>NZ_JOEK01000066.1 GCF_000719135.1 Streptomyces avicenniae | reverse complement strand
CACGGTCCCCCATGCAGTACCATCGGCGCTGGAGAGCTTAGCTTCCGGGTTCGGAATGTTACCGGGCGTTTCCTCTCCGCCATGACCACCGGAACACCTAAGGGGTGTGCCGGGACCGGAACCCCACACACACAACCCACCCTTTGGGTGGTGGTGTGAGGGTTCGCTGGTCGGCGAATTCTTCACAGTGGACGCGAGCA
>NZ_JOEK01000065.1 GCF_000719135.1 Streptomyces avicenniae | reverse complement strand
CATCTCGTACAGACGGTGCACACCCGTCGTGGTCTCCTCGGTGACGCCCCGGACCTCGGAAGCCGCCCGCGTCCACTTCTGCGGCGACTCCGCCACCGTGCGGGTCAGCAGTTCGAGGATGACCCGGTGCTCGTCGTTCTCCGCCGTCGAAGGATCCGGGACCTTCCCGTCCTTCTCGTACTCCACCCCCTTGTGCAGCAGC
>NZ_JOEK01000064.1 GCF_000719135.1 Streptomyces avicenniae | reverse complement strand
CATCTCGTACAGACGGTGCACACCCGTCGTGGTCTCCTCGGTGACGCCCCGGACCTCGGAAGCCGCCCGCGTCCACTTCTGCGGCGACTCCGCCACCGTCCGCGTCAGCAGTTCGAGGATGACCCGGTGCTCGTCGTTCTCCGCCGTCGAAGGATCCGGGACCTTCCCGTCCTTCTCGTACTCCACCCCCTTGTGCAGCAGC
>NZ_JOEK01000063.1 GCF_000719135.1 Streptomyces avicenniae | reverse complement strand
GGCCGAAACCGGATCATCGTTCGACTTGCATGTGTTAAGCACGCCGCCAGCGTTCGTCCTGAGCCAGGATCAAACTCTCCGTGAATGTCTCACGCGAGCTGATACTCGCGGCACCCCGGAATCAAGGGGATGCCATTTCAATCAATCAAAACATTGGCATTGACTTTTGGCACGCTGTTGAGTTCTCAAGGAACGGACGCTTCCTTCAAAACCCTCTCGGGCCTCTCCGGGCGCT
>NZ_JOEK01000062.1 GCF_000719135.1 Streptomyces avicenniae | reverse complement strand
TGGAAGCCCTGTGAGGGGTGGAGTTGACCGGTACTAATAGGCCGAGGGCTTGTCCATAGATGCTCGCGTCCACTGTGAAGAATTCGCCGACCAGCGAACTCTCACACCACCACCCCAGGGGTGTGTTGTGTGGGGGGTTCCGGTCCCGGCACACCCCTTAAGGTGTTCCGGTGGTCATGGCGGAGAGGAAACGCCCGGTAACATTCCGAACCCGGAAGCTAAGCTCTCCAGCGCCGATGGTACTGCATGGGGGACCGT
>NZ_JOEK01000061.1 GCF_000719135.1 Streptomyces avicenniae | reverse complement strand
GAGTGCGACGGCGAGACCGCCGGCACGCCCGGAGAGGGCACGATCACCGCCGTCAACGTCGCCGTGGCCGGCGCCCAGGGCACCGACACCCGCGCCTACGTCCACGACCCCGCGTCGACCAACGGCGAGGGGAAGTACTTCGACCCGTGGTCCGTCGCCGCGGACGGTGGCGACACCTACGCGGGCAGCACGAAGAAGGGCGCCCCGCACATGCTGGGCTTCGCCGTCAACGTCGACAAGGGCAGGGGCAACGTCTGCCAGGACACCTACGTCCATGACGGCGACTGGATCGGCCTGGTC
>NZ_JOEK01000060.1 GCF_000719135.1 Streptomyces avicenniae | reverse complement strand
GCCCACGTAGAAGCGGCCGTCCTTCTGGCGGTGGACGCCGATGTGGTCGCGCCAGGCCTGCGCGGGCATCTCGGGCGCGGGGCCGTCGATCAGCTTGCGGTGCAGGTACTCGTCCTCCAGGACCTGGCGGAACTTCTCGGGGCCCCAGTCCGCGAGGAGGAACTTCAACCGGGCGCGGTTGCGCAGCCGCCGGTAGCCGTAGTCGCGGAAGATCGAGGTGACGCCCTCCCACACGTCCGGCACCTCGGCCTCGGGCACCCAGGCGCCCAGCCGCACACCGAACCTGGGGTTGGTGGACAGT
>NZ_JOEK01000059.1 GCF_000719135.1 Streptomyces avicenniae | reverse complement strand
GGGAGTACCCGGTCCGGGCCGTCAGCGCCACGATCTCCCCCGGGGTGACCGCGGGGCGCACCGTCACCAGCGAGGCGCGGTCCAGGAGGACGTCGGTGACCGGGCGGGAGCCCAGTTCCAGCGCGTCCTCCAGCCGCTCCTGCTCCTCGGGGTCGAGCAGTCCGGCCTGGCCGGAGTCCTCGACGAGCTGGTTGAGCTGCTCGCTGGTGAAGACCGCCTCGACCTCGTCCTTGGGCTCCACCCGGAACATCCTGAGGACGAGCCGGGCGCAGGCGCTGAGGAAGACCGTGACCGGCCTGCAC
>NZ_JOEK01000058.1 GCF_000719135.1 Streptomyces avicenniae | reverse complement strand
CTCGCGGTCCATCAGACGTCCGCCCCCGTCCCGGCGTCCTTCGCCGACAGGGTCCACCACGGGAGCACCCGGTAGACGGGTTTGTCGGAGACCTTCTCCGTTCTCCACGGGGGCGGCTGGACATTGGTCGTGCTGGACCGGAGCTGGACGCGCTCGACGGTGCCCTCGCGGACCTCCGCCGACAGCCGGTCGACGCGGCGGGCGACGATGCGGCGCAGATAGCTCTCGGAGAGTTCGCCGCGCAGGCCCGAGGGGCGGTTCGCGTTGTCGTGCGAGGAGGAGTAGAAGTCCCAGGCCCGCCGCAGCTCGTTC
>NZ_JOEK01000057.1 GCF_000719135.1 Streptomyces avicenniae | reverse complement strand
ATATGGCCAGCCTCGGGCGAGTGTTCCGGGGTGGTTGCTCATGGGTGGAACATTGACTATTCGGGCCTGTTTTTCGGGTGCTGCCGTGCTAGTACCGCCTTTGTGGTGGGGAACGTGGTGTGGTGTTCGGGGGATTGGTTCGGGCGCGCTGTTGGGTGTCTGAGGGCACGGCCGTGTTTGCGGTTTTGTCTTCGGGTGTGCCGGTGTCCCGGCTTCCTGTGAGGGGGGTTGGGGCGGACTGGTTGTTGGTTGAGAATTGCACAGTGGACGCGAGCATCTGTGGCCAAGTTGTTAAGGGCGCACGGTGGATGCCT
>NZ_JOEK01000056.1 GCF_000719135.1 Streptomyces avicenniae | reverse complement strand
GTTCTCGAGGATCTTCTTCTTGCCGAGGTTCTCCTCGAGCTGGATCGCGTACTTCAGCTCGCGGATCTTGCGGCCCAGCGTCTGCTGGGTGGCCTGGGCGACCTTCGTCGGGTCGTTGCCCGCCTCTTCGACGAAGTAGTTCTTCACGAGCTGCTGGGTGAGAGTGGAGGCGCCCTCGGAGACGCCGCCGCTCTGCGCGTTCTTGTTGAGCGCGCGCAGCACGCCCTTCAGGTCGACCGCGCCGTGCTCGTAGTAGCGGGAGTCCTCGATCGCGACGATCGCCTTCTGCATGTACGGCGAGACGGACTTGAGGTC
>NZ_JOEK01000055.1 GCF_000719135.1 Streptomyces avicenniae | reverse complement strand
GATCGGGGTCGACCGCGTCGAGCGGCTACACGCTGCGGCTGCTCACTCTCCAGCAGTTCGAGCGTGCGGCGATCCTCATGTGCGCCATGGAGCTCATGCGACAGGGCGACGAGGAGCTGTTGGGCCGGGAACCGATCTCCATCGGCATGTGGGTGGGGCAGTCCGCCACCCCGAACAAGCTGACGGTCGCCGAGGAGAGCCTGGTCGAGCTCCGCAAGGACAAGGTGCTCCAGGAGAAGAATCCCGTCCAGCTCCACGCCTGCCCCTGGTGCGGAACACGTCTCGACGCACACCAGTATGAGGTGGATCACGCCGC
>NZ_JOEK01000054.1 GCF_000719135.1 Streptomyces avicenniae | reverse complement strand
GACCCGGTGCTCGTCGTTCTCCGCCGTCGAAGGATCCGGGACCTTCCCGTCCTTCTCGTACTCCACCCCCTTGTGCAGCAGCACCGTCGCGTCACCACCGTCGTCGAGGATGGTGTTGGGCCCGCCGGTCGGGGAGTCCGCCCACGTCAGAGCCTGCTCCGTGCACCACCAGTACTCCTCCAACGTCTCCCCCTTCCAGGCGAAGACGGGAATACCCGCCGCGGCGATCGCCGCAGCGGCGTGGTCCTGGGTCGAGAAGATGTTGCACGACGCCCACCGCACCCGCGCACCCAACGCGACCAGCGTCTCGATCAACACA
>NZ_JOEK01000053.1 GCF_000719135.1 Streptomyces avicenniae | reverse complement strand
TGTGTTGATCGAGACGCTGGTCGCGTTGGGTGCGCGGGTGCGGTGGGCGTCGTGCAACATCTTCTCGACCCAGGACCACGCCGCTGCGGCGATCGCCGCCGCCGGGATCCCCGTCTTCGCCTGGAAGGGCGAGACGTTGGAGGAGTACTGGTGGTGCACGGAGCAGGCGTTGACGTGGGCGGATTCCCCGACGGGCGGGCCCAACACCATCCTCGATGATGGTGGTGACGCGACGGTGCTGCTGCACAAGGGGGTGGAGTACGAGAAGGACGGGAAGGTCCCGGATCCTTCGACGGCGGAGAACGACGAGCACCGGGTC
>NZ_JOEK01000052.1 GCF_000719135.1 Streptomyces avicenniae | reverse complement strand
ATATGGCCAGCCTCGGGCGAGTGTTCCGGGGTGGTTGCTCATGGGTGGAACATTGACTATTCGGGCCTGTTTTTCGGGTGCTGCCGTGCTAGTACCGCCCTTTGTGGTGGGGAACGTGGTGTGGTGTTCGGGGGATGGGTTCGGGCGCGCTGTTGGGTGTCTGAGGGCACGGCCGCGATGCGGTTTTGTCTTCGGGTGTGCCGGTGTCCTGGTGTTCCGGAAGGAGCGTCGGGGCGGACTGGTTGTTGGTTGAGAATTGCACAGTGGACGCGAGCATCTGTGGCCAAGTTGTTAAGGGCGCACGGTGGATGCCTTGGTAC
>NZ_JOEK01000051.1 GCF_000719135.1 Streptomyces avicenniae | reverse complement strand
GGTGAGGCGGCGATCGAGGTGGCGTCGGGGCATGTGGGTGAGCCGGTGTTGCCGGGGACGTTCGTGGATTACGAGGTGTCGCCTCGTGAGTACGAGTTGAGTGTGGCGCAGACGGTGTTGCGGGTGCATTCGCGGGTGGCTGATCTGTACAACGAGCCGATGAATCAGGTGGAGGAGCAGCTGCGGTTGACGATCGAGGCGTTGCGGGAGCGGCAGGAGCACGAGTTGGTGAACAGCCGGGAGTTCGGGTTGTTGCACAACGCGGACGTGCGGCAGCGCATCCACACCCGTACCGGCCCGCCCACCCCCGACGACCTCGACGAACT
>NZ_JOEK01000050.1 GCF_000719135.1 Streptomyces avicenniae | reverse complement strand
AGCGATGACGGATGACATGGCAGGGGGGGGCTGAGGGGCGGGAGGAGAAGCTCAGACGGGGCGTATGGCGGTGACCGGTGCGCAGGCGAAGCTCGAGACGTAGACGGGGCCCGCGTACTCGCTGAAGTTGCCGGAGTCGGTGTCGCAGCCCGTTCCGTCGATCTTGCACACACGCAGGTACATGTACTGCGACTTGCCCACGTTGTTGTCGAGGATGGCGCACCCCTTGCCGCCGTTCCCGTAGGAGAACAGGGTGCCCAGCCGCAGGCTGGGGTCGGTACCCAAGGGCAGCGGGACGGCCTTGTTCAGCGTGTAGCCGGATCCGCACAC
>NZ_JOEK01000049.1 GCF_000719135.1 Streptomyces avicenniae | reverse complement strand
GACCGCGTCGGCGTCGGCCGGACGATTGTTCCACGGGGGTGTCACCGGTTTCCCTCCCTCTGTTCCGCCGGCGTCCCCGGCTTCGGCCCGCGCTGGTTGTGGTAGACGGGCGCCAGGCGTTCGCGCACCTTGCGGCAGTGGTGGTCCACGGTGCTCGCGGTGATGCCGAGGTACCAGCCGGTCTTCCGGCTGCTGTAGTGCAGGACGTACCGCAGGATGATCACGTCGAGCTGTCGCTGCGGCAGCTTCAGCAGGGCCGGGTAGAGGCCGATGCTGCTCGGCATCGCGCCGATCCCCTCGCGGGCCGTGCTCAGCGCCTCGTCGCCGACCACC
>NZ_JOEK01000048.1 GCF_000719135.1 Streptomyces avicenniae | reverse complement strand
GCGGCTGGATCACCTCCTTTCTAAGGAGCATATGGCCAGCCTCGGGCGAGTGTTCCGGGGTGGTTGCTCATGGGTGGAACATTGACTATTCGGGCCTGTCGGGTTGTTGGCCGGGTGAGTACCGCCTCTTCGGGGTGGGGAAAGTCTGGTGTTTCGATTCGGCTGGTTCGGGCGCGCTGTTGGGTGTCTGAGGGCACGGCCGTGTTTGCGGTTTTGTCTTCGGGTGTGCCGGTGTCCCGGCTCCCTGTGAGGGGGGTTGGGGCGGACTGGTTGTTGGTTGAGAATTGCACAGTGGACGCGAGCATCTGTGGCCAAGTTGTTAAGGGCGCACGGTGGATGCCT
>NZ_JOEK01000047.1 GCF_000719135.1 Streptomyces avicenniae | reverse complement strand
GTACATGGGCTGGACGGTCCTCTACATCGCGTTCGGAATCGTCGCGCTGTGGCTGCTCGGCGAGGTGCTGCTGCAGTACAAGGCGCGCCTGCGCTGGCGGCTGCTCGCCTTCGGCGGCTTCCTCCTCGTCGTCCTCGGGGTGCTGGTGCCCTCCGTGCTCGTGATCGCACTGGGCGCCGCGGCCTTCGCCGTGGGCCAGACGTACGTCACGCTGTCCTTCCGCCGCGGCTTCGCGGCGGGCTGGGCCGTCGGGCACCCCAAGCGGGAGCCGGGCGGCAGCAAGCGGCGCCGTGGGGAGAAGCCGCCGCCCGGGCCGGACCCCTCCGGGTTCGAGCCGGAGTCCGACGACGACGCCACCGGCACCGGAA
>NZ_JOEK01000046.1 GCF_000719135.1 Streptomyces avicenniae | reverse complement strand
CCGCTGCTCACCGACTCACGCTACCGGGCGCTCGCGGGGAGCCAGTTCTCCATGCTCACTCCGGAGAACGCGTTCAAGCCACAGTTCCTCCACCCACGCCGGGGCGTCTACGACTTCCGCGACGCGGACCTGCTCGTACGCTTCGCCCGCGCGAACGACATGAAGGTGCACGCGCACACCCTCGTCTGGCACGAGGCTCTGCCCGACTGGATGCGGGAGGACGACGACCCCGAGGAGGTGCGCCGGACCATGCTCCGGCACATCGCCGTGGTCGCCGGGCACTTCAAGGGAAAGGTCGCGGAATGGGATGTGGTCAACGAGCCCATGTCCGACGACGAGAAGAGTTACACCAACGGGGATCGCGGTCTGCGCTCCGAGC
>NZ_JOEK01000045.1 GCF_000719135.1 Streptomyces avicenniae | reverse complement strand
CGCGGCCTGGGCCTCGTCGGCGGCCTGACGGTCACGGGTCGCCGCCCGTACCGCCTCCTCGTCCGGCGGCGGCGCGCTCGCCCGCTCACCCTCACGCTGCAACCGGTCCGCCTCGTCACCCGCCCGCGACACCCAGTCCGTCGCATCCCCCAACGCCCCCTGCGCCGAGGACAGATCCGCCTGCGCAGCGATCGCACGGTCCAGGGCGCGGTCGGCCTGGCCCTGCGCCGTCTCCAGCTTCGGCCAGTACGTCTGCAACGCCTGCGCACACAGGTCGTAGGAATCCCGCAGCTTCTCCAAATTCCCCGGCACACCGTCGAACTCCGAGCGGAACGCATCCGCCGACAGGCCCGCCCAGTCCTGCACCGCACGATCCGACGC
>NZ_JOEK01000044.1 GCF_000719135.1 Streptomyces avicenniae | reverse complement strand
GTCAGAACGGTACCGGCACGATCGACCAGCAACGCCATCTCGTACCCCACCAGACCGATGTCCGCTTCCGGATGCGCCAGCACCGCCAACGACGAACCGTCCGAAATCGACATGATGAAGAGGAAACCACGCTCCATCTCCACCACCGTCTGATTCACCGCACCACCCTCGAAGATCCGCGACGCACCCGCCGTCAACGACGTCAGCCCCGAAGCCACCGCCGCCAACTGATCCGCACGATCCCGCGGAAACCCCTCGGACAACGCCAGAAGAAGACCATCGGCGGACACCACCACCGTGTGCGACACCCCCGGAGTGTTCTCCACAAAACTGGTGATCAACCAGTTCAGGTTCTGCGCCGCCTGGCTCATCGGCCTCACACTAACGCTCCT
>NZ_JOEK01000043.1 GCF_000719135.1 Streptomyces avicenniae | reverse complement strand
GCCCCATGCCGTGGTCCTGGCCCTGCCCCTGACGCACGCCGCCGACCTGTCCCGCATGCTGCTGCTCGGCTCCGGCACCGCCCAGGACGCGGCCGTGAACCTGCTCTGTCTGGCTGTCTGGGCCGTCGCCGGACTCGCTCTCGCCCGCCGCGCCTTCTCTCGACGCCTCTCGGACTAGGAGGGTCTGTGCCTGTATCCACGGCCGCGGCGCCCGGTCGGACGGCAACCGTCCGGCCAGCCCATGTCTGGGCGGTGTTCCTGCGCAACGTCGAGGCGGCCCGCCATGCGTCATACCTGTGGGTCCTGCTGTCCGGACTCTTCGAGCCCGTCTTCTTCCTCGGCGCGATCGGTCTCGGCGTCGGCACCCTGGTCGGCGATCTGACCGTCTACGGC
>NZ_JOEK01000042.1 GCF_000719135.1 Streptomyces avicenniae | reverse complement strand
TGGCGGGGATGAAGGTGGTCGGGGAGCTGTTCGGGTCGGGGCAGATGCAGTTGCCGTTCGTGCTCCAGTCCGCGGAGGTGATGAAGACGGCGGTGGCGCATCTGGAGCCGCATATGGAGCGGACCGACGATGCGGGGAAGGGCACGATCGTGCTGGCGACGGTGCGGGGGGATGTGCATGACATCGGGAAGAACCTGGTGGACATCATCCTGACGAACAACGGCTACACGGTGGTGAATCTGGGGATCAAGCAGCCGGTGGGGGCGATCCTGGACGCGGCGGCGGAGCACCGTGCGGATGTGATCGGAATGTCGGGGCTGTTGGTGAAGTCCACGGTGATCATGAAGGAGAACCTGGAGGAGCTGAACCGGCGGGGTATGGCCACCGACTACCCGGTCAT
>NZ_JOEK01000041.1 GCF_000719135.1 Streptomyces avicenniae | reverse complement strand
GCTTGAGGCGTTGCCGCGAGGCCATGCCGCGCAGCAGATGCTCCACCGGCGCGCTCAGACTGTCCTCCTTACTGCTGACTGCCCCTGCGGGACCTTGCAGCTTGGCCCTGACCTCCTCGCCGAACTGGGCGACGAGGTCCGCGACCGATCCGGTCGTGCCCTTTCCCGCCCAGACGTCCCCTCTTGCCATCGGCCCCCAAGGTTGCACCCACGCCGACGATCAGACCCATACAGAATGCCCATGACATCTCAAGCAGCAAACACCAGTGGATGTAGGTGGATTGGTGACAGGCCGCCAAAGCTGCGCGTACGGAGCTGGGTTGGAGCGTGAGCCGGGAGTGCGTCCCGGGCGTGCGCCAACGGGCGGAGCGCAATCGGTGGACGGTACGGCGATCTCGCAGGGAC
>NZ_JOEK01000040.1 GCF_000719135.1 Streptomyces avicenniae | reverse complement strand
GCGTAGTAGGTGCCCTGCGCGTACCAGCCGTGGACGTACAGCTTGACGCTGGTCTGCGAGGCGCCGGTGGTGAAGGGCACCTTGAGCTGGGTGTACGCGGAGGGAGAGGAGGCCCAGGTGGAGGCGCCGCCGTCGACGCCCAGGTACACGTAGGAGCCGCGCACCCAACCGCTCAGGGTGTAGGCGGTGTCGGGCCGCACGGTCACGGTCTGGGCGCACTGGGCGGTGTCGGCGGAGGTCACCGCGCCCGCGAGGGCCCTGGAGCCGCCGTGCACCGGGGAGGAGACGACGGAACCGAGGTTGCCGGAGCAGGACCAGGGGGAGAGGGAGCCCGACTCGAAGCCGGGATTGGACAGGACGTTGGCCGCGTGGGCCGTGCCGGGCACCGCGAGGGCCCCGGCCAGGGCCAGCGC
>NZ_JOEK01000039.1 GCF_000719135.1 Streptomyces avicenniae | reverse complement strand
GTTTGTGGGGTCGGTGTCGGAGATCAATCCGCTGCGGACCGAGGCGGTGATGACGTCGGCGTCTGCGGGGATCGATGATCTGACGCACACGGGTGGTAAGACGACCACGACGGTGGCGATGGATTTCGGTCGTATCACGTTGGATCAGGATCTGATTCTGTATCTGTTCGGTACGCCGGGTCAGGATCGTTTCTGGTTCATGTGGGACGACCTGGTGCGTGGTGCGATCGGTGCGGTGGTGCTGGTCGATACGCGTCGGTTGGCGGACTGTTTTCCTGCGGTGGATTATTTCGAGAACAGTGGTCTGCCGTTCGTGATCGCGTTGAACGGGTTCGACGGGCATCAGCCGTACTCTCCTGAGGAGGTGCGGGAGGCGTTGCAGATCGGTCCTGACGCGCCGATCATCACGACGGACGCGCGGCATCG
>NZ_JOEK01000038.1 GCF_000719135.1 Streptomyces avicenniae | reverse complement strand
GTTCCACCATGGTCAAGCCGCGGTTGACGCCGTACTTCAGCTTGCCGAGGCCTTCGTCGAGATCGTCGAGGACGCCCATCAGCCGTCGCCCTCACCGTCACCCGGGGCCCCGGCGCGTTGTTCCGGGGAGGGGCCAAAGCTCTCGTCGAGCATCCGCTCGTACTGTGCGTCCGGGAGTCCGACGGACTTGCGCACGGCCTCCGGTCCCCATCCTGGAAGGCCGAGGTTCTCGGAGGTCATGACGTCCCGGCCGGTGTCACGCCAGGCCTGGGTGCTGGTGTCCCACGCCTCTTCGAAGGACTCCTTGCTGTAGTCGGCGTCGCGGACCTGGGTGACCACGTTGTTCGACACGACCTCCTGCCAGCCCAGACCGGCGATCTCGTCCTCCCTCGCATGGGGGTTGCCCATCAGGGAGTTGGTCGTGATCTTCAGGGCGCCTTCCACGTAC
>NZ_JOEK01000037.1 GCF_000719135.1 Streptomyces avicenniae | reverse complement strand
CAGGGGGTGGGGTTCGTGGGGCGTCCGTCCGACTGGAGTCCGTTGGGGCTCGACGGTGATCCGACGCCGGGTGATCCGGCGGAGGTGCGTGAACTCGCGGACGGGCTGCAGACGTTCGCGGACGACGTGGACGAGGCGCTGGGGCGTGTCAGGTCGATGGCGTCGGATCGTGCGGTGCAGGACTGGGCGGGCCTGTCGGCGGATGCGTTCCGCTCGGAGTTCGACGGTGTGCCGGGGAACTTGGAGAAGCTGCGGGACTCCTACGACCTGTGTGCGCAGGCGTTGCAGACGTACTGGCCGAAGCTGGAGACGGCGCAGGGCCAGGCGGACCGCGCCTTGGACCGTGCGATCGCTGCGCAGGCGGATCTGTCCTCGGCGCAGGGGGCGTTGGGGGATGCGACGGACTGGGTGTCGCGGGCGGGCGACGAGGCGGACCGGCTCCAGCGTGAGGGTGAGCGGGCGAGCGCGCCGCCGCCGGACGAGGAGGCGGTACGGGCGGCGACCCGTGACCGTCAGGCCGCCGACGAGGCCCAGGCCGCG
>NZ_JOEK01000036.1 GCF_000719135.1 Streptomyces avicenniae | reverse complement strand
CGGTTCGTCGTTGGCGGTGCTGGCGCATCCGGAAGCGGACATCGGTCTGGTGGGGTACGAGATGGCGTTGCTGGTCGATCGTGCCGGTACCGTTCTGACGCCCGATCTACGTGCAGAACTGCAAGGAAGTTTGCTTAACTGATCACAAGCTCCCCCCACATGAGCACCATTGACCGCCTCACCGCTCTCATGCCCTATGCCCGGAGGAGCCATGATCACCCCGCCCCCTTCCCAGGGCTCGTACGGTGCGTCGCATCATTACGGCTCGTTCGACGACGAGGGCGACCAGCCCTTGGTCCGTCCCTACGCGATGACCGGTGGTCGGACCCGGCCGCGGTACCAGTTGGCGATCGAGGCGGCTTGTCGCGATTCACCAGCCGGGTCATGAGGGTGATCCGGGTGGCCAGCCAGATGTGACACTGCTCGAAAGGGTGCTCAGTGGACTTCGCAAGCTCTAGCGATGCGGGGCGCCCTGCGCCCGCCCGGTCCACCACGTCCGCGAAGATTGTGATCGCGGGTGGGTTCGGTGTGGGGAAGACGACGTTTGTGGGGTCGGTGTCGGAGATCAATCCGCTGCGGACCGAGGCGGTGATGACGTCGGCGTCTGCGGGGATCGATGATCTGACGCACACGGGTGGTAA
>NZ_JOEK01000035.1 GCF_000719135.1 Streptomyces avicenniae | reverse complement strand
CGGGCGTCCAACGCGTCGAGGTGGAGGCGGGCGACCTTCTCGTCCAGGTACTTCGGCAACGTGTACACCCCCGTCGGATACTCCGAGGTGCGGGTGTAGATCTCGATCTGCGCGATGGTCTGGTTCGCGAAGCTGTCGAAGGTCCAGGTGTGGACCTGCGGCTTCACCTCGTCCTTCACCACCCCCGGCACCCGGGCGAGACCGGCCATGTCGATCTCGTTGTCGAAGTGCCCGATGTTCCCCACGATCGCCTGATGCTTCATCCGGCTCATGTCCCCGGCCATGATCACATCACGGTTCCCGGTGGCGGTCACGAAGATGTCCGCCGTCTCCACCACATCCTCCAGGCGCACGACCTGGTACCCGTCCATCGCCGCCTGCAACGCGCAGATCGGGTCCACCTCGGTCACCACCACCCGGGCACCCTGCCCACGCAGCGACTCCGCACAGCCCTTCCCCACATCGCCGTAACCGCAGACCACCGCGGTCTTCCCACCGATCAGCACATCCGTGCCCCGGTTGATCCCGTCGATCAGCGAATGCCGCACCCCGTACTTGTTGTCGAACTTCGACTTCGTCACCGAGTCGTTCACGTTGATCGCCGGGAACAGCAGCGACCCCTCACGGAACATCTCGTACAGACGGTGCACACCCGTCGTGGTCTCCTCGGTGACGCCCCGGACCTCGGAAGCCGCCCGCGTCCACTTCTGCGGCGACTCCGCCACCGT
>NZ_JOEK01000034.1 GCF_000719135.1 Streptomyces avicenniae | reverse complement strand
GATCGGAATGTCGGGGCTGTTGGTGAAGTCCACGGTGATCATGAAGGAGAACCTGGAGGAGCTGAACCGGCGGGGTATGGCCACCGACTACCCGGTCATTCTGGGTGGTGCTGCTCTGACCAGGGCGTATGTGGAGCAGGATCTGCACGAGATCTATCAGGGCGAGGTGCGTTACGCGCGGGACGCGTTCGAGGGGCTGCGGTTGATGGACGCCCTCGTCGCGGTCAAACGCGGCATCCCCGGCGCCGTCCTGCCCGAACTCAGACGACGTCGTGTCAAGGCGACCACCGTGGCGGCCCCCGAGCTTCCCGCGCAGGAGTACGCCCGCTCGGACGTCGCCACGGACAACCCCGTTCCGGAACCACCGTTCCTCGGCACGCGTGTCGTCAAAGGCATCCCGTTGCGGGAGTACGCGGGGTGGTTGGACGAGGATGCGTTGTTCAAGGGGCAGTGGGGGTTGAAGGCGTCACGCACGGACGGTGGGCCGGGGTACGAAGACCTTGTGGAGTCGCAGGGGCGTCCGAGGTTGCGGGGGTTGCTGGACCGCCTGCACACCGACAACCTCCTCGAAGCCGCCGTGGTCTACGGCTACTTCCCTTGTCATTCCGAGGGCAACGACCTGGTGATCCTGGACGAGGACGGGAAGGAACGCACCCGGTTCACCTTCCCCCGCCAGCGCCGGGGCCGCCGTCTGTGCCTGGCGGACTTCTTCCGCCCCGCCGAGAGCGGCGAGACGGACATCGTCGCGCTCCAGACGGTGACGATCGGGCCGCGGGCCAGCGGCG
>NZ_JOEK01000033.1 GCF_000719135.1 Streptomyces avicenniae | reverse complement strand
CGGTTCGTCGTTGGCGGTGCTGGCGCATCCGGAAGCGGACATCGGTCTGGTGGGGTACGAGATGGCGTTGCTGGTCGATCGTGCCGGTACCGTTCTGACCCCTGACCTGCGCGCCGAACTCCAGGGGAGCCTTCTCAACTAGCAGACGGCATGTGCGGATTGAGGCTCCGGAGCCATAAGGTGCCAGACAAGGCGACGAGATGAGCGCGGCTTCCGCTCACGAGCGAAGGCAGTCGGAGGAGGAACAGTGACAACGCCCCCAGGCGGACCATACGGCAACGAGTACCCGGCGCAGCCGCCGCACGGCGGAGGGCGCGCGGGGCGTTTCAACTTCCCCTCGGCCCCGAGCGGTTCGCGACGGCGTCCCGGCCAGGAACAGCCCCAGGCCCCGCAGGCCCCCGGGATCCACCAGGACACACCGGACGACCGCCCCCCGCAACGCCACACACGCCCCGAGCCCGCGGGGCAGGAACGCTCCGGTCCCGGCGCGGCGCCCGGCGGCCACGGGGGCGGCGGGGGAGCGCGCGACTGGTCACCGGCCGCCGCGCGCCAGACGCCGTCGTCCGGTCGGCGCCACATGGACATCGAGCCGCAGCAGCCGCTCGTGCGCCCGTACGCGATGACCGGTGGTCGGACCCGGCCGCGGTACCAGTTGGCGATCGAGGGCTTGTCGCGATTCACCAGCCGGGTCATGAGGGTGATCCGGGTGGCCAGCCAGATGTGACACTGCTCGAAAGGGTGCTCAGTGGACTTCGCAAGCTCTAACGACGCCGGCCTCACCGCGCCGTCCCGGTCCACGACCTCCGCGAAGATTGTGATCGCGGGTGGGTTCGGTGTGGGGAAGACGATGTTTGTGGGGTCGGTGTCGGAGATCAATCCGCTGCGGACCGAGGCGGTGATGACGTCGGCGTCTGCGGGGATCGATGATCTGACGCACACGGGTGGTAA
>NZ_JOEK01000032.1 GCF_000719135.1 Streptomyces avicenniae | reverse complement strand
GATCGGAATGTCGGGGCTGTTGGTGAAGTCCACGGTGATCATGAAGGAGAACCTGGAGGAGCTGAACCGGCGGGGTATGGCCACCGACTACCCGGTCATCCTGGGCGGCGCCGCCCTGACCCGTGCTTACGTCGAGCAGGATCTGCACGAGATCTATCAGGGCGAGGTGCGTTACGCGCGGGACGCGTTCGAGGGGCTGCGGTTGATGGACGCCCTCGTCGCAGTCAAACGCGGCATCCCCGGCGCCGTCCTGCCGGAGCTGAAGCAGCGCCGGGTGGCCCGCAGGACGCCGGTGCTGCCCGAGCCCGAGGAGGACGCCGCCCCGGTGCGCTCCGACGTCGCCACCGACGTGCCGATCCCCACCGCACCCTTCCTCGGCACGCGTGTCGTCAAAGGCATTCCGTTGCGGGAGTACGCGGGGTGGTTGGACGAGGATGCGTTGTTCAAGGGGCAGTGGGGGTTGAAGGCGTCACGCACGGACGGCGGGCCTGGGTACGAGGACCTGGTGGAGTCGCAGGGGCGTCCGAGGTTGCGGGGGTTGCTGGACCGCCTGCACACCGACAACCTCCTCGAAGCCGCCGTGGTCTACGGCTACTTCCCCTGTCACTCCGAGGGCAACGACCTGGTGATCCTGGACGAGGACGGGAAGGAACGCACCCGGTTCACCTTCCCCCGCCAGCGCCGGGGCCGCCACCTGTGCCTGGCCGACTTCTTCCGCCCCGCCGAGAGCGGCGAGACGGACATCGTCGCGCTCCAGACGGTGACGATCGGGCCGCGGGCCAGCGGCGCGACCGCGGAACTGTTCGCCGCCGACGCCTACCGCGACTACCTCGAACTCCACGGCCTGTCCGTCCAACTCGCCGAAGCCCTCGCCGAGTACTGGCACGCCCGCGTCCGCACCGAACTCGGCATCGCCGACA
>NZ_JOEK01000031.1 GCF_000719135.1 Streptomyces avicenniae | reverse complement strand
GTCAGTAGGCGCTGTTGACGTTGTCCATGGAGCCGTAGCGGTCGGCGGCGTAGTTGGCGGCGGCGGTGATGTTGGCGACGGGGTCGTAGGGGTCGGTGCTGGTGCCTTCGACGTGGTACTGGTCGAAGGTGGGGTCGATGACCTGGAGGAGGCCCTTGGAGGGGATGTTCTTGTGGGCGTTGGTGTCCCACATGTTGATGGTGAGGGGGTCGCCGCTGGATTCGCGCATGAGGTTGCGGTGGATGCCGTCGTAGGTGCCGGGGATGTCGTTCTTCTTCATGATGTCGAGGGCCTGGTCGATCCAGTGGTCGATCTGGTCGGGGGTGGCGGGCTGGGCCTTGGGCTGGTCCTCGCGGGGGATGGGGATGAGGGTGCCGTCGTCGCGGTACTGGGCGCCGCGGCCCTGGTCCTGAGGCTCGGGGGTGTCGGCGGTCTTGGTGTCGGGCTTGGTGGGCTTGTCGGCGTTGTCGTCGGCGTTGTCGGCGTTGTCGCGGGGGGCGTCGTCGTTGCGCGTGTCGTCGGTGGTGCGGGGGTGGTCGGTGGGGGTGTAGGCGGTGGGGCTGGTCTGTTCGGCGGTCTTGGTGACGGTGGTGTGGTCGTCGGCGGTGGCGTGGGGGGCGAGGGTGGCGGTGAGGGCGGCGCCGGTGGCCAGGACGCCGGCCAGGGTGCCCTTGCGGGTGATGCGGAGGGTCCGGTTGGTGGCGGTCATGGTGCTACCTCGATCCTGGGTGCCGGGGGGTGCGGGGGGTTTTCGGTGCGACGTGGCCCAGTGTGGGAAGTGGCTGCGGGAGGCGGCAAAGGAGTGTCCTACGAGGCGGGACCGTGGTCCTGTGCCGCCGTGCGTGCCCGATCGGCATCAGGGCGGGGGTGGGGGTGTACGGCCCGGGACCGTAGGGGACGGAGGTCCCTGTGCCGGGGCTCACGCCCAGACCGCCACCACCTCACGCACCGCCGTCTGTTGACCCACATCCCGCAACCGCACCGGCCCGACCGCCAGTTGACCGCCCCCACCCCACACA
>NZ_JOEK01000030.1 GCF_000719135.1 Streptomyces avicenniae | reverse complement strand
CAACTCGTACTCACGAGGCGACACCTCGTAATCCACGAACGTCCCCGGCAACACCGGCTCACCCACATGCCCCGACGCCACCTCGATCGCCGCCTCACCGCGCCGGTTCTGGCGGGGGACGGGCCGGGAGGTCGCGCCGTCGAGGTGGTCGCGCAGCGCCTGGGAGCGTTCGGCGAGGGCGGTGACCGCGTCGAGCGGGAGGGCCAGCACGGTGCAGCGCGTGCGGGCGGTGAGGCTGTGCGGCCACTCGGTGTCGCCGGTGAGGGCGGCGTCGCCGTCGAAGTCGCCGTCGGCGAGGACGCCGAGGCTGCGTTCCGCGTCGTAGGGCCCTGGGGCGAGCCGCTGGACCTTGCCGTGGGCGATGAGGAGTACTTCGGTGACGGGGGTGCCGCCCGCGGCGATGACGTCGCCGGGCGCGTACTCGCGCTGGACGCAGCGCTCGGCGAGCGCCGTCAGCGTGTCCTCGTCGTCGAAGCCCTGGAGCGGGGGCAGTTCGGTCAGTTCCGCGGGGATGACGGTGACCCGCGTGCCGGTGGTGACGAACTCGACACGGCCGTTCCCCAGCGTGTACGTCAGGCGGCGGTTCACGCGGAACGTCCCGCCGGAGACCTGCGTCCAGGGAAGGACCTTGAGCAGCCACCGGGACGAGACGGCCTGCATCTGCGGCGGCGTCTTGGTGGTGGTGGCGAGGTTGCGTGCGGCGGCCGTGTCCAGGCTGGACAGCGGCGGATTCTGCTGGGCGTTCACGGGATGTGCCTTCCATGGGCGGTCCTGGCACGGACGCGGCGAGGCGCGGCGGACCGGTACGCGGTGCGGAAAGAAGAATGCATTCTTCGGAGAATTCCGGCCCGGAAACGGGCACGTCCTCCAGGATGCCGAGGGCGTCGGGGACGAGGACGGCGGCGGAGTAGTAGGCGCTGACCAGGTAGGAGATGACCGCCTGGTCGTTGATCCCCATGTAGCGCACGGAGAGGCCGGGCTGGTACTCGTCCGGGATGCCGGTGCGGTGCAGGCCGACGACGCCCTGCCGTTCACCGGTGCGCAGCGCGAGGAAGGAGCTGGTGCCCTCGGGCGTCACGGGGATCTTGTTGCACGGCAGGACGGGCACGCCGCGCCAGGCGGGCACCGCGTGGCCCCCCAGGGAGACGGTGTCCGGGTAGAGGCCGCGGCTGCTGCACTCGCGGCCGAACGCGGCGATGGCCTTGGGGTGGGCGAGGACGACGCTCGGCTCCTTCCAGACGGTCGCGAGGAGTTCGTCGAGGTCGTCGGGGGTGGGCGGGCCGGTACGGGTGTGGATGCGCTGCCGCACGTCCGCGTTGTGCAACAACCCGAACTCCCGGCTGTTCACC
>NZ_JOEK01000029.1 GCF_000719135.1 Streptomyces avicenniae | reverse complement strand
GCGGCGATCGCCGCAGCGGCGTGGTCCTGGGTCGAGAAGATGTTGCACGACGCCCACCGCACCCGCGCACCCAACGCGACCAGCGTCTCGATCAACACGTACTCCTCACGCAAGGCCATCAGACCCGGCATCTCATGCTCAGCAAGCGTGATCTCCTTCCGCCCGAAACCGGCGAGGGAGAGATCGGCGACCTTGAAATCCGTGAAGTCAACTGACACTGAGGCTCCTTGATGCCTGAAGGGTGCGGTGGATGTCGAGAGCGGCGGTGGCGCGGTTCAGCGTGATGTAGTGCAGGCCGGGGGCACCCTCGGCCAGGAGACGTTCCGCCATGGCCCCGGCGTGTTCCACGCCGATGCGGTGCCCGGCGGCGGGGTCGTCGCGGGCGGCTTCGAGACGGTGGGCCAGGTCCTCGGGGAAGGTGGCACCCGACAGTTCGGCGAAGCGCCGGATCTGGCGTACGTCGGTGGCGGGCATGATCTCCGGGATGATCGGGATGTCGCATCCCGCCGCCGAGACACGGTCACGCAGCCTGAGGTAGTCCTCGACACGGAAGAACATCTGCGTGACGGCGTAGTCGGCCCCAGCCCGGCACTTCTCCACGAAGTGCCGGATGTCGGACTCCCAGTCGGGTGACCGGGGGTGCCGCTCCGGGAAGGCGGCGACGCCGATGGTGAAGTCGCCCAAGCTACGGACGAGTTCGACCAGTTCGCGCGCGTACGTGAACCCCTGCGGGTGCGGTGACCAGCGCCCCTTGGGGTCGCCTGGCGGATCGCCGCGCAGCACGAGGACGTCGCGGATGCCCGCGTCCGCGTACATGCCGATGATGTGGCGCAGCTCGGCGACCGAGTGGCCGACCGCCGTGAGATGCGCGACCGGGCGCAGCGTCGTCTCGGCCGCGATGCGCCGGGTGATGTCCACCGTCCGGTCGCGGGACGAGCCCCCGGCGCCGTAGGTGACGGAGACGAAGTCGGGGCACAGGGCCTCGACGCGGCGGATGGTGTCCCAGAGCGTGCGTGCACCGGCGGCGGTGCGGGGCGGGAAGAACTCGAAGGAGAACGTCGTCATGTGCCCCGTCCCGCGTTGAAGTAGGTGGCTTCCGGGTGGTGGAGGACGAGGGCGTCGGTGGACTGTTCGGGGTGGAGCTGGAACTCCTCGGAGAGGGTGACGCCGATCCGCTCGGGTTCGAGGAGTGCGGCGATCTTGGCGCGGTCCTCCAGGTCGGGGCAGGCAGGGTAGCCCAGGGAGTAGCGGCAGCCCTGGTACTCGGTGCGGAACATCCCCGCCAGGGCGGCCGGGTCGCTGTCGGCGATGCCGAGTTCGGTGCGGACGCGGGCGTGCCAGTACTCGGCGAGGGCTTCGGCGAGTTGGACGGACAGGCCGTGGAGTTCGAGGTAGTCGC
>NZ_JOEK01000027.1 GCF_000719135.1 Streptomyces avicenniae | reverse complement strand
CACAGTGGACGCGAGCATCTATGGACAAGCCCTCGGCCTATTAGTACCGGTCAACTCCACCCCTCACAGGGCTTCCATCTCCGGCCTATCAACCCGTTGGTCTCACGGAGGCCTTACCCCATCAAGTGGGTGGGAGTCCTCATCTCGAAGCAGGCTTCCCGCTTAGATGCTTTCAGCGGTTATCCCTCCCGAACGTAGCCAACCAGCCATGCCCTTGGCAGGACAACTGGCACACCAGAGGTTCGTCCGTCCCGGTCCTCTCGTACTAGGGACAGCCCTTCTCAAGACTCCAACGCGCACAGCGGATAGGGACCGAACTGTCTCACGACGTTCTAAACCCAGCTCGCGTACCGCTTTAATGGGCGAACAGCCCAACCCTTGGGACCAACTCCAGCCCCAGGATGCGACGAGCCGACATCGAGGTGCCAAACCATCCCGTCGATACGGACTCTTGGGGAAGATCAGCCTGTTATCCCCGGGGTACCTTTTATCCGTTGAGCGACGGCGCTCCCACAAGCCACCGCCGGATCACTAGTCCCTGCTTTCGCACCTGCTCGACCCGCCAGTCTCACAGTCAAGCTCCCTTGTGCACTTACACTCACCACCTGATAACCAACCAGGCTGAGGGAACCTTTGGGCGCCTCCGTTACTCTTTAGGAGGCAACCGCCCCAGTTAAACTACCCACCAGACACTGTCCCCGATCCGGATCACGGACCCAGGTTAGACATCCAGCACGACCAGAGTGGTATTTCAACAACGACTCCACCCAAGCTGGCGCTTGGACTTCACAGTCTCCCACCTATCCTACACAAGCCGAACCGAACACCAATATCAAGCTATAGTAAAGGTCCCGGGGTCTTTCCGTCCTGCTGCGCGAAACGAGCATCTTTACTCGTAATGCAATTTCACCGGGCCTATGGTTGAGACAGTCGAGAAGTCGTTACGCCATTCGTGCAGGTCGGAACTTACCCGACAAGGAATTTCGCTACCTTAGGATGGTTATAGTTACCACCGCCGTTTACTGGCGCTTAAGTTCCCAGCCTCGCCCCCCGAAGAGAGCTAACCGGTCCCCTTAACGTTCCAGCACCGGGCAGGCGTCAGTCCGTATACATCGCCTTACAGCTTCGCACGGACCTGTGTTTTTAGTAAACAGTCGCTTCTCGCTGGTCTCTGCGGCCACCCCCAGCTCCGACCGTAAAGGCCATCACCAGAAGCGGCCCCCCTTCTCCCGAAGTTACGGGGGCAATTTGCCGAGTTCCTTAACCATAGTTCACCCGAACGCCTCGGTATACTCTACCTGACTACCTGAGTCGGTTTAGGGTACGGGCCACCATGAAACATCGCTAGAGGCTTTTCTCGACAGCATAGGATCATCCACTTCACCACAATCGGCTCCGCATCAGGCCTCACCCACATGTTGCACGGATTTACCTGCACAACGGGCCACACCCTTACCCCGGGACAACCACCGCCCGGGATGGACTACCTTCCTGCGTCACCCCATCACTCACCTACTACCCCCTCGGACCACCGGCTCCACCACAAGACTCACCCCGAAGGGATCCTCAAAGGCTTCACGGGCTTAGCATCAGGAGATTCAGCGCTGGCGCTCCACGGCGGGTACCGGAATATCAACCGGTTATCCATCGACTACGCCTGTCGGCCTCGCCTTAGGCCCCGACTTACCCTGGGCAGATCAGCTTGACCCAGGAACCCTTAGTCAATCGGCGCACACGTTTCCCACGTGTGTCTCGCTACTCATGCCTGCATTCTCACTCGCGTACCGTCCACAACCCCTTACAGGACTGCTTCACCCAGCACACGACGCTCCCCTACCCATCAACCACAAGGGTCAATGACACGACTTCGGCGGTGTACTTGAGCCCCGCTACATTATCGGCGCAGAATCACTCGACCAGTGAGCTATTACGCACTCTTTCAAGGGTGGCTGCTTCTAAGCCAACCTCCTGGCTGTCTCTGCGACTCCACATCCTTTCCCACTTAGCACACGCTTAGGGGCCTTAGTCGATGCTCTGGGCTGTTTCCCTCTCGACCATGGAGCTTATCCCCCACAGTCTCACTGCCGCTCTTCACTTACCGGCATTCGGAGTTTGGCTAAGGTCAGTAACCCGGTAAGGCCCATCACCTATCCAGTGCTCTACCTCCGGCAAGAAACAAACGACGCTGCACCTAAATGCATTTCGGGGAGAACCAGCTATCACGGAGTTTGATTGGCCTTTCACCCCTAACCACAGGTCATCCCCCAGATTTTCAACTCTGGTGGGTTCGGGCCTCCACGCAGTCTTACCCACGCTTCACCCTGCCCATGGCTAGATCACTCCGCTTCGGGTCTAGGGCATGCTACTGTGTCGCCCTCTTCGGACTCGCTTTCGCTACGGCTCCCCACCAACAGGTTAACCTCGCAACACACCGCAAACTCGCAGGCTCATTCTTCAAAAGGCACGCAGTCACGACAGTATGTGCAAGCACACACTGCGACGCTCCCACGGCTTGTAGGCGCACGGTTTCAGGTACTATTTCACTCCGCTCCCGCGGTACTTTTCACCATTCCCTCACGGTACTATCCACTATCGGTCACCAGGGAATATTTAGGCTTAACGGGTGGTCCCGCCAGATTCACACAGGATTTCTCGGGCCCCGTGCTACTTGGGAAACACACAAGAGAGCCGCCACAGTTTCGTCTACGGGGGTCTTACCCTCTACGCCGGGCCTTTCGCATGCCCTTCGACTACCACAACGGTTTCTTACTCCCCGACTGTCCGGCAGAACAATCAAGTGCACTCCCACAACCCCGCCCGCGCAACCCCTGCCGGGTATCACACACAGACGGTTTAGCCTCCTCCGGTTTCGCTCACCACTACTCCCGGAATCACGGTTGTTTTCTCTTCCTGCGGGTACTGAGATGTTTCACTTCCCCGCGTTCCCTCCACACCGCCTATACATTCAGCGGCAGGTGACAGCCCATAACGACTGCCGGGTTTCCCCATTCGGAAACCCCCGGATCACAGCTAGGTTGACAACTCCCCGGGGACTATCGCGGCCTCCCACGTCCTTCATCGGTTCCTGGTACCAAGGCATCCACCGTGCGCCCTTAACAACTTGGCCACAGATGCTCGCGTCCACTGTGCAATTCTCAACCAACAACCAGTCCGCCCCAACCCCCCTCACAGG
>NZ_JOEK01000026.1 GCF_000719135.1 Streptomyces avicenniae | reverse complement strand
CTACACCCGCACCTCGGAGTATCCGACGGGGGTGTACACGTTGCCGAAGTACCTGGACGAGAAGGTCGCCCGCCTCCACCTCGACGCGTTGGACGCCCGGCTGACGGAACTGCGGCCTGACCAGGCGTCGTACATCGGCGTGCCGGTCGAAGGCCCGTACAAGCCCGACCACTACCGCTACTGACCCACCACACCCTCGTGTGCCCGGCCCCACCACAGGGCCGGGCACACCGGCACCACCACACCCCTGATGCCCAAAGGCCGCTACCGCCTCCACGACCCGGACGACCGCACCCCTCCGGCCGACGAGCACTTCCAGTGCGCGCCAGGCCCCACAGGCTGGCGGTACGTCTCCCGGCGCACGACCGTGACCGGCGCACCCAGCGGCTCCGTGGACCTCACCCTCGACGCCCTCGGCCGACCCGTACGCCTCGAACTGGCCACCGGCCACTGGCGCGTACGCGCCGCCGCGCTCGACGGCCTCACCTGGGTCCGCATGGGCGCGGACGGCACGGACGCCGCGCAGCGCACCGCCGAGGGCCGCGGCTTCTCCGGCGACTCCCCGGCCTTCCTCGTCGCCACCGCCCGCCTGCTCCGCCTGACCCCGGCCGCCCCGGAGGCGCGCGTACGCCTGGTCACCTTCACCGCGCCGCACCTGGCGCCCCGCACCCACGACCAGGGCTGGACCCTGCTCGGCTCGGAGGAGCACCCGACCGACAGCGGCCCGCTGACCGTCGTCCACTACCGGGTGGACGACCTGGAGACGGGCGCGAGCGGCACCGTCCACCTCGCGGGGGACGTCGTCCTCGCGGCCCCCGGTGTCGAGCTGGAAGCACTCGACTCGCCCCCCTCGCCCCCCGCCGACGCCGCCGGTCTCACGCCGGGGGAGTGAACCCCCCACCCGCCGCAGGCGGTTCCTCCGCACGCGGCGCGACCGGTGGGACGGAGGGCGGCGCGGCGGGCGACGGCGGGAACTGCTGGGGGTGCTGCGGGTAAGGCTGATGTCCCTGCGGCGGCCCCGGATACGGCGGCTGCGGCGCGTACCCGCCGTCCTGCGCGTGCCGACCCGCCGCGTACGCGCGCGCCGCCTCCCGGTTCTGCCGCTCCGCCATGACCGCCGACAGATAGTCCACCGGCTGCACCCCCGGCGGCGCCTGGACGCCGACGCGCGCCATCAGTTCGTTCGACAGCCCCACCGCCATCGACCACGCGACGGCCTGGTCGAGCTGCGGCAGCCGCGTCAGCAACTGGCGGACGGAGAGCCACAGGTCGTCGGGCACCCGCGACAGGTCGAGGTGGCTGAACTGCCCCGCCAGCCAGGGCGGCGCGGACGGCACGGGCAGCGAGGCGGCCCCCGGCAGCCGCTCCCGCACGACCAGCGTGCCCGCGAAGATGTCGCCGAGCCGCCGCCCCTCGGCCGAGACGAGCGAGGAGATGACGGCGATGGACCCCAAGGAGAGAAGCAGCTCGACGACCCCGACGGCCCCCCGGACCAGCGCGTGCCGGAAACGGATGGGACCGCCGTCCGCCCGCACCACCCGGAGCCCGAGCGCCGCCTTGCCGATCGAGCGCCCGCCGCTCAGCGTCTCGACCGCGATCGGCACCCCGACGAGCAGCAGCAGGTAGAGGGCGACCTGGACGGCCGACGCGAGCGACACCCCCAGGCCGAGGACGCTGGAGACGAGCACGAACGTGATCAGGAGATAAGCACTGACGATGATCAGGAGATCCAGCAGCACGGCCATCGCCCGGCTCGGCAGGCGCGCGGGCTGAAGTCCCAGGACGACCGCGTCCCCCGTGACCAGTTGACTCATCGAGGCCCCCTTCCTCTGGACAGTGTGGCATTCCCGTCTGACAAGCTCTCCCTCATGGACCTCGACGTCTTCGTGGCCACTCACCGGGCCGAATGGGAACGCCTCGAAGCCCTCCTGCGCATGCCGCGCGGCAGGCTCGGGGGAGCGGAGGCGGACGAACTCGTCACCCTCTACCAGCGCACGGCCACCCATCTCTCGCAGATCCGCTCGACGGCCCCCGACCCGGCGCTCGTCAGCCGCCTGACGACGCTCGTCGCCAGGTCGCGCAGCGCGGTGGTCGGCACCCGGCGCGCGACCTGGCGCGACGGGATCCACTTCTTCACCACGGCCTTCCCCGCCGCGTGCTACCGGACCTGGCGCTGGTGGGTCCCGACGGCTCTGGTCAGCGTCCTGGTCATCGCCGTGACCGGCTGGTGGATCGCGCGGAACCCGGACGTGCAGGCCGCCCTGGGCGCGCCCGAGGAGCTACGGGCGATGACCCGGCCAGGGGGCCAGTACGAGACGTACTACTCCAGCAACCCCGCCGCGGCGTTCTCGGCGCAGGTCTGGACGAACAACGCCCAGGTGGCGGCGACGTGTCTCGCCTTCGGGGTCCTCCTGGGCATCCCCGTGCTGTGGGTGCTCCTCCAGAACGCGGTCAACGTCGGCATCGGCGTGGGCCTGATGGGCTCGGCCGGGCGTCTGGACGTGTTCCTCGGGCTGATCCTGCCGCACGGACTGCTGGAGCTGACGGCCGTCTTCCTCGCGGCGGGCGTCGGACTGCGCCTGGGGTGGACGGTCATCGACCCGGGGCCGCGCACCCGCTCGTCCGCCTTGGCCCAGGAGGGGCGGGCGGCGCTCGGCATGGCGATCGGGCTGGCCGCCGTCCTCCTCGTCTCCGGCGTGATCGAAGGATTCGTCACCCCCTCGGGGCTGCCGACCTGGGGCCGGATCGCGATCGGCGTGGTCGCCGAGCTGCTGTTCCTCTTCTACGTGTTCGTCATCGGCAGGCGTGCCGCAGCCGCCGGGGAGACGGGGGACATGGTGGTCGCCGACAGGGAGGCCGAGGCCCCGGTCGCCGCCTGACCACCCGGTTTGACGCCACTGACACGGGCGCGTAATGTTCTCCGAGCTGCCACCGAGCCGCCGGATTCACCGGTGGTCCCGGAGAGCAGCTTCCGTCACTGAGGTGGCACTCTCTCGTTCTACTTCTCGAAACCCGCAAGGGTCTCTTTCGGCATGGCCCGAAAAGACCGCGCGGGGGCCGATTTGGAGAAATCCGGGAGACGCCACTAAAGTAGTGGACACAGCGAAGGGAAGCGCCCGGAGAGGCCCGAGAGGGTTTTGAAGGAAGCGTCCGTTCCTTGAGAACTCAACAGCGTGCCAAAAGTCAATGCCAATGTTTTGAT
>NZ_JOEK01000025.1 GCF_000719135.1 Streptomyces avicenniae | reverse complement strand
CACCGTGTGCGACACCCCCGGAGTGTTCTCCACAAAACTGGTGATCAACCAGTTCAGGTTCTGCGCCGCCTGGCTCATCGGCCTCACACTAACGCTCCTGATCGTATTCGTCGTTCTGCGCGCCACGGGCGTCACGGGCGCCGCGGCCCTGTTGTACACCGCGGCGCAGACTGCTCAGCCTGCCGCGGACATCCTTCGGATCACGCGAGATCTGGGGCTGGTCCGGGGTGGGTTCCGGTGGGGAGTGTTCGGTCAGATGGGCTTGCGGCACTCGTCGGGGGAGCCCGGAGGACGTGGTGCCTCCCGAGCGCTCCTCTCGGCGCGGCCCGCGTTCCCGCCACGCCTCCCCGGGCGTCGGCGGTGCCGACGGTTCCTGGGGCTCGTCCCGCAGTCGCTGTGCCGGGTCCTCCTCGGGCTGCTGCCTTGCTCGTTCACGGCGGGGTAGTCCCGCGCCGGTCATGGCGCGGTCATCCGCCACGACCGGGTCTGTGCCAGTGAAGCCTACGCGCTGTGCGGCTCCGGCGGGACCACCGCGGGGCGATTCCGCGATGGGTGTGACCGGCTCGAAACCCCGCTGTGTCGTGGGATGTTCGCCCGGTGCGGATTCGGTGGCATCCGGGGCGAGCGGGGGCGCGTCCGCCCGGTCGAGCGCCGGAGGGCGCGCGTGGCGCGGTCCCTGGCGGCGTGACACGGGGGGCGCGGTGGGGTCCGAGGTGCCCGTGCGGGCAATTCCTCCGCCCTCGCGTTCGAGCGCCGCGTGGTCGTACGAGGGCCGCACGAGGGGCCCCACGGGGCCGGATGCCGGGGACTCGGGCGTGACGGCGTCCTCGGGGGCGTCGGAGCAGGCCGACGCCGGGAGCATGACGAGCGCGGTCGTCCCCGCCCCCTCGGCGGGCCGCAACTGGACGCGGATGCCGTGCCGCTCGGCGAGGCGGCTGACGACGAACAGGCCCATGCGCCCGGCGACGGCCGCGTCGAGCCTGGGCGGGTCGGCGAGCCGTCCGTTGATGTCGGCGAAACCGGCCGGGGGGAGCCCGACGCCCTGGTCGTGGATCTCGGCCATCACCCGGCCGTCCGGCAGCCGGGTCGCCGTCACGCGGATCGTGCTCTGCGGCGAGGAGAACACCGTGGCGTTCTCCAGGAGTTCCGCGAGGAGGTGCACGAGGTCGTTGACGACGCCCGTGCGCACCACGACGGGGGCGACGCCGAGCAGGTGGATACGGGCGTAGTCCTCGACCTCGGAGGCGGCGGCGCGCAGGACGTCCACCAGGGAGGCCGGGCGGTCCCAACGGTGCTCGGGCTCCTGGCCCGCGAGGACGAGGAGGTTCTCACCGTTGCGGCGCATGCGGGTCGCGAGGTGGTCCAGCTCGAAGAGGGAGGCGAGCTGGTCGGGGTCGGCCTCGTGGCTCTCCAGGGCGCTGATCAGCGCGAGCTGGCGTTCGATCAGCTCCTGGTTGCGGCTGGAGAGGTTGCTGAAGAGGGTGCTGAGGTTCCCGCGCAGCACGGCCTGTTCGCCCGCCAGACGGACGGCCTCGCGGTGGATCTGGTCGAAGGCGCGGGCGATCTGGCCGACCTCGTCCCGGCTGTGGACGTCGATCGGCGCGACGCGCGTGTCGATGCCCGACGGGTCGCTGCGGGAGAGCTGGTCCACGACCGCCGGGAGGCGGTGGCCCGCGACGTCGAACGCCGCGGTGCGCAGCCGGTGCATGCTGCGGCTCATCGAGCGGGCGACGAGGCCCGCGACCAGGAAGGCGAGGAGGACCGCGGCGAGGACGGCGGCGGCGTTGAGCGCCATGTCGCGGCGCGCGGTGGACGCGACGTCGCCCGCCTCGCGGACGGCGGCGTCCACCAGCCCGGTCTCGATCTCGCGGTACGCCTCGAACTCGTCGGTCGCCGCCCGGAACCAGGCGCTGGGGGTCAGTTCCTCCGGCATGTCCTCGCCCGCCGCCCCGGCGGCGATGAGCCGGGTCATCGCCTCCAGGTCGGGCGCAGACGGCTGGCGCGCGGCGGTGCGGCGTCCGGCCTCGGCCGTCACGGCCGCGAGCCGCCGCGCGTCGTCCTCCGTCCCGGCCGCCGTGAACTCGCCCCGGGCGATCTCTTCGAGCCGCGCGTAGGAGAGGAACGCCCCCCGCTGCTCGCCGGTGGCCGCCTCGCCTGGGCCTGGGGCGACGAGGAGGTGGGTGCCCAGGGAGCGCTGGAGGGAGCTGGCGGCCTTGGCGAGGGAGACGGCGTAGACGCCGCGGCCGTAGGCGGCGAGGTTGCCGGTGCCGAGGCCCAGTTCGTTGGAGAAGGACATGAGGGGGCGCTGGACGGCGACGTACGCCTCCTCGGTGGCCGCGCCGGGCAGGACGTCGGTGTACGCCTGCCGCCGCAGGGTGTCCAGGCGGGTCTCGGCCTCGGTGACGGCGGCGACGCGGCGGCGGAGGTTGGCGGTGTCGGGGGCGGCGGCGGCGCGGGCGGCGAACTCGTCGCGGGCCTCGTCGGTCCTGGCCCGTGCGTCACCGATGACGGGGTCGTCGTCCCTGCCCTCCAGCAGCGGCGTGGCGGTGACGTCCCGCTCGTCGATGACGGCGTGGGCGTACGCCGTGGCCGCGCGGACGAGTTCGGCGGTGCGCTCGGCGTCCGTGGCCTCCTGCCAGCGCTCGTACGACCCGTAGACGCGTATGCCGCCGAGGACGAGGGCGACGAGCACCGGGATGAGCAGGATGGCGTTGAGCTTGGTGGCGACGCGCCAGTTGCGCGGGGCGAGGCGGCTGCCCGCCGACGGGGTGTGCGTGCTGCCCCGGCGCGGGTCGTCCGGCGCGTCGGGGGTCGTGCTTCTGCGGCTCACTGGCTCTCACCTCCCGGCACCGGCACGCGGTCGCGGACGGGGCCGTGACTTCTGCGGGGGTCCAGGGGATTCCAGCATGCCGAACAGAGGGTTTCCAATCCCTGGAAACAGGGAGGTTCCGGCGGATCGTGCGGGAGGAAAGCGGACGCATGTCCGAGATGACGGCAAAGCGGATGATTCGCGTGTGCGCGAGGGCCGGGAACGTGTGCGAGCTGTTCGCGGACCGTGCCCGACCGTGCCGGTCGGGCGTGCAAGAACGCGTCCTACGGGTGGCGAACACCACAGCGGCGGCGCGGGGGGCGCGCCGCCGGACGGGTGGCGCTCAGTGCAGCCGCGCGAGCAGCGCGTGTTCGACGAGGGTGATCAGGGCGCTCTTGGACTCCGCACGATGCCGCGCGTCCGTCGTGATGATCGGCGCGTCAGGACCGATCTGCAACGCCTCCCGCACCTCCTCAGGAGAGTACGGCTGATGCCCGTCGAACCCG
>NZ_JOEK01000024.1 GCF_000719135.1 Streptomyces avicenniae | reverse complement strand
CACGCCCAGACCGCCACCACCTCACGCACCGCCGTCTGTTGACCCACATCCCGCAACCGCACCGGCCCGACCGCCAGTTGACCGCCCCCACCCCACACACCACCCCCCGACACGGAACGTCACCCCGACCACCCCGACCCGACCACCCACCCCACACACCGCAGTTGACCCCCCACAGCACACATACCGACCGCCCTCACCGGAACAGGCGTGCCCTTCCGGTCGAGGTTGCTCTGGGTGTCCGAGCGTCCACATACTGTTGTTATGTGCATGCCCGGACAGGCCGGGGCGGGGGACATGCCGCCGTTGCCCGCGGACCCGCGTCCGGGAACGGAGGAGGAAGGAAGTGGGGAAGATGCGGGACCCGCTCGCGTCCACGGGAACAGGGCCACCGGAACCGGATTCCGTGCCCACGCCGCTGCGCTGGCTCGGGAGGTGCGCCTATCCGCTCCTGATCACCGTGCTCGTGGCCCTCGCCTGGCTGACGCTCGGCCTCGACTGGGAGCCGAGCCTGCCGAGCATGCTGTTCCTCCTGTGGACGGTCCTGTTCCTGGGGCTCCTGGAGCGCCTGATCCCGTACGACCGCTCCTGGCACCCCGACCGCAGCGAGTGGCGCTGGTACGGCGCCTACTTCTTCATCACCGCGGTGGGCGGCAGCATCGCGCAGGGCCTGGTGTCCGCCGCCGTCGCCGTCCTGGCGGAGCCGCAGCCGGTGCTGCCGCTGGCCGCCGAGATCCCCCTGGCCGTGCTGGCGGGCGCGCTGGCCGGATACGCCGTGCACCGCCTGGGCCACACCAACCCCTGGCTGTGGCGCCTGCACGGCGTGCACCACGTGCCGGAGAAGGTGAACGTCGCGAACAACGGCGTGAACCACGTCCTCGACGTCGCGTTCTCCCAGGGCGCGACCCAGCTGGCCCTTGCCGGCGCCGGGTTCTCCCAGGACAGCGTCTTCGTCGCCGGGCTGTTCGTCGTCGCGCAGGGCTACTTCGTGCACGCGAACATCGACGTCCGGCTCGGCTGGCTCAACCACGTCGTCTCCAGCCCGGAACAGCACCGCCTCCACCACAGCACCGACCTCGCCGAGGCCGGGCACTACGCCGTCGATCTCTCCGTGCTCGACCACCTCTTCGGCAGCTTCACCTGGCGTCCCGGCCGCCGGCCCGGCGCGGTGGGCCTGCACGACCCCCGGTCGTTCCCCCCGACCGGCGCCCTGCTGGCCACCCTCGTGCACCCCTGGCGCCGCCGGACCAGGCGCCCCGCCCGGCGGTGACGGGCCGCCCGCCCGCCCTTCAGCCCGCCGCCCCGCCCGGCATCGGCAGCGGCGACGGCAACCGCACCGGCCCTGCCAGCGCCGCCGCCGTCGGCACCCGTTCGAGCACCCCGCCCGCGAACGTGTCGTACAGCGGCAGCGTCTCCAGATGGACGTACCCGATGTGGCAGTCGCACACCGCCAGCGGGCAGGGCCGCGGGGCGAGCGCCCGCCGGTAGGACCCGTCGTACAGGTTCCCCAGCTCGTCCCGCACGAAGTGGCAGCGCCGCACCGTCCCCGTACCGTCCACGGACACCACCGTGGCGCCCGTGCGGCACGGCCGTCCCGCCGACCGGTGCGGATGGCGGCTGAACGGGAACAGCGGGTCGATCGCCGTCCACACCGCCGCCTCCTCGTCCGTGTAGACGTGCCCCTCCGCCGCGTTGATCCACAGGTAGACGTGCGGCGGCAGCTCGGCGCGCAGGCGGCGCGCGTCCGGCAGGTGCTCCGGCAGGCCGACCACCCCCACGCTGAACCGCACGCCGAGCGACGCCACTCGGCGCGTCCTGCCGACGAAGCGCTCGTACGGCGTCTGCCCCGGGTGGTACGTGCACCACAGCGCGACGGTGTCCGTGTCCGCCTCGGCCAACCACTCGGTCCGGCAGCTCAGGTTCGTCTGGATCGCCACCCGCTCGACGCCCGGCTCGTGCGAGAGGTCCACCAGCGCGCGCCGGTACCAGGACCGCGTCAACCCCTCGCCCCACGGCGTGAAGAGCACCGACAGGCGCTCCTCGGGGCGCGAGCGTGCCCAGTCGGTGAACCGCTCCAGGTCCGCGCGGTCGGCCCGGAGCTGCGCCGTGCTGTCCCGCCGCTTCGCGAACGGGCAGTAGGGGCAGTCGTAGTCGCACGAGGCCAGCGGCCCCCGGTACAGGATCGTCAGGTGCACGGCCCGTCACCTCGGTTCGTGCGCGGCCATCGCCGCGCGCACGGCGGGGGAGAAGAACATCGGCCCGACGGCGTCGGAGTGCGCCAGGCCCTCGGGCGACAGCCGCAGCCGGTCCGCCGCCCCCTCGTCCAGCCACCCCCGCGCGGCCAGCGCCGCCAGCTCGGCGGGGAAGTCCTCGTGCGGCGCGCTGCCGAACCTGGCCCGGTACGCGTCCGGCCCGAACCCGCCCGCCTGGAGCAGCGACTGGAGCAGATGACGGCGCCTGGCCTCGTCCCCCGTGACCGCGCGGCCGTGGACCGCCCGGCCGAAGTCCGACGTCGCGACATAGGCGTCGATGATGCCCCGCACCTCCCGCATGCCCACCGCGTAGTCGAACGAGTAGTGCAGCGACGACGTGTACGAGCGGGCGCCGCACCCGAGGCCGATCATCCCGTCGGTCTGGCACGCGTAGTCGTCCGGGCCCTGCGGCGGCGCGTCGGCGCGCCTGAACATGCGCATCGACGCCTGCTCGTAGCCCTGTTCCCGCAGGTGGTCCCTGCCCTCGCGGTAGCGCCGCAGCCGCTCCTCGTCCCAGGCCAGGTCGGCGAGCAGCGGGTCGGCGTGGCGGCCCAGCCCCGTCAGCGGGCGCACGTAGAGCGGGTAGAGGTAGATCTCCTCCGGCCGCCAGGCCAGCGCCGCGTCCAGCGACCGCCGCCAGCTGGCCGCCGTCTGACCGTCGATGCCGTAGATCAGGTCGATGTTGAGCACAGGTATCCCCGCGTCGCGCACCCGCCCCAACGCGGCCTCCACGTCCGCGCGGCGCTGCGGTCGCACCGCGGCCCGCGCCTCCTCGTCCACGAAGCTCTGCACCCCCAGGCTCAGCCGGGTCGCGCCCCGCTCGGCCAGCACCGCCAGCCGGTCGGCGGTCGCCGTGGCGGGCGACGCCTCCACCGACAGCGGCACGGCCCGCAGTTCCGCGCCCATCCGCAGTTCCGCGATGTCGCACAGCCGCGCCAGCTCGTCGGCCGTCAGGAACGTCGGCGTGCCACCGCCGAACGCGGCGTTCGCGAACCGCACCGGCGCCTCGTCACCGAGCGCCTCCCGTACGGCGACCGCCTGCCGCTCCAGCGCGTCCAGGTAGCGTCCCGTCAGCCCCTCGGGCGCGCCGACCCGCGTGAACAGGTTGCAGAACCCGCACCTGACCTCGCAGAACGGCACATGCGCGTACAACGACAGCGCGCCCCGTGGCTCCCCGGCCCACAGGTCGGCCAGCGACGGCCGCTCCGGCAGTTCCCGGTAGGCGGTCTTGTGCGGATAGGCGTACACGTAGTGCTGGTACGGGCGGACGGACGTCGCGACGGTCATGCGGGCGGCTCCAGGAAGAAGTGGCTGTAGGGCACGGTCCACACCGAGGGGTGGCCCAGGCGGTGCCCGGTGTACCCGTCGTCGCCGTACGCGGTCCCGTGGTCGGAGCAGACGACGGCGAAGCAGCGGCGCCGCGAACTCATCGCCGCGAACAGCCGCCCCACGTGCCGGTCCACGTAGGCCAGCGCCGCCGCGTGACTCTCCCGCCCGTCGCCCGACTCCCTTGTCGCGCCCGGCAGATGGAACCAGTTCGGCTGGTGCAGCGCCGACACGTTGAGGAACAGGAACAGCCTGCGCTCCGCAGGGAGTGCGGCCACGACCTCCTCGACCCGCGTCACCTGCGCCTCGAACGACGTCGGCGAGGCGACGGAGAACGCCGGCTCCCAGTGGCTCTCCTGGAACAGGCCTGGCAGCACGCTCCCCAGCGCTCCCTGCTTGTTGAAGAACCCGACGCCCCCGACACACACCGTGCGGTAGCCGCGGCCCGCCAGCGCGCCGACCAGGTCCGGGGCGTCGAACACGAACGTCCCGTCGGCGGTCGTCTCGCTGCCGGGGAACCGCCCGGCGAAGAGCCGCGGATGCCGCCCGGGCGCCGCGGGCGTCGGGAGGAAACCGGCGAACATCGCCTGGTGCGACGCATAGGTGAAGCTGCCGGGCGCGTGCCGCTCCTCCCACGTCCCGCCCGGCAGGTGCGCCGCGAGATTCGGCAGCCGCCCGGCGGCGGCCAGCTCCACCGCCACGTCGTACCGCAGCGTGTCGAGGGTGAGCAGCAGCAGGTCGTCGCGGCCCACCACGGCGTTCATGTCGGGCTGTGCACCGGGGCCGATCGCGTCAGCGGGCTGCATGGCAGGTCCCCTGACGGTGGTCGCGGGGCGTGGCGCCGGGGGCAGGCGGGCCGAACGGCGGGGCGCCGAGCACGGCCGCGACCTGCGCCCCGTAGGTGTCCAGCGCCTCCGCGCCGGTGCCGGGCAGCCCGCCCAGGCCGGGCAGGAGGTCGCCGAAGGCGTTGACCTCGGCCACGGCGAACCGCCGCCAGCCGCCGACCGGCAGCAGATCGACGCCGACGCACAGCGTGCCGGGGAAGCAGGCCGCGGCCCGCTCGCAGACCTCCAGGGCGCGCGCCCACCCGTCACCGGCCGTGGCGACCGCGGCTGCGAGGTCGCCCCGCGTGCCGCCCAGGTGAAGGTTCGTCAGCGGCAGACGGCTCGTGCGGAGCACCGCGTGCGTCGCCCGGCCCGCCACCACCACGACCCGCAGGTCGGCCGACCTGTCGCCCACGGCGGCCTTGGGCAGCCAGCGCTCGACGTGCAGGCCGTCCGGGGCCAGCGTGTCCACGATCCCCGCGACCGCCCGTTCGTCGGTGAGGCGCCGCACCCGCAGCGTGTTGTGCAGCCGCCCGCCCGGCGCGACCTCCACCGGCGTGGTCGCCCTGATCCGGCCGGACGCCGAGGTCTCGACGGCCAGGATCCCCGAACCCGACGAGCCGTGCGCCGGTTTGACGAAGAAACGGCTCACGCCGTGCTCCCGCGCCGCCGCCCGCACGTCCTCCCAGCCGCGCACCGGCCGCCCCGCGGTGGGGGAGTCGGGCACCGGCACGCCCGCCGCGGCCAGCCTGGCGTGACACAGCCGCTTGTCGAACAGGGCGGAGAGGTCGCCCGGGTCGTCCAGCCGCGTCCCGCCGCGCAGCGAGCGCACGGCCCCCAGGAAACGGGCGTACCAGGTGGCCGACCCCTCCACCCGCGTCGGCTCCCCGACGTCCCGCAGCAGCCGGTCCACTGCGGCGTCCTCGCCCGGCGAGTCCAGCCGCACCACCTCGTCGTCGGCGAAGGCGTGCCCGCCGTCCCGCAGGACGTCCCGCCAGGCGACCACACGGGGCGGCGGCGCCCCCGCCGCGCGGGCCGCGTCCAGGAACAGCGTCACCCGCCGGTTGTCCGGATTGCCGACGACGGCCCACCGGCGGGCCGCCGCCCGTACGTCACTCACCGACCGCGACGAAGCGCCACACGGTGTCGTCGTCGTCCTCGTCGTCCTCGGCGTCGCCACGGTCCAGGTCCAGCGTGACCCCCGCGGGCTCCAGCGTCTCCCGCAGCCGGTCCCGTATCGGCTCGCTCAGGTAGTTGTGGCTCATGTCCAGCCGGTCGAGGTGCGTCAGCGGCTGCCCGGTCAGCAGCGCCGCCGCCCCCTCGTCCGTCAGCACCCCCATGGAGACGTCGAGCACGTCGAGCCCGGCCACGACCGGCGCCGACGCCAGCGCCTCGCACACCGCGTCCTGCATCTCGCTGTTGCGCAGCGCCAGATGACGCAGCGACGGCAGCCGGTCCCCGGCCATGATCGGCGCCAGGTCGCCCACCTCCGCGTCGCCCCCGTACTGCGACGTCCCGAGCCACAGGTCCAGGTGCACCAGGTCGGGGAAGTCGCTCGCCGCCACACCCCGCACCGCCGCGACCGGCATCCCGCCCGTCTCGACGGTCAGCGAACGCAGCCGCTCGTGCCGCACCGCCGGGAACTCCAGGCCCTGACCGCCCCGGACACCGAACTCCTCCAGGTCGGGGAAGGCGTCCAGGAGCGCCGTGGCCCGCCCCTGCGTGATCCAGGAGATCTCGGCCTCCTCCATCACGATGTCGCCGAGGAACAGCGCCCGCAGCGCGGGCAGCCGGTCCCGCGCGCCGACCAGCGCCTCGATCACCGCCTCGGGGCCGTTCTCGTAGACGTCGCTCCAGGCCCCGACGACCAGGGCGCGGACCGCGGTGGTGTCCACGGCCGCCATGAACCGGGCGAACGCCGCCTCCCACTGCTCCGAACTGTCGTACGCCGCGACCGCGACCCGCCAGGCGACGGCGCCCGGCTCCGGCAGTCCGCCGCCCCCCGGGTCCTTCACCGCCTCGGGGAAGTCGAAGACGGGCAGGTCGTGGAATTGCTGCTTGTGCGCCGTGATCGTCATGCCGCGCCCGTTCCTCGTCGTGCCGATGGACAGTACGGGAGTTCTACCAAGGACCACTGACAGCGCGGCGCTCCACCCCCATGACGCGGCCCGTTGTCAGTGCCCTGCCCTACGGTCCTCCTCGTCGCACACCGCGTGCCGACGGAAGGGGAGACGCATGTACCGGCAAGGAGACGTCCTCATCGCGCCGCTGGCCGAGGACGCCGTGCCCGCCACGGCGCAGGGCGCCGTGTCCGAACCACGGGACTCCCGTGGGCGGTTGGTCCTCGCCCTGGGCGAGGTCACGGGCCACGCGCACGCCGTGCTCGGCCCCGGCCGTCTCATCCGCGAGGCGGGCCCGACCGCGCCGATGCTTCTCCACGTACCCGACGGCGCCCGGGTCGTCCACGAGGAGCACGCGCCGATCTCCCTGCCACGCGGCTGGTACCGCGTCATACGGCAGCGCGAGTACGTCCCGGGCTCCGTGCGGATCGTCGCCGACTGACACCCGGCACGGCGGACCGACGGCACATCGCGGAATCGAGGAGCAGCACCATGGAAGAACAGATCGACTGGCGGGCCCTGGCCGTCGCCACGGGCCCGGCAGAACGGGCCGTCGCCGAGGCGGGCGTCCGCCTGGCCTACCGGCAGGCTGGCCTGCCGGAACCCGCGCGCATCCTGTGGGTCGGCTCCCCGCTGGAGGCGGTCCGGCTGCTGTCCGCCACGGTGCCGGGCGCCGACGGCGCCCCGCCGCACACCGGGCACAGCGTCCGCGCCGAGATACGCGACCAGCCCCTCGCCGCCGCCCGCGACGCGCTCCACAAGCGGCTGGGACCGGCCGGATGGAGCGCCCACTGGCGGACCACGGGCGCGGGCCTGTGGGACGTCACCACCCCACTGGTCAACCGGATCAGACAGACCGTCGTGGAGACCGTCGGAGGGACGCGCGCCGAGGAGTCACGCACCCGGCTCCTCCTGCTCGACGCCGTGCTCGGCCAGCACGACGCGGCCTGGCTGCACGCCCTCGCCCGCCCGCGAGCCGGTCTCGACGGCCTGGCGCAGGTGGCCCGCACGGCAGGCTGGTGGTGGCCGTACACCGACCTCGCCGTCCTCGCCGAGCGGCCCGCCGAACTCCACCGCGACGAGGCGGGCCGCCTCGACCGCGCGGACGGACCGGCACTCCGCTGGCCGGACGGCTTCGCCCTGCACGCCTGGCGGGGCCTGCCCGTCCCCGGCGACTTCCTCACCGGCCTCGGCTCCCTGACCCCGGCCCGTATCCGCGAGGAGGAGAACGCCGAGCTGCGCCGAGTGATGCTCGAACACTACGGATACGACCGCTACCTGACCGAGTCCGGCGCCACCCCGGTGCACCGGGACGACACCGGCGTCCTGTGGCGCATCCCGCTGCCCGGGGACGAGGACGTCGTGATGGTCGAGGTCGTCAACTCCACACCGGAACCGGACGGCACCTCCCGCACCTACTGGCTGCGCGTCCCGCCACGGACCAGGACGGCCCGCGAGGGCGTCGCCTGGACCTTCGGCCTCGACGCCGAGGCGTACACCCCGCTGCGCCAGACCTGACCCCGCACCGCCACCCCGTCCGACGACCCGTCAGGGAGGCCCCCCACCACACCGCAACCCGCCGTGTCAACAGGGCCCTTCCCCGGACACCGGCGGTTCCGGCCATCCACGCCGCCGCCCGCCGCACTCCGGTGTTACCGCCACGTTTCCGGCACTTGTTCGATGTCGGCGTGTCCTGAGTCTTGACTGACGTTCATCGGGCTTCCTACAGTTCCGGCGACACAGCAACTTTTTTCGAAATGTTTCGAGTACGGTCGGCCGACGCACACGGGACCGATGACCCCCGGTTCCCCGGCCTGTCCCTCCCGCCACCCCCACGGTCGGCGGCGGGCCAGGTGTCACCGGGCCCCGCGTCGTCCGGCCACCCGCCAGAACTTCCCACGGGCCGCGCCCACGCCCGCGGGGATTCGGGACGGCCCCGCACGGGACCGGCCCGCAGTGCACAGGAATTGAACGCCTGAACCCAAGAGGCGTTCCCCCACCTTTCCCTGTGAGGAGCCGTGTTGAGATCAGCACAGCAATTTCTGAGACGGACGGCACGGGTCGGTGCCGTCGCGGTCACCCTGGCCGTCGCGGCCAGCGGCGTCGCCGTCGCCCATCCGGGCCACGGCGCCGAGACGTTCAACGCCCTCGTGTTCAGCAAGACCGCGGGCTTCCGCCACGACTCGATAACGGCGGGCATCGCCGCGATCCAGGACCTCGGCGAGCAGAACGGGTTCGAGGTCACCGCCACCGAGGACGCCTCGGTGTTCAACGACGCGGACCTCGCCGAGTACGAGGTCGTCATCTGGCTCTCCACCACCGGTGACGTGCTCAACGACGACCAGCAGGGCGCCTTCCAGCGCTACATCGAGGGCGGTGGCGGCTACGCGGGCGTGCACGCCGCGGCCGACACCGAGTACGACTGGCCCTGGTACGGCGACCTGGTGGGCGGCTACTTCGCCGGCCACCCGGCGCCCCAGGACGCCACCGTCCACGTCGAGGACGCCGACCACCCCTCGACCGCCTCCCTCCCCGCCGAGTGGGACCGCCACGACGAGTGGTACAACTACGCGCCCAACCCCCGCGAGGACGCACACGTCCTCGCGACCCTGGACGAGGGCTCGTACGAGGGCGGCACCATGGGTGACGACCACCCGATCTCCTGGTGCAAGGACGTGAACACCGGCCGCGCCTGGTACACCGGCATGGGCCACACCCAGGAGTCCTTCGCAGAACCGGAGTTCCTCGACCACCTGCTCGGCGGCATCCAGACGGCCGCGGGCGTCCTGGCGGCCGACTGCTCCGGCGAGGAAGCGGGCGGCGAGGACCCCCTCGCGTCCGACTTCCAGAAGGTCACGCTGGACGACAACACCAGCAACCCGATGGAACTGGACATCGCCGACGACGGCCGGGTCTTCTACATCGACCGCAACGGCGCCGTCAACATCGTCCTCACCAACGGCTCGGTCGTGACGGCCGGGACGCTGCCGGTGTACACCGGCCAGGAGTTCGGCCTGCTCGGCATCGCCCTCGACCCGGCGTTCTCCGACAACGGCTACGTCTACCTCTACTACTCGCCCCAGGGCGGCGCCTCGGAGGACCGGGTCTCCCGGTTCACCGTCGAGGGCGACAGCCTCGACCTCGCCAGCGAGGAAGTGGTCCTGACCGTCCCGACCCAGCGGCAGGAGTGCTGCCACGCGGGCGGCGCGCTGGAGTTCGACACCCAGGGCAACCTGTACATCGCCACCGGCGACAACACCAACCCGTTCGCCAGCGACGGCTACGCGCCGATCGACGAGCGTGACGGCCGCGGCAACTGGGACGCGCAGCGCACCTCCGCCAACAGCAACTCGCTGAACGGCAAGATCCTGCGCATCACCCCCCAGGCCGACGGCTCCTACACGGTCCCCGGCGGCAACCTCTTCGCGCCCGGCACCGCGGACACCCGCCCCGAGATCTTCGCGATGGGCTTCCGCAACCCGTTCCGGATCGGCCTCGACCCGACCACCGACCAGCTCTTCGTGGCCGACTACGGCCCCGACGCGGGCAGCGCCAGCGCGACGCGCGGCCCCGAGGGCCGGGTCGAGTGGAACATCGTGGACGAGCCCGGCTTCTACGGCTGGCCCTACTGCGTCGGTGACAACACCCCCTACATCGACTACAACTTCGGCAACAGCACCTCGGGCAGCGCCTACAACTGCGCGGCCCCGGTGAACGACTCGCCCAACAACACGGGCGTGGACCAGCTGCCCGCCGCCCAGCCCGCGGAGGTCTGGCTCGGCGCCGAGACCAGCACGCCGGAGATCGGCCGCAGCGGCGCGCCGATGACCAGCGGCGCCTACCAGTACGACCCGGACCTCGCGTCCGACACCAAGTGGCCCGAGTCGTTCGACGGCAACGTCGTCTTCGCGGACTGGAACGACAGCCGGCTCTTCTCCTTCGAGCTGAACCAGGACCGCACCGACGTCTCCGCGGTGACCCGCATCTTCGAGGACCTCCAGTTCAGCCGCCCGCACGCGCTGGAGTTCGGCCCCGACGGCTCGCTCTACGTGATCGAGTGGGGCAGCGGCTTCGGCGGCAACAACACCGACTCCGGCGTCTACCGGGTGGACTACGTCCAGGGCAACCGCGCCCCGGTCGCCCAGATCACCCCCAGCCGCACCTCGGGTCCGCTGCCGCTGGAGGTCACCTTCGACTCCGCCGGCTCGAACGACCCCGACGGCGGGCCGGTGACCTTCTCGTGGGACTTCGACGGTGACGGCACCGAGGACAGCACGCAGCCCACGGGCGCCCACACCTACACCGAGGCGGGCCAGTACACCGCCCGGCTGACCGTGACCGACGAGGACGGCAGGACCGCCGTGTCCAACCTCGAGATCACGGCCGGCAACGAGGCACCCGTCATCGAGGTCTCCGGGCCGGTGAACGGCGGGTTCTTCGAGTTCGGCGACACCATCGCCTACGACGTGTCGGTCACCGACGCGGAGGACGGCGAGGTGGACTGCCAGGACGTCGTGGTCCAGCCCGCCCTCGGCCATGACGAGCACGCGCACGGCTACGAGCAGTACCACGGCTGCTCGGGCAGCTTCCCGCTGCCCGGCGACGCGGGCCACATCGGCGCCAACATCTTCGGCACCGTGACCGTCACCTACACCGACCAGGGCAACGGTGACGCGCCCGCGCTCACCACGCAGGAGGTCATCGTCCTCCAGCCCAAGCAGCGCGAGGCCGAGTACTTCGACAGCACCGGCCGCGTCGAGTCCGCGGGCGGCGGCGGCGACGCGGGCGTCACCATCGAGAACACCGGTGACTCCGCGGGCGGCGGCCAGAACATCGGCTTCATCGACAACGGCGACTGGTGGGCCTGGAACCCGGCCAACCTGACCAACATCGACGAGATCAGCCTGCGCGCGGCCTCCCCGACCGCGGGTGCCACCGTCGAGGTCCGCACCGGCAACCCGGAGACCGGGCCGACCGTCGCCACCATCCAGGTCCAGCCCACCGGCGAATGGCAGACGTACGGCGACTTCGCCGCCCCGGTCAGCGGCGCGTCCGCGACCGACAGTGGTCCGCTGTACTTCGTCAAGACCACCGGTGAACTGAACGTCAACTGGGTCGATTTCGTCGGACAGGGGGTGACCCAGCCCTGACCGGACGCGGGCCCTCGCGTCCTCGCGACGCGGGGGCCCGCACTCCCGTCCTCGACGGCGGCGTCCCCGTCGCCGTCCGGCTGGCCTCAGTGTCCCGGAAGGGGCCGGGAGAGCAGAGAATGGGCTCGTGACCGGTAGCAACACGCCCCGCCCGACGCTCGCGCACATCGCGGAGATCACCGGAGTGTCCGTCTCCACCGTCTCCAAGGTCCTCAACGGCCGGGACGACGTCTCGCAGGACACCCGCGCCAAGGTGGACGAGGCACTGCGCTGGCACCACTACGTACGCCGCGGCACCCCGGGTCCCGAACGGCAGGTCCGCACCGTCGATCTCGTACTGAGCGGACTCGACGGCTCCTGGCCCGCGAGCGTGGCCAGCGGCATGGAGGCGGCGGCCTACGAGGCCGACGTCCACGTGGTCATCTCCCGGGCACGCCCCACCGGGCCGACAGGGCGCGGCCAGGACTGGGTGGACCGGATCCTGGAGCGCGGCAGCGCCGGTGTGGTCCTCGGCCTCGTCGAGGCGACCCCCGCCCAACTCGCCCGGCTGGCACGCGCCGGGATCCCCTGCGTCGTGATCGACCCGCTGAGCGACCCGCCACGGGACGTCACGTCCATAGGCACCACCAACTGGTCAGGCGCCTACGAGGCCACCGACCACCTCCTCCAGCGCGGCCACCGCCGCATCGCGCTCGTCACCGGCCCGCCCGAGCACCTCTACACGCGCGCCAGGACCGCCGGTTACCGCTCCGCCATGGCGGCGGCCGGGCTCGACGTCCTGCCAGGGCTGGTCAGGCACGGCAACCACGACCGCGCCAGCGGCGCGGAACAGGTCCGCGCGCTGATCGGGCTGCCCGACCCGCCCACCGCGCTGTTCATCTGCTCGGACCACATGGCGATCGGCGGCTACGAGGCGCTGACCGGCGCCGGGCTGCGCGTCCCCGAGGACGTCAGCGTCGTCGGCTTCGACGACCTGCCCGAGGCCCGCTGGGTCTCCCCGGCGCTCACGACGGTACGCCAGCCGCTCAAGGAGATGGGCGGCAGCGCGCTGCGCACCCTCCTGCGCCTGATCAACGGCGACGAACTGGAGAGCCCCCGCGTGGAACTGGCCACGACCCTGGTCGTCCGCGACAGCACGTCCCCCCGCGGCTGACCGGTTCAGTCCTGCCGCTGCCGCGGGAACGCGCTGCGATAGCCGCTGGGGGAGACCCCGAGCTGCTTCAGGAAATGGTGGCGGAGGTTGTTCACCGTGCCGAGACCGCTCAGCCTCGCGATCCGCTCCACCGGCAGGTCGGTCGATTCGAGGAGGCTCTGCGCCCGCGCGAGCCGCTGGCCGAGCAGCCAGCGCAGCGGCGTCGTGCCGGTGGCCTGCTGGAGACGACGGTAGAACGTCCGCCGGCTCATCATCGCCCGGCGCGCCATGTCCTCGATCGTCAGCGGCTGGTCCAGACGCGCCCGCGCCCAGTCGAGCACCGGCGCGAGGCCCTCGTCGTCCGAGGCGGGCACGGACTGGTCGATGAACTGCGCCTGCCCGCCCGGCCGATGCACCGGCAGGACCAGACGACGGGCCAGCTGGTTGGCGACGTGCGCGCCCAGGTCGCGGCGCACCAGGTGGAGGCACAGGTCGAGCGCCGCGGTCATCCCCGCGCTGGTGAGCACGTCACCGTCGTCCACGTAGAGCACGGAGTCGTCCACGGTCACCCCCGGATACCGCTCCGCCAACGGCGCGGCGTGCATCCAGTGGACGGTGGCGCGCCGCCCGTCGAGCAGCCCCGCCTCGGCGAGCGCGAACGCGCCGCTGCACAGCGACACCATCCGGGCCCCCGCGGCATGCGCGCCGCGCAGCGCCGCGACCAGCTCGGGCCGCACCGGCGCCCCCTCGTCGATGACGTCGTCCGGCACCGACGTCACGATGACGGTCCCGGCCCCCACGACGTCGTCGAGCCCGTACGGCGTGTGCAGCGCGAACCCCGCACCGGCCCCGGCGCCCGGCCCACCCGCCCCACACATCCTCAGCTCGTACCACGGGTCGGCGAGATCCGGCTGCGGCATCCCGAACACGGTCGCGGGGATGCTCACCTCGTAGAGGTCCCAGAACGCCACACCGATCTCCGTCGGCACGACGAGGGCCACCGAACCCACACTCATCCCCTCAGCCTAGTGGCACGATTTTGTCGCCTCGGGTCACCGCTGTCACTGGCCGCGCCGCCCCCGTGGCGCGAGCCTGGACCCATGAGCACCTCTCCCGCACCCGTCTCCGTCATCGGCCTCGGCAACCTCGGCCGCGCACTCGCCGAGGCGTTCCTGCGCGCCGGTCACCCCACGACCGTCTGGAACCGTTCCGCCGCCAAGGCGCAGCCTCTCGTCGCGAACGGGGCGACCCTCGCCGCCACGTCGGCCGAGGCCGTCGCGGCGGGCGAACTCGTCGTCGTCGCCCTCCTCGACCCCTCGGCCGCGCGCGAGGTACTGACCGGCGCACCCGAGGCCGTCCGCGGCCGTGCGCTCGTCAACGTGACCTCGGGCGGCCCGCAGGACGCCCGCGAACTCGCCGACTGGGCGGCGGGACACGGCGCGCAGTACCTCCACGGAGCCGTGTACGCCGTGCCGCAGACGATCGGCACCGCCGCGTCCTCGGTCAACTACAGCGGCTCCCGGGCCGCCCACCAGCGCTGGCAGGACCAACTGGCCCTGCTGGGGAGGCACACGTTCCTCGGCACGGACGCGGGCCAGGCGTCCGGCTACGACGTGGCCGTCCTCGCCGGGATGTACGGCATGCTCGGCGGCTTCCTTCACGCGACGGCGATGGCACGCACCGCCGGGATCGGCGCCGCCGAGTTCACGCCCATGCTGGTGTCCTGGCTGACGGACTCCTTCCCTGCGCTGGAGACGTTCGCCGAGGAGGTGGACGGAGCGGACTACGGCGCCACCGAGTCCAGCCTGGCCATGAACCAGGCCGGGCTGGCGACGATCATCCGGGCCAGCCGGGAACAGGGCGTCACGGTCCCCACCCTCGCCCCGCTCAAGGAGCTGATCGACGCGCAGGTCGCCGCCGGTCACGGCGCGGCCAGCCTGTCCCGCACCGTCGAGTCGTTCACGGACCCGTCATGAGCGAGACCGTCCCCGAATTCGCAGCTCTCGAAGACGAGTTCAACACCTTCGTCGGAGCCATCCGCTACGCCACGATGGTCACGATCGACACCCGCGACCGGCCCAGGACCCGGGTGCTGATCCCGGTGTGGGAGAAGTCCGAGGGGCAGCCGCTCGGCTGGCTGGCCACCTACCGGACCCCGGTCAAGGCGGCGCACCTGGCGCACAACCCGCACACCTCGTTCGCGTACTGGGCTCCTGGCAACAACTCGGTCGCCATCGACGCCGTCGCCGCCTGGGAGGACGCCGAACACGTCAAGGAACACGTCTGGGACCTCTACGCCCGCACCAGCCCGCGCGGCGCCGGATACCACCTCGGCTCGTTCTGGAAGTCACCTGCCGACCCGGCGCTGCACGTCCTGCGCCTGACGCCGTGGCGGGTCCAGGTCATCCGCGGCCTCGACCTGCGCAGCCGCATCTGGCGAGCCCCCCGGCCGTAGCGACGGCGGACCACACGGTCCCGCCCCGGCGGGTTCCCACGGGAATTCGACAATCCGGGGTTAAACGCCGCTGCGAATCAGAGGCTGAAGTCTGTTTGGGGGAGATCGATGACGCGGTTGAGCGTGCCGAGCAGGAGGCGTTCACCCGCCAGCCGCCGAAGAGTGTTCAGGCCCGTGTCAACTACCTGGTGAAGCAGCGCGCGGGCTGTCGCGGCGGAGCTGGGCGTCACCCCGGATTCGGTCAACCGTTACCGGCGTGGCGCCCGCAGGAACCCGCCCCCTGCTCGCCTTCTGACCGCGCGGGCGTGCGGCGGCTGGAAGATCTCACCCGGCCGTGGCGGAAGTCGAAGGAAGAACCGGCCTGGGCGCTGCACCACGATGCCGCCATGCCGCTCGCGGACGACCTCGACGCCCGGCACACAGCGGGCCCGAGCCGCGCAGCGAGCTGCCTCAAAACGTACACGTGAGGAAAGGCGCGAGGCCACGCGCCGTCCAGCAGGCTCGCGACGCCTTGGCCCCGGCCGTACCCGCCCCACCTGCGCCCTTACCTGCGTCCCTGCCGGTGGACGCCCCTGCTCGCCGGGCCGCTCCCGCGCAGTTCCGGAACCATCAAGTCTTGATCAACTACGCGCGTCGCAACGTTCCCGAGTGTGAACCAGCGGGCTAGGGTCCGCTCAAGTCCCGCACACTGCGCTGTTGTTGACGACATGTGGCGGGCCGTGACGAAGGAAGATGCCCTCATGTGGAAGCCCCGTAAGAAGACGACCCTGCGCTGCGCGGCCGTCCTCGCTGCCGCCCTCGCCTTCCCCGCCCTCAACGCCACCTCGGCCCAGGCCATCGACTGGGACCACACCCTCCACACCGATGACGGCGACCCGGGCGGGCGCCTGCGCTTCGAGGCCCACGGCGACATTGTCGAGATATGCGACATCGAAGCCGACGGCTGGGCAGTGGAGGTGAGTGTCGAGGGCTACCACTACTACGACACGTTCTCCGTGGGCGGCAACGGCAAGTGCAAGACCCACCGCGCCTCGGGTGGCTACGACCTGACGGAAGGGAGCACCTACGCCTTCACGCTGGACCTGGTGAAGGACGGAGTCCCGTCCGTGCGGTATGAGGACTACGCCCAGTGGAAGGCGTGAGCAGATCGCACGGCGGCTGAGTAGGCACAGCCGCTCCTCCGCTCCCCTCGGCGCGACGCCACGCCCACGCCACCGTGTGGTCGGCGGGTCTCCGGCACCTCATGTGGCGCCGGGCCGCCTCCCGGCGTGGGCGTGGCGTTCGCCTGCACGGCCGGGAGGACCTGCCCGCCACTCGGCGACCGCGCGACTGTGACACACGCCACATCCGGGTGGGCGATGAGTTCCGACGAGGGCCGCTGTCTGTATCCGTGACGCCGACGGACGCGGGGAGGCCGTGACCGGGCGGGCAGCGGAGGAGCGCGTCATGGGGACGATCAAGGTGCACGAGTTCATCACTCTCGACGGAGTGATCGACGCGCCGATGTGGACGATGGAGTACGGGTTCACCGAGGGCATGACCCGGGTCCTCACCGCGGTCACCGGGGACTGCTCGGCGATCCTGCTCGGCCGCACGACGTTCGAGGGCTTCGCGCCCGCCTGGTCCACCCGGACCGCCGAGGACGACCCGGGCGCGCCGTTCTTCAACGACACGCCCAAGTACGTCGTCTCCTCGACGCTGACGGACCCGCAGAGTCTCTGGAAGCACTCCACCTCGCTCGGCGCGTACGACCCCGAGGCCATCCGCCGCTTCAAGGACGGCGTGGACGGCGGCATCTACGTCAGCGGCAGCGCCACCCTCGTGCGGGCCATGCTGGCGGACGGCCTGGTGGACGAACTGCACCTGCTCGTCTACCCGCTGACGCTCGGTGAGGGCCCGCGCCTCTTCCCCGAGGGCTACCCGCGGACTCCGCTGAAGCTCGTGGCGAGCGAGACGTTCGAGAACGGCGTGGTGCACCTGGCGTACGGTCCGGCCGCCGCCTGACCCGTCAGAACTCCCCCTCCGCTCTGCGGACCAGACCTTCACCAAGGCCGTCAGCCATGACGTATCAGCATGTAGGGGCGTTGGGGGCGTGGTGGAGTCGTCGCGGGTGACGGCCGCGCGGGTCTTCCGTTCGGTGTGGACCTCACGAAGGACGAGCAGGGCATCGTTCGTACAGTCGTTCGATAATTGGCCTGTACCAAGGTAAGATCGTTTAGCAGCACAGGGGATGAGAAAACCTCACCCTTTGAGCCGCTCACGGAGGTATACGCCCATGCGATCAACTCGCGCCGCACTGCTCGTCGCCGCCACCGCTCTGACTCCCGCCTTCCTCTTCACGACCCCCGCCCTCGCTGCCGGTTCGGCGGAAACTCCGACCACCGTCACGATCGCGTCCGACACGCCGGTGGACGAGATGACGGAGGCCGAACTGCGTGCAGCGATAGCCGACATCCTGGCGACGCACGGCGGTAAAAGAGTCGTCAGGGAAGCCAACGAGGCACTCAACGGCACCGTCGAGAACATGCGCGCATTCCTCACCATAGGGTTCCAACGAGCCTTGTTCGAGGACGACCTGGTCGCCATCGGCACCATCTGCCGAATCTGGGAACGATCACTAGATGAGCGAGGTGTTGGGCTGGTGATTTAGTGATCATCCCCGGACGGGTGACTGCGGTCTGAGCTGGGTTCTTCG
>NZ_JOEK01000023.1 GCF_000719135.1 Streptomyces avicenniae | reverse complement strand
GGGGTGGACGGGGCGAGGGCGGCGGCGGCGTGCGCGACGGGTGCGGTGGTGGCGGGACCGAGCGGGCCGAGGAGGCTCAGGGCGAGGGCGGCGGTGGCCCCCGCTAAGGAGTGGCGGGTGCGGAGGGCACGGCCGAGGCGCGCGGTCATGCGTTCGCCCTTCGAAGATACTCACGAGTAGGAGTCCTTCAGAATGGCATGCTCGCAACAATCAGAGAAGACCGCCCCGGGCACCCCGACCGGCTCTCCGCCCCCTCACGTCCCCCGCCGCGCGCCGTCCGGCAGTCCGACCCCTGGGGTAGATTGATGCGAGGCGCACACAACCATGTATCGGGAACGGGAGGGATCATGGACCGCCCCGTGGTCGTCCAGCTCGACGACGTCGGCGTCCGCCGCTACACGACCGGGCAGGTGATCCTCGACGAGGTGTCCCTCACGGTGCGCGGCGGGGAGCACTGGGCGCTGCTCGGCGCGAACGGCGCGGGGAAGACGTCCCTGCTGCGGCTGGTCGGCGCGGTCTCGCACCCGACGACCGGGAGCGCCACGATCCTGGGGCACCGGCTCGGCCGCGTGGACGTGCGCGAACTGCGCGCCCGTCTGGGCCATGTGTCACCGGCGCAGCGCGTCCCCGAGCGGGAGACGGCGCACACCGTCGTCCTCACCGGTGCGAGCGGGACCGTCCAACCGCTGTGGCGCGCCTACGACGACGCGACGCGCGAGCGGGCGCGCGAACTGCTCGCGGAGCTGGACTGCAAGGGCTTCGCCGACCGCCCCTGGGCCGTCTGCTCGGGCGGCCAGCGGGCTCGCGTCCTGATCGCCCGCGCGCTCATGCCCGACCCGTCGCTGCTCCTGCTGGACGAGCCGTTCAACGCGCTCGACCTGCCGTCCCGCGAGGACCTGGTGGACGCGATCGCGCGGCTGGCGGCCAACCGTCCCGAGCTGACGACCATCATGGTCACCCATCACCTGGAGGAGCTGCCGCCCACGACGAGCCATGCCGTCCTGCTGCGCGACGGCCGGGTCATCGCCGACGGCGCCGCCGACGAGGTGCTCACGGGCGAGCGGCTGACCGCCTGTTTCGGGCGGCCCGTCGAGGTGAGCAGGCAGCACGGCCGCTGGTACGCGCGCTCCGGCCGTCCCTGACCCGACGGCGGCCCTGACCCGACGCGGCCCCGGGCGCCGCCGGTTCCCGGTGCCCCGCCGGGCCGACGGCCCTATCGTGGCCGCATGGCACGCGTACTCATCACCGGCTCGGCCGACGGCCTCGGGCTGCTCGCGGCCCGCCATCTCATCGGCGAGGGCCACGAGGTCACCCTGCACGCACGGAGCGAGGAGCGCGCCCGCGAGGCAGCCGCCGCGGCGCCCGGCGCCGCGGACTCGCTGGCCGGGGACCTGTCCTCGCTCGCCGGCGTCCGCGCCCTGGCCGCGCAGGCGGACGCCACGGGCAGGTTCGACGCCGTGATCCACAACGCGGCCATCGGCGACCGGGAGCCGCGCCGCGCCGTCACGGAGGACGGGCTCCCGGCCGTCCTCGCCGTCAACGTCCTCGCCCCCTACCTGCTGACGGTCTCGCTCACCCGCCCGGGACGGCTCGTCTTCCTCTCCTCGGGCATGCACCACGGCGGGGACCCCGGCCTGGCCGACCCGCAGTGGACCGACCGCCCCTGGAACGGGTCGCGGGCGTACGCGGACTCGAAGCTGTACGACACGGCGCTCGCCTTCGCGTTCGCCCGCCGCTGGCCTGACGTGCCGTCGAACGCGGTGGACCCGGGCTGGGTCCCGACCCGCATGGGCGGCCCGGGGGCGCCCGACGACCTGGAGGAGGGCTACCGCACGCAGACCTGGCTCGCCGTGTCGGACGATCCGGCGGCGACCGCGTCCGGCCGGTACCTCCACCACCGCGCCGAGCGCGCACCGCTGCCCGCGGTGCGGGACCCGGCGTTCCAGGACCGGTTGCTGGAGCTGTGCGCGAGGCTGACGGGCGTCCGGCCCCCCGCCTGAACGGCCCCGCTCCCCGTCAACGCCCCCCCGGTCAACGCCCCTGCGCCTGCGGCGGGATCTCGTTGGGCACCGCGCCGCCGAACCGCCGGTCACGCGAGGCGTACTCGACACACGCGTCCCAGAGGTTCCGCCGGTCGAAGTCGGGCCACAGCACGTCCTGGTAGACCATCTCGGCGTAGGCGCTCTGCCAGATGAGGTAGTTGGAGGTGCGCTGCTCGCCCGAGGGCCGGAGGAAGAGATCGACGTCCGGCATGTCGGGGAAGTACATGTAGCGGGCCAGCGTCTTCTCGTTCACCTTGTCGGGCGATATCCGTCCGGCCCTGACGTCCTCGGCGAGGCGGGCCGCCGCGTCGGCGATCTCGGCGCGGCCCCCGTAGTTGATGCACATGTACAGCGTCATGACGTCGTTCTCGCGGGTGCGCTCCTCGGCGTGCTGGAGCTTTCGCACGACCGACTTCCACAGCCGCGGCTCGCGCCCGGCCCAGCGGATGCGCACGCCCATGGCGTCGAGTTCGTCGGTGCGCCGGTCGATGACGTCGCGGTTGAAGCCCATGAGGAAGCGGACCTCGTCCGGTGAGCGCTTCCAGTTCTCGGTCGAGAAGGCGTAGACCGACAGGTTCTTGATGCCCAGCTCGATGCAGCCCTTGACCACGTCGAGGACGACGCCCTCGCCGACCTTGTGCCCCTCGGTGCGCGGCAGGCCGCGCTGCTTGGCCCACCGGCCGTTGCCGTCCATCACGATGGCGACGTGCCGCGGCACGAGTTCGCCGGGCAGCTTGGGTGGCCGCGCTCCCGACGGGTGCGGATCCGGGGCGCGGTGGTCGCGACGCTGCCGGAGACGGGTAGACAGCATTCCGCGGGGGGCCATAGGGGAACTCCAGTTGTCGGTTCGATCCTGCCGCCGAGGGTAGTCCTCTCAGCCCTTCTCCACGAACCGCAGGGAGCGCAGTCCGCGTTCCAGATGCCAGTGCAGGTAGGCCGAGACGAGGCCGCTGCCCTCGCGGACGTGGCGGGATTCGGCGGCGTCGGCGGTGGGCCAGTCGCCGGTGAGCAGCGCGCCGAGCAGGCGGAGCGCGTCGCCCGAGGGGACGACGCTGCCGGGCACGCGGCAGTCGCCGCAGACGGCGCCGCCCGCCGAGACGGAGAAGAACCGGTTCGGCCCGGGGAGCCCGCAGCGGGCGCAGTCGTCGAAGCTGGGCGCGTAGCCGCCGACGGCCAGGGAGCGCAGGAGGAACGCGTCGAGGACGAGCCCGGGGGCGTGCGCCCCGGCGGCCAGTGTGCGCAGGCCGCCGACGAGCAGCAGGTACTGCTGGACGTTGGGTTCGCCTTCGTGGTCGGTGAAGCGTTCTGCCGTCTCCAGCATGGCCGTACCGGCGGTGTAGCGGGGGTAGTCGGGGGCGATGTCGCGGCCGTAGGGGGCTATGGTCTCGGCCTGGGTGCACAGGGGGAGGCTGCGGCCGACCAGCGTGCTGCCCCGCGCGAAGAACTGCACATCGACGTGCGTGAACGGTTCCAGGCGCGCGCCGAACTTCGACTTGGTGCGGCGTACGCCGCGCGCGACGGCGCGCACGCGTCCGTTGCCGCGGGTGAGGATCGTGATGATCCGGTCCGCCTCGCCCAGCTTCTGGGTGCGCAGCACGATGCCGTCGTCGCGGAACAGGGTCATGCGGCCATTCTGGCGTACGGGGCCGGGTGGCCGTGGTGTGCCCTGGACGGCCCACCGGGTCGTGGCCCCGCCGGGCGGGGACCGTCGGGGTGCCGGATGGTGGAGGGGTGGACCGCACGGTGTCGCTGCGGATGGCGCGCTGGCGCCGTCGCAGGCGGGAGTTCCGGATGGCCCGGCCGTTGCAGGCCGGGCGGTGGAACCTGTCGTGGATCCTGCCCGCGCTGCTGCTGGTGGCGATCGTGGTGGGCGACTGGAACTCGTCGGGGCATCTGCGTGTGGTGACGTGGATCGTGCTGGTGCCGGGTATTGCCGCCGCGTTGTGCGGGGTGGTGATGACGACGGTGTTCGCGACGGCGTCGGCGGTGAGCTACGCGGTGCTCGACAGTGCGTCGGACTACCGGTTCCAGCAGGGGCAGGCGGATTTCCTGCTGGTGGTGGCGGGTGGGTTGCTGGCGGTGCTGGCGGCGTGGTTGCGGAAGCGGGCGTATGCGAGGTTGCTGAGTCTGGAGAGTGGTGCGGAGGCGACGCGGTTGGCCGTGCTGCGGCCTCTGCCGGTGCACACGGGTGATCTGTTGCTTTCCAGTGCGTATCTGGCGGCGGATGTGGACGCGCAGGTGGGTGGGGATTTCTTCGACGTGCAGCCGTCTCCGCACGGTACGCGGGTGCTGCTGGGTGACATCCAGGGGAAGGGGGCGTCGGCGGTGGACGCGGCGGCGGCGTTGCTGGGGACGTTCCGGGAGGCGGGGTACTACGAGGAGCTGGATCTGGTGGCGGACCGGTTGGACAACCGGATGCGGCGCCACAACCAGTACAGCTCGGAGCTGGGCCAGCCGTTCGAGCGGTTCGCGACGGCGGTGCTGATCGGTTTTCCTCCGGCGGGCGAGGACTGGATCGACGTGGTGAACTTCGGGCATCCGGCGGCGCTGGTGGTGGGTCCTGCGGGGGTGCGGGCGCTGCCGGAGGGGACGGGGCCGCCGCTGGGTCTCTCGTTGGTGGCGGGGGGACGGTCGCCGGTGTTGCGGGTGCCGTTCTCGCGTCGGGACACGCTGTTGTTGTTCACGGACGGGGTGACGGAGGCGCGGGACGGTTCGGGGAGGTTCCTGCCGTTGACGGAGCGGTTGGAGCGGTATCTGGAGGCGGAGGGGGACACGGCGCCGGGGGCGCTGGTGCGTGTGGTGGAGGACGCGGTGATGTGGCACACGCGGGGGCGTCTGGCGGACGACACGGCGATCCTGGCCGTGACGCTGGCGCCGGGTGGTGGGTTCGTCCCGCCGGGGCGGACGACTCCTGATCCGGCGCCGCCGGACTACGGTCCTGACGGGCCGGAGGTCACCGGGGGGCCGCGTCCGGCGCGTCGAGGCCGAGGGACGTGACGAGGGCGAGCATCTCGGCGCGGTAGACCTTGTCGGGGGCGCGGGTCTGGGTGCGGAGGTGGCCGTAGACCTCCAGGGAGACGAGGCCGTGCATGCGGCCCCAGAGGCGTAGTCCGAGGGCGAGGGCGGCGGGGGGCAGGTCGGGGAGTCCGTCGGCGGCGGCGTCGGCGAGGTGGGGGTCGAAGTCGGACGGGTCCCAGGTGACGTGGGGTTCGAGGGGTTCGGTGTGGTTCCAGGCGGCGGCGACGAGGCCGATGATTCCGGCGCAGGCGCGGCGTTCGGCTTCGGGGGCGGCGCCGCCTTCGGGGACCTGGTAGCCGGGGACGGGGTCGCCGTAGACGAGGCGGAAGCCTTCGGGGTTGGCCAGGGCCCAGCCGCGGAACGCCTCGGCCCAGGCGAGGAGGCGGGCGGCGGTGTCCTGGGCGGGGACGGCGTCGCGAGCGGCCTCGACGGTGTCGGCGAGGGAGCCGTAGACATCGCGGATGAGGGTGGTGATGAGGTCGTCGCGGGTGGCGTAGTAGCCGTAGATGGCCCCGGCGGTCATGCCCATCTCGCGGGCGATGGCCCGCAGCGTGATGGCGTCGGGGCCGCCCTCGGCCATGAGGCGCAGGGCGACGGACTTGATCTCGGCGCTGGTCTCGGCGCGGAGTCTGGCGCGGCGTGTGCCGCCGCGGCGTTCGGCGGTCCCGCTGTCGTCCATGCGCCCACCTTACACGCTGTCCGACTTCTCTACGATGTGCTAGAACTGCACACCGTGCAGCAAATGGCTGCCGTAGAGAACCGGAGTACGGCCCGTGGACATGGACACGCAGGACACACAGGAGACGAAGGACAGGAAGGAACGGGCCGCCGCCGCGCGCGGCCACGGCGGGCGGACGCCGCGGCCCGGCGTGACGCTGGCGCTGCTGGCCACCGTCCAGTTCGTCGTCGCGCTCGACTACAACATCGTGTACGTCGCGCTGCCCGACATCGGCGCCGCGCTCGGCTTCACCGACGGGTCGTCGCAGTGGATCGTGAGCGCCTACGCCGTCGCGTTCGGCGGCCTGCTGCTCTTCGGCGGCCGGGTGGTGGACCGGCTCGGGGCCAGGCGCGTCCTCGTGGCGGGGCTGGCTGTCTTCGGCCTCGCCTGCCTGGCGGGCGGCCTCGCCGGGAGTCCTGGCGCGCTGATCGCCGCGCGGGCCGCGCAGGGCCTCGGGGCCGCGCTGCTCGCCCCGGCGACGCTGACGCTGATCAACACACGCTTCACCGAGGGACCGCAGCGCACGCGCGCCTTGGCGGTCTGGGGCGCGTTCGGCAGCGCGGGCCTGGCCGCGGGCGCCCTGCTCGGCGGGGTGCTGACGCAGGCGTGGGGCTGGGAGTGGGTGCTGTTCGTCCTGGTGCCGTTCGCGCTGCTGGCCGCGGTGGCGGCGCCGTTCGCGCTGACGCCGGACGGGCCGGGGCCCGCCGGGCGAGGCGGCTTCGACGCGGCGGGCGCGGCGCTGGCGACGGCGGGTTCCTCCCTGCTGGTGCTCGGGCTGGTGAGCGCGCCGGAGAGCGGCTGGTTCACGGCACGGGGGCTGGGCTGCACCGCGGCGGGGCTCGTGCTGCTGGGCGTCTTCGCCTTGTTGGAGAGCCGGACGCGCGCGCCGCTGGTGCCGGTGCGGCTGCTGAGGAACCGGGATCTCGTCGTGTCGATGCTGGTGATCCTCGTCTTCCAGAGCGCGCTGGGCGGGGCGTACTACCTGTTCACGACGTACGTGCAGGGCGTGCTCGGCTGGTCGGCGCTGGAGGCGGGGCTGTCGTTCCTGCCGCTGACGGTCGTCTCGATGGGGGCGTCGCTCCTGCTGGCCGGGCGGCTCCTGGCCCGCCGGGGCGCGCGGACGACGCTGGTGGTGGGCCTGCTCGTGAACGGTGTCGGTCTCGGCGCGCTGGCGGTCGCGATGGTGGCGGGCGCCTCGTTCTGGGCGCTGCTGCCGGGGCTGCTGGTGTGGGGGGTGGGCGGCGGTGTGACGTTCCCCGCGATGTTCGTCGGTGTCACGTCCGGGGTGGCGCCGGGCGAGGCGGGCGCCGCGTCCGCGCTGGCGACGACGGCGCAGCAGATCGGTGGGGCGGCGGGGCTCGCGGGTCTTGTCGCCGTGGCGACGGCGGGGGCGGACGTGGCGGGCGGGCTGCGGACGGCGATGGCGGTCGCGGGTGCGGCGAGCGTGGCGGCCGTGCTGCTGGCCTTCGTCATACGCCGCGCCCCGGCGACGGGGCGCGACTGACGTACCGCGGGCTTGCCCTCAGGAGGCGAGGGTGAGGGCGAAGGTGGCGGAGTTGAGCACGACGAAGCCGACGGCCAGGCCGAACTGGGAGGAGAAGTCGCGGGCGCGGACGTGGAAGCCGAGCGCGGCCAGGAAGTAGAGGACGAGCCCGAGGGCGGCGGCGTGGCCGATGTGGGGGACGCCGAGGAGGCCGAGGAGGAGACCGGCGGCGCCGGCGAGCTTCAGGGTGCCGATGGGGAAGACGAGCCAGGACTCGGGGATGCCGACGCGGGCCATGCCGGGGAGTATCGCGGGGAGGCGGAGGATCGCGCCGACGCCGGAGAAGGCGTTGGCGGCGATGGCGAGCAGGGTGACGACGAGGTGTGCGGTGGACATGGCGGTGCTCCGTTCCTCGGGGCGTGGTGGCGCGGGCGCGCGCCGTACGGTGGTGCGGGCGCGCCACGACCACGCGATCGAGATAATACGAGGAGCATAACGTATGGATTCCGTACGACCTTCGGTGGAGGGGGTGCCCGACCGGGGCCACCGGCGGGCCACGGTGGCGGTGAAGGGGTCGCTGCGGGCGCTCCAGAGCCAGCTCGCGCTGCTCGGCCACCGGGTCGGCAGCCGCCTGAAGCTCCGGGACGTGGATCTCGACTGCCTCGAAGTGCTCGCGCTCCAGGGCCCGCTCAGCCCCAGCGCCCTCGCCCGCCGCGCCGGGCTGCACCCCGCGACCATGACCGGCGTCCTCGACCGGCTCCAGCGCGACGGCTGGGTGGTCCGCGAACGCGACCCGCAGGCGGCGGACCGGCGCGCGGTGACCGTACGGGCCGTCCCCGGCAGGACGGCCGAGGTGTTCCGGCTCTACGCCGGGATGAACGCCGCGCTCGACGCGGTGTGCGCGGACTACACCGAGGAGGAGCTGACGCTGCTCACCGGCTTCCTGCGCCGCGTGACGGACGAGGGCGCCACGGCGGCCGAAGGGCTGACGGCGGACTGACGCCGGGCCCCCCGCTCAGGGCCCGCCCGGCGTCACCAGGCCCGACTCGTAGGCGGAGATGACGAGTTGGGCCCGGTCCCGGGCGCCGAGCTTGCCCATGATGCGGCTCACGTGCGTCTTCGCCGTCAGCGGCGACAGGGACAGCGTCTCGGCGATCTCCCCGTTGTTCAGCCCGCGCGCCACCAGGACGAGGACCTGCCGCTCCCGGTCCGAGAGCCGGTCGAGCCCCGGCGGCGCCTGGGGCGCGGCCGGGGCCGTGGGCGCGCGCAGCGCGCGGGCGATCAGGCGCGCCGTCGGCCCGGGCGACAGCAGCGCCTCGCCCGCCGCGACGGTACGGATCGCGTCGAGCAGGTCGGCGGGCCGCGTGTCCTTGACGAGGAAGCCGGACGCCCCGGCCCGCAGCGCCTCGACGACGTGCTCGTCCGTGTCGTAGGTGGTGAGGACGAGGACCCGCACGCCCGCCAGGTCCTCGTCCGCGGCGATGGCGCGGGTCGCCTCGATGCCGTCGCCCTCCGGCATCCGGATGTCCATCAGCACGAGGTCGGCGCGGCAGGCCCGGGCCTGCGCCACCGCCTCACGGCCGGTGCCCGCCTGGCCGACGACGGACATGCCGGGCGCGGATTCGACGAGCATCGCGAAGGCCGAGCGCACCAGGGTCTGGTCGTCGGCCAGCAGGACGCGGATGTCGGACCGGGTCACGCGGAAGCCTCCGTCGCCTCTTCGCCGCCGCCCACCGCGACGGGCAGTTCCGCCGTGACCGCGAAGCCACGGCCCGGCTGACGGGGCACGGCGCTCAGGGTGCCGCCGATGCTGCGGGCACGCTCCCGCATCCCCGTGATGCCGAAACCCGGCGGCTGCGTGGGCTCCCCGCGCCCGGCGCCCGCCCCGCCGCCCGCCCCGCCGTCGTCCATGACCGCGATCCGCAGCCCGGAGTCCGTGCCGACCACCGAGACCGTGACGCCGACGCCGGGCCCGGCGTGCCGCACCGCGTTCGTCAGCGACTCCTGGACGATCCGGTACGCCGCCGCGCCGACGACGGGCGGCACCACCTCGGGCCCGCCGACCGTGAGCGTCACCCGCGCCCCCGCCTCCTCGGCGGTCCGCGTCAGCTCGGGTATGCCCGCAAGTCCCGGCGGCGGGGCGCTGCCCTCGGTGCCCTCGCCGCCGGGGTCGTCGCCGCGCAGGACCCGCAGCGTGGTGCGCAGGTCGGCGCGGGCCTCGCGGCAGGTCTCCGAGATGCCGTCGAGCGCCTCGGCCAGCAGGTACCGGTCGAGGCGGTCCGGGTCGGTGGTGAGGAGATGGGACGCGACCGAGGTGCGCACGCCGATGACCGTGATGCTGTGGGCGAGGAGGTCGTGCAGGTCGCGCGCGATGCGCAGCCGCTCCTCGGCGACGCGGCGCGCGGCCTCCTCCTCCCGCGTGCGCTCGGCGCGTTCGGCGCGCTCGTTCACGGCGATCAGGTACTGGCCGTGCAGCCGCATCACCTCGCCCAGGACCATGAAGACGAGGATCCATCCGGAGACGCGGAAGATGCTCATCCCCACCTCGTAGTCGCGCCACAGGATGATCGACAGCGCGATGAGGACGAGGGCGTGGGCCATGGTGACGGTCCGCCAGCGCGGCCCGGCGACCGAGACCGAGTACACCGCCACCGCCGTGGCGGCGAACGGCGCGACGTGGTCGTAGTCCTGCCCGTGGAAGACGGAGGCCACCGCGAGGTGCAGCAGCAGCACGGGGAACGGGGCGCGCCGCCGCCAGATCAGCGGCAGCACCAGCCCGGCCAGCAGCAGCCACCCGGTGACGTCGAGCCCCTGGCCGTGCGGGTCCCGCAGCAGCGTCGTCAGCGCGCAGGCGGTGCCCGTGCCGAGGGCGACCAGCACGTCTTCCCGGAGGGACGGGACGGTGCCCGGCTCCTCCGGGAAGAAGGGACGTATCAGTGCGGGCGGCGGCATGGCGCCATCATCGTGCATCCGCCCGGCGGGAGAGCGGGCCGGGCCACCACACGCGGCGCCCGAGCAGCCAGGTCGCCGCGGTGATGATGTACGTCCGCACCAGGAACGTGTCCAGCAGCACGCCGACCGCGACCACGAAGCCGAGTTGGAACATCATCACCATCGGCATGGTCATCAGCACCCCGAAGGTCGCGGCGAGCACCACGCCGGCCGAGGCGATGACCCCGCCCGTCGTGCGCAGCGCGGTCAGCGCGGCCTGACGGGTCGCCAGCCCGCCGAGCGCCTCCTCCCGCATGCGGTGCATGAGGAAGATGCCGTAGTCCACGCCGAGCGCGACGCAGAAGACGAAGGTGCTGAGCGGGACGGCCGGGTCCATCCCTTCGTAGCCGAAGACCGGTTCGAACACCAGCGAGCCGAGGCCGAGCGCCGCGCCCCAGGACGCGGCGACGGCCGCGAGCAGCAGCACCGGCGCGAGGACGCTGCGCAGCAGCGCGACGAGGATCAGCAGGACGACGCCCATGACGAGCGGGAGCACGACGAGTTGGTCGTCCGCGCTGGTCTCCGCGAGGTCGAGCTGCTGGGCGGTGGAGCCGCCGACGACGGCCTCGGCGCCCTCGACGTCGTGGAGTTCGGCGCGCAGCGCGGCGATGGTGTCCTTCTCGCCCTGGGACTCGGGCGGCGCGGTGGCCCAGACGGAGATCTCCGTCCAGCCCTCGGCCGACCTGCCCTCCTCGACGCGGTCCACGCCGTCGGTCGCCCCGGCCAGTGCGCCGACCTCGTCGGCGTGGTCCGTCCTGGTCATGACGGCCAGCGGCTGCGTGCCGTGCCCGGGGTACGCGTCGGCCAGCCGCGTCATGGCGCTGATGGACTCGGGGGGATCGATGAAGGTGTCCTCGCTGCGCGGCGTGCCGGGCAGGTTGAGCGTGCCGAGGGCCAGGGCGCCCATGAGGACGACGCCGCCGGTGAGGATGGCGACGGGGCGGCGGCTGACCGAGCTGCCCATGCGGGCGAAGAGCGTGCGCCGCTCCCCCGCGGTCGGGTCGGGGCTGCCGTACGCGGGGACCAGCGGCCAGAACACGCGGCGCCCGCAGAGCACGAGGAGCGCGGGCAGCAGGGTCGTCATGACGGCGAGGGACGACATGACGGCCACCGCGCCGACCGGGCCGAGGCCCTGACTGCTGTTCAGCCCGGCGGCCAGCAGGCACAGCAGCCCGGCCGCGACGGTGCCTGAGGAGGCGAGCAGCGCGGGGCCGCAGCCGCGCAGGGCGCGCAGCATGGCGTCGGACGGCTCGTGGAGGCGGCGCAGTTCCTCGCGGTAGCGGGCGGTCAGGAGCAGCGCGTAGTCGGTGCCCGCGCCGAAGACCAGCACGGTCATGACCGAGCTGCTCATGGACGTGACGGTGATGTCGAAGAGCTGCGCGAGCCCGTAGAGCATCGCCATGGAGCCCACGGCGGCCACGCCGACCGACAGGAGGGGCAGCAGCCACAGGACGGGGCTGCGGTAGGTGATGATCAGCAGCAGCGCGACGATGAGGGCCGTCCCCATCATCAGCGAGGAGTCGGCCGACTCGAAGACGGCCTCGTTGTCCTGCTGGAGCGCGCCGGGGCCGCCGACCTCGGCGGTGAGGCCGTTGGGCAGGCCGTCGCCGACCCGCTCGCGTACGTCCTCGACCGCCGTGGCGCGTGCCTCCGAGTTGTCGAGGCTCTGGAGGGACAGCGGGTACATCACGGTCGTGCCGTCGTCGGACGGGACGGCCTGCGGTGCGGCGGCGCCGGTGTCGTGGGCGGCGGCGATGGCGGCGGCCCGTTCGTCGGCGGCCCGCAGGTCGTCGCCGGTGAGGCCGTCGTCGCGGGACCAGACGAGGATCAGGTCGGTGCTCTCGCCGCCTGGCAGCAGTTCCTGGAGGCGGACGACCTGTGTCGAGTCGGCGCTCTCCGGCAGGTAGTCCACGCTCTCGTCGCGCGTGACGTCGCCGAGTTTCCCGGCGAACGGCAGGGCGAGCGCCAGGACGCCGACCCACAGGGCGATGACGGCCCAGGGCAGCAGGCGCCGGGCGCCGGGCCGCCCGGGTGGCGGCTCGGCGGGCGGGGCGGGCGGGGTGTCGAGGGTCACGGCCCCCATGGGCTGGCCTCCGTCTCGAGGTGTGCAGGACCGGTCCGCGGGACCGGCCGCCGGGGGTGTCGCCCCGGTGTCCACCAGCCTTCCGGCGGCCCGGGCCCGTCGCGTCGCCCGCCGGACCGAAGTGGGCCGTACCCCCGGGGGCGGCCTCCGGGCGCCGTTACTCCCCCGGGAGTACGCCCGGCGCGGGCCGCGGCGCACGCGTGTGGCGTACGTCTCGGATGCTGATACGGGGCCGGGGCGCGGGCACGCCGGGGTTAGTGTGGTGAGGCGATGCGTTTCGGGATGCTCCTCCTTAGCCGCCGCGGCGAGGGTCTGTAGTCGTAGGCCGACCCCCTCCCCGCGGAGTGCGGCGCTGCCGTCGGCCGTCCCGTCCGAGCCACCCCTCGCAAGGAGACCGTCGCCCCTCATGAGCAAGCACACGCCGCTGACCGCGGCCACCGTCCGCCAGCAGCCGTCCGGGATGCCGATCCACAAGTACCGGCCGTACGAGGCCGTGGAGCTCCCCGACCGCGCCTGGCCCGGGCGCCGCGTCACCCGTGCGCCCCGCTGGCTGTCCACCGACCTGCGGGACGGCAACCAGGCCCTGATCGACCCGATGTCGCCGGTACGCAAGCGCGCCATGTTCGACCTGCTGGTGCGCCTGGGCTACAAGGAGATCGAGGTCGGCTTCCCCTCCTCGGGCAGGACGGACTTCGACTTCGTCCGCTCGATCATCGAGGAGGACGCGATCCCGGACGACGTCACGATCTCCGTGCTGACGCAGGCCCGCGAGGACCTGATCGAGCGGACCGTGGAGTCCCTGGTCGGCGCGCACCACGCGACGGTGCACCTGTACAACGCGACGGCGCCCGCGTTCCGCCGGATCGTGTTCCGTGGCGGGCGCGCCGACATCAAGGCCATCGCCGTGGACGGCACCCGGCTGGTCATGGAGTACGCGGAGAAGCTGCTGGACGAGCGCACCGTGTTCGGCTACCAGTACAGCCCGGAGATCTTCACGGACACCGAGCTGGACTTCGCGCTGGAGGTCTGCGAGGGCGTCATGGACGTCTGGCAGCCCGCCGAGGGCCGCGAGATCATCCTGAACCTCCCCGCGACCGTCGAGCGGTCCACGCCGTCCACGCACGCGGACCGCTTCGAATGGATGTCGCGGAACCTGTCGCGCCGGGAGTTCGTCTGCCTGTCCACACACCCGCACAACGACCGCGGCACCGCCGTCGCCGCCGCCGAGCTGGCCGTCATGGCGGGCGCGGACCGCGTGGAGGGCTGTCTGTTCGGCCAGGGCGAGCGCACGGGCAACGTGGACCTGGTGACGCTGGGCATGAACCTGTTCTCGCAGGGCATCGACCCGCAGATCGACTTCTCGCGGATCGACGAGATCCGCAGGACCTGGGAGTACTGCAACCAGATGGAGGTCCACCCGCGCCACCCGTACGTGGGCGACCTCGTCTACACCTCCTTCTCCGGCTCGCACCAGGACGCCATCAAGAAGGGCTTCGACGCGCAGCGGCCCGACGAGCCCTGGGAGGTGCCGTACCTGCCGATCGACCCGAAGGACGTCGGCCGCTCCTACGAGGCCGTGATCCGCGTCAACTCGCAGTCGGGCAAGGGCGGGGTGGCGTACGTCCTGAAGAACGACCACAAGCTGGACCTGCCGCGCCGCATGCAGGTCGAGTTCTCGAAGATCATCCAGGGGAAGACGGACGCCGAGGGCGGCGAGGTCACCCCGGCGCAGATCTGGGACGTGTTCGCCGACGAGTACCTGCCCGCGGGCGAGGGCGGCGCGCGCTGGGGCCGGGTCGCGCTGCGGGACGCGCAGACGTCCACCAGCAGCGAGGGGCAGGACGCGCTCACCGTCGAGGCCGTGGTGGACGGCGCGGACACCGTGCTGACGGGGACGGGCAACGGGCCGCTCGCCGCGTTCTTCGACGCGCTGGCGTCGGCGGGCGTGATCGGCGGGGACGGCGCGGACGTACGGCTGCTGGACTACGTCGAGCACACCATGAGCGAGGGCGCGGGCTCGAAGGCCGCCGCCTACATCGAGTGCGCGGTGGGTGACCGGGTGCTGTGGGGCGTCGGGATCGACGCGAACATCGTGCGCGCCTCGCTGAAGGCGGTCGTGTCGGCCGTCAACCGGGCGACGCGGCACTGACGACCCGGCGCTGTCGCGCCGTTCCCCGGGCCCGGTGGCCGGTTTGTGCTGACGCACTACTGACGCCGGGCCCGTGGTGTGGTTAACATCACGCCCACGGCGATGTTGCCGGACGGTAACGGAGGTACGGCGTGGTGCACTCCAGCGGGGCGAGGGTGGCAGGAGTCCGCACGGCCTGGCGCGTGATCGACGACGGTGATTTCTACTGCGCGGGCTGCGGCGGTGACCGCTGCTACCAGCGGATGACCGGCAGGCGGCGGTTCACGCTGCTCGGCGTGCCGCTGCTGCCGCGCGGCGCGGTGGAGCCCGTCGTGGAGTGCGCCTCGTGCCGCGCGCACCATCCGGTGTCCGTCCTCGACCGGCCCACCACGACGCGGCTCGCCGGGCTGCTGCGCGACGCGGTGCACTCCGTCGCCCTGCTGATGCTGTCGGCGGGCGGCGACGAGCCGGCGGCGCGGCGCAGCGCCGTGGAGACGGTGCGCGCGGCGGGCTTCCCCGAGTGCACGGAGGAGCGGCTGCTGACCCTCCAGGCGGCGCTCGCCTGCCACCGGTCGCCGCTGATGAGCCACGAGGTCCACGCGACGCTCGGCGCGCTCGCGCCGCACCTGGAGGGTCCTGGCCGGGAGACGCTGGTCTTCCAGGGCGCCCGCATCGCGCTGGCCGACGGGCCCTACCGGGCGGCGGAGCGCGCGGCGCTCGTCACCATCGGGGACGCCCTCGGCCTGTCGGAGGCGGAGACGGACCATCTCCTCGCCGAGGCGGCGGCTGCCGCCTCCAACTGACCGCGCTCAGGCGCCGGTGTGGAGCACGTCGTGCGTCCACTCGGCGCGGGCCTGGGTGTGGAGGTCCCAGTAATGGGCGGCTATGACGTCCGGGTCGAACGCGGTGCCTGGCGCCACCGGGCCGTCCACGGTGACGGCCGCCGCGTGCACGCCCGAGGGGCCGTACGTCGCGTCGAGCAGCGCCACCAGGGCCCGTACGCCCGCCTTGCCGAGTGACAGGCTGACATACTCCGGCTTCACCTGGGGCATGCCGGAGGTGATGAGGAACGAGCCGCCGCCGCGCTGCGTCATGCCGGGCGCGAGGCGGGCGGCGGCGACGAGGGCGCCGCCCACGTTGACGGCCCAGGCGTCGCGGTGCTCGCGCAGCGACAGCTCGCCGACGGCGTCGGGGCGGACGAGCGCGGCGTTGTATACGACCACGTCGGGGGTGCCCAGGGCGCCGGTCAGCGTGTCGAGGGCGGCGTGGAGGGCGTCCTCGTCGGCGACGTCGGCCGTCGCCGTCACGACGGGGACGCCGGTGTCGGCGACGGCCGCGGCGGCGTCAGAGACCGTCTCCGCGCGCCGGGCGACGAGCCCGAGCGAGAAGCCCTCCCGCGCGAAGCGGCGGGCCACCGCCGTGCCGATGCCGGGCCCGACGCCGATGACGACCGCTGTGGACATGGGTGCCTCCGTGAGATGTTCCTGGTGGCCCGGGAGGGCCGGACGAGGGTGACGTCGCGCGGCGGCCGGGTCCTCTCCCCCGCCCCACCGGTCACGCGCACGCCCGTACTGCAGCGTACGTCCTCGGGGGAACCCGCCCCGACCGTGGCGCCAGGACAGCCCGCGCGGGGCTCGCATTGTCACGCCCGTTCACATGGCCGACATGTCGGCGGACCCGAACGTCACGCATGGCGACGGGAGTTGACCTGTGCGCGAGGCCGGGGCAGGGGCGATCAGACGTGTAACCCATGGGTTACGCTTTCCGGGTGGACGAACTGACCGAGGTGGCTGACGCGATCGCCGATCCGGTGCGCCGGGAGATCCTGGTCATGCTGCGCGACACCCCGCTGACGGCGGGCGAGATCGCCGCGGCGTTCACCATCAGCCGCCCGGCGGTGAGCCGCCATCTGCGCGTGCTGCGGGAGAGCGGCCTGGTCACGGACGAGCAGGCAGGACGCCACCGGCACTACTCGCTCGTCCCTTCCCGGCTGGGCCGTCTCGCCGGGTGGCTCGCGCAGTTCGACGCCGAGCGGTCCGCCTGGACGCGGCGGCTGGCGGCACTGGAGACCGAGGTCCACCGCACCCGGCGTGACCGGAGCCGGGCGGAGCCCACGAGCACCCCGCGCACGACGACGACCCACCACTCCGAGGAGAACACGGCATGACACCTGAGCCCTCAGCCCGGCTCGTCCCGACGCCCACGGGGTACGACCTGGTCCTCACCCGCACGTACCCCGCCGGCGCCGACGACGTCTGGGCGAGCGTCACGGAGCCGGAGCGCACCGCCCGCTGGTTCGGCGCGTGGCGCGGCCGGGCGGGGCAGGGCCGCACCGTCGAGGTGCAGATGGCGTTCGAGGAGTCGGCGCCCTGGTGCCCGGTGCTGATCGAGGTCTGCGAACCACCGCACCGGCTCGCCGTCTCGATGGACGACGAGGCCGGTCACTGGTCCATGGAGCTGCTGCTCGCCGGGACCGGCGGCAGCACGGAACTCCGCCTCGTCCAGCACCTCGCGTCCACCGAGCACCTCGCCGAGACCGGGCCGGGCTGGGAGTACTACCTGGACATGCTCACCGCGGCGCGCACCGGTGGGCCCAGGCCCGACTTCGACGCCTACTACCCCGCGCAGAAGGCGTACTTCGACGCGCTGGCCTGACGTCAGAAGCCGAGCTTGCGCAGCTGCTTCGGGTCCCGCTGCCAGTCCTTGGCGACCTTCACGTGCAGGTCGAGGAAGACGGGCGTGCCGAGCAGCGCCTCGATCTGGCGGCGCGCCTTCGTGCCGACGTCGCGCAGCCGCTGCCCCTTGGGGCCGATGACGATGCCCTTCTGGCTGGTCCGCTCGATGTAGAGGAAGGCGTGGATGTCCAGGAGCGGCCGGTCGGCGGGGCGGTCCTCGCGCGGCAGCATCTCCTCGACGACCACGGCGATGGAGTGCGGCAGCTCGTCCCGCACGCCCTCCAGCGCCGCCTCGCGGATCAGCTCGGCGATCATGATCTGCTCCGGCTCGTCCGTGAGGTCGCCCTCCGGGTAGAGCGGCGGGCCCTCGGGCAGCAGCGGCGTCAGCAGGTCGGCGACCAGCTCGACCTGGTGGCCCCCGACGGCCGAGACCGGCACGATCTCGGCGAACTCGAACCCGGCCTCCTTGCCGAGCTGGTCCACGGCGATCAGCTGCTCGGCGAGCGCGTCGCCCTGCACCAGGTCGGTCTTGGTGACCAGCGCGATCTTCGGGGTGCGCTTGATCGCGGCCAGTTCCTTGGCGATGAACCGGTCGCCCGGGCCGACCTTCTCGTTCGCTGGCAGGCAGAAGCCGATCACGTCCACCTCGGCCCAGGTGGCGCGCACGACGTCGTTCAGGCGCTGGCCGAGGAGGGTGCGCGGGCGGTGCAGGCCCGGGGTGTCCACCAGCACGAGCTGCGCGTCGGGGCGGTGCACGATGCCGCGCACCGAGTGGCGCGTGGTCTGCGGGCGGTTGGAGGTGATGGCGACCTTGATGCCGACGAGGGCGTTGGTCAGCGTGGACTTGCCCGCGTTCGGGCGGCCGACGAAACAGGCGAAGCCGGAGCGGTGGGGCGGCGGGCCGGCGGGGGTGCTGGAGCTGCTCATGAGGCCGGGATCGTCGCACGAAGCGTGCCGTCGGGGCCAGCCAGGAGCACCGGGGTGCCGGGGCCGCCCAGGTCGGAGACGGCCGCGAGGTCGTCGGCGGGGAGCCCGTCCGCGCCGCTGACGACGGCGGCGGCCTCCAGCGACCCGGCGCCGCTCGCGACCGCCATGGCGACGGCGGTGCGCAGCGCGCTCAGCCGCAGCGAGTCGAGGGCGACGGTGGCGGCGACGTAGGTGCGGCCCGTGTCGTCGCGGACGGCGGCGCCCTCGGGGACCTGGTTGCGGGCGCGGGCGCTGCGCGCCAGCGTGATGATCTTGCGGTCCTCGGGGTCGAGGGCGGCGGCCTCGGGGGCTTCACTCATACGGACGAGCCTATGCCCTGCCGGGCGCGGTCACAGCCGCGTGGTGCCCGGCTGGTCGGGCGGCGGCGCCGGGTCCTCGCCCTCGGTGACCTGCTCCAGCTTCTCGACGGCCCGGTCGGCTATGGGTTCCAGCCCGTCCGTGCCCCGGTCGTCGCGCCCCGCCTGGGCCACGCGCACCACCTGCGCGCCGACCCGGGCGATGACCACGTCGGCGACGACGGGCGTCCCGCCGCCCGCGCCCTCGGCGCGCCGCTCGAAGCGCAGGGCGGCGCTCTCGTCGCCGAGCCCCTTGAGGTCGAGGTCGGCGGCCTCGTACGCGACGGTGACGGTGCCGCGCCCCGGGCCCTCGCGGGTGTGGAACGTGCGGCACTCGGCGGCCGTCCGTTCGAACGTGGCGAGGGCGGCGCGTGCGGCGTCCTGGCTGCCGTGCGAGGCCAGCACGGTGGTGACGAACGGGCCGCTCTCCGTCTTGGCGAAGCCCGCCCGTTCCGCGGTGTCCTCGGCGCTGTCGAACAGCGCGCGGCAGGACCGTTCCTGCGGCTGTGGCACGCCGAAGCCGCGTTCCCGCGCGGAGCGGGCGCTGTCCCCGGCCCAGCCCTCGGGGAAGTCCATGGTGTCCAGCAGCGCCGTGCGCAGCCGTCGCTCCGGCAGCGTGTCGGTGCCCACGGAGTGCTCGGCGGGCAGCAGTGTCAGTCCCAGCAGGGCGACACCGGTGACGGCAGCCGCCCTCAGATGCGTGTACATGCCTCCCATGGCGCCACCCGAACGACCGAACGGCCACGCGCGGCCAGCCATTCGGGTGACCGCGCGCGGCGGGGTCGGCGGGCGTGCCGGGGCCGGGTCAGGACTCGGGCAGGGACTCCGCGGGGTCGGGTGCCAGGGGCTCGACGAGGACGCGGTCGATGCGATTGCGCCGCCCCGCCGTGGACTCCGCCGTCAGGCGCAGCGCCGAGGGCAGCGGCCCCTGGTGGTGCGGCGCGGCCTGCTCGGGGCTGATGTCCACCGTCGCGACGGCGCCGGGGATCGGGACGCGGCCGAGCGACTTGGCCAGCAGGCCGCCGACGGTCTCGATGTCCTCGTCGTCCAGCAGCAGCCCGTACAGCTCGCCGAGGGCGCCGAGGTCGAGCCGGGCGGTGACGCGGCGCACGCCGTCCGGCAGCTCCTCGACCGGCGGCAGCTCGGTGTCGTACTCGTCGGTGATCTCGCCGACGATCTCCTCCAGGATGTCCTCGATGGTGACGAGCCCGGCCGTGCCGCCGTACTCGTCGATGACGACGGCGACGTGGCTGTGGTCGCGCTGCATCTCGCGCAGCAGGTCACCGGCGTTCTTCGTGTCGGGCACGAAGGTGGCGGGCCGCACCACGGTCTCCACGAGGCGCGTCTCGGCCTCGCGGCTGACATGGACGCGCCGGGCGAGGTCCTTGAGGTAGACGATGCCGATGATGTCGTCGTCGCTCTCGCCGGTGACCGGGATGCGGGAGAAGCCGGAGCGCAGCGCGAGGGTGAGGCCCTGGCGGAGCGTCTTGTGGCGGTTCATGGTGACGAGGTCGGTGCGCGGCACCATGACCTCGCGGACCAGGGTGTCGCCGAGTTCGAAGACGGAGTGCACCATGCGGCGTTCGTCGTCCTCGATCAGGGACTCGCGCTCGGCCAGGTCCACCAGGGCGCGCAGTTCGGCCTCGGAGGCGAACGGCCCGCGCCGGAAGCCCTTCCCCGGCGTGAGCGCGTTGCCCAGGATGATGAGGAACTGGGTGAGCGGCCCGAGGACGCGGGCCAGCGGCACCAGCACGTACGAGGCGGCGGTCGCCGTCGTCTGCGGGTGCTGCCGCCCGATGGTGCGGGGCGAGACCCCGACCGCGACGAACGACAGCAGCACCATGACGGCGAACGCCACCAGCAGCGCCTCCCAGACCTCGGCGAACTCCTGGAGGCAGGCGTGCGCCACGAGGACGGCCGCCCCCATCTCGCCGCAGACGCGCAGCAGCAGCGCCAGGTTCAGGTAGCGGGTGGAGTCGGCGGCGATGACGGCCAGCCGGGGCGCGCCGCGGCGCCCCGCCCGTTCGGCCTCGTCGGCGCGGAAGGCGGTGATCATGGCGATCGCCGCCTCCGCGCAGGAGGAGAGCCAGGCCAGCACCAGCAGGCCGACGACGGACAGGAGCAGGGCGGCGGTCATGTGGTGGTGGGCGCGGGGGACGGTCCCGGCAGGCCGTGCTCGTCACGCCAGCCGTCCACGATGGCCTTCTGGAGGCCGAACATCTCGGCCTTCTCGCCCGGCTCCTCGTGGTCGTACCCGAGGAGGTGGAGGACGCCGTGGACGGTGAGGAGTTGCAGCTCGGTGTCCATCGAGTGGCGGGTGGGCGCCTCGGCGCCCTGGGCCGCGGCCACCTCGGGGCACAGGACGACGTCACCGAGGAGCCCTTGCGCGGGTTCCTCGTCGTCCTTCGCCGGGGGACGCAGCTCGTCCATCGGGAAGGACATCACGTCGGTGGGTCCCGGCAGCTCCATCCACTGGATGTGGAGCTGTTCCATCGCCTCGGCGTCCACCGCGATGACGGACAGCTCGGACAGCGGGTGGATGCGCATCCTGGCCAGGGTGTAGCGCGCGATGTCGAGCAGTGCCTGTTCGTCGATGTCCAGGCCGGACTCGTTGTTGACCTCGATCGCCATGGTGGTGGGCGGCTACTTTCCGGCCTTGTCGGTGCGGTCTTTCGTGCCGGACTCCTGGGCCCGGTCGAAACGGTCGTAGGCGTCCACGATGCGGCCGACCAGCTTGTGCCGGACGACGTCCTGGCTGGTGAGACGCGAGAAGTGCACGTCGTCCACGCCCTCCAGGATGTCCTGCACCTGGCGCAGCCCGCTCTTGCTGCCGCCGGGCAGATCGACCTGGGTGACGTCGCCCGTGATGACGATCTGGGACTCGAAGCCGAGGCGCGTGAGGAACATCTTCATCTGCTCGGGGCTCGTGTTCTGCGCCTCGTCCAGGATGATGAACGCGTCGTTGAGCGTCCGGCCGCGCATGTACGCCAGGGGCGCGACCTCGATGGTCCCCGCGCTCAGCAGGCGCGGGATGGAGTCGGGGTCGAGCATGTCGTGCAGGGCGTCGTACAGGGGGCGCAGGTACGGGTCGATCTTCTCGTAGAGCGTGCCGGGCAGGAAGCCGAGCCGCTCGCCCGCCTCGACGGCGGGGCGGGTGAGGATGATCCGGTTGACGCGCTTGGACTGGAGGGCCTGCACGGCCTTCGCCATGGCGAGGTAGGTCTTGCCCGTGCCCGCCGGGCCGATGCCGAAGACGATGGTGTGCGTGTCGATGGCATCGACGTAACGCTTCTGGTTGAGCGTCTTGGGGCGGATGGTCTTGCCCCGGTTGGACAGGATGTTCTGGGTGAGGACCTGCGCCGGGCTGGTGCCCTCGGTGCCGCGCAGCATCGCGATGGAGCGTTCGACGGCGTCCTCGGTGAGCGGCTGCCCGGTCCGCAGGACGAGCATCATCTCGTCGAACAGACGCTGGACCAGCTGGACCTCCGCCTGGTCACCGGTGGCCCTGATCTCGTTGCCCCGGACGTGGATGTCCGTTGCGGGGAAGGCTCCCTCGATGACGCGCAGCAGCGCGTCTCCCGAGCCCAGCACCGTGACCATGGGGTGTTTGGCCGGGACGGTGAACAGGGCGGTCGCCTCAGCGGCGCCCGCCGCTGGCTGGTGTGTGGGTGTCTGCGTCATGGGTGGCCGCGGTACCGGCCTGCTCATCCCTCTCCGTACTGATCGTGTCCGCACCGGCCGTCTCGGGCCGCCCCCCGCGGAACGCCGGGGGGCCTCCAGGGTACGACGCAGGACCGGGGCCGCCATAGGAAATACGGAGCGCGATCAGCCCTGTTCGCCGCGCCCTTGACGGGCCGGGCGCGGGCGCGCGCGGCGGGCCTCACCCCCGGAAGCCCAGCGTCGGTACGGCCCTGCGCCGTGGCCAGCCGGGGGCGGGTCCCGGGAGCAGACCGGCGAGGAAGCCGTAGCGCCGCAGCTCCCGGTCGTAGACCTCGGGGCCGGAGGCGGACGACCGTACGTAGCTCCACCAGGCGGCGACCTCGCCCCAGCCGGGGGCGGAGAGGGAGCCGCCGAACTCCTGGACGGACAGCGCCGCCGTCAGCCCGGCGAGCGCGAGCCGGTCCGCGAGCGGCCATCCGGCCAGCGTCCCGGCGACGAACCCGGCGGTGAAGACGTCGCCCGCGCCCGTCGTGTCGAGGGCGTCCACGACGATGCCGGGCACCTCGGCCGTCTCGCCGGTGCGCCCGTCCGCCGCGTAGACGCCCTCGGCACCCATGGTGACGACGGCCAGCGGCACGACCTCGGTGAGCGCGCGCGCCGCCGCGCGCGGGCAGTCGGTGCGGGTGTAGCGCATGGCCTCGGTGGCGTTGGGGAGGAACGCGGAGCAGTGCGCCAGGTCGGGCAGCTCAGCGAGGTCCCAGGCGCCGGTGTCGTCCCAGCCGACGTCGGCGAAGACGAGGGCGCCCCCGCGCGCCGCCCGCCCGATCCACTCCTGCGGCTGGCCGGGCCGCAGCGACGCCACACAGGAGCGGGCGGGCGGCGCGGAGCCGGGGCCGTACGGCGGGGTGTCCCAGCCGGGGGGCGCGTCGTGCCCGTGCGTGACCATGGTGCGTTCGCCCTCGTAGGCCATGGAGACGGTGACGGGCGAGTGCCAGCCGGGGACCATGCGGGAGCGCGACAGGTCGATGCCCTCGCCGCGTTCCAGGGTCTCCCAGCAGTACTCGCCGTACTTGTCGTCGCCGAACGCGGCGGCGAGCGAGGTGCGCAGGCCGAGCCGGGCGAGGGCCGCCGCCATGTTCGCCACGCCGCCGGGGCTCGACCCCATGCCGCTGGCCCATGTCTCGCTGCCGCGCTGGGGCGCGGTGCCCAGGCCGGTGAAGACGATGTCGAGGAAGACCGTGCCGGTCAGGAAGACGTCGCAGTCCGGCCCTCCGGGGCCGCGCACGGCCGCCAGCGGGTCGAATCCGGCGCAGGACCGCGCGTCGTGCATGTGGTCGAGCCCGGCGCCGTCCTCCGGGGCGGCGGCGGACGGGCCCGCGTTCCGGTCGGTCACGGTGCGCTCCCGGTCATGGTCACCATCTCTCCTACGGTACGTTCCGGCCCATGAGGCTCACGATCATCGGCGGCGGAGGCTTCCGCGTACCCCTGGTATACCGGGCGCTACTGACACAGCGGGCCACGGGCGCCGCGCGGTGCGCCGAGGTGACGCTGTTCGACACCGATCCGCTGCGCGTCGGCGTCGTCGCGGCCGTCCTGGCGCAGCAGGCGAAGGACGTGCCGGACGCGCCGGCCGTCCGGGTCGCGCAGAACCTGGACGACGCCCTGCGTGGGGCCGACTTCGTGTTCAGCGCGCTGCGCGCCGGGGGCACGGCGGGGCGTGTCGCGGACGAGCGGGGGCCGCTCGCCGAGGGCGTCCTCGGGCAGGAGACGGTCGGCGCGGGCGGCGTGCTGTACGGGCTGCGGACGATCCCGGCGGCCCTGCGGCTCGCCGACCGTGTCCTCGCGGTGGCGCCCGAAGCGTGGGTGATCAACTTCACCAATCCGGCGGGCATGGTGACCGAGGCGATGACGACGCGGCTGGGGCATCGCGTCATCGGCATCTGCGACTCGCCGGTCGGCCTGGTGCGCCGCGCGGCCCGTGCGGCGGGGGTGGATCCGGCGGAGGTGGGCTACAGCTACGTGGGCCTGAACCATCTGGGCTGGCTGCTGAGCCTCACGCACGGGGGCCGGGAGCTGCTGCCCGGGCTGCTGGCGGACGACGCGGCGCTGGCGTCGTTCGAGGAGGGCAGGCTGTTCGGCGCGGACTGGCTGCGGGCGCTGGGCTCGCTGCCGAACGAGTACTTGCAGTACTACTACTTCGCCCGGGAGACGCGGGCGGCGGCGGAGGCGGCCGAGCGGACGCGCGGCGAGTTCCTGCACGCGCAGCAGGGCGCGTTCTTCGCGGGAACCGCCCGTGATCCGGCCCGCGCGCTGGAGCGGTGGGAGGGGACGCGCCGCGAGCGCGAGGAGACGTACGGCGCCGAGGCCCGCGCGGCGGGCGGCGACGACCGGCCGCGTGACGCGGAGGACCTGGAGGGCGGCGGGTACGAGCGGGTGGCCCTCGCGCTGATGCGCGCGATCGCCGAGGACCGCCGCACGCGGCTGATCCTGAACGTGCGCAACGGCGGCACGGTCCCCGCGCTGCCGGGCCACGTCATCGTCGAGACGGTCTGCGAGGTGGACGCGCAGGGCGCCCACCCCGTGCCCACGCTCACGCCGGGTCTGGCGGAGACCGGGCTGATGCTCCAGGTCAAGGCGGTGGAGCGGGCGACCGTCCAGGCGGCGGCGACCGGCTCGCGCGCCGCCGCGCTGCGGGCGCTGGCGCTGCACCCGCTGGTGGACTCGGTCGCGGCGGCGGCCCGTATTCTCGACCGCGCCGGGGGCTTCCCGGCCGCATGAGCGACTTCCTTGCACGCACAAGCAATGCACGTACATGTATGATCGGCCGCCTGGCCACGGGACGGGGAGGTGCGGGATGACCCACGCCGACAGCGAACGCTGGACGCGCCTGGTGACGCTGCACGGCCGCGTCGAGCAGCGCCTCGCCGAGGTCCTGCACCGCGACTGCTCCCTCGGCCTGTCCGAGTTCAGGACGCTGTGCCACCTCGCCGTCTCCGCCGAGGGCGAGCTGCGCATGCAGGAGGTCGCGTACCTCGTGGGCCTGGACCAGAGCTCGGTCTCCCGGCTGGCCGGGCGGCTGGAGCGTGCCGGGCTCGCCGAGCGCTGCCACTGCGAGGGCGACCGGCGCGGCGTCTACCTCGGGATCACCGAGGCCGGGCGCGAGCGCCAGGCGCGGGCGCTCCCCGTGTACGAGGCCACGCTCACCGGAGCCCTGGACGAGGCCGCCTCCTCCACCGATCCGGAGCTGGCCGCCCTCACCAAGCACCTGCGCGCACCGACCTGACCACCCCCGCCCCGGGCCCCGCCCGGGAACCCCCGAAGACTTGCATGTACCTGCACAGCTTGCAGGTACACACAATGCAGGTACACGCATCTCCCGCATCCGAAAGGCAACGCCATGGACTCCCCTCTTCTCCAGCCCTACCGCGGCCCCGCCCTGCACCTCCCGAACCGCGTGGCCATGGCCCCCATGACCCGCTCCCGCGCCGACGACGCCACCGGCGTCCCCGTCCCGCTCATGGGTGACTACTACGCGCAGCGCGCCGCGGCCGGGCTCATCGTCAGCGAAGGGATCTGGCCGCACCGCCTCGGCAAGGGCGGCCCCGGCGTCCCCGGCCTGACCGGCGCGGAGCACGCCGCCGGGTGGCGTCACGTGACGCGGGCGGTGCACGCGGCGGGGGGCCGCATCTTCGCGCAGCTGTGGCACGTGGGCCGCGTCAGCCACCCCGACCTCCTCGACGGGGAGCTGCCGGTCGCCCCGTCCGCCGTGGCGATCACCGGGGAGCGGATCTACACGGCCGGTGGGGAGCGGGACTACGTCGTGCCCCGCGCGATGTCCGCGTCCGACATCTCCGAGGCCGTCACGTCGCACGCCAGGGCGGCCCGTCTCGCCGTCGAGGCGGGCTTCGACGGGGTGGAGATCAGCGCCTCGTACGGGTACCTCGTCTCGCAGTTCCTCTCCGACAGCGCCAACCTGCGCACCGACGCGTACGCCGACCGCGTGCGGTTCGCCGTGGAGGTGACCGAGGCGGTCGCGGCGGAGATCGGGGCCGGGCGCACGGCGGTGCGCGTCTCGCCGGGCAACCGGCTGCTGGGCATCGTCGAGTCCGACCCCGCCCCGCGCTACCACCGGCTGCTGGAGGCGCTGGGCGGGCTGGGGCTCGCGTACCTGCACGTCGTGCAGTCAGGGACGTACGCGGCCCTCGCGGATCTGCGCCCGCGCTGGCAGGGCACGCTCGTCGCGACCTACGACGACCAGCAGCCCGTGACCCCGGAACGTGCCGAGGAGGCCGTACGAGGGGGCCTCGCGGACGTGTACGCCTTCGGGAGGGCCTTCCTGGCCAACCCCGACCTGCCGGGGCGTATCGCGGCGGGGGCGGCGCTGAACGCGCCGCGTGAAAGCGGTTTCTACGGGGGCGGCGCTGAGGGGTACCTCGACTATCCCCGGCTGGGGGAGGCCGTGCCCGTGACGGCGGGGTGATCCGGTAGTCCGTGGCTGCGAAGCGTGGGGGTCAACTGCGGTGCGTGGGGTGGGTGGTCGGGTCGGGGTGGTCGGTGTGACGTTCCGTGTCGGGGGTTGTTGTGTGGGGTGGGGGCGGTCAACTGGCGGTCGGGCCGGTGCGGTTGCGGGATGTGGGTCAACAGACGGCGGTGCGTGAGGTGGTGGCGGTCTGGGCGTG
>NZ_JOEK01000022.1 GCF_000719135.1 Streptomyces avicenniae | reverse complement strand
TGCCGAATCTGGGAACGATCACTAGATGAGCGAGGTGTTGGGCTGGTGATTTAGTGATCATCCCCGGACGGGTGACTGCGGTCTGAGCTGGGTTCTTCGTGAGGCTGAGGCGGCTTGACCGGCTCTGAGCTGGAGGTTTGGCGTTCCTTCGGAAGGTGGTGATCAGCACGGGATTTTCTACTAATTTTGCAGGGGCGGAGAGGGGGTTTGCGCTGGTTAGTGGCCTTTCTAGCGGCCGGTCCTCCAGCCGGTGGTCATCCGGGTTGCAACATCTCGCTGTGAGCGAGCCGCTCTACAACCCGATCTCATCCGCGTGGTCATCTGCAGCAGCGCCGGTACGTCGGCCAGGTGCTGCTCACATGATCGACCTTCTCGAGTAGGTCGCAACGATTGGCCAGCCAGAGGGTCTTGTGGCTCGTGCAGCAGCCGCCCCAGCACCGTCGAGAGGGGGAGCGTGGCTTTGAAAGAGCCCACATGCGGTCCGGTGCGCATGGTGCTACTTGCCGCGGAGTTCATCGATCCGGCGCTGTTCCCACCAGTCCAGGATCATGTCGAGGCGCCTGACGGACGGTTCGATACGGCTCAGGGCTCGGTCTAGGTTGATGAACGGAATCATCAGACCGGTGAGTGACGAGGTCTTGGATTTCAATCCCTCCGCCTGTCTCCCCCAGGACGTCAGGTGCTTGGACACATCAGTGAGGCCGGTCAGCATACGGGCCATGTCATCATCTGGGAGGGAAGCGTCTGTTTCTCCGGAGCTGTTGATGCCCAACAACTGGTGTGCGGTTGCTACGGCCGCGAAGACGGCCTGCACACGCTTCACTGCGTGGTCGTGGAACCGGCGGGCCATCGCTTTGACATCGATGTCGACACCTTCGACCAGCCGGCCCCGAAGCTGCTGTGGCGTCGTGACGGGAGCCAGGTCCGAAGATGCCATCGTCCACGCGATCGGTTTGTGCCGGCCGACAAGTTCGTTGGCCAGAACCCTGTAGGCCACTACAAGTTCTGGGATCAAGTCCGGCTCCAGCGTGTCCCGGTGGTATGCCGCGTTGCGGTACTGGTGCAGCCGGTCGAGCACTTCGCGTTCCTGGGCTGTCAGCACGCCCCTCTGCATCAGGAACTTGGTCTTCTCGTGCAGGTGATCGTCCATAGCCTTACGGCGATCCGGTCCCACGTGCTCGTCGACCAGTCGGCTCAGCTGCTCGTCGAGCTCCCCGCCGCTGTCACGCAACTCGCGCATCTCCACAATGACGCTGTCAGCGATCTGGAAAGCCAGCTGGGCGTTGACCTCACGGCCAACGATCACCTCAACCAGGTGGTCGAGGAGGATGAGAGCAAGACGGTCGTGTGCCTGATCGCCTGCCTCGGCGCATCGCCGGATCTCGGTTATCTCGACCGCGAGCCAGTTCCACTGCTCGGCCTGGTGTACGGTCACGCGATCCCAGTCGGAAGCGAAAGGCTGCATAGGAGGCATGGCGCCAGCCTCCCACCACCTGACCGGCGGCCCACCGGTGACGCGTGGCGAAACTGAGGAGGCGGCCGCCAGGAAGCCGGGCAGCAGATGGCCGGCCCCGTCCTTCCCTCGGGTCTGCTGCCTCTACCCGCGCTCCGACACTCGGTGTCTGCGGGCCCGCTCCACGTTGACGCCCAGGCCCGCCGACCGTGTGCGGTGCGTGCCCTGGTGAGAGCTGTGCACGAACGCATCGGCCCAGCCCGCTGGCGGTATCCGCCGAGCGGTGCGGTGCGGTTCAGCCGAGCTGGGCTGTTGCTGCGTCGATCTCTTTCTCGGTGATGTTCTCGCTGCCGCTGCGGATCGCGATGACGGCGGCAGTGGAGATGACGTAGGTGAGGGCTTTGAAGTAGCCACCGGTGCGCTGGTGCAGTGTGACGGCGTGTTTGCTCAGGGCATGTTCCTCGAGCCGGTACAGGCTCAGGTCGGCCTCGAAGCTCGCCAGAACGCGCCGGAACATCTCCTGTTCCTCTCTCTTGGTGCCCAGGGGCAGGGGGTGCAGCCAGGTCACCGGCAGCAGCTCGGTGGGTGAGGGCGAGACGGGTTGGGCCGGCTGTCCCGCCCGTTCGAGCCGTACCCGGTTCTCCTCGCTGACCCGGGTCAGCTCTCCGGCCAGGATGCGGGCCTGGTGCAGGCGGTGGCTGGCTCCGGTGCCGCAGAAGACGATGGAGATGCCCAGCTTGTCGCGCAGGTAGTCGAAGTAGGGCAGCACGTTCGCCAGGTGCTGCGGCGAGGCGCGGTTGATGTCGTCGATGAGCAGCAGACGGGTCTGTGCCGTCTCCAGGACGTAGTTGACCGGCAGGGTCACATCCTGGTGTCTGCGCATCTCCAGGACCTCCGTGAGGTTTTTCGGTTCGGGGTTGAGCCCCAGGAAAGAGCCGATCTCCCAGACCCAGTTCACCCTCGGCTCTGGTTCTGCGGGGGTGGTGATGTGCACCACCGGGATCGTGTTCTGCTGCCTGCCGTTCGTGGCGGCTTCGATCTCCTTCTGGGCGGTGCGTCCCATCGCCCGCAGTAGGCAGGTTTTGCCGGTGCCCGGGGGGCCGTCGATGACATGGTCCATCAGCCCGTCCCGGCACCCGCTGTTGCGGTGGACCGCCTCGACGACCGTCTCCTGCATGTGGGTCATCGCCTCGGTGGGCACCATCCGCAGATGCCGGTGGTAGGCGATGGCCTGTTCGTCTTTCTTCCTGCCGGTAGCGGGAGGGCTGCCCGTCGCCAGGACAGGCGGATCCACTTTCTCGTCGACGAAGTGGGTCCAGCCGGTGAGCTGGAACAGCGGCAGAGGCCGCATCGGGGTGTTTTTTAGCTGCTGACGCAGACGGGCTTCACGTTTGGCACGCAGTTCGACGGATGCCTTCATCAATGCTTCTCTCTCGTCACGGTCCTGGCTCTCACCGGCAGACCGGCTCCGGGCCGAGAAACCTGTCCGCCTTCAGGGCCGGCCTGCGGCTGCATGGTTCACGGCCCCGGTCGACTGTCACCTACATCTCCCATACGTCGGCCTCGCCCTCGTCACCGTCATCACCGTCCGGATCGAGGTCGTCGAGGAGTTCCGCCTCGACGACCTCGTAGGCAGCTGCCGGTGCTCCGGCCGCGGAGGCGTCCGGCGGGCTGCCGTCGCCGTCGTCGGGAAAGAGCGCTGCCAGCGGATGCGGAGCCTGCCCGCTGTCCGTGGGCCGGTCCGCGCTGCCCGTGCCGGCGGGCAGCACCGGCGGCGCGGGCACGGGCGCAGGAGCCAGAGGAGAGATGGGCAGCGCCGGGTAGGGCCGCAGCGTCGACAGGTCGAACTCCTCCAGACCCGCGTAGGGATCTTGGGACGGCTGTTCGGTCTCCAACGCCAGTCCTTGGAAGGGCGGTTCGGCCCCGGTGCGCTTGGGCGGCGGTCTGCGGCTGCGCCGACGCCGGTCGCGCTGCGCCAGGGCCAGAGCGATCGCCTCCTCGTCCTGTTCGCTGCCGCTGGCCGCACAGTGCCGCTCGGCGTGCTCCTGCCACATGTCCGCGGTCCACGGGTCGGTGAGCAGGTGCCGCAGCCGGAAGTCGCACGTCACCCAGGTGCCCGCCGTATGGTCGTAGAGCCACACCCGCTCGGGACGGTAGGGGTTGAAGCGGCATTCCCACTTGCCCCCGGCGCCGGGCAGCTTCGAGCCGCCGCGCAGGAGGATCTCCCGGTAGTGTCCGGCGTCCTGCGCGACGGGCTGATAGGTCCGATAGTCGATCATGAAGCCGCCCTTGCCGGGGGTGACCCACTGCGGCAGTAGGAAGAAGCGGTTCTGGGCGGGGGAGAGCGGCACGGCCCGGTAGCCGCTGCGGGCCACCTGGACGGCGTACATGTCGTTGGGCGACAGCACAACGTGGGGCCGGAACGGGTCGCGCAGCCCCGCATCGGGGGTCTGCTGATACTCCAAGGCCACCCATTCCTGGGCCATCTGCTGGAGCTCGGCGATCGTGTACAGCGGCATCCGCTCGATGCCGCGGCCGCGTTTCCTGTGGCTGCGGCCCTGCCAGCCGTGCTTCACGTGCTGGCTGAAGCGGTGCGCGAGTGTGATGAAGAAGTTCTCGGCGAGCGGCTTATCGGTCGGGGTCCTCTTGCGCGCCGGGCGGCGGGCGATGCGCAGCCGGTCGCAGACCTCGGCGAAATGCTCGCTCACGTATGGGCTGCCCTGGTCATAGATGATCAGCTCGGGGCGGATGACCGGTCGGGCGGCGGTGGCCTCGGTGAACCGCTCGTCCGCCGCGCGCAGCGCCCCGAACGGCAGGGCGGAGGCGGCGGCCGCGCTCAGCGGGTCCCAGCCGGGCATCACCGGCCAGGGCGCGAAGGCCTGGGCCAGCATCAGGGTCAGGTCGATCGCCCGGGTCGCCCGGCCGGGCCGTCCGCTCTCGGCGTCCCGGGGACGGCTGGGTGTGATCATCAGCGCGCACACGCTGTGGTTGGCCACGTCGATGAGCGAGGTCATCTCCGTGGCGGTGGGCCGGCCGTCGTCGCCACAGGCCAGGATCCGCAGCGGCGTGGTGTCGGTCTGGGTCACCTGTCCCGGCCGCAGCACGGCCTCGCGTCCGCCGTGGGGCAGGGGCGGGGTGGAGGCCAGGGCGGCACGGGCCCGCGTCGGCCTGGCCAGGGCATCGGCCAGGCCGGACTCCTTCATCCGCAGGTAGAAGGTGGACCGGGAGGGCAGCAGGGCCGCCACGGCGGCCGGATCGCCGAGTTCCTCGTCGTAGCGCGAGTGCAACAGGTCCTCGACCTCCTCGCGGACCACATCGATGGTCACGTCCGACTCGTGCGCGCGCCGGGCCACCACCTCCTGCATGGCGGCCAGGCACCGCGGGTCGGTGAAGCCGCCTGGCCGTTTGTTCCGCGGCGCGGACAGCAGCACGGCGGGGTTTTCTCCTGCCGCTTTCCACTTGCGCCGCTTGTCGGCGAGCGTGTGGGCCGAGCAGCTGATGCCGTCGGCCGCCAGGCGCGCCGACATCGCGGCGCACCGCTGGGCCAGCGTCGTCCCCGGCCCGAATCCCCGCTCATGCTCGCTTCGGCCCGGCGCCAGACCGGTATCGATCTCCACCATGCGCGCTTGCCACAGCGCGGCCTGCTCCTCCCGTCCCTTCTGCCGCCCCCACCCGCCAAGAGCCGCGCTGTCCGCAGCCGGCGCCGCACCGCCGCTGAGGACGGCGAAGTCCTCCGCACCCACCAGCCACCGGTACGACACCGCCCGGGGCGCCTCCCCGCCGTCCTGCGGCACCAGCGTGACCTGCGACCCCTGCCACTCCACCATCTCCCACTCGCGTTCCTGCCAGCGCACTCGCGCCCCGATGGACAGCGACCCCGCAAGCCGGGCCTCACCCGATCCCGCCATGCGCCCCCCTTCCTCCCCTTCAGGCAGCCCAAGCCACGGCATCGGGCAGCAGCGGCTGCGCGACGTCGAACAGCAGCCGCCGCTGCCACAGCATCCGATAGGCGAGGTCCAGCCCCGTCAGCTCGTCCAGCCCGCTCGCCGCCACCCCTGCCCGCAGACCTGCCGGCGCCCTGAACGCCTCCAGCAGCGCCTGCCCCTGGCACCCCTCGTCGCCCACGGGGAACCGGTAGCCCGCCAGCCACCCGAGATTGCGCGCGCGCACCCCCGACGGCTCGCGGACCTGACGCACCCGCCACCCTGCCGCCCGGGCTACCTCCTCAAGCACCTGAAGCCTCGCCGCGGGCAGGCTTTCCTGGCCGGAAGGCTTCAGCACCAGCACCTCACGTACACCCTCGGCCGTGCGCGCCAGGAAATCGGGGCGCCAGCGGCGAAGACGGCCTCCTGCCCGCCAGCGCATCTCCACCGGGCCGGCGCTGAACGCTGCCCAGGCCGGATCGAAGTCCAGCTCCACCGCCAGCCGCCACTGCCGCAGGCTGCCGCACACCACGGTCTGCTCCCGCGTCGCCACCGGCCAGTAGGTGATGATGCCCCTGCGGCCCCGATAGGGCACCGGCTCGCTCACCGGCCCGAACTCCTCCAGCACCACGCCCCGAAGCCCGTCCGCGGTGCACGAGTACACCCGCCCATACGGCTCGCGGTACAAAGCCACGACCCCTTGCCCCGCGCCCGGCATGGCCTCGCCTTCCGACAGGCCGCCGGTGGTCTCCATCGCACTCATGCCCACCCCTCGCCGCGCGGCCACACGGCCCCGCACGCCTGTCCGCCCGTCAACTTCTGCACCTTCGGCCCCTGGCCGTGCGCCAGTCGGCCCGCACAGCAGCCCGGTATCCCCATGCTGCTGTGCGCCGCGCCGCGAGAACTTCCCCGCCCGCCGGATACGCCTGAAAGGGTGAACGCGGTGGCGACAAGGAAGCCGCCGGGCGCCCTCTTCTCACGCGGATCACGGCATCCTGCGCGCCGCCTTGGCTGTTGAACTCGCCCGCCACGCAGTCGGTTTCGGCCCGCTGAACATCCGCTGCATCGATCAGTCCCCGGAAAGGAGGCTGTCTGACGAACGGTGGTAGTCGGGCGATTACAGCGCTGTGACCTGCTGCGACGGGCGAACTGCCCTGCTATTTACACCGTTTGACGGGCAGCCTCCCGGAAAGGGAGGGAGCGAAGAAGCCCACCGCGGCCCGCCGGGATGGGGCCATCGGTGGCGACGGACCTGGCACCGCCAACTGGCTCCGGGTGCCGCACGTCCGGGGCGACGGGGATCGGGTAACTGCCGGGACAGGACGGACCAGGCTGTCTGCGCCTCCGGCCGACGGGTGGCGTCTGCCCAGGGCGGCCCGCGGGGACGGTCCGTGCGACGAACAGGATCGCGGTTCCCTCCCTCGGGCGTGTTGCCTGGTGTGTCTGAGACGGCAGGTGTATGCAGGCAGGAAGCCTGGGACCGTCCGTTCCAGGCGGGTCGGGGGTGAGCCGGTGGTGGGTGGAGCGTACGAAGAACTTTCACAGACGGGCCAGTTGGGGCCGGAGACGTTCGAACTGCTGCGACGTCTGGTTCATCAGGTCCGCCACTCGTCTGGATTCCCGCCGCCCGAGGGGTACGCCGAGTGGGACGACGACGCGGCCTACGACGTGATCACGGCCATGTTGACCCGCGAGGGTGCCGGGCAGCGCTTCGTGACTAGTTGCTTTGCCCTGGCCACCGACGACGCCTCGCTGGAGCGGCTGTTCCTCACGTCGATCAAGAACTTCCTCATCGATGAGGCGAAGAAGACCCCGCGCGGCAAGCTGCGGCGCCGCATCGCCCGGCTGATGGGCACCGACGCGTCCTTCCGCCGGATGCCCGGGCCTCCGCCGCGGTGGGCGCTGAGCGACCACCCCGAGGGCGCGGTGTGGCAGGGGAATCTGGATAATCTCGTTGCCGAGGCCTGGCGCGTACGCGGGGTGGGGATTACCCGCTGGAACCGTTCTGGCCCCACCCCCGCGCAGACGGTCCGGGCCCTCATGGCCATCGTGACGCAGGTCCTGCGACACGCCCGGGGCGCGGTGCGGGAGGAGGACCTGGCCAAGGTCCTCGAGTCCCGGTTCGAGCTCCTGTCGCCGGCCCGCTTCACCCCCCTCCACGCCGACGAGGGGACGCTCGCCGCTGCGGTCGAGGCGAGCGTGGCGGAGGCTGACCCCGCGGGCGTCGGCGGCGCCGCCCACATCTGGCAGCGGCTGACCCCCAACGAGCGCCTGCTGCTGCCCTACCTGGACGAAGACGCCCATCACGCGGCACAGCTGCTGGAGATCGGACAAACACAGGCCAGGGCTGTTCTGGCAGGTCTGAAGGCGAAGCTCCTCCTTGCTCTCTCCGAGGACAGCGACCGGGAAGCGGTCATGGGAGCGCTCCTGCGGCGCTGCGCAGATCCGCCGCCTGAGCCGCCCCTGTGACGTCGTCCGTATCCAGTGAGAAGAGAATGCGCTGATGGATCACAGCCGAGGAGAGGGGGAGACAGGATGAAACCCGCCCAGGGCAGCAGCGCCTACGAACGGCTGGTGGCCGCTGCGGCCGGGCTGAAGGTGCCCGACGCCGTCCGGAAGGTCGCCACCGCGCCGCCGGGGGATCCCGAACCCGGCCAGATCTGGCGGGCCGTGTGGGACCAGACCATCCAGCTGCTGGTGATCACCACGGTCGATGACGACACGGTGCACGCCATTCCGGCCTCCTTGGAACGCTACGCCGACGCCCACACGCTGCTGCTGCCTGCCGAGGCCTCCACGCTCGAGCAGCCGCTCGCCCTGTGGTGGGGACTGAAGCAGCCGCTGCCCTGGTATGTGCTGGACCGCCAGGTCAGCCAGCTGACGGTGCCGCTGCCAGCCTCCCTGCACCCCGACCTCGCGCACGATCCGCCACCAGGGGCACGCTGGGGCAGCACCGCGCCGTCACCCGCCGCGGCGGATACCGAGTACCGGGGCGCTGTGGCCGATAACCTGGCGCGGCTGAGCGCCGCACGCTGGGTCCCTGAAGGATCCGGCGCCCTGCCCCAGCTGCTGCAACAACGAGGCGTCACCCCCCAGCAGCTGGGATCACAGCTGCAGCTCCCACCTGCCCAGGCCCTGCCGGTGTGGCGCGGCCAGCACCCCCTCACAGCCGACCAGGCAGAGAAACTCGCCGTACTCCTCGGCCTGCACGCGGACGTGGTCCTTGCTGCCAATCCCGCGCCGCCGCCCGCCGTGGTGCACGAGCTGAACCGGCCGCTGCGCCGCAGGCAGCTGCGTGCCCTCGCCGCCCGGCACCTCGAAAACGAACAACAGGCCCGACTCCGTGCCGCCTACGGCATCCTCACCCTGGCGGCCCGCCAGGACGACCGCACCAACACCGACTGGGCGGCACGCGCGGACACTTACTTCGAACTGCGTCTGGGCCAGTAGGGGCTGCTGTGGTCAACTACGTGCTCGCGGCCGCCGCCCGCGCCCAGGCGACCGCCATGATGGCGGAGCTGGACGCACACAGACCCGGTGCGGCCCAGCGCCTGACTCAAGGTGCCCTCGCCGAGATGCAGACATGGCCGGAGCTGACCGTCCGGCGGGTTGGCGAGGCCCAGACCGGCGCGCGCTGCAGCGTCGCCGGCGCCTACGAACCCGGCCCGCCCCCGCAGATCGTCGTCGCCGACTCCGCCAGCCCTGCCCGCCAGGACTTCACCGCCCTGCACGAACTGGGCCATCACCTCCAGCAGAACAGCTTTGCCCTGATGGAGGCCTTCGCACACCAGCCCGATCGCGGCGTGCTGCTGGAAGACGCGGCCTGCGACGCGTTCGCCGCCGAGATCCTGCTGCCGGCACCGCTCGTGGAGCATCACCTGGCCGCCGACGGACCCACCGCCCCCGACATCGTGGAATTGTGGCGTGCCAGCGGCGCCTCCCGCATGGCGGTGTGCGTCCGTGCCGCCCAGCACCTGCCCGCCCCCGGACACGTCCTCCTCCTCGAAACCGGCGGACAGGTCGCCTTCGCCGCCTCCCACGGCCTCCCGCCTCTGCGGCGCGGCAGCTTCCAGGGCGACATCCCCACTATCGCCCAGGCCCGGGCCGGCCAGGGCCGCGCGCAGGGACCCACCCAAATCCGCTACCGAGACGGCATCCTGGGACGGGAACTGCACGCGCAGACCGCGCCGATGGACGGCTACCTGGTCGCCGTCCTCGTCACCGACTCGGCGCCTTGGCGCACCTTCACGCCGCCCACGAAGGACACCGGACCCCAGGCGCGCGAGTACATCTGCGAACACTGCGACGAGGAGTACCGCTCCTTCGAACCCGCCTGTTCCCTCTGCCGCGTCCCCCGCTGCCCTGAATGCGGCCGCTGTGCCTGCCCGGCGCGCGTGACCGAACGCCTGTGCCAGGGATGCTTCACCCTGCATCCGCCCCCGATGTTCGCCGACGGCGCTGACCGCTGCCTCGACTGCTCTTGACGCCCCGCCAGTCAGGAACTCTCCTTTCTCTACCCGCGAGTTACGTCGTCCGTCCCCGGCGAAGCACCCCGCACCGGGGTGACGGGACCCGGCGCCGGCTCCGGGACCCCGTCGGGCAAGCCGGCAGAAGAAAAGAATCATGGCCATCCAGATCACCGCGGTACGCCTGTCCGGCGGCACCACGCACCAGCACATCACCCGCCTGTGGTGGACCAACCCGGCGACCGCCAAGACCGGCGACAACGCCCGGGCGGAGATCGTCACCTGGATCGAAGACGAAAAGGGTCAGGCCTACACGAGCGACACAGGAGGGCACCGGGCGGAGGTCGTCGTGGTGACCCCGCCGCGCGGCGAGAAGTACCTGCAGACCCGCGCCGACGGCGTATGGGCCAACAACCTGCTGGCCCTTCCCCGCCGCTGAGCAGGCCCGCCCCGGGTGACAGAAGAACGGCCGGCGCGCTCCTGCTCACCCGGGGCAGCGGATCGTGGAAGCGGTGCGGGCCACCGGAAAGACGGAGCCGGCCTCCCGCGACGTGGGGCTGGCCATGCCCGACCCGCGACAGGGGCCAGGTCTCCCCGTCCTCTGCGATTCGCGTCCGTCTACCGGGCGTTCGACACGCTCGAGGACGTCGAGGCGGCGATCGCCGGCCCCTCCCCGCGAGCAGTGCCTGAACGCTCCGCTGTCCGATCGCGGCGACGTTGCCAGTGGCGCGTGGTACATCTGGCCTGAGCAGTGAACTGATGTGTTTTTCCTGCTAGTTGATCATTATTGAGTGAAGAGGTAGGACATGGTCGAGACGGAACTTCCCGGGCAGGGGGTGGTGTTCTGGCCGGTGGGCACGGGTGACTCCACCACGATCGTGCTGGGCGGTGACCTGGTGATGCAGGTGGACCTACGGGACATGAAGGCGGCCGACGAGGACGACGCGGTGGTCGCCGCCGTCATCGACCGGCTGGAGGAGACCCTGCCGCAGCCCGACGGCAAGACGCCTTACCTGGCGGTCTTCGCCCTGACCCACGCGGATAAGGACCACTGCTGCGGGTTCGGCGATCTGCTGGAGAGCTCCATCCTGATCGGGGAGATCTGGGCGACGCCCCGGCTGTGGCGGGAGCTGTCCGAGGACAAGGACATGTGTGAAGACGCCCGCCGCTTCCAGGAAGAGGTCGAACGGCGCGTGGACGCCACCCTCCAGGCCATCGAGGACGGCAAGGAGCCCGCGAGCGGGGACCGGGTGCGGATCATCGGCTACGACGAGGACCGCGAGGACCACTCCTACGCGCATCTGCCGGACGAGTACTTCACCTTCCCCGGGGAGTCCATCACGACAGTCGACGGCGTGGAGGTCTCGGACAGGTTCGAGGCGTTCGTCCACGCGCCCTTCAAGGACGACTGCGCCAGCGACCGCAACGACACCTCCCTGGCCCTGCAGGTGCAGCTGCACACGGACGACGGTACGGCGGGCCGGCTGCTGTTCTTGGGCGACCTTGCCTACCCCACCATCAAGAAGATCTTCGACTACAGCGAGTTCCACGGCCGCACCGACCGCATCGAGTGGGACGTGCTGCTCTCCCCGCACCACTGCTCGAAGAAGGTCATGTACGCCAAGGGCGAGGACGGCGAGGAGGAGCTCAAGCAGGACATCCTCGACCAGCTTGAGGCGCATGCCGGCGCGGATGCCCGGGTGATCTCCAGTTCGCGGCCCTTCCGCGACAAGGACGACACGGGCAACGACCCGCCGCACCTGTTGGCCCGCACCGCCTATGAGTCGATCACCGACTACGAGGTGCTGTGCACGGGGGAGTACCCCTCCAAGGAGGAGCCCCGGCCGGTGGTCTTCGCTCTGGAGCCGGGCTTGGGGCTGGAACTCGTCGACGTCACCGACCTGGAGAACAAGGCCCAGGTGCTGAAGGCCGCAGGCGGCGGCCGGCGGCTGCTGGCCGCGATGGGCACCACCCGCTTCCCGGCCGCTTCATTCACTGCCGCGGTCGGCCTCCCGCACCGGCGCGGCACGGACGCTGCGCGCGCCGGTGTGCAGCAGGCCAGGGGCGACAAGGCCGAGCCGGCGGTACAGATCGGATTCGGTGCCGCGTGAAGGACAGCACCACCCTGGACCTCACCGAGGGCCAGCGGCTCGCTCTCGACCAGCTTCACCGCATCGTCCAGGCCTCCCAAGGAGCGGTGGCGGCCACGCATGTGGCCGCTGTCGCCGACCGGGCCGGGTACGTCGAGGCCCGCATCAGCATCGGCTGCGCCAACCTGCCGCGCACCCCAGGCGGCCTGAGGCTGCGCGGTGTCGAGGCGGTCACCCTGCTGATCCCCTCGCGCTTCCCGTTCACCGCCCCCAGTGTGCGGACCCGGCATACCCGGTTCGCGGGTGCCCCGCACGTCAACTGGGGCCGCCACCTGTGTCTGTACCGTTCAACGGCGACTGAGTGGGATCCGGCCGACGGCATGTACGGGTTCATCAACCGCCTCCTGGACTGGTTCGAAGCGGCCGCCGCGGGAGAACTGGACCGCCCCGGGGAACCCCTGCACCCTCCGAATGCCCTGACCGACCGCGCGGCGGGGCTCCTCGTGATCCGCCGCGACGCGCCCGTCGCACGGCCGGACGGGCCGTGGCTGGGCGCCGCCGTACTGCACGAGGTCACCGACACGCGATGCGACGTGGTGGGCTGGCTTGCCATCGAGGACCCCTGGCCCGGCAGCCCGGAGCAGCTGCGGGAGATGGCCGCCCTCCCGGCCAGCGCCCGCGTGTTCCTCGCCCCCGCCGTCGTCACCACGAAGCACCTGACGTTCGAATACCCGCTCACCGCGCGGGAACTGGTCGAGGCCCTGGCCCGCGACCACATCACGTCACGTCTGCTGCTGGGGCTGACGGGATTCGTCGCGGACCACAACCGCACCCTGCTCCACCCCGACGGCAAGGCGCCGGACGAGGACGACGAGGACACTCCGGTCGCGCCGGTGCACCTGCTGCTGGGCACCCCCTCACGCGGCATCGCGGGCGACGGCCCGCGCCAGACCCACCTGGTGGCCTGGCACCTGCCCGACTTCGCCGACCGGCTCGGCCGGCTGACCGTCGACACTTCCTTCAGCGGACATGCGCACCTGGCCGAACTTGGCGAGGAGGTCGTCCAGTTCGGCACCGAGTGGCTCGACCGTCTGCCCACCCGGTGGATGCGCGTGTACGAGGCCCGCCCCGAAGTCACCGTTCGCCGCGACCACGCCACTCCTGCGGCCTGGCTGCGGGGCAAACGCATCCTCGTCCTGGGCGCCGGTGCCCTGGGCGCCCCGGTCGCCGACATGTGCGCACGCGCCGGAGCCGCGCACCTCACCGTCGCCGACCAGGCGCTCGTCCATCCCGGAATTCTGGCGCGCCAGCCCTATACGGACGCCGACATCGGCCTGCCCAAGGCGAGCGTCCTGGCCGACCGCCTTAACGGGATCGACCCCCACACCACCCGCGTCGAAGCCGTCGTCGGGGACATCACCACCCGGTTGTCCGAACTCGACCTGCGCGCCTTCGACCTGATCTGGGACTGCACCGCCAATCGCATCGTCCGCGCCCACCTCGAACGTGCCCGCCGCACCGATGCCAACCCGTGGCCCCACCTGGCCACGCTGATGATCGGCCACCACGCCACCCGCGGCCTCGCCGCCCTCTCACCCTGCGGCGCCACCGGCGGTGGCGCCGACGTCCTGCGCCGCACCGCGCTGGCCGCGCACACCGACGCCACGCACGCCTTCGACGACCTGGTCGAGGACTTCTTCCCCACCCAGCCACCGACCGAGCTCTTCCAGCCCGAACCCGGCTGCTCGGACGCCACCTTCACCGGATCGGCCGCCGATGTCACCGCGCTGGCCGGACAACTGGTGACGGGCATCCTCCACGCCCTGGCCGACCCCGGCGGCCGGCACACCATGGCCACGCTCATCGTCCGCATGCCCGCCGGCCCCGCCAGCGCCCAGCCCGCCGGGCCGCGCTGGCTGACCTGGCCCAACGACACCGTCGTCACAGATGAGGCCACCGGCTACGACGTGCGCATCACCCCCGCCGCACTGGCTGAAATGCGCGCGGAAGCCCGCCGCGGCACCCGGGTCAGGGGCCCGCTCGTGGAAACCGGCGGCACCCTCCTCGGCCTCATCGACGACGCCACCGGCGTGATCTTCGTCGACGAGGCCACCGGCCCGCCCCCCGACTCCCTGCTGACGGAGGCATACTTCCGGCACGGCCTGGACGGCGTCAGCGGCCACCTCGCCGCCCGCCGGGAGGCGACCGGCAACATCAGCCGCTTCATGGGCATGTGGCACACCCACCCGCACACCGCCGCGCAGCCCAGTGCCACCGACCGTGCCGCCATGACCAGCCTCACCCTCCCACTGAGCGACGCCCCCGCCCGCGCCCTGGTCCTGATCGCCGGGGGACCGGACCCCGTCTGGCACAAGTGGCTCGCGACCGGTGACGGCCCTCACCTCTACGCCCACCTCGCCACCCGCACTGCCTCCGTCGCGGCCGAGCCGCCCCCGCCGCAACCATCCGCTCGCCTCGGCCCCTTGACCTGGTGGCCCGGCGGCTACGCCACCCGCCCCCACCGTCCCGTCTCGTTTCCACGCAAGGCTCGCCCATGACTCGTACCATCGGCCTCGCCCTGTCCGGCGGCGGCTCCCGCGCGGCCGCCTTCCACCTCGGGTGCCTGCGCGCCCTTCATGACCGCGATCTCCTCGACCGCATCCGCGTCGTTTCCGGCATCTCCGGCGGCTCCCTCCTCGCCGCTCTGTGGGCCTACGGCCCGCAAGACTTTGCCGATTTCGACACCCGCACCACTGACCTGCTGCGCTCGGGCCTCCAACTGGACATCGCACGCCAGGCGTTCAAGCCCTCCGCGGCCGTACGCAACCTGACCGCGGCGGCCCGCGCAGGCGCCCGCGGACTGCTTTCCCGCCACGGCGGCGTCAGCGTCGCCCGCCCTGCCAACCGCACCGACGCCCTGGCCGCCGTTCTCACCCACAAGGCATTCGGCACCACCACCATGGCCGACGTCACCCACCCCGGCCTCGACGTCGTCCTCACCGCCACCGACCTGGCCACCACCAACGCCGTCCGCTTCGGCAGCACTCGTAGCGGCTGCTCCCGCTACGGCAGCATCACCGAACCCATCCACGTCGCCACCGCCGTCGCCGCCTCCGCCGCCTACCCCGTCTTCCTGCCGGCCCTGGAACGCGCCTTCACCTTCCAGCACCGCGACGGGCACAGCCAGCAGCACACCGTGCTGCTCACCGACGGCGGTGTCTACGACAACCTCGGCCTGTCCGTCCTCGAGCCCGGACGCTCACCGCACCACACCCAGCACGTCTACGACGTGCCCTTCATCATCTCCTGCGACGCCGGTCTGGGCGAACTTGCCCTGAAGACACCGCACTTCATGTTCGGACGGCTCAACCGCTCCTTCGCCACCGTCCACCGCAAGGCCCAGGACTCCGCCCGCTCCCGCCTGCACGAGTGGGCCGCCAACGGTCGCATCGACGGCTTCGCCCTGGCCTACCTCGGCATGAAGGACGACCGGCTGCCCGCGCCGCCCGCCGACCTCGTCCCCCGCAGTGCGGTCGCCTCCTACCCGACCAACTTCGCGGCCATGGCCCGCAGCGACTTCGAGGCCATCACCATCCGCGGCGAACAGCTCATGCGCACCGTCCTGCCGATGTACTTGCGGCCCGCACACCGGTGAGGAGGCAGCGAAGCAACCAGTAGGAATGCCCCTTTGGAACGCACAGCGGCAGGATGCGTTGCGGCTGGCATACCGGCCGCAACGCCCGTTTACGTCCTGGCCTCTCGGACGGTGTCCTCGCTGGCCGGAGAGTGCGCGGGCAGCTCCCACCAAACCTCGCCGCTGTCGTGATGATGGCGCCAGGCGGTCACGAGGCCGGCGCGGACCAGTTGGTCGAGGAGGTCCTCCAGCTGCTGGGGCGGCTGTCCGCACTGGCGGGTGAGGACGTTGAGCTCGCCCCCCGCCCGCCCCGGAAGCGCTGTGGGCGGCCAGGGCGAGTGCGGTCAGCCGCAGAGCGGAGGGCAGGGCGGACGGAAGGGCCAGCGGGGTGGGGTGCAGGGCCCATTGGACGGCGGACGCGCGCGGTGCGCGCGGGGGCCTGGTGGAGGACGGCGGCGTCGAGCAGCTGTGCCTGGACAGGGGAGCATCTGCGGCTGGGGCGGTACAGCCAGCCGGCGTGCTCCAGTTCGAGCCACAGCTCCGCGCGGCCGTGCAGCCGCATGCCGCGCAGGAACCCGTGGGGCAGGCGGATCTGCCCGTGGTGGTCGGCGCGCAGCGCACACTGCAGGGCGAGCAGCCGGGCGGCGGGGGAGGAGAAGCGGGGCAATGCTGTGGCGAGGTAGGTGAGCATTTCGCGTACGCGCTGCTGCTCTGCCGGGCCGAACGCAGGCGCGGTGCGCGCAGGGCGCGACGTGCTGGCGGTCGGCTGGGTGTGGCCGGTGCCGAGCAGGGTGGGCGGTACGACGGCGGTGCGGCTCATCGCCGCCGCGCAGGCGGCGCAGGCATCGGTCAACCGCCACGGGCGGCCGCTGCGGTCGCAGGTCAGGGCGAGCAGGACAGGTCCCGCGCAGCCGCGGTGGCGGGGGTGCCAGCGGCAGCCTCTCGTCCGGCACTGGCAGGGGCGCAGATGGCCGGGCAGCGCGTCGGCGCGGGCATGGCGGGCCAGGTGGGTGAGGGCGGCCGAGCGGTCGAAGAGGCACGCCAGGCGAAGCGGGACGCCCGGCGCGCGGCCCGCCGGATTCCGTGTGAACAAGACCGTCCCCATCGCTGACCTGCAGGCATGAGGAGAGACCCGTAGCAAGGGCCCGCGCGAGCAGGGTGATGAAGCTTCCGTGCATCACTGAAAGCAATTCACTGATATTCATGCGTAATTTGCATCGACTCGGATACAATGAGGGCGTGGGATTGACCTTGGAAGAGTCGCTGCGGCTGACGGTGGCCGCGTTGATGCAGGTGACGGGTGACTCGCAGCGGTCGGTCGCGGCAGTGCTGGGGCTGACGCAGACGCAGGTGTCGCGCCGGCAGTCGGGTGCCGTTTCGTGGAGCCTGCGCGACGTCGATGTCCTGGCCGAGTATTACGGCATCGGCGCCCTGGACTTGCTTGCGGGTCCGACCAGAGCATGCGAGGCGCTGCCCGCCGACCGGCGCCGTTCCGTCCGGGCCGAGACGAAGGGGGCGAGCCGGTGAGTGACTTCGACGCGATCGACTCGCTCCTCGACGCCGTCGGCCCGCAGGCCGAACTCCCGCCCTGCCAGGTACGCCGCGAGCTGCGGGAGCGAGCCCGGCTGTCCAAGGCGCAGGTGGCCCGTGCGCTCGGGGTGAGCCCGTCCACCCTCAGCGGATGGGAGAACGGCCGGGACCCGGCCGGTGAGGTCCGCACCAAGTACGCGTATCTGCTGGACGGGCTGAACGCCAAGCTCACCACCGAGACCGAAACCACCACGGCGGAGCCGGCTGAGGAGCGGTCCGCGGCATCAGGCACTGCTGCGGCGGCCGTCGCCTCTATGTCGTCGACGAAGCACGGCCAGGACGAGGACGAGGTGGAACTGCTCGCCGTGCCCGAGCCGTGTGTGCTGTGCGGGCGTCCGGCCAGACAGCGTGTGGCGGGATTCGCTCAGCATCTGGACCCCTCCGGCTGTCAGGCAGCCCCTGCACAAACCCCGAAGTCCTCGCCCACCGCGCCATCTGCCCGGGCCCAAGTGCCGCGTACGGCTCGCCCACCCCGTCCGGCCGTCGGGAAAGACACGGTCCCGCGCGGGCGGGCGTTCCAGGAGCCGTCCGGGCCGGCCGACTTGATCCACGAAGTGGTGCACGCCGTGCTCGCCGAGCACCAAGGCGACGTCGAGGCCGCGAGCGCCGTACTGCTGAAGCGGGCGATCCCGGACGCGATGCGCCTGCTGGACGAGACCCGCAAGGGCGCCCGCTACGACGTGATCGCCCACCCCTGGATCCCCGACATCCTCAAGAAGCAGACCTCCAGGGGCGCCGACCAGATCTGGGAGGCCCGCCCAAAGTGGACGCGGCCGGAACTGCCGCCCGGCCAGCATGAGGTCACCGCACTCGACATCAACGGTGCCTACCTCTCGGCCCTCAAGACCCACCTCCCGCTCGGCCAGCTTGAACACTCCACGGGCTTCGCACACGACCGGCGCCGCGCCGGAGTCCACCTGATCACCCCGCCCGCCTGGGAGCACGACGCGGTGCTGCCCAACCCGATCGGCCAGCGCGACGAACCGGGCCCGCTGTGGGTCACCGAACCGACCCTGCGCCTGCTGCTGCGCCTGTCCGGCCCGAAGCACCGCCTGTGCGGGCCGCCCGAGATCCACGAGTCGTACACCTCGGGCGCCACCGAGAACCTCCTGGAGAAGTTCCGTATCGCACTCAAGGACGCCCGCGACTCCGCGCTCGCAGACGGCGACGGGCTGACGCTTGAGTACGTGAAGGCGATGTACTCCAAGTTCGTCTCAACGATGGGGGAGTCGAACTACAACCGGGAGCTCTACCGCCCGGACTGGATGCACATCATCCGCTCCCAGGCCTTCGCCAACCTCTGGATGAAGGCACTCAAGGCCCACGACGCGGGACTGCCCGTCGTGCGGGCGATGGGAACCGACGAACTCCACGTCATCGGAGACTGGCGCCGTGTCTTCCCCGAAGGCCGCTCGGTTACCGAGGTGAAAGTCAAGGACACGTACACCGCCGCAAGCGACACCGAAGCCAGCACGGGGCAGGAGCAGTAAATGCCCGAGAAGAACATCGACTTCGGGAAGTTCGGCGCGAGCGGGATCAAGGGCAGCGAAGCCGTCGCCCGCCAGCTCGACCGGCTCGCCGCTCACATCGCCACCCCGGTGACCGCCAGGCGTGGCTTGATGGCACGCCTGCACTACCTGACGACGTCGGACAGGGCCTGGCAGGCAGCCAAGGACGCCGGACTGACCGTGAGCGACCGGACGCTGAAGGCATGGATGCAGGGCACACGCCGTCCCTCGAAGGCCAACCTGGAACGCATCGACGCTGCCTACCGGGCGGTGCGGCGCCGCAACGTCGCCCGCCACCTCACCGCCCGCCTCAACCGCGAGGGCCGCGGCACTCGCGTGGAGATCCACCCCATCGACCAGTCCGGCGTGGCGCGCCAGCTCCAGCGGGTGGTGGAACACCGGACGATGAACGTGCGCCGCTGGGACAAGATCGTCGGATCCTGGGCGGCCGGCGACCACCAGGGCCTGGACGACGCCTGGACCGCCGATGTCCTGCCCGATCTAGGCTCCCAGTGGGGCCAGTACGAGTACGTCAAAAACATCGGCTTCGCCGCGTAGCAGCCTGCGCCCGGCAAAAAGGGGTCTCCAGCGCCCGCCGCCCTGACGTCCGGTGGTGTTCACCGGCGCGAGGTGGAGCAACTCGGTAGCTCGCCGGGCTCATAGCCCAGAGGTTCTCCGAACTACCGCTCGAAGCCGCGAGAAGCGCTGCTTGCGGCCGCCTCTGGATCTATCCTTGGTTCCAAGGTCGGCCGAGGCCACCTCGGCGCTCGTCGCTTCTGGAGGGCCATGCCAACGGCAACACCCATTCCGCTATCGCCCGACGTCATCGAATATGTACGGGGTGTCTTTCTCGACGTGAACGAACGCGTAACGGCGAGACTCGACCGCATGCCGACCGTGCATGAGGAGACCCTCGACTTCGCATTCGTAGACGCAGTCGCCGAAGCGCAGGGCCCTCATCTGTTGCCATCCGGCACCCTCGTCGATATTGATGTTCACTTTGTTGGCGGTGGCCGACATTGGGATCGGTGGGAAGTTGCCGATATCGGCTTCATCGTCACTTTCCGAATCGACAAAACTCTCCTACGTACCAAGGTCGTGCTACTGCAGAGCAAGCGCCTCTACCCCAGGGAATCTGAATTTATCGAGGATGAAGGGATCACTCGCCCTGGCGGTTTCGGATCGCTGATGCGCCCCTCGCTCCCCGCCTCTCTGGGTTCACGTACGTTTCGGTTTGACGAGGCTTGCCGATACAAAGCCCTTCAGGTGGGCGACACCCAGTGGCAAGCGATTTCGCACTATGAAAAAGAGTACAATCTCCCCGTTCATTATCTGCTGTATCACCCTCACTCGATACCGACGCAAGCATCTATCCCGGTAGCGATCCCAATGGAGCATCCAATTGCTCCGCCAGATGTGGGGGCGCGCGTACTCTCAGGGGAGGCCCTTCGGCTGATTACTCGTGAATTTGCACGGAATTATGCCCCTTCTTATGGTGAGCTGCGAGATGGGCGCGGACAAGTGGGATATCGCCTTCCCGAATTCGTGGTTGACAGAGTGCTATCTTGTCTCGATGGCTACGTAGTCGATGACGCAACGGACAATGAGGGACTGCGACGCGTCTTCAGTCAGCGAGGTGCCCCCATTGCTGCGGCGGTGCGCCTGGACATCAACCTGCCCGGATAATCTCAGAACCATACGGTTCGGATCCCCCCACTCGGATGTGGCCTACATTTCGGCAGCCGTCATGCCCAACTGCCAAGTGAGGCATGAGCGTTGGCCCACCGATCCGGTCCGGGATGCGATCCGCTCGTGCCCCGACGCCAGCATCAGGCGACACCCGTCCGCCGGACGGGACGCACCGGGCACTCCCATACGGTGGCGCCCCAGCCACATCAGCAGCGCCTGACGCCCTTCAGCCACGTCCACCCCCCACCCGGCCATCAACTGCTCCACGCCTGCAAGCCATCGGGACCGGTCTGCCGTATCCCGCTGTCCCGCCCGTTCGAAGTCCAGCATGGCGCCCGCGAGTTCCGCGACTTCCGGGTAGATCACCAGTGGGGCCGCCCGCATCTCCCGCGCGTCCAGCCCAGCCGTCCAGGCCCGCCGCACCCAGCACATGGTGTCCGGCATCCGCGTCCACCAGTACACCGCCACCTGGAAGGCATCGGCGAACAACTCTTCGCCGGCCGGCCCCCACCGTTCGGCCAGCTGCTGGCGCACCTGGTGCGCCGTCACCGTCTCGGGCAGCTCGGCCAGCTGCACGAAGTCCGGACCACGACCGCGGGCGTCGTCCGACCAGTAACCGTGCCGCAGACAGACCTGCCAGCTGTCCGGCGACATCAGCCACACCGCCTCGCCGACCCCTAGGGCATCGGCACACAGCGGGCAGTACCGCACGAGGTGCCCCGCCACAGGCTCCCAGCGCCACCTCCACTGCGCCGCCTCTGGGCCGGGCAGTAGGTGTTCCGCGCCGAGGCTGGGCAGATCCTGCTGCAGGAGACCAGCCGCACGGTCAGCAAGGACAGCAAGATAGCGCAGCCCCGCCTCGGTCACGTACATTTCGGTGGACTGCGGGTACTTCTCCACCCGCTCGGGGTACACGGATGCCTCGCCCTGCCCGACGCGGTCGAGGAAAGCAGCCAGGCTCAGGCCGTTGGCGTGCGCGAGCCGGTTCACGAACGACCCCGTCGACTCACCCGGCACCGGCCGCACACGCAGCGGCAGCGGCTGGCGCGGCCCATACAGGCCGGGATCGTTCAGCACCGCTGCCCCTCCACTGAAGCTGCCACCACGGCCACCGTGACCGGCCTGCCGGAGGCTGGTCAAGAGCACCAGCACTCGTTCGGGTGAACCCCGGCAAACGCTCAGCCATGGCCCAGCACACCCATCTCACCCTGTGAACCAGGTGCCCGTGCACACCGTCACCCCGGGGGAGGACCATGGCCACGACGACGCGCATTCGCCCGGACTCGACCTCCCCCGCTCCAGCCCCTCGACTGAAGACCCGCCTGCGTGGACGCCAGCAATGTGCCGCAGACACCGTCGTGAGCAGCTTCATCGAGGGCTACCGCCGCGCCACCGTCATCATGGCCACCGGCACCGGAAAGACCTTGGTGGCCCTGCACATCGTCCAGGAGACGGCGCCCGACGGTGTCTCCCTGGTCCTCGTGCCGTCACTGCGACTGCTCGAGCAGACCGCAAAGGTATGGCACCGCGAAGGACGTCCCGGCCGCTACCTCGGCGTCTGCTCCTCGGACAATCCGGCGGATCCTTACCTGGCCGGCGTCCTCACCATGGTCGATACCGGCGACGACCTGGCCTGGCAGGCAGCCGACACCCACGGACCGCTCAATGTCTTCTGCACCTACGACTCACTGGACAAGGTCGTCGAAGCACACCGCGACTTCCACCTGCCCCGCTGGGACGTCGTAGTCGCCGACGAAGCCCACCGCACCGCCGGTGACTACGACAAACCGTGGGCCCGTGTCCACCACGACGACAGGCTGCCCGCCCGCCACCGTCTCTACATGACCGCGACGCCCCGTGTCTTCGACGAGAAGAAAGCCCGCGCCAAAGGCATCCACACCAACACCGTCATCGCCTCCATGGACGACGAGAGCATCTACGGCCCAGTCGTCTACCGCATCTCCCTGAGGGAAGCGATCGACGAGGGACTCCTCGCCGACTACCGCATCGCCGGCGTCGTCATCAGAAACGAAGACCTGCGCGGTCTCCTGAACCGGCTTCCCGCGAACACCTGGACCGGCGAAGCCCTGCGTGCCGCAGCCGCTCAAGTGGCCCTGCTGGTCGCGCAGCACCGCTACGACCTGCGCCGCACCCTGACCTTCCACCCATGCATCGACGCGGCGGAAGTCTTCGCCGAAACACTCCACGAGACCGCAGCCCTCATGCCCCCGGCCTACCGCACCCCCCTGCAGGTCGGCACCGTCAGCTCCCGGCAGACCCCCTTCGAACGCCACAAGAACTACACCGCCTTCGCCGACATCCCCCTCAACACCCCCGCCTCACAGCAGCCGCCCCGCCGCGCCGTCCTCACCAACTGCCGCTGCTGCGCCGAAGGCGTCGACATCCCCGCCATCGACTCCCTGCTGTTCGCCCACCCCAAGACCAGCACCATCGACATCGTCCAGTCCATCGGACGCGCCCTGCGCCAGACTCCCGGCGACAACAAGATCTCCACCATCGTCATCCCCATCTACATGGCCCCCGGCGAAACCCTCGAAGAGGCCGTCAAGAAGAGCGCCTTCCACCTGATCTACCGGGTCCTCATCGACCTCGACGTCTACGACGAGCACACCTTCCACCTCGTCGACCACTTCCGGTACCCGAGCGACGCCACCACCCCCCAGCTCGCCCCGCCCCCGGAACGCGCCGACGAGATCATCCCCGTCCTCGACCTGAACGACGTCATGGCCCCCAACCGCGTATGGGAGGCCGCCTTCGAGGCCGCCACAGACTTCCACACCCAACACGGCCACCTCGATGTCCCCAGCCTCTACCTCCACGACGGCTTCTTCCACCTCGGCTGGTGGGTCGGCGTGCAGCGCTCCATGCGCAAGAACGGCCTGCTCATGCCCGAACGCATCACCGCACTGGACACCCTCGGCATGATCTGGGAGCACCCTCTGCACAGCATCGAGCGCAAGCTCCTCATCGCCCGCGACTACGTCACCCGCCACGGACACCTCGCTCCCCTGTGGGCCGAACACCACCAAGGCATGCATCTGGGCCGCTGGGTCGCCGAGCGCCGAAAGGAAGCCAACACCCGCCGTCTGCCCCACTGCTACCAGCGGGCCCTGAACGAGATCTACCCCTGGTGGAACGCCAAAGGCACAGCTGTATGGAAGCGCACCTACGCCCGCGCCCGCGCCGCCGCGCGCGACAGCACCCTGATCTTCCCCAGCCCCCACCAACTCACCGCTGCCGCCCCTCCACTCACCCAATGGCTGGCCCAGCAGATCGACAAACTCGACAAGCTCGAGCCCTACCAGCACCACCTCCTGGGCGACCTCCCCATCGAGCACCCCCTGGCCCTCCTGCTGCGCCGACCCCGCGGCGCCTCCCAGTGGGCCTTCGCCCGAGGACTCCGGGCCGCCTACGCCTACCGACGCCGCCACCATCACCTGGACGTTCCCCACAGCTACACCTGCGAGGACGGCCCCGCCTTCGCCCTGGGTAGGTGGATCGCCGAGAAACGACGCGCTCCGCAATCCCTTTCCCGAGAACAACTGGACGCCCTGGAAGCCCTCGACATGCGCTGGACCGCACGCCACCGGCACAGCACACCCTGAACCGCCGCACGCGCCAACAGACCGGGGGCGCACGCTCCCGGCCCCCCGCACAAACAGCCGTACCGGATCCTCCCAGCGATGTCTGCCGCATCCGTCCGACACCCCGGAACCGAGTCCCCGGCTGGCAACACCAGACGCACCGCAGCCCGCAAGCAGGAAAACCGAACGTCCTCAATCAGGAGCACTCCGGCATCATGACGACACCGCCCCACTCACCCAACCGGCCGCCCGCCTTCAACATGAGCCTCACGCATGTCACGCTTCCCACCTCACAGGTACAGGTCAACCGCCTGACCGAGCTCATCAACGAAGTCACTCTGGGCACCGACGTGATCGTGATCGTGGTGAGCCCCGCCACCCACCTGGCCGAGACCGACTTCGATCGAAGCCGCTTTATCTGGCCGACCTGGCAGGGAGAGACCATCCCCGAGGTCCACCAGAAGTGGAAGGCAGTCTTCGCCGCCCAGGACCGCACCTTCAGGGGCATCTACTACGAGGGCCCCACTCTTGAAGAGACGCAGACTTTCCGCGTCCCCCATACCGTTCTGTCCGACGCGATGTGGAAGATGACCCAGAACGAGCCGCCCTGCGCGGTCCTGTGCACCGGCCTCATCGGGGACCCCTCCGCAGCCGAAATCACGACCGCCCTGGAAGAAGGAAGGCTCCAAGCAGTCCTGGTGGAAGCCCTGTTCGCCTAGCCTCCAGACCAGCCCCACGACATCCCCTAACGTTGCACGACACGACCCACGCCCAACCCGCCCGGCCCCGCAAGCCCCCGCAACACCACTCAGCGAAGGACACACGACACGATGGATCTCGCCGGCCACCGCTCCATCGCGCACTGAGGATCTTGTTTCATGCCCTCCGAGGAGCCCATCGCCGAGGTCTCCGCCGTCACCGCCTCCCGCGCCCGCCCCGCCCGGCTCTCACTACGCCCGGACCAGCAGCGGGCCGTCGACAGTGCGGCACGTCACCTCGCGCGCGCACGCAGCCGCGGGCACATGGTGTCGGCCTGCGGCACAGGAAAAACGCTCACCGCGTTGCGGACCGCCGAAGCCCTCGATGCCCGACACCTGCTGATCGCCGTGCCGAGCCTGGACCTCATCTCGCAGTGGGCCCAGGCAGCCCGCAATGACGGACGTCCAGAGCCGATGATGGCAGTCTCGTCCCTGGCTGCGGCCAAGCACCCGGTCCTGGCCGGAGCAGGCGTCCACAGCACCAACAACCCGGAGTTCCTGGCGACCTGGCTGGCCCGGCACGAGCACGCCACCGTCTTCGTCACCCTCGACTCCCTCCTGAGAATCGAACAGACCCAGTACACTCGCGCTCCCGCACCCGCCTTCGACCTCCTGATCGTCGATGAGGCACACCGCACCGCGGGGAGCTGGGACAAGGACTGGACCGTCCTGCACGACCACACCCGCATCCGAGCCGACCGCCGGCTCTACCTGACCGCCACCCCCTACGAATGGGATCCACCACGCCTGACCGAAGCACCCACCACCCGCCCTCAGCCCAAGCGCACCGCAGCCACCGCCCCCGCCTGGGACACCCCAGCCCTCGTCGCATCCATGGCGGACATCAAAACCTTCGGCCCTCGCCTCCACACCTACAGCCACGCCGACGCCATCGAAGACGGAGTCCTCGCCGACTACCAACTGGTCGTCCCCACGATCACCGACACCCACCTGCGCACCGTCCTCACCACCCCCGGCACCTACTCCGGCTTCGGCCCGACCGCACGCCGCACCACCGCCCTGCACCTGGCGATCCTCAAAGCGATGACCGAACACGACCTCCACCACGTGATCGTGTACTTCCAGCAGGTCGCCGACGCCACCGACTTCGCCCGCCAGTTCCCCCACACCCTGCGCACCCTCACCGAAGACCAACGTCCCGCCTGGACCAGCGACCTGGTCGTCCAGTCGATCAACGGCACCCACAACCCCGGCCAGCGCCACGACATCCTGACCGACTTCGCCACCGCCGACCGCGCCGTGCTGACCAACGCCCAAGTGCTGGGGGAGGGCATCGACCTGCCCGCCGTCGACGCCGTCGTCTTCGCCGACCGCACCGCCAGCGTCCGCCGCATCGTCCAAGCCCTCGGCCGCGCCCTGCGCAAACCACCCACCCAGACCACCAAGACCGCCAGCCTCGTCATCCCCGCCTACATCCCCCACAGCGCCGACCCCACCGACCTCCTCGGCACCCCCTACGAAGCCCTCTGGCTCGTCACAGCAGCCCTGCGCCACCACGACCAGACCATCGCCGCCCGCGCCCCCCGCACCACCGCCAGACACCGCCTCGAACAAGACACCCGCACGCTCCTCGCCCGCCGCTACCGCTTCGACTTCACCCTCGACCCCGACGCCATCGCCCGGGCCATGGACCTGATCGCCTGGCCCGCCGACAACGCAACCCTCTCCGCCCCGCGCCGGGCAGGCCTCGCGGCCGCGACCCGCTTCCACGCCGAACACCACCACCTGCGCGTCCCCACCAACTACGAAGACGCCTACGGCTACCGGCTGGGCACCTTCATCGACGGCCAGCGCACCGCCCGCAGACAAGGCCTCCTCACCGAGGACTGGTCCGCCGAACTCGACGCCCTCGGCATGATCTGGGACGACCACGAAGCCGCCTGGCAGGGCCACCTCACCACCGTCACCGCCTTCCACGCCGAGCACGGCCATCTCGCCATCCCCCTCCACCAGCCCGGCGGCCAGTTTCTTGTCAGCCAGCGAGCCCTCGCCCGCAACAACCGCCTCCACCCCGACCGCCAGGCCCAGCTCGCCTCCCTCGACCCGCAGTGGACCCTCCCGCACGGCCCCGACTGGCACCGCAAGTACCACCTCCTGCGACGCCACATCGAAGCCGGCCACAGCCCCGCCACACTGCGCCGCGACACTGTGATCGACGAGGTGAAGGTGGGAAGCTGGCTGCAGCGCCAGTTCTCCACCTGGAACCAGCTCGCCCCTGGCCAACGCGACCTCCTGGCCCGCCTGCGGCTGACCCCGACCGCCACTGCCCTGTCCCCTGCGAGGCAGATGCGCCCCTCCGCGGCGAAGCGGACCCGCCGTTCCTTCGAACAGACCGCGCAGATCCTCCGGATCTTCGTCGAGCAATGGAACCGCCCGCCCGGCGCCCGGGAAGCGGTCGAGGTCGACGGAGAACGCGTCATGATCGGACCCTGGCTCTGCAAGACGCGTTCCAAAAGGAACGCCGGTCAACTCACCTCGGAGCAGGATGACTTGATGGCAGAGATTCTCCAAGCGGACTGGGCTGCCCGCGAATCCGAGTAGAGCCCCTTTTTCACGTGGGTCCTCGCTCGCCCTGCGCTGCCTACGGGCCGGTACGGTTCTTCGATGTGGCCCCTGTTGCCTCACGTCAGCCGGCGGACATCAAAACAGAGTTCGCAACCGGGATCGAGAACCCTGCTGACGGTCCTTCAGACCCAGAGCGAACGCCGTGGGCATGCCGACCAGCGCGAGGACCGGCTCGACACCAAGCCACCGTTCCCGAAGAGGAGAGGGCCGGTATCTCGGATACTCCATAGTTTTATGCTTCCTTTGAAGCGACTGTGAGCCCCTGTCAGACGCTGGCCCCATAGGGTGTGCCAACCGGTCAGACCCCGTCCCCGACCAGGAAGTCCGTAGAACCGAGCTGTCCCCGGGACCCCCGCTGGTAGCCAGCTCGAAGTCGGGCGCGGAGCGGACGACTTCCTCAGGAACCGGAAATAACAAGCGAGTTGCACTGTACAACAGAGCTGAGGTGACGCAGCGAGAGGATCGCGGAGCGATCGGCTCACTGCGCCACCGATCCACCTTCGTGATCCACGGAGTGGATCACTCCGTCACGGAGTGACGGTTAGCCCTGCGGAGCAGGGCTAGTCATCCGCCGCGTAGCGGCGGCGCGTTGTGTCTGCGGAGCAGCACCTGTCTCTTATACACATCTGACGCTGCCGACGATATGCAGTGTG
>NZ_JOEK01000021.1 GCF_000719135.1 Streptomyces avicenniae | reverse complement strand
CGACCCCTGCCCCTCCGACCCCCTCCACCCCACCAGGACCGCCGGGACGCGGCCCCGGGACACCCCGCCGACCAGCGGCGGAGCCGCGCCCCGCGCACGGAGTCCCGTCCGCGCGGACCCCCGGCCACCGCCCGTTCCCCGCAGCACCGGAAAACGTCCGGATACCTACGCACCCCCGCCCGGGGGAGCGCCGCCGTACCCCCGCCGCACCCGCCCCGGGTGCCCCAGCGCCCCCAGGCGCCCCGCCGTCCCCGCGCGACCTCCGCCGCCGACGGCCCGCTCCCCGCCCTTCCGCGGTCTCACCGACGAGGCCGTCCACCCTGCCCGGAGTCCACCATGTCCGTATCCAGACCCACCAGGACCGACCGCGACGCCCCGCCGCCGGAACAGCAACTCCCCCGGATCGTGCGGGCCATGGCCGTCGTCGAACGCGCCGGGAACGCCCTGCCCCACCCCTTCTGGCTCTTCTGGATACTCTCCGCGGTCCTCGCCGTCGTGAGCGCCCTCCTCGCCACGCTCGACGTGTCGGTGGTCGCCCCAGGCGACGGCGAGACCGTGACGGTCCGCAGCCTGCTGAGCGGCGACGGCCTGGCCATGGCCACGTCCACGATGATCGAGAACTTCGCGACGTTCCCGCCGATGGCGACGATCCTCGTCGTCATCATGGGCGTCGCCGTGGCCGAACGCAGCGGGTTCCTCGCCGCGCTCATGCGGGTCGGCGTCTCGCGCGTCCCCGCCTCCTGGGTCGTCTTCGCCGTCGCGTTCGCCGGGACCGTCGCGCACGTCGCCTCGGCCGCCGCGTACATCATCCTCGTCCCGCTCGGCGGCCTCGCCTTCCGCGCGGTGGGCCGCTCGCCGATCCTCGGCATCGTCGTCGCCTACACGTCGATCGCCTCCGGGTACGACGCCAGCCCCGTCCCGACGCCCAACGACGCCATCTTCGCGGGCATCACGACGGCGGCGGCCCGCATCGTCGGCGGCGAGGACGCGTACGTCTCGCCGCTCAGCAACTGGTTCTTCAACATCGCCTCGTCCGTCGTCCTCGCGACGGTGATCACGCTGGTCACCAAGTACGTGCTCAGCAGGCGCCCCGACCTCGACGCCGACCCGGACGCCGACCTGGAGGACCTGGGGCAGCTCACCCTCAGCGCCCGCGAACGCTCCGCGCTCCGCCTCGCCTGCGTGGCGCTCGCCGTCGCCGTGGCCGCCGTCGCGGCCGTCGTCGCCCCCGTCTCCTCCCCGCTGCGCGGCGAGGGCGGCTCGATCGTCGAGTCGCCGCTCATGGACGGCATCGGCGCGCTCGTCGCCCTGCTGTTCGCCCTCGTCGGCATCGTGTACGGCGCCCGTGCCGGGACGGTCACCCGCGCCGCCGACGTGCCGAGGCTCATGGTCGAGGGCGTCAAGCAGATGGCGCCCGTACTCGTCCTCTTCTTCGCCATCGCCCAGTTCCTCGCCTACTTCGACTGGACGCACATCGGCGACGTCCTCGCCGTCGAGGCGGCCGAGGCGCTGAAGGACAGCGGCCTGCCCATCGTCGTCGTCTTCCTGCTCGCGCTGCTCCTGCTGACCCTCGTCAACATCATGGTCACCAGCGGCTCCGCCATGTGGGCCCTCGCCGCGCCCGTGCTGGTCCCGATGCTCATGCTGGTGTCCGTACCGGCCGAGACGACCCAGGCGCTGTTCCGCATAGCCGACTCCGGCTCGACGGCCATCACCCCGATGAGCCCCTACTTCGTCATGGCCCTGGGCTTCCTCCAGCGCTACCGCAAGAACGCGGGCATCGGCACCCTCGCGTCCTACACGCTGCCCCTCGCCGTCGCCATGACGGTCGTGTGGACCCTGCTGTTCCTCGCCTGGTGGGCCCTCGGCATCCCGCTCGGCCCCGGCGCGCCCGTCCGCTGACACGGCACGGCGCGGCCGGACCCTCCGGCCGCGCCGCGCCCGCCGGGTCAGCAAGCCGGTGACCTCGGCACCCACTGCGGCGGGTTCCGTTGGCCGACGGCCCCCCGGCGCGCAAGGTGAGGGACAGCACCCGGCGCACACGAGGGAGACGCCCACCGCATGACCCCCGCCGACCACACCTCGCCCGCACCCGCCGACCCCCAGGTCCTGGTCATCTTCGGCGCCACGGGCGACCTCGCCCGCCGCAACCTGTTCCCCGGCCTGTTCCGCCTCCACAAGGCCGGGATGCTGCCCGACGACTTCCACGTCATCGGCTCGGGCCGCCACTCGCCCGGCACCGACGCGGAGTTCCGCGACCGGCTCGGCGCGTCCGTACGGGAGTTCGCGGCGGACGTCTTCGACCAGCGCGCATGGGACTCCTTCGCCCCGCACATCACCTTCGTCGTCTCCTCGGCGGACGACGGCGACGACCTGGCCGCCGCCGTCCGCCGGGCACGCGACGCGGCGGGGGAGCGCTGCCGCACCCTCCTCTACCTCTCCGTGCCCCCCGCCACCGCCGAGGCCATGGTCCGCATGCTCGGCGCCACCGGCATCGCCGACGACGCGTCCCTCATCATGGAGAAGCCCTTCGGCCGCGACCTGGCGAGCGCCTGCTCGCTCGACGCGGCCATCGCCGGGATCGTCCCCGAGAAGCGCGTCTTCCGCATCGACCACTTCCTCGGCAAGGAGGCCGTCCAGAACCTCCTCGCGCTGCGCTTCGCCAACGGCGTCTTCGAACCGGTCTGGAACCGCGACCACGTCGCCTACGTGCAGATCGACGTCCCCGAGGACCTGGGGCTCGAAGGGCGCGCCGGGTTCCTGGAGTCCACCGGCACCTTCCGCGACATGGTCACCACCCACCTGTGCCAGATCCTCGGCTTCGTCGCCCTGGAACCCCCTGCCAGGATCGCCGCCGACGAACTGCGCGACGAGAAGCTGAAGGTCTACCGCGCCTTGCGCCCGTTCGACCCGGCCGAGACCGTCTTCGGCCAGTACGAGGGCTACCGCGCCGAGGACGGCGTCGCCGACGACTCCGACGTCGAGACCTTCGTCGCCGTGCGCGCCTGGGTGGACAACTGGCGCTGGCAGGGCGTCCCCTTCCTCCTGCGCACGGGGAAGAACATGGCACGCTCCGCGCGTGTCGTCACCATCGGCTTCCACAACCCGCCGCACGCCCTCTTCGGCGACGCGCCCCGCCCCGAGTGCCCGGACGAGCTGACGCTGGAGCTGGACGACGAACCCGTCGTCACCCTCCACGTCCGCGCCAAGCGCCCCGGACCCGAACTGACCCTGGGGCGCGGCACGTTCACCTTCCGCGCCGACGAGACCTTCGGCGGCGCGGAACCGCTTGAGGCGTACGAGAAGCTCCTCCTCGACGCCATGCGCGGCGATCAGACGCTCTTCACCGGCGCCGCCGAGATCGAGCGGCTGTGGGAGGTGTGCGACCCGGTGCTGCGCCACCGCCCCGACCCGCTCCCGTACGCCCGCGGCTCCTGGGGCCCCGACGCGGCGCTGCGGCTGCCGGGCGGACGCGGCTGGGCGGTGCAGGACGCGTGAGGCCCCTGGACCCCCCGTACCTTCCGATCGCGGAGCACGGCGTGATCGGCGACCTGCGCACCGCCGCGCTCGTCGGCACCGACGGCAGGATCGACTGGTTCTGCGCCCCGCGCTTCGACTCGCCCAGCGTCTTCGGCGCCCTGCTCGACCCGGACAAGGGGGGCCACTGGCAGATCGCGCCGCAGTGCGACGTCGCCTCCCGGCAGCAGTTCTACTTCCCCGACACCAACATCCTCATCACCCGCATGCTCACCGAGGACGGCATGGTCGAGGTGCAGGACTTCATGCCCGTCCTGCGGGAGCGGGACAGCGACCACCGGCAGCGGCTCGTCCGCCGCGTCGTCAGCGTGCGCGGCGGGATGCGGATGCGGGTCGAGATCGCGCCGCGCATGAACTACGGGCGCGACCCGCACCGCGTCGAGACGCGGCCGGGCGGCGTCCGCTTCGTCGGCGACGCCCTGACCCTCTCCCTCGTCAGCGACACGCCGCTGCACGTCGAAGGACCCGATGCCTGGGGCGAGTTCGCCCTCATGGAGGGGCAGTCGGTGCTCTTCGTGCTCGACACGGCAGGTGACTCCCCGCCGGGCGGCGTGGACGCGGACGACGCCGAGGCGCTGTTCGAGGCCACGGTCGCGTTCTGGCGGCGCTGGGTCAGCCAGTCGTCGTACACGGGCCGGTGGCGGGAGATGGTGCACCGCTCCGCCCTCACCCTCAAGCTGCTGACGCACGAGCCGAGCGGCGCGCTGGTCGCCGCCCCCACCCTCGGCCTGCCGGAACGTCTCGGCGGCGAGCGGAACTGGGACTACCGGCACGTCTGGATCAGGGACGCCGCCTTCTCCCTCTACGCGCTGCTGCGGCTCGGCTTCACGAACGAGGCGGACGCGTTCATCGGCTGGCTCACCCGCTGCCTGCGGCAGACCGGCGCGGGCGACGGCGGGCCGTTGCGCGTCATGTACAGCATCGACGGCCACCCGGAGCTGCCCGAGGAGGAACTGGACCACCTCGCGGGCTACCGCGGCTCCCGCCCGGTCCGTACAGGCAACAACGCCGCGGGGCAGCTCCAGCTCGACATCTACGGCGAACTCGTCGATTCCATCTACCTGTTCAACAAGTACGGGACCGGCATCTCGCACGACAGCTGGACGGACCTGTGCAACGTCCTCGAATGGCTCCTCGACCACTGGGACCAGCCCGACGAGAGCATCTGGGAGACCCGCGCGGGACGGCAGAACCACACCTACTCGCGCCTCATGTCCTGGGTCGCCGTCGAGCGCATGATCCGCATGGCGCGCCAGCGCGGCCTGCCTGGCGACCTCGGCCGCTGGATGGCGGTGCGCGACCGCATCTACCACCAGATCATGGATCGCGGCTGGGACCCGGACGCGGGCTCGTTCGTCCAGCGGCTGCGGGAGGACGGCACGGAACCCGCCGCCCGCCCGATCCTCGACGCGTCCCTGCTGATGATGCCCATGGTCAAGCTCATCTCGCCGACGGACCCGCGCTTCCGCTCGACGCTGGCCGCCGTCACGGACGGGCTGGTCGCCGACAGCCTGGTCTTCCGCTACGACCCGGCGCTCGCGCCCGACGGACTCGGCGGCGCGGAGGGTACGTTCTCCATCTGCTCCTTCTGGTGGGTCGAGGCGCTGACCCGCACCGGCAGGGTCGGCCAGGCGCGCCTGGCGCTGGAGAAGATGTTCACCTACGCCAACCACGTCGGCCAGTACGCGGAGCAGATCAGTCTCACCGGTGAGCATCTCGGCAACTTCCCCCAGGCGTTCACCCACCTCGCCCTCATCAGCGCCGCGACCAACCTCGACCGCACCATGGGCTGACTCCCTTGCGGAACAGGCCGGTTCGGATGCCGCCCGGCGGGTACACGCAGGAGCCAGGGCAGGACGACGCACGAGGAGGAGCACCGTGTCCCGCATCATGAGCCGGATCAGGCAGTTCAGCCGTACGCCGCGGGGGCAGCGCACGATCACGTCGGCCAGGCGCGCGAGCGCGGACCCGAGAAAACGGGCGCAGGCGCGCCGCCTCCTCGGTCGGTTGCGCGGGCGGCACTGACACACGCAGGGTGAGGCAGGGCGAGGGCGGGTCCCGGGCGGCGGGGCCCGCCCTGCGCCGCCGTCAGGCCGGGAGCCCGTCCGCGAACTCCCGCAGCGCGGCGGCGAACGCCGTCGGCTCCTCCAGGTGGCCGAAGTGGCCGCTCTCCTCCAGCACCACCAGCCGTGACCCGCGGATCAGGCCGTGCAGTTCCTCGGCCCACCGTGGCCCGCACGGCACGTCGTACCTGCCGACCACGACGAGCGCGGGCACCGCGAGCGAGGGCAGCGCCCCCCGGTCGTCGATGACGTCGGGCGTCAGGTCCTCGCCCAGCGGCGAGATGTACGTGCCCGTGACGCGCGCCCGCATCGGCGCGAATTCCTCCTCACGCTCCCAGTAGTGCGCGAGGAACGCGGGCAGCAGGTCGCGCAGTGCCGCCGTCACCTCCTGGTCCCCCGTGGCCGAGCCTGCCGCCTGCAACCCGGCGAGCACCCGGGGCAGCTCCGCCCTCCCCTCGTTGCGCCGGACGAACCCGGCGACCCGCGCCGCCGCCTCCGCCACGTGCTCGGGGCCCGTCACCGGGGCGCTCTCGTACAGGACCACCCCGCGCAGCCGCTCGGGGTGGCGCAGCGCGAGGTGCTGCGCGACGAACCCGCCGTGCGAGTGCCCGAGCAGGAGCACGCGGGGCAAGGACAGGGCGTCGAGCAGCCCGAGCAGGCTCCGCGTGTACCGCTCACGCGTGTACCCGTGGGGGTGGGACGGCAGGCGCTGCGAACCGCCCGTGCCCAGCGGCTCGACGTACACCACGGTGAGGAACCGCTCGACCGCGGGCATGCGCAGGTAGTCCCAGGTGACGCCGGGCCCGCCCGGCATCGCCAGGCAGAGGGGGCCGGAACCGTGCACGTGGTAGCGCTGGCGCAGGCCGTCCACCGTGATGTCGTGGGTCCCGGGGGACAGGAGGCCGGTCGTTCCGTTCGGCATGAGGTGCTCCGTATGACGGGTGTGTCGGACGCGGACAGGACGCTCCCGCGCCGCGGAAGTTCGACCGGCCGCGGGTGACATGGGTCACACGGCTCCCGGCGGTCCTGACGCACCGGGCTCAGCCCACGGCGGGGGCGTGGAAGAGGCGCAGCTCGTGCAGCCTCCCGTCCCTCGTGGACATCAGCCAGGCGACCGCGGGCGGGCAGTGGCCGGGATCGTCCGGCGGGCCGAGCAGGTCCATCTCCCAGATGACGGTGTCCTGGCCGGCCACGGCCGACACGAGCCGCTGGCGCACCCCCGCCTCCAGGTCACCCGCCATGCCCCGGACCAGGAAGTCCCTGCCGCCGACCCGCCGCCGCCCCGCGTAGAGGGCGACGTCCGGCGTCCACCGCTCGGCCGTCAGCTCCGCGAACCGTCCCTCCTCGGCCGCCGCCAGGGTCTCGGCCGCCTCCGCCGCGCTGGCGCGGGACAGCGCCGCCGCGTCGCCGTGCGCGGATTCCGCGGTCCGCGCCATCGCCTCGGCCAGCCGCGCCCGCCCTTCGGCCAGCCTGCTGCGCACCGTGCCCACGGGGACGCCGTACAGCGTGGCGATCTCGTCGTACGAGGGCGTGCGCGGGCTGAAGTGCCGCAGCAGGAGCGTCGCGCGCAGCGTCGGCGACAGCTCCCCGACCGCCTGCCAGAGCCAGTCCCGCAGCGCATGGCCCTCGACGACCTGCTCGGGCCCCGTGGCCGCCGCGAGCGCCGACAGGTCGGGCACCGGCACGACGGCCCTCCGCTCACGCAGCGACGAGCGGCACGCGTTGCGCACCACGCTGCGCAGCCAGGCGCCGACGGACTCGGGGCGGCGTACGTCGCCGATGCGCCGCAGCGCGGTCAGCGATGCTTCCTGCACGGCGTCCTCAGCGTCCGGCCCGTGGCCCAGGAGGCTCAGCGCGACCGCGCGCATGCCCGCACGGTGCCGCTCCAGCAGCACCCCCACGGCCACCACGTCGCCACTCCGCGCGGCGAGCAGCAGCTCGGCGTCGGAAGGGCTTCCCGTCGTGATCCCTGGCACGCGCCCAGGGTACGCAGCGGGCGGGACCGATCCGCTGGCGCGACGCGTCGGCTTCCTGCGGCCGGGCGACGTGCTGACCGGCACGGCGACAGGGAGCGGCGGTGGACACCGGCGGCACGGGTGCGCCTAACCTGTCGTCCATGCACCGGCGCCGAGGGCGCGACCGGCGGCCGACACGCCGCACGGCACAGGCCCGTCACCCGCTCCCGCCGTTCGCCGTCGAGGGGGCGGACGTCGTGCTCGTCGGCTTCTTCCCGGGCAGGCAGCGGGACTTCGCCGCGCTGATGGACACGGCGGAGCGCGAGGTCACGGCACGCGGCGCGCGTGTCGTGGGCCGCCTCGTGCAGCGGCGCGGCGTGTCCGCCGGTGGAGCCGCGTCGATGCACCTGCCCTACTCCTCCCGGACGCTGCTCAGCCACGGGAAGGTCACGGAGCTGGCGTCGCTGTGCGAGCGGACCGGCGCCGAGGCGGCGCTCTTCCTGCCCGCCCTGACGCCGCGCCAGCGGCAGGTCCTCACCGAGGCGCTCGGCCTCCCCGTCGTGAGCCTCGCCGCGTCAGCGCCCTGAACGGCATCTTCCTGAAGCGCGGCACGTTCACCTCGGCCCCGGCAAACCTTCGCAGGAAGGAGATGCGAAGGGGAGACATGGCGTTCTGATCCACGCGCGTCCCCTTCGCGGCACATGCCCCCGGCTTCATGCGGAGTTCGCGGCGACCGCGCCCTCGCCATGATGAACTGTCCGTGAAATGGCCGGACATGCGCACCGTAGCTGACGGCGCGGTGGTCGCGCGGAATGGGGGGAGCGGGACGGCTCGTGAGGGTTCGCTCCCGGGAAGAATTGTCAGTGGCCGTCGATAGAGTGGAGCGGTGAAGACAATTCCCGTACGCAAGCGCGTACTTGCCGCCACCGCCCTGGCCGTGGCCTTCGTCGGCGCCTCGGCGCCCCTGTCCACCGCCTCGGCGCCGTCCACCGCCTCCGGCATCAACACCCACTGGCGCTTCACCAACGAGGCGACCGGTGACTGCCTGGCAGGAGAGGCGTCCGGGGCCGTCACGCTCAACGGGCCCTGCAACAGGGTGAAGCACGAGTGGGACTGGATAACCAGCGACGCATGGGAGGGAGGGAACCTGCTCATGAACGCCGAGACCGGGCTGTGTCTGACGACGGACAACAAGACCTCGCTCAACGCGGTCTGGACGAGCACCTGCAACCCCGCGGCCCCGGGGCAGCGCTGGCACTGGCAGGACCTCGACCGCGGTCTCTGGGCCACCGAGTGGGACACCCGGCTGCGCGGCATGCCCGGCAGGACGACCGCCCACACGGACGTCCCGCAGGGGCAGCGCGACCAGTGGTCCGTGTTCATCTTCCAGCCATGACCGGCCGAGGACCCGGGAGCGCGCGCCTCTGAGGCGCCCGGTCGGCCCCGTGCCGTGACGAGGGAGAAGATCCGGAGGTGACGCCGCTTCCTTCCCCTCGTCCATGCCTCTCCCGGCGGTCCTCCTTCCCCGCCCGCCCCGGCGGCCTCCTCGTCACCGCCCCCACCGGGCGGAGGCCGCTGGCGGCGGCGCCCCCTGCGGGACGCCGCCGCGTCAGCCGACCAGCAGCACGAGCTTCCCGCGCACGGCCCCGCTCTCCCCGGCCCGGTGCGCCTCCGCGATCTCGTCGAGCGGGAAGGCCGTCACGGTGGGGACCGCGAAGCGCCCGGCCTCGATCAGCTCGCCGATGCCGCCGAGCGCGTGGAGGGCGCGGCCGGTGTCCCCTCGGCTGAACTCCACCCCGTGCTCCCGCGCGCCGTCCGCGTCGGCGATCGTCACCACACGCTCGGTGCCCCCGGCCAGCCCGATCAGCTCCGGCAGGACGCCGCTCCCCGCGACGTCGAGCGCCACGCCGACGCCGTCGGGCGCCAGCGCGCGGACCCGCTCGACAAGTCCTGGCCCGTAGGCGACGGGCTCCGCCCCCAGCGAGCGCAGGTAGGCGTGGTTCGCCGGACCCGCCGTCCCGATGACGCGCGCGCCGCGCACCACGGCCAGCTGGACCGCCGCGCCGCCGACGCTCCCCGAGGCCCCGTTGACGAGCAGGATGTCGCCGCTCCCGACACCGAGCCGGTCGAGCGCGCGCGTGGCCGTCTCGACGGCCGCGGGCAGCGCCGCGGCGGCGGGGAGGTCGAGCGACGGCGGGACCGGCGCCCAGGACGACAGCACCGCGCGTTCCGCCTGGGCCGCCCCCTCCGAGGAGAAGCCGAACACGCGGTCGCCGACGGCCACGTCCGTCACGCCCTCGCCCAGCTCGTCGATGACGCCCGCCGCCTCGTGGCCCAGGGTCTGCGGCAGCTCCGCGTCCATCAGGCCCCGGCGTTTCTTCCAGTCGCTCGGGTTGATCCCCGCGGCCCGCACCGCGATCCCGACCTCCCCAGGACCCGGGTGCGGCTCGGGAAGATCCGCGATCTCCAGGACCTCGGGGCCCCTGAACCGGCGGAAGAGTACTGCCTTCATCGTGCGCTCCGATCCGGCGACGGGCCGCCGTGCGACCGCTGACCGCCCACACCGTACGGAACGCGCCGGGCGGGGGGCCGCCGGACACGCCACACGGACTCCGGGCGGGACGGCGCGCTCAGCGCACGGAGAAGACCGGCCCCCGCGGCCCGAACGGCAGGCGGGCGCCCTTGGGCAGCAGGTACGCGTGGGTGCGCGGCACGCGCAGCGCCTCGCACTCGCCGTCCGTGATGACGAGGACGGGCGCCGTGCGCGGGAAGTCGTCGGCGCGCACCAGCAGATCGATGCCCGGCTGGAGGGCCGTGCCGCCCCGGCCGTGGACGCGGACACGTCCCGCGAGGTCCGTGACCGGCACGTATCCCGCGTCGTGCGGGGCGGCGTCGCAGTGGACGAGCCGGGCGGCGGGCACGTCCCTCGCCTGGGCGAAGGAGGCGATCGCCCCCAGGGCCTTGCCCAGCAACACCCTCCCCATCGAGCAGGACGTGTCCAGCACCACGCCGAACGTGCAGCGCGGCACCTCCTCGGGGGGCAGGTAGCGGCCCGCACGGGGGATGTCCGGTGTGGCCGCCTGGCGGCGCGACGGCCGCGCGTACGAGCGGACGGGCTCGGGACGCGGCACGAACTCGTCGAACCAGCGCGCGAGTTGCGCGTCCCAGGGGAGGGGCGGATGGCTGAGCGCGGCGATCTCCTCGACCAGCCCGGCGGGCAGCAGGCCGCGTCCGCGCCTGCGGTGGAGGTCGAGGCCCTGGGTGAGGCCCCGCCGGTAGAACTCGTCCAGGTCCACGGCGTCACGCGGCGGGGTCAGCGGCGCGCCGAGGATGTCCTGCGCGTCCCGGCCGCGCAGGGTCCCGAGGCGGCGCAGCCGCCGCCGGTCGCCGACGATCCGGTCGTACACCTCCTCGGCCGACAGGCCGCGCAGCGCGGGGTCGTGCAGCGTCCCCGGGGGCATGTCCCCGACCTGCATCTGCACCAGCCAGTCGTTGACCACGAAGTCGCAGGCGACGTTGAACAGGTACGGGTCGCGCATCCCCCGCCGGTCGCCGTGGCGCAGCGCGGCGTGCAGCATCTCGTGCGCCAGGACGAAGCGCCACTCCTCGTCGGCGAGCATCCGGACGGGGTTGACGTAGATCTCGCCCGCAGAGGTGTCCACGGCGGCGACGGCGATGCCGTGCGCCGCCGCCAGCGCGCGGTCGTCGATGAGGCGCATTCCCGCGGCGATGCCGCCGAGCAGCGGGTAGGAGGCGACGAACCAGTCCAGCGCGCGCTGCCAGGGCGTCGGCTCGCGCCGCGCGCCGTCCCCGGGGGCGCGACGGCCGCCCGCGGCGTCCACGGCCTCGGCGACCGTACGGCTCAGCGCGGCGGCGAAGGCGCGCGGCCAGTCGGGCGGGTCGGTCCACCTGTCGGGCCAGGGCACGAGCACCTGGTCGGGGGAGTCGCCCGCCGTTCCGCAGGCCCGGAACGCGGCGGGGACACCGTCGCGGCGCCAGCGGGCGGCGATGTCCTCCTCGTCGCCCCCCGGGTAGCCGGTGGGGACCTCGGGCGGGACGAGCGCCCCGGCGAACGTGACGAGGAAGCGGTTGACCACCGCGCAGCGGGCGGCGACGAGGAAGCGGTCGGGCTGCTCCAGGTGCTCCACCGTCGCGGGCAGGTGGCCGAAGCCGAGGTGCAGCAGCGCGTGCGAGACAGCCCAGGCCCACTCGGCGGGGTGGGCGCGGCGGCGCGGGTGGGAGTGCAGGAGCCCCCGGGAGTCGGCGCGGACGAGCCCCTGCCGCGGCGCGAGGTCGCAGTCCGCCTCCCGGCACGTACGGAAGCCGAGGTCGGCGAACACCGGGCTGACGAGCGCGAGCCCCGCCAGGTACGCCTCGCCCGCCGGGTCCCGGCGCGCCGCGGCCTTCCCGCCGCTCACCGCCTGGCCTCGACCAGCCGGGGCAGGTCGCGGGCGGCCTCGATGACGAACCAGGACGGCAGCACCGGGTCGCCGTCCTCGTCGTCGGCGAGCACGGTCTGCGCCACCTCGACGGAGATCTCGGCGAGCTGCACCAGCAGCGACTTGGCGCGGTGGGCCGTCAGCCGCCCGGCGGCGGAGACGTGCTGCTTGTCGGCGGGCAGCTCCTTCACCAGGCGGCCCCTGAAGGCGTCGGCGAGGTAGTAGAGGAGGTCGCGGTCCTCCGTGCGGCGCGGCCAGGAGGCGTCCCCCTTGAGGATGGCCTCGATGCCGTAGGCGTGGCGGACGATCTTGACGTAGCCGCAGAAGGCGACGGCGTGCGCGGGCGTCAGGGTGCCGTGGGCCAGGACCTTCAGGGTCTCCTCGTCCAGCGAGTCGCCGAAGGAGTGCAGGGCGTCGGAGAGCATGTGCCAGGAACGCGGCGTGGAGAAGGGCTCCTCGGTGCGCGGGGGCTTCGACCACAGGTGGTCGGGCCGGTCGGTGAGGTGGTCGGTGATCCAGGGGTGGATGCCGTGCTCGCCCGCCCAGACCAGCCAGTCGGCGGGGGACGCCGTGAGGTGGACGTGGGTGAGCCGGTTGACGAGCGCCGAGGCGATGGGCCGGGCCAGGGCGTTGTCCGTGGCGCGGTTCCCCGCGCCGATCACCAGGGAGCCCGGGGGCAGTTCGTACTCGCCGATGCGGCGGTCGAGGATGAGCGAGTAGAACGCCTTCTGCACGTCGGGCGTGGCCGCGTTGAGTTCGTCGAGGAACAGGACGTACGGCTCGTCGCGGGCGATGGCCGCGGGCGGGCAGAACACCGAGCGGCCGTCGCGGATCTGCGGGACGCCGATCAGGTCCTCGGGCGCGAGCTGGGTGCCGAGCAGGCTGACGCACTCCATCCCCAGCGACTCGGCGAACGCCCGTACCAGGGAGGACTTCCCGATGCCGGGCGCGCCCCAGAGGAAGACCGGCCTGACGGTCGCGAGCCCGAGCAGCAGCTCGGGTATCCGGGACGGGGTGACGGTGACGGCAGCCTGCACGCGGGTGCTCCTGGAGCGTGGTCGGGCCGGGGCACGCGGACGCGCGGGGTACGGCGGGAGCAGCAGTCTAGGTTCGCCGGAGGGCGCGGGCATCCGGATTCCCCTGCCGCCGGGCCGTGTTGCGGCGTGCCCCGGCCCCGGTCAGCGCACGGCGGCGAGCGTGGTGGAGAAGTCGTCCTCCACCCAGGCGCGTTCCTGGCTGTTGGGGTAGATGTTGGTGCACGAGACGCCGCCGGTGGAGCCGGACATCAGGCTGGAGCAGGGCCCCGGCTTGATGTCGGGCAGGCCGAGGATGTGGCCGAGTTCGTGGGCGGCGATACGGACGGTGTGGTAGCCCTCGGCGACGGCCTGGCGGCCCATCCAGACGGTGCCGTTGCCCAGGCTGGTGGTCTGCGCGCGGGGCCAGCCGTTGTCGGCGACGATGCGGATGTTCGCGCGGCGGCCCGGCGCGACGGGTTCGAGGCGGACGTTCGCCACCGACGTGTTCCAGACGGCCGCGCCTTGGGCGACGGCGCTCGCGAACTCGGCCGAGCCGCTGGCGTCGTAGGTGAGGACGACGGCCGCGGCGGCGACGTCGCCCGTGGGCGCGGCGGATGTGTCCGTGGCCCCGGCGGTGCCGGTGAGGGACACGCCGAGGGCGAGGGTGGCCGCCAGGGCGGTGACGGCGCGGGTGAGGGTGCGGGACGGCACGATCGGCCTCCGTGGGGGGGGACGGGGACCCGCCGTGCCAGGTCGATGCAAGTCATGCTCATGACACGACGGGTGACGACACCGTCACTCTGCCCAGGCCGTGGCCTTCCCAATCCGGTGACGAGGGCAGCTCGCCACCGGACCGGGAAGGGGTCTCAGGCCCCCGGCGTCAGCCGCAGGGTGAGGATCTGGAACGGCCGCAGCGTCAGCCGCCCGTCCGTCACCTCGGGGGCGTCCGCCAGCGGACGTTCCAGCAGGTCGGTGACGACGGCCCCGGCCAGCGGGAAGCCCGCCGTCAGCGTGGTCACGGCCCGCCCGCCCAGCGACTCGAACAGCCGGACGATCACGTCGCCGCTGCCGTCGTCGGCCAGCTTCACCGCCTCGACGACCACCGCCTCGTGGTCCACCGACACGAGCGGCGCCACCGCCGCCGAGCCGGGCACCCGACGCTCGGGGAGGTTGAACGCGTAGCCCTCACGGATCGCGTCGCCCAGCGTCGCGCCCACCACCAGCGCGTAGCGCAGCCGGTGCGTGCCGAGGTCGGCCTCGGGGTCGGGGAAGCGCGCCCCGCGCAGCAGCGAGAGGCGGATCGTCGTCGTCGTGCCGCCGTCCTCGCGCACGTCCCGCGTGATCTCGTGCCCGTACGTCGAGTCGTTGACCACCGCCATGCCCCAGCCGGGCTCCGCGACGTGCAGGTAGCGGTGGGCGCAGAACTCGAACTTGGCCGCCTCCCAGCTCGTGTTGGAGTGCGTCGGCCGCTGGGTGTGGCCGTACTGGATCTCGCCGCGGGAGTGGTCGGCCCGCAGGTCCAGCGGGAAGGCGGCCTTGAGCAGACGCTCCCGCTCCCGCCAGTCCACCTCCGTGTCGATGTCGAGGCGGCGCGCACCGGGCGCCAGCGTGAGGGTCTGCCTGATGGTGGAGGAGCCCACCGTACGGACGACCAGGACGCCGCCGTCCACCGCGCGGACCTCGTCGGCCTCCGTCAGGTCGGTGACCGTGTTCCGGTAGAAGGAGTCGATGTCCCAGGCGTCCCACTGGTTGGGGAAGTCCTGGTGCAGCTGGAGCAGGTTGGCGCTCTTCCCCGGCGGCAGCGCCTCGCGCTCCTCGGTCAGGTCGAACACCGAGGTGACCAGGCCGCGTTCGTCCACCCGTACGCGCAGCAGCCCGTTGTCCAGCACGAGCGCCTCGCCGGACGCCGCGGCGTCCTGGGCGGGGGAGGGGACGGGCGCCGCGCCGAGGGCGGGGACGCCGCCGCGCGCATGCGGCGCGGCGTTGAACACCAGCGCGGGCCCCGCCGGGTCACCAGGACCGGCCAGCGCGCGCTGCGCCTCGTCCACCAGCGCCGTCAGCTCGGCCGCCACCCGTGCGTACGTCTCCTCCGCCTCGCGGTGCACCCAGGCGATCGAGGAGCCGGGCAGGATGTCGTGGAACTGGTGGGTGAGCACCGTCTTCCACAGCCGGTCCAGCTGCTCGTACGGGTACGGCGCGCCGGTGCGGACCGTCGCCGTGGCGCACCACAGCTCGGCCTCGCGCAGCAGGTGCTCGCTGCGGCGGTTGCCCTGCTTGGTCTTGAGCTGGCTCGTCAGCGTGCCGCGGTGCAGCTCCAGGTACAGCTCGCCCGACCACACGGGCGCCTTCGCGCCGTACTCCTCGTGCGCCTTCTCGAAGAAGTCGGCGGGCTTCTCGATGTCCACGCGGGGCGAGCCGGCCAGATCCGCCAGGCGCGCGGCGCGGCCCAGCATCTCGCGGGTCGGGCCGCCGCCCCCGTCGCCGTAGCCGAACGGGACGAGGGAGCGGCTGGCCGGGCCCTTCTCCTTGAAGTTGCCCTCGGCATGGGCCAGTTCCGGGCCCGTCAGCTCGGCGTTGTACGTGTCAACCGGCGGGAAGTGGCTGAAGATCCGCGTGCCGTCGATGCCCTCCCACCAGAAGGTGTGGTGCGGGAAGGTGTTCGTCGTGTTCCAGGAGATCTTCTGCGTGATGAACCAGCGCACACCGGCCAGCTTCATCAGCTGCGGCAGCGCCGCGTTGTAGCCGAAGGTGTCCGGCAGCCACATCTCCTCGGTCTCGACCCCGAACTCCTCCAGGTAGAACCGCTTGCCGTGCACGAACTGCCGCACCAGCGACTCGCCGCCGGTGATGTTCGTGTCCGGCTCCACCCACAGGCTGCCGGTCGGCAGGAACTGCCCCGTGGCGGCCTTCTCGGCGGCGCGCGCGAAGACGTCGGGCTTGTGCTCCTTCAGCCAGGCCAGCTGCTGTGCCTGCGACATCACGAAGCGGTAGCCGGGGTGCTCGTCCATGAGGTTGGTGGCGTTGGCCACCGTGCGGGTCACCTTGCGGACGGTCTCGCGCAGCGGCCACAGCCACGCGGTGTCGATGTGGGCGTGGCCCACGGCCGAGATCCGGTGGGCGGAGGTGCCCGCGCGCTCGGTGAGCAGCGGCTCCAGCAGCTTGCGCGCGGCGGCGGCCGTACCGGCGACGTCGTGCAGGTCCACCGCGTCGAGGGCGGCCTCCGCGCCGTCCAGCAGCTGCCAGCGGCGGGTGGAGTCGGCGGGCAGCGCGGTGATCAGGCCGTGCACCACGTCGAGGTCCTGCGCCAGCTCCCAGACCTCGGGCTCGAAGACGGTCAGTTCTGCGCGGGCCAGCCGGTACAGCGGCTCGCCCGGCTCCCCGTCCTCGCCGCCGCTCTCCAGCCAGGCGGCGCGGTCGCCGCGCCTGGTGGGCAGGAACGGCACGCCGCCCGGGCCGTCGTCCAGGATCAGCGGATTGGCCGCCGCCTCGATGTAGTACGTGAACTCCTCGCCGCCCTGGGCCGCTTCCGCGACCGTCAGCCAGCCGTTGCGCGGGTTGAGCGCCTTCACGACCGAGCCGTCCGCGCGGTGGACCAGGCCCTCGGCGGCGAATCCCGGCTTGGTGGCGTCGAAGCCCAGGTCGAGGACGGCCTCCACGCGCCGTCCGGCCCACGCGGCGGGCACGGTGCCGCTGATCCGGAACCAGCAGGTGGACCACGCCGGGCCCCAGCGGTGGCCGGGCCGCACCGGCTCGTACGACGCGGCCAGCCCTTCGGCGACCGGGACGGGCTCGCCGGAGACGGCCCAGGCGGCCACGTCGAGGGCGACGGCGTCCGCGTGGACGGCGGGGACGATGCGTTGGGTGAGCACTCGGTGGAGACGTCGTTCGATGAGCGCGGGATCGCGATGCATGCCGATTATGAAAATCCAATGGATGGATTAAGTCAATGCGGCCGTGTCCCGAACCCCTCATCAGGGCATCCACCGGCGCAACCGTGCCGTGCACGCGCCCCGGATGGAAGAGTTTTACTTGCCGCCCCGCGTATGCGTCCGCAGCCGTGGCACGAACGACGCGTGGAACACCCCCGACGCCGCCCCCATGGCGGCGGCCGACTCGTTCAGCAGCGAGTGCGCCACATGCACCCGGCGCACGCTGCGGGCCACCGGGAACCGGTTCACCGCCGCGCCGATCTCCGTCAGGTACAGGTCCGCCACCGGCGCGGGCACGGCCGGCCCGCCGACCACCAGCATCGTGGTGTCCAGCAGGTCGGTCACCCCGCTCGCGCCCATGGCCACCACCCGGGCGACCTCCTGGACCGCGCGCACCGCCCGCGGATCGCCCGCCGCCGCCGCGGCGCACACCCGCGCGTACGAACCCGGCCGCCGCGGCACGTCAAGACCCGCCGCCACCGCCTTGTCCACCACCGCCGACATCGGGGCGCACTCGGCGACCATCGCCGGGCCGCCGTCCGGCGTGAACCGCCCGACCGCCAGCGCGCAGAGCTGCCCGAACTCGCCCGCGTTGCCGGTACGGCCCCGGTAGACGTCCCCGTTCAGGAACGCGCCGCAGCCCGCACCCGTGCCCAGGTAGAGGTAGACGAAGTCGCCCGCCCGCTCCGCCGCGCCGATCCAGCGCTCGCCGATGGCGGCTGCGGTCGCGTCCTTCTCGACGGTGACCGGCACGCCGAGCTGCGCGGCGAGCGTGGCGCGCAACGGCACGTCGCGCCAGCCGTCGAACAGCGGCGGATCCAGGATCACCCCGGCGTCGGCGTCCAGCGGCCCCGGCACCGAGATGCCCACCCCGAGCAGGGTCTCGGCGCGCATCCCCGAAGCGGCGACGGCCTCGCGCGCCATCGCGGTCATCCGCCCGATCACCCACGCCGGGTCGCTGCGCCCGCGCAGCGGGAGCTGCCGCTGGTCCACCACACCGCCGCACAGGTCCACGAGCACCTGCGTGATCATCTCCGGGTCGAGATGGATGCCGACGGCGCAGGCCGCGTCCGCCCGCAGCCGCAGCGGCACCCGGGGCTTGCCCTTGCCCGACGGCCGGTGGGTGTCCTCCACGAGGAACCGCTCGGTGAGCAGGTTGCGGGTGATCCGGGAGACGGCCTGCGGCGTCAGCCCGGTGCGCCGCGCGATCTCCACCCGGCTCAGCGCCCCCGCCTCCCTGATCGACTCGATCACCAGCTTCTCGTTGAACGAGCCGAGCGCCAGCTGGTCGAAGGCGCGCGGCGCGCGCGGCGGCGGCTCAGGCGCGTCCTCGTCGCCAGGTCGCCGCCAGTGCGCCGCGCCGGAACGCAGCGCGGACACCAGCGAGTCGAGCGCCGGACGGGCGGCGCGGGGGCGGTGCAGCATTTCGAGCAGGCACAGCACGGCCAGCGTCTGCCGCCAGCCGGTGAACTCGCGCGCCCGGTGGACCGTCGGCCCGCCGCCGGGGACGGGCGGGTCGGCCGCCCGCCGGTCCCCGTCCCACAGCAGCAGGTGCAGCCGACCGGCCCCCGCGTGCGTCTCGCGCAGGGCGCCGGGCGCCTCCGCCGTGTCCGCCGCGTCGCCGCCCGGCGGTCCCGCCGCCGCGGCGGCCAGCGAGGCGGCGAACGCCTGCCGTTCGTCCGCCGGGGCAGGGGCGCCGCCACGGCCCGGCTCCGCAGGGCTCTCGGCCAGCAGCAGCGCGGTCCGCCCGCCGTCCCGCCACAGTTCGAGCACCACCGGGCGGTGGCACGTCAGCGGCGGGGAGAACGGCAGCGTCACCGGCGCCGGGCTCTCGCCGTCCACGCCCCAGCGCCGCCACACCCCGCCGAGCGCGGTGTGCGAGATCCCCAGGTGGTCGGCGAGCGCCCGCGCCGACCAGGCGCGCCGCGGCGGGGGCGGGCCCGCCAGCGTGGCGGCGACGACCTCCGCCTCGTCGATCCGCGGCGGGCGGCCGGTGCGCGGCCGGTGTTCGAGCCCCGACAGCCCCTGCGCGGCGTAGCGGTTGCGCCAGGACGTCACGGTGGGCCGGGAGACCCCGAGCGCCCTGGCGCTCTCCGAGACCGAGACGCCTCGCGCCGCGTCGAGCACGATCCGCGCCCGGACGGACCGGTCGGACCGGGCCCGTGACCAGGTGAGCAGCGCGGCACGGTCGGACTCGGACAGCGGGAGTTCCTGGTGGTCACGCATGGGCACATCCAACACCGTCGCCCCGACTGTAAAGGAATTAGTGTGCCATTTCGGAGGGGTGGTGGTGCGCAGTAAGTCTCCTTCGGATGGTCGGGTGCGCCCGATTTGGGCTGCGCTGACCGGAGTTCGCGAAGATTCCTCGGTCCGGGAGGATTGACTTAGTCCATCCATTGGATTTACATGACCCCCGTCACAGCGCTTCGAAGGGGATCGCATGACCGCACGTGACCAGCCGCTGCCGCCCGGGGACGACCGGCGCGCCCTGGCCCCGCACGGTCGGCGGACGGCCGTCACCGTCACGCCCGTCCGCCCCCCTCCGGCGCGCCCCGCACCGCGCTGCCCCCACCAGCCGGGCACCCCCGGGCCGTCCCGCCGGGACCACGCCACCAGCCGTACCGGCCCGACACGTCCCGCCCTCGCGCCTCACGCACTCTCCGCCTGAGCCCGCCCCGTTCCTACCGGGAGGTAGACCGTGCATTCCCCGCCCACACCCACCACCGGGCCGCCCAGAGCGCGGGCCGTCACGATCCTGCTGCTCCTGCTCTCCCTCGTGATGGTCCCCGCGCTGCCCGCCGCCCACGCCGCGCAGCCGCCGGTCGGCCAACTGATGTACCCGCAGGGCCTCGGCGCCGACCTCGGCCCCGAGCCCGAGACCCTGGGCATCGACGCCTCCGCGGGCCAGGACCCGGCGGGGCTGCGCACCGGAGAGCTGGACGGCCGGGGATTCTGGGGCACCGACGTCGCCGCCGGTACCGGTGAGCTGACGTTCGCCTTCGACCAGGACTGGCTGACCGACCTGCCGGGCGACAGCATCCTGGGCGCCAGCGTCACCTACCGCGACGCGGGCGAGGGCGACCTCCTGCTGACCGCGGGCGGGACCGTCCAGCGGATCGCCCTGACCGGCTCCGACACGTGGCGCACCACCGCCATCGAGGCCCCCGCCGACGGGGCGGACGGCCTCGTCCTCAGCGGTGAGCAGGACGGCCAGGCCGCCGACGTCACGGTGGCCGCGCTGCGCGTGAGCGCCGTCGGCGCCTCCGCCGACCTCGGCGCCTCGCTCGACACCCGGGCCCTGTCCGTCCGCGCGGGCGACAACCCCGACGCGCTGATCACCGGCGAGCACGAGGGCCGCGGCTACTGGCGCACCGACCAGGCCGGGGGCACCGGCTTCGTCTACGCCAGCGTGGACGACACCTACGCCTACGACCACACGGGCCCCGTGCTGGTCAGCATCGACTACCTCGACGAGGGCACCGGCGGCTTCCTCCTGCACTACGACTCCCCGGGCGAGGAACTCATCGACCGGTTCTGGCCCACCCCGGTGGTCCAGCTCACGGGCTCGGGCGAGTGGCGCACCCACACGTTCGCGCTGGACGACGCGATCCTCACCAACCGCGCCAACGGCGCCGACTTCCGCTTCGCCGCCGAGGGCGGCGACGTGAGCGTGGGCGCGATCCGCGTCACCGCGCTGGCCGCCGCGCTGGAGCCCGCCGCGGGGCTCGACCGGCTGATCGGCACCGCCGAGCGCATCCACGACGCCGCCCGCGAGGGCGAGCGCGACGGGCAGTTCCCGGCAGGCGCCAAGGCGCAGTTGGCCGCCGCGATCGAGGCCGCCGCCGAGATCGCCGGGCAGGACGACCTCACCGGCGACCAGGCGAAGGAGGCCCTGGCCGCGCTGCGCGAGGAACTGGTGACCTTCGAGGCCCGCGCCGTGAACACCAACCTCGCCGTCGGCGCCACCGCCACCGCCAGCAGCGGCGACCGGGCCGCCGCCGCTGTGGACGGCGACGCGGGCACCTCCTGGGTCAGCGGTACCGCAGGTGACGGCGAGTGGCTGACCGTGGACCTCGGCCGCAGGCAGCGGATCAACGACGTGCGCGTCACCTTCGGGGCGCGGCTGTCCACCGAGTTCGAGGTGCAGGTCTCCACCGACGGGCGGCGCTTCAAGGACGTACGCCTCGCGGGCGGCACCGAGCCCAACCGCGAGGTGCGCCTGCGCTTCGACACCGAGCAGGCCAGGTACGTGCGGATCTCCCTGACCGGCTACATGGAGGCGGCCAACACGCAGACCATCTCCGAGGTCGAGGTCCGCAAGGAGCGCACCGTCACGCCGCGCCCGCGGCTCGTGGACACGCGCTTCTCCTCCGAGGGCAACATCGTCGCGGACTTCGACGCCGTCAGGTACGGCGCCGACCCGTCCGGCCGCCGCGACTCGACCGCCGCCATCCAGCAGGCGATCCTCGACTGCTACGACGCGGGCGGCGGCACCGTCTGGCTCCCCGCGGGCACCTACCGCGTCACCGACACCGTCGAGGTCTTCGCCTTCTGCACCCTGCGCGGCGACCGCCGTGACCCCGACACCCGGGGCCGCGACTACGGCACCGTGATCACCGCCGACGTGCCCGCGGGCGAGGACGGCCCCGTCCTCTTCCGCGTCGGCGGCAGCGCGGGCGTCTCGGGCCTGACGACCTGGTACCCGGAGCAGGACGCCGAGGACCCGGTGCCCTACAACTACACGTTCCAGATCCCCGGCCGTGCCTGGGCCAGCGACGAGAACTACATGATGAGCACCGTCACGGACGTGACCATGCTCAACTCCTACCGCGGCATCGGCCTGAGCACCATGGCCAACGACCGTGGCCAGGCGCCGTCCAACGGCCAGGTCCACGAGTCGGCGACGGTCCGCAACATCCGCGGCACCGTGCTGTTCGACGGCGCCACGGCGTACAACGGCGCCGACGTCGGCACGTGGGAGAACATCGTCCTCGACAACTCCTACTGGGCCGACGCGCCCGCCGCCTACGACCCGCCCGCCCGCGCCACCCTGGACGCCTGGACGCGCGAGCACGGCACCGGCCTCACCCTCGGCGACCTGGAGTGGGACCAGTTCCACCGGGTCCGCGTCTCCGACTACCGCACGGGCATCCACGTCGTCCCCGGCCAGCGCGCCGAGTTCACCGGCTCGTTCCTGGAGACCGAGGTCCGCAGGACCGACACCGCCCTCCTGGTGGACGGCATCGACAACCGCTGGGGCATGCAGCTCGCCGACAGCGTGCTGGAGGGCAGCGTCGCCGCCGTGGACAACAACGCGGCCGGCTACGTCAAGCTGACGGACGTCGAGCTGACCGGCGCCGTCGAGGGCACGGTGCACCAGCTCACCGGCGAACTGCCGGAGCGCTACGAGCCCGCACCGACCCCGCAGGCCAGGCGCGCCACGCTCTACGACGTGGACGCCCCGCACGGCGTCGGCGTCCTGCCCGAGCGCGACGCGACCCGCGCCATCCAGCGCGCCCTCGACCGCGCCGGGCGCGCGGGCGGCGGCATCGTCTACCTCCGGGCCGGCTGGTACCGGGTGGACGGCCACCTCGATGTGCCGAGGGGCGTGGAACTGCGCGGCGCGTCCGCCGGTCCCAACCGCGACCTGCTCGGGTCGAGCGGCGGCACGGTGCTGATGGCCCGTGAGGGCAGGGGCACCGAGGACGCCGCCACGGCCACGGCGTTCATCACCCTCTCCGGCAACGGCGCCGGGGTGACCGGCCTGCGGGTCTTCTACCCGGAGAACAGCGCCGCCCCGGCCGAGGGCGTCGCCGCCTACCCGTACGCGATCCGCGGCGACGCGGACGGCGTCTACGTCGTCAACGTCGGCCTGCCCAACGCCTGGAGCGGCGTGGACATGGGCGACAGCGACGACTTCCTCGTCCGCAAGCTGGCCGGTGCCTACTTCAACGGCGGCATCCGCGTCGGCGCATCCGAGGACGGCCGCATCGAGGGCGTGCTCTCCAACGGCAACGCCACGGCACGCGTCGGCTACGCGCTGGCCGGCTGGGGCCTTGAGTCGAGCATCTTCCCGCAGGTCATCGACCGGTACACCCGCGCCCAGTCCGACCTGGTGACGGTGGACGGCGCGAGCGGCCTGCGCACGCTCAACGTCTTCGGCTACGGCTACCGCAACGGCCTGGTGGTCACCGCGGGCGAGGCGACCGCCTACCAGCTCGGCACCGACAACCTCAACGCGGACGGCGTCGTCGTCAGCGCGGCGGACGGCACCGACGTCACGGCGGTCAACCTGGCCCGCTACAACGGCGCCACCAGCAGCGGGCCCGTCAACCTGGTCAACGTGATGGCCATCAACATGGTCAGCGACCCGGTCGCCGCAGCCGCCGAGCCCGCCGAGGCGGGCACCGTGACGCTGGGCGGCCACCAGGTCGAGCCGGGCCGCTACGAGCGCGGCAGCACGGTGACCGCGCGGGCCGAGGCCGCCGAGGGGTACCGCTTCGACCACTGGACCGCCGACGGCGAACCGCTCGACGGCGGCGCGTCGTTGACGCTGACGGTGGAGGGACCGCTGGACCTCACGGCCCACTTCACCGCGACCGACTGACCACCACCCCACCCCCCACAGCCGCCCCCTCCCACGCACCACCGGGAGGGGGCGGCGCCCTTCTCCGCGGCGGGCCGCCTCGCGCGCCTCCGAACGGCCGCGGAGGGCGCGACGGGGCCCTACTCCAGCAGGTGCCGGTTGGCCCGGCTCCAGGCGACGCGCTCGGCCAGGGCGTCGAGGTGGCCTTCGGCGACCCAGTGGACCTGAGGCTGGTTGCCCCGCTCGGCGAGCCCGCGGACCTGTTCGATCGTCTCCTGCTGGACGTCGATGACCGCGTTGACCAGCCCGGCGGTGGAGGTCAGCCCGTAGGCCGTGGCGAACAGCTCCAGGCGACGGCGCCGATCGGGTGGCTCGGGGTACCGCAGCCAGCGCAGGCACTCGGCGTCGTCCCGGAACGGCGCGGTGTACTCCAGGGCATAGGCGACGTCGTGCAGGCGGCGCGACGGCCGGGCGTAGTCCCAGTCCAGGATCCCGACGGGGGCCGCGCCCCGCCAGACGATGTTCCACGGGCCGAAATCCCCGTGACAGACCACCTCCCCCTCGCCCGGCCCGCCCTCGCCGGTGCACCAGCGCAGGCCCTCGGGCAGGCGAAAGCCCGCCACCGCGTCGTGATACCGGCGCAGCAGGCGGGCGAAGGCGACCAGGCCGGCGTCATCGACCACCTTGGCCCAACCCTGCGGCCCGGACTCACCGTCCAGATAGGTGAGCACCTCGCGTCCCTCGTCGTCGATCCCCCTCACCCGTGGCGAGTAGGGGAAGTCCACGTCGTCCAGATACCGGAGCAGGGCATGGACCGCGGGAGTCCACGGATGCACGGGCCGCCGGACGGTGTCGCCGACACGTACCACCCGTCGGTGCGGATCGTCCTGGAGTACCGCATCGTCGGTCATGCCCGGAAAATCCCGTCTGTCGAACGCCACGACATTGTCGCCAGGACCCGATCATGGCCGACAACTCCCGGCGCGACCACGGGTTTTCGCCGCCCGGCGATCGCGATGCCGCGGTCGAGGACGAAGCCGCCGTCCCGCCTCACGGGGCGCCGACGTCCTCCGCCTTCTCCTCGACGCGGTAGCGCCGCAGCCCGCGCTTCTCGTAGTTGCCCAGGGCGCGGGGATGGTCGTTCGAGCAGGTGTGCAACCACACCCGCCGCACCGGTACGCCGTCCACCGGCTCCGTCGCCCACGCCTGCCGGAGCGCGAGCGTCAGCGCGTAACCGCCCAGCCCCCGGCCCACGTAGGCGGGCAGCAGCCCGAACGCCTCGATCTCCACGTCACCGCCCGGCGCCGGTTCGAGGAACGCCACCCCCGCCGTCCCCCCGTCGTGGGTGATCAGCCAGTACTGCCGCGAGGGATGCTCCCGCAACTGGGCCGCCCAGTCCGCCTCCGTCAGCGAGACGGCGCGCCAACCGTACGGCGCCCCCACCGCCTTCTGCGCGGCATGCGCCTCGGGCCGCGCGCCGTCGATCAGGCGCAGGGCGAGGCCGGGCACGGCCGGGGCGGGGGAGAGGTCCCCGGGGGCCGTCATCTCCAGGTAATGGGTGATCGTCGTCGGCATCCGCACACGCTACAACCGCGCGGCCGCGGGCGGGGGAACGGCCGCCGTCCCTCGGACTCGGGCCGCCAGCGCCTCCAGGTCGGCGGGGGCCCGGCCGAGGTCGGGCAGCGCCAGCACCGCCCGCTGCGCCCGCCGCACGCGCGCCGCCGTCTCCGTGTCGGCGAGGAGGCGTTCCAGCGTGGCGGCGAGCGCGGCGGGGCGCGTGTCGGCCGGACGCACGCCGAGCCCCAACTCCTCGACGCGCCGTGCGTTGTGGTACTGGTCGCCGAAGTGGGGCAGCACCGCCATCGGGGTGCCGGTCCTGACCGCCTCGCGGACGCCGTTGTAGCCGCCGTGGTGCACGAACAGGTCGGCGCACTCCAGCAGCAGCGGCTGCGCGATCCGCTCCGTCAGGTGGACGTGCCGCCCCGGCTCGACGCCGACGAGCGGGATGCCGCCCGTCGCCACGACCGCCGCGCAGCGCAGCCGCGACAGCGCCGCGACGACCGCCGCCAGCGCGGCGACCGGGTCCGTCATCCCCTCGGGCATCCGCCCGTCCTCCGTCATCGTGCGCACCATGGGCAGCGCCGTCCCGAAGGCGGCGACGACCAGCGGCCGGTCGGCGGGCAGCCGCGCCACCCAGCCGGGCAGCGCCGCCGCGCGTGCGACGGCGGTGGTCTGCCGGTACGCCAGCACGGGCGCCGGGTGGGCGGCGAACGCGTAGTCGGGCGGCAGGTAGTCCAGCCGTCCGTGCGGATGCAGCGAGGCCGGGTCGTCGTCCGGGGCGAGCCCCAGCCGCTCCCGCGCCCCGCCGAGCGCCCACACGATCCGCGCGGGGTCGGCGACGTTCGCGAACCCGGAGGGGAAGGGCACCTGCGCGACGCCGAGCCGCTCCGCGAGCAGACAGCTCGCCAGGTCCATCCCGTCCCTGATCAGCAGGTCGGGCCGCACCTCGCGCGCCGCCGCCGACAGGACGCGCAAACCCTCTGGCGCGTACGTACCGGCCAGGACGTCGATCATCATCGGGATGTGCGCGTCCTCCTCCCGCCCCGGCGGCCCGCCGCCCGCGCCCTCCTCCTGCGGGAGCAGCACCAGGGGCGGCATGCACACCGAGACCGTCACGTCGTCCTGCGCGAAGACCGGCGCGACCGCGTCCGTCGTCGCCACCGTGACGTCATGGCCCGCCCCGGCGAGCGCCCGCGCCACAGGGAGCAGGGCCCGTCCGTGCGAAGGCGATCCGATGGCCGTGCACAGGACACGCATGACAATTCCTCCCGGAGCGGCGGCGGTTACGCCCCCGGGACCTGCCCAGCCCCGCCCCCGCACCACCGCGACCTGCCCCGACATCACCCGAACCGGTGAGCGCGGCCGACGCTCAGCGCGTCATGCCGTCGGCCCCGCGCCGCAGCGCGCGGCCGGGCAGCGCGCCCGTGTGCCGCCCCTCGTCGATGACCGGCACGCCCCCCACCAGCACGTACGGAATCCCCTCCGCCACCTGCCGCGGCTCCTCGAACGTCGCCGTGTCCCGCACCCGCCCGGGGTCGAACAGCACGAGATCCGCGTGGTACCCCGGTGTGACCCGCCCGCGCCCCGCCAGCCGCAGCCGCCGCGCCGGACGGCCCGTCAGGCGCGCCACGCACTCCTCAAGGCCGAGCACGCCCTCCTCGCGGACGTAGTGGCCCAGGTACCGGGGGAACGTCCCCCAGGCCCGCGGGTGCGGCCGGTCGGCGGCGAGCAGCCCGTCGCTCCCGCCGGTGTGCGCCGGATGCCGCATGATCGCCCGGACGTTCTCCTCGTTCCCGACGAGCTGGAGGATCGTCGTGGACAGTGCGTCGCCGAGGAGCAGCTCCCGGCAGACGTCGTACGGCTCCCGCCCGGCGTCCGCCGCGATCCGCGCCACCGTCCGGCCGACGGCCGCCGGGTCGCGCGAGCCCGAGACCAGGACGGTCTCCCACTCGACCGGCACCCCGTGGCAGCCGTCCGAGCCGTCCACCTCCAGCGCGCGCCGTATCCGCGCCTGGGCCGCCGGGTCGCGCAGCCGCGCCAGGGTCGCGGCCGGGCCGCCCTCCGACGCCCAGCTCGGCAGCAGCGCCGCCAGCGTCGTGGAGCCGGGCAGGTAGGGGTACGTGTCGAGGCTGATGTCGAGCCCGTCGCCGATCGCCGCGTCGAGCAGGGCGAGCAGTTCGGGGGCGCGCCCCTTGTTCACGCCGAAGTTGAGCGTGGCGTGCGTGAGATGGAGCGCGCAGCCTGACGCGCGGGCCACCTCGGTCATCTCCGCGTACGCCGCCAGCGCCCCCGCGCCGTACGAGCGGTGGTGCGGCGCGTAGAAGCCCCCGAGGCCCGCCACCACCCGGCACAGCTCGGTCAGTTCGGCGTCGGACGCGTACATGCCGGGCGCGTACGTGAGCCCGCTCGACATGCCGACCGCCCCCTCGCGCAGCCCGGTGGCGACCAGCTCACGCTGCCGGTCCAGCTCGGCCAGGCTCGGCGGGCGGTCGTCCCAGCCCATCGCCAGCATCCGCACCGAGCCCTGCGGGACGAGGTAGCACGCGTTGACGGCGATGCCCGCGTCGAGCCGCGCCAGGTAGCCCGCGACGCTGCGCCAGTCCCAACGAAGCCCCGGCGGGTCGCCGTTCCACCCCGCGACGGCCTGCCGGATCTGCGGCAGCGTGCGGTCGTCGGCCGGTGCGTACGACAGCCCGTCCTGCCCCAGGACCTCGCAGGTGACGCCCTGGCTCACCTTCGCGAGGTGGTCGGGGGAGGTGAGCAGGGCGAGGTCGGAGTGCGCGTGCATGTCGATGAAGCCGGGGGAGAGCACCAGCCCCGCCGCGTCGATCACCCGCCGCGCCGCCGGGAACGGGCCGCCGACGTCCTCGATCACGCCTCCGGTGACCGTCACGTCGGCGACGTGCCGCGGCGCGCCCGTGCCGTCGATCACGGTCGCGCCCCTGATCAGGAGATCGGTCATGTCGCCGCCCTCTCGTCGCCCCATAGGGTAGGACGGATCGTGATGTTGACGTCCGCCGGGCCGGGTGAGCCCCCCGGCGGCGACGGAGAAGGGACGGCGATGGCCGACAAGGAGCAGATCCGCGCCGACGGGGCGCCCGCGCCCGCGCACGGGTTCTCCCAGGGTGTCCGCAAGGGGCCGGTCCTCCAGGTCTCGGGCCAGGGCCCGCAGGACCCGGCGACCGGCGCGTACCTGTACCCCGGCGACGTGCGCGCGCAGACGCGCCGGACGCTGGAGAACGTCAGGGCCGTCCTGCTGGCGGGCGGCGCGGACGTCGAGGACGTCGTGATGTTCCGCGTCTACCTCACCAAGCGCGAGGACTTCCCCCTGATGAACGAGGTCTACCGGGCGTTCGTCGAGGAGAACTGCCCCGGCGGCGTCCTGCCGAGCCGCACCACCGTCTTCGTCGGCCTGCCGCACGAGGCGATGCTCGTGGAGATCGACGCGCTCGCCGTCGTCTGAGAGGCGCGCCGGAGGCAGTTGCGAGCGCGTCGCACCTGGTCAGGGCTGGTACGACGGCCATGGCTGCAACGGGTTTCCTGTGTGAGCCTGTCCGTCATGGAGGCCCGACGGCACGACCACGCACCCGACGAGCACCACGACCACCCCGGCTCACCACCGGGCACATGGAGGCACCGGCTCGCGCACCTCGTGAGGCCGCACAGCCACCAGGCGGGCGACAAAGTCGATAAGGCGATGGAGACCTCGCGCGAGGGCATGCGCGCCCTGTGGGTCTCCCTCGCCGTGCTGGGGCTGACGACGGTCGTGCAGGCCGTCGTCGTCGCCCTGTCCGGATCGGTCGCGCTGCTCGGCGACACGGTCCACAACGCGGCGGACGCGCTGACCGCGGTGCCGCTCGGCGTCGCCTTCGTCCTGGGCCGCCGGGCGGCGAACCGCCGCTACACCTACGGCTACGGCAGGGCCGAGGACCTGGCGGGCGTCCTCATCGTCCTCACCATCGCCGCCTCGGCCGTGTTCGCCGCCTGGGCGGCGGTCGAGCGGCTGCTCCAGCCCCGCGACATCACCCACCTGTGGGCCGTCTCGGCCGCGGCCCTGACCGGGTTCGTGGGCAACGAGTGGGTGGCGCGCCACCGCATCCGCACCGGACGTCGCATCGGGTCGGCCGCGCTGGTCGCCGACGGCCTGCACGCCCGCACCGACGGCTTCACGTCCCTGGCCGTCCTGTTCGGCGCGGGCGGCGCCGCGCTGGGCTGGCGGTACGCCGACCCGGTCGTCGGCCTGCTCATCACCGTGGCGATCCTCGTCGTCCTGGGGGACGCGGCGCGCGAGGTGTACCGGCGGCTGATGGACTCCGTCGATCCCCGGCTCGTCACGGCCGCGGAGGACTCGCTGCGGGGCGTGGAGGGCGTACGGGGCGTCGGCCAGGTCCGCATGCGGTGGATCGGCCACGCCCTGCGCGCGGAGGCCGACGTCGTCGTCGATCCCCGGCTGACCGTGGTGGCCGCCCACGAGGTGGCGGTCAGGGCCGAACACGCGCTGATCCACGCCGTGCCCCGGCTGACCGCCGCGACGGTCCACATCGACCACAGCCCCCTCGGCGACGACCCGCACGCCGCCCTGCGGCACCACGACGTCCCCCGTGAGGCGCCCGCACCCCCGGACGGAGAACTCTCCCGCCGGTGAGCACACCCGCGTGCGGCTTCCCGTGCCCCCCGTACCGACAGGGGAAGCCGCACGCGTCCGGTGCCGGGGGCGCCGACGAGGGGCCGCCCCGGTCGTCAGGCGGCCAGCTGGCTGCGCACCGCCTCGACGTCGATCAGGTAGTTCATCTCGTAGAACCGCCCGTCACGGACCTTGTGGAACGCGTACTCGCCGTACTCGACCGTGGCGCCGGTGGGGGCCAGACCGAACCATTCCTTCGCGGGTGTGCCCCTGTTGAACAGACGGGCCGCCACGCGATCGCCCTCGACCGCGAGGTCCTGGACCCGCCAGGTGAAGTCGGGCACCGCGTCGCCGTGCCCCTCCAGTTCCGCGATGACCTCGTCCCGCGTGACCGCCCGGCCGTTCATGACCAGCTCGTCGTGGATGAACTCGGTCATGCGGTGGAACTCGTGCGTGTTCAGCGCGTCGATGTAGTTGCCGAAGAACGCGTGCAGATCGGTACCGGGCATGATGCCCTCTCTCCTGTCTCGGCCCTGGGCCGGGTCGGTGGATGTCGCGTGCGACGTTCAGAACTGGTTCTCGCCACCGTCCACGTACAGGTTGGCGCCGAGGACGAAGCCGCTCCGCCGTGAGGCGAGGAAGGCCACCGCGTCGGCGACCTCCTCGGGCCGCCCGATCCGCCCCAGCGGGACGGTCGCGGTCAGCTGCTCCCTGGTGAAGGGCGAGTCCCCCTCGACCGCGGCGTCGAACGCGGGCGTGTCGATGGTGCCGGGCGAGACCACGTTGACCCGGATGCCGCGGCCCTTCAGCTCGTTGGCCCAGGTCCTGGCGAAGGACCGTACCGCCGCCTTGGAGGCCGCGTACGCGCCGAACGCCGCGACGCCGTCGTCCGCGCGCACCGAGGAGTTGAGGATCACCGAGGCGCCGTCGTTGAGCAGCGGCAGCGCCTTCTGCACGGTGAACACGGTGGCCCTGACGTTGACGCCGAACGTCTCGTCGAAGTGCTCCTCGGTGACCTCCTCCAGCGTCGCGAACGACGCGGTGGCGGCGTTGGCGAACAGCACGTCGAGGCCCCGCCCCCGGGCGCGGACCGCGTCGTACAGCCGGTCGAGGTCGGCCAGGTCGGAGATGTCCCCCGCCACCGCCGTCGCGCTCCCCGCCCCGATGGTCCCCACGGCCGCGTCCAGCACGTCCTTCCGCCGCCCGGTGACGAACACGTGCGCGCCCTCGGCCGCCAGCCGGACGGCGGTCGCCAGGCCGATCCCGGTGCCGCCGCCGGTGACGACGGCCGTCCTGCCCTCGAACTGTCCCACGGACATGACCTCCCCATAGTTCGGCACCGGTCGGTACCGAAGAAGACCGTAGCATCTTCAGCACCGATCGGTACAGAAGGAGTAGGATCGCCGTATGGAGATGGGGCAGCGGGCGCCGGTCGGGCGGCCGAGGGGTTTCGACGCCGACATGGCACTCGAACGCGCCATGCGGGTCTTCTGGGAACAGGGCTACGAAGGCGCCAGCCTCACCGACCTGACCCACGCCATGGGCATCACGCGCACCAGCATGTACGCGGCCTTCGGCAACAAGGAGGAGCTGTTCCACAAGGCCCTGGAGCGCTACACCGAGGGCCCCGCCTCGTACGGCGCCCGCGCCCTGCGCGAGCCGACCGCCCGGCAGGTGGCCACCGCGTACCTGCACGGCTCCGTCCTGGCCACCACCCGCCCCGGCGCCCCGGCGGGCTGCTTCGGCGTCCAGGGCTCCCTCGCCGCCGGAGGGACGGGGGGCCACGCCCGCGACACCCTCACCACCTGGCGCAACGCGCACACCGCCCTCCTGCGCGACCGGCTCAGGCGCGCCGTGGACGAGGGCGACCTGCCCCCCGACGCCGACCCCGACCTGCTCGCCCGCTACCTCACGACCGTCGCGAACGGCATCGCCGTCCAGGCCGCGGGCGGCCTCGCACGCGAAGAACTCAGGAAGGTCGCCGACATGGCCCTGCTGAACTGGCCGCCCGCCACCGGCGCGTGACGCCACCGCCGCCCGAGCGGCCCGCGCCGACCCCGGTCAGGAACCGGCGGCACGGAACGCCCGGCGGTACGCCGTCGGCGACGTCCGCATGATCCGCCCGAAGTGGTGCCGGTAGGTCACCGCCGTCCGGAAGCCCACCGCGCGGGCGATCCGCTCCACCGGCGCGTCGGACGTCTCCAGCAGGGCCAGACTCGCCCGCACCCGCTGCGCGGTCAGCCAGCGGATCGGCGTCGTCCCGGTCGCCCGCGTGAAATGCCGCAGGTAGCTGCGCTCCGACAGATGCGCGTGCCGCGCCAGGGCGGCGACGCCGACCGGCTCCGCCAGGTGCGCGAGCGCCCAGTCGATGCTGCGCGCCACCCGCGCGTCCTCCGGGTCGGCCACGACCGGCGCCTCCACGAACTGCGCCTGCCCGCCCTCCCGATGAGGCTGGACGACGAGCCGCCGCGCCACCGCGCCCGCGAGCGCCGCGCCGTGGTCGAGCCGCACCACGTGCAGGCACAGGTCGAGCCCCGCCGCGCTGCCCGCGCTCGTCAGCACCTGCCCGTCGTCGATGTACAGCACGTCCGGGTCCACACGCACCGCCGGATGACGCCGGCGCAGGGCCTCGGCGTACCGCCAGTGCGTCGTCGCGCGGCGGCCGTCGAGCAGACCGGCGGCTGCCAGCGCGAAGGCGCCCGAGCAGATCGACATGATGCGCGCGCCGCGCCGGTGCGCCGCCCGCAGCGCGGCCACCACCTCGGGCGGCACCTCGCCCTCCACGTCCCGCACCCCCGGCACGATCAGCGTCCCCGCTGCGGCGAAGACGTCCAGGCCGTGCGGCGTCGAGAGCGTCGCGCCGCCGATCACGGGCACCGGCCCCGGCCGCTCCGCGCACACGGCCAGCTCGTACCACGGCGTCCCGAACTCCGGGCGCGGCAGGCCGAACACCTCGGTGACGATGCCCGTCTCGAAGACCGACATCCCCGGGTAGGCCAGCACCGACACGGTCAGGGGGCGCGACGACCCCGGGGCGGGCTGGGACATGGCGGAATCTTAGCGACCGGTGTCGTCCACGCCGCTCGCCGTCCCCCCGGCCGCGCGGCAGGATCGCCGTCATGACGCACACCGCACAGCCCCCGGCCGTCCTGCGCACCCCCGCGGCCGAGGCCGGGGCCGCCCTCGCGCACTTCTCCGCCCGCCTCTCCTTCGAGACCGACGCGAGCGACGTCCACGCCGACCTGGAGGCGGGCGCGCCGGGACTCGTCGTCGTGGACTCCCGCAGCGCGGAAGCCTGGGACCTCGGCCACGTCCCGGGCGCCGTCCACCTGCCGACCGCCGACGTGCCCCGCCGCGCCGCGGCCGTCGTCCCGGCGGGGGCCGTCGTCGTGACCTACTGCTGGGGCCCCGGCTGCAACGGCGCCGTGCGCGCCGCCCGCGCCTTCGCCCGGCTCGGCTTCCGCGTCAAGGAGATGACCGGCGGCTACGAGTACTGGGTCCGCGAGGGCTTCCCCGTCCGCACGGCCACCGGCATCGAACGCCGCCCGGCGGACGGCCTGGCCGCGCCGCGCGGGGGCGTCTCCTGCGCCTGCTGAGGCCGCAGCCTCACCAGTCGTGGACGGTGCCGTCCGTGAGCCGGTTGACGGGGAGGTACGCCGGTGCGTACGGGAAGCGCGCGGCGGCCTCCTCGTCCAGCGTCACGCCGAGCCCCGGGGCGTCCGACGGGTGCAGGAGGCCGTCCGCGAACGTGTACGACGTCCGGAAGACGTCCAGGGTGTCGGGGGAGTGGCGCATGTACTCCTGGATGCCGAAGTTGTGGATCGCCAGGTCGAGATGGAGCGCGGCTGCCTGCCCGACCGGCGAGATGTCGGTCGGCCCGTGCATGCCGGACTTGACGCCGTACACCGCCGCGAGGTCGAGCAGCTTCTTCATCGCCGTGACGCCGCCGGTGTGCGTGACGGCCGAACGCACGTAGTCGATCAGCCGCTCCTGGAGCAGCGGCGTGTAGTCGTGGACCGAGTTGAAGACCTCGCCGATGGCCAGGGGCGTGGTCGTGTGCTGCCGTATCAGCCGCAGCGCGGTCGGATCCTCGCCCGGCGTCGCGTCCTCAAGCCAGAACAGGTCGTAGGGCTCAAGGGACTTCCCGAGCTTCGCCGCCTGGATCGGCGTCATGCGGTGGTGCCCGTCGTGCAGCAACGGCAGCTCGGGGCCGAACTCGGCCCGCACCGCCTCGAACACGGTCGGGACGTGCCGCAGGTAGGCGCGGGTGTCCCACGTCTCCTCGACCGGCAGCGCCGTACGCCGCGCGGGCTCGTAGTCGTACCGGTCGCCGCCCCCGGCGGCCGAGGCGGCGACGCCGTAGACCGAGTCGAGGCCCGGGATGCCGGTCTGCACGCGGATGGCGCGGTAGCCCGCGTCGAGGTGCGCGCGGATCGAGTCGAGGAGTTCGGGGACGTCCCGCCCCGACGCGTGGCCGTAGGCCAGGGCGCCCCGGCGTGACGCGCCGCCGAGGAGCTCGTAGAGCGGCATCCCGGCGGCCTGGGCCTTGATGTCCCACAGCGCGGTGTCCACGGCGGCGAGGGCGGCCATCGTCACGGGGCCGCGCCGCCAGTAGGCGCCCCGGTAGAGGTACTGCCAGGTGTCCTCGACGCGCCCGGCGTCGCGTCCGACCAGCAGCGGCTCCACGTGCTCGGTCAGGTAGGCGGCGACGGCCAGTTCCCGCCCGTTGAGCGTCGCGTCGCCCAGGCCGGTGATCCCGTCCGACGTGGTGATCCTCAGCGTCACGAAGTTGCGTCCAGGACTGGTGACGACGGTCCGCACGGACTCGATGCGCATGGCGGTTCCCTCTCGCTGGTTCTCGCTCGGACGACCCGCTCGCCGAGCCGATCGGAAAAATCCTATAGGATTCGTCCGGCGGGCGGTCCGTGCCCCACCCTGGACCCCCGACCGCCCCCCCTCCCGACCGGTGAAGGAGAAGCCGATGGCGCCGCAGGCCGAGGCGACGGACGACCCCTGGGCGCGTGCCTCGGGCGCGATGCCCCGGCGGCGCGTCCTCGCCGAGCACACCTACGAGGCGATCCGCTCACTCCTCATGGACCAGGTCCTGCCGCCGGGGGAGCGGGTCAACATCGACGAGGTCGCGCGCCGTCTCGACGTGTCCCCCACGCCCGTGCGCGAGGCGCTGTCCCGGCTGGAGAGCGAGGGGCTCGTCACCAAGCGCGCGCTCGCCGGGTTCACCGCGACGCCGCTGCTCGGCGCGCGCGGCGTCGCCGAGCTGTTCGACCTGCGCCGCTACCTGGAGGAGCCCGCCGCGTCGGCCGCCGCGATGCACCGGGACGACGCCGACCTCGCCGCCCTCCGCGACCTGTGGCAGGGCGCCCGCGAACCCTTCGACGGCGAACGGTACGTGCACTACCGCGACTTCGCGCTGTGCGACGCCGGGTTCCACGACCGCGTCGCGGCGGCCAGTGGCAACGGCATGCTCCGCGAGACCCTGACCCGCCTCCAGCCCCACACGCACGTCTACCGCCTCCAACTGCGCGTCGGCGGCCAGGAGCAGACCTACACCGAGCACGAGGGCGTGCTGACCGCCATCGCCGCCGGTGACGGACCGGCCGCCGCGCGCGCGATGCGCGTCCACCTCGACGCGGCGGAGCAGCGGCTGCTGGCCGTCCTGCGGCGCGAGGGCGGCGGCGCGTCCGGCTGACGGGAGGCGGCAGGCGCCTCAGCCCGTCGGCAACTCCGCGCCGCAGCGCGCGCAGAAGCGCGCGTCCGTCTCCGTGGCGCGCCGTCCGCACGCCCGGCAGGCCGTCTCCGGCGCCGCCCCGCTCCCCGTCGGCGCGGGCGCCTGCCCGATGCGCAGGCCCGGCCGCCTGCGGTGCACGGTCAGATGGGCCATGCCCTCGACGCCCGCGGACAGCGCGCGGCTCGTGCCCCGGGGGAGCCCGACGATGCTGCCGGGCGACAGGTCCACGGTCCCGGCGTCGGTCCGCAGCCGTCCGCCGCCGCCGACGACGTACAGCAGCACGTCCAGGTCGGGTTCGACGTGCGGGGCGACCTCAGCGCCCGGCGCGAGCCGGATCACGTTGGCGTCCAGTTGACGGTCGCGCTCCGCGAGCCGCCACACGGCCCCGCTCCGCACCGGAGGCTCCCCGAGCAGGCGGTCCATCCGGGCCAGCACGTCGGGCGGTGTCCGTGGGGGCTGCACGTCTCGTCTCGTTCCTCTCCGGTGCGGCCGACCCGCGCCCGCGCGCGGATCCCGTGGGGCTGTGCCTGACCCGACGTCCACCGCGGCGGCGCGTGACGGCGGGCGGCGACGTCCGGCGTCACCCCCGCATGTCCCGTACGGGGCGCCCGCCGTGCGACGTGCCGCGCCAGCCGCCGCGTGCCCGGCGCCAGGGGCGGCCCACCGCGCCGGGGACTTCGGCCCGCCCATGGTACGGGCCCCCGGCGCCCCGCCCGCCGCATGCACCCGAACAGGACACCGGAACCGGACACCCGAACGGTATGGAGACCCCTCCGTCCGGGATGATAGGAAGACAGGATGACGAAAAGCGCTGGTCAGGAACCCGAATCCGGCACCCCCTTCCACGACTTCGACGCCTACGCGGATCTGCCCCGTGTCGGCGGCCTCGCACTCTCACCGGACGGCGCGCGGCTCGTCCTCTCCGCCGCCACCCTGGACACCGAGCGCGCCCGGTTCGTGCAGGCCCTGTGGGAGATCGACCCGGAAGGGCAGCGCCCCGCCCGCCGCCTCACCCGCGGCGACAAGGCCGTCTCGTCGCCCGCCTTCACCCCCTCGGGCGACCTGCTGTTCGTCTCCGCCCGCCCCGCGCCCGGCGACTCCGACCCGCAGGACGCGCCCGCGCTGTGGGCGCAGCCCGCGGCCGGAGGCGACCCCCGCCGCGTCGCCGCCCTCGCCGGCGGCGTGAACGCCCCGCACGTCGGCACGGACGGCACCGTCGTCCTCGCCTCCGACCTGCTGCCCTCCGCGACCGACCCGGACCACGACGCGACGCTCCGCGAGGCCAGGAAGAAGAGTAAGGTCACCGCCATCCTGCACGAGACGACGCAGGTGCGGCTCTGGGACCACGACCTCGGCCCCGCGACCACCCGCCTCCTCGCCGTCGCGCTCCCGGGCGACAGCGAGACGGACCCCGTCACCCCGAGGGACCTCACGGGCCACGTCGGCCCCGCCCTCCACGACGACGGCGGCTGGGACCTGTCCCCCGACGGCAGCACGGTCGCCGCCGCCTGGATGGTCCCCGAGGAAGGCGGCCTCCAGCGCCTCACCCTGGTCGCCGTCGATGTCGCGACCGGCGAGCGCAGGACGCTCCTCGACGACCCGGCGATCGAGGTCACCTCCCCCCGCTTCTCGCCGGACGGCACGCGCGTCGCCGTCGTCGTGGGCAGCCGCCTCGACCCCGAGGTCGCCGTGGACCAGTGGCTCGCGATCGTGCCGCTGGACGGTGGCCCGGTGCGCCACATCGCCAAGGACTGGGACCGCTGGCCGCACACCCCCGCCTGGACGCCGGACGGCACCGCCCTCGTCCTGTCGGCCGACGACCACGGCCGTTCCCCCCTGTGGCGCGTGGACGCCGCGTCAGGCGAGGCGACCCGCCTGACGCCCGACGACGGCGCCTACACCGACCCGCACGTCTCGCCCGACGGCCGCTGGGTCTACGCCGTCCGCGCCGCGATGGACGCCCCGCCCGCCCCGGTACGGGTGCCGCTCGACGCGCCCGGCCCGTTCCAGCCGCTGCCGGGCCCCGCCGAGGCGCTCGGCCGTCCGGCAACACTGCCAGGCCGCCTCACCGAGGTGACCACCACCACCGAGGACGGCACCGAGGTGCGCGCCTGGCTCTCCCTGCCCGACGGCGCCTCCGCCGAGCGGCCCGCCCCGCTCCTGCTGTGGATCCACGGCGGCCCCCTCGGCTCGACCAACGCCTGGTCCTGGCGCTGGAACCAGTGGCTCGCGGTCGCGCGCGGCTACGCCGTCCTCCAGCCCGACCCCGCGCTGTCCACCGGCTACGGCCAGGACTTCATCCGCCGCGGCTGGGGCCAGTGGGGCGGCACGCCCTACACCGACCTGATGGACATCACCGACGAGGCCGTACGCCGCCCCGACATCGACGCCGACCGCACCGCCGCGATGGGCGGCTCCTACGGCGGCTACATGGCCAACTGGATCGCCGGGCACACCGACCGCTTCGACGCGATCGTCACCCACGCGTCCCTGTGGACGTTCGAGCACTCGATCCGGGTCAGCGACTACGCCTACGCCTTCGCGCAGGAGTTCACGCCCGAGATGGTGGACACGTACTCGCCGCACCACTCGGCCGACCGGATCGACACCCCCGTCCTCGTCATCCACGGCGACAAGGACTACCGCGTGCCGGTCGGCGAGGGCTTCCGCCTGTGGGCCGACCTCCAGGCCAAGGACGGCCGCGCGGACGGCACCAGCCCGCACAAGTTCCTCTACTACCCGGACGAGAACCACTGGATCCTGACGCCCAACCACGCGACGCTCTGGTACCAGACGGTCTTCGCGTTCCTCGCCCAGCACGTCCTCGGCGAGGAGTGGAAGCGCCCCGACCTCCTCGGCTGACGCACGGGCCGGACGGTGCTCACCCCTCCCAGGAGGTGAGCACCGTCCCGTCGAACGGCGCCGTCGCCCCCACCTCGCCCAGGATCGCGTCCAGTTCCGGCCCCGGCGGGTTGCCGCAGCCGAGCGCCACGGCCACCACCCGCGTCCGCCCGCCGATCGCGCCCCGCTCCCGGAGCGCGGCGACGGTCCGCGCGAACGACGCGAGGTCGTGGTGCTGGCCCGTGCCGGGCCGCGTCCCGTCGTTGCAGTCCAGCAGCACGAAGTCGTACGCCGGATGCTCCACCGCGGGCAGCCGCGGCCCCGTGTCCCAGGCGGCCAGCAGTCGGTCGTCCACCGCGTACAGCAACGCCGGGCCGACGTACGGGTCGTCCCGCCAGTGGTCGGCGGCCAGCGCCCGCACCCGGTGGCCGCTGGCCAGGCGCACGCGGTCGCCCGCCAGCAGCGGCGTCCACGTGACGGGCGATCCGGGCGCGACCCAGTCGCGGCACAGGTCGAGGGCGGCAGGCGGCCCCGCCACCTCAAGCGGCGCCTCCGCGCCCCGCCGCGCCTCCGCGTACTGCCGCCACAACAGCGGCTGCGGATCGGCGTGATCGGGGTGCGCGTGCGTGAACAGGACGGTCCGCACGCCGTGCAGCGGCACCCCCGCGCGCCGCACGCCGCCCGTGTCGATCAGCAGGGTGCCGTCCACCAGCACGCTCGTCTGCGCCCGCTCCGCCCCCGGCGTCTCCCGCGCCCAGACGCACGAGCGGCACACGCACCAGGGATTGGGCCAGCCGTCGGCCGACCCCGTGCCCAACAGCCGTATCTCCACGCCGCTCATCATGCACAGCGCGCCCGCCCACGGCCCATCCGCCCCCGCACCGGAATCGGGACGACCGGTGTCAGCGCCGTATGAAAGCGTGAGCCCATGCCGAAGACCAGCCCGACACCCCACGTCGCACTCGTGACCGGAGCCAACCAGGGCATCGGCGCCGCGACGGCGCGCGAACTCGCCGCACGCGGCGCCGCCGTCCTGTGCGCCTACCTGGACCCCCGCACGGCGGACGCCGCGGACGGCGCCCCCACGGGCGAGGACGTCGCCGAGGAGATCCGCCGCGCGGGCGGCCGGGCGGACGCCTACGCGGCCGACCTCTCCGACCCCACCGCCCCCGCCGCGCTCTTCGACCATGCCGAGGCCCGTCTCGGCCCCGTGGACATCCTCGTCAACAACGCCTCCGGCTGGGTGCAGGACACCTTCACCCCCGAACCCGCCGACCGCTTCGGCCGCCCCCTGCGCCCCGTCAGCCCCGAGACGTTCCGGCAGCAGTTCGCCGTGGACGCGCTGGCCCCCGCCCTGCTCATCGGCGAACTGGCCAGGCGCCACCGCGCGCGCGGCGCGGACTGGGGCCGCGTCATCGGGCTGACGTCCGGCGCAGAACTCGGCTTCCCGGGCGAGGTGTCCTACGGCGCCGCGAAGGCCGCCCAGACCCACTACACGCTGTCGGCCGCCGCCGAACTGGCCGCACTCGGCATCACCGCGAACGTCGTGCACCCGCCCGTCACCGACACCGGCTGGGTGACGGACGAGGTGCGCCGCTTCGTCGAGGAGAGCCCGACGCTCTTCCACGTCGCGAGCCCCGAGCAGGTGGCCAGGACCATCGCTCATCTCGCCTCAGACGAGGCCGAGTTGATCACCGGGAACGTCATCACGCTGCGCTGACCCCCGCGTCAGCCCGACCGTCCCGGCGTGTCGGCGAACACGCCTTCCAGCATCCCGGTGGCCTGGCCCACCTCGACCAGATAGCCGTCCGGGTCACGGAAGTAGCAACGGATCTCGGCCTTCCGGTCCAGCGGCTCGGTCACGAACTCCGCGCCGTGCGCCACGGCGTGCGCGTGGAACGCGGCGATGTCCGCGACCCGCACGTTGAGGAACGAGGAGACGGGGTCGCCGGGCTCGGGCGCCCGCAGCGTGATCCCGGGCTTGTCGGGCGTGGGCCCGCCGCCCGGGTTCATGATGATCCAGCTCCCCGCGACCTTGACGATGCAGGGGTTCTCCTCAAGCACCACCTGGCCGCCGAGGACATCGGCGTAGAAGCGCCGCGAGACCGCCACGTCCCGCACCGTCAGGAAATGCGTCAGCACGAGCCCCTGCGCGGGGGTCGGCCAGTCGTCACGGCGTTCGCTCACGGGTCCGTCCCTTCGCCACCCGCCGGATGCCCTCGCGCCCACGGCCGCGGGCCGTGCTCCGGCGCGGTACCCCGACGCTAGCCGCGCCGCCGGTGGCCGGCAGCCCGAGCGCCGCCGTCCGCGCCGCGCCCCCGGGCGCCCGGCTCACGCCAGCAGCTCGCGCACCAGAGCCCCGACCTGCTCCGTCTCGGCGAGGAACCCGTCGTGCCCACGTGCCGACTCGATGACCCGCAGCCGGTCGGCCCCCGCGATGCCCCGCGCCAGCTCGGCCTGCTGCGCGAGCGGGTAGAGCCGGTCGGAGTCCACGCCCGCCACGAGCGTGTCCGCCCGCACCCCGCGCAGCGCCGCCGCGACGCCCCCGCGCTCGCGTCCCACGTCGTGCGCGTTCATCGCGTCGCTGAGCACGACGTAGCTCGCCGCGTCGAAGCGGCGCACCAGCTTGTCGGCGTGATGGTCCAGATAGCCCTGCACGTCGAAGCGCCCGTCGTGCCCCGCGCGCCCGAAGCGGGCGGCCAGCTCGGGCTCGCTGCGGTAGGTGATGTGCGCGATGCGCCGCGCCAGGCCGAGGCCCGTGTGCGGGCCGCCGCCGGGGGGCGCGTCGTGGTAGTGCCCGCCGTGCCAGGACGGGTCGCCGCGTATCGCCCGGACCTGCGCGTCCGACCAGGCGATCTGCTCGGCGGACGCGGCGGCCGTGCAGGCCAGGAGCAGCAGCGAACCGACGCGCGCGGGGTGGGTGACCGCCCATTCCAGCGCCCGCATCCCGCCCATCGAGCCGCCGATCACGGCGGCCCACCGCCCGATGCCCAGGGCGTCGGCGAGGCGCGCCTCGGCCGCCACCTGGTCCCGTGGCGTGAGCAGCGGGAACGCGCCGCCCCATGCCCGCCCGCCTGGCCCGGCCGACGCAGGGCCCGTCGTGCCCTGGCAGCCGCCCAGCACGTTCGGCGCCACGACGAACCAGCGGTCCGTGTCCAGGGGGCGCCCCGGACCGATCAGCGCGTCCCACCAGCCCGGCGTCGGATGGCCAGGTCCCGCGGCCCCTGCGGCGTGGCTGTCGCCCGTCAGGGCGTGGAGGACGAGCACCGCGTTCGACCCGTCGGGCGCGCGGCGGCCCCACGTCTCGTACGCGACGGTGACGGACGGCAGCTCCCCGCCCCGCTCCGGGCGCAGCGGGCCCCCGCCGAGCCGCGCGAAGCGGCGCGCGCCCGCCGGGTCGCCCTCCCGCCAGGCCCCGGTGGCCGGCGGGAGGGCGGTGTCTGCCGCCGTGTTCAGGACGCGCCCTTCGCCGCGCGGAAGCCGCTCTCCAGATCCGCGACGAGGTCGTCCACGTGCTCCAGGCCGACGGACAGCCGGACGAGACCGGGGGACGTCCCCGTGGCGGCCAGCTGCTCCTCGTCCAGCTGGCTGTGCGTCGTGGACGCGGGGTGGATGATGAGGCTGCGGACGTCGCCGATGTTCGCCAGGTGGCTGAACAGGCCGACGCCGTCCACGAACCGCCTGCCCGCCTCCACCCCGTCACGCAGCTCGAACGCGACGACCGCGCCCGCGCCGCGCGGCAGGTACCGCTCCGCCGCCGCGTGCCAGCGGCTCGACGCGAGCCCCGGGTAGTGCACGGCCGCCACCTCGTCGCGCTGCTCCAGCCACGTCGCCAGGGCCAGCGCGTTGGACGAGTGCCGCTCGACGCGCAGGCTCAGCGTCTCCACGCCCTGGAGCAGCAGGAACGCCGAGTGCGGCGCGATCGCCGGGCCGAGGTCGCGCAGCAGCTGCACGCGCAGCTTCACGGCGTACGCGCTCGGGCCGAGCGCCGGCCAGTAGCGCAGCCCGTGGTAGCTCGGGTCGGGCTCGTTGAAGTCGGGGAACCGCTCGGCGTGCGCACCGAAGTCGAACGTGCCGCCGTCCACGACGACGCCGCCGATCGTCGTGCCGTGCCCGCCCAGGAACTTCGTCGCGGAGTGCACCACCACGTCCGCGCCGTGGTCCAGGGGCCGCAGCAGGTAGGGCGTCGGCACCGTGTTGTCCACGATCAGCGGCACGCCCGCGTCGTGCGCCGCCGCGGCGACGGCGGCGACGTCCAGCACGTTGCCGCGCGGGTTGCCCAGCGTCTCGGCGAAGAACGCCTTGGTGTTCGGCCGCACGGCCGCGCGCCACGCCTCCGTGTCGTCCGGGTCCTCGACGAAGGACACCTCGATCCCGAAGCGGGGCAGCGTGTGCCGGAAGAGGTTGTACGTGCCGCCGTACAGCGACGCGCTCGACACCACGTGGTCGCCCGCCGAGGCCAGCGTCAGGACGGCCAGCGTCTCCGCGGCCTGCCCCGAGGCGACCGCCACCGCCGCGACGCCGCCCTCCAGCGCGGCGATCCGCTGCTCCAGCACGTCCTGCGTCGGGTTGTGGATGCGGGTGTAGATGTTGCCCGGCTCGGCCAGCGAGAACAGGTCGGCGGCGTGCTGGGTGTCGCGGAACGCGAAGGACGTCGTCTGGTAGATCGGCACCGCGCGGGCGCCGGTGGCCGGGTCGGGCGCGGCCCCGGCGTGGATCTGGCGGGTCTCGAACGACCACGCGGCCGACGGCTCGGGCCGGTCGGCGTCCTGCGGGGTGTGTCCGCCGGTCACGGCTTCTGGCTGGCTCATGCGGAATCCTCGGGAATCTCGGTGTGCGGGTGTGCGGGTGTGCGGGTGTGCGGAGGGGGAGCGGGACGGGCGGCGGGGCCGAGGGTCAGACGACCTCGCCGAGCCGCCCCGTGGCCACGTCGAGGACGAAACCGCGCACCGACTCCTTGTGCGGCACGAAAGGACTGGCGGCGATACGCCGCAGCGACTGCCGCACGTCCTCCTCCGCGTCGGGAAAAGCCTCGGCCGCCCACGGCGGACGCAGCCCGGTCTCGTTCTCGATCTGCTGTTTGAACGCGTCGTCGGCGAAAGTCACCATCCCGCAGTCGGTGTGATGGATGAGCACGATCTCCCGTGTTCCGAGGAGCCGTTGGCTGATCGCCAGTGAACGGATCACATCGTCGGTCACCACCCCGCCGGCATTCCGCACGACATGCGCGTCACCCTCGTTCAGGCCGAGGACGCCGTACGGGTTCAGCCGCGCGTCCATGCAGGCCACGACGGCGACGTGCCGCGCGGGCGGCAGCGGGAGCGGCCCTTCGAAAGCCGCCGCGTAGGAGGCGTTGTGTTCCAGGAATTCATCCGTGACCGTCATGGCCGCACCTTTCTCTGCCCTGCTCTCCCGGAGCCTAGGCAGGGCGCCGTGACACGGTGAAGGAAAACGGCCAGAATCCACGAACCTGCCACGCGGTCGCAATGCACGGCAACAAAGCGACGGAATGCGACCACGGAATCGGACGCCTGTGCCACCACGGAAGTCCACGGATTCTCCACCGGCCCCACACCCGCCCTGCGCGGGCCCTCGGTGACGCCGCCCCCGCGCAGCGTCACCGCCCGCCCGCCCCGCCGGGGCGGCGGTACCGGTTCCGGGCCGCCGCGCGACGGCGCGGATTCAGGTGTGCGAGAGGGCTGTTCAGCGACCCCGTGAGTCGTTACCTTCCCTGTGGGCCCCGGTCTTGTCTGCCGGTGCCACACCACCTCTGGCCTGCGGAGCCACCCCTCCCGTCCCACGGTCCCGCATGCCCCGGCGCGACGGCGCGCGCCTGTGCGACTGCTCTTTCATCTGCCCCCCGTTGTGCCACGGAGGACGCACGTGCACAGGAGATTCAGAACATTCTTCGCCGCGTTGACGGGATCGGTGCTCGCCATGGCGGGCGCCCTGACCGTCATCGCCCCGTCCCCCGCCACCGCCGACCCGGCCCCCGCCGCGCCCATCGAGGCGGCGGCCGAGTTCCAGCAGGTGGCGCTCGCCAGAGGAGCCGCCGAGACCGGCGAGCCGATGTCGCTCGCGGTGCTGCCCAACCGCTCGGTGCTGCACACCGCGCGCAACGGCACCCTGCGGATCACCGACGCCGCGGGCAACACCAGCGTCGCGGGCACGATCCCCGTCTACAGCCATGACGAGGAAGGGCTCCAAGGCGTCGGCGTGGACCCCGGCTTCGCCACCAACCGCCACATCTACCTCTACTACGCCCCGCCGCTCAACACCCCGGCAGGGGACGCGCCGAGCGAGGGCAACGCGGCGGCCTTCGCGCCGTTCAACGGCGTCAACCGCCTCTCCCGCTTCACGCTCAACGCCAACAACACGCTGAACCTCGCCAGCGAGGTCCGCGTCCTCGACGTCGCGGCGAACCGCGGCCAGTGCTGCCACGTCGGCGGCGACATCGACTTCGACGCCCAGGGCAACCTGTACCTGTCCACCGGCGACGACACGAACCCGTTCGCCTCGGACGGGTACTCGCCCCTCGACGAGCGCACGAACCGCAACCCCGCGTTCGACGCCCAGCGCTCCTCGGGCAACACCAACGACCTGCGCGGCAAGGTCCTGCGCATCAAGGTCAACGCCGACGGCACCTACTCGATCCCGTCAGGCAACCTCTTCGCCCCCGGCACGCCGAACACCCGGCCCGAGATCTACGCGATGGGCTTCCGGAACCCGTTCCGCATCAGCGTGGACAAGCGGACCGGCGTCGTCTACGTCGGCGACTACGGCCCGGACGCCGGCACCGCCTCGCCCGGCCGCGGCCCGGCCGGTCTGGTGGAGTTCAACCGCATCCCCAGCGCGGGGAACTACGGCTGGCCCTACTGCGTGGGCAACAACCAGCCGTACGTGGACTTCAACTTCGCCACCAACACGTCGGGCGGCGCCTTCAACTGCGCGGCTCCCGTGAACAACTCGCCGAACAACACCGGCCAGACGACGCTGCCCCCGGTGCGCCCGGCGTGGATCCCCTACGACGGCAACTCCGTCCCCGAGTTCGGCGGTGGCTCCGAGTCGCCGATGGCCGGGCCCGTCTACAACTACGACCCGAACCTCCAGTCGTCCGTGAAGTTCCCCCAGGAGTTCGACGGCGACTTCTTCGCGCTGGAGTTCGGCCGCCGCTGGATCAGGAACATCGACGTGAACGCCAACGGCACGGCGGGCGCGATCAACCAGTTCCCCTGGACCGGCACCCAGATCATGGACGCCGCCTTCGGACCCGACGGCGCGCTGTACGTCCTCGACTACGGGACGAGCTGGTTCAACGGCGACGAGAACAGCGGTCTGTACCGCATCGAGAACGTCACCGGAGGACGCTCGCCGGTCGCCCAGGCGTCGGCCAACCGCACCTCGGGCCCCGCACCACTGGCCGTGCAGTTCTCCTCAAGCGGCAGCAGCGATCCCGACGGCGACCCGATCACCTACTCCTGGAACTTCGGTGACGGCACCACATCGACGGCCGCCAACCCGACCAAGACGTACACCCAGAACGGCACCTACACCGCGACCCTGACCGTCCGCGACCCGTCCGGTGCCACCGGCAGCGCCTCGGTCCAGATCTCGGTCGGCAACACGGCGCCGACGGTACGCCTCGAACTACCGGCCGACGGAACGCTCGTGGACTTCGGTGACGCCGTGCCCTTCCGGGTGACGGTCACCGACCCCGAGGACGGGCAGATCGACTGCTCCGAGGTCACGGTCAACTTCATCCTCGGCCACGACAGCCACGGCCACCCGCAGACCTCGGCCACCGGCTGCTCGGGCACGCTCCAGACGCTCGCGGACGGCGAACACGACCCGAACGCCAACATCTTCGGTGTCTTCGACGCCGAGTACACGGACGGCGGCGGCCTCACCTCGCACGACCAGGCCCAGGTCCAGACGCGCCAGCGGCAGGCCGAGCACTTCTCCAGCCAGAGCGGCGTCGAGATCGCCACGCACGCGAACGCCCACGGCGGTCGCACGGCCGGGTACATCGACAACGGCGACTGGATCGCGTTCCAGCCCTACCTGCTCTCGAACGTCACGCAGTTCACCGCGCGCGTGGCCTCCGGCGGCGCGGGCGGCGCCATCCAGATCCGGGCCGGTTCGCCCACGGGCACCCTCCTCGGCTCGGTCAACGTCCCGGTGACCGGCGGCTGGGAGACGTACCAGAACGTCACCACCGGCATCTCCGGCGCACCCGCAGGGACGACCACGCTCTACCTCCGCTTCACCGGACCCACCGGTGGCGCCGCGCTGTTCGACGTGGACGACTTCACCCTGACGACCGGCGGCAGCAACCCGAACCCGAACCCGAGGACGGGCCCGATCACCGGCTACGGCGGCAAGTGCCTGGACGTCGCGGCGTCCAACACGGCCGACGGCACGCAGATCCAGCTCTACACCTGCAACGGCACCGGCGCCCAGACCTGGTCGCTGCCCGGCGACGGCACGGTCCGCGCGCTCGGCAAGTGCGCCCAGGCCGCCGGTACCGGCAACGGCTCACGGCTCCAGCTGTTCACCTGTGACGGCGGGGCGGACCAGCAGTGGTCGCCGCGCCCTGACGGCACGCTGGTGAACCCGGTGAGCAACAAGTGCGCGGACGCCGAGGGCGTGTCCTCGGCCGACGGCACGCGTATCCACCTGTGGGACTGCCTCGGCGCCGCCAACCAGAGATGGGTGCTCCCCTCATGACCGGACGCCTGACCCGCTTCGCCCGTATGGCGGTCGGAGCCCTGCTGTGCGCCGCCGCCCTGCCCGCCCTCGCGGCGGGTCCGGCCTCGGCCGCACCCGACGACCCGCGCTACGACGTGCTCGTCTTCTCGAAGACCGCCGGTTTCCGGCACGACTCGATCGACGAGGGCATCGCCGCCATCCGCCAGCTGGGCGCGGGGAACAACTTCTCCGTGACCGCGACCGAGGACGCGAACGCCTTCACGGGAGGCAACCTCGCGCAGTACGAGGTCGTCGTCTTCCTCTCCACCACGGGCGACGTCCTGAACGGCGCCCAGCAGACCGCGTTCGAGGGCTACATCAACAACGGCGGCGGCTACGTGGGTGTCCACGCGGCGGCCGACACCGAGTACGACTGGCCCTGGTACAACGGGCTGGCCGGTGCCCTCTTCCACTCGCACCCGCACATCCAGTCCGCGACGGTCAACGTCGAGGACCGGGCCCACGACGCCACGGCGCACCTGGGCTCGACCTGGCAGCGCACCGACGAGTGGTACAACTACCGCACCAACCCCCGCACCACGGCGCACGTCCTCGCGTCGCTCAACGAGTCGAGTTACACCGGCGGCAACATGTCGGGCGACCACCCGATCGCCTGGTGCAAGGACTACCAGGGCGGTCGCGCGTTCTACACCGGCGGCGGCCACACGGCCGAGTCGTACAGCGAGGCCGCGTTCACGCGGCACCTGCTGGGCGGCATCCGCTGGGCGGCCGAGGTGACGGAGGCCGACTGCCGTCCCGAGACCGGCTACACCAGCATCTTCAACGGCTCGAACACGGCGGGCTGGTCGCAGGCCGGTCCCGGCTCCTTCTCGCTGAGCAACGGCACGCTGACGTCCCAGGGCGGCATGGGCCTGCTCTGGTACCAGGCGAGGGAGTACACGGACTACTCGCTGAAGCTCGACTGGCGTCTCGACGGTGACGACAACTCCGGTGTGTTCGTGGGCTTCCCGCCCTCGGGGGACCCGTTCTCCGCCGTCAACAACGGCTACGAGATCCAGATCGACGCGACGGACAGCCCGGACCGCACCACCGGAGCGATCTACGGCTTCCAGTCGGCGAACCTCGCCGTCCGCGACGCCGCGCTCAATCCACCGGGCGAGTGGAACACGTACGAGATCCGCGTCGAGGGGGAACGCCTCCGGGTCTACCTCAACGGCAGGCTGATCAACGACTTCACCAACACCGATCCCGCCCGCAGCCTCCAACAGGGCCACATCGGGCTCCAGAACCACGGAGCCGGTGACACGGCGTCCTTCCGCAACGTCCGCGTCCAGAACCTGGACGACGGCGGGCCGGGCCCGAACCCGAACCCGAGGACGGGCCGGATCACGGGTTACGGCGGGAAGTGCCTGGACGTGGCCGCGTCCAACACGGCCGACGGCACGCAGATCCAGCTCTACACCTGCAACGGCACGGGCGCCCAGACATGGACGCTCCCGGGCGACGGCACAGTCCGCGCGCTCGGCAAGTGCGCCCAGGCCGCGGGCACGGGCAACGGTTCCCGTCTCCAGCTGTTCACCTGTGACGGCGGGGCCGACCAGCAGTGGGCACCTCGTGCCGACGGCATGCTGGTGAACCCGGTGAGCAACCGGTGCGCCGACGCCGAGGGTGTCTCCTCGGCCGACGGCACCAGGATCCACCTGTGGGACTGCCTCGGCGCCGCCAACCAGCGCTGGGTCCTGCCCACCTGACGCACCGCACAGCACCGCACCATCCCCGCACTCCCGGGTGCCCGGCCGCCGCCAGCGGCCGGGCACCCGCCCTTTTCCCTCACGGCCCGGCAGCGCATACCCTCTACCTCGCACACCCCACCCCCTCCCTCCGCGAGCAGAGGAGACCGGTGTCCGAGGAACGTTTCGCCACCACGTTCGCCCGCAAGCCAGCCCGCCCCTCCCGGGGCATCGCACCCGGCCGCCGCGTCTGGACGACCCTGTGCGCCACCGCCGTCGTCACCGCCGCCGTCGCGGGCACCGGGACCGTCGCCGCCCGGCTCCTCGCCCCGGACGACGCTGCCCCCGTCTCCGCCGCCGCCCCGCCGGGCGAGCGCGCCGAGGAGCCCGGTCCGCAGCAGCCGCCTCCCGCCTCACCCGACGCGTCCCAGGACGCCGACGACCGCACCGAGGAACCTGCCGAGGAACGGGACGAACCCGCGCCGCCCGACCCCGGCGCGCCCGATCCGGCGCCCCGCGCCCCCGCCCCACCCGCTGCACAGCCCGACGCCGGGACCGGCACCGGCGCGGACCCCGGCGAGCAACGCCCGGCCGACGAGCCCGAGGAACAGCCGGAAGAACCCGAGCCACGCGCCGATCCCGAACCCCCGCCCGCCGCCCCCGCCGTGACCGGCAGCACCGGCCACCTCATCGGCCTCGCGGGCAAGTGCGCCGAGGTCCCCGCCACGTCCCCCGGCACCGGCAGCCAGCTCGGCACCTGCTCCGACTCCGCGAACCAGCGCTGGCTGGTCGCCTCCGACGGCACGCTGCGCGTCGCCGGGCAGTGCCTGGCCCTCTCGGGCGGCGCGACGTCCGACGGCACCCGGGCGGTCCTGGCCGCCTGCAACCCCTCCGACACCCGCCAGCACTGGCGTATCGAACGCGCCGCCGGTGACGTCGTCAACGTCGCCGCCGACAAGTGCCTCGACGTCGCGCATGCCGACCCGACCGACGGCACCCCCCTCCAGATCGCCTGGTGCTCGGGCAACAGCGCCCAGAAGTGGTCCGCCCCCTGAACGGAGAGCCCCGAGGACGCGGCGGACGTCCCCCGGCCCCGCCACCCCTCACGTGTCGGCGGCCGGACGTCCCTCGCCTCCCGGGGCGGCCCGGTTCCCGAGGTGCCGCCGTACCCTGCTGCTCGGGTCGGCGGCCAACTGGGCCACCCTGCGGTCCACTTCGCGCGGGTCCAGGAGACTCAAGGTGCGCCACGCCTCGGCGCGTACGCGAGCCTTGCGGTGTCCGAGGAAGTCCAGCACCCGCGGCACGTCGCACGCGCCTCCGAGGTCGGCGAGCCCGCCCAGCGCGGCGATGACGATCCCTTCCGGCACGTCACCTGGCGCCAGGGCGTCCCGGTACACCTGCGGCGCGAGACCCGTGTGGCCGCGCGCGTACAGGGCGGCGCGAGCCTCGTAGCGGACCCGCGCGTCGCGATCGAGCATCGCCCGTCGCAGGTACGGCTCGCCCTGCGGCTGACGAGCCCGTGCACGGAGCGCGCGCCTGCGGATGCGGGGGTTGCTGCTGTCCTCCAGGCACGGGAGGAGGTCGTTCTGCTGCGCCGCCGTCAGCCGCGACGACGTGGCCACGCGCGCGGCCCACCGCCACAGGGCCGGATCCCTGGCCGCGAAGGCGGCCCTGACGGACGCGACGGGCTCGATCCGGGCGAGCCACCGCAGGGAGCAGGCCCGCACCAGGGGATCGCTCGACCGGGCGCCCTCCCACAACGCCTCCCCTCCGTCGCGGTGCAGAAGGTCCTCCACCACGGCCAGGAGACCACCGGCCCTGCGGCGCCTGCTCAGCCTGTCGAGCATGGGCAGCGCCCGGACGAGCAGGTCCACGTGCTCCGGCGCCAGCCGTGTGGTCAGCGCCTCCTGCGCGAGGCTTCGCACCTCCCCGACCGGATCGTTGAGCCGCAGCAGGAGGAAGGGGACGGGGAAGGGCTCCGGGCAGTCGGCCAGCTCGGCGACACCGGCCTCCCTGACGTACCCGGACCGGTCGAACGACTTCAGCGCCGCCAGGGCCACGGCGTACCGGCCGGGGCCGTGCACGAGAGAGCCGAGACCGTAGCGACGGCCGCGGTAGTCCGCCTCCAGACGCACCAACTCCGCCGGTGTCGCCTGCCGCAGCAGGCTGTCCAGACGGCGCGCCGCCAGGGCGGGCTCCTCGTCCCAGGAGAGCACGACGTGGACGACGGACCCCAGAAGCATCGACGGGGGCAGACCCGTCCCCGAACCGGACATGAACCGCTCCTCGCCTCGACCCCTCGCCGTTCTCGATCCGCCCCAGTGTTCCTTGTCCGGCGTCCACGCCAGAACCGCAAGGCTCCTCGGATTCTGCCCGGGGCCCCGGCGGTCGCGGACCGGAACCGGCGGGCCCGGCCCCCGGCCCACGGCGGCCGGGACGTCTGCCTGCGGTGTTGCGCAACGGCCCGTTCGAGGCGCCCTCCGCCGCCGTGCCGCCCCTCTTGACGGTCCATAGGTCCAGTCCTATGGTCCGGACCACTTCTCCACTCGCTCTGCCATGCCCGCCGGGCCCCGGCGGGCCGATCCCCCATGTGACAGGGACGTGACCCATGCGTAGAAGTCTGCGGACCCTCGCCGTGACCGCCGCGGCGTTCGCCACCGCGCTGTTCGCGGCGGCCCCCGCGTCGGCCGAGGTGGAACCCGGCGGCTGGACCTCGATCTCGCCGACCTTCACCGTCCAGGAGCGCGGCTGCGGCCAGGTGGACAACCTGACCTTCCGCCTCACCTGTTCCACCGCGAGCGGTGACCAGCGCGCCGAACGCCGCTACGCCACCTACACCGGCGGCACCCGCCAGTTCGAGGGCTACTTCCGCATCGCCAGCATGAGCGGCACCCGCATCAGCCTCAAGCAGACGTTCCACGAGTCCGGCTCGGGGCCGTACTTCATGCTGGCCGGCGAGCGGGGCGGCCGTCTGTACGCCGTGCACGGCGGCACCACGCTCTCCAACGCGGGCACGGTCGGCGCCACCGTCCGCGTCAACACCGTGCACCAGGTGGGCAGTCAGCACCGCACCTACATCAACGGCTCCCTCGTCCACACCTACAGCAGCCCCGGCGGGAGCTTCTACGACAAGTTCGGTGCCTACCGCACCAACAGCGGGGCCGGCCCGGCGACCGTGGTGTGGAGCGGCGTCCAGTTCTGGCGCCGGTGACGGGCGGACCTGTGACCCACGCACGCCGCGCCGCCGCTCCGCTCGCGCTCGTCCTGGCGCTGGCCGCCTGCTCGGGGTCCTCGTCCGACGACGCGACCGGCCGGGGAGTCACCTCCTCCCCGGCCGGGGCGGGCGACACCGCCACCGACGTCGGCCCCGGCCCGGAGCCAGGGGCGCCCACCCTGCGCGCCACGCTCACCACACCCACCGACATCGACCTCTCCTGGGACGGCGGCGCCCCCGGGACGTCCGGATACGTGCTGGAGTTCGCCACCGAGGAGGACGGCGAGTACACCGCACTCCAGTACCTGCCGCCCGAGGTCACCGAGTTCCGGCACCCCGACCTGATCCCCGGGACGCCGTTCTTCTACCGCCTGCGCGCCTTCGACGGCCCCACGTCAGGACCGGTCGAGGTGGACCTCCCCGAGGGCGAGCTGACCGCGGAGGACGAGAACACCGACCACGCGTGGCTCTCACCGGTCACGCGGGAGGACGCCACGGTCCCGGGCAGCCCGCTCGCCACCGGCGAGGACGCCGCGCCCGCCGCCCTGGAGGCCGAGGTGATGCACGCCAACGGCATCCACTTCACCTGGACCGACCGCTCCGCCGACGAGGCCGGTTTCCTGCTGGAGTCGCGCCTGCCGGGCGAGGGCTCCGTCTTCGGCCCCGTCGCCCTGCTCGAACCCGACGTCAACTCCTACGGCATCATCACCCTGCCCGAGGAGAAGCACGCGTCCTACCGCGTCCGCGCGTTCACCTACGGGCCGCGCTCCAACACCGTCCTGCTCACCACCGGCGTCACGGCATGAGGGCGCGGCACCAGTCCGCGAGGTCCGCCGTGCGGGGAAGCGAACCGGCCGCGTCGCACAGTGCCTCGGGGTCGGCCGCGCCCCGCCGCGGTGGGGGAGACGGCGCCGGGGCGGGCCGCGGCGGCGCCGCGCTCCGTCGGCGCTCCCCCCGCTCCACCGGTGCGGGAGGCGCCGCGGACGCGCTGCGCACGGTCGGCGGCGAGGGCACGGGACGCGGCGGCACCGTGCCCTCCACGGGCGACGGCGGCGTCAGCGCCTCGACCGGGAGCCGCTGGGACAACGGCACGGACCGCCCGCCCTGCGGTACAGGCACCGGTGGATCGGCCGAGGGGGGCGGGCCGTCGCACGCGGCGACGAGGACGAGTCCGCTGATCGCGACAGCGGGGAGCAGGCGGCGCACACCGTCGCCAACGAGCGGCGCCCGCACGGGACACGCCGCGTGTTGACCGCCGCCCGCCACGGTTGACCTCGACCCGCCTTGAACTCCTAGCGTGTCAGGCGAAGTTCCCCCGACACCCGGAGAACACATCCATGATTCTCGTGACAGGCGCGACCGGCAACATAGGGCGGCCCCTGCTGCGGTACCTGCGCGCGTCCGGCACCGACCGCCCCCTGCGGGCACTCACCCGCGACCGCGCCCGCGCCTCGTTCCCCGACGGCGTCGAGGCGGTCGAGGGCGACCTCGCCGATCCCGCCTCGCTCGACCGGGCCCTCACCGGAGCACGCTCCCTCTTCCTCCTCGCCGGAACAGGCCCCGAGGAGGCCGTCCTCGCCGCCGCCCGCCGGGCGGGCGTGGAGCACGTCGTCCTCGTCTCCTCCATCACCGTCCGCACCCACCCGCACCTGCCCACGGCGGCCCGGGTCCTCGCCACGGAAGACCTCCTGCGCGCCAGCGGCATGGCCTGGACGATGCTGCGGCCGACCCAGTTCGCCTCCAACACCCTCCTCTGGTCGGACGCCATCCGCGCACACCGGCCCGTCCGCCTGCCCTACCCCGACCTCGGCCTGCCGACGATCCACCCCGCCGACATCGCCGCCGTCGCGGCCTCCGCACTCACCGGGCCCGACCACCACGGCCGCACGTACCCCCTCACCGGCCCGGGGCCCGTCACCGCCAGGGAGCAGGTCGCCGCGCTCGGCGCCGCACTGGGCCGCGAGGTGCCCCTCACCGTGGTCAGCAGGAAGGAGGCGCACGAGGAACTCGCCGCGGCCGTGGGGGACGCCGTCGCGCACGCCATGCTCGACCTGACGGGCGGCGACATCACCGACGAACTCCGCGCCGTGCACGACACGGTCGAGCGCGTCACCGGCACGCCCGCCCGCCCGTTCGCCCAGTGGGCCACCGAGAACGCCGCCGCCTTCCGCTGACCCCGCCCGCTCAGCCCCGGCGCCGCCCCACCGGACGCGCCCGCCTCGCCCGGACACCCGCGACGCCGTACGCGCGCCGCCACCGGGCGAGGTGCCGCCCGTCCCCCTGCCCCCGCCCGCCCAGCCCCGCCACCGAGGCGAAGGACGCGCCGGCCAGCCAGGACGCGAGCAGGTCCCGGTGCACGACCAGGATGCCGTTGGCGACCGCCAGATCCAGCGCCTGCCGCGTGAAACGCGTGGTGGTCACGAACACCGCGACGTCCGCCGCGAAATGCGTCCGCGTCCCGAGCAGGTCCCGCATGTCCCGCACCCCGACCGACCGTCGCGGCCCGAACCGCTTGCACTGCACGATCATGCTGCGCCCGTCCGGCAGCCGCCCGGTCACGTCCCGCCCGTTGTCCCCCGTCCTGCCGACCTTCACCACGTCGGCGCACCCGTCACGCCGCAGCAGCGCGGCGACCAGCAGCTCGAAGGCGTTCCCGTCCAGGACGTCCACCTCGGCGAGCGACCTGTTCGCGGCCAGCAACCTGTCCTGCGCACGCCACCGCGCGTCCCGCTCGCGCAGTGCCCGGTGCACCCGCAGTCCCCACCACACGCAGGCCCCCGCCACGCCCACGACCGCCGCCCCCAGCAGCAGCGTCCCCGCCCACGGCCACAGGGCCAGCGCCGCCACCGCCACGACCGCCCACAAGGACACCCTGTTCCGCCGCTTCCGCGCCCGCCTCGCCACCCCGCCCACCCCGCTCGTCCCGTCCGGCACCGGGCACCAGCCTCACGCCCCGGGCGCCCCCACGGAAGAACGCACACCCGTACGAGCCCCGCGTACGGACGGGCCCCTCACTCCGTGGGCGTGCCCACCCGCAGCCGGTTCCCGTCGGGGTCGGACAGCTCGACCTCCCGCGCCCACGCGGCGGTCCGCACCTCCGCCCCGAACACCGCGGCGACCGCGTCCACGTCCTCCACCCGCAGATACACCAGCGCGCCGGGACGCGCGTCCCCCTCGTGCTCCGACAGGAACAGCCGCACCTCGCCCCGCGCCACCTCCACGAACGCCGGAAAACCCGGCTCGTACCTGTGTTCCCACCGCTTCTCGAAGCCGAGCCGTCCGTACCAGCCGACCGCCGCGTCGGCGTCCTTGATCCGGAGCACCGGAATCGCCTCTTCGCTCATCACACCATTCTCCTCGGTCCCCCTGGGCGCTTCCCCCTCCCGGGCCCCCCTCCGAACAAGGCCGCGAAAAAAACCGCCGCCCCCACCAATCCACGCGGGCACCGGCGGCGAATACCCCACGGTCCGCCGTACGGTGGGCACCGTTCGTCGTCGTTCGGAGAAAGTCGCATGGAGTTCGCTCTCACGGCCCCCCGGCCGGACCGTCCCGCCCCCGTCGGCGAGGGAGTCCGCCGGTGAGGGAGTCCGTCCGCCTGTCCGGCGTCCCACGGGACGGCGAGGGCCCCGCCCCCAGCCTCGCCGACTCGCTCGCCGAGGTCGCGCGCGGCGACCAGGACGCCTTCGCCACGGTCTACGACCGCGTCGCGGGCCCCGTCCTCGGCCTCGTCAGGTCGGTGCTGCGCGACCCCGCGCAGTCCGAGGAGGTGGCGCAGGAGGTCCTCATCGACGTGTGGCGCTGCGCCGCCCAGTACCGGCCCGACCGCGGCTCGGCCATGGCCTGGGTCATGACGCTCGCGCACCGCCGCGCCGTGGACCGCGTACGGTCCGCCCAGGCCGCGAGCGACCGCGAGCAGCGCGCCGCCCTGCTGGAGCGCACCCCCGCGTTCGACGAGGTCACCGAACAGGTCGAGGCGCGCCTGGAACGCGAACAGGTCAAACGCTGCATGAGCGGACTCACCGAACGGCAGCGGCAGTCCGTCACCCTCGCCTACTACCGCGGGCTGACGCACCGCGAGGTCGCCGACCTCCTCTCGCTGCCGCTCGGCACGGTCAAGACACGGATGCGGGACGGCCTGATCCGACTGCGGGACTGCCTGGGGGTGACGTCATGAAAGGCACAGGAACGAACGGCGAGGGAGTGACGCGGGACGACGAGGCCGAGCTGCACATCCTCGGCGGCGCGTACGCGCTCGACGCCGTCCTGCCCGCGGAACGCGCCCGGTTCGAGGGCCACCTGGGGCGCTGCCCGGCGTGCGCGTCCGAGGTCACGGAACTGCTGGAGACCGCCGCCAGGCTGGGGCAGGCCGTCGCCGAGACACCGCCACCCGCGATGCGCGAGGCCGTCCTGCGGCGCATCGGCAGCGTCCGCCAGGAACCGCCGCCCGGCGCCGCCGAGCCCGAGGTCCCCGCACGCCGGGGCGGCACGCGGCGCCGTGCGGTCGCCTTCGCGCTGGCCGCCTGCGTGACGGCCGCCGCGCTCGGCGGCACGGCCGTCTGGCAGTGGCAGACGGCGCAGGACGCGCGTGCCCGCGCCGAACAGGTCGAGGCACGCGCGGCCGAGCTGTCCCGCGTCATGTCCGCGCCGGACGCCCGGGTGACGACCGGCCCCCTCCCCGGCGGCGGCAGCGCCACCGTCGTGGTCTCGGCCTCGGCGGACCGTGCCGCGTTCGCCGTCTCCGGCCTGGCCGCCCCGCCGCCCGGCAAGGTCTACCAGCTGTGGTTCGACGAGGACGGGCGGATGCGTCCCGCCGGGCTGCTCGACCCGGCGGCCGACGGCGAGACCGTCCTCATGGACGGCGCCCTCGGCGGCGCGTCGGGGATGGGCGTCACGCTCGAACCCGACGGCGGCTCCCCGCAGCCGACCAGCGACCCCCTGGCGGTCATGGCCTTCCCGACCGCCTGACACCGCCCCGCACGCCGCCGACCGCCCCGCGCGGTCGGCGGCGTCGCCACGTCAGGCCACGCCGCCCCGCCTGCGGCGCCTCAGCCGTCGGTGGACCTGCCTCGTGAAGGCACGGCGCCCGACCCCAGGGCGTGCCCGCCAGGAGTGAGGTGCGCAGAGCGCCGACAACTCCACCAGCAGGGCCGACGATTCACGAGGCGCGCACGTACAGGCATTCGCCTACCGATCAAATGGCCGGTGGTTCCTCAGGGATCGTCCGCTGAGAGAGAGGAGAGTGGTCAAAGCCCCGTGTCCGGCGCGTATTTCGCCGCTCCTTCCGCAGCATTCCCGAATTTCTCCGAAGTCCCACCAATCCACCGCCCGTCGGGCTCCGAAGTACGGGCATGAGCGGCAACGAGGCGCAGCGCACGACCCGATGGCGGGCAGCGGCACGGGTGGGAATTCCCGGTGCGCTGTCCGGCCTCCTGGCCGCCGGCGCCGCGCTCGCCGTCGCCGAACTGTCCGCCTCCCTGATCCGCCGCGAGGCCGGACCCGTCACCGCCCTCGGCGGCGCCGTCATCGACCGGACCCCTGCCCCCGTCAAGGACTGGGCGATCCGCACCTTCGGCACCAACGACAAGCTCGTCCTGCGCCTCGGCATCCTTGCGCTCCTCGTCCTCTTCGCGATCGCCCTCGGTCTCGCGGCGGCCCGGTTCCGCCGCACGGCGGCGCTCGGCGTGCTGCTCGTCGGAGCGGTCGGGGCCGTCGCCGCGGCGGGCCGTCCGGACGCCGGACGGTTCGACGCCGTCCCCTCGCTCCTCGGAGCGGTGACCGGCGCGGCCGTCCTCCACTTCCTGGCCGGGCTGTTCCCCGCCATCCGCCGACGACCGGCCCCCGACGCCCAGGAGCCGTCACCTCCCACCGCACCGCCCCCCGACGTCCCCCCGGCCTTCGACCGGCGCGCCTTCGTCCTCGCGGCCACCTCGGTCGCCGCCGTGTCGGCCGCCTCGGGAGTCCTCGCCACCCGCATAAACCAGGCAGGCAGCAGCCAGGCCGCCGCCGCCCGCGACGCGATCCGCCTCCCGGCCCCCGCCTCCCCGGTGACGCCGTCCCCCCGCGGCGCCGACCTCGGCGTCGAGGGCATCACCCCGCACCTCACGTCCAACACCGACTTCTACCGCGTGGACACGGCCCTCACCGTCCCCCGCGTGAACGCCCGCAGCTGGCGCCTGCGCATCCACGGCGCGGGCGTCACCCGCCCCCTGACCCTCTCGTACGACGACCTGCTGCGCCGCGAGCTGATCGAACGTCACATCACCCTGACCTGCGTCTCCAACCAGGTCGGCGGCCCCTACGCGGGCAACGCCCGCTGGATCGGCGTCCCCCTGGCCGACGTGCTGCGCGACGCCGGGGTCCGCCCGCCCTCCGAAGGCGGACCGGCCGACCAGCTGGTGGCCCGGTCCGTGGACGGCATGACCCTCGGCACCCCCGTCGAGGCCGTGATGGACGGACGTGACGCGCTGCTCGCCGTCGGCATGAACGGCGAACCCCTCCCGTTCGACCACGGCTTCCCCGTCCGCATGCTGGTCCCCGGCCTGTACGGCTACGTGTCGGCCTGCAAGTGGATCGAGGACATCGAACTCACCACCTTCGCCGACTTCGACGCCTACTGGGTCCGCCGCGACTGGGCCGCCCAGGCGCCGATCAGGACCCAGTCCCGCATCGACACCCCGCGAGGCTTCGCCGACATCCCCGCCGGGACCGTACCGGTCGCCGGGGTCGCCTGGGCCCAGCACACCGGCATCGACCGGGTCGAGGTCCGGGTGGACGACGGCCCGTGGCAGGAGACCGAGCTGGCCGCCGAGGACACGGTGGACACCTGGCGCCAGTGGCGCTGGGACTGGCCCGCCCAGCCCGGTCGGCACCGCATCGAGGTCCGCGCCACCGACCGCACGGGGGAGATACAGACCTCGGAACGCTCCGACCCCATCCCCGGCGGTGCGACCGGATGGCACTCGGTGGTGGTCGAAGTGGCCTGACCCCGCCGTCCCCACGACGGACGCCCCCCACACCACGAACAGCCCAAGAAACCCCATTCCAGGAGAACCCTCATGAACGTCAACCGCATGCGCCGCACCACCGTCGCCCTCGTCGCCGCCGCCGTCCTGCCCCTCGGCCTGGCCGCGTGTTCGTCGGACGACGAGGACACCTCGGCCGACTCGTCCGACAGCCAGACCTCGCAGGAGGAGACCACGGACGAGCAGCCCACGGAGGACACCGACGAGGGCATGACCGACGCGTCCGCCCCCTTCGGCCCGGCCTGCGCGGGCGTCCCCGCCGACGGCGCGGGCAGCTTCAACGGCATGGCCCAGGACCCGGTGGCCACGGCGGCCAGCAACAACCCCGAGCTGGCCACCCTGGTGACCGCCGTCACCGCCGCCGGTCTCGGCGACACGCTCAACAACTCCGAGGCCCTCACCGTCTTCGCGCCCGTCAACGACGCGTTCGCCCAGATCCCCGAGGCCGACCTCACCGCGCTGCTCGCCGACGAGGCGGCCCTCACCGACGTGCTCACCTACCACGTCGTCGGCGAGCGCCTCACCCCCGAGGACCTCGCGAACGGCGAGTTCGAGACCCTCCAGGGCGGCACCGTGACCACCTCGGGCTCGGGCGAGTCCTTCACCGTCAACGACAGCGCCTCCGTGGTCTGCGGCAACGTGCAGACGGCCAACGCGACGGTCTACCTGATCGACTCCGTCCTGATGCCGTGACCCACCCCGGCCGCCTCACCGCGCGCCCGGTATGACTCCGGCGGCGCGGGCACCTCCTGCACCGGTGCCCGCGCCGCCGGTCCTTGCGCCCCAACCGGTGAATTCACTAATCTGAACCCGCTGGTCAATTTTCTGCGCGAGGAGCCACCCATGATCACCAACGTCCTGCGCTTCACCTTCAAGGACGGCACCACCGACGACGAACGGGCCGAGGTGCTCGCCCTCATGCGGCGCACGGCGTCCGTCGCCTCCGTCACGTTCGGCAGCGTCGGCCACGACCTCGGCGACCCGGCCGAGGGTTTCACCCACGCGTACTCCGCCTCCGTCCAGGACCTGACCGCCCTGGAGCACTACATGAACGATCCGGTGCACATCGAGGGCGACTGGACGATCCTCCCGCGCATCGCCCGGCTCTCCGCGGTCCGCTTCACCGACGACCCCGACCCGGAGATCGGTCCGCGCATCGGAGCCCTCCACGCCGCGAAGCTCGCCAGATACCCCGAGTGGGACCGGCTGCTCAACGCCATCCCCGCCTGACGGCCCGCGCCTCAGACCCGGTGGCGGCGCAGCCCCGGCGCCGCCGCCAGGGCCAGCGCCCCCACGACGACCAGCCCCCCGCCGACCGCTATCGCCACACGCGGCCCGAACGCCGAACCACCCGCCCCGTGCAGCGCGTCCGCCAGCCGAGGCCCCCCGGCGACGACGACCGTGAAGACCCCCTGCATACGGCCCCGCATCTCGTCGGTCGCCGCGGACAGCAGTATCGCCCCCCGGAACACCATCGACACCATGTCCGCCACCCCCGCGACCACCAGGAACACGAGCGCCACCCACAGGCTCCCGCTCAGCCCGAACCCCATGATCGCCAGCCCCCACACCACCACGCTCGCGATCACCAGCAGACCGTGCCGCCGCGCCCGCGAGAACGTCCCCGAGCCCAGACCGCCCAGCACCGCGCCCACCGGGATCGCCGCGTACAGCAGCCCGAGCGCGAACCCCTCCCCGTGCGAGGCGAACGTCTCCGACGCCAGCTGCGGGAACAGCGCCCGCGGCATCCCCAGCACCATCGCGATGATGTCGGCGACGAACGACAGCAGCAGCACCGTGTGCGCCGCCATGTAGCGGAAACCCGCCACGATCTCCCGCCATCCCGACCTCGCCGCCGCCGACGGGCCGCCCAGCGGCGGCAGCGCGGGCAGCCGCCAGTCCGCCCACACGGCCACGCCCAGGGCCAGCGCGTCGATCAGGTACAGCTCGGCCAGCCCGATCACGGGGATCAGCGCCCCGGCCAGCAGCGGACCGACCAGCATCCCCGTCTGCGAGACCGTCGAGCCCAGCGCGTTCGCCGCCGGAAGCTCCCCCACGGGCACGAGCCGGGGTATCGACGCGCTGCGCGCCGGAGCCTCCAGACCGAAGAACGCCTGCTGCACCGCCAGCAGGATCATCAGGGCCGCCACCGAGTCGAGCCCGGCGATCGCCTGCGCCCACAGCAGCAGCGACGTGACGGCTATCCCCGTGTCGCCGACGATCAGCAGCGTGCGCCGGTCCATCCGGTCGGCGACGGCCCCGCCCCACAGGGCGAACACGACCAACGGCAGCAGTCCCGCGAGGCTCGCGTACCCGACCCACACGGACGACCCGGTGATGTCGTAGACCTGCAAGGGCACGGCGACGGCCGTCAGCTGGCTGCCCACCGCCGTGACGACCGTCGAACCCCACAGCCGCCGGTACGCCGGCCGCCGCAGCGGCCGGGTGTCCATCGCCCACCGCCGCCGCACGGCCTCCCGCGGCTCCGCGTCCTCACTGTCTTCCCTGTCCACGCCCACGGCCGTCCCGCTGTCCTGTCGTCCCGCGGTGGGGGACGGCACACGTCCCCCACCGCCGCAGAACATATCCCGGGGCCCCGGACGCGCCCGCACGGCCCCGGACGATCCGCCCGGACGGGGTCAGTCGAGCACCGGCACGTAGGGGAACGTGTCCGACGGCTTCGCCGCGACCGCGTTCCGGTCCAGCCCGATGCCGAACGGGGTGTTGGTCGCGAACGAGAACATGACATCGGGCGCGTTGTCGATCATCGAGCGCCCGTTCCAGCACGCGAACCCGTACACGCCCTGCGTCCCCACGATGTACGGCATCACGTTCGGCAGCAGCCGCGCGGCGACCGTCTTCCCGTACGCCACCGGGTCCGCCGCCGTGCCGTACGCGCGGACGACGCCCGCGACCAGCTCGGCCAGCTTCTCCCCGTGCACCTTCACATCGTCGGCCGGGGCCGTCGTGTTCAGCCGGTTCCCCAGCTCCTCGTCGAGCTGCGCGAACAGCGGGTGCACCATCGGGTGCCCGAACCGGTTGACGGGCCGCCATCCGCCCGCGTCCGTCGCCAGACTCGTCAGCGCCCAGACGTCGATGTGCCGGTCGGCCCCGATCGCCGGGAGCAGCTCGTCGTCCGGCACCTCAAGGACGATCGTGTACACCTTGTTGTCGGCGAACAGGTTCTGCGCGCGCGCCGGGTCCCACGACGACAGGTCCACCCGTGTGCCGTTCGCGAAGGCGGCCCCGATCGCCTTCAGCACGTCGGGCTCGATCCAGAACGGGTCGCTCGCCCGCCCCGCCCACGCCCTGATGCCCCGCTCCGAGGCGACGGCCTGACCCGTGACGCTCTGCGCGACCAGGGAACCGGTGGCGTGGGGGTCACGCGCGTCCGTCCCCGTGATCATCCGCAGCTCGAACTCCTGGCCGCCCTGCGCGGTGCGCTCGCCGAAGCTGAAGCGGTAGGTCACGTCCTCGACGGCGTCGTGGTCGCAGTCGATCTTGATCTCGTACTGCGCCTCAGGGTGGAACCCCTTCGGCGCGTCCTCCCCGGCCGCCGAGGGACACACGTCCAGCACGAACGCGGTGCCGGTCTCCCCACGGAAGACGTACAGGTCGGTGATGTCCAGACGGACGTCCTGGAGGGCGAGGGGGGAGTCAAGGTGGTGTGACACTGCGGTTCTCTTCTCATGCGCGCGGGGGTGGGCGGGAGACGGAACTCCCTGGCGCTGTTTCCCGCGTCGGCGAATACGACGGCCGGGAACGGAACAGCGCGCTCTGCCACGCGAAAGCTAACCGAGTCCACCACCTTGCGGCACGTGACCACGCCGACGCGCCGGAGAATCGGCGTCGCCCGCACCGACGAAATGCGCGGTGCGTCCGTGCAATTCCGGTCTGCGGGAGGGCCGGGTGCCGCATTCCGCGCACCCGCGCCCCACTCCCGCATTCCCCGGGAACATCCACCGCCCGGTCGGCACGAGCTGCCCCCGTCGGCGCCGTGACTACGCGGTCGCGGCGAAGCGCATCAGGGAGAGTTCGTCCCCCTGCTTGACCTTGCCGGTCTTGTTCACGACCTGGAGTTTCCAGGAGTTGCCCGCACGGAATGCCTTGGCGATTGCGCAGCTGTTGTCGTTCGTCATGAGACTCGGCCAGATGTCCGCCACCTGCTGGATGTCTCCGCCGGTCGCGTCGTAGACCTTGAAGCTGACATTGCGTGCCTTCTGGAAACTGCTGCCGCGCTTGAACGCGCTGGCGACGAAGGCTATGGCCGTGATGTTCGGCGGTATACGGCCGAATTCGACGGTGACGGTCTCGTCGTCGCCCTCCCCGCGGCCCGTCTGGTTGTCCCCGGTGTGGAGGAGCGCGCCGTTGCCGAGCGGGTCGAGGGAGTCGAGCCCCGCAAGCCGCACCGGGTCGCTGCCCTGGAGCGCGATGGCGATGAGATCGAGGTCCGTCCCCATCTTCCTCCGCACCTTGCCGAGGACACCGCCGCTGCTTCCGGCGGTGGGGTCCCAGGACACGCCGATCGACATGTGGGTGATGCCGTCGAGGTCCGCCGGTTCGTCGTCTTTGGTGAGAGTGATCATCCCTGACCTCTTCTGGTCGATAGGTGGCGTGTTCTCCAGGTGAAGTGTGCCTGGTGCGACCGGCGCCCCTGTCCCCAGGGGGCGTGAGCGCGGCGCACCCGGCTCTTGACCGTGAACGGTCCTGCGGCCCCCGCGGTTCCTCCCCCTGGCCCGCCCCGCTCGCAGGGCCCCGGGGAGGCCGCCCATCACCCCCTGGAGCGATCTTCGGTCAATCACCTCACCCGCGCGCCCAGGTCAGGCAAGCTCCCCAACGGCTCGACTTGTGACCTTCCTTCTCACGTGAGGACGCCATGGCGCACGGATCGGGTGACTTGTCACCTACCCGGTGGACGCCGAGGACGGCATCCACCCGGCTGGACGAGTCCTCCCGGGCCTGCCGGACCCGTGTCGAGTCGGCCGAGAGGTCACTCAGGGCCGATCAGCGCAGACCCGCCGCCAGGTCACGTCCCTGGCCACCAAGTCCGCCGCAGCATTGACCGAGTTGCTGGCACCTCGACGCGCTGCGCGCCTCTGTCCAGGCACTGGCCGAGCCGATCCAGTCCGCTCCCGCCGTGTATCCGGGGGGACTTGATACGGTCACTGCCGGGTTGAGCACACACCGGAGTTCCGGCACGTCGTAGCCGGGGTGCTCCGCCTACCCGTGGACCCCCTGGATGTGGCTCAGCGGGCAGCGACGGCGCGCCGCATCCGCCACAGGGATGCGCTCAGGTGTCCCGCCAGTTCCGCGGACCCGCCTCCTCCGAGGCGGCAAAAATGCTCTCCAGGCCGGTCGCCTGCATCACGGGGCTGTACTCGTCCGGGACGGATTCGCTCGGATCGGCGCCCTCGACCGTGATCGCCAGTATCTGCTCCATCCACGGCCTGAGCACTTCCTGCTTGAACGTCTCCACGTCGCCGCCCTCCGCATGGACCATCGCCACCGCGTGGTCGGCTCCCGTTCCCACCAAGGAGAACGGCCGAGAGGGCCGAGCACAGGGGCGACACGGTCGAACAGATCACGCGCACCGCTGTGAGGATGAAGGCTCCCTGCGTCCCCACCGTCGCAAGCACGGCCATGATCCCGCCGGCAAGGAGGCGCGCTCCGTATCCCGCGAGCCATCCGGCGAGCTCGCGCGCCTGCCGTGCGGAGCCGCTGGTGAGGTTGACCACTGTGCCGCCGCCCAACTCCCGCAGGGCCGGTTCGGGCATCGCGTATTCATGAGAAGCGCTGTCCACCTCGGGCGGTACGTGCCACAAGAACCCACTTGAAAGTGCGCGGTTGCCCGAAGGTCAGTCACCGGACCTGCGCCGACCGGTGGCCCATGGAGTGAAATCGGCGGACGGGTCGGCGTGGTCGTCGGCCCGGTGTCCTGCTGACGGCACGGCACCGACGAGCCGTGCCGTGCCAGGGTTCCCCGTCGCCCCCTGTGGGGGAGTGCGCACGTCGCGAGGGGGTGCGCGACCCACCTGTACACCTCGGCTGCTGCCATCTTTTCTGCACAGAGGAATTAATTTCGGACAGCTTTCAGTTCTGCGGAACATGTGCCATGTTTAGGGCCATGCCAGGAAATGAACGTGACCTTTCGAGATGCCCGGTCGTCATCGTCGGCGGTGGACCGGTCGGCATGGTCGCCGCCGCATCGCTCGCGCGGCTGGACGTCCCGGTGGTGCTCGTCGAGGCGGAGGACGAGCCGAAGACGGACTGGCGCGCATCGACGTTCCACGCCGCGACCCTGGAACTGCTGTCCGGACTCGGCGTCGTGGAGCAGATGCACGCCGAGGGCCTGCAGGTGCCGATCTACCACTTCCGCGACCGCCGCGACGGGCTGGTGGCCGAGTTCGACTTCTCCCTGCTCGCCGACGAGACGCCCTATCCCTACCGCCTCCAGCTCAACCAGCAGCACCTCGTGCGCATGCTGCACCGGCAGCTGGCGGACACCCCCGGCGTCACGCTGCTGTTCGGCACCCGTGTCACCGGCGTCGAGCCGGCGCCCGGCGGCGGCGCCTCCGTGCTGGTGGAGGGCCGGGGCGGGGCGAGCGCCCTCGACGCGGCTCACGTGATCGGCGCCGACGGCGCGGGCAGCACCGTCCGCCGCTCGCTCGGCGTCGGCTTCACCGGCTACACCTACCCCGAGCGCTTCCTCATCGCCAGCACCACCATCGACCTGTCCGAGGCGCTGCCCGGCATCGCGGACGTCAACTACGTGGCGGACCCCCACGAGTGGCTGTTCCTCCTGCGCACCGTCGAGTCCTGGCGGGCCGTGTGGCCGGTCCCGCCGGAGCAGAGCGAGGACGAGGCCAAGGACGAGGCGACCCTGCAGCGGCAGTTCCAGGGCGTCGCGCCCCGGCCCGGCGGCTACCCGATCGTTGACCGCCAGCTCTACCGCGTGCACCAGCGGGTCGCCGAGACCTTCCGAGCCGGCGACGTCGTCCTGATCGGCGACGCCGCCCACATCAACAGCCCGATGGGCGGCGTCGGCCTCAACAGCGGCATCCACGACGCCATGGACGTCACCCGCCGCATCGCCCGCATCCGCTCCGGCGAGGGCGACGCCGAGAGCGAGCTGTCCACGTTCGCCGAACTGCGCCACCGGGTGGCCGTCGAGTACGTGCAGGCCGACACGCAGCGCAACACGCAGCGGCTGATGGAGACCGACGAGGCGCGGCGGCGCGCCTCGCACGACGAGATGCGCGCCATCGCGACCGACCCCGGCCGGGCGCGCGCCTACATGCGGCGGGCGTCGCTCCTGGAGAGCGTGCGCCGCTTCGGGATCGGGCTGCCGCCCGGCCACCCGTCCCCGTCCGAGGCCGTCCCGGCCCACTGAGCACCGGCAAGGAGACCGACATGTCAACACTCGACGACACGCAGGCGCAGACCACGGCGGCCGGACCAGCCGACGGGGAACCGGAGTTGGCGGCGCTGTACGAGGACATCGCCGCCGCCGGCCTGCGCCCGCTGTGGACCATCACCGAGCAGCTCCTCACCCCGACCCCCAGGCCCCGGGCCGTGCCGTGGCTGTGGCGGTCCTCGGTGCTGCGCCCGCTCGCCGAGCGCGCCATCGGCCTGGTGCCGGTGGAGCGCGGCGGCGAGCGCCGGGTGCTGTCGCTGACCAACCCCGGCCTCGGCGGGCGCCCTTACGCCGCCGGGACGCTGTGGGGCGCGATCCAGTGCCTCGGCCCGCGCGAGACGGCGCCCGCCCACCGGCACACACCCGGCGCGATCCGCTTCGTCATCGAGGGCGAAGGCGTGTGGACGACGGTCAACGGCGACGCCTGCGACATGCATCCCGGCGACCTGGTCCTCACCCCCGGCGGCGCCTGGCACGACCACGCCAACGGTGGCGACGGCAGCATGTTCTGGTTCGACGGCCTCGACCTGCCCATGGTCGAGGCGCTGGACGCGATCTTCTTCGAGCCGCACCCCGAGCTGCGCCAGCCCGTCGAGGGCGAGCACAACCGGTCGGAGACGGCGTACGTGGCCGGCGGCGGCACGGCGGGCGCCACGATGACGTCCGGCTCGGTGGACGGCCCGCTCGACGCCGCGCCCTCCCCGCTGCTGGTCTACCGCTGGTCGGCGACCGACGAGGAGCTGACGCGGCTCGCCGTCGAGGACGGCGGCCCGCTGGTGAGCGTCGAGTTCACCAACCCGCACTCGGGCGCCAGCGTGCTGCCGACGCTCGCCTGCGGCATGCACCGGCTGCTGCCGGGCGGCTCGTCGGCCCCGGTGCGCCGCAGCGGCAACAGCGTGTACGTCGTCTTCCGGGGCGAGGGCAGCAGCGTCATCGACGGGCGCCGCTTCGACTGGTCGGCCGGGGACATGTTCGTCGTGCCGTCGTGGTCCGCCGCCGAGCACCGCTCGGCCGCCGGAGCCGATCTCTTCAGCCTCGGCGACGCCCCGGTGCTGCGTGCCCTCGGCGTCTACCGCGAGGAGACGCTGCCCGAACCCCAGGTCGTCACCGGTGTGTTCGACTGACCAGGGCCGGCGGCGACCCGTTGTGACATTCGATTCTGTGAAAGGTTCCCAAGATGAGGCTGGCGCTGTTCGACGACCACCGGCTCGGCGTCGTGACCGGGGCGGAGGGCACCGAGCGGGTGGTGGACGTGACGGACGCACTCGGGTGGCCGCACGACGCCGACCCGCTGACCGCCGGCTGGTGGCGGCGGCTCTGCCGTGACTTCGCCGGCGTCCGCGACGCCCTGGCGGCGGCGACCGCGACCGGCCGGGCCCGCCCGCTGGGCGAGGTGACGCTGTGCGCCCCCGCGCTCAACCCGAGCAAGATCGTGGCCTGCGCGTCCAACTACGCGGACCACGTCGCCGAGATGCACGAGGTGCAGGAGCGCACCCTGGGCGGCGTCGAGTCCTGGATGATGAACTTCGACGTGTTCCTGAAGGCGCCGTCCTCCCTGTCGGGGCCGCGCGAGGACATCGTGCTGCCGAAGGAGATCGTCGCCGCGGGCCAGGAGATCCACCACGAGTCGGAGCTGGTCGTCGTGGTCGGCGACGGCGGCGCCGACATCCCGGCCGAGCGCGCCCTCGACCACGTCTTCGGCTACACCCTCGGCCTCGACATCACCGTCCGCAGCCCGGCCGACCGTTCGCGGCGCAAGAGCTACGACACCTTCAGCCCGCTCGGCCCGGTGATCGTCACCGCCGACGAGATAGGCGACCCCCGGACGCTGGAGATCACCCTCGACGTCAACGGCGTCAAGCGGCAGGAGGTCAGCACCCGGGACCTGCTGACGGCCGTCCCCGAGATCGTCTCCTACGCGTCCTCGATGATGACGCTGCTGCCCGGCGACCTGATCTTCACCGGGGCGCCCCCCGGCGTCGGCGCCATCGAGCCGGGCGACCGGCTCACGGCCGCCATCAGCCGGATCGGGAGGTTGACGCTCGACGTCCGCGAGGGCTGAGCCCCCACCCCAGGAAGTCCACGGCGTCCCGGGCGGTTTACTCGACCGCCCGGGACGTATGCATTCGAAAAACTCTGGGGTAGATTTCTTCCATGTCGAATTCTGCTCCCGAGGCGGCGGCCCCCGCGGCGTCCCAGGGCGTCACCAGTTCCGTGGACAACGCGCTGCGGCTCCTGGAGCTGATCGGCGAACGGCAGGCCCTGCGTGTCTCCGAGGCGGCGGTCCAGCTCGGCGTCGCCCCCTCCACCGCGCACCGGCTGCTCAACGCGCTGCGCCGGCGCGGCTTCGTGCTCCAGGAGAAGCCCAACGGCGCCTACCGGCCCGGCCCGGTGCTGAACGAGATCGGGCTCGCCGCCATCGGCCGTATCGACATCCGGCAGGTGGCCCGCCCGATCCTGGAGGAGATCCGCGACCGCACCCAGGAGACGGTGAGCCTGTCCCTCCTGGAGGGCCGCAACGTCCGCTTCGTTGACTGCGTGGAGAGCCCCCGCTCGGTCCGCGTCGGCAACCGCACCGGCGTCGTGCTGCCCGCCCACTGCACCGCCGCCGGCAAGGCGATCCTCGCCGCCATGCCCGCCGCCGAGCTGTCCCGGCGGTTCGCGGACCGCGAGCTGGTCACCCGCACCGAGGCGTCCGTCTCCGACTGGGCCGCCCTGGAGGCCGAGTTGGCGGGGATCCGCCGCGACGGGTACGCCACGAACGTGGAGGAGGGCGAGCGCGGCATCAGCGCGGTGGCCGCCGTGCTGCGCGACCTGGCGGAGACGCCCCTGGCGTCGATAGCGGTCGTGGTCCCCGCGACGCGGCTGCCGTCGAAGGCGGAGGCCCGCGAGCTGGCGGCCGACCTGCTGCATGCCCGCGACCGGCTCCAGGACCTGCTGAGCGACCAGGTCAGGGGCTGAGGAGGACCGGAAGACCGCGGAGAAGGGCGACGGCCGGCGCGGGACCTGCTCGTCCCGTCGCGCCGACCGCCGCCCTTTCGCGGCCCAGGCCCTACTCGTACACCGCCTCGTCGTAGTCCAGTTCGGCGTCGGTGAGGCCGATGTCCCGCATCACCGCGTGGATCGTCTCGATCGACCCCCGGTCGGTGACGCCCTGCCAGTCCGGCAGGTCGATCTGCGCGGCCAGCTCCGGCGCCAGTTCGCTGATCTCCGGCAGCGCGTCCCGGAACGACTGCGGGTCCCGCGCGATCGACTCAGCCGTCGCCTCCACGCCCGCCCGGAATGCCCGGGCCAGCTCGGGGTCCTCCCCGATCTCGTCGCCGGTCATCAGGTAGGTGCCGATCTGCAGGTTCGGCCGGGTCGCGGTGTAGGGGCGGGCGATGTCGCGCAGCCCGGCGCCCCGGCCGATGGTGGCGAACGGCTCGATCAGCAGCCCGGCGTCCACGTCACCCCTGTCCATGGCGGCGGGCATGTCGGGGAACGGCATCTCCACGAGCTGCACGTCGCCGTTGCCCAGGCCGTGCTCGGCGAGGACCGAGTGCAGCACGATGTCGTTGATGTTCTGCAGCGTGTTGACGGCGATCTTCGCGCCGTCGAGGTCCTCAGGGCCCGCGATGGGACTGTCGGCGGGGACCATCAGCGACGAGAAGTCGTCATCGGCCCGCTCGGAGGTGCTGGTGCCCGCCGCGATCATCTCGATCGGCATCCGGCGGCCCATCGCGAGCAGCGCCGAGACCACGTTGGACCCCGCGATGTCGATGTCGCCGCTGAGCAGTGCCGGGATGACGCTGGCGCCGCCGGAGGACGGGCGGACCTCGACGTTCAGGCCCTCGTCCTCGAAGAATCCCTCGCGCACCCCGTAGGCGAGGAACGCCGAGGGGGTACCGGCCGTTTCTGACACGACGACCGTGTCGCCGTCGCCGCCGCCGGAGATGCTCGCCCCGGACAGGTCGCCGCCGTAGTCGGTGCAGCCGGTGACCAGCAGCAGGCCCGAGAGCGCGGCGAGCCCCGCGCGATGGCGCCGCTTGCGCAGCGGGCGCAGGAGGAGGCTGCTCATGCGGCCACCGACCGGCCGTCGAGGGCGGCGTACAGCTCGCCGCGCAGCCGGGCGAACTCCGGCTCCTGCTTGGTCGTGACCTGGTGGCGCGGGCGCGGCAGGTTGACCGTCACCTCGTGCCCGACGTTGGCCGGCGGGCGCAGCACGAGCACCCGGTCGGCGAGGTAGATGGCCTCGTCGATGTCGTGGGTGACGAACAGGACGGTGATGTCGTAGCGCTCCCAGACCTTGAGGAGCAGGTCTTCGAGGCCGGAGCGGGTCTGCGCATCGACGGAGGCGAACGGCTCGTCCATCAGCAGGATCCTGGGCCGGTACGCCAGCGCCCGGGCGATGGCGACGCGCTGCTGCATGCCGCCTGAGAGCTGCCACGGGTAGCGGTCGCCGCGTCCGGAGAGGCCGACGGCGTCCAGCGCCTCGTCGGTGAGGGTGGCGGCCTCGCGCTTGTCGATGCCCTTGTAGCGCAGGGGGAAGGCGACGTTGCGGCGGACCGTCATCCACGGCAGCAGGGAGCGGCTGTAGTCCTGGAAGACGAACGCCATGTCCTCGGGCGGCTCGGTGACGGCCTTGCCGCGCAGCGATATCTCGCCGGAGGTGGCCGGGACGAGGCCGGACAGGCAGCGCAGCATCGTGGTCTTGCCGCAGCCGGAGGAGCCGAGGATGCAGACGAACTCGCGGTCGCCGACGGTGAAGGACAGGTCGGCGACGGCCGGGGCCGCGGTCGGGTCGGGGCCGTAGACCTTGCGCAGGTCGGTGACTTCAAGCATCAGACTTCTCCGAGGACGAGAGCGTGGACGAGGGCGGGTGCGGGGCGGCGGGGGCGGTCGTGGCCGCGGTGGCGCGGCCCCGGTCCCCGGCGCCGGTGCGTGCGGCCGGCAGGAGCCCTCTGACGCCCCGGTGCCAGAGCAGGACGCGGTTCTCCACGCGCAGGAACAGCCAGTTGAGGACGTAGCCGAGCAGGCCGAGCAGGATGATGCCGGTCCACATGTCGGGGATGGCGAAGGACCGCTGGGATTCGAGGACGAAGTAGCCGAGGCCGTTGGAGCTGGCCACCATCTCGGACACGACCATGAGGATGATCGCGATGGCGAGGGAGGTCCGCATGCCGGCGAAGATGCGTGGGCTCGCGGCGGGCAGGATGATCCGGGTCACCCGGGCGGTGAGCGGGATCTGGTAGGCGCGGGCCATGTCGAGCTGCTGGGCATCGACGCCGCGGACACCGTCGATCGAGTTGAGCAGGATCGGCCAGACGGACCCGAGGACGATGACGAAGATCTTGGAGCCGTCGCCGGCGCCGAACATCAGGAGGGAGAAGGGGATCAGGGCGGGCGCGGGCAGGGCGCGCAGGAACTCGACGACCGGCTCGGCTGCGGTACGCAGCACCCGGGACATTCCCAGCAGGACGCCGAGCGAGACGCCGATGACGATCGACATGCCGTAGCCGGCGAGCATGCGCAGCAGGCTCGGGGCGAGGTCGCTGCCGACGCGGTCGAAGAGCCACAGTTCCCGGAAGTAGTCGAGGATCTCGCCGAAGGGCGGGAAGTAGAAGTTGTCGGCCTGCTCCGACCACACCCAGTACCCGGCCACGAGAGCGACGGGCAGGGCGAGTTCGAGCAGGATTCCGAGGAGACGGCGTGTCACTGGGCGACCTCCCGGCGCTGCGACGGGTGCCAGCGGAGCAGGCGGCGCTCGATGGCCTGGAAGACCGAGTTGAGGGCCCAGCCGACGAGTCCGGTGACGATGATGAGCGCGTACATGCGCGGGAGCAGGGCGTTGGACTGCGCGACGACGATGGACTGGCCGAGACCGGGGGCGCCGACGACGAGTTCGGCGGTGACGGCGAGCACGAGCGCGATCGACGAGGCGATGCGCAGGCCGGTCGCGATGTAGGGGGCGGCGCTCGGCAGGGTGACGCGCAGGAAGCGGGCACTCGGGGGGAGACCGTAGCTGCGGGCGGTGTCCTGCACCAGCGGGTCCACGTCCCGCACGCCGTAGATGACCTGGAGGAGGATGGGCCAGAAGGTCACGAAGACGATGAGGAAGACCTTCATCTCCAGGCCGACGCCGTAGACGAGGACGGCGAGGGGGATGAGGGCGACCGAGGGGATCGGCCGGCAGAACTCGATGACCACCCGGGAGAAGCGGTAGGCGGTGTTGTTGCTGCCCAGGAGGACGCCGATGGGGACGGCGAGGAGGGTGGCGATGACGATGCCGACCAGCCAGCCGTTGAGGGTGCGGCCGATCTCGGTCCACAGGGGGTGGCCGGCGGCCAGCCTGCCCAGCTCGGCGTAGGTCTCGGTGACGGGCGGGAACCAGTCCTGCGAGAGCAGGCCGACGCGGGAGCACAGTTCGAGGGCACTGAGGACGGTGAGGACGCCGGCGACCCGGAGCCCGAGGTCGCGCACGCGGCGCCGCTCGGCGAGGCGCCTGAGGCGGCTCGCGCCCTGCGCCGCGCCCGGCGGCGGGGTGCCGCGCTCGCGCGGCCCGGCGCTCGCCGCGGAGGCGGTTCCTTCCACGCTCACCGGGACCGCCCGGGGGCCGAAGGCCGTGACGCGCCGGAAAAGGGTTCGGTCCAGCTCATGGCGGCTCCTTTGCAGTGTGAGGCTTGGACGGCGAACCGTCGTGCGCTCGATCACGAGTAGCTCGCAAGCTACGACCTAATTCCGCATGCAGCAATACAAGTGCTCGAATTTCCCTCCATGAGAAAAAACGCCGCCATCGCAACGCATTCCTCACCCTGTGTGACGCGGGTGGTGGCGGCGGCCTTCGGGCCTGGCTCGGGCGGCAGTTGACGGGAGGTCAGCTCGGCCGGTGACCGTTTTACGCTGGTTCGCGCGCCGGAAACCGGCCCCTTCGGCAGCATCTCGGCCCGCGGCGATCGCCTCGATCTCCACGAGCCGGTCGCCGTCCGGCGTCCCGGCCACGATCCCGCGGTCGGCACGGGCCGCCCGCCGCTCCGGCTCGGCGGGCCTGTCCGAGGGGTCCGCGCCTGCTGGCTGTGCTTCCTCGACCCGGCTGCGACCCGGGGGACGCCCTTCGTCACGACGAGGACGGGGTCCGGCGTGGGCGATCGCGGTGTCGGCGCCTCAGCTACCGGACGTCCCCGGGCACCGGTGGGCTGTGCGGCCTCCTCGCTGGGGAAGCCGGTCAGGATGGCGTCGAGCAGCCCGGACGGCGCGCGTCGAGAAAGGCCAGTCGCCGGGCGATCAGCAGACTGGTCCGCGCCGCCGGTGCCCACGCGCCCGCCTTGGGCGTGGCCCGGGCTGCCTGGCTCGGCGGGCAGCAGCTGGTGCTGGTCGCCTCATGCGGCCTCACCTGGCCGTTGTGCCGCGCGGGAGGACACCGTCATCGGGGAACGGCTAGCTCAGTGACGTCAGCGGCGTCCGTGCCGAGTGTCCCGCCGTACGCGTGCGCCGCCGAGAACACGGCGTCTCCCAGCGCGGCCTGTACAGCGGACTCGATGCGGTCCACGTCGCCCCGCTCGCCTTGGGGCAACGGCGCCCCCACCGACGCGCGCGCCGCCGCCGCCGCGCCCAGCAGCACGGCGGCGTGCTCATGCCGCCCCGCCAGCGCCCACGCACCGGCGAGTCCTTCCCTGGCCAGGGCCACTGCGCGCGGATCACCGGTGGCACCGGCGGCTGCCAGACCCTCCCGGTGTCGGGCGAGCGCCGCCTCCGCATCGCCGCGCAGTTCGGCGACGAAGCCGAGTTCGGCGAGGATCAGGGCGGCGCCGTTCGCCGCGTCGAACTGCCGGTTCCACTCCAGCCAACGCCCCAGACGGCCCTCCGCGTCGTCCAGCCTGCCCTGCCGGCGTGCGCTCAGGGCGAGGCCGATCTCGGCGAACTCCTCCGCCGGTTTGTCCCCCTGCTCGACGGCCAGGCGCCGACCACGCTCGTGCAGTTCGTCGGCACGGGCGTGGTCACCGGTCAGGAGCGCCATCCGGCCCAGCTCGGACAGGCGCATGGAGGCGTCCGTCCACAACCCCAACTCCTCGGCGATGGACAGCCCTTCGCCATGCCGCCGGCTCGCCTCCGCGTAGTCGCCCTGGATCTCGGCGACCCGCCCGAGCACCGCCATCGCCTGGAGCTGGCCCCAGCGGTCGCCTGTCTCGCGGAACAGCGCGAGGCTCTCCTCACCGTCTCGGCGCGAGGAGTCGAGATCCCCGCACACATACGTCTGCATGCCGCGTGTCCCCAGGTTCGCAGCGATGGCCCACCGTTCCCCCAGCGCACGGGACTCGGCCAGGACTCGGTCCAGCAGTTCCTCACCGACGGCCTGGTCGCCGAACCGGGTGACGGCGGAGCCCAGGAACCAGCCTGCCCGGGTGCGTTCATGCGGGTCACGGACGTCCTCGTACAGGGCCAGCACGGAGCGGCCGTGCCCCGCGAGCCCGTCCGGGGCGCCGGACACCAGGTCCATGCCGGTACGCCAGGCCATGGCCCGGGCACGGTCGGCATCGGCGTGGGCGGCCTCCTGGGGGGCCAGGGCACCGGCCACCTCCAGGGCCCGGGTCAGGGAGCGTTTCGCCTCGCCGAGACGCCCCCGCAGGAACCAGTACCAGACCATCGCCGAGCCGAGGCGCAGCATCAGACGGCCGTCACCACCGGCTGCGGCGCCGTCCAGCGCGGCCCGCACGTTCGCCGTCTCCGCGTCCAGGCGGCGAAGCCACTGCTGCTGCCGCTCGCCGCGCAGAAAGGGGTCGGCACGCTCTGCCAGGGACGCGTAGTACAGGGCGTGGACGCGCCGTACGCGGTCGTACTCGCCGGCCCGCAGCTGCTCCAGGCAGTACGCGCCCACCGATTCGAGGAGCCGGTAGCGCGGCCCGTACGCCTCCTGCACGACGAACACGAGGGAACGATCGACGAGGCGGGCGAGCAGGTCCAGGACCTCGGCCGGCTGCACGCCCTCGCCTGCGCAGACGGCCTCGGCGGCCTCCAGCGAGCACCCGTCCGAGTGGATGGCGAGCCGCCGCAGCACCGTCTGCTCGGCCGCCGTCAGCAGTTCCCAGCTCCAGTCGATCATCGCGCGCAGGGTCTGCTGGCGCGCGGGGGCGTCCCGCCGGCCGGTCGTGAGCAGCCGGAACCGGTCGTCCAGGCGCTCGGCCAGTTCGTGCACCCCCAGGACACGGACCCGGGCCGAGGCCAGCTCCAGGGCGAGCGGGATCCCGTCGAGACGACGGCAGATCGCCGCCACCAGCGGAGCGTTGTCGTCGGTGAGCTCCAAACCGGGAAGGGCCGCCCGGGCACGGGCGAGGAACATCTGCACCGCACTGGCGCGGGCCGAGGCGGCAGCCGACGCGGCCGGGTCGGGCAGGTCCAGTGGCGGGACGGGCCACACCTGTTCACCGGCGACGTCCAGCGGCTCCTGGCTCGTGGCGAGGATACGGACGCCCGGCGCATGCCGCAGCAGTGCCCGGGCCAGGCGCGCCGCCGCCTCGACCACGTGCTCGCAGTTGTCCAGGACGAGCAGCAGATGGCGACCGCGAAGTGCATCGGTGAGCCGCCCCGGCAGGGTGTACGGCCGGCCGCCGGGCGGGGAGCCCGTCCCGGAGTCGTCGCGTACGCCGAGCGTCGCCGCCACGAGTTCGGCCAGTTCGTCGTCCGACGGGGTGGTCGGCGCCTGGGCCGCCAGCTCCACCAGCCACACCCCGTCCTCGTACTCCTCGGCGAGCTGGGCCGCGACCTCCACGGCGAGGCGGGTCTTGCCCACGCCGCCGGGACCGGTCAGGGTGACCAGGCGGCCTGCGCGCACTCGGGCGCGTATCTCGCCCACGGAGTCCGTGCGGCCGATCAGGTCGGTGGTGGCAGCGGGCAGGTTGGTGCGGGGCCGGTGGCCCGCGCGTGGTTCCCGTGCGGGTGAGCGGTGCGTGCCCGGCTGCCTGAGGCGTGCGTCGGTGCTCGGTGGCTGGCTCAGAGCGGGTGACTGGCGCAGGATTTCCCGTTGCAGAGCGATCAGTTCGGGACCGGGGTCCAGGCCCAGTTCATCTTTCAGCTGCCGATGCAGGTCGAGGTAGCTGTCCAGGGCCTCGCTCGCTCTGCCTGCCCGGTACAGGGCCCGCATGTGGGCCGCCCGCAGCCGTTCCCGCAGGGGGTGGCGGCTCGTGAGGTCGCCCAGTTCGCCCGCGAGCAGTCCGTGGTCGCCCAGCTCCAGGCGGGCTTCCGCCTGGTCCTCCAGGGCCAGCAGCCGTTGTTCCTCCCAGCGGGCGATCGCGGGGCGCGCGAACGGCTCGTCCGCGAAGTCCGCGAAGGCGGGGCCGCGCCACAACGCCAGGGCGTCGGCGAACAGGCCGGCGCGCTCCTGGTGGCCCACGGTGGTGCGGGCTTGTGCGGTGATCGCTGTGAACCGGCCCGTGTCCACCGTTTCGCTCGCCACCGCGAGGACGTAGCCGGGTGCGCGGTGGAGCACCGCCTCGGCGGCTCCGGCCCGCGCGAGCACCCGGCGCAGGCGGGAGACCAGGGTCTGCAGGGCGCCCGAGGGGTTGGCCGGCGGGGTGGTGCCCCACAGCTCGTCGATGAGCCGGTCGGCGGAGATCACCTGCCCGGGAGCCGTCAGCAGGTCCGCGAGCAGAGCGCGGACCTTCGACTCCGGCACTGCCGCAAGGTCTCCGTCGTCGGACCAGACGGCGAGCGGCCCCAGTACCCCTAGACGCATGGAGCCACCGTAGTACGGCACCACCGGCCGCGCGGCGCGTGCATGCCCCCGGTCCGCCCACGGCCTGCGGCGCAGCGCACGGGGACAGCGGGTGACAGCCGGTCCGGACAGTGGTGAAAGCGGATCGACAGCAGACCGCAAGAGGCGGCTCCGAGGATGGCACTCGCCGGTGGCCACCGGTCGAACACGCACCACACACCACAGCTGACCAGGGAGACGAAGATGAGCAGGTTCACGGGCAAGACGGCGGTCGTCACCGGTGGGACGCACGGGATGGGTCTCGCCATCGTCAAGCAGCTCCTGGACGAAGGGGCCGAGGTCGTCCTCACCGGCCGCAACGAGAAGAACATCGAAGGGGCACGCACCGAGCTGGTGTCGGACCGGGCGCACGTCGTGCGCTCCGACGCGGCGAGCATGGCCGACGTCCGCGCTCTCGCCGACATCGCGCAGGAGAAGCTCGGCCGGGTTGACTACCTGTTCGTCAACCACGGCCTCGCCGAGGTGCAGACCCTCGACGAGGTGACCGAGGAGTCCTGGGACCGGCACTTCGCCATCAACACCAAGGGCGCCTTCTTCACCGTGCAGAGCCTTTCACCGCTCCTCAACGACGGCGGCGCCATCGTCTTCACCACGGTCGCCAACGACCTGGTCTTCCCGGGCCTGAGTGCCTACGCCGGCTCCAAGGACGCGGTGCGTGCCTTCGCGCACGTCCTCGCCGCCGAGTACCTGCCCCGCAGGATACGCGTGAACGCCGTCGCCCCCGGCTACATCAAGACCCCGACCATGGGCGTCCCCGGCATGACCGACCAGGAGCGCGCGGACTTCGAGAAGCAGGGCGGCCTGAGCACGCCGCTCAAGCGCATGGGGACGGCCGAGGAGGTCGCCGCGGCCGCGCTGTTCCTGGCCGCCGACGCCACGTTCACCACCAATGTCGAATTCCCTGTGGACGGCGGCTTCGCGCAGGGCCTGCCGGGCGCCGAGCACTGACCGCTGTTCGGGGCCCCGCCCCCACGGACGGACACCGTCCGCCGCCGCCCCCGCGCTGCGGGGGCGGCGGCCCCTGATCTGACAGAAGACCCACGAGCACAACCACGAAAGGCCACCACGATGTCTACGGGTGTTGATTCCGGCAGGGTAAAAGCCGGGCGGCGGGAGTGGATCGGTCTCGCCATGCTGGCGCTGCCCAGCATCCTGCTGTCCCTCGATGTGACGCTGCTGCACCTGGCGGTGCCGCACCTGGGCGCGGCTCTGGCGCCGAGCAGCACGCAGATGCTGTGGATCATCGACATCTACGCGTTCATGATCGCCGGCTTCCTGGTCACGGCCGGCAGCCTGGGGGACCGCATCGGCAGGCGCAGGCTGCTCCTGATCGGCGGGCTCGCCTTCGGCATCGCCTCCGTGATCGCCGCGTACGCGAACAGCCCTGAACTGCTGATCGCCGCCCGGGCCCTGCTCGGTGTCGCGGGCGCCACCCTCATGCCCTCCACGCTCGCGCTGATCAGCAACATGTTCCAGGATCCCAGGGAACGGGGCACGGCCATCGGCATCTGGGCCGCGAGCTTCTCGGTCGGCATCGCGCTCGGGCCGGTCGTCGGCGGACTCATGCTGGAGGCATTCTGGTGGGGATCGGTGTTCCTGCTCGCCGTGCCCGTCATGCTGCTGCTGCTGATCACCGGGCCCGTGCTGCTGCCGGAGTACAAGGACGAGAACGCCGGCCGCATGGACCCGGCCAGCGTCGTCCTGTCGCTCCTCGCCATCCTGCCGGTCGTCTACGGCATCAAGGAGATCGCCAAGCACGGCGCGCAGACCGCGCCGATCGTCGCCATCGTCGTCGGCGTGGCCTTCGGACTCGTCTTCTCGCGGCGCCAACTGCACCTGGACGACCCGATGCTTGACCTCAGCCTGTTCCGCTCCCGCGCCTTCAGCGCCGCCCTGGGCGTGATGCTGTTCGCCGCGGTCGCCATGGGCGGCATCTATCTCTTCGTCACCCAGTACCTGCAGATGGTCGCCGGTCTTTCGCCGCTGCGCGCCGGCCTGTGGCTGCTGCCCGCCGCCGGTCTCCTCATCACCTCGTCGATGCTCGCCCCCGTCGCCGCACGGCGTATCCGCCCCGGCAGCGTCACCGCGATCGGCCTGGGCCTTTCCGCCATCGGGTACGCGACCCTCACCCAGGCCGACCCCCAGGACCACGGACTCGCGTACGTCCTGGCCGGTTTCGGCCTCGTCTACACCGGCATCGGCCCCGTCATGAGCCTGAGCGTCTCTCTCATCGTGGGCTCCGCGCCCCCCGAGAAGGCCGGCGCCGCATCCGCCCTGCAACAGACCAGCAGCGACTTCGGTCTCGCCCTCGGTATCGCCGCGCTCGGCAGCCTCGGCACCGCGATCTACCGCAACAGCGTCGCCGACAGCCTTCCGGCCGGCACCCCGGCCGCCGCCGCCGAGGCGAGCCGTGACACCCTGGCCCGCGCGCTCGACGCCACTGCGGGCATGCCTGCCGCCGCGGCCGACCGGATCATCACGCCCGCCCGTGACGCCTTCGCGTCCGGCCTCAACGGCGTCGCCGTGGTGGGCGCGGTCCTCCTCACCGCCATGACGGTGCTCGCGCTGACCATGCTGCGGCACGTGCCGCCCACGAACGCACCCGTTCACCAGGCACCGGCCGACGATTCCCCCACCGGGGCCACCGCTTCCGCCGGAGAAGAGACACCGGTTGCGGCCCTGTAGCGGCCGGCGCCTGCCGCCCAGGGCTCTCGACCGGCCCCGGACGGCAGGCCGGCCCCGGCCCGAACACCCGGAGCCCCCGAAGTCAGGACGCGACTCACCCGGGCCGCGGACGCCTGGTGAGTACGGGTGAGTTGGGGGGATCGGCGCCCCGGGGCAAGGCGGAGACTGCCACCGCGCCCTGCGAGCGGTGCGCCGTCTCCGGGCTCGTTCTCGGCGCCGAGACGGACGCGGTGCGCGGCCGGCGGTCTGTCCGCCGCACGGGTGTCCTCGTGCGGCGGGAGGCGGGCGTTCCGGGCTGCGCCGCCGCGTCACCGGTACCCTGCCACGCTTACCCGTGCGGGTTAAATGCCGCAGCAAAACGGAGGCTAAAGTCTGTTAGCGTCCGGGACGGAGGTGGAGCCCGTATGGCGACCGAGGAAGAGCTGTTCGCGTCGGTGGACGCGCTGCTTGAGGAGGAGCCGCAGCTGCCGCCTCCGGCGGAACGGGCCAGGCTCCGGGAGGCCGCCGGTATCACCCAGGCGCGTCTGGCCGAAGCGCTGAGGATGACGCCGCAGACGGTGAAGAACTGGGAGAACGGCCGGTCCGAGCCGCGCCCGCCGCGTCTGGGCGCGTACCAGCGGTTGCTGGACGGCTGGGCCGCGAAGTACCCGTCCACGTCCGCCGAGGCCCCGGTCACCCTGCCGCAACCGACGTCACCAACCACGCGTCCGGCTCTCTCCTCGACCGCCGCACCGGAGGCCGCCGCGCCGCCCCGGACCCCGACTACTTCGACCACCCACGCCCGTCCTGCCCGTCCGGCCGCATCGTCGCGCCGCTCGGCCACGTTCCAGCGTCCCCCGGCCGATCCGCGCTGGCCGCATGGTCCGCTGGCCGTCCTGGACGGTGACGGGGCCGCGTCTGCCGCCGGGGGGCTGGTGCTTGACTGCCCGGCGAGCACGATCCCCCAGCTGGTGGAGTGGACGCTGACCGAGTCGGGGCTCGGCGCGCCCAGACTGCACCGCAACGGCAAGGACAGCGACCCGCTGATCGTGCTCACCGCCGCGGCGGCTGTGAAGTGCGGCCTGCCCGAACGCCTCGAAGGGTTCGAGGAGCGCCGTTCGCTGCGCCTGGCGGAGGACCACCCGGTGGTCAAGCAGCTTGCCCGCGCGAAGTGGCAGCTCACCCGCCGCGGGTTCGGCCCGTGGCCGCGGATCTACCGCCCCGCTCGCGACGGCCGCCGTCAGTGCGTGCAGCTCGCGATCCTGCCCTGTGCCGAATCTGGGAACGATCACTAGATGAGCGAGGTGTTGGGCTGGTGATTTAGTGATCATCCCCGGACGGGTGACTGCGGTCTGAGCTGGGTTCTTCG
>NZ_JOEK01000020.1 GCF_000719135.1 Streptomyces avicenniae | reverse complement strand
ACGGCATACGAGATCAGCCTCGGTCTCGTGGGCTCGGAGATGTGTATAAGAGACAGGTGCGGGGTGGGTGGGGCGTGCGGTGGCTGTGTCAGACGGCCGTCCAGTCGGTGATGTAGGTGGTCAGCCGGCTGACCGCGGCGTCGATGACGGCCCGGCCCTGGTCGGCGGTCGCGGTGGTGGGGTCGCCGAGGACGCCGTTGAGGCTGAGCCGGTCGTAGCGGACCGTCAGGGAGGGGTGGCCTGGCCGCCGTGACAGCCGGGCCAGGGGGTCGAGCGCGGCGGTGGCCGTGCTGCCGGGGGTGAGGCGCGCGGTGTGGACGAGGTCGGGCGCGACGTGGAGCATCTGCGCCGTCTCGGCCTCGCCGCTGTGGCCGTGGACCTCGCTGACGCCCATCGCGGCGACGACGTGCGCGGCGAGCGGGGTGAGAGGGGTCCAGGCGAACTGGAGGTCCTCGTGGGTGGTGAGGAGGTCCTGGGCGACGGTGGCGAGGGCCGGGCCGTTGCCACCGTGTCCGGTGAGGACGAGGATCTTGCGCCAGCCGTGGCGGTACAGGCTGTGCGTGTACTCGCGGGTGACGGCGGCGAAGGTCGTGGTGGTGAGGGTGACGGTGCCGCTGAACGCGAGGTGGTGCGGCGAGACGCCGACGGGCAGGGCGGGGCCGACGACCGCGAGGCCGCCGAGGGCCGTGGCCGCCTCGGCGGCGACGTGTTCGGCGCGCAGGGTGTCGGTCGCCAGCGGGAGGCCGGGGCCGTGCTGTTCGAAGGCGCCCGCGGGGAGGATGACGACCGGGCTCGACCGTACGGCGGCGGCGGCCTCCTCGGTGGTCATGCGGGCGAGGTGGTGTCCGTGGTGGTCACTCATGGGGGATGTCCTCGGGGAACGCGGCGGTCTCGATGGCCTCGCGGATGGCGGCCAGGTGGCGGCGGGTGAGGTCCTCGGCGGCGGCGGGGTCGCCGTCGCGGACGGCCGCGTAGATCTCCAGGTGTTCGGCGTGGTCGCGGGCGCGGTCGTTGTACCGGTGGCGGATCTCGACCTGTTCGCGGGCGCGGACCTGGAGCAGGGCCTCGACGGTCTCGCGCAGCAGGGGGTTGCCCGAGGCCGCGGCGAGGGCGACGTGGAAGGTGGCGGATCTCGCCGGTGCGCGGCGCGGGGGGTGCAGCGCGTTCCCTGTGGTGGCGTGGAGGTGCGCGACGGCCTCGGGGGTGCGCACGCGTGCCGCCACCGCCGCGATGGCGGGCTCGACGACCAGGCGGGCATCGACCAGTTCGAGCACGGAGCGTCGGTTGCTGCGGGGCAGGTGCGGGTTGGCGAGCACGCGCCGGTCGATGCCGGGGCCGACGTAGGTCCCCGAGCCGTGGCGGAACTCGACCACACCGGTGGCCTCCAGGCGGCGCAGGGCCTCGCGGACGGTCGGCGTCGTGACGTCGAAGTGGCGCGCGAGTTCGCGGGAGGAGGCCAGCACGTCCCCCGGCCCGAGGTGCTGGGCCCGGATGATGTCCACGATGTCGTCGGCCAGGCGGGCCGACAGGGACTGCTCACCAGAAGTCATAAAGTGACTAGATCAGTCGGGGCGCGGTGGCGTCAACACCTGTGACGGCACTTACCGGCGGAGCCCGGGAGGGGCCGCACGCCCCGCACGGCGGGGGGAACGGCCGTGCGGCGGCGGCGCGTTCGCCGCCTGGAGGCGCCCGGGACGGCCCCACGGGACGCGCGGCGCGTGACGGGCGTCACATTCCGGGGCCGGACGGGCGCCGCGGCGTCCCACGACCGGGCCCCGCTCGAACAGGGGCACGGCAACGGCGGGCGCGCGCGGCGGACACCGGGAGGAAGTGCTCCCGGAGCTGACGGTATGTTCGGGCTCACGGCGGACCGGTACGCGCGCGGTGCACGGCGCCGGGCCGCCGTAGCCGCCGTACCGGCCCGGTGCGGCGTCCCGTTCGACCGAGAGAGAAACCCATGCCGCCGACGATCCGCAGGGCCGTCATCCCTGCCGCCGGGCTCGGTTCGCGCCTGCTGCCGCTGACCAAGGCGACCCCCAAGGAGATGCTGCCGGTCGGTGACAAGCCGGTGATCGAGCACACGGTGCGTGAACTGGTGGCGTCCGGTGTCACGGACATCACCATCGTCGTCTCCGGCGGGAAGTCCCTGATCCAGGAGCACTTCCGCCCCAACCCCGCCCTCGTGGAGCGGCTGCGCGCCGACGGCAAGACGGCGTACGCGCAGGCCGTCGAGGAGGTCGCGGACCTGGCCAGAGCGGGCCACATCACCTATCTCGACCAGCACGGCCCCTACGGCAACGGCACGCCGGTGCTGAACGCGGCGCGGCTGGCGGGGGACGAGCCGATGCTCGTCCTGTGGCCCGACGACGTGTTCGTGGCCGAGGTGCCGCGGGCGCAGCAGCTGATCCGCGCGTACGAGGCGACCGGCTGCCCGGTGCTGGCGCTGATGCCCATGGAGCCGGGCGACTCGCGGCGCTACGGCGTGCCGCTGGTGAAGGAGGACCTCGGCGACGGGCTGCTGCGGATCACCGGTCTCGTCGAGAAGCCGGAGCCGGAGCAGGCCCCTTCCGCGTTCGCGGCGATCGGCGGCTACGTCGTCACGGCGGGGATCATCGAGGAGCTGCGCGAGCAGACGGCGCGCTGGCACGAGCACCGCAGCGGCGAGATCTACCTGACCGACGCCATCAACGCGTACGCGGCGAGCCGCGCCGTGTACGGGCAGGTGATCTCCGGGCGCTGGTACGACACGGGCAACCCCGCCGACTACCTCGTCGCGCAGATGGCGTCCGCGCTGGCGCACCCGGAGTACGGGCCGCTGCTGCGCGGGCTGGCGCGTGACCTCGACGGCACGGCGTCGTCCGTCTGACCCGGTGGCCGCCCGCGCGGCGGCACGGCGCGGCCGGTCACCCGGCCGCGCCGGATCAGCCCTTCAGGGAGCCGCTGAGCAGGCCGCTCTCGAACAGCCGCTGGAGCCCGAGGTAGACCAGGACGCTGGGGATCATCAGCATCAGCGAGGCGGCCATCCGCACGCCGACGCCCTGTTCCTGGCTGGCCGACAGGTTGGTCACGACCAGCGTGAGCGTGTACATGTCCGGGGTCTGGGCGACGAGCAGCGGCAGGAGGTACTGGTCCCAGATCATCAGGAAGCCGAAGACCGCGCAGGTGCCGAGCGCCGGGCGGCACAGCGGCAGGACGATCTGCGCGAAGATCCGGAAGTCGCCCGCGCCGTCGGCCCTGGCCGATTCTTCGAGCTCCAGCGGGATCGTCCGCATGAAGCCGGTGAGGACGTAGACGGGCAGCGCCCAGCCGACGACGGGGAGGACGAGCCCGGCGTACGAGTTGAGCAGGGTGCCGCCGCCGAGCGGGTCGGGCAGTTCGCCGAGGACCAGGTAGAGCGGGATCGCGATGACCTCCTCCGGCATCATCATCGTGGAGAGCACCGCCAGCAGCACCAGGGCCTGGCCCCTGAACTTCTTGCGGGCCAGCGCGTAGGCGGCGAAGGCGCTCACCGTCAGCTGGAGGAAGAGCCCGACGCCGGTGACGACGGCCGAGTTGAGCAGCCCGCGCCCGACGCCGTAGCCGAACGCGGTGCTCAGGTTGTCGAAGGTGAACTCGCGCGGGAGAACGGCGAGTTCGCCCAGGCGCAGGGGGACGCCGCTGAAGACCGTGGCGACCATGGTCCACAGCGGCAGGACGAACACGGCGAGCACGAGCGCGTACAGCAGCGCCCGGACGGCGGCGCGGGCGCCGCGCCCGGCGGGCATCCGCAGGCCGAGCGCGGTGGTCGGAGCGGCCATGGCGGTCAGTCCTCCCTTCTTCTGCGCCACCACAGGGTGAGGCAGGTCAGGACCACCGTGACGAGGAAGAGGACGGTGGAGACGGCGGAGGCCATGCCCAGCTGGTTGTTCTGGATACCGGCCTTGTAGGTGTAGGTGACGACGGTCTCCGTCGATCCGGCGGGACCGCCGCCGGTCAGGACGTAGATCTCGGTGAAGACGCGCAGGCCGCGGATGACGCCGAGGGTGAGCACGATCGTCGTGACGGGGCGCAGCTGCGGCAGCGTGACATGGCGCATCCGCTGCCAGGCGCTCGCGCCGTCGAGGGCCGCCGCCTCGTACAGCTGGCGGTCGATGGCGGCGAGCCCGGCGACGAAGATGACCATGTCGTAGGGGGCGCTCTTCCAGATCTGGACGAGCATGACCGAGGCGAGGGAGCTGTCCGGGTCGGACAGGAACGGCAGGGGCCCGAGGCCGACGAGTCCGAGCAGCGAGTTCAGCGGCCCGTGCGCGCCGGGGTACAGCAGGGTGTTCCACAGCTCCACGACGGCCACCATGGCGGTGACGACGGGCAGGAAGACCGCCGTGCGCAGCAGCCGGAGGTGTCGGGCCGGGCCCTCCAGCAGCAGCGCGAGGGCGAAGCCGATGCCTGCCGAGAGGGTGACGGTGACGGCGGCGTCGATGACGGTGTGCGCGACGGCGGAGCGGAACGCGTCGTCGCCGAGGGCCTGTGCGAAGTTCTCCCAGCCGGTCCAGGTGTTGCCCAGGTAGGGGCGGACCTCGAAGAAGCTGAGGTACATGCCCCACAGGGTCGGCCAGAACTTGAAGAAGCCGAAGAGGAGCAGCAGCGGCGCCAGCCAGAGCCACGGACCGGCCGCGCGGGCGAGCCGGCGCGGGCGGCGGGCCGCCGTCCGCGCCGGGGCCGTCTCGCGCCGCTTGGTGAGGACGGCCATCGGCGTCAGCCGCCGATGCCCGCGTCGCCGAGCATGCCGGTGAAGGTGGCGTCCAGCTCGGCCATGGCAGCGGCGGTGTCGCCGCAGTCGGCGGCGAGGCTGTTCAGCGTCTCGGCCGCGGCGGCGCGGTACGCGCCCCAGTTGGGGACGGCGACCGGTTCGTAGACGCCGTTCTCCTCGTAGACGCGCCTGGCCAGCTCCCAGCGCTCGTCGCCCGCGCGGACCTCGGCGACGTCCACCGTGGTGTTGACGGGGAGGCGGACGACCGTGGCGGAGCCGACGCCGATCATCCCCGTCTCCTGCGCCTCGGCCGAGATCATGTACTCGGCGAAGCCGGGGAACGCGTCGGCGTGGTCGGAGCCCGCCATGGCGTACAGGGAGGTCCCCTCGGCCAGGCTGCCCGCGCCCGCGGGGCCCGCGGGCGGGGCGACGGCGGTGTAGAGGCCCTCGATCTCGGTGGCGTCGGTGGTCGCGTAGGCGTACGGGCCGGTGAGGTACATGCCGGTCACGCCCGTCTGGAAGGCGGTGTTGGTGGCGCTGGTCACGTGGTTGAGCGCGCCGGGCTGGGCCATGGGCGCGTCGCCGCAGATCATGCGGGTGAGGAGGTCGGCCGACGCGACGGCCGCGTCGGACCCGGCGCCGGAGACGTAGGCGCCGTCGCCGCCGGGGACCGGTTCGAGGAAGGAACCGCCCGCCTGCGCCAGGTAGGTCGCCCAGTTCCAGGCGAGGTAGCCGCGTTCCGTCGAGCCGGGGACCGCCATGCCGTAGGTGTCGTCCTGCCCGTTGCCGTCCGGGTCCTCGGTGGTGAACGCGCGGCCGACGGCGAGCAGTTCGTCCCAGGTCGTCGGTGCCTCCATGCCGACGGCGTCCAGCCAGTCGGTGCGGACGAGCAGGACGTTGGCCTGGGCGGAGAACGGCACGGCGTAGGTGGCGCCCGCGATGTCCGTGGTGGACGCCCACGCGGTGTCGCTGACGTCCTCCTGGCCCGCGAGGGCGTCGCGGTCGATCTCGGTGATGATGCCCTGGCCGAGCATGGTGCCGAGCTGGGCGGCGTCGTTGATGACGACGTCGGGCAGGTCGCGGGCGGCAGCGGCGGCGTTGAGCTTGGTCTCGAAGTCGGTGAGGGTCATGAAGAGTTCGACCTCGACGCCGGTCCGCTCGGTGTACCCGGCGAAGATCTCCTCGTAGGCGGCGGCCGAGTCCTCGGCGCCGCGCACCCAGACCTGGAGCGCTCCCCCGCCACCGCCCGAGCCGCCCTCGCCACCCCCGCAGGCCGTCAGACCGGCCGTCACCACGAGGGCCGTCACCGGTGCCAAGGCACGGCCGACCCAGCGTCCCCGCACTGTACTCATCGCGACTCCGATTCACATACCTGACTGGAATTCAAAACCAGGAACGAGCATCGGACGTTAGGTGCGCCCGGCGACACCCGTCAAGGGGACGGCCGGAATTGCCGAGGTTCGCCTCATGCCCCTTGACTCGGCGGTGCGGCGAACCTAGCTTCCCCTCAACTCCCGTTCAGCGACGGGAATAGCGTTCACTTGCATGAACCGGTCCGACCCCCATGGAGGACACAGAACCATGCGTACGCGCACAGTCACCGCCGCGTCGCTCACGGCCCTGACGCTGGCCGCGGGCGTCCCGCTCGCCTCGGCGACGAGCCCCTCCGCGGCGGCGGCCGTCGTCGAGGTGACCACCGCCGACGAGTTGGAGGACGCCCTCGCCTCGGCCGCGCCTGGCGACACGATCCGCCTCGCCCCCGGCACGTACCGGGGCAACTTCGACGCGACGGCGGACGGCGCCCCCGGCGCGCCCGTCACCCTCACCGGCCCGGCCACGGCCGTCCTGACCGCGGGCGGCGGCTACGGCCTCCACCTCGACGGCTCGTCGTACTGGAACGTCAGCGGCATCACCGTCACCGGCGGCCAGAAGGGCATCGTGCTGGACGACGCCGACCACGTGCACATCAGCGACGTCACCGTCCACGACCTCGACATGGAGGCCGTGCACTTCCGGGAGTCCAGCTCGGACGGCTCCCTCACCGGCTCGCACATCCACGACACCGGGAAGAACGGCCGCGGGATGGGCGAGGGCGTCTACGTCGGCAGCGCGGGCGGCACCGGCGACCGCAGCGACAACATCCTGATCCAGGACAACGTCCTGGGCCCCGGCATCGGCGGCGAGAACATCGACATCAAGGAGGGCACGACGGGCGCCCGCGTCATCGGCAACACGTTCGACGGCAGCGGGCTCACCGGCGCCAACTACGACGACTCGTGGGTGGACATCAAGGGCAACGACGTCCTGGTGGAGGGCAACACCGGCACCCGCACCACCAACGACGGCTTCCAGACGCACGAGGTGCAGGACGGCTGGGGCTGCGGCGCGGTGTTCAGGGACAACCACTCCGACCTGACCGGCGCGAGCGGCCCGGACCGTTACGCCATCAACGTCACCAACTACGACGCCGAGGACTGCCCGGTCACCATCGGGAGCGGCAACACCGTGACCGGCGGCAACGGGCTGGCCAACCCGGGCGTGCCGGTGGACGGTTCGACCGGGCCCACCGACCCCACCGACCCCACGGACCCCACGGACCCCGGCCCTGGCCCTGGCCCCGACGGCGGCTGCACGGCGTCCCACCGGGTCACCTCCAGCTGGTCGGGCGGCTTCAACGCCGCCGTCACCGTCACCAACACCGGCGACGCGCCCCTCGACGGCTGGACCGTCGCCTGGGACCTCGGCACCAGCCGCCTCGCCAGCCTGTGGAACGGCCAGTACACGCTGGACGGTTCACGTATCACGGTGACGAACGCGTCGTGGAACGGCGCCCTCGCCCCCGGCGCGAGCGCGAGCGTGGGCTACTCGGGGGACGGCCCCGCACAGGCAGGACCGGTCGCCACGGTGTGCGCCGCCGGATGACGTCCGCCGCACCGGCCGTCAGGTCGCCGGAGCAGACGCGGCAGTGGCGCACAGCCGGTGGACCAGCGGGTGCCAGGGCCGTCGCGCGGGGCCGGTGAGCACGAGGACCCGGCCGAGGCGCGGCGTGAGCGGCACCATGACGAGCGCGTCGCCCAGCATCGTGTGGGCGAGCGACGGCATGACGGCCACGCCGAGCCCGGCCTCCACCATCCCGAGCAGCGTGCCGATCGTGTGCACGCGCTGGGCGGGGCGGTAGGGCACGTCGGCCTCCGCGTGGAGCGCCGTGATCTGCGGCTCGCAGCCACCGGCCGAGACGAGCAGCGGGTCGTCGAGGAGGTCGGGGAGGCGGATCACCGGCTCCGCGGCGAGCGGGTGGTCGCGGCGGAGCACGGCGCGGAAGTCGTCGCGTGCCAGCTCGACGGCCTCGGGGTGGCGCTGCCCCGGGTCGATGAGGACGGCGGCGTCCACCGCGCCGGTGCGCAGCCAGTCGGCCAGCTCGGCGTCCGTGCCCTCGAACAGGCGCACGTCCAGGCCGGGCAGCCCGGCCTTCCAGTGCCGCAGGAGGCCGGGGACGAGGCGGTGGGCGGCGGTGGGGGCCGCCGCGAGCCGTACGGTGCCCGTCGCCGCGCTCGTGTGCAGGCCGGAGACCCGCGCCTCCAGCGCGCGTGCCGCCGCCTGCACGGCGCGCGCGTGGGCGAGCAGGGCGTCCCCGAAGGCCGTGGGGGCGACGGCGGGGCCGCGCTGCACCACGGGCGTGCGGACCTCGCGTTCCAGCGCGGCGACGGTGTGGGACACGGCGGACTGGCTCATGCCGAGCTGGTCGGCTGCGGCGCTGAACCCGCCGTGGTCCACGACGGCGAGGAAGACGTCGATCTGCCGGAGCGTGACGGCCATGAGGTCAGCTCATCCTTTTATGCGCATCATGTGTTTGCCGCATGATGCCAGCCTAGTCCAGGCTCGGGACCGCGGAACGGGGCGTGGGACGGCACGGACGGGAGCGGGCATGGGCCGGGGTGGGAAGGGCGCGCTCGGCGCCGGTTACCTGGGGGCGGCAGCCGCCTGGAGCGCGAGCTTCCTGTTCATCAAGGTCGCCGTGGGCGGCCTGCTGCCGGGACAGGTCGTCGTCGGGCGCCTCGCCCTCGGCGCCGCGACGCTGGCCGTCGTCATGGCCGTCACCGGCCGGACGTGGCCGCGCGGGGTGCGGGTGTGGGCCGAGCTGACCGCGATGGGGGCCGTGCTGTGCGTCGCGCCGTTCCTGCTCTTCACCTGGGCCGCGCAGGACCTCCCCTCCGGGCTGTCCAGCATCTTCAACGCGGCCACGCCGGTGGCCACGATGCTGGTGGCGCTGATCCTGCTCCCCGAGGAACGGCTCACCAGGACGAAGACCGCCGCCTTCCTCACTGCGGCGGCCGGGGTCGTGCTCGTCGCCGGGCCGTGGCAGTCGGCCGGAGACCTGGGCGGCGGGCGGGCGCTGACGGCCCAACTCGCCTGCCTGGCCGGAACCGTCTGCTACGGCATCGGCTTCGTCCAGACCCGCCGCTTCCTGCGGCGCACGCCCTACGACGCGGTGACCGTGACGGCCGGGCAGATCGGCGCGGGCGCGCTGCTGGCCCTGCTCCTGGCGCCGTTCGTCGCCGTCGGGCCGCTGTCGCTCACGCCGGGCATCACGCTGAGCATGCTGGCCCTGGGCGCGGTGAGCACGGGCGTCGCGTACATCTGGTACGCCCGCGTGATCGACGCCTGGGGTGCCACCGTCGCGTCCACTGTGACCTATCTGACACCGGTGGGCGGAGTCGTCCTCGGCGTGCTGGTGCTCGGGGAGGAACTGGCCTTGCGGGAGGTGGCCGGTGGGCTGGTCGTCGTCCTCGCCGTGCTCGTCGGCCAGGGGCGGCTGCGGCTGCCGCGCGCAGGCCGGGGGGCGGGGGCGGGCGGCACGGAGCACGCGTCAAGGGGTATACCGGACGGAACGGGACAGGAGCGGGACGAGAGAAGTCGCCCGGAACGACGGAGGTGAGCGCGTGCACCGGACCGACGGGCAGCGCGTGGTGGTGGGTGTCAACGGATCGCTCGGCAGCATGACGGCGCTGCACCGGGCCGTCGAGGAGGCACGGCGCCGTGGCGCGTCCCTGGTGACGGCCCTGGCGTGGTCCCTGCCGCCCGGCGGGCTGCGGCGGCCGACCTCCCCGTCCCTGGCGGACGACCACCGGCTCGCCGCGCGCGACCGCCTGCGGGAGGCGCTGCGGACGGCGTTCGGCGAGGCACGCGTCGGGGTGCCGGTGGAGGCGGTGGTGATCGAGGGACCGGTCGGCGCCGCGCTGGTCTCGCTCGCCCACCGGCCCGACGACCTGCTCGTCGTCGGCGCCGGGCGGCGCGGACCGTGGCGGCGGGTGCTGGGCACCTCGGCCACCCGCTACTGCCTGGAACACGCCCCCTGCCCGGTGCTGGCCGTGCCGCACGCGCCGCTGCACGACGACCTGGACGCGCTGCGGCGCCTCGGCCGCCGGAGCGCGTGGCGGGAGGGCTTCCTGCCGGGGCCGCGTACGCCGCGCTGAGCACCTTCGCGCCAACACGCGCGCCATGGATTGACGGCCGCGGCCGTCGCGCTTACAACCCTGGATGAGAGCGCTCTCACCTCGGGAACGGCCGGGCCCTGGACAGGCCCGGCCGTTCCTCCACCGTCCAGGAAGGCGTTCCCCCATGACCGCATCCCGCGCGGCACTCCCGCGCGCACGAAGATTCGGGCCGCGACCGGCGGCCCGCACCCTGCTCACCACCGTCGTGGCCCTGGCAGGCGTCCTCGCGGCGCTGCTGTCCACCCCGGCGAGCGGCGCCGTCCCGTCCCGTCCCGGCTGGGCGCTCCAGTGGAGCGACGACTTCACCGGCGCGTCCGGCTCCCTGCCCTCCGCCGCCAACTGGCGGATCGACACGGGCCACGGCTACCCGGGCGGCCCCCCGAACTGGGGCACGGGTGAGATCCAGAACTACACGAACTCCCCCGCCAACCTGAGCCAGGACGGCAACGGCAACCTCAGGATCACGCCGCTGCGCGACCCGGCGGGCAACTGGACGTCGGCCCGTATCGAGACGCAGCGCGCCGACTTCAAGGCCCCGGCGGGCGGCGTGCTGCGCATCGAGAGCCGCCTCCAGATGCCCAACGTCACGGGCGAGGCCGCGCTCGGCTACTGGTCCGCCTTCTGGGCGCTCGGGTCGCCGTACCGGGGCAACTACTGGAACTGGCCCGCCATCGGCGAGTTCGACGTGATGGAGAACGTCAACGGCATCAACTCCGTCTGGGGCGTGCTGCACTGCGGCGTCAGCCCCGGCGGCCCCTGCAACGAGACGAACGGCATCGGCGCCAGCCGCCCCTGCCCCGGCGCCTCGTGCCAGTCGGCGTTCCACACGTACAGCTTCGAGTGGGACCGCTCGGTCACGCCCAACGCGCTGCGCTGGTACGTGGACGACCAGCTCTTCCACACCGTCACGCAGAGCCAGTTCGACGCCACGACCTGGGCCAACATGACGGACCACGCCGGGTACTTCATCCTGCTGAACGTCGCGATGGGCGGCGGGTTCCCCGACGGCGTCGCGGGCCGCGCCACCCCGACCCCGGCCACCGTGCCGGGGCGGCCGATGGTCGTGGACTACGTCGCGGTCTGGACGCGGGGCGGCGGCGGTGGCCCCAGCGACCCGCCGGACCCGCCCGGGTCGCCCCGGCTCCACCTGGGCACGGGCGGCGCCCTCGGCGCGGCGGGGAGCACGGCGGGCAGCGCGACGGTGGCCTCGGCGGGCGGCGCGAACCACGACGGCACGCCGAACCAGCCGCAGACGTTCACCGCCTCGGGGGTGAACGGCGAGTGGACCGGCGGCGCGACGACGTTCGACCTGTTCGCCGACTCGGGCACGGCGGTCGGCAACGGGCAGCAGGTCCGGATCTCGTACGACCGGACGTCCGACGGCAGTTGGGACCGCACCGAGACGTACCACTACTTCGCCACCGACCCGGTGCCCGGCTACGAGCACTACACCCAGGCCGCCGGGCTGCGCGCGTCCACCGGGAGCCACGGCAACCTGGTGAACGGGCGGGTGCGCGTCGAGGTGTGGAACGCCATCGGGAACGGCCCGAGCACCGTGGGCGTCGGCAACCAGTCCGTCGTCACCATCCCGTACAACTGATCCACGCGCCGTGCCGCCGTCCGCCGCGCCAGGCGTGACGGGCGGCGGCACGGCCACGCGTCAGCCGTTCACGAGGGACATGTAGAAGTCCCAGTCCCAGTTGGGCCCCGGGTCGGTGTGGTCGTTGCCCGGCACCTCGACGTGGCCGACGATGTGCTCGCGGTCGGTCGGGATGCCGTGGCGGTCCGCCAGGTAGCGCGTGAGGGCGGCCGAGGAGCGGTACATCACGTCGGTGAACCACGCCGGGTCGTCCACCCAGCCCTCGTGCTCGATGCCGACGCTGTACGCGTTGCCCGCCTTCGCGTGCCAGGCGGTGTCGGCGTCCCGCACCATCTGCGTGACCTCGCCGTCCGACGAGCGGATCACGTAGTGGGAGCTGACCTCGGAGTCCGGGTTCTGGAACCAGCTGATCGAGCCCGCGTACGAGCCCTGGGTGACGTGGACGACGACGGCGCTGATCTCCTGGGTGCGGCCCGCCCGGTAGTTCTCGCTGTGCGCCGGGACCCAGCGGGCGGGCGGATAGTCCTCGCTCCGCGCGCCGGGCGCCGCGTCGGCGTACCGGCCGCGGTCGGGGCGGACGGCGTGCGGCGTCGTGGTGACGGTCTCGCCGCCCTCGACGCGGACGCTGACGCCGTCGCGCAGCAGGCCGTAGACGGTGTCGGCGTAGAGGCGGGCGGCGGAGTCGGCGCTCGCCCCGCCGTACTCGGCGACGAGGGGGTACCAGGCGGCGAGGTCGCGCCGTTCGTCGTCGGTCAGTCCCGCCGCGTCGGCGGCGGAGCGCAGGACGGCGGCGGCGCCGAGGATGTTGGCGGGGGTTTCCTGGCGGAGCCGGTCGGCGGGCAGGCCGGTGACGGCCGCGGCCGTCTCCAGGGTCCGGTGCGCGGGGTTGTCCACCAGGTGCATGACGCCGTAGCCGCGCAGGTGGCTGGGGAGGCCGTCGTGGTCGTCGAGGCGCGTCTCGCCGTAGCCGACCGCGACCAGCAGGTCGCGCGGTACGCCGTACGTCTCTGCCGCCGCGGCGAACGCGTCGTTGACGGACGCGGCGTCCGCCGGGGCGGCGGTGGCGGCCAGGGGTGTCGCCGCGGCGAGGAGGGAGGCGAGGGCGGCGGCCAGGGGGATCATGCGCAGGCGTCCATGGGCAGATCGTCCGGACATGAGGCTCCGATCGGTGAAGGCGGACGCCGGGGGCGCGCGCCGGGGACGAGCGGCGCCGCGTGGGGGTGGGCGCCGCGCCGGGTCCACCCTCAGGGCCGCTGCATGCCCATGTCAACGAGGCGTGCCGGGGGTCGGCCGCGGCCCACCGATCGGACGCACCCGGGCGCGCTCAGGAGCCGTCACGGACGCGGGCGTCGCCCTGGACGCGGTACGTCCGGTCGCGGCGCAGCGGGCCCGGCGCGACGGCCGGGGGGACGGACGGCTGCGCCTCGTCCCGCGCCGCGGTCGCCGCGGTGGACGCGGGGCCCGGCCGACGCCCGTGCCGGATGGCGTTCCCGGCGTTCACCCCGTGCCCGACGGCCCGCGCGAACCCGAGCAGCGACCTGAACAGCGGCGACACCTGTCCCATCGAGACCTCCGACTATACTGATCTGTGAAGTTGATTCGATGCTAGGTATACAGATCTGTGAATGCAAGGGGGTGCTCGGCATGACCGCTGCCACCACGGGCGGAGGCGAGCGTCTGACTCCGGGCGCGCGGCGCATCCTCGACGTCGCGTCCGACCTGTTCTACCGGCGCGGCATCCACGCGGTCGGCGTGGACACCATCGCGGCCGAGTCCGGCGTGACCAAGCGGACGCTCTACGACCGGTTCGGCTCGAAGGACGGCCTCCTCGTCGCCTACCTGGAGAAGCGGGACCGGCGCTGGCGCGACCAGGTGGCGGCGCGCCTCGACGAGGTCGGGGACGACCCGGCCGCCCGCGTCCTGGTGCCGTTCGACGTCCTGCCGGGCTGGCTCGCGGAGTCGGACCGCGGGTGCAGCTTCATCAACGCCTTCGCCGAGCTGCCCGAGCCCGAGCACCCGGGCCGGAAGGTCGTCGTGGCCGAGAAGAAGTGGCTGCGCGAACTGTTCCACCGGCTGCTGACCGAGGCGGGCGCCGCCGACCCCGACGACCTCGCGGTGCAACTGCTCAGCCTCCACGAGGGCGCCGTCGTGAGCGCGTCGATCGCCGGTGAGCGCCGGGCTGCGGTGTCCGCGCGGGCGGCGGCCGTCCTGCTGCTGGACGCGGCACTGTCCGGCCGCTGACCCCGCACCGGCCCGCACACGGCCCCTGCGCACGACCGCCCACGTATCGCCCCCTTCTTGTTGCACAACGGTGACAACCCAGCCCCACGCTTCACGGTCCATGACGTGTCGGGAGCGGTGCCGTTCGACAGGAAAGTGGGCCCCCAGTGCGCGACAACCAGCACGGACGAGCGGAGAAGCAGGGCGTCGTGGGCCGCCGGAGTCTCCTCGCCCTGACGGCGGCGGGCGTCGCGTGGGGCGCGACCCGCCCGGCGCGTGGCTCGGCGCTGGGCGACATCGGCGCGGCAGGCGGGCGGCGCCCGCCGGAGCCGGGCACGGGAGGCGGGCCCGCCGCTCCCGAGGAGCCACCACCGCCGAGCCTGGAGAACCCCCGGCTGATAGGCGACGGTTCCACCGCCGACACCGGGCCCCAGCCCCACCAGCCGGAGGCCCGCCGCCTGACGCACGGCGAACGGCCGCCGCAGTTCGTCGTCGTCTCCTGGGACGGCGCGGGGGCCCTCGACGACGGCCTGTTCGAACGGTTCAGGGGCGTGGCCGACGACATCGGCGCGTCGATGACGTTCTTCCTGTCGGGCCTCTACCTGTTGCCCGAGTCGCGGCGCGACCGGTACAGGCCGCCGCGCAACCCGAGGGGCGCGTCCGACATCGGCTACCTCTCGGACGCCCACATACGGGACACGCTGGAGCAGCTGCGGGCGGCCTGGCTGGAGGGTCACGAGATCGGCACCCACTTCAACGGCCACTTCCTGGGCGGTGACGGCTCGGTGGCCCACTGGAGCGCGGACGACTGGCGCAGCGAGATCGCGCAGGCCAAGGCGTTCGTCGCCGAGTGGCGGACCAACACCGGCCTCGGCGACGACGTGCCGCCGCTGCCGTTCGACCACGAGCGGGAGCTGACCGGCGGCCGGACGCCCGGCCTCATGGGGCAGGAGACGCTGCTGCCGGTGGCCGCCGAGCTGGGCTGGCGGTACGACGCCAGCTCGCCGGGCGGGCTCCAGCAGTGGCCCGAGCGGCGGGAAGGTCTGTGGGACCTGCCGTTGCAGTCGCTGCCGTTCCCCGGCCACGGCTTCGAGGTCCTGTCGATGGACTACAGCATGCTGGCCAACCAGTCGGGCGACACGACGCAGGGCGATCCGTCCCGGTTCGCCACCTGGCGGGAGGAGGCGCGGGGGGCGCTCGTCGGCGGATTCGAACGCGCCTACACTTCCAACCGCGCTCCGCTGTTCGTGGGCAACCACTTCGAGCAGTGGAACGGCGGCGTGTACATGGACGCCGTCGAGGACGCCCTGCGGCACATGGCGGGCGAGGACGAGGTGCGCTTCGTCTCCTTCCGGCAGCTGTGCGACTGGCTGGACGTCCAGGACCCCGGTGTCCTGGCCAATCTGCGCGCCCTCGGTGTCGGGCAGGTCCCGCCGGGCGGCTGGGAGGCCGTGGTGACGGCATGACGCGCGCGCTCCTCGCGGACGCGAGGGCAGGGGACGGACCGGCTGTGAGGACGGAACGGGTGCAGGGCGGGAGCGGTCGAGGCGGCGGCGAAGCCGGAGGTGGAGGCGGCGAACGGGCGGCCGAGGCGCTGTTCGAGGACTTCTACCCGCGGCTGGCCGGCTGGTGCCGCGGGCTGGTGGACTCCGACGAAGTGGCCCACGACATAGCCTCCGAGGCGTTCACCCGCCTGTGGTCCCGCTGGTCGGCCGTCGAGCGGCCGGAGTCGTACCTCTTCAGCGTGGCCGCCAACCTGGTCAAGGACCACTGGCGCGGACGGGACCGCGAGCGGCGCGCCGCGCGTGACCTGGACGTGGCGCGGGAGCACGCACCGGCCGCCGACCAGGGGCTCGGCGTCCGGGCCCTCGTGGAGTCCCTGCCGGACCGCCAGCGGGTGACCGTCCTGCTGCACTACTACGCCGGGCTGCCGGTGGACGAGATCGCGGCGGTGCTGCGGCGCCGTCCCGGCACCGTCAAGAGCGACCTGTACAAGGCCAGGCAACGGCTGCGGAGCGCGTTGAGGGGACCTCATGACATCACCACATGACCCGTCCGGTGCGCCGGGCGGGCGGCAGGAGCCTTCCGAGCTGGTCGATGCCTTCTCGGCACCCGTGACGCCGCTGCCGCCTCCGGCGGGGAGCTTCGCGGCGGTGCGGCGCCGGGCCGCGGCGCGCAGGCGCCGCCGGGTGGTCGCCGCCGGGGCGGTCACCGTGCTGTGCCTGGCCGGGGCGACGACCGTCGTCTCGCTGTCGCGGCCCGACGGGGACCCGCCGGTGAGCGCGCCGCCGGTGTCCCGCTCGTCCGTCCCCGCGCCGGAGGACTCCCTGACGAGCGAGTCGGCGACGGAGCGGCCGGTGCCCCCGGCGGACTCGCCCTCGGCCGAGCCGTCCCCGGAGCGGAGCGCGCCCACGGGCTCCCCCACGGCCGACCCGTCCGCCGAGGACGACGGCGCGGCGGCCTGCGCGAGCGACCGGCTCGGCCTCGACATCGCCGCGTCGGAGGGCGCGGCGGGGTCGGTGTACCTGACGCTCCGCCTCACCAACACGGGCGAGGCCGCCTGCGTGATGACGGGCTTCCCCGGCGTCTCCCTGGTGACCGGCGACGACGGCGAGCAGATCGGCGCCGCCGCCGAGCGGGAGGAGACGGGCGGCGCGCCCACCGCCGTCGCCCTGGCGCCGGGCGCCTCGGCCCTCGCCGACCTGCGCGTGACGCAGGCCGCGAACCACCCGGCCGAGGACTGCGACCCCACTCCGGCGCGCGGCCTGCGCGTCTACCCGCCGGACGAGCGGTCGGCCCTGTACCTGCCGGACGAGGGCCTGACCGGCTGCGCCGACGAGGGCGTCTCCCTGCTCTCCGTGACCCCGGTGCGCGCGGAAGCGACGACCTGACCACAACCTGACCCTGGCCTGAACACAGCCCGAGCAGGGCGCAGCCACGCCTCTCCCCGCGGCCCCCGTGACAGTGAGTGTCGCGGGGGCGACGTGGTGTGCGCCCCGGCCGCCCGCCGTGTGAGCCGGGCCACGTGACCCGGGTCACATACGATCGGGGATAGTAGTTCGCGGTCGCAATCACTCGACTGACGCCGGAGCAGAGCCCTGGGACCGGGACTTTCGCCTACGAAAAAGGCTCGTAGGTCCCGTGCTTGTCGGGCTTCGGAACACCTGCTGAGAATGGCCGCTCGTCCGCATTCGCGACGTTTACCGCCCTCTCTGCGAACGAGGTACCACTCTTGACCGCGACCCGCACCACCGGCACGCGCCGGACGTGGAACCGCAAGGCGTCCCTCGCCGGTGTCGTCACCGCCGGCGCCGCGGCCCTGACCGTCGCCCTCGTCCCGGCACACGCGTCCGCCGCCGAGTCGGCGGCGCGCGTGGCGACACAGACCGACGCCCCGATGGCGTTCCTCAGCGCCGCTCCCGGCGAGAACGCCACGACGGTGAGCGACACGCTCGGCGGACAGCAGCACCTCCTGGACATCGCCCCCGAGCGGAGCCCGGCCGCGAAGACACCGGAGACGGTCGCGGCCACCGCGCCGGAGACCCAGCCCGAGAGCGCGCCGGAAGCCGCTCCGGAGGCGCAGCCCGAGGCCGCCCCGGAGAGCGCCCCCGAGGCCGAGGCCAAGGCCGCGCCGGAGTCGAAGCCCGCCGAGGTGACCTACCCGGACAACCTGGACGGCTGGATCCGTGAGGCGATGGCCATCATGAAGGAGCACGGCATACCCGGCTCCTACGAGGGCATCCACCGCAACATCATCCGCGAGTCCAGCGGCGACCCGAACGCGATCAACAACTGGGACATCAACGCCCAGAACGGTGTGCCGTCCAAGGGGCTCCTCCAGGTCATCCAGCCGACCTTCGACCGCTACCACGTCGAGGGCACGCCGTACGACCTGTACGACCCGGTCGCCAACATCGTCGCCGCCTGCAACTACGCGGCCGACCGCTACGGCTCGATGGACAACGTCAACAGCGCCTACTGACCCGGCGCGAGGCGAGCGCGTCCCGCCGCCTGATGCTCCCCCTCCCCCTCACGCTCCGCCCGGTCACCGCCGGGCCGCGGCGGCGGGCCTCCGGCGACGAGGACCCGCCGCCGCGTCGTGCGTATCCAGCGCTCGCGCTCCCGCAGGCGCCGCCCGCGCCGGGTGAGGCCCCACGGCTTCACGTAGGAGACGGCGGTGAGGAACACGTACAGCGTCAGGGAGACGAGCGGCGGGGCGAGCAGGCCCGCCGTGTCGTCCACGGGTATGCCCGCCGCGGCATGGGCCGCGGCCTCCTCGACCGTTCTCCTGAAGACGAGCACGGACGCCCCGGCCGCCGCCAGCGTGCTCCAGAGCTTGACCGCGACCCAGCGGTGGCGCAGCAGCCCCCAGTGGGTGCCGAGCGACAGGGCGACGCCGGTGAGGACGGCCGACACGGCGAGCGGTATGAGCAGCCAGTCGGTGAACGTCCCCATGGAGCGGTGGGCGGCCTCCGCGCGGTCCTGGTCCCCGGTGGCTCCCGCGACGGCCAGCACCAGCAGGCACAGCGTGAGCCCGAGCCAGCCGACCGACGACACGACATGGGCGACGAGGAGGCCCCGGCGGGCGGGGCGCGGCAGTGGTGACATGGCTCCACCGTCTCGTGAAGAGCCGCGCCGGTCGTCCCACAGCGGGAGTATCCGTCCGTACGCGCGCCGGAGTACACGGGGCGCGGCGGGCCGGACACGGCGCCGCTCGGCGCGGCACCGTCACCCGATCCCGTCCCGCGCCGCGATCCGCTCGGCGTCGGCGATGACTTCGAGGGCGAACTCGCCTGTCAGTCGCAGGAGCCGCGGGGACGCGGGCGGCGTGGCGCCGTCGCGGTGCGCCAGCGCGGCGTGGATCAGGGCCTGCCGGTGCGGCGGGAAGAGGTCGAGCCCGTGGCGCCCAGCCGTCTCCTTGGTCACGACCTCGCCCGTCGCGACCGTGCGGTGCAGGCGTAGCGGGCCGAGCGTGCCCGTGGTGATCTCGGCCCGCAGCAGCGGTGCGGGCGGCGGCTTGCCGTTGAGGGCACGGCGGGCCCAGGAGCCCCAGTGCTCACGCAGGTTGGCCAGGGTCCAGGGCCGCAGGCGGGACGGCTCGGGGTCGAGGTCGAGGAGGTAGGGCGCCGGGCCGCGCAGGGTGATGGCGCGCTCGGCGAGGACCTTCCACACCACCGGGTTGACGTCGGAGCCGTACCCGGGGCGGAAGGCCGTGCCGACGTGGGAGGCGAGCGGCCGGATGGTGGTGACCGGCCTGGCGAGGTCGTCGGCGCTGACGTAGGCGCCGTTCACCGTGCCGGGGACGGTGGGCCGCGCGTGCAGGAGCGCGGAACCGGCGGGGAACGCGTTGCCCGCCAGGTGGAGGGCGCGCAGCCTGCGCAGGTCGCGGGCGTCCAGCGGGCCGTCCGTCGCGGCGATGAAGTCGGTGTCGCTGCGCCGGGGGCGCCAGCCGCCGAGTGCCGCGGAACCGACGAGCCAGAAGCCGGTGATCCGGCGCGGCAGGAGCAGGTCGGCGGCGGACAGGTAGCGGCTCGCGACGCCGATCGCCTCGCGGCTCACCGGGCGGCCCCCGTGGGCGGGCCACCGTGGCGGGCCCGGGCGGCGTCCGGCGTGGATGACCTGGGTCGTTGCGTCATCACGCCACCGTAGTGCGCGCGGTGGAGGAGCCGGATCAGGGGGCCGCGGGGAGCCGCCGGGGAGTCGCCCGCGTCTCGTCGCGGCCCCCTGGGCGTCCGCGTGCCGGGGCGCGTGACATTGTCGTGGCAGCAGTGTTGCCCCGTGTGGTGCGGCGCCCCCGGCACGGTGTCGCCATGTGCACGCGCGCCCGGTAAGTGCCGCTTCGGGACGGCGCGTTCTGCCGATGCGCGCGCCGGTGGCGCACTCCCCGTGGGGGTCCGGCGCGCCGCGCGCGCCCCCTAGGGTGCCGTGCCGTGAACCCCATCACGCCCTCAGCCCTCGGCCCCGTGCCGCCGGACGACGGGGAAGGTACCGGGTCCCCGGGCCTCACCCGCCGCGTCTTCCTCCAGGCGACCGCGACGGCGTCCGGCGCCGCCGCCCTCGCCCCGGTGACCTCCGCCACCGCCGCCACGACCGCACGTACCGCGTCTCGTACCGCGACGCTGACCTTCACCGCCGCGACCAACGGCGCCGCGACCCTCTCCCCCGCGGGCGACAGGCTCGTGGCGGAGATCCAGGGCGTCCTGTGGTCCGTCCCGCGCGCAGGTGGCGCGGCCACCGCGCTGACCCCCTCCGACCTGGAACCGGGGCGCCCCCACTTCTCCCCCGACGGACGGACCCTCGCCGTCACCGCCTACCGCGACGGCGGCTACCACCTCTTCACCCTCCACGCGGACGGCACGGGTCTCCGCCAGCTCACCGAGGGCCCCTGGGACGACCGCGCCCCCAGCTGGTCCCCGGACGGCACGCGGATCGCGTTCTCCTCAGAACGCGACGGCGACCCGGTGACGGGCGCCCCCTACCGCGTCTGGACGCTCGACGTCCGCTCCGGCGCCCTCACCCGGCTCACCGGGCTCCCGGACCAGGAAGGCCCGCTCCAGGACGGCGCCTGGGAGGACTTCGACCCCACCTGGTCACCGGACGGGCGGCGGATCCTGTTCGTCCGCGCGGCGGTCGGCACGCCAGGGGAGCTGCGCGCGCGGACGGTCGCCTCGGTGCGGGCGGACGGCACCGGCGCCGTCACGACGGAGCACACCGCCCCGGACGCAGGCCAGATCATGGTGCCCTCGCTCTCCCCCGAGGGGCGCCTCGCATACCTGCGCACAACTCCGCAACCCGGCGCGTCCTGCACCCTCGTGGTGGACGGCGCCCCCGTCCCGGTGGACGGCGACATCCACCCGGTGCCCGTGCGTTGGGTCTCGGGCGACGAGCTGCTGCTGACGGTGGACGGCCAGTTCCGCATCGTCCGCCCCGGCACGTCTGACGCAGGGGAGGAGATCCCGTTCACGGCGGCGCTGCCCGTACGGCGCGACCGCTACCGCGCCAAGCGCCACTCCCTCGACGACGGCGGCCGTCACCGCGTGCGCAGTCTCCACATGCCCGCCCTGTCGCCGGACGGACGGCAGGTCGCGTTCGCCGCGCTCAACGCGCTGTGGACCGCGCCCGTGGACGGCAGCGCCCGCCCGCGACGCGTCCTGGGAGCAGACCCGACGCGCTACGTCCTCGCCCCCACCTGGGCGCCCGACGGCAAAAGCCTGGTGTTCGCGGACGACCGCGACGGGCTGTACGCGGTGCGCCGCCGCACCCTGCGCACGGGCGCCGAGACCGTGCTCGCCACCGGCGGGCGCGTCTTCCCCGCGCTCTCGCCCGACGGCCGACGTCTCGCAGCCCTCACGATGGCGGGCGACCTGGTCGTCCGTGATCTCGACGAGGGTTCCGAACGGACCCTCGCCGCGCCGCTGGCGGGCGGCGGCCTGCCGGGACGCCCCAGCTGGTCGCCCGACGGCAGGTACGTCGCGCTGTGCGACCGGAACAGGATCAACCAGCGCTTCCGCGAGGGCTACAACCTCATCCGCGTCGTGGACACGACGGACGGCACGGCCGTCCTGCACGCCGTCGCGCCCCACACCTCGCTGTCCGACCGCTACGACTCGGGCCCCGTGTGGTCCCCCGACGGCCGGTGGATGGCGGTCATCGCGGAGTCGGCGCTGTGGCTGCTCCCCGTCGCAGCGGACGGCACCCCCACCGGCCCCCCGCGCAGGCTCACGTCCGAGGCGGCCGACCACCCCTCCTGGTCAGGGGACTCCCGCACGCTGCTGTACCTGTCGGCCGGACGACTGCGGCGGATCGGGGTGGACGGCTCGGCGCCGGTCACCGTGCCCGTCGATCTGTCCTACCGACGCCCCCGCGCCGCCGACACGGTGGTGCACGCGGGCCGCGTCTGGGACGGGACCGGCGCGGGCGTCAGGCGCGACGTGGACATCGTCGTGCGCGACGGACGGATCACCGCGATCGAGCCGCACCGCGCGGGTCGGCGGGCCGACCGCCGGGTGGACGCGTCCGGCAGAACTGTGCTGCCGGGGCTCTGGGACGCACACACGCATCCCTGGCAGAGCACGTACGGCGGACGGCAGACGGCGCTCCAGCTCGCGTACGGCATCACCACCGCCGTCTCGCTCGGCGGTTTCGCGTACGAGCAGGCGCGGCTGCGCGAAGCGGTGGCCGCCGGTGAGCTGGCGGGGCCCCGGCTGCTCGCGACGGGCGAACTGCTCGACGGCGGACGGGTGGGCTACAGCATGGGCCGGGCCCACCGGACACGCGACGGGGTACGGAGGTCGCTGGAGCGGGCGTCCGGGCTCGACTGGGACTTCGTCAAGACCTACGTGCGCGCGCCCCTGTGGCTCATGGACGAGGCGAGGGCCTACGCGCACGAACGGCTGGGGGTGCGGGCGGGCAGCCACTACTGCGCGGCGGGAATCCACAGCGGGCAGGACCTGACGACACACCTTCAGGCCACGCAGCGCGCCGAGTACGGGCACGCCACGTCCGGCACCGGGCGCGCCGGGCAGGACGTGGAGGAGGTCTACACGGGGACGGACTTCCACCTCGTCGCGACGCCGTTCACGGCGTACCCGCTGCTGGGCAGTGACCCGGCCCTGGCGGACGATCCCCGGGTCACGGTCCTGATGCCGCCCTGGGACGTGCCGCTGGTGCGGCAGCAGGCGGCGCGCCCGCCGACGGACGGGGAGTTGGCGGCGCTCGACACGGAGACGGCCGTGTACCGGCGGGTGCTGGCCGGGGGCGGGCTGGTGGCGGTGGGGACCGATCAGCCGCTCGTGCCGGTGGGCCTGCATCTGCACCTGGCGCTGCGGGCGCTGCACCGGGCCGGGCTCCCCACGGCCGAGGTGCTGCGTACGGCCACGTCGCTCCCGGCCCGCGTCTTCGGGCTGGAGGACGAGCTGGGGACGCTGGAGGCGGGCAAGCTCGCCGACCTGACGGTGATCGACGGTGATCCGTTCACCGACTTCGCCTCGCTCGTGCGCACCGTCACGGTGCTGCGGGGCGGGCACGTCTTCGAACAGGCTGAGCTGACGGCCGCGTTCGAGGGCGCGGTCGCGGAGGACGGGCCGTCGCCGCACGCGGAGCACTGGCTGGATGCAGGGCGCCGGATGCGGCGGGACGGCTGCTGTGACGGCGCCCTCTGAGGGCGCGCGCCGCGTTACTTCTTCTTGCCGTGGTGATCGACGTCGTTGATGCAGACGTTCCCGGCGGCCGGGTTGAGGAGGGCCAGGATGTTCACGCTGTTGCCGCAGACGTTGACCGGGATGCTGATCGGGATCTGCACGACGTTGCCGGAGAGGACGCCGGGCGAACCGACCGCGGTGCCCTTCGCGTCGGCGTCGGCGGCGGCGGGAACGGCCGCACCGAGCACGGCGACGGCGGAGAGGGCGGCGGCGGTGAAGGCGGTACGGATACGCATGGGGCGTCGCTCCTTGGCGATGAGGGGAGGGTGACGGGGCGCCACCCGGGGTTCATCTGACCCTGGGACGCGCGCTGCGGCGGGGATTGCTCCTTCCGGGGGCGTGGTCCGCCCGGTCTCCCGGGCCGCGCCCCCCGGAAGCGGCGTCCGCCCGGTGTGCTCCTAGGATTCACGCGTGACCAGCACCGTCGTCCTGCGTACCGAGGAGTCGGTCTCAGGACCGGCCCTGACCCTGCGACCGTGGCTGGAGTCCGACATGCCCGCCGTGCTCGCGGCGTTCGAGGACCGGGCCATGCGCCGCTGGCTGACGTCCTGGGTGGACGACGAGGCGGAGGCCGCCCGTTGGCTGGGCAGACAGCGCCAGGGCTGGGCGGACGGGGACCGTCTCGCCTTCGCCGTGGTCGGCCCCGCGCCGGGCGCGCGTGACCGCGCGGACGGGGTGGTGGGCGAGCGTGTGCTGGGGAACGTCGTCCTCAAGGGGGCGGTCGGCGGGGCACGTTCGGCCGAGGTGGGCTACTGGACGGTGCCCGCCGCGCGCGGCTTCGGCGTGGCACCGCGCGCGCTCACCGCGCTGACCGGCTGGGCCTTCGCCACCTTCGGCCCGGCCGGTCTCGAACGCCTTGAGCTGCTGCACCAGGAGGACAACGCGGCGTCGTGCGCCGTCGCGGAGAAGTGCGGCTACGCGCTGCGCGGCGTGCTCCCCGCCGCGCCACCCGACCATCCACGCGACGGCCACCTCCACGTGCGGCACGCGCAGGTCTGAGCGCGCCCGCCGCCGCACGGCTCAGCGCCGCGACCCGCAGGGCTCGCGCGCGAGCAGCGGCCAGGCCACCGCGCCCACGGCCAGCGCGACGCACCAGCCCAGGTGCACGGAGGTCCAGCGGGCGTCACCGAGCGGCACGAACGGGGTCCGGCCCTCGGGCAGCACCATGGCCACCGTGAAGAGGGCGAGCAGGGCACCGGCGACTGCCGCGCCCGGCCCGGTCGTCCCGCTGAACCGAATCCCACCGGCCGCCAGGGCGACGGCGAGGGCGGCCAGGGCGGCGGCCTCGACGGTCAGCGCGAGCGCGGGCGGTCCCGGGTCCACGCCACGGCCGACCGCGACGACGACCGCCCACCACACCGCTGCCGACGGGAGCAGCAGGGCGAGCCGCAGCCCCTGCCGCAGGGGACGCCCGACAGGCGCGACGCGCGTGGTGTGCCGCGCCGGGTCGTCGAGCGCGAACGCCACCCCGACCGCACCGCACAGCGCCACGACCCGCAGCAGCCCGAGCCGTTGCTCCGCTCCCACCTCCGGCAGCAGTGCCACGGCCACCGCGAGGACGAGCCCGGCGCCCCAGGCAGCGGCGGGCAGCCGCCACGGGACACCCCGCGCCTCGGCACGCACGAGCGCCGAGGCCGTGCCGGGGCGCGCGCGTGACCGGCGCGCGGCGTCCGTCCCGGCTGCACGGCGCCTCACGCGCACCCCCACTCCCGGTCGGCCGCCGTCTCGGCGGGGGCCCCGACGCCGAGGAGGCGGGCCGCGCGGTCGGTGGAGGTGCCGGGGGCGGTCAGCTCGGCCCAGTGCGTCCTGACGCGTTGACCGACCTCGGCCGCGGGCCGGTCGAACAGCGCCCTGACGACAGCGGTCTCACGTTCCCTGAGCGCGACAGGCGCGCCCGACGACAGGAGGATCGCCCCTCCGCCGGCATGCTGCCGCTCCAGGGTCCGTTCGAACCGCGCCGGGCCGTCCGGCACTCCGTTGACGGCCAGCCAGGTGATCAGGACGGCGCGCGCGTCGCAGTACACCCCGGCCGTCGTCACGTCATGGACCACCACCTCTCTTGCCACTCCCGCGGCGAACCCGAGGTCGAGGTCGCCGCCCCACGCGGTGCTCGCCGTGACCTCGCCCGGTGACACCCGCGGGGCCTCTCCCCCGGTCGCTCCGGTCCCGCTCTCGACGGACACCCTCTGACGCACAGTGAACGCATGGTCACCGATCGGAGTTCCCGGTCCGGTGAGAACTTCCCCGACGACCCGCTCCCACTCGTCCACCCAGGGCAGGAACTCAGGGAACGCGCAGTACGTCACCACTCCCCTCAGGACACATACCTGCTGGTCAGAGGGGTCGGACAGCGCCTGCGCACGCGCCAGGGCGACCGACTCCCCCGTCCCGCGCGCCTGCCCCACGGCCCCGGCCAGCGTCGCCGCAGCCGCGAGCGACGCGACCACGGACACCAGGCGCGTCCTGCCGCCGCCGAACCGCACCGCGCCCGCGCCGAGCAGGGCGGCGAGCCCGGTCAGGTACAGGAGGTGCCAGCCCGCCGGACGCGCCACCAGCCCCGACGGCAGCGCCCCGTCCCCCTCGTCGAACGCGATCGGCGCCAGCCACCGCCCGCCGCCCGAGGCGGTCGCCAGACCGAGCAGCAGCGCGAGCAACCCGACCACGGCGAGCGGCGCGGCCAGCGGCGAACGCGTCGCCCGCCCGAGCACCACACCCGCCACACCGAGCAGCGCCACCACCGCCGGTCCGGTCGCCAGTTCGGGGACCGAGGCGTGCCCGACCGCTCCCGGTCGCAGCGCGTCCCGCGTGAACTCCCCCGCGACCAGCGCCGCGACCACGAGCGCCACGGGGATCACCGACAGCAGATGGGCCGACGTCCGCCGCCACTCCGGCACGACCAGCACGCCGAACTGCGCGTCCGTGCCGTGCCGGTGCGAGCGCAGGAGCGCCGCGTTCGCGGCGATCAGGGTGGCGAGCCCGATCAGCAGGGGCCCGTACTGCGTCTCCCGGTCGATGACGTGGAGCACCGGGTAGGCGCTGCCGGTCAGCGCCCGCCGCGTGAGCAGCGCGATCTGCCCGGCGAGCGCCAGGACGACCAGCGGGTGACGCAGCAGCAGGCGGGCCTCCGCACAGGCCAGCGCGGTCACGGGGGCGGCGCCGCGCGGGGCGGAGGGCGCGGTGGCGGACGGCGGGCGTGCGAGGAGCGTCATACGGCGGCCTCCCGCGCGTGGAGGGTCAGCAGGTAGCCGTCCTCCAGGGTGGGTTCGGCCGGGGACACGCCGGACGGCGGGTCGCCGACGTTGCGGTACGTCCCCACGCCGGTGCGCCATCCGGCCAGCGCGCCGGGGGCGCGGTCGGCGCCGGTCCAGACGCGTCCCGCCGCGCGGGCGCGCAACGCGTCGGGCGGGCCGTCGAAGAGGACGCGCCCGGCGTCGATGACGACGACTCGGTGGCAGAGCATGGCGACGTCCTCCGTCTGGTGGGTGGACAGGAGGACCGTGCGGGACTCGCCCGCCTCGGCCGTCAGTTCGCGGAAGCGCATGCGCTTCTCCGGGTCGAGGCCGACGGTCGGCTCGTCCAGGACGAGGAAGGCGGGGTCCCCGACGAGGGCCGCCGCCAGGGCCACGCGCTGGCGCATCCCGCCGGACAGGGCCCGGATACGCCGCCCCCGCACCTCGCCGAGCCCGACGGTCTCCAGGACGCGCCGCACCTCGGCGTGCCGGGCACGCCGGTCGGTGAGTTCCTTGAGGATGGCGACGTAGTCCACGAACTCGAAGGCGGTGAAAGCGGGATGGAAGCCCGGGTTCTGCGGCAGGTAGCCCAGCACGCGGCGGGCCTCCGTGCGGCCCCGGGGGGTCGCGGGGTCGTGGCCCAGAATGGTGAGGGCGCCGTGGTCGGGTGCCGTCGCGGTGGCCAGCACGCGCAAGAGCGTCGTCTTGCCCGCGCCGTTGGGCCCGAGGAGGCCGGTCACGCCGGGGCCGAGCCGCAGGGACACGCCGTCGAGCACGCGCGTGCGGCGGTGGGTGACGGTCAGTCCGGCGGCGGAGACGGTGGGCGCCGCCTGGTGGTTCGTCGGGTGCGTCACGGGAGCCTCCCGGCTCGTGGTCGGAGGTAGGGGGCGGGACGGCTCGTGCCGTCGAAGCGGTCGCGGGCGGCCACGAGGGCGGCCGCGGCGGCGAGGGCGGCGGCGACGCCGGTCAGTTGCCCGGCGGCCGTCAGCGGGAACGGCGCGCCGTCCGTCAGCAGCCGTCCGGCCAGCAGCGCGGCCAGCCACCCGGCGCCCACCGTGGCAGGCGCGGCAACCGGGCCGAGCCGGGGCGTCAGCACGAGCCCCAGCGAGGTGAGCGCCAGCGCGGGCGGCAGCCAGCCAGCCATGAGAAGTGCGGCGGACGGCATCGTGAGACTCGCCGCGAGTGCTGCGGGAAGCGTCGTGAGCAGCACGGCGACCGATCGGATCATCAGCAGCCGGAACGTGTGCACGGGCGCCACCAGTGCCGTCTCGTACAGCGGATCGATGCGTGGGCCGAACGAGACCGCGACCCCGGCCAGCGGCAGCAGCGGCGCCGTCGCGAGCAGCAGCAGCGGGGTCCCCGTGCGGCCGACCACGGCGGCGAGGAGCAGCGTCAGCGCCACAGCGGCGAGCCAGGAGCGGCGCATCACGGGGGTGGCGGTCAGGAGGCGGGCGGTGTGGTCGGGTGTGCCGCAGCGGACGAGCAGGGATTCGACGGCGCCGGGCCGCGGGGCGTCCAGCTCGGCGTCGAGGCGCGCCCAGCCCGCGTCCGTGACGGCGGGGTCGGCCGTGGCGGCGAGGGCCGTGCGGCAGGGTGCGCAGGCCGCGAGATGGGTGTCGATGGACCACAGGCGCGGGGCGGGCAGGGTTCCCGACGCGTAGTCCCGCAGGTCGGCGGGTGTCGCGTGCCAGGTCATGTCAGCTCCTCCCTCAGCTGTCGGCGGGCGCGCTGCGCCCGGGTCTTGACCGTGCCGGGCGGTATCCCGAGGAGCGCGGACGCCTCACGCGTGGTGAGGCCGTCGATGACGGTCGCCTGGAGGACGGCGCGCAGCTCAGGGGAGAGCCGGGCGAGCGATCCGGCGAGGTCGCCGTGTTCGACGCGGGTGAGGACCAGGTCCTCGGCGGACACGGCGTCGCGGTCGCGCAGGCGGCCCAGGGCCTGGCGGAGCCGTCCGCGTGCACCGTCGCCGCGCAGGGTGTCGATGAGGCGGCGGGCGGCGATCCGCCAGAGCCAGGCGGCGGCGTCGCCGTCGTGCCGGTAGCGGGCGGTGCCGCGCCAGACGGCGAGGAACGTCTCCTGCACGATGTCGTCCACGCGGGCGTGGTCGGCGCAGCGGGTGCGCAGGCGTGCGGTGAGCCAGGGGGCGTGGCGGCGGTACACCTCCTCGAAGGCGCGCCGGTCCCCGTCCGCGACGGCGCGCAGCAGGGCGCCGTCGTCGCGGGGGGTGAGGTCGTTCGTGTGGGTCACGTCCTCAGATCGGGCGAGGGGGCCCGTTCGGTTCACGGCCGGTCGTGGGCAGGCCGCCGGGGGGCGTCCGGTCCAGGTGTGCCGTGCTGCCGAACTCGGCGAGGCGCAACCGTGTTCCGTCGCCGTGCCAGCGGGTGACGGAGGCGTTCGGCACCACCGCGACACCGCCGGGGGGCACGGGCGCCCCGATGCCGTCGATCGCGTGGCGCAGGCACACCACGACGGCGTCGTGCGCGACGACGAGGACGCGCTTCCCCGGAGCGGCGGCGTCGAGTTCGGCGAGGAGCGTGCGGACGCGCAGCGCGACGTCCGCGAGGGACTCGCCGCCCGGCGGGCGGTAGAGCCAGTCGCCCAGGCGGGCGCGGCGCTCGGCCTCGGCGGGGGCGCGGGAGCGGATGGCGGCCGGGGTGTGCAGTTCGAAGACGCCCATCTCCCGGTCCCGCAGCCGCTCGTCGATCAGGAGGGGGACGTCGGGGGCGTGTCCGAGGCGGGCGGCCTCGCGGCGCATCGCCTCCCAGGTGTCGCGGGCGCGGCGGTACGGCGAGCAGAGCACGAGGTCGAGGCGCGGGCCGGTACCGGTACCGGCCCGTGTGCGCGCGAGCCACGCGCCGAGCGCGGTGGCCTGGGCGACGCCGGTCGCCGAGAGGGGGACGTCCGTGTCGCTCCCGTCGAGCACGGCGTCGGTGATGCCGTCAGCCTTCGCCTGCTCGAACACGACGTTGGCCTCGCTCAGTCCGTGCCGGACGGCGACGAGTTCCGCGAGGCGGCGCGGGAGCGGGAGCGGCGCGGGCACGGTCGGGGCATCAGGTTCGTTCACCACAAGGGGTCATGCTCTCACCGGCGGGCGGCGCGCCCCCTGCCCGCCGCCCGCCCCGCGCCGCGCGTCACACGGTCCAGGCGCCCTCGGCCGCCGCGACCTTCGCGTACTCGGTGAAGCTGCGCGGCGCGCGTCCCAGGGCCTCCTCGACGCCGTGGACGACGGACGCGTTCCGCCCGTCCGTGATCAGGCCGAAGAGGTCGGCGAGTTCGCCGGGCAGTCCCTGCGCGGTGAGGGCCGCGCGGTAGTCGGCGTCACTCACCGGGACGTAGGAGACCGGGCGTCCGATGGCCGAGGACAGGATGTCGGCCACGTCCCAGAAGCTGAGCAGGTCGGGGCCCGACAGCTCGTAGGTGCGGCCGATGTGGCGGGGGTCGAGGAGCGCGGCGGTCGCCACGTCGGCGATGTCGTCGGCATCGACGAACGGTTCGACGGCGTCGCCGACCGGCGCGACCAGCTCGCCAGCCGCCACCCCTTCCTGGAAGAAGCTCTCGCTGAAGTTCTGGTCGAACCAGTTGGCGCGTACGACCGTCCAGTCGGCGCCCGACGCCTTCACCCGGTCCTCGCCGCGCACCGCGCCCTCCTCGCCGCGGCCCGACAGCAGGACGAGGCGCCGCGTCCCTGCGGCGACGGCCGCCTCCGCGAAGGCGCCCACGGTCTCGTCGGCGCCGGGGAAGGCGAGGTCGGGGTAGAACGTGATGTAGGCGGCGTCGGTGCCCTCCAGGGCGGCGGACCAGGTGTCGGGCCTGTCCCAGTCGAACGGGGGCCGACCGGCGCGGGAGCCGATCCGGACGGGGAGACCCCGCTCGGTCAGGCGCGCGGCGACCCGGCGTCCGGTCTTGCCCGTGCCCCCGACGACGAGGGTGGTCGGGTGGTCGGTGTGCTGTGTGTGCGTCATGGCTCCAGCACACCGTGCGCGCCCGGGCCACGGCCATGGCCGTCACTCTCGGCTGCATAAGCGAACGTCTCAGTGCGGAAACGGGAACCCGTCACCGCGTCCCGCGCGTCTAGAACACGTGTCCTTGATTACGAGTCAGGTCCCGCGAAGCCCCGCCGGGGGGCACATGATCGTCTGCGGTGACGACGTGTTGGCGGCGAGGCTCGCCTCGGAGCTGCACCAGGTGTACCGGCAGCGCGTCACCCTCGTCGCGCCGCCCGCGCCGACGCCGGGTGGCGTGCCCGCGGCGACGAGCCGCACGCGGATCTCCGCGCTGCTCGGACGTGCCATCGCGCCGCGCGGCCGGGGCATGCCGCTGCCGCCCCCGCCGAGCGCGTCCGGGTTCGTGCCGATACCCGTCCGGGAGATCGAGGCGGCGGAGGCCACCGAGGAGGTGCTGCGGCAGGCGGGCGCGCAGGGGGCCGCCGCGCTCGCGGTGGTCTACGACGACGACGTGACCAACATCCGCGTCGCGCTCGCCGCCCGTCGGCTGAACCCCCGGCTGCGGCTCGTCATCCGGCTCTACAACCGGAAGCTGGGCCAGCACCTCGCCGACCTGCTGGACCAGGCCGCCGCCGTCACGTCCGAGGGGCCGCGCGGCGTCCCGGTGTCCGAGGCGACGACGACGGTGCTCTCCGACGCGGACACGGCCGCCCCCGCCCTGGCGGGCGCCGCGATCGTGGGCACCCGCAAGGTCGTCCAGGCGGACGGCCTGCTGCTGCACGCGGTCGAGCGGACGCCGCCCGGCAGCGGCGAGCAGGCGCGGCCGGGGCTGTGCACGCTGGCCCTGCTCTCCTCGACGGCCGACGACCCCGGGGGCGCCGAGGGCACGGACGGCGGCGGTCCGCGCGACCCCCTGCTCCTGCCGGACGACGAGACCGTGGCGGCGGCGGTCGGCCGCAGGACGGTGGTGCTTGAGGCGATCATCCGGGCCGGGCCCGCCGTACCGTCACGGCGCCGCACGGGGCGGGCCGCGCCGCTGCGGGACCTGATCCCCTCCCGGCTGCTGTGGGCGGTCGCCGGGATCGCCACGTCCGTGGTGGCGCTCGCGGTCGCGCTGGCGTGGACGACGGGGGACCATCCGCTGCACGCCGCCTACCTGACGCTGCTCGACCTGTTCGCGATCGGGGACCCCGCCGTGGAGGACGCGGTCCCCCGGCAGATCCTCCAACTGGTCTCCGGGCTGGCCGGTCTCGCGCTGCTCCCGATCCTCGTGGCGGCCGGGCTCCAGGCGCTCGGCGCGTTCCGGGGCGCGTCCGCGCTGCGGCGGCCCCCGAGGGGGCTGTCGGGGCACGTGGTGCTGCTGGGCCTCGGGAAGGTCGGCACGCGCGTGCTTGAACAGCTGCGCGAACTCGACGTCCCGGTGGTCTGCGTGGAGGAGGACCCGGAGGCGCGGGGCATCCCGCTGGCGCGGCGGCTCGGCGTGCCCGTCGTGCTCGGCGACGCGACGCAGGAAGGGCCGCTGGAGTCGGCCAAGATCCACCGGGCGCGGGCCCTGCTGGCGCTGACCAGCTCGGACGCGACGAACCTGGAGGCGTCGCTGTACGCGCGCACGGTGAAGGCGGACGTGGGCGTGGTCCTGCGGCTGTACGACGACGACTTCGCGACAGCCGTGTTCAGGACCCTGCGGGCCGCGCACCCCAAGGCGCTGACCCGCAGCCGCAGCGTCTCGACGCTGGCCGCGCCCGCGTTCGCCGGTGCGATGATGGGCCGCCACGTGCTGGGCGCCGTGCCCGTGGAGCGGACGGTGCTGCTGTTCGCGGCGGTCGAGGTACGCGCCCAGCCGCGTTTCCGTGGGCGGACGGTGGCCGAGGTGAACCGCCCGGGTGCCTGGCGGATCATCGCCCTGGACACGGCGGCCCCGGACGAACGCGGGCCCGACCTGGCGTCGTCACAGACGGCGGGTCTGCTGTGGGACCTGCACCCGGGCTACGTGCTGCGCGCCGAGGACCGTGTGGTGCTGGCCGCGACGCGCCAGGGGTTCGCCGAGTTGCTGGGACAACGCTGATCCGCCGCCGCGTCCGGGGCGCCGGGCACGGGCGGCTGCGGCGCCCGGTCGCAGGGGCCGGGGCACCGCCAGGAGCTATCGGGTCCTGCCCCGGGCCGGGGCCGTGCGCGTGTCCGGGAGGTGTTCCTGCGTGTCCTCGGTCAGGAAGTCCTCGTCGTCCCCGAGGTGCGGGGCCTGGAAGGGGTTCGTCGTCGGAGGTGGCGACGCCGCGGTGGTCCGGCGGGGCGCCCCTTCCGGAGCGGAGAAGAGGGAGGTGAGGTCGATGAGAGGTCTTCCCATACGTCGGAGGGTCGGGAGGGGGACGGCGTGCACGTGACCGTGCGGGGCCGGTCCTACAGCTTGCTCATCTTGGTGTACGGGCTCAGGATCCGCTCACGCACCGAGCCGAAATCGACGAGTGCCGCGATTCCGTCCTCGATGACGAGCACGCGGCCGAGGCCGTACATGTCGTGTGTGACCTGGTCGCCCACGGCGAACTGCTTCGGGGGCGGCGCGACCGGGGCCTTGAAGGGGCTGGTGGGCAGGGAGCGCTTCGGTGCAGCTGGCTTTGTCATCATCACCAGTATGCGCCCGCGTGCCTCCGTTCGTGGCGGCCGTCCCCACATCCGCTGTGCGGGACGGGCCCCGACGAGGGCACGCCGGGTGGGGGCGAGGCATGGCAGGCACGGCTGCGACCTGCGGAATGTCTCCCGGACGGTGCGCGGCCCGGTCGGTCGTCGGCCATCTGCCTTCCCCACGCCCCCCAGGGAATCCGGCAAGGGGTGTGACGCGGGCCGTCCGGTCCATGCCTCGAAACGGTGACGGTACGGCCACGACGCGGTGCGGCGACGCGGTCAGGGGCGCGCGACGATCTTCACGGCCGTGACGACCATGACCGTGCGGGAGACGTAGTACACGACGAAGGCACCGGCGACGGTGGCCTCCCTGCGGTCGCGCTCCTTCCCGACGGGGCAGGAACCGTGGCCGTACGGGTCGCGGCCCAGCGTGGCGCTCATCTCGGAGTCGAACAGGACGCGGGACGGGCGCGGCAGTGCGCGGCGTGCCTCGTCGGCGAGCGGCGCGAACTGGACGCGGTAACCGCTCACGCCGCGCCGTTCCCCCGGTCGCGGTCGTCGAGGGGGACGCAGCCGGAGAGATCGCCGACCTCCAGGCGTGCGAACTCCTCCTCGACCTCGGCGACCGCCTGCGGGTGGGTCTCCAACGCCCAGTGGGCCAGCACCTGGTGGAGCCTGTCGCCCGGGGTGCTGCCCACCACGGCGTCGAACTCGTGCCGCCGCTGCGCGGGCAGGGCCGCGCGGATGCCGTCGATGGTGGAGGGCAGCTCGACCATGCCGTCCCCCACATAGGTGACCCAGGTCACCTCAGAGGTGTCGCCCATCCACCGTCCTCCCGTGCCACGCCGAACGCGCCGCCGGGCCCTCATCCTTCCGCAGGTGGACGTACGGGCTCAAGAGGCCGTGAACGCCCCCCGGTTCGAGGGGGAGATGGCCGCCAGTGCCCGTGACCCGACGACCTGCGGGTAGTCCGTCGCTAATGAGTTGACGGCCCGTCAACGGCAATCGCCTTGCCCGGCGCAGCATCTGACGCCCGTCAGCCGCTCGCGTCGGGCCCCACGCGCGTGGTGGAACTGCCGAACGGCAGGTGTGTCCGCCGGTGGGCCAGCAGCCACACGCCGCCGATCCTGCGGAAGTCGTCCTCGTAGTGGCCGACGTTCGCGGGGAGCCGCGGCGGGATCATGGTGCCGTCGAACCCGTCCACGCGGTAGGTGGCGAGGTAGGAGACCGCCGTGGCCGTGGAGGCGGAGGTGACGGTGACCAGGACGTTCGTCATCTGACGGCGCGAGAGCCGGTCGGCGGGTCGGCCCGCGAAGTAGGTGCGCAGCGCGTCCCGTCCCTCGACCCTGCGTCCGTCGTAGGGCCACTCCCAGACGCCGTCAGGCGTGAAGAGGTCGGCGACCGAGCCGGGCTCGCCGAGGTCGAGCCGGTGCGTGAAGTCCACGATCAGCCGCTCACAGGCCCGTTCGGCGAGGAGGCGGTCCAGCGGGGCGATGTCGTCGGCGGTCATGCGCGCGTTGTACGACGGTCGGCGGAGCGCGGGCAACGGGATTCCCGCCTCCGGCGCGCGGTCACCCCCCGGGCTCCGCGTCGTACTGGAGGGCCCGGCGCACCTCGCGCGCGCGTTCCGGGGAGGCGAGGCGGGCGACGAGGTGGAGCGACATGTCGATACCCGCCACGCCACCGGCCGAGGTGAGGAGGTCGCCGTCGTCCACGATCCGCTCCCCCGGCCGGATCTCGACGCTCGGGTCGAGCTTGACCAGCAGGTCGAGCGACGACCAGTGGGTGGTCGCCGGGCGGCCCCTCAGCAACCCGGCGGCGGCGAGGGCCAGCGCGCCCGTGCAGACGCTCGCCAGCAGCGGGACGGCCTCCCGCTGCCGCCGGAGCCATTCCAGGTGGGCCTCGTCGTCCACCAGCGCCGTCACTCCGGCACCGCCCGGGTGCAGGAGCACGTCGGGCGGCGGCTGACCGGCCGCGGGGCGCTGCGGCTGGATCGTGAGCCCCTTGGCGCACGTCACCGGCGCGCCGTCGTGCGAGAAGCAGTACGCCCGCCAGCCGTCGCCCGGGAAGTTCCGCGTCCAGTGGGCGAGCACCTCCCAGGGGCCGACGGCCTCCAGTTCCTCCGCGCCGGGGAAGAGGAAGATGCCGATGCTCCGCGCCTGCGTGTCGCTCATCGCGCCATCCCACCAGACCGCGGGGCCGGGGCGCCGGATGCCACGAGCCGTCACCTTCCTCGAACGGCCGTGCGGAGCCCGTGGCATGATGGCCTCCCCCCGACCGGCAGCGTTCCTCACGCGGGAGAGCCATGTCTGAACGGAAGCCTCCGGCCATCGACTCGTCGGTGCCGCACTCGGCCCGGATCTGGAACTACTGGCTCGGCGGCAAGGAGCATTACCAGGCCGACCGCGACATGGGCGACCAGATCATGCGGTACTTCCCCGAGATCGTGGAGAACGCGCGCGGCAACCGGTACTTCCTCTGCCGGGCCGTCCGCTTCCTCGCCGCCGAGGCGGGCATCCGCCAGTTCCTCGACATCGGCACCGGCCTGCCGACGGAGGACAACACGCACGAGATCGCGCAGCGGATCGCGCCCGCGACCCGCGTCGTGTACGTGGACAACGACCCGCTGGTCCTGGCGCACGCCCGCGCCCTGCTGACCAGTTCACCCGAGGGCGCCACCGACTACATCGACGCCGACGTGAACGACCCGGACTCGATCCTCGCCAAGGCCGCCGCGACCCTCGACTTCTCGCAGCCCGTCGCGCTGATGCTCCTCGGCATCCTCCAGTTCGTGCCGGACGCGGAGGAGGCGTCCCGGATCGTCACCCACCTGATGGAGGCGCTGCCCGCCGGCAGCTACCTGGCGCTCTCCCACCCGACCAACGCGGTGCGCGGGGAGCGGATGGACGCGGCCGTCCGGCAGTGGAACGAGGGCGGCGGCTCCCCCGTGCTCACCCTGCGGACCCCTGAGCAGGTGACGCGCTACTTCGACGGCCTGGAACTCCTCTCCCCCGGCGTCGGGTCCACGGCGCTGTGGCGGCCGGAACTGTTCGACGCCGACTTCACCAGCCCCATCGACGACTTCGGCGGCGTCGCGGTCAAGCACTGACCGCCAGGCGTCGCCCCGCGCCGAAATACGGCTGCCCCGGCCGCGTTCCTGTGGTCGGCTGTGCCGATGGACGTGTCATGGCTGGGGCCGCCGCTGGACGTGCGGCCCCTCTTCCCCGAAGAACGCGCCGAACTGCTCGGCCTGTTGGCGTCCCTGTCCCCCGCGGACCGAACGCGCCCGACGGTCTGCCCCGGCTGGGACGTGGGGGACGTGACCGCGCACATCCTGCACGGCTACGTCCGCCGCCTGTCCAACGGGCGTGACGACCACCGGGGCGGGCCGTCCCCCGGGCCAGGCGAGTCGCTGCCCGCGTTCCTGACCCGGGCGAACGAGGACTTCGTCGCCACGTCGCGGCAGCTCAGCCCCCGTCTGACGGCGGACCTCATCGCCCACCTCGGCCCACAGGTGGACGCGCTGTGGGCGGACGCCGTGCTTGCCGGCCCGGCCGGGGTCGCGGTCTCCTGGGCGTCCCCTGACGCGCCGACGCCCGCGTGGCTCGACCTGGCGCGCGAGTACACCGAGCGCTGGACGCACCAGCAGCAGATCCGCGACGCCGTCCTGCGCCCGGGGGCCGACGCGCCCCGGCTGCTCGGGCCCGTGCTGGACACCTTCCTCCGCGCCCTCCCGCAGACGCTGCGCGGCGTGGACGCGGCGGTGGGAAGCGGCGTGCGCGTGACGGTGCCAGGCTCTGCCGGGGGCCGGTGGACCGCCGTACGCCGTCCGGAGCGCTGGGAACTGGCCGACGACAGGGGCCCGCCCGCCGCCGAGGTCGTCATCGGCGCCGACACGCTCTGGCGGCTGGCCACGCGCGGGATCGGCCCCGGCGAGGCACGCAGGCGGGCCGAGCTGCACGGCGACGCTCTCCTCTGCGACGCGGTGCTCGGCATCCTCGCCGTCGTCAGGTGAGCGGGTCGTCCGAGATTTTTCCCCGGGGCCTGTAGAAAAGGGCGCCGTCGGTTCGTCGGATGGGTGTCGAAAGGAGCAGGACATGCACGACCTCGTCACCGGCGCCCGCACGGAGGTGGCCCTGACCGTCCCGTTGCCGCGGGAGCGCGTCTGGGAACTGATCACCGATGTGACGCGGCACGGCACCTGGAGCCCCGAGTGCTACCACGCCGCCTGGCTGCCGCCCACGGCGAGCGCGATCCGGCCAGGGAACCGTTTCGAGGGACGGAACCGCTTCCCGGACGGCAGGGTGACCCGGGTCGTCTGCGAGGTGACCGAGGCGGTGGCCCCCGTGGTCTTCGCCTGGGCGGTGCTCGACGCGCACGACGACCCGGCACGTCCCTTGGCGTTGTGGCGCTACGAGCTGGGCCCCGCCGGGGCTGCCGACCGCACCGAGGTGCGGCACTCGTTCGTCCACGGCCCCGGCGACAGCGGCGCGCGCGTCGCCGCGCTGCGTGACCCGGGGACCCTCGCCGGGCGGCTGGCGCAGCTACGGGACAACATGGCCGTGTCGCTCGCCGCACTGGCGGGATGCCCGAAGGAGGACCGATGAAATACCTGCTGCTGATCTGCACCGACGAAGGCTTCGACGCCCCGCCCGGGGAACTGGACCCGACCGCCTGGGTGGAGGAGACGGACCGCGCGGGCATCCGCCTCCTCGGCGACCGGCTCCGGCCGTCCGGGGACGTCACGACGGTGCGGGTGCGCGACGGCGCGGTGCTGCTCACCGACGGGCCGTTCGCCGAGACCAAGGAGGAGATGGGCGGATTCGACCTGATCGAGTGCGCGGACCTGGACGAGGCGATCGAGGTGGCGGCGCGGCATCCCATGGCGCGGTTCGGGATGATCGAGGTCCGGCCGCTGTGGGGATGAGCCCGGCCACCACCGCCCGCGCGGCGGTGGCCGACGCCTGGCAGGGCGAGTGGAGCCGGATCGTGGGCGCGCTGATCCGGCACACCGGCGACTGGGACCTCGCCGAGGAGTGCGCGCAGGACGCCTTCACGAGGGCACTGGAACGCTGGCCGCTCGACGGCGTACCGGCACGCCCCGGCGCCTGGCTGATGACGACGGCACGCAACCGCGCCGTGGACCGCCTGCGCCGCGCGACCGTCGAGGCCGCCAAGCTCCGTGAGCTCGCCGCCGCGCCCCTCCCGTCCCTCGCGGCCGGTGAGGTGGACGTCCAGGACGACCGGCTCCGGCTGATCTTCACCTGCTGCCACCCCGCGCTGTCGGACGAGGCCCGTGTGGCGCTCACCCTGCGCACCGTCGCGGGTCTCGGCACGGGGGAGATCGCGCGGGCCTTCCTCGTGTCGGAACGGACCATGGGGCAGCGGCTCTTCCGGGCCAAGAGCAAGATCCGGCACGCCCGCATCCCCTTCCGGGTGCCGCCGCGCGAGGAGTTGCCCGCCCGCCTCGACGGCGTGCTGCGGGTGCTGTACCTGCTCTTCAACGAGGGGTACGCGGCCACGGCGGGACCGGTGCCGGTCCGCGCCGACCTGACGGGGGAGGCGATCCGGCTGGCCCGCCTGCTCGCCGGTCTCCTCCCGGACGAACCGGAGGTCGGCGGCCTGCTGGCGCTGCTGCTCCTCCAGAACGCCAGGAGCGCGGCCCGCACGGACGCGGCCGGGGACTTCGTGCCCCTCGCCGACCAGGACAGGTCACGCTGGGACGCGGCGCGCATCGCCGAGGGGGTGGCCGTGCTCGACCGCGCGCTGGGCCGACGGCGGCCGGGGGCGTACCAGGTGCAGGCCGCCGTCGCGGCCTGCCACGCGACGGCGCCGGGCCCCGAGGAGACGGACTGGCGGCAGATCGCACTGCTGTACGGGGAGCTGGCCCGGTGGGCGCCTGGCCCGGTGGTGGAGCTGAACCGGGCGGTGGCCGTCGCGATGGCCGAGGGCCCGGCGGCGGGACTCGCCCTCCTGGCCCCCCTCACGGCGGCGGGGACGTTGGACGGCTACCACCTGCTACCGGCCACGCGTGCCGATCTCCTGCGGCGCCTCGGGCGTCACCGGGAGGCCGCCCTCGCCTACCGGGAGGCCCTGACGCTCGCCACCTCGGACACCGACCGCCGCTACCTGGCCGCCCGGCTGGAGACGGCCACGCAGTCGGCGGCGGACGGGGGACGCGCGCGTCCGGCCGGCTGACAGCCCGCCGGACGCCGGTCGGCCCCGAGGGCTCAGACGTCCCGCCAGCGGGCGAGGGCTATGGAGAAGACACCGAACATCACCAGGCCCACGGCCATCACGACCAGCAGTGCCGGGCCCGCGGGGGTGTCGGCGAAGCTGCGGAGGGTGTCGTCCATCCCCTTGGTCTTGTCCGGGTCGTAGTCGGCGGCTGCCTGGACGGCGAACACACCGGCCACCGCGAAGGTCGCGCCCCGGGCCAGTCCCCCGCCTATGCCGAGGGTGTCGATCAACCGTCGTGCCCGGCGGGGCAGATGGCCGTCCTTGAGGTGCTTGCGGAACTTCCGCATGAGGGCGCGTACCGCGATCATCAGGCCCGCGGCGGCGATCCCGAGGCCCACCGCCCCGACGAGCCACTGCCCGGCGGGCAGGTCGAGGGCGCGGGCGGTGATGTCCTGGGAGCGCTGGTCGCTCGACCCGCTGCCGCTCTCGCCCATCGCGAAGGAGAGGACGGTGTACGCGCCGAAGCAGTAGAAGACGAACCGTCCGGCCGAGAGCAGCCGCTTGGTCGCCTTGCGCCCGTCAGGTCCCGAGGCGCCGAACAGCGCCTCGGACAGCCGCCACAACGCCATGCCCACCAGCCCCACACCGACGGCCCAGATGAGGAAGCCACCGAGCGGCTTCTCCGACAACTCGCGGAGGGCGCCGCCCTGATCGGCCTGCTCCGCCCCCGTGCCGAAGGCTATCTGCCAGGCGAGGGCGCCGATCAGGAGGTAGAGGACGCCGCGCGCGACCAGTCCCCAGCGTGCCGCGCCGTCCATCGCCGAACTGTTGGCCGCCCGGCGGGCGGTCGCCCGGCCCTGTAGTCCGATTGCTGATCCCATCGCCATGCCTCCAGGTCGTGTCCCACTCGGCTGCCCCGGCACCCGAAGCGGAAACGACCTCCTGGGCCGGAGCGTTCCGGACAGAAAGGATTTTCTTGTCCGAAATACCGAAAAGGACATCAAGCGCCTCCCGGGCGTCAATTCCGGTCGGCTTCCGACGCATCGACGACACCGGTGACCCCACGCGCCCCGGCCGCCCGCACACACCCGCACACACAGGAGCCGGGCACACCCCCGAGGGGTGCGCCCGGCTCCGCGCGTCGTTCAGGCCCGCACGAGCGGCGTGTCCACGAGATGCTCGGCGAGGAACCAGGACTCCAGCTCCCCGGTCCTGATGACGTCGGAGACGAGCAGGTCGTTGGTGCCGTCGTCCCCCATCTCGTCCGCCCGCGCCGCCGCGTCGTGGGAGTCGGTCAGGATCAGCGTGTGCGCCTCCAGCAGCCGGGAGATCATGGCCGGGACCTCCTCGACGCCGTTCGGCGGGCGCGGCACCTTGGTGATCTCCGCCGCGTGCCGCGGGTCGCCGACGGCGACGCCCCCGAGGGACTGCACCCGTTCCGCGATGGTGTCCACCAGCTCCAGCTGCTCGCCCGCGTGCTTGTCGAGCAGCAGGTGGAGCGAGTAGAAGGTCGGGCCACGCATCAGCCAGTGGCACTTCTTGTAGAGGTTGTAGAGCATCTGGCTGTCGCTGAGGACCTGGTTCAGCCGCTGGCAGGAGTACATCCGGGTGTCGTACGACAGGACCATCGGCAGCTGCCTGACCGTGCCGAACTCCTGGATCACCTCGCCCTGCTGGTGCAGCCACGGCTGGCTGCTACCGGCCGCGTGATTCTTGGATACGGACTTGAGCCTGGCCATGAACCGCCTCCTGTGTCTGCCCCCCGTGCGCGCGAACTCTCCCGTCACTCTAGGAAGGGGCCGGGCGATCGGCATCCGCGGCGCCGCCGGGCGGGTGGTGGCGTCCGTACGGCGTCCCGGCCCACCGGATCTCGCCGTCCTGCCGGTGCGGGGTGGGCGCGAGTCCGAGGGCGTGCGCGACGGCCGCCGAGGCGGCGTGCTCCGGGTGGACGTGGGCGACGACGCGGTGGACCGACCGGCCCGCGAGCCAGCCGACGAGCCCGCGTGCCGCCTCGGTGGCGATGCCGCGTCCCTGCCAGGGCGTCCCCACCACCCAGGCGACCTCGGCGACCGGCTCCCGGCCGGTCGCGGCGGCGGACGTCACGGTGGCCTGGACCGTGCCGGCGAGGTGACCGCCCTCGCGCAGGCCGATCGTCCAGTTGCACCAGGAGACGGCCGGGTCGGGCGAGCCCACGGCGAGCCGTTCGTACCGCGACCGCAGGGCCCCCGCGGTGGGCGGTGTGCCGCCGGTGAACCGGTAGAGGCCGGGATCGGCCAGCACCGCGGCCATCTCCGCCGCGTGCCCGGGGTGCAGGGGCACGAGGAGCAGACGCGCGGTGCCGATCGGGCCGGGGCGCAGGGGCCCCGGCCTCGGGGCCGGGGTGCTCAGCGCCTGCTCCGGCCACCGGCGACGAGCGAGACACCGACGGCGGCGAGCCCGATCTGGATCAGCCATTCGATCCAGTCCACGCCGTTCGTGTCGTTCACGTCGAGCCCGGACGCGAGGGCCGAGCCGAGGAGGGCGGCGATGATGCCGACGGCGATCGTCCAGAGGATGCCGATGCGCTGACGCCCGGGAAGCACCAGACGCCCCAGGAGTCCGATGATGAGACCGATGACGATCGCACTGATAATGCCGGAGATTTCCATCATCACACCTTTTTGTCTCGACGTTCCTTCCGGGTGCCCCGCTCCCCGGCTCTCACGCCCTGGGATGTGTCACGCGGGGACGGGCCCGGCGTCGGCCCACGCGGCGACCCGTATCTCGTCGCCCACCGCGATCCGCCCGGGGCGCACGACGGAGAACTTCGCGCCGAACGAGACCCCGCCCCCGCCCGTCCCGATGTCGGCCCCCCTGCGGTAGCGGGCCAGCGTGCGCAGCGGCTCGGGCCCGGAGCGCGCGCCCGTCGCCTGGTTGACCAGCGTGACGGCGCAGCGGACGGCGAGCTTGGTGTACCCGAGGACCGCGGCGCCGACGGCTGCCTCACGCACCCTGTCCTCGGTGTGCGGCTCCGCCCAGCCGGTGACCACGAGGTTCGGACGGAAGCGGTCCATCGGCAGAGGCGGTCGCCCTTCGGCGGCCAGCCGGGCGTTCAGGCCGTCGAGGGATGCCTGGGACAGGATGTGGACGGCGGAGCTGTCCGCGTATCCGGAGGTGCCGGGCGTCACCCCGTCCGTGACGCGGCCGTGGTCGGGCGGCACCCGGACGAGGCGGCTGGGGGTGGCCAGGACCTCCGTGAGCCAGGCGGCGGCGTCGGCGCCCTGGTCGATGCCGCGGTAGGGGTCCCCGAAGAGGGAGACGGGCCGGGCGGGCCCCTCCGCGTGCACCGGGACGTCGAGCGGACCGAGACCGGGCGCTTCGAGGCGAAGCAGGGAGCCGTCCTCGCTGACACGCGGGCGTATGAGGGAGAGCCGGGGATCGGCCCGCTGGCTCCGGAAGACGCCCGCCGTGTCGGTGACCATGAACGCGCGGTCGTGCGCCGCCCCCGCCGGGCCGAAGCGGATCGCGGGAACGGTCACTCCCGCACAGCCCTTGATCGGGTAGGAGGTCACTTCGGCAACACGGGCCACGCCGGTGAGCATACAAGGGCCCTGGCTACGATGATGCGGCCATGGACAGCGCACCTGATTTCCGCAGTTTCGTCGCCGTCGGGGACTCGTTCACCGAGGGCATGTCGGACCTCATGCCGGACGGCACCTACCGCGGCTGGGCCGACCTGCTCGCCCAGCGCTTCGCGAGCCGCAGGGCCGGTTTCATGTACGGCAACCTGGCCGTCAGGGGCAAGCTGATGCGGCAGATCGCGGAGGAACAGGTGCCCACCGCCGCGGCGATGGGCGCGGACCTCGTGACGCTCGTCGGCGGCCTGAACGACGTCCTGCGGCCCCGCTGCGACTTGGAGCAGGTCACGGGACTGCTGCGGCAGTCCGTCGAGCAGCTCGCGCCCACGTGCAAGCAACTGGTGCTCATGCGCAGCCCGGCGCGGCGCGGCCCGATGCTGGAGCGCTACCGGAGCCGCATGGAGCGCCTGTTCGAGTTCATCGACGAGCTGGCCGAGCGGCACGGCGCCGTCGTGGTGGACCTGTACGCCTCCACGTCGCTCGGCGACCCGCGTCTGTGGGCGGACGACCGGCTGCACCTCAGCCCGGAGGGGCACCGGCGGGTGGCCGAGGCCGTGTGGCAGCGGCTGGGGTACGAGGCCGGATTCGCGTGGGACGAGACGCTGCCGCTCTCCCTGCCGGCGGGCTGGTACGCGCGGCGCACCGCGGACGTACGGTTCGCGCGGGAGCACCTCATCCCCTGGATCGGGCGGCGCCTGACGGGCCGGTCGTCGGGCGACGGGCGGGCGCCGAAGCGTCCTGACCTCGCCCCGCCGGTGAACGAGGAGTAGCCCGTAGAATCCGGTGCCGTGACTGACAAGCCCCGCATCCCGAACGTCCTCGCCGCCCGCTACGCCTCCGTCGATCTCGCCGGACTCTGGTCCCCCGCGCACAAGGTGGTGCTGGAGCGCCGTCTGTGGCTCGCGGTGCTCCGGGCGCTCGACGAGCTGGGCGTCCCGGTGCCCGAGGGCGCGGTCGCGGACTACGAGCGGGTGCTGGAGCAGGTGGACCTCGGCTCGATCGCGGAGCGCGAGCGCGTCACCCGGCACGACGTCAAGGCGCGGATCGAGGAGTTCAACGCGCTGGCGGGGCACGAGCAGGTACACAAGGGCATGACCTCGCGCGACCTGACGGAGAACGTCGAGCAGCTCCAGATCCGGCTGTCCCTCGAACTGGTGCGCGACCGGACGGTGGCGCTGCTCGCGCGGCTCGCGAGCCTGGCCGCCGAGTACGGCGACGTGGTGATGGCGGGGCGCTCGCACAACGTCCCGGCGCAGGCGACGACGCTGGGGAAGCGTTTCGCCACCGCCGCCGACGAACTGCTGGTCGCCTTCGGGCGGCTGGAGGAGCTGCTGACCCGCTACCCGCTGCGTGGCGTCAAGGGCCCGGTGGGCACGTCGCAGGACATGCTGGACCTCCTCGGCGGCGACGAGCGCAAGCTCGCCGAGCTGGAGGGCAGGATCGCCGGTCACCTCGGCTTCGGCCAGGTCTTCACCTCCGTCGGGCAGGTCTACCCGCGCTCGCTGGACTTCGAGGTGACGACGGCGCTGGTGCAGCTCGCCGCGGCGCCGTCCTCGCTGGCGAAGACGATCCGGCTGATGGCCGGGCAGGAGCTGGTGACGGAGGGGTTCCAGCCCGGCCAGGTCGGCTCGTCGGCGATGCCGCACAAGATGAACACCCGGTCGTGCGAGCGGGTCAACGGGCTGGCGGTGGTCCTGCGCGGCTACGCGTCGATGACGGGCGAACTCGCCGGTGACCAGTGGAACGAGGGCGACGTCTCCTGTTCCGTCGTCCGGCGCGTCGCGCTGCCCGACGCGTTCTTCGCGTTCGACGGCCTGGTGGAGACGTTCCTGACGGTGCTGGACGAGTTCGGCGCCTTCCGCCCGGTGGTCGCGCGGGAGCTGGACCGCTACCTGCCCTTCCTGGCGACGACGAAGGTGCTGATGGCGGCCGTACGCGCGGGCGTCGGCCGTGAGACGGCGCACGAGGCGATCAAGGAGCACGCCGTGGCGTCCGCGCTCGCCCTGCGCGAGGGCGCCGAGCGCAACGAGCTGCTGGACCGGCTGGCCGGGGACGGACGCATCCCGCTGGACCGGCCGGGACTCGACGCCCTCATGGCGGACCGCCTGTCGTTCACCGGCGCCGCCGGCGGCCAGGTCGCGGCGGTGGTCGCGCGGGTCGAGGACGTCGTCAAGCGGTATCCGGCGGCGGCGGCCTACCGGCCCGGCGCAATTCTCTGAGCGCGGGGACACGGGCGCTGTGAGCGGCCTGGTGGGCGGCGATCCGTCGCTGCTGCGCCGGATCAACTCGGCGGTGGTGCTGCGCGCGCTGCGCGAGGCGGGCCGGACGCCGCGGTCACTGACCGATCTGGCCGGGGCGACCGGGCTGTCGCGTCCCACCGTCGAGGGAGTGCTCGACGGGCTGACGCGGTCCGGTCTCGTGGCCGCGTCGGAGGAGCCCGCGACGGCGGGGGCGCGGCGCCTCGGACGCCCGGCCAGGCGTTTCCGTTTCCGCGCCGAGGCGGGGCATCTCCTCGGGGTGGAGGTGGGCGCACACCGGGTCGCGGCCGTCCTGTCCGACCTGGCGGGGCGGCGCCTCGGGACGCTCGCGCGCGAGGTGTCCACGGCGGCGTCGGCCGAGGAGCGGCTGGCGTGCACGGCCGAGACGGCGACGGAACTGCTGGCCGCCCACAGCGCGCCGGACGCCGCCCTGCGGGCGGTGGGCGTGGCCAGCCCGGGGATCGTCGGCCCTGACGGCTCGGTGCGCCTCGGGACGGCGTTGCCCGGCTGGACAGGGCTGCCGCTGCGGGAACGGCTCGGCGAGATGTTCGGCTGCCCGGTGCAGGTGGAGAACGACGCGAACGCGGCGGTGCTCGCCGAGCGGTGGCTCGGCGCGGCGGTCGGCGCGGACGACGTGGTGATGGTCCTGGCGGGGCTCAGTCCTGGCGCCGGGTCGCTGATCGGCGGGCGGCTGCACCGGGGGCACGGCGGGGCGGCCGGGGAGATCGGGGCCCTGCACCTGCTGGGGCGTCAGGCCACTCCGGAGCGGCTGCTCTCCACATCCGTGGAGCCGCTGGTGCCGCTCGACGAGCAGGCGGTGGCGGCGGTCTTCGCGCGCGCGGGAGCCGGGGACGAGGGCGCGGCGCAGGCGGCGGAACGGTTCCTCGACCGCCTGGTGCACGACGTGACGGCGCTGGTGCTCGCGCTGGACCCCGAGCTGGTGGTGATCGGCGGGTGGGCGGCCGGGCTCGACTGGGTGGTGCAGCCGCTCCGGGCGCGGCTGGAACGTTACTGCCTGCGCACCCCGCGCGTCGTGGCGTCCGTGCTCGGCGCGGCGGCCGTCCCGCTCGGCGCGCTGCGGCTGGCGCTCGACCGGGTGGAGGAGGAGTTGTTCGCGCTGCCGGAGCGCGTCAGTCGGCAGGAACGATGACGGGCTGCCGTCCGCCGAAGGTGAGACGGCACGTGTCGGCGCGGTAGGTCGCGACGGCGACGGCGACCGTGTGCCCGCCGGACAGGTAGCGCGTGGTGACGACGAGGACCGGGGCGCCGGGCAGTTGGTCGAGGCGCCGGGCCTCGTCCGCCCCGGCGGAGCCCAGTTCCACAGCCCGGTCCTGGCCGTCGGGCGCGAGGGCGTGGAGGTGGGCCAGGACGCCGCCGCGGTCGGCGGGCGAGGCGGGGACGGGCACGTAGACGTGCTCGACGGCGACGGCCCGGCTGTGGCTGATGAGACTGCGGTGGGCGATCTGCACGGGCTCGCCCGGCTCCGTGCCGAGGAGGCGTGCGACGGGCTGCGGTGGCGGGGCGGTGCCGCCGTCCGTGGTGGCCCAGGGGTCTCCCGGGGCGCCGGGGAGTCCCTGGCCGCGCGGGCTGACGTCCACGCCGACCCGGGGCGGGGCCACGGTCGTGCCGATGCCGCGTCGCCGCTGGAGGCGGCCTTCCATCTCCAACTGGTCGAGGGCCTGACGCAGGGTGGCGCGGGCGACGCCGAACCGTGCGGCGAGGGTCCGCTCGTCGGGCAGGGACTGGCCGACGCTGAACTCGGAGTCGAGCGCCGCCGTCAGCACCGTCTTGAGGTGCCAGTACTTGGGCTCCGGCTGCCTTTCGGCCGTGTGCGCGCGGCCGAGCTGAGTGGTCCCCACCCTTGCCTCCCGTGATCGTCCCACCTCCTGCGGGGCCGCCGTCGCCTCGCGGGAACCGTGGGTACGGGACCGGCGACGACGGGCGGTCATGCGCAGGGCGCCATGGGCCGGCGGGCCAATGGCGCGATTATGAAAGGTTGTTGCGTATGTGGGGACCATACGGGCGCACGGCACCTTGGTCAAGACCAATCCAGGGGAGGGATTGTCAGTGGGCGCCCGTATGGTGCCGTTATCGGGGAAAAGGCGGTCGTCGGGCGGGAGGGCACCGGTGGGAGACGGGGCGTGGGGACGGAACGGGAGCGCGACCAAGGGGATTCGGCGCGCGGCGGCTCCCGGACGGATGGGGCGGTGGCGCGCGTCAGTCCGTCGGAAGGTGGGCCGTCTTCTCCGGATTGGTGAGGACGAGGATGCGCTGCACGCGGCCGTCCGCGACGTCGAGCTGGAAGAAGCTGTGCGGTCGGCCCGCGCTGGTGACGACCAGGCCGAACCCGCCGTTGAGCGCGGTGAGTCGATAGCCGGGGTCGGCAGGGGCGTTGCCCCCGATGCCCATGAGGAAGCGGCCCACCTTGTCGGCGCCCGTGATGTCGCGCAGCGGGCCGCGGGCGAGGCCGCCGCTGTCGGCGACGAGCGTGACGTCGGGGGCGAGGAGGGACAGCAGTCCTGCGAGGTCCCCGTCCACGGCCGCGGCGAGGAACCGCTCCGTCAGGTCGCGCTGGTGCAGCGGGTCCACGGTATAGCGGGGGCGTCGCTCGACCATGTGCCGCCGGGCACGGACGGCGAGCTGCCGGACGGCGGCGGCGTCGCGCCCGAGGGCCGCCGCGATCTCCGTGTACGGCAGCCCGAACGCCTCCCGCAGCACGAACACCGCGCGCTCCAGGGGGGAGAGGGACTCCATGACGACGAGCACCGCGTAGGAGACGGTCTCGGCGAACACCGCGTGGTCAGCGCCGTCCGGGGCCGTGTGCGGCGAGGCGAGGGCCCGGTCGGTGGACAGCGGCTCGGGCAGCCAGGAACCGACATAGGTCTCGCGGCGGGCCGAGAGCTGCCGCAGCCGGTCGATGGCGAGCCTGCTGACGATGCGCACCAGATAGGCGCGCGGCTCCCTGACCGCCGCGTGGTCGGCGGCCGACCAGCGCGGCCAGCACTCCTGCACGACGTCCTCCGCGTCGCCGACCCGGCCGAGCATCCGGTAGGCCACGCCGAAGAGCAGCCCGCGGTGCGCCTCGAAGATGTCCACGGGGTCGGTCGGCGTGCCGGGGTGAGCGGAAGTGTCGTCTGCCACTCGTTCATCTCATCAGAGCGCGCCGCCGCGCACGCACCGGGGCCACGGCTCGCGCGCGTCGCCTCGGTACGGGCTGAGGCGGGTGGTGCTGGAGCGAGAGGAACATTTGCCCCGTAAGCCGCCTTTACTCTCCGGTCACAGGCTGTTCGTGATCACGCAATAACCGAGGACGACAGTGCTCGCATGGCAGACTGCGACGCACAGCACAGCTCGATCCGCCTCCCGCGCCGCGCCGCCCACGACTCCCTGGGCGGTTACCGGTCGGGCCGGTCGTGTGCGCCGGACATCAGGGGCGGATCACAGCGGCGGACGGCCGACGGCGTGGACAGCACGGAGACCCCGGTGCTGCTGCGGACCGCCGGTCCCGACGACCTCACGGCGGCACGGGCGATGCACGCCCGGTGCTCGGCCTTCACCCTCGCCCACCGCTACCCCGGCCCGCCCGGGGAAGCGGACCGGTACCTCGGCCACCTCCTGAGCCCGCGCTTCGGCCGGAGCCTGGCCGCCGAGACCACGCCAGGCCATGTCGTCGGCCTGGCGCACCTCCTGTGGGACGACGACGAGGCCGAGATCGCGCTGCTGGTCGAGGACGAGTGGCAGCGGCGGGGAATCGGCACGGCGATGCTGCGGTCGCTGCTGGCGATCGCCCTGCGCGAACGGCGCGAGATCGTATACACGGTGACGAGTACGGCCGACACCGCCATGCCCGCCCTGATGCGCGGCACCGGCCTGCCGCTCGAACGGCACACGGAAGGGTCAACTCTCGTGCTGAGCGCCCGCGTCACGGCGCTGCCCGCCGCCGCCTTGCCCCTGGCGGCAGGCGGCTGACCCGGGAGGGCGTACGGGCAGCGGATCACGCGCGGCGCCGCCCGGGAACCCATCCGGGCATGTCAGAGGCCCGAGGGGGCGTGACGAACCACCCCTCGGCGTATCAGGATGGGGCCATGTCTGAAGATCCCACCACCTGGCTCCCCCGGCAGCTCGCCGACGCGTACGTCGATTCCCTCGTCCAGCTCGACCCCATCACCGGCACGTACCTCGGCGTGGCCGCCTCGGCGGACGCGCTGCCGGACTACTCCCCCGCCGGGGAGGAGGCCCTCGCCGACCTGAAGCGGCGGACGCTGGAGCGGCTGGCCGAGGCCGAGCGCCTGCCCGGCGCGGACACGGACGTGGAGCGCCGCTGCGCCAGGCTGCTGCGCGAGAGGCTGACGGCCGAGCTGGCCGTGCACGACGCCGGGGAACCGCTGCGCGCGGTGAGCAACCTCCACTCGCCCCTGCACTCGGTGCGCAGTGTGTTCACCCTCGCCGCGACCGACACGGAGGACGACTGGGCCGCCATCGCCCGGCGTCTGCGGGCCGTGCCCGCCGCGCTGGAGGGCTACCGGGCCTCGCTGGCCGAGGGCCTCGCCCGCTCGCTGCACGCGGGCCCGCGCCAGGTCGTCACGGTCATCGGGCAGCTGGACGAGTGGATAGGCGGCGAGGACGGCACCAGCAGCTGGTTCGCCGACTTCGCCGCCGACGGCCCCGAGGCGCTGCGCTCCGAGCTGGACACGGCTGCGGGGGCGGCGACCGAGGCCATCACGGCGCTGCGGGACTGGCTGCGCGACGTGTACGCGCCCGCGGTGGAGGGCGGCCCCGACACCGTCGGCCGCGAGCGGTACGCCCGGTGGGTCCGCTACTGGAACGGCACGGACCTCGACCTGGACGAGGCGTACGCGTACGGCTGGTCCGAGTTCCACCGGCTGCACGCCGAGATGCAGGCGGAGACCGAGAAGATCCTCCCGGGGGCGACCCCCTGGGAGGCGCTGAAGCACCTGGACACCGAGGGCGAGACGGTGGACCTCGCCGACGTCAGGCAGTGGCTCCAGTCCCTGATGGACGAGGCCATCGAGACGCTGGACGGCACGCACTTCGAGCTGGCCGAGCCCGTCAAGCGCGTCGAGTCGATGATCGCCCCCGCGGGCAGCGCCGCGGCCCCGTACTACACGAGCCCGTCGCTGGACTTCTCCCGCCCCGGGCGCACCTGGCTGCCGACGCTGGGCGAGACGAAGTTCCCCGTCTACGACCTGGTGTCCACCTGGTACCACGAGGGGGTGCCCGGTCACCATCTCCAGCTCGCGCAGTGGGTGTACGTCGCGGACCAGCTCTCGCGCTACCAGACGACGGTCGGCGGCGTCAGCGCCAACCTGGAGGGCTGGGCGCTGTACGCCGAGCGCCTGATGGACGAGCTGGGCCTGCTCAAGAACGCCGAGCAGCGCATCGGTTACCTGGACTGCCAGATGATGCGCGCGGTCCGCGTCATCATCGACATCGGCATGCACCTGGAGCTGACGATCCCGGACGACTCGCCGTTCCACCCGGGCGAGACGTGGACGCCCGAGCTGGCGCACGAGTTCTTCGGACGGCACAGCGGGCGGCCCGCCGACTTCGTGGCCAGTGAGCTGGTGCGCTACCTGGGCATGCCGGGCCAGGCGATCGGCTACAAGCTGGGCGAGCGTGCCTGGCTGACGGGCCGCGAGGCCGCGAGGGCGGCGCACGGGGACGCGTTCGACGCCAAGAAGTGGCACATGGCGGCGCTGTCGCAGGGCTCGCTGGGCCTCGACGACCTGGTGGCCGAGCTGTCGGCACTGTGACGGGTGCGCGGTGCGCGCGGGGGTTTCCGCGCGCACCGCGCCCGTGCGGCGGACGTTCAGGCGGTCGCGGGCGCCATGTGGTGCCGCAGCGTCGAACCGGTGCGGGACTTGACCACTTCGAGTTGCGCGGGGACCCGTGAGCGCAGGTCGGGGACGTGGCTCACGATCGCCACGCTGCGGTCGTGCTCGCGCAGTCCGTCGAGGACGTCGAGGACCTCGTCGAGCGACTGCTCGTCGAGGCTGCCGAAGCCCTCGTCGATGAAGAGGGTGTCCAGGCGGATGCCACCGGCCTCGGCGGTCACCACGTCGGCGAGGCCGAGCGCGAGGGCCAGGGAGACGAAGAACGACTCGCCGCCGGAGAGACTGGCGGTGTCGCGGGCCCTGCCCGTCCAGGCGTCCATGATGTGGAGCCCGAGCCCGGAGCGCTGCCGGTGGGGCGCGCGGGCGTCGGAGTGGACGAGCGTGTAGCGGCCGGACGACATGCGGTGCAGGCGGGTCCCCGCGGCTGCCGCGACCTGTTCGAGCCGGGCGGCCAGGACGTAGGTCTCCAGGCGCATCCGGTACTCGTTCTCCTGCGACGTGCCCGCCGTCAGGCCGGCGAGCCGGGTGACGCGGCTGGCCTCGGCCCGCAGCGGTGCCAGCCGTTCGCGATCCACGGCGGCGCGCGCGGCGAGCTGGTCGAGCGCGTCTCCTCGGGCACGGGAGGCGGCCTCGGCGGCTGCGGCCGTGCGCAGCCGTGCCGTGGCGGCCACGAGCGCCGCCTCGGTGGCGGCGGGATCGGCGGGGAGGTGCACGGCGGGTCCTGCGGCGCGCTCCTCGGTGAGGAGCGCGGCGACCGAGGTCTCCTCGGCGTACCAGCTGTCGAGGCGCTCTTGGAGGGCGCGCTGCTCCGCCCGGTCGAGGGACGCCTCCCCGGCGGCCCGCGGGGTGGGGAACCCGGCGCCGAAGGCTGCGGTGGCGACGCGGTCGTCCGCCGTCTTGAGCCTGTCGGCGGTCTCGGCCGTGGCGCGGGCCGCGTCGGCGGCGGCGCCGAGCGCGTCGGCCAGCGCGGCGAGTTCGGTCGTGCGGGCGGCGACCGTGGGGGCTCCCGCGCGGGCGCGCTCGATGCCGTCGAGGAGGGAGGCCCGTTCCGCGTCGAGGGCCGTACGCCGTGAGACTCGGGCGGCCGTGCGCCGTTCGGTCTCCTGGATGCGGTCGCGCAGGGTGTCGTGGTCGCGCTCGGCCGTCGTGAGCGCTTGACGGGCGGCGGATTCGTCCGCGGCTTGGGCGCGGGCGGCGTCGAGGTCGGCGCGCAGGCCGGTGACGGCGGCGGCGAGTGCCGTGCGCGGCTCGTCGCCCGCCTCCGCGGCGGCGGACGCGCGCTGCTCGCGTAGTGTCGCGAGCCGGGCCTCCGCGCGTGCGCGGCCCTCGTCGGCGGACCGGTGGGCCGCGGACGCGGCCTCCTCGTCGGCGCGGTCCACGTGGTCGGCGGCTGCGGGGGTGGGGTGCGGGTGGTCGGGCGAGCCGCAGACGGCACAGGGCTCCCCGGGGGTGAGGCCCGCCGCCAGTTCGGCGGCGATGCCGCGCAGACGGCGTTCACGCAGGTCGAGCCAGTGGGCGTAGGCGTCGGCGGCGGTCTCGCGGGCGTGCAGGAGCCGTTCGCGGGCGGCGTGGACGGCCTCGGCCAGGTCGTCGCGGCGGTCGGCGGCGGCGAGGCGGCGTTCCGCAGGTTCGAGGCGCTGGGCCAGCGCCTCGGCGCGGGAGGCGGCGGCACGGGCGAGGTCGAGCCGTGCCCGGAGGCGTTCCGCCGTTCCTGGCCAGGCGGCGAGGAGCGGGCTCTCTTCGGCGACGAGGTTACGCTCCGCGGCCGTCTCGGCGTCGAGTTCCGCCAGGTCGGCGGTGATCCGCTGGGCGCGGCTCTCGGCGTGGGCTGCGGCGGCGAGCGCGCCCAGTTGCTCACGGACGGCGCGCTCGCGGTCGGTGAGCTGGAGGGCAGGGGCGTCGGCGAGGTCGGGAGGCAGGTGGGCGCGGGCGCGGCGTTCGGCCTCGGCGGCGGCCTCGTGGTCGGCGTCGGAGGCGTCGCGGAGCGCGAGGGCGGGGGCCACGGAGTCGGCGGCGCGCGCGAGGTCGAGGGTGTGGCGGACGCGGTCCCGTTCGGGCTGCGCGGCGGCGAGCGCGTCCGCACGGCGGTGGGCGTCGGCGAAGCGGGTCCGGAGCCGGGCGCGTTCGCGGGTTTCCGTGTGCTCCTCGCCCGCGGCTGCGTGGGCGGCCTCGGCGGTGTGGAGCGCAACACGGGTGATGTCCTGGTGTTCGCGCGCGGTGCTGCGCGCGTGGGCGGCCCAGGTGAGGACGGCGTCGGCCGGGTCGCCGAGGGCGCCTTCCGTGCCGGGCGCTTCGGGGACGCCGGGCAGGGACGCGGCTGCCTGCTCGATGCGGTGGGCGGTGGCACGCAGGTGCTCGTCGGCCTCACGGACCCGGTCGGCGGCCTCGGCGCGCAGGGTGGCGAGGTGTGCCTCCGCATCGGCGAAGCGGCGGGTGTCGAAGAGGCGGCCGAGGAGCTTGGCCCGCTCCTCGGCGCCCGCGCGCAGGAAGCGGGCGAATTCGCCCTGCGGCAGGAGGACGACCTGGCAGAACTGCTCGCGGCTCATCCCGCCGAGCAGCCCGCCCAGTTCGTCGGCGATCTCCTGGTGGGAGGCGCTGAGCGGGCGCCAGGCGGCGGTGGCCGCGTCGCGTTCGCGCAGGAGGGTGCGGGCGCGGTCGCGGGTGGTGCCGGTGCCCCGGCGCTTGGGCCGTACCTGTTCGGGTCGGCGGGTGATCTCCAGCCGCCGGTCGCCGAGGGTCAGTTCGAGGACGACTTCCGTGGCGGTTCCGGGCTCGGCGTGGTCGCTGCGCAGGGAGACGCCGCTGCTCTGCCGGGCGCCTGGGACGGTGCCGTAGAGGGCGAAGCAGACGGCGTCCAGGACGGACGTCTTGCCCGCCCCGGTGGGGCCGTGGAGGAGGAAGAGTCCGGCGGCGGCGAGGGCGTCGAAGTCCACGTGCTGGGTGCCGCCGAACGGGCCGAAGGCCGTCAGGGTCAGCCGGTGCAGCCTCATCGGGCCGCCCGCCGGACGCGGGCCGCGTCGAGTGCGGCGCGGAGGGCGGCGCGTTCCGCCGCGTCGGGGCCTTGCCCGGCGCGCACGTGCGTGACGAAGTCCTCGGCGATCTGCTGGTCGTCCCGCCCACTGAGGCGCTGGGCGTACGAGGCGGGGCCGGTGGCGTCGGCGCGCTCGGGGTCGTGGACGAGGCTGAGGACGTGTGGGAAGCGTGCGGACAGGCGTGCCATGGGCTCCTCGGGGTGGACCGGGTCCGTGAGCGTCGCCTCGACCCAGGCCGTCTCGTGCGGGCCGAGCGCGGGATCGGTGAGCAGGGTGTCGAGTCGGCCCCTGATCCGGGCGAGGGGCCGGGGGACGGGCCAGTCGAGGCGTGTGGCGTCGATCTGTCCTGCGGGGCCGAGATCGACGAGCCAGAGCGACTTGCGGTGTCCGGCCTCGGAGAAGGAGTAGGCCAGCGGTGAACCGGAGTAGCGGACGCGGTCGGTGAGGGTCTGACAGCCGTGGAGGTGCCCGAGCGCGGTGTAGTCGATGCCGTCGAACAGCGAGACCGGTACGGCGGAGGCGCCGCCGACCGTGATGTCGCGCTCGCTGTCGGACGGACGGCCGCCGGTGACGAAGGCGTGGGCCAGGACGACGGAGCGGGTGCCGTCGGGGCGGCGGGCGAGGTCGGCGCGCACGCGGTCCATGGCGGCGCCGAGCACGGCGGCGTGGTCGGCCCGGGGGACGGCGAACTCATCCCGGACCAGGGCGGGTTCGAGGTAGGGCAGACCGTAGACGGCGACGTCGCCGTGCGCGTCGGTGAGGACCACGGGTGTGGCGCAGTCGGCGGGGTCGGTCAGCAGGTGGATGCCCGCGCGGGCGATGAGGCGGGCGCCTGAGCCGAGCCGGTGCGGGGAGTCGTGGTTGCCGGAGATCAGAACGGTGGGGATGTCGAGGGCGGCCAGGCGGTGCAGGACGTCGTCGAGGAGTCGCACGGCGTGCAGCGGCGGGATGGCGCGGTCGTGGATGTCACCGGCGACGAGGACGGCGTCCACGCGTTCGGCGCGGGCGGTGGTGACCAGGTGGTCGAGGAACGCCTCCTGCTCGTCGCGCAGTCCGACGCGGTGGAAACTGCGGCCGAGATGCCAGTCGGAGGTGTGCAGCAGTCGCACCCGTCCACCACTCCCCCCTCGTCAGGCTTCGCCCCGGGCCGGTCTCCCCCGCGGCGACGGCCCTCAGTCTTTCACTGGGTGGGGGCGTGGTGGGCGGCGGGTGACCGGCGTCCTTGGAGCGGCGGCGTCACCCCTGGCCGGGGACGACGATGCCGCTCTCGTAGGCGAGGATGACGGCCTGTGTGCGGTTGCGCGCGCCGAGTTTGGTCAGGACGTTGCTGACATGGGTCTTGACGGTCTCCATGCTGACGGTGAGGTGTTCGGCGATCTGCGGGTTGGACAGGCCGGTGGCCATGAGACGCAGGATGTCCGTCTCGCGTCCGGTGAGCGGCACGGGCAGCCGTGGCCCGGCGGGGTCTTGACGGGCGGTGGGGGGACGCGTGGCGACGAGCCTGCGTACGGCGTCCGGGAACAGGAGCGTGTCCCCCGTCGCGACGAGCCGGACGGCGTGCGCGATCTGCCCGACGGGGGCTCGCTTGAGGATGAAGCCGTCCGCGCCCGCGCGCAGGGCGTCGTACACGTAGTCGTCGCTCTCGAAGGTGGTGATGACGATGATCTTCGGGGGGACTTCGAGGTCGGCCCGGAGCCTGCGGGTGGCCTCGATGCCGTCCATGCGCGGCATGCGGACGTCCATCAGGACGACGTCGGGGCGCAGGCTCGTGGCGAGTTGGAGGGCCTCGGCACCGTCGGCGGCCTCCCCGACGACGGCGAGGTCGGGCTGGGCCGACAGCAGGGTACGCAGACCGGTGCGGGTGAGTTCGTCGTCCTCGACGAGCAGCAGGGTCAGTGGGGCGCCTGTCATGGGGCGGCCCGCAGGGGGATCCGTGCGGAGAGATGCCAGCCGCCTTCACCGCCGGGTCCGGCGGTGAACTCGCCACGGAGCAGCCGGACCCGCTCGTCCAGGCCCACCAGTCCGCGTCCGCCGTGCCGCGCCGGTGACCGGGGCGGACGGTGATCGGGCAGGGCGTTGGCCATGTCGATGGCGAGCCAGTCCGATCCTGCCGTGAGCCGCAGCGTCACGGGGGCCCGGGGGGCGTGGCGCAGGGCGTTGGTCATGCCTTCCTGCACGATGCGGTACGCCTCGCGGGAGACCGTCGCCGGTAGGTGTGTCAGATCGCCGCCCGTCCGGACATCGATGTCCGTGCCCGTGTGTCGGAGGCGTTCGAGGAGCGGTGCGAGGTCGGCCAATGTGTGCTCGGGGGTGGTGGCCGCGCGGCCCTCGCGCAGCACGCCGAGGACGTGGTCGAGGTCGTCGAGTGCGCTGCGGCAGGACTCCTCGATGGCCGCGAGCGCCCGGCGGGCGGCTGCGGGATCGGTCTCCATCAGTTCGCCCGCCACCGCCGCCTGGACGGTGGAGGCGGTGAGCGTGTGGCCGACGGAGTCGTGGAGTTCGCGGGCGAGGCGGTTGCGCTGCTCCAGTTCACGCACCTGGGTCTCCAGGGCGGTGAACCGCTCGTCCGGACCGTGCCCCAGGAGCACGGGGGCCGTGGCGCGCAGCAGCGCGGTGGCGAGTGCGCTGAGCAGGGCGCCGGACAGGAGGGCGGCGGCGGAGACAGGTACTGTCCAGGCTCCGGCGGGGCCTGCGGCTATGTGCACGGGGAGGGTGAAGAACGTGATGTCGTCGCCGCCGCCGATCCAGACGCCGCCGAGGGCGACGGCGGTCGTCACGCACAGGACGGTGGTGGTCAGCAGCAGCCAGCCCGTCGCCTGATGGAGGGTGAGCCAGGCGACCGTCCGCGCACGGACCGGCCAGGCGCGTCCGGGCACGGGGAGGGGAGCGGGCAGGCGGGTACGCAGAGCGCGGTTGGCCAGCCGGATGTTCCAGCGGCGTACGGCGGGGAGCGCTCCCGCGACGGCGGTCGTCCCCGCGAGGGCGACGAAAAGTCCCCCCCAGCGGACCGCCGGTGGCCACCCGCCGGACACCAGTCCCACGGCGAGCGCGACAGCGACCGCCGGAAGGCTGACCATCACACCGGCCATGGCGAGGGTCCACCCCCGGTAGGTGTCGGCCCGGTACGTCGGGCTGATCAAGGTCCACATGAGAACCAGTATGGCAGTGGCCCATGGCAATGCCCTCCCCCGCACGGGGGCATTAGCTTCTCCCCCGGTCGGGGGAGAAGAATTCCCTCGCGACCGCGATGCGCGGGCGACGGCCGGTCGGCGAGAGTTACCGGCATGCTCGAATTGATCGATGTCGGAAAGGTCTACCGGGGCGGCAGGAACGCCGTTTCCGGAATGACACTGCGCCTGGGGCCGGGGCTGCTCGGACTGCTCGGCCCCAACGGCGCGGGAAAGTCCTCACTGATGCGCATGTGCGCCACGGTCACGCGGCCGAGCTCGGGTTCCCTGTTGTTCGAAGGGCAGGACGCCGTGGCACACCCGCAGCCGCTGCGCCGCGCACTGGGATATCTCCCGCAGGATTTCGGCGTACATCCCCATCTCACCGCCCTGGAATTTCTCTCCTATCTGGCCGCCGCGAAAGGAATCTCCGCCCGTTCGGCGCGGGCGCGGATCACCGAACTCCTGGAGACGGTCAATCTCACCGGGGCCGCCAGGCGGCCTCTCGGCTCCTATTCCGGCGGAATGCTGCGCAGAGTCGGTATCGCGCAGAGTCTGCTGGGTGATCCCCAGGTGCTGATCGTGGACGAGCCGACCGCCGGGCTCGACCCGGAGGAGCGGGTCCGGTTCCGCAATCTGCTCGGCGACCTGGCGGCGGACCGGACGGTCATGCTCTCCACGCACATCGTGTCCGACGTCGAATCGGTGGCCTCGGACATCGTGCTCATGGTCGGCGGCAGATCGGTGCTGCGCGGGTCGCCGGACGAACTGTCGGCCGTGGTGGCCGGTCGGGTCTGGGAAGTGGTGGTCGCGCCGGAACATGTCCCGGCGGTGCAGGCACGGTACGTGGTGAGCCGGATGGTCCGCACGGACGCGGGCGTGCGGTTGCGCGTACTCGCCGACGCGGTACCGTCCGCCGACGCCGAGCAGGTGGTTCCCGGCCTGGAGGACGTCTACCTCGCGGTCGTGCGGTCCTCGGGTGGGCCGGAGCCGCTGTCCTCGATGGCAGCGCGGGGGCGGCCGTGAACGGGGCACTGGGCAGGCTGGCCGTCGCAGACTTCCTCGACCGCGCCCGGCGGCCCGCGTACGCGGTGACTCTCGCCGGAGCCGTCGCGCTGGGGTATCTCGCCGTACCTTCGGCGAGCAGCCGCTGGGTGATCATGCAGCTCGGTGACTACCGCGGCCTCTACAACAGCGCCTACACGGGGATGGCGACGGCACTGGCCGGGACACTGTGGCTGACGTTCGCCGGGTTCTACGTGACGCGCAGCGGTATCGCCCGGGACGAGTCGTCCGGAGTCGGCCGCCTGCTGGCGGCGACACCGCTGCGGACCTGGCGCTATCTGGCCGCGAAGTTCCTGAGCAACGTCCTGGTGCTCGGCTCCATGACGGTCGTCCTGGCGGGGACCGCGGTCGTCATGCAGCTGGCGCGCGGAGAAGACGGGACACCGGCGCCCGTGCCGCTGCTCCTCCCGTTCGCCGTCCTGACGCTCCCGATGGTGGTCCTGACCGCCGGGGCTGCCGTCCTGTTCGAGACGACTCCCCTTCTGCGCACGGGACTGGGCAACGCCGTCTGGTTCTTCGTCTGGCTCACACTCGTCCTCGGCGGTCAGAGCGCCACCGCGCCCCTGGGCGGGATCGGGGTGCACGACGTCGTGGCCTCCATGAGCGAGGACTTGGCGGAGCAGGGAGTGTCGCTGTCCGGTGGGGAGTTCAGCCTCGGGCTGACCTACGTGGAGGAGCCGCTGAGGACGTTCGTCTGGAACGGTTTCACGCCGGACGCGGGTTTCCTGGCAGGGCGGTTCGCCGTGCTGCTGCTCGCGATACCGGTCGCGCTTCTGCCCGCGCTGTGGTTCCACCGGTTCGACCCGACCCGCGCGGCTCGGACCTCCGCACCGTCGCACGCGGAAGGAGCCCCTGGATCCGCCGACGTCCCCGAGGCCGTCTGGACACCACCCGCCGTCGCCGGGCCACCTCGTACACCCGTGTCCTATGGCCGTCCTCTGCCACGGCTGTTCACCGGTGAACTCCGGGTGCTCGTCCATGGCCCCGCGTGGTGGTGGATCGGCGCCGCGCTCCTCTCGCTGACCGCGCTGTTCGTCCCCCTGGACGCCGTCACACGGTTCGTCCTGCCGCTCGCCTGGCTCTGGCCCCTGCTCGTCTGGTCACGGCTGGGCTCTCAGCACCACGAGGCGGGGGTGGCCGTGCTGCTCGACGCGTGTCCGTCCCCGGCACGGCGCACGCTCGCCGAGTGGGGCGCCGGAGTCGCCGTCACGGCGGTGACCGGCCTGGCTCCGCTCCTGCGGGTCCTGGTGGCGGGTGATTTCGCCGGTGCCAGTGCCTGGGCAGGAGGAGTGCTGTTCATCCCGTCGCTCGCACTGGCGCTGGGCGCACTCAGCCGTACACACCGCACCTTCCAGGCCGTGTACCTGCCGATCTGGTACGTGACGGTCAACGGTCTCCCGCTGCTCGACTTCATGGGCACGGTACGCGACGGTGGGCAGCTCGCCGGGCCCCATCCGGCGGTCTTCGCGGGGACCGCCCTGCTGCTGCTCGCCACCGTCCTCACCATCGGCGCCGCGCGGCAGCGCGCCGACTCCGGAAAGGCGATGGGCCGATGACCGCCGAGTTGATTCAGACCAGCCCGGAGCGGGCCGTCCCGTGCGGAAGCACGAGGCGCAGGGGGCTCACGGCGTTCTTCGCCATCTCTTTCGGCGGCGCGTGGCTCTGGGTACTTGGCGCGCACGCCATGGGACAGTCGCTCGTCAATCCGCTGGTGCAGATACCGTTCGCGTTCATGCCCGCGATCGGGGCCGTCGTGGCCCGTCGTTGGGTGACCCGGGAGGGCTTCGCGGACGCGGGCCTCAGGCTGCGGCTGCGCGCGGCATGGCCCTACTACATCGGTGCATGGCTGGGGCCGCTCGCCATCACGGCGGGTGCCGCAGGAGTCGCCGTACTGCTCGGGCTCTGGGACGGGGATCTGGAGCCGCTGCGGGCGGCCATACCCGGTGTTCCGTGGTGGCTGGCCGTCCTGCTGCTGGTGAGCGTCATGCCACTGCTGGCACCGGTCTACTGGGGTGAGGAGTTCGGCTGGACAAGCTACCTGCGTCCACGAATAGGCGGCGGCCGTCCTCTCCGATCGGTGCTGTTGACCGGGCTGATATGGGCGGTGTGGCATTACCCGCTGGCATTCGTCGGGTACGTCGAGTTCGGGAACGTCGCGGCGGGTCTTCTCCTGTGGACCGGTTCCTTCCTCCTCCAGGAGATGCTGCTGGCCTGGCTCTACCTGCGCAGTGGCAGCATCTGGACAGCCGCGCTGGCGCACGCGGGGAACAACATGGTCCTGTCCCTGCTGCTCGGTGTCCTGCTGGGCGACGAGGACGGCGGCGCCGGGCTCGGCGCCGAGACCCTCACCTGGTTGCCCGCCGTCCCGATGGCCGGGCTGTGCGCGTGGCTGCTGCTCCGCCGGAGCTTCCAGCAGCCCAGCGGCGAGGCCCCAACCCGATGAAGCGCGTCGCCCGCCGCTCGTCGTCGAGCGGCGGGCGGGCCCCCTGGACGCCTGTGTCACCGGGGACGAAGGGCCGCCAGTTGCTGCGCGAAGGGCACGACCTCCGGTTCCTCCTCGGCATCGGCCGATTCCCCCGCGCCGTGTTCCGGCGCCGGGGAGACACGCTCGCCGGGGAGGAGGGCGGCCAGCTCGCGGGCCGCCCGGTCCACACGCCTCGGAAGGGTTTCGGTCCGCGGATCGCCCGTGCCTCCCCAGTCCTCCGACGCGGCATAGACGGCGGTGGGCACGGCGGTCGCGTGCAGGTACGAGAACAACGGCCGCATGGCGTGGTCGAGCACCAGCGAGTGGCGGGCCGTGCCGCCGGTGGCACCCATCAGGACCGGCTTGCCCGCGAGCGCGTCGGGCTCGATCAGGTCGAAGAACGACTTGAACAGGCCGCTGTACGACGCGGCGAACACGGGCGTCACCGCGATCACCGCGTCGGCTCCCGTGACGTCGCCGATGACCTGGCGCAGAACGGGCGCCGGGAAGCCCGTCACCAGGTGACCGGCGATGTCGGTGGCCAGTTCACGGAGTTCGACGACCTGCACCTGCGGCTCCCGGCCCTCGCGCGCCAGTTCACGCCGCACGGCCTCGACGAGCCGGTCGGCCAGCAGGCGCGTGGACGACGGCTGGCTCAGGCCCGCCGACACCACCACGATCCGCGGGGCGGGCATCGACGTGGACATGGGTTCCCTTCCTCTCTCCTGTGCTCTCGGTGATCTGCTGTCGGTCGCTGCTCGTGGTGTCCTGTCGCCGCGGGCCGGGCGGGTCAGTGGACGGGGTCGGCCGCCGCTTGCTCCTGTCGGCGGGCGGCCGTGAGCAGCGAGGCGTGGGTGGGCGCGTCGGGCACGTCGGCGGGCCGCCCCTTGGCGAACTCCTCCCGGAGCACCGGGACGACCTCCTCGCCGAGGATGTCCAGCTGCTCCAGCACCGTCTTCAGCGGCAGACCCGCGTGATCCACGAGGAACAGCTGCCGCTGGTAGTCCCCGAACGTCTCACGGAAGGCGAGCGTCTTCTCGATGACCTCCTGCGGGCTGCCGACGGTGAGTGGCGTCTGCTCGGTGAAGTCCTCCAGGGACGGGCCGTGGCCGTAGACGGGTGCGTTGTCGAAGTAGGGGCGGAACTCCCGGACGGCGTCCTGGGAGTTCTTCCGCATGAAGACCTGCCCGCCGAGACCGACGATGGCCTGCTGCTCGCTGCCGTGGCCGTAGTGCGCGTACCGGCGGCGGTAGAGGTCGATGAGGCGCTGGAAGTGCTCCTTGGGCCAGAAGATGTTGTTGGCGAAGAAGCCGTCACCGTAGTAGGCGGCCTGCTCGGCGATCTCGGGGCTGCGGATGGAGCCGTGCCAGACGAACGGCGGCACGCCGTCGAGCGGACGCGGCGTCGAGGTGAAGCCTTGGAGCGGGGTGCGGAACTGCCCCTCCCAGTCCACCACGTCCTCACGCCACAGCAGGTGGAGCAGCGCGTAGTTCTCGATGGCGAGCGGGATGCCCTGGCGGATGTCCTGGCCGAACCAGGGGTAGACGGGACCGGTGTTGCCGCGCCCCATCATGAGATCGACCCGCCCGTCCGCGAGGTGTTGGAGCATCGCGAAGTCCTCGGCGATCTTCACCGGGTCGTTCGTGGTGATCAGCGTGGTGGAGGTGGACAGGATCAGCCGCTCGGTGCGGGCCGCGATCCAGCCGAGCATGGTGGTGGGCGAGGAGGGGACGAACGGCGGGTTGTGGTGCTCGCCCGTCGCGAAGACGTCGAGGCCGACCTCCTCGGCCTTGAGGGCGATGGCCGTCATCGCCTTGATGCGGTCGTGCTCGCTCGGCACCGTGTGGTCCGTCGGGTCGGGCGTGACGTCACCGACGGTGAAGATTCCGAACTGCATGCCACCCACCTCCAGATGGTTCATTGTTCAACTACCGAGCTGAACAGTACCCCCTCGACGGCTATTCCCCCGCACTCCGGGGCGGGGTCGCCCCGGTCAGCCGGGAGCGTACGTCTCCCCGCCCAGCTCCAGCCGCGCGCTGCCGCCGGTGGCTCCGGCAAGCCATACGCGGAACGCCTCCACGTCCGCGACGGGCAGGCCGATCGTGAAGGTGACCTCCTCGCCGTAGCTCACCTCCCGTACGGCACGTCCCGTGGCCCGGAGGTCGTTCTCCAGGCGACCGGCGCGCGCGTGGCCCACCGTGACGGTGGCCAGCCGGAGCCGGTGGCGGGTGACCGTGCCCGCGACGTCGAGGGCAGCTCCCACCGCGCCGCCGTAGGCACGGATCAGGCCACCGGCACCCAGCTTGGTGCCGCCGAAGTACCGGGTGACCACCGCGACGGTGAATCGAACCTCCCGGCGCATGAGCATCTGGAGCATCGGCAGCCCGGCCGTGCCGCCCGGCTCGCCGTCGTCGCTGCCGCGCTGGACCGACGCGTCGGCGCCGAGGACGTACGCCCAGCAGTGGTGGCTGGCGGTGGGGTGCTCGGCGCGGACCTGGGCGATGAACGCCTGGGCCGCCTCCTCGTCCCCGACCGGCGCGAGGGCGCAGAGGAAACGCGAACGGTTCACCTCCGTCTCGTGGACCGTGCGGCCCGCCACCGTCTCGTACGCGTCACGCATCGGGCCAGCCTAGGGGGCGGGGGGAATGGAGCCGCAGGGCCGTTCGTTGAACGGTGCATGTATGACGACCGAGAGACCGCGCAGCGCATCCTGACCGAGTCGGGCGACACCTGGGCCGTCGTGGGGCTGTCCAGCAACACGAGCCGGGCGGCCTACGGCGTCGCGGCGGTACTGCGGCGCTTCGGCAAGCGCGTCGTCCCCGTGCACCCGAAGGCGGAGACGGTGCACGGCGAGCAGGGCTACGCCTCGCTGGCCGACATCCCGTTCCCGGTGGACGTCGTCGATGTGTTCGTGAACGGCGCTCTCGCCGGAGCGGTGGCCGACGAGGCGGTGGCGATCGGGGCGAAGGCGGTCTGGTTCCAGCTCGACGTGATCGACGAGGCGGCCTACGAGCGCACCCGCGCCGCCGGTCTCGACATGGTCATGAACCGCTGCCCCGCGATCGAGATACCGCAGTTCCCCGCACGCTCCTGACGCCGCGGCGGCCGAGGAGGCCGGGCCGCGCCTGCCGGTCCGGGTTGTCGCCGTCGGTGTCCGCGAACTTCCGCGCAGACACACCCAGGCAACCCGTTGCCCTGGCCCTCCCTCGCAGGATGACCAGGGCAACGGAAGTACCCGCCGGGCGTTGAATCGGTCAGGAGTCGTGGCGCCTGGTGACCACCATCGCCGTCCCCACGAGAGCCTCTCCGACTGGCGTCTCCGCCCACTCGGCCAGGAGGAGTGGTTTCTCGTCCACCGACGTCAGCAAGCGGACGCGTTCGTCGGCGCTCGGCGCCAGCGGGAGCGCGCAGCTGACGACCGGGTCACCCGTCGCGCTGGTGTGCTCTCCGGACTCCTCGTACGGGTCGTCCGGCACCCAGAGCCCGACCTCGATCTCCCACGCGGCATCGTCCTCGTCAGGCTCCGGTGCTTCGATCGTCAGGAAGAACCCGTTCGAGTCGTACGGCTCCGCAAAGAGCCGACAGCTCGGGTCGTCCAGCGAGGCACACATGTCGCCGACCCGAGAATGCGCAGTGACAACCACCCGAAGGTCGGCAACGGCTTTCTCCCGCTCCTCGGCGGAGAGCCCCGCCTCACGGTCATCGAGCTGCTCTCGTGTCGCGTCGCTCAACGTATCCAATCCGTCGTCGTGTTGGACGAAAGGATGGCCGAACTCTCACAGGCGCTCGATCTCCGGTTCATCCTCCTCGGAAGTCCCCGAATAGTCGGCGAGCGCCGCACGCAACGGGCTTCGCCCGGGATGCCGGGGCCTATCCGCTGTGGGTCCGTTTCGGGATGGGCAGGTTCGAGAGGATCGACGGCGTCATGGTCCTCGCTACCCGCGACGCCGTACGAGGCGTGCGTGAGGCCGGTTCCTGAGCCGACGGCCCCCGCACCCACGGGCGGAGTTCACACCTTCGTGAGGACGAAGAACAGGAAGCACACGAACTTCTCCGACGCGCGCCCCGCGAAGACCTCGGGGAAGCGTTCCTGCGCGCCGGGACCCGGGGCCGGTTCGCTGAGGACGTCGATCCGGAATCCGGCCGCGGTGAACGCGTCGGTGATCGCGTGCAGCGGCCGATCCCAGAAGGTCATCAGGTGCTTGGTGCCACCGAGTTCCCACCACTGGGAGGTGGGGCGGATCGCGAAGTAGTCGGTTCCGGGCGGTGCCGTCATATGACTGACGAAGGGATGGTGGACGGACCCGATGAGGCGCCCGCCCGGCCTCAGCACGCGCCGCAGTTCGGCCAGGGCCGTCGTCCAATCCTCCAAATAATGCAGGACCAACGAAGCCACGACGTCGTCGAACCCACCGTCAGCGAAAGGCAGCGGACCACCCAACTCGGCGTGCTCCAACACCACGTCGTCACCGAGCCGCTGCCGGGCCAGCGCCAACATTCCGGCACTGGAATCGAAACCGACGACAAAGGCACCCCGCTCACACAGCGCCTCCGCCACCGCGCCGGCACCGCAGCCGGCGTCGAGGACCCAACGGCCTGCCACGTCGCCGGCCAGGTCCACGATCGCGGGGCGCGCGTAATAGGCGTTGAGGAGGCTGGTCTCGTTCTCGGCCGCGTACGCCTCGGCGAAACTGTCGTAGTCGTTCGCCCTCTCCCCGGGCGGCGGGGGAGCCTCGACGGGACTGACCCAGGAGACCGTCCGGCGGTTCGGTGGGGTATCCACCTGTTCCTCGGGGCCGTCGGAAGCGGCGGTCCCGCCGGTCGTACCGGGACGGTTCGGCATGGTTGACCTCGTTCGTTCGGGCCACGGTGGGCGTGCCGGAAAATCTGGGGATCCCCGAGTTGTGAAGGGCACAGCGGCACCCTGAACGAGTGATTGAGTTTTGTCAATCAGTCATCGTCCAGCCCTTCAAGGGGCTTTCCGCCCTTCAGTAGGCTGCTGGTCATGACCGAACGCCGGCCGCCGACCGATGCGGAGGCGAAGGCGCTCGCCTCCGCCCTCCGTCTGCGCATCCTGCGTATCTGCGTGCGGAAGCCGCACACGAACAAGGAGATCGCGGCGATCCTCGGCCGAGACCCGGCCAGTGTGCTGCACCACACCAGAACGCTGGTCCGCACCGGGTTCCTGGAGGCGCAGGAGGAACGGCGCGGGGCGCGCGGCGCGCGCGAGATCCCGTATCTGGCGACGCACAAGAGCTGGCACCTCGAAGGGCCCACGCTGGACCGGTGGATGCTCGACGCGTTCCTGGAGGAACTCGCCCTCGTCCCCGCGTCCGAGACGGAGGGCACGAGGATGGCGCTGCGCCTGCCTCCGCCGCAGATGGAGGAGTTCCGCACCCGTCTCAAGGATCTGCTGGAAGAGTTCGCCGCCCTCCCGGACGACCCGGCCGCGCCGGCCTGGTCGCTCTTCGTGGTGGTGCACTCCGACCCGAACCGGCCCTGACGACGCCTTCCGGCCCCTCCCAGACACAGCGCGACGAGCCGACGATCAGATGGCCACAAGATCTGCCGGGCGAGCACCACAGGCCCGTCGCCACCCCGGCGAATCTTCATGAACCACCCTCTGCGAAATCCGGGGCACGGCCACATCCCCCAGACCACCGGTCCCCGGCGACACTCCTCTCCTCGAAAGGTTCGGCCTCAGCGATCGCCGTCGTATACACGTTGTCCCGCCACAGCGGCGCCTGGAACGTTTCGCCGGTGCGCAAGGAGATTCGGCGGCCACGCCCAAGGCGATCCGGAGCGGCTCGATCAGCCGAGGAAGCTGAGCCGCACCTGGCGGTCCGGGTTGTCGCCGTTGGTGTCCACCAGACAGACGGACTGCCAGGTGCCGAGTTCGAGGCGGCCTCCGATCACCGGCAGCGTTGCGTGGGGCGGGACGAGCGCCGGGAGGACGTGGTCCCGGCCGTGGCCGCGTGAGCCGTGGCGGTGCCGCCAGCGGTCGTCGGGCGGCAGCAGGTCGCCAAGGGTCGCGAGAAGGTCGTCGTCGCTGCCCGCGCCCGTCTCCAGCAGAGCGATCCCGGCGGTGGCGTGGGGCACGAAGACGTTCAGCAGCCCGTCCGCGCCCCCCGCGACGTCGGCGAGGAACGCCTCGCAGTCGTGCGTCAGATCCGTGACGGTCTCGCGGGGGCCGGTCGTGACGTGGATGACCGTGGTCCTGAAGGCGTCGCTCATGGGCACCACGCTACGAGGTGCCCGGCGTCTCGGCGGCGCACAGGGCGGCACGACCCGCGGGCGGGACCGTCCCACCGCCGCGCCGGGGTTCTTCCACGGTCCGCGATCGACGCCGGTGACCCGATGTCTGTTCACCGTGGGTGGCATGCCCGGCCGGAACATGCGAGCGTATAGCCGTACAGGGTGACCGACCCCGCACAATCGCGCCATAATGGTCCGATGTCTACTGGACTCCAGGTGCCGGTGACCACGGCGGCGGTGCGTGCGGTGGGCGGCGGTGCCAGGGACGCACTACTGTGCCCGCTGACGGCCGACCGGCGCGGGCGAGCGGGAGCCGTCGGGTGGACCTACGGCGTGGAACGGGACGGCGGCGGCCGGGATCGCCGCGGGCGGGAAAGGACTGAGGATGCGCGTTGCGCTGTTCGTCACCTGTGTCAACGACACGCTGTACCCGGGTACCGGACGTGCGGTGGTGTCGCTGCTCGAACGTCTGGGCGTCACGGTGGACTTCCCGCTGGAGCAGAGCTGCTGCGGCCAGGCGCAGTTCAACACCGGCTACCGGCACGAGACCGAACCGCTGGTCCACCGCTTCGGGCGGGCCTTCGAGGGCTATGACCACATCGTCACACCGTCCGGCTCGTGCGCCGCGATGGTCCGGGACAACTACCCGCGCATGGCGGCCAAGGCGGCGGCCGAGGGCCGGGGCGGCACCCTGACGCGCGTCGCCGAGTCGGTGGTGCCCCGGACGTACGAGCTGACCGAGTTCCTGGTGGACGTGCTAGGGGTGACGGACGTCGGCGCCTACTACCCGCACACCGTCACCTACCACCCCACCTGCCACGGACTCCGCATGCTGGGCCTCGGCGACAAGCCCCGGCGGCTGCTGGGCGCCGTCGAGGGGCTGGAACTCATCGACCTGCCCGGCGCGGAGGAGTGCTGCGGCTTCGGCGGGACGTTCGCCGTCAAGAACGAGGCGGTGTCGGCGGCGATGGGCGCGGACAAGGCGCGCAACATCACCGCCACGGGCGCGTCGGCCGTCTGCACGGTGGACAACTCCTGCCAGATGCACATCGGCGGCACGCTCGCCCGGCTCGGCTCGTCCGTACGCCCGGTGCACATCGCCGAGATCCTCGCCAGCACCAAGGAGGCCCCCCTGTGAGCGGCACCTACCTGGGCATGCCCGCCTTCCCGAAGGCCGCGACCCTGTCCACCCGGAACACGCGGATGCGCGCCAACCTCACGCACGCGACGCACACCATCCGCGACAAACGCGCCGCGGCGGTACGCGAACTCCCCGACTGGGCCCAGCTGCGCGCGGCGGGCGCCGCCGTCAAGGACCGGACGCTGCGGCACCTGGACCACTACCTGGAACAGCTGGAGGCCGCCGTGACGGCGGCCGGTGGCACGGTGCACTGGGCGGCGGACGCCCGTGAGGCGAACCGGATCGTCACCTCCCTCGTCCGGGCCACAGGCGAGACCGAGGTCGTCAAGGTCAAGTCGATGGCCACGCAGGAGATCGGCCTCAACGCCGCGCTGGAGGCGGCGGGCATCCGCGCGTACGAGACGGACCTCGCCGAGCTGATCGTGCAGCTCGGCGACGACCTGCCCTCCCACATCCTCGTCCCCGCCATCCACCGCAACCGGGACGAGATCCGCGACATCTTCCGCGAGCGGATGGCCGACTGGGGCAGGCCCGCGCCGGAGGGGCTGACGGAGGAGCCTGCCGTCCTGGCCGAGGCGGCGCGGCTGCACCTGCGGGAGAAGTTCCTGCGGGCCAAGGTGGGCATCTCGGGCGCGAACTTCATGGTGGCGGACACGGGCACGCTCGTCGTGGTCGAGTCCGAGGGCAACGGACGGATGTGCCTGACACTGCCCGAGACACTGATCTCGGTCGTCGGCATCGAGAAGATCGTCCCCACCTGGCAGGACCTGGAGGTCTTCCTCCAGCTGCTGCCCCGCTCCTCCACGGCGGAGCGCATGAACCCGTACACCTCGACGTGGACCGGCACCACCGACGGGGACGGGCCGCGGACGTTCCACCTCGTGCTGCTGGACAACGGGCGCACCGACACGCTGGCCGACACGGTGGGACGGCAGGCGCTGCGCTGCATCCGCTGCTCGGCCTGCCTGAACGTCTGCCCGGTGTACGAACGCGCCGGTGGCCACGCCTACGGCTCGGCGTACCCGGGCCCGATCGGCGCGATCCTGACGCCGCAGCTGCGCGGCGTGACGAGTGAGCTGGACGCCTCGCTCCCGTACGCGTCGTCGCTGTGCGGCGCGTGCTACGAGGTCTGCCCGGTGGCGATCGACATCCCCGAGGTGCTGGTGCACCTGCGCGAACGCGTCGTCCAGGGCGGCGAGACCACGATCCGCGGGGTGCGGACGCGTATCAGGCCCGCGAAGGGCCATGCCGCCGAGCGCGCCGCGATGCGGGCCGCCCGGTGGGCGCTCGACCATCCGGCGGCGATGCGGACGGGGCAGCGGCTCGCCGCGCGGACGCGGCGGTTCCACCCGAAGCGGCTGCCGGGCCCAGGACGGGCCTGGACGGCGAGCCGGGAGATGCCGACGGTACCGGCGGAGTCGTTCCGCGACTGGTGGCAGCGCGAGCGGGGCGGAAAGGTGACGCGATGAGCAGCAGGGACGCGATTCTGGGCCGGGTACGGCGGGCGCTGGCGGACGTTCCGCGCGAGGAGTCGCCGGATGACGTGGCGGTGGCGCGAGACTACCTGCGCACCCACTCCCCCGCCGACGCCGTGGAGACGCTGGCGGAGAACCTGGCCGACTACCGCGCCCTCGTCCACCGCACGGACACGGCGGGGCTGCCCGATCTGATCGGGCGCCTGCTGGCGGCGCGCGGGAGCCGTGACGTGGTCGTACCCGACGGCTTCCCGGCGGAGTGGCTGCCACAGGCGGACGCGGTGCGGTGGGTGCAGGACACGCCGGAGGCAACGCCTGACGAACTCGACCGGATGGACAGCGTCCTGACGGGATGCGCGCTGGCGATCGCCGAGACGGGCACGCTCGTGCTGGACGGCTCGGCGGGCCAGGGGCGGCGGCGGATCACGCTGATGCCGGACCATCACATCTGTGTCGTACGGGTGCCGGAGCAGGTCGTGGACTCGGTGCCGGAGGCGCTGCCCCGGCTGGTGCCGACCAGGCCGCTGACGTGGATCTCGGGCCCTTCGGCGACCAGCGACATCGAGCTGGACCGGGTCGAGGGCGTGCACGGACCGCGGACGCTGGAGGTCGTCCTCGTCACCCGGTGACGGTCGCCGCCGCCGGGCGTCTCTCCGCCGGAGCGCGTGCCCGGCGGCATAGCATGGCGGCGGAAGACGACGCCACGGGCGTTCCTCCGGACGACGCCGGGATGCCTCGGAACGCCACGGGCTCCTCCCTCGAACCTTCAGGTCGGACCTTCAGGAGAGAACACCGTGGAACTGCTCGACGGTTTCCGTCAGGGGCTCGATGAATTCGGGACGCGGGTGCACCGAGTGCGCTCGGAGCAATGGGCGTCCGGCACTCCGTGCGCCGAGTGGTCGGTGCGCGACCTGGTGAACCATCTCGTGTCGGAGCACCTGTGGGCGCCCCCGCTGCTGGGGGGCGCGACGCTCGCCGAGGTCGGCGACCGGTTCGACGGCGACGTGCTGGGCGACGACCCGGTCGCCGCGTGGGACGCGGCGGTCGCCGCGTCACGGGAGGCGGTGGGGCGCCCGGGCGTGCTGGGCTCGACCGTGCAGACGAGTTCGGGTAACACCCCTGCCGAGGAGTACCTGCGGCAGATGACGCTCGACCTGACGGTGCACGCGTGGGACCTGGCGCGCGGCATCGGGGCGGACGACAGGCTGGACCCCGGCCTCGTCGCCCTGGTCCACGACCACGCGGCAGGGCTGGTCCCGCAGTGGCAGGGCGTCGGGGTCTTCGCCCCTCCGGTCCCCGTGGCGGCCGACGCCCCGCTCCAGGACCGCCTGGTGGGGCTGATGGGCCGCACGCCCTGACGAGGGCGCCGGGGGCGGGGCTTCCATGCGGCGGAAGCTCCCCCGGCACCTCCCGGAACCTCCCGGAATCCCTTTCCCGCGTCCGCACATCAGCACGACGTTGCATCATCATGCGCGATGCCGCATACTCTTCCTGTGTCCAAGGTACTCACCTCCCTGCCCACCGGCGAACGCGTCGGCATCGCCTTCTCCGGAGGGCTCGACACCTCCGTCGCGGTCGCGTGGATGCGCGACAAGGGCGCCGTCCCCTGCACGTACACCGCCGACATCGGCCAGTACGACGAGCCCGACATCGCGTCCGTGCCCGGCCGCGCCACGGCGTACGGCGCCGAGGTCGCGCGCCTGATCGACTGCCGCGCGGCGCTGGTCGAGGAGGGCCTGGCCGCGCTCGCGTGCGGCGCCTTCCACATCCGCTCGGGCGGGCGCTCCTACTTCAACACGACGCCTCTCGGCCGCGCGGTCACCGGCACCCTGCTGGTCCGCGCGATGCTGGAGGACGACGTGCAGATCTGGGGCGACGGCTCGACGTTCAAGGGCAACGACATCGAGCGGTTCTACCGCTACGGCCTGCTGGCCAACCCGCATCTGCGCATCTACAAGCCGTGGCTCGACGCCGATTTCGTCTCCGAGCTGGGTGGCCGCAAGGAGATGTCGGAGTGGCTCCAGGCCCACGGCCTTCCCTACCGCGACAGCACGGAGAAGGCGTACTCCACCGACGCCAACATCTGGGGCGCCACGCACGAGGCCAAGACCCTGGAGCACCTCGACACGGGCGTCGAGACCGTCGATCCGATCATGGGCGTACGGTTCTGGGACCCCACGGTGGAGATCGCCGCCGAGGACGTGACGATCGGCTTCGACCAGGGCCGCCCGGTGACGGTGAACGGCAAGGAGTTCGCCACCCCGGTCGATCTGGTCATGGAGGCGAACGCTGTCGGTGGCCGCCACGGTCTCGGCATGTCCGACCAGGTCGAGAACCGGGTGATCGAGGCCAAGAGCCGCGGCATCTACGAGGCGCCCGGCATGGCGCTGCTGCACGCGGCGTACGAGCGCCTGGTCAACGCGATCCACAACGAGGACACGCTCGCGCAGTACCACAACGAGGGCCGCCGCCTCGGGCGCCTGATGTACGAGGGCCGCTGGCTCGACCCGCAGGCGCTGATGATCCGCGAGTCGCTCCAGCGCTGGGTGGGGTCCGCGGTCACCGGGCAGGTGACGCTGCGGCTGCGGCGCGGCGAGGACTACTCGATCCTGGACACCACGGGGCCCGCGTTCAGCTACCACCCGGACAAGCTGTCCATGGAGCGCACCGAGGACGCCGCGTTCGGCCCGGTGGACCGGATCGGTCAACTCACCATGCGCAACCTCGACATCGCCGACTCCCGGGCCAAGCTGGAGCAGTACGCCGAGCTGGGGATCGTCGGCAACACGCACGCGACGCTCGTCGGCGCCGCGCAGGCCGCCTCGACCGGGCTGATCGGCGCGATGCCGCAGGGCGGCGCCGAGGTCATCGCCTCCCGCGGGGAGGCCGTGTCCGACGACGACGCGATGCTCGACCGCGCCGCGATGGAGTTGGGCACCGACTGACCGCGAGAACCAGACCGCACGTCGGTCGCCCCGGCCGAGGGCCGCGGGTGTCTCCTCCCCCGGCACCAAGCCCTCTGTACTACGCCCTAAGTCCCCCGGCGCCACGTCCGCCGCCCGTTACGCGTCGCGGCGCGCGCGCCTAGCGTCCTGGACATGAGCGACGTGACCCCGACATCGGCAGCCAGCGACTCCGGCACACTCGACGAGGCGCTCGAACGGCTGCACCTCACCGGCCCCGAGTTCGAGGGCTGGCTCAGCAACCACGCCCCCATGGCCGTGGAGGCCATGGTCCGCAACGGGCAGGCCGCCCGCGTCCGCCCATGGCTGGACGACTACACCGCGCGTCTAGACGAACTGCCGGGCACCTACGGGCGCATCACCGAGACCACCTGGCGGGACGCCCTGGGCGACGCGCGTCACCTCACCGACTGGGCGGTCTTCTTCACCGAACGCCTCTCCGAACGCCCCTGGCGCGCGGTGCTCGCCGAGTGGTGGCCCCGGCTGCTCCCCGGCATCACCGCCAGTGCCACGCACCCCGTGATCCGTACGGGCCACGCGGTCAGGGCGCTGCGGGACGGCGGGGAGACGGCCCCACGCCTCGCCGAACTGGCGCACGCCCTCGGCTACTGGGCCGCACGGCACCACGTGCTGCCCTCGGCCGTCGCCCCGCTCGCGGCGCCCGCCGATCCGGCGGGGGCGCTGCGCGCGGTGCCGCGCGTCGAGCAGACGGGCGGGATCGAGGAGCGGCTCGGCCGGATCACGGCGCTGCCCGCCTGGCCGGACGGCCTGCCCGCCGACCCCGGCGCGGCCCAGGAACGTCTGCGTGCGCTGGTACGGGACGCGGTGGTGTACTACGCGGGCCACGCCCATGGCAATCCCGTGATGCTGGTGCACGCCGCGACCGCCCCCAACGCGGTGCTGCGCGTCCTGCCCGACCTTCCGGCCGAGCTCTGGCACGTGAGCGTGGCGGCGGCCTGGACGGCGAGCGCCGGGGTGGTGGCCGCGTACGCGCCCGCGAGCGCGCGGCCCGAGCCCGCCGAGGTCGCGGACCTGGACGCGGACGGTCTCTTCGACCGGGCGGCGGCGCACGGCGACGAGCACGCGATCAAGCTGGTGGACACGGCACTCGACGTGGCCGCCGCCGAACCCGGCCTGTCGCCGCGGGCGTTCGGTGCCGGGCTGCGGGCGTTCGAGCTGATCGCCCCCGTCGGCTGAGGTCCCGGCGGGGTAAGGGTCAGGTCACGTCGGGCAGTTCGGCGGCGAACGCCGCGAGCGCCCGCTCGTCGAACAGCACGAAGCGGACCTCGCGGAAGGCCCCGTCCGCCGTCTCCTCCCGGACCGTCCGCACGGCGATCCGCGCGCCGTCGTCCAGCGGCCAGCCGTAGACGCCGGTGGAGACGGCGGGGAACGCGACGGTGGTGGCGCCGAGTTCACGGGCGACGCGCAGCGACGAGCGGTAGCAGGAGGCCAGCAGGTCGGACCGGTCCTCCCCCGCCGAGTGGACCGGCCCGACCGTGTGCACGACCCAGCGCGCCGGGAGGCGGCCCGCCGTCGTCGCGACGGCCTCGCCGGTGGCCAGGCCGCCGCCGTAGTGGGACGCCCGGAGCGCCCGGCACTCCGCGAGGATGTCGGGGCCGCCCCTGCGGTGGATCGCGCCGTCCACACCGCCGCCGCCCAGCAGGGAGGAGTTGGCGGCGTTGACGACGACGTCCACGTGCTGTTCCGTGATGTCGCCGAGGACACGGGTGAGAGCGGTCACGCGGTCACCCCTCGATCCGGGCGGCCCACAGCAGGCCGCCGAGCAGGTGCCGGCGGAACACCGGCTCCGCGTACGACTCGGCGCGGTGGCCGAGCGCCGTGTAGAAGGACCGGCCGCCGCCGGTCTCGTGGCACCAGACGAGCGGGTGGTCGGCGCCCATCGTGCCGCCCTCGTACGTGCTCTCGTCGGCGCTCGCGAGGACCCGGACGCGGGCGCGGGGGTTGGCGGTGAAGTTGTACCACTCGTCGGTGACGTCCCAGCGCCCGTCGAGGTGCGCGGTCGCCGGGTGGTCGCGGTCCTCGACCACGACCGTGCCCTCCTGGATCGGGGGGTGGCCGTCGAAGACGGCGCCGACCAGCTCCCCGCCGAACCAGGGCCAGTCGTACTCGGTGGTCGAGGCGGCGTGGACGCCGACGAAGCCGCCGCCGTCCGCGAGGTGGGTACGCAGCGCGTCGCGTCCGGCGTCGGTGAGGACGGCGCCGCTGGTCGAGAGGAAGACGACGGCCGCGCTGCCGGGCAGGCGGGCGGTGAGGACGTCCGGGTCCTCGGTTGCGGTGACGTCGATGCCGTGCTCCGCCGCCAGTTCGGCGAAGGCCGTGACACCGGCGGGGATCGAGTCGTGCCGGAAGCCGGTGGTGCGTGAGTAAACGACGATGTGGGGTGCGCTCATGGGGACCCATCGTAGGAGGCGGGGCGCGCACGGCCGGGGGCATCGGTCCGTTCCGGTCCTCACGGCCGGGGCTCCGGGACGGCAACCCGCCGACGCGCGGGTTTCCTTCGGGGCATATTCTCCCGGCAGGTCTTCCGTTCGGCGGTCGCCGGGCCGCATGATCATGGGCATCCCCAGTGAGGAGTACAGATGCCCCGTGAACACGTTGCCCAGGTCTTCAGCCGACAGGCCGAAGCCTGTGCCCGACTCGGCTCACCGCTGTACGGAGCGTTGCTGGCTCGCGCGGCGCAGGACATCCGTGACGGCGGTCCGTGCGCCGGGGCCGTCCTCGGGCACGAGGACAGCGCACCGGACGACGCGCTGCCGCTCCGGTTCATGGCCGCCGTGCACTCCCTGGCACTGACAGGACGGGCGCCCGCGCTGGCCGGTCATCTCCCCAGCACGGGCGGGACGTTCGACCCGGAGCGGCCGGAAGCGGCCTGGCCCGCCCTGCTGGAGACCGTCTCGGGGCACCCCGAGTGGATCGCCGACTGGCTGACGCGCCCGCCGCAGACGAACGAGGTGGGCCGCGCGCATCTGCTCGTGGCCGGGCTCCTGTACGCCGTGCCGAGCGCCCAGCGGCCGATCCGGCTGTTCGAGCTGGGGTCGAGCGCGGGCCTGAACCTCCGGGCGGAGCAATTCCGTTACTCCTCCGACGACTTCGCCTGGGGGCCGGTGGACTCGGCCGTGCAGCTGACCGGCACCTGGGAGGGGCCCGTGCCCGACTGGCTGCGCACCGGGGCGCAGCAGCACCAGGCGCTGCGGATCGTCGAGCGGCGCGGGTGCGACCCGACGCCCATCGACCCGCTGTCGTCGGACGGGGCGCTCGCGCTGCGGGCGTACGTGTGGCCGGACCAGGTGGCGCGGATGCGGCGGCTGGACGGGGCGCTGGCGATAGCGGCGAAGGTCCCCGCGACGGTCGAGGCGGCCGGGGCCGCGGAGTTCCTGTCCGCCGTTGACCTCGAACCAGGGACGCTCACGGTCGTGTGGCACTCCGTCATGCAGCAGTACGTGGGCGCCGACGAGTGGGCGCTCGTGCGGCGGGAGCTGGACCGGCTGGCGGCGTCCGCGACGGAGGAGGCGGGGTTCGCGTACCTGTCGTTCGAGCCGCGCGAGGGGGACGCCTTCCGGCTGACGCTGCGGGACGGCGCGGAGCCCGAACGGCTGCTCGCCACGGCGCGTCCGCACGGGCTGCCCGCCCGCTGGCCGGACGCCCCGGAATGACGCAGCATGGGTTCATGGCACAGACGATGACGGACAGCGAGTGGCGGGAGTTCCTCGCGAGCGGTACGCGGACCGGGAAGCTGTCCACCGTGCGGGCCGACGGCTCCCCGCACATCGCGCCCGTGTGGTTCGTCCTGGACGGGTCGGACGTCCTGTTCACCACAGGCGCGGACACCGTGAAGGGCCGCAATCTGGCCAGGGACGGGCGCGCCGCCCTGTGCGTGGACGACGAGCGTCCGCCGTTCGCCTTCGTCGTCGTACGGGGTCGGGTGGAGCTGAGCGAGGATCTGCCGGACATGCAGATGTGGGCGACCAGGATCGCGGCGCGCTACATGGGCCAGGAGAAGGCCGAGGAGTACGGCGCGCGCAACGCGGTGCCGGGTGAACTGCTGGTACGGCTGCGGCCGGGGAAGGTGACCGGGCTGGCCGCCGTGGCGGACTGACCCGGCGGGACGCGGTGTCGGGCGGGATTCCGGGCGGACAGGTGTGGCACCCCTTCGTCGCCCGTGTGCGGGCCTGGCGGGAACCGGCGCTCGACCGGCGCGGCCTGACCCCTTGGCGGTCGGCGCTGCTGGGCGGGCTGGCGGGCGAGGTCCTGGAGATGGGCGCGGGCGACGGGCGGAACTTCGGGCGGTATCCCCCCGCGGTGACGCGGGTGATCGCCGTGGAGTCGGAGCAGGCGCTGCGCAGGAGGGCGCGGGTGCGGGCGGTGGAGAGTGCCCGGGCGCCCGGTGGGCGCGAGGGTCGTATCGAGGTCGTCGAGGGGGCGGCAGGACGGCTGCCGGCCGACGACGCGTCGTGCGACGCCGTGGTGGCGTGCCTGACGCTGTGCGCGGTCCCCGATCTGGAGGTGGCGCTGCGGGACGCGTACCGGGTCCTGCGGCCGGGTGGCACGCTGCACTTCCTGGAGCACGTACGGGCGCCGTCACGCGCGATGCGGGTGGTGCAGCGGGCGCTGGACGCGACGGTGTGGCCCCGGCTCGCGGGCGGCTGCCACACCGGACGGGACACGGTGGGGGCGGTCGGGCGGGCGGGCTTCGCGCTGGGCGAGGTCCGGTGTTTCCACGCCCCGGGCGGACGTACCCCCGCGTCGTACCACGTGCTCGGCACGGCGACACGGCCGCCCGCCGTGCCGGGCGGCCCCGGATCGGGCCCGGCGGATTGTCGGCCGTCCGTGTCATGATCGTGGGCGGACGGCACGACGACGGGAAGGCACGGACAGTGGGCGAGGTCATCCGCGGGGGCACGGACGCGGCGCCGAGGGTCATCGACACCGTGGCATGGGTGCTCCTGGCGGAAGGTCGTATCCTCGGCGCCCGTTCCCGGGGGAACGACGTCTTCTACATCCCGGGCGGCAAGCGGAAGCCGGGCGAGAGCGACGTCGAGACGCTGACGCGTGAGGTGCGGGAGGAGCTGAGCGTGTCGCTCGTGCCCGGCACCGCCGAGCATGTCGGCACCTACACGGCGGCGGCGCACGGGCATCCGGAGGGGACGCTCGTCACGATGGCCTGCTACACGGCGGAGTACCGGGGCACGCTGACCGCGAGCAGCGAGATCGAGGAGATCGCCTGGCTGCGGCTGGCGGACCGTGGGAGGACCGCGCCGGTTGACCACGCGGTCTTCGACGACCTGGCGCGGGTCGGCCGCCTGCGCTGACGGCCGGGCCCCGCGACGGCGGCGCGCCCGTACGATGGCCGGGGGCGGACGGAGAGGGGCACGCGATGGCGGACGCACGGACCGACGGGCGCGTGGCACGCGGCGACGCGACGCGGCGCCTCGTCCTCGGGCGCACCATGGCCATCGCCTCCGTGGAGGGTCTTGAGGGGCTGTCGATCGGCCGGGTCGCGGGCGAGCTGGGGCTGAGCAAGAGCGGGGTGTTCGCGCTCTTCGGTTCGAAGGAGGAGCTTCAGCTCTCCACCATCCGGGCGGCGCGGGCCGTGTTCGTCCAGCACGTCGCGCTGCCGACGCAGGAGGTTCCGCCGGGTGTCGGGCGCGTGTGGCGTCTGTGCCGGGCGTATCTCGACTACTCGCGGGAGCGCGTCTTCCCCGGCGGCTGCTTCTTCTCCGCCGTCGCCGCGGAGTTCGGCGGGCGGGACAGCCCGGTGCGCAAGGCGATCGCGGCGGCCCGCACCGAGTGGCTGGGGTACATCGGCTCGGTGCTCGGGGAGGCGCGCGACGAGGGCGGCGTCCGGGCGGACGTGGACCTGGGGCAGCTCGTGTTCGAGCTGTCGGCGCTCGTGGAGACGGCGAACGTGACGTCGGTGCTGCACGGCGAGGACAGCGGGTACGAGCGGGCCGCGGTCGCCGTCCTCGCCCGGCTGCGCGCGGTGGCGGGCGATCCGGGCGAGCTGGACGACGGCCGGGACGGCTGAGACGGGCGGTCAGGCCGCCGGGTGCGACGCCTGCTCGCCCGCCGTCGTGAAGGCGAGGACGGCCTCGACGACCCGGGGGTCGCTGAGGATACGGCGGTGGCCGAGGCCCTGGGTGACGAAGAGGTCGGCGCGGTCCGCGTAGGCGGCGACGAGGCGTTCCGCCTGGGCGAAGGGGATGGCGCGGTCCTCACGGTCGTGGACCACCATGAGCGGCAGCGTGAGCTGCTCGGGGCGGTGGGTGGCGGAGAAGCGCTCCCATATGTCGTGCTCGCCGGGGAAGAGGCGGCGTTCGAAGCTGCGGCGCAGCGCGGGCTTGGCGGAGTCGCGGACGCCGGTCAGGGCGCAGAAGCTGTCGAAGAGGTGCGGGAAGGTCGCCGGGGCGGAGATGGTGACGAGCCGGTCGGCGGTGAGGCCCTCGCGCAGGGCGAAGCAGGTGCCGAGGGCGCCCACCGAGTGGCCGACGACGGCGGCGAACCGGCCGTGCCGCGCGTGGAGGGCGAGCATGATCGCGCGGAAGTCGAGGATCGTCGAGGTCGCGCCGCCCGAGGCGCCGTGGGCCGGAGCGTCGAAGGCGACCGGGGTGAAGCCGCGGGCGGCGAGGGCGTCCGCGAGGGCGGTGAAGCAGGCGGCGCGGGACTTCCAGCCGTGGACCAGGAGGACGGGCCGCGTCCCGTCGCCCCAGGTGTGGACGACGACGGGGCGGCCGTTGACCTGGAGGACGTCCTGGGTCGCGCGGCGCAGGACGGGCTCCTCGACCGGGCGCAGCGGCAGGCGGGACAGCGGCCGGTGGAACAGGGACGTGGCGGCGCGGGCGGCGAGCGGCGGGGCGACGGCTCCGGTGGCGGAGAGCGCGGCGCGGACGAGGCGGGCGGCGAGAGGCATGGCGGGGCGTCCTTGGCTCGGCGGCTGAGGGTCCAGATTTTAGCACGACCGTTCGTATAGTTTTCTGGGTCGCCGAGCCCGCCGGGAGACGGAGGGGGCGGCGTCAGGGGGTGACGGTCTCCGTGGCGCGGCTCTCGCTGTCGCGGCGCACCAGGGCGGCGTACCGGCCGCCGAGCGCGAGGAGTTCCTCGTGGGTGCCGCGCTCCGCGACGCGGCCCGCGTCGAGGACGACGATCTGGTCGGCGTCGCGGACGGTGGACAGGCGGTGGGCGATGGTGAGGGTGGTGCGGCCCGCGGAGAGCGTGTCGATGGCGCGTTGGACGGCCTGCTCGGTGCGGGTGTCGAGCGCGCTGGTCGCCTCGTCCAGGACGAGGACGGGCGGGTCGCGCAGGATGGTCCGCGCGATGGCGAGGCGCTGCTTCTCGCCGCCGGAGAAGCGGTAGCCGCGCTCGCCGACGACCGTGTCGTAGCCGTCGGGGAGGGCGGCGATGTGGTCGTGGATCTGCGCGGCGCGGGCGGCGGCCTCGATCTCCTCACGGGTCGCCTCGGGGCGGGCGAAGCGCAGGTTGTCGGCGACGGTGGCGTGGAAGAGGTACGTCTCCTGCGAGACCACGCCGACGGCGCGCGCGAGGGAGGCGAAGTCCAGGTCGCGCACGTCCACGCCGTCGAGGGTGACGCGGCCCGCGCTGACGTCGTAGAGCCGCGGGACGAGGTACCCGAGCGTGCTCTTCCCCGCGCCGGTGGGCCCGACGACGGCGAGGGAGCCACCGGCGGGGACCGTCAGGTCGATCCCGTCGAGGGTGCGGGGGGCGGCGGGGTCGTACGCGAAGGAGACCTGCTCGAAGCGCAGCTCGCCGCGCGCCCGCTCGACGCGGACCGGGTCGGGCCGCTCGGTGATGTCCACCGGCAGGTCGAGGTATTCGAAGATGCGCTGGAAGAGCGCGAGCGACGCCTGGATGTCCACGCCGGTGGACAGCAGGGAGACGGCGGGACGCAGCAGCCCTTGCTGGAGGCTGACGAAGGCGACGAGCGTGCCGACGGACGGCGGGGTGCCGCCGAGTTCGAGCATCGCCCCGGCCGACCAGTAGAGGACGGCGGGGATGGCGGCCATGATCATGCCGATGGTGGCCATGCGCCAGCGCCCGGCCATGCTGGCACGGACCTCAAGGCCGACCAGGCGGCCCGACTCGTCGGAGAACTCGCTGGTCAGCGCCTCGGCCCGACCCATGGTGCGGCCCAGCAGGATGCCGCTGACGGACAGCGACTCGGTGACCATGGCGGCCATGACCGCCATCTGCTTCTGCCGCTGGGTGGTGATGCGCTTGCGCTCCCGGCCGACCCGGCGGGCGATCCAGACGAAGCAGGGCAGCAGGGCGAGCGAGACGAGGGTGAGCCGCCAGTCGAGGGCCAGCATGGCGACGACGGTGGCGGTGACGGCGGTGATGTTGGAGACGAGGGAGGTGGCCGTGGAGGTCACCGTGGCCTGCATGCCGCCGATGTCGTTGGCGATGCGGGACTGGACCTCGCCGGTCCTGGTACGGGTGAAGAACGCCAGCGGCATCTGCTGGAGCTTCCCGTAGACGGCGGTCCGCAGGTCGTGCATGACCTGCTGCCCGACGGTGGTGGAGATGAGCGTCTGGAGGACGCCGAAGACGCTGCTCGTCACGGCGGTGACCACCATGCCGAGGGCGAGGAGGCCGAGCAGGCCGGTGCGGCGTTCGGGGAGCGCGGTGTCGATGATCTCCCTCAGGAGGAACGGGGAGGCGACCGCGACGAGCGAGGAGGCGCCGACCAGGAGGCCGACGAGGAGGAGGCGGCCCCGGTAGGGGCGGAAGAGGCGGATGACGCGGCGGATCTGGGCCGGTTGCGGCGGCTGGGCGGGTGCGAGCGGGATCTCGGTCGGCACCGCCCGGGTCGTGGTGTCGTGCGGCATGGGCTCCTTTGCAGATGTTCAAGGCTGTCAACAGTCCAGCGTACGCCGCCACGCGGCAGGTCAGCTGCCGTCCCGGGGGTCGGCGAGCGTACGCCGGGTGTAGACGATCTCCTCGAAGTGGACCGACAGTCCCTCGCCGGTGGGCGACTGGGCGAGGAACCCGACGTCCACCGGGGTGTCGGCCGGGAGCGCGAACCAGCGCACGAGGTGCCAGAACCGTCCGTCGGTGGAGGCGTGGAACGCGTGGGCCCGGCCGACCCGGGCGACGCGCAGCCAGATGTCGCCGCTCTCCACGGGGAACGCGTTGGCGTCGTCGGAGACGCCCCGGTTGACGACGGTGACGACAGTGGGTCTGCCCTGCGGGGAGAGTTCGAGTGCGAGCTTCGCCCAGGTGTCGGCGCCCGCGTAGAGGAGGAGGACGCCCGCGTCGTACGTGGCGGACAGTCCCGCACGGACGCGGGCGCTCAGGACGTAGTCGCCCTGCGGGGTGGCGAGGAGCGCGGGCGCGTTCGTGAACCGGCCGGGGCCGCCCGGATCGGCGAAGAGGTCGGTGCGCGGACCGGCGGTGAGGGTGAGCGCGTCCGGGCCGGTGACCCGGACGTGGACCGGGCTGCCCCAGCGGTGGAGCGGGGCGGGCATCGCCGGGAGCGTCACCGGGTCGTCCATCTGCTGTTCTCCGTCCACGAACGGCGCGCGCCGGATCTGGTCGGACCCTAACCGCAGCGGCGGCGTGCGGCCAGAGGGCGGCCGGGACACTGGCCGGAAGTCGCCACGGCGTGTTACCAAAGGCCATGACTTCCGCTGCCGCTCCGCCCGGGACTCCCTCCTTCTCCGCGTACGACGCCGTGATCGTCGGGGGCGGGCACAACGGCCTGGTGGCCGCGGCCTACCTGGCAGGAGCGGGCCGCAGGACGCTGGTGCTCGAACGTCTGGGGCGGACCGGCGGCGCGGCGGTGTCGCAGGAGTTGTTCCCCGGGACGGGGGCGCGGCTGTCACGCTACTCGTACCTGGTGAGTCTGCTGCCCGAGCGGATCGTGCAGGACCTCGGGCTGCGGATCACGCTGCGGAAGCGGCGGGTCTCCTCCTACACGCCGGCGGTGCGGGCGGGCCGGGACACGGGGCTGCTGGTGGGCGGCGGCGAGACGCGGACGCGGGAGTCGTTCGCGCGGCTGACGGGCTCCGACCGGGAGTACGCGGCGTGGCGCCGGTTCTACGCGACGACGGCGCGCGTGGCGGAGCGGGTCTTCCCGACGCTGACGGAGCCGCTGCCGTCGCGCAGCGAGCTGCGGGCGCGGGTGGACGACGGGGCGGTCTGGGAGGCGTTGTTCGAACGGCCGCTGGGGGAGACGGTGGAGGCGGTGTTCGCGGACGACCTCGTGCGCGGGGTGGTCCTCACCGACGCGCTGATCGGTACGTTCACGCACGCACACGATCCGTCGCTGCTCCAGAACCGCTGCTTCCTCTACCACGTGATCGGGCGGGGCACCGGGGACTGGGACGTGCCGGTGGGCGGCATGGGCGCCGTCACCGACGCGCTCGCGCAGGCGGCGCGCGCGGCCGGGGCGGAGATCGTCACGGGGTGCGAGGTGACCGGCGTCGCGACGGACGGGACGACGGCCGAGGTCTCCTTCCGGGGGCCGCGGGGCGAGGGCGGCGTCGGCGCGGCGAAGGTGCTGGTGAACGCGTCGCCGCGCGAACTGGCCGCGCTGCTGGGCGAACCGGCGCCACCGGCGGCGGAAGGGGCGCAGTTCAAGGTGAACATGCTGCTGGAGCGGCTGCCCGCGCTCCGGGACCCGGACACCGATCCACGGGACGCGTTCGCCGGGACCTTCCACATCGCCGAGGGCTACGGCCAGTTGGAGGACGCTTACCGGCAGGCGGCGGCCGGGACGCCGCCGCGTACGCCGCCCGCCGAGGTGTACTGCCACTCGCTGAGCGACCCGACGATCCTCGCCGACGGCCCGGCGGCGCGGGGTTTGCAGACGCTGACCCTGTTCGGACTGCACACGCCCGCGCGGCTGTTCGCCGGGGACGAGGCGGGCGTGCGCGACCGGCTGCTGGCCGACACCCTGGCGGCGCTGGACACGTACCTGGCCGAGCCGATCGCCGGGTGTCTGGCGCGGGACGCGGACGGGCGGCCGTGCGTCGAGGCCAGGACGCCGCTGGACCTCGACCGCGAACTGCGGCTGCCCGGCGGGCACATCTTCCACGGGGACCTGGCGTTCCCGTGGCGGGACGGCACGGGTGGCGAGGGCGTCGAGAGCTTCGAGAACGTCGCGGACACGGCGGACGGGGCCGCCGCGAGGCGTTGGGGAGTGGCGACAGGGCACGCGAACGTGCTGCTCTGCGGGGCGGGCGCGGTGCGCGGCGGCGGGGTGAGCGGCATCGGCGGGCACAACGCGGCGATGGCCGTCCTGGGGCGCTGACCGGCGGTTTCGGGGGCTGATGAGCGCCGTGGGACAGGCGCGGCGTACCGCACGGGGGTGTCGGCACACCACCCTCCCATTGGTCTGGACATGACCAAACGGTTGCCAGTACCGTCAGACTTGGTCTAGACCGCAGTACCCGACCCTCGTTGGAGCGCTCACCCCCCACGACTCTCCGGGAGCCAATGATGCGTAAAAGGATCACCACCGCGCTGGCCGGTGTTGGCATGGCCATGACCTTGGTGCTCGGCACCGGTGGCAGCGCCCAGGCCCACGGTTACACCACCAGCCCGACGAGCCGTCAGCTGGCCTGTGCCCAGGGCACGGTCTCCGGCTGTGGCGACATCGTGTGGGAACCCCAGAGTGTGGAAGGCCCGAAGGGCTTCCCGCAGTCGGGTCCCGCCGACGGCACGATCTGCGCGGGCGGCAACTCGCGCTTCTCGCAGCTCGACAACCCGCGCAACGGTTCGTGGCCCACCACCCGTCTCGGCAGCGGCCAGCGGTTCACGTTCAACTGGACCTTCACGGCCCGGCACTCGACGTCCGACTTCCGCTACTACATCACCCGTAACGGGTGGAACCCGAACCAGCCCATCACCCGGGCCCAGCTGGAGCCCGCGCCGTTCCTGACCGTTCCGCTGAACGGTCGGCAGCCCGGCCAGACCGAGAGCCACGCCGGTACGCTGCCCGGCGGCAAGTCCGGCCGCCACGTCGTCCTCGCCGTCTGGAACGTCGCGGACACGAGCAACGCGTTCTACTCCTGCTCCGACGTGCAGTTCTGATCGGGTGTAGAAGACAGGCAAGAGGCACAGCAGAAGGACGGCCCGGCCGGAGTGCGTTCCGGCCGGGCCGTTCTCCTCGCCCCTCAGGGCGGCGGGTGCGCGGAGAGGCCGTCCCCCTCCCCCGCGCACCCGCCGCCGCGGGACGGGGTCACCGCAGCCAGGGGTGGCGCCTGACCAGCGCCAGCCGCTCCCAGGCGCCGCCGAGGCCCCAGACGCGCCCGGCGGAACACACGGCGACGACTACCATGGCGGCGGCGTAGACGACGTGCTGGTCGATCAGCGGGTTGGTGGACATGCTCGGCGAGCCGTCCGACAGGTAGCGGGCCGGGGGGAACTCCCCGAGCCAGAGGAAGAACATCATCAGCGGACCCGCGACCGCCGTGACGCGCAGGCCGATCCCGGCGACGAGGGCGACCCCGACGCCGAGCATCCCGGCCATGTAGAGCCAGTCCACCACGGCGACGCCCGCCCAGGAGTGGTAGGTGGCTTCGAGCGGGCCGACCGAGACGCTGGACAGGTAGCCGCTCGCGGGGGAACCGCCGCTGGACCACGCCCGCTCGGACGGCGTGGAGTAGCTGAACCCCAGCCACTTGTCGAGGAAGGTCCACAGGAAGATGACGCCCGTCGCGATCCGTAACACGGCGAGGGCCTTCAGGGCGGCGGGCGGGACGGTGGCGCCCGGGGACGGCGCCGGGGGGACGGACCGGCGTGGCTCGCCGGTCAGGACGTGCTCAGGGACGGGGACGACCATGATCGCTCCTGGTTCTGTACGGTGGGGTGCCTGCGGTCCGCGGGGGGCTCACCGCCACCTCGTCGTGGCGTGCCTGGTGCCCCGGACCTGCTCGGCCTCGTCGTAGAGCGTGCTGAACCCGGTACGGCCCGGGGCCTGGACGAGGTCGCCGGGGAAACGGGGAGAGGACCTCGACACGGTGCCGCGAGGGGCCGCCGGGAAGATCGAGCCTAGCGACCCGCCCGCCGCCGGTGTAGAGCCTGGCGACATAAATGGCATGGACATTACCTGCGCGCGCAAAGGCGGCGGGGAACGCCGGAACCGGTACCGCCTCCGACCTGGGATGGCCGAAGGGAACGCCCCCGAGGCGTACATGCGTTCGACGGAGGGAGCGGGGGACCGACGGGCGGCGCGGGCCGGGAACCGTACGCCGGACCGCTCTCCCGTGCCGACGGGAGGGCGCGCGAGGCGCACGTCCCCGACCGTCCGCCCCCATCGTCAGACCATAAGATCTTCATGACATAGCAACCCAAAGCTCGCGGTCTCCACGCCACCACGCCCCGATGTGAACATGGGAAAATCCGTTGATTTTCGGCACGTGGCGCGTGGACCCTTGCAAGGTTGTTCTCCATCGCTCGACCCCCCACCGGGGCACCTTTCTCTGGGACACCATGCAGATCCGCGATCTTCCGCACTCCGACCCCGGCGACCCGGACGTACGCTCCGGCTTCCGTTTCCTCGTATGGCTCTTCCGGCGCCAGCTCGGCGGACAGGCCAAGGCCCTGCTCTGGGGCACCCTGCACATGACGGCCGTCGCCTGCGTGCCGCTGGCCGTGGGACTCGCCGTCGAGGCGGTGGTGGACGGCTCAGGAGGCCGGCTGGCCGCCGTCGGGCTGCTGCTCCTGGCCATCACCCTGGTCATGAGCCTCGCCGACACCATGCTCCACCGCACGGCGGTGACCAACTGGATCGCCGCCGCGGCCCGCGTCCAGCAGCTCCTGGCACGCCGCACCGCGGAACTGGGCGGGCTCCTCACCCGCAGGGTCGCGGCGGGCGAGGTCGTCAAGGTCTCCACGGGGGACGTGGAGAAGATCGGCTGGTTCGTCGAGTCCTTCTCCCGCTTCGCCGCCGCCGTGGTCGTCACCGCGGGGGTGTGCACCGGCCTCATCGTGTTCGAACCCCGGATCGGGCTGCTGGTGCTGGGCGGTGTCGCCCTCGTCGCGCTCAGCGTGTGGCCGCTGCTCCCGGCCGCGACCCGGCGCGCGGACGTGGAGCGCGCCAAGTCGGGCCGCGCCACGGAGCTGGCGTCCGACACCGTCGCCGGGCTGCGGGTGCTGCGCGGTATCGGCGGCGAGGAGCTGTTCCTCGAACGCTACCGGCGGGCCTCCCAGGACGTGCGGGGCGCCTCCGTCCGCAACGCCCGCATGTGGTCCCTCATCGACGCGCTCCAGGTCGTCATGCCCGGCCTGCTGCTGATCGCGGTGGTGTGGCAGGGCGCCGGGCTGGCGCTCGACGGCCGTCTCGGGGCGGGCGAACTGGTCACGGTCTACGGGGCGGTGAGCTTCCTGATGTTCCCGCTGCGGCTGTTCCAGGAGGCCGCCATGGCCTTCGTCTTCTCCCGTCCCTCGGCGAAGCGGGCCGTGCGCGTCCTCTCGCTGCGCCGGGAACCCACGAGCGGCGGGTCCCTCACGGACGCCCAGGACACACTCGCGTCGGGTGACCTGTGGGACCCCGCCACCGGGCTCCTCGCCGTCGGGGGCCGACTCACCGCCGTCGTGTGCGGCGATCCCGAGCTGGCGGAACAGCTCGCCGGGCGGCTCGGCGGCCATGCCGCCGAGGAGGGGGACGAACCGTCCGCGCAGCTCGGCGGTGTCGCGCTGGACGGGGTGTCCCGGCAGACGGCACGCGCGGCCGTGCTCGTCCAGGACAAGGACCCTGTGCTCCTGTCAGGAACGCTGCGGGAACTGCTCGACGTGCCCGCGTCCGGACGGATCGGCGCGGCGGAGGCCCTGGCCACGGCGCAGTGCCAGGACGTGCTGGCGACGCTGGCGCAGTCGGCCCCCGACGGCAGCCGTGATCCGATGCGCACCAGGATCACGGAGCGCGGCAGGTCGCTGTCGGGAGGGCAGCGCCAGCGCCTGGCCCTGGCGCGTTCGCTGATCACGGACCCGGAGGTGCTGGTCCTGGACGAGCCGACCTCCGCCGTGGACGCGCACACCGAGGCACGGATCGCGCAGGGGCTCGGCGCCCTGCGCGCGGGACGCACCACGGTGGTGTTCACGTCGAGCCCGCTGATGCTGGAGCACGCCGACTCCGTCGTGTTCCTCCACGAGGGGACCGCGACCGCGAGCGGGCGGCACCGTGACCTCGTGCGGACCACACCGGAGTACCGCGCGGTCGTCACGCGCGAGCAGGAGACCGCAGACCTCGCTGAGGAGATCGCATGATCGGCGTTCCGCCGCCGGAGTACGACCCATCGACCGCGGAGCACAGCACCAAGCTCCCCGTGGCGGGGAAGCAGACCGTACGGCTCTACACGCGCGCCCTGCTGCACAGACACCGGCGTGCCTTCGCCGAGCTGGTCGTGGTCAACTCGGTGGCCGTCATCGCCTCGATGGTCGGCCCCTATCTGCTGGGCCGGGTCGTGCAGGACCTGTCGGACGGGGTGCGGGAGCTGCATCTCGGGCGCACCGTGACGCTGTTCGCGGTCTCGCTGGCCGTCCAGGCGTTCTTCGTACGGCTGGTGCGGCTGCGCGGCGCGGTGCTGGGCGAGCGGATGCTGGCCGATCTGCGCGAGGACTTCCTGGTCCGGGCGGTCGGTCTGCCGCCCGGCGTGCTGGAGCGCGCGGGGACGGGCGATCTGCTGGCCCGTATCAACACGGACATCGACCGGCTGTCGAAGGCGATGCGGGAGGCCGTGCCGCAGATGTCCATCGCGGTGGTCTGGGCCGGGCTGCTGCTGGCGGGCATCGTCCTGACCTCGCCGCCGCTCGGACTCGGTGTCCTGATCGCCGCGCCGCTGCTGGTCGGGGTCTGCGTCTGGTACTTCCGCCGGGCACCCGCCGGGTACCGCGCGGAGGCCGCCGGGTACGCGGCCGTCGCGGCGGCCCTGGCCGAGACGGTGGACGCGGGCCGCACGATCGAGGCGCACCGGCTGGAGTCGGAGCGGACCGCGCTCTCGGACCGCCGTGTCGGCGAATGGACCTCCTGGGAGCGGTACACGCTGTGGCTCCGGTCGATCCTGCTGCCCGCGATCAACGTCTACCATGCGCTCATCCTCTCCGGGGTGCTCATGATCGGCGGCTCGTTCGTCCTCCAGGGGTGGATGAGCATCGGTGAGCTGACGACCGGGGCGATGCTGGCGCAGATGATGGTGGAGCCGGTGGGGATGATCCTGCGCTGGCTGGACGAACTCCAGGTCGCGCAGGTGTCGCTGGCGCGACTGGTCGGGGTGCACGAGGTGGAGTCCGACGAGGGCGACGCCTCGGTGGTCCCGGACGGGCGGGATCTCACGGCGGACGGCGTGCGGTTCGGTTACCTGGCGGACAGCGACGTGCTGCACGGGGTGTCCCTGGATGTGCCGCCCGGGACACGGGTGGCGCTGGTGGGCCCCTCGGGCGCGGGCAAGTCCACGCTGGGTCGGCTCCTGGCCGGTGTCTACGCCCCGCGTCTGGGCGCGGTGACGCTGGGCGGGGCGCGCCTGGCCGGGATGACGGCGGAGCGCGTCAGGGAGCAGGTGGCGCTGGTCAACCAGGAGCACCACGTGTTCGTCGGCCCGCTGCGTGACAACCTGCTGCTGGCGCGGACGGACGCGACCGACGCGGAGCTGTGGGCCGCGCTGGGCGCGGTCGATGCGGCGGAGTGGGTGCGGGCGCTGCCCGGCGGACTGGACTGCGAGGTCGGGTCGGGCGCGGTGACGGTCTCCCCGGCCCAGGCGCAGCAGGTGGCGCTGGCACGGCTGGTGCTGGCCGACCCGCACACGCTGGTGCTCGACGAGGCGACGTCGCTGCTCGACCCGCGGGCGGCGCGTCACCTGGAGCGTTCGCTGTCCCGTGTGCTGGAGGGGCGGACCGTGATCGCCATCGCGCACCGGCTGCACACCGCGCACGACGCGGATGTCATCGCGGTGGTGGAGGACGGCCGTATCAGCGAACTGGGCAGCCACGACGAGCTGGTGGCGGCGGACGGCGCGTACGCGGCGCTGTGGCGTTCCTGGCACGGCTGACGGACGGGGCGGCCGTCCGCCCCCTGCGACGGCGACGCGCCGCCCGCCCCGGAGACGGGGCGGGCGGCGCGCGGCGTGTGATCGGTGAGCGGGCGTCAGAACGTGAGGACGGTGGCCCCCACGGCGCCCGCCGCCCCGATCAGCATGAACAGGGGCATCAGCACCTTGTTCTCCACCGGGGCACCCGCCCGGAAGCGCATGAACTGCGGGGTGCCGACCGGATACCAGCGCTTGCCCGCGATGGGCAGCGGCCACAGGACGGGGCAGCCGGAGATGGTGAGGGCGTCCCCGATGGTGTGGGTGATCGCGCCGAGGGCGATGGGGAGTCCCAGCCACAGGTACGGCTGGTCGGGGAAGAGCCAGGTGGAGCCGTTGCCCGGCTGGTCGAGGAAGTCGGCCAGGAGCCAGGCGCTGGTGGCGCCGAGGAGCCACACCAGGACGTCGCTCGACACACGGGCCATGCGCCAGAGCAGGCCCTCGACGGCGAGGACGAGGTGGATGAACAGGGTGACCAGGACGGCCCAGCGGTCCCAGGTGACCGCCGCCGCCGAGAATCCCGCGCCGAGTGCCAGTGCCCACAGCCAGGTGTGCGTCAGGGTGCGGTGCCCGCTGGTGCGGCGCCGTTCGCCCTTGGCGCGCGTGCCGTTGTAGACGGCCTGGGCGATCTTGTCGATGATGCCCGCGAGTATCTTGGACAGGGGGCCGAAGGCCCGGGATATCGTCGCCGACCTGTGGTCCAGGTCGGGGCCGAGGGCGGCTCCCGCGCAGATCAGGGCACCCGCGAGGAGGACCGGCCAGGGCATCGGGTGGTCCGCCCACGCGGCGCCCGCGCCGACGACGAGCCAGGCCATCGCCCCTGACAGTGAGTGTGCCGGTCCCATCATGGCTGTGCCCCGCCCCTTCGTCGTTCCGGTCCTGACCGGGCCGCGCGCGACCCGTGTCGGCCGGACAGCGTAATGCCTGGTGATCTTCGCATGTGCGGCCGGTTCCCCGGGGGCGGCCGTGTGCGGGCAGTATGGGACGGTGACCCTTATCGATCAGATGCCGCCGCAAGCCGATCCCGATGCCCTCTTCGAGGCGTTCTCGTCGTGGACGAGTCAGCGCGGGATCACCCTGTACCCCGCTCAGGAAGAGGCGCTGATCGAGGTGGTCTCGGGATCGAACGTCATCCTGTCCACCCCGACAGGGTCGGGCAAGTCCCTCGTGGCGGCGGGCGCGCACTTCGCCGCGCTGGCCAGGGACGAGGTGACGTTCTACACGGCGCCGATCAAGGCGCTCGTCTCGGAGAAGTTCTTCGACCTGTGCAAGGTGTTCGGGACGGAGAACGTCGGCATGCTCACCGGCGACGCGTCGGTCAACGCGGACGCCCCGGTGATCTGCTGCACGGCCGAGGTGCTCGCGTCGATCGCGCTGCGGGACGGCGCGCGGGCCGACGTCGGGCAGGTCGTCATGGACGAGTTCCACTTCTACGCCGAGCCCGACCGTGGCTGGGCGTGGCAGATCCCGCTGCTGGAGCTGCCACGGGCGCAGTTCGTGCTCATGTCGGCGACGCTGGGCGACATGTCGCGGTTCGAGGAGGACCTGCGGCGGCGGACCGGGCGGCCGACGGCCGTGGTCCGTTCGGCGACCCGGCCCGTGCCGCTGAGCTACGAGTACCGGACGACGGCGCTGACCGAGACGCTGACGGAGCTGCTGTCCACCCATCAGGCGCCCGTCTACATCGTCCACTTCACGCAGGCCCAGGCGGTGGAGCGGGCGCAGGCGCTGATGAGCATCAACATGTGCACGCGCGAGGAGAAGGACCGGATCGCGGCGCTGATCGGCAACTTCAGGTTCACGACGCGCTTCGGGCGCAACCTGTCGCGGTACGTGCGGCACGGCATCGGCGTGCACCACGCGGGGATGCTGCCGAAGTACCGGCGGCTGGTGGAGAAGCTGGCGCAGGCCGGGCTGCTGAAGGTGATCTGCGGCACGGACACGCTGGGGGTGGGCGTGAACGTGCCGATCAGGACGGTGCTGTTCACCGCGCTGACCAAGTACGACGGCAGCCGGGTGCGGGTGCTGCGGGCGCGGGAGTTCCACCAGATCGCGGGGCGTGCGGGGCGGGCCGGTTTCGACACGTCCGGGTTCGTGGTGGCGCAGGCGCCCGACCATGTCGTGGAGAACGAGAAGGCCTTGGCGAAGGCGGGTGACGACCCGAAGAAGCGGCGCAAGGTGGTGCGGAAGAAGCCGCCCGAGGGCTTCGTCAACTGGAGCGAGGACACGTTCACGCGGCTGATCGCGGCGGAACCCGAGCCGCTGACGTCGCGCTTCCGCGTCACCCACGCGATGCTGCTGGCGGTGATCGCGCGGCCGGGCGACGCCTTCGAGGGGATGCGTCATCTGCTGGAGGACAACCACGAGCCGCGCAGGCAGCAGCTCCGGCACATCCGGCGGGCGATCGCGATCTACCGCTCGCTGCTGGACGGCGGGATCGTGGAGCGGCTGGAGACGCCGGACGCCCAGGGGCGCAGGGTGCGGCTGACGGTCGATCTCCAGGCCGACTTCGCGCTGAACCAGCCGCTCTCCACCTTCGCGCTGGCCGCGTTCGAGCTGCTGCCGCCCGAATCCCCTTCCTATGCGCTGGACATGATCTCGGTGGTGGAGTCCACCCTGGACGACCCGCGGCAGATCCTGGCGGCCCAGCTGAACAAAGCGCGCGGCGAGGCCGTGGCGGCGATGAAGGCGGAGGGCGTCGAGTACGAGGAGCGGATGGAGCGGCTGACGGACATCGGCTACCCCAAGCCCCTTGAGGAGCTGCTCTTCCACGCCTACGGCGTCTACCGGAAGAGCCACCCGTGGGTCGGGGATCATCCGCTGTCCCCCAAGTCGGTGGTGCGGGACATGTACGAGCGGGCCATGACGTTCTCCGAGTTCGTGTCGCACTACGAGCTGGCGCGGACGGAGGGCATCGTGCTGCGGTATCTGGCGAGCGCCTACAAGACGCTGGAGCACACGGTTCCCGAGCACCTGAAGTCGGAGGAACTCCAGGACATCACCGCGTGGCTGGGCGAGCTGGTCCGTCAGGTGGACTCCAGCCTCCTGGACGAGTGGGAGCAGCTGGCCAATCCGGCGGACGAGGACGCCGAGGAGGCGCGGGAGCGTGCGGACCAGGTCAAGCCGGTCACCGCGAACGCGCGCGCGTTCCGGATCCTGGTGCGCAACGCGATGTTCCGCCGGGTGGAGCTGGCGGCCCTCGACCGCGTGGACGAGTTGGGCGAGCTGGACGGCGAGGCAGGCTGGAACGCCGATGCCTGGGCCGAGGCGCTCGACGGCTACTGGGACGAGTACGACGAGCTGGGCACCGGCCCCGACGCCCGGGGACCGCTCCTGCTGTCGATCGAGGAGCGCCCCGAGGACGGCCTGTGGCGTGTGCGCCAGACCTTCCACGACCCGGCAGGTGACCACGACTGGGGGATCTCCGCGGAGGTGGACCTCACCGCGTCCGACGCCGAGGGGCTGGCCGTCGTCAAGGTGACGGACGTCGGGCGGCTCTGAGCGCCCCGGCGGCCCGGTCCGCCGCGCGGGCGGCGACGAGCGCGTGCAGCAGTCTGTCCCGGTACCGGCGCTCCTCCTCGGGGCCCGACACCGTGAGGAGGCCGTCGGTGGCCGGGCAGGGGACCGGCGCGCTCCCGCCGTCCGCCGGGCGGCAGGGCTCGCCGAGCGGCGGGCGGAGGCGGTGGAGCCGCAGCCGCTCGCCGGGGTCGGGGACGGCGCTCTCCAGGGAGTGCGTCGGCAGCACGGCCGCGTGGACCGCCGCGCGCAGCCACGGATCGTCGGCCTGGGCGGCGAGCTGGGTGGTGCGCCGCGCGCGCCACTGCGGGGGGCGCCAGTCGTCGCAGCGGCGCAGGGCGCGCCGCAGCCCGTCCGGCAGTCTTCCGCCGAGGAGGGTGGGGCGCCGCGCCGCGAACGCGCGCAGTTCGGCGGCGGGGTAGCGCCAGACGGTGGCGCGGTGGCCGTTCGTCCGGAAGTCGAGCGGCACGAGGCAGCCGCCGCGGGCGAGCCGGGCGAAGCGGGCCTGGCTGATGCGGAGCAGTTCGGCTCCGGCAGCGGCGTTCACGAGACGGGCTGCGTCGCGCAGCGCGGCGCTGAATCCCGGGGTGCCGCGGAGCCGGTCCAGCTCCGCGCGGGCCACCCGGCGTTCCCACGGGGCGGCCCCGGGGACGGTCCCGATGTGGCCGAGCCGGACGGCGGCCTCGAACTCGGCGCCCCCGAGGCCGAGTTCGTGAGCGGCGCGGCGGGAGCTGACGGTGTCGCCGCGGGGGTGGGCGGCGCCGCGTTCGACGACGGTGGCGACGCGGCGCCGGACGGGCCGGGCGGGGTGAGCCGCCCGACCTGGCGTGACCGGCCGGGCGGACCTGACGGGCCACGCGGACGGACGGGACGGTGCGGGTCGTACGGGCTGTGCGGGTCGCGTCGGCCGCACGGACGGAACGGACTGCTGGGACATGGGATACCTTCCCTTCAGAAGATCACTCTCGGTGACCACCGTAAGGGAAAAATCCACCCTGTCGTTACTTTCCGTGCCCAATTACCTCGAACGAGTGAGCGTGTCCCCGCACGCGGGCCGGGTCACCGGTCCCGCGCCGAGAGCCCCATGTGCTCCCCGACCTTGTTGACCAGGAGCGTCATCTCGTACCCGACCTGGCCGATGTCGGCGTCCGCCCCGGTGAGCACGCACAGACAGCTGCCGTCACCGGCGGCCGTCACGAACAGCATGCCCTCGTCGAACTCGATCATCGTCTGCCGCACCTCACCGCACGCGAAGTGCTCCCCGACCCCTCTGGCGAGACTGTGCAGCCCCGAGGCGACCGCGGCCAGGTGCTCCGCGCTCGTCCGTTTGAGCCCGCGGCTCACCGACGTGACCAGCCCGTCGCTGGACAGCAGCAACACGTGGCGGACACGAGGCAGACGTTGCGCCAGATCGTCAAGCAGCCAGTCAAGCGTGGTACTCAGTGCCATCCCCAGCTCCCCCTTCTCGTAAGGCGACTGCTGTGTCAGCCTTCCCCAGGAAAGGGGCCCGGACAACCATCAGGACGCCACCGCTATGCGGAAGCGACCACACCGTTTCCCCGGCCGCGCCGTGTCACCGGGTCGGGTGACACGGAAACGGCGTGGCGCGGGACGGTCGTCCGTCCCGCGCCACGCCCTCCGCCCCTCCCCCGCCGGGGCGGTCGCTCAGTCCTGGGCGGCCCGCCTGTCCTCCCGCAGCGGCGCCCCGACGCTGTGCATGTGGCTCAGCGCCTGCCGGTACGAGTCGATCGCGCTCGTCTCCGTGTACCGCACGCCGATCTCCCGGCAGTAGTGCCGGACGAGCGGCTGCGCCAGCCGCAGGTGCGGGCGCGGCATGTTCGGGAACAGGTGGTGCTCGATCTGGTAGTTGAGCCCGCCCATGAGCCAGTCCGTGACGAGGCCGCCCCGCACGTTGCGCGAGGTCAGCACCTGCCGGCGCAGATGACCCCAGCGCTCGCTGTCCGAGGTCGGCATCTCCATGCCCTTGTGGTTCGGCGCGAAGACGCTGCCGAGGTGCAGGCCGAAGAGCCCCTGGTGGATGAGCGCGAAGAGCACCGCCTTGCCGGGCGACATCGCGACGGCCAGCAGGGCGACGTACGCGACGAAGTGGACGGCGAGCAGCACGCCCTCCACGAGACGGCCACGGCCCTGCCGCTCCCAGTTGTCGGACGAGATCACCATCTGCACGCTGGCGACCTTGAGGGCGATGCCTTCGAGGAGCAGCAGCGGGAAGAAGAGCCACGCCTGGTTGCGGGTGAGCCAGCGGCCGAAGCCCTCGCGCTTCTCGGCCTGCATCTGGGTCCAGACCATGACGCCCTCGCCGACGTCCGGGTCCTTGTCGATGTGGTTCGGGTTGGCGTGGTGCCGGTTGTGCTTGTCGTTCCACCACGCGGAACTCATGCCCAGCAGCAGGTTGCCGTGGAACAGGCCGAGGAGGCGGTTGACGCGGCGGGTGGCGGCCACCTGCGCGTGCCCGGCGTCGTGGCCGTAGAAGCCGCTGCGGGTCGAGAACAGCGCGAGGGGGACGGCCAGCAGCAGGGTCCACCAGGAGTTGCCGACCGCGAGGACGGCCCAGATGGTCCCGGCGAGGGCCAGCGCGTTGACGGTCATGCCCGCCGTGTACCACCCGCGCCGACGTGCGAGCAGCTGCTGTCCCTTGATCTGGCGCAGCAGCGGTGGGAACTCACCGGCGTCGCCGTCCCCCTTCCGCCGCTGCGGCGGCACAGGAGCAAGGACGAGCTGGGCATCGGACATGTCGCCTCCGGGATGGCCTGACTGAACTCCCACCCTAGGAACGGCGCCGGGCGGAAGCCATGGGCGCAGCACCCGACGCATGGTGTAGCCAGCCCCCCTACCGCCCGGCGGCGCGCTCCTGTATAGGGTCCTGGCCGGAGACCGGGCGAAACGCGCTGTTTCCAGGGGCAACCGGCCATGGGGTACCCTCGGCTCCCGCCATCGGCTGATCAAACTTGAGGAGTGCGCTTCGCCGTGCGAGCGAGCCCGCCGACCCGTGCCCGGACGACCGCACTCGCCGCCTGCGCGGCCGTCTTCCTGCCCTCGGACCCGCCTCGCGACTCGCGCGTCGCGTTCTGGCGCCCGGACGGCGGCGCGCCCGTCCCCGAGGAGGCGGGCGAGGACGGCGACGGCCACGAGGACCTGACCGTCGTCCTCCCCACCGCCGCCGGGGACGAGGCGGTCGCCCCGGTGACCGTCCCCGCGCTCGTCCTGCCGCTCGCCGACGCCGTCCCGGTCCTGACCCGGGCACGCTCGGCGCAGACGGGGACGGCCGCCGCCTACTGGGGCGCCGCCGCCGTCCTCGCCCTCCAGATCGCCGCACGGGGGCGGCTGCTCCCCGGCCTGAGCCCGTCCGACCACGACGCCTGGCGGCTCGGTCCGCTCACCGCGGGCGACGCGGAACGGCTCCGCGCCCTCGCCGACGCGATGCCGCCGCACGCCCACGCCGTGCCCCTCGACACCCCGCCCGGCGACGGCCCGCTCCTCCCCCGCCCCGAGCCGCTGCTCCGCGCCTTCCTCGACGCCGTCGCCGACACGCTCCCGCGCAGCCCGGCCGCGTCGATGGCCGCCGGAGGCACCGCCTTCGCCTCCGCGCCCGCGCACCACGTCCCCGCCCGCCGCGGCTGGGCCGTCGAACTGGCGGCCGGGCACGACACGGGCGTTCGGCTCTCGCTGCGCGTGGAGGCCGTCCTCGGCGCGGGGGCCGAGCCGCCCGCCTTCCGCGGCGTCGTGCAGCTGCACAGCCTGAGCGACCCCCTCGCCGTCGCGGACGCCGCGGACGTCTGGGCGGGCACGGCCGACGCGTTCGGCCCCCGTGCCCGCACGGACGCGCTGCTGGCCCTGCGGCGCGCCGCCGCCGCGTGGGAGCCGCTGACGCCGCTGCTGACGGCCGCAGTGCCCGGCTCCGTCGATCTGGCGGACGAGGAGATCGGCGAGCTGCTCGGCGCGCCGGTCGCCAGGGCGCTGGGCGCTGCGGGCGTCGAGGTGCACTGGCCCCGCTCCATGGTCAGGCGGCTCGGGACGCGTGCGCTGGTCGGCGAGGCGGGAGGCGACGACGCCGCCCGTACGTCCGCACGGCCCGCCCCGTCCGGCCTGCTGAGCCCCGACGCGCTGCTGACGTTCTCCTGGCGGTTCGCCGTCGGAGACACACCGCTCACCCGCGCCGAACTCGACCGGATCGCCGAGGCCGGGCGCCCCGCCGTCCGGCTGCGCGACCAGTGGATCCTCCTCGACCCCGAGGAGGTACGCCGCGCCCACGCCCGCTCGGACCGCAAGGTCACCGCCCTCGACGCGCTCGGCGCCGCGCTCACGGGCAGCGTCGCCGAGGACGGCGCGGGCCGTCCTGACGCGGAGCGGGTCGAGATCGACGCGACCGGTCCGCTCGCCGCCCTGCGCGACCTGCTGGCGGAGCCCGGGGCCGCGGAACCACTCCCCGCGCCGCCCGCCCTCGCCGCCACCCTGCGCGGCTACCAGGCGCGCGGCCTGACCTGGCTGCACCGCATGACGTCCCTCGGCCTCGGCGCCTGCCTGGCCGACGACATGGGCCTCGGCAAGACCGTCACGCTCATCGCCCTCCACCTGCACCGGCAGCTCGACCAGGCGACGGCGGGCCCCGCGCTCGTCGTCTGCCCCGCCTCGCTCCTCGGCAACTGGCAGCGCGAGCTGGCCACCTTCGCGCCGGACACGCCCGTACGCCGCTTCCACGGCGCGGCGCGCGACCTCGGCGCCCTGGCCCCGGGCGAGGTCGTCCTCACCACCTACGGCACGATGCGCCTGGACGCGGGGCGGCTGGCGGCCGAGGACTGGTCCCTGGTCGTCGCCGACGAGGCGCAGCACGTGAAGAATCCGTTCTCCGCGACGGCGGCCGGGCTGCGCGGCATCCCGTCACGGGCCCGCGTGGCCCTCACCGGCACGCCGGTGGAGAACAGCCTGACCGAGCTGTGGGCCATCCTCGACTGGACGACGCCCGGCCTCCTCGGGCGCCTGCCCGCCTTCAGGAGCCGCTACGCCGACGCGGTGGAGGACGGCGGCGACCCGGCCGCGGCCGACCGGCTCGCCCGGCTGGTGCGGCCGTTCCTGCTGCGGCGGCGCAAGTCCGACCCCGGCATCGCGCCCGAGCTGCCGCCGAAGACCGAGACCGACCGCGCCGTCCACCTGACGCCCGAGCAGGCCGGTCTCTACGAGGCGGTGGTCCGCGAGGGCCTGGCCGAGGTGGCGGGGACGGACGGGTTCGCGCGGCGCGGCCTGGTCGTCAAGCTGCTCACGTCGCTCAAGCAGATCTGCAACCACCCGGCGCACTACCTCGCCGAGAAGGAGCCGCGGCTCACCGGCCGTTCCGGCAAGCTCGAACTGCTCGACGAGCTGCTGGACGCGATCCTGGCCGAGGGCGCGAGCGTGCTGGTGTTCACGCAGTACGTGCGGATGGCGCGCCTGCTGGAGACGCACCTGACGCGGCGCGGCGTGCCGAGCCTGCTGCTGCACGGCGGCACGCCGGTGCCCCGGCGCGAGGAGATGGTGCGGCGCTTCTCGGACGGCGAGGTGCCCGTCTTCCTGCTGTCGCTGAAGGCGGCGGGCACCGGTCTCAACCTGACCCGCGCCGAGCACGTGATCCATTTCGACCGCTGGTGGAATCCGGCGGTCGAGGCGCAGGCGACCGACCGCGCGTACCGGATCGGGCAGGACAGGCCCGTGCAGGTGCACCGGCTCGTCGCCGAGGGCACCGTGGAGGAGCGCATCGCCGCGCTGCTGCGGCGCAAACAGGCGCTGGCCGACGCCGTCCTCGGCCCCACGGGCGACGCGGCGCTGACCGGTCTGAGCGACGGCGAGCTGGCCGATCTGGTCGCCCTGCGCGACCCGGACGAGCGGGGGAACGGGCTGTGACGCACGACGAGGAACTGGTGTTCGCGGCCCTGCCGCCCGCCCCGGGACGCGGATTCGCCGACACCTGGTGGGGGCGCGGCTGGTTGCAGGCGCTGGAGGACACCGCGCTGGAGAACGCGACGCTGCTGCGGGGCCGGAAGGTCGCGCGCTCCGGGGCCGTCGGCGCGGTGTCCGTGCGCCCCGGCCGTCTGACGGCGGTCGTGCGCTCGGGCGACGGGACGCCGTACCGCGCGGACGTGCTGCTGCGGCGGTTGAGCGGGGCCGAGTGGGACCGGCTGCTGGACACGGCCGCGCGCGAGGCGGGGCACGTGGCCGCGCTGCTGGACCACGAGATGCCCACGCACCTGGCGGCGGACGCGGCTGCGGCCGGGGTGGACCTGCTGCCCGGCATCGGCGACCTGGAGCCGCAGTGCGAGTGCGGGGAGTGGGACCACTGCGCGCACACGGCGGCGCTGGCGTACCAGGTGGCGCGGCTGCTGGACGCCGACCCGTTCGTCCTCCTGCTGCTGCGTGGCCGGACGGAGGGCGACCTGACGGCGGAGCTGGAGCGGCGCAACGCCGCGCGCGCCACGGCGGCGCCGAGCGGCCCGCAGGGCGAGCCTGCGTCCGAGGCGTACGCGCGGGCCGCCGTCCCCCTGCCCCAGCCGCCACCGTCGGAGACGGACGCGCCGCGCCCGCCCGACCTCGGTCCCGAGAGCGCGGAGGCGACGGGCGAGGACGGCGTGCCAGGCCTGCGCGACCTGGAGTTCCTGATCGCCGACGCGGCGGCGCGCGCGGGCCGCCTGTTCGCCGAGGCGCTGCGCCCCGGCCACGCGGACAGCGCGCCGCCCCCGGCCCTGACGGTGTGGCAGGACGCCGTGAGGATGACGGCGGGCCGCCCGCCCGCGCCGGTCGCCGCGCGGCTGGCCGAGGGCTGCGGACGGCCGGGTGACGACCTGTCGGCGGCGGCCGGGGCCTGGGCGTACGGCGGCGGCGTCGGACTCGCCGTGCTGGAGGGCGAGGCGTACGGACCGGCGTCCGAGGCCGCCGCGCGCCTCGCGACGGCCTGGCCCGACGCGGCGGGGCGCCCGCTGTCGCCCGCGGGCGGCGGGCGGTGGAGCGCCGAGGGCGGCGTGGTGGAGCTGCGGTTCGGGCCCGACAGGCGCTGGTGGCCGTTCCGGCTGCGGGGGGCGCGCTGGTGGCCCGCCGGTCCGCCCGACACGGCACCGGCCGCCGCCCTCGCCACCGCGCTGGGCGACGAGGACGACGGCCGGGCCGCCGACCGTCAGGCCAGGGACTCGAACACCGTGTAGTAACCGCCGGAGTGTCCGGCGGCGTTGGGGTGGTACGAGTCGCTGACCGGCAGCGTGACGCTGTGCAGCCATGCGCTGCCCGAGCAGATCTCGTGGCCGGTGAAGGCCGGACGCACGTCGCCGTACGTGAAGCCGTGTCCGGCGGCGCGCTGGGAGATGACCGAGTGCAGGTTGTCCGACGCGCCGTTGATCGCGGCACGGGACTGCTCGCTGATGCCGAAGATGCAACTGCCGTCGAGCTCGTACATGCGGGGGTAGCCGAGGACGACGACCTGCGCGTTCGGCGCGGCGGCGCTGATGGCGGCGTACACCGCGTCGAGCTTGCCCGGCAGGGTGTTGGAGATGTACTGGTTCGCCGTGGCGACCGCGCTCACACAGGCGCTCGTCCCGGACAGGACGCAGGTCTGCATCGTGTCGGCGAAGCCCGCGTCGTTGCCGCCGATGCTGATGCTCACCAGGGTGGTACCGGCGTCGAGGGGGCCGAGCTGGTCCGCGAGGACGTCGTCGGTGGTCGCGCCGGAACAGGAGGTGTTGTCGAAGGTGTCGGGGTCGTTGGCGTCGGCCCACAGCGACGGGTACGCGGCGAAGCTGCGGCGGCAGTCGCCCGCGGCGTCGTCGTAGTCACCGGCGCCGTTGCCCGACGAGTAGGAGTCGCCGAGGGCCACGTACGCGGTCACGGCGGTGGGGGCCTCCTCCGCCACCGCGACGGCGGGGGCGAGGGCGGTGACGCCGAGGACGAGGACCGCGGTGGCGGCTCTCGTCACGAGGCGGCGCAGAGTCATGGAACCTCCCAGGGAAGGTCGTGCGGGGGGACTGGTGGTGCATGAGCGCCTTACCCCTGTCAAGTTGTGTCCATGCCAAGGCGGTTGCTCCTCCGGCGCGGTCACGGGCACGGACGGGGGCGCGTTCCTGCCCTGGGCAACGACGGGCCGCGCCGCGAGTGACGGCCGGGGAACGGGCGGCGGTCGGAGCGGGACGTTCCGGGCGTCCCGCCGGAGGGGGTTGTCGGGAACGCGCCGCGGATCTAGCGTGACCGAACAGCGGGCAACAGATATCAACATCGCGGGGCGGTCGGCGGCCCCCTGACGTCCTCGGAGGAGCCCCATGCACACCCGGCCAGCGGACGACCGGCTCCCCCGCCACGAGGACCCCTCGCCCGGCACCGGCACGCTCCCCCCGCGCGCCTGGTACGCGGAGTCGGACGCGGCCCGGCTGTCCCTGAACGGCACATGGGACTTCCGCCTGTCCCCGACCGCCCACGGCACCGGGACCGCCTTCACCACCGACGCGGCCGTCACCGACGGCTGGGACGAGATCGCCGTCCCCGGCCACTGGGTGCTCCAGGGACACGGCGCCCCCGCCTACACCAACGTCGCCTACCCCTTCCCCCTCGACCCGCCGCGCGTGCCCACCGAGAACCCCACGGGCGACCACCGCCGCGTCTTCGACCTCCCGGACGACTGGCCGGCCGGGGGCGACAGCGTCCTGCGCCTCGACGGCGTGGAGTCGTACGCGCGGGTGTGGCTGAACGGGCGGGAACTGGGCGCGTTCCAGGGCAGCAGGCTGCCGCACGAGTTCTCCGTGGGACACCTGCTGCGCCCGCGCGGCAACGTGCTGGCCGTGCGCGTGCACCAGTGGTCGGCGGGCAGCTACCTGGAGGACCAGGACATGTGGTGGCTGCCCGGGATCTTCCGGGACGTCACCCTGCTGCACAGGCCCGCATTTTCCGCCTCCGACTTCTTCGTCCACGCGGACTACGACCACACGACCGGCGACGGCGTCCTGCGCGTGGACTGCGAGCCCGCCGGGCGCGTCACCGTCCCCGAGCTGGGCCTCGACCTGGCCACCGGCGAGGAGGCCAGGGTCCGCGTCGAGCCGTGGACGGCAGAGACGCCCCGGCTCTACGACGCCCTGCTGACCACGCCAGGCGAACGCGTCCCGCTCCGGCTGGGCTTCCGCACGGTGCGCGTGGCGGACGGCGTCTTCACGGTGAACGGCGGGCCCGTCCTGTTCCGGGGCGTCAACCGGCACGAGTTCCACCCCGAGCGTGGCCGCGCCCTCGACGCCGCGACGATGCGGCAGGACGTCCTGCTGATGAAGCGCCACAACATCAACGCCGTCCGCACCAGCCACTACCCGCCGCACCCGGCGTTCCTCGACCTGTGCGACGAGCTGGGCCTGTGGGTCATCGACGAGTGCGACCTGGAGACGCACGGGTTCACGTCCCCCGACGGATGGCCGGGCAACCCCGTGGACGACCCCCGCTTCACGCCCGCGCTCGTGGACCGCGCGCGGCGCATGGTCGAGCGGGACAAGAACCACCCGTCCGTCGTCGTGTGGTCGCTGGGCAACGAGTGCGGCGCGGGGAGCGGCCTGTCCGCCATGGCCGCGTGGATGCGGGAGCGCGACCCGTCCCGGCCGCTGCACTACGAGAACGACCCGTCGTACCCCGACAGCGACTTCTACTCGCGGATGTACGCGCCGCACGACGAGGTCGAGCTGATCGGCAGGCGCGCCGAGGAGCCGCTGGCCGACCCGGCCGCCGACGCGCGCCGCCGCTCGCTGCCGTTCGTCCTGTGCGAGTACGCGCACGCGATGGGCAACGGGCCCGGCGGGCTCGGCGAGTACCAGCGCCTGTTCGAGACGTACGAGCGGCTCCAGGGCGGGTTCGTCTGGGAGTGGATCGACCACGGCCTGCCCCGCCGCACGGCGGACGGGCGCGTGTACTTCGCCTACGGCGGCGACTTCGGCGAGGAGCTGCACGACGGCAACTTCGTCTGCGACGGGCTCCTGTTCCCCGACCGCACGCCCTCGCCCGGGCTCGTGGAGTACAAGAAGGTGATCGAACCGGTCCGCATCACCGGCGACGCGGCGGCGGGGACCGTACGCGTCGCCAACGGTCACGACTTCCGCGACCTCTCGCACCTCGCGTTCGGCTGGCGCTACGAGGTCGAGGGCGTCGCGGTGTCCGCCGGGCCGCTGGACGTCCCACCGCTCGCACCGGGCGCCAGCGCGGACGTCACGCTTCCCCCTGCGCCCGCGACCGACCTGGCGGGCGAGCCCGTGTGGACGGTGACCGCCGCGCTCACCGCCGACACCCCCTGGGCCCCCGCAGGTCACCCGGTGGCGTGGGCCCAGCTCGCCGCGCCCGCCACCCGCCCGGCACGCCCCGTCGCCGCGCCGCCGCCGTCACACCGGCCGTCCCGCACGGCGCACGGCATACGTCTCGGCCCGGGCTTCTTCGACGCGCGCGGCGGCGCCCTCACCGCGTTGGGCGGGCTGACGCTGCGCCAGGGGCCGCGCCTGGACCTGTGGCGCGCCCCGACCGACAACGACCTGGGCGCCTCGCCGCAGGACGGCGTACGGTACGGCGCGCTGTGGCGCGAGACCGGGCTGCACCGTCTCGGGCACCGCGTGGACGCGGTGGACCTGGAGGGCGACACGCTGCTGGTCCGCACCCGCGTCGCCCCGGCGGCGAGCCGCCTGGGGATGCGCGCCGACTACCGCTGGACGGCGGCAGGTGACGAGCTGCTCCTCGCCGTCACGGTCACCCCGGACGGCGGGGACTGGCCGTTCCCGCTGCCGCGCGTCGGGCTGCGTCTCGGCCTGCCGGACGCGTACGGCCACGCGTCGTGGTTCGGCGGCGGGCCAGGGGAGGCGTACCCGGACAGCCTCGCCGCCTCGGTGACGGGCCGGTACGGCATGGCAGTGGACGCCATGCAGACCCCGTACGTCAGGCCGCAGGAGAACGGCGCCCGCGCCGACGTGCGCTGGGCCGAGCTGCGCGCCGCCGACGGGACGGGGCTGCGCGTCGCCGCGGGTGAGCGGCCGTTCTGGTTCACGGCGCGGCGCTGGAGCAGCGAGCAGCTGGACGCCGCCCGGCACACCACCGACCTCGTGCCGGGCGACACGGTGTGGGTCGGCCTCGACCACGCGCTGCACGGCCTGGGGAGCCAGTCGTGCGGCCCAGGGCCGCTCCCCCGCCACCGGCTGACGGCGGGTCCGGCGGCGTTCTCGTTCCGGTTCTCCGCGGTGGGCGACGGCAGCCACGGCGCGGTGCCCGGCGCCTGAGCGGGGCGGAGGGGGAGCCCGTGGCGCCGTTGCCAGGGGCTCCTTCGTCGTTCCGCCCGTTCCCGGGCCGTCGCGGACGCGGTCCGCGCGGAGGTCAGGGCTTGAACCCGACCGCGGCGTAGAGGTTGGTCTCGCCCAGCTCGGAGTCGCCCGCCACCGAGCGCTCCGGCCGCCAGAACGGCGCCTGCACGATGCCGGGGTCCAGCAGGTCGAAGCCCGCGAAGAAGCCGCTCACCTGCGGGTGGGTGCGCAGCGTCAGGTTGGCCGTGGACTTCTTGTACACCTCAAGGGCGCCGGGGGCCAGCTCCGTACACGCTGACGATCGGGTCGTTGTCCACGTACGCGACCCGGACGTCGGGGGCGACCGTACGGGCGACCTCGTGCGTGTTCGGCGACGTCGGTATCCCCGTGCCGATGTCGATGCGGTCCACCTCGTAGTTGTCCTGCCCGCCGAGGTAGTAGTCGTACATCCGGGCCGGATGGGGCCGGCTGGTGTCGATCTCCTCGGCCGTGAAGCCTTCTTCAGCCACGCTGGTGCTCCCTCTTTCCTGTCGTGACGGTGGGGTGGTGCGGGGCCCGTGGCATGGGCGCCGCGGGCGGTCTCGGGTCGCGCGCCGTGGCGGGACCGTCCGGGGGCGGCGTCAGGGTCTGACCCCCACGCCGCAGTAGCCGCCGAGCCTGCGCAGCGTGGGGTCGTCCGGCACCGGGCGGTCGGGCCGCCAGAACGACGGCTGCACGAGGCCGGGTTCGAGCAGGTCGAACCCCTTGAAGAAAGCGGCGATCTGCGCCTGGGTGCGCACCGTGAGGTTGGCCGTGGAACTCTTGTACACCTTGACGGCCGTGGACGTCCGGTCGTCGCCGCCGTCGTCGAAGTCCGCGGTCCCGTGGCTGAGGATCAGGTGGCTGCCGGCGGGCAGGGCGTCGGTCGTACACGCTGACGATCGGGTCGTTGTCCACGTACGCGACCCGGACGTCGGGGGCGACCGTACGGGCGACCTCGTGCGTGTTCGGCGACGTCGGTATCCCGGTACCGATGTCGATGATCTGACGTATGCCCCGCTCGGTGACGAGCGGTCCACCTCGTAGTTGTCCTGCCCGCCGAGGTAGTAGTCGTACATCCGGGCCGGATGGGGCCGGCTGGTGTCGATCTCCTCGGCCGTGAAGCCTTCCTCGGCCACGTCCTCGCTCCTTCTTCCCGTCGTGCCGTCCTGCGCTGCGGTGCTCACACCAGGAGGAAGTCCGCCTCGCCCGACTTGACGCCCTCGATGAACCGCTCGATCTCGTGGGAGGTGCAGATCAGCGCGGGCCCGTCCGGGTCGGTGGACTGGCGCAGCGCGACCCGGCCGTCCCCCAGCCGCATCGCCTCGACGCAGCTGCCGCCGTTGCCCCCGCTCCATGGCTTGCGCCACCCCTCGGTGCCGAGATGGGCGGCGGGCATGCCGTTGTAAATGCGATCCATGGCTCAGATCTCCTTGCGAATACCACTGAGGATGGCCTCAGTGCGGTGCAGGGGCGCGGCTTGCGCGCTCATCCGGTCGAGTGCCTCCCGGAACGACGAGACGTCGTCGCGCTGCTCGAAGTAGGCGGCGCCGACGAGGCTCTCCGCGCAGGCGACGTCAGGCAGTTCCGGCAGCGGGAACCGGAACAGGTGGAACGGGCCGTACATCGCCGGATGCGGCCCGGCCGAGAACGGCATGACCTGGAGCCGGACGTGCGGCTGGGCGGTGGCCTCGATCAGCCGCGTGATCTGGGCGCGCATCACGTTGGGGCGACCGATGGGGCGGCGCAGGACGGTCTCGTCCATCACCACCCACAGCAGCGGCGGACGGCCGCGCGTCAGGATGTCCTGCCGGGCGAGGCGCAGGGCGACGAGGCGCTCGATCTCGTCCGCGGGGGCGTGCGGCATCCCGGCGCGCAGCACGGTGGCGGCGTACGCCTCGGTCTGGAGGAGCCCGGGGACGTAGTGCGGCTCGTACGCGCGGATCTGGTCCGCCTCCGCCTCCAGGCTGACGAACCCGCTGAACCAGTCGGGCAGGACGTCCCGGTAACGGTGCCACCAGCCAGGCTGGTTGGCCTCGCGGACCAGGGCGAGGAAGGCGTCCACGTCCTGCTGCCGCGTCACCCCGTAGACGCGCAGGAGCTTCTCGACGTAGGGCACCTTCAGCCCGACCTGCGCCTTCTCCATCCGCCGGATGGTGGCGTGCGTGACGTCGAGCGCGGCTGCCGCCTCCTCGAAGGACAGGCCGGTGGCCTCCCGCAGGTCCTGAAGCCGCTTGCCGAGCACGAGCCGCAGTGCCGTGGCCGCGCCGCCCCCCTGTCCGCCCGCCACGTCCCCACCCATCTCCCGGATCGCCGGTTCAGGCCCAACTCCCCTGCTGTGCAAGCAGTCTGTCATGTCGTCGGCTCCGCGCAACAGAGTGCAACGGACGATTCTGAAAATTGCAGGATGCCTCTTGCCGGATGCGAGGGACACACCCCACAGTAGGAACGTGGCTACCTCCCCGCACCTCCAGCCCCTGGAGCGAAACGAAAGCGCTGTCTGTCCACCGGGGCCGCTGAGCTTCCGGCTGCCGGCGGCTGACGCCTCGGCCGCCGAGGCACGGCGCCACGTACGGCGGCAGTTACCGCAGTGGGGTGCGTGCGCGGACACCTGCGACACGGCGCAGCTGGTCATCTCCGAGCTGGTGACGAATGTGCTCCGGCACACCGGCAGCACCGCCGTACGGTGCGAACTGCGGCCGATCGGCGGGCTGGTGCGCATCGCGGTCGCCGGTGAGGGCCCCGGGCCGCGCCACACGCCGCGCGCCGCCGACATGGACGACGAGTCGGGGCGTGGCCTCCTGCTGGTCTGCACGCTCGCGACGCGCTGGGGTGTCCGCCCCTGGGACGGCGGCCGGGGGCATGTCGTCTGGGCCGACCTGCGGCTGGACGGCGCGGGAGGCTGATCGCTCAGGCGGCACGGACGTGCCGGGCCGCCGCCATCGCGCGCAGGTGCCGCGTGCCGAGCAGGCCGACGGCGAGACCGACGAGGCCGCAGGCGAGCGTCAGGGCGTAGCCCCAGCGGGGCCCGTAGGTGTCGATGAGGACGCCCGCGCCCAGGACACCGCCCGCCTTGCCGACGCCGATGGCCGTGGACAGCCAGGTCATGCCCTCGGTGAGCGCGGCCGGTGGGACACCTTGGCGGACGAGGCCGTACCCGGCGATGACGGTCGGCGCCACGAGGAGCCCGGAGAAGAGGGAGAAGACCCACAGCGCCGTGACGCCCGGCATCGCCCACAGCGGCCCCATGCCGAGGACGACGGCGGCCAGCGCCAGCAGGAACCGCCGGTCGAGCGGCGTCTCCCACTGCCGCGCGCCGTACCACAGGCCGCCGACGCCGCTGCCGACCGCGTAGGCGGCCATGACGCCGCCGACCATCCACGGGCTCCCGTGCGCGTCCACGAACGCGAGGGTGGACAGCTCCCAGCAGGCGATCATGGCGGCGACGCACACGTAGACCGCGCACATCAGCCGCAGCCCGTGGACGGCCAGGGCGCTGCCGCCGCCGCCCGCGGGCCGGGGCACGGCGGGGGGTTCGGTGCGGCGCTGGGCGGCCAGGAGGAGGCCGCCCGCCGTCCCGGCGACGGCCACGGCCGCCACTCCGGCGGCGGGGTCGAGCAGCACGACGGCGGAGACCAGCAGCGGGCCGACGACGAAGATCAGCTCCTCGGCGACCGACTCGAAGGAGTAGGAGGAGGTGACGAGCGCGCCGTCGGACCCGGCGAGGTGGCTCCAGCGCGCCCTGGTCAGCGCGCCGACCGGCGGCATGACGGCCATGAACGCGGCGCCCGCGGCGTACAGCGTCCAGTGCGGCCCGTCCAGCTGCGCCGCGAGGACGAACAGGGCGCCGGTCGCGCCGAAGGCGAGGGCGAGGGGCCGCAGGACCCTGCGCTGCCCCAGCCGGTCGGCGGCGCGGCCGAGCCGGGGCACGACGAGCGCGTAGCACAGCGCACCGGCGGAGGCGACGGCTCCGGCCGTCGCGTAGCTCCCGGTCTCCGCCTCGACGAGGAAGACGGTCGCGAGGCTGAGCATCGCCAGCGGCAGACGGCCGACCAGGCTGGCGGCGACGAAGCTCCCCGCGCCCGGGATGCGAAATATCTCACGGTAGGCGCGCAGTCCCGCTGCGGATGTCCCCATGGGCGCGCAGTATCCCGCCACGGGGGGCAAACGCGCAGCTCACTTACGTGCGGGACCGCCGGTGCCGGGCCGCGCACCGGGCGGCATTCCATGATCCAAACGGCTGCGGGGTGGGCGGGGTTCGCGCATCGGGGCCGGGATGCCCGCCGGAAACATCGGGAGTGACTTTACTATTTGATTAATCTAGCGTTGCACCCTCTTGGGGCGCGCTCAGTCGGAAGACCGGAGGAACAGTGGACGTCTCGTTGACCATGTGGGTGCTGACGGTGGTGGTGCTCAGCGCACTCATCGCCGTTGACTTCTTCTTCGGGCGCAAGCCCCACGAGGTCTCGCTCCGGGAGGCGGGCACCTGGACCGTCATCTGGGTGATCCTCGCCTGTCTCTTCGGCCTCGGTCTGCTGGTCTTCGAAGGCGGCACGCCCTCCAGCGAGTTCTTCGCCGGTTACATCACCGAGAAGTCGCTGAGCGTGGACAACCTCTTCGTCTTCGTCCTGATCATGGCCAAGTTCTCGGTCCCGGTGCAGTACCAGGCGCGGGTGCTGATGGTCGGCGTGCTGATCGCGCTGGTCCTGCGGGCCGCGTTCATCGCCGCGGGCGCGGCGCTGATCTCCAACTTCTCCTGGGTCTTCTACATCTTCGGCGCGTTCCTCATCTGGACGGCGTGGAAGCTGATCAAGGAGGCGCGCGCGGGCGAGGAGGAGGAAGAGGCCCCCGAGAACGCCTTCATGAAGACGGTCCAGCGGCGCTTCCCGGCGACCGACCGGTACCACGGCACCAAGATGACGATCAAGGAGAACGGGCGCCGTCTGGTCACGCCCATGCTGATCGTCATGCTCGCCATCGGCAGCACGGACATCCTGTTCGCGCTCGACTCGATCCCGGCGATCTTCGGCCTCACCCAGGACCCGTACATCGTCTTCACCGCCAACGCCTTCGCGCTCATGGGTCTGCGGCAGCTGTACTTCCTGATCGGCGGGCTGCTGCGCAAGCTGGTCCACCTGTCGTACGGCCTGTCGGTCATCCTGGGCTTCATCGGCGTGAAGCTGGTGCTGCACGCGCTGCACGAGTCGGGCGTCCACGTGCCCGAGATCAGCATCGCCGTCTCCCTCACCGTGATCTGCGGCGTCCTGGCCGTCACGACCATCACCAGCCTGTACGCCACGCGCGGCGGCCGGGGCGGGGACGGCGGCGAGGGCAAGGGCAACGAGGGGAACGAGCAGGAGATCCCGGCCTCGGACTCCACGCGCTGAGGCCCGCCCCCACGGTGGACCGCCCGCCCGCCGTCCCGCCGGGAACCGGCGGGCGGCGCGCGGCGTTCACCCCGTGAGGAATTCCGCGCACCGAGGGTGGACGGGAGGCAGCAGCCCATGGGCGACGAACCGGCGGGCCGGGACGACCCGCGTCGCGACGAGTGGGACGAGCTCGTGCTGGACGAGAGCTTCGTGCGCGACGCGGAGGTGAAGGAACCGGCCGCCAGGACGCGCATGCTGCGCGAGCGCTGGAAGGACGGCGCCCCCGCGCCGCAGCCCTGGCGGTCGGACGAGCCGCCGGCCGGCTGGATACACGGCAAGGACCGCCGCAAGCGGTCCACCGGGGGCAGACGGCGGCGGTGGTTCCGCAGGAAGGGCAAGGACGGCGGGGAGTGAGGTGAGGCGCACCTCGCGCGACATCCGTACGGCGAACCGGTACGGGATCCTGCGCCAGGCGATCGCCTCGTCACCGGTGTCCCGGCCGCTCCTGGCCAGGGCCACCGGGCTCAGCCTCGCCACCGTCGCGACCCTCGTCGGCGAGCTGCTCGACCGCGGCATGCTGGTGGAGGCCGGGTACGAGGACTCGGGCGGTGGCCGTCCGCGCGGGCTGCTCGCCGTCAATCCGCGGGGCGGCGCGCTCGTCGGCGTGGACCTGACCGGGTCGGCGGTGCGGGTGGAGGTCGTCGATCTGGCGCTGCGCGTCCTCGCCAGGAGCCGCGAGGAGCGGCGGCGGGACGACGGCGACCCCGCGCGTGTCGTCGGAGAGATCGTCCGCGCCCTGCGCGCGGCGACGGACCGCGCCGGGGACGTCCGGGTGCTCGGGGCCGGTCTCGGGGTGCCGCGCACGCTGGACCCGGCCGGGGACCGGCACGGCGTCCCGCTGCTCGCGCGGCTCGGTGAGCACGTGCCCTACCGCCTCTACCTCGACAGCCCGCTGCGCGCCTGCGTGGTGGCGGAACTGTGGTTCGGCGCCGCGCGCGGGCGGGAGGACGCGGTGGTCATCAGCCTGGGCACGGACGTCGGCGCGGGACTCGTCCTCGGCGGCACGCCGCACCGTGGGCTGTCGGGCGACGCGGGCGGCTGGGGCCACACGACGCTGGAGCCGCACGGGCGGCCGTGCTCCTGCGGGCGGCGTGGCTGCCTTGAGGCGTACGTCGGGGCGCCCGGCATCCTGCGGACGCTGCGCGAGCTGACCGGTGACACCGCGGCGGACGGCGCGGGGGACGCGGACGCGACGGCCGTCCCCGCGCTCGCGGCGGCCTGCCGGGCGGGCGATCCGGCGGCCCTGGGAGCGGTACGGCGCACGGCGGACCTCCTCGGCGCGGGCATCGCCGATCTCGTCCACCTGCTCGACCCCGAGATCGTCGTCCTCACCGGCCGGGTCGCCCGCGCGCTCGGGCCCGCCCTGCTCGAACCGCTCAGGCCCGCCGTCGCCCGGCATCTCCTGCCCCGGGCACGGCCCGGCGCGCAGATCGTGCTCAGCCCGCTCGCCACCAACCCGGTGAGCCTCGGCGCGGCCACGCTCGCCCTGGAGGGCGTCCTCGCCGGTGCGCCCGCGACCGGCCGACGGCGTCCGTGATCCCGTCGGCGGCGGGGCCTACGCGGGCGCGGTGTCCGGAGGCGTGCCGGGCAGCATCGGGCGCATGAAGGTGCGCTCGTGGCGCAGGACGCAGCCGCTCTCGTCCCTGATGCGGTCCGCCTCGACGAACTCGGGGTCCCGGCCGAACAGCGTCCGGTACCGCTCGTACGCGGCGAGGCTGGGAAAGCTGAACAGGGCGAGCGCCGCGTCGCTGGCGCCCTCCCCCGGCAGGAAGTAGCCGTGGTGCGTGCCGCCGTGGCGGTCCACCAGCTCCATCCAGCGGCGTCCGAAGCGTTCGAACGCCTCGATCTTCGCCGGGTCGATCACATAGGTGACCACACAGGTAATCATCCGGACGAGGCTAGCCGCCGTGGGCCGTCCGGCGTCCGCCCACCCCGGCACCCACCGGTCGGATAAGCTGCCCGCCATGGATTCGGCTTCCGCCTCGTACCGGCACCGCGTCACCCCGCCGCCCGCCGCCCGCTGAGGGCGCCGCCAGGCCGCGTTCCACGCCTCCAGGACGTACCCGCCGGGTACGCGCCGATCGGCGTCGCGCCCTCATCCGCTGATCCCCACCGGAACTCAACGGAGCAGGACGCGTCCCACCATGTCGTCGAACCCTTCATCCCTTTCCTCCCCTTCCTCCCCCTCCCTCCGCCCGTCCGGCCAGGCCCGTGGCGGGGCGCCGCACGTCCTCGCCGCAGCCGCGCTCTGGGGGACGACGGGCACCGTCGCCAGCTTCGCGCCGCCCGCGGCGTCCCCCCTGTCCATCGGCGCCGCCACCATGGGGCTCGGCGGGCTGCTGACCCTCGCCCTCGCGGGGCGTTCCGCGTTCGCCGTCCTGCGGGGCGGCCGTGGGCAGCTCGTCCACCTGCTGACCGGCGCGGTCGGCGTGGTCGTGTACCCGCTCGCCTTCTACCTCGCGATGGACCTGGCCGGGGTCGCCGTGGGCACGGTGGTGTGCCTCGGGTCGGCGCCGGTGTTCGCCGCGCTCCTCGACCGGCTGCTGTACGGCGGGGCGTTGACCGCCCGCTGGGCAGCCGCGACGACGGCCGCCACCGGCGGGTGCGCCGTCCTCGTCCTCGACGGGCACGGGGCGGCCGGTGACCGCGTCGCTGCCGGTGTCGCCGCCGGGCTGCTGTCGGGCGCGGCGTACGCCGTGTACACGTCCTGCGCCTCGGCCCTCATCCGGCACGGACACACGGCCCGCGCCACGATGGGCGCGCTCTTCGGCCTCGGCGCGTGCGTGCTGCTGCCGCTCTTCGCCGCTACGGGCGGGGCACTGCTCGCGGAGCCGCGCGGGATCGCCGTGGCGGCCTACCTGGCGCTGGTGCCGATGTGCCTGGCGTACGCACTGTTCGGCGCAGGGTTGACGCGGGTGCGGGCGAGCGCCGCGACCACGCTGACGCTCTTCGAGCCGGTCGTGGCTGCGGTGCTGAGCGTCGCCGTCGTGGGTGAGCGGTTCGGCGCCGTGGGATGGGTGGGGGTCGGGCTCGTCGTGCTCGGGCTGCTGGTCCTCACGGCGCGCGCGCCGCGCCGCCCGCGGGCGGCGGCGGGCACCGGGGGCTGAGCCCGCGGGAACCCGTGGAAACCTGTGAAGAGGGGTGCCCCCACCGGCCCTCACTGACCGGTGCGGGCACCCCCTCCCCTCCGCGGACGTCAGTCGCGCGCGCCCAGCAGGTGGTCGATCGCGAGCTGGTCCAGGGCCTCGAACGCCAGGCCGCGCGCGGCGGCGGCGTCCACGTCGAAGTCCTCGTAGGCGCTGCGGTCCGCCAGCAGCGCGGCGTGCGTCTCGCCCGCGGCGAGCGTGGGGGTGGCCAGCTCGTCGAGACGGGCGGCGGTGAGCGCCTCCTGGACGGCCGGGTCGGCGCGGAAGGCGGCGGCACGCTCCTTCAGGATCAGGTAGTTGCGCATGCACCCGGCGGCCGAGGCCCACACGCCGTCGAAGTCCTCGGTCCTCGGGGGCTTGAAGTCGAAGTGGCGCGGGCCCTCGTAGCCGCCCGTCTCCAGCAGGTCCACCAGCCAGAACGCCGAGCGCAGGTCACCGGCGCCGAAGCGCAGGTCCTGGTCGTACTTGATGCCGTTCTGCCCGTTCAGGTCGATGTGGAACAGCTTGCCCGACCACAGCGCCTGCGCGATGGCGTGCGGGAAGTTGAGCCCGGCCATCTGCTCGTGGCCGACCTCCGGGTTGACGCCGAACAGCTCGGGACGCTCCAGGCGCTCGATGAACGCGAGGGCGTGCCCGACGGTCGGCAGCAGGATGTCGCCGCGCGGCTCGTTCGGCTTGGGCTCGATGGCGAAGCGGATGTCGTAGCCCTGGTCGGTCACGTACTCGCCGAGGAGGTCGAACGCCTCCTTGAACCGGTCGAGGGCCGCGCGGACGTCCTTGGCGGCGCCGCTCTCGGCGCCTTCCCTGCCGCCCCAGGCGACATAGGTCTTGGCGCCCAGCTCGACGGCGAGATCGACGTTGCGGATGACCTTGCGCAGCGCGTAACGGCGGACCTCACGGTCGTTGGACGTGAAGCCGCCGTCCTTGAAGACGGGGTGCGTGAACAGGTTCGTGGTCGCCATCGGCACGACGAGCCCGGTGCTGTCCAGGGCGGCCTTGAAGCGCTTGACGACGGCGTCGCGCTCCGCGTCCGTGGAGCCGAAGGGGATCAGGTCGTCGTCGTGGAAGGTCACGCCGTAGGCGCCCAGCTCGGCGAGCCGGTTCACGGACTCCACCGGGTCGAGGGCGGGCCGGGTGGCGTCGCCGAAGGGGTCACGGCCCTGCCAGCCGACGGTCCACAGACCGAAGCTGAACTTGTCCGCGGGAGTGGGCTGGTACGACATGGCGGCTCCTCGGGTCCCCAGGTGTTCGGATGACGGGTATTTCGTCATGGCCGTTTACAAATTAGTATGCGGGAGCCCGCTGTGAAAACCCCCCTGCCCCGGCCCGCGGAGAGGACGCCCCCATGGCCGTACCGGACGGACCCCTTGTCATCGGAGTGGACAGCTCCACCCAGTCCACCAAGGCACTGGTCGTGGACATCGCCACCGGCCGCGTCGTCGCCCGCGGCGCCGCGCCCAACATCGTCACCGCCGAGCGCGACAGCGACCCGGAACAGTGGTGGCAGGCGCTGCTCGCCGCCATCGACCAGTGCGGTCCCGCCGCCACGCAGGCCGCGGCCATCTCGGTCGCGGGCCAGCAGCACGGCCTGGTGACGCTCGACGCCGACGACCGCCCCGTGCGCGGCGCCCTGCTGTGGAACGACACCCGTTCCGCCCCGCAGCGCGACCGGCTGCTGGAGGAGCTGGGCGGCCCCGCCGCCTGGGCCGAGCGGATCGGCAGCGTCCCGCCCGCCTCCTTCACCGTCACGAAGTGGGCCTGGCTGCGCGAGCACGAGCCGGAGGCGGCGGCCAGGACGCGCGCCGTCCGCCTGCCGCACGACTACCTGACCGGGCGGCTCACCGGCCAGGGCGTCACCGGCGGCACGACCGACCGCGGCGACGCGTCGGGCAGCGGCTGGTGGTCCACCGCGACGGAGAGCTACGCCGACGAGATCCTGGACCACGTCGGCCTCGACCCCGCCCTCCTCCCCCGCGTCGTCCCGGCGGGCGAGGCGGCCGGGACCGTACGCGGCGGGCTGCCGCTGCCCGCGGGCATCCCCGTCGCGGCCGGTACAGGCGACAACATGGCGGGCGCCCTCGGCCTCGGCCTGGCGCCGGGCACGCCCGTGCTCAGCCTGGGCACCTCCGGCACGGTCTACGCCGTGACGCAGCAGCGTCCCGCCGACGCGTCGGGCATCGTGGCGGGCTTCGCCGACGCGGGCGACGCCTGGCTGCCGCTGGCCTGCACGCTCAACTGCACGCTGGCCGTCGATCGGTTCGCCGCGCTGCTCGGCCTCTACCGCGAGGCGGTCGAACCGGGCGGCGAGGCCGTCGTCCTGCCCTTCCTGGACGGCGAGCGCACCCCCGACCTGCCCTACGCCGCCGGTCTCGTCCGGGGCCTGCGGCACACCACGACCGGCGGCCAGCTCCTCCAGGCCGCCTACGACGGCGCCGTCTTCGCGCTCCTCGAAGCCCTCGACCGGGTGCTGGACGACAGCGCCGACCCGTCCTCGCCCATCCTGCTGATCGGCGGCGGCGCCAGGGGATCGGCCTGGCGCAACACCGTCCGCAGGCTGTCGGGACGCCCCGTGCGCGTGCCGCGCGCCGAGGAGTTGGTCGCGCTGGGCGCCGCGGCGCAGGCCGCCGGGCTGCTCCTCGGCCGCGACGCGGCGTCCGTCGCCCGCGACTGGGGCACGTCCGACGGGCCCGAGTTCGACGCGCAGACCCGCGACGACGCCGCGCTTGAGCGGCTGAAATCGACCCTCACCGACGCCGACGCGCTGCTGCGCCGCAGCTGAGCGGGGGATCCGCGCCGGTGTCAGCGACCGCACCCCAGTCCCAGGCCGAGATGCGGCAGCGCAACCTGTCGCGCGTGCTACACACCGTCGCGGGCGACGGCCCGCTCTCCCGCGCCGACGTCGCCGCGCGCATCGGGCTGACGCGCGCGGCCGTGTCCACGCTCGTGGACGAACTCCTGCGCGGCGGGCTGCTGGTCGAGCGCGGCCCGGGGCGGTCGGGCACGGTCGGCCGCCCCGGCACCCAGCTCCTCGCGGCCGACCGGGGCCCGAGCGGTGTCGGGGCCGAGATCGGCGTGGACCACCTCGCGGTCTGCGTGATGGACCTGCGCGGCGCCGTCCGCGTCCGCGCCGTCCACGAGACGCGCAACCAGGGCAGCGACCCGGCGGCCGTCCTCGCGACGCTCGGCGGCATGCTGCGGCGCGCCGCCGAGCGGGCCGACGCCGCCGGCCTGCGGCCCGCCGGGCTGACGGTGGCCGTGCCCGGCCTCGTCGTGCGCGACACGGCGACGGTGCTGCGCGCCCCCAACCTCGGCTGGCACCACACCGATCTCGCCGGTCTCCTGCCGACCGCGCTCGGCCCGGTGACCGTCGAGAACGAGGCCAGCCTCGGGGCGCTCGCCGAGCTGTGGTCGGGCGGTCACGGCGGCGAGTCGGAGAGCTTCGTGCACGTGTCGGCGCAGATCGGCATCGGCGCCGCCGTCGTCGTGGACGGCGAACTGCTGCGCGGCGCGCAGGGCTTCGCCGGTGAGCTGGGGCACGTGCCGGTGCGTCCCGAGGGCCGTCCGTGCACTTGCGGCGGGCGCGGCTGCCTGGAGGCGTACGCGGGTGAGGACGCCGTGCTGCGCGCCGCCGGGATCGAGCCGGGGCCGGGCGTCCGCATGGGCGCGCTGACCGCCCGCTGCGAGGCGGGCGAACCGGTCGCGCTGCGGGCCGTGCGGCAGGCGGGGACCGCGCTCGGGATCGCCCTGTCGGGCGCCGTGAACCTGCTGGACCCGCACCGGATCGTGATCGGCGGCAGCCTCGCCCGTCTCGCCCCCTGGCTGCTGCCCCCGGTGGGGCGGGAGCTGACGCGCCGTACGGCCGTGGCGGCGGGGGGCCGCGAGACGCCGGTGCCCGTGACGCCGTCACCGCTCGGGCAGGACGGGCCGCTGCTGGGCGCGGCGCGGTCGGCCGTACGGGCGGCGCTCGACAACCCGGCGGCGCTGCTGGGGGGTTGACGCCGCCGCAGGTCGGGCCAATGGCGGAACCCTCGCCCCCTTGGCAGACGGCACGGGCCGCCGTCAGCATGAATCCCGTCGGTTGTCATGTCCAGGCCGCCACCCGCGGCCGGGCACCCCGCGACACCGCGCCCTGACCCCGGGAGACACCATGCCGCAGCCCGCCGAGCGTCCGCCGTTCCCGTCCCGCCGCGCGCTGCTGCGCGGGGGCGCCGCCGTCGCCACCGCCGCGACCGCCCTCACGGTCGCCGCGGGGCACGCGCTGGCGGGCCAGGGGGACGCCCCGCCGCCCCGCCCGTCAGGCGCCGCTCCCGGGCCCGGCCCGTCGGGCCCGGTCAGGGCCGCGGACTTCCCGTGGTCGGAGTGGGTGCCTGCGGCGTCGTCCAACTACACGGTCGCGAACCGGCCGCGGACGTACCCGGTCGAGTACGTCGTCGTCCACGTGACGCAGGAGACGTTCGCCGACACCCTCGGCATCTTCACGAACCCGGCCGCGCGCGTGTCCGCGCACTACGTCGTCGCGTCGGACGACGGCCGCGTCGCGCAGTGCGTGGAGGAGAAGAACGTCGCCTGGCACGCGGGCAACTGGTCGTACAACACCCGCAGCATCGGCATCGAGCACGAGGGCTGGGTGGACGAACCGCGCTGGTTCACCGACGAGATGTACGCGGGATCGGCGCGCCTGACGGCCTTCCTGTGCGACTACTACCGCATCCCGATCAGCCGGTCGCGCATCATCGGGCACAACGAGGTGCCGGGCGCCACGCACACCGACCCCGGCCCGCTGTGGGACTGGGACCGCTACCTGGATCTCGTCAGCGCCGTCTGACCCCGCCCGCGCACCACCGTCACGCGGCCAATCCCCCCGAGGCCGCTTTTCATCAGATCGGGCGAACCGACACCCGTTCGGCCCCCTCGGGCCCGCCCGCGCGCCCAAGATCACCGCGTGGACACATGGCAGCGCGTACGCCGAGCGGGTGCCGGGGCCTTCTGTGCCGCGCTCCTCGTCATGGGCGTGGCCTCGGTCGCGGGGGCACGCGGCGGTGAGGACGACGGCGACCGGGACCGGTGGTGGGACTGGTACTGCCCGTTCGTCGTGGCAGAGGCGGGCGAGGCGAGGGTCGTCGTCGCCCCGGCGCACCCCCACTGCTTCCCCGTGCCGCACTGGCCGTGGCCGCCGCACCCGAGCCCGACGCCCACCCCCAGCCCGACACCGAGCCCCACACCGGCGCCCAGCCCGACGCCGACGCCCGCACCTGAGCCGACCCCGACGCCCGCGCCGTCGCCCGAGCCGACGCCGTCCCCGGAACCGCCGCCTCCGCCCCCGCCACCGGTCGTCGAGCCACCGGAGCCGCCGCCTCCCGCCCCGGAGCCGCCGCCGGAGCCACCACCGGCGCCTGAACCTGAACCGGCGCCCGTCGAGGAGCCCCCGCCCCCGGAGCCCGAGGCGCTTCCCCTGACCGCCGGGCTCGCCGCGCCGCCGCCGCGGGAGACACCGGACACCGGCGGCTCCGTCGTGAGCCGCACGCTGCTCGTCGTCGCCCCCGCCGTCCTCGCGGCGGCCACCCTGCGCCCACGCGGCGGCGGGTCCTCGTCCTCCTCACGTTCCCGCACCGGCTAGGAGATCACGGTGTCCGAATGGCTTGCCCTCACCATCATCGTCGCCGCCACCAGCGGCGTCGTGCTCCTCGCCGCGCTGTACCGGCGGCGCCACGCCGAGGAGCCGGACGACCCGTCGGAGACGCCCGACGTCATCGAGTACATGACGATGATGCTCGGCGTCGTGTACGCGATCGTCCTCGGCCTCGCCATCGCCGGCGTCTGGGAGGCCCGGGGGGAGGCGGAGGGATGGGTGCAGCAGGAGGCCCAGGCGCTGCACGAGATGGACGTACGGGCCGCCGTCTTCCCGCCCGCCGTCCGCGACGAGATCCGTGACCGCGTGGGCGACTACGTGGCGTACGCCTCCGGCGAGGAGTGGACGGAGCTGCGCGAGGAGGGACAGCTGACGCCCGAGGGCGACCGGCTGCTCGCCGAACTGCGCGCGACGATCACCGAACGCGAGCCGGAGACCGTGCGTGAGGTCGAGTCGTACCAGGGGCTGATCGACCAGGCCGCCACCGTGTCCGACGCCCGGTCGGGACGGGTCGGCGCCGCCGAGCCGACGATGCCGGTCGAGGTGTGGATCGGGCTGCTCGTGGGCGCGGCGGTCGTGGTCGGCATGGTGTTCGCCCTCCAGATCCAGCGATCGGCGCGGGAACTGGTGCTGGCCGGGCTGTTCAGCGCGATGATCGCGTTCCTGCTCTTCCTGGTCTGGCACTTCGACGCGCCCTACGCCCGCGCGCTCGACAACCCGACGGAGCCGTACACCCTCCTCTTCCCGGAGGTGACCGGCGGCTAGACCCCGTCGGTGGCGGCGGGGGCGGGCGTCGTCGTGCGTGGGCGATGGGCGCGGATGTCCACCGGGCGCCCGTCGGGATCGCGGGCCGTCATCGTCCACTGCGCGGGCAGCGTCGCGATCTCTCCGACCGGCCACCCGGCTTCGAGAATCCGCTCCCGCACCTCGCACAACTGCCCGTACGTCGCCACGCGCAGCGCCCACCCCGCCCCGCCCAGGGGGTCGAGGTCGGTGGGGGGCGCGGCGGCGGTCTCGACGATCATCAGGTGGTCGTCCCCGCCGATGTCGAGGGCGGCGATGCGCGGATCGGCAGCGGTCGCGGCGCGCTCGAACGCCGGGGACGCGCCCAGCACTTCGGTGTAGTACGCCAAGAGCCGGTCGAGGTCGGTGGTGGCCAGGGTCAGATGGTTGATACCGAGGAGTTCAGGCATGGTCTGCCCACCGTACTGCGGGACGGCGGGATGCAGCCTGCTTCGGTGAGTGCGTGGACTGGCCATGCTGCTCGCGATCACCGGCCGTCCCCATGCCATACCACCCGCCGGGCCGAACGCGGATCACCCGCCGCACGAAGCCGACGCCGCGAAGAAGGGATGAACGATGCAGGACGACCCGAGGGCCGAGGAGACCCACACGCTCCCTCCCTCCCCGCAGGTAGTGGCTCTCCAGGACTACACGCCCGCCGACCTGCGCGACATCGCCGGGGACGACCGCGATCCGTTCGAGGTGTCCGCTCTGGGGCTAACCTGGCGCCCCAAGGAACAGCACTTCGGTATCAGGGCGAACAACCGCCTGGTGGCCCATGCCGGCTGGGTCGCCGTACCCGTCTCCGTCGCCGGTACCACTTTGCAGGTGGCCGGCCTGGGAGGCGTGATCGTTGCACCGGAACTGCAAGGCCGCGGCTTGGCAAGGCTCGTCGTGTCCGCAGCCATGGCCCAGGCATCCGCACAGGGCCTGGAGTTCGGTCTCCTGTTCTGCCGCCCGGATCGCATGCCTGTTTACCGCACGATGGGATGGACTTCTTTATCCACCGACATCACAGTCGAACAGCCTGGCGGCGACCTCGCCATGCCCCTGCCGGCCATGTGGACGTCCCTTGGCACCGCAGTGCCGTGGCCTCCTGGGGCGGTCCGCCTCCTGTCACCGCCCATGTGACCCTGACAGGGGCACACCCAGGACCAGAACGTCCCAGCGCGAAGAGCCGTTCCGGCTTCTCCATTGCCCGCAGGGATCCAGCGCCCTATCGCCCTTTGGAGTTCTCATCTGTGGCACGGGGGTCACGCAGGGGGCACAGGCCCGGCTTCGACGGCCGGGTGAAGGCGTAGCGGCCGAGGAAGTTGATGTGGTCGTACCGGAGCGGAGAGAGCCGGGCGAGCAGGTCGTCGATGGCGGGGAAGCCGTCAGCCACGAACTATTTGACGGCAGCATCGATGGAGAGGCTGTTGAACAGGACCACGGCGTTGAGCGCCAGATCCAGGGCGCCAAGCTGGTCTTCCATGCCCTCGCGGTAGTGCTGGCGCAGTTCGCCGCGCTGCCCGAAGAAGATCTTCCGGGCGAGGCGGTGGCGGGCCTCGGTGACGTTGAGCCGAGCGCCGATCATGCGCCGGTATCCCTCGTCGGTGACGAACTGGAGCAGGTGCGGCGTCTTGAAGATCCGCCCGTAGTGGGCGAACGCGTCGCCCAGTCCGGTCGGTTTGCCGTCCCGGGAGAGCATGCGGATCAGGTCGTGACCGCGGACCTCCCCGAGAGTCAGAGAGCCCGCCTTGCGGAGCATGTCGCCCCGGTGGGCGCGTATCCGGTCCAGGCGGACGGTGTGGTCGGAAACCAGCTGGAGCGGGCCGTGGTCGGCCGCGGTCTTCGTCCGCCAGAGCCGTGCGTCGGAGATGTCGGCAATTCTCGGGGAGAACTGGTAGCCGCAGATGGCGAACAGGCCGAAGACGATGTCGGAGTACGACGCGGTGTCCGTGATGAGGGTCTCCGACTTCGGTCCGCCGTCGCGGGCGTGGATGGCGTCCAGGATGAAGAGCGAGTCGCGAAGGGTGCCCGGCACGACCACCCCGCCCAGCCCCATCACCTGGTCGTTGACCACGTTCAGCCAGGTGGCGCCCTTGTGCCACAGGCCGAAATACCGGGGGTTCGAGCCCACGTACAGGGTTCGCACCGGCACGGTGAAGCGGACCCCGTCGGCGGAGGCGACCAGACCGCCGCCCCACGCCCGCACGACGTCGAGCCAGCGTCGTGACCCTGGACAGCAGCACCCGGTTGTTCACCAACCACAGCACCGCTCGGTCGAACAACGCGCGCGGCCCCTCCAGCGACGACCACACCCTCGCCACCAGGAACTCCCGCAGTTCCTCCTCGCCCGCAGCAAACTCCCGATAGCCGTACCCGTCCCGGATCTCCCACACATGCTCGTACACCGTCTGCGAGCGTGCCCCGTGCTTGGCGAAGTTCTCGTCATCGATCCCGAGCAGTTCGGCGACGAACCGCACCACGAAAGCCGGGACCGCCGTGGGGTCCTCGGTCAGGAAGGTACCGAGCATCCGCACCGTGCCCCACTGCACCGCCCACCCCAACCGAGTCGCCGGACGGCGCTTCGCCCGCGCAAGTCCCAGGGTCTTGGTGTCCAGGCGGAAGAACTGTCCCAGCTCCCCGGGCGACGGCTCCGTGGCGAACCGCCCATAGCGGCTTCTTGCTCGGCAGACAGGTACTCAACAGGCATGCCGAGGAACGTACGACCCGCTGACCAGCCGAAACAGGCACGTCACCGAACCGGAATCAAGATCGCCCAGGTACCGCCGATTTCCGCTCCGATACTCCCCGAGAACCGACTCACCCGGCGATCCGCGCGCGGACGAGTGCGTCGAGGCGCCGCCACGCCGGTGAGGCGTCGTTGACCGCGCGCTGGACGAGCGCGGGGATGGCGGGCGCCGCGCCGGGGCCCGGCGGTTCGCCGGGGCCGTAGCGCCGCCTGGTCGCCTCGGCGATCCGGTGGGCGAGCCGGTCGATCCGGGGATCGCCGGGGTCGAGGGCGTACGCCCGGTCGTAGGCGAGGAAGAGCGGGATCAGCGCGGGGTCGGAGACGCTGTCGCGCTGGTCACGGAACGGGACGACCGCCTGGTCGGGGTCCGTCACGAACACGAGCGTCCACAGGTCGCGTTGCAGCTCCACCCACCGGGCGGTGAACCCGCGCCCCGGCAGCTCGTCCAGGTAGGCCACGACCTCGTCGGGCAGCGGCCCCGTCCGCCCCTCGGCGAGTCCGCGAAGGCGTGCACGCGTCGCCCGCAGCGCGTCGATGCGGGCCGTCAGGTCGTCGTCGATCTCGCGCAACGCCCGCCCGAACTCCTCGCCGGACGCCGCCCTCAGCTCCCTGACCCGGGCCAGCGGCACACCGGCCTCGGTGAGCGCCCTGATCCTGATCAGGGCCACGGCGTCGGCCGCGCCGTAGCGCCGGTAGCCGGACGCGTCACGGTCCGGCTCGGGGAACAGCCCCTTGTCGTGGTAGACGCGGACGGTCTTGGCGGACACCCCCACGTACCTGGCCAGTTGTCCGATGGTGATCATCCGGCCATCGTGCCACTTGACCTTTCCCCAGGGGCAGGGTCGCAGCATGGCGTCATGACGGACACGACCATGGACCGGGCGGTCCTGCGCGAGCTGGCCGACGCGGGCAACGAACGCGCCCTGGACCGGCTGGCCGACCTCGCCGACGCGGCGGGCGACCTGGAGGAGCTGGGCGAGTTGCTGGACGAGGGCTGTGCGCGGGCCGGGGCGCTGCTCACCCGGCGCGCGGTCGCCGCGGGTGACCTGCGCGCGCTCCAGCGGATCTGCGACGCCGGGTACGCGGGGGCGGGCGACGAACTGGGCCGGCTGCTGGCGGGCCCCGCCGACGAGCGGGGGGCGTGAGGGCCCGCGCGGCTCAGCGTCCGGCGGGGGCGTCCGCGCCCGGCAGTCCGGCCAGCCGGGCGAGGCGGCGGGTCGAGTCGAGGCGGCCCTCGGTGCCGTGGGTGTTGAGCGTCACGAGGAGTTCGTCGGCCCCGGTGCGCGTGACGAGTCGGGCGAGGGCCCGCGTCATCCCGGCCTCGTCGCCGTGGAGCTGCCCGGCCCTGGCCTGCTCGAAGTAGCCGCGCTCGCGCTCCGTCATGTCCCGGGCCAGGACGTCGCCCGGTGGTTCGAGGGGCGCGAAGACGCCGCGTGTCCTGGAGTGGACGGTCGCCCACGCCTCCGGCACCTGGAGCACGGCCGCCTCGGCTGCGGTGGCGGCGACCGCCGCGTTGACGGCGACGATCACATACGGCCGTTCCGCGTACGCTCCCGGCACGAATTCTGTCCGGTACCGGTCGATGGCGGCCAGCATCCGGTCCTCGTCGCTCAGGTGCGCCATCACGAGCGGCAGCCCGTGCGCGGCGGCGACCGAGGCGCCAGAGCCGACGGCGAGGACGAACGGCGGCACCCGCAGCCCCTCGGCGGGCAGCGCGCGGACGGGCCCCGAGCCCTCGAAGTGGCCGAGCAGCTCGGTGATCTGCTCCCCGAACCGGTCGGCAGCGTCCTTCTCGACCCCCAGCGCCCGCCGTACGGGTCCCACGAAGCCCACGGACCGCCCGAGCCCCATGTCGATCCGCCCGGGGAAGAGCGCTTCCAGCACCCCGAACTGCTCGGCGACGACGAGCGGCCGGTGGTTCGGCAGCATCACGCCGCCCGTGCCCACCCTGACGCGCCGTGTCGCGGAGGCGACGGCGGCGGCCAGCACGGTGGGCGCGGAGCCCGCGACGCCGGGGACGCCGTGGTGCTCGGCGACCCAGAAGCGGTGGAAGCCGAGGCCGTCCACCTGCCGGGCGAAGGCGACGGTCTCCCGCAGCGCCTCGTCGGGCCGCTGGCCCGCGCGGACCAGCGCGCGGTCCAGGATCGACCAGCGGACCGCGCGCAGCGCCGCCGCGTCGCCGCCGCCGTCGTTCCGGCCCGTCCTGTCGTCCGCTCGTCCTGTGCTCACTCCTGTGTCAACAGCTCGGCGCCCGCAGGATTCCCGTCGCCGTCCCATTCGCGCACGCTGTCGCACCACCGGCCGAGCAGCACCCGGTCGTGCCCGACCGCGAGGAGGGCCGCGCCCTGCTCCTTCCGGTAGTCCTCGACCAGCGCGACGAGGGCGGCCGTGGTGGAGGCGTCGAGCATCGCCGTCATCTCGTCGCAGATGAGCAGGCGGGGCCGCAGCAGCAGGGCGCGGGCCAGGCAGGCGCGCTGGAGCTGCCCGTCGCTCACCTCGTGCGGACGGCGCCGCAGCAGCTCGGCGCCGAGCCCGGCCGCGTCGGCGAGCGCGGCGGCGCGGTCGGCCAGCTCACGGCCGCGGCCGGTCGCGCGGGCCGGTTCCGCGATCAGGTCGCGCAGGCGCAGGCGCGGATCGGCGGCGAGGCGTGGCTGCTGGAAGACGACGCCGATGGCCGTGCGCTGGTGGCGTGGCGCGCGGAAGCGGTGGCCGGTGACGGTCTCCCCGGCGAGCCGTACGCTTCCGGCCCAGGGCGTGTGCAGCAGGGCGGCGACGCGGGCCAGGGTGGACTTGCCGCAGCCGCTCGGCCCGAGGAGCCCCAGCGCCTCGCCGTCGGCGACGGCGAGGGACATGTCGCGGACGACGGGCCGCCCGCGGTCGTATCCGGCGGTGATCCCGGTCAGTTCAAGCATCTGCGGCCTCCGGCGCGGTGGCGTGGTGGCAGGCGACGCCGCCGTCGAGGGGTGGCCGTGCGGCGCAGGCGGCGTCGGCGCGGGCGCAGCGCGGGGCGAAGGCGCAGCCGCCCGGCAGGGCGTCGAGTTCCGGCGGCAGGCCGGGGATGGGGGTGAAGTCGCGTTCCGGCAGGGCGGCGAGGAGCCCGGCGGCGTACGGGTGGCGGGGTCCCGGGGTGCCGAAGAAGGCGGCGGCGTCGGCGAGTTCGACGATGCGGCCCGCGTACATGACGGCGACGCGGTCGGCGATCCGGGCGGCGGCGGCGAGGTCGTGGGTGATGACGAGGAGGCCGCGTCCCTCGTCGGCGTGGCGGCGCAGCCCGGCGACGGTGCGGTCCACGAGGTCGCGGTCGAGGCCGGTGGTCGGCTCGTCGGCGAGGAGGAGGGGCGCGTCGCCGACGAGGGCGAGCGCGGTGGCGGCGCGCTGGGCGAGTCCGCCGGAGAGCTGGTGCGGGTGGTGGCCGAGGTGGTCGGCGGGGAAGGCCGCCCGTTCGGCCGCCGCGGCGACGGCGGGCGGCAGCGCGTCGCGGCGTGTGCCGGTGAGGGCGCGGACGGTCTCGCCGAGGTGGGCGCGCACGGTCCGCACCGGGGTGAGGTGGGCGGCCGGGCTCTGCGGGACGAGGCCGATGCGGCGCCCGCGTACCGTCCGCGCGAGTGCGCGTTCGCCGACGGTGAGCAGATCGACGGGCGCCGCGTGCTGGTCGTCCGGCGGGAGGACGGCGCTGCCGCGTGTCTGGGCGTTGGCGGGGAGCAGGCCGAGGAGCGCGCCGGTGAGGACGGACTTGCCGCAGCCGCTCTCGCCGACGAGGGCCAGGCACTCCCCCGCGGCCAGGTCGAAGGAGACGTCGCTGACGGCGGCGACGTGCCGTCCGTGCGGCATGCGGAAGCGGACGGACAGGCCGCGCACCGACAGCAGGGGCGTCACAGGACCAGCTCCGATCGGCGGCGGGGGTTGATCCGCTCGCGCCAGGCACCGGCGAGTCCGGCGATGGCGAGGGTGGGGATGATGATGAACAGGCCGGGGAAGAGCGTCGGCCACCAGTCGCCCGCGGCGAGGGGGCCCCTGGCGGCGTTGATCATGGTGCCCAGGCTGGCCTGGTGGGCGGGGATGCCGAGGCCGAGGAACGAGAGCGCGGATTCGTGCCACAGCGCGTGCGGCACCATCAGCACGGCGGCGAGGCCCGCCTGGGGCAGCACGGCGGGCATCAGGTGCCGTAGGACGACGCGCCTGCGTCCGGCACCTCCGGAGATGGCGGCGTCGATGTAGGGGCGGGTGCGCAGCGACAGGACCTCTGCGCGCACGATGCGGGCGGTGGAGACCCAGTGGGTCAGTCCGACCGACACGACGACGGGCCAGACGCCGGGGCGGAACATGGCGACGATGAAGATGCCCATCAGCAGGTGCGGCACGGCGGCGAAGGTGTCCACCAGCCGCATCAGCAGGCGGTCCGTACGTCCGCCCGCCGCGCCCGCGACGCAGCCGACGGCGAGCCCCAGGGCGGCGGCCACCAGCGCGGCGACGATGCCGACGGTCAAGGAGACGCGCAGCCCGTAGACGCTGCGCAGCAGGAGGTCGCGGCCTACGTCGTCGGTGCCGAAGGGGTGGTCCCAGGACGGCGGGAGCAGGCGGGAGGTCAGGTCGATGGCCTGCTGGTCCAGGGGGAAGAGCAGGGGCACGAGCAGCACGGCCGCCACAGCGGTGGCCACCAGTGCGGCGGACGTGGTGACGCGGACCTTGCGGGTGCCGCGCCGTTCGTGCGCCGGGGTGTGCCAGGGCTGCTCGGGTTCGGTGGCGGGGGTGGGAGGGTGCGTGGTCGCCATGGGGTTCACATCTCGTCGTGGCTGACGCGGGGGTCGGCCAGGCCGTAGAGCAGGTCGGCCAGCAGGTTGCCCACCAGGACCGCGATGGCGGAGAGGACGGTCAGTGCGGCCAACAGGGGGAAGTCGGACGCGGTGGCCGCGCGTACGGTGGCGGACGCTATGCCGGGCCAGCTGAAGACGGTCTCCACCAGCAGCGCGCCCGTGATGAGTTCGGGTATGCGCGTGCCTATCAGGGTGAGGACGGGGAGGAGCCCGGAGCGCAGGGCGTGCCCGAGGAGCACGGTCCGCTCGTCGAGGCCGCGCGCACGGGCACCGCGTACCGGGTCCTCGCGCAGGGCGTCGAGCACGCCTTGGCGCACGTACAGCACGAACCACGGGAGCTGCGAGATGGCCAGCACGGTCGCGGGCAGGATCAGGTGGCGCAGCAGGCCGCCCGCGGTGACGGCGTCGCTGCCGGGGTCGGTGAGCCCTCCGGCGGGCAGCAGGTCGAACTGGATCGCGAAGAGCCAGATGGCGAGCAGGGCGATCCAGAACGGCGGGGCGGCCTGGAGGGTGTAGCCGAGCGAGCTGACGGTCCGGTCGAGGAGACGTCCCGGCCTGCGGGCGGCGGCCACGCCGAGGACCGTCCCGCCGAGCACGGCGGCGACGAAGGCGACGGTGCACAGCAGCACGGACCAGCCGAGGCGTTCGGCGATGACCTGGGTGACGGGCTGGCGCAGCGACAGCGAGCTGCCGAGGTCGCCGCCGACGGCGGAGCGCAGCCACGTCCACCACTGCTCGGCGAAGCTGCCGTCGGCGCCGAGGTCGGCCCGCAGCCGGTCCAGCGTCTCGGCGGACGCGCCCACGCCGCTGCCGACGTACTGGCGCACGGGGTCGAAGGGGGACGCGGCGGCGACCGCGAACATGCCGAACGTCACCAGGGCGAGCACCGGGACGGCGGCCAGCAGCCGCCGTCCCGTCAGCCGTGCCATGGCCCCCCAGGGGAGCCCGGCGGTCACGCGCGGGCCCGCCAGGACTCGACGTTCCACCAGGGGCCGTGGCCGAGGCCGTGGTCGTGCGGCTCGGGCTGGGTCGTCACGCCGTCCCAGCGGTCGGCCATCACGTAGACGTGGTCGATGTGGGTGAGGAAGGTGTAGCCGGGATTGTCGGCCAGCTCCCGCTGCACGGTGTCGTACGCGGCGCCGCGCGCCTCGGGGTCCGCCGTGCGGCGGGCGAGGTCGAGCTGGTCGTCGATGGCGGGGTTGGCGTAGTACGCCATGTTGTTCCAGCCGTCGCCCGCGAGCCGCGAGTGGAGCATGCCGTAGAGGTCGAAGTCGGGGTCGGCGGGGTTGCCGCCGCCGTAGAGCACGCCGTCCTCGGGCAGGCGTTCCTCGATGACCTCCCAGGAGCCCGACTCGACGGTGATGTCGATGCCGATCTCGCGGGCGTCGGACGCGTAGGCGAGCGCGTGGTCCTGGCGCAGGCGGTCGCCCGCCGGGTACCAGAGGGTGAACTCGGCGCGCTGGCCGTCCTGTGCGCGGATGCCGCCGTCGCCTTCCGTCCATCCGGCCTCGTCGAGGATGGCGCGGGCCGCCTCGGGGTCGTGGGCCCGTTCACTGCCCTCGGCGAACCAGGGGCTGGTCGTGGGCACGGGGCCGTAGGCCGGGCGGCCAGCGCCCAGGAGGATGCCCTCGACCATCAGTTCGCGGTTCACGGCGAGGTCGAGGGCGCGGCGGACGGCGACGTCGCCGGTGACGGGGTTGCCGGTCGGGAGCGTGACGGCGCGGACGTCGGCGCTGACGGCGTTGTACGTGACCATGCCCTCGTCGTCGGCGAAGCCCTCGGCCAGGCTGGGCGGCAGGACGGCCGCGTCGATGTCGCCGGACCGGAGGCGGGTGGCCCGGACGTCGTCGTCGGGGATGATCGCCATGGTGAGGCGGTCCACGGTGGGTTCGCCGCCCCAGTAGCCGGGGTTGGCGCGCAGGCTGATGCGCTCGCCGGGTGTCCAGTCGGCGAGGACGTAGGGGCCGGTGCCGACGGGCTCCGTGTTGTACGGGCCGGTGTTGACGTCCTGGCCGCCCGCGGCCTCGGCCGAGGCGATGGGCAGGACGGTCCGCTCGGCGAACGGCGCGTAGGGGTAGGCGAGTTCGAAGACGACGCTGTGGTCCCCCTCGGCGCGCACGGCCTCGACGGGGTCCAGCTCGTCGCGGTAGGGGTAGTGGGTGCCGTCGTCGAGGACCGTCTCGTAGGTGAAGACCACGTCCTGGGCGGTGAACGGGGTGCCGTCGCTGAACTCGACGCCCTCGCGCAGCGTGTACGTGTACGTCAGCCCGTCGTCGCTGACCTGAGGCAGCTCCGTGGCGAGGGCGGGCTGGAGCGCCAGGTCCTCGTCGTGGCGCAGCAGGCCGTCGAAGATCTTCGAGTTGCCGTCCTTGCCGTACCCGAGGAGCGGGCTCAGCGAGTCGGGTTCGGTGGCTATGCCGACGACCAGCGAGTCCTGCCCGCCGTCGCCGCCCGTGTCACCTCCCCCGCCGCCGTCGTCCTCCCCGTCGGACGGGGCGGAGCAGGCCGCCAGCGCCAGCAGCGCGACCGTGGCGGCGAGTGTCGTCCGGAGCGTCCTGACCGTCATGAATACCCCTGCTGAACCTCGTACGTTATTGCGAAACTTTCGCAATTAAACAGTAAAGGCGGCGCAGGGGGTAGCGGGCGGGGGGTCGGGGCCACGGTGTTCCCCGCCCGCTCGGCCCGCGTTTCCCCCGAGTTCGCGGACCGTGCGGGACGGCGGGACGGCCGCGGGCGTCACGCGGCGGGCGCGCCCCCGAGGCCGCGCGCGGCGAGCCAGCCGAGCTGCGCGCGCGTCTGCGCGGGACCGCCGCCGCCGTGGTCGCCGAACTCCCAGACGGAGATGTCGGCCTCGCCCGCGTACCGGTTGTAGGCGGCGAAGACCGTGGACGGCGGGCAGACCGGGTCCATCAGCGCCACGCTGAACAGCGCGGGCGCGCCCGCCCGCGCCGCGAAGTGCACGCCGTCGAAGTAGGCGAGCGTCCCGAAGGCCCGCTCCCCCGCGTCACGCCTGTGCCGCCCGAGGTACTGGACGATCTCCAGGTAAGGACCGCCCGACGCGACGTCCGCCCCGCGCCTGAAGTGGCACAGGAACGGCACATCGACGAGCGCCGCCGCCACGGCGTCGCCCGCCAGCCCGGCCGTGGCCAGCGCCAGGCCGCCGCCCTGGCTGCCCCCGGCGACCACGACGCGCGCCGGGTCGATCGCGGGGTGCTCGCGCAGCACGTCCACGGCGCGCACGCAGTCGGCCATCACCCGCCGGTAGTAGTGGTCGTCCCGGCTCTCTATCCCGCGCGTCATCAGGCCGCCCACCCACTGCGCCGACCGCGCGCCCACCGGGTCGGGCGTGTCGTGGCCCTGCCCGCGCGTGTCCACCACGAAGTGGGCGTATCCGGCGGAGACCCACAGCAGGTGCTCGAAGTGCAGCCCGCGCCCGCCGCTGTAGCCGAGATACGTGATGACCGCGGGCAGCGGACGTGCCACGCCGCGCGGCAGCAGGAGCCAGCCGGATATCGGGTGCCCGCCCCAGCCGGGGAAGCGCACGTCGTACACCTCCGCTGTCACGAGCGGCGAGTCGTCCACCGGGCGGAACTCGGCGGGCCCCGGCGCCGCGGCGCGCGCGGCGGCGAGCGTGCCCTCCCAGAACGCGTCGAAGTCCCCGGGGGCCGCGACGGCGGGCCGGTACTCCCGCAGGTCCTCGATCGGCATATCGGTCAGCGGCATGCGTCCCGCCCTTCCCTCGTAGGTCCGCGGGAAAGCTACGCGCCGCCGCGTGCCTGGTCAACGGCCGTTCGCCGACCCCCCGCCCGCCCGGGATGGTAGGCAGGGACGATGGACTGGATCGCCGACCCCGACGCCTGGCTCAGCCGTCTGGTACTCCAGCGCGGACTGGCCGTCGTGTACCTGATGGCGTTCCTCTCGACCGTGCGGGAGTTCCCCGCGCTCGCCGGTGCCCGGGGGCTGACCCCGGCCGACGACCTCGTGCGCCGCGTGCCGTTCCGCAGGGCGCCCAGCGTCCTCCGGCTCGTGGGCTACACGGACCGGCGGCTCCTCGCCGTCGCGTGGACAGGCGCCGCGCTGTCGGCCGCGATGGCTGGCGGGCTGGGCGACGCCGTGCCGCTGGGGGTGTCGATGGCGCTGTGGGCCGTGCTGTGGGCGCTCTACCTGTCCGTCGTGAACGTGGGCGGGATCTGGTACGCGTTCGGCTGGGAGTCGCTGCTCCTGGAGGCGGGCTTCCTGGCGGTCTTCCTCGGCAACGACGACATCGCGCCGCCGACGTTCGGCATGCACCTCATGATCTGGCTCGCGTTCCGCGTCGAGCTGGGCGCGGGGCTGATCAAGTGGCGCGGCGACCCGTGCTGGCGCGAGCTGACGTGCCTGAACCACCACCACGAGACCCAGCCCATGCCGGGGCCGCTCAGCCGCCTGTTCCACCTCCTGCCGCGCCCGCTGCACCGCGTCGAGGCGGCGGCGAACCACGTGTGCCAGCTGATCGTCCCCTTCGGGCTGTTCCTCCCCCAGCCCGTCGCCACCTGGGCGGCGCTGCTGGTGATCGTCACGCAGCTGTGGCTCGTGGCCTCGGGGAACTTCGCCTGGCTGAACTGGCTGACGATGCTCCTCGCCGTCGCCGCCGTCCACCCGGCCCGCCTGCCGCTGCTCCCGGCCCCGCCCGCGGGGCAGCCGGACGCGCCGGTCTGGTTCAGCTGCGCGGTGTGGGCGGCGACGCTGCTGGTCGCCGTCCTGAGCTACCGCCCGGTGCGGAACCTACTGTCGCGGTACCAGTCGATGAACCGGACCTACAACGGGCTGCACCTCGTCAACACCTACGGCGCCTTCGGGAGCGTGACGCGCGTGCGGCACGAGATCGTCCTGGAGGGCACGCGCGACCCGGTGCCGGACGACGGGGCGCGCTGGGAGGCGTACGAGTTCCACGGCAAGCCGGGGGACGTACGGCGGCTGCCCCGCCAGTTCGCGCCCTTCCACCTGCGGCTGGACTGGCTGATGTGGTTCGCGGCGCTGAACCCGTCCGTCCCCAGGCCCTGGATGCGGGCGCTGATCGGACGGCTGCTGGCGGGCGACCGCGCGGTCCTGCGGCTGCTGCGGAGGAACCCGTTCGAGGACGCCCCTCCGGCCCACGTCCGGGCACGGGTCTACCGCTACCGCTTCTCGACGCGGCGGGAACGGCGCGCCACGAGCGCCCGCTGGCAGCGGACGTACGTCCACGACCACGTCGCACCCACCCCGGCCAGCGGCGACTGAGCGAGCAGCCGCACGGATGCGGTATGGTTCTGCTGCGCGGTCGGCGAGGGAGAAACCCCGAGCCGGACAAGCACCGGGACGTGGCGCAGTTTGGTAGCGCACTTGACTGGGGGTCAAGGGGTCGTGGGTTCAAATCCCGCCGTCCCGACGGTGGAACAAGCGCTCTGACAGGGATGGACATCCCAGGTCAGGGCGCTTTTCGCTGTGCACCTGCCACCACGCTCCCAGCAGCCCGTATGCGTCCACGCAGAACCCGGGGTACGGCCTCGCGCTGCGGAAGCAGGGCCGCACGGCACCGGCCGACCGGGAGCACCCCGTCTCCACCCTGGTGGACCGTGGCCGTTTCGCCCGCTCCCTCGCACAGGACCTGACCATGCCCGGACGCACACGGCAAGGCATCGACCGGGTGCTCGACCTGTGCCACTGGTTCCACCTCTCCCGGCCCCGGCTCGTCCTCTGAGCGGAGCACGGGCCCGGCTTCCCGGGTCCTCGCCGCGGAGTCCCGGGCCCCGGAGCGGTTGAACCGGGAAGCGGGCAGCTGTCTTCCGCTTCGGATGAGACGCAATTAATCTCATGCGACAAGCACACGAGAGCCCGTTGTGCAGGACTGGAACACCGCTCAGTCCTCCAGAGAATGGTTGACTCCGATGACAGACCCCACGAGCTCATCCGTGCCTCCGCCCCCCGGAAGACAGAGGACCGCCAAGCGGTTCGACTGGGCCGGTCTCAAGGCGGACCTCCGCGGCGCGATACCCGACGCGAGCCTGGCCCTGGTCATCACTGGCCTCATCTTCTGGCTGCTGTGGGCCCGTATCGAGAACGGCAGTTCGCCGAGTCTGCGGATCATGCCCCCCTTCGAGACGCCGTCCGAGTACTGGTGGTACTGGCTGTGCCAGGCCTTCGGCTGGTCGGCGATGCTGTGGGCCTACATCACCGTCGTCTTCGGCCTCCTCAGGTCGGGCAGCCGCCCGCCGTGGCGGTGGATGTCGGCGGCCCGCGTCGAGAAGTGGCACCGCACGACCAGCCTGACCACCATCGGGCTGATGTTCCTGCGCATGGCGACGTTCTACGGAGCCGAGCTGCAGACGAATTTCGAGAACCAGCCGATGGGCGAGCTGGCGCGCGAGACCCTGGTCAAGGTCTTCGTGCCCGGCGGGTACGCCACCGGGACGGGCCGCATCGCCATCCTCATCGGCCTGCTCGCGTTCTATCTCGCCATCGTCCTGGGCCTGGCGTTCTACATCCGTCAGACCACGGGGTCCCGGCTGTGGCGGGCACTCCACCGTTTCATCATCGCCGTCTACGTCCTGAGCATCTGGCACACCCTCATGTTCGGCACGAACGTCTGGTACGAGGGCTCCTTCCGCACCTTCGTCTGGGCGCTCCAGATGCCGCTGGCCGCACTGTTGCTGCTCCGGCTGCTCACCCCGGCACGGCCCAGTGAACAGCTGCGGCTGCGCGGCCCGCGCCGCGAGTCGCGCCCGCTGCCGCTGACCGCCCGGCTGGCCGGACGGCTCGCGGCGGCGGGCACGATCGCCGGACTGGCCGTCGTCGTCATCTCCGGAGCCGACGGAGGCAGGAGCGGCGACGCCCACTCGGCGGGGCCGTGGCCCGAGCGCTGGGTCATCTGGGTCGGCCTGCTGGTCTTCACCCTCGCCCTCGTCGCCGTCGTCCACCGGCTGCGGCCCGTCCCCCGCCCGGCGGGCCGGAAGCGGAAGGACACGACGGCGGACGGGGAGCGGACCGCGGACGAGCCACAACGCGCGAGCTGATCGCAGCCGGACCGTCAGGGGGCGTCGCCCCGGCGCGACGCCCCCTGACAGGTCCTCACCACACGACGGGCAGGCGGTCGAGACCACGCACCATCCGCCCCTGACGCCAGGTGAGTTCGCCGTCGTCCGCGGCGAGCCGCAGGGTCGGGAAGCGGCGCAGCAGCGTCCCGACGGCCACCCGGAGCTCCGCCTTGGCCAGTTGCGCCGCGACGCAGAAGTGCGGGCCGAAGCCGAAGGCCAGGTGAGGGTTGGGGCGGCGTGTCAGGTCCAGCTCGTCAGGACGTGCAAAAACGCGTCCGTCGCGGTTGGCCGCGTCGATCTGCACCATGACCGCCTCCCCCGCGCGGACGACCACCCCGCCCAACTCGACGTCCTCACCGGCGATACGGGTGAAGCCCGCCGAGGTCACGATGGGCGTGAACCTGAGCAGTTCCTCGACGGCACGGTCCAGCAGACCGGGATCGGCCCGCAGGGCGGCGAGCTGCTCAGGATGCGTCAGCAGGACGTGGGTGAAGTTGCCGATGTGGTTCGACGTGGTCTCCAGCCCCGCGTAGAGCAGGGTGACACCGAGGACGACCAACTCGTCCTCGCTGAGCCGCCCCTGTCTGTCCCGTGCCTCCACGAGCGCTCCCAGGAGGTCGTCGGAAGGCTCGCGGCGACGCGCGGCGACGAGTTCCGCCAGGTACTCCTTGAGCCGGGTGAACGCGGCGTGGATCTCCTCGCTGGGGAAGGCGCTGGTGGCCAGGGCGACATCGATCCAGCCGGTGAACCGGTCCCGGTCGGCGAGCGGGACGCCGAGCATCTCGCAGATGACCGCCATGGGCAGCGGTACGGCCAGCCCGGCGATCAGGTCGGCCGGGGGGCCCTGTTCCGCGGCTTCGTCCAGCAGCCGGTCGGTCACGCGCTGGGCATGCCGGGAGAGCCTGTCGATCTGGCGGGGGCTGAACGCCGCGGACACCAGTCGCCGCAGACGGCTGTGCTCCGGCGGGTCCACCGTGTGGAGCGTCGCGTCGGTCAGTCGGCGCGGCGAGGTGCGGGGCACGTCCTGGTCGAGCAGCGCGGCCCGGCTGAACCTCGGATCGCTCAGCACGGTGCGGACGTCCTCGTGCCGGACGGCGAGCCAGGCTTCTCCCCCGTAGGGGAGGGTGATCCGGCTGAGCGGTTCGTGCTCCCGCAGCCAGGCGTACTCGGGCTCCAGCGCAAGCGCGGTGGGATCACGGAACGGGTAGGGGCATGCGGTCGGTGTGGGTCGTGTCATGAGTCCCAAGTCCCTTCGAGCGGTTGACCGACGGCGGGAGGCGCGACCTTGTGCCCGGGGGACGTGCGCCTGGCGCATGGTGTCGTGGCCCGCGCCGGTGTCCGGCGCCCGATCCGGGCGAGGGCGGGCACGGTACGGCGGAAGGCGTGACGGCGGGCCATGGCGCGATGGGGATGAGCCCGTGATCTCCTGACACCATGAAGCTTCTCCGTCCCTCCCCGGGGCAGGGGCGGCCGTCGAGTCACATGTCGGGCGCGCCCACCGCCCGGTTCCCGACCCGGGAGGACATCGACGCGGCGGCGCACTCTCGCCACGATCCGGACGCATCCGGCCTGGGCCTTCGCCTACAACCTCGTCCTGGTGCCGCTGGCCGCCGTGGGCCCCCCACCCGGGACAGCGGTCTCGCGGTCGCAGGTGCGGCTCACCTACCTCGACGGACGCGGCACCTCCGCGTACGTCACCCCACGGAACACCGGGGACTCGGACGACTGGCTGAAACCGGCCGCCTGACCCGCCCACCGGAGATGACCGTCACTCGTATCAACGGCTTCTGCCCCTGCGCCACTTCGGCAGCGCAAACTCGGTACTCGCGAGAACCGGAGGGTTCCGCCGCCCGACGTGTACCCGCGATGGACGGGCAGCCCGACGCAAGGGATGCGAAGTCCAAGGCCCCGTCGGTCCACTCCTGCGCCTCGTCCTCGGTGGAGAAGGAACGGGGAAGCGATCGGCAGCCACGACTGCCGATCGCTCCAGCGGACTCGTGCACGACACGGCCGGGCCGGTACGCGAACTCCGGCGACACCAGTGCGCCAGGTCCATCGGCCGTTCAGCCAGACCCCAGGGGTCAGGCGGAGTGCGAGCTGACCAGTATCCCTATCTTGTCTATTCGGTGTTCCGGGTTGTCGAACTCGTCGGACCAGAAGTTCCCGGCGGCATGGTCCTCCTGGGTCGCGCACGTCGAAAGGGTGATCACGGCCTCCTCAGGGGTGCGATCGGGATAGCCCGGAACGGCGGCCCGTTGCTCCGCCAGGGACTGCTCCGAACGGAACGACGTCTGCCTGGTCTCGTACACCTCGTACACGTAGACGCGGCCCTCGGTGGCCACTTCGACCCGCGCGCCGTTGTCGAGGTCGGGTATCGAGAAGAACGGCGCGCCGGCCGAGTTCCGGTGTGCCGTCACCTGGTAGTTGCCGATCCCTCCCGGGCCGACTCCCCCGGACGGGCCGTGCGGGCTGGCCGCGATACCGCGATCCTGTATCACCGTTCCCGGGCCGTCGTCGGTCTCCCCCTCATAGGGCTGGATGCGCAGGCGCTCGATGCCGATGTCCGGAATCGTCAGGTAGGCGTCCTGCGGGCGGCCGTCGCTGGCGGGTGTCGATTCCTCCTGGCCGTTCGGGTCCTGGTCGGGAGTCGGCGTCTCGTCAGCAGCGTCACCGGGGGCGGCGGTTCCTCCGTGGGGCTCGGGTCCTGGCTCGGAGACGGCGCCTCGGCGACGACATCGCTGGAGTCCTGTCGGCTCTCCGGCGTGGACTGGGTCTCGCCGGTGTCCGCGGCGCATCCGCCGATGGCCATGACGAGCGCGGTCAGTCCGGCGACGCATAACGTGGTCAGGTTGCGCGGACTCATGGCAACGGACTCTGGCGCGGGGGGTTTGCGTCTTGTCCACATGATGTTGCTGCTCATTTCGGGTCGGGATCGCCAGGAGACGACGGGACTCGGGTACGGAGGGGCCGACCACCGCTGCCGGTGTCCGCCGCGCCAGCGGCGGGCCGTGGCGCGATACGGGCGGTCGGCGGCTGCGGGCGCCGGTCGCGGGGCGACGGGCCGGTGAGGGGGACGGTCAGGTCAGGCGGCGCCGGAGGAACGCGACGCTGCCTGCCACGGGCTGGGCGAACTGCGGTGAGTCGCAGGCGCGTTACTCGTCGCGGCATCAGCTGGACGGTATGTGGCGCACCGGTGCGGTACTCACTCGCCGGGAACCGCACAACCGGCTTCGCCTCCCTGTGCGCCTCGACCTGAGCCGGACGCGGGACGGCCGCCACCACACCGCTCACCGTGTCGAACCGCCTCACCCCCGACACCGCCCTTTCCCCAGGTCCTTCATCGGCCTCGGCGACCTGCCGAATAAGCGATCTTATTCCAAGCAGTCAATATTCAAAAACAGACCGAGCAGGCAACCACAGCAAACAGAACAGAGAAGACATCCGACCTTCGCGGGCTATTCACGGAACAGGCGTACTGAGGTGACGCCAGATACGCACGTGCCCTGTGTGAACTTCTGGGACGGTGACGGCTTCCGGAGCCGTATGCGCAGGTTCGAATCCCAGCGAAGGCGACCAGGTCCGCGCGCTGACAGACCTGTCACCCAAGGCGTCGCGCGTTGATTCACTTCCGCCCGCGCGGGGAGCACCCCCGGGCCACCTGCCCTCGGGGTCCGCGCGCGGTGGGGGCCAGGTGGGGACCACAGGTTGCGCACCCCGGTGAACGAACCGCCTTCCTCGGAACGGCACCTCGTGCAGGACGTGCGCTCCGGGCCAAGAAGGCGGTGGACTCGATGGGTTGGGGGCATTCCACCGGGTTCCCGAGGTTATTCGGTCGAGATCATCTCCCCGATTTCTCCCAAGGCCTCAAGGCGGGCGAGCCAGCGCGTGGTTGCCGCAGCCGCGGCGAGCGCTCCGCCCTGTGCCTGCTCCGCGATGACCGGCATAGCGGCCGGGATCTCCGTGGACGTCCACGGCGCTTCGTGCCCGGCGGGGTCCACCAGGACGGCGACGGTCGCGGTCACCTGCTCCAGCCGCACCTGCCCAAGTTCACCCACCATGAGTGGGATGTCGGCAATGGCCGAAGGATCTCAGCCAGTCCCGCGGGGGCACTGCTCGTTCCACTCGTCGGCGCGGCGCACGTGGCCGAGCGTGTTCTTGCTGTTCGGCGATTCAGCGGCCTTGCGCGGTGATGGCCACGGCGTCCTTGTGTCGCTTCCGCGCCTCGGTGGCGGGTCCGGCACGCAGTGAGTGCCCGGTTCCAGCGGGCCTCGGCGGCGCGGGCGACAGCGCCGTCACCGGAACGCCCCAGGAGCGTCGGGGTCGATGAGGGCGCCGAGGAGGGCGTGGGCCATGTCCTGCTCGGTGCACGTCGGCCGGTCGCCGTAGCGGCTGCGGGTCCCGGCGGCGAGCAGCGCGGCGATCGGTTCCTCATCGGCGGGGACGTCGGCACGCTGCGGCCACGCGGTCGCCTCCAACAGCCCATGGACATGACGGTGGAGCGCGGCCTGCGCCTGCTCGTCGGACGCGGAGTCCGGCAGCGTCCTGCCCCGCCTGCGCGGGCCGCTGGCGACCGCCTGCGCGAGGGTGCCCGCGCGGCGCGAGGCGATGGCCCGCGCCGCCCAGGCCCGGCAGGTGGTGCCCCGCAGCAGGGTGATGCGGCGGTCGCGCATCGCGTCAAAACGGCCGGTGTCCAGCACGGCGGCCAGGTGCACCCGCATCTGCACAAGCGTGGGGCCGTCCGCCCAGCGCAGGTCCCACGCGTCAACGCCCGCCGACTCGGGACGCACGGTCACACCGGCCGCCTCGCCCAACGCGATGGCCAGGTCCCCCGCCTGCCGACGGCTCACCGTCCCCACTCCCCGGTGCCGTCGTCGGTGGTGGTCATCCGTTCCCCTCTCCGGCGGCCCGGCACGCGGGTGCTGACCGGCCGCCAGTGCCCCGTTTGTCGCGTCAGACAAGACGACTTTATCCGGGGTGAGCAGTCCACCCCCGCACGAGCGAGGGCGCCCCAGTGGGCGGCCGTGTGCCATGGGGACCAAGCGCTCCGCGACCCCTTCGGCCGCTGCCAATTGCTCGTGCCTCAGCACGACCCCGTGCGGGGTGGGGGCGGCCAGCAGTAGGGGGCGGGCGGCCTCCGCGCCGTCGTACGCCGAGCTCACCGTGTCGTGAAGTCGGAGGCGTGCTCGCTCGCCCACTGCGCGAACGAGCGCGCCGGGCTTCCGGTCACCTCGGCGAGAGTGAGGTAGGGGTCGGCCAGGCCGTCACGAGGTTCGTCGGCCGCGCCCGCGACGCCGTCGTAGTTCTCGAAGCCGAAGAGGAAATCGGCGTTGTCGGCGGCGAAGCCGCCTTGGGCGCGATAGAAGGTCCGCGCCTCCTCGGCGGTGACCTCGGCCAGCTCGACGCTCTCGCCGATCGCAGCGGCGATCGCGGCGACCTGCTCCCGCTTGGTCAACGTGTCCGGCCCGACGAGCGTGTCGATCCGGCCGCGGCGTCGGGAGTCGAGGAGGTCGGCGACGACGACGTCGGCGACGTCGGCCTCGTGGATCGGGCTGCCGGACTGCTCGGGGAACGGCTCGACCACACGGCGGTGCGACCTGATCGAAGGCCCCCACAGCAGCGACGCGTTGGTGGCGAACTCACCGGGCCGGACGAGGGTCCAGTCGAGGCCGGAGGCCGTGACGGCCTGTTCGACCGGCAGGTTGTACGACGTGTCGTACCCGGCCGTCACGGCCGCGGAGGACACGACGACGATGTGCTCGACACCGGCGCCTCGGGCCCGCCCGATCACGCCGTCCACCGTGTCCGGCCAAGCGATCAGGACGAGTTGGGCGGCGCCAGCGAAGGCCGACTCCAGTGTCGCGGGCTCGGCGAGGTCGCCCGCCACGACCTCGGCCCGGGGAGGCATGTCGGCACGACCGGGGCGACGCGACACCGCCCGCACGGGACGGCCCGCGTGGAGGAGCCCGGCCACGACGGCACGGCCGACCGGCCCGGTGGCACCCGTCACGACGATGGGACCGAGAGCATCAGAATGAGACATCATCGTCTCATTCTGGGAGAGGATGTATCGTGGCGCAATGGGTCTCTCGCCACAGCGCGCACGCACTCGTCAGGCGATCCTGGACGGGGCCGCGAAGGAATGGGCGCACGACCCGTCCGTCGGCCTCGCGCGCATCGCGGCAACCGCCGGCGTGGGCCGGGCGACGATCCATCGCTACTTCCCCGACCGCGAACACCTCCACCAGGCCCTCGTCAGCGAGTCCTGGGCGACACTGCGCGAGGCGATCGAACGGGCCGCCCCGGGAACGGGCTCCGCGTGGGAGGTGATCGAGCGGATCGTCGGCGCGATGGTCCACGCCGATGACCGCGTGCGGTTCCTGTTCACCGCCACGGAAGGGACCGCCTCCGACGCGGACGCCCCTGTCGCCCGAGCGGTCGATGCGCTGGTCGTCGGCGAGATCGAACGAGGTCAGCGCGAGGGGACGCTCGACGCGACCGTTCCCGCCGGGTGGATCGAGCGCATGATCTGGAGCACCGTCTACACGGGGCTCGACGCCGCATCGGACGGCCTCGTCGCACCGCACGCCGTCGAAGACCTCATCCGCCGAACCCTTCGGAGAGTGGTTCGGCCCCACCCTCCCGCCCTGCCCTGACGGCCGGGCCTAGAACACGTCGCGCAGGGTCTCCAGGAGGCGGGCGATGTTCGCCTCGTCGCGGCGGTAGTAGGTCCACTTGCCCCGCCGGGTGGCGACCACCAGCCCCGCCTGCCGCAGCATCGCGAGGTACTGCGAGGTGGTGGACTGCCCCAGGCCCATGCGCTGCTGGATGTCGGTCACGCAGACACCGATCTCGACGTCGTCGGGCTCCTGGCCGGGGAAACTCATCGGCTCCTTGAGCCACACCAGCATCTGACGGCGGGCCGGGTTGGACAGGGCCCGGAAGACCGCCAGCAACTCCGCCTCCGAGAACATGCGGCGATCGTAGCCCAGGCACATATTGACGATTCGCGATATGGCGATCTATGGTCCTCGCATGTCGGCTTCGATGCGTGTGATGGAACTCGTCCACTTCGGTGACGCGGACACCGCGTTCGCCCCCCGAGAACTGCCGAGGCCCACCCCCGGCCCCGGCCAGGTGCTGGTGCGCGTGGAGGCCACCTCCGTGAACCCGCTCGACCTCCAGACCCGGCGCGGCGACTACCGCGACCAGGTGGCGCTGCCCACGGTGATCGGCAACGACGTGTCCGGCGTGGTGGTCGAGTGCGGCCCCGGGGCGGACGACTTCCGGCCGGGTGACGAGGTCTGGTATCTGGCGCCGGTGTTCGGCCAGCAGGGGACCTATGCCGAATTCCACGTGGTCGATCAGGCCCTGGTCGCCCCCAAGCCCGCACGGTTGTCGCACGTCGAGGCCGCCGGTCTCGCGCTCGTGGGCGTCACGGTGTGGGAGGCGCTGGTCGAACGCGCCCGGCTGCGGGTCGGGGAACGGGTCCTGGTGCACGGTGGAGCGGGCGGGGTCGGCTCGGCCGCGATCCAGGTCGCCGGCGCGCTCGGGGCCGAGGTGGTGACCACCGCGCGCGAAAGGGACCACGAGTTCGTCACCGGACTGGGAGCCGACGTCGCGATCGACTTCTCGGCCGGTGACCACGTGCCGCAGGTCCGCGCGCTGGGCGGGGTGGACGTCGTGCTGGACACGGTCGGCGGGGACACCCTCTCCCGCAGCCCGGAGGTCCTCGCCGACCGAGGCCGCGTGGTGTCCATCGTGGACATCCCCCGACCTCAGAACCTCCTCGCCGCGTGGGGCGTGAACGCGACCTATCACTTCCTCTTCGCCAGCCCCGGCCGGGCGAAGCTCACGGCACTCGGCCGACTGGTCGATCGGGGCAAACTCCGGCCGGTGATCGGCTCCGTGCTGCCGCTGGCCGACGTCGCCCAGGCCCACACGCTGCTGGAGGGCGGCTCCACGGACGAGGGCCGCAGACGCCCACGCGGCAAGATCGCCATCGCCGTGCACCGGTGAGCGCCCGGGCCGACGTCGCGGTCACCCCGCATCTCGCCACCCATGTGAGCAGCGTCAGCTCCGCCGACCCCGCACTCCAACTCCCTGGACATGCCGGTCGGATCGCCGCTCGGTGACGAGTCGTCCGCCCACGCCCGGTCGGCCGCACATGGCGGCGAGCGGGAAGGGACACCGACGAGAATGGCCTGAAGTTGCATACCCCCAGTGGGTATGGTGGAGCGCAGCGAGGGCATACCCCGGCAGGGTATACATCGCCTTCGGTGACCTTGTTTCCGTCGCCCGCTCCAGGGGGTTCCTGTGAAGACCTTGCCCAGGATCACCGGCCTCGCCGCGGCACCGGCCGTCGCGCCGTCCTCGACGCACGGCGTCCGGTGCATCCCGGTGAGCCCGTCCACGGCCGGTGGAGCCGGTGCAGGACGCGCGGCACCGTCCATACGCCTCCGCCCTCGTGAGAAGTAGAAGGAAGGCTCCCCATGTCTTCGAGTCCTGTTCAGGAGCAGGCGCCGCGCGCCGGGGCGCGGCAGTGGTTCGGCCTGTGGATTCTGCTGTTCCCCGTCGCGTTGATGACCGCGGACCTCGGCGTGCTCTGGCTGGCCACCCCGTCCATGACGGCCGACCTGCGGCCGACGAGTTCCCAACTGCTGTGGATCACGGACATCTACGGCTTCATGACCTGCGGATTCCTGATCGTCATGGGCGCCCTCGGCGACCGGCTCGGGCGGCGCAGGCTGCTCGTGCTCGGTTCGCTCGGCGTGATCGTCTCCTCGCTGCTCGCCGCCTACGCGTCCGGGCCCGGGATGCTGATCACCGCGCGCGCCCTGCTGGGTGTCGCCGGTGCGGCCGTACTGCCCTCGACCCTCGCCCTGATCATCCACATGTTCGCCGACGCCAAGCAGCGCGCCACGGCGATCGCCATGTGGGTGACGGCGCTGTCCGCTGGCATCGCCATCGGGCCGGTGATCGGCGGCGTGCTGCTGGAGTACTTCTGGTGGGGGTCGGTGTTCCTGGTGGGCGTCCCCGTCATGGCGCTCGCGCTGCCGCCGATCCTGCTGCTGGTGCCCGAGTACCGGGACCCGGAGCCCGGCCGCTTCGACCTGGTCAGCGTGGCGCTCTTCCTGCTCGGGATCCTGCCGGTGGTGTACGCCGTCAAGAGGGTCGCCGAGGACGGATGGGGCGTGGCCCACCTGGCCGTCGCGGTCGTCGGCGTCGTCTTCACCGTGCTGTTCGTCTCGCGTCAACGGCGTCTCGCCGCGCCGCTGCTGGACATGCGGCTGTTCCGCGACCGGGTGTTCACCGGCGCCCTGCTGACGCTGCTGCTGGGCATGATGGCGCTCAACGGCGTCGAGTACCTGATCCCGCAGTTCCTGCTGGTCGTCGGTGACCTGAGCCCGCTGGCCGCCGGACTGTGGCTGCTGCCCGGCGCGTCGGGCCTGGTGGTGGGCTCGCAGCTCACCCCGGTGCTGGCGCGCCGGTGCAGGCCCGCGCTCGTCCTCGCGGGCGGCACGGTGATCACGCTCATCGGGTTCTGGCTGACCGCCACGGCCCCCGCCGACGACTCGGGTGTCGCGCCGTCCGCGATCGGGCTGACGATCATCATGTTCGGCGTGGCGCCGATCAGCGTGCTCGGCACCAACCTCGCCGTGGGTGCCGCGCCGCCGGAGAAGGCGGGTGCGGCGGCCGGTGCCGGGCAGACCGCCTACGACCTGGGCCTCGCCCTGGGCATCGCCCTCACCGGCACCGTGGCCGTCGCCGTCTACCGGGGCGAGATCGCCGACGCCCTGCCAGCCGACGTGCCCGCCGGGGCGGCGGAGGCGGCCCGGGACACGGTCGGTGGCGCCAGTGCCGCGGCGCAGGAACTGCCGGGCGAGACCGGCGAGAGGCTGCTCACCGTGGCGCAGGACGCCTTCACCTCAGGTCTCCACGCCGCGGCCTGGGTCAGCGCGGGCCTGGCCCTCGTGACGACGGTCGTCGTGCTCGCGCTGCTGCGGCACATCCCGGCCATCGGGGGCGAGGCGGAGCGCGAGAGCGCGGACGACTCCCCCGGGCGCCCGTCGGCCGACGGTTCCCGCGCGCCGCAGGAGCAGGGGACGGTCACCTGAGCCAGCGGCTCCGTGCGCGGCCTGCCGATCCCGCCACGCGGCGCTCGCGTGGACAGCCGCCGGGGGCGCGGTGTCACCGCATCAGGAAGGTGGCGAGCACGGCCGCGTGGTCGGACGGCCAGGCGTTGCCCCGCACGTCCGGGTACGGGCGCGGCGCCCCGGTCACGTGCGTCCGGGCGGACGTGACCCGCAGGCCGCTCCCGGCGTACAGGACGTAGTCGATACGGTCCTGCGGCTCCGCCCGGCCGCTGCCGTCCGGGTGCGCGGGACGCACCGGGGACCAGGTGGCGCCCGGCGCGGCGACCGGGTCGGGGTGGACGGTGCGGTAGGCGTCGCGCAGTCCGGCGGCCTCGGCGGCCCGGCTGACCGGCCACGCGACCGGTCCCCGCCCTCCGCGCGCGGGCGCGGCGGCGGCCGTCCAGTCGAGGTGGGAAGGCGCGTTGAGGTCGCCGGTGAGGATGACCGGGGTGACGTCGGCCGCGGCGAGGTGGCCCTCCATCGCCGCGAGGAGCCCCCGCATCTGGCGGACCCGCCCGGACTCCGCCTCGCGCACCGGCAGGTCCGCCGCGGGGCGGCCGTCGAGCAGCGCGTCGTAGGGCCCGTACGGCTCGGGGTTCAGGTGCGCGGTCCAGACGACGACGGCACGGCCGCCGCCGAGATCGACGCGGACGCCGATGCCGCCGTAGCCGGACGGCTCGGGTGTGCCGTACCGCGCCACGAGGGGATGGCGGCTGAGGATCGCGAGGTTGCGGCCCACGGTGTGGTGGTGCCAGCCGAGCGCGGCGGCGAGGTCGGCGGCGGCTCCGGCGTTCTCCTGGATGCCGACGATGTCGGCGCGGGTCTCGCGCAGGACGCGGAGTTGCTTGGCGTGGTGGTCGTCCACGCGGGTGCCGCCGAACCACAGGTTCCAGCTCAGCACGCGCAGTTCGGGCGGCGCGGGCGCGGCGCCCGTCGCGGCGAGGCCGCGCAGCAGCGGCAGGCCGACGTCGGCGAGGCTGGCACGCACGACGCGGCCCGGGGCCGAGGGGATCGGGACGGCCGAGGGCACGGCGAGCACCGGGCAGCCCGCCGCCTCGGCCGACGCGACGCCGGTGGGCGTGTCCTCGACGGCCACGCACGCGGCGGGCGGTACGCCGAGGGCACGGGCGGCGGCCAGGTAGGGGTCGGAGGCGGGCTTGGCGTGCTCGGTGTCGTCGGCGCTGATGGTGACGGCGAAGCGGTCGCGGCCGAGCACCCGCAGCACGGTCTCCACGATCGGCCGGGGCGAGGCGGACACCAGGCCGACGGGGACGCCGTGCGCCCTGAGCCGGTCGAGGAGTTCGGTCGCGCCGGGCCGCGGCGGCACGCCGTCCGCGAGCCGGTCGGCGAACGCCCGGTGCAGCCGACCGGCGACGGCGTCGGGCGGGACGTCGGCCGCGGCGGCCCGGCACAGGTGGGCGGCGGTGTGCTCGACGGCGCGGCCGAGCACGTCCGGCAGGTCGGCGTCGGTCAGCCGGTGGCCGAGCCGGGCGGCGACCTCCTCGGTGGCCTGCCACCACAGCCGCTCGGTGTCCACCAGGGTGCCGTCCATGTCGAACAGGACGGCACGCAGCGGCTCCTGGGCGGCGGCGCTCACGCGGCGGCCCGGTCGGCGACGAGGACGGGGCGTTCCGGCAGCGTCACGGTCACGGGCGAGCCGGGCGGCAGCGCGGCGGCGTCGTGCGTGGGCAGGTCGGCCTTGACCTGGGTGCCGTCGGCGAGCCGCACGGACAGCCGGGTGACGGCGCCGAGGAAGGTGGCGACGGTGACCCGGGCGGTGCCGTCGGCGGCCGGGCTCAGGCCCAGCTGCTCGGGCCTGACGAGGACGTCCACCGTGGCCCCGGCCCGGCGGCCCGTGCCGCCGTCCGCCGGGCGGCGGACGCCGAGCACGTCCACGGCGCCGTCGGCCGCCATCCGCCCCGGCAGGCGGCTGATGGTGCCGACGAACCCGGCGACGAACGCGGTGGCCGGTCGCGCGTACAGCTCGGCGGGCGCCGCGCACTGCTCGACGCGGCCCGCCCGCAGCACCGCGACGCGGTCGGCCATCGACAGGGCCTCCTCCTGGTCGTGGGTGACGAAGAGGGTGGTGAGGGCCAGCTCCCGCTGGAGGCTCCTGATCTCTTCCCGGAGGGCGAGCCTGACCTGTGCGTCGAGCGCGGACAGCGGCTCGTCCAGGAGCAGTACGCGTGGCCGCAGGGCGAGGGCGCGGGCGAGCGCGATCCGCTGCTGCTGGCCGCCGGAGAGCTGGTGCGGGTAGCGGTCGCCGTGGGTGGGCAGGCCGACCAGGTCGAGGAGTTCGGCGGCACGGGCGCGGCGCTCCGCCGTGCGCACCTTCCGCATCCGCAGGCCGAACGCGACGTTGTCCAGCGCGGTGAGGTGGGGGAAGAGGCTGTAGGACTGGAAGACCATACCGGCGTCGCGGCGGTGGGCGGGGACGTCGGTGACGTCGGCGCCGTCGAGGAGTACCTGGCCCGCGTCGGGGTGTTCGAAGCCCGCCAGCATGCGCAGGGCGGTGGTCTTGCCGCAGCCGGACGGGCCGAGCAGGGCGATGAGTTCGCCGGGCTCGACGGCCAGGTCGAGCCCGTCGAGGGCGACGGTCGGCCCGAACGCGCGCCGCAGGCCGCGGAACTCGACCGAGGCGGGGGCGGCGGTGTGGGCCGGGGCGAGGGCGGTGGATGTCTTCGGCATGGTCAGGACCTCGGGGACGGGGTGGGGCGGGGGGCGGCGCCGCGCCCGCCCGCGGAGACGACGGCGAGCAGCAGCGCCCAGGTCAGCAGCAGGCTGAGCACGGAGACGGCGACCGAGACCTGCGCCTGCGAGCCGCTGACGCCCACGATCCACACGGCGAACGGCCGGAAGCCGAGCAGCTGCGCGACGGTGAACTCGCCGAGCACCAGGGCGAGGGTGAGGAAGGACGCGTTCAGCAGCGCGCCGCGCAGGTTCGGCAGCACGACGCGGAACAGGGCCTGCGGCCAGCCGGCGCCGCAGCTGCGGGCGGCCTCGACGAGGGTGCGCACGTCGATGGCGCGCAGCCCGCTGTCCAGGGCCCGGTGGACGAACGGCAGGGCCATCACCGTGTAGGCGAGGACGAGCACGAGGGGGAAGTCGGGGTCCTGGAGCGCCACGAACGTCTGGAAGAACGGTGTGCTGGCGAAGTGTTCCGGGCCCCAGCCGAGGACGGTGCCGATACCGGCGACGAAGGCGATGGGCGGGACGACCAGCGGCAGCGAGCAGACGATCTCCACGACCGGGCGCAGCCGGGGCGCGCCGAGGCGGAGGGCGACCAGCGCCGGGACGGTGAGCAGCAGCACCAGGGCGATGGTGGCGGCGGCCAGTTCGAGGGAGAGCAGCAGGCTGTCGCCGAAGCCCTCGGCCGTGGTGATCCGCCCGTACGCGTCGAGCGTGAGGCCGCTGCCGGGCACGTCCACGGTGAAGACGACGGAGGCGGCGAGCGGCACGAGGAAGTAGACGGCGGCCCCGGTCAGCACGGCGGCGCGCCACCAGCGGGGGCGGGGGCGTGCGGCGCGGGCGTGGGGTGTCAGGCGAGCCATCGCGCGCTCCGGCGTTGCAGGGGAAGGTAGACGGCCATCACGAGGCCCGCGACCGCGACCATGTCGAGGCTGAGGGCGAGGGCGACGTTCTCGCGGCCGATGAGGACGTTGCCCGAGAGGGCGTCGGCGATCTGGAGGGTGACCAGCGGTATGGAGCTGCCGACCATGGCGCGGGCGGTGGCGTAGGCGGCGAAGGCGCTGCCGAACAGGAGGACGAGGCCGCCGAGCAGCGACGGCGCGAGCACCGGGAGGGCGACGTGCCGCCAGTACTGCACGGTGGTGGCGCCGTTGTTCCGCGCGGCCTCGCGCCACTCGACGCGCAGGCCCTCCAGCGCCGGGGTGAGGGTGAGCACCATGAGGGGGACGAGGAAGTAGAGGTAGGTCAGGGTGAGGCCCCAGAAGCTGTAGAGGCTCCAGCCGGCGTCGTCGAGGCTCAGGTGGCGCGTGAGGACACCGGAGTTGCCCAGGGTGGCGACGAAGGCGAACGCCAGCGGTACGCCGCCGAAGTTGGCCAGCACGCCGGAGGCGGTGAGGACGGACTCGCGCAGCGCGCGGGACCGCGACGTGACGACGGCCTGGGCGAGCGGCAGCCCGAGCAGGGCGGCGAGCACCGCCGCGGTGGCGGACAGCCGGACGCTGCCGAGCAGGGCGTCGAGGTAGTGGCCGCTGAGGGATTCGGTGACGTTGGCGGTGGTGAAGGAGGTGGCGCCCGAGACGGGGTCCCGCGCGGTGAAGGCGCCGTGGAGCATGGCCAGCGCGGGGACCCCGAAGCTCAGTGCGACGAACGCGAGCAGCGGGACCACCGCGAGCCGGCCACGGTCCCGGCGGGGGCGTGCCGGGGCGGGCGGGGTGGCGGCGGACATGGTGGGGTCAGCCTCCGATGGCGGCGGACCAGCCCTGCGCGAGGACGTCCTTGGCCGCGTTCTGCTGGTCCTCGGTCGGGAACTGGGGGGTGCCCTCGACCTCGGGCAGCGCGGCGGCGGCGGTCGCGTCGAGGGTGCCGTCCTCGGCCATGGCGGGCATCAGCACGGGGCGGGCGAAGCCCTGGAGGAACAGGTTCTGGCCCTCGGGGCTGTAGAGCCATTCCTGCCACAGGCGGGCGGCGGCGGGGTGGGGGGCGTGCTTGTTGATGGCCTGGGCGTAGTACTGGGCGAACCGGCCGTCGTCGGGCACGTTCACCTGCCAGTCGATGCCCTTGGCGGCGAACTCCTCGGCGTAGCCCGCGTTGAGGTAGTCCCAGTCGATGGTGATCGGGGTCTCGCCGGTCTCGATGGTGGCCGGGGTGGCCTCCACGGGCGTGAAGTTGCCCGCCTCCTTGACCTCGGCGAAGAAGTCGATGCCGGGCTGGATGTCGTCGAAGGACCCGCCGTTCGCGAGGGAGGCCGCGTAGACACCGGCGAAGGCGGCACCGGCCTGCGTCGGATTGCCGTTGAGCGCGACCTGACCGCGGTAGCGGCCGGGTTCGAGCAGGTCGGCGAAGCTGGTGGGGCAGGTCTCGACGCGGCTGGCGTCGCAGCCGATGGAGACGTAGCCGCCGTAGTCGTGGTACCAGCGGGCGTCGGCGTCGCGCTGCTCGGCGGGGATGGCGTCGAACGCGGCGACGCGGTACGGCGCGAGCAGGTCCTGGGACGCGGCCTCGACGGCGAACGCGCTGCCGAGGTCGAGCACGTCGGGGGCGCGGTCCTGGCCGATGCGGGAGGTGACGGCGTTGATCTCGTCCTGGCTGCTGCCGTCGGGGTTCTCCACCTCGACCTCGATGCCGTACTTCTCCTCGAAACCGGCGATGACGGCCTCGTAGTTGGCCCAGTCGGGCGGCAGGGCGATGGCGTTGAGGCGGCCCTCCTCCTGGGCGGCGGCGATCAGCGCGTCCATGCCGCCGAAGTCCTCGGCCGAGGTGGCCGTGGCGGCGCTGGGGCCGTCGCCGGGCGACGCGTCCTCCGAGGGGGCGGCGCCGCACGCGCCGAGGAGCAGCGTGGTGGCCGCGATGCCGCACGCGATGACGGTGGTTCTTCCACGGGTCATGGTCGAGAGGTCCTTTCCTGCGGGCGCTCCGGCTGGGGGTCAGCCGGTTACTTGTTCGAACAAGTGCGCCCTCAGTAGGCCCGGCCGCGGTGTCCTGACCATGAACGGAGGAGGAATTGACGCGATGCATCAGTGGACAGTCGCCGCGGGCGGATACCGTCGTGGTCCGGCCCGGGAGGACACCGGGACGAGTCGAGCAGGGGGAGTCGGGGAGAGCGGTGGCGGCGCGACACGAGGAGATCGCCGAGGAGTTGCGGCGGGCGATCGACGACGGCGAGTACGCGGTGGGGGCGCTGCTGCCCGCCGAGACAGGGCTGGCCGGGCGGTACGGGGTGTCCAGGGGGACGGTGCGGCAGGCGGTGGCGGCACTGACGGCCGAGGGGCTGATCGGCTCGCGGCAGGGCGCGCGGCGGGTGGTGCTGGCCAGTCGGCGCAGCCAGAGCTTCGAGGAACTGCGGAGCTTCGCGCAGTGGGCGCGCGCGATGGGGCGGCGCGCCTCGGGGCTCGTGGTGGCGCGGGAGCGCCGCCGGGCGACGGCCGAGGACGTGGCCAGGCTCCAGTTGCGGGACGACGGGGAGGTGCTGCACGTGCTGCGGGTGCGGGGGCTGGACGGCGAACGGGTGCTGGTCGAGCGGACGGTGTACGCGGACTGGATCGCCCCGGCCGTCGAACGCGTCGAGGACGACTGCGAGTCGGTCACCGCGCGGCTCTACCAGGAGACGGGGCTGGTCTTCGCGTACGGCAAGCATCTGATCGACGCGGTGTCGGCGGGCGCGCGGGACGCGGAGCTGCTCGGCGTGCGGCGGACCAGCCCGCTGCTGCGGGTGCGGCGGGTGACCACGACGGCGGCGGGGCGGCCCGTCGAGTGGTCGGACGACCGGTACCGTCCCGACGCGGTGAACTTCAGCGTGCACAACTCGATCGGGTCCAACCCGCTGGCCAGGCAGGCGGGCCCGGGGTTCGGCGGCTGACCGGGCGGCCTCGGCGGTGACGGCGGTGACGGCGCTTCTCAGGAAGGTGGCCAGGCGCGCAGGGCGGCGTCGGTCATCGCCCGGAGTTCGTCGCGGCCGACACCGCTCGCGGCCTGCACGGCGACGCCGAACGCCAGGGCCGTGACGTAGCGGGCCAGCAGCCCCGGATCGGAGCCCTCGGGCAGGTCACCGTCCTCGACGGCCCGCCTGAACCGCTCGCGGATGCGGGAGTAGCTGTTGTCGCGCCAGGTCACGAGGAGGTCGCGGACGTCCTGCCCCGAGTCGCTGACGGTGAGGGCGCCCTGCACGCCGAGGCAGCCCTGCGGGGAGGTGGCGCCGGTGGTGCTGCGGATCGTCCCGGCGAGGACGGCGGCGGCGACGTCGCGGGCGGTCGGCTCGGCCAGGGCCTGGTCCAGGTAGCCGCCGGGGCCCTCGCTGTAGCGCGCGAGCGCCTTGCGGAACAGCTCCTCCTTGTTGCCGAAGGCCGCGTACATGCTGGTGGTGGAGATGCCCATCGCGTGCGTCAGGTTGGCCAGGCTCGCGCCCTCGTAGCCGTGCTCCCAGAACACCAGCATGGCGCGCTCCAGGGCCTCGTCGGTGTCGAATCCCCGCGGTCGGCCGGTCACGCCGTTCCTTCTCGTCTCCACCCCCGTAGCCTACCTCTTCCGCATCGATCGCTGCGGAAGTGCTAGGGTCGGCATTCCGCAGCGATCGTTGCGGAAGTCGGAGGAGGTCGTTCACGTGGGATTACTCGAAGGCAGGACCGCTCTCGTCACGGGGGGCAGCGCCGGGATCGGCCTGGCAGCCGCCGTACGGCTGGCGGCTGAGGGCGCGCACGTGTTCGTCACGGGCCGACGCGAGGCCGAACTCGACGCGGCCGTCAAGGCCATCGGCCCCGCGGCCACCGGGGTGCCGGGCGACATCGGGGACCTGGCCGACCTGGACCGGCTCTACGCGACCATCCGCGCCCACGGCCGGGGCCTCGACGTGCTGTTCGCCAACGCCTCGATCGCCGCGCTCGGCACGCTCGACCAGGTCACGGAGGAGCACTTCGACGCCCTGTTCCGCATCAACGTCCGGGGCACGCTGTTCACCGTCAAGAAGGCGCTCCCCCTGCTCAACGACGGCGCCTCGGTGATCCTGAACGGCTCCACCAACGGGGACGTCGGCGACGACGCGATGGGCGTGTACGCCGCGAGCAAGGCCGCCACCCGGTCGTTCGCCAGGACCTGGGCCAACGAGCTGAAGGGGCGCGGCATCCGCGTCAACACCGTCACGCCTGGCCCGACCGACACCCCCGCCCTGGCGGCGCTGACCCCGGACGCGGAGCTGTTCAGGCGGCAGTTGTCCGCGCGGGTGCCGCTGGGGCGGCTCGCGCGCCCGGAGGAGATCGCCGCCGCCGTGGCGTTCCTCGCCTCGGACCAGAGCAGCTTCATCACCGGTTCGAGCCTGTACGCCGACGGCGGCCTGAACCAGATCTGAGTCCCACGACCCCACGGAAAGGGCACCCCATGTCCGGCGACGAGGAGTTGCGCGGGTTCTACCTGCGGTACATCGAGGCGCTGAACGCGCACGAGTTCGACCACATGGACCGGTTCATCCACGACCTGACGACGCTGAACGGCGAGCCGGGCACCCGGGAGGACGTCCTCGCGGTGCAGCGGCACGACGTGGACGCGGTTCCCGACCTCCACTGGGAGCTCAAGGAACTGCTGCTCGACGGCGACCGGTTGGCCGCGCGGCTGGTCAACACCGGTACGCCGGTGAAGGAGTGGCTCGGGGTGCCCGCCACCGGCGCCTCGTTCGAGATCGTCGAGTACGCCGTCTACCAGGTCCGCGACGGCCGGTTCGTCCACATGACGGCCCTGCACGACAGCGCCGCGATGCGGCGGCAGCTGACCGGCTGACTGCCACCGCCCCGCCGGGCGGCGACCGTCCCGTCGTCCCATCCGTTCCACGAGGAGAGAGAGCACATGACCGTCACACTGATCACCGGCGCCAACAAGGGGATCGGCTTCGCAACAGCCAGGCAGCTCGTGGAGTTGGGCCACGACGTGTGGATCGGCGCGCGGGACGCCGAGCGGGGCGGGAAGGCCGCGGCGGCGCTCGGGGCGCGGTTCGTGCGGCTCGACGTGACCGACGACGTGTCGGTGAACGGCGCGCTGGAGACGATAGGGGCGGCCGAGGGCCGGCTCGACGTCCTGGTGCACAACGCGGGCGTCCTGGGGCACGGCACCGCCGACGGCCCCACGGCCCTGCGGGTGTTCGACACCAACGTGGTGGGGATCGTGCGCGTCACGGAGGCGGCGCTGCCCCTGCTGCGCCGGTCCGCGAACCCGACGGTGGTGACCGTGTCGAGCAGCGCCGGATCGTTCTGGGCGGTCACCAACCCGGAACGGCCGGAGTTCCAGCTGCCGACCGCGCTGTACTCGGCGTCGAAGTCGGCGGCCACCATGCTCACCGTGCAGTACGCCAAGTCCCAGCCCGGCATCAAGTTCAACGCCGTGGAGCCCGGCTTCACCGCCACCGACCTGACCGCGGGGTTCGACGGCGGAAGGTCGCCCGAGGAGAGCGCACGGATCGTCGTCCGTCTGGCGACGCTCGGCGCGGACGGCCCGACGGGGACCTTCCAGGACGAGGCGGGTGAACTCGCCTGGTAGGCGCGTGAGGGAACGAAGGACCGGCGGGGTCTCCCGGAGGGGGGAGGACCCCGCCGGTCCTTCGTGACGCGCGGGCCTACGCGTCCGCGCCCGCGCCCGTGTTCGCGCCGGGCGACTTCGCGCGGCGCGCCCGGTGGACGCCGAGGCCCGTCGCCCCGAGGGCGGCGAGCCCGACCAGCAGCTCGGGCAGGGTGCCGACGCGCGTCGCCAGGGACTCGGAGGTGCGCAGCGGGACGGTGGCCGTGAGCACGTCACGGGTCCACGGGCCGGTGGACTCCACGACCCTGCCGTCCGGCGTGACGACGGCGCTGATCCCGGTGGTGGACGCGACGAGGACCGAGCGGTTGTGCTCGACGGCGCGCAGCCGGGACATGGCCAGCTGCTGCTCGGGCTCCGCGGTGCTGCCGTTGCGCATGTAGGTGGCGTTGTTGGTGGGGACGGCGATCAGGTTCGCGCCGGTGCGCACGGCGCCGCGCACCTGGCTGTCGTAGGCGACCTCGTAGCAGATCGAGGCGGCGAGCCGGACGGGGCCCGCGTCCAGGCGGACGGGCTCGCTCCCGGCGATGAAGTCGCGCGGTATGAGCTGGAGGTCCCCGAACCCGCCGAGGAGGCCGCGCGCGGGGATGTACTCGCCGAAGGGCACCAGGTGCTGCTTGGTCGAGTACGGTCCTGGGCCGGTGACGGGGTCCCACAGCAGGCTGCTGTTGCGGATGCGGTCGCCCGGCGCGTCGAGGATGGCCCCGACCACCAGCGGGGCGCCGACCTCGGCCGCGACGACCGAGATCCGCCGCCGCAGTCCCGGATCGGCGCGGGGGTCGCGGTCCGTCGCGTTCTCGGGCCACAGCACGATGTCCGGCTGCGGGGCGCGGCCCGCGCGGATGTCGCGGGCGAGTTCGCGCGTGGCGTCGATGTGGTTGTCGGCGACGCGCTCGACCCTGGCCTGCTCCTCCAGTGACCGGCCGCGCGGGACGTTGCCCTGCACGACGGCGACCGTCGCGCTCCGGTCGTCGCCGCCGACGGCGCCCGAGGGGACGAACAGCGCGCCCGCCGCGCACAGGACGAGCGCCACCACGAGACCGGCCCCCGCGCGGCGGCCCGCGCGCACCGTCGTCCCGCCGAGCAGCGCGGCCAGGCAGGCGGCGGCGAGCGCCACGACCGCGCTGACGGCCGGTGCTCCCCCGATCGCGGCCCAGCCGAGCGTCGGCGCGTCGGCCTGGCTGAAGGCGAGGCGGCCCCACGGGAAGCCGCCGAGCGGCACCCGGGAGCGTATGGCCTCGGCGGTCACCCACCAGGCAGCCGCCCACAGCGGCCAGGCCGGAAGCCGGTCGAGGACGGGTACGGCGCAGCTCAGGGCGCCGAGCAGCAGCGCCTGGACGACGCTGAGCACCGCCCAGGGCAGCACACCGAGGTTGGTGAGCCACAGGAGGAGCGGACCGAAGAACGCCAGGCCGAAGACGGTCCCCAGGGCGAACGCCGTCCGCATGCGCCGGCGCCGCAGGACGAACAGCAGCAGCGCGGGCCCGACCGGTGCCAGCGGCCACCAGCCGAGGGGCGGGAAGGAGGCGGCCAGGAGGAGCCCGCCCACCAGGGCGACGGCGAGCGCCGCGGGCCCGCCCCGGACGGCGGCGGCGAAGGTACGGGGGAGGGAGACGGCACGGGGTACGTGCGGCGTCGCCCTGGGCTGGTCAGTCGTGGTCACAGGACCAAGTGTCCCCGCCGCGATCGCGCTTGTCCGGGAACTTCGGATCGCGGTCCGAACGTGATCAGGTCGTTGTGAGGGACGCAGGGGACGCGGCCGGTCACGCGGCTCCGTGGCTGCCGTCGCCGTCGTCGCTGCCGTGGTCGGGCGTCGTCCGGTAGCCGGTCGCCTGGAGGGCGAAGATCCTGGCGTACGTGCCGCCTTCGGCGAGGAGCGTGTCGTGGGTGCCCTCCTCCGCTATGCGGCCGTCCTCCAGGACGACGATGCGGTCCGCCTCCCTGACCGCGCCGAGCCGGTGCGAGACGAGCAGGCTCGTACGCCCGTGCCGGTGGCGGCGCAGCCCGCGGTGGATCTCGTGCTCGGCCTCCGCGTCGAGACCGGCGCTCGGCTCGTCCAGGATGAGCAGGTCGCGGTGGTCGCGCAGCAGGGTCCTGGCCAGCGCGACCCGCTGCCACTGGCCGCCGGAGAGGACGACCCCGGCCTGCGGGTCGGCGCCGTCGCCCTGGTCGGCGAACAGCCGGCTGAGGAGGGTGTCGTAGCCGCGGGGGAGGTTTTCGAGAGCCGTGTCGATGTCCACCTGACGCGCGGCGGCGCGCAGCCGGGGGCGGTCGGCGAGCGCGGGGAGGTCGCCGACGCCGATGTTCTCGGCGGCGGTCAGGTCGTAACACATGTAGTCCTGGAACAGGACGCCTGTCCTGCGGCGCAGTTCGGCGGGCGGGATGTCGCGCAGGTCCACGCCGTCCCAGCGGATGGCGCCCTTCGTCGGGTCGTAGAAGCGGCACAGCAGCTTGATCAGCGTGCTCTTGCCCGCGCCGTTCAGCCCGACCAGCGCGACGGCCCGGCCGTGCGGGATGGTCAGGTTGACGCCGCGCAGCACCCAGGGGTGCGCGTCGTCGTAGCGGAACCAGACGTCGCGGAACTCGATGGCCCCGCGCAGGGCGGGCAGGGCGGGGGCCTGACGCGGCGAGGGGCGGAGGTCGTCGGCCAGGGACGTGACGCGGAGGTGGTAGGCGAACAGCAGCAGCGCCTGGTGCGCCATGGAGATGTTGTCCACCAGCCCGGTCAGAGCGGCCTGCGCCCCGGCGACGGCGGCGATGAACGCGGTCACGTCCCCGGCGGTCAGCGCGTCGGTGGCGGCGGCGTGGACGGCCCACACCAGCCCGCCGCCCGCGACGAGCGTGGACAGCGTCGCGAGCAGCGCCTGGGTACGGACCTCCTGCCGGTCCACCCGGCGCTCGCCGGACTGCGTGGTGGCCAGTTCCCCGAGCATCCGGCCCTTGAGGAAGTCGCCGAGGCCGAGCAGCCGGATCTCCTTGGCGGCCCGGATGTCGGTGAGCAGCAGGGAGTAGAAGACCTGCCGCCTGGTGGCCTGGGAGACGTCCGCCATCATCGAGACCCTGCGGCGTGACAGGGCCAGCCGTGCCAGCAGCGCGGGGACCGACGCGGCCGTCACCAGGGCGGCCATGACGGGGCTGAGCACGGTGAGCGTCGCCAGCAGGCTGACCAGGGTGAGCACGTTGCGCCCGGTGTCGAACAGGCCGGTGGTCATGGGCCCGATGGCGCCGCCCGACGCCTGCTGCGCCATGGCCACGTCGTTGCGGAAGGCCGGGTTCTCCAGCCGGGAGAGGCCCTGGAAGCCGTTGATGGCGGTGTAGAGCTGGTCCTGCATCAACCGGTCGAGGCGGCGGGAGAGTTCGTCGCGCAGGTAGGCGGTGAGGTGGGGCAGGACGCCCGCGACGAGCCCGGTGGCCGCGAGGGCGACCGCCCACCGTACGGCTTCCGCGGTGTGTCCTGCCGTGAGGCCGTCGATGACGAACTTGGTGGACCATGCGGTGGCGGTCGGCAGGAGCCCGCCGACCACGGTGGCGAGCAGGTAGACGGCGGTCAGCCAGGGCCCGGCGTGCCAGCAGAGCCCCAGGGCGTGGAGGATCTGCCGCGCGAGCCCTCGCGGTGCCTCGGGGCGGCTCATCAGGGTGTCGCGACGAGACCGGCCGGGTCGTGGGTGACCCGCGTGACGGAGCCGGTCCTGTCCACGAGCAGGAACGTCGGGAACACCGTGATGCCGACGCTCTCCACCAGGGACGCGGCCTCCTCGTGTCGGATGACGGTCGGCAGGTCCGCCACGTGCGCGGCCAGTTCGTCCGCCCGCGGACCGGCACCGTGAACGACGGCGGCCGAGCCGTCGGCCGCGGTCGCGGCGAACCAGGGGGCGTGCTCGTGGCACGCGTCGCACTTCGCCTCGAAGAAGGCCACCATCCGCTCCTCGTCCGCCTCCTCGGCGGCCAGGCCGGGCAGGGTCCTGCCGAGGAGGACGGTGTCGCGGTCGAGGGCGAGGCTGCGCTCCCTGGCGCCGAGCCGCGACAGTTCGGCCGTGTGCTCGCGCAGGCGGCGGAGCACTGCGAAGGTGAGCAGCAGGTCGAGCAGGCACAGGCAACCGACCAGCACCAGGGCGGCGATCAGGAACGGCATGGCGGGGCTCCTACGGTTTCTCGGTTCGCGGCACGGGGGCGACGTCGAACGGGGACGTGCCGAACAGTGCGGCCAGGTCGTCGAGGCGCACCACGAGCAGGACCGCCACGAGCGCCGCGCCGAGCGCGAGGAGGCCGCCGCCGGGGTGCGGGGGCCAGAGGGTGGGCGGGGTGGTCAGCGCCCCGGCGAGGCCGCAGGCGGCGACGGCGGCCAGGGCCGTGTTCCGCACGACGTGGACGGGGCCGAGCGGGGTGACGGAGGCGCCGAAGCAGTGGCAGGGCGCCGTGGCACCACGCCGCAACGCAAGGATGATCGCTACAGCAAAGACACTCATGGTGCACAGAGCCAGCGCGAACGCGAACGAAGTGGTTGCGGGGACGAGCAGGAGACCGGCGGTCAGCGTCTCGACGCCGACCGCCGCACGGGCGGCGGCGCGGGAGAACCGCCGTGGCAGCAGGCGCAGTTCCACGATGGAGGCGGCGAACTCGCCGAACGCCGCACGGTCGCGGAGCTTCCCGGCGACGGCGACGACGAGGACGCCGAGCAGCAGCACGCGGCATCCGAGCACGAGGTAGGGCATGCGGGTCACTCCCGGGAGGTCACCCGGCCCGTTCCCTGGTGTGGGGACGGGGCGGGCGACGTCTCACGACTAGCAGGGGCCGTCCGTGGTGTTGCACGGCCCGCAGCCGGTCATGCCGCCGACGACATGACACGTGCGCGCGACCCAGGCGCCGTTGATGTGGCAGTAGCAGCGCTTCTTGAAGGTGGCGTCCGCCTTGGCCACGGCCTTGGGCGCGACCGCTTCCAACAGGCGGTCCCCGGCACGTCCCAGGAGATTGAGCATGGCAACGCTCCTATGAATCAGAGTAGTTACTCGTGCAATGGGAGCGACAGTAGCAGACGACGCCGCAACCGTACCCTTTCGCACATCGGGAATGTGGCGGAGGGGGCGAGGGCGTGCGCGGGTCAGGCGTGCGGGGCCGTCGGGTCAAGACCGCGCACGACGACGCCGAGCAGTTGCGCGGCGGGGTAGGGGCCGCGCTGGCGGGAGTCCACGCTGTCGTGGTGGTCGCCGAAGACGATCAGGGTGCCGTCGGGGACCGGCGATCCCGTCGCGTGGTCCGCCACCCCGGGCGGCACGGGGTCGCCCGGCAGGGCCACCACACGTTTGATGTTCCAGTTGCGGCCGTCGGCCCCGGCCTCCGAGGGCCGGAACGGGCTGTCGGCCGGGGGTTCGAGGACCACGACGTCCCCGGTGCGCACCCGCGCGAGGCCGCGGCGGCGCACGAGCACCCGGTCCCCCGGCTCGTACGTCGGCAGCATGCTGGTGCCCTCGACGGTGACGACGGTCCACTGCCGCCGTATGCGCAGCACTCCGGCTCCGGCGCCCAGCCCGGCGAGCAGGACACCGGCTCCGATCCACAGCAACGGCATGGGGGCTCCTTCGGCGAGGGGACGGCGGACCGCGTCCGCCGGGGCACCGTGCAACGTACCCGGCCCGCCCGTTCAGCCGACCGGGGCGGTCGTCCCCTGCTCCCCCGCCTGCACGGGGCCGCGGCGCCGTGGTCCGCGGGCGAGGACGTGGAGGAGGAGGACGGCCATGACGGCGACGCCCGCCCACATGGCCTGCTGCCAGCCGTCCACGAACGACTCCTGCGCGGTACGGATCAGCGCCTGCGCCTGGGGGCCGGCCTGGTCCGCGACGTCGAGGGCGTTGGCGACGCCTTCGCGCGCGGTGTCGGCGGGGCCTTCTGGTATGCCGTCGAGCCGGGTGTCGATGGCCGCGCGGTAGCCGGAGGACAGGAGCGCCCCGAGCAGGGCGACGCCGAGCGCCGTGCCGAACTCGCGCGTGACGTCGTTGAGCGCCGAGGCGACGCCCTGGCGTTCGCGCGGGAGCGCGCCGGTGATGGCCTCGGTGGAGGGGGTCATCGACAGGCCCATGCCCGCGCCCATGGCGAGCATGCCGGGGAGGACGGACAGGTAGCCGCCTTCGACGGAGACGACCGCGGCCATGAGCGCCAGGCCCGCTCCGGCGAGGGCGACGCCCGTGGCCGTGGTCGCGCGAGGGCCTGTGCGGGCGGCCAGCCGTGGGGCGAAACCGGAGGCGGCCATCATCAGCACGGCCATGGGCATCAGCGCCAGGGTGGACAGCAGGCCGGACCAGCCGAGGACGGCCTGGAAGAAGGGGAAGAGGACGACGAAGATCCCCGCCTGGACGCCGAAGACCACGAGAAGCGTCAGGGAGCCGCCGCTCAGGCCGCGGTCGCCGAACAGGCGCACGTCCAGGAGCGCGGCGTCCCTGCGGCGCAGTTCCCAGGCGACGAAGCCCGCGGCGGCGGCGAGGCCCGCCGCGAGGCCGAGCAGCGTGGCGGGGGCGGTCCAGCCGCGCTCGGGGCCCTCCTGGAGGACGAAGATGAGCCCGGCCACGGCGACGACGGACGTGAGCGCGCCGACGGTGTCGAAGGAGTGGCCGGTCCTCTCGCGGGAGTCGGGGACGGAGCGCAGCGTCATGACGACGGCGACGGCGACGAGCGCGACGGGCAGGACGAAGAGCCACCGCCAGCTCACCACGTCCACCAGGGCGGCCGAGAGGAGCATGCCCAGGACGCCGCCGCCCCCGGCCACCCCGGTCCACACGCCGATCGCCCGGCCGCGTTCCTCCTCGGGGAAGGTGGAGGTGATGACGGCGAGGGTGATGGGCATGATCATCGCGGCGCCCACGCCGCCGAGCAGCCGGGCGGCGAGCATGACCTCGGTCGTCGGGGCGAGGCCCGCCGCCGCGCTCGCGAGGGCGAAGACGACGAGGCCGGTGAGCAGGACGGGCCTGCGGCCGAGGCGGTCGCCGAGCGCGCCGAGCGGCAGCAGGAGCGCGGCCAGGGCGAGCGTGTAGAGGTTGATCATCCACAGGACCGTGCTCTGGGAGGCGTCGAAGGCGACGGCGAGGTCGGGCTGGGCGACGTTCAGCCCGGAGACCGAGGCGATGACGGCCATGAGCGCGATGCAGACGGTGACGAGGATCGTGCGGCGTTGGCGCGCGTCGGGCACGCCGTCGCTCGTGGGGGGTGGCTGGTGCGTGGTCATGGGTTCTCCCGGGAGGGGCGTACGGGCGGCGGCGCGGGTCAGGCGCCGGTCAGGCGCGGGAGGCGGCGAGGGCCGCGTCGGTGTCGGCGCGGGCCAGGTCGGCGTTGATGTGGGCGCCCGCCAGGGCTCCGGCAGCGGCGGAGGCGCCGACCTGGGCGGTCGGGTCGGTGGCGTTGCCCGCCACCCACACGCCGGGTACGGCGGTGGTGCCCGCCGGGCCGGAGGCGAGGCGGCAGCCCGCGCCGCCTGGGGCCTCGTCGGTCGGCAGACCGAGGCCGTCGAGCCCCTCGGTGCGTGGCCACGGGGTGGTCGCTACGGCGAGGACACGCCGGGGGACGAACCGCCCGTCCGTCAGGCGGACGCCCGCGATGCCGCCGTCGTCGGCCGTCACGACCTCGCCGACCGGGGCGTCCACGACGCGGATGCCGCGCGCGGCGAAGCGCGCCCCGGTGTCGGGGTCGAGGTCGGTGCCGTGGGTGAAGTAGACCAGGTCGTCGGTCAGTTGGCGGAAGAGCAGCGCGTGGTGGAGCGAGGCGGGACCGGTGGCGAGAACGCCGATGGGCTCGTCGCGCACCTCCCAGCCGTGGCAGTAGGGGCAGTGCACGACGCCACGGCCCCAGTGCCCGGCGAGACCGGGGATGTCCGGCAGGTCGTCGCGCAGGCCGGTGGCGACCAGGAGGCGGCGCGCGTGCAGGATGGCACCGTCGGCCAGGGTGACGGTGAAGCGCGGGTCGCCCTCGGGGGACGCGGCGGCCCGCACGGCGGACGTCACCTCGCCGGGGACGACCAGGCCGCCGTAGCGGCGCACCTCGGCGCGGCCCCGCGCGTACAACTCGGCGGGCGGGGTGCCGTCCAGGCCGAGCAGTCCGTGCACGCCCTCGGCGGGCGCGTTGCGCGGGGTGCCGCTGTCGATCACGGTGACGGAGCGGCGGGAGCGGGCCAGCATCAGCGCGCCGTTCAGCCCGGCGGCGCCGCCGCCGATGACCACGGCGTCGAGGGTGCCGCCGGACGGCGGGTCGGCCGCACGGGGGGTGGTGGTCGCGGGCATGTCGGATCTCCTTTCCGTCGTCGCCCCAGGTCGCGGGGGGCGGGACACGGCCGAAGCTAACCCGGACTTTGCGGTCGAGGCATACAATGTTGCGTATGACGCAAGACGATGGAGACCTGGACAGCCTGGTACGCAAGCGCGTCCGCGCCCTGCGCGTCGCACAGGGCCTGTCGCTGGAGGAGCTGGCCACCCGCGCCAAGGTCAGCCAATCGACGCTCAGCCGCATCGAGAACGGCCAGCGGCGCCTGGCGCTGGACCAGCTCGTCACCCTCGCCCGCGCCCTGGACACCTCCCTCGACCAGCTGGTCGAGACCGCGACGGACGACGTCGTCTCCAACCCGACGATCGACGGCGCCCACGGGCTGATGCGCTGGCCCCTCAAGGCGGAGCCGGGCATGACGGTCGTGCGCCAGCGCATGACCAACCCGCCGCCCGACAATCCCGCGCGCATGCGCGCCCACCCGGGCCGCGAATGGCTCGTCGTCCTGTCGGGCACCGCCGTGCTGCTCCTGGGCGACCGGCGCTTCCGGATCGAGACGAACCAGGCCGCCGAGTTCCCCACGATGCTCCCCCACGCCATCGGCGCCGAGGGCGGGCCGTGCGAGATCCTGGGGATCTTCGACGGCGACGCCCGCCGTGGTCATCAGCGCGGCGAGGACGCGGCGCAGGCACGCCGCCCGGCACCGTGACGCCGGCAGTCTTGCGTGGTCCGCAGCGCATCCGGCCATCGCCTTGCGCATCCGGGAAGCGGCCGGGCCGTACGGGGGCGGGCCGCCTAGCGTGGCCGCATGAACCACTCCTCCCCGCACACGGCACATCACGGCGCGCAGCACACACACGGGCATGAGCACGGGCACGGGCACGGGCACGACGCGGGCGGCCAGGCGGAGATCCTGGACCTGGACGCCGAGGTGCTCGCCGAGCACATCGCGTCGATCACCGCGTGGCTGCCCGTCAGGACCGCGCCCCGTCACGTCGTGGACCTCGGGTCGGGGACCGGCGCCGGGACCCTCGCGCTGCTGAGGCGTTTCCCCGAGGCCGAGGTGACGGCCGTCGATGTCTCCGCGGAACACCTCGACCGCCTACGGGAGAAGGCCGCAGCCGCCGGGGCGGCCGACCGCGTGCGTACCGTGCGGGCCGACCTCGACGCGGCGGCGTGGCCCGCGCTCGGCGCGCCCGAGCTGGTCTGGGCGTCCGCCTCGCTGCACCACATGGCCGACCCCGCCCACGCCCTGCGACGGGTGCGCGACACGCTGGCGCCCGGCGGGCTGCTCGCCGTCGTCGAGCTGGGCGGCTTCCCCCGGTTCCTGCCGCCGGACGCCCCGGCGCAGGCCCCCGGCCTTGAGGAGCGCTGCCACGCGGCGCTGGACCGCCACCACGCCGAGCACGTCCCGCACCGTGGCGCCGACTGGGGTGCCGCGCTCACGGCGGCAGGGCTCACGGTCGAGGCGGAACGCACCCTCGCCGTCGCCGTCGGCCCACCCCCCACCGACGCGGTCCGCCGCTACGCGCTCAGCGGCCTGCGCCGCATCCGCGACGGCGCGGCGGACGCCCTCGCGCCGGGGGACCTGGCCGTCCTCGACCAACTCCTCGACACCGAGGGCCCGTACAGCCTCTTGCGCCGCGACGACCTGGGGGTGCGCACCGAGCGCACGGTGTGGGCCGCGCGCCGCGCCTGACCTCGGGCGGTCGGCGGCGCGGCGGTCCCCGGGCCGGACGGCGCGTCAGGTGATCGTCTTCACATCCCCACCCCCTCCGTTGCCTCGGGTCGGCCAACTGGATACGGTGACGAAAACCGTTTTCAGAAACCCCGACGGGAGGCGCGTCGTTGGCCGCCACCAGACAACCCGCGCGAGCGCGGGAGCGACGCCGTCCCACCAGGACATCCCTGGTGGGCGTGCACGTCGCCCTGTTCCTCGCCATCCTGGCCACCCTGGTCGTCTCCGGTGCCACAGGACCGGCCGACGTGAGCACGGCCGACGCCGCGCGCGTCGTCGTCGGCCACCTCGTCCCCGACGTGTCCTGGATGCGGGACGGCTCGATCACCCCGCTCCAGGACCAGGCGGTATGGCAGTTCCGGCTGCCGCGCACCCTGCTGGCCGGGCTCGCCGGGGCCGGGCTCGCGCTGGCCGGGGCGCTGATGCAGGCGGCGGTGCGCAACCCGCTGGCCGAGCCGTACGTCCTCGGGGTGTCGGCCGGTGCGGGCGTCGGCGCGGTCGCCGTGATCACCCTCGGCTCCGCCGCCGTGGGCGGACTCCCGCTCAGCGGCGCGGCGTTCCTCGGCGCGCTCGGCGCGACCGCCGCCGTCTACCTGCTGGCCCGTCAGCACGGGGTGCTGGCGCCGACGCGCATGATCCTCGCCGGGGTCGCCCTCGGCTCGCTGCTGAGCGCCGTGACGAGCTACCTGACCCTCACCACCGAGGCGCAGAACGTGTTCAGCGTCCTCTTCTTCCTCCTGGGCAGCGTCTCCGCCGCCACCATGGACCAACTCGCCGTCCCGGCCGCCGCGCTGGCCGCCGTCACGCTCTACGCCCTGGCGAACGCCCGCGCCCTCAACGCCCTGCTGGTCGGCGACGAGAACGCCACGGCGCTGGGTGTCGGCGTCAACCGGCTGCGCGGGCGCCTGGTGATCGCCGCCTCCCTGCTGACGGGCGCGGTCGTGGCGGTCAGCGGCGGCATCGGCTTCGTCGGCCTGGTCGTCCCGCACACCGCGCGCATCCTGGTCGGCGCCGACCACCGCCGCATGCTGACCGTCACCATCCTGGGCGGCGCGCTGTTCCTGATGGTCGCCGACGTGCTCGCGCGGACCGTCGCCGCGCCCACCGAGATACCCATCGGCATCGTGACCGCCGTGGTGGGCGCCCCCTGCTTCCTGTGGCTGATACGCCAGGGACGCGCGGCCAGGGCGGGGATGCTGCGATGAGGATCGACTTCACGGACGTCGTCGTCCGCCGGGGCGGCAGCCGCGTGGTGCACGGGGCGACGTTCCGCGTCGAGCCCGGCCAGGTCGCCGGGCTCGTCGGCCCCAACGGCAGCGGCAAGTCCTCGCTGCTGCGCAGCCTCTACCGGGTCACCAGGCCCGAGTCCGGCACGGTCGCCGTGGGCGGGCAGGACGTGTGGACGCTGCCGCCGCGGACCGTGGCGCGGCAGGTCGCCGTCATGACGCAGGAGTCCACCGCCGACTTCGACCTGGACGTCCTCGACATCGTCCTCCTCGGGCGCCTGCCCCACCACCGCGGCTTCGGCGGCGACTCCCCGCGCGACCTCGCGCTCGCCGACCGCGCCCTCGCCCGCGTCGGCGCCGCGGACCTGGCGGGACGGCCCTTCGCCGGGCTCTCCGGCGGCGAGAAGCAGCGCGTCCTGCTGGCGCGCGCCCTGGTCCAGGAGAGCCAGGTGCTGGTGCTGGACGAGCCGACCAACCATCTGGACATCTCGTTCCAACTCGAACTGATGCGGATCATCGGCGAGTTGGGGCTGACCACGCTCGCCGCGCTGCACGACCTGAACCTGGCGGCGGCCCACTGCGACGTCGTCGCCGTCCTGCGGGCGGGCCGGATCGTCGCCCAGGGCCCCCCGGCGGACGTGCTGACGCCCGACCTGATCCACGACGTCTTCGGCGTCCGGGCCGACGTGCTCGCCCACCCGGCGAGCGGACGTCCCCTGATCGCCTTCTCCCCCCTGCCGTCCCGCTCACCGGACAGTCCGGCGCCCGAGCACCCAGTCAAGGAGCACACGTCATGCCCCGTCCCCTCCTCTCCCGCTTCGCCGCCGCGGGAACAGCCCTCACCTCCCTCGGCGTCCTCACGCTGACGGCCTGCGGCTCGGGGGTCACCGAGCAGGAGCCGGACGCCGAGGCGACCGGCGGCGAGCAGGCGACCGTCCTCACCAACTGCGGCCGGGAGATCGACCTTCCGCGCCCTCCCGAGGCGATCGTGGGCCTGAGCCCGTCCCAGACGGAGCTGCTGCTGCGCCTGGGCCTCGCCGACCGGATGGTGGGCCAGGCGCAGACCGCCACCGCGCCGCTGCCCGACGACCTGCGCGCCGAGGCGGAGGGCATACCCGTGCTCAGCGAGGACGCGCCCCCCACGCGTGAGGTGCTGCTCCAGGCCGGGCCCGACTTCGTGTTCGCGCCCACGGCCTACGAGTTCACCGCCGAGCAGGGGTTCGCCAGCATCGCGCAGCTGGACGAGGCGGGCGTGGCCGCGTACATCGCCACCGGCGGCTGCGAGGACCGCCGCATGACCGGCACGGTGGACGACCTCTTCACCGACCTGGAGTCCCTGGGCCGCGCGCTGGGGGCGGCCGAGGCCGCCTCGGGCCTGGCGGAGGCGTCACAGGCCAGGCTGGACGAGGTGACGGAGGCCGTCTCGGGCGAGGAGCCGGTGACGGTCGCCCAGGTCTACGTCGAGGGCGGCACGCTCTCCGCGATCGGCGCCGGGATCGAGTACGACATCATCAGGCGCGCGGGGGGCGAGAACGTGTTCGGGCCCGACGACGCCGCGTTCGCCGACTTCTTCGCCGCCCAGATCAACCCGGAGGTGCTGGCGGAACGCGCCCCGGACGCCCTGGTGTTCGCGGTCAGCGGCCCGGAGCACGAGCAGGCGACCCGCGACTACCTGGCGCGGACGTTCCCCGACCTCGACGCGGTGCGCGAGGACCGGCTCGTCGCCATCTCGGCGGCGGACGCCTACCCCGGCACGCTCGGGAACGTGGACGCGGTCGCGGAGATCGCGGCCGGGCTCTACCCCGGGGCGTTCTGACGCCGGGCGCGGGTGATGGACCGGGAGGCCGGGCGGTGCATGCCGCCCGGCCTCTCGGCGTCAGGAGGGCGCGTCGGCCAGGACGCGGAGGAGGGCGCTGCCGGGGCGGGCGGTCAGCTCGTCCCAGGTGCCCTCCTCGGCGATACGGCCCGCTTCGAGGACGGCGATGCGGTCGGCGCGGCGGATGGTGGCGCGCCGGTGGGCGATGACGAGCGTGGTGCGCCCGCTCCCGCCGATGGCGGCGGCGAGGCGCGCGTCACCGGTGTTGTCCAGGTGGGCGGTCGTCTCGTCCAGCACGAGGACGCGCGGCCCGGCCAGCAGGGCGCGGGCCAGGGAGATGCGGGCGCGCTGGCCGCCGGAGACCGTGGCGCCGCGTTCGCCGACGAGGGTGTCGAGGGGGGCGATCAGATCGACGCCGCACGTGCGCGCCGTCGCGGCGAGGAGGGCGTCGTCCGCGTCGGGTGCGCCGAGGCGCAGGTTGTCGGCGAGGGTGCCGTGGAAGAGGGGGGCGTCCTGGCCGACCACGGCGACGGCGGCGCGGAGCGCGGCGTCCGACAGGTCGCGCAGGTCGAGGGGCGGGCCGTCCTCGGGCAGCAGTTGGACGGCTCCCGTGGTGGGGTCCCAGAAGCGGGCCAGCAGGTGGGCGCAGGTCGATTTGCCGGCGCCGGATGCGCCGACGAGGGCGACGGTCAGCCCGGCGGGGACGGTCAGCTCGACGCCGTCCAGCACGGGCGGGCCGCCGTAGTCGAAGCCGACGGCGTGCAGCCGTACGCCGAGGGGGCCGGGCGGGAGGGGGTGCGGGGAGGCGGGCGGCGGGGCGAGGGCGGGCGCGTCGAGTGCCGCGCCGACCCGGGCCGCCGCCGCGCGCAGCCCCACGGCGCGGCTCACGGCGGCGGCCGACTCGGCGACCGGGCCGAGCACCGACAGGGCCAGCGCCATCGCGGCCGGGACCCAGGCGCCGTGCAGTCCCCCCGAGGCGGCGGACCGTGCCGCGGCGGCGACCACGCCGAGGACCGCGAGGACGGTGAGCAGGTCGCGGACGGCGGCGGCCGTGGCGTCCCAGGTGGCCTCGGCGCGCTGTGCCTCGCCCACCGTCACGCCTTGGTCCGCGAGGCGGTCGCGCTGCCTGGGGAGGGCTCCGGAGGCGAGCAGTTCGCGGAGCCCGTCCACGGTGTCCACGGTGTCGGCCGACAGCTTCGCGGTGGCCGCCCTGGTGCGCGCGCCCCGTGCGGCGCGTCCGCGTGCGTCGGTGAAGGGGGCGGCGGCGAGCAGGGCGGCGACCGGCAGGAGCGCCGCCAGGAGCCACGGCTCGACCGCGGCGAGCGTCGCGGCGCCGCCGGTGAACACGACTCCGGAGGCGAGGAGTTGGGCGGTGGTGTGGGCGTAGAAGAATTCGAGGGCCTCGACGTCGGCCATCGCGGTGGCGGCCAGTTCTCCGCTGCGCTTCCCGGCGACGCGGGCGGGCGCGCCGCGGGCGAGCCCGTCGAAGACGCGGACGCGCAGCTCGGCCAGCACGCGGTAGGCCAGGTCGTGCGAGAGGTCCATCTCGCGCCAGGTCGCCAGGGCGCGGACGAGAACGAGGACGACGAGTGCGGTGATCGTGCCGCCGCCAGGGGCGCGGCCCTCGGTGACGGCGGTGCCGACGGTGTGCGCGGCCAGTGTCAGGAGGGCGACGAGGGAGCCCTGTTCGACGAGGGCGGTCGCGCAGGTGCGGGCGACCATGGCGCGGTGTCCGGCGAGCGCGGGCAGCAGGGCGCGCAGTGCTCCGCGCGGGGGCGCCGCTGTGTGGTCGGTGGCGGTGGTGTTCATACGGTGACTTCCTCTTCGTGCGGGTGGCCTGCCGTGACGAGCTGCGCGTAGAGGCCCCCGGCCCCGACGAGGGCGGTGTGCCCGCCGACGGCGTCCACCCGTCCGCCGTCCAGCACCACGATCCGGTCGGCGTGCCGGACGGCGGCGAGGCGGTGGGCGACGACGAGGACGGTCCTGCCGCCCGTGGCGTCCGGCAGGTCGCGGACGATGTCGGCCTCGCGGCGTTCGTCCACCGCGCTGGTGGCCTCGTCCAGGACGAGGACCCGCGCGTCGGCCAGCAGGGCGCGCGCCAGGGCGAGCCGCTGGCGCTGGCCGCCGGAGAGGGTGGCGCCGCGTTCGCCGAGGACGGTGGCGTAGCCGTCGGGGAGGGCGGTGATCTCGTCGTGGATCCCGGCGGTGCGCGCGGCGCGGGCCAGGGCCTCGTCCATGGCGTCCGGCCTGGCCAGGCGCAGGTTGTCGGCGATGGTGGCGTGGAAGAGGTAGGTGTCCTGGGAGACGACGGCGATGCCCCGGCGCAGCGAGTCGAGCGTGTACGCGGCCACGTCGCGGCCGTCGAGGGTGATCCGGCCGCGCAGCGGGTCGCGGTGGCGAAGGAGCAGGGAGATGAGCGTGGACTTGCCCGCGCCCGAGGGGCCGACGATCGCGGTGGTGCGTCCGGCCTCGGCGGTGAAGGTGACGCCGCGCAGGACGGGTTCCTCCGCGTCGCCGTAGCCGAACTCGACGTCCTGGAAGTGCAGTCGGGGCGGGGCGGGCCAGTCGGCCTGGGCCGTACCCGTGTCGGCGACCGTGGGCTGTGCGGTGCGCAGGGCCGCGAGCCCGTCCGCCGCCGACACGCCCATGTACCCGGCGTGCCACTCGCGGGACAGGTCGCGCACGGGCCGCAGGCACTCGGAGGCGAGGAGCAGGACGAGGTAGGTGGCCGTCGCCGTGGCGGACCCGGTGACGGCGGACCAGGAGGCGAGCAGCGCGGCGGCCGTCGTGCCGCCCTGGATGGCCAGGTCGGTCAGGCCGGTGTCGGCGAGGGAGACGCGGAGCTTGGCGACGGTGGCCCGGTGCAGGGCGGCCGAGCGCGCTTCGAGGCGTTCCCTGGTGCGTCCCACGGCGCCCGCGGCCCGCAGCACGGGCATGCCTTGCAGGGCTTCGAGGTAGTCGGCGCCCAGGTGCTCGTACGTGTCCCAGTGCTCCTCGCCACGCCGGGCGAGGAGGCGGTCCCAGGCGCGTGGCCCGCCCAGGGCGAGCAGCAGCGCGGGAACGAGGCCGAGGAGGGCGAGCGGTTCGACGGCGGCCAGGACGGCGAGCAGCAGGGGCGGCACGGTGAGGGTGATGAGGAGCTGCGGCAGGTAGCGGGACACGTACGCATCGACGCCTTCCACGCCGTCCACGAGGGTGGTGCGGACGGCCCCGGCGCGTGCGGTGGTGAGGTGGGCCGGCCCGAGGCGGCCGAGGTGGGCGACGAGTTCGTCCCGCAGCCGTACCTTGACCTGCGCCCCGGCGCGGGTCGCCGTGCGGCGCTGCGCGCGGGCGAGGACGGCGCGGGCGGTGACGGTGGCGAGCACCGCGCCGAGGAGCGCGGGGAGTTGGCCGGTGTCGCCCCTGGCCGCTCCGGCGAGCGCGAGGGAGAGCAGGACGGCCTGCACGAGATGGGTGAGGGTGACCGCTCCCTGGAGGAGGGTGGCCGCGAGCAGGGTGCGGCGTGCGTGCCGTGCGGCGCGGCGTAGTTCTGGGTGGACGATCATGGGGTCCCCTCCCGGGGGTGGGTGGTGCCGAGTGCCAGGGCGTGGACGATCCAGTCCTCGCCCGGTGGGGCGCCGAGGGCGGCGCCGAGGTCTGCCTGTTGCCAGGAGCCGACGGGGCGGGCCGCGAGGCCCAGGCGTCCGGCCGCGACGTGGGCCAGGCCGACGGCGAGTCCGGCCCGGAGGTGGGCGCGGCGGATGCGGGGGGCGTCGGCGTCCGCCGGGCAGCCGTGGCCGAGCAGGACGGCGCCCGCGTCCGCGATCCATCCCTGACCGGCGGCCCAGGCGGCGAGCGTCGGCCGGGCCTCTCCGGCGGCGAGGCGCCGCAGGGCGCCTTCGGGTGTCGGGGCGACGAGTCCTGGCCGTGGTCCGCCGACCGCCGCGCACCAGGCGATCTCGCCCGCGCTCGCTTCGGTGAGGGTGGCGAGGAGGGCCCGCAGGGCGTCCTCGGGAGGGGCGCCGATCAGCGGGGGCGGGGCGCTGCGGCGGGTCAACAGCTCGTGCGGGGTGGGGGCTTGCGCGCTCGGGGCGGTGGTGGGCGGGGGGATGTGCAGGGTGGCGAGCGGGTGTGCGGATCGTCCGTCGAGGCGGAGGGTGGGCGGGCCGGTGCCGAGTGCGTCGGCGGCGAGGCTGAGGGCCGCGGCGGCGTGTCCGGTGTCGAGGAGCAGCAGGGGCCAGGCGCGGTGGCCGTAGTGGGAGGCGGTGCGCTGCGGGGTGAGGGACAGCTCCACGGTCGTGCCGGGAGGCGTGTCGTCGGGCGTGGGGCCGAGGAGGTGCGCGCGGTGGCGCAGCGGGTCGTAGCCGTAACGACCCTGTGGGAGCGCGCAGTTGTGGCCGACGACGAGTGTGGCGTCCACGGGGTGGAGGCCCCCGGCCGAGGCGGTGGGCCGTAGCCGTCCTGCCCGGTCCTGGGCCGCGAGGGAGAGGCGCAGCAGCGTCCCGAGGTCCAGTTCGCCCGCGCCCGGCTGGGGCAGCGGGATCGGGGGGCCGGGCAGGTCGGGGACGGCGGCCCCGGCGGGGGTGTCGGGGGCGGGTCTCTCGGCGGAGCGGGCGCGGGCGAGGGCGGTGACGAGGTCCACGGGTGCCCTTACATGTGCGGCGGCGGAGCGAGCGTGAAGTGCTCCGGCGCGTGTGGTGCGGTCGTGCGCCATCCGCGGGCGGTGGCGGCCTCGGCGAGGCGTGGGCAGCCGAAGTAGCCGAAGGCGGCGGGTGCGTTGGGGATCAGGCCGGAGACCAGGACCCGTGCCACGCGCAGCGGGGTCTCCGCGACGTCCTCGGTGGTGAGGTCGAACGTCATGACGCGGTGGCCGCCGTCGCGGAGGGCGCGTTCGAGACGGTCCTGGCTGCCAGGTTCGATCTCCGTCAACGGCACGACGCCGAGGGCGGGTTCGGTGAAGCGCCGGGCCTCGGGCGCCATCCGCTCGTCCAGCCAGACCTGTACATGTGCGCCCAGGTCCCGTACGTGGGCGAAGTGTTCGCCGCACGCGTCGAGGTAGCGGGCGTCGGGGCGGTGGTCGAGGTAGAGGCCGCGGGCGAGGAGACCGGCCTCGACGGCCTGGAACACCCAGCCGTCCGGGTCGGTGAGGCCCTGGGTGAAGACCCAGGTGTGGACCGCTTCGAGGACGGCCTTGCGGGCGGCATCGGCCGGGTCGTGGCGGCAGGCGAACCCGGCGGCGTGCAGGCCGAGTCGCCGGTCGTGGACGAGCGCCCCCACGCAGGGGGCGAACTCGGAGGGCATCTCCACGAGATGGACGTCGAGCCCCGATCCGGCGAGGTCGTCGGCGAGGCCGGGCACGCTGGCCGGGTCGATGCCGCGGGCCGGTCCGTCGAGGTGCCACCACAGCTCAAGCGCGTCGCGTTCGACCACCTCAAGCAGGCCGCGTTGCACGGCGTCGTCGAGCCCTTGCCCGGTGGCGATCCCGGCGTAGTTGAGGTGGTGGGTGCGCGGGAGGGAACGCAGCTCGCCCTGGCGCCAGTTGAGGTGCGTGAGCGCGACGGGCGCCCAGACATCGGCGGCTTCCCCGTCGGGCAGCCGCTCCTGGCCTCGCGTCCACAGGGCCGGGGTGTCGGGCGTGAGGGGACGGTAGGGGAACCGCTCGCGCGCGTACTGCCAGTCGGCGTACGCCGGAAGCTCGCCGGGCCCGTACAACCGCATCTCCTTGCCGGTCAGTTCGGCGGCGGTGGCGCGCAGCGGGGCGGCGGGGTGGCCCGGCGGCGGCACGCGGTTGCCGCAGTACCGCTCGACGCCCTCGGCTATGGCGGCGATCCTGGCGCCCTCGGGGTCACCGAAGGTCGTGCCGAGCGAGACCCGGTCGGCGGGCCACAGGCCGAGGCGGCGGGCGTCGGCGATCTCCGCGGTGAGCGCGGTGTAGCGGGGCGGCGCGCCCGCGGGGTGTTCGACGGGCTTGACCTTGCGGACGATGCCGCAGACGGGGTCAACGAGGGCTTCCAGCGGCAGCGCGGTCATCGCAGGATCTCCGTTGCGGGATCGGTGGGTTCGGGGCGGGAACGGAGCACGGGCAGCCGGAGCGTCACGCTTCCGGTCTCGACCTGGCGCCGGGAGGCGAGCAGGCGGGTGGCCGTGACCGGGTCGTCGCCCGTGTGGGGATTGCGGGCGTGCGCGGGGAAGTGGTGTCCGGCGATCTCCAGGCGCAGCCTGGTGCCCGCGGGCAGGCGCCGCGCGAGGCGGCCGAGCGTCACGGTGAACTCGGCGGCGTGGCCTGGCGGGTCGGCGCGCCGGGCGGCGCCCACGGCGAGCCGTTCGGCGGCGCCCTGGGGGGTGAGCGCGGCGAGCCGGGCGAACCAGTCGGCGTGTGGGGTGTCGGCGGTGGCGCGTAGCCGTACTTCGGCGGGGCCGAGGACGTCCAGCGGGTGGGTCAGCGGCGCGCTGACGAGCAGGCAGCGGTCGGGGGTGCCGTCCGCCGGAATGGTCAACGTCGTCGAGCGCACGGGGTGTCGGGGGTCGGCCGTGAACGAGGCCCCGTGCAGCGGCAGGAGGTCCGTGCGCTGCGGCTCGCCCTCGGTGTCGGCGGGCAGCCACAGCGGGCTGCCGCCGAGCGCGACCGCGCCGTGGCGGCCGGGCCGCAGCGTTCCGGCGAGGGCGAGGCGGGCCCAGCGGGCGTACAGGTCGCCGAGGTTCGTGCGGTGTGCCGGGCGTGCGTCGGGGCCGGGTTCGGCGACGAGCCCGTGGCCCCAGGGGCCCGTCAGCAGGCGCGCCGAGGGCCCGCCCCAGTGCCGCCACAGTGCCGCCGTGTCCTCGGCGAAGTGGTCGTGGTGGCCGCCCACGGCGAGGAGGGGCTTCGCGGCCAGGCCCGCCCACGTGCCGGGTCGGTCGGGCACGCGCCGCTGCCGCCACACGTCGGGCCAGGACGGCAGGCCGCGGCCGAGCCGTGCGGGCAGGTCGCTCACCGGCAGGTGGGCGAGCAGGTCGGGATCGGCGGCGAGGGCCAGGGCCAGGGCCTGTTCGTCGGAGTAGCGCCGGTCGCCGTGCGCCGCCCACCACCCGGCGCGGGCCGACAGCCGTTCCACGCCGGAGGGTTCGCGGGCGGTCTCGGCGATGCCGAGCGCGGGGACGGCGGCGATGACGGCGTCGGCGCGGGCGTCCGGGGGCGCGTCGAGTGCGAGGGCGAGGGCGCAGTGCGCGGCGTAGGAGGCGCCAGCCGCGACCAACTGGCCGTCGCTCCAGGGCTGTCGGCGGATCCAGCGCGCCGTCTCGGCTCCGTCGGCCGCCTCGTTCCGGTACGGGTGCCACTCCCCCGCCGAGGCATGCCGCCCGCGTACGTCCTGGGACAGGGCGGCGAATCCGCGCCTGGCCCAGCCGCGCAGCTCGGCGCGGTGCCGCAGCCTGTCGTACGGGGTGCGGACGAGGACGGCCGGGAAGGGGCCGGCGCCGTCCGGGAGATGGATGTCGGTGGCGAGGCCGTCGATGTCCGCGGTGAGCGGGGTCACGGGGCGTTCCCCGGCATCGGGGCGACGTCGGGGACCGGGAGCACGGGATGCTCGGTGACGGTGAGCGTGCGCAGATCGACGCGGCGCAGGCGGCGGCGGGCAGGCAGTCCGCCGGTGGCGGGGGTGTCGGTGGCCCAGCGGGTGAGGTCGTCGGCGAGGAGTGCCGCGAGCAGCCCGGCCGCCGGGGCGGTGAGGTGGAAGGGGGCGCCGGACGTGCGGGGGCCGCTCCAGTAGGCGGCCAGTTCGCGGTGCGCGGGCGTGGCGGCGAGGCGGCGGGCGCGGACGTGGGCCGAGGTGACGTCGCCCGCCGTGGCGGCGAGGGGTTCGACGTACGCCTGCCAGCCCTCGCGGTGGCAGCGCAGCCAGGCGATCCCTCGTCCGGGGAGCCGGTCGGCGGCGTCCCACAGCCCTGGGGGCACGGGGCCGTCGAGGCACCAGACGACGGCGGCGGGGTGGCCGTCGGCCGCCTCGCCTGCCTCGTCCGGCTCGGCCTGGCGCGGCGCGGCGCCCTCGGCCCGCAGGTGGGCGGCCAGCGGCCCGGTGAGCGCCGGGGCGCCCACCAGCCGGACGTCGCGGCGTGCGGCGGGCCAGGGGGTGCGTGACGCGGGCCCGGCCAGGTGACCGGCGTCCGCGAAGGCCCGCAGGAGGCGGCCGGTTCCGGTGTCGGGCGCGGCCGTCGCCGTGCCGGAGAGCTGGCGCAGCAGTGGCTCCGGGGCGGTGTCGCCGGTGCGTACGCCGAGGAACTCCCCGTCCGCCGTGCGGACGGCGAGCCCTCGGCCGGGCACGGTGACGACCTCGACGCCGGGCGCGAGCTGGCTGCGGGACACGTCGGTTCTCCTGTCGGGAGGGGCCGGGGGGGAGGCGGGGGTGGGCCCGCCGCCCACGAGGGACGGCGGGCCCACGGTCAGGACGTGTGGGTCCTGGTCACTCCTCGTCGGCGTCGTCGAAGGGGTTCTCGACGAGGGCGTTGGAGTGGGAGGCCGAGTCGTGGGCCAGCTGACCCGGATCGGCGATCGGCTCGAAGACCTGCTCGTTGTCCATGAACTCTCCTTTTCCGCAAGGGAGATGCGGTGCCCGGCCGGGCGCCGCACCCAGAACAGTAATGAATATGATTATCATTCACCAGTCCGAGGAGAGTGATCCAGGTAACACCGCGACGCCCGGAGCGACGCCTCGAACCCCCACCGACCGCCAGGAAAGGGACACCCATGACCGCCGATCCGCTGCTGCTCGTCTCCGACCACATGGCGGGCTCCGTCCACGTGCTGACCGTGCCGGACGGCGTCGAGACGGGCCGCCTCACCGGCCGCCACCTCTCGGAGCACGCCGGGTTCCTGGCGCTGCCGGGCGGAAGGACCGCGTGCGTCGATGACCGGAGGGGGGAGCTGCTGGTCCTCGACCCGTTCGGCCCCGAGCTGGTGGAGGCCGCGCTGCCTGTGGCCGTACCGGCGGAACACCTCGCCGTCGATCCGTCAGGCCGGTGGGCCGCCGTCACGACGGGCCTCGGCAGGAACGCGACGCCCTGGTCGGACCTGCTCACGGTCGCCGACCTCGTCACGGGCGACGTGGCCCGGGTGCGCGTGCGCGCCGACGAGCCGGGGGTGACCGTGCTGGGCGGCGGCGGGGAACCCCTGGTCGTGCTGCGGCACAGGGAGCCGGGGGCGTTCGCCGTCCACCGGTTCGCCGACCTGCTCGGCGCGCCGCCCGGCTGCCCGCCCGCCCCGGCCCACGCGCACCTGCCGCTGCCTGACGGCGGGCACGGCGACGCGCAAGTCCCGCACCGGGCCGAGGTGTTCGCGGCGGTGGGCGAGGGCGTGCACCGGGCGCGCCGCGACGGCGACGCGCTCACCGCCAGGCCGCCGATCCCGTGGGACGCGCCGGGCCGGGGCTGGTACCTCCGCCTCGACACCCGGCGGACGGCCCTGTGGTCCACGCTGCGCGGCGGCCCCGCCGACCCGTTGCGGTGGCCCGAGTGGACGAACCACGCCTGGCGTCACGACCTGGGGACGGGCCGTACGTCCCTGGCCGACCTCGGCCCCGGGCTCGTCTTCCGGCTGGCGCTCGCCAAGGACCACGCCGCCTTCACCCGCGTGCACCCGGACGGCGACGAACTGATCCTGCTGGAGACGGGCGACGGCACCGCCCGCCGCGTCCCCCTCCCCGCCATGGACGGCGCCCCGCGACGCGGCGGCACCCCCTGGGAGGGCGTCCAGCGCCGCGCGGTGGCGGCCTCGCCCGGCACCGACTGGATCGCCGTCACCCGGGGCGGGCACGGCGAGGTGCACCTCATCGACGCCCGAACGGGCCGCGAGGCGGCGCGCCTCGACCTCGGCACGCCCCTGCACCACGGCGGCCACGCGACACTGCGCACACCGACGGACGGAGCCGAGGCCGACCCCGTCGGCCGCTGAACGCCTCGGCCTCACCCGCCGGAAAGGAATCGGACGGGGCATCCTTTCCCTTACGGGTATCCGTCCGAACAGCTGCCGGAACCAGAAAGCGGATCTCCCGAAAGTGGCCTTGCGAGGTCGTTCACCCGCTACTCCACACAGTGCTTTGCGGAGCAGAGGCGCCCGGAGCCGCGAGCGGGTCAGCCCCTCCGAGCAGAGCGCTTGCCCGCTGGCACAGCACGAGCCCGGTGACTTTCCCGGACCGGAGAGCGAGAGCGAGGCCACGCCGACTCGACCTGCCCCCATGGCCGGAGAGTTCGAGAATCTCACGCGTCTCGTCCGCGTCGGCGACGGCGAGTTCCATCGACTCGTACCGCGTGGCCGTCTTCATGGCGCTCACCCCCTCGAAGAGCAGATCCAGGCAGGTGCTGTTCGCCTCGTCGGGAACGGACCTCAGCAGGAGCTGGGAATGACCGATCCCGTATCGCCAGACCCTGAAGACACGCTCGGACCTGAACGCGCGGTGGGGCCACCAGGCGTCTCGTTCGCATGGATTGTCAACGACATTCCCCCTCCGATACGAAGTGATCCGGCGCCATGCATCGACAAGCGGATCGGCACGAAAGTACACCCCTGCTTCGCCACGGCTGAGTCGAACGACGGGCGTCGGGGGCGGGTCCTGCATGGCGGGGCGACAACCCGTTTGGCGGACTGCCGCGACCGCTGCTACGGTCCCGGAGGCCGTGCGAGAGACCGAGGAGGTGGTACCCGTGAACGCAGTATCGACATGGGTGCTCCCCTGCGGGGTCACGGTCGGGCGGTAGGTCGTCCGGGAGCGCCGCTTCACGCGCTCCTGAAAGGCACGACCATGCATGTCACCTCCGAGCGGCGCCTCGACGACGGCGTCCTCGAACGCGCATTCACCCTCGGCGAGATCCCCGGCATCCTGTGGATGCCCGCCTCCGTGTCCGCCCCCGCGCCGCTGATCCTGATCGGCCATCCCCCGCTCGGACTGCGCAGGATGTACCCCCGGCTGGCGGCGCGGGCCCGGCACTACGCGACGGAGTACGGCTTCGCGTCGGCCACCGTCGAGCTGCCGGGGAGCGGCGAGCGGCCCCGCTGGCCCGCCGCCGAGCAGGCCCGCGCCGACCTGCGCCGGGCGCTGGAGGCCGGGGAGCCGATCGACGGCGGGATCGTGGACGCCCTCGTCCTCCCGCTGGTCGAGCGGGCGGTGCCTGAATGGCGGGCCGCCCTGGACGCCCTCCTCGCGCTGCCGGGGATCGGCGGCCCGGTCGGGTACGAGGGGGGCGTGATCTCCGTCGGCGTCCGCCTCGCGGTGGTCGAGCCGCGCATCGTGGCCGCCGGGCTCTTCGCCGGAAGCCTCGTGCCCGCCGCCATGTTCGAGGAGGCACGGCAGGTGACCATCCCGCTGCACGTCCTGTTGCAGTGGGACGACGAGGGGAACGACCGGCAGGCGGCCCTCGACCTGTTCGACGCCTTCGGTTCCCAGGAGAAGACCCTGCACGCCAATCTCGGCGGGCACACGGGCGTGCCGCAGTTCGAACTCGACACCGGGGCACGGTTCTTCGCCCGGCATCTGAGGTGACGCCCGGCCGTCGGGCGACCGGCGGACGGTGAGCCGGGCCCCTGCCCACGCGGCGGGGGCCCGCGCCTGCCGCCCGATCCCGGCGGGCGGCAGAGCGGGCGGCGCGCGGCTCAGGCGGCGGGGAGCCCGGCCGTCCCCGGCGGCTGTTCGTTGTCCGCGATCAGCGCGAGCAGCCCGGGGAAGCGGCGGTCGATGTCCTCGCGGCGCAGGCGCGCGCCACGGCTGTTGCCCCGGTCCACCTGCCGCACGAGACCGGCCTCGCGCAGGACGCGGAAGTGGTGCGTGCGCGTGGACTTGGTGACGGGCAGGCCGAACGAGGTGCAGGTCCGCTCGGTGCCGTCCGGCTCGCGGGCCAGGGTCGCGATCACGTGGTAGCGCAGCGGATCGGACAGGGCCTTGAGGACCGACTGGAAGTCGATCTCGCCGACGCTCGGATGGCCTTCTGTGTCGGGCATGGCGCGTCTCCTCGGCACGGCTGCGGGTGAGGTCGTTGGGGGCGGTCGGCTCCAAGGTACTACTTGCGTCGGACCTCGGGGGCATGCCAGGGTGAGGTTCGACCGAAATGAAACCTACGGCGGCGGTCCGACCTCGCGTACGGCGTCTCCCGCCCGTGCCCACTCCCCCGGCGCCGCCGACGGGGCGCCCGCGCCCCCACGTCCTCACCCCGGAGTTCCCCGTGACCCCACCCCTCGCCGACCCCACGCGCCCCGCCGGGGCACCGCCCGAGCGGTCCGCCCCCGCCCCCGCCCCCGCCGTCCCCGGGACGCGGAAACTGACCCTGGTCGCCGTCCTGCTGGCCGTCTTCGTCGTCCCCACCTCGATCTCGGGAACCGCCGTCGCGCTGCCGGACATCGGCGTCAGCACCGGCGCCGACCCCGGCTCGGCCGCCCTCCAGTGGGTCGTCAACGCCTTCAACCTCTCCTTCGCCTGCTTCACCCTCGTGTGGGGCAGCCTCGCCGACCTCGTCGGCCGCATCCGGGCCTTCGCGCTGGGCGCCGCGGTCTTCGCCCTCGCGTCCGTGGCCTGCGCCGTCGCCCCGAACGTGTACGTCCTCGACGGGGCGCGCGCCCTCGCGGGGCTCGGCGGCGCCGCGATCTTCGCCTGCGGCAGCGCGATCCTGTCCTCCGCCTTCGACGGCCCGGCCAGGGCGAAGGCCTTCGCCCTGTTCGGCACGGTCGCCGGGGTCGGCGTGGCCCTCGGGCCGACCGTCTCGGGCCCGGCCGTGGACACGCTCGGCTGGCGCTGGATCTTCGGGCTCCAGGCCGTCGTGCTGGCCGCCGTCCTCGCCTGCGTCCCGGTGATCGCGCGCGGCGTACGGGAGCCGGTGCACCGGTCGGGCCGCCTCGACGTACGGGGCGCGGCCGTCTTCGTCCTCGCCATGGCCGCGCTGACCTACGCCATCGTCCAGGGCTCGGCCTGGGGCTGGGCCTCGCCCGCCACGCTGGGCCTGCTGCTCGCGGCCCTGGTGCTGTTCGCTGCCTTCCGGGCGCTGGCCGGGCGCACCGAGGCGCCGCTCCTCGACCTGTCCGTCGTACGCGACCGCCGTTTCCTGGCGTACACCCTGGTGCCGGTCGCCGCGTCCTTCGGCTTCGTCACCCAGCTCACGTACCTGCCGTCCTACCTGTCCACCGTCGCCGGGTACAGCGCCTCGGCCGCCGGAACGACGATGCTGCTGCTCACCCTCCCCGTGCTGGCCCTGCCGATGGCGGGCGCCAAGCTGGTGGAGCGCGGGACGTCGGCGCTGGCGGTCGTCCTCGCCTCGTTGCTGTGCCTCGTGGTCGGCGACCTGTCCTTGCTGCTGCTCGGCCCTGACACCTCGCTCGCCGTGCTGGCCCCCGCGATGCTCGTCACGGGCGCCGGGATGGGGCTCTCCGCCGGGCTGGTGGACGGCCGCGCGCTGGCCATGGTCGAACCGGCCAAGGCCGGGATGGCGGCCGGTTTCTTGAACACGCTGCGGCTGGGGAGCGAGGCGATCGCCGTGGCGGTGTTCGGTTCCGTGCTGGCGTCCCTCGTGGCGTCGGACGGGGCGGACGCCGCCTCGTACGACAGCGCGTTCCACGCGCTGCTGTGGGCCATGGCCGGGGTGTGCCTGCTGCTCGGCCTGCTCATCGTCGGCCTCGCGCGCGGCGGCGGCGCGGCGCGCGAGGCGAGGTGAGCGCCCGATGACGTCCTCGCCCCGCTCCCCGCACACCACCGAGGTCGCCGTCGTCGGCGGTGGCCCGGTGGGCATGCTCCTCGCCGCGGAGCTGGCCCACTACGGCGTCGCCGTCACCGTGATCGAGCAGAACGAGCGGACGCTCGACGTGCCCAAGGCCGGTACGTTGCACGCCCGCACCGCCCAGTCGCTGCTGCGGCGCGGCTACCTCACCGGCCCCGAGCCGACCGCTGAGCTGCTGGAGGCGGAGCGCGCGCAGGCGTTCCACTTCGCCGGTCTGCCCGGCCTCACCATCACGGGACCGGCGGTGGAGGGCGAGCCGATCGTCGGACGCGCCCAGGGCGCGCTGGAACGGCTCTTCGAGCACACCGCCCGCCGACGGGGCGCCACCGTCCTGCGCGGGCACCGCGTCACCGCGCTGCGGACCGGCGAGGGGGCGGAGGCGGACGTACGACTGACCGTGGAGGCGTGCGCGGGCGGCGCCTCGCCCCGTACCGTCGTCGCCCGGTGGGTCGTCGGCGCCGACGGCGCCCGCAGCCTGGTGCGGGAGGCGGTCGGCATCACCGGCGAGGAGCACGCGCCGCGGACGCGCGCCGTCCTCGGCCTGGTGGACCTCGACGCCCCCTGGCAGGCGCCACCCGGCTGGAACGTCACCGAACGCGGCTGGACGGTCATCAGCCCCGGCGCCCACGGGCCCAGCCGCGTCGCCGCCTTCGACTTCACGGGCCCGCATCCCGACCGGCGGACGCCGCTCACCCTCGAAGAACTCCAGGCGACCGTCTCGCGCATCGCGGGCCGTGACATCCCCCTGCGCAACGCCCGTTTCCTCGACCGCTTCAGCGACTTCGCCCGGCTCGCCGACACGTACCGCGAGGGCCGGGTCCTGCTGGCGGGCGACGCCGCCCACGTCCACTTCCCCGTGGGCGGCCAGGGCCTGAACCTCGGCATCCAGGACGCCGTGAACCTCGCCTGGAAGCTGGCCCTTCACCTGCGTGGCTGGCCCAGCCCGTGGCTGCTCGACAGCTACACCGCGGAACGCCGCCCCCCGGCCGCCCGCACGATCGAGAACACCCGGGCGCAGCTCGCATTGATGACTCCCGGCACGGCGCACGACCCGCTGCGCGCCCTGTTCGCCCAGCTGCTGCGGTTGCCGGACGTGAGCCGTCGCCTCGGCGACATGATCAGCGACCAGGACGTCCGCCTGCCGGGCCATCCGGCGCAGTCACCCCTGACGGGGCTCTTCCTGCCCAACCTGCCGCTCGTCGTGGAGGGGCGGGCGACCAGCGTGGCCCGGCTGCTGCGGCCCGGCCGTCTCCTGCTGCTCGTCCTGGGCGACGGCGGCGCCGAGGACGAGGGGCGCAGGGCGATCGCTCCCTGGGAGCAGGTCGTGGACGTCGTCACGGCGGCCTGTGTGGCCCAACTCCCCGCAGGCGTGCTGCTGGTGCGTCCCGACGGATACCTGGCCTGGGCGGACGACGGGGGCGGGACGCGGGCCGGGCTCGCCGCGCTGGAGACGGCCCTCGACGGGCTCCTCGGGCGGCGCGCGCCCGCCGGGCCGGGCGTGGACTAGGGCGGGGGGTTGCCCCGGTCAGCCGGGAGGGTGCGCGCCGCCGGGCCGGTCGGGTGGCTGCTGGTCGCCGGTCCTGGACTCCAGGTAGCGCGTGTGGGTCCGCTGACGGCGTTCGAGCGAGTCGCGGACGGCGGCGGCGACCGTGCCCAGTTCCTCGGCCAGCAGCTCCAGTTGGCGTCTGAGGTGGCGATCGGGGGACGCGCCGCCCGGCTGGAGCCTGGCCCACCAGCGGGTGCCGTGGTAGGCGTCGAACGCCTCGGGGATGTCCGTGCGCACGGCTCGGCCGAGGATGTGCAACGCCTCGGGATCGGCGGTGATCTCCTCCTCGGCCCAGCCGGGTTCGAGGAGCGCGGCGAGCAGGCCGTCGAGTTCGGCGGCGGGGGCTTCGGCCTCTGCGGGCAGGTCCAGGGAGGCGACATAGTCCCGCAGGGTGGCGAAGTCCTGCCGGATGGCGTCGAGTTCGGCGCCGGGGCCGACCGGACCTGCGAACGGCGGGGGCGCGGGCCGTTCGGGCGGGGCGATCAGCGCGCCCGCCCCGTACAGGCCCGCGACCACGACCGGCCAGTAGGCACCGGCCAGCCCGGTGAACACCGTCGCCAGACCGGCCAGCCCGCAGGCGCAGCCGGTCAGGTTCTTCCGCGACTCCAGGTAGGCCAACACCCGGGCCGCCGGGCCTCTACTGGTAGCCACGGATCTCCTGGAAGGCGTCGTCGAGCGAGCCGCCGACCGCGTCGAACAGCTCGCCTCCGGTCTCGTCAGCGATCAGTCGCAGCTCGTCCCGGTCGGAGTCGCCGAACAGCACGGTGAACACCGGGACGTGGCGCTGCTCCTCGGGGAGGGCCCGGTGGAAGTCCTCGAAGTCGGCCGCGCCGACCTCGTCGCGGTTCTCGCCGTCCGTCATCAGCACGATCGAGGTGAACGCGTCCTGCGCCCCCTCCGCGGCCAGCAGCTCGTACGCCTCGATCAGGCTGGCGTAGACGGCGGTTCCGCCCTCGGCGGTCAGGGAGTCCACCCCTGAGCGGATCGCGGCCAAGGCGTCCTCGCGGCGCTCCGCGTCGATCGTCCAGGTGTCGGTGGAGACCACCGTGTCGTCGAACGGCATCAGTGTCACCTCCTCGCGGTCCCTGAAGCGCTGCCCCGCCGGGTTGTCCGCGCCGGTGAGGCGGATCAACGCCGCCTGGAGCGCGGCGAGTCGTTCGCCCTCCATCGACCCCGAGGTGTCGAGGACGTAGAGCGTGCGGGAGGGGCGGCGCAGTTCGCCGTCGTAGGCGTCGAGGAGGGCGTCGGCGACGTCGAGCGAGCCGGGGTAGGGCAGTTCGCGGCGCTGTCCCTCGGGGATCGCCTCGGCGGCCGTGACCCCGGCGGCGACCGGGCGGCGCAACGTCTCCTGCGTGAGGGCGCGTTGGGCCTCGTCGCCACGCAGGTACGCGCCGAGGAGGCGCAGCGCCTCGCCCGCCTCGGGGGAGGCGGAGGCGAGGGTGGTGAGCGGGTAGCGGGCGGTGACGACGCCGTCCAGCGGGCGGATCACCTCCAGGTCAGCGGCGCCGTCACGGTCGAGGCCGAGCAGCACGGACTCGTAGTTGATCAGCGCGTCCACGTCGCCGCGCTGCCGGAACGCGTCGGCGAGCCAGCCGGAGGACCCCGAGGTCAGCCGTTGTCCCGCGAACAGCTCCCTCAGCCGCGTGGCGCTGCCCGCGACGTCCTCGGCGGTGAGCGCCGACTGTGCGCCGGAGAGGGCCGAGGTCACCGATATGAGCGCGCTGTAGCCGGAGTTGGAGCGCGTCGGGTCCGTCATGCCGAACGTCAGGTCGCCCGCGGTCGCGGCCTCGTGGACCTGGGCCCAGGTGACCTCGTCGGGCCGCCAGCCGAGCCGGTCCAGGGCGTCGGGGCGCAGGCCGAGGGCGACGGGCGAGGTCATGATCGAGGTCTCGGTGAGGATGCGCCGCTCGGCGTCCGGGTGCAGCCTGAGGTAGTCGTTGGTGGCCAGCCACACGGCGTCGTACGCGCCGTCGGCCTCGCCCGAGAGGACCGTCCTGGTGGCGTCGAGGGTGCCGACGCTGGTGACCTCGGCCGTGACGCCGGTCTCCTCGGCGGCCCGCTCCAGCAGGGGTGCCATGTCGGCGAGTTCGCTGCCCGCCAGGATTCTGACGGTCCCTGCGGCTGCGACACCGCCGCCGTCACCCCCGTCGTCCTGGGCACCGGTGCAGGCGGCGGCCAGAGCGAGGGCGCCGAGCAGGGCGGCGAGCCGTGCGCCCGTTCTCATGCGAGTCCGTTCTCGCGCCGGTCGGCGGCGCGGGAGCGCTCCAGGTGACCAGCGGCGTTGCCCAGTTCGTCGGACAGGGTGCGGGCGGTGGCCGCCATGGCCTCGGTGGCCTGCGCCTTGTACGTGTCGATGGTGTCCAGGGTCCGGTAGATCTGCTGGAACGCGGCGCGCAGCGTCTCGGCGCCGACGGCCGGGTCGGCGGCCATCGCCTGGATCTCGCCGCTCTGGGTGGCGAGCATCTCGGCGTTGCCGCGGACGAGTTCCTCGGTGGTGCCGCGCAGGGCGTTCACCTGCTCGCCCACCTTGCGCTGGTTCTCCAGCGCGGCGGAGAGCATGATGCCGATGCGCAGCGCGGTGACGGTGGTGGTGGCGGCGCGATCGACGCCCTTGATCAGCTCCTCGTTGTTGCGGCGCACCACGTCCATGGCGAGATAGCCCTGGGCGCAGACCGCGAGCTGGGTCAGCAGGTCCTGGCGCTTCTGGCGGACGGGGAAGAGGACGTCGGCGCGCAGCGCGGTGGCCTGCTCGGGGTCGGTCGCCTCCATCTGCTCGACGCGGCGTTGCAGTTCGTCGTCCAGCGCCTCGGTGAGGACGACGTACTCCTGGAGCTTGCCCATGGTGTCCCACAGTCGGGCGCGCTCGGTGTGCAGGGTGGCGCTGTCGCGGCGCAGCTCGTCCTGGCCCGCGCGCAGGGTGCCGACGATCTTCTGGAGCGTGCCCTGGGCGGTGGCGTAGCGGGCGAGGTGGTCGCGGAACCTGTTGCCGCCCGGCAGCCGGGACAGCAGGCGCCGTACGCCGCCGGAGGAAGTCTCGCGCGGGTCGAGGTCCTCGACGGTGCGGCGCAGGTCCGTCAGGGAGGAGGAGACCCGCGTCTGGGCGTCGGCCGCGTCGCCGCCCGCGGCGCGGGAGAGCGAGCGGACGCTGCGGTCGAGCATCCGGTTGGACTGCTGGGTCGCGGCGCGCATCTCGGCCGAGCCGAGCGAGGTGACCTCGCCGACGCGGGTGGAGAACTCGGGTGAACGCGCGTCCAGCGCCGACAGCGAGTCGATGTAGGTGGCGGCGCGGCGGCCCAGTTCGTCGCGTGTCTGCGGGTCGAGCGGCACGAGTCCTGACGCCTGTTCCGCCTTGACCGGGGCGACGGGCTCGGGTGGGGTGAGGATCAGTGGGTTGTCGGTGTCTGTCATGGTTCCCCCTGGGTGAAGTTCCGCGCGGCGCTCAGCCCTTGGCGCGTTCGGCCATGGTGCGGAGCACGTCGGCGGTGGGCGCGGGTGCCTGCCGTATCCCGTCGAGTCCGTCCATGAGGTAGGCGGGGTGTGCGGCGGCGGCCTCGGTGAACTCGGCGGTGGCGCCCTGCGGCCGGAAGCCGTGCCGGACGGCGAGGCGGCGCAGCTCGGGGTCGGTGGCCAGGGCCTCGCCCAGGCGTCGGCCGTCGTCGGTGAGGGGCACGAGGGTGTGGTCGCTGGTCGCCGTCGTGTCCGGGTAGAGCACCACCATGTCGCCGGGGTCGGCGCCGCCGATCAGCAGCGCGGCGACCTGCGACTCGTAGGCGAGGACGAGCGGGTTGCCGACGCCGCTGACGAAGTCGCGGAACGGGCCCTCCGAGCTGGACTGTTGGGAGCCCTGGACCTGCACGAGGGTGCGGAGCAGCGGCGCGGTGCGTTCGACGGCGGCTGCGTCGGCGACGACCTGTCCTTCGTTCGCGACGAAGGAGGCGGCGGCCAGGTAGAGCGCGCCGGAGTTGGAGGTGAGGGGGTCGGTGCTGGAGATGTAGAGCGCGCCGCTGAGGCCGTCGCGCGCCTCGGCGCCTTCCAACTCCTGCCAGGTGCGGCCCTGTTCGACGGCGGCCAGGTAGGCGGCCATGGACAGCCGTCCGACGTTGTCGCCCTCCAGCGTGGCCAGGCCGCCCGCGGCCAGTACGTCGGCTGCCTGACGGTGGGCGAGCACCACCAGCGGCGAGTAGAACGGCCGCAGCGAGGTGCCCGGGTCGCCGGTCGCGCCGCGCAGTGCGTCGGCGGGGCCCTGGCTGGAGGGGAAGGCGAAGTCGTAGCCCGCCAGGTCCACGTCGTCCATGGCCCAGGAGCCGACGGACTGGGCCTGCACGGTGAGCCCTTGGTCGGCGAGGGCGGCCACCACGTCGGGGTCGGCGAAGAACTCCGCCTTCTCGGAGCCGATCACACCCCTGATCGCGACCGTTCCGCCGCCGCCGTCCCCGGTGTCGCGCCCGACGACGATCGCCGCGCCGACGCCGACCAACAGCAGTACCGCCAGCACGATCCCCCATGCACGCCTCACGAGGTGAAGCTTCCTCAGCGGAAGCCACCTGCGGGGGTCAGGAAGGTGGCCGACACGTGAAGCACCGGTCGCGGATCACATTGGGCCAACCTCTAGGTCGCGTTGAGGCCCGCCAAGCCATCGCGGCCCTCTCGTTCGCAGCAGGGTTCACCGCCCCACCGTGCTGGTGCCTAGACCTCCTCGACTGGCTGTCCGCGACACCACAGGGTCCGTCGCCGATCCGGAGAACGGCGACGAACCTCCCTCATAGCCTCCACTTCCGCCAAGGCGAGAACGAGTGCAATGCATCAAGCCCCGTCCCCGGCGTGAGAACAAGCTCCAGATTCGACGCTTCTCCGGCACTTGCCCAAGCGCGATCATAAGGAGAGCGGTAGCATCATTCGTCCGCTTGCCGTCAGCCACTGCCATCACCCTGGGCGGAAGCCCCCGCCAGGGAATACCTGACCAGGTCCCGCGCTTCTAGAGTCATCTCGCTTCGATCAGGCTGCGAGCAACTTCGATGAGGTACACCATCAGCGGAGCAGAGACATCACCCGCCCGCGGATCGATGGCCAATACCGCTGACGACCAGCCCTTGTCATCCGGGACGACGATCGCGGCGAAGGAAGCCCTCTCCGCGTCGCCGTGATTGCGGAACTCGATCACCCGTTCCCCTGCGACAGCATCTTCGAAGTCGATCACTTCGATCTCAGACTCACCGAATTTGACTATGCGCATCTTGATCACTTTCCGTCAGTCCAGGAATCCGGAGAAGCTTCCTTCTGGCGTGAAACGCGCACCCAGGCCGCCGTTCGGCAGACGTATGTCGATGACGTCTTGCCACTGCCCTCCGATGCGGCCTCGCCCACGCGTTTCGGTCACGTTCGGATGATTGAGGATCTCATCTAGCATTTCTTGGCCAGTCGTGTTCCATGCGGCGGGATTCTGCCTCCCAGATGGTATCGGCCATCCATTCGGGTTCCCGTTGCGCCCTGCATGTTTCTGGAGTGACCGCCCGGCCACGGTGTATTCGCCACGCTTATCCGACGGATCGATCCGCGCCCCCGACTGCAGTGCCAGATCAACGTCGATCGGGCAGTTGATATTGTGAACGAGGACTGGCGTCTCGCCCGCCAGCACATAGTACGTGTGGATGCCCTCGACGGTCAGATTGTAGGCCGTGGCGAACTGCGAGAAAGGGGCGCTGGAGACGATCTCCACCGTCTCGCCTGTATCCGTGCGGACCCGGTCACCGACGACCAACGCGCCAGCATCCGTCCACTCGTCGGCGCCCGCCCGCCAGAACGGATGGCCTGCCGTGGCGGTGACCGTGTACACGGCGCCGTCCTGGCCCTCGACTCCCAGAGTGACGAAGTGCTTCTGCCCGGTACGCGCAATTTTCGCCGTCACCGCGCGATGGCTTGTCTCGCCGCTCTCAGGGTCGGTAGCCACAACCGTGTCGCCGACCGCCAGGTCCTCGATCGGTTTCCTTGTCCCGTCCCCCATGAGCACTTCGGTGCCGACTTCGAAACTGTTGATCAAGCCACAGATCAGTTCCGGTATACCGGTATCCTTCGTCCGCGACCCATACAAACGAGCGAGGCCCTGAGCCGCAGGATGGGGTACGAAGTGCAGCCCAACGGCAGTACATCCCACAGGATTACCGCCAGAGCAGTCTTCCAAGGCTTCTTCATTTATCCCGATGCGACCTCTTACATAACCCCACAAGCCGCGCGCCCCACTTCCTCTCTCCTGGGCCTGGCCGCGGTTTCGGTCGTCCCGGCTTCCGTCGCCTCCGCCACCGAGCAGTTCTCCGACGCGCTCCTCGGAGTCACCGTCCGAGGAATATCCGCCATTCAGCGCCGCGATACGACTTGCCCACGCCCTCTGGAGGTACTTCATCCACATGGCCGCCTGGTGCTTCTTCTTCTGCGCGATGTCGTCTCGCGACGGCTTCAGGCCGGTGGGGTCCGTGAAGGTGGTGGGGTTGTTGTTGGAGTAGGCGTAGCCGTTTATCTGCTGGGGGTCGGTGAGGTCGAGTACGGGATCGACGGAGATGAAGCGGCCGAGGGCGGGGTCGTACTCGCGCGCGCCGAGGTGGGTGAGACCGGTCGAGTCGGCGATTCCGCCCACGAAACCGCGGCTGCCGGGCCAGAACGCGGGCTCGGCACCGCGGGGGCCGCCGAAGGGGAGCGTCCGGCGCTGGGCCAGTTGCTGCGTGCCGGTGTCGATGGCGAGTTCGCCGGTGTTGTGGTGGTCGGGGAGCGTCAGGTAGAGCGTTCCGTCGTTCTCCTGGACCGCGGTGCCGCCGCCGTACAGGTCGATGTAGCGGGTGGCCTGGGCCTCCGTCGCACCCGTGGCCAGCCGTAGCTCGGTGTGGCCGAGGTAGACGATGGTCTCGGTCGGGGTGCGGGCGAGGAGACGGTTGCCGTCGGCGTCGTAGACGTACTCGGTGACGGCGCCGTTCGCGTCCTCGACGGTGGCGAGATGTCCCTCCGCATCCCACGTCAGCGACTCCGTCTCACCGCCGACCTGGCGGGTGAGGGTGTTGCCCGAGTCGTCGTAGCCGTACTCCTGGAGTGAGGTGACGTCCGGCGTCTCCTGGGTGACGGACGTGAGCGTGTGAGGCTGCGCGGTGCCAGGCTCCGGATAGGCATACGTGCGGGTGGTCTGCTGTTCGTGGAGAGTCTCGGTACGGCGGTTGCCGACGAGGTCGTAGGTGAAGGAGTGCCAGTAGGGCGCGACTCCGCCCATGGCCGCGTCGCTGGGCGCGGTCGAGCAGGTGGTGTCGCCCTCGGCCCACGCCTCCGTCAGGCGGCGCAGGTAGTCGTAGCGGAAGCACTGGTTGTCGGTGCCGGTGGCCGAGTCGTCGGCGATGGAGAGTACGTTGCCGATGTCGTCGTAGCCGTAGGTGACCGACCGATCGACGCCTGACACGTCCTCGCGGTCCACCCGGGTGTCGTGCAGGCGCTGGGTCCCCCACTCGTAGGAGTTGGTGACCCACGTGCTCTGCGCGCCCCCCGTGAGGGCATGCTGCAACGGTTTGCCGGTGAGGCTGTAGCGGATGTCCGAGAGGTACGACGTGTTGTTGCTGCCGGTCAGGCCGGTGACGCGCCGTATTCCGTCGTACAGCGGCGTGAGGGTCGTGCCGGGGAGATCACCTGCCGTGGGATAGCCGATGGAACGTGGGGTGTTGTCCCGGTTGTACTCGGTGCCGGAGGTGTAGGTGCCGCTCAGTGCCTCCTCACCCGGCACGGAGGGCACGATGACGGAGGTGCCGATCGGACGGTTGCGGTCGTCGTAGCTCTCGAAGCGGGTGGTGTACCGGGCACCGTCGGCCGTGTGGCGGGTGGAGCTGGTGAGCTGGCCTTCCGCGACGGTGTCCCAGACCCAGGACGCCATGAGGCGGCCGTTCGCGGACCCCTCGCGCAGCGCCGTCCGGCGGCCGATGTTGTCGTACGTGTGGTGGACGGTCTCGGCGCGCGCGTCCGTCGTGCTGACAAGTTCGTCGCGCTCGTTGTACGTACGGACGGTGGTGCCGGCGTCCGGGTCCTCCGTGGTCCTGAGCCGGCCGAGGATGTCGTACTCCCAGGTCCACTCGTTCCCGGCCGGGTCCTCGGCGCGGATCAGCTCGCCCCGTGCGTTGTAGCGGTAGCGGGTGACGTCGTGCTCACCGGTGGGCGTCGCACCGCGGTACTGCCGCAGCTCGGTGGTCCGGCCGTGGACGTCCGTGATGGTCGTGGTGGCGATCCCCCCGTCCATCGGGTCCAGGTTGACGCGGTCGCCACCGTAGGTGTATCCGGCTCGGGCCCACTCGGTCGTGGTGCCGTCGCTGTTGCCCGACAGCTGTCGTTCGGTGGTGACCCTGCCGAGTCCGTCGTAGGCGAAGGCTGTCTGGCTCTCGATGTTGCCGGGCTGGTCAGGGTCGAACAGCTCCGGTTGGGGACCACCGGTGGTGTAGTAGGCGGCGTAAGTATGAGCTGACTGGCCGCGGTTGTCGTAGCGGGTGTCTGTCAGCAGCCTGCCGCCGTCGGGTCCGACGCTCTGGGTCTGGCGCGGGCGCAGCAGGCCGTCGTAGAGCGTCCAGTCCGTCTTGGTGCCGATTCCCAGCAGGGTGGTCGTGCCGATGGCGGTGATCTTGTTCTCGGCGACCCGGTAGGTGTAGGCGTAGTCCGCGGTGCCCTCGGTGCTGGTGCCGGGCAGCCGCACCCGGCTGAGGCGGCCCAAGGCGTCAAAGGTGAGGTGGGTGGCCAGGCCGCGCGTGTCGATGATGCGCCGGGCGACCCCGCGGACCGTGTCGTACTGCGTCCGGGTGATCTGGGTGGTGGTCGCGTCGCCGACGACGGCGGGTGGTGTGGTCACGGTGACCTCGGCGGGCCGCCCGGTGGTCGGTGTGTACCCCGTGGTGGTGGTCCGACCTGCATGGTCGGTGACCGTCAGGACGCGGCCGTACGCGTCGAACGTCGATGCGGCGGTGCGGTAGCTCGGTGTACCGCCGCTGAGGCCGTCGATGGTCTGGACGCCCGTCGGGTCGCCGCGGGTGGGGGCGGCACCGAACGCCTGGTCGTCGTAGAGGGTGCGGATGTCGGAGACGACACGTTCGGCCGTGGTCGGTTCGGAGGTGCAGGCCCCCGTCCACTCACGGGTACGGGCGGGCAGGTCGAGGATGTTCGCGGCCGGGTTGTCGGCGTAGGCGGTGGTGGTGCAGCGGTCGTCTCCGGTCTCGGCCACGTCGCCGAGATCGGCGGTGCGGGTCACCCGGCCGGCGACGGTGTCGTACGTCGTGTCGATGCGGGTCTCGCGCCAGCGCTGGCCGGCGCCGTCGTCGAGGGAGACGAAGGCGCGCTCGGTCGCCGTGCCGGTGAAGTTGGCGGTGACCGTTCCCCAACTGCGGGTGCGGGTGGCCGTCTGGTGGCGCCAGGGGACGCTGAGGGTCTTCTCCAGCACCACGCCGTCCGGCCCCGAGTACGCGACGGTGCGGTAGGGATACCCGGCATGGGCCTCGTGGTCGGTGATCGTGCCGCCCTGACCGTCATCGACGGCGACCTCGCGCTCACCGCCGCCCGGCCCGGCACGGTCGCCGTCCATGCCCCGCAGGAAGTAGTGGTCCGCCTGGGTGGTCATGCCCTCCGGGCCGCCGGTCCGGACGCGCACCTGGCCGTAGCCGCGCCACTGTGACCACGTCTTGTGCTCCGGCTCGGTCAGCCCGTCATCGTCGTCGTAGTGCCACGCCGCGCCACCCAGGTAGCTGTAGCGGGTGTACATCTCGGGGGCGCCGCCGGTCCGGTCCGAGGCGACGACCTCCGTGACGACGTATTTGTTGAACCACTCCTGTTCCGGGTCCTCGGCTCCGGGCGGGGTCCAGTACTGCGGGAAGCAGCGGCTGGTGTTGCTCTGCAGGGTGGGCAGCGCCGCCGGGTCGCAGGCGGGCGAGGAGTAGTTGATGTCGGTCTGGCCGCCGAACTCGTCGGTGACGGTGGACAGCCGGTGTTTGATGAACGGGGCGACGCCGTCACCTGCCTCGTCGAGCCGGTTCGCGCCCTGCTCGTAGACGAACTCGGTGGCGGGGAGTTCGATGGCAGGAGTGACGGCGCGTCCGGTGCGCCGGAGTGAGGTCGGCAGCAGCGTCCAGTCGATGTCCGCCCTCCCCCAGCGGTAGGTGAGGTCCCACGTGTCGATCGGGGTGTAGGTGCCGGACTCGTTGAGGTTCTGGGTGGTGATGCTCGACAGGCGGTACCGGGACCAGAAGGTCGGGGACAGCCTGCCTTCGTCGCACTCCGTGCCCGCTGCGCAGTTCAGGTCCCAGGGCGTGTCGTACCACGGGGAGGGCAGGTCGCCGATGTCGCCGACCGCACAGGTGACGCCCTCGGCGGGAAGGCAGCGCTCGCCGGTGGTGAAGACGACCTGGGCCGACGGCCTGGCGAACACCGCGTCGGAACGCAGCCCGTAGTTGATGTTCTTCAGCACCCCGCCGCGCACGTAGGGGGTGTCGTCGGCGGCTTCGAGGTAGCGACCGTAGGAATTGTCCTCCTGGTCGTAGAAGTACGTGATGACATTGCCGCGCGGGTCCACGACGTAGTCAAGGTTCCATCTCCACGCCTGCTGGCACCAGGAGGTGACGAAGGTGGCAGCACGGCAGGGCTCTCCGGTGTTGTTGCCGTAGACGGGAACGTTCCACACCGACTCGGTCTCGGGCCGCCCGCTGGTCCACCCCGGAAGACGGTTGTAGCCGAAGTGGTACTGCGTGCCGTCGGGCGTGGTGACCTTCCAGTACTCGCCGTCGGCGTCGCCGCTTGAGCGCGCGGTGTCGGCGAAGCGTTCGATGCGCGTGCCGTCGTCGTTGCGCAGCCGCCACAGGTTGTCGCCGACGGAGATCAGGTCGCCCGCCGTGCCGCCCATGCTCAACGTGGCGTTGTCATAGGCCCAGCACAGGTCGGGCACGTCCACGCCGCCGCGTTTGAGCCCTTCGTCGGCGCAGCTGTGGTAGGAGCGTTCGATGTAGCCGGGCCAGAGGTTGAAGCCGTCGCCGACCCAGGAGGACTGGTTGTTGGTGGCCGAGGTGCGGCCGTCGATGCTGCCGGAGGAGTAGCCGAGGCCGACCGTGGGAGTGAGCCCGCCGGGGACGTCGGGCACCGGAAGCTCGTAGGACCAGGTGAAGTCCCCCGAGTTGAGGCTGACCTCCCAGGTGCCGGAGGGCGAGAGTTCGGTGGCGGCGTAGTCACCGGTGGGACCGCTGTCCTCGGCGACGGCGGCCAGGACGGTGGGGCCGCCGGACAGATCGACGCTCTCCGAGGTGACCAGCGTGCGGGCCTCCGTGTCGTTCAGGAAGCCGAGCGGCGTCTGCTGTCGGCACCGGGGGGTGTCGGGCGTGGTGAGGGCGCAGGCGGGCAGGCTGACGAGACCCAGCCGTGCGCCGTAACCGCCGCCGTACGCCTGGGCGAACGACGAGTAGTCGAGTTCCACGCCCACGCCCATGCCTGCGCGCTGCGTGGTCGAGGGGGTGCGTGCGGCGGCGGTGCCGCTGAGGGAGAACAGCAGGCCGTCGATGCCGACGCGTTCCGCCGCCCGGCGGTCGAGGATCTCCAGCCGGGCGCTGGTCGTGGCCTCGGCGTCCGCCATGGAACGGGCGGCGCCCGGCGGGGAGATCAGACGGACGGGTGGCTGCCCCGCGTTCCGTGCGGCAGGTCCGTCAGCCTGCGTCGTGAGCTCTGCGGTTCCGGCCTCGGGCCAGTCGGCCGATGGGGCGGGAAGCCGTTCTTCGAGTGCGGGGTCCACCGGCCGGGGCCTGACGTCCCCGCGATCGCCCTCGATCACGGTCTCGGAGGCGGGAAGGCCGGGTCGCCCCGAGCCGTCATCCGCCACGGCGATCACCGCGACGGAGGGCAGCAGCGCCAGGAGCAGTGCGGTGGTGACCACTCCGGTGACGTGGGACCGCAGTGGCTGGGCCAGCCGCCGCGGCAGGCCGACTCTCCGGTACGCGCCGGTGTTCATTGCCCGAGGCCGCCTTTCGTGACGGTGGAGGAGGGTGCGGTGCGTCGTGTACGTGCGACAGGCACAGAGTTCTGTACGCCCCGGTGGTGGCCGCGGGGCGGAAGTTCGCCGGTCCCGGTCGTCAGGGGGTGTCGAGGTCTTCGTTCCGCTCGCGGTAGGCGAGTCTGCGGATGTCGTCCTCCGGGACGACCCCCCGGAAGGCCCAGACGTCGTCGATCACGCCGGACCAGTACTCGCCCCAGACCCCGCCGGTCCGGCTGCGGCCGATCTGGAGACCACCGCCTGCCTCGAACGGCCAGGTCGAGGCGCGCCAGGAGAGGATGTCGGTGCACTCCGGGTCCTCCGCGTCCTCGCAGACGACCTGTTGCAGCTCGCCGTTGACGTAGAGGGACATCTGGTCGGCGAAGGCGTCGTAGACCGCGGCCACGTGATTCCAGCCCGTGGCCGTGGGGAAGGCGTCGTGTTCGGCGATCTGGTGGGTCCCGCCGGCGCCGTCGGCGGTGGCGACGTCCAGCTGCCAGCGGCCCGCGTACGCGGGATCGTCCGGGTCGGGCACATAGCGCAGGATCAGGGCGCTGTCGGAGTTGCCCGCGAGGGAGAGGACGGTCGCCTGCCGTTGTGGGCGGGCGGGTGCGGCCACCCACGCGCTGACCGTCCAGCTCTCGGCGGAGTCGAAGGGCGCGCCCGCGGTGGCGGCGTAGTCGCCGTTCCCGTCGAGGGACAGCGCCTGGCCGTCCCCGATGACACCCGGGGCGAACGTGGCATTGCCGTGGAGGGTGGCGCCCGGTCCCGCGCCCGTCGCTTCTGGAGTGACCGGCGGGGTCCCCGAGGCTCCGTCCAGGCGCCAGCGTCCTTCGAGGACGGGATTGCGGCGGAACAGATCCTGGATCTCCTCCTCGGAGATCACCCGGTCGAACAGGCGGAGCTCGTCCAGGCTTCCTTCGAAGAAGGTGCCCATGGTGCTGACGCCGCGGGCCGCGCCGAGGTAAAGGGGCCCGTTGGGAGTCCAGTTGTAGGCATAGTCGGCGCTGCTGACGCGGCGGCCGTTGACGAACAGGGTCATGGATCGCGCCACATGGTCGTAGACGGCGACCACGTGCTGCCACTCACCGGCTCCCGGGCAGGCCCCACTCGTCGCGCTGCATGCGCCCTGATTGATCCGGACGGCCCCGGCGTCGGCGGTGTCGGCCGTGGCGCGGGCGAAGACCCAGCCGCCCTGCGCCTTGGAGTGGTAGACCTCGAACGCGGCGTTGTTCGTGCCTTCCTGGTCGAGAACGGTCATCGTCCGGTCCGCGTTCTCGGGCAATCGTGCCCAGAAGGAGGTGGAGAAGCTGTAGTAGGTGTTCACGACCGGGCGGGGGGAGACGGCGTAGGCGTCGGTGCCGTTGAGGTGGAGCGACGTACCGGTGACCCCGGCGGTGCCCGGCGTCGCGCCTCCTGCGAGGTCGGCGGCGACGGACTCCCCGGTCCCGGTGACGGCAACCGCGCTCGCGGGCTCGTCCAGCGGCCAGGCCGCCTTCATCGGCCGACCCGGCATCACCGGCTCGTCCGCGTGCAGGGCCGCCACCTGGGTGTCCCGCAGGGCCACGTCCCACACGCGCAGGTCATCGAGATCACCGGCGAAGAAGTTGCCCGCGACCCCGTCGTTGGCGTTGGCGCCGATCAGAAGGGAGGCGCGGGAGTCCCAGTCCGCGGTGTAGGTGGCCGAGGCCACCCGCTGACCGTCGATGAACAGCCGCATCTCGTCGGCCCCGTGATCCATGACGCCCACGACGTGCGTCCATCTGCCGGAACGCCTCTCGACGCACGTGGCGTCGCCTGCCGGGCAGGCGGGCTGGGAAGCGCGGACGACGGTGCCACCGACGGGGCCGTCCGTGGTGTCGCGGTAGAACACCCAGCCGCCGAGTGCGGCGGAGTGGTACAGCTCGAAGGCGGACTGATGCGCCCCGCTCTGCGAGACCGCGACCGTCGCGCGTTCCGCGCTCTCCTCCGGCAGCCGCGCCCACAGGGACACGGTGAATCCCTGGGTCGTGTCAACGATGCCACCGGGAGTACGGGCATGGTCGTCCACGCCGTCCAGCGTCAGGCCGTTGCCCGAGCGTCCCGCCCCGCCCGCGCGCAGACCGCCTTCGAGTGACGCCGGGTAGGAACCGGCGCTGCCGAAGGTCTCGCCCGATCCCGGCGCTTCGTCGAATCCGAAGGCGGCGCGTTCCGGCTGGCCCGTGCGCACCCGGAACCGGTAGGTGGTGATGTCACTGTTGTTCCCCGCCGCGTCCCACGACTGGGCGGTGATGAAGTTGACTCCCACCCGGGTGGGCATGAAGTCGATGCTTCGAGGCGCACCACCTGAGGTGGTGAGGCTGTTGGCCGTGGTGGGGTTCCCGTTGACGCCGTAGGTGTACCGCACGACATCCGGCTCGGCGGCAGCGAGCGTGAAGGCGCCGTACCGTCCCACGCCGTTCATCCACGGATCGGCCGGATTCGACGGATCCGATTCCGGGTACTGCACCGAACCGATGGTCGGCCCGTCCGGATGAGTGGGGTCCCAGATGAAATGGCAGGCCGTGGCCGCGCCGTCGAAACTCCACGGACTCCATGCCGCGCCGTCCCAGACACGAACGCCCCAGCTCAGCAGTGCGTTCGCCGGGAACCGACCGTCGTTCGGCAGCTGATACCGGAACGTCGATCCCGACGCCTTCATCGCGGACAGTCCTGAAGTGAACAGCACGTGGGTGGTGTTGTCCCATTCCGCGACGCGCCACTGCACCGCGATGTCGTCGCCGTCGGGATCGTGCGCCTCCACGTCGGTGGACGGCACACGGTTGATCCGGCGCGCGTCGGCGCCAGGGACACATCCGCCACCCGGATTCATCGTCAGGCCGGAGACGCGCGGTTGCGTCGGCGCGCGGTTGTAATGGACGCGGAGGAAGGCGGTGTCGTCGAAGCGCTTCCAGGCAGCATGGTCGTTCTCGTCCGTGGCCCGCAGCCCGAACGTGACGGTCGGCCAGCCGTGGGAGGCGGCGTCCGAGACGGCCCGGCCTGCCCAGAACTCGATGTCACCGGCCGGGCAGCCGTCCCAGCCATGCGCCTCGTCCCGCGTCTGGAGCCGGTCGATCCAGTAGCCGCTCTCCGTCTGCCTGTCCCAGGTCGTCCCCGCGCTGACGTCACGCGTGCGCCACAACTGCACCTCCTGGGGTCTGCAGTTGAAGGAGAAGGAGTTCTCGATGACGAACTCGGCGTCCAGGATCGACTTCCCCGCGTAGCGGGCCGTGGGCATCTGGTAGAACAACCGCTTGACGTCCTGGTAGTTGCAGTCCGCGTCGTAGCCGTAGGGACACATCCCCACGCCCTCATCGCCCGAGAACTTGAAGAACGCCTTGTTCGAGTGGTGGCGCGACACCATCCCCCACTCCGTGTCGCGCTCGGTCCACCATTGGGGATCGATGTACACCGGGTAGGTCGTCCCCGGGCCTTGCAGGAGATCCTGGTCCGGCGTGAGCACGACCTCCTCCCCTTCGGACGAGACCTCGGCCGTGACAGGCGCCAGCAACGCGCTCCCCGAAGGTCCCTCGGCCGGGTCCGCCGCCGATCCGTCGGTTCTTGCCGCAGCGTCGGGCGCGCCCGACGAGTCCCACATCATCGGCTGGGCGGCGGAGAACACGACACCGCCCGCCCCCTCGTCGGCGGCTTCGAGGCCGCCTTCCCCGTCGGTCCTGAGGTCGAGTCCCTGCGTGGCCACGGGCAGGACCAGTTCGTCCAGCGCCGGATCGGCCGCCGCCTCCGGGGTCTTCACCACCAGGAGATGGGAGACGTTGTCCACCTCGGCGCGTACCTGGAGATCAACGCCCGGCAGCACCTCGGGGTAGGTGGCCACGGTGCCGGAGACCTCGGGCGTGGGCAGCTCACCGGGCCAGTCCACGGTCAGTTCCCGGCCGGCCAGACCGCTCAGGGTGAACATCGGCTGGTCGCCGCCCCCGGAGATGGCCACGTCGAGCACCGATGCCACCGGAGCGATGCCGCCGCCGGGCAGCACCCGCAGGGTGGCGTCCGTGTCCACCCACTCCCCGTCCGCGTCACGGACCCGGACCGGACGGAGATGCTCCTCCGTGGTGAACGAGCCGTCCGGTTCCGCGAACGTCCGACTGGTCTCCGACGTCAGCCCCGATATCTCGACCGGTTGCCCGGACCGCTCGGCCTCGGCAAGGGCTTCGGCCTCCGGCCCGGGCCCTACGCCCGGACCGTCGCCCACCGCGTCGCCAGGCACTGCCGCGGCAACCGCCGGTGCCGAGGACAGCAGCACCACGCCGACCGCCAGAAGCGTCGCCAGCCGTTCCGCTCCACGGCGCAGCCGTTCGCCCCCCATGCCCACCCCTCCCACCGAAACACCAGATCGACGGCACAAGTCCCCTGCTCACGCCGATCCGTTCACGGCAGCCCCCCAGGAAACGCACATCGAGCCCGCAGAGAATCTCCGATGCGACGACGTGGAGCAATGAGGCATCCCCCTCCGGCACCACAGTTCCCGGCACGTCCACCCGAGAGACACCCGCGCTTCCCCTCACGTCTCCCCCATACGAGACGAACGCCTCATAGGGAGAACAGCCGACAGTGGCGAGATATCCCTCCTGCTCGTCCAAAGTGACGCAACGACGCGTTGTCATGAGGAAACGGGTGGCCCGTGTGGACGGGGACGGTCCGTCGCCCAGGTCAGGGGCGCCTGAGTGCCGCGTGGGCCGCTTCGAGGCGTTGGGGGGCTGCGCGTTCGGAGTGGTCCTCGGCGATGTCGTCCGCCCACGCCAGGAGTTGGTGGAGGTGCGCGTCGGTCTCTCCGGCGGTGACACGGGGGGTACCGAGGGCGACGTCGCCCGTGGTCCCGTCGAGGGTGACGAGAGCGCCGTCGGCGAGCGTGCGGCCCCCGGCCGTCACCGTGCCGCTCCCGGCATCGACGGCGAGTCCGGCGACGCCGACGACGGCGGGCTTCCCCAGGGCCCGCGCGACGATCGCCGCGTGGCTGGCCGGTCCGCCGCGCGCGGTGACGATGCCGGTGGCGGCGGCCAGGCCGTGCATGTCGTGGGGCGACGTCTCAGGCCGCACCAGCACGACCGGGGCCTCGGCCGCCATCCGCACCGCCAGCTCCGCAGTCGTCGCCACCCTGCCGACGGCGACGCCTGGGCACGCGCCGACGCCGCGCGCGAACAGGTCCGCGTCCCGCGGCGACGCCAGGCGCGGCGTCCCGACGTGCAGGAGCTGCCGCGGCGAGATCCTGAGCACCGCCTCGCGCCGGTCGATGACCCGTTCGTCGGCCAGCTCCACGGCGAGGCGGACCGCGGCGCCCCCGGTAAACCGGTCCGGCCTGACCTGGAGGAGCCACAACTCGCCCGACTGGAAGGTGAACTCGACGTGGCACGCGTCCCGGTAGTGACCCTCGATCCGACGCAGCGCGTCGAGCAGGCGCGCCCACACCGCGGGCTCCCGCGCGGCGAGTTCCCGCAACGGCCGGGTGGCGGATCGCCCCGAGACGACGTCCTCGCCCTGCCGCCCGAACACGACGTCCCCGTAGGGACCCGGCTCGCCTGTGGTGGGATCACGGCTGAACGCGACCCCGCTGCCGCTGCGTTCGTCGCGGTTGCCGTACACCATGGCCTGGACGATCACGGCCGTGCCCGGCCCGTCCGGGAGGTCGTGCACCGCGCGGTACGTGCGGGCGCGCGGCGCGTCCCATGACGCGAGGACGGCCTCGACCGCCCAGGCCAGCTGACGGGCCGCGTCGTCCGGGATCGGCCGTCCGCACCGCTGCCTGACGAGGTCCTCGACGGCGCCGGTCGCGTCGGTGTCGAGCACGGCTCGGGCGAAGCTCGACAGGAAGCGCCGCCGCGCGTCGAGGGCGAACCGCCGGTCGCCCGTCTCGTCGGCGAGGCACGCGGTCGCGTCGGTCGTGAGGCCCAGGCCGAGGACCGTGCTCATCATGCCGGGCATCGACACCGCGGCCCCGGAGCGCACGGAGACCGCCAGCGGCCGTCCGGGGCCGCCGAACGTGCGCCCGGTCTCGCGTTCCAACCAGCTGACGGCCTCGGTCAGTTCGCCGCCGAGCCCGCGTGGGAAGGCGCGGCAGGCGGCCGTCGTGAGGACGAAGGCGGCGGGCACGGGCAGCCCGAGACGGTGCAGGAGGACGAGACCGAGCGCCTTGCCGCCCAGCGTCTCCGCCGTCCCCTCGGTGTCGGCGCGGAGCGTCCTGATCCACCTCATCGCCGCAACCCGAGGGTGGCGAGCAGGTCTTCGTGCAGTTCGGCCCACACGGTGTGGTACGAGACGGTGCTGTCCGTCACGTACGCGGGCTCCCCGGCGGCGGCGCGCGCGAGGGCTTCGGCGAGGCGGTGACGGTAGCGGCCGAAGCGGGGCAGTGCGGCGGCCAGTTGGGCGAGGACGGGGACCGCACGCCGGTCGAGGTCGGCGAACCGGCGCAGGACCCGGGAGTCGTAGGCCGGGTCGCCGTGGTCGTTGGCGGTCATGACGCCGTCCACGCGGCGGAGTTGCCATGCGGTGCAGAGATCGAGCAGTTCGGGGTTGAGCACGAGGAAGCGGGCGAACGCCGCGTGGACGGCACGGCGGGCGTCGGCCGCGTCGAGTTCGGCGGTGACGCGCTCCGCGTCCGCCGCGCGCCCCGCGTCCGTGAGCGCCCAGAAGGGCATGGCGCCCGGGGTGCGCGTGACGAGGCCCGCGGCGCCGAGGTCGATCAGCTCGGACTCGGCGTCCGGCCCGTCGAGGCCCGTGAACGCGCGGACGCGTCCGAGGCTGGAGGCACCGGCGCAGCGCAGCGCGTGCAGCACCCACAGGCCGGGGTCGGTGGGGCGGATTTCCGGCGAGGTCATGGCGTGTGCGTCCCCTGGGTGGGCGGTCGGTCGTGCGGGAGCGGCGCTCGTCATTCGCGGCGGCCGTAGGCGCGGACGGCGAGCGGGCAGAAGACGAGGAAGAGGGCGGCCGACCACAGCAGGGCGCGGCCGATGCTCCCGGTGTCGGGCGTGCCGTTCAGCAGGGCGCGGCAGGCGTCCATGACGTGGGTGACGGGGTTGACGTCCGCCCAGGCGCGGAGCCAGCCGGGCAGGGTGTCGGTCGGGGCGGCGAGGCTGGTGCCCAGTTGCAGGGGCAGGAAAGTGAGGAAGCTGAACGCCGTGACGGCCTCTGCGTTCCTGGCGAGGACGCCGATGAGGACCGTGACCCAGCTGACGCAGAATCCGAAGAGGATCGCGAGCCCGGCCGCTCCCAACGCGGCGGGCACGCCGCCCTCGGCGCGGAAGCCGAGCAGCGTGCCGAGGGCGGACAGGATCACGACGGCGATCAGGTAGCGGAGGACGTCGGCGCCCACGGAGCCGAGCAGCGGGGCCGTGCGGCTGATGGGCAGGCTGCGGAACCTGTCGGTGACGCCGTTCCGCAGGTCGAGGTTGACGGCGGAGCCGGTGGAGATCATGCCGGTCAGCCCGGCGCCCATGACGAGGATCCCGGGGAAGAGGTGGTGCAGGTAGGCGCCGGTGGTCCCGGCGACGGGGCGGCCGAAGAGGTAGAGGAAGAGGACGAGGAACAGCGCCGGGGTGACGACGCCGTTCACTATGGGGCCGGGGTTCCGGCCGGTCTTGACGAGGCTGCGCCGGGCGAGGACGGCGCTGTGCCGCACGGTGGCGAGGGGGCGGGGCCCGGCGGTGGGGAGGGGCGTGGTCATGCTGCGTCCTCGGTGTCGGTGGTGCGGGCGCCGGTCAGGGACAGGAAGACCTCGTCGAGGCTGGGGAGTCGGAAGGCGAGCTCGCCCACGTCGATGCCGTGCGTGCGGAGTTGGGCGGTGATCTCGAAGAACGCGGCGTCACCGGCGACCGGTACGACGAGTTCGCCGGGGCGTGACCGGTCGGGTTCACGGCCCGCGACGCGTGCGACGATCGCGGCGGCGGGATCGAGGTCGCCGGTGTCCGCCGGGCGCAGGACGACCGTGTGTCCGCCCGTCGCGCGCTTGAGGTCGGCGGGCGCGCCGGAGGCGATCACCCGTCCGTGGGCGAGGACGGCGATGTCGTCGGCGAGGGTGTCGGCCTCTTCGAGGTACTGCGTCGTGAGGAGGACCGTGACGCCGTCGCGGGCGAGCCCGCGGATCATCCGCCACAACGCGTCGCGTCTGCCGGGGTCGAGTCCGGCCGACGGTTCGTCGAGGAGGACGACCTCGGGCCGCCCCACCAGGCTGGCGGCGAGGTCGAGGCGGCGGCGCATCCCACCGGACCACGTGGCGACGAGCCGGTCGGCGGCGTCGTCCAGGCCGAAGCGGGTCAGCAGTTCACCGGCCCGCCGGTGGGCCTCGGTGCGCCTGAGGTCGAGGAGCCTGCCGAGCATCACGAGGTTGGCGCGTCCGGTCAGTTCGTCGTCCACGCTCGTGTGCTGTCCGGCGAGGGCGATCCGGCGGCGGACCAGGGCCGGGTCGCGCCGCACGTCGGCCCCTGCGACGCGGACCTGCCCGTCGTCGGGGCGCAGGAGGGTCGCCAGGACGCGGACGACGGTCGTCTTCCCGGCGCCGTTCGGGCCCAGCAGGCCCAGCACCTGCCCGCGGCGCGCCGACAGGCTCACCCCGTCAACGGCCGTGATCCGGCCGAACCGTTTGACGAGTCCCTCGACCTCGAAGCCCTTGTCGCCTGCCACGCGAATCTCCGATGTTCGTCGTTTTCAGATGCCGTTATCATCTGGATGCCAGTTGTATCATGCCGGGGACGGAGAGGGGACCACGATGGCCAGGCTGACCCGGGCGCAGCAGCAGCGGCGGACCCGTGCGGCGGTACTCGTCGCGGCCGGGGCGGAGTTCGCCGAGCGCGGCTACGCCGAGGCGAAGATCGACCGGATCGCCGAGCGGGCCGACCTGACCAGGGGCGCGGTCTACTCCAACTTCACCGGCAAGCGCGCGCTGTACCTCGCGGTGCTCGCCGACGACGCGGAACGGGCCAGGGACGCCGCCGAGGCACCGGCGGCGTCGCCCGCGACCGCCGGGCAGGCCCTCGGCGCGTTCGCCCGGGTCTGGCTCGAACGGCTGCCCCTGTCGGGCGACGAGCCGGGGAGCGGACGGCTCAGGCTGCGTTCGCTATCCGGCGTGCTCGACACCGCGCCGACCAGGGCCGCGCTGGCCGAACTCGTCCGGTTCGAGGCGCTGTTGCTCGCGCTGGCCCTTGAGTCGCGCCGGGCGGCGCGGCGCCGGATGGTGCGGCCCGCCGAACTGGCGCTCGCCCTGCTGGACGGGGCGGCCTGGCGCGCGGAGAACGCGCCGGGGACCGGCGACCCCTTCGACCTGACCCGCGCGGCCGAGCACCTGGCCGACATCGCCCTGTCCGACGACGAGGCGGCGGCACACCTGCCGTTCGTCGCCCCGGCGCGGACGGCCGACGACCCGTGGGCGCCGCCGCGCGGGCTCACCGACGAGATCACCGGCCGGGCGGTCGATCCGGCCGAGGACGGCGTCGTCGTGGTGCTGGGCGTGGGCCGCCTGTCCGCGGCCGAGGACGCGGTGCGCTCGGCGGCGCCGCGTGACGCGCTGACGTTCGTCGTCGTCACGGACGACGCGGCCGAGGCCGGACGGCTGGCCCGCCTGCGCGTCGCCGATCTCACCGGCTGCCTGCGGCGGGTGTTCGCGGCGGGGGAACTACCGCGTCCGCGCGTCGTGTTCGACGAGGAGGGCGCGGTGTCGTCCGCCCTGGGACTGCCCCCGGGCGGGGACCTCACGGAGGCCGCGGTCCGGGTACGGGCCGGGGTGGTCGTGGCACGCGCCGACGGCCGCGGCGCCGGTCACGCCGCCGCCGTCAGCGGCACCCGGACCGGCTGAGGCCGGGCGCGGAGCCGACCCGGCGTGAGGATTCCGCTCCGCCCGTGATCGGGGGCCGTGACGGTCGTTGGACACCGTGCGGCCCCGTCGCGGGCCCACCGCCGCCGCCGACGACGACGAGGAGCCCCCCCATGACGGAACGCCCCCTCGCGCCGCACGAGGCCGCGATCGCCGCGGCCGGCGTCCGGCTCGTCCTGCACTCCGTGGTCGAGGGCGAGTTGGACGAGACGGTCCTCGCCGAGGCCCTGCCCCACCTGCGGGTGTCCTGCCCGCTGATCGCCGGGCGGATCACCGGCGCGGCCCCCCACGGGCGACCGACGGTCCGCATCGAGGAGGGCACGGCAACACCCGTCCTGCACCGGGGCGTTGACTTCCACGAGGAGATCAACGCGCCGCTCGACTGGGACGCGGGCCCCCTGCTGCGGCTCGCGGTCCTGCACGAAGCGGGGCACAGCCGGATCGTGATGACGCTGCCGCGCGCGTTCGCCGACGGGATGAGCCACCTGGCGCTCCATCGCCGCCTGTGGACCCTCTACTCGGCCCTCGCCACGGGCGGGCCCGTCCCCTCGGACGTCGTCCGGCCCGTGCTGGGCCCGGCGCTGGACGACATGCTCGCCGCCCGCACCACCCCCGGGCAGCTCAGGGACTTCGTCGCCGAGCGCGCGGCGCAGGACGCGCAGGCGCCGCCCGCGCTGCTCCCCGCCCTCGCCTCGCGCGACGGCGGGCCGGGCCCGGACAGGAGCCTGCGTGTCCTCGGGGTCGGCGCCGACGCGGAACGGACCGCACGGCTCGTCCGGCAGGCCCGGGGCGCCGGGCTGACACTCAACGCCCTGGTCTCCGGCGTCCTGCTGAGCAGCCTGCGCGCCCGGTTCCCCGCGGCCGACGGCCCCGTCCGGCTGCTGTGCACCACGGCCGTGGACATGCGCCGCCGGTTCACCCCGTCCCTGCCCGACGACGTCCTCCAGTCGGCGGCGACGACCACCTCGCTCCGGCTGCGGATCGGGCACGGCGCCCACCCGGCCGACATCGGGCGCGAGCTGGCCGCGCAGTTGCGCGCCGCCCTGGAGAGCGGCGCGGCGGCGAGGGAGCTGGCCGCGTTCCCGCACATGCTCGACCAGCAGCCGCCGAGCCTGGTGATCACCGACGTGGGCGTCATCGCCGCACCGGAGACGGCGGGCGGGCCGCGGATCAGGAGCGTGCGCATGGCACCGCTCGGGCACGTGCCGATGATCTTCGCCGTTCTCAGCCGCTACCAGGGCCGCCTGGCCATCGACCTGACCTACAGCCGCGCCTGGTACACCGACGCCCAGATCCGGGAGCTGGCCGACGGGGTGTCCGCCACGCTGGACGAGCTGACCGCAGAGCGGTGACGCCCGCTCGTCACAGGCTCGCGAGCAGGGCGTCGAGCGGGGCAGGGACGTGGGCGGGGTCGAGGGCTTCGACGAGGACGCGGCCGTAGTGGATCTTGCGCCCCTTCTTCGTGCCGAGGAAGCGCCGCAGCTGCCGCTCAGGGCCCCGGTCCTGCTGCGCGGGCTGGCGCAGGAAGGTCTGGAGGGCGCGCAGGTCGCCCTCCTCGCGGACGAGTTCGGCGACGCGCGGGACGCCCAGCGCGCGGATCAGCTCGTCCTCCAGGTCCGCCGCGCAGACGAAGAACTCCGCCCCCGCCGCACCGGCCCGCTCCAGGCCGCGCGCGTACCATCCGCGCTCCGCCTCGTCGCACAGCCCCGTGAGGCGCAGGCCGAGGCCCGTGGGTCCGAGGAGGTGGGCGAAGCGCCCGACACTCATCGCGCCGCCCATCGGCAGGACGCAGACGCCTTCCGCCTCCAGGTCCCGGCCGCGGCGCGCCGCCAGCGCGCCGACCGCCGCCGCGTCGCTCGGGCCTTCGAGCAGGACCACCGTCCGGACGGGCAGCCGCGCGGCCAGCTCGCGGGCCGGGTCACCGCCGCCACCGGCCGCCCACGCGGTGACCGCCTCCCGGAACTCCCCCATGTCAGCCATGGGAGGAGTCTCCGCCCTTCCCGGCCGCCGCGGTAGGCAATTCCCCCGAGGGCGTGCCGCCCGCGAAAAGGGCGGCCGATCCGGCGGTTTGACCTGAAAGCGGGGTACGTACGGGTTTGAGTTCGGGGATTGCGTCAACGGGTACGGTATGGCCCAGTCGAAACGAGAGACAGAACGCAAGTACGCGGCGCCCGCGGCCGGTGTCACCTCATGGCTGCCCGACCTGACGGGCGTGAAGCCTGTCGTCTCGCTCGCGGACCGCGGCGTGCAGGAACTGGACGCCGTCTACTACGACACCGCCGACCTCCGGCTGACCCGCGGCAGCGCGTCCCTGCGGCGCAGGACCGGGGGCACGGACGCGGGCTGGCACCTGAAGCTGCCCCTGCCGGGCGACAGCCGGGAGGAGATCCAGACCCCGCCGGATTCCGAGGACGTCCCCGGGGAACTGCGCGACCTCCCCCTCTCCCGTACCCGCGGAGCGCCGCTGCGTCCGGTGATGCGGCTGCGGTCCACCCGCATGCTGCGCCAGCTCCTCGGCGCGGAGGGCGACGTCCTGGCCGAGCTGAGCGTGGACGCGGTGCGCGCCGACTCGCTGCTCGACGGCGGGGGGCACACGATGTGGACGGAGCTGGAGGTCGAGCTGGCCGACGGCGGCGACCCCGCACTCCTGGACCGCATCGAGAAGGTGCTGCGCAAGAACGGCGTCGGCCGCTCGCGGAGCCCGTCCAAGGTGTCCCGCGCCCTGGCGGAGACCGCGGCAGCCCCGGAACAGGCGCCGGGCGCGGGCGCCGGGGTCTCCCCCGGGTCGGCCGGTGCGCACGTGCTCGCGTACGTGGACCGGTGGGTCGGCACCCTGGTGGACCTCGACCCGGCCGTCCGGCGCGACACGCCCGACGCCGTGCACCGGATGCGCACGACGGCGCGTCGCCTGCGCGGCTGCCTGCGTTCCTACCGCTCCGTCCTCGACCGGGAGGTCACCGACCCCATCAGGGAGGATCTGCGGTGGCTCGCCGGGCAGCTCGGCGCGGAACGCGACCACGAGGTGCTGCGGGAGCGGCTGACCTCCGGCGTCCGGGAGCTGCCGGGCGAGCTGATCCTCGGGCCCGTCACCGCGCGGCTGCAGATATGGGACGCGGCGCATCGGGCCGACGGCCGTCAGCGCGTGCTCGACACGCTCGCCTCGCCCCGCTACCTGGAGCTGCTGGAGAGGCTGCGGGCCCTGGCCGACACCCCGCCGCTGCGCGCGAAGGCGGCCGGGAAGCCGGGGAAGGTCCTGGTCAAGGCGCTGCTGAAGGAGTACGGCCGACTCGCGGAGCGTATGGACCGTGCGCTGGCCATGCCGCCGGGGACCGAGCGTGACGCGGCGATCCACTACGCCCGCAAGGCCGCCAAGGGACTGCGCTACGCGGCCGAGGCCGCCGGTCCGGCCCTCGGGGAGCCCGCGGCGCGGCTGAGGAGGCGCGCCAAGGCCGTGCAGCAGGTGAGCGGTGCGCAGCACGACGGCGTCGTGGCGCGTGACGCCCTGCGGCATCTGGCGATCTCCGCGCACGCGGCGGGTGAGCCGGGCTTCACCTGGGGTGTGCTGCACGGGCGTGAGGGGGCCGCGGCCGAGACGAGGGAGCGTGAGCTTCCCGAGGTGTGGGCCCTTGCCCGCGAGGCGGCCGGGGACAAGGCGCTGCGGGGCTGAGGGAACGTGGTCGCGGCCGGGTGGTTGACCCTGACGCAGGGGCGGCCCCGCAGCATGTTCGCCATGACGACGAGAGAGCACGCGAGCGACCCGGACTCCCCGCGGCGGACGGTCAGCGGCGAGGAGGGCGGCAGGGCCGTGGAGCGCTTCACGGTGCACCACGACGGAGTGACGATCCCGGTGTCCCGCGGCGGCCGGGGACGGCCGCTGGTCCTGTGCCCGGGACTGAACTCGACGCAGGCGGATCTGCACGGGCTGGTCGGGCTCCTGCGCCAAGACCACGAGGTGGTGACCTTCGACCTCAGGGGGCACGGCCTCGCCCCGGCCGCCGACCGGTACTCCTTCGACGCGTTCCTGAGCGACCTCGCCGCCGTGCTGGCTGACCCCCGGAGCGTCGGCCCGGCCTCGCCGCCCGTGCTCGTGGGCTACTCGCTGGGCGCGGACCTGGCCGTGCACCACGCCTCCGCACATCCCGGGAGCATCGCCGGGCTCGTCCTCATCGACGGGGCGAACCCCCTGCCCGAGCCGTTCATCGGCGCCACCGACCTGGCCGTCTTCCGGGCGATGGCGGACGATCTGGCGAGGTCGCAGGAGCGCGGGCGGACCGGGGGCGGCGCGCACCGGGTGCTGCTGACCGCCCAGGACATCCACGTCCTGAACCTGGAGATCGACGTGGTCCGCTCCGGGATCCTCGACCTGTACCGGCGGATCGACCGCCCGGTGAGCATGATCATGTCCCGGTCGATCGCCGGTGACGGCGGCGAGGGGCGCGCGCCACGGCACAACCGTCTCTGGCGCGACGGCATCGAACGGCTCGTCGGCGAGCGCCCGGACGTCACCGCGTCCTGGCTGGACGCCGATCACCGGCTCGTCTTCACGCACGCCCCGGAGATCGCCCGGATCATCCGCCGGGCGACGGGACGGATGGGCCGGGGCGCTTCGTGAACGGCCGGGGGGAGAGCGGTCCGACGCTGACGATCGGCGAGCTGGCGTCGTACGCGGGGGTGACGGTACGCACGGTGCGGCACTACCACGCCAGGGGCCTGCTGCCGGAGCCGGAGCGGGACCGTTCCGGCTACCGGAGGTACGGCGGCGGCGCCGTGGTCGAGCTGATCAGGATCCGGACGCTCGCCGAGGCCGGGGTGCCGCTGGCGCGCGTGCGCGAGCTGTTGCGTGCCGGTGAGGAGGAGTTCGCGGCGGCTGTCGCGGACATCGACAGGCGGCTGCGGGCGGAGATCCGCGAGCGGCAGCGACGGCGTGAGCGGATCGCGCGGCTCGTCGCCGGGGACGGCCTGGCGCTGCCTCAGGACGTGGTCGGCTACCTCGACCGGCTGCGGGCGCTCGGGGTGGACGAGCGGATCGTCCAGGTCGAGCGCGACGGGTGGATCCCACTGGCCGCGCGCTCGCCCGAGCGGGTCGCGGGGTGGATGGCGCGCAAGCGGGAGCAGCTCGCCGACCCGCAGTTCGTCGCCTTCTACCTCGCCCTGGGCCGGGCGCTGGACCGGACCGACGACGACCCGCGGCTCGCCGCGCTGGCCGACGGGCTGGCCGTCCTTCTCACGCGGATGGCCGAGGAGCACGGCGAGGGCTATGTGGACGACACGGGGGTCGAGCCGCCGTTCGCCACGCTGATGGACGCCCTGGCGTTCGACGCCGCGCCACCGGCCCGGCGGCTGGCCGAGCTGCTGAGGGAGCGGGGCTGGACCGGCTGGACGAAGCTCGAACGCGTGGCGCCGGAGGACCGCGGGGGCGGGGAAGGAGCCGTGGCCGGGGACGTGCCGTGAGCCATGCCGCCCACCCGACACACCGCGGGCATCTTCGCCGCCGACGTGCTTCTCTGCACTTCACTCTCAGGGGTGAACGGGGCTATGTGGCTCGTCAATGGGCCTCCGAGACAGACGGGGTGGGGACAGCGCCGACGACTGCCCGGTGAGTTGTCGGGCGTCGGTAAGATCAGCGCTCTCCTTGGGGGTGCGATGCGAACATCAGGGCGGGCCAGCGAGGGGCAGAAGTACGCGCTGACCTCGGACGAGGACGACAGTGACTTCTGGGGCTTTACTCACGAGGCCGAGGGGCTCTTCACCCCTCTGCCGGACGAGGAGGGCGCACGCCGAGTGCACCTCGAAGGGTGTCTCCCGCAGGGTGGCCTACTGAAGAGCCTCGATCATGTCGGTGGTCGTCGCGCCATGGCGGGGAACGCATGGCTCGCCCTTCTCGACGGCGACGGTGCCACCATGGGGTCCTACTTCGTCAACGAGGTCACCGTCCTCGACGCCAAGCCTTCCGCCCTTGGAACCGGCCTCGTGGACGTCACAGTGACGCTGCGGTGCGAGAACGCCCTGCCCGGAGCGGAACGAGCGTGGGATCTGGTCCGCACGGGTCAACTGGACCGCACCGGCATGTGGCACGAACTCGCACCCGAGGATCGACACGCGTGGCTGTCGGTAGCCCTGTGGTCCCGGGAGTACCAACGCCAGGGGAAGCCCGATGCGCCTGCAGGCCAGGTGTTCGCCTTGGACGGCCGGCACATGGTCGGCGAAGACAGCTTCTACTGTGCAATCGGTGAGGCCATCAACGGACCCGGCGGATACTTCGGCTGGAACCTTGCCGCTCTGGACGACTGCCTTTGCGGCGGGTGGGGCGCCACTGCTCCATTCACCTTGCACTGGGATTCCTCGGCCGAGGCTCGGGAACGGTTGGTAGAGCGCGTGCCCGCCGGTGACCGCGAGCTTGTGCTGTTCGACCTCCTCCTGGAGATCTTCGAGGAACGAGGCGTGAACGTCATCCTTCGGTGACGGCTGGTCGCTTCCAGGCATTGGCCCTGGGAGGGTCATTCGGACTCCTGGGGACGGCGGCGTGCAGGGATGCCGAGGTGGACGGCTGGTCGCTGGGCTCGGCGTTGGGTCTCGTCGCGCTTCGCGCGGAGGAAAGTGAGGGTGAGGTCGATGCCCTCGATCTCACCGATCCAGCCTTCGGCCTCGGCCTGCGTCCTGCGTTGCAGGAGGTCGGCTTCGAGCTCGGAGAGCCGGGCGAGCATCTTGGGATTGACGTGGAGCATCGGGCAGCGGATGCCCCGTTGACTGAACGAACCAGGTTGATTGTGCAGTTCAGGGCACAGGTGAGGTTGCGGCCCAGTACGGTCTGCGGTCGTGATGAACGATCGTGTGCCCGAGCGGGATCTGTCGAGGTTGGCCCTTCCTCGGTGGGGTCGGGTGGTGGAGACCGGCGACCGGTACGAGCCCTACCGGCTCGTCGACGCCGACGGCGCGGTCGTGGCGCCAGTCGCGGTGTTCTTCCAGGAACTGCTCGCAGCCGGGAGGGCGGCGGCAACCGTCCGTTCCTACGGCATGGACCTGCTGCGCTGGTGGCGGTTCCTGCACGCGGTCGAAGTGCCGTGGGATCGAGCGACACGCGTGGACGCTCGGGATTTCAGCTGCTGGATCCAGCTGACGGTCAAGCCGCGAGCAACCGCGGCCAAGCGGCGGCCAGCCCGCACCATCGGCACCCCGAACCCCGTAACCGGGAAGACGAGCCCTGGGCTCGGCTATGCCCCGTCGACCGTCGCCCACAGCGAGACGGTGCTGCGCAAGTTCTACGACCTGCACCGCGATGCCGGATCCGGGCCGTTGCTCAACCCGTTCCCGCTGGACCTGGCTCGTCGTTCCGGCCGCGCACACGCCCACCACAACCCGATGGACGCCTGGGCGCCAGAGCGGACCGGCCGCTACCGGCCCACGGTTCCGCGCCGGATTCCGCGCTCGATCCCGGACGAGTGGTTCAACTCGCTGTTCGCGGCGCTGCGGTCGAACCGGGACCGGGCAATGATCGCGTTTTGGATCTCCAGCGGAGTCCGGGCCTCGGAGCTGATCGGCGTCCGGCAGTGCGACGTCGACCCAGGGCAGCAGCTGATCAGCGTTGTGCGGAAGGGCTCCCGAGCACGGCAGCAGGTGCCGGCCTCGGCAGATGCGTTCGTATGGCTGCGGCTCTACCAGCAGGAGCTGCACGGGCTGGTGCCGAGGGGCCGGACGCAGCCCGTGTGGTGGACGCTACGACGTCCGTCTCAGCCGCTGACCTACCACGGCGCCCACCGCATGTTCGAGCGGGTAAACGCAACCTTCGGCGCGGACTGGACCCTTCACGACCTTCGCCACAGCGCCGCCGCCCGCATGGTGCGCGACCCGGCGCTGACGCTGACCGACGTGCAGTGGGTCCTCGGACACGCGCATCTGACCACGACCGAGATCTACCTCGCGCCGCGCCAGGACGAGGTCGTGGCCGAGGTGCTGGCCCACCACGCCCGACAGGCAGACCGGCACACCGAACCGGTGCCGCCGCCTCCCGCACCCGGCTACAACCCGGAAGCCTTGGACGTGCTGTTCGGGCGGTCTTCATGACCACCACCACGAAACACTCGACCCGCCGACAACTGCAGACCGCGAATGCAACAGTCGAACAGGCCCGAGCACGGAACAACGTACTGAGGGAACGGTTCCCGCCCCGCTCCGCAGAAGCATGGTGGCCGACGACAGCGCAGTCGTCGGACGAGGTGCTGCGGCGGCTGACGGCGCCACCGTTCTTGCCAGCGGCCAACGCCACCCGGGCCGGGCGACGGCGCGGGGTCACCAAAATTCTGCACTGGCTGTCCAGCCTCCCCGGGGATACCTGGCAGCAGCGGTGGAAGGCCAGCTGCGCTGAGGACATCCCCGGCGCGAACTGGACGGATCTCCCGCTGAGATTCTTGCGCCAGAGTGGGCCGTCACCGTCGTATGAGCGCGTTGACCTGACCTCCGGGCTGCTGATGCTGGCCTGCGGCGACGTCATCCGTCCCGACCTGGCCTGGATGCTCACCCGCACCCACAAGCACCTGGCTCCGGTCATGGCCGAGGTCCGCGACCCCGAAGGGTTCGCACGGCTGGTACAGCTGGCCGAGTCCGGACCGGTCAGCGCCCGAGGAGAAGTCACCATCGCGGCGACTCGGATTGCGATGCTCCTGGCCTGCAAGGGCGGTCCGATCGCTGACATCACCGTCGGCGACTGCGTGGAGCTGGTCGACACCCTGCGTCGGGTCCATGTCCGCGGGGGTCAGCGCAAAGTCGACTTCTACCTTCGGCTGCGAGCCTTGGGTGTCTTCCCTGAGGACGCCCCGGCCACGATCCGAGCGTTCGGGCTTGCCGCCGGCCGGCTGAGTATCGAAGAACTCGTGGATCGCTATCCGATCCAGTGCCGCCGGGTCCGCGACCTGATCGTGGACTACCTGCGCGAACGGCAACCGTCGTTGGACTACACCAGCCTGGACGCGGTGTCGCGGACACTGGCCGGGCTGTTCTGGACCCGGATCGAAGCGCTCTCCCCGGGCATCGACTCCCTGCGGCTGCCACCGGCACTGGCCCGGGCCTGGAAGACGGACATCGCCACCAAGAAGCGCACCACGATCGGTCCGGACGGCACCGCCGTCGAGATCGCCAGCCCCCGGCTGAACGCCAAGGACGAGCTCATCCGCGTCCGCTCCTTCTATCTGGACATCGCCCATTGGGCTGCTGAAGAGCCGGCCCGCTGGGCGCCGTGGGTGGTGCCCTGCCCGATCAGCGGCGAGGAGATCAGCAAGGCCAAGGACCGCAAACATCGCAAGGCCCGGATGGACCAGCGCACCCGCGAACGGCTTGCCGTCCTGCCGGTGCTGACCGACACCGCCGACCGCAGGCGCCACGCCGCAGCCGAACTACTGGCTGCCGCCGAACACACCCGGCCCGGGGATCTGATTCCCGACACTGCCGGGGCCTTGCGCAGAGCCGACGCGCCCAAGGCCGCCGGGCACCTGATCTGGGCCGAGGAGACCTCGACCGGGCGGCGGCGGAACCTCACCCACGAAGAGACCGAAGCCTTCTGGGCCTTCGCCGCGATCGAGGTCCTGCGCCTGACCGGCATCCGCAACGAGGAACTCCTGGAGCTGACCCACCACAGCATCACCGAATACCGGCTCCCAAGCACCGGCGAAGTCGTGCCCCTGCTGCAGGTCGCCCCCTCCAAGACCGACAGCGAACGGCTCCTGCTGATCAGCCCGGAACTGGCGGACATCCTTTCCACCATCATCCGCCGCCTGCGAGGAAGCAGCCGCGCGATCCCGCTGGTGACCTCCTACGACGTCCACGAGCGGGTCTGGAACCCGCCGATGCCGCTGCTGTTCCAACGCACTATCGGCACCGAACACCGCGCTTTCACTCCGACCGCGCTCCGCAAGCTTCTGATCAACGCGCTGGCCACCACAGGCCTGACCGATGCCGGCGGCGAACCGCTCGTCTTCTCCCCGCACGACTTTCGCAGGATCTTCGTGACCGAAGCCATCATGAACGGCCTGCCACCGCACATCGCGCAAGTGCTCTGCGGGCATCAGAGTCTTGACACGACGATGGGCTACAAGGCGATTTACCCGGCCGAGACCATCGAGGCTCACCGCGCCTTCATCGCCCGCCGCAGGACTGTCCGGCCCAGCGAAGAGTATCGGACCCCCACCGAGGAGGAATGGGACGCCTTCCTCGCGCACTTCGAGAAGCGCAAGGTCTCCATCGGCACCTGCGGTCGCGCCTTTTCAAGCCCTTGTGTTCATGAACACGCTTGCGTTCGTTGCTCGCTTCTCCGGCCGGACCCGGCCCAGCGCGGCCGGTTGCAGGAGATCCGCGACAACCTCGTCGCCCGCATCACCGAGGCCGAGCGCGAGGGCTGGCTCGGGGAGGTCGAAGGGCTCAGGGTCAGCCTGGCTGGCGCCGAAGACAAGCTTGCTCAGATGAACCGACGAGCTTCCGACGGTACGGCGATCGACCTCGGCATGCCGCGCATAACCGCAGCTCAATCCACCCAGGCGGGGGGAACGGCTTCGCTGACACAATCACTGGATGACCAGTAATGACATCCGGTTCGACTGCCAGCACCGTGGCGACGGCGGCCCGCTCGTGATCTGGGACTCCTTCGAGCAACCCCACCGCCAGACACGCGACTATTCGGGATTCGGCCCATTCCATTTCGACCGCTATCAATACGATGACGCCGTGAATGCCCTGAGCGCGGCAGTCAGCTCCGAGATGATGTGAGCACAACCCATCGGCTCAGCACGGGAAGGAAGCAGTCGTGTTTGACCACGTCATCGGGATAAGCCCCGAGCAGGCCGCATGCTGGACCGCCTTGGTCGAGGAGTCCCGACCAGTCCTGCAGAGCGACGGAATGGAAGCCGTTCAGACCCTCCTTGCCGAGCGCGGCATGAGCATCATCCAGGCGATCGCAATCACCCGGGCACTACTGGGACATGCGGAAACACCACTCCGAGTCGCCATCGACATCGTGGCTACGAGCAAGGTTCGGCAGTAAGTTCAGAGAAGCAGGCGTGCTCGTGCTGGCAGGGGGTGCCGTAGGGGCGGGCGCAGGAGCCGAGCTCGACCTTGCGGCGGTCGAAGTGCTCCTCGAACTCCGTCCACTCGTCGGAGGTGGTGTCCCGGTATTCGTCGGTGGGACGGATCTGGCGCCGGTGCTCCAGGTGCTCCTGGTAGTGGCGCCATCGGGCCGCCGACGAAGCGGCTGGGGTAGTCCAGGCCCTCGGCGATCGGGCCGTGGCGGCGGCTGACGCCGGTGGTGGGGCTCGCGGCGGTCTTGGGCACCGAACACCGCCGCGATGTCGTCGGCGGCGTAGCCGGTCGGGTAGCTCACCTGGGGGCGCGGCTGGTTGTAGTGCTCCAGCAGGGCGTCGAAGATCTCCTCGACCCGCACCGCGAGATAGCGGCTGGTGGTCTGGATGTTCGCGTGGCGCACTGGACCGGCCCAACACCGGCTTGGGCGCCAGCGGGCTCAGGTGGCTCAAGGCCCGGCGACGCTGAGGCGAGGCGGGCACCGGGTTCGCCACCGGGCCGCGTCCGTAGTGCGCGTGGAACGTGTAGAAGCCGCTGACCACCGACAGGGCGTGGTTGATCGTCGTCGGTGAGTACCCGGGGCTGAGGTACGGCTTCCCGGTCCGCGGATTGACCGTTCCCGGAGGCGGCGACTGCGGGTTGCGCCGCCGACGCCGCGGGTTCGGGGCCGTACGTAGCCAGCCGGTCAGGACGGCCGTCTCCGCCTCGGTCGCCCGTTCCCAGGCCACATCGAGCAGCCACAGCAGTCGGAACCAGCGCAGCATCCCGAAGGCGTAGCTACGTGCAGTCAGCGGGCTGCTGTCACTCAGCGCCAGGTCGCGCAGGTACGCGGTGACCGGCTCCACCTCGCGTCCGATGCCGTCGATGGCGATGAAAGGAGGGTGGGCCTCACCGGTTTCCACCACGGCACCAGCGCGGGGCAGCTGGGCCCGACCCTCCATCAGTTCGTGACGTAGATCCACTTCTCCTCCTTGATCGCGATGATCGACACCGCGATCAACGAGGAGAAGAGGTGCGGATAACGGTGCAGGTTCTTTGTTTCTTCCCCGACGGGACGGTCCTCGACGTGACCGGCGGCGGGCGCTGGGTTCAGGACGCGATCGCGCGGGGCGCGAGGCATTCCTCAAGGAACGCGAGCGCGCGCAGGTGGTAGGCGCGGGCCGCCCAGCCGAGGCTGATGTTGTGGCCCGCGTCCGGCTGGCGTTCGGCGCGGACGTGCGGCGCCGCGCCGAAGGCGGCGGTCAGTTCGGCGAGCGCGTCCGGGTCGTGCCGCCACCATGCCTCGTGCTCGGCGAAGGTCAGCCGGACGGGTACCCGGACGCGTGGCGCCAGGTCGCGGAAGTGCGCGGGCCAGCGGGCGGCGTCCGCGATCTCCTGGGCGGGCATCGGCTCGACGGGGACGCTGCGCGCCTGGAAGGTGCCAGGCGGATACAGGTGCAGTGGGCCCCAGTTGCGCCGCCAGTCCCCGTGCCGGGTCAGGTCGGGCGGGCCGTGGCGGGGGTCCTGGTAGGCGTGGCCGATGCCGGAGAGGTCCAGGCCGAGCAGCGTCTCGCCGGGGAGATCGGCGGCGGCGCCGATCGCGACCTTGCCGCCGAAGGAGTGCGCCAGGAGGAGGATTCCCGCGCCGGTCGCGTGGCGGGACGTGAAGTCCCGCAGCGCGCCGGTCACGGTCGCGGCCTGGTCCGTCAGCGTCTGGCCGAGGGGCAGCCGGGCCGCCGACGCGCCGTAGCCGGGGCGGTCGAGGGCGAGCACGGTGTATCCGAGGCTCGCGCCGAGGGTCACGAGCGACAGGCCGGGAGCCGTGCGCGCGTCGAAGTATCCGGCGTTCAGGCCGCCGCCGTGCAGCGCCACCACGGCGGCCCGCGCGGGGGCGTGCTCCGGCTCGCCGAGCAGCCCGGACAGCGTCACTCCCCCGGCGTCCACGCTGATCCGGCGGACCGTCGCGGCGGGGTTCGGCGGGGGCGGAGCAGTCATCGGTTCGGGTGCGCGCGGCATGGCTGCTCCGTGAGCTGGGAGGGGTCCGGTGTGCCCGGCCTTGTGGTGGGGCCGGGCACACGAGGGCGTGGTGGGTCAGTAGCGGTAGTGGTCGGGCTTGTACGGACCATCGACCGGCACGCCGATGTACGACGCCTGGTCAGGCCGCAGTTCCGTCAGGCGGGCGTCCAACGCGTCGAGGTGGAGGCGGGCGACCTTCTCGTCCAGGTACTTCGGCAACGTGTACACCCCCGTCGGATACTCCGAGGTGCGGGTGTAG
>NZ_JOEK01000019.1 GCF_000719135.1 Streptomyces avicenniae | reverse complement strand
CGCGAGTTCACGCACCTCCGCCGGATCACCCGGCGTCGGATCACCGTCGAGCCCCAACGGACTCCAGTCGGACGGACGCCCCACGAACCCCACCCCCTGCACCCAGGCGATCACGTTCCGTCAGGCAATCACAACGACGCCCCGCCACGCCGGACAACGGCGCAACACCCCCCGAAAGAGACACGCCCCGGGGCGGCCACGGTCATCGGGCGTGGGGCCACCAGCGGCGCGCCGTCACGAGTTCGTGCACCTCACGCAGGCGGTCGGCGGCCGACCGCGCCTGCCCGGCGGAGCGGCCGAGGGTCGTCCGCAGGTCGGAGGCGAGGTGGGCCGCCTCGCGGACCTCGCACTGCGCCCGCAGGGTCTCCTTCGGGGTCGCCGTCGCGCGCGCGACGACGTCGAGGACCGCCTCCCGGTGCGGGCCGCTGAACCGGGCCAGGAAGAACCAGTCGTCGGCCGGTTCGCCGAGCCGGGCCCACTCGAAGTCCAGCAGGGCCGTCACGCTCCGCCCCCTCGCGAGCCAGTTCCCCCAGTGGCAGTCGGCGTGCACGGGCACGACGGTCCGCGCGGTCAGCGGCGCGCGCTCCGCGATCGCCGCCAGCCCGTCGAGCAGACGGCGCGGTACGGCTCCGCTCCCGGACAGGGCCCGCAGCCCGTCGATGTCCGCGAGCAGCGCGGCCCGGCCGACGAACCCCCCGTGGTCGGGCGGCTCGTCCAGCGTCCGCCGGACGTCGCCGTCCGGCGTCCAGCCGTGCAGCAGGCCGAGCCGCCCGACCGCCGCCTCCGCCAGCGAGCGCGCGGTGCCGCCGTCCACACCGGGCATGCCCATGCCGGGGGACGCCCCCGGGGCGCGGGCGTAGCAGGCGTAGCGGACGTCACGTGTCCCGAGCCGGTGCAGCCCGCTGCCGAGCAGCGGGGCCGTGAGCCCGGCGGGCAGGTGGGGCGCGAGGGCGATCTCGCGGCCGAGGCGCGGGTGGCCGTCCGCCTCGATGAGTTTCACGACGACGGCCCGGCCGACGTACACGTGGTGGGAAGCGCTCTCCGCCGGGGCCATCGGGCCCGGGTCACGCCCCAGGACCGCCGCGGCGACCGCGCGGGCGGCGTCACGGTCCGGCCCCGCTTCTCCCATGATCTCCCCGCCTCGGGACGCACGCCCGCCAGGGCGCGCGTCTCACCATGACCGCAGGTCACAGTGTAGTTGGCGCGCGGCACGGCGCTCCCGTGCCCGCCCGACGCCGTCCCGCGCGGGGCGCGGAGGCGTTCAGGCGCCGGACATCCGGCCGGCTGTTACCCTGGCGAAGGACCCGTTGTACGCAGGAGGAGACCAGTCATGGTGGGTGACGACGACATCTCCGGGTGAGACCCGGTCTGTCAGGCCACCGGCCGGTGCCCAGGAGCACCGCCGTCGTGGCCGCTCAGTCGTCCCCTTCTCCCATGCCACGGGCAGTGCCGTGCGCACGCCCGCCTCACCACCGAGGTCTCCTCCATGTCCGGTTCGTCCGTCATCTGCTCCACCCTGTCCTTCTCCTGGCCCGACGACACGCCGGTGTTCCAGGACCTGTCCTTCACCGTGGGCCCGGGACGCACGGGCCTCGTCGCCCCGAACGGCGCGGGCAAGAGCACGCTGCTGCGCCTCATCGCAGGGGAGCTGCGCCCCTCCGCCGGTTCCGTCTCCGTGGACGGCACCCTCGGCTACCTCCCGCAGACGCTGCCCCTGACCGCCGACCTCACGGTGGCCGAGGTCCTGGGCATCGCGGCGGTGGTCAGCGCCCTGAACGCCGTCGAGTCCGGTGACGTGCGCGAGGAGCACTTCACGACCATCGGCGACGACTGGGACATCGAGGAGCGCACCCGCGCCCAGCTCGACCGGCTCGGCCTCGCCGGGATCGCGTTCGACCGCGCCCTCGGCACGCTCAGCGGTGGCCAGGCCGTCTCCCTCGGGCTGGCGGCCCAGCTGCTGAAGCGGCCCGACGTCCTGCTGCTGGACGAGCCGACCAACAACCTCGACATCGACGCGCGGCACCGGCTGCACGACGTGCTGACGGACTGGCACGGCAGCCTGCTGCTCGTCAGTCACGACCGCGCCCTCCTTGACCGCATGGAGCGCATCGCCGAGCTCGACGGCGGCGAACTTCGCCTCTACGGCGGCAACTTCACCGAGTACGAGGAGAGCGTGCGGGCGGAGCAGGAGGTCGCGGAGAAGAACGTCCGCAACGCCGAACAGGAGTTGAAGCGCGAGAAGCGCGAGATGCAGCAGGCACGCGAACGCGCGGAGCGGCGCGCGAGCAACGCCGCCCGCAACCTCAAGAGCGCGGGGCTGCCGCGCATCTTCGCCGGGAACATGAAGCGGGGCGCCCAGGAGTCGGCGGGGCGGGCGGGCCAGACGCACGCCTCCCGCGTCGGCGAGGCCAAGGCGCGCCTCGACGAGGCGGAGCGCTCCCTGCGCGACGACCAGCGCCTCACGCTCGACCTGCCCGAGACCGACGTGCCCGCCGGGCGGACCCTGTTCCTCGGCGAGGAGTTGCAGGCCGCGCGCGGCGGACGTGACCAGTTCGCGGCCGGGGGCGTCGATCTCACCGTCCGCGGCCCTGAACGCATCGCACTGACCGGCCCGAACGGCGCGGGCAAGACCACGCTGCTGCGGCTGGTCGAAGGCGGCCTCGCGCCGGACGGCGGGCGGATCAGGCGGGCGGACGGACGCGTCGCGTACCTCTCGCAGCGTCTCGACCTGCTCGACCTCGACCGCACCGTGGCGGAGAACTTCACCGCAGCCGCCCCGCACCGGCCGGAGGCGGAACGCATGAACCTGCTCGCCCGCTTCCTGTTCCGGGGGCAGCGCGCCCACCTCCGCGCGGGCGCGCTGTCCGGCGGCGAACGGCTGCGCGCCACCCTGGCCTGCGTGCTGTGCGCCGAGCCCGCCCCGCAGTTGCTGCTGCTGGACGAGCCGACGAACAACCTGGACCTCGTCGGCGTCGGCCAGTTGGAGGGCGCCCTGACCTCCTACCGCGGCGCGTTCGTCGTGGTCAGCCACGACGAGCGGTTCCTCGCGCGGATCGGCGTGGACAGGTGGCTGCGCCTGGACGGCGGCCGGTTGACGGAGACGGGCGCACCGGGGGAGTGACCCGCCGCGCGGCGCGGCCGACGGCACTCAGCGGTACTCGGTGTCGTCGGCCGCCCGCGGCCGTCCGGCGTCGGCCGGGACCTCCGGTGCGAGGAACACCAGCAGGATCACCGGCAACCACACCCAGAGCACGACGAGTTGCAGCCAGACGAAGAAGGAGAACCAGAGCATGACCGCCAGGGGGAACGGCAGCAGGAACGCGGCCAGCAACCGGCGGATGCTTGTGCGGGGGCGGTTCAGCGCCACGGCCGCGGCCACGACGACCAGCAGGGTGTTGAACGGGATCACCGTCATCGCCCCGATGCGGACCAGGCCGAGGAAGCCACCGACGCCAGTTCCCCCGGTCGCCACCAGCACCACTCCCGAGGCACCCCAGACGACGGCGAACAGCGCCAGCTCCACCAGGACGAGCCGTAGCACCCACCGCAGTTCACGCATGATCCGCTCCCTGACGGTCACGGGGCGTCGGCGCCGTGCGCGTCCTGGCCACTCCGACACACAGGTACGGCCTGGCCAGGGCGAGGCCGGTCGCCGTGAGCGCCAACCCCGCCAGCACGGGCGCCAGATGCCAGGGATCGCCGTAGCCGATGGAGCCGTGCACGACGAGAGCGGGCAGGAAACCGGCCGCCGCCGCCAGGGCGAGCGACCACCACACCCACGCCTCCCCGCGCCGCCAGCCCCAGGCGCTCAGCAGCAGGACGGCGACGGCCGTTGACGTCAGCACGCCGCCGAACCCGGCCCGGTCGTGCGCGATGAACGGCACCAGACGCGGATTCGCCGCCCGCAGCGCGTCCGTGCCCGTGTGCAGGAACTCCAGGTCGCTGCCGACGAAGACGCCCGTGAGCCCGACCGACGACACCGCGATCCCGCCGACCAGCAGGCCGACGCCCGCCAGGATCAGCAGCAACTGCCCGGTCAGCGCCCGGTTCCGCTCCCGTTCCGTGCCCTCGGGCCACGCCCTCCAGCGCGGCGGCGTCCGCTCACGGCGGGTCGCGGCCAGGAACATGGGGAGGAGCACGACGGCGAGGGCCGTGTGCAGCGGCTCGACGAAGCCGACGCCGACGAAGTAGAGGAGCGTGGCGAACCCGACCCAGCCGGAGAGGAGATACGCCTGCCGGGCCCACGGCCGCCCCTGCCGCATGCCGCCCACGGCGAGCCCGGTGTAGAGCACGCCGAGCGCGACCATCGCGCCCGCCATGGTGATGCGGTCGTGCCGGATGAAGTGCACGAGATGGTGGTTGAGGTGGTGCAGGTCCGCCACGTCCGCGCCCAGGTAGGCGCGGTCGTACCACAGCAGGACCGGGCCGAGGGCGATCGCGGCGGCGCCGAGCCCCGCGCAGACCATGCCGACGCCGACGAGCGCGCCCCACCACCAGGCGGGCCAGCGGCGCGGGTCGCGGCCGATGTCGCGTACCGGGGGAGTGGGGAGGGTCGGGGTCGCGGCCTCCGTGACGCGCGCGAACCAGCCGGGCCCGGCCCGCACCAGCACCGGCGGCGCGGCCAGGACCACCGCCTGCGGGTCGGCGAGCGCGCGGGCGGCGTCCGCGACGTCGGGCGAGGTCAGCACGTGTGTCCGCGGGTCGGGGCGCGTGCGCACGGCGTCCACGTACGGGGCCAGCGCCGCCGCGACCTCGGCGGCGTCGGGCCCCGTCGCGTGCGCCAGCACCGGGACGCGACGGCCACGCGCCGCCTCCCGTACGGCCGCCACGTCACCGAGGCGGACCGGCGCCACCTCCACCAGCCCGGCCCCGAGCGGCGGCATGGCGCGTACCGCGTCCCACGCGAGGCGCGGGGGCACGACGGCCCCGAGCCGCGTCGTCACGCGGACGCCCGCGGCCGTGCCGCCCAGCAGCGCGGGCGGGTGCCGGTGGCCGAACGCCCAGGCGATCACCCGGCCGCCGCCCGGCAGCGAGCCGACCCGGGCCAGCGTGCGCAACGCGACGCGCTGCGAGCGCCGTTCGCCCAGCAGCGTGGCCGCGACGCCGCGCAGCGGCTGGTACGTCCAGTCCGGCATCAGACCACCGCCGTGGGAGACCAGCCGAGGACCGTGTCCATGGACCGCAGGGTCGCGGCGGCCGGTGTCAGGCGCGCGGCCAGGTCACGGGCGTGGGCGGCGGGTGGCCAGGCCCACTGGCCGACGCCGCTCAGCCGCGCCGAGCGGCGGACGACGGCCTGCGTCCTGGGCCGCCGCAGCCGGTCGTACCTGGCCAGTGCCCCGTCGATGTCCTCCCCGCCGCCGAGACAGGCGGCGAGGGTGACGGCGTCCTCCAGCGCCTGGCAGGCGCCCTGTCCGAGGCTCGGCGTCATCGCGTGGGCCGCGTCGCCCAGCAGCGCGATCCGGCCGCGCGTGAAGGTGGGCAGCGGCGGCAGGTCGTACACGTCGTGCCGCAGCACCCGCGCGGCGGGCACCCGGTCGAGCAGGGCCGGGACGGGCCCTGGCCAGTGCCCGAACCGGCGCCGCACCTCGGCGAGTTCGGCGCGCGGGTCGCCCGTCGCGCCGCCGGGCGGGGCGGTGGCCGTCGCGAAACAGTAGACGCGCCCGCCCGGCAGCGCCGTGAAACCGAACCGCTCGCCCCTACCCCAGGTCGCCGCCCCCTCCGACGGCGGTTCCGCGAGCGGTTCGGTGCTCATGCGCCACGCGGTGTGTCCCGCGTAGCGTGGTTCCCGGCCCTGCGGCCACCACTGTCGCCGGACGGCGCTGTGCAGCCCGTCGGCGGCGACGACCAGGTCGGCGCGGCACGTCCCGCCGTCGTGGGTCACCACGACGCCGTCGGCGTCGGCGTGCGTCTCCCGCACCGCGCCGCCGGTCAGGAGGACGCCGGGGGGCAGGGCCTCGCCGAGGACGCGCAGCAGATCGCGCCGGTGCAGGACGAGCAGCGGCCAGCCGTAGCGGCGTTCGATCTCCGCATTGTCGGTCATGGCCAGCCGGCGCCCGGCACGGTCGCGCAGGGTGCCGCGCCGCTCGACGGCGCCGCGCGCGTGGACGCGGGACGCCAGCCCCAGGCTGTCGAGGGCCCGCAGCGCGTTCGGCCACAGCGAGAGACCGGCTCCTGAGTCGGCCCGGTCCGTGTCCCGTTCCAGGACGCGCACCCGCCAGCCGCGCCGCACCAGCGCGACGGCGCTGGCGAGCCCGCCTGGTCCTCCACCGACGACGACCGCCGTACGACCGGCCATGTCCCCTCCCCAGGAGCACATTTGAGCGACTGCTCAATACGAGGGTAACCCCGATTGAGCAGTCGCTCAAGACCGGCCCGCGCGCGTCAGTCCCGGCCGACCGGCGCGGGGGACTCGTCCAGGAAGCCGCCCGACTGGTGCTTCCACAGCTTCGCGTAGGCGCCGTCCGACGCGAGCAGTTCGTGGTGCGTGCCCTGCTCGACGATCCGCCCGCGGTCCAGGACGACCAGCTGGTCCATGCCCGCGACCGTGCTCAGCCGGTGCGCGACGACCAGCGCCGTCCGGTTCTCCATGAGCCGCCACAGGGCGTCCTGCACCAGGACCTCGCTCTCGGAGTCCAGGGCGCTGGTCGCCTCGTCGAGCAGCAGGATCGGCGCGTCCCGCAGGATCGCCCTGGCCAGGGCGACGCGCTGCCGCTGTCCGCCGGACAGCTTGACGCCGCGCTCGCCCACCATCGTGTCGAAGCCGTCGGGCAGCGCGTCGGCGAACTGCGTGACGTGCGCCGCGTCCGCCGCGCGCCGGATCTCGGCATCGGTGGCCCCCGGCCTGGCGAACGCGATGTTCTCGCGCAGGGTGCGGTGGAACATCGCCGGGTCCTGCGGCACATAGGCGATCAGGCCGCGCAGGTCCGCCTGGCTCATCCTGCTGATGTCCTGCCCGCCGATCAGGATGCGGCCGGTGTCGATGTCGGTCATCCGCAGCAGCAGCCGCGTCAGGGTGGTCTTGCCGCCGCCCGAGCGGCCGACGAGCCCGATGCGCGAGCCGCCGGGCACGTCCAGGTCGAGGCCGGTGAACAGCGGCTTCCCGCCCCCGTGCGTGAAGAAGACCCGCTCGAACCGGACGTCGGCCGCCGCCGTGGACGCCACCGGCTCGGGCGCCACCGGGTCCCGCACCGTGGCGGGCGTCAGCAGCAGTTCGGTGAACTGCCCGGCCTCCGTCATGGCGTTCTCCAGGTGACGGTAGATCCGGTTGAACTCGAACATGATGCGGGTCGCGTTGTTGTAGTACGTGAAGGTCACCACCAGCGCCTCCACGCCGAGCCCGCCGCCGCTGAGCGTCACCACGAGCAGCAGCCCCAGCGCGTTGGCCAGCACGGACATCGGCGCGACCAGCGTGTCGATGCGCAGGTTGCCGTAGTCCCACGACCGCAGCGACAGCCGCCGTGACTCCGCGACGCGGGACCGGTGTTCGGCCGCCTCGCGCTCCTCGGCGGCGAACGCCCGCACGGTGTCCATGTTCATGAGGCTGTCGGCGACATGCCCGGAGACCCGGGCGATGGCCTCCTCGCGCTTGGCGACGAGCGCCTGGCGGCGCCTGATCAACGGCGTGACGCCCAGCGCCGTCACGAGGATGACGGTCAGGAGGCCGACGACGAGCAGCGGCTCGTAGCTCCACAGCACCACGGCGCCGAACGCCAGGGGCACGAGGCTGCCGATGACCGAGAACGTCAGCGTGTCCACGAACTGTTCGAAGCGGGAGGCGAAGCTCAGGACCCGCTTGGTCAGGGACCCGGCGAAGTTGTCGTGGAAGAACGCGGCGTCCTTGGCGAACAGTTCGTCCATGCCGATGATGTACAGGTGCTCGATGCCGTTCGCGTCGAGGCGGTTGAGGCAGTGCATGCCGATGCGCCACAGCGTCTCCGAGAGCAGCAGCACGCCGGCGAAGGCGAACACGTAGGGGAGTGTCGCGCCGACGGACGTGTCGGCGTCACCGGCGACGCGGCCGACCAGCTTCGCGACCACCAGCGGCGCGATGTAGTTGATGCCGATGTTGCCCAGCGCCGGGAGCAGCATCCCGGGGAGCGTCAGCCGCCGCAGCCGCTTCAACTCCCCGAGGTAGTAGCGGAGTGCGAGGAGTACAGATCCTTTTTCCGGCGGTTTCTCACGCAATGCAGGCGTTCCCATTCCACCCCAGGGCGGTCGTACGGCGGCCTGGCGGGTGACGTCCCGACGAGGGGTCGCCGACGCACCGACCGGCCGCGGTGATGTGTGGTGCGGCGGTCGCCCGCTCCCGGGTGATCCCTCGGGAGGTGGCGCGCGCGGCCTCCGGCGACACACCGTGAACGCCGAGGCACAGCAGGTCAGTCTGCCGCGCGGGCGTCGGCCGAGTCCACGCGTTTTTTCCGCGCCGCGCCGCCCCCTGGCCGGGCGCCGCCCCCGCGCGTCAGCGCTCGAAGCGGCTGGGGAGGGGGAAGTACGACTCCAGGAAGGAGTGCAGGCGGGTGGCGGCGTTCGCCTTCTCCTCCTGCGGCGTCTGGACGTCGTTCAGGCAGAAGAAGTCGAAGCGGCGGGTCTCCGCCACCTCGGCGAGGGCCTCGGCCGACTCCGGCTTGCCGATGTCGATGTACCGCAACGTGTATGTGCCCGGCACCCCGCGCCCCGTGAGGTACGCGTGGTGGTGGTGCAGGGTCGAGGCCATCGCGACGTCCGTCAGCGAACGGAACCGGGAGCCGCCGGTGCGCGCGATCTCCTCGGGGAACAGCTCCTCCAACTCCTCCATCACCGCGCGGATCTGCGGGTGCGGGGCGTGCTTGAACTTGTTGACGATCAGCCGCCCGTGCTCCCGCAGCATCAGCCGCGCCGAGTTCTTCCCCGCGGAGTTGGGCGCGGGCTCGTCCGGGTGCGGGGCGCCGAGACCGATCTGGAACGGCGCGAACGGCAGCTTGGCGATCCCGTTCCCGTGGAAGAAGTGCTCCGCGCCGACCGGGCGGCCGACGAAGACGTCGTCGTTGAAGTAGAGATAGCGCTCGGACAGGCCGGGTATGCGGTGCAACTGCGCACCGATCGCGTGGGAGTTGAAGACGGGGAGCACCGAAGGGTCGGCGAAGATCTCCTTGTGGTCCACGATCCGCACGCCGGGCGCGTCGGTGTCCAGCCACGCCGGGGTCTGCCCGTCCGTGACGATGTGGACCGTCCGCACGAACGGGGCGAACATCTCCAGCGAGCGCAGGGAGTACTTCAGCTCGTCGTGGCTCTCGTAGCGCGACGCGCCCGTCTCACGCGCGTTGATGCCCGACGGCGCCCCGCCGGAGCGGTACGCCTCCCGCCGCGCCGCCAGCTCGGGGTCCGTCCCGTCCACCCAGGTGTAGACGACATCGACGGGGAAGCCGACGGCGTCGATGCGCGGCTGGGCGAAGCCCTCGTACGTCGGGTGGGCGCGGCCCGCGACCGTGAGCGTCGCCGGGACGCGCGCCTCGGTCGGCAGGACGTCGGTCACGGCGTTGGCGCGCGGCGCCACCAGCGCGTCCGCGACGAGCGCGGGCGGGGCCAGGCTGCGCAGCGTGCCGCGCCGCTCGACCCGCCGCGCGTCCGCGAGGAAGCGCTCCCCGTCGCGCCAGAACTCGACCTCGCACCCGTACCCCAGGTCGGCGAGCACGGCCCCGGCCGGGCTCAGCAGGATCTCGCCGAAGCGGATCGTGTCCAGCCGCTTCAGCGCGGCGGGCAGCGACCCGTCGGCGTACAGCACGGCGTCGGCCGGGAGCGGATCGGCACCGGCCTTCGCCGCGTACAGGGCGCCGCCGCCGTACGTCCGGCGCATGACGGACAGCAGCCGCTTGCGGTCCGCGTGGCGGACACCGACCACATGGCGGAGCGGGGAGCGGCCCGGCACGAGGAAGTGGTCGATGTCGGCGCTCTCCAGCGCGTCGCAGACCAGGCCCAGGTTCCGGGCCGCCGCGTCGGCCGCGCTGAAGCGGCTCACCGTCCGGCCGTGGAAGACCGTGCCCGCGACCTCGACCGTACGGATCTCGGGGTCGGACCGCAGCAGCTCGCGGCGCCGCTCCGCGACACGCTCCACGCGCTTGCGCTCCGCCTCCTCGGCCCGCTCCGCCTCGCGCCGTTCCGCGCGTGCCTGGCGAACGGTCTCGGGCAGCAGACGTGCCCCCAGTGCCTTGACGCGTGTCTGCATGGCCGGACCGGCCCTCCCTGTGCGCTGCCGATGAAGCCGGTCGCCCCCGGGGACCGGCCTGCCAGAAGGACACCCGGGGAGTCGCGGACCGCGGCCCGGGTGTACTTCCGTGAAGCATATGTGTTCACTCCGTGGGCCGTCGCGGGGCATCCGGTGGGGCGCGCGTCGAGTGTGGGGAGGACGTGTCCTTCCGGGGCGCTGCGCCGTGACCGCGGAAAAATGTCGTGGCGCGCTGTCGATCCGCCGCGGCCCCGTCCGACCTTGCTGTGAGAGGGCCGGACGGCGGCCCGCCCACGAAGGGAGAACGAGGATGCCGAAGTACATGCTGATCATGCGGGGCACGGACGAGACCAACGCCAAGATGGCCGACGCGTCGTTCGACGAGATGCTGGAGACGGTCGGCCGCTTCAACGAGGAGCTGATCCGCGCGGGCGTGCTGGTGGCGGCCGAGGGGCTTGAGGACCCGTCGCAGGGCGTCGTGATCGAGTTCGGCGGCGAGACGCCGGTGGTCACCGACGGGCCCTACGGCGAGACCAAGGAGCTGTTCGGCGGCTTCTACCTGATCGACGTCGCCTCCAAGGAGGAGGCCGTCGAGTGGGGCAAGCGCCTCCCGGCCTTCCCCGGCTCCAAGTGCGAGGTCCGCCGGGTCCCCGGCATCGACGAGTTCCCGCAGGACAACGAGTGGATCGTCCGGGAGCGCGCCTGGCGCGAGCGGACCGGTCAGCTCTGATGCCGCAGGTCTACGACGGCCCGCCGGGCGGTGACGCGGCGCGGCGGGCCGTCGAGGCCGTCTGGCGGATAGAGTCCGCCCGCATCGTCGGCGCGCTGGCCCGCTGGACGCGCGACTTCCCGCTCGCCGAGGACGTCGCCCAGGAGGCGCTGGCCGAGGCACTCGTCGGCTGGTCACGCGACGGCCCGCCGCGCGACCCGGTGGGCTGGCTCCTCGCGACCGCCAGACGGCGCGCCATCGACGTCTTCCGCCGCCGCTCCGCGCTCGACGAGCGGTACGCGGCGCTCGCCGCCGGGCTCACCGAGGGGGAGACGGCCCCGGCCGCCGCCGGGACGGAGCACCTGCCCTGGGACCCGGACCGCATCGAGGACGACGTCCTGGCGCTGATGTTCATCGCCTGCCATCCCGTGCTGTCGCCCGAGGCGCGCGTCGCGCTGACGCTCCGCACGGTCGGCGGCCTGTCGAGCGAGGAGATCGCACGGGCGTTCCTCGTCCCCGTGCCGACCGTGCAGGCGCGGATCACACGGGCGAAGAGGACGATCGCGGCGGCCGGTGTGCCGTTCGAGCTGCCCCCGGCCGACGAGCGCCGCGAACGGCTCGGCGGCGTCCTCAGCGTCCTCTACGTGATCTTCACCGAGGGTTCGACCGCGACGGCGGGCGAGCGGCTGCTGCGCCCCGAACTCGCCTACGAAGCGGTCCGGTTGTGCCGCACGCTGGTCGTGCTGGTGCCGGAGGAGGCGGAGGCGCACGCGCTGCTGGCGCTCTTCGAGCTGACGGCCGCCCGCTTCCCGGCGCGCACCGGGCCTGACGGCGAGGCGGTGCTCCTTGAGGACCAGGACCGGCGGCTGTGGGACCGCTCCGCGATCCGGCGGGGCGTGGCCGAGCTGGGCCACGCGCTCGCCGGGGGCCGGGGCCTCGGCCCCTACGGGCTCCAGGCGGCGATCGCCTCCTGCCACGCGGCGGCGCCCACCGTGGGGGAGACCGACTGGGGGCGGATCGTGCTGCTGTACGAGGCGCTGGGGCGGGTGGCGCCCTCGCCCGTGGTGGAGCTGAACCGGGCCATCGCCCTGGCGATGGCGGAGGGCCCGGGGGAGGCGCTCGCGCTGGTGGACGACCTGGCCGCGTCGGGCCGTCTCTCCGGCTCGCACCTGCTCCCCGGGGTGCGCGGCGAACTGCTCGCGCGGCTCGGCAGGACGGCGGAGGCGCGGGCCGAGCTGGAGCTGGCGGCCCGGCTGTGCCGGAACGTCACGGAGCGCGCCGTGCTGCTGCGGAAGGCAGCCGCGCTGGGGTGACGGGGGGGAGTGGGCCCGGCCGGGCCGCAGGGGTGCGCTTGACCTCAAGCCATGTTCAGGTCGCAGACTCGCCCTCGCGGGACGCCTCGTCCGGCCCCTTCCCACCGGCAGCAGGAGAACAGTTGTGAGCACCGACGGCGGTTTCTACTCGATCATCGACTACACCGTCGATGGCCCTTCGACCCAGGCGGAACTGGTCGAGGTCTTCGCCGAGATCCAGGAGCGCTGGGTGAGCTTCTACCCCGGCTATCGCTCCGCCAGGTTCCACGTGAGCACGGACGGCACGCGCGTCTACAACATCGTGCACTGGGCGAGCGAGGCCGACTACCGCGCTTTCGTCGAGACCTCCGACACGGAGGGCCGGATGGCGGCCATCGTGACGGCGCTCGAAGGGCTCTCGGGCAAGGCCGAACCGCGCATGAGCGGCGTCCCCACCTACACGGTCACGCGGGAGGTGGGGCCGCGGACGCGCGGCTAGGTCCAGGGCCCGGCCTGCCGGGGGCGGCGGTGGGTCACGTGCCCTCGGCGGGGCGCAGGGCCATCAGTATCTCCGGCTCGGGCAGGGGGCCGAAGCCCACCTTCTCGTAGACGGCGTGCGCGTCGTACGTCGCGAGCATCACCCGCTTCAGGTTGTACGGGGCCAGGTGGTCGCGGATCGTCCCGGCCAGCCGGACGCCGAGGCCCTTCCCGCGGTGCGCGGGGGCGACGTAGACGTCGCAGAGCCACGCGAACGTCACCTGGTCCGTGACGACGCGCGCGTACGCGACCTGCGCGCCGTCCGGGGCGTACACGCCGAAGTTGAGGGACGCGCGCGCCGCCCGCTCGACCGTCTCCCGGCTGCGGCCCAGGGCCCAGTAGGCGTCCGTCGAGAGCCAGTCGTGCACCCTGGCGAGGTCGAGGCGGGCGGGGTCGGTGTCGATCTCGTAGCCGTCGTCGTGCGCGCGGTAAGTGGTCACGACGGCGCATGGTAGGCCCTCGTCCGCGGTGGACGGGAAGTCTTTTGCGCTTGACGGGCGGTGGCTCGGCGTCAGGGGCAGGCTGTACGCGGCCCCGACGCTCGTTGCTGACCAGGAGCGACGACGGCCCGGGGCCGCGCGGGCGCCGGGTGGTGCGTAAAAGACTTTCCCTGCCGCGCCGCCGTCAGACGGCCGCCTCCGCGCGGGACAGCGTGCGCAGCCGCGGCGCGAAGGCGGAGTGGAAGACGCCCGACGCCGCGCCGACCGCAGCCGCCGAGTCGTTCAGGACCGAGTGCTCCACGCGCACGCGCCGCAGACGGCGGGCCAGCGGGAAACGGTTGACCGCGGCGGACATCTCGGTGAGGAACACGTCCACCACGGACGGCGGCACGGCGGGCCCGCCCACGATCAGCAGCGTCGTGTCCAGCAGGTCGATCATCCCCGTCGCCCCCCTGGCCAGGACCTTCGCGACCTCCCGGATCGCGGTCACGGCCCGCTCGTCGCCCTCGGCCGCCGCCGCGCACAGCCGCTCGTACCGTCCCGGCGCGTCCGGCAGCCGCAGCCCGGCCGCCGCCGCCTTCCCCAGGGCGGCCGACATGGGCGCGCACTCCGGCACCCTGACCCGCTGCTCCGCCTCGGGGTCGGCGAGCCCGAGCGACAGGGCGCACAGCTCGCCGAACTCGCCCGCGTTGCCGGTGCGGCCCCGGTACACGTCGCCGTTGAGGAACGCGCCCGCCCCGGCGCCCGTGCCCAGGTAGAGGTAGATGAAGTCCCCGGAGCGCTCGGTCGCGCCGATCCAGCGCTCGCCGATGGCCGCCGCCGTGGCGTCCTTCTCGACGGTGACCGGCACGCCGAGCCGTTCGGTGAGCGCGGCCCGCAGCGGCACGTCGCGCCAGCCCTCGAACAGCGGCGGGTCGCAGAGCACTCCGGCGCCCGCGTCCAGCGGGCCAGGCACGGCCACGCCGATGCCGAGCAGCGGGTCGGAGACCGCCCCCGACGCGATGGCCTCGCGGGCGAGGCGCGTCATGCTGTCGATGACGGAGGCCGGGTCCGTGCGCCCGTGCAGCGGCAGGACCCGCTGGTCACGCACGCCGCCGCACAGGTCAACCACCACCTGCGTGATCATCTCCGGGTCGAGGTGGATGCCGAGGGCGCAGGCGGCGTCCGCCCGCAGCCGCAGGGGCACCCGCGGCTTGCCCTTGATGCCGGGCCGCACGGTGTCCTCGACGAGGAACGACGAGGTCAGCAGGTTGCGGGTGATACGGGAGACCGCCTGCGGCGTGAGCCCGGTGCGCTGGGCGATCTCCACGCGGCTGAGCGAACCGGCCTCCCTGATCGACTCGATGACCAGCTTCTCGTTGAACGAGCCGAGCGCCAACTGGTCGAACGCGCGGGGCGCGAGGGCCTGGGGCTCGGTCACGGCCCCGCCGCTGGGCCGCCGCCACACCAGCGCCCGACCGGCGCGGGCGTGCAGGGCCTCGACCAGCGAGTGGTGGACGGGCCCCGCCGACGACGGGCTGTGGCGCAGCTGCAACTGGCAGACGACGGCCAGCGTCGCGGCCCAGCTCATGGACTCGCCCGCCGTGTGCCACGTCTCCGGGCCCGCCGCGCGCTGACCGCCGCGCGCCGTGGCGGAGGCGGCGCCGCCGAGGGCGATCGCGTGCACCGCCAGGCCGCGGTACTCGTCGCGCACGGCGGCCAGCAGCCCGGACAGCGCGGCGCCGCCCTCCTCGGTGACCCCGTCGGTGACGGCTTCCGCGTCGGCGTCGGCGCCCGTGCCCGTGCCCGGGAGGGCGGCGGCGAGCGTGGCGGCGAGCGCCTGCCGTTCGTCCGCCGGGGCGGGCACGAACGGCGCCGCCGCGGCGACGGAACGGCCCGGCGGCACCTCGGCCAGCAGGACCACCGCCGAGTCCGCCTGCTGCCACAGGCCGAGCAGCAGCGGCTCCCGGCAGGTCAGCGGGGGTGAGGTGGGCAGGGTGACGGGGGAGGCGCCCTCGCCGTCCACGCCCCAGCGGCGCCAGACGGCGCCGAGCGTCGTGTGCGACATCCCCAGGTGTTCGGCGAGGGAGCGTGCCGACCAGGAGGGGCGCGGCGGGGGAGGCCCGGCCAGGGTCGAGGCGACGACCTCGGCCTCGTCGATACGGGGCGGACGGCCCGCGCGCGGGCGGTGTTCGAGGCCGGGGAGCCCCAGGTCCGCGTACCGGGCGCGCCAGGAGGAGACCGTCGGCCGGGACACGCCGAGCGCGCGGGCGCTGTCGGAGACCGGGACGCCGTCCGCCGCGTCCAGGACGATCCGGGCCCGGACGTCCCGGCCCGGCCGCTCGCGCGACCAACTGCGCAGCGCCTCGCGCTGGATGGGCGTCAGGACCAGTTTCGGGACGTCATGCATGGCCACATACAACACCGTTCTTCCGCCGCGCGCAAAAGTACTAACTGGCCACCGAGTGTGGATCGCTGGCCGCGGTCACTTACCCGCTGGTCGTTTTCTGGTGATCAATGCCTATTGAGCGGGCAGGTCTTGGCCCTCATGTAAATATCCGAAGTCAGAACCATTGACGAGAGTCAATCCATTGGATTTACATGACCGGCGCGTGGCACGGGGCCACCTCGCGGACACCGCGGACCGAAGGGGACGGCATGACCACCATCGAACGACCGGCCAGGCGCCGTGCCCCCGATCCGGCGGGTGCCACCGGACGCGCACGGCGCACCCGCACACGGCGTGACATGGCGCTGTTCTGGTTCGTCCTGCCGGGAACGGCCGTGCTCCTGCTGTTCCATTACGTCCCGCTGCTCGGCAACGTCATCGCGTTCCAGGACTACCAGCCGTTCATCGGCATCGCCGACAGCCGGTGGGTCGGCTTCGACAACTTCGACATCATCTTCAACGGCGACGACGCGTTCCTGCGGGCCCTGGCCAACACGCTGCAACTCACGCTGATCCAGGTCGTGTTCGTCTTCCCCGTGCCGATCGCCCTCGCCCTGCTGCTGAACACGATGGTCGGCGAACGCGTGAAGCGCGTCGTGCAGAACATCCTCTACCTGCCGCACTTCCTGTCCTGGGTCGTCGTCGTCGCGATCTTCCAGCAGATGCTGGGCAACTCGGGGCTGGTGAACGTGTTCCTCCAGGCCCGGGACATGGGCACCTGGAACATCATCGGCAACCCGGACCTGTTCATGGCCCTCCTCACCTCCCAGGTCATCTGGAAGGACGCGGGCTGGGGCATGATCCTCTTCCTCGCCGCCCTGTCCCGCGTGGACAACGAGCTGTACGAGGCGTCCGCCATGGACGGCGCGAGCCGCATGCGGCAGACGTGGCACGTCACCCTGCCCGCGCTGCGCGGCCTGATCGTGCTCCTGCTGATCCTGCGCCTCGGCGACGCGCTGAGCGTCGGGTTCGAGCAGATCATCCTCCAGCAGACGGCCATCGGCATCGAGGACAGCGACGTGCTGGACACCTACGTCTACAACAACGGCCTGGTCGCCGGGCAGTGGGGCGCGAGCGCCGCCGTCGGGCTGGTCAAGGGGATCGTCGGCATCGCCCTCGTCCTCGGAGCCAACAAGATCGCCCACCTGATGGGCGAGGAAGGGATCTACAAGAAGCGATGAACCGTCCCACATCCGCCGTCCCGGGCCTCGCCCCCGCCCCGCCCGCCTGGCGCGTCCTCAAGTCCCTGGTCCTGCTGGCCTGCTGCCTCCTGGTGATCATCCCGTTCCTATCCGTCGTCTCGACCTCGCTCGCCGACGCGCAGCAGGTCAACTCCACCGGCGGCTACGTCCTGTGGCCCGACAACCCGTCGCTCGACGCGTACCGCGCCATCCTGAACGGCGGCACGGTGTCGCGGGCGATGACGGTGAGCGTGGGCGTCACCCTGGTCGGCACGCTCCTCAGCCTCGCCGCGACCGCCTCCCTCGCCTACGGCCTCAGCCGCCCCGGCTCGTTCGGGCACCGGCCCGTCCTCCTGCTGCTGATCCTCTCCATGCTGTTCGTCCCCGGCGTCATCCCCAGCTACCTGCTGGTCAAGGAACTCGGGCTCATCAACAGCTACTGGGCGCTGATCCTGCCCATGATGATCAACGCCTTCAACGTGATCGTGCTCCGCTCGTTCTTCATGAGCGTGCCGCGCGAACTGCTCGACTCCGCGCGCATCGACGGCGCCGGGGAACTCCAGACCCTGTGGCGCGTGGTGATACCGCTGTCCAAGGCGTCCCTGGCGGTCGTCGGCCTCTTCTACGCCGTCTCGTACTGGAACTCCTTCTTCCAGGCCATGCTCTACATGAACGAGTCCGCCAAGTGGCCCATGCAGCTGGTCCTGCGCACCTACGTCGTCAACAACGCGACGATCGGCGCGGGCGAGGCGTCCGCCGCGGGCGCGGCGCTGCCGCCCTCCTACGCGCTCCAGGCCGCGATCCTCGTGCTGTCCGTCGTCCCGGTCGCGCTCATCTTCCCCTTCCTGCAACGCCACATGAACAAGGGCGTCATGCTCGGGGCGGTCAAGGGATGACGCCACCGGCCGACCTCCGCGCGCCCCTGCGCCCCGCTCCCACCCGCCTCCACGGAAGGAACCCGTCATGCGGCACGGCCTGACCCGCCGGTCCCTCCTCGGCAGCGGCCTCGGCCTCACCGCGGGACTCGCCCTCGCGGGCTGCGGCGACGGCCCGCAGCTGCCGCCCGCCTCCCTCAACTCCCGCGTGCAGCTGCCCGACTACATCCCGTTCGACGGCGTCCCCACCACGCTGCCCGGCACCGCGGCCGGTGTGCCGAGCGGCTACGCCCACTACCCGGCCGAGCCGGTCGTCGCCTTCCCCGACGGCCCGCCCGCGCGCGGCGACGGCATCTCCGTCATGACGCTGATCTTCAACCCGGTGCCGCCGCCCCCCGACCGCAACACCTACTGGCGCGCCCTGAACGACAGCCTCGGCACCGACCTCGACTTCGAGATCGTCTCCGTCAACGACTACGCCAACAAGACCGCCGTCGTCGTCGCGGGCGGCGACCTGCCCGACGCCATGGCGATCGTGCCGCAGACCGGGCAGCGCCCCGCCATGTTCCACGCGCTCTTCGAGGACCTGACCGAGCACCTGTCGGGCAGCGCCATCCGCGACTACCCCAACCTGGCGAACATACCGACCCGTTCGTGGGCCACCACCGTCTACAACGGCGGCATCTACGGCCTGCCCATGCCGCGCGCCGCCGCCGGGTCCGTCATGTACTACCGCGCCGACCGCGTCGCCGAACTGTCGCTCAACCCGCAGCCGGCCAACTTCGCCGAGTTCGAGGAGCTGTGCATCGGCCTCACCGACCGCGACCAGCACCGCTACGCCGTCGGCGACCCGCTGACGACGTTCTACTTCGTCCTCGAAATGCTCGGCGCCCCCAACAAGTGGCGCGAGGAGAACGGCCGTTTCCAGTGGTGGCTTGAGGACGAGACGGTCGGCCTCGCCCTGGAGTCCATGCGCCGCCTCAACGAGGCGGGCGTCATCCACCCCGACGGCTTCAACGTCATCGGCCGCTTCAAGGACTGGTTCGCCAGCGGCCAGATCGCCATCAACTACGACGGCAACGTCGCCTGGAACGACTACTACCGGAACTACGCCGCCACCGCCGACGGCCCCTTCGAGGTGGACGGCATGATCGCCCCCGGCTACGACGGCGGCACCGGCACCCACTGGGCCGGGCTCTCCAGCTTCGCCACCCTCGTCCTCAAGAAGGCACCCCGCGCGCGGATACGCCAACTGCTGCGCGCCTTCGACGCGCTCGCCGCCCCGTTCGGCACGGACGCCTACCTGCTGCGCAAGTACGGCGTCCGCGGCGTGGACCACGAACTGGAGGGCACCGACCCCATCCTCACCGACACCGGCGCCGTCGAGACCACCCTGCCGACCCTCTTCGTCACCGACGCGCCCGGCGCCCTCTACCTCCCCGAATGGCCCGACGTCGTCCAACGGCAGCACAGCTTCCACCAGCGCGCCGTGGACGTCCTGACGCCCAACCCGGCCGAAGGGCTCTACTCCGACACCGCCGTCTCGCGCGGCGACCAGCTCGAACTGCGCGTGCTGGACGAGGTGAAGGCCGTCATGCGCGGCCGGGCCTCCGTCGCCTCCTTCGACGGCGTCATCGCCGACTGGCGGCGCGAGGCCGGAGACCAGATCCGCGCCGAGTTCGAGGAATCCTGGGAGAGCTTCCAGTGACCAGCCCCACCGACCCCCCGGCCCCCCGCGACCACGCCTGGTGGACGCGGACGGCCGACACCCTGCTGCGCGCCCCCCGCGCGCACGCCACCCAGCGGCACGCCCTCGTCCACCTCCCCGGACCCGCCAGCGCCAACGGCCGCTGGAGCGACGGCCTCGAAGGCTTCGCCCGCACGTTCCTGCTGGCCGCGTTCCGCCTCGCGGGCGCGGGCGGCGCCGACCCCGACCACCTCGCCGAGTGGTACGCCGAGGGCCTCGCCGCGGGCGCCGACCCCGACAGCCCCGAACGCTGGCCGCGCTTCGACGAACGCAACCAGGCAAAGGTCGAGGCCGCGTCCATCGCCCTCGCCCTGCACGAGACCCGCCCCTGGATCTGGGACCGGCTCACCCCCCGCACCCAGGAGCACGTCCTCACCTGGCTCGGCCACATGGTCGGCGACGCGATGCCCGGCAACAACTGGATCTGGTTCCAGGCCGTCACCGAGGCGTTCGCCCGCACCGCGGGCGGCTCCTGGTCGCCCGCCGACCTGGAACGCACCGTCGAGCTGACCGACCGGTGGTACACCGGCGACGGCTGGTACTCCGACGGCCTCAGCGGCGGTGCCCACCGCAACTACGACCACTACAACGGCTGGGCCATGCACTTCTACCCGCTGTGGTTCTGCCGCATCCTGGGCCCCGACGCGCCCCCCGGGCTCCTGGACCGCTACCGCGCCCGGCTGCGCCGCTTCCTCACCGACCAGGCCCACCTGATCGGCGCCAACGGCTCCCCGCTGATCCAGGGCCGCTCCCTCACCTACCGGTTCGCCGCCCTCGCCCCCGTCTGGACCGGCGCCCTGTTCGACGCCACACCGCTGGAGCCCGGCCTCACCCACCGCATCACGGACGGCATGCTCGGCCACTTCCTCGACCACGGCGCCGTGGACGGCGACGGCCTGCTCAGCCTCGGCTGGCACCACGCGTTCTCCCGCATCACGCAGGTCTACTCGGGCCCCGCCTCGCCCTACTGGGCGTCCAAGGGCTTCGCCGGGCTGCTGCTGCCCCCCGACCACCCCGTCTGGACCGCGCCCCACGCGCCCCTTCCCGTCGAACAGGCCGACTTCACCCGGGTCCTCACCGCGCCCGGCTGGACGGCGGTCGGCACGGCGGCGGACGGCGTCGTGCGCGTCGTCAACCACGGCAGCGACCACGCCGACCCGGCCCGCCTCGTCTCCGACGACCCGGTCTACGCCCGCCTCGCCCACTCCACCCACACGTCCCCCGAGATGCCCGCCGACCCCGCCGGCGGGCCCCTCGACTCCACGGTGACGCTGGTGGACGCCGACGGCCGCGCCGCCCACCGCCGACCGCTGGAACGCCTCCGGCACACCGTCACCACCGGCGTCTCCCGCAGCCGCGCGCACTGGCCCGCCGACGAGGAGTGGGACCCGTTCGGCGGCCCCGACACCGACCACCGCCTCGGCCCGTGGCTGACCGTCGCCTCCGTGCTGCGCGGCCCCGTCGAGATCCGGCTCGCGCGCGCCGACCCGGCGGGCCCCGGCGACCACGACCTGCCGCTGACCCTCAGGTTCGGCGGCTGGCCCCTCACCGGCCACGACGGCGGCACGGCCCGCGACGAGGCCCCCGGCGCGCCCGCCCACGCGGCCGTCACCGGTACGGGCGGCCTCACCTCGACCGTGGCGGGCCTGCGCGGGCTCGGGCGGGCGGCCGTGACACCGTCCGAGAACACCAGCCCCCTCGGCCCGCGCTCCGCGGTCCCCCAGCTCACGACCACCGGCGCCGTACGCCTCGGCGTCGTCCACGCCGCCGCCGTCCACCTCGGCGGCGCGCCGCTCGACGCGGCACACCTGCCCACCCTCGCCGTCACCCCGGCGGCCGACGGCGGACCGGAGAGCGACATCACGCTCGCCTGGCCGGACGGGACCCACGACACCCTCGTCCTCCCCGCCGCACCCCACCCGACGGAGGCACGCTGACCGTGCACGACCATCGCCACCTCGCCGAAGACCGCATCGCCACCTTCCTGCGCACCCGGCTCACCCCCGCCCTCCACGGCCCGCCCGTCCCGTTCGACCTGTCGGCCTGGCGCGTGCCGGGCGAACCCGTCACGCTGGCGGAGGCGCAGGCCGCCGCCTACGAGCCGTTCACCCTCGGCGACACCTGGGGCCGACCCTGGGCCACGACCTGGCTGCGCGCCCGCGCCACCGTCCCGGCCGCGTGGGCGGGCCGCCGCGTCGAAGGCGTCTTCGACCTCGACTTCGACTACACCAAGGGGCCGGGCGGCCAGGCGGAAGGGCTCGTCCACCTCGCGGACGGCACCCCCCTCCAGGGCCTCCACCCCTACCACCGCACCGTCCTGCTCACCGAGAACGCCACCGGCGGCGACCCGATCGACCTCCTGATCGAGCTGGCCGCCAACCCGCCGATCATCGGCAGCGCGGGCATCGGCACCCACTTCGGCGACCTCGCCACCGCCGGGGACACCCCGCTGTACCGGCTGCGGACCGCCGAGATCGCCGTCCGCCACGAGGACGTGTGGCATCTGCTGCACGACATGACCGTCCTCGACGAGCTGATGCGGCAGCTCCCCGCCGACAGCCCCCGCCGCCACGGGATCAGGCACGCCCTGGAGGACGCGGTCGAGTCCATCGACGGCCGCGACATCCCCGGCACCGCGCACCGCGCCCGCGCGGCCCTGGCCGACGTCCTGTCCCGCCCCGCCCACGCGTCCGCCCACCGGATCACGGCCGTCGGCCACGCCCACATCGACTCCGCCTGGCTGTGGCCGATCCGCGAGACCGTCCGCAAGTGCGCCCGCACCTTCACCAACATGACGACCCTCGCCCGGGAGTACCCCGAGCTGGTCTTCGCCTGCTCCTCCGCCCAGCAGTACGCCTGGATCAAGGAGGCGAGGCCCGAGATCTTCGCCCGCGTCAAGCAGGCCGTCGCCGACGGCACCTGGGCCCCGGTCGGCTCCATGTGGGTCGAGGCGGACGGCAACCTGCCGGGCGGCGAGGCCCTGGCCCGCCAACTCGTCCACGGCCGCCGCTTCTTCGCCCGCGAACTCGGCGTCGAGACCGACGGCGTGTGGCTGCCCGACTCCTTCGGCTACACCGCCGCCTACCCGCAGCTCGCCAAGCTGGCGGGCGCCAACTGGTTCCTCACCCAGAAACTGTCCTGGAACGAGACCAACCGCCTGCCCCACCACACGTTCCAGTGGGAAGGCATCGACGGAACGCGCGTGTTCACGCACTTCCCGCCCATCGACAGCTACAACGCCGAACTCACCGGCGCCGAACTCGCCCACGCCGAGAGCAACTTCGCCGACAAGGGCGTCGCGACCCGCTCGCTCGCCCCCTTCGGCCACGGCGACGGCGGCGGCGGGCCCACCCCCGAGATGCTGGAACGGGCCAGGCGGCTGCGCGACCTGGAGGGCTCGCCCCGCGTCAGCGTCGAGTCCCCCGACGCCTTCTTCACCGCCGCACGCGAGGAGTACCCCGACCCGCCCGTGTGGCGCGGCGAGTTGTACCTGGAGACCCACCGGGGCACGTACACCAGCCAGGCCCGCACCAAGCGCGGCAACCGGCGCAGTGAGGCGCTGCTGCGTGAGGCCGAACTCTGGTCGGCCACCGCGGCGTTCGGCACGGGCGCCGAGTACCCGTACGAACGGCTCGAACGGCTCTGGCAGCGCGTCCTGCTCCTCCAGTTCCACGACATCCTGCCCGGCACGTCGATCGCCTGGGTGCACCAGGAGGCGGAGCGCTCCTACGGCGAGATCCACGCGGAGCTTGAGGAGATCGTCGCCACCGCGCTGGCCGCCCTCACCACCGGCACGCCGGGCGACGGCGCGCTGAGCGTCTTCAACGCGGGCTCGTTCCGCCGCGAAGGCGTCGCCCTGCTCCCGGCCGGGACCTCCGCGCCCGCCGGGGCGCAGCGGCTGTCCGACGGACGGATCGCCGTCCCCGCCGACGTACCGGCGGCCGGGGCCGCACCGGCCGGCGGCGCCACGGGCGGCGCGCCCCTGGGCGTGGAGGCCGGGACCACCGCCGGGGGCATCGTCCTCGACAACGGCCTGCTGCGCGTGCGGATCGACGGCGACGGGCTCGTGCGCTCGGTGTACGACCGGACGGCCGACCGCGACGTCATCGCCCCGGGCGCGGCGGGCAACCTGCTCCAGCTCCACCCCGACCTGCCCACCAAGTGGAGCGCCTGGAACCTCGACCACACCTACCGCGCCACCGTCACGGACCTCACGGACGCGAAGTCCGTCACCCTCGCGGACGCCGGGCCGTACGTCGCCGCCGTCCGCGTCGAGCGTGCCTTCGGCGACTCACTCCTCGTCCAGCACCTCGAACTCGCCGCGGGCAGCAGGCGCCTGACGGTGCGCACCGACATCGACTGGCAGGAACGCGACACCGTGCTCAAGGCCGCCTGGCCGATGGACGTCCACGCGGAACACGAGAGCGCGGAGATCCAGTTCGGCCACGTACGGCGCCCCACGCACACCAACACCAGCTGGGAGGCGGCGCGTCACGAACTGTGGAACCACCGCTGGGTCCACGTGGGCGAGCACCGCTGGGGCGCGGCGCTGCTGAACGACAGCACCTACGGGCACGACGTCGCCCGCGACACCCGGCCCGACGGCGGCACGACGACGACCGTACGCCTCAGCCTGCTGCGCTCCCCGCACAGCCCCGACCCGCTCGCCGACGCGGGCCGCCACCGGTTCACGTACGCCCTGGAGGCCGGTGCCGACCTGGGCGCCGCGCTCGCCGGGGGGCACGACCTGAACATCCCGCTGCGGGCCGTGCCCGGCCGCGCCGTGGCGGAACCCCTGGTCGCGCTGGACGACGACCAGGTGGTCGTGGAGGCCGTGAAACTGGCGGACGACCGCTCGGGCGACCTCGTGGTGCGGCTCTACGAGGCGCACGGCGGCGCCGCGTCCGTCACGCTCGGGACGTCCTTCGCGCTGGGGGAGGCGTACACCTGCGACCTGCTGGAGAACCCGGCGCCCGACCCCGAACCCCTCACCCCGACCGGCGCCGTCGCCCTGCGGCTGCGGCCCTTCGAGATCCGCACGCTCCGCCTGACGCGCTCCCGGCCGGTCACCCGCAGGACGTGACCCCTCCCGCACCCCTCTCCTGCACCCCGCGACGGCCCGGCCGTCGCGGGGTGCGCGTGACGTGGCCGGTCTCCGTCGGCGATGACGCGGAACTCCCGTCCTGGCTCCTGCGTCGATAGCGTTCCGCAACGAGTTCGACGGTGTGCCGGGGAACTTGGAGAAGCTGCGGGATTCCTACGACTTATGTGCGCAGGCGTTGCACACGTACTGGCCGAAGTTGCAGACGGCGCAGGGCCAGGCGGATCGTGCCTTGGATCGTGCGATCGCTGCGCAGGCGGATCTGACGTCGGCGCAGGGCTCGTTGGGGGATGCGCAGGACTGGGTGTCGCGGGCCGGTGACGAGTCGGACCGGCTCCAGCGCGAGGGCGAACGGGACAACGCCCCGCCGCCGGACGAGGCGGAGGTCCGCGCGGCCACCCGTGATCGTCAGGCGGCCGACTCCGCCCGCGAGGCGGCGCAGGCGCGTGTGGATGCCGCGCAGGACAGCCTGGACGCCGCCCGTGAACTCGCCGTTCAGGCAAGGGAGATGCGCGAGGAGGCCGCTCGCGAGGCGGCCCGTGACATCGACGAGGCGTCCGACGCCGGGATCCAGAACCGCAAGTGGTGGCAGGACGCCGTCCACTGGGTGACGGAGAACTGGGACACCATCGTTGACGTGTGCAGGGTGATCGTCGCCGTGCTCGGCGTCGTCGTGATGATCATCGGTGGGCCGCTCGCGCTCCTTGTGCTTGCGGCGGCGTTGGTCGTCCTCGCCGATACGTTGATCAAGTATGCGCGCGGCGAAGCATCCCTCTGGGACGTCGCCTTCGCCGCCCTCGACTGCATCCCGGGCATGAAGGGCCTCACCACCCTCGGCGGCCTCGCCCGCGGCATGCGAGGACTCGCTTCGACGGGGCTACGCGGATTACGGCAAGGTGCTTTGCGTCTGGGCCGCCGCACGCGCGGTGACGGAGTTCCCATGCAGGCGCGCAACGAGTGCGGTGACCCGGTGGATGTCGCCACCGGCGAGCTGCTGATGTCGGCGATCGATGTCGAACTGCCCGGTGTGCTGCCCTTGGTGCTGGAACGGCATCACATCTCCAGTTACCGTGCCGGCCGCTGGTTCGGAACTTCCTGGACGTCCACGCTCGACCAGCGGCTCGTGCTCGATGACCATGGAGTACGCCTGTTCACCGCCGACGGGATGACGCTGCTGTATCCGCGGCCCATCCCCGGGGAGCCTGTTCTCCCGGTCGAAGGTCCCCGCTGGCCGCTTTCCTGGGATGGTCGGCCCGGGGCTCCGATAACGGTCGAGCAGCCCGAGACCGGGCACGCGCTCCACTTCGAGCCCGTCAGCGGACGCGCCGGTACCGATCTACCGCTGTGTGCCCTCACCGATCGCAACGCCAACCGGATCGGCATCCTGTACAGCGAACACGGCGCGCCCACCGACGTCGTCCACAGCGGGGGCTACCACATCGGGGTCACGACCGAGCGGGGCACCGTCACCGAGTTACGCCTGCTCAGCGCGCCCGACCGGCCGGTGCTGAAGCGTTACGGCTATGACGACGCGGGGAACCTCGCCGAGGTCCACAACTCGTCGGGCCGGCCGCTCGTATTCGGCTACGACGATCAGTTCCGCATCGCCCGATGGGAGGACCGCAACGGCTACTGGTACAGCTACCGCTACGACCCGCAGGGCCGCTGCGTGGGGACCACAGGCACCGACCGCGTACTGGAGTACGGCTACCGGTACGAAGCGGAGAACCACCGCACCAGCGTCACCGACTCCCTCGGCCACGTCACGGTCTACCAGTTCAACGACAGCTACCAGCTCATCGCCGAGACCGATCCACTCGGCAACACGACGACCTACGCGTGGGACCGCTACGACCGCCTGCGGTCCAGTACCGACCCGCTCGGCCACACCACGGCCCGGGTCTACGACGACGTGGGCCGCCTGATCACGGTGACGGGGCCGGACGGTGCCTGGGGACGGGGCGAGTACAACGATCTCGGCCTGCCTGTCGAGGTGCGGCTGGCCAGTGGCGCGGTCTGGCGGCAGGCGTTCGACGCGCGCGGCAATCGCACTGTCCTGGTCGATCCGGCGGGAAACCGCACCCGGTTCGGGTACGCGGAGAACGGCGCGCTGATCACCGTCACCGATCCCCTGGGCGACATGGTGCGTCTCGACTGCGACAGAGCCGGACTTCCCATCGTGGTGACCGACCCCCGAGGATCGCTGACCCGTTGCGAGCGGGACGCCTTCGGCCAGCCCGTGCGGATGACCGATCCGCTCGGCGCCACCACGCTGATCACCTGGACACCGGAGGGCAAGCCCCTCTGTCAGACCGACCCGGCAGGCGGCTCCCGCACCTGGAGATGGGACGGTGAGGGCAACCTCCTGGCCGCCACCGATGAGCACGGCGCCACCACGCGCTTCACCTACGGCCCCTTCGATCTCCCCACGTCCGAGACCCGCCCCGACGGAGCGCGCTACCTCTTCCACCGCGACACCGAGCTGCGTCTCGTCGAGGTCACTGCACCTGACGGGCGGACCTGGCGCAACACGTACGACGCCACGGGCCGGCTGACGCAGGAGACGGATTTCGACGGGCGCAGCACGCGCCACACACTCGACGCCGCTGGGCGAACGGTCCTCACCCGCAACGCGGCGGGCCAGTACGTCTCCTCTGAGTACGACCCCGTCGGACGGCTCACCGCCAAGACCACGTCCGACGGCCACACCTCCCGGTTCACCTACGACGAAGACGGCCGCATCGTCCGCGCGACCTCGTCCGACTGCGAGATCAGGCGCAGTTACGACCTGGTGGGCAACCTCCTCGAAGAGCGCGTCAACGGCCGCGTTCTCGGCGTACAGACCGATATCTTCGGCCGCCTCCTCCGCCGCACCACCCCCCAGGGACACAGCAGTGCCTGGACGCACGCCGCGGACGGGCCGCCGACCATGCTGACCACCGCCGGGCGTTCGTTCCGCTTCACCCACGACGCCGCAGGCCGCCGCACCGACACTCTTGTCGCCGACCACACCGGACAGGATCTCCTGCGCCTCACACAGCGCTGGGACACCATGCGGCTCATCGAATCCGCCGTCACACGCGCCTCGCACCCCGGCCATGTCCTGTGGCGACGCGCCTACCGTTACCGGGCGGACGGCTACCTCAGCGCCGTCCACGGACTGTCAGGTTCCGCTGAATTCGCCTTGGACGAGACCGGACGCATCACCGGCGCAACGGGTCCCGAGGGGAGGGAAAGCTATGTCTACAACTTCCTCGGCGATCAGGTCGCCGCCCAGTGGCCGGCCCCCGCCGAGCGGCAGCCCGCGACCGGTACCGGCCGCCGCGCCTACACCGGCACCCTCCTCACCCGTGCCGGGAACCTGCGATACGAGTACGACGCCGCGGGCCGCACCGTTCTCCGTCAGCGCAAGCGGGAGTCCCGCAGGCCCGACACCTGGCGTTACACCTGGGACGCGGAGGACCGCCTCACCCGGGTCATCACGCCTGACGGCACCGAGTGGCGCTACACGTACGACCCCTTCGGACGACGCACCGCGAAACTGCGCCTGGCACCCGACGGTGAGACCGTCGCCGAGGAAACGACGTTCACCTGGCATGACACGACCCTCGTCGAGGCGACGACCCGCACCGCCGACCCCGCGTGCCCCTCGACGACGCTGACCTGGGACTACGACGACCAGTCGCGGCCCCTGTGCCAGACCGAACGGCATGGCGGGATCGACGAACGCTTCTACGCCATCGTCACCGACCTCATCGGCACCCCTGTCGAGCTGATCGACGAACACGGCGGAACGGCATGGCGGGCACACGCCACGGTGTGGGGCGCCCCCACCCGTCGCGCTGCGGGCGCGGCGTCCACGCCGCTGCGGTTCCCTGGCCAGTACGCCGACGAGGAGACCGGCTGGCACTACAACTTCCAGCGACACTACGACCCGGCGACCGGCCGCTACACGACACTCGACCCGCTGGGACTGCTACCGGCGCCGAACCCGTTCAGCTATCCCCACAACCCGCACACGTGGATGGATCCGCTGGGGCTGGCCGCGCACGACCTGGGCGACATGTTCGGCGTGCCGCGCCGCCCCGGCGTGTACACGATCCACCTCGGAAACGGGACGAAGTACGTCGGCATGTCAACGACGAACATCAACGCGCGGGTCACCGCGTCGATGAGCGCGAGTCACGCGGTGGGCAGCCGCGGCCACACGACCGCGAATGTCGCGAACGTGACCTGGTTCGAGCTTCCCGCCGGTGTGACCCGAACGACGGCACGACGCGTCGAGCAGTCCGTCATGGAAGGATGGAAGGGCGCCGGCGTCACGCTGCTCAACCGTCGGGACCCGGAGATCCACGTGCCGTTCGGCGGCTACATCTGACGGCCGGAGCACGGAAAGTCCGCCGGATTCCATCCGACCGAGGACAGCGAGGGACAGTTCATGGGGACGTGGGGAAGCGGCCTTCTGGAGAACGACACCGCCCAGGACGTGCTGGAGGAGTACGCCGAAGCCTCCCCTGCCCAGCGGTTGGACTCGATCACGCGGATCCTGAGCGATCCACCCCTCGACGAGTCCGCGGATGTCTTGGTGGAGGAGGTCATCACGGCTGCCGTCGTCGTCGCGGCCAACCTGCCCGACGGAGCGGACCTGCCCTGGAACAGCGGCGTCCCGGGAATCACCGAGTGGCTGGACAAGCCGCTGCCCGTCGGACTGCCCGCACTCGCACGGGACGCCTTGACCGTGACACTTCCGGAGGACAGTTGGTGGTGGCGTAGCTGGACCGACCCGGGGGACAGAGAACAGGCGGCGTCCTCCCTCGCTCGTCTCACGGCGGTGCTCGACCCCGAGGACGCCGGATGAGCACCGCCGTGGTGTGCTGATGCGCCACTTCTCGACGCTCGATCCGGCACGTTCAGCGGGGTTCGAGCGCCGGAGTCACGGTGTGCGGGCGCAGGACCATGAGGGAGCCCTCCGGGGCCGCCACCATGGCGAAGGGGAACCGGTCCAGCTCAAGACAGAGCGCGACGTCGTCGGGATGGGTTCCCTGCCGCACGCCCTCCGTCAGCTCGGCGGCGGCGCGTGACGCGCCCGCGCGGCGGAGGTACGGCGCCGCGTCCGTCGCGGCCCCGGCGGCTCTGCGCGCGATGTACCGGGCGCAGGCCAGGTCCTCGTCGGCCCGCCCGTCCTCCCCGGTGACCACGAACGTGATGTCGCCGCCGCCGCGCGCCCGCAGGAGCCGTGCGGTCGCCTCCGCGACCACGAAGCCCGCGCACAGCACCAGCGGCGCGTCCCTCACGGCGAGAGCGCCGACCGTCCCCGCCGTGGTCTTCTGCACGACGGTCCGCCCCCCGAGGTCCATCGACCGCAGCAGGCCGGGCGAGTTGACGGCGTCGAACCCCGGCGCGGGAGGACCGTCCTTGAGCGCCACCCAGTCCGGGTGGCGGGCCTTCAGCGCCAGAGCCTCGTCCGACGACCCGGCGAGCACGATCCTCTCCGCCCCTCGCGCGAAAGCCCAGGCAGCCACCGTGTAAGCACGCATGACGTCCACCACGACCGCCACGCGCGGGACTTCGACCAGATCGGCGATGCCGAGGAAACGCGCGCCCATCCGGCCATGATCCCGCATACCCGGCCCGAAGCAGAGGGATGACAGATGTCATGCGAGGTCATGACAGTCCGCATGTCCACGCCGCCCCGCGCCGCGGAAGGCTTGAGGCATGACGGACACAGCTATCAGCGCGAGCGGCCTGTGGCGCAGGTACGGCCCCACGGGCGACGCCGGGTTCGACGCCGTACGGGGCCTCGACCTGGAGGTCGGGCAGGGCGAGCTGTTCGCCCTCCTCGGCACCAACGGCGCGGGGAAGACCTCCACCCTCGAAGTCCTGGAGGGCCTGGCTCAGGCCACCCGGGGGACGGTACGCGTCCTCGGCAAGGACCCGTACGCCGAGCGCGCCGCCGTACGGCCGCGCATCGGGATCATGCTCCAGGAGGGCGGCTTCCCCTCCGACCTGACCGCCGAGGAGACCGCCAGGATGTGGGCGGGCTGCACCAGCGGCGCCCGCCCCGTGCGGGAGGCCCTGGAGACGGTCGGCCTCGCCGAGCGCGCCCACGTACGCGTCGGGCAGCTCTCCGGCGGCGAGCGGCGGCGCCTCGACCTGGCGCTCGCCCTGCTCGGCCGCCCCCAGGTCCTGTTCCTGGACGAGCCCACCACCGGCATGGACGCCGAGGCGCGCCGCGCGACCTGGCAGGTCGTCCGCGACCTGCTCGGCCAGGGCACGACCGTCCTCCTCACGACGCACTACCTGGAGGAGGCGGAGGCCCTGGCGGACCGCCTCGCCATCATGCACAAGGGCCGGATCGCCGTGTCAGGGACGCCGAAGTCGGTCACGGCGCAGGGCCCCTCCCACATCCGCTTCCGCCTCCCCGAGGACATCGCGCGCTGGCAGCTCCCCGCCGCGCTCGGCGCGCGCGGCGTCGGGGACGACGTGCGGATCGAGACGTACGACCTCCAGGGCGCCCTCACCGGCCTCCTGCTGTGGGCGCGGGACCACCGCGTCCAGCTCACCGGGCTCGACGCCCGCACGGCCTCGCTCGAAGAGGCGTTCCTCGCCATCGCCGGTGACAGCCGGTACGACGACGCCGCAGCGGAGGTGGCCGCCCGATGAGCACGACCACGCGCACGACCCACCCGACCCACCCGACCCCGGCGCACGACGCGGGCGCGGGCACGGCACGGCGCACGACGTCGGCCGGACGGATGGCCGCCCTCGCCCGCGCGGAGGTGACGCTGCTCATCCGCAACCGCACCGCCCTGTTCACCGCCCTGGGGATGCCCCCGGTGATGATCGTCTCCGCGCGGACGACGCTCGACCGCGCCGGTATCCCCGCCGAGACCGGCCTCAGCACGGCCGAGGTCCTCCTGACGGGCGGCATCGTGACGGTGCTGGCGCTGGTCGTCTACACGACGCTGGTCGCCGCGTACGTCAGCCGCCGCGAGGAGCTGGTCCTGAAGCGGCTGCGCACCGGCGAGGTGCGGGACCCCGAGATCCTCGGCGCCACCGCCCTGCCCGCCGTCGTGATCGCCCTGCTCCAGATCCTGCTGCTCGTCGCCCTCGGCACGGCCCTGTGGGACGGGCAGCTGCCCGAGCGTCCCGACCTGATGCTCGCCGGGGTGGCCCTCGGCACCGTGATGACGGCTGCGCTCGCCGCGGCGACGGCGGCCGTCACCAGGACCGTGGAGAGCGCGCAGGTGACGGCGCTCCCGCTGCTCGTCGTCGCGTTCGCCGGGTCGGGCATCGCCGTCCCGCTCGAAGTGTTCCCCTCGGGCGTGGCCGACGTGCTGCGCGTCCTGCCGCTCGCCCCGATCGTCGATCTCGTCAGGGGCGGCTGGGTCGGCGGCCTCGACTCCGCCGGGACGCTGCGCGCGCTCGGGACGGCGCTGGCCTGGACGGTAGTGTCGGTCCTCGCCGTGCGGCGCTGGTTCCGCTGGGAACCGCGCGGCTGAGGCCACGGACGCGACACGGGAGCGGGAGACGTCATGCCGGACGACCGTACGCGGCGCGGGGCGGCGGCCGGACCGGGCTGGTTCCGGTGGTGGACCGGCCGGTCGGGCCCTGCCCGGGTCGAGCTGATCACCCACTGGGGCTTCTACGCCTACGCCGTCGGGTTCGGCGTCGCCGGGGCCGCCGTCGTGACGGACGGCCTGCGGGCGACGTGGGCCGACACGGCGGCCGTGCTCCTCTTCTTCGCGTACGGCGTGCTCGGCGGAACGGCCGCCTCCCAGGCCCTGCGCTGGGCGGTGGGCCGCCGCGCCCGCCCCACCGTGCTCATCGCCGCGGCGGTCCTGGCGGGCGCCGCCGTCCTGCTCCTCGTCCTGGCCCGACAGCCGTCGGACCCGACCCGCGACGAGGCGACCGGCTACGTCTTCGCCCTCGGCAGCGCGATCCTCCCGGTCGCGGTGCTGACCGTGCAGGCCCTCCCGGCGCGCAGGATCGCCGCCCTCGTGACGCTCGTCGTCGCGCTGGTCACGGCCGGGAGCCTGGCGGCCGGGCTCCCGGCCGTGGCGGTGTTCGTGAACTTCTGGGCCACGCTGTGGTTCGCCCTCGCCTCGGTCTTCTTCAGCAGGACGTCCGGCTGGATGATGCAGATCATGTGGGAACTGCTCGACGCCCGCGACACGCGCGCCCAGCTCGCGGTGGCCGAGGAGCGCCTGCGGTTCGCCCGCGACCTGCACGACGTCATGGGCAGCAACCTGTCCGTCCTGGCGCTCCAGAGCGAACTGGCCGCCCAACTGGCCAGGCGCGGCGCCACGGACGCGGCGGTCGGCCAGATGGAGGAGGTCCAGCGCATCGCCCGGGAGGCGCAGGCCGAGATCCGCGCCGTCGTCCGCGGCTACCGCGAGGCGGACCTGGCGACCGAACTCTCCGGCGCACGCGGCGTGCTGGAGTCCGCGGGCATCGACTGCGCCATCGACACGCCGGGCCCGGAAGGCGCCGTCGCCGCCACCCTCGCGCCGTCCGTGCAGGTGGCCCTCGGCTGGGTCGTCCGCGAGGCGATCACCAACGTCCTGCGGCACTCCGACGCCGCGAGCTGCGAGATCCGGCTGCGCGTCGAGGGCGAGCGGGCCGTCCTCACCGTCGCCAACAACGGCGCCCGCACCCCCGCCCCCGCCCCCGCCCCGTCGAGCGGCGGCACCGGGCTCGCCGGCCTCGGCGAACGGCTCGCCGCCCTCGGCGGCACCCTCACCACGCACGCGCAGGACGGCACGTTCGTCCTCACCGCGTCCGTCCCCCGCCAGGAGGAGCGATGACCCTGCGCGTCCTGCTCGCCGACGACGAGCACCTCATCCGCGGCGCGCTGGCCGCGCTGCTCGCCCTGGAGGACGACCTGGAGGTGGTCGCCGAGGCGGCGGACGGCGACGAGGCCTTGGCCATGGCCCGCGCCCACCAGCCCGACGTCGCCGTCGTGGACCTGCACATGCCCCGGCGCGACGGGCTGTCCGTCGCCGCCGAGCTGCGGACCCTGCTGCCCGGCTGCGCCGTCATGATCGTGACCAGCCACGGCCGCCCCGCCGCCCTCAAGCAGGCGCTGGCGGCGGGCGTCCGCGGTTTCCTGCCGAAGACCGTCTCGGCGCAGCGGCTCGCGGAGCTCATCCGCCTCGTCCACGCGGGCACCCGCTACATCGACCCCGAACTCGCGGCGGACGCCATCAGCGCCGGTGACTCGCCCCTCACCGACCGCGAGACGGAACTCCTCGGCCTCGCCGCCGACGGCGCCCCGATCGCCGAGATCGCCGCCCGCGCCTCGCTCGCCCCCGGCACCGTCCGCAACTACCTCTCCGCCGCCGCCGCGAAGCTGGGCGCGGAGAACCGCCACGCGGCGGCCCGTACGGCACGCGACCGCGGCTGGCTGTGAGCGTGCGCCCTCAACGGGCGCGCGTCTCCACCGGGTAGGGCACGTACGTGCGCCGGTCCGGGGCGATGGCGAGCCGTCCCCCGGCCGGGGGACGGGCGCGCTGCGCGCAGTCGCGGCGTTCGCAGATCCGGCAGCCGAGGCCGATCGGTGTCGCCGCGCGCGGGGCGTCCAGGTCGATGCCCTCGGCCTGCACGAGACGGTGCGCGTGCCGCACCTCGCAGCCGAGCGCGACGGCGAACTCGGCGCGCGCGGCGTGGTGTCCAGGGCCGCCGCGCGTGACGGTCCGCGCGATCCAGAAGTACCGCTTGCCGTCCGGCATCTCGGCGACCTGCGTCAGGGTCCTGCCCGGCGAGGAGAACGCCTCGTACACCGTCCACAGCGGGCAGGTGCCGCCGAGCCGGGAGAAGTGGAAGTCGGTCGCGGACTGGCGCTTCGAGATGTTGCCCGCGCGATCGACGCGCAGGAACGAGAACGGCACGCCGCGGCGGCCCGTGCGCTGGAGCGTGCTCAGCCGGTGGCAGACCGTCTCGAAGCCGACGCCGAAGCGCGCGGACAGCAGCTCGACGTCGTAGCGCGTCTCCTCGGCCGCCGCGTGGAACGCGGTGTAGGGCATGAGCAGCGCGCCCGCGAAGTAGGTGGCGAGGCCGATGCGCGCGAGGGCCCGTGACTCGGGCGAGGACAGGCCGCGCGCGCCGTCGCCGAGGCGGTCGAGGAGCGCGCCGTGTTCCAACAGGGCCAGCTGGGTGGCGAGTTGGAAGGCGCGCTGGCCGTCGCTCAGCCAGGGGGAGAGGAACAGCAGCCCGCTCTCCCGGTCGAAGCGCCGCGCGTCGGCCGACCCGCCCTGCGACGTCTCGACGACCCGCACGCCGTGCCGCCCGGCGAGGTGCCTGATCAGCGGGTCGGCGGCGCGGCCGGGGCGGGGCGCGAGGGCGGCGGCGGCGCGCTCGGCCTCGCTGTCCAGCGGCTCGAAGTGGTTGTGGTGCGCGTAGAAGAAGTCCCGTACCTCGTCGTGCGGTTCCGACGGCGGCAGCGGCGCCCGCGTCCCCGGCGAGGCCAGCGCGGCGGCCTGCTCGGCGGCGTCACGGTAGCGGCGGTGCAGGGCGACGAGGGCGCGCGCCACCTCGGGGTGGTCGCGCGCGGCCTCCGCGATCTCCTCGTCGGCGGGCAGCGGCACCCCGCACGCCTCGTCGGCGAGCGCGGTCCGCAGATCGACGGCGAGCCGCTCCCCGTCCGCCTCGGAGAAGAACGCCGCGTCGATGCCGAACGCCTCCGCCAGACGCAGCAGCACGGGCGCCGTCAGCGGGCGCTGGCCCTGCTCGATCTGGTTCGCGTAGCTGGTGGAGATCCCCAGGGCGCGCGCCATGGCGACCTGGTTCATGCCGTGCTCGCGGCGCAGACGCCGCAGTTTCGCCCCGGCGTAGATCCGCCGCGCAGCCGGTTCCCGCGCCATGCGCGCCCCTCCCTCTCCGTCCGTTGCGAACATAGCATTCGCACCTTTCGCAGAATCCGCAGATCCGCAGGTCCTGGCTGTACGGATTCCGCAGCGTGGAGCGGTGGCCCGGCCGCCGGGCACCGGGCAGGCTCGATCACGTCCCTCCGCACCGCCGCACGTCCCCCCGCGAGGAGTTCCGTGATCGAGCACCACGTCCGGGTCCACCCCAGCGCCGACCACCTGCCGCGCGAGGACCAGCTCGCCTGGAAACTCGCCGCCGTGGCCACCGCCACCGGGCAGCCGGACGCCGACAGCGCCGCCATGGCCGTCAACCGCGTCATCGACAACGCGGCCGTGGCCGTCGCGTCCCTGAACCGCCGCCCCGTCGCCGTCGCCCGCGCCCAGGCCACCGCCCACGGCGCGGGCACGCGGCGCGGCGCGTCCGTCCTCGGCTCGTCCGCCCGCGTCTCCCCGGAGTGGGCCGCCTGGGCGAACGGCACGGCCGTGCGTGAACTGGACTTCCACGACACCTACCTGGCCGCCGACTACTCCCACCCGGGCGACAACATCCCGCCCCTCCTGGCCGTCGCCCAGCACACCGGCCGCACCGGCGCCGACCTGCTGCGCGGCATCGTCGCCGCCTACGAGGTCCACGTCGCGCTGGTCAAGGGCATCTGCCTCCACAAGCACCGCATCGACCACGTGGCCCACCTGGCCGCCGCCACCGCCTGCGGCATCGGCGCGCTGCTGCGGCTGCCGACCGGGACGGTCCACCAGGCCGTCCAGCAGGCCGTGCACACCACCACCGCCACCCGCCAGTCCCGCAAGGGCGAGATCTCCAGCTGGAAGGCGTACGCGCCCGCCTTCGCCGCCAAGGCCGCGATCGAGGCCGTGGACCGCGCGATGCGGGGCGAGACGTCGCCCTCGCCGGTCTACGAGGGCGAGGACGGCTTCCTCGCCTGGATGCTCGACGGCCCGGACGGCGCGTGGACCGTGCCCCTGCCCGCGCCCGACGAGCCCCGCCGCGCCATCCTCGACACGTACACCAAGGAGCACTCCGCCGAGTACCAGGCCCAGGCCGTCATCGACCTGGCGCGGCGGCTGCGCGAGCGCACCGGCCCCACGGAGCGCGTCCGCTCGGTCGTCCTGCACACCAGCCACCACACCCACCACGTGATCGGCTCCGGCGCGAACGACCCCCAGAAGTACGCCCCCACCGCCAGCCGCGAGACCCTCGACCACTCGCTGCCGTACATCCTCGCCGTCGCCTTGGAGGACGGCACCTGGCACCACGAACGCTCGTACGCCCCCGACCGCGCGCGGCGCCCCGCGACCGTCGCGCTGTGGCGCCGGATCACCACCGTCGAGGACCCGGAGTGGACCCGCCGCTACCACGAACCCGACCCGGCCCGCCGCGCCTTCGGCGGCCGTGCGGTGGTCACCCTGGACGACGGCACGGTCATCGAGGACGAACTCGCCGTCGCCGACGCCCACCCGGCCGGTGCCCGCCCCTTCGACCGCCCCGCCTACAGCGCCAAGTTCCGCACGCTGGCCGAAGGCGTCGTCACCGCAGCCGACCAGGACCGCTTCCTCTCCACGGCCGAACGCCTCGCCGCCCTCGACGCGCCAGGGCTCGACGGCCTGTTCCCCGTCACCGACACGCGGGCCATCGCCGCACTCGACGCCCGCCTCCCCGAGGGGCTGTTCTGATGCTCCTCCACACGAGCACCACCCCCGAGGAACGCCGCCGACGCCTGCGCGAACGGCTCGCCACCGGGCGGCTCCTCGTCATGCCGGGCGCCCTCAACCCGCTGACCGCCCGCCTCGTCCAGGACACCGGCTTCGAGGCCGCCTACCTGTCGGGAGCCGTCCTCGCCGCCGACCTCGGACTGCCCGACATCGGCCTCACCACCTCCACCGAGATCGCCGCCCGCGCCCAGCAGACGACGCGCGCCACCGACCTGCCCGTCCTCATCGACGCCGACACCGGATTCGGCGAACCGATGAACGCCGCCCGCACCGTCCAGCTCATGGAGGACGCGGGCCTCGCAGGACTGCACCTGGAGGACCAGGTCAACCCCAAGCGCTGCGGCCACCTCGACGGCAAGGCGGTCGTGCCGCGCGCGGAGATGGTCCGCCGCGTCCGCGCCGCCGCCGACGCCCGCCGCGACCCCGGCTTCCTCCTCATGGCACGCACCGACGCCCGCGCCGTCGAAGGGCTCGACGCCGCGATCGACCGGGCCAAGGCGTACATCGACGCGGGCGCCGACGCGATCTTCCCCGAAGCACTCGCCGACGAGGCCGAGTTCGCCGCCTTCCGCGCCGCCGTCCCCGTCCCGCTGCTCGCCAACATGACCGAGTTCGGCAAGAGCCCCCTCCTGGACACCCGCACCCTGGCCGACCTGGGCTACGACATCGCGCTCTACCCCGTCACCCTGCTGCGCCTCGCCATGGACGCCGTCGAGAACGGGCTGCGCACGCTCGCCGCCGAAGGCAGCCAGGAATCCCTGCTGCCACGGATGCAGACCCGCTCACGCCTGTACGAACTCCTCGGCTACCAGGACTACGCGCGCTTCGACACGTCCGTCCACGACTTCACGCTCCCGCCCGGCACCTGACGCACCGGAAGGCCCCTCCCAATGTCCACCACCGCCCCACCCGCGATCCACCGCGGCCTCGCCGGTGTCGTCGTCGATACCACCGAGATCTCCACCGTCATCCAGGAGACCAACTCCCTGACCTATCGCGGCTATCCGGTGCAGGACCTCGCCGCCCACCGCTCGTTCGAGGAAGTCGCCCACCTGCTGTGGCACGGCGAACTCCCCGACGCCGCACAGCTCCGCGAGTTCCAGGCACGCGAACGCGCCCTGCGTCCGCTCGGCCGCACCACCGCCGAACTGCTGGCGCGGCTGCCCGAGACCTGCCACCCCATGGACGTCCTGCGCACCGCCGTCAGCCTCCTCGGCGCCGAGGACCCCACCGAGGACGACGGCAGCCCCGTCGCCCAACGCGCCAAGTCCCTGGCCCTGCTGGCGAAACTGCCCACCGTCGTCGCCGCCGACCAGCGCCGCCGCCGACACCTCGCCCCGATCCCGCCCGACCCCGGCCTCGGCTACGCCGAGAACTTCTTCCACATGTGCTTCGGCGCCGTCCCCGATCCCGAAGTGCTGCGCGCCTTCGAGATCTCGCTCACGCTCTACGCCGAACACAGCTTCAACGCCTCGACGTTCACCGCGCGCGTCGTCACCTCCACGCTCTCCGACCTGCACAGCGCGGTCACCGCCGCCGTGGGCGCCCTCAAGGGCCCGCTGCACGGCGGCGCCAACGAGGCCGTCATGCACATGCTGGACGAGATCGGCGACCCCGCGCGGGCGGGGGAGTGGCTGGACGGGGCGCTGGCCGCCCGGCGCAAGATCATGGGCTTCGGCCACCGCGTCTACAAGCACGGCGACTCGCGCGTCCCCGTCATGCAGGGCGCGCTCGACCGCCTGGTGGCCCGCGCGGACGACCCCGCCGTGGCCCGCCTGGCCGCGCTGCACACCGCCCTGCGCGAGGCCATGCTCGCCCGCAAGGGCATCCACCCCAACCTGGACTACCCGGCGGGGCTCGCGTACCACCTCATGGGGTTCGACACCTCGGTCTTCACGTCCCTGTTCGTGATGAGCCGCGTCACCGGCTGGACCGCGCACATCACCGAACAGCTCGCCCACAACGCGCTCATCCGGCCGCTCGCCTCCTACGACGGCCCCCACCAGCGCCCCGTCCCCCGCACCGCCCCCACGGCGCGTACATGATCACGTCGTGTCCCGGACGGTCGTCGCGGTAGCGCGCGACTCAGCGGGGGAGGAACGCGTCAGACACCGGGGATGTCAGGCTTCGCGGCGACGAGCATGCTCCTCGGGATCACCACGAGGCGTTCGTCCGGGCCGATCGACACCCCTGCGGGCAGCCTCGTGCCGAGGGAACTCGACAAGTCCCGCCCGATGACGGCGACATCGCCGTTGGCCAGCTCCCACATGTCGGGGCAGTCGGGGGTGTCCGAGGTGACTCCCAGTTCCTGCGGCGACTTGCCGAGCCGCCGTACGAATGTCGTCTCCGGATCAGCTTCCCATGACCTCGTCACGGCATCCTCCCCCCGTTCGGGGACCGAGGGCGGCAACGCTAGCACCGTGCGTGACGGGGGCGACCGTCCTTGCTCCGGCCTTCGCTAGGAACAGGCCATCCCTCTCGTGGGACATATGCCGTCCTACCATGCCGAAGGGGACGGTGCCGGTCAGGCGGCGGGGGTGAACAGTTCGGTGAGCAGTGCGGCGCCCTCGGCCGGGGCGCGGACCTCCAGGTGGAGGTCCGGGCCGTCGAGGTGGAGGCGGAAGTCGAGGAACGGGCAGCAGCCCTGCTCGTCCGCCGCCAGCCCCGCGACCGTCGCGGCGCGCGCCGCGGGCAGCGTCAGCCGCAGCCCCTCGGGGATCTCGACGCGGCGTGCGCCGTCGAGGGCCCGCCGCCAAGCGGCGACGCGTTCCTCCCGCGCGCCGCCGCCGAGCGAGCACGCCACCGCCGCCGCACGCCACCGCTCCGGCACGGCGGTCGCCCGGCCAGGGGCGAGGAAGCCGCACCCGGGATCACAGCGCCCGGTGCGGTCGGGCAGCGCCGCCAGGTGCTCCAGCGCGGCGCGCAACCCGGCGGTGAAGGCCGCCAGTTCGGCCGCGCGCCCCTCGGCCGCCGCCAGCCGGGCGGCGATCCTCGGCCGCAGCTCCGCCTTCACCTCACGGCACGCGCCCGACTCCCACACGGACAGCAGCTCGGCGATCTCTTCGAGCGGCAGCCCCAGATGCTTGGCGGCGCCGATGAACTCCAGCCGCTCCACGGCGTCCTCGCCGTAGACGCGGTAGCCGGAGGCCGTCCGCGCGGCGGGCAGCAGGCCCGCCGCGCCGTAGTACCGCAGGGTGGTCGCCGGGACGCCGGTGCGTTCGGCGAGCCGGGAGATCCGCATCGCGCTCATACGGCCGACCGTAGACCTTCGACCCGGCTCGAAGGTCAAGCGGCCGGGGCGCAGCAGTCGCAGCCGTCGGCGCGTTCCGCCTGCCGGGGCGCCGGTGCGGCGCAGCAGGCGTCCCCGCGCCAGGCGTCGCGGCCCTCGCGCACCGCCACGGCCGCGATCACCAGCGCGGCCACGGGGTCGGCCCAGCTCCAGCCCAGGGTGGCGTTGGCCACGAGCCCGGCCAGCAGCACGGCGGACAGGTAGGTGCACAGCAGGGTCTGGCGCGAGTCGGCGACCGCCGAGGCGGAGCCCAGTTCACGCCCGGCCCGCCGCTGGGCGGCCGACAGGAACGGCATCACGGCCAGCGACAGCGCCGCCAGCACGATGCCGGGCAGCGAGTCGTCCGCCGCGTGGCCCCCGGTCAGTGTGCGGACGGCATCGACGCTGACGTAGGCGGCCAGCGCGAAGAACGAGACGGCGATGACGCGCAGGGCCCGCGCCTCCCGTGCCTCCCGCACCGCGTGGTCGGCGGCGGAGAACTGCCAGGCCACGGCCGCCGCCGAGGAGACCTCGACCAGCGAGTCCAGGCCGAAGCCGATCAGCGCGGAGGACGAGGCGAGCGTGCCCGCGGTGAGCGCGACCGCCGCCTCGACCAGGTTGTAGGCGATGGTCGCGGCGACGAGCCACCGCACCCGGCGGGCCAGCGCCTCGCGCCGCGCCGGGGAGGGGCCCACCGTCAGGGCCACGGGTATGCCCGCCATCAGCAGCAGCCCTTCTCGTCGGCGTCGGCGCAGGTGCGGTCCGCCTCGACGGCGACCACGGCCGCGCGCAGGTCGTCCAGCGCGTGCCCGAGGCGCGGGTCGGCGAGTTCGTACCGGGTGCGCCGCCCCACCGGGACGGCCACGACCAGGCCGCAGTCCCGCAGGCACGCGAGGTGGTTGGACAGCCGGGTACGGGAGATGCCCAGCCGGTCGGCCAGGTCGGCGGGGTGGGCCGGTGCCTCGCGCAGGGCGAGCAGCAGGCGGCAGCGGATCGGGTCGGCCAGCGCGCGACCGAACCGCGCCAGCACCTCGATGTCAGGGGCAACAGTCAGCACGCCGCCACGTTAGTACACGATCGGGTGAACTCATAGGCTGCTGAACTCTCCCGGTGGCGGCGGAGCGTCACGCCTCCCCGCGCGAACGCGCAGGGCGGGCGGTGACGACCTGGACGACGCGCTTGCCACGGCTGTGGCCGGTCTCCGCGGCCCGGTGCGCCTCCGCGATCCTCTCCATCGGGTACACCTTCGCGACGACCGGGCGGAGCTCCCCGCGTGTGACATGTCCGGCGAGCGCGGCCAGGCCGTCGCGCGACGCCTTCGCCCGCGTGACGCGCACCCGCGGCCCCGGCAGCACGAGGGACAGCGCGGCGTACCCCATGCCCCGCGCGGCGAGCGTCACCATCCTTCCCCCGCGCCCGAGCCGCCCGCGGTACGCGCCGAGTGACGTGCCGTGCAGGTCGATGACGGCGTCGAACGCAGCCGCCCCGGCGAGCGGGCCGAGGTCGGCGTAGTCGTAGGTCTCCGTGGCCCCCAACTCCGCGCAGAACTCCGCGTTGTCCGCCGCGGAGACTGCCGCGACCTCCGCCCCCAGCGCGCGGCACAGCTGGAGCGCGACGCTGCCGATGCCGCCGCTCGCCCCGACCACGAGCGCGCGCCGCCCCGGCCCGACGCCCACGGCACGTACGGCGGCCAAGGCCGCGAGCCCCACCGTCGGGAGCGCGGCGGCCTCCACCGGATCGGCCCCCGGTGGCAGGTCCCCGACCAGGGACTCCTTCACGCACACGTACTCGGCGGTGGTGGCGGCGCCGACCGCAAGGACGCAGCCCCACACGTCACGGCCGACGAGCGAACCGTCCGCCCCGGCGCCGACGGCGACGACCTCGCCCGTGAAGTCCTGGCCGATCCCCTTCGGGAAACGGAAGCCGCTGACCGGACGCATCCGGCCCGCCCTGACCTGCGCCTCGACGGGATTCACGCTGCTCGCGTGCACCTTCACCAGCACCTGCCCCGCCGCCGGGGCGGGCACGGGGACCTCGGCGACCTCCAGCACCTCGGGCGGGCCGTACTTCCGGTAGCGCACGGCGCGCATGGTCGTCTCTCGGATCGCGGGCATGGTGAGAACGCACCTCTCGGGGTCAAGTGTGGTGGGAATGCGCCGGGGAGGGCGCGGTACGTCAGGCGCTCGCGGGCTCGGGCGTGCCCCGCGCGGGGGCCCCGGGAGTGACGGCGCGGGCGGCGCGGCGGCTGCCCAGGGCGAACAGCGCGACCCCGGCGGCCAGCCAGCCGGACAGCACCAGCAGCGGCTGCCCGATGCCCGCGCCGTCGAAGAAGGACAGGGCTCGCAGCAGCGATCCGCCCGCACCCGGCGGGAGGAGCTGACCGATCGCGCCCCACGGCTCGGGCAACCACTCCTGACCCCCCGACAGGCCCGAGAGCGGGTTGCCGACCATGATCAGCAGGGCCGCGCCCAGGACGAGACCCCGGGGGCCGAGCGCCGCGCGCAGGCCGATGATCAGCCAGCAGGTCGCGGCGAGGGTGAGCGCGAGGCCCAGCGACGTCGCCGCGTACGCCCCCTCGACCACGCCGAACCCGTAGCGCAGCAGCGCGGTGAGGGCGAAGCCGCCCACCAGGGAGAACGCGCACGCCGCCGCGACCTGCTCGACCGGTCGGCGCAGCGCCATGACGACGACCAGCGCCGCGATGTAGCCGCCCAGGACGAGCGGCGTCGCGCCCGCCGCCAGGCCCGCGCCGAGCGGGTCGTCCTCGGGCGGCGGCGCCAGGTCCTCGACGGCGACCGCCGGTCCTGACGGCGTGCCGCCCAGCGTGGGGCCGAGCGCCCCCAGGGCGGCGGCGATCGGCGCCCCGGCCGACCCGGCGACCAGGATCCGCGGCTCGCCGCCGTCCGCGGCGAGGACGACCGCGCCGTAGAGGTCGCGGTCCCTGATCCGCTCCCGCGCCGACGCGGCGTCAGGGAGCAGACGGATCGCGAACGCGCCCGGCCGCTCCTCCTCCAGCACGGCGGCGACCCGCTCCGCCTCCGCCGCCGGCCCGGCCACCGCGATCGGCACGTCGTGCGGCCCCGAGTTGACGGCCGGGAGGACGAACGCGGCCAGCATGAGGCCGAGCAGCGCGGTCATGCCGAGGACGACCGCGGGCACCCGCCGCGCGCCGCCGGTCCCGGGACCTGCCGTCCCGTTCCCGCTCACGGGCGGGCACCGGCGTAGGGGACGAGGCGGACGAGGTCCATCGCCTCGCGGATCGTGTCCGCCACCGAGACCGTCCCGCCGTGGCGCGCCCAGTGTTCGACGGCGCCCCGGGTGACGGCGACCGCCGTCGTGACGGCGATGTGGGGCAGGAGGTCCTGCCCGCTGTCGGCACCGGCCCGCTCCGCCACCGCGTCGATCAGCGTGCCGACGGCCTGGCGGTCGGCCCTGATCTGCTGGGCGGCCAGGGCCGGATGGTCGGCGATCAGCCGCAGATGCGCGACGGCCGTCGGCCCGAGGTCGCGTTCCTCCGCCTCGGCCATCGCGACCAGGGCCGCGGTCAGCGCCTCCCACAACGGCTCGTACGCCGGGCGGGCGAGCAGCGCCGCGCCCACCCGCGCGGCGCGTTCGGCGCCACCGGCGACGACCGCCTCTTCCTTGGACCTGAAGTAGTTGTTGAACGTGCGGGTGGACACCCCGGCCTCGGCGGCGATGTCCTCGGCGCGGACCTCGTCCCAACCGCGCTCGGTGCCCAGCCGGATCGCGGCGCGGCTCAACGCCCGCCGGGTGGCGTCCTTCTTGCGCTCCCGCAGTCCGTTCGCGGTGACAGCTTCGCTCATGGGGCCAGCGTGCCAGAAAGTTTCTGAACACGCAATTTTTCTGGCTCAGAAAAAAGTGCTCAACTGCCGGGCTGTCGCAGCGGGATGCTGATGCCGATCATGCGCGCGCCGGTCTCCGTCCGCGGACGGTGCTCGCTGCCCGGCGCGAACACCACGTAACTCCCCGGCCCGAGCAGTCGCCCCCGGTCGATGAACTCCCCCGAGACCACGTAGTAGCGCTCCTCGCCCTCGTGCACGTCCACCTCGGGCCACTCGGCCCCGGCGGCGAAGTCGTACATCCAGCCCCGCGCCCACTCCGTGGCGGGCAGGCGGCGGCGGACGATCCCCGGGGCCACCTCCGTGGGCTCGGGGTCATCGACATGCAGGATCTGGACGTCATCGGGCTCTCGCGTCATGCGGCCCATCGTCCGCCGCGCGCCCCACCCCCGCCCAGTGACCGGAAAGACGTGTACGGGTATTTTTCTGCCATGAGCACGCACCGGGTGGTCGCCCTCGTTTTGCCGCCGCAGGCCCCGTTCGAACTGGCCTGCGCCGCCGAGGTCTTCGGCGCCCACCGCCCCGGCCTGCCCGCCCGGTACACGTTCGACGTGTGCACCGAGCACCCGGGCGCCGTACCCACCTCGTACGGCTACGACATGCTCGTCGGCCAGGGCCTCGCCGCGCTGGAGACGGCGGACACGGTGGTGATCCCCGGCTGGCACCACCGCGACCGGCCCGCCCCCGCCGCCGTGCTCGACGCGCTGACACGCGCCCACCGGCGCGGCGCCCGTACCGTCGCCATCTGCTCCGGCGCCTTCCTCCTCGCCCAGGCCGGGCTGCTCGACCACCGCAGGGCCACCACCCACTGGCGGATGGCCGCCGAACTCGCCGCCCGCTTCCCCGCCGTCACCGTCGAACCCGACACCCTCTACATCGACCTCGGCGACGTCGCCACCAGCGCCGGTACCGCGGCGGGCATCGACCTGTGCCTGCACCTCGCGCGCGCCGACCACGGCGCCGCCCACGCCGCGCAGATCGCCCGGCACATGGTCATGCCGCCCCACCGCGAGGGCGGCCAGCTCCAGTACGCCGCCCCGCCCCACGCCGACCGCCCGCCGGACTCCCTCGCGCCCGTCCTCGACTGGGCCGCGGAACGGCTCCACGAACCCCTCGCCCTCGGCGACCTCGCCGCCCGCGCCGGGGTCTCCTCCCGGACGCTCGCCCGCAGATTCGCCGACCAACTCGGCGTCACCCCGGGGCGATGGCTGCTCCAGCAGCGCGTCACGGCGGCCAGGACGCTCCTGGAGACGACCGACCTCCCCGTGGAGACGGTCGCGGCCCGCGTCGGCCTCTCCTCGGCCACCAACCTGCGCCGCCGCTTCCACACCCTCGTCCACACCACCCCCGCCGCCTACCGCCGCTCCTTCGGCACCCACCCCCCGGCCGATGGCGAATAGCGGCGCGCGACCCGCGACCGTGACGAGACGGGTCCGTCGGGACCGGTCAGGAATCGAGAAGCACCGGTGCGTGCGCCGCGCCTAGCGTGAGGCACATGACCTCCTTCGCATCCGTCACCCTTGAGGTGGACGACCCCACCGCCGCCGCCCGCTTCCACGCCGCCCTCGGCCTCGGCACCCAGGTGGGCCTGCGGGCCTCCGCGGCGCCGACGAGCGGCTTCCGCGGGTTCGCGCTGGCGCTCACCGTGGCGCAGCCGTCCACCGTCAACCGCCTCGTCACCGCAGCCCTCGACGCAGGGGCCACCCCGCTGAAGCCCGCCGCGAAGTCCTTCTGGGGCTACGGCGGCATCGTGCAGGCGCCCGACGGGACGATCTGGAAGGTCGCCTCGTCGCAGAAGAAGGACACCGGCCCCGACACCGGGCGGATCGACGAGATCGTGCTCCTGCTGGGCGTCGCCGACGTCGCCGAGAGCAAGCGGTTCTACGTCGGCCGCGGCCTGACCGTGGCGCGGAGCTTCGGCCGCAAGTACGTCGAGTTCGCCACCCCGTCGAGCCCCGTCAAGCTCGCCCTGTACGGGCGGCGCGCGCTGGCCAAGGACGTCGGCGTGCCGCAGGACGGCACCGGGTCCCACCGGCTGGCGCTCGGCGGCGGCACCGAGCCCTTCACCGACCCGGACGGCTTCGCCTGGGAGGCCGTCCCGGCGGCCGTCGCACCCTGACCCCCCTTGCGGCGATTCGTATGCTGTTGCCCCACCCGGCGCCTGCGCGCCCCCGGGGCGGAATTCACGAACGGACAGGAGGAGGAGCCATGACGGCCACGCCGCCACGCGGGCTGCACGAGAGGCTGCGGGACACCCGCGCGAGGCTGGACGGCGACGTCGATCTGTGGGGCGCGACCTCCGGCGCCGCGGGCGGCCCGCACCTCGTGCCCCTCTCCTTCCACTGGGACGGCGCCGCGCTGCTCCTCTCGACGCCGCGCGCCTCCGTCACCGCCCGCAACCTCCTGGCGGACGGCCGGGTCCGCCTGTGCCTCGGCCCGACCCGCGACGTCGTCGTCATCGACGGCGCGGCCGATCCGGTGGACACGGCCGACCTCGCCCCGGGGGCGGCCGACGCCTTCGCCGCCAGGACCGGCTTCGACCCCCGCACGCTCGCCGAGCCCTACCAGTACTTCCTGGTCACGCCGCGCCGCATCCAGGCATGGCGGGAGGCCGACGAACTGTCGGGCCGCGACCTCATGCGCGACGGACGCTGGCTCGCCTGACCGCCCCGCACGCCCCACCCCCCGGCGCGACGGCGCCCCGTACCCCTTGAACCGCACGGATGAGGAGAACCACGATGAAGAAGAACACCACCTCCCCCGCCACCGGCAACGCCGCCGCCGACGACGACGCGGACGGCTTCACCGACGAGGAACGCAGCGCGATGAAGGAGCGCGCGCAGGAGCTGCGGAAGGTCGCCCGCCGCGGCACGCGCGGCCCCAAGGCGGACCCCGAGGTCGAGGTGCTGGCGAAGATCGCGGAGATGGCGGAGGCCGACCGCGTCCTCGCCGAGCGCGTCCACGCCCTCGTGAAGTCCGAGGCGCCGCACCTCGTCCCCAGGCTCTGGTACGGGATGCCCGCCTACTCCAAGGACGGCAAGGTCCTGTGCTTCTTCCAGAGCGGCCAGAAGTTCAAGACCCGCTACGCCACGCTCGGCTTCAGCGACCAGGCCGCCCTGGACGACGGCAACGTGTGGGCGACCAGCTACGCCCTGACGGAGCTGACCGCCGCGGACGAGGCGCGCGTCGGCGAGCTGATCAGGCGGGCGGCGGCCTGAGCACGTCGCCCCTGCCAGGCGCTCACAGCGCCGCGACGAGGGGCAGCTGCGCCCACACGACCTTGCCGTTCGCGGTGTAGCGGGTGCCCCAGCGGGCGGTGGTCGTGCTGATCAGGTTCAGCCCGCGCCCGCTCTCGTCCATGAGCGCGGCGTGGCGGACGCGGGGGGTCGCCTCGCTGCCGTCGTAGACCTCGATGATCAGCGTGGTGCTGTGGATCAGGCGCAGCCGCAGCGGCCCGGTCGCGTGGCGGACCGTGTTGCCGATGAGTTCGCTGACGATCAGCTCCGCCGTCATCACCAGCTCCTCCAGGCCCCAGCGCCCGAGCTGGTCACCGGCCAGGGTGCGCGCCTTCCGGGCCGACGTCGCCTCAAGGGGCAGGTCCCAGGCGGCGATGCGGTCGGCGGGGATGCGGCGCAGGCTGACGGCCAGCATGGCGGCGTCGTCCTGCGAGCGGCGGCCGGAGCCTGGCAGGCCGGTCATCACCTCGTCGCAGAGCCGGGCCAGCCACCGCGCGTCGTCACCGGGGCCTGGACGGCCCGGTGGCCGGACGAGGGCGGCCAGCTTGTCGGTGAGCCGCCGCATGCCGATGTCGGGGTCGAACGCCGCCGTGGCGAGGAGCCCGTCCGTGTACAGCACGACCAGGCTGTCCGGCGGCAGGACGAGCCGGGACGCCTCGTAGGGCCGCTGGTCGAAGCCCAGCGGCGGGCCGATGCTGATCTCGGGGTGCTCGGGCTGCCCGTCCGGGAGGACGACGACCGGCGGCAGGTGCCCGGCCGACGCCATGGTCAGCTCGCCGCTCGTCGGGTCGTACACCGCGTACAGGCAGCTGACCAGCCTGCGGTCGAACGGGTCGCCCGCGTCGTCGAGTTCGGCGACGAGGCGGGCCGTGATCTCCGTGAGGAAGAGCAGCATCTCCTCCGGGTCCAGGTCGAGGACGGCCAGCGCGGTCGAGGCGGCGCGCAGCCGGGCCATGATGGTGGCCTCGCGCAGGCCGTGGCCCGTGACGTCCCCGATGACCAGGGCGACGCGCTCCCCCGAGAGCGGGATGACCTCGTACCAGTCGCCCCCCGCCTCCTCGCCCCCGGCCGAGCGGTAGCGGGCGGCGGCGTCCAGCGCGGGCAGGTCGTCCTCAAGCGCCGGGAGCCAGGCGCGCTGCCAGCGCTGCGCCCTGCTGTGCTCCTCGTCGTAGAGCCTGGCGCGCTCCAGCGCCTGGGCGACCAGGCCGCTGAGGGCGAGCAGCATGCTCTCGTCGCCGCTCGTCCACGCGTGCGGCTGCGCGAAGGACAGCAGGAGCGAGCCGGTGGGCCGCCCGCCCGCGACCAGCGGCAGCATCGCCCAGGCGTGCTCCCCGCCCTCGCGGGCGAGCGCGGCCAGGGACGGCGGGTGCGCGGCGGCGAACTCCTCCTGCGTCGCGAAGAAGCGGGGCTGCGCGGCGAGGAGCGCGTCGTCCCGGTCGAGCCGCCCGACCCGCCGGACGGCCTCGTCGGGGTGCCCCACGCTGCCGACGAGCCGCAGGCGCCCGCCCGACAGCGCGTGGATCAGCATGCCGTCGGCGTCGAGCGGGGCGAGGAGCTGCGCGGCGACGGCGTCCACGACGTCCTGCGTCGTGAGCGCCTGGGCGAGCGCGGCGGTGACGGCCTCCACGTGCTCGGCCCTGGCCGCCTCGGCGCGCGCGGTCTCCACCTCCTCCGTCACGTCGGTCAGGAACACCACGACGTACTGGTCGGCACGGACGACGCGCAGCCGCTGCCACCGCCCCTGCACGCGGAGGTCCACCACGCACGGGTGGTCGCTGCCGCGCGCCTCCTCGAAGTGCTCCTCCGCCTCCCGCAGGCCGGGCACCGCGTCCCACGGCACCTGCCCGACGAGCTCCGCCGCGTCGGACGGCCCGAGCTGGGTGACGCCCGCGTTGGCGTAGACGACGCGCCAGCTGTCCGCCGGGTCCACGATGAGGACGGGGTCGGTCAGATGCCGCAGGATGCGCTCGACGACCTGTTCCGTCATGCGGCTGGTGGTGGTGTCCCAGCCGGTGCCGGTCATGCGGAGCGGCTCGCCGCCGGGGCCGTACGTGACGTGGCCGCGCAGCTCGACCCAGGAGATCCGGCCGGTCCTGGGGTTGGTGACGCGGTACTCGACGGAGTACACCTTGCCCGGATGGGTGATGGAGTCCTGCAACTGTTCGAGGACGCCGGGGAGGTCGTCCGGGTGCACGCGGCGCATCCACGTGTCGAGGCGGCCGTCCCACTCCTCCGGCGTGATCCCGGCGGCGCGGGCGAGGACGTCGAACCCGGTCTCGTCCACCTCAAGCCGCCCGTTGGGCTCGGTGAGGTCCACCTCCCAGGTGGCGACATCGACGGCCGCCATGGCCTCGGACAGGCGTGAGCCGGACTCCTGCCACCAGGGCACCACGCCGGTCACGGGCCCGCGGGCGCGCCCCAGGCCGTCGCTGACGGTGGCGGCCAGGCGCCGCAGGGCGTCGTGCTGCCCGGTGTCGGGCGGGCAGAGGGTGAAGAGCGTCAGGACGCCGCTGGACACCCCGTCGCTGCGCAGGGGCAGGCAGAGCGCCCCGGCGGCGCCCTCGACGGGGAGCACGGCGGGCCGGTCGCCGCCGGGGGCGGCGGAGATCCACAGGGGCTGGTCGCCGCGCGCGGCGCGGGCGGGGGCGACCGGATCGTCGGGGCCGAGCCGTTCCCACGGGTGCGCCAGGTCCCTCGGCAGGCCCACGACGGAGGCGAGGTGCAGGGTGTCGTCGCCGCTGTTGGTCAGGTGGGCGGTGCCGCCGAGGGCGGCGGTGGTGATCACGGCCTGTTCCAGGGTGAGTCTCAGCAGCTCGACGGTGTCCAGGTCCTCGGAGGCGACGGCCTCGCCGAGCAGGCGCAGGCGCGTGTCCTGGGTCTCACAAGGGCCAGGGGCCGCGCTCTCACTGGTCGCCACTGCCTGTCCTTCTCCCGAGGGAAAGAGCTTGCGTCCGATTCGAGAGAAATATCCCACGGTTCCGGCGGGTCGGCCGCCGCGGCCGGTCGTACGGCGGTACCGGATTCCGCCCGGGTGGCCGCACGGCGGCGGGCGCGGTGGTCCGTGGGTTGTCCGGACAACCCGCGGACCGCGTCGGCCGCTGTTCCCCTCGCCGTCATCCGCAGCGCGCGGCCGGTTCCGCGTGACTTCCCATGCTGGCGCCGGGGCGACAGGACGTCGCCCCGGTGTGTGCGAGGAGAACTGATGATGCAGCTGGTCTGCCTGGACATGGCGGGGACGACCGTCCATGACGACGGCTCGGTGCTCGCCGCTTTCGGCGCGGCGCTCGCCGGGCTGGGCCTCGAACCCGGCACCCCCGCGTACAGCCGCGCGGAGGACCACGCCCGCGCGACGATGGGCCAGTCGAAGATCGAGGTCTTCCGCTCCCTCACCGGCGGCGACGAGGCCCTGGCGCGGCGTGCGAACGGGATGTTCGAGGACGCGTACGCCCGCTCCCTGGCCGACGGCGGCGCCGCGGAGGTGCCCGGCGCCGCCGAAGCCCTCGCGCGGCTGCGGGACGCGGGTGTCAAGGTGGCGCTGACCACCGGGTTCGCCCCGGCGACGCGCGACGCGCTGATCGACGCGCTCGGCTGGCGCGGCGCGATCGACCTCGCGCTGTCGCCGGTGGACGCGGGCCGGGGGCGGCCGTTCCCCGACATGATCCTGGCCGCCGTGCTGCGGCTCGGGGTGGACGACGTCGCGGCGGTGGCGGTGGCCGGTGACACGGCGAGCGACCTGCTGGCGGGCTCGCGCGCCGGGGCCGGTGTGGTGGCCGGGGTGCTGACGGGCGCGCACGGCCCCGCCGAGTTCGCGGACGTCCCGCACACGCACGTGCTGAACTCCGTCGCCGAGCTGCCCGCCCTCGTCACGGCGGGGGTCGCCGCGTGAACGCGTCCGTGCGCGGCCGTGGCCCGGCCGCCCTCGCCCTGTCCTGCCTGCTCCTCCTCACCGCCTGCGGAGGCGGCGACGGCGAGGACGCCACCGCCGAGGACGGTCTGCCGGGGACGCTGGTCCTCGCCGCCATCCCCAACGAGAACTCCACCGATCTGGCGGCGGGTTACGAGCCCCTGATCGAACTGATCACCCAGGAGACCGGCGCCGAGGTCGAGTTCCGCCAGGCCAGCGACTACGCCGGCGTGGTCGAGGGCCTGATCGCCGGGCACGTGGACATCGCCTTCCTCGGCCCCTTCGCCTACACCGTCGCGCTGGACAACGGCGCCGAGATCACGCCGCTCGGCGCGGTCGCCCCGGCCGAGGGCGTACCGGCCGGGTACCGCTCCTACGGGCTGACCCAGGGCGACAACGACGCGATCGACGGGCTCGCGGACTTCGCGGGCCGGGACGTCTGCTTCGTGGACCCGGGCTCCACCTCGGGATTCCTCTACCCGAGCGCCGGGCTGACCGAGGCCGGGGTCATCGACTCGGCCCGCGAGGAGGACCTGACCGCGGGGCTGCGGCCCGTGTACGCGGGCGGCCACGACGCCTCGGCCCTGGCCGTCCTCAACGGGGACTGCGAGGCGGGCTTCGCCATGGAGTCCATGGTGGACCAGACGCTGATCGACAGCGGCGACCTCGCCGAGGGCGACCTGAAGAAGGTGTGGACCTCCGAGGTCATCCCCGGCTCGCTCTTCGTCGCACGCTCCGAGCTGGGCGAGGCGGCCACCGAGCGGCTCACCACGCTCTTCACCGAGCGGGCGAACGCCGACCACCTGATGGGGGAGGGCCTGTGCGACAGCCCCTGCCTGCTGACGGGCGAGGAGGCGTGGGGCGTCGTGCCCGCCACCGACGCCGACTACGACAGCGTCCGCCGGGTCTGCGCGACGACCCGCTCGGACAAGTGCGAGGAAGGCTGACGTGTCCCCGGTCATCACCACCCGGGCGCTCACCCGGCGGTTCGGCGGCACCACGGCGCTCGACGACGTCGGCCTGACGGTCGGGGAGGGCGAACTCACCGTCCTCCTCGGGCTGTCGGGCTCGGGCAAGTCAACGCTGCTGCGCTGCCTGAACGGGCTCCTCCCTGCGTCGTCGGGGGAGATCGAGGTGCTGGGCGTGCGGGTGGACCGCGCCCGCCCCGGGGAACTGCGCGCGCTGCGCACCCGCGTGGGCTTCGTCTTCCAGCAGTTCCACCTCGTCGGGCGGCTCAGCTGCCTGGAGAACGTGCTCGTCGGCGGGCTCGGGCGGCTGCGCGGCCCTCGCTACGGCGTGCCGACGTACCCCAGGGCCATGCGGCGTGAGGCGCTGGACCACCTGGAACGCGTCGGCCTCGCCGACCGGGCGTTCCAGCGCGCCGACACGCTGTCCGGCGGACAGCAGCAGCGGGTGGCCATCGCCAGGACGCTGATGCAGCGCCCCGCCCTGCTGCTCGCGGACGAGCCGGTCGCCTCCCTCGACCCGGAGAACGCCCGCGTCGTGATGGACCTGCTCGTCCAGGTGTGCCTGGAGGAACGGATGACCGTGGTGTGCACGCTGCACCAGGTCGATCTGGCCCTCGGCTGGGCGGACCGCCTCATCGGGCTGCGCCAGGGCGTCAAGGTGCTCGACCGCGCCGCCGCCGGGCTGGACCGCGACGCGGTGATGGGCGTCTACCGCCAGGTCGCGCCGGACGCCGGGCCGGTCGGTGACCGACATGGCTGAACCGGGGCACGCCGGGCCCGGCCCCGCGCGGCCACCCGTCCGTCCGCCCGTCCGCCCGCCCCTGACCGCACGGCACGCGCGCCTGACGGCGGCCGTCCTGCTCGCCCTCGCCGCCGTCGTCACGAGCGCCGTCTCCCTCGACGTGAGCCTGACGGCGTTCACCGAGGGCGCCGAGGACGTGGGCAACCTCATCGACCGCATGCTGCCCGCCCGGCTGGACGAACCCGGCCGGATCGTGGACCTCGCGGTCGAGACGCTGCTCATCGCCGTGCTCGGCACGGTCCTGGCGACCGTGCTGTCCGTGCCGCTCGCGTTCCTCGCGGCCCGCAACACCGGCCCCGGCCGCCTCGTCCGGACAGGCGCGCGCGGCGTCATCACGTTCTGCCGCGCCGTGCCCGACCTCGTGTTCGCGGTGCTGCTGGTGCGGGCGATGGGCATCGGCGTGCTGCCCGGCGTCCTCGCGCTCGGCCTGCACTCGGTGGGGATGCTCGGCAAGGTGTTCGCCGAGGCCATCGAGGACAGCGACCCGGGGCCCCGCGAGGCCGCGCGCGCCACGGGCGCCGGGCGCCTGCAGGAACTGGCAGCCGGGGTGCTGCCGCAGGTGGTGCCCGCGTGGATCTCGCTGTTCGTCTACCGCATCGACATCAACCTGCGGACGTCCGTGGTGCTCGGCTTCGTCGGCGCGGGCGGCATCGGCTTCGCCCTCCAGGACGCCCTGCGCGGCCTGGTGTACGACCGTGCGCTGGGCATCGTCGTCGTCATCCTGGTGATCATCGCCGGGATGGAGCTGCTGTCGATCGGCCTGCGGCGGCTGCTGCTGACCCGCCCCGTCGCCGGCCGTGCGGCCGGGGCCACCGCCCCGCGCGACACCGTACGGGTCACCGCGCCGTGGAGCCGGGAGCGGATCGCCCGGTTCGGCTCGGCCGCGCTGCTCGCCGCCGTCACCGTCCACGGGCTGTTCGCCCTGGAGATCGACCCGCGCGAGGTGTTCACCTCGCTCGACGACATCGCCGACATGGCCGGGCGCATGCTGCCGCCCGACTTCACGGCCGTCGGCGGCGCGCTGACCACGGCCCTCCTGGAGACGCTGGCGATCGGCGTCGTGGCGACCGCCGCCGGGGTGGTGCTGTCGATACCGCTGGGGCTGCTCGCCGCCCACCCGGTGGCGCCGCACCCGCTCGTGTACTGGGGGGCCAGGGCGACGATCCTCGGCGTACGGGCGATCCCCGAACTGGTCCTCGCCATCGTGTTCGTGGCGGCCATCGGGCTCGGCCCGCTGGCCGGGGCCGCGGCGCTCGCGGTGGGCTCGGTCGGGTTCCTCGGCAAGCTCGTCGCCGACGCCGCAGAGGAGATCGACCCCGGGCCGCTTGAGGCGGTGCGCGCGGTGGGCGGCGGCTGGTGGCAGCGGCTGTCCACGGCGGTGGTGCCGCAGGTGGTCCCGTCACTGGTCGGGTCGAGCCTCTACCTGCTCGACGTCAACATCCGCGCCTCCACGGTCCTGGGCATCGTGGGCGCGGGCGGCGTCGGGTTCCTGCTCTTCGAGGCCGTCAGGACGCTGAACTTCGCGTTCGCCGGCGGCATCGTGCTCCTCGTGTTCGTCGTCGTGATCGTGGTGGAGAGGTGTTCCGGATGGCTACGCCGACAGGTGAGGTGACGGCCGCGGCCCTGGTGTGGACGGGCGGCGGACGGTTCGAGACACACCGGGTGCCGCTGCCGGAGCCGGAGCCGGGCGAGGCACTGGTACGCGTGGCGCTGGCCACCGTCTGCGGCAGCGACCTGCACACCGTGACGGGCAGACGCCCCGGCCCGTGCCCCGGCATCCTCGGCCACGAGGCGGTCGGCGAGGTCGTGGCCGCCGGGCCGGGCGCCCGCGCGGTGGACGGCGCCCCGCTGCGGCCGGGCGACCGGGTCGTATGGGGCGTCGTCGCGGGCTGCGGCCGGTGCGACCGGTGCGCGGCGGGCCGTACCGCCAAGTGCAGGTCGCTGACCAAGATCGGCCACCGGCCGTTCGAGCCGGACCGGCGGCTGTCCGGCTGCTACGCCAGCCATGTGCACCTGCCGCGCGGCACGCCCGTGGTGCGGGTTCCCTCCGGCCTGCCCGACGCCGTCGCCGCCCCGGCGGCCTGCGCGACGGCGACGGTGGCGGCGGCCGTCGAGCTGGCCGGAGGACTCGCCGGGCGGCGGGTGCTGGTCAGCGGCGCGGGCATGCTGGGGCTGACGGCGGTGGCCTGGGCGGCGGACGCGGGCGCGGCCGAGGTGGTGGCGCTCGACGTGGAGCCCGAACGCCTTGCGCTGGCCGGGGAGTTCGGCGCGACGCGCACCGTCGTCGCCACGCAGGACGGCGAGGTGGGCGAGGTGGACGCGGCGCTGGAGTTCTCCGGCGCCTCCGCCGCCGTCGCGCGCGTCCTCGACGCGCTGGACGTCGGCGGGACGGCGGTGCTGGCCGGTTCCGTCACGCCGGGGCCCGCCGTCCCCCTCGACCCGCAGCGCCTGGTGCGCGGCTGGCAGACCGTCCGCGGCGTCCACAACTACGAGCCCAGGCACCTCGTCGCGGCCGTGGACTTCCTCGCCCGCACCCGTGACCGGCGCCCGTGGACCGGCCTCGTCGCCGAGCCGGTGACGCTCGACGCCCTCGCGCCCCTGCTCAACCGGCCCCGCACACCCGCCCGTACACCCCGCTGGGCCGTACGCCCGTGACGGCGGCCGGTGGTCACGCCGGGCGCGGTCCCGGCGTGCCACCGGTCTCCAGCACCAGCCTGACGGTGTCCGCGCGCAGCCAGCGGTGCGAGAGGTACAGCAGCCGCCCCGACGGCACGTCCTCGTTCAGGCTCTCCACCAGCCACGCCGGATCACCGGCCCGGCTGCCCAGCTCGGCCGCCGTCTCCGCCGAGGCGCACTCAAGCGCCGCCCGCCACCAGGCGCGCCGCGGCGTCGCCCCGGCGGACTCGCGCAGGATGCGGTCGAGGGAGTCGGACGCGCCGAGGGCCACGCCCAGTTCCGGCAGCACGTCAGCCGGGACCCACTCGGTGCCCCAGCACGCCGGGAGTTCGTCCACGAACGAACGGCGCTGGAGGCGGTGGCACGGCGAGCCCGGCTCCCGGCCGAGCGGCCCCGCCACCTCGGGCGGCATCGGCACCGTCTCGCACCGGCGGACCACCGTCCGGGGCCGGGAGTGCGCCGCACGCACCGTGCGGCTCCACGACGGCGGCTGGTCGGGCGAGACCAGGTAGTCGATCCGCCGCGCGGTGAACGTGCCCACGCCCCGCACCCGGCAGACGAGCAGCCGCCGCTCCAGCTCCTGGAGCGCGGCCCGCGCGGCGGCGCGCCCGACACCGAACCGGGCGGCGACCTCGTGCTCGCCCTCGATCCGGCTCCCGGGCGGCAGCAGGGTGATCTCCCGCACCAGGTGCTCGGCGATCTCGCGGAACTTGGTGGCGGCCACGTGACCGATCCTCGGCAGTCCCGGTGGACGGCAGGCGGTGCCCGGGTGAACCCCGGGTGAAGGCGGCGCGGACCGGGACGACAGCCGGGCCGGGTACGGTGTGCCGTCGCGGACGGCGGCCCAGGAGGAGGCAGACCCCGATGAGCGTCACCCTGCGGGCGCGTCGCGTCCTCACCGGCGAGGGACTGCTGTCCCCCGGCTTCGTGACGATGGACGGCGCCCTGCTCACCGCCGTGACGCCTGAGCCGCCCGCGCGCGGCGGCTGGACCGACCTCGGGGACCACGACCTGCTGCCGGGCCTCGTGGACCTCCACGCGGACGGCTGGCAGGCACGGGAACGCCCGCGCCCCACGGCCCGGTTCGGCTGGGACGAGACGCTGGCCGCGCTGGACACCGAGGCCGTCTCCTGGGGCATCACGACGCAGTTCCTCTGCGTCACCGTGCAGGACGACACCGGCCGCGACCGCACCCTCGCGCAGGCGGAGCGGACGGTGGACGCCGTGACCGGCGCGAGCGGCCTGCGGGCCGACCACCGGGTGCACCTGCGCGTGGAGGTGACCGGCGAACGTCTCGACGTGGTCGCCGCGCTCGCGGCGCGGGAGGGCGTCGGGCTGCTCTCCGCCATGGACCACACCCCGGGGCAGGGGCAGTTCCGCCACGAGGCGGACTGGCGCGCCCACTACGCCGCGACGGGCGAGCCGGACCTCGACGCGCTGCTCGCCCGCCGCCGCGCCCGCCAGCCGTTCACGGCGGACGTCAGGGCGGCGCTCGCGCGGATCGCGCGGGAGCACGGCCTGCCGCTCGCCTCGCACGACGACGACAGCCCGGAGCGGGTCGAACAGGCGCGTCAACTGGGCGCGCGGATAGCCGAGTTCCCCGTCACCGCCCAGGCGGCCGAGGCAGCCGCCGCGTCCGGTCTGCTGACCGTGATGGGCGCGCCGAACGCCGTGCGCGGCACGAGCCACGTCGCCGGGAACCTCTCCGCGCGCGCGACCCTGACCGCGGGGCACCTGGGCGCCCTGGCGTCCGACTACCACGCGCCGAGCCTGCTGGGCGCCGTCTACGCCCTGGCGGCGGCGGGTGTGTGCGACCTGCCGACGGCGGTGGCGCTGGCCACCCGCGCCCCGGCCGGGGCGGCCGGTCTGACCGACCGGGGCGTCCTCGCGCCGGGGGCACGCGCCGACCTGGTCGCCGTCGGCCACCGGGTGGCGGGCCGCCCCACCGTCGCGCAGACATGGGTCGGCGGGGTGCCCGCCTTCGCGGCGTGGCACCCCGCCTGAGCGTCCGGCGCGCCGTCAGCGGCCGATCCGGCGGCGGACCGCCGAGGACAGCTGATCGACGGCGATCACCAGCGCGAGCACGATGAGGATGTACGTCAGCATCTCGTCGAAGCGGAACAGCCGGATCGACTGGTTGATGAGGAAGCCGATGCCGCCCGCGCCGACCAGGCCGAGCACCAGCGAGGAGCGCACGTTCACGTCCAGCCGGTACAGGAGCAGCCCGGCCAGCTGCGGCAGGACGGCGGGCAGCACCGCGTGCGACGTCACCTGCACGCCGCTCGCGCCGTTCGTCCGCAGCGCCTCACGCACCCCGGGATCGGTCTCCTCCATCGCCTCCGACCACAGCTTGCCCATCACGCCCGTGTTGTGGAAGACGAGGGCCAGCACACCGGCGAACGGGCCGAGGCCCACCGCCGTCACGAAGATCAGCGCGAACACCACGTCGGGCACGGCCCGCAGGAACGACAGCACGGACCTGGCGGCCTGCTGGACGAACGCGTTCGGCGTCGTCGTCCGCGCGCCGAGGACGGCCAGCACCAGCGCGAACGGCACGGACAGCGTCGTCCCGAGCAGCCCGATGTACAGCGTCACCAGGGCCGCGTCCAGGCCGGGGCGGACCACCGTGGACCAGGAGAGGTCGGGCGGGACCGCCTCGCCGAGGAAGTCCCGCATGCCCTCCCATCCTTCGGCCAGGGCGGCGGGCGAGACGTCGGCGCCGCGCCAGGCCAGCACGTGCGCGGCGCCGACGATCACGACGGTCAGCGCGGCGAGCACCGACGGTCTGCGCAGCCGGGGCGGGGCGGCGGCGAGGGGCGGGGCGGTCATGGGGTCGTTCCTTCCGGTCCTGGACCGTGGCTGTAGAGGTCGTCGAGCGCGGACGCCGGGACGTCGCCCGCGGGCGCGTCGATGACCAGGCCACCGCCGCGCAGCCCGACGATGCGGTCCGCGTGCCGCCTGGCCAGCGCGGGCTGGTGCAGCACGGCCGCGACCGCCAGCCCCTCGTCCCTCGCCAGCACGCCGAGGAGGTCGAGCACCTGCGTGGTCGCCGCCGGGTCGAGGGAGGCGACGGGCTCGTCCGCCAGCAGGACGTCCGCCCGCTGGCACAGCGCCCGCGCGACGGCCACCCGCTGCTGCTGACCGCCGGAGAGCCGTGCGACCGCCTCGCCCGCCCGGTCGGCCAGGCCCACCCGCGCCAGGCAGGCCATCGCCTCCTCGCGCAGCTCGCGCGGGAACAGCAGCGGCGTCAGCGACCGGCGCAGCGGCAGCCGCCCGAGCGCCCCGGCGCACACGTTGTCCAGCGCGCTGCGGCGTGGCACGAGGTGGATGTGCTGGAACACCATGGCGGCGCGCCGGCTGACGGCGGCCGGGCGCCGTCCGGCCTGGCCCGCCGTCTCCTCGCCGTGCAGCCGGACGGACCCGGCGTCGGGGCGTTCCAGGCCGATGACGCAGCGCAGCGCGGTGGACTTGCCCGAGCCGTTGGCGCCCAGGACGGCCACCAGCTCCCCGGCGCGCACGTCGAGGTCGATGCCGTCCAGCACCGTGCGTCCGGCGAACGTCTTGCGCAGACCGCGCACCGACAGCGCGGCGGTCGTCGTGTCCGGCGTCGCGGTGGTCACGCTCACACGTCCTCTTCCGTCAGGCCGAGCGAGGCGGCCAGGTCGAACAGGGGCTGGTAGGTGGACCTCTCGACGGCGATCAGCGGCCCGGGCGGGTCCACGTCGAGGAAGGAGCCGATCTCCGCGACGTCCTCGGGCGCCAGGTCGAGCAGCGCGTCGCGCACGGCGTCCTCGAACTCCGTGCCGAGGGCGCCCGCGACGGTGATGGGGTCGTTGGGGATCGGGTCCGAGGTCCAGATCTGCCGGAAGTCGGCCGGGTCGAACGTGCCCTCGGCCTCGGCCGTCGCGAGCTGCTGGCTGTTGATCTGCGCCGCGTCCACCCGGCCGTTGACCAGCGCGAGCAGCGCCTCGGGGTGGCCGCCCGCGTAGTCGATCTCCACGTCGTCCTCGGAGACGCCCGCCTCCTCCAGCGCGTACCGCGGCAGCGCGTCGCCCGAGGTGGAGCCGACGCCGCCCAGCGCCAGCGAGTGGCCCGGAAGGTCCTCGACCGAGGTCACGGGGGAGTCGGCTGGCACCCAGATGCCCGCCGTGTAGGTGGTGAGTTCGCCGCTTCCGTCGGCGAAGGACGCCACCGGCACGGCGTCGGCGCGCTCGCTGGCGAAGACGTAGCCGAGCGGGCCGAACTGGGCCAGCTCCAGCTCGCCGTTCTGCATGGCGAGCACCTCGGCGCTGTAGTCGTCCACGATCTGGAGGGTGACCGGGCAGTCCAGCCGTTCCTGGAGCGCGCGGGCCAGGACCTCGTAGGCCGGGCGCAGGGCCGCCGGGTCCTCGTACGGTTCGACGCCGAAACGGATCTCGCCGCCGGGGCAGGACGCGGAGGCGGAGCCCTCGGCCGTGTCGTCGGCGGCGCCGTCGCCGCCTCCGCAGGCGGTGAGCAGCAGACCGGCGGCCGTGGCCAGGGCGAGGGCGGACGGGAGGGGGCGCGTGGGTCGCATGAGCGGTGTCTCTCTGTGCGGTCAGGGAAGGAGGTCGTCGAGGATGCGCGGGGCCAGGCCCAGCGCGGTGGTCATGCCGATGCCGGAGGTCACGGCCACGGCGCGGACGCCGGGGGCGGGGGTGGCGACGAGGAAGTCCTGCGCGGTGGACGCCGCGTAGACGCCGTGCCACCGCTCGCGGACGGTCAGGGGGCCCGTGCCGAGCAGACGGGCGGTCTCGGCCAGGACGGCCTCGTCCAGCGCCTCGTCACGGTAGGGGTCGAGGGTGCGGCCGTAGGCGTGGGTGTCGCCGATGGTCAGGTCGCCGCCGGGGAGCTGGGTGAACATCAGGTTGAGTCCGGCGGCCACCAGGTCGGGGTGCGTGGCGGTGAGGCGCGCGCGGACGGCGGGCAGGGAGGGGCAGTCGCCGAACCCGGCGTAGCGCAGCAGCGAGAAGCCGGTGAGGACGGCCGGGTCGATCGGTGTGCCGGGGCGCGGGTCGCGCACCCGCAGCATGTGGAGCCCGCAGCGGACCACGCCCGCCTGTTCCGCCAGGTCGGGGAAGTGCCGGTCCAGGTCGTGGCCCACGGCGAGGACCACCGCGTCGGCGGTGACCTCCCCGCGGCTGGTCCGCACGCGTCCCGGCTCCACCGACCAGGCGGCCGTGGACCACAGGAAGCGGACGCCCTGCCCGGCGAGCCAGGCGGCGATCGCGTGCGCCGCCTGCCGGGGATCGACCCGCACGTCGAGCGGCAGCCACGCCCCGCCCGTCACCTCGGGCCCGGCGGGGACCCGGCGCGCGACGCCCGCGGCGTCCAGCAGGTGGACGTCCCCGTGGCGCGCCTCGGCGAACTCGGCGAGCACGGCGTGCTCGTCCTCGGCGCGCGCCAGGACGACCGTGCCCGCGTCGCGCAGCCAGACCCCCGCCTCCCGCGCCAGGCGCAGCCACTCGCCGCGTGCGGCCAGCGCGTACTCCAGGGCGGCGCCCTGCTGGGCGGTGACGCAGCCGTGCCCGAAGTTGCGCACGGTGGCGCCGGTGGCGTGCTCGTCCCGCTCGACCACCACGACGGACAGGCCACGGCGGACGGCCGCCACCGCGTGGGCCAGGCCCACGATGCCCGCTCCGACGACCACGAGATCGGCGTGCTCCTGGGGAACTCCACTTGTCATGACAGGAAATGTCGAGGCGGCGCGACCGGCCGGTCAAGGGGTCCAGGCGACTTGTCCCGGCGCGTTCACCTCGCGTTTACGTCGCAGGTGGCAGCCATCTTTCTGCCCCGAAGCGCCACTTGCCCTGCCGCCGTCCAGATGTATAGTCAACGGCCATGGACAGGCCCCTGCACGAACGCATCGCGGACGACCTCCGCCGCCGGATCGCCTCGGGCGAGCTGCCGGTCGGCGCCACGCTGCCCTCCGAGGCCCGGCTCTGCGAGGAGTGGGCCGCCTCCCGCGGGCCCGTGCGCCAGGCCCTCGGCACGCTGCGGGCCGAGGGCCTGATCGGCGGCGGACGCGGACGGTCACCCGAGGTGCGCACCGGGCAGGTGCCGCAGCCGTTCGACACCCTGCTGTCCTTCTCCCGCTGGGCCGAGCGGATCGGCCGCGTGCCCGGCCAGCGCATCCAGGAACTGGCCCTGCGCCCGGCCCGCCGCGAGGTCGCCGACGCGCTGGCCGTGGACGAGGGCGAGACCGTGGTCGAACTGCTGCGGCTGCGCCTGCTCGACGGGCGGCCCGCCATGGTGGAACGCACCGTCTTCGTCGAGCACGTCGGCCGTCTGCTGTTCGACTTCGACCTCGACTCGGGGTCGATCTACGCCTACCTCATCGAGCGCGGCGTCGAACTCGCCCTCGCCCGCCACGTCTTCGACGCCGTCCCGGCCGACGACACCGACGCCCGGCTGCTGGGCGTCCCGGCCGGGACGCCGCTGCTGCGCGAACGCCGCCGCGCGGGCAGCCTCGCCGGGGAGCCCTACGAGTTCTCCGACGACCGCTACCGGCCCGACCAGGTCACCTTCACCATCGAGAACGCCCAGCAGGCGCCGCCCATGGTGGGCCGCGCCTCCGGGTCCGTCACAGAAAGCGTCCTGACATGAACGACGCCGTCCCGGCAGAACTCGCCGTCCTCGACATCGCGGGCACGACCGTCGAGGAGCACGGCGCCGTGTACGAGGCGCTCGCCGACGCCGTGGCCGCGGCGTCCCCCGTCCCGCCGTCCGCCGACGCCATCCAGCGCTGGATGGGCGCGGACAAGCGGGAGGCGATCCGCAGCCTGCTCCCCGGCGAGCCCGACGAGGCGCGCGTCGGCGCGGTGTTCACCGACTTCCGCGCCCGCCTCGACCGCGCCTACCGCGACCGCCCGCCGACGCCGCTGCCCGGCGTCCCCGAGGCCCTGGCCGCCCTGCGCGCCGCCGGGGTCCGCGTCGCGCTGACCACCGGGTTCGACCGCCAGGTCACGGACGCGCTGCTCGCGTCGCTCGGCTGGGACGGCGGGACGGTGGACGCGGTGACATGCGCCGACGACGTGCCCGCCGGACGGCCCGCGCCGTACATGATCTTCCGCGCGATGGAGGCGACGGGCGTCCGCGACGTGTCGCGGGTCCTCGTCGCGGGGGACACCACGCGCGATCTGCGCGCGGGCGTCCACGCGGGGGCGGCGTACGTCGTCGGCGTGCTGACGGGGCAGACCCCGGCCGCCGTGCTCGGCGCGGAACGCCACACCCACCTCCTGCCGGGGGTCGCCGACATCCCGGCCCTCCTCGGCATCCCATACCACGCCCAACAGGCGGCGTAAACCTGGCCGTTCAGGGCGAGGCGGTCAACCGCCCGTGGAAAGGCGCGCCGACCTGCCCAGCAGCCGCCGCGCGAACGTACGTCGCGCGGGCCGAACCACCACGCGGCCGTGCGTCTTCCTGCCGACCAGTTCGACGCGCAGCGCGACCGGAGTGTACGGATGCGCCTCGGCCCTGAGGTGCTTCACCACGCAGTGCCTCAGACGCAGGCCGTCCGTATCGACCACGACACCCGGCCGCGTGACCAGCGTCAGGGTCTTCCCTCTCATCGCCACCTCGACCCGCAGGGTGTCGTGCGTGATCACCGCATCGGTGAAGTCGAGCGTCACCGCGCACCACCGCACGGCAAGCTCCAGCTTCCGCGGCACCACCCAGCGCCCCACGCGCTCGACCGCGCTGCCGTGGACCCGCTCGATCCTGACGACGTCCTTGCCACTCGTGGCCGTTACGGGCGGCAGGTCGGCGGTGAGCGCGGCCAGTTCGCCCACGGTCCGCGCGGTGAGGGCGGCCTCCAAGCGCTCGTCCAGCTCCTCGGCGGTCAGCCGTCCCTCCCCGGCCGAGACCCGCAGCACGTCCGCCGTCCGGTCACGGTCCGAATGAGAGGCGCGGAGCCCGGACGGCGAGCCGGGGCCGGAGCGCTTCCCGGTCGGGGAGATCTTTCCCAGCATGCTTCCGTCCTCGTCGCCCGTCGGCCGTGGTCCCCGCGCGACGCGGACGGCGGCGCGACGAGAGCAGTGGCGTGGCGCACCATCATGCCGAGGCCCGGACGCCACAACAAGCCGGTCGCGCCCTCCGCCGGTGGTTCAGATCATCGAGTGCGGGCCGATGCGGTGGTAGGCGCGGTCGTGGAACACCAGCGGCGACACCCCGGCCCGCACCTCCGCCCGCTGCGCGAGCAGCGAGATGAGGAAACTGCCGCCCACCGCGGTCCGTTCCAGGACGCGCGCCCTGATCCAGGCGTGCGCGCCGTCGATGACGGGCTCGCCGGTGGGCAGCGTGGACCAGCCGCCCGCCGCGAACCTGTCGATGCCGCTGGTGGCGAACCGCGCGGAGACGTCGTCCTGGTGGTCGGCCAGGAAGCTCAGCGCGAGCGTGTCGGTGGCGGCGATCGCGGGCCAGCTGGAGGACGTCGCGGCCAGCGAGAACGCCAGCAGCGGCGGCGCCGCCGACACCGAGATCACCGAGGTCGCGGTGAAGCCGACCGGACGCCCGCCGTGGTGCAGCGCCACGACGGCCACACCGGCGGGGTGCTGCCGGAAGACGGCCTTGTACTCCTCGGCGGACACGGTGGCCCCGCCGGTGCGCGCGCCGATGGTCATCGGCCCTCCTCCTGACCGGCCGCACGCGCCAGCGCCTGCGCCGAACGCGCCAGCCAGGCGTCGATCGCCTGGCCGCTGTCCGCGAGCTGCGCCTCCGTCACGGCGAACGCGCGGGCCGGGACCACGGCCCCCAACTCGACCAGCAGCGGACGCAGATGGACCTCCCCGGCCAGCGCGTGCGCCGGGCTGCCCGAGACGACGAGCGGCACCGCCGTCACGCCCAGCAGGCCGTCCGCCGGGTACAGGTCGAGGAACGCCTTCAGCAGCCCCGTGTAGGACGCCTTGTAGACGGGGGTGGCGATCACCGCGATCCGCGCCTGCGCCAGGGTCGTCAAGGCGGCGTCCGCGGACGGGTGTTCAGGCGTCAGGATCTCGCCCGCGAAGTCGGCCAGGTCGAGGGTGGTCACGGGCGTGGTGACCCCGAGCCGTTCCGCGACGGCCCTCGCCGTGGCCTCGGCGACGGCCAGGGTGCGGGATCGGGGGCGGGGGTTGCCGGAGAGCGCGACGACGGACGGCGGGGTGGAGGACACGGGCGGTTCCTTTCCTGAACGGCCGGGGGTCGGGGTGGCGGAAGAGGTGGTGCCGGGCGCGGCGGCCATCAGAGGGCCTTGCCCGGGTTGAGGACGCCGAGCGGGTCGAACGCGTGCTTGACGCGGCGCTGGAGCGCCAGCGCGGGCGCGCCCACCTCGGCCTCCAGCCAGGCGCGTTTGAGCGCCCCGACGCCGTGCTCGCCGCTGATCGTGCCGCCGAGGCGCAGCGCGAGGCGGAAGATCTCCCCGACCGCCGCGCGCACCGCCGCCGGGTCCGCGTGGTCGGCGAGCACGATCGGGTGGATGTTGCCGTCGCCCGCGTGGGCGAACGTGAAGATCCGCACGCCGGTGGCCGCCGAGAGCGCCGTCAGCGCCTCGGCCGCCTCCGCGAGCCGCGACCTGGGCACCGCGATGTCCTCGATGAGGACGCGCCCCAGCCGCTCGATCGCGGGCAGCGCCTGGCGCCGCGTCCGCAGCAGGTCCTCGGCCGCGACGGGGTCGGCGGTGACCTCGGCGCGGAGGGCGGTGCGCCGCAGGATCGCGCCGACCGCCTCGATCTCCGCGTCGGCGGCGAACCCGTCGGTCTGCGCGAGGACGAACGACGCGTCCCCTGCGAGCGGTTCGCCGCGCAGCCGTGCGACGGCCTCCAGCGTGGCCGCGTCCAGGAATTCGAGCACGCTCGGCCGCAGCCCCGCGTCCAGCACGGCGGCGCAGGCCGCGGCGGCGGCGTGCGGCGAGGCGAAGTGGGCGGTGGCCGTGCCGGTGCGCGCCGGTACGGGCTGGAGCCGCAGCGTCGCCCCGACCACCACGGCGAGGGTGCCCTCGGAGCCCGTGATCAGGGACGTGAGGTCGTACCCGGCGACGCCCTTCACGGTCTCGCGGCCGGTGCGCAGCCGCGTCCCGTCCGCGAGGACGACGTCGAGGCCGAGCACCGCGTCGCGCGTGACGCCGTACTTCACGCAGCGCAGGCCGCCCGCGTTGGTGGCGATGTTGCCGCCGATCGTGGACAGGTCGGCGCTGGCCGGGTCGGGCGCGTACCGCAGGCCGTGCGCGCGGGCGGCCAGGTCCAGGTCGGCGGTGATCACGCCGGGCTCGACGACGGCGAGGGCGTCGTCGGGCCGGATCTCCAGGATGCGGTTCAGCCGCGTCAGGTCGAGGACGACGCTGCCGTCCCCCGCCGTGGCCCCGCCCGCCAGCCCCGTGCCCGCGCCCCGGGGCACCACGGGGACGCGGTGCGTCCCGGCCCAGGCCAGGGTGGCGGCGACCTCGTCGGCGGAGCGCGGCCTGACGACCGCGCGGGGCAGGCCGTCCGGCAGGTGCCCCGACCGGTCGGTGGACGCGCGGCGGCGGTCGTCCGCCGTGGTGGAGATCGCGCCGGGCCCGAGCGCGCCGCGCAGCGCGTCCAGCGCCGGGGCGGTCTCCTGCTGCGCCGTCATGACAACGCGGTTTCGCCGAGGGGCACTTCGCGGGCGATGACGGGCGCCTGCGCGCCGAGCCGCAGCCGTTCGAGGAACAGCACGACGGTCGCGGCCACCGACCGGTGGGTCACGTCGTTGAGGATGTCGTGCAGCCCGTCCTCGATCGCGACGAGCGAGGACGTGCCCAGCGCGCGGTGGAGCGCCACCGCGTCGGGCAGCGGGCTGACGCCGTCGGCCGCGCCGTGCACGGCCAGCGTCGGCACGTCCACCGGGGTCAGGGCGGCGAGCAGTTCGGGGATGCCCTGGGTGTCGCGCAGCCCCGCGGTGGCCTCGCGCGCCAGGACCAGACGGTGGTTGGGGCAGGCCGTCCGTCCGGCGATCTCGCTGTCCAGGTCGCCCTGTTCGTCGGCGTCACGCGTGGGCACACCCGCGAGGACCACGCCGTCCACGGCCGCGCCGTGGCGCGCGGCGAGCCGCAGGGCGTGCAGGGCTCCCGTGTCGGAGCCGACCAGGACCAGGGGGCGCGGCGTCGTGTCGTCGGCGAGCGCGGCCTCGACGAGGGCGGCGGCGTCGCCCGGCGCGTCGTCGCCGCCCCTGACGGCGACGACGCGGTAGGCGTCGGCGGCCAGACGGCTGCCGAACCGCCGGTAGACCTCGGGGGTCTCGCCGCGTCCCGGCAGCAGGACGAGCGTGCCGCGCGGGAGGAGCCCGGCGGGCTCGGTCCAGGTCAGGGACGGGGCGTCGGAGCGGGGCGTGGCGGTCATGACGTGAGGACTCCTGTCGGCTCTTCGGTGTCGGGGCCGGAAGCTGGGGCTGTGGGTGTGGCGGTGGGCGGGACGGGTGGCGGCAGCAGGGCGAACACCTCGGCGATGTCGCGGGCCCCCGGGCGTTCCCCGGCCAGGGCCGAGGCGCCGAGGACCCGTTGGAGCGCGGCGTTGACCGGCGCGGCCACGCCGTGGAGGCGGCCGAGGAGCGTGATCTCGCCGTTCAGGAAATCGACTTCGCTGGTCGTGCCGCGCGCGAAGCTCTGCCAGGTGGACTGCTGGCCCGGGACGTAGCCGCCGCCCGGCACGAGGGACGCCTCCGCCGGGTCGTACGTGCGCTCGGTGTCCGGGTCGGCCGGTTCGTACCCGGCGGCGGCCAGGACGGCGCGCGCCTCCTCGGTGGCGCGCCGCCGCACGTCGGCCAGCGCGTCGGGCGCGCCGGTGAACAGCTCGGTGGCGTTGGTGACGTTGTGCAGCAGCTTCCACGCCTTCCAGCGCGTGACGTCGGCGACGGCCTGCGCCAGCCAGCCCGCCGCCCCGGCGTCGGCGACGAACCGGACCGCGACTGCCGGCGGTGGCGCGGCGGGCGGGAAGGCGCCGACGACGAGCTGCCCGGTCTTCGGCGCCGCGCCCGTCACGACCTCGCCCGGGACCAGGCAGCGCGCGGCGACCATCGCCGTGCCGCCGACGACGGTGGAGAAGTGGCGGGCGGCGGCCCGTTCGGCGTCCAGGCCGTTCTGGAGGGTGATCACCGGCAGGTCGGCCGCGAGACCGCCGCCCGCCAGGGGCCGCCACGCCCAGTCGGCGAGGGTGGCGTGCGCGTCCTGCGTCTTGGTCGCGAGGACCAGCACGTCGTCGCGCGTCAGCGGGACGTCCGCCGGGCCGCCCACGACCGGCACGGGCACCCGTACGGTCCCGCCCGGCGAGGTGCGGACCAGGCCGCGTTCCCGCACGGCGTCGAGCGCCGCGCCCCTGGCCGACAGGACGACGGGCACCCCGGCCAGATGCAGATCCGCCGCCAGCGCGCCGCCGACGGCCCCGGCGCCGATCACCACGTAGCGCGTCATGACCCGCCCCCGCCGCCGGTCAGCCCGAGATGCCCGCCGAGCGTGCGCGCCTCGTACGCCGTCCGGTACACCCCGGCGCGCTGGAGCAGCGGCACGACCTGCTCCACGAACCGTTCCACGCCAGAAGGCTGGAGCGGCAGCAGCAGGTTGAAGCCGTCCACGCCCTGCCGGAACCAGCCGGTCAGGGTGTCGGCGATCTCCTGCGCCGTGCCGTGGACGTGCGTCTGGATGTTGCCGAAGCCACCGGCGTACAGCCGCTCCGCGACCTGCCGTACGGTCAGCCCGCCGCGCGTGGCCAGCGTCCTGGCGAGCCCGGCGATGCTGGCGCCGCCGACCTGGTCGGGGTCGGTGGGCAGCGCGTCCACGGGCAGCGGACCGTCCGGGTCGAGGCCCGCGAGGTCGGCGCCGACGACCGGGCCCAGCCAGCGGATCGGGTCGATGACGCCCCGGTGCACGGCGTCCAGCTCGTCGGCGAGGCGGTGGGCCTGCGCCGTCGTGTCGGCGAGATAGGGGATGACGCCGGGCAGGACCCGCAGCGAGCGGGGGTCGCGGCCGTGCCGCGCGGCGCGTGCGCGGATGTCCGCGTCCAGGGACTGCGCGTCCTCGATGCCGTACCCGCCCGCGTACACGACGTCGGCCTGCCGGGCGGCGAGGTCGCGGCCCCTGGCGGAGCCGCCCGCCTGGACGATCAGCGGGCGGCCGTGCGCGGCGCCTGGCACGGCCGCCCAGCGCTCCCTGACGGTGGTGAGGAACGCGTCGGCGCGTGCGTAGCGCCGCTCGTGGTCCGGCTGCCGGTCGAGGCCGAAGTTCCTGGCGAGCCGGTCGCCGGTGGACGCCACCGCGTTGAGCGCGGCCCGGCCCTCGCTGACGTTCTGGAGCGACGCGGCGCGGTCGGCCACGGTCACCGGGTCGTTGTACGTCGTGGAGACGGTGCCGATCAGCCCGATCCGTTGCGTCTCCACGGCGATCGCCGTCAGCAGCGTCAGCGGCTCGAAGCGGTGCGGGACGCTGCGCTCGTCGGCGCCGAGCGCCGGGCTGTCGGCGAGGAACACCGCGTCGAACAGGCCGCGTTCGGCCAGCCGTGCGACCTCCACGTAGTGGTCCGGGCGCAGTTCGGCGCCCGGGACGCTCGCCGGGTGGGCCCAGGCCGCGGTGTGACGGCCGACGCCGCTCATGTTGAGGCTCAGGTGCATACGGCGGCCGGTGGTGTGCGTGGTCATCGGGAGTCCTCCTCGGCGGGCCACAGGCCCAGCGGACCGCCGGGCGGCGTCGGCAGGTTCAGCGCGCCGAGCACGCGGTGACGGCGGCCGGTGAACCTGGTGTCGGGCACCCGCGACGCGTCGAAGTAGCGGCCGGTGGCGCGGTCCGCGAGGATCGCGTCGGCCGGGAAGCTGTCCCACAGCGCGCGGACGGCCGCCACGTACTCGGCCCAGCCCTCCGCGTCCCCCTCGCCGCCACGGGCGAGCAGCACCCGTCCCGGGCCCAGGTGCGCGAGCGACGCCAGGACGCGGGCGGCGTTGTAGGGGGCGGTCCGGGCCGGGTCGATCGGCACGGCCAGGCGCAGCGTGCCGGTGACGCGCAGGAGCGCGGCGGCCAGCGTCGTCGCCTCGGTCGCGGACGGCTGCCCGTCAGGGCCCGGCAGCAACAGCACGTGCGCCCCCGCCCGTTCGGCGCGCACGGCGGCCTCGCGGACGGCGGGCCAGGTGGCGGCGCGCGGATCGAGCCCCGCCTCGGCGAGCAGCGCGCTCAGGGTGACGGTCTCGCCGGTGGGTGGTGGGGCGGGTGGGGTGCTCATCGGGCGGTCTCCCTGTCGGCCGCGTCGGGGTGTTCGGCGCGCGGCTGGTGGAACGGATCGGCGACCGCGGCCAGCAGGTCGCGGGTGTAGGGGTGGGAGGGCTCGGCGAACACGGCCTCGGCCGAGCCGTGTTCGAGCACGGCGCCGTGCCGCATGACCAGCACCTCGTCCGCGATCTGCCGCACCACGGCGAGGTCGTGCGAGATGAACACGTAGCTGACGCCCAGCTCGCGCTGGAGCCGCGTCAGCAGGTCGAGGATCTGCGCCTGCACCGTCACGTCGAGCGCGGAGACCGGCTCGTCGCACACCACGATCTCCGGCCGCAGCACGAGGGCGCGCGCGATCGCCACGCGCTGCCGCTGGCCGCCCGACAGTTCGCGCGGGCGCCGGTCGGCCAGGTCGGACGGCAGGGCCACCGCGTCGAGCATCTCCTCGACGCGGGCGTCCCGTTCACGCGGCGTGCCGATCTTGTGGGCTCGCAACGGCTCGGCGACGACGCGGCGCACGGTGAAGCGCGGGTCGAGCGACGTGTACGGGTTCTGCTGGACGATCTGGAGCCGCCGCCTCGCCTGCCGCAGCCCGGCCGCACCGAGCGTCGTCAGCTCCGTCCCGTCGAGCAACACCGAGCCCGCATCGGGGTGTTCGAGGCCGAGCAGGATGCGCGCCGTCGTGGACTTGCCCGAGCCCGACTCGCCGAGCACGGCCACCGTCCGGCCGCGCCCGACGTCGAAGCCGACGTCATCGACCGCCCGTACGGCGTCCGCGCTCCCTGCCCTCCCGAACGTCTTCACCAGGCCGCGTACCTTGAGCAGCGGCTCCCCCTCGTCCCGCCGTTCGCGCGCCGGGATCAGCCGCCCGCTGCGCAGGCTGGGGGTGTCGGCCAGCAGGTCGCGCGTGTAGCCGCGCCGTGGCGAGGTGATCAACTCCCGCGCGTCGCCCTGCTCCACGACCTGCCCCTCGCGCAACACCACGATGCGGTCCGCGCGTTCGGCGGCCATCGCCAGGTCGTGCGTGATCAGCAACAGCGCGATGCCGTGCTCGGCGCTCAGCCCCGCCAGGTGGTCGAGCACGCGGCGGCTCACCGTGGCGTCCAGCGCGCTCGTCGGCTCGTCGGCGATCAGCAGGCGAGGGCCCGCCGCGATAGCGATCGCGATCAGCACGCGCTGCCGCATCCCGCCCGACAACTCGTGCGGGAACTGCCGCGCCCGCAGCTCCGGCCGGTCGATGCCGACCTCGGCCAGCAGCCGCAGCGCGTGCCCCGCCGCGTCACGGCGCGACGCGATGCGGTGGATGACCAACGCCTCGGCGATCTGGTCGCCGACCCGCGCGGTCGGGTTCAGGGACGCGCCCGGGTCCTGCGGCACGAGCCCGATCTCCGCGCCCCGCAGCCGCCGCAGCCCCGCGCGGGACAGGGCGGCGACGTCCTGGCCCGCGTACGTGATCCGGCCGCCGGTGACGCGGGCGCCCGGCGCCAGCATGCCGTTGACGGCGTGCGCCGTCGTGCTCTTGCCCGAGCCCGACTCGCCGACGACGGCGACGGTCTGGCCCGCGTGCACCTCAAGGCTGACGCCGCGCACCGCCTCCCGCGTCCCGCCGCGCACGCGGTACGTGACGCGCAGGTCTTCAATGCTCAGCAGCGGGCCGGTGTCCGCCGCGCCGTCGGCCGGGCCGGGCGCGACGGTGACGCCCCGGCCGGGCGATGCGGCGCTCATATCCGCTCCCCGCGCGCGTCGAACCAGCGGGAGAGACGGTTGGTCGCCAGCACGGTCGCCGCGATGACGAGGCTGGGCAGCAGCGCCACCCACCAGGCCGTCGCCAGGTAGTCACGCCCCTCGCTGACGATCTTGCCCCACTCGGGTGTCGGCGGTGGCTCCCCGTAGCCGAGGAAGCTGAGCGCGGACACGGACAGGATCGCCGTGCCGAACTCCAGCGTGGACAGCACGAGCGCCGGGCCGACGGCGTGCGGCAGGACGTGCCGCAGCAGCACCTGCGGCCCGCGTACGCCCAGCGTCGTCGCCGCCTCCACGAACGGCGAGCTGCGCACGCGCAGCGCCTCGGCCCGCGTGATCCGCGCGAACGCCGCCACGGACGCCACGCCCACGGCGACGGCCACGTTCGTGATCCCGAAGCCCAGCGCCGCGACGATCGCCAGCGACAGGAGGAGCGAGGGCACGGCCAGCAGGATGTCCACGAGCCGCATGATCACGGCGTCCACCGGCCCGCCGAGGAACCCGGAGACGAGGCCGAGCGTGCACCCGGCGCCGAACGCGATGGCCACCGCGATCAGCGGCGCGCGCAGCGACAGCCCCGCGCCGTGCACGACCCGGGCGTAGACGTCGCGCCCGAGGTGGTCGGTGCCGAACCAGTGCTCGGCGCTCGGCGGGCGCAGCTTCTCCAGCACCTCGCCCTCGACCGGCGACTGGTGGGCGAGCAGCCCGGGGGCGAACGCGGCGAGCACCGCGAGGCCCAGGACCAGGAAGGACAGCACGACGCCCGGCCCCGGTCGGCGGCGGACGCGCCCCCGCGCGGCGGCGGGCGTGTCGGTGAGGGTCATCGGGTCGCCTCCGTGAGGGTGACGCGGCGGTCCAGCAGCGGATAGGTCAGATCGACCAGCAGGTTGACGACGACGAACACCAGGGCGGACAGCAGCACCACGCCCTGGACGACGGGGAGGTCCTGGCGGGTGACGGCGTCCGCCGTGAGCCGCCCGACGCCCTCCCGGGAGAACACGGTCTCGGTCACGACGGCGCCGCCCAGCAGGTTGCCGATCACCATGCCCGTGGCCGTCAGGCTGGGCCCGGCGGCGTTACGGACGGCGTGCGCGAGGTGCAGGCGCAGGCGCCCCGCGCCCTTCGCGGTCGCCGTGTCGATGTATCCCTGGTCCAGCACCTCGCGCAGGCTGCGCGCGAAGATCTGCGCGACGGTCGCCGTCACCGGCAGCGAGAGGGTCAGGGCGGGCAGGACCAGGCTCTCGAACCCGTCCGTCCCCCCGGAGGGCAGCGCTCGCCACTGGAAGGACACCACCTGGATCAGCACCAGGCCCACGGCGAACGTCGGGAACGAGATGCCCAACGGGGGCACGGACATGAGGAGTTCACGCAGCGCGCGGCTGCGGGCGTGCGCCGCCAGGCTGCCGATGACCAGCCCCGCCGTCACCCCGACGAGCAGGGCGGCGACGGCGAGGCGGGCCGTGTGCGGCAGGGCGCTGCCGATCATCGACACCACGGGCGACCCGGTGTGCAGCGACACGCCCATGTCGCCGGTCAGGAGCCCGCCGAGCTGGCGCACGTACTGGAGCGGGAGCGGGTCGTCGTACCCCTGCTCCGCGCGCAGCCGGGCGATCTCCTCCTGGCTGAGCGCCGAGTCCCCCGAGCCGGAGAGCTTGATGGACAGCGCGTCGCTCGGCAGGACGGACAGCAGCACGAACGCGAGGGTGAACGTCCCCAGCAGCACGGGCAGCGCCTGAAGAGCGCGCGAGGCGAGATACTTCGCCATGGTCGGGTCCTCCGGGTCGGGGGCGGGCGGCGGTGGCGGCGCGGTGGTTACGCGTCGAGCCAGACGTCGTAGAGGCTGAGGCGCGAACTCGCCTCGAAGTGGAAGCCCTTGACGACCGGCGCGTAACTCATCACGCCCGCCAGCTCGTACAGCGGGATCGCGTACGCCTGGTCCACCAGCTCCTGCGTCGCCTCGGTGATCAGCTCCTGCCGCCGCTGCGGGTCGCTCTCGCCCGACTGCTCCTGGAGCACGTCGTCCACGGGGCGGGGCTCGGGGGCGCGGTTCTGGTTGCGGCCCGTGACGCCGAAGACGGCGCGGGCGGCGTCCGCCTCGGCGCGGTGGAACGGCGTGTACCACAGGTCCCATTCACCGCTGGCCTCGGCGGCGGCGAGGTCGGCCGGTGCTTCCAGACGGATCTGGAGGTCGATGCCGATCTCGCGCAACTGCCCTTGCAGCAGCTCCATCATGGGCGACGCCTGCCGCCCCGCGTGGTAGAGCGCCAGCAGTTCGAGCCGCTGCCCGTCCTTCTCCCTGATGCCGTCCTCGCCTGGGACCCAGCCGGACTCCTCCAGCAGCTCCACGGCCTGCTCCGGGTCGTACGTGATGCCGTCGAGGGGTTCGAAGAAGGGGGTGGCCGAGGTGATGACGTTCTGCGCGACCTTGTCGTACTCGGTCAGGACCCCGGCGACGATCTCCTCACGGTCCGCGCCCAGCAGGATCGCCCGGCGGACGTTGACGTCCGAGATCAGCGGGCGCTCCAGGTTCGGCACCAGGTTCACGCCGACGCCCGGGTAGGGGCGGCCCAGGACACCGAAGCCGCTGGCCTCCAGGTTGGGGACGTCCTCGGTGAGCGGGATCGTGTCGATGTGCAGCTCGCCGGAGCGCAACTGCCCGGCGCGCACGCCCGATTCGGGGACGACCTCGAAGTTGACCGTCTCGACGTACGCCTCGCCGGTGTGCTCGACGGCGGGGGAGGCCCAGTCGTAGCCGTCGCGCCGTGAGAGCACGATGCGCTGTTCGGGTTCGTAGCTGTCGATCACGAACGGCCCGGCCGCCACGATGTCACCCGCGCACCGCTCCTCGGGCGTGAGGGCGAGGGTGGCGGGCGCGAGGATGCCGAGGGTGATGGTGGCCGTGCCCTGGAGGAACTGGACGTTGGGGTGGTCGAAGGTGACGGTGACCGTCTGCGGGTCGATCACCTCGGAGCCCGTGTAGCCGTCGAGGTACGTGGACGCCAAGGGGGCCACGCCCGGGCCGAGTTCGGTGATCCTGTCGAAGTTGGCCGCGACCGCCTCCGCGTCCAGCGGGGTGCCGTCGCTGAAGGTGACGCCGTCGCGCAGGTGGAAGGTGTAGGACGTCGCGTCGGGCGCGCTCTCCCACGACTCCGCGAGCCAGGGCGTGATCTCGCCGGTCTCCGGGTCCTGGTCGGTCAGCGAGTCCGCTATCTGGCGGGCGACGAAGATCGTGACGTTGGACGAGTTCTGGTGCGGATCGACGCAGGCCACGCTCGTGTTGAGGCCCACCGCGAGGGTGCCTCCGGCGGTGGGGGTGCCGCCGTCGCCGCCCGCTCCGGGGGAGGCGGCGTCCTCCGTCCCGGCGCAGGCGGTGGCGAGGGAGAGGACGAGGGACAGGGCGACGGCCGCCGTGGCGGTGTGCCGGGCGCGGCGTCGGGGGTGGTGGTCGGCGGGTCTGCGGACGGGGCGCATGGTGGTTCCTCGGGGCGCGGTGATGGCGGGAGTTGGGGGTTCTTCGGGATCTGCGGGGACGGCCGTGGTCAGTGGGTGGCGACGGCCTCGGACGGTGCGGCGAAGGGCGATCCGGGCGGCGGGACGGGCGGTCCCGACGGCAGGCGCGACCCGCCGCGCTCGCGCAGCGCCAGCTCCTCACGGACCAGCGGCAGGACGTAACGGCCGTAGTCCACGGCGTCGTTGAGGTTGTCGTAGCCGCGGATGGAGATCAGCTCGGCGCCCAGGTCGATGTAGTCGAGGATGGCGGCGGCGACCGTCTCCGGCGTGCCGACCAGCGCCGTGGACGCGCCACGCGCGTTCGTGGCAGTGGCGACGGGCGTCCACAGCGCGCGGTCGTGCAGCTCGCCCCGGGCCGCGATGTCGAGCAGCCGCTGCGAGCCCACGTTCGCCGGGCGCTTGTCGCCCTGCGGCCAGCGGGCGAGCGCCGCCTCCGCCTCCGGGCGCCGCAGCGCGTCCAGCACCTGGTACGCCTTCTCCCAGGCAAGCTCCTCGGTGGCCGCCACGATGGGCCGGAACGTCACCCAGATACGCGGCCGGTCCGTGCGTCCCGCGAGCGCGGCCTGCTCCGCGACGGCGGCGATCTGCTCGCGTGTCTCGGCGAGCGGCTCGCCCCACAGGCCGAAGATGTCGCCGAGCGCGCCGCCGACACGGTACGCCTCCGCCGAAGAACCGCCCACGGAGACGGGGATGGTGCCGTTCACCGGCCGGTACTGCGCGCGGAAGTCCTCGAAGGAGTAGTACGTCCCGGCGTGGTCGAACGGACCGTCCGACGTCCAGACCTTCCGCAGGATCTCGACGAACTCGGCCGAGCGCGCGTACCGTTCCTCCTTCGGCAGCCGGTCGCCCTCCCTGGCCTGCTCGTGGTCGTCGCCGCCCGAGATGATGTGGACGGTGGCGCGCCCGCCGCTGAGCTGGTCGAGCGTCGCCAGGGCCTTCGCCGCGACCGTGGGGTAGACGGTGTTGGGCCGCAGCGCCACGATCGGCCGCACGCGCTCGGTGTACTGCGTGATCGCCGCCGCCACGCCGAACGGGTCGTAGCCCGCGGAACCGTACGGCAGGAGCGTGTAGTCGAAGCCGTACTCGTCGAGGGCGCGGGCGTAGCGGACGAGGAACGCCCGGTCGATCCCCTGCCCGGGGCGGGGATGCAGCTCGGTGGAGTCGTTGACGTAACTGGCGCTGATGAACTCGACGGTCATGCGGTCGCTCCTGGGATGGCGTCGTGGGCGGAGGGGACGGGGCTGCTGGGGGAGGGCGAGGGGCCCGTGGCCACGGGGCGCGCCGGGTCGGCGCTCCACGCCGACCAGGAGCCGGGGAAGAGCGCCGCCTCGCGGCCCGCGACGGCCAGGGCGGCGACGGTGTGCGCGGCCGTCACGCCTGAACCGCAGTAGACGGCCACCGTGTCGTCGGCCCCGGCGCCCAACGCGTCGAAGCGCGCGGCCAGTTCGGCGGCGGGGCGGAACCGGCCGTCGCCGGTGAGGTTGTCGCCGGTCGGGGCGCTCAGCGCGCCGGGGATGTGGCCCGCGCGCGGGTCCACCGGCTCGTGCTCCCCGCGGTACCGCTCGGCCGCCCTCGCGTCCAGCAGCACGCCGCGCGCCGGGAGTCCGGCGGCCTCGTCGGCGTCGATCACCGGGCGGTGGCCGTAGGAGAGGCGCACGTCGCCCGGCGGCGGCGCCGCTTCCTCGCCGCTCACCAGCGGCAGACCTGCGGCACGCCACGCGGCGAGCGTCCCGTCCAGGATGCGGACGTCGGCCAGGCCGGCGTGGCCGAGGAGCCACCAGGCGCGGGCGGCGGCCAGCCCGCCCGCGTCGTCGTACACGACCACCGTGTCCTGGGCGCGGATGCCCCAACGGCGGGCCGCCGCCTGGAGATCGGCGACGGACGGCAGCGGGTGACGGCCGTCCGTCGGCACCCCGTGACCCGACAGCTCGGCTTCGAGATCGACGTAGACGGCGCCCGGCAGGTGACCGTCGCGGTAGGCGGGCCGTCCGTCGGGGACCCCCAGCGCCCAGCGGACGTCCAGGATGCGGACGTCGTGTCCACGGGTGAGGAGGGAGTCGAGCGCGTGCGGGGACACGAGCACGGGCATGGCGATGCTCCTGAGCATGATGCGGAGGCCGCTCACGGCGCGGGAGGACCGCGGGCGCCCAAGGGGGCCCACGGGTGCGCCGGAGAAGGCACCGGAGGAGAGGGAGGCGAAGGCGAAGGCGAGGGTCCGACGCGGGCCGGGTGACGGTCAGCCCGTCAGCGTGGCGTCGTCGGGTCCGGTGGCGGAACGGTCAGCGGACCGGACAGGGACGACAGCGACATCGCGGCGCGGGGCCCGCGCCGGGCAGCACACGGTGCGGCCTGAGGCCGTCCGTGTGTCCTTCGCTGCGTGTCATGCGGACCACCCTAGGCCGCCCCGCGAGGCCCGTCCAACAGTGATTCCTGATGGAAACCGATCAGCGGAGGCGATGACGGCCCGGCGGGCGGGCGGCGTCCCGTCAGCCGTCGAGCAGCCCGGCCGCCGGGGCGGGGGAGCCGAGCGGGCCGGGACGCAGGCGGCTGAAGAAGTCCTCCATGGCCGCGAGACCGGCGGCCTCGAGATCGATGTCGAGGCCACGGCGCGTCGTCAGATGGACTCCGGCGAGGCCCAGGTCGGGAAGGTCCGCGCGCTCGGTCAGACCGGGCAACGGCCGTCCGGACGACGGGAGTACGGCCACGCCGAGCCCCGCTCGCGCCGCGCCCATGACCCCTTCGAGGCTGGTCGATTCCGCGACGACGTCCACGGTGTAACCGGCCTCGGCCAGCTCGTGCAGGGCGCGCTGGCGCATCCCGCACGGCTCGACGTAGGCGACCAGCGGCCACCGCTCCTTGCCCGACGGCGGCTGCCACGACGGCGACGCGTACCAGGACAGCGGGAGCGACCCGACCTGACGGCCCGGCGTGTCCGCGGCTGTGCTGAGGATCACCGCCAGGTCGATGGCGCCCTTGGCGACGGCCTCGGTCATCTTGGTCGAGCGGTCGATGTGGAACTGCACGGTGTGGTGCGGGTAGGCGGCGCGCAGCGTGGCCAGCACCCCGGGCAGCACCTGGTCGGCGGCGGTCTCGGCCGAGCCGATGACGATCCGCGACTGCCCGGAGGCCACCAGACGCTCCAGCGCCTGGTCGTGCACCGACAGGATGCGGCGTGCCTCGACGAGCAGCCGCTCACCGGCGTCCGTGAAGCGCGTACGTCGGCCGTCCCTGCGGACCAGCTCGGAGTTCAGCCGCTTCTCCAACTGCCTGACGTGCTGGCTGACCGTGGGCTGGCTCAGGTGCAGCGCGGAGGCGGCCCTGCCGAAACCACCACAGTCCGCGATGGCGACGAAGCTGCGGAGCTGCGCGAGGTCAAGGGAGTCAGCCACGCGTCGATGCTAGGGGCTCTCCCGCCTGCTGAGAAGACCGTCCCGGAATCCGGGCATCGCGCCCCTTTCGCCCGGCTCCGGTTCTCAGAGGGCCGGGTGGTGGGGAGCTTGCGCGCGCTCAGCTTGAGCACACACGCGAGAGGCCCGCCTTGCCCGCTGTCGTTCGCGCGCGTGCTGTCGTTGAGCCCACAGCCTCCCAGCGAGCAGCCGCGACCGGGAAGTGCTCGCCTTGGGAGCGGGGCATGAGGCGCTTTCGACCGCCGCCCCGCCCCCGTTCCGCGCGGATCGCCCGGGGCGTCGGACCTGGTGTGCGTGTGCGGTCATGTGTCCGAGCGGTAGCGGATCTCCGTGAACGGCCAGTCGGTGGTCAGCCAGGCCAGGACGGACCTGTACAGCGGGTCGTCCAGGTCGGCGCGGTCGGCGGTCACCCAGGAGCTGACGTCCGCGACGGACGCGGCCGACTTCGTCGGGTAGATGTAGACGCAGCCGACGACCCCGTCCGCCTCGTCGAGCACCGTGTACGTGAAGCCGATCCGCTTCTCGAAGTCTCCGGCGTGGCGCGTCAGGTCCCGCAGGTTCTCGGCGAGGCTCATCCCCCCGAGCGGCGGCCACCTGCCGTCGGGGAAGTCGGGGGTGGCGCGGATGTGGTCGATGCTCGACGTCCAAGCGGCGTGGTCGGCGGCGTTGTGCCGCGGCCCGAGGGGCTCCAGACGGAATCCGTCACACGACAGGCCCGAGGGCACCGCGAAGTCGGCGGGAACGAAGGGCTGTTCAGACATACGGCGACCGTATCGGGCCGGTCTGTCAGGGACCAACGCCTTTTGTGCCGGGCTCGTCACCCGCCCTGCGAGGCGCGCCGTGGCCGTGGTCTACCGTGCCGGTCATGGAAACGGACGACTGGCTGGCGGACACCCGGACCTCCTACGACACGGTCGCGGCCAGCTACGCCGACCTGGTGCGCGGCCGTCTCGCCGGGCAGCCGTACCTGCACGCGGCCCTCGACCTGTTCGCCGGGAGGGTACGGGCCGCCGGTGGCGGGCCGGTGGCCGACGTCGGGTGCGGCCCGGGCCTGGTCACCGCCCACCTGCACGGCCTCGGCCTGGACGCCTTCGGCATCGACCTCTCGCCCGGCATGATCGAGCTGGCCGGTCGCGACCACCCCGGCATCCGGTTCGAGGTGGGCTCGATGACGGACCTGCGCCTGCCCGCCGCCTCGGTGGCCGGGCTGATCGCCTGGTGGTCGCTCATCCACCTCCCCGACGACGAAGTCCCCGCCGCCCTACGGCACTTCCACCGGGTGCTGCGCCCCGGCGGGCCGTTGCAGATCGGATTCCACGTCGGCGACAGGGCGCACCTCAAGACGGAGGGCTACGGCGGCCACCCGATGAAGGTCCACGTCCACCACCGCACGCCCGACCGGATGGCGGCCTGGCTGCGCGACGCCGGGTTCACGGTCGATGCCCACCTGCTGCTCGACCCGGACGCGCCGACTCCCCAGGCGATCCTCTTCGCCCACCGCACGCCCTGACCCGCCCGCCCCGGCGGCGCGCGCCGGTCACCCGGCCGACCCGGCCGCCGTCAGCAACTGGGCGGTGGCCGCCGCGATCAACGCCTCGCGCCCCGGGTGCCGCCTGGCGTGCAGGACGATGCGCCGCCTGACCACCGGGTCCGTCAGCGGCCTCGCCACCAGGCCGCGGGACAGGCCCGTCACGGCGAGGCGGGGCAGGACCGTGACGCCGATCCCGGCGGCGACCAGGCTGAGCGCCGCGTGGTGGTCGTCGAAGCGGGCGACGTACCGGGGCGTGAACCCGGCGGCGGCGCAGGCGCCGAGGATGATCCGCCCGATCGGGCTGTCGTAGATGTCGTGGTCGATCCACGGCTGCTCCCGCAGCTCGCCGAGCGCGATCGACGCCGCCCCGGCCAGCGGGTGCGCGGCGGGGACGACCGCGAGCAGTTCCTCGGTGAGCAGTTCGTGCCGCCGGTACCCGTCGAGGCGCAGGCCCGCGCCGTCCACCGGTTCGGTGCGGATGTCCAGGTCGGCCTGCCTGCGGCCGTGGCCGTTGACGGGCTCGTTGAGGCTCACCTCGACCGTGAGGTGCGGCCGGAGGCCGCGCACCGCCAGAACCACCCCGGCGATCAGCGTCTCGGCCGCCGACGCGAAGCAGGCGATCGCCAGGTGCTCCGCCTGGCCCGCCCGCAGGTCCTCGACGGTGCGCTCAAGACGGGCGAGGTCGGCGAACAGGGGCCGCGCCTGCTCGGCGAGCCGGAGCGCGGCGTCGGTCGGGGCGATGCCCCGGCCGTCCTTCTCGAAGAGGACGAGCCCGGTCTCCTTCGCGAGCGCCGCGAGGTGCTGGCTGATCGTCGCGGGGGAGTACGTCAGGTTCCGCGCGGCGGCGCTGACCGAGCCCGCCGCGAGGACGGCCCGCAGGATCGCGAGACGGTGGATGTTCAGCATGGATCGTCAGGCTATACCGAACGATCCCCCGGCTTTCTCCGCTTGTTGCGGGCGATCGCACGGGCGAGGGTGGTGCCTGTCGGAACACCGCGCCTCCGCCGCGAGGCACCCCCGGTGAGGGAGAGGGCATGGACACGGAATTCTGGGAAGACGCCGACCGGCTGCTGATCCGCTACGGCGCGGCCTTCAGCCCACGCGTCATCGCACGCGCCGCCGGTGCCCACGTGTACGACGAACAGGGCACGCCCGTCCTCGACTTCACCTCGGGCCAGATGAGCGCCGTCCTCGGCCACGCCCACCCCGACATCGTCGCGGCCGTCTCCACGGCGGTCGGGACGCTCGACCACCTCTACAGCGGCATGCTCAGCCGCCCGGTCCTCGACCTCGCCGCCGCGCTCGCCGCCACCCTGCCGCCCGAGCTGGGGAAGACGCTCCTGCTCACCACCGGCGCCGAGTCGAACGAGGCGGCGATCAAGATGGCCAAACTCGCCACCGGCCGCTACGAGATCGTCTCGTTCGACCGCTCCTGGCACGGCATGAGCCAGGGCGCGGCCTCGGCGACCTTCTCGGCCGGACGCCGCGGCTACGGCCCGCCCGTCCCCGGCAACCTCACGCTGCCGACGCCCTACGCCTACCGGTCGCCGTTCCGCGCCGCCGACGGCTCCCACGACTGGGCCGCCGAGCTGGACCACGGCTTCGACACGATCGACCGCCAGTCCTCGGGAAGCCTCGCCGCCTGCCTCGTGGAGCCCATCCTGTCCTCCGGCGGCATCATCGAGCTGCCGCCCGGCTACCTCGCCCGGCTCAGGGAGCACTGCGACCGGCGCGGGATGCTGCTCATCCTGGACGAGGCGCAGACGGGCCTCGGCCGCACCGGGACCCTGTACGCCTTCGAGCGCGACGGCGTGGTCCCCGACCTGCTGACCCTCTCCAAGACCCTCGGCGCCGGACTGCCCGTCGCCGCCGTGCTCACCGGCGAACGCATCGAACGCCTCTGCCACGAACGGGGCTTCCTCTTCTTCACGACCCACGTGTCCGACCCCCTCGCCGCGACCGTCGGGGCGACGGTGCTGCGCGTCATCCAGCGCGACGGCCTCGTGGAGCGCGCGGCGTCACTCGGCCACCAGCTCTCCGCCAGGCTCACGGACCTCCGCGACCGTCACGACATCGTCGGCGACGTGCGCGGCCGTGGACTGCTCCAGGGGCTCGAACTGGTCACCGACCGGCGGAGCAGGACGCCCGCCGACGCGATCGGGCAGGCCGTCACCCGGGATTGCCTCGACCACGGCCTGCACCTCAACATCGTGCAACTCCCGGGCATGGGCGGCATCTTCCGCATCGCGCCGCCGCTCACCGTGACGGAGGACGAGCTGCACGCCGGGCTGGACATCCTCGCCGCGGCCATCGGACGTGCCGCCTCCCGGCGGACCGCCGCCTGAGCGCGCGCCCCGGCCCGGGGGGCTACCGGGCGGCGGTGGCGGGGATGCGCTCGGCCACCAGGTCGGGCCGGTCCGTCGTCAGCGCGTGCCCCGCGCCCGGCACGATCTCCACCGTGGCGGAGGGTACGAGCCCGCCGAGGCGGTCGGCGACCTGCCGGGAGTCGTGGAGTGCGCTGCGCGCCCCGAGCAGGAACAGCGAGGGCACCCGCACGGCGCGCAGCGCGTCGTCGGAGAGGACGGGGGGCGCCGGGAGCGCGCGGCGGAAGCCGACGGACGCGCGTGCCAGGCGCATCAGCCCTTCGTCCTCGATCGTGCGGTTGGCGACGAGGCGGGCCAGGCGGGGGCGGAGCGCGCGCGGCGCCGCCCCGGCCAGCCCTCCGGCGATCAGCCATGCGTAGAACCGCGGTCCCGGATCGGCGAAGCCCGCCGGATCGACCAGGGTGAGGGTGGCGGCCCGGCCGGGGTGGTGGATCTGGTGGGCGAGCGCGAGCCAGCCGCCGTAGGAGCAGCCGACGACATGGGCCGCCGTCACCTCAAGGTCGGCCAGGAGCTCGTCCAGCCAGGCCGCGCCGTCGCGGCCGTCGCGGACGGGCGCGGTCTGCACGCTGGCGCCCGCCTCGCCGATCGTGTCCACGGCGATGACCTGACGGTGCCGACCGAGCGCCTCGACGTACCGGTGCCACATCAGCGCGTTCCCGCCCGCTCCCGGCAGCAGCACGAGCGGCGCGCCGCCCCGTGGCCCGGTCCGGTAGACACGCGTGACCCCGAAGGCGGTCGGGACGTCGAGCGCCGTACGCGGCCCCGGCCACAGCTCTTCGAGCGCCCGCCCGTAGGCGGCGCGGAAGCGGTCGGCGGCCCTGTCGTTCCTGAACTCCCCGATGTTCATGGTACATGTGTATCACGTTTTATGATACTGCTGTACCGCGAACGAGAGGTCGTCTCATGCCCCTGCGGGTCGATCACGAGGAACGCAGAAGACACATCGCCGAGGCGCTGCTGCGCATCGCCGACACCCAGGGCCTCCAGGCGGCGAGCATGCGCGCGGTCGCCGCCGAGGCAGGCGTCTCCCTCCGGCTGGTGCAGTACTACTTCGACACCAAGAAGGCGCTGCTGCTCGACGCGTTGGCCAGGCTCGGCGCGCAGCTCCAGGCGCGGATGGACGCGTGGATCCGCGCGGCGGGCTCCCCGCCCACACCGCGCGGCATCGTGACGGCGCTCCTGTCGTGCATCCTGCCGACCGACCAGGAGAGCCGCCGCATCACCAGGACCTACGCCGCGTACCACGCCCTCGTCCTCAACGAACCCGACGTCCTGGACAAGCAGGGCACGCTCCACCCCGACCTGCTGGAGTCCTTCCTCGCCCGGCACCTCCGCGCGGCCCAGCGCGCCGGGGAGATCGACCCCGCCAGGGACCCCGAGATGGCCGCCGCCGGGCTGCTGGCCATGACCAACGGCCTCGGCTCAAGCGTCCTGGGCGGCCAGCGCACCGGCGACGCCGCGCTGGCGATCCTCACGCACCACCTGGACGAGCTGTTCCGCTCACCCTGAGCCCCCGGCACCGTCCGCCCACCGCCACGGGACCTGCACGGGAGCCCGCCGCCACCACCATCCGCCCACGGGGCGCGGCAGTTCCCCGCCGCCGTCCTCCGGGTGAGCGCGGAGAAGGGCGTCCAGCTCCCCGGTCGCGCGGGACAGGGACTCCCGCAGCTCCGCCGGTACGGTCGCCAGCCGCGCCTCAAGGGCGTCACGCGTCCGCAGGTCCACGCGGTACGGCTCCTCCGGATTGCGGCCCGTGGGCGCCCAGCCCCCCGCCATCCGGCGTACCAGCCGCTCCCACAACAGCAGGCGTTCCCGCGCCCTGTTCACCGGGTCGCCGCCTCGCGCGCGCCGCTCCGGGTCGGCGACGGCCGTCCACGCGTCCGTCGTGGGGGTCGGGACGTGTCCGCCGCGTAGATCTCGGGCAGCAGCCCGACACGCGCGAAGGGCAACCGGCACCGGCGCCTCCACGGCATCGACGGTGAACGCGACGTCGGGACCGTCCGACGGCGTCACCCGTACCCGCGTCACCTCGCCCTCCGGCGTGACGAGCCAGTAGGCGGACGGGACGTTCTCCGCCGCCTCCCTGAACACGACCGTGCCCGACCGCCACGCCAGGACGGCCGCCAGTCCCGCGGTGTCGAGGGCGGGGACCAGGTGTTCCCCGAGCTGGATCTCCAGCCACGCGCCGAGGTCGCCGCCCACGGTCAGCCGGTCGCACAGGACCGGCGCGGTCCAGCGGCGGCCTGGCCGGTCGATCCCCTCGTCCCCGGCCACGTCCACCTCGTCCACCGAGACCCCGAACACGTCGGCCAGCACGGCGGCCAAGGCCCGAGGGGCAGCCGGTCGAGCATCAGGAACGAGTGGACCACCGGCAGGACGTCCCGCCCCTCCGCCACCGGGGGCGGGCTCACGCCGTTCGGCCGAGGCGGGGCAGGACGTCCCGCAGCCACACCGTGGCGCTCTCCCGCAGCGCCGTGTCGGTGAGGTGGGGCAGCAGCGGCTCCAACGCGGGCAGCGTCCAGATCAGTTCGGAGAGCGCGGTCGGCGGACCGGCGAGGATCGGCTCGCCGGGGACGTGCAGTTCGTCGTCCGCCCTCCACCGGGCGTCCTCCCGCAGCGCCTCGTCCGGCGGCCAGGGCAGCGAGCCCAGGGCGAGCCGCACCGCGCCGTCCGGCGTCAACTCCTCCGGGACGGCGACGCCTTCCTGCCCCGGGCGCACGGCGAGGGCGGCCAGCCGCAGCGCCCACCGCCCCGCACGCACCCGGCTCGCGTCGTCGTCGCCGCGCACCACCGTCACGAACGCCGCGCCGAGCGCGAAACCGTCCGCCCGCTCGTCCGACGACCTTCCGGGCAGCGGCCTGACCCGCCACGACGCCTGCTCCAGGACACCGTTCCACCACTGGATCGGCATCCCGTCAGGGAACCACTCCCCGACCCGGGCGGCCATCGCCGCGCGCGGAAGACCGAGCAGCGCGTCGTACTGCTCCCTGAAGCTCGTCATAGCACCTAGATCCCGCCGAAGTCGGTGATACTGCGGCGTGGTACGAAGAATCCCGCGGACTCGAAGGCTGTCACACCCTGCTGCAGGAAGTTGTCCGCGTGGTCGCTTCCCGGCGTGTAGTGACCGGTCCCGTTGTCGAGCTGGCTGATCCGCCCGCCGTTCGCGATCTCCACCTGACCTGCCCCGTACACCGGGCCGCCGTCGGTCAGCGCCGTGTGTTTGATGTCGTCCGCCACGGCCGGGATGATGTGCAGCGACTCGTCGGCGTCCACCGCCCACAGGAACCTGCCGCCGTTCTGCACCGCGTCCGCGAACTCCGGCGTCCCGGCGGTCAGCCGGGACACGCCGTACATGCCGGGCATCATCAACTCGAAGCTGAGCTGGTCGGGGTCCGGCTGTCTGTTCGACACCAGCCTTCCGCCCGGGTAGGGCGACAGGCCCAGCGGGTCGCAGGCCGTCCACGGGTTGGGCACGTACGTCACCGGGTTGGGCGACGGGGCGAGCCCCAGTGGGTCGGGACTGAGGTAGCGGGCCGTCCCCGGGTCGTAGTAGCGCCGCACGTTGTAGTGCAGGCCGCTCTCCGGGTCGTGGTACTGGCCGGGGAAGCGCAACGGGGTGTACGCGGTGGCCCCGGCGCTCCAGGACGTCAGCCCCCACACGGTGCTGCGCGAGCGCCACGCGACCCGCCCGTCCGTGCCCACCATCTCGGTCGGCATCCCGGTCAGGCCGGTGACGAGCGCGAAGAACCGGGTGTCGATCTCCTCCTGGTCCGTCGCGTCGGTGAGGCGTTCCGTCTGCGCGACCGGCAGCAGCCCCGCGTGGTCCCAGGTCGTGGTGACGGGATGCGTGAGCCCCGGCCCGGTGACGGTCTGCTCGGCGAGGGTGTGCCCGTCCCAGGCGAACACCGTGCGCTCGACGGCCTCGCCGCCGTCGTCCAGGCGCTCCTTCGCCGTCCGGCGCCCCAGCGGGTCGTACCGGTAGCGCCAGCGCGCGCCGTCCGGGGTGGTCAGCGACGTGAGCCGGTCCTCGGCGTCCCAGGTGTACTGCCAGGTCTCGGGCCGCTTGGACAGCTTGCTGCGGCGGCGGGTCACCAGGCGTCCCGCCGCGTCGTACCGGTAGATGGTGCCGCCCGCGCGCATGAGCTGCGTGCCGTCGTGGCGGCGCGTCCCGCGTGATCCCGGGCCGCCGTTCGCCTCGGGCCAGTCGCTCGACGTCTGGTTGCCCGCCGCGTCGTAGACGTACGCCTCGCGCCAGTTCGCGGCCGTCACCTCGGCGACGCGGCCCCCGGCGTCGAGGCCCAGCGTGGTCGGCCCGAGGACGGGGTCGTCCACGGAGACGGGGCGGCCGTCCGGCCGGTAGGTGTACGCGCGGCGCAGCGGGCCGTCCGGCAGCGTCAGCGCCTGCTCCAGCAGCCGCCCGGCCTGGTCGCGGCTCTGGCCGAGCACGAGGGCGTCCCCGAGGGTGCGGGACGTCTCCCGCCCGGCGGCGTCGTAGGCGAAGTCGAGACGGTGGCCTGAGCTGGTGAGCGCGGTACGGCGGCCCGCGGCGTCGTAGGCGTACGTGGCGCGGGCCCCGCCTGGCGTGGTCCTGGCGGTGGGGCGCCCCGCGGCGTCGCGGGCCAGGGTCATGGTCCGGCCGTCCACCGTCTCGGCGAGGACGCGTCCGGCGGCGTCCCGTTCCCAGGTGAGCGTGCAGTCGGGCGCGGTGACGGCGGCCGGGCGACCCGCGGCGTCGTAGGCGAACGACGTGACGCCCTCGTCGGTCTCCTTCGCGACGACCCGCCCCACCGCGTCGTGGCGGAACCTCACCGTCTGGCCCACGGCGTTGGTCCTGGCCGTCAGCCTGCCGACCGCGTCGCGCGTGTAGTGGAGGGCGCGGCCGTCGAAGTCGTGCTCGGCGACGAGCCGTCCGGCGGCGTCGTAGGTGTAGTCCCAGGTGAGGCCGTCGGGGCCGGTGACCCGGGTCAGGCGGAGCGAGGCGTCGTGCTCGAACGTGTACCGGGCGCCGTCGGGCCCGGTCCTGCTGCTGGGCAGGTCGAAGTGGGTCCAGGTGGTGACGCTGACGCCGCCGTGGGGGTCCGTGTGGCGGACGCAGTTGCCCTCGCCGTCGTACTCCCAGCGTTGTTCGCCGCCGGTGGGGTCCACCAGCCGGGCCGTCTTCCCCTCGACGGTCCACCACAGCCGGGTCGTCGCGCCGGTCGGGTCGGTGACGGTCGCGAGGCGCCCGAACGCGTCGTAGCTCCGCGTCGTCCGGTGGCCCAGCGGGTCGGTGACCTCCACCGGCAGGCCCGCCGCGTCGGTGGCTATGCCGGTGGTGGCGCCGAGCGGGTCGGTGATCGACGCGGCCCGGCCCACCGCGTCGTAGGTGTAGCGGGTGGTGGCGCCGGTGGGGTCGGTCAGGGCCGTGCAGTTGCCGCGGCCGTCGAACTCCCGCCGCCACACGGCCCCGTCCGGCCGGGTGACGGCCACCGGCAGGCCGAGGGCGTCGTACGTGAACCGGGTCGTCGCGCCGTCCGGCTGCGTCACCTCGACCGGTCGGCCGTCGGCGTCGTAGGCGAACGCCGTGACGTGGCCGAGGGCGTCGGTCCTGGTCAGCGGGTGGGGCCCGTCGCCGTACGTGGACCGCGCCTGCGCGCCGCACGCGTCCACCTCCGCCACGACGCGGAACCGCTCGTCCAGCGCGTAGCGGGTGACCTCCCCCGCGGCGGTGGTCAGGGTGGTGACGCGCGCTCCCGGCCAACGGTCGTCGGCCCCGTCGTAGTCGATGCGGAGGTCGATGTGCCCGGCGTCGCCGCGTTCGGCGATGCAACGGTCCTGGTCGTCGTAGGTGTAGGTGTAGCGGTCCTCGTTGGTGTCGGTCCAGGAGGTGACGCGCAGGCGCTCGTCGTAGGTGAGGCGCAGAGGCAGGCCGGAGGAGTTGGTGATCTCGGTGAGGTTCCCGGCCGCGTCGTAGCCGTACCGCTTGACGAGGGTGTCCGCGTCGGGGGAGGCGAGGCGCAGCTCCGTGACCCGCCCCTCGGCGGTGGCGAGGGTGAGCAGGTAGCCGCCTGAGTGGCGGATGGCGGTGGGGGAGCCGTCGGGCGCGTGCTCGAACGTGACGCTGTTGCCGTTGCGGTCGATGACCGCGCGCAGCCGGGCCGTGCCCTCGGCGTCCGGGGCGTCGAAGCAGCGCGTCAGGCCGCCGGAGACCTCCGCCAGCCGGTAGCCGCCGTCCTCGGCGAGCGCCAGGGTGTGGCGCGGGCCGTCGTGCGGCGGCACGGGGGCGCCGCCGGGCCGGGGGTGGGGGTAGGCGAGGAGCATGCCGTCCTCGGCGACGAGGACGACGCCCTCCCCGTCCACTTCGAGGCGCTGGTCGAGGGTGGACGTCCAGCACGGGCCGAACCAGCCACCGGCCCGGTAGCCGGACTCGACGCGCCGGGTGAACGCGAACGGGAGGTTGCCGGGCAGGAACAGGTCCGTCTGCGGGAGGTACATCCGGCCGGTGGCCAGGTCCACGGGGTCGGTGCCGCGGCTCGGGATCATGGAGCGCGCGCGGCTGTAGGCGGCGTCCATGCCGTGGGCGAGCATGGCGCGGCCCCGGGTGGCGAGGCCGCGGGCGCCCTGGGCGATGCCACGCAGGCCGACGCGTCCGAGGCCCCGGATTCCGGCGGCGAGGCCGCCGAGGGTGGTGAGGCCCTTCATGCCCGGGATGCAGTCGAGGGCGGCGAAGGCGACGTCCCAGAGGGATGCTTCGCCGCGCGCGTACTTGATCAACGTGTCGGCGAGGACGACGAGGGCCGCCGCCAGTACAAGGAGTGCGAGCGGCCCGCCGATGATCATGACCACCACGCCGAGGACGGCGACGATGACCTTGCAGACGTCAACTATCGTGTCCCAGTTTTCGGTGACCCAGTGGACGGCCTTCTGCCACCATTTGCGGTTCTGGATACCGGCGTCCGACGCCTCGTCGATGTCACGGGCCGCCTCGCGTGCGGCCTCCTCCCGCATCTCCCGTGCCTGCTGGGCGAGTTCGCGAGCGGCGTCGAGGCTGTCCTGCGCGGTATCGACACGCGCCTGCGCCGCGTCACGCGCCGCGTCTGCGGCCTGACGATCGCGGGTCGCCGCCCGCACCTCCGCCTCGTCCGGCGGTGGGGCGTTGTCCCGTTCGCCCTCGCGCTGGAGCCGGTCCGACTCGTCACCGGCACGCGACACCCAGTCCTGCGCATCCCCCAACGACGCCTGCGCCGACGTCAGATCGGCCTGCGCCGCTATCGCACGGTCCAGGGCACGATCCGCCTGGCCCTGCGCCGTCTGCAACTTCGGCCAATAGGTCTGCAACGCCTGCGCGCACAGGTCGTACGAGTCACGCAGCTTGGTCAGATTCCCCGGCACACCGTCGAACTCGCTGCGGAACGCCTCCGCCGACAACCCCGCCCAGTCCTGCACCGCACGATCCGACGCCAACCCCCGCACCCGCCCCAACGCCTCGCCCACATCGTCCGAGAACGTCTGCAAAGCATCCGCGAGTTCACGGACCTCCTCCGGATCACCCGGCGTCGGGTCCGACTCCATCCCCACCGGAGACCAGTCCGAAGGCCGTGCCATGTCCACTCCGTCCCCACGCGCCGCGCGTCAGCCCGTTCCCGGAAGGCTGCCTCCCCGGGCGACTGCGCCACCCTACGTGTCCGGAAGCAAATGTCACCGCGTCAGTTGCATCTGCGCAAGGTGAATCCCGCCGCCGGGCGTGGCATCGACCCGGCTGCGGCGCGTGCCCTGGCTAGGGTGGGACCATGACACGACGTGGACGTCTTGGCGTGATGTACGACCGTGATCTGCCGCCTGAAGGGCTCGCGGACTTCGCCCGCGCGGTCGAGGAGTCGGGCGCCGACGACCTGTGGGTCGTCGAGGACCAGTCGTACGCGGGCGCTGTCTCGTCCGCCGCCGTCGCCCTGTCCGCGACCGGCCGCCTGCGCGTCGGCATCGGCATCATGCCCGCGCCGCTGCGCAACGCCGCGCTGCTCGCCATGGAGGTCGCGACCCTCGCCCGTGTGTTCCCCGGCCGCCTGGTCGCCGGGCTCGGGCACGGCGTGCGGGACTGGATGAAGCAGGTCGGGGCCGCACCCGCCAGCCCGCTGTCCCTGCTCGGTGAGACGCTCGACGTGACGCGGACCCTGCTCGCCGGGGGGACGGCGACGCTGGACGGGCGCGAGGTGCGGGTGGACGGCGTACGGCTCGTCCACCCGCCCGTCGAACCGCCGCCGCTCGTCGCCGGGGTGATGGGTCCTCGCTCCCTCGAACTGTCCGGCCGCCTCGCGGACGGCACGGTCATGGCCGAGGGCCAGGGGCCCGGCCGGATCGCCGCCGCCCTCGAACACATCGAGCGGGGCCGCGCGGCGCACGGCCGCCCCCACGAACTGATCGTCTTCACGCATGTGTTCGTGCACGACGACCCCGCGACGGTCAGGGACGCCACCGAGGCGGCGGTCACCGAGTTCGAGGCGTTCCTCGGCGTCCCGCGCGCCGAGGTGCACCTCGCGGCGGGGGACGTGGCCACCGCCCTGGACCGCATCGGCAGCCTCTGGGACGCGGGCGCGAGCACCGTCGTCCTGCGCCCGATCGGCCCGGAACCCCTCAGCCACGTCCGGCAGGTCCTCACCGCCCTGCAGCGGTCGTGACACGGGAGAACGCTTCCTCGGCGCCGTCCTGCATTTCCTCATCACCCGTGCCGAAAGGCGCCGTTGAAGCGCGAGGGGTAACGTCCTAGAGTTCCGAGCATGGCGCACCAGATCGCAGCCGGTCCCGACATTCTCGAATACGTGCGGGATTTCTCGCTCAGAGAGGACGACATTCTCCAGGATCTGCGGCGCGTCACCGCCGAGTTGCCCGGCGGGCGGGCGATGCAGGTGCCGCCCGAGGAGGGGCAGTTCCTCGCATTCCTGGTGGCGGCGGCCGGTGTCACGGACGTGCTGGAGCTGGGCACGTTCACCGGCTACAGCACCCTGTGCATGGCCCGCGCCCTGCCACCTCACGGGCGGTTGATCACCTGCGACCTCACCGACCGCTGGCCCGAGATCGGCGCGGAACACTGGCGGCGCGCGGGCGTGTCCGAGCGGATCGAGGTCCGCGTCGGCGCGGCGGCCGACACCCTGGAGAATCTGCTCGCCGAAGGAGCGGAAGGCCGTTTCGGCCTTGTCTTCATCGACGCCGACAAAGCGAATTACCCCCGGTACTACGCGGCGGCGCTGCGGCTCGTACGGCCGGGCGGACTGCTGGTGCTGGACAACACGCTGTTCTTCGGACGCGTGATCGATCCCGAGGCCGACGACGCGGACACCGCCGGTGTCCGCGAGGTCAACGCGCTCATCCGCGACGACCGGCGCGTGGACGTCTCCATGCTCCCGGTGGCGGACGGCATCACCCTGGTCCGGCGGCGGCCCTGACCAGATCAGGGGCGCTCAGGCGCAGCGTCACGGGGGCGTCCCGCCGCCCGGCGACGAGGTGCAGGAGCTGGACGCCCTCGCCCCCCTCCCCGGCGCCCCTCTCCGCCGTCACCTCGCCCCGGCAGCCGCACGGCCCCTCGTCGAACCCGGCGAACCGGTAGGCGATCTCCATCATCCGGTTGCGCTCGGTGGCGCGGAAGTCCGCCAGCAGATGGACGCCCGCGCGGGCGGCCTGGTCGATCAGCCAGTGGAGGACGACCGTGCCCGCGCCGAACGCCACCACACGGCACGACGTCGCGAGCAGCAGCAGGTGCCACGCCTCCGCGTGCCTCTCCAGCAGCACCACCCCCACGGCCCCGTGCGGCCCGAAACGGTCGGTGAGCGTCACGACCAGCACCTCGTGGCGCGGGCTGCCCAGGTACGCGCGCAGCGCCTCGTGCGGGTAGTGCACGCCGGTCGCGTTCATCTGGCTGGTGCGCAGCGTCAGTTCCTCGACGCGCGCCAACTCGCCCTCGGTGGCCCGCCCGACGCGCATCTCCATCTCCAGCGAGCGCAGGAAGTCCTCGTGCGAGCCGGTGAACCGCTCGCGCTCCTCCGTGCGCCGGAATCCGGCCTGGTACATCGTCCTGCGCCGCCGCGAGTCCACCGTCACCGACCTCGGGCTGAACTCGGGCAGGTCGAGCAGCGTCGCCGCGTCCTCGGCCGCGTAGCAGCGCACCTCGGGCAGGTGGTGGGCGACCTCGGCGCGTTCGGCGGGCTGGTCGTCGATGAACGCGACGGCGCCCGGCGCGAAGTCCAGCCGCGCGGCGATCCGCCGCACGGCCTCCGACTTGCGCCCCCAGCCGATCTCCGGGACGACGAAGTACTGCGCGACGCCCAGCGCTTCGAGCCGCGCCCAGGCGAGGGTGTGGTCGTTGCGGCTGCACACCGACTGGAGGACACCGCGCGCGTCCAGGCCGACGACCACGGCGCGCACCGCGTCGGACAGGACGACGTCCCCGTCCTCAAGCAGCGTGCCGCGCCACAGCGTCTCGTCCAGGTCCCAGACGAGGCACTTCACGGTCGCGGGCCGGGGTTCGGGCTCGGGCGCGGTCACCGGCGGCCGAGCGCCTGGTCGGCCAGGATCAGCTGGCACATCTCGTCACTCCCCTCGATGATCCGCATCAGCTGCGCGTCGCGGTACGCGCGCGCCACGACATGCCCGTCCCGCGCCCCGGCCGAGGCGAGCACCCGCACGGCCGCCGCCGCACCCTTGGCCGCATGCCCGGCGCCGACGTACTTCGCCAGTACGACGGCGGTGGCGACGTCGGGGGCGTTCTCGTCCCAGCAGCGGCTGGCGTACTCGCAGGCACGGGTGGCGATCTGCTCGGCGGTCCACAGATCGGCCAGCTGACGGGCGACGAGCTGGTGTTCCGCCAGCGGGCGGCCGAACTGCCGCCGCGTGCGCGCGTGTTCGGCCGCCGCCGTCACGCAGGCCCGCAGGATGCCGACGCATCCCCAGGCGACGGAGATCCGGCCGTACGCCAGGGCCGTCGTCACGAGCAGCGGCAGCGGCTGCCGTCCGCCGCCGAGCAGGCTGTCCAGCGGCAGCCGCACCCCGTCGAACCGCACGTCGGCGTGCCCCGCCGCCCGGCAGCCCAGCGGATCGGCCACCCGCCGCACCTCGACACCCGGCGCGGAACGCGGCACCACGACCACGGCGCCGTCCTCCCCCATCCGGGCCACCACCAGGAGGACGTCCGCGTACGCGGCGGCGGTCACCCACTTCTTGCGCCCGCTGAGCAGCACACCGTCCCCCTCGACGGTCACGGTCGTCGCGATCGCCGACAGGTCGCTGCCCGCCTGCGGCTCGCTGAACGCCACGGCCGCCGTGCCGCCCGCGGCCAGCCTCGGCAGCAGCTCGGCCGCCTGCGCCGGGTCGCCGAGCCGTTCGACCGTCCACGCGGCCATGCCCTGCGACGTCATGACGCTCCGCAACGAGCCGCACAGGCTGCCGACATGCGCGGTGAACTCGCCGCTCTCCGCGCTGCTCCAGCCCGCGCCGCCGTGCCGCGCCGGGATCTGGGCGGCGAGCCGCCCGGCCGCGCCCAGCTCCCGCACCACGTCCTCCGGCAGCCTGCCCGCCAGGTCCCAGCCGGACGCCCGGTCGCCGACCAGCGCGGTGACCGCGGAGGCCGCCGCCGCGACGGACTCACGCACCGGCGCCGTCCCCGGCCGCCCCGCGCAGCCGCCCGACGAGCGCCGCCATCCGCCGCGCCGTGCGGAAGTTGTCCATCCGCAGGTCGGAGCCGCGCACGGCGATGCCGTACGTCCGTTCCAGATGCACCACCAGCTCCATCGCGAACAGCGACGACAGGCCGCCCGAGCCGAAGACGTCGGCGTCGGCCGTCCAGATCCGCCCCGTCCGCTTCCCGAGGAACCGCAGCAGGTCCGTCTCGACGGCGCCCGGGTCGCCGACGTGGTCCGGCACCGGCCGGTCGGAGGAGGTGGTCATGCCTGTTCTCCCTCGCACTCGAACTCGTCCTCGTACGTGTGGTCGTACGCGTAGAAGCCGCGACCGCTCTTGCGGCCGAGGTGCCCGGCCCGCACCATCTCCAGCAACAACCCGCTGGGACGGCAGCGTTCCTCGCCCGTCCGGCCGTGCAGGACCCACAGCGAATCGGCCAGGTTGTCCAGGCCGATGAGGTCGGCCGTGCGCAGCGGTCCCGTCGGATGCCCCAGGCAGCCCTGCATGAGCCGGTCCACCGCCTCGGCGCTCGCCGTTCCCGCCGCCACGACCCGTACCGCGTCGTTGATCATGGGGTGCAGGATCCGGCTGGTGACGAACCCCGGCGCGTCCGCCACGACGACCGGCTCGCGGCGCAGCGCGGCGAGGAGGTCCCGCAGCGCGTCCAGGGTGGCGGCGCCGGTGCGCGCGCCCCTGACGACCTCGACCGTCCTGATCAGGCAGGGCGGGTTCATGAAGTGGGTGCCGACCAGGTCCTCGGGCCTGGCCGTCGCCAGGGCCAGTTCGTCGATGGGGATGGACGACGTGTTCGAGACGACGAGGGTGCCCGGCGCGAGCAGCGCGGACACCTCGGCGAGCGCCTTCGCCTTCGCGCCCGGGTCCTCGGTGACCGCCTCGACCACCGCCGTGAGGTCCGCGCCGTCCGCCGCCACCAGGGCGGCGAGCGACGGGCCGGTGCGCAGGGCGCCCTCCTCCGTGTCCTGCGGCAACGCGCCCATCAGCCGGGCCGTCCGCAGCTGGTGGCCGATCCTCGCCCGGGCCCCGTCCAGCCGCCGCCGGTCCGGGTCGGCCAGCGCCACGGCGACGCCGTGCCCGACCGCCAGCGCGGCGATGCCCGTCCCCATCACCCCCGCCCCGAGCACGGCCAGCCGCCGCCCGGCGGCCCGCGTACCGCTCCGCGCTGTCATGTCGCCCCTCTCTCGGTCCAGGCGCCGGACACCCCGTCCGGCGCGGCGGTCACTCCTCGGCGCGGCCCACCTCGGTCCTCGGCGGTCGCGGCGCCACGACGCCGCCAGGCGGCTCCGTGTAGAACTGCCGCGCCCACTGCCGGTACCGGCCGATCGGCCCGTCACCCCTGGCGAGCTTCGGCTGCTCGACGTGCTCCTGGTGATGCCACATCAGGAGGTCGGCGCCCGTATCGACGCTCGCCACCCGCTGGAGGACGGCGCTGAGCAGCCGCGCCACGGGCATCGCCGTCGCACGCCCCGCCCTCCTCGGCAGCCCGGGCACGCCGGTCAGCTCCAGCTTCGTGCCGAACCGCAGCTCGATGCGTCCCGGGCCGGTCGCCGTCGCGTGGAGCATCACGTGCAGACTGCCCGCGCCGCGCGGCAGGACGGTGCGGGCCGCGATGCTGGCCAGCCCGATCACCGTGAGCGTGTAGGACTGGCGGAAGCCGCGCATGACGGTGCCGCGCGCGGTCGCCGTGACGGTGCTCACCGGCTGCCCGGCCACCGGCGCGCCCTCGATGTCCAGGCCCTTCAGCCCGTGCAGCGCCGGAAGATGCCCCCAGTCGAAGGCGTTCTCGATGACGTCCTGCGGGTGGCCCGCGAGGGCGAAGGTGTCGTGGCTGAACGGCTGCCGCTCGTCCATCGGGATGACCGGGACCTGCCACTGCGGGGGCAGCCCGAGGGCGTGCCACCACACGTAGACCGAGCCGTTGACCTCGCACACCGGGTACTGCGTCAGCGACGCCTTCGGCGGCGGCAGGTCGTAGCCCGTGCGCACGCAGGCGCCGGACGGGTCGAACGCGAACCGGTGGAAGGGGCAGACGATCTCCTCGCCCTCGACCGACCCGCCGACCCCGAGATGCGCCCCCAGGTGCGGGCACTGCGGCCTGACGGCGCGCAGCACCCCGCCCGCCGTCCGGTACAGGACGACCTCCGCGCCCGCCAGCGGACGGGTGGTCACCGACCCGCGCCGCACCTCGGAGGCGAACGCCAGGCAGAACCAGCCGTTCGGGTACGGGCGCGAGGGCGCGTGCAGGCTGTCGGCCGGGGCGGCGCCCGGCAGGCCGACCTTCCGCGAGCGCAGCAGCTGCTTCACGAGCGGTTTCAGGTGAGGCTTCACGGCATCACTCCGGGGCGGCGTCGGAACGGGGGGACGCGGCGCCCCGCGCCGCCCGGTGGTCCACCGGGCAGGCGGTGCCCTGCGGGGGGACGGCGGCGTGCCGCTGCGGGCCGCCGGTGCCGCCCGCGTCGTCCTGCCGCCGGTCGGCGACGCGCAGCAGCAGCCCGCGTGAGCTGAGCGACGTCTCCACCTTGGGCCTGAACGGCTCCTCGCCGACCGGCGACAGCTTCCAGCGGGCGACGACGGCGGTGAGCGCGAGGACGGCCTCGTTCAGCGCGAACTGGTCCCCGATGCACTTGCGCGGACCGGCGCCGAACGGGATGTACGTGGCGCGGTCGGGCTGGGCGTCGAGCCAGCGGTCGGGGTCGAACCGGTCGGGGTCGGGGAAGAGGTCGCCCCTGCGGTGCAGCAGGTAGGGGCTGAGCACGAGGGTGCTGCCGCTCGCCAGGCGGACGCCGCCGAGTTCGGCGTCCTGCCGCAGCCTGCGGGTCATCATCCAGGCGGGCGGGTAGAGGCGCAGCGCCTCCGTCACCACCCGCGTGGCGAGGCCGAGCGAGGGCAGGTGCGCCGCGTCGAGGTCGCCCCCGGCCAGCACGCCGTCCGTCTCGGCGCGCAGGCGCTGCTGCACGTCGGGGTGCGTGGCCAGCAGGTGCAGCGCCCAGGCCAGCGTGATGGCCGTCGTCTCCATGCCGCCGAGGAAGAACGTCAGCGCCTCGTCGGCCAGTTCGCCGTCGCTCAGCTGCCGCTGCCCGTCCTGGCTCTCCTCGTCCACCGCCCCGACCAGCGTGGACAGCAGGTCGGCGTGGTCGGTGGGGTCGGCGCGGCGCTCGGCGATGATCCCCTCGATGGTGGCCGACAGCCGGTGCCGCGCGTGGTCGTAGCGGCGTTTGCCGGGGGTCGGCACGCCGCGCAGCGCGGCCGGGGTCATCATCCTGCGGAAGAACGCGCTCACGACGACGGCGGTGTCGGACAGGGCCCGGCTCATGGTCTCGGCGGGCAGCGCGCCGCTGAACATCGTCTCCATGGTGGCCCGCGTCGTCAGCGTCATCATCTCCTGCGTGATGTCGAGGACGTCGCCGTCGTGCCAGGACGCCGCCTTCAGCCGGGACGCCCGCGCGAACACCGCGCTGTACCCCGTGAGGCGCGCGGGGTGGAACGACGGCTGGCACAGCCGCCGTTGCCGCCGGTGCAGCGGGTACGCGCAGGTGGACAGGCCGTCGCCGATGACCTCGCGGATGCGTTCGTAGATCGGCCCGCCCTTGTCGTAGACGCGGTCGTTCAGGAACACGTGCCGCGTCAGGTCCGGGTCGCAGACGACCACGGCCGAGGTCGGGCCGAGCCGGACGCGGACGAGCCCCCGGTACCCGGACAGCGACGAGATGAACGCCAGCGGGTCGCGCAGCAGCGGCAGCGCGTGGCCCAGCAGCGGCAGGCCCCCCGGGGCGAGCGGGACCGACGCGGCGGTGGCCGCGTTCGTGTCTGTCATGACGAACCTCGTTCCGTTGTCGATCGGCCGCCGGGCGCGAGGGCGGCCGGATCGCGGGTGACTTCGAGCAGCGCGGTCGTCCAGCGGAAGCCGAGACCGAAGCTCAGGACGAGCACGCGCTCCCCGGCCCGCGGCGCGCCCGCGCCCAGCAGCCGGTCCAGGGCGAGCAGGACGTCGCACGGCCCCGCGTGGCCGAGGTGCCGCCCGAACGTCCAGCTCGTGTCGCCCGAGCGGACGTCCAGCGGCGAGGCGGCGAGCACCAGGTCGAGCACGACCGCGCCGATCGCGATGCCCACGACGTGCGTCACGTCCGCCGGTTTCACGTCGGCCTCGTCGAGGACGGACTCGACGCAGCGGCGGGTGGAGCGTTGCAGTGCGTCGATGTGGGGCATCAGGCCCGTCTCCTCGGCGAGGAACGGCCGTTCGGCCCCGGCGGGCGCCTCCTTGGCCCGGGTCAGCAGTTCGAGCTCCGGCTCCGTCGCCTGGGCGGTCGCCACGAGGCGGGCGAGGCCGGGGCCGCGCGTGAGGACGGCGGCGGCGCCCGCGTCACCCGCCACGTACCCCATCTCCCGCACGCCGCCCCACCGTTCGGCCGGGAACCGGCCCCCGGCCGTGACGAGCGCGGCCCGCGCGCCGGGCCGCGAGGTGAGGTGCTCCGCCGCGACGACGAGCGCGGCGGCCCCGCCGTCACTGGCGGCGCCCAGCTCGAACGCGGCGGTGTCCCGGCCGCCGAGCACGCGCAGCAGGTAGGGCGCGGGCGTGTAGTGGTCCTTGTCCTGGAAGGCGGCGTGCACCAGCAGGCTCAGGTCGGCGCCGGTGACCTCCGCTCGGCGCAGCGCCTTCAGGCCCGCGCGGGCCGCCATCTGCGCCGCCGTGCTGTCCGTCGAGACGGCGGCCGAGGTGAACCCGTTGAGCGCCGCCATCGACGGCTGCCCGGTGACCGGCCCCGCCCAGGGGTCGCGCTCGGATCTGATCGGTGGAATCCACGCGCCGGTCCCGGCGATCGAGATGTCCCGCCACAACACTGCTGTCTCCTCGGTTGTCAGGAAAGGGACGGACCGTGCACGAGGGCGCCGGGTCTGACCGGTTCGCCGCCCGGTTCAGGGGCGTGCGCGCTGACCCCGGCGATCCTGGCCAGCACGAGGCCCGCGCCGCCCACGGCGGTCAGCGTCCCGGTGGCGAAGTCGCGGTGCAGCCGGATCACCCGGTGGGCGGCGGCGAGGTCGCAGTCGTTGCCGGGACCGCCGAGATCGACCTCGTCCAGACCCGCCATCGGCCCGACCCGGGGCGGGCTGCCGCCGCGCGGCGGCAGCAGCAGCAGGTGCACCATCGCGTCCAGCAGGATCGTCGGCACGCTCGTCCCGGCCAGCACCGGCGCCCAGGCGGCGTGGTCCAGCGTGAACGTGGCGCTGTTCCCGCCGGGGCCGCGCGTGTAGTCGCCCGTCCCGGCGAACGGGCCGGTGAGGGAGATCGGGGGTTCAGGGGAGTAGACCGGCATGACGAAGCCGCGCACCGGCTCGTGGGCCGAGCGGTCGCGTGGCCCGGGGAGCACGGCGAAACGGTCGGCCAGCAGGACCGTCGTCTCGGCCAACAGGTCGTCGAAGCGCAGCACCTTCCCGTTCCTGCCGATCCGGTGCGCCGTCATCCGCACGGCGACCTCGGCGCGCCCGTCGCCCCGGCCCGTGACCCGCGCCTCCACGGAGACGGTGCGCGGCGGGCCCGTGGGCCTGATCGTGACCGACGCCCGGCAGACGAGACCGCGGAAGCCGGTGACCACCAGTCCGGGGCACAGCACCGAGGCCGCCCCGGCGGCGGCTTCGAGGGTGAACGTGCCCGGCAGCGTGCTGTCGCCGTTGACCCGGTGGTGGCGCATCCAGCGGCCGTCCCGCTCGGCGAACGTGCGCGGGTCCCACGTCTTCGTGAACACCGCCCAGTCGGCGCCCCGGTGCAGGACGCCGTCGAGCAGCGGCGTCGCCAGCCCCGGGTCCGGCACGGCCGGCGGCGGCGCGTCGGGGGCGGGCGGGCGCGGATCGCCGGGGGAGCCGTGCGTGGCGATGCCGCGCCTGGCCAGCAGGACGCGTTCCTCCTCCCGGATGAAGAACGCCACCCCGCCGGACGGCGGCCGGGTCACGGCGGACAGGAACTGCGCCTGCCCCTGCGCCGTGCTGATGTAGGCGTCCATGCGGTTGCGCCTCAGCGTCTCCCGCATGGTGACGCTGCTGGCGACGCCGACCTCACGCCAGCCGCTCCACAGGACCGCCACCTCGTGCCGCCCGTCGGGCGCCCGCCGCGTGGCCCGCGCGCTCGCGTACGCCAGGTACTCGTTGACGGCGCAGTAGTCGATGTCGCCCGGCGCGGGGGCGAGCGTCGCCAGGGTGCTGAAGTTGCACCAGATGCGGGGCGGGCGCCCGGCCAGGGCTCGCTTCAGGTTGCGGTAACCGGCCGCCTTGGCGGCCCTGACCGCGCGGAAGTCGGGCAGCGACTTGGCGTCCAGCGCGCGCGAGCGCAGGTCGAGGACGCTGTTGACGAGCAGGTCGATCCGCCCGTGCCGCTCCAGGATCTCGCCGAGGACGGCGCCGGTGCGCTCCGCGTCCAGGACGTCGCACACGCGGTGGTGCACGCGGCCCTCGCCGCACAGCTCGGTGAGGCGCCGCACCGTGCGGCGTACCTCCAGGCGCGCCTCGGCCTTCTCGTAGGCGGCGCGCAGCTCGCCGAGCGTCGCGCCGGGCCGTGCGCGGCGTCCCGCGGCGATGAACTCGGCCTGTGGCGGGAGGGCTTCGGCGGTGTCGGACGGCGGGGTGCGGCCGATGACGTAGAGGTGCGGGCGGTCGGTGGCGCGGGCGACGGCGTCGAGCAGTTCCGGCGTGATCCCCCTGGCGCCGCCGAAGGCGACCACGACCGCGCCGGGCGGCAGCGGTGTGGCGGCGGCGGTCGGCGGCGCGTCGTCGTCCGTGACGGCCAGGGCGGACCAGTCGCCGCCACGGCAGGCCAGCGTGTGCGTCGGCACGTGGGCCGCCTCGGCGCGTGCCAGCTGGGCCAGCGCCGTCGCGGCGTCCGGCGCGTCGCTGAGCAGCGTCACCCCGCCGCACTGCGGGACCTCCGCCCTGACGGAACGGACCAGCCCCGTGAACAGCCCGGCGAGCGGCGGCGGCAGGTCGTCGGGCACCGGCCCGAGCAGCAGCGCGCCGAGCGAGCCGCCGGAGCGCAGCGCGGGCAGCGCGGCCTGGAGCGTCGTGAACGTCAGGTCCTGGAGGGCTTCGAGCCGGGCGGCCTCTGCGTCGTCCGTCCCGTCGTCGTCGGCGGGCAGCCGGGACAGGACCCGGACGTGGCGCGGGACGAACGGCAGGCCCGCGAGGGCGCCCGGCGCCTCCTCCGGCGGGACGTGCGTGGCGCCGGGGACGCCGCTCCGTGGCGACCAGACGGCGACGTCCCGGCCGCTCACCGCCGCGGCGAGGTCGGGCGCGTCCGTGAGGACGACGCTGCCCGGCGGGACCGGCGGCCCGGCGGGGGCCGCCCCGGGCGCTGGCACGGGGACGAGCCTGAAGGTCTGACGGCGGCCGATGACGTCCTCGGCGTCCTGGCCGCCGCCGGGCTTTTCGGCCGCGCCGCCCGGCCGGGTGAACCGGATCGGTGGCGATCCGGCGGCGGCCGGCGCGACGACGGTGTCCGTCCCGGTGACGACGCCCTTGAGGACCGTCAACAGCGCGTCCAGCGACAGGTAGGTGTGCCCTGCACCCGCCAGCACGGGCAGCGCGTGCGCGGGCGCGGACGGCCGCCCGGGACCGTCGTCGCCGAGGGCGGTGGACAGCGTGCCGAGCACGGGCAGGCCGTGCTCCCGCGCCGTGGAGAGCCGCGTGACCGCCAGGACGGCGGCGCCCTCCGCGATGGACCGTCCCTCGGGGACGAGCGCCGCGAGATGGCGGTCCCAGCCGCTGATCGGCCGCTGGCACACCGCGCCGATCAGGGCCAGGTCGCAGGCCCTGTGGCGCAGTTGGCGCAGCGCCAGGTCAACGGCCGCGTGCGCCGAGTCGCGGTGGGAGTAGACGCTCGTCCCGAGGCCGCGCAGGTCGTAGTAGTTGGCCGCGCGGCCCGACAGGATGCAGGAGACCGCGCCCGTGAAGTCGTCCTCGTTGAGGTCGCCGGGGATCACCCCCTTGGCCGCCGCCATCCCCTTCGCGAGGTAGTCCTTGAGCGCCTGGGCCCGCGCCGCGTCGGGCAGGATGTCGAACGCGGTGGCGCACTCGCGCGCGTGGACCCGCAGCGCGGCCCGGGTGTTGTGCGTCGTCGGCAGCGTCGCCCCGACGATCACCGCCGTCGTCGGCCGCAGGGCGGTGCCCGGCTCGCCCAGGCCGTCGAGCAGCGGGCCGATCGCCTGGAGCATCATCAGGTGCGCCGGGTCCATGTGACGCATCGTCAGCGGCGGGATGCGCACCTCACGCGGCGACGGCAAGGGGTACGGCACCCCGAACCCGGCCTCGGGCGGCGGGCCTTCACCGCCCAGCCAGGCGGGCACCCGCGTGGGCTCAAGCCCCGGCAGGTGCGTGTTCCAGCCCACGACGACCAGGTCCTCGCCGTCGGCCGGTTCCTCACCACCCCTGCGCAGCGGGGGAGTTGCCAGGGGCGCGCGGTCGGACAGCACCACGTGCGCGTCCGCCCCTCCCAGCCCGAACGACGACACGCCGACCACCCGCGGCCGTGCCTCGTCGGCGGGCCAGGGCGCGTCCGTCACCGGCACCGTCAGCCGCTCCCCGTCCCCGAGCAGCGGATGCGGATCGGTGACCACGGGCTGGCCGGGGACCGCGCCGTGGTCCAGGGCGACCAGCGCGTGCGCGACCGAGACCAGGCCCGCCAGCACACCGGTGTGCCCGAAGACCTGCTTGTTCGACGTCAGCAGGCACGCCCGCTCCCGCTCGCCCAACCGGGAGAGCAGCGAGCGCAGTTCGATCTCGTCGCCCACCGGCGTGCCCGTGCCGTGGGCCACGATCCAGTCCACGTCGCCCGCCTCGACGCCCGCGTCGGCCCAGGCCCGCGCGATCGCCAGCTCCTGCCCACGCGTCGCCGGGGCGTGGATGCCCTTGCCGCGGCCGTCCGCGGCCAGGCCGGAACCCCGGACGACGCCGAGCACCCGGTCGCCGTCCGCCACGGCCCGCGCGTACGGCTTCAGGACGAGGACGACGGCGCCCTCGCCGATCAGCGTCCCGTCCGCCGCCCGGTCGAAGGGCCGCACCCGGCCGCTCATCGAGATGCCCTGCGCCCGGCAGAAGAGCGTGAACCCGATCGGCTCGATGATCGAGGTGCCGCCCGCGAGCGCCATGTCGCAGGAACCCTCGCGCAGCGCCTTGACCGCCGCGTCCACGGCGAACAGGCCGCTGGCGCAGGCCGCGTCGAGCGTCAGGTGCTGCGTGTCGTCCGGGACCAGGCCGCGCAGCGCGTCGCGGGCGACGGACGCGGGCAGGTACGCGCGCGGGTCCCCGCCGTCGCCGCCGTAGTGCGCGCCGATCGCGTGGTCGGCCAGCTCGGCGAGCCATTCGCCCTCCCGGTCGCCCGGGACCGCGTCGCGCACCATGCGCCGGTACTCGTCGCCCAGCACGACGCCCTGCGGGCCGAGGCCCGTCTGGTCGTGGATGCCCGTGGTCGCCGCGAGCCAGCGGTCCTCGGGGCGGCGGCGCACTCCGGCCAGGGCCTGGACGGCGCAGTGCCGCAGCCAGCGCGTCGTCCGCGGCCACCCGGGGTGGCCCGCGTTCCCGTCCGGCTCCGCGAGCGAGGCGGGATCGGGCACGAAGGTGTGGACGTACCCGGCCTCGCGGACGTAGAAGGCGTCGGTCTCCTCCCTGGTCGGCGCCCAGAAGTGCTCCAGGTCGAAGGCGGACGGCTCGCTGGAGAGCAGCGCGCCCTCGCGCAGCCGGTCCCAGAACTCGGCGGGGCCGTTGGCGCCCGGCAGGACCAGGCCGAGGCCGACCACGGCGACGGCCTCCGGGTCCGCGCCCGGCGCCTCGTCCGCCGCCGCGACGGGCGCGGGGGCCGCCACCGGCGCGGGCGGGTCGGCCCGGGGCGGCGCCTCCACCGCCGGGGGCGCGACGGGCCGTGCGGCGAGCGGCCGTTCGGCGGCCCGCCGCGCCCCGACCGGCGTCCTGCCGGGCGCCCTGGCCTGGTCCGCCAGCCTGCTGTGCAGCCGCATGCCCTGCATCCCGCCGATGCTGATGCCGCCGTCGGCGACGAGGGTCTGCCCCGTGATGAAGCCGGTGTCCTCGTGCAGGAGATGGACGATCAGGCGGGCGGCCTCCGGCGTCGAGAGGGTACGGCGCATCAGCTCCCCGGCCGAGGCCGGATCGCCGAGCGCGGCCTCGGGGGAGTCGAGGTTGACGACGATCTCGCTGGCCACCGAGCCCAGCAGCACCGTGTTGACGCGGATGCCCTCGCCGACCAGCTCAAGCGCCAGATAGCGCACCAGCGATTCGAGCGCCGCCTTCGTGACACCGCCGGGGCCGTAACCGGGGACGGGCTGGTGCGCCCCGACGCTCGACAGGCACAGGATGCTCGCGCCCGCACGGCCCGCCATCAGCCCGGCCGCCCGGCGTGAACAGTGGTAGGCCGCCATGACGTTGGTGGACCACGCGCGCTGCCAGTAGGTGTCGTCCACGTCGAACAGCGGCAGGAACGCGCCGCCCGCCGCGTTGTTGACCAGGATGTCCAGCGCCCCGTGCCGCTCCTGGACCAGGTCGAACATCCGGTCGATCTCGGCGGGCTTGGCCACCGAGGCGCGGATGAACTCACAGCTGTGCCCGGCCGCTTCCAGCTCCGCGCGCAGCAGCTCCGCCTGCTCGACGGAGTGGAAGTAGTTGACGATCACATGGGCGCCGCCCTGCGCCAGGCGGCGCACGATGTCGGCGCCGAGGCTCTTCGCCGCCCCGGTCACGAGGGCGACGCGGCCTCGCAGGCTGTTGTCCGTCGAGGTCATCGCGCGGCGGCCTCCGCCCGCGCCCGCACGACCGTCTCGGCGATCCGGCGCAGCGTGCCGACGGTCAGGAGGGAGGAGTTCGCCCGCAGGTCGGGCAGGCCGAACCGTTCCGACACGCGGGCGAGCAGCGCCACCTGCTTGAGGGATTCCACGCCCAGTTCGGACTCCAGTCCGTCGTCCTCGCCGAGGAGGTCGGGCGGGTAGCCGAGGAAGTCGCCGTAGAGCGTGCGCAGTTCGTCCAGCACCGCCGCGTAGTCGGAACCGGCGGACGGCTGCGCGGGGGCCGGTGCCTCGGCGACGGGCGGGGGCGGAGGGGGCGGCGGCGGTGGCGCGGGCGCCTGGACCGGCGGCGTCGTGACCGGTGCCGCGGGCGCGGGCACGCTCAGCCGCACGGCGGGCTCGGGCGCCGCCGGGCGCGGCGGGAGCGGTCCCGCGTCGGCGTACTCGGCCACCAACGCCCGTACGGCCCCGACCGGGTCGCCCTCGCTCAGCGGCACGACACACCGCACGCCCGGCACCGACGCCTCCACGAACTTCGTGACGACGGGCCACTCGCCGCACTCCACGAAGACGTCCGCGCCCGCCGCGTGCAGCTCACGGATGGTGTGCAGCATCCTGACCCGCGCGGTCAGCGCACCGGCGACCAGCTCCACCGGGTCGTCGTCGCCGACGTCACGCCCCAGCCAGGGGGAGCACACCCGCCAGCGGCCGGCGCCGTAGGGCACCCGGGGCGCCGTCGCCCGCAGGTCCCGCGCGGCGCGCGCCATGGCGGGGGAGTGGGTCGGATGCGGCACGTCGAGGCGCAGACTCGGCCAGCCCAGCGCGTCGGCCGCCCGCTCCACCCGCGCGATCAGCGGCTCGGGGCCGCTGAGCACGCTCTGCCGTGGTGCGTTCTCGCAGGCCAGCACGAGCTGCGGGTGGTCGATCAGCCCCGCGAGCGCCTCCGCCCGGCGGCCGTCCACGCCGACCGCGAGCATCCTCCCCTCCCAGCCCTGCCGGGTCAGCGCCTGGGACCTGGCGACGGCCAGGCGCGCCGCGTCCTCCACGGACAGGTGCCCCGCGGCGGCCAGGGCCCACAGCTCGCCGATGCTCTGCCCGACGATCGCGACGGGCCGCGCGCCCTCGGCGACCAGCATGCGGTGCGTGGCCATGCTGACCGCGAAGATCTCCAGGTACTGCACCTCGGGGCCGCGCCGCTCGCCCGCCCCGCCCTCCCCGGTCAGCCGGGCGCCGATGTCGGGCAGCCCCATGTCCCTGGCGGCCTTGTCGATGTCGGCGAGCGCTTCGCGTACGGACGCGTAGCGGCTGTGCAGTTCGCCCAGGACGCCCGCGCGCGGAGCGGCCACCGTACCGGGCATGACAAAGACGGAATTCACCACGTGCACCACCCTCATCCCCGCCCGGCCGCCGCTGTCGCCTGTGAATGCGGGGCCCCGACGGAATGTTCCCTGCCGAACGCGGTCGCTTTTCACGGTAACCGCGCCGCGGGCGGGGCGGCAACAATGCCCCGGGTCCTGGTTTCGGCCTAAACCAAATGAATAATATTATTCGCTAATCTTATTGCTAAGAGTGGTTCTGGCGTTCTTGCCGTGACGCGAGGCGGGGTGCTAGCCGCGGCTGTGACGGGGCCGCGCCGGTCCGCCGATGTCCGTTTCGGCCCGGGACGGCCCGGCTTCCGGGCCTGAGTCGTCCTGGTTTTCGACCGTGGCGCGGCGCACGTGCCTGGCCGAGACCCGCCGGTCGGGGGAGGAGGGGGCGGCGCCGGACGGCGGCCGGGGAGGCGCCCGTGCGCGGGGTGGTGAATTCCGCGGACGCCCCGTGGGAAATGTCCGTACCGTGTCGCGCGACCGTCGGGGAGAACGTTTTCCGGGGAAGGTGTGAATTCTTCACGCCCGAGGTTTTCCGCCCGGAATTCGCGCTCCGTGAAGCCTTGCGCAACGCTTTTCTGCCGGGGGAATTCCGGGGGACGGGACGGGGGCGCCCGTCGCGCCCTCAGCGTCCGGTGAGGGCGCGGGCCTCGGCGGTGTACAGCTCCGCGGGGTCGAACCCCATGTCCGTGAAGTGGCCCGCGAGTTCGAGCGACAGGACGCCGTGCAGGCGCGTCCAGAAGACGAGGGCGTGGCTGAGCACCGGCGGCGGGGCCTCGTGCTCCCGTGCCCACGACCGGTGCCCGGCCAGATGCGCGTCGAGCGACGCCGCCGTGGTGGTCGGCGGTCGTTCGGCGGCGGCGACGTCGAGGAGGACGGTCATGATCGCGGACGCGGTCTCGACGGTGTCAGGCGGAGCCTCGTACCCCGGCACGGGCGTGCCGTAGAGGAGGAGGTAGCGCTGGGGGTCCTCCAGGGCCCACCCGCGCAGCGCGTGCGCGAGCCCGGCGAGGTCGGCGCCGTCCGCCGCGCGGGCCCGCAGGGTGTCGGCGAGGTCGCGGTAGGCGTCCCTGACGAGTTCGGTGATCAACTCGTCGCGCCCGGCGAAGTACCGGTAGAGCGCGGGCCCGCTCATGCCGATGCGGCGGGCGATGGCGTTCAGGGACAGGGCGGAGGCACCGGCGGTGGCGATCTGCTCCCACGCCTGCCGCTTGATCTCGTCCCGCACCTGGGCGCGGTAACGCTCCCGGGGGGTTCCCGTCTCGGCACCGGCCACGCCCGCCTCCGCGCTCCACGACGTGGTCCGCCACGTCTGGTGAGAGGCTATCACCGACCTTCTCGGCTCTCACGGGACGGCCGCCGGTGCCCGCGCCCGGGGGCGGGGCGGGCCCGCGCCGTTACTCCGCGACCGCCTCGATGACGCTGTGCCCGCGGGTGGTGGCCCCGCCCGGGTCGTCCAGGATCCGCCGGATCGTGAGCCCCGCCGCCGCCAGGAGCTTCGTCCACTCGTCCTCCGTGCGCTCCTTGCCGCCGAGGACGACGAGCATCAGGAGGTCGGCCAGCACGCTGCGGATGTCGCCCTCGGCGGGCCGCAGGACGCTCTCGACCAGCACGAGCCGGGCGCCGGGGCGCATCGCGGCCCTGACCTTCCGCAGGACGCGCAGCGCGTTCTCGTCGCTCCAGTCGTGCAGGACGCGCGAGAGGACGTAGACGTCGCCGCCGGGGGCGACCGTGTCGAAGAAGCTCTCCCCGGCCAGCACGCACCGCTCGGTCACGCCCGCCCGCGCGAGGTTGTCCTCGGCCTGCCGCACGGTCTCCGGCAGGTCCTGGAGCACGCCGCGCATCGCGGGGAACCGCGCCAGGACCGACGCGATCATCCGCCCGTCGCCGCCGCCGACGTCCACGACCGTGGAGCACCCCTCGAACGGGTAGCGCTCCAGCGCGGCGATCGCGGCGGGCATGGTGGCGCCCATGGCGCGGTTGAACACCCGCGCCTCGTCGGGGTGGGCCTCCAGGAAGGCGAAGTAGTCCATGCCGAACGCCTCGTCGAAGGCGGGGCGTCCGGTCCTGACGGTGTGGAGCACGTCGGCCCAGGCACGGAAGACGGCGCCGCTCTGCAGCAGGACGCCGTCCCTGAAGCCGTCGGGCGTGCCGCTGGCGAGGACCTTCCCCGCGGGCTTCAGCGCGAACGACCTGCCGGGCAGCTCGGTCAGCACGCCGAGCGCGGTCAGCGCCCGGCAGAAGCGGTACAGCGCGTCCTCGTCGCTCCCGGTCGCCTTGGCGATCTCCCCTGCCTCCAGGGGCCCTTCTGCCAGGAGGTCGGCGAGGCCGAGATGCGCGGCCACGTAGAGCGTCTGTCCTATCCACGGGCCTGACGACTGGTACATCTCCCGGAGATCAGGTCCTGGGGCGGAATCGGTGGGCATGCTTCCTCCGTGGGGCTCGACTGCTGTCCTTGCCTTCGGTCCGTGCCGTCCCACGCGCGCCGCGGCGCGCCGGGGGAGCGCCGGATCAGTCCGTCTCGCCGGGGAGTTCGGCCACCACCAGGAGGTAGCCCAGCTCCCAGACCTCGATGAGGTCGGAGAGGCCGAGGTCGTCGGCCAGCTCGGCGCCGAGCGTGTCGTCGATGTGCTTCCTGTCCTGGGCGATGCGCCGGGCGATCCCCTCCAGGGTCCGGCGCATCACCTGCTCGCTGATGTCGGCCACCTCGACCAGGCGCAGCCCCGCCTCGCGCACCAGGCGCGGGTAGTCGTCGATCGTCACGGTGGGGCCCATGACCCAGTTCTCGTAGAACTTCTCGACGGCGGGGCGCTTGTGCTCGGGGACGGGGGCGCGCTCGAAGAAGTCGGTGAGCACGACCCGCCCGCCCGGCCTGATCACCCGCGCGACCTCCCGCAGCACCTGGACCCGGTCGGGCATGTGGATGATCGACTCCAGGGCCCAGACCGCGTCGAACGCGTCGTCCTCGAAGGGCAGGGCGGCGGCGTCGGCCCACCGGAACGACACGCGGTCGTCCAGCCCGGCGGCGGCGGCGCGGGCGCCCGCCCGCTTGACCTGCTCGTGGCTGACCGTGATGCCGGTGACCTCGCCGCCGGTGGCGTTCGCGAGGCGGAGCGCCGGTGTCCCCATGCCGCAGCCGACGTCGAGCACCCGGCCGCCCGGCGCGGGCCGCAGCTTCTCGATCATCAGCTCGGTGAACCGCTCCTCCGCGCGCTCCAGGGGCCAGGTGTCCCCGGGGGCGTCCCAATAGCCGAAATGCAGATTGTGGTCGCCGCTGAAATTGTCCGACTCGAAACCCGCCATCTGGTCGTAGAGCTGACCCACCTGACGGGCGCTCGTGGATTCCGCAGAGGACATGTGTCTCTCCATTCCGGTTGCGTGAATTCGAAGCGCAGAACGGTGACGCTTCCCGTGTGAATAGTCGGGAAGAAGGCCGGTCGAGGGTAAAGACTTCCCTGCCCGGCGCGGGTGTTGTCCGACAGGCCGCACCTTCGCCGCGAAGATTAGCAACCCGTTCTGGGGCGCGGCAAGAAAAGATTGGGCAATGAATTTGTTTCGGTGTTTGTTTCGGTGGTCCACGGATGACATTGATCTGGCTTGATCTGTTGGCGCCGATGATCTCCACGGGAGCGGCGCGCCCGCCGCGCCACGGGCCGCGCCGAGACGCCCCGAGCGCTCATCCTGCCACTCTGGCCTGGGGTTTCACCGGTTTTCCTTCCAGGTTCCCCCAGGTGTCCACAAGGTCGTCGCGCGGTGGGCGCGGTGGGGGAGAAGAGCGTCGGAGCCAGGTGGGAGGAGCAACAGGCAAGGGTTTCGGCCATATGCCACGGAGGGGCATACGCGAGGTGGCGTGGAACCGTCCGTGATGCTTGACTGGGGTCCGCCGACGGGGTGCGTGAAAAAGCGTGGTACACCCCGCCTTCGGGTTGCGGAATGAAAAATTCCCATTTCGGTGGACCGACGACTGGTTCAACTGTTTGTTGAGCGCGAGTCAGCGACGGGGGTTCGTGAAGGTGCTTTACCGGGGTGTTTCCGGGCCTGTTCGGACAGACAACTCATGGTGCCGGTCGGCGATCGGCCGATTTCGGTGCGGGCCGACCGGCCCACGGGCCTGGCGCCGCACGCCTGCCCCACTCGGCCCCTGACGGCGCGAGCGACTTCCGCCCATTCCGGTGGTCCGCCCGGTGTGCCACCGGACGGCTGATCCGCCGGGCGTACGCCCCGACGCGCCGACGCGCCGCTCCCCCGAGGACAGGGCCTGGCGCCGCCATGCCCGGCGCACCGACATCCCCGCCCCGGCACGCCGTCGGCCGTACCGGCGCGGCGGGTCCGTCCGACCGTGCCGCCCTCCCCGCGACGTCATGGCGGAACACCGTGTTCCGCCGCCACACATGCTCAAGGAGGAAGACCGTGAGTGCCGTAACGCCAGCACCGACACCGGACTTGATGCAGCTCTACCACATGGGCGGTCCCTGGGTCGGGCAGACCTTCTACGTCGCCGCCCAGCTCGGCATCGCCGACCACCTGGGCCAGGAACCGGTCCAGGTCGCCGACCTCGCGGCCCGCACGGACGCGAACGAGGAGGCGCTGTACCGTTTCTGTCGCGTCCTCGCCTCCATGGGCGTGCTGGAGGCCCACGACGGACGGCGCTTCTCGCTCACCGAGGCCGGGGCCATCCTGCGCAGCGACGCCCCCGGCGGCTTCCGCTACGGCGTGATGCTCCAGAGCGGCGCCTGCTTCCGCGCCTGGACCGAGGTCATGCACACCGTCCGCACGGGCGAGCCCGCCTTCGACAGGGTGCACGGCGCCGCCTACTACGACTTCCTCGAAGCCAACCCGGCCGAGAACGAGCTGTTCAACCGGGCCATGGGCGTGACGTCCCTCGCCCCGGCCATCGCCGCCCTCGACCGCTACGACTTCACGGGCCTCGGGCACGTCGTCGATGTCGGCGGGGGCGGCGGCACGCTGCTCGCCGCCGTCCTCCGGCGCAACCCCGGCATGACCGGCGTCGTCCAGGACCTCGCGGCCGTCACCGCCGAGGCGCCCGCGCACCTCGCCGCCGAGGGCGTCCAGGACCGCGTCGAGGTCGTCAGCGGCAGTTTCTTCGACGCGGTCGTGCCCGGGGCCGACGCGTACGTCCTCTCCCGCGTGCTGCACAACTGGAGCGACGAGGACTGCCTGCGGATCCTCGGCCGCGTCCGCGAGGCGATGCCCGCGCACGCCCGGCTCATCGTCATCGACAGCGTCATCCCCGAGGGCGGCGGCCTGCACCCCAGCATGCTCGCCGACCTCTTCATGATGGTCATCCTCGGCGGCAAGGAGCGCACCGAGGGCGACTGGCGGCAGCTGCTCGACGAGGCCGGCTTCCGCATGACGCGCGCGGTCCAGGCCGAGAACACCGGCGGCACCCTCGTGCACGCCCTGGTGGAGGCCGTCCCCCGCTGACCGGCGCCCGCCCGCGCCCGCGACCCTCTCCCGCCGCGGCCGTCCGCCGGGACCGTCCGCCGGAACACCTGTCCCGCCACTGACCGAAACGAGGCACTGCACATGGTTTCACGAAGAGCGTTCGTCCGCGCGGGAGCCGCGGCGACCCTGGCCGCCGGGACCGCGACGGGCGCCCTGGCGCCGGTCCTGGCCCACGCGACGGACGAGCCCGACTGGGCGTCACTGCGGCGGCGGTTGAGCGGCACCCTGGTCCTGCCGTCCGACGCGGCCTACACCACGGCGAAGCAGATCTCCTGGACCGAGTTCGACACCGTACGGCCCGCCGCCGTCGCCTACTGCCAGTCGGCCGCCGACGTGAGCGCCTGCCTGCGGTTCGCGCGGGCGCGCGGCATACCGGCGACGCCGCGCAGCGGCGGGCACAGCTTCATGGGCTTCTCGCTGACCACGGGCCTGGTCATCGACGTGTCCCGCCTGAACGGCATCAGGGCCGAGGGCGACGTGGTCACCATGGGCGGCGGCGCGCTCCAGATCGACGCGATCAGCGGCCTGTCCGGCACCGGACTCGCCCTGCCGGGCGGGCTCTTCCCGACGGTGGGCGCGGGCGGCTTCGTCCAGGGCGGCGGGCTCGGCTGGCAGACACGGTTCCTCGGGATGGCCTCCGACACCCTCGAATCCGCCACCGTCGTCCTCGCCGACGGCAGCGTCGTGACCGCCTCGGCCGCGCACAACGCCGACCTGTTCTGGGCCCTGCGCGGCGGTGGCGGCGGCAACTTCGGCGTCGTCACGTCCTACCGCATGCGGGCGACGCCGGTGCCGACGCTCTCCCGCTTCAGCCTCGGCTGGACCTGGGACCAGGCCGCCGACGTCTTCGCGGCCTGGCAGGAGTGGGCCATCGCGTCGCCGAACAGGCTCAGTTCTGGGCCGGTGCTCGCGATGTTCGACGCCGCCGCCGGCAGCGTGCCGACGGTGGGCGTGCCCGGCGTGTGGATGGGCGACCCCGACGACCTGCCGCCGCTGCTCGACGCGCTCGTCGCGGAGGTCGGCCACACCCCGGCGACGCGCACCGTCAACGACGACACGTACACCGCCGGGATGCTCGCCTGGTACAACTGCTCCAACCTGACGGTGCCCCAGTGCCATCTCCAGGGCACCACCCCCGACGGGCAGATCGCCCGCTTCGGCTGGTCCTTCGACCGCAGCCGCCTCTTCGGCGAGGCCATCCCGGCGGCGGGCCTGGACGCGCTGCTCACCGCGTTCGACGCCGACCGGGCCGCGGGCCACTCCCGGTTCATCCGCACCATCGTCCTCGGCGGCCGGGCCAACGAGTTCGGCCGTACGGAGACCGCCTACGTCCACCGTGACTCCGAGTTCGTCATGAGCATCGCCACCGGCCTGCAAGGCGGCGCCCCGCCCGCGGCCGACCGCGCGGTCGCGCAGACCTGGGCGGGCAACGTGTTCGACGCGGTCAACCCGTATTCGAACGGCGAGAGTTACGTCAACTACCTGGACCGAGTCCTGCCCGACTGGGCCGACGCCTACTACAAGGAGAACCTGGGGCGCCTCAGAAGGGTGAAACGTCACTACGACCCGACCAACTATTTCCGTTTCACCCAGAGCATCTGACCCCCGGCCGGTGACCGGCCCGCCCGGCGGGTCACCGGCCGTTCCGGCGATGGTCAGGGAATGAGCGTCCGGGGGAGCTGTGCACCAGAACTTGGTAGAACGCTGGTCCGAATTACTCGTCCTCAACCGCACCATCGACACGCTGTGCCGGGGAGTCGGAGACCTCCTCTTCATCGAGGGGGGCTTCGGCATCGGCCGCACGGCCCTGCTGCTCGAACTCGAACGCGCGGCGCGGGCGCGTCAGGTGATCATGTGCACCGCCCGCTGCGGCTCCCTGGAGGCCGACTACCCCTACGGAGTGATGCAACAGCTCCTGGAACCCCACCTCTCCGCCCTCGCCGCCGGACACACCGAGGCGGCGCGGCCCGCGGCCGAACTGCTCCGCGTCATGGACTCGTGCGTGTCGCCCGAGGGCGACACCGGCGACATCTCCGTCCTCAGCGGCATGCTGTGCGCCATACGCGGCATGGCGGAACGGGCGCCGGTCGTCCTGGCCGTGGACGACATGAACTTCTGCGACGCGCCCTCCCTGCACGTCCTCGCCTACGTCGCGCGCCGCCTCAAGGGGTGGCCGGTCGCGATCGTGGCCACCCGCAGGCTCGGCGAGCCCGTGGCCAGCCCGCCGATGCTGGCCGCCCTGTGCGCGGCCGGTGAGTGGACGGTGCTCCACCCCGCCCCGCTGACCGAGGCGGGCACCGGCGACCTCGCCGTCGGCCTCCTCGGCCCGACGCCCACCCCGGTCGTGGACGAGCTGCACCGGCTGACGGCGGGCAGCCCCGCCGTGCTGCACACCATGCTGCGGGCCGGTGCCGGTCCGCACCAGGAGCCGGGCGGGGCGGTGTGGTCCACCGGCGCGATCGAGGGGCTGGTCGCCGCCAAGGTGCAGGAACGTCTCGCCCACCTGCCCGCGGCCGTGGGGCGCGTCGCCGAGACCGTCGCCCTGCTGGAGGGCGAGGCGGACGCCGCCCTCGTCGCCGAGGCCGCGGGGATACCGATGCGTGAGGCGGCGGCCAGCCTGGCCGTGCTCGGCGCCATGGGCCTGCTCACCGACCTCGCGCAGCCCTCGTACACCAGCCCGGTGGTCGGCCGGGCGCTGCGCCGCCTTCCGGAGGCCGTCGCCCCCGACCGGATACACCGGCGGGCGGCCGAGGTGCTGCACCAGCGCAACGCCGATCCGGCCGCCATCGTCCGGCACGTGCTGCGGACCGGGCCGATCGGCGCCGCGTGGGTGCCCGAGGTCCTGCGGGCCGAGGCGGACAAGGCCGTGCCGGAGGGCAAGCCCGCCGAGGCCCACGCCCTGCTGCGGCGCGCGCTCCACGAACCCCTGGCCGACGACGTGCGCGACGACGTCCAGGCGTCGCTCGACTGCGTCGAGCTGATCACCGATCCGCGGGGCCTCCTGGTCAGGCTGCGACCGCGCCTGAAGGCCGCCAGGACCCCACGTACGAGGGTCAGCACCGTCCTCACCTACGCGCAGGCCCTCGTCCGCTCCCACCGGATCGAGGAGGCGGCCGAGACGCTCCACGAGTGCCGAGGCGACCTCGCCGCCCTGCCGCCCACCCGGTCGCGCGACGCCCTGCTGCGCCAGCTCGACAGCGGCGAGGCGATGGCCGCCCTGCTCGGCACCTCGGGCGCCGGGGACACGGCCCGCCTGCTGGCGCAGCTCCCCGACGACAGCCCGGACGACACGCTGCACCGCACGTCCCTGCGCGCGCTGCACGCCGCCGTCGAGGGGCGGACGCCCGCCGCCGAGGTGGTGGAGGCCCTGCGCGGGGCGTTCGCGGCCGACCTGGACTCGGGCCGCGAGCCGCAGTTGATGCCGTACACCCTCTACACGCTGCTGTGGGCCGACGAGCTGGACCTCGTCTACCAGCGGTGCGACGCGGTCCTCACCGGGCGGCAGGGGGTGGGCGGCCTGTCAAGGACGATCATGGCGCTGGCCCTCCGGTCGGCCTGCCAGCTGGAGATGGGGCGGCTCGAAGGCGCCGAGCGCGACGCCAGGCAGGCCCTCGGCTTCCTCGGCGGACAGGACGGCGGCGCCGACCTGATCCAGTCGCTCGTCCTCGTGCCGCTGCTCAACGTCCTCACCGAACTCGACCGCACCGACGAGGCCATGGCCCTGCTGGGCGCGCGCGGCAGCGCGGGCGCGCTCCCCGAGTTCTGGCCGCACACCCTGCTGCTCGCGGCGCGCGGACGGCTGAAGGGCGCCCGCGGCGACATCGAGGGCGCCCTGGCCGACCTCAAGGAGAGCGGGCGGCGGATGGAGGGCTGGGGGACGGACAACCCGGGCATCTCGCGCTGGCGTTCCGAGGCCGCGTTCATGAAGAACCAGCTGGGTGACGTCGCGGGCGCCGTCGCCCTCGTCGAGGAGGAGGTGCGCGCGGCACGCCGGTGGGGCACGCCGCGCGCGGTCGGCGTGGCACTGCGTGCCAAAGGGCTGATCCTGGGCGGCGCCGAGGGGCTGGCCGCCCTGACCGAGGCCGTCGAGGTGCTGCGGTCGGGTGCCGCGCACCTGGAGACGGCCTACGCCGAGGCCAGCCTCGGCATCGTCCAGCGGCACGAGAACAACCGGCGCGAGGCCCGCGAGACGCTGCGGCGCGCCCTGACGCTCGCCCAGCGGCTCGGCGCGCTGCGGCTGGCCGGGCGCGTCCACACCGAACTCCTCGCGGCGGGCGGGCTGCCCAGGCGCTCCGAGCACTTCGGCACCAAGGCCCTGACCGCGAGCGAGTACCGCGTGGCGCTGCTCGCCGCCGTCGGCCGGACCAACGGGGCGATCGCGCGGGAGCTGTTCGTGACGCGGCGGACGGTGGAGACGCACCTGACCCGCGCGTACCGCAAGCTCGGCATCCAGAGCCGCTCGGAACTGGGCCGTGTCCTCCAGGTGTGAGCCCGCGCGGGTCCCTCGGCGGAGGGGGTGGTCAGGGCTGGGGCGGCGCGCAGGCGTCCCCGGCCTGCTGCCCGTCCTCGATCCGGTCCACCGGCGCGCCGACGAGCCGCAGCAGGACGGACCGCAGCTGCGCCGCGTCGCCGCCGTCCAGGTCGGCGAGCAGGCGGGTCTCGACGGCCTCGACGTCCGCGCGCGCGGCGTCGAGGGCGCGACGGCCCTCCTCGGTCACCTCGATGATGCGGGCCCGGCGGTCGGCCGGGTCGGGGCGGCGCCTGACCAGTCGCGCCGACTCCAGCTCGTCCAGGACCAGGACGAGCTTGCTCTTGTCCACCGAGACCGCCTGGGCCAGCGAGAGCTGGCTGCGCATCGGGGAATCGACGACGGCCATGAGGACCGTGTAGCCCCACAGGGTCATCCCGTGCTTGCGCACGACCGCGACCTCCGCCGTGGCGAGGCCCTGTTTGAGCCGGGCGAACAGCCAGTGCAGGTCGCTGTGGAGCCGACCGACCGGCGCCTGGCCGTCGGCGGGGGTGGTGGTGAGGGCCATACCAGCAGAATAGCAAAGGGATCAAATCGTCTTGACCTAAGACTATCTTGGTCTACTCTGGTTCCGACTTCAGATCATCTTGTCTGGAAGGGAATATCCGTGGCGCATCTGCTGCACCTGGACGCCAGTGCCCGCAGCGACTCGTTCTCCCGGGAGCTGGGCACGGCCTTCGTCAAACACTGGACGGCCGCCCATCCGGAGGGCACCTACACCTACCGTGACCTGCTGAGCGAACCGGTCGCGCCCATCGACGAGGCCAGGGTGCGCGTCGCCACCCAGTCGTCCGTCAACGGCGTGCGGGACCTCGCGGCCATGGACGAGGTGGCCTCCGCGCCCGAGCTGGCCGAGGCGTGGGCGGCGACCCGTCCGCTCATCGAGCAGTTGCTCGCCGCCGACGTCCTGCTCATCGGAACGCCCATGTACAACTACTCCATCCCCGCCGCGCTCAAGGCGTGGATCGACCGGGTGACGCTCCCGTGGCTGCCGCTCGCGGGGAAGTCCGTCGTGGTCCTCAGCGCACGCGGCGGCGCGTACGGGGAGGGCACGCCCCGGCAGCCCTTCGACTTCCAGGAGCCCTACCTGCGCGCCTACTTCGGCGCGCTCGGCATCGAGGACGTCGAGTTCGTCCACACCGAGCTGACCCACGCCCCGGTCATGCCGTTCCTGGCCCAGTTCCGCGACGCCCACGCCGCGTCGCGGGCCGCCGCCCTGGAGGCCGTCGAGGCGCTGGCCGCCCGCGTGCCCGCCGAGGCCCCGGCCAGCTGAGCCGGAACGCCTTCCCATCACACGAGAGGAACCCGCACGATGGACACCGCGCTCAAGGACCGTGTGGTCCTGGTCACCGGCGGCTCGACCGGCATCGGCGCCGCCACCGCCCGCGCCTACGGTCAGGAGGGCGCCCGCGTCGCGCTGACCTACCGCAACAACCCGGAGAAGGCCGAGAAGGTCGTCTCCGAGATCGAGGCCGCCGGTGGCCAGGCCCTCGCCGTCCGCCTCGACCTGGAGGACCTGCCGACCGTCGAGGAGGCCGTGACCACCGTCGTCGCGCGCTGGGGCGGCGTGGACGTGCTCGTCGCCAACGCCGTGCGCTGGGGCGGCGACGGCCCGCCCGACCCGAGCATCCGCTTCGAGGACGTGCCGCTGGCCGAGTGGCAGGCCATGATCGGCGCCAACCTGATCGGCGCCGCCGCCCAGGTCCGCGCCGTCCTGCCCGCCATGCGGGAACGCGGCTGGGGCCGCATCGTCCTGATCTCCTCCAGCGTCGCCGAGGAGGGCCTGCCGGGCCCAGGACCCTACGGCACGGCCAAGTCCGGCCTGTACGGGCTCGCCCGCAGCCTCGCCTGGGAGGCGGGCCGCGACGGCATCCTCGTCAACGTGGTGGCCCCCGGCTTCACGCTGACCGACAGCCGCCCGCCCATCCCCCAGGCGCTCATCGACCGCCTCGCCTCCGGTACGCCCACCCGCCGCCTCTCCGACGCGGACGACGTCGCCAAGCTCGTCCTGTTCCTCGGCTCGGGCGCCAACGCCAACCTGACGGGCGAGGTCGTCCGCGACGGCTCGTCCGCCGCGCGCGCCCCCCACGTCGGCCCCTGACGCCCCACCCGCCGCACCCCCCTGAACGCCCCCTGAACCGGGGTCCCGTCCGGCCTTGCCGGACAGGACCCCGGTTTTTCCATGTCCGCGGCCGTCACGGCACGGAGTGACGGAGATTGTCGCGGTACTGCTCTGACGTGCCCGCACCTGCCCTCCCCCGACGATGGCTCATGCAGGCGGACGCGAACCGCGCCCCGCAGGGGAGAGGAAGGGCAGCAGGCCATGCAACCCCGAATCGCCATCGTCTACTTCAGTTCGAGCGGGGTCATCTCCCAGGTCGCGTCACACCTGGCGGAGGGCGCCGCCGCGCAGGACGCGGAGGTCCGTGTACGGGCCCTGGGCGCGCACGGCCGTCCCGCCGAGCCGACGCTCGACGACCTCGACTGGGCCGAGGGGCTCCTGATCGGCACACCCACCTGGTTCGGCAACATCGCCGCGCCGCTCAAGGCGTTCCTCGACACGACGAGCCCGCTGGCCCTCCACGGACGGCTGGCCGACAAGCCCGTCACCGGCTTCACCAGCGCCTCGCTGCCCAACGGCGGCCAGGAGGCCGCGCTCCTGGCGCTCTACCACACGATGTTCCACTGGGGCTCGCTGATCGTCCCCACCGGCTACACCCACCCCGTGCTGCGCAGGATCGGCGGGAATCCCTACGGCCTGTCCCTGACCGCGCCCTCGTCCGGCGAACTGACGCCCGACCAGGTCGAGGCGGCCCGCTTCGTCGGCGGCCGGATCACCCGCACGGCCAGGCAGCTCCGTCCCACGGGCCCGCGCCAGCTGCGCGACTTCTGGCCCGCCGACACGTCCCCGCGCCCCGCCGGGACCCTGGCCGCCGCGGACTCCCGGCGCCCCTGAGCCCGGCTCCCCATCCACCCTTCAGGCGAGAGGCTTCGATGAACGCGAGAGTACGAGTGGCCGTGGTCGGCGCGGGCTGGGCCGGCGGGCTGCACCTGGAAGGCTTCCGGCGCGCCGGTGCCGAACTGGCCGGTGTCTTCAGCCGCACCCGCGGCCGTGCCGAGGACCTCGCCGCCCGGTTCGAGGTCCCGGTGGTCGCCGACAGCCTCGGCGAACTCCTGCGCCGGGCACGGCCCGACGTGGTGTCCATCGCCTCGCTGCCCCCGGCCCACCACGCGCAGGTCCTCGAAGCCGTCGAGGCGGGCTGCCACGTCCTGTGCGACAAGCCCGTCGCCCTGTCGGCGGCCGAGGCCGAGGAGATGCTCACCGCCGCCACCAAGAAGGGCGTCCAGCACGCCTCCGGCTTCATCTGGCGCGGCGACCCCGGGCTGTCCCGCATGCGGGACCTCATCCGCGAGGGGCGCGTCGGCCAGGTGCGCGAGGTGCACAGCACATGCGCCCTCGGCGGCCCTCTCATGGCGATGAACTGGATCTACGACGAGGCGGCGGGCGGCGGCGGCCTCATGCAGCACGGCACGCACGTCATCGACCGGCTGCGCTGGCTGCTCGACGCCGAGTTCGCCGAGCTGTGCGGACGGCTCTCCCACGACGTGCGCACCGCGCCGGTCGGCCCCGCCTTCCACAACACGCTCGACGCCTTCGCCTGGGCACGCGACAACCGGGGCAACGACCTCGCCGACGCGCCCAGGGCCGAGGTCACCGCCGACGTCGGCTACGACGTCCTCGCCGAGCTGACCACCGGCGTACGCGTCCGGCTGTGGGAGTCCACGCACCTGACCGGGCCCGCCGAGGAGGAGGTGACCGTCATCGGCGACGAGGGCGCCCTCACCTGGGGCGGCTCCGACGGGCTGACGTTCCGCGAGCCGGGCGGCCCCGCGCAGTCCCTCACCGTGGACGGCATGTCGGGCTCCGGCGCCACCACGCGCCACGAGGTCGGCCTGCGCCGCTGGGAACGGCTCACCACGGCGTTCCTCACCTCCGTCCGCACCGGCACCCCCCAGGACCACCCGACCCTTGAGGACGGCTGGCACGTGGCGCGCATCGTCGATGCCGTCAAGCGCAGCCACACGACGCGACGCTGGGAGGAAGTGTGAGCGAGCAGGACCCCACGGTCGCCAGCGACCACCTGCGGGTGATGTTCTTCCTGACGGTGGAACCGGAGGCGCAGCAGCGTTTCCTCGCCGCCTACGACCGGATCTGCGCCGACGTGGCCGGTGTCACCGGCCACCTGATGGACCAGGTGTGCCAGTCCACCACCGACCCGCGCCAGTGGGTCATCACCAGCGAGTGGCGCACCGCCGACGACTTCCTCGCCTGGGAGGCGGGCGAGGGCCACCGCGAACTGGCCAGGCCGCTCGTCGCCGAGACCACGAGCCGCAGCTCGCTGCGCTTCACCGTGCGGCGCGAGACCCGCAGGAAGGCCGGGGCACGGTGAGCGCCCGCGACCGGGTGCTCGTCGCGGGCGCGGGCATCGCCGGGCTCGCCACCGCCGCCGCGCTGCGCCACACCGGCTTCGACGTCACGCTCTACGAACGGGCCGCCGACGGCACGGGCGCCGCGGGCTCCGCCCTGGGGCTGCACCCGGCGGCCGTCCTCGCCCTGCGCTCCCTCGGCGCCGACGCCCCCGTGATCGAGGCCGCCGAGGAGGTCCACCGCTGGGAACTCCTCGCCTGGAGCGGCGAACGCATCGGCGGCTGGCCGCAGACCAAGGTGTCCGAGTCGTTCGGCGCGCCGAGCATCACCGTGCCCCGCGCCCCGCTCCACCGCGCCCTGCGCATGGCCCTGCCCTCGGGCGACATACGCCAGGGCGCCACCGTGGCCGGATACCGCGAGACGGCCGACGGCGTCGAGATCCTGCTCGCCGACGGCACCCGCGACCGCGGGCGGCTGCTCATCGGCGCCGACGGGCTGCACTCGGCCGTCCGCCGCCAGATGCACGGCGACACCCCGCCGCGCCCCGCCCGGTTCACCGCCTGGCGCGCCATCAGCGACCTCGCCCCCGACGACAAGGGCGTCCCGACCGCCCGCCAGGTCATCGGCGCCGGGGCGACGTTCGGCCACTGGCCGCTGCCCGGCGGGCGGACGTACTGGGTCGCGACGCTCGCCGACGAGGTGCAGGAGGCCGCCGGGCTCACCGTGCGCGGCGGGCCCCCCGCCCACACGCCGAAGGACCACGCCGTCCTCGCCGACGTCTTCCGCACCGCCCCGCCACGGGCCGCCCAGCTCATCGGCGCCACCGCCCCGGCACAGGTCATCCGCACCCCGATCCTCGACCGCCCGCCCCTGGCGGGCTGGTCCACCGCCCGCACCCTGCTCGTCGGCGACGCGGCCCACCCCATGGTGCCCACCACGGGCCAGGGCGGCGGGCAGGCCCTGCTCGACGCCGTCGCCGTCGCCGCCGTCCTGCGCGGCGCCGACCTGGGCGACCACCACGAACTGGCCGGACGCCTGCACACCTTCGAGGAGCAGCGCTTCCCGGTCGCCACCGCCGCCGCACAGGCCGCCTGGCACCTCGGACAGCTGCACCACGAGCGCGACCGCGCGCAGGTCGCCCGCCGCGACCGCCGGTTCCAGGACACCACAGAGGCCGAATGGCTCGCCCGCCTGGGCGTGGGCCAGGCCCCCGACGTCCCTTCCAGGAGCGCCCGATGAACCGATACGCACTCACCTTCACCGTGAGACCTGGCAGCGAGCCCGAGGTCTCCCGCATCCTGTCCAGCTACGGCCGTCCCGCCGCGGGACGCGCCCCCGGCGGCCCGCCGCTGCTGCGCCGCACCTCCGTGTTCCTCGCGGGGAACCGCGTCATCCGCGTGGTGGACGTGGACGGCAGGCTCCGCGACGTCGTCGCGCACCTCGCCGAGCAGCCGCAGATCAAGGCCGTCGAGGACGCGCTCGACCCCTACCTGGAACAGCCGCGCGACCTGACGCACGCGGACGGCGTCCGCGCCTTCCTGTACCGCGCCCTCCTCCCCGTCGCCCACGACCGGCACACGCCCCCCGGCCTGCTGCCCGTCGGCCCGTCGGCGCACCCTGGCAACCGCGTCGCCCTCCTCTATCCGGCCAGGCCGGGCAGCGGCGGCGACCTGGCCGAACTCCTCGCCGGGACACGCGTGCTCGCCCCCGCCTCCCCGACGACCCTGGCCCGCACCACCGTCTTCCGGCGCGGCGACGTCGTGCTCCGGCTGGCCGAGGTGCACGGCGACCCGGGCGAGGCCCTGGACCGGATCGCCGAGGCCGCCGTCCGCTCCGGCAGCGGCGACAAGCTGGCCACGCTCGTCGCGGCCGACGAGAACCTGCACGACACCGGCGGCTTCCGCGCCTTCCTGGAACGGATCTCCACCCGCCTGCTCACGGACCGCCGGATCGGAGCGCCCGCATGACGAGCACCGTGGCCGTCCTCGGCCTGGGCGTCATGGGCGGCGGCATCGCCAGGCGCCTCCTCGACCAGGGCCTGCCCCTGACCGTCTGGAACCGCTCCCCTGGCCGCGCCGCGGAACTGGCCGACCTCGGCGCGACCGTGGCCCCCACGCCCGCCGAGGCCGCGCGCGACGCCGACCTCGTCCTCGTCTCCCTCGCGGACGGCGCGGCCACGCAGGAGGTGCTGCTCGGCCAGGACGGCGTCCTCGCCGACGGCCCGGTCGCGGGCGTCCTCGCCTCGGCGAGCACCATCTCGCCCGACGTCCTGCGCGTCCTGCGGGAGCGCACGCCCGCCGTCCTCGACCTCGGGCTCCTCGGCAACGGCACCCACGCCAGGACCGGCGAACTGCGCGTCTACGTCGGCGGCACGGACAAGGACCTGGCCCGCGCCAGGGACGTCCTCGACCTCGTCGCCAAACAGGTCGTGCACGTCGGCGGGCCGGGCGACGGCATGCGGCTCAAGCTGCTGATGAACACGCTCATGGGCATCCAGGTGCAGGCCATGGCCGAGGCCGCCGCGCTCGGCGAGTCCGCCGGGCTCGACCGCCGCGCCGTCCTGGACGCCATCACCGACAGCGGGTTCGCCACCCCGGTCATGGGCTTCAAGGCCAGAAGGCTCGCCGCCGACCGCTACGACAGGCCGGACTTCCGGCTGCGCCTCATGGCCAAGGACCTGGCCCTGGCCACCGCGGAGGCCGAGCGCACGGGCCTGGAACTGCCCCTCGTCCGCACCGCCCTGGCCACGCACGACGAGGCCGTGCGCCGTGGCGACGGGGACCTCGACTGCGCCGCCGTCGCCCGGGCCGTCGTCGCGCCGCGCCGGGAAGGGGCGCCGACATGACCATCGACGTGCACGGTCACCTCAGCCCGCCGGAGTCGATGCGCCGCTTCCCCATGCCGCGCTCGCTCGGCGACGCCGGGGCGATGATCGAGACGAAGCTCGCCGCCGGGGTCGATCTCACGATCATCGGCAGCCCGGTCGGCGCCGGAGCCATGGTGCCGCTCCCCGGCGTGGACAACTACGCGCAGACCGAGGAGGAACTGGCCCGCTTCCACGACTGGCTCGGCGGCCTGGTCGCCGAACACCCGCGTCACCTGCGGGCCTACGTCTACGTGAACCCGTTCGGCGGCGAGGCCCACCTCGCGGCCGCCGGGGAGCGGCTGCGGCAGGACGAGTTCGTCGGCCTCATCGCCAACACCAGCGTCGCGGGCCGCTACCTCGACCATCCCGACGCCGCCGACTTCTTCGCCCTCGCGGCGGAGACCGAGGCGCCCGTCCTGCTGCACGCCCCGGCCGCGCCCGCCGCCGGTACCGGGCTCGCGGACCTCATGGCCGTGGAACAGCTCGGCCGGTTCGCCGACGTCACGATCGGCCTGGCCTGCTGCGTCCTCGGCGGCTGGCTGGAGCGCCACCCAGGGCTGCGGCTCATCGGCCAAGGCGCGGGCGGCGCCCTGCCGTTGCTCGTGGAGAAGCTCGACCGTGCCTGGTCGCCCGAGCACTGGCAGCGCCCCGGGCCGGGACCCGGACGCGGCCCCGCCAGGCCCGCGCTGCCCCGGCCGCCCAGCGGCTACCTGCACCGCATCTGGGTGGACACCGCCACCCCGAGCCCCGCCGCCGTGGAGCTGGCCGTACGGGTCTTCGGCCAGGACAAGGTCCTCTACGGCAGCGACTCGCCGCCCCTGCCCGGCACCTCGGTCGCCGAGGGGCTCGCCCTCGTCGATGGCCTCGGCCTCCCCGAGGCCGGGCGCCAGGCCGTCCGCGAGGGCAACGCCCGCGCCCTGTTCAGGTCGGGACTGCCGAGCACGGTCCCGGCAGGCGCCTGACCGCCCCACCCCACTCCTACAGCCCGCTTGGAGCACCTGTGACCACCAGCAAGCCCGCCATCCGGATCGTCGGCATCGACGACGTGCCCGCCAACCGCAAGCGCGGCGGCGACATGCGTACCCTCCTCAGCCCCGGCACGGTCGGTTCCACCTCGGGCTTCATGGGCGTGGCGATCCTCCGGCCAGGAGAGCGCGTCGTGGAGCACTACCACCCGTACTCCGAGGAGTTCCTGTACCTGACCGCGGGCGCGGTCACCGTCGATCTCGACGGCGTCCCCCACGAGGCCCGCGCCGGGCAGGGGCTGCTCGTGCCCATCGGCGTGCGCCACCGGGTCCGCAACACGGGCGAGGAGGAGGCGCGCATCGTCTTCCACCTCGGGCCGCTCGCGCCCCGGCCCGAGCTGGGGCACGTGGACACCGAGGTACTGCCGTGACCCGAGAAGCGGTCGTCACCGGCGTGGGCGTCGTCGCCCCCGGCGGCGTCGGCGCCAAGGCGTTCTGGGAACTGCTCTCCTCGGGCCGCACCGCGACCCGCGCCATCACGCTGTTCGACCCCGAGGGATTCCGCTCCCGGATCGCCGCCGAGTGCGACTTCGACGCCGCGGGCGTCCTGACGCCCGACGAGATCGCCCGGATGGACCGCTACGTCCAGTTCGGCATGGCCGCGACACGGGAGGCGGTCGCCGAGGCGGGCCTGGAGACCGACGAGGAGTCGTCCTGGCGCACCGCCGTCTCCATGGGCAGCGCCGTGGGCGGCACCACGCAGCTTGAGGCCGAGTACGTCACCGCGAGCGAGCGCGGCGCGTCCTGGACCATCGACCACCGCAAGGTCACCGCCGACCTGTTCCGCGTCTTCTCGCCCGCCCCGCTCGCCGGGGAGGTCGCCGGGGCGGTCGGCGCCCGCGGCCCCGTGCACACCGTGTCCACGGGCTGCACGTCCGGGCTCGACGCGATCGGCTACGGGCTGCGGCTCATCGAGGAGGGCAAGGCCGACGTCGTGGTCGCGGGCGCCGCCGAGTCGCCCGTCTCCCCGATCACGGTGGCCTGCTTCGACGCGATCCGCGCCACGTCCACCCGCAACGACGACCCCGCGCACGCCTCCCGGCCCTTCGACCGGACGCGTGACGGGTTCGTCCTCGGCGAGGGCGCGGCCGTCCTCGTGCTGGAGGAGGCCGGGCACGCCAGGCGGCGCGGCGCCCGCGCCCGCTGCCGGGTCAGCGGCTTCGCCACCCGCGGCAACGCGTACCACATGACCGGCCTGACCAGGGAAGGTCTTGAGATGGCCGAGGCCATCGAACGGGCCCTGCGGCACGCCCGCGTGGACCCGTCCGGCATCGACTACGTCAACGCCCACGGCTCCGGCACCCAGCAGAACGACCGCCACGAGACGGCGGCCGTCAAACGGGCCCTCGGCGCGCACGCGCACGACACCCTCGTCAGCTCCATCAAGTCCATGGTCGGCCACTCGCTCGGCGCCATCGGCGCCATCGAACTCGCCGCCTGCGTCCTCGCGATGGACCACGACACGGTGCCGCCGACCGCCAACCTCGACGTGCCCGACCCGGACTGCGACCTCGACTACGTGCCGCACGAGGCGCGCGAGGCGCCGCTGCGGAACGTGCTGTCCGTCGGCAGCGGCTTCGGCGGCTTCCAGTCCGCCGTCGTCCTCACCCCGGGGGAGCGCGCCCGATGACCCGGCGGACCGTCGTCACAGGCATGGGCGTCATCGCCCCCTCCGGCGTGGGGGTGGACGCGTTCTGGCGCTCCGCGCTGGCGGGCCACGGCGCGCTCGGCCGCCTCTCCCGCTACCCCGCCGACGGCTACCCCCTGACGGTCGCGGGCGAGGTCCGCGGCTACGACCCGGCCTCGGCGATCGACACGCGCGTCACCGTACAGACCGACCGCTTCACCCAGTTCGCACTGGCCGCCGCCGATCTCGCCCTGGAACAGGCCCGGTTGAGCCCCGACACCCTGCCGCCCTACTCCTTCGGCGCGGTCACCGCGAGCGCCGCCGGGGGAGTGGAGTTCGGCCAGCGCGAGATCGAACGGCTGTGGAGCAGGGGCCCCGGGCACGTCGGCCCCTACCAGTCCATCGCCTGGTTCTACGCCGCGAGCACGGGGCAGCTGTCGATCCGCCACGGTCTCAAGGGCCCCTGTGGGGTGCTCGTCGCCGACGAGTCGGGCGGCCTCGACGCCCTCGCCCACGCCGCCCGCGACATCCGCTACGGCACCACCGCCATGCTCGCGGGCGGCGCCGAGGCCCCGTTCGCCCCGTTCTCCATGGCCTGCCAGTACGGCCACGGCCTGCTCAGCGAGGCGGACGACCCCGACCACGCCTACCTGCCGTTCAGCGACCTGGCCCGCGGCTTCACGCCCGCCGAGGGCGGCGCCGTGCTCGTCCTGGAGGAAGAGGAGGCCGCCCGCGCACGGGGCGCCGTGCCGCAGGCGCGCATCGCCGGGCACGGCACCACCTGGACCGGCGGCGAGCCCCACGTCCACAGCGCGGAAGGGCTCGCCAAGGCCGTCCTCGGGGCGCTGGACGAGGCGGGCTGCGCGCCGTCCGACGTCGGCGTGGTCTTCGCCGACGGCCTGGCCCACCCCGCCGCCGACCGCGCCGAGGCCGACGCGCTGCGGCAGGTCTTCGGCCCCGCCCTCGACTCGCTCCCGGTGACCGTCCCGAAGGCCGGGTTCGGCCGCGCCTACGCGGGCGCCGCCGCCCTCGACGTCACGCTCGCCGCGCTCACCCTGCGCCACGGACTCGTCCCGCCCACCCCCTACGCCACCGGTACCGCCTACGACCTCGACCTCGTCACCGGAGCCCCCCGCCCCACCGACACGGCCACCGCGCTCGTGCTCGCGCGCGGCCTCGCGGGCGGCAACTCGGCCCTGGTCCTGCGCGCCCCCGGGCACTGACCCGGCCCCGGCCGTATCCCGCATCCCGCACGCCGTACCCAGCACGCCGCACGCCGCACGCCGCACCCACTCAGGAGGAGACAGCATGTCCGCATCCACGGCCCTCAGCCACGAGGCGCTCGCCGAGGTGATCACGCGGTGCGCCGGGGCGCACACCGACGCCGCCGCGCTCCGCGACACCCGGCCGACGTTCGACGACCTCGACGTCGATTCCCTGGGCCTGCTCGGCATCGTCGCCGAGCTGGAGAAGACCCTCGGCATCCAGCTCGGCCCCGACGCCGAGCGCTGCACGTCCCCCGGCGACCTGCTCGCCCTCGCCAACGCGCAGCTGCGGGCGGCGGCCTGACGATGAGCGCACACACCAGCAACTCCGTCGTCATCGCCGCCCCCCTCGACCTCGTCTGGGACGTCACCAACGACGTCGCCCACTGGCCCGACCTGTTCAGCGAGTACGCCGCCGCCGACATCCTCGAACAGGAGGGCGACCGGGTCCTCTTCCGGCTCACCATGCACCCGGACGAGGACGGCAAGGTGTGGAGCTGGGTCTCCGAACGCGTCACCGACCGCGCCACCCGCACGGTCAGGGCACGCCGCGTCGAGACCGGCCCCTTCGCCCACATGCACATCGAGTGGACCTACGCCGAGGTCCCCGGCGGCGTCCTCATGGAGTGGAAACAGGACTTCACCATGAAGCCCGAGGCCCCCGTGGACGACGCCTGGATGACCGACAACATCAACCGCAACACCGTGGTGCAGATGGACCTGATCCGCCGGCGCGTCGAGGCACGCGCGGCGGAACGCCTCGCCCGACCGAAGGAGACGCGGCCATGACCAGCGGAATCGCCACCCCCCGGGCCGCGGGGACGACGGACGCGACCCTCCTGGAGTCGGCGCGCAGGATCGCCGCGACCCTCCCGGACCGCTCCCTCGCCATCGAGACCGCGGGCACGCTCCCCGCCGACCTGGTGGACGAGTTCGCCAGGAACGACCTGTTCCGCCTCGCCATGCCCGTCGCCCTCGGCGGCACGGGCGCCGCGCCGGAGACGATCGTGCGCATCGTCGAGGAGGTGTCACGCGGCGACGGCGCGACCGGCTGGTCCCTGCTGATCGGCAACATCGGCAACGCCTTCCTCGCCTGGCTCGACCCCGAGGTCGCCAGGGGCCTGCTCGCCGACACGCCCGGCATGGTCGTCGCGGGCGGCCAGGCCCCCCTCGGGCAGGCCGTGCCGAAGCCCGACGGCAGCGGCTACACCCTCACCGGCCGGTGGCCGTTCGGCAGCGGCAGCCTCCACGCGCCGTGGTTCATGGGCGGCTTCATCGTCATGGAGAACGGCAGGCCGCGCACGAACGAGTGGGGCGCCCCCGTCATGGGCGTCGCCCACTTCCCGGCGGCGCAGGCCACGGTGGACGACACCTGGCACGTCGCCGGGCTCCAGGGCACCGGCAGCCACGACATCGTCGTGGACGGCATCGACCTGCCCCTCGCCCACACCTCCGTGCCCTACTTCGCCCGCGCCCCCTACGGCGACCCGCTGTACCGCCTCACCGCCTACAACCTGCTCCTCACGGTCATGTCCGGCTTCCCGCTCGGCGTCGCCCGCCGCGCCCTCGACGAGGCCAGGCGGCAGCTCGCCGACCGCACGCTGACCGGCAGCGGCACGCCGTACCTGGAGGACCCGGCCGTGCAGGTGGCGTTCCTGAAGCACGAGACGGCGCTGGACGCCGCCCGCCGCCACCTCCTCGGCACGCTCGGCGAACTGCTCGGCACGCTCGCCCACGAGGAGAGCGACTACGCGGAACGGGCCCGGCTGGCCGCCGCCATCATCCACGTCTACGACGTCGGCCGCGAACTGGTGCAGGGCCTGTTCCGGCTCGCGGGCACGGCCGCCGCCCTCGACACCAACCCGCTCCAGCGCTGCATGCGCGACCTGGTCGCGGGCTCCCAGCACGTCGCGTTCTCCTTCGACTCCCGCAAGCGCATCGCCAACGCACGGCTCGGCCTCCAGACCGCGCCCGCGTTCTTCGGCGTGTGAGAGGCCGTCGCCCGACCCGCCAACCGAGACCCAAGTGAGGCAGAGACCATGTCCGTCACCGCACTGGAGAAATCACCGATCGAGGAGGCCGTCCGCCTGGCGGCGACCCTGCCGGGCCGGGCGCTCGAAGTGGAGTCCGGGCGCACCCTCCCGGCCGACCTGGTGGACGAACTGCGCGCCGCCGGGCTGTTCAGCCTGATGACGCCCGCCTCCCTCGGCGGTCGTGAGGCCGACCCGCTCACGATCGTCCGCGTCGTGGAGGAGCTGACCCGCGGCGACGCCGCCACGGGCTGGACGGTCATGATCGGCCAGGGCGCCGGCTACCTGGCCTGGCTGGAGCCCGACGTCGCGCGGGAGATCACCGAGGCCACCCCCAGGCCGCTGATCACCGGCTCGATGGCGCCGCTCGGCACGGCCGTGGACGCGGGCGAGGAGCGGATACGGCTCATCGGCCGCTGGCCTTACACCAGCGGCTGCGGGCTCTCCGACCACCTGGTCGCCGGATACCGCCCGGCCGCCGGGCCGCCCCGCTTCGCCCTGCTGCCGGGCGCCGCCGTCACCGTCCACGACACGTGGCACGTGGCCGGGCTGCGCGGCACCGGCAGCCACGACATCGAGGTCACCGACCTGCTGCTGCCGTCCCGCCTCACCTTCGACCCGTACGGACCGGCCCGCGAGGACGGCCCCCTGTACCGGCTGCCGTACATGAGCTACCTGCTCGTCGCCATGGCCGGGTTCCCCCTCGGCGCGGCCCGCCGCATCGTGGACGAGTACCGGCAGATCGTCCTCGGCAAGCGCAACACCGAACGGACGCTCCTGTCGGAGACCCCCATCGTGCAGGCGGAGATCGCCCGCTGCGAGGCGACCGTCGGCGCCGCCAGGGCGTTCGTCCACGAGGCGGTGGCCCAGGTGTGGGCGCAGACGCAGGACGGCGTCGCCTCGCCGCAGGCCCGCGCCCTCCTCACCGGCGCCGTCCAGCACGCCATGCGGGCCACGCTCGACGTCGCCGACTCGGCGATGCGGGCCTGCGGCGCCAGCCAGCTCTACGACCGCGCCCCGCTCCAGCGCTACTTCCGCGACGTCCAGACCGCCGCGCAGCACATCGCGTTCGGCCTGGAGGCGCAGCGCCGCGTCGGCTCCGTGCTGCTCGGCCGGGACGTGCCCGACTTCCTCATCTGACCGCGCCAGCAACGCCGTTCGCACCCAACGAGGAGAGACAGATGTACCGAAGCCTGATCGTCGCCCGCATGCTGCCCGACGCCGCCCCGGACATCGCGGACATCTTCGGGCGCTCCGACCACGGGTCCGACCTCCCGCAGACCATCGGCGTCCGCGCCCGCAGCCTCTTCCAGTTCGGCGAGGTCTACCTCCACCTCGTGGAGGGCGACGCGCCGGTGGAGGCGTCCGTCACCCGCTCCCGCAAGCACCCGGAGTTCCGCCGCATCAGCGAGGAGTTGGGCCCCTTCGTCTCCGCGTACGACCCGGCGACGTGGCGCGAGCCCAAGGACGCCATGGCCCAGGAGTTCTACCGCTGGGAACGCGATGCCTGACCGCCCCTCGGCGTGGGACCCGTTCGCGTACGGCTACCGGCCGCCGCCCGGCGCGTCCGCCGGGCACCGGATCTGGGCCGCCGCCGTCCTCGGCCTCATCCACCTCGGCTGGTGGTTCGGCACGACCCTCCACGAAGTCCCCGACCCGGAACGACCGTCACAGGAAGGCGCATCATGAGCGGTGCCACACGGCAGGCCGACCCGCCTGGCCCCCCGGCGCACGACGACCCCCCGGACGCCGTCGCCCTCAACCACCTCGTCGTCACCACGGCGCCCTGGGCGTTCCAGAGCCTCTACGTCGCCGCGAAGCTCGGCCTCGCCGACGCCCTGCGGGACGGGCCCAGGTCCAGCGACGACCTCGCCGAGGAGACCGGCGTCCACCCCGGCGCGCTCTACCGCTTCTGCCGGGCGCTTGAGGCGCTCGGCGTCCTGCGGGAGCACCCCGGCCGCATCTTCGGCACCACCGCGACCGGCGCCGCGCTGCGCTCCGACGCGCCCCGCGGGCTGCGCCACTTCATCATCGTCAACGGCGAGGAGAGCTTCCGCGCCTGGGCCGACGTCCTGCACACCGTCCGCACCGGCGAGGCCGCGTTCGAACACGTCTACGGCCTCTCGCACTTCGCCTACCTCGCCAGGGAGTCGGGGGCGAGCACCAGCTTCAACGCCATGGCCAGGACGGGCGCCCCGACCGAGGCCGTGGACCGCTGCGACTTCAGCGGCGACCGGACCGTCATCGACGTCGGCGGCGGCGCCGGAGGGCTCCTCGCCCACCTCCTCGCCCGCCACCCCCGGCTGAACGGCGTCCTCCTCGACACCCCCGCGGGCGTCTCCCAGGCCCCCGAGGTGTTCGCCGCCCACGGCGTGCTCGACCGCGTCGAGATCCAGGGCGGCAGCTTCTTCGACGCCGTCCCCACCGGCGGCGACAGCTACCTCCTGTCCCGCGTCATCCACGACTGGAACGACGAGGACGCCCTGCGCATCCTGCGCGCCGTCCGCCAGGCCATGCCGCCCGGCGCCCGGCTGATCCTCATCGACAAGGTCATCCCCGCCGTCACCGGATTCCACCCCGGCAAGTTCTCCGACCTCCAGATGCTCGTCGTCCTCGGCGGCCAGGAACGCACGCTCGACGAACTGACCGCCCTGCTCGACCGCGCCGGATTCCGCATCACCGACACGGCCATGCCCGCCGTCGGCCCCGACGCCCCGTGGGCCGAGGCCCTGATCCAGGCGACGCCCGTCGCCCACGACGAGAGGAACGCACGATGACCAGCGCACGTCCTCAGCGGAGCACGAGGCCGCGCCTCTTCACCTCCGAGTCCGTGACCGAGGGCCACCCCGACAAGATCGCCGACCAGATCAGCGACACGATCCTCGACGCCCTGCTGCGCGACGACCCGGCGTCCCGCGTCGCCGTCGAGACGATGATCACCACGGGGCTCGTGCACGTGGCGGGAGAGGTCACCACGAAGGCGTACGCGCCGATCCCGCAACTGGTCCGCGACAAGATCCTGGAGATCGGCTACGACTCGTCCGTCAAGGGCTTCGACGGCGCCTCCTGCGGCGTGTCGGTGTCCATCGGCGCGCAGTCCCCCGACATCGCGCAGGGCGTGGACACCGCCCACGAGGTCCGCACCGGCACCGCCGACGCACTCGACCGGCAGGGCGCGGGCGACCAGGGCCTCATGTTCGGCTACGCCTGCGACGAGACGCCCGAGCTGATGCCGCTGCCCATCCACCTCGCGCACCGCCTCTCCCGCCGCCTCGCCGACGTGCGCCGCGACGGCACCGTGCCCTACCTGCGGCCCGACGGCAAGACGCAGGTCACCATCGAGTACGACGGCGACAAGCCCGTCCGCCTCGACACCGTCGTCGTCTCCACCCAGCACGCCGCGGGCATCGACCTCGACACCCTCCTGACGGCCGACATCCGCGCACTCGTCGTCGAACACGAGCTGACGGCCCTCACGGAGGGCGGCATCAAGCTCGACACCACCGGCTACCGGCTGCTCGTCAACCCGACGGGCCGCTTCGAGATCGGCGGCCCGATGGGCGACGCCGGGCTCACCGGCCGCAAGATCATCATGGACACCTACGGCGGCTACGCCCGGCACGGCGGCGGCGCCTTCTCCGGCAAGGACCCCTCGAAGGTGGACAGGTCCGCCGCCTACGCGATGCGCTGGGTCGCGAAGAACGTCGTCGCCGCCGGGCTCGCCTCCCGCTGCGAGGTGCAGGTCGCCTACGCCATCGGCAAGGCCGCGCCGGTCGGCCTGTTCGTGGAGACCTTCGGCACCCACACGGTCGGCACCGACCGCATCGGGAAAGCCATCGACGAGGTGTTCGACCTCCGTCCGGCCGCCCTCGTCCGCGACCTCGACCTGCTGCGCCCGATCTACGCCCGCACCGCCGCGTACGGCCACTTCGGGCGCGAACTGCCCGAGTTCACCTGGGAGAAGACCGACCGCGTGGCAGCCCTGCGCGCCGCCGCGGGGGTCTGAGATGCGCATCGCCGTCACCGGCTCCATCGCCACCGACCACCTGACGGCCTTCCCCGGCCGGTTCAGCGAACAACTCGTCCCCGGCAGCCTGGACACCGTCTCGCTGTCCTTCCTCGTGGACGACCTGGAGATACGCCGGGGAGGAGTCGCCGCCAACATCACCTTCGGCCTCGGCCTCCTCGGCTACACCCCCGTCCTGGTGGGCGCCGCGGGCCCCGACTTCGCCGACTACGGCGCCTGGCTGCGCGGCCACGGCGTGGACACCGACTCGGTGCGGGTCAGCCGGACCCGTCACACCGCCCGGTTCATGTGCACCACCGACACCGACCAGAACCAGATCGCCGTCTTCTACGCCGGGGCGATGAGCGAGGCCCGGGACATCGCGCTCTCCGACGTCGCCGCCCGCACCGGCGGGCTCGACCTGGTGCTGGTCGCCCCCGACGACCCCGCCGCCATGCTCCGGCACACGGCCGAGAGCCGCGAGCTGGGCATCCCGCGCGCCGCCGACCCGTCGCAGCAACTGGCCCGCCTCGACGCGGAGGAGGTACGCCGCCTCGTCGGCGGCGCCAGGCTGCTGTTCACCAATGCGTACGAGGCCGCCCTCCTCATGGAACGCACGGGCTGGAGCGAACGCCAGGTCCTCGACCGCGTCGGCACCTGGATCGTCACCCGTGGCGAGGCGGGCGCGACCGTCCGGGCCGCGGGCGCCCCGACCCTCACCGTCCCCGCCGTACCGGCCCGGCACGTCATCGACCCGACGGGCGGCGGTGACGCGTTCCGCGCCGGATACCTCGCCGGCCTCGGCCGCGGCCTGGCCCCGGAACGCGCGGCGCAGGTCGGCAGCGCCCTGGCGACGACCGTCCTGGAGACGGTCGGCACCCAGGAGTACAAGCTCGACCCCGCCGAGTTCGCCGCCCGGACCGCCGACGCGTACGGGCCCGAGGCGGCCGACGAGATCATGGCGCGGGTGGTGGGCGGCCGATGACCGCGGGACGTCCCGCCGCCCTGCGCGCGGCACTCGCCTCGCGGGTCGTGGTGGCGGACGGGGCGATGGGCACCATGCTCCAGGAACAGGACCCGAGTCTGGAGGACTTCGCCGACCTCGAAGGCTGCAACGAGATCCTGAACGTGACGCGCCCCGACATCGTGCGTACCGTCCACGACGCGTATTTCGCGGTGGGTGTGGACTGTGTCGAGACCAACACGTTCGGCGCCAACCTCTCGGCTCTCGGCGAGTACGACATCCCCGGCCGCATCCACGAGCTGTCGGAGGCGGGGGCGCGGATCGCCCGCGAGGCGGCCGACGCGTACGCGGCGGGGGACGGGCGGCTGCGCTGGGTGCTGGGGTCGATGGGGCCCGGCACGAAGCTGCCCACCCTCGGCCACGTCACCTATGCCGCGATCCGCGACGGCTTCCAGGCCAACGCGGAGGGGCTGCTCACCGGCGGCGCGGACGCCCTGCTCATCGAGACCACGCAGGACCTGTTGCAGACGAAGGCCGCCGTCCTCGGCGCCCGCCGCGCCATGGAGGCGACGGGCGCCGACGTCCCGGTGCTGTGCTCCCTGGCCTTCGAGACCACGGGGACGATGCTGCTGGGTTCGGAGATCGGTGCGGCGCTGACGGCGCTTGAGCCGCTCGGCATCGACATGATCGGCCTCAACTGCTCGACGGGGCCCGCGGAGATGACGGAACACCTGCGTCATCTCGCCCGCCACGCGCGCGTTCCGCTGCTGTGCATGCCCAACGCGGGCCTGCCGATCCTGACCAAGGACGGCGCGCACTTCCCCCTCGGACCCGAGGGCCTGGCCGACTCCCAGGAGGACTTCGTCCGTGACTACGGGCTGAGCCTCGTGGGGGGTTGCTGCGGCACGACGCCGGAGCATCTGCGGCAGGTGGTGGAGCGGGTGCGGGGTGTGGTGCCGGGGGAGCGGACGCCGCAGCCGGAGCCTGGGGCGGCGTCGTTGTACCAGTCGGTTCCGTTCCGGCAGGACACGTCGTATCTCGCGATCGGTGAGCGGACGAACGCGAACGGGTCGAAGAAGTTCCGTGAGGCGATGCTGGAAGGCCGCTGGGACGACTGCGTGGAGATGGCGCGTGACCAGATCCGCGAGGGCGCGCACCTGCTCGACCTGTGTGTGGACTACGTCGGCCGCGACGGCGTGGCCGACATGGAGGAGCTGGCGGGGCGTCTGGCCACCTCGTCCACGTTGCCGATCGTGCTGGATTCGACCGAGGTGGGGGTTCTGCGGGCGGGGTTGGAGAAGTTGGGTGGGCGGGCGGTCGTCAACTCCGTGAACTACGAGGACGGGGACGGTCCTGAGTCGCGGTTCGCGCAGGTGACGGCGTTGGCGCGGGAGCACGGCGCCGCGCTGATCGCGCTCACGATCGATGAGGAGGGTCAGGCGCGGACGGTGGAGCAGAAGGTGGCGATCGCGGAGCGGTTGATCGCGGATCTGACGGGGAACTGGGGCATCCGCGAGAGCGACATCCTCATCGACTGCCTCACGTTCACCATCTGCACCGGGCAGGAGGAGTCGCGCAAGGACGGTGTCGCCACGATCGGGGCGATCCGTGAGCTGAAGCGTCGGCATCCGGACGTGCAGACGACGTTGGGTCTGTCGAACATCTCCTTCGGTCTGAATCCGGCGGCGCGTCTGGTGTTGAACTCGGTGTTCCTGGACGAGTGTGTGCGGGCCGGGCTCGACTCCGCGATCGTCCACGCCGCGAAGATCCTCCCCATCGCCCGCTTCAGTGACGAGGAGGTGACCACCGCTCTCGACCTCATCTACGACCGCCGCCAGGAGGGCTATGACCCTCTTCAGAAGCTCATGGCCCTGTTCGAGGGGGCGACGGCTGCGTCGTTGAAGGCGGGTAAGGCGGATGAGTTGGCTGCTCTGCCGTTGGAGGAGCGGTTGCGGCGGCGGATCATCGACGGGGAGCGGAACGGTCTTGAGGCGGACTTGGACGCCGCGCTTGCCGTGCGGCCTGCGTTGGAGATCGTGAACGACACGCTGTTGGCGGGGATGAAGGTGGTCGGGGAGCTGTTCGGGTCGGGGCAGATGCAGTTGCCGTTCGTGCTCCAGTCCGCGGAGGTGATGAAGACGGCGGTGGCGC
>NZ_JOEK01000018.1 GCF_000719135.1 Streptomyces avicenniae | reverse complement strand
GAGGGTGGTGAGGCCTTTCATGCCGGGGATGCAGTCGAGGGCGGCGAAGGCGACGTCCCAGAGGGATGCTTCGCCGCGCGCGTATTTGATGAGGGTGTCCGCGAGAACGACCAGCGCTGCGGCGAGGACGATGAGTGCGAGGGGTCCGCCGATGATCATCACGACGACGCCGAGGACGGCGACGATCACCTTGCAGACGTCAACTATCGTGTCCCAGTTTTCGGTGACCCAGTGGACGGCCTTCTGCCACCATTTGCGGTTCTGGATCCCGGCGTCTGAGGCTTCGTCGATGTCGCGTGCGGCCTCGCGTGCGGCTTCTTCCCGCATCTCCCGGGCCTGCCGGGCGAGTTCACGCGCGGCGTCGAGGCTGTCCTGCGCGGTATCGACGCGGGACTGCGCCGCGTCGCGGGCTGCGTCGGCGGCCTGGCGGTCGCGGGTGGCGGCGCGGACCTCCGCCTCGTCCGGGGGCGGGGCGTTGTCGCGTTCGCCTTCGCGCTGGAGTCGGTCCGACTCGTCACCGGCCCGTGAGACCCAGCTCTGCGCGTCGCCCAACGAGCCCTGCGCGGAGGTGAGATCGGCCTGCGCGGCTATCGCACGGTCGAGGGCGCGATCGGCCTGGCCCTGCGCGGTCTGGAGCTTGGGCCAGTACGTGTGCAACGCCTGCGCGCACAGGTCATAGGAATCCCGCAGTTTGGTGAGGTTGCCGGGCACGCCGTCGAACTCGTCGCGGAACGCCTCGGCCGACAGACCCGCCCAGTCCTGCACCGCACGGTCCGACGCCAACCCCCGCACCCGCCCCAGCGCTTCCCCCACGTCGTCCGAGAACGTCCGCAAGGCGTCGGCGAGTTCACGGACCTCCTCCGGATCACCCGGCGTCGGGTCCGACTCCATCCCTACCGGCGACCAGTCAGTAGGACGTGCCACGGCTGAACCCCCATGCCCCGTAGGCGTCGTGCGATGCAGTCACCGTAGGGACCCCGTCCAGGGGGATCAATGACCGTTCTGTCACAGGACATCCACGGCTGACGTCCCCAGGGGGTGTCGCCCCGTCGGGGCACGGCGACGCGTCAGGGGGCCGGGACGTCCTCGGGGCCGCCGCGCCATTCGGCGAGCAGGACGGTGGCGTCGTCGGCCAACGTGCCTCGGTGGTGGTCGAGGACCGCGCGCATCAGGCGGCGCAGGGTCTCGTGGAGGGTGTGCTGTCCCGAGTGGTGGCGCAGGACGGCGTCGGCGAAGCGGTCCGTGCCGAACTCGTCGCCGTTCGCATCACGTGCCTCGACGATGCCGTCGGTGTACAGCAGGAGGCCGTCGCCCGGCTCCAGTTGCTCGCGGCACACCTGCACCGGCAGGCCGAGCATGGCACCCATCGGACCGGCCGGGGGACAGGACAGCGGGAGGGTCCACCGGCCGCCGCGGATGAGGAGCGGCGGGTGGTGGCCGCGGTTGACCCAGCTCAGCTCACCTGTGGTCATGTCCAGGTCGGCGAAGATCCCGGTGGCGTAGCGGCTGGTGCCGAACTGACCGACGAGGATGTCCTCGACGGCCTGGCTGATGTGCGACAGCGGCGTGCCGTGGCGGCGGGCGTTGCGGGCGGCGGCCACCGCGAGGTTGGCGGTGAGCCCGGCGGTGGCGTCGTGCCCCATGGCGTCGAAGATCGACAGGTGCAGCATGCTCCCCGCCACCGCGTAGTCGAAGGCGTCGCCGCCCACCGAGTAGGCGGGTTCGAGCACGGCGCCCACCGTGACCTGGTGTCCTGTGTAGGCGGGCGGCGGCATCAGGTTCCACTGCAACTCCGCCGCCACGTTCATCGGCGCCGTGCGCGTCAGCCGGGCGTAGGAGTCGCTGAACGAGCGCTTGCTCAGCAGCAGCAGCGCCACCAGGGAGGCCAGGGCACGCATCGCGTCGCGGGTCGGCCCGTCGTCCGCGGCGCTGTCGGCCCGCATCACGCCGAGACGCTCGACCCCGTCGGTGACGGGCAGCCACCACCGGTTCGGCTCGTCGTCGCTGTTCCCGCCGGCCTCACGGAGCAGTTCGCCCCGCTGGAAGGCACGGCCCGGCAGCGTGCCCTCGACCGGCAGTTCCGTTCCGCCCTCCCCGGCGTTCGGTCCGCGGCCGGTCAACTGTCGCAGCACCACGTCCTGGAGGTCCGCCACGAACAGGACCACCTGGCGCAGGCCCGCCTCCGCGGCGTGCTCCGCCACGAGAGCGGGGAGCTGTTCCAGCGTGGCGGTCTGACTGGTCTGCATCAGGCCGCCGAGCATGCCGGCGACCTGGCCGGGATCCGTCATGGCGGTGCCTCCTCGCTCCTGGCGGGGAGGACAACCGCTCCTCGCCCAGAGTTCTGCCTACCCCGGATCGCGACGATGCCCCGGGCGGCTCGCCGCCCGGGGGTCTGCCGACAGCGCGGCCCCCTCCGTTCCGGGGCCGGGCGGAGGGGGTCGGGTGACCGCGGAGGCGGGGGGAGGGCCGGGGGTCAGGCGTCGCCCTCGAAGAGGCTGGTGACCGAGCCGTCCTCGAAGACCTCGCGGACCGCGCGCGCGATGGTGGGCGCCATGGACAGGACGGTGATCTTGTCGAGGTCCACCTCGCTCGGCGTCGGCAGCGAGTTGGTGAAGATGAACTCGCTGACCCGCGAGTTCTTCAGCCGGTCGGCCGCCGGGCCCGACAGGACGCCGTGCGTCGCCGCCACGATGACGTCCGCCGCGCCGTTGGCGAACAGCGCGTCCGCCGCCGCGCAGATCGTGCCGCCCGTGTCGATCATGTCGTCCACCAGCACGCACACGCGGTCCTTCACCACGCCGACGACCTCGTGCACCGTCACCTGGTTCGCGACGTCCGGGTCACGCCGCTTGTGGACGATGGCCAGCGGCGCGCCCAGCCGGTCGGCCCAGCGGTCCGCGACCCGTACGCGTCCGGCGTCGGGCGAGACGACGGTCAGCCGGTCGCGGTCCACGCGGCTGCCGATGTAGCCGGTCAGCGCGGGCAGCGCGAAGAGGTGGTCAACCGGCCCGTCGAAATACCCCTGCACCTGGTCGGCGTGCAGGTCCATGGTGATGATCCGGTCGGCCCCCGCCGTCTTCAGCAGGTCGGCCATCAGCCGGGCGGAGATCGGCTCACGGCCGCGGTGCTTCTTGTCCTGCCTGGCATAGCCGTAGAACGGGATGATCACGGAGATGCTGCGCGCGGACGCCCGCTTCAACGCGTCGATCATGATGAGCTGTTCCATGATCCATTTGTTGATCGGCGCGGTGTGGCTCTGCATCAGGAAACAGTCGGCGCCGCGCACCGACTCCTGGAAACGCACGTAGATCTCGCCGTTCGCGAAGTCCACCGCTTTGGTCGGGACCAGCCCCACACCCAATTCCGAGGCGACCTCCGCCGCGAGTTCGGGGTGGGCGCGGCCGGTGAAGAGCATGAGTTTCTTCTCGCCGGTGGTCTTGATCCCGGTCACGTTGTGTCTCCTTGTAGCCGCGTCGGCGCTCGTTCACCCTTATGGGGGCATGCTCTACCGTACCTGTCAGGCTTCGCCGGGCTTCCGCTCCATCGCAGCTAGAGCCGCCTCGGCCGCCCGCGCGGCGTCCGACTCGGGGCGCTTCCTCCCCACCCAGCCCTCCACGTTCCGCTGCTGGCCACGGGCTACACCGAGTGATCCCGGGGGGACGTCGCGGGTGATGACGGAGCCCGCGGCGGTATAGGACCCGTCCCCGATCGTGACCGGTGCCACAAACATATTGTCGGCGCCGATACTGCAGTACGAACCGACCGTCGAGCGGTGCTTCTCCTCGCCGTCGTAGTTCACGAACACACTGGCCGCGCCGATGTTCGTGTGGTCACCGATCGTGGCGTCACCGACATACGAGAGATGCGGCACCTTCGTGCCCTCACCCACGGTCGAGTTCTTCATTTCGACGAAGGTCCCCGCCTTCGACCCCTGCCCCAGCACCGTCCCCGGGCGCAGGTACGCGTACGGCCCGACGCTCGCCCCCGCGCCCACGTGCGCCCCGTCCGCGACGGTGTTGACGACCACGGCCCCCGGGCCCACCACCGTGTCCCGCAGCCGCGTCCCCGGACCGACCTCCGCGTCCGCCGCCACATGGGTGGCGCCCAGCAGCTGCGTCCCCGGGTGGACCACGGCGTCCGGCTCGTACGTCACCGTGACGTCCAGCCACGTCGTCGCCGGGTCCACGATCGTCACGCCCGCGAGCATCGCCTCCTCCAGCAGCCGGTCGTTCAGCAGCCGCCGCGCCCGCGCGAGCTGCACCCGGTCGTTGATCCCCCCCACCTCACGGTGGTCGGCCACCACGCACGCGCCCACCCGGTGCCCGTCCTCCCGCAGGATGGCCAGCACGTCCGGCAGGTACCGCTCCCCCTGGTCGTTGTCGCTGCCCACCCGCGCCAGCGCCCCGGCCAGCAGCCGCCCGTCGAAGGCGAAGATCCCCGAGTTCGCCTCCCGCAGGGCCCGCTGCTCCTCCGTCGCGTCCCGGTGCTCCACGACCGCCACGACCGAGCCGTCCGCGCCCCGGACGACGCGCCCGTAGCCCGTCGGGTCGGGCACCTCCATCGTGAGCATCGTCGCCGCGTTGCCCTCGGCCGCGTGCGTCTCGGCCAGCGAGCGCAGCGTCTCCGCCGTCTGCATCGGGACGTCGCCGCAGGTCACGATGACCGTGCCCGCCGGTTCGACCCCCTGCGCCGCGAGCCCGGCCAGCGCCACGTCCACCGCGTGCGCCGTGCCCAGCTGCTCCTCCTGCACGACAGGCCGCGCGTCCGCGTCGATGTCCGCCAGATGCGCCGTCACCCGGTCCCTGCCATGGCCCACGACCACGACCAGCTCGTCCGGGTCCAGGCCCCGCGCGGCCGTCACCACATGGCCCAGCAGGGACCGGCCGCAGATCTCGTGCAGCACCTTGGGCGTGGACGACTTCATGCGGGTCCCCGCGCCCGCGGAGAGAACGATGATGGCTGCCGGGCTGATGAAGCTCACGGAATCGCGTCCTTCGGTGATTCGGGAACGGGGGGATTCCCGCAGGATACCGGGGTACCTCCCCCCGCACCCGGTCAGACGTACGACCCCCGGGCGCGACGGCCGCCGTTCAGCTCTCGCGCTCCCAGGGCGCCGCCCGGCGCGGCTGGCGGCCCGTGAGCGCCGCCAGGGTGGCGCGGATATGCGTCAGATGGGCGCGCACCTCGTCGGCCCGTTCGCCCTGGTCACGGGCCAGCTCGTCCGACTCGCGCTCGATGGCGAGGCGCCGCTCGCGCGCCCGCGCCAGCATCTCGGCGCGCCGCGCGTCCGCCGACTCCTCCCGGTGCCGCGCGGTCGCCTCGGCCGACGCCAGCTCCTCCCGCGCCCGCGCCAGCAGCGCCTCGCCACGGGACGTCAGCTCGTCCACGCGCGCGTCGGTCTCCGCCTGCCGGGCGGCGAGCTGCTCGTCCAGCGCGCGGGACGTCGCCGTGTGCCGGGCGCGCTGCTCGGCGGCGATGGCGCGGCAGCGCCGCGTCACCTCGGCCAGCGCCTCGGCCGCCTGGTCGCGCAGCGAGGCCGCGTGCCGCCGCGCCTCGGTCATCAGCGCCCCGGCCTGCGCCGTGGCCCGGCCGACGACGCCGTCCGCCTCCGCGTCGGCCGCCGCGCGCCGCTCGGCCGACTCCGCCCGCGCCCGGTCGCGCAGGGCGCGGGCCTCGGCCGACGCCGTGCCGATCAGCCCGCGCGCCTCCTCGTCGGACGCCGCGCGCAGCGCCTCGGCCTCGGCCTCCACCTCGGCCAGCAGCAGCACCGCCCGCTCGCCCAGGGACTCGTAGGCGGGCGGCGGGAGGGACGCCGCGAGCGCGCCGAGCCGCGCGGCCTCCGCCGTCAGCGCGTCCACGCGGGCGCCGAGCGTGCCGAGCCTGCGCCATGCCTCGTCACGCTCACGGGCGAGCCCGGCCATGGCCTGATCGACCTGGTCCGGCCGGTAGCCACGTCCTCGTGCGCTCGGGAAAGCCGTCATGAGGCCATGATCCCCGTTACAGCAGCCCGTCCCACATCTGTTCCAGCAGAACCGCCCACCAGCTCTCCGGGTCGGCCAGCGCCTGCGGGTCGAGGGCGCCGAGCTGGGCCTGGAAATCGGTCGTCCAGCGCCCGGCCTGCTCGGTGTTCAGCCCGTAGCGCAGGCGCCACATGCGGCCCAGGAGCGCCATGCAGCGCGCGAACTGCGGCAGCGACGAGTTCACGAACTGCGGCGGCGACGGCTGCCCGCCCGGCGCCGCCTCCAGCGGTACCGCGACGATGTGCGCCGTCCCGTACTGCACGCACAGCTGCCGCCCGAAGTCGGAACCGATGACCAGGTACGAGCCCGCGTCGGGGCCCGGCTGCACGCCGCGCTCCGCCGCCAGCTCGCCCAGCGTCGGGATGGGCCGCCCCGCCTGGGCCTGGGCCCAGAAGAACGGGTTGATCTCGATCGGCACGCCCGACCACACCAGGCTCTGCGCCACGATCTCCGGCACGCCCTGCCGCGACACGGCCTGCGGCTGGTAGCGGAAGACACCCTGCGGCCCGAACGCCTGCACCAGCTCCTGCCCGATGGCTTCGAGCGGCACGGCGGGGGCGGCCTGCTGCTGCGGCAGCGGGGCCCGTACGGGCGCGGAGCGGGGCGGGCCGTCGGCGAACTGCTTCAGCTCGTCCTGGTGCTCCACGAGATGCCGCACGCCCGCCTGGCGCGACGCGAAGTCACGTCCGTACGCGGCCGTGTGGGTGACGCGCACCTGGGGCCACGTCTCGCGGATCATGCGCGCGCAGTAGGCGCCGGGCAGTTCGCAGGACTGTAGCTCGGTGTGCAGCTCGATGACCTGCTGCGGCGGCACGTTCATGGAACGCAGCTCGTACAGCAGCTGCCACTCCGGGTGCGGCATGCCGGGGGCCGAGCGGCGGATGAGCTGCTGCTCGGAGCCGTCGGGGGCGCGGTAGCGGAGCACCGCCATGTAACCGGAGCCCACGGTGGGCTGGCCCGCGTGCGGGTAGCCGTAGCCCGCGCCGGGGCCGGGGCCGGGGGGCGGCGGTGGGGTGCCGACGCCGTGCGGCGGGGGCGTCGTGGCGCCCTGGAACTGCGGGGGCTGCGGGGCCGGTGGGGGACTTGTCGTGCCCCACCCGCTCGGTGGGGGAGGCGTGCCCTGCACGGCGCCTGGCGGGGGCGGCGGGCCTGGCACGCGGCTCTCCGCCGTGGGGCGGCGGGCGAACGCCGTCTCGGCCAGCGGGTTGCCGGGCGGCCGGGGCGCGAGGTCGTCGGCGCCCGGCGCGGCGGGGCGGCCGGTGGCCGCCTTCAGCTCGGCGATCATCTCGGGCGAGACGGCCTGCGTGGGGACGTACGCGTTGGCCGCCGCGTCGGGCGCCTTCGCGGCCGGGCCGGGCGGCGCGCCCACGGGCGTACCCGGCGGGCCGGGGATCGGGCCGGGGCCCTTCTCCGCCGCGGGCGGCGGAGGCGTGCCCGGTGTGGCCGCGCTCGCGGGAGCGCCGTCGCCCGCGGGCTTCCCCGGGGTGCGGGGCGCGGTCGGGTGCACGGTGGTCGGCGGGAGCCCGCTGCCCTGCGGCATGACCGCCGTCCTGGACTCGGACGTCATCCCGGTGGGGCCCTGCGGGGGCTTCACGGCGCCCCCGCCGTCGGTCCCGTCGGAGCCGTCCTCCTCCGTCGTCACCGGCGCGGAGAACACCGTCGCGGGCGGCGCGACGGACTCCGCGTCGGTGCCGGACTCGGACGTGTCGGTCCCGGCCCACGGCGACGACGGCGGCGGCACGGACCGCGCGGGCGTGGCGTCCACGTCCGCCCACGGCGAGGGCGGCGGGGCGACGGAGGCCCCGGGGGGCGGCGGAGGCGGCGAGACGGCCGCCAGGGACGGCGTGGGAGGGGCCCAGGGGGCGCCCGCGGGCGGCGGCGCGGGCTGCTCGCCCTCGCCGGGCCGCGCGGGCGGCTGCTGGGCGGCGGGCGGCTGTTGCGCGGCGGGCGGAGGTGTGGGCGTGGCCGCCGCGGGCGTCCGGCCGACCGGCTCCGCCGGTACGCGCGGCTCGGCCGCCGCCGCGCCACCCGGCCGCGCGTTCAGCACCTCGGGCGGCACGAGCACGAACGACGTCGCCTCCGCCCCCGCCTGCGGGGCGGGCGCGGGAGCGGCCTGCCCGGCCGCGGCCGGGCCGTACTCCTCCTCGTACCGCCGGATCACCTCGGCGACCGGCAGCGCGGGCCACAGCGTCGTGTCGCCGCTGTCCCTGGCGATGACGAGCCGCCCGCCGCCGACCTGGCCGCCCGCGGCGTCCTCGGCCCACACGACGAACCCGAGGTCGAACTCCCGCACCTTCACCTCGTGCTGCGGACCGTCCTCGGGGGCGCCGTTCACCCACCGCTGCGCGCGCTCCTGCGCCTGTGCGAACGTGACCACCGCGCTCATCCCTCCACCGGGACGGCCTGCGCGAACCCGCCGTCCACCATCAGCTCGGCCACGGAGGCGAGTTCCGGCGGATTGCCCGCCAGCCGCAGCAGGAATTCGTCGAAGTCGCCGCCGCAGGGCAGCAGCAGGTCGGCGACGCGCTGCTCGACCGTCAGCCCGTCCCGGTCACGCGCGTCGTCGTACGGGCAGACCCAGACGGACCCCGCGTCGTCGCCGCGCACCTTCACCGCGATGATGCCGCCCTGCACGAACGCCACACCCAGGTAGTCCTTCGTGAGGTGATCGCGCAGGCACTTGTTGACGTAGACGACGTCGTTGACCGCCGCCTCCTCGCGCAAGGTGAAGAACGGCTGGTCGATCAGGAGCCCCAGCTCCGCGTCCAGCGCCACACCCCGGGGCGCGCAGCCCCCGCCCGCCTTGAGGAACGAGCGGTACGCGGCGGGCAGCCGGTAGCCGAGCTTCTGCTCGGCGGCCCGCACCCGGTCCTCGGGCACGGCCACCCCGTGCGGCACGGCGAAGTGCACGGGCCGCGTCTCGGCGAGCGGCCTCGTGCCCCGTTTGTGCTGGTCAACGGCGGTGGTGGCCAGCCCGCCGTGGTGGCGCAGGAGCGCCTTGACCTCGACGGGGATCAGTTCGAGACGCCGCGAGCCCGCCACGTGGTGCCACGTCCAGCCGTGCGGGGTGGCGACCGGGGAGAGGTCGGCCCACAGCTCGTGCCGGGTGGCGTGCAGCGCCGCGTTGGCCGACACGTAGTCGGTCAGCCGCAGTTCGTCCACGCCGAAGCCGTCCGGGGGCTCCGCGATCTCCGCCGCCGCCCTGGCGTACGGCGAGAAATCCGGATAGCCCTGCGCGTCCACCCGTATTCCGAGCGGGAAGCGAGCCGCCCGTACGGGGTCCGGGAATTGCACCACCTGACCGGCATAGGCCCTGTTCGGTGGCGCGGCCTGCTGTCCGAGCCGACCTGTCGTCATGGCGTTACGCCCCCTGCTGCTTTCCGCACGCTGTTCCGGCACAGCGTAAGGGGTCGCGTGTTCAGTGGCACGATCGTGTGCGTGATAACGGATACCTACGGGCAGCCGCCGGTCCGGCCGGCGCCTCCTGAGCTTCTGCGCCGCCGGGACGGCATCCTCCCGACGACCGCCGCCGCGCTGTCCCTGCCGGAGCGCGGCGCCTTCACCGCGACGGCGATCCGCAGCGCCACGGTGCCCGCCCTCCACCCCGTCGTCGCGGGGATACTGGGCGACCTCGGCACCGCGCAGCGCGAACGCCACTTCGGCCGCTGCCCCGAGGTCGCCCTGCTGTCCCGCGTGCTCAGCGACGCGGGCGCCGCCGACCTCGACCAGGCACGTCACGCGCTGTCCGGCGCGGGCCTCACCACACGGCACATCCGGGAGGACGGCGACCCGCAGCACGGCACGTACGCGCCGCACTGCCGGACGTGCACGATGCTGAACGCCCGCCTCGGCGTCCACAGCGTCAGCGCCGCCTCCAGCCCCGGGCCCGACCGCGCGGGGCCCGCGGCGGGCGCGCCCTGGGCCGTGGGGACGGTCCACCAGGCGCTGGCCGAGGCGGGCTGGCGCCCCGGCCGTCAGCACGCGGCGCAGGCCGAGCAGTGGGCCGACGCGCTCAGCGGGCACCGCTCGCCCCACGGGCGGACGCACGCGCTGTTCCCCGCCGCGTTCGAGACGTGGGCCGAACTGGGCCCGCTCGCGCTGCACCCGGCGGGCCCCGGGGCGGCGTACGCGCCCAGCGGCGTCGTCATCGACCCGCTGCGCGGCCTGCACTGGACGAGGACGCTCGGGGAGCTGGGCCACGCGCTGGACACCCAGCTGTGCCCGCTGGGCGAGGAGAGCGGCGGCACGGCGCTGCTCGCCGTGGACAGGGAAGGACGGCTCTACGCGATCGATCACACGGGCGACTGGTTCCTCGGGCACGACGTGCTCGCCGGTCTCACCACCCTGCTCACCGGCTCGCCGCCGCACCGCCTCGCGCTCGCCGACAGTGCGTGACCCTGGCCGGGGACGCCCCCCGGCCATGGGAAGTTCACCCGTTGTGTCCCCGCACAACACCGTCACCTCTCCGGCGGTTTGGCAGAGTCGGTCAGCGCACGCCGAGGAGGATCATGGAACACCGGAAGCGCCGCATCGCGTTCGCGGCGAGGGTGGACGCGGAGCGGCTCCCCGGGCTGCCCGCGCTGCTGCGGAGTCTCGCGCTGGCCTCTCCGGCGCTCTGCGAGGACGTCGTCGTCCTCCATCCCGGCCTGAAAGACGGCGACTTCGCCACGGCCCGCCGCTTCCACCCCCGGCTCGTGCCCCGGCAGGAGAGCGAGGGGTACGGCGACTACGACACGGTCGTCACGCTGCCCGCGCGGACCCTCGTCCGCGACGACCTCGCGCCGCTGCTGCGCACCCGTCAGCCCGTCGTGCCGTACGAGCCCTTGGGGGACCACGGGCCCGACGACGGCTCAGCGGCCGACACCCCCGCGCACACCGAACCCACACCGGCACAGTTCTACGCCGAGTACTGCTCCCTGCCCGGCCGCAAGGCCCCCGACCTGCTGCTGCACTGCGCCCTGCCGCTGCTGCGCGCGGGCGGCCCGATCGTCACCCCGGCGGGCAAGCGCGTCGATCCGGCGGGTCTCGCACGCGTCGTCGGCTCCGCGCTGCACCAGCAGGGCCGCTACGAGGAGGCCGTCGAGGTGCTGGCCCCGGCGGCGGGCGACCCGCGCCGCGCCCGTAACCACGAGGCGCTGGGCAGCGCGCTGATGGCGCTGTCGCGCTACTCCGAGGCCGAGACGCACCTGCACGTCGCCGGTGCGCACCCCGTCGTCGCGCCGCGCGCCTTCGCCCAACTCGCCCGGCTCGCCTGGCTGCACGGCCGCGACCAGGACGCCCACCGCTACGCCCGCCAGGGCCTCGACGCCGACCCGACCGACCCCGGCTGCCGCGCCCTGCACGCCCGCACCCGCCCCGGCGCCACCCCGCCGCCGCCCGTGCCCGCCGCGGAACAGGTCGCGCACGTCGCCCTGTACGCGGAGGGGCAGGAGAACGCGGGCGACAAGATCCTGCCCGAGGCCGTACGCCGCTGCTTCGGCCCCACGACCGACGCCACGCGCTGGCACCCCGTCCCCGTGCACCGGCTGGTGGACGACCGCGTCCTCGCCGAACTCAACGCCAGGCGCGGCGTGATCGTCGGCGGCGGCGGCCTGTTCCTCCCCGACACCTGGCCGAACGGCAACAGCGGCTGGCAGTGGAACGTCCCCGACGAGCAACTGCGCCGCATCACCGCGCCGTTGGCCGTCTTCGGCGTCGGCTTCAACCTGTTCGACGGCCAGCACCTCGCCCCGGGACGCCTCGCGGGCAGCCTGCGCACGCTGGTCGAACGGGCCGCGTTCGTCGGCCTGCGCAACCGCGGGTCGGTGGAGCGCGTACGCGAGCTGCTCCCCGCCGAACTGCGCGACCGCGTACGCCACCAGCCGTGCCCCACGACCGTGCTGCGGCACCTCGTCCCCGGCTGGACCGACCCGTCCCCGGCCGACCGCGCCGACACCGTGCTGCTCAACTGCGCCTACGACCGCGCCGGTCTGCGCTTCGGCCACGACTACGGCCACTTCCTCGACCAGATGGCCCGCGCCATCCGCGGCCTGCGCGGTCACGCCGAGGTCCGCTACGCGGCCCACACCCCGGCCGACGAGGCGTTCGTCCACGACCTGCGCCGCGAGCACGGCCTGACGCTGCCGGTGACCCGCCTCCACGACCTGCCGAACGAGGGGCTGCTCGACGTCTACCGCCGCACCCGCCTCGTCATCGGCATGCGCGGGCACGCCACGATGCTGCCCTTCGGCTGCGGCACCCCGGCCCTCAGCCTGATCTCCCACCCGAAACTGGCGTACTTCCTCGCCGACATCGACCGGCCTCAGTGGGGCGTGTCCATCCACGCGCCCGACCTCGGGGCCGACCTCACCGAGCGGGCCGTCGGCCTGCTCACCGACCACGAGGCGGCCGTCGCCGACATCCACGGACGCCAGCGCGAACTGCTGCGCGTCACCCGGGAGAACGCGGCGTCCCTCGCGGACCTCTTCGGCCTGCCGACGCCCTAACGCTCCGCGGCCCTGATCGCGTCGCGGTACGTCCGCGCCGCCGCCCGCAGGGCCGTCTCCGGGTCCACGCCCGCCGCGCCCGCCTCGGCGGCCAGCGCCAGCAGCCGGTAGCCGAAGGCGCCCTCCGCCCCTGGCGCCGCCTGCGGCAGCGGCACGGCGATGCCTTCCGCGCGCCCCGACAGCTGCGCCGCGAGCGCCAGCGCGGGCTGCCCGAGCGGCACCCCGTCCGTCACCGAGGCGCGGCCCTTCTCGGCCGCCTTCGTCCGCAGCCACAGCGCCTTGACGTCCGCGGCCGTCTCCGCCGTCTCGTCGCCGAACACGTGCGGATGCCGCCGTACCAGCTTGTCCACGATCCCGGCCGCCACGTCGTCGATGCCGAACGGCTCGTCCGGGTCGTCCTGCGCGATCCGCGCGTGGAAGACGACCTGGAGCAGCACGTCCCCCAGCTCCTCGCGCACCCCGGCGCGGTCGCCGGTCTCGACGGCCTCGACCAGCTCGTACATCTCCTCGACGCCGTACTTCGCCAGCTCCGTGCTCGTCCGCTCCGACGCCCAGGGGCAGACGGCGCGGATGCGGTCCATCACCTCGACCAGGTCGAGCAGCCGCGCCCCCGGCAGGTCGTACGAGCCGGGCAGCAGCTCCAGGTCGGGCAGCCCGCCCGCGCGGCCCGAGCCCGCCAGGGCGGCCAGGCCGTCCGTCAGCGCCCGCTCGCCCTCCGCGCCCGCCAGCACCACGACCGTACGGCCGCCCGCGCACGCGGCGACGACCTCGGCGGCGCCGGGCACCCCGTGCTCCACGGCCACTCCGGCGTCCGCCAGGTAGGGCAGCTGCGGATGCGCGGCGTCACGGCACAGCACCAGATCGGCGTCCCGCAGCGTCCGCCAGGCCGCCCAGGACAACAGACCGGGCGCGACCCGGTGCGTCGTGGTCAGCAGAACGATCCGGCCCTGTCCCGTCCGGTCTGTCTCGGTCACCCGTCGAGGGTAGCCGGGCGCGTCACGCCGGAGGCGCCTGGACCTCCGCCGGAATCTCGCCGGGGGCGCCCTCCGGGGTCTCCGCGCGCAGCCACGGCTGGTCGGCCTCGGTGAGGGTCAGCTGCTCCGCGTCCCAGCGGCCGTAGCGCGGGTTCACCTCGACGCCGACGTCCTCCGCCGTGGTGCGCAGCAGGTCGCTCACCGCCTGCTGGCCCTCCAGGGTGTTCGTCGCGCCGATGCGCTGCGCGACGCCCTGGAGCAGCAGGTTGCTGCGGAAGACGAGGTCGATCTGCTCGTCACCTGCCAGCGGCGGCCCCGACTGCGGCATCAGCGCCACCTGTGCCAGCTCCTCGGCGCCGCCCACGTTCTCCTCGGCGAGGGCACGGGCCTCCTGCACGTCGTGGCGGCTGACCTCCACGCCCTCCGCCTCGGCCGCGGCCTCCAGCACCTCCAGGTAGACCAGGAAGTCCACCGTCTGCCGCGGCAGGGAGCCGCTTGAGGCGATCAGCTCGTCCGCGTTCGGCTGCTCCCGCTGCGCGTCCCGTACGGTCTCCACGCTCGCCTGCACGCTGGCCAGCGAGATGCTCTCGTCGCCGATCACGGCCGCCGCCCCCGGATGGCCGCCCGTGGAGCAGCCGCTCAGGAGCGCAACGGCCGCTGCGGCTGCGGTGACGGACAGGAGGGACGCGCGACGCTTCACCTTGCACTCCCGTGTGCGGAAACCTGTGTACGTGGGTCGAGTCGGTCGATCTTATGCAGCACGGGCGGCGATGGCCAGGGAGCGTCGCGCGGCAGGCCGCGTCATTCGGCGCCCCCGAGCCGGGACGCGCGGTTCCGTACCTTCACGCGCAACGCCTCTCGGCGCGCGAAGCGTTGCAGCGAGCGACCCTCCGCGCCCAGCATCTCGGCGACCCGCGCGATCTCCATCCAGACGCGCGACCGCCGCCCGCCGACGCAGGCCGCGCCGCCCAGCATGGCCAGCGCGTCCTGCGTACGGCCCGCCCGCGCGTGCAGCTCGGCCATGCCGACCAGGACGTCCGTGGACTGGGTGGAGCGGCGCAGGATCTCCTTGCCGATGCGGAACGCGTTGTCGTCCCGCCCGGCCCGCAGGTGGTCGCGGAACTCGTCGGTGCGGAACGCCACGTTCTGCCCGATCGCCACCGAGAACCGGTGCCGCGCCGCCTCCTCGTCGTGCGCCGTCGTGGCGCCGGGCGCGGGCAGCGACAGGGCCGCCGACATGCGGGCGCTGAACGCCGGGATGTCGAACAGCTCCTCGACCTCCCGGTAGCGCTCCTCGTCCACGTCCTCGCCCAGCACGGCCGCCAGCGCGTCGAGCGCCGCCTCCGGCGTGTACTCGGTGTACGCGCGGTAGCCGCTGACGCCCTCCAGGACCTCGCGCGACCCGACGCGGTGGAACGTCGCGATCCGCAGCCGGTGCTGCACCGCCTCCACGACGGACAGCGGCATCGGGTCGTCCACGCTGGAGAGGAAGAACACGTCGGACGCGGCCAGTTCCTCCCGGACGCGGTCCCGCGAGAGGGCGCCCATCCACTCGACGCGGTCGGACAGCAGCGTGCGGCGCGCGATCCTCGGCGTCTTCCAGCCGACCCAGCTGAAGCGCCACGGCAGCCCGCGCGCGTGCGCCAGTTCGGCGACGCGTGAGAACAGATCGACGCCCTTGCGGTCCTGCACCGTGCCGACCATCACCATCCGGGGGCGCTCGGACACCGTCCGCGACGCCTGCGTGCGGTGGATGTCGCGCGGCACCGTGTTGTAGATGACGATCGGGTCGGTCACGCCGAGCTGCCTGAACATGTCGGCCTGCGCCTTCGACACGCACAGCACCGTCATCCGCGGCAGCAGCTTCAGCATCTCCACGTGGCGCTCGGCGGACCGTTCCGCCTCGTAGTTGAAGACGTACTCCGTCTCGTGCGCGTACAGCATCACCGTGCGGCCCGCGTCGAGCAGGCCCTCGACCAGGCCGTTGGCGATCGGCGAACGCCAGAACGGCGCCAGGCTGTTGATCAGCACGATCTCGGCGTCGGCGAGCGCGTCCGCCGCGTGCTCCGGCTGCGGGAACGCGGCCAGGTCGAAGTAGTGCACGTCCACCGGCGACTGCGCGATGAGCGCCTGCGTGTAGGTGAGGACCGGCACGGCCACGCCCGTCACGTACGAGAAGCTGACGCCGACGACGGCCAGCGTCGAGGGGCGGTTGGCGCGGCGCTCGACCTCGCGCAGCGCCCGCTCCGCCAGCGACAGCCCGGCGGGCGCCCGCGTGTCGGGCGCGGGCGCGCCGCCGCCCTCGTCCGCGGGGCGCGGCGGCACGGCCTCCTCGACCACCGTCATGATCTGCTCGGCCACGTCGTCGCGGAACGAGAGGAAGTGCTCGATCGGCGAACCGTGCTGGTTGGCGAGGAACTTGCGCGAGCGCCGCAGCCGCGACGCGACGGCCGCCAGTTCCTCCGTCGTGCCCGCGTTGCGCAGCAGCGGGTGGTGGACGGTGGGGAAGACGATGTTCAGCGACTGCGGGTTGTACAGCACGAGCGGCACGCCCGCGCGCAGCGTCTGGAGGTAGGTCGTCGAGAAGAACGTGACCGCCAGGTCGTAGGAGGCCAGCGCGTCCGCCTCCAGCAGGCTGTCCGCGTCCAGCACGGTCACGCCCTCCAGCTTGCCGTCCGCCATCCACGTCAGGTGCGCTGCCTGCGTCGAGGGGTGCGGCTTCACGTCCACGCTGCCGTGCTCGCCGAGCGCCGCGACCATCCGCGTCAGCTCCTCGCGGTGCGCGGGGCGGGGCATCTTGCCCTGGTCGCCGAGGGGTTGGTCGAGCACGATGATCCGCAGCGGCGCGTCGGGCTCGCGCGTCGTGCGGTGCACGCCGGTGCGGGCGGCGGTCAGCAGCGCGGGGTCGTCGCTGTGGCCGAGCGCCCCGGTGATGTGGACGGGCGGGCCTGGCTCGGCCGTGCGGAAGCCGATGTGCTGGGCCGTCGCCGGGCCCCATACGCAGACGGCGGCGGGGCGTGAGGCGCCGTAGTACCAGTTCTGGTCGCGGCGGCCCGAGGTGAGCTGCTTGTAGTGGAAGTCGAGGTGCCCGTCCTGGACGAGGACGACCGGCAGCTGCTCCGTCAGCGCCTCGGTCACCTTCCGGCCGCGCCGCGACTGGTCGTTGAAGAGGACGACGCGGTCGATGCCGCGTTCCCGCGCGTAGGCGACCGTGCGGACCTTGACGGCCTGCGCGAACTCGTCGTCGCCCATCGACTCGCCGACGTCGAAGAGGTTGCGCACCGCGACGCCCCCGAGACGCTGCGCCGCCTCCTCCAGGATCCAGCGGGCCACCTCTCCGTTCACATCGGCGGTGAACACCGAGAACGTGTGCCCGGCGGACCGCGGCGCGGCCATGAGGCGCCGCGTGAGGTCCACGCCGTTACGGTTCTCGACAAAGACAGCGATGTGCATCTTCTTCCCAGTTCTCCTGGTCCGGTGGTGGTGCCGGGTCGTACGGGTGCCGCGGTGGTGCGGTGCGGGGTCAGCCGGAGCGTGCGGCGGGCGGCGCGGCCGGTTCGCGGGCGTGCGGCGCCGCGTCGCCGGTGCGGCTGCCTGGCGGCGCGTCCCGCCCGTCCGGTTCCTCCGGGGGGCGCAGGAGCCAGCGGCCCCGTGGCTGGACGAACGGCCGGGTGAGCGCCTGCACCGGGCGTGAGCCGAGCACGACGGTCGCCGCGAGCGCCGCCGCGAGGACGGCCGCCGCCTCCGCGCCGGTGTCGATGCGCGCGAAGAAGTCCACGTGGTAGAGCTGCCGCAGGACGAGCGGGTGCAGGACGTAGATGAACATCCCCGCCGTGCCGAGCGACGTCATCAGCGGGACGTGGCGGCGTGGCACGAGCCGCAGCAGCGCGAGGGCCGCGACCGCGCCCCACAGCAGGACGGCGGCCCGCACCGGCACGCCCCACACCAGCGCGAAGCTCTCCTCGCTGTAGGGGCGCTTCATCGCCAGCCACACGGGTTCGAGCCGGTCGTTCACCAGCCAGGCGCCGCCCGCGAGCGCCGCGCTGACCACGGCGGCGGCCCCACGGGGCACGGCGGCGACGGCCGTCGCGAGGCGGCCGTCCCGGTCGCGGAGGAGATGGCCGAGGAAGAAGAACGGGAAGAACGTGATCGTCTGCGACGCGGAAAAGGCGAAACCGATGTCCTCGGCGAATCCGACGAGCAGTGCCGCCGCCACGGAAAGGAGCAGCGGATGGCGCAGGACGACCACATAGGGGAGTGCCGCTTTCCAGAAGATCAGCGACAGCAGGAACCACAGGGTCGCGACCGGTTCCGCGACGAAGAAATTCCATTCGCCGCCGAGCAGCCAGATCTGGAGCGAGGTCAGCAGCGAAATGGCCAGATAGGGCAGCCCGATTCCGGTGAGAAGGCGTCCCGCCGTCCGTCCGGTGAGCGGCAGCGCCGTGCTGAAACGGCCGGAGATCAGGGCGAACGCGGGCACTCCCAGCTGCCATGTCGCGTTGTACAGCCAGTGCATGGCGGCGAAGTCGTCGCGCAGCGGGGTGATGGCGTGCCCGACGAGAACGACCGTGGCCGATATGTACCGTACGTTCTCCCACAGTGGATCTCGGGGCGTACCGGTCGGGCCGGCGGTCTTGTGTCGCTGCCTCAGCACCTTGTGCCTTCCACCGTGCTCAACTCCATACGACCGGGTTGGGCCTTGCCGATGAGCACAGCCGATGAGCGTGGGTCATGAACGGGGATCGTCGCTTATTCCGGACCGCTCAATAGTGCGCAGAAAGAGTGGCCCCGGCGCAGCGCCAGAGTGAACTGGCGGTGAATTTATGACGGGTGCGTGACGTGGTCGCCGGACGGGCGCCGAAGTGCCGCCACGGGGACGGTGGGGACGGCGGGCGGCGGCGTGACCCGGGCCGCGCGGCGGCCGGGGCGCGGTCTCAGGGATCGCCCCCAGGGGACTCCCTGGGACATCCCCGAGGGGGTCAGGGGGTCCGTTCATCCCGGGGGGCGACGAGGGCGGGTGCCCGGGGTTCTTAGCCTGTTGTGGCACCGACAAAAACGAACGATCGCTCGCCAGGGCGGTCAACCGAAAGAAGGAGACAGACCGTGGCTACGGCTGTGGTGGACCCGGCGACCGGGGGAGACGGGCGGCACGCGGCCGAGGCGGCGCGGGCGGACGACGTCGTGAAGGCGTACGGATCGGGTGAGACCCGTGTGACGGCGCTCGATCATGTGAGTGTGTCCGTGGAGCGGGGGCGGTTCACGGCGATCATGGGGCCGTCCGGCTCTGGCAAGTCCACGTTGATGCACTGCCTGGCCGGGTTGGACACCGTCTCCTCCGGCCGTATCTGGCTGGGCGACACGGAGATCACCGGCCTGAAGGACAAGCACCTGACCCGGCTGCGGAGGGACCGGATCGGGTTCATCTTCCAGGCGTTCAACCTTCTTCCGACCCTGAACGCGGCGGAGAACATCACCCTCCCCATGGACATAGCCGGGCGTAAACCCGACAAGGAATGGCTCGCCCGGGTGATCGAGACGGTCGGCCTCGCCGACCGCCTCAAGCACCGCCCCGCACAACTCTCCGGCGGCCAGCAGCAACGCGTCGCCGTCGCCCGTGCCCTCGCCGCGCGGCCCGACATCATCTTCGGCGACGAGCCCACCGGCAACCTCGACTCCCGCGCCGGGGCCGAGGTCCTCGCCTTCCTGCGCCGCTCCGTGGACGACCTGGGCCAGACCATCGTCATGGTCACCCACGACCCCGCAGCCGCCGCCCACGCCGACCGCATCGTCTTCCTCGCCGACGGCCGCATCGTGGACGAGATGCACCACCCCACCGCCGACCGCGTCCTCGACCGCATGCGCCACTTCGACGCCAAGGGACGCACCTCATGACCGTCCTCAAGACCTCCCTACGCAACTTCTTCGCCCACAAAGGCCGCATGGCCCTGTCCGGTATGGCGGTCGTCCTCTCCGTCGCCTTCGTCTGCGGCACCCTCGTCTTCACCGCGACGATGAACACGACGTTCGACAAGCTGTTCGCCGACACCGCCTCGAACGTCATGGTCGCCCCGCCCGCGGAGGAGGGCGAGGGCGGCATGTTCGACGACGAGGGGCCCGCCAACGGCGTCCCCGACACGGTGCCCGCCTCGGCCGCCGACGAGATCGCCGGGATCGACGGCGTGGACCGTGTCACCGGTGTCGTGGTCTCCACCAGCGCGGTCGCGGTGGACCAGGACAACGAGAACATCGGCCCGACCACCGGCGCGCCGACCATCGTCTCCACCTGGTCCGACATCGAGCTGCGGTCCATGGAGATCGCCGACGGCAGCCCGCCCCAGGGCCCGGGCGACATCATGATCGACGGCGACACCGCCGACAACAAGAACCTGCGCGTCGGCGACCCCCTCCGGCTGGTCACGGTCGGCGGCGACCAGGACTTCACCATCAGCGGCATCGCCGACTTCACGGTCACCAACCCCGGCGCCTCGCTGCTCTACCTCGACCTCGACACCGCGCGCGACCTGCTGCTCGGCGGCCAGGACGCGTACACCCAGCTGTACGTGGACTCGACGGGCGAGGTCACCGACGCGCAGCTCAAGGCCGCGGTCGCGGACATGGTCGCCCAACGCACCCGCGAGATCGGCCTCCTGCGCGCCCTCGGCTCCAGCCGACGCCAGATCAACCGCTCCGTCCTCACCGAAGCACTCCTCCTCGGCGTCATCGGCTCGGTCGTCGGCTTCGGCGCGGGCGTCGGCATCGCGATCGGGCTCATGGCCCTCCTGAGCGCGGTCGGCCTCGAACTGAGCACCGACGACCTGACGATCGACCCGAGCGTCCCGATCATCGGCGTCGTGCTCGGCGTCGTCGTCACGCTGCTCGCCGCCTACATCCCGGCCAGGCGCGCGGCCAAGATCAGCCCGATGGCCGCGCTGCGGGACGCCGGGATGCCGGGCGACGTCCGCGCGGGCCGCGTCCGGGCGACGATCGGCGGCCTCCTGAGCGTCGGCGGCCTCGCCGCGCTCGCCGCCGCGTCGGCGCAGGACGAGGCGTCGGCGGGCGGTGGGCTGCTGGGCCTCGGCGTGCTGCTGAGCCTCGTCGGCCTCATCCTCGTCGGGCCCGCCCTGGTCGGCCTCGTCGTGCGGTTCATCGCGACGATCCTGCTGCGGATCTTCGGGCCGGTCGGCCGTCTCGCCGAACGCAACGCGCTGCGCAACCCGCGCCGCACGGGCGCCACCGCGTCCGCCCTGATGATCGGCCTCGCGCTGGTCGTGGGCCTGTCGGTCGTCAGCACCTCGATGGTCGCCTCGGCCTCGGACGAGATCGACCGGTCGCTCGGCGCCGACTTCGTCGTGCAGCCCACGGTCATGGCGCCGGTCACCGAGGAGATCCAGCGGGCCGTCGAGGACGTGGACGGCCTCACCCGCGTCACGCCCTACCGCGACATCGACATCGAGGTGACGACGCCCGACGGCGGCGAGGAGGAGGTCACCGTCGGCGGCGTCCCCGGCACCTGGGCCGACGACGTCGCGCTCGACGTCGTCGAGGGCTCCATGGACGACGTGCTCGGTCCCGGCGGCGTCTCGGTGGACAGCGACTTCGCCACCGAGGAGGGCCTGGGCATCGGCGACACCCTGGACGTCACCTTCGCCGAGGGCGGCGCCCCCGCCGCCCTGACGATCCAGGCGATCGTCGCGCCGGACAGCGCGCTCCTGGGCGCCTGGTACATCTCGCTCGACACGGTCACCGAGTACGTCCCGGCGGACGCCCTGCCGCTGCCGTTCTTCTTCTTCGCCACCGCGGAGGACGGCCAGGAGGACGCCGCCGCGGCGGCCCTGGAGGCGGCGCTCGACCCGTACCCGCAGATGGAGGTCATGGACCAGGCCGAGTTCAAGGAGATGCTGGAGAGCCAGATCGGCGGCCTGCTCAACATGGTCTACGGGCTGCTGGGGCTCGCGATCATCGTCGCGGTCCTCGGCGTCGTGAACACCCTGGCCCTCTCGGTGGTCGAGCGGACCCGCGAGATCGGCCTCATGCGGGCCATCGGCCTCTCACGCCGCCAGCTGCGCCGCATGATCCGTCTCGAATCGGTCGCCATCGCCCTCTTCGGCGCGCTGCTCGGCCTCGGCCTCGGCATGGCCTGGGGCGTGACGGGCCAACAGCTGATGGCCCTGGAGGGCATGGAGGTCCTGGAGATCCCGTGGCTGACCGTCGTGGTGGTCTTCCTCGGCTCCGCCCTGGTCGGCCTGCTGGCCGCCCTCTTCCCGGCGATCCGGGCGGGCCGCATGAACGTCCTCAACGCGATCGCGACCGACTGACCGCCCCAACCGGCCGTACCGGCCACCCACCCCACCGCGAGCCGCCCCCACCCCGGGGGCGGCTCGCCCGTCCTCCCCGGCCGCACGCCCGCCCCGACGCGGGCTGCGACAATGTGCCGCGTGAGTGACCACGACCTGGCGGACGTGCTGGGGACCGTCGAGACGACGACCCTGGAGTTCAAGCGCACGGCCGAGCGCGAGGGGAAGCGCGGGGACGTCGTCGGACAGGCCGTGTGCGCGATGGCCAACGACCTCGCGGGCAAGGGCGGCGGCGACATCCTCATCGGGGTGGACGACACCGGGGAGCCCGTCGAGGGCGTGGACGTCGGCGACCGCGCGCTGCTCGCCCTCACCGATCTGCGGGACGACGGGCGCATCCTCGACCGACCCTCGTTCACCGTCGAGGCCGCCCGTTTCCGTGGCCGTCCCGTCATCCGGTTGCACGTCGAGGCATCCGGCACGCCGCCCGTCCGCTTCGAGGGCGTCATCTGGGTCCGCCCCGGACCGACGACACGCCGGGCGAGCCGGGAGGACGAGCGGGTTCTCGCCGAGCGGCGGCGCGCCAACGACGGGCCCTTCGACACCACGGCCGTTCCCCGTGCCTGTGCGGACGACCTCGACCTCGACCTCTTCCGGTCCTCCTACCTGCCTCGCTGGTCGATCCCGTGGTGATCGAGGAGAACGGACGCCCGCTGTCCGTCCAGCTCTCCTCGCTGCACCTCGCGACGCCGGAGGGCGACCCGACGATCCTCGGGCTGCTGACCGTCGGCCTCGACCCGTCCGCGTACATCCCGGGCGCTTACCTCCAGTTCGTGCGCTACGACGGCACGGATCTCGGTGCCCCGGTCGTGGACGAGCAGGAACTCCGCCAGAACGTCATCGGCGCCGCCGCCCGGCTGGAGGTCCTGCTGCTCGGCAACATCCGCACCCGTCTGACCGCGGACGGCTTCCGCGAGAGCCCCCGGCCCGACTATCCGATCGAGGCCCTGCGGGAGATCTGCATGAACGCCCTCATGCACCGCAACTACGAGACGTCCTACGCCCCGACGCGCATCGCCTGGTTCGAGGACCGCATCGAGATCACCAACCCCGGCGGCCCGTTCGGGCAGGTGCGCGACGACAACTTCGACCGGGTCAACGACTACCGCAACCCCTCCCTCGCCGCCGCCCTCAAGGGGCTCGGCTACGTCAACCGCTTCGGCCGTGGCATCGGGCGCATCCAAGCGGTGCTGGAGCGCAACGGGAGCCCGCCCGCCCGGTTCCGGATCGACGACGTGTCCTGGGCCGTGACCGTCCGGAGACCCGCATGATCTCGATCGCCCTGTTCAACAGCAGGGGGGACGTGGGGACGACGACGCTCGTCCACCATCTGGCGCACATGCTCAGCAGACGCCGTGTCGGCGTCCTGGCCGTGGATCTCGACCCCCAGGCCGATCTCACGGCCCTGTGCATGGACGAGGAACAGATCGAGGTCGCGTGGGGGAGCGCCCCGGGCCTTGCCGACACCGTGCGTCCCGCACTGCGGGGACCCGCCGATGCCGCCGACGCCGCCCGCGTCCGGCCGGTCTCCGTACGGCCGGGACTGTGGCTCCTCCCGGGCAGCCCCGACCTCGGCGGCCTCGAAGGGCTGCTGGCCGACGCCTGGCCCGCCTCCCTGGGCGGGGACCCGGCCGCCGTCCGCGCGACCACGGCCTTCCAGCGGACCATCGCGCGCGCGGCGAACTCCGTCGGCGCCGACGTCGTCCTCCTGGACGTCGGACGGCACCTGACGGCCGTCAACCGCGCCGCCCTCCTCGGGGCCAGGACCGTCCTCACCCCGCTCACGCCCGACCTCTTCTCCCTCCGCGGGCTGGACAGCCTGGGGCCCACCCTGGCCGGGTGGCGCCGCGACTGGCAGCAGCGCGTCCTGCCCCACATCCCTCCGGATCTCGACGTCCTGGGTATCCCCGTGCCCCGCGAGGTGATGACCCCCCTGGGCTACGTGGTGAGGAGACCCGAGCCGCGGCTGGACAGCCGGGCCGGGGCGTACGGGCGGTGGCTCGATCGTCTCCCCGGGGCGTACGCCGACCGTCTGCTGGGGCAGCAGCCGCCCGCCGCAGGGGACGACGATCCGTACCGGATCGCCGTCCTGCGCAACTACCGGACCCTCCTGCAACTCGCCCACGACGCGCGCAAGCCCATGTTCGACCTCAAGACGGCGGACGGCGCCCTCGGCAGCACGCAGAAGTACGTCCAGACCTGCTACCGGGAGTTCAAGGAACTGGCCGACAGCGTGGTCCGGCGGGCCGAGCAGGTCATCGCGGCGCACTGAGCGGCGCGCGTGCCCGGCGAGGTCACAGGCCCAGGGTGTCGGCCAGTGCCGCGCCGAGGAAGGCCGTGGCCAGGCCGACGGCGGGGGAGGCGAGCGCGTTGGCCGTCGCGCGGAGGGGGGCGCCCGCCTCGGCCAGCCGCAGCGTCTCCCAGGAGAACGTCGAGTACGTGCTGTACGTCGCGCACAGGCCGGGCCCGAGCAGGTGCTCCACGTTCGCGGGGAACGCCGCCGCGCCGAGGAAGCCGAGGGCGGCGCAGGCCAGGGCGTTCACGAGGAACGTGCCCCAGGGGAAGAGGGTGCCGAGCCTGGCCTGCACGGCGCGGTCGGTCAGGTAGCGCAGGGGCGCGCCGGCCAGTGCGCCCGCGATGACCAGCAGCCAGTTCACGCCCGCCCCCGTCCGGTCGGCGCGCCGGTGAGGCGGCGGGTCAGGCGGGCGGCGAGCGTGACCGCCGCGACGGCGCAGGCCACGGTGGCGGTCAGGTAGAGGATCGCCGTCGGGACGTGGCCGCCGGTGAGGAGGTGCCGGGCGTCGGTGGCGTACGTCGAGAACGTCGTGTAGCCGCCCAGCACGCCGGTCCCGAGGAACGGACGGACGAGCCGGTGCGCCGTGAACCGTTCGGTGACCAGCACCATGAGGACGCCCATCGCGGCGCAGCCCGTGACGTTGACCGCGAACGTCGTCCAGGGGAACGCGTCCTGGGCCACCGGCCACAGCAGCCCGGCGCCGTAGCGGGCGCAGGCGCCGAGCGCGCCGCCCAGGGCGATCGCCGCGAGGACGTGGGCCTCGCTCTCGCCCGGGGTGGGTGCCGCGTCCGGGTCGATGGGCGGTTCGACGGGGGGTTCGACGGGCGGGATTCCGCCCTCGGGGCGCTCGCCGTGCTCGTCGGTCATGCGGTCGTTCTCCTGCCTGCTGGGCGCGCGGGAGCGCGCGGACGGACCAGGCAGGGACCGTTGTCGGCGACGGCGCCGCGGTTCGGGTACGGCGGGCCCCACCGCCGTGCGGCCGGACGTGCGTCGGCCGCGCGCTCCAGGGTACCCAGGAGCGCGCCGGAGCGGCGCGGAGCCCGGCGCAGCGCGCCGCCGTCAGATGCGGTGGGCCCCCGGTGGGTGCCCCTCGGCGGCGCCCTGCGGGGTCAGCGCCACCACACCCGTCCCGCGCACCGGGGTCCCGGGCCCCACCGCCAGCAGGTTGAAGCCCTCGGAGCCGGCCACCTCGGGGGCCATCTCCGCCGTGGCCCACTCCCACGCGTCCTCGACGTCCTCCGGGTCCTCCTCCGTCTCCAGCGCGGCGCGGCGCGCCACCTCGTACGGCAGGGGAGCGCCGATCACGCCGCGCGCCGCGTCGTCGTCCTCCTCGTCCTCGGCCGCCGTCCACCAGTGACGGACGACCGTGCCGTCCCGCGCGACGAGCCACCCCGAGCCGTCGCCCTGCTCGCCGAGGTAGTACGCCTGCGCCTGCCCGTACCGCTTGCTCAGCGCGGCGCACAGGCCGCGCACCTCCTCCCGCCGCTCCGCCCCCGCCGGGTCGCACCAGCGGCCGACGACGAACGTCCAGCCGTTCAGCTCGGGCGTCACGAAGACCCGGCCGAACCCGCCGCCGTCATGGCCGTCCGTGTCCACCACGTCGTTGCCCAGCGCGAACGTCACCGCGCGCGGCTCCGACAGGCCCAGCTCCGCCATGACCCCCGCCTGGTCGCCGGTCGGCACGGCCATCCAGTGCAGCCAGCAGGTCTCAGGCGCCTGTGGGCTGTCGTCCAGGAGCTTGACGCGTATCAGCCGTTCCACGGCGGCGCGGTCCCGTTCCGACAGCGCCGCCTCGCCGCCGAGCGCCGCGAGGACCGTGAGCGCCCCGGCCCGCCGCCGTCCCGGCCCCTCGGCCCGTATGCGGCGCAGCGCCGGTATCAGCGCCGGACCGAGCTGGGAGAGGACGAACATCGCACGGCCCGCGACGTCCTTCTCCGGATCGCCCAGCAGTTCCAGCAGGGCCGGGGCCGCGGGCATGCCGTCCGCGCCGCAGAACTGGACGCCGATGGCCGCCTGTTCCCTGACGGCTGCCGCCGGGTGCGCCAGCGCGGCGACGTACCGGTCGAGCAGCGCCGCCCCGTACCCCTGGAACGCCCAGCCGAGGCGCCGCCGCACCTCGGGCGTGGTCGCCACCGCCATCGCCTCGACCAGCGGGTCGAAGCTGACCTCGCCCATGCGCCGCAGCACCCACGCGGACGTGGACCACTCCACGGGCGACGACTCGTCCGTCAGCTCCCGAAGCACCGGCCCCACGGCGGCCGGTCCGTGCGCGACCAGCGCGTCCGAGGCGGCGCGCGAGGTCTCACGCGACTCCAGCTCGCGCACCAGACGCCCGATGTCCATGGTCGGCCCCCTCCGGCTTCCCCGGCGCGCCTCCGCGACGCCCCGGAGGAGATCATGACGCAGGGGTCTGACAACGGCCGTCGCCCGCCAGGGAAACCGGTGGCGCGGGGCGGGTTCCTGCGGGAGGGTGGACGGCACCTATGCCTGGGGAGGGCGGATTCGGGTGAGATACCTGGAGTACTGCGACGTCGTCGGAATGGCGGGAACGGGCATAAGCCTCGCGTCGGTTGACGCCGGCGTGCCCTTCTGGGGGTTCTGGGGAGCCTGCGCCGCCGCACTCGTCGTGTCGCGGGTCCACCGGCGTCAGGTGGTGCGCCCATGAGCGCAGAGGAGCCCGTCCGCCCCGCCGACCTGGTGCGCCAGGACCGCTACCCCCGCTCCGCCGCGTACGACCCCGAGTGGCTGCTCGACCTCGACATGGGCCCGCATCCGCTGTGGCTGCTGGAGGACCTGGCCCGCGACCTCGACCTGCGGCCCGGCATGCGCGTGCTCGACCTCGGCTCGGGGCGCGGCGCGACATCCGTCTTCCTGGCAAGGGAGTTCGGCGTCCACGTGGTGGCGGCCGACTGGTGGATACCGGCGGAGGAGGCGGCGGCCGTCTTCGCGGCGGCGGGCGTCGCGGACCGCGTGGAGGCGGTGCGGGCCGAGGCGCACACCCTGCCGTTCGACGGGGAGAGCTTCGACGCGATCGTGTCGATCGACGCCTTCGAGTACTTCGGCACGGCGGACTCCTACCTGCCCTACCTCGTGCGCTTCCTGCGGCCCGGCGGCCAACTCGGCGTCGCCACGCCCGCGATGACCCGTGAGGCACGGGACATGGGGGGCGTGCCGCCGCATGTGCGGGAGGTCGTCGGCTGGGAGGCCATGGCCTGGCACACGCCGGAGTGGTGGCGCTTCCTGTGGGAGACGACCGGCCTCGTCACCGTCACGTCGGCGCGCGCGCAGCCCGACGGATGGCGCGACTGGCTCCTGTGGACCCGCGCCTGCGCCGCCCACGGCTCCGACGGCGCGGCGCAGCAGCCCGTCATCGACATGCTCCTGAAGGACGCCGGGGAGTACCTGACGTTCGCGATGCTCACGGCGCGCCGCACCTGACGCGCGTTCAAGGCCTTCGCCACTCCAGGGTGTAGCGCCAGAACAGCCTGCGCCGCAGCCGGGCGCCCGGCAGGAGGCGGCGCGCCTCGCGCGTGATCTCCTCAAGCGTCATCCCCGCCGGGCGCGTGGGCGCCGTCATCGCGACGGGAAGGGGTGCGCGGCGGCCCCTGTTCCTGAGCCAGCCCATCGCCGCGTTGGCGGGGATCGCGACGGCGTCCGTGAGGGCGTCGCGGCGTGTGTGCCGCCGGTAGAGGCCGACGACGAGCAGGGTGCCGCCGGGGGCGAGCCGTTCGCGGAAGGCGGTCAGGGCCTCGGCGAACGGGAGATGGTGCAGGACGGCGACGCAGGTGATCACGTCGTGCGGCCCCGGCGGCAGATCGGTCACGGCGTCGCCGAGCGCGTACGTGACGGGCGCGGCGGGCGGGGTCAGACCGCGTGCGAGGGCGAGGACGGCCGGGTCGGCGTCGAGGGCGTGCACGGTCGTGGCGCGCCGGGCCAGGAGCCGGGCGAGGTCGCCGCTGCCGCAGCCGACGTCCAGGGCGCTGGCGGGACGGCGGGGGAGCCGCCGCGTGATCCACCGGTGGTGGTGGGCGTTGTGGTCCCACGGGTGCGTGGCGTTGAAACGGTGCAGCGCGCCGAGGGCGCGCGCGGCCAGCGGTGGCACGCGGCGGCCTAACGGGGGGAGTGCCCCGGGCCGGGGCGGGCCGGGCCGGTGGACTCGCGGACCACGAGGCGCGGCGCGGCGAGCGCGGGCAGCGGCGTCTCGTCCGTGCGCGCGACGTCGAGGAGGCGGAACATCTCGGCCGCCGCCGCGCGCCCGATCTCGGTGAGGTCCTGGCCGATGGTGGTCAGGCCGGGGAAGACGACGCCGCCGAGCGGCAGGTCGTCGTAGCCGACGACCGACACGTCGCCCGGCACGTCGTAGCCGAGGCGGCGGGCCGCGTACATCCCGGCGATGGCCATGGTGTCGTTGGCGTACAGGACGGCGGTGGGGCGGCTCGCGTTCTTCGGGGAGAGGAGGGCGGTCGTCGCCATGGCGGCGTCCTGCGGGGTGAAGTCGGTGGTCATCATCCAGCCGGGGCGCAGCCCCGCGGCGGCGAGTGCCGACTCGAAGACGCGGCGCCTGAACACGGTGTGCACCCGGTCCTCGGGGCCCGAGACGTAGGCGAAGTGCCGGTGTCCGAGGTCGAGCAGGTGGGCGACGGCCTCGGCCATGCCCGCGTCCTGGGCGGGGGCCCGCACGGTGGTGACGGGGTCGTCGGGCCAGGGCTCGCCGACGAGGACGGCGGGCAGGCGGAGGTCGCGCAGGAGCTGGAAGCGCGGGTCGTTCACCCGGCTCTCGGTGAGGATCACGCCGTCCACGCGGCGTTCCCCGGCGAGGCGGCGGTAGGCGCGCTCCTCGGCGTCCGGCTCCTCGCCGACGATGTGCAGCAGGAGGCCGTGGTCGGCCGGGGCCAGCTCGCGCTCTATGCCCGCGATGAGGACGGTGAAGTGCGGGTCGGCGGCGAGGACGTCGGGGGCGCGGCTCGCGACCATGGCGATGGCCTTGGTGCGTGCGCCGCGCAGGGCGACGGCGGTGGCGGAGGGCGACCAGCGGAGCTTCTCCGCGGCGTCCAGGACGCGCTGCCTCGTCGGCGCGGAGATGCTGCCGCGCCCGTTGACCACCTTGGAGACGGCCGACACGGACACACCGGCCAGCGCCGCCACGTCGGCGATCGTCGGCTTCGCCGCTCCCTTGCGTCCCGCCACCCGAGAACCCCTTCGTTCCGCCCGCCGGGCCGCCGCAGGGCCCGGGAGGAGTGCCCACACCGTACCAGCGGCGTGGCGGCCGTGGCCCGTGACCGGAGAGGAAAACGTTGTACCTCGGAGATCGGTCCACGTGGGCCGGGGTATCGACAGCGGCCTTGGTATAACGATATACCTGTCGGTGGACGACAACGGAACGGCACGGAAGAGAGCGGGTCCACCGATGAGGCGCAACGCGGCGAAACTCCCCGACGGATCGGTGTGGGTGGGTGTCAACTACTGGTCACGCACCGGCGGCCCCCTGATGTGGCGCGACTACCGGCCCGCCGTCATCGACGAGGAGCTGCGCGTGATGCGGGACCACGGCATCACGCTCACGCGGTCCTTCTTCTACTGGCCGGACTTCATGCCGGCGGAGAACACCCTGGACGAGCAACTCCTCGCCCACTACGACGACTTCCTCGACCGGCACCACGCGCTCGGCATGACGACGATCCCCACCTTCCTCGTCGGCCACATGTCCGGCCAGAACTGGGACCCCGCCTGGCGCGCGGGCCGCGACCTCTTCTCCGACGCCTCCTTCGTCGCCCAGCAGGAGTGGTACGTCCGCGAGCTGGCCGCCCGCTGGAAGGACCACCCGGCGGTCGCGGGCTGGCTGCTCACCAACGAGATCCCGATCTACGCCCACTGGCAGTCACGCGGCATCGGCACGGTGGACGCCGACGCCGTCACCGCCTGGGCGCGGACCCTCATCGACGCCGTACGCGCCGCCGGGGCGCGGCAGCCCGTCTCGGTCGGCGACGGCGCCTGGGGCGTCGAGGTCACCGGCGCGGACAACGGTTTCCGCGTCCGCGACCTCGCCCCGCTGATCGACTTCCACGGCCCGCACGTCTACCGCATGGAGACGGACGAGGTGCGCCAGCACCTCGGCGCCGCGTTCATCTGCGAACTCCTCGACATCGACGGCAAGCCGGTGATCATGGAGGAGTTCGGCCTGACCTCCGACTACGTGTCCGAGGAGAACGCCGCCCACTACTACCGGCAGATCCTGCACAACACGCTGCTGGCCGGTGCCACCGGCTGGATCCCGTGGAACAACACCGACTACGACGCGCTGTGGAACCAGGAGCCCTACTCCCACCACCCGTTCGAGATGCACTTCGGGCTCACCGACGACCAGGGCCGCCCGAAGGAGCAGCTGCGGGAGGTCAAACGTTTCACCGAGGTGCTGGCCGCCGTGGACGTCGCCCGCCTCCACCGCGCCCCGACGCGGATCGCGCTCGTCGTCTCCTCGTTCCTGGAGAAGCGCTACCCCTTCACCCAGCCGGAGGACGCGTCCAGCGTCTTCGCCCACACCCGGCAGGCGTACGTCGCCGCCCGTGAGGCCGACCTGCCCGTGGGCGTCGCGCGCGAGGCCGACGGCCTGCCGGACGACTGCGCGCTCTACCTGCTGCCGTCGGCCAAGCAGCTGACCGCCCCCGGCTGGCGGCAGCTGCGGGCGCGCGCCGAGGCGGGCGCGACGGTGTACGCGTCGTACTTCGTCGGCGAGCACGGGGTGCAGCGCGGCCCGTGGTGGCCGAGGCTGGACGAGACGTTCGGCGTGAAGAAGAGCCTGCGGTACGGGCTCACCGACCCGATCACGGAGAACGAGGTGCGGCTCGTCTTCCAGCGGGACTTCGGCGCGATCCGCGCCGGTGAGGAGCTGTGCTTCGCCGTCGCGGGCACGGAGAACTCGCGCAGCCGCCTGCCGGTCGAGCCGGACGGGGCCGAGGTCGTCGCCACCGACGCGCAGGGCCGTCCCGCTCTGCTGTCGTACGCCGTCGGCAGCGGCCGGATGGTGCTGTGCACCTACCCGATCGAGCACATGGCCGCGCTCACCCCGCGCGTCAACCCCGAGCCGACGCACCGCCTCTACGCGGCCCTGGCCGCCGAGGCGGGCGTGACGCCCGAGGTGACGGTGCCGGACGCGCAGGTCATGGTGGGCCGCATGGAGCACGAGAACGGACGTTCGTTCGTCTGGTTCGTGAGCCAGCACGCGGAGGCCGTGACCGTCACGCCGGTCGTCGCCCCGTCCGCCGGTGCCCTGCGCACCCTCGACGGCGGCGCGCCGCTCGACGCCGTCACGCTGCCGCCCTTCGGCGTCGTCGTCGCGGAACTCACGCACGCCTGACCCGGGGCCGTGTGCCGCCCCGCCCGCGCCCCGCTCCGGCGTGGGGACGGGACGGGGCGGCACACCGCCGGGTCATGCCTGCACGAACAGGCAGAACGGGTGCCCCGCCGGGTCGAGCAGCACCCGCCACCGGTCGGGCGACGGCTGCGACGGCGGCTCCGTCGCGCCGAGCGCCAGCATCCTGGCCTGCCCGGCGTCCAGGTCCTCGACGCCGATCTCGAGGTGCGCCTGCTTCTCCCGCTCGGGCGTCGGCCAGGTCGGGGGCTCGTACCCGTCGATCCGGCAGAACCCCAGGCCGGGCGAGCCCGCGCTCCCCAGCAGGATGAAGTCGTCGCTCGTGTGCAGCGCGGACAGGGAGAGGGCCTCGCCCCAGAAGCGGCTGAGCGCCGCAGGGTCCGCGCAGTCGAAGGAGACACCGGCCCAGGTCGCGCGCGGCGCGCCCGCCGGGGTCTCGTCGGTCGTGGGCCTCGTGTCGTTGCTGTCGTTGCTGTCGTTGCTGTCGGTGGTGCCAGTGGTGTCCGTGGTCATGCCGAGCACGCTAGGACGTGACCAGGACGGCTTCTGTCCTGGTCGGCGAGACTGGGCGGTGTGATGAGTACCTCCACCCGCCTGCTGCGGCTCGTCTCCCTCCTGTCCGCCCGCCCCAGCTGGACGGCGGGCGAGCTCGCCGGGCGCATGGAGGTCACGGAGCGCACCGTCCGCCGCGACATCGCGCGCCTGCGCGACCTCGGCTACGGCGTGGAGTCCGAGCCGGGCCCCTGGGGCGGCTACCGCCTCGGCCACGGCACGCGCCTCCCGCCGATCAGCCTGGACGACGAGGAGGCGCTCGCCGTCGCCGTCGGGCTGCGGGAGGCCGCGTTCGGCGGCGCCCTGGGCGGCGACCAGGCGGCGCTGTCCGCGCTGCTCAAGCTGCGGCAGGTGCTGCCCCGGCGCATCGCGGACCGGCTCGGCGAGATGGACACGGCGTTCGTCCGCCTCCCGGGGAACGCGGAACGGCAGGTCGGCGCCCGTGTCCTGTTCGATCTGGCCACCGCCTGCCGGGCCGCGGAACGGGTCCGCCTCACCTACCGCGACGGCGCGGGCCGCACGACCGTCCGCGAGATCGACCCGTACCGTCTCGTCCACACCGGGCGGCGCTGGTACCTCGTCGCCCGCGACGTGACGCGCGGCGCCTGGCGCACGTTCCGCGCCGACCGCGTCGTCACGACGACGGGCACCGGCGCGCGGGCCGAGTACGGCGGCGACCCGCCCGACCCGGCCGGGCTCGTCAGCCGCAACACCGCCCTGCGCGGCTACCCGTGCACGGCCACCGTGCGGCTGCCCCTGCCGATGGAGGCGGCGCTGCGGATCGTCCCCCCGTCGGTCGGCACGCACCGGGAGGACGGCCCCGACGCGACGGTCGTGGAGGTCGGCGGCATGGACGCCGACGGCCTCGCCCGCTACCTGCTCACGCTCGGCACGCCGCTGCGCGTCCTGGCCCCCGACGCCGTGCGGGAGGCACTGGTGCGGCGTGCCCGCGAACTGTCCGCGCTCAACGAGCCGCCGGACCCGGCGTGAGCCCGCGCCCCCGGTGCCTCAGACGAGCCGTCCCCCGTCGCCCGAGCCCGGCGGGTCGGGCGGGTCGGGCGGGTCGGGCGGGAAGACGCGCAGGCCCGCGCCTTCGAGCGCGAGCGCCGTGAGCCCCGCCTCGCTGCCCGACGCGTGCGTCTCGTCCGCGTCCCAGCGCACCCCCGTACCGGCCGTGACCGGGGTCCGGCGGCCGTCGGCCCCCGCCACCCAGCCGTCCCCCGCGACGACGAGGAAGAGCTGCGGCACGGGCGCCCGGTGCGCGCCGATCGTCCCGCCGGGCGCGAGCGTCAGGCAGGTCAAGGACACCGCGCCGCCGTCACCCGCCGCGACGCGGGTCGCGCGCGTGCCGACGCTGCCGAAACGTCCCACGACCCGCTCCGCGCGGTCGAACGTGAAGATCTCCATGCGCCCGGTCATCCCCGCCCCGCGCCGGGACAACCCGCCCCCGACCACCTGCCGGTCGCAGGTTCAGCCCCCCGCCGTGTCCGCCATGCGCCGCCGGGTGCGGGCCGGGGCCGTCGCGGGAAGCTCGGCGACGATGTCGGCGAGCGTCGTGGCGGCCAGGCTGCGCCGCCACGCCTCGTGCGCCTCGGCCATCCTCCGCGCCAGGACGCACGTGTCCCGGCAGTCCTCGGCGGGCAGCGCGCCCCGTCCTTGCTGCCTGATCTCGCGGCACTCGTAGGGCGACGACGGGCCGTCCACCGCCTCCACGACCTGGAGGAGCGTGATCCCCGCGGCGGGCCGCGCGAGCCTGAAGCCGCCGCGCGGCCCGGTCGTCGCCGTCAACACGCCTGCCCTGACGAGGGATTGCAGCTGCTTGGCCAGGGAGGCCGGCGGCAGGTCGTAGTAGCGCGCGAGCTGCGCCGCCGACGTCGTGGACCGTTCGTCGAGCTGCGCCAGCGTCGTGGCGCAGTGCAACAACCATTCGGTACTCACGGGCAGCTTCATGCCCTCGATCCTATCTCGGAGATTGTGGATGCATGAAGTCCGAGATAGAGTTCCGAGCCTGTGCGAGACGAAGGAGTCAACGGATGAGGATCGCCGTCGCCGGGGCCACCGGGAACATCGGGGCCCTGACCACCGCCGCGCTGGAGCGGGACGGGCACGACGTCGTGCGCGTCAGCCGCTCGCTCGGCGTGGACCTGACCACGGGCGAGGGCCTGGACGACGCCCTCACCGGCGCCGACGCCGTCATCGACGCGACGAACAGCACGGCGACAGACCCGGCGCAGGCCGTCGCGTACTTCGGCGCCACCACCCGGAACCTGCTGGCCGCCGGGCGGCGGGCGCGCGTCGGGCACCACGTGCTGCTCTCGATCGTCGGGATCGACCGCGTGGAGGGCAACGCGCACTACGCGGGCAAGCGCGAGCAGGAACGCCTGGTCGCGGCAGGGCCCGTGCCGTGGACGATCGTCCCGGCCACCCAGTTCACCGACTTCGCGGCGATGGTCGCGGGCTGGACCGAGCGGGACGGCGCCGCCACCGTCCCGCCGCTGCTCGTGCAGCCGATCGCGCCCGCCGACGTGGCCGACGTCCTCGCCGAGATCGCGGCGGGCGCCCCGCAGGGCCGCTACCGCGACGTCGCGGGGCCCGACCGGCAGGACCTGGTGGACATGGCCCGCCGCACGTTCGACGCGCGCGGCCACGCGGTGCGGCTGGTCCCGAGCTGGTCCGGGTTGTTCGGCGCCGACATGGCCGGGGACGTCCTGCTCCCGGGCGACGGCGCCCGCATCGCGCCGACGTCCTTCGAGAGCTGGCTCGCCACCCAGCGGTAGGCCGACGCGCCGGAACCGCCCGTCACGGTGCGTCGCGGAAGCCCGGCCCCGTGGCGGGCTTCCCGCACGGCCCGCACCCCGAACACCCGGCGTCCGCCCGCCGATTGTCCGGCCGACGGTGACGAATTCATTGTGCAATTCATTTCTCCATACCAGAATGCCCACTGCTCACTTCCCCGCGCTACGTGAGTACTTCGAGGCATGCCTGCTCGTGGTCTACCGGTCCGTCCAGTAGTTCCCCCCACCGAGAGGTGAATTCGTGTACAGAAAAATCTTTTCCAGCCTGTGCGGTATGGCGTTGGCCGCCACGGGCGCCCTGATTGTTCTTCCCGCGCAGGAGGGGCACGCGGACGCCGCGCCCGCCGTCCCCGCCGCCGGGCCGTCCGAGGCCGACGTGATCGCCGCGGCCGGGGCCACCACCCCGTTCGTGACGGTCGAGGCCGAGACCGGGACGCTCGGCGGCGGCGCCCGCGTCCGCTCCCTCGTCCCCGGAGCGCCGCGTCCGACGGCGGCCACGCTGGAGACCGAGGCGTCGGGCTACGCGCTCGCCGAGCTGCGGGCCACCGGCGATTCCGTCACGATCCCCAACAGCAGCGGCGCGAACGCCAATTCCCTCGTCGTCCGCGCCTCGATACCCGACGCCCCCGCGGGCGGCGGCATCACGGCGACGCTGAACGTCTACGTGAACGGCACGTTCCGCCAAGCCATCACGCTCAGCTCCCGCCAGGCGTGGAACTACCGGGGCGCCACGACCAATCCCGACGACCCCAACGCCGGAGGAATGCCTTACCGCTTCTACAACGAATTCCCGGTGCGGATCACCGGCGCCGCCATCGCCCCGGGCAGCACCATCACGCTCCGGAAGGACGCCGCCAACACCGCCGCGTTCTACGCCCTCGACTCCGTCGATCTGGAGAACGTCGGCCCGGCCAGGACCCAGCCCGCCGACTCACTCTCCGTCGTCAGCTACGGCGCCGACCCGACCTTCGGCACCGACTCGACGGTCGCCATCCAGAACACCGTCAACGCCGCCCGCCAGCAGGGGAAGTCCGTCTGGATACCGCCGGGCACCTACCTGACGAACAGCCTGGCCCCCGTCCCGCTCGACTTCACCGGCGTGACGGTCAGGGGCGCCGGTATGTGGCACACCACGCTGTACCGCAAGGTCCCGCTGCCCACCGTCTCGTGGCGCTCCCAGATCCTGGTGGGCTCGGGCACCATGCTCTCCGACCTCCAGATCGACGCCAACGCGATCTGGCGCGAGGTCCGCGGCACCGGCGGCTCCGACTACGGGATCAACGCCAGCGGCGCCGACGGCTGGCTCGTCGAGCGCATCTGGACGCGGCACACCGACGCCAACTGGCTCTCCGGCACCGGCGGCACGATCCGGGACAGCCGCACCGCCGACAGCTACGGCGACGGCTACAACATCAACAACAGCAACACCCCGCACCCGGACAAGCGCGGCAACGACATCACCGTCCAGAACAACTTCGCCCGCGGCACGGGCGACGACTCCTTCGCCGTCTACTCCGACGCCGGGGCCGCGGGCGACAACCCCGGGCTCAGCGGCGCGCGGGTCCTCAACAACACGGCGATCGCGCCGTGGTGGGCCAACGGCCTGCGGATCGCGGGGGGCACCGACATCGAGATGCGCAACAACCTCGTCAACAGCGTGTCGTCCAACAGCACCTTGGACATCGGCATCTTCGGCGACTCGGGGCGCCCCCTGGAGTCCGCGCTCGTGACCGGCAACGTCCTCATCGGCGGCGGTGGCTGGAACGGTGTCCGGCACGGCGCGCGGATCGGTTCGCCGCCCGCCACCTCGCAGTTCCCCGACGCCTACACGAACGTCACGCTGACCAACAACGTGTTCCGCGGCTCGCTCGGCGCGGGGCTGTCCGTCGAACGGGAGCGTGTCAACGCCACCTTGACGAACAACACGATCGACGGCCCTGCCCTGCACGGGATCTGGGTCCAGCCGGGCGTCACCGGCACGGGGAACTTCTCCGGCACCACGGTGACGAACCTCCGCGCGGGCCAGGTCGCGGTCCGCAACGACTCGCCCTCGACGTTCCGCATCCCCGCCCAGCCGCCGGTGGCCTCCACCGCCGGGTTCCGCGCCCATGCCGACGGGCAGATCGTGACCGCGGCGAACGCGGGCGCGGCGCCCCTGATCGCCGACCGGGCGAGCATCGGCGCCTGGGAGCGGTTCGACGTGGTCACCCTGCCGGGCGGCATGATCGGGCTGCGCGCGCAGGTCAACGGCCTGTACGTCTCGGCGGAGAACGCGGGGGCCGCGCCGCTGATCGCGAACCGGGCCACGGCCGGGCCCTGGGAGACGTTCCAGCTGATCCGCAACGCCGACGGCAGCGTCAGCCTCCGGGCGCAGGCCAACGGGCGGTACGTGTCGGCGGCGAACGCGGGCACGGCGCCGCTGATCGCGAACCGCGACGCCATCGGGCCGTGGGAGCGGTTCGACATGATCACGGTGTAGGCGGCGGCCCGCACGCGTGAACCCCCCTCCGCCGCCCTGCGGTTGTGAGCACGACGGGGCGGGGGAGGGGGGTGGTCCGTGCGGCGGCCCGGGGCGTGCCGGGCCGCCCGAGGAGGCGGTGACGCGGTGGTGCGGTGGAGGGGGCGGGGCTCAGCAGCCGTTGAGGACGCTGGTGAGCCGGCTCTTCTCGGCGGAGTCCACCGAGAGCCCGTAGTAGTACTTCACCTGCACCCAGGCGCGGGCGTACGTGCAGTGGTACGCGCCGCGTGAGGGCATCCACTCGGCGGGGTCGCGGTCGCCCTTGGACTGGTTGACGTTGTCCGTGACGGCGACGAGCTGCGGACGGCTCAGGTCGTTGGCGAACGCCTGCCTGCGGGACGTCGTCCACGCGTCGGCGCCCGAGTCCCACGCCTCGGCCAGCGGCACGACGTGGTCGATGTCCACGTCGGACGCGGCCGACCAGGTGGCGCCGTCGTAGGGGGAGTACCAACTGCCGCTGGTCGCGGCGCAGCTGCCGTTCGTCACGACGTTGGTGCCGTCGCGCTGGAGGACGACCTCGCGGGTGTCGCAGCTCCCGCTCTGGGTGATCCAGTGCGGGAAGAGGTCGCGGTTGTAGCCCGAGCGGTCCTCGGTGGCGACCGGCAGGGCGGCGAGGTAGGAACGGGCGGTCGCGGCGCTGACCGGTGTCGGCAACGCGGCCTGGGCGGCGGGGGCGCTGAGCAGGGAGGCCACGGTGGCGACGCCGGTGAGGGCGGCGGCCATGGCTATTCGGTGACGCGCGTAGAAGTGGGGGTTCACGCGAAGTCCCTCGCTGTGGGGGCGGACAGGGGCCTGGCTCACTTGCCATCGTGGCGGCGGAACGTTTCTGCACCGCGAGCTGCAGGTAACAGATTAGGGGCATGCTCACGTCAGATTGGGTGCGCGATCATGGGGGGATCGGTACTCGTCATGTGAAGGAGCGGCAGCGTGAGCAGGACACGGCAGCACGGCTACGAGGTCACCGTCCGCTGGACGGGCGCGGCCTCGGGCGGCACCACCGCATACAAGACCTACGCGCGCGACACCGAGGCGGCGGCCGAGGGCAAGACGGTCGCCCTGCCGGGCAGCGCCGACCCCGCGTTCCTCGGCGACGCCACGCGCTGGAACCCCGAGGAACTGCTCGTCGCCTCCCTCTCCCAGTGCCACATGCTCAGCTACCTGGCCCTGTGTTCCCTGCGGAAGATCGTCGTCACCGGCTACGAGGACGCCGCGAGCGGCACGATGGAGGAGACGGGCGGCGCGGGCGCGTTCACGGAGGTCCTGCTGCGGCCGGTCGTGACCGTGGCCGAGGCGGGCATGGTCGAGGCCGCCACCGCGCTGCACGGCCCCGCGTCCGACAGCTGCTTCATCGCGGCGTCCGTCAACTTCCCCGTCCGTCACGAGCCGACCGTACGGGTCGCCGCGCGCTGACCAGCCAGGCCGTGGCGCGCAGCGACGGGCCGAAGGGCGCGAGCGCCGCGGCCAGGGCCTCCGTGACGGCGGGGGACTCCGGGTCGGGCAGGGCGTCGCGGACGGCGCCCCAGTCGCGCAGGAACGCGGCGGCCTCGTGCACCGTCGCGCCGAGCCGGAGCGTCGTCCCCAGGCCGGTGACGGTGATCCGCTCGTAGCCCGCGCCGGTCAGCACGTCCCTGATCCTGCCGGGGTCCGCGAGCGAGGAGACGCCGGGCGCGCCGCTCCTCGTCATGCCGGACGGCAGCAGTCCGCGCAGCGCGGCGCCGAGCACCTGGGGCAGCTCGTTCGACGCCGGGTCGCCCGGCACGGTGAACGCCAGCCTGCCGCCGGGGCGCAGGGCGTGGCCGATGTGCGAGAAGGCGGCCGTGTGGTCGGCGAAGAACATGACGCCGTTGCGGCTGAGCGCGACGTCGAACGCGGCCTCGGGGAAGCGGTGCGTCTGCGCGTCCGCGTGCACGAACGACACGTTCCGCACGCCGGTCCTCGCCGCCGTCGCCCGGGCCTCGGCCAGGAGCGGCGCGGCGATGTCGATGCCCACGGCCTCGCCGTCCGGTGCCTGGGCGGCGGCGCGCAGGGTGGTGCGGCCGTAGCCGCAGCCGATGTCGAGGACGCGGTCGGCGGGTTCGAGCGCGGCGGCGGCGAACAGCGCCGCGTCGCTGCCCGCGCCGACGACCTCGTAGCGGGCGGCGTCCGCGGTCCGGTCGAAGGTCACGCGCCGTCCCCCGTCCCGGCGCGGCGCGCGGTGGCGGCGTGGGCGAGGAGTTCGTCCACGGACCACTGGTCGTTCGCGTGCGCGCCGTACGTGGCGGCCACGACCGTGCCGTCAGGGGCGATCAGGAAGTCGGCGGGCAGCCCCAGCCGTCCGCCCGCCGGGCGGGCCACGGGCGGACGCCGCCTGCGGAGCAGGACGGGCCCGAGGTCCCGCAGCACCCCGTACGCCATCGCGGGCCAGGCGCGCGGGTCGAGGACGGAGCGGCTGCCGCGTCCGACGCCGAACTCCCGGTACAGCGCCTGCTCCCCGTCGGCGATCAGCGCGAACGGCAGCCCGTCCGCGTGCGGCAGCAGCTCGGACGCGGGGGAGTGGAAGACGACGACCTCGCGGACGCCCGCGGCCGTGATCTCGCCGTGGCGCACGGCGATCGAGCGCAGGTGCAGGTTGCAGACCGGGCAGCCCGCGAACCGGCGGAACTGGAGATGCACCAGCTTCCCGTCGGTGGCGGGGACGGCGATCGGCTCCCCGTCGAGCGCCGTCAGGCGGCGGGCCGCGACGACGGATCCGGGGCGGTACCTGGTGGGTGACGGGTGGGGTTGCGCGGCCATCGCGGATCGGTCCCTTCGCCGGTGGCGACACGTAAGCGTGCGCCGTACGCTTACCGACGCTATGAGCGTACCCGGTACGCTGTCAAGGCGATGCCACGACCCCGTTCCCTCACCCCGGCGCAGCTCGCCGACGCCGCGCTCGCCGTCCTCGACCAGGACGGCCCCGCCGGTCTCACGATGCGCGCCGTCGCCGACCGGCTCGGCATGTCCACGATGGCGCTGTACCGCTACGTCGCCGGGCGCGCCGAGCTGGAACGCCTCGTCGTGGACCGGGTGCTGCGCGACATCGACGTCACGCCGCCGCCCGCGCCCTGGGACCGGCAGGTCGCCGCGCTCATGGAACGGGCACGCGCCGCCGTCGCCGAGCACCCCGCCACGGTCCCGCTGCTGGTGGCCCACCGGCACGGCGCGGCGGGCGTGTGGCGCTGGTCGGAGGCGGTCCTCACCGCCCTGACCGCGGCCGGACTCGACGGCACCCGGCGCGTCGTCGCCCTGCGCGCGCTGACCGCCTACCTGATCGGCGCGCTCCAGAACAACCGCCTCGGCCCCCTCGCCGGGCCCGGCACCGAGGCGCTGGCCGCGCTGCCCCCCGACGACCACCCGCTGCTCGCCGCGACGGCGGCCGACGCCGGTGGCCTCGCGGCGGACGACGAGTTCCGCGGCGGCCTCGACCTCCTGCTGGGCGGCCTGCGCGCCGAGGCGGACGGCGCCCCCGGGTGAACACCTGACCGGCGCCCCCCCCGCGGGCCGAGCCCGCACGCGGTCACCCGCCCGGCGGCGTACCCTGGGAACCCCCCGGTCGGTGCTCCCGCCGGGCTTTCGTGTTGTCCATTTCCGGGGACGGAAAACCACTGATGTCTCTCGCCGGTCTGCTCGCCGCCGTCTCGCACGAGCCGACGCTCGCCGAAGCCGTCGCCGCCACGGACGACGGCACACGCCGTCATGTCGATCTCGTCGGCCCGCCCGCCGCGCGGCCCTTCGCCATCGCCGCGCTCGCGCGCGGCACCGGCCGCACCGTCCTGGCCGTGACCGCGACCGGCCGCGAGGCGGAGGACCTGGCCGCCGCGCTGCGCTCCCTGCTGCCCCCCGACGAGGTCGCCGAGTACCCGGCCTGGGAGACGCTGCCGCACGAACGCCTCTCGCCGCGCGCCGACACCGTCGGCCGCCGCCTCGCCGTCCTGCGCCGCCTGGCGCACCCCCGGTCCGACGACCCGGGCGCCGGACCGGTCTCCGTCGTCGTCGCCCCGATCCGCTCCGTCATCCAGCCGCAGGTCAAGGGCCTCGGCGACCTCGTGCCCGTCGCGCTGCGCGCCGGGGAGAGCGCCGACCTGTCCACCGTCACGCAGGCGCTGGCCGCCGCCGCGTACAGCAGGGTCGAGCTGGTCGAGAAGCGCGGCGAGTTCGCCGTGCGCGGCGGCATCCTCGACGTGTTCCCGCCGACCGAGGAACACCCCCTGCGGGTCGAGTTCTGGGGCGACGACGTCGAGGAGGTCCGCTACTTCAAGGTCGCCGACCAGCGGTCCCTCGAAGTCGCCCCGCACGGGCTGTGGGCCCCGCCCTGCCGCGAACTGCTCCTCACCGACGAGGTGCGCCGCCGCGCCGCCGAGCTGGCCGTCGCCCACCCCGAGCTGGTCGAGCTGCTCGGCAAGATCGCCGAGGGCATCGCCGTCGAGGGCATGGAGTCCCTGGCGCCCGTGCTCGTGGACGACATGGAGCTGCTCCTCGACGTCCTCCCGGACCGCTCCCTGACGGTCGTCCTCGACCCGGAGCGGGTCCGCACGCGGGCCGCCGACCTCGTCGCCACCAGCCAGGAGTTCCTGCACGCCTCCTGGGCCGCCGCCTCGATGAGCGACACGGGCGAGGCCCCGATCGACGTCGGCGCCGCGTCGCTGCGCGGCCTGGCCGAGGTGCGCGAGCACGCCGCCGCGCTCGGCATGCCGTGGTGGTCGGTCTCCCCCTTCTCGCAGAGCGTGGACGCGGGCGACGCCGGTGACCTGCCGCCCGAGCCCGGCGACGTGGCGGGCGGCGTGGACGGCGCCGACGACACCCTGCGCCTCGGCCTGCGCGCCGCCGAGAGCTACCGGGGCGACATCGCCCGCGCCCTCGCCGACACCAAGGGCTGGCTCGCCGACGGCTGGCGCGTCGTCTACCTCACCGAGGCCCAGGGCCCGGCCAGCAGGACCGTGGACATCCTCGGCGGCGAGAACGTCCCGGCGCGGCTCGACCCGGTGCTGCCCGCCGACCTCGCCCCGTCCCTCGTCCACGTCGCCTGCGGCGCCGTCGAGCACGGCTTCCTCGCCCCGGCGCTGCGGCTCGCCGTCCTCACCGAGACGGACCTCACCGGCCAGAAGGCCGCGGGCCGCGAGGGCGGCCGGATGCCCGCGCGCCGCCGCAAGACGCTCGACCCGCTCACGCTGGAGGCGGGCGACTTCATCGTCCACGAGCAGCACGGCGTGGGCCGCTACGTCGAGATGGTCCAGCGGACCGTGCAGGGCGCCACGCGCGAGTACCTCGTCGTGGAGTACGCGCCCGCGAAGCGCGGCCAGCCGGGCGACCGGCTGTTCGTGCCGACCGACCAGCTCGACCTCGTCACCAAGTACGTGGGCGGCGAGGCCCCGACGCTCCACCGGCTCGGCGGCGCCGACTGGACGAAGACCAAGGCCCGCGCCCGCAAGGCCGTCAAGGAGATCGCGGCCGACCTGATCAAGCTCTACTCGGCGCGGATGGCCGCCCCCGGGCACCCGTTCGGCGCCGACACGCCCTGGCAGCGGGAGCTGGAGGACGCGTTCCCCTGGGCCGAGACGCCCGACCAGCTCACCACCATCGCCGAGGTCAAGGAGGACATGGAGAAGTCCGTCCCCATGGACCGGCTGATCTGCGGCGACGTCGGCTACGGCAAGACGGAGATCGCCGTGCGCGCGGCGTTCAAGGCGGTGCAGGACGGCAAGCAGGTCGCCGTCCTCGTGCCGACGACCCTGCTCGTGCAGCAGCACTTCGGGACGTTCTCCGAGCGCTACGCCCAGTTCCCGGTCGCCGTGCGCCCGCTCTCCCGCTTCCAGTCCGACGCCGACACGCGCGCGACCCTCGACGGGCTGCGCGACGGCGCGGTGGACGTCGTCATCGGCACCCACCGGCTGTTCTCCTCCGAGGTGAAGTTCAAGGACCTCGGGCTCGTCATCGTGGACGAGGAGCAGCGCTTCGGCGTCGAGCACAAGGAGCAGCTGAAGAAGCTGCGCGCCAACGTGGACGTCCTCACGATGTCGGCCACGCCCATCCCGCGCACGCTGGAGATGGCGGTCACCGGCATCCGCGAGATGTCCACCATCACGACGCCCCCCGAGGAGCGGCATCCGGTCCTCACGTTCGTCGGGCCCTACGAGGAGCGGCAGATCGGCGCCGCGATCCGCCGTGAACTGCTGCGCGAGGGGCAGGTCTTCTACATCCACAACCGGGTCGAGTCGATCGACCGGGTCGCGGCGCGCCTGCGGCAGATCGTCCCCGAGGCGCGCATCGCGACGGCGCACGGGCAGATGAGCGAGGGCACGCTGGAGCGGGTCGTCGTGGACTTCTGGGAGAAGCGCTCCGACGTGCTGGTCTCCACGACGATCGTGGAGTCGGGCATCGACATCTCCAACGCGAACACGCTCATCGTCGAGCGCGGCGACATGTTCGGCCTCTCGCAGCTCCACCAGCTGCGCGGCCGGGTCGGGCGCGGACGCGAGCGCGGCTACGCGTACTTCCTCTACCCGCCGGAGAAGCCGCTGACCGAGACGGCGCACGAGCGGCTGGCCACCATCGCGCAGCACACCGAGATGGGCGCGGGCATGTACGTCGCCATGAAGGACCTGGAGATCCGCGGCGCGGGCAACCTCCTGGGCGGCGAGCAGTCCGGGCACATCGCCGGGGTCGGCTTCGACCTGTACGTGCGCATGGTGGGCGAGGCCGTGGCGGACTACCGGGCGGCCCTGGAGTCGGGCGGGGACGGCGCGCCGGACGAGTCGCTCCTCGAAGTGAAGATCGAGCTGCCGGTGGACGCCCATGTGCCGCACGACTACGCGCCGGGGGAGCGGCTGCGCCTCCAGGCGTACCGGTCCATCGCGGCGGCGAACAGCGAGGACGACATCCGGGCCGTCCGGGAGGAACTGACCGACCGCTACGGCCCGTTGCCCGAGGCGACGGAGAACCTGCTGCTGGTCGCGGGGCTGCGGATGCTGGCCCGCTCCTGCGGCGTCACGGACGTCACGTTGCAGGGCAGCCGTATCCGCTTCTCGCCGGTGGACCTGCGGGAGTCGCAGGAACTGCGGCTGAACCGGGTCTACCCCGGCTCGGTCCTCAAGCGGTCCACGCAGCAGGTGCTGGTGCCCCGGCCGACGACGGCGCGGATCGGCGGGAAGCCGCTGACGGGGCGGGACCTGCTCGCCTGGACGGGCGAGTTCCTGACGACCATTCCGGGCTCCTGACCGGCGGCGGGCCGGGTCCTCCCGCGGACCCGGCCCGTACCGGCGGGCGGGCGGCGGCCGTACGCTGCCCCGCATGGACACCGCCACCTCCCTGTGGTCCTTCGCCCTCGTCGTCGGACTCCTGACGCTCACCCCCGGGCTCGACACCGCGCTGATCCTCCGCACGGCCGGGCTCGGGCACCGCAGGCGTGCCTGGGGTGTCGTCCTCGGCATCCAGACCGGCACGTTCGTGTGGGGCGCCCTGACCTCGCTCGGCGTCACGGCCCTGCTCACCGCCTCCCAGTTCGCCTACACGTGCCTGCGCTGGGCGGGCGCGGCGTACCTCGTCTGGCTGGGCGTCCGGATGCTGGCCGCCACCTGGCGCCGCGGCGCCGGTGAACAGGACGGCGCGGAGGGCGCGGCGGCCGGATCGTCCGACACCCTGACCGGCGGCTTCCGGCAGGGCGCCCTGACCAATCTGCTGAACCCCAAGGTGGGCGTGTTCTACGTCGCCGTCCTGCCGCAGTTCATCCCGCAGGGCGCGCCCCACTTCACGGCGGGCGTGCTGCTGACCTGCGTGCACATCCTGCTGGGCCTGGCATGGTCGGCGGTGCTGGTGGCCTTCGCGCGGGGGCTGCGCGGGGTCCTGCGCACGCCCAGGGCCCGGCGCGTGCTCGACCGGATCACGGGCAGCGTCATCGCCGCGTTCGGCGTACGCCTCGCGGCGGACGGCGGCTGACCCGCCGCACCCCGCGCCCCCAACGGGGGACCGGCCGGGACGTCCCCCTCAGCTCACGGGGACGTGGCGGGGCGGCGGTGACGAGGCCCCGCACCCGCGCGGCCAGGTCCCGTATCCCCGCCACGGGGTCCGACGCGCTCACCTCCAGGAGGGCGCCCGCGAACTCCCGCCACCCGGTGACCGACACGGCGACCAGCGCGACCCGGCGGACGTGCGGATCGGGGCCGAGGAACGCCCAGCGCAGCAGGGCGAAGGCCCCCGCCTCGTACCCGCCCCGTACCCGGGTCGGCCACGACCGCCGTGCGGTACAAGGACGTTCGTCAGCCCGTCAGCCCGTCAGCGTCCCGCTCCGCCGCGGCGTTCCCGTGGGCCGCGACGTGGCCGACGTCCCTCAGCTCGTCCTCGACGTACCGCGTCGGACGTGTGGACCTCCGGATCATGCGCGTCCCGGCACACCCGCCGGGACGCTCCCGCGCGCACTCACCCCCCGGCGGCTGCGGCCCGTGCCAGCCCCTCGAAGGTGCGGTCGAGTATCGCGCGCCGCTCGGCGCGGTGGCCCGGCGTCGGCTCCAACTCGTCTATCGTCCGCTCCCACACGTCGATGTACGCCCGCCGCCACTCCTCGACGACGGCCGGAGTCGGCAACGACCCCGCGCCGTGCCCGGCGTCGGCCAGGGCGGTCAGCAACTCCACGTTGCACGGGACGACGACGCCCCAGTACTCGTCGGGCTCGATCCCGACCGGATCGCCCGCCATCGCCTCCGCGACCTCGTCCACCAACCGCCCCACGACTCCGGCCAGATACTCGCCCGCCGTGTCGTTGTCGAAGTTCCCACTGCCCCAGGTGCCCATCGCGCCCCTCCTCCACGTCCCAGCACTCCCCATGGAAGCAGGCACCACTGACAACGCGCCCCGATCCGCCGCCGTCAGCCGTCCCCCGAGACCTTCCCCGGGGCCTCCGCGAAGGCGCGCAGCCGGGCCGCCTCCCGCGCCGTCACGTTCGGATCGCCCCTCCTGGTCTCGACGGCGGCCCGCAGCCACGGCCCGGGATCCGCCCGCGAACCGGCCCGCAACCCCCGCAGCAACAGCCCCCGCCCGGCCCGCACCACGGGCCAGGGGATGTCGGCCGTGCCCACCGTCACCAGGGTCATGGCGAGGTCGGCCGCCGGAGCGCCCGCCGCCGCGTTCCGCCAGTCGATCACGACGGGACCGCGCCCCGTCAGCACGACGTTGCCCGGGTGCAGATCGAGGTGCAGCACGCGGTCGTCGTCCGTCCCCGCGAAGCCCACCGGCAGCCAGCCGGGCGCCGGTATCGCGTGCAACCGGTCGTGCAGCGCGCCCAGTTGCCGCCCGAGCCGACGTACGCGCCACGGCCGTCGCGCCAGCACCTCGACCATGGTCGGCCCCGCGAGCCGCTCCATCACCATGTCCGCGCCGTCCACGTCGTGCACGCGCGGCACCGGGTACCCATGCTCCGCGACGTACGCCATCAGCCGCGCCTCGCGCTCCGTCGGCCCGCCGTGCCGGTAACGCCGTAGCACGCGGTGGCCGTCCAACGCGTACACGTCCGCGTCCCGCCCGGACGCGATCAACTCCATGCGCCGCACACGCCCTTCCCCTCCCTCACGCCGCCCGAGCCGGCGACGCCGAGCGCCGCGCCGTCTCGGCCACGGCCGTGTCGGCCACCATGACGACGGCCAGCACCAGCGCGGCCGTCGAGTGCCCCCGCGCGTGCACGCCGTAGGCCCCGCCCCCGAGCACCGCCGCCTTGACCACGAGCACCCCGGCCAGCGGCAGCCGTACCCGCGCCCGCGGCGCCGCGAACAACCCCCACAGCACGGCACCCGCGAGCGGCAGGCCCAGGCCCAGCGCGGTGCGCGTCAACACGCCCTCATCAGCGCCGAACCCCCACCAGCCCAGGCAGGCGAGCGCCGTCACCTCCAGCGCGAACGCCAGCAGTTCGTTCGCCGTCAGGTACCACGGCCCGTCGAGCAGGGGCGTGGGATCGCGGGGTCCGTCGCTGGGCATCGTGCCGTCCGATCACCGGTGGGTCCCTCCGTACGCGAACGAGTGTCGCAGGCCGCTCCGCGCGCACGCACGGGGGCGACCGGCCCGCGCGCGGCCGATGATGGGAAGGACCGAGCCGCCGCGCGCCCCTCGCGCCCCTGGGAGGAACGACCGTGTCCCCGCTGCTGCCCACCCTCAGCGCCGCCGTCCCACCGGACAGCCCGGCCGCCCGCTTCGGCCGGCTGACGCTCACCCATGCCGCGCTCGCCACCGCCGCCCGCGCCCTGGCCGCCGGTCTCGTCCCCGGCCGCCCCGTCGCCGTATGGGCCACGCCGACGCCGGAGACGGTGGTCGCGGTCACCGCCGCGCTGCTGGCAGGAGCGCCCGCCGTGCCGCTCAACCCGCGGTCCGGCGCGGCCGAGCTGGCCCACGTCCTCGGCGACAGCGCCCCCGCCGTCCTCCTCGCCGCCCCTGGCGAGGAACTGCCCGCGCCCGCAGCCGCCCTCGCGCGCCTGGACATCGACCTCGCCGCCCGCGCGTCCGGCCCCCCGCCCCCCGAACCGCCCGACGAGGCCCCGGCGTTGATCGTGTACACCTCCGGAACCACCGGGCCGCCCAAGGGAGCGGTCCTCCCGCGCCGCGCGATCCGCGCCGACCTCGACGCCCTCGCCGACGCCTGGGACTGGACCGGGCGCGACGTCCTCGTGCACGCCCTGCCCCTCTTCCACGTGCACGGGCTGATCCTCGGCGTCCTCGGCCCGCTGCGGCTCGGCGCGGCGTTCCACCACCTCGGCCGCTTCTCGCCCGAGGCGGCCGGGGCCGCGCTGGCGGGCGGCGGGACGATGCTGTTCGGCGTGCCGACCATGTACCACCGCATCGCCGAGGCGCTGGACGGCGACGCCGGGCTCGTCCGCGCGCTCGCGGGCGCCCGCCTGCTCGTCTCCGGCTCCGCCGCCCTCCCCGCGCCCGACCGCGACCGCATCACCCGCGCCACGGGCCGCCCCGTCATCGAGCGCTACGGCATGACCGAGACGCTGATGAACACCTCCGTCCGCCCGGGCGACGACGCCGCGCCCCCCGGCACGGTCGGCACGCCGCTGGCCGGGGTCGAGCTGCGCCTCGTGGACGACGCGGGGGCCGAACTGCCGCCGGGCGACCCCGAGTCGGTCGGCGAGGTCCAGGTGCGCGGCCCGAACCTCTTCACCGGCTACCTGAACCGCCCCGACGCCACCGCCGCCGCGTTCGCGCCCGGCGGCTGGTTCCGCACGGGCGACATGGCCACGCGCGACGGCGCGGGCCGCGTCCGCCTCATCGGCCGCCGCGCCACCGACCTGATCAAGAGCGGCGGCTACAAGATCGGCGCGGGCGAGATCGAGAACGCCCTGCTCGACCACCCGGCGGTCCGCGAGGCCGCCGTCACCGGCGAGCCCGACCCCGACCTCGGCGAGCGGATCGTCGCCTGGATCGTCCCCGCCGACCCCGGCGCCCCGCCGCCCGCCGACGCGCTCGCCGGGCACGTCGCCGCGCTGCTCGCGCCGCACAAGCGCCCGCGCGTCGTCCACTACCTGAACGCCCTGCCGCGCAACGACATGGGCAAGGTGCTGAAGCGGTCGCTCCATGTCTGACAGACCCGACGCGACGAGCGCCCGCGCCGCCGCCGACTCCGTCGCGGAGGACTTCCGCGAACTGCCCCTCGCCCCCGCCCCGCCGGGCCCCGCCGACGGCCCGATCGGCTGGACCGGCTACGACGAGGCGCGCGCCCGCGCCACCCGCCGCACCGGCGAGCACGAGTCGGTCGTGTGCGGCACCGCGCGGATCGGCGGGCGCGAGGCCGTCCTCGTCTCCTTCGAGTTCGGCTTCCTCGGCGGCTCGCTCGGGGAGCGCACCGGCGACCTGCTCGCCGCCGCGCACGCCACCGCACGCGCGCGCCGCCTGCCGCTCGTCTCGCTGCTCGCCACCGGGGGCAGCCGTATGCAGGAGGGCATGCGCGCCCTGACGCAACTCCAGCGCCTCACCGCCGAATCGGCCCGCACCCGGGCCGCCGGGCTGCCGCAGATCGCCGTGGCCCGCGACCCGACGACGGGCGGCGGCTGGGCCGTGCTGGGCGCGGGTGCCGACGTGGTCCTCGCCGTCGCGGGGGCGCAGATCGGCTTCGCGGGCTCACGCGTACGGCCGCCGGGCGCCGACCCGGCGGCGTACACGGCGGAGGCCCAGTACGCGGCGGGGCACGTGGACGCCGTCGCGGCGCCCGGCGGACTCCCCGCGCTGCTGGCCCGGTACGTCGCCCTGCTGGCGCCGCCGCATCCGCTCGCCCCCGCCGAGCCGCCCGGCGCGGGGCCGGTGGAGGGCGGGCTGCCCGAGGGCGGCTGGGAGGCCGTGTGCCGCGCCCGCGCGGCGGGCCGTCCGCGCGCGGACGCGTACCTGGACGCGTACTTCGAGACGCGCGAGCCCGTCAGCGGCGACCGCTGCGGCGGCGTGGACCCCGGCATGCTGTGCGGCTTCGGACGCCGCGCGGGCCGCACGATCGCCTACGCCGCCCAGTCCGGCACGCGGACCACCCCGGCCGGTTACCGCACGGCCGCCCGCCTCGTCCGGCTCGCGGGGCGGCTCGGGGTGCCGGTGCTGACGCTGATCGACACGCCGGGGGCGGCGGCCGGAGCCGAGGACGAACGGGCGGGCACGGGACCGGCCGTCGCCGACGTGTTCGCGGCGGTGGCGACCTCGCCGGTGCCGGTCACGGGGCTCTTGATCGGCGAGGGCGGCTCAGGCGGCGCGCTGGCCCTGGCCCCCCCGGGCAACACCTGGGCCGTGCCGGACAGTTATTTCGCGGTGATCGCCCCGGAGGGCGCGGCGGCCATCCTGAAGCGGGCGCCGGGGGAGGCCGCCGCCACGGCCGACCAGTTGCGGCTGCGCCCGCAGGACCTGTCCGCACTCGGCGTCACGCGCGGGACGGTCGGGACGTCAGGGCCCGTTGTCAGTGCCGTCCGCCAGGATGGGGGACATGAGTGACGTGAGCGGTACGGGCGGGGCGGCGGTCGCGGGGACGGAGGGTCTCGTCCGCGTCTGGCGGGAGATCCTCGACGCCCCGGAGAAGTCGTGGGCGTTGTTCGGGAACGGCACCTGTGTCGTGCTGGTGGAGCCGGGCGACGACCTGGCGCGGCAGGCCATCGAGGTGCTGCGGGAGTACGGTCCCGTCCATGTCGGCACGCCGTCGGGGGACTTCGAGGTCATAGGTCTGGGCGAGGGGCGGGGCTGGGTGGTCGTCGGCCATCACCCGGACGTCCTCACCTACGTGCCGCCGACGGAGGAGCCGGGCGGCGCCGCGCGGCCCTCCGACCTGTCGGTCGGTCTCGACGGCCGCTCCCTGCGCGACCTGGACGGGCGGGAGTTGCGCGTCGTGCACGTCGAGGACAACAGGCCCGCCTGAGCGGCGTGCGTGCGGGGCCTGCCCGCGCGCACGGCGGACGCCGGGCGGTGGGACACGGGGATCCCGCCCGCCCGGCGTCCGCCGGTACGGCCCTGCCACGGCGCCCGGCCGCTCAGAGGGTGAGCGTCCAGGTCTCGCCGTTGCTCTCGAAGTCGTCCAGGTCCTCGACCAGCACGTTCAGCGTCGCCGCGTCGGCGGGCGCGTCGAAGGCGAGCTGCCCGGTGGCCGTCTGACCGGGCGGGAGCGCCCCGCCGAAGCCCGAACCCATGGTCTCATCGAAGATCTCCTCGGCCTCGACACCGTCGTCACCGGCGCGGGCGGTGACGTACAGCATGTCCGTGTCGTACGCCTCCGCGCCGCCGTTCTCCACCGTGACGGTCACGGCGTAGGCCGTGTTGCCCTCGGTGTGGCCGTAGGCGTACTCGTCCGGCGTGTACGGCTCGGGCGCCGAGACGGTGATGGTCACGTCGCCGTCGAACGGTACGCCCTCGTCCGCCGCGTGCGTCCCCGCGCCCGCCGCGTCGTCCTCCGCGGGCGGCTCGTCCGCGGGCGGCTCCTCCTCGGCCGGGGGCTCCTCGGCCGTGTCCTCGGTCTGCTCCGCGTCGGCTTCCGTGTCCTCGGCGCCGCCCGACGCCGACTCCGTCGTCTCCGCCCCCGAACCGCCGTCGTCCTCGCCGGAGCAGGCGGTCAGCGCGCCGCCCATCGTGAGTGCCGCCACGGCGATCGCGGCCACGGCCGTCATGCGCTTCCTCGTCCTGACCACGTCAGGTTCCCTCCCTCGTCACCACCGGCCCCCCTGGGTCGGCGGGGTCAATGAGAACACCTCCTGTGAATCGAGTCAACAGGCAAGCTGACGAACCTCCTTCGCGCCGCTGTGTATCGAAAACCCCCGGACTGTGGGTAAGGTCGTCCCACCGCAGCCGACAGGAGGCAGTCACGTGCCGGGGCACAACTCCGAGGTCACCGCGGCCGGTATCGCCCGGCTGGCCGGTGTCGGACGGGCGGCCGTCAGCAACTGGCGCCGCCGCCACGACCACTTCCCGCGGCCCGTGGGCGGCACGGAGACCAGCCCGACGTTCGCCCTGCCCGAGGTGGAACGCTGGCTCCGCGCCCACGGCAAGCTCGCCGACGTGCCGCTGCGCGAACGCCTCTGGCAGCTCGTCGAGTCGGGCCACGACGGCGTCGCCGAGACCGTCGCCCGCCTCGGCGACCAGCTCCTCCAGCACGGCGACCGCGCCCCCGAGGGCGGCGGCGAACAGGCCGACGCCACTGCGGCGCTGGCCGCCACGACGAGCCCGGCCGAGACCTTCGAGTTCCTGCTCGGCCGCCATCTCGACGCCGCCGCACGCCAGCTGACGCTCACCCCGCCCGACGTCGCCGCGCTCATGGCCGCCCTCGCAGGCCCCGCCGACTCCGTCTACGACCCCGCCTGCGGCCCGGGAACCCTCCTCGCCGCCGCCCGCACCGCCGACGGCGCGCCACCCCCCGAACTCCACGGCCAGGACGCCGACCCGCTCCTCACCCGCCTCTGCGGGCTCCGCCTCGCCCTGCGCGGCAGCCACAGCGTCCACGTCCACCCGGGCGACACCCTGCTCGCCGACGCGTTCCCCATGCTCACCACCGACATCGTCCTGTGCCACCCCCCGTTCAACGAACGCCACTGGGGCCACGCCGAACTGTCCTACGACACGCGCTGGGAGTACGGCCTCCCCGCCCGCGCCGAATCCGAACTCGCCTGGCTCCAGCACGCACTGGCCCGCCTGCGCCCCGGCGGCACCGCCGTCGTCCTGATGCCCCCCGCCGTCGCCGCCCGCCGCACCGGCCGCCGTCTGCGCGCGGCCCTGCTCCGACGCGGCACGCTGCGCGCCGTCATCGCCCTGCCCACCGGCGCCGCGCCGCCCCAGAGCCTTCCCCTGCACCTGTGGGTGCTGCGCAAGCCTGACCCCGCGGCCCCCGCCGCCTCGGAACCGCGCCTGCTGGTCGTCGAGACGGGCAACGTCACCTCACGCACCCCCGGTACCCGCGCCGGGGACGGCCTGGACTGGCCCGCGCTGCGCGAGACCGTCCTCACCGCGTGGGACACCTTCCGGCGCGACGGCGACCTGCCCTTACTGCCGGGCATCCACCGCGCCTTGTCCGTCATCGACCTGCTGGACGACGAGGTCGATCTCACCCCCGCCCGCCACCTGCCCCCACCCGGCCACACCACGGCCGCCGGTGCCCTCACGGGCGTGCGGCGCGACCTCCAGGACACGCTGCGCCGCACGCTCGACCTCGCGCCCGTCCCCGAACCGCGCGGCGAACTTCCCGCAGGCGCCCCGCACTGGCCGACCGTCACCGTCGGAGAACTGGCCCGCGCCGGCGCCCTCGAACTGCACCCCACCGACCCACCCCCCACCCGCCCCGGCGACGTCCTGGTCCCCCTGCTGCACGACGGCACCACCACCCCCGGCGTCGTCGCCGACAGCGACGCGGGCGCCACCCTTGAGCGCCACACCGGCCTCCTACGCCCCGATCCCGCCGCCCTCGACCCGTGGTTCCTCGCCGGATTCCTGCGCGGCAGCGCCAACACCAGACAGGCCAGCAGCTACGCCTCCGCCGCAGGACGCGTCGATCTGCGCCGCCTCAAGGTCCCGAGACTCCCCCTCGCCCTCCAGCGCCGCTACGGCCGCCGCTTCGCCGAGCTGGCCGCCTTCGAGACCGCCCTCGGCGAGGCCGCGGAACTGGGCCGACGCCTGGCGCAGGGCACCGTGGACGGCCTGACGGAAGGCACCCTCCCCCCGGGGGACGGCGCGGGCTGAACGGCGCCGGGCGTGGGCGGATATCATCCTGGTCCGCGGCGCCCGACGCCGCGTCGCTCGAACGGATACCCGACGGGGGTGCGATGTACGGCCCGCCCATACCACCACCCCGCCGGGACGTCCGGGCCGAGATCCTGCGCTGGGTACTCGCCCTCGTCCCGCTGGTGTCGCTGGGGCTGCTCGCCTGGGTGCCGTTCCTCAACGTGGCTGCCCAGCGCAAGCGCCGCTCCGACTGGTGGTTCGTCGCCCTGTACGTGACGCTGTCCGTCATCGAGACGATCATGTTCGCGAACATCCCCTCCGACGCCGAGACCGACCTGTCGGCGTTCGCCGGGGGGTACGTGATCGCCCTCATGGCCGGTGCCTGCTGCCACGCGGCCATCACCGGCTACCTGCCCCGCCGCGGCCACGCCGCCCACCACCCCGGCCCCGCCGGGCCCTACACGCCCTACGGCCACCCGCCGCCCGTCGTCCCCGGCGCGTACGCCGCCCCGCCCCCGCCGCACGTCCCGCCGCCCCACACCCCGCAGCCGCACGCGTCCGCGCCGCCGCCCGCGTCACCCCGCATGCGCCAGGTCGCCTCGGAACTGGACGAGCTCGACGCGTACCTGCGCCGCGAGGAGGGCCGATGACCGCCCCGCGCGTCCTCGTCGGCCGCTACGAGCTGACCGAACCCCTCGGCAAGGGCGGCATGGGCGAGGTCTGGTCCGGGCGCGACACCGCCCTGGGCGGGCGCCGCGTCGCCGTCAAGCTCCTGCACGCCGACCGCCTCGCCGCCGCCTCGGGCTCGGGCGACCCGGAGAGCCTGCGGCACCGCTTCCTCCGCGAGTGCCGCGCGACCGCCCGCGTGGACCACCCCGGCCTCGTCGTCGTGCACGACGCGGGCGCGGACGGCGCCGAACTCTTCCTCGTCATGCAGCTGGTCGAGGGCTCCGACCTCGCCGACCACCTCGCGGAACACGACCCCTACCCCTGGCAGTGGGCCGTCGCCGTCCTCGCGCAACTGGCCTCCGCGCTCGCCGCCGTCCACGCCGTCGGCATCGTGCACCGCGACCTCAAGCCGGGGAACGTCATGGTCCGCCCCGACGGACGGACCACCGTCCTCGACCTGGGCATCGCCGCCGTCACCGACGAGACCGACGAGGCGCGCCTCACCAGGACCGGCACCCTCCTCGGCACCCCCGTCTACATGGCGCCCGAGCAGGCCGTCGGCGGCAGCCCGGTCGGCCCCGCCGCCGACCTCTACGCCCTCGGCGCCATCGGCTACGAACTCCTCGCGGGCCGCGTCCCCTTCACCGCGCCAGGCGCGGCCGGACTCCTCTACAAGAAGCTGCACGAGGAGCCCGCCCCCCTCGCGGGCCTGCGCCCCGACCTCCCCGCGGGCCTCGCCGACCTGATCCACCGGCTGCTCGCCAAGGACCCCGCCGCCCGCCCGCAGAGCGCCGCGGGACTCTTCGCGCCGCTCGCCGCCCTCGTCTCCCGCACGGGCGCCGCCACCGTCGCCGACACCCCGCTCGACCCGACGCGCCCGCTGCTCCGCCCCCTCGACCCCTGGCCGCCCTCGCGCGCGCCGGAACCCGACCTCGCGGCGAGCCTGGGGGAGATCAAGCAGCTGCTGGCCCAGGGCCGCTACCCCGAGGTCGCCGCTCTGCTGCGGCGCACGCTGCCGGTCGCCGTGCTCCGCTTCGGGGAGACGTCACCCGTCGTGCGGACCCTGCGCAAGCAGTACGCCGCGACGCTCCTGGACACGGCGCAGTACGACCTCGCCCTGCCGGAGATCCAGCGCCTCGCCGACGACCTGACGGCCGAACGCGGCCCGTACGACCCACTCGTGCTCCAGCTGCGGGCGGACGAGCAGCTCTGCCTGCGGCACCTCGGCCGCTGAGGCTCCCCCGCCAGGATTCGAACCTGGACTTACGACACCAAAAATCGCAGTGCTGCCGATTACACCACAGGGGATGGCAGGCCCTGACGGAGCGGGCCGAACTGCCCACCCTCCGCCGGACACCCCACACTATGCCAGCCCGCCGCCCCTCGACGCGACGGTTCCCCGGGCCCGCCGTATCCCCGCCCACCCTCCCCTGAACCCGCCACGACCGCCCGTAGGCTGGTCGGCATGAACACTTCGGGGGAGGAAGCCCCGGCCGGTGGGGGGTACCGGCTGTGGTGGTGGACGCGGCGGCGCAGCGCGGCGCTCGACATAGGGCTCGCGGTCGTCTCGGCCGCCGAATGCGTCGCGCAGGGCCTCGGCTTCGCCGAACGGACGGGACTGCCGCCCGCGCTGATCGTCCTGCTCGGCGTCCTGGCGGGGAGCACGGTGGTCGTCCGCCGCAAGCGGCCCCTCACCGTCATCCTGGTCGCCCTCGCGATCCTGCCGACGACGATGGGCGACGTGCTCGCCGTCGTCGGCCTCTACACCCTGGCCACCTCGGAGGCGTCCCGCCGCCTCGTCGGCGCGCTCGCCGCGACGGAGGCGGTCGGCTCCTTCCTCGTGACCCACCTCCTGCTGGAGCGCGACCCGGGGCTCGAAGCGCAGCCGATGCCCGCCTGGTTCCGCCCGCTGGTCGCGGGCATCTTCGCCGTCGTCCTCGTCGCGCCGCCCGTGCTGCTGGGCATGTACGTACGGGCCAGGCGGCGGCTCGTCGAGTCCCTGCGGGACCGCGCGGGCGGGCTGGAACGGGAGCTGGCCCTGCTCGCCGAGCGCGCCGAGGAGCGCGCCGAGTGGGCCCGCGGCGAGGAGCGGCGGCGCATCGCCCGCGAGATGCACGACGTCGTCGCGCACCGGGTCAGCCTCATGGTCGTGCACGCCGCGGCCGTCGCGGCGGTCGCGCCCAAGGACCCGGAGCAGGCCGCGCGCAACGCCACCCTCATAGGCGACATGGGACGCCAGGCGCTCACCGAACTGCGCACGATGCTCGGCGTCCTGCGCGCGGCCGACAAGGTGCCGCTCGCCGCTCCCGCGCCCGCCGCCCCCTTCCCGCCGCCGGTCGGCTCCACGGCCGCGTCGGCGCCACCGCGCCACGACCCCGCGGGGCCCGCGCTCGACGGGCTCGGCGCGCTCATCGACCAGTCGCGCGCGGCGGGCATGGCCGTGGACCTCGCCGTCGAGGGCGAGCCGCGCGGCTACGCGGAGCCGGTCGAGTCCACGGCCTACCGCGTCGTGCAGGAGGCGCTCACCAACGTGCACAAGCACGCGGCGGGCGCCGTCGCCCGCGTCCGGCTCGCGCACCGGGAGGGCGAGGTGGCCGTCCTGGTGCAGAACGACGCCCCGGCGGGCGGCGCGGTGCCCGGCGCGCGGCTGCCGAGCGGCGGCAACGGTCTTGTCGGCATGCGCGAGCGCGTCATGGCCCTCGGCGGCGGCTTCGTCTCCGGGCCGACGGACGGCGGCGGCTTCCGCGTCTCGGCGGTGATCCCCGACCGGCGGGAGCCCTCGGGTGCCTGACGAGGGACGCTGCCCGGCGGGCGGGGACGCGCCCGCGCCGTTCGGCCCCGGCTTCGCGACCGACCCTTACCCGGCGTACGCCTGGCTGCGCGAGCACGCGCCCGTGCACCGGGCGACCCTGCCGAGCGGCGTCGAGGCGTGGCTCGTCACGCGCTACGCCGACGCCCGCCGCGCGCTGGCCGATCCCCGGCTCAGCAAGAACCCGGGCGCGCACGACGCGCAGGCCCACGCGCGGGGCCTCGTCGGCATCCCGGGCGAGCGCGGCGCCGGGGTCATGACCCACCTGCTCAACATCGACCCGCCCGACCACACGCGGCTGCGGCGGCTGGTCTCCACGGCGTTCACGCCCCGCCGCGTCGCCGCGTTCGAGCCACGGGTGCGGGAGCTGACCCACCGGCTGATCGACGGGTTCGCGGCGCGGGGCAGCGCCGACCTGATCGACGCCTTCGCCTTCCCGCTGCCCATCCTCGCCATCTGCGACCTGCTGGGCGTCCCGCCCGAGGACCACGACGACTTCCGCGACTGGGCCGGGATGATGCTGCACACCACCGGACGGCGCGGCGGCGTCGGCCGGGCGGTGCGACGGATGCGCGCGTACCTCACCGAACTGATCCACCGCAAACGCGCCGACCTCGGCGACGACCTGATCTCCGGCCTCATCCGCGCCTCGGACGACGGCGAGCAGTTGACGGAGGACGAGGCCGCGGCCATGGCCTTCATCCTGCTGTTCGCCGGTTTCGAGACCACCGTCAACCTCATCGGCAACGGACTGCACACGCTGCTGCGCGCGCCGGAGCAACTGGAGCGCATGCGCGGCCTGTTCGCGGCGGACGCGGCCGACGGCGGCGCCCGTGCCGCGCGGGCCGTGGAGGAACTGCTGCGCTACGACGGGCCGGTCGAGATGGCCACCTGGCGGTTCGCCGCCGAGCCGCTGACGCTCGGCGGGCAACGGGTCGGCCGCGGCGACCCCGTGCTCGTCGTCCTCGCCGCCGCCGACCGCGACCCGGCGCGCTTCGCCGACCCCGACCGCCTCGACCTCGGCCGCGCGGACAACCCGCATCTGGGCTACGGGCACGGCATCCACTACTGCCTCGGCGCCCCGCTGGCACGCCTGGAGGCCCGCACCGCGCTGGAGATCCTGCTCACGAGGCTGCCCGGCCTGCGGCCCGCAGGCGACTGGTCGGGGCTGCGCTGGCGTGGGGGGCTGATCATGCGTGGACTGCGCTCTCTTCCGGTGGAGTTCACACCGGAACGGGTGACCTCGCGTCAATAGTGTGATCCGTGCGTGATCTCGGTGGGATCGGCTTGTGATCGAGTGGTGGGGAGGGCTAGGTTCCCCTCAGCCGCAACAGTGTTCGTACAGGTTCGTACAGGGAGGCCCAACAAAATGCGCTCGGGGACTGGTCGTCAGCGTCGTCCGTGGCAGGTCCGTGACGGCGGTGCCGGGGTGACGACAGCCGGGCCGGCGGGCGCCGGGCGGGGCCTGTGGCCCGACTACCGCGAGGACTACGGCGACGACGTGGACTGGGCCGAGGAGGCGGAGGAGGCGCAGGCCGAGGAGGAGATCGGCGGCGCCGAGGAGTCCGTCGTCCCGACGTACGCGTCCGGCCGCCGCGCGCCGCGGGGCGCCGCCTCCCTCCGCGCCCGCAAAACGGACATGACGGCGGATACCGCCGCCATCTCCCCGTGCCGTCGGCCGTACTTGGGGTTCGCCGCGGCCTGAACGCCGCCGCGCCGCCGCCCCGTGCTCCCCAGGGGGCACGGGTGTGACCCTCATCTCCCCGACGTCCCGGTCCGTCCCGCTCGTCCGTCCTGTCCGATTGCCGGATGACCTGCGAGGATTCGGCACTTTCACCGCCCTCGCGCGGCATTGCGGCGATCTTGGGTGATCAGGGACGATCTTCACCCTTCTTGAACAGTCGCTCCGCGTGTGTTTAGTGTCCTGCGCCCGGTTCATCACCGGGTGCCCGGACCGACCACGCCGAATCCTGCCCCGGCCCGGGGGACCACCACCGCACCACCGCGGGCAGGAGCGGGGGACCCAGACCCGTGACCCGGCGGCCGTCGAGGCCGGGGCACGGACGCCGCGCCGTAGCCACACCGTACGGAGCGGCTCGGGGTGAAGTCCCAGGGGCCGCGAGGCACCGGGGACCGGGCACTCACCTGGCCCGAACCCGACAGCTCACCTCGCAGGCGTCGGTGAGAAGGAACGTCATGCGCTTCTCCTCCAGCAAGGGCCGTCACCGCCGTCCGTCCAGGCCCACGCGGTTCGCCGCCGCGGCCGGTGTCACCGGCGCCGCCATCGCCGTCCCGCTCATCGGCGCCACCGGCGCCAACGCCGCCTCGGTGGACACCTGGGACGCCGTCGCCCAGTGCGAGTCGGGCGGGGACTGGTCGATCAACACCGGCAACGGCTACTACGGCGGCCTCCAGTTCTCCTCGTCCAGCTGGGCCGCCGCGGGCGGCACCCAGTACGCCTCCAGCGCCGACCAGGCCACCAAGGAGCAGCAGATAGCCACCGCCGAGAACCTGCTCGCCATGCAGGGCCCCGGCGCCTGGCCCGTCTGCGGCCCCCAGGCCGGGCTGAGCGCGGGCGGCGAGTCCCCCGACCTGAACACCGGCGACCCGGCCCCCGAGGCCGCCCCCGCCGAGCAGCCTGCCCCGGTCGAGGAGCCCGCGCCCGTGGAGCAGTCCGCCCCGGTGGAGCAGTCGGCCCCGGTGGAGGAGCCCGCCGCGCAGCCCGTCGAGGAGGCGCCGCAGGCGCCGACCGGCGGCGACTACACGGTCGTGCCGGGCGACAACCTGTCCGCCATCGCCGCCGCCCACGACACGACCTGGCGTCAGATCTACGCCGACAACCAGGCCGTGATCGGCGACGACCCGAACCTGATCTTCCCCGGTCAGCAGTTCGTCCTGTGAGCACCCCCGGGCCCCTGGCGGCCCGGGACGGCACCTGACCCGGTGCGCGGTGGCCGCGAGGCCCCGCGCACCGGGTTTTCTTCACCGGATAAACAAAAAGCTGGTACCACTGCTGAGCTGCGAGTTCGTCCGATGTTCAGCCGATTCGGGCGAGCTGGGGGGCGGTGGCGGCGCCGGGGCCGGTTAGGCTCAGGTGGCTGGGCGCGAAGATGCCCCTGTACCCAGTCCCTGTGATCAGGCCCTGTGACAGAAGGAGACCCCCGTGCCGTCCATCGACGTCGTCGTCGCCCGCGAGATCCTCGACTCGCGCGGCAATCCCACGGTCGAGGTCGAGGTCGGCCTCGACGACGGCAGCACCGGCCGCGCCGCGGTGCCCTCCGGCGCCTCCACCGGCGCCTTCGAGGCGCTCGAACTGCGCGACGGCGACCAGAGCCGTTACCTCGGCAAGGGCGTGGAGAAGGCCGTCCTCGCCGTCATCGAGCAGATCGGCCCCGAGCTGGTCGGCTACGACGCCACGGAACAACGCCTCATCGACCAGGCGATGTTCGACCTCGACGCCACCGCCGACAAGTCCTCGCTCGGCGCCAACGCCATCCTGGGTGTCTCCCTCGCCGTCGCGCACGCCGCGTCCGAGTCCCGCGACCTGCCGCTCTTCCGCTACCTCGGCGGCCCCAACGCGCACCAGCTGCCGGTGCCGATGATGAACATCCTGAACGGCGGTGCCCACGCCGACTCCAACGTGGACATCCAGGAGTTCATGATCGCCCCGATCGGCGCCGAGTCGTTCTCCGAGGCCGTCCGCTGGGGCGCCGAGACGTACCACACGCTGAAGAAGGTCCTGAAGGAGCGCGGCCTGGCCACCGGCCTGGGCGACGAGGGCGGCTTCGCGCCGAGCCTCAGCTCCAACCGGGAGGCCCTCGACCTCATCGTCGAGGCCATCCAGAAGGCCGGTTACACGCCGGGCCAGGACATCGCGCTCGCCCTGGACGTGGCCGCCACCGAGTTCTTCTCCGACGGCGTCTACACCTTCGAGGGCAAGGCGTACACGGCCGAGGAGCTGACCGCCTACTACGCCGAGCTGGTGGACGCCTACCCGCTCGTCTCCATCGAGGACCCGCTGAGCGAGGAGGACTGGGAGGGCTGGCAGGCCCTGACCGCGACCCTCGGCCACAAGGTCCAGATCGTCGGCGACGACCTGTTCGTCACCAACCCCGAGCGCCTCCAGCGCGGCATCGACGCGGGCTCCGCCAACGCGCTGCTGGTGAAGGTGAACCAGATCGGTTCCCTCACCGAGACGCTGGACGCGGTCGAGCTGGCCCAGCGCAACGGCTTCAAGTGCATGATGTCGCACCGCTCGGGCGAGACCGAGGACGTCACCATCGCCGACCTCGCCGTCGCCACCAACTGCGGCCAGATCAAGACCGGCGCCCCCGCCCGCTCCGAGCGCGTCGCCAAGTACAACCAGCTGATGCGCATCGAGGAGATCCTCGACGACGCCGCCGTGTACGCGGGCCGCACCGCGTTCCCGCGCTTCCGCGGCTGACCCGTACGGCATCCGGCGGGCGCGACATCCGCCCGCCACCCCCGTCCCCAGCGCCCCTCCCCGCCGTCCGTCCCGTACGGTGGCGGGGACGGGTGCACGGACGAGACGGCGACACGGCAGGGCCGGGACGGGAGGCGATGTGGCCGCGGAGCGGGACCGGTTCTCCACCGCCACCAGACTGCGGGCGTTCGGCGAACAGGCCGCCGCCCGCGTGTACCAGGCGCAGACCCGCCGACTGACCCCCCGGCCCCGGCGCGTACGCCTCACCGGCCGCGCGGCCGTCCTCGCGCTGGTGATCTGCTCCCTCGTCGTCGCGCTCGCGTACCCGCTGCGGCAGTACATCCAGCAGCGTTCCGAGATCGCCGACCAGCGCCGCCAGGCCGAGGAGGCGCGCGACCGCGTCGCCGAGCTGCGGGACGAGAAGGCACGCTGGCAGGACGACGCGTACGTCCAACGGCAGGCCAGGGAACGGCTCCTGTACGTCCTGCCGGGCGAGATCGGCTACATCGTGCCGGAGCCCGACGGCGGCGCCGAGGGCGACGGGGACGCCGAGGGCGACGAGCGCCTGGAGAACAGGGGCGCCGCAGGGGACCGGCCGTGGCACGAGAAGATGTGGGAAGGACTCGACCGCGCCGACGGCGCGGGAACGCCGCAGTGACCGCCGTGCGCGGCGCGCGCGGCAGCGGGTCCCTGCCCCGCCCGCGATGAGCCGTACCGGAGATTTCCCCGTGGAGACGACACCCCCCGCCCCCGACGACGCCGCCGTCGTGCAGGCCCAGCTCGACCGCCCGCCGCGCGGGCTGCGGGGCGTCGCCCACCGCTGCCCGTGCGGCAACCCCGACGTCGTCGAGACCGCCCCCCGGCTGCCCGACGGCACCCCCTTCCCGACCACGTACTACCTGACGTGCCCCCGCGCCGCGTCCGCCATCGGCACGCTGGAGGCGAACGGCGTGATGAAGGACATGACGGCCCGGCTCGCCGACGACCCGGAACTCGCCGCCGCCTACCGGGCGGCCCACGAGGACTACCTCGCCCGCCGCGACGCCATCGAGGTCCTGGCCGGCTTCCCGAGCGCCGGGGGCATGCCCGACCGGGTCAAGTGCCTGCACGTCCTGGTCGCGCACTCCCTGGCGGCCGGGCCCGGCGTCAACCCGCTCGGGGACGAGGCGCTGGCGATGCTCCCCGACTGGTGGGCGAAGGGGCCGTGCGTCCCGCGCGGGACGGCGGCCACCGACGCGGCCACCGACGGCACGGCGGCCACGGCCGCGGGAAAGGACCTCTCCGCATGACGACCGTCGCCGCCATCGACTGCGGCACCAACTCGATCCGGCTCCTCGTCGCCCGCACCGACCGGGACACCGGGCTCCTCACCGACCTCGACCGGCGCATGGAGATCGTCCGCCTCGGCCAGGGCGTGGACCGCACCGGGCGGCTCGCGCCGCAGGCGCTGGAGCGGACGTTCACCGCGTGCCGCGCGTACGCCGACGCGATCCGCGCGCACGGCGTGCCGCCCGCCCGCGTCCGCTTCGTCGCCACCTCGGCGACGCGGGACGCCGAGAACCGCGACGACTTCACGCGCGGCGTCCGCGACATCCTCGGCGTCACGCCCGAGGTCGTCACGGGCGACGAGGAGGCCGCCCTGTCGTTCACCGGCGCCACCCGTGAACTCCCCGGCGACAGCTACCTCGTGACGGACATCGGCGGCGGCTCGACGGAGTTCGTGCTCGGCACGGGCGCGGTACGGGCCGCGCGCAGCGTGGACATCGGCTGCGTCCGGCTCACCGAACGGCACCTCACCGGTGACGGCGGCGTCGTCACCAACCCGCCGACCGCCGCCCAGATCGCCGCCATGACGGCCGACATCGACGCCGCGCTCGACCTGGCGGGCGAGCGCGTGCCGCTCGCCGAGGCGGGCACGCTGGTCGGCCTCGCGGGGTCGGTCACCACCGTCGCCGCGATCGCGCTGGGCCTCCCCGCGTACGACCCGGGCGCCATCCACCACGCGCGCATCGGCGTCGAGCAGGTCAGGGAGACCACCGACCGGCTGCTCGCCGCGACCCACGCCGAGCGCGCCGCGATCCCCGTCATGCACCCGGGCCGTGTGGACGTCATCGGCGCGGGCGCGCTGATCCTGCGCCGCGTCATGGAGCGCGCCGGGGCCGCCGAGGTCGTGGTCAGCGAACACGACATCCTGGACGGCATCGCCTACGGGGTGGCGGAGCGCGCGGCGGCGCACTGAGCCGCGGCGCCGGGCAACGGCGGCGTCTCCGGCGCGAGTTCGCCGGGGGCGCTACGGGGTGCGGCGGACGTTCCGCCGGTCGCCCGGCGCGATCAGGGTGCGCATGGCTTCGGGTCGGCCGCTGGCCCGGATCTGCCGCAGTCATACGGCGCCTTCACCGCGCTCGCCGAACAGGTCCGCCAGCAGCTCGGCCGTCGAGACGGTGGGTCCGCCGTCGGCCAGCACCGCCTCCGCCTCGCGGGCCAGCATCACGTCGGCCGCGTCCTCCCGTGCTTCGAGGTCGGCGATCGGCACGATCGCGGCGACCGGTACGCCGTTGCGTGCGAGGCCCGGCGTGCGAGGCCGGGAGCGGCCCCGTACATCCCCGGACGAACCGCCCGCGACGCGCCCGGGATCCGCCACGCGAAAAGGTTCGTGAAGTTTTTCACATGGGATGGCCCCCGCAGGGGTGGTGAACGGGCCGTGGGCGGCCCCGACCGGCCGGAAAGCGGTGCCCGGCGGGCCTGTTCCGTCCGTCCGCCGCCCCGCCGTGCGCCCCCGGGCGGAGGCGCCGCCGGGGTCGTGGCGCACGGGTCGGACCGCGTGCGAACTGCGACGTTCGTCCCCGCGCGGTCGCGCGTCCGGCCCGGGACCTGCCGCGCGCCCCCGTCCGGCGGAGGCGACGGGAGGAAAAAGGGGCGCAGTGTAGCAGAACGGCCCGCCATGCTTGTGAAGCCCCTCACGAGCTACCCCCCCGGTGCGGGTGGATACTCGATGGCATGAGCACCACGGAGCGTCCCCGAATTCTCGTCGTAGGCGGCGGGTACGTCGGTCTGTACGCAGCCCGCCGGATCTTGAAGAAGATGCGGTACGGCGAGGCGACCGTCACCGTCGTCGATCCGCGTTCCTACATGACCTACCAGCCTTTCCTCCCCGAAGCGGCTGCCGGAAGCATCTCCCCGCGTCACGTCGTGGTGCCGCTGCGCCGAGTGCTCCCCAAGGCCGAGGTCCTCACCGGCCGTGTCACCTCCATCGACCAGGACCGCAAGGTCGCCTCCGTGGCGCCGCTCGTCGGCCGGCCGTACGAGATCCCGTTCGACTACCTGGTGGTCGCGCTCGGCGCGGTCTCCCGTACGTTCCCCATCCCCGGGCTCGCGGAGCAGGGGATCGGCATGAAGGGCGTGGAGGAGGCCATCGGCCTGCGCAACCACGTCCTGGAGCAGTTCGACAAGGCCGACTCCACCACCGACCCCGAGATCCGCCGCAAGGCGCTGACGTTCGTCTTCGTCGGCGGCGGCTTCGCCGGTGCGGAGACCATCGGCGAGGTCGAGGACATGGCGCGCGACGCCGCCAGGTACTACCCCGGCATCAGCCGTGAGGACATGCGCTTCCTCCTCGTGGACGTCGCCGACAAGATCCTCCCCGAGGTCGGCCCGAAGCTCGGCGAGTGGGGCCGCGAACACCTCGCGGCGCGCGGCATCGAGATCCACCTGGGGACGTCGCTCACCTCCTGCGTGGACGGCCACGTCGAGCTGAGCAACGGCGTCACCGCCGACTCGGACACCATCGTGTGGACGGCGGGCGTCAAGCCGAACCCGGTGCTCGCCCGCTACGGCCTGCCGCTCGGCCCGCGCGGTCACGTGGACACCGAGCCGACCCTCCAGGTCAAGGGCGTCGGCCACATCTGGTCGGCCGGTGACAACGCGCAGGTCCCCGACCTCGCGGCCCGCGCCGCCGGTGTCGAGAACGCCTGGTGCCCGCCGAACGCCCAGCACGCGCTGCGGCAGGCCAAGGTCCTCGGCGACAACGTCATCTCCGGGCTGCGCGGCTTCCCGCAGAAGGAGTACAAGCACGCGAGCATGGGCGCGGTCGCCGGTCTCGGCCTGCACAAGGGCGTCGCCGCGATCAAGCTCGGCAAGCTGACCTTCCGGTTCCGCGGACGGCTCGGCTGGTACATGCACCGTGGCTACCACGGGCTGGCCGTCCCGACCTGGAACCGCAAGATCCGGGTCTTCGCGGACTGGACCCTCGGCCTCTTCCTCAAGCGCGAGGTCGTCTCCCTCGGGGCGATGGAGCGCCCGCGGGAGGAGTTCTACGAGGCCGCGGCGCCGGTGACGGCCGCAGCCGCCGAGCGGAAGCGCCCCGCCGCCCCGGCGAACGCCGACGCCAAGCCCACCGTCAAGGCGGGCTGACCCGGCGTCACACCGCCCCGGCGGGCACGCGGGCAGGACCCCGGAGGGGGCGGACGGCACGAGCCGTCCGCCCCCTCCGTCATGCCGGTGCCCCGGCGGGCGGTGTCCCTTTTCCAACTTTTTACGCGATACCTGTGCCACCTTTTGCGCCGTTTCGTTACGCCTCGGGCGTTAATACCTGCGGAATGCACCTGCCTCTCCGGGCGTTTCTGGATCGCCTGACTCCTCGGGCTGAACAGAATCAGACTGTTCCCTTTTATGGAGGTGTGTCCGTATGCCCGCTGCCCAACGGCTGGCCGCACTCATCGAACAGGTACTCGGCGGGCCGTCGCCCGTCCGTCTGCGCGCCTGGGACGGCAGCGAGGCCGGGCCGCCCGACACCGAAGGGCCGGTACTGGTCGTACGGCACCGCAGGGCCCTGCGCCGCCTCCTCTACCGGCCGGGGGAGCTGGGGCTCGCCCGCGCCTGGGTCGCCGGGGAGTTGGACGTCGAGGGCGACCTCTACGAGGCCCTCGACCGCCTGACCACGCTGGCCATGCGCCGCCCTGACGCCCCGCCCGCCGCCCGCCTCGCGACCGCCCGTGACCTCCTCGCCCTCATCGGGCCCGTCGTCCCCGTCCCGCTCCCGGCCCCGCCCGAGGAGATGCCGCGCCGCAGCGGGGCCCTCCACTCCCTGCGCCGCGACCGCTCCGCCATCAGCCACCACTACGACGTGGGCAACGACTTCTACGAACTCGTCCTCGGCCCTTCGATGGTCTACTCGTGCGCCGTCTTCGGCACGCAGGACACCACGCTGGCCGAGGCCCAGGCCGCCAAGCTCGACCTCATCTGCCGGAAGCTGGCGCTCCGGGAGGGCCAGCGGCTCCTGGACGTCGGCTGCGGCTGGGGCTCGATGGCGATCCACGCGGCGCGGGAGTACGGCGTCACCGTCGTCGGCATCACCCTCTCCGCCGAGCAGGCCGCCTACGCACGGGAGCGCGTCGTCAAGGAGGGTCTTGAGGACCGCGTCGAGATCCGCGTCCAGGACTACCGCGAGACGGCGGACGGGCCCTTCGACGCCATCTCCTCCATCGGCATGGCGGAACACGTCGGCGCCGCGCGCTACCAGGAGTACGCCACCCGCCTGTACGGGCTGCTGCGCGAGGGCGGACGGCTCCTCAACCACCAGATCGCCCGCCGCCCCTGGAAGGACGAGAGCGCCTACCGCATCGACCCGTTCATCGACGCCTACGTCTTCCCCGACGGCGAGCTCGCCCCGGTCGGCAGGACGGTCGGGCTGCTGGAACGGGCGGGCTTCGAGGTGCGGGACCTGGAGTCCCTGCGCGAGCACTACGCCCTGACGCTGCGCGAGTGGGTGCGGAACCTGGAGGCGGGCTGGGGCGAGGCCGTCCGGCTGAGCAGCGCCGGGCGGGCCCGCGTCTGGCGGCTGTACATGGCCGCCTCGGCGCTCGCCTTCGAGCGCGGCCGGATCGGCGTCAACCAGGTCCTCGCCGTGCGCCCTCCGGCCGACGGGGCGTCCGTCCTCCCGCTGCGGCCCCGCGCCTGGGTCGAGCGGACGGCCTGACACGGGCGCGGCCCGGACAGGGGATCCCTGTCCGGGCCGCGTGCCGTCCCGGCTCCCGCCGGGGCGCGTCAGTCGGCCTTGATGGCCTCCAGCATGTTGAGCCGCGCGGCGCGCCGGGCGGGCCACAGCGCCGCCAGGACGCCCACGATCCCGGCGAGCGCCAGGAAGACGGCCATCCGCCCCCACGGCAGCACGAGTTCGTAGGTCGGCATCGCGTCCCCGATCATGCGGCCGACCGCCCAGCCGAAGAACACCCCGAGCGACAGCCCCAGCACCCCGCCGAACAGCGCGATGGTCACCGACTCGAGACGCACCATGCGCTTGGTGGAGCGCCGGTCGAGACCGATCGCGCGGAGCATGCCGATCTCCTGGCGCCGCTCGAAGACCGACATGGCCAGCGTGTTGATGACACCGAGCACGGCGACGACGACGGCCATCCCGAGCAGCGCGTAGAGGATGGTGAGCATCAGCGTGAAGACGTAGGCGATGTCCTCGGAGATGTCGTCCTGGTCCTGGACGAGGATCGCCGGGTTGTCGCCGAGGGCGCTCTCCAGCCGGTCCTTCGCCGCGTCGCTCGGCCCGCCCTCGGTGCTCAGCATGACCTGGAAGTCCCGCGGGCGGTCCAGGTGCGGGTCGAGCGTGGCGCTGTCGAGGATGATGCCGCTGATCAGCTGGTTGCCCTCGTAGACGCCGGAGACGGTGAGGCTCTCCGAGGCGCCGTCCTCGTAGGAGACCTCGAAGGTGTCGCCCAGGGCCCAGCCGAAGTCCTCGGCCGTGCCGTCGTCCACCACCACGTTCGCCCCCGACAGGCCGTCGAAGGACCCGGCGGTGAAATCGACGCTGACCAGCTCGGGTATGGACTCCCCGTCCACACCGGTGAGGTTCTGGACGTCCGGGTCGCCCGCGATGAGCACGGGGGCGTTGCGCAGACCGCTGATGGCCGTCACCCCCGGCTGCTCGGCCAGTGCCGTGCCCACCTCGGGGGCGAGAGGCGCGAAGTTGGCCATCGAGACGACGTAGTCGGACGTCATCGACTCGGCCGCCATCCGGTCGATGCCCTTGGAGAGGGAGTCGGCGATCACCGTCATGCCGGTGATCAGGGTGAGGCCGATCATGAGCGCGGAGGCCGTGGCGGCGGTCCGGCGCGGGTTGCGCACGGCGTTGAGCCGGGCCAGCTTGCCCGAGATCCCGAACGGGCGCATCAGCGGCGTCGTGAGCGCGATCACCGGCCGGGACAGCAGCGGCGTGAGGACGAAGACGCCGATCACGAGGACCGCGGCGCCCAGACCCATCGTCAGGCCGCTGTCGTCCGCCCCGATCCCGGCCAGGACGAGCACGCCGCCGACGGCGGCGAACAGGGCGCCGATGGTGTTGCGCACCACGAGCCCGCGCGTCGTCGGCGCGGCGTGCACGCTGTTCATCGCCGCCACCGGGGGGATCCGCGCGGCACGCCGCGCGGGCAGCCAGGCGGCCAGCACGGTGATGACGATGCCGACCAGCAGCGGCGCGGCGACGGCGGCGCCGTTGATGACCAGCGGCCCGTCGGGGACCGTGACCCCGGTCGCCGACATCAGGCCACGCAGCCCGGCCGCGATGCCGACGCCCGCCGCGAACCCGGCCACACCGGCGACGGTGCCCACGGCGAACGCCTCGGCCAGCACCGAGCGCGTCACCTGCCGCCTGCTCGCGCCGACCGCGCGCAGCAGGGCCAGCTCCCGCGTGCGCTGGGAGACCAGCATGGTGAAGGTGTTGGCGATGATGAAGACGCCGACGAACAGGGAGATGCCGGCGAAGCCGAGCAGCGCGGTGCGCATGCCGCTGGTGGCGGCCTCGATGCTGTCGGCCTGCTCCTGCGCGGCCTCCTCACCCGTGACGGCCTCGGCGTCCGCGGGCAGCAGGGGCTCGACGGCGCCGCGCAGGGACTCCTGGCTGGTGCCGTCCTCCGCCGTCAGCGCGAACTCGGTGTACTCGCCGGGGGCGGTGTACAGCTCCTGGGCGGTGGCGGTGTCGAAGAGGACGAGCGAGCCCCCCGCCGCCACGGCCCCGTCGTCCGTGGTGAAGACGCCGGTGATGGTCTCCTCCCGCACGGGGCCGTCCACGGAGAGGCGGGCGGTGTCGCCCACGGCGTAGCCGGTGCGCTCCGCCGTCTCCGCGTCGATGGCTATCTCGCCCGCGCTCTCCGGGGCGCGGCCCTCGGCCATGGGGTAGCGCGTGTCGGTGCCTGAACCGTCCGTGCCCGCGTAGTAGTTGGTGCCCGTGGTGTCCCAGCCGTCGCCGACGAGGTCGCCGTCCGGGTCGGCGAGCGCCGCGAAACCGGTCACGCCGCCGCGGACGGAGGCGACGCCCGGCAGGCCGGACACGGTGTCGAGCAGGTCCTGGGGCAGATCGGCGGCGCCGCCCGGTGTCCCCTCGGCGGCGTCGCCGTCGTCGTCGGGCCGGACGGCCACGTCCACGTCGGCGAGTCCGTCCTCCGCGCTGCGCTGGAACGCCTCGGAGATGGTGGAGGTGAGCACGAGGGTGCCCGCGACGAACGCGACGCCGAGCAGGACGGCGAGGGTCGTCATGAACAAGCGCGCCTTGTGCGCGAACACGTTGCGCAGGGCGGTTCTGAGCATGCTGCTTCCCGGGGAGTGGTGACAGGTGACGGGCGGGCGTGTGGTGTGCGCGGGGGCCGGTTCCGGCGGACCCGGCGGTGTCAGCTCGTGCGGCCCTTGGCGTCGTACCGCTTCATGTGCTCCAGGACCGTCTCGGCGGTCGGGTCGGGCATGTCGTCCACGATGCGGCCGTCGGCGAGGAAGACGACGCGGTCGGAGAACGAGGCGGCGACCGGGTCGTGGGTGACCATCACCACGGTCTGGCCCAGCTCACGCACGGACTCCCGCAGGAAGCCGAGCACCTCCGCCCCCGCGCGGGAGTCGAGGTTGCCGGTGGGCTCGTCGCCGAAGATGATGTCCGGCCGGCTCGCCAGCGCGCGGGCCACGGCCACCCGCTGCTGCTGGCCGCCGGACAGCTGGGCCGGGCGGTGCTTCAGCCGGTCGGACAGCCCGACGGTGGCTATCACGCGGTCCAGCCACTCCTTGTCGGGCTTGCGGCCGGCTATGTCCATCGGCAGCGTGATGTTCTCCAGGCCGTTGAGCGTCGGCAGGAGGTTGAACGCCTGGAAGATGAAGCCGATCCGGTCCCGGCGCAGCTGGGTCAGCTTCTTGTCCTTCAGCCCGGTGATCTCCGTCTCGCCTATCCGGGCCGAGCCGCCTGAGACCGAGTCGAGCCCCGCCATGCAGTGCATCAGCGTGGACTTGCCGGAGCCGGAGGGGCCCATGATCGCGGTGAACTCGGCCTGCCGGAACTCGACGGACACGTGGTCGAGCGCGACGACCTGTGTCTCGCCCGAGCCGTAGACCTTCGACAGGTCGATGGCGCGTGCGGCCACCGGCGCGGTGGAGGTGGCCGGTGAGGCGGTGGCATACGAGGACACGGTGACGCTCCTGGGAGGACGGGGACCTACGGTGCCCTTCATCCTCGGGGACGCGGCGCCCCCGGCGCGATCCGTCATCGTGCTTGTTCTCTGTCCTCTTCAGAGGTACATGCCGCGCCCCCGGATCATCCTTGAGGAGTACGTCACCCCTGCGTGCCCGAGAGGATGCGGAGGGTTGATTTGCGTCAATCCTGGTCCCACCCGTCAACCGGGTGACGGAGTCAAAACGGCACGTGGCCGCCCGGTGCCCGTCTGATGAGCCATCAGGGGCTCATAAAATCAGACAACATCGGCCTGGGGCACCGGTGTTCAGCCGAATCGGCCGGATAAGCTCGGCTCAGGCCCTGGCGCGCACGTGCCCGGTACGGCTTGGGATCTGTGCCCGGATGGTGGAATGCAGACACGGCGAGCTTAAAACTCGCTGGCCTTCGGGCCGTGCCGGTTCAAGTCCGGCTCCGGGCATCCCTTGGCTCACGCCTGTGACCTGCGTGAACAGCCGAATCCGGCGCACCGCCGCCCAAGGGGGGACACACCGTGGGGGGTCCCGTGGGGGCCCGGTGGCGCCGACGCCACCGGCCCGGGACGGTCCGCGGCCGACCGCACGCCCGTGCCCTACGTCCCGCGCACGGCGTTCAGGCACCGGGTGCCCTGGGCCCGCAGCGCGTCGGCCAGTTCCGGCGGGGCGTGGGTGAGCGTGAAGTCGGCATCGACCGAGGTGATCATCCAGGCGAGGTCACGGGGCGAGTCGGCGCCCAGGTGCAGCAGACAGCTCCCGTCATCGACCGGCTCGACGACGCCCATGCCGGGCCAGACACGGTCGGCGACCGCCGCCGCGGACTCGTGCAGCGTGACGGTGGCCTGGAACGCCCAGACCCGTGACGACAGTTGACGGGCGAGATACGCGGCCACGTCGCCGTCGGGCAGGTCACGCGGGCTGAACCGCGGTCCTGTCGGGATGCGCGGGGTCAGCCGGTCCACGCGGAAGGTCCGCCAGTCGGCGCGGTCGGTGTCCCAGGCGACGAGGTACCAGTGGTGCCCGAAGCTGACCAGGCTGTGCGGCTCCACCGAGCGCACCGCGGGCCCGCGGCCGGGGGCCACGTAGTCGAAGCGCAGCAGCTCGTGCCCGCGGCACGCCTCCGCGACCGCCATGAGCGTGTCGGCCGACACCTGCGGGGCCGGGACCTCCCCGGCCCGGACGGTGGCCGTGTGCAGGGTGTTCACCCGGCGCCGCAGCCGGGACGGCAGCACCTGCTCCAGCTTGGTCAGCGCCCGCAGCGAGACCTCCTCGATCCCGGCGACCGAGCCGCCCGCCCCCGTGCGCAGCCCGATCGCGACGGCGATGGCCTCGTCGTCGTCCAGCAGCAGCGGGGGCAGCCTCGTCCCCACACCGAGCCGGTACCCGGCGACGCCCCGGGCGGCGTGCACCGGGTACCCCAGCTCGCGCAGCCGCTCCACGTCACGCCGCAGGGTCCTCCGGCTGACGCCGAGGTGCGCGGCCAGCTCGGCACCCGTCCGGTCACGGTGGGTCTGGAGCAACGTGAGCAGTCTCAGCAGTCGTCCCGAGGTGCGCATCATGCCCCCAGCCTGCCGGAGACTTAGGACCGGGCCTGGCCGCACCGGGACCTACGTTCCTGATCATGACGAACGCGACACCCGCCATCGTGCCCTTCCGCATCGACATCCCCCAGGACCTCCTGGACGATCTCCACGCCCGCCTCGCCGCCACCCGCTGGCCCGGCGAGCTGCCCGGCGTCGGCTGGAGCCGCGGCGTCCCCCAGGCGTACCTGCGGGACCTGGCCGAGCACTGGCGCACCGGCTACGACTGGCGCAAGCACGAGGCCGCGCTCAACGAGCACCCCCAGTTCACGACCACCGTGGACGGCCAGAAGATCCACTTCCTCCACGTACGGTCCCCCGAGCCCGACGCCACGCCGCTCGTGCTGCTGCACGGCTGGCCGGGCTCGGTGGCCGACTTCCTCGACGTCATCGGCCCGCTGTCCGACCCCCGCGCGCACGGCGGCGACCCGGCCGACGCCTTCCACCTCGTCATCCCCTCGCTCCCCGGCTTCGGCTTCTCGACGCCGCTGGCCGGGCCCGGCATGGGCGCGGCGCGCATGGCCGGGGTGCTCACCGGCCTGATGGCCCGCCTCGGCTACACGCGCTACGGCGTCCAGGGCTACGACACGGGCTCGTGGGTCGCCCCCGAGATGGGCAAGCAGGCCCCTGACCAGGTCATCGGTGTCCACGTCAACGCCCTGATCACGTTCCCGGTCGGCGCGGAGGGCGAGACGGACGGGCTCACCGAGACCGAACAGCGCCGCTGGCAGTCCATGCAGGACTTCAACGACGGCTACCTCCAGTGCAACTCCAAGCGCCCCCAGACGGTCGGCTACGCCCTCACCGACTCCCCGGTCGGCCAACTGGCCTGGATCGTGGAGAAGTACAAGGAGCTGACCGACCCGGAGGACGGGCTGCCCGAGGACAGCGTGGACCGTGACCGCATCCTGACCGGGGTGTCGCTGTACTGGCTGACCGGCACGGCGGCCTCGGCTGCCCAGGTCTACTACGAGGAGATCTCCGCCGCCGCCTGGAGCGACGCCGCGTCCGGCGACTGGAGCGCGGACGCCTCCGACGCGGACACCTGGAGCGCCGACGCCTCCGATGCCTCCGACGCGGACGCCGGTGACTGGGCGTCCGCGGCGCGTGGCACGGTCCCCACCGGCGTGCTGGTCTCCGTCCACGACGTGACGATCCGCCGCTGGGCCGAGCGCGACCACCACGTCGTGCGCTGGACCGAGCTCGACCGTGGCGGCCACTTCCTCGCCCAGGAGGCCCCCGACCTGCTCGTCGGCGACATCCGCGCGTTCTTCGGCCAGGTGCGCTGACCGGAGGGGGCCACCCCGCTCATCCCATCGGGTGTACGACGGTCCGTCCTGCCGGGACGCCCCGCCCGGCCGGTCGGACCGCGTGTACCGCCGCCCTCCGGGGGCACAGGACCTCCACGGACAGGCACCGACAGGGGCCACGGTCCGGCCGGAACCCGGGATCGAGTCCGGACGGGAACACAACCGCCCTTCCGCTCGTTTCCAGGAGTGCACTACCGTGCGTTCTTTGCTAACGCATTACTCTGGTAGTCAAGGCCGTGCCGTGCGGCCATGGAGGAGTGAGATGAGGAGTAGCAACCCGGTCCTCACGCGTCGGGGGTTCAGTCGGGACGGTGGTTACGCCGGCTTCAACGCCGGACCGCAGCCGCAGACCGGGAATCCTTACGCGGGCGGCCAGAACACCCCCTACGCGCAGCCGGGCAACCCGTACGCCGCCCAGCCCGCGAACCCGTACGCCCAGCCGCAGACCGGGCCCGCGGGCGGCCTCGTGCCCCCCGCCGCGCCGCCGCGCGCCGGTGTGATGACGATGGACGCGGTCGTCTCGCGTACCGCCATCACCCTGGGCACCGTCGTCGTGGCCGCCGCCGCCGCGTGGATCGGCGACCTGCCGCTCGCCGTCGGCATCGTGGCCGCACTGGTCGCCTTCGCCCTGGCCATGGTGCAGTCGTTCAAGCGCGAGGCGTCGCCCGCGCTGATCCTGGCCTACGCCGTGTTCGAGGGTGTCTTCCTCGGCACGATCAGCGCCGCGATCAACCAGGCGGCGCCCGGTGCCGCGATGCAGGCCGTGATCGGCACCATGGCGGTCTTCGCCGGTGTGCTGTTCATGTACAAGCAGCGCATCATCCGGGTCACGCAGCGCTTCACCCAGTTCGTGCTGGCCGCGGCGGTGGGCTTCGTCCTGCTGTCCATGGTCAACCTGGTGGTCGCCCTCATCGGTGACGGCAACGGCCTCGGCCTGCGTGACGGCGGTCTCGGCATCGTCTTCGGCCTGATCGGCATCGTCCTCGGTGCCTGCTTCCTCGCCCTGGACTTCAAGATGGTCGAGGACGGCATCGCCTACGGTGCCCCCGAGCGCGAGTCCTGGCTGGCCGCGTTCGGCCTGACCCTCACGCTGGTCTGGATCTACATGGAGTTCCTGCGGATCATCGCCATCCTCCAGGGTGACTGACCCCGGCGGAACGCATGTGACGTGTGGCACGAGGGCCCCGGCGGGAGACTTCCCGCCGGGGCCCTCGTGCCGTCCTCGGCGGGGCGCGGCCTCTAGAAGGTCCGCAGCAGCTCCAGCGCCGCCGCCAGCTCGCGGTCCGTCCCCGGTCCTGGCGGCGCGGCACGCAGGGCGTACGCCAGGTCGTGGCCCGCGACGGCGATCTGGTCGCCGACGACGTACATCCCGTCGTCGGGCAGCTCACGCGGCGGCGCGTCGGGCCGCTCCAGCAGCTGCGCGCGCCGGGAGAGTTCACGGGCCAGCGTCAGCCCGCGCGCGGCGACCCCGCGCCGCAGGGCGCTCTCCGGCAGCGGGCGCACGCGGTCGGCGATCCGGTCCACGGCGGCGTCCAGCACGTCGGGCGAGGGGCGGGGGGTCTGGTCGGGCACGGCGCGGCTACTCGCTCACTCGTTGGGCTCGTTGAGGTAGGACGAGGCGACCACGCGGTCGGCCAGCAGGTAGACGCTGTCCTCGCCGCAGGAGAACGTGAGCGCGTACGCCCCCGACACCCCCGAGCCGCCCATCAGGACCGGCGGCCGACCCGACCGTACCGCCTCGGCCAGCCGCGCGGCGGCCTCGTGGTGGCTGGGGGAGAGGCAGAGCGTGGTGCCGTCGGCGAACAGGAAGACGTCCAGCGTGCCGAGCGGCCCGGGGCGTACGTCGGCCAGCGGTGTCCGCGCCTCCGCGAGCCGGGTGAGCCGCTCGGCCGTGCGCCGGTGCTCGTCCCTGGCGGCGCGCTCTGCGGTGGCGGCGCGGTCCACCGGCTCGCCCGACAGGGTGTAGCCCGGGTGCGAGGGGTGGCGGCGGCGGGCCGCGGCCAGTTCGGGGGAGTCGCCGCCGTCGGGCGTCTCCTGCTCCGCCGCGGGCCCGTCGTCGTCCAGCGCCTCCGTCGATTGGCGCGGAATGAGCGGTGCCCCGTCGCGGCCGGGGCCGGGGAGCCCCGAGTCGCTGAGGAGATAGCGCTCCAGGAGCGCGTCGAGCAGCTCCTCGTCCGCGTCCGTCACGTCGTGTCCGAAGCCGCGGCCCGAGAGCAGGCCGCCCGCGACACCGTGCTCGGACGCGTCCTGCTCGGCCCAGTAGGCGCGGGCCTCGGCCAGCTCACGGTCCCGCTCGTCCGCGAGCGCCGCCGCGACCGCCCTGCGGATCTCCTCGGGCGGCACGGGCCGCGCGCCGGGGACGCGGTGTCCGGCGAGGTCCGCGCGCAGCGCGGCCAGGTCGGCACGCAGCCCGCGCGCGGTGATCAGGGCTCCCGCGCCCAGGGCGGCGGCGGTGCCTGCGGTCACCAGCAGGATGACGGATATGGCGCTCACGGACTCGCTCCCAGTGTTTTCGTCCCTGACTTCTTATCCCAGGTTTCCGGGGCGAGGCCACGGCGTGCAGTGCAAAACGTCATCCACCGGACAGGCCCTTGGTCCGGCGTGCCCGTGGGGCACCGCTGTGAGCTGGACTTTTCCCTCCGGATCCGGCGTGCATCACATCCCGGGGCCGCTTCGGTATCGCCCGCATATACCGGGTGACGGATGTCACCGCACCTCCCCCCGTCCCGCCGAGTGCCGGGGCCCCCGCCGGTCCCGTCTAGCTCAGGCGCTCCAGCACCAGGGCCATGCCCTGGCCGCCGCCGACGCACATGGTCTCCAGACCGAACTGCTTGTCGTGCCAACGCAGCGCGTTGATCAGCGTAGTGGTGATGCGCGCCCCCGTCATGCCGAACGGGTGGCCGACCGCGATCGCGCCGCCGTTCACGTTCAGCCGCTCCGGGTCCACGCCCAGCTCGCGGTAGGACGGGATGACCTGCGCGGCGAACGCCTCGTTGATCTCGACCAGGTCGATGTCGCCGATGCCGAGCCCCGCGCGGGCCAGCGCCCGGCGGCTCGCCTCGACCGGGCCGAGGCCCATGATCTCGGGCGACAGCGCGGACACCCCCGTGGCGACGATCCTGGCGAGCGGCGTGACGCCCAGCTCGCGCGCCCTGGTGTCGGACATCACGACGAGGGCGGCGGCCCCGTCGTTGAGCGGGCAGCAGTTGCCCGCCGTGACCAGGCCGTCGGGGCGGAAGACGGGCTTCAGGCCGCGCACGCCGTCGAGTGTGACGCCGGGCCTCGGGCCGTCGTCCGCGGCGACCACCGTGCCGTCCGGCGTCGTGACGGGCGTGATCTCGCGCGCCCAGAAGCCGTCCGCGATCGCCTGCTCGGCGAGGTTCTGCGAGCGGACGCCGAACGCGTCCATCTCCTCGCGCGTCACGCCCTTGAGGCGCGCCAGGTTCTCCGCCGTCTGCCCCATCGCTGTGTAGACGTCGGGCAGTTCGCCGTCCTCGCGGGGGTCGTGCCAGCCCTCGCCGCCGTGCTCGGCGCGTGCGGCCGTGCGTTCTCCGGCGGCGGCGAACAGCGGGTTGCGGGTGCCCGGCTGCCCGTCGGACGAGCCGAACCGCTGCCGCGAGACCATCTCCACCCCTGCGGAGACGAAGACGTCGCCCTCGCCCGCCTTGATCGCGTGGAAGGCCATCCGGGTCGTCTGGAGGGACGAGGCGCAGTAGCGCGTCACGGTGCAGGCCGGGAGGCCGTCGAGGCCGAGCTGCACGGCGACGACCCGGCCGAGGTTGTGCCCCTGCTCGCCGCCCGGCATGCCGCAGCCGAGCAGCAGGTCGTCGATGTCGGCGGGGTCGAGCTGCGGCACCGCGTCCAGGGCGGCCCGGACGATCGTGGCGGTCAGGTCGTCCGGCCGCAGGTCCCGGAGGGACCCCTTGACGGCGCGGCCGATCGGGGAGCGGGCGGCGGAGACGATCACTGCTTCGGGCATGTCCCTGGCCTCTCTCGGGGGATGCCGCGGCCTGGGCCGCGGACCGTACCCCGAAGTTACCCACAGGTAGGATCGGCTGTCACGTCCCACTCCCCGGGACCGGGTCCCGCTCCTCGTCGGGGAGCCGCCGCCTGCGCCGCAGCCGCAGCAGGGCCCGCGGCGCGCGCCGCCCCCCGGCCTCCGGGGGGCCGCCCGCCGCGCTGACCTCGGAGCCGCCCTCGGACACGGCCCGCGCCGCGGCCTTCGCGACCGGCAGCACCTGCTCACGGCGCGGCGGTGGCGGCTGCTCCTCGCGCGGCCAGACCCCGACCGTGTCGCACAGTGTCGGCAGCAGGGCCATGGCCGCCGTGGCGTAGCCCTCGGCCGACGGGTGGTAGCGGTCGGGGCCGAACAGCTCGCGCGGATGGGCCGCGAACTCCGGCCCGAGCAGCGCCCCGAGGGACACCGTCCTGCCGCCCAGCTCGACCACCGCGATCGTCTGCGCGGCGGCGAGCTGTCGGCACAGCCGCCGCGCCAGCCAGCGCAGCGGCTGCGCCACCGGCTCGACGGACCCCAGGTCGGGGCAGGTCCCCACCACGACCTCGCAGCCCGCGGTGCGCAGCCGCGCCACCGCCTCCGACAGGTACTTCACCGAACGGGCGGGCGAGAGACGGCCCGTGATGTCGTTCGCGCCGATCATCAGCACGCACACGTCCGGCACGGGCGCGCGGCCCGGCTCGGTCAGCAGCAGCGACACCTGGCGTTCGAGATCGGAGGAACGGGCGCCCGACAGCGCGACGTTGTGCAGCTCGACGGGGCGCTCGGAGACCGCAGCGAGCCCCGACGCGAGCAGTGCGCCCGGCGTCTGCCCCGCGCGCCGCACGCCTTGTCCGGCGGCCGTCGAGTCGCCCAGCAGCGCCAGCCGCCACGGCGATCCCGGCGCGGCGGCGAACGCGAGGCCGTACAGCCCGTCCGCCACCGGCGGCTCGCGGTCGTCCGCGCCGCCGCTCAGTCTGCGGCGCGCGGAGCGGGCCTGGGTCAGCAGCAGCCCGACCGCCGCGCCCCCCAGCACGCCGATGCCGCCGCCGCCCAGCGCCGCCGCGGTCGCGATCCTCCGAGCCACCCGCGCCCTTGACGACATGGCAAGCCTCACGCCTCCCGTCCGTCCCGTCCGGTCTCCTCACCTGTGTGGTGCCCAGCGCGGCGCACCCCGCAACGCAATAGGCTGCTGCCGGTGGGGCGGAAGAACCTGCCCCCGCGGCCCGGACGTGGAGATACCCAGGTGCAGTATCACGAGTCGATGATCGACCTTGTCGGCAACACCCCGCTGGTGAGGCTCACCACGGTGACCGCCGGCATCCAGGCGACGGTGCTGGCGAAGGTCGAGTACTTCAACCCCGGCGGCTCGGTCAAGGACCGCATCGCGCTGCGCATGATCGAGGCGGCGGAGGAGTCGGGTGAACTGCGGCCCGGCGGCGTCATCGTGGAGCCCACCTCCGGCAACACCGGGGTCGGCCTCGCCATCGTCGCCCAGCGCAAGGGCTACCGCTGCATCTTCGTCTGCCCTGACAAGGTCTCCACGGACAAGATCAACGTGATGCGCGCGTACGGCGCCGAGGTCGTCGTCTGCCCCACGGCCGTCGATCCCGAGCACCCGGACTCGTACTACAACGTCTCGGACCGTCTCGTCCGTGAGACGCCCGGTGCCTGGAAGCCGGACCAGTACAGCAACCCCAACAACCCGCTGTCCCACTACGAGACGACAGGTCCCGAGCTGTGGCGGCAGACGGACGGGCGCATCACGCACTTCGTCGCCGGTGTCGGCACCGGCGGCACCATCTCGGGAACAGGCCGCTACCTCAAGGAGGTCAGCGACGGCCGGGTCAGGGTCGTCGGCGCCGACCCGGAGGGGTCGGTCTACTCCGGCGGGAGCGGGCGGCCTTACCTCGTCGAGGGGGTCGGCGAGGACTTCTGGCCGGACGCCTACGACCGGAAGGTCGCCGACGAGATCGTGGCCGTCTCGGACAAGGACTCCTTCCGGATGACGCGGCGGCTCGCCCGGGAGGAGGGGCTGCTCGTCGGCGGCTCCTGCGGCATGGCGGTCGTCGGCGCCCTGGAGGTCGCGCGCCGCCTCGGGCCAGACGACGTGGTCGTCGTCCTGCTCCCGGACGGCGGGCGCGGCTACCTGAGCAAGATCTTCAACGACGAGTGGATGGCCGACTACGGCTTCCTGGAGGGCGGCGAGCCCAACGTGCGCGTCGCGGACGTGCTGCGGGCCAAGGAGGGCGACATGCCCTCGCTCGTCCACATGCACCCGGACGAGACGGTGGGCCAGGCCGTCGAGGTGCTGCGCGAGTACGGCGTCTCGCAGATGCCCGTCGTCAAGCCGGGCGCCGGTCACCCGGACGTGATGGCCGCCGAGATCATCGGTTCCGTCGTGGAGCGTGACCTGCTCGACGCGCTGTACGCGCAGCGTGCCGCGCTCACCGACCGGCTGGAGCCCCACCTCAGCCCGCCGCTGCCGCACGTCGGCTCGGGGGAGCCCGTCGCGGACCTCATGCAGGTGCTGCGCGGCGCGGACGCGGCGGTCGTCCTGGTGGACGGCAGGCCGACGGGCGTGGTCAGCAGGCAGGACCTGCTGGCCTATCTCGCGGGCGAACGCTGACCCCGTGACCGCGGAGCGTCGCGGGCGTGCCGGACAAGAGATCCCGAAGTGTCACGGCTGGGCAACGCGTCGTTAACACCGGCCCGGCAGAGTAGCGGTTGTCGGCACCAAGGACCTCCGGAGCGGCTCCCGGACCTCCCTGGTCGCCCGGACGCCAGGCCCCGACCCGGCCGGCGTCCCCGCGGGGACCGCCGTCGTCCCGCCCCTGGTGATCCGTCACCGGGGTGCGGCGGTCCCCGCCAACCGACCTCCCGCGTATCGGTGCCCCGGTGCTCCACCGGGGCACCGATACGCGCGCTCAGTCGCCCTCGCCGCGGGGGATGCCGCGCCGCAGCACGTAGCAGGCGTTCACGGCGACGATCCCGGCCCAGCAGGCGAGCAGACCTTCGAGGTCCGCCAGGTTCGCCGCGATCGCGGACAGCGGGATGGCGAGCACCAGCGACATCGACGCCAGGATGAACTCGGTTCCCGGGCCCCTGACCTCCCCGGGCGCCCTGGCCCTGCCGCCCCGCGCGACGACCATCTGCTGCTCGGCGAGCTGCCGCCGCACCCGCTTGTCCACCGCCGTGTCCACGCGCCGTTCGACCTTCTCCAGGAAGCCATCGACCAGCTCCGCCTCGTACGCCGGGCCGAGCTCCTTGCGCGTCTGCAACGCCGCGTCCAGGTCCGCCCGGAGTTCCGCGTCACGCTCGTGGTCGCGGTCACTGCCACTCATCATGCGCACCACGCTACGGGGGGCCGCAGGGCCACGGCATTAGGGCTAGCCCCCCTTTTCCTGCGACCGCCCCACCCCGGCCCGGGACGCCGTCCCGCCCCCGCCCGAGGTCAGTGCCCCGGAGTGGCACGCTCCGGTATCGGCCGGTGCCGGACCGTCCCGGGTCGGCCGAACGCCTCGGCCAGGGACATGACGACCGGCATCCCGGTCCGCCGCTCCGTCCGGTGGCCCGCGCCACACCCCTCCGCACCCTTGGGCGCCTGAACCTGCTGTCGGCAGGCGATCTGCTGCGTCTCGTCCATGCGCCCGACTGTAGGGGGCCCCACTGACAATCCCTCAGGACGAACGGGCCGCCCACCCCGCTGCTGGCGGCCCGTGCCGTGTCATGGGGAACGTCCTGATCGGATTGCTGTCCGAGCGGATCGCTTAGTGGTCGGAAAGGGGCAGCGGTAAGCCGAGAAGAGGGCGTCGGCGATCACCTTCGGTCGCCCGCCCCGCCCGCCGGGGGCGGCCGGGGCGTGTGCCACCATCCTCGGCGGCGGGACCGGACGCCCCGCCGCCGAACCGCGAACCGCACACCGCAGGGGGCCCGCCACCATGCCGCACGCGACCGCCGGGGACGGCACCCGCATCGCCTACCAGGTCGAGGGGACGGGGGCTCCCCTCGTCCTCCTGTCCGGGCAGGCGAACACCCACCACTGGTGGGACCCCGTCCGCGCCGACTTCCACCCCGCACGCAGCACCGTCACGCTCGACTACCGGGGCACAGGCGACAGCGACAAGCCGCGCGAGGCGTACAGCACCCGGCAGTTCGCGGACGACGTCGTGGCCGTCCTCGACGACCTCGGGCTGGAGCGGGCCGACGTCTACGGCACCTCCATGGGCGGACGCGTCGCCCAATGGGTCGCGGTCCTGCACCCCGGCCGTGTGCGGCGCCTGGTGCTCGGCTGCACCACACCCGGCGGACCGCACAGCGTCCCGCGCGACGAGGCCATAGGGCGTTCCCTTGCGGGCGCCACGCCGCGCGAGGCCGCCCGCATCCTGCTCGGCCAGATGTACACGCCCGCCTGGCTGGAGGGGCGCCACGGGCTGTGGACGACGCTCGGCGACCCGGACATGCCGCTGTACGCCCGGCGGCGTCACTTCGCCGCCAGCGAGCAGCACGACGCGTGGGACGCGCTGCCCGGCATCGGCGCGCCCACCCTCGTCGTGCACGGCAGCGACGACACGTTCAACCCGGCCGCCAACGCGCCGCTGCTCGCCGGGCGCATACCCGGCGCCAGGCTCCACCTCCTGCCAGGCGCGCGACACGCGTACTTCGAGGAGTTCCGCGAGGTCGCCAGCCCCCTGGTGCTCGATTTCCTCGACGCCCCGGCCACCGCCTGACCGGCGGCGATGCCCGCCGGAACCGGTTCCGGCGGCGGCCGGGCCGCCCAGGTGGCGGGCGGAGCGGGGTGGTTGACTCGCCTTGCTCAGCCCCTACAGTCGGAGAGGCCGGTGCGCGCGCAGGGCACCGTCGTCCTCACCGGGGAGGCACGCATGGCAGGACCTCGGACCGTCCGGGCACCGCGCGGTGACGCGCTGACGGCCCGGGGCTGGCCCCAGGAGGCCGCGCTGCGGATGCTCCAGAACAACCTCGACCCGGACGTCGCCGAGCACCCCGACCGGCTCGTCGTCTACGGCGGCAGCGGCAAGGCGGCGCGCGACTGGAACTCCTTCGACGCCATGGTCCGCACCCTGCGCACCCTCGGTCCCGACGAGACGATGCTCGTCCAGTCCGGCCGTCCCGTCGGCGTCATGACGACCCACGAGTGGGCGCCCCGCGTCCTCATCGCGAACTCCAACCTCGTCGGCGACTGGGCGAACTGGGACGAGTTCCGGCGCCTCGAACACCTCGGCCTCACCATGTACGGGCAGATGACGGCCGGGTCATGGATCTACATCGGCACGCAGGGCATCCTCCAGGGCACCTACGAGACCTTCGCGGCCGTCGCCGCCAAACGCTTCGGGGGCACGCTCGCGGGGACCGTCACCCTCACCGCCGGGCTCGGCGGCATGGGCGGCGCGCAGCCCCTCGCCGTCACGATGAACGGCGGCGTCGCCCTGTGCGTGGACTGCGACCCGCGCGCCCTCGCCCGCCGAGTCGAGCACGGCTACCTCGACACGGCCGCGGACTCCCTCGACGACGCCCTGCGCCTGGCAGAACGCGCCCGCAGCGACCGCCGGGCCCTGTCCATCGGAGTCCTGGGCAACGCCGCCGACGTCGTGCCCGCCCTCCTCGCGCGCGGCGCGCCCATCGACGTCGTCACCGACCAGACCAGCGCCCACGACCCGCTCGCCTACCTGCCCCTCGGCGTGGAGCACGCCGACATGGCCGCCTACGCCGCCGACCACCCCGAGGACTTCGTCCGCAGGGCCCGCGAGTCGATGGCCCTGCACGTCGCGGCCATGGTCGGCTTCCAGGACGCGGGCGCCGAGGTGTTCGACTACGGCAACTCGCTGCGGGGCGAGGCACGGCTCGCCGGTTACGGACGCGCCTTCGACTACCCCGGTTTCGTCCCGGCCTACATCCGGCCGCTGTTCTGCGAGGGCAAGGGCCCGTTCCGGTGGGCGGCGCTCAGCGGGGACCCGAAGGACATCGCCGCCACCGACCGCGCCGTGCTCGACCTCTTCCCCGAGAACGAGTCGCTGGCCCGCTGGCTGCGGCTGGCGGGGGAGCGGGTGCGCTTCCAGGGGCTCCCGGCCCGCATCTGCTGGCTCGGCTACGGCGAACGCGACCGCGCGGGCGAGCGGTTCAACGACATGGTGGCCTCCGGTGACCTGGCCGCGCCCCTCGTCATCGGACGCGACCACCTGGACTGCGGGTCGGTGGCCTCCCCCTACCGGGAGACCGAGGCCATGCGCGACGGCTCGGACGCCATCGCCGACTGGCCGCTGCTGAACGCGATGGTGAACGTCGCCTCGGGCGCCTCCTGGGTCTCGATCCATCACGGCGGCGGGGTCGGCATGGGCCGCTCCCTGCACGCGGGGCAGGTCACGGTCGCCGACGGCACCCCGCTCGCGGGCGAGAAGATCCGCCGTGTCCTCACCAACGACCCGGGCACCGGCGTGATCCGGCACGTGGACGCGGGCTACGAGCGCGCCGAGGCCGTCGCCGCCGAGCGCGGCGTCCGCATCCCCGCGCGGGAGGCCGACGCGTGACCACCGCGCCGCATCCGGCCGCCGCCGCCTCCTTCCGCGCGATGTGGGAACGGCTGCTGCCCATCGGACGCGCCCCGGCCACCGGCGGCTACCGGCGCCACGCCTGGACGGCCGCCGACATCGAGCTGCGTGCCTGGTTCCGCACCGAGGCGGACACGCGCGGCCTGCGCTACGAGACCGACCGCAACGGCAACCAGTGGGCCTGGGCGGGCGACCCGGCCGCAGGGGACGCCGTCGTCACCGGCTCCCACCTCGACTCGGTGCCGGACGGCGGCGCCTTCGACGGGCCGCTCGGCGTCGTCTCGGCGTTCGCCGCGCTGGACGGGCTGCGCGCCCGGGGACGGCCGGTCCGCCGCCCCCTCGGCGTCGTGGCCTTCGCCGACGAGGAGGGCGCCCGCTTCGGCGTGGCCTGCGTCGGATCGCGGCTCGCCACCGGACAGCTGGACCCCCGCCGGGCCCGCGCCCTGCGCGACGCGGACGGCGTCCCGCTGTACCGCGCCCTGGCCGGTGCGGGGCTCGACCCGGAGGGGCTGGGGCCCGACCCGGAACGGCTCGCCCGTATCGGCGCCTTCGTCGAACTGCACATCGAGCAGGGCCGCGCCCTGGCCGACACGCCGCACGCGGTCGCCGTCGGCTCCGGTATCTGGCCGCACGGCCGCTGGCGGCTCGACTTCGGCGGCGAGGCGAACCACGCGGGCACCACCCGGGTCGAGGACCGCCGCGACCCGATGCTCACGTACGCCCACACCGTCCTGGCCGCCCGCAAACGGGCCCGGCTCGCGCACGCCCTGGCCACCTTCGGCAAGGTCCACGCCGAGCCGGGTGGCGTGAACGCGGTGCCGTCCCGCGTGCGCGGCTGGCTGGACTGCCGCGCCCCCGACCAGGACACCCTGGACGGCCTTGTCGCGGGGATCGCCGACAGCGCCGTCCAGCGCGGCGAGCGGGACGGCGTGACGGTGGACGTGACCCGCGAATCCGTCACCGGTGCCGTCCACTTCGACGCCGCGCTCCGCGACCTCGTCGCCGCGCGCGTCGGCGGCGATCCCCCCGCGCTGCCCACGGGCGCCGGGCACGACGCGGGGATCCTCGCCTCGGTCGTCCCCACCGCCATGCTGTACGTGCGCAACCCGACCGGCGTCTCGCACGCCCCGGCGGAGCACGCCGACGAGGCCGACTGCCTGGCCGGAGTCGCCGCGCTCACCCGTGTACTGGAGGGTCTCGCGTGTCCCTGACCGCACAGCTCTACTGGGCGGAGCACGCCTGGCTCGGCGGCACGGTCGAGCCGGGCGTCGCCCTCGCCACCGCCCCGTCCGGCCGCATCACCGAGGTCCACCCCGGTCTCGCGGCCCCGCCGATCGGAGCCGTCCCGCTGCGGGGACTCACCGTCCCCGGCTTCGCCAACGCCCACAGCCACGCCTTCCACCGCGCGCTGCGTGGTCTCTCCCAGGTCGGCGGCGGCACCTTCTGGACCTGGCGCGACGGCATGTACGACACGGCTGCCCGCCTCACCCCCGCGTCGTACGGCGCCCTCGCCCGCGCCGTCTTCGCGGAGATGGCCCTGGCGGGCATCACGTCCGTCGGCGAGTTCCACTACGTCCACCACCGGCCGGACGGCACGCCGTACGGGGAGCCCAACGCCATGGGGCTGGCGCTCGCCGCCGCGGCCGAGGACGCCGGCCTGCGCCTCACCCTCCTCGACACCTGTTACCTCGCCGCCGGATTCGGCAGACCGCCCGGCCCCCGGCAACTGCGCTTCAGCGACGGCACCGCCGACGCCTGGGCGGCCCGGGCCGCCGCGCTGCCGGGCGGCGGCACCTTCCTGGTCGGCGCCGCGGTCCACTCCGTCCGCGCGGTGCCCGCCGGGGAACTGGCGACCGTCGCCCGCTGGGCCGCCGACCGCGACGCGCCGCTGCACCTCCACCTCTCCGAGCAGCCCGCCGAGAACGACGACTGCCTCCGCGCCCACGGCGTCACCCCCACCCGGCTCGCGGCCGACCACGGCCTCCTCGGGCCGCGCACGACCGCCGTCCACGCCACCCATCTCACCGACGACGACATCCGCCTGCTCGCCGACTCCGGCACCGCCGTCTGCCTCTGCCCGACGACCGAACGCGACCTCGCCGACGGTATCGGGCCCGCCGCCGGTCTCCGCGACGCGGGCGCCCCCCTCTGCCTCGGCACGGACAGCCACACGGTCATCGACCCGCTCGCCGAGACCCGCGCCCTGGAAGGCGGCGAACGGCTCCGCAGCGGCAGACGCGGCCACTTCACCCCCGCCGAACTGCTCGGGGCCGCCGGGGCGGCGGGCCACGCCGCGCTGGGACGCCCCGAGGGCGGCAGGCTGGCCGCGGGCGCCCTCGCCGACTTCACCACCCTCGCCCTCGACAGCGTCCGCACCACCGGCTGCCCGCCCGCCCTGGCCGCCGAGGCCGTCCTCGCCGCGGGTACCGCCGCCGACGTCCGGCACACGGTCGTCGCGGGCCGCCACATCGTCCGCGACGGCATCCACCAACTCCTGCCCGACGTCCCCGGGCTCCTCGACAGGGCCATCACGAGCCTGCACCACACCGCCTGACCCCCGTCCGCCCCCACCCGCCGGGAGAACCCCGCCGATGTCCCCCGCAGAACCCGGCAACCCGGCGGCGAGCACCGCCATCACCAACATCGCCACCCTCATCACCAACGACCCCTCCCTCGGCCCCGGTCCCCTCGGCCCGGTCCACGACGCCGCCCTCGTCCTGGAGGGCGACCGCGTCGTCTGGACCGGCACAACCAGTGAAGCACCCGCCACTGACAGTCACCTCGACGCGGGCGGCCGGACCGTCATCCCCGGCTTCGTCGATTCGCACGCCCACCTGCTCCACGCCGGGGACCGCACCGACGAGTTCACCGCGCGGATGGCGGGCCGCCCCTACACGGCCGGAGGCATCCGCCGCACCGTCGCCGCGACCCGCCGCGCCACCGACGCCGACCTCGCCACGCGCCTCACCGCCCACCTCGACGAGATGCTGCGCCAGGGCACCACCACCGCCGAGACCAAGTCCGGCTACGGCCTCACCGTCGCCGACGAGGCCCGCGCCCTGCGCATCGCACGGTCCATGACGCCCGAGACGACCTATCTCGGCGCCCACGTCGTCCCGCCCGAGTACGCCGCCGCACCCGAGGCGTACGTCGAGCTGGTCACCGGCCCGATGCTCGACGCCGCCGCCCCGCACGCCCGCTGGATCGACGCCTTCTGCGAACGCGGCGCCTTCGACGCCGACCAGGCCCGCGCCGTCCTCACGGCGGGAGCGGCACGCGGCCTGATCCCCCGCCTGCACGCCAACCAGCTCGGCCCCGGCCCCGGCGTCCGGCTCGCCGTGGAACTGGGGGCGGCGTCGGCCGACCACTGCACCCACCTCACGGACGCGGACGTCGCCGCCCTCGCCGACAGCGGCGGCAGGACCGTCGCGACGCTCCTCCCCGGCTGCGAGTTCTCCACCCGCTCGCCCTACCCTGACGCCCGCAGGCTCCTGGACGCCGGAGCCGTCGTCGCGCTCGCCACCGACTGCAACCCCGGCTCGTCGTACACCAGTTCACTTCCGTTCTGCATCGCCGTCGCCGTCCGCGACATGGGCATGACGCCCGACGAGGCGCTCTGGTCGGCCACCGCGGGCGGCGCCGCCGCGCTGCGCCGCACCGACATCGGCCGCCTCACGCCCGGCGCCCGCGCCGACGTGGTGCTCCTCGACGCGCCCTCGCCCGTCCACCTCGCCTACCGCCCCGGCGTGCCCCTCGTCAGGTCGGTCTGGCGCGCCGGACGGCGCGCGGTCTAGGGTCGCGACCTGGTCGCGCGGACCTTCCGCGCACGGGGGAGGAGCACGGCGCATGGCAGAGGACGTCCGGACGGAGCGCGGCGCGGACACCGCCGCGCCGGCCCCACAGCCACCACCGGCCACCGGCCTCGGCTCGCGTTTCCTGCGCCTGTGGACCGCCGTCACGTTCGCCAACCTCGGCCAGGGCGCCAGCGCCATCGCCTTCCCCTGGCTCGCCACGACGCTCACGGACAACGCGCTCGCCATCGCGCTCGTCGGCGCCGCCGTCCGCCTGCCGTGGCTGCTGTTCAGCCTCCCCGCGGGCGCGCTCGCCGACCGCCTCGACCGCCGCCGCATCATGCTGGCGATGAGCGCCGCACGCGTCGTCGTCCTCGGCACGGTCGCCCTGCTCGTCGCGCTCGACGTGATGTCCCTGCCGCTGCTCTACGTGTGCGCGCTGGTCCTCGGATTCGCCGAGGTCCTGTTCGACAACACCTCGCAGGTCCTGCTGCCCTCGCTGGTGGACCGCGACCGCCTCGCCGCCGCCAACGGCCGCCTGATGGCGGGGCAGATCGTCACCGAGGACTTCTTCGCCCGGCCGGTCGGCGGCTTCCTCCTCGGCCTCGCGCTCGCCGCGCCGTTCGCCTTCGACGCGTTGACGGCCGCGGTCGCCGGGGTGCTGCTGCTGACCCTGCGCGGCACGTTCCGGGCGGCGGCGCCCGCCGTGCCCGCGCAGACCACGGTGCCGTCCGCCGTACCCGCGCAGACGGGCCAGGACGCCCAGCCCACGGCGCCCGCGCCGCCGGTCGTCAGGCGGCGCATGCGCGCCGACATCGCCGAGGGCGTCCGCTGGCTGTGGCGTCACCCGCTGCTGCGGCCCCTGGCCCTCTCCCTGGCGGTCCTCAACGTCGCAGGCCAGGGCATCATGGCCACCTATGTGCTCTACGCGCAGGAGGTCCTGGACCTGGGCGCGTTCGGCTTCGCCGTCCTCACGTCGGTCGGTGGCGTCGGCGGTCTCCTCGGCGGCCTGCTCGCGGCCCGGGTGACCCGGCGGATCGGCACCGCGCGCTCCCTGTTCTGCCTGCTGGCCATCGACACCGTGGCCTACACGACCGCCGTCCTGTCGTCCGACGCGTACCTGGTCGGCGCGGCCATGGCCGTCACCGGCTTCGGCATCGTGATGTGGAACGTCGTGACCGTCTCCCTGCGGCAGACCCTCATCCCCGACCACCTCCTCGGCCGCGTCAACAGCGTCTACCGCCTCCTCGGCTGGGGCAGCATGCCGCTGGGCATGGCGGCCGTCGGCGGGCTGGTCGTCGCGGTGGAGGCGCTGGCCGGACGCGAGGCCGGGCTCCGCACGCCGTACGTGGTCGCGCTGGTGTGCATCGCCGGCCTGTCGCTCTACATGCGACGGCACCTGCGCCAGCGGTCGATCGACGCCGCGCTCGGCACGCGCGCCTGACGCGCCGGGGCGCTCAGGCCGGGTCTGGCACGGGCGCGTCCGCCACCGGGCCGAGCCCGGCCCACGCGCGCGCCCGCTCCCGCTCGCGCGAGTGCAGCGCGTCCCCGGCGGCGATGACCCGGGGGCGCAGTTCGGGCGCCGTCGTCATCGCGCGGAAGAGGAACCTCGTCGTCACCTCGTGGTCCGGCCGGTGCAGGACCTCGACGCCGTCACCGGCGCGGATCTGTCCGGGGGTCAGCACCCGGAAGTAGACGCCGGAGCGCGCGTCGGCCGTGAACCGCTTCACCCACCCGGACTCGCCGAGCCATGACGCGAACGTCCGGCAGGGGATGCGGGGGCTCGTCGCCTCAAGGACCAGCTCGCCGCCCACACGCCACCGCTCGCCGATCCGCACCTCCGCCAGGTCGGCGCCGACCGTCGTCAGGTTCTCCCCGAAGACGCCGTTGGCCAGCGGGCGCCCGAGCAGTCCTTCCCAGCGGTCCAGGTCCTCACGGGCGTACGCGTACACGGCCTGGTCGTCCCCGCCGTGGAACCGCAGGTCGCACACCGTGTCCCCGGCGAGGCCGCTGCCGCCCACGCCGCGTGGGCCCGGCGCGCCGACCGCGACCGGCCCGGCCACCGGCCGCTTGTCGATCCCGGTGAGCCCGGACGGCGCGTCCGTCTGCGCGGCGGAGGTGGCGCGGCCGGTGTTGACGGTGAGGACGGTCACCGGCCGGACGGGCGGTGAGGACGACGAGGGCGGTGAGGGCGGTGAGGTCTCGGGCACAGGCCCGAGGATACGGCCGCGCGGCCGACCCGGTCAGCTCCTCGGCCCGTCCGTGACGTCCAGTACGGCCTTGCCCGTCACCCTCCCCTCCCGCAGCGCCGCGACGGCCTCGGCGGCGCGGTCCCAGCCGCCGCGCCAGCCGATCTGCGGGTCCAGCTCGCCCCGCGTCAGCAGCTCCGCGAGCCACGCCAGGTCGGCGCCGAGCCCCACGCTGTCGTCGAGGAGGAAGTAGGTCGCGACGGAACGGTTGTGCCCCAGCGGGCCGTTCAGCGCGCCGAGCGGGAACGACTCGCCACGGCCCTCCGTGTGCCCGACGGCGACCAGCGTCCCGTGCGGCGCGAGCGCCCCGAACGCCGCCACCAGATGATCCCCGCCCACGGTGTCCAGGACCCCGTGCACCGGCGCCGACAGCCCGTCCGTGATGCCGGGGACGCCCACGACCACCTCGTGCGCGCCCAGCGCCCGCAGCGCCTCGCCGTTCGCGGCGTCCCGCGTCGTCGCGATCACGTGCGCGCCGCCCCGCGCGGCGAGCTGGAGGGCGTACCGCCCCACCCCGCTGCCCGCGCCCGTCACCAGGACACGGCGGCCCAGGATCGGGCCGAGCCGGTGCAGCGCCCGCAGCGCCGTGCCCGCGGCGACCGGCAGGGTGCTGACCGCGCCGGGGTCGGCGTCCTCGGGTATCACGCCGATCCCCTCGGTCGGCACGCTCCGCAGCTCCGCCCAGGCACCGTCCTCGCCGAGCGTGACCACCGGCGTGCCCACGGGCGGCCCCGAGCCGTCGGCCGCCGCCCGGACGACGACACCCGCCGCGTCCCAGCCCGGCACGGCTCCTGCGTCGCCCTCGGGCAGGACGTGCGTGACCTCGCCGTGGTTGAGGGAGACGGCCGAGACGCGGATCAGCACCTCCCCGGGACCCGGCTCCGGGTCGGGCACCTCCGTCAGGGCGAGATGGCCGGGTGCGGTGTGGTCGATCGTCCAGGCACGCATCGTTCGGATCCTTCCGTCGGTGGACGCACGCGCGTCACGCCGCTCCGGGTGGGCACCGGGCCCGGGACCGGGCGGCGGAAGAGATAGTGCCAGTCACCGGCATAAGCGTGCAACAGGCTTTTGGCTGTCACCGGCGACAGGTAGACTCGCCCCATGACCGACGCCGGACTGACGCTGCGGGAGCGCAAGAAACTGCGCACCCGCCACGCGCTGGTGGACGAGGCGCTGCGGCTGTTCACCGAGAAGGGCTTCGCCGCCGCGACGCTCGACGAGCTGGTGGAGGCGGTGGAGGTCTCCCAGCGGACCTTCTTCCGCATGTTCGCCTCCAAGGAGGACGTCGCCCTCGCCCCGGAGAAGGAGCTGTGGGCCGCGTACAGCGCGCGCGTCGAGGCGCACCCGCCCGGCCCCTCGCCGCTGCCCGACTACGTCGCCGCGCTCCGGGCGGCCGTCGAGGAGATGGCCGACGGCTGGGAGGCACGCTTCCTGACGAGCCGCGCCCTGTGCGACCGCACGCCCGCGCTGGTCGCCCACAGCCTGCGGCACTGCGCCGACGTCACCGACCGGGTCGTCGCGCTCGGTCTGGCCCCCGGGCAGTCCGAGCTGGAACGGCGCCTGCTCATCGAGCTGTTCCTGACCGCCTGGCGCTGGGCGCTCGCCCGCTGGGCGGAGGACGGGGCGCCCGACCGCGCCGCGCTCCGCTCCCGGATGGACGACGCCTTCGCGGCGCTGCCGGATCTCGCCCCCCTGCTCAGCGCCGCCCCCCGACACGAAGAGGCCCGCCGGGGAGTACACGCGTAGACCGCGTGTGCTCCCCGGCGGGCCCCGGAACGGCCGCGCAGGGCGGCCGGAGGGATCAGTCCTCGGCCAGCAGCCCGCGCCGCAGCCGCGCCAGCGTCCGCGACAGCAGCCGCGAGACGTGCATCTGCGAGATCCCCAGCTCCTCGCCGATCTCCGACTGCGTCATGTTGGCGACGAAGCGCAGCGACAGGATCGTCCGGTCGCGCGGCGCCAGCCCGGCGATGAGCGGCTTCAGCGACTCGATGTACTCGATGCCTTCGAGGTCGTGGTCCTCGTACCCCAGCCGGTCGGCGAGGGCGCTCTCGCTGTCGTCCTCCTCCGGCTGGGCGTCCAGCGAGCTGGCGGTGTACGCGTTCGACGCCGTCATCCCCTCGACGACCTCGTCCTCGCCGACGCCGAGGCGCCCGGCCAGCTCCGCCACCGTCGGCGAGCGGTCCAGCTGCTGCGCCAGCTCGTCGCCCGCCTTGGCGAGGTCGAGCCGCAGCTCCTGGAGGCGGCGCGGCACCCGTACCGACCAGGAGGTGTCGCGGAAGAACCGCTTGATCTCGCCGACGATCGTGGGCATCGCGAAGGTGGGGAACTCCACGCCCCGCTCGGCGTCGAAGCGGTCGATCGCCTTGATCAGGCCGATCGTGCCGACCTGGACGATGTCCTCCATCGGCTCGCTGCGGGAGCGGAAGCGCGAGGCGGCGAAGCGGACCAGCGCGAGGTTCAGCTCGACGAGGGTGCTGCGGACGTACGCGTGCGCGTGGGTGCCCTCCTCCAGCGTCGCGAGGCGGGCGAAGAGGGATTTCGACAGGGTCCGCGCGTCGGGCGGTGCCACGTCCTCGAAGGGGGGCAGCTCGGCAAGTGACGCGAACAGGTCGTCCTCGGCGTCCCGGAGCCGGGCGGGCACGAAGGCGGTGGCGGCCGGTGCGGTGTCCTGGGCCGTCGTCGAGGGGGCGTGGGGGTGGGGGGCGGGTGACATAGGCGTGTCCTCCGTGAGTATCTCGGCATATGGCTGCCGAAGCCGTGACGTGCACTGCGGAGTGCGGCGCCTCCAAGCCGACGTAGGGAAAACTCTCAAGCTCTACGCCTATCGGGGATCGGGTGGCCGTGGCAAGTTCGCTCCGTCCGGAACCGGACGGATGTCCGATACGTTCGGCTGTCGGGACGACGGGGCACGGGCTAAGGTTTCGAACCTAGCCAGGATGAAGGCTCCGATGAGAAGGGGGCTGCATGGACCGCGGGACACCGGACAGCACGCGCCGGAAACAGCTGACGATCGACGTGCGGCGTACCGGGCCCGGTGCCGTGGTCACACCGGCAGGTGAGTTGGATCACCATTCCGCGGACGCGCTGCGCGTGACGCTCGAGCAGAGCATCGCGGACGGCTCCCGCCGCATCGTCATCGACTGCTCCGAGCTGGAGTTCTGCGACTCCACGGGCCTGAACGTCCTCCTCGCCACGCGGCTGGAGGCGGAGGCCGTCGGTGGCGAGATCCACCTGGCGGGCATGCGCCCCATCGTCGCCCGCGTGTTCGAGATAACGGGCGCCGGCTCGGTGTTCACCGTGCACAGCACCCTCGCCGACGCCCTCGCGGCACATCCGGCGGACTGAGTGCCGGGCGAACCGCGCCGCCGCGCCACGGGCGCGCGCGTCACACGATTGCCGGGGTGGTGTGGGTGTGGCCACCCGCGCGCCGGGCAGGAGTGCACTCAGGCCAATGTGTCCCCGGTGCCCGCACGGCACCGGCGGACGAACGTTTCAGCAGCGTGGGGATGCGGTGAGGGGAGGCGTGGGCATGAATGCGACCCGGCCGTTCCCGGCAGGCGGCGGTGACCCCGGACCGGAGCCACAGGGTCAGGCCGCCGTCGAGGCGAGCGGCTACGTGGAGGCCGTGCGGGACGCGATCCCGCACGGCGACCCCGACGTCCTCGGCGACCACGGCGGCGACCACGGCGTGCCGCCGGACGGCGCGCCGTCCGCGGCGGTGGAGGAGCGGCCCGCCGCCGAGCCGATGCGGCAGCTCAGACGGCTGCGGCTCGTCGGCACCGCGGGCGTCGTCGCCCGCTCGCGCGAGTTCCTGCGCGAGGCCCTGCACGACTGGGGCTGGCTCCCCTCCGAGACGGAGGAGCAGCGCGCCACCGCGGAGGACGCCCTGCTGGTCGTGTCGGAACTGGTCACGAACGCCTGCCTGCACGCCGGAGGCCCCGAGGAGCTGCGCGTCGGGTACGGGACCAAGACGCTGCGCGTCGAGGTCGTGGACGGCGGCGACGGCGATCCCGCCCTGCGCACCACCCGCCGCGCCGGTCGCCCCGGCGGCCACGGCATGTTCATCGTCGAGCGGCTCTGCCTCGACTGGGGTGTCACGCACGACGCCGCCTCCGGCGGGAAGACCGTCTGGGCCGAGGTGGCGGCCCCGCCCGGCCTCGCCTGAGCCGACCCGACGGGGCGCCGCCGCCCCCCGTCGCCGCCCACCGGGTTACCCGGTATCGACTGCGGGGCGTCGCGGGGCGTCTACCATCGCCCCATGACCCGAGTACTGCTCGCAGAGGACGACGCATCCATCTCGGAGCCCCTGGCCCGCGCCCTGCGCCGTGAGGGCTACGAGGTGGACGTGCGCGAGGACGGGCCCGCGGCCCTGCGCGCCGGACTGCGTGGCGACGTCGATCTCGTCGTGATCGACCTGGGCCTGCCCGGCATGGACGGCCTTGAGGTCTGCCGTCGGCTGCGCACCGAGGGTCTGACCCTGCCCGTCCTCGTCCTGACGGCCCGCGCCGACGAGGTGGACACCGTCGTCGGCCTGGACGCGGGCGCCGACGACTACGTCACCAAGCCGTTCCGCCTGGCCGAGCTGCTCGCCCGCGTCCGGGCGTTGCTGCGCCGCGGCACGGCCGAGTCCGCCCCCGCGCCCGCCGTGCACGGCATCCGCATCGACGTGGAGTCGCACCGCGCCTGGATGGGCGACGAGGAACTGCACCTGACCGCCAAGGAGTTCGACCTGCTGCGCGTGCTGGTACGCGACGCGGGGCGCGTCGTCACCCGCGAGCAGCTGATGCGCGAGGTGTGGGACACGACCTGGTGGTCCTCCACCAAGACCCTGGACATGCACATCTCCTGGCTGCGCAAGAAGCTCGGCGACGACGCGGCCAACCCCCGCTACATCGCCACCGTCCGGGGCGTGGGGTTCCGCTTCGAGAAGAGCTGACGGACCACCGCCGTGCGCCGCCGCCTGATCAACTCGACCCTGGCCGTCGTCCTCGTCGTCCTGGCGGTCTTCGGCTTCTCGCTCTTCCTGGTCGAGGCCAGGTCCATCGAGTCCACCGCGCGCGACCGGCTGGACGCCGAGGCGTCCCGGGTGCTGGCCGACGTCGAGAGCCGGATCGCGTCGGGCGACCCGGTCACGGCGGACGAGCTGCGCGCCTCCGCCCCGGCGGACCGGTTCGTGGAGATCGCGCTGCCGGGCAGCGAGACCGTGCGGATCGGCGAGGAGCCGTCGGGCGAGGAGATGTCGGCCGAGCAGGTCGGGGCGCGCGGCGAGACGGTGACCGTCTCCCAGCCGCGCAGCGTCGTCAGCGACGAGATCGGCCGCATGGTGACGATCACCCTGGTCGTCTCGCTGCTGGCCGTCGGCGCCGCCGTGCTGCTGGCGGTCCGGCAGGCCAACCGGGTCTCCGCGCCCCTCACCGACCTCGCCGAGGCGGCGGAACGGCTCGGGTCGGGCGATCCGCGCCCCCGCCACCGCCGCTACGGCGTCCCTGAGCTGGACCGCGTCGCCGACGTGCTGGACGCGAGCGCGGAGCGGATCGCCCGCATGCTCACGGCGGAGCGCCGCCTCGCCGCCGACGCCTCCCACCAGCTGCGTACGCCGCTGACCGCGCTGTCGATGCGCCTGGAGGAGATCATCGCCACCGAGGACCGTGACACGGTCCAGGAGGAGGCGGCGATCGCCCTGGCCCAGGTGGAGCGGCTCACCGACGTCGTCCAGCGGCTGCTGACCAACTCGCGCGACCCACGGCTCGGCTCCGCGGTCGCCTTCGCCATCGACGACGTCGTCGTCCAGCAGACCGAGGAGTGGAAGCCCGCCTACCGCAACGCGGGCCGGGCGATAGTCCACTCGGGCCGCGCCGGGCTGCGCGCCGTGGGCACGCCCGGCGCCGTCTCGCAGGTCCTCGCCTGCCTCATCGAGAACGCGCTCATGCACGGCGCCGGGACCGTCGCGCTGCGCACGCGCACGACCGGCAACCAGGTCGTCGTGGAGGTCACCGACCAAGGTCCTGGCGTCCCCTCGGAGCTGGGCGCCCGGGTCTTCGAGCGCACGGTCAGCGGCCGGAACTCGACGGGGCTCGGGCTCGCCGTGGCCCGTGACCTGGCGGAGGCGGACGGCGGCCGTCTCGAACTGCTCCAGGCCAGGCCGCCGGTGTTCGCGCTGTTCCTCAGCCGCGAGGCCGCCGAGCAGGGCGGCGGCTCAGACCGTGCCTGACGCCTCGGTGGGCGCCGTGTCGTCCGCCGCCGCGGGCCCGGGGGCGGCGCGGAAGACCCACGTCCGGTAGGACCAGAAGCGGAAGAGCGAGCCGAGGCCGAGGCCGAGGACGTTCTTCGCGAGGTTGTCCGCGAGCGGCGAGGTGAGGCCGAGGCCGTAGTGCGAGAGGGCGAGGAGGCCGTTCTCGATCACCATGCCCACGCCGGAGAAGAGGAGGAAGAGCCCCACCTCCCGGCTGCGGCCCGACTTGTCGCGGTGCCGGTAGGTCCAGTAGCGGTTGCCCGCGTAGTTGGTGCAGATGGCGGCCGAGGTGGCGATCACGCCGGAGCGTACGGGGGCGAGGTCCGCGGCCTGGGTGCACAGGTTGAACACGACGACGTTGACCAGGAAACCGAACGCCCCCACGGTGCCGAACTTCGCGGCCTCGCGGGCGACCCCCCGCAGGCGGTCGCGGAGTGTGAGGGCTTCGGTCATAGCCGCCATGGTAACCAGGCGGTCCCGTGCGGGTCCTGGGGGCGTGGCGGATACGCTGTGTGCGTGACTTTTCCGGTGGTCGGCATGGTCGGCGGGGGGCAGCTCGCCCGTATGACCCACGAGGCGGGCATCCCGCTCGGCATCAGATTCAGGCTGCTCAGCGACACTCCGCAGGACTCCGCCGCGCAGGCGGTCGGGGACGTCGTGATCGGCGACTACCGCGATCTCGACACGCTCCGTGCGTTCGCGAAGGGGTGCGACGTGATCACTTTCGATCACGAGCATGTCCCGACCGAGCATCTGCGCGCGCTGGAGGCGGACGGCATCCCCGTCCGCCCCGGCCCCGACGCGCTGGTGCACGCGCAGGACAAGGGCGTGATGCGCGCCCGGCTGACCGAGCTGGGCGTGCCCTGCCCGCGCCACCGCCTCGTGGCCGACCCGGACGACGTGGTGCGCTTCGCGGGCGAGACCGGCGGCTTCCCCGTCGTCCTGAAGACGGTGCGCGGCGGCTACGACGGCAAGGGCGTGTGGGTCGTGCCCGACGCGGCGACCGCCGCCGCGACCACCGCGCCGTTCCGCGCCGGGGTCGCCGTGCTAGCCGAGGAGAAGGTGGACTTCGTGCGGGAGCTGGCGGCGAACGTCGTGCGCTCCCCGCACGGCCAGGCCGTCGCCTACCCGGTGGTGGAGTCGGTGCAGGTCGGCGGCGTCTGCGACACGGTGATCGCCCCCGCGCCCGGCCTGCCGGAGGACGTCGCCCTGGCCGCCCAGCGGCTCGCGCTGCGCGTCGCCGCCGACCTCGGCGTCACGGGGCACCTCGCCGTCGAGCTGTTCGAGACGCGGGACGGCCGCGTCCTCGTGAACGAGCTGGCGATGCGCCCGCACAACTCGGGGCACTGGACGCAGGACGGCGCCGTCACCTCGCAGTTCGCCAACCACCTGCGGGCCGTGCTGGACCTGCCGCTGGGCGACCCGCGCCCCCGCGCGCGCTGGACGGTGATGGCCAACGTCCTCGGCGGCGACTTCCCCGACATGTACCAGGGCTACCTGCACTGCATGGCGCGCGACCCGAGGCTGAAGATCCACATGTACGGCAAGGACGTGAAGCCGGGCCGCAAGGTCGGCCATGTCACGACCTACGGCGACGACCTGGACGACGTGCGCGAGCGCGCCCGGCACGCGGCCGACTACCTCAGAGGAGTCATCACCGAATGAGCCCGCAGGACACCACCGCCACCGCCCCGCCGCTGGTCGGCATCGTCATGGGCTCCGACTCCGACTGGCCGGTGATGCGGGCCGCCGCCGACGCGCTCGACGAGTTCGGCGTGCCGCACGAGGTGGACGTCGTCTCGGCGCACCGCATGCCGCACGAGATGCTCGCGTACGGCGAGGAGGCCGCCGGGCGCGGCCTGAAGGCGATCGTCGCGGGCGCGGGCGGCGCCGCCCACCTGCCCGGCATGCTCGCCTCGCTCACCCCGCTGCCCGTCATCGGCGTGCCCGTGCCGCTGAAGCACCTCGACGGCATGGACTCGCTGCTGTCGATCGTGCAGATGCCGGCCGGGGTGCCGGTCGCGACCGTCTCCATCGGCGGCGCGCGCAACGCCGGGCTCCTCGCCGTCCGTCTCCTGGCCGCGCACGACGAGGGCCTGCGGCTGCGGATGGTCGAGTTCCAGCGCGCGCTGCGCGAGCAGGCCACCGAGAAGGGACGCCGCCTGCGCGCCGCGCGCGCCGACGAGGCCGCCGTATGAGCGCCCACCTGGACGCCGCCCGCGCGCTGCTCGACGCGTACCCGGTCGTGGACGGGCACAACGACCTGCCGTGGGCCCTGCGCCAGCAGGTGGGCTACGACCTCGACCGCGCCGACATCGCCACCGACCAGAGCCACCGGCTCCACACCGACCTGCCCCGCCTGCGCGCGGGCGGCGTCGGCGGCCAGTTCTGGTCGGTGTACGTCGCGGCCGAGTACGCCGGGGACCGCGCCGTCAGCGCGTGCCTGGAGCAGATCGACGTGGTCGCCGCCCTCCTGGCCCGCTACCCGGAGTCGCTGCGGCGCGCCCTGACGGCCGACGACCTGGAGGCGGCGCGCGCCGAGGGCCGTATCGCCTCCCTGATGGGCGCCGAGGGCGGCCACAGCATCGCCAACTCCCTCGCCACCCTCCGCGCGCTGTACACGCTGGGCGTCCGCTACATGACGCTCACCCACAACCTGACGATCGACTGGGCCGACTCCGCCACCGACGCGCCGCGCCACGACGGGCTGTCCGCGTTCGGCGAGGAGGTCGTGCGCGAGATGAACCGGCTGGGCATGCTCGTCGATCTGTCGCACGTCGCGCCCGCCACGATGCGGGACGCGCTGCGGGTGACGGAGGCGCCGGTGATCTTCTCGCACTCCTCCGCCCGCGCCGTCTGCGACCACCCGCGCAACATCCCGGACGACGTCCTGGCGCTGCTGCCCGGCAACGGCGGGGTGGCGATGGCGACGTTCGTGCCGCAGTTCGTGCTGGCCGAGGCGTACGCCTGGTTCACGCGCGCCGCCGACCACATGCGGGCGCGGGGCTTCCAGCCGCTGGACCACACGCCGGACGCCATGCGCGTGCTCGGCGCCTTCGAGGCCGACAACCCGCGCCCGCGCGCCACGGTGGCGACCGTCGCCGACCATCTCGACCACATGCGGGACGTCGCGGGCATCGACCACCTCGGCCTCGGCGGCGACTTCGACGGGACGGCGTACCTGCCGGACGGGCTCGACAGCGTGGCCGGGTACCCGCGGCTGGTCGCGGAGCTGCTGGACCGCGGCTGGTCGGCTGCCGACCTCGCGAAGCTGACCTGGGGGAACGCGGTCCGGGTCCTGCGGGACGCGGAGGCCGTCGCCCGGGACGCGGCGGGGCGGCGCGGGCCGTCGCTCGCGACGATCGAACAGCTCGACGGCTGAATCGGGCATTTGCCGCACTGCGTCTGTTGTCGGGCATGGGTTGCCTGTGGGTGACCGAGTTCACTCGGCTCCCCGACCGTTCACCTCGTGAAAGTGACGCGCGTTGATCGCGCTCGGGCGATCGGGCTCTCGACCAGGGGCCTTGACGGTGCGTCACCGCGGCCCGCCGTCGCGCCCCGCGTCCACCGTGTGACGTACGGCGACGGTCGGCTCGTCCCGGTATCGCCGATCGTGGTCGGCGTGCGTCCTGTTTCTTGTGTTGCCCGAATTCATCGGCTTAACGTTCTGGCGCGCCGCCCCTCCGCGGCGCACCGCCCCCGGACGCCGAATCCTGTCACCGGGAGCAGGGACTCAGAACTTTCCGTGTGACAGGAGCGGGGGACCCACTTTCCGCCGGTGCCGCTCGCGAAGAGAGGTACCGGCTCGGGGTGAAGCCGACGACGCGCAGCGGGCATCCACAGCCCTCCGCGCGCCGACGGCCGGGCAGTCTCCGGCCCGAACCCGACAGCTGACCTCGCAGGCGTCGGAGAGGAGCACACGCATGTCCGCACACGGACGCCACCGCCGCCCGCGTGGCCGCCGCATCTCACGCGTCTCCCTGCTGCTCACCGCCGGCGGCGCCGGCGTGGCCCTGCCGCTGGTCGCGACCGGCGCCGCGAGCGCCGCGACCGCCGACACGTACGAGGTCCAGCCGGGCGACACCCTGTCGCGCATCGCCGCAGAACACGACATCGACGGCGGCTGGCAGGCCCTGTACGCCGCCAACGAGGACGCCGTCGGCACCGACCCCGGCCTGATCCACCCCGGCGACACGCTGAAGCTCGACGGCATCACCGTCACCGCCCAGGCCGCCCCGGCGCCCGCCGAGGAAGCCGCCGCCCAGCCCGCCACCGGCTCGTACGTCGCCCCGGTCGCCGGTGTCCACGGCAGCGGCTACGGCGCGGCCGGTTCCCTGTGGGCCTCGGGCCACCACACCGGCGCGGACTTCCCGGTCGGCTCCGGCACGCCCGTCGCCGCCATCACCGACGGCCAGGTCGTCACGGCGGGCTCCGGCGGCTCGTACGGCAACCAGGTCGTCATCCAGCACGCCGACGGCCACTACAGCCAGTACGCCCACCTGTCGTCGCTCTCGGTCAGCGTCGGCCAGACCGTCTCCACCGGCCAGCAGATCGGCCTCTCCGGCTCCACCGGGAACTCCACCGGCCCGCACCTGCACTTCGAGGTGCGCACCGGCCCCGACTACGGCTCGGACATCGACCCGATCGCCTACCTCGCGCAGCACGGCGTCACCGCCTGACGGCGCCCCGCGACGCGGGAAGGGGCGGGACCTGGCACTCCAGGTCCCGCCCCTTCGCCGTCCCCCGCCCCGCCTCGGGCCAGGTCAGCGGCCGAGCGCCTTGTAGCGGCGGACGGCCAGCGGCGCGAAGATCGCCGTGAGCACGGCGGGCCACAGGATCGCGAGCAGCAGCGCGTTGTCCGAGGCCCAGCCGCTGCCGCCCACGCCCGGGTTCCCGAACAGGTCGCGCAGGGCCGTGACGGTCGCGGACAGCGGGTTCCACTCCGAGACGGTGCCGAGCCAGCCGGGCATCAGTTCGGGGGACGTGAACACGTTGGACACCGCGGTCAGCGGGAACGCCAGCGGGAACACGATGCCGCCGACCGCGTCCTCGTTGCGGACCAGCAGGCCGAGATAGATGCCGATCCACGTGATCGCCAGGCGCAGCGCGAGCACGAGCAGCAGGGCCAGCAGCATGCGGCCGATGCCGCGGTGCCAGGTCCAGCCGACCAGCAGGCCGCACATCAGGACGACCAGCAGCTCGATGACGCCCCGCAGCATGTCGGCCGTGCAGCGGCCCGTCAGCAGGGCGGACCTGGCGATCGGCATGGAGCGGAAACGATCCACCACGCCCCGCCGTGCGTCCACGGCGATGGCGGAGCCGCTGGAGCCCATGCCGTAGAGCATCGTCATGGCGAAGACGCCCGGCACCAGGAACTCCCGGTAGTTCCCGCCGCCCGCGACCGACATGCCGCTGCCGAAGACGTAGCCGAAGACGAGGACGAACATGATGGGCAGCGCGAAGTAGAGCGCCGCCTCCTCGGGCGTCCGCGCGAGGTGGGCCATGTGCCGTCGTGTCATGGTCAGGCCGTCCGCGACGGGCCCCCGCCGCCTGGGGGCGGCGCCCCGTACCGTGTCCGCGCTCATGCGGCACGCCCCTTCCCCGCGAGTACCGCGCCGTCCCCGGCCGCGTCCGTCCGTTCCTGCGTGCGGTGGCCGGTGAGGTGCAGGAACGCCTCGTCCAGCGTCGGCCGCCGCGTCCCGATGTCCTCGACGGTGACGCCCGCGTCGTGCAGGGCGCGCACCACCTCCGTCAGCGCCGCGACGTGATCGGCGACGGGCACGGACGCCCGCCGCGCGTCGCGGTCCACCTCGGGCCGCCCGCCCGGCCCTGCCGCCCGGGCGAGCAGGTCCGCGACGCGCGGCAGGTCGGCGGCGTCCCGCACGACGACCTCGACGCGCGCCCCGCCGAGCCGGGCCTTCAGCTCGTCGGCCGTGCCCTCCGCGACGACCCGCCCCGCGTCGATCACCGAGATGCGGTCCGCCAACTGGTCGGCCTCCTCCAGGTACTGCGTGGTCAGCAGCACCGTCGTCCCGGTGGCGACGAGGGACCGTACGGCGTCCCACACCTGGTTGCGGCTGCGCGGGTCGAGCCCGGTGGTCGGCTCGTCCAGGAACAGCACGCGCGGCACCCGGACCAGGCTCGCCGCGAGGTCGAGCCGCCGCCGCATGCCGCCGGAGTACTTCCCGGCCCCCCGTCCGGCCGCGTCCGTCAGCCCGAACTGCGCCAGCAGCTCGTCCGCCCGCTGCCGGGCCCGGCGCCTGCCGAGGCCGTAGAGCGTGCCGAACATGACGAGGTTCTGCCGCCCGCTGAGCTGTTCGTCCACCGCCGCGTACTGGCCGGTGAGCCCGATGCGGGCACGGACCTCGCCCGGCTGCCGCGCCACGTCGAAGCCGCAGATCTCGGCGTGGCCCGCGTCGTAGCGCAGCAGGGTCGCCAGCGCGCGGACGGCCGTGGTCTTCCCGGCGCCGTTCGGGCCGAGGAGCCCGTGGACGGTGCCGAACGGGACGGTCATGCCGAAGCCGTCCAGGGCCGCCCTGCCTCCCGTGTCGCCGTACCGCTTGCGCAGCCCCTCGGCCGCTATGGCGTGGTCAGCCGCCATGGAAACCCCCAAGTACCCGGGAACAGAAAACTGTCTGTTCCGTAAACTGTTTACGCTGTACATTTCTGTCTACACCTTACACAGTTCTAGGATGGCGTCAACCGGCGACCGTCGGCGGAGGGAACGGGAGAAGGCGCATGGCGACCGAGCCGAAGGGGGGCGGGCGCGACCCGCAGTACCTGCTCGACCTGTTGTGGCGGACCCGGCCGCCCGGTACCAGGGGGCCGCGCGGAAGCCTGACGCTCGACCAGATCGTCGGCGCCGCCGTCGAGATCGCGGACGCCGAGGGCGTCGAGGGCGTGTCGATGCGCAAGGTCGCCGAGAAGGTCGGCGTCACGACGATGTCGCTCTACCGCTACGTGCCCAGCAAGGACGACCTGCTCGACCTGATGTTCGAGATGGGGACGGGCATGCCGGACACCAGCGACTGGCCCGACGACTGGTACGGCCGCATCGAGTCCTACGCCCTGGACGTGCGGCGCGTCATGATCGCGCGGCCCTGGATGATCGACATCCCCATCAGCGGGCCGCCGATGGGCCCCAACAACATCGCGTGGATGGAGGCGGTGCTCGCCTCGCTGAGCGACACGCCGCTGAGCGAGGACGACAAGCTGGGCGTGCTGATGGTCGTCTCCGGCTTCGTCCTCAACGAGGTCAGCCAGGAGGTCTCCGTCACCCGCGCCGCGCCGCGCACCGGCGTCGGGTACATGGAGTGGGGCATGGCGTACCAGCGCATGCTGGAGAAGGTGACCGACAACCCGGACTACCCCGCGCTGTCGCGGCTGGTGAAGAGCGGGGCGTTCGCCGACGACCGGTCCACGGCCGAGGAGGACTTCCTCTACGGACTGCGGTTCATCCTCGACGGCATCACCGCGCTCTACGCCCTGCGCGGCCCCGGTGGGCGGGAAGCGCGCGCCGGGAACGGCACCTGACCGGGACCCGCCGCCGTCGGGTCAGGGGAGGTTCCTCGCCATGACGATCCGCTGGACCTGGTTCGTGCCCTCGTAGATCTGCGTGATCTTCGCGTCCCGCATCATCCGCTCGACCGGGTAGTCCCGCGTGTAGCCGTAGCCGCCGAGGAGCTGCACCGCGTCCGTGGTGATGTCCATCGCCGCGTCCGACGCGTAACACTTGGCCGCCGCGCCGAAGAACGTCAGGTCGGCGTCGCCGCGCTCCGAGCGCGCCGCCGCCGCGTACGTCAGCTGCCTGGCCGCCTCCAGCTTCATCGCCATGTCGGCGAGCATGAACTGCACGCCCTGGAAGTCGCCCACGGGCTTACCGAACTGCTTGCGCTCCCGCACGTAGCCCTTCGCGTAGTCCAGCGCGCCCTGCGCGATGCCGAGGGCCTGCGCGGCGATCGTGATGCGGGTGTGGTCCAGCGTGCGCATCGCCGTCGTGAAGCCCGTGCCCTCGGCGCCGATCATGCGGTCGGCGGGGAGCGTCACGTTGTCGAGGTAGACCTCGCGCGTCGGCGAGCCCTTGATGCCGAGCTTGCGCTCCGGCGCGCCGAACGACACGCCCTCGTCGCCCTTCTCGACCACGAACGCCGAGATCCCGCCGCGCGTGCGCTTGTCCGGATCGGTGACGGCCAGCACCGTGTAGTACTCGGAGACACCGGCGTTGGTGATCCAGCGCTTCACGCCGTTCAGCACGTACGTGTCCCCGTCGCGCACCGCGCGGGTGCGCATGCCGCCCGCGTCCGAGCCCGCGTCGGGCTCGGAGAGGCAGTAGGAGAACATCACGTCGCCCTTGGCCAGCGGCGTCAGGTACTTCGCCTGCAACTCCGGGGAACCGGCCAGCATCACCGGCAGCGAGCCCAGCTTGTTCACGGCCGGGATCAGCGAGGACGAGGCGCACACCCGCGCGATCTCCTCGATCACGATCACCGTGGCCAGCGCGTCGGCCCCCGCGCCGCCGAACTCCTCGGGGACGTGCACGGCGTGCAGGTCGTTGGCCACCAGCGCGTCCAGCGCCTCCTGCGGGAAGCGGCCCGCCTCGTCCACCTCGGCGGCGTGCGGCGCGATCTTCGCCTCGGCCAGTGCGCGGACCGACTCCCGGAGCATCTCGTGCTCCTCGGCGGGGCGGTAGAGATCGAAGTCTGCGGCTCGGGCCACGGGTCCCACTCCTTGCTGGCGTCTGCGGCGATGCTAACGACTGTTAAGTAACTAAAGCGCACGGTCGCCGTCCGGGGCAACGGGCACCGGCGCTCCGCGGCCCGCCGTCCGTGCGTGCGGCTATGCTCTGGAGCCGTGAACAGCCCGACGAAGATCACGGTCATCGGCCTCGGCTATCTCGGTGCCACCCACGCGGCGGCCATGGCGGAGCTGGGCTTCGACGTCCTCGGCCTGGACATCGTGCCCGAGAAGATCCAGAAGCTGGCCAGGGGCCACGCGCCGATCTACGAACCGGGGCTCGACGAGCTGCTGGGCCGTCATGTCGCCGGGCTGCCCGGCTCCAGCGGGCGGCTGTCCTTCACCACCTCGTTCGCCGACCTCGCGGCCTTCGGCGACGTCCACTTCGTCTGCGTCAACACCCCGCAGCGGCCGGGGGAGTACGCGTGCGACATGTCGTACGTGGACGCCGCCGTGGAGGCGCTCGCGCCCCATCTCGACCGGCCCACGCTCGTCGTCGGCAAGTCCACCGTCCCGGTCGGCAGCGCCGCGCGTCTCGCCCGGCGCGTCGCGGAGCTGGCCCCGGCGGGCGCGGAGGCCGAGCTGGCGTGGAACCCGGAGTTCCTGCGCGAGGGCTTCGCCGTCGAGGACACGCTCAGCCCCGACCGCATCGTCGCGGGGGTGACGGGCGAGCGCGCCGAGGCGACCCTGCGCGAGGTGTACGCGACCCCGATCGCGGCCGGTACGCCGTTCCTCGTCACCGACCTGCCCACCGCCGAACTCGTCAAGTCGGCGGCCAACGCGTTCCTCTCCACCAAGATCTCCTTCATCAACGCCATGGCCGAGATCTGCGAGGCGGCCGACGGCGACGTCGTCAGGCTCGCCGAGGCGCTGGGCCACGACGACCGCATCGGGAAGAAGTTCCTGCGCGCGGGCATCGGCTTCGGCGGCGGCTGCCTGCCCAAGGACATCCGCGCCCTCATGGCCCGCGCGGGCGAACTCGGCGCGGCCGAGGCCGTCTCGTTCCTGCGCGAGATCGACGCGATCAACATGCGCCGCCGCGCCGCGATGGTGGAGCTGACGCGCGAGTCGCTCGGCGGCTCGCTGCTCGGCAAGCGCGTCGCCGTCCTCGGCGCCGCCTTCAAACCGGACTCCGACGACGTCCGCGACTCGCCCGCGCTCAACATCGCGGGTCAACTGCACCTCCAAGGCGCGCAGGTGACGGTCTACGACCCCAAGGCCGTCGAGAACGCGCGCCGCGTCTTCCCGACGCTCGCCTACGCCTCCTCCGCCGTGGAGGCCGCGCAGTCCGCCGACGCCGTGCTGCATCTGACGGAGTGGCGCGAGTTCCGGGAGATCGACCCCGCGGCGATGGGCGAGGTCGTCGGCGAGCGCCGCATCCTCGACGGGCGCAACACCCTCGACCCCGAGCTGTGGCGCAAGTCGGGCTGGACGTACCGCGCCCTCGGGCGGCCCACGGCCTGACGGCGTGCCCGTACCCGCGCCGGTCCGCACGTCCGTGCGGCGTCCCTGAGCGCGCCGTTCGTCCGCTTTTGTGGGGGGTGTGGTGCGCTAGGGTCCGGGCATGTCACAGTCCATGGGGAATGCGACCACTCCGCCGGAGACGGCGGCACCTGCCGAACTGAAGCGCGTCATGGGGCCGGGACTCCTCCTGCTCTTCATCGTCGGCGACATCCTCGGGACAGGTGTCTACGCGCTGACCGGCAGCGTCGCGGCCGAGGTCGGCGGGGCGGTCTGGCTCCCCTTCCTGTGCGCCTTCACCGTCGCCCTGCTGACGGCCACCAGCTACCTCGAACTCGTCACCAAGTACCCCCGCGCCGGGGGCGCCGCCGCGTACTCGCACCGCGCGTTCGGCATCCACTTCCTCACCTTCCTCGTCACGTTCGCCGTCATGGCCTCCGGCCTGACCTCGGCGTCCAGCGCCTCCAAGGCGTTCGCCGCCAACCTGCTGTCCGCGCTGGACGTGGACGGTGACCACGGACGCGTCGCCCTGACGGTCGCCCTCGCCTTCATGGTGCTCATCAGCCTGGTGAACCTGCGCGGCGTCGGCGAGAGCGTCAAGGCGAACGTCGTCCTCACCGCCGTCGAACTCTCCGGCCTCCTCATCGTCATCGGCGTCGGCGCCTGGGCCGTGATCGAGGGCCAGGGCGACTTCGGGCGCGTCACGGAGTTCGACACGAGCGGCGGCGAGGGCGCCTTCGGCGCCGTGAGCGCGGCGACGGCCCTCGCGTTCTTCGCGATGGTCGGCTTCGAGGACTCCGTCAACATGGCGGAGGAGACGAAGGACCCCGTGCGGACCTTCCCCCGGATGATGCTCGTCGGCCTGTGCGTCACCGGCGTCATCTACATCCTCGTCGCCGTCGCCAGCGTCACGCTGGTCGCCCCGGCCGAACTCGGCGAGGGCGACACACCGTTGCTGAAGGTCGTCCAGGCCGGGGCCCCCGGCTTCCCCCTCGACCTCTTCGCGTGGATCACCATGTTCGCCGTCGCCAACTCGGCGCTGATCAACATGCTGATGGCCAGCCGTCTGCTCTACGGCATGTCCCGCGAACGCGCCCTCCCCGGGCCGCTCAGCCGCCTCCTGCCCCGCAGGCGTACGCCGTGGGTCGCCATCGTGTTCACGACCCTCCTCGCGTTCCTCCTGATCGGGTACGCCGACCTGACGGCGCTCGGCGGCACGACGTCCCTGCTGCTGCTGTGCGTGTTCGCCATCGTCAACGTGGCCGTGCTCGTGCTGCGTCGCGACCCCGTCGGGCACCGGCACTTCCGCGCCCCCACCGCGCTGCCGGTGATCGGCGCCGTGCTGTGCGTCTACCTGGCGACGCCGCTGTCCGGGCGCGCCGGGGAGGACTACGAGGTGGCGGGCTGGCTGATGCTCATCGGCGTCGGGCTGTGGGCCTGCGTGTGGGTGGGCAACCGCGTCCTCGCCGGGCGGCGGCGCCAGGACGGTCCGGGGGACGACGGCCCGGGCCCCGGCGACGGCGCCGGTGGGCCGACCCCGACGCCCGAGGCCGCGCCCACCCGGTGACACCCCCGGGCGTCGCGCGAGTTCCGTGACGCCGGTCCGTGCGCAACCTCTTGCCGTCCGTACCCGGAGAGCCTAGATTCCGCCGCAGCACACTCATGGGAGCGCTCCCCTTCCGGCTCGTCGTCGAAGGGAAGCAGCATGAGGACCACACACGTCACACCAGGCGCACACGGCCACAGTCCCGGCCGCCGTGGCCCGGTGTCCGGGCTCCGCAGGGCGCTGGTGGCGTTCCTGGCCGGCGTCGCGTCGGTCGCCGGCCTGCTCACGGCCGCGCCGGGCGCGGGCGCCTCCGGGCCTGTCGGCCGCGACGTCGTGATCTGCGACCAGTACGGCTCGACCACCATCCAGAACCGCTACACGGTGCAGAACAACCGCTGGGGCACGAGCGCGACGCAGTGCATCGACGTCTCGGGCACCGGCTTCCGCCTCGCGCAGGCCGACGGCGGCGTGTCCACCGGCGGCCCGCCCAAGTCGTACCCGTCGGTCTTCTTCGGCTGCCACTACGGGAACTGTTCGCCCGGCACCAACCTGCCGCGCCAGATCAGCTCGATCGGCACCGCGCGGACGAGCATCACGTACCAGTACACGGGCAACTCCGTGTACAACGCGTCGTACGACATCTGGCTCGACCCGACGCCCCGGCGCACGGGGGTCAACCAGACGGAGATCATGATCTGGCTCAACCGCGTCGGCCCGATCCAGCCGATCGGCTCCCCCTCCGGCACCGTGTCGGTCGCCGGGCGCAGCTGGCAGGTGTGGACCGGCAGCAACGGCTCGAACCAGGTGATCTCCTTCGTCGCACCGTCCGCCATCGGCTCGCTCACCTTCGACGTGATGGACTTCGTGGACGTCACGGTGAGCCGGGGACTGGCGGGCAACGCCTGGTACCTCACCAGCATCCAGGCCGGGTTCGAGCCGTGGCAGGGCGGCGTCGGTCTCGGCGTCAGCTCGTTCTCCGCGACGGTCGCCTGACCGGTGGTGCGGGGCAGCCGGGGCGAAATCGGATGCGGACCGCGCGGCGGCATTCGCAGAATGGGCCATGCTGATCGATCACTGGCCCCTTCTGGGCATTCATCTGCGCACTCCGCGTCTGCTGCTCCGGCTGCCCACGGAGGAGGAGTTGGCCGATCTCGCCGATCTGGCCGTCCCCGACATCCATCCCCCTGAGGAGATGCCCTTCCTCGTGCCCTGGACCGACCTGCCCCCGCGGGAACGGGCCCGGTCGGTCGTGCAGTACCACTGGCGCCAGCTCGGCGCCTGGACGCCCGAGGCGTGGTCGATGGGCCTCGTGGCCTTCCTCGACGGCCGACCGGTCGGCCACCAGAGCCTGGGGGCCACCGACTTCGCCACGCTCCGCCAGGTCAACAGCGGCTCGTGGCTCGGCCGCCCGCATCAGGGACAGGGCCTCGGGACGGAGATGCGCGCCGCGGTGCTCGAACTGGCCTTCGCCGGTCTCGGCGCGGTGGAGGCGATGTCGGGCGCCCTCGCGCACAACGCGGCGTCGCTGCGCGTCTCGGAGAAGATGGGCTACGAGCGGGACGGCATCGTCCGCGTCGCCCTGCGCGGCGGCCCCGCCACCGAGCACCGGCTGCGGCTGTCGCGTGAGCGCTGGGAACGCCACCGGACGGTGCCCGTCACCCTCGACGGCCTCGACGGCTGCCTCCCCCTCTTCGGCGCCTGACGTTCGTGGAGAAGAGCGTGCGGGAGTCGGGCGCATCCCGGACGACGGCCGCACGACACTGAAGGCGGCACAGGACGGTGTGCGTGAACTGGTTGAGGGGGACGAATGGCGTCACGGAGGAGAAGCACCATGGCCTCTGCGGCTCTGCTGCTGCTGTGCGGGTGGCTCACCGCCTGTGGTGGGGGCGACGAGGGGGCGGAGGACGCGGATCCGGCATCGGGACAGGAACAGGTTGCTCGCGCCGAGGCGTGCGGCGGGATGCTGACCCCTCAGGTGGCGACCGTTGTGGAAGGGCTCGCCGGAAGCCCGGACTTCCTCGCCCAGGAGTCGTTGAGCCCCGCGGCGATCGCCGAGGAGCTGACGCGGGAGGTCCATGCCCCGGAGGACCTCTACGAGAACAGCGGGTACGCGTTGTGCGCGGTGTACGCGTCGGAGACCAGCGCGCACATGTCGCTCAATATCACCTACCGCACCCCTCGTTCCCATGAACTCGACGGTCGGACGGACCTTCCCGAAGGCGCGCTCGTGTACTCCATCGGCCGTGAGGCGCACGCGTCGTCGGACAGGGGTGTGGTCCTCTTCGACTGCGGACTCCCCGCCGTGGACGGGGAGTCCACCACGGTGTCGGCGGCCGTCTCCCGTATGGGGAATCATCCCGAAGCGGGCGACGAGGGACCGATGATGACGGTCGCCCACGCCGCCGCGGTCCTCCTGGCGGAGGAGCTGGAGTGCGCGGACGACGGTGGGCTGACCCCGGAGCCCGACCTGCGGCCGGTCGCGTAGCGCGCGGTCAGCCGTTGGTGTCGGCGAGCCACGGCGAGACGGCGAGCAGGCCCGTGTTGCCCAGGTCGAGCCCGCCGTCCGGCTCGACGGTCTGCGTCGTGCCGTCCTCGGTGACGACGACGGACAGGCCGGTGCCCAGGGTGGCCACGACCGTCGCGTCGGTCACCGTGTTGCGCCACATCAGCACCGCGTACGCCACCCCGTCCGGCGGGATCACGACCTCGCCCGGGGGCTCGGCGAAGTCGGGCGTCGGCGCGAACTCCACCGGGTCGTGCGTGATCTCGACGTCCAGCGGCGCGGACTCCTCGTCCAGGACGGTGAGCGACGGGTGGCCCGACACGGTGCGCGGCTCGTCGCCGCAGTTCGTCAGGAGGATCCGCATCGCGCGCAGGCCCATCGCTGCGTCCACCGGGCCCGCGCCGAGCCGGACGCCCTCCGGCGGGCAGGTCTCCTCCACCACGGCGGGTTCCGGCGCCCTCTCCGGCTGCACCGGGCTCGCGGGGGCGGAAGGCGCCGACGTGTCCTCGCGTTCCGTTGTCCCGGGCGCGCAGGCGGCGGCCAGCAGGACGGCCGGTACCACCAGCAGGAGGGTACGGCGGCGGGCGCCGGAAAGCAGGATCATCGTGTGATCATCGCATTGACGGGGGCGGGCGTCCCCGGCCCCCTCACATGCCCGGCAGCGTCTCCTGCTCCACGGCGTGCTCCGGCGGCGGCGGCGCCACCCGCACGGCCAGCTTCTCCCGGCACTCAGGGCCCAGCCCCCACATCCGCGCCTCACGCCCGCGCAGCCGCCGCCCGCACAGGCGGCAGGTCACGGGCGTCTGCCGACCGCCGTCGGCGAGCGGCAGCAGCGCCGGTTCCTCAGCGTCCATGCGGCGGGTCCACCAGGAGCGGGAACAGGCGCGCCACGGCCGCCACCGGTGCGGCGCTCGCGGGGCGCCCGCGCCGGTCGCGGTACGGGGCGAGCACGGCGCGGATCGCGGCAGCGACTTCGTCCAACTCGTCCGGGGTGAGGTGCACGACTTCGCTGAACGCCGCGTCGCGCCGCCACTCCTCGGGCGCCCGCTCGCGGTTGTCGAGCCAGCGCCGGTAACTCTCGTCCTCCAGGGCGCGGTTGAGCGTCCCGATGCCCGTCGCGTCCCCCCACTCCACGCCGACGCCGTCCGCGCCGGGGGAGTCGTCACGCAGCCGCCAGGGCCGCACCCGCCCGCCGCCCCGGCGCGGCGCCTCCTCGATCAGCCCGTGCCTGGCCAGCTGCCGCAGGTGGAAGGAGCACAGGCCGGAGCTGAGGGAGAGGCGCCGCGCCGCCTCCGTGGAGGTCACCGTGCCCAGGTCGGCCAGCAGGCCGAGCAGGGCGTCCCTGACCGGGTGGTGGGGGAGCGGGAGCGGCGCGCGCGTCCGTCCGGCGTCGGCGGGTACTCTCTCGTCCGGCATTTTGCAAAGTCTGGTACTTTGCAAAGCAGCCGTCAAGCGGTGACACGGGCACCGCCGGGAACAAGTGAGGAGCGTGCGGGATGGCCGTACTCGTCCAGGGACAGTCCGTCGAGTCCTATCCGCAGCCGTCGCCCGAGGCCGTCAGGGGGACGGCGCGCCGCATCACCGTCATCGGCGAGGAGATCCTGCACCGCGGCCTCCGGCCGGTCACGGACTTCGGCACCGAAGAACTGGCCCGCCTCATCGACGACATGTTCGCCACGCTCCAGGTCGCCGAGGGCGCCGGGCTGGCGGCCAACCAGGTCGGCGTCGATCTGCGCCTCTTCGTCTGGGACATGACCGACGACTGGGGCACGCGCCACGTCGGCCACATCGCCAACCCCGTCCTGGACGACCTGCCCGCCGAGCGCCGCACGCTGGTCGAGGAGCCGGAGGGCTGCCTCTCCGTGCCAGGCCCCTACATGCCGCTCGCCCGCCCCGACCTCGCCGTCGTGCGCGGCCAGGACCAGCACGGGCAGCCGCTCGTCATCGAAGGGCGCGGCTACTTCGCCCGCTGCCTCCAGCACGAGACCGACCACCTCAACGGGCAGCTGTACGTGGACCGGCTCGCCGCCCGCGACCGCAAGGCCGTCATCCAGGAGATGGGCGCCCTGCGCGAACGCGTCCTCGCCCGCCGGGCCGCCCGCGAGGCGGCACGCGCCCGCTGACCCGGCCGGGCGGCGCCGTCGGCGTCACTCCTCGACGCCGACGGTGACCGTCTCGTCGTTGCGCAGCTGGTCCATCAGCAGCGTCGCCTGCTCCATGTCCCACAGCACGGCCGACCCCTCCGACGTGGCGTAGCCCGGGTCGGCCACGGGGATGTTCATCCGCTCCGCGCCCCGCATCGCCCAGAACATCGACCGCAGGTCCCACAGCGACATGTCCTCGTCCACGATCAGCGCGTCCAGGCTCGCCCCGAGCACCGGGTAGAGGCGGAACGGGTTCAGGATCGTGGACGGCGACGCGGCCTGGTTCGCCAGCGTGCTCAGGAACTCCTGCTGGTTCTGCGTACGGCCCAGGTCGCCCTCGGCCTCCTGGTACCGCTGCCGGTTGAACGCCAGGGCCTCCCGGCCGTCGAGCTGCTGGCAGCCCGCCGCGAAGTCGGCGCCCGAGTTCTCGTCCTGGATCGGCTCGTCGAAGCACATCTCGACGCCGCCCAGGGCGTCCACGACGCTGGCGAAGCCGCCGAAGCCGATCTCGACGTAGTGGTCGATGCGGATGTCGAGGTTGTGCTCGATGGTCCTGGCCAGCAGCCACGGGCCCTCGATCGAGTAGGCCGCGTTGAGCTTGCGCTGCTGCTCGGGTATGCGGTTGCCGCTCTCCGAGCCGGTGAACTCGGGGATCGTCACCCACGAGTCACGCGGCAGGCTCACCATGGTGTTCCCGTTGCTGCCGACGTGCAGCAGCATCATCGTGTCGGTGCGCTTCCCGGCCGCGTTGCCCGTGTGCAGCTCCTGCTGCTCCTCGCTGCTCAGGCCCTCGCGGCTGTCCGAGCCGACGATCAGGTAATTGGTGCCCTCGCCCGCCTCCGGCCGGTTCTCCAGCGCGGAGAGATCCACCTCGCGGCGCAGCTTGCCGTCCGCCCAGAAGTAGGTGCTCACGCCGGTGACCAGCAGGACCAGCACGAGGCCGAGCGTCGCGAAGCCGATGATCCTGCCCCAGCGCGGCCGGGGCCGCGGCCCGCGGGCCGGCGGGGGGCCGCCCGGGTCGGACGGCGGCGGCGCCTGGTGGCCGCCGGAGCCGCGGTAGATCTGCCCGTCGCTGTAGCCGGAGTCGTAGGACTGCTGCGGCGGCGGCGCCGCGTACCGGTCGTTCTCGCCGTACGGTGTCCGCTGCCGCGGGGGGCGCTGGGCCCGGCCGGGCGGGACCTGCGGCATGACGCGGGCGCCCTCGGGCCGTGCGTCCGCGCTGCCGCGCCCGTAGCGCTTCCGCTTGCCCTGCTCGTCCGTCCACCCGTCCGGCCAGTCGCTCATACGGAGGAGTCTCCCCCGGAGAGGCCGTTCGGCAAAAACGCGCGGTGCCGACTGTGGCGAACCTGATGCAATGCCCTGTGCTTACGCTGACCATATGACCGATCTGCCGCCCGATCCCCCCGGGAAAGCCACCGCCGCGTCCCGCACCACGCTCTCGCACATCATGACCCAGAACGACGTGAACCTCCTGGGCACCGTGCACGGCGGGGTGATCATGAAGCTCGTGGACGACGCGGCGGGCGCGGTGGCCGGGCGCCACTCCGGCGGCCCCGCGGTGACCGCGGCGATGGACGAGATGGTCTTCCTCGAACCGGTCCGCGTCGGCGACCTCGTCCACGTCAGGGCCCAGTGCAACTGGACGGGCAGGACGTCCATGGAGATCGGCGTCCTCGTGCTCGCCGAGCGGTGGAACGAGGCGACGCCCGCCACGCGCGTCGCCACGGCCTACCTCGTCTTCGCCGCCGTGGACGAGGCGGGGAAGCCGCGGCCCGTGCCGCCCGTGCTCCCCGGCAGCGACCGGGACAGGCGCCGCTACCAGGAGGCGCAGATCCGCCGCACCCACCGGCTGGCCAGGCGCCGCGAGATCACCGCCCTGCGCGCGGGCCACCCGCTGTCCTCGGACGGCACGGCCTCGTAGCCTCCGCGTGCCGTCCGCGTCGGGAGGCGGACGGCACGCGGGTGGGGGCCGGGGTCAGGAGATGACGTGACCCCAGTACGCGTTCACCTGCTCGTCGTGGGTGATGTCCAGGCCGGTGGCCGCGGCCTTGACCATGACGCCTCCCGTGGTGGCGTAGCCGGTGGACGTGCCGCGGAGCGAGGTGACCGCGCCGTTGTGGCCGTCCTCGCCCGGCGCGCCGATCAGCAGGTCGGCGTGGCCGTCTGCGTCGGTGTCGGCGAAGGAGAGGCCGTGGCCGTACTCGTCGTACGCCTCGTTGCCGCCGGGGACGCCGGTCACGTCCTGGTGGACGCCGTAGGAGGCGGCGGGGGCGGGGCCCTGGGCGCTGCCGGGGACGACGGTGACCATGCCCGTCTCCGCGTCGGCGCCGATCGTCTCCCGGGGGGAGCCGACGGCGATCTCGGCGTAGCCGTCGCCGTTCTGGTCGCCGACGGCGAGGGTCGCGCCGAACCGGTCGCGGGCCTCGGCGGCCCCGGGCACGCCGGGCGTGTCCTGGGTGATCCGCCGGATGCCGCGGGCGCTGTCGAGGCCGGTGGCCGAGCCGTGGGCGACGGTGATGTTCCCGCCGAGCGTGGCCCCGCCGATGCCCTCGCCCGGCTCGTACGCGTTGCCGGTGACGACGTCGTCGTAGCCGTCGCCGTCCAGGTCCCCGACGGCGGTGGAGAAGCCGGGACCGGCGTCCCCCGCGTACGTGGCGCCGCCCGGCACGCCGGGGGAGAGGTAGACGACGGACCGCGGCACCGTGGGCGCGCCGGGCGAGTTGGAGGCCACGACCAGGTCGTCGGTGCCGTCGCCGTCGATGTCGCCCGCGCCGAGGGCGCTCGGGCCGAACGCGCCGTCGAAGTGGCTCTCGGGGAGGAGGAAGGCGAAGCGGGAGCCCAGGGACGGGACCCTCGCGGTGCCGCCGAGGTACACGTGGAGCCGGGGGGCGTCCGTGCTGCCCACGACCAGGTCGTCCCGGCCGTCGCCGTCGAAGTCCCCGGCGACGATCCGCTGCCCGTGGCCGCGCGTGCCGCCGGGCGAGCTGAGCTTCGTGCTGCCGTTCAGGCCGGTGGCGCCGCCCCACAGGACGGTGACCGTGCCCTCGTCGAGCCGCCCGCTCCCGAGGTCCTCACCTGGCGCGCCGACCGCGAGGTCGCCGTAGCCGTCGCCGTCGAAGTCGCCCGCCGCCAGGGCCGATCCGAAGCGGTCGCCCTCGGCCGAGGTGCCGACGACGGTCGCGGTGGACTGGCTGACGGTCCTGGTGGCCCCCGCGTGCGGACCGGTGGGCGAGCCGTAGGCGACCACGACGGCGCCCGCGTCCGTGAAGCCGCCGTCGTTGGCGAACGGCGCGCCGACGGCGACGTCCCGGTAGCCGTCGCCGTTGAAGTCGTCGGCGATCCCGGCGGGCGCGGCGGCTGCCGTGGCGGCGGTCAGCGGTACGAGTCCCGCCGCGCCGAGCGCCACGACGACGGCGGTCGTCACAGTGCGGGCCGTGAGTCCGTGCATCGGTGTCCCTCCCCTTCTCCCCGCCAGGGGCGGTGGGTGCCCCTGGCGCTGTACCGGGACTCTAGGGGCGGAAAAGCGCAGGTGAGCGGCGTTGCGGCGATGTGACGGCGGCTGGAGCGGAACGGTCATCGTCCGGTCACACACGCGCATGGAGCGGTCACGGACCTGGCCCGCGGCCCGGCGTCAGAGCCGGGCGATCCGCGCGTGCCGCTGGCGTGGCGCCCGGCGCGCGGGCACGACCCCCGAGAGCAGGATCAGCCGCGCCGCCCGGTGGCGCTGCCCCGCGTACGGGGCCAGCAGCTCCAGCATCCTGGCGTCGTCCGCGCCGCGCTCACCGGCCAGAGCGTGCCCGACGGTGCCGGGCAGATGCAGGTCGCCGACGGTGATCGCGTCCGGCTCGCCGTTGCTGCGCTGGAGGGTCTCGGCCGCGGTCCAGGGACCGATGCCCGGCACGGCCTGGAGCCGCGCCAGGGCGGCGGCCAGCGGGAGGCCCGCCGCCTCCTCCATCCGCCGGGCCAGCCGCACGGCGCGGACGACGGCGGCCGACCGCTTCGGGTCCACGCCCGCGCGGTGCCACTCCCAGGAGGGGAGGAGGGCGAACGTGCGCGGCTCGGGCATCACCCACAGGTCGGGGCCGCCGTCCGCCGGGCCAGGCGCGGGCTCGCCGAAGCGCCGCAGCAGCAGGCGCCAGGCGCGGTACGCCTCCTCCGTCGTCACCCGCTGTTCGAGCACCGTCGGGACCAGGGACTCCAGGACCAGGCCCGTCCTGACGAGCCGCAGCCCGCCGTGGCGCCGGTGCGCCTGTGCGACCAGGGGGTGGTGTGCGGTGAACGCCTCCGGGGCGTCGTCCGCCCCGAGCAGCGCGGGCAGGCGCTCCAGCGCCCAGTCGGCGCCGGGGCCCCAGGCCGTCGCCCGTACCGGCCGCCCCGGCAGCAGCCTGAGCGTCGCGGGACCCTCCGGTGTCCGCGTGGCACGCCACACGGCGCCGTCCGCCGTCTCCCGGAACGCGGGGTCGTACGGCCCGCGCCGCAGCACGAGGAGGCTGCGGCGCAGGTCGTAGGGTTCGGGCGGCGCCCAGCTCCGGTCCGGCACGACCGGTAAGGCTAGCCGCCGCCGTCACCTGCCCTGGAGCCGGGCGGCCGTGGAACGCACCGTGCCGAGCGCCGCCTGCAACTCGCCGCCGGGGCAGTCGGTGTTGTACGCGTCGCGGTGGCCCGAGATGTTGTTCAGCTTGATCGTGGTCCCGGCCGCGTGCTTGCCGCCCGAGGACGTGCGGTTGCGCGCGCCCTCCGGGTTCCCGCCGTGCAGGCCGAGCTTCCACGCGGTGAGGAGCGAGAGGTTGTCGGTGATGTCCTTGTTGGGCTTGGTGTTCGAGTAGGTGCCGATCACGGCCACGCCCATGCTGTTGTGGTTGAAGCCCAGCGTGTGCGCGCCCTGCACCGGTTCGGCGACGCCGCCCGCGCGTCCCTCGTAGATCGTGCCGCAGCGGTCCACGAAGAAGTTGTAGCCGACGTCGCGCCAGCCCTGGCTCTCCACGTGGTAGCGGTAGATGCCACGGAGGATCGACGGCGCCTCCGAGCAGGCGTAGTCGTTGGTCCCCGCCGTGTGGTGCACGAAGACGGTCTTGACCGTGTCGGTGTAGACGAAGCCGCTCTCCCGCAGGCCCTCGTCGGCACCCCAGCCGGAGCGGATGACGATCGGCGGGCGCGGCCCCTCGTGCTCCGCGCTCGCCGCCGCCGCGGGCAGGAGGGCCTGCGGCTGGGTGACGGCCTCGGGCGCCGGGTCCTGGCCGGTGTCGATCAGTTCCAGGCTCAGCCCCTCGGGCAGCCCCTCCTCGGCCCGCGAGCCGTCGTCGGGGACGACCCTGACCTGGACGCCGTCCGACGGCCCGACCCACAGCGGGGCGGTGCCGCCCCGCACCCCCGGGTCCGCGGCCTCGGCCGAGCCCGGGTCGGGCGTGTGGGCGGGGTCGGTCTCCAGGTCCTGCCAGGCGGACCACGTGCCGTCCTCGATCGCGCGCGTCCGCACCTGCGCCTGTCCGCGCAGGGCGGCGTCCGCGTCGGTCCAGACGACGCCGAGCAGGGAGAACGGCTCGGTGCCCGTGGCGGGGAGCCCCTGTCCTTCACCGGTCGCGTCGCTGTCCGCCCCGCCGCCCGCGTCCAGCGGCTGAAGGCCCTTGAGCGGCTGGAGCGGCAGGGACTGGAGCCCGCCCGCCGGGGCGTCGGCGGCATGGGCGACGCCGCCCGGCAGGAGGACGAGAGGCAGCGCCAGCGCCGCCGAGCAGGCGACGCCGACCGTCGCGGCGAAGAGCGAGCCGAACCGTGAGGGCCCGGACCCGTGGGGCCCGGGAGACGGAGCGGGGGACGAAGGCGTCGGGGGCGGTGGGAAGGCTGAACCGGCGAAGGAAGCGGTGAAGGGACGCATACAGCTGATCTTGCGCAAAAGCGGTAAATCTGTCTATTCATGGCGTACTCCTCTCGTCACTCAGCGTAACAACAGCGCCTTGTCGCAGGTCAAGGGGGTAGCCCCGCTGTAGCCCGAAAGAGATCCCGCACCGCCCCCGCACCCCGTCCCCACCCGCGGCTACGCTGACCGCGATGAACTCCACCGAACGCGTCCCGGCCGACCTCCTGCGTTCAGCGCTCGCCGCCGACCCCGCGCGCCCGCTGCTGACGTACTACGACGACGCCACCGGCGAGCGCGTCGAACTGTCCGCCACCACCCTCGCCAACTGGGTGGCCAAGACGGCGAACCTGCTCCAGGACGAGCTGTCCGCCGGACGCGGCGACCGCCTCGCCCTCCTCCTGCCCGCCCACTGGCAGACCGCCGCCTGGCTCCTGGCCTGCGCCGCCACCGGCGTCGTCGCCGACGTGGACGGCGACCCGCGCGACGCCGACCTCGTGGTCGCGGGCCCCGACCGGCTCGCCGAGGCCCGCGCCTGCGCCGGAGAGCGCGTCGCGCTCAGCCTGCGCCCCCTCGGCGTCCGCTTCGCCGAGCCCCCGGCCGGTTTCACGGACTACGCCGTCGCCGCCCCCGCGCAGCCCGACGCGTTCGACGCGTACGACCCGCCGGGCCCCGACGACGTCGCGCTCAGCGTCGGCGGGCGCGACCTCACCGGCGCCCAGGTCCTCGCCCTGGCGAACGCCGACGCCGCCGAACGCGGCCTCGACCCCACAAGCCGCCTCATGTCCCAGGCCGGGTACCACACCTGGCCCGGCCTGTCCGCCGGTCTCTTCGCGCCGCTGGCCGCCGGTTCCTCCCTCGTCCTGTGCCGCCACGCCGACCACCTCGACCCGGCGGACCTGGCCGCGCGGCGGGAGAGTGAGCGCGTCACCCACTTCGCCGAGTGACGGTGGCCGCCCGGCGGCGGCACCCGCAGGATCGTAGCCATGAGGGTGCCGCGACAGCCTGCCTACCACCCGCCCGCCGGATCCGCCGCCGAGCCGCCGGAACCTCCGGGACGCCGACGCCGTCGGCGCGGCCTGCGCTGGATCGCCCTCGGCGCCGCGCTCCTCGTGCTGGCCGGGGCCCTGGCCGGGTGGCTCTCCCTGCGCGGCTTCGACGGCAAGCTCACCACCGACACGGGCACGGCGCGCGAGCTGGACAGGCACCGTGAGGAGCGGCCCGCCCGTGCCGCGGGCAAGGCGGAGAACGTCCTGCTGATCCGCTCGGACGCCGGTCCCGACGGCTCCCCGCGCCGCGCCGAGGCCCTGGTCGTCCTGCATCTCGCGGGCGACGGCGCCAGCGCCACCGCCGTCGGCGTCCCCCGTGACCTCACCACCCAGATCCCCGCCTGCACCGGCACGGACGGCACCGCCCTCCCCGCCCGGCGCGGCGCCCTCGCCCTCTCCTACGAGAGCGGCGGCACGGCCTGCGCCATCCGCACCCTGGAACGCCTCACGGGCATCCGCATCGACCACCACCTGCTCATCGACTTCACCTCGCTCGGCAAGGTCGCGGACGCCGTCGGCGGGGTCAGCCCGTGCACGCTCGACGCCCTCGCCCGCCGGGTCTCCAGCAGCGGCGTGCTCCTCAACCCGGGCAAGCTCCTCCCGGTCCTCGACGCCCTGACCTCGTCGATCACCTCCGACGCGGAACTCGACTCCCTTGTCGAGCTGTACGAACTCGTCCGCCGCATCCGCGCCGTCCCCGAGGGCGGCCTGCAGTTCCTCACCGTCCCGCTGGAAGGCGGCCTCCCCGCGCAGCCGGACGCCAACTCCCTCTTCACCGCCCTGCGGACCGACAAGGAGGTCGATCCCGCCTGGGGCGGGGACGTCTCGGTGCGCCCGGCGGACGCCCATGGCGCCTCCTTCTGCGCCTGATCCGACAATCCGAGGAAAACCGCCCCGCGGGGAGCGGGCACGTGCGCCGTTCCCCCACGAAGAGGTGGAATGCGTCACCGCGATCGCCTGTGCCGGAAACCGCCCGCTAGTGTGTGCCGTCTGATCCTCTAGCAGGCACACGGAGGGCACGCGGAAACGTGGAAGCGCAGGGACGTGGGGGCGCGGGAGATGTCGATCCCGCGGATCAGTGGGTGTTCAACCCGGACACCGGTAGTTACGAACTGCGGCTGCCAGGAGCACGGCAGCCGGAACCGGCGAGCCGCCCCCCGGCGGATCGAGCGACGGGCACACCCCGTAACGCACCGCCGAGACAGCGCCGCGCGCCGTCCGTCGAGAGCACGGGCGACCGCTCGGGGCCGACGACGCGCGGCACCGGCAGCAGCCCCGGCGCGGCCGGACGTCCCCGCACGGGCGACCGCGACCGGCCGGACGGCGGACCGCCCGTCCCCCGGCAGGGCGCCGGCCCGCCCCGCGACCGCCGCGCCGCCCGTGGCCGCAGGAAGGCCAAGCCGCGGCGCTCCCGCACCCGCAAGGTCCTGCTCTGGGTCGGCGGCTCGACGGCCTTCGTCGTCGTCGTGGCGGCCGGGCTCGCCTGGTACGCCTGGGACCGCCTCAACGGCAACCTCGACAAGGTCGATACGGGGATAGACAACCCGGCCTCGCGCGACGAGCCCGTCAACCTTCTGATCATCGGCACGGACACCCGTACCGGCGAGGGCAACGACAGCTACGGCGGCGAGGCCAGCGAGGGCAACGACACCACGATCCTGATCCACTTCTCGAAGAACCGCGAGCACGCGACCGCCCTCAGCATCCCGCGCGACCTCGTCACGGACATACCCGAGTGCCAGGTCACCCACGAGGACGGCACGCAGGAGACCATCCCCGCCAGCTACGGCGCGCGCTTCAACACGAGCATGGGCGCCCTCGGCCGTGACCCCGGCTGCGTGTGGCGGTCGGTCGAGCAGCTGACCGGCGTGTCGATCAACCACTTCATGATGGCCGACTTCGACGCGGTGAAGGACCTCTCGACCGCCGTGGGCGGCGTGCCGGTCTGTCTCGAGGAGCCCATCAGGGACGAGAAGTCCGGGCTCGACCTGGACCCGGGCGAACATGTGCTGGAGGGCGAGGACGCCCTCGCGTTCGTCCGCACCCGCTACGGCGTCGGCAACAGCAGCGACCTCGACCGCATCCGGCTCCAGCAGCAGTTCCTCGCCTCCATGGCCCGCCAGGTCACCGGCTCCGACGTCCTGTCCAGCCTCACCGACTTCTGGGACCTCGCCGACACCGCCACCAGGGCGCTGACCGTGGACACCGGCATCGGCGGCATCGAGCAGCTGTACGACCTCGCCTCCGACATCGGCCGCATCCCCATGTCGGACGTCAACTTCGTCACGCTGCCCGTCCGCGACAACCCGGAGGAGGCGCCCGAGGAGCGCGCCACCGTCGTCGTGGACGAGGAGCGTGCCGCGCCGATCTTCCGGATGCTCCAGGAGGACATCGACCCGACGCAGGCCGCCGAGGAGGAGGAGGCCGCCGCACGGGCGGCCGAGGAGGCGGAGCGGGCCGCGCCCGAGGACGTCCGGGTGGACGTCTACAACGGCGGCGGCGTCATCGGCGCAGCCCAGGACACCCTCGCCTGGCTCCAGAACGAGCACGGCATGCGGCTCGCGACCAACAGGAGCAACGCCCCGGAGCCCCAGGAGACCACCACGCTGGAGTACCGTTCCGACCAGGCCGACCAGGCGGCCACGCTCGCGGCGATCATGGGCCTGCCGGAGGCGGCGCTCGTGGAGGTGCCCGGCACGTCGGGCGAGCGCGAGGCGATGGTCCTGGTCCTGGGTGACGACTTCAGGGGCGTCGGGGAGCCGATCGAGGTTCCCGCCGAGATCCCGGACGGCGTGGACAGCATCCAGGCGGACGACGATGTCTGCGCCTCCTAGGTCACGTCCCGCCCCCCGCCCGTACGGCGGGGCGCGGCGGCCGTGGCCCGGGACGGACGGCGCCGTGTCCACGGACCGTCGGCAACGACCGCTGAGGAGTGGAGGTACCCGTGCGGCGAGGCGATAGGCGCGGCGACGGCGGCGGGACCTCCGCCGGGCCGCCGCGCGCGGGCGGACGGCACCAGCAGGCCGAGGACCACGGCGCGGACACCCGCAGGGACCCGGGCACCATCCCGCTCCAGCGGGCCGACCCGGAGGGCGGCGCCCCGCCGTCCCCCGCGCCCACCCCCACCCCCGGCGGCCGGGCCCAGCGGCGCCGGAAGAAGCAGAAGCCGCTGTGGCGGCGCGTCCTCCTCTGGGGCTCCGCCTCGCTGGCCTTCCTGATAGTCGCCGTGGCCCTGGGCGTCTACCTCTATGTCGAGCACCTCAACGGCAACCTGGAGCGCAGGGAGCTGAACCTCGGCAACAGCCAGGTCGAACGTTCCCGGCCCAACGCCGACGGCCAGGTGCCGCTGAACATCCTGCTGCTCGGCTCCGACTCGCGCGAGGGCGCCGCGAACGCCGAGCTGGGCGGCGGGGGCGACGGCGGGCAGCGCGCCGACGTGCAGATCCTCATGCACGCCTCGGCCGACCGCAGCAACGTCACGCTGATCAGCATCCCCCGCGACACCATGGTCTCCATACCCGAGTGCACCGACCCGGACACCGGCGAGACGTACCCGGCCCTCACCAAGGCGGCCATCAACTCCTCCCTCGGCCACGGCGGCCCCGGCTGCACCGTGGCGACCTGGGAGGAACTGACCGGCATACCCATCGACCACTTCATGATGCTGGACTTCGCGGGCGTCGTGTCCATGGCCGACGCGGTGGGCGGCGTCCCCGTCTGCGTGAGCACGAACATCACGGACCCCGACTCCCACCTGCGCCTCCCGGCGGGGGACAACATCGTCCAGGGCGAGGAAGCCCTCCAGTGGCTGCGGACGCGCCACGCGTTCGGCGACGGCAGCGACGTCGGCCGTACCCGCGCGCAGCAGATGTACCTGAGCAACATGGTGGACGAGCTCCAGAACAGCACGTCGCTCACCAACCCGGGGCAGCTCATGGACCTCGCCGAGGCGGCGACCAACGCGCTCACCGTCGATCACGGGCTCGGCAGCGTCCAGAACCTCTACGACCTGGGCCAGGACCTGCGCTCCATACCCGGGGACCGCATGAACAGCGTCACCCTGCCCTGGCTGCCCGACCCGGACGACGAGAACCGGATCGTCCCCGACATGGCCGAGGCCGAGGCGCTGTTCGCGCTGGTCCGCGACGACATCCCCCTCGACGACCAGGACGCCGCCCCCGCCGAGCCCGACCCCGAGGCGTCGGGCGAGGCGACGCCCGACCCCGAGGACAGCATCCCCGTCGCGGTGCGCAACGGCACCGGCGCCGACGGCCAGATCCCGGTGGACGGCCGCGCCTCCGTCATCACCGAGGCGCTCCAGGGGCTCGGCTTCACCCAGGCCGCCACCGACGCGACCATGTCGAGCGAGGTGACCACCCGCGTCCTGTACGCCGACGCCGCGGACAAGGCGAACGCCCAGGCCGTCGCGGGCGCGCTGGGCCTGCCGGGCAGCGCGGTGCGGATCTCGACCAGCGTGGAGCAGGTGACGCTGATCATCGGGGCCGACTGGCGCGAGGGCACCGAGTTCACCGCGCCGACCGAGGAGCCGCCCGCGGACGGCTCCGGCGGCACGGACGGTGGCGGCGAGGAGGGCGGCGGTCAGGCCGTGGACGAGGAGGACATCCTCTCCGGCGCCGACTCGGACACGTGCATGGACGTCAACCCCCTGCCGATGTACACCTGGTGAGCCACGCCGGGACGCCAACGGCCGTGGCCCCGGCGCCGCTTGACGGGGTCCCGCGAGAGCGGTAGCCAGGCCCAGGGCCGGCGCGGCGGGTCAACTCCCCGCGCTCCGGTCGTTGTTCCTGCCGGGCCCCCGGTCGGGCGGCGGGCTCGCCCGTCAGGCCCGCCGGGGGATCGGGAGCGGCCACCGCCGCCGGGGCGCGTTACCGCGAACGGGCGAACCCGACGCGCGCCGCCCCGGTCGGTAGATCGTATGGCCATACCGTGCAGGCGGGAGGTGGTGGACCATGCCAGCCGGACGCACCCGCCGCCGGGCCCTGCGCGCCGCCGCCGGCCTGGCCGCCCTGATCCTCGCGACCAGCGGCGTCGGGCACGCCATGGTCGGCACGGTCACCGACGGCGTCCGCCGCGTCGATCCGTTCGACGGCCTGGACGACCGCCCCGCGGCGGGCCGCGGCCTGAACGTCCTCCTCATCGGCACCGACAGCCGCGAGGGCCTCACCGAGGAGGAGCGCCGCGCGTACCACCTCGGCAGCACGGCCTGCCACTGCGCGGACGCCGTCCTCCTCCTCCACGTCTCGGCGGAACGCGACCGCGTGGACCTCGTCAGCCTGCCCCGCGACTCCTACGCGGAACTGCCCGCGCACACCTTCGCCGTGACGGGTGATCAGCACCCGTCCCACCCCGACAAGCTGAACGCCGCCCTCTCCCACGGCGGCCCCGGCCTCATGGTCCGCACCGTCGAGGACCTGACCGGCGTGCGCGTCGATCACTACCTGGAGGTCAGCTTCGTCAGCTTCATGCGCGCCGTGGACGTCGTCGGCGGCGTCCGCGTCTGCACGGAGCGCCCGCTCAAGGACGCCTACGCGGGCCTCGACCTGCCCGCGGGCACCAGCAGCATCGACGGCGCGCAGGCCCTGGCGTACGTCCGCGCACGGCATCTCGACGGCGCATCCGACCTCGGCCGGATGGAGCGGCAGCAGCGCTTCCTCGCCGCCTTCCTCGACCAGGCGCTCGGCAGCGGCACCCTGCTCAACCCTGGCCGCCTGTCCGACACCGTCGATGCCCTCCTCGGCTCGGTCAGCGCCGACCGCGGCTTCGGCGCCGAGGAGATGCTGACGCTCGCCCGCGCCATGGGCGGGCTGACCACGTCGGACACGCGCTTCGGCTCCGTGCCGATCGCCGACACGGCCCGGGACGTGCCCGGCCTCGGCTCCACCCTCGTCTGGGACGACACGGCGGCCGACCGCCTGTTCGACGCCGTCCGCGACGACCGTCCGTTGCCCGACGAGCCGGGGCGCCCGGACGGCGACGAGGCCGCGCAGGACGCCACGCCGTCCCCGGCCACGGGCGTCGCCCCGCCCACGACCACGGCGGACGAGGTCCTGTGCTGAACTCCGGCCGCCCTCGGCTCACCTGACCTCGACGAACGCCTCCGCGTCCCGCACCGGCCTGACTTTCGGCGGCGCCGCCGCGTGCCCGACCGCCACCGCGCCCATCGGGTCCCAGCCCGCCGGGATCCCCAGCTCCGCCCGCACCTCGGCGCGGCAGAACATCGTGGACGACACCCACGCCGAGCCGAGCCCCTCGCCCGCGAGCGCGACCAGCAGGTTCTGCACGCCCGCGCCCATGGCGACCACGAACATCTCCCGCTCGGCCCCGGCCCGCCGCGCGTCCGGATAGGGGTGCGCGCCCTCGGTGACCAGGCACGGCACCACCAGGTACGGCGCCGCCCGCAACACCTCGCCGCGCCGCACGCGCCGCGCGATGCTCTCCTCCGACTTCCCGTCCCGCCGCAGGTCGGCGATCCACGCCTCCCGCATCACGTCGAGCAGCCGCTCCCGCGCCCCCGCCGACTCCAGCAGTACGAACCGCCAGGGCGTCGTGTGGTGCGGCGCCGGCGCCGTCACGGCCGCGGCGACCGCGCGCCGCACCGCCGCCGGGTCCACCGGCTCGCCGGTGAACTCCCGCACGGTCCGCCGCATCGTCACCGCCTCGCGCACGGCCTCCGACGTCCCGAGCCTGAACATGTCACCCGCCGCGTCCCTGATGAGGTCGCGCGCCACCTGCCCCGTCGCGCCCACACGGTGCGCGAGCCCGCGCAGCACGGCGACGGGCAGCCCCGCCGTCTTCCCCTTCACGAGGTCGCCCGCGCCCGCCAGCTCGTCCGCGAGCGCCGTCATCGTGACGCCCAGCGGGTTGCCGTACGGATCGACGCCGCCCCGCAGGTCGTCCATGACCTCGATCCCGGCCGCGCCGATCGCCACGTCCGTCTGCCCCTCGCGCCACGGACGGCCGAACGTGTCCGTGACGACGACACCGACCTCGACGGACAGCAGCTCCCGCAGGCCCCGCCTGATGAGCGCGGCCGAGGCGTCCGGGTCCTCCGGGAGCAGCAGCACGGTCCCCACCGGCGTGTTGGAGGCGTCCACGCCCGCGGCGGCCATGATGAAGCCCTGCCGCGACTCCACGATCCTGGCCTGCCCGCGCCGGGCGACGACCCGCACGGTCTCCTCGTCGATGGCGGCCTGCCGGTCGTCGGCCTGCCGCAGCCGCCCCTCGGCCTTGCTCACGATCTTCGACGTCACGATCACCACGTCGCCGTCGGCCAGCCCCGGCAGCCCTGGAGCCGTCGCCGCGTCCGCGACGAGCTTCGCCAGGTCGTCCCCCGCGCGGACCTCCGGGATGCCGGGCAGCGCCCAGACGGAGTACGACGGCGCGCCCTGCGCCCGCTGTCCCGAGTCCGTCATACGGCCCTGACCTCCCCGGCCAGCGTCAGCGCGGCGTGCGCCATGGCGGTGGTGGCCTCGATGTCCGTCATCAGCAGCGGCACGGCCCGGCAGCGGATGCCGTCCGCCTCCACGACGTCCACGGCGTCCTTGTCGGCGGTGTCCACGAGCCAGCCGTCCAGCAGCCCGGAGCCGTAGTGCTGTGCGACGGCCGCCGCGCTCGCCTCCACGCCGACCGCGGCGAGGACCTTGTCCGCCATGCCGCGCACCGGCGCGCCGCCGATGATGGGGGACAGGCCCACGACCGGTACCCCGGCGTCGGCGATCGCCTCCCGCATGCCGGGGACGGCCAGGATCGTGCCCACGCTGACCACCGGGTTCGACGGCGGGAAGAGGACGACGTCGGCCGCGGCGATCGCCTCCAGCACGCCGGGCGCCGGGACGGACTGCTCGGCGCCGACGGGCACGATCGCGTGCGCGGGCACCTCGGCGCGCAGCCGCACCCAGTACTCCTGGAAGTGCACGGCCTTGCGCCCGCCGTCGCCGTCGTCGATCAGGACGTGCGTCTCGACGCGGTCGTCGGTCATCGGCAGCAGCCGCACCCCCGGCTCCCAGCGGCGGCACAGCGCCTCGGTGACGGCGCTCAGCGGATAACCGGCCGCCAGCATCTGCGTGCGCACGATGTGCGTCGCGAAGTCACGGTCGCCGAGCCCGAACCACTCGGGCCCGACGCCGTAGGCGGCCAGCTCCTCCTTGACGGCGAACGTCTCCCCGGCGCGGCCCCAGCCCTGCTCCTCGTGGATGCCGCCGCCGAGGGTGTACATCACGGTGTCGAGGTCGGGACAGACCTTCAGTCCGAACAGATGGATGTCGTCGCCTGTGTTGCCGATGACGGTGAGGTCCGCCTCGGGGGCGGCCCGGCGAAGTCCCCGCAGGAAGCGGGCCCCGCCGATGCCGCCGGAGAGAGCCACGATACGTCGCATGCGCCCCAGTCTGTCAGCAGGCCAACGCCTCACGTGACACGGGTGCGGCGGCCTCGCGCGGGTACATCCGCATCTCCGTCAGACCGGGGAAGTAGACATGGAGACTGACGGCGGGCTCCAGCGACGCGTTGACCATCTCGTGCACGTAGCCGGGGGCGAAGACGCGCAGCGAACCGGGCGTCAGGACGCGGGAGCCGCGCGGCCCCGCGTCCTCCGTGAGCACGCCGGAGAGCACGGTGCACACGCCGCTCGACGCGCCGTGGTCGTGCCGTCCGCTGCCCTGGCCAGGCACCCAGCTGAGGAGCCACACCTCGTACCCGGGGCCCGTCCGCAGCCGGTGGTACCAACGACTCGCCGCGTCGTACCTGACCAGCGGCGCCCAACACTCCCGGTCCCCGGCCAGCGCGCCGGCGAGGCCGGCGAACTGGGCGACGGTGGTGGGGTGCCCCGTGACGGGCGGCAGCAGGTGCGGGAGCGCCAGCGGGTCGCCGGCGATCGCGTTGTCGTTGTCCATGGAGTGCGGTGTGCCTCGATGCGATCGGGGTCGGGAGAAGACGGGAGAAGAACTGACGGAAGCTCACCGTACGGGACCGGTGGGCCCGCGCGCACAGACGCGTCCGCGTACCGTCCGGTCAACGGGGTAGGCGGCCCTGGTCATTGTTTCACCACTTCAGGTTCTGTCGTGTGCCGAAAGGTTTATGCGCGACAGGTCCGGGACAGGTGCCCCGTTGCTCATCCGTGATGCGGCTGTGATCTCCGTCGCTGTCGTACGCCGGTGGCAACGTATCGGCGCGTGCGGTCGTCCTTCTTTGCGGAAGGAGACCTGAAGTGAGTGAGAACGACCGGGTTGGGAGTCCGGCAGCGGGGTGGGCGAGCATAGTTTGTGCCGATTTGAACACTTTCCGTATGGCTGTGGTGCCGCAGGGTGAATCATCGGGTGAATGGCAGATCGTGGCTTGACTGCCACAGAGCCCCACACCTGTAATTTCACTCATGTCGTTCGAGCGGGACCGATAACGACGGCATCACGGGGACGCAAAGAAGACGAGGGGCGCGCATATGACCGAGCTGTTCCAACAACTGCTCGTCGAAGAGGCGGACGAAGAACTCGGCTGGCAGGAGCGCGCGCTGTGCGCCCAGACCGACCCCGAGTCGTTCTTCCCCGAGAAGGGCGGCTCCACACGTGAGGCGAAGAAGGTGTGCCTCGCCTGCGAGGTCCGCTCGGAATGTCTTGAATACGCCCTCGCCAACGACGAACGTTTCGGCATCTGGGGCGGATTGTCCGAGCGGGAGCGGCGCAGGCTGAAGAAGGCGGCGGTCTGAACGGACGCCGGGGACCGGTCGGCGGAGCGCCCCGGCGCACCGGAGGGTGGCGAGCGATCCAGCCGCTAGTGTGGTGCGACGTCCACCACCGTCCAGCGAACCGGGGCCCGCCCTCGATGTCCGTGCAAAGCCATCCCGAATTCCCGCGGCACGTCGTCACCGCTGTGCTCGTCTCGCACGACGGCGAACGCTGGCTCCCCGAGGTTCTGCGGGGACTGCTCGGCCAGGACCGGCCGGTCCAGGACGTCATCGCAGCCGACACCGGCAGCGCCGACTCCTCCGCCACCCTGGTCACCGAAGCGCTCGGCGCCGAGCGGGTCCTGCACCTCGCCCGCCGCACCGGCTTCGGCACAGCCGTCGCCGAGGCGACCCGCACCGCGCCCGTCCTCACACCGGACGAACTGCCCTACCTCAAGCGGCCACCCGCCTGGGACCCGGCCACCCGCACCTGGGACAACAGCACCTACGACCTGCCCGAGTTCCCGCACGGCGAACCCGTCCACTGGCTGTGGCTGCTGCACGACGACTCCGCCCCGGCGCCCGACGCCCTGATGGAACTGCTGCGCCAGGCGGACGCCAGCCCCTCGGCAACCATCGTCGGCGCCAAGCTCCGCGGCTGGTACGACCGCAGGCAGCTCCTGGAGACCGGCGCGAGCGTCGCCCACAGCGGACGCCGCTGGACCGGCCTCGACCGCCGCGAACAGGACCAGGGCCAGCACGACCAGGTCCGTACCGTCCTGTCCGTGTCCACCGCGGGCATGCTCATCCGCCGCGACGTCTACGAGCAGCTCGGCGGCTTCGACCGGCGCCTGCCGCTCATGCGCGACGACCTCGACCTGTGCTGGCGCGCCCACGCCGCCGGACACCAGGTCCTGATCGCCCCCGCCGCCGTCCTGCACCACGCCGAGGCCGCCTCGCGCGAACGCCGCTCCATCGACTCCGCGGGCCGCCTCGGCGGCAGCCCGCACCGGGTGGACAAGGCCGCCGCCGCCTACACGCTCCTCGTCAACACGCCTGGACGCACCCTGCCGTGGGTCGTCTTCCGGCTCGTCCTCGGCACCCTCCTGCGCGTCCTCGGCTATCTCGTCGGAAAGCTCCCCGGCCGCGCCCTCGACGAAACCGCCGGACTCCTCAGCACCTTCCTGCGGCCGGAACGCGTCCTCGCCGCGCGCCGCCGCCGCCGACGCGCCGAGACCCCCGGCTTCGACCCGCGCGAACTACGGCCCCTCTTCCCCCCGGCGGGCGCCACCCTGCGCACCACCGCCGAACAGGTCGTCAGCAACTTCTCCGGACGCAACGACCCGGCCGCCACCTCGGGCGGCAGGCACGGCGCCGTCGAGTCGGGCCCGACCGACGACGACGCCGAGGACCTCCAGGTCGAGCAGTTCGCCCGCGTACGCCGCCTGGCCCGCCGCCCCGGCCCGATGCTCTTCCTCGGGCTCCTCCTCGCCGCCCTGCTCGCCAGCCGCGACCTCATCGGCGGCGGCGCGCTCGCGGGCGGCGCGCTCCTGCCCGCCCCGGCCGACGCCGGGGCCCTGTGGGACCGCTACCTGGAGACCTGGCAGCCCGTCGGCACCGGCGGCACCGAGACGGCCCCCCCGTTCCTCGCGCTGATCGGCCTGCTCTCCGGCCTCCTGCTCGGCAACCCGGGCCCGGCCATGAGCCTCCTGCTCGTCGGCGCGGTCCCCCTCGCGGGCGCCAGCGCCTACTTCGCCTCGCGGCCCCTCGTCATGTCCCGCCTCCTGCGGGCCTGGGCGAGCATCGCGTACGCCTTCCTGCCCGCCGTCACCGGCGCGCTCGCGGGCGGCCGGGTCGGCACGGCCGTGCTCGCCGTCCTGCTGCCCCTCATGGCACGCTGCGCCGTCCTCGCCTCGGGTCACACCACCGGCGGGCGCGGGCCCTGGCGCGCGGTCTGGGCGCTCGCGCTCCTCCTCACCGTCACGACCGCCTTCACGCCCGTCGTCTGGCCGCTCACGCTGCTGCTCGCCGTCGTCGCCCTCGTCCTCCCGCTGCGCCCCGCGCCCGGCGTGCTGAAGGCGAAGCTCCTGCGGACGGCGGCCGTGCTGCTGACCCCGGCCGTCCTCCTCGGCCCGTGGTCGTGGTCGGTGCTGTTCAGCCCGGCCGAGTTCGTCCACGAGGCGGGCCTCCCGTTCGACACCGGCCAGCCGGGCGCCGCTCAGCTGCTGAACGCCAACCCCGGCGGCCCCGGCACCCCCGGCACCTGGCTGCTGCTCGGCATCGTCCTCGCCGCGCTCGGCGCCCTGCTCCGCTCGGAGCGCCGCCCGGCCATCCTCACGGCCTGGACGGCGGCGCTCGCCGGACTGGTCTTCGCCGTCTGGTCGAGCGGCGACGCGTGGGCCGGCCCTGCCACGCTCGTCTACGGCCTCGCGCTGCTGTGCGCGGGCGTGCTCGGCGCCGACGGCGCCAGGTACCGCGTCGCCGCCCAGAGCTTCGGCTGGCGGCAGCCGCTCGCCGTGGCCGTCGCCGGGACGGCCGCGGCCGGACCGCTGCTCGTCGCCGCGGGCTGGGCCCTCGGCGGCGCGGACGGCCCGCTGGAGCGGACGAACGCCGTGCAGGTGCCCGCGTTCGTCGCCGCCGAGAGCGCCACGCGCGACCAGGCCCGCACCCTCGTGCTGACCGGCCGCCGCGGCGACGCCGACGCCCCCGCGGGGCACATCACGTACACCCTGGTCCGCGGCTCCGGCGCCCGCCTCGGCGACGCCGACCTCGCCGCCGCGCTCGGGCCCGACGAGGGCCTGGGGCAGGCGGTCGGCGAACTCGTCGCCGGATCGGGCGCCGACCAGACTGCCGTCCTCGCCGGGTACGCCGTGCGCTACGTCCTCGTCCAGGACGGCGCGCCCGACGAGCTGCGGCGCGTCCTCGACACCACCCCGGGGCTCCAGCGCCTCAGCCAGGAGGACGGCACCTCCCTGTGGCGGGTGGACCGCGAGGTCGCCCGCGCCACGGTGCTGCCCCCCGAGGACGCGGGCGGCGAGGCCGTCCCCGTCCCGGCCGACACCGTCGAGGTCCACGCCGACCTGCCGGAAGGACCCGAGGGCCGCACGCTCCGGCTCGCCGACAGCGCGTCGGACGCCTGGCGCGCCACCCTCGACGGCCAGGAACTCACCCCCGTCACGCTCGACGGCTGGGCCCAGGGCTTCGAACTCCCGGCGGGCGGCGGACGTCTCGCCGTCGTGCACGAGACGCCCTTCACCCACACGGTGTGGGTCTGGGCCCAGGGCTTCGCCCTGCTCGTGCTGGGCGTCCTCGCCCTGCCGGGCCGCCGCCGCGAACTGGACGACGACCTGCCCGAGCCCGAGGAGCAGCCCGAGTCCGCCCCGCAGGGCCGCCGTGCCCGCCGGACGGCGACCGTACCGGCCCAGCAGGGCCCGGACACCGACCACACCCCGGACGCCCCGCCCGCCCACGAGCCCGACCCGCAGCCGGAGCCCACGGCCGAGCCCGCGTACGCGCAGGACCCGGCCCCGCCGCCCCAGCAGCCCGGCTATGCGCCCGACCCGTACGGCCAGAACCCGTACGGCGGCGGCGCGCAGCAGGACCCGTACGCCGCTCCGTACCCGCAGCAGGGCACGTACTACCAGGACGGCGGCGCCATCCCGCAGCAGCAGGACGGCGGCTGGGACGGCCAGGAGCACTACGGCCAGGGCGGCGGCTACGAGCCCCGGACCTACGACCAGCAGCACGTCAGGCCGTACGACTACCCGGCCGACTACGGCGACGGGAGCAACCAGCGGTGAACCGCACCCTCATGTCCCTGCTCGCCGCCGTCGTCGCCCTCGGCGCGATCACCGGCGCGACCGCGCTGCGCCCCGCCGACGCCGACGAGACGACGCTCCGGCAGACGCAGCCCCGCCCCGTCGAGCGCTCCACGCTCGCCTGCCCCCGCCCGACGGGCGCCGAGTCGGCGACGACCTGGTACACCGCGTACACCCCGCCGCTCACCGGCGGGGGCGAGGGGCGGGCCGAGGGCACGGCCGCGCTCGTCCCCGCCCCCGAGTACGCCGCCGGGACCGGCGACGAGGGCGACGAGGGCGAGGAGGAGGCGCCCGAGCCCGTCCTGCCGCTGGAAGCCCCCGGCACGCCCGTCACCGGCAGCGTCCGAGGGCCCGACCACCCCGCCCTCACCGGCACGGCGGAGGCCGCCCTCGCCCCCGGCTGGACGGTCCAGCAGACCACCAGGACCACCGGCGAGGGCGGCGACGGCCTGCTCGGCACCGCCTGCCAGACGCCGGACACCGACTTCTGGTTCGCCGGCGCCAGCACCAGCGCCGCCCGCCAGGACTACGTGCACCTCACCAACCCCGACCCGGCCGCCACCGTCGTGGACATCGAGCTGTACGGCCCCGAGGGCGCGGTCGAGAGCGAGACGGGCCAGAACATCTCCGTCCCCGGCGGCAGCAGCGTCCCGGTGCGTCTTGCGTCGCTGACCGACGCCGAGATCCCGGCCCTCGCCGTCCACGTGACGGCGCGCAGCGGGCGCATCGGCGCGCAGATCGAGGCGGTGGACGCGGGCGGCGGCGCCGACTGGCTGCCCCCTGCCGCCGCCCCGGACGGACCGCTCGTCCTCCCCGGCATCCCGGCGGGCGCCCGCAGCGTCCGGCTCTTCGCGTTCACACCGGGTGACGCGGACGTCGTGCTGGACGTCGGCCTCGCCGGTGCCACGGGCACGATCACCCCGGCGGGCAACGAGACCGTGGACGTCACGGCGGGCGCCGTCACCACCCTGGACCTCGGCGGCCTGACCCAGGACGAGCCCGGCTCCCTCGTGCTCACGCGCGCCGGTGACACCGGCGCCGGGCCGGTCTTCGCCGCGCTCCAGGTCATCGTCGGCGGCTCCGACGAGGACGCTTCGCCCGAGATGGCGTTCATCCCCGCGACCGCCCCCGTCGAGCGGCGCGCGACCGCCACCGGCAACACGGCGTCCGGCACGCTGCTGACCCTGGTCGCCCCCGACGAGGCGGTGGACGTGTCCGTCACCGTCTCCGCGGGCGCCGGGGGCGGCGAGCCCGTCACCGAGGAGTACACCGTGGACGGCAGGACGACGCTCGCCGTCGCCCCCGAACTGCCCGAGGGCATCGACGGCCCCTACTCCCTCACCGTCGAGACCACGGGCGGGACCCTCCACGCCGCCCGCGCCCTCACCATGGGCGACGAGGACGCGCCGCTCCTCACCGTGCAGACCCTGCCCGACGACCGCTCCACGGTCGCCGTGCCGCAGGCGGAGCAAAATCTGGCCATCCTCACGGACTGACCCGGCCGCACGACGCGGGAACGGGCAGGGCCGGCCCCTCGGGGTCAGTCCTGCCCGTACCTCGGGTCAACGGACTCCGGCGCGAGCCCCAGCAGATCCGCCGCCTGCTCCACCACGACCTCGTGCACGAGCTGCGCGCACTCGTCCCGGTCCCTGCTGCGCAGCTCCACCGGCCGCCGGAACACCACGATCCGGTCGGGCCGCGAGCCCTTCCCCCGCAGCACGCCGCCCAGCGGCACCGCGTCCGGCGAGCCGTCCGGGGCCGCGTCCGCGCCGACGGGCGGCAGCAGCGGCACCTCCAGGACGGCGAACACCACGTCGTCCAGCTCGGGCAGCCTGCGCCGCAGCCGCTCCGCCGAGTCGTGCACCAGCGAGTCGAACGTGTCGGCCCGGCTCACGGCCAGCGGCACCTGGGGCGGCGCCACCGGCCCGCGCATGCCGCGGCCGTGCCTGTCCCGGTGCCGGTGCCGACCCGCCTGGCCGGGAGGAGCCGGGGGTACGCCGCTGGAATCGTCCATCAACGTCCGACCATAGATGACGGGGCGCCAGATGGTGAGCACACGGCCCGCCGCCGCCCGCGCGGAGGACACCACCGAACCTCCGGACGAATCCCCACAGGCCGGACGCCCCAGGGGCGACACGGCGGAGTGACGCTGCCCCGAGTCGTCGCGGCCCGCTCAGGAGTGCGGTACGGTCCAACATCGTGAGTCCCGTCCGCCGCTGTTCGCGCACCGCGTGCGCCCGCCCCGCCGTGGCGACCCTGACCTATGTCTACGCGGACTCCACCGCCGTCCTCGGCCCCCTGGCCACCTACGCCGAGCCGCACTGCTACGACCTGTGCGCCCCGCACTCCGAGCGGCTCACCGCCCCGCGCGGCTGGGAGGTCGTCCGACTGGCCGTGGACCCGGCGGCGGCCCGGCCCACCGGCGACGACCTCGAAGCGCTCGCCGACGCCGTCCGCGAGGCGGCCCGCACCCCCCCGCCCCGGCAGGACCCGCCCCCCGGCCCCCCGCCGCGCGGCGCCGATCCGGTCGAGGTCGCCCGCCGCGGGCACCTGCGCATCCTGCGCTCACCCGAGCCGTGAACCACGGCCGGTACATTGATCGGTGGAGCGCTCCTGCCCGGGCCGTCCGCCGCACGCCCCACCCGCGGACCGACCGGACGGCCTGAACACCGCCCATGAAGCCACCGCAGACAAGGGGTTGACTGTGCCGGACCTGTCACAGATCGTGAAGGCATACGACGTACGCGGCGTGGTTCCCGACCAGTGGGACGAGCCGCTGGCCGAGCTGTTCGGCGCCGCCTTCGCCGAGATCACCGACGCCACCGCGATCGTCGTCGGACACGACATGCGCCCGTCGTCCCCCGGCCTCTCACGCGCCTTCGGCAAGGGCGCCGCCTCCCGCGGCGCCGACGTCACCGAGATCGGCCTGTGCTCCACCGACGAGCTGTACTACGCCAGCGGCGCCCTCGACCTGCCGGGCGCCATGTTCACCGCGAGCCACAACCCGGCCCGCTACAACGGCATCAAGATGTGCCGCGCGGGCGCCGCCCCCGTCGGCCAGGACACCGGCCTCGCCGACATCCGCGCCCTCGTCGAGCGCTGGGCCGCCGACGGCGCCCCCGACCCGGTCGCCGAGCCCGGCACCATCGGCCAGCGCGACGTCCTCGGCGACTACGCCGCCCACCTCCGCTCCCTCGTGGACCTCTCCACCATCCGCCCCCTCAAGGTCGTCGTGGACGCGGGCAACGGCATGGGCGGACACACCGTCCCCACCGTCCTCGCCGGGCTGCCCGTCGAACTCGTCCCGATGTACTTCGAGCTCGACGGCACCTTCCCGAACCACGAGGCCAACCCCATCGACCCGGCCAACATCGTGGACCTCCAGGCGAAGGTCCGCGAGACCGGCGCCGACATCGGCCTCGCCTTCGACGGCGACGCCGACCGCTGCTTCGTCGTGGACGAACGCGGCGAGCCCGTCCCCCCGTCCGCCATCACCGCCCTCGTCGCCGCCCGCGAACTGGCCAAGACCCCGGGCGCCACCGTCATCCACAACCTCATCACCTCCTGGACCGTGCCCGAGGTCGTCCGCGAGAGCGGCGGCAACCCCGTCCGCACCCGCGTCGGCCACTCGTTCATCAAGGGCGAGATGGCACGCACCGGCGCCATCTTCGGCGGCGAGCACTCCGCCCACTACTACTTCCGCGACTTCTGGAACGCCGACACCGGCATGCTGGCCGCCCTCCACGTCCTCGCCGCCCTCGGCGGGCAGGACGGCCCGCTCTCCGGCCTCGTCGCCGCCTACGACCGCTACGCCGCCTCCGGCGAGATCAACAGCCGCGTGGACGACCAGGCCGCCCGCGCCGCCGCCGTCAAGGCCGCCTTCGCCGACCGCGAGGGCGTCACCCTCGACGAACTGGACGGCCTCACCGTCCTCGCCGAGGACTGGTGGTTCAACATCAGGCCCTCCAACACCGAGCCCCTGCTGCGCCTCAACGTCGAGGCCCGCGACGCCGGCACCGTCGAGAAGGTCCGCGACGAGGTCCTCGCCCTCGTCCGCGACTGACACACCCCGACGCGTCACCCGCCGCCCCGGCTCGCCGTGCCGGGGCGGCGGACCTGCGGGTAGGGTGATCCGCGACAACAGCGACACCACCCGCGTACGGGCCCCACGCCCGCACCGCACAGCCGCAGGGGAGACGCCATGCCGCTCGTCGAGGCCGCTCTGCTGGAGATCCTGGCCTGCCCCGTCTGCCACGCGCCGCTGCGCGAGGACGGCGAGGAACTGGTCTGCACGAGCGACACCTGCGCTCTGGCCTACCCCGTCCAGGACGGCATCCCCGTCCTGCTGGAGGACGAGGCCCGCAGGACCGGCTGAGCCCCGGCCCGACACGCACGCCGCACGGCGACCGGAGAGAGCCCCGCATGATCGACGAATCACTGCTCGACGCCCCGGACGAACTGCTCCGCGCCGACCCGCACGGCATGCTCCGCGCCGTCGCCGCCTCGGGAGCCCAGGTCCGCACCGCCGCCCGGGGAGCCGAGGAGTCGGACCTCGGCCGTCTCACCCCGGAGGGCCGCCCCGGCACCCTGCTGGTCGCCGGAACAGGCCCCGCCACCCCGCTCACCGCGGGCCTCCTCACCGCCCTGGCGGGCGACTCCGTCCGCGTCGCCCACCTGCGCCCCACGGGCCCCCTCGCCGCCCACGGCGCGCTCACGTGGCCCCTGCCCCGCTGGGTGGGCTCCCTGGACCTGCTGCTCCTCACCACCTCGGACGGCTCCGAGCCGGGCCTCGCCCTCCTCGTCGAAGCCGCCTTCAGACGCGGCTGCGCCGTCGCCGTCATCGCCCCGGCGGACAGCCCCCTGGCGGGCGTCGCCGCCCACCGGCGCAGCCCCCTCATCCCGCTCACCCCGGCGCCGTACCTGGAGACGGGCGGCCCCGCCGCCACACCCGGCCACGCCTGGGCCCTCGTCACCCCGGCGCTGATGCTCGCCGACCGCCTCGGCCTCCTCGACCCCGCCCCCGGCACAGGACCCGACGAGGACCCGCACGCGAGCCCCGCCGCCCTCCAACTCCTCGCCGACCGCCTCGACACGGTCGCCGAACGCTGCGGCCCCACCGTGCGTACGTCCGACAACCCGGCCAAGACCCTCGCGTCCGCCTTCTCCGACACCCTCCCCCTCCTGTGGAGCGAGGGCCCCGTCGCGGGCGCCGCCGCGCGGCACGCCGCCGCCACCCTCACCGCCCTCGCCGGGCGCCCTGCCCTGGCCGCCGAACTGCCGGAAGCCCTCGACAGCCACCGCGCGCTCCTGACGGGCAATCTGGCCGCCGCGCCGGGCGGCGACCCCGACGACTTCTTCCGCGACCGCGTGGACGAGCCCCCGCCGCTCCACGCCCGCGTCCTGCTGCTCCGCAGCCCCCTCCCGCCCACCGACCAGGGCACCGGCAGCGCCGCCGACTCCGCCCGGGACCTCGCCCTGGGCCACGGCGTCGCGTTCGGCGAGCCGGCCATCGCCGAGGGCGGCGGTCTCCTCGCCACCGCCGCCGAGCTGATCGCCCAACTCGACTTCGCCGCCGTGTACCTGGCCCTCGCCACCGGCGCGCGCGGCTGACCCGGACCGCCGCGCGCCCAGCAGAACCGCAAAGGAACGACTCGTGGACCGCCTCACCAACACCGTCAGGCCCTACGCCTGGGGATCCACCACCGCCATACCGCGCCTCCTCGGCGTCGAGCCCACCGGCGAGCCCCAGGCCGAACTGTGGATGGGCGCCCACCCCGGCGCCCCGTCCCGCCTCGACCGCGCGGACGGCCCCCTTTCGCTCGCCGACGCCATCGCCGCCGACCCCGACGGCCAGCTCGGCGCCGGTGCCGTGCGCCGCTTCGGCCCGTCCCTGCCCTTCCTGCTCAAGGTCCTCGCCGCGGGCTCACCGCTCTCCCTCCAGGTGCACCCCGACCGCGCCCAGGCCGCGGCAGGACACGCCGCCGAGGACGCGCGCGGCATCCCCGCCGACGCCCCCGACCGCACGTACCGCGACACCAACCACAAGCCGGAACTGATCTGCGCCCTCACGCCGTTCGACGGCCTGTGCGGATTCCGCGAACCCGCCGCCACCGCCGACCTGCTCGACGGCCTCGGCGTGGACAGCCTCAAGCCGTACGCCGACCTGCTGCGCGCCCGTCCCTCGTCCGACGCCCTGCGCGAGGTCCTCACGGCCGTGCTGACCGCCGACCGCGACGAGGTCGCCGAGTCCGCGCGCCAGGCCGCCGAAGGCGCCGCCCGGCTCGGCGCCGACGACCCGGACGGCCCGTACGCCGCCTACGCCGACATCGCCCGCCACTACCCGGGCGACCCCGGCGTCATCGCCGCGATGCTCCTGAACCACGTCCGGCTCCAGCCGGGGCAGGCGCTCTATCTCGCCGCCGGGGTGCCGCACGCCTACCTCAAGGGGCTCGGCGTCGAGATCATGGCCAACTCGGACAACGTCCTGCGCTGCGGCCTCACGCCCAAGCACATCGACGTGCCGGAACTCCTGCGCATCGTGCGCTTCGAGGCCACGGACCCCGGCGTCATCAGCCCCACGGACGGCCCGGCCGACGGCGCCGACCACACGTACGGCGTCCCCATCGACGAGTTCCGGCTCTCCCGCCACCTGCTCACCGAGGGCGAGGCGCCCCGCGCCCTGCCCCAGGGCACGCCGCAGATCCTCCTGTGCACGGACGGGCACGCCGACCTCCGCGCCGCGGACGGCGCCGCCCTGACGCTCGCGCCGGGACAGTCGGCGTGGGCACCGGCGACCGACCGCGTGGAGATCTCCGGCGCCGGCACCCTCTTCCGCGCCACCGTCGCCGCCTGACCGCGCACCCCCGGGCGGCGGAACGTGGCCGGTAACCACCGGCCGCCCTTGAGCCGTCCCGGGGCACGCGGTGTAGATTCGGCGGCGGAGTCACAGTCGATGCTGATGGCAGTCGGGCGGCCATGCCGCCGCCCGGCCGAGGGGTAAGAAGGCCCTCCGACGGACCGCGAACGCACGGTCGCGCCCCGGCGCGCCCGTCGCCGCAACCTGTCCGCCATCCACTCACCTCCACAGGAGCAGACGTCATGACGTCGAACGCCTCCGGTGACTTCAAGGTCGCCGATCTCTCCCTCGCCGGTTTCGGGCGGAAGGAGATCACGCTTGCTGAGCATGAGATGCCGGGTCTGATGGCCTTGCGTGAGGAGTAC
>NZ_JOEK01000017.1 GCF_000719135.1 Streptomyces avicenniae | reverse complement strand
CCCCTCCCGACCCCCACGCCCCCGGCCACGGGACGGCCGATCCCGCGTCCCCCGATCCCGCGTCCCCCCGCCACGAGGCGACGGGCCCCGCGTCCGCCGACCCGTGGGCGCCCGCCTCTGGCCCGCAGGAGCCCCGCGCGGAACGCGGCACCCTCGGCCCCCGCCAGCGGGAGGCCGCCGCCCTCGCCTTCCCCGGCCCAGGCGCCCCCGCCCCGGCCGGTGACTACCGGCTGACGGCGGGCAGCAACCTCGCCGGTCTGGTCGCCGACCTCGACGCCGCGCTACCCAAGCAAGGCGTGCAGAACCTCCTCACCCAGGCCAACCGCACGCTGGAGACCGGCGGTTCATGCCCCGACCCGTTCGGCCGCGGCGATCCCGTCTCCGGCACCGACCCCGCCCTCAAGCCCCCGGTGGCCACCGTCGAGCGCTACTGCTTCGAGCACGACGACTCGGTCACCACCGAGTGGATACCCCAGGCCGTCACCGGCGTCTCCGACGCCCAGGAGGACGAGGCATGGGGCGACGCCACCCGGACCGTCCTCACGGGCTGGTACGACAACAGCAACCCGGGCCGCGGCGACGGCTGCACGTCCGGCGAGAGCGACGCCTGCAACGAGAAGGGCGTCCGCGTCACCTTCATCGACCCCGCCGCACGCGCCTACCGGCACGTGCTCCTCGTCTGGCCGTACCGCAACTCCTACGACCACATCTCCTTCGACGCGGTCCACGCCAGCGAGAGCCCCCAGCAGAACGGCATCCACGCGGGCGGCATGGTCTGGTACGGCAACTACCTCTACGTCGCCGACACGTTCAACGGCATCCGCGTCTTCGACATGCGGTACATCATGGACCTGAACCCGGACCAGGACGCGGCGGCGGACGACCCCACACCCGACGGCCTGCGCAGCAACGTCCGCGACAACCGCCAGGTCGGGCGCCAGAACAACGTCTGGTACTCCTACGGCTATCGCTACGTCATGCCCCAGGTCGCCACCTGGCGGCTGGCCGCGACCCAGTACAACTCCGGCTCGTCCAGCGCCTGCGCCGACACCGGCGCCCCCCGGATCTCGTATCTCTCCCTCGACCGCACCGGCACCGACCACCTCGTCGCCGGAGAGTACTGCGCGCCGACGGCTGGCCTGCCCTCGACCGGCCGCACCGGCTCCTGGCCCGTCGCGGAGCTGGAACGCCGCTCCGGCTCCGTCGCCGCGAACACCAGCTGGTTCCTGCCGGTCCACCAGGTGCAGGGCGTCGCTCGCCAGGACGGCGCCTGGTACGTCAACCAGAGCCACCGGTACAGCAACGGAAGCCTCTGGCGGGCACGGATCACCGGCGGACGTCTCACCCGCACCGGCGGCGAACTGCGCACGGCGGTCGGCCCCGAGGACCTCTACGCCGAACACGGACGCGGCACCGGCCGCGCACCCCGCCTGTGGTCGGTCTCCGAACACGCCGAGAACCTCACCGACGCCTCGTGCGCACCGACAGGCAACACCCCCTGCGGGCGCGTCCTCTACGCCCACGCGCTGACCACGCTCGACGGCGCCCCCTGACCACCTTCCCACCCTCACCCCGGCCCGGCGGTGGCCTCCACCCCCCACACCGCCGGGCCGGGACCCCCGGCCCACCGCCACGCCCCGTCGGCGCAGCTCCCGACGACCCGTCACACCCCTCGGCCCCATGACCGCCCCTCCGCTCCTCGGTGACACCCGGTTCGGTGTCTCTCTGTGACGAGGATGCCCGATGGTGGGGGGTTTGGCTACGGAGAGTGGTCAGTCTTCACGCGAAAGAGTGACGCCGGGCCGTACGGCGGGGAAGCCGTGCGTCCGGGCCGCCACCACCGCGGCCAGGGCGGGCGCCAGCAGGATCAGCACACTCCACGCGAGCGCGCCCGTGCCCGCGAGGTCGAGCAGGACCCCGCCGACCACGCCGCCCCCGGCCATCGCCGCGTTCCACAGCGTCACCAGCATCGCCTGCGCCGTGTCGCCCGACTCGCCGCCCGCGTCCCCGGCCGCCGTCTGGAGCAGCGACGGGGCGCCACCCCAGCCCAACCCCCACAAGGCCACGGCCACATAGACGAACGGCTCGCTCCCCGCGGCCAGCGCCAGCAGCGTCACCCCGGCCGCGAACAGCACCGTCCCGCCGACCGCCAGCAGCCGCAGCCGCCGGTCGATCCGCGCCCCCACGGCCCAGATGCTCAGCATCGACGCCACCCCGAAGACCAGCAGCGCCACATCCGTCGAACCACCCATGCCGTGCCGGTCGAGGAACGCCGCGATGTACGTGTACAGCACGTTGTGGGCCAGCACGTAGACCAGCGTCACGAAGAGCACGGGCCGCACCCCCGGCAGCGCCAGCGTCGCCCGCACCGGCGTCCGGCCGCCCCGCCCCGGCCCCGGCTGGTCGGGCACCAGCGCGGCGATCCACGCGATCAGCCCGGCGGCGATCACGGTCATCAGCCCGAACGCCGCCCGCCAGCCCAGGGTTTCCCCCAGATACGTCCCCGCGGGCACCCCCAGCGACAGCGCCACCGGCACACCCGTCATCACCACCGCGATCGCCCGCCCCTGGAGCGCGACCGGCACCATCCGCCGCGCGTACCCCGCCAGCAGCGCCCACGCCAGCCCCGCCGCCACGCCCGCCGCGCCACGCGCCACCATCGTCAGCGGATAACTCGCCGACACCGCCGTGACCGTGTTGGCCACCGCGAAACCCGTCATCGCCGTCAGCAGCAGCCGCTTACGGGGCCACCCGGCGGTCGCCGCCGACAGCGGGATGGCGGTCAGCGCCGTCCCCAGCGCGTACACCGTGACCGACTGCCCCATCGCGGACTCGCCCACCCCCAGGTCCCCGCTCATGGCGGGCAGCACCCCGGCGGGCAGCGTCTCGGTCAAGGCGGTCAGGAACACGGCCGTCGTCAGCGCCAGCAGCGCGGGCAGCGGAAGCCCGCCACGCCCGCCCCCACCGCTGGCGACGGCCCTCGGAGCGCTCTCATGCTCAGTCATGCCCAGATGTTCAGACCTTCACATCAATGTGAAGGTCAACGCGGGCCGGTGTGATCCGGGTCACGCGGCGGTGCGGCGGTGCGGCGGCGCGCCGGGCGTCAACCGTACGGCAGCGCGCCCGGCCCCGCCCCCGCCCCCGGCAGCGCCCGCGGGAACGCCCGCCGATACGCGTTCGGCGACACCCCGACCTGCTTGAGGAAGTGGTGGCGCAGATTGTTGGCGGTGCCAAGACCACTCAACTCCCCGACCTTCTCGACCGGCAGGTCCGTGGACTCCAGCAGGCTCCGCGCCCGCCCCAGACGCTGGTTCAGCAGCCACTGGAGCGGCGTCGTGCCGGTGGCCGCCCTGAGCCGCCGGTGGAGGGTCCGCGGGCTCATCGCCGCACGCCGCGCCAGGTCCTCGACCGTCAACGGCCGGTCCAGGTGGGCGCGCGCCCAGTCCAGCACGGGCGCCAGGCTCAGGTCGTCCGTGGCGGGCACCGACAGGTCGATGAACTGCGCCTGGCCGCCCGGCCGGTGGGCGGGCACGACCATCCGCCGGGCCAACTGGTTCGCGACACGCGCGCCCAGGTCGCGGCGCACCAGATGGAGGCAGAGGTCGAGCCCCGCGGTGAGCCCGGCGCTGGTGAGGACGTCACCCTCGTCCACGTACAGGACCGAGTCGTCCACCTCCACCCGCGGATACCGCTCGGCGAGCTGCGCGGTGTGCATCCAATGGGCCGTCGCCCGGCGCCCGTCGAGCAGACCCGCCTCCGCCAGCGCGAACGCGCCGGTGCACAGCGAGACCATACGGGCCCCCGCCTCGTGGGCCCGGCGCAGGGCCGTGACCAGGCCGCCGGGCAGCGGCCTGCCCTCCTCGACGCACGCGTCCGGCACGGACGGCACGATGACGGTGTCCGCGCCGACAAGGCCCTCCAGCCCGTGCCCCGCACGCAGCGACAGCCCCGACCCCGCAGGGGAATCCCCGCGCCCGCGCTCCCCGGTGCCGCACAACCGCAGGCTGTACCAGGGGTCCGCCAGGTCGGCCTGCGGCTTCCCGAAGACGGTGCACGGGATGCTCAGCTCGTACAGGTCCCACGAGGAGACGTCGATGTCCTCGGTCACCACCACGGCGACGGAACCAGGATTCATACCGCCCAGGGTATGGCGGGAATTTGGTGATCACCGTCATCGGTGTCACTGTTCCCGCCCGCCGCCCGCTGCGATCTTGGGGATCCCACACGACAGGACCGCCCCAGGCGGACGTACAGGGAGTTGACACGCATGCACGCAGACCGTTCGGCGGTGACCGTCATCGGACTCGGTTCCATGGGCTCGGCGCTGGCCGCCGCCCTCCTGGAGGCGGGCCACACGACGACGGTGTGGAACCGCTCGGCACACCGCGCCCGCCCCCTCGCCGACCGCGGCGCACGCCCGGCCGCGACCCCCGAGGAGGCCGTCGCCGCCAGCCCGCTCATCCTCACCTGCCTCCTCGACGACGAGGCGCTGCACGCCGTCCTCGACCCCCTCGCCGCCTCCCTCGCGGGCAAGACCCTGGTCAACCTCACCTCCAGCTCCCCCGAGCAGGCCCGCGCGAACGACACCTGGGCCGCGGCCCACGGCATCCGCCACCTCGACGGCGCGATCATGACCACCCCGCCGGGAGTGGGCAGCCCCGACATGATGTTCCTCTACAGCGGCTCCCCCGACGCGTTCACGGCCCACCGGCCGACGCTGACCTCCCTCGGCGACCCCCTCCACCTCGGCACCGACCCCGGCCTCGCCTCCCTCTACGACGCCGCCCTCCTCGGCCTCATGTGGTCCACGATGACCGGCTGGCTCCACGGCACCGCGCTGGTCGGCGCGGAGAAGACCCCCGCCACCGCCTTCACGCCCGTCGCGGTCCGCTGGCTCGGCGCCGTGACCGGCTTCCTCACCACCTACGCGGCCCAGGTGGACGACGGCCGCTACCCGGGCGACGACGCGACCGTGGACGTGCAGATAGCGGCGATCGACCACCTCCTGCACGCCGCCGCGGCCCGCGACATCGACAACGCCCTGCCCGAACTCCTCAAGTCCGCCATGGAACGGGCCAGGGACGCGGGCCACGGCGCCGACAGCTACGCCAGCCTCATCGAGGTGCTCAGGAACCCGGCGGCCGACCGGTGACCACGGCCACACCGACTCCGACTCCGACACCGACGGCGACGGCGACGTCCTGGACCGGCCTGCTGGCCGCCACCGCCGACACGTGCCTCGCCGCCCTCCGCCAGCAGGCCCACCAGAACTGGTCACGCCCCGCCCACGGCCTCGACTGGAGCCGCAGCCAGACCCTCGACCACCTCGCCTTCGGCCTCGTCGGCTACGCGGGCCTGCTCATCGCCCGCCCCACCGACCGCTACGTCACGCTCCTCGCCTCGCTCGACCCGCACGCCCCCGTCCCCGACCGCCTGGACGGCCTGCGGATCGCCGCCCACCTCCTCACCACCACCGTCCGCGACACACCCCCCGACGCACGCGCCTGGCACCCCTGGGGCCACTCCGACGCCACCGGATTCGCCGCCATGGGAATCACCGAACTGGCCGTCCACACCCACGACATCACCCGCACCCTCGACCCGGCCTGGTCCCCGCCCGACACCCCGGCCGCCGCCGCCGTCCACCGCCTCTTCCCCGAAGCCCCACCAGGACACGCCCCCGCCGACACCCTCCTGTGGTGCACGGGCCGCGCCGCCCTCCCCGGCCTGCCCCGCCGCACCGCATGGCAGTGGGACGGGACCACGCGCGACCACCCGTAACACCCCCCGAGCCCCCCGAGACGTCGCGCATTAGGGTGAGGAGATGGGAACGACCACCTACGCCGCCCTCCTGCGCGGCGTCAACGTCGGGGGCGGACGCAAGGTCCTCATGGCCGACCTGCGCGCCCTGCTCACCGAACGCGGCTACGGGCGCGTCCGCACCCATCTCCAGAGCGGCAACGTCGTCCTCGACACCGACACGACACCGCACGAGGCACTCGCCGAACAGCTGTCGGCGGCCCTCGCCGAGCACTTCGGCCTCCACGTGGACGTCCTCGTCCGCGACCACGCCTACCTGGCCGCCGTCGCGGACGCCTGCCCCTTCCCCGCCGACACCCTGGAGGGCAAGCAGCTCCACGTCACGTACTACTCCCACCCCGTGGACGCCGCCCGCTTCGCCGCCCTCGACGCGGCGGCGTACCACCCCGAGGAGTTCGCCCTCGGCGACCGCGCGCTCTACCTCCACACACCGGAAGGGCTCGGCCGCTCCCGCCTCGCCGAGACCACCGCCCGGCTCACCCCCGCCCGCGAGGGCATCGTCGCCACCACCCGGAACTGGAACACGGTACGCCGCCTCGTCGAACTCACCGCCCCCTGACCGCGCGCCGAACGCCGACACGTCGTCAGGTCCCGTCCATACGGGGCCCGTTGACTTGGCACACTGGTGGTGCGGACCCGCACGGGCCGCTCGGCGCAGGTGTGAGGAGTACCGGGGTGGTATGGCGGAAGCCGGTCGGCCGACTCGGGCGCGCGCCGCTGCGCGCGTGGACCGTGACGGACACCGAGTTGTGGACCCACGCCGTGTGCGGCCGGGTGCTCCCCGGCTGGGAGGGCCGCGCGGCCACCGGCGGCGCCACGGCCGACACCCGCCGCGCGCCCGACGGACCACCACCCGGCGACGACCCGCCGCCCGAGCCCGACCCCGACAGGCGCCCCACCCCCTGAACGGACGCTCCCGCACACCCACTCCGGTCGGAAGTCGGCCCTCTTCGTAACCAACGCGTTAATTACCAGTGTTGATCGGAAGAGGAAACACAGGAATCAAGTCGTCCTCGATCTGGCATGGCTTCAACAAGTTTGCACGGTGGGTAACCCGGGCCCCACGCCGGGCGCCGTCGGGAATCATGCCCCTGATCTCGGGGAGGTAACACACAGTCGCCCAAAGGGCATTGCCGCCGCACCGCCCCCCGGGCGCCGCCGCCCTACCGCACCGTCCGGAGCGCGGTCCAGGGACGTGACGAACGTGACTCAAATCCAGTCCAGGTCGATCTAGCGCAGGCGTCACTCCACCAACTACGGTTACGCGTGCAGCACAGCTCTTGCAAATCCCAATCACATTAGGAGTGTTGACTATGACTTCCTCCCGCGACTCGATCATCGGCATCATCGGCATCATCGGCATCATTGGCTGAAGCTGATCACTTGTCACCGAAGGGTGGCGGGCGGAGAACCGCCTGCCGCCCTTCGTCATGTCCGGGTACGGCCCCGGGACCCCGGGGGAGAGGAGGGTCCTGCACCGTGCACCCCGCGCCACGCCACCGCGACCAGGCCCGCACCGTCGCCGCCCGCATCCGCGGCGCGCTCGCCGACCCCGGCGCCGCCGCCGCCGACACCGGGCCCGCGTCCCCCTGGGGAGACCTCTCCCTCGCGAACGGCTACCCCGGCGTCTCCCTCGCCTTCAGCGGCAGCCCCCTCGGCGGCGCCGACCACGCACGCCTCGCCGCCGCCTGCCTCGACCGCGCCACCACGGCGGCAGCCCACGCCCCGCCAGGCGCGACCGGCATCCACGACGGCACCGGCGCCCTCGCGTTCGCCCTGCTCGTCGCCCACCGCGCCACCGGCGACCACCTCGACGCCCTCGACCGCCTCGCCACCCGATGGCCCCGCCCCCTCCACGCCGCCACCACCCCCGGCCTCGGCATCGGCGCCGACGGCCTCACCGGCATCGGCCGCCACCTCCTCGCCCGCGACGGCACGGCCACCCCCGGACTCCGCGCCGTCCTGGCCCACCTCATCACCCTCAGCCGCCGCACCGTCCCGCGCCACGGCCGCACCGTCCCCGCCTGGTGGTCCGCCCACGACGACCGGCTCCACCTCGGCCTCGCCCACGGCATCGCGGGCCCCCTCGCCCTGCTCTCCCTCGCCCACCGCGCCGGCGTCGTCCTCGACGGCCAGCGCGACGCCATCGAGCGCCTCGTCGGCCTCCTCACCGACTGGGCCGTACGGCAGGGCGACGGCATCCTGTGGCCCGCCCACCTCACCCCCGACGAGTGGGCCGCGGGACCACGCCACTGGTCACCCGCCCCCAGCCGCCCCACCTGGTCCGACGGCGCCCCCGGCACGGCCCGCGCCGTCCAGCTCGCGGCCCTCGCCCTCGGCCGCCACGACTGGCACACCCTCGCCCACCGCGCCCTGCTGCCCCTGATCACCCAGGACCCCGAGAAATGGGGCCTCGACAGCCCCGGCATCCGCCACGGCTGGAGCGGCGTCCTCCACCTCACCGGCCTCCTCGCCGCCCACCTCGACGACGGACGGCTCCGGCTCCTCCACGACGAGATCGCGTCCATCCTCCTCGCCCACCACGACCCGCGATCCCGCTTCTGCTACCGCTTCACCGCACCCGACGGACGCCCCGCCGCCTCCCCGGGCTTCCTCGACGGCGCCGCGGGCGTGGCCCTGGCACTCGACACCTACGCGGGCGGCGGCGGCCCCGCCGTACGAGGCTGGGACATGGCCCTCCTCCTCGCCTGACGACCGCCCGGGCCACCCCGCTCAGGGCTTGACGCCCACACCCGCCCACAGGCTCACGTCGGCGTCCGTGACCGCCGCCGTCGCCGCCGTCGCGCCCGTCCCGACGTGCTGCGGACGCCAGCGGTGCGCGATCACCAGCCCGGGGGCGACCATGTCGAGCCCGTCGAACAGACCCCGCACCTCCGCGTGCGTCCGCAGATACAGCGGATTCCCCGCACCCCGGTAGATCGCCGCGATCGCGTCCCACATCTCCGGCGCCAGATCCCGCGTCGCGTGCGTCAGCGCCAGCACGCTCCCGGACGGCAGGGCGTCCATCAGCGGGCCCACGACGTCCCGCGGATCCCCCGGCAGGAAGTGCAGCAGCGCGTTCAGACTCAGCGCCACAGGCCGGTCCAGATCCAAGGTCTCGGCCAGCTCCGGCGCCTCGAGAACCGCCCGCGGGCGCGTCGCGTCCGCGTGGACGTACGCCGTACGGCCCTCCGGCGCGCTGCCCAGCAGCGCCGTCGCGTGCGCCAGGACGACCCGGTCGTTGTCCACGTAGACCACCCGCGCCTCCGGAGCCACGGACTGCGCGACCTCGTGCAGATTCGGCCGCGTCGGTATGCCCGTGCCGATGTCCAGCCACTGCCGGACGCCGTACTCCGCCGCCAGCACACGCGTCACCCGATGCATGAACGCACGGTTGGCGTGCGCGACGGTCCGCGCGTGCGGCTGGACACGCAACGCCAGCGCCGCCGCCTCCCGGTCCGCCGCGTAGTTGTCCTTGCCACCGAGCAGGTAGTCGTAGATACGAGCCGTGTGCGCCCGGCCGAGCCCCAGATCGGGCCGCCCGTCCCCGCCGTCCGTCACACCGACTCCCTCCGGTCCGCCGACGGCCCCCACCGTAACGCGGCACCGCACGGCCCCGGCGCCCGGCCGGGGCACCAACAGGCCCCGCACGCCCGGCAGTCGGCGCTCAGGAGCAGGCGCCCGCGCAGTCCCCGCAGGTACCGAAGATCTCCACGGTGTGCCGCACGTCCACGAACCCGTGCTCCCGCGCCGTCGCGTCCGCCCACTTCTCCACCGCGGGCCCCTCGACCTCCACCGCCTTGCCGCACGCCCGGCACACCAGATGGTGATGGTGGTCGTCACTGGCGCAGCGCCGGTAGACGGCCTCGCCCTCGACGGTCCGCAGCACATCGACCTCGCCCGCGTCGGCGAGGGACTGGAGCGTGCGGTAGACGGTCGTCAGGCCCACCGAGTCGCCCTTGTGCTTCAGCATGTCGTGCAGTTCCTGCGCGCTCCGGAACTCATCGACCTCCGCGAGCGCCGCCGCGACGGCCGCGCGCTGGCGCGTCGAACGGCCGCGTACCGGTGGTCCCAGCGTCTCCACGTCTGCCTCCTCGCCGCAGAATCGGACCTGACCCCGCGTCGTCAGGGTAGCTGTTTTCGGTTGCTCCGGGCACAGGCCCGCCGCTACGCCCCGGCCACCCCCGCCGCCTCCGGCACCGGCACGGCCTCCCGCGCCGCCTGCCTGCGCGCCCGGCTCCTCGCCAGCGGCAGCGCCAGCACCGAGACCACCAGGAACAGCCCCAGCGCGATCAGCACGATCGTCGCCCCCGGCGGCACGTCCGCGTAGTACGACGTCACCGTCCCCGACACGGACACCAGCACCCCGAAGACCATCGCGAGCGCCAGCGTCATCACGAACCCACGCGTCGCCTGCTGCGCCGCCACCACCGGGATCACCATCAGCGCGCTGACCAGCAGCAGCCCCACGACCCGCATGGCGACCGTGACCGTCGCCGCGGCCGTCACGGCCAGCAGCAGGTTCAGCGTCCGCACCGGCAGCCCCGTCACCCGCGCGAACTCCTCGTCCTGACAGACGGCGAACAACTGCCGCCGCAGGCCGAGCGTCACCACCAGCACGAACACGGACAGCCAGCAGATCGCCGCGATGTCCCCCTCCGAGACCGTCGTGACCGACCCCCACAGGTACGACGTCAGGTTCGCCGTCGAACCACCAGGCGCCAGATTGATGAGCATCACACCGCCCGCCATGCCGCCGTAGAACAGCATCGCCAGCGCCACGTCCCCCCGCGCCCGCCCCGACGAGCGCAGCAGCTCCATCGCCACCGCCCCGACCGTCGAGACCAGCACGGCCGTCCACACCGGGTTCGCGCTCAGCAGGAAACCGAGCGCCACCCCCGTCAGCGCCACATGCCCGATGCCGTCCCCCATCAGCGCCTGCTGCCGCTGCACCAGGTAGATGCCGACGGCGGGCGCGGCGAAACCGATCAGCAGCGCGGCGAGCAACGCCCGCTGCATGAACGCGTAGTCCAACACCTCGAACATCACGGCCTCACAGGATCCCGGTCTGGAGCGACGGCGCGGCGGACGGCGGCAGCTCGTCCGCCGGATGGCAGGCATGCGACTCCGGCAGCTGCGCCGGATGGTCCACGGTCCGCTCGACCCGGCCGTGCGCCAGCACCACCGCCCGGTCGATCAGCGGCTGGAGCGGCCCCAGCTCGTGCAGCACCAGCAGCACCGACACACCCTCGGCCGTCAGCGCCGCGAGCGTCCCCGACAGCACCCGCTGGCTCGCCAGATCGACGCCCGCCAGCGGCTCGTCCATCAGCAGCAGCTCAGGGCCGATCGCCAGGGCCCGCGCGATCAGCACCCGCTGGTGCTGCCCGCCCGACAACGACCCCACCGGATCGCCCGCACGGTCCGCCAGCCCCACCAGGCCCAGCGCACGGTCCACGGCCGCCCGGTCGGCGCGCCCCAGCGGACGCAGCCGCCGCAACGCCAGCCGCCCCGACATCACCACCTCGCGCACGGTCGCGGGCACACCGCCCGCCGCCGTCGAACGCTGCGGCACGTACCCGATCCGCCGCCAGTCACGGAAGCGCCGCACCGGCGTCCCGAAGAGCGCCAGCTCCCCGCCGCTCACCGGCACCTGCCCCACGGCGGCGCGCACGGCCGTGGACTTGCCCGAGCCGTTCGCCCCGAGCAGGGCCACCACCTCGCCGCGCCGCACCGTCAGGTCCACGCCGCGCAGCACCGGACGTCCGCCCAGCTCCGCGCTCACGCCCCGCAGGGCTATGACGGGCTCTGGCTGCTCCATGGTCCGCTCCCCTTCCGTCCTCCGCCGTCCGCTTCTCCGCCGCCGCCGCCGTCCCGCTCCGCCCGGCCCCGTCCCCGTCAGGAGGCGGGGACGCCCAGGGCCGCCTGGAGCGCCGCCAGGTTCGCCCGCATCACGGCGAGGTAGTCGGAGCCCGCGGACTCGTCCGTGATGCCCTCGACCGGGTCGAGCACGGCCGTGGTCAGCCCGAGGTCGTCCGCGAGCGTCCGCGCGGTGTCGTCGCTGACCAGTGTCTCGAAGAAGATGGTGGAGACGCCGTCCGCCTCCGCGATGTCCTGGAGATCCCGCATCCGGGCCGCGCTCGGCTCCGACTCGGGGTCGAGACCGGCGATGGCCTCCTCGTGCAGACCGTACGCCTCCGCGAGGTAGCCGAAGGCGGCGTGCGTCGTGATGAACGTGTCGGACTGCCGCCCGGCCAGGCCCTCGGTGAACTCCCCGTCCAGCGCGTGCAGTTCCTCGACGAGCGTGTCCGTGTTCCGCGCGTAGTCCGCGGCGTGGTCCGGGTCGGCCTCGGCCAGGGCGTCGCCGACGCCCTCGGCGACCTCCGCGTACTTCGCCGGGTCGAGCCAGATGTGCGGGTCGCCGCCCTCGTGGTCGTGGTCGTGCCCCTCGTGGCCCTCCTCGGCGTGCTCGTCCCCGTGCTCGTCGGCGTGCTCCTCCTCGCCGTGCACGTCGTCGCCGTGCTCCTCCAGGGACGTGAACGACGTGGCCTCCGCGACGTGTGCGACGCCCGAGGTCTCCACCGCCTCGTCCACGGTCGGCTGGAGCCCGGCCAGGTAGACCACCAGGTCCGCCTCCGTGACCCGCGCCGTCTGCCGCGGCGACAGCTCCAGGTCGTGCGGCTCGACGCCCGGCCCGGTCAGCGTCGAGACCTCGACGTGGTCGCCGCCGATGCGCTCGGCCAGGAACTCCATCGGGTAGAACGACGCCACCACGTCCAGCCGCCCGCCGCCCGCGCCGTCCCCTCCGCCCCCGCCGTCGTCGGAGCCGCAGGCCGTCAGGGCCAGCAGCCCCACGGCCGTGGCGCCCGCGGTGAGCGCGGAGCCGGCTATCCGGGAGCGGGATCGGGAACGGGAACGCGTACCAACGCGACGGATGCTCATGACAGCCATTTTCAAGTCAGATGACAATCATTGTCAAATGTGGCCGCAAAGGTGTGACGACCGCCTCGATCCGCCCCCGCGGGCCCCCGCGGCGGGAACCCCGCCGATTTGCCGACGCCCCCTCGGGCGCCGGTAACCTGATCCAATTCCAGCGTCGTCCTTCGTCCCGAAGAGAGCACCGTGGCCGCCGACAAGATCGACACCATCGTCAGCCTCAGCAAGCGCCGTGGCTTCGTCTATCCCAGCAGCGAGATCTACGGCGGACAGCGCGCCGCCTGGGACTACGGACCGCTCGGCGTGGAACTGAAGGAGAACATCAAGCGCCAGTGGTGGCGGGCGATGGTGACCTCGCGCGACGACGTCGTGGGCATCGACTCCTCGGTCATCCTGGCCACCGAGGTCTGGCAGGCGTCCGGCCACGTCGCGACCTTCACCGACCCGCTGACCGAATGCACCTCCTGCCACAAGCGGTTCCGCGCCGACCACCTGGAGGAGGCGTACGAGGAGAAGCACGGCCACGTCCCCGCGAACGGCCTCGCCGACCTGAACTGCCCCAACTGCGGCAACAAGGGCGTCTTCACCGAGCCCAAGCAGTTCTCCGGCCTGCTGTCCACCCACCTCGGCCCGACGCAGGACACCGGCTCCGTCGCCTACCTGCGCCCGGAGACCGCCCAGGGCATCTTCACCAACTTCGCCGCCGTCCAGCAGACGTCACGCCGCAAGCCGCCGTTCGGCATCGCGCAGATGGGCAAGTCGTTCCGGAACGAGATCACCCCGGGCAACTTCATCTTCCGCACCCGCGAGTTCGAGCAGATGGAGATGGAGTTCTTCGTCAAGCCGGGCGAGGACGAGGAGTGGCAGACGTACTGGATGGAGCAGCGCTGGAACTGGTACCGCGGCCTCGGCCTGTCCGAGCAGAACATGCGGTGGTTCGAGCACCCGAAGGAGAAGCTGTCGCACTACTCCAAGCGCACCGCCGACATCGAGTACCGCTTCAACTTCGCGGGCTCCGAGTTCGGTGAGCTGGAGGGCGTCGCCAACCGCACGGACTACGACCTCGGCGCCCACGCCAAGGCGTCGGGCCAGGACCTCAGCTACTTCGACCAGGAGGCCGGCGAGCGCTGGACCCCCTACGTCATCGAGCCCGCCGCGGGCGTCGGCCGCGCCATGCTGGCCTTCATGCTCGACGCCTACCACGAGGACGAGGCGCCCAACGCCAAGGGCAAGATGGAGAAGCGCGTCGTCATGACGCTCGACCCGCGCCTCGCCCCGGTCAAGGTCGCCGTGCTCCCGCTCTCGCGCAACCCCCAGCTGTCCCCGAAGGCCAAGGACCTCGCCACGGCCCTGCGCAGGAACTGGAACATCGAGTTCGACGACGCGGGCGCCATCGGCCGCCGCTACCGGCGCCAGGACGAGATCGGCACCCCGTTCTGCGTCACCGTGGACTTCGACACCCTCGACGACAACGCCGTGACCGTCCGCGAGCGCGACACGATGAAGCAGGAGCGCGTCTCCCTCGACCAGGTCGAGTCCTACCTCGCCGGGCGCCTCGTCGGCTGCTGAACCGCCGCACACCGCACGGCCCCCGCAGCCAGAGGCCGCCTGACCCGCACCGCACGTCGCGCGTCAGGCGGCCTCAGCCCTGCCCGTCGAGGAACGCCGTCTGCCCCGGCGCGTACCGGGCGCCCGCCGCCGCCCCCGGCGGCACCGCCGCCTCGACCGCCGCCAGATCCTCCGGCCCGAGCGCCACGGACAGCGCGCCGAGCGACTCGGCCAGCCGCTCCCGCGTCCGCGCCCCCACCAGCGGCACGATGTCCTCGCCCTGCGCCAGCACCCACGCGATCGCGAGCTGCGCAACGCTCACACCCCGCTCGTCCGCGACCGCCCGCAGCGCCTCGACCAGCCGCAGGTTGTGCGTCAGGTTGTCCCCGGCGAACCGCGGGCTCGTCCGGCGGAAGTCGGCCGCGTCCAACCGCCGGTCCGCCCGCCAGTGGCCGCTGATCAGCCCGCGCGACAGGACGCCGTACGCCGTCACGCCGATACCCAGCTCACGCAGCGTCGGCAGGATCTCGCGCTCGATGCCCCGCGACAGCAGCGAGTACTCGATCTGGAGATCGGCGATCGGCGTCACGGCCGCCGCCCGGCGGACCGTCGCCGCGCCGACCTCCGACAGCCCGACGTGCCGCACCAGGCCCGCCCGCACCAATTCGGCGACGGCCCCCACCGTCTCCTCGATCGGCACCGCCGGGTCGAGCCTGGCGAGACGGTAGACGTCCACATGGTCCACGCCGAGACGCCGCAGCGAGTACAGCAGCGCGTTGCGGACGGCGACCGGCCGCCCGTCGAACCCGGCGAAGCCGCCGTCGGGATCGCGCAGCGCGCCGAACTTCACGCTCAGCAGCACCTGTTCACGCGTCGAGGGCGACACGCCGCGCAGCGCCTCGCCGATCAGCATCTCGTTGCCGCCCATGTCGTAGAAGTCGCCGGTGTCGAGCAGGGTCACCCCGGCGTCCAGGGCGGCGTGCAGGGTCGCGACGGACTCGGCGGGCCCCGGACCGCCCGCGTAGAGGGCCGACATGCCCATGCAGCCGAGCCCCAGGGCCGAGACGGCCGGGCCGTGGGCGCCGAGGGTGCGCGACGGCAGCGGGGCGGGGGAGTGGGACGGGCCTGGGGAGGGGGACGTCATGGCGCCGAAGATGGCACACCGGGCGGGGCGCCGCCACGTCACGCCGCCTCGTGTCCCACGGCGGCGGCCCCGTCAGGACGACGGGCGCAGGCAGGGCGTCGCGGGCGTGTCCAGCCACAGGGTGTGCGCGTCACGCGTGGCGGAGATGCCGAACCGGTCGGGCGTCGGGCGGCCGTGATGGTCCCACCAGTGCCAGGCGGTCTCCGCCTCGTCCCACAGCGAGCGCGGGCCGTACTGCGCGACGACGAAGCCCACCGACCCGTCACGCACGTCCACCGTCGCCCAGGAACCCCCCGCCTCGTCGTCCAGCCACAGCCGCACCCGCACGCCCTTCGGCGCCGGGGCGCCGTCCCACACGTGCCGCACACCCGGGACGCACGCGCCCACGGCGAACTGCGCCGTGTAGTCCTCGCCCGCCACCGCCCAGGGCGACAGGCCGGTACGGCTGACGCGCGGCGGCTCGTCCACCCGCTCAGGCCCTGGCCCGTGGGCCGTCCGGTCGAGCAGCGGCATGGAGGAGCCACCCGACGTGAACCGGCCGTCCGCGCCCCCGTCGTCCCGCCGGGTCAGCGTCACCGTCCCGAAGGCGCACCACGCCGTGGCCCACGGCACGACGATCCGGCCGCCGGGCCGCGTCTGCTCCAGCCACGCGCCGGGCACCCCGCGCACCGAACACGTCGCGAACACCGCGTCGTACGGCCCCCCGTCCGGCCACCCCCGCGCGCCGTCCGCGCACTCCACGGCCGGGCGGCGCCCGAGGAACGCCAGGTTGCCCCGCGCCGTCCGCACCAGATCCGCGTCCAGTTCCAGGCTGATGACCTGGCCGTCGCCCAGCCGGTGCGCCAGCAGGGCCGCGGTGAAGCCCACGCCGGTGCCGATCTCCAGGACGCGGTCGCCGTCGCGCAGCGCCAGCGTGTCCAGCATGCGCACCACCGTGCTCGGCGCGGACAGCGAGGACACCGGGCGCTGCCAGCCGTCCGGCTCGGTGTCCAGCCGCGTCACGACCGGCTCGTCCGCCGAGGCGGCGGCCCGCCACCGCCCCGCGTCCGTGGCGCGGTCGCACCGCTCGTAGCCGCCCTCGCCGTCACGCAGCCACACCGTCCCCGGCAGGAAGACGTCGCGCGGCGTCGCGCGCAGCGCCGCCGTCCACTCCGGCGGGACGGGGCGGCCCAGGCGGTGCCGCAGCGCGGTCACCAGCCGCTCGGCCGCCTCGCTCACCTGCCCGCCGCGGCCCGGCGCGGGCTCCGCCGGTGGCGGGATCGGACGCCCCGGCCGGTGCCCGTCGTCACCGCCCGGCGACCGGTGTTGCTGCTGCCGCCGCGCGGCCGGCTCCGGCATGGGAAAGCCTCCCCCGTTTCGACTGACCAGGACGCTACCCATCACGTTATGTGTTCAAAACGATGCGCAGAGTCGCGAGGCGGGGGCGGTCGCGGGCCCGGACGGCGGCGCCGCCGCTGAATCGTTGCTGCTGCCCCGGGGGCGCGCCCGGCCACGCCGGAGCGGGGCACCCGCCCGCCGGACCGGGGGCGTTCCCCGGCGGTGGACAATGGGGGCATGGCTGAACCGCTGCTGCGGATCGGGGCGCACTCCGTCGATCCGCCCGTCGTCCTCGCCCCCATGGCGGGGATCACCAACGCGCCCTTCCGCACGCTCTGCCGCGACTTCGCGGGCGGACGCGGCCTGTTCGTCAGCGAGATGATCACCTCGCGCGCGCTGGTCGAGCGCAACGACAAGACGATGCGGCTCGTCCACTTCGACGACGCGGAGAAGCCCCGGTCCATCCAGCTCTACGGCGTGGACCCGGAGACCGTCGGCCGCGCCGTCCGCATGATCGCCGACGAGGACCTGGCCGACCACGTGGACCTCAACTTCGGCTGCCCCGTCCCCAAGGTCACCCGGCGCGGCGGCGGCTCCGCGCTCCCGTACAAGCGGCCCCTGCTGCGCGCCATCCTGCGCGCCGCCGTCGGCAACGCGGGGAGCCTGCCGGTCACCATGAAGATGCGCAAGGGCATCGACGACGACCACCTCACCTACCTCGACGCGGGCCGCATCGCCGTGGACGAGGGCGTCACCGCGATCGCCCTGCACGGCAGGACCGCCGCGCAGCACTACGGCGGCGAGGCCGACTGGTCAGCCATCGCCCGCCTGAAGGAGGCCGTGCCGGAGATCCCCGTCCTCGGCAACGGCGACATCTGGTCGGCCGCCGACGCCGTCCGCATGGTGCGCGAGACCGGCTGCGACGGCGTCGTCGTCGGGCGCGGCTGCCTCGGGCGGCCGTGGCTGTTCGGCGACCTCGTGGCGGCCTTCGACGGCCGCGGGGAGGACGCGTACGCGCGGCCGTCGCTGCGGGAGGTCGCGGACGTCATGCTGCGGCACGCCCGGCTGCTGGGGGAGTGGCTGGAGGACGAGGCGCGCGGCGTCATCGACTTCCGCAAGCACGTCGCCTGGTACACCAAGGGCTTCTCGGTCGGCTCCGAGCTGCGCCGCAGGCTGGCCGTCTCGGCCTCGCTCGACGAACTCGCCACGCTGCTCGCCGAGGCGGACCTCGACCAGGAGTGGCCCACCGGCGCGGACGGGCCCAGGGGCCGCACCTCGGGCCGTAACCGCGTCGCGCTCCCCGACGGCTGGCTGGACGACCCGCAGGACTGCGCCGTGCCGCGCGAGGGCGCCGAGGACGGCACGTCGGGCGGCTGAGCCCCGGGCCCGGCGCCCCGGGCGTCAGCCCCCTGCCGTGACGTTTCCGCACCTCTCCCGTCAGGCGACCGGCGCCACCGCGCCCTGCCCCACCGCGCCCTGCCCCAGCGCCGTCGCCAGCGCGAACGGCACCGCCGCCGCCCAGGCCTGCGGCGAGCACGCGTGCGGGTACGGCACCGGCTGCGCGTGCTCCGCGCGCGAGTAGCCCGCGATCAGCTCGGGCAGCCGGTAGCCGGTCCGCGCCGCCAGGTCGAGCAGCCCCCCGACCACCGTCTCCGCCTCGGCGCGCAGCCCGTGGCGCGCCAGCCCCAGCGCGGCCACGGCGCTGTCGTGCGGCCACACCGTGCCGCGGTGGTAGGCGAGCGGGTGGTACGCGGGCTGCCCGGCGGCCAGCGTACGGATGCCCCAGCCGGTGAAGAAGTCGGGCTCAAGCAGCCGCCGCCCCGCCCGTTCCGCGCGCTCCTGGTCCAGGATGCCCGTCCACAGCAGATGACCGGCGTCGGAGGCCAGCGCGTCCACCGGCGTGCCCGAGCCGTCCAGCGCGAGCGCGGGGAAGTCCGCCTCCGGCAGCCAGAAGTCGCGGGCGAAGCGCGCCTTCAGCCCGTCGGCCGCCGCGTCCAGCCGCTCGCCGTACGCCGGGTCGCCCCACGCCGTACGGGCCAGGCGCGCGGTACGGCGCAGCGCCGCGTACGCGTACCCCTGCGCGGCGGCGGCCGTGATCAGGCCCTTCGCCGGGCTGCCGTCCGCGAAGCAGATCGCGTCGGGCGAGTCCTTCCAGCTCTGGTTCGCGAGACCGCCCTCGTCCGCGTGGTAGAGGAGGTAGCCGCGCGCCTCAAGGCCGCCGTAGGTGAACATCCACTCCACGGCCGCCCGCGCGTGCCGCTCCAGGCGGCGCGCCAGCTTCTCGTCCCCCGTGCTCTCCGCGTGCGCGCCCAGCAGCATGAGGAAGAGGGGCGTGCTGTCCACCGAGCCGTAGTAGCGGCCGTACGGCACCTGCTCGAAGTACGCCAGCTCGCCCGCGCGCAGCTCGTGCACGATCTTGCCCGGCTCGCCGATCCTGGCGGGCTCCTCGTCGGTGGCCTGCGCGGCGGCGAGCGCCAGCAGGGTCTCGGCGGCCTGGTCCGGGTGGCTGTGCAGCGTGAACAGCGAGGTGATCAGCGCGTGCCTGCCCAGCAGCGTCAGGAACCACGGGACGCCCGCCGCCGGGACGCGCAGCGGCTCGCCCTCGGGGCCCGTCGCGGGCACGAGCAGCGAGGCCAGGTCGGCGTGGCCGCGCTCGCACGCCGGGGCCAGCTCGGGGCGTGCGTGCGGCGCGGGCAGCACGGGCGGCGCGGCGGGCGTGCCGTCGGCCGGGGCGGGGGCGCCGTGCGGGACGGCGGCGACGCGCAGCGCCAGCTCGGCCGAGCCGTGCGGCGGCAGCGTGACGCGCCACACGAGGCGCCGCGCGCCGCTGCCCGTCTCCTCCACGGCGTCGGGCGCGGGATCCGCCGTGACGACGGTCCGCGCCCGCCACTCGCGCCGCCGGTAGCCGAACTCCACGCCGTCGTCGCGGACGGCCCGGGTCCGTACGGCGTGCGGCTTGTCGTACCAGCGGTGGTCGGCGCGCAGCTGGAACTGGTCGGCGAAGTCGGCGTCCGCCGTGACGGCGACCAGGACCTCGGCGGCCTCCCGGGTGTTGCTGCTGAGCACCAGCCGCTCCGCCAGGCCCGTGCCCGTCACGGTCTGGGCGCGGAAGACGGTCAGGGCGGGCGCGTCCGTGCGTCCGCCCGGCGGCGTGAGCACGGCCGTCGCCGTGTCCGCGCCGGGGCTGTCGGGCGCCGCCGGCACCAGCACGGCCGGCATGCCGCCGTCGAGCGTGAGCTGCCAGCGGCTGAGGTGCCGCGCGTCACGGGAGAACAGGCCGCACGGCCATGTCCCCCGCTCCCCGGTGATGTCGCCCGCCGGTCCCACCGCGACGAAGGTGCCGTCCCGGACGAGCAGACACTGCTGGATCGTGGTCACTGCGTCTCCCCTGTTCACCCTGTTCACTTTTCGTCCCCCCGGCGCGCGACTCCCGGCCGCTCAGCGCGACCGGACGGCCAGGTCCATGGCCAACGCGGCCGTCCAGCTGAAGTCACGGCTGCCGCGCGCCTCGCCGGTGACCGGATCGACGTACTCCGCGAACCCCGAGGTCACCGCCGTGCCCAGCAGCTCGTCGCGCAGCGCGTCCGCCGTCGCCGTCTCGCCGTACTGCCGCAGGCCGCGCTCCAGCAGCCAGTTCACGTTGAACCAGGCAGGGCCCCGCCAGTACCTGGCCGGGTCGAACGCCGCGCCGCGCAGGTCGTAGCTCGGCGCCAGCCGGGTCGTCGTGCCCACGCCGAAGTGCTCTCCCCTGAGCGTCGCGACCAGCGAGGCCACGACCTCCTCCGGCAGTCCTGGCAGGATCAGCGGCAGCAGGCCGCAGACGCTGCGCTCGCGGATCGGCTCGTTGCTGATCACGTCCTGGCACAGGAACAGGCCCGCGTCCTCGTTCCACAGCCGCTTGAGCAGCGCGGTCGTCAGCTGCTCGCCGCGCACGAGGTGGTCGGACGGGTCGGCGCCGATCGCCGTGGCGATCCCGGCGAGCGCGTGCTCCGAGGCGATGAGCAGCGCGTTCATCGCCGGGTCCTCGACGGCGAACAGCGCCGTGTCGGGGCCGTCGGCGTAGCCGTGGTCGCGGTAGGTCGTGGCGAGGCGGACGTAGCGGCCGTAGTCGAGGTCGGTCGGCCGGTCGGCCGGGCAGCCGTGGTCCAGGTCGGCGCGCTGGAACGTGCCACGGTCGGCGGGGCGGATGCGGGAGAGCGGCGGGTCCCAGCACGGGCTGTTGTCCATGCCCGACTCCCAGGGGTGCACGATCGACGCGAGGCCGCGCCCGCCCAGGTCACGGCGCTCGGTCAGGTACCGCTGCCAGGCGACCAGGCGCGGGTAGACGTGCGCCAGGAAGCCGCGCCGCCGCGACACCTCGGGGTCCGCCTCGTGCACCAGCAGCGCGGCGAGCGCGTGCACCGGGGGCTGGACGATGCCGGACGTCTCCACGGCGGTCGGCGCCCCGGCGAGGTCACCGGCGGACGAGGAGCGCCAGAAGTCGGGGCTCGGGAAGTACGCACCGAGCGGGACTGTGGGATTGAACACGATGTGCGGGATGCGGCCGTCGGCCCACTGGGCGGTCAGCAGCGTCTCCAGCTCCCGCTGGGCACGGGCCGGCGACAGGTGCCGCAGCCCGATGGCGATGAACGCCGAGTCCCAGCTCCACTGGTGGGGGTACAGGGCGTGTGAGGGGACGGTGGAGGTTCCGGTCCAGTTCCCGTCGAGCACGCGCCGCGCGCCGTTGTATGCGATCGAGGACGTACTAGGGGGTTGATCAGCGCTTTCCACGTCAGCTCCGAGTGGACGTCGGCTGTGTTGCCGCACCGCGAGGGCGCTCATTGTTTTGTCCAAGGTTCCGTCGGGTTACGTCTGCTTAACACGCAAAACTACCGCTGTAATATCTACCGCACAAGCTGAAGGAGGCGTGAAATCCGGCACTGGGAAGGCGAGTCGGCATGAACCAGGCGAGCGCGGGACACCTGCTGTCGCTGATCAGGAACGGCCAGGCCACCACCCGGGGCGAGCTCCAGAGAGTGACCGGGCTCTCCCGGTCCACCGTCGGTCACCGCCTCGACCAGCTCTTCCGCGTCGGCTGGGTCCGCGAGACCGCGCCCGACCCGGTCGAGGTCTCGACGGGGGGCCGCCCGCCCGTACGGCTGGAATTCGACGCGGCGCACGCCGTCGTGCTGTGCGCCGACCTGGAGACGCGGCACGCCCGCGCCGCCGTCCTCGACCTCGACGGCACGCTCCTCGCCGAGCACAGCGGCTCCCTGCTGATCAACCAGGGCCCCGACCAGGCGCTCGACCGGCTCGGGCAGTGGTTCGCGCTCCTGCTGGAGAAGGCCGACGTGCCCGCCTCCGCCGTCTGCGGCATCGGCCTGTCCGTGCCTGGCCCGGTGGACGCGCCGACCGGCATCGTCGTGCAGCCGCCCATGATGCCGGGCTGGGACCGCTTCCCCATCCCCGACGGCATGCGCCGGGCCTTCGCCTCCCACGTGCGCCTCGACCCGACGGCCGGGCCCGTGCCCGTGCTCGTGGAGAACGACGCCAACCTCATGGCGTACGCCGAGCAGCGCGACGGCTACCAGGACTGCCCGGCCTTCCTCCTCGTCAAGGTGTCCACCGGTATAGGGGCCGGGGTCGTCGTGAACGGCGAGATGTACCGGGGCTTCGACGGCGCGGCCGGTGACATAGGCCACATACGGCTCAGCGACCACCCGCACGCCCTGTGCCGCTGCGGCTCCTTCGGCTGCCTCGCGGCCGTCGCGAGCGGCCGGGCGCTCGCCGAGCAGCTGACGGCGGCGGGCGTCCCGACCGCGTCGGGCTCCGGCGTCCGCGACCAGCTGTCCATCGGGCAGCCCGACGCCGTGCGCCTCGCGCGCGAGGCGGGGCGGCTCGTCGGCGGCGTGCTGGCCACCGTCGTCACCCTGCTCAACCCCGGGGTCCTCATGATCGCGGGCGACCTGACCGGGCCGCCGTTCCTCACCGGCGTGCGCGAGCTGCTCTACCAGCGCGCGATGCCGCGCACCACGGCGTACCTCCAGGTCGTCTCCTCACGGCTCGGCGACCACGCAGGGCTGCGCGGCGCGGCGGCGATGGTGGTCGAGTCGCTGTACGCGCCCGACCGCGCCGACGCGCGGCTCGCCGCTGCCGAGACGGGCGCCAGGGCCTGACCCGGCGCGGGTGAAACGCTCCGGGCGCCAGGGCCTGACCCGGCGCGGGTGAAACGCTCGTTTCCGGCCGTTTTCCCCGGGTCTGCGGACGTGATGCCCGCCACCCATGAGGGGCCGCACGCTCAGATGAGCGATCGGCGGGGTAGTGTCACTGCCGACGCACGGGGGGCGGACGAGCTTCCCGCCGTCAGGGCCCGCGTGCCCTGACGGCAGCGGCGGTGCGCTCCACGGTCACCGCCGCCGGGCCGCCGGGGACGCCCCCACCCGACCCTCGTACGGGGGCGTCCCCGGCGGCCCGGGGACACCGAAGGGGCGGCGCCTTGTGCGGAGGCGCCGCCCCTCATCCCGTCACTCCGGCCCCGCCATGCGCTACACGAACAGGCAGTACACCTTCGCGCCCGAGTGGAACACCACGCCGACACCGGCGTGCTTCGGCGGCTGCTCCCGGTCCCCGTACGCGTACGCCCGCAGGATCTCGGGATGGCCCGTGTTCGTCAGGACGGCCGCCAGGTACGCCTCGACCTGGCGCGGCTCCGCCCCCCGGCCGAGGTCCGGCACCGGCACCGGCGCCGGGGCCTCGCCCTCCACCGGCTGCTCCGCCTCCCCGTACGCGTCGCCGTCCCGGCTCTGCCCCGAGACGGCGTGCCGCAGCTGCGCCCCGTTCGGCAGGGTCAGCGCCACGCCCAGCGGACGCTTCGTGCCCTCGCTCCACGGCTCGGCCTTCATCCCGGCCGCCTGGTAGGCGTCGATGGCGAACTGCTGGAACCTCTGCGGGCGCATGGCGATGTGTTCCTCTCCTGGGTCGGCCCCGGCAGTCTAGAAGCCGCGCCGCCCGCCGCCCCGGCGCGCCCGCTCAGTCGTACTGCCACTCGCCGCGCGCGTACTCCAGCACCGCCGGGTCCATCAGCGTGCTCGCGCGCACGTCCTCGTGCCGCCGGTCCAGCGGGAAGACCGTCGCCGCCCGCAGCACCGCGTCGTCCAGGAACCGCAGCGGCGGCACGTCCCCCGGCAGCCGCAGCTCAGGCGCCCCCTCGCCGACCGTCGCCAGCACGAAGCCCCAGTTGCCGAAGCTCGGGACGTCCACCTGGTACGGCGTCGTCGCGAAGCCCGCCTCCGCCAGCGACGCGTCCACCGACCAGTAGGTGCGGGGCGCGAAGAACGGCGACCCCGACTGCACGACCACCCGTGCCTGCGGCGCCAGCACGTTCGCCAGCAGCGCGTACATCTCCACGGAGTACAGCTTGGCCGTCGCCGTGTCCTCCGGGTCGGGGAAGTCCACGATCACCGCGTCGTAAGGACCAGGCGCGCCGCGCAGCCACGTGAACGCGTCCGCGTTCACGACCGTGACGCGCGGGTCCTCGAACGCGCCGCCGTTCAGCTCCCGCAGCGCCCCGTACGTCCGGCCCAGCTCCGTCATCGCCGGGTCCAGCTCGACGAGCGTCACCTCCGCCACGTCCGGGTAGCGCAGCACCTCGCGCAGCGCGAGGCCGTCCCCGCCGCCCAGGACCAGCACCCGCTCCCGCGCGCCCACGAGCGCCGGGTGCACCAGCGCCTCGTGGTAGCGGTACTCGTCGATCGAGGAGAACTGGAGGTCGCCGTTGAGGAACAGCCGCAGGTCCGTGCGTGAGGTGAAGCCCAGCGACTCCGTCATCACGATCTCCTGGTACGGCGTGCGCTCCGCGTGCACGATCGGGTCGCGGTACATCCGCTGCCGCGCCGAGATCTCGATGTCGTCCGCCAGCACGTACGCGCCGACCAGCACGGTCAGGACCGCCGCGAGCCCGGCCGCGAGACCGACCGAGACGATCCGCCGCAGCCGGCCCCTGAAGATCCACAGCACGGTGACCACCCCCGCCACCGCGTTCACCACGCCGACCACCAGCACGCCCTTGAGCTGCCCGAACGTCGGCAGCAGCAGGAGCGGGAAACACAACCCGCCCACCAGCGCGCCCAGATAATCGACCGCGAACATGTCGGCGACCGCGTTCCCCGCCTCCTGCCTGCGGATGCGCTGGAGCATCGTCATCAGCAGCGGGATCTCCGCCCCGATCAGCAGGCCGACCAGGAACGCGACGACCGTCATCGCCGGGGTGTAGACGCCCACCCACGCGTACAGCACGTACAGCACGAGCACCGACAGCCCGCCCACCAGCGCGAGCAGCCCCTCCACCACGGCGAACGCGCCCACGGCGCGCCGCTGGAGGGGCTTCGCCGCCAGCGAGCCGACCCCCATCGCGAAGACCATGACGGCCAGCACGAGGGAGGTCTGCGTGATGGTGTTGCCTATCAGGTAGCCGCCGAGCGCGACCAGCGCCAGCTCGTACACCAGACCGCACGCCGCGCACAGGAACACGGTCAGCAGCAGGAGGAAGCGGGCCAGCCGGGGGCGGCGGATCACGAGAGCGCCGCGCCGACCATCAGTGCCGTGCCGACGTACATCGTGCCCTGCACCCAGGCGACCGGGTGCGCCCGTCCGTCCTGGTCCTCCAGCACCGCCGCGCCCATCCGGCCCGGCGTGATGACGCCGACGATCGCGAAGACCACCGTCATCACGACGACACCGGCCAGCCCGTATACGCCGGTGCTCACCAGCCCGTAGTCCAGGCCCTCCTCCGACTCGCTCGCCAGGATCGCCTGCTGGACGACGATGCCCACGCCCAGCATCTGACCGGCGAGCACGATGGCCGCGCCCTTGTTCCGCTCCGACCAGACGATCTTGGCCAGATTGCCCGGCGTGACCAGGTCCAGCGCGCCGAAGGCCACGGCCATCACCAGGAGACCGACGCCCCCGTAGGCCAGCGTCTCCGCGGCCGATTCGAATATGTCCCCCATGACGACGTCCTCTCGTTCCGCCCGGGAGTGGTGTTCTCCGAGCTGTGCACTGCCTGAACTGTCCGCACCGCGCGTCGCCGCCGGTGCCGTGCTCACTTGCCGGAGCCGGGCCCGCCGCCGCGGAAGTCGCTGCCGCTGCGTCCCTGCGACGCCGGCCAGTAGTGGCCGACGTGGCTGCTGTACCGGGACCGCCCCGACTCGTAGTCGTCCACGTCGATGCTGCTGCCGCCCGGCACATCGGTGCGGGGGCTGATGGCGACGATGTCGTCGTCGTAGCGCAGGAAGACCATCGACTCGCTGGTCACACGGTCCATGGCCCCGCGCTCACGCTCGATCTCGTCGGCGACCTGCGCCGGGGTGTCCTGCCGGTCGAGGTAGTCGCCGCCGCCCGGCGTCGTGTCGCGTTCGTACGTGTCGCGGATCCAGGCGTCCGGGACGTCCGGGTCGCCGCCGCCACCGCAGGCCGTGACCAGCAGCGCGCCCGTGAGCAGCCCGGCCGCCGTGCGTATGCCGCTCCTCCTGCGGCCCCCGCGCGCGCTCACGCGTCACCGCCCGGGTAGATGGTGAGCGTTCCGGCCGGGACGCGCTCGCCGAGCGACGCCTCCCAGCGGCCCTGCTCGCCGCCCGCGCCGGGGAAGCGCTCGAAGGACAGGGCGTGTCCGCGCGGCCCCTCGTAGTCCGCGTACTCCATGCGGCCCGTCGCGGCGAGGCCGGTCGTGCCCTCGGAGGCGTACGTGGCCGTGCCGTGCTCGGTGCGGTGGTACGTGACGCCCCCGACGGTCAGGGACTGCTCGCTCGGCTTCAGCGGGTCACCTGCGTACTCGCTCCACAGCGTGACCTCCAGGTCGGGGTCCTCCTCGACCGAGATCCACCGGCGCCCCGCGTCGGTGCCGTCCATGGCGTCCACGAAGTGCTCCGACCAGCTGAACCCGCCCTCGGACAGCCGCAGCGACCCGCGGACGAACAGCCGCTCGCCCAGGTACTCCACCATGTCGCCCGCCTTGAGCCGCCGCGGGTCGCCGCCCGTGTCCTGCTCGGGCGCGAACGGGTCGCGCGGCGGTGGTGGCGCCTTCGGCGCGGCGCGGCGCCGTGACCGCAGCAGGACGACGACGGCCGCCACCAGCGCGGCCACGCCGACGACGGCGAGGACAAGCCCCATGAAAAACCCCCCGGTTGGACGGATCTCGGTGAACGGCGCAGAGTATCGCACGCGTTCGCGAGACCCGGCCCCGGGGGGAGGGTGCCGCGGGTCAGGAGGAGGCCCGGGTCAGAACGGGGGCGGCGGCGCGCCCGGAGGCTGGTGGCCCGGCTGCTGTCCTGGCTGCGGTCCTGGCTGCTGTCCCGGCTGGGGGAACGGCTGCGCCTGCGGCGGGGCCTGGAAGTGCGGCGGGGGCGCGTACTGCTGGTGCGGCACGCCCGGCTGCGGATGCTGCTGCGGGTACGCCCCCGGCGGCGGCATCGCGCCCTGCGTCGCCCACGGCGTCGGCCCCTGCGCGAACTTCGTCAACTGCCGCCGTGTCAGCTGCCGGACGAAGAGGATCGCGAGGATCGCCGCGGCGATGCCGAGCGCGCCGTTCAGGACCGTCACCGCGGCGGCGCTCCGCACCTCGTCGAACTCGTCCGAGTCGTTGAAGTCGATGATGCCGTCGTCGTCCGAGTACAGCGCCGAGAAGCTCGTGAAGACGGTGGGCAGCCACAGCAGCCACCACGCGGTCACCAGGCCGAGACGCGCCTGCTCGCCCCACGGGGCGCTGGCGCGCCACGTGTCGTTCGCGATCTGCTTGGGGAACCACAGGCCCACCACCGGCACGAACCAGGCGCCGATCGCCCAGCCACGGCTCAGGCGCATCCCGGCCGGGTCGAACATCTCGGCGTTCGAGCGCACCCGGTAGAACCAGATGAGGAACACGATGCCGATCGCCAGCATCAGCAGGATCTGGATGGTGGCCGTGCCCTGCCAGGTGTCCAGCGTGTCCTGCACCTCGTCCAAGGTCAGGCCGAACGCGGCGGGCCCCTCCATGTCGTCCAGCAGGTTCAGCATCGCGGCCCCGGACACCATGCCGAACAGCCAGATGGCGATCGCGACGCCGAACAGGGCCGTCAGCGCGGTGGACAGGCCCTGCGGACTGGTGAACGGGGTGGCCAGCAGCGGCAGGTGACCGCCCGGGTAGCCGTACGCGGGACCGGCGGCGGGGCCGGCGGAGCCGGGGTAGCCGTAGCCGGGCGTGGGAGGCGGGGCGAACGGCTGGAGCTGCGGCTGGAGTTGTGGCTGAGGGTGGGGCTGTGGCTGGGAGAACGGCGGGGGCTGCGGGGGCGGGGCCGACGGCGGCACGGGCCCGGCGGCGACCGGCGGCGTCAGCGGGAAGCCGTCACCCACGGTCGGCTGGCTCGCCACCGCGCCACCCGCGGTGCACACCTGACACCGGCCGTCCGGCGCGGCGGACGGCCGCTGTCGGCAGCTCCAGCACTGCGCACTCATGCTTTCCCCCTGCGGCGATACGGATCGTCCCGATCCGCTGACGATAACAGCGCGCACCGACGCGTGCGCGCTCCATGTCACAGGGCTGACGGCGGTGCGAAGTCGTAGCTCACACGCGTCAGTTCCTCCGAGACATGCCACAGGCGCGCCGTCATCGCGTCGTTCCTCGTCCAGGGGGCGCGCCAGGTGCGGCCCGCACGGCCCCTGGCCGCGGCGCGTGGCCCCAGGTACGCGTCGGGCGCCACGTCCGGGGCGGTCGCGGCGTGCAGCAGCGGCGCCGCCCCGGCCTCGGGCGCCGAGCCGACGAGCCTGTTCAGGGCGTGGGCGGCACGTTCCTGCACCGCGCTGCCCGCCATCCGCGGCCCCTTGGCCTGGAGTTCGGTGGCGGCCCAGCCGGGGTGCGCGGCGACGGCGACCAGGGCCGTGTCCCGCGCGCGGCGGGCCAGTTCGTGGGTGAACATGAGGTTGGCCGACTTGGAGCGCGCGTACGCGACCCAGCGCAGGTAGCGCCGGTCCGCGTGCGGGTCGGACAGGTCCACGTTGGCCGCCAGGTGCGCGATGCTGGAGACCGTCACGACGCGGGGCGCCGGGGCGGCGAGCAGCGGTCGCAGGAGCAGCCCCGTCAGGGCGAAGTGGCCGAGGTGGTTGACGCCGAACTGCGTCTCGAAGCCGTCCTCGGTCCGGCCGCGCGGCACGGCCATGAGCCCCGCGTTGTTCACCAGCAGGTCCAGCCGCTCGCCGCGCCACTGGGTGGCGAACGCGCGGACCGAGGAGAGGTCAGCCAGATCGAGCAGCCGCAACTCGACCCGTCCCTCGGGGACTTCGCCGCGCAGCCGCTCCAACGCCGCCCGGCCGCGTTCCCGGCTGCGGCAGGCCAGCACGACCTGCGCGCCACGCCGCGCCAGCTCGCGCGCGGTGACGTAGCCGAGGCCGCTGTTGGCGCCCGTCACGACCGCCGTGCGGCCCTTCAGATCCGGGATGTCGCGCACCGTCCAGGCCATGCCCCCCAGCCTAGGCCCGCCGCCGGGGACATGACGAGAGCGCACGTCACACCACGCCCTCCCCGGCGCACCACTCGGCGGCGAAGCGTGTGGCGCCGAGGGCCGTGGTGGCCGCGGCGGAGATGCGATCGACGTCGTCCCGTTCGCCGTCCGGCAGCGGGGTGCCGACCGACCGGCGGGTGGCCGCGGCCTCGCCGAGCAGCCGTGCCGCGCGCGCGGCGTCGCCCCCCAACAGGCGGGCCCCCGCCAGCCCTTCGAGCGCCAGCGCGACGGCCCGCGGGTCGTCGCCCGCCCGCGCGGCGGCCAGCCCCCTCTCCTGGAGAGCGACGGCGGCCCGCGCGTCGCCCCGCAGTTCGGCGACGAACCCCAGCTCGGCGAGGATCAGCGGGGGCACGCTCGGCTCGTACCCCATCCGGCGGTGCAGATCCAGCACGGAGCGCAGGTGCGCCTCGGCGGCGTCGAGCCGCCCCTCGCGGCGTGCCCCCAGCCCGAGCCCGATCTCGGCGAACTGCTCCCCGAACCGGTCCGACTGCTCGACGGCCACCCGCCGCGCCCGCTCGTGCAGCTCCCCGGCCTTCGCGTAGTCCCGCTCCAGCAGCGCGATGCGGCCGAGTCCCGAGAGCTGGAAGGAGAACTCCGCCCACAGCCCGAGGTCTTCGGCCATCCGCAGCCCGTCCCGGTAGAGGCGCGCGGCGCGCCCGTAGTCGCCGACGACCTCCGCGAGCGTCTGGAGCGGGACCATGGCCTGGAGCTGCCCCCACCGGTCGCCCAGCTCGCGGAAGAGCGCGAGGCTGCGCTCGCCGTCCTCGCGCAGCGCGTCGAAGTCGCCGCGCAGGTTCGCCTGGAACGTGCGGGTGCCGAGCGCGGCGGCGGTGCCCCAGGTGTCGCCGAGGGAACGGAACGTCTCCAGCGCCCTGTTGACCAGTTCGACCCCGGACGCCAGGTCGCCCACGCCGTACAGGCGTGAGCCGAGGAACCATTCGGCGCGCGCCCGTCCGGCCGGGTCGTCCACCGCCGCGTACGGCTCCAGCGCGGTGCGGTACTCCGTCACCGGGTCCGTGCCGCCGCCGCCCAGCAGGCGGATGCCGCCGCGCCACGCCGTGGCCCGCGCGACCAGCGCGGGATCGCGCGGGCCGGTGACCGACAGGGCGAGGGAGAGGGAGCGTTCCGCCTCGCCGGTCCTGCCGCGCAGCCGCCAGTACCAGGCGAGCGCGTTCACGAGGCGGAGCGCCGGGTCGGCCGCGCCCGTCCTGACGGCCGTGTCGAGCGCCGCGCGCAGGTTCGCCGTCTCGGCGTCGAGGCGGCGCAGCCAGGTGCGCTGCCCGTGGGCGCGCAGGTGGGGTTCCGCCTGTTCGGCGAGCGCGGTGTAGCGGGTGAGGTGCCGCTGCCTGAGCGCGTCGAACTCGCCGCTCTCACGCAGGCGTTCGTGGCAGTACGCGGTGACGGACTCCAGCAGCCGGTACCGCGGCCCGTCCGGCGTGTCCGCCACGACGACCAGTGAGGCGTCCACCAGCCGCGCCAGCAGGTCGGGCACGTCCCGGGCGGCGACGTCGCCGGTGGCGCAGAACGCCTCGGCCATGTCGAGCGCGCAGCCGTCCGCGTGGAGCGCGAGGCGCCCGAGGACCGCCCGTTCCCGCTCGCCGAGGAGGCCCCAGCTCCAGTCGATGACCGCCCGCAGCGTGCGGTGCCTGGCCGGTGCCGTGCGCCGTCCCGTGGCCAGCAGCGGGAACCTGTCGTCCAGGCGCGCCGCCACCTCGCGTACGCCCAAGGCCCGGACGCGGGTCGCGGCCATCTCCAGGGCGAGGGGGATGCCGTCCAGGCGTCGGCAGACGGCGGCCACCGCGTCGGCGGTGTCGGCGTCGAGCGCGAAACGGGGGGCGGCGGCGCTCGCGCGCGCGACGAACAGCTCCACCGCGGCGGGCTGCTCCAGCGGCGGCACCTCCTGGAGCCGCTCGCCCGGGATGCCGAGCGGCAGCTGGCTGGTCGCGAGGAGCGTGAGCGCGGGCGCCGCGTCGAGGAGCCGCTCGGCCACCTCGGCGACCGGCCCGACGACGTGCTCGCAGTTGTCGAGGACGAGGAGGGCGCGCCGACCACCCAGCGCGCGCACGACGCGGTCGGCGGGCGGGATCGGGCGGCCCGCCGTGTCGTCGCGTACCCCGAGGACGGCGCCGATCGTCTCGTAGACCGTCTCCGCCGTCGCGGTGGCGTCCAGCGCGGCCAGTTCGGCGAGCCGTACGCCGCCGGGGAACCCGTCGGCGGCCCGCGCCGCCGCCGCGCGGGCCAGCCGGGTCTTGCCGACGCCGCCCGCGCCGGTGAGCGTCACCAGCCTGTCGGCCGCCAGATGGGCGTGGAGCGTGCGCAGGGCCTCGGCGCGGCCGACGAGCGCGGTCAGGCCGCCGGGCGCGCCGCCGCGTGCCGGTGCGGGGGCGGGCGCGGGTGTGGGGGCCGTGGTGAGCGACGGGTCCTGCGTGAGGATCGCCCGGTGGAGCGCGGCCAGTTCGGGGCCAGGGTCCATGCCCAGTTCGTCGGCGAGGCGTTCGCGCAGCTCCGTGTAACTGCTGAGCGCCGCGTCCGGGCGCCCCGCCAGGCCGAGGGCGCGGATGTGCGCGGCGCGCAGCCGCTCCCGTAGCGGATTGCGGGCGACCGGCTCGTGCAACTCCTCCGCCACCGAGGCGTGTTCGCCGAGGGCGAGGCGCGCCTCGGCGCGTTCCTCGACGGCGGACAGCCGCCGTTCCTCCAGACCCGCGGCGGCGGCGCGGGTGAACTCCGCGTCCGCGAAGTCCGCGAACGCGGGGCCGCGCCACAACGCCAGGGCCGACGCGAACAGTTCGGCGCGCACGGCGGGATCGTCCGCCGCCCGTGCGCGCGTCGTCAGCCCGACGAACCGGTCGGCGTCCACCGCGTCGTCACCGACCACGAGCTGGTAGCCGGGCGGGCGGGACACCACCAGGTCACGGCCTCCGGGCTCGGCGGCTTCGAGCGCCCGCCGCAGCTGCCAGACCTTGTTCTGGAGCGCGCCCGCCGGACGGCCGGGCACCGCGTCGCCCCACAGGTCGTGGACGAGCCGGTCCGCGGACACCGGCCGCTCCCGGTGGACCAGGAGCGCGGCGAGCAGGGCCCGGACCTTGGCCTCCGGGACCCGCACGGGCCGCCCGTCCGCCGTCCACACCCCCAGCGGGCCCAGCACCCCGAAACGCATGGGATCACGCTAACCGACCGGCGCTCCCGGGCGGGGAACGGCCCGAGAGCGGACCGAGAGGGAACCGGGAGCGCCCCCGTCCACGCTGCCCGTCCCAAGGCTTCACCGGAAGGAACGCCCCATGACGACGCATGCCCCCACGACCGGCGTGGCGAGGAAGGCCGGTCCCCGGGAGTGGACCGGGCTCGCCGTGCTGGCCCTGCCCACCCTCCTGCTCTCGCTCGACCAGAGCGTGCTGTTCCTGGCGCTGCCGCCCCTCGCCGAGGACCTGCGGCCCAGCGGCACGCAGACGCTGTGGATCATGGACATCTACGGCTTCATGATGGCCGGGTTCCTCGTCACCATGGGCACGCTCGGCGACCGGATCGGCCGCCGGAGACTGCTGATCACCGGCGCGGTCGTCGTCGGTGTGACGTCCGTGCTCACCGCGTACTCCACGAGTGCCGAGATGCTGATCGTGAGCCGCGCCCTGCTCGGGATCGCGGCGGCGACGCTCATGCCGTCCACGCTGGCCCTGATCGGCAACATGTTCGAGGACCCGCGGGAGCGCGGCCGGGCCTTCGCGCTGTGGGCCAGCTGCTTCATGGCGGGCACCGCGCTCGGCCCGGTGATCGGCGGGGTGCTGCTCGAACACTTCTGGTGGGGCTCGGTGTTCCTGCTCGGCGTGCCGGTCATGGTGGTCCTGCTGATCGCGGCGCCCCTCCTGCTCCCCGAGTACCGCGACGCCGGGGCGGGCAGGATCGACCTGTTCAGCGTGGGCCTCTCCCTGGCGGCGATCCTGCCGGTCATCCACGGTCTGAAGGAGTTCACGAAGCACGGGTGGGGGCCGGTGCCGGTCCTGACGGCGGCGGCCGGTGCGGCCGTGGGCGTGCTGTTCGTGCGCCGTCAGCGGAAGCTGACCCACCCGGTGCTGGACGTGAGCCTGTTCCGCAACCGGGCCTTCACCTCCTCCCTGCTGATCACGACGCTCCTGATGGTCGGCGTGGCCGGGAGCTACCTGCTCATCACCGGTTTCCTCCAGATGGTCGAGGGGCTCTCGCCGGTCGAGGCGGGGCTGTGGATGGTGCCCTCGGCGCTCGCGTCGATCGTCTCCGCGATGCTGGCGCCCACGCTGGCGGCGCGTTTCTCGATGGCGTCCGTGATCGCCGCCGGTCTCGCCGTCGCGGCGGGCGGCTACGCGCTGATGGCCTTCGTCGAACCGGTCGGCGGGCTGCCGCTCCTGGTCGTCGGCTTCGTGATCTGCTTCTTCGGCACGGGGCCGGTCGGGGCGCTGGGCACCAACCTGGTCGTCAGCTCCGCGCCGCCGGAGAAGGGCGGCTCGGCCGCCTCGCTCCAGGAGACCAGCAGCCACCTGGGCGTGGCGCTCGGCATCGCCACGATGGGCAGCCTCGGCTCGCTCGTCTACCGGGAGGGGATCACGCTGCCGGGCGGGGTTCCTGCCGACGTGGCCGAGTCCGCCCGGGGCAGCCTCGAAGGCGCGCTGGCGGTGACACGAAACCTCCCGGCGGACGCCGCGCGCGAGACGCTGGCCGCGGCGCGGGAGGCGTACACGAGCGGGCTGAACACGGTCGCCGTGGTGTGCGCGGTGTTCGCCGCCGCCACGGCACTCATCGCGGCGACAACCCTGCGCCGCGCGGGCAAGCCCACCGATGGGTGACCGAGCAGACCTTCCACTCTGACGAGTTGGTTGCGCGGATGACGAGGTCGTCGCACCCGTCGTGGGCACAGCTTCCACGAGCCGGGCGCCGACCCGAACCGGAACGGCAGCGCCTGGTCGTTCCGGACGCTCGACGACGGGTCCGACGGGCTCTCGTAGCCATCCTCAGTACGGCGTGAGTGCATGGCGTGTGGCCGTGCGCGGGCGAGCTGTTCGGGTCCGGCCCTTCGCCCGCGCACCCGGCAGGCCTCGACCTGCCACACCCGCTTCAGGGGCGGGACCGAATCCTTCCGGTGTGCTGCTCAATGCCGCCGCCTGATGCAGCGTGGCCTCATACTCGGTCCCGCTCACGACATGTCGTGCCGGACAATCCGTGAGGTCTGGCTGCACTCGATGTGGCGGACGGTGCCCGGCCTCACCTCGAAGGAACGCCCCTATCCGGCAGCTGACTCCAGCAGTAATCAAGTCGAGCAATAGTCATATGATCCCAGCGTGGGAATCGACGATGTCACCCGTGAGCATCTGGTTCAGACACTGGCGGAGTGCGACGCCCTCGGCAGGAAGCCGTCCGTTGTCACCTACCGGATCAAGCCGGTTCGAAGCCACCTGGTCCTTCGGGATGGCCGTCTGGACGACTCCGGGGCCGTCGTCGGTGTGGCTTACCCGCATGCGACGTTCGGGCCCCGGGATCAGGCGACTTCCTCCGAGGCGCTGCGGCAGGTGTCCCGGTGACGGCGCGACCCGTTCTCCGTGTCGAGGGCTCTCACGGCGGGAAGGGGCCCGTTGACTCAAGTCCCGCGACACGCCTGTTGGTCTCCCCGGCGTTCGGCAGCGTCGAATCGCGCCGACACTGGAAGGACACTCTGGACCGGTCCGTGCCGTTCACCGAGTCCCCGTATGCCGAGAGGTTGACGGAAGACCAGCTACGGTCTCTGAAGACATTCCACCCGGACGGGCGGAGCAGGTTCTGGGGGGCCACCCCGGGCCACGACGGCAAGATGGCGGGCGTCTCCACCGGGGACGTGGTGTTCTTCACCGGCAAGAACCATCTGCGGGCCATCGGTGAGATCGGGGCGATCTTCCGGAACAGCTCCTTCGCCGATGTGTTGTGGCCGCCGAAGGAAGGCGGCGAGAGCTGGCACACGGTCTACAGCCTGCGCCAGTTCGAGCGGGCGGAGATTCCCTACGCGACATTGAGCGCTCTCCTCGGGTACAAGCCCACCTTTCAGTACCCGGGGCAGCTGGTGTTGTTCGGCGAACGGGCGCGTGCCGGAATCGACGGCCTGCTCATCACCACCAGGACGGCTCTGGAGGATGCCGGTGCCGTGACGCCGCCCGGCGTGGTTCGTGAACTGCCACTGGAGCGACAGCACACCCGGTCCGTGACGGTCGAGCGAACTGCGCAACAGGTTCTCTTCAACCGGGACGAGGCGGCGTTGGTCGCCGAATTCTGCGGAACCTTGACCGGCACGACAACGACACGCTTCGCAAGTCCGGCCGGCCTCTGTGACATCTTTCTGGACGGTCCTGAGGGAAGCGAACTCATCGAGGCCAAGTCGCGCGTCGGGCGTCGGTACGTACGCGAGGCCTTGGCCCAGCTGCTCGACTACGCGCGCTACGCACCCCGTGCGGTCGGTCGCCTCGGTGCGCTCTTCCCTCACCCTCTTGAACTCAGGGAACGCAGCTTTCTGCACCATTACGGGGTCGATGTCGTTCATCGGGTTTCCCCAGGCGTCTTCGAACGAGTCCCCGCTCCCGATCAGGCCCGTGAGCGCATGCGAATCATGTGGGAGTCGCGCGAACCGAGTCACTGACAGGGCCCCGAACGGGGCGGCGTTCAAGAGGTCGGCGCGTCAGGGGCATGCCGCGCAGCGGACACGGTTCACACGGCATTTTCCACGGGGTCACGGGGGCCAACACACTTCGGTGTCACCGATCCCCCGTGCGACGACGAGGCCGAGACGTGACTGCTGACCGGAGAAGAGAGGAACCGCCGTGAGGCGATTCCTCCGGCGGCCTCCGCCCGCGGACCACCAAGCTGCCATGGGCGTGTCCTCACCGGGCAGGGCTTGCGCAGGTAAGTCTGTGGCCAGGCGGGAAGGAAGAGAAGCCGATCTTGGTTCCCGGACGTTCCCGACTGTGCTCGAACACCCCCGGCATGCTTGAGCGTTCTGAGAACGCGCAGGCCGCATGAAGGACGCACATGCCCCCGGCAGCATCCGGGCCGTGCGACACCCGCTTTAGGAGAGCGGTGCTCCGTGCCGGGGTCACTCCTCCGGGGTGCCGCCGCGGGTGGTCGGGAGGCCGATGTCGGCGGCGATGCGGGAGACGGCGTGGGCGAAGAACTCGTCGCGCGCCGTCACCACGCCCGTGTACTGGCCGAACACCTCGAAGCTGATCAGCCCGACGAGCTGTGCCCACGCCGCCACCAGTGCCGCCACCACCGGCGCGGGCAGTCCCGGCGCGTACTCGTCGGCCAGCGCCTCCGCCTCGGCCCGCACCGGGGGCGGAAGCGGGTCCCAGGTCGGCGGGGCCAGCAGCGCGTCCTCCTGCGCCTCGGCCGTCAGCGCGAGCAGCGCGAGGGGTACGCGGACGCCGGGGCCCGTCGTCGCCTGCGGTGCCGCGTAGCCCGGTACGGGGGTGCCGTGCACGAGGGCGAACTCGTGCGGGTGCGCGAGGGCCCACGCCCTGACGGCCCCGCACACGGCGACCCAGCGGGTGGCCGGGTCGTCCCGGGGCGTCGCGGCGAGGGTCTCCTCGGCGGCCTCGCCCAGCGCGTCGTAGGCGTCCACGATCAGCGCGGTCAGCAGGTCGTCACGGCTCGGGAAGTACCGGTAGAGCGCCGACGACGCCATGCCCAGTTCCCGCGCCACCGCGCGCAGCGACAGCCGGGACGCCCCCTCGGCGGCGAGCCCGCGCCGCGCCTCGTCCTTGATGGCGGCGGTGATCTCGCGCCTGGCCCTGGCCCTGGCTCCCTCGATGGTGCTCATGCACCCCAGTCTGCCATTCGGTGGATCGGTGCACCAATACGTGAACACTGCTCTTGCTTTCGTGGCGCAGCCGTGCCACTGTGGTCCCAGGCCGAGAGCAGTGCTCACGTAACGGCCGCCCGCCCCGTCAGGACCCCGGAACCGAGAGGCACCCACCATGAGCAGCGAAGCCGCCCCGCACCTGCGCAAGCCCGGCTGGTTCACCGTCAACGTGCTCAACCGCACCGTCTCCTGGCTCACCCGTCGCGGCATCAGCGTCTGGGGCTCCCGCGTCCTCGCGGTCAAGGGCCGCAAGAGCGGCGCCTGGCGCCGCACCCCGGTCAACCTGCTGACCGTGGACGGCGCGCAGTACCTCGTCGCGCCGCGCGGCCACGTCCAGTGGACCCACAACATGCGGGCGGCGGGCGGGGGGCAGCTCATCCTCGGCAAGCGGGTCACCGCGTTCACCGCCACCGAGGTCGCCGACGACGACAAGCCGGAGATCCTGCGCGCCTACCTCAAGCGCTGGAAGGCCGAGGTCGGCATCTTCTTCGACGGCGTCGGCCCCACGTCGTCCGACGAGGAACTGCGCCGCGCCGCCCCGAAGCACCCGGTGTTCCGCGTCTCCTACGAGTGAGGGACGACGCGCGCGGCCGTGGTCAGTGCGGGATGGCGTCGATGACGTCCCGCGCCCCCTGGCGCAGCAGCGCCACGGCCACCGACATGCCCAGCGCCTCCGGGTCCAGCGGCCCCGCCCACTCGTGCGCGTCCAGGACCGTCTTGCCGTCGGGCGAGAAGACCCTGCCCCACAGTTGCAGCCGCCCGTCGCGCTCGGCCCTGGCGTAGCCCGCGATCGGGCTGTTGCAGTGCCCGCGCAGGACGTGCAGGAACGTGCGCTCCGCCGTCATCTCCCGCCACGCGTCCGGGTCGCCGAGGATCGAGACCGTCTCCAGGACGCGGTCGTCGTCCGCCCGGCACTGGAGCCCGAGCACCCCCGCGCCCAGCGGCGGGCACATGTCCTCGACGCCGAGCAGCTGCGAGGCCGCGTCCCGGCGCCCGATGCGCTCCAGGCCCGACAGGGCGAGCAGCAGCGCGTCCGCCTCCCCGGCGGCCAGCTTCTCCAGCCGCCGGTTGACGTTCCCCCGCAGCGGCACGCACTCCAGGCCGGGCCACGACGCGGCGAGCTGGGCCCGGCGGCGGACCGAGGACGTGCCGATCCGCGTGCCGTCGGGCAGTTCAGGGAGGGTCAGGCCCTCCGGGTGCACGAGCGCGTCGCGGATGTCGTCGCGCCGCAGGTACGCGGCGAAGGCGGTGCCGGGCGGCAGGGGCCGGTCGGCGGGGACGTCCTTCATGCAGTGGACGGCGAGGTCCGCCTCGCCCGCGAGCAGCGCGGCGTCCACCTCCTTGGTGAACGCGCCCTTGCCGCCCAGCGCGCCCAGGTCGCCCGTCCACCGGTCGCCCGATGTCGTGACGGGCACCACCGCGGTCCGCATCCCGGGGTAGAGGGCGCCGAGTTCGGCGCGCACCCGTTCCACCTGGGCCAGCGCCATGGGGGAGGAGCGGGAGACGATTCGGATCAGGTCGTCCGGCATGGCGGCCACCCTAGTGGCTCGCCCGCGTGCACCCGGACGGGCGGACGGGGGGCTGCGGGCCTCCGCTGAGGTCTCCCCGGAGCCGCTTCACCCGAACGGGCGACGCCGCTACGGTGTCCCTGGCGGCAGGGGCCGTGACGCGTCGCCGCCCTTGGCGCGGCGGTCCGCGCGGCTGAGGGCGTTCGCCTCGCGCAGCCGGTCCTCCAACTCCGGGCGGCGGTCGGGGTTGCGCGGCGTCGCGGACTGCTCGGTGTCGCTCATCGCGGGCCCTCCCCCCGGGGTCCCGCGGCCGGAGCAGCCGCGCCGTCGATGGGCCGGGCGCCCGCACACGTCGCCGATGGCGTGGTCACGTGCCTCACCTCTCATCACATGGTGTGGTGATCTCCCCTCATAGCGTGACCGCACGGGGTGCCCCGGCACAGTGGAAACGGGCCACAACCATGGCGTGCGCCGGGCGCGCCAGAGGGGCGCGCGGCCGGAATCCGTCGGGAATCCGCAGGCATGGCCTCGCCCGGCCGGGGCATCCGGTTCCCCGGAACGGCGACGGCCCCGCGTCCCCCCGCGCGCGGGCCGTCCGCCGGTCCACCAGCCCTCTGGCACCTCACAGCGTGTTCAGGCCACGACGGCGCGGCGCCGCCCGTCCGTCCCGGCAGGACACGCCGCGCGGGACCGTACGGCGCGGGCGGGCCGCAGCAGCGTCGTTCCCGGCGCGTTCCGGGGAATGGCCGACATTGCTCCGGGGCACTTGACAACCGCACACGCCACCAGCACGGGACGCGCCCCGGCGCGCGGGTCCCGTGGGGCCGGGGAACGCTGGGAACGGCGCCGGGTACAGCCGGGCAGGGGAAGCGAGAGGTGGTCGAACCATGGCAGGTCACGGACGGCACGTACACCGGGCGGCGCGCGGCGGCACGGGCACACGCAGCCACATCGGCGACGTCGGCCGCCGCGTCGCGATGCGGCGCGAGGAACTGGGCCTCAGCCGCGAGGACGTGGCGCACCGCGCGCGCGTCGCGCCCCAGTACCTGCGCTACCTGGAGGAGAGCCCCGCCTCCCCGACACTCGACTCGCTGACGCGCGTCGCCCGCGCGCTGGAGACCACCGTCGCCGAACTGCGCGGCGCCCGCCCGGTCGTCGGCGCCGCGCCCCGCCCGGCCGCCACCGCGGAACTCGTCGCGCTCGACACCGACGAGTGCTACGACCTCGTCGCCCGCCACACGGTCGGCCGCGTCGCCGTCACCACCGCAGACGGCCCGGCCATCATCCCGGCCGGGTACCGGCTCGTCGAGGGCGCCGTCGTCTTCCGCACCGGCACCGACGCGCCGCCCGCGTTCGACACCGACATCGCCTTCGAGGTGGACCACCTGCCGTCGGGGCGCGACGGCGTCGGCTGGAGCGTGCAGATCCTCGGCCGCGCCACGCCGGTCGTGGACGAGGAGGAGGTCGCCCGGCTCGTCGCCGCGACCGAGGGCGGCCGGTGGGCGGGCGGCGAGCGCGAACTGTGGGTCAGGCTGCGCCCGGTGCGCGTGACGGGCCACCGGATGCGGCTCGCCCCGTCCGGCCGCTGACCGGCCCCCGGCCCGTCGCCGCGACCCCCGTCCGGCCGTCGCCCGTTTGCGGGACGGCCGTCGCGGGGGTCCCATGGAACGAAGGCGACAGGACTGACGTCCGGGAGGCGGTGGGTGGCTGTGCCGGAACTGTGGGACTGCCGGGCCGTGGTGTTCGACACCGATGGAGTGATCACCGATTCGGCGCGGGCGCACGCGACCGCCTGGAAGGAGGCGTTCGACGCCGTACCCGGCGTGGAGCCGCCGTTCGACCAGGAAGACGACTACCGGCGCTACGTGGACGGCAAGTCGCGCCTCGACGGCGCCGCCGCCTTCTTCGCCGCGCGGAACATGGACCTGCCCTACGGCGAGCCCGACGAGGCGCCCGGCACCGACAGCGTGTGCGCCGTGGCCGCCATGAAGGACAAGATCTTCATGCGCGTCCTCGACGAGGGCGTCCTGGAGGCGTACCCCGGCACCGTACGGCTGATGCTGGCGCTCCAGAGCGCCCACGTGCCCTGCGCCGCGATCTCCTCGTCCCGCCACGCGCGCGACCTGATCGAGCACGCGGGCGTACGCCCCATGCTGGAGACGGTCGTGGACGGCAACGACGTCGCCAGCCTCGGCCTGGCGGGCAAGCCCGACCCCGCGCTCTTCCTGGAGGCCGCGCGCCGCCTGTCGGTGCCCGCCGGGTCGGCCGCGATCGTCGAGGACGCGCTCTCCGGCGTCGAGGCGGGCCGCCGCGGCGGCTTCGGCCTGGTCGTCGGCGTGGACCGCACGGCCAGCGCGACCAGCGCCGACGACCTGCGCGCGCACGGCGCCGACATTGTCGTGCGCGACCTCGGCGAACTGGTCGGCGCGGCCTCGGAAGGTGACGGCGGATGACCGACTCCGAGTGGCAGTGGACGTACGAGGGCTACGACCCGGCCGCCGAGCCCCTGCGCGAGGCGCTGTGCACCCTGGGCAACGGCTACTTCGCCACCCGCGGCGCCGCCCCCGAGACCGTCGCCGACGGCACGCACTACCCGGGCAGCTACGCCGCCGGTCTCTACAACCGGGCCCCCACCCTCCTCGCCGGGCGCACCCTGGAACACGAGGACATGGTCAACCTGCCCAACTGGCTGCCGCTGCGCTTCCGCACGCACCCCGACGACGGCCCGGACGGCGACTGGTTCACGCCCGACGACCCGGCAGGGGGCGAGCTGCTGGAGTACGGCCAGGAACTGAACATGCACCAGGGCACGTACGAGCGCCGCTTCCGCTACCGCGACGCGCACGGCCGCCACACCCGCGTCGCGCAGTCCCGGCTCGTGCACATGGGCGACCCCCATCTCGCGGCGCTGCGCACCGAGTTCACCGCCGAGGACTGGTCGGGCACCGTGGAGGTCGAGTCGGCGATCGACGGCTCGATCGGCAACACGGGAGTCTCCCGCTACAGCGACCTCGCCGACCACCACCTGACGGCGATGCGCACCGGCGGCGGCGAGGAGAAGGACCCCACCGTCATCTGGCTGCGCTGCCGCACCAGCGTCTCCGACATCCGGATCGTCGTCGCCGCGCGCACGCACGTCGAGCCGGAGATCAAGCGCGAGGACATCAGGACCCACCGCTCCGACTTCCGCGTCGGGCAGGTCCTCGTCCTGCCGATCGCGCCCGACCGCCCGGTCGTCGCGGAGAAGACGATCGCGCTGCACACCTCGCGCGACCCCGCGATCAGCAGCCCGCTGTCCGCCGCACTGGAACGCGTACGCCGCGCGCCGTCGTACGCCGACCTGCTCGCCTCGCACCGGATGGCCTGGGAACGGCTGTGGCGCCACGCGGGACTTGAGGTGCCGGGCGAGCCGGGCCGCATCCTGCGCGTGCACCTCTTCCACCTGCTCTGCACGCTGTCGCCCGCGCACACGGCGGAGCTGGACGTCGGCGTGCCCGCGCGCGGGCTGCACGGGGAGGCGTACCGGGGCCACGTGTTCTGGGACGAGCTGTTCGTGCTGCCCTACCTGAACCTGCACTTCCCCGACCTGTCCAAGGCGCTGATCAACTACCGCTACCGGCGTCTGCCCGAGGCGTGCCGCTCGGCGCACGCGATCGGCCGCGCGGGCGCGATGTACCCCTGGCAGAGCGGCAGCGACGGCCGCGAGGAGACGCCCGAGGTCCACCTCAACCCGCGCTCGGGACGCTGGCTGCCCGACAACTCGCGGCTCCAGCACCACGTCGGCTCCGCGGTCGCGTACAACGCGTGGCGCTACGGCCAGGTCACGGGCGACACCGAGTTCGCCCACTCGCGCGGCGCCGAGATGCTGCTCCAGATCGCCCGCTTCTGGGCCGACTCCGCCGTCTACGACCGGCGGCACGAGCGCTACCGCATCCTCGGCGTCCTCGGCCCGGACGAGTACCACGACGGCTATCCGGACCGCGACACGTCCGGCCTGGACGACAACGCGTACACCAACGTCTCCGCCGCCTGGGTCCTCGCGCACGCCGTGCGCGTGGCGCGGACGCTGCCGGTGTCGCGGCGCCGCGAGGTGTTCGAGCGCATCGGCCTCGCCGACGGGGAGCCCGACGAGTGGGACGAGATCTCCCGCCGCCTCCACGTCCCCTTCCACGAGGGCGTCATCAGCCAGTTCGAGGGCTACGGCGAGCTGGAGGAACTGGACTGGGAGGGCTACCGGAAGCGGTACGGCGACATCCGCCGCCTGGACCGCATCCTGGAGTCGGAGCACGACACCGTCAACCGCTACAAGGCGTCCAAGCAGGCCGACACGGTCATGCTCGGCTACCTCTTCCAGCCGCGCGAGCTGATCGCCGTGCTCCAGCACCTCGGCTACACCGACTTCGACGAGGACACGTGGCGGCGCACCGTCGAGTACTACCTCGACCGTACGAGCCACGGGTCCACGCTCAGCGGCGTCGTGCACGCCTGGGTGCTGGGCCGCTCCCGGCACGCCAAGGCGTGGTCGTACATGAAGGACGCGCTGGCCAGCGATGTCTGCGACATCCAGGGCGGCACCACGTCCGAGGGCATCCACCTCGGCGCGATGGCCGGGACGCTCGACCTCGTGCAGCGCGGGCTGACGGGCCTGGAGACCCGCAAGGGCGCGCTGTGGCTGGACCCGGCGCCGCTGCCGGAGCTGTCCGAGTACGCGTTCTCCGTGCGGTTCAGGGGCGTCGAGGTGCGGCTGCACATGCGGCCAGGCGAGGTGAAGGTCTCCGTCCCCGAGTGGGAGGAGGCGCCCGCGCGGGTGCGGCTCGGCGACCTCACGGTCGAGGTGGCGCCCGGCGAGGAGAAGCTGCTGCCGCTCCCCGGCTGACGCGCCGGACGCGGCGCCGTCCGCCCGTGGCCTACCGCCCGTGCCGTTCGTACGGGACGACGGCCACGGGCGCGGGCGCGTGGTGCAGCGCCGCGTGCGCGACGGCGCCGATGCGCATGGCGAACAGCGAACGGTTCGTGCGCCGCCCCACCACCAGCAGCGCCGCGCTCACCGAGGCGGCGCGCAGCAGCTCCTCCGCCGCGTTGCCGAACCGCACGTCCTCGATCAGGGGCACGTCCGGGAACTGGAGGCGCCAGGGCGCCAGCGCCTCGACCAGCGCCGCCGTCTCCCGCGCCTCCGCCTCGTCGTGCGCGTCGCGGTCCTCCAGGTTCTCCGGCAGGTCGGAGCCGCCGAAGAGCGACGGCGCCCCGCCCCACACGCGCACCGCCCGCACGGCGGCCCCCCGTGCGACGGCGGAGGCGAACGCGAGCCCGAGCAGCGCGTCCCCCGGCGGCCCGAGGTCCCGCAGGCCGACGACGATCTCGTCCCCGTCGTCGTCCGCCCCCGCCCGCACGAGCACGACGGGGCGCTCGCTGTGCGCGATGACGGGCAGGCCGACCGAGCCGAGCAGGAAGCCCATCACCGGGGTGTGGCCGCGCGTGCCGAGCACCATGACCTCGGCGCCGTCGGCCTTCTCGATCAGCCCGGCGGTCGCCGTCTCCGCCAGCAGCTCCGTCGTGACGGGCAGGCCGGGGTGACGGGAGGAGACGTCGCGCGCCACCTGCTCCAGCAACTGCTGCCCGTCCCGCCCGTCCGGCACCGTCCCCATGTACAGGGACTCATCGACCCAGGCGTGCACCAGGTGGACGCCGAGCCCGCGCCGCCCGGCCTCGCGCGCGGCCCACTCGACGGCGGCGCCGCTGCTCGGGCTGCCGTCCACCCCGACGGTCAAGGGCCGGACCATGGGCCGCCTCCTTCGCTGTCCCGCACCACCGGTCGCTTCCCGCGCCACCGCACGGTCACGTCCACTGTGGCGCGGTTCGGTGCCGGGGGCGACCGGTGGTCGTCCCCCGGGGCGAGGGGCCGGGCGCGCGGGTGGTCAGTTCCAGGAGTGGAGGACCAGGGGCTGCGACAGGATGGGGTTGTCCTCGTCGGCCGTGGCGCCGACGAACGTGAGCCGGCCCGTGGGGGAGAGGGACACGCCGTTGATCCAGCGCAGGTCGGCGTCCGTGTCCGGGAGCACGGGGAGCGTCCACCGGTCGCCGGTCAGCCGCATCACGAGGCCGGACGGGTCGCCGACGCGCTCGCCGACGACGGTCACACCGCCCGGCGTGACGGCGACGCGCTTGAGGCGCCCGGCGGCGTCCGGCGTGGGGACGCGCTCCCAGCCGTCACCGGTGTCGCGCAGGACGAGCGCCTCGGTCCCGGTGTCCCCGCCGTCCTCGGTCGGCAGGCTCCGGCCGACGGCCCACAGCGTGCCGTCGGCGCCCGCGGCGAGCCCGTACAGCTCGCCGCCCCCCGGGGTCGCGGGCAGGTCGGCGGTCGTCCACACGCCGTCGTCCAGGTGGCGCAGCGCCGGGTGGCCGTTCTCGTCCCAGCCGCCGATCCACAGCTCGCCAGGACCGGTCGCCAGGAGGCTGCTCGGGGTGAACGCGGCGGGGTCGGGCACGGCGACCTGCTGCCAGGAGGTGCCGTCCCAGTGCTCCACGAGGGCCTCGAAGTGCGATTCGATGATCACGCCGCCCGGCTTCGTCGGATGCGGCGTGCGGCTGTCGATGATGTCCGCCCAGCCGACCGCCCACACGTCGTCGGGGGCGAGCGCGGACACCGCCGAGAAGCCGCCGAACTCGGCCTTCGGCGGCAGCGGCGCGGTCACGGCCCGCCAGACGCCGTCCGTCAGGTGATAGGTCAGGATGCCGCCCGTCTCCTCCAGGTCGGCGAGCCCGACGAGCCATGCCTCGGCGCCGCCGGAGCCCGGTACGGCGGTGGCGGCGTTGATCTCGTTCATGCCGCCGCCGTACGCGGGCAGCTCGATCTCCTGCCATCCCTGATCGGTCCGCGTGTCGAGGCCGAGGAGCAGCGGGCTGTCCGGCACGTCCTCGCCGCGGTGCATGCCGAACGCCCAGGTGGTGTACGGGTCGATCTGCACGGTGTCGAGCAACTGGCCGATGCCAGGGGGGAGCGCGGGGGTGGTGAAGACGGGGGCGTGCCCGCTCGCTGTGGTGGGGACCGTCGCGGCACCGGCCGCGGGGACGCCGCCGAGGGCGACCAGCGCGCCGGACGCGAGGGCCGTCAGGGCGAGAGATATGCGCATGTGCGTGCTTTTCCAGGTGAGGAGACGGGACGTGAGGAGGCGATCCTAGGCTCGCCGATCGCAAGTGCGCACGATTCAGGGGGTGTTGGCCGCGTCACGTGTCAGTTCGTCGTGCGGCGGGTGGGGTAGGCCGTGACCGCGCGGTCGGGGGAGGGGTCGTCGAGGCAGACGCCGGTCGTCAGGTCGAAGCGCTGCTTGAGCAGCGGCGAGGCGACGAACGGGCCGCCGCCGCTGCCGCCCGTCGAGCCGAGCAGCCCGCGCGCCAGCACCCGGGCGCCCGTGAACGGGTCGCGGTTGTCGATGGCGTACGTCGCGCCGCGGCCGTCGAGGAAGACCGCCGCCTGGGCGCCGCCCGGCAGCAGCGCCGCGACGCCCCGGCCCGGGGTGAGGGCGGCCAGGTCGCAGACGGGGAACCAGGAGCCGTCGGGCAGGAGCAGTTCGAGGGTGGTGGGCGGCGTGCTCATCGGGCGGTGGCCTCCGCGGTCGGGACGGCCAGCGCCGTCAGGTCGGGCCTGATCTGGCCGCGCTCCGGGGTGAAGGTGACGGTGGGGTCGGGGGTGTCGGGCGCGTTCACGAAGGACACGAAGCGCCGCAGCCGCTCCGGGTCGCCCAGCGTCTGCGCCCACTCGTCGCGGTACCCGGCCACGTGCGCGGCCATCAGCGCCTCAAGGTCGGCGCAGATGCCCAGCGAGTCGTCCACGACCACGTCGCGCACGTGGTCGAGGCCCATGCGCTCCAGCCAGACCGAGGTGCGCTCCAGGCGGTCGGCGGTGCGGACGTAGAACATGAGGAACCGGTCGATCAGCTGCACCAGGCCGGTGTCGGAGAGGTCCTGCGCCAGCAGGTCGGCGTGCCGGGGCGTGGCGCCGCCGTTGCCGCCGACGTACAGGTTCCAGCCGGCCGCCGTCGCGATGACGCCGAAGTCCTTGCTCATCGCCTCGGCGCACTCGCGCGCGCAGCCGGAGACGGCCGACTTCAGCTTGTGCGGCGAGCGCAGCCCCCGGTAGCGCAGCTCCAGGTCGATGGCCATGGCCACGCTGTCCTGCACGCCGAAGCGGCACCAGGTCGAGCCCACGCACGACTTGACCGTCCGCAGCGCCTTCCCGTACGCGTGCCCCGACTCGAACCCGGCGGCGACCAGCCGCGCCCAGATGCGCGGCAACTGGTCCACGCGGGCGCCGAACAGGTCGATGCGCTGGCCGCCGGTGATCTTCGTGTAGAGCCCGAAGTCGCGCGCGACCTCGCCGATGACGATCAGCTTCTCCGGCGTGATCTCGCCGCCCGGCACGCGCGGCACGATCGAGTACGACCCGTTGCGCTGCATGTTGGCGAGAAAGTGATCGTTCGTGTCCTGGAGCGCGGCCTGTTCGCCGTCCAGGACATAGCCGTCCGCGCCGATGGACGGTGCCAGGGAGGCGATGACGGACGCGGCGACCGGCTTGCAGACCTCGCAGCCCTCGCCGCCGCGCGCCTCGGCGCGGCCGTAGCCGTCCAGCAGCGCCCGGTAGGTGGTGATCCGCAGGGCGCGCACGATCTCGTACAGCTCCTGCCGCGTCTGCGCGAAGCAGCCGCACAGCCCGGTGTCCACGGCGACCCCGGCCGCCGTCAGCTCGTCGTTCACCAGCTGGCCGAGCACCTTGACGCAGCTGCCGCAGCCGGTGCCCGCGCGGGTGCAGCCCTTGACCTCGGCCACCGACGCGCAGCCGCCCTCGGCGACGGCCGCGCGGATCGTGCCCTTGCTGACGTTGTGGCAGCTGCAGATCACCGCGTCGTCGGGCAGCGCCGCAGGGCCGATGGCGGTGGGCGGCGCGAGCCCGGCTGGCAGGACGAGTTGCTCGGGTGCGGCGGGCGGCACCGTGCCGGTCAGCGGGCGCAGCAGGCCGTACGACTCGGCGTCGCCGACGAGGACGCCGCCGAGGAGCGTGCCGTCGTCGGCGACGACCAGCTTGCGGTAGATCCCGGCGCGCGAGTCGGCGTAGACGACGTCGAGGCAGCCGTCGGCGCGGCCGTGCGCGTCGCCGAAGGAGGCGACGTCCACGCCGAGCAGCTTGAGCTTGGTCGAGGTGTCGGCGCCGGTGAACGGCCTGCCGTCCGCCGCGCCCGCGATGGCGGCGGCGGCGGTCGCGGCCATCTCGTAGCCGGGCGCGACCAGCCCGTACACCGTGCCGTCCGCCGCCCGCGCGCACTCGCCGATCGCGTAGACGGCGGGGTCGGACGTGCGGCAGTGCGCGTCCACGACGATGCCGCCGCGCTCGCCGACCGGCAGCCCCGCCTCGCGGGCGAGCGCGTCGCGCGGCCTGACCCCGGCCGAGAAGACGACGAGCCCGGCCGCGACCGACGAGCCGTCCGACAGCGTGATGCCGGTGACGGCGCCGGTCGCGTCCGTCGTGATCTCCTGCCCGCCGACGCCCGTGTGCACCACGACGCCCAGGCCCTCCACGGCCCGCCGCAGCGCGGCGCCGCCGCCGTCGTCCACCTGCACCGCCATCAGGCGGGGGGCGAACTCGACGACGTGCGTCGTGAGGCCGAGCCCGGTCAGGGCCCCGGCCGCCTCAAGCCCCAGCAGGCCGCCGCCCACGACGACCCCGGCGCGGGCCGTGCGCGCGCGCTCCTCGATGGCGCGGACGTCCTCGATCGTGCGGTACACGAAGCAGCCGTCCGCGTCGCGTCCTGGCACGGGCGGCACGAAGGCGTACGAGCCGGTGGCCAGGACGAGCGTGTCGTACGCGACGACCAGGCCGGACGCCGTCGTGACGGTCCGCGCCTCCCGGTCGAGGGCCGTGACGGGGTCGCCGGTGTGCGTCTCGATGCCGTGCGTCGCCAGGAAGCCGTCCGGGACGAGCGACAGGGCCTCGGGCGTCGTGCCGGTGAAGCAGGAGGTGAGGTGCACGCGGTCGTACGCCGGGCGCGGCTCCTCGCCGAACACGACCACCCGGGCGGTGCGCGTCACGCCGAGGTCGGCGAGCTGTTCGAGGAAGCGCTGGCCGACCATGCCGTGACCGACGAGCACGAGGGTGGGCTTGCGCGCGGGGGACATGATCGGGGCCTCCATGCGGGTGGGTGCGGGTGCGGGATGCGGGTGCGAGGGGGTCAGGCGGTGTCGGGGGAGAGCAGGTGCAGCAGCGGGCCCGCGGGGAGTGGCTCGGCCGCCTGCCAGGCGCGCGCCAGCGGGCCGACGCCGCCCAGGTCGCCCACCAGGACGCCGCCGCGCAGGTGGTCGTCGCGGACGACGAGCGAGCGGTACGTGCCGCGCGTCCCGTCCGCGAGCCGCAGCGTGTCGTCCGGCGGGCCTGGCACGGGCAGCCCGAAGGCGGCGAGGTCGAACGGCGCCGGTCCGTCCGGCAGCGTGAGGCGCACCAGCGCGCGGGTGCCGGTGTAGCGGGCGGCGCGGTCGCCGCTCAGCACGGCGGCCAGGACGTCGGCCTGTTCGGTCGCGGCCCCGGCCAACCCGTAGGAGACACCGGCGTGTTCAGCGCAGTCGCCGAGGGCGCGGATGCGCGGGTCGGCCGTCGTCAGCAGGTCGTCCACGACGACGCCGCCCGTGGGGCCGACGGGCAGCCCGGCGTCCCTGGCCAGCCCGACGCGCGGCCGGACGCCGCAGGCGAGGACCACGAGCCGGGCGTCCGCCTCGTACCCGTCCGCCAGCCGCACGCCCCGTACGGCGCCCGTCGCGGGGTCGGTGCGCAGCGCGCTGACCGCGCACTCCGTGTGCACCTCGACGCCGAGGTCCGTCAGGTGGGCGCGCAGCAGCGCGGCGGCCTCCGGGTCGAGGTGGCGGTCGAGCAGGTGCGCGGCGCGCTGGGCAAGCAGCACGCGGGCGCCGCGCCGTGCCAGCGCGGCCGAGGCGAGGACGCCGAGCAGGCCGCCGCCGATGACGACGGCGGGCGCGGCGCCCGGCGCGGCGTCGAGGGCGTCGCTCAGCGCGCGGCAGTCGTCGAGCGTGCGCAGGGCCCGGACGCCGTCCGGCAGTTGGTGGCCGGGGGAGTGGAGGCCGGGCAGGGGCGGCAGGACGGGGTTGGCGCCGGTGGCGAGGACGAGGGTGTCGTACGGGTGCACGCCGCCGTCGTCGCACGTCACGGTGCGCGCGGCGCGGTCGATGCGGACGGCCCGCGCCCCGGGGAGCCAGCGCACCGCCTCCGGCGGGCCCGGCAGCTCGATGACCTCTGCCGGGTAACGCCCGGCCAGCACGTCGGCGAGCAGCACCCGGTTGTACGCGGGCCACCGCTCCTCCGCCAGCACCGTGACGGACCCGGCGGCGCCCGGCAGGACGCGGCGCGCCAGGCGGGCGGCTGCCTGGCCGCCGCCGACGATCACCAGACGGCCGTCCGCCGCCGCGCCGTTCGTTCGCATGCACCGAGCGTGCGGGGGCGCTGTTACCCGGCGGCATCACACCCGTTTCCCGGCGGGAACGCTGTCCTCCCCGCCCGCCGCGGGCCGCTGTGAGCCCGATACATAAGGCAGTGATATAAATGAGTTATGGACTTTCCCCGGGAGACGGTGCACGCGCTCGAACGCCTCCTGCGGCTCTTCCGCCGCATGAGCACCCCGAGCGACCTGTCGCTGACCGCCGTCGCCACCCTCTCCACCCTGGAACGCACCGGCCCCCGCCGCCTCACCGAACTGGCCGCGGCCGAAGGCGTCACCCAGCCCGCGATGACGCAGCTCGTCTCCCGCCTCCAGGACGCGGGCCTCGCCGCGCGCGCCGCCGACCCCGCCGACGGCCGGGTCGTCCTCGTCGGCATCACCGACACGGGACGCGACTTCCTGGAGCGGCGCCGCGCGCTGCGCGCCGAACGCCTCGTCGTCCTCCTCGACCGGCTCCCCACCGACCAGCAGGACGCCCTCCGCGCCGCACTCCCGGCCATCGACGCGCTCACCCGCCTGGCACTTGAGGAACCCCCCGCCGTCCCCACAGCCGCAGTCCCCGACACCCGACACACCCCGGGAGCACCCACATGAGCGGCCCCGCCACCGCCCGTCCGTTCCAGCAGCCGAAGGCCGTCTTCGCGGTCGCCTTCGCCTGCGTCGTGTCCTTCATGGGCATCGGCCTCGTCGATCCGATCCTGCCCGCCATCTCCGAGGACCTCGACGCCACCCCGAGCCAGGTCTCCCTGCTCTTCACGAGCTACCTGGTCGTCACCGCCGTCGCCATGCTCGTCACCGGCTGGGTCTCCAGCCGCATCGGCGCCAAGCGCACGCTGATCGTCGGCCTCGCCGTCATCGTCGTCTTCAGCGCCCTCGCCGGGGCCTCGGGCAGCATCGACGGCATCGTGGGCTTCCGCGCGGGCTGGGGCGTCGGGAACGCTCTGTTCATCGCGACGTCGCTCGCCGTCATCGTCGCCTCGGCGAGCGGCGGCTTCGTCGGCGCGATCGTCCTGTACGAGACGGCGCTCGGCCTCGGCATCGCCGTCGGGCCGCTGCTCGGCGGGCTGTTGGGCGACATCAGCTGGCGCGGCCCGTTCTACGGCGTCTCGGTCCTCATGGCCATCGCGCTGCTCGCCACCGTGATCCTGGTCGAACCCCTGCCCAAGCCCGCCAGGAAGACGCGGCTCAGCGACCCCCTGCGCGCCCTGCGGCACCGCGGCCTGCTCACGCTCTCGCTGACCGCGCTCTGCTACAACTGGGCGTTCTTCACGATGCTGGGCTACGCGCCGTTCCCCATGGAGCTGAGCGCCGTCAAGCTCGGCCTGGTCTTCACGGCGTGGGGCGCGCTCGTCGCGCTGTTCGCGGTGGCGGGCGCGCCCTGGTTGCAGCGGCGCCTCGGCCTGGCGCGCACGCTGTACGTGAACCTGGCGCTGTTCGCCGTCGTCATGGTCGTCATCGCCCTCGGCGTGGACCACAGGGCCGTCCTGATCGGGGCGGTGGTCGTGTCCGGCGTCTTCATCGGCGTGAACAACACCGTCACGACCCAGGCCGTCATGACGGTCTCGCCGGTGGACCGGCCGGTGGCGTCGGCCGCGTACGGCTTCGTCCGCTTCATCGGCGGCGGCCTCGCGCCGTACGTCGCGGGCAAGCTGGTCGAGGCGACGAACCTGCACGTGCCGTTCTACGTCGGCGCGGGCGCCCTCGTCCTCGGCATCGGCATCCTCGCCACCGCCCACGACCTGCTGGGCGCCGCCGAGCGCCGCCAGCGGGAGGCGCCCGGCCACGAGGCCGCCGTCACCCCCGCCGCCGCGGCGACGGGGGGCGACGGCGTCATCGTCGCCGCCGTGGACGACGGGCCGCTCGCCGCCGAGGTCACCAGGACGGCGGGGCGCCTCGCCCGGCTGAACGGCCGCGCCGTCCACGTCCTGCACGCCCGTGAACTGGGCCTGGGCGCGGGCACGGCGGCCGAGGCGGAGGAGGTGGCCGCGGCGCGTGAGGTCGTCAGGCGCCACGTGGACACCCTCGCCGGGCAGGACGTCCCCGCGACGGGACACGTCCTCGGCGACGCCGCCGACCACGGCGACGTCGGCCGCATGATCGCCGCGTACGCCGACCGCACGGGCGCGCGCGCCATCGTCATCGGCGTCCCGACGCACGGCGGGCTCCCGGCGCTGATCGACGCCAGCGCGAGCCGCGAGCTGTGGCGCCACGCGCACTGCCACATCCTCATCGTGAACCCGTCCACCGCCCACGCCCCGGCGGCCTGACCCCCGCCAGCGGCGCAAGTTCGCGCAAGTCCGTGGTGACGCAGTGCAGTTGTTGGCACGCTGTCCGTGCGGTCGCGCCCGGCGACGGCGGACGAGGAGCACTCATGGCACTGATCAAGCTCGGTAAGGACCCGGAGAGCAAGGTGGGCGAATCGCCGACTCTCTACTTCGACGAGGACAGCGACACCTACCTCATGCAGTCCTGGAGGGTCACCGACGCGGAGCGTCTGTCCCAGATGGACATTCCCGCCCACGAGACGGTCGTCGAGTTCCCGAGGCGCATGATGCAGTTCTTCCCGGAGGTGACGCATGACTGACATCCCTTCGTTCCGCGACCTGTTCGCCCACAGCTCCCGGTCCGCCGTCCACCTGGAGATGCGCGACGGCTACATGACCTCGGACCCGAGCTACGAGGCGTGGCGGCGCGGCCTGCGGGACGGGATCGTGGACATCGATCCGGCATGGCTGCCCTGGGCCCGGCTCGTGCGGGAGACGGTGGACCGGGGTGTCGAGGTGCGGCGCGCCCGGATCGTCTCCGAACCCCTCAGTGACTACATCCGCTTCGAGCACCACGTGACGGACGAGAACGTCGCGGCGGGGGAGCAGGTCCGCTGGCTGCCACGCCGCCGTGCCACCGATCTGGCGCTGCCCGGCAACGACTTCTGGCTGTTCGACGGCGAGGTGCTGCTGATCAACCACTTCGACGGCGAGGGGGAGGTCGCGCCCGGTGTCCCCCGGGAACTGATCGGTGACCCCGAGGTCGTGAAGCTCTGCGCCACGGCCTTCGAGGCCGTCTGGGAACGCGCCGTCCCGCACGAGGACTACCGACCCGCCTGAGACTGGTCGTGTGGTCGCATCATCGAGTGTCCAAGAAGCGAGAAGGGCCTTCGGCCGACGCCTGCGGGAGATCCGTGAGGACGCGGGTCTCACCGCCAGGCGTCTGGCCGAAATGGCCGGTTGGCACGAGTCCAAGTGCTCACGGATCGAGAACGGCAAGCAAGCGGTCTCACAATCGGACATCCGGACGTGGGCCGAGTGCTGCGGGGCGCCGGAACAGGTCGCCGATCTCCTCGCCGTGTCCCGTGGGCTGGACGGCATGTACGTCGAGTGGAGGCGGCTCTGCAGATCCGGGCTCAGACAGGTACAGCAAAGGGCGCTTCCTCTTTACGAGAGGACTCGACGCTTTCGTGTCTATGAACCGGGAGTTGTCCCAGGTCTTTTGCAGACGGCGGACTACGCGACCGCTCTGATGACGTCCATCGCGGCTTTCCTCGCCATTCCCGATGATGTCGAGGAGGCAGTGGCTGCGCGGCTGGCCCGCCAGAAGGTACTTCACACGGGTGACCATCGCGTCGCTCTCGTTCTGGAGGAATCCACGCTCCGGACCCGTATCGGGGGCGCGGACGTCATGGCGGCCCAGTTGGGGCATCTGCTGGTGGCGGCGACGCTGCCCCGCGTGAGCCTGGGGATCATCCCCTCGACCGTGGACAGGCCCATGTGGCCGGTGGAAGGTTTCTGGCTGTTCGACGACACGACGGCGCTCGTCGAGTTGGCCACGGCCAAGGTGACGGTGACCCAGCCTCATGAATTACTCATTTACCAACGCACGTTCGCCCTGCTCGCCGAGATGGCCGTCTACGGAAAGGCCGCCAGGAACTGCATCACCGAGGCCATCGACGCGCTCGGGTGACGCGGTGCAAGTTCCCGCACATCGCTGGTCCCGCCGCACGCGGTCTCCCTAACGTCCTTTCCGTCGGTTCCCGCAGGGGGAGCCGGAAAGGTGGGTCGTCATGGCCGGACAGGACATCTACGCCGTCGATCTCGGCGGAGCCGAATTCGCACCCGCGTGCGGCGGTAATGGGCCGGACGGGCCGGAGACATGCGTCACCCTGGCGCCCATTCCGGGCGTCGAGGGTGCCTACGCGTTGGGCGACAGCAAGCGGCCGGAGGCGGCACCGCTGCGGTTCACGGTCGAGGAGCTGGCGGCGGCCGGTATCGACCTGGAGAACTTCGGCCGGTGACGCACGTCCACGCGTTCTCGTGGCTCGGGCCGCGTGCGGACCTCGACCGGGAGCGTGAACGGCGGGCGGACCACCCGTCGTTCACGGCGGTCGGGACACCGCCGATGCGCGTGGCCGACTGGCTGCGCAAACCGGTGGCGTACGTCAAGGCCACGTTCGACGACCCGCCCAGCGCCGTCTCCTGGCTCTCCGGGCAGGCGGCCGGGGCCGGTACGCCGGTCTGGCCGCCGCTCGACCGGCGCTGCCAGGACGCGCTCGACGTGCTCGGCTGGGGCGGTGACATCGCCTGGGGCCTGTACGGTCCCGGCGTCCGCTACCTGTCCCTGGCGCTGGTGAGCTGTCCCAACCGGGCCGATCCGCAGGCCCCGTGCCCCTGCGCCGCCTCGGCGGTGGGCTGAGGGCCCCGGGGCACACCGCCCTCCCTCACCCGCCGCCCGTGGGGGGCAGGTGGGGGAAGAGGCGGGCCGCGTTGCGGGTGGTCAGGGCGCGCCATGTCGTGCCGGGAGGCTGCTCGGCGCCGCCGAGCGACGCCACCTGCGCCGCCACCCCCGCGGCCGGTGTCCAGCACGAGTCGCTGCCGTACAGCACCCGGTCGCTCCCGAACGCGCCGACGAGGGCCGGGATCTGCCGGGGGAACGGCGTCCCCGCCGTGTCGTACCAGAGCCCGGACAGCTGCTCCCGCACGCCGGGGCCGCCGGACGCCGCGCCGCCGAGGAGGGGCCGGAAGAGTTCCAGCCGGTCCGCGAGCAGCGGCAGGACGCCGCCGCCGTGCGTGACGATCCAGCGGATGCCCGGGTGGCGGGTCAGGACACCGCCGAGGACCAGGTCGGACGCGGCCCGCGCCTCGTCGAAGAGGTACTCGGCCATCGGGCGCGGACGGCCCAGGGCGAGCGTCTCGGCGCAGGGCGGCGACGTGGGGTGGACGAGGACGACCGCCCGGCGCCGGTCCAGCTCGGTCCACAGCGGCTCGAACCGCTCGTCGCCCAGGTAGACGCCCCCGGCGTTGGACAGGACCGTCAGGCCGTCGCTGCCCAGCACGTCGAGCGCGCGGGTGGCCTCCGCGAGCGCGCCCTCGACGTCGGGCAGGGGCAGGGAGGCGAGGTGGCCGTAGCGGTCGGGGTGGTCGCGTCTGAGGGCGGCGCCCGCGTCGTTCACCGCGCGGCTGAGCGCGCGGGCGGCGGCGTCGTCGCCGAAGTGGGTGCCTGGGGAGGAGACGGAGAGCAGCGCGGTGGCGATGCCCGCCTCGTCCATCTGCCGCAGGTGGTCGCGCGCGTCCCAGGACGGCCAGCCGGGCATGCCGTCAGGCCGGACATGTCCCGCCGCCTTGGCCGCCGCGACGTAGGCGTCGGTGAGGAAGTGCGCGTGCACGTCGAGCAGGGGCGCGGGGGAGTCGTTCACGCGGGGCCTCCTGGCGATGCCGTCCTGCCGTCACCTCACCTTCAGGGGCGGGCGGTCCTCCGGCAACCCGGGGACGTTATCGTTTCGTGATCGAACCTTCTGGCCAGCCCGATGATCAGACAGGGAGAGAGACACGGACGGGTCGTGGCCGGGGAGCGCATGGGTGACACGCAGGACTTCGAGGAGTACGCGCAGGCGCGCCAGCACTGGCTCTACCGCACGGCCGTGCTGCTGTGCGGCGACACCCACCGCGCCCAGGACCTCACGCAGACGACCCTCGTGAAGCTCCTCCAGCACTGGAACCGGGCGGCCGGGGCCGACAACATCGACGCGTACGCCCGCACCGTTCTGACCCGGACGTTCCTCGCCGAACAGCGCAGGAGGCTCCTCGGCCGCCGCCTGCACACCACCCTGGACAACCCGACGTCGCCCGGCGACCCCGCGCTGCGCGTCACCCTGCTCGCCGCGTTGCGGGACCTCCCGCCCAAGGCGCGGGCCATGGTCGTCCTGCGCTACTGGGAGGACCAGAGCATCGAGAACGTCGCCGCCTCCCTGGGATGCAGCCCCGGCACGGTCAAGAGCCAGTGCTCCCGCGCGCTCGCCATGCTGCGCGAGCGCCTGGGGGCCGACGAACGCATCACCGCCGAGTGCTGAGCCGCGCGCCGCGCCGAGTGCTGACGAGGAGCACCGTGGACACCAACGAAACGCAGGACGCCGCCCGGCTGAGGGAGGCGATGGGCCGCGCGGTCGGCGACCTGGAGGCGGCGCCCACGCTGCTGCCGACCGCGCTCGTCCTCGGGCCACGCCGCCGCGCCAGGGTCCTGATGGCCAAGGCGGGCGGCGCCGTGGCCGCCACCGCGGCGGTCGTCGCGCTCGTCGCCGTCGCCGCAGGTCCGCGCCTCACGGGCCAGGACGGCACGGACGTCGCCGCCGACCCGCCCCCGGTGGCGTCGCCGCCCGGCAGCGAACCCGTGGAGACCAGGACCTCCACCCCCTCACCCACGGATGCCACCCCCGACTCCTCGGCGACGAGCCCCGGCGGCGCCGTGCCGCGCTACCCCGTCGTGCCCGGCGTGGCGGGCGAGCCGGGCGAGCCGGGCGCCCCTGGCGCGCCCGGAGGGGCCGCCATGCCGCCCGCCGAGCGCGCCCGCGTCGATGAGTACCGGCAACGGGCCGCGCACGCGCTGGAACTCGCCCTGCCCACCGAGGTCGGCGCGATCCAGATCGTCCAGTCCCCCGTCAGCGCCTACCAGGGCCGGACGCAGGACGGCCTGACGTTCCCGCTCGTCTTCTCGGTACGCGCCAGGTCAGGCGACCAGGGCGCGGAGGAGAGCGCCGTCACCTGCCTGCCCGACGAGGCGGCGGACGCCTGCCGGGTGGACACCCTGCCGGGCGGGGAGAGCGTCGCCCTGCGCGGCCTGACCGCCGAGGCGCGGCGCACCGGCGGGGCCAGCGCCACATTCCGCGTCGGCGGGAGCGAAGTCCTGCTCGCCGCGCGCCCCGACGCCGCCACCGGCACCCCCTCGCCCGTCGGGCCCGACGAACTGCTGCGTCTGGCCGCCGCCCCGCTGGCCACGGAGCTGTTCCAGGAGGCGGACGCCGCGCCGCTTGACGTCGTCCCTGAGTGACGCCCCCGCCACTCTCCCACCTCACCACCACCCTCACCGAACCGCGCACACGGCGCCAGGAGAACGGCCCACCCATGCGAAGCCCCGCCCCACCGCTCGCGCCCGTCCCGTCCCGGAGCCGCAACGGCAACCGGAACAACCGGAACCGCAAGGGAAGCCGTCGCGCCCGCCGCGCCCGACGTACCGTCCCGCTGAGCGCCCTGACGGCCGTCCTGGTCATAGCCGCCGTCGCGGTCGCGGGCGTGCTCGCCTTCCGGGGCGGCGACGACACCCCGCCCCCGGCCGGGGCGTCCGCCGCGCCCCCCTCGGCCGCCGCCAGCCCCCCGGCCGAACCGGCGCCCGACACCCCGGCGCCCGACACCCCGGCGCCCGACACCCCGTCGGCCGACACATCGCCGCCCGGCGCGGCCGATGGCGAGCCGTCGGCCGACGGCACGACCGTCGAGGTCCTGGAGACGGGCCCCGGCACCTTCACCACCGCGCCGGGCGACGGCGGGCCGGTCGGCGGGCGGGCCGTCCTCACCTACCGCGTCGAGATCGAGGACGGCATCGGCCTCGACCCCGCCGCCACGGCGGCCGAGGTGCACGCCGTCCTCGGCGACCCGCGCGGCTGGACGAACGAGGGCGACACCGGCTTCCGCCCGGCGGACGACGGCGCCACGCCCGACTTCACCGTCCGCGTCGCCACGCCCGGCACGGTGGACGCGCTCTGCGGCGAGTACGGGCTGAACACGCGCGGCGAGACCAACTGCTCGATCGGCCAGGTCGTCGTCGTCAACCTGCGCCGCTGGGTGCAGGGTTCACCGCAGTTCGACGGGCCGATCGGCGACTACCGGGCCCTCATCGTCAACCACGAGGTCGGCCACTTCCTCGGCCACGGCCACGAGGGCTGCCCCGGCGAGGGCGCCACGGCCCCCGCGATGATGCAACAGATCATGGGCCTGGACGGCTGCGTCGCGAACGCCTGGCCGTACGGTGAGGACGGCGCCTACCTCAGCGGTCCTTCCGTGCCCTGACCCGCCGTCACGCCCCCGCGGCCGGGCCCTCGGGCCCGAGCGCGCCGTCCGGCACGCCGAGCCCGCCCGGCCGCGCGGAGCCGCCCGACAGGTCCAGCTGCATCAGCAGCGTGTCCAGCCAGTGCCCGCGCTTGTGGCCCACGGCGGTCAGCCGCCCCGCGTCACGGAAGCCGAGCCGCCGGTGCAGCGCGGGCGACGCGTCGTTGTCGCAGTCGGCGATCACCGCGACGACCTGACGGACCCCGGCCGCCTCGCACGCCGCGAGCAGCGCCGTCAGCAGCGCCCGCCCGAGCCCCCGCCCGGTCCGCCCCGGCGCGAGGTAGACGCTGTTCTCCACGGTGTAGCGGTAGGCGTCCTGCATCCGCCACGGGCTGGCGTACGCGAAGCCGACGATCTCGCCGTCCTCCTCCGCCACCAGGAACGGCAGCCCGCGCTCCGCGATGCCGTCCAGCTTCTGCCGCCACTCGCCCGTGGTGGGCGCGGTCTCCATGAACGTGATCAGGGTGGACGCGACGTAGTGGGCGAAGATCGTGGTGACCGTGAACAGGTCGTCGGGCGCCGCCGCGCGGATCACGCGGACGGGGGTGGAGGCGGTGGCGAGAGCGGTGGGCTCGCTGTGCTCGGGCATGCCCCGACCGTATCGCGCACCACTGACGTCACCCGCACGAGCTACGCTCCGAGGCCATGGACAACGCACTGGGCAGCCTCCTCGACGGTCCCCGGGCCCGTGGCGCGTTCCTGATGCGGGCGGTCCTGGCGCCGCCGTGGGGCGTGCAGGTCAGGGACGAGGCACCGCTGACCGTCATCTGCGTGACGCGCGGCGACGCCTGGCTCGTCCCAGGCGACGGCGCCCCGGGCCCGGGGCCCGCCGGGAACCACCCCGACGCCGTGCGGCTCGCCGCGGGCGACCTCGCGCTGATGCGCGGCCCCACCCCGTACACCGTCGCCGACGACCCGGCGACCACGCCGCAGGTCGTCGTACGGCCCGGCGGGTGCAGCGTCGCGGCGGACGGGACCGACCTGTGCGAGGAGATGGACCTCGGCGTCCGCACGTGGGGCAACGCGCCCGACGGGTCCACCGTGCTCGTCATCGGCACCTACCAGCTGCGCGGCGAGATCACGGGGCGCCTCCTCCAGGCCCTGCCGCCCGTCCTCACGCTGCGGCGCGACAGCTGGGACAGCCCGCTGATCCCGCTGCTCGAAGCGGAGGTCGCGCGCGACGAGCCGGGCCAGGAGGTCATCCTCGACCGGCTCCTCGACCTGCTGGTGATCGCCGCGCTGCGCGCCTGGTACGCGCGCCCCGACGCCGCCGCGCCCGCCTGGTACCGGGCGCACGGCGACCCCGTCGTCGCGCAGGTGCTGCGGCTGATCCACGACCACCCGGCGCACCCGTGGACGGTCGCGGGCCTGGCGGCCAAGGCCGGTGTGTCCCGCGCGGCGCTGGCGCGGCGGTTCGGCGCGCTGGTGGGCGAGCCGCCCATGACGTACCTGACCGCGCACCGCCTCGACCTGGCCGCCGACCTGCTGCGCGAGCCGGACGCGACGCTGGAGTCGGTCGCGCGCCGCGTCGGCTACGGCAGCGCGTTCACGCTCAGCACGGCGTTCAAGCGGGAGCGGGGCGTGAGCCCCAGCGCGCACCGCGTCCTCGGCAGGGAGGCCGCGGGCACCGACACAGGGCACTGAGGCCCTGTCCCCGGGGGCCGGTCACGCAGGGTGGGACTCGCGGCGTGTGTCGTATACGACCAGCGGCTCGGGCGTGGCCGTCACGGACGTCAGCAGGATCACCGCGTCGTGCACGGCCGTCAGCGCGTGCCTGCTGTGCGGGACGCGCATCACGTGCCCGGCCTCCAGGTCCGCCGCGACCCCGTCCGACGAGACCAGCCGCACCCGGCCGCGCAGCACCTGGATGCTGGAGGCGGGCGGCGCGTTGTGCTCCTCCAGCACGCACCCGGCGGTCAGCGCGATGACGCTCTGCCGCAGCGGGCCGTCGTGCAGGAACAGATGCGCGCTGCGCCCGTGGTCCCCCTCGTGCGCCAGCGCCATGTGCGTGTCGGCCAGCTGGGTGATGTCGTCCATCCCTCCATGCTGACCCGTGGCCCGCGATGCGCAACTCGGGCACGCTCGGGCACGTCAGCCCTCCGCGCCCCCCTCGGCACGTGTCACCCGTACGGCGCACACCTTGAACTCCGGCATGCGGGACGTGGGGTCGAGCGCGGGGTTCGTCACCGTGTTGGCGCGTCCCTCCCCCGGCCAGTGGAACGGCATGAACACGGTGTCCTGCCTGATGTCCGTGCTGATCCGCGCGGGCGCCACCGCCCGCCCCCGCCGCGACACCACCGCCAGCGGCTCGCCCTCCGCCACCCCGAGCCGTGCCGCCAGCCGTGGATGCAGCTGCACGAACGGCCCTGGCGCCGCCGCGTTCAGCTCCGCCACGCGCCGCGTCTGCGCGCCCGACTGGTACTGCGCGAGCACCCGGCCCGTCGTCAGCAGCAGCGGGTACTCCGCGCACGGCTCCTCGGCCGACGGCCGGTGCTCCACGGGCGTGAACCGCGCGCGCCCGTCCGGTGTCGCGAAGCGGTCGAGGAACAGGCGCGGCGTCCCCGGGTGCTCCGGCGTGGGGCAGGGCCAGAACACGCCGTCCTCGGCGGCGATCCGCCCGTACGTGATGCCCGCGTAGTCCGCCACGCCCCCGGCCGACGCGCGCCGCAGCTCGTCGAACACCTCGGCCGGGTCCTCGGAGAAGCCCGTCGGGTGCCCGAGCCGCGCCGCGAGGCCGCCGAGGACGGCCAGGTCGCTGCGGCAGCCCGGCGGCGGGTCCACGGCCTTGCGCCGCAGCAGGACGCGGCCCTCCAGGCTGGTCAGCGTCCCCGTCTCCTCGGCCCACTGCGTGACGGGCAGGACGACGTCCGCCAGCAGCGCCGTCTCCGACGCGACGACGTCGCAGACGGCGAGGAAGTCGAGCGCCCGTATGCGCTGCTCCACATGCGCGGCGCGTGGGGCGGAGACGACGGGGTTCGAGCCCATCAGCAGGAGCGCCCTTATGCCGTCGGGTGCGTCGCGGCCCAGTGCGTCCAGCAGTTCGTAGGCACTGCGCCCCGGCCCTGGCAGATCCGCAGGGTCCACGCCCCACACCGCGGCGACATGGGCGCGGGCGGCGGGGTCCGTCAGGGATCGGTAGCCGGGCAGCTGGTCGGCCTTCTGCCCGTGCTCACGGCCGCCCTGCCCGTTGCCCTGGCCGGTGAGGCAGCCGTAGCCGGAGTACGGGCGCCCGGCGCGGCCCGTGGCAAGGCACAGGTTGATCCACGCGCCGACCGTGTCCGTGCCCTTCGCCTGCTGCTCGGGGCCGCGTGCCGTCAGCACCATGGCGGCCTGCGGGGCGCAGAACATGCGGACGGCCTCACGCAGCGCGGGCACCGGCACGCCGGTGATCCGCTCCACCAGCTCGGGCCAGTGCGCCATGGCGGCGGCGCGCGTGGCGGGCCAGCCGGAGGTGCGTTCCGCGATGAACGCCTCGTCGGTGTGGCCCTGCGCGACGACCAGGTGCAGCATGCCGAGGGCGAGCGCCAGGTCGGTGCCGGGGCGCGGCGCGAGGTGCAGGTCGGCCAGCTCGGCGGTACGGGTGCGGCGCGGGTCGATCACGATCAGCGTGCCGCCGTTCGCGCGCAGCTCGGTGAGGTAGCGCACGGCGGGCGGCATCGTCTCGGCCGGGTTGGAGCCGACCAGGATCACGCAGCCGGTGCGCGGGATGTCGGCGAGCGGGAAGGGCAGGCCCCGGTCCAGGCCGAACGCCTTGTTGCCCGCCGCTGCGGCGGACGACATGCAGAAGCGCCCGTTGTAGTCGATCTGCGAGGTGCGCAGCACGACGCGGGCGAACTTGCCCAGCGCGTACGCCTTCTCGTTGGTCAGCCCTCCGCCGCCGAAGACGCCCACGGCGTCGGGCCCGTGCCGCCCACGCGCGGCGGCCAGCCCGGCGGCCACCCTGTCCAGCGCCTCGGGCCACGTCGCGGGCCGCAGCGGGCCCTCCCGGGTGTCGCGGACCAGCGGGCCCGTCAGACGGGCGCCCGACGCCAGCACGGCGGGCGCGTTCTGCCCCTTGCCGCACAGGGCGCCCCGGTTCACGGGGAACGCCTCGCGCGGCACGACGTCGAGCCCGTGGGCCCCCCGCCGCAGTCCCATGCCGCACTGGAGCGCGCAGTAGGGGCAGTGCGTCTGCGTGATACTGCTCACTGTCCCGGCGGTGTCGGCGCTCATGGCGCCATCGTGGGTCGTCCGTGTTACGCCGGGCGTGGGGCGGCGTTACGCGGCAGGGGCGGCGTCCTCAGCGCCGCAGGGCCCGCGCGGTGAGCGAACGGCGCGGGCATTCGTGACATGTCCGCAATGCAATCGCAATCGGTCGGGCGCACCCTGGCCGAATGAGCACCGTCCGCCAGAGCACCCCACCGACGCTCGTCGCCGTCGCGCACGGCTCCCCCGACCCCCGCGCCCGCCAGACCGTCCGCACCCTCCTGCGGCTCGTCGGCGCCATGCGGAAGGGGCTGCGCGTCGAGCTGGGGCACCTGGACCGTGACGAACCGCTGCTCGCCGACACCCTGGCCAGGCTGCGCGGGGACGTGGTGCTCGTCCCGCTGCTCTTCAGCCGGGGATTCCACGTCAAGCACGACATCCCCGCGCTCGTCGCCGCAGCCCCGCACCTGTCCGTGACCACGACGGGCTCCCTCGGCCCGCACCCGCTGCTCGCGGAGGCCCTGCACAGCCGCCTGATGGAGGCCGGGTACCGCAGGGGCGGCGCCGTGGTGCTCGCCGCCGCAGGCTCGCGCGACCCGGAGTCCGCGGCGGGCACGGAGTACACGGCGCAGATGCTGTCCGCGCGCCTGGGCGGCGCCACCGTGCTGCCCGCCTACGCCTCCGCCGCCACGCCGACGGTCGAGGAGGCCGTCGCGACGCTGCGGGCGCGCGGGCACCGCGACATCGCGGTCTCCTCGTGTTTCACCGCGCCAGGCGTCTTCGCCACCCGCTGCGCCGAGGCCGCGCCAGGACTGCCCGTGGCCAGGCCGCTCGGCAGCCACCCCGCGCTGGCCCGGCTGCTGCTGCACCGCTACGACCGCGCCCGTGGCGTCCTCGGCGCGGACACGCCGCTCGCCGCGACCGCCTGACGCGCCCCGCCCCGCAGCCGTTCGCTGAAGCTACCGCGCGCGGGCGCACACGGCCCCGCCGCGCCGCGCCTCCCCGTGCGCCCGCCCGCTACCGTCAAGGGCATGCACCCCGCACGTCCCGCACCCGGCGCCGACCCCTCCGCCGTCCCCGCCCCCTACGACGAGGCCGACGCCGCCCGCTTCGACCCCGAGCCCGACAAGCGGCCAGGCCGCACCGCGTTCCAGCGCGACCGCGCCCGCGTGCAGCACTCCGCCGCGCTGCGCCGTCTCGCGGGCAAGACGCAGATCGTCACGCCCGACACCGGCGACGCCGCCCAGCCCGCCTGGGACATCACCCCCCGCACCCGCCTCACGCACTCCCTGGAGTGCGCGCAGATCGGCCGCGACCTCGGCGCCGCCTTCGGCTGCGACCCGGACATCGTGGAGGCCGCCTGCCTCGCCCACGACCTCGGGCACCCGCCGTTCGGCCACAACGGGGAGCGCGCCCTCGACCGCATCGCCGCGCCCTGCGGCGGCTTCGAGGGCAACGCCCAGTCGCTGCGGCTGCTGACCCGCCTGGAGCCGAAACGATTCACCGGCCCCGAGGGCGACCGCCCCGTCGGCCTCAACCTCACCCGGGCCGTCCTCGACGCCGCCACCAAGTACCCCTGGCCGCGCGGCGCCCACCCCACCGACCCCGGCTCCCACAAGTTCGGCGTCTACGCCGACGACCTCCCCGTCTTCACCTGGCTGCGCGAGGACGCCCCGCCCACCGCGCGCTGCTTCGAGGCCCAGGTCATGGACTGGTCGGACGACATCGCCTACTCCGTGCACGACCTGGAGGACGGCATCCACGCGGGCCACCTCGCCCCCGCCCTCCTGCGCTCCGCCCCCGAGCGCGAGACCGTCCTCGACGTCGCCGCCCGCCGCTACGCGCCCCCCGGCACGCCCGCCGAGGCGCTGGCCGCCGCCCTCGACCGGCTCCTCGCCCAGGACTGGTGGCCCGCCTCCTACGACGGCACCGCCCCCGCGCAGGCCCGCCTGAAGAACGCCACCAGCCAGCTCATCGGCCGCTTCTGCCTCGCCGCCGAGGGCGCCACCCGCGCCCGCTTCGGCCCGGGCCCGCTGCGCCGCTACGAGGCCGACCTCGTCGTCCCCGAGGACGCGCGCCTCGAATGCGCCGTCCTCAAGGCCGTCGCCGACGCGCACGTCATGCAGCGCCCCGAGTTCGAACGGCAGCGGGCACGGCAGCGCGCCCTGCTCACCGAACTGGGCGAAGCCCTCCGGAGCCGCGCCCCCGAAGGGCTCGACCCGCAGCACCGTGCGCTGTACCTCGCCGCGGGGGACGACGCCGCCCGCCTGCGCGTCCTGGTGGACCAGATCGCGGCCCTCACCGACGCGTCCGCCCGCTCCCTCCACGCACGGCTCACCCGCCGCTGAGCGGTGAACGGAAGGTGAACCGCGCCCCCGCACCCGCCGGGGCGCACTCCGGCGCACGTGCCCCCGCCGCCCTCTTCCCGTGAACACCCCAGGTGAGGCAGGCTCCTTGAGCCACACATCGGTTCACCACCTGAACCGCCACACCTGATCTGGAGGCAATGCGTGGACGGGACACACCGGACGTTCCTCATCGTCGGCGGCGGCCTGGCCGGTGCCAAGGCGGCCCAGACACTGCGGGACGAAGGCTTCACCGGGCGCGTCATCCTGATCGGCGACGAGCACGAACAGCCCTACGAACGGCCGCCGCTCTCCAAGGACTACCTCCTCGGCCGGGCGACCCGCGGCAGCGTCCACGTCCACGAACCGGCCTGGTACGCCCACCACCGGGTCGAACTCCACCTCGGCGAACCCGTCGTCGCGATCGACCGCGCCGTCCGCGAGGTCAGGCTCGGCGACGGCACCCGGCTGCCGTACGACGCCCTGCTGCTGGCCACCGGCGCGGAACCGCGCCGCCTCGGCATCCCCGGCACCGACCTCGCGGGCGTGCACCACCTGCGCCGCCTCTCCCACGCCGACCACCTGCGCGGCGCGCTCACCAGCAGCGCCGCGCGCACCGGCGTACCGCTGGTCATCGCGGGCGCCGGATGGATCGGCCTCGAAGTGGCCGCCGCCGCGCGCGCCCTCGGCGTCGAGGTGACGATCGTCGAGCCGGAGCCGACGCCGCTGCACGCCGTCCTCGGCCCCGAGCTGGGCGAGGTCTTCACGGCCCTCCACCGCGACCACGGCGTCACCTTCCGCTTCGGCACCCGGCTCGCCGCGATCACCGGCCGGGACGGCATCGTCGCCGGGGTCCGCACCGAGGACGGCGAGGAACTGCCCGCGCGGGCCGTGCTCGCCGCCATCGGCGCCGCCCCGCGCACGGCGCTCGCCGCGTCCGCCGGGCTCGCGCTGGCGGCCGACGGCACGGGCGGCGTCCTCGTGGACCGCTCGCTGCGCACCAGCGACCCGCGCATCTTCGCGGCGGGCGACGTCGCGGCCGTCCCCGGCACGCTCCCCGGCGGCGGCGCCGGGGAACCGCGCCGCGTCGAGCACTGGGCCAACGCCCTCAACTCGGGCCCGGCCGCCGCCCGCGCCATGCTCGGCCAGGAGGTGACGTACGACCGGGTGCCGTACTTCTTCTCCGATCAGTACGACGTCGGGCTCGAATACTCCGGTTGGGCCCCGCCCGGCAGTTACGACCGCGTCGTCCGGCGCGGCGACGTCGCCAAGCGCGCGTTCATCGCCTTCTGGCTGCGGGACGGCCGCGTCCTGGCCGGGCTCAACATGAACGTCTGGGACGTCACCGACGGCATCCAGGCCCTCGTACGCTCCGGCGCCCCCGTGGACCCCGACGCCCTGGCCGACCCCGGCACGCCGCTGGCCGACCTCCTGCCCGACGCCTGACCTGGCGGACGGCGCGCGGCGCCGCGCGGCCGGTCAGCCGACCGGCCGCGCGGAACGTGCGAAAGCCGCATACGTGGATAGATTGCTCATGCTGCCCGTTCTTCCGGAAAAGGTGCGTGAGCGATGGCCAAGCAGACCGTGGCGGAACAGTTCGTCGAGACCCTCGTCCGCTCCGGGGTGCGGCGCCTGTACGGCGTGGTCGGCGACAGCCTCAACCCGGTCGTGGACGCCGTGCGCAGGACCGGAGGCATCGACTGGGTGCAGGTGCGGCACGAGGAGACCGCCGCCTTCGCCGCCGGGGCCGAGGCACAGCTCACCGGCAGCCTCGCCGCCTGCGCCGGATCCTGCGGCCCCGGCAACCTCCACCTCATCAACGGCCTGTACGACGCGCACCGTTCGATGGCGCCCGTCCTCGCCCTCGCGTCCCAGATCCCCAGCTCGGAGATCGGCACCAGCTACTTCCAGGAGACGCACCCCGACCGCCTGTTCCGCGAGTGCAGCCACTACTGCGAGCTGATCTCCAACCGCAGCCAGATGCCGCGCGTCCTCCAGACCGCGATCCAGCACGCGATCGGGCGCGGCGGCGTCAGCGTCGTCGCGCTCCCCGGCGACATCGCGGCCGAGCAGGTGCCGGAGCGCGCCGAGGAGCACGCCCTCGTGACCGCGCGCCCGACCGTCCGCCCGGCCGACGCGCAGATCGACGCGCTGGCCCGCATGGTGGACGACGCCCGCCGCGTCACCCTCTTCTGCGGCAGCGGCACGGCGGGCGCGCACGCCGAGGTGATGCGCTTCGCCGAGCGCGTCAAGTCGCCCGTGGGCCACGCCCTGCGCGGCAAGGAGTGGATCCAGTACGACAACCCCTTCGACGTCGGGATGAGCGGCCTGCTCGGCTACGGCGCGGCGTACGAGGCGACGCACGAGTGCGACCTGCTGCTCCTCCTCGGCACCGACTTCCCCTACAACGCCTTCCTGCCCGACGACGTGCGCATCGTCCAGGTGGACGTCCGCGCCGAACACCTCGGGCGCCGCTCCACGCTCGACCTGGCCGTGTGGGGCGACGTGAAGGAGACACTGAAGTGCCTGACGCCGCGCGTCCGGGAGAAGACGGACCGGCGCTTCCTCGACCGCATGCTGAAGAAGCACGCGCAGGCGCTGGAGGGCGTCGTCCGCGCGTACACGCGGAAGGTCGAGAAGCACAGGCCGATCCACCCCGAGTACGTCGCGTCCGTGCTGGACGAGGAGGCGGCGAAGGACGCCGTCTTCACCGTGGACACCGGCATGTGCAACGTCTGGGCCGCCCGCTACCTGACGCCGAACGGGCGGCGGCGCATCATCGGCTCGTTCAGCCACGGCTCGATGGCCAACGCGCTGCCGCAGGCCATCGGCGCCCAGTTCCTCGACCGGCGCCGCCAGGTCGTCACCCTCTCGGGCGACGGCGGCTTCACCATGCTGATGGGCGACTTCCTCACCCTCGTCCAGTACGACCTGCCGGTGAAGGTCGTCCTGTTCAACAACTCCGTGCTCGGCCTGGTCGAGCTGGAGATGATGGTCTCGGGCCTGCCCGCCCACGGCACGACCTACCGCAACCCGGACTTCGCCGCCGTCGCCCGCGCGGCCGGGGTCCACGCGGAGCGGGTCGAGAAGCCGAAGGACGTCCGCGGCGCCCTGCGCTCGGCGTTCCGCCACAAGGGCCCGGCGCTCGTGGAGATGGTCACCGACCCGAACGCGCTGTCCATCCCGCCCAAGATCAAGGCAGAGATGGTGACCGGCTTCGCGCTCTCGGCGAGCAAGGTCGTGCTCGACGGCGGCGTCGGCAGCATGCTCAAGCTCGCCCGCTCCAACCTGCGCAACATCCCGCGGCCCTGACCGGAGCGCCCGGGAGGAGTGTCGGAGGGGCGCCGTAGACTTCTGGCGTGGCGGGCAGGATCAACGACGAGGACGTGAAGGCGGTACGGGACGCGGTCCCGATCGACGCCGTGGTCTCCGAGTACCTCCAGCTGCGCCCGGCCGGGGGCGGCAACCTCAAGGGCCTGTGCCCCTTCCACGACGAGAAGTCCCCCTCGTTCCAGGTCAGTCCGAGCAAGGGCCTCTACCACTGCTTCGGCTGCCAGGAGGGCGGGGACACCCTCTCCTTCGTGATGAAGATCGAGCACCTGTCGTTCTCCGAGTCCGTCGAACGGCTCGCCGCGCAGGCGGGCATCACGCTCCGGTACGAGCAGGGCGGCTACAACCCGGGCCGCCAGCAGGGCGAGCGCACCCGCTTCGTCGAGGCGCACAAGGCCGCCGCCCAGTACTACACCGAGCAGCTCGGCTCCCCCGAGGCCGAGATCGGGCGGCGCTTCCTTCATGAGCGCGGCTTCGACGAGGCGGCGGCGGCCCACTTCGGCGTCGGCTACGCCCCGGCGGGCTGGGACCACCTCGTCCGCTTCCTGCGCGGGCGTGGCTTCACCGACCGCGAGCTGCTCGTCTCCGGCATCGCGCAGGACGGCAGGCGCGGCCCCATCGACCGGTTCAGGGGCCGGCTGATCTGGCCGATCCGCGACATCACCGGCGAGGTCGTCGGCTTCGGCGCCCGCAAGCTGCGCGACGACGACAACGGGCCCAAGTACCTCAACACGCCCGAGACCCCGATCTACCGCAAGTCGCAGGTCCTCTACGGCATCGACCTCGCCAAGCGCGACATCGCGAAGACCAACCGGGCGGTCGTCGTCGAGGGCTACACCGACGTCATGGCCTGCCACCTCGCGGGCGTCACCACCGCCGTCGCCACCTGCGGCACCGCCTTCGGCGGTGACCACGTCAAGATCCTGCGGCGTCTCCTCATGGACAGCTCGACGGCCCACAGCGCCGGTGAGGTCGTCTTCACCTTCGACGGCGACGCCGCCGGGCAGAAGGCGGCGCTGCGCGCGTTCGAGGACGACCAGAAGTTCGCCGCCCGCACCTCGATCGCCGTCTCGCCCGGCGGCATGGACCCGTGCGAGCTGCGGCTCGGCCAGGGCGACGAGGCCGTGCGGCAGCTGATCGAGACGCGCTCGCCGCTCTTCGAGTTCGCCATCCGGTCGATCGTCTCGCAGCACAACCTGGACACCGCCGAAGGCCGTTCCGCCGCGCTCGACTTCGCCGGGCCGATCGTCGCGCAGATCAAGGACAGCGCGATCCAGCACGAGTACGCCGTCCGGCTCGCCGGGCTCGTCGGCATCCCCGACGAGAGCTTCGTCGTCCGGCGCGTCGGCCAGCTCGCCCGCTGGACCCGGCAGCGTGGCCAAGGGGGCCAGGGCGGCCAGGGCGGGGGCGGTGCCCGCGCCGTCCTGCGCAGCCCCGCGCGCGTCGGCGGCGGCGCCCAGGGCGGCGACGGCGCGCGGGCCGCCACCCCGCCGGGGCAGCGCGCCTCGTCCGGCCCCCCGCTCAACCTGCGCAGCCCCGCCCTCCTCGAAGAGCGCGAACTCCTCAAGCTCGCCCTCCAGTTCCCCGCCCTCGTCGCGCCCGCCTTCGACGCCTACGGCGAGGACGAGTTCACGGCCGCGCCCTACGTCACGGTCCGGCGCGCCGTCCTGGAGGCGGGCGGCGTCAGCGGGGCCGACGACGCGTTCCTCGAACGCGTCCGCGAGGCCGCGCCCGACGACACCGTCCGCACCCTGATCACCGAACTGGCCGTCGAACCCCTCACGATGCCGCGCCGCCGCCGCGCCGAGACCGACGTGTACGCGGGCCGCCGCCTCGTGCAGGTCAGGCTCGCCGCCGTGGACCGCAGGCTGCGTGACCTGGAGTCCACCGCCCGCCGCGCGGAGGCCCAGGGCGGCGACCCACAGGCCGTCGCCGACCTGCGCGGCGAGCTGTGGACGCTGGAGCAGTACCGCACCGCCCTGCGCGAACGGGGCGTCGCGGCGCTCTGACCGGGCGCGTCCACGCGCCGTGAGCCCGCCGGGTGCTCCGGCCCGCGCAAAAAGTACCCGCACGACCCTCGTGGCCGGAGTGTGTCGTGGCGCACACTGAGAGCGGCGCCCACCCCACCCCGCTCCGCGTCCGCACCGCTCCGCTCCGCGTTCCGGCTCCACGCCCGCCCGGCGCCGCCGACAGCGCCCGCCGCCCTCCCGCGCGGCAGCCGCGTCACCGATCCTCGCTGTTTCCGCCTGTCGCGATCACCGGAGGTTCGTCCGTGCAGTCCCAGACGCTCACCACCGAAGCCCCGGCCGCACCCGTCCCGCGGACCGACAGCTCCGGCGGCGCGGGTGACCTCTTCCGCCAGTACCTGCGCGAGATCGGCCGCATCCCGCTGCTCACCGCGTCGGACGAGGTGGAGCTGGCGTCCCGCGTGGAGGCGGGACTGTTCGCGGAGGAGCGGCTGCTGACGGCCACCGGGCTCGACGACCGGACGGCGCTCGACCTCGACCGGCTCGTGGTGCGCGGCAGGCTGGCGAAACGGCAGCTCATCGAGGCCAACCTGCGGCTCGTCGTCTCGGTGGCGAAACGGTACATCGGGCGCGGCATGACCATGCTCGACCTGGTGCAGGAGGGGAACCTCGGCCTGATCAGGGCGGTCGAGAAGTTCGACTACGCGCGGGGCTTCAAGTTCTCGACGTACGCGACCTGGTGGATACGCCAGGCCATGTCCCGCGCCATCGCCGACCAGGCGCGCACCATCCGCATGCCGGTGCACGTGGTCGAGCTGATCAACCGCGTGGTCCGCATCCAGCGCAGCGTCCTCCAGGAGCAGGGCCACGAGCCCAGCGTCGAGGAGGTCGCCGTGCTCCTCGGCCTGACCCCCGCCCGCGTCGGCGAGATCCTGCGGCTGGCCCAGGACCCGGTGTCGCTCCAGGCGCCGGTCGGCGAGGAGGAGGACGTCAACCTCGGCGACCTCATCGAGGACGCGGACATGCCCTCACCCGCCGAGACCGCCGCGTTCATGCTGCTGCGCGAGCAGTTGGAGGCCGTCCTGTCCACGCTCGCCGACCGCGAGCGGCGCGTCGTGGAGCTGCGCTACGGGCTGGTGGACGGCCGTCCGCGCACGCTGGAGGAGATCGGCCGCCTCTTCGGCGTGACGCGCGAGCGCATCCGGCAGATCGAGCACAAGACGCTGAGCAAGCTCCGCGACCACACCTACGCCGAGCAGTTGCGCGGCTACCTGGACTGAGGCCGCCGGTCCTGCGCGCCGCGCGGGGGAGGACAATGGGCGACGGCGCCCGCCGACCGGCCGCCCTCGTCATCGCCACCGCCCAGGAGCGTCCCCTTTGTCACGGCAGTCCCCCGAGACGGCGAACCGCCCCTCCGACGCGCGCGCCGCGCTGCGCGCCGACTGCGGCAGCTGCTTCGGACTGTGCTGCGTGGCCCTGCCGTTCACCGCCTCGGCCGACTTCCCCGTCAGCAAGGACGCCGGGCGGCCCTGCGGCAACCTCACGGACTCCTTCCACTGCGGCATCCACGACCGGCTGCGTGAGACGGGCTACACCGGCTGCACCGTCTACGACTGCTTCGGCGCCGGGCAGCGCGTCTCCCAGATGACGTTCGGCGGGCGCGACTGGCGGGCCGAACCCGGCGCGGCCCGCGCCATGTTCGACGCCTTCGCCGTCACGCGGCAGCTGCACGAGCTGCTGTGGTACCTCACCGAGGCCGTCGCGCTCCCGCCCGCCAGGCCCCTGCGCGCGGAGCTGCGCCAGACCCTCGCCGAGACGCGGCGGCTGGCCGAGGGCGACGCCGCGTCCCTCGCGCGGGTGGACGTCCCCGCGCTGCGCGCCCGGGTCGGGGACCTGCTCGCGCGGGCGAGCGCCCTCGTCCGCGCCACGGTGCCGGGGCGTACCAAGGACCGCCGCGGCGCCGACCTGATGGGGGCCCGGCTGCGTGGCGCCGCGCTGCGGGGCGCGACCCTGCGCGGCACCCTCCTCGTCGCCGCCGACCTGCGGAAGGCGGATCTGCGCGCCGCCGACCTGCTGGGCGCCGACCTGCGGAACGCCGACCTGCGCGGCGCCGACCTGACGGACGCCCTGTTCGTCACGCAGCCGCAGCTCACGGCGGCCCGCGGCGACGCGGCGACCCGCTTCCCGTCCCACCTCACGCGCCCCGCGCACTGGACGGCCGCCTGACACTCCGCGCGCCGCGCCGGTCAGTTCGTCGTCCAGGGGCGGAGCTTCCCCGGGGCCAGCACCGCCCCACCGGGCCACCCGCCCCGGCTGGCCGTCGGGCGCGCGCTCCGAGGACGCGCCGGCGGGCGGACGCGGCCAGCTGGCGGCACGCGGCCGGGGAGCGGCCGACGATCCCGCCCACCTCGGCGAAGGGGTAGCGGAAGACGTCGTGCAGGAGGAACACGACCCGTTCGGCCGGGGTCATCGCGTCGAGCACCACGAGGAACGCCATGGTCACCGACTCGTCGAGCGTGACCTGGTCGGCCGGATCCGTCCCGCCGCCGCCCGGCCGGCCGCCTCACATCCCGAGGCCCCGTCTCGTCATACCGGACGGACCGGACCGTCGGTCAGGTCGGAGCACCTCACCCCGGATCAGCCGGGATCAGCTCTGATCAGCTCGGAGAGAGAAGGAACCGCCCATGCGCCCCGTGAACGTCGCGGTCGTCTACTACAGCGCCACCGGCACCGTCCACACCCTCGCGCGCGCCGTCGCCGAGGGCGCCGAGAAGGCCGGGGCCACCGTGCGGCTGCGCAAGGTCGCCGAGACGGCCCCGGCCGAGGCGGTCGGCGCCAGGCCCGAGTGGGCCCGTCACCTGGAGGACACCGCCGACGTCGCCGAGGCGGCGCACGGCGACCTGGAGTGGGCCGACGCGGTCCTCCTCGGCACCCCCACCCGCTTCGGCAACCCGGCGGGACAGCTGCGGACGTTCCTCGACACCACCGGCCCCCTGTGGTTCCAGGGCAAGCTCGCCGACAAGGTGTACTCCGCCTTCACCGCATCCAACACCGCGCACGGCGGGCAGGAGTCCACCCTCCTGGCGCTGGCGAACACCTTCTCCCACTGGGGCGGCGTCATCGTGCCGCCCGGCTACACCGACCCCGTCCAGTTCAGGTCGGGCAACCCCTACGGCACCTCGCACGTCACCGGTGACGGCCCGCCCGGCGAGGTCGTCCTCGACGCGGCACGCCACCAGGCCCGCCGCGTCGTGGACACCGCGGCCTCGCTCCTGGCGGGCCGCGCCGCGCGCGGGCTCTGACCCGGCGCAGCGCCGCCCCGCCGGGTCAGGCGTCGAGCGCGCCGAGTGCCCCGGGGTGCCGCTCCTCGCGCACCGCCGCGTACTGCTGCCGTACGGCCGCGCCCACCGGCCGCTCCTCGCCAGGGTCCAGCGTCTCGCCCGGCGCGGACGGCCAGGCCGGGGGCGCGTCGGCGGTCAGGCCGCCGCCCGCCACCCCCTGCGCCCAGGCCGCCTGCCGGGCCGCGCCGAGCGCCGTGTAGTCGGCCGGTTCCGGTATGACGACCTGCGCGCCGAACAGGACGGGCGCCAGCGCCTTGACGGCGGGCAGCTCGGCCGCCGGGCCCAGCAGGAAGACGCGGTCGATGCGCACGCCCCGGTGCCGCAGCACGTCGGCCGCGTCCGCGAGGCCGCACAGCATGCCCTCGAACGCGGCGCGTGCCACGTGCTCGGGCTTCATGCTCTCCCGCCGCAGCCCGGCCAGGGTGCCCGCCGTGTGCGGGAGGTCGGGGGTGCGTTCGCCCGCGAGGTAGGGCAGCAGGACGAGGCCGTGCGCGCCCGGTGTCGAGCGCAGGGCCAGCTCCGAGAGGGACGCGAGGTCCTGCCCCAGCATCTCGGCGGCGCCGCGCAGGACCCGCGTCGCGTTCAAGGTGCGCACGACGGGCAGGTGGCGCCCGGTGGCGTCGGCGAGCGACGTGATGGTGCCCGTCGGGTCGGTCAGCGCCTCGTCGTGCACCGCGCAGACGGAGCCTGAGGCGCCGAGCGAGATCACCGCGTCGCCGGGGCCGACGCCGAGGCCGAGGGCGGCGGCCATGGTCTCGCCGGTGCCCGCGGAGATGAGCAGCCCCTCCGGGGTGTGGCCCGCCGTGGCGGCGGGGCCTATGACGTCGGGGAGGTTCACGGGGTGGCCGAGGGCCAGCTCGGCCAGTTCGTAGCGCCAGGCCTCAGAGACGGCCGACCAGTAGCCCGTCGCCGAGGCGCAGCCGCGGTCGGTGGTCCAGCGGCGGGGGCGTCCGAGCAGTTCCCACACCAGCCAGTCCTGCGCCTGGAGCACGGTGGTGGTGCGCTTCGCCGCCTCGGGGTCCTCGCGCGCGAGGCGCCGCAGCTGGGCCAGCGGCTGGTTCGCGTGCGGCACGGCGCCGACCGCCTCGGCCCACGCCGCCCGGCCGCCGAGCGCCTCGACCAGGCCGAGCGCGGCCGTGCGGGCGCCGTCGTCACCCTCGGACAGGGCGGGGCCGACGGGCTGCCCGTCGGCGTCCAGGGGGACCATGCCGAGGGGCTGCGCCGTCACGCCGATGGCCGTGACGCCGTCCAGCATGCCGCCGTCCGTGGCCTCGCCGAGCGAGAGCAGCCAGGCCCCCGGCGTGTTGCCGCCGACCGGATGTTCCGCCAAGCCCTGCCGGACGATCCGCCCGGTCTCCGTGTCGCAGACGACGATGCGTGTGTGGACGGACGAGCTGTCCAGACCGGCGACGATTCCCATGAGGTCAGATGATGCCTCATCCGGTCGGCCCACGGGTCGGGGGCCGTACGGGTGACAGGGTCCGGGCGGTTCCGCGTCGGCCGCCGACCAGGTGGCGCCGCGTGCCGCCGCACGCGCGCGCCATGGCCGGAAGGTCGCCCTGCGGCGGCCCCGCCCGTTCCTTCACTCCCCCCGGGGCGTGCTCAGACGCCCGATTCCGCCCCACGCGGTTCGCCGACGACCTGGGCCGTCTCCTGCTGGCGCGAGCGCCGCCACTCGACGACCCGCCGTGCCACGGGCTCCGTCCACCGTGTGGCGAACGGGCCGACGACCACGAGGATCAGCACGTAGGCCGTCGCGACCGGCGCGATCCGTGGTTCCGTGGCCGACGCGAGCCCCGCTATGACGATGGAGAACTCGCCGCGTGCCACCAGTGCGCCGCCCGCCCTGAACCGGCCCCGTGGACCGATCCCCGCGCGCCGCGCCGCGTAGTAGCCGGTCGCGATCTTCGTCCCGGCGGTCACCACGGCCAGCAGCAGTGCGGGCACCAGCACCGGCGGGATGTCCGACGGGTTGGTCGAGAGACCGAAGAACACGAAGAACACGGCCGCGAACAGGTCGCGCAGCGGCGTGAACAGCCGCCGCGTGTTGTGCGCGACCTCCCCCGACAGCGCGATGCCGACGAGGAACGCGCCGACCGCCGCCGAGACCTGGAGCCGCTGTGCCACGCCCGCCACCAGCAGCGTCAGGCCCAGCACCACCAGCAGGAGCATCTCCGGATTGTCGGAGGAGACGGCCTTGCTGATGACCCGTCCGTGCCGCAGCGCCAGGAAGAGCGCGACGCCCGCGGTGCCCAGCGCGATCGCCAGGGTCACGCTGCCGCTGGCGAGCCCCACACCCGCCAGCACGGTGGACAGGACCGGCAGGTAGACCGCCATCGTCAGGTCCTCGATCACGAGGATGCCGAGGATGACGGGCGTCTCGCGGTTACCGAGACGCTTCATCTCCGTCAGGATCTTCGCGATCACCCCGGACGAGGAGATGTACGTGACGCCCGCCAGCGCGAGCGCGCCCACCGGCCCCCAGCCCAGGAGCAGACCGGCCACCGCCCCCGGTGTGGCGTTCAGCACCAGATCGACGATGCCGGACGGGTACTGCGTCTTCAAGCTGTCCACCAGCTCGGTGGCCGTGTACTCCAGGCCGAGCATGAGGAGCAGGAGGATGACGCCGATCTCGGCGCCGATCTCGATGAAGTCCTCGGTCGTGGACAGGGGGATGAGCCCGCCGTGGCCGAAGGCGAGCCCTATGAGGAGGTACAGGGGAATGGGGGAGAGGCTCAGCCGTCCCGCCAGCCGTCCGACGAGGCCGAGGCCCAGGACGACGGCTCCTAGTTCGATCAGCATGGTAGTTGTGTCGTGCACGATCACCGCACCCTTCGATAGTCGAGGTCATTGACACGGCTCCGTGCAGCGCTGACCGTCGGCGGCCCCGTCCCGGGCGCCGGGTGGACGGATGTCACGCCCCTGCGATGATGTCGGCCAGGTCGTCAACGCCCTCACGGGTGCCGACGACCAGCAACGTGTCACCTGCCTCCAGGCGGAAGTCAGGGCCTGGGGAGGGGTGCGCGCCGGTCCTGCGGAGCACGGCCACGATCGAGGCGCCGGTCCTGGTGCGGGCCTTGGTGTCCCCCATGGGACGCCCGCGGTAGGGCGAGTCGGGCTCGATCGGAATACGTTCGGTGACCAGGTCGATGCCGAGTTCTGCCACGCCGAGCGCGCCCTCGGCCCGCTCCGGTGCCATCACGGAGGCGAGGCGGGCGGCTTCCTCGGACTCCAGCGGCACCGTGCAGGCGCAGGCGTCCGGGTCCTCGGGATCGAAGAAGCTCACGAAACGTCGGCCGTCCTCGTGGGCGACGACGGAGATGTGCCGTCCGTCCCGGGTAGCGACGTCGTACTGGGTGCCGACGCCCGGCAACGGGGTGCGTCGCGTCACCATATGATCTGCCTCCTCAACCGCTGGTCCCCGTCACCCTAACCCGCCCTGGCGCCGGGGGATCAGGCGTGCGGCGTCCGCGGGTGGTGGTGGAAGGGTGTGCGTCTCCATTGTCGCGGACATGAGGCGCAGAGCGAAGTGCCCGGCGGCGGAAGATCGTTGATCATGAGCGGCGCGCGCGGCGGTGTGTCCGCCGGTGCCCGCCGGGCCGATACGTGACCGTGACCCGGGGGCCTTCGCCCTCCCTCCGGCCTGCCTGCTGCCTCCTCGTCTCCCCCTCCCTCGGTGACTCCTTCGGGTGATCGCCCACGTTTTTTTGCAACGAGGTCTTTGCAAAAAAACCTTTGTGGATTACGGTGAGTGACATGACTGGACAGGATGCACACTCCCCGCCGGAGGGCTTCGACCCGCGGTACGACGTCGCCCTCGACGCGCGCGGCCTGCGCGCCCTCGCCCATCCCCTCCGCATCCGTCTCCTCGGCCTGCTGCGCGGCGACGGGCCCGCCACCGCGACCGGCCTCGCCCAGCGGACCGGCCTCAGCTCCGGCGCGACCAGCTACCACCTGCGGCAGCTCGCCGCGGCCGGGTTCGTCGCGGAGGACACCGCGCGGGGCACGGGCCGGGAGCGCTGGTGGCGGTCGGTGCACCGGCGCACCGCGTTCAACGACATGGATGTGGCGCGCAGCGAGCCCGAGGCGACCCTCGCCTACCTGCTGGCCGTCGCCGCCTCGCACGCCGAGCGGACCGAGGCGGCGATCGGCTCGCTCCAGACGATGCCCGCCGTCTGGCAGGAGTCCGTCGGCCTCACCGACGTGGCGCTGCGCCTCACCCCCGAGGAGACCGGTGCGCTGCGCCGCGACCTGCGCGAGGTCGTCGCCCGGTACCGCCGCGACCTCGTGGACGAGCCGGTCGAGGCGCCGCCCGGCGCAGAGCGGGTGACGGTCATCGTCGAGATCCTCCCCGACCCCGCCCTGCCGTCGCCGGAGCACGTCCGGTGAGCGCGCGGCGCGCGGGGCGGGGGGCCGGGCCGCGCCGGGGCCGTCCCCTCCTGGGGCTCCTGACCGCCTTCGCCATAGCCAGGACCGGCACCGGGATCTCGGCGATCGCGCTGCCCTGGTTCGTGCTGGTCACGAGCGACAGCGCCGTCCGCACCGGCCTGGTCGCCTTCTGCGAGCTGACGCCCTACGTGCTCGCCAAGGCGCTGGCGGGGCCGGTCGTGGACCGGACGGGCCCTCGCGTCGTCTCGTGGACGACCGATCTGGTCAGCGCCTCCTGCGCCGCCGTCATACCCCTGCTCCACACGGCCGGGGCGCTCCCGTTCCCGCTGCTGCTCGCCCTCGTCGCCGTGATCGGTGCCGCGCGCGGGCCCGGCGATCTGGCGAAGGAGGTGATGGTGCCCGAGGCGGCCGACCGCTCCGGGGTGCCGATGGAGCGCGCCACCGGCCTGTCCGGGGTGGTCGAGCGGCTGGCGGGCACGGTGGCGCCCGCCGCGGGCGGCGCGCTGGTCGCGCTGGCCGGGGCGATGACGGGCCTGCTCGTCAACGCGGTCTGCTTCGCCCTCGGTTCCCTGGTCATCGCGGCGGTGCTGCCCCGGGGCATGGGCGGTCCCGCTGCCCGTCCCGCCGCCCCGGCTGCCGATCCCGGCGCGCCGCCCGGGGGCGAGCGGGAGCCCGGCTACTGGCGGAGCCTGCGGGAGGGCGCCGCCTTCGTGCGGAGCGACCGGATGCTCGGCTCGCTCCTCGTGCTCGTCGCGGTCACCAATTTCCTGGACGCCGCGTTCAGCGCCGTGCTGCTGCCGGTGTGGGTGCGCGAGTCCGGGTACGGGCCGTCCACGCTGGGGTTGCTGGCCAGCGTCTTCGGCGCCTCCGCCGTCGCGGGCAGCGTGTGCGCCGCGGCGATCGCGCACCGGCTGCCGCGCCGCCCGGTGTTCTTCGCCGGGTTCCTCGTGAGCGGCGCGCCCCGTTTCGTGGTCCTGGCGCTGGCGGCGGAGGGGGCCGTCCCGCTGGGGGCCGTCGTGGCGGTCTTCGCCCTGGGCGGCTGCGGGGCCGGTTTCCTGAATCCGATCATCGGCGCGATGGTCTTCGAGCGGGTGCCCCGGCATCTGCTGGGGCGCGCGCAGGCGATAGGCGACTCCCTCGCCTTCGCGCCGATACCCTTCGGCGGCCTGGCGGCGGGCGCGGCCGTCGTGGTCGTCGGCCTGTCACCCGTGCTGTTCGTCCTGGGGGCGGTCTACCTCGTGGCGACGACGGGCCCGCCGTTCCTCGCGTCGTGGCGGGACATGGACCGGCGTCCCGGCCGTCAGAGCGGGAGCACGCCCGCGGCGGCCGGTGCGGGGGCCGAGGTCGAGGTCGGCGCGGCGGCCGTCACCTCCGCCGAGGAACGGGGGCCGCTCGCGACGTAGACGAAGGCGGGCGGGAAGTTCCGCCAGACGGTCCGGCCCGTCTCCACATGGGCGAACGAGGCGCGGACGCGGGCCCGCTGGCGGCGCGCGGGAGCGGCCCAGCGCGTCCAGGAGTAGCTGAACTGCGTGTAGGCGCCGTCGGGGGCCAGCACCGAGGCGATGGTCTCCACCAGCGGCCGTTCCCCGGTCTCGAAGACGGTGAACGGCAGCCCGCTGACGACGAGGTCGGCGGGGCCCGTGCCCCGTTCGGCGAGGATGCGCGGCAGGGCGTCCGCGCTGTCCTCCACCACCTCGACGCCGGGGAAGCGCCGTGCCAGGTGGCCGGTCATGCGCGGGTTCAGGTCGATGGCGACATGGCGGCCCCTGCCGCCCAGCCGCTCCTGCAAGGCGTGGGTGAACGCGCCGGTGCCCGGGCCGAGTTCGACGACCACCGGGTGGCCGGTCGCGGGCACGACGTCGGCCATGCGCTCGGCGAGCGCGGGGGAGCTGGGGACCAGCGAGGCCGTCCTGACCGGATGCCGGAAGAACTCGCGGACGAACAGCGCGTGTCCCGTGCGCTCCACCATGGTCAGCTCCCTGCCTGTCGCCCTGCGGTGATCACGGTTGATCACGATCGGCGAGCGAGTGGTCGCGCGGCATCCCCAGTGGAGCCGGAGCCTCCGGCCTCAAGGAGGAGGCGGTTCAGCCTTGAGAGGTATGTGACCGCGCGTCAGAGTGTGCTAATGCGGCCGGGGCTCCGCCCGTGCCCGCACGGCCGGAGCCGCCCGGCGGACGGCCGTTCCCCGACTGTGAGAGTCGCCACGCCGAGGCGTCACCGGCCGGGTCCGTGACGCCGTGACGCCGTGACGCCGGGGGAGTGCCGGGGAGAGGCGCGCCGCCGGACGTCCGCACGTGGCCGGGGGAGTGGTCCGGGGCGGGTGCGTGCCCAGTTCATCCCTATCGGGCGGGCAGCGTGACGCGCGCCCAACTACGAGATGAAGCAGTCGAGTTGCCGGTCGGCGTCCCGCGTCACGACGCCCCGGCCGCCGACCGGACGGCCGCCTGACCGGTGGGCTTGCCACCCGGCCGGGATACTGTCGGGCCGTGCTGTTGACGTGGGTGGGACGTGCGGTGGGCGAGCGGTTCGGGCCCGCGCGGCTGGCGGTGCTGGTGATCGGACCCGGCTACCTGCTCTTCATGCAGCGGACCCCCGTGACACCCGGCGACTGGACCGTGACCCTCGCCGCCGCCGCGCTGTTCCTCGGCGGCGGCAGCTGGCCCCTGGCCGTGACCGTCGCCGAGTCCGCCCTGATCGTCGTCGCCCACGGCGTCACCGACTCCACCCCCGTCGTCGCCAAGGTGCTCGCCAGCGTCGCCCTGTTCGAGCTGGCCGTCCGCCGCCCCTACCGCACCGCGCTGCTGGGGATGGTCGCCGTCTCCTTCGCCTACGTCGTCATCCTCGACCAGCACGAGACGGTCGGCGGCGTCCTCGCCGTCGGCTACCGCGTCCTGTGCGTCGTCGGCGCGCCCCTCCTCCTCGGCGCCTACCTGCGCTCCTCCCGCGACGCCCTCGCCCAGGCCCGCGCCCGCGCCCGCGAGGCGGAGGAGCGCCGCGAACTGGCCGCCGAGGGCGCCCGCCTCGCCGAACGCACCGAGCTGGCCCGCGAACTCCACGACCTCGTCGCGCACCACGTCGCCTCCATGGCGCTGCGCGTCGGCGTCGCCCGCGAGGTGCTGCCCGGCCTCGCCCCACCCGTCCGCGAGGTGCTGGACGACGTCCACGCCGCCGCCACCGCGACGCTCGCCGACCTGCGCCGGATGGTCGCCGTGTTACGGGATCCCGCCGCGTTGCAGGACACGGGCCGCGCGGGCTCGCTGCTCGTCGCCCCCGCCGAACTGCCCGCCGCCGTCACCGCCGTCGTCGAGCGCTCCACGCAGGCCGGTCTCCGGGTCGAACCCCGGATCGACCCCGGACTCGACACGCTCGACGCCGTCCGGGGCCTCGCCGTCCTGCGCGTCGTCCAGGAGGGCCTGACCAATGTGGCCAAGCACGCGGGAGCGGGCACCCGCACCCGTGTGTCCGTCACCCTCGCCGAGCCCGAGGCCGAGCCCGCCGCCGCCCCGTCCTGCCACGACACCCGCGCCGAGCGCGTCGCGCGCACCGTCCGCGTCGAGGTGTCGGACGAGGGCCCAGGCAGGCCGCCGTCCGCCCACCTGGCGCTGCGCACCCCCGGCAGCGGCTTCGGCCTCGTCGGCCTGCGCGAGCGCGTCGCGCTCTTCGGCGGCACGCTCGTCGCGGGCCCCGCGCCGCACGGGCCCGGCTGGCGGCTGCGCGCCGAGTTCCCCGCACCGAGGGTCCCCCGGGAGACGCCATGATCCGCACCCTCCTCGTCGATGACCAGCGGCTGGTCCGCGCCGGGCTCCGCATGCTCTGCGAGTCCACCCCCGACATCCGCATCGTCGGCGAGGCCGCGGGCGGCGCCGAGGCCGTCCGCCTCGCCGAGGCGGAGCGCCCCGACGTCGTCCTCATGGACCTGCGCATGCCGGGCATGGACGGCACCACCGCCACCCGCCGCATCACCGAGGCACGCCCCGCCACCCGCGTCGTCGTCCTCACGACCTTCGACGACGACGACCACCTCTACCCCGCGCTCGCCGCAGGAGCCTGCGGCTTCCTCGCCAAGGACGCCGCCCCGGCCGAGCTGACCGACGCGATACGGCAGGCCGCGAACGGCGGCACCCCGTTCAGCCCCGCCGTGCTGCGCCGCCTCGTCGGGCACGCGACGCGCGCCTGGCAGGGCCGCGCCACCGGCCCCTGCGACCCCGTGCCAGAACTGACCGCGCGCGAGCGGGAGATCCTGGCGCACGTCGGCCGCGGGATGTCCAACGCGGAGATCGCCGCCCGCGTCCACATCGGCGTGACGACGGTGAAGACGCACGTCGCGAGCCTGATGCGCAAGACCGGCAGCGCCACCCGCGTCCACCTCGCCGTGTTCGCCGTCCGTCACCCGCCCGGTGGTGGGCCCCGCCCGCAGGGCTCATAGTGGGCGGGAGGCGCTGAGTCCTGCCCGACGAGCGGCGGGGGAGCCCGTCCAGGGAGCCCGCGAGAGGAGCCGGCATGCCGCGCGCAGTGAGGTTCGACGAGTACGGCGACATCGACGTCCTGCGGGTCGTGGACGTGCCGCGCCCCGAACCGGGCCCCGGCCAGGTCCTCGTCGAGGTGAAGGCCGCCGGGATCAACCCGGGCGAGGCGAGCATCCGCAAGGGGCTCCTCGACGCGCAGTGGCCCGCGTCCTTCCCCTCCGGCCAGGGCAGCGACCTGGCCGGGGTCGTCACCGGCACGGGCCCCGACGTGACGGACTTCGCGCCGGGCGACGAGGTCATCGGCTTCACCGACGCGCGGGCGAGCCAGGCCGAGTACGTCGTCGTGGAGGCGGCGAACCTCACGCCCCGGCCCAGCGGCGTGTCCTGGGAGGTCGCGGGCGGCCTCGCCGTCGTCGGCAGCACGGCCTGGGCCTGCGTGGAGGCGGTCGGCGTGGCCATGGGCGACACCGTCGTGGTCGCGGGCGCGGCCGGTGGCGTCGGCACGGTCGCGTCGCAGCTGGCCAGGAACGCGGGCGCCACCGTCCTCGGCCTGGCGGGCCCGGCGCACCACGACTGGCTCGCCGAGCACGGCATCGTCCCGGTCGCGCACGGCGTGGGCGTCGCCGACCGCCTGCGGGCCGTCGCGGGCCGCGCGCCCGACGCGTTCATCGACACCCACGGCGACGGCTACGTCCGCCTCGCCGTCGAGCTGGGTGTCTCCCCCGACCGGATCAACACGATCATCGACTTCGACGCCGCCGGGCAGTACGGCGTGAAGACGGACGGCAACGCCGTCGGGGCGCGCGCCGACGTCCTCGCCCGGCTCGCCGCGCTCCTGCACGACGGGGAGCTTGAGCTGCCCGTCGCCCGCGCCTACCAGCTGGAAGAGGTCAAGGACGCCTACCGCGACCTGGAGGGCGGCCACACGCTGGGCAAGATCGTCCTCGTCCCCTGACGGGCCCCGCCGTCCTCACGCGCCCTCGCCGGGGCAGACTGCGGGGACGGACGGACGACGACGAGGGGAAGGCACCGATGGAGTACACACGCCTGGGCGGCTCGGGACTGCGGGTCTCGCGGATCGTCCTCGGCTGCATGAGCTTCGGCGACCCGGGGCGCGGCACCCACAGCTGGTCGCTCGGCAAGGACGAGGCACGCCCCCTGGTTCGCGCCGCGATCGAGGCCGGGATCACCACCTTCGACACCGCGAACAGCTACTCCCTCGGCGACAGCGAGGTCCTCACCGGCGCGCTCCTGGGGGAGTTCGCCAAGCGCGACGAGGTCATCATCGCGACCAAGGTGTACGGCCGGATGGGTGAGGGCCCCAAGGAGAGCGGCCTGTCCCGCGCCGCCATCCACGCCCAGGCCGACGCCAGCCTCCGCCGCCTCGGCACCGACCACATCGACCTCTACCAGATCCACCGCTACGACCCCGAGGTCCCCGTCGAGGAGACGATGGAGGCGCTGCACGACCTCGTGCGCGCGGGCAAGGTCCGCTACCTCGGCGCCTCGTCCATGTGGACCTGGCAGTTCGCCCTCGCCCAGCACGCCGCCGACCTGAACGGCTGGACGCGCTTCGTCTCGATGCAGAACCAGTACAACCTCCTCATGCGCGAGGAGGAGCGCGAGATGCTGCCGTACTGCCTCGACCAGGGCGTCGGCGTCCTCCCCTGGAGCCCCCTCGCGCGCGGCAGGCTCGCCCGCGAACCCGAGACGGCGACCCGGCGCAGCGCGTCCGACGCGTTCGGCTCCCGCCTCTACCGGCAGGCCGTGGAGTCCGACCGCGAGGTGATCGACGTGGTCGGCGCCGTCGCGGCCGAGCGCGGCGTGTCCCGCGCGCAGGTCGCGCTCGCCTGGCTGCTGCACCGGGAGCCCGTCACCGCGCCCATCGTCGGCGTCACCGGCGACCACCACCTGTCGGAGGCTGTCGCCGCCGTCGATCTGGACCTGACCGACGACGAGGTCGCCCGCCTCGCCGCGCCCTACGTCCCGCGCCTCCCCGAGGGTTTCTGACGGTCCGCCGCCTTCCCGCGACAGGCCGTTCGGCGGCGCGCGCCCCCACCCCGCGCGCCGCCACCGACCGCCAGGTACATTTTCGGGATGTCGGCCGTTCATCACGCCGACAGCGGGCGGCACACAGAATTCAGAAGGCGTACGGGTGGCGGACAGCGAGAACGTACGGACGACGGAGCACGTCTCCCGCGTCCGCCCCGCCGTCCTGTGCGGCCTGTGGCTGCTGGCCGCAGCCGCCGTCGTGCACCGTCTCCTCACGGTTCAAGGACTGCCCGCCGCCGAACGGCTCACCGGCCGCCCCGCCTGGCTAGACGACCCGGAGCTGCCGCTCCACGGCGCGGGCGGCTTCAGCGGCACACCGGCCGCCGCGCTGCTGCTGCGCCCCTTCGCCGCCGTGGCAGGTGACGCCGGGGTCGCGTGGGCGTGCCTCGTCCTGCTGGTCGCCGCCGCGCTGGCCGCGATCGCGGTCCGGGCGCTCCCGTCCACGCAGCGCGCCTGGGCCCTGCCCGCCGCGTTCGCCCTGCTCGTCGTCGCCATCCCCGTGCGCGAGACCGTCACGGCCGCCCGGCTCGACATCGTCGCCGTCCCGCTGGCCCTCGCCGGATGGCTGCTCGCCGCACGCCGCCCGTACGGCGCCGCGCTGATCGGCGTCGCCGCCGCCCTCCAGCCCGCGCTGCTGCTGTTCGCACCGCTCCTCCTGCTGACGGGCCGCCGCAACGCGGCCGTCGTCACCGCCGGGACGTTCGCCGCCGTCACCGCCGCCGCCTGGGCCGTGCTGCCAGGCGACTCGTCCACGTTCTGGCTGCACCACCTCGCCGGAGCCGGACTTGAACCGGCTCCGGACGACCCCGCCAACCAGTCCCTCCACGGCGCCCTGCTCCGCCTCGGCCTCAGCGGCCCGGGCGAGATCGTCCTGTTCACGGCGCTCGCCGCCGCCGTCTGCGCCCTCGCCCTGCGCCGCGCCGCCCGGTACGCCACGGACGGCCAGCCCCTGCTGGCCGCAGCCCTCGTCGGCTGCGCCGCGCTGGCCGCCACCCCGGCCGCCCCGCAGCAGCTCCAGCTGTGGCTGGCGCTCGCCCTGGCCGGACGCGTCGGCCGCCGCACCGCCGACCGCCCCATGTGGCCCGTGTTCGTCGTCCTGGCGCTCGTCGTGCCGGGGGACGCGCTGCTGCCCAAGATCGACTCGCTCGCCGTCATAGGCGACAACGTCCCGCTGCTGTGCGCCCTGCTCGCCGCGTGCGTGCTGCGCTTCCTGACCCGCGACTCCGCGCTGTGGTCCCGGCCGGTACGCGCGGGCCTCGCCTCCCGTCCCAACCTGCTGCTGGAGCTGGCCCTCATCCGCGTCGGGTACTGGGCCTACTCCTACGTACGCGGCTACGTGCGCGGCGACCGCGAGACCGTCGAGGCGCACGGCCACCAGATCCTCGACATCGAACGCTTCCTGCGCATCGACATCGAACACGGCATCAACCACTTCGTCGCCGACACGCCCTGGCTCGCGGACGCCATGGACATGTACTACGCGACCTTCCACTTCGCCGTCCCGCTGACGATCCTCGGCTGGCTGCTCGTCCGCCACCCCGGCACGTACCGCCGGGCCAGGCGCGCCCTCGCGTTCACGACGCTCTTCGGCCTCGCCGGGTTCTGGCTCTACCCGCTGGCGCCGCCCCGCCTCATGCCGGGGCTCGGCTACATCGACACGGCCAACGGCCCGCAGGACCTGGACGACCCGCGCTTCGGCGCGCTCACCGGCGTCACGAACCCGTACGCCGCCATGCCGTCGCTGCACGTCGGCTGGTCGCTGTGGTGCGCGCTCGTCCTGTGGCGGGCCGCGCCGTACGCCTGGCTGCGCGTCGCCGGGTTCCTCTACCCGGTGGCGACGACCGTCGTCATCGTCGGCACGGCGAACCACTACCTGCTGGACGCGGCCGGTGGCGTCCTCGTCGTCGTCCTCGGCTTCGCCGCGTCGCACGCCATCGACCGCGCCCTGACGGCGCGCGCGGCGGCGGCCGAGGTGGGGGAGCCGCCTGACCGCGCGGACCGGCTTCCCGTCAGGGCCTGACCGGGCGCGGGTCGTTGCCTGACGGCCGCGGCCCCGGGGCGAGGCGCGCGTGCCGGTCGATGGCGGCGCGGACGCCGTCGAAGTGCTCCTTGGTCCGTGCGGGCACCGGCTCGTGGACGGTGGCCCAGCTCTCCCAGAGCCCGCCAGGCACCAGCAGCGGCCCCGCGTGGTCGCTGCCCAGGACACCGTCGAGGTGGAGCAGCGCGCCGATCGCGAGGTACTGGTCGAAGCGGCGGTCGGGCCGACGGAGGTAGTGCTTCAGGTAGGCCAGGAGCAGGGCGGCGTCCTTGCGCGTGCCGAGCAGGGCGAGGGCGGAGCAGTGGCTCCACCCGGCGTCGTCCCGCTCCTTGGCGGTGCGCAGGAACGTGCCGAGCCGGTCGCGGAACCGCTCGCGGCGGTCCACCCCGATCATCCACGCCGCGACCGTGCGGGCGTCCGGGTCGGGCGACCTGAGCAGAAGCTCCACCTCGGCGTCGGTGATCCGCCGCGCGTCACGGCCGAGGTCCTGGAGGAACGGGGCCAGCTCCTGGTCCGGCAGCGCGTCGAGGTGGCGGAGGACCAGGTACCTGGGGGAGTCGAACTCGGGCGATCCGTCCACGTAGCGGCGCAGCGCGGCGGGTTCAGGACCGTCCACCGACGGCGGGAGGGGCATCGCGCGATCCTGTCACGGCCGGGCCGGGGCCCCGTCACAGGGCCCCGGCCCGGCCGGTCGCGCGCCCGCCCGTCAGGCCAGGCGGTCGTACGTGTCCGCGCGGATCGCGTGCTCCAGCGCCTCGCCGCGCGCGAACCGCTCGATCTCCCGCACCACGATCGCCCCCTGCGTCCTGCGCGAGTGCCGCGTCGCCGCGCCGATGTGCGGGGTCAGCGTCACGTTCGGCAGCGACCACAGCGGGTCGCCCGGCGGCAGCGGCTCCTCGTCGAACACGTCGAGCGCCGCCGAGATCCGCCCCGTGCGCAGCTCCGCGACGAGCGCGGGCCCGTCGATCAGCGCGGACCGCGCCGTGTTGACGAGGACGCCGCCGTCCGGGATCAGCGCGAGCCGCCGCGCGTCCAGCATCCCGCGCGTCTCGTCGGTGACCGGCGCGTGCAGCGCGACGACGGGGCACGTCGCCAACAGCTCGTCGAGCGGCGTCAGGACCACGCCCAGCCGCTCGGCCTCCGCCTGCGGCAGGTACGGGTCGTACACCGGCACGGTCGCCCCCAGCGCCCGCACCAGCTCGACGTACACCCGCCCCACCCGGCTCGCGCCGATGACGCCGATCCGCGTGTCCGCGACCGTCGTGCCCAGCGGCACCGCCTGCGCGGCGGCCCAGTCCTGCCCGCCGCGCATCGCCCGCTCCACGCCGTGCAGCGACCGCAGATGGCCGATCGTGAACCACAGCGCCAGCTCCGCGACCGACCTGGCCATGCCCGCCGCCGCGTGGCTGAGCTGCACCCCGTCCGCCACCAGCGACCTCGGCACGAGCCGCCGCACCGTCCCCGCGCTGTGCGCGACGAGCCGCACGCGGCCCAGCGCCTCGCGCCGCTCCGGCAGCGGCGGCGTGCCCCAGCCCGTCACCAGCACGTCGGCGCGCTGGCGCACGGCCGGGTCGCCGCTGCCGTCCGTCCGCAGCACGACGCCCACGGCGTCGAGCCTGGCGCGCAGCGCCGCGTCGAACAGGTCGTCGGCCAGCTCGTCCCGCAGGTCGAGGGCGATCGTGATCCGTCCCGCCATGCCCGTCACCGCCACGCCGCGACCGCGACGGCGGCCACCGCGTCCATGTCCAGCACGGTGTCCGCGCGGCCACTCGCCCACACGACGCGCACCCGCCCGCCGTCCACCTCGACCCGCGCGCCCGCGTCCTGCGCGGACGGTGCGGCCGTGGCCTCCTCCGTGTCCAGCGACGCCAGCGCGACGTACACGCCGTCGCCCGCCGCGCCGTACAGCTGCGGCACGACGGCCCACGCCCCGTACGCCGTCCCCGCGGGCGCGATCTCGGTGCGCGCCTCGGTCCAGCCGTGCAGCGCGGTCAGCCGCGACGCCAGCGGCGCCCCGTCCACGACCGCCGACACCGCCACCGACGCGTCGCCCAACTCCGTGACCAGCGACTCGGGGTCCGCGCCCGCCACCGCCCAGCCCGACAACCGCACGGGCACGCCAGGCGGCACGTTCCACAGCCGGTGCACGCGCACCTCCCACGCGCCGTCCACCGCCACCGCGCTGTCGATGCGCACCGAAGGCAGCACGGGCCCGCCGGGCGCGTCCGGGCTCGCGTCGAACGGCGCGAACTCCGCGAACCGCGGGCTGTGCCAGGACGCGGCCCAGTTCTCGCCGCCCCCCGCCATGTGGATGCGCCGCCGCACGCTCCAGAGCCCCCGGTAGCGCACGGCGATGTCGTTGTCCGGCGCGTTGTGCAGCGGCGTCGGCCCGGTCCTGGTCGAGTACGCGAGCCGCGCGTACAGCGGGTCGGGCGCCCCGGAGTCCGCCTGGTGCGGCTTGATGTGGTCGCTGCCGTGGTTGTGGACGCGCACGAGGCCGTCCCGCGCGGTGCGCTGCACGAGCAGCCCGGTGGGGACGACGCCGCGCACGAAGTCCTGCCGCTCGTACTCCGGCGCCTCCTCCGTCGCCGTCCACAGGCCGTGGTCCGCCGGGAGCATCAGCGCGGCGAAGCCCTTGGACGCCCAGTAGGGCGAGCCGGGACCCGAGTAGCGCTGGAGCGTCGGCTCGGTGTGCGGCCCGTGCCAGCCGAGGGTGAAGACGCCGTCCGTCGTCGCGCCCCGGTCGAGGAAGTAGCGCAGCCCGGCGGACAGGACGCGCCGCGACTGGCCGTGGCCCAGCGGCGTGCGCCCGGTGTACGCGCCCATCGCGACGGCGGCCAGCGTGCCCGTGCGGTACGTCAGCGACCGGCCGTAGTGCAGGGGCGCGCCGTTGCGGTCGAACGTGGGGGCGTAGCTGCCGAGGAACTCCTCCAGGCGGTCGCCGAGGCGCGTCAGCAGCGCGTCGTCGCCGCGCAGCCCGGCGTGCAGCAGCGGGTAGAGGTGCAGGGCCCAGCCGACGTAGTGGTCGAACGCCTGCCCGTCGCCGTCCGAGTACCAGCCCTCGCCGCGGTACCACTGCTCGATCAGGCCGAGGCCGCGCTCGATGACGTACCGCGTCTCGTCGTCGGGCCGCCCGACGCCTTCGAGGAAGCTCGCGATGGTCAGCGGGAACAGGTACCAGTTGTTGGACGAAGGCTCGTGCCGCAGCGCGTGGCGCAGCCAGGCGTCGAGCCGGTCGCGCTCGTCGGGGGAGAGGCGGTCCCACGAGTCGGCCTTGGTCAGGTGCATGCTCAGCGCGACGGACGCCGCCTCCACGTGCGGCTGCCCGTGCCGCCCGATGTGGCCGATGACCGGCCAGGAGTCGGTGTCGTCGCGGCCCGGGTGCCTGGTGCCCGCGACGACGCCCTCCAGGTAGCGGTCCAGATGGCCGTACGGGTCCGCGCCGCCCTCGCCGACGTGGCGGAACGCGGCCAGCAGGAACGTCCTGGCGAAGCCCTCGATGCCGTCCGTCCGCACGCCCTGCTGGGACGTCGTGCCCGGCAGGTCGATGCGCGCGCCGCCCGGCGAGCGGTAGCGGGCCGCCGACAGCAGCAGGTCGTCCGCCGCGGCCAGCCAGTGCGCGCGGGTCAGGCCGGTGTACGGGCTCAGCTCGCGGTCCTCCGGCGGCGACGGCACCCGGGTCAGCGCGGCGGAGAAGCGGTCGAGTCCTGGCAGTTCGAGCGGCGTCGGGGTCATGCGGGAGGTTCCTCCGGGAGATCGGTCAGGAGCGGCGCGGCCCAGGACCGCGCCGTGGTCAGTGCCTCGTCGAGGCCGGGCAGCTCCGGGTGCCACATCAGCTCCCATTCCAGGGAGAGCGGGCCCGCGTAGCCGTCGGCGCGCAGGGCGGCGGCGAGCGCGTCCACCGGATAGCCGCCCGCGCCCAGTGGGACGGGGACGGGATCGGCGGCCGAGCGCACGTCCTTGATCTGCGCGTACGCCAGCCAGGGCCGCAGCAGCGCGAGGCTTTCCGCGGGCGTCTCGCCGTGCGCCCAGGTGTGGGCGGTGTCCCACACGACGCCGCAGCCGTGGCCCGGCGCGCGCCGGTCGAGGTGGGCGAGGAAGCGGGCGGCGCGGTCGGCGCGTGCGTGCGAGTCGTGCGTCTCGAGGGCGACGGTCACGCCCGCCGCGGCGGCGCGCGGCGCGACGCGCGCCAGGCGTTCCAGCGCGCGCCGCTCCCCCTCGGTCGGGGTGTCGCCGCCGTGCGGCTCCTCGTCGTTCATGAAGACGCGCACGGCGCGCGCCCCGGACGCGGCGGCCAGCTCGACGTGGGCCAGCAGCGCGTCCTCCTGGTCGTCGCCAGGCCCTGCCGACGGCACGCACAGCCGCACGTAGCTGTTCAGCGCGAGCAACGCCACGCCGGACGCGTCCAGTTCCTCCCGCACCCGGGCCACCCGCGCGGCGGGCAGCCCGGTGTGCAGGATCTCGCCCTCGGCGGCCCGCAGTTCGACGTACGGGCAGCCGTGCCGCCGTGCGAGTGCGATCACCTCGGCCAGCGGCGCGCCGGGGCAGCCGAGCGTCGCGAAGCCGAGCCGGTCGCGCGCCGCGCGGGGCGCGGGCAGCGGGGTCATCCCTTCAGGCCCGTGTTGGCCAGGCCCGCGATGAAGTAGCGCTGGCCCAGGACGAACAGCAGGATCATCGGCAGCGTCGCCACCGCCGACATCGCCATCAGGAACGGCCACTGGATGTCGCCGCTCTGCGCGAACGTCGCCAGGCCGAACTGGAGCGGGCGCAGGTCCTCCGAGGCGGTCGCCACCAGGGGCCACAGGAAGCCGTTCCACGCCGACTCCATGTTGAACAGCGCGATCGTCACCAGCGCGGGCTTCGCCAGCGGCATCATGATCCGCAGGAAGATGCCCAGTTCGGACACGCCGTCCACGCGGGCCGCGTCCGCCAGCTCGCCTGGCAGCGAGATGAAGAACTGCCGCGCGAGGAAGACGTACATCGGTCCCGAGACGAACGGGATGATCAGCGCCCACCAGGTGTTGATCCAGCCGGTGCCGCCCGTGCCGAAGATGTCGTTGCCCCCGGCCAGCGGGATGTGGCGCACGACGTGGAACAGCGGCACGATCAGGACCTGGAACGGCACCGTGAGCAGCACGATGAAGTAGTTCAGGAACGTCCTGCTGCCCTTCACCGGCAGGTGCGCCAGCGCGTACCCGGCGGCCGTGGACAGGATCAGCACCGGGATGGTCTGGCCGATCACGACGATGACGCTGTTGCGGAAGTAGGTGCCGAACGGCGCCGCGTCCAGCGCGTCGGTGTAGTTGCGCCACTGGATGCCGTCCGGCAGCCAGGAGAACGCCTCCACCTCGCTCATCGACTTGAAGGACGTCAGCACCATCCACAGGAACGGCGCGACCATCAGCAGTCCGCCGACGGTCAGGGCGACGTAGAGCAGGGCCCGCCCGACGCGGGCGCTCGGGGGCCGGTGCGAGACCGGCTTCTGGGACGGCCGCCCGGCCGTCCGCGCGGGCGCCTCGGTGAGTGTCGCCATGTCGCTACACCTCCTTCCGGTCGCGCTGGGTGAGGCGCCCGATGTAGACGAAGGCGCCGACGATGAGGAGCATCACCACGGTCTCGGCCGCCGCGTAACCGGTGTCGAGCCGCTGGAAGGCGTTGAGGAAGATGTCGAACGCCAGGACGTTGGTCGCGTTGGCGGGACCGCCGTTGGTGGTGACGAACACGAGGTCGAACACCTGGAACGAGGAGGCGATCGAGGTCACCAGCACGAAGAAGTGCGCCGGGGCCAGGGCGGGCCAGGTCACGTTCCAGAAGACCTGCCAGCGGTTCGCGCCGTCCAGGCGCGCCGCCTCGACCAGCTCGGGCGACACGTTCGACAGGGCGGCCAGGTAGAGCACCATCTTGGCGCCGAGGCCTTGCCAGATGCCGATCGCCATCAGCGCGGGCAGCGCCGAGTCGGGATCGGTCAGCCAGCCGGAGCGTGACAGGCCGAGGAAGGACAGCACCTCGTTGCCCAGGCCGCTCGACGGGTTGTAGATCCACAGCCACACCGAGGCCACGGCGACGGTCGAGGTGACGACCGGTATGTAGAAGAGGGTGCGGAAGAGCGCGCGCCCCCTGATGTTCTGGTTCAGGCCGATGGCCACCAGGATGGCGATGGCCATCGCCACCGGCACGACCGCGATCGTGTAGAGGACGGTGTGCCCGACCGCCTTCTTGAACAGCGGGTCGTCCAGCAGCTCGGTGTAGTTGGACAGGCCGATCCACGAGCCGCCGCCGATCACCTTCGTGTCGGTGAAGCTGAGCACGACGACGGTCACGGCCGGGATGGCGATGAAGACGATGGAGTGGAGGAACGCGGGCGCCAGCAGGAACCAGCCGGCTCGGGCCCTTGCCCTCTCCACCCCGCCACGGCGGCGGCGCCGCCGGGCCGGTGAGGAAGCGTTGACGACAGACACGGGGGAAAGCTCCGAACCGGTGGTCATGTTCTGGTCCGAGAGAGGTCGGCCAGTGCGGAGAGGGCGTCTTCGGGGGATGTCTGGCCGAGGAGCGCCTCGTCCAGGGCCCAGCCGCCCGCGGAGCGGAACTCAAGGAAGTTGGTTCCGCCGTATTCCATGATCGCGGAGTCCAGGTGGTCCACCGCGTACGTGCTCGCGGGGTTGCCGCGCACGAAGTCCGAGTCGGCGGCGGCCTTGTCCACCGGCACGCCGACGTCCATCACGGAGATGGCCTCCTGGGTCGCCGGGTCCTGCATCGCGCGGATGAACGCGGCGGCGGCGTCGGGAAGCTCCGACTGCGCGCCCATGGCGGCGATCCGGCCGCCGGTGAACATGGCGCTCTGCTCGTCCTCCAGGCTGAAGTACACGAGGTCGTCGCACTTGTCGGCGCCGATCCCGCCCTCGCCTTCGGAGCAGTCCACGTACGGGCTGGCGAAGCCCATCCCCGCCTGGCCCGCCGTCACGAGCGCGGTCTGCGCCGTGTTCTGGTAGCCGTACTGCGAGGAGCCGTCGGCGATGAGGTCGCGCATCGTGCTCAGCGCGCGTTCGCCCTCGGGGCCGTCGAACCGCGGCTCGGTGTCGTCGAACAGCGTGCCGCCCGCGGCGCCGAGGAAGGCGACGAACTGCTGCCGGTAGCCGCTGGGCTTGGCCCAGAAGTCGAAACCGGCCTGCGTGATGTTGCCGTCCGCGTCGTGCTCGGTGAGCGCCTGCGCGTCCGCCACCAGTTCGTCGAAGTCCCGCGGCGGGCTGTCCGGGTCGAGCCCGGCCGCCTCGAACGCGCTGCGGCTGTACGCCAGCACGCGGGGGTTGGCCACGATCGGGACCCCGTACAGCTCGCCGTCCTGGAGCATCGGCGGGATGAACGAGGGGTACACCGTCTCTTCGAGCTGCTCGGTGCTGAAGCCGTCGTCCTCCAGGCTTCCGATGGCACCGAGTCCGGCGAGCGGCTGGATCCAGCCGACACCGGCGGAGATCACGTCGTAGGTCGTGCCGGCGGCCAGCGAGGTGGCGATCTTGGCGTTGAGGTTGTCGTACGGGACGAAGTCCGCCTCGACCTTCACGTCGGGGTACGACTCGTGGAATATGTCCACGATGTCGTCGTAGACGGCCTGACCTTGATTGTTCGCCGGGAAGTTGGCCAGCAGAACACGGAGAGTGTCGGAGTCTCCGCGGTCCGCCGAGCAGCCGGTCAGCGTCGTGGTCACCGCCGCGAGGGTGGCGAGCACGGCGGCCAAAGCCCTGCCTGACATGCAGTTTCCACCTTCCCAGGGGTGGCGCTTGCCCCATAGCAAGCGCTTTCCGTGGAAGCTAGCACCACGCTTCCCGGGTTTACAAGGCCGTAGCACTCTCGACTTTTACACAGTCCTTTCGATTACTGTGTGACACTGCATGGGGAGAGGTAGGGGCGGGATCGCCCCACCTGGCGGGGCCTCGGACGGCGGTTTCCGGCCGTTTCGAGCCGCGCCGCAGCCGATGCCGGATCCGGTGGGCGGGCCGGCCGAGACAGCGAGGGAGGCGAGGGCGCGATGCGGATCACCTCGGCGCTCACGACCGTGGGGAACGCCCTGATCCTCCAGCTCACGTTCCTGGTCTGCGCGCTCCCGCTGGTCACCTACGGTCCGGCCGCCGTCGCCCTCCAGCGGCAGCTCGCCGAGCAGCGCGACGGGCGGGTGACCGGCGTCGGGAGCTACCTGCGGGAGTTCCGCGCGGCCTGCCGTGAGGCGTGGCCGCTGGGCGTCCTGGTCGCCGCCGCGTCCCTCGGATTCCTGGCGGGCATACCGTTCTGGTACGCCGTGGACGGCCCGCCCGGCGCCGTCGGGCTCGTGCTCCTGGTCGCCCTGCTGGGGCTCGCCGTCGCCTGCTGGCTGGGGCTCCTCCAGGCCGCCGAGCAGCGGCGCGGCACGCACTGGCGCACCTGGCTCGCGCCCGCCGCCGGGCACCTGGCGACCCGGCCGCTGCACTCCGCGTGGGCCGTCGTCCAGTTCCTGACCTGGCTCGCCCTGATGGCCTTCGCGCCCGCCCTGGTCCTCGTCGGCGCCGGGCTGATACCCGCCCTGATCGTCCACTGGACGCTCGGCCAGGACCGGGCCCGCGCCCGCGAGCTGTCCGCCGACTGACCCCGCGCGTGCTCCGGGGAGCGGGTCGCCCATGCCAAGAATTGAACTCACCAGTTCAGTTCAGCTAGCCTGTCGGTTCTCGACGGACGCCTGGCCGGTTCATCCGCCGCGCGTCCCCGCCGACCGGAGGGCAGTTGCGCATGAGCAGGACCTACGTGATCCAGGGCGGCACGGACGGGATCGGCGCCGCCCTCGCCAGGGCGCTGTTCGCGCGCGGCGACCACGCGATCGTGCTGGGCACCGACGCCCGCAAGGGCGCGCTCCTGCTGGCCGAGGCCGCCGACGCGCCCGGCGGCGCCTCGTTCGTGCAGGCCGACCTCGCCCTCGTCGCGAACAACCGCCGCGTCGCCGCCGAGCTGGCCGAGGCCCACCCCGTCATCGACGGCCTCGTCCTGTGCGCGCGCTTCTTCCGCAGCCGCCGCGCCGTCACGGCCGACGGCTTCGAGGACAACTTCGCGCTCTTCTACCTGAGCCGCCTCCTCCTCGGCGAAGGGCTGCGCGCCCCGCTGGAGCGCGCCGCGCGCCCCGTGATCGTCAACGCCGCGGGCCCCGGCCACCCCACCCCGATCGACTGGGCCGACCTCCAGAGCGCCCACGCCTACGACGGCGTCCGCGCGATGTTCCTGACGGGCCGCCTCAACGACCTGCTCGGCGTCACCTTCGCCGAACGCCACGGCGACCGGATCGCGTACGTGCTCTTCCACCCGGGCACGACGGCCACCGGCTTCCGCGGCGCCTACGACGCGCCGACGGCCCGCTTCATCGAGCAGCAGAAGGCGCTCGCCAAGCCCGCGACCGACGTCGTCCCCCCGCTGCTGCGGCTGCTCGACGCGCCCCCGGCCGCCCCGCTCAGCGCCTTCCACCTGGACGCCCCGCTGCCCCTGCGCCCCGACCTCTTCGCGCCCGCCGACGCGGCACGCCTCGCCGAGCTGACCGACGCCCTGCTGCGCGAGATCCCCGCCCGGGGGCCGCGCTCCACGCCGCGTGACGACGGGCCGCCCGCCGTTTGACCTGGTGCGCGCTCCAGGGGGCACGCTGGGAGGCATGAACGAGCTGATCGTCCCGGAGGTCCCGGTCGAGGTCCCGGACGGCGGGCTGTCCATCGGCGACGCCGCGACGGCCTGCGGGCTGAGCATCGACACGCTGCGTTACTACGAGCGGGAGGGGCTCACCCTGTCACCGGCGCAGCGCAACGCCGCCGGGCAGCGCCGCTACGGCGCGGACGACCTCCGCTGGCTCGCCGGTCTCGTCATGCTGCGCGGCACGGGGATGCGGATCGGCGACATCCGCCGCTACACCGAGCTGGCCCGCCGCCCCGGCACCGAGGCCGAGCGCCTGGCGATCCTCGAACGGCACCGCGAGCACGTCCTCGCCCGGATGGCGCAGACCGGCGCGCACCTCGCGGCCGTCGAGCGCAAGATCGCCGCGTACCGGGCGGTCGGCTCCCCGACCGGCAAGGAGAACAGCTGATGAGAACCACCGCACTGGGCAGCCAGGGCCTCACCGTCTCCCGGCAGGGCTTCGGCGCCATGGGGATGAGCGCCTACTACGGCACGGCGGACGAGGCCGAGTCGGTCGCCACGCTGAACCGGGCCGTGGACCTCGGCGTGACGTTCATCGACACGGCCGAGGCGTACGGGCCGTTCGAGAACGAGAAGCTGATCGCCCGCGCCCTCGGCGCGCGCCGCGCCGAGATCGTCCTCGCCACCAAGTTCGCCACCGACTTCGACCAGGAGGGCGCGGCACGTCGGCTCGACGGCCGCCCCGAGCACGTGCGCCGGGCCGTCGAGCGGTCGCTGCGCCACCTGGGGACGGACGTCATCGACCTGTACTACCTGCACCGCGTCGATCCCGGCGTGCCGATCGAGGACACCGTGGGCGCCATGGCGGAGCTGGTCGCGGCGGGCAAGGTCCGCGGCATCGGCCTGTCCGAGGCGTCCGCCGCGACCATCAGGCGCGCACACGCCACGCACCCGCTGACCGCCGTCCAGTCCGAGCTGTCTCTGTTCAGCCAGGACCTGCTGACCAACGGCGTGAAGGACGCGCTGGACGAGCTGGGCATCGGCCTCGTCGCGTTCTCGCCCCTCGGGCGCGGCTTCCTCAGCGGCGCCATCCGCAGCGTGGACGACCTGGCCCCCGACGACGCCAGGCGCGGCCTGCCCCGCTTCTCGCCGGAGAACATCGCGGCGAACCTCGCCCTCGTGGACAAGGTGCGCGACCTGGCCGCCGCGCGCGGCGCCACCGCCGGGCAGATCGCCCTCGCCTGGGCCACCGCGCAGGGCGCCGTCCCGATCCCCGGCACCAAGCGGCGGACGTACCTGGAGGAGAACGCGGCGGCCGACGTGATCGATCTCACCCCGGACGAGCTGCGCGCGCTGGCCGACGCCGTCCCCGTCGAGGCCGTCACCGGCGCCCGCGACACCCCCTCCGGCCTGGCAGCCACCGGCCGCTGACCTGCTCATCGACGGCGACGTTCCGCGAGGCGAACGCGCCGGTTGCGGACCCTGCCCCCGGCTCGTGAGCTCGCCGGGGCCGTCTCCGACGTCGCCCGCGACCAGCTGACCGGCCTCCGCGCGACGGGGGCTTCGCGAAGCGGCTCGTCGGCGCCGACGAGATGGTCCCGTCCACCACCCTCCGGCAGACGCTCGCCGTCTTCCCCGCCCTCCACAGGACGCTGCCCCTCGTCCACGACCGCGTCCGCGAACAACCCACCGACCGGGGATGTCAGTTGTTCGTGCAAGGGGAGCTGTCCGGGGGCGGCACATCTGACACGTCGGCAGCGGGGCCACACACCGTCAGGCCCGGACGGCGACGGCGCCCTCCTCCTCGGCGCCTCCCCGAAGGGCGAGGCGCGCTGTCGGCGTCCGATCAAGCGCGGGAAGGACTTCACGCAACGCCGATAACCGCCAGGGCCCGGGAACTCCCTTGCCGCCGCCCGCCCCTCATGGAAGAGGCCCGCTCGCTCTCCTGGTGGAGGCGGCAGGCCAAAAGGGGGTGTGGGGCGGGTGGGACTCGAACCCACGGCCGACGGATTATGAGTCCGCTGCTCTAACCGGCTGAGCTACCGCCCCGTGACGGCGTGCCGCGTACATCTGTACGCGCCGTCTGCCGCAGCATAGCTGCTCATACGATCTCCCGCCCGGGGCGGGTGCGTCGTACACAGCAAGGGACTACGGGTACGGGGTGATCGGTTCCCGGAGTTCGGGGAGAGATGCGTGAAAACAGCAGAAGGGCCCCGGATGGGGCCCTTCGGTGTAATCCCTGACGATGCTCCCCCGACTGGACTCGAACCAGTAACCTGCCGGTTAACAGCCGGCTGCTCTGCCAATTGAGCTACAGGGGACTGCGCCGCTCGGGTCCGAAGTCTCCGGGGACCGGGGATCGCCCTCGCCGCGCCGCTTACATTAGCGCATCCGCGGGGGTGCTTCGAAATCGGTATCCGGGACATCCGGTTGCCAAGGGCGCGGCACGCCGCGCGAGGATTCGGACCAAGCGAGAAGAGGAGCATCCCATGCGCAAGCTGACATTCATCGCCGGTGCCGCGGTCGGATACGTGCTCGGCGCCCGCGCCGGGCGGGAGCGGTACGAGCAGTTGCGGGCCGCCGCGCGGCGGTTGGCCGAGAACCCCGCCGTGCGCAACGGCGTGGACACCGCGGCGCAGAGCGGGCGGCAGGCCGCGGCGCGCGCGGCCGGTGCGGTGGCGGAACGCGCGGGCGACCGGCTGCCCGACCCCGTCACCAACCGGCTCCGCGCGGTCGGGGAGCGGCGCGGCTGACCCGGCGTCCGGCGCCCGGCGCGCCCCGTCCGGTGCCGGACGATCCGGTCGTTGCCCGCCATGAGCGCGGTGACTACCTTGTCATCGGCAGGAGCGGTGGTCGGCCCGGGACGCGGTGGGCGTGACGCCGGGCGACGGAGCGGCTCGGCCGTGACGGGCCGTGGTGGGTGTAGGGAAGAGACCATGATCGAAATCGCGGTGGCCGCGCACGCCGAGCTGGGCGCGGGGCCGACCTGGGACCCGGTGGCGCGGCGCCTGATCTGGGTGGACGTCCTCACCGCCCGCGTCCATCTCTCCGACCCCGCCACCGGCCGCCAGACGGTGCTCGACACGGGGCAGCACGTCGGCGCCGCCAAGCCGCGCGAGGGCGGCGGCCTGGTGGTCAACCTCCGTGACGGCGTGGGCCTGTACGACGCGTCGGGCGGGTTCTCCTGGCTGGCCGAGGACGCGGTGCCCGGCAGGCGGGGCAACGGCGCGGCGGTCGCCCCCGACGGCGCCCTGTGGGCCGGGACCGTGCGCGACGACGAGGAGAAGGGCGGCGGCGCGCTCACCCGCGTCGCGCCCGACGGCACGGCCGAGACGGTCGTGCCGGACGCGACCGCCGCGGGCGGCACCGGCTGGAGCCCGGACGGCTCGCTGATGTACTGGACCGACAGCCCGACCCGCCGCATCGACGTCTTCACCGTGACCGACGACGGCCGGGTCCGTGACCGCAGGCCGTTCGTGGACACGGCCGACCTCACCGGCTCGCCCGACGGGATGACCGTGGACGCCGAGGGCTGCGTATGGGCCGCGTTCCGCAACGGCGGCGCCGTCCACCGCTTCACCCCGGACGGCGCGCTCGACCTCACGGTGGAGGTGCCCGTCTCGCGCCCCACCGCCTGCGCGTTCGGCGGCACCGACCTGACGGACCTGTACATCACCACCGCCCGCACGGGTCTCGCGCCGGGCGCCGAGCCCGCCGCCGGTTCGGTGCTGGTGCTGCCCGGCGCCGGGCAGGGGCTGCCGCAGCCCGCCTTCCGCGGCTGAGCCGCCCGGCACTCGACCCTCCGTCGGCAGATCGTCTGTCAGTAGATTATTTGCGTGCCGCTCATCGACTTTATATGCTCACCGATCATCTGCGGACAGACAGTCCGCGCCAAGATGGAGGTCTGGCATGGACAAGCCGGCTGGCCGCCGCGGGGCGGCTCTGCTGCTGCTGTGCACCGCGGTGTTCCTCGACTCGATGGACCTGTCGCTGATGGGGGTCGCCCTCCCCGCCATCGGACGCGACCTCGCGCTCTCGGAGGGCACGCTCCAGTGGCTGGTGTCCGGATACGCCGTCACCTACGGCGGGTTCCTGCTGCTGGGCGGACGGCTGGCCGACCTGTTCGGCCGCCGCCGTGTCTTCCTGCTGTCCCTGGCCGTCTTCGCGGCGGCGAGCCTGGTCGGCGGCCTGCTGTCGGACGGCTGGCCGCTGGTCGTCACCCGGGTCGTCAAGGGGCTCGCCGCCGCGCTGACCGCCCCCGCCGCCCTGTCGCTGATCACCACGACGTTCCCCGAGGGAGCCGCCCGCAACCGGGCCCTCGGCGTGTACGCGCTGGCGGGCGCCAGCGGCTACAGCGGCGGGCTCATCGCCTCCGGGCTGCTCACCGAGGTCAACTGGCGCCTCGTGTTCTTCCTGCCGGTGCCGATAGCCCTGCTGGTCCTGGCCCTCGCCCCCTCGGTGCTGCCGGGACGCGACCGCCCCACCGGCGCCCGTGACTTCGACGCCGTCGGCGCCGCCACCGTCACCGGGGGCGTGCTCCTGCTGGTCTACGCGCTCACCGAGACCTCCTGGCAGGCGGGCCTCGGCGCCGCCGCGCTGCTGGGCGCCTTCTTCGCCGTCGAACGGCGGCAGCGCCACCCGCTCGTCCCGCTGCGGGTGTTCAGGTCCCCGGCGCTCACGACCGCCAACCTCGCCGCGCTCGCCTGGGCCTGCGCCACCATCGGTTGGCAGTTCACCGCCGTCCTCTACCTCGAACAGGTCCTGGACTACGGCCCGTCGGGCACGGGCCTCGGCATCGTGCCGATGGGCCTCGCCATCGTGGTGACGGCCAACCTGGCCGGGCGGGTGATCGCCCGCTGGGGGCTCGGGCGCACCGCCGCCGTGGGCATGCTGGTCCAGGCCGCCGGGATCCTGCTCTTCCTGCGGGCGGGCGACTCCGCCGACTACGCGACCGTGCTGCTGCCCGCGCTGCTGGTGCACGGCATCGGGAACGGCCTGTCCTTCCCGAGCCTGAACATCGCCGCCGTGGGCGCCCTGCCCGCCGAGCAGCAGGGCCTCGCCTCCGGCCTGATCACGTCCTCCCTCCAGATCGGCGCGGGCATCGGCGTGGCCGTGCTCGCCGCGCTCATGGCGGCGGGCGGCCCCGGCATCGACGGCTACCGGCTCGCCTTCCTCGCGGCGGGCTGCTTCTCGCTCGTGGGCGCCGTCCTGGCCTACGCCGGACTGCGCCCCGCCCGCACCACCACCGCCACCGCCGGTGAGGCACCCACCCCCGCGTGAACGGCCGTACGCGCGCCCCGGCCGGGGTCCGCGGGGCCATGATGGGTGAACCAGCGTTCACCCGCCCCCCCCGACCCCAGCCGGAGGCACGCCATGACCGCCACCCCGCCCGCCACCACCCGTGCCTGGCATCTCGTCTCCCGCCCGCACGGCTGGCCGGCGCCGGAGAACTTCGCCCTGCGCGAGATCCCCGTCCAGCCCCCGGGCCCCGGCGAACTGCTCGTCAGGAACGTCGTCATGTCCGTCGATCCGGCCATGCGCGGCCGGATGAACGACGTGAAGTCCTACGCCCCGCCGTTCCGGCTCGACGAGCCGATGTACGGCGGCGCGGTCGGCGAGGTCGTCACCTCGGAGGACCCCGACTTCGCCCCGGGCGACCACGTGCTGCACCAGTTCGGCTGGCGCGAGCACGCGACCCTGCCCGCCCGGCAGGCCACGAAGGTCGCCGCCGCGGACGGCGTGCCGCTCAGCTCCTACCTCGGCGTCCTCGGCACGACCGGCCTCACCGCCTACGCCGGGCTGCTGGAGACCGGCGGGCTGCGCCGGGGCGACCGCGTCTTCATCTCAGGCGCGGCCGGGGCGGTCGGCAGCCAGGCCGGGCAGATCGCCCGCCTCAAGGGCGCCGCACGCGTCATCGGCAGCGCGGGCTCGGACGACAAGGTGCGGGTGCTGCTGGACGAGTACGGTTTCGACGCCGCGTTCAACTACCGCAACGGGCCGGTGGCGGAACAGCTCGCCCAGGCCGCCCCTGACGGCATCGACCTCTACTTCGACAACGTCGGCGGCGACCACCTGGAGGCCGCCATCGGCGCCCTGACGGTCCACGGACGCGCCGTCATCTGCGGCATGATCGCCCACTACAACGCCACCGAGCCCCCGGCGGCGCCGCGCAACCTCTCCCAGGTCATCGGCAAGCGGCTGCGCCTCGAAGGCATGCTCGTCCTCGACCACCTCGCGCTGCGGCCCACGTTCGTCGAGGAGGTCGGCGGCTGGCTGCGCTCCGGCGCGCTGGTGAGCCACGAGACGCGGCGTGAGGGCATCGACCGGGCCGTGGACGCCTTCCTCGGCATGCTGCGCGGCGAGAACACCGGGAAGATGGTCGTGGGCCTCTGACCGGACCCTCGGGTCATTTCCGGCCAGCGGGGCCGGAATCCGGACAGGCGATCGGTGGCTCCCCGACCGGTGGGCAACACCTGGCGTTCACACGGCGCGAACAGAGTGCGTGCGGCAGAAGTACAGCCATGAACCACTGGGAGCGCGCCATGGGGCACGGACACCACCACCACGACCACGACCACGAGCACCCGCACGGCCACGACCACGAGCACCCGCACGGCCACGACCACGGTCACAGCCACGACCACGACACCGGCCCGCTGCCCGCGGCCTTCGACACCTCCGTGCCCGACAGCGAGCTGACGCCCGACCAGCTGTCCCGCCGCGGCATGCTGCGCCGCGCCGGTCTGCTGGGCGCCGGTGTCGCGGGCGCGGGCGTCCTCGCCGGAACGGGCGCGGGCGCGGCCTCCGCGCACGGCCGGGGCAACGGTGGCGGCGGCAACCGTCTCCAGTGGCTCGCGGGCGACCACCACATCCACACGCAGTACAGCCCCGACGGCCAGTACCGCGTCGTGGACCAGGTCGGCAACGGCGCCCGCTACGGCCTCGACTGGATGGTCATCACCGACCACGGCAGCGTCACGCACAACCGCATCGGCGTCGAGAAGGTCAACCCCGACATCAAGCGGGCGCGGGACACCTACAAGGACACCCTGGTCTTCCAGGGCCTTGAGTGGAACATCCCGGCCGCCGAGCACGGCACCGTCTTCGTCCACCCGGGCGACAACGAGGTCGAGGTCCTCAAGCAGTTCGAGGCCGGTTACGACGGCAGCGTCATGAACGCCTCGGCGAACACCCCGGCCAACGAGGCGCTGGCCATCTCCGGCCTGAACTTCCTCGCCCGCCAGGTCCAGCGCCGCAAGGTCAAGGACGCCCTCATGCTCGCCAACCACCCGGCGCGCCAGGGCGTGGACTCCCCGCACGAGATCCGGGGCTGGCGCGACGCGCAGCCGAGCATCGCCGTCGGCTTCGAGGGCGCGCCGGGGCACCAGGCCGCCGGTATCCCCGCCCCGCACGGCGCCGGGAGCGGCCGTGGCTTCTACAGCGGCAGCCCGGGCGCCAACTCCTTCCCCGGCTACCCGGCCGAGAGCTACCGCACCTGGGGCGGCTTCGACTGGATGACGGCGACCGTCGGCGGCCTGTGGGACAGCCTGCTGTCCGAGGGCAAGCCCTGGTGGATCACCGCCAACTCCGACTCGCACGTCAACTACGCCGACACCTCGGACCGTCCCGACGACACGAACTTCGACCGCGACGGCTTCCACGGCGCCCCGGTCTACCGGGGCAGCGGCCTGAACCTGACCGCGGGCGACTTCTGGCCCGGCCAGTACAGCCGCACGCACGTCGGCGCCTACGGCTTCTCCTACGCCGCCGTCATGCAGGGCATCCGCGAAGGCCGCGTCTGGGTGGACCACGGCGGGCTGATCTCCGGCCTGAAGGCCGAGCTGCGCTCCGGCAGCCGCTCCGCGACGCTGGGCGGCACGCTCCACGTCCGCCGCGGTTCGCAGGTCGAGCTGAGCATCGAGATAGCGCTGACCTCCTTCCCGAACGCCGCGCAGTTCGTGCCCAAGCTGGCCCGCGTGGACGTCATCCGCGGCCTCGTCACCGGCCGCGCCCGCGACCGTGACACGTTCCACGCCCCGGAGACCAAGGTCGCGAAGTCCTGGGAGGTGGACAAGGAGCAGGGCGTCCTGCGCCTCACCCACCGCCTCGGCCGCGTGGACCGCCCCGGTTACGTCCGCCTGCGCGGCACCGACGGCAAGCGCAGCCAGCCGGGCCTGAACGGCGCCGCCGTGGACCCGGCGGGTCCCGCGCTCGACGTCCTCGGCGACGCCGACCCGTGGCTCGACCTGTGGTTCTACTCCAACCCGATCTGGGTCGTCACCGAGTGACCGCCGTCGGCCTCACCGGCGGGATCACCACCCTCCAGCGGGCCGACCACCTGCTGCACCGGCTGGCGGGGCACCTCCCGCTGCCGGTCGGCGCGTACGCCTCGACGCACCTGGTGCGCGACCCGGACCCGGGCGTCGCCCTGGCCCTGGTGCTCCCCGGCGCCGTCCCCGGCCGTCTGGCCGGGGCGGCGGCCGAGGAGGGCCTGACGGTCGTCACCGACGCGCCGTGGCTCACCGACGCGGCGCGCCGCACGGCGGGCAGGGCGGTCGTCTTCCCCGGCTCCGACACGCTGACGGGCAGCCTCACCCTGGCCGACCTGTACGCGACCACCGCCGTGGACCGCGCCGAGGTCCTGGGCGGCGGCGTCCCCGACCCCGAGGCGTTCCTCGACACCCGCGACCACGTCAGGCCGCAGTGGGAGGGCGACGGGCTGCTGCTGCGGCTCATGCCCGCGCGCGGCGGCCGGTACGTGCCCTTCGAGATCCCCGACCCGCATCCGTGCTGCGGCGGGCACGGCTGACCCAACCCGGGGTCAGCGCCGCCCGCCGAGCAGGCCAGGCAGCGAGGCGAGGGCGGCGTCCAGCCCGGACACGGGCAGGCCGCCGCCCTGCGCCACGCCCGCGTTCCCGCCGCCACGACCGTCGCCCGCCGCCCGTCGTGCGCGCCGACCGCGACCACGCCGGGCTCGTGCCCAGGCAGCCGCCCGAGCACGGCCTCGGCCAGCGGGCGCGCCCCGGCCGCCCCCACGTTCTCCACCGCCGTCACCAGCAGCACGCCGCCCACCGGCCGCGCGGCGGCGGCCAGTTCACGGGCCCGCGCCGCCGTCGCCCGCCCGGCGAGGCGCACGGCCCTGCGGTCGGCCTCCTTCAGCCGTTCGAGCAGCGCCCCGACGCGCTCGGCCAGTTCGGCGCGCGGCGCCCGTACCTGCGCGCGCGAGGTAGGCGAAGCCCTCGAAGCCCGTCGCCGCCTCCAGCCGCCGCAGCCCGGCCCCGACCGACGACTCGCCGGTCAGCGCGACGACGCCGATCTGCGACGCGTGCGCGACATGCGTGCCGCCGCACAGCTCCCGCGACCACGCGCCGCCGATCTCCACGACCCGCACGTCCTCGCCGTACGTCTCGCCGAAAAGCGCCAGCGCCCCGATCCGCCGCGCCTCCGCCAGCGGCATCCGCCGCACCTCGCCCTCCTGCCTGGTGGCGGCCGACAGCGCGCCGCGCCACGGGAGGTCGAGCCGCAGGTAGCCGGGCCGGTTGTACGCGCCGGGCTGGAGGGCGGCCGGGCCGAGCACCTGGCGTACGGCGGCGTGCAGGACGTGCGTGCCCGAGTGGGCCTGCCGCGCGCCGAGCCGCCACTCGGGGTCAACGGCGGCCGTGACCTCGTCGCCAGGCGCCAGCTCCCCGGCGAGCACGCGCACCTGATGGGTGACCAGGCCGGGCAGCGGGCGCTGCACGTCCAGCACCTCGGCCTCGGCCGACGCCGCCGTGAGCCGCCCGGCGTCGCTGTCCTGGCCGCCCGACTCGGCGTGGAACGGCGTGCGGTCGAGCACCACCGTGACGCTCCGCCCCTCGGCCGCCGACGCCCTGTTCCGCGGCCATCTCCAGCGTGAGATCGACGGGGAAGCCGTACGTGTCGTGCAGCAGGAACGCCCGCGCGCCCGGCAGCGTCGTGCCGCCCGCGCGCCGTACCTCGGCGACGGTCGTGTCCAGCATGGCCATGCGTTCGGCGCCCATGCCGGTGTCGATGCTGCGGCGTGGCAGGTCGCCGAGGATCGGGAAGCCGGTCCTGCCCGCGCCTTCGCCGCGCTCGTACTCCATGAAGACGAGGTTCCAGAACTCCATGAACCTGTCCTCGTCCACGGCCGGGCCGCCCTCGGGGCCGAACGCCGGCCCCGGTCGTAGTTACAGCTCGGAGCACGGCCGCAGGGCCCCGGCACGCCCATCGACCAGAAGTGGCCCTCGTCGCCCCGGCGCACGATCCGCTCCGGCAGCAGCCCGGCGATCCGCCGCCACAACTCGGCCGCCTCGTCGTCCGCGTGGTGCGCGGTCGCCGAAGGAGAAGTTGCCGTTCATCTGGAAGAACGAGCCGTGCCGCGTCGTGCGCCCGACCTCCTCGACGCGGTGAGCACGGTCAGACGGACCTTCCCATGGCGGCGGCCGGGGCCGGGTGGAGCGCGGCCCGTTCGAGGGGCGCCGAGGGATCGACGGTGACGGCCAGCGGGTCGGGCGCGGGCGGTTCCCCCGCCCGTACCAGGAGGTCGCCGACGGCGGCGATCATCGCGCCGTTGTCGGTGCACAGCGACGGCGGCGGCACGCGCAGGGCGATCCCCGCCGCCGCGCAGCGCGCCGCGGCCAGGGCGCGCACCCGCGAGTTGGCCGCGACACCGCCCACGACGACGAGCGTCCCCACGCCGTGCGCGCGGCAGGCGGCGACGGCCTTGCGCGTCAGCACGTCGGCCACGGCCTCCTGGATCGCGGCGGCGCCGTCGGCCAGCGGGAGCGGCGTGCCCGTGGCGTGGTGCCGTTCTGCCCAGCGCGCGGCGGCGGTCTTCAGCCCCGAGAAGGAGAAGGCGTACGTGTGCGCCGCCTCGCCGCCACCGCCGCTGCCGCCGCCCGTCAGTGGCCTGGGGAACGCGACCGCCGCCGGATCGCCGCCGCGCGCGGCCAGGTCGATGGCCGGTCCGCCGGGGTAGGGCAGCCCGAGGACGCGGGCCACCTTGTCGAAGCACTCGCCCGCCGCGTCGTCCAGCGTGTCGCCGAGGTGGTCGATACGGTCGCGCGCCAGGTCGCGTACGAGCAGCAGCGACGTGTGCCCGCCCGAGACGATCAGCACCACGCACGGGTCGGGCAGCGGCCCGTGCTCCAGCGTGTCGGCCGCCACGTGCCCGGCGAGGTGGTGCACCCCGTACAGCGGCACGTCCAGCGCGTACGCCAGCGCCTTGGCCGCCGACACCCCGACGTGCAGCGCGCCCGCCAGGCCGGGCCCCGCCGTGACGGCGACGGCCCCGACGTCCCGCAGGCTCAGGCCCGCGTCGGCCAGGGCGCGGTCCACCACGGGCGTCATCGCCTGGACGTGCGCGCGGGCCGCGATCTCGGGGACGACGCCGCCGAACCTGACGTGCTCCGCCATGCTGCTGGCGACGGCCTGCCCGAGCAGGCGGCCGTCCCTGACCAGCCCTGCGCCCGTCTCGTCGCACGACGACTCGATGCCGAGCACCACAGCGCCACCCATACGCGCCCGCCTCCTGCGCTCTGTTTGTTGTTGCACATTCTATGCAACAAGGCCGGAGGCGGGGGCGCGCGGGGTCAGCGCACGGCGAAGGCGTACACCGTCGCCGAGGAGTACGTCTCGCCGGGGCGCAGCACCGTGCTCGGGAACGCCGGGTGGTTCGGGGAGTCGGGGAAGTGCTGCGTCTCCAGGCACAGCGCGTCGCCCTGCCGGTAGGCGCGGCCCGAGGGGCCGGTCAGCGTGCCGTCCAGGGAGTTGCCGCTGTAGAGCTGGAGGGCCGGTTCCGTCGTGGCGACGGTCAGGACGCGGCCCGAGCCCGGGTCGTAGAGCGTCGCCGCGTGCTCGGGCGCCGCCGTGACGCCCTTGTCGAGCACGAGGTTGTGGTCGTAGCCCTGGGCGCGCAGCAGTTGGGGGTGGCCCGCGCGCAGGTCGCGGCCGAGGGGCTTGGCGCGGCGGAAGTCGAACGGCGTGCCCGCGACGGGGGCGACCTCGCCGGTCGGGATCAGCGTCCCGTCCACCGGCGTGTAGTGCGCCGCGGCCAGCCCGAGGCGGTGGTCGGCGACACTGCCGCCGCCCTCGCCGCCGAGGTGGAAGTAGACATGGCTCGTCAGGTTGACGACGGTCGGCGCGTCGGTGGTGGCGCGGTAGTCGATGCGCAGCTCGCCCTCGGGGCCGAGCCGGTACTCGACGCGCACGCGCAGCGTCCCGGGGAAGCCCTGGTCGCCGTCCTGGCTGGTCAGCCGCAGCGTGAGCCCGTGCTCACCGGCCGGTTCGACGTCCCAGACGCGGCGGTGGAAGCCGTCGCCGCCGTGCAGGGTGTTCGGCCCGTCGTTGACCGGCAGCCGGTGCTTGTCGCCGTCGAGCGTGAAGCTGCCCCCCGCCACCCGGTTGGCGTAGCGGCCGATGAGCGCGCCGAAGTAGGGCGAGACCGTCGTGTACGGCTCCAGGTCGTCGAAGCCGAGCGACACGTTGGCCGACTGCCCCGCGCGGTCGGGGCGTTCCAGCGTCTGCACGATGCCGCCGTAGCTCAGCACCCGCAGCAGCGTGCCGCCGCGCTCCAGGGTCCAGCGGTGCACCTCGGTGCCGTCGGCCAGTGTGCCGAACACCTCGCGCCGTGGCGCGCTGCCGGGGCCGTCGGGGGTCGTGGACATGGGGCGCTGCTCCTTCGGGGGACGACGCGGGAGGCGGGGCGACGGGGGGTACGTCACGCGCGGTGGTCCGACCGTAGCGCCCCCGTGTCCGCCGCCCCGAGGCGCCCCCTGACCTGGGGACGCCCCCGCGCCGCTGTCCTTGTCCACCCTTCCGGTGATCCCGCGGGGGCGCGGCGCCCCCGCCCGGGTCACTCGGCGGTGACCTGCGCGTAGGCCAGCGCCGCCAGCTCCGACTGCCCCTCGCGGCTGGGGTGGAACCAGTCCCAGTCGCTCAGGTGGTCGGGCGTGAACGGGTAGTCGAAGACGGCGCCCCCGTCGTAGCGGCACAGGTCGTCGGCCGCACAGACCTCTTCGAGCACCGTGTTGTACTCCCGCACCCGGTCCCGTACCTCGTCGCGCCGCTCGGTCGCCGCGACCTCGTCCTCCCCGTCGGCCGCCAGCATCGACGGGCAGATGTCGGCCAGCCGCCACACGGCCCGTGCCATCGTCGAGCCGTTGCCCTCGCTCCACAGGCGCAGCAGGTCGGGGACGCTCGACATGTACACCTGGGTGTCGGGCAGCTCCTCCCTGACGATCTCCATCGACCGCTCCAGGTCGGCCCGGAAGTCGGCGGTCGGCGTCATGCCGTCCAGGTCGGCGGCGCAGGCGTCGTTGGCGCCGATCAGGACGGTGACGAGCGCGGGGTCGTGCGCCACCGCCTCGCGGACCTGGGCGGGGAGGTCGGCGGCCCGCGCGCCGGTCTCCGCGAGGTTCCACGTCCGGGTGGTGAGCGCGGCCTCGTCGCCGTCGAGCAGTTGGCTCGCCAGGCTGGCGACCCCTGCGTCGGTGCCGGTCGCCCAGGACACCTCGGGGCAGTCGGACAGGACGGTGCAGGCGTCGAACGCGCGGGTGATCGAGTCGCCCACGGCGGCCACCGAGTCCGGGCGCGTGTCCCACACGGGGCCCTGCCTGGCGGCCTCGTCGGGCGACCGTCCGCCCGAGGGCGTCCCCTCGCCCGAGGCCGTGCAGGCGGCCAGCGTCAGGGCCGCGACGACGGCCAGGGTGACGGCGTGCGGGCGGCGGCTGACCTGCATACGGGTACCTCGGAGTCGTGGTGAGGGCGGCGAACCGGTGACGGCGGGGCGGCGGGTGTGCCGCCGGGGGGTAGCTTGGGTCCTTGCAGTGACGGACGCGCTGGGCGATGCGTGGCGGGTGTCTCGGACAAGAGTAAAAGATGACTCCACGTCACCGACTGTCCATTTCGACCGAAAAAGCCATAAAAGCGGCAATGGTGTGGATGTGGTCGCGCGGTATTCCGGGAGCACGGGGGGCGCTCCGGGGGCCGCCGCGGCGCTGGTGAGGCGATGACGGGCGCAGGTACGCGAAAGTGGAGGTCCCGGTGACGACACGTGGTGTTCTGTTTGTGCACTCCGCCCCCCGCGCGCTGTGTCCGCACATCGAATGGGCCGTCGCCGGTGTCCTCGGCGCCCGCGTCGGGCTCGACTGGACGCGCCAGCCCGCCTCGCCGGGCACGTGGCGCGCCGAACTGTCCTGGCAGGGCGAGAGCGCCACCGCCTCCAAGCTCGCCTCCGCGCTGCGCGGCTGGCACCTGCTGCGCTTCGAGGTCACCGCCGAGCCCTGCCCGACCGCCGAGGGCGAGCGCTACAGCTGCACCCCGCAGCTCGGCATCTACCACGCCGTCACCGGCATCCACGGCGACATCATGATCCCCGAGGACCGGCTGCGGGCCGCCGCCGCCCGCTCGGCGCGCGGCGAGAGCGACCTGCACGCCGAGGTCGCCCGCCTCCTCGGCAAGCCGTGGGACGACGAGCTGGAGCCGTTCCGGCACGCCGGTGAGGGCGCGCCGGTCCGCTGGCTGCACCAGGTGGTCTGAGCCTCTAGCGTGCGGCCATGACACCACAGCTCTCCGTCAGCGTCCTCGGCACCGGCATCATGGGCGCCGCGATGGCCCGCAACCTCTGCCGCGCCGGGCACGACGTCCACGTCTGGAACCGCACCCGCGCCAAGGCCGAGCCGCTGGCCGAGGCGGGCGCCGCCGTCGCCGACAGCCCGGCCGAGGCCGTCGCGGGCGCGGACGTCGTCCTCACCATGCTCTACGACGGCGACGCGACCCTCGCCGCCGTCCGGCAGGCCGCCGGGGCGTTCCCGTCAGGGGCGGTGTGGATGCAGAGCACCACGACCGGCCCTGACGGGCTCGAACCGCTCGCCGCGTTCGCCCGCGAGCAGGGCCTCACCTTCGTGGACGCGCCGGTGCTCGGCACCCGGCAGCCCGCCGAGGACGGGAAGCTCGTCATCCTCGCCGCGGCCCCCGAGGCGGTCCGCGCGCGCCTGGCCCCCGTCCTCGACGTGCTGGGCGCCCGTACGGTCTGGGCCGGGACGGAGCCAGGCGCGGCGTCCCGGCTCAAACTGGTCTGCAACAGCTGGATCTTCGCCCTCACGCACGGCGCGGCCGAGGCGCTGACCCTCGCCGAGGGCTTCGGCCTCGACCCGCACCTCTTCCTCGACGCGGTGGACGGCGGCCCGATGGACGTCGCCTACCTGCGGACCAAGTCGGCCGCCATGCTGTCGGGCGACCTGACGCCCAGCTTCCAGGTGGACACCGCCGCGAAGGACAGCCGGCTCATCGTCGCCGCCGCCGAGGCCGCCGGGGTGCGGCTCGACCTCGCGCGCGGCGGCGCCGACCGCTTCCGCCGCGCCGCGGAACAGGGCCACGGCGGCGAGGACATCGCGGCGACCTACTACGCGAGCTTCGACGGGCCGAAGTCCTGACCCGCCGGGGCTACGCGCGGCAGGCCGGGTCGTGCGCGGGGAGCCGCCCCGTGCGCAGGTAGGCGTTGACGCGCCCGTCCACGCAGGCGTTGCCGTACTCGCCGTACAGGCCGTGCTGACGGGCGCCCGTCACGGTGAGCAGCCGCGCGCTCGGCCACTGCTCGCGCAGCGCCAGCGCGCCGGAGTAGAGGGTGCGCGGGTCGCCGGTGGCGGAGACGAGCAGGGCGGGCACGTCGTTGTCGATCACGGTCGGCGCCTCGGCGGGCCGCTCCCAGAACTCGCACGGCGTGATGTTCTCCGCCATCGGCCCGGTGAGGGGGGACCGCGCGCGCGACGCCTCGACCGCGCGCCAGTAGCTCGCGACGCCCTGCCGCTCCGCCACGTCGCCGCACAGGATCGCGGCCATCCGGCTGGACGGGCCGGAGCCCGCGCCGGTCAGCAGGAACTCCAGCTGCCCGGCGAGCGCTTCCGACGGCTCGACCGGCTCCCGGTCCGCGGCCCGCGCCAGCACGCGTACGGTCGCGGCCAGGTCGGCGCGCCGCGCGTCGAGGTCGCTGGCGAGGCCGCCGACGAGGAGGGCGGGCAGGACGTGCTCGTCCAGCGTGTACGTGTCGCCGATCCGCAGGGGCTCCTCGGCCGCGGCGTCGGCGATGCGCTCCACCGTCGCGAGGACCCGCTGGCGCGTGGCGCCCAAGCCGTACGTGCCGTGCCGTGCGGCCGTCCAGGACGCCCACGCGCGCAGCGCCGCGTCGTTGGCCGCCTCGGCGCCGCGCAGCAGGTTGGGCCGGTAGCGCTCCGGGGGGTTGGCACTGTCGAGCACCATGCGGTCGGTGCGGCCGGGGAAGAGCTGGCTGTAGACCTGGCCGAGGTAGCCGCCGTAGGAGTAGCCCAGGTAGGAGAGGGTGTCGGCGCCGAGCGCGGCGCGGATGACGTCCATGTCGCGCGCCGTGTTGCGGGTGGTGACGTACGGCAGGACGTCGCCGTGCGCGCGCTCGCAGCGCTCGGCCATGTCGCGCGCGGCGGCGACCTCCGTGCGGTACGCCGCCAGGTCGGAGCCCGCGGAGCGCATGAAGGCGGAGCCGTGGTCCCAGCCGCAGTCGAGCGGCGTGCTGCGGCCGACGAAGCGCGGGTCCATGCCGATCAGGTCGAAGCGGTCGGCGACGTCCCCCAGCACCTCCGCCTTGGTCAGCGGCATGTGGAGGCTAGGACCGGCCGGGCCGCCGTCGTTGAACAGCAGCGGGCCGACGCGGTGGGCCGTGTCGGTGGCCTTCAGCCGGGAGAGGGCGACGGTGAGGGTACGGCCGTCGGGGTCGGCGTAGTCGAGCGGCACGGTGACGTCGGCGCAGTCGGCGCCCGCGGCGTCCAGGGCGGTGCCGAGTTCGTCGTCCTCGCCGAGGGCGCAGGCGTGCCAGTCGAGGTCCTGGCCGTGGAAGCGGGCCAGCGGGTCGCGGTCGCCCGCGGTGGCCGTGGCGGTGGTGACGGCCGACGCGGTGACGGCGAGCGCCGCCGCGCAGGCCGCAAGTACTTTGACGTAGCGCGTTGTTGACATGCCGGGCACGCTAGGCGCGCCCGGCACCCCGGCGCCTCGGGGAAGATCCCGGAACCGGCCAGGAAGATCCCCGGAGCGATCCCCCACCGCCGACCCCGAGAAACAGCCGCCCCAGGCGTCACACATCACAGGTCACGCGATCCAGCGCGGCCCCCGCGCGGCGGGGCGCGGCCCCGGGCCTTCGGCGAGCGCGGCGGCCAGCCGCCGTACGGCCTCCCGCAGCGTGTCGGGCGGCAGCGTGTACGGGACGCGCAGCCGCTGTTCGAAGACGCCGGGGTCGGCGCCGAAGTACGCGCCGCCCTCGATCCGCACCCCGTACTCCCCGGCGCGTTCCGCCAGCGCCGAGGAGACGGGCTCGCCCAGGTCCACCCACAGCGACAGCCCGCCGGGCGGCAGGCGCCAGCTCCAGTGCGGCAGGTGCTCGGCCAGCGCCCCCGCCAGCGCGGCGCGCCGCTCGCGCGTCCGCTCCAGCCGGGGCGGCAGCAGGGCGTCCGTGCCGGAGAGCAGGTCGAGGGCGAGCAGCTGGTCGAGCACGGGGCCGCCCATGTCGGTGGCGACGCGCTGCCCGGCCAGCTCCGTGACCAGCCGCGCGGGCGCCCGCAGCCAGCCGACGCGCAGGCCCGCCCAGTGCGTCTTGCTCATCGAGCCGACCGTGACCACCTGGCCGGTCGCGCCCGGCGCGGCGTGCGAGGCGAACGGCGCCGGGGGCGGCACGTCGAGCGCGAGGTCCGTCAGCGTCTCGTCGATCACCAGCCAGCTGCCGCAGCGCGCGGCGGCCCGCAGGAGGCGGGCGCGGTGCTCGTCCGGCATGAGGTGGCCGGTCGGGTTCTGGAAGTCGGGGACGAGGTAGGCCAGCGACGGCACGGCCTGCCGGAACGTCGCCTCGGTGATCCCCACGTCCCAGCCGTCGTCGGCGACGGGCACCGGGACGAGGCGCAGCCGGGCGCGGCGCAGGGCGTCCAGGGCGTTCGGGTAGGACGGGTTCTCCGTCAGCGCGCGGTCGCCCGGCCGGGCGAGCAGCCCGAGGACGAGCGACAGCGCGTGCTGGGCGCCCGAGGTGACGAGGATCTGGTCGGGCAGCGTGGCGAGGCCGCGTCGGGTGAACCGTTCGGCGAGCGCGGCGCGCAGCCCGGGGAGGCCGTAGGGGTGGTAGCCGGGGGTGTGGGCGTGCTCGGCCAGCAGGGGCGCGACGCGGGCGAGCGCGGCGGTGAGGGCGCGTTCGGGCAGTTCTGGCGCGGCCCGTGCCAGGTCGATGGCGGTGTCGGGGGCGCCGAGCAGCCGGGTGACGCCGCGCGGGGCGTGGTCGCCTGGCAGGTCGGTCCATGTCCCGGCGCCCCGGCGGCTGTACGCGAAGCCGCCCTCGCGCAGCAGGTCGTACATGGCGGTGACGGTGGCCCTGCTGGTGGCGAGGGCGGTGGCCAGGTCGCGTTCGGCCGGCAGGCGGACGTGCAGGGCGATCCGTCCGTCGAGGATGAGCGCGCCGGTCGCCCGTGCGAGGGAACGGTACGCGGGCCGCGCGTCCGCCGCGTCGGCCAGCAGGGCGGCGAGCTGCCGGGCGCCCAGCGTGCCACCGGTCCGTGCGGCCATGCCACCTCCACCTGATTGGCCGGGTATCGCGGGCCGATCACTCTACAGACTGCCGGAAGTGGCCTGGTCGGGTCGCGGGACGGTGGGGAGGCGGCTGTGGGGCGGACGACGGTGGCGGGCCTGGGGTACGTGCGCCTCGGCGAGCGCCCGCTCCGGCGGCTGCCGCAGCTGTTCGCGGGCCTGGCGCTGTACGGCCTCAGCCTCGCGCTGCTGGTGCGCGCGTCGCTCGGCGCCAACCCGTGGAGCGTCCTCTACGACGGGCTGACCCGCCGTACGCCGTTGAGCTTCGGCGCGATCAGCGCGGTCGTCGGGGTGCTCGTGCTGCTGCTGTGGGTGCCGCTGCGGCAGCGGCCGAGGTTCGGGACGGTGGCGAACGTCGCCGTGCTCGCGTTCGCCTCCGACCTCGGACTCGCCCTGCTGCCGCGGGACTTCGGGCTGCCCGCGCGCTGCGCCCTGCTGGTGGGCGGGGTGCTGCTGAACGGGCTGGCGGTCGCCGTCTACGTCGGCGCGCGCTGCGGCCCCGGGCCGCGTGACGGGCTGATGACCGGGCTGTCCGCCGTGATGGGGTGGTCGGTGCGGCGGGTACGGACGGGACTTGAGGTCGCCGTGCTGGCCGTGGGCTGGCTGCTCGGCGGGGGAGTGGGGCCCGGGACGCTGCTGTACGCGCTGGCGGTCGGGCCCGTCGTCCAGCTCTTCCTGCCGTGGTGCGCCTACCGGCGCGGGGTCACCCGGCCAGGAGCCGGTCGATGGCGCGGCGGGCGCGCACGGCGGCCGACCGGTCGCCGTTGAGCTGGATCGTGTGGTTGAGGCTCATCATCACGCCGTACAGCTCGAAGACGAGCTGCGCCGGGTCGGTGTCGGCCGGGAGGTCCCCGGCGCGGACGGCCGCGCGGATCTCGGCGGTCAGCCGTCCGTCCCAGGCGTGGAACTGCCGCTTCATCAGCGCGTGGACGGCCCCGGCGCGGCCGTCGTACTCGAACGTCGCGCTGACGAACAGGCAGCCGCCGGGGAAGACCTCGCGCTCCAGGTAGGAGATCCAGGCGGCGCACACCGCGCGCAGCCGCGGCAGCCCTGGCGCGGCCGGTTCCGCGGGCGCCCAGATCTCCGCGTTGAAGATCTCGGCCGCGCGGCGCAGCGCGGCGATCTGGAGCGCCTCCTTGGTGCCGAAGTGGCCGAGCAGCCCTGACTTGCTGAGGCCGAGGTCGGACGCGAGCCGCCCGATCGTCAGCCCTTCGAGCCCTTCGAGCGACGCGAGGTCCACGCTGCGGTCGATGATCCGGTCACGGGTGCGGAGGGCTTCGGCGGCCGAGCGGCGCGGACTCATGCGCCCACTATAAGGCGGCCCCGCTATACCGACCGATCGTTCGGTCGCTATAGTGCGGCGCATGACGCGCATCCTGGCCCTGGGCCACCACCAGCCCGCGCACGTGCTGACCAACGACGACCTCGCCGCCATGGTCGAGACCGACGACGCGTGGATCCGGCAGCGCACCGGCATCGTCACCCGGCGCATCGCGCGCGAGGAGACCGTCACCGACCTCGCCGCCGGGGCCGCCGGGAAGGCCCTCGCCTCCTCCGGGCTCGACCCCGCCGACATCGGCCTCGTCACGGTCGCGACATGCAGCGCCATGGACCGCGTGCCGTCCGTCGCCGCGCAGGTCGCCGGGCGGCTCGGCATCCCCTCCGCCGTCACGTTCGACCTCAACAACGCCTGCGCCGGGTTCACCACCGCGCTCGCCACCGCCGACCACACGGTCCGCGCGGGCGCCGCCCGGCACGCGCTCGTCGTCGGCGCCGAGAAGATGTCGGACGTCACCGACTGGACCGACCGCGCCAGCTGCATCCTCCTCGGCGACGGCGCGGGCGCGGCCGTCATCGGCGGCGACGACGCGGGGGAGGCGGGCGACGGCGACGGCATCGGCCCCGTCGTCTGGGGCTCCGACCCCACGCGCAAGGACACCGTGCTCCTGAACGACGACTGGCACCCGCGCTTCACCCAGCAGGGCCAGGCCGTCTTCCGCTGGGCCACCACCGAACTCGCCCCCGTCGCCCGCGCCGCCTGCGAGCGCGCCGGGATCGCCCCGGCCGCGCTCGGCGGCATCGTCACCCACCAGGCGAACCTGCGCATCATCGAGTCCCTGGCCCGCCAGATCGGCGCGCCGGACGCCGTCGTCGCCACCGACGTCACCGAGTCGGGCAACACGTCGGCCGCCTCCGTGCCGCTCGCGCTCGCCAAGCTGGTCGAACGCCGCGCGATCCCGGCCGGGGCGCCCGTGCTGCTCTTCGCGTTCGGCGGCGGCCTCTCCTGGGCGGGCCAGGTCGTCCGCTGCCCGTGACACGCCGCGGCCCCGGGGGCGTGGCAGGCATGCCCCCGGGGCCGCGCGGGTAGCGGAAAAGGCGCGGACGGCCCACTCCTTCCCGCTGGGCGCGCAGCGGGGGGAGGGGCCGTCCGCAGTCTCGGGGACGGTCAGACCGTCCGCATGGCCAGCACCACGTTGTGGCCGCCGAAGCCGAACGAGTTGTTGATCGCCGCGATCGTGCCGCTCGGCAGCACCCGGGCCTCGCCCCTGACGACGTCGGCGTCCACCTCGGGGTCCAGCTCGTCCAGGTTGATCGTGGGCGGCGCCAGCCGGTGGTGCAGCGCGAGGACGGTGGCCACCGTCTCGATGCCGCCCGCGCCACCGAGCAGGTGACCCGTCATCGACTTGGTGGCCGAGATCGCCACATGGTCCAGCTCCTCGCCCAGCACGCGGCGCAGCGCCTTGACCTCCGCCACGTCACCCTGCGGGGTGGACGTCGCGTGCGCGTTCAGGTGGACGACCTGCTCCGGCTTCAGGTCGCTGGAGTCCAGCAGGTTCTGGAGCGCCGTCGCGATGCCGCGGCCGGTCGGCTCGGGCTGCGCGATGTGGTGCGCGTCCCCGGACAGGCCCTGCCCCAGGATCTCGCAGTACACCCGCGCCCCGCGCCGCGCCGCGTGCTCGGCGGACTCCAGCACGACGACCCCGGCGCCCTCGCCGAGGACGAAGCCGTCACGTCCCTTGTCGTAAGGGCGCGAGGCGCCCTGCGGGTCGTCGTTGTTCTTCGACAGCGCCATCATGTTGGCGAACGCGGCGATCGGCAGCGGATGGATCGCCGCCTCCGTGCCGCCCGCCACCACGACGTCCGCGCGGCCCGTACGGATCATCTCGACCGCGTAGCCGACCGCCTCGGCGCCCGAGGCGCACGCGCTGACCGGCGCGTGGGCGCCCGCCTGCGCGTTGATCTCCAGGCCGACGTTGGCCGCCGGGCTGTTCGGCATGAGCATGGGCACGGTGTGCGGGGAGACCCGGCGCGCGCCCTTCTCCTTCAGCACGTCGTACTGGTCGAGCAGCGTCGTCACGCCGCCGATGCCCGAGGCCACCACGGCGCCCACCCGCGTCGGGTCGGCGGCGGCGTCGTCGCCCGCCCGCGCCGTGAAACCGGCGTCCGCCCACGCCTCCCGGGTCGCCAGCAGGGCGAACTGGGCCGAGCGGTCCAGCTTGCGCGCCACCGGCTTCGGCAGCCGCTCCAGCGGCTCGACCGCGACACGCGCCGCGATCTTCACCGGGAGCTCCTGCGCCCACTCCTCCGTCAGGACACCCACGCCGGACCGACCGGCGACCATGCCCTCCCACGTCGTCGCGCTGTCGCCACCCAGCGGTGTGGTGGCGCCGACACCGGTGACAACCACCGTTCGATTGGTCGCGTTCACGGTAATTCGTTCTCCGCTAGTCGGGGTTGATCGCAGCGTCACCCCACGCGGGTGACGACAGCGCTTGCGTGCGAGCCGTCACGGACAGGCCGTGACGGGGAGACCACTCAGCTCTGGTGGTCGGTGATGTAGCCGACCGCGTCGCCGACGGTCTTCAGACCCTTGACGTCGTCGTCCGGGATCTTGACGCCGAAGCGCTCCTCGGCGGCGACGACCACCTCGACCATGGACAGCGAGTCCACGTCCAGGTCGTCGGTGAACGACTTCTCCTCGGTCACCTCGTCGTTCGGGATACCGGCGATCTCGTTGACGATCTCGGCGAGACCCTCAAGGATCTCTTCCCTGCTGACAGCCATTGCGGCGCTCCTTCTGTGTTGCGGTGGGGTACCGCGTTGTGTGGTGATCCGCGGGGGCGCGGATCTGCTTAGGGGAGGGTAACGACCGTGGCGGCGTACACCAGACCCGCCCCGAAGCCGATGACGAGTGCGGTGTCGCCGCTCTTCGCCTGTCCGGTCTCCAGCATCCGCTCCATCGCGAGCGGGATGGAGGCGGCCGACGTGTTGCCCGTCGTCTCGATGTCGCGGGCGACCGCGACGTGGGCGGGCAGCCCGAGCGTCTTCACCATCGAGTCGATGATCCGCATGTTGGCCTGATGCGGTATGAAGACGTCCAGCTCGTCCGCCGTGATCCCGGCCGCGTCCAGCGCCCGCTGCGCGACCTTCGCCATCTCGAAGACGGCCCAGCGGAAGACGGTCTGCCCCTCCTGGCGCAGCGCAGGGAACTTGACGTTGCCCTGCGAGTCCACCGGCAGTTCTGCGACGTCGCCGAGCGCGAACCGGTCCCAGGGCACCGTCTGCGCGATGACCTGCGCCTTGTCGCCCTCGGAACCCCACACCGTCGGGCCCATCGCCGGTACCTCGGACGGGCCCAGCACGACCGCGCCCGCGCCGTCACCGAACAGGAAGGCCGTGGAGCGGTCCTCCTTGTCGGTCAGGTCGGACAGCCGCTCGACGCCCACGACCAGCACGTGCGTCGCGCTGCCCTCGACGACCAGGCCCTTGCCCACGGTCAGGCCGTAGCCGAAACCGGCGCAGGCGGCCGAGATGTCGAAGGCGGCGGGCTTCCCCGCGCCGAGCCGGTGCGCGATCTCGGTGGCGACCGACGGCGTCTGCATGAAGTGCGACACGGTCGAGATGACCACCGCGTCCACCTGCTCCGCGGTGATCCCCGCGTCGGCGATGGCCTTGCCCGAGGCCGCGAGCGCCATCTCGGCGACGGTCTCGTCCTCGCCTGCCCAGTGCCGCGTCACGATGCCCGAGCGGGAACGGATCCACTCGTCCGAGGAGTCGATGTGCTTGAGGATCTCCTCGTTGGGCACCACACGGACCGGCCGGTAGCCGCCCACGCCCATGATCCGGGCGTGGGGAGCGCCGCGGCTCGGCTTCAGTTTGGCGGACATTCCCACTCCTATTCGGCGGTGTCCGCGGCGTGCTCCGCGAGCAGCTCGCGGGCCGCGTCCAGTTGATCCGGGGACTTGACGGCCAGCTGCGCGACACCCTTCAGGTTGCGCTTGGCCAGTCCGGCGAGCGTGCCGCCGGGGCACAGCTCGATCAGCGCCGTCACGCCGAGCCCGCGGAACGTCTCGGTGCACAGGTCCCAGCGGACCGGGCTCGACACCTGCGTGACCAGGCGGCGTACGACCTCCCGGCCGTCGCCGACGACCTGGCCGTCGGCGTTGGAGACGAACGGCACGCCCGGGTCGGCGACGGTGACGTCCTGGGCGGTGGCCTCCATGGCCTTCACGGCGGAGGCCATGTGGTGCGTGTGGAACGCGCCCGCCACCTTGAGCGGTATGACGCGGGCGCTCTCCGGCTTGTCGGCCGCCAGCGCGGCCAGCTGCTCCAGCGTGCCCGCCGCGACTATCTGGCCGCCGCCGTTGTTGTTCGCCGGGGTGAGGCCGTGCTGCTCCAGCTTCGCCGCCACCTCGTCCGGGTCGCCGCCGAGCACGGCCGACATCCCGGTCTCCGTGACGGCCGCGGCCTCCGCCATGGCGGTCGAGCGGCTGCGGACCAGCGCCATCGTCCCGGCCTCGGTCAGCACCCCCGCGACGGCCGCCGCGGGCAGCTCGCCGACACTGTGCCCGGCGACGGCGCCGAGCCTGGACGCGGCGGCGAAACCGTCGCCGAGCAGCGCGTGCGCCGACAGCAGCGCACCGGCCACCAGCAGCGGCTGGGCGACGGCGGTGTCACGGATCGCGTCCGCGTCCGCCGCCGTGCCGTAGTGGACGAGGTCGATGCCCGCGATGTCCGACCAGGCGCGCAGCCGGTCGGTGACACCGGGGAGTTCGAGCCAGGGACTGAGGAAGCCAGGCGTCTGGGAACCCTGGCCGGGAGCGACGAGTACGAGCACGCTCTCACTCTCTCCCGGCCATGGGGTGCACCGCCGGTGGCGACGAGAACCAAGAACGGTCAAGGGATTTGTAGACCTCGAACAAACGTCATGCCGGATGCGTCTCGTCGGCCAGTCGCCCCAGCATGAGCGCGACGCGGAGAGTGAAGGCCGACCTGACGTCGGAGGGTGGCCAGCCGGTGACGTCCGTCACACGCCTGAGGCGGTAGCGCACGGTGTTGGGGTGGACGAACAACATCCGCGCCGCCCCCTCCAGGCTGCTCGCCTGCTCCAGATAGACACTCAGCGTCTCCAGCAGCGCCGAGCCCGCCTCCTGGAGCGGTCTGTAGATCTCCTCCACCAGCAGCGTCCGCGCGGCCGGGTCGCCCGCCATCGCGCGCTCCGGCAGCAAATCGTCCGCCAGTACGGGGCGCGGCGCGTCCGGCCACGCGGCGCACGCCCGCAGCCCCGCCGCCGCGGCCTGCGCCGACCGCGTCGCCTGCAACAGGTCGTTCACCACGGGCCCCGCCACGACCGGGCCCGACGCGAACGGGCCGATCAGCGCCTTGGCCGCCTGCACCGGGTCGTCGCTGCCCCCGGCGATCACCACCAGGCGTTTGCCCAGCACACCGGTCAGCACCTGCAACTTCGCGTAGCGGGCCGCCCGGCGGATCGCCTCCACCGTCAGCTCGCTGTCGCCGTTCGGCGCGTTCCCGAGGACGACGGTCACATGGTCGGGCGAACTCCAGCCGAGGGCCGCCGCGCGCGACAGGTCGCTCTCGTCCGCCTCGCCCGACACCACCGCGTTCACGACCAGCGATTCGAGGCGCGCGTCCCACGCACCGCGCGCCTCGGCGGCCTGCGCGTACACCTGCGCGGTCGCGAACGCGATCTCCCGCGCGTACACCAGCAGCGCGTTGCCGAGCGCCACCTCGCCCCCGGGCGGCGCCAGCTCGTCCACCGCCGACTCGACGACCTCGATGGTCGTGCGCACCATCTCCACGGTCTGCCGCAGCGTGATGGCCCGCGTCAGCTCGCGCGGCGCCGTGCCGAACACGTCGGTGCTGATCGCCTGCGGCATCCCCGGGTGGCGGTACCACTCGGTGAACGCGGCGATACCGGCCTGCGCGACCAGCCCGATCCACGAGCGGTTCTCCGGCGGCATCGCGCGATACCAGGACAACTGCTCGTCCATACGCGCGATAGCGGCGGCGGCGAGCTTCCCGGAGGACTGCTCAAGACGGCGCACGGTCGCGGCGTGCGCTTCCTTCTCATCGGCATCGGACACGGGACCAGCCTGCCTCATTTCTCCGCGACCCATACCCGGCGGGGGTGACCCCGGGCGGGAACCGTACGGATTCCGTGCCCCGCGCGCCGCTCCCTCCCCGCGCCGCGCACGGCTTCGCCACGGGCGTACGGGCGTGTACGGCGTGTCCGGGACGCGGCGGGCGCCGGTCGGTACGGTGGGGCCCATGCTTCAGGTGACGCGGGCGGGCGAGCGCTACCGGGGCGGCGAGCCGTCCGCCGGGATCGACACCCGGCACGCGTTCTCCTTCGCCGGTTTCTACGATCCCGCGAACATCCGCTTCGGCCCGCTGACCGCGTGCAACGAGGAACTCCTCGCCCCTGGCGCCGGGTTCGCGCCCCACCCGCACCGCGACCTGGAGATCGTCACGTGGGTGCTTGAGGGCGAGCTGACGCACGAGGACGGCGAAGGGCGCGCCACCGTCGTGCGGCCAGGCGACGTCCAGCGCCTCACCGCCGGGGCGGGCGCGGTCCACGGCGAACGCAACGCGGGCGCGGTGCCGCTGCGCTTCCTCCAGATGTGGCTGATCCCCGACGACCCCGGCGGGCCACCGGAGTACGAGGTCGTGCGCGGCATCGCCGACGGGACCCCGTACGCCCTGCCGCGCACGGCGGCCGAGCTGCACGTACGGCGTCTGCCCGACGGGGCGCGGACCGCCGTGCCCGCCGCGCCGCGTGTGTACGTGCATGTGCTGCGGGGCGCCGTGCGGCTCGCGGACGGCGGCGAACTCGCCCCGGGGGACGCCGTGCGGCTGACGGACGGCGGTGAACTCGCCCTCCAGGCGCGGGGGGAGACCGAGGTGTTGATATGGGAGATGGGCGGGCTGGGATGACGGGCGGCGGCGCGGTCGGTTCCGGCGGCACGGTCGCGTTCGGCGGCGATGTCGCCACCTACTACGCCGCCTACCGGCGCGGCTACCCCGAGGCGCTGCTCGACCGCGTCGGCGCCGCGCTCGGCCTCTCGGCGGTGGACGGCACCGTGCTCGATCTCGGCTGCGGCACCGGCCAGTTGGCCCTGCCCATGGCCCACAGGGCGCGGGCCGTCATCGGCATGGACCCGGAGCCCGCCATGCTGCGGCTCGCGGCGGAGGCAGGGGCGCGGCAGGGGCTGGCGAACGTGACGTGGGTCCTCGGCGCTGACCGTGACGTCCCGGCGCTCGGCGCCCTGCTCGACGGCCCGCGCCCGCTCGCCGCCACCGTCATCGGCACGGCGCTGCACTGGATGCGGCCCGCCGAGCTGTTCCCCGTCCTGCGCGCCCTGACCCGGCCGGGCGGCGGCGTCGCCGTGCTGTCGGGCGGCGCGCCGCTGTGGCTGCACGGGACGGACTGGTCGCGGGCGCTGCGTGCGTTCCTCGAAGACCACTTCGGCCGCGAGCTGCGCGCCACCTGCGGCACGGACGACGCCGATCTCGCCCGCTACCGGCGGGAGTTCGCGGACGCGGGCTTCGCCTCCGCCACGCTCCTTGAGCACGCGTACGAGGACCTGCTGACGTTCGACCGGCTCGTCGGCGGCCTCTGGTCGGCGTTCCCGCCCGACGCGCTCCCGGCCCCGGGGGACCGCCCTGCGTTCGCCGCCCGGCTGCGCGCGGCGCTGCCGCCAGGCGACCGGTTCGCCGAACCGGTACGCGTCACCGCCCTCGTGGCCACAGTCGGCCCGGCGGAACGTTAGGGCACCAGGACGATCTTGCCCTTCACCCTGCCGGTCTCGCTCAGCTCGTGGGCCTTGGCCGCCTCCGCCAGCGGCAGGACGTGAGCGACGGCGGCCCGCAGGCTCCCGCGTTCCACCAGGGCCGTCACCTCCTCCAGATCGGCGCCCGACGGCGTGAACCCCGACTCGGCGAACCGCAGGCCGCGCGCCTCCGCCTGCTCCCTGACGGCCGTCCGGTCGGGGCCGGTGCCCCGTACGTCCACGAGGAGGCCGCCCGGCGCGAGGGTGTCCAGCGACCGGGGCCCGTAGGCGTCGCTGATCGGGTCGAGCACCACGTCGATGTCCCGCACGGCCGCCGCGAAGTCGGCCGTCGTGTAGTCGATCAGCTCGTCGGCGCCCAGGCCGCGCAGGAACGCGTGCCCGTCGCGCCGGGCCGTGCCGACGACGTACGCGCCGCGCGCCTTGGCGATCTGCACGGCGAGATGGCCGAGCCCGCCCGCCGCCGCGTGGACGAGCACCCGCTGCCCGGCGCCGACGTCCGCGACCCGCGCGAGCGCCCGCCAGGCGGTGAGCGCCGCCACCGGCAGCGCCGCCGCGTCCACGTGGTCCATGCCCGCCGGGACGGCGGCCAGCGCCTCCACGGGCGCGACGGCGTACTCGGCGTAGGAGCCCCGGGGCGGGAACGCGCAGCCGTACACCTCGTCGCCCGGCCGGAACCGCGCCGTCCCCTCGCCGACCGCCGCCACCACGCCCGACACGTCGATCCCCAGCGTGAACGGCGGGTCGCCTGCCCTGCGCACCAGCCCCGAACGCATCTTCCCGTCCGCCGGGTTCACCCCGGCGGCGTGGACGCGCACCAGCGCCTCGCCGGGGCCCGGCGTCGGCACGGCGGACTCGACGGCCTCCAGCACGTCGGGGCCGCCGTAGCCACGCTGACTGATCGCACGCATGCGGGTGGTCATGGGAACACGCTCCTCGGGTCGTGATCACCATCCTCGGCGGCGACGGTTTCCGTTGTGAAGAAGGCACCTCGGTGATATCCAGGTACCTCATGGATACCGATACAGGTCAGGCCGCCCCTGACGGCGGCGCCACGTACCGCCGCGACTGCCCCTCGCGCACCGTGGTCGAGTCGCTGGCCAACAAGTGGGTCCTGTACGTCCTGGGGGCGCTGCGCCTCCACGACCGGCCGCTGCGGTTCAGCGAACTGCGGCGCCTGCTGGACGGGATCACGCAGAAGATGCTGACGCAGACCCTGCGCGCGCTGGAGCGCGACGGCCTCGTGCACCGCACGGTCTACCCGACCGTGCCCCCGCGCGTGGAGTACGGGCTCACCGAACTCGGCGTCGAGGCGGGGGAGTTGACCAGCGCCATCAGCGCGTGGTCCGTGGAGCACGCCCAGCGCATCCTGGCGGCTCGCCGGGACTTCGACGCGCAGGCCGCCCTGCCGCCCCGCCCCGTCCGCTAGCCGCTCCCCGCCTCGGCCCCCGTCGCCCGGACACCTCGACACGGGCGCGAAACGCCCGCGACATCAACAAAATGTGTAAGCGGCCTACGGTCTCGCCCAACGTTCGTCATGACGTCGGAGGAGTCCCGATGACCGAAGCGCCGGATCGTGCCCGAGTCCATCCCGTCGATGAGCGCCTGCCGCCCGCCCAACTCGCCGCGTTCGGGCTGCAACACGTGCTCGCCATGTACGCCGGGGCCGTCGCCGTCCCCCTCATCGTCGGCGGGTCGCTCGGCCTCTCGCCCGCCGACCTCGCCTACCTCATCACCGCCGACCTGCTGATCTGCGGCGTCGCGACACTGCTCCAGTGCGTCGGCTGGTGGCGGTTCGGCGTCCGGCTGCCCATCATGCAGGGCTGCACGTTCGCCGCCGTCACGCCGATGGTCCTCATCGGCCAGGACGGCGGCCTGCCCGCGATCTACGGCGCCGTCATCGTCACCGGGCTCGCGATCATCCTGCTCGCGCCGCTGTTCGGACGGCTGCTGCGCTTCTTCCCGCCGCTCGTCACCGGCACCGTCATCCTCATCATCGGGCTGAGCCTGCTGCCGGTCGCGGGGGAGTGGTCGGCGGGCGGCGTGGGCGCCGAGGACTTCGGCGACCCGGACAACCTCGCCCTCGCGGCCGGGGTGCTCGTCGGCGTGCTCCTGCTCCAGCGGTACGCGCCGCCGTTCGTCGCGCGGATCGCCGTCCTCGCGGGCATCGTGCTCGGCACCCTTGTCGCGATACCCCTCGGCCACACGGACTTCGGCGGCGTCGGCGACGCGGACTGGATCGGGATCAGCACCCCGTTCCACTTCGGCGCGCCCGAGTTCCAACTCGGCGCGATCCTGTCGCTGTTGGTCGTCGGGCTCGTCATCATGACGGAGACAACGGGCGACTTCATCGCGGTCGGCGAGCTGACCGGCCGCGAGGTGACACCCGAGCGGCTGGCCGACGGGCTGCGGGCCGACGGCGTCTCCACGCTGCTCGGCGGCGTGTTCAACACCTTCCCTTACACCGCGTTCGCGCAGAACGTCGGCCTCGTCGGCATGACGCGCGTGCGGAGCCGGTGGGTCGTCGCGGTCGCGGGCGGCATCCTCGTGGTGCTCGGGCTGCTGCCGAAGCTGGGCGCGGTGGTCGCCGCCATCCCGGCGCCGGTGCTGGGCGGGGCCGGGGTCGTCATGTTCGGGACGGTCGCGGCCAGCGGCATCAGGACCCTGGGCAAGGTGGACTTCGGGAACGGCCACAACCTCGCGATCGTCGCCGTCTCGGTGGGCGTCGGGATGCTGCCGGTGGGCGTGCCGGAGATCTACGCCGAGTTCCCCGACTGGTTCCAGACGGTGATGAACAGCGGCATCAGCGCCGGATGCGTCACCGCGATCTCCCTCAACCTGCTGTTCCACCACCTGCCTTCGCGTCCCAGGACCGCCGGGGGCGCCGGGGTGTGACAGGTGCCAGAGGGTGCCCAGCGCGGCGGCGAGGGTGAGGGCTATGAGGAGGGCGAGGAGGGTGGGGCTGCCGGGCCAGGGTTGTTGCTGTTCTGCGTGCTGGGGGTGGGGCGGGCGTAAGTCGCTGGGGTGGTGCACGTGGGGGCTTTCTGCCGGGCCCTGCGGGCCGGGGCTTCCGGCCCGCAGGGTCGAGGTGTTCAGTCGTCGCTGAAGATGCGGAAGGCGAGCTGGATCTCGTCGGGCGGGGAGATCGCGGCGTCCACCGGGGCGGGTGCGGCGGTGTCGAAGCCGTCGGGTTCCTCGCCGAGGGCGACGAGTGCGCGCCGGTAGAACGTCCACCAGCGGCGGTCGGCGGCGACCAGCACGCGCCGCGCCGTCCCGGCCGGGACGAGCGCGGCGACCGCGCCCGCCGCCGCGCCGAGCATCCCGGCGGTCATGGCCTGGTGGACGAGTCTCATGTCTTCTCCTGACGCACGGTGCCCAACTCCCTGGTGGACGGGCGGTATGGCGGGCTCCTCGCCCTGCTCGACCAGCGCCCGCCAGCGGCGTCCCAGCAGCGAGCGGGGGCCACGGCACCACCACCGGCGGTGGGGGAACGGGCTGCCTGGCGGCGCGTACAGGCCGTCCCCACCGGGGCCAGGGGCGACGGTCTCGACGTAGTCGGCGACGGCGCCGTGCAGACGCTGGACGCACGGGCCGCAGCCGTACAACGGCGCCTCGGCGGGCGGCGTCGCGGTGGTCACCACCCCGAGGCGGACGACGAGCGTGACCCGGTGCCCGCACCACAACCAACACGCGCCGATCACCCACGCGTTGCCGTCACCCGGGACGGCGTACGGCACCCCCGTCAACACGCCACCGCGGTTCCACGACGACCGGCAGGAACGGCGAGCGGTCCTCCACCCGCACGGTCACCCGCCCACCGTCCGGCAGTACCGACAAACGACAGTGCGGATCACCGACATGCCGCACCACGTTCGCCAGCAACTCACTCAACCCCATCCGCGCCAGATCCACCGCGGCATCCGACGCACCCCACGCCCGCAACACCAACGCAAGCGTCCGCCGCCACGTCTCGATCCCCCGCGCCTCGGCGAATAAGTCCCAGGCATAGGTGAGAGGTCGATTCTCTACGAATTGGGGTGCCATGGAACCTCCGGAACTGCGTCCCTCTCGACCTCGGCGGAAAGCGAATACTTCCTCGCACGGGCCATGGGGACACGCACCTCATCATGGGTGAGTGGGGGAACGGAACGGCTCGTCGGTGACGCGCTGTATTCCGTCTCCATGACAATGCTGCATCGGAGTGCCAACCAGCAACTTTGGAACCCGAGTTAGCATGAATTACCTCACCGGGCCCTGCGGATGACGCACCCGACGCGTCCCGGGCGCACCTCTCTCTTCCGTCATGACACCGAAAGGCTGTGAACTGACACCATGCCCAACGTCCGAGCCATCCCGACCTTGCGGAGACGGCGACTCGGGGACGCCTTGCGTCGGCACCGCAACCAGGCGGGCCAGAGTCTGGAGACGGCCGCGCGTGCGATGGGGTGGGACGAGAGCAAGTTGTCCCGCATCGAGACGGCCAAGGCGCGGATGGCGCCGAAGGACGTGGCGCCGCTGCTGATGCTGTACGGGGTCGAGGAACGCGAGGTCGTCTCGGCCCTGGAAGGGCTCGCGAGGGACGCCGGTCATCAGGGATGGTGGTCGGCGTACGGCGACGTCGTTGACCTCAGCTATCGGGACTTCATCACGCTGGAGACGGACGCGGTGAGTATGCACGTCTACTCACCTGGCCTGATCCACGGCCTGTTGCAGACGGGCGCGTACGCGCGCGAGATCATCACCGGGATCACGACCAGCCGGACGCAGGAGGAAATCGCAGCTCTCGTCGAGGTCCGCAAGGCGCGACAGTCCATCCTCACCGCGAGGCAGGGAGGGCCGCTGAAGCTCTGGGCCGTCGTCCACGAAGGAGCCCTGCACCAGAGGTTCGCCTCTCACCCCAACCTCATGCGGGATCAACTCCGCCACCTGCTCGACGCGGCGACCCTCCCGAACGTGACCGTGCAGATAATGCCACTGACTGCCACGCCACATCCTGGGATGCTTGGGCTGTTCGAGATCGTTCGTTTCCCCCACCCCTGGCCCACACTCGTCAACGTCGAGAATCTGCGCGGCGGGAACTTCGTGGAGGGAACGGACGACGTCAAGGTGTTCGAGGCCGCTTTCGAACGAGTCGTCGCGACGGCGCTGTCCGTGGACGACTCGCGCGAGAGGATCAGAAGAATCATGGAAAGGTGCGCGACATGAAGCCCGTCGTCAAGGAAGAGCTTTACGCGGTTGACCTGAGCGGAGCGACGTGGCGCAAGTCGTCACGGAGCAGTGGGGCGGAACATTGCGTCGAGATCACGGATCTCCCCGGTGGCGGTATCGCCGTCAGGGACTCCAAGAACCCGGAGCGCGATGACCTGCGGTACACCGCGGAGGAGTGGCAGGCATTCCGCCTCGGCGTCATCGAGGGTTCGCTCTGATCGGGATCAACGAACAGAATGACTAATGCGCGTTCGCCGCAGGCCCACGGCCTGCGGCGACGCGGTGAGCCGACGTCGTCGGTCGAGCTGCGGCGGAGCCCGCCCACTCGACCTCCTCGCCTGCGTCCTGATAATCGAAGGTGAGACGTTCGGAGCGGCAGGCAGGGAGGCCCGGATGCACAAACCCCGCTGCACGAAGGCGCTTGGCGTACGTCGTCCTACAGCGCCGGTAACGGGGACTGCGTCGAGGTGGCGGACGGCGTTCGTGGCGTCGTGCCGGTGAGGGACAGCAAGAGCCCCGACAGCGTGATCGTGGTGTCTGCGGCGGCCTGGAGGACGTTCACGGCTCACCTCACGCACTGAGCCGGACGCGGACGTGCGGGGCTGAGGATCCGAGGCGTCGGGAGGGCGCGGTATGGAGCGAGAGGAACCACGCGACCTCACGTGGCTTGCCTCCTCCCACAGCGGCGGCAACGGCAACTGCGTCGAGGTGGCGGACGGCGTTCGTGGCGTCGTGCCGGTGAGGGACAGCAAGAGCCCCGAGACCGTGATCGTGGTGTCAGCGGCGGCCTGGAGGACATTCACGGCTCACCTCACGCACTGAGCGGGGCTTCTTCGCCGGTGCCTCGGCCGGTGTCCGGAACGCGCCGCTGCCCATTTCGCCGACTCTCGTGCGTCCCGATAATCGAGCGTGAGACGTTCGGAGAGTTCGGGAGGGCTGCATGACCCGGCATCAGTCTCGTGACACTGCCTGGCGTACCTCGTCATACAGCGGCGGCAACGGCGATTGCGTCGCGGTGGCTCGGTACTCCGAGTCCGACCGGGCTGTGCGGGACTCCAAGGACCTGGCGGGCCCGATGGTGACGTTCGGAGTGACCGGGTGGGCAGCGTTCATCGACTGGACCAAGAACGCCGCGTCCGCCTGACGCGCTCGTTGTTGTGGTCCCGAAGCGAGGGGAGTCCCGGATGACGTCCTATGGCGTCCTCGGACGGTGGCATAGGAGCAGCTACAGCGCTGGCAATGGGAACTGCGTCGAGGTGGCCCGGTGGGTCCGCGCTGGGCGGGCCGTGCGGGATTCCAAGGATGCGGCGGGTCCGATGGTGACCTTCCGCGAGACCGGGTGGACGGCGTTCATCGAGTGGACCACAGGGACGCGTCCGCCGCTGTCTGCCCGACGCGGAGCCTAGCGGCGGTCGTGCGGCGAGCTTGCGTCGCCGAACACCTCCGCCCAGGTGTACCGCTTGCCGTCGTCGTCGTAAGTCCGCGCGCCTATGGCCTGTTCGATGGCATCTTCCGCTGCCTCGTAGTCCTTCATCGACACGACTGCCGCGATGCGCTCCCCCTTGCGGGTGACGACGGTCGCGCCTCCATCAGCGGCGCGATCCACCAACAAGTCGAGGAGTCGGAGGAGTTCGGACTCCTCGACCATGTCGGGAAGCAAGGCATCAGACGCCGTTCGCGGGACGTCGCCGAACGAGTTGGCTAATGGACCACGCGATAGGCGAGGTAGACGACAAGCGAGTTGAAGGTGCGGGTCTCCACGAATTCGAGGTTCACGTGGCGCTCCTCCCGGGGCAGGAACGGGATGCCGCCGCCGACCAGCACGGGGTAGATCCTGGCCCGGTACTCATCGATCAGGTCCAAGGCCGCCGCCTCGGCCGCGAGGGCCGCGCCGCCGATCGCGATGTTGCCCTCTCCCGGCTCGGCCCGCAGCCGCTCGATCTCCTCCGCCAGGCTGCCGGAGGCCAGGCGGGCGTTGCCCTGGACCTCGGACAGCGTGGTGGAGTACACCACCTTCGGAAGACCGTTCCACAGCGACGCCCATTCGCGCTGGTCGTCGTTCAGCGAGGACGTCTGCTCGGCGGTCTCCCAGTAGAGCATCGTCTCGTACAGCCGCCGTCCCATCACGTAGGCCCCGACCTCGCGGGTCTCCTCGATCCAGGAGCGGAAGACATCGTCGTTGGGGTCCGTCCACTGGAAGCTGCCGTCCGGCCCGACGATGTATCCGTCGAGTGAGACGTTCATCGAATAGGTGACCTTGCGCATCAGAAGTCCTCTCGGTAACGGGCTCACCGGTACGACCGCCCGAGGCCACAGAACTCATCGCCACTCACCAGGCTTTTTTCAGGCCGCGCGCCGAACGACGCCGTGGACGACAGCTGCCACCGCGGCTCGACATGACCACGCACACGATCGCCGCTAGGGCTCCCGATTGTCGTGACACCGCCGACCGCCACGCTGTGGCCACGACGCCGCCTGCGGCACCAACTGCTCAAGGCGCCAGGGGCGGATCGGGCTATCGTCCAGCGGCCTGTGAATCCCGTTGCAAGCGAGTGAGGTTCACTGCTGATCGGCAGGTCGGCCGATCAGCTTGTGGGCGCGAGCCTGCCCGAAGAACTTCACCGTGATGACTTTCTCCGCTTACGGGGCGTCCGGCACGTGAGGGATCTCGCGCTCATCCAGCCACATCCGGACGTGGCTCGTCCGACCGTAGACGAGAGCGGCAGTTACCCAGCCGAACGGAATTTCGACCTACGGCGTCCGTCGCAACATGCGCGGACTCAGGTCCGGTTTCGTGGCGAACCCGACATCGTCGGCGATATCGGCCGCCATGCAGCGTTCATGGTCCGCCGTCCATCCTTTAGGATGATGGACTCTTTGTATGCGAATGCCCGCCGTGCGTCATATTTGATCGGCCGCGAGGTGACCTTGCGGTGGGTCCCGCCTCGGCCCGCAGGCCCCGCTTCTTGCGGTAGGACCATATTGCGTGAGTCGCTAGCGCCAGAATGGCGACGCAAGCAAGAAGCCGGGTGGTATTCCACGTTGTTACTGCGACTCGGCTCGCACTCTCCGCCTCGGCGGAAAGCCGCAAAGAGGTTTCGCAAAAGGCCGCGAGTGGAACGATCAGCTGGAAGAAGAAACCCCCGAGTCCGGGCGTCCGTGCCAGATTGCCCAAAATTCCGACGGGCGCCCCCAGGACAAATGCTGCCGCACCCCAAAAGGCTATCTGCGAAAATGGCACTCCGGCTGAGGAGGAAATGATTTCTGCGCCCTCCGGGATGGCTGGAGTCGATCTTTTGGATAGGTAGTACGTGACTACACCTGTGGCCAGCCCGAGGGATGAGAGTAATGCTGACTCAATTTTGGTTCGGAAAAAATACCCAACGAAGAATGCGTAGCAGACCCATGGCCAACCGCCGGAGAAGGTTGTGCTGACGGCAACCCAAATAGGGTCACTCCATCTTCCGGTAATTGGGCCCGCCAGTCCAAGTAGTAGGCTGGCTCCAAGGCACGTGGCGATTGCTGCGATACGCATGACTTGAGGGCGTAAGCTCACTTGTTCTCATTTCCCGGTTCGGCTTGGCTGAAAAGTGGTGCCACCCCGAAGCCTCGGCCGACAGGGCATCGGGTTGGCACACCAAGCTACCCCACGCGCTGAGTAGTTAAGCGCTCAGCGCCACAATCAGCTCCTAGGCGATGCCGTAGTAGGTGGAGCAGGTGTAGGCGAATCCGGCAATGACGGCGGTGTTGGAGATGTCCCCGGCGTCGGCCCACTCCTTGTCCGTGACGCCGGCCATTACCGCGGTGGACGAGTGGCGCTTCGATCTGTGGTAGTAGTTCGAGTAGCAGCGCTTCCTGGGCTCGAAGCCGTTGACCGTGGTGGTGTGCCAGCCGTAACACCACTCCCCGCCGGAGCTCGGGCTGATGCATGCCTCAGCCATCGGGCTGACGTCGCCCTCTGAAGTGTCCACCGAAAGCTCGACCACGCCCCATTCAGAGACGTTACCGAGACCTGCGGGCGGCTCCGTTCCGTCGCCGCGCTTGTGGACGGTGAGCGTGCCGACTTCGGTGCCGTTCGCGGTCAGGGTCACGGTCTGAGGGCCGTCCGCAACTGCGGGCGCCGTCAGGCACGTCACTGAGATTGACGCAGCCACCAAGCAGATACCTAAAGATCTACTGAGCTTACTCAAGATTTCCCCTCCCCTGACTCCCTTTGTGGGAGTTTCAGCTCGAACCCTAAAAGCGGCAGAGGGTGGCCGTCAAGGAATTTATGCAAAGTCCTCTTAAGTGCATGCGGGGCTAATTCGGCACGAGGTGGCATAGATGTCCGCCGTGTGGCATCGGGTGGTTAATGCCCGGAAACTGATCAATGTGTCCCCTGGTGCGCTGGAAGAGGAACTCTTGATTCCGTGTTTGCTCCAGAGATTGGGCATTGATCATTTCAAGGGTGTCGAGAACGATATGATCAGCGCGAAGGTGGAAGGAGATTCCTTCCTTCCATGCTTAGCGTGGCGCAACGGCCGATCCAGCCGGATCGTCTCCACCTCGCCGCACGCGCGGGGCTGTTGTCGGCTGCTCGTGCTGGCGCCGTCGTGAACTTGCACGGTCTGGCCGTGCCCGTAGGGCGCCCTTGACGGGTATCGCCCTCCGCAAGCAAGCTCGTGGAACACCGTAGAATTCGCGAGCTGGAGGGCAGCCATGGCGTTACGGTTCATCGCGAAGGATCCCAAATGCGCGATCACTACGACGACCCTGGCGAAGCCCCGCGCGTCCAGGCGTGGAAATCCGGCTACAGGCCGGACCCCGCCGATCGCGCGACATGGTGGCGTCCGTGGCTGGACACCGTGACCGAGGCCGTGCAGCGCGGAGTTGAGATCCGCCGGGCCAGAGTCGTGTCCGAGCCTGTCAGCGCGTACACCCCCTTTCTGTACGACGGGACGTTCGCCAATATCGCGGCTGGCGAGGAGATCCGGTGGCTGCCCCGCCGGAGAGCATCGGCAATCGCCATGCCTGGCAACGACTTCTGGTTGTTCGACGGGCAATTGGTCCGCTTCGGTTACTTCTCCGGCGAGGGCGTCTACCTGGGAGACGAGGTCACCGACGAACCGGCTGTTGCCGAACTGTGCGCCCAGGCGTTCGAGGACGTGTGGCGTGAGGCCGTGCCGCACGATGAGTACCAGGTCTGATCCGGAGCTGCCGAAGACATGCCCGCACTTCCCTCGTCGAGTGTCCAGGCTGCTCGGAGGGCTGTTGCGGACCGGCTGCGAGAGATCCGCCGGGAAGCGAACCTGACGGCCACGGACGTCGCTGGCCGGACCGGCTGGTACAAGTCGAAGGTGTCCCGGCTGGAGAACGCCGTGACCCCTCCGTCCGACGACGACATCCGCGCCTGGTGCCGCGCGTGCCGAGCCGACGGGATGGTCGCAGACCTCATCGCGGCCTCCCGTTCGGCCGACACCATGTACGTGGAATGGCGTCGGCTGCAACGGACCGGGCTGCGCCGACTCCAGGATTCCTACATCCCGCTTTTCGAGCGGACAAGGACGTTCAGGATCTACTGTTCCAACGTCGTCCCTGGCCTCCTCCAGACAGGTGGTTATGCCGCCGCTCTCCTGGGGGCGATCGCCGCTTTCCGCGGGACCCCGGACGACGTGACCGCGGCGGTCGCCGCACGCCTGGACCGTTCGCGGATCATCGGCAGAGGAGACCGCCGGCTCGCGCTGTTGGTCGAGGAGGCGGTCCTGCGGCATCGAGTCGGCGGGGCGGACGTCATGGCGGGGCAACTCGGCCACTTGCTGTCCGTCATGGCCTATCCGTCCGTGTCGCTCGGGGTGATCCCGTTCTCCGCCGAGCGGCGGATGTGGATGATCGAGACCTTCAGTGCCTACGACACGGACCAGGTGCAGGTGGAGACACTCACCGCACAACTGAACGTCACGGCTCCCTCGGAAGTGGAGCAGTACCTCAGGGCGTTCGGTGAGTTCTCCAAGCTGGCCGTGCACGGCGCGGCGGCTCGTACGTTGATCACCTCGGCGATCGACGCTCTCGGGTGAATGTGTAGAACTCCGTGGAACCAGCTCGATTCCCGATGCTTCCCTTCCCTACCGTGGTGTCCGACGGGTGACGTGTGCGGGCCGAACCGAACGCGGCAGGCAGAACCGCGATCCTCTCCGTGCGGCACCGCGGCACTCGCAGGTACAGCGAAAGGCGTGTCATGAAACGACTGGTCGCCCGGCTCTGGCGGCTCATCCGTGGACCTCTCCAGTGGCGGATTCTGTGGTTCGCGCACGCCAAGTTCATGGTTGGTGTCACCGGCGTCGTGCGGAACGACGCCGGGCAGGTGCTGCTGCTCAAGCACCGTATGTGGCCCCCGGAACGGCCTTGGGGACTTCCCACCGGCTATGCGGTGAAGGGGGAGGAGTTCCCGCTCACCGTCGTGCGCGAGGTGAAGGAGGAGACGGGCCTGGAGGTGAAGCCCGGTCGCCTGGTGAGCGTGACGAGCGGCTACAAGCTCCGCGTGGAGGTGGCGTACGAGGCCCTGCACACCGGGGGAACCCTGTCGATCGACAAGTTCGAGATCCTGGAGGCACGGTGGTTCAGCGTGGGCACCCTGCCGGAGGGGATGCAGGATTCTCACCGGCGTCTCATCCTGGACGACCGTCCGTCCTGACGCCGCCCGCTCCGAACGAGATCCTGGTCGGTGCGCAGGTCGCGGCTCTTCTCGATGACCGGCGCGCCGACCGGTCCGAACTCACCGCCAGACATCCTGATCACACCTTCCGCCCGGTCTCCGACATGGACCTCGGCGCCTGAGCCCCGGCATGCCTCGACTGGCACTTGACCGGGCCGAGGCGTATGGCTCGGCTTCATGTGTGATGCGGGGCAGAGGTGTTGGGTGTGGCTTGGTGTCTGGGGCCAGTAGGTAGGGGAGAACGGCGGCGGCGGTTGGTTCTACCCTGCCGTCCTGGAGATTCGGCGTCCGCCGCTGGGGGACGCGGGACACAGCTGAGATGCGGATGAGGAGGAGGGCAACGCCTATGGCCGCGTTTCAGCCGACGGCCGCCTGGGGTACGCAACGCACCACTTCTCCACACCCTGCCACCGGGGCGCTGGAGTCGGCGAAGGTAAAGCTAAGTAAAATCACCACCGGTCCCCGGTAAACCCGCAGGTCACTTACTCTGCTCCCCGCACGCGCGGGGCTGTTCCCCGACGGCCACAGACGAATGCGCCAGCATCTGGCTGCTCCCCGCACGCGCGGGGCTGTTCCCGGCTCGATGCTGCTCACGCGCATGACTTCGCCCTGCTCCCCGCACTCGCGGGGCTGTTCCCAGCCCCGCCGCGCGGGCCGCGTCGATCCCGACCTGCTCCCCGCCCGCGCGGGGCTGTTTCCGGCGATGAGCCGTGGCCCGCAGTCGCCGAGGTGCCCGTCCCGCGCGCCCGGGGGCTCGTGGGGGATCAGGGGATGTGGTGGTCCTGCGGGGTCACGGGAATGTGGTGGTCCAGCGGGGACACGGGGAGGTGGTTGTCCGGGGGGACGTGGACTCCTGTGCCCACGGAGGACTCCGCCGCCGTGGCGGTGGGTGCGGTGACGACTGCGGCGGCGGCGAGCGCCAGCGGCAGTGCCGCGAGGGCGAGCTTGGCCCGGTTCGTGATCATGGATTTCCTCGGATGATCTAGAGGGCCTACATGGGGCTGTTGTTCAGCCTAAGGGCGGCCTGCTGCCGTCAACTGGACTGACACCGTTGACCGTTGTTGCCTGTTGGTAGAAACACCCCGTCCGTCCCGGCCGACGAGTCGCCGCCCGCGCGGCTACGCGTCCCGCCGCCGCAGCAGCAGGCCGCCGACCAGCAGCGCGGCCGTCGTCCACGCCGCGAGCACGCCCAGGCCCTCCCACGGGCCGATGGGCATCCCGGGCAGATCGACGGTGGCCTGCACCGCGAGTCCCGCGGTCATCGGCGCGATCCGCTGGAGCTGGTCCTGCCATTCCGGGTCGTTGACCACCTGGCCGACGACCGGGAAGAGGTAGAGCAGCCCGAGCACGATCCCGATGGCGGTCCCCGCCTCCCGTACGGCCGTCGCCACGCCGAGGCCGAGCCCGGCGATCAGCCCGAGGTAGAGGACCGAGCCCACCGCCGCGCGCAGCGTCGGGCCGTCCGCCAGGGACAGCGGCGCGTAGCCGTGCGCCTCGGTGAATCCGTTGCCGGGCAGGATGTGGCGGGCGGCGAGGAGGGAAGCCAGCACGGCGACCGTCCCCGAGGCCAGGACGACCGTGGTGACGACCGTCGCCTTGGCGCCGAGGACGGCGAGCCGGTTCGGCACGGCCGTGAGCGTCGTGCGGATCATCCCGGTGCCGTACTCGCCGCTGACGACCAGCACCGCGAGGACGGCGACGACCGCCTGCCCGACCGTGACGCCGGTCATGGCGAGCCTGACGGCGTCCTGGCCGCACCCCGCGTCCGGGCACCTCACGGCCCTGGCCGTGCCGCAGCCGACGCCCACGGTCAGCGCGACGGCGAGCAGGCACAGCCAGCCCGCGCCCCCCGCGGTGCGCAGCTTCGTCCACTCCGCGCGCAGGGCCATGACGAAGCCCCCGCGCCCCGCGCCGTCCGTCCTGCCCGCCGTCCGCGCGCTGTTCAGGAGACTCATACGTCCCTCCCGCGCAGCCGCACCACGGCCAGACCGAAGGCGAGCGCCGCGTAGCCGAGCAGCACGGAGAAGCCGACCCACGGGGCCAGCGGGTAGTACCCGGTCGCGGGCTCGTAGACGCTGAGCACCTGCGCGTAGTACGGCAGCGTCTGCTGGACGGCGAAGCCCGCCGCCGGAGTCACCCGCAGCAGCCACTCCGAGGCGCCAGGCGGCAGCACGCCCGAGGTGGCGAGCAGGAACGGCAGCACGATCGACGCGACCACCAGGGCGACCGCCGTGGCGCTGCGCCGCAGCAGGGTCCCGACGCCGAGGGCGAGCACAGCGACGGTCGCGCAGAGCAGTCCCGTGCCGACCACGACGCGCAGTTCGGTCGCCGACGTCACGGGAAAGACGCGGAACCCCCTCCCCAGCGCGCCGCGTTCGCCGATGGGCAGAGTGATCGCGGCGGCGGCCATGCCGACGGCGAACGCGACGCCCCCGACCACCAAGGCCTTGGCGCCGAGCACCCGCCCCCGTGACGGGATCGCCGTGACGGTCGTCCGCAGCAGGCCGGTCCGGTACTCGCCGGTGATGAACGCCGTGCCCACGGCGATCAGCACGACGAGCCCCGCGAACGTGCCGACGAGGAAGTTCTCGACGGAGTAGCCGCCGCCCATGACGGGCCCGCCGACGACCGGCGCGATGTCCCCGGCCCCGGTCACGGTGAACCCGTCGCCGGCCTGGGTGAAGCCGCCCCGGGTGGTGCCCGAGTAGCTGCCGGACGTGCCCGCGTCGCCGCCCACCTGCGTGCCGCTCCACGCGCCCCCCGACCAGTCGCCCGCGAGGTCGGGGGCGCCGAAGACGCCGGTGGCCACGGCGGGCCCGAAGCCCGTGCCCGCCGCGGTGTCCTGCATCGCCTGCGGTGACGCCGCGAAGAACCCGGCCCGCACGGTGCGCGGGAGGCCGGGCAGCTCGACGCTGTCGATCTCGGTCCAGCGGGAGCCGTCGGCGGAGGCGTAGCCGGTGAGACGGTCGCCGGAGCGGACCAGACGCAGCCAGCGCGCGGCGTCCTCGGCGACCGCGCCGGACGGGCCCGCCGTGTCGCGCGTGAAGTCGGCCTGCATACGCACCCCGTGGCCGCCCGTGGCCATCACCGCCGCGTACGGGGACCCCTGGGTGAGGCTCTCCTTCATGATGATCCCGGCCTTCGCCCAGGGCTGGGCGCCTTCGGTCGGCGCCTCGCCGATGCCGGTGTCGGCCACGCCGGTCAGGGACCGCAGCGCGACGGTGAGGCCGCCGTCGCCCGTCAGCTCCTTGTGGACGAGGTAGAAGTTGTCGTTGACGGCCTCCCCGCCGGGGCCCTTCGGGTACGCGACGGGGCCGGTGCCAGGGCCGCCCGGGCCAGGCGCGGCCGTGCCGAGCAGGCCCACCGCGATCGTCACCAGGACCGCCGCAGCCACGGCGAGGACCCAGCCCCGTACCGTACGGAACTTCGTCCACTCGGCGCGCAGCGTCGCGAGGAATCCGCCCCTGCCCGCGCGGCGCGTGGCCGGGGGACGGGGGGTGAGGTCGGTCGTCATCGGGTGACCTCCCCGGCCGGGACGCCCCGGTACTCCACCGCGTCCCGGGTCAGCTCCATGTACGCCTCTTCGAGCGTCGCCCGGTGCGCGGACACCTGCGAGAACGGCACCCCGTCCCGGGCGAGCAGCGCCACGATCCGCTCGTCAGGCAGGCCCGTGACGCCGAGCGTGTCCGGGCCGGTGGCGACCACGGCGGCGCCCGCGTCCCGCAGCACCCGGGCGGCCTGCGCGGACGCGGACGTCCGCAGGACGACCCGGCCGCCGGACGCCGCGGCGAGCAGCTCGGCCACGCCGGTGTCCGCGACGACCCGGCCGCGTCCGATCACCACGAGATGGTCCGCGGTGCCCTCCAGTTCGCCCATCAGGTGGCTGGAGACGAGGACGGCCCTGCCCTGCCGCGCGAGCGTGGCCAGCACGCCGCGCATCCACACGATGCCGTCGGGGTCCAGCCCGTTGAACGGCTCGTCCAGCATGACCACCGGCGGGTCCCCGAGCAGCGCCGCCGCGATCCCCAGGCGCTGGCGCATGCCCAGCGAGAAGCCGCCCGCCTTGCGCCGGGCCGCCGGGCCGAGACCCGCCAGCTCGACGACCTCGTCCACCCGCCCGGCGGGCAGCCCTTGCGAACGGGCCAGCCACAGCAGGTGGTTGCGGGCGGTGCGGCCGGGTTGCAGCGCGGACGCGTCGAGCAGCGCCCCCAGGTGCCGCAGCGGGCGACGCAGGCCCCGGTACGGCACCCCGCCGACCAGCGCCTCTCCTTCCTCCGCCGCGTCCAGGCCCAGGATCACGCGCATGGTGGTGGACTTCCCGGCGCCGTTCGGGCCCACGAAGCCCGTCACCCGTCCCGGGCGCACGGCGAACGTCATCCCGTCCAGGGCCACTTGTGACCCGAAGCGTTTGCGCAGACCGATGACCTCGATCGTCGCCCTCGTGGCGTAGCCGCCGTCGTCGGCGCTCTCCTCACTCATGGGCCCCACCCTGCGGGCGCACCGGTTACAGGGGCCGAACGCGCGCTGTCACCTCGCTGTTAGGCGCCCCCGCCTAGCCTGGGCACGGACCTCGGCCGCGAGACGGGAGCAGGCGTATGACGTGGGGACCGCCCCGACAGCTCACGGGCCTGACCGCCCGGCTCGCACTGCGCCACGGCACCGCCCGCGCCCGCTTCACCGCCCTGTACGTCGCCCTCTTCCTGCTGTCGGGAACGGCGTTGCTCGTCGTCGCCGCCGTGGTGGCGTCCGGCGCGTCGAGCGACAGCGAGGCCGCGCCGGGCAGCGGCCTCGGCCGCCCGGCCACGGCGGCACTGGCCCAGGGCCGCATCGACCAGCTGGAGCAACAGCTGGCCCAGGCGCACGACCTCCAGTCCCGGCAGATCCTGATCGGCTCCGCCGTCGCGCTCGGCGTCATGGGGGTGACCTCGGTCGGCCTCGGCTGGTTCGTCGCCGGTCGTGTCCTGCGCCCGCTGCGCGTGATGACGGCGGCCACCCGCCGGATCACCGCCGACAACCTGCACGAACGCCTGGCCATCGACGGCCCCGGCGACGAGGTGAAGGACCTCGCCGACACCATCGACGACCTCCTCGGCCGCCTGGAGAACTCCTTCGACGCCCAGCGCCTCTTCGTCGCCAACGCCTCCCACGAACTGCGCACCCCGCTCACCACCATGCGGGCCTCCCTGGACGTGGCCCTCGCCAAGCCAGGCCCGATCCCCGAGGCCACCGCCACGCTGGCCACCCGGATACGCGCCGAACTCGACCAGGTGGACCACCTGTTGGAGGGCTTCCTCGTCCTGGCCCGCACCCGGCACGCCGAGTTCACCGACTCCGCGCGCCTCGCCCTCGGCCCCCTCGCGCTCACCGCCCTCACCGGACGGGCCGAGGACATCGCGGCCAAGGGCCTGACCGTGCGCGAGGACCGGATCGACGACCGCGCGTGGGTGTGGGGCAGCCGGACGCTGCTGCGCCGCGTCGCCGACAACGTGGTGGACAACGCGATCGTGCACAACGTCCCCGGGGGCTGGATCAGCGTCGCGGTACGGGCCGAGGGGGACGACGCGGGCGTGTCCCTCGTCGTCGAGTCCGGCGGGCCGATCCTCGACCGGCGGCGGGTGGCGGACCTCGCCCAGCCCTTCCGCCGCCTCGGCGCCGACCGGACCGGCGGCGGCCGGGGAAGCGGCCTCGGCCTCTCCATCGTCGCGGCCGTCACCCAGGCCCACGACGGCACCCTTGACCTGTACGCACGCCCCGACGGCGGCCTGCGCGTCACCGTCACCCTTCCCCGTACCGCCGACACGGGGGAGGGCGTGGCGCGTTGAGAATCCTGGTGGTCGAGGACGCCCGCCCTCTCGCCGAGGTCATCGCCGAGGGCCTGCGGGACCAGGGCATGGCCGTGGACGTGGCCCACGACGGGCTCGACGCGGCGGCCAAGCTGGACGTCACCGCGTACGACGTCGTCGTCCTCGACCGCGACCTGCCGGGCATCCACGGCGACACCCTCTGCCAGATGATCACCGAGCGGGACGGCCGTGCGACGGTCCTGATGCTGACCGCCGCCGTCTCACCCGGCGACCGCGTCAGCGGCCTGACCCTGGGCGCCGACGACTACCTCGCCAAGCCCTTCCACTTCCCCGAACTCGTCCTGCGCGTCCGCGCCTTGGCCCGCCGCCGCCCCGCCGCACGGTCCCGCGTCCTGCGCGCGGCGGGCATCGAACTCGACTCCGTACGCCGCACCGTCAGCCGTGACGGCCGCCCTCTCGACCTCTCCGTCAAGGAGTTCGCGGTGCTCGAAGCGCTCCTGCACGCGAGCCCCGCCTTCCTCAGCGCGGAAGACCTCCTCGAACAGGTCTGGGACGAGCACGCCGACCCGTTCACCAACACCGTGACGGTCACCATCAGCCGCCTGCGCCGCAAACTCGGCGATCCTCCGATCATCGCCACGACACCCGGCGTGGGGTACCGGATCACCGACCCAACTGCCGCGCCCGGCTGACCAGTCGGCGCCGGACGGAGCTTCGCTTCGGCGGATCAGGCCAGCAGCGGGGCGGTGAAGCTCCGCAACTCGTCGGCGCGGCGGTAGTGATGGCCGGTCAGTCCGGCGGCGCGGGCGGCCGTGACATGGCCGAGGGTGTCGTCGATGAACAGGCACCTGCGCGAGGCCGCGCCCACCCGCCGGGCCGCGGCCTCGAAAACGCGCGGGTCCGGCTTGGCGAATCCGAGGCGGGCGGTGTTGACCACCGCGTCGAACGCGTTGGTCAGGCCGAGCGCGGCGAGATCGTCCTCCAGCCGCGTGGTGGCGTTGGACACCAGGGCCACGGGCACCCGGGTGCGGACCTCGGCCAGGAGGCCCAGCACGTCGCGGTCGAGGCGGCCGGTCAAGACGCTCCAGTTGCCGACGAGTTCGCGGGCACGGTCGGCCGACCCGCAGGGCCCGGCGAGATCCGACGCCACCTGGGCGCGCCACTGGGCGTCACTGATCGCCCCGGTGACCGCCGCACTCAGCAGATCAGGGGCGAACGCCGCGGCGGCCAGCGTCCCTTCGGGTACTCCTGCCGCACGGTCGAGCGCGGCCATGTCGCCAAAATCCCACAGGCGCAGCACGCCGTCGAAGTCGCAGAGGACGGCATCGAAAGGCAAGTCACCCATGCCCCGATCCTGCCAGGCTGCTGCTGAACGGAGGAGCTGCGAACTGCAACTGACCCGCCCTCGCCGCGCGCGCTGTCTTCTGCCGATGGACACGGGACGGGGTTATGGTGCAGATGACGAAGGGCCAACGGCACCACCGGCCACCGATAAACCCGCAGGTCACTCGCTCTCCTCCCCGCACACGCGGGGCTGTTCCTGAGGCGGCCTGTACGCCGGGTATAAGCCAGGTCTCCTCCCTGCACATGTGGGGCTATTCCGGGCATCCACGTGACACTTCCGGCACTCGACGTACGGACGCTCACCCACTGGCCCCGTGCCTTCCCGAGCAGGTTGCCCTGGCCTGGCCAGTGGGCCGTGCCGTGCACGAGGCCGACGTGAATCGGGCGCGATCGGGGGCGTAGTCGCACGTCAAATACCCGGCGACGTGGGCGACTCGCACCGGGATACTGGTCGCCCATGGATGAGGTCGAAGTTGTCGTCGCCCATTCCGAGCGCACGACCCTGCGCGTCGGTGGGATGTTCCTGAAGGTGGACGCCGATCAGGCGCGCATCGACGCCGAGGTCCAAGCGATGGCCCTGGCGCCGGTTCCGACCCCCGAGGTCCTGTGGCACAAGCCGTCCGTGCTCGCGATCGCCGAAGTCCCCGGGACGGCACTTGGCCGCCTCGGCGAGCCGTCAACCGCGTCCCCGGCGGCGTGGGCCGCGGCAGGCGCCGCCGTCCGGAAGCTGCACGACGCGCCGCTGCCGCCTTGGCCCAGCCGGGGGAAGGGACCCGACGAGTTGGCGGCGGAACTGGACGGCGAGTGCAAGTGGCTCGTGGCGAACGGCGTCCTGCCCGCCGACCTGGTCACCCGCAACCGCCAGGTCGCCGAGGCCGCGCTCCGGCCGTGGACTCCGGTGTTCACGCACGGAGACCTCCAGATCACTCACGTGTTCGTTGAGGATGACCAGGTCATAGGCGTCATCGACTGGTCCGAGGCGGGCCCGGGTGATGCCCTGTTCGACCTGGCCATCCTGACGCTCGGGCACGAGGAGCGCTTGGGCGATGTCCTCGCTGGCTATGGCACGGACGTTGATCTCGACGTGATTCGCGCCTGGTGGTCGTTGCGCAGCCTGCTGGTGATTCGCTGGCTGGTCGAGCACGGCTTCGACCCGTTCGGGCCGGGCTGCGAGGTCGATGTACTGAGATCCCGGATGTGACGCACTGCGGGCCCTACGACGAATGCGTTCCAGCCCAGAGCCGGTCTCTGCCCATCCAGAAGCTCCGTGGGGGACCTGTGAGGTGCGGACGCTGAAAGGACATCGGCTATGCAGGGACGGCACGTTCCAGACAGCTACGGACGACAGCCAGGGGGCGGTCCTTGCACCCCCCTTCCGCCCATGGCCTTCGGGACGTCGGAGTCGGCGCGGGTAAAGTTGAGCAAAATCACCACCGCCCCCCGATAAACCCCCAGGTCACTTGCTCTCCTCCCCGCACACGCGGGGCTGTCCCCTACTCCCTCCTCCTGCGGGCCCTGCGCCCCCCTCCTCCCCGCAGACGCGGGGCTGTTCCCGAGAGGCGAGAGGGTTCCTTGAGGCTTTCAACCGTCCATTCCTGTAGTTCTGTTGTTACGCCTGGTGGAGAGCACCAGCGCGCAAAGTCGTACCGTTCACTGGCAAGTTGGGGCCATGGGGACCTTCGATGATCGAGACCTGAGCACAGCGATCATGAACGCGGATTCGCCGGTGTGGACTCTTCGCGCCGCTGCTGGCCGACAGCTCGCGGCATCGGCCAAGATCGGCGAAGTGGCAGACATTCTGAGTCGCCTCCTTCTGGATGCCTTGGACACCGGGGTGACCCAGGCCACCGCTGAGGCGTTGCTCACCCGCAGTGACTCCGTCGGCCTGCGACACGTGCTGTTGGCGAGAAGTCGAGCCGCCAGCTTCGACACAGCGGACCAACTGAGCGCCGCTCTCGACTCCGACCCCGACTGGATGACGACCGAGGGGGCGGATCGGCTGATCAGGCAGCTGCGAGAGTTGACGGCGGATGATGACGAGGGCGTCCGTGACGAAGCTGAGGGAATCCTCGCGAGAATGCGTCCGCGCGAGGAGTGGTCACGCGACCCAGCGACCGGGCCGGGTGGGTGACCGGCACAGAGTCCGCATTCAGCGACCAGCCGAACAGCATGGTGACCCGCTTCCCCCGGCACACTCGGGGCTGTTCCGCGTGGCCGGGCGGCGTGCTCAGCGCGTGGGTGCGGTTTTGATGAGTGGGGCGTCGCGCGTGAACATGCGGAAGCCGACACCGTAGTACAGCCCGCGCGCCGCCGGGTGGCCCGGGGCGCCCAGGCAGGCGACCGTCGCGTGGGTGGCACCGGCCGCCCGTGCCAGGTGCATCCCGTGCAGCAGCATCGCCCGGCCCAGGCCCCGGCGGCGGTGGCCCGGGTGCGTTCCGACCGGCTCGAACCCGACGGTCCTGTTCGCCTTGTCCAGCCACATGACGGTCGAGGCCGCCATCGTCCCGTCCGGCGCCTCCACCAGGACGTGGAGGTCGCCCCGGTACCCCGCCGTCTGCCGCACGCCCTCGTAGCTCTCGGCCGTGTACGCCGACGGAGCCCACGCGTTGAGGTGCGCCAGGACGGCGGCCTCCGGCCCCGCCTCGTCGGCGGTGCGGAACCTGAACCCGGCTTCCAGCGCCGGTAGTTCGACGTCGGCGAGGTCCCGCACGTTGAGCTGGGTCCAGGACCCGGTGTCGCCCAGCGAGGCCGGGTCGGTCACGTAGCCGTGCGCCGCCCACCGCGCGAGGCCGAACGTGTCGGCCGCGCTCGGCAGCACCGTACGTTCGACGCCCGGCGCCGTGGCGTCGTACCAGGCGATCACCTCGTCCACCAGCCCGGCGTGGTCGGGATGGACCTGATACGCCAGGTAGGCATCGGTGACGTCCCTCACCGACCCGTCGTTCCGCCTCACCCGGCGCGGGAGTTGGGCCCAGCCCCACGCCACCAGGTCGCCGCCGGAGAACCACAGCCGACGCGGCCAGCCCCCGCCGTCGCTCGCGTGCCCCCGGCCCCAGTTCCAGGCCAACTCCCCGAACGCCGCGTCGCTGTTCACCAGGTCAGGCCGGGTGGCGACGACACGTTGCGCCAGACCCTGCATGAGCCGCACGTCCGCGGCGCTCAGAAGCTCGAAACTCGGCACAGTACGCCACTGTGCCAGGACCCCACCCGGGCCATCGAACCGATTTCCGGGACCGCCGGTCGCGGCGGCGGCGCGTCGGGCCGGTGGGACGGCGCGTGGTGGTGGGGTGCGCCCGTGCCTGGTTCCGCACCACCGCCGGACGCCCCCGTGCTCTGCCTCGCCGTCATGGTCAACCCACGCCTTCGCCAGGAGAGTTGAGGAGCCCTGGCCTGTGGATGACCGGCCGGGGACCGTTCACCGAGGAGGTAGATGTGGCAGTGAAGCACGCCTTGCTCACGGCAGTGGCTCTCGCCGGGATATGGGTCTCCGGCACCGGTACGGCCCTGGCCGCCGGGGAGCCAGGGACGGCGGACGTCGGCGTCCTCGTCAGCCGGTTCGACAACGGCAGCTTCGAGTACCCGGTGGCCCGCGCGAACGCGTTCACCACGTACCAGGCGGGGGAGGCCATCGGGCCCTGGACGGTGACGAGCGGGGCCGTGGACCTCGTGGACGACGGCCTGTGGCAGGCCGCCGAGGGCAACCAGTCGGTCGATCTCAACGCCACCGTCCCCGGCGCCGTGGCGCAGATCTTCACCACCACCCCGGGGCAGACCTACACCGTCAGCTACGCCCTGGCCGCGAACCCCGGGGGCGGCCCGACCGTGAAGACCGGCCGGGTCCTCGTGGACGGCCAGAACGTCCAGGACTTCTCCTTCGACATCACCGGCAGGTCGCACACCGCCATGGGCTACATCAAGCGCCAGGTGACGTTCGTGGCCACGGCCGCCACCACGACGCTCGGCTTCGCCAGCACCACCGCCAACAGCCCCTACGGGCCGGTGATCGACGACGTCCTCGTGACCACCTGCGGCTGCCCCTGCTGAGACCCGCGCCGCCGCCTCCGGGGCCGTCACGGTCCCCGGGGGCGGTACGCCGTCTCAGGTGGCGCGGAGGTCGGAGAGCACCGCGTCCGTGAAGCGGGGCCATGCCTCCGCCGCCCACGGGCCGAACGGGCGGTCGGTCAGCGCCACGCAGGCGGCGCCGACGTCCGGGTCCACCCACAGGAACGTCCCCGACTGCCCGAAGTGCCCGAACGTGCGCGGCGACGACGTGGCGCCCGTCCAGTGCGGCGACTTGTGGTCCCGCAGCGAGAAGCCGAGCCCCCAGTCGTTGGGCCGCTGGTGCCCGAAGCCCGGCAGCACGCCGCTCAGCCCGGGGAAGACGACCGACGTCGCCTCGTCCAGCGTCCCGGGGTCCAGCAGGCGCGGCGCCAGCAGTTCGGCGGCGAACAGCAGCAGGTCGTCCAGCGTCGAGACGCCGTCCTTGGCGGGCGATCCCGACAGCTTCGTGCCGGTCATGCCCAGCGGCTCCAGCACGGCCTGCCGCAGGTACTCGGGGAACGCCATGCCGGTGGCCCCGGCGACGTGCTCGCCCAGGACGTCGAAGCCCGCGTTCGAGTACAGCCGCCTGGTGCCGGGCGGGGCGGCCACGCGGCGTTCGTCGAAGGCGAGCCCCGAGGCGTGCGCCAGCAGATGCCGTACGGTCGAACCCTCGGGCCCGGCCGGTTCGTCCAGCTCGACGGCGCCCTCCAGGGCGGCGATCAGCACGGCGTACGCGGTCAGCGGCTTGGTCACCGACGCCAGCGCGAACTGCCGGTCACCGGGACCCCGCGCGGCACGCCGCCCGTCCGCCCCGACCACTCCCGCCGCCGCCGTGTCCACCGGCCAGCCGTCGATCAACTCCAGGCTCTGCATACGTGCGAGCCTAACCCGTGGCCCGGGAACAGGACTCCTGGTCCCGGGGGCTTGCCTGGAGCGCACTCCAACTCCTTAGCGTTCTTCCATGACCCTGGTACAGCTCCGGCAACCCCAGTCCGAACGCGCCGATCTCTGCGCTTCGGCCGATCTGCCGCCCCCGCGGCCGGACGGCCAGGACCGCTACACGATCAGCGAGGTCTCCGCGCACTCCGGCCTGAGCGTCCACACCCTGCGCTGGTACGAGCGGATCGGGCTCCTCCCCAACGTCGATCGCTCCCACACCGGCCAGCGCCGCTACACCAACGCCGACCTCAGCTGGCTCGCCCTCGTGAGCAAACTGCGCCTCACGGGCATGGCGGTGGCCGACATGGTGCGCTACGCCGAACTCGTGCGGCAGGGTGATCACACCACGGCCGAACGCCGTGAACTGCTCAGCACCACACGAGAGGACGTCCTGCGCCGCATCGCCGAACTTCAGAGCACGCTCGCGGTCCTCGACTTCAAGATCGACCTGTACAGCGACGACGACACCCCCGGGGTGTCCGAAAGGAATTGATCCCGCGCATGACCACTTCCCAGATCGCGACCGCCGCCCTCGGCAGGGGCGGCCCCCGGATCGGTGTCCAGGGCCTCGGCTGCATGGGCATGAGCTTCGCCTACGGACCCACCGACGCCGACGAGGCACGCGCCACCCTGGAGCGCGCCCTCGACCTCGGGGTGACCCTCTTCGACACCGCCGACATGTACGGCATGGGGGAGAACGAGACGTTCCTCGCCCCGTTCGTCGCCAAGCACCGCGAAGAGATCACGATCGCGACGAAGTTCGCGCTGAGCTACGACCCGGAGCGGCCCACCGAGCGGCCCATCCGCAACGAACCGGCCTACATCCGCCAGGCCGTGGAGGCCAGCCTGCGGCGCCTCGGCATCGAGACGATCGACCTCTACTACATGCACCGCTACAACCCCGCCGTGCCGCTGGAGGACAGCGTCGGCACGATGGGCGAGCTGGTCACCGAGGGCAAGGTCAGGTACCTGGGCCTCAGCGAGGTGACGGGCGACGAGCTGCGCGCCGCGCACGCCGTCCACCCGATCGCGGCGCTCCAGTCGGAGTGGTCGCTGTTCTCGCGGGACGTCGAACGCACCGCCGTGCCCGCCGCGCAGGAGCTCGGCGTCGCGTTCGTGCCCTACTCGCCGCTCGGCCGCGGCTTCCTCACCGGCTCGTTCACGGACGCCTCGGCCGAGCTGGACGCGGGCGACTTCCGGCGCGGCCAGCCCCGGTTCAACGGCGCCAACGCCGTCGCCAACCGCGGCCTGCTCGACCCGATCCGCGCGGTGGCCGACGCGCACGGCGCCACCCTCGGGCAGATCGCCCTCGCCTGGCTCCACCAGCAGGCGCGGCTGCGGGACCTGACCGTCGTGCCGATCCCCGGCACCCGCAGGCGCACGCGCGTCGAGGAGAACACCGCCGCGACCCGCATCACGCTGGGCGAGGACGAGCTCGCCGCGCTCGACGCCATCGGGCCGCGCGTCGCGGGCAACCGCTACGCCGACATGAACTTCACCCAGGCCGGACGGGAATGACCCCGCCCGTGCCCCGTCCCCCCACCCCCTGACGCCCGCCGTACCCCGACCCGCCCCACCCCGACCCGCCCCACCGTCACGAACCGGGCCGACGGTTCATCCCGCACGGGACCGTCGGCCCGCCGCGCCGGGCTCACAGCTCGGCCAGCAGCTCCGACTTCTTCGCCGTGAACTCCTGGTCGGTCAGCAGACCGGCGGAGTGCAGCTCCCCGAGATGCCGTATGCGGTCGGCTATGTCCGCCGGGTTCGCCCGGTGGTCACGGTGCCGCGCCGCGTCGTCGTCCTCCGGCTCGGCCGCCCGTATCGCCTCAAGCACCGCCGCCGCGAGCGGCAGCGACTCGTGCACGGGGCCGTAGCCCCGCCCCAGGACGACGGACGCCGGGTCCTGGTCGGCCGCGGTGTCCGCGTCCGTCTCCTGCCCCTCGCCGCCCGCGCGCTCCTTCGCCGCGCCGTCCCGCAGCAGCCGCAGATGCCCCACCGACACCTCGGGCGAACGCCACTCGACGCCGGTCAGCTCGCTCACCCGGAACGCCTGGTCCCCCGCCTTCCACTTCGCGGACGACGCGGCCGTCCAGAACCAGCGGAAGGACACCTCCTTCCCGTCGAAGGCGACCTTCCCGTCGTACGCCTTGAACGCGGGCGGCGCCGGTGGCGCGGCCACCAGGTACGTCCGCGCCTCCTCGTCGGCCGGCGGCCCGAGCGCGCCGCGCAGCTCGGTCGCGTAGTACCCGGCGAGGTTCTCGCGCTCGGCGGGCAGGACGAGCCGGTACGGGTCCGCCGCCTCGCGCAGCTGTCCCCCCGCGGCGTCGAACAGCGGATCGGCCCCCCGCCGTGGCACGGCGTGCAGCACCACGGTCCCCTTGCGTTTCCCCGGTGCCAGATCGACCGTGCTCAGCGCCTCGTACGGAATACGGCGCTCCCCCAGCACCTGGAGGAGTCGCGGCGTGCGTATTCCCCGTTCGAAGCGGATGAGCACGGAATCGGTGTCGAACTCCCATGTGGAGTGGATTCCGGCCAGCACATCACCCATGCGGGTCATCGTAAGCGCCGGGACTGACGAAAAGGCTTCGCCCCGAGTGCTGTGGTCCTGTCACAATCCGCCGATCGCCGAACAGGGGGCGGACGGCGCGCATCCCCGCACCCCGGGGGCGCACGTCACACGGTCCGCGCGGCCCGCCCCGATCGCCGCCATCTGCACGAGACCCGCCCCGCCCGGCTCGAAGTACGCGCTGTGCCCCCGCGCCGCGCCCGCCGTCAACAGCCGTGCGCCGAACGACGGTTCGACCGGGTCGGTCCCGAAGCCCAGCGGCCCCAGCTCCATGTGCGGCACGTCCTCGATCCAGTCGCCCCGCGCCCGCATCGCCCACACCCGCGCGTCCGTGCCCAGCTCCGAGACGTGCGACGCGCGCATGCCGGGGCTCCCGGCGACTGTGATGTCCGTGACACGCGACGGCAGCCCGGCCGCCGCGACCCCGCACACCACCGACCCGTACGAGTGGCAGAACAGCGCGACGCGTGCGTCACCGGGCAGCGCCGACACCGCGGTCGTCAGACGGGCGGCGCCCGCCTCGGCGCGGCCCGCCGTGGCCGCCGACATGGCCATCCCCGCCGGGGCGTCGTAGTCGGCCCAGGCGATGACGGCCGTCCCGCCGCCGGACGGCAGGACGTCACGCTGCGCCGCGTACAGCGCCGCCGCCATCCCGGCGGGCGCCGTGTACCGGCCGACCGTGCGCTCGAACGTGAGCAGCCCCGTGTCCACGCCCGGCACGACCACGGACACGCGCCCGGCCGTCTCCAGGTCGCCGAAGACCTCCGCGACCCTGCCCTGCCCCGTCGGGTCGAACGAGAGGATCTGCCTGCCCGGCCGCAGCAGCGACTCGAAGCGGTGCATCCGCCGCCCCGCCTCGTGCTGCCCGGCGGCCGACAGCCGCGGGTCGCGCATGCGCGCCCGCTCGACGTCGCGCGCCGTCACGAGGGCGCGGCGGTTGGCGCGGTAGCGCAGCCGCACGGGCGCGCCCGCCATGTTGCCGACGACGAGCGGGTAGCGCTCGGCGAGACGGCGCCGCTGGCCGGGCGAGAGTCCTTCGAAGAACCGCGCGGTGCTCTCCGGCGCCATGGACGGGTCGGGCAGCGGCTCACCGGCGGCCGTGCCGCGCGCCCACGCGGCCAACTCGGCCTCGTACGCGTCGGGCAGCGGCTCGTCGGCGCCGGCGATCCAGCCCGCGGTCGCCAGCACGGCGAACACCACGGCGAGCGGCAGCAGCACACGGCGCACGGTCGCCGAGACCGACGCGGGCGCATCTGCGGACGTTTCCTGGGGAATGGGGTGAAAGTTCAGCACTGCCGCGTCATCTTACGGTGCTCGAACGGCCGCGCATACCGTCGTTCACCAGCCCGTACGCGCCCCGGACGCCGAACGGCCGCCGCACCCCTGCCGGGTACGGCGGCCGTCGTCGCGCGCGGGGCGCGGGATCAGCGGGTGGGACGCGTCACGCGTCGCCGCCCGCCGCGCCCGGGTCCGCGGCGGCCACGTCGAGCAGTTGGTAGCGGTCGATGGCCTGCTTGAGCACGGAGCGGTCGATCCGGCCCTCCTTGGCCAGCTCGGTCAGCACGGCGAGCACGATCGACTGCGCGTCGATGTGGAAGAACCGCCGTGCCGCGCCACGGGTGTCGGCGAAGCCGAACCCGTCGCCGCCGAGCGACTGGTAGGTGCCGGGCACCCAGCGCGCGATCTGGTCGGGCACGGAGCGCATCCAGTCGGACACGGCCACGAACGGGCCCTGCGCGCCCTGGAGTTTCGTCGTGACGTACGGCACGAGCTGCTCCTCCTCCGGGTGGAGGAGGTTGTGCTCCTCGGCCGTGACCGCGTCGCGGCGCAGCTCGTTCCAGGACGTGACGGACCACACGTCCGCCTTCACGCCCCACTCGTCGGCCAGCAGGCGCTGCGCCTCCAGCGCCCACGGGACGCCGACACCTGACGCCATGATCTGCGCCGGTACGGAGCCCGAGGTGCCCTCGGAGATCCGGTGCAGGCCGCGCACGATGCCCTCGGCGTCCACGTTCTCCGGCTCGGCCGGCTGGACGATGGGCTCGTTGTAGACGGTGAGGTAGTAGAAGACGTCCTCGGCGTCCTCGCCGTACATGCGGCGCAGGCCGTCCTTGACGATGTAGGCGATCTCGTACCCGTAGGCCGGGTCGTAGGCGACGCACGCCGGGTTCGTCGAGGCGAGCAGCTGCGAGTGGCCGTCGGCGTGCTGGGTGCCCTCACCGGTCAGCGTGGTGCGTCCGGCGGTCGCGCCGAGAACGAAACCGCGCGACAGCTGGTCACCCATCTGCCAGAACTGGTCACCGGTCCGCTGGAAACCGAACATCGAGTAGAAGATGTAGATCGGGATCAGCGGCTCGCCGTGCGTGGCGTACGCCGAGCCCGCCGCGATCAGCGACGCGGTACAGCCCGCCTCCGTGATGCCGTCGTGCAGCATCTGCCCGTTCGGCGCCTCCTTGTAGGCGAGCAGCAGCTCCCGGTCAACCGACTCGTAGTTCTGCCCGAGCGGGTTGTAGATCTTCGCGGACGGGAACATCGCGTCCATGCCGAAGGTCCGGTACTCGTCCGGCGCGATCGGCACGAAGCGGTTGCCGATCTCCTTGTCCCGCATGAGCTCCTTGAGCAGCCGGGCGAACGCCATCGTCGTGGCGACCGCCTGCTTGCCCGAGCCCTTCTTCACGGACGCGTACGTCTTGTCGCCGGGCAGCGCCAGCGGCTTCGCCCGCAGGACACGCTGCGGCACGAACCCGTCGAGCGCCTGCCGCCGCTCCTTCATGTACCGGATCTCCGGCGAGTCGGCGCCCGGGTGGTAGTACGGCGGTACGCCGCCCTCCAGCGCGCTGTCCGGGATCGGCAGCCCGAGCCGGTCGCGCAGGCCCTTGGCGTCCGCGACGGTCAGCTTCTTCATCTGGTGCGTGGCGTTGCGGCCCTCGAACGCGGGGCCGAGCTTCCAGCCCTTGATCGTCTGCGCCAGCACGACGGTCGGCTGCCCCTTGTGGGCGAGCGCGGCGCTGTACGCCGCGTACACCTTCCGGGCGTCGTGGCCGCCACGGCCGGTCGCCAGCCGCACCAGGTCCTCGTCCGACAGCCCCTCGACCATCGCCGCGAGGCGCGGGTCCGAGCCGAAGAAGTGGTCGCGCATGTACGCGCCTGACTCGGTCGCGTACGTCTGGAACTGGCCGTCCGGCGTGCTGTTCAGCCGGTTGACCAGCACACCTTCGGTGTCCTGGGCCAGCAGCGCGTCCCAGGAGCTGTCCCAGGCGACCTTGACCACGTTCCAGCCCGCGCCGCGGAACTGGCCCTCCAGCTCCTGCATGATCTTGCCGTTGCCGCGCACCGGGCCGTCGAGGCGCTGGAGGTTGCAGTTGACGACGAAGGTCAGGTTGTCCAGGCTCTCGCGCGCCGCGAGCGACAGCTGGCCGAGCGACTCGGGCTCGTCCATCTCGCCGTCGCCGAGGAACGCCCACACGTGCGAGCGCGACGTGTCGGCGATGCCGCGTGCCTGCATGTAACGGTTCATGCGCGCCTGGTAGATGGCGCTGATCGGGCCGAGGCCCATGGAGACGGTCGGGAACTCCCAGAAGTCCGGCATCATCCGCGGGTGCGGGTAGCTGGACAGGCCCCGGGGCGCCTTGGACTTCTCCTGGCGGAAGGCGTCGAGGTTCTCCTCGGACAGGAGGCCGTGCAGGTAGGCGCGGGCGTACATGCCGGGCGACGCGTGACCCTGGAAGTACACCTGGTCACCGCCGTCCCCGGCGTCCTTGCCGCGGAAGAAGTGGTTCCAGGCGACGTCGTAGAGGACGGCGGACGAGCCGAAGGTGGCGATGTGACCGCCCACCCCGATGCCCGGCCGCTGCGCGCGGGTGACCATCACGGCCGCGTTCCAGCGGTTCGCGTTGATGATCCTGCGTTCGAGCTCCTCGTCACCGGGGTACTCGGGCTCGTCCTTGGTCGCGATGGAGTTGACATGGTCCGTGCTGCGCGTCTCGGGCACGGCCACCCGCTTCTCACGGGCGCGCTCGATCAGGCGGAGCATGAGATAGCGGGCCCGTTCCCGGCCTCGCTCATCGACAGCCGCGTCGAGTGAGTCGAGCCACTCCTGAGTCTCCTCAGGGTCGAGATCCGGGACCTGGCTGGGAAGGCCGCCCATGACGATCGGGTTGCGATCTGATCCGGAAGCCACGCTGTTCCTTCACTGTGAGTTGTCTGCTCTGCATGTGTCGCGCCGCCTCCATCGTGGACCCCGGACGGCGAAACGTCATCTCTACCGGACGGTAATCAAGGGTGGCCCTGGTCCGGTGCCGGGGCCGCGTCCGCCCCGTGACCGGTGCGCCCTGGGCCCGCTGTCCACCGGCGCCAGGTCCGCGCCGCAGGGCGGCTCCGGCCGACCGCCCACCCTACGCCTGTGCCCTCCGACCACCGCGAACGCCTGTTCACCCCGTCCGCCGCCGGGGCGAACGCGCCGCGCGGCGCTGCCACGCCCGGGAGCCGCGCGGAACACGGCCGAGACGTCAACGTTTGGGCGGGCTCGACCGCCGGGTACTTGCGCGATCCGCCCCACGCGTGTGGACTACGCCCCAAGCCGCGCGCGCACGCGCGGCATGCCCGTACCCTTTTTCCAGGGTACTTCCCCGTAGTTTTCACAGAGCAGTTCCCGAGCGCAGCAGGAGTCCCCACGGACCCGAGGCTGCCCGACACAGGACAGGAGCAATCCGTGAGCGCGACCGCGGACCACGCGGAGGAGCGGACCAACCCCGCCGCGAGGCTGGGATTCCAGGCCGGACAGGTGGTCCAGGAGCTCGGCTACGACGACGACGCCGAGCAGGAACTCCGCGAGGGGATCGAGGCCCTCACGGGCCAGGATCTCGTCGATGAGAGCTATGACGACGTGGCCGACGCGGTGGTGCTGTGGTTCCGCGAGGATGACGGCGATCTGACCGACGCGCTGGTGGATGCCACCACCATGATCGACCCCGGGGCCCCCGTCTGGCTGCTCACACCGAAGACCGGCCGCGACGGCTACGTCGAGCCGAGCGAGATCGGTGAGGCCGCGCAGACCGCCGGTCTGTCGCAGACGAGCACCGTCAACGCGGGCAAGGACTGGTCGGGCAGCCGGCTGGTGACGCCCAAGGCGGCCGGGAAGAAGTAACCGCGCCCCGCGCACGTACGCCGGTCCCTGGGGGCAGCGATCCGCCCGCCAGGGACCGCGTCGTAGGCTGGGCGGTGACTTTGCCTCCCGCCGAGAAACGGATTACGCGCTCATGGCGATCGAGCCGGGCACCAAGGCCCCTGACTTCCAGCTCAAGAACCAGCACGGCCAGACCGTCTCGCTCGCCGACTACCGGGGCGAGAAGAACGTCGTGCTGCTCTTCTACCCGTTCGCCTTCACCGGCACCTGCACGGGTGAGCTGTGCGCGCTGCGCGACCAGCTGCCGACGTTCGTCAACGACGACGTGCAGCTCCTCGCCGTCTCCAACGACTCGCCGTTCTCGCTGCGCGTCTTCGCCGAGCAGGAGGGCCTTGAGTACCCCCTGCTGTCCGACTTCTGGCCGCACGGGGACGTTTCCCGCGCCTACGGAGTTTTCGACGAGGAGAAGGGCTGCGCGGTGCGTGGCACCTTCGTCATCGACAAGGAAGGCGTGGTGCGGTGGACGGTCGTGAACGCCCTTCCGGACGCACGCGACATCGGCGATTACGTCTCCGCGCTCCAGGCGCTGTGACCCACAGGTCCCGGCCCACCGGGACCGCCAGCTGATCCGGCCCCGGTCCCCGGGGTGACGGATCGGCCCGCGGGCGCCGCTCCGGCGGCGCCCGCACCCTCCCCGCCTCGCGGAAGACTGGACAACCCGTGATCCTGAAAACCTTCGGCTGGTCCTTCGGCCTCACCGTCGTCGGCCTAGCCGCCGCCTTCCTCCTCTGGGGGTGGGAGGGCTTCGCCATCGTGGCGATCCTGACCGTCCTGGAGATCTCGCTCTCGTTCGACAACGCCGTCGTCAACGCCGGTGTGCTCAAGCGGATGAACGAGTTCTGGCAGAAGATCTTCCTCACCGTCGGCATCCTGATCGCCGTCTTCGGCATGCGCCTGGTCTTCCCGGTGCTGATCGTCTCGCTGACGGCGCGCGTCGGCCCCATCGAGGCCGTGCAGCTCGCGCTCGACCACCCGGACCAGTACTCCGAGATGGTCACCGACGCCCACCCGGCCATCGCGGCCTTCGGCGGCATGTTCCTGCTGATGATCTTCCTTGAGTTCATCTTCGAGGAGCGCGAGCACGCCTGGATCGGCTGGCTGGAGCGCCCGCTGTCCAAGCTCGGCCGCATCGACGCCGCCTCGGTGGGCATCGCCCTCGCCGCGCTGCTGGTCACCGCCTCCACGATCGCCACCAACGCCTACCAGCACGGCGGCGGCCACGCCGACAAGTCGCAGACGGTCCTGCTGGCCGGTGTCGCCGGTCTGCTGACGTACCTGGTCGTCGGCGGCCTGTCCGGCTACTTCGAGGACCGCCTGGAGGACACCGAGGAGCGCGTGGACGAGGAGGCGCGGGAGAGCACGCAGCGTTCCGGCGCCCCGACGGCCGTCGGCCTCGCGGGCCGCGCCGCGTTCTTCCTGTTCCTCTACCTGGAGGTGCTGGACGCGTCGTTCTCGTTCGACGGCGTGATCGGCGCGTTCGCCATCACCAACGAGATCTTCGAGATGGCGCTCGGCCTCGGCATCGGCGCCCTGTACGTCAGGTCGCTGACGATCTACCTCGTCCGGCAGGGCACGCTGGACGACTACCGCTACCTGGAGCACGGCGCGCACTACGCGATCGGCGCCCTGGCCGTGCTGCTGCTGGTCAGCATCCGCTGGCACCTGCCCGAGGTCGTCACCGGCCTCATCGGCGTCGCCCTCATCGGCGCCGCGTTCTGGTCGTCGGTCAGGGCCAACCGGCTCGACGCGGCCAAGGAGAAGGCGCCGGCGGGCTGATCCGCGCCGCCCGCCGTCCCCCGGGGGATTGAAGGGGCGGGCGGCATGGGAAGTCTCCTCACGACGGGGCGGTCGATCGACCGCCCCGCCGTGCGGACGGCGCGCTGTCCCGGCCACGGCGGCAGCGGCACGACGGGAAGAGGGTGGGCGGCGATGGCGTCCCTGTGGTCGTACGTACGGGGCGGCGGTTCCGCCCGGCAGAAGTTCGACACCGTGGGTGGCATGTCGAGCTACGCGGTCGAGCTGACGCGGCGCTCGCCCACCGCCCCGCTGACCGCCGAGGGCGCGGACACCGGCACGTTACGCATCGAGCTGTCCTGGCGGATGCGCACCAACACGGACTTCGACCCCACCGCGCGGCGCGTGTGGCGCCAGCCGTGGAAGATCTTCAGACCGGCCGAGATCCAGGGCCACTCGCAGGGCGTCGCCAGCCTCGACTTCGACCTCGCCTGCCTGTACGAGCTGGCCGACGGCACCCGGGGCGTCGTGCAGTCGGTGGGCGGGCTGCTGGGCGACTTCAACGACCCGCCGTACGTCAAGCTCAGCGGCGACGACCGCTTCGGCACCGCGTCGGGCGAGCACCTGTACGTGAACCTCGACCACAAGGACGACTTCAAGCGCCTGCTGGTCTTCGTCTACATCTACGACGGCGTCCCGGCCTTCGACCGCGCCGACGCCGTGGTGACCGTCTCGGCCGCCGACGGCAAGAACATAGAGATCGGCCTGAACGACGCGCCCCCGCACGCGCGCTCCTGCGCCGTCGCGCTGATCGAGCACCACAAGGGGCGGCTCGTGGTGCGGCGCGAGGTGAAGTACGTCTACGGCTTCCAGGCCGAGATCGACCGGCTCTACGGGTGGGGCATGTCCTGGGGCTACGGCAGCAAGCCCAGCCGTACGCGCGCCTGAGCCCTCCCGACCGCGTCGGGCAGCGCCCACGGCGCGCGGCGGCGGCCGGTTCCATTCCGGACAAAGGCGGGGAAAGTCACGCCCGGCCGGTCCGGGTGCTCCTACCATGCGGCGGGCGGGACTTGCGGTCCGCACCGTGCCCGCCGACCGGGCGGGCGTCGAGCATGAGCAGCCCCGGCGCGGCGTCGCGCCGGGACGGAGGAGCGCCATGGCCACCACCACAACCGCCGCCCTCGCCATACCGGGTGAGGAGAAGTACACCCTGCGTGACATCGTCGTGGACGACCCGCGTCCGCGAGAGGTCTTGGTCCGCGTGGTCGCCACCGGGCTGTGTCACACGGACGCGACGTTCAAGGGGGCGTGGGCCGACCCGTCGCTGCCGCCGCTGGTGCTGGGGCACGAGGGGGCGGGCGTCGTGGAGAAGGTCGGCGACCGGATCACCGGCGTCCGGCCGGGCGACCGCGTGCTGCTCACGTTCAACTCGTGCGGCGAGTGCGCGACCTGCCGCACCGGCCACCCGGCGTACTGCGCCCGGTTCGACGGCCTCAACACCAGCCTGACCGGCAGCGTCCGCCCGGACGGCTCCTCGGGGCTGTCCGGCGTGGACGGCAGCCCGGTCGCCGGGGCGTTCTTCGGCCAGTCGTCGCTGGCGGGGCACGCCCTCGCGCAGGAGCGCAACGTGGTGCGGATCGACGCCGCGGACGACGAGGAGCTGGCCCTGCTCGCGCCGCTCGGCTGCGGCATCCAGACGGGCGCGGGCGCCGTGCTGAACGAGCTGCGGCCTGGCCCCGGCAGCACCGTCGCCGTGTTCGGCACGGGCGCGGTCGGCCTCGGCGCGCTGATGGCGGCCCGGCTCACCGGCGCCTCGCGCATCGTCGCCGTGGACATCGTCCCGTCCCGGCTGGCCCTGGCGCGCGAGCTGGGCGCGACCGACGTGATCAACAGCGCGGAGACGGATCCGGTCGCGCGGCTCCGCGCGATCGGCGAGGGCGTCGGCGTGCAGGCGGCCGTGGAGACCACGGGGGTGCCGCAGGTGCAGGCGCAGGCGCTCGAATCGCTGGCGGCGCGGGGCGTCCTCGGGCTGATCGGCGTGCGGCTGGGCGCCGAGTTCAGCGTCCCGGCGCTGTCGCTGCTGAGCGGGCGCCGCGTGTACGGGATCATCGAGGGCGACAGCGACATCGTGACGTTCCTGCCCGCGCTCGTCGGCCTGGTGCGCTCGGGCCGGATGCCGCTCGGGCGGCTGATGCGGTGGGGGAGGTGTGGGCGGGGCCGGGCGCCGGGCCGCGCCGATGCCGAACTCGCCGGCCAGCGCGACGAGGCCGCCGCGCACGCCGCGTCCGGCCGCGCGGAACTCCCAGCCGTCGGCCGTGCGCGCCAGCTCGCCGCCCACCATCGCCGTCTCGGCGGGCCCCGGCGTCAGCGGGAAGACGCCGAGGACGGCCGCGCTCGCCGCGTCCTGGACGAGGAGGCGGGGCGCGCTGTCCGGCGCCTGGAAACCGGCGTCGGCCGACACGGCGAGCACCACCCGCGTCACCCCGGCGTCGAGCTGCGCGAGATCCACCTCGACCGTCTCCCGCAGGCCCGCCGCGTCCCGGCGCCTGGCCAGCCTGCGGACGAGGCCGCTGGGATGGCGCGGCTGGTTGTAGAAGACGAAGTCGCCCTCGGAGCGCACGCGGCCCCCCGCGCCGAGGAGGAGCGCCGAGAGGTCGATGTCCGGGACCCCTGGCCCGCTCGCGGTGGGTGTCCAGCGCAGCACGGCGCGTACGACGGCGGCGGGCAGGTGAATTGCCGCCCCTTTGTCCAACGGGTGCGTCATGTGAGGAATCCTGCCTGTCGCCATACTTCCGAAACATTGGCGCGATTACGATTGGCCGAAGGGGTGGCCGGTCCAGCCAGTGGGGCGACCGGCACAGCTGGGAAGAGTCGGGGTAACCATGCGGCACTACGGGCATCTCACGCCTGGGCGACGTCGCGCGCTGTTCCACCGGGAACCGGCGGAATTCGGCCCGTCCTCGCCCGTCAGAACCCTGGGTGTCGCTCTCGGGGCGACACTTTACAGCCCCGCCACGCGGCCCCGGCTCGACGCCGACATCCGCAAACAGGCCGCCGCCGGTGTCATGTCCATGGTCTTGTGTCTTGAGGACTCCATCAGCGACGCCGAGGTGCCGGGCGCCGAGGAGAACCTCGTCCGGCAGTTCGGCCGCATGCTCCGCGACGCCGCCCCGCCCGACGCGCCAGCCGACGCGCCCCTGCTGTTCATACGCGTCCGCAGACCCGAGCAGATACCCGACCTCGTCGCCCGCCTCGGCCCCGCCGTGCGGCTGCTGACCGGCTTCGTCGTCCCGAAGTTCACCGCCACCAGCGGCCCGCCGTTCCTCGAAGCCCTCCTCGGCGCCGAGACGATCGCCGGGCGGCGCCTCCTCGCCATGCCGGTCCTCGAATCCCCCGAGCTGCTGCACATGGAGACCCGCGCCGAGGGCCTGCGCGCCGTCGCCCGCGTCCTCGACAAGTACCGCGACCGCGTGCCCGCCGTCCGCCTCGGCGTCACCGACTTCTGCTCCGCCTACGGCCTGCGCCGCACCCCCGACATGACGGCGTACGACGTGCACCTCGTCGCCTCCGTCATCGCCGACGTCGTCAACGTCTTCGGCCGCGCCGACGGCTCGGGCTTCACCATCTCGGGGCCCGTCTGGGAGTACTTCCGCCCGCAGGAGCGCATGTTCAAGCCCCAGCTGCGCAACAGCCCCTTCACCGGCCGCGCCGAGGGCCTGCGCGCCCGCCTCATCGAGCACGACATGGACGGCCTCCTCCAGGAGATCGAGCTCGACCGCGCCAACGGGCTCCAGGGCAAGACCTGCATCCACCCCTCGCACGTCGCCCCCGTGCACGCGCTGTCCGTCGTCACGCACGAGGAGTTCAGCGACGCCGCCGACATCATCGGCACGGGCCCGGACGGCGGCGGCGTCCTGCGGTCCGCGTACACCAACAAGATGAACGAGGTGAAGCCCCACCGCGCGTGGGCAGAACGGACCTTGCTGCGCGCCGAGATGTTCGGCGTCGCCCGCGAGGGTGTGGACTTCGTGGACCTACTCGCGGCGGGAATCTCATGAACACGACACCCACGTACGACACCACCGGCACCGGCACGGGCGACGCGCCCGTCTGGCCGGGGGAGTGGGTCGCCCGCCGCCTCGGCGTCACCCTGCGGGGCCCAGGCGTCCGCGACCTCCTCGGCCTCGCCCTGCGGCACAACACGAAACGGGCCCACCTGCTCGTCTCCAGCGTCCTCGGCAAGCACGTCCCGCAGGACCCGCGCACCGTCCACGGCACCGGCCTGCGCCTCGGGCAGCAGGTCCGCGACCTGCTCGGCCCCGACGCGGAGCGCGCCGTCGTCCTCGGCTACGCCGAGACCGCCACCGGCCTCGGCCACAGCGTCGCGGACGGCCTCGGCGTCCCCTGCCTCCACTCGACGCGCCGCCCGGTGCGCGGCCTCGCGGCGGCCGGTGGCTTCGAGGAGGAGCACAGCCACCACACGTCGCACCTCCTGCTGCCCGCCGACCCCGCGCTCCTCACCGGCGACGGCCCCCTCGTGCTCGTGGACGACGAGCTGAGCACCGGCCGTACCGTCCGCAACACCCTCACCGCCCTGCACCGCGCCCACCCCCGCGCCCGGTACGTCGTCGCCACCCTCGTGGACATGCGCACCGACGCCGACCGCGCCGCGCTCGCCAAGTGCGCGGCCGACCTCGGCACGACCGTCGAGGTCGCCGCCCTCGCGCGCGGGCGCGTCGAACTGCCCGCCGACGTGCTGGAACGCGCCGCCGCCGTCGTCGCCGAGGCCGAGGCGGGCATGCCGCCCGCCGCGCCCCCGGCCGCCACCGCGCCCGCCGCCGTACGCGTCGAACTGCCCTGGCCCGCCCGCGTCCCCGACAGCGGACGCCACGGCTTCACCCCCGCCCACGCCGCGCGCCTCGACGCCGCCCTCCCCGACCTCGCCCGCCACCTCGCCGCCGCCCTGCCCCCCGGCGCCCGCGACGTCCTGTTCCTCGGCACCGAGGAACTCATCTACACCCCGCTGCGCCTCGCCTGCGCCCTCGCCGACGCCACGCCCGCCGCGCGCGTCCGCTTCTCCACGACCACCCGCAGCCCCGTCCTGCCCGTGGACGACCCCGGCTACGCGATAAGGACCCGCCTCACCTTCCCCGCCCACGACGACCCGGCGGACGGCCCGGGACCCCGCTACGCCTACAACGTCGCGGGCCGCGCCTGGGACGCCGTCGTCCTCCTCACCGACACCCCGGGCGACACCCCCGCGCTCCACGCGCCGGGCGGCCTCCTCGACCAACTCGCCGCGCACACCCCGCACCTGATCCTCGCCGTCGTCCCCGACCGCAGACTCGCGGAGCCCCTGCGCGGCCCCGCCTTCTCCTCCTACGCGCCCGACGAGGTCGGCTGGCTGCTCCAGGACGTCTCCGACGTCACCCTCGAAGCCCCCGCCGAGGAACGCGAGGAGGCCATCCAGTCGGGCGGCGCGCACTACGCCGAGTCGCTGCCCGTCGAGTACCAGCCGAGCCCCGAGTACCAGGCGCTGTTCCACGCCGCGCTCGCCGCCTCGGCAGGACGCGTCGCCCGCGCCGTCGGCACCGTCACCGAGGCCGTCCTCGCCGAACGGCCGGGCCGCCGCCCCGTCCTCGTCTCCCTCGCCCGCGCGGGCACCCCCGTCGGCGTCCTCATGCGCCGCTGGGCCCAGCACGCGCACGGCGTCGAACTGCCGCACTACGCCGTGTCCATCGTGCGCGGCCAGGGCATCGACACCACCGCGCTGCGCTGGCTCGCCGCCCATCACGACCCGGCCGACGTCGTGTTCGTGGACGGCTGGACGGGCAAGGGCGCCATCACCCGCGAACTCGCCGACGCCCTCGCCCCGTTCCCCGGCTTCGACCCCGCCCTCGCCGTCCTCGCCGACCCCGGCGGCTGCGTCACCACCTACGGCACGCGCGACGACTTCCTGATCCCCTCCGCCTGCCTCAACTCCACGGTCTCCGGGCTCATATCCCGCACCGTCCTGCGCGCCGACCTCGTCGGCCCCGACGACTTCCACGGCGGCAAGCACTACCGTGAACTCGCCGCCGCCGACGTCTCCGTACCCTTCCTCGACAGCGTCGCCGACCACTTCACCGACCCCGCCACCGCCGCCGGGGTCGCCGCCGACACCGCCGCGCTCCTCGCCGCCGACCGCACGCCCACCTGGGAAGGATGGCGCGCCGTCGAACGCATCAGCGAGAGCTACGGCATCGGCGACGTCAACCTCGTGAAGCCGGGTGTCGGCGAGACCACCCGCGTCCTGCTGCGCCGCGTCCCCTGGCGTGTGCTCGCGCGCCGGGGCGCCGGAGCCGACCTCGACCACATCCGGCTGCTCGCGCAGCAGCGGGGCGTGCCCGTCGAGGAGACCGACGACCTGCCCTACAGTTGCGTCGGGCTGATCCACCCCCGGTACACCAAGGGCGCCACCGGCGCCGACGGAAAGGCCGCCCGTTGAGTTCGCCCCCGACCGTGATCGCCAGCGATCTGGACCGCACCCTCATCTACTCGCCCGCCGCCCTCGCCCTGCCCATGCCGGACGAGGACGCGCCGCGCCTGCTGGGCGTCGAGGTCCACCAGGGCCGCCCGCAGTCCTTCCTCACCGAGACGGCCGGACGCCTCTTCGCCGCGCTGACCGAGGACCCGCGCGCCGTCCTCGTCCCCACCACGACGCGCACCCGCAAGCAGTACCACCGCATCAACTTCCCAGGCCGCGCGCCCGAGTACGCCATCTGCGCCAACGGCGGCCACCTCCTCGTCAACGGCGCCACCGACCGCGACTGGCACGCCTCCGTGCGCGCCGCGCTCGCCGCCGACTGCGCCCCCCACGCCGAGGTCGCCGCCCACCTGCGCACCACCGCCGACCCCGCCTGGCTCCTCAAGGACCGTGACGCGGAAGGGCTGTTCCGCTACCTCGTGGTCGAACGGGCCCTGCTGCCCGACGCGTGGGTCAAGGAACTCACCGACTGGGCCGGGCCGCGCGGCTGGACGGTCTCCCTCCAGGGCCGCAAGCTCTACGCCGTCCCGCGCCCGCTCACCAAGTCGGCCGCCGTCGCCGAGGTCGCGCGCCGCACCGGCGGCGGAACCGTCATCGCCGCAGGGGACTCGCTCCTCGACGCCGACCTGCTGCTGGCCGCCGACCACGGCTGGCGGCCGGGACACGGCGAACTCGCCGCCGAGGGCTGGACCGCCCCGCACGTCACCGCTCTGCGCTCTCAGGGCGTCCTGAGCGGCGAGGAGATCCTGCGGGCCTTCCTGGCGCACCTCGATCGTCACGGCGATCGTCACGGCCCTGCGGACCCGTCTGCCCCTCCCGGCCCGTCCGCACCCGCGTGATCGCCCGGCCGCGCATCTCGTTCAGCCTGCGCCGCCGCAACTCCTCGCCCAGCGCGTCCGGATGCCGGGCGCGCCAGTAGGGGTTGTCGTGCGGCAGGCGGCCCGAGAACCGCCCGTACATGCCGAACGCCAGCAGCACCACGCCGATCGCGAAGCTGAAGACGACGTTCTGCATGCGGAAGTCGAGGAAGTTCGCCGGGGTGCGCAGCACGGCCAGGTTGAAGAAGCCGCTCAGCACGAACAGCGTCCCGAGGACGAGGATGAGGTTCGACGCGAAGTTCCCGCCCACCGCCATGCCGACCGCGAGCAGCGCGCCGATGACGATGGACAGCACGCTCAGCGCGCCGTTGCTGTTCAGCCCCCACACGGCGTTGTTGCCCGTGTCGAAGAACCCGATGCTGGAGAAGAGCCCGAAGATCCCGAAGACCGCGAGGCCGAGCCCCATCAGCCCGGCGCCGACACGGTAGACCGTGCTCAGGCGGTGGTCGGTGCGCAGGGACTCGTTCAGCCTGGCGTTCGTCAGGAGCGCGCGCGGGCCGACGGGCAGCCGTGAGCCGCCGCGCGGGTCCGTCCCCGGGGGAGCGGTCATGAGAGGGCCTCCTCACCTCGTGTCCGAGGCCGCGTACCCGCTCACGAAGCGGACAAATCACCCACGCGCGGTGCGGATCTCCTCCACCACCCCGGCCGCCATGCCGCGCACGGCCCGTGTCTCGGTCAGGAACACCCAGTAGTCGGGATGGCGCCCGCCGCCCTCCAGCACCGCCACGGCACGCTCCAGCCGCTCCGCCGCCGCGTCCAGCGGCCTGGCGTGGCGCGGGTCGGGGCGTGAGCGGCCCGCCATCGCGAGGCGCTGCGCGTCCCGGACGGCGAACTGCGTCCGCTCGATCTCACGGCTCGGGTCGGCCGCCACCTCGTCCAGCAGCCGCAGCCGCTCGCGCGCCGCGCCCACGGCCTCGTCCGTCCGCCCCAGCAGCCCGTGGACCGTCGTCAGCCCGTCGGTCGCCGCGCCGAACCGCTGCTCGGCCCGCGCCCGCCCGGCCTCGGCCAGCAGCTCCCGCGCCTGCCCGACCGACGCGGCGGCCTGCTCCGGCACGTGCTGGAGGTCCTGCCAGCAGGAGGCGGTGAACCGCCGCCGCAGCTCGCTCAGCACCGGCTCGACCTGCTCGGCGCGGTTCGCGATGGCGTCGGCGCGTGTGCGCAGCGACGACAGCCGCCGGTCGATCTCCCCGGCGCGCTCCGGCAGCCGCTCCACCTCGGCGGCCAGCGCCGTCGCGCGGCGGCTGACGTCCTCGGCGCGCCGGATCGTCGCCTGCACGCCGTGCCGCCCGGCGCCCTCGTTCAGCAGCCGCAGCTCGGGGCCGAGGGCGGCCAGCGCGGCGGCCGGTTCCTCGGCGCGCATCCCGGCGCCGCGCGCCCCGTCCAGCGCCTCCGTGGCGGCCCGCAGCGCCTGCCTGGCGCGCTCCACGGCGGGCGTCACCCGTGCGAGCTGCGACTCGGCGCGCATCTGGAGCGGCTCCAGGCGCTGCCCGAAGCGCGCCAGCTCGCCCTTCACGGTCTGGAGCTCGGTGCGGGTCGCGGTGAGGGCCTGGCGGGCGCGGTGGGCGCCGTCGGCGTCGAGCTGGGCGCTGTCGAGGTCGTGCGCGTCCACGACGGTGATGTAGTGGGCGCTGACGTTGTCGGCGCGCTCGCTGAGCGTCGCGAAGTCGGCGGCCATCCGCGCGGCCTGCGGCGAGTCGTCGGCCGCGCCGATCGTCTCCAGCGCGATCCGCAGGTCGCGCTGCGCGGTGTCCAGCTCGTAGAACGCGGCGGCTGCGGCGTCCTTCGCCTCCAGTGCGGCGGCCCGCAGATCCTCGACGCGACCGCGCCGCCAGGGCCGCGTCCCGCCGCCCGCGAACACGGCGGGCAGCGCGGCGGGCAGTACGGAGGCCGCCAGGACGGCCACGGAAAGCGACGGCGCAAGCACGGACGAGACGAAGTCCTTCGCGAAGCGCGGTGCGATCACGCGTCCCTCTCCCCACGACGTTCCGGCAGGTACGTGTCCGCCCATTGTCCCACCCGCCCCCGCATTTGCGGCGGCGGGCGGCGGGGCATGTAGGCTTCTGCTTCACTTCCGGGTGCATAGCTCAGTGGTAGAGCGCCGCCCTTACAAGGCGGATGTCGGCGGTTCGAACCCGTCTGCACCCACCTGTGACCGCAAGCCCGAACAGGCCCTCGCCGAGGGCACGTTCGGGCTTCGTCACGCTGCCCGCCGGGCGGGCCCGGCGGACGGGTCCGGACTCAGGAACCGCCCGGGGCGGGGGCGAGCCCGTCCGGCTGGCTCGTGACGGTGGCCCACAGGGACGCGACGGCAGCCCGTGCGCTCGCCACGGCGATGTCCCGCTCCCGGTCGTCCACCGCGCGTGACGCGGCGACCGCGGTGGCGGGGAACAGCCGGTCGGTGATCGGCCGCAGCTGCGGCGCGTCGCCGAGGTCGGCCAGCCGCTCGACCAGTTCGTGGGGCACGCTCTCCGGCCAGTAGTGCAGCCCGCCCCAGGAGTTCGATGCCTGGGCCACGAGCGGCACGAGTCGCTGCGCGATCCGGCAGCGACGGCAGGCGTAGTACGACCAGCCGGGGCCTGAGCCGGACGCGACCTCGGCCACCGCGACGAGGCCGCCGTCGTGCGCCTCGCAGTACATGCACCGTGGCACGAGACTCACCGCTCCTCCTCGCCGTCGGGCTCGGTCGGCAGGGGCGGCTCGTCCTGCCACGGATACTGCCGCAGCGGCCCCTCCAGACCGGTGATGACGGTGATCTCCGGCTCAGGATCACGCACCGGCGCGGGCTGCGGAGGGCGGAAGCGGTCGTCAACCACGGAAGACCCCCTCGAACCTGCCGGGCAGCCATGCGGCGCACGGAATGATCGGGGACCGGGGCGGGGGTGTTGAGACGTCGGGCATGTCGCTCCTTGCCGAACTGGGGGAGACCCGTGCCACGACGGTAGGGAGGAGCGGAGCGCCGGCGCGTCCTCGATTCGCGGATATTCAGCGCGGCGCTCGGCCGATTCACGGCCGTTCTCAGAGGCTGAGCTGGGCGCGAGCCCTGGCGATCAGCCGGTGAGCCGCCGCCCCGTAGACGGCGCTCTCGGCGAGCATCTGCCACACGCGGAGGTACAGGGACACCGACTCGGAGTCGTCCAGCCACAGCTCCGCGTGCCAGTCCTCCACGATGGCGAGCCGCTCGTCGTAGATCCAGAACCCGCCGGAGGGTGGCAGTTTCAGGATGCTGCCGAACGGCACGATGCCGAGCTTGACGGTGTCCAGCCCCAGCACGCCGGTCAGCCGATCCAGCTGGGCGGCGAGAACGTCCGGCGCGCACACTCCCGCGTGCAGGGCCGCCTCCCACATCAGGATGCGGAAGCTCCGGCCGCTGTCGTACAGGAACTCCTGGCGCCGCACGCGGGCGCGGACGGCGTCGTCTATGTCGCGTGGAGTCCGGTGCAGATCGGCGTACCGGCTGAAGACGGCTCGGGCGTAGTCCGGGGTCTGGAGCAGCCCCACGACCATGGCGCTCTGCCACGCACGCATGGTGGCCGATCGGGCGTACTCCACCGTCAGCGCGTCCTGCACGGGCCGGTGCCCGGCGGCGAGCTGGCGGCGCCACGACCGCGAGCGGGATTCGAGGGTCCCTAGACGAGCCAGCAGTTCGTCCGACGCCTCCGGGTTGCCGGTCGCCTCCGCCCACGCGATCAGGTCCGGTGCGCTCGCCGTCTGGCGGCCGGTCTCCAGCTTGCTGATCTTCGACTGGGGCCAGCCGAGCCGGTCGGCGAGTTCCCGACCGGTGAGCCCGGCGCGCAGCTCCCGGAGCCGCGCGCCGAGCGCCACCCTCCCTTGTTGGAAATCGGTGCTCACACCTGTGCCTGGTCGTAGGGCACGGCATGGTGCCATGCCGCCTCACGAGTCCGGCAGTACCGGACGACCTGCACCGGGTCGGTGATCAACTCGACGCCGGTCAGGGCGTCGTCACCGTCGAAGCGCAGCAGTGCCACGACTCGCGCGTCGAAGATCCAGAAACCTTCGGCGGGAAGCTCCAGTTCGTCCGCCGCAGCACGCGAGAGGATGCGGATGTCCTCCCCGACGGCGGTGTTCCGCCGTGCGTTGTCGAGCAGGTACCGCTGGCCCGGGGTGGGCGGGTCGTCCACGAGCCGCACGCGCTCGAACCGTTTGCCCAGGGCTGATTGTTCCCGGTGCCCACGGCACCACGGGTCGTCAAGATCCCACCGCACGGTGCCGTTGCTCATGAACTCCCGCCAGGTGTCCGTCTCCTCGTCCTCGGCGTACCGACGCCGTGTCTCCAGTCGCCATGCCGAGTGCGCCAGCGTGCGGAACATCGCGCCGAACTCTTCGAAGGTGATCTCGTGCGGAACGTGGACCGGTTCTTTCGGACCGAAGTTGGCCAGCAGCTCGCGCGGCACGATCACGGCGCCCTCGCCGTCCTTGAGATTGCGCAACTGCCGCAGCTCCGCCGGGTCGGTGACGACGTCGCCCTGCACGAGGTAGCTGTCGGTGTTCTCGACTTCGTAGAGAGTGGGGCAGCCGTCGTTCCCCGAGCTGGTGCCCACCAGACGTAGCCGTCGCGTCATCGGTGTTCCCCTCCGTCGATGAGGACACGCACGGTAGCCGGGTGTGCGGTCCGGGTACCAGTCCTGCCTCTGTCGGTGGGATGCGGGTGCCCACGCCAGGGCTCGACCCTGTGTGGCGAGAGGCGTTCGTGCGTGTGGTGCACTTCCCTCATGAGCGGCCGTGTGTTGTATCTCCTGGCTTGCGGTGCCCCGCCTGTGCGGTACTTGGAGCGGCCGGTCCGCGAGGCGCGGGCGCGGGGTTGGGATGTCTGTGTGGGGGTGACGCCGACCGCTGCCGAGTGGACGGTGGATCAGCACGCCGGGTGGGAGCGGCTGGCTGGGCATCCGGTGCGGGTCCGTCCCCGCGTGCCGGGCGCCCCGGCGGACGGGTGGCCGCCCGCCACCGTCACCGTGGTCGCTCCGGCGACGCTGAACACGGTCAACGCCGTCGCCCTCGGGCTGACTCCGACGTGGGTCGCGGCCAACGCTTGTGAGGCGATCGGCAAGCGGAAGCCGCTCGTGGTGATGCCGTGCGTGAACAGCGCCTACGCGACGCATCCGCAATTCGGCCGGTCCGTCGAGGTGTTGCGCTCCACCGGGGTCCGAGTCCTCTACGGGCCGGGCGGGTTCGTCCCGAACGAGCCGGGTCAGGGGCAACCGGAGGCATACCCCTGGCACTTGGCTCTCGACGCTGCCGACGAGGCCGTGTAGCGCGCGCACCCGGCGACCGGGGGGCGGGAGGGCCGTCAGGGTGTGGTGCGCAGGCCCAGGATGTAGGTGGCGGTGAGGGCGACGGTGCGGTCCTTGTCGTGCGACAGGTCGGTGAGGGCGCGGGAGGCCGTGGTGCCGGGGATGTCCGCGAGCGCCTGGGCCAGCCGTCGGCGTGCGGACGGCTCGTTGTTGCCGTCGCCGTGGGCGAAGCGAGCGACGAGCCCGGCGGCGATGCGGTCGGCCAGCGCCGGGCGGCTCGCCAGCGCGCTCAGCGCGTCGGCCGCATCGACGTCGTGCACCTGCTCCACGACCATCTCGACGAGCGTCGGGACCGCCTCGGCCACCTCCCGCGCCCCGAGCGCCAGGGCCGCGTACCTGCGGACCACGACGTCGGGGTGCGCGAGCGCGTCCCGCAGCGGCGCCGTCGCGCCCTCGTCCTGAATCTCCGCGAGCGACTGCACGGCACGCTTCCGCACCTCGGCCACCGGCGAGCGCAGGCCCTCCGCCAGCAGCGCCGCCCCCTCGTCGCCCGACTGCGCCAGCGCCCACCGCAGGGCCCCGGCGACATACGGGTTCGTCTCGCTCAGCGCCGCCTCGACCAGCGTCTCCACCGGGACCGGCGCCTCGGCGGTCGAGGACAGCGCGGCGCGCTGGCGCGTCCCCGCGCTCTTCGAGCCCAGCCCGTGGAGCAGGGCGACGACCTGGAGGACGTCGGCCCAGTCGGCGGGTTCCGCCGCGTCGATGCGCCGCAGCCGCGTGAGGAGGGCCGTCTCCGCCGCGATGCGTTCCTGCGTCCGCCGGACGAGGTCGGCGACGAGGTCAGCGGGCCTGAAGCCGGGGTCGTCCAGCGCGGCCCCGGCCTCCCGCAGCGACAGCCCCAGCGACCGCAGGCTCTCGATGTGGAAGATCCGCCGGATGTCCTCGTCGGAGTACTCCCGATAGCCACCCTCCGTACGGCCCGTCGGCCGCACCAGGCCGAGCGCGTCGTAGTGCCTGAGCATGCGGGCGCTGACCCCGGACCGTCGCGCCACCTCACCGATCAACACCGCTGCTCACTCCTCCCGGCCGTTCGTGCCGAGGACCACGATGCGCTTCGCCTCCTCGATCGCGAACTCGAACCCGGCGTCCGGGTCGCGCAGCAGCCGTTCCGTGGCGATCGCGTGCTGACGCGCGGGGGGCGCGGCGTCCGCCATCGCGGCGCGCAGCGTCGGGAGCATCGCCTCCCCGAGCCCGATCAGCGCCCGGCTGAGACTCAGCTGCGTCTCCCGTCCGCCCCGCCCGAGCTGGGTGGCAAGCACCCCGGCCAGCTCCGCCTTCCCGTCCTCCGGCACGAGCACGACCGCCGCCCGCCAGGCACTGCGCGCCACCTCGTCGTCGGCGTCGGTCAGCAGCGCCCGGGTGATGCCCGGCCAGGCACGGCGGTCCCCGATCTTGGACAGCGTGTGCAGCGCCTGGCTGCGCGGCTGCGCCGCCTCCGCGCGCAGCTCGGGCAGGAGCGCCGGGACCGTCAGGGACGACGGGTGGCGGGTGAGCGCCCAGGTGAGCATCTCGCGCACGGAGAACTCGGGCTCGACCGCGCAGCGTTCGACCAGTTTGCCGACGAACCGGGGGTCGGGGTCCGTGCCGACCGCCAGGGCGGCCCGCAGCCGCACCGACGCGTCGCCGTGCTCCAGCGCACGGAGGAGTCGGGTCGTGTCAGGGGACTGGTTCCGTGTGGTCATCGGGATCACCTCCATGTCCGCCAGTGAAGACCTTCGCACCGTGACAAGGTCAAACGGGTCACGCCCTGTGGGCGGGCGCGGACTTTCCGTCCACCGGTCGGCGTCCGAACGGTGAGGCCCGCCGGGCGTGGGTGGGGGAAGCCCCACCCGCGAGCCGGTGGCGGGCTCCAGTGATCGGACGGGGCTCCGTGCGGGAGGCTGAGCGGCGGGGGCCGGGCCACGGCGTGCCCCGTACGTCGGCAGGTCCCGCACGTCCCGCACGGAAGGAAGTCACTGCACATGAACACACTTGCCGCTCCCCGGTGGCCCCCGGGCGTCTCGGCCCGCGCGCTCGCGGCCGCTGCCGGGGCCCTGGTCGTGGCCTTCGTCGTCGCCCCTGGCGTGCTGGCGGCGGTCGGGCCCGGCGGCGGTCTCGCCGGTGGGCGGGGCATCGGCGAGGCCGTCCGCGAGGCGTTCGTCGGGTACTGGGGCACGGACGGGCGGGAGTTCACCCCCGAGCTGGAAGGGGTGGTCGCGTACTGGTTCCGCTATCACGTCGCCAAGGCCGTGATCGCCGGGATGCTGCTGGCGGTGCTGGTCGCGCTCGCCGTCCCCGTGGGGAGGGCTTTCCTGCGGGCCGACGGCCTCGGAGCCGGTCGGCGGGCCGCTCTCGCGGGGGCCGGTGCGCTCGTCGCGGGGCTCGGGGCGCTGGCGCTCGTCACGGTGATGGCCAACATCCAGGGCGCACTGGCGCCGTACTCCTCGCTGCTGCCGATGCTGACGGAGGGCACGTCCGACGCCGAACTCACCGGCACGCTCGACCAGGTCACGGAACAGCTCCGCGACGCGGCGGGGGCGGCGGGCCCGGGGCATGAGCCCTCGCCCGCCGTGGACGCGATGATCGGCGACTTCGCCCACTACCACGCGGTGATGGCCGTGATCGCCGCCGTCGCGGCGGTCGTCCTCGTCGGCCTGAGCGTGTGGCTGTGGCGGCGGTTCGCGGGAACGCCCGCGCCGGACAGGCGGAAGAGGCGCGTGCTCGGATCGGTCGGCACGCTCGCGGTGTTCCTGTCGCTGGCCGTGCTCGTCGTCGCCGTCGCCAACACCTCGACGGCGGCGGACCCCGCACCGGCGCTCCTCGCCTTCTTCGACGGCGGGTGGTGACGTCGGGCGCGGCGGAGGGAGCGTGGCACGGTCGGGGTCGGGGTCGGGGTCGGGGTCGGGGCGAGGGGGCGGCCCCGGCCGTGCCGCGTCAGAACCGGAAGCCGATGACGCCGAAGCCCGGCTTGGCCGCAGCCATCCGTATCCAGCCGAGGCACTGCGTCACCGCCTCCTCGACCGCGGGCTCCAGCGCAGACGCCTGCCCCGACGCAGCGACGGCCCCTTGGCCCGCCTCGTACTGCCGCAACGCCTCGGCTATGTGCTCGGGCGCCCACTCGCCGCAACTCGGTGCGTCGGCCCAGGGGAGGGGAGAGGGCAGGCTGCCGTAACCGAAGTCGGCCACCGACACGGCCGTGACCCCCCGCGTCTTCAACCCCTCATCGACCATCGACAGCCAGTCGCCCCGGTGGGGGGTGAAGCTGTTGTTGTCGAGGAACCGGCCGGTGAGCGAGCACAGCCGCTTGTAGGCGTAGCCGTAGGTGAAGGCGTGGTCCCTGTTCTCGGAGAACGGCCCGCCGTGGACGACGGCGTGCAGCGCCTCGCTCGCCGTGGGCGCGCCCTGCTCGATCGCGTGGCTGAAGTAGTCGTCGTCCTGCGCGAGCAGGTCGGGGAAGGCAGCACGGACCCATGCGAGCAACTCGTCGTCACGGGACCCGACGAGGGCACGCGTGGCGGCGATGTCGAGCAGATAGACGCTCAGGGAAGAACTCATGCGGTGAGTCTAGGAAGGGGCACTGACATTGCTCGTGTGACCGTGACGGCGGGGGACGAACGGGAATCGGGGCCGGTTCATGTGACGCCCGCGTGTCGGCGCGCTTTAGGACAGGATCCGCCCTGAAGTGTTCCTACTGTGGATGGCTCCAGAGCCTTCGGTCACGGAACACCGTGACGTGGGCACGGAACCAACACGGAGGCAGCACGATGGACTTGGTGGTCACCACCCCAACCGGGCATGTCGGGTCTCGTGTCGTGCGGCTGCTGCTCCAGGCGGGGGTCCGTCCCCGTGTTCTGGTGCGCGATCCCGACCGGCTGGACGCCTTCACCCGTGAGCGCGTCGATGTCCGGCGGGGCGACCTGACCGACGCATCCTTCGTCCGCTCGGCGACGTCGGGCGCGGACTGCGTCGTGTGGATCGACCCCACCCCGCACACGGCCGACGACGCGAACGAGCTGTCACGCCGGACGGTCGCCGGACTGACGGCCGCCCTCCGCGCCGGGGACGTCGGCCGGGCGATCCTGCTGAGCAGCGTCGGCGCCGAGAAGCGCTACGGCGTCGGGCACATCGACGGATTGGCCCGGGTGGAGGACGAGTTGGAGGAGACGGGCGCCGATCTCCTCGTCCTGCGGTGCGGCTACTTCTTCACCAACCTGCTCGCGCGCTCGGACGAGTTGGAGCGCGGCGTCCTCAGCACGTCCGCCGACCCCGATCAGGCGATGCCGTGGGTGGACCCCCGCGACGTCGGCGACATCGTCGCGGCGCGGTTGCTCGCCGGGACGTGGCGGGGGCGGTTGGTCCGGGCGATCCACGGCCCGGAGGATCTGACGTGGAAGGCCGTGGCGGAGAACCTGTCCGGCGCGCTGGGACGGCCGGTCGAGCTGCGGGTCGTCAGCGACGACGACGTGCGGCGGTCGCTGCGCGCGGCGGGTCTGTCGGCGGATGCGGCCGAGAGCGTGGTCGGCATGACGGCCGGGCTGCGCGGCCTCGTCCCCGAACAGCCTCGGACCCCGATCACCACAACGCCATCCGACCTGGCCGGCTGGGCATACACCCACCTCCGGCCCGCGCTTGCCCGCTGACGCCGCCCGTGCTGTTCCGGTACGTTGTCGGGGCGGCTCGACAGTGAGCTGCCGCTCCGGGGGGAGCAAGTCTCTGACCAGCGCAGATGCACTACCGGCGGATCGCTGCACTTCCGCCGCGAAAACCACCCGCAACCCCCGGGCTGACCAGCGGCTTTACCCTCGGGTCGTCATCACCCCAAGGTGGGTTCGCAACTCGTGCCGGTGCGCGCCGGTGACGGCGCCGAGGTGCCGTCGTCATCACCCCAAGGTGGGTTCGCAACGCGAGCTGGCGGAGGCGGTGTTCGGCGGCGCCGGGCTGTCGTCATCACCCCAAGGTGGGTTCGCAACTGGACGCCCTTGTTCTTGAACGCGGTGCCGCAGAACACGTCGTCATCACCCCAAGGTGGGTTCGCAACGTCGGCCTGGGGGTCGGGTCCGGGGGCGGCGTAGGTCGTCATCACCCCAAGGTGGGTTCGCAACGGCAGCACGGCATGGTCCAGGACGGCGCGGATGTCCAGGTCGTCATCACCCCAAGGTGGGTTCGCAACAGGTCCCCCGCTTCCGCCCGCGCGTACGCGTCCGGTCGTCATCACCCCAAGGTGGGTTCGCAACCGCGGCAGACGAGCGGCGCGTGGTCGATCCGTCCGGTCGTCATCACTCCAAGGTGGGTTCGCAACAGGTCCACATGAGCCGACCCGGCGTAGACGTAGCGTCGTCATCACCCCAAGGTGGGTTCGGAACGCCGGTCGGGAGGACCCGGGCGGCGACGGCGGTCACGGTGTCATCATCACCCCAGGCTGGGTTCGGAATATGCACGGCTTGTCGGTACCCGCGATGACCTCGGGGTGTCATCAGCCCATGGTGGGTTCGCAGATGGGGGCGAAGGGGTGGGTCAGAGGTCGAGGCGGGAGGGGTCGAGGGTTGGGGCGGACTGTGCGAGGAATGCCTTGCGGGGTCCGACGTCGTTGCCCATCAGCAGGTCGAAGACCTGCTCCGCCGCCTCCAGGTCGGCGACGTTGATGCGGCGCAGCGTGCGGTGCCGCGGGGCCATCGTCGTCTCGGCCAGCTGGTCGGCGTCCATCTCGCCCAGCCCCTTGTAGCGCTGGACGGACTCCTTGTACCGGACGCCGGTGCTCCTGAACTCCGTCAGCCGCTCGCGCAGTTCGCGGTCCGAGTACGTGTAGACGTACTTCTCCCGGCCCTTCCCCGGCTGGACCAGCTCGACGCGGTGGAGCGGCGGAACCGCCGTGAAGACCCGTCCGGCCTCGACCAGCGGTCTCATGTAGCGGTGGAACAGGGTGAGCAGCAGGGTGCGGATGTGGGAGCCGTCCACGTCGGCGTCGGTCATCATGATGATCTTGCCGTACCTGGCCCGGCCGAGGTCGAAGGTACGGCCGGACCCCGCCCCTATGACCTGGATGATCGCGCCGCACTCGGCGTTCTTGAGCATGTCGGTCACCGACGCCTTCTGCACGTTGAGGATCTTGCCCCGGATCGGCAGCAGCGCCTGGAACTCGGAGTTCCTGGCGAGCTTCGCCGTCCCCAGCGCCGAGTCGCCTTCCACGACGAACAGTTCGCTGCGCGCGACGTCGTCGCTGCGGCAGTCCGCCAGCTTGGCGGGCAGCGAGGACGACTCCAGGGCCGTCCTGCGGCGTTGCGCCTCCTTGTGCTGACGGGCGGCGATCCGCGTACGCGCCGCGGCGACGGCCTTGTGCAGCACGGCACGGGCCTGCTGGGCGGCGTCGCCCCTGCCGGAGGCCAGGAACGCCTTCAACCCCCCGGCCACGACGGCGTGCACGATGCGGCGGGCGGCCGAGGTGCCGAGGGCTTCCTTGGTCTGCCCCTCGAACTGCGGCTCGGCGAGGCGCACCGTCACGACGGCCGTGAGCCCTTCCAGGGCGTCGTCCTTGCCGATGTCGCCCTCGGCGGCCCGCAGCAACTTCCTCGTCCGCAGCGCCTCGTTCACCGTCCTGGCCACCGCCTGCTCGAAACCGGCGACGTGGGTGCCGCCCTTGGGCGTGGCGACGATGTTGACGAACGAGCTGACGACGCTGTCGTAGCCGGTGCCCCAGCGCATCGCGACATCGACGCCGACCTCCCGCGTGACCTCGGTGGGCGTCATCCGCCCGTGCTCGTCGAGCACCGGGACGGTCTCGGTGAAGCTGCCCCGCCCGCTGAAGCGCAGGACGTCGCTGATGCCCCTGTCGGCGGCCAGATGCTCGCAGAACGCGCTGATGCCGCCGTCGAACCGGAAGACGTCCTCGCCCGCGCTCCCCGCCGCGCCGGGGCCGCGCGCGTCGTGGACGGCGATCGTCAGCCCGGGGACCAGGAACGCGGTCTGGCGGGCGCGCCGGTGCAGCGTGTCCAGGGAGAGCGCGGCGTCGCTGAGGAAGATCTGACGGTCGGCCCAGTAGCGCACGCGCGTGCCGGTACGCGACGCGGGGATCGTGGCCGTGCGGCGCAGGCCCCGAGCGGGGGTGAAGGGGGCGTCGGGGCCCGGCCCGCCGAAGGTGCCGGGGACGCCGTGGCGGAAGCTCATGGCGTGGGTGCGTCCGTGGCGATCGACCTCGATGTCGAGCCGGGCGGAGAGCGCGTTGACCACCGACGCGCCGACGCCGTGCAGGCCGCCGGAGGCGTCGTAGGAGCCGCCGCCGAACTTCCCCCCGGCGTGGAGCTTGGTGTAGGCGATCTCGACGCCGGACAGCCCGGTGCGGGGTTCGGTGTCCACGGGGATGCCGCGGCCGTTGTCGCCGACCTCCACCGACCCGTCCCGGTGGAGGGTGACCTCGATGCGGTCGCAGGCGTCGGCCAGGGCCTCATCGACGGAGTTGTCGAAGATCTCCCACAGGCAGTGGGTCAGGCCGCGGCTGTCGCTCGAACCGATGTACATGGCGGGGCGTTTGCGTACGGCCTCCAGTCCTTCGAGGACGGTCAGGTGCCGCGCGGTGTAGGCGGAGCCGTCCGCGACGGGACGCTCGGTTGGCGGGGCGGGGAACGTGCTCACGCGGGGGCTCACTTCGGCTGCGGAGGGACGAGGGGGCGGCGCGTTCAGATGTCGAGGAAGCGCACGTCCTTGGCGTTGCGCTGGATGAACGACCGCCTGGCCTCGACGTCCTCGCCCATCAGGACGGTGAACAGGGCGTCGGCGAGGGCCGCGTCGTCCAGGGTGACCTGCCCCAGGACGCGGTGCTCCTGGTCCATGGTCGTGACGCGCAGCTCCTCGGCGTTCATCTCGCCCAGGCCCTTGAACCGCTGGATCGAGTCGTCCCTGACCCGGCGGCCGTCCCGTCGGCCGCGCTCCAGCAGCGCGTCGCGCTCGCGGTCGGAGTAGGCGTACTCGACGTGGTCCCGGCCCCACGTGATCTTGTACAGCGGCGGCCGGGAGAGGTAGACGTGGCCGTGCTCGATGAGGGGCCGCATGAAGCGGAACAGGAAGGTCAGCAGCAGGGTGGTGATGTGCTGGCCATCGACGTCGGCGTCCGCCATCAGGATGATCTTGTGGTACCGGAGCTTCGCGAGGTCGAACTCCTCGTGCACACCGGTGCCGAACGCCGAGATCATCGCCCGGACTTCCTCGTTGTGCAGGATCTTGTCGATGCGGGCCTTCTCGACGTTGAGGATCTTGCCGCGGATGGGCAGGATCGCCTGATACCGGGGGTCGCGGCCCGACTTGGCCGAGCCACCGGCCGAGTCGCCCTCCACGATGAAGATCTCGCCGCGCGCCGGATCACCCGACTGGCAGTCGGACAGCTTGCCCGGCAGGGCCGCCGACTCCAACAGGCCCTTGCGGCGGGTCAGGTCACGGGCCTTGCGGGCGGCGACGCGGGCGGTGGCCGCCTGGGTCGCCTTGCGGACGATGTCGGCCGCGTCGTGCGGGTTGCCGTCGAACCAGTCCGTCAGGCGCTCGTGCACGACCTTCTGCACGAACGTCCTGGCCTCGCTGTTGCCCAGCTTGGTCTTGGTCTGGCCCTCGAACTGCGGCTCGCCGAGCTTCACCGAGATGATCGCGGTCAGGCCCTCGCGGATGTCCTCACCGGTCAGGTTGCCGTCCTTCTCGCGCAGCAGCCGCTTCTCGCGCGCGTACCGGTTGACGACCGTGGTCAGCGCCGTGCGGAAGCCCTCCTCGTGCGTGCCGCCGTCGTGGGTGTGGACGCTGTTGGCGTACGAGTAGACGCTGTCGGCGAACTGGCTGTTCCACTGCAACGCGACCTCCACCGACAGCCGCCGCCCGGTGTCCTGCGCGGCGAGGGAGACGACGGACGCGGGGACCGGCTGCCCCTTGCGGGCGTTGAGGTAGGTGACGAAGTCGGTGAGGCCGCCGTCGTAGCGGTGGGAGACCGTCCTCGCCGCCCCTTCCTCGGTCGCCGCACGGGCCGACGCGCGCTCGTCGGTGAGGGTCAGCGTCAGCCCCCGGTTGAGGAAGGCCATCTCGCGGAACCGCCGGGCCAGGGTCTCGAAGGCGTACTCGGTGGTCTCGAAGATGTCGCCGTCCGCCCAGAACGTGAGGGACGTGCCGGTCTTCGAGGTGGCCTCGTGGCGGGCCAGGGGAGCGGTCGGCGCGCCGCGCTCGTACTCCTGGGTCCAGCGGTGGCCTTCGGTCCAGATCTCGGCGGACAGCCTGGTCGAGAGCGCGTTGACCACCGAGAGCCCCACCCCGTGCAGCCCGCCGGAGACGGCGTACCCGCCGCCGCCGAACTTGCCGCCCGCGTGCAGCACCGTCATGACCAGCTCGACGGCCGGTCTCCGCTCCACCGGATGCATGCCGACGGGGATGCCCCGGCCGTTGTCGCTCACCCGCAGGCCGCCGTCGGCCAGGATCGTCACGTCGATCCGGTCGGCGACCCCGGCCAGCGCCTCATCGACCGAGTTGTCCACGATCTCCTGCACCAGGTGGTGCAGGCCCTGCTCACCCGTGGAGCCGATGTACATGCTGGGCCGCTTGCGTACCGCGTCGAGCCCTTCCAGGACGGTGATCGCGCCCGCGTCGTACGCGGCGGGGGTGGTGTGAGCCCGGGAAGTGGTCACATTGCTCTCTTTTCGGGCACGGCGAACCGCGCCGCGCCGCACCAGTGGGTGCGGGAGCGGTCGGATCACCGGACGGACGACGGGTCGCGGGCAGGCCGAGGAAGGGCCTCGGGGCCCGCGGGTCCCGGCGCCGGGGAGGCGGCGGGACGTCGTCCAGAATATCGAGAGTGATGTGCGGAGTTGGGGCGAGGAGTTGCCTGGGCGCCTCTCTCGCCGCCGTTGAGCGCCCCGGTCGATCCCCCCTGATGGGTGAGCGGGAAAATCCGGGAGAGCGGCGTATGGCGGCCCTCTCGGCGCTCTGGCGCACCGGGTGACAGGCGGCTTTTTCCGGCGTGACGCTCCGCAGTCGGAGTCGGTGTCGTGGGCCTCCCGGCCGGACGTCCGCCGTGCAAAGGGGGCGCTCTCCGGCTCACTGCCGGGGAGGTGTCTCCTCGCCGTCCCGGGGCTCGTCCGGCTGGGGTTCGGGGGGCATGCGCCACACCGGGCGGGGCAGCGGGCCCTCAAGGCCGGTGATCACGGTGATCTCCGGGTTCGGGTCGCGGACGGGCGCGGGCTCGGGGGGCCAGTAGCGCGACGGGTCAGGCACGGCATTCCCCGACCACGCGGGACCGTATGGCGAACGGCGCGTTCCGGACGGCCGAGGCGGGCATGCGCGCCGCGTCGATCGTCCACGAGGACGGCAAGAGCAGGGGGGTGGGTGTCGCCATGAGCGCTCCTCAGGGACCGAGGTCGTGCTCAGACCGTAAAGATTCGGCCGGATGAAAGGCCATGGGATTGCGGAAAGTTGCGGCGCTCATCCCAGGGCGTCGAGGGCGGACGTGATGAGGCGGCGCGCGCGGTCGCCGTGCACGGCGAGGTCCAACAGCCGTGCGTGCGCGCGGACATAGAGGTCCACCTCGCCCGGCGCCGTCACCGTCACCTGCGCGGCGAGCAGTTCGACGTGCACCCGCTGGTCGTCGAACATCGTGAACGCCTCCAGCGTCCACTGCCCCCGTGACCGGGCCGCGAACGGCACTATCCCCACCGACACGGACGGCAGCGCCATCACCGAGAGCAGGTACCCGAGTTGCCCGGCCATCACCGCCGGGTCGCCTATCTGGTAGCGGAGCACCGACTCCTCGATCAGCATCACGAAGCGGGGCCGCCCCTGCCGGACGATGCGCGAACGCGTCATCCGGGCCTCCACCGCCTCGGACACGTCGTCGGGGGTGCCGCGGAAGTCCGTTATCGCCGTGAGCAGCGCCGTGGCGTATTCCGGTGTCTGCAACAGCCCCGGCATCACGTGCGAGGAGTACGTGCGGAACAGGCGCGTCGCCTCGTACAGCGGCACGCGGGACTCCTGGAGGCGCCGCATCCCGCCACGTTGGAGGCGGCGCCACTCGATGTACATCGAGTCCGCGTCGCGCGAGGCGCTGACCAGGTCGCCGACCTGGTCCTCGACGCCGCACGCGGCGCACCACGCGCGGATGTCGGCGTCGGACGGCGCGGCCTGCGCCCGTTCCAGCCGGGTGGTCTTCGCCGGGTGCCACCCGCACCGGGCAGCCACTTCGCGCCCGGTCAGCCCGGCGTCGAGGCGGAGCTCCCGCAGACGGCTGGCGACGGCCCGGCGTGCTGCCTGGGCGCTGGATGACGGCTCTGTCATGGGCGGCTGCTCGGCACCTGGTGTCAGATCGTGAACTCGGCGTGCGGCACGGCTCGTTCCCATACCTTCTCGAACGCGGTCGAGCACAGGGCGACGACAGCGGGAGTGTCCACGACCTCGGGGCCACCGCTCGCGCCGTCACCGCTGAAATGGTTGAAGCGGACGACTACCTTATCGAACAGCCAGAAGTCGTTGCCCGGCAAGGCGATGTCCGACGTGTGTCGGCGCGACAGCCAGCGCACGTCCTCGCCCGCCTCGATGTTGAGCGGGGTGCCCGCGTGCTCGAAGCGGATGTACTCGGAGACCGGCTCCGAGACGATCCGCGCCCGGCGGAAGGTCACCCCACGGCCGGTGGCGGCGCGCACCATGTCGAGCCACGCGCTCCGGCGTCCGACCCGGTCGTTCCTGCTGCCGTCCCGGCCCGCCCGCCAGGCGGCGAACTCCGCGGCCTCCGGGGCGATCGCGTAGGAATCGCGCATCTCCAGATGGACGGCCGAACTCCGGCAGTCAGCCAGCTGCTCTGCGAAGCTCGGCGGCATCGCAGGCCGTCCTCAGGATCGACGCCATCCGGGCGGGGATTCGGATCACGGCCTCGGTGTCGGGAATCCTGCCGGTCTCCAGGCACTCGCTCTCGGTGGCCTCGTCCGCCTTCCATCCCTGCACCACGATGTCGGCGGTTTCCTCGTCCACCCATACTGTCGGGCACTCGTCCCCGTCTGTCGTGGGGTCGATGCCCATGAACCGTAGTGCCATCCCGTCATCTCCTGTCGAGTAGCTATCGGGCGTTTCGGACTGTCGCCCTCCAGGGACTATGTGTCAAGGGTGCATTACGTGCGGTGATGTCGCGCCCCGCGTCCGCGCCCGCGCCCCGTGTCGCGGGGGTCTCGGCACGGGGGCGGACGGGCGGGGTGCGGGGGCCGGGGGGCGGCGCCGTGCGGTGCCGGTCGCCGGTGGGAACGGGACGGGGGTGGCCGGGGCGTGCGGTGGCCTGCTCGTCCGTCGTTCGCGGTTTGCCGGACGGTGGGGGAGGCGCCGGGCGCGTCAGGCGGTCGGGAAGCGGGTGACCCAGCGCCGTTGCCACGGCGTCTCGACGGCCCGGGGGTGGTGGTGCGCGCGCGTCCAGGCGACCGCCTCCGCGGGGGCCACCCCGGCCAGGATCGCCAGGCAGGCGACGACCGTCCCCGTACGGCCGACGCCGCCCCCGCAGGCGACCTCCACCGCCGCGCCCTCGCGTGCCCGCCGGTGCAGGTCGCGGATGTGCCGCACGGCCGCCTCGCCGTCGCGCGGCAGCAGGAAGTCCGGCCACTCGATCCAGGCGTGCTCCCACTCCAGCTCGCCCTCGTGGCGGCGGCGCAGCTTGGCGGTCCCCAGGTAGAGGCCGAAGTCGGGCGACGGCCCCTCGGGGCGTCCGTCGCGCAGACCGCGGCCCCGTACGAGGGAGCCGTCGGGGAGGCGCAGGGCGCCGGGCAGTGCGGTGGTGCTCATCGGGTCACGCTCCCTGGGGTGTTGACGGGCTGAGGGATCGGCGCAGGCGGTGGTTGGCGACCTTGAGCCGGTTCCCGCAGCGCTCCGGCGTGCAGTAGCGGCGCCGGCCCGCCCGCGTCGTGTCGGCGAACACGCCCCGGCAGCCGGGGGCGGCGCAGTCGCGGAACCGCTCGTGGCCGAGCGTGCGGACGACGCCCGCCAGGCCCGTGGCCAGGAACGCCGCCAACTCGTCGGCGAGCGACGCGCCCGCCGCCGTCGTGACGTACCACTGCCAGCGGCCGTCGCCGTCCTGCCGCAGCACGGGCGCGCGTCCGGCGCGGCCGGTCAGCACGGCCGTGCCTGCGGCGGCGTGGTCGGGGGTCTCCGTCTCGATGATGCCGCGCACCTCCCGGCGCAGCAGGTGGAGTTGGTGGACGTCCGCCGGGCTCGGTGGCCTTCCGTCCGCGAGGGCGTCGGGGCGGAGGTCGTGCCTGGTCAGGAAGGCCGTCAGGGCGTCGGCGTCGGGCAGCGCCTCGCCTTCGGTGGCCCGCACGGTGGGCGACGTGCACACGAGCGCGGTCGCGACCGCGGCCCCGCGCGCGTAGTCGCCGAGCGGGAACTCCATGCCGTGCTCCTCTCGTCGGTAACCTGTGTAGCGGCAATATAGCGGTTACGGGCGCGCGCGGGAGCCGGGCCGGGCCGGGGTGCACGATCCGCGCCACGACCACGGACGCCGACACCGCCGCACCTCGTCGGCCGGGCACACCCTGATCTCCGCCGTGCCCTCGCCCGCTGACGCCGCCCGCGCTGTTCGGGTACGTTGTCCGGACGGCTCGACAGCGCGCTGCCGCTCCGGGGGGGAGCAAGCCTCTGACCAGCACTGATGCACTACCGGCGGATCGCTGCACTTCCGCCGCGAAAACGGCCCGCAACCCCCGGGCTGACCAGCGGCTTTACCCTCGGGTCGTCATCAACCCAAGGTGGGTTCGCAACACCTGATTGAAGAAGTCCGGGTTGGGGCCGTCCGCGTCGTCATCAACCCAAGGTGGGTTCGCAACCGCAACTTCTTGACGTAGTCCCTCTCGGTCTGGATGGTCGTCATCAACCCAAGGTGGGTTCGCAACGGGGAGTTGAAGAAGTTCATGGGCGGACTCCGGTCAGGTCGTCATCAACCCACGGTGGGTTCGCAACATGCGCTGCGGCGGGCCCTGATCCGTACGGCGCAGTGGTCGTCATCAACCCACGGTGGGTTCGCAACGCTGGCCGCGGATCGGCGTCGAGGCGCTTGAGCAGCGCGTCGTCATCAACCCACGGTGGGTTCGCAACCCGGTAGAGCCGGGCTCGGACGTGGCGGAGGAAGAAGTCGTCATCAACCCACGGTGGGTTCGCAACCCGACGAACGCCTCGGCGTGATCAGCTCCGATCTGTCGTCATCAACCCACGGTGGGTTCGCAACGTGCAGCCGATCCGGCGGGCGATGGCCCGATCCGGTCGTCATCAACCCAAGGTGGGTTCGCAACATGTATCGGACCTGCACGGGGGCGAGGGTCCGTCTGCCGTGTCGTCATCAGACCAGCGTGGGATTCGCCGCGTGGTGAGGTGTGCTGCGAGGAGGGTGAAGGCCGGGGGTGGGGGCGTCGGGGTGTGTCAGAGCCTGTGATTTCGGTGCGGGTGGGCTCGGGCACACTGCCTGCATGGCGTTCATCGACGGCCGCCCGGCCACCGCGGAGGACCTGGCCGCGCTCGGGCTCACCAACTACGGCCACTACACGAGCATGCTGGTCACCGACGGGCGGGTGCGCGGTCTCGGGCTGCACCTGGAGCGGCTGGTCAGGGACTGCCGCGCGGTGTTCGGCGCCGATCTCGACCCCGGCCGCGTCCGCGCGTACGCGGGGGCGGCGGCGCGGGCCGGGAGCGGTACGTTCGTCGTGCGGGTCACGGTCTACGACCCCGCCATCGGCCTGGCCACCACGCACCGGCGCGGGGAGCCGCACGTCCTGGTCACCGTCCGTCCCGCCGGGGGGACGGACGCGCCGCCGCTGCGCGTGCGGCCCGTGCCGTTCCAGCGCGACGTCCCCGAGGTGAAGCACACCGGCCTGTTCGGGCCGCTGCACGCACGCCGGGAGGCCAGGCTCGCGGGGTACGACGACGCGCTGTTCGTGGACCCGGCGGGCCACGTCTCCGAGGGCACCACCTGGAACGTCGGCCTCTACGACGGCCGCGACGTCGTCTGGCCGGAGGCGGGCGTCCTGCCTGGCGTCACGATGACGCTGCTCCAGCGGGCCCACCCGTACGTCGTCCGGCCCGTCCCCGCCGAACTGCGCAACGTCGAGGCGGTGTTCGCGACGAACAGTTCCTTCGGCGTCCGGCCGATCGCGCGCGTCGGCGAGGCCGCGTTCCCGGCCGTCCACCCGATCATGGACGAACTGAGCGCCGCCTACCTCGCGTTGCCGCTCGACCCCCTGGACCCGCCGGACTGAGCCCCGCTCACCCCCAGACCGCCGTCGCCGGATCGACGCCGTGGGCCCGCGCGTTGGCGAAGATCGTGTCCCGCAGCCAGACGGCCGTGCCCGGCGCGAGCGTGTCGTAGTACGCGGCGAACCTGGGGTCGTCCGCGAACATCCGCCCCAGGCACACGTGCATGGCGTGCGTGCAGTCGAAGTAGCCGCAGAGCAGGGCCCGTTGCCGCTCGGCGAGGGCGTTCGCCGCGGTGGAGTCGGGGGCCGTACCGGCGCGGGACGCGGCGGCGAGGTCCGCGTTCAGCGCCTCGGTGGCCGCCGCGACGTCCTTCCAGTCCTCGGCGCTCCGCCCGGCGGACCGCTCGGCGTACTGCGCCCACTGCGGCGAGCCGCCCCAGCGCTCCTCGGCCTCCCCGACCCACTCGGGCCGCCAGTCGGCGCCGAAGATCTCCACCTGCTGCTCCGGGGTGAGACGTATGCCGCCGCGCGACGCGTCCAGCATGCGGTCCACGGCGCGGACCATCCGCTCCAGGCGCGCCCCACGCTCGACCAACTGCGCGCGCTGCCGCAGCAGATGGTCACGCGCGTCGGTGCCAGGCTCGTCCAGGAGGCGGGCGATCTCGGCGAGCGGGAAGCCGAGTTCGCGGTAGACGAGGACCCGGTGCACGCGCGCGACGTCGTCGCCCGAGTACACGCGGTACCCCGCCCAGGTGCGCCCGCCCGGGCTGACCAGGCCGATGGCGTCCCAGTGGTGCAGCGTCCGCACGCTGACGCCGACGAGCGCCGCCGCCCGCCCCACGGTCAGCCCGCCGCCCGTCCCCGGCGCCTCGTCGTCCTGGCCCACCCCGACAGTCTCGCCGATCGGCGCGGTCATGACCGGGGGACCTCGATGCCCACCGCCCGCATGCGCTCGGCCGCCGGGCCTTCCGGGTCGAGCGGAAGCGCGGCCGTCAGCACGACCCGGGTGTTCTCCGGCGTGACGACGGTCAGTTCGACCGAGTTCCACGGCATCTCGCGCGGGCCCTGCACGCAGCCCGGCGCCAGCTCCTCGCAGTGCGCGGCGATCTCGTCGAGCTGGCCGAGGACACAGGAGAAGGCGATGCTCACGGGCGGCGGCTCGGCCGCGGGCGTGCCCGGCACGAGCAGGACGTCCTGGAACGCCCACCGCCGCAGGTGGACCAGCCGTCCCGGGATCGTGAACAGGTCGATGAAGCCGAGCCCGCGCTCCCAGAAGTCCCGGGAGGCGTCGAGGTCCGCGGTCGGGACGCTGAGGTAGGTCGGCATGCCGTAGAAGCCCCGGTGGACGTCCGGGGCGACGGCGTCGAGGGCGGGAAAGGGGACGGGGCTGGTGAACTCGCTCATGCCGCGATCCTGGAGCCTCCCGCGACGTCAGGGTCAAGCCGCGCCCCACCCGCCTTTACGAAGTGTCCAACTCTGGATAAAGTGTCCGACGTCCGGTGGCCTGGGCGCCACCGGCGGAAGGATGCGTCATGGAAACCCGGCCACCGACCCCTCCCGCGCCGTGCCTGATCGACCAGCGCACGGACCGCGCGTACCCCCTCGACCCGCTGCGCTGGTGCGGCGACGACGGCGCGCCGCTGACCGTCTCGCCCCTCCCGGCCGTCCCGCCCTCCGGCATCGACACGGCGGAACGCTCCCTGTGGCGCTACCGCGCGGCACTGCCCGCCCCGGCCACCCACGCCCCCGTCAGCCTCGGGGAGGGCCGCACGCCGCTTCTCGAACGCACCTGGGAGGGCGCCCAAGTGCGCTTCAAACTGGAGTGGTTCAACCCCACGGGCAGCTTCAAGGACCGGGGCGCCAGCGTCATGATCTCCGCGCTGGCCGCGCAGGGCGTGACCGAGGTCGTGGAGGACAGCTCGGGCAACGGCGGGTCCGCCGTCGCCGCCTACTGCGCCGCCGCCGGGATCGCCGCCGAGATCCTCGTCCCCGAGGGGACGTCCGCGGCCAAGGTCGCCCAGACGCGGGCCCTCGGCGCGCGCGTGCGGGCCGTCCCGGGCGACCGCGACGCGACGGCCGCCGAGGCCCTGCGGCAGTCGGCGCGCGTCCCGTACGCCGGGCACAACTGGCACCCCTTCTTCCTCCAGGGCACCAAGACGCTGGCCTACGAGCTGTGGGAGGACCTCGGCTTCACGGCCCCCGACGCGGTGGTGACGGTCGCGGGGGCCGGGAGCATCGTCCTCGGCCTCGACCTGGGCTTCGGTGAACTGCTCGCCGCCGGGCTGATCCCGCGCCTGCCCCGGCTGCTGGTCGCCCAGCCCGCCGCCTGCGCGCCGCTGCACGCGGCCGTCCAGGGCATCCCCGTCCCGCCGTTCGGGCCGACCGTCGCCGAGGGGGCCGCCATCCGCGCGCCGGTCCGGCTGCCGGAGGCCGCCGCCGCCGTCCGCCGCTCCGGCGGGGACACGGCGGCGATCCCCGAGGCCGCCATCGTCGAGGCGCAGCGCGGCCTCGCCTCGCTCGGCCTGCACACCGAGCCGACCAGCGCCACGGCCGCCGCGGCGGTGCGCGTCTTCCGCGAACGCGGCGCCGTCCGCGCAGGGGAGACGACGGCCGTGATCCTCACCGGCACGGGCCTCAAGGCCGCGGCGGCGGGCGGCGGCAGCCTCGTCGCCGTGGGCGCCGCCGCGTGACGGGCGACGGCGGGGCGCCGGGCACCGGGGCGGCGACCGGCGGCACGGACATCGAGGCCGAGAACGCGCTGCTCCTGCGCGAGGCGGAGAAGATCGTCACCGCGCTCGGCCGGACGTTCCCCGGGCTGTGCGAGGTCGTCCTGCACGACCTGAGCGACCCCGGCCACGCCGTGCGCGCCATCGAGAACAACCTCTCGGGCCGCGCCGTGGGCGACCCGGCCACCGAACTGGGCCTCGCCCGCATCGAGGACCCCGGCTACCCGGACGTCCTCCAGAACTACCCCAACCGCTTCCCGGACGGCCGCCCGGCCAAGAGCACGTCCATCGGCATCAGGAACAGCGCGGGCGTCTACGTCGCCGCCATCTGCCTCAACCTGGACGTGTCGCTGTTCGCCACCGTCTCGCGGAGCCTGGCGAACCTGGTGCGCACCGAGGAGACCGACCAGCCGCCGCGCGAAACCCTCAGCGCCAGGACCGTCACCCAACTGCGCGCGGCCGTCGAGGAGTTCGCGGCGGCCCGTGGCACCACGCCGCGCGGTCTCGACGCGCACGCCCGCCAGGAGCTGGTCCGCTCCCTGCGGGAGCGCGGATTCCTCCAGGTCAAGCACGCGGTGCCGACGCTGACCGACCTCCTCGGCGTCTCGCGCGCCACCGTCTACAACTACCTGCGCCCCCAAGGAGACGACCAGCCGTGACCGCCCCCTCGCCCCGCCCCGCCCGCCCCTCGGGCCACTACACGCAGGCCGTCGTCGTCCCGGCGGGCGCGCGCCTCGTGCACGTCTCGGGCCAGTTGCCCGTCACGCCGGACGGACAGGCCCTCGCCGACCGTCCGTTCGCCGAGCAGGTGGCCCAGGTCCTCGCCAACGTGGACGCCTGCCTGGCCACGGTCGGCGCCGACCGCAGCCACCTCACGAAGGTCCGCGTGTACGTCACCGACATCGCCGACTGGCCCGCGTTCGACCGCGCCTACGCCGCCTGGCTCGGCCCCGACCTGCGCCCGGCCCGTGCCGTCGTCGGTGTGGACGCGCTGCACTTCGGTGTCCGTCTGGAGATCGAGGCGGAGGCCGCCCTTCCCTGACCTGCGCGAACGCGGGCTTCCCCGGGGTCGGGGGCGGGCCGCGCCGCGTCCGCCGGGCACCTCCACGGTTGATACGGCACCCGGCGCGTGGGAGTCTGGACTACTGACGAAGCTCAGTCCGGACTCCCGGGTTCCGGTCCACGGCCACCGTGTGAAGGTGGCCGTGGAGCCGGAAACCGGTTCCGGACCGTGCGCGGCGCCGAGCCGCGCGCCGTAACTGCGGGCGACCGGCCCGCGTTTCTGGGCCGCCCCTCATGGAAGGGGGAACGCGGCATGCACGACTTCACGTTGACGACGACATCGACCGCGGGCAGCGTCGTCATGGCGCCCCACGGTGAACTCGACTACGACACCCTGTCCGACATCGAGGACGCCCTGACCCGCCTGCCGGTCTCGGCGGGTCCGGTCGTCCTGGACATGACGGGGGTCTCGTTCATGGACCTCGCCGGGCTGCGCCTGGCATACCTGCTGGCCAACGAGGAACCGGTCGCGGGCCGGATCGTCATGGCGCGCGGATGGCGCCCCCAGCCGGAGAAGCTGATGCGGCTGGTGGACCTGCCGCGGCCCTGTGGCCGCTGCGCGCTCTGACCGCACCGCACCGCACCGCACGAAGGACGGACGGCGCCCCGCGCACCACGCGGGGCGCCGTCGCGTTCCCCGGCGGTCAGACGCCGCGTGCCGCGCTGGCGCTGTTGTGGTCGCCGGTCAGCTTGGCCGCGAGTCCCTTCACGAGCGACCCGGCCGCCGCGATCCCGGCGGCGCCCGCGGTCTCCCAGAAACTTGCCGAGAACATGTCGGCGGGACCCGCCGCCACGGCGACACCCGCGGCGGCCACGACGAACGTCGCGACGACCCGTTCGACGAGATCGGTCACATATGTCCTCGCCGTGCGGACGAGGTCGGAGGGGGCGGGGAGATCGGATTTCATCAGCTGGCTCCACTCTGTGGGGAAGCGCTTCCCCACAAGGTTTCCCGCTCCGTAGTCGCTCAGTGACGAACGGTCGCGCAGTGCGGCTTACGAGGGACAGCTCGCACGGATGACTGAACGGTGGCGCCCCCGCCGTCGCCGCCCGGCGCGGGCCTTCCTAGAGTGGCCGCGATGCTGTCGCTCCCGGCCGTCACGCCGTCCCTGCCGTCGCCCCTGACGCCGCTGTCCGACCCGGCGCTGTCCCGGGCGGGCGTCGAGCTGCGGCTCAAGCGCGACGACCTGATCGACGCCCGCATCCCCGGCAACAAGTGGCGCAAGCTCATGCCCAACCTGCGGGCCGCCGTCGAGCAGGGACACACCCACGTGCTCACCTTCGGCGGCGCCTGGTCGCACCACATCCGGGCCGTCGCCGCCGCCGTCGGGCCCGCGGCCACCGGCGTCATAAGGGGCGACGAGCTGGCCACGCGGCCCCGCAACCCGTCCCTCGCGGCGGCCGAGGCGGACGGGATGCGGCTCGCGTTCGTCTCCCGCGCCGACTACCGGCGGCTGCTGCGCGGCCTGGACGAGCCGGGCGTACGGGAGGAGCTGCGGCGCGCGCACGGCCGCTGCTACGTCGTCCCCGAGGGCGGGTCCAACGCGCTCGCCGCCCGGGGCGCGGCCATGACGGCGGCCGAGCTGCCCGACCTCGGCGCGCGTGACGTCGTCTGCTGCGCGGTGGGCACGGGCGGGACGCTCGCCGGGATAGCGGCCGGGCTGCCGCCGGGCGCCCGCGCGCTCGGGGTGGCGGCGCTGCGCGGCGACGGCTACCTGGAGGGCGAGGTGGCGCGCCTGCACGCGGCGGGCTGGGGCCGCCCGTTCGCCAACTGGACGATCGACCACGGCCATCACGGCGGCGGCTACGGCCGTGTGCCGCCCGAGCTGGAACGGTTCGCCACCGCCTTCGAGGCCCGGCACGGGCTGCGCGTGGAGCGCCGCTACGTCGCCAAGGCGCTGCTCGCCGTGCACCGGCTCGCGGGCGGGCCGCTGCTGCCGCCGGGCACGCGCGTCACCGTCGTCGTCACCGGCCCTCCAGGCGAGGGCGCTACGAGGTCGGGCTGAGGCCGAGGAAGAAGTCCCGCACGTCCCCGGCGAACAGCTCGGGCACCTCCATCGCCGCGAAGTGGCCGCCGCGCTCGAACTCCGACCAGTGCCTGATGTCGTACAGGCGCTCGGCCAGCGGGCGCACCGACAGCGTGATGTCGTGCGCGAACACCGCCACGCCCAGCGGCACCGGGCACCCCCCGCCGCCCCGGGTGGACTCGCGGGTCAGCCGTGCGGACGAGGCCGCCGTGGCGGTCAGCCAGTACAGCGAGACGTCGGTCAGTATCCGCTCGTCGGGGACCGGCGTGCCCGGGTCGGTCCACTGCGCGAAGCGCTCGGCTATCCACGCCAGCTGGCCGACCGGCGAGTCGGTCAGCGCGTAGCCGAGGGTCTGCGGGGTGGTGGCCTGGAGCGCCTGGTAGGGCGGGCGGTTGGCCATCAGCCGCCTGACCGTGTCGAGCCTGGCCTCCTCCGCCGCGGTCAGGGTGACGTCGGCGTCCGGGGCGGGCCGGGTCGGCAGGTAGTTGACGTGCACGCCGACGACCCGCTCGGGCGCCACCGAGCCGAGCGCCGTCGAGATGCCTGAGCCGAAGTCGCCGCCCTGCGCGCCGTAGCGCTCGTACCCGAGGCGGTCCATCAGCTCGGCCCAGGCCCGCGCGACCCGCGTGACGTCCCAGCCGCGTTCGTGGGTCGGCCCGGAGAAGCCGAAGCCGGGGATGGACGGGATCACCAGGTGGAAGTCACGCGACAGCGGCTCGATCACGTCGAGGAACTCCAGGAAGGAGCCGGGCCAGCCGTGGGTGAGGATCAGCGCGAGGGCGTCGGGCCGGGGGGACCTGACGTGGACGAAGTGGATGTCCTGGCCCTCGATCTCGGTGGTGAAGTGCGGCAGCTCGTTGAGCCTGGCCTCCTGCGCGCGCCAGTCGTAGCGGGTGCGCCAGTGTTCTGCCAGCTCCTTCAGGCGTGCCAGCGGGAAGCCGTAGTCCCAGCCCGCGTCGGTCAGCTCGTTGGGCCAGCGGGTGCGGGAGAGGCGGTCGGCCAGGTCGTCGAGGTCGGCCTGGGGGACGTCGATGCGGAACGGCTTGATCACAGTCATGGTCGGCACTCCGGAGCGCTGGTGCGGGGACCCCATTGTTGGTGCCCCTAACGTTTGCCTGACTAACGATACACCAATCGTTAGTGGACCCAACGATTCGGTAGACTCGCCGCATGGAGAACCCACGGTGGAAGACCATGCCGAGCTGGCTGCTCACCCAGACCGGCAACCACGCCCACCGCCTGGTGACGGACGAGTTCGCGTCCGTCCAGGCCCGCGGCTACCACTACCGGCTGCTCGCGACGCTTGAGGAGTTCGGCCCGGCCAGCCAGGCCGCCCTGGGGCGCCGTACGGAGATCCACGTCAGCGACATGGTCGCGACGGTCAACGAACTGGCCGGACGCGGCCTCGTCGAGCGCGCCCCCGACCCCGCCGACCGGCGGCGCAACATCATCACGCTGACCGACGCGGGCACGCGGCAGCTCCGGGTGCTTGAGGAACGGCTGGCCGCGTCCCAGGAGGCGCTGCTGGCCCCGCTGTCCGCCGAGGAGCGGCAGCGGCTGACCGCGCTGTTGTCCACCCTGCTCGACCACCACGACCGGCGCCCCGACGCCGCGGATTCGCCGTCGCGCTGACGTGCCAGGAGGAGGACGTCCGCCCGCCGGGAACGGTCGGGGTGCGGGCCGTCAGGGAAGCGGTGTCGCGCCCGGCTCGGGAAGCGAGGGCGGCGCAGGGACCGGCCGCAGCAGCCGCAGCGCGACGCCCCCGGCCACCAGCAGGAAGACGACGGACAGCCCCGTGCTGATCCAACTGGCGCCCAGCAGTTGGCCGCCGAGGTAGCCGATGCCGACGCTGTAGACGGTCCACACGACGGCGGCCAGCGCCGACCAGGGCAGGAACTCCCGCTTGCGGCGCCCCGACACCCCGGCGCCGAGACTGACGACCGCCCGCCCGGCGGGGGCGAAGCGGGCGAGGACGACGAACGAGCCGCCGCCGCGCTTCAGCGCGGAGTCCAGCCGCTGCTGCGCGCCCGACAGGCGGCGCGAGCGCGCGATCGCGCCGTCGAAACGGCGCCCGCCGTGCAGGGCCGCGGCGTAGGCGAGCAGGTCGCCCGCGATGGAGGCGGTCGTCGCGCACACACCCAGCAGGAAGAGCTGCGGCAGGTGACTGTTGGCGCCTGGCCCCGGGAGACCGGCGACGTCGGCCGCCGTGCCCGCCGCCACGGTCGCGGCGGCGACCACCAGGGCACCGCTCGGGAGCACCGGGACGAACACGTCGAGCAGGATGGACAGCGCCACCACGACGTAGATCCACGGGGCGTAGAGCAGTATCCCCAAGGTCTCCTGCACAGCGCTCCCCGTCTTCCGCTCCGCCCCTGTCTCCCGGCTCTCACCGGGGTGGGCCGCGTGTCCCAGTAGGACGCGCGATCGAACGTGGTGGTTCCGCCGTAAAGCGTACGCCCGCGTCCCCCACCCGGTGCACATGGGTGCGTGTGGCGGGCATCTCAACGTCCACGTGGGCAGGGTGGTCCCGGACGCTGCCCGGCACGGTGTGCGTGAGGTGGCGCGTCAGAGCGGACGAGCACGAGGAGCAGCGGTGAAGGCACGGGTCATGAGCGGGGCGGTCGCGATGGCGGCGACGGTGGTGCTGGGCGTGGGCGCGGCGCCCGCGGGGGCGGTCCCCGGAGCGGGGCCGGGCGCCGAGGGCGCAGAGGAGGCCGAGCACTGGCTGCGCGCCAAGGGGGAGTTCGGGCCGGTCGGGGAGACGGGCGAGGTGCCGGTCGCGGTGACGTACGACGAGGCGCTGGTGCCCGCCGGGGCACACGTCCGCGTCGGGCAGCGCGTCACCGGGGACCGGATGGTGATCGACCTGTTCGTGGGCGGTCTGGTGCCCGGCCGCACGTACGGAGCGCACGTCCACACGGCGCCGTGCGGGGCCGATCCGGCGTCCTCGGGGCCCCATTACCAGAATGTGCCGGGCGTCGCCACCGAGGAGAACGAGGTGTGGCTCGACTTCACGGCGGGCGGCGAGGGCGCGGGCAGCGCGGTGGCCGGGAAGGGCTGGGTCTTCCGCGAGGGCGAGGCGGCCTCGGTCGTCGTCCACGAGCACGCGACGGGCCACGGCGGCGTGGCCGGGGACCGGCTGGCGTGCTTCACCGTCCCGTTCGCGGGCGCGGCGCAGGGCTGACGGCGACGGCGGGGGAGCGCGGGCGCCCGCGCTCCCTCCCCGGGCCGGGCCGGGTCAGGCCGGGCCGGGTCAGGGGAGCGGGGGCAGCGGGCGCCGGGCGACGTCGTGCGCCTCGTCCGCGGGCAGTCCGAGCATGCGCAGGACCAGCTCAGCCATCCGCTCCCCGGCCGCCGCGTCCAGGGCCTCCAGCGTGTGGAGCTGGAGCATGCCGAGGATCGAGCCCCCGACCGCCCCCAGCGCGAGCCGCGGGTCCTCGACGGCGAAGCGGCCTGACGCCGCGCCCGCCCGGAGGTCGCGCAGGGCGCGCGGGCCGAGCCCGGTCCCTGCGTGGATGTGCTGGAGCCCGCGGTAGCGCAGGATCTGCGTGATCTCCGGGTGGGTGGCCGCCAGGCGCAGCGTCAGCCGGACGCCGGTGGCGACCGTCTCGGCCGGGTCGGCGATGCCCTCGGTCACGGTGTCGAGCAGCCGCCCGTACTCCTCCAGCGCGTCCGCGACGGCGGCGTCGAAGAGGGCGGTCTTCGTCTCGAAGTGGTTGTAGAAGGTGCCGAAGCCGACGTCCGCGCGGTCCGCGATCTCCTGGATGCTGACGTCCGTGCCGCCCTGCTCGGCGAGGATGCCGCGGGCCGCGGCGACGAGCGCCTGCCGTGTCCTGGCCCTGCGGCGCTCGAAGCGGTTGGCGGGCTCGGTGGCGGGCTGGGGCATGCGGCCGATTCTATGAGCCGCCGGAACCGGGCGGACGCCCGCCCGCGTCCGTGCCCGCGTCCGCCGTCGTCAGGGCCGCCCAGCCGGCCGCCGACGCGGCGATCGCCTCGCGCCCCCGCTCGGCCGCCAGCACCACCCTGTCCGGGCGCAGCAGCACGGCGCCGCCGCCCAGCCAGGCGGCGAGCCGCCCGTCCGGCTCGGCGACCACGGGCCCGGCCGCCGTCGCCCCGGGCGACAGCGACACGACGCGCGCCGGGAGCGTCCGCGCGAGCGCCAGCAGACGCGGCGCGGGCGGTCGGCAGGTGAGCAGCGAGAAGCCGTCCCCCAGCACCTCGTCCAGCAGCACGCGGCTCCCGTCCTGCGTGAGGACGTACGGCTGCGGGCACAGGTCGCCGGGCCGCGCCCCCCGGCCGACGGCGGGCCGGTGCGCCGTGAGGGTGCCGTCCGTCAGGGGCGGGCTGAGGTTCGCCAGGGCCAGCCGGGACAGCGCGCCGCTGCGGCGCCCGACGCGGAGGGCCGCCGTACGGGCCAGGGCGGTGGCCGGATGCCCGTTCGTCATGGCGTGGCCGACGAGCACGGCGGTGCGCACGAGCCGCGTCGCGTGCGGACGGCGCTCGGCCTCGTACGTGTCGAGCAGCTGCTCGGGCGCGGCGCCGTCCAGGACGCGGGCCAGCTTCCACGTGAGGTTCCGGGCGTCGCGCAGCCCGGCGCCGAGTCCCTGGCCGATGAACGGCGGGGTGAGGTGCGCGGCGTCGCCGAGCAGGAAGACCCGCCCGCGCCGCCACCGGTCGGCGACGCGCGCGTGGAAGGTGTACGCGGCCGTGCGCAGCACCTCGATCTCCCGCGCCGGGACGGAGCCGGTCCAGGGCGCGAGCAGGGCGCTCAGCCGCGCCGGGTCGGCGAGCGCGGCGTCGGCCGCCCCGGCGCCGAGGCGGAACTCCCAGCGGTAGCGGTCGGGGCCGATCCGCATGTACGTGCCCGGCGCGGCCGGGTCGCAGATCTGGTGCACGCCGTCCCAGGCGGGCAGGGGCCGCGCGCAGCGGACGTCCACGACGAGCCAGCGTTGCGCCCCGCCGAGGTCGCGGTTGCGGGCGCCGACGGCCTCGCGGGTCAGGCTCGCCGCCCCGTCGCAGCCGAGGACGGCCGAGGCGGCGAACGTCCGCTCCCCGCCGCCGTCCCGCAGCCGGACCCGAACGGGCAGGCCGCTGCCCGGCGGCGGCAGGGTCAGCCCGGTGACCTCGACCGGCGCGTGCAGGCGGACGCCGGGCTGCCGCGCCAGGTGGGCGCGCAGCAGGCGTTCCAGGTCGGGCTGGTCGAACATGTTGGCCTGCGGGAAGCCGTGGTCCCCGAGCGGGCTGTCGCGCGGGAAGCGCGCCAGGACGCGGTGGCGCCCGTCGATCAGCTGCATGCCGAGCGCCGGGCGGCTGAGGGCGAGGAACTCCTCGTGCGCACCGGCGGCCTGGAGGACGCGCACCACCTCGTCGTCCAGGTGCACCGCGCGCGGCAGGGCCCAGGGCGTCGCGTGCCGCTCGAAGACGTCGCACGCGACGCCGTGCCGTGCCAGCAGCAGCGCGGCCGTCAGGCCCACCGGCCCCGCGCCGATCACGGCGACCGGCTCGCGTCCCGGCGCCGTCACGAGGCCATCGCCTTCATGAGCGCGGCCAGGCGCGGGACGTCCAGTTCGTTCTCCTCCCGCAGGGCGCGCGCCACGGTCCGCAGCAGCGCGGGCGACGGCGACGTGCCGAGGAAGTCGCGGGTCGCGGGCGGCCCCCACTGGGCGAGGCCGGACGCGGACATGGCCGCCCAGCCGGGCGCGACGGTGTGGTCGAACAGGTCGCCGTCCGTGAAGTGCTCGACCAGCAGCCGGTCCGGGTCGCGCCAGTAGTCGAAGATCTGGCTGCCCTGGATGTGGCGCCCGATGCCCCACGAGCGGCGGTAGCCGCGGCTGGCGAGATACGTGCCGCCCGCGGCCAGCGCGTCGAGGTCGGCCACCTGGTAGGCGGAGTGGACGTAGCCGGGGTCGGGGCCGAGGTGCATGGCCAGGGTGTGGTGGTCGGCGGGCAGCGTGCCCCGGTCGCAGCGGATGAACGCCATCGACGGGCCGCGCCCGCGCTGCCCGTCGAGGTAGAGGAAGTCGCTGACGATCAGGCCGAGATGGCGCAGGTACCAGTCCAGCGCGCGGGCGAACACCCTTGTCGCCAGCACGACATGGCCGAGCCGTTCCACGCGTGCCGGTTCGAGCGGCGGGCGCTGCGGCGCGTTGATCCGCGCGGCGCGCGCTCCGCTGTTGAGGACGAGGGGCCGCTGCGGCGGCAGCGCGGGCTGCTCGGCGACACCGTGCACCACGCGCACGGGCAGCCCCGACGGGTCGAGGAGATCGACGCCGTGGCCGCCGCCGTACTCCTCCAGGGGCCGCACGGCACGCCCGGTGGCGCGCGCGAGCCGGTCGAGGTCGGCGCGGTCGGCGGCCAGGAACGCCGGGCCGAGGAAGTGCGACGCCGGGCCCTTGCGGATGACGAGGCAGTGCGGGCCGGGCAGCGTCCCGCGCAGGTGGAGCGCGTCGGGCGTGCGGGCGGCCACGGTGAAGCCGAAGTCGCGGGCGAACGTCTCGGCGCGGGCGAGGTCGGGCTTCACGAATTCGAGCCACGCCAGGTCGGTCACCTTGATGACGGCCCGCGGGTCGCGGCCCGGGTGCTCGCCGCGGCGCGCGCCCTCCTCGCTGTGCAGGCCGTGGTGCGGGTCGTGCGCCGGGCGTTCGGCGGGGGTGGTCATGGTGCTTCCCGGGGGGTGGGCGCGGCGAAGTGCCAGGCGAAGGTGTGGCGGTCGAGGGCGGCGCGGACGCGATCGGCCGTCGCGTCGCTCGGCGGACGCGGCACGGTCGCGGTGAGCCGTCCGCCGTCCGGCGCGCAGACGACCTGCTCGGCGGGCACCGGGAAGCCGGTGTCGGCCAGCTCGGCGAGCACGGCGTCCCGCAGCGCGAGCAGCCGCAGCGGCACCTTCGTCGGCTTCCCGACGTCGGTGAGCGGCAGGGCGTCCAGGACGGTCACCCCGGCGGGCACCGCCGCGCCCTCGCCGAGGGCCGCGCGGGCGTGGGCGGCGAGCCCGTCGGGCGTGACGGCGGCCCCTGGCACGAGGGTGACGTACGCGACGGGCACCTCGCCCGCGTGCGCGTCGGGGCGGCCGACGGCGCTCGCCCCGGTGACGTCCGGGTGCGTCAGCAGCGCGTCCTCGATCACGGCCGGGTCCAGGTTGTGGCCGCCGCGGATGATGACGTCCCTGGCGCGCCCGGCGAGGTGGACGAAGCCGTCGCCGTCCACGCGGGCGAGGTCGCCGGTGACGAGCCAGCCGTCGCGCACCGCCTCGCCCGGGTCGAGCAGCGGCCCGCCGGGGCCGTGGCCCGTGACGTAGCCGGGGAAGACGGCGGGGCCCTGGACGGCGAGCACGCCCGGTCCGCCGTCCTCGCCCGCCGCGAGGGCCCGTACCCGCTGGTACGGCAGCCGCTGGCCGACGGCGCCCGCGCGGTACCCGTCGCCCGTGAAGCTCCTGGCCGTGGCGCACGTCGCCTCCGTCAGCCCGTAGCCCTCGCACAGCTCGACGCCGGTGTGCGCGGTGAACGCGGCACGCACGGCGGGCGGCAGCGGCGCGGCGCCGACCACGGCGAAGCGCAGCGAGCCGATGTCCGCGTCCACCGGGCACTGGGCGAGGATCGCGTAGACGGTGGGGACGGAGGACAGCGTCGCGACGCGGAAGTGTTCCACGATCCGCCAGATCTCCGCGTACAGCGACGGCTCGCGGTAGCCGAGCGGGCCCGTCCACACGACGTGCTGGCCGCGCAGGAGCGGCCCGAGCAGCGTGACGACCAGGGCGTTCACGTGGAAGAGCGGCAGCCCGGCGAACAGGACGCCGTCCTCGTCGAGGAGGGTGTCGGCGGCGACGCTCCAGGCGTTGACGACCTCGTTCGCGTGCGTGTGCGCCGCGAGCCGGGGGGCGCCGGTGGTGCCGCCCGTGTGGAAGACGGCGGCGAGGTCGGACGCGTCCGGCGGGGGCGCGGGGAGCGCGTCGGGACGGCCGTGCGCCGCCTCGTCCAGGTAGGCGACCGCCGTCCCCTCCGGGCCGGTGAGGGCGGGCCCGGCGCCGGTGGCGCCCGTGGGGCGCAGCGCGAACAGGGCGTCGAGGCGCAGCAGGGCGGCCACCTCGCGCGCCGTCTCCCAGACCTCCGCGTCCAGCTCGGGGCCCGCCGCGACCAGCACGCGGGTGCCCGGCAGGCCCAGCAGCGCGGCGACCTGCGCGGCGGGCAGCCGGGGGTTGACGGGCGCCGCGATCCCGATCGCCTGGGCGGCGAGCAGCGCGGCGGGCAGCAGCTCGGTGTTGGGGGAGAGCAGGCCGATGGGCGTGGTGCGGCGCGCGCCGTGGGCGTGGAACACCTGGGCGATGCGGTGGACGGCGCCGCGCAGCCGGGCGAACGTCCAGGCGGAGCCGTCACGCCACGCCTCGGCGCTCGGCAGGACCGTCAGCGCCGTGCGGTCGGGCCACAGGCGGGCGGCGCGGTCGAGCGCGGCGTACGTGGACGGCGGCAGGCCGCGTGCGCTCAGCGGGACGGCCTCGATGGCCGCCAGGTCGGCGGGGCGCGCGTAGGACTCGGGCCACAGGAGGGCGTCGGGGGTGGTCATGCCTGCGCCTCCTGCGGGGTGGCGGCGCGCACCGGGGTGCGCTGGGTGCCCAGGTCGAGGCCGTCGTCGCGGCTGCTGATGCCGCTGGTGACGACGTCGCCCGGCTTCAGGTAGGCGGGGTTCCGCGCCTGTCGGGCGAAGAAGATCTCCCACTTGCGGCGGGCGGGCAGCAGCGAGCCGACGAGTTCCGCGAGGCGTCCCGGCGAGCGCAGCGCCGTCCCGCCCGGCGTGCCGGTGAGGAGGACGTCGCCCGGCGCCATGGCCTGGAAGCGCGCCAGCGCGGTGAGGGCCGCGTCCGGCCTGGTGATCATGTCCGCGACGGTGCTGTCCTGGCGCACGTCCCCGTTGACCGCGCAGACCAGCCGCAGCCGCTCCAGGGACGCCAGCTCCTCCGGGCCGACCAGCAGCAGCCGGGGGCCGAGGGGCGTGAACGTAGGGTAGGACTTGCTCTCGTAGAACTGCGTCTTCGGGAGCTGCACGTCCCGGGCGCTGATGTCGTTGGCCACGACCAGCGCGGCGACGTAGCGGGGCAGCGTCGCCGTCGTGACGTCGGTGCCCAGCGGCAGCGGGGCGCCGAGGACGAGCCCCAGCTCGACCTCGTGGTCCAGCAGCCGCACGTGTGCGGGCCGCACGATCTCGGCCTCGGGGCCCGTGACCGAGCCGGACGCCTTGCGGAAGAAGGCGGTGGGCACGGTGTCCGGGTCGAAGCCGGAATCGACCGCGTGCGAGCGGTAGTTGACCATCTGCGCCACGACGCGGCAGGGCGTCGTCACCGGGGACAGCAGCGTGTGCCCCGACGGGTCCTCCCACCCCTCGCCGTCGGCGGCGTCGGCGGCGCGCTCGACGGCCGCGCGGTCGGCGAGGAGTTCCGCGGTGGTCGCGGCGTCGGTCGGGACGCGGCGTATCCGGTGGTCCGCGCGCTGGACCCACCATCCCTCGGCGGTGCGCACTACGGCTCTGCTCATGGCTGGCTCCTGCGTCCGGCCCGGCGCGCCGTGCCTTGCGGGGCCGGGGCGGGCGGGGACGGACAAGAGGGCGGGCGGCGGCGGGGCGGGCCGCGCGGCGTCCGGCGTCCGGGCGGCACCCTCACCACCGTGATTGATGAAAGCATCAGTTGTGATGTCGCAATCTGTCAATCGTCCGGCGCGGCCACCGGCCCGCGGCGCCGTCTCAGGGGCGCGGCGCCCCGGCCTCCAGCCAGCCGATCAGGTCGCCGGTGAGGAGGGCGCCGTCCCGCGCCACGTCGGGGCCGACGGCGCCGAGGCCCAGGAGGTGGACGGACTCCCGGTCGCGGCCGTGGCGGCGCATGAACAGGCCGGAGCCGCCGCTGTCGTCGCCGACCAGGACCCAGCCGGGCGCGTACCTGGCCACCTCGTACGTCGCGTTGCGCTCGGGGAGGTCGTGCGGCCCGTGGAGCGTCAGGCCGTCGGGCAGGGACAGCCCCGGCGTCGTGCGCCACAGGCGGGCCACGGCCGGGACCGGCCCGTCGCGCAGACCGGCGGCCTCGGCGGCGCGCACGGCGGCGAAGCCCGCGAACGAGTCAGCGTACGGCTCCAGGCCGCCGCCGCCGAGGTGGTCGCGCCGCAGGACGGCGCGTTCGCCGCCGGGGGAGGGGGCGGCGAACAGGAAGTCGTCCCCGCAGTCGGGCTCGGACGCGAAGCGCAGCAGGCCGCCCGCCTCCCGCCGCCAGGGCGCGGTGACGGACTCCGCCGCGTCGGCGTACGGGGGCGGGACGACGGTCGCGACCTCCGCGCGGCACACCGTCCCCGCGCCGTACGCGCGCAGCCACCAGCGGTACGAGCGCGGCAGCGGCCCCACCACCGCCTCGGCGGCCACGACGTCGGCCTCCGCCGCCCCGGCGCGGGGCGGCCCGGCGGGCGTGAGCGAGTCCAGCAGGGCGCGGAGGTGGTCGAGATCCGGCGTCACGCGGCGCAGTGTGTCACGGGGGTCCGACAGTGCCGGACGGGCGGGGGCGGGCGGGTCAGGCAGCCGCGCGGGTCAGGACTCGTCGGCGATCAGCACGATGCCGCCGCCCGGGGCCGGCTCGACGCGGACCCGCTCCAGCGTGTCCACGCGCGCGGTCGGCCGGTGCTCCGCCGCGCGCCGCCCGACGCCGAGCACCCGCATCCCGGCCGCACGGCCCGCCGCTATGCCCGCGCCCGCGTCCTCAAGGACGACGCAGTCCGCCGGGTCCACGCCCAGCTCCGCCGCCGCTTTGAGGAAGCCCTCCGGGTCCGGCTTGCTCGCGCTCACCGACTCCGCCGTGACCAGCACGTCGGGCAGCCGCAGCCCCGTCGCGCCCATCCGGGCCTTCGCCAGCTTCAGGTCGGCCGAGGTGACCAGGGCGTGCGGCACGTCCCGGATCGCCGCCATGAACTCCGGGGCGCCCGGCACGGGGACGACGCCCGCCAGGTCCGCCGTCTCCTGGGCGAGCAGGAGGCGGCCGTCGGCGAGGTTCTGTTCCACCGGGCGGTCGGGCAGCACCACGGCCATGGTCGCCCACGCCTGCCGCCCGTGGACGACGGCGAACAGCTCCTCGGCGTCCACGCCGTGCTCCGCGGCCCACGCGCCCCACACGCGGCGCACGACGGCCTCTGAGTCCACGAGCGTCCCGTCCATGTCCAGCAGGAGCGCGCGGGCGTGCAGGCGGGCGGTGCGCATGGCGGCGGGCTCCAGACGGACGGCGGGGGCGCGGCAGGAAAGCCAGTGGCCCCGCCCGAAACTGGTCGGGGAAGCGGGCGGAACCACTTTGTTTGCCCACGGTACAAAAATCGGGGGTGGTTTGGCCAGCCCCCCGGCGCCCTCTTCCGCGACCGTTCACCGCGCGTTCAGTCCGGCCCGCCCCGCCCCCGTCAGCCTTTCCGCGGCTGTTCCCACCGCGCCTCGTGGCCGCGCTCCGCGCTGAGCTGCACGACCAGGTCCGTCAGGTCGCGCGGGCGGTCGGCGTTCCACCAGTCGCCCAGCAGCGCCGCCAGCTCCTCCTCCCGCGCGCGGGCCAGCCCCGCCGCCACCGCGCGGCCCCGCTCCGTCGTGATGAGGAAGGTGCCGTCGCGCCAGGTGAGATGGCGCTCCTCCAACTGCCGCGCCGCGTCCGACACCGCGCCGAGCGGCAGCGAGGCCCGTTCCGCCAGGTGCTCGGGGTCCACCCACCCGCTCTCGTCCACGCGCAGCAGCAGCCAGCACGAGGCGGGCAGCAGGTCCTGGCCCGCGCGCCCGGCGATGCGCCCGTACAGGTCGCGCCGCCCCGCACGGCTGCCCAGCAGCGACAGCGCGCGGGCGCACTCGTCGCCCGAGGACCGCTCCACCGGGTTCGGCGGCAGCGTCTCGCTCGCGTCCGGCGCCTGCACGCTCCCGCGCAGCGGCTCCTCGCGCAGCAGCCAGGCCAGGACGTGCGCGACGACCAGCACCGGCACGGCGTACAGGAACACGTCGGTGATCGCGTCGGAGTACGACCCGAGCACCCGCGTGCGCACCCCTTCCGGCAACCGGGCCACGCCCTGCTGGTCGCGCGTCAGCGACCCGGGCGTCACGCCGGGCGGCAGGCGCACGCCGCGCAGGGCGTCGTCGAGGTTGTGCGTCAGGTGGTTGGTGAAGATCGTGCCGAAGATCGCGACGCCGAACGCCGAGCCGATCGAGCGGAAGAACGTGACCCCCGACGTCGCCACGCCCAACTGCCGGTAGGGAACCGCGTTCTGCACCGCCAGCACGATGACCTGGAGCACCAGCCCGATGCCCATGCCGAAGACGGCGAACCAGACGCTCATCTCCAGGTTGCCGCTGTGCCGGTCGAGCGTGCTCATCAGCAGCAGCCCCACGGCGGTGACGGCCGTGCCGATCACCGGGTAGACCTTCCAGCGGCCCGTGTGGCTGATGAGCTGCCCCGACAGCGTCGAGGTCAGCAGCAGCCCGAAGACGAGCGGCAGCAGGTGCACGCCCGACAGCGTCGGCGACACGCCGTGCACGACCTGGAGGAACGTCGGCAGGTACGTGAACGCCCCGAACATCGCCCAGCCGATCACGAACGCGATCAGGCAGCACAGCACGAACGTCCGCACGCTCGCCAGCTCCGGCGGCAGCACCGGCTCGGCCGCCCGCCGCTCCACCGCGACGAACGCCACCAGGCACACCGCCCCGATGATCGCCACGACCGCGATCTGCCACGACCCCCAGTCCCACGTCGTGCCGCCCAGCGACGTCGCCACCACCAGGCTGGCGGCCACCACGGCGATCAGGAACGTCCCCGCGTAGTCGATCCTGTGGCGGCGCGGCGGCACCGGGATGTGCAGGAACGCGGCGATCACGCCGAGCGCGACGACCCCCACCGGCAGGTTGACGTAGAAGACCCAGCGCCAGCTGAGGTTGTCCACGAACAGGCCGCCGAGCAGCGGCCCGAGCACGCTCGTCGCGCCGAACGTCGCACCGAACAGACCCTGGTACCGACCCCGGTCGCGCGGGGGTACGAGGTCCCCGACGATCGCCATCGACAGCACGATCAGCCCGCCGCCCCCCAGGCCCTGGACGAAGCGGAAGGCGATCAGCTCCGGCATGTTCTGCGCCTGCCCGCACAGGGCCGAGCCGATGAGGAAGATGACGATGGCCAGCTGGAAGAGCTTCTTGCGCCCGTACTGGTCGCCCAGCTTGCCCCACAGCGGCGTGCCCGCCGTCGCGGCCAGGAGATAGGCCGTGACCACCCACGAGAGGTGGTCGAGGCCGCCGAGGTCGCTGACGATCGTGGGCAGGGCGGTCGCGACGATGGTCTGGTCGAGCGCGGCGAGGAAGAGGCCGAGGAGCAGCGCGCCCAGCGACAGGTAGAGCGTGCCGCGGGTCTGGGCGCCGGGGTCGGGGCCGCCGTGGTCGCGGTGGTCGTGGCCTCCGGTGCTGTCACCGGTGCCGATGCCGTCGCCGTCCGGCCGGTCCGCGCCGGTGGAGGACTCCGCCGCCATGGCCTCGCCTCCTCGTGTTCGACGCGTCACTCGTTCGTTCGTTTGCCTTGCTCTCATTTTGTCCGCATTCGCCCGCTTCGGCTTCTTCGGCGACCGCCCCCCGTCACCCAAAGGGGTGGTGCATAATCGCTGGCATCACAAGGGGACGGGGACGGGAGGCGCCGGTGACCGACCAGCCCGACTGCCTGATCTGCGGGCGACTCGTATGGCCCTCGGGGGACCCGTCCTGCGACTGCCTCACCCATACGCTGTCCCGCCGCGTCGATCCGCCCCGCTACGGCCCCGACCCGGCGGACGTCGCCCTCTTCCCGCTGGACCCGCCGCGCAGGTCACACGCCATGACGGTGCCTCAGCCACCGCCGCCGCAGGCCCCCGCCACCCCCGCGCCCGCCTCAGGACCCGACTTCGAACAGGTCGCGCACCTCGCCCCGCGCCGCGCCCCCGCCACCCACCGCAAGCCGCGCCAGCGCACCCGCATGGCCGCGGCGGCGGGCGGCGCGGTCGCCGCCGTCGTGGGCACCACGGCGCTGGCCGCGTCGTTCCTCGGCGCGCAGGGCCGTTCGGACGAGGCGCTGCGCGGCGACACCGCCAGCCCGACGCTCGCCATCCCCGACGAGGACGTGTCCGACACGCCCATGGTCCCCCGGCCCCGTGACCCCACGCAGACCCCCGGGCGCGGCGAGGACTCCACGCGCGACCCCGACGGCCACGGCGAAGGCGACGGCGACGTGCGCTGGGACGGGCGCACCGTCCCGCCGCCCAGGAGCGGCCACGAGGGCGCGCAGCCGCACATCCCCGTGCCGCCGCGCCCGACCGAGCCCGAGCAGCCGAAGCCGCCGCAGACGTCCCCGCCGCCCGGCTCGGAGTCGCCCGACCCGCCGGAGTCGCCGGAGCCGCCCGAGTCGCCAGGACCGCCCACCGGTCCCGGCGACCCCGATCCGGGCGACCCGGACCCGGGCGATCCCGACCCCGGCGACCCGGACCCCGGCGACCCCGACCCGGGCGACCCCGACCCGCCGACCACACCGGAGGAACCGCCCGTCCTCCAGCTCGGCGACGAGGGCCCCGAGGTCGTCGAGCTGCAGATGCGGCTGCTCCAGCTCGGCTGGGTCTACAACGGCGCGACGGACGGGGTCTTCGACGAGGAGACCCGCGCCGCCGTCGCCCGCTTCCAGACCGCCTACGGCATCACGGACGACCCGGAGGGCGTCTACGGCGCCGCGAGCCGCGCCGTCCTGGAGGCCAACACCACGGTGTGACGGGGCGGTTGCTCACCTGCCGGGCGGGGCGGCAGGGCCGGTGGTGACGCTGGCCCACATGCACAGCCCGTCCGGTGTGCGGGCGGTGCCGTAGGTGTGGCGGACGTCGTCGGCCAGGCCGGGGAGCGGGTCGGGCAGGTGGGGGGTGCGGTCGGCGCGTGCGCGCAGGATCTGCACGACGACGCCGCTCTCGTCGGCGCGCAGGGACAGCCACCACGGGCGCCGCGTCAGCCCGGCCGTGATCATCGCGTCGGCGACCGGCCAGGCGGCGGACAGGCCGTAGGTGTCGAGTGTCCGCCACGCCCATTCCCTGGCCGCTGCCGTGTCGTCGCGTCCGCCGCCGCCGGGGAAGAGGTGGGAGGTGAACAGCTGCACGGGCCCGTCGTGCGGGCCTTCGCCGGTCACTCCGCCTCCCTGACGGCGACCCACAGGGCGAGGACGGCGGCGTGCACGGCTATCGTCGCGGCGCCACGGTCCCGGCAGGCCACGACGCGGGACGCCGCGGCGGCGACGGCGGGGAACAGCCGGTCGGCGACGGCGCGCAGCTGCGGGGCGTCGCCCAGGTCGGCCAGGCGGGCGACCAACTCGCGCGGGACGGCCTCGGGCCAGTGGTGCAGCGCGCCGCAGGACCCGGCCGGGTGGGCGGCCAGCGGCATCAGGCGGTACGTGACCCGGCACGGGCGGCACGCGTGCACCACGGGACCACCCGTCCTGGCGACGGCGACCAGGGCCCCGGCGGTCGCCGAGCAGTAGGCGCAGCGGCGGGGGAGGGGGCGGGCGGTCACGTGGGGTCTTCCTCGTCGTGCGTGCCGTCCTGGGCGGGTTCGGTGGCGGGGTCCGGCTGTTGGCGGGAGTGGGGGGAGAGGACGGGGCGCCAGAGCGGGCCTTCGAGGCCGGTGATGACGGTGATGTGCGGGTTCGGGTCGCGGCGGGGCGCGGGCTCCGGTGGGCGGTAGCGGTCGTCAGCCATGGCCCACCTCGCCGAACACCCTTACCAGTGCGCCGTACAGGACGTCCGGGTCGGTCAGGCAGTCGCCGGAGGGCCGGAACGTCAGCCACCGGACCTCGGCGTCGGCGTCCCCGTCCCACAGGCCGTGGACGCGGTCGGCGGGCGGGATCGCGAGCACGTGCCCGCGGCCCAACGGCACGACACCGCCCGGCCACCACCGGCCGTTCGCCGCACCGACCGGGACGAGCCAGTGCAACACCCGCTGCACCGGATCCTCCACCACCGGCCCCGACAACCCCGTCAACGCGAGACGCGGCAGGACGTACAGCCCCTGAAGCGCGGGAACCCGAACAGCGTCGAACTCCTCCCCCAACGGCCTTATGCGCAGCCGCCCATCGAGCGGCATCCAGTGGGGCAGGGAGAGGGGAGGGGTGGTCGCCATGGGCGTCTCCTGTGACGTTCAGTGTTCCGACCGTCACAGGTTTCCAAAAGGGGAAGGGCCTGGTGTTCCCGTATTCGGGAACATCAGGGGGTGTCCTCGTGGCGCTTCTACACCCCGACCCACGCCGCCAACGATGCCAACGTGCCAGGTACGGACCGGGAGCGGCGCACGAGTACCCCCACCGTCTCCCGCATCAGCGGGTGATAGCGCGCCTGCTGCGGCGCCGCCTCACGTGCCTTGAACAGCTCCTTCTGCGCCGACTCGCCACGCCCCATCTGTGAGTAGGCCCTCGCCAGTTCGATGTGATAGCGGCCGACCCGCATCCGAGGGTGATCCGCAGGGAACCGCATCTTGCGCGCGAACTTCACCGCCTCGCCGAGCCGCCCCAGCTCCACCGACGTGGCGACGTCGAAGTGGGCCACGCTGGTCAGCCCGAACGACGCCCAGTACACCTGCGGCACGTCACCGATGCGCTCGGCGACGCCCCGGGCCTCCTTCATCCGCTCCTTAACGTCCTCGCCGTTCTTGGCCTGCGCGGAGGCGATCGCCCCGGCGAGATGGAGGCTTCCGGACACGGCGAGTGCCGGGACCGAGCGAGGCGCGTCGTGCTGTCCCACGAGCTGTTGCGCGCGATCCAGGACGCGGAGCGCCATCGGGTTGTCGCCACGCCGCAGGAACATGCTGGAGCGACGTTGGAGCCGGAGGGCCAGCAGCAGGGGATCTTGCGCCTGTTCGCCCATGTAGCCCATGCGCTCCAGGGCGATCGCGGCGAGATGCTGGAAGCCGAGCCGGTAGGCGAACTCGTAGGCCACCCAGTAGCACCAGGCGAGTTGTGCGGCGGTGCGGCGGCGCTCCGCTCCTTCCGGCAAGCCGCTGATGATGGTGGTCAGTTCGGCGAGCAGACCGGGCAACCGGTCCCCTGTCCTGTTGTACTCCGTGGCGCAGGCGGCCTTGCACAGCTCGCCCACCTCGGCCGACACCTCCGACAGCGGGCGCGGTCGGATGCTGAGATCAGGGCCGAGGTCGTACATGTCCAGGGCGATGGCCAGCGGGGCGATCATGCGATCGAGCTGGTCCTGGCGCATCTCCTCAAGGAAGGGCTGGCCGTTGAGCACGGCCACTTCGACCTCCAGCGCACGGGCGACGGCCGCGACGACGGCGGGAGTGGCGGGCGACAGCCCGGCCTCGATCTTCGCAATCGTGCCGCGCGAGACGAACGCGCGCTGAGCCAGACCCGCTTGCGTGAGCTGACGTAGTTTCCGGTAGTCGGCGATGCGTGCGCCTGTGTGGTCGTCAGCGGGAAGTGGCATGCCGAACTCCGAACCAGTCGTGCCCATTTCTGCCCCGACACCGAAAACGGTACCTCCGGTCCATCGGCCGGGGTCCGTGTTCGGCTGTCATACCGGACGGCGGCGGGGCGCGGTCGCGGAAGGGCTGGTGCGCCGGGGGATGTGCGGGTACCACCGAGGGCCTGTGCGGCGGCGCGGGCCGCTCGAACCGTTGCCGGGCTGGGCCGACAACCCTCTCCAAAAATCCCGCCGGTATCGGTCACCTGTTCTCCGGCGTTGGCGGGCAGTTGCGCGGGCTGGTCGAGCGAGGTGGACTGCGCCCATGAGCGTTCTGTACCTCATCGCGTGCGCGGCGGGCCCGACCCGTCACATCGACGTCGGAGTGCGCACGGCACAAGCGGCGGGCTGGGACGTGTGCCTCGTCCTCACCCCCTCCGCCGCCCGTTGGCTGGAGCCCCGGCGGCCCGAGCTGTCCGAACTGACCGGCCACCCGGTGCGCGACCGGTACAAGCTGCCGCACCAGCGGGACGCGCTCCCGAAGGCCGACGCGATGCTCGTGGCGCCGATGACCACCACCAGCGCGTGCAAGTGGGCGGCCGGGATCACCGACACGGTCGCGCTGGGGTTGCCCGCCGAGGGCGTGCACCTCGGAGTCCCCGTGGTCGCCATGCCGTTCTGGTCCACGGCGCTCGGTGCCCAGCCCGCCGTCGGGCGCGCCGTCGAGACGCTGCGGGAACAAGGCGTCCGCGTGGTCTTCGGCCCGGGGGAGCCGCACCCGCCCAAGCAGGGAGACAGCACGACGTTCCCCTGGGACGTGGGGCTGGACTCGCTCGCCCCGGAGTGACGCCGCGCCCCGCGCGTACTGCTCGGGGCCGGGCCCGTCAGCTCTTCGACCGTGCGGCGCGGCGTTCGCCGTCCGGGGGCGGCGCGAAGTGCGTCGGTACGTCGAACGCCGCGCGTCGTGTCGCTCGGCGCAGGGCGCGCAGCACCGTCCCGCCGCAGGCCGCCACCAGCCCCGCCGTCAGCAGCGCGCGCGGCACGTCCCAGCCGAGCGACGTCGTCAGCACGTACGCGACGTAGCGCCGCAGGTTCTCCGGCAGCGGATCGCCCGGCACGAACGACACCCCGGTGCCCATCCCCAACAGGTACGGCCACCCCTGGAGGTTCATCACCAGCCCGTACCCCAGCGACGACACCGCCCCGTACGCCGCCAGCAGCGCCACCTCGCCCCGCCCGCGCAGCCGGTCGCCGCCGGGCAGCAGCCCCGCGCCCATCGCCACCCAGCCCATCGCCAGCATCTGGAACGGCAGCCACGGCCCGACGCCGCCCGTCAGCAGCGCCGACACGAACATCGCCACCGAGCCCACCACGAAGCCGAACCCCGGCCCGAGCGCCCGCCCCGCGACCACCATCAGGAAGAACATCGGCTGGAGCCCCGCCGCCCCCGCCCCCAGCGGGCGCAGCGCCGCGCCCCCGGCCGCCAGGACGCCGAGCATCGCGACGGCCTTCGCGCCGAGGCCCGTGTCCGCGAGCGTCGCCGCGACCACGGCGAGCAGCAGCGGCAGCAGCAGCGCGAACAGCCAGGGCGCGTCGGCCGAGTGCGCGAGGCCGGAGCCCGGGTCGGCAAGCAGCGGCCAGCCGAACGCCACGACCCCCACCGCCGACACCAGCGCCAACGCGGCGGCCGAGCGCGGCCCGAGGCCGACGACCGCGAACCGCGCCGTCACGACGCGCCGCCCCGTACGTCGTCCCGCACGCCGCCCCCCACGCCGCGCAGCGCGCCGGCGACCTGCGCCACCGTCAGCCACGGCCCCGGCGCCAGCACCTTCGCCACCTGCGGGGCGAACGAGGGCGACCCCACGACGACCTCGGCCGTCGGCCCGTCCGCGACCACCTCGCCGTCCGCCAGCACCACCACGCGGCTCGCCAGGTCCGCCGCCAGCTCGACGTCGTGCGTCGCGAGCAGCACGCAGTGCCCCTCGTCCGCCAGCTCCCGCAGCACGCCCGCGAGGCGTTCCTTCGCCGCGTAGTCGAGCCCGCGCGTCGGCTCGTCGAGCAGCAGCGCGGGCGGCGCGGCCGTGAGGACCACGGCGAGCGCCAGCGCCAGCCGCTGCCCTTCCGACAGGTCACGTGGATGCGCCTCGCGCCGCACCTCGGGCAGCAGCCGCGCGACCAGCGCGGCGCACGCGCCGGGGGCCGCGCCCGCGTCCGCGTCGGCCGCCGCGCACTCGGCGGCGACCGTCTCCTCGTACAGCAGGTCACGCGGGTCCTGCGGGACGAGGCCCGCGTGCCGCAGCAGTGCGGCGGGCTCCGCGCGGTGCGGGACGAGGCCGTCCGCCAGCGTCACGGACCCGGCGGCCGGGGCGTGCATGCCCATCAGCGTGCGCAGCAGCGTCGTCTTCCCGGCCCCGTTGCGGCCCATCAGCGCGACGGTCTCCCCCGGCCGCACGACGAGCCCGACGTCGCGCAGCACCTCGGCGCGCCCACGCCGCACCGTCAGCCCGCGCACGTCCAGCAGCGCCGCCCCGCCGTCCGGCGATGCCGCGGGCGCGGGCCGCAGCCCGTCGAGCCGCCCGCGCAGCCCCGCCGCACGGCGCCGCGCGTCCCGCACGGACAGCGGCGGCGGCTCCCATCCGGCCAGCCCCGCCAGCGCCACGACCGGCGGGCGCACCGGCGAGCGCGCCAGCACCGCCGCAGGATCGCCCAGCACGGGCGGCTCGCCGGGCGCGGGCAGCAGGAGCACGCGGTCCGCGTACTGCACGACGCGTTCCAGCCGGTGTTCGGCCATCAGCACGGTCGTCCCCAGGTCGTGCACCAGCCGTTGGAGCACGGCCAGGACCTCCTCGGCCGCCGCCGGGTCCAGCGCCGACGTCGGCTCGTCCAGCACGAGCACGCGCGGATGCGGGGTCAGCACCGAGCCGATCGCGACGCGCTGCCGCTGCCCGCCGGAGAGCGTCGCCAGGGGTCGGTCCCGCAGGTCGGCGAGGCCGAGCAGGTCGAGGGTCTCCTCGACGCGCCGCCGCATCGTGTCGCGCGGCACGCCCAAGGACTCCATGCCGTAGGCGAGTTCGTCCTCGACGGTGCTGGTGACGAAGTGGGCGAGCGGGTCCTGCCCGACCGTGCCGACGACGTCCGCCAGGTCACGCGGCGGGTGCGTGCGCGTGTCGCGCCCGGCGACCGTGACCCTGCCGCGCAGGGTGCCGCCGGTGAAGTGCGGCACCAGGCCGCACACGGCGTTCAGCAGCGTGGACTTGCCGACCCCCGACGGGCCGACGAGGAGGCACAGCTCGCCCTCCTCCACCGTCAGGTCCACGCCCGACAGCGCGGGCGCGGCGGCGTCGGCGTACGTCACCGACACGTCCTCGAAGCGGATCACCGGCCCACCGCCCCCCGCACCGGGCGCGGCGCGACGAGCGCGGGCAGCAGCCCGGCCAGCACGCCGAGCGCCGCCAGCGGCGGGAAGTGCGGCACGCTCAGCGGGACCGCCGGGGGATTCAGCGCCGCCGCGTCCGCCCCGGCCGCGTACGCCATCACCCCCGCGACGAGCGCCCCCGACCCGGCGACCAGCCAGGCCCGCGCGCCCCACCGGTCGGGCCGGTAGCGCGTACGGGCCACGCGCCGCCCGCCCAGCAGCAGCCCGCCCGTCGCCGCAGCCACCCCCGCGAGCAGCAGCGGCAGCCCGTACAGCGCGCCCTCCGCCGCCAGCAGCCCGTAGCTCCCGGCGCACACCCCGACGAGCCCGCCGAGCGTCAGCGCGGACGTCGCACGACGAACGCCCGGCGGCACGGCGGCGGTGCGGCCGTACCCGCGCGCGTCCATCGCGGCGGCCAGCGCCACCGACCGCTCCAACGCGCCCTCCAGCACCGGCCGCGCGACCTGGAGGAACGAGCGCGCGCCCCGGTCCCTGCGCCCCCGCAGCCGCCGCGCCTCGCGCATCCGCAGCACGTCCGACACCAGCTGCGGCGCGAACGTCATCGCCACCACCACGGCCACCCCGATCTCGTACAGCGCCCCCGGCAGGGACTTGAGCAGCCGCGCCGGATCGGCCAGCGCGTTCGCCGCGCCCAGGCAGATCAGCAGCGCCGCCAGCCGCAGCCCGTCCAGCGCCGCGAACACCACGCCCTCGGCCATCACCCGGCCGCCGATCCGCACCCCGGCCGCCCAGTCGGGCAGCGGCACCTCGGGGAGCGTCACCAGCAGCGTCGTCCCGCCGATCGGCGAGCCGAGGGCGATCGCGAAGACGACCCGCAGGACGACGACGAACGCGCCGAGCGCCAGGTAGAAGCCGAACGCGCGGGCCCAGGGGGCGTCCGTCCTGCGCGCCGCCACCACGTAGCCCGCGACGGCGACGACCAGCGCCAGCAGCAGCGGGTTCGTCGTCCGCGAGGCGGCCGTGGCCAGACCGAGGGCCCACAGCCACCACGCCCCGGCGTGGAGCGCGTTGCCCCGGGTCGCCAGGGGCGCGCGGACGGCGGACACCGCCGTCAGTCCCCCCGGCGGCGGCCGTGCACCAGCGCGGCGGCCACCAGCACGGCGACGGCGGTGATGCCCGCGACGACGCCGAAGGCCGTGGACGTGCCGTTGCCGCCGTCGGAGGCGGCCCTGGCCGAACTGCCTGAACCGCTGGAACCGCTGGAACCGCTGGAACTGCCTGAAGCCTCGTCCGCCGACACCGCCTCGCCGCAGCCCGTCTCCGGGTAGCCCGCGATGCCGCACAGCAGCGCGCCCGCGTCGTAGCGCAGCGGCTCCGCGACCGACGCCAGTGCCTCGGCTGCGGTCGCGCCGTCCGGCAGCTCCGCGCAGGCCGTACGCGGCTGCGGCGGCTCCTCGCCCGCCGGGGCGTCCGCCTCGGTGCCGAAGTCCACGACGACCGCGACATGCCCCGCCGGGTCCTCGTCGGCGCAGACCGCCGCGAAGTCCGCCTCGGCGCGCGGCTGCGCCTGCCCGTCCGCCTCGGTGCTCACGGCGAAGCGGAAGCCGATCAGCCCGCCCGCGTCCGGCCGCGCCGTGCCAGGACCCTCCTGCGCGTACGTCCAGCCGCCGCCCTCGGCCGCCTCCCAGAACGACCAGTAGCGGTACGCCGTGTCGTCCGCCGAGGCCACGCCCGCCAGCGCCGCCTGCGACGCCAGCGCGGCGGCGGCGGTCAGCGCGACGGCCAGCCCGCGTGTCCGCGCGCGCACTACTCGGCCTTCCGCGCCCGGCGGCGCGTCATCAGCACGCCGATCACGATCCCGATCACCAGACCGGCGCCCACGATCCACAGCACGGCGCCCGACAGGCCGCCCTCGTCGTCGCCCGCCGCGTCCGCCGCGCCCTCGTCCGGGGCCGGGCCGAGGCGGTCGAGGGCGGCCACCAGGTCGGTGCCGCCGAAGTCCGTCGCCGAGGTGTCCGTCGCGTGCGCCGCCAGGATCAGCATGCCGAGCGCGGCCGGGCTCGCCGTCACGTCCGGCCAGGCGTCCGCGTTCTCGGTCAGCCAGCCGAGCGGCGCCCGCGCGGCGTCCTGGTGGCCGCCGGCCGCGAGCGCGAGGACGGCCTTGACCGTGCTGCCGTAGTCGGGCTGCTCGTCGTCGGTCGCGCCGGGCAGGGTGGTGACGAGGTGCTGGCCGTCGGCGGCCATGAGCGCGCTGAGCTGCGCGCCGCCGGTGGCGGCGGCCGTCACCTGCGACGGCACGGCGGCCTCGCCCGTGGGGGCGTCGGACGGCATGGCGTCGCCCGAGCCGTCGCCGTCCGCGTCGCCGTCCCCGTCGCCCGTCCCCGGGTCGGCCGGGTCGCCCGCGCCCGCGTCCGCCGTGCCGCACTCGGCGGCTTCGAGCGGCGCCGCCGCCTCCACGTCGGGATCGACGAGCAGCCCGCTGCCGTACAGCGCGAGGACGGCGTCGGCGGTCGCCGGGCCGTTGCCCGTCAGGTCGCCCGTGCCCTCGTCCGGCTGCCAGGCGAACGCGCCGCGCTCGTCCTGCGCGGCGCCGCAGCCGAGCTGGAGCCCGGCCAGCGCGTCCCAGGGCGAGGCGTCGTCGCGCGTCACCTCGGCCGGGTCGCGCCCGGCGGCCGTGAACGCGCCGACGACGACGGCCGTCGAGTTCGCGTCCGTCGCGCCGCCCGGGGTGTAGCTCCAGCCGCCGTCGGCGTTCTGCACGCCCGCCAGCCACGCCAGGGCGGCGTCCACCGCCTCGTCGTGCCCGCCGAGCGCGGCCAGCGCCTGGGCGGCCAGGGCCGTCGCGTTCGAGTCGGCGCCCGTCACGTCCTCGCACGGCTCGGAGGGGACCGGCCGGTAGGCGAGGAACGAGCCGTCCCCGCACTGCTGGCCCGCCAGCCACGTCACGGCCTCCTCGGCGGGCGTGTACCCGACCGAGTGCTGCGCGAGCAGCGCGATCGACTGCCGCCACACGCCGTCCATCGACGGGTCGTTGCTCCCGAAGAGCCCGTCGGGCAGCTGGTCGGCGGCCGTCGCCGTCCCCGGCGTCGTCAGCGCGGAGGCGGCCAGCAGCGCCACGCCCCCCGCCAGGGCGGCGGCTGCGCGGCGCAGCCGGTACGTCCGGGGCGCCGGGCGCCGGTTCGCGGTGATGGACACACGGAAGCCTTTCACTGTGCCGACGACCGGCGCGGCTGACCTCCGGGGCGCGGACCTGCCGCGCGGCGAGGCACCGGGCACTGCGCCGTACTCCTCGACGGGGCCGACCGCCGTGGTTCCGGCGGCCTGGGTGCCAGTGCGGCCCACGCGGGCGTTCCGGCTCGCGGACGGCGCGCCCTCCCGGGGGCCGCCCCGCTCACGGTTGCGGGTCAGCGCCGGATTCGCACCGGCTTCTCCCGTACGTGGGTGACTGCGGGGGTCACTCTATCGGCCCCCACCGGGCCGCCCGCCGACGAGCCCCGGGCACGGGCGGCCCCCGTGATCAGGAACCTGTCACGGAACGGTCACTCCGCCCCGCGCGGCCCCGGCGCGTGGCCAGACTGTCCCCGTGACCGTCGCCGCGTTCGTCGTCGCCGCGCAGTGGCCCCTGCTCGTCCTGCTGCTCGTGCTCCTCCTGGGCACCGGCATGATCTCCGGCAAGGGCTTCCGCGCCGCCGTGCTCTCACGGAACCGGCACGCGGGGCCCGACGGCTTCTCCGGCGAGCTGGCCCCGCCCACCACCACCGAGGCGCTGCCCCCCCGAGCCCGAGCCCGAGCCACAGCTCGGGCGACAGCACGATCAGCGTCACGGTCCACGAGGGCGGGACCGTCAACCTCACCAGCGGCACTGAGCGCGGCCCGCGGCCGGAGGGGCAGGGGGGCGGCGTGGTGGGAATCACCTTGATCGGGCGGGGCCATCGGGGCGCCGCGCAGGCTATGTTGATACCCGCGAGTAGCCGCGCGTGCGCGGTGTCTGAGGAGAGAACGACCCCTGGGAGTGGCCGGGCGTGACCCATGAGTCTGGTGAGGACCGCCCCCTCCGGATCGCACTGCTCAGCTACAAAGGGAACCCGTTCTCCGGCGGCCAGGGCGTCTACGTCCGTCACCTCTCCCGTGAACTGGCCGCGCTGGGCCACCGCGTCGAGGTCATCGGCGCCCAGCCCTACCCCGTGCTCGACCCCGGGGTGACGCTGCGCGAGCTGCCGAGCCTTGACCTGTACCGGCAGCCCGACCCGTTCCGCACGCCGGGGCGCGACGAGTACCGCGACTGGATCGACGTCCTCGAAGTCGCCACGATGTGGACCGGCGGCTTCCCCGAGCCCCGCACCTTCGCGCTCCGCGCCCGCCGTGAACTCCTCGCGCGGCGAACCGAGTTCGACGTCGTGCACGACAACCAGACGCTCGCCTACGGCCTGCTGGGCGGCGCACGCCGCGCCGGGCTGCCGCTCGTCACGACGATCCACCACCCCATCACCGTGGACCGCCGCCTCGAACTGGCCGCCGCCGAGACGTGGAAGCGCCGCTACTCGCTGCGCCGCTGGTACGGCTTCACGCGCATGCAGAAGCGCGTCGCGCGCCGCCTGCCGACCGTCCTCACCGTCTCGGGCGCCTCCCGCCGCGAGATCGTCGAGGACTTCGCCGTGCCGCCCGCACGCGTGCACGTCGTGCCCATCGGCGCCGACACCCGCGTGTTCCACCCAGACCCGGCCGTCCCGCGCGTGCCGGGGCGCATCGTCACCACGTCGAGCGCCGACGTGCCGCTCAAGGGGCTCGTGCACCTCGTGGAGGCCCTGGCCAAGCTGCGCACCGAACACCCGGACGCGCACCTCGTCGTCGTCGGCAAGCACCCGCGGTCCGGGCCCGTCGCCGACGCCCTGGAACGCTTCGGCCTCGCCGGGGCCGTCGAGTTCGTCACCGGCATAGGCGACCGCGAACTCGCCGACCTGGTACGCGGCGCGCAGGTCGCCTGCGTCCCGTCCCTCTACGAGGGCTTCTGCCTCCCGGCCGCCGAGGCCATGGCCGCGGGCACGCCCCTGGTCGCCACGACCGGCGGCGCCATCCCCGAGGTCGCGGGCCCCGACGGCGAGACCTGCCTCGCCGTACCCCCGGGCGACGCGGGCGCGCTCGCCGCCGCCCTGGCCAGGATGCTGGCCGACGCCGACCTGCGCGCCCGCCTGGCCGCCGCGGGCCGCGCACGGGTCCTGCGCCGCTTCACCTGGCGGCAGGCCGCCCTCGGGACCGCCGAGCACTACCGGATGGCACTGGAACAGCAGCGCCACCGGCCATGACGACCGGCCCTACGGCCAGCGAAGGGGTGCCCGACACATGCTGACGGTGGACTTCTCCCGGTTCCCGATCGCCCCAGGCGACCGGGTGCTCGATCTCGGCTGCGGCCAGGGGAGGCACGCGTTCGAGACGTACCGGCGCGGCGCCCGCGTCGTCGCCCTCGACCGCAACGGCGAGGACGTCCGCCACACCGCGCGCTGGCTCGCCGCCATGCGCGCCGCGGGCGAGGCCCCCGCCGGGGCCACGGCGTCGGCCGTCGAAGGGGACGCGCTCGCCCTGCCGTTCCCCGACGAGAGCTTCGACGCCCTCGTGGTCTCCGAGATCATGGAGCACGTGCCGGACGACAAGGGCCTCCTGGCCGAGGCCGTCCGCGTCCTGCGCCCCGGCGGCCGGATCGCCGTCACCGTGCCGCGCTACGGGCCCGAACGCGTCTGCTGGGCACTCTCCGACGCCTACCACCAGGTCGAGGGCGGGCACATCCGCATCTACCGCGCCGACGAACTCCTCACGCGCATCCGCGAGTCGGGCCTGCGCCCCTACGGCAGCCACCACGCGCACGCGCTGCACTCGCCGTACTGGTGGCTCAAGTGCGCCGTCGGCGTGGACAACGAGAAGGCCCTGCCCGTGCGGGCGTACCACAAGCTGCTCGTCTGGGACATCATGAAACGGCCGCTGGCGACCCGCGCCGCGGAACGCGCCCTCAACCCGCTGCTGGGCAAGAGCCTCGTCGTCTACGCGACCAAGCCGCACGCCCCGGAGCAGCACGGGTGACCGCCCCCGGCCACCGCGAACGCCCCGCCCTGCCCGGCGTCCTGACCGCCGACGAGGCCGGTGAGACCGCCGCCGCCATCGCCGCCACGCAGCGCGCCGACGGCGCCATACCCTGGTTCCGCGGCCACCATCTCGACCCCTGGGACCACGTCGAGGCGGCCATGGCCCTCGACACCGCGGGGGAACGCGACCGCGCCGAGGCCGCGTACGACTGGCTCGCCCGCCACCAGAACGCCGACGGCTCCTGGTACGCCGCCTACGCCGACGGCGACCCCGCCGCCCCCACCGACCTCGCCGCCGAGAGCAACTTCTGCGCCTACCCGGCCGTCGGCGTCCTCCACCACTACCTGACCACGGGCGACGAGGCGTTCCGCCGCCGCATGTGGCCCACGGTCGTGGCCGCCGTCGAGTTCGTCCTCGGCCTCCAGCAGCCGGGCGGCCAGCTCGGCTGGCGCCGCGAGGCGGACGGCACGCCCGTCGCCGACGCGCTCGTCACCGGCTCGGCCTCCTGCTACCACGCCCTGCGCTGCGCCCTCGTCCTCGCCGAACGCGAGGGCAGCCCGCAGCCCGACTGGGAGTTGGCCGCCGGGCGCCTCGGCCACGCGCTGCGCGGCCACCCGGAGCGCTTCCTCGACAAGTCCCGCTACTCGATGGACTGGTACTACCCGATCCTCGCCGGGGCCGTGCGCGGCAGCGCCGCCCGCGCCCGGCTGGCCGCCGACTGGGACGCGTTCGTCGTGCCAGGACTCGGCGTGCGCTGCGTCCGCCCCAACCCGTGGGTCACCGGCGCCGAGAGCGCCGAACTGGCCCTCACGCTCTGGGCCGCCGGGCTCGCGCCGCGCGCCGTCGAGATCCTGCGCAGCCTCGCGCACCTGCGCGCCGACGACGGCCTCTACTGGACGGGCTACGTCTTCGCGGACGACGCCGTCTGGCCCGCCGAGCGCACGACGTGGACCGCCGGTGCCGTGCTCCTCGCCGTCGCCGCGCTCACCGGCGACCCCGCCACCCGCGCCGTCTTCTCCGCCGACCGCCTCCCGCCCGGCCTCGACACCGGCTGCTGCACCCTGTGACGGAGGCGCCCCCCGGGCCGCTGGCACACTGAGCGGATGACCGCACACGACCCGAAGGCAGAGCTGCTTCGCTACCTGAACAGCGCCCGTGACGCGCTGCTGTGGAAGCTCGACGGCCTGTCCGAGTACGCCGTCCGCCGCCCGCTCACGCCGACCGGCACCAACCTCCTCGGCCTCGTGAAGCACGTCGCCGGGGTCGAGTCCGAGTACTTCGGCTCGGTGTTCGGCCGCCCCTTCCCCGAGACGCTGCCGTGGCTCGCGGAGGACGCCGAGGACAACGCCGACATGTGGGCCACGGCCGACGAGTCACGGGCGGACGTGACCGCCCTGTACACCCGGGTGCGCGCGCACGCGGACGCGACCGTCGCCGCGCTCCCGCTCGACGCGATCGGGCACGTCCCGTGGTGGCCCGCCGACCCCGAAGGGGTGACGCTGCACCGCGTCCTCGTCCACGTCACCGCCGAGCTCAACCGGCACGCGGGCCACGCCGACATCGTCCGCGAACTCATCGACGGCACCGCCGGGTTGCGCGCGGGCGTCAGCAACCTCCCCGAGCACGACGGCGACTGGTGGACGCGCCACCGCGACCGGCTGGAGCGCGCCGCGCGCGAGGCCGCCGGGCAGGACTGAACTCCCTCGGAAACGCCGGAGCGGCGGTGGCCCCGAGGCCACCGCCGCTCCGTTCGTGCGTTGCGTGCGTCCGCGTGCTCAGCCGCGCTGGATGCCGGACGTGTCCTGGAGGACGCCGCGACGGCCGTCCTGCGTCTGCGCGATGAGGGACTGCCCCCGCTGCTCGACCGCCAGGTACCAGGTACCGGGCGCCAGTTCGGCGATCGGCGTCGGCGCGCCGTCCTCGCCGTACAGCGGCCGAGCGGCCGGGACGGCGAACCAGAACGGCTGGAAGTCCGAGGCGCCGCCGGTCGCGGGCGCGACCTGCGTGGCCTGGTAGCCGCCGGGCTGCTGCCCGCCCGCCGCCGGGTAGCCGTAGCCGCCCTGCTGCGCGCCGAACGGCGGCTGCTGACCGTACCCCGCGGGCTTCGGCGCACCGGTCAGCGGGGCCTGGAGGCCCGGCACGACCGGCGTCATGACGGCGGCAGCCGCCAGCGCCAGCGCCGCCAGCAGGCCGATGATCAGGCCGGTACCGACGTCGAAGCCCCAGCCACCGCCCAGCGACCACACGGCCGCCCACGCGGAGGTCACCGCCAGCGCGATGCCCCACTGGTCGAGCCGCAGCCCGCCGAACTGGCGCTCACGGTTCGGCAGGAAGCGCGAGCCGACGATCGCCGCCGCGCCCAGGATGCCCGCCAGGAAGACCGAGGGGAGGATCGGGAAGATCTCGGACTCCCAGGCGTTCGTGCCTCCCCCTCCGAAGTCGCCGTCCGCGGTGTAGGTGTCGAGAAAAGAGGCGATGAAGAGCAGGACCGCTGCTCCGATCACTACTGCGTCGCCTCGGGAGAGCGAGCGGTTGTTCACGTCTGATCCTTTGCCGTTCTCGTCGTCATGGTCAGGTCGAAAAGGGTGGGCCCATCGTACGGACGCCGCCCGCGCGCGATCCGGGGGATGTACGTACTGTTTCCGACACGACACGCTTGTGATGAGGTCGTGACCTGCCCCGATACGGCCTGTTGCACAGGTCAGACCCCCGGTCCCGTACGCCGCAGTACGCGCAGCGAGCGGCAGCCGCGCAGCGCCGTGAAAGCCCCGCTGCGCACCGCCCGCCGCCATACACGGTACGGCGGCTGCCCGCCGTCCGACGGGTCGGGGAACACGTCGTGGATCACCAGCAGCCCGCCCTCGGCGAGCTTCGGCGCCCAGCCCTCGTAGTCCGCGGTCGCGTGCGCGTCCGTGTGCCCGCCGTCGATGAACACCAGGCCGAAGCGCCCGCCGAGCGCCGCCGCGGCCTGCGCGGAGCGTCCCACGACGGCGATCACGTGCGGTTCGAGCCCGGCGTCCGCGACCGTGCGCCGGAAGTGCGGGAGCGTGTCGAGACGGCCCGCGTCCGCCGGGTCGAGCAGGTCCGCGTCGTGGAACTCCTGGCCGGGCTGCTGCTCCTCGCTGCCCCGGTGGTGGTCCACGGTGACGGCCACCGTCCCCGCGCGGCGCGCGGCGTCGGCCAGCAGCAGCGTGGACCGGCCGCAGTAGCTGCCGATCTCCAGCAGCGGCAGCCCCAGACCGGCCGCGTCACGGGCCGCCGCGTACAGCGCGCGGCCCTCGTCGGGCGGCATGAAGCCCCGCGCCGCCCCGAACGCCGCGAAGACGTCCGTGTCGTCAGCCACACTTCCCCCTGCGGTCCCCCCGGCGTACGCCCACATGCTGCCCTACCCGCGGGCGTCGGGCGGCACGGGGGTGGGGTCCTGTTCCCCGCCGCCGATCCACGAATTGCAAAATTCTGCAATTCACCACATGCTGTGATGGCCGTATCCCCAGGAAGCCGCGACGAGGAGAGGTGGAGGCCGTGCCGGTCCCGCTGTACCAGGCCAAGGCCGAGTTCTTCCGGATGCTCGGGCACCCGGTCCGCATCCGCGTGCTGGAGCTCCTGCAAGGCGGGCCGATGCCGGTGCGGGACCTGCTGGCCGAGATCGAGGTCGAGCCCTCGGCGCTCTCCCAGCAGCTGGCCGTCCTGCGCCGCTCCGGCATCGTCACCTCGACGCGGGAGGGCTCCAGCGTCGTCTACGAGCTGGCCGGTGGCGACGTGGCGGACCTGATGCGGGCCGCGCGGCGCATCCTGACCGAGATGCTCGCCGGGCAGAACGTGCTCCTTGAGGAGCTGCGGGAAGCCGAGGTCACCAGCCGGTGAGCACGCCCTTCGCCCGGCCCTGGCGCCGGGTCGCCGCGCTGCTGCCCGCCCGCGCCGACCTCGCCGCCATGGGCCGCAACCCGCGCCGTGACCTGCTGGCCGGTCTCACCGTCGCCGTCGTGGCGCTGCCGCTCGCGCTCGGCTTCGGCGTCTCCTCAGGACTCGGCGCCGAGGCGGGCCTCGCCACCGCCGTGGTCGCGGGCGCGCTCGCCGCGCTGTTCGGCGGCTCCCACCTCCAGGTCTCCGGCCCGACCGGGGCGATGACGGTCGTCCTCATGCCGATCGTCGCCCAGCACGGGCCCGGCGGTGTGCTGACCGTCGGGCTGATGGCCGGTGCGCTGCTGATCGGGCTCGCGCTGCTGCGGGCGGGCCGGTACACGCGGTACATCCCGGCCCCGGTGGTCGAGGGCTTCACCCTCGGCATCGCCTGCGTCATCGGCCTGCAACAGGTCCCGAACGCCCTCGGGGTGCCCGTGCCGGAAGGCGATCGGGTCCTCGTGGTGACCTGGCGGGCCGTCGAGGAGTTCACGCACGCCCCCAACTGGACGGCCCTCGCGCTCACCCTCGCCGTGGCCGCCGTGATGCTGCTCGGCGCCCGGTGGCGGCCCACCGTCCCGTTCTCCGTCGTCGCGGTCGCCGCCGCGACCCTGGCCGCCCAGTTCTTCGGCCTGGACGCGGCGCCCCCCATCGGGGACCTGCCGTCCGGACTGCCCGCCCCCTCGCTGGCCTTCCTCGACGTGTCCGCGCTCGGCTCGCTGCTCGCCCCCGCCGTCGCGGTGGCCGCGCTCGCCGCGCTTGAGTCGCTGCTGTCCGCCGCCGTCGCGGACGGCATGACGACCGGGCAGAAGCACGACCCGGACAAGGAACTGTTCGGCCAGGGCGTCGCGAACCTGGCCGCCCCGCTCTTCGGCGGCATCCCCGCCACGGCGGCCATCGCCCGTACCGCCGTCAACGTCCGTACCGGCGCCACCTCCCGGCTCGCCGCCCTCACGCACGCCGCCGTCCTCGCGGTCGTCGTCCTCGCCGCCGCGCCCCTCGTCTCCCACATCCCGCTCGCCGCGCTGGCCGGGGTGCTGCTGGCCACCGCGATCCGCATGGTGGAGATCGGCGCGCTGCGCGCCATGGCCCGCGCGACCCGCTCCGACGCGGTCGTGCTGGCGCTGACCGCGCTCGCCACCCTCGCGCTCGACGTCGTCCAGGCGGTCGTCATCGGCCTGGTCGTCGCGGGCGCCCTGGCCCTGCGCGCGGTCGCCGCCCAGGCCCGCATGGAGCGGATCGACCTCAAGGCCGACCTGCCAGGCGAGCACGGCGAGGAGGAACGCGCCCTGTTGGCCGAGCACATCGTGGCCTACCGGATCGACGGGCCGCTGTTCTTCGCCGGCGCCCACCGCTCCCTGCTCGAACTCTCCGAGGTCGCCGACGCCCGCGTGGTGATCCTGCGCATGTCGCGGGTCACCACCATGGACGCCACCGGCGCGCTGGTCCTCAAGGACGCCGTGCGGGAGCTGAACCGGCGCGGCATCGTCGTGCTGGCCTCGGGGACGCGGCCGGACCAGCGCCGTACCCTCGCGTCCGTCGGCGCCCTAGACCTGCTGCGCTTCGAGGGGCAGGAGTACGCGACCACGCCGCACGCCGTCGCCGGAGCCCGCGCCCACCTGCACAAGGCGGGGCTGCTCCCGGCGCCTTCCGGCCCCGCCGACCCGTCCGCCCCGTCCGACGGTCCCGCCGATCCCGCCGATCCCGTCGAGGCTTCGCGCTGAGGGGGCGCCGAGGCTCCCGCCCCGCCCGTCTCAGGCCAGCGGCGCCTGCTGCAACGGCACGGGCTTCGCGGCCCGCGGCGCGGTCGCCGTCACGTACAGGTTCGGCGAGACCTGCGTCAGGTACGCCGGGACCGGCGCGGGCGGCGCCCCCTCCCCGGGCCCCGGCGCGGCCTCCGCCGCCTCCTGGCCCGCCGCCCGGCCCTGCTCGCCGCCAGGGCCCGCGCCCGTCCCCCTGGCCGTCGCCCCGCCGCCCCAGCCGTACAGCTCGCCGCCCGTCCCGTGCTCCCGGCGCGAGCCCAGCGCGGGCAGCCGCGACAGGCCGCACGGCGCCGCCTCCGTGCTGAACGGCAGCAGCAGCTCGCCCTCCACCGTCCACCGCCCCGCCCCGCTCAACCAGCCGCGCGGCGGCGTCACATGACGCAGCTCCCGCTCGCCCGGCCGCCACACCGCGACCCATTCCCCCTCGGCCGCCGTCATCCGCAGCGCCACACCGCAGTCCTCCGGCACCAGCACCTGCCCCGGCTGCGCCGCGAACGGCGTCATCCGCGCCCCGTCCTCCCGCAGCGCCTCGGGGAACCGCACGGGCCGGTGGCTGCCCAGCACGGCCCACCCGATCCGGTCCTCGCCCGGCGCGTCCGAGCGCACCATCAGCAGCCCGCTGTCCGGATCGGCCAGCAGCAGCCGGTCGTTGCTGTCCTCGGCGATCCGCAGCAGCTCGGTCGGCCCGCCGCCGCGCCGCACGTCCACGGTCACCGCGCGCGTCCGCCCCCGCCCGTCCGTGTGGTCGAGCGCCAGCAGCCGCCCCTGCCGGTCCAGCCAGGCGCCGCCCGAGCACGGCCCGGGCAGCACCGTCACCAGCTCGGGCCCGAACGCGCCGCCGCACACCAGCCACAGGGCCGTCCCCGACAGGCCGGTCGCCGCGTCCCTGGCGCGGGGCGCCAGCGCGTACACCCGCGTCCCGTCCGGCGCGGCCGGCAGCAGCGTCAGCCGCTCGCAGTCCACGGCGCCCAGGGGCAGTTCACCCGTCTCGGGGCCCGACGGGTACAGCAGCGAGAAGTGGCACCTGCCGTCCGCGCGCCGCCCGATCAGCACCCGCCCGTCCGCCAGCGGCACCAGGGCGCTGTCCGGCTCCTCCGGCTGGTTCCCCGGCAGGCGGACGGCGTACGGCTCGGGGCCGTCCAGCGTCCAGCGCTCCGGACACCACCCGCCGTCACCGCCCGCGAGCCGGGCCGCGTACGCGCCGTCGGGCGACATCACCAAAGGCGCGGGCCGCCACCCCGGCGGGGCCGTGACCGTCATCGCACTCTCCTGCTTCCTGCGGGCCTGTCGGGACAAGTGGGACCAGAGGGGGGTACCTCCACCGAGGACGCTAGATTTCGGGCCACCGGCCGAACAACTCTGCCGGTCCTCCTTCACACGGAAGGGTGACAGTTGCTCGAACAGCATGATCAACTGGGGCCCTTTGTGCTTCTCCTCCCGAATCCGGGCAAGACGCGCGTACCCGGCCCGCCGGGCGACGCCCCGGGCACCGCCCGCCCCGCACCCGCCGGTTCCCCGGCGGGAGGCCGCTCCGGGGCGGGTAGCCTGGGCCCGTGCCCGTACTCTCCGACGTGATCGCCGCGCTCGACGGCCTGTGGCCCCGCGCGCTGGCCGAGGGCTGGGACGCCGTCGGGCCCGTCTGCGGCGACCCCGACGCCGAGGTGACGCGCGTCCTGTTCGCCGTCGATCCGGTGCAGGAGATCGCCGACGAGGCCGTCGCGCTCGGCGCCGACCTCCTCGTCACCCACCACCCGCTCTACCTGCGCGGCACCACCACCGTCGCGGCCGACACGTTCAAGGGCCGCGTCGTCCACACGCTGATCCGCGCCGGAGTCGCCCTCCACGTCGCGCACACCAACGCCGACCGCGCCGACCCCGGCGTCTCCGACGCCCTCGCCGCCGCGCTCGGCCTGCGCGTCACCGGCCCCCTCGTCCCCGACCCGGCCGACCCCGCCGGACGGCGCGGCCTCGGCCGGATCTGCGAACCGGACGGCCCCCTCGACCTCGCCTCCCTCAGCGCCCTCGCCGCGCGGCGCCTGCCCGCCACCGTCCAGGGCATCCGCGCCACCGGCCCCGCCGACCTGCCGATCCGCACCGTCGCCGTCTGCGGCGGCTCGGGCGACAGCCTCTTCGACGCCGTACGCGCGGCGGGCGTTGACGCGTTCCTCACCGCCGACCTGCGCCACCACCCGGTGTCCGAGGCGCGTGAACACTCGCCCCTCGTCCTCGTGGACGCCGCCCACTGGGCCACCGAGTCCCCCTGGTGCGTCCAGGCGGCTGCCCAGCTCGACGCCCTCTCGGAACAGGCCGGTTGGGGCCTGCGCACCCACGTGTCCCAGCGGGTCACCGACCCCTGGCTCATCCACCGTCCGTCACCCCCCACCGCGCCATGACGGCCGCCCCCACCCCCGCACCACCCCCGTACCGCCTCATACCGACATCCGCCGCGCACCAGCACAGCCCGAGCAGAGGAGCCCCCAACTGAACGCCGCGCCCGCCGATCAGATCCGGCTGCTGGACGTCCAGGACCTCGACGTCCGGCTCACTCAGCTCGCCCACCGCCGCGCCCACCTGCCGGAACACGCCGAGATCCGCGCCGCGGAGAGCGAGCTGACGCAGCTGCGCGCCCTCCTCGTCGCCGCCAGGACCGAGGAGAGCGACACCGTCCGCGAGCAGACCAAGGCCGAGCAGGACGTGGACCAGGTGCGCCAGCGCGCCGCCCGCGACCAGCAGCGCCTGGACTCCGGCCTCGTCACCAACCCCAAGGACCTCTCCGGGCTCCAGAGCGAGATCGCCTCCCTCGCCCGCCGCCAGGACGCGCTGGAGAACGTCGTCCTGGAGATCATGGAACGCCAGGAGACCGCCCAGGCCCGCGTCACCGAGTTCACCGCGCGCGTCGAGGACTCCGAGCACAACGCGGAGGACGCGACCAAGCGCCGCGACGCCGCCACGGCGGAGATCGACGCCGAGGCCGACACCGTACGCGCCGACCGCGCCCGCCTCGCCGCGACGATCCCGGCCGACCTCCTGAAGCTCTACGACAAGCTGCGCGAGCAGCAGGGCGGCGTCGGCGCCGCGCGCCTGCGCCAGCGCCGCTGCGAGGGCTGCCGCCTCGAACTCAACATCACCGAGCTGAACGAGGTGCGGGCCGCGCCCGCCGACGCCGTCGTCCGCTGCGAGAACTGCCGCCGCATCCTGGTGCGCGCCACCGAGTCCGGCCTGTGAGCGGCGCGGCGCCGGGCGGGCGCAGGCTCGTCGTCGAGGCCGACGGCGGCTCCCGCGGCAACCCGGGGCCCGCCGGTTACGGCGCGCTCGTCCTCGACGCGGTGACCGGCGAGGTCCTCGCGGAGACCGCCGCCTACCTCGGCACGTGCACCAACAACGTCGCCGAGTACCGCGGGCTCATCGCCGGGCTCCGGGCCGCCCACGCGCTCGCGCCCGACGCCGCCGTGCGCGTCCGCATGGACTCCAAGCTCGTGGTCGAACAGATGTCGGGCCGCTGGAAGATCAAGCACCCCGACATGCGGCCCCTCGCCATGGAGGCGCGCGAGATCTTCCCGGCGGGCGCCGTCACGTACGAGTGGATGCCGCGCGCGCGGAACAAGCACGCCGACCGGCTCGCCAACGAGGCGATGGACGCGGGCGCGCGCGGCGAGGCGTGGCGTCCCGCCGAGCCGCCCGCCGCCCGTACCCCGGAACTGGCCGACCCCGAGCCGCTGCCCGAGACACCCGCCGTCGGCTGGGGCGGTGGCGACGGGCCCGCCACCACGTTCCTGCTGCTGCGGCACGGCGAGACGGCCCTGACGCCGCAGAAGCGGTTCTCCGGCAGCGGCGGCACCGACCCGGAGCTGTCCGCGACCGGCCTGGCGCAGGCCGCGGCGGCTGCCGAGGCGGTCGCCGCCGCCGGGGGCGTCGCGGGCATCGTCAGCTCGCCGCTGACGCGCTGCCGCCAGACGGCCGAGGCCGTCGCCGTGCGGCTCGGCCAGGAGATCCGCATCGACGAGGGGCTGCGCGAGACGGACTTCGGCGCCTGGGAGGGCCTGACGTTCGCCGAGGCGGGGGAGCGGTACCCGGACGACCTGAAGGCGTGGCTGGCCACGCCCGGCGGCGACACGGGGCCGACCGGCGGCGAGACGTTCACCTCCGTCGCGCGCCGCGCCGCCGTCGCCCGCGACAAGACGATCGCGCGGCACGCGGGCAGGACGGTGCTGGTCGTCAGCCATGTGACGCCGATCAAGTCGCTGCTGTGCATGGCGCTCGGGGCCCCGCCCTCGGCCATGTTCCGGCTCGAACTGTCGGCGGCCGGGCTCTCCGAGATCGCGTACTGGCCGGACGGCGGCACCAGCGTCCGGCGCGTCAACGACACGGCGCACCTGCGGGGCTGAGCGGCCCGCCCGCCGGGCGGCTCAGCTGACGGGCGGCGGGTCGTGGTCCGCCGTCCAGGCCCGTAGCTTCTCGGGGTTCAGCACGGCCCAGACGTGCCTGATCCGCGCCCCGACGACGTCCAGGGCCATCACCATCACGGTCACGCCGTCCAACTGCGCGGCGAGCCCCGGCCGCCCGTTCACGGCGCGCTCGCGCAGCGTCAGCCCTGGCGGCGCCCCGGCGAGGAGCGCCACCAGCGCCTGCGCCACCCGCTCACCCCCCACGAGCGGGCGCGGCTCGGACGGCGCGAACCCGCCGCCGTCCCCGGTCGCCGTCGCCCCGGGGTCGAGCAGCCCGACCAGCGCCGCCACGTCCCCGGCCGTCCACGCCTCCTTGAACTCCCGGACGACGGCCGCCCGCCGCGCCGTCGGCGTCGCCGACTCCCGCGCCACGCGCAGGCGGCGGCGGGCCGACGACGCCAACTGGCGGCAGGCCGCGGGAGTGCGCCCGACGATCACGGCCACCTCGGCGAACGGGTAGCGGAACACGTCGTGCAGCACGAACGCGACGCGCTCGGCCGGCGTCATCGCGTCCAGGACGACCAGGAACGCCATGCCGAGCGACTCGTCCAGCGTCACCCGGTCCGCCGGATCGGTGCCGCCGCCCGCCCACCCCTCCTCCCACTCCCCGCCCCCCGGCAGCGGCTCGGGCAGCCACTGCCCGACGTACCGCTCGCGCCGCACCCGCGCCGAGCCGAGCACGTCCAGGCACACGCGCGCGGTGGCCGTCGTCAGCCAGGCGGCCGGGGACACGACCTCCTCGCGGCGCCGCGCGGACATGGCGTACCAGCGCGCGTACGTCTCCTGCACGGCGTCCTCCGCGTCGGCGAGCGAGCCGAGCAGGCGGTAGGCGACGCCGATCAGACGCCGCCGCTCGGCCGCCGCCGCGTCCCGTGGCGGTTCCGACGGAACGTCCATGCTGTGCCGCCGCCCCCTTCCTGTGCTCCGGGCCCGTGGTCCTTCCACCCATCAGACGAGACAGCGCGCCGGAACGTGAGGCCGCCCCCCGGCCTGACATCCGGGGGCGCCACGTCGTCCTCCCTGTGCAGCCCCGCCCACACCGACGACAGTGGAGAGCCCCGATGAACGTGTTCCTGTGGATCGTCCAGGCGTTCCTGGCCGCAGGCTTCGCCGTCTCAGGACTGATGAAGGTCACCCTCCCGATGGACAGGCTGGCCACCACGCTGCCCTGGGTGCGCGACTTCCCCCCGGCGACCGTACGGTTCATCGGCGTCACCGGACTGCTCGGCGCCGCCGGGCTGATCCTCCCGGCCGCCACCGGCATCGCACCCGTCCTCACCCCGCTCGCCGCCTGCGGGCTGGCCGCCACGATGCTGCTGGCCGCCCGCACGCACCTGCGCCGTGGGGAACCCGAGGCCCTGCCCGTCAACGGCGTCCTCCTCGCGCTCGCCGTCCTCGTGGCGTGGGGGCGCTTCGGCCCCTACGCGTGGTGACCCGCGCCCACCGCGCAGCCCCCGCAGCGCAGCCCTCGCCGCACCGGCTTAACGCGTTGCGACCCTCCGCGCCGCGCCACCAGAATCCGGGCATGCTGAAACCCATGACCGAGACCTCACGCGACGTGTCCGCCCTCTTCGCCAGCGGGCGGCTCATCGCCATCCCCCGCCGCACCGCCCGCCGCGAACAGCTCCTGCGCCACCTCGCCGACACGCTCTTCGAACCGGGCCGCACCTACACCGAGCGCGAGGTCAACGACGTCATCCGCACCGTCCACGACGACACGGCCGCCCTGCGCCGCTACCTGGTGGACGACGGCCTGCTCACCCGCAGCCCCGACGGCACCGCCTACCACCGGCCTACAACTCCGTGACCACCACGTCGAGCCCGCCCGGCGCGGGCTCCTCCACCACGTAGCCCAGGTCCCGCAGCGCTCCCGCCAGCTTCCCCGCCGTCCGCGGCAGCGCACCCGCCGTCAGCAGATCGCGCAGCAGACGGCCCTTCGTCGCCTTGTTGAAGTGGCTGACCACCGACCGCTTCTCCACACCGTCCACCACCCGCGACTGGAGCACCCGCACGGCCACCGTCCGGCGCGCCACCTCCCCGGCGGGCCGCCACATCGCCGCGTACGCCGACGAGCGCAGGTCGAGCACCACCTGCCCGTCGGCGGCCTCCGCCATCGCCTCCGCCATCGGGCCGCGCCAGTACGCCGACAGCGCCCCGAGACCCGGCAGCCGCACCCCCGCCGAGCACCGGTACGACGGCACCCGGTCCGTCACCCGCAGCGCCCCCCACAGGCCGGAGAACACCACCAGCGACGCCCGCGCCCGCCGCCGCGCCGCAGCGTCCAGCGACCCGAGCCCCAGCGCGTCGTACAACACCCCCGTGTACAGCTGACCGGCAGGCCGCGCCGGGGCCTCCCGCAGCCGGGCGTTCCTCGCGACCTCGCCGCGCAGCCCCTCGCTCAGGCCCAGCACCTCGCGTGCCTTCTCCGCGTCGGCCGCGCACAGCGCCGTCAGCTCCTCAAGGACCGCGCCACGCGCCGCGCGCAGCGCGGGGAACGACAGTCCGCCGAGGTCGAGCGGCGCACCCGCCCCGTCCCCGGCCTTACCCTCCGAAGGTGGCAGCAGCACAAGCACCGGCACAGCGTACGAGAAGGACCGGCGCGCAACCCAACCGGGACGGCGCCGAACAGGCCGTATGGACGCGCGTCGCCCCCGCCCCCGGAGCCCCGTCCCTCGACCTGCTCACCGCCCGCTTCGACCAGCTCCGCTACGCGCCGCACGCCCACGCCGAGTTCGCCGTCGGCGTCACCACGGGCGGCCTGGAGACCATCCGCTACCGGGGCGACGACCACGTCTCAGGACCCGGCAGCCTCGTCGTCCTCGAACCCGACGAGACCCACACCGGCGGACCCGCCACCGCCACTGCGGGCTTCGCCTACCGCGCCGCATACCCGTCGCCGGAACTGCTGGGCGAAGGCGTACGCGGGCGCCCGTACTTCCGCCGCCCCGTCATCGAGGACCCCGCGCTCGCCACCGCCCTCGACCGCGCCCACCGTGCCGCCACCGCCCCCACGGCCGACCCGCTGCGCACCGAGAGCGACCTGCTGACCCTGTTCACCACGCTCGCCACCCGCCACGCCGCCCCCGGCACCGCCCGGCCCCAGTGCGTCCTGCCCCAGCCCGACCGCATAGCCGACGCCATGCGCGAACGGCTCGCCGCCCAACTCGACGCCCCACCCGGCCTCGCCGCCATCGCCGCCGACCTGGGGCTCTCCCGCTACCAGGCGCTGCGCGCGTTCCGCGCGTCCACCGGCATGACGCCGTACGCCTGGCTCGCGCAGTACCGCGTCAGCCGTGCCCGCGCGCTGCTGGACCGAGGCGCCCGCCCCGCCGACGTCGCGGCACGCGTCGGCTTCGCCGACCAGGCGCACCTGACGCGCTGGTTCCGCCGCGTGGTCGGCGTCACCCCGGCCGCGTACCGCAACAGCGTTCAAGACGGGGCCCGTCGCGGGGGATGAGGCTGGCGGCATGTCACCGCGAGGCTGGTCGCTGTTCGCCCTTATGTGCGTCATATGGGGCATCCCCTACCTTCTGATCAAGGTAGCCGTCGAGTCCCTGTCCGTACCCGTCGTCGTCTTCACCCGCTGCGCCATCGGCGCGCTGCTGCTCCTGCCGTTCGCCCTGCGGCAGATGCGCGCCCTGCGCCCTCACGCCCTGCCCCTCGCGGGCTTCGCGGCCTGCGAGATCATCGGGCCCTGGGCGCTGCTGTCCGACGCGGAACGCCACCTGTCCAGCTCCACGACCGGCCTGCTGATCGCCTGCGTGCCCGTCCTCTCCGTGCTCATCGCCAGGGAACGGCCCGACGCCCGCCGCTGGGCCGGACTCGCCGCGGGACTCGTCGGCGTCGCCGTCCTCGCCGCGCCCGAACTCACCGGCGGCAGCGCCTGGTCCGTCACCGAGGTGCTGCTCACCGCGCTCGGCTACGCCGTCGCGCCGCTCATCGCGACCGGGCCGCTCAGGGACGTCCCCACCCTGCCGCTCACCGCCGCCTGCCTCACCCTCGCGGCGCTGCTGTACGCCGTTCCGGCCGGACTGACCCTGCCGGACACCGCGCCCCCCGGCCGCGCCGTCGCCGCACTCGTCGCGCTCGGTGTGCTCTGCACGGCGCTGGCGTTCGTGATCTTCCTCGAACTGATCCGGGAGGTCGGCGTCTCGCGCGCCGTCGTCTTCACCTACGTCAACCCGGCGGTCGCCGTCGCGGCGGGCGTCACGTTCCTCGACGAGCCCCTGACGGGCGGCATGGCCGCCGCCTTCGCGCTGATCCTGGCGGGCTCCGTCCTGGCCACGGGTAGGATGGCGCGCACGGCGGACGAGCCGGCCGGGCGGTCGCGTCGGGATGTCCTGCATCCCGCCGAGGAACGTCCGGGCTCCACAGGGCAGGGTGGTAGGTAACGCCTACCTGGGGTGACCCACGGGACAGTGCCACAGAAAACAGACCGCCGGGGCTTCGGCACCCGGTAAGGGTGAAACGGTGGTGTAAGAGACCACCAGCGCCCAGGGTGACCTGGGCGGCTCGGTAAACCCCACCTGGAGCAAGGTCAAAAGGGGCCGCCTCGCGGCGGCCCTGCGCGGATGACCGAGGGCTGCCCGCCCGAGTCCGCGGGTGGACCGCACGAGGCCGGTGGCGACACCGGCCCTAGATGGATGGCCGCCTCCCCCGGGCGCCGCAAGGCCCCGGGGCGACAGAACCCGGCGTACAGGCCGCCTCGTCCGCCGCCCACGCCTGACCTGCGGCGACGCGGGTTCCCGGGCCGTCGATCGGGCTCTGAGGGAGCCCAGGGAGTCTCCCCGGACTCGGCGTGCAGCGCGCCCGCACCCCGGACAAGCACCCGATACACACGGTCAGTCGCCATTTCCCAGCGACATCGCGCCTCCGGAAGAACCGGACACCACGCTCCCCAACCACCCGACCAACGCCCGCCTCCCGTTTCCAGTGGAAACGGTCGTGCCGTCGGGGTCGCGACTCCCGGCCGTCCCGGAGGACGACCGCCACGCCCCTCAATTTGTACCGCACGGTCTTCGAAATGCGAGAGTTGCGATCCCCGGCCGTCCCGGAGGACGACCGCCACCGCCTCCGAGCAAGGAAGCCGCCGCGCGCATGGAGGTTGCGATCCCCGGCCGTCCCGGAGGACGACCGCCACCACCGCCATCACCTGCCGCCGCTGCCGCACCCGCTACGTTGCGATCCCCGGCCGTCCTGGAGGACGACCGCCACGAGGACGTCCGTACGAAGACGGAGCGCGCGGTCGTGTTGCGATCCCCGGCCGTCCTGGAGGACGACCGCCACATCCGGACCCCAGAACGCAAGCACCAGAGCACCAAGAGGTTGCGATCCCCGGCCGTCCTGGAGGACGACCGCCACCGCGGAACACTAGCTGCGCCGCGCCGGGCGGCAGGACGTTGCGATCCCCGGCCGTCCTGGAGGACGACCGCCACGAGGAGAGTTCCCCGTCCCGGTCCTGCACCTCGGCTCGTTGCGATCCCCGGCCGTCCTGGAGGACGACCGCCACGTCGCCGTCGCGGGCATCGTCGTCCCCATCGCGGTGTTGCGATCCCCGGCCGTCCTGGAGGACGACCGCCACGGGCAGGCCTGAGTGCCGGGAGCCGTGGGCCGGGGGGTTGCGATCCCCGGCCGTCCTGGAGGACGACCGCCACCCGCCCTTGCCTCCCTGTGGGCTCCACAGCGGCACCAGTTGCGATCCCCGGCCGTCCTGGAGGACGACCGCCACCACCGACCTCCGCCGACTGGCATGGGACACGGAAAGTTGCGATCCCCGGCCGTCCTGGAGGACGACCGCCACTCGGCCCAGCACTGGAGGACGAACGGGTTCGTGTAGCCGTTGCGATCCCCGGCCGTCCTGGAGGACGACCGCCACCAGGCAGACCGGACCACCGGCCCGCCCCCACCACCGAGTTGCGATCCCCGGCCGTCCTGGAGGACGACCGCCACCACGAGCCTGGGAGGCATCGCACCTCCTCGGGAATGCCGTTGCGATCCCCGGCCGTCCTGGAGGACGACCGCCACAGCAGCAGCGACGGCGACACCAGCACCGACGCTGGGTTGCGATCCCCGGCCGTCCTGGAGGACGACCGCCACGGGCGTCTCGCTCACCAATTGGCGAGCGTTCGCGATGTTGCGATCCCCGGCCGTCCTGGAGGACGACCGCCACCCCCTGGTCCATCCTGTCGGAGATCGCGCTCCTGGACGTGTTGCGATCCCCGGCCGTCCTGGAGGACGACCGCCACGGGTCTGCCCGGAGACAAAGGCGCGGAGGGCCGGGTTGCGATCCCCGGCCGTCCTGGAGGACGACCGCCACGCCGGATAGCAGCCGCCGAGTGAGCGCCAGCGCCGGTTGCGATCCCCGGCCGTCCTGGAGGACGACCGCCACCCAGGACCCGGGCGAGCGCGGCCCCGAGTCCGTGTAGGTTGCGATCCCCGGCCGTCCTGGAGGACGACCGCCACGCTCCCAGGTGTTCGCCTCCTCGCCCTTGCCGTCGATGTTGCGATCCCCGGCCGTCCTGGAGGACGACCGCCACCTCCCAGGTGTTCGCCTCCTCGCCCTTGCCGTCGATGTTGCGATCCCCGGCCGTCCTGGAGGACGACCGCCACCCCGAGCGCCTGTGCGCGTGGTGCCGCAAGCCGGTGTTGCGATCCCCGGCCGTCCTGGAGGACGACCGCCACCACGGGCGGCCGGGCCGCAGGCAAGGCCCTCGCCGCCATGTTGCGATCCCCGGCCGTCCTGGAGGACGACCGCCACTCGACGCGGTGACCTGTTCGGTGCGGCGGCGGGGGTTGCGATCCCCGGCCGTCCTGGAGGACGACCGCCACTACGTGGCGGTGAACGCGTCGGGGGACAGGACGCGGTTGCGATCCCCGGCCGTCCTGGAGGACGACCGCCACGACACCCCGCATGGCCGATGAACAGACTACCCAGTTGCGATCCCCGGCCGTCCTGGAGGACGACCGCCACCCTGGCCGGGCGCGGCGGACGACCCCGGCCTCCTCGTTGCGATCCCCGGCCGTCCTGGAGGACGACCGCCACGTTGGAGAAGGTGCTGAGCACCGGTGACGGCGGACGGTTGCGATCCCCGGCCGTCCTGGAGGACGACCGCCACCGGCCTTCCCCGGCCGCCAGAGCTGTCCTCTGGGAGTTGCGATCCCCGGCCGTCCTGGAGGACGACCGCCACGGCCATTCACCGGCCTGTTTCGCCCAGCGTAGTCGGTGTGCTCGGCTCTCGGGGAGACGAAAGATTCATGAACCGGACATCTCTCTTCGGTGCGATCCGTGTTTTCTGGGCACACTGGAGGTTCCGAAGTCCTCGGGCACACAGGGGTATAGGGACGCTACGGTCGGCGTCATGGGAAGCGTAGCTGCTGATGATGACCCTCGGAGCCGTGAATCCAACGAACTGTGGGCGCACAGCCGAAGTCCGGTTTCCCTGCGGCGGCACACCTTGGAGGAACACCTCCGGGGGACAGCCGCGCTGGCTCGTCAGTTCGGCGAAGCGTTCGGGGCGGCCGAACTGGCCGAGTACCTGGCGCTGGTCCACGACGTGGGCAAGGCGGCCTGCGCCTGGCAAGCCGGTCTGGTTGACAGAGCGGAGAGGACCGGCGGCCGTGTGGGTGTCCCCCACAAGGAGGCCGGGGCCTTTCTCGCCGCCCGGTACACAGGCAAGCAGTTCGCTGCCGTCGTGCAGGGACATCACGGTGGCCTGCCCGCCCCGCAGGTACTCAAGACGCTTCTGCTCTCGCTCCGCGACGGTCGTCACGAGGATCAACTCCTCATCGACGAGGCATGCGCGCGTGCCGGACGCCTGATTCCGGAGATCCACCCCGATCGCCCGGTGCCCGTGCCCGCATGGCTGGGGCCGTGCCCGCCGCACGACAGGCCGCGGCAGGAACTGGCGCGGGACCTGCTGATCCGCATGCTGTTCAGCTGCCTGGTGGACGCCGACTTCCTGGACACGGCGGCTCACTTCGCGGGGCTGCCGGTCCGCCTTGCGCCGTCCGTGGCCATGTCCGGCCTGACCGAACGCTTCGAGACGCGACGCCGTCACCTGCTGGCGGGCCACCCGTCCTCGGAGGTCAACGATGTCCGGCAACGCGTCTACGAGCAGGTGATCGCGAACGCGGCGCGGGAGCCGGGGATCTACGTGTTGCACGTGCCCACCGGCGGCGGCAAGACGCTGGCCTCGGCGGGCTTCGCCCTCCACCACGCCGCACACCACGGGCTGCGGCGGGTGGTCGTGGCGGTTCCGTACATCAGCATCACCGAGCAGAACGCCAAGGTCTACCGGGACTTGCTCGACCCGACAGACCCCGAGGACGCCCCCGTGGTCCTGGAGCACCACAGCGCGATCAACCTCGACGACGACGAGAACATCTGGGCGCGGACGGCCGCGGAGAACTGGGACGCCCCGTTCGTCGTGACGACGACGGTCCAGCTCTTCCAGTCGCTGTTCGCCAACAAGCCCGCCGCGATGCGTAAGCTGCACCGCCTGGCCGGCTCGGTCATCGTGCTGGACGAGGTGCAGGCGTTGCCGGACCGGCTCCTCGTACCGATCCTGAGCGCGCTGCGCGGCCTGGTGGAGTACTTCGGCGTGACGGTGGTCCTCGCGTCGGCGACCCAGCCCGACTTCTGGTCCCTGACCCAGCTGGACGGCGTGCCGCGCCGTCAGCTGGCGGAAGAGCCCGCCACCCTCTTCAGGGATCTGCGGCGTGTGCGCTACGAATGGCGCATGGAGGCGGACGTCACCTGGGAGGGGATCGCCGACGAGATCTCGCGTGAGAGCGGTCGCCGGACTCTCGTGGTCGTCAACTCGACCAAGGACGCGGCCATGATGCATCGGCTGCTGCGGGACCGAACAGAGGGCCATGTCCTGCATCTCTCGACACGGATGACGGCGGGCCACCGTCGCGAGACCATCGAGCGCATGCGTACCTTGCTCGACGCCGGGGCCGAGGTGCGTGTCGTTTCGACCAGTCTGATCGAGGCGGGCGTGGACATCGATTTCCCGTTGGTCTACCGCGCCTGGGCACCGGCCGAGTCCTTGCAGCAGGCCGCCGGACGGTGCAACCGTGACGGACGTCTGGCCATCGGAACGACCGTCGTGTTCCGGGTCCCCGGTGCTGGAGCGCCCAGAGACGAGACGTTCACCAGGGCGCTGGACGTCACCGCCACGGAGTTCGGGCCCGGACGAGCCTTCCCTGACGACCTGGACGCCCTCGACACCTACTACAAGCGGCGGTACGCCCTCCAGGGCGGCGGGGCGAAGGGGATGGGGACGGACATCGACGCCTTGCGCGCGCTGCTCGACTTCCCCGCGGTGACGGAGGCGTTCAAGATGATCGACGACACCTTCACCCAGCCGGTGATCGTCATCCGCCCCGACGACGAGCCGGACGCGATCGAGGCCGACATCGCCGCGCTTCGCTCCCCCTACCCGGCCGGGCCGGGACCGTTGCGCCGCTTGCAACCGTACGTCGCCGCGCTGCCCCGTCGGGAGGCGCAGGCCGCGCTGGCGGCAGGGCTGGCCCAGCCGGTGATCGGTGACATGCTCCATTGGCAGGGCGCGTACCACCCGGAGCGCGGCCTTGACCCGGCAGAACCGGAGGACCGGGGCGCGTACAGCATGTGAGCTCCGACTGACCCTATGTATAGGCTCGCTTCAAGGTCGCCTGCTCGGTGGCCCGGTGGCGGCTTGCTCGGGCTGAGCAACCGGGAATCGCAATTACAGGGGTCACAGGGGCGTTTCGCTCACTCCTTGGCCAAGAAGCGGATCGAGAGAGTCATTTCTCGATCCGCTTCTTGCATTCTTGAGCATTTTCGATCATCTTGCGGCTCGGGGCGGTTGGCGCGTCCCTGTGCGGCGGCTCGGATCGTTTCTTGTCCTCCACTGTGACACCTGTAGAACCCGTGAGAAGCAGACGTTGAGTTCCCTGTTCTCCTGGCGTGGCCGGAGGCGGCCGTCGGCTTGGCGTAAGCCGCCGAGCTGGCCTGATCGCCCGTGACGCGGTCCGCGACCCCGCCCTGACCGACTGATTATTTTCGCCTTTGATCAGATGTGACGCGAGGTGGAGCTGAAGCTCATCCCTGTGTCAGTGGCTGCTGTTAGCGTCTCGACTCGCTGAAAACCCCCGTTGCCTGGGGGCGAATTGTGGAAGTCGGCAGAGCCCGAGAGGGAGAGGCGGAGGAGCGATGACGCATGGGGGTGGTGTCGGTGGCCGCAGTCTTGCCGAGCGGCGCGGTAACGACGGCTGGGTGTTTCCCGACCTCGTCGTGGAGACCTGGGGGCCGTTGGCCTGCTTCACCCGTCCTGAGCTGAAAACCGAACGGGTGAGTTACCCGGTGATGACGCCTTCAGCGGCGGTCGGACTGCTGGAATCCATCTTCTGGAAGCCCGAGTTCAGGTACGTCGTGACGGAGATCGAGGTCCTTGCCCCGATCGCATGGACGCAGGTGCGCCGCAACGAGGTCCGGGCCACGCTCAGCGCCAAGAAGGTCAAGGAGCTGGCGAAGAATCCCCGGCTGCGATACGACGTGGAGACCGACCGCGACCAACGCAACACCATGGCACTGCGGGACGTCGCCTACCGCATTCACGCCCAGGTCGTCGTGACCGGCGGCTCCGCGCCCGAGGAGAAGTACCGGGAGCAGTTGCGGCGGCGGGTGGACCGTGGTGCCTGCTTCTCACAACCCTTCTTCGGCTGCCGGGAATTCGCGGCGGCGTTCGGGCCGTCCACCGACCGCCCGGCGTTGGCTCACTTGAATGAGCAGTTGGGCGTGATGCTGCACTCCATCCGCTACACACCGGAGGGCGAGCGGTACCAGTGGTTCCTGGCGCAGCTTGCCGAAGGCGTCATGGAGGTGCCGTTGAAGCCGCTGCCCGCCGAGGCTGTGGCGATGCCGCAGTCGTCGCGGCGTGCGGACGCCCGGGAGGCGTGAACTCGTGCTGCTTCAGCGACTCACCGAATACGCCGACCGGATCGCCGACACCCTGCCGCCGGAATTTTTCCGGGATCGGCAGATCCACTGGGGGCTCGTGCTCACGGACGACGGTCGGCACGGTTCGCTCATCGATCTGCGCCCCGCCAAGAAGGCCAAGGGGGGAGGCGTGGTCCAGCCCGTGCCCTACGTTCAGCGTTCCGGCACCAAGGTCGCCCCCTTCCTGCTCGTGGACACCGCCGAGTTCGTCCTCGGCCGCCCCCGTGGCGTGGATGCTCCGGGCGGTCCCACCGACAAGGACCGAGCCGAGGCCGCGCGGCGCCACCGGGACTACCGCGCACTGGTGGTCCGTTGGACGAACGCCGCGTCCGAGGACGGGTGTGCCAAGGCGCTGGCCACCTTCCTCGACGGCGAGGGCGTCGCGGCACTGGACGTACCCGAAGACCTGGATGCCCGCGAGACGGTCGCGGTCATGGTCGATTCGCAGTGGCTCCACGAACTGCCCGCCGTCCGCCGACTCTGGAGCACGATCGTCCGCGAACGGAAGGGCGGGGCAGCGGGAGCAAGCGCCCTGTGCCTCGTCTGCGGGAAGGTGGGCAGCCTCCTCGCCACCATCCCCGAGCCGGTGAAGAAGGGCCTCATCCCCTCCACCGGCGGAAGCAACGAGGCGCAGCTCGTCAGCGTCAACACCGAGGCCCAGGGCCGCAACGGCAGCATCCAGCTGGTCAACACCCCGGTGTGCGACCGCTGCGGCGGCCGAACCATGGCCGCGCTCAACCACCTGCTGGCCGACGAGAGGCACCGTCGCCGCTTCCCTGACAGCGTCCTCGTCTGGTGGACCCGCCACCACCACGAGCAACCGCTGATCGAGACGCTGGACGACAACCCACCGGACCCGGAGATCGTCCGACACCTCATCGAGGTCCTCAACGAGCATCCGACACCCGATTCCCTGCGCGGACTGAACGAAAGCGATTTCTGTTCCCTCACACTCGGGCTGAACAACGCCCGCACCGTCGTCCGCGACTGGCTCGACATCCCGTTGGTCGTGCTCAAGGCCAATCTCGGTGCGTGGTACGAGGATCACGGCGTCTTCGACGGCTGGTCCGGCACCACCCGATACGTGCCGTTGTGGCTCATGGCCCTGGCGACCGGCCGCCACAGCGGGGGGCAGTACGTCAAAGGAAGCGCGCCGCAAGGCGTCGAACGCGACCTGTTCACGTGCGCCCTCCGACGCACCCCCCTCCCGGCCCACCTGCTGCCCCACCTCCTCCAGCGCATCCGGGCGGACGGTCATCTCGACGCCCCCCGTGTGGCGCTCCTGCGCCTCGCCCTCTCACGCCCTCACGACCGAACGGACCGCCCCATGCCGCGACTCGACCCGGACAGCACCGACCCGGCCTACCTCTGCGGACGAGCCTTCGCCGTCCTCGAAGCCGTGCAACGGGCCGCGCTGCCCGACGTCAAGGCCACCCTCGGCGACAAGTACTTCGGCGCGGCCATGACCGCGCCCGGCACCGTCCTCGCGAACCTGCGGCACGGCGCCAACGCCCACTTCAAGCGGCTCCGGCGTGACAACGAGGGCGCCTACTGGGCGCTGCGCAACAGGCTCACCACGGTCTTCGCGGCGTTCTCCGACGACCTCCCGGCCCACCTGTCCCTCCGCGGGCAGGGCCGTTTCGTCATCGGCTACGAGCAGCAACGGGCCGCTGACCTCGCCGCGGCCAAGGCCGCCAAGGACGCCAAGACGGCGAAGAACGGCGCTGCCCCCGACAGCGCGGCCCCCCCTGTCTCCTGACCCCTCACCCCTTTCGCCCGATCGGAGAACGCATCCCATGACCGAAGCCCACCTCGACCCGGCCCGCAAGCACGACTTCCTGTTCCTCATCGACGCCACCGACAGCAATCCGAACGGCGACCCCGACGCCGGAGGCATGCCCCGCACCGACCCGATCACCGGCCAGGGGCTGATCACCGACGTCGCCATCAAGCGCAAGATCCGCAACACCGTGGCGCTGTTCGCCGAGCACGACCAGGTCCCCGGTCGGCACATCTACGTCGAGGCCGGCGTCTCCCTCAACAGCCAGCACGAGCGCGCGTACACCGCGCTGGGCGACAAGACCGGCCCGGCGGATGCCCGCGACTGGATGTGCGAGAACTTCTTCGACGTCCGCATGTTCGGCGCCGTCATGAGCACCGGCAAGAAGCAGGCCGGACGGGTCCAGGGCCCCGTGCAGATCTCGTTCTCCCGGTCCATCGACCCCATCACCCCGCTGGAGATCGGCATCACCCGCGTGACGCCCACCAAGCAGGAGGACGTGGACGCCTGGAACGACCCGGAGAAGAAGAACAAGGGCAAGGAGACCGAGATGGGCTCCAAGCACATCGTGCCCTACGCCCTCTACCGGGGTACCGGCCACTTCAGCGCCCCTCTCGCCCGACGCACCGGCGTGAGCAGGGACGACCTGGAACTCTTCTGGCGGGCCTTCCAGAACATGTTCGAGCACGACCGCGCGTCCGCCCGCGGTGCCCTCGCCCTGCGCGGACTCTACGTCTTCACCCACGACGACGCCTTCGGCCGCGCCCCCTCCCACACACTCTTCGAGAGGATCACCGTCAAGAACCTTCCCGACTCCACAGCCCGCAGCATCACGGACTACGGCCCGATCGAGGTGCGCGACGCCGAGCTGCCGTCAGGCGTGACCCTGACCCGTCTCGTCGGATGAGCGACACCGCCGTGCTTCCCGTGGGGGGAGGGCGGGAGCCCGCGCAGGTCACCCTCTCCTCGCTGGAGCACTACACCTACTGCGCCCGCCAGTGCGGACTCATCCTCCTGGAAGACGCGTTCGCCGACGACGCCGCCACCGTCCGGGGCACACTCCTGCACCAACGCGTGGACACCCCGGGCAACCGGGGACGCGGGAGACTGCGCGTCGTGCACGCCCTGCCCGTCTGGCACGACGGGTACGGCCTGACCGGCACGTGCGACACCGTGGAGATCCACACCGACGGGCGCATCCTGCCCGTCGAGCACAAATCCGGCCGCTACCACCCCGGCGGCCCGGCGGACGTACAGGCGGCCGCCCAGGCGATCTGCCTCCAGGAGATGTTCCACCGCCCGGTCCCACAGGCGGCCGTCTACTCCTCGGCCGACCGCCGCCGCCACCTCATCGACGTCACACCTGAACTCCACGAACGCGTCCTCGCCGCCACGCGCGCCGTCCGCGCGCTCCTCGACACCAGCACGCTCCCGCCACCCGCCGCCGACACGCGATGCCGCCGCTGCTCCATGGCCACCGGCTGCATGCCCCGTGTCCTCGCCCGCACCGAACGGTACGGGAAGGCCCTCGACGGGCTGTTCACCCTTGACGACCGAGAAGACGACCACCACCCATGACCACCGAGCTGCTGAACACCCTCTACGTCCAGACCCAGGGAGCCGACCTCCGCCTGGACCATGACTCCCTGCGCGTCTACCTGCCGGACACCCAGGAGCGGAAGTCCCTGCCGCTCCGGCGCATCGAGAGCATCGTCGTCTACGGCCACATCAACCTCTCGACCGAGCTGCTGGCGCGATGCGCCCAGGACGGCCGTCCCGTGACCTGGATGTCGCGGTCCGGTCGATTCCAGGCCCGGCTGGACGGAGCCGTCCGGGGCAACGTCCTCCTCCGGCACGCCCAGCACCTCCTGCACGACCAGATGCCCTCCAGGATCGCCATCGCCCGGAACATGCTCGCGGGCAAGGTCCGCAACAGCCGCTGGCTCCTGGTGCGGGCCGCCCGCGACGCGCCACCGGGGCCACGCGAGGAGATCCGGCAGGCCGCGGCCACGCTCGCCGGAATCCTGACGACCGTCGCCGAGGCGGACACCATCGACAAGCTGATGGGGCATGAAGGCGACGCCGCGCGGGTCTACTTCGCGGCGCTCCGGCTCATCCTCAAACCGGGCCCGGACATCCCACCCTTCACCCGGCGGGCCCGCAGACCTCCCACCGATCCCGTCAACGCCTTGCTCTCGTTCAGCTACGGGCTGCTCCGCAGCATGGTCCACGGAGCCGCCGAGCAGGTGGGACTCGACCCGTACATCGGTTTCCTCCACGGCATCAGACCGGCCAAACCCGCGCTGGCACTCGACGTGATGGAGGAGTTCCGTGCCCCGATCGCCGATCGATTCGCCCTCACCTTGCTGAACCGACGACAGGTCCGCGCCACTCATTTCGAGAACCTCGCGGGCGGAGCCGTCCGTCTCACCGAGGACGGACGCAAGACCGTCCTCGCGGCCTGGCAGCAGTGGAAGACCGAGAGCTGGGACCATCCCACCGCCGGTCGGTCGGTACCCGGCGGACTGCTGCCCGTCGTGCAGTGTCGTCTCCTGGCGCGCCACGTCCGCCACGAACTGCCGGGCTACCTGCCGTGGATCGCGTCGTGATGGATCTGCTCCTCACCTACGACGTGGACACGACCACACCGGACGGGCGGCGACGCCTGCGACGCGTGGCCAAGCTCTGCGAGGGCCATGGGATACGCGTCCAGAAGTCCGTCTTCGAGATCGTCGCCGACGAGACCGACCTCCTGCGGTTGACCGACACCATCGACCGTCTCATCGACAAAGACAGGGACAACGTCAGGATCTATCGCCTGCCGCACGCGGGTCTCGCGGAGGTGCGGACACTGGGCATCGCACAGACGACGCCGCATCGCGACGACCTCGTCCTCTGACCGACCCGGGTCTCGTGTCCGGCGAACGGGCCTTTCCGCCAGTTGTACGACCGGCAACCGCGACGACACGTCGGCACAGCCTTTCGGGGCTGTGCCGACACTGTTTCCTGCACAGCCGCCCATGTGAGGAACGCGTCGCGTTCCTCCGCCGTCCGGGAGGACCGCCTCCACCGAGCGTCCTCGGGCGTCCGCCGCTCACCCCGGAGTTCCGATCCCGGGGGGATCGACCTGCGGCCGGGCCGGGCCGTGGTGGGGGCATGGCCCTCACCCGGCAGCCGGGGGAGACGTCAGCGGTTGTCGTCGAGTGCGGCGTGCATCTGCGGCTGGTCGTCCTGGTCGTGGGTCAGGGCGTAGCTCTCGACCTCGTTGAACGCCTTGGACGCGACGCCGAGGATCTCCTTGTACGGGTTGACGCCGACGGCCTTCTCCGCCGCGCCGCCGAACAGACCACCGGCGGTGCTGCTGATCAGACCGTGACCGGCGGCGATGGGCTTGGCGCCTGCGTCGAGGATGCTGCGGGGCAGCCCGGCCATGTCGGCGTACTTGTCGGTGAGCGCGTGGCGCACCATCGCGACGAACGCGTCATGGAAGCCCGGCGGGAAGAACTTCTTGTAGAACTCGATGGCCTGGGCGGTCATGAACACCCCGTCGTCGGACTTCTGCCACTCCCGGTCCCGCTCGGAGTTCCACACCTGCTCGACCACGTCGGCGTTCTTGGGCAGCAGCCACTTCTCGGGGGTGCCGAGGTAGTGGCCGACGAAGTGCCAGGCGCAGATGAAGCCGTGGGCGTCGTCACGGGAGACGGCCAGGCCCAGGTTCTCCATCGCCTGGAGAATCTGGGTGCTGAAGACGCAGGCCGCGCCCGTCGTGTACTTCTGGGAGACGGGCTCGCCCCACTTGGCGTAGTCCCACTCGCCGCTCTGCTTGTGCAGCTGGCGTACCGAGGCGTGGACCAGGCGCACCTTGGTCACGTTGGCCACCAGCGTGCCATCGCGCAGGGCGTCCTTGTCACCCATGTCGATGAACAGCCTTGACGACTGTGACAGTCGGCGGCCCGGCCCCTCCACGCCGCCGAGGCGGCCGGTGGACCGCAGGGTGAACGCGCCGGTCGGTGACAGGTAGGTGCCGATCAGCCCGACGGTCCCTTGCAGCATCGACATCTCGCCGTGGTGGTGGGCGAAGAAGCCTTCCGCGGCCTTCACGTCCGCCTCGCTCCAGTCCGGCGGCGGGGCGGCGGCCTCGTGCAGGAACTGCGCGAGTCGTTCGGGCAGGCGCGAGAGGTCCTGGTGGGGCTTCAGCGTCCCGATGGTGCGGAACAGGGCGTTGACCCCGTCGATCTCCCCGTCGGCGAGCAGGTCCGCCACAAGCGCGTCGGCGGCCGGGTCACCGACCTGATTCGCGGCGTCGAGTTCTTCCCTGACGTTCGCAGGCGACAAAGGCACAGCGAGTACTCCCTCTTGGTTCGGATCGGCGATGTGCTCCGCTGCCGGACCGGAAGCGGACAGCACGAACGCGCCCCTCCCCGCCCGCCGGGCCCGGCAGACGACGAGGGACCACGCGAGCACGATGGCGGATCGCGTTCCCGAATGTCGGGGGATACGTTCGGTGTCACCCGCACGTGGCATCAGGCGTGCGCCCCGCGCACGCGGGCACGGGCGCACGCCTACTGCCTGCACTGATGCGGCGGTCGCCCGCGAGGGGCGCGGCGGGGCCAGCCAGTTGTCCTTTGGGGGACCGGTTGGACTTCGGCCATCCCGGAGGGCGACCGCTACACCTCACCCATCACCAAGTCGCCGTCAGCCGGAGGTTGCGATCCTCAGTCGCCCCGGAGAGCGACCGCCACCTGCCAGACCCCGGCCGACGCGGCGGAGGCCGAGGCGTTGCGATCCTCAGTCGCCCCGGAAGGCGACCGCCACGGCCCAGGGTGGTGGACACCTGCCGCAGCGACGACTCGTTGCGATCCTCAGTCGCCCCGGAGGGCGACCGCCACCGCGGGCCGCCATGCCGATGATGCGCTCGTAGGAGAGTTGCGATCCTCAGTCGCCCCGGAGGGCGACCGCCACCCGCACCCTCACCGAGATGACCCGAACGGACAGGTTGCGATCCTCAGTCGCCCCGGAGGGCGACCGCCACGCCCTCGCCCGGGTGGGTCCACTCCTCGGCCTTGGCGAGTTGCGATCCTCAGTCGCCCCGGAGGGCGACCGCCACTCCACGGGAGCCGGTCTCGGCGTCGGCTGGGCCTACGTGCAGGTTGCGATCCTCAGTCGCCCCGGAGGGCGACCGCCACCCCCGTTGGCGCGGTAGCCGAGAGCCTCCTTCAGTTCGTTGCGATCCTCAGTCGCCCCGGAGGGCGACCGCCACCGATGTGTCGCCGCAGGTGAGAGGACCAGCATGGCGTTGCGATCCTCAGTCGCCCCGGAGGGCGACCGCCACGGGTCAGGCCGCCGACCAGCTCGTGCACGCGGCCGTTGCGATCCTCAGTCGCCCCGGAGGGCGACCGCCACAAGTACGTCGGCAGGGGCTCCCGCTGGGGCAACCCGTTGCGATCCTCAGTCGCCCCGGAGGGCGACCGCCACCTGGAAAGCCCTCCCCGACATCGCGCCCGAACGCCCCAGCGTTGCGATCCTCAGTCGCCCCGGAGGGCGACCGCCACCGTCGCAAGTCGGCGTACGGGGGCTGGCAGGGCACCGAGTTGCGATCCTCAGTCGCCCCGGAGGGCGACCGCCACCACGACCTGACCTGGGACCTCCAGCAGGCCGGGCACGTTGCGATCCTCAGTCGCCCCGGAGGGCGACCGCCACACTCCAGCGCCAGGCGGCCGCCGAGGCTCAGCGAGTCGTTGCGATCCTCAGTCGCCCCGGAGGGCGACCGCCACGCTGGCGACGGCGTGGCAGTCGCGCGGCGCTTCGACGTTGCGATCCTCAGTCGCCCCGGAGGGCGACCGCCACCCGACGCGCCACCGCACCAACCGTTACCCTCACCACCGGTTGCGATCCTCAGTCGCCCCGGAGGGCGACCGCCACTGTCGTTGAGCTGTGTGTTGTGCGGAGCGTAGCTGAGTAGATCGGGTGCCTGTGCCACGAGTTCTGCTGATACCGGACTTTTTTCTTCGGCGCGATGTGCGTGTCGTGGGCACGCTTCAGGTTCCGAACCTGGCTCGGAGCTGTCCGTGAGGTGCTTTCGCATCGCGAGCCTAGCGGCGGCGCGTGGTGCCCGGCGGGGTTCGCGTGCGTTCGGAAGCGGGGGTCAGGAGAGCGTTGCGCGGATTGTGTCGCGTAGCCAGCGCTGGGCCGGGTCCGCGTCGAGGCGTGCGTGCCAGAGCAGGCGTACGTCGAGGGGCGGCAGGTCGGCGGGGATCGGGAACCACCGCAGGCCCAGCGCCGGGCCGTACTGTTCCGCGAGCCGCTGGGGGACGAGGCCCACGTAACGGCTCGACGCGATCAGCAGCGCGGCGGCGAACGTCGGGACGACGGCCGCGACGTGGCGTCGCAGCCCCGCCGCGTCGAGCACGTCGTCCAGCGGGCCACGGGCGCGCCCCCGGCGGGACGCCGAGACGTGCGGGTGGTCGCACAGTTGACGCAGTGTCGGGCGCCGGTTGCGGCCCAGCGGTCCGTCCGCCCGCACGATGCCGACGAGCCGTTCGCGGTACAGCGGGGCCGTGCGGAGGTCGGGTGCGGTGGCCTCCCCGACGCCGATGTCCATGTCGATCGAGCCGTCGCGCAGCGGCTCCAGGCTCTCGCTGCCCTCCGGCACGAAGCGCAGCACCACCCCGGGGGCGACGGCCGCGGTGGCCTCGACGGCGGCCGTCGCCAGCGTCGCGGACACGCCGTCGTTGATGCGGATCGTGAACGTACGGCGCAGGTCGGCGGCCGACACCTCGCGGTCCGCGGTGATCAGCGCCGACGCCTCGTCCAGCAGCGACCGCACCCGTGGCGCGGTGCGCAGCGCGAACGGCGTGGGCGCCATGCCCCGCCCGGCGCGTACGAGGATCGGGTCGCCCATCGCGCGGCGCAGCCGCCCCAGCGCCCGGCTGGTCGCGGGGACGGACAGGTGCAGCCGTTCGGAGGCCGCCGTGACGCTGCACTCCTGGAGCAGCGCGTCGAACACGCGCAGCAGGTTCAGGTCGAGGTGGTCCGTCATAGTTGCATCGTACGCAAGCCAGCATTGTCAAAGTTGCGTGGCGCGGAGGTCCGGTGGGTTCCTACGGTCGCGGGTATGCCCGTTCAGCTCCTGTCCCGCACCCCTGCCCGCGCCTCGTACGGTGGCCTGCTCGCCGTCATGTGCGCCTGCGTCGTCCTGGTCATCGGGACGGTCGCTGCCGTCAACCTCGCCGTCCCCGCGCTCGCTGCGGGCGCGCTGCATCCGTCGCCGTCGGCGCTGCTGTGGATCGTGGACACCTACGTCGTCGTCTTCGCCTGCCTGGTGATCCCCGGCGGCGCGGCGGGCGACCGGTTCGGCCGCAAGGGCGTGTTGCTCACGGGCCTCGGGCTGTTCGCCGCCGGGGCGCTGCTGTCGGCGGTGGCGTCGGACGTGCCGCTCCTCCTCGTCGGCCGGGCCGTCACGGGCGTGGGCGCTGCCGCCGTGCTGCCCAACACGCTCGCCGTCCTGCTGCACGCCGTCCCCGCCGACCGCAGGGCCGCGACGACGGCGACCTGGGCGTCGATGACGGGGATCGGCGGCGTCGTCGGCAACGTCGGCGGTGGGGCGGTGCTCTCCGGCGGCTCGTGGCGGTGGCTGTTCCTCGCCGCCGTGCCGGTCGCGCTGGTCCTCGCGGCGCTCACGGCGCGTGTCGCGCCCGTCCAGCCGCGTCACGACCGCCCGCTCGACCCGCTGGGCACGGCCCTGCTCGTCGCCGCGTCGGTCGCGCTGCTGCTCGGCGTCGTGCAAGGCCCCGAGGCGGGCTGGGGAAGCCCGGTCGTCGTCGCCGGATTCGTCGCCTCGGCCGTGCTGTTCACGGTCTGGACGCTCGTCGGGCTGCGCGCCGCGCACCCGTTGCTCGACCCGCGGCTGTTCCGCGTGCGGGCACTGCGCGACGCCTGCCTCGGCATGACGGCGGTCTTCTTCGGGATGTTCGCGCTGTTCTACGTCAACGCGTCGTTCCTCCAGTACGGGAAGGGCTTCGGCGTCCTGCGCACCGGGCTCGCCGTCGTCCCGCTGACCGCCCCGCTGGTCCTTGCCGCACGGCGCGCCGGACGTGTCGCGGGGCGTGTCGGCCTCGACGTGACGCTCGCGCTCGCCTTCGCGTCCATCGGCGGCGGACTTCTCGGGCTGTCCACGAGCGGCGCGGGGACGCCGTATGCCGCGTACGCCGCCTGGCTCGCCGTCATCGGGGTCGGCCTGGCGCTCGCGTTGCCCGCGCTCTCCGGCGCCGTCGCGGGTGCCTTGCCGCCGGACCGTGCCGGGGTCGGCGCCGGACTCCAGGCGACGACACGGGAGTTCGGCAGTGCCCTCGGCGTCGCGGTCGTCGGCACGGTCCTCGCCGCCCGGTTCGCCGCCGCGCTGCCCGCCGACGTCCGCGCGGGCGACGCCCCGCACACCGTCGCGCAGGCCCTGGCCTCCGTCGATCCCGGTGGGGCCGACGACGTCCGCGCCGCGTTCGTCTCGGCCGCGCAGGACGCGCTGCGCGTGACGGGCGTGGCCGTCCTCGTGCTCGGCGCGTTCGTGGTGCTGGGGTCGCTGCTGTCGCGGCGGCGCGCCGGACGAGTCGGTCCCGGGGGCGCGTGTTCGCGCCTGGGATCGTCGCGGTAGTGGAGGACATGACAGCCCGGCACGCGCCGGACCACGGTCGTACGCCGTCAGCCGCGTGCACGCAACCAGCGCCGGGTGTGCAGTCGCACCCGCCCGTGCCACTCTGGATACGGGCGGCCCGCCGGAAGACCTCACAACGGCCCGACGGGCGGACGGTGGGGGAGTGCGGGCGCGTCCCTGTGACTCGGGAGGTGTCAGTGGCCACGTCCACAGCAGTGGTTTGGGTGACCGCGTTCGGTGCCGTCGCGGTGAGCGTCGGCGTGACGGCGTGCGTGCGGGCGTGGGCGCAGGTGCAGATAGCGAGGATCGAGGCCAAGCGCGGTACGCCGACCCGTCCGCGCTGACCGCCGTGCCACGCGATATCCCTGGGGGGTCGGAGTACGGATTCACCCGGAAGGGTGACTTCGGCTCTCAAGTGATCGCTGGCGGTGCCTGATACGTTCCCGGTCGATCTTTCTACGGCGGGCCACGCGCCTTGTCGATCGGATGTGATCCGAGACGGAAGGGCGGTGGTGCCGTCCGCCCGCCGACCTGCTCAGGACAGCCCGTCGTTGTCAGTGTCCGTGGCTAGCTTCCTCCCTGTCGCCGTGCTGTCAGAAGGAGGATGTGATGTCACCCGAGTCGCCTTTCGTGCCCCGGGGGAGACGGGGCGCGCAGCGCCTGTGGTTGTGGGTCATGGTGCTCACCGCCAACGGGGGCAGGTGTGTGTACTGCGACCTGGCCGACGCGGAGACGCTGGAGCACGAACGACCGGTCGCGGACCAGGGACACGATGTCTGGTGGAACCTGCTCCCGGCCTGCGACCGGTGCAACGGCTGGAAGCGGGGGCGCACCGCCGCCGAGTGGGTCGCGGACATGAAGCTGCAACTGCGTTGGCCGAAGTTGCGGTTCACCAAGAACACCCTTCCGCTCGCCACGGTCGAGGGCATACGCGCCCGCGTCGGCCGCACACGTGCGGAGATACGTGACCCGGACCGGTCCCGGTGGTTCGAGCACCACTACGGCGACAGGAGCAGGCCGCCGCGGCGCGCGGGCATCCACGAGGTGGCGCGCGAATGCGGCCGGACCCTGGCCCGTTACCCGCACAGGCCGTGGACCACGCCGGAGAGCCCCAGGGCCACGGGGCGGTTCTGCACCCGCCGGATGTGCTGCCCCGGGAGCCACCCGGACGCCCGGTGGGAGACGGTGATGGTCGCCAGCCTCGACCACCACAGGTTCCAGGTGGCCGCGTTCGAGGAGGGGCTGCATCCGGGAGACCTGCTCGGGAACCTTGTCCGGCGTTACCTGGCGGAACGGGGCGGCGTATGAGGGGTGTCGGAGCGCGGTGCCGCGATGGGCCGGGGCGGGCGCGGCGTCGGGCGCGCGGGGAGGGGCCCGCGCCGCCGGGCGGGGGCATGCAGGTTCGCAGAGATACGGAAGAAGATCGCAGGTAACGAAAGGAGTTCGCAGGGATAGGGAAGGAGGTGGAGTCCGGTCGTCGTGAGGCGTTGACGGGGCGGTGGTGGCGCCGTGCCGGGCGGGTGGTCAGGGGCCGGGTGTGAGGCCGCCAGGAGGGAGGGGGATCGCCAGGCCGGTGAGGCCGGTCGCGTCCGGGCCGCGGTGCAGCGCGCCCGTCACCTCGGACGGGAGCGGGGTCAGGCCGAGCAGGCCGGTCACCAGCGTCGTCGCCGTGCGGTGCCAGTCGGGGGCGCGGCGCAGCATCGCGTGGTCGCCGCCGTGCACGACCAGGCGGCAGACGGCTGCTCCCGCCGCGCGGGCGCGCGCGGCGAGGGAGAGGGAGCCGTACGGGTCCGTCACCCGGTCCTCGTCCGCGTGCACCAGCACGGTGCTGGTGGAGGTGAGCTGGTCCACCGGGTCGTCCGGCGGGCACCACGGCGCCAGCGCGACGACGCCGCGCACGCAGGGGCGGCCCGCCGCGCGCAGCGCCGCACGGCCGCCCATGGAGTGCCCGACCAGCACGATCGGCACGGGTCCGAAGCGGCGGGTGGCCTCGCTGAGGGCGTCCTCGGCGTCGCGCAGCGCGTCGGCCCGTCCGCCGTTCCAGCCGCGGTACCGGTAGCGGACGATGCCGGTGGCGACGTCCCGGCCGCCCGCGGCCGTGCGCACGGCGCGGGCGAACGGCCGCATGCGCAGGGCCGGGAGGTTCCAGCGGGGCGGCGGGCCCAGGCCGTCCGCGCGCCCGCCGTGCAGGAAGAGGACGACGCCTTCCGCCGCGTCCTGCCCGCCGCCGGTGCGCAGTCCCTGGGACCTGTGCCACTCCACGTGCCGCCTCCGTCCGGTCCCGGCGCGGACGCCCCGCGCCGATCCCCCTCACGTATTCGGTGCAGGACCCCCCTCCGGATGGGTCGGTCCCGCGGTTTCCTCGGATCTCCCCGATATTTTCTCCGCGCGGACCAATCCACCCCGGCACCGGCGCCGAATCACCCGTGAACCGGACAGGCGGCGGGAGCGGAAGGGGCGAGCGGCATGGGACAGGACCGGCGGCGTGTGGCGGTGGTGGGGTCGGGTGTCGCGGGGCTGACGGCCGCGTACGTCCTGCGCCGCGCGGACGACGTCACGCTGTTCGAGGCCGACACGCGGCTCGGCGGCCACGCGCACACCCACGACCTGCCGGGCGCGGACGGGCGCCTCACCGCCGTGGACAGCGGATTCATCGTCCACAACGACCGCACCTACCCCACGCTGCTGCGGCTCTTCCGCGAACTCGGCGTCAGCACGCAGGACTCCGAGATGAGCATGTCCGTGCGCTGCGAGGGCTGCGGCCTGGAGTACGCGGGCGCGCGCGGCCTGCGCGGGCTGTTCGCCCAGCCGAGGAACGCGTTCCGCGTCCGCTACCTCGAAATGCTCGGCCAGGTACCGGTGTTCCACCGCGCCGCCCGGCGGCTGCTCGACTCGTCGCCGCACCTCGGCGAGCCGACCTTCGGCGAGTTCCTCACCGCGGGCGGCTACTCGGACTACTTCGTCGCGCACTTCGCCACCCCGCTCGTCTCGGCCGTCTGGTCCTGCTCCGCCTCCACCGCCCTGCGCTACCCCGCCCGCTACCTCTTCCGCTTCCTCGCCCACCACGGCCTGCTCAGCATCTCGGGATCGCCCGCCTGGAAGACGGTGACGGGCGGCTCCCGCGCCTACGTGGACCGCATCGCGAAGGAGCTGACGTCCGTCAGGACCGCGACACCGGTACGCGCCCTGCGGCGCACGACCGACGGCGTGCGCCTCACCACGGGCGACGGCGCCACGGAGGCGTTCGACGCCGTCGTCGTCGCCGTCCACCCCGACCAGGCCCTGCGCGTCCTGGCCGACCCGACCGAGGCTGAACGCCGCGTCCTCGGCGCCTTCCGCTACTCCCGCAACGTGACGCTCCTGCACACCGACACGCGCCTGCTGCCCCGCGCGTCCGGCGCCCGCGCCTCGTGGAACTACCTGATGCCGTCCTGCACGGCCGCCGCCGACCGCGTCCGCGTCAGCTACGACATGCGGCGGCTCCAGCGGCTCGACACCCCCGAGACGCCCATTGTCACGCTCGGCGGCGAGGACCGGGTCGATCCCGAACGCCTCCTGGCGCGCATGGAGTACGAACACCCCATCTACACGCCGGAATCCGTCGCCGCCCAGGCGTCCCTGCCCGACCTCGCCACCCGCACCACCGCGTACGCCGGGGCCTACCACGGCTGGGGCTTCCACGAGGACGGCTGCCGCTCCGGCGTCGCCGCCGCCCACGCGCTCGGAGCCACCTGGTGACCCCCCGCCCGTCAGGCCCCCGCCCGTCAAGCCCCCGCCAGCCTCAGCCCCCGCCCCCGCGCCCGCCGGTGCCCGCCCTGTACGAATCCCTCGTCACGCACGTCCGCACCGCCCCCCTCCGCCACCGCCTGCGCCACCGCACGTACCTCTGGCTCGTGGACCCCGACCGCCCGCCCCGGCTCCTGTCTCTTATACACATCTCCGAGCCCACGAGACCGAGGCTGATCTCG
>NZ_JOEK01000016.1 GCF_000719135.1 Streptomyces avicenniae | reverse complement strand
CAAAACATTGGCATTGACTTTTGGCACGCTGTTGAGTTCTCAAGGAACGGACGCTTCCTTCAAAACCCTCTCGGGCCTCTCCGGGCGCTTCCCTTCGGTCTTGCTCGCCTGCCGCGGGAGCCTTGGCAGTTGGCCTGTTCGGCTTCCCCCTGCGGCGATGACGTAAACGTACTGGAGCGGGGCGCCAGGATGCAAATCCTGGCGCCCCGACGGGTGCTGAGGGTCAGACGTCCACGACGACCGGCATGATCATCGGGCGTCTGCGGTACGTGTCGGACACCCACTTGCCGACCGTCCGCCGCACCAGCTGCTGGAGTTGGTGCGACTCGACGACGCCGTCCTGCGCCGAACGGGACAGCGCCTCCTCGATCTTCGGGATGACGGCCGCGAAGTCGGAGTCCTCGATGCCCGATCCACGGCTGTGGATGCTCGGGCCGCTGACGACCTTGCCCGTGCTGCTGTCCACCACCACGACGACGGAGATGAAGCCCTCGTCGCCCAGGATGCGACGGTCCTTCAGGCTCGACTCCGTGATGTCGCCGACGGACAGGCCGTCCACGTAGACGTAGCCCGCCTGGACCTTGCCCACGATCTTCGCCTTGCCGTCCTTCAGATCGACGACCACGCCGTCCTCGGCGATGACGATGCGCTCGGCGGGAACGCCGGTGAGGGCGCCGAGCTCCGCGTTGGCGCGCAGATGGCGCCACTCGCCGTGGACGGGCATCAGGTTCTTCGGCTTGCAGATGTTGTAGAAGTACAGCAGTTCGCCTGCCGAGGCGTGGCCCGAGACGTGGACCTTCGCGTTGCCCTTGTGGACCACGTTGGCGCCCCAGCGGGTCAGCCCGTTGATGACGCGGTAGACGGCGTTCTCGTTCCCCGGGATCAGCGACGAGGCGAGGATGACCGTGTCGCCCTCGACGATGCGGATCTGGTGGTCGCGGTTGGCCATCCGGGACAGGGCCGCCATCGGCTCGCCCTGGGACCCCGTGCAGACGAGCACGATCTGGCTGTCGGGGAGGTCGTCGAGGGTCTTCACGTCCACCACGAGACCGGGCGGCACCCGCAGGTAGCCGAGGTCGCGGGCGATGCCCATGTTGCGGACCATCGAGCGGCCGACGAACGCGATGCGGCGCCCGTGCTCGTACGCCGCGTCCACGATCTGCTGGATGCGGTGCACATGGCTGGCGAAGCTCGCCACGATGATCCGCTTGTCGGCCCGCGAGAAGACCTGGCGCAGCACCCCGGAGATGTCACGCTCGGGGGCGACGAAACCGGGCACCTCCGCGTTCGTGGAGTCGGCGAGCAGCAGGTCGATGCCCTCCTCGCCGAGCCGGGCGAAGGCCCGCAGGTCGGTGAGGCGGCCGTCGAGGGGCAGCTGGTCCATCTTGAAGTCGCCGGTGTGCACGACCATGCCCGCGGGGGTGCGGATGGCGACGGCCAGGGCGTCGGGGATGGAGTGGTTGACCGCGACGAACTCGCAGTCGAAGGGGCCGATGCGTTCCCGGTGTCCTTCCTTCACCTCCAGGGTGAAGGGGCGGATGCGGTGCTCCTGGAGCTTGGCCTCGATGAGGGCGAGCGTCAGCCGTGACCCGATGAGCGGGATGTCCGGCTTCTGCCGCAGCAGGAACGGGACGCCGCCGATGTGGTCCTCGTGCCCATGGGTGAGCACGATGCCGTCGATGTCGCCGAGCCGCGACGTGAGGGAGCTGAAGTCCGGCAGGATCAGGTCGATGCCGGGCTGCTCCTCCTCCGGGAACAGGACGCCGCAGTCCACGATGAGCAGTCTGCCGCCGTATTCGAAGACGGTCATGTTGCGGCCGATCTCGCCGAGACCGCCGAGCGGGGTAACGCGTAGGCCACCCTCAGGGAGCCTCGGCGGGCGGCCGAGTTCTGGATGCGGATGACTCAAGGGACTCTCCTGACCACGCGCGCCGCACGCCCGTGACGGGGCAGGTGGCGCGCGTGTCTGTATGCATGGGTCGGTATTCAGTTATCACCCTGGGCGCGCGTTGTCGCGCCTCGGGCAACGTGTGTGTTGTCAGATCTGTACCCCGCCGGCGGCCAGATCGCGCCCGAGCTGTGCGGTCTCGTCGGCGCTCAGGCCGACAAGGGGCAGCCGCAGCGGGCCGCCGGGGAGACCGAGCAGGTCCAGGGCGGCCTTGGTCGTGATCACGCCCTGGGTGCGGAACATGCCGGTGAAGACGGGCAGCAGCTTCTGGTGGATCTCGGTGGCCTTGGCGACGTCGCCGCTCGTGTAGGACTCGATGAGGGCGCGCAGCTCGGGCGTGACCAGATGGCCGACGACCGAGACGACGCCGACCGCGCCCACCGAGAGCAGCGGGAGGTTCAGCATGTCGTCGCCCGAGTACCAGGCGAGACCTGTCGTGGCGATGGCCCAGCTGGCGCGGCCGAGGTCGCCCTTGGCGTCCTTGTTGGCGACGATACGCGGGTGGGCGGCGAGCCTGACCATCGTCTCGGTCGTGATCGGCACGCCGCTGCGGCCGGGGATGTCGTACAGCATCACCGGCAGGCCCGTGGCGTCTGCGATCGCGGTGAAGTGCTGGTACAGGCCCTCCTGCGGGGGCTTGTTGTAGTACGGGGTGACGGTGAGGAGGCCGTGGGCGCCCGCCTGCTCGGCGGCGCGGGCCAGCTCCAGGCTGTGCCGGGTGTCGTTGGTGCCGACCCCGGCGACCACGTGGGCGCGGTCGCCGACCGCTTCGACCACGGCGCGGAGGAGCCGGGTTTTCTCCGCGTCGCTCGTGGTCGGGGACTCGCCGGTGGTGCCGTTGACGATCAGGCCGTCGTTGCCGGCGTCCACGAGGTGGGCGGCGAGGCGCTGGGCGCCATCGACGTCGAGGGAGCCGTCCGCCGTGAATGGCGTGACCATGGCGGTCAGGACCCGTCCGAAGGGGGTCTGCGGTGTGGAGGTCGGAGCCATGGGTTCCACGCTACTCGCAGCTCAGCGTGCCGGGGGCCATCGGGGCGTGCATCGGGGAGAACCCGGCACCGTCTGCTCGGGGGTTCAGACAGCGCCGGGTCCGTCTCTTCACCCTAGATGAACTTCACGAAATGTCGCAATACGTGACACTTCAATCGGGTTTTCGGCACGCCTGCTCGCCGCCGCCGGACCGGTGTCGGCGGTCAGGGGGCCACTCGGCCGTTCGCGTTGAAGGCCGCGTGCGTGAGGGGCATGAGCCGCGCCCACGCGGCCTCCATCAGCTCCCCGACCATCTCGATCTCGCGCTGCGGGAACGAGGGCACGGCGGCGCGCTCGTCCTTCGTGCGCAGACCGAGGAAGTGCATGAGCGACCGGGCGTTGCAGGTGGCGTACATCGAGGAGTACAGGCCGACGGGGAGGGCGGCGCGGGCGACCTCACGGGCGACTCCCGCGGCCAGCATCTCCTGGTAGGCGGCGTACGCCTGCCGGTAGGTGTCCTCCAGGGTCTTGTTCACGAGGGCGTGCTGTTCGGGCGTGCCGGGGACGAACTCGTACTTGCCCGGGCGCCCCTCCTGGACGAGCTTCCGGTCGCCCGACGGCACGTAGAAGACGGGCTCAAGCTGCCGGTAGCGCCCGCTCTCCTCGTTGTAGGACCACCCGACGCGGTGGCGGTGGAACTCGCGGAAGACGAAGAGCGGCGCGCTGACGAGGAAGGTCATCGAGTTGTGCTCGAAGGGGCTGCCGTGGCGGTCACGCAGGAGGAAGTTGATGAGGCCCTTGGACCGCGCGGGGTCCTTCCCGATCTCCTCGACGGACTGCTCGCCCGCGGTGGAGACACGGGCGGCGAACAGGACGTCCGTGTCGGCGGCGCTGTGCTTGACCAGCTCGACGGTCATGTCGCTGCGGAAGCGGGGGGTGTCGGTCACCTGCGGGTCCTTCCCGGATGTACGGCGGAGCGGGCACCACCCTAGGCGCCTGGGCCGGTGCCGTGGAGGGCGGCCACCGTACGGGGAGAGTGGGACGTCCGGGAGAATTGGGACCTCTCCCCCTGAGTCGGATTCTTCACTTGATAGGATGGCATGATTCGCGACGAGGGGGTGCTCGCCATGGAGGACCGGGACACGCAGTTCCGCGGCAACGTCGAGCCGCCGCGCCGCCCCCGCCCCTCGGCGGGCCGGGTCCTGGGCGGGCTGCTGCTCGGACTGGTCATCGCCGCGGCGCTCGCCGGGGCCCTGCTGCTGGGCCGTCCCGCCCTCGACGTGGAGCGGCAGCACACCCCTCAGGCACCGGAAGCAGCCCACGAGGGCTGAGCGCGGTAGCCTCACCGTTCACAGCACCGTCCCCCCGGATAATCCGACTGTGATACGAACGAGGACTCCGTTTTGCCCCTGCATTTCCTCACGGCCGACCGAGAATCCGACCACAGCGCCCCCGACGTGCCGCTCGTGCACTCCGGTCAGGACTTCTGGCGCCGTCCCTACCGGCTCGGCCCCTGGCGCGTGGCTCTCGCGGCGTTCCTGCTGCTCATAGCCGCCTACATCCTGATATCCGCCCTGATCATCGGCATGGCGGGCCCCTCCTCCGGGGCGAGCGCGACCGTCTGCGTCGCCCTGGTCGTCATCGCCCTGGCCCTGCGCCTCCTGCGCGTCGGCATCTGGGTCAGCCCGCGCGGCCTGCGCCGCGTCGGCCTGCTCAGCACCCGGACGCTGCGCTGGCGCGAGATCTCCCGCGTGAGCACCGTCCAGCAGCCCGTGAAGTGGCTGGGCACGCCGCGCAGCGTGCAGGGCCAGGCACTCCTGATAGAGCGCCGCAAGGGTGGTCCGCTGCCCACGCTGCTCACGGACCACAACGCCGACTTCCTCGGCGGGTCCCAGTCGTTCGACCGCGCCGCCGACACCGTCGAGGCGTGGGCCGCCGAGCACCGCTGACGGGCTCGCGGCACGGCGATCAGGGAGTCCGGCCGGACAGGCCGGGCTCCCTTCCCGCGTGCAGCGCGATGGCGTGCTGCATCGCCTTGCGGGCCCGGGGGGTGTCCCGCGCGTCGTGGTAGGCGACGGCGAGCCGGAACCAGCAGCGCCAGTCGCCCGGCGCGGCCTCCGTCTCGGCCTGACGCGCGGCGAAGACGGCGTCGGCCGACGCGCGGTCGATACGGCCGCTCGGCGTCCGCGCCAGCTCGTCCACCGGCAGCCCGCCCTCCGCCTCCAGCTCACGGGCGAGCCGGTTCGCGTCCAGCGCGAACCGGGTGCTGCGCCACAGGAACCAGGCGCCGATCAGCGGCATCACCAGCACGGCCACGCCGAACGGCACCGTCACCCACGTGCCCTGCGCGACGAGGACCACCCCGCGCTGCCCGGCCAGCAGGAAGTAGCCGACGAGCACGACGCACAGGACGGTGTAGGTGATCTTCGCGCGCACCGGTCAGCCGTCCAGGTCCATGAAGTGCTCCAGGCCGAACGTCAGGCCGGGCGCGCCGCCGATGCGCCGGACGCCCAGCAGGACGCCGGGCATGAACGAACCGCGGTTCATCGAGTCGTGCCGCAGCGTGAGGATCTCGCCCTCGTCGCCGAACAGCACCTCCTGGTGCGCCACGAGACCGCGCAGCCGCACGGCGTGCACCGGGACACCGGCGACGTCCGCGCCCCGCGCGCCGTCGAGCGCCGAGGCGGTCGCGTCCGGCTGGGCGGGCAGCCCCGCCGCCGCCCGCGCGTCGGCGACGAGCTGCGCCGTACGGACGGCGGTGCCGCTGGGGGCGTCCGCCTTGCCCGGGTGGTGCAGCTCGACGATCTCGACCGACTCGAAGAAACGTGCCGCCTGCTGGGCGAAGCGCATGGTGAGGACGGCGCCGATACCGAAGTTGGGCGCGATGAGGACGCCCGTGCCCGGCGAGTCGGCGAGCCAGCCGCGCAGGGACGCGAGCCGGTCGTCCGTCCAGCCGGTCGTGCCGACGACGCCGTGGATGCCGTGCCGGACGCAGAACTCCAGGTTCGCCAGCACGGCGTCGGGGCGGGTCAGCTCGACCGCGACCTCGGCGCCCGCCTCGACCAGCGTCTCCAGGGCGTCGCCGCGCCCCAGCGCCGCGACGAGCTCCATGTCCTCCGCGGCCGACACGGCACGTACCGCCTCGGACCCCATCCGTCCCGAGGCGCCGATCACGGCCACGCGCAGCTTGCTCATCGAGTCATCCATTCTTTCCGCGGATCATCGGGGCCTGGCGGCCCGGGGGCGGCGGCGGGTCAGGCCACCGCGTCCCGCAGCCGGGCCGCCTGGCGGTCCTTCACCGGGCCGATGACGGCCAGCGAGGGACGCTGCCCCAGGATCTCGCGCGCCACCTCGCGCACGTCGTCCGGGGTGACCGCGGCGATGCGCTCCAGCATGGCGTCCACGGACAACTGCTCGCCCCAGCACAACTCGCTCTTGCCCAGCCGGTGCATCAGCGAGCCGGTGTCCTCCAGGCCGAGCACCGTGGATCCGGAGAGCTGCCCGACGGCGCGGCGGACCTCCTCGTCGTCGAGACCGTGCTCGGCGACCCGGGTGAGCTGCTCGCGGCAGACCGCCAGGACGTCCCCGAGCCGGTCGGGACGGCACCCGGCGTAGATGCCGAAGAGGCCGCAGTCGGCGTAGCCGGACGTGTGGGAGTACACGTTGTACGCCAGGCCGCGCTTCTCGCGGATCTCCTGGAAGAGCCGCGAACTCATCCCGCCGCCGAACGCGGTGGACAGCACGTTGAGCGCCCAGCGGCGCTCGTCGTGGCGGGACAGCCCCGGCATGCCGAGGATGAGGTGGGCCTGCTCGGTGGGGCGCGTGACGACGTCGAGCCTGCCCGCGGCGCGGACCGTACGGTGGCCCCCGCGCGGACCGACCGGCTCGGCGTCCGGCGTGCGGGCCAGGGCGCCGACGGAGTCGAAGGCGGCGGCGACGCGGGCGGTCACGTCCTCGTGCGTGACGTTGCCCGCCGCCGTGACGACCAGGCGCGTCGGGTCGTAGTGCCGCCGGTAGAAGCGGGCGACGCGGTCACGGGTGAGGGCGTTCACCGTCTCGACGGTGCCGAGGACCGGCCTGCCGAGCGGGGTGTCGCCGAAGAGGGTGGACGCGAAGAGGTCGTGGACGCCGTCGCTCGGGTCGTCCTCCGTCATCGCGATCTCCTCCAGGACGACGTCGCGCTCGGCGTCCACCTCCTCGGGGGCGATCACGGACGAGGTGAGCATGTCGCAGACGATGTCCACGGCCAGCGGCAGGTCCGTGTCGAGGACCCGCGCGTAGTAGCAGGTGAACTCCTTCGTGGTGAAGGCGTTCATCTCCCCGCCGACCGCGTCGATCGCCGCGGAGATGTCGAGGGCGCTGCGCCGCTCCGTGCCCTTGAACAGCAGGTGTTCGAGGTAGTGCGTGGCGCCCCCGAGGGCCGGGGTCTCGTCGCGGGAGCCGACGCGCGCCCAGATGCCGAACGTGGCGGACCGTACGCCGGGCACGGTCTCGGTGACGACCCGCAGGCCGCCGGGGAGGACCGTCCTGCGGACGGCGGTGCCGTCCGCGGGGCGCGGACCGGGCACGGCCCGCCCCACCGGAGCGGTGGGGCGGGCCGTGGCCTTGGCTGACGTGCGCGTCACTTGTCGGCGCCGTCCTCACCGTCGGCGGACGCCTCTTCGTCCAGGACGGGGATGAGGGACAGCTTGCCGCGCTGGTCGATCTCTGCGATCTCGACCTGGACCTTCTGGCCGACGCCGAGGACGTCGTCCACGTTCTCGACGCGCTTGCCGCCCGCGAGCTTGCGGATCTGCGAGATGTGCAGCAGTCCGTCCTTGCCCGGCAGGAGGGAGACGAAGGCGCCGAACGTCGTGGTCTTCACGACCGTGCCCAGGTACCGCTCGCCGACCTCGGGCATCGTCGGGTTCGCGATGCCGTTGATCGTCGTGCGGGCGGCCTCGGCGGACGGGCCGTCGGCGGCACCGATGTAGATGGTGCCGTCGTCCTCGATGGTGATGTCGGCGCCGGTGTCCTCCTGGATCTGGTTGATCATCTTGCCCTTGGGGCCGATGACCTCGCCGATCTTGTCCACCGGGATCTTGACGGTGATGATGCGCGGCGCGTTCGGCGACATCTCGTCCGGGACGTCGATCGCCTCGCTCATCACGTCGAGGATGTGCAGCCGGGCGTCGCGCGCCTGCTTCAGGGCGGCGGCCAGCACGGAGGCGGGGATGCCGTCCAGCTTGGTGTCCAGCTGGAGCGCGGTGACGAACTGGCGGGTGCCGGCGACCTTGAAGTCCATGTCGCCGAACGCGTCCTCGGCGCCGAGGATGTCGGTCAGCGTCACGTAGTGCGTCTCGCCCTCGATCTCCTGGGAGATGAGGCCCATCGCGATACCGGCGACCGGCGCCTTCAGCGGCACACCGGCGTTCAGCAGCGACATCGTGGAGGCGCAGACGGAGCCCATGGAGGTGGAGCCGTTGGAGCCCAGGGCCTCGGAGACCTGCCGGATCGCGTAGGGGAACTCCTCGCGGGTCGGCAGGACCGGGAAGAGCGCCCGCTCGGCCAGCGCGCCGTGGCCGATCTCGCGGCGCTTCGGGGAGCCGACGCGGCCGGTCTCACCGGTGGAGTAGGGCGGGAAGTTGTAGTTGTGCATGTAGCGCTTGCGGGTCACCGGCGAGAGGGTGTCCAGCTGCTGCTCCATGCGGAGCATGTTGAGCGTGGTGACGCCGAGGATCTGCGTCTCGCCGCGCTCGAACAGCGCCGAGCCGTGGACGCGCGGGATGGCCTCGACCTCGGCGGCGAGCGTACGGATGTCCGTGACGCCGCGGCCGTCGATGCGGACCTTGTCGCGGATGACGCGCTCGCGGACCAGCTGCTTGGTCAGGGCGCGGTACGCGGCGGAGATCTCCTTCTCGCGGCCCTCGAACTGCGGGAGCAGCTTCTCGGCGGCGACCGTCTTGACGCGGTCGAGCTCGCTCTCGCGCTCCTGCTTGCCCGCGATGGTGAGGGCCTGCGCCAGGTCGTCGCGGACGGCGGCGCTCAGGGCCTCCAGGACGTCGTCCTGGAAGTCGAGGAAGATCGGGAACTCGCCGGTCGGCTTGGCGGCCTTGGCGGCGAGGTCGGACTGGGCCTTGCACAGGACCTTGATGAACGGCTTCGCGGCGTCGAGACCGGCGGCCACGACCTCCTCGGTCGGCGCGGTGGCGCCGCCCTTCACCAGCTCGATGGTGCGGTCGGTCGCCTCGGCCTCGACCATCATGATCGCCACGTCGCCGTCCGGCAGGACGCGACCGGCGACGACCATGTCGAAGACGGCCTCCTCCAGCTCGGTGTGCGTCGGGAACGCCACCCACTGGCCGCGGATCAGGGCGACGCGGGTGCCGCCGATGGGGCCGGAGAACGGCAGGCCGGCGAGCTGCGTGGAGCAGGACGCGGCGTTGATGGCGACCACGTCGTACAGGTGGTCGGGGTTGAGCGCCATGATCGTCTCGACGATCTGGATCTCGTTGCGCAGGCCCTTGCGGAACGAGGGGCGCAGCGGCCGGTCGATGAGACGGCAGGTGAGGATCGCGTCCTCGGAGGGCCGGCCCTCGCGGCGGAAGAAGGAGCCGGGGATCTTCCCGGCGGCGTACATGCGCTCCTCGACGTCCACCGTCAGGGGGAAGAAGTCGAGCTGGTCCTTGGGGTGCTTCGACGCGGTCGTGGCCGACAGCACCATGGTGTCGTCGTCCAGGTAGGCGACCGCGGACCCGGCCGCCTGACGGGCGAGCCGTCCGGTCTCGAAGCGGATGGTGCGGGTACCGAAGGTGCCGTTGTCGATGACGGCCTCGGCGTAGTGGGTCTCGTTCTCCACCTTGTAATATCTCCTCTTCTGCGCCCCCTGCGGCGGGGGCGGGTGGGGTGGAGCACCTCCGACGAGCCGGCCTTCGATCGAAGCACCCGGGCGCTGCCCGGGGGCCACTACCGAGGACCGGCGACGGTCTGGTAGGCGCTCCGCCTCCTGCGTCGTCTCGCTGGAACGTCTGAGCCGTGTGTTCAGGTCCAGCCTACAAAGGAGCCGGGCATCGGGCCCGGCGCCGGGATGTGCCGTGTGCGTTCCGTACGCACCGGTATACGGCGAAGGGAGCGGCCCCGCCAGCGGTGGCCGCTCCCTTGTGCGCTTACTACCTCGCGCCCGCCGCACCACGGCGGATGCCGAGGCGCTCGACCAGCGCGCGGAAGCGCTGGATGTCCTTGCGGGCCAGGTACTGGAGCAGGCGGCGGCGCTGGCCGACCAGCAGCAGCAGGCCGCGGCGGGAGTGGTGGTCGTGCTTGTGGGTCTTCAGGTGCTCGGTCAGGTCCGAGATGCGGCGGGACAGCAGCGCCACCTGGACCTCGGGGGAGCCGGTGTCGCCTTCCTGCGTGGCGAACTCGGCGATGATCTGCTTCTTCGTTGCGGCGTCGAGCGACGACACACGTACTCCTTGGGGATGTCGTGTCTGCCACCGAGTGCCTCCGCCTGATGCGCGGGGGAGCTTCCTGAACTCGGGAGGCGGGGTCCGCTGAGCGCTTCCTCCAGAAGACTCCGGGGGCGCGTACGCAAACGGCCAGTGAGCACGGTACAACAGATCGCCCTTCCGAGCACATTCGGGGAGCGTCAGCCGCTGGTCAGGCCCCTGGCTTCGGCGTACACGTCGAGCACCGCGAGACACAGGGGTGTCAGCGACAGGAGGACGGCGCCCTCCAGGAGATCGACGACCCTTCCCCAGAACGGGGTGAGGCCGACGCGCGGGACGATCAGCGCGACGGCGGTGGTCAGGGCGGCTCCACCGGTGAGGAGGGCGGCGAGCCACAGGGTGCGCAGGCCGCCGTCGGCGGGGGTGTCGAGGGCGTAGCCGACGACGAGGAGCGCGAGGGAGACGAGCCCGGCGGCCAGCAGCCCCGTGACCTGGACCGCGTACCGGAAGAGACGGGCGCGGGTGAGCAGGGCGATGGCCGTGGCGAGTGCCAGGAGGCGGCCCCAGCCGTCGGAGGAGAAGCCGAGGACGGCCGCCGCTCCGGCGGCCAGCAGGGCGCAGCCGCCGGTGAGGCCGAGCAGCGTCTGATGGCCGCGCCTGGCCTGGGCGGCTATGCGCTCGGTGTCCAGGGGGTCGGTGGGCGGCGCCGTGTCGTCCGTGTCGTAGCCGGGGCGCGGGGCGGTGTAGCCGATGGGGAGGCGTACCAGTCCGGCGGTGAGGGCGGGCAGGAACGCGAGGGCGCCGAGGGCGACGGGTGCGCAGACGGCCGCGGCCGACGTCGGCTCGGCGTCCGTCAGGATCGCGCCGAAGGTGGCGAGGGCGGCGAGCGTGGCGGCGCAGGCCGTGGCGGTGAACCAGGCGGCGGCCGACGGCAGCGCGGCGACGAGGGCGAAGGACACGAGCAGGACGGCGAGGAGGCCGAGGAGCAGTTCGAGGCGTCCGACGCCGTGGCCCGCGTCGAGCGGGAGCAGCCCGGTGCCCGCGACGAGGGCGAGCGGCAGGGCGGCGAGGCCGAGGGCGACGGCCGCGGTGTGGTCGTCGTACACCCGGGCGCGGACGGCGGCGAAGGCGGCGAACAGGAGCGCGAGCACACCGGCGACGAGGGCGGGCACGCCGTTCATCTCGTGCCTGTCGGGCTCCCCTGCCCACAGGACGGCGGCGGTGAGGGCGCCGAGGACGCCCGCGGCGGTGAGTCCTGCCGTACGGAGCAGGTCCTCGTGCCACAGCAGGCGGTCGTGGGTGACGGCGTCGGCGATGGCGTCGGTGACGTCGTCGTGGACCGGTGGCGGCAGCGAGTCGGCGAAGGGGCGCAGGGCGAGCACGTCGCCGTCCAGGACGCGCTGGGCGGCCAGGGTCCGGCTGGCGTCGAGGGCGGTGCCGTCGCGGCGTACGAGGTGGTAGCCGACGGGGGCGCCGGGCTCGGGGGCGGTGCCGCTGACGTGCAGGATCTCCGGGAGGAGGTCGGCCAGCGGGATGTCGTCCGGAAGGGCCATGTCGATGCGGCTGGTGGGCGCGGCGATGGTGACGCGGCAGAAACCTGTGGTCGCGGTCGTGCTCACGAATTGTCTCCCTCCCCGGGCACGGACTGCGCCCGTCACCCTACCCGCTGTGCTGTCAGTGGGCCCCACTAGGATCGGCGACACCGCATCAGGCGTGACCGGGGGGTTCCGATGAGTCAGATCGTGGTCAAGAGGCCGCCGCGTGCGCTGCCGGACAGGTCTGCCGACGAACCCGTCCAGTTGCTGCCGCCGCCCGAACTGCCGAACGGGCAGCAGGAGGGTGTGCTGATGCAGCTCGTGCCGATGCTGGGCATGGGCTCGTCGGTGGTCTTCTTCTTCATGCCGAACGCGGCGCCGTTCATGCGGATCATGGGCCTGCTGATGCTGGTCTCCACCTGCGCCATGGTCGTGGCGATGATCGTGCGGTTCCGGCGCGGGACGCAGGGGCAGATGGCCCAACTGCGGCGCGACTACCTGCGGTACCTGTCGCGGACGCGTGAGGCCGTCCGGGAGACGGCGCGGGAGCAGCGGGACACGCAGTGGTACCTGCACCCGGCGCCCGAGCAGTTGTGGGCCCTGGTGGCCGAGGGCAGCCGGGTGTGGGAACGGCGGCCGGGCGACGAGGACTTCGGGCAGGTGCGGCTGGGCCTCGGCGAGCACCAGCTGGCCACCCCGCTGATAGCCGCGGACACGGCGCCGGTGGAGGAGCTGGAGCCGCTGTCGGCGGGCGCCCGGCGCCGCTTCCTCGCCACGCACGGCACGGTGCAGGGGTTGCCGATGGCGGTGTCGCTGCGCGCGTTCTACCGCATAGCGGTCGGCGGCGATGCGGACACGGCGTACGGGACGGCCCGCGCGCTGGTGGCGTCGCTGACGGCGCTGCATTCGCCGGAGGACGTCACGGTCGTGGTGGTGGCCGCCGGGGACGAGGCCGTGCGCCGGTGGGAGTGGACGAAGTGGCTGCCGCACGTCCAGGGCTCGTCGCACGACGGGGCCGGGTCGCGACGGCTGTTCGCGCGGAGCGTGACGGACGTCGAGCCCGAGCTGCTGTCCCGGTTGGAGGGGCGTGGCCGCTTCTCCCCGACGGGGAAGCCGGTACTCGAACAGCCGCACGTGCTCGTGGTGCTGGACGGCGCCCGTGTGCCGCCGCACTCGGCGTTCGCGACGGCGGAGGGGCTCCAGGGCGTCACCCTCCTGGAGATAGGTCCTGGCGAGGGCCCGGCGCCGACGCGCGGCGCGCTTGCCGTGCGGTGCCGCCCCGGGCTGCTGCGGCTCGAATCGCCCGACGGTTCGGTGTTCGACGGCGAGCCGGACGTGCTGCCGCTCGCCGCGGCCGAGGCGCTGGCCCGTCAGCTGGCGCCGCTGCGCCTCGGGACGGCGGCCGACCAGGACGAACCCCTTCTGGCCGATCTCGACTTCGGCGACCTCCTCGGCCTCGGCGACCCGGCGGCGGTGGACGTGGCACGGGTCTGGCGGCCGAGATCGGCGGGCGAACGGCTACGCGTGCCCATCGGCGTGGACGAGGAGGGCCAGCCGGTGATGCTGGACCTCAAGGAGGCGGCGCAGGAGGGCATGGGCCCGCACGGGCTGTGCGTCGGCGCGACGGGGTCCGGCAAGTCGGAGCTGCTGCGCACCCTCGTGCTGGGCCTGGCGGTCACGCACACCTCGGAGACGCTGAACTTCGTGCTGGCCGACTTCAAGGGCGGCGCCACGTTCACGGGGATGGCGGCCCTGCCGCACGTCTCCGCGGTCATCACCAACCTGGCCGACGACCTGACACTGGTCGATCGCATGGGGGACTCGATCCGCGGCGAGCTGCAGCGGCGCCAGGAGCTGCTGCGCACGGCGGGCACCTACGCCAACCTGCACGACTACGAGAAGGCCCGCTCGGCGGGCGCGCCCCTGGAGCCCCTGCCCTCCCTGGTCCTGGTGATCGACGAGTTCAGCGAACTGCTCACCGCCAAGCCGGACTTCATCGACATGTTCATCCAGATAGGCCGGATCGGGCGCTCGCTCGGCGTGCACCTGCTCCTCGCGTCGCAGCGCCTGGAGGAGGGGCGGCTGCGCGGCCTGGACACCTACCTGTCGTACCGGATCGGGCTGCGGACCTTCTCGGTGGCGGAGTCGCGCACGGCGATCGGCACGCCGGACGCGTACCACCTGCCGCAGATCCCTGGCTCCGGCATCCTCAAGTTCGGGACGGAGCAGATGACGCGGTTCAAGGCGGCGTACGTCTCCGGGCCGTACCGTGAGCCGACCGCCGCCGCCGTGCCGAGCGGGCCGCGTCCGGTGCGGCGGCACCCGGTGCTGTTCACGGCGGAGCCGGTGGCGCTCCCGGCCGCGCTGCCCGATCCGCGGACGGCGCTGACCGTGCCGCCGTCCGCCGTGCCGGACGACGCGCTGGCCGACACCGTGCTCGACGTGATCGTGCGGCGCCTGGAGGGGCGTGGGCCCGGGGCGCACCAGGTGTGGCTGCCGCCGCTGGACTCCTCGCCGACGGTGGACGACCTGCTGCCGGGGCTGCGGGTCGTGCCGGGCCGGGGGTTGCAGGCACCGGGCGGGTCGGGGGCGCTGTCGGTGCCGCTCGGGCTGGTGGACAAGCCGTTCGAGCAGCGCAGGGAGGTCCTGTTCCGGGACTTCTCGGGCGCCGGTGGGCACATGCTGGTCGTGGGCGGCCCGCAGTCCGGCAAGTCCACGCTGCTGCGGACGCTCGTCGCGTCGTTCGCGCTGACGCACACACCGGCCGAGGCGCAGTTCTACGCGCTGGACTTCGGCGGCGGGGGTCTCGCCGCGATGGCCGGGCTGCCGCACGTCGGCGGGGTCGCGTCCCGGCTCGACCCCGACCGGGTGCGGCGGGCCGTCGCGGAGGTCGGCGGCGTGCTGGCGCGGCGCGAGGAGCTGTTCCGGCGGCGCGGCATCGACTCGATGACGACGTTCCGGCGGCTGCGCGGGGCCGGGGAGCTGCCGGACGAGCCGTGGGGCGACGTCTTCCTGCTGATCGACGGCTGGGCCGCGTTCAAGCAGGAGTACGACATGACGCTGGAGCCGGTCGTCACCGACATCGCCGCGCGGGGGCTCGGGTTCGGCGTCCACCTGGTGATCACGGCGTCCCGCTACATGGAGCTGCGCCCCGCGCTGAAGGACCAGCTGACCAACCGGCTGGAGATGCGGCTCGGCGACCGGCTCGACTCGGAGTTCGACCGGAAGGTCGCCGGGGCCGTCCCGGCGGACGTGCCGGGCCGTGGGCAGACGCCGGACAAACTGCACTGGATAGCGGCGCTGCCGAGGCTCGACGGGGTGGCACGGGCGGCGGACCTGGCAGACGGCACGGCGGCGCTGGTCGCGGCGGTCCGCGACGCGTGGGCGGGCGGGGACGCGCCGTCGGTGCGGATGCTGCCGCGCCGCTTCCCGTCGGCCGAGCTTCCCCGGGGCTTCGAGCAGCCGGGGCGCGGCGTGGCGATCGGCATCGGGGAGACCGATCTTGAGCCGGTGTTCATCGACTTCGACCGCGACCCGTTCCTGTTCGTCATCGGGGAGGGCGAGTCGGGGAAGACGGCGGCGCTGCGGCTGCTCATGCAGAAGCTGGCCGAACGGTTCTCGCCCGCCGAGGCGCGCTTCGCCGTGACGGACTTCCGGCGGTCGCTCATGGCCGTGGCGCCCGAGGGCTACGTGGCCGGGTACGCCACGTCGGAGGCGAGGCTGAACACGGATGTGATGTCGTTGCACGCCCTGTTCCAGAAGCGGGCGCCGAAGGACGACATCACGATCCAGGAGCTGCGGGCACGTGACTGGTGGAGCGGGCCGCGGATGTTCGTCGTCGTGGACGACCACGACCTGACGGCGGCCGGTGGCAAGAACCCGCTGGCGATGCTGGCGGAGCACCTGCCGTACGCGCGGGACACCGGTGTCTGCTTCATCATCGCCCGCGGCGCGGCGGGGGCGTCACGCGCGCTGTTCGACCCGTTCCTCGGACGCATGCGGGATCTCGGGGCGCAGGCCCTGCTGCTGTCGGGCGACCCCAAGGAGGGTGAGCTGCTGCACGGCGCGAGGCCGCGGACGCTGCCGCCGGGCCGCGCGCAGTTCGTGTCGCGGAAGCGGAACAGCCTGGTGCAGCTCGGCTGGCTCCCGGAGGAGTGACCGGCGCGCACGGTCGTGTGGCATGCGCACGGGGTGGTCACCGGCGGGCTCCGCCGGTGACCACCCCGTGGCGTTGCGCGGGCGCGGGTGTGTCCTTCAGCCCTGGATGGCCCTGCTCGCGCGGGTGTCGGCGTGGAAGTAGCCGGCGCTCGCCTCGGCGAGCTGGTTGCCGGTACGGCCGAGGATGGCGCCGAACTGGAGCGTCGCCTCCTCGAACACGCCGATGTTCACGTCGAAGGCCCGCTTGGCCTCACCGCTCCACCCCTCGGCGGTGTGGATGAGTTCGCTCCGCAGCTCGCCCAGCTTCTCCAGCAGGGCGCGTTCCTGCGCGTTCAGTCCCTCGGAGCCTGTGAAGAGGGACTCGTACCTGACGCCGAAACTCGTCATGTCTCTGTGACTCCTGTCATCGGTCGTGCGGTCGCGTGGGGCCGTGGCCCCGGTCAGGCGTCGGCGATGCCGCCGTTGAGGCTGATGTCGCTGTACTGGGAACCGACCGCGCGCATCCGTGAAGCCTGTTCCTGCTCCTCGGCGGTGAACTGGTTCTTGCTCATCTGGACCAGTTCGCGGAGGTTCTGCAGGGAACTGATCAGCCGGTGGATCGTGGCGTCCGCGTCCTGGGCGCCGCTGGCGAACTGCCCCGCGGCGTCTCCGTGCCAGCCGGCCGCCGTGTCGCTCGCCGACGTGGCGATGGAACTGCGCGTGCCGTTGAGCTGGTTGAGCACGCCGTCCATCATGTCCGTCACCCTGTTGATGGTCGTCTCATCGACCAGCACATCGCGACCGCCGGCGCCTGCTGCGTCCGTCATGTCGAGCCCCTCCTCTTGTCGATCATCTGCTGTGGACATCTGTTGCCGCGCGGCGCCGTTGCACGACGACGGCGGCCACGCCGCCGACGAGGACGACACCGAGGAGACCGGCCAGGACGACAGGTCCCGTACTTCCCCCACCACCGGTCAACCCGACTGCCTGCCGGGCCTCTTCCTCCTCGTCACGCGCCGGTTCCTGGTCCTGCGCCCCGGCGGCACCGGCCTCGCCCGCGGCGTCGTCCGGCGCGGCGGGCCGGGGACTGGGCGGCGGGTCGAGCGTCGCTTCGTAGCCCGCGAAGAGCGGATTCCGGCGAGGGTCACCCGGGTCACCCTCGCCGTCGAGGATCACCCGGTCGGGACGGATCATCCCGTGGCCGATGTAGTCGTCGCGTTCGTAGGAGTCGTCCCGCTGGGCCGTCTCCATCATGACCCGCAGCACCTGGTTCTTGGTCCAGTCAGGATGCGCGGCCCAGATCAGCGCCGCGGACGCGGACGCAAGTGCCGTGGCGGTGCTGGTACCTCCTTGCGGGTCCAGGCACACGGGCCCCGAGAGATCGGGGCAGCGCCACGGGATCTCGTCGGCCGGAGCCGCGATGGCGACCTGCCTGCCGTAGGTCGAGTACGGCGACCGCTCGCCGTTCCGGTCCACGGCCGCGACCCCGACGACCCCGTAACGGTTGGCCGGGTACATCGACCGGTTCCTGGTGTCGCCCTCGTTCCCCGTACCGGCGAAGATCAGCACGTCGGCGCGCGCCGCCGCTTCGAGCGCGGCGTCCACGGCTTCCTCCTGGCCGATCTCCACAGCTGCCTGGGAGATGTTGATGACCCTGGCACCCTCGTCCACCGCGTACTGGATGGCCTGCCCCATCCGTTCCTGACGGCCGAAGTCCGGCTGTCCGTTCCGCTGCCCGACGCGGATGGGAAGGATCTTGACACCCGGCGCAAGGCCCCGGACCCCGCCCTGTTCACCCGTCCCGGCGATGAGGGAGGCCATGCCCGTTCCGTGACCGTCCTCATCCACATGAGGTCCGTCCGGATCGCGGGTCAGATCGACCCCTTCCAGAACCTGGCCTTCGAGTTCCGGCATCGAGCTGTTCACACCGGAGTCGATCACGGCGACCGTCACCCCTTCGCCCCGGGTCAGCTCCCAGATCTCCTGGAGCCGATACGTCGTGGCGTACCACGGGTTGTCAGGGCTGTCGGCATGTACCGGAGAAACCGTCACACCCCACAGGAGTGACGCCGAGACAGCGGCGACGACCATGCGTCGGCGCTGGCTCGGACCGGCGAACATCGGGCGAAACGTCACGCTGGGCTGTCCCTTTCCCTCTGACCTGTCTCTCCCTGCCCCGGCTTGCGGCGGCGGCGTCGCTTCGCCGGGCGCGGCCGTCCGGTGACTCCTCCGGCACGTTCCCCGTCACGGGGGACCTGACGATCCGGAGCGGTTTCCGCCCCGGCGACCGGGCGTGACGCCCGAGAGTCGCGGTTGCCCTCGGCACGTCGGCCGCCCGACGTGCCGACCACCGGGGGCCGTCCGACAAGTCCGCCCCCCGGTCCCCGCACGGCACCACTCCCCGGGTCCCGCATCGCCGCCACGGTCCCGCTGGTGAGCGCACCGCCCCGTGGGAGCCCTTTGCTCAGCCGCTCGGACGGACGGGGGATGCCCCCGACTATCCCGTTCCTGGCGGGAGGAACGGCCGGGCGTCCTGCGCCCACTCCCCCGTTCCCCACGCCGGAGCCGTAGCCGGGGGCCATCGGACGTCCGACGGGTGCTCCGGAACCGGTGCCGGGGTCGCCCGCCATCCGTGGGGGTGGCGGGTTCCTGGCAGCCTGACCCGTCGAGTGGTCGCGGGGCGGGAAGGCGACCGGCCCGCCGGGTGTCTGGGGCCCGAATCGTCCGCCCGGGACCTGGACTCCGCCCGCTCCCGGAGGACCGAAGGGAACATACGGGTCACCAGGAACGAGATTCCTGCCTCCGGCTGGCAGAGGCCCCCTGTCACCGGCGGACGGCGACGGCGGTATCAGCCCGGTACCGGAATCGCCGCCGAGCGAGTCCAGCGAGGTGCCGGTTCGGCCGTCCCCCGTGGGAGGGATGAACGCCCCCTGCGAGCCCTCCGTCGTCGGCGGCACCTGTCCTGCGGGCCGGACTTCCTGCGGCCACCCGTCCGGCGCGGGGCTCTGCCCGGGGCGGGAGGCGGCGCCGACGAATCCGTCGCCACCGGCCGGTCCGACACCCGCCGTTCCCGGCACCGCCGTTCCTGACCCCGCCGTGCCGCCACCGGAGGCACCGTACGGGGGGATGGGTCCAGGCCGTGCCGGTTCGATGCTCTGCACGCCTTCGAGATCGACCTGCATCACCTCGAACTCCGGCTCGGAGACCTTGTGAAGATGTTCCGCGGCCACCTGGTAATGGGAGGCGAGACGCTCCATGACCCCGACCGCCTCCAGCCGGGTCACCTCGGGAAGGTCGGTGCCGACCATCGCCACGGGGGCGGGTTCCGGCATCGTCGCCTTGGCCTCCCGGAGAGCCTGCTCCACATTCCGCATGGACTCGCTCATGGCCGTCACGTACTTGCTGAGCGTGCCGGATTCGCTGCGGAACCTCGTCCCCCAGACACGGAAGCTGTCCGCCGTGTTGCTCTGCCACTCGACATTGCTCATCTGGGTGGCAGTGGTCTCCCCGAGCTCCAGCAGCCGGGGCCCCAGTAGCGCGAGCTGGTCGGCCAGGAACCGCAGCCTGTCCGGATCGGCGTTCGCCACGGCCGCGTACAACTCGCTGTGCGGATGGTCCTCGAAATTAGGCATGACTTCCCCCCATTCCCGCTGTCGGGCGCTACAGCATCATGTCGCCGGTGCCGCCACCACCACCGCCACCGGAATTCCGCACCAGGGCCCTTTCATGCCAGCTGTCCGTGATCACGCGCAGGCGGGCGAGGTGGTCCGCCTCCAGGGCCTCGAAGTTGCGGCCGGACAGGCGGGCGATGATCCCCAGCGCCTCGGCCGCCTCCTGCTGGAACTGGATGAAGTCGGCGAGGCGCGTACGCATCGCGTCGTAGCGTGTCGCGAAATCGGTCGGCACGAGCCCTGGTGCGCCGAACTGCTCCGGCATGGCGACGAGTTCATCGGCGAGCGCCGGAGTGATGCCGTCCGACCGGATGCCGCCGAGTGAGTCGGACATCCAGGTGTGGAAGCCGTTGAGCGACGCGGTGTCCACCGCGAGATCGTGCTGCGACGGCGCGCTCGCCGTCGGCGGGTCGAACGTCATTGCCTCTCCCCCTCCTCCACGGTTCGTGCCCCTCCCGTCACCGTGGGCCACTCATACTAATGCCGCCCGGCACCGGTGCCACAAGCGGGATTCGCTCGCGGAACCGAACCCGAGGGCCACAACTCAGTTTAGTTACCGATCCGTTCGGTCACATCCGTCAACGTGACGAGTTCGACTACGCACTCACGCCGGACACCGAACGCTTATGCTGCTGGCGTGACTTCGACACATCAGGGGCTCACTCCCCGCCAGGCCAGGCGGCTGCGGATGGGGATCGCGGGGGCGGCGATGGCCGTCATGGCGGTCGTCCTCGTCTACCAGCTGGGAGACGGCTCGTCCCTGCAGTCCATAGGTCTGTACGGTGCCGCCTTCATCCTCTGCGGAGCGGTGATCGAGATGAGCCGACGGGGGCGGACGCGGCTCGGGACGGCCGTGCTGGTCGCCGGATTCGTGGTGCTGATCGCGGCCAACTGGCTTCTCACGACCCGGTGACGGTCCGCTGCGTTACGATCACTTTCGGGCTGCCGCGCGGCCGTCGTGCGGACCCGAGCCGATAGCCGAGTCCAAGGGAGCGCACAGCATGGCCACGACGGAGACGCCCGAGGAGATCGCCGCCCGCAAGGAGCGGGAGAAGAACGAGCTGTACTCCCTGGACATCTCCGGGGTCGAGTGGCTCAGCGCGCCGGACGGGCCGCAGGACGAGAAGGTGGAGATCGCCTACCTGCCCGGTGGCGGCGTCGGGATGCGCAACTCGAAGGACCCCGACACGGTGCTGCGGTTCACCGCCGCCGAGTGGGAGGCGTTCGTCCTGGGCGCGCGGGACGGCGAGTTCGACATCGACTGACCACCGCCCCGCCGCCCCGCCGCCGCGCCTCAGCGCCTGACGCAGGTGTAGGCGCCGTACAGGCGTCCGCGGAAGGTGGTCTCCACGATCTCGAAACCCGAGGCGGTCAGCATCGGTTCCAGCAGCCACCGGTAGGTGCTGTGCTCGGTGCGGATGTGCTCCGCGTAGTCGTCGGCAGTGTAGCCGCGCGCCGGGTCCGTGGACGCACCGGCCAGCCACGCGGCGAAGATCCCCTCCGCCTCGTCGGGCTGGAAGTCGTAGATCAGGTCGGTCAGCCGCAGGACACCACCGGGGCGCAGCACGGCGGCGATCCTGCGCAGGGCGAGGGTCTTCCAGAAGTCGGGCAGCTGGTGCAGCGCGTGGCGGCAGTGGACGGCGTCGGCGGGCGGACCGGTGTGCTCGTAGCTGAGGAAGCCGCCGCGGACGGTCTCCAGGCCGGTGACGCCCTCGGCCGCGGCGCGTTCGCCGATCGCGCGGATCATCGCCGCGGAGACGTCCACCGCGACGACCCGGGCGAACACTCCGGCCGCCGCGAGGGCGAAGCGTCCGGTGCCCGCGCCGAGATCCACGACGGTGGCGTCCTCGCCGACGCCGTGGGCGCGGAGCGCGTCGATCTCGGGAGTGGGGTCGGGGAAGCCCTGTTTGCGGTCGAAGCCCGCGACGAACTCGGGGTCGAGGTGTTCAGGACCGGCGTGGTCGAGTTCGTCGGGTGTCCAGGATGAGGTCATGGGCCCAACCTGGCACGGCGGGGCCCGCGCCTTCCTCGTAATTACACGGGACGGCGGCGGCGCCGGTCGCGCAGGACGAGAGCGGCCCCGGCCAGTGCGGCGGCGAGGGCGGCGGCGGCCAGGACGGCGTAGGTGGCGCGGCGTTCGACACGTTCGGCGTGCGTCTCCGACAGGTCGAGCGGCGGCACGTCGGGGACGGGCGCGGCCGGGCCGCCGGTGTCAGGGGTGGGCTCGGGGGCCGGGGTCGCGGTGGTCGGCGCGAGGGCGCGGACGGGATCGACGACGCCCCAGCCGATGTTCTCGTCGGGGCCTGGGGTGGCGCGTTCCGCGGTCTGCTGGAGGTGGCTGACGACCTGCTGCGGTGTCCAGTCGGTGTGGGCGGCGCGCAGGAGGGCGGCGACCCCGGCGACGTAAGGGGCCGCGAAGCTGGTGCCGTTGTCCACGCACTGGCCGCCGCCGGGGACCGTGGAGACCATGTCCACGCCCGGGGCGGCGATGCCGACGAAGTCGCCCGGCTGGGAGAACGGGGCGCGCTCGTTGTTCCGGTCGGAGGCGGCGACGGCGAGGACGCCGTCGTAGGCGGCCGGGTACGTGCGGCGTGCGCGGCCGTCCGTGCCGCTGTTGCCGACGGAGGCGATGACGACGGCGCCCGCCGCGACGGCGTCGTCCACGGCGCGTTCGAGGTCGGGGTCCGGTTCGAGGGGGCCGTCCACGTCCTGGGAGATGTTGATGACGTGGGCGCCCTCGGAGACGGCGTGGTCGATGGCGTCGATGAGTCCGGCGACGTCGCCGTTGCCCTCGGCGTCGTTCTGCTGGATCGGGATGACGGTGGCCTCGGGGGCGAGGCCGACGAATCCGGTGGTTCCGGGGTCGGCGCGGGCGGCGATGATCCCGGCGACCTTGGTGCCGTGGCCCGCCGGGTCGTCGGTCGGCCCGTACGCGTCGTCGAGGAAGTCACCGCCTGAGTCGGCGGCGACGGCCTCGGTGAGCTGCGGATGGGCGGTGTCCACGCCGCTGTCGATGACGGCGACGCGTATCCCGGCGCCGCGCGTCACGGTCCAGAGCTGGTCGAGCTGGACGCGCTGGAGGGACCAGGGGCGTTCGGCGATCGGCTCGGCGGGGAACGTGCAGCGTCCGCCGTCCGCGTGGGCGAGGGGCGCGGCGGTGAGGGAGGCGGCGGCCAGGAGCGCGAGGCCGGTGGCGCCGCTGGCGGCGCGCCCAGGGATGCGGTGGGCCACGGTCATGACCCCTGCGGCTGGGCGGCGGCGTCGGAGTCGAGGAGGGGGCCCGTCGGCAGGAGCGTGGACCAGGCCGCAGGGACGGGCACGGGCGTGACGTCGCCGTAGCCGAGGAGCGTCTGGGCGTTGTGGTCCTGGCCCTCGGCGCCGGGTGTCGTCTGCACGCCGTAGCGCAGGCCGGTGTCGGTGGCGAGGAACACGCCGCCCGACTCGGCCTGTTCGCCCTGGACCTGCCGGTAGAGCAGCCCGGAGCCCGGGGTGACGTACGCGGACGCGGCGCCGGAGGCGATGGTGGCCGGGTAGTCGTCCCCGGCCCAGGTGGCGACCTCGGTGGCGCCGTCGTCGGCGTCCACGGACAGCAGGACGGAGCACAGGGTGTCGCGCGCGTCGTCGTTGACCTGGGCGGGGGCGGCGGCGGGCCAGGTGCGGTCGTTGTCGATGCTGTCCTCCGGCGGCGCGGGGTCGATGTCCTCGGCGCCGACCGGGAGCGGGGCGCCCGCCATGTCGAGGGTCTCGGAGCCTGGTCTGTTGGTCAGCAGGCGGGCGGTGAAGTCGGACACCGGCACGACGCGTCCCGGCAGGACGAGGTACTGCTGGTCCCCGGCGCCGGTGAGGGCCGTCAGGACCATGCCGACGCGGTCGGCCTCCGGGTCGAGGCCGGGGATGCCCGCCTGCTCGCCGACGACGCCGTCGAGGTCGGGGAAGACGACGGGCGAGCCGTCGGCGAGGGTGGCCAGCCAGGCGTCGGTGACGGGCTGCGGGTCGGTGCCCGAGGTGACGAGGCGGCGCAGCAGGCGCAGGTCCTCGTCGCCGGTGTCCTCGTCGCCGAGGCGGTACCTGGTCCCTCCGGCGTCCACGACGTAGGAGACGCCGTCCGGGCCCTGGACGTGGAGCAGTTCGCCGCCGGTGAGCCGGTCGTCGTTCTCGACGCGGTCGGCGTCGCGGTCGGCGAGGAGGAAGACGGCCTGCTGGACGGCGCCGCCGTCGCCGCCCGGCTGCTGGCAGACGGCCCAGCGCTTGGCGTCGGCGGCGTCGCCCGCGTCGGGCAGGCGGTCGGGGGCGTAGGGGATGCCGACGGTGGGCCCGCGGGGTATGGCGCCGCTGTCGAGCTGCGCCTCGTCCACGTTGACGATGGACAGGGAGTCGGGGCTCCGCAGGAGGAGGCGGGCGGAGGAGAGGTTGAGGACGGGGTGGAGCTGGGTGTGTCCTTCGGTCTCCAGGACGAGGTAACGGGTCGTCGAGTCGCTGCCGATGATGACGTGGCGGCCCGGTTCGTCCCAGCCTTCCGGGACGGCGGGGCGGAACAGGCCCCAGGCGCCGAAGCCGATGAGGATCAGGGCCCCGACGATGGCGCCGGGTGCGACGGCGCGGAGGGGGCGGGGCGCGCCTTCCTCGCTGCCGGTGGACGACGGTTGCAGGAACGCCGCAACGGTGCGGCGTTTCGCGTAGGTGTAGGCGTTGAGTTCGTCCTTGCGTGAGGCCATGACGGTGCGTTCCTCCCCCCGGCCCGTGAACCGGCTGTCGGACCGTGGCTCTACTATGCCGGGTGACGATCCGGTCACGGTGAGGAGGGGGGCGGATGATGGCATCGGCCACATCGGCGGGGGCTGCCGTACGGGCCCCGGCAGGGGCGACGGCCGCGCCGGAGGGGGTGGTGCCGCGGGCGGTGTCCGGGGCGGGCGGGCTGCTCGCGCTGTGGCCCGTGGTGTGCCTCCAGGCGCTGGGCGGGCTGGCGGTGGGGGCGTGGGCGGCCGACGGGTGGCTGCGGTACGTGCTGGCCGTCCTGACGGTGGCGTCGGCCGCGCTGCTGGTGCTGGTGTTGCTGGCGTGGCGTCAGGGGGAGACGCTGCCCGGCAGGTTGCACTCGGTGCTCGCGCTGCGGCGCAGGAGGCGGGCGGCTGCGGAGCCGTTGCCGGTGGGGACCGATCCGCTGCTGTCGCTGGCCACGGAGTGCCGCCCCGGGCTGCGGTGTCACACGTACGCCGCGCGCTCCGGGCGTGACGGACGCGAGCGGCACGAGATGGGGATGGCGGAGGACGGCGGCTTCCTGACGGTCGCGCTGCGGGTGGAGGCCGGGCTGACGCCCCTGCAACCGGGCCTGGACGGGCGACCGTTGCCGCTGACGCTGTTGCACGACGCGCTGGACACGGACGGCATACGCCTGGCGTCGGTGCAGTGCGTCCAGCACACGCAGCCCGCACCGGCGCCGATGCTGCCCGACGTGTCGGTGGCGAGGGCGAGTTACACGCTGTTGCAGACGGACGGGCCGGGGGGCACCCCACCGGCGCTGCGGCTGACCTGGGTGACGCTGCGGCTCGATCCCGAGCTGTGCCCCGAGGCGGTCGCGGAGCGGGGTGGGGGGCTGCTGGGGGCGCAGCGCTGTCTGGCGCGGGCGGCAGGTCAGTTGGTGAGCCGGCTGTCCGGGGCGGGGTTCGCGGCGACGGTGCTGTCGGAGGCCGAGCTGCTGTCGGCGGTGGCGGCGTGCACGAGTTCCGATCCGCTGGTGACGACGGTCGTCGGGCAGCGGGACGGGGAGCGTCCGCGCCGCACGGCGGAGGGCACGCGGGTGTGGCGGTGCGACGACCGGTGGCACTCGACGTTCCGTGTGGCGCGCTGGCCGGTGCTCGGGGCGGGGGGCGCGCCGCTCCCGGCCCTGGTCGCGCTGCTGACGTCGGTGCCCGCGTTCGCCACGACGTTCAGCCTGACCCTGCGGGCGCGCGGTCCGCGCGCGGTCGCGTTCGACGGGCATGTGCGGGTGACGGGGCGCGGGGAGGACGAACTGCGCTCGGCCGCGGGCGCGTTGACGCGGGCGGCACGTGGTGCGCGCGTGGGGCTCGTGCGGATGGACAGGGAACAGGTGGCGGGCCTGCGGGCGACGTTGCCGCTGGGAGGGCTGGACTGATGCCACGCGGGAGTCATGTGCTGTCCGTCGGGGAACTGTCGCGGCTGGCGCTGCCGGTGGGCGACGACGGGATCGTCGTGGGTGTGGACAGCAGGTCGCGGCCCGCCGTGCTGGGCATCCATCACCCCGTGCCGTACGACATGGTGCTGATAGGCGGTGTGTGGACGGCGCAGGTGCTGGCGTTGCGCGCGGTGGCGACCGGGGTGCGGGTGGCCGTGGAGACCGGGCGCGCACATGTCTGGGCGCGACTGGCCCAGGCCGCCAACGGCGGTCTGGAACACATGACGCTGCACGAGGTGGGCCGCGTGCCGCCCCTGGGGGCGACGCTGGGCAGCCCGGTGCTGGTGGTGCGGGACTGCGGTGTGCGGCCGCCACGGGGGCGGGTCGCGTCGGCGCCCTGGCAGCCCGTTCTGACGCTGCTGCCCTATCTGGGACCGGCGGCGGCCCGGCTGATGGAGCGCGCGGCGCTGGTCGGCGTGCAGCGGGTCTCGCCCGAGGAGGGCAGCCGGATAGGCAAGGTGATGGCGCTGCCCCCGGTGCAGGCGGAGGCGCTGTCCACGTTCGCCGAGGACGCGACGTTGTGGTGCACGCGTACGGCGCGGCGGCTGGTCCGTATGGTGCCGACCGACAGTGAGATCGGGCTGCTGGGCAACCCGAGCCGCCTGGACGCACACAACTGACACACCCCGCCCATTTCGCTCACAACTGGTCTGCTTCCGCTGTTTTTCGGCCGGAATGCGCACCTGGGGGGAGGAGGAGGGCTACGGGTCTCCCCCGTACGCCCACTAGGGTGAGGGACAACACGGCAGTGGTGCTGTGCGCAGTGCCCTGACCCGTGCCGCGGGAACCGTTCCGGGGCTCCGGTCCGTCAACCAGGCAGCGGAACCCGCGAGGGGCGGATCAGGGAGCAATACCAGGAGCGGGAGGCACGTCGTGAACAGCGATCGGGACAAGGTTCGCCCCGCGGAGGAGTCCTCCGCCGACGAACGGCCCGATGACGATCTCCTTGAGGAGGAGTCGGAGACCACCGGGCAGTTCACCATCGACTACACCCCGCCCGCCTGGTACTCCGGCGGCGCGGCGAGCACGCCCGCCGGGGGCGGGGAGCAGGGTCCGCCCAGGGGTGCGCCGCCTTCGGTGCCGCAGCAGGCGGCTCCGGCCGGATTCCCCCCGCCGCCCGCCCCGGTGCCAGGACCGCCGTCGGTGCCGTCGCCCGCGGTCGGTGACGACGAGGAGTCCGACGGCAGGACGATGAAGTTCTCCCCGTCCTCCGTGCGGAAGGCGGCGGCCGAGGCGCAGCGGCAGCAGCAGGAGCACGACGAACAGGCCGCTCAGCAGCCGGAACCGCCGCCGGTGTCGGCGCCCCCGGCCCCTGCCTGGCCCGCACCGCCGCCCCCTCCCGTACGGCCCGAGGCGGAGAGCACGCCGCCGCCCGCCGACGTCACGGAGCCGGAACCGGAACCGGAGCGCGCGCCCGAGGAGCCGCCGCACGCGGAGCCCGCACGGGCCGACGCCGGGGCGGCCCCCGACGTCACGCCGGAGCAGCCGCCCGCGGCCGTCGCGCCGTCGCTTCCGCCTGTCCCGCCCGCGCCGCCCGCGGAGCGCCCCGCCGGACTCCCGCCGCTGCCACCGGACTTCCGGATCGATCCGCCGTCGGCGGAGACTCCGTCCGCCCCGCCGCCACCGGCGGGACCGCAGCCTGAGCCCTCCTCGCCAGCGCCGCCGTTCGGCGGGGCGGGCGGCGGGCCCATCGCCTCGGAGCACACGGCGATCTTCACGCCGCCGAAGCGTCCGGCGTCGCCCGAGGCGCCCAGCGTGGAGGTCGAGTTCACCAAGTCGGGGACCGAGGCCGCGCTGGAGTTCGAGGAGGACGCCGAGCCGGAGCCGACGGCCGACCCCCGTCTCGCGGCGCCTCCGGGACCGCCTTCGCTGCCCGGCGCCCACGCGCAGAACGCGCCGGGTCCCTTCCCGGCGCCCGGCCCGGCGCCGGAACGTCCGGCCGCCCCGCAGTGGCCGCAGCCGACGCCCCATCAGGCGCACGGCGCGGCGCCGCAGTGGCCCCAGCCGTCCCCGGCGGAGGCGTCTCCCCCGCCGACGGCCGGGCCGCCCGGCCTGCCGTCGTACGCGCGGCCCGTCCAGGGCTCGCCACACGCCCCTGCCCCGCAGAACCAGCAGCCGCCCGCGCTGCCCCAGTGGCCTGAGCCCCCGGCGGCCCAGCAGGCAGCGCCGGGAGGGTGGCCGCCCTCCGGCACACCGGCCCACGGCGGCCCGGTACTTCATCCCGGCGTGCCCCAGCCAGGCCCCGTCCAGCAGCAACAGCCCTCACTGCCCGCGCCGTACGAGCAGCAGCAGCCGGCGGCACCGCCCCCCGGCCCGCAATTCCCGCAGCCGCCCGCGCCGCAGTACCCGCAGGCGCCGCAGCACGCGCTGCCGCCGGGCCCGGCGCAGCAACAGCAGCCCGGCCCCGGGGTCCCCGCGGCCCGCCCGCAGGACCCCCGCGAGAACGGCTGGCCCGACCCCTCGAACCAGCCGGTGCCGATGCAGCCGGGGGCGCTGGGCTACACGGCGTCCGTCGAGCTGTCGTCCGACCGTCTGCTCAACGACCGGCGGCGCAAGCAGCGGTCCCAGGCCGCCAGCAAGCCGACCTCCCGCTTCCGCATCGGCGGCAAGGCGGCCGAGGAGGAGCGCCAGCGGAAGCTGAACGCGATCCGCACGCCCGTCCTGTCCTGCTACCGGATCGCGGTCATCAGCCTGAAGGGCGGCGTGGGCAAGACGACCACGACCACCGCCCTCGGCTCGACGCTGGCCAGCGAGCGGCAGGACAAGGTCATCGCGATCGACGCCAACCCGGACGCGGGCACGCTCGGCCGCCGCGTCCGCCGTGAGACCGGGGCGACGATCCGCGACCTGGTGGGCGCGATCCCCTACCTGCACAGCTACATGGACATCCGCAGGTTCACGTCGCAGGCGCCGTCCGGCCTGGAGATCCTGGCCAACGACGTGGACCCGGCGATCTCCACGGCGTTCAGCGACGAGGACTACCGGCGCGTCATCGAGGTGCTGGGCAAGCAGTATCCGATCATCCTCACGGACTCGGGTACCGGCCTGCTGTACAGCGCCATGCGCGGCGTCCTGGACCTCGCGCACCAGCTGATCATCGTCTCGACGCCCTCGGTGGACGGCGCGAGCAGCGCGAGCACCACGCTCGACTGGCTCGCCGCCCACGGGTACGGGGAGTTGGTGCGGCGCAGCATCACCGTCATCTCGGGGGTGCGCGAGACCGGCAGGATGGTCAAGGTCGAGGACATCGTCGGGCACTTCAAGACGCGCTGCCGCGGTGTCGTCGTCGCGCCGTTCGACGAGCACCTCGCCGCGGGCGCCGAGGTGGACCTCGACCTGATGCGGCCGAAAACCCGGCAGGCGTACTTCGACCTCGCCGCGCTGATCGCGGAGGACTTCTCCCGCATGCAGCAGGAGCAGGGCCTGTGGACCCCGGACGGCGGGATGCCGCCGCAGGTGGCGCCGCCGCTGCCGGGCCAGGGTCAGGGTCCTGGCCAGCCCCCGCAGGGGTACGGCTATCCGGCGCCCGCCGCCCACCCGGGACAGCAGCAGCCGCAGCAGCCGCAGTACGGGTATCCGCCGCAGGTCCAGCCGCCGCCCCCCGCGGGGCCGGGTCAGGGGTTCCCGCAGCAGCCGGGCGGGTGGGGGCGCCCGCCGCAGGGCTGAGCGGTCCGGCCGGTGGCGGTCGGCCGGACCCCGGTCCGGTCAGCCGCCGCTGGTCAGCTCGCGGACGCGCCGCAGGTCGTCCGCCATCTTCTCCAGCAGCGCGTCGAGCGAGTCGAACGACTCCTGGCCGCGCACGAACTCGGTGAAGTCCACGGCGACCGTCATCCCGTACAGGTCGAGGTCCGTGCGGCCGAGCGCGTGCGCCTCGACGGTGCGCTGCGTGCCGTGGAAGTGCGGGTTGGTGCCGACCGAGACGGCGGCGGCCATCCGCTCCCCCGCCGCGAGGAGCCAGCCCGCGTAGACGCCGTCCGCCGGGATCGCCGTGTGGGGCACGGTGTCGAGGTTCGCCGTGGGGATGCCCAGTTCACGCCCGCGCCGCGCCCCGTGCACGACGACGCCCTCGACGCGGTGCGGACGCCCGAGCACCTCGGCGGCGCCCGCCACGTCCCCCTCGGCGACGAGCCGCCGTGCCAGCGACGACGAGAACGCCTCGCCATGGCCCGCGGCGCCGCGCTCGTAGAGATCCACCACGACGACCTCGAAGCCGTACGTCCCGCCCAGTTCCGCGAGCGTGGCGACCGTCCCCGCCGCCCGGTGGCCGAAGCGGAAGTTCGGGCCTTCCACGACGGCGCGCGCGTGGAGCCGCTCGACGAGCACCTTCACGACGAAGTCGGCGGGCGCCAGCTGCGAGAACTCCTCGGTGAACGGCAGCACCAGCACCGCGTCCACGCCGAGCGCCGCCATCAGTTCGGCGCGGCGCGGATGGGGCGCGAGCAGCGGCGGGTGGCTGCCCGGCCTGGTGACCTCCTTGGGGTGGGGGTCGAAGGTCACCACCACGGCGGGCACGCCGAGTTCCCTGGCACGGGCCACCGCCCGTCCGATGATCAGCTGATGCCCCCGGTGAACACCGTCGTACGAACCGATGGTGACGACGCTACGTCCCCAGTCCCCGGGGATGTCCGTCACGTCACGCCAGCGCTGCACCGTTCTCGCTCCTCGCCCGAACCCTCGCCACCGTCACCGGTGGACCTGCGGGTCCAAGGTACCCGGCACCCGGCACCGCGAGGACGGCCGCCTCACCCGGCCCGGCCGCAGAACGCCCGCGGGAGCGCCTCCGCCACGCCGCGCGGGCCGGTGCGCGGACCGGTCAGCGGGCCCGTCCACGGGTCGGCGGCCAGCTCGGTCAGCAGCTCGTCCGCGCGCGGGTGCGCCGCCCCGGCCAGGGCCGCCGCCAGCTCGGCGGGGGCCAGGCCGCGATGGGCGTACAGCAGCGCCTGGGCTGCGGTGGCGACGGTCAGCTCCCCCGGCGCGGGGCCGCTGCCACAGCGCAACGGCCGCTCGTCCCCGAACCACCGGCAGACCGCCGCCACGCCCGCCTCCGGCGCGGCGGCCAGCAGCGCGGCGGCGGCCGACAGGTACCGCTCGCCCCCGGTGCCGGGCCCGTCGGCGGGCAGCAGCCGCCGCAGAAGGTCGAAGGTCTCCTCGTCCGGCAGCCGCAGGCCGCGCCAGAACGCGGGGCCGAACGGCCCGGTCGGCAGCGTGCGCCCGCCGATCCGGTCGGCCAGCCAGCGCAGTTCGGCCAGCAACCCGGCCGCCTCCGGCAGCCCGAGGGGGACGGCGTGCAGCAGGTGCCTGGCCCACCAGCCGGTGTCGCCCGGCGCGTCCAGGGCCTCGGCGAGGGGCCGCAGGCGGCGGCGCAGGGCGTCGGCCCCGGCCCGGCGCGCCAGGTGCAGCATCGCCTGGACGACGGTCCCCGCGCGGTCCCGCGCCACGGCGCCCCGCGCCGCCGCCGCGAGCGTGGCGTCCAGGTCGAGGTGCGGCGCGTGCAGCCAGTCGGCGAACTCCCCGTCCACGAACCGGTATCCCGCGCCCTCGGGCCGCATCACCCCCTCGCCGAGCACCGCGCCGCCGCAGCCGTCCGACGCGGGGAACAGCGCCTCGAAGGCCCGCCGCCCCAGCGCGCCCGTCCCGACGGAACGCCGCGCCGCCTCCCGCAGCCGCTCCGTCACCTCCCCGGCGGACGCCCCGCAGCCCGGCGCCCGGACGATCCGCCGCACCACGCCGTCGAGCCGGTGCGCCGACGCGACGTCCGCGCGCAACGCCGGTGAGCAGACCAGCACCAGCCGCACGTCCGCCGTCCGCAGCCACGCGCAGGACGCGGCCACCCAGCCGGGCAGCCGCGCTGCCGGGACGTCGCCCGGCGCGTCCAGGACGACCAGCAGCGGGCGCCCGTCGTCCCGCGCGGTCCTGGCGGCGACGTCCGGATCGACGCCCGGCAGCACGCGCGCCAAGGCGTCCCGCAGGCTACGGTCGCCGGCGCGCAGGTCCGCGGCCCGCAGCCACACGGTCGGGGCGCCGCCCGCCTGCCGCCGCACGGCGTACGCGGCCACCGCGCGCGCCCGGCCGTCCCCCGGCAGCGCCGCGAGGGGCAGCACCTGCGCGCGGGCCGCCTCGAACTCCGCCAGCTCGCCGCCGACCCCGCCGTCCGGGCCGCCGTCGCCCGGCGCCCCGGTGAGCGTCGCGGCGGTGAGCGCCCGCAGACCTGCCGGGTTGAGGTCGGCGCCGAACCCTGGCACCGCCCGGCCGTTGCGCCGCAACAGGTCGGCCAGCGGCCCGCCACGCTCCGCCGCCGCGCGCAGCGGGACGGCGAGCCCCGCCGTGCGTCCGGCGCGGTGCAGGGCCGTCCCCAGCACGGCAACCACGGCGCCCGTGGCGCTGTCGATGACGGGGCTGCCGCTGTGCGCCGCGTTCAGCCGCAGGGCCGCGAGCCGTCCGGACGGGAGCGGCAGCGCGGCCGTCGCGGCGACGCGGTGGAGCCGGTCGGTGGCGGTGTACGTGGCGGGGCCGCCCGCCAGCAGCACGGAGTCGGTCCACGCGTCGAGCCGGACGCGGACGGCGCTGCCCGGCGGGCGTTCGCCGCCGATGAGACGCGGCTCGGCGTCGATGCCCGGCGCGTCGATCAGGGCGAGGTCCCACTCCGGCAGCGGGGTGACGGCGTCGGCGCGTACGTGCCGCGCGCCGCCGCCCGGCGTGTGCAGCAGGAGCCTGGCGAGGCCGTCAACGGCCTCGTGCGTCGTGACGACGGTGCCGGCGGCCGGGTCGGCGAGGAAGCCCTGCCCCCGCGTCCGCCCCGCCAGGTCGCGGACGCACAAGGGAAAGGCCCCGTCCACCGCCATCTGCCGAACCTCCCGTGCCGCTCGGCGCCGCCCGCACGGCGGCGCGGGAGCACTCTGCCCCGCTCGGGGAGGTTCTGCACCGATATGCCGCCGTTCGGGTGAACGGCGGCGGGGACGGGGCGGTCAGACGAACACGGCGAGGCTGCGGGTCGTCTCCTCGTGCGCCTCGACGAGGGCGATGAACCGCTCCTCGGGGCCGAAGACCGCCACGGGCCCCGGTGGCAGGCCCGGCGCGTCGAGGCGGGCGCCGTTGCCGAGGAGGCGGGCCGCCCGCTCGTCCACGTCCCAGCGCGGGAACGCGGCGGCGGCTGCCTCGCCGAGCGGCAGCACGGCGAGTTCGGCGCGCAGCGCGTCGAGGGTGTGGGCGGCCTCCAGCGCGTACGGCCCGACGCGGGTGCGGCGCAGCGCGGTGAGGTGGCCGCCCGTCCCGAGGGCCGCGCCCAGGTCGCGGGCGAGGGAGCGGATGTAGGTGCCCGACGAGCAGACGACCGTGACGTCGAGGTCGGTGACGGGGGTGCCGTCGTCGGCCGTGCGCTCGGCGGTGGCCGTGACGGTGAACGTGGAGACCGTCACCGGCCTGGCCGGGATCTCGACGTCCTCGCCGTCCCGTACGCGGCGGTAGGAGCGCTTGCCGTCGATCTTGATCGCGCTCACCTTCGCCGGGACCTGCATGAGGTCGCCGGTCAGGGCGGCGACGGCGGCGGCGACCGCCGCCGGGTCGAGGCCCGCCGCGCCCGTGGCGCCGGTGACCTCGCCCTCGGCGTCGTCGGTCACCGTCGTCTGGCCGAGGCGGACGGTGCCCCGGTACTCCTTCTCGGTCAGCGCGAGATGTCCGAGCAGCCGGGTGGCGCGCCCGAGGCCGAGGACGAGGACGCCCGTCGCCATGGGGTCGAGCGTGCCCGCGTGGCCGACGCGGCGCGTGCGCGCGATACCGCGCAGCACGGCCACGACGTCGTGCGACGTGAAACCGGCGGGCTTGTCCACGACGACGAGCCCGTCGGCGGCGCCTGCCGCGCGGGTGCTGGTGGTGCGGCTCATGGGACGGTCAGTCTTCCTTCTCGTCCGTGGCGTCCTTCTCGTCCTTGCTGACGTACGGGTCGGCCCCGGCCGCGTAGTCGGCGCCCGCCGACGCACGGCGTACCTCCTCGTCACGCTCCCGCGCGCGGTCGAAGAGGTCGTCGAGGTTGCGCGCGTTCTCCGGCAGGGCGTCGGGGACGAACTCCAGGCTCGGCGTGTGCTTCACGCCCGCCGCCGCGCCCACGGCGGAGCGCAGGATGCCGCGCGCGCTGTTCAGGCCCGCGGCGACCTCGGCACGGTCGGCGTCGTCGCCGTAGACCGTGTAGAACACGGTGGCCTCGCGCAGGTCGCCGGTGATCCTGGTGTCGGTGATGGTCACCCGGCTGCCCAGGCGCGGGTCCTTCACGTCCCGTTGCAGCTTCTGCGCGACCACCTCACGGATGAGGTCCGCCAGCCTCTTGGCCCGGGGGTTGTCGGCCACTGGTCTGTCTCCTTGCTATTCGTCCTCGTCGCCGTGGAGCCGCCGCCGTACCGACAGCAGTTCCACCTCGGGCCGGGCCGCCATCCACCGCTCGCACTCGTCGAGCACGCCGGTGAGGTGGCCCGCGTCGCCCGACACCGCCGCCAGCCCGATGGTCGCGCGGCGGTGCAGGTCCTGGTCGCCGACCTCGGCCACGCTCACCGTGTACTTCCGGCGCAGTTCGGCCACGATCGGCCGGACCACGGAGCGTTTCTGTTTCAGCGATCTGACGTCGCCGAGCAGCAGGTCGAACGACAGCGTCCCGGTATACATATGGTGATCGTAATGGCCAGGGCCGGGGCCCATCGACGGAGTTTCACAGCTCCGGCGACGGGCCCCGGCCCGGGTGGGGTCAGGCGCGGGGCTTCTCCCGCATCTCGTAGGTGGCGATGACGTCGTCGATCTTGATGTCGTTGAAGTTGCCGAGGTTGATACCGCCCTCGAACCCTTCGCGGATCTCGGTGACGTCGTCCTTGAAGCGGCGCAGACCCTCGATGTTGAGGTTCTCCGCGACGACCTTGCCGTCACGGACCACGCGCGCCTTGGTGTTCCGCCTGACCTCGCCGGAGCGGATGAGGACACCCGCGATGTTGCCCAGCTTGGAGGAGCGGAAGACCTCGCGGATCTCCGCCGTGCCCAGCTCGACCTCTTCGAACTCCGGCTTGAGCAGACCCTTCAGGGCCGCCTCGACCTCTTCGATCGCCTGGTAGATGACCGAGTAGTACCGGACGTCCACCCCTTCGCGCTCGGCCGCCTGCGTGGCACGCCCCTCGGCGCGCACGTTGAAGCCGAGGACGATGGCGTCGGAGCCCGCCGCGAGGTCGATGTCGGTCTCGGTGACCGCGCCGACGCCGCGGTGCAGCACCCGCAGGTCCACGCCCTCGCCGACGTCGAGCTGGAGCAGCGAGGACTCCAGGGCCTCGACCGAACCGGACGCGTCGCCCTTGAGGATGAGGTTGAGCTGCTGGATCTCGCCCGCCTTGAGCACCTTGTCCAGGTCCTCCAGGGAGACCCTGCGGGTGCGCTTGGCGAACGCGGCGTTCCGCTCACGGGCGGCACGCTTCTCGGCGATCTGCCGGGCGGTCCTGTCCTCGCTGACGACGAGGAAGTTGTCGCCCGCGCCCGGGACGTTGGTCAGACCCTGCACCAGGACCGGCGTGGAAGGCCCGGCCTCGGTGAGGTTGCGCCCGGTGTCGTCGAGCATGGCGCGCACGCGGCCGTGGGCGTCGCCCACCACCATCGTGTCGCCGACCCGCAGCGTGCCGCGCTGGACCAGCACCGTCGCCACGGCGCCACGGCCGCGGTCGAGGTGGGCCTCGATCGCGATGCCCTGCGCGTCCTGCTCCGGGTTGGCCCGCAGGTCGAGGGTCGCGTCCGCGGTCAGGATGACCGCTTCGAGCAGGCCCTCGATGTTGGTGCCCTGACGTGCGGAGATGTCCACGAACATCGTGTCACCGCCGTACTCCTCGGCCACGAGACCGAACTCGGTCAGCTGGCCGCGCACCTTCGTCGGGTCGGCGCCCTCGACGTCGATCTTGTTCACCGCGACGACGATCGGCACGTCGGCGGCCTTGGCGTGGTTCAGCGCCTCGACCGTCTGCGGCATCACGCCGTCGTTGGCCGCGACCACCAGGATCGCGATGTCGGTGGACTTCGCACCACGGGCACGCATGGCGGTGAACGCCTCGTGGCCCGGGGTGTCGATGAAGGTGATCCGCCGGTCGTCGCCGTTGACCTCGGTGGAGACCTGGTAGGCACCGATGTGCTGGGTGATGCCGCCGGCCTCGCCCTCGATGACGTTCGTCTTGCGGATCGCGTCGAGCAGGCGGGTCTTGCCGTGATCGACGTGGCCCATGACGGTGACGACCGGGGGCCGGGAGGTCAGGGCCTCCTCGCCGCCCTCGTTCTCGCCGAACTCGATGTCGAAGGACTCCAGCAGCTCGCGGTCCTCCTCCTCCGGGCTGACGATCTGCACCGTGTAGTTCATCTCGTCGCCGAGCAGGTGCAGCGTCTCGTCGGAGACCGACTGGGTCGCGGTGACCATCTCGCCGAGGTTGAACATGACCTGCACGAGCGACGCCGGGTTGGCGTTGATCTTCTCGGCGAAGTCGGTCAGCGACGCGCCACGGGAGAGACGGATCGCCTCGCCCTTGCCGCGCGGCAGCATGACGCCGCCGATGGACGGGGCCTGCATGGCCTCGTACTCCTGACGGCGCTGCCGCTTCGACTTGCGCCCACGGCGCGCGGGACCGCCGGGACGGCCGAAGGCGCCCTGCGTGCCACCACGGCCACCGGGGCCGCCGGGACGGCCGCCGAAGCCGGGACGGCCACCGCCGCCACCGAAGCCGCCGCCACCGCCGCCGGGACGGGTGCCCGTACCGGCGCCGCCACCGGCGCCACGGCCGGCGAACCCGCCGCCACCGCCACCGCCGCCGAAGCCGGGACGGCCACCGCCGCCACCGCCGCCACCGCGGCCGGCGAACCCGCCGCCGCCCGCGCCGCCACCGGGACGGGGACCGCCCGCCGGACGGCCACCGGGGCCGCCGGGACGACCGCCGGCCGAGGGCCGCTGCGGCATCATGCCGGGGTTCGGACGGTTACCGGGCGGGCCGGGACGCGGGCCGCCGGGCCCGGACTGCGGACGCGGCATGTTGCCTGGCGTCGCGCGGTTGCCGCCGGGAGCCTGCGGACGCGGGCCGGGCCGGTCCTGGCCGCCGCCGGGACGCGGGGCGCCGGGGGCACCCTGGCCGCCGGGACGCGCCGCGGGACCGGGGCGCGCCTGCGGACGGGCCATGCCCGTGGAACCGCTGGTCGTGAAGGGGTTGTTGCCGGGACGCGGGCCCGCGGGCCTGCCACCTGGCTTGGGACCGCCCGGCTTGGCCGGGGCGGTCTTGCCCGCACCGGCGGACGGCGCGCCGCCACCGGGACGCGGGGCGGCCGGACGCGAGCCCGGCTTCGGGCCCTGCTGGCCGCCGGGGCGCGGCGTCGTCTGGCGGGCCGCCGCCGTGTCACCCGCGGGGGGCGCGGGCGGGGCGGGCGGGGCCGTGAACTCGGGCGCGGCCGGTGCCGGCTTCGCCGCGGGCCGCGGGGCGGCCGGGGCGGGCGCGGGGCCTGGCGTCGGGCGCGGACCGCCCGGCTTCGGACCGGCCGCGGGGGCACCACCGGGCGCGGGCGCACCGGGACGCGGGGCGCCGGGACGGGGCCCTGCCGCACCGGGCTTCGGCGCGCCGGGCCGCGGGGCGGGCGCACCGGGACGCGCGGGCCTACGGCCTGAACCGTTCCCCGCACTCAATGCATCAGTCAGTTTTCGGACAACCGGCGCCTCGATCGTCGAGGACGCCGAACGGACGAATTCACCAAGTTCTTGGAGCTTGGCCATGACGACCTTGCTCTCCACCCCAAGCTCCTTGGCGAGCTCGTATACCCGGACCTTAGCCACTTCGCTCCTTCTACGGTCCGGGGTCGGTCGTCCGCCGGACCTTCGCTACTTCACGGGCGTACTCATCGCGTACTCATCGAGTGCTCATCGCAATCTCGACCTACTTCCCACTCGCGAGGTACCTGCCGCGCGGCCGTTCCGCGCGACGTTTCTGTGCTTTACCGTGCCTGCGCCGGTGGCGCACCGGGCGCGTCCCCACCGACCGCCTGCCGCAGCTCGCCGGTGCCGAGCGGCCCCTGGGTCCTGAAGGCCCGGGGGAACGCGCGACGGCGGACCGCCAGTTCGAGACAGGTCGGTGTGGGATGCAGGTATGCGCCCCGACCGGGCAGCGTACCGCGAAGATCGGGGACACAGTGTTCCCCGACCACCACCACACGCAGCAGACCGTTCCTGGCTGAGCGCTGTCGGCATCCGACACAGGTACGTTCCGGGCAGGCGCGCGCATGCGTCCGGCCAGACACTGAGAATTCTACCTCCCCGTACGCACGGCGCCGAAAGGGGTCACCGTACCGGTGGTCGTGACAACGGACGGGCGCGCCGCCCGCATTCCCGCCGCGCCGTGTGCCCGGCCGCCCCCGGGCGCGCCGGAGGGGCCCCGTCACGTGTCCGGGGCCCGTCGGCGGGTTCCTGCGGGGCGCCGGTCTAGGCCGCCCCGGCCCTGCCGGGCTGCTCGGTCCTGCCGGGGCGCTCGGAGCGACCCGGCTCCTCAGGGCGGCCCGGCTGCTCCGTGTCGGGCCTGATGTCGATACGCCAGCCGGTCAGGCGGGCGGCGAGGCGGGCGTTCTGGCCCTCCTTGCCGATCGCGAGCGACAGCTGGTAGTCGGGCACGGTCACCCGCGCCGACCTGGCGGCGGCGTCCACCACCTCCACCCGGGTGACCCGGGCGGGCGACAGGGCGTTCGCGACCATCTCGGCCGGGTCGTCCGACCAGTCCACGATGTCGATCTTCTCGCCGTGCAGCTCGGCCATGACGCTGCGCACCCGGCCGCCCATCGGCCCGATGCACGCGCCCTTCGCGTTCAGCCCCTGCCGCAGCGAGCGCACCGCGATCTTGCTGCGGTGCCCGGCCTCGCGGGCGATCGCGGCGATCTCGACGCTGCCGTCCGCGATCTCGGGGACCTCCAGCTCGAACAGCTTGCGCACGAGGTTCGGGTGGGTGCGCGAGAGCGTCACGGAGGGACCGCGCGCGCCCTTCACGACGCGCACCACGTACGACCGCAGCCGCGCGCCGTGCGGGTACTCCTCACCCGGAACCTGCTCCTGCGGCGGCAGGATCGCCTCCAGGCGGCCGATGTCCACCAGCACGCTCTTGGGGTCGCGGCCCTGCTGGACGATCCCGGCGACGACGTCGCCCTCGCGCCCGGCGTACTCGCCGAAGGTCACGTCCTCCTCGGCGTCCCGCAGCCGCTGGAGGATGACCTGCTTGGCGGTGGTCGCGGCGATCCGGCCGAAGTCGGTCGGCGTGTCGTCGAACTCACGCGGCTCCGCACCGTCGGCAGCCCCGTCGAGGTCGGTCTCGTCCTCGACGGCCCAGACCGTCACATGGCCCGTCGCCCGGTCGAGGACCACGCGGGCCCTGCGGTGGCTGCCCTCGGTGCGGTGGTACGCGATCAGGAGGGCCGATTCGATCGCCTCCACCAGCAGGTCCAGGGAGATCTCCTTCTCCCGGACGAGCAAACGCAGGGCACTCATGTCGATGTCCACGGCTACGCCTCCTTGCTGCTCTCGTCGTCGCCTGCCGGCTTACGGCTGAACTCGACCTGGACCCGCGCCCGCGCGATCCCGTCGAAGTCGATCCGGCGGGCCGTGGGCTTGCGTCCCTTCTCCCCCGGGACCTGGAGATCCACTCCCGATTCGTCCACGGCGACGACGCGCGCGGTCAGCTCCGCGCCCTCGCGGGGCGTGATCAGGACGAGACGGCCGGTCGCCCGGCGGAAGTGGCGGGGCTCGGTCAGGGTGCGCTCGGCGCCGGGCGAGGTCACTTCGAGTTCGTAGGGGGCCTCCCCCATGGCGTCCGTCTCGTCCAGCTTCTCGGAGACGTCGCGGCTCAGCTCGGCGCACGCGTCGAGCTGCACGCCCTCGTCCGTGTCCACGACCACCTGGAGCAGCCGACGGCGGCCCGCCGGGGTGATGCGCACGTCCTCCAGGTCCATGCCGCGCGCGGCGGCCAGGGGTTCCAGGAGTGCCCGCAGCCTCTCGATCTGGGTCGTGCTCATCCGGGTGACTCCTCGGCCGCGTGTGCTGTTGTCGGACGGTGCGTGTCGGGCGCGCCCGGCCCACACCCTATCGCCTGCCGCAGACACCGCCGACCGCCGATGGGCCCGCCCCCGGGCACGCCCGGGGTCCGGGGTGGCGCGGGAACGGGACGGGCCCCCGGGTACGCTCACCGTGCGGTGATCTTGTCGTTCTCTCACAACGGGAAGTGCGGGAAGCCATGTCCTCTGGCATGTCCTCTGGTCTGCCCAGACGCTCTCTCCTGACCGGCGGCATCGTGACCGGTCTCACCGTCGCCACGGCCGGCTGCACCGGCGGGGACGGCGGCGCGGCCGGTGGCGGCGCCGGTCCCGCGACGACCCGGGGGCTGCGCCGCCGGGCCGCCAGGGACAGCAGCGGACTGCTCGCCCACTACGACGCCACCGCCGCCGCCCACCCGGCGCTCGACGCCACGCTCACGCCGCTGCGCGCGGTCGTCGCGGCCCACGTCACGGCGCTCGGCGCGGACGACCCGGCCGCGGGCGGTGTGGCCGACGGCACACCCGAGGTCCCGGCGGACGCCGCCGCGGCCCTGTCGGCCCTCGCCGACGCGGAACGCGCGCTGGCCAGGAGCCGCACCCGCGCCCTGCCCGACCTCCCCCCTGACCTCGCCCGGCTGCTCGCCTCGCTCGCGGCGTCCGGCACGGTCCAGGCCCATCTGCTGAACGAGGCCCGCGTATGACCCGCTCCCCAGCCCGCCGCACCGCGCACCGCGCCGAGGACGGCACGCCGTCCGCGCTCGACGCGACCCAGGCCGCGCTCGCCGCGGAACACGCGGCGGTCTACGGCTACGGCGTCGTCGGCGGCCGGATCGGCGACGACCGCGGCCAGGAGGTGTCCGAGGCGTTCACCGCCCACCGCGCCCGCCGCGACACGCTGCACCGCACCGTGCGCGACCTGGGCGGCACGCCGGTCGCGTCGGCCGCCGCGTACGCGCTGCCCTTCGAGGTGACGGACGAGGCGGGCGCCGTACGGCTCGCCGGGGAGTTGGAGACGCGGCTCGCGGCGGCGTACGCCGACCTCGTCGAGGCGGGTCCCGCCGAGGAGCGGGGTGACGCCGCGTCGGCCCTGAGCGAGGCGGCGGTCAGGGCGGCGCGCTGGAGCGGGGCGCCGGTGCCGTTCCCCGGCCTGCCCGAGTACGCGGCCGACGGGAGCCGCTGAGCATGGAGCTGGCACCCCCGGAACATCTGGCCAGGCACCAGCGGGCGGCGGGCGCCGACGCCTGGCTGGCCGCGCTGCCCGAGCTGACGGGTGGCATAGCGCGCCGCTGGGAGCTGACCCCGGAACGCGTCGTGGCGCCCGGCGGGCGGACGAGCATGGCGGTCCTCGTACGGACGGCCGACGGCGCGCCCGCCGTGCTGAAGCTGGCGGCGCCCGGGAGCCGGGCGGCGGTCGAGGAGGCCGCGCTGCGGCGCTGGGACGGTCTGGGCGCCGTGCGCGTGCTGCGGTCCGACACCGGGGCGGGCGTACTGCTGCTGGAACGGCTGCGCCCCGGCACGTCGCTGCGATCCCTGGCCGACGCGAAGGCGTCCCTTGAGGCCGTCTCCGTGCTGCGCAGGCTGTGGGTGCCGCCGGGCGAGGGGCATCCGTTCCCCTCGGTCGCGGAGCGGACGGCGGGGCAGGCGGAGCTGATGGCCGCGGCGCTCCCGCCGGAGACCGCCCCGCTGGTGGGCGAGGCGCTCGCCGCGCGCGAGGCACTGCTCGCGGACGGAGGGGAACCGCTGCTGCTGCACGGCGACTTCAGGCAGGGCGCCGTGCTCGCCTCGGACGACGCGCGGGCGCACTGGCTCGCGGTCGGCCCTGAACCGGTGGTCGGCGAACCCGCCTACGACCTGGCGCGGCTGACGCGCGACCGGCTGCACGACCTGGTGGCCTCGGCGGGCGCCGCGTCGGCGACGCGGCGCCGCGTCACGCGGCTGGCGAACTCGGTGGACCTCGATCCCGACCGGCTGCGCGGCTGGTCGCTCTTCCGGGCCGTCGCCTCGGCGGCGCGGGCGTACCGGGCGGGGCAGCGCGACGAGGGCGAGACGCTGCTGGAGTTCGCCGTCTGGCTGTGACCGCCGGGTGCGGGGCGGGGATCAGCCGCGCAGCGGCAGGGGGGCGCCCATGACGGCGTACGGGGTCGGGGCGGAGGGGAACATGACGCGGCGGGCGAGGTCCTGGTAGCCGAGCTTGCGGTACAGCCCGCGGGCCGGGCTCTCCGTGTCGATGGCGGAGAGGATGGAGCGGGGCTGGTCGGCGGCGCCGGTGAGGCCGGTGATGAGCTGGCGGCCTATGCCGCGCTGCTGGTGGTCGGGGTGCACGTGCAGCTCGGTGACCGTGAAGGAGTCGTCGAGCCAGGACTCGTTCCCGCCGCGGCGCAGGTAGGGCTCCACGACGGTGGACCACCACTGCGCGCGGTCGTTGGGCATGCCGTAGACGAAGCCGACCAGCCTGCCGTCGGCGTCGGTGGCGCCGAGGGCGCGCGCGCCCGGCGCGGCGGCGTGGCGCAGGACGATGTGGCGGCGGACGGCGACCTCTTCCCTGCTCAGTCCGAACGCCTCTGCCTGGACGGCCAGCGCCTCGTCCACGGCCCCGGCCAGGTCGAGCGGTGCGATGCGGAAGCGCTGGTCGCCGGGGGCGGCGCCACCGGGGGATGGTGTCATGCCGGGAGGCTAACGCGCGGGCGGGCGGAAGTCCCGTGCCGGTACGGCCCGACACGGGTGCGGGCGGGGGTGTGCGCGGCGGTCAGAACAGGACGCTCATCAGCGTGCCGGTCTCGGTGAAGCCGAGGCGGCGGTAGACCGTGAGGGCGGCGGCGTTGAAGTCGTTGACGTAGAGGCTGACGACGGGCGCGGTCCCGGCGAGCGCGGCGGCGAGGACGGTGGCGAGCCCGGCGGTGGCCAGCCCCTCGCCGCGCCGGTCGGGCGCCGTCCACACGCCCTGGAGCTGGCAGGTCTGCGGGGTGACGGCGCCGATCTCGGCCTTGAACAGGACGCGGCCGTCCTCGATCCTGGCGAAGCAGCGGCCGGTGCCGACGGTCTCGGCGACGCGTGCCTGGTAGGTGAGGCCGCCGTCCTCGGCGTCCAGCGGAGAGACGCCGACCTCCTCGGTGAACATGGCGACGGCGGCGGGCAGCACGATGTCCATCTCCTCCTTGCGCACGCGCCGGACCGCCGGGTCCGGCGTGACGCCGGGGGGCATGCGGTCGGTGGCCATCAGGGGCTGGCGGCGGCGCAGGGTGCGCGCGGGGCCCCAGTACGGTTCGAGGTGGGACCACAGCCGGGCGGTCGGGGCGTGGGGGCCGACGATGGAGGAGCAGCGGCGGCCCTGCCGCAGGGCGCGGTCGGCGAAGGCGCGGACCGCGGCGGGGCCCGCGGCGATGGGCACCAGGTTGGCGCCCGCGTAGCACAGGGACCTGAGCCGGCCCCGCCGGTACCAGCCCCACATCTCGCCGCCCAGCCATGCCGGTTCGAGTCCTGAGTCGAGCACGCGGGCGGTGACGAACGCGTTGGCGACCGGGTCCTGGTTCAGCACGGCGAGGGCGGCGCTGAGGTCGTCGGGGCCCAGGACCCGGGTCGCGGAGGTGGTGAGCACGGATCGGTGCCTTGGCGGTCGGGTGCCCGGGGGCACGGACGGGAGGCGGTGCGGGTGCGGGTCAGCGTACCGGGGCCGCGCGGCCGTGCCGTGCCGGGTGCGTCAGCTGACGGAGACCTCGGGCTCCCCCGAGGCGACGCCGTCGTCCTTCATGGTGGCGGCGATCTTGAGCGCCTCCTCGATGAGGGTCTCGACGATCTTCGACTCGGGGACGGTGCGGACGACCTCGCCCTTGACGAAGATCTGGCCCTTGCCGTTGCCCGAGGCGACGCCGAGGTCGGCCTCGCGGGCCTCGCCAGGCCCGTTGACGACGCAGCCCATGACGGCGACGCGCAGCGGGACGTCCAGGCCGTCGAGCCCGGCGGTGACCTGCTCGGCGAGGGTGTAGACGTCCACCTGGGCGCGTCCGCAGGAGGGGCAGGAGACGATCTCCAGGCCGCGTTCGCGCAGGCCGAGGGATTCGAGGATCTGCGTGCCGACCTTGACCTCCTCCACCGGCGGGGCGGAGAGGGAGACGCGGATGGTGTCGCCGATGCCCTCGCTGAGCAGGGCGCCGAAGGCGACGGCCGACTTGATGGTGCCCTGGAAGGCGGGGCCCGCCTCGGTGACGCCGAGGTGCAGCGGGTAGTCGCAGGCGGCGGCGAGCTGCCGGTAGGCGTTCACCATGACGACCGGGTCGTTGTGCTTGACCGAGATCTTGATGTCGCGGAAGCCGTGCTCCTCGAACAGCGAGCACTCCCACAGCGCCGACTCGACGAGCGCCTCGGGCGTCGCCCGGCCGTACTTGGCCAGCAGGCGCCGGTCGAGGGAGCCCGCGTTCACGCCGATGCGGATGGGCGTGGCCGTCTCGGACGCCGCCTTCGCGATCTCCTTGACCCGGTCGTCGAACTGCTTGATGTTGCCCGGGTTGACGCGGACGGCGGCGCAGCCCGCGTCGATGGCGGCGAAGACGTACTTCGGCTGGAAGTGGATGTCGGCGATGACCGGGATCTGCGACTTCCGCGCGATGACGGCGAGCGCGTCGGCGTCGTCCTGCGTCGGGACGGCGACCCGGACGATCTGGCAGCCGGAGGCCGTCAGCTCGGCGATCTGTTGCAGCGTGGCGCCGATGTCGGACGTTCTGGTCGTCGTCATGGACTGCACGGAGACGGGTGCGTCACCGCCCACGGCGACCGTGCCCACCTGGATTCTGCGGCTCACACGGCGCTCGGCCAGTTTGAGCGGTACGGACGGCATTCCCAGCGAGATGGCTGTCATGGACGTGTGCAACCCCACGGTGCGACGGGCGGTTTCCAGCACTCAGAGCCTACGGCACCTCAGCCGGTCAGACTGACCGGACTGACGATGTCGGCCGCGAGGACCAGAAGAGTGAAACAGACGAAGACTCCTGCGACGACGTAGGCGACCGGCATGAGCTTCGCGACGTCGAACGGGCCGGGGTCGGGACGGTTCCGCGCGCGCGCGATCCTGCGGCGTGCGGACTCCCACAGGGCGCCGGCGATGTGGCCGCCGTCGAGCGGGAGGAGCGGGAGCATGTTGAAGAGGAAGAGCGAGAGGTTGAAGCCCGCGACCAGGAAGAGCGCCGTGGCGATCTGCTGGCTGGCCGGGATGTCGAGGGTGAAGATCTCGCCGCCGACGCGGGCGGCGCCGACGACGCCCATCGGGGAGTCGGGCTCCCGCTCGCCGTTGCCGAGGGCGGCGTCCCACAGTCCCGGGACCTCGGAGGGGATGTTGACCAGGGCCTGGACGCCGTTGGCCATGATGTCGCCCATGCGTCCGGCGGACTCGGTGAAGCTCTGCCGCTCGATGCCGCTGGCCGGGGAGAAGCCGAGGAATCCGGCGCTGACGTACTCGTCCTCGACGTAGCCGCCGTCGCCGTCGGTCTTCGCGACCTGGTTCTCGATGAGGTCGGCGCGCAGGTCGAGGGTGCGGTCGCCGCGCTCGACGGTGAGGGTGGCGGGGCCGACGGTGTCGCGGATGCGCTCCTGGAGCGTGCTCCACTCGGTGACGGGCTCGCCGTCGAACGCGACGATGCGGTCGCCGGGGCGCAGCCCCGCGGCGGCGGCGGGCGCGGGCTGGTCGGAGGCGCGGCAGTCGCGGGCGCCCTCGTCCTGCGGCACGACGCACTCGGAGACGCTGGCGACGGTGGTCGTCTGCTCGTTCACGCCGAAGGCCATCAGGACGCCGAGGAAGATCACGACGGCCAGGATCAGGTTCTGGAACGGGCCCGCGAACATGACGATGACGCGCTGCCAGGGCTTGCGCGTGTAGAAGAGCCGCTTCTCGTCGCCCGGCTGGAGCTCCTCGAAGGCGGCGGCCCTGGCGTCCTCGATCATGCCGCGGAACGGCGAGGTGGAGCGCTTGCGGACGGCGCCGTCCTCGCCCGGCGGGAACATCCCGATCATCCGGATGTAGCCGCCCAGCGGGATGGCCTTGACGCCGTACTCGGTCTCCTTGCGCTTGCGCGACCAGACGGTCGGCCCGAAGCCGACCATGAACTGCGGCACGCGGACGCCGAACATACGGGCGGTGGAGAAGTGCCCGAACTCGTGCCAGGCGATGGAGAAGAGCAGCCCGAGGACGAAGATGAGTATGCCGAGGATGAACATCAGCGCCGTCATGCGGTCATCTCCTGGTTCGCCGTGCCGGCCAGCTCACGGGCCCGTCGCCGGGCCCAGGTCTCCGCTTCGAGGACGTCCGGGAGGGTGAGGGAGGTTCCGGCGGGGACGCCGTCGCTCTCCTCGACCACCGCCGCGACGGTGTCCACGATCCCGGTGAACGGCAGCAGACCGGCGAGGAAGGCATCGACGCACTCCTCGTTGGCCGCGTTGTACACCGCGGGCGCGGTACCGCCGAGGCTACCGACATGCCGGGCGAGCGGCACAGAGGGGAAGGCGTCGGTGTCCAGGGGGAGGAATTCCCACGTGTGGGCGCGCGTCCAGTCCACGGGGGGCGCGGCGCCCGGCACGCGGTCGGGCCAGCCGAGGCCGAGGGCGATGGGCAGCCGCATGTCGGGCGGCCCTGCCTGCGCGAGCGTGGAGCCGTCGGTGAACTGCACCATCGAGTGGACGTACGACTGCGGGTGGACGACGACCTCGATGCGGTCGAAGGGGATGCCGTAGAGCAGGTGGGCCTCGATGACTTCGAGCCCCTTGTTGACGAGGGTCGCCGAGTTGACGGTGATCACCGGGCCCATCGCCCAGGTGGGGTGCGCGAGGGCCTCTGCCGGGGTGACGGACGCCAGCTCGGCGCGCCCGCGTCCGCGGAAGGGGCCGCCGCTGGCCGTCACCACCAGCTTGTCCACCTCGCCGCGCGTGCCGCCGAGCAGTGCCTGGAAGAGCGCGGAGTGCTCGGAGTCCACGGGCACGATCTGCCCCGGCTTGGCCAGCGCGGTGACCAGCGGGCCGCCGACGATGAGCGATTCCTTGTTGGCGAGGGCCAGCACGTGCCCCGCCTCCAGGGCGGCGAGCGTGGGGGCGAGGCCGATGGAGCCGGTGATGCCGTTGAGCACGGTGTGGCAGGGGCGGGCGGCCAGCTCGGCGGCGGCGCCCGGGCCCGCGAGGATCTCGGGCAGCGGCTCGCCGTCGCCGTGGAGCGCGCGCAGGGCCTCGCGCAGCGGGGCGGCCAGCTCGGCGCGGGCGACGGCGACCGTGCGGACCCGGAGGCGGTGCGCCTGCTCGGCGAGGAGGGCGAGGCGTCCGCCCGCCGCCGAGAGTCCGGTGACCGTGAAGCGGCCGGGGTGGCGCGTGACGACATCGACCGCCTGTGTCCCGATCGAACCGGTCGATCCGAGGATCACGACCTCGCGGGGGCCCTCGGTCGGCGGTGCGCCCGAGGGGCGCAGATGGGGGTCGGCGAGACAGACGGGGCTCTCGGTCATCCCCCCATTGTCACCGCTCGGCGGGGCGCCGGGGACCGGCGGGTGGGGGGAACGGCCGTGCGCACGCGGGGCGGGGCGGCGGGGCGCGCGGTGCGTCAGCGGATGGCGCGGTGCTCGTTCTTGCGGGAGGACGGGCCGGGGGTGGCGGGGGCTATCCAGGGGCCGGGCGTCGAGGGGTCGAGGACGCCGTCCTCCAGCCACAGGTAGCGCTCGTCCATGACGCGGGCCGCGAGGGTGACGTCGGCCTTGTCGGCGTTGTGCCACAGGGCGCGGAAGTCGTGTTCGGCACGGAGTCTGGCCTGGTGGCAGAAGGCGTCGGCCAGCTCGTACGCCGTCCGGCCGTGGTCGCCCGCGGCGCGGAGGCGTTCCGCGTGGGCGCAGGCGGCGGCGACGGCGAAGAGTTCGGCGCCGATGTCCACGACGCGGGCGAGGAAGCCCTGCCGGGCTTCGAGGCGGCCCGGCCAGCGGGAGACGCCGTAGAACGTGGCGCGGGCGAGGCGGCGGGCCGAGCGTTCGGCCCAGCGGAGGTGGGCGGCCAGGTCGGGGTAGCCGGAGATGTGGAAGTCGCCGTAGGCGAGGGGGAGATGGCCGCGGCCGACGGCGAGGGTGGGGAGCCAGCGGGCGTAGAAGCGGCCCGCGGCGAGCCCGGCGCGGCGTTTGCGGGTGAGGCTGGCGTCGGGGGCGACGAGGTCGCCGGTGATGTCGAGGTGGGCGCCGATGGCCTCGCGGGCGATGAGGAGGTGGAGGATGTCGGCCGAGCCCTCGTGGACGCGGCTGACGCCGAGGTCGCGGAGGAACTGCTCGGCGGGGACGCCGCGTTCGCCGCGCGCGGTGAGGGAGGCTGCGGTCTCGTAGCCGCGTCCGCCGCGTATCTGGACGAGGTCGTCGGCGACGCGCCAGGCCATCTCGCCCGCGTACAGCTTGGCGAGGGCGCTCTCGACGCCGAGGCCGGGGGCGGGGGCCGGGGCGTCGGCGAGGCCGCCGGTCAGTTCGACGACCGCGTCGAGGGCGAACGCGGTGGCGGCGATGAACGCGATCCGGGCGCCGACCGCCTCGTGCCCGGCGATGGGTCCGCCCCACTGGACGCGGGCGCCCGACCACTCGCGGGCGATCCGCAGGCACCACTTGCCCGCGCCCGCGCACATGGCGGGCAGGGCCGTGCGTCCGGCGGCGAGCGTGGCGGCGGCGATGCGCGGCCCCTCGCCCTCGGCGCCCACGCGGTGCGCGGCGGGGACGCGGACGGCGTGCAGGCGGACGAGGCCGTTCTCGGTGCCGCGCAGGCCCATGAAGGCGCTGCGGTGCTCGACGGTGACGCCCGGCGCGTCCGCCTCGACGACGAACGCGGTGACGCCCGCGTCCGGCACGCGCGCGAGGACGAGGAGGAGCTCGGCGACGGCGCCGCCCGTCGTCCACAGCTTGACGCCGTCGAGCAGGTAGCCGTCGCCGTCGGGCGTGGCGGTGGCGGCGAGGCGGGAGGGGTCGGAGCCCGCGTCGGGTTCCGCGAGGAGGAACGCGGAGATCGCGCCGCGCGCGCAGCGCGGCAGGAAGGCGCGACGCTGCTCGTCGGTGCCGTGCAGGGCGAGCGGCACGGTCACGCCGGTGGACTGGTGCGCGGCGAGGAGGGCGGCGACGGCCGGGCTCGCGGACGCGACGAGGGCGAGCGCCCGGTGGTAGGGGACGTGGCCGAGGCCGAGGCCGCCGTAGGCCGGGTCGATGCGCATGCCGAACGCGCCGAGGGCGGCGAGGCCGCGGAGGGTCTCGTCGGGGACGTGGGCGTCCCGTTCGATGGCGGGGCCGTCGAGGGAGGTGCGGCAGAAGTCGGCGAGGCGGGCGAGGAAGGCGTCGGCCTCGCGGGCGGTCGCCGGGTCGGGCGTGGGGCCCGGATGGATGAGGTCCATGCGGAGGCGGCCGAGGAAGAGGTGGTGGGCGAAACCGGCGGCGCGTCCGTCGCGGCGGGCACCTTGGGCGATGCGGCGGGCGCCCCGTGCGGAGACCGACATCTTCGCTCACCTCGTCCTGGCGTCAGGCCGTCCCGGTGGTCCCGAGGCGGGCCGTTCGCGGCGGGGTCGCGCTCACGGCGCGAACGGGCTCCGCTGCGGTATGTACCCGGACGGCGGCGCTGCGTACCGGCCGGGGCGCGGGAAATCCTCGCGGGACGCGCGCCCGGCCGGTACGCGCCGGGTCACAGGTCGATGCCGGTGAGCACCATGACGCGCTCGTACGTGTAGTCCTCCATCGCGAACTGCACGCCCTCGCGGCCGACGCCCGACGCCTTCACGCCGCCGTAGGGCATCTGGTCGGCGCGGTAGGACGGCACGTCGCCGATGACGACGCCGCCGACCTCCAGCGCGCGGTGGGCGCGGAATGCGGCCTGGACGTCGTGCGTGAACACGCCCGCCTGGAGGCCGAACGTGGAGTCGTTGGCGGCGGCGAAGGCGGCCTCCTCGCCGTCCACCCTGGTGACGGTGAGGACCGGGCCGAAGATCTCCTCGCGGGCGACCTTGGCGTCGGCGGGGACGTCGGCCAGGACGGTCGGCGCGAAGGAGGCGCCCTTCCTGACGCCTCCGGTGAGGAGGGTGGCGCCCGCGGCGGTGGCCTCCTCCACCCAGCTCTCGACGCGGCGGGCGGCGTCCTCGCTGATCAGCGGGCCGACGTCGGTGGCGTCGTCGGCGGGGTCGCCGGTGACGAGGGCCTCGACGGCGGCGACGACGCGCGGCAGCAGCCGGTCGTGGACGGCGGCGTCGGCGATGACCCGCTGGACCGAGATGCAGGACTGGCCGCCCTGGTAGTTGGAGAACGTCGCGATGCGGGCGGCGGCCTGGTCGAGGTCGGCGTCGGAGGCGTAGTCGGCGAGGACGACGGCCGCGCCGTTGCCGCCGAGTTCGAGCGTGACGCGCTTGCGGGGCACGGAGTCGCGGATGGCCCAGCCGACGGGCACGGAGCCGGTGAACGAGATGACGGGCAGCCGTGCGTCCTGGACGAGCGCGGGCATCGCGTCGTTGGGCACCGGCAGGACGCTCCAGGCGCCGGAGGGCAGGTCGGTCCCGGCCAGGATCTCGCCGAGCAGCAGCGCCGTCAGGGGGGTGGCGGGGGCGGGCTTCAGGATGATGGGGGCACCGGCCGCGAGGGCGGGGGCGACCTTGTGGGCGCAGAGGTTGAGGGGGAAGTTGAACGGCGCGATGCCGAGGACCGGGCCGTAGGGGACGCGCCGGGTGAGCGCGAGCCTGCCGGTGCCGCCCGCGTCGGCGTCGAGGCGCTGGGCGGTGCCGCCGTTGAAGCGGCGCGCCTCGTCGGCGGCCCAGCGGAAGACCGAGCGGCAGCGGGCCACCTCGATCCTGGCCCACTTGACGGGCTTGCCGTTCTCCGCGCTGATCAGCTGGGCGATCTCCTCGGCGCGCGCGGCGAGTTGGCCGCCGACGTGGTCGAGCGCGGCGGCCCGTACGTACGCGGGGGTGGCGGCGAACTCGGCGGCGGCCGAGGCCGCCGCGGCGACGGCCTCCTCCGTCTGCGCCGCGGTGGGCACGCTCGCCGTGCCGACGGCGCGGCCGTCCCAGGGGGAGGTGACCTCCAGGGTGTCCTCGCCGGTCGCCTGCCGCCCGGCGAGCCAGAACGGCCGCGGGGAAGTGGTGGTGGTCATCGCGGAGCCCGCCTTCCGATGGGGTCTGCTGTCCTGGGTTCCCACCGTAGGCGCTGGTACGCGGGGGGCCCTTTGTCCGGCGTGGCGTGGTGCGGCGCGCGGGGGCTCCACCGAGGCGCTATTGACCAGAACATGTCACGACCCGGAGCATGGCTCTGCGCGAGCCTGGCGCACCGTCCCGGGCGCCCGACGAGGGGCGCCCCCACCGGCGCATCGGACAACCTCCGGGAGAAGCCTTGCGACCGTTCAGCCGCACCACCTCCGCGCGCAGAGCGCGCACCGCAGCAGCCGCACTCGTGGCCCTGGCGCTCGCCGCCGGACTCGGCACACAGGCCACCGCCTCGCCGTCGGGACCGCCCACCGTCCAGCAGTGGGAGGTCACCGGCCTCGACAGCGCCACCGAGCGCACCGCGCTGACACGGACGGGCACCGCCATCGACGAGGTGCGCCCCGACTCCGTCGTCATCACGGCGGGCGACGCCGACGTCAGGCGGCTGCGCTCCCTCGGCTACGAGCTGAGCGCCCTGCCCGGCACCTCGGCCGCCGACGTGCGGCCCACCGCCCCCTCCGACTACCACACCTACGCCGCCACCCTCGCGGAGATCAACGCGGTGCGGGCCCAGTACCCGAGCCTCGTCACGACGCGCGTGATCGGCCGCTCCTACCAGGGCCGCGACATCGTCGCCGTCAAGGTCAGCGCGAACGCCGCCACGGACGAGGCCGAGCCCGAGGTCCTGTTCACGCACAACCAGCACGCGCGCGAACACCTGACCGTCGAGATGGCGCTGCGCACCCTGAACGTGCTGACCTCCGGCTACGGCAGCAACGCCCGCATCACCCAGCTGCTGAACTCGCGCGAGGTGTGGATCATCCCCTCGGCGAACCCGGACGGGAAGGTGTACGACCAGGAGTCCGGCTCGTTCCGCAGCTGGCGCAAGAACCGGCAGCCCACGCCCGGCAGTTCCCTCATCGGCACCGACCTGAACCGCAACTGGAACTACCGCTGGGGCTGCTGCGGCGGCTCGTCCTCCTCGCCCGGCTCGGAGACCTACCGCGGCCCGTCAGCCGAGTCCGGCACGGAGACCCGGGTCGTCGCGGACTTCGTGCGCGGCAGGCGGGTCGGCGGCGTGCAGCAGATCACCGCGCACATCGACTTCCACACGTACGGCGAACTCGTGCTGTGGCCCTACGGGTACACGTACAACCGCACAGGACCCGGCCTGACGGCGGACGACGCGGCGGCCTTCGAGGCGCTGGGCGAGGAGATGGCCGGCTCCAACGGCTACACGCCGCAGCAGTCCAGCGACCTGTACATCACGGACGGGTCGATCAACGACTGGCTCTGGGGCGACCAGGGGATCTTCTCGTACACCTTCGAGATGTACCCGCGCGGTGCCAGCGGCGGCGGCTTCTACCCGCCGGGCAACGTGATCGCGCGGGAGACGGCCAGGAACGATGCGGCGGTGCTGCTCCTGCTGGAGTACGCCGACTGCGTGTACCGGATCACCGGCCAGGAGGACACGTACTGCTGACGGCGGGCCCGCCGCCCTCCCCTTCGCACGCGGGGAGGGCGGCGGGGCGTCTCAGGCGCTCGGACCGCTCGCCTTCAGGGCGAGCCACAGCTCCATGCGGACGTCCGGGTCGTCCAGCGAGCGGTCCAGGATCTCCTCGACCCTGCGCATGCGGTACCGCAGCGTGTGGCGGTGCACGCCGAGGTCGGCCGCGGCGGCGTCCCACTGGCCGTGCCGTGCGAGCCAGGCCCGCAGGGACGCGACGAGGTCGCCCCTCCCCCGCTCGTCGTGCCGCCGCAGCGCGCCCAGCATGCCGTCGGCGAACGCGCGCACCGCGTCGTCCGCGAGCAGCGGCAGGATCGACCCGGCCGCGACGTCGGTGTGTTCGACGAGGACCCGGCCGCGCCGCCTCGCCACGACCAGCGCCTCGCGCGCCTGCCGGTAGGCGGTGTCCACGGCGGCGGGGCCCGTAGGACCCGACAGGCCCATGACGAGCCCGTCGGGCGCGTCACCGGTCGTTGCGTACGCGGCGCAGGCCGCTGCGGTGCTGCCGCCGTCGGGCAGCAGCCAGACCAGGCCGTCGCCGTCCGCCGCCGCGAGCACCGGCTCCCCGGCACGGGCCGCGGCCGTGACGACGGCGCGGCCCAGCGCCTCGCGGGCCTCCTCCGTGCCCGGCACCTCGGCGACCAGGACGCGCAGCGGCGCGTCGAGCAGCCCGCCGTACAACTGGCCCGCGACGGCGCGGGCGTGGTCCGCCTCGCCGCTCAGCAGCATGCGCAGCACCGCGCCGCCGAGGCGTGTCTCCGCCTCCTGGTGGGCGCGGGAACGCTCGGTGAGCAGGGTGAGCACGGCGGCGGCGGACTGCACGGCGTACCGCTCGGCCGTGCCGGGGGGCGTGCCGGTGCCGATGGCGAGGACGGCGCGGGGGGTGCGTCCGGCGCCCAGGGACTGGAGCTCCACCCGGTCGTCCTCCGGGGCGCCCGCGCACACGGCGCTGGCCGGTGACGGCCGCTCGCCGAGGCGCCGCACCTCGTCGGCCAGCGCGGCGGCGCGGCGGCCCGCCCAGGCGGGCGCGACCTCCGTGACCCGCCCCGCCAGGTCGAACAGGGCGCACCAGCCGCCGACCTCGACGGCGAGCCGGTCGAGCAGCGCCTGCGGCCCGCCGTCGGACAGGGCGGCCTTCGTCAGCTCGCGCTGGGCGGCGAATCCGGCCGAGACGGAGCGGTACTGCTCGGCGGCGAGGGCGGCGGAGACCGCCTTGCCGATGGCGATGAACGGCGTGGGACGCGGCACTTCGAGCAGCGGCAGGCCCACGGCGCGGGCCGCGTCCAGCAGCGCGGGCGGCACCTCGGGGTGGTTGACGCCGACGGCGAAGCCGAGGCCGACGACGCCCGCGCCCGCCAGCCGGGCGACGTACGCCCGCATCGCGTCGGGGTCGTCCACGGCGAGCTTGAGCCCGGTCGTCAGGAGCAGCTCACCGCCGTCGAGCCAGGGCACGGGATCGGCCAGCTCGCTCGCGTGCGCCCAGCGCACCGGCGTCTCCAGCCTGCCCTCCCCGGAGAGCACGGCGAGCTTCAGCGCGGTGTGCTGAGCCAGGGAGGCGAGCGTGGGCTGCATGGGTCACCTCAGGGGCCAGGACAACACGTCTCATCACGGTACAACGAACGCCATAGGGGACGGGCCGCGCGGTACGCTCCCCGGCCACCCCCTCAGGCCCGGGTTCTCCTGCCCGGATCAGCCGAGCCGTACCAGGATCGGCGGGCTCGGTTCGCCCGCGACGGTCGTCATGGACAGCACGGCGTGCCGGGGCGGCACGCGGTGCGCCAGCTCGGAGGCGGACCAGCGTTCCCGCTCGACGCGGCGCACGGTCACCGACTCGGTGGTGGTGTCGCGGCCGGTGAACAGCTTGCGCACGCCGCGGACCGCGCGGCGCAGCGTTCCGCCCGCGCGGTCGGGCGTGCGCGTCGTCTCCTGGTCCTCGGTCCACGCGGTGCCCCAGGCGCGCGCGAAGTGCTCGGCGTCCCAGGTGGTGAGGCCGGAGAAGGCCATCCGGCAGCCGACCGCGCCGAGCAGGCCGGTGCGCAGCCCGGCGGGGACGTCGTCCAGGGTGCGCAGGGCGAGGACGACGCCCGCGTTGTTGGGGCGCAGCTGGGTGAGGCCGCGCACGGTGCCCGGGGTGATCGCGGCGGTGGCGTCGTCGAGCACCAGGCAGGCGAAGAGCGTCCGGTCGGCCCGTGTGGTCGCGGCGGTGGTGAACTGGGCGAGCAGCAGCCGGGTGATGATCCGCGCGGCCTCGGCGTGCCCGCTGCCCGGCAGGTCGATCCGGACGCGCACCGGGTGCACCAGGGCGCTGAGCGAGAACGGGCGCGCGCCGAGCGAGAAGCCCGCGCGGTCCAGGACGGCGAGGCGGTCGGCGAGCTGCGGGCCGAGGTCGTCGGGGCGCTGGGCGGCGCGGGCGCGGGCGTCGAGTTCGCGCTGCTGGTGGGCGGCCCCTGCGAGGGCCAGGTCCTCGTGGAGGGTGGAGAGGAGGGCGGGCGCGCCGTCGAGCATGGCGCGCAGCTCGGCGATGCCGGGCAGCTGTCCGTACGCCGCGTGGTAGGGCGCGATGAGCTGGACGAGGACGGCGGCGGCCTCGCCGGGCTCGGCGCGGGTGCCGCCGACCAGGGCCTCGGCGAGCAGCGCGGCGGCCTCGTCGGTGTCGGCGGCGCCGCCGTACGGGTCGAGGTGGTGGGTGCTCACCGGGTCGCCGACGCGGACGATGATGTCGAAGGCGTGGTCGGGGCCGAGCCCGCTCCTTGCGGTGCCTGCGGCGACGACGGCGGCCTGGCCGGTGAGGGCCTGGAGGCACAGCGCCTCGGTGACCGGGCGTATGACGCGGCCGGTCTTGCCGGAGCCGGGCGGTCCTACGGCGAGGAGGGACGTGCCGAGGACGGCGGGGTCGAGGGCGACGTCCTCGCCGCGGTAGACGTAGGGGTTGCGGTCCTCGTCGGGGGCGTGGCCGATGTGCACCTGGCCGGTGAGGAGGTCGTGCCGCGCGGCCCGTACGGGCAGGTCGCGGTCGCCCGACGGGTGGACGAACGCGGCGGCGCCCTCGGTCTCGGCGGCCGAGGCGAACGCGGGCAGCGCGGTGGGGCGGCCACGGACGGCGCGCCAGGCGTGCGTGATGCGGGCGTAGTCGAGGTCGCTCATCGTGCCGTCCCTGACCTCGCCGGCCAGCCGGTCGGCGGCGGCCGGGGCGCCCGCGGCGCGCAGGTCGGCGAAGTCGCTGAGCCGCGCGCGGTCGGCGGGGGTGACGCCGGAGGCGCCGCCGCGGGGGAAGTGCCGCAGGACCCCGCGCCAGCCGCCCGCGGCGGCGGCCAGGGCGACGAGGAGGGCCGTCCACAGGAGGTAGTGGAGGTTGTAGGCGAGGGTGTACGCGGTCGTGTCGCCGTCCTCCCACCACGCGTCGGGGACGACGGCGTAGAGCGGTTCGAGCCAGAAGGTCCAGGCGCCTTCGAAGCTGAGGCGCCAGGCGGCGTAGAGCGCGACGAGACCGGCCAGCGCGCGTGCGGTGACGCGGGTGGGCAGCGGCGGGTGGTCGGACCGGCCGCACAGCGCGCGCAGCACCGACGGCCGCCAGCGCCGCCAGAGCGCGGGGCCGTTCCCGATGCGGGCGAACGCGTAGATGAGCAGCAGCATGAACGCCAGCTGGTACAGCCACAGCAGCGTCGGGCCCACGGTGGAGGTGCCCCACGAGTCGGCGCCCAGCCAGTCGAGCGGCCAGGTGACGAACGGCAGGTAGTCGTTGACGTACAGCGACCACACGACCCACCCCGTGATCGCCGCCAGGGCCGCGCCGCCGTGCAGTTCGCGGTCGCCCAGGCGGTCCGGGTCCTCCGGCGGCTTCGGCACGTGGCCCGTGCGCCACACCCCCGGCCCGGCGGGCGGGCGCGGCGTGTGCAGCCAGCGGACGAGGGGTGGCGCGCCCGCGTCGGGCACCTGCCGGGGCATCGGAGGCGCGCCGGGCGGGCGGGGGACGGGCGGGGCGTCCTCGCGTGCGCTGTGCGCGTCAGGCGCGCCGTTCGTGGTCATTCGCTGCCAAGCCCCCTGAGCAGGCGATCGGGTGACGTTGCGTCGTCCCTCAATCTAGTGCCCCCGGGGCGCGGGAACCCCCTGCTGGCGGGACGACGGAAAGCGCCGCGCACCGGTTCCCCTGGGGTATCCGGTGCGCTACGTTCCTGGATCACCCCCCACCGCTGGCTCAATGAGGATCTGGGCGGAAAAACATGACACGCGCGATAAGTCTCCGAGACGTGAGCAAGACCTATCCCCGGGGTGTGACGGCCGTACGCGGTGTGAACCTCGACATCGCCCCTGGTGAGTTCATCGTCCTGCTCGGCCCCTCGGGGTGCGGGAAATCGACGCTGCTGCGGATGATCGCGGGGCTTGAGGACATCAGCTCGGGCGAGCTGCTGTTCGACGGTGAGCGGGTCAACGACGTCGCGCCGGGGGAGCGGCGCCTCGCCATGGTCTTCCAGGACTACGCCCTCTACCCCAACATGACGGGCCGCCAGAACATCGGGTTCCCCCTGACCATCGAGTCCCCTGGCACCGATCCGTCCGAGCGCGTCCAGGACGCGGCGCGGCTGCTGGGCATCGGCGACCTGCTGGACCGCTACCCGGCGCAGCTCTCCGGCGGCGAGCGGCAGCGCGTGGCGATGGGGCGGGCGATCGTGCGGCGGCCGTCCGCGTTCCTGCTGGACGAGCCGCTGTCCAGCCTCGACGCGAAGCTGCGCAACCGGCTGCGCGCGGAGATCGCGACGCTGACGCGGCATCTCGGCGTGACGACGCTCTACGTCACGCACGACCAGGCCGAGGCCATGTCGCTCGGCGACCGCGTCGTGGTGATGCGCGACGGGGTGGTCCAGCAGATCGGCACCGCGCGCGAGGTCTACCGGCTGCCGGAGAACGTGTTCACGGCCGCCTTCGTCGGCACGCCCCGCATCAACCTGCTGCGGGCGACGGTGCAGGCGCCGCTGGACGGGCGGATGTCCATCGACTTCGGCACGCAGCGCCTCGAACTGCCGGAACCCCTCAGCCTCGACCACCAGTTGCTGCGCATCCAGATGGGCCGCGAGATCACGGTCGGCGTGCGGTCGGAGGCGGTGCGGATCGGGCGCCGGGAGGAGACGCGGCGGACGGAGGCGCCGCTGTACGGGACGGTGCAGCACGTCGAGTACCAGGGGCACGAGTCGCTGGTGCACGTGAGCACGGGCGCGCGCCCGGCCCTCGTGGACGGTCTGGAATCGCCACGGCCTCGGGCGCCGGGGCGCAGGCGGCGCGGTACGGGCGGTCCCGGGCCGCTGGGCAGGCTGCTGCACCGTGGCCAGGAGCAGCGGGAGGCGGCGGGCGCGGCGTCGGTGGCGACGCTGGAGCGGCCCGAGGAGCCGTCACCGCTCCCGGCGGGCCGCGTACCGGACAGCCTGATCCTGCGCGTGGGGGCGGACGTGCGGCTGCGGCTGGGCGAGCGGGTGCCGCTGCTGCTCGACCTGGACCAGCTGTACGTGTTCGACGCGGACGGCCGCCGCATCTCCCCCGCGCCGACGCGCGAGCCGTCCCTGCACCGCTGACGCGGGCGCCGTGTGGTCCCGCGGCCCTCGTCCGGCCGCCGGGACGGGGGCCGGTCCCGGTGGTGTCACGGCCACAGCCGCTCCGTGCGCCACGCCGTGCCGTCGCGGTCGTACGCGAGCCGGACGTGGTCGCGGTCCTTCCTGCCCTGCCAGAACTCGACGCGCTCCGGACGCAGGGTGCACAGCGTCCACGCCTCCGCGACGGCGGCCGGGTCGCGGTCCAGCCGCTCGCGGGCGGCGGCCAGGTCGCGGTCGCGCCCTGCCTGGTCGGTGAGCGGCGTGCTCTGCCGTCCGAGGAGCGCCTCTGCGCGGGCGGGCAGGCCGCGGGCGCGGAAGTCCTCGGCGCTCGCCTCCGCGTCGGCGGGGACGACGGGGCCGCGCAGCCTGATCTGGCGGGCGAGCGCGGGCCAGTGGAACGTGAGCGCGGCGTACGGCCGTGCGGCCAGGTCGCGGCCCTTGGGGCTCGCGGCGTGGACGGCGAACTGCCAGCCGGGCCCGCCGTCGTCCGGGCCGAGCACGTCCTTGAGGATCAGCACGCGCGCCGACGGCAGCCCGTCGGCGTCCGTCGTGGCGAGCGTCATGGCGTGCGGCTCGGGGACGCCCGCGCGGATCGCCTCCAGCAGCCATGCGCGGAACAGCCCGACCGGCTCGGCGGGCACCGCCGCCACGTCGAAGTCCGGTGTCGCACCGGCGAAGACCGGCAGCTCGCGCAGCAGCGGGCGCAGATCGGTCATGCACTCCCCCTAACGGATGACAGGAACATCACCATAAGAGAGGCACGCCCTCGCCGCGCCGCCCCCACCCGCCGAAATGGCCAAGACATCCCACCGACCGCTCCGTCACGGCGCGTGCCCCCGGCGTGCGCGCGGGCCTAGCCTGCGAGGGACAGTCCCCCCACAGCCCATCGCGACGAGGAGTCCTCATGAGCGCCACGAGCGACACGACCGAGACGACCGGCGGCCCTTCCCTCCCCCAGCGGCGCCGCCTCGTCACCGAGATCCCCGGCCCACGGTCGCGGGAGCTGATGGCGCGGAAGACGGCCGCCGTCGCGGCGGGGGTGGGCTCGGTCATGCCGGTGTTCGCCCGGCGCGCGGGCGGCGGCGTCGTGGAGGACGTGGACGGCAACAGCCTGATCGACTTCGGCTCCGGCATCGCCGTCACGTCGGTCGGCAACAGCGCCGAGGCCGTGGTGCGCCGCGCCACCGCGCAGCTGGAGCAGTTCACGCACACCTGCGCGATGGTCACGCCGTACGAGAGCTACGTCGAGGTCTGCGAGGAGTTGGCGCGCCTCACGCCGGGGGACCACCGGAAGAAGTCGATCCTGGTGAACTCGGGCGCCGAGGCGGTCGAGAACGCCGTCAAGATCGCCCGCTACCACACCAGGCGGCAGGCGGTCGTCGTCTTCGACCACGGGTACCACGGCCGCACCAACCTCACGATGGCGCTGACGGCGAAGAACATGCCGTACAAGCACGGCTTCGGCCCGTTCGCGCCCGAGGTCTACCGCGTCCCGATGGCCTACCCGTACCGCTGGCCCGGCGGCGCCGAGAACTGCGCCGAGGAGGCCGCGGCGCAGGTGGTCGAGCAGATCACCAGGCAGGTCGGCGCGGAGAACACGGCGGCGATCGTCGTCGAGCCGATCCTCGGCGAGGGCGGCTTCATCGTGCCGGCGCGCGGCTTCCTCCCGCGGATCGCGGAGTTCGCGCGGGAGCACGGGATCGTGTTCGTCGCGGACGAGATCCAGTCCGGCTTCTGCCGCACGGGCCAGTGGTTCGCGTCGGAGGACGAGGGCCTCGTGCCCGACCTGGTCACGACGGCCAAGGGCATCGCGGGCGGGCTCCCGCTGGCCGCCGTCACCGGCCGCGCCGAGATCATGGACGCCGCGCACTCCGGCGGACTCGGCGGCACGTACGGCGGCAACCCCGTCGCGTGCGCCGCCGCCCTCGGCGCCATCGAGACGATGCGTGAGCTGGACCTCCCGGCCCGCGCGCGCCACATCGGCGAGATCCTGCTGCCCCGGCTGGCGGAACTGGCCGCGAAGCACCCGGTGATCGGCGACGTGCGCGGGCGCGGCGCGATGGTCGCCGTCGAGCTGGTGAGGCCGGGCACGAAGGAGCCCGACCCGGCCGCCACGGCGAAGGTCGCCGCGGCCTGCCACGCGGAGGGCCTCCTCGTGCTCACGACCGGCACGTACGGGAACGTCGTCCGCTTCCTGCCGCCGCTCGTCATCGGCGACGACCTGCTGCACGAGGGCCTGGACATCCTGGACCACGCCCTCACCACCCTGTGACCGGCCCGGCACTCCCCCGCCCCACCGCCGGGTGCGGCTTCTGCGCCGTTCGTCGCGATGATGGAGAAGGCGCGCGGATGTGATGTGCGTACGGCGGCACCGGGCCCGCGGGGTCGGGTGCTGCCGTACGGTCGGGGAGCGGCGGGAGGCAGTCGGTCCCGTCGTTCTCCTTACGGAACGGGCCCGCCCGCCCCACACCCCCCGGGGCGTGCGGACCGTCCGTCCGCCGCCACCCCGCGCGGGGCGCGGCCGACGACGGCGGCGGCCTCGTGCATCGCCAGTTCCAGGAGCCCCGGATCGGTGAGCACGCCCGACCCGTCGGGCGGCACCAGCCAGCGCACCCCGTACGCGGGACGGCCGGGGTGGGGCACCGCGATCCAGCTGCCGCTCCCCGCGGCGCGCACGCCCGTGCCAAGCCAGCCGCCCGCCGTGCCCGCCGGGACGAAGAAGCCGATGCGCCGGTCGCCCCGGTCCGCGAGGACGGGCCCCGGACGGTCGAGGAGGACCGTCAGCACGTCCAGCGTGGGCCGGGCGAGCGGCTCGGGCACCAGCAGCACGTCCCACAGGCGGCCCGCGGGCAGCAGGGCCACCCCCAGCGGATGCCGTTCCCACTCCCAGCGGCACACGGCCGGTTCCGGCGCCGCCGACGCCAGCCAGTCCGCCGCGTTCCTGTTCGTGCCGCCACCGGTTCTCATCCCGGCCCTCCCCTTCGCGCCATGACGCCCCGTGCCCGGCAGTCCCGGGCCGGGCACTGCCGTGTCAGGGAGGGGGAGGGCGCGGCGGGCGGATCGTTACGCGGCTTTGAGGGTCGGGCGGCGTGGCGCGCGTCACATCCCCCGCGGGGGCGCTCAGACGTCGAGGCTGTCGCCGTCCCCCGGGTTGCCGCTGAGCCCGCCGTCGTCGCCGTCGTCCGCGGGCGCGTCCGTCTCGACGTCGAACTCCCAGAAGCCCAGCTCGTGGTCACCGCCGGGCGAGAAGTCCACGCCGAGGACCTCGGCGTCGGGCGGGACGGTCACCTCGTAGCGCACGCGCAGGGTCTGCCCCGGCCGTACGGTGTCGCGCGGCGCGCTGCGCAGGATGTCGCCGCGCGCCACCCGCGCGTCGTCGGCGAGGGCGTGGAAGTCGCCCCCGGAGACATCGACGGTGCGGTGCCCGTCGTTGCGGACGTTGGCGACGACGACGAGCACGCCCTCGCCGCCCTCGGTCCGCGGCCGGTCGAAGGTGACGCCGAGCCCGTCCGACCAGGTGACCAGCTGCGCGGGTCCCGCGAGCCACTCGGCGCCCGCGTCGGAGTCCACCTCGGCGGTCGGGGCGGTCCAGATGACGAGCAGGAAGGTCAGCACCGCGGAGACCGCCGTCCCGCCGACCCCGGTCCACAGCCCGGCCAGGGCCGTCTCACGGTTGTCGGCCTGGCCGCGCCGCACCCGGGCCAGACCGGTGCGGCCGAGGATCACCGCGACGATACCGGCGGCGAGTGTCAGGGGGCTCAGGTAGTACGTCCAGCACAGCGACACGGAGACGATGCCGAAGACCGCCGCCGCGACCGCGACCCCGTTGCGCGGCTCCTGACGCCACGGCGGGGGCCCGTAAGGGAGCGCGGGGTGGGGAGCGGCGTAGGGGCTGGAGGTGGGTTGGTGCGGGATGCCGTGTCCCTGCGCGTACGGCGCGGGGGCCGCCGGTGGGGGCCACGGAGCGGGCGGCGGCGCCTGGGGCGGGGGCGCGCTCGGCTCCGGCGTCCGGAACGGGTTGGGCTGCTCCGTGGTCACACGGCCTCCTCAGCTGTCCGGCCACACCCTAAGGCCGAGGTCCCGCGGCCGATCACCCGCCGCCTACGATGAGCGGGCACCGTCTATCCGGGGAGGGCCCGTTGTCCGATCTGACCGCTTTCATCGCCGGGCTGCCCAAGGCCGAGCTGCATGTGCACCACGTGGGCTCGGCCTCGCCGCGGATCGTCGCCGAGCTGGCGGCGCGGCACCCCGACTCGCCGGTCCCGAAGGACCCTGCCGAGCTGGAACGGTACTTCACCTTCCGGGACTTCGCCCACTTCATCGACGTGTACATCTCGGTGGTGGAGCTGATCAGGGACGCGGAGGACATCCGGCTGCTCACCTACGAGGTGGCGCGCGACATGGCGCGGCAGCACATCCGCTACGCGGAGCTGACGGTGACGCCCTACTCGTCGGTGAAGCGCGGCATCCCGGACGTGGCCTTCATGGAGGCGATGGAGGACGCCCGCCTGTCCGCCGAGCGGGACTTCGGCGTCGTGCTGCGCTGGATCTTCGACATCCCGGGCGAGCTGGGCCTGCCCGCCGCCGAGGAGACGGCGCGGCTGGCGTGCGAGCTGGGCCCCGACGGGCTGGTCGGGTTCGGCCTGGGCGGGCCCGAGATCGGCTGGCCGCGCCCGCAGTTCAAGCCGTACTTCGACCGGGCGATCGCGGCGGGCCTGCGCAGCGTGCCGCACGCGGGCGAGACGACGGGCCCCGGCACCGTGTGGGACGCCCTGACCGAGCTGCGCGCCGAGCGCATCGGGCACGGGACGAGCGCCGCGCAGGACCCGGAGCTGCTGGCACACCTGGCGGAGCGTGGCATCCCGCTGGAGGTCTGCCCGACGTCGAACGTGGCGACGCGCGCCGTGCCGTCCCTGGAGGAGCACCCGCTGCGGGCGATGGTGGACGCCGGGGTGCGGGTGACGATCAACTCCGACGACCCGCCGATGTTCTCGACCGACCTCAACACCGAGTACGGCATCGCGGCGCGGCTGCTGGGCCTGGACGCCGCCGGGGTCGCCGCCCTGGCGCGGGAGGGCGTGCGCGCGTCGTTCCTCGACACGGCGGGCAAGGCAAGGCTGACGGGCGAGATCGACGCGTACCTGGCGGCGTGGCCCGGATGAGCGTGCTGGCCGTCGCGCATCGCGGCGACCCGTACCGGGCGCGCGAGAACACGCTGGCGTCCTTCAGGTCGGCCGTCGCGGCGGGCGCGGACGCCGTGGAGCTGGACGTGCGCCGCAGCGCCGACGGCGTGCCCGTCGTCGTGCACGACGCGACGCTCGAACGGCTGTGGGGCCACCGGCGGGCGGTGGCGGAGCTGACGGCGCGGGAGATCCGTGAGCTGACGGGCGGCGGCGTGCCGACGCTGGACGACGCGCTGGCCGTGACCGCGTCCGTCCGAACGCTGATCGACCTGCCGGAGCGGTCGGCCGCCACGGCGGCGGCGGCCCTCGCGGCGGTCCGCCGGGCGGACGCGTCGGGGCGCGTCTACTACAGCGGGGACCCGTCGGCGCTGCGCGCGGTCCGCGAGGCCGACGCGGACGCCGAGATCTCCCTGACGTGGCACCGCACGGCGCGGCCACGCGGAACGCTGCTCGCCGCGCTGCGTCCGCGCTGGCTCAACTACCCCTTCGGGCTGATCACGCCCCGCGTCGTCGCCGAGGACCACGCGCGCGGACTGCTGGTGGCGGCCTGGACGGTGGACGGTCCGCGCGCCATGCGGCGGCTGGTCGCGCTCGGCGCCGACTCCGTCACGACCAACCGGATCGGCGCGCTGCGCGTGGTGCTGGACCGGCCGCGCTGAATCGGCGGGCGCCGAGGGAGGCCGTACGCGACCACCCGGTGCGATACTTCCCCGCACGGCCGCGCGACCGGCGCCCGCCTCGCCGCGTGACCGGAGGAGAACGCCGTGTCAGCGCACGCACCACAGGAGTTCACACGATGAGCACGCGCAGCCCGTCGGCGCATGACCCTCAATTTTCCCTCAGAGTTACGGCTTTGACGCGGCACGAACGTCCGATCGACCGTTGCACACGCTAACGTTCCCACATGGTGGCGACACGGTGGCACGCATACCGATACGTTCGGCCGTCCGCGCTTGACGCGGCCAACGGCCTCCTGAGCCTTGCGACTTACGGCGGCTCGACACCGCAAGGACCCCGGCCCCACCCCCGCCTGACAAGCGGCGGGGTGCGGCATCCCGAGCAGTTTGCACGGAGCCTGCTGTCCGTCCTGGACGTGGCGCACGTCGGCTACGACCGGCGGCGTCCGGCCGCCCCGCGCGACCCGGTGGCCAGTTCGGACGGCGAGCGGCTCCGCTTCGAGTCCCTGTCCGTCTGCGGCGGTGTGGCGGCGCGGCTGGACGTCCTGCCCGACGGCATCGCCGTGGACACCCCGGCCCGCGGCAGCACCAGCGTCGAGGCGGGCCCGCAGCTGCGCGCCGCGCTCGACCGCGTGCGGGACGGACGGCCGCTGCGGCTGGTCGTCGGGCACGACGAGCCGGAGACGGCCTCCGACACCGCGCCGAAGCGCCGCGTCCCGCTGCCGGAACGCTGGCTGCGCGCCTTCGCCGAACTGCACGCGGTCTCCGCCCGCCTCGACCTGCGCGCCGAGATGACCCCGGCCGAGGCCGCGCGTTTCCTCGCGACGCTGCCGGGCGCCACCGGGTCGCTCCGCTCCCTGTGGGCCGTCCCGGTCGGCGACCGGCTGCGCACCAGCATGCGCCCGGCGGTGGGCGCCGTGCACCTGGCGGGCCCCGGACGGCTCGCGGCGCTGCGCCCGCTGCTGCGCTTCGCGACGGCCCTGCGCGTGTACGGGCCGCCCGTGCGCCACGACTCGGCCCCCACGGCGTCCGCCTGGGAGCTGCTGATGCCGGGCATGCGCCTCGTGCTGACGCTCTCCCCCGACGCCCGCGCCGGTTTCCCCGGCAGCGCCCCGGCGCTCGACGCCCTGGAGGCGGAACGCGCCTCGGAGGACGCCGGGCTGATCGAGTCGCAGCTCGACCACCGGGGCGGCCTCGACCTCGGCGCGCTGGCCGGGAACGCCGGCCTCGGCCTGGCCCGCGTCCGCACGGCCCTCGGCCTGCTGGGCTCGGCCGGACGGCTCGGCTACGACGTGGCGGAGGCGGCGTACTTCCATCGCGACCTGCCCTACGACGCGGTCCGCTCCGAACGCCTCATCCCCCGGCTGGCCGCCGCCCGCGCCCTGCTCGCCGAGGGCCAGGTGCGGGTGGACTCCCGCGCCCGCACGGCGACGGTGGCGGGCCCGGACCGTACGCACGAGGTGACCTTCGCGCCCGACGGCATCGCCGAGGACTGCACCTGCCACTGGTGGGCCGAGCACCGCGTGAGCCGCGGCAAGTGCCGCCACGCGCTGGCGGCCGAACTGGCCCGCAGGACCGCCCACAGCTGACCACGTGCGCGCGTCCGTGCGACGAATTCCCTTGCCCGGGGCGCCCGCGCGCCGCGATGATCCCGCAGATGTCCTCCTCCACCGCGGGTCCCGCGCCACAGCCCTACCCCAAGATCCCCACCCGCCAGCGGCCCGACGCGCCCGGAGGACGCGAGTGGATCGCGCTGGAGAAGGTGCACGGCGCGCACCTCGCGGTGCTCTGCGACGCGGCCGGTGCCCGTCCGGCGAAGCGGCGTGAACTGCTGGACGACGACGCCCTGGACGGCTTCTTCGGCGTGAGCAGGCTGTGGCCCGCGCTCGCGGTCGCCGTGTCCCGTCTCGCCTCCGCGGTGCGCGCGACGTGGGGCGACGACGCGGTGGTGACGGTCTACGGCGAGCTGGCGGGCGGGCACTACCCGCACCAGGACGTCCCCGCCGCGCCCGGCGTCCAGCCGGTGCAGACCGGCGTCTGGTACGCGCCCGACCTGCGCTGGCTACCGTTCGACGCCACGGTCGAGCGGGCCGGTGGCCGGTGGTGGCTGTCCGACGCGGCCCTGCGCGAGGCGGCGGCCGGGGCGGGGCTCACCTGCGTCCCGGCTCTCGGACGCGGCACGGCCCACGCGCTCCAGGACCTGCCCGTCGCGTTCCCGACGCGCGTCCCGGCGCTCCTCGGCCTCCCGCAGGTGGCGGACAACCTCGCCGAGGGCCTCGTCCTCAAACCGGCAGGAGCCTGGCGGGAGTCGGGCCAGGACGGCGAGGCGGGCGAGGGGCCGCGTCCTGTGGTGAAGCGCAAGCGGAAGGAGTTCGCCGAGGACGCGCGCTACGACGGCGCGCGGCCGTGGAGCGTGCCGCCCGAGGGCGCGGCCGGGGTGCCCGCCTGGCTCCTGGTCGAGGCGACGGCGCTCCTCACCCCCGCCCGTGCGGCGGGAGCGGTGAGCAAGCTCGGGTCCCGCACCCCGGTGGACGCCGTCGCGGCGGAGATCGCCGAGGACGCGGCGGCCGAACTCGCCGACGCCCTGGGCGGGCTGGACGCCGCGGTCCTCGGCGCCGTGCGGCGCGCGCTCGGGCCAGGGGCCCGCGCGCTGGCGCTGCTCGACGCCGAGGACCGCGGCGGGCGGCTCAGAGCGCCGTCATGACGTGCTTGACGCGCGTGTAGTCCTCCAGGCCGTACGCGGACAGGTCCTTGCCGTAGCCCGACTTCTTGAAGCCGCCGTGCGGCATCTCGCCGACGAGCGGGATGTGCGTGTTGATCCACACGCAGCCGAAGTCCAGCGCCTTCGACAGCCGCATCGCCCGCGCGTGGTCCCGCGTCCAGACGGAGGAGGCGAGCCCGTACTCCACGTCGTTCGCGTACTCGACGGCCTGCGCCTCGTCCGTGAACGGCTGGACGGTGATGACGGGGCCGAAGACCTCCTGCTGCACGATCTCGTCGTCCTGCCGGACGCCGGTGACGACGGTCGGCGCGTAGAAGTAGCCGCGCTCCCCGACGCGCCGCCCGCCGGTGACGACCGTCGCGTGGGCGGGCAGCCGCTCGACGAATCCCGCGACCTTCTCCAGGTGCTCGGCGCTGTTGAGCGGCCCGTAGAAGACGTCGGGGTCGGCGGGGTCGCCGGTGCGGACGTCGGCGGTCGCCTTGGTGAGGGCGGCGACGAACTCGTCGTGCACCGACGCGTGCACGAGGACGCGGGCCGCCGCCGTACAGTCCTGGCCCGCGTTGAAAAAGCCCGCGTCGCGGATGCCCTCGACGGCGGCGGCGATGTCCGCGTCCTCGAAGACGACGCACGGCGCCTTGCCGCCCAGCTCCAGGTGCACGCGCTTGACGTCCTTGGCCGCGCTGGTCGCGACCTCGGTCCCGGCACGGACCGAGCCGGTCACCGAGACCATGGCGGGCACCGGGTGCGCGACCATCAGGCGGCCGGTGTCACGGTCGCCGCACAGCACGTTGAACACCCCCGCGGGCACGATCTTCCCGATCAGCCCGGCGACGAACGACGCCGAGGCCGGCGTGGTGTCCGAGGGCTTGAGCACCACCGTGTTGCCCGCCGCGAGGGCGGGCGCGAACTTCCAGACCGCCATCATCACGGGGTAGTTCCACGGCGCCACCTGCGCGCACACGCCCACCGGCTCGCGCCGCACGAAGGAGGTCAGCCCGGCCATGTACTCCCCGGCCGCCTTGCCCTCCAGCATGCGCGCCGCGCCCGCGAAGAAACGGATCTGCTCCAGCATCGAGGGCAGTTCCTCCTGGCGCGTCAGCTCCAGGGGCTTGCCGGTGTCGCGGCACTCGATCTCCAGCAGTTCGTCCGCGTGCCGCTCGAACGCGTCGGCGATGCGCAGCAGCGCCAGCTGCCGGGTCGCGGGCGTGGCGTCACGCCAGGCGGGGAACGCCGCCTGCGCGGCGGCCATCGCCGCGTCCACGTCCGCCGCGCCCGACAGCGCGGCCGTCGCGTACACCTCGCCCGTCGCGGGATCGACGACGTCCGTCGTCCGCCCGTCGTCGGCGTCCCGGAACTCCCCGCTGATGTAGTTGCGCACCCGACGCGGCTCGCTGGTCACGGAACCCTCCTGGTCTCCCGGCGTTCGCTGTTCTGCGGATCAACCCTATGCCCGGGGCGGCCCCGGCGAACAGCACACACGACAAGAGATCCGCCGTCGTTCAAGACAGCACACCGGAAGAACTGCGCCGATCACCGCTCCGGCGGACAGATCCTCCCGTGGGCCCGCTCCGCTGTACACCGTCCGGAGGATTCTTAGGACCGCCCGCCGAGTCGCCCGCCGCGCCTCGTCGGGCCTGTGTCAGCGTGCTGGGGATGCCTGCGACGGTCTCCCCCGCCGTTCTCGTTCACCCGGTCGGGGGATCAGGGCGAAACACGGCGAAACGAGCGGAGGTGCCGCCGACCATGGCCCCACCCGATACGGCCCCACCCGACAACGACGTGCTCTGGGCCCGCGCCCTGCGGCACGCGCACCACGGCTCCCCGGCCCTGCTGGGGGTGTCGGTGAACGTCCGGCAGGGCGAGATCCTCGCCGTGACCGGCCCGCGCGGCTGCGGCAAGACCACACTCCTCGGCTGCCTCTCCGGCCAACTCGCCGCCGACGAGGGCGAGGTCTGGTTCAACAGCATGCCGATCCACACCCTGGACGCCGCCTCCCGCGAACGGCTGCGCCGCGACCGCTTCGGCTGGGTCGGCGACACCCCGCAGCTCGTGGACGAGCTGACCGCCTGGGAGAACGCCGCCCTCCCCCTGCTCCTCGCGGGCACGGGCAACCGCACCGCGCGGCGCACGGCGCTCGACTGGCTGGAGCGCCTGGACGTCGCGGACTGCGCGAACAAGCGCCCGTACGCCATGCTCCAGTCCCAGCGCCAGCGCATCGCCCTCGCCCGCGCCCTGGTGCACAAGCCCGACGTGCTGTTCGCCGACGAGCCCACGGCCCCCCTGCACCGCGCCGACCGCGCACAGGTCCTGCGTACCCTCACGACGGCGGGCCGTTCGCACGGCATCACGGTCGTCCTGGCCACGCACGACACCGAGGTGGCCACGCTCGCCGACCGCACCCTCGCCCTCCTCGACGGCCGCGCCTCGGGCGCGGCGGCCGAAGCATGCTCGCTTACCGTCTAGCCCGGGGCTCCCACCCCGCCGTGCTGCTGCGCCGCCTGCTGCTGGCGACGGCAGCCGGTGGCGTGGGGTTCCTGCTGCTGAGCGCGCTCGCCTACGCCGCCGCGCATCCGGACGGCGGACGGGCCGCCGTACTGCGCCTGGCATGGTGCGCCGTGCCGCTGGCCGCGACCATCCAGCTCTCCGTCGCCGTGGCCCGGGCCGAACCGTCGGGCAAGCCCCGCTCCGGCCTCGACGTCGTCGGCATGGGACCGGCCCGGGTGCCCGCGCTCGCGGCCGTCTCCGCGGCGGCTGCCGGACTGCTCGGCAGCGTGGCGGCGCTCGTCCTCTTCCTGCTGCTGCGCGGCGACCTGACCGTCCTGCCGTTCCACGGCGTGGCCTCCGGTGCGCTGCCCGACGGCGGGCCGCTGCCGCTGGGCGCCACGGTGACGCTGCTGGCCGTCGCGCCCGTGGCGGCAGCCGTGGCCAGCGCGCTGACGCTGCGCGCGCGCCCGTCGCGCCGTCCCGCGCCCGCCCCGGTGGTGGTGACCGACCTGGCCGAGATCACCCGCGCCGAACCCCCGCCGCCGCTGCCCACCGGGCTGCCGTGGGGCACGACGCTGATGGGCACGGGCATCGCCGTCTCAGCCTTCGCTGGCGACGACCCGCTGTCCGTCCCCCCTGACGGCTGGCTGCCCCTGGACGGCGCACTCGGCGGCGTCAGTTCCGGCATGGTGGGCGGCTGGCTGATGATCGTGGCGGGCGTCGTGCTGGCCGCGCCCGGTCTCATTCACGTGTGCGGGCTCCTGCTGTCCACCGGCAGGCCGGGCGTGCTACGGCTGCTCGCCGGACGTGGGCTGCTGGAGGAGGCCACGCGCGTGGGCCGTCCCATGGGCGCCCTCTCCGCCGCCTGCGCGGTGGTGCTGGCCGCGCTGGAGCTGGACACTCTGGGGGACTTCGGCCCGCTGGGCGCCCTGGGCACCGCCGTCGTGCTGGTGTGCGCGCTCGGCACGGTCGCCGTGACGGCCGACCAGACCCGCTCCGCCCGGCGCCCCGCCACCGCGCTGCTGCTACGGCTGGGCGCCGCGCGCACCCTGCTGCGCGGCGCCGCGGCCGTACGGATCGGGACGCTGATCGCCGTCTTCGTGCCCCTGACCTGGCTGGCCGTGCAGCTGATCACGCTGCCGACCGGACGCTGAGCCGGGCCCCCACGGCCGCGGGCCCTCACCCTCGGGTGGGGGCCCGCAGGCGTGCGGCGCGGGTCAGCGGGCGACGAGCCCCGGCAGCCGCGCCTCGGCGATGTCGCCGCGCCTCACGTGCACGACGGTCACGGGCGCGCCCGTCACGCCGCTCGGCAGGTCGGCGCGGACGAGGTAGAGCCCCGGCGGGACGTGCGCGAAGCCGAACCAGCCGGTGCCGTCCGCGCGGGTGACGCCCTCGCGGGCGCCGGGGGCGGCCAGCGGGGTGAGCGTCAGACGGGCCTGGTCGAGCGCGGTGCCGTCGCGCAGGGCCAGCGTCCCGGCCACGTGGCCGTCGGTCGGCGCGGTCTTCCACCGCATCCCCGGCACGACAGCGGGCTCGGCGAACGGGGCGTCGGGGCCGGTCGTCAGCGCGTCGGCCAGGCGGGCGCGTTCCGCCGCCGCACCGGCCGTGGCGCTGTCCATGCTGGGGGTGGCGTACGAGTAGCCGCTCCAGCCCGCGGCGGTGTTGCCCGCCGGAGTGGGGGCGAGGGCACGGCGGACCTGGGCGACGCTGTCGTCCACGCCGTTGAGGTACAGCGCGGGGCCGTTGACGGCCTGCCGGTCGCCCTGCGCGTCGGCCAGGAACTCCGACCACTCGGCGTACATCAGGGCCTGGTCGGGGTCCCACTCGCGCTTGTAGTTCATGGTCACGACCGTGTCCATGATCCCCTCGTCCAGCCAGCCCTCCCAGTCCTGGAGCACCTCGGCGTAGGTGCGGGTGTTCTCCCAGCCCCCGACGGCCTGCGGGCCGTGGCCGTAGGTGATGGCGTCCATGGACAGGCGCACGGACGGGTCCACGTCCCACAGGCCGAGGTAGATGCGGCGCACGAGGTGGGTGATCTGGTCCCGGCGCCAGTCGCTCCACTGCTGGTCGGCTGGCGCGGGCACGTCCGTGCGTCCGGTGGCCTGCTGGAAGCGCGCGACGGAGACGGCGTTGTAGCCCCAGTCGCTGTGCGTGGTCTGCGCGCTGCCGTCCGGGTAGCGGACGTAGTCGAGGTTGACGCCGTCCACGTCGTAGGCGCGGACGATGCTCTGGACGGCGGCCACGATGTACGCGACGGCGTCCGGGTGCCCCGGGTCGATGTACGTGTTGGCGCCGACGCGTTCGGTGCCGTCCGCCTTGCGGTTCAGCCAGCGGTCGGCGCCCTCGGCGTTCGGGCCGTGCTGGTTGTAGACGTGGTCGGGCGAGGTCGGCGGGGTGGCGCTGTTCCACAGCGTGTTGACGTTGACCCAGGCGTGGACTTCGAGCCCGGCCGCGTGCGCGCGTGCGACGACCTCGGCGAGCGGGTCGTACGGGGCGGGGTCGATGGGGGCGTCCGTGCGCGGGTAGAGCGCGTGGTTGCAGAAGCAGTCGTAGCGGCGCGCGGTCTGCACGATGAGCGCGTTGGCGTTCACGGCCAGGGCGTCGTCGATCAGCCGCTCCACCTGCGCCGGGGTGTAGACCCCTTCGTTGAAACCGTCCACCCAGTAGCTGCGCCACTGTTCAGGCGGGCGCGCGCCGGACGGCTCGGCGGTGGCGGCGGGGGCGACGAGACCGGTCACCAGGGTGAGGAGGGCGAACAGGACGGGCAGGGCGGAGCGAACAGGCCGGACACGGCGCATGCGGACCCCTTCCGATAGGTGACGTGATCGCGACAACATACGTCGCCACCGCAGGCCCGTACAGACGGAAACTTCCGTCTGGAACAAGCCAGTTGGGACCGTCCGGGGTGGACACCGGTCCGCGCGGCGGGTGGGCTAGAGTGCCGCGCCATGAGCTCACCGGACCGCCTCGACGCCACCCGCGCCTCCTACGACGCCGTCGCCCCCGCGTACGCCGACCGCTTCCGCGACGAGCTGGAGCACAAGCCGTTCGACCGCGCCCTGCTGGCCACCTTCGCCGAACTGGTCACGGCGGCGGGCGGCGGGCCCGTCCTGGACGTCGGCTGCGGCTTCGGGCGGATCACCGGATACCTGGCGAGCCTCGGCCTCGACGTGTCGGGGACGGACCTGTCGCCCGGCATGCTGGCGGCGGCCCGCGAGAGCTTCCCCGCGCTGCGCTTCACCGAGGGGTCGATGACGGCGCTCGACCTGCCGGACGGCGGGCTGGCCGGGCTGACCGCCTGGTACTCGCTGATCCACCTGCCGCCCGAGGACCTGCCCGTGGCCTTCGCCGAGTTCCACCGGGTGCTGGCGCCCGGCGGGCTCGTCCAGATCGCCTTCCAGGTGCGGCCGGAGCCGGTGCACCTCGACACGGCCTTCGGACAGCCCGTTGACCTCGACTACCCGCGCCTGCCGCTGGAGCACGTCGAGGAGACGCTGCGGGCCGCGGGCTTCGTCGTCCTCTCCCGGCTGCTGCGCGCGCCCGACAAGGCCGAGCACTCGCCGCAGGCCATCGTGCTGGCGCACCGCGACCCGGACGTGTGACGCACCCTGTCGGCCATGTCAGCCCGGCAGGACGACGACCTCCGCCGCGTCGAAGCCGACGCCCACGGCCGCCCCCTCGCCAGGCGCCGACCTGAGCGGGCAGGCGGCCTCCAGCTCGCCCCGCGCCCCGCCGCCGACGCACTCCAGCAGCAGGAGCACGTGGTCGCCCCTGAACGTACGGGCGCGCACCACCGCGCGCGGCCCCTCCTCCGGCCCGCCGACGCCGACACGGACCCCGGAGGGCCGTATCAGCAGCCTGTGACGGCCGTCCGGGGTGCCCGGCGGCACCGGCACCGTCCCCCACGGCGTCGCCGCGCCACCGTCCGTGACGTCGGCCTCCGTCACATTGCGGAAGCCGAGGAAGCGGGCGACGAACGCGTCCGCCGGGCGCCGCCACACCTCCACCGGGCTGCCGGTCTGCGCGATGCGGCCGTCGCGCATGATCACCACCCGGTCGGCGAGCGCGAACGCCTCCGCCTGGTCGTGCGTGACCGCGAGCACGGTCGTCCCGAGGTCGCGGAAGAGCTGCCGCAGCTCCACGACGAGCCGGTCCCGCAGGTCACGGTCGAGCTGGCCGAGCGGTTCGTCCAGCATCAGCAGCCGGGGCCGTGGCGCCAGGGAGCGGGCCAGCGCGACGCGCTGCTGCTCGCCGCCGGACAGGGAGCCGACCGCACGGCGCTGCGCCCCGGGGAGCCCGACGAGGTCAAGAAGCTCGGCGACACGTCGTTCCGTCTCCTGCCGGGGGATCTTGTGCATGCGCAGGCCGAACGCGATGTTCCCGCCGACGTCGCGCTGCGGGAACAACTGGTGGTCCTGGAACATCAGGCCGACGCCACGCCGGTGCGCGGGCACCCCCGCCTGGTCGCGCCCGGCCAGCAGGACCGTCCCCGCGCCCACCTCGGTGAGGCCCGCGACGGCCCGCAGCAGCGTGGACTTGCCGCTGCCGCTCGGGCCGAGGACGCACACCGTCTCGTGCTCCGCGACGGCGAGGTCGATGCCGTGCAGCGCGGTGTGCCCGGGCGCGGTGCGGCTGCCGTACGTGACGGTGACGCCGCGCACGTCGAGCAGCGGGGGTGTGGCGGTCATGGGGTCCTCCCGGCCGGGCGTATGCGTTCGAGGGCCAGCAGGGTGAGCGTGCACACCAGCATCAGCACGGCGCTGAGCGCCATGGCCTGGCCGTAGTTGAGGGCGCCAGGGCGGCTCAGGAGCCGCGCGACGGCGACGGGGAGCGTGGGGTTGTCGGCGCGCGCGATGAAGACGGTGGCGCCGAACTCGCCCAGGGACACGGCGAACGCGAAGCCCGCCGCGACCAGCACCGCCCGCCGTACCAGCGGCAGGTCCACCTCGCGCCACACCCGCGCCGGTGACGCGCCGAGCACGGCGGCGGCCTGCCGCAGTCGGTCGTCAACGGCGCGCAGCACGGGCAGCAGGACGCGGACGACGAACGGCACCCCGACGAGCGCCTGCGCGAGCGGCACCAGCGTCCAGGAGGAGCGCAGGTCGAGGGGCGGCTCGTCCAGCGTGACGAGGAAGCCGAAGCCCACCGTCACGGCGGAGGTTCCCAGCGGCAGCATCAGCAGCGCGTCGAAGCCGCGTAGCGTGCGGCCTCCACCGCGCCGGGCAAGCGCGGTGGCGGCCAGCCCTCCGATGACGACGGCGATGAGCGTGGCGATGGCGGCGTAGCGCAGCGAGGTCTCCACGGCCTGCCAGGGCGCGGCGACGAACGTGCCCCCGTCGTCGGAGAACAGCGAGCGGTAGTTGGCGAGGCCGTGGCCGCCGCCGGGCACGGACAGGGACCGTTCGAGCAGCACCGCGAGCGGCAGGACGAGCAGCAGCGCGATGACCGTGAGGACGGCGGCCAGCGCGGCGTGCTCGGCGGCGCCGCGCGGACGGCGGGCGTTGGTCGCCGGGTCCACGAGGCTCAGCGCGGTCTCCGTGCGGCGGGTCAGCAGGGCCTGCGCGCCCAGCAGCACGGCGACGAGTGCGAACTGGAGCAGGGTGAGCACGGCGGCGGTCGGCAGGTCGAGCAGCTGCGCGGTCTGCCGGTATATCTCCACCTCAAGCGTGCCGTTGCGCGGGCCGCCGAGGATCTGCACGACGCCGAAGGACGTGAACGTGAACAGGAAGACCATGACGGCCGCCGACGCGACGGCGGGCATGAGCGCGGGCAGCGTGACGCGCAGCCACGCGGCGCGCCGGGTCGCGCCGAGCATGCGGGCCGCCTCGGCCTGGCCCGGGTCGAGCTGCGACCACAGCCCTCCGACGATGCGGACGACGACCGCGAAGTTGAGCGACGCGTGGGCCAGCAGGATGGCCCACACCGTGTTGTCCAGGCGCACGCCCCACCAGTCGTCGAGCAGCCCGCCGCGCCCCACCACCGCGAGGAACGCGGCGCCCGTCACCACCGTGGGCAGCACGAACGGCACGGTCACCGCCGCGTGCAGCACCTTGCGCCCGGGGAACCGCAGCCGCGCGAACGCCCATGCGGCGGGCAGCCCCACGGCCAGCGTCAGCACGGTGGAGGCCGCGGCCTGCCAGACGGTGAACCACAGCACGTCCGCCGTGTCGCCGTCCCGCAGCACCTCGCCCGCACGCCCGAGCTGCCATGCCCCGCCGTCGCGCAGCCCCTCCCCCACGATCGTGGCCACGGGGTAGAGGAAGAAGACGGCGAGGAACGCGACGGGCGCCGCGAGCAGCGCGAGCCGTACGGCGGTGCCCCGGCCGGTCATCCGAGGACCAGCGAGGTCCACTCGTCGATCCAGCCGTCACGGCCCTCGGCGATGACCGCCGGGTCCATGGTCACCGGGTCGTCCACGGTGACGCCGTAGCGCGTGTACTCCTCGGGCAGCGCCGCGTCGGGCAGCACCGGCGAGACGAACATCTGGAGGGGCATGTCCTCCTGGAAGTCCCGGCCGATCAGGAAGTCGAGCAGCGCCCGGCCGCCCTCGGGGTTCGCGGCGCCCTCCAGCAGCCCGGCGAACTCCATCTGCCGGAAGCACGTCCCGGTGGACACGCCGGTCGGCGCCTCGTCAGGACGCTCCTCGCCGCCGTACACGACACCGGCGGGCGGGCTGGAGGCGTAGGAGACGACCAGCGGCCGGTCCCCGCCCTGGCCGGAGCCGGAGAACCGCTCGTTGTACGCCTGCTCCCAGCCGTCCACGACCTCGACGCCGTTGTCGGCGAGCCGCTGCCAGTAGTCCTGCCAGCCGTCGTCGCCGAAGGTGGAGACGGTGGCGAGGAGGAAGCCGAGGCCGGGCGACGAGGTGGCGGCGTTCTGCACGACGAGCAGGTCGCGGTAGGCGGGGTCGGCGAGGTCGGCGAACGTCTCGGGCGGCGTCAGCCCCTCCTCGGCGAACCAGGCGCGGTCGTAGTTGACGCAGATGTCGCCGGTGTCCACGGGGGTGACGCGGTTCTCGGCGTCCAGGCGCAGGTCCGCCGGGATCGCGTCGAGACCGGCCGCCTCGTACGGGACGAACACGTCCTCGTCCAGCGCGCGGGAGAGCAGGGTGTTGTCCACGCCGAACAGCACGTCCCCCTGCGGGTTGCCCCGGGAGAGGACGGCCTGGTTGACGACGACCCCCGCGTCGCCGCTGCGCAGGACCTCGACGTGGTGGCCGGTCTCCTCCTCGAAGCGGGCCAGGACCTCGTCGGAGACGAGGAACGAGTCGTGGGTGACGAGCGTCACGTCCGCACGGCCGCCGTCGTCCCCGCCGCCGTCCGCCTCGTCGTCGCCGCCCGAGCCACAGGCGGTGACCAGGCCGAGCCCCAGGGCGAGGCCGAATATCGCGGTGCGCTTCATGGTGCTGCTTTCTTCGCGCGGGCGCGCGCGGGCAGCACGAGAGTGGCTCCGAACTTCCTACCCGGCATGACCCGGGCGAGGTTCGAGGGTCTGCGGCCGATGCCGCACTCTCAGCGCTGCGAGCGCTCCCCTGTCGGAAAATCTGCTGGTGTCAGGACACGACGTTCATATCGACGGGCCTGACCCGGCCGCCCACGATAGCAGCAGCCCCGGACGGCGCGCCCGGCCGCGTCACGCCCGCTCGGTCGCCGCGAGCTGCCCGCAGGCCCCGTCGATCTCCTGGCCCCTGGTGTCCCGCACGGTGACCGGCACGCCGTGCGCCTCCAGACCGGCGACGAACGCCCGCTCGTCCTCCGGGCGCGAGGCCGTCCACTTCGAGCCCGGCGTCGGGTTCAGCGGGATCAGGTTCACGTGCGCGCCACGGCCCTTGAGCAGCCGCCCCAGCCGATCGGCGCGCCACGCCTGGTCGTTGATGTCCCGGATCAGCGCGTACTCGATCGAGATGCGGCGGCCCGACCTGTCCGCGTACTCCCAGGCCGCGTCCAGCACCTCGCGGACCTTCCAGCGCGTGTTCACCGGCACCAGGGTGTCGCGCAGCTCGTCGTCCGGCGCGTGCAGCGAGACCGCGAGACGGCAGGAGAAACCCTCGTCGGCCAGCCGCCGCATCGCCGGGACCAGGCCCACCGTCGAGACGGTGATCCCGCGCTGCGACAGGCCGACGCCGTGCGGCGCCTCGTCCGTCAGGCGGCGGATGGCGCCGGTCACGCGCCGGTAGTTGGCCAGCGGCTCGCCCATGCCCATGAAGACGATGTTCGACAGCCGCGCCGGGCCGCCCGGCACCTCGCCGTCGCGCAGGGCGCGCATGCCGTCCACGATCTGGTGCACGATCTCGGCGGTGGACAGGTTCCGGTCGAGGCCCGCCTGCCCGGTCGCGCAGAACGGGCAGTTCATCCCGCAGCCGGCCTGCGAGGAGACGCACATGGTGACCCGGTCCGGGTAGCGCATCAGCACCGACTCGACCATCGTGCCGTCGTGCAGGCGCCACAGCGTCTTGCGGGTGGCCCCGTCGTCGCACGAGAGGTGCCGCACCTCGGTCATCAGCGACGGCAGCAGCGCGTCCGCGAGACGCCCGCGGGCGGCGGCGGGCACGTCCGTCCACTGCGCGGGGTCGGCGGTGAAGCGGCCGAAGTAGTGCCGCGACAACTGCTGCGCGCGGAACGGCTTCTCACCGAGCGCGACGACCGCCTCGCGGCGCTCCTCCGGGGTGAGGTCGGCGAGGTGCCGCGGCGGCTTCTTGGCTCCGCGCGGCGCGATGAACGTCAGCTCTCCAGGTGCAGGCATGGTCCTGCCAGTGTCGCAGATCGGCCGGACGGCTCAGCCCGCGCCGACGAACGCGAGGAACAGCAGCCAGACGACGGGCGCCGTGGGCAGTATCGAGTCCAGCCGGTCCATGATCCCGCCGTGGCCGGGCAGCAGGGAGCCCATGTCCTTGATGCCCAGGTCCCGCTTGATCATGGACTCCCCCAGGTCACCGAGGGTCGCGCTGACCGAGACGCCGAGGCCGAGGACCAGGCCCTGCCACCACGTGCCGCCGTCGATCAGCAGCGGCATGCAGACCGCGCCCGCCACCATCGCGAACAGCAGCGCGCCCGCCAGCCCCTCCCGGGTCTTCCCCGGGCTGATGCGCGGCGCGAGCTTGTGCCGCCCGAACCGCCAGCCGACCGCGTACGCGCCGGTGTCGCTGATCACCGTCAGCAGCAGGAACGTCAGCACGCGCCACGAGCCGTCGTCCGCACTCAGTATCAACGCCACGAACGTGGCCATGAACGGCACGTACAGCGCGACGAAGACCCCGGCCGTCACGTCGCGCAGGTAGTTCTCCGGAGGCCGCAGCATCCGCCACACGAGGACGGCCATGCCGGTCAGCGCCATCGCGATCCAGGCGCCCTCCGACCCGCCGAAGTACCCCGCCACGACCATGGCCGCGCCGCCCACCGCCAGCGGCGGGAGCGGCACATGGATGTTCTTGCGCTCGGCGAACCGCGTGGACAGCTCCCACAGCCCGACGACGACGGCCACCGCTATGACGCCGATGAACGCGGGCTTGTAGACGAAAAGCGCGGCGACCACCACCGCCCCGAGGGCGAGCCCGACCCCGACCGCCGCGCGCAGGTCGCGGCCCGCGCGCTTCCTGGGCTGCTGCTCCGTCATAGGCCGAGTCTGCGCCGCCGGGACCGGTTCGCGCACGGGACCCGCCGGGGCGGGTGGCACGGCCTGGGGCCGTGCGACGTAACCGGTGGCCCGGGGCGGTCCCCAGGATGAATCGTTCACGGGTGGGTGTGTCCTCGTCCTCAGTCGGCGGGCGCGCCGGCCGGGCCGCCCCGGCCGGTCGGGTTCAGACCTCTAGCAGCTCGGATTCCTTGTGCTTGAGCAGCTCGTCCACCTGGGCGACGTACTTCGACGTGGTGTCGTCCAGCTCCTTCTCGCCGCGACGGCCCTCGTCCTCGCCGACCTCGCCGTCCTTGACGGCCTTGTCGATGGCCTCCTTGGCCTTGCGCCGGACGCCACGGATCGAGATCTTGGCGTCCTCACCCTTGGTGCGGGCGACCTTGATGAACTCGCGGCGCCGCTCCTCCGTCAGCTCGGGGAGGACGACACGGATGATGTGGCCGTCGTTCGTCGGGTTGACGCCGAGGTCGGAGTCGCGGATGGCCTGCTCGATGTTGCGCAGCGCCGTCTTGTCGAACGGGGTCACCACCGCCATGCGCGCCTCGGGCACCGAGAACGAGGCGAGCTGCTGGATCGGGGTCTTGGTGCCGTAGTACTCGGCCACGATCTTGTTGAACATCGCCGGGTGCGCACGGCCGGTACGGATCGCGGCCAGGTCGTCCTTGGCGACGCCCACGGCCTTCTCCATCTTCTCCTCGGCTTCGAGGAGGGCTTCTTCGATCACCACGTGCTCCTGGTTCGGTGTGTGGGAGGCGGCTCAGGCCCGGCGGCCCTGGCTGTTGACGAGTGTGCCGATCTTCTCACCCTTTACGGCACGGGCGATATTGCCCTCCGCGAGCAGCTCGAACACCAGGATGGGCAACTGGTTGTCCCGGCACAGGGTGATCGCGGTGGAGTCGGCGACCCGCAGGTCACGGGTGATGACCTCGCCGTAGTCGAGCGCGTCGAACTTGACCGCGTCGGCGTTCTTCGCGGGGTCGGAGTCGTAGACGCCGTCCACGCCGTTCTTCCCCATCAGCAGCGCCTCGGCGTGGATCTCCAGCGCGCGCTGGGCGGCCGTGGTGTCGGTGGAGAAGTACGGCATGCCCATACCGGCGCCGAAGATGACGACCCGGCCCTTCTCCAGATGCCGCACGGCCCGCAGGGGGATGTACGGCTCGGCGACCTGCCCCATCGTGATGGCGGTCTGCACGCGGGAGTCGATGCCCTCCTTCTCCAGGAAGTCCTGGAGCGCGAGGCAGTTCATCACGGTGCCGAGCATGCCCATGTAGTCCGAGCGGGCCCGGTCCATGCCCCGCTGCTGGAGCTCGGCGCCACGGAAGAAGTTGCCGCCGCCGATGACGATCGCGATCTGCGCGCCGTCGCGTACGACGGCGGCGATCTCCCGGGCCATCGTGTGCACGATGTCGGGATCGACACCGAGCCCGCCGCCGCCCGCGAAGGCCTCTCCCGACAGTTTCAGCAGAAAACGCCGCGGTTTGTCGTCCTGGTTCATGGCACTCTCCTCGGGCACACACCAAGGAGGCCACTGCCGGCGGTTCCGTGCGGTTCCGTCCGTGCGGTGGCCTCCTCGTCACAACTACGGTCGTCCCGGCCGGTGCACAGCCTGCGGCCTGACGGACTTCCGCCCGACAATAGCCGGGCGGAGTCCGATCCGTCGCCGACGGCGCGGCGGGCGCGGTGCGAGGCGGCGGGTCAGGCGCCGACGCGGAAGCGGGCGAAGCCCTTGAGCGACACACCGGCCTCGGTCAGGACCTTGGCCACCGTCTTCTTGTTGTCCTTGGCGAACGCCTGCTCCAGCAGGACGTTCTCCTTGAAGAAACCGTTCACCCTGCCCTCGACGATCTTCGGGAGGGCGCCCTCGGGCTTGCCCTCCTCGCGCGCGGTCGCCTCGGCGATGCGGCGCTCGTTCTCGACCGTCTCGGCGGGCACCTCGTCACGGGTCAGGAAGCGCGGGCCGAACGCGGCGACGTGCTGCGCGACGTCCTTGGCGACCTGGGCGTTCTCCTGGTCGAGCTCGACCAGCACGCCGACCTGCGGGGGCAGGTCGGGGCTGGTGCGGTGCAGGTAGGAGGCGACGAAGGCGCCGGAGAACTGCGCGAAGCGGTCGAGGACGATCTTCTCGCCCAGGGTCGCGTTCGCCTCGTCCACGTAGGTCTGCACGGTCTTGCCGGGCTCGATCTCGGAGGCGAGCAGCGCGCCGAGGTCGGCGGGCGAGCTGGCGAAGACGTGCTGGGCGATGGCGTCGGCGACGGCCTGGAACTTGTCACCCTTGGCGACGAAGTCGGTCTCGCACTTCAGCTCGACGAGCACGCCGCGGGTGCTGTCGTCGGCGATGAGGGAGACGACGGCGCCGTTCGAGGCGGTGCGGCTCTCGCGCTTGGCCACGCCCTTCTGGCCCTTGACGCGCAGGATCTCGACGGCCTTGGTGACGTCACCCTCGGCCTCGTCCAGCGCCTTCTTGCAGTCCATCATGCCGGCGCCGGACAGCTCACGGAGCTTCTTGACGTCGGCGGCGGTGAAGTTCGCCATGGTTACTGAATTCTCTTCCGGAAGTCGATCGGATCGCTTGGCACTCGCTCGGCCGGGCGCACGGGGGACGGGCGGAGTGATCCGTCCGTACCCGCCGTGCGCCCGGCCGTCGCTCTGTTCCGCGTCAGGACTGCTCGGCGGGGGCCTGGGCCTCCTCGGCGGCCGGGGCGGCGGCCTCGGCCGCAGGCGCCTCGGCGGCGGGGGCGGCGGCCTCGGCGGCAGGCGCCTCGGCGGCGGGCTGCTCGTCGGCCTGCTTCTCCTCGGCGCGCTCCAGCAGCTCGCGCTCCCACTCGGGCAGCGGCTCACCGGCGGGCTTCTCGCCCTCCTTGGCCTCGGTGGCCACGCCGGAACGGGAGATGAGGCCCTCGGCGACGGCGTCCGCGATCACGCGGGTGAGCAGGGTGACGGAGCGGATCGCGTCGTCGTTGCCCGGGATCTTGTAATCGACCTCGTCGGGGTCGCAGTTGGTGTCCAGGATCGCGACGACCGGGATGTTCAGCTTGCGGGCCTCGCCGACGGCGATGTGCTCCTTCTTGGTGTCCACGATCCAGACGGCGCTGGGCACCTTCTGCATGTCGCGGATACCGCCGAGGGTGCGCTCCAGCTTCGCCTTCTCGCGGGAGAGGACGAGCAGTTCCTTCTTCGTGAGACCGGACGCCGCGACGTCGTCGAAGTCGATGGCCTCCAGCTCCTTGAGGCGCTGGAGCCGCTTGTGGACGGTGGAGAAGTTGGTGAGCATGCCACCCAGCCAGCGCTGGTTGACGTACGGCATCCCGACCCGCGCCGCCTGCTCCGAGATGGCCTGCTGGGCCTGCTTCTTGGTGCCGACGAACATGACCGTGCCGCCGTGCGCGACGGTCTCCTTGACGAACTCGTAGGCGCGGTCGATGTACGACAGCGACTGGAGCAGGTCGATGATGTAGATGCCGTTGCGCTCGGTGAAGATGAAGCGCTTCATCTTCGGGTTCCAACGACGGGTCTGGTGCCCGAAGTGGACGCCGCTCTCCAGCAGCTCCCGCATCGTGACGACGGCCATGGCCGTTCTCCTTGTGACGCTCGGTTGTCAGCGCCGCCCGGTCGGGCGGCGCCCCTGATGCCCCGGCGCGCTGAGCCTGGGAGCCGCCGTGGGGACGAACCGCTCCGAGGACCGAGGTGCGCGGCCACCGAGGCGCCGGAGGCGGTCGGTGACCGACCGGGGGCGCCGGATGGCGGGGCATGCGAGGTCGATCCGGGTCCCCGGATCGCCACCAGAAGTGTACGGGACCGGGAGGACCCGGGGCGACCGAGTGCTCACGCGCGGATCGTCACCCACAGGGGTGACGGAGTTGTCCACAACCTCCGGGTTGTCCACCAAGATCCACTTCTCGCGGCGGACCGGGCCATCGTCGGGGGCGGAGGTGATGCGGGATGAACCGGCGAGACGCGCTGGGCCGCTTCGGGGAGGACGTCGCCGTACGGCGGCTGCGCGAGGCGGGACTGACCGTGCTGGAACGCAACTGGCGCTGCCGCGCGGGCGAGATCGACGTCGTGGCGCGCGACGCGGCGCCGGACGGCGCCCTGGTGATCTGTGAGGTGAAGACGCGCAGGAGCGGTGGTTTCCAGCATCCGATGGCCGCGCTGACGCCGGGGAAGGCGCGGCGGCTGCGGGAGCTGGCCGAGTGGTGGCTGAGCGAGCGGTGGCTGCGGGAGCACGGCGCGCCGCCGTCCGGCGGGGTGCGGATCGACCTGCTGGGCGTCCTGGTGCCACGGCGCGGCGCCCCGGTCGTGGAGCACGTGCGGGGGGTGGCCTGATGACGTTCGCGCGTACCTGCGCCGTGGCGCTGACCGGGGTCGAGGGGGTGGTGGTCGAGGTGCAGGCCGATCTGGAGCCGGGGGTCGCCACGTTCTCGCTGGTCGGGCTCGCCGACCGGTCGCTGACGGAGAGCCGCGACCGCGTCCGCGCGGCCGTGGTCAACTCGGGGACGCCGTGGCCGCAGAAGAAGCTCACCGTGGGGCTGAGCCCGGCGGCCGTGCCGAAGCACGGCAGCGGGTTCGACCTGGCGGTGGCGTGCAGTGTGCTGGCCGCCGCCGAGCGGATCGATCCGCGGAGCATCGCGGAGCTGATGATGATCGGGGAGCTGGGGCTCGACGGGTGGGTGCGGCCGGTGCGCGGTGTGCTGCCCGCCGTGCTGGCGGCGGCGGGCGCGGGCTACCGGCACGTCGTCGTGCCAGAGGCGGCCGTGGCCGAGGCGTCGCTCGTGCCGGAGGTCGCGGTCCTCGGTGTCAGGACGCTGCGGCAGCTCATCGCGGTGCTGGCCGACGAGCCGGTGCCGGAGGAGCCGGACCCGGGCGATCCCGGTGGCCCGCCCGGCGTGCCGGGTGGCGTGGGGTGGGACTGTCCGCCCGCGGCCGGGCTGACGTGGCTGCCGGCGGGCGAGCGGCGGCCCGATCTGGCCGAGGTGGCGGGGCAGCGGGTCGCGCGCCGGGCCCTTGAGGTGGCCGCGGCCGGGCGTCACCACCTGCTGCTGAAGGGGCCGCCCGGCGCGGGCAAGACGCTCCTCGCCGAGCGGCTGCCCGGCATCCTCCCGGCGCTGTCCCGCCGTGAGGCCCTGGAGGTGACGGCCGTCCACTCCGTGTCGGGCGCCCTCACGACGGAACGGCCGCTGATCGAGCGGCCCCCGTACTGCGCTCCGCACCACTCGGCGTCGATGGCGTCCCTGGTCGGCGGCGGCAGCGGGGTGCCCCGTCCGGGCGCCGTCTCCCTGGCGCACCACGGTGTGCTGTTCCTGGACGAGGCGCTGGAGATGAGCGGGCAGGTGCTCGACGCCCTGCGCCAGCCGCTCGAATCGGGGCATGTCGTGGTGGCCAGGGCGGCGGGGGTGGTGCGGATGCCTGCCCGGGTGCTCCTGGTGATGGCGGCCAATCCGTGCCCGTGCGGTCGGCACGGGTCGGCCGTCGGCGGGTGCGAATGCCTCCCGAGCACGGTGCGGCGCTACCGGTCACGGCTGTCGGGGCCGCTGCTGGACCGGATCGACCTGCGGGTGCCGGTCGAGCCGGTCGGCAGGGCGGAGCTGCTGGCGGCGCCCGCAGGGGAGAGCACGGCGACGGTCGCCGCGCGGGTGCTGGCGGCGCGCGAGCGTTCCGGCGCGCGGTACGCGGGGACGCCGTGGTCCGCCAACGGTGAGGTGCCGGGCCATGAGCTGCGGACCCGCTGGGCGCCGCTCCCCGGGGCGCTGCTGCGCGCCGAACAGGACATGGACCGGGGGCTGTTGACGGCCCGGGGGCTCGACCGGGTGCTGCGGGTGGCCTGGACGGTCGCGGACCTGGCCGGTCATGACCGGCCGACTGCCGAGGACGTCGATGCGGCCCTGGAACTGCGGACCGGCGTGCGCCGGGGCGCCGGTGTGGTGGGGAGCCTGCCGTGACCGATCAGGAGGAGCGCGCGTGCGCGGAAGGTGCGCGGGAGGACGGCGTGCGGGAGGGGGACGACGCGCGGCTGGCGCGTGCCGCGCTGACGACGGTCACCGAGCCGGGTGACGAACTGGTGGGGCGCTGGCTCGCGGAGCACGGACCGTGCGACGTGTGGAGCGCGTTGCGTGCGGACCGGCCGCCCGGGGGCGTGTCGGCGGACCGGTGGGCGGGGCTGCGGGCCAGGGCCGCGCGTGCCGACTCCGCGCGGGACCTGGAGCTGGCCGAGCGGGTCGGCGCCCGGTTCGTGTGCCCGGGCGACCGGGAGTGGCCCCGCCAGCTCGACGACCTGGGGGCGGGGAGACCGGTCGGCCTGTGGGTGCGCGGTCCCTGCTCGCTGCGGTTCGTCGCCCTGCGGTCGGTGGCCCTGGTGGGGGCGCGCGCCTGCACCGACTACGGGGCACATGTGGCGGCGGAGCTGGCGGGCGCGCTCGCCGAGCGCGGCTGGACGGTGGTCTCCGGCGCGGCGTACGGGATCGACGGGGCCGCCCATCGCGGGACGCTCGCCCTGGGCGGGGCGACGGTCGCCGTCCTCGCCTGCGGGGTGGACCGCGCCTACCCGGCCGGGCACCAGGACCTCCTCGACCGGGTGGCGGGCTGTGGTCTCGTGGTGGCGGAGCTGCCGCCAGGCGCCCGTCCGACGCGCGGCAGATTCCTTCAGCGGAATCGGGTGATCGCCGCGTTGACCCGGGGCACGGTGGTCGTCGAGGCGGCCCGGCGCAGCGGTTCGCTGGTGACCGCCAGGCGGGCCCGTCTGCTGGGGCGGCACCTGATGGCGGTCCCCGGGCCGGTCACCTCCGGGCTCTCGGCAGGCGCGCACGAACTGATCCGTGAGGGCGCCACGCTGGTGGGCAGCGCCGATGAGGTGATCGAACTGGCCGGGGACATGGGTGAATTGGCGGCCGAGCGGCTGCTTCCCGTGGTGCCGCGTGACCTGTTGGCGCCCGAGACGGGCCAGGTCCTGGAGGCCGTGCCCGCCGGAGGGGCGGCCGGGGTGGCGGCGGTGGCGGTGGCCGCCTGCACCAGCGAGCGGGTGGCGCTCGCCAGGCTGCACGAGCTGCGCTGCCTGGGCTTCGTCGAACGCGTGGGCGATCGCTGGCAGTTGCGCCGTGGGCCGTCCCGACACGCGGAGGGAGGGATTCCTCGGACACACCACCGGGCCTGACACCACCGTGCGGGCAGCGGAACGTATCTGCGCATACCCGATCGACTCCCACGTGCGCAAAGCGACCTGACTGTCACGCTACGCTCACAGGGTTCCGACGCCTCGGCGACAACCTCGTCCTCGCCTCACCCGTCCGCATCCCTGCAGAACGGTTCCAGACCACGTATGCCACAGCACTCCACCGGGCCACGGCACGCGGCTCCGGCCGCGCCCGCCGCGACGGAGGGGGCCGCGCTCGCCCCGGCGCCCTCCGCACTCGACGCACTGTGGCGCTCCTACAAGACCACCGGCGACGAGCGGCTGCGCGAGCAGCTGATCCTGCACTACTCACCGCTGGTCAAGTACGTGGCGGGCCGGGTGAGCGTGGGACTGCCGCCCAACGTCGAGCAGGCCGACTTCGTCTCCTCAGGGGTCTTCGGACTGATCGACGCGATCGAGAAGTTCGACCCAGGCCGCTCCATCAAGTTCGAGACGTACGCGATCACCCGCATCCGCGGGGCGATGATCGACGAACTGCGGGCGCTCGACTGGATCCCGCGGTCGGTCCGGCAGAAGGCGCGGGCGATCGAGCGGGCGTACGCGACGTTGGAGGCGTCCCTGCGGCGCACGCCCTCGGAGTCCGAGGTGGCCGCGGAGATGGACGTCACATTGGAGGAACTGCACGCCGTCTTCAGCCAGTTGTCCCTGGCGAACGTCGTCGCCCTCGAAGAGCTGCTGCACGCGGGCGGCGAGGGCGGCGACCGTCTCAGCCTGATGGACACCCTGGAGGACACCGCCGCCGACAATCCCGTGGAGGTCGCGGAGGACCGCGAGCTGCGGCGGCTGCTCGCCCGCGCGGTCAACACGCTGCCGCACCGGGAGAAGACCGTCGTCACGCTCTACTACTACGAGGGGCTGACCCTCGCGGAGATCGGCGAGGTGCTGGGGGTCACCGAGAGCCGGGTCAGCCAGATCCACACCAAGTCCGTCCTCCAGCTGCGCGCGAAGCTGGCCGACGTGACCGGCTGACCAGGCCCCGCCCACCGCACCGGATCAGGTCAGCAGTTCGCACGGCAGCAGCGACCCCACCCACGCGTCCACCCGCTCCCCCCGGTGGACCAGCCGTCGGCGCAGCACGGCCTCCACCAGGAACCCGGCCTTCTCCGCGACCCGGCGCGAGGCGTCGTTCCCCACCTCGGCGCGCCACTCGACGAGTGCCAGGCCGAGGCCGGTGAACGCCCACCGGCAGACGACGCGGACCGCGGCGGTCGTCACCCCGGCGCCCCGCGCGGAGGGGTCGGCCCAGAAGCCGATCTCGGCCGTGCCGTTCTGTCGTATGTGGAGGCCGACACGCCCGAGGCGCCTCCCGGGACGTTCGGCCGACTCGACCAGGAACTCGGCGCGCGACCCGTCCGTCCAGCCGTCCACGGCGAGCCGTTCGACGAAGTGCGCGGCGTCCTCCCGGCGGTAGGGCGACGGCAGGTCGATGAAGCGCCGCAGCAGCGGGTCGGCCGAGACCTGGTGCAGCCAGTCGATGTCGTCGCTCCTGAAGGGACGCAGCCGTATCGACCCCGCTTCGATCGCCACGGGTTCCATGACGCGACCCTAAGCCACGACCGGTCGGGCACCACCGCCGCCCGGCGTGCGCGGCCACGCGGTGGGGGTGGCCGTGAGCCGGGCGTGCGCCGGGAGGGGTCGCCCGAGCGCATCAGGCGGAGGCGCCGGGCACGGGCACCCCCGTCGTGGGCAGCAGGCGCGACGGCCCGGCGCGCAACAGTCCTGGCCGCAGCAGGGCCAAGGGGTCGAGGTAGGTGCCGTCCCGCGTGGCGCCCCAGTGGAGACAGGGGTCGGCGCAGTGGTGGGGACCGGCGGCGAGCACGCCGAGCGGGGAGCCCGCCTCGACACGGTCCCCCGCCGTCACGGACGGGGTGACCGGTTCGTGGGTGATCCGGACCGGTGGTGTGCCGCTGGCGTCGAGTTCGACCGTGACCACGCCGCGCCCGGCGACCTGCCCGGCGAACGTGACCCGTCCTGCCCCGGCCGCCCGCACCCGCGCCCCGGCGGGGGCGCGCAGGTCCACGCCCCGGTGCCCGGCCCGCCACGGCTCGGGCGGCGGCTCGTACGGACGGTCCACGGCAGGTCTTCGCCCGCCGTCCACGCCCGGCACGGGCCAGAAGGACAGCGGCGTGGACGACGACGGGCCGGACGACGACGGCGCGCCCCCTGGCGGGGCGCCGTGCGGGGGATCAGCGGGCGAAGGGACAGCGAACGCGAGGAACACGGAGAGCAGGGAACCGATCACGGAGTGCATGGAACAAGCCTGCCCCGGGACCGTCACGCGCGGGGACCGCGCGGAGAATCTGTGGACAACCCGCCACCTGTGGACAGCGCCGTCGCCCGTACGGGTGAAGCCGGGCGGTCAGGCGCCGCGACCGCCGTTCCCGCCGAAGCCGGAGTCCTCCGGGAGGTCCAGCTCGCTGCGGTTCAGCTCCTCGATGTTGACGTCCTTGAAGGTCAGGACCCGCACCTGCTTCACGAACCGCGCCGGGCGGTACATGTCCCACACCCAGGCGTCCGCCATCGACACCTCGAAGAACACCTCGCCCTGGACCGAGTGCACCTGCATCTCGTAGTCGTTGGTGAGGTAGAACCGGCGCTCGGTCTCGATCACATAGGTGAAGAGCCCGACCACGTCCCGGTACTCCCGGTAGAGCTTCAGCTCCATATCGGTCTCGTACTTTTCGAGGTCTTCGGCACTCATGGCGTGATCCCCTTCAGCCGTGCGTTACCTCATTGTGCGCCACCGGCGGCACCGGCACGCCGCCGGAGGCCCGTACGGGACGCCCCGCGTGCGAACCGCCCGTACGCGGCGCCCGCGAAGATCAGCACGGCGCCCCCGCCGACCGCCCACACCAGCGGCCACAGCGGCCCCTGACCCGAGATCCCACCGGGCAGCTCCGCGAAACCGGAGGCCCGGGGCAGACCGCCGAACCTGCCGGGCGGCCAGACCGTCGCCTCGACCCGGCCGTCCACCGCGGCACGCGGCACGCTTCCGGCCTGGGTCGCGGTGATGTGGCTGCGCGAGTCGAGCGAGTCCATCCGGTCGTCGCCGAGCACGAACAGCTCGTCCTCGGGGACGGTCACGTCGAACGCCGTGGCCGAGGCGCCGTGGTCCGACCGCACGTACGACTCGGTGACCGGCTCCCCGTTGATCAGCAGGCGCCCCTCGCCGTCGCAGCACGCCACCTGGTCGCCCCCGACCCCCACGACGCGCTTGAGCATCGGGATGTCGCCCCATGTCTCGTCGCGGAAGACCACGACGTCCCCGCGCCGCACGTCGTCCCCGTCGATGCGCTGGGCGAGCACCCGGTCACCGGCCGCCACGGACGGTGCCATCGACCCGGTCGGCACGGTGTACGGCTGGTACAGCAGCGCCCCCAGGACGAAGCCGCCGAGGAACAGCACACACCCCACGGCCACGGCCACCCCCGACACCAGCCGTTCCCGGCGCCCCGCGCCACCCGCCGCACCCCGCATCAGGTCCCCTCCGGTTCCCCCGGCGATCCGCCGCCGGGCCGCAGGAGACCCTACCGAGGGCCACGTGCCCGGGTCAGCCCCGCGTGCCGGAGTCCTCCCCGCCGCGACCGCCGTCACCGTCGGCGTCACCGACGCCGTCCGCGACGTCCACGGCCGCGCCCTCGGCCGCGCCGAGCATCCGGCGGCGTCGCCACAGGACCAGCGGGACCGCTCCCGCGAGACCGACCGCGCCCGGCGCGACCGCACCGGCAGCGTCGCTCACCGAGCCGAACGTGTCCGGCACCGACAGCACGCTCCACCGCGTCACCGGCCAGGCGACGACGACGGCACGCCCGACGACGTCGTCCTCCGAGACGGTCCCGCCGCCCTCCAGGTTCTGGTGGTAGCGGGAGTCGAGCGAGTTCTGCCGGTGGTCGCCCATCACCCACAGCCGCCCCTCCGGGACGGTGAGCGGGCCGAACGGCTGGTCGTCGCACGGGGTGTTGCCGGGGAACAGGTAGGCGCTCTCGTCCAGGGCCTGCCCGTTGACGACGACCTGGCCGCCCTGCTGGCACTCCACGGTGTCCCCGCCGACGGCGATCACCCGCTTGATCAGGTCCTGGTCCTCGTCGGACGGCATCAGGCCGATCCAGCTGAGCCCGGTCCGCAGCGCCGAGCCGATGCCGCCCTCGTCCGCCGGGCCGTCGTCGAGCCAGCCGCCCGGGTCGTGGAAGACGACGACCTCGCCGCGCTCCGGCTCCGAGCCGAACCACGGCGTCAGCTTGTCCACGAGCACGCGGTCGCCGCGTTGCAGCGTGTCCTGCATGGACAGCGACGGGATGGAGAACGCCTGGACGAGGAACGTCTTGATGATCAGCGCCAGGACGATCGCGATGCCGATCAGGAGCGGCAGTTCCTTCCAGAACGACCGCTGCTTGGCCGCCTTCCGCCCGTGACGGCCGCCGCCTGCCGCCGCGGTCCCGTCGTCGTCCGCCGGGCCGCCGGGCCCGTCCGCGTCAGGCGCCGCGGGGAAGTCCCCCGCGCCCGGGTCAGGGGCGGCGGCCTCCCGGGCCGTGTCGCCGCCGCTCGCTTCCCCCCGCGCCGAGGCGCCGTCCTGACGGGGGGATCCCTCGTCGGATGCTCCGCCGCCCGGCGTCACCGGCCGGTCGTCCCCGGGCTCGCCCGCACCCGCTCGCGCATCCACCGCCACATCCCCCACATCCGCTCCTCACGCTCCGCTCCAGCCCGATCCGCCTCCGCGACAGGCCCACCACTCCCATAACGAGCGGGAGTTCCGCAGGGATCGGGAGTGACGCCATCTCGTTCGCGCCGACCGTCGCCACCGGCCCCGCGCGGGCCGAGGCCGCGCCGGCGCCCGGTTCGGGGACGTCGGCGAACGGGTCGCCGTCGCCGAGCCCCCGCCAGTGGGAGAACGGCCACGCGATCACGACCGCCCGGCCCACGAGAAGGTCAACGGGTACCGTACCCTGCCCCTCCTCGTCGAGGTGGTAGCGGGAATCCGACGAGTTCGACCGGTGGTCGCCGAGGACGAATATCCGCCCCTGCGGCACGGTCACCTCGAACGTGATCTGCGAGGGCGCGTCACCCGGATGGAGATACGGCTCGTCGAGCGGCGCGCCGTTGACCGTGATCCGCCCGGAACTGTCGCAGCAGACCACGGTGTCGCCGCCGAGCCCGATGACGCGCTTGATCAGGTCCTGGTCGTCGGCCGACGGCAGCAGCCCGATCCACGTCAGCGCGTCCCGCACCTGCCGGACGCCCACCGGGGATTCGTCCTGCTCGACCGGCTCCCCGTGCAGCCAGCCGCCCGGGTCGCGGAAGACGACGACGTCGCCGCGCTCCGGCTTCCAGCCGAACCAGGGCGTCAGCTTGTCCACGAGCACCCGGTCGTTGATCCGTATCGTCTGCTCCATCGAGCCGCTGGGGATGACGAAGGCCTGCACGAGGAACGACTTCAGCACCAGCGCGATCAGCAGCGCCGTGCCGACGAGCAGCGGTATCTCCCGTGTGGCGCGCAGCCGTCGGCGCCGCTTGATGCGCTTGGCCGCGCGCCGTCGGTCCGCGCGGCCCTCGCCGGGACCGCGCAACGTGGTGCGCGGTTCGTCGGGCACGGCACCGGCCGCGTCGTGGCGTGCCCGGCCGCCCCCGGCACGCCGGTGGCCGCCCGCCCCGTGCCGTGCGCGCGGGGCACCGCCCGCGGCGCGCTCCTCGTCCCGGCCCGCGTACGGCTCCCGGTCCTGGTCACTCATGCCCCGAGTCCACCGATCCCCAGCGGCCGACCGGCCACGCGATCCCCTCGACCCGTCCGACGACCCGGTTCACCGGAACCGTGCCGCCCCCGGGCGAGCCGAGGTACTGGCGGGAGTCCGCGGAGTCGGAGCGATGGTCGCCCATCACCCACAAGCGTCCCTCTGGCACCTCGATGTCAAACCTGACCTCGGACGGGGCGTCGCCCGGGTGGAGGTAGGGCTCGTCCAGCGCCTCGCCGTTCACCTCGATCCGCCCTTCGGCGTCACAGCAGCTGACCCGGTCACCGCCGACGCCGATCACCCGCTTCACGAAGTCGGTCTCGGACGGCTCGGCGAGCCCGACCGCGGCGGCGGCGCCGTGCAGCAGGCCGAGCAGCGGCCCACGGTCCTGCGGCGGGGCGGCTGCGGTGAACGAGCCCGCGCCGTCGAAGACGATGACGTCCCCGCGCCGCACCGGATCGCCGAACCGGTACGCCAGCTTGTTCACGAGCACCCGGTCGCCGACGCGCAGCGTGTCCTCCATGGAGCCACTGGGGATACGGAAGGGCTGGACGATCCAGGAGCTGACCGACCAGGTGACGACCACGGTCGCGACGAAGGCCACCGTCCACGAACGCACGGAGCGCGACCGCCACCACCCGCCCTCGGGAGGGCGGGAGGCGGGATCGCGCTCCGGGGGCCGTGCGTCGGTTTCCGTCACGCCGTGATGGTAACCGGACGAGGGCGGCGGCTCAGTTGTCGCGCTTCTCCTTGATCTTGGCCGCCTTGCCCCGCAGGTTGCGCAGGTAGTACAGCTTCGCGCGGCGGACGGCGCCGCGCGTGACGACCTCGATCTTCTCCACGACCGGCGTGTGGACCGGGAAGGTACGCTCCACGCCGACGCCGAAGCTCACCTTGCGGACGGTGAAGGTCTCCCGGACGCCGGAGCCCTGGCGGCGGATGACGACACCCTTGAACTGCTGCACACGGGAGCGGTTGCCCTCGATGACGCGGACGTGCACGTTGACCGTGTCGCCGGGGCGGAAGCCCGGGATGTCGTCGCGCTTGGACGCGGAATCGACGCTGTCCAGGAGATTCATGACCTGCTGCTCTCTTCGCCGGTGCCACAGGTCATCGGCGGTACGTGGTGTGGTGGTGTGACGCGGGCCCGTTCCACGGGCGGGCGGCGTTCCCCCTGTGGCAGGGTCGCGCGCCGTGTGGAGTCCGGGGCCGGCGGCCTATTCTTCCACGGGCCGGGACGAGCGCCCAAATCGGCCGTCGTGGCCCTGCTCCCAGCCGAGTTCCGCGAGGGTGGCCAGGTCGTGCTTGTCGAGGGCGGCCGGGTCGGCGCGCTCGACCAGGTCGGGCCGGTTCGCGCTCGTGCGGCGCAGCGCCTCGTCACGCCGCCAGCGGCCGATCCGGCCGTGGTGACCGCTGACGAGGACCTCGGGCACCTCGCGCCCGCGCCACACGGGCGGCTTCGTGTAGACAGGCCCCTCCAGCAGCCCGGCCATCGCGCCGGGGGCGAACGAGTCGTCGCGGTGCGACTCCGCGTTGCCGAGCACGCCGGGCAGCAGCCGGGCGACGGCCTCGACCATGACGAGGACGGGCGCCTCGCCCCCGGCCAGCACGTAGTCCCCCACGGACACCTCGCGGACGTCGCAGCGGGCCGCGTAGTCCTCGATGACGCGGCGGTCGATGCCCTCGTAGCGGGCGGGGGTGAAGACGAGCCAGGGACACGCGGCCAGCTCGACGGCCAGCTCCTGCGTGAACGGCCGTCCGCTCGGGGTCGGCACGACGAGAACGGGGCCGGGGCCGCCGTCCGCGCACTCGGCCGCCCCCGAGGCCAGGACGGCGTCCAGCGCCTCGCCCCAGGGCTCGGGCTTCATCACCATGCCGGGGCCGCCGCCGTAGGGGGTGTCGTCCACGGTGTGGTGCCGGTCGTGGGTCCACTCCCGCAGGTCGTGGACGCGCACGTCGAGCTGCCCGCGGGCACGTGCCTTGCCGACGAGGGAGACGTTCAGCGGTTCCAGGTACTCGGGGAAGATCGTGACGACGTCGATCCTCACCGGGACTCCTGCCCGTCCTGCCCGTCCGCGTCGGTGCCGCCGTCCCCGTCGGGCACGTCCTCCAGCAGTCCGGGCGGCGGAGCGACGACGACGCGGCGCTCCCGTACGTCCACCTCGGGCACGATCTCGGTGACGAAGGGGATCATCACCTCGCCACCGCCGGGCCGGACGACGATCAGGAGGTCCTGGCTCGGCAGGTGCGCGACCTCGCGCACGGCGCCGACGGGCTCCCCCGCCGTCGTGACCACGTCGAGGCCGACGAGCTGATGGTCGTAGAACTCCTCGGGATCGTCCGGAAGTTCGTCCGGATCGACGTCGGCGAGCAGCAGGATGTTGCGCAGGGCCTCGGCGCCGGTGCGGTCGGTCACACCGGCGAAGCGCAGCAGCAGCCGGCCGCTGTGGACGCGGCCGCTCTCGATGGTCAGCGGCCCCGCGGTCCCCGGCTCGGTGGCGAGCACGCTGCCCGGCGCGAGCCGCAGCTCGGGCTCGTCGGTGCGTAGCTCGACGGACACCTCGCCCTTGATGCCATGCGCGCGGCCGATGCGCGCGACGACCAGTTCCACTGCCTTGTCCCCACTCCTCGTTCGGTGACCGCCGGGGCCGCCTGCCTGGCCGGGCCGGTCGTGGACGTCACGAAGGGCCGGGGGCGACTGTCCGTCCCCGGCCCTTCGCGTGCTGCCTTGCGCGTCCTCAGCGGATGTCGTCCGCGTCAACGAGGTCCACGCGGATGCCCTTCCCGCCGAGCGCGCCCACGACCGTGCGCAGCGACCGGGCGGTACGGCCGTTGCGGCCGATGACCTTGCCGAGGTCGTCAGGATGCACCCGGACTTCGAGCGTACGCCCGCGGCGCAGGGTGCGGGAGGCGACCTGGACCTCGTCGGGGTGATCGACGATGCCCTTCACCAGGTGTTCCAGGGCCTCTTCGAGCATCCTCAGCCCTCGGTCGGCGCGGCCGGGGCCTCGGCGGCCTCGGCGTCGGCCTTCTTCTCGGCCTTCTTCTTCGGGGTGATGGCCTCGCCACGGGCCTCACCGCCGCCGGTCGCCTTCGCGGCGGCCTCGAAGACGGCGCGCTTGTCGGGCTTCGGCTCGGCCACCTGGAGCGGCGGCGGGGCCGGGAGGCCCTTGAACTGCTGCCAGTCGCCGGTGGCCTTGAGGATGGCCACGACGGGCTCGGTCGGCTGCGCGCCGACACCGAGCCAGTACTGGACGCGCTCCGAGTCCACCTCGATGCGCGACGGGTTCTGCACCGGGTGGTACAGGCCCAGCTCCTCGATGGCGCGACCGTCCCGGCGGGTGCGGGAGTCGGCGACGACGATGCGGTAGTGGGGCGAGCGGATCTTGCCCAGTCGCTTCAGCTTGATCTTGACGGCCACGGAAGTGGTCTCTCCTGCATGTTGACGTGGTGGGCCTCAGCCGGTCTCCGCGTGGGGATGCGGCGCCACGGGCCCGATGGACGCGCCAGCCGGAGGAGAGAGGGTCCTGTGCGGCTGTCGAGTTCAGCCGCCCATTGTGCCACAGGACCTCAGTGGGGTGCCGACGCGGTCAGCGCCTCCACGATCTGGAACGGCTTCTTGCACGCTCCGCAGACGATGGGCGCCTGGGCCAGCACGGAAGGGACGACGCGGACGTTGCGTCCGCACTCGCAGACCGCCTTGACGCGGACGCCGCCCCCCGAGGAGCCGTGCCGCGCGGCCGGGCCGCGGAAACTTCGCTTGGTGTCGGTGGCCGTGGCCACGTTGTGCGCCTTGAGGGCGCGGGTCAGCCGCTCCGCCGTGGGTCGGTAGCGGCGGCGGGTCTCGGGGGTCATGGCGACGAGCGAGAACCCACTGCTCGGGTGGGGGTCCTCGACGTGCTCAAGGCCCAGCTCCTCGGCGATCGCGAGGAAACGCCGGTTGTGGTAGCGCCCGGCGCGGGAGGTGTCGCGGACACCCCGCGCCGCGGCGATGCCGTGCACGGCCTCGTGCAACAGCCTTTCGAAGGAGAGTTCGGATCCGCAGGCGGACGACGACTCTCCGATCAGGGACTCGGGGGCGGCCAGGTCCGGCAGCTCCGGGTGGTGCCGTTGAATGTCGGCCCACGCGTGCGCCAGCTCGGCGGCGAGAACTGGTGGTGTCGTGCTCACGTCGTACCTAACGAGCGAGTCCCCCGGGGTGTTCCGATTCCGGGTCAAGTCCCCGAATTTGCACTTACCAGTCAGTTTCGGCCCCATTCCGTCGCGCCCCCACGCCCCCCGCCCCCGGGGTTCCGGCGGGCGGGGCGGCGCGTACGGGCGCCGACGGACGAGCGGGTCAGTACGACCGGCCGACGACCGCCACGGTGCCGGGCGCCTCGGCGTCCTCGGGCACGGACCCGTCCTCGGTGGTCAGGCAGCGCACCGTGACCGCGTCCTGCGCGAGCCGCTTCTCGCCCTCGGCGCCCACCTCGGACCACGGCAGACGGGCCCAGCCGCCCGCCTTCGCGGCCTCGGCGGCCTCCTCCACGGTCCGCACGTCGCTGGTGCGCGCCTCGCGGCGCTCGCGGGACTGGCGCAGCAGCAGCGCCTGGTCCTCCTCCAGCAGGCCGGGCAGCAGCGACGGCAGGGCGTCGATCGCCACGGGCTCCTTGCCGCCGGGGATGCGGCGCACGAGCATCGCGGTACCCGCCGCGACGTCGCGCGGGCCCACCTCGATGCGGGCAGGGACGCCCTTCAGCTCCCAGTCCACCGCGCGGCGGCCGAAGGGGGTGTCGGTGCGGTCGTCCACCTCGACGCGGACCCCGGCGTCCGTCAGCGCGGCGCCGATCCTGCGGACCGTCTCCAGCACCTCGGGGTCGTCCTTGATGGCGAGGACGACGGCCTGGACGGCGGCGAGGCGCGGCGGGACGCGCAGGCCGTTGTCGTCGCCGTGCGACATGATCAGGCCGCCGACCATGCGGGTGGAGGCGCCCCAGGAGGTCTGCCACACCAGGTCGCGGCTGCCCTCGCGGGAGAGGAAGCGGGTGTCGAAGGCGCGCGCGAAGTTCTGCCCCAGCTCGTGGCTGGTGCCCATCTGGAGGGCCTTGCCGTCGGTCATCATGCCTTCGAGCGTGCGGGTGTTGATCGCGCCCGCGAACCGCTCCGAGGGGGACTTGACGCCCGGCACGACGTCGATCGCCAGGACGTTCAGCATGAAGTCGGCGTACACCTCGCGGTGGATGTGCGCCGCGTAGTCGCGCGCCTCCTCGTAGGTGGCGTGGGCCGTGTGGCCCTCCTGCCAGAGGAACTCGGTCGTCCGCAGGAAGACGCGCGGGCGCATCTCCCAACGGACCACGTTCGCCCACTGGTTGATCAGCAGGGGCAGGTCACGGTAGCTCTGCACCCAGCGCGCGAACGACGCGTTGATGATCATCTCGGAGGTGGGCCGTACGACGGCGGGCTCCTCCAGCTGCTTGCCGCCGCCGTGCGTCACGACCGCCAGCTCGGGGGCGAAGCCCTCGACGTGCTCGGCTTCCTTGGTCATGTACGACTGGGGGATGAACAGCGGGAAGTACGCGTTGCGCGCGCCCGACGCCTTGATCCTGGCGTCCAGCTCCGCCTGCATCCGCTCCCACAGGCCGTACCCGTACGGTCGGATGACCATGGTGCCGCGCACCGGACCGTTCTCGGCCAGTTCGGCCTTGCTGATCACGTCCTGGTACCAGCGCGGGAAGTCATCCGCCTGGGGGGTGAGTACGGGAGCCTTTGCCATGGCGCAGATGGTACGGGGCGCGGGGGTGTGAGCGTGAATCCGTGTCCGCGCGCCCCGTACGGGGATGTCACTTGGGGGGCAGGATGTCCCGGAATTCCTTGGGCAGTTCGAAGGGCGCGGGCTCGGCGCCGCCGTCCGCGCGCTGGGCCTCCTCCTCGCGGCGCTTCATCGGGTTCCCTGACCGGCGGGCGCCCTTGCCGCGCTTCGGCTGCTGCTTGCCCTTGCGCTTGCCGCCGCCCATCCCGGGGATGCCGGGCATGCCCGGCATGCCGCCGCCCTGGGCCATGCGGGACATCATCTTGCGGGCCTCGAAGAACCGCTCGACGAGCCCCTTGACCGCCGAGACGTCCACGCCGGAGCCGCGCGCGATGCGGGCGCGCCGCGAGCCGTTGATGATCTTCGGGTCGTTGCGCTCGGCGGGCGTCATCGACTTGATGATCGCGGCGGTACGGTCCACCTCGCGCTCGTCGAGGTTGTTGATCTGCTCGCGCATCTGGCCCATGCCGGGCATCATCCCGAGCAGCTTGGACAGGGAGCCCATCTTGCGGACCTGTTCCATCTGCGTCAGGAAGTCGTCGAGCGTGAACTCCTTGGGGCCCTTGGCCAGCTTGCCCGCGAGCTTCTCGGCCTCCTCCTGCGAGAAGGTGCGCTCGGCCTGCTCGATGAGGCTGAGGACGTCGCCCATGCCCAGGATGCGCGAGGCCATCCGGTCGGGGTGGAACGCGTCGAACTCGTCCAGCTTCTCGCCGTTGGAGGCGAACATGATCTGGCGGCCGGTGATCTGCGCGATGGACAGGGCCGCGCCGCCGCGCGCGTCGCCGTCGAGCTTGGAGAGCACCACGCCGTCGAAGCCGACGCCGTCGCGGAAGGCCTCGGCGGTGGTGACGGCGTCCTGGCCGATCATGGCGTCCACGACGAAGAGCACCTCGTCGGGGCTGACGGCGTCGCGGATGTCGGCGGCCTGCCGCATCAGCTCCTCGTCGATGCCGAGGCGGCCCGCGGTGTCCACGACGACGACGTCGTACTGCTTGTCGCGCGCGAAGACGAGCGAGTCCTGGGCGACCTTGACGGGGTCGCCGACGCCGTTGCCCGGCTCGGGCGCGTAGACGGCGACGCCCGCGCGCTCGGCGACGACGGACAGCTGGTTCACGGCGTTGGGGCGCTGGAGGTCGCAGGCGACGAGCAGCGGGGTGTGGCCCTGGCCCTTGAGCCAGCGGCCGAGCTTGCCCGCGAGGGTCGTCTTGCCCGCGCCCTGGAGGCCCGCGAGCATGATGACGGTCGGCGGGTTCTTGGCGAACCGCAGCCGCCGCGTCTCGCCGCCGAGGACGTTCACCAGCTCGTCGTTGACGATCTTGATGACCTGCTGGCCCGGGTTGAGCGCCTTGGAGACCTCGGCGCCGAGGGCACGTTCCTTGACCTGCTTGATGAACGCGCGGACGACCGGGAGCGCGACGTCGGCCTCCAGCAGCGCGATCCTGATCTCACGCGCCGTGGCGTCGATGTCCGCCTCGCTCAGACGGCCTTTGCCGCGGAGGTTCTTGAACGTTGCCGCAAGGCGGTCGGAGAGAGTGTCGAACACGGCGCTGACTGGTCCTTAGAGGTCGGGAGTCATCGGGTCGGCTGGGGGAACGGTGTCCTCAAGCCTATCCGCCCGGCGCGCGAACGGTCAGCCCGCCGGTGGGCCCGCCCGGTCGGCGAGGGCGCGTTCCAGGTCGGTGGCGAGCCGGGCGGCGTCGTCGGGCGGCAGGGGGGCGCCGTCGGGGCCCGTGACGTAGAAGGCGTCCACGGCGTTGGCGCCGAGCGTGCTGACGTGCGCGCTGCGGACGGTGACGCCCGCCGTCTCCAGGGCCTGCCCGATGTGGTGGAGCAGGCCAGGCGCGTCGTGGGCGCGTACCTCGATGACGGTCGCGAGGCGCGAGCCGAGCGGGGCGACGGTGACGCGCGGCGGCGGGCCCTGGGGCAGGCGGCGGCGCGGGCGGCGGTAGGCGGCCTCGCGTTCGGCGAGGCGGCTGGCGATGTCGAGGGAGCCGTCGAGGGCGCGGACGAGGTCGGCGCGGAGGCGTTCCGCCTGGGGCAGGGAGCCGTACTCGGCGGCCACGCGCCAGTCGAGCAGGAGGACGGGCCCGTTGCCCGTCGGGTCGAGCGAGCGCAGTTCAGCGGACCTGACGGTGAGGCGGTGCAGGGCCAGGACGCCCGCGGTGGCGGGGAGGACGCCGGGCTGGTCGGGCAGGGCGACGATCAGCTCGACGCCGACGGGCTCGGGCTCGGCCTCGGTCGCGGTCTCTGTCCCGGCCTCTGTCCCGGCCGGGGCCGGGGCGAGTTCCGGGCGGGGCAGCAGCGCGAGGACGGGGGCGCCGGTGCGCGACGCCTCGACGGCGAGGCGTTCCGCCGCGACGGTCGGCTGCGCCTGGGGCGTACGGGCGCCCCCGCCGTCCTCGAATCCGGCGGCGACGCGCGCGACGAGGTCGGCGATGAGCGAGGCGCGCCAGCCCGACCATGCGGCGGGCCCGGTGGCGAGCGCGTCCGCCTCGGTGAGGGCGTGCAGCAGTTCCAGGGTGACGCGGTCCCCCACGACGTCGGCGACGAGCGCGACCGTCGCCGGGTCGTCCAGGTCGCGGCGGGTGGCGGTCTCGGGGAGCAGCAGGTGGTGGCGTACGAGGGTGGCCAGGGTGTCGGTGTCGGCGGGGCCGAAGCCGATCCGGGTGGCCATGTCGCGGGCGATGGTCTCCCCGGCGACGCTGTGGTCGCCCGGCCAGCCCTTGCCGATGTCGTGCAGCAGGGCGGCGGCGAGGAGCAGGTCGGGGCGGCTGACGCGGCGGGTGAGTGCGGAGGCGCGGACGGCGGTCTCGACCAGGTGGCGGTCCACGGTCCAGCGGTGCACGAGGTTGCGCTGGGGGCGGCAGCGGACGCGTTCCCAGTCGGGCAGCAGCTTGGTGATGATCCCGGCGGCTTCGAGCGCCTCCCAGACGGGGACGGTGTCGGGGCCCGCGCCGAGGAGGGTGAGGAACTGCTCGCGCGCCTCGGCTGGCCACGGCACGGGAAGGCGGGCGTCGGCCGCGGCGAGCGCGTGGACGGCCGGGAGGGCGAGGGGCAGCCCGGCCTGTGCAGCCGCGGCGGCGGCGCGCAGCGGGAGGACGGGGTCACGGTCGGCGCGTGCGGTGCGGGCGAGGACGACCTCGCCCTCCTGCTCGACGACGCCCTCGGCGAGCGGTGTGCGCTCCTCTGCGGGGCGGCGCGCGGTGCGGGAGCCGAGGAGGGTGCGCAGGCGGCGGCGGGCGGAGCGGGCGCGCAGGACGCGTCCGACCTCGCGCCAGGTGACGTCGGAGGCGTAGCTGATGGTGCGGCCCGCCTCGTAGACGCGGCGCAGGAGCGCGTCGGCGTCCAGCAGGCCGAGGGCCTTGGCGACCTGTTCCTGGTCTTCGAGTGCCAGCCGTTCTGTGGCGCGGCCGGTGGTGAGGTGGAGGGCGTCGCGGACGTCGAGGAGGGTGTTGCGCGCGGCCTCAAGCCCCTCGCGGGGCGCGTCGGCGACCCAGGAGGCGGCGACGGCGCGCAGGGCGGTCGCGTCGCGCAGGCCGCCGCGTGCCTCCTTGAGGTCGGGTTCGAGGAGGAAGGGCAGTTCGCCGGAGCGGCGGGCGCGTTCGCGGCCCATCTCGTGCAGTTCCGGCAGGCGGGCCGGGGCCTGGGCGCGCCACTGGGCGAGGAGCGCGGTGCGCAGTTCGGCGGTGAGGGAGCCGTCGCCCGCGATGTGGCGTGCGTCGAGGAGGCCGAGGTGGACCTTGTGGTCGGCGGCTGCCGTCTCGTGGGCCTCGGCGAGCGTGCGGACCGAGTGGTCGAGGGCGATCCCGAGGTCCCAGACCGGGTACCAGAGGTGGTCGGCGAGGGCGGCGGTCTCCTTGGCGGTGGCCGTGCCGTCGTGGAGGAGGAGCAGGTCGAGGTCGCTGCGCGGCGAGAGTTCCCCGCGGCCGTAGCCGCCGACGGCGACGAGCGCGACGCGGCCGGTGCGGGGTCCCTCGGCGAGGAGCCCGGCGAGCCACGTGTCGGTGAGGCGGGCGAGTTCGGCGCGGCGCGGACGGCCTGTGGGGCCTTCCGCGGTCAACAGGCGCAGTCTCTCGGCCGCGTAGCCGCCGCTGCTGGGTGTCGTCTCCGCCGTCATGCGGTGCCCTTCTTCGCCGGTGGTGGGGGTCCCGGGCCGGTCCGGGTGGCGTGCGCGGACGCCCCCGGGGGCGCCTGAGCCGGTCGCGGCGGGTGGCCGCGACCGGCTCAGTGGCCCGGTCCCGAGGAGATCCGTGCGGTGTTCCTACAGCGCGTCGGGGCCGCGCTCGCCGGTACGGACCCGGACGGTGGTCTCGACGGGCAGGCTCCACACCTTGCCGTCACCGATCTTGCCGGTACGGGCCGCCTTGACCACGACGTCGATGATCTGCTCGGCGTCGTCGTCCTCGGTGAGGATCTCGACGCGGACCTTCGGCACCAGATCGACGGTGTACTCGGCGCCCCGGTAGACCTCGGTGTGGCCGCGCTGACGGCCGTAGCCGGTGGCCTCGCTGACGGTCAGGCCGTGCACGCCGAACGCCTGGAGCGCGTCCTTGACCTCGTCGAGCCGGTGCGGCTTGATCACCGCGGTGATGAGCTTCATGCGTCCACCTTCTTCTCGCCCGTGACCGCCGCGCCGGCGGCACCCGGAACTGCGCTGACCGGCACGGAGCCTGAGCCGGTCTGGCTGAAGTCGTACCCGGTCTCGGCGTGGTAAGCCAGGTCGAGTCCGGCGACCTCTTCGTCCTCCGACGCCCGGAAGCCGATCGTGCGTTCGACCAGCAGGGCGATGAGATAGGTGACGACGAAGGAGTAGGCCATGACCGACGCCGCGCCGAGCGCCTGCTTGCCGAACTGCTCCAGGCCCGCGCCCTCCGTGGCGAGGAAGCCGACGAGCAGGGTGCCCAGGACACCGCCGACGAGGTGGACGCCGACCACGTCGAGCGAGTCGTCGAAGCCCAGCTTGTACTTGAGGCTGACGGCCCAGGCGCAGACGGCACCGGCCAGGACGCCGATCAGGATGGCGCCCATCGGGTTGACGTTGGCGCCGGACGGGGTGATCGCGACGAGACCGGCGATGGCGCCCGAGGCGGCACCGAGGGTCGTGAACGCGCCGTGGCGCAGGCGCTCGTAGATCAGCCAGCCGAGGATGGCGGCGCCCGTGGCGAGCTGGGTGTTCAGCGCCATCATCGCGGCGGTGCCGTTCGGGGAGAGGGCGGAACCGGCGTTGAAGCCGAACCAGCCGAACCACAGGAGCCCGGCGCCCAGCAGGACCATCGGCAGGTTGTGCGGACGCATGGGGTCCTTCTTGAACCCGATGCGCTTGCCCACCACGAGGGCCGCGGCGAGACCGCCGGCGCCCGCGTTGATGTGGACGGCCGTACCACCCGCGAAGTCGATCACGCCCTGGTTGAACAGCCAGCCCTGATCGACGGCCCACACCCAGTGCGCGACCGGGAAGTAGACGACGGTGACCCACAGGACCACGAACAGCACCCAGCCGGTGAACTTCACCCGGTCGGCGAGTGCACCGCTCATCAGCGCGGGCGTGAGGATCGCGAACATCAGCTGGAAGACCGCGAAGGCGAGGAGTTCGCCCTGGTCCACGGTGATGTCCTGGAAACCGATGAAATCAAGATTGCCGAGGATGGGGCTCGTACTGGTCTCGCTGAAGGTCAGCGAGAATCCGTAGAGGACCCACAGGACGCTGACGATGCCGAGCGAGACGAAAGACATCATCAGCATGTTCAGCGCGCTCTTGACCCGGACCATACCGCCGTAGAAGAAGGCGAGACCTGGCGTCATGAGCATCACCATCGCGGCACAGATGACCACGTAGGCGATATTGGTCGATGACTGCACTTCCTCAAGGTTCAAAGTGGACGTCTCCTCAGAACGACGACCCGTGCGGGCTGGTTCTCGGTCGGGTCAGGATTCGCCACAGCGTTTCGGAGGGCCGTTTCCGTCGATGGCCGCACTTGTTTCACGTAGGTGACGATGACATAGGCCGTGTTACGCGCTCATGAAGTCGAGCACCGTGCCTTTCCGGCCGGGCCGCGCCGTCCCACGGGTGCGCAGGCGCCCGCCGCGCCGCCGGGCGGGGACGGAAACCGGCCGCCCCCGCCCGCGTGTCCCGGTCGGCACGCGGTGCGCGGGCCGGGCGGGACGCGGGGCGGGGGCGGCCGGGGGACGCGGGTGCGGGCGCGCGGGGCCCCGGGGGCGTCAGACCGCCCGGACGGCCGAGTTCCGGGGAAGTTCCGCCGCGATCCTGGCGGCGCTGTCCCGCACCTCGGGGACGTCGCCGAAGTCGCGCTGCGCCGCCGCCCAGGTCGTGCGGAGCCGGTCGTTGACGCGCTCGGACCGGAGCCGACCGGCCAGATCCGACGCCAGGGTCGCCTGCTCGGCGAACGCCTCGGGTTCCCTTTCGAGCAGGTGGACCGTGGCGAGGCCGATGAGGTTCAGTGCATACGAACGGTGGTGCGCGGCGCCGGGGTCGCGCTCGCACTCCTCGGCGAAGAGCCGCACCGCCCGTTCCATGAGCGGCTTGGCGCGCGTCACGTAGGCGGGGCTGCGGCCCGCGACGTAGGAGAGGTCGCGGTACGAGTGGGCGTTCTCCGCGTTCAGCTCGGCCTCGGAGAAGAAGCCGATCCAGTCCGGGTCGTGCTCGTCCGCCGTGATCTGGGCGAACGTCTCCTGCGCCATCCGCACCGCGCGGTGGCACTTGGCGGGCTGCCCCTGCGTGGCGTGGGCGCGCGCCTCCATCGCGTACAGCATCGCCTGGGTGCGCGGGGTGGCGGTGCCACGGCTGCCGTACTGGGCGAGGTGGATGAGTTCGAGGGCGTCGTCGCCCCTGCCGAGGTGGATCATCTGGCGGCTCATCATCGACAGGATGAACGCGCCGAGGGGCCGGTCGTCCGCCTCCTTGGCCGCGTGCAGCGCGAGCACGAAGTACTTCTGCGCCGTGGGCTGGAGCCCGATGTCGTAGCTCATCCAGCCCGCCAGCTCGGCCAGTTCGGCGGTGACCCGGAAGAGCCTGCGGCGCACCGACTCGGGGTGCGACTCGGCGAGCAGGTCGGTGACCTCGTGCAGCTGCCCCACGACGGCCTTGCGCCGCAGGCCGCCGCCGCTGTGCGCGTCCCAGCTGCGGAACTGGGCGGTCGTCGCCTCCAGGACGGCCAGCTCGGGTTCCGACAGGCCGGAGAGGCGGCGCGGCTCGCCCCCGCCGACGACGCCGATCAGCCGCGCCCCCGGCATGGGTTCGCCGTCGGTGGGCGTGGGGACGAGCCAGCGCTGCATGGGCTCTATGAGCGCGGGCCCGGCGGACATCGTGAGGGCGGTGCCGAGGAAGCCCCGGCGGCCGAGCATGAGGTCGCTGCGGGAGAACTCGTTGATGAGCGCGACGGTCTGCGGCCCGGCCCAGGGCAGGTCGATGCCGGAGACGGCGGCCGACTGCCTAGCGGAGCGCAGGCCGAGGTCCTCGACGCCGACGACGCGGCCGAAGCGTTCGGAGAACAGCTCGGCGAGGATGCGCGGGATGGGCTCGCGCGGCTGCTCGCCGTCGAGCCAGCGCCGCACCCGCGAGGTGTCGGTGCTGATATGGTGCGCGCCCAGCCGCCTGGCCCGCCGGTTCACCTGCCGGGCCAGTTCGCCCTTGGACCAGCCGCTGCGCTGGAACCACGAGGTCAGCCGCTCGTTCGGCGGTTTGGCCTGGCCGTCGCCGCCCGCGTTGACGCCCACGTCGTCACGCCCCCGTCCCGGATGTCGTCCGCGCCCGCCTGTTGACGTCGCGTCTACCGATGTACCGAAAGTAATCCTACGATCACGGCGGCAGTGAGGGTGCACCCGCAAGCGCCACCATTCGCCACCCCTCCGCCTCCCCCTCATGCCCACCACGCGCGCTTCACTTGTACGCGCCGCCCGCCGTCCCGAGGGGAGCGAAGCACACCGGGGGCGCACAGCATCGCGCGCGCTCCCCCGGGGCGCCACCCCCGGGTCGTAACCATCGGCGGAACGGCCCGTTGGACAGTGCATGGGCTTCACGATCGGCGGTCTCCGTGAGATCCGCGACCTGCGGCTCACGGCCCGGCGGCCCGGCCCGGTCTCGACCGCGGTCGCCGAGTACACCGGCCTGCGGGGCTGGGACGTGACGCCCGGCGCCTGGGCCACGCGCCGCGCGCAGCACGGCCCCGTCGTCTGCTCCTGCGGCAGTCCCCGGTGCGCGTCGCCCGGCGCCCATCCCCTGGACCCCGCGCTCACCATCCGCGCGGGGGCGACGCGCGACCACGTCGGCTGCTCGTGGATCCCCGGCGCGTCCGTGCTGCTGCCCACGGGGCACAGCTTCGACGTCCTCGACGCCCCCGCCCCGGCCGCCTGCCGGGCACTCCCCCGGCTGGAACGGCTCGGCCTGCCCATGGGCCCCGTCGCGCTCGCGCCGCACGGCCGGGCCTGGTTCTTCGTCGCCCCGGGGAGCACCGAGGAACTGCCGCTGCTGCTGCGGCGCCTCGGCTGGGCGGACGCCCCGCTGGACCTGCGCGGGCTCGGCCCGGGGCGCCACATCACGGCGCCGCCGTCCGACCACGGCGGCCACGGCCCGGTGCGCTGGCTGCGCGCGCCAGGACCCGAGGCGGCGACCGCGCCACCCGCCACGCGCGTGCTGCTGGGCGCGCTGGCCTACACCTGCGTCTCCCTCGCCTCCCTCACCCGCCGCGCCTGACCCACGGCCCGGCCCGTCGTATACAGCCGTGACATGCCTGTGGCCCCGCCCCCGGAAGCGGATTCCGGGGCGGGGCCACGGGCGCGTCGCCGCGCCGGGCGCGTCAGGCCAGCAGCGCGTCCACGAAGGCCTCCGCCTCGAACGGCGCCAGGTCGTCGGGCCCCTCGCCGAGGCCGACGAGCTTCACCGGGACGCCCAGCTCCCGCTGCACGGCGATGACGATGCCGCCCTTCGCCGTGCCGTCCAGCTTGGTCAGGGCGATGCCGGTGATGTCCACGACCTCGGAGAACACCCGGGCCTGGACCAGCCCGTTCTGCCCCGTGGTGGCGTCGAGGACGAGCAGCACCTCGTTGACCGGCCCGTGCTTCTCCACGACCCGCTTGACCTTGCCCAGCTCGTCCATCAGGCCGGTCTTGGTGTGCAGCCGCCCGGCGGTGTCCACGAGCACGACGTCCGCCGCCTCCTCGATGCCCTGCCGCACGGCGTCGAACGCGACCGACGCCGGGTCCCCGCCCTCGGGACCGCGCACGGTCCTGGCGCCGACCCGTTCGCCCCAGGTCTGGAGCTGCTCGGCGGCGGCGGCGCGGAACGTGTCGGCCGCCCCGAGGACGACGGACCTGCCGTCGGCGACCAGGACGCGCGCCAGCTTGCCGGTGGTCGTCGTCTTGCCCGTGCCGTTGACGCCGACGACGAGGACGACCGCGGGCCGCTCCTCCCCCTCGACGGAGACGCCGCCCTCGGTGTGCACGGCGCGGTCGAGATCCGGGCCGATCAGGGCCAGCAGTTCCTCGCGCAGCAGGTTCCGCAGTTCGTCGGGCGTCCGCGTGCCGAGGACGCGGACGCGCTCGCGCAGCCGCTCCACCAGTTCCTGCGTGGGGCGGACACCGACGTCGGCGCTCAGCAGGGTGTCCTCGATCTCCTCCCACGTGTCGTCGTCCAGGCGCTCGCGGGAGAGCAGCGTCAGCAGGCCCTTGCCCAGCGTGCTCTGGGAGCGGGCGAGCCGCGCGCGCAGCCGGACGAGGCGGCCCGCGGCGGGCTCGGGCACCTCGACCGGAGGCGCCTCCGCCTCCGCCTCGACGGCGGGCGGCGCCGTGCCCGGCGGCAGGACGACGTCCTCGATGGTGCGCCTGGCCTCGTCGGTCGGGGCCTGGGACTCCTCACCGACCTGGGGTTCCGCCGGTGGTGCTGCGGGCCTGTTCTCCTCGCGCGGTGGCGCCGTGCGGGCGCCTCGCCCACGGACGAGGAACGCCGCGATCGCGGCGACGGCGACCACGGCGATGACTACGACAAGGATCAGGATGTCCATCGGTTCCCTTGGGTGGTGCATGGAGGAGGACGGTGCCGGGCGCCCCCAAGTATTGCGGACGCGCCCCCGCCCGGGCGGTCAGCCCATCTCCTCCAGCGGCTTGCCCTTGGTCTCCTTGACCCAGATCAGCAGGAACGGGATGGTCGCCAGGGCGATCGCGGTGTAGATGACGTACGCGCCGGAGAGGTTCCACTCGGACAGTGTCGGGAAGCTCTGGGTGACGGCCCAGTTCGCGATCCACTGCGCGCTCGCGGCCAGGCCGAGGGCGGCGGCCCTGATGCGGCTCGGGAACATCTCGCCCAGCAGCACCCACACGACCACGCCCCACGACAGGGCGAAGAAGAGGACGAACGCGTGCGCGCCGATCAGCGCGACCGTGCCCTGCGTGTCGGGCAGGGAGATGTCGCTGCCCGTGCCGCGCTTGGCGGAGAAGGCCCACGCGGTGGTGCCCAGGGAGACCGCCATCCCGATCGAGCCGATGAGCAGCAGCGGCTTGCGCCCGATCCGGTCCACGAAGACCATCGCGATGACCGTGCCGACGATGTTGATGATCGAGGTGGTGAAGGAGTAGAAGAACGAACTCTCCGGGTCGATGCCGACGGACTGCCACAGCGAGTTCGAGTAGTAGAAGATCACGTTGATGCCGACGAGTTGCTGGAACGCCGACAGGACGATGCCGATCCAGACGATGGGCAGCAGGACGGTGCGTGAGGAGAGCAGGTCACGCCAGCTGGAGCGGTTCTCGCTGTGCAGCGCCGCCTTGATCTCGCCGACCCGGGCGTCGAGGTCGATGCCCTTCGCCTCGACGTCGGCGAGCACCCGCTTCGCCTCCTCGGTCCGCCCGCGCGAGACGAGGTAGCGGGGCGACTCGGGGATGCCGAACGTCATCAGGCCGTAGATCAGCGCCGGGACGGCCTCGATGCCGAGCATCAGCTGCCACGCCTCAAGACCGAGCAGGTGCCCACGCTGGTCGCCGTTCGCGAGGTTGACCAGGAACCAGTTGACGAGCTGCGAGACGGCGATGCCGAGCACGATCGCGGCCTGCTGGAACGAGGCGAGCCGTCCGCGGTACTCGGGGGGCGACACCTCGGCGATGTAGGCGGGGGCGATCACCGAGGCCATGCCGATGGCGACGCCACCGAGCGTGCGCCAGACGGCCAGGTCCCAGATGGCGAACGGCAGCATCGAGCCGATGCCGCTGATGATGAAGAGGACGGCGGCGAGCTGCATGACGCGGATGCGGCCGACGCGGTCGGCCAGCCTGCCCGCGACCAGCGCCCCGGCCGCGGCGCCCAGCAGCGCGATGGCGACGACCGTGCCGAGCCTGCCCGAGGAGATGTCGAACCGTCCGCGGATGCCCTCGACGGCCCCGTTGATCACCGAGCTGTCGTACCCGAAGAGGAAGCCGCCGAGCGCGGCGGTGGCGGCGATGTAGATGACGAACGTGAGGTGGGGCGGTCGCCTCGGGGCTTCGCTGCCCTCGTTCGAGGTCGTGGTCACGCTTCCCTCCTTGTTCCGTGCGACGGCGTCGCCTGCCGTCTTCCCCGGCCCCGCGTGGATCAGCGGTTCAGCTGCCGGTTCGAGGGATCGGCCGCACCCCGTCCGAGTCACATTACGCCGCAAACTGGGCGTTTTCCTCCCGAGGCGCTCCGGCCGGGGGCACGCCCGGTTCAGGACAGACGCTGGCTGATGACCTTGGAGACGCCGTCCCCCTGCATCGACACGCCGTACAGCGCGTCGGCGACCTCCATCGTCCGCTTCTGGTGCGTGATGACGATGAGCTGGGAGCTGTCCTTCAACTCCTCCATGATCCTGATGAGCCGCTGGAGGTTGGTGTCGTCGAGCGCGGCCTCGACCTCGTCCATGACGTAGAACGGGCTCGGCCGCGCCTTGAAGATCGACACGAGCAGCGCCACCGCCGTCAGCGACCGCTCGCCGCCCGACAGGAGCGAGAGCCGCTTGACCTTCTTGCCCGGCGGGCGCGCCTCCACCTCGACGCCGGTGGTGAGCATGTCGGACGGGTCGGTGAGCAGCAGGCGGCCCTCACCGCCGGGGAAGAGGCGCGAGAAGACGCCCTCGAACTCGCGCGCCGTGTCGTGGTAGGCGGCCGTGAAGACCTGCTCCACCCGCTCGTCCACCTCCTTGATCACCTGGAGGAGGTCGGTCCTGGTCTTCTTGAGGTCGGCGAGCTGCTCGCTGAGGAACTGGTGGCGCTCCTCCAGCGCGGAGAACTCCTCAAGGGCCAGCGGGTTCACCTTGCCCAACTGCCGGTACGCGCGCTCGGCGGCCCGCAGCCGCTTCTCCTGCTCGGCGCGGTCGAACGGGCGCGGCCGGTTGCGCGGGTGGTCCTGGTCGTCCGGCAGCTCCTCGCCCTCGGCGGGCGGCGAGGGCGGGACGTGCTGGTCGGGGCCGTACTCCCGGACCAGGACCGCCGGATCGACGCCCAGCTCCTCCAGCGCGCGGCTCTCCAACTGCTCGATGCGCAGGCGCTTCTCGGCTCCCATGACCTCGCCGCGGTGCACGGAGTCGGTCAGCTTGTCCAGCTCTTCCTTGAGCGCGCGTCCGGCGGCGCGCTCGGCGGCCAGTGCCTCCTCCTGCTCCGCCTTGCCGCGTTCCGCCGTGTCGCGCTCGGCCGCGGCGCGGGCGACGGACGCCTCGGCGTGCGCCAGCAGCTGACGCGCGCCGTGCGCGACGGCCGCGGCGACGTCCGCCTCGTGCCGCATCCTGATCCGGCGCCGCTCGGCGCGCAGCCGCGCCTCCCGTTCGGCGCGGGCGGCGCGGTCGAGGCCGTCGGCGCGCCCGGCGAGGCCGCGTACCCGCTCCTCGTGGGTGCGGACCTGGAGGCGCGCCTCCATCTCGGTCTGCCGCGCGTTGGCGCCGTCGGCGGCGAGCCGGTCGCGGACGGCGGTGTCCGGCTCCTCGTCCAGGTCGGTGGCCTCCTCCGCGGTGGCGAGACGTTCCGCCAGCTCCTCGGCCTGCTCGACGGCGCGGGTCAGCTCCTCCTCGGCGCGGGCGAGGGCGGCCCCGGCCCGTTCCGCCTCGCCTGCGGCGCCCCTGGCCTGCCCGGCGAGGCGCCCGAGGTCCTGGGCGACGCGGGACTTGGCGCGCTCGGCGGCGCTGCGCCGCCCGGCCAGCTCCTCCACGCGCGCGGCGAGCGCCCGGCGCCGTTCCGCCGCCTCTTCGGAGACGGCGCCCAGTTCGGCGCAGCGGGCCGTCAGCACGCGCAGTTCTGCGGCGGCCTGGTCCACGGCGGCCTGCACCTCGAGAAGGCTGGGCGCGGCGGCCGATCCGCCGTGGACCAGGTGGCGCGAGACGACGTCGCCCTCGCCGGTCACCACCGTGAGGCCGGGGTGGGCGGCGAGCACCCCGAGCGCCTCGTCCAGGGAGTCCACGACGACGGTGTCGCGCAGCAGTCGGCGCACCGCGGGCATCAGATCGGCCGGGCCGCGTACGAGGTCGGCTGCGGGCGACAGCCCGGCGGGCGGGGGCGCGGCGGGTGCGTCGGGCATGCCGCCGAGGAGCAGCGCGGCACGTCCCGCGTCCTGCTTGCGCAGCAGGAGCAGCGCCTCGGCCGCGGCGGCGGGGCCGTCCACGGCGATCGCGTCGGCGGCGGCGCCGAGCGCGGCGGCCACCGGCACCTCGTACCCGGGGGTGACGGCGAGCAGTTCGGCGGCCGGTCCGAGGACACCGGCCGGCCGGTCGTCGGCGGACAGCAGTGCGCCCGTGCCGTCCTTGCGGCGCAGGCCGAGGGCGAGGGCGTCGTGCCGGGCCGAGGTGGCGGCGCGTTCGCGCTCGGCGGTGGTGACGGCGTCGCGGGCGCGGGCGCGTTCGGTCTCCGCGGCGGCGAGTGCGGCGCGGGCGGCCTCGTGCTCGCGCTCCAGTTCGCTGTCGTCGGCGTCGAGGCCGTCCACCTCGGCGCGCAGGGTCTCGTACTCGGCGCGGGCGCGCTCGGCCCGCTCCGCCGCCTCCTCGTGGGCGGTGGTGAGCCGGTCGATCTGCGACTGCGCGGACGCGGCCTTGCTGCGGGCGGCGTTGGCCTGGCCGTGCAGACGGGCCAGCCCCTCGCGGCGGTCGGCGAGGGCGCGGGCGGCGTCCTTCAGGCGACGCTCCTCCTGGGCCAGGGAGCGTTCGAGCGCGGCGCGGTGGTCCACGGTGTCGTCGAGGGCGCGTCCGGCCGCCTCAAGCGCGGCGGTCAGCGCGGCCTCCTGCTCGCGGATACGGGCGGCCTCCCGCTCCATGTCCTCCGGGTCGCGCCCGCGCCGCTCCTCGGGCCCCTGCGCGGTGGCGCTGGTGACGCGCGCGTCGGCGAGCCCGACGGTGCCGCGCACGCGTTCGGCGAACTGGGAGAGTTCGTACCAGACGGTCCCGGCGCGCTGGACGCGCGGCGCGAGCAGGCGCGTGGCGGCCTCCAGTTCGGCCTCGCGGCGCGCGGCGTCGCGCAGCCGGGCGGTGGCCTCCTCCTTGCGCTGCTTGAGCGCGGCCTCGTCGGCGATCTCCGCGCTGAGCGCGGCGCGCTGCTGTACGAGGTCGTCGGCGAGCAGCCGCAGGCGGGCGTCGCGCAGGTCGGCCTGGATGACGGCGGCCTTGCGTGCGACGGCGGCCTGGCGGCCGAGGGGCTTGAGCTGGCGGCGCAGTTCGTCGGTGAGGTCCTGGACACGGGCGAGGTTGGCCTGCATCGCGTCCAGCTTGCGCAGCGCCTTCTCCTTGCGCTTGCGGTGCTTGAGGACCCCGGCGGCCTCCTCGATGAAGGCGCGGCGGCCGGTGGGGTCGGCGTGCAGCACGGAGTCGAGCCGTCCCTGACCGACGATCACATGCATCTCGCGGCCGATTCCCGAGTCGGACAGGAGTTCCTGGACGTCGAGGAGGCGGCACGTATTGCCGTTGATCTGGTATTCGCTTCCACCGTTGCGGAACATCGTCCGCGTCACGGTGACTTCGGTGTAATCGATGGGCAACGCGCCGTCCGCGTTGTCGATCGTCAGGGACACCTCGGCCCTGCCCAGGGGCGGGCGGCCGGTGGTCCCGGCGAAGATGACGTCCTCCATCTTTCCGCCGCGCAGGGATTTCGCGCCCTGTTCGCCCATGACCCAGGAGAGCGCGTCCACCACATTGGACTTGCCCGACCCGTTCGGCCCGACCACACAGGTGATGCCGGGCTCGAAGCGCAGCGTGGTGGCCGAGGCGAAGGACTTGAACCCCCGCAGGGTGAGGCTCTTGAGATGCACGCCGTGCGACTTTACCCGCCGCTTGTCTGCGATCGGCCGTTTCGACGCGGCGGATGCAGGGCAGATCAGACTCAGCGAGTACGGCAACCGGCCGGGGCAGGACTTCAGGGGGAAATGACGAAGGGACGCCGAAGCGTCCCTCGCATATTCCGCAGGCGTCGCGCCGCGAGCGGCCTGTCCTCGCCGGTGAGGTCAGGTCAGGGCGGGCTCAGCCTGGGGCAGGTCGATGTTGTCGAGCACCGAGTCGCCGTGTCGAGCGGCGGCAGCCAGCGCGTCGTTCTCCGCCTGGACGCGGACGAGCTGCGTCTCCAGGTCCTGTACGCGCTGCTGAAGCCGTCGCATCTCGGCGATGACTCGGGGGTCGAAGCCGCCGACGTGACCGAGAAGCGCCTTTGCCATGATGGATGGTCCTCCACACTGAGTGACCGACCGAAGCCGTTGGTGGGTCGTGAGGGATAACAGCCGCGACGTCCGCCACATCCTGCTTTCGCAAGGCCGCACAGCGGAGAAGCGCGGGACTTTCAGCGTCTCACCAAAAAGTGGGACGGTCAACACGATCACACCGCGTATCGCCGCGGTGATCATTCACGCGGCGTCCTGTGGCGGTTTTCGATCAGTCACCCACCCGGCGCGGCGGCACCGTCCACTTGCCGCTGGTGGCCGCAGCCTTGCACGTCGGAGCGTTGTTGGCAAGGTGTTACCGGTGCTTTCCCCCCGCGCGGGGCGCGTCCCGTCACCGGATCGCGAAATCCGGATAACCGCCGCGCGGTGTGTCCCATATCTCGGTGACACCGTCCACACGGCCGGGCGTGTCGCCGTGCCGGAGCCAGGCGAGAAGGCGCGCGCACCGCTCACGGCTCCCCTCGGCGACGACCTGGACGCGTCCGTCGGCCAGGTTCGAGGCGAATCCACGCAGGTCGCCGATGGCGAGTGCCTGCGCGCGGGTGAACCAGCGGAATCCGACGCCTTGGACATGACCGCGCACCCACGCCGTCATCCGCACGGTCCCGGAGTCCTCCCCTGAGCGGGGTTCTGAGGGCTGCATGTGACGCACGCTATCCGGAGTTTTCGGTGCGGGACCCGCTCACCGACCCGGCCATGGCGTACAGTCACGCGATGAACATTCATCCATTCGGGTGAATTTGGATCTTGGTTGGCCCTCGACGATGACAAGGACGGTGTTGCGCATGGGACGCCATCGCCGCCGCCGGAGCCACGCGCGTACCGGCCTGATCGGCGCCTCAGCGGCCTTGGCCGTGGGCGCTGTCGGCGCGGGCAGCGGACTGCTGCCCGGCATGGGAGGCGCCTTCTCCCCCAGCGGTTCCCCCACGACCGACGACATCCGCGCCCAGGGGATCGACCCCTCCTTCGCGGGCTCCGTGTCGCCGTCGCCGAACGGGTCGCTGTCCCCACGTGACCTGAGCGAAGGTCCGGGGACCAGCCGCGGTTCGGAGCGCGGCCCGCTCGGCGAGAGCGCGTCCCCCTCCGAGTCCGCCACGACGCCCGAGGCCGAGGACAGCCCGTCCGAGGAAGAGGCACCGGAGACGACCGCGCCCGAGCGCACGGAGGAGGCCGCCGAGACCGAGGCGGCCGAGACCCCGGACCGGACCACGCCCCCGGCCGAGGAGGAGACCCCCGCCTCCCCCGCACCCGAGTCGGCCGCGCCCACGCCCCGCGAGGAGCCGCCGGCCCCGGCCCCCGACGACAGGAACGCCGCCGTCGAGGCCGTGCTCAGCCGCGTCAACGCGGAACGCGCCGCCGTCGGCTGCGTCCCCGTCACGCTCGACCCGGCGATGAACGCCCTCGCCGCCGCCTACAGCCAGGACATGGCCGTGCGCGGCTTCTTCGACCACACGGACCCGGAGGGCAGGACCCCCTGGGACCGCGCCGCCGCCGCGGGGATCGAGAGCATGGGCGGCGAGAACATAGCGCGCGGCCAGCAGGACGCCACCGCGGTCATGGACGCATGGATGGGCAGCGACGGACACCGCCAGAACATCCTCAACTGCGACTTCACCACGATGGGCGTCGGCGTGTACTTCGGCGACGGCGGCCCCTGGTGGACGCAGGTCTTCGGCTTCTGACACGCGCCCCTTCCCCGAGACACGCCGGTGCCCGTTCCCCCCGGGGGACGGGCACCGGCGTGTGACAGGTGACGCGAGGCGCGCGCGGGTTCAGCCGGGCGGCGGCTGGCAGCGCGGGCAGAAGTAGCTGGACCTGTTCATCCACGGCCGCCGCCGCATCGGCGTCCCGCACCGGCGGCACGGCTGGTCCTCACGCCCGTACGCGTCGAGCGAGCGGTCGAAGTAGCCGGACTCACCGTTGACGTTGACGTACAGGCTGTCGAAACTCGTGCCGCCCACCGCCAAGGCCGCGTTCATCACCTCGCGGATGTGCGAGACCAGTTCGGCCGTCCTCGGGCGGGTCAGCCCGGCCGTCGGCAGCTCGTAGTGCAGCCGGGTGCGCCACAGCGCCTCGTCCGCGTAGATGTTGCCGACGCCGCTGATGAGCGACTGGTCGAGCAGCGCGCGCTTCACCGTCGTACGGCGGCGGAGCAGCGCCGCGTGGAAGGCGTCCTCGTCGAACAGCGGGTCAAGGGGGTCGCGGGCGATGTGCCCGATGACGTCGGGGACGCCGTCCCGGCCCACCGCGTGGAGGGACAGCCCGCCGAACGTCCGCTGGTCCACGAACCGCAGCTCGCCGCGCGCCACGTCGTCGAACGTGACACGCACCCGCAGGTGCTTCTCGTCCGGGGTGCCGCCCGGCTGGACGAGCAGTTGGCCGCTCATCCCGAGGTGGGCGAGCAGCGCCAGGTCCTCGCCCAGCGGCAGCCACAGGTACTTCCCCCGCCGCCGCGCCGGTGCGACGCGCACACCGCGCAGCCGGTCCGTGAAGTCCACGGCCCCGGCGACATGACGGCGGACGGCCCGGGGGTGCAGCACCTCGGCCGCCGCGACGACACGCCCGCTGACCCACCGGTCGAGACCGCGCCTGACGACCTCGACCTCGGGCAGCTCAGGCAACGGACGACCCGTCGTCCGCCGCCTCGGCCTCCCGGCGGGCCGCCAGTTCGGCCTCCTCCGCCGCGCGCGCGGCGGCGCGCTCCGCGTCAACGGCGGCGCGGATCGCGCGCCAGGCGTTCTCGGCCGCCTGCTGCTCGGCCTCCTTCTTGCTGCGGCCCGTGCCGGTGCCGTAGGTCTCGCCAGCGACACGGGCGGCAGCGGTGAAGTTCTTCTCGTGGTCGGGGCCGCTCTCCTCGATCACGTACTCCGGCACCCCGAGACTCTCGGCGGCACTCAGTTCCTGGAGACTCGTCTTCCAGTCGAGACCGGCGCCCAGGCTGGAGGAGCGCTCGATGACCGGATCGAACAGGCGGTGCACCAGCGCGTCGGCGGCGTCGAGACCCTGGTCGAGGTAGACCGCGCCGATCACCGCTTCCAGGGTGTCCGCGAGGATCGACGCCTTGTCCCGGCCGCCCGTGCCCTCCTCGCCGCGCCCGAGCCGTACGAACGACCCGAGCCCGAGGCCACGGGCCACCTCCGCGAGCGCCCGCGCCTGCACGACGGCGGCCCGCAGCTTGGCGAGCTGGCCCTCGGCGAGATCCGGGTGCCTGCGGTACAGGGTGTCGGTGACGATGAGGCCGAGCACCGAGTCCCCGAGGAATTCGAGCCGCTCGTTGGTGGGCAGCCCGCCGTTCTCGTAGGCGTACGAGCGGTGCGTGAGCGCACGCACCAGAAGGGCGGGCTCAAGCCGGTGGCCGAGCCGCCCTTCCAGCGTCGCGAGGGACGAGGCCGTGTCCGGGGACGCCTGAGGTTGCGGCCTCTTGGCGTGAGACATGGAGCCCGTCACCCGCCGATCAGACCTCGACGACCTGACGGCGGTTGTACGTGCCGCAGTTGGCGCACGCGGTGTGCGGCAGCCTCGGCTCCTGGCAGCGCTCGCAGCGCACCAGGTTCGGGACCGCAGCCTTCCACTGCGACCGGCGGTGGCGCGTGTTGCTGCGCGACATCTTCCGCTTCGGAACAGCCACGGCTACTTCTCCTGTGATCCGGCCCCGCTCCCGCGGGGCGCCAGTTTCTTGCTGTCTCGCTGGTCCTGCTGGCCTTGCTTGTGCCGCTAGCGGTCCCGCCGCGCGGGATCCTCACCGGACTCCTCGGAGCCGGCCAGGCCCCGCAGGGCCGCCCACCTGATGTCCACGGGGGCGTCGTGCCGGTGGTCCGGGTCCTGCGCGAGCGGCGCCCCGCAGTCGGGGCACAGACCCGGGCAGTCCTCCTGACACACCGGCTGCAGGGGCAGTGAGAGCACCACCGCGTCCCGCAGCACGGGTTCGAGGTCGAACAGGTCGCCCTGGACGTACAGCGTCTCCTCGTCCTCGTCGTCGTCACCGGTCTCCGCGGGGCGGCGGCCGGTGACTTCCGACTCGGGGTAGGAGAACATCTCCTGGAAGTCCGCCGTGACCTCGGTGGTCAGCGGCTCCAGACACCTTACGCACTCCCCCGCCAGCGGTGCGCGGGCGGTACCGGTCACGAGGACACCCTCCATGACCGACTCCATGCGCAGCTCGACCTCCACGGGAGCCGCCTCGGGCACCGCGATGACCTCGATACCGAGGTCCGCGGGCGCCGGTACGGTGCGGGAGACCCTTTTCAGCGAACCAGGACGCCGCCCCAGCTCACGTGTGTCGAACACGAGGGGGGCTCGATGGTCCAGGAGGGCGTTCAGGGCCTTCTGCTTTCTCATGGGTGGCTGCGCGGTCGCCGTGCGCACCGGGTCCGCGACGCGTCAGGCGCAGACGGAACCGGGCGGGCAGCCGCGCGCACGGAGGTGGCACGGCCGAAGAGCCAGCATACGGCACGGTCCGCCGGGCACCCAATCGGCGGTCGCCCGCCTCAGTGGCGGCCTTCCTGGTACCTGCGGATCTGCTCCGCGTCGATCATGCTCGTGTCGAAGAGGCTGGTCTCGTCGAGCGCCGCCGGGAGCTGATGCTGCTGCTGGGGCTGCTGCTCGTACCCGTAGCCCCCGCCGCCCTGCTGCTGGCCGCCGTACGGGTCCTGCTGCGGGTAGCCGCCGGAGCCGTAGGGGTCCTGGCCGTACGTGTAGGTACCGGCGTACGGGTCCTGCTGGGCGTAGCCGCCGTCCTGCGGGTAGCCACCGGACGGGGCGGCGTACGCGTCGGCGCCGACCTCGTACCCGGCCGCGACCGCCGGTTCGTGCTGGGGCATGGGGGGCTGCGCCGGTTCCTGCGGGGACTGCTGGAGCTGCTGCGGCTGCGCCATCCCGAGGTACCCGTAGGTGTCCTGCTCGGCCTGCTGCTCGAAGTACGACGCCGTGCGGGTGCGGTCGCCGTCGGCCGCCTCGATGGCCTCCTGCTCGGCGACATGCTCGCCCAGCTCGTCGATCGGACGGTGGCCGGTGAGCTTCTGCCTGCCGCGGCCCACGGCTTCGAGCGTCTTGCGCAGCACCGCCTGGATGGCGCCGAACTGGGCCTCGACGTAGGCGTCGGCGTTGGCCAGCAGTTCCTGCGGGTCGCCGCGGTCGCCGCCGAGGAGCTTGTCGCGGCCCCGGTCCACCGAGCCGATGGTCTTGCCGAGGACGACCTCGAAATTGGCCAGTTTGCTGTCCACGTAGTCGTCGGCCTCGGCCTTCACCTCGGCGGCCTCCCGGCGCGCCTCGGCGAGGATGCGGGCCGCCTCGTCCTGGGCGCGCTGGACGACCTCGGTGTTCTCCACGAGCGTGCCGCGCTCGGTGTGCGCGGCCTCGACGATGCGCCGGGCCTCCTGCTGCGCGTCGGCGACCACCTGCTCGCGGTCGCCGAGCACCTCCCGGGCCTGCGCGAGGGAGCCGGGCAGCGCCTCGCGCACCTCGTCGAGCCGGTCGATCAGGTCGGACCGGTTGATGACGCAGGACGCCGACATCGGCATGCCCTTGGCGCCGCGCACGGCCGCGACGATCTCGTCCAGTTTCTGGTTCACGTCCACGGTGCGACTGTACGGCCAACCGGCTCCGGCCGGTGAGCGTTTGCGCCGCGCGGCGGTGCCCGCCCCGGGGTCAGCGCGCGGCGAGCTTGGCGCGCACGGCGCTCAGCACGGGCTCGGGGACCAGGTGGGAGACGTCGCCGCCCCAGGCGGCGACCTCCTTGACCAGGCTGGAGGACAGGAAGCTGTAGACGGGGTTGGTGGGGATGAACAGGGTCTCCACGCCGGAGAGGCCGTTGTTCATCTGCGCCATCTGCAACTCGTAGTCGAAGTCGCTGACCGCCCGCAGGCCCTTCACGATGGCGGGGATGTCCCGCTGCTTGCAGTAGTCCACGAGCAGGCCGTGGTGGGACTCGACGATGACGTTGCCGTACTCGGTCGTGCACTCCTCGATGAGCGCGATGCGCTCGTCCACGGTGAACAGGCCCTGCTTGGACGTGTTCACCATGACGGCGACGTGCACGACGTCGTACAGCTTCGAGGCGCGGTCAACGATGTCGAGATGACCGTTGGTGACGGGGTCGAACGACCCCGGACAGACTGCGCGGCGCAACGCTCTTTCCCCAATCCCGTTCTGCCGGTCGTGCCGGCTCCGCATGCCGGTCACGACCGGCCGTTCACGTCCTGGTCGGTCGCCCGGCCGTACCAGAGGGTTCCCTCTCCGTAGCGGCGCGAACGCAGGGCCTCGAAGCCGGGCGGCCAGGCGAACGTGCCGCCGCGTGTGACGCGCTCCGCGGTGGCCAGCGCGCCGTCCGCGAGCCAGCCGCCCGCGAGGAGTGTGACCAGGATCTCGCGGAGGGCGTCGTCCGTGGTGGCGTAGGGCGGGTCGAGGAAGACCAGGTCGTACGGCTCGGCCGGGGGCGGCCCGGCGATCAGCTGCTCGGCGCGCGCCGTCCGCAGTTCCGCGCCCGGCAGGGCGAGGGCACGGATGTTCTCGCGGATGGTGCGGGCGGCCCGCGGGTCGGACTCGGCGAGCAGGGCGTGGGCGGCGCCCCGCGACAGGGCCTCCAGGCCGACGGCCCCCGATCCGCCGTACAGGTCGAGGACCCGCGCGCCGGACAGGGGGCCGAAGAGGGCCGCCCAGGTGGAGAAGAGACCCTCGCGCGCCCGGTCGGAGGTGGGCCGGGTGCCGCCGCCTGGCGGGACGGCGAGCCGCCGTCCGCCCGCGGTCCCGGCGATCACGCGGGTCATGTGGGGGTCCTCGCAGTGCTGTGCGTCGTCGTGGCCGCCGCTCGGCCCGGCCGTACGTCCTCCACGCTATACGGGCGGGGCGGTCAGGCGCGGCCCGGGTCAGGCGGGGGTGTCCCCTCCCGGGGTGCGGGCGCGGCGCCTGGCCGCGCGTCCGGCCGCGCTCTCGTCGGGGTAGACCTCGCAGACGAGGTGGCCGTCGGGGGTCTGGTCGTGCTCCAGTTCGTAGAGGCACAGCTCGCTGTCGTCGGCGAGCAGGAACGCATGTTCGTAGACCGAGCACCAGCGGCCCGCCGACCGACCGCCGGGCTCGGGCATGCGCTCGATGAGGTACCCGCGGGCCGCGGCGAGGAGACGCAGGGTCTCCTCGCCGGGACGGTCGGGGTTGACGGCCCGGCGCAGCAGGCGCCTGGCGTGGTCGGACGAGTCCTGGCCCGGGTAGGCGCGCTGGCCCGGGACCCGGCCCTGAGCCCCGTCGGCGGGTGTCACCGACGGACCTGAGTTGAACAGCCACTCCAACTCCTCCACCGAGGGCACGTCGCCCCCTGGTAGAGACTCTGGCTGATCGGTCATGCGAAATCCTCCCGGTTTGCCGCTCCCTGACCGCCTGTGGGGGCACACACCGTAGTCCCCCGGCTCCGGCCTGGGGGTGCCTTTTACTCAAAGACAACCCAGCCATCCGGCGACAGCCGGGACACCTGCGGACAACCGGGCGGGAGGCACGCGCACCGGTCGGACTGACGTGCGGACCCGCGTCCGCACGTCAGCTCCGCGCCGGCGCCGCCGGACGCCCGTCAGTCCGCCGCGGCCTCCGCGGGCGCCCCGACGAGGGCAGGGGAGACGTACCGGGACCAGGACAGGCAGCCGTCGGGCGGGCAGTACTCGGGGCGGCGCGGGTCGTGGCCCAGCTCGCGCAGCTTGGTGCGCACGGAGTCGGGCGTGCGCCCGAAGCGCGCCGCGATGCGGGCGATGGTCTCGCCGCCGTGGAACCGCTGGGTGAGGTCCTCCTCGTGCTGCGGTATCCAGGGGGCACCGTGGCCGGGGAAGAGTTCGCGGAGGATGTCACGGTCGGGGATCGGCTCGGCGACGTCGGCGGCGAGCGCCAGGGCGCGGAGCGCGCGGTTGAAGGCGATGCGGAGGGTGGGGACCTCGGACAGGGGCATGGTGAGCGAACCGGAGGCGAGGGGGACGTCCGGCTGGGTCTCGCGCCAGCCGGTGAGGGTCAGGGTCACGGTGGTGTCGTCGTCGCTGGCCAGCTCGATACGGAAGACCTTGTCGCCGAGCGGCAGTTCGTTGATGTGCCGGAATGCCATACGGGCAACCCCCAAGGGTCCGGCCGCGGGCAATCCCGGATGGATCGCCGCGGACTGGGTCCATTCTCTCAGGGGGCACTGACAATTGACGGGCCGTCAGGAAGCTGTGCGCGGGCCCTGACGGGCCGGTTCAGCCCTTCTCCAGGAACTCCTCGCGGTCCGCGTCGAGGAGGGCGTCGAGCGCGGTCCGCAGGCCGGGCACGCCGGTGAGGTCCGGGTCGCGCTCCACCAGCGCCGCGGCCTCGGCGCGGGCCTCGGCGATGACGTCCTCGTCCTCGATGACGGCGAGCACGCGCAGGCTGCTGCGGCCACCGGACTGCGCCGCGCCCAGGACGTCGCCCTCGCGGCGCTGCTCCAGGTCGATCCTGGACAGCTCGAAGCCGTCCGTCGTGGCGGCGACCGCGTCCAGCCTGGCGCGGGCGGCCCCGCCCTCGACCGCCTCGCTGACCAGCAGGCACAGCCCGGGGGCCGCGCCGCGCCCGACCCGGCCGCGCAGCTGGTGCAGCTGCGAGACGCCGAAGCGCTCGGCGTCCATGATCACCATCGCGGTGGCGTTGGGCACGTTGACCCCGACCTCGATGACCGTCGTGGCCACCAGGACGTCCACCTCACCGGCGGCGAAGCGGGTCATCACGTCGTCCTTCGCGTCGGCGGCGAGGCGGCCGTGCAGGACGGCGGTGCGCAGCCCGGCGAGCGGCCCCGCGGACAGCTGCTCCGCGACGTCGAGGACGGCCAGCGGCGGGCGCCGCTCGGCACCGTCAGGGCCGTCGGGCCCTTCCGCGCCGTCCTGGTCGGCTGCGGCCTTCGCCGCCGGTCCCTCGTCCCCGATGCGCGGGCAGACGACGTACGCCTGGTGGCCCGCGGCCACCTCCTCCCTGACCCGCTCCCAGGCGCGGGTGAGGAAGTGCGGCTTGTCGGCGACCGGCACCACGTGCGTGGCGATGGGCGACCTGCCCTCGGGCAGCTGGTCGAGGACGGAGGTCTCCAGGTCGCCGAAGACGGTCATGGCGACCGTGCGCGGGATCGGGGTGGCGGTCATGACGAGGAGGTGCGGCGGGCGTTCGCCCTTGGCGCGGAGCGCGTCGCGCTGCTCGACGCCGAAGCGGTGCTGCTCGTCCACGACGACGAGGCCGAGGTCGTCGAACATGACCACGTCCTCGATGAGGGCGTGCGTGCCGATGACGATGCCCGCCTCGCCGGTGGCGGCGGCGAGCAGCGCCCGGCGGCGCGCGGCCGTGCCCATGGAGCCGGTGAGCAGTTCGACGCGCGTGCCGCGCTCGGCGCCGCCGAGCATGCCGCCCTCGGCGAGGTCGCCCAGCATCGCGCCGAGGGAGCGGTGGTGCTGCTGGGCGAGCACCTCCGTGGGGGCGAGCAGGGCGGACTGGCCGCCCGAGTCGGCGACCGCGAGCATCGCCCGCAGGGCCACGAGGGTCTTGCCGCTGCCCACCTCGCCCTGGAGGAGCCGGTGCATGGGGTGCTCGGCCGCCAGGTCGTCGAAGATCTCGCCGCCGACGCGGAGCTGCCCCTCGGTGAGGGTGAACGGGAGCCGGGCGTCGAAGGCGGCGAGCAGCCCGTCGGCCGCCGGGCGCCTGGGCACGGCGGCGAGCTGCGCGGCGGCCCTGCGGCGCCGGGCGAGTGCCACCTGGAGGACGAACGCCTCGTCCCACTTCAGGCGCGTCCGAGCGGCGTTGACGTCGGCGCGGGAGTGGGGCCGGTGGATCTTCTCGAACGCCTCGGGGAGCGGGACCAGGTCGCGCTTCCCGCGCAGGGCGGGCGGCAGCGGGTCGGCGAGCCCCGACCAGCCGGTGGCCTCCTGCGAGTCGAGGACGACGGCGACCGACTTCGCGATGCGCCAGGACTCCAGCTGCTTGCACGCCGGGTACAGGGGCAGCGGGCGGCCCGCGAACGCGCGGGCGGCCTCGTCGCCGCTCTCCTCGTCCAGCAGTTCGTAGGCCGGATGCGACAGCTGGAGGCGGCGGTTGAACATGCCGACCTTGCCCGCGAACATGCCGCGTCTCCCCGGCAGCAGCACCTTCTCGTGGTGCCGCACCGCCCGGCTGCCGAAGAAGACGAGCTGGAGGCGCCCGGCGCCGTCGGTGACCGTGACTTCGAGGCGCAGCCCGCGCCCGCGGTTGAACGAGTGGGTGCGGGCGTCGGCGATCTCGGCGACGACGGTGACGTGCTCGTCGAGCGGCAGCTCGGTGAGCCGCGTCAGCTCCCCGCGCTCGGCGTAGCGGCGCGGGTAGTGGTGCAGGAGGTCGCCGATGGTGTGCAGGTCGAGATGGTCGGCCATCACCTTGGCGGTGGTGCCGCCGACGGCTTTGGCCAGGGGTTCGGACAGCGCGGTCACACGGCCCATTGCACACCATGGCACCGACAATCGCCGTACGGGCCGGGGCACCCCGTGTCCGCGCGGCGCCTGACGGCTACTCCACGCCGATGAGCAGCGGCACGCCCTGCCGCCCCTCGCAGACGACCGTGTCCACGCCGAGGTGGCCGCGCCGCACCTGCTCGCACAGCCGCGCGGCCAGGGAGGCGGGGGCGCCTTCGCCGACGACGAGGGTGACCAGCTCGCCGCCCGCCGACAGCATCCGCTCCAGCACGTCGGCCGCGACCTGCCCGAGGTCCGCGCCGATCACCGCGACGTCGCCGTCCACGATGCCGAGGACGTCCCCCGCCTGGCAGATGCCCGCCATGGTCCACGACTCGTGCTCGGCGACGGTGACCTCGCCGAACCGCGTCGCGCCCGCCGCGGCCGTCATGGCGACGACGTCCTCGTCGAAGCGGCGCTCCGGCGCGTGGACGGCGAGCGCGGCGATGCCCTGGACCGGCGAGCGGGTGGGCACCACGGCGACCCGTACACCGGCGGCCCGCGCCTGCTCGGCGGCGGCTGCGGCGGCGTGCCAGAGCGTGTCGTCGTTGGGCAGCAGGACGACCTCGGCCGCGTGCGCCGCGAGGAGGGCGGCGGCCAGTTCGGCGCCGCCCGGCGGTTCGCCGGGGCGGACGGTGAGGGCGGTGGCGCCCGCCTCGCGGCAGAGCCCGGCGAGGCCGTCGCCCGGCATGACGGAGACGACGGTCCTGGTGGTGGCGGGCGCGGGACGTGCCCGGGGCCCGCCGTCGTCGGTCAGCGCGCTGATGCCGATGCGGTGCGGTCGCCCGGCCTCGATCCCGGCCTCGACGGCGGCGCCGGGGCGCGCGGTGTGGAGGTGGACGTTCCACAGGCCGTCGCCGCCGACGACGACGAGGGAGTCCCCGAGCGCGTCGAGCCTGGCGCGCAGGGCGGGGACGGCGGCGTCCGGCGCGTCCAGCAGGTAGATGACCTCGTAGCCGGAGCCGCCCGCGTCCGCGCCGGGTGCCGCGTCGCAGTCGGCGCCGCGGCGGGACGTGACAGGACCGCGCCGCCCGCCGGGGCGTCCGGCGGGCGGGCGGCCGGAGAGCGCCGCGTCCAGCGCGTCGAGCACGGCGACGAGGCCGCTGCCGCCCGCGTCCACCACGCCTGCGTCGGCCAGGACGGGGAGCCGGTCCGGTGTCGCGGCCAGCGCGCGGCGGGCACCGGCGCAGGCCGCGGCGATGACGTCGGCGGTGTGACGGGCCGCGCCGCCCGGTCCGGTGGCGTCCTCGGCGGCGTCGGCGGCTGCCGTGGCGACGGTGAGCATCGTGCCCTCGACCGGGTGGGCCACCGCCTCGTACGCCGAACCGGCCGCGCGGCGCAGCGCGCGGGCCAGGGTGCCAGGCCCGGCGGGTTCCGGTCCTGCGGCGATGACGTCGGCCATGCCACGCAGGAGTTGGGCCAGGATGGTGCCCGAGTTGCCGCGCGCGCCGATCAGCGCGCCGTGGGCCATGGCGTGGACGGTCTCGGCGAGCGTCGGGCCCGCGCTGCCCGCCGCCGTGACGGCCTGGGCGGCGGACTCGACGGTGAGGTAGAGGTTGGTGCCGGTGTCGCCGTCGGCGACGGGGTAGACGTTGATCGCGTCGATGTCCTCGCGGTCGCGGCCCAGCACGTCCAGGGCGAACCGGCACCAGCGCCTGACCGCTTCGGCGTCGAGCGGCTGCGGCACGTGGGCCCTCCTCCGTGGTGTGGCTGCGCGGGCGGGCGCGGCGGCGTCGGCAGCCTATGCTCTCACCGGCGCCAGGGGGCCCGGGGGAACGATTTCCCTGATCGCGAGGGCCCGGGGTATGCTGCCCCGGTTGCCTGATGTCGTCGCCGTGCACCGGCCGGACGTCGGGTGGACCGGCCGGGGCTCTCGTCTCGGTTTCCCAGCGTACGTATCCGTCACCCCGCCTTCGCGGCGGTGACCCGTCTTTGGAGTGACCCGTGGCTGCCAACTGCGACGTCTGCGGCAAGGGGCCGGGCTTCGGCAACAGCATCTCCCACTCGCACCGCCGCACCCCCCGCCGTTGGAACCCCAACATCCAGCGGGTGCGTGCCGTTGTGAACGGGGCGCCGAAGCGCCTGAACGCCTGCACCTCGTGCATCAAGGCGGGCAAGGTCACGCGCTAACGCCCTCTCGGCTTTCCTGGCCGGTCCACCTCACGGTGGGCCGGCCTCTTTGCGTGCCGGGAGAACCCGCGGGGAAGGCCCCGCCGTTCAGCGGGGCGTGGGCCAGGTCACGGTCCCGGCGTGGCCGTGGTGCACCGGGCCGATCCCCGCGCCCAGCGGGAACCCGGCGGCGATGGCGGCCGTGACGTACTCCTTCGCCGCCGCGACCGCCGTGGGCACGTCGTCGCCGTGGGCGAGGCGCGCCGCCGTCGCGGACGCGAGGGTGCAGCCGGTGCCGTGCGTATGGCGGTTGTCGAGCCGCGGGGCGCGCAGCCAGTGCTCCGTGGCGCCGTCCGTGAGCAGGTCGGTGGCGGGCCCGGCGAGATGGCCGCCCTTGAGGAGGACCCAGCGCGGACCGTACGCCAGGAGCGCCGCCGCCGCGCGGCGCATGTCGTCCTCGGAGGCGACCCGGACGCCGGTGAGCTGCTCGGCCTCGGGGAGGTTCGGCGTGACGACGGTCGCGACGGGCAGCAGCCGGTCGCGGAGCGCGTCGAGCGCGTCGGGGGCCAGCAGCGGGTCGCCGTGCTTGGAGACGCCGACGGGATCGACGACCACCGGCGCGGCGAGCGGCGCGAGCAGCCCGGCGACGGCGCCGACGAGGGTGGCCGACGCCAGCATGCCGGTCTTGACGGCCTGGACGCCGATGTCGTCCACGACGCTGCGGTACTGCGCGGTGACGGCCTCGACCGGCAGCTCCCACGCCCCTTGGACGCCCAGGGAGTTCTGGGCCGTGACGGCGGTGATGACGCTCATGCCGTGGGTGCCGAGCGCGAGCATGGTCTTCAGATCGGCCTGGATGCCCGCCCCGCCGCCGGAGTCGGAGCCCGCGACGGTCAGGACGCGTGGTGGTGCCTGCATGGCGGCCACGGTACCGAGTGGCCGTCGCGGGGCGCCGCGCGGGCGGAGGCGGGGCGGGCGGGGGCCGTTCAGGAGGCGAAGTGGTCCCAGCCGCCCGCCGTGGCCCAGGGGGCGCCGTCCACCGTGACCTGCGGCAGGCCCCTGCCCCTGGCGGGCAGGACCTCGCCGATCGTCCGCCAGCGGGCGGGGAGTTTGGTGTCCGGGGGGAAGACGGCGACGATCGCGTGGTCCTCGCCGCCGGTCAGCACCCAGGTCAGCGGATCGACGCCGACGGCCTGCCCGATGTCGTTCATCTGCGCGGGAACGTCGAGGGCGGCGGACCGCAGGTCGATGCGGACCTTGCTGCCGGTCGCGATGTGGCCGAGGTCGGCGATCAGCCCGTCGCTGACGTCCGTCATCGCGGTGGCGCCGAGCGCGGCGGCGGCCGGGCCCGCCGGGTAGGGCGGTTCTGGCCTGCGGTGCGCCTCGACGAACGCGCGGGGCGAGCGGAAGCCGCGCGAGAGCACGGCGTGGCCCGCGGCCGACCAGCCGAGCCAGCCGGTGACGGCGACGACGTCCCCGGGACGCGCGCCGGTCCTGGTGACGGGCTCGCGGCCCCCCAGGTCGCCGAGCGCGGTGATGGAGACGGTGATCGTCTCGCCGCGCACGACGTCCCCGCCCGCGACCCCAGCCCCGGCGACCTGGCACTCGTCACGAATGCCGTCCATCAGCTCCACGGGCCAGGTGGCGGGCAGTTCCGCCGGGACGACGAGGCCGAGGAGGATCGCGGTGGGCACCGCGCCCATGGCCGCGATGTCGGCGAGGTTCTGCGCGGCGCCCTTGCGCCCGACGTCGTACGCGGTGGACCAGTCACGGCGGAAGTGCCGCCCCTCCAGCAGGATGTCCGTGCTGGCGACGACCCGGCGGTCGGGTGCCGCGATCACCGCCGCGTCGTCCCCCGGGCCCAGCCGTACGGCGGGTGTCCCGCTGATCCGGGAGGTCAGCTCCCGGATCAGGCCGAACTCGCCCAGCTCCCCCACACTGCCCTTCACTCACGCTCTCCTCATCGCTCGTCGCGCCCGTCCCGGTCGGCCCTGGGCCTGCCTGCCGCGATCGGCGCCCGCCGTGGTCTCCCGGCGCCGGTCATGACGCGCTACGGTAGCGCCCCCAATCCTCGTAGCCGCCGTGGAGGACCCGTGGTACAGGCGTACATCCTCATCCAGACCGAAGTGGGCAGGGCGTCGGCCGTGGCCGACGTCATCGCGAAGATGCCGGGAGTGGTACAGGCGGACGACGTCGCGGGGCCGTACGACGTCATCGTCAGGGCCGAGGCGCAGAGCGTGGACGAACTGGGGCGTCTCGTCGTCGCGCAGGTCCAGCGCGTGGCGGGTATCACACGGACGCTGACCTGCCCGGTTGTCCATCTGTGACGCCCCGTATGCTCGCCGTGTGACTCTCACCGTACGCCGTGGGGAACGGCGTTCCGCGGGCGGCCTCCGGGCGGTCCGCCATGTGCTGCCCGGTCTCGTGGTCGCCGTGACGGCCGCGCTGACCGGCTGCTCGGACGGGGGTGGGACGGGACGGGTCGAGGTGGCCGAGCCCTCCCCCGCGCCGACCGGCGAGGCGGCGGACGTGTGCCGGGCGCTGGCCGACGCGCTGCCCGAGCGGGTGGACGGCCACGAACGGCGCGGCACGGAGGGCGACTCGCCGTACGTGGCGGCCTGGGGGGACCCCGCGATCACCCTGCGCTGCGGCGTCGGGACCCCGGCGCGGATGACGCCGGGCGACCCCGCGTACGACCCGTACACCACCGACATGATGGCGGTGAACGAGGTGGCGTGGCTGGTGGACGAGCAGGACGGCGGCGTGCGGTTCACGACCTCGGAGTCGGCGTACTTCGTGGAGGTGACCGTGCCGGACGACTACGCCCCGGAGGTCAACCCGCTGCTGGATCTCGCCGACGCCGTCCGCGCGACCGTGCCGCCCGACGCCCTGCACGCGCCCCCGCCGGACTGACGGGGCGGCGCGGGGCGCCGGGACGACGGCACGGCCCGTCAGCGCAGGCCGGTCGAACGCCGCAGCGCCGCCTGGAGCAGGATGTCCACCAGCTCCGGGTAGCTCACGCCGGTCGCCTCCCACATGCGCGGGAACATCGAGATGGGCGTGAAGCCCGGCATGGTGTTGATCTCGTTGATGACGAACTCGCCGCTGTCCAGCAGGAAGAAGTCCGCCCGCACCAGGCCCTCGCAGGACGCCGCCTCGAACGCGCGCAGGGCCAGCCGCCGGACCTCCTCCGTCTGCTCGCCGGTGAGCGGCGCGGGCACGACGCCCTCGGCCGAGTCGATGTACTTCGCGTCGAAGTCGTAGAAGTCGTGCGTCACGCTCGGCGGGATCTCGGCGGGCAGGCTGGCACGCGGCCCGTCCGCGAACTCCAGCACGCCGCACTCGATCTCACGGCCCGTCAGCTGAGCCTCGATCACGAGCTTCGGGTCGTGCGCGCGCGCCTCCTCGATCGCCGCGTCGAGCCCCTCGGGGCCCGTCACCCGCGAGATGCCGACGGACGACCCGGCGCGCGCGGGCTTCACGAAGACGGGCCAGCCGTGTTCGGCCGCGAAGTCGGTGATCCTGCGCCGCGCCCCCGCCGGGTCCTGCTCCCACTCGCGGGGGCGGACCACCGTGAACGGGCCCACCGGCAGGCCGAAGGAGAGGAAGACCCGCTTCATGTACTCCTTGTCCATGCCGACCGCCGAGGCGAGCACGCCCGAGCCGACGTACGGCACCCCCGCCAGGTCCAGCATGCCCTGGAGCGTGCCGTCCTCGCCGTACGGGCCGTGGAGCAGCGGCAGGACGACGTCCACGTCGCCGAGGTCCTTGGGCACGGAGCCCGACTCGGCGAGCGTGATGTCGCGGCGGCCGGGATCGACGGGCAGGACGACGGTGCCGGTGCCCTGTTCGGCGATCCGCTCGATGCTGGGCAGTTCGCGCCCGTTGATGACCATGCGGTCGGGATCGTCCACGGCGAGGGTCCAGCGGCCGTCCGCCGTGATGCCGATGGGGAGCACGTCGTAGCGCGTGCGGTCGATGGCGCGCAGGACGGCGCCCGCGGTGACCACCGAGACGGTGTGCTCGGAGCTGCGGCCACCGAAGACGACGGCGACCCGCGGCTTGGGGCTCTGGGGGGGGTTCTCGCTGCTCATAACCCTGTGAGGCTACCTAACGGAAGGGCCGTGGTCAGTGGTGCTCGGCCTTGGCGGTTCGTGACATGAGGTCGCGGACGGCGGTGAGGGGCTGGGTGCCCTCGTGGACGATGCCGACGACGGTCTCGGTCAGCGGCATCTCCACCCCGTGACGCCGCGCCAGGTCGAGGATGGACCGGCAGGACTTGACGCCCTCGGCGGTCTGCCGGGTGACGGCGACGGTCTCCTCGACGGTCATGCCGCGCCCGAGGTTCCTGCCGAACGTGGTGTTGCGTGACAGCGGCGAGGAGCAGGTGGCGACGAGGTCGCCCATCCCGGCGAGCCCGGCGAACGTCTTCGCGTCGGCGCCCATGGCCTGTCCGAGGCGGGCGGTCTCGGCGAGGCCGCGCGTCATGAGGGACGCCTTGGTGTTGTCGCCCATGCCCATGCCGTCCGCGATGCCGACGGCGAGGGCGATCACGTTCTTGACGGCGCCGCCGAGTTCGCAGCCGACGACGTCGGTGTTCGTGTACGGGCGGAAGTACGGCGTGTGGCAGGCGCTCTGGAGGCGCCGCGCGACGTCCTCGTCGGCGCAGGCGACGACCGCGGCGGCCGGTTGCCGCTGCACGATCTCCCCCGCCAGGTTGGGCCCCGAGAGGACGGCGACACGCTCGGGGCCGACTCCCAGCGCCTCCTGGACGACCTCGCTCATCCGCTTGGTCGTGCCCAGTTCGATGCCCTTCATCAGGGAGACGAGGACGGTCCCGGGCTCCAGCCGCCCGCCCCAGGCGGCCAGGTTGTCGCGCAGCGTCTGGGACGGCACGGACAGGACGGCGAACTCGGCGTCGCGCGCGGCCTCCCCGGGGTCCGTCGTCGCGCGGATCCCCTCGGGGAGGCGCGCCCCCGGCAGGTAGCCCGGGTTGCTGCGGGTGGTGTTGACGGCCGAGACGACCTCGGGGCGGCGTGCCCAGAGCGTCACCTCGCAGCCCGCGTCGGCGAGGATCATGGCGAAGGTGGTCCCCCATGAACCGGTGCCGTAGACGGCGACGCGTGTCACTCCGTTCTCTCCTCCTCAGGCACGGGGTGCGTCCCGCGCCGCTCGGGCGGTGTCCTGCGATGCACGTGACGCCGGTCGGGCGGTGTCTCGTCGCGGATACCGGCGAGCAGGACGGTGATGGCGTCCATGATCCTGTCAGACACCTCACGCAGGACGTCGGCGGTCGGTTCCCTGCCGTAGAAGTCGCTGAGGTCCACGGGCGCCCCCGCGACGACCGTGAGCGTCCTGCGCGGTCTCAGCCGCGGTCTGCGGGAGGCGGCGTACGGCGGCAGGACGGCGTGCGCGCCCCACTGCGCCACCGGGATGACGGGCGCCCGGGTCGTCAGGGCGACGCGCGCGGCGCCGGTCTTGGCCTCCATGGGCCACAGGGCGGGGTCGCGGGTGAGGGTGCCCTCGGGGTAGAAGGCGACGCACTCGCCGTCGCCGACCGCGGCGACGGCGGCGCGGAAGGCGTCGGCGGCGTCCGTGGTCTCGCGGTAGACGGGGATCTGGCCCGTGCCCGACATGAAGCGGCCGACGAAGCCTTTGCCGAAGAGGCTGTCCTTGGCCAGGAAACGCGGCACCCGGCCGGTGTTGTACTGGAAGTGGGCGTAGGAGAGCGGGTCGAGATAGGAGTTGTGATTCACGGCGGTGATGAATCCGCCGTCGGCGGGAATATGCTCCATTCCACGCCAGTCCCGCTTGAACAGCACCAGCAGCGGCGGTTTTACCAGAATTGCGGCCAATCGGTACCAGAAGCCGATTCTGCGGCGAGACACTCGGACACCATCTCCTCTTGACTGCTCCGGCGCGGTCCGCTGCGGACAGTCGCACAAGTGTCGCCCCGGGGTGTAGGGCTGTCCAGCGGCGGTATGTCCCGGTGCAACGGTCCAAGTTTGCACCCTCCTGCCCGGAGCGCCACGGCCATCCGGGGGTGTCCTGGCCGGGTGGCCCGCCGCCGAGGCCGGGACGGGGCGGGGCAGAATGGCCGGGTGCGCACGACGGACGGACCCGGCTGGTCGTTGATCGTCCCCCTCAAGCCGCTGCGGCTGGCCAAGAGCAGGCTGGCCGACGTGGCGGGTGACGCGGCGCGTCCCTCCCTCGCGCTGGCGTTCGCGGAGGACACGGTCGCGGCGGCGCTGGCCTGCGCGTCCGTGCGTGAGGTGGTCGTCGTCACGGACGATCCGCTGGCCGGGGGGCGATTGGCGCGCGCGGGCGCGCGTGTCGTGCCGGACGCGCCGGGCCTGGGGCTGAACGCCGCGCTGGCGCACGGCGCGGCGGCCGTACGGGCGGCTCTGCCGGACGCGGCGGTGGCGGCGCTCAACGCGGATCTGCCCGCGCTGCGGAGCGCGGAGCTGCTGCGGGTCCTGCGCGCGGCGTCGGAACAGGCGCGGAGTTTCCTGGCGGATGCCGCCGGGGTGGGGACAACCTTGCTCGCCGCGACGGGCGGTGCGGAGCTGGCCCCGGCGTTCGGCGGCGCCTCGCGGGCGCGGCATCTGGCCTCCGGCGCGGCCGAACTGCTCCTGGACGGCGTGCCGGGGGTGCGGCGCGACGTGGACACCGCGGCGGACCTGCGCGCGGCCCTGGCCCTCGGTGTGGGGCCGAGGACGGCCGCGGGCGTCAGGCGGCTTACAGCGTTTGCAGCGTGACGAACGTGACGTGACGGTCCGTGCCCTCGCCGGCGACCTCGATCCTGACCCGCTGCCCCGGGCGCAGCAGCCGCAGGCCTCCGGCGTCGAACGCGTCGGCGCCGAAGCGCAGCGGCGTGCCGTCGTCCAGCAGGACGCTGCCGGAACGGGTGGCGGGATCGTAGGTGTACGCCGTGGCCTGCATGGGCCCGAGCCTACCGGCGGGGGCCGGGGGCGAACGGCGGCGGGCCGGGCTCCTGTTGGGAGACCGGCCCGCTCGGTGGCCGAGCGCTGGGCGCCGTCACCCGCGGCGGGCGGCAGCCTTCGTGGCGGTACGGGAGGAGCTGCGCTTGGCGGGCGCCTTGGTGGCGGTGGCCTTCTTCGCCGGAGCCTTCTTGGCGGCGGTCTTCTTGCCGGTGGCCTTCTTGGCGGTCTTCTTCGCCGCGGCGGCCTTCTGCGTGGTGGCCTTCTTGGCGGTGGCGGTCTTCTTCGCCGCCGTCTTCTTGGCCGCGGCCTTCTTGGTGGTGGCCTTCTTCGCCGCGGCGCCACCGGCGCCCGGGGTCAGGCTGCCCTTGGGGGCCTTCTTGACGGCGACGTCGTTGCGCGGGAGCTTCTTGGTCCCGGCCACGAGGTCCTTGAAGCCCTGTCCGGCGCGGAAGCGGGGGACGGAGGTCTTCTTGACCCGCACGCGCTCGCCGGTCTGCGGGTTCCGCGCGTAACGCGCCGGGCGGTCCACCTTCTCGAACGACCCGAAACCGGTCACCGAGACCCGCTCCCCGGCGACCACGGCGCGGATGATGGCGTCGAGCACGATATCGACCGCGTCCGCGGCCTGCTGACGGCCACCGAGCTTGTCGGCAATCGCTTCTACGAGTTGTGCCTTGTTCACGTCTTCCCCTTCGCAGGCATTGCTGGAACGAATGCGTTCAAGCTTTTTCGCACGTTAGGCAGATATATATCGCAAATCAAACGCGAAACGGGCGAATCACCCTTGTGTCGCAACGAACTCGGCCGTCACGGAGTTCCGTCACGGCCGTCGCGGGACCGCCCGGGGGGCAGCCGGTCCGCGTCAACGTCCTCCATCAGCCGGTCCAGACGGCGGGCGGCACCGGGCAGGTCCTGCTTGGCCGCGGCGGTGATGACCAGCAGTTTCCGTGCGAGAGCCCGCCGTACGTCGGCAGGCACTTGCAGGGCCCGCACCAGGCGGTGCGCGTCCTTCAGGCGATCGGCGACGAGGTCGTAGAGTTCGAGTTGACCGTCGCGTTCCATGCGCCGATTGTGCCACCTTGAGCACGGTATCGCCCTCTAAGCCCCCAACGCCCGTGTCGGTACGGGCGATCGCACGCAAACGCCCCCACCGGCCGACGGCCGGTGGGGGCGTTCACTTCTGTCCGGTCCCGGCACCCCTGAGGGCGTCGGCGGGGAGGCCGACGGGGCGTCAGGCGGCCTGTGTGCGCGGCTTGTAGGCGGGGCGCCGGGCCTCGTACGCGTCGATGGTGTCCCCGTGCCGCAGGGTGATGCTGATGTCGTCGAGCCCTTCGAGCAGGCGCCAGCGCGCGTTCTCGTCCAGCTCGAACGGGGCGGTGATCCCCTCGGCGCGGACCTCGCGGGCGACCAGGTCCACGGTGATCTCGGCGGTCGGGTCGGTCTCGGTCAGCTTCCACAGCGCCTCGACGGTGTCCTGCGGCAGGACGACGGTGAGCAGACCGTTCTTCAGCGAGTTGCCGCGGAAGATGTCGGCGAAGCGTGCGGAGATCACGGCCTTGAAGCCGTAGTTCTGGAGGGCCCAGACGGCGTGCTCACGGGAGGAGCCGGTACCGAAGTCGGGCCCGGCGACCAGGACGGTGGCTCCCGCGCGTTCCGGCCGGTTCAGCACGAACTCGGGGTCCTTGCGCCATGCCTCGAACAGGCCGTCCTCGAAGCCGTCGCGGGTGACCTTCTTCAGCCAGTGGGCCGGGATGATCTGGTCCGTGTCCACGTTGCCGCGGCGCAGCGGGACGGCGCGACCGGTGTGCGTGGTGAATGCTTCCATGTCGCTCAGACCTCCACGGGGGTGGGGACGTCGGCCAGGTCGGCCGGGGACGCGAGGCGGCCGGTGAGCGCGGTGGCGGCGGCGACCTGCGGGGAGACCAGGTGCGTACGGCCGCCCTTGCCCTGCCTGCCCTCGAAGTTGCGGTTGGAGGTGGAGGCGCAGCGCTCGCCGGGCGAGAGCTGGTCGGGGTTCATGCCCAGACACATCGAGCAGCCCGCGTGCCGCCACTCGGCGCCCGCCGCGGTGAAGACCTTGTCGAGCCCTTCCTCGACGGCCTGGAGCGCGACCCTGACCGAGCCGGGGACGACCAGCATCCGTACGCCGTCGGCGATCGTGCGGCCCTCCAGCACGGCCGCGGCGGACCTGAGGTCCTCGATGCGGCCGTTGGTGCAGGAGCCGACGAAGACGGTGTCCACCGTGATGTCGCGCAGCTTCTGCCCGGCGGACAGGCCCATGTACTCCAGGGCCTTCTCGGCGGCCAGCCGCTCGTTCGGGTCGGCGAAGGAGGCGGGGTCGGGGACCTCCTGGGACAGCGGCGCGCCCTGCCCGGGGTTGGTGCCCCAGGTCACGAACGGCGCCAGCTCGGCGGCGTCGATGACGACCTCGTGGTCGAAGACCGCGTCGTCGTCGGTGCGCAGCGTGCGCCAGTAGGCGGCGGCCTCGTCCCAGTCGGCGCCCTGCGGGGCGTGGTCGCGGCCCCTGAGGTAGGCGAACGTGGTGTCGTCGGGGGCGATCATGCCCGCGCGCGCACCGGCCTCGATCGACATGTTGCAGATGGTCATGCGGGCCTCCATCGAGAGCTTCTCGATGGCCTCGCCGCGGTACTCGATGACATAGCCCTGGCCGCCGCCGGTGCCGATGCGGGCGATGATCGCCAGGATGAGGTCCTTGGCGGTGACGCCCTCGGGCAGTTCGCCGAGGACGGTGATCGCCATCGTCCTGAACGGCGCCATCGGCAGCGTCTGGGTGGCGAGCACGTGCTCGACCTGGCTGGTGCCGATGCCGAACGCGAGCGCGCCGAAGGCGCCGTGCGTCGAGGTGTGGCTGTCGCCGCAGACGACGGTGGTGCCCGGCTGGGTCAGCCCCAGCTGCGGTCCGACCACGTGGACGACGCCCTGCTCGCTGTCGCCCAGCGAGTGCAGCCGGACGCCGAACTCGGCGCAGTTCTTGCGCAGCGTCTCCAGCTGCGTGCGGGAGACCGGGTCCGCGATCGGCTTGTCGATGTCGAGGGTCGGGGTGTTGTGGTCCTCGGTCGCGATCGTGAGATCCGTGCGCCGCACCCGGCGACCGCTCTTGCGCAGGCCGTCGAACGCCTGCGGGCTGGTCACCTCGTGCAGGAGATGGAGATCGATGTAGAGCAGATCGGGTTCTCCCTCCGCACGCCGGACGACGTGGTCGTCCCAGACTTTCTCCGCCAGTGTCCGTCCCATGGCCTTCCCTCCGGAATCGCCGCTGATCGTCGGTGGACCGCCGTCCGTTCCCCTCGCACCGGACGGTGACCGTTGCTCCACGGATCCCGCGAGCATGACCCCAGCCTCCCGCTTTCCCGCGAGAAGTGGGGTTGCGTTTCACACTGTGAGACGCGAGTATCGTTTCATGGACAACTCTAGCGGTGATACCAGCGGTGTGGGCGTGCTCGACAAGGCGGCCCTTGTCCTGGGCGCGCTGGAGTCAGGACCGGCCACGCTCGCGACCCTGGTGGGGGCGACCGGGCTCGCGCGGCCGACCGCGCACCGGATGGCGGTGGCACTGGAGTACCACCGGTTGCTCGCCCGCGACATGCAGGGACGCTTCATCCTCGGCCCCCGGCTCGCCGAACTGGCCGCCGCGGCGGGCGAGGACCGGCTGCTGGCCGCCGCGGGACCCGTCCTGACCCAGCTCCGGGATCTCACGGGCGAGAGCGCCCAGCTCTACCGGCGCCAGGGCGACATGCGCATCTGCGTCGCCGCCGCCGAGCGGCTCTCCGGGCTGCGGGACACCGTGCCCGTCGGCTCGACGCTGCCGATGAAGGCCGGTTCCGCCGCGCAGATCCTGCTGGCCTGGGAGGAGCCCGAGCGGCTGCACCACGGCCTCCAGGGCGCCCGCTTCACCGCCACCGCGCTCTCCGGTGTCAGGCGCCGGGGCTGGGCCCAGTCCATCGGCGAACGCGAGCCGGGCGTGGCCTCCGTCTCCGCGCCGGTGCGCGGGCCGTCGAACCGCGTGGTCGCCGCGGTGTCCGTCTCCGGGCCGATCGAGCGCCTGACGCGCCACCCGGGCCGGATGCACGCCCACGCCCTCCTGGACGCCGCGGGGCGGCTCACGGAGGCCCTGCGCCGCACCGGCGGCTGACCGGCCCGCCCCCTGCCCGCCGGGGGCGGCGACCGCCCGCACCCGGGCGCGCCCCGACCGCCCCCGGGCAGCGCGCGATCAGCCCTCCGCCGGCCGGGCCGCGAGGCGGGCGGCGGCGCTCTCGCCCCTGCGGCCGACGGGTATCACCCCGGTCGCCGCGCCGAGACCGAAGTCCGGCATGTTGACGTAGACCGCCTCGTGCGCGCCCGCGGGCACGACATAGGTCTCGTGCCAGAACCCGACCCGGCCGCGCCCCTCGCACAGCCGCCGGTTGAACGCGGCCCACGCCGGGCGGTGCAGCCCCTCGCGGTCGCTCGCGTAGGCGAGCAGCTTCTCGTGCGACGCCCAGTACTGCACGACGTAGATGAGCCGGGGGCCGCCGAACAGCAGGCGGTACCCGAGCATCCCGCTGTCCTTGTCCCGCGCCAGCTCGGAGAGCATGCCGGGCATGGCGCGGAAGGTCGGCCACCAGCTGCGGAGATGCCGGAAGCTGTTGATCCGCATGCCGATCAGGAACACGGTGACCTCGCCCGTCCCGCCCGCCGTCATCCGCCCGTCGTTGATCCTCGCCATCTGCCTCTCCCCTCGCCCGTGCCCGCACGGCGCCACGGAACGCCGCGGCACATCGCCCGGAACTTCTTGGATAGCGTCACTATCCATGATTGGATACTGGCACTCTCCAACACGAAACGCAAGACGGAATCTCACGAGGGGTGGACATGCGGCTGGCGGAGCTGAGCGAGCGCAGCGGGGTCTCGACCGCGACGATCAAGTACTACCTGCGCGAGGGCCTGCTGCGGCCCGGCCAGCGGATCTCCTCCACCCAGGCCGAGTACGACGAGGAGCATCTGCGCCGCCTGCGGCTCGTACGGGCGCTCGTCCACGTCGGCCGTGTGCCGGTCGCCACCGCGCGGGAGGTGCTGGCGGCCGTCGAGGACGAGAACGCGCCCCAGCTCGAACGCCTCGGCACCGCCGTGGGCGCCCTGCCGACCGGCGCGACGGGCCCCGTGGACGACGCCGCGGCCGACGCGGCCCGGGAGACCGCGGACGCGGTGCAGCGCCGCCTGGGCTGGCGCGTCGTCCCGGAGAACCCGGCGCACCAGGGGCTGGTGTCCGCGGTCGCGACACTGCTGCGCCTCGGCTACCCCTGCGACCTCGACCAGTTGCTCCCGTACGGCACCCTGGCCGCGGAGCTGGCCCGGCACGAGGTGGCCCTGATCGAGGACTTCGACGCGCCGACGACCCAGCTGGAGGCAGCCGTGGCGCTCACCGTGCTCTACGAACCGGTGCTGCTCAGCCTGCGGCGCCTGGCGCAGGCACAGGAGGCGTCCCGGCGGTTCGGGGGGCGCGACGCGGAGTGACGCCCGGCGGCCGACAGCCGTCCGGCCATGCGAAAACCCCCCGCCACAGGCGGGGGGCGTCGGACGATCAAGGTACCCCCGACCGGATTCGAACCGGCGCTACTGCCTTGAGAGGGCAGCGTGCTAGGCCGCTACACAACGGGGGCCTGAAAACCCGGACCTGCAAGAGATCCGGACCGTACCCCCGACCGGATTCGAACCGGCGCTACTGCCTTGAGAGGGCAGCGTGCTAGGCCGCTACACAACGGGGGCCTGATCTTGAGAAAGACCGCTGGGGTACCAGGACTCGAACCTAGACTAACTGAACCAGAATCAGTCGTGCTGCCAATTACACCATACCCCACCAAAACGCCACCCCGCCGGGGGTGTTGTCCAGGTGACCGCTCCGGCGGCCCGTTTCCGGTCCGTCCCTTGCGACGCGCCAAACAATACCCGATCGAGAAGGGTCTCCCCAAACCGGATCCCCGGCGGTCGGGCGGCGTCCGCCGTCAGACGCCCAGCCGCGCCAGCGCCGCGTCCACGCGGGCCAGGGTGCGGTCGCGCCCGAGCACCTCAAGGGACTCGAAGAGCGGCAGCCCCACCGTGCGGCCGGTGACCGCGACCCGCACCGGCGCCTGGGCCTTGCCCAGCTTCAGCCCGTGCTCCTCGCCCGCCGTCTGCACGGCCCCCTTGAGCGCGTCGGCCGTCCAGCCGGGCAGCGCCGCCAGCCGCTCCCGCGCCGTCGCGAGGACCGCCTCGGCGCCCGGCTTCATCGCCTTCTGCCACGACTTCTCGTCCTCGACCGGCTCGTCGAGGAAGAGGAAATCGACGTTCTCGGTGATGTCCGACAGGACGGTCACCCGCGTCTGCGCCAGCGGCGCGAGCGCGGCGAAGGCGGCCGGGTCGTAGCTCTCCGGCTTCCACGGCGCGTACGGTGCGCGCAGCCACGGCGCACAGGCCGCCGTGAACTCCTCGGCGCTCAGCCGCTCGCGGATGTGCGTCGCGTTGACCGCCTCCGCCTTGGCGAGGTCGAAGCGCGCCGGGTTCGCGTTCACCGCGCCGATGTCGAAGGCGGCGACCATCTCCTCCATGGAGAAGATGTCCCGGTCCTCGGCGATCGACCAGCCGAGCAGCGCCAGGTAGTTCAGCAGGGCGCCCGGCAGGAAGCCGCGCTCCCGGTAGAGGTTCAGGGACGACTCGGGGTCGCGCTTGGAGAGCTTCTTGTTGCCCTGCCCCATCACGTACGGCAGGTGCCCGAAGGCCGGTACGCCACCGCCGCCCACGCCGATGTCCGCCAGCGCGCGGTACAGGGCGATCTGCCGCGGCGTGGAGGACAGCAGGTCCTCGCCGCGCAGGACGTGCGTGATCTCCATCAGGGCGTCGTCCACCGGGTTGACCAGCGTGTACAGCGGCGCGCCGTTCGCCCGCACGATGCCGTAGTCCGGCACGTTCTCGGGCGAGAACGTCAGCTCGCCGCGGACCAGGTCGGTGAAGGTGATCGGCTCGTCCGGCATGCGGAAGCGGACGATCGACGCGCGGCCCTCGGCCTCGTACGCCGCGCGCTGCTCGGGCGTCACGCTGCGGCAGCGGCCGTCGTACCCGGAGGGGCGCCCGGCGGCGCGGGCGGCCTCACGGCGCTCGTCCAGCTCCTGCGCGGTGCACCAGCAGGGGTACGCGTGCCCGGCGTCGAGGAGGCGGGCGGCGACGTCGGCGTAGATCTCCATCCGCTGCGACTGGCGGTAGGGGGCGTGGGGGCCGCCGGTGGCGGGGCCCTCGTCCCAGTCGAAGCCGAGCCAGTCCATGGCGTCCAGCAGGGCGGTGTACGACTCCTCGGAGTCGCGGGCCGCGTCGGTGTCCTCGATGCGGAAGACCGCCGTGCCGCCGTGGTGCCGCGCGTACGCCCAGTTGAACAGGGCGGTGCGGACCAGGCCGACGTGCGGGTTGCCGGTCGGGGACGGGCAGAAACGGACGCGGACGGTGGAGGGGCTAGTCACGCTTGACGACCTTGTTGGTGAGAGTGCCGATGCCTTCGATGGAGACGGCGACCTCGTCGCCGACCTGGAGCGGGCCGACGCCCGCCGGGGTGCCGGTGAGGATGACGTCCTGCGGGAGCAGCGTCATCGACTCGGAGATGTGCACGATCAGGTCCTCGACCGCGCGGATCATCTGGCTGGTGCGGCCGAGCTGCCGCTGCTCGCCGTTGACGGTGCACATGACGGCGAGGTCGGACGGGTCGAGGTCCGTCTCGATCCAGGGGCCGAGCGGGCAGGAGGTGTCGAAGCCCTTGGCGCGCGCCCACTGGGACTCGCGCTGCTGCACGTCGCGGGCGGTGAGGTCGTTGGCGCAGGTGTACCCGAGGATCACCTCACGGGCGCGCGAGCGGGGCACGTCGCGGCACAGTCGGCCGATGACGACGGCCAGCTCGGCCTCGTGGTGCACGTCGGACGAGATCGACGGATAGGCGATGGGGTCGCCGGGGCCGATCACGGACGTCGAGGGCTTGAAGAACGTGAGCGGGACGTCGGGCACCTCGTTGCCCAGCTCACGGGCGTGCTCGGCGTAGTTGCGCCCCACCGCCACGATCTTGCTGGGCAGCACGGGGGGCAGGAGCCTGACCTCGCTCAGCGGCACGCGGCGGCCCGACCGTTCGAACGCGGCGAAGGGGTGGCCCTTGATGAGGTCGAGCTGGAGCCCGCCGTCCTCGGCGGGCTCCTCGTCCACCACACCGAAGCCGACGTTCCCCTCGATGGAGAATCTGGCGATGCGCACGGCTGCGTACGTCCTTCACTGGCCGCTGGGAACCGGGAAGGCGCTTCCCGGGAACTGCGGCACCAGCCTAGACGAACGGCCGCACGGCGCGGCGTGGCGGCCGACTCAGCGGAGACGGGCCATGAGCGCGTGTTCGACGAGGGTGATCAGGGCGCTCTTGGACTCCGCGCGATGCCGCGCGTCCGTCGTGATGATCGGCGCGTCAGGACCGATCTGCAACGCCTCCCGCACCTCCTCAGGAGAGTACGGCTGATGCCCGTCGAACCCG
>NZ_JOEK01000015.1 GCF_000719135.1 Streptomyces avicenniae | reverse complement strand
GGGATCACCGGCGGGGCGGGGGGAGGGGGGTGGGGCGGGGGCGTCGTGCATGAGGGGCCTTCCGGGACGGCGGGGGTGCGGCCCCGGCCGTCCGCGGCCCGGTCAGCCGGGTCGTCGCGGTCGCCCACCGGGGGGTGGCACCCGTACGGAACTGCTGGTCCTGCCGGAAACGGGTCTCACCTCCCTGGTCGCGCGGTGTGCGGAACGCGGTCACCTTATCCGACGCGTCGCGCGGGTCCCGGGGGACGGTTCAGGAGGGCCAGGGGTAGGTGACGCCGGTCAGCCGTTCGGACATCTCCCACAGCTCCCGGGCTCGTCCGGGTTCCGCGGCGGCCTTGGGTGGCTTGACGGGGCCGGGTGTCCCCCGGCATTCCAGGCGGCCGGTCGGCCCGTAGAAGCCGCCGGGGGTGACGCCTGGCACGGTCGCCGCGTACAGCGACGGCAGTGCGGCGGCGTCGGCGGGCTGGCCGAGCACCCGTTGGAGCCCGCCGCGGCCGACGGCCCGCGCCAGCCGGGAGCTGTGCCGCTGGAGCCCCGTCAGGCTGAAGCCGGGATGGACGGCGACGCTGGTCAGCCCGGCACCGGCGGCGTCGGCGCGCCGCTGGAACTCCTGGGCGAACAGGACGTTGGCCAGCTTGGAGGTGATGTAGGCGACCATGCCGCGGTAGCCGCGTTCGCTGAGGGGGTCGTCGGGTTCGGCGAGGCGGCTGCGGGCGACCAGGGCGCTGACGGTGACGACGCGTGGGTTGCGGGCGGCGAGCAGCAGGGGCAGGAGCCGTCCGGTGAGGGCGAAGTGGCCCAGGTGGTTGACGCCGAAGGTGAGTTCGAAGCCGTCGCGGGTGGTGCGGCGCTCGGGCGGGTTCATGACGCCCGCGTTGTTGACGAGCAGGTCGAGGGCGCGGGACTCGGCGCTCAGGTGTGCGGCGAAGGCGGCGACCGACGTCAGGTCGGCGAGATCCAGCTCGGCGGCGCGGACCCGGGCGCCGGGCACCTCGCGGCTGGCCCGCCCCGCGGCGGCGCGGACCCGCGCCGGGTCCCGCCCGGCGAAGACGACCTCGGCGCCCGTACCGGCCAGCCGCCTGGCGGTGGCGAAGCCGATGCCTCCGGCCGCGCCGGTGACGACGGCGAGGCGGCCCGACAGGTCGGGCAGCTCCCGGACGGTCCAGGCGGTCACGCGTCGAAGGCGATCGAGACGGCCAGCTCACGGTGGCGCGCGTCGCTCTCGGCGCGGGCGCGTTCGGCCGCGCCCGCGACCTCGTACGCGTCGGCGCCGAGCATGAGGCGCAGCGGCGGGTCGTCCATCCGCGTCACCTCCCGGATGACGCGCGCGGCCTTCGCCGGGTCGCCCGGCTGCTTGCCGGAGGCGGCGCGCAGTTGCTCGGCCATGGCGCCGACCGTCGGGCGGTAGGGCTCGTCGATGTCGGCGATCGCCATCGACGAGCCGCTCCAGTCCGTGCGCAGGCCGCCGGGCTCGATGACGGTCACCTTGACGCCGAACGGGGCGGTCTCCAGGGCGAGTACCCCGGAGAAGCCCTCGACGGCCCATTTGGCGCTCTGGTAGGCGGCGAGGCCGGGCGTGGAGACGCGGGTGCCGACGGTGGCGATCTGGACGATGTGTCCGCCGCCCTGTGCGCGCAGGAAGGGGAGCGCCGCGCGGGTGACGTGGTAGACCCCGAAGAAGTTGGTCTCCATCTGGGCGCGGAAGCTGTCGTCCGGGATGTCCTCGACGGGGTCGAGGTCGGCGTAGCCGGCGTTGTTCACGACGACGTCGATCCGGCCGAAGGCGTCCACGGTGCCCTGGATCGCGGCGCGGACGGCGGCGGGGTCGGTGACGTCGAGGCCGATGGGCCGGACGCGGTCGCCGTGGCGGCTGACCAGGTCGTCCAGTGCGGCGGGGGTGCGCGCGGTGGCGGCGAGCAGATCGCCTCCGGCGAGGGCCTCCTCGGCGATCGCGCGGCCGAGGCCGCGTGAGCTTCCGGTGACGAACCAGACCTGGGGCATGGGGTGGGCGCCTTTCGCGTCCGTCCGCGCGCCCGCGGGCCTCGCGACGAGGCCGCGGCATGACGGACCATACGGGGCAAGAAGGGACGTTCCGGACTGTATGCCCCGCGGGATGCGCGGGCAACGCCGACAGGCCCGCGGTCGCCCGGGGGATCGGGCCGCGGGCCACGGCGGGCCAGGGACGCGGCCCGCGCGGCGCCGGACGCTCCCGGTCAGGCCCGCGCGAGCCGTTCGCTGTCGAGCGTGCGCCGCGCCCGCGCCGCGTGCTCCATGGCGTACAGGCGCACCAGCCCTTCGAAGCGGTAGCGCTCGGGGCCGGTCTCGACGATCAGGTGTTCGTTGGCCAGGGTCTCCAGCGTCCGCCGGACGTGGGCGGCGGGGCGGCGGACGAGCCGGGCGGCGTCCAGGACGGTGACCTCGGTCCTCGAATCGCCGCCGAGCAGCCGGAAGAGCAGCGACGCCTCGTGGTCCAGCCGCTGGTAGGAGGCGTCGAACGCGGCGCGGACCGCGCACCCCCGGTCCTCGCCGTCCGCGAGCATGTCCAGCCGGCTCGTCGGGTCGGCCAGGTCGGCGGCGAGCGTGCGGAGCATCCGGTGCGGCCCGGCCGCCAGCCGCTCGGCGGCGATCCGCAGCGCGAGCGGCAGGTGCCCGCAGGCGTAGGCCAGGAAGCGGGCCGACGCGGGCTCGGCGCCGACGCGTCGGCCGCCCACGACGGTCTGGAGCAGGGCGATGGCGTCCACCGGCGTGAGCGGCCCGACGGGGAGCCGCGCGACGCCGCCGAGCGCGGCGAGCCTGCGGCGGCTGGTGACGACGGCGGCGCTGCCGGGCGCGGTGGGCAGCAGTGCGCGGACCTGGCGCGCGTCTCCCGCGTCGTCGAGCACGACGAGGACGCGGCGGCCCGCCACCAGGCTGCGGAAGACGGCGGCGAGTTGGCCGGGTTCCGCGGGCAGGCTGGCCGCGGGGACGCCGAAGGCGATGAGGAAGCCGGTGAGCACCCGGGCCGGGTCGGTGGGGGCGGCGTCGGGGCCGTAGCCGCCCAGGTCGGCGTGGAGCACGCCGTCGGGGAAGCGTTCCCTCACGGTCTGCGCCCAGCGCAGCGCGAGCGCGGTCTTGCCGACGCCAGGGGCGCCGTCCACGACGACGGTGAGCGGGGTGCCGGTGTCCGTCGCGCGCTCCAGCATGCCGTCGAGGACGCGGAGTTCGGCGGTCCTGCCGACGAAGTTGCCGCCGTCGCCCGGGGGGAGTTGTGCGGGCGGGAAGGACCAGGTGACACCGGAGAGGGTGACGCGGGCGAGCGCGGCGAGTTCGCCGTCGGCGCCGAGCACCCGGTCGCACGCCTCGGCGAGTTGGAGCGTGGGCCGTGCGAGGCCGTTCTCCACCTTGCTCAGCCAGCCGGGGCTGTACGAGGCGAGCGCGGCGAGCCGCCGCAGCGAGATCCCCTCCTCCTCCCGTCTGCGGCGCAACGCCGCGCCGAATCGGTCGAGATGGCCCTGCGTGATCGTGCCGGGACGCTGCATGGCGCTGCCCCTACTCCCTCCGAGACCCCCGCTTTCCATACGGCATCGTACGGAACGTGGTGCGTGACCCACACCACTCCCTTCGCACCCGCACGTGTGATCCACGTCTCGTCGCGGCACCCGATGTCACAGCACGCCCCGCCGTCCCGTCGTGTTCGGCAGCGACCGGAGCACACCGCCGGGAGCCGGAACCCACCGGACGCATCTGGCCCCCACGGGCCGCGAAGCAAGGAGGCAGGCACCATGCCAGGCAATCCCACCGGACGTCTGCTGCGGCACCGCCGCGCGGTCCTCGTCGTCGCCGTACTGCTCGCGCTGCTCGGCGGCGTCGCGGGCGCAACCGTCTTCGACAGGTTGAAGGGCGGCGGGTTCGACGATCCGAACGCCGAGTCGGGCCGCGCCGCCGCCGCGCTGGCGGGGGAGTTCGCGCGCGACGACATGAATCTCGTGCTGCTCGTCCACGCCCCGGGCGGCGTGGACTCCCCCGCCGCCACCCGCGCGGGCACCGCCCTCGGCGAGCGCCTGGCCGACGAGCCGGGCGTCTCCGCCGTCGTCTCGTACTGGGGCGAGGGGCGGCCCGCCCCGCTGCGCGGCGAGGAGGGCGACATGGCGCTCGTCCTGGCAGCGCTGAGCGGCGACGACACGGAGGTCGCCGAGCGGCTCGGCACGCTCGAACCCCGCTACGAGGGCGAACAGGACGGCCTGACCGTCGAGTTCGGTGGAGCGGCCGTCGTCGGCGAGGAGTTGGCCGAGGCGGGTGAACGGGACGCGGTGCGCGGCGAGATGATCGCCTTCCCGCTGATGCTGGTGGTCCTGGTCCTCATCTTCGGCAGCCTGGTCGCCGCCGCGCTGCCGCTGATCACGGGGCTGATCACGATCCTGCTGTCCCTGGGCCTGATATGGGCGCTGGCCTCGGTGACCGACGTCAACATCTTCGCCGTCAACATCGTCACGCTCCTCGGCCTGGGGCTCGCCGTGGACTACAGCCTCCTCGTCGTCAGCCGCTACCGCGAGGAGATCGCGAAGGGGCACGGCACGGCGGAGGCGATCCATCGCACGATGCGTTCCGCGGGCCGCACGGTGGCGTTCTCGGCCGTGACGGTGGCCGTCACGCTCGCCGGGCTGGCCTGGTTCCCGCTGCTGGCGCTGCGGTCGATAGCGTACGCGGGCATCGCCGTCTCCCTGTTGACGGCGCTGGTGACGCTCGTCGTGCTCCCGGCGCTGCTGGCCGTGCTCGGGCCGCGCATCGAGAAGGGGCGGCTACGCCGCCGCAAGGCCCCCCGGCCCGCGACCGAGGCCGCGCCCACGGACGGCTTCTGGCACCGCCTGGCGTCGTTCGTGATGCGCAGGCCGGTGCCGGTGGCGACGCTGGTGGCCGGGTTCCTGCTGCTGCTCGGCGTGCCGTTCCTCGGCATCCAGATGGGCACCGCGGACGAGCGCGCGCTCCCCGAGTCGTCGCCCGCCCGGCAGGTCGCCGAGGACATGCGGGCCCAGTTCGCCTCGGGCGAGAGCCAGGCGCTCACCGTCGTCCTGCCGGAGCCGTCGGGCGGCGCCCCTGAACTGGCCTCCTACGCGGCGGACTTGTCCTCGCTGGACGGCGTGGCCCGCGTGGACACCGCCACCGGCTCCTACGCGGCCGGGCAGCAGGCGGCGGGCCCCGGCCCGCAGCACGCGCAGTACGCGGCGCCCGAGGGACACGACGGCGTGTGGCTGTCCGTCGTGCCGGGACCGGTCGGCGCCGACGAGGCGGAGGCGCTGGTCGGGGAGGTACGCGGCCTGCCCGCCCCGGGCGAGGCCCTGGTCGGCGGCCAGACCGCCGTCAACATGGACGGCATCGACGCCATCACGGACCGGCTGCCCGTCGCCGGGCTCACGCTGGCCGTGGCGATGTACGTCCTGCTGTTCCTGCTCACCGGGAGCGTGCTGCTGCCGGTCCTCGCGATGCTGCTGAGCGCCATCGGCCTCACGGCGACGTTCGGCGCGCTCGTCGCCGGCTTCCAGGACGGACGGCTGGCCGGGCTGCTCGACTTCACCAGCACCGGCGCGATCGTGGGCACGGTGCCCGTGCTGCTGTTCGCCATCGCGTTCGGACTCGGCATGGACTACCAGGTGTTCATGCTCTCCCGCATCCGCGAGGAGTACGAGGCGTGCGGCGATCCGGTGGCCGCGGTCGCGATGGGCCTCGAACGCGTCGGCCGCATCGTCACCGCAGCCGCCGCGACGCTGTCGATCGTCTTCCTGGCGTTCCTCGTCTCCGACATCACCTTCCTGATGGCCCTCGGCGTCTGCCTGCCGCTCGCGGTGCTGATGGACGCCACGCTCATCAGGGGCGCCCTGCTGCCCGCGACCATGCGGCTGGCGGGGCGGGCCACCTGGTGGCTGCCGCGCTGGCTGAAGCCGGTCCACGACCGGTTCGGTCTGCGGGAGGCGGCCCCCGACGACACCCCGGCGGCCACGGCGTACGGCGACTCACCGGCGCACGAACCGGCCGGGACGACCGGCCGCTGACCGCGCGGCGGCACCACGCCGCAGCACCACGCCGCAGCACGGGCCGCGGCTCCCCCGGCCGAGGAGCCGCGGCCCGTCGCGGTCAGCGCCAGACGGGCAGCCGGGAGAAGCCGTTCGACACCAGCGACTCGACCTGCGTCAGGTCGGTCTCCGCGAGCCGCATGCCGGGGAAGCGCTCGAAGAGCGCCGGGAGCGCCACCCGCGCCTCCATCCGGGCCAGCGGCGCGCCGAGGCAGTAGTGCGTGCCGTGGCCGAACGCCAGGTGCTCCCCGGCGGGGCGCGTGACGTCGAAGCGCCCGGCGTCCTCGCCGTGCTGCTCCGGGTCGGTGCCCGCGGCGAAGAACGACAGGAGGATCGGGTCGCCCCGGCCGAGCGTCACCCCGCCGTCCAGGGCGATGTCCTCCGTCGCGAACCGCAGCGGCAGGTTGGCGACCGGCGTGGACCAGCGCAGGGTCTCCTCGATCACCGCGTCCCACGTGACCTCGCCCTTCCTGACCAGTTCGAGCTGGTCGGGGTGGGTGAGGAGGGCGTGTATCGCGTTGCCCAGCAGATGGACGGTCGTCTCGTGACCGGCCGAGAGCACGAGCAGCAGCGTGTCGAGCAGTTCCTGCTCGGTCAGCCGGTCGCCGCCGTCGCGCGACGCGATGAGCCGGGTCGTCAGGTCCTCGGCCGGTTCCGCGCGCTTGGCGGCCACCAGGGAGGTCAGTATGGCGTAGACCCCCTGGAAGGTGGCGACGACCTCCTCCGGGTCGGCCGACGTGTGGAAGATGCTGTCCACCGCCGCCTCAAGGCCCGCCTTGGCGGTCTCCGGGATGCCGTACAGCTCGCAGATGACCCTTATGGGCAGCGGGTTGGTGTACGTCTCCCGCAGATCGACCGGCTCCCCCGCCGGGACCGCCGCGATGGCCTCGATCAGCTCGTCCGTGAACGTCCTTATGCGGTCGTGCAGCGCGTTCGTACGCCGCGCGGTGAACGCGGGGGCGACGAGCTTGCGCAGCCGCGAGTGCTCCATGCCGTACGCGGTGAACATGTTGCGCACCACGACCCAGCTGTAGAGCGACCAGGTCGGCGGTATGCGGTCCGCTATGAAGTCGGGCCAGTGCTGCCTGGGGTCCTTGGAGACGCGGGGGTCGGTGGTCAGCTTCTTGATCAGGTCGTGGCGGGTGATGGCCCATGCCTCGATGTCGCCCGGCAGGACGACCCGCACCGCGGGGCCGCCCTCCCGCAGGCGCGCGGCCTCTCCTGCGACGTCTAGGCCACGGGGATCGAGGACGAGGGGCTCGCGTTCCATGGTGTGCTTCCCTTCTGATCGGGTGAGATCGGCGTGAAGGAGGCGGGGAGGGCGGCCAGCGCCCGCTGGAACGGACCGGGCCGCCAGACCAGTTGCTCGTAGGGAACGGACAGGCGGATGTCGCACAGCCAGTTCGTGAGGCGGTCGATCGCCGTGACGGCGATGAGCAGGCCGGGCTGCTGCATGGGGCAGGCGTGCGGCCCCGCGGCGAACGAGAGGTGTGCCCCCGCGTCGGAGCGCGGCCCGCCGCGGCGGCCGGTCGGGTCGGTGTTGGCCGCCGCGTAGGAGATCAGCACGGGGGTGCCCGCGCGGACCCAGGTCCCGTCCAGGTCCACGTCGCGCAGCGGGTAGTGCGCCGAGTAGTTGGCCATGGGCGGGTCTTCCCACAGCACCTCGGTGATGGCGTGCTGGGACGTCAGCGAGCCGCTGGAGATGGTGCGGTAGTAGCGCGAGTCGGACAGCATGCGCGCCAGGGCGTTGCCGATCAGGTTGGTGACGGGCTCGTGCCCTGCGCTGAGGGACAGCAGCAGCTGCCAGACGACCTCTTCCGCGGTGAGGCCCTCGGGGTGGTCGAGCAGCCAGGTCGTGAAGTCGTTGCCGGGCGCGCCCTGTTTCGTGGTGACGGCCTCCACGATGTAGTCCTGGAGTTCCTGGATGCCCTTGGCGGCCTCGTCCGACTCCGAGTCGAACATGCGGGCCATCGCGGTGACCAGGCGCGCGCTGGACGAGGGTGGCAGGCCGAACAGGCCGTTGAAGATGATCAGCGGCAGCACACGGCAGTACTCGCTGATGAGATCGACCTGTCCGCGCTCGCCGAAGTTCTGGATCAGCTCGTCCGACGCCTGGTGGACGAGCTGCCGCAGGTCGTACGGCTCGATGAGCGCGACGCTGTCGGTCAGCGCGCGGCGCAGGCGGGTGTGGACCTCGCCGTCGTTGAACAGGGCGTTCGGCCGCCAGGCCATCATCGGCAGGATCTCGCTGTCCTGCGGGACGGTGTGCTGCCACACCCGCGGGTCCTTGGAGAAGGTCTCCGGGTCGTGCAGCACGCGCAGCGCCATCCGGTAGCTCGTGACGAGCGTCGCGCCGATGCCGGGCGCCAGTTCGACGGGGGCGCAGGCGCCGTAGGTCCGCAGGCGGTCGTAGACCGCGTGCGGATCGGCGGCGAAGTCCTCCCCGTACAGCGGTACCCGCTCCGGCGACCCGGCGCCGCCAGGTGTGGGGTGGTTCACGGTTCTCCTCAGTCCTTTCTCACGCCCTGCTCGGCCACGCCACGGTCACCACCGGTCGAACGCCGCGTGTCACGGCTGCTGTTCGAACTCCGGGACGGCGAGGAGATGTTCGGCGAGGGCCAGCAGGGCGTCCAGCGACGTGCGCCGGTCGCGCGCGTCGCAGGCGATCATGGGGGTCTCGGGCGCGAGGTCGAGCGCCGCGCGCAGCTCTTCCTCGGGGTAACGCGGCGAGTCGGGGAAGAGGTTGAGCGCGACCGCGTACCGCAGGTCCTGCCGTTCGATCAGGCCCATGACCTCGTACGAATCCGCTATCCGGCGGGTGTCCGCGAGGATGAGGGCCCCGAGGGCGCCCTGTGTCAGGTCGTCCCACAGCGCCTGGAAACGTTTCTGTCCCGGGGTGCCGAAGAGGCAGAGCGCGAGGTCGTCGCCGAGCGACATGCGGCCGTAGTCGAGGCCGACGGTCGTGGTGGTCTTGTCCTTGAGCCCGTCGAGGTGGTCCACGACCGCGCCGGTCTCGGTCATCACCTCTTCCGTGCGCAGCGGCGGGATGTCGGAGAGCGTGCGGATGATCGTCGTCTTGCCGACGCCGAAGGGGCCGCTGACGATCACCTTGACGAGCCGCTGGTCGGGGTTGCGCAGGTAGATGTCCCTATTGGAGTGCGCGGAGTCCACGGATCACCCTTTCGAGGAGCTGCTGATCTGGTTTCGCGTCGGACTCGACGGGGGCCGGGGCCCGCACGATCAGCAGTCCCTGGTCGAACAGGTCGCTGACCAGGACCTTGACGAAGATGACGGGCATCTCCAGGTGCGCGGCGACCTCGGCGAGCGGCAGCGCGCCGTGCTGGAGGATCTCCAGGACGCTCCGCCCCGAGCTGGTCAGGTCGGAGGGGAGGTGATCGGTGGCCGCCCGCAGCACGGTCAGCCGGTCGAGGACGTTGCGGCTGGGGTGGGTACGGCCGCCGGTCCACAGGTACGCCGGGATCAGCCGCCGGCTCATGCGTACGCGCCGTCCGTCCCGGGCGGGCCGCCCTGGCCTCTGAGGTCGCGTCTCGGCGGGCTGACCATCGCCTTGCCGAGCGTCTGCACCTGCTTCTGCATCTCGTAGGTGACGTTGTCCATCGCCACGTTGGGGCCGGTGAACACGGCGAGGTAGGCGCCCTCGGCGGCCGGGATGACGAAGACGTAGCCGTGCTGCGTCTCGACCATGACGGTGCGCAGGAGGCCGCGGCTGCCGAAGTACGTCTCGCTGGTGCCGCGTCCGGCCGCGAGGAACGAGGCGAGCACGGCGGACAGCTTCTCGGCGGCCTCCGGCTCGATGCCCGAGTGGGCCTCGAAGAATCCGTCGGCCGTGAGGATCATGGCGTGCTGGACGTCCGGGACCTTGAGGATCGGCTTCAGGACGAAGGACAGGTCGGCCTTCGCGCGCGGGGGGGGCAGATGGGTGTTCATCAGCTCTCGCTTTCTGGCTCGTCCACGGCGGCGCGGCCCCGCGCGGTGCCCCGTTGGAAGGCGCCCATGCGGGAGGCGGCGTCCTCGGGGTCGCGCAGGTACGCGGCGGGGTCGGGGTCCGGCTGCGCGGCGGGGTCTGCGGGGGCCGCGTGGGCGGCTCCGGCGTCGCTGATCGGCTTGCGGTAGTTCCAGCCGGAACTGCGTTCGTTGCGCCGCTGCGGCAGTTGCGGGAGGGCGCCTTCGCCGGACGCGGGGGCGGCCGGTTCCGCCGCGGGCCCGGGAGCGGCCGGGGGCGCCGGGGCCGCCGGGGCGGCGGGACCGGCGGCGGGCGCCGGGGTTTTCGTACCGGTGTTTCCGGGGGATACGGGGGACACGCTGTTGTCGGGACCGCCGGTGGGGGTGAGGTCGCCCGTGCCGGACAGGGCCGCGGGGTCGAACGGCGCGGCGGGCGCCGGACGGTCCAGCGCGGGGCTGCGCGGGGGGTCCGGGGTCCACAGCGGCGCGACCGAGCCCGTGGTCGGCTGGGCGTAGTGGATGGGCAGGGGGACGGACGCCTCGGTGGGCGTGGTGAGCAGGTGTTCCGGCACGAACAGGACGGCCTTGACGCCCGCGTAGTGCGAGGGCTCCACCGAGACGGCGAGGCCGTGGGCCGCGCACAGCTGGCCCATGGAGGCGAACCCGCAGCGGGGCGGGTCGCCCAGTTCGGCCAGCTCGATGGGGTCCTCGGCGGCCAGGAGGCGGCGGGCGCGGCGGTACTCGTCGGCGTTCATGCCGATTCCGGCGTCCGAGACGACGACGACGGCGCCGTTGTGCGCGCGGTGCAGCGAGACCTCGACGGCCAGCGAACCGTGCGAGTGGTGCACGGCGTTGGCCATCAGCTCCGCGAGGACGACGGCCACCGGTTCTGCGGCGCGGTCCACGACGGCCACCGGCTTCTGGAGGTGGCTGACGATGCGGACCCGCTCGTAGTCGGGGATGCGGGAGCTGGCGCCGACCGCGAGGGCCTGGAGTTCCGACTTGCTGCGGACCAGGCCCGCGCCCGCGCCGCAGACGACGCGGGTGACCTGGATGCGGCGCAGGATCTGTTCGTTGAGGTAGTCGAGGGCGGCCAGGGCGCCCGCGAGGTCGGGGTCGTCGTACTTGTGCAGCAGTGCGTCCACGGAGGTCTGCATCTGGTAGCACATGGTCTGCAACGTGATCGTCGCGCCGCGGACGGCCGACTGGGCGGCGCCGTCGGTGCGCAGCCGCTCGGCGACGAGGGCGTCCGTCATGCCGGACAGGACGGCGTCGAGCGCCTTGCCCGCCTCGCCCGCGGCCAGTTCCTCGTGGAGCGGGCCGGGGATGCGGACGTGGGGGTGGCGCGCCGCCTGTGCGAGGCGGGGGAGGCGCTTGGGGAGATGGGCCAGTTCCTCGACGAGCATGCGTTCGCGCCGCTGGACGTCCGCGAGTCTGCTCTGGAGCGCGGCGAGCTGGGCGTCGGAGGCGTCGGCTCTCGTGGTGACCGTCTCGGCGCGGTGCCGGGCGGCTGCCGCTCGGCGGCGTTCGCGCATCAGGAGGGTGAGGAACAGGACAGCGAACGCGCTGCCCAGGGCCAGACACGCGACCAGCACTGCCGGTATCTGCATCGTGTGGGACTCCGTACGGTTGCGCAAATCCCGGCGTGGGGCCGGGTGGTGGCGCAGAGTCAAACAGGCATCGCCCGTCGGATGCAAGGCGAACGGCGCCCCTTCCGTCGCGGGCAGCAACCGTGCGGCCTCGCAGCGCGTCCTTGCCCGAGGGCCCGTGCGGGGTCCGGAAAGGTGTTCGTGGTGACGACGCACGAGGAGAGCGCGGGAAGCCCGCCGGGGGCGGACGGCGCGGGCGCCGGGGACGGGCCGCGCGCGTGGCGCGTGCTCGCCGGGTACGTCAGGCCGCATCGCCGGGTGCTTCTCGGGGGCGCGTTGTTGTCCTTGCTGACGAGCGCGAGCGGCCTGGCGCTGCCGCTGGTCGCCCAGCGCCTGATCGGCAATCTGAGCGAGGAGCGGCCCATCGCGCCCACGTTGGTGCTGATGAGCGTCCTGGTGGTGACGAACGCGGCGGTCGGCGGCTTCGGGCACTACCTGCTGCAACGGGCGGCGGAGTCGGTCGTGCTCACGGCGCGCCGCTCGCTGACGGCGACGCTGCTGCGGCTGCGGATCTCGGCGGTGGACGCGACGGAGCCCGGCGACCTGCTGTCCCGCGCGACGTCCGACACGACGCTGCTGCGCGCCATGACGACGGACTCGCTGATCGGGTTCGCGACGGGCGGCCTGACGCTGGTGGCGACACTCGTGATGATGGGCCTGGTCGATCTGGTGCTCCTGGGGGTCACGCTGGGGGTCGTCGCGGTGACGGCCGTGGTGATCGGCGTCGTCGTGCCGTCCATCCATCGCGCCAGCAAACAGGCGCAGCAGTCCGTCGGGCGCATGGGCGCGGCGCTGGAGCGGGTGCTGGGCGCGCTGCGCACGGTGAAGGCGTCGGGGGCGGAGGCGCGGGAGACGGCGGCCGTGCACGCGGCGGCGGAGGACTCGTGGCGTGACAGTGTGCGGGCGGCGAAGTGGTCGTCGCTGGCGGGGAATCTGGCCGGTCTGTCGATGCAGGTCGCGTTCATCACGGTGCTGGGTGTGGGCGGCGCGCGGGTGGCGACGGAGTCGATCGACGTGGCGACGCTCGTGGCGTTCCTGCTGTACGTGATGTACCTGATGGCGCCGATCGGGCAGACGGTGAGCGCGGTGACGCAGTACCAGGTCGGCGCGGCGGCGATCAGCCGTATCGAGGAGGTGCGGCGGCTGCCGCGCGAGCCGGAGGCGGCGGCGCGCCCGGCGGCGGGGGCCGGGGGTGAGGGCCCGGCGGCCGTGCGCTTCGAGGACGTCCGCTTCCGCTACGGCCCCGGGCAGCCGTACGTCCACCACGGGGTGACGTTCGACGTGCCGCCGCGCGGGCTGACGGCGTTCGTCGGCCCGTCGGGCGCGGGCAAGACGACGGTCTTCTCGCTCGTCGAGCGGTTCTACGACGCGACGTCGGGCCGCGTCCTGCTGGACGGCCGCGACGTGACCGCGTGGGACATCGGCGCGCTGCGCGGCGCCATCGGCTACGTCGAGCAGGACGCGCCCGTCCTGTCCGGCACGCTGCGCGAGAACCTGCTGTTCGCCGCGCCGGGCACGGACGAGGCGGCGCTGGCCGAGGCGTTGCGCACGAGCCGTCTTGACGGGCTGGTGGCGCGGCTGCCGGACGGCCTGGACACCGTCGTCGGGCACCGGGGCACGAAGCTGTCGGGCGGCGAGCGTCAGCGGGTGGCCATCGCGCGCGCCCTGCTGCGCCGCCCGCGGCTGTTGCTGCTGGACGAGGCGACGTCGCAGCTGGACGCGGTGAACGAGGCGGCGCTGCGCGACACGGTCGCGGACGTGGCGCGGACGACGACGGTGCTGGTCGTCGCGCACCGGCTGTCCACGGTGGCGTCGGCCGACCGCATCGTGGTGATGGACGCGGGCCGCGTGCAGGCGGTCGGCACGCACGGCGAACTGGTCGCGGGGAACCCGCTGTACGCGGAGCTGGCCGCGACGCAGTTCCTCGCCTCGGCCGAACTCGGCTGATTCCGCACCCTGTCGCGTCCCTATCCTGGGGGCATGCGCATCGGGACGTTGGCCCACGCGGCGGGGGTGACCGCCAAGACCGTCCGTTTCTACGAGCGCACGGGGCTGCTGCCGGAGCCACCGCGCACGCCGTCCGGCTACCGGGACTACCCGCCGGAGAGCGCGGACCGCCTGGCGTTCATCCGGGGCGCGCAGGCGGCGGGGCTGAGCCTGTCGGAGATCCGTGACGTGCTGCGTGTGCGCGACAGCGGGCAGGCGCCGAGCGGCCCCACGGCGGCGCTGATCGCGGGCCATCTGCGGCAGGTCGAGGAGCGGCTCGAAGACCTGACGCGCACGCGCAACGCCTTGCGTGATCTGGCGCCTTGACGGTCCGACCGGTGGTGGGGCCGTTCAGGGCGGGGGCGCGGGAACGTCGCGCGCGCCGGAGGGTGGACGGGCGTTCGCATAACGGATTCGTAATTGTTCGCGAGCAAAATCGGACGAACCGCGATATTCCGCCGCAGAGGCGATTACCCGATTACCGTACGAGGTGATGAAATCGCGGGGTATCCGGCCGCCTTGCCACCAGGCAGCGGCCCTCTCGCTTCGGCGGCAAGAATTCCCGCAGGTCGCAGACTGCCCCTCGCGAAGCGTGATGCATCCGCCTCGTGCCGTCTCGACCACGGTTCTCCGCCCCGCATGCAGGGAGCACTCAGGTGCAGCGTTCAACCAACAAGCGTTCCGTCCTCAGATCCGCCATCGGCGTGGTCAGCGTCACCGGGCTCGCCGGCCTGTCCCTCGTGGGCCTCGGCGCCTCCCCCGCGCTGGCCACCGACTCGTGCGGCGAGGTCACCATCGAGAACTCGACCGACGGCGGGGCCACCTGGTCCACCACCGGTCGTTACACCGGCGGCGCCCCGACCACCATCTCCGTCCGCCTCACCGGCAACATCACCGAGGGCTGCGAGTACCCCGTCTCGCTCGCGTCCTACAACGCCGAGGGCCCGTCCTGGGAGACCTCCGGCACGCAGTCGTTCCTCGGCTGGGACACCACGGTGCTCAGCAGCGAGACGCCCGAGGACACCCTCGACGTCAGCGCGTACGTGCCGACCTGCTTCGGGCAGATCGACCTGTACGGCAACGGCACCAAGTACGACGGCACCGAGGGCAACGGCGCGCTGCCGCACTACCCGAACTCCCCCACGCCGCAGAACCTGATCGCGGCCTGGAACGGCGAGTCGCCGTGCGAGCCCGAGACGCCGACGGAGCCGCCGACCGACGAGCCCACCGAGCCCACCGAGGAGCCGCCGACCGACGAGCCGACGGACGAGCCGACCGAGGAGGCCCCCAGCGAGGAGCCCACGGACGAGCCCACCGAGGAGGCGCCGGAGACCCCCGTCACCCCCGTGCCGGTGCCCGACACCGACCTGGGCGGCGAGGTCCCCGTGGGCGAGCCCATCGTCCTGCCGGTCTCCGAGACCCCCGACCTGGCCGAGACCGGCGGCAACGGCTCGCAGCTGACGCTGTTCGCCTCCGTCGGCGCGGGTCTGCTGGTCCTCGGCGGCGGCGCCGCGTTCTTCGCGAAGCGCCGTGGCGGGAGCAACACCCCCGCCTGACGCCCTGCTCCACACGGAAGCGGCCGGACCCCTCGGGGCCCGGCCGCTTTCCTGTGCGCGCTCGCCCACCGCGTCAGGGCGCGGGCGTCGTCACCGTGAACGCCGTCCCGTCGCCGAGGTGCAGGATGCCCTTGCCCGGCGTGACCTGCTCGGCGGCGGCGCTGCGCGGCAGCTTCGCGCCGATCAGCTCGCCCGAGCGGTGCGACGCCGGGGAGAGCAGCACGCCGCGCCTGGCCTTCTTCGCCTCGACCTGCCAGCCGGAGAAGCCACCGCCGATGTCGCCCTCGTCGCCGCCGAGCACCAGGTAGCGGCCCAGATCGGCGCCCTGCGTGATGATCGCCTTCAGCTCGGGGTCGGCGTCGCAGCGGCGCAGATCCTCCGCGTCGTCCACGAACACCACGATCGGGTGCTCCTTGGACGACGTGCTCAGCGCCTCGCGGACCTCCTTCTCCGAGATGTCGTCCCCGGTGAAGACCTGCACCACGCCGTCCCTGCCCGCCAGGTCACGCAGCGGCGACGGCCGCGGCGCCGCCACCACGACGCGCACCCCGCGCGCCAGGTACGAGTCGGCCAGCATTGCCAGCACCGTGGACCGCCCCGACTTGGCCGGGCCCGCCACGATGAACGCGGGCGTGCCCTGCGCCAGGTCGGGCCCGTAGCCCATCAGTTCGTCGCCGCCCACGCCGATGAGGCCCCACAGGCGCGACTCGGACGCCTCCGGGTCCCGCTTCTCCCAGGCGTCGGCGAACGTGAGGCGGCTGGGCAGCACATCGACGCGGAACGGACGGCGCGCCCGCGCGACCGCGCGGTCCCGCTCCGCCGCCCAGTCGCCGATCGCCGTCAGCGCGGCGGCCTGCGCCTGGCCCGACAACTCGTCCGCCAGCACGGCCACCTGGATCTGCGTGGCGGCCTGGTTGCGGAACATCCGGCCGTCCGGCACGTCGTCCGGCACCTTCCGCGACGTGAGGCCGACGCCCGAGTAGTCGCCCTTGTCGGCCAGCCGCAGCGCGTACTTGTCCTCGGTCAGCGTCGCGATCCGGCCGGACAGCACGGTGCGGTCGCCCGCCACGATCATGTGGATACCGACGCTCGCGCCCTCCCGGAAGATGACGAACAGCTCGTCGGACAGCGCGCCGTGGTCCACCTCGCCCAGCGTGTTGGTCCAGCCCTCCCAGCGGTCCAGCAGGACGACGATGTGCGGCAGCCGCTTGCCCGGCTCGGCCGTCGCCCGCTGCTCGCTGATGTCGGCCAGCGCGTCGGCGGACAGCAGGTCCTGGCGGCGGTCCATCTCCTGCCGCAGGCGGCGGATGAGGCGGCGCACGCGCTCGACCTGGTTACGGGTCACGACCGCGCCGCAGTTCGGCAGCTTCGTCAGCGCGTTGAGCGCGCCGTTGCCGCAGTCGATGCCGTACAGGTGGACGTCCTCGGCGGAGTGGACCCAGGCCAGCGACCCGGCGATCGTCCGCAGCGTCTGCGACCTGCCGCTGCGCGGCGCGCCGCCCAGGATCATGTGGCCGAAGGTCTTGAAGTCGATCGCCACCGAACGCCGCGCCTGCTGCTCCGGCAGGTCCTCCACGCCGAACGGCGCGGCGGGCAGCGTCCCGGCGGGCGCCGGGTGTTCGAGGTCGCGCAGCAGCACCTGGCCGTCGAGGGCCGGGAGCCACGGGCTGTGCTGCTTCGTGAAGCCGAGCTGCCGGTCCGCGTCGATGACGGCGTCCACCAGGACCTTCAGGTCGGTGATCTCCTCCTCCTCGGACTTGGCGCCGGGCGGCTTGCGCAGCCGGCCACGCCCGAGGCCGTTCCAGTCGAGGACCGCCGACCAGGGCCGCGCCACCGCCGGATCGACGGCGCCGGGCCGCCGCCCGCCGACACGTCCCGACTGGAACGGCACGAGGGAGGCGTGCCCGAGCCTGACGTACGCGCGCCCCGGCGTGGACTTGGCGATGAACCCGGCGTCCGGCGCGTCGATGACGTCCGTGGACTCGCTGCCGTCCGTGACGCGCAGCGCGATCCGCAGGTTGGTGTTGGCGCGGATCTCGGGCGAGACGACGCCGCTGGGCCGCTGCGTGGCCAGCAGCAGGTGGATGCCGAGGGACCGTCCGCGCTGCGCGATGTTGACGAGGCCCTTCACGAAGTCGGGCAGTTCGCGGACCATCGAGGCGAACTCGTCGATGACGATGAGCAGGCGCGGCATGGGCGCGAGCTGCCCGGGGCTGCGGCGCACGAGGTCCTGGTAGTCCTCGATGTCCTTCGCGCCGACGTCCGCCAGGATGTGCTCCCGGCGCGTCAGTTCGGCGCCGAGGGAGGCGAGGGCGCGTTCCACGAGGTAGTTGTCGAGGTCGGTGACCATGCCGACGGTGTGCGGGAGTTGCACACAGTCCTTGAACGCGGAGCCGCCCTTGTAGTCCACGAGGACGAACGTCATGTTCTCGGGCGTGTTGGCCACGGCGAGGGACGCGACGATCGTCTGGAGCAGCTCCGACTTGCCGGAGCCGGTGGTGCCCGCGATCAGGCCGTGCGGCCCGTCGCGCCGCAGGTCGATGGAGAACGCGCCGTCGTAACTCTCGCCGATGACCGCCTCGGTGGACTGGCCGCCGAGGCGCCAGCGCGCCGCGATGGCCCCCGAGGTCGGCGGCTCCATCTCGATCACGTCGAGCAGGCGGCTCGCGGACGGCAGCGCCGCGTCCTCCGACTCGCCGCTGATGTCCCGCAGCGGCGCCAGCGAACGGGCCAGCAGCTCGCACCACTCGGGCAGCACCCAGTCGGGACGCACGCCGCGCACGCGGAACGCCCCGGCCTGCTCCACGCGCAGCCGGTCGGCGGTGGTCGCCGGGCGCGCCTCCTGCGCCGAGCCGGGCGCGCTGCCGGGGACGGCCAGGAACGTGTGGAACCCGGTGGCGTACCCGGGGTTGCGCGGGGTGCCGCCGCCGGGGAGCGGGCGGTCGGGGTTGGGCTCGGCGACGACGACCGCCTGGCACTCGCCGGGCAGGAACCGCTCCTCGTCGTCCACGCAGATCGCGAACATCGAGGCCGCCGGGCCCTCGCGCAGCAGCCGGATCACGCCGGGCAGCGACCGCATACGGCGCGAGCCGTCGAGGACGACGACGATGTCGGCGTCCTTGAACGTCGTCTGGCCGCTCGACCTGGCCTGCTTGGCGGCCTTCTGGCGTGCGTCGAGGAGCTGGGTCAGCTCGGCGATGCGGGCGCCGACCGTCTCGGCGTCGGAGCCGAGCAGCACGTTGGCGTCCTGCTCGGCGGCGGGCCGCGCGTGCGGGAGCCAGCGCAGCCACTGCCAGGAGTACTGGCCTGAGCCGTCGGTGAGGACGTACAGCTGGACGTCGGTGGGGCTGTGCAGCGCGGCGATCTGGCCGAGCGACCAGCGGGCCAGGGCGCGGGCGCTGTCGCCCCCGCCCGCGTAACCGACGACGCCGAGGGTGCGCAGCGGGAGCGTCACGGGGGCGTCGGCGATCTTCCAGGCGACCTGGCGCTTGTGCTCGTCCTGCTCCGGGTCGTTCAGGACGACCTCGGAGTCGGCCTCGACGGTGCCGACGCGCAGCAGCAGGTGGTCCTGGTCGGCGCGGCGGCGCTCCCACAGGCGGGTGCGCGGGCCGGTGGTCTGGGCGAGGACGGTGGCGGGGTCGGGGGCGGCGTGGCGGCGGGCGAACCGTTCGGCGATCAGCGCGTCGCGGGCGTCCTTCTCGATCCTGGCCTTGCGTTCCTTGTACTCGGCGAGTTTCTGCGCGTGCGTGATCCGGCCGCGCTTCTTCTCCATCGCGTTGTTGGACAGCAGCAGGATCGGGCTCATGAAGGCCATGAGCAGGAACTGCCAGCGGCCGGTGAAGTAGGCCATGGCGACGGCGGCGACCAGCGGGAGCAGCGCCATCAGCCAGGGCACGGGCCGCCGTTCGCGTTCGCCCGGCGGCCTCGGCAGGTTGAACTTGGTCTGCCGCTCGGGGGGCAGGATGCGGGGCGGGCGGTTGTAGTCGAGCCCGGCGCCGTCCTCGGAGACCTTGAGGGCGGCGTCCGGCGGGAAGTACGGCGTCAGCTCGAACAGCGAGTCGCCGACGGCGAGTTGTTTGCCGAGTTTCCAGTCGGCGCGGTCACCCTCGGTGTGGACGAACGCCTCGCCGTCCATCGTCGGCTGTTCCGGCGTGTAGACGGTGACCTTGCAGGTGCCGTCGGCCGCGACGCGCAGGGACATCGCCCGCTCGGGCAACGAGGCGTCGGCGACGTGGATGTGGACGTCCGGGCTGTTGCCGATGTCCACGCGCCCGGTGGCGATCCGGTGCACGGCCCCGGCCGCCGGGCCGCCGACGACGCGGAGTTCGACGGTGCCGGCGGGCTCGGCGGGCCAGCAGCCGCTCGGGTTGTGCAGGCTGACGACGGTGCCCTCGCGCAACGGCGCCTGGACGAGCGTCAGCGCCGGGTCGAGGTACTCGCCCGCGACGAACAGCGGGGTGCCGCCGGGACCGCCGGGCTGCCCGCCGTGCGACGGCGCGCCCACCGCGCGCATCAGTTCGGGCGTGAGGGCGCCCACCGGGGTCTCGTCCGCCGCGTCGATCACCGTGTCCGCGCTGCGGCCCCCGACCGGGTCCACGACTGTCAGGGTCAGACGCACGCTGTTCCTCCCGTTGCCGCACAGCATTCGCTTGCCTGAACACGACCATAAGCCCATCCGGGTGGCCGGTGACACCCAGGCAGGAGGCCCGCACGGAACGGCCACGTACGCGGGGAACCGCGGGGCCCGCCGCGCGCGTCCCCCCAGGGGAACGGGACACCGGGGGCGGCCCCTTGAGCGGGGTACCGCGCCTTCTCGTCCCGGACGTACGCTTGAACGGGAACCGGCTCGGCCGGGACGCCGGGGCCGCAACAGGCAATCCAGCGGCAGGGTTTCGCGCCCGCCGCTTTCGCAGAGGAGGGGATGTGCCATGGCTGGCGACATGCAAGTCACATATCAGGAGATGCGGGACGCGGGTCAGCGCCTCAAGACCGAGTGGCAGACGCTGGACAGCAAGCTCGACGAGCTGCAGTCCTACATCCAGGGTCTGGTGTCGGACGGGTATGTGACGTCCCGCTCCTCGCGCCGCTTCGACGAGGCGTACCGCGAGTTCACCACCGGCGCCAAGAAGGTGCTCGAAGGTCTCGAAGGCATGGGCGGCTTCCTCCAGACCGCCGCCGACACCCTTGAGGAGACGGACGCCGGGCTGGAGAGCTCGCTCGGCTGACCGCGCCCCGACGCGTGACGGTGCGGTACGGGAGGCGTCCACCGCCTTCCGTACCGCACCGTATGGTTTTCCGGGCGGAAACACGGTAGAACGGGGCCATGTCCTACGTGCCCGACTTCCGTTTCCGTCGCGAACAGGTCACGGACGCCGCGGGGAAGGACCCGTGGCGGCGCCAGGAGGCGTTCTCCACCGAGATCGACCCGTCGGCCATCAGGGACAGCGCCGTCGCCTACCGGCGCGCGGCCGAGGAGTCCGACGTCACGATCGACCTGGGGCAGCGGGCCTCCGCGCTCGCCGCCGACGCGGGCTCGGCGAACGGCTCCTCCCTCGCGGACGCGCCCGCCAGGGACGGCCAGACGCGCCGCCAGTCGGACCCCGAGGGCATGGAACGGGCCGTCACCGCCCTGCTGCGGGCGGCGAACCTCGCCGTCGAGACCGAGGAGAGGGTCGTCGCGTTCATCGAGGACGGCGGCCTCGACGTCAAGATCTCCCGCCTGTCGGCCGAGGCCGTGGAGGAGTGGAACGGCTGGAACTCCGCGCTGGCGGACGCCGTCCCCGGCGGCGGGAGCCCGGTGGGTCTCGGCCAGGACAACACCGCGCCCGGCATGCTCGCGCCGCCGGTGACGGTGGCGCACGCCGGCTCGTCCCAGCTCATCTTCCCGACGCTCGACGACGGGCAGGCGTTCTACCGATTGCCGCCGCGGCTCGGCGAGGAGATCAGGAAGAAGTACCTGGACAAGGCGGGCGACGCGGCCCGCGCCTGCGACGAGGACATCGCCGACGAGATCACCGCCTACCGGCGCACGCTCGCCGCGTACGCGCAGGTCATCGACGCCGAGCACGTGGACCTGTCCGAGGGCCCGCTCGACATCTTCACCACGCCGCAGATGGCGGAGTTCGCCGGGCGCGAGGTCGCCGCCGAGCTGGAGAAGGACCGGCCCAACGCCGAGGCGCTGGAACGCTGGACGGCGGTCATGGGCGCGATCGTGGACGACGTCCTGCCGCAGGCCCCGCCGTTCGACGGCGAGGACGGCGCGCCGCTGCGCGTGATGACGCTGTGGGAGGCCGCGTACCTGCGCACGTTCTACGACCAGCTGGAGCCGAGTCACCTGAGCACGCTGGGGCGTTACCTCTACGAGGACAACGAACTCCTGCTGAACTCCCAGGCGCCCAAGCTGGAGTACGGCAGCTACCACCGCGACTACCGCGGCGCCGAGAACCTGGCCGACGGCGTGCAGCTCCTCCTCGACCCGGCGGCCGGGGGCATCGACCCGGCGACGCCCGTGGGCCGCGACGCCGTCCCCGAGGCGATCGCGCGCCACGTCTACGGCCCGCACGTGGCGCACCCGGGCGCCGAGGGGTCGGACGAGGCGCTGCACTTCGGCACGCTGATGAGCACCACGGACGTGGCGTCGGGCGAGCAGTTCAGCCGCGACCTGCTGGCGCTCTCCGACGCGCTGCGCGACCGGCACGAGGTGCCCGGCTCGTACTTCTCCGACAGCTACCGGGAGCACCACGGCCAGCTGGAGCCCGCGCCCTACCGGCGCGGCGAGGTGCAGGAGCTGTACGAGGGCGTGTCCGGCCTGGAATGGGCGGCCCGCCGCAACGCCGCCTTCGCCCCGGCGACGGTGGAGTGACCCGCCCGCGTCCCGGCAGCGGTGACGGACTGGCACTTCCCGTTCACGCGTTCTAGGGTAAGTGCCCCTGGTTCACAGGCCGTTGCCTTTCCCGTGGAGTGGGTATGAGTGAGCGCCCACGCCGGGATGCCCGGGATTCGCACATCCTGCGGCTCCTCGCCGACGGCCACCGTGACCTCCGCGCCGGACGTCCCGCGCTCCCCGACCCCGACCGAGGTGGACCCTGAGTACGACGCTGTTCTAGCTCCCGATCCTCACCGCGCTGGTCACCTTCCTCGGCCTCGGCTTCTCGCTGGGCCTGGGAGCGTCGTGGACCTGGTGGCACACCTCCGTCCTGCTCCTGTGGGCGTCCTCCGCGATCTACTCCGTGGGCGTGCTGTCAACGGCCCAGCCCGAGGACCCCTGGATCGAGTGCCTGTGGGAACGCTTCGGCGAGCGTGCCGAGCTCTCGTCGGAGCCGGCGTTGACCGATCACGAGCTGAGCTTCCTCCCGGTCTCCTACCGCTGCAGCTGGGAGGACGGCCACACCCTCGACATGGTGCCCGGCTTCGTCAACCCGGGCGCCCTCGTCTTCGCCGTCGCCACGGTGCTCGCCTCGGCGACGGCCGCCGCCCGGGGCACGGCCCGCCTGCTCGGCGCACGCGCGCGGGGCTGAGCGGGAGCCGGGCCGCGGGCCGCCGGGTGTCCGAGGCGGGGGCGCGTCGGACGCGGCGGCGAACGAGGCATTAGTGTGCTCGGCCAGACATGTCGGTCGGTGACGAGCGGGGCGGAGCGCGGTGGTGAGGGGGCGGCGGCGGGGTCTGTTCGACATGCATCCCTCCCGCATGGTCGCGCTCGCATTCGGCGTGGCCGTCCTGCTCGGCACCGTGCTGCTGGCCCTGCCGGTCTCGGCGGCGGACGGACGCTCGGCCGGTCTCGGCACCGCCCTGTTCACCGCCACGTCCGCGACCTGCGTCAACGGCCTGGTCGTCGTGGACACCAGCAGCTACTGGAGCGGCTTCGGCGAGGGCGTGATCATCGCGCTCGTGCAGATCGGCGGCCTCGGCATCATGACGCTGGCGTCGCTGCTCGCCCTGCTGATCGCGGGCAAGCTGCGGCTGCGCATGACGCTCCAGGCGCAGGCCGAGTCGCGGATCGGGATCGGCGACCTGCGGGTCGTGCTGCTGCGCGTGGCGCTGATCACCGTCGTCGTGGAGCTGGTCACGGCCGTCGTGCTCGCGGCGCGCTTCCGGTTCGGCTACGACGAGGCGTGGGGCACGGCCGTCTACCACGGCGCGTTCCACTCCGTCATGGCCTTCAACAACGCGGGCTTCGGCCTGCGCGCCGACAGCCTGACCGCGTACGCCGACGACCCGTGGGTCCTGCTGCCGATAGCCGTGGCCGTCACCATCGGCGGCATCGGCTTCCCCGTCATCGTCGAGCTGCTGCGGCACCGCTCGCGCCGCCGCGCCACCGGGCGGCGCGGCTGGTCGCTGCACCTGAAGCTGACGCTCGTCGTCTCCGGCGCGCTGCTCGCCGTCGGCACGGTCCTGACGCTGGCCCTCGAATGGGCGAACCCCGGCACGTTCGGCCCGCTGGACACGGCGGACAAGGTGCTGGGCGCGTTCTTCCACTCCGCCATGGCGCGCACGGCCGGGTTCAACGCCACGGACACCGCCGCGATGGAACCGGCGACGCTCCTCATGACGTGTGTCCTGATGTTCATAGGCGGCGGCGCGGCGGGCACGGCGGGCGGCATCAAGGTGACGACGTTCGCGGTGCTGGCGGTGGCGATGCTCGCCGAGGTACGGGGCGAGCCGACGTCGGGGGTGTTCCGGCGGACGCTGGCGCCGCACGTCCTGCGGCAGGCGCTGACGGTGGCGCTGGCGGGCGTCGGCATGGTCATGGCCGCGACCATCGCGCTGCTCACGATGGTGGACGCGCGCATGGAGTTCGTGCTGTTCGAGGTGGTCTCCGCGTTCGGCACGACGGGCCTGTCCACCGGGGTGAGCTACGATCTGCCGCCGACCGCGCAGGTCATCATGGTGGGGCTGATGTTCGTCGGCCGCATCGGACCGATCACGCTGGTCTCCGCCCTGGCGCTGCGCGACCGCACACGCCGCTACCACCTGCCGGAGGAACGGCCCATCATTGGGTAGGCACACGCCATGAGCAACTATCTCCACTCGATGCGCCGCCGACGCGGCAAGCGCCTCGCGCAGCAGACGCGCCCGGCGCCGGACGGCGACGACCAGCGGATCGCCGTCATCGGCCTCGGCCGCTTCGGCAGCTCGCTCGCCGAGGAGCTGATGCGGCGCGGGTGGGAGGTCCTGGGCGTGGACCAGGACGAACGCCTCGTCCAGCAGCACAGCGACGCGCTGACCCATGTCGCCGTCGCCGACTGCACGGACGCCGAGGTGCTGCGGCAGCTCGGCGTGCACGAGTTCCCGAGCGCCGTGGTCGCGATCGGCACGCACATCGAGGCGAGCATCCTCGTCACGTCCAACCTGCTGGACGACGGCGTGCCCAACATCTGGGCCAAGGCGATCAGCCGCCAGCACGGCAAGATACTGGAGCGCCTCGGCGCGCACCACGTGGTGCTGCCCGAGCACGAGATGGGGGAACGCGTCGCGCATCTGGTGACGGGGCGCATGCTGGACTTCATCGAGTTCGACGACGACTTCGCGCTGGTCAAGACGGTCGCGCCCGACGTGGCGACGGGCGTGCCGCTCGGGGTGAGCGCCGTGCGGACGAAGCACGGCGTCACCGTCGTCGGGATCAAGCGGCCGGGCCACGACTTCACGCACGCGACGGCCGAGACCGTGGTCGAGCCGGGCGACGTGATCATCGTGACCGGCCGCACCCAGGCGGTGGAGGCGTTCACCGAGCTGAGCTGAGCTGGGCAGAACCGCCCGCCCCCGGGGGTAGGGTGTCAAGGCGCCGTCAAGATCGGGGGACCGGTCGGCGGCGAAGGTGCGCCGGGAAGTCTGGTCGGCAGCGCCGCGCGTGAGGCGCGGCGTTCCCGTGCCGACCCGTGAGAGGGGCGCCTCCCCATGCCGCGCCGCCCGCTGCCCGTCGTCCTGCGCCTGCGCGCCGATCCCGAGGCGGAACGTGAGCGCGACCGGCGCAGCGTCGCCGCGTTCCTGCGGCTCGAAGTCACCGGCGGGCTGTGCCTGCTGATCGCCGCCGCGCTGGCGCTGGCGCTCGTCAACTCGCCGCTCGGCGACACCTACGAGGACGTCCGCGACCACCACCTGGCGATCCCCTTCCTCGGTATCGACATGTCGGTCGGGCACTGGGCGTCGGACGGGCTGCTCGCGGTCTTCTTCTTCGTCGCGGGCACCGAGCTGAAGCGGGAGCTGACGGTCGGCGAGCTGCGGCGTCCGGCGGCGGCGGCGCTGCCGATCGTCGCCGCCGTGGGCGGCATGGTCGTGCCCGCGCTGGTCTACACGGCGTTCGCGCTGGCGGGCGACGGGCGGCTCGACGGCTGGGCCGTGCCGATGGCGACGGACATCGCGTTCGCGCTCGGCGTGCTCGCGGTCGTCGGGCGGCACCTCCCGTCCGCGCTGCGCACCTTCCTGCTCACCCTGGCGATCGTGGACGACCTGATCGCCATCACGGTGATCGCGCTCTTCTTCACCTCGACGCTGGACGTGGCCGCGCTGGGCGGCGCGGTGGCGGGTCTCGCGCTCTTCTGGCTGCTGCACGTCCGCCTGCGGGTGCGCGGCTGGTGGCTGTACGTGCCGCTGGCGCTGGCGATCTGGGTGCTGACGTACCACAGCGGCGTGCACGCGACTATCGCCGGCGTGGCGATGGGAATGCTGCTGCGGACGGAGCCCGAGCCGGGCGAGGACCGTTCGCCCGCCGAGCGCGTCGGGCATCTGCTGCACCCGCTGTCCGCCGGGCTGGCCGTGCCGCTGTTCGCGCTGTTCGCGGCCGGGGTGCGCGTCTCGGGCGACTCGCTGTCCGCGCTGGTACGGCAGCCCGAGTCGCTGGGCGTGCTGTGCGGCCTGTTCGTGGGCAAGACGGTCGGGGTGCTGGGCGCGGCGTGGCTGACGGAACGGTTCACCGGCGCGCGGCTCAGCCCCGACCTGCGCTGGGCCGACGTGACCGGGGCCGCGATGCTGGCGGGCGTGGGCTTCACGGTGGCGCTGCTCGTGGCCGAGCTGGCGTTCGCGGACGCGCCGGGGCTCCAGGCCGAGGTCAAGACCGGTGTGCTGCTCGGCTCGGTGGTCTCGGCGCTGGGCGCGGCCGTGCTGCTGACGGCGCGCGGCCGGGCGTACCGGCGGCGCGCTCAGCCGACGAGCTGACCCTCCCGGTACAGGAGCACCCGGTCGGAGCGCGGCACGGCGTACCCGGCGCCGCCCGGCTCGGCCGGGGTGTCCTCCGGGACGACGACCTGCACGGTGCCCGCCGGTCCTTCGAGCGTGACGAGCTGGGTGCTGCCCATGTTCTCCACGACCGTCACCGTGCCGGGCAGCGCGCCGCCGCCGGGGCCTGGCGTGCCGCTGAACGTCAGGTACTCGGGCCTGATGCCGTAGACGACCTCCTCGCCGCCGGTGAGCGCGGCGCGGGCGGGCCCGGCGGGCAGCGGCACGCCGCCGACCGTGACGTGGCCGCCGCCGCGCTCGACGGTGCCCGGCAGGAGGTTCATCGGCGTGGAGCCGATGAAGGAGGCGACGAACGTGTTGGCGGGGCGGCGGAAGATCTCCGTCGGCGTGCCGGTCTGGCGCACGCGCCCCGCCTCCAGCACGGCGATGCGGTCGGCGAGTGCCAGGGCCTCGGCCTGGTCGTGGGTGACGAAGACGGTCGTGACGCGCAGGTCGCGCTGGAGGCGCTTCAGGAAGGTGCGGGCTTCGAGGCGCAGGCGTGCGTCGAGGTTGGAGAGGGGTTCGTCGAAGAGGAACGCGCTCGGGTGGCAGGCCATGGCGCGGGCGAGGGCGACGCGTTGCTGCTGGCCGCCGGAGAGCTGCCCGGGGCGGCGTGCGAGGTGGTCGCCGAGGCCGAGTTCGCGGGCGGTCTCGGCCGCCTTGTCCCTGCGCCGCGCGGCCGGGACCTTGCGGATGCGCAGGGGGTAGGCGATGTTGTCGGCCACCGTCATGTGCGGGAAGAGGGCGTAGTCCTGGAAGACCATCGCGACGTCGCGGCGTCCGGGCGGCGTGCGCGTCACGTCGTCGCCGCCGATGCGGACGGCGCCGCCGGTCGCCTCCTCAAGGCCCGCGACGGTGCGCAGCAGCGTCGTCTTGCCGCAGCCTGAGGGGCCGAGCAGCGCGAAGAACTCGCCGTCGGCGACGGTGAGGTCGATGCCGTCGAGGGCGCGGACGCCGCCGGGGTAGTCCTTGGTGAGTCCGGACAGGTGGATGGCGGCCATCAGCGTTTGATCCCTCCGTGGAACCGGAATCCGTACCGGGACGAGACGAGCAGGAACATCAGCACGACCGGCAGCGAGTAGAGCAGCGAGAACGTCGAGATCAGCGCCAGGTCGGGCTGGCCGCCCTCGGTGTAGAAGGTGTACATGACCACGGCGGCCGGGGACTTGTCGGGCGAGCGCAGCAGGAGGAAGGGGATGAGGAAGTTCCCCCATACCTGGGCGACGGCCCACACGCCGATCGTGGCGAGCCCGGGGCGGATCACGGGGACGACGATGTGGCGCATGATCTGGAGCGGGGAGGCGCCGAAGACGCGCGCGGACTCCTCGTAGCTGCGGGGCGTCGCGTCGGTGAAGTCCTTCAGGATGAAGATGGCGCTGGGCAGCAGCCCGCCCGACAGGACGAGGATGACGCCGAGTTGGGAGTCGATGAGGTCCAGTTCGTAGGCGAGGTTGAACAGCGGGACCATCGCGGCGGTGCCGGTGACGATGGACGACAGCAGCAGCAGCGCGTAGAGCAGCGCGTCGCGTCCCGGGAGGCGGACACGGCTGAGCGCGTACGCGGCGAGCGCGCTGAGCGTGACGACGACGGCGCCCGTACCGGCGGCGAGGAGCAGGGAGTTGCGCAGGGAGCGCAGGGCGTTCTCGTTGTCCAGGAGGTCGCGGAAGTTGTCGAGGGTGAACTCCGGCAGGGAGACGGCGATCTGCGGGGCGCGGTCGAAGGGCGCGAAGGCCAGCCAGAGCAGCGGGAGCGCGAAGAAGGCGAGCAGCAGCGAGAGGGACGCGTAGCGCAGCACGGTCCTTACGGCCTGGCCCGGGGTCATGACGCGGCCTTCTCTCGTGCGCGCAGCAGCCGGGTGTAGACGAGGGCGATGACCAGGTTGATGAGCAGCATGAGGACGGACAGCGCGGCGCCGTAGCCGAGTTCGCCGCCGAAGAGCGCCGTGTTGTAGATGAAGACGGGCAGGGTCTCGGTCGCGTCGCCCGGGCCGCCGCCGGTGAGGAGGAACGGCGTGAAGTCGTTGAACGTCCACAGGCTGATGAGCAGCAGGTTCGTCAGGACGTGCCCGCGGATCAATGGCAGGACGACGTCCCGCAGTTGCTGCCAGGCGGAGGCGCCCGCGAGCCGCGCGGTCTCCAGCTGGGACGGCGGGACGGTGCCGAGCGCGGCGGCGTAGAGCATCATCGAGAACGCGGTGCCGCGCCAGATGTTGAAGACGATGATCGACGCCATCGGGTGCTCGACCAGCCAGGCCGTGTTCCCGCTGCCGAGCAGGGTGTTGAGGGTGCCGCCGTCGCGGTCCAGCAGGGCGATCCACAGGAACGCGACGACCGAGCTGGGCAGGATCCAGGCCAGCAGCACCAGGGCCTCGACGAGGCGGCGCAGCGGGCCCGTGCGGTCGCGCAGCAGCCAGGCGATCGTGAAGCCGAGGAGCGCCTGCCCGAGGACGGCCGAGCCGACGACGAACTGGAGCGTGAGGCCGAGGGAGTGCGTGAACTCGTCCTCGTCCAGGGCGCGGCGCGCGTTGTCGAGGCCGGTGAACTGCGGGTCTGCGGCGGCGAGTCCGGTGAGCTGGTAGTCGGTCGCGCCGAGGTAGATCGTCCACAGGGCGGGGAGGACGAGGAAGCCCGCGACGAGCAGCAGGGCGGGGGCGACGAAGACCGCCGCCCTGCGGCGGCCGAGCCCGGCGGCGTCAGTCGCCACCGGTGACCTCCGCGAGCCCTTCCGCGTACGCGTCGGCGGCCTCGCGTGGGGTGTCGTCCCCGGCCGCGACGGCGGCGGTGGCCTCCTGGAGCAGCACGGAGACCTGTGGGTACGCGGCGAGCGGCGGCCGGAACGTGGTCAGCGGCAGCACCTCGTCGGCGATGTAGGAGAGCAGCGGATCGCCCGCGAGGACCGTCGCGTTGACGTCGTCGCGCGCCGTGATGCGGGCGTTGTCGCCCACGGCGGCGGTGATCGCCTCGGCGGAGTTCATGAACTCCATCAGTTCGTAGGCGAGTTCCGCGTTGTCCCCCGCCGGGTTGACGACGCGGACGCTGCCGCCCGACATGCTGACGAAGTCCTGCCCGCCGACGCCCGCCCCCGGCCGTACGGCGGGGATGCGCGCCCAGCCCACGGCCTCGTCGCGGTCGGCCATCGGGGCGGTGCCGCCCTCCGGGTTCAGGACACTGCGCCAGAAGTAGTCGCCCTCGACCAGGATGCCGACGCCGCCCTCCGCGAACCGGGCGAACGACCGGTCGCGGCCCTGCGCCTCCTGCTGGAGCACGGGGTCGCCGAGCCCGCCGCCGTACACGTCCTCGTACAGCTCCAGCGCCTCGACCAGCCCGTCGCTCGCGCCGGTCCAGGCCGAGCCGTCGTGGATCTCCTCGCCCGTCCCGGCCAGCAGCGGCAGGAGGCCCTGCATGCTGGTGGCCTCGCCCATGGCGGTGCCCGCGTTGAGCTGGACGGGGATCACGTCGTCCAGCCCGGCGAGCGCTTCGGCGGCGGTCAGGATGTCGTCCCAGCTCGTGGGCTGCCAGTCGGCGGGGAGCCCGGCCTCGGCGAAGAGCGTGCGGTTGTAGAACAGGACGCGACCGTCCGTGCCCCAGGGGATGCCGTAACGCTCGCCCTCGTACGTCGCGAGCTGCTGCACGGCCTCGGGGATCTGCGCCCAGCCGTCCCACTCCTGGGTCGCGGCGGGCAGCGGCTCGACGTACCCGGCCTGGGCGAACTCGCCGACCCAGATGCCGTCGAGCGTCATGATGTCAGGGCCTGAGCCCGCCTGGAGGTCGAGGGCGAGGCGGGTCTTGTACTGCTCGTCGTCCACGCCGCTCGGCTCGAAGGAGACGTCCACGGGGGTTCCCGCGGCGGCCTGCGCCTCCTCGAAGGCCGGGATCACCCACTCCTCGATCCACGCGGCCTCCTCGGTGTTCTTGCCCCCGGCGACCGCGTTGGCCGAGATCGTCAGCCGCGCGCCCCCGTCGCCTTCCTCGTCCGATCCGCCGCCGCAGGCGGTCAGCGCCGCGCCCAGGGCCACGGTCCCCGCCAGTGCGCGGGCACGTCCGGTGAGCTTTCCCATCAGCCATCTCCTCGTCGAGACGAAGCAGTTGAGACGCTGATGTGTTACCCGAGGAGCGGGGGTTCGTAAAAGTGTGCGGCGGGATCGGTGAGTTGTTACGACTGCCGGTAGCCGCTGAGGAACCGTCCGATGCGGCTGATCGCCGATTCGAGGTCGTCGGCGCGCGGCAGCGTGAGGATGCGGAAGTGGTCGGGGCGCGGCCAGTTGAAGCCCGTGCCCTGGACGACCTGGATCTTCTCGCGCAGCAGGAGGTCGAGGACGAAGCGCTCGTCGTCGTGGATGCCGTGCACCGACAGGTCGATGCGGGGGAACGCGTACAGCGCGCCGCGCGGTTTGACGCAGGAGATGCCCGGGATGTCGTTGAGCGTGCGCCAGGCGATGTCGCGCTGCTCGTGCAGCCTGCCGCCTGGCAGGACGAGATCCTTTATGCTCTGCCGCCCGCCGAGCGCGGCCTGGATGGCGTACTGCGCGGGCGCGTTGGCGCACAGCCGCATGGAGGCCAGCATCGTCAGGCCCTCCAGGTAGCTCTTCGCGTGCTGGCGCGGCCCCGAGACGACGACCCAGCCGGAGCGGAACCCGGCGACGCGGTACGCCTTCGACAGGCCGCTGAAGGTCAGGCAGACCAGGTCGGGGGCGAGGACGGCGGGGCTGAGGTGCTCGGCGTCGTCGTAGAGGATCTTGTCGTAGATCTCGTCGGAGAAGACCATCAGGTGGTGGCGGCGCGCGAGGTCGAGGATGCCCTCCAGGATCTCGCGCGGATAGACGGCGCCCGTGGGGTTGTTGGGGCTGATGATGACGACGGCGCGGGTGCGGTCGGTGATCTTCGCGGCCATGTCGTCGAGGTCCGGGTACCAGTCGGCGGACTCGTCGCACACGTAGTGCACGGCCTTGCCGCCCGCCAGGGTGGTGACGGCGGTCCACAGCGGGAAGTCGGGGGACGGGATCAGGATCTCGTCGCCGTCCTCGACCAGGGCCTGCACCGCCATGGAGACCAGCTCCGAGACGCCGTTGCCGAGGAACACGTCGTCCACGTCGGCGTCGGTGAGGCCGCGTTCCTGGTAGTGCTGGGCGACGGCGCGCCGGGCCGGGAGGATGCCGCGCGAGTCGGTGTAGCCGTGCGCCTGGGGCAGCATCCTGATCATGTCCTGGAGGATCTCCTCCGGCGCCTCGAAGCCGAAGAGCGCGGGATTGCCCGTGTTGAGGCGCAGGACGCTGTGCCCGGCCTCCTCCAGCGCGTTGGCGTGCTCGATCACCGGTCCGCGGATCTCGTAGCAGACCTCGGCGAGCTTGCTCGACTGCCGGAACTCCATGGGGCGACCTCCCAGTGCGCGTGTCACTTGGTTCTACCAAGTAACGACTTGGAAAGTCCAACGAGATCTCCTTAGACTTGGCCGCATGCCACGCCGAAGCTATGACCAGTACTGCGCGATCGCCCGGACCCTCGACACGGTCGGTGACCGGTGGTCGCTGCTGATCGTGCGGGAGTTGCTGGCCGGGCCGCTGCGGTACACCGACCTGTTCACCGACCTGCCCGGCATCAGCACGGACGTGCTGGCGTCGCGGCTGCGGGACCTGGAGCGTGACGGCGTGGTGAGCCGCCGCAGGCTGCCGCCGCCCGGGACCGGCTCGGCGTACGAACTGACCGAGCGCGGCGGCGCGTTGCTCCCGGTCCTCGGCGCCCTCGCCGTGTGGGGCGGCCCGTCGCTCGGCGCGTCGGCGCCGACGGACGCGGTGCGCGCGCACTGGTTCGCGCTGCCGCTGCTCGCGCGGCTCGCCCCGCTGGCGGGCGACGAGCGGGGCGTGATGGACGTCACGCTGCCGGACGGCACGTTCCACCTGCGGCTCGGCGACGCGCCCCCCGGCACCCCGGTCTGCGGCCGTGGCCCCTCCCCCACCGGCTCCGACGCCTCCCTCACCCTCGACACGGCGACCTGCCTGTCCCTGGCCGACGGCACCCTGACCGCCACCGACGCACTCACCGCGGGCACCCTGACCGTCACGGGGGAGGGCCCCCTCGCCGAGTCACTGCGCAAGCACGCGACGACGGCCACTGCCGTGCGCAACTGAACCCGCCCGTCACGCGCCCACGCGCCCCACTGTTCCCGCCCCTCACTCCCGTGGGCGGGAATTCCCTAGTCCTGCTGACACGGCCCACGCGCAGCCGTATATTGCTCGGGCGCGATTGACTGAGGGGGCAGTGCGTTGGGGTGGGACGAGGAATGGGCGGAAATGCAGGCGGCCTCGCGTGCCGCGAGTGCGAATTCCGGAACGCCGAACGTGAATGATCACGTCAGCACGGCGAATGCACAGCTGGATGTGAATTTTCCACCCGGGGAGTTACACGCCTCGGCGGCGGCGTCCGCCGAGGCGGAGGCGGAGTTACGGCCGGTGCTGAGCGAGGCCGTCGAGGACATCGCGGCAGCCGCCGCCTCGCTGCGCGCCTGGTCCGTGGGCGAACAGTTGGGGCCGAGCGGCGAGGGCTGGGGGGAGGCGCTCGCCGACTTGGCGGTCCGCCTCCTCGACCACGCCGCCGGGCTCAGGATGACCGCCGACGGCTCGTCCCTCCTGGACCAGGAGATCCGGGAGAGGTTCCGGGCTGGGGGACCGTCTGATGCCCGCGTACTTCCGCGAGCTGTACGACCAGGACTTCTCCGCGATCGCCCGCGCCGTGACGTCGTGGCGACGTCTGGCGGACGCGTGCCTCACCGCGCACGAGACCTCGGCCAGCAGGGTCTCCGCGCCGCTTCGGCAGGCGGGCTGGGAAGGGGAGGCGGCGCGCAGCGGATTCGAGGCCATGCGGGTGACGCAGAGCATGCTGCTGACGGCCAACCGGAACACGCTGCTGCTCGCCGGTGCCATGGCCCACGCCCGCCTGGGGATGCAGGCGGCCCAGGAGCGCCTGCGGGCCGCCGTGGCGGAGGCGGAGGAGGCCGGGCACCGCGTCACCGCGTCGGGGGGCGTCGAGCCGCGGGCCTCGTCACCGGCCTACCGGAACCTGCCGGAGGAGGACATGGCCCTGCGCGACGCGGAGGAGGTCGCGGCTCTCAGGCAGCGCATCCACGGAGCCATCGAAGACGCCCTTGAGGCCAGCGGCGAGGCGTGGCGGGCGTTACGCGAACTCGACTGGTTCACGCTGGACAAGGAGTACGGCGCCCAGAGCGTCCAGGACGCGACGGAGTGGATCACCGACGCCATAGGGATAGGAGTCGGCGGATCCGAGATCCCCGCCGACGACGCGTCGCCCGAGGAGGTCGCCGCGTGGTGGTCCCATGTCAACGGCGCCGACCAGGAATTGCTGTTGGCCTCCTACCCGGCTGAACTCGGCGCTCTGGACGGACTTCCCGCGGACATCCGCGACCGTGCCAACCGCACCGCGCTGACCGCGCAACTGGACGAATTCCGTATGAACGAAAGTTCGCTCGGCATCCACGACCAGCGGCTTTATGCGAATTTACTCCGGCTGCAGGCCGCTTTGGACGACGGCGCGGGCGCGCCGAGGAGCGAACGGCTCCACCTTCTGGGCTTCGACCCAGAGGGAGACGGCCGCGCCGTCGTGGCACAGGGCGATCCCGACACGGCGGACCACACCGCCGTCATGGTTCCCGGTACGGGCAACCACGTCGGGAACCTGCCGGGGCAGCTCGACAGGGGCGCCGACATGCAGGAGGCGGCCTCGGAGCGACGCCGAGGGGACGTCGCGGTGGTCACCTGGGTCGGGTACGACACTCCGGAGACGATCTCCGTCAGTCCTGGACTACGCGACCGGGCCGAGGCGGGTGCGGGAGATCTCCGTGACTTCACCGCGGGACTGCGCGCCGCCAGCGAGCGCCCTGACGGCCACCTGACCGTCGTGGGGCACAGCTACGGCTCGACGCTCGTCGGAGTGGCCGACTCCGGCGGTCGGGGACTGCAGGCGGACGACATCGTCGTGGTCGGCAGCCCCGGCATGGGCGTGGACAGGGCGGAAGACCTGCGAGTGGACCCGGACCATGTCTGGGTCGGCGTGGCCCCGGGGGATTTCGTCGCCGAGCAGCTGTCAGGACTGACGCTCGGAACGGCGCCGCAGGACAGCGATTTCGGCGCCAGGCGCATGCCGGTGGAGCCGGGGGGCCACTCCGACTACTGGCGGCCCGGCAGTCAGTCCCTGGAGAACATCGGGCGCATCATCGCCGGTGAGCGCCCCCTGAGCGGAGGGTCGAGCCGGTGAGCCGCCGTCTGCGAGCCATGAGCGTGCTACTTCTGGGAGGCTTGGTGACCGCATGCGGCGACGAGGGGATCAATGACCCGCTTCCCCGGATGAGCGAGACGGAGGCCAGGGCGTGGAGCGTGAGTTCCCTCGAATCCGTCGCCCGTACGGCGGGGGCGCGTATCGATCCCGCCTCCGTCAGCGACCGCCTCTCGGACTGCACGGGCAGGAACGGTGAGCAGGCGGACGACGGACGCTTCTTCTACCGCTACTCCGTCCTCGCCGACGTCCCGCCGGAACGGCGCGCGGAAGCGGTGCGCGCCGTACGGGACGATCTGGAGGCCCGCGGTCTCGACATCCTGGGCTACCGGTCCGATCCCGCCGTCAGCCCGGCGAACGCCGTGGACACCGAACACCCGGAGGAGCACTACTCCATCACGGTCGAGGACAACGGCACGTCGCATCTCCTGCTGATCTTCATGACGCCGTGCCTCCTGCCGCCCGGGGTCGAGCAGCAGCAGTTGTGAGAGGCCGTGACGAGAATCGAACTCGTGTAACTCGCTTTGCAGGTCTGTCAGGCCGAGCGAGGGGGCGTCCAGCGGCGTCCGAGGGCGTCCGCGACCCCAGGTGACGCACGCCGGGTCCCGTCGGCGGACCCGGGCGTACGGCGGCGAACGAGACGGAAAGTGAGACGGAGACGGCCTCACCGACAGGTCGTCTCAGTCTCCGGACGGGGCCACCGCTCACCCCGGGACGACGGACTCGGCCACGAGGTCAACAACCGTGCAGCGCCTCAGTTCGACCACGAGCTGAGAGGCGATGAACCAGCCGGTCGCCGGATGGCCGTAGGGCATGTACTCGTCGTGGTGAGGCTCAAGGTGGCCTGCCGGAGTCACCGTGTAGACAGTGCCGAAGACTCCCCAGATCCTCGGGCGCCGGACCCGGACGCCCATCGGGTTGCCGAGGTGGGGACAGAAGCGGGTGGCCAGATGGGCGCACCGAAGGCAGACTGGAGGGCTGGTGTTCTTGACGCCTTCGAGGTCACAGGAGTCCTGTACCTCGCCCGCGTTCAGCAGGAAGAGCCAGCCGTCGCGGGTGTGGCTGGCCGGTCCGTCGCAGACCTGGCAGAGGCGTTCGGCGAGTGCCCGCCGTTGCCGAGTGGGATGGAGCGAGCTGAAGTCGGGGCGTCCCTTGCCGCGAAGCTCCCGCACCTGCCCCCAGAGCACGCCGTACTGGTCGCATGCGGCAGCCGTCTCACCGAGGACACGGACGCCCGTGCCGTCCGGACGAATCGTCACCTCCTGATCGATGACTCGTTCCCCGGTCCAGCGCGTGGCGTAGGGGACGGGGATGTGTCGAGAGCCCCAGGTCGTGACGGTCTCGGGATCATCGGGGAACCGCATACTGCAACTTCCTTGTAGAGCCGCTTGTTGGGCGACAGGGGTATGAACGCCGTCGGCCCCCGGTACGGGCGAGGTGCCGGGGGCCGGACAGCGGGACAGGTGGGACAGCCGATGCGTGTTTCAGCTCTTCGGTCGGCAGGTGCTCCGGGTGTAGACGGCTTCTGTGCGGTCACCCGTCAGAAGGAGCAGGGCGGCCGTGACGACCCGGCCGGTGGTGTCCGTGGTCGTGCGGGTGATCTCCAGCAGAGCCACACCACCCCCGATGTCCATCGTCTGGGCTTCCGCCGCGCTCGGCGGGCGAGCGGTGACGCGTTCGCTGATCCGGTCCAGTTCGACTCCCTGAGCGATCAGCTGCCGACGGATGCCGTCGGCCCAGGGATCAGGGGTGCTGTCGGGTCGCCATCCTTCGAGAAGTTCCGGCAGCACGTAGGCGTGCACGACGATGTGCGGCGCGTTACCCGGGAGGCTCGTGGCGTAGCGGTGTTCGACAAGCGGTGCGGCGATCGGAACAGCCATGAACGCGGCTGTGCGACGGTCTGCCTCCAGCGTGCGGACCGTGCGTAGGGTGACGTGCTCGGGAGTGGGCTCCCAGGCGCCCCATGCGTGACGGTCGTCGCGGTACTGGACGCGACAGCGCGGGACGCGGATGAACGTGCCTCTGCCATGCCGCTTGTCCACCAGCCCTTCCCCCTCAAGGAGAGCGATGGCCTGCCGCACAGTGGGAAGGCCCACGCCGTACTGCGTGGCGAGCCGCTGTTCCGAGGGAAGCCGGTCCCCCGGGGAGAGGAGCCCGTCGGCGATCTGCTGACGCAGGTCGTCGGCGATGCGCTGATACCGCACAGTGCGCACGGTCATCGCCTCCCCCGAAGTCGCTTGTCGCGCCGCCAGGGCGATCGGTACGGCACGAGACGGATGCCGTTGACAGCCGTGAGCGGCGTCATGGTCAGCGTCTCGCCGCTCTCGAAGACCACGAGCTTGTGGCCCACGCGGATCGCGACGAGATCCACGACGCGGAGCTGTCGGCCCCCGACGTTGATCACGTCCAGACGTCGAATCGTCTCGGCGGTGAGGGAGACGGACGTCACCACGTCATCTCGCACCGGTGTCCTCCAGCGCTCCGTCTACCGACAGCGGCAGTGCGCGGCGCCCAAGTGGCTTTCTCATGAGGACTCTCCCGCCCGATGGCGCCCTGTGGCAGGGAGGAGCAGGCGCACCATCCGGACGGTGGCGCGGTGGATAAGATCGAACACGTCATCAGCTCCCAGTAGCTGGTGACCGCGCCCCCGGGCGGTGTCAGGCCGCCGCGGGGGTATGGCGGTTCAGTGATGGATGTGGCTCCAAGCCGTCCGTTGTTCCCCGTCACTCGCGAGCCCGAACCGGTCCCCGAGAACGAGCGCCGCGAGCAGCAGGTGCCAGTGCTCGGGACTGATCGGCTCCGGTACGTCCACCTCGACACGGATGTGAGCGGCATGCCGGGAGAGACGGGGGGTGAATCCCGAGGCGCTGAGGCGCGCGGCGATGTCCTGCGCACGGGACACAGGTGCGGACACGGCGAATCCTCCGTCGCTGCGGAATCACTGACGGTGAAGCTGGTTAACCAGATTAGGCTAGTGGACTAGATTTGGCTACATGCCTGAGCAGCCGCCCTATCTGCGCATCGCCGACGCGCTCCGGCAGCGCATTGCCAGCGGGGAGTGGTCGCTGGAAGACCGACTGCCCTCCCGCGCCCGTTTCGCCGAGGAGTACGGCGTAGGGGAGAACGTCGTCCGCAGGGCGCAGGAGTACCTGATCTCGCAAGGGCTGCTCGAAGGCCGCGCCGGTTCCGGCACCTATGTCGCCCGGCCGCGCGAGAGGGTACGGATGGTGCGCAGCATGGTGCGCGAGAAGCGGGGCGGCTCCCCCTTCCGTGCCGACATGACGGCGCTCGGCCGTACGGCGACATGGGAACACCGGACCGAGGCCAAGGTACCCGCGCCCGATGACATCGCCGCCAGGCTCGGGATCGCGCCCGGCGAGGTATGCGTTCGCACCGTGTACGAATTCCTCAGCAACGGGAAGCCCGTTCAGCTCTCCACCAGTTGGGAGCCGTACGCGATCACGGGCGGCACGCTGATCGTGCTACCGGAGGGTGGGCCGTACGGCGGCAAAGGCGTCGTGGAACGCATGGCCGCCATCGGGGTCACCGTCAGCCACGCGGTCGAGCAGCCCGAGCCGCGCACGGCCGACGCGGAGGAGGCTCATCTCTTGGGCGTGCAGCGCGGGGCTCTGGTGACCACCATCCAGCGGACCTACTACGCGGACGACGGTCGCCCTGTGGAGACGGCCGACATCGTCGTGCCGACCGCCCACTGCGAGATCGTCTACGAGATTCCGATCAGCCGTCCGTAGAGGGGAACCGCCAAGCGGTCAGTCCTTCCAGGGCGTTGACGCGTGTCTCGGCGATGACGGCACGGGCGGCACGTTCCACCTTGTCCCGGTGCGCGGCCTGGCTGGTCACCTGACCGGGCCATTTCCGGTAGTACAACCCGGCTTCCCTGATGAACCACCCTGCGCACACGGTGTTGAGAGCCAGCAGAAGACCGGTGTCCTCCGAAGCGGGTAGCGCCATCCACCCGCCCAGAGCGAGCACCAGCTCGGTCCGCGCGCACATCGAGCCGGGGATCACCTGCGGGCGGTAGTCATTGGCCCGCCAGTGCTGGAACACGGCGCCGCGCTCTATCGCGCCCTCATCCGGGTCCTGGTCGAAGCCCAGAGTGGTGCCGTCCGGCAGCAGGTCCAACGCGCGGGAAGTAGTCCAGCCGATGTCCGGGCGCGCGGTGAGGACGGCCAGGTCGCGGGCGAGCGCGCCAGGGGCGAGTATGTCGTCGGAATCGAGGACCTTGAGATACGCGCCCTCGGCCCGTGCCAGGCCCATCGTCCGGGCGACCCCGGGGCCGCCCGGTCGGCCCTGGCCGAAGCTGATGCGGGGATCGTCGGGCACGGCCTGGGTGACGAGATCCGTCGCGCCGTCCTCCTGAATCACCCACTGCCATTCCCACCCGGCGGGAAGCTCCTGCGCGCGCAACGACTCGTACGCCTCGACGAGGAAGGGTGCACTGGGCGCGTGGACGGCCGTCATGACCGTCACGACCTGCGGCTTGTAGGTCATGACCAACGCTCCAGCGGAGTCACGAACTTCAGCCGGGTACGGTCACCGGGCAGGATGATGTCCGACAGTTCGACCACTCGCCCCGTGGTGTCGATGCACTTCTTGCGCAGGTGGATGACCGCCATGCCGGGAGACATGCCGAGTTCCTGCGCCTCCTGATGCGTGGGCGGACGGGCCGCGATGATCTCCTCGATGATCTGGTCCAACTCGATTCCCACGGTGTGCAGTTGGTTGTGGGTGCCACCGGGCCACGGCTCGTTGGTCCAGTCGAGAAGCTTCGGATTGGCCGCCACCATGTCCCGTACCAAGTAGGAGCAGGTGAGGTTGAACGGAGCCGACTCGACGGCGTACCGGGTGCGGTACACGCGCTCCACCATGATCGTGCCGACCGGCACATCGAACTGCTCGGCGAGTTGGTGGTCGGCTTCGATCTCGTGATACCTGGCGCTGAAGACGAGATCGTGAACGGTGAGGCCGGTGTCATGCTCGGTGACACCGGTCCCGGCCCGCACCTCCTCACTCTCGTGCGCGCGGCTCTTCTCCCATTGATGCCGCTCGTTGGTCCGCAGAACGGGGCGACGGGGGACGCGGACAAAGGTGCCCTTGCCGTGCCGCTTGTCGATCAGCCCTTCGGTCTGTAGTTCGGCCAGAGCCTGCCGGATGGTGGGCGCCCCCTTGTCGTAGGTGCGCCGTAGCTCCTCTTCCGAGGGCAGGCGATCACCCGGCCGCCACTGGCCGCCCTCGATCTTTCGCCGCAGGTCATCGGCGATGACCTCGTACGCCTTGGGCATGTCGTGCTCGCCATCGTCGCGGGACAGGGAGAACTGGTGCGCGAGTGGTGAAAATCCACCCGGTCTCCCCGAGCAGGATAACAAGTCCTCTTGAGGACTTGACCTCTCCCCGTTCCACCGCCATAGTCATGTCATCAACTCCTCTTGAGGAGTTGATGACATGAGGTCTTAATGACCTTGGTCTCTCCTTCCGCACCCATCAGGGGGTTCGCATGCGTATCAACATCGGAGACGTGGTCCGTGTCCGCGGTGACCAGGTGCTCGGCACGGTGGTCAGCATCACCGGCAACGGAACGGTCCTCCACCTGCACACGGATGGGCAGGGGTCGCGCGTGGTCAGCCCTCACGCGGTCGAACGCGTCACGCAGGCCCACGAGCCCCTGCACCCCGGGCGTGCCGTGGTGACCGTGCTCCTGATCATCGTCGTCGTGGTCGTCGTTCTCGTCGGCAGCAGCCGCCTCCCCGGAATCGGCGCCGAGTCGGCGATCTGCGCGGTTCTCGCGCTGGTCGCGTCCTCCGCCCTCCGCCGTCTCCTCAACGGCCGACTCTGCGCGGTGCGGGTCTGACCCCGACCGCCAAGCTCCCTCACCGGCCGGTGGGACTCCCCGCCAAGGTCGCCCGCCGGACGTGTCTCCTTCCCCGCCCAGCCAGCCACAGGAGCATCCCGTGACCGACCGCGATACGGCGGCCGACCTGCTTCACGCGGGCCTGCCGATCGGCATCGACCTGGACCTGTTCCGAGGTCCGCTGCATCCCGAGAGCGACGACGAACGCGCGGTACGCATGGTTGCCGCCCGCGACATCCTCGACGAGCTGCGCCACGCCGGGCGCGACGACGAGATCACCGCCCTGGACGCGCGCTACGCCGAGGCCCTGACCCGCACCCTGCCCTTCCAGCAGCGCCCGCTGGCCCGAACGTGGCGAGGTGCGGTCGCATGATCGGCACACCCAAGTTCACGGCTCTCCTGGCCTTGCGGTGCACCGCCCCTCGAACGCTCCCCACCGGCGCCCGTTGGACCCTCACCGTGGCGATCTGCCCCGGCCGAGTCTCCGCCTGGCCCGCGACGGCTTGGCCCGGCCGGAGGCACACGCCGACCGTGGCCGAGCGCGCGACGAGACTGGCTGAGTTCGGTTTCGGAATCGCGCCCGGTGACGAGTGGACCTGGACCGAGGACCTGTGCGGCGTCCACGACGACGCGTCGCCTCACGTGACCCTTCTCGCCGCCGTGCCCGTCCAGCGCCATGGCGGTACCCCATGACCGCCACGACGACGCTCAGCAAGCGGGAACGGTCTCTGCTCGCCGTCACTTCCACCGCAGCCGCCGGAGTGGGCGGACTCGGGTTGGCGTCTTCGTTCGATGCTGTGTCGGCCGCTGCCGGACGCTGGGGGTTCGACTACCCGTGGATGCTGCCGACCGGCATCGACCTCGCCATTCCCGTGTTCACCATGGCTCATTTGCTGTTGGTACGGATGCACATGGCACTGGCTTGGGTGCGCGCTGTCCCGTGGGCCCTGACCGGGGTGACGTGCTGGTTGAACGTCACGGTCGGGGACACGCTCCCCGCCCGTATCGCCCATGGGGTGATGCCCCTGCTATGGGTCGTGCTCTCCGAGATCGCCGCCCACGCGTACGCCGTCCGCATCGGCGCCGCGAACGGCACACGGATGGAACGGGTGCGCCGCTCCCGCTGGCTGCTGGCCCCGTTCACCACCCTCGCCCTCTGGCGCCGGATGGTGCTCTGGGAGACGACCGACTACCGCGAGGCACTGGCCCGCGAGCGGCAACGGGTTCTGGTTCGAGCCGAGTTGCGCGAACGTTACGGCCGTGCCTGGCGGCGTCGCGCCCCACGCCGCACCCGGGCCCTGCTGCGCCTCGGCGAGTTGTCCCCTGCCGGGCTGACCGCCGAATCCGATGAACCGCCCAAGCCCTGTCCCCCGGGGGACAGGCCCTCCCGTTCCCCCGCCGAACTCCTCGCTCAGGCGCGTGAGATCACCCGCGAATGGCCCACCGACCAACTCACCGCCCAAGCCATCCGCAAGGCGGTGCACACCTCGCAGGACAACGGCCGACTACTGCGCGACACGCTCCGCGCCGAACGCCTCGCCCGCCTCTCCCCTCCCGTCTAGGAACAGCGCGAACCGGGGCCCGACTCAGCCGACCGAGCCACGATCGGGCCCCGGCCCTCCCTCACCCACCGGACGCATCGAAAGATCCACGGACAAGGGAACGCCAGTGGACCACGACCAGAAGAGGCACGTTCCCCCGCCGTTGCGGATCGTGCCCCCGCCCACTCCGGACGACCGACCGTCGGTCGGCGACCATCGGGCCACCGACGACCGACCACCCCTCGCCGACCGACCCGACGCCCCCGAGCCCGGTCGGCTGACCCGACTGCGGTCGGCGAAGCGCCGACCGGTTCGACCCGACTGGCTGCGTTCGAAGGCCGGCTTCCTCGACGGCGCCCGCTGGCTGGCCGGGCACCTCGGCCACACCCTCGCGTTCCACGGTCTCCGCTCGCCCGCCTACCTCGGCAGGCTGCTGATCCGTTGCCCGCGTGGTGCCTGCCGCGCCTTGATCGGCTTGGGCCGGTGGGCACGCGACGCCGAGAGCCTGCCGTTGCGCGAAGCCGCCGCACGCCGGCAGGACGTGGCGGAATGGCTGCGGCTGTCCATCCGGCGCGACGCCCGCGTCCGCTGGCGGGGCACATGTCTCGCCGTGGGCACGCCGCTGGCTCTGATCCTCCTCGCGGGGCTGACCTACGCCGCCTCGCCGCTCTCCCAGGCCGTGACCGCTCTGGTGACCATGGCCGTGCTCGGCGCCGCCGGAGCACCGGCCGACGCACCGCTCACCTCCCGCGCGATCATCAGGACCGAGGTCGCCAAGCTCACCTCGGACATCGTCGTCCGCGCCATGGCCGCCATCGGCATCACGCAGATCACCAACGAGGTCAACAAGGGGCGCGACGGCATCCGCTTCGTCGCCCCGATCACCCGCGAGGGACCCGGCTGGCGCGCGGACATCGACCTGCCGTTGGGCGTCACCGTCACAGACGTGATCGACCGCCGCGCCCGACTCGCCTCCGGACTGCGCCGACCGCTCGGATGCGTGTGGCCCGACCCTGACCCGACGGAGCACGAAGGCCGGTTGGTCCTGTGGGTCGGCGACCGCGACCTGTCGAAGACCGGACCGGTGAAGTGGCCCTTGGCGAACGGCGAACGACACGACGTGTTCCAGCGCATCCCCTTCGGCATCGACCCGCGTGGGCGACCTCAGTCGGTCCCACTGATCCAGCACAACGTGCTGATCGGCTCGTTGCCCGGCCAGGGCAAAACCGCGACCGTGCGGGTACTGGCGTGCGGCGCGGCCCTCGACCCGACCGCCGAACTGTGGATTCACGAGAACAAGGGCACCGGCGATCTGGACGCGCTGGAACCCGTGTGCCGCCGCTTCGTCTCCGGACTGGACGACGACTCGATCCAGTACGCCACCGACTCCCTGTCCCTGCTGCGCCGTGAGGTCGAACGCCGCGTCAAGGTGCTCAGGAGCCTCCCGCGCGACCTCTGCCCGGACAAGCGGATCACGCGCGCCATCGCCGACCGCCGCTCGCTCCGCCTGTGGCCGCTGGTCGCCGTCTTCGACGAGTGCCAGAACATCTTTCTGTCACCTCGGCACGGTAAGCAGGCCGCGATGGACGCCGAGTTCGTCATCAAGCTCGGCCGCGCTCTGGGCGTCGTCCTGATTCTGTCCACCCAACGCCCGGACAAGGACAGCCTTCCGACCGGCGTCAGCGGCAATGTGTCGATCCGGTTCTGCCTCAAGGTCGCCGGCCAGACCGAGAACGACATGGTGTTGGGCACTTCCACCTATAAAAACGGGGTGCGCGCCACCCAATTCCGGCCCGAGATCGACGCCGGCACGGGCTATCTGGTCGGTGCCACCACCCTGCCTACCGTGGTCCGCACGGCCTATCTGGACGACCCGGCCACCGCCCGCATCGCCGCCAAGGCCGTCGCCCTCCGCCGCGCCGTCGGCACTCTGAACGGCGAGGCGATCGGCGGGGACGAACGCCCGGACGGCACCGGCCTGGACGTGCTGACTGATCTCCTGGCCGTGATCCGACCGGAAGAGGCGAAAGTCTGGACGGAGACCGCCCTTGAGCGGCTGTCCGAACTCCGGCCGTCCGTCTACGGCGACTGGCCCGCCGAGCAACTGACCGCCGCCCTCAAGCCGCACGGGATCAGCACCGTCCAAGTGGGCCGACGCATCAGCGGGAAGGTCGTCAACCGGCGCGGCCTTGAACGCGCCCGCATCGAATCCGCACTCACTCGGCGTGACGAACAGCGTGTCGCCTGACCCGACGCACGCCCCACAGCGCTAGCAGACCTCGCCGCTAACGTTAGCGGCTGCGCTAGCACCTAAAACCATCACTGAGCAGGCCGTTATCGATTACCGACCCTACCTCGGCCATGCCGGAAACCGGCCCACAGGAGCCCTCATGTCCCCGGAACTCACCGCTAGCGCCCTCGTCGTCATCGTCACCTTCTGCTACCTCGGACTGTGCTACGTCAGCCCGTTCACCCGCTGTCGCCGCTGCGAGGGCTTCGGCTTCCACATCGGTACGAACCGCAAGGGCCGCCCGATGCGCGGCAAGAACTGCCGCCACTGCAAGGGCCACGGCTACCGCATCCGCCACGGCCGCCGCCTGGTGAACCTCCTCATCCGTTTCTGGCTGCACCGCGACCGCTGACAGCTCAGCTTCGTATCCCACGAAAAGGAGTCTGCGCATGGTCACCCTCTCCCTCATCGTGATCTTCGGCGTCCTCGTCGGCTTCCTGCTCAAGTTCCGCGCCCTCGGCTTCGGCGCATTCCTGGCCGCCGCACTCTTCGGCTTCTACCTCGCCCAAACCGGCGCCGCCGACGCCATCAACAACGTCACCGCCTCACTCATCGACGCCATCGCATCGATCGGAGCACCGGGGGAGGCGTGAGCCGCACAGAACCAGCCAACCACGAGATCCGCAATTCGCCGCAACGGGCAGGAAACTTGGGCCAAAGTACCACCAATATGGAATCAACTTTGGGTCGCTTTTTTCCACACCTTCACGGAAGGGGAAGAAATCCCACCATCCGGGAATCCCAAAATTGGTGAGGCCCCAGCCCAAAGAGATCCAATTTTCCCTTACTGAAACCGGTTCTAAATCGTCTAGCGGCGAGCGTCAGCCAGGCGAATGCTGAATAACCAACCGGCGTGGCGGAACTCCCCGCCAAGGTCGTCCGCCACGCCGGCCCTTCCCCGTTCCACCCGAAGACAGAACAGGAGACCTCAAGCATGACCTATACCGTCATGCCCGAACAGTCCGCCCCCGGTCGCAGGGCCGCCCTCCGCTTGGTCCGCCGCGGCTGGCATGTCTTTCCGCTGATCCCCGAGGACAAGCGTCCGGCCGTCTCCGTGTGGGAGCAGCGGGCCACCATGGACCCGGGGCGTATTGCTCGCTGTTGGGCCGCCGGTCCGTACAACGTGGGGGTCGCGGCCGGTCCCTCCCGGCTGGTTGTGGTCGATCTCGACACGCCGAAGGACGCCGACGACACCCCGCCGCCCATTTGGGTCGGGGAGGGTGTGCGGGACGGCATGGACGTGTTCGCGGCCGTGTGCGAACGGCACGGCCAGCGGTACCCGGCCGACACGTTCACCGTGCGCACCGGTCGCGGTGGGACCCATCTGTATTTCGCGGCTCCCACTGGGATCGAACTGCGCAACAGCAGTGGGAAGCTGGGGTGGAAGGTCGATACGCGGGCGGGCGGTGGATACGTCGTCGGTCCCGGCAGTACGGTCAACGGCCGCCCCTACACGGTCGTCCATGACGCGGAGCCCGCGCCGCTGCCTGCCTGGCTGGCCGCGTTGCTGGCGCCGCCGCCGTTGCCCCCGCAGCGTCCCACCGTGGTCGCGCTGACGGGCGGCGACCGGCGCACGGCCTACCTGACCGCCGCGCTGGATGCGGAGGTCCGCCGGGTCACGGACTCGGCGCCTGACCGGCACAACGAGGCCCTGTACCTCGCGGCTGTCGCTCTGGGGCAGCTCGTCGCCGGAGGAGAGCTGACCGCCGAGGACGTGCACGCGTCCCTGTCCCCGGCCGCCGCGCAGGTCGGACAGACGCCCCGGGAGATCCCCCGCACGATCGCGTCCGGACTGCGGGCCGGCGCCCGCCGCCCGCGCACCGTGAGAGGTGCCGCCGCATGAACGCCGCACCCCTGGCCGGGCCGCACCTGTACTCCGTACCGGCTGCCGCCGAGCCGCACCCCATCGAACCGGCTCAGCAGCGTATCCGCACCGCGTGGACCGCTGATGAGCTGATGGCTGCCGAGTTCCCCGACCCGAAATGGGCGGTACCCGGCATCCTCGCCGAAGGCGTCAACCTGCTCGCCGGACCGCCGAAGGTCGGCAAGTCCTGGCTGTCCCTGGGGCTTGGCCTGTCGGTGGCGGCCGGTGGCATGGCCATGGACGCCGTGCCCGTCGAGGGCGGGCCGGTGCTCTACCTCGCGCTCGAAGACACCCCGCGCCGCCTCCAGAGCCGCATGGGCAAGATCCTGGGCGGGCGCCCCGCGCCGCCCGGCCTGACGCTGGCCACGTCCTGTCCGCCGCTGCCGCAGGGAGGCGGTGAGGCCATCGCGCAATGGCTGGAGCGCAACCCCACCGCGCGCATGGTCGTCATCGACGTGTTCGCCAAGATGCGCGGCCCCTCGGCCCCCGGCGCGTCCGCCTACGACGCCGACTACGCCGCCGTAGGCCACGCCAAGCGCATCGCCGACCACTACGGCGTCGCCGTCGTCCTGGTCCACCACGTCCGCAAGGCGGGCGCGGACGACTTCCTCGCCGAGGTGTCCGGCACCAACGGCATCGCCGGCGCCGCTGACGCCACGCTGGTGTTGAAGCGCGCACGAGGACAGGCGGACGGCGTTCTGCACGTCACCGGCCGCGACGTGGACGAATCGGAGTACGCGCTTCGCTTCCACGCCGCCGCCGGAGCCTGGCAACTCCTCAAAGGCCCCGCCACGGACCACACCATCGGCGACACCCGCGCCAACATCCTCCGCCACGTCCGCGCCAACCCCGGCGCCAGGCCCAAGGACATCGCGGCGGCCCTCCCCCAGACCGACGCCGACACCATCCGCCGCACCTGCTCCCGCATGGCCGCCGACGGACAGCTCACCAAGGACAACACCGGCCGGTACTACCCCGATCTCGGCACCAAACACGAGAACCTCTCCGCCGTGTCCCACCTGTCCGACCGCCCGACTTCCGGGATCACGAAGGGAGTCGGCGATGAGTGAGAGCACCCCTGACCCGACCCTCGCCCTTCTCACCGTCGAGGAAGCCGCCCGGCGCCTGAGCATCGGCCGCACCACCTGCTTCGGGCTCATCAGCTCAGGCGAGCTGGAGTCCGTTCCCGTGGGCCGTCTCCGCCGCGTTCCGGCCGACGCGATCACCACGTTCGTCGCCCGGCTCCGCAGGACTTGCCGCTCGGGAGAGGTCATCGCATGAAGAGCACCTCCGTGGCAGACGACGGCAGCGAGCGGAACAAGACCGAACCCAAGAAGCGCACCCGCCAGCCGAACGGCCGCTCCTCCATCTACCTCGGCAAGGACGGCAAGTGGCACGGCCGCGTCACCGTGGGCACCCGTGACGACGGCACACCCGACCGTCGCCACATCGAGCGCAAGACGCGTAACGAGGTCGCCGAGGCCGTCAAGGAACTGGAGAAGCTTCGCAACACCCGCAAGGTTCCCAAGGCAGGCGTCCGCTGGACCGTCGAGACCTGGCTCACCCACTGGATCGAGAACATCGCGCCGGAACGAGTCAACGAGAACACGATGGTCGGCTACGGCGTCGCCGTCCGGAAGCACCTCATCCCGGGACTCGGGGCCCACCGCCTTGACCGTCTCGCACCGGAGCACGTCGAACGGCTCTACAGCAAGATGCAGTCCAGCGGCGCCAAGCCCGCCACAGCGCACCAGGTGCACCGCACCTTCCGTACGGCGCTGAACGCCGCCGTACGACGAGGCCACCTGGCGGAGAATCCCCTCAACAAGGTCACGGCACCTCGCGTCGATGAAGAGGAGATCGAACCGTTCACCGTGGCAGAGGTCCGACGGCTCCTCGCAGCCGCCGACAAGCGGCGGAACGCGGCGCGTTGGGCCGTCGCACTGGCGCTCGGCCTACGGCAGGGCGAGGCTCTGGGGCTCAGGTGGGAGGACGTGGACTTGGACAACGGCATCCTGTGCATTCGCCGGAGCCGGTTGCGTCCTCGCTACGCCCACGGCTGCAACACCGCATGCGGCAAGAAGGCCGGCTACTGCCCGGAACGCCGTCGGACCAACGACAAGACGTCCCGCACCAAGTCACGGGCCGGCCGTCGGCGCGTGGGGCTACCGCCTCAAGTGGTCCAGCTTCTCCGGGCGCACCGGGTGACGCAGAACGTGGAGCGTAAGGCAGCCGGTGAACGGTGGACCGACGAGGGTTGGGTGTTCGCGACGCCGACCGGATCGGACATCTCGCATCGCCACGACTGGAGCGAGTGGAAGGCTCTGCTCCGCGACGGGGGCCTCCGGGACGCCCGCCTTCACGACGCTCGCCACACGGCCGCGACGGTGCTCCTGATCCTCCGAGTCCCCGAACGCGCGGTCATGAACCTCATGGGCTGGTCCACCACGGCGATGGCCACGCGGTACCAGCACATCGTGGACGAAGTCCGCAGCAGCGTTGCGCAGCAGGTGGACGCGCTGATCTGGGAGAACATTCCAGGAAGCAACTGACGGGAAGCACGGAAGTTTCTACTGAACTTCCTAATGCCAATCTTGGCCCGAGAGCCTGTAATATTGTCTATGTCGGAACGGTAGCGGGTCGGTATTTTTCTCGCCGATCCGGTCCGGAACGAAGGATGGGGCCCGGAGGCACCCGAACCCCATCCTTGACGAGGCGCCCACCTGGCGGTCGCGTGGCGAGCTAGTCCCTCCCGCACACCTCATAAATGAGGCGCGCGAGGTTGACCACAAATGACCAGAACTCCCAGGCTGGGCGCTTTCGTTTGCGATGTCGCCTATGACGCATCTGTCCTCCTAGGGTGGTTGTCGTTGCGATGTCCCAACCGGAGAACGGAGCGGCGCCAAACGCCAAACCGCGCGATCATCTTATCTAACGTCGAATCAGAACTGGCGTCCTCCTGGTACGGCCACGGGACGAACACCGGACTGAGACGGAAAGTGAGACGGCGCATAGTTGTGGGGCGGACCGCCAGGCGGTCCGCCCCACAACTAGGCGCTGGTCATCCGGGGTGGCGGGAGAAGAGGCCGTGACGAGAATCGAACTCGTGTAACTCGCTTTGCAGGCGAGTCCCTGAACCACTCGGGCACACGGCCGTGTGCGTCATCCGCTGTCACGACTGTCCCTCGGCGCACGCCCGCGGTCAACGGTGCGGGGCGGTCGGTAACGAGAACGGCATCGCGCGCAATACGGCGTCATCCGCGGACACCGCGCCGTCACGCCCCCCGCGCCCCCCGCCCCCGCGCGGGCGCGGTCATGACCTGATCAGCAGTTGCAGCTCGAACGAGTAGCGCGACGCCCGGTAGAGGTGGCTGCCGAACTCGACGGCGCGCCCCTTGTCGTCGTACGCCGTCCGCGTCATGCACAGCAGCGGCGCGCCCGGCGGCTCGTCCAGCAGCCGTGCCTCCTCGGCCGTCGCCGCCCGCGCGCCGATGGTCTGGTGGGCGCTGTGCAGCGTCGTCCCCGCCGCCCGCAGGAGGCGGTACAGGCCGGTGGCCTCCAGGTCGGGGGCCGTGGCGCGCACGGCGTGCGCCGGGAGGTGGTTGGTCAGGTACGCGATCGGCTCGCCGTCCGTGAACCGCAGCCGCTCCATCCGCAGGACGTCGTCCCCCGCCGCCAGGCCGAGGACCGCCGCCGCCTCGCCCGACGCGGCGACGGTCGTGAGGCCGAGCACGCGGGTCGTCGGGCGGCGGCCCGCGCCCGCCAGGTCGTCGTACAGGCTGCTCAGTTCGAGCGGGCGGCGCACCATGCTGTGGACGACCTGGGTGCCGACGCCCCGGCGGCGCACCAGGAGCCCCTTGTCCACCAGCGCGGAGATGGCCTGCCTGACGGTCGGCCGGGACAGGCCGAGGCGCCCGGCGAGGTCGATCTCGTTGCCCAGCAGCGTCCCCGGGGGCAGCTCGCCGCGTCCGATGGCCGCTTCGAGCTGCTGGGACAGCTGGAAGTACAGCGGCACCGGGCTGGTGCGATCGACGCTGAACTGCACGTCCACGAGCGGCCTTTCCCTCAGTCCTGGCACAGCGTAACCGCGTCAGTCGCGGTACAGCCGCGGCTTCTCGACCATGTCCACGGCGACGCGGCGGCCGGTGCGCTGGGCCTCCGTCCCGGCCGCGCAGGCGGCGGCGACGGCGTAGCCGTCCCAGGCGTCGGCGCCCGTCACCTCGCCGCGCCGCGTCGCGTCCACCCAGGCGCGCACCTCGCGGTCGTACGCGTCGGCGAAGCGCGTCAGGTAGTGCTGGTCAACGGGCCCGCCCCAGCGACCCGCCGCGTTGACCAGCAGGCCGTGCGCGTCGCCGATGCGGGCGGTGCCGCGCTCGCAGACCGCCTCCGCCTGCACCTGGTAGCCGAAGCCGCTGTTCGCGAAGATCTCGACGTCCACGAGGGCGCCGCCGTCCGTCTCGAAGACGACGAGCTGCGGGTCGCTCAAGCCCTCGGGCGCCTGCGCGCTCGGGGTGGGCCTGAAGACCTGGACGGCGGTGATCTCGTGGCCGAGCAGCCAGCGGGCGGCGTCGAACTCGTGGGCCACCGAGTCGTTGATCAGCGACGCGTCGGTGAAGTACGGGTGCACCGACACGTTGCGGTGGCGGCAGTGCAGCAGCAGCGGGCGGCCCAGCTCCCCGGAGGCCAGCAGCGCGGCGAGCTGCGCGTACTCGCTGTCGTAGCGCCGCATGAAGCCGACCTGGATGCGGCGCCCGCCGAGCTTGCGCTCCGCCGCCAGGACGCGCAGCGCGCCCTCCGGGTCGGGCGTCAGCGGCTTCTCGCACAGCACGGGCAGCCCGCGGTCGAGGGCGGCCAGCAGCGCCGCCTCGTGCGCGGGCCCGGGCGAGGCGATGAGCACGGCGTCCACGCCGGGCGCGGCCATGGCGGCCTCGGGGTCGGTGTGGGCGGCGCAGCCCTCGACGGGGTCGGCGAGCGCCCGCGCGCGGTCCGCGTCGAGGTCGGCGACGGCGGCGACGCGGGCGCCCGCCACGGCGCGGTCGAGCCGTCGCACGTGGTCGGCGCCCATCGTTCCTGCGCCGATCACGGCGACGCCGAGGGGGGCGGTGTGCGTCATCTTCACGTTCCTTGGCGTACGGGCCGGTCCTGGCGGCAGGTTACGCGCCACAGGCGGACAGGAAGCGGCGTGTCCGGCTGGCGATGGGCAGGGGCTGGTCGGGCAGGCACGGGTACATGTCCTGCTCGACGATGGCGAACAGGTCCACGCCGAGGCCCTGCGCCGCCGCCAGCACGGGCGGCAGGTCGGGCACGCCCGCGGGCGGCTCGCTGAAGACGCCGCGCCGCACGGCGGGCCCGAACGGCAGCTTCTCGGCGCGCACTTCGGCGAGCACGGCCGGGTTCACCTGCTTGAGGTGGAGGTAGCCGATGCGCTCGCCGTAGGTGCGGATGAGCCGCAGCGTGTCGCCGCCGCAGTACGCGTAGTGGCCGGTGTCGAGGCACAGGCCGACGTCGTCGGGGTCGGTGGCGTCGAGGAGGCGCGCGACGGCCTCCTCGCCGTCGATGTGGGTGTCGGCGTGCGGGTGGACGACGATCCGCAGGCCGTACGCGTCGCGGACGGCGCGCCCGAGCCGTTCGAGACCCGCCGCGAGGTCGGCCGTCTGCTCGGCGGAGAGCCGGTCGGGCTCCAGCGGCGCGCCGGTCACCTGGTCGCGCCAGAACTCGGGGATGACGACGAGGTGGCGCGCGCCGGTCTCCTTCGTGAGGTGGGCGACGCGGGAGACGTGCTCCCAGGTGGCGTCCCAGACGGCGGGCCCGCGGTGCAGGGCGGTGAAGACGGTTCCGGCCGAGACGCGCAGGCCGCGGCGGTCGAGTTCGGCGCGCAGGACGTCGGGGTCCGTCGGGAGGTAGCCGAAGGGGCCGAGTTCGATCCACTCGTACCCGGCGGTGGCGACCTCGTCCAGGAAGCGCTGCCAGGGCACCTGCTTGGGGTCGTCGGGGAACCAGACTCCCCAGGAGTCGGGTGCAGAGCCGACGCGTATGCGGTCCAGTGCGGTCATCGCTCGGTGCTCCTGTTCTGGTGTGCGGGGGTGCCGAGTTCGTGCCGCAGCGCGTCGAGGTCGGCGCCGCCCGCCATGTGTTCGGTCAGTTCGGGGAGCGTCACGGCGTCGCGGTCCGCGCTGAGCTCGACCGTGCCGAGCCGCAGGACGGTGAAGTGGTCCCCGACGAGGTGCGCGTGGTGCGGGTTGTGCGTGACGAGGACGACGCCCAGGCCGCGTTCACGCGCGGCGGCGACGTGGCGCAGCACGACGCCCGACTGTTTGACGCCGAGGGCGGCGGTCGGCTCGTCCAGGACGAGGACGCGCGCGCCGAAGTGGACGGCGCGGGCGATGGCGACGGACTGCCGCTGGCCTCCGGAGAGGGAGCCGACGGGCTGGTCGAGGTCGTCCAGGGCGATGCCCATGGCGCGCAGTTCCTCGTCGGCGACGCGCTTCATGCGCGGGATGTCGAGGCGCTGGAACGGGCCACGACCGCGCGTCAGTTCGCGGGCGAGGAAGAAGTTGCGCCAGACCGGCATCAGCGGGAGCGTCGCCAGGTCCTGGTGGACGGTGGCGATGCCCAGGTCCATGGCCTGGCGGGGCGAGGCGAGGCGCACGGGCCGCCCGTCGATGCGCAGTTCGCCCTCGGTGTGCCGGTGCAGTCCCGAGACGACCTTGATGAGCGTGGACTTGCCCGCGCCGTTGTCGCCGAGGACGCAGCTGACGCGGCCGGGAAGGACGCGCAGGTCCACGCCGTGCAGGGCGCGGACGGGGCCGTACGAGACGCCCGCGCCGCGGAGTTCGACGAGCGCAGCGTCCGGCGTCGCGTCGGGTGTCGGGTCGGTGGTCATGGGGGCCGTCACCTCCGGGTGGCCTGTCGGCGGATCCACAGGTTGAGCAGGACGGCGAGCAGCAGCATGGCGCCGAGGAAGAACGAGAACCAGTCGGGCTCCCAGTCGGCGTAGACGATGCCCTGGGACGCCATGCCGAACAGGAACGCGCCGACGACGGGCCCGGCGATCGAGCCGTAGCCGCCGGTGAGGAGGCAGCCGCCGATGACGGCCGCGGCGATGTACAGCAGTTCGTTGCCGACGCCGCCGCCCGACTGCACGGTGTTGAAGGCGAAGAGGTGGTGCATGCCGACGAACCAGGCGGCGAGGCCGACCGTCATGAACAGCGTGATGCGGACGAACGTGACGGGCACCCCGGCCGCCCGCGCGCTCGCCGCGTCGCCGCCGACGGCGAACACCCAACTGCCGTACCGGGTGCGCAGCAGCACCCAGCTGGCGAGCGCCGCGAAGCCGAGCCACCACAGGACGGTGACGCGCAGCTGCGTCCCGCCGATGCCGATGCTGGAGGAGAAGACGGCCTCGGCCTGGTCGAAGCCCGCCATGTCGCGGATGGAGTCGGTGGCGACGTTGCCGGTGACGGCCTTGGTGAGCGCGATGTTGAGGCCCTGGAGCATCAGGAACGTGGCGAGGGTGACGAGGAAGCTGGGCAGCCGGGTGCGGACCAGCAGGAAGCCGTTGAACGCGCCGACGGCCAGGGAGAGGACGAGCGCGGCGAGCACGCCCGACCAGACGTTCAGCGTGAACTGGAACGCGACCATGCTCGCGGTGAGCGCGGACGTGATGACGGCGACGCCCGCCGACAGGTCGAACTCGCCGCCGATCATGAGGAGGGCGACCGCGACGGCCATGATGCCGAGCGTGGAGGACTGGTAGAGCACGGTGGCGAGCGAGTCGAGCTGCCGGAAGGGCGGCGCGACGGCCCAGAAGAGGACGTAGACGGCGATCGCCCCGGCGAGTGCGCCGGTTCCCGGCCGGGCGAGGGCGCGGCGTACGCGGGCGGCGGCGGTGCGGCGCGGCCGGTCGGCGGCCGGGTCGCCCGGGGTGGGCGCGGGGGCGGCGGGGGGCGCCGCGGCGGCGGTCACCTGGTGCCGTTCTCGATGTAGTCGGCGATGTCCTCGACGCTGTCGCGGTCCACGAACGCGGGGCCGGTCAGGACGGGTTCCTCGCCGCCGCCGCTGACGTTGCCGTTGAAGCGGTGCAGCCAGAGCGCGTCGATGGCCAGGTAGCCCTGGAGGTAGGGCTGTTGATCGACGGCGAACGCGATGTCGCCGTCGCGGATGGCGGTGGCGAGCTCGGGGTTGAGGTCGAAGGTGGCGATCCCGGCGTCGCTGCCCGCGTCGGCGACGGACCCGACCGCCGCGAGGGCGAAGGGGGCGCCGAGGGCGACGACGTAGTCGATCGAGTCGTCCTGCCGCAGCCTGGCCTCGACGGTGGAGCGTACGGACGGCATGTCGGTGCCGTCCACGTACAGCGTCTCCAACTCGCCCTCGAAGGTCTCGGCGACGCCCGAACAGCGCTGCTCCTGCGAGACGTTGCCCTGTTCGTGGACGACGCAGACGCCGTGGCGCGCGTCGAGGTCGTTCAGCCGGTCGCCGAAGGCGCGGCCGGTGACGGACTCGTCCTGCCCGAAGTAGGAGAGCAGCCCGGCGTCCTGCCAGGCGGGCAGGCCCGCGTTGAGGCCGACGACGGGGATGCCCGCGGCGTGGGCGCGGTCGATGGCGGCGGACAGGGCCTCGGGGTCGGGCATGGTGAGGGCGATGCCGTCCACGTCCTGGTCCACGGCGTTCTCGATGAGGGCGGCCTGTTCGGACGCGGCGGGGTCACCGGCGTAGATGAGCTCGGCGTTGTCCTTGGCGGCGGCCTGCTCGGCGCCCTTGCGCACGGTGTCCCAGAAGGTGTCGCCCGGCGCGCCGTGGGTGATGAGGGCGACGGTGATGCGGGGCGTGTCGGCGCGTCCCGCGGCGGCGGCCTGTTCCGCGCGTTCCTGGGCGCGCCGTCCGCCGGTGTCGCTGGTGCAGCCGGCGAGGAGCAGCGCGCCCGCGGCGCAGGCGGCCACGAGCGCGGCGGGTCTTGTCCGTTGCATCGTCCGTACCTCACTTCGCTGGGGGAAAGGGGCACTTGACGGCGGGCGCCGGGAGGTCGTCCGTCGAAGCGAACCCTCCGGCACCCACGGCTGTCAATATGTTGTCGTAATGTCAGTACAAATCATTGACAGGTGCGGTGGCCCGGCCGAACCTGGGTAGGGACCCACCGACACGCGAGCGAAGGAGCTGCGGCGATGGATGTCCTCACCATGGGGCGTATCGGAGTCGATATCTACCCGCTCCAGACAGGTGTCCCACTGGCGCGTGTCGAATCCTTCGGGAAATTCCTGGGCGGCTCGGCCACCAACGTGGCGGTGGCCGCGGCGCGCCTCGGCCGCAGCGCGGCGGTCATCAGCCGCACCGGGCGCGACCCGTTCGGCGACTACTGCCGCGAGGCGCTGGCCGGTTTCGGCGTGGACGCGCGCTGGGTGACGGACGTGCCGGGGCCGCCGACGCCCGTCACGTTCTGCGAGATCTTCCCGCCGGACCACTTCCCGCTGTACTTCTACCGCTATCCCAAGGCCCCCGACCTCGAACTGCACGCCGACGAGCTGGACATGACGGCCATCGCGCGGGCCCGCGTCTTCTGGATGACGGGCACGGGGCTGTGCGCCGAGCCGAGCCGCACGGCGACGCTGGCCGCCCTCGCCGCACGGCACGCGGCGCGCGGCACGGGGAAGGACCCGGGCGTGACCGTCTTCGACCTCGACTGGCGGCCGATGTTCTGGCCGGACGGCGACCCGGAGGCCGCCCGCCCGCACTACCGCGCCGCCCTCGCGCACGCGACCGTCGCCGTGGGCAACCTGGCCGAATGCCGCGTCGCCACCGGCGCCGACACCCCCCGCGCCTGCGCCGACGCGCTGCTCGGCGCGGGCGTCGAGCTGGCCGTCGTCAAGCAGGGCCCGGACGGCGTCCTGTCCGTGCACCGCGACGGCACGGTGACGCGCACGCCGCCGCATCCCGTCGAGGTCGTCAACGGCCTCGGCGCGGGCGACGCGTTCGGCGGCGCGCTCTGCCACGGCCTGCTGGCGGGCTGGGACGCCGAGCGCGTCATGCGCTACGCCAACGCGGCGGGCGCCCTCGTCGCGGGGCGGCTCGCCTGCTCGACGGCCATGCCGCGTCCCGACGAGGTGGAGGCGCTGCTCACCGGCGCGCCCCGTGAGGAGCAGGTGTGAGCAGCATCCGCATAGCCGACCTCCCGCTCGTGCGCAGCCGCGACCCCGAGGCGGTCGCCGAGGCCGCCGCACGCCGCGCCAGGCGCCCGCTGCTCGGTGCGCGCGGGCGGCTGCTGATCGTCGCGGCGGACCATCCGGCGCGCGGCGCGCTCGCCGTGGGCGGCAGGCCGCTGGCCATGGCCGACCGGCACGACATGCTCGCCCGGCTGCTGACCGCGCTGGAACAGCCGGGCGTGGACGGCGTGCTGGCCACCGCCGACGTGCTGGAGGACCTGCTGCTGCTCGGCGCGCTGGAGAACCGCGTCGTCATGGGCTCGATGAACCGGGGCGGCCTGGCGGGCGCCGCATTCGAGCTGGACGACCGGTTCACCGGCATGCGGCCCCGCGACATCGCCCGCCTCGGCTTCGACGCGGGCAAGCTGCTGCTGCGCATCGACCGCGCGGACGCCGGTTCCGTCGCCACGATGGAGACGGCGGCGCGCACGATCGACCGGATGGCGAAACGGCGGCTGCCGGTGTTCGTCGAGCCGTTCCTGTGCCGCAGGCGGCCGGGCGAGCGGCCGGTGAGCGACCTGGGCGCGGCGGCCGTCATGACGTCGATGGCCATCGCCTCGGGGCTCGGCGGCACCTCGGCGTACACCTGGCTCAAGGTGCCGGTGACGGACGACGCGCAGGCGGACCCCGAGGCCATGGAACGCGTCCTCGCCGCGACGACGCTGCCCACCGTCCTGCTCGGCGGCGACGTGCGCGGCGATCCCGACGCGCTGTACGAGCGCTGGCGGTCCGCGCTGCGGCTGCCGGGCGTACGCGGCCTGGTCGTCGGCCGGTCGCTGCTCTACCCGAGGGACGGGGACGTGGCGCACGCGGTGCGCACCGCCGCCTCGCTCCTGTGAACCGACCCCGAAGGGTGCCTCCATGCCGACCGGCCCGCGCCTCCATCTCCCCGCCGGGACCGCCGCGTCCGGCCCCTACGACCTCGCCGTCTCCCCCGCCACGGCCGGGTGGACGTACGCCTCGCTGCGCGTCCTGCGGCTCGGCCCCGGCGAGCGCCACACCTTCGCCGCCGGGGACGAGGAGTGGATCGTGCTGCCGCTGGCGGGCGGCTGCGTGGTGACGGCGGACGGCGAGACGTTCGCCCTGACGGGGCGGCGCGACGTCTTCGCGGGCGTCAGCGACTTCGCGTACGCGCCGCGCGGCGCCGAGGTGACGGTCGCCTCGGCGGGCGGCGGGCGGTTCGCGCTGGCCGGGGCGCGCTGCGGGCGGCGGCTCCCGGCGCGGTACGGACCGGCGGGCGGGGTGCCCGTGGAGCTGCGCGGCGCGGGCGTCTGCTCGCGGCAGGTCAACAACTTCGCCGCCGCCGGGGTGTTCGCCGCCGACCGGCTGATCGCCGTCGAGGTGCTGACGCCGGGCGGCAACTGGTCGTCCTACCCGCCGCACAAGCACGACGCGTCGCGGCCCGGCGAGGAGTCGCGCCTTGAGGAGATCTACTACTACGAGATCGCGCCGGGCCCCTCGGGCGCCCCTGGCATCGGCTACCAACGCGTGTCCCCCTCCGGCGCCGGCAGCCGCAGCGACATCCTGGCCGAGGTGCGGGGCGGCGACGCCGTGCTGATCCCGGACGGCTGGCACGGCCCGGCGATGGCCACCCCAGGGCACGCCATGTACTACCTCAACGTCATGGCGGGCCCCGACCCCGACCGCGCGTGGCTGATCCGCGACCACCCGGACCACGCCTGGCTGCGCGACACCTGGCCCGACACCCCCGTGGACCCCCGGCTGCCGCTGTACGGGGCGCCCGCCGCACCGCAGGAGGAGACCACGTGAGCACCGTCCGGCTGACCGTCGCCCAGGCCCTCGTCCGCTTCCTCACCGCGCAGTACAGCGAGCGGGACGGGCAGCGGCACCGGCTCATCGACGCGTGCTGGGGAATCTTCGGTCACGGGAACGTGGCGGGTATCGGGCAGGCACTCGTGGAGAGCGGGCAGGGCCCCGGGGCACCGCTGCCCTACCACCAGGGCCGTAGCGAACAGGCCATGGTGCACGCCGCCGTAGGGTTCGCGCGGCAGCGTGACCGGCTGTCCGCGCAGGCCGTCACGACGTCGATCGGGCCCGGCGCCACCAATCTCGTGACCGGCGCCGCGCTCGCCACGATCAACCGGCTGCCCGTCCTGCTGCTGCCTGGCGACACGTTCGCGACCCGGCCGGCCGACCCCGTGCTCCAGCAGCTCGAACACCCGGCCGCCGGTGACGTGTCGGTCAACGACGCGCTGCGGCCCGTCAGCCGCTGGTTCGACCGCGTGCACCGCCCCGAGGCGCTGATCCCCGCCGCGCTGGACGCGATGCGCGTCCTCGCCGACCCCGCGCGGACCGGCGCCGTCACCCTCGCGCTGCCGCAGGACGTGCAGGCGGAGAGCCACGCGTGGCCCGAGGAGTTCTTCGCCCCGCGCGTCTGGCACGTCCCGCGCCCCGCGCCCGACGCGGACGCCCTGGCGCGCGTGGCCGACGCCGCACGCGCCGCCAGGCGTCCGCTGCTCGTCGCGGGCGGCGGCGTGCACCACAGCCGCGCCGAGGACGCGCTGCGCGCGCTGGTGGACGCCACCGGCATCCCCGTCGCGTCAACCCAGGCGGGCAAGGGCTCGCTGCGCCACGACCACCCGTGCGACATGGGCGGCATCGGCCACACCGGCACCGCCGTCGCCGACGACCTGGCCCGCACCGCCGACCTGGTCATCGGCGTCGGCACGCGCTGGACGGACTTCACGACGGCGTCCCACACCCTCTTCCAGCACCCAGGCGTCCGCTTCGCGAACCTCACGATCAGCGCCGACGACGCGCACAAGATGGCCGGAACACCCCTGGTCGCCGACGCCCGCGCCGGGCTGACCGCGCTCACCGCCGCCCTGGCCGGGCACCAGGTGCCCGACACGTACCGCGAGGAGTACGCGGCGGGCCGCGCGGCGTGGGAGCGCGTCGTCACGTCCGTCCTGCTGCCAGCCGACGAGGACGCGCCCCCCACCCAGCCGCAGGTGCTCGGCGCGCTCGACGCGGTCGTGGGCGAGGACGACGTGGTCGTCAACGCGGCGGGCTCCCTCCCGGGCGACCTGCACCGTTACTGGCGCGCCCGCTCGCCCCGGCAGTACCACGTGGAGTACGGCTACTCCTGTATGGGTTACGAGATCCCCGCCGCGCTCGGCGTCCGGCTGGCCGCGCCCGACCGTCCGGTCTGGGCGCTCGTCGGCGACGGCACGTACCTGATGGGGCCGACCGAGCTGGTGACGGCCGTGCAGGAGGGCCTGTCCGTCAAGCTCGTGCTGCTCCAGAACCACGGGTACGCGTCCATCGGCGGCCTGTCGCGGCAGACCGGCGCCGAGGGCTTCGGCACGGCCTACCGCTTCCGCGCGCCCGACGGCTCGTACACCGGCGCGCCGCTGCCCGTCGATCTGGCCGCGAACGCCGCGTCGCTCGGCCTGCGCGTGCTGCGCGCCCGTACGTGGGCCGAGCTGCGCGCGGCGCTGGCCGAGGCGCGGGAGGAGCCGCGGCCCGTGTGCGTGTACGTCGAGACGGACCCGGCGCCCTCGGGGCCGCCCGCGCAGGCGTGGTGGGACGTGCCGGTGGCGGCCACGTCGGCGCTGCCCGGCACGCGGGAGGCGCGCGCGGCGTACGAGCGGGCGGTCCGGGCGCGCCGCCGCCACCTGTGACACCACGACACGTGAGGACGGACCACATGGGCACGACCACCCCGTTGGGGCACTTCATCGACAACCGGGCCGTGCCCGGCGCGTCCGGCCGCACCGGGCCCGTCTTCGACCCCGCGACGGGCGCGCGCACGCGCGAGGTGGCGCTCGCGTCGGCCGCCGAGGTGGACGTGGCGGTGGCGGCGGCGCGCGAGGCGTTCCGTACGTCCTGGGGCACGGCCTCGCTGGCGCGCAGGACGGCGCTGCTGTTCCGCTACCGGGCGCTGCTCGACGAGCGGCGTGACGAGCTGGCCCGCCTGATCACGGCGGAGCACGGCAAGGTGCACGGCGACGCGCTGGGCGAGGTGGCGCGCGGCCTGGAGATCGTGGAGGTGGCCTGCGGGATCGCGGAGAAGCTGAAGGGGCAGCTCTCGACGGGGGTGTCGGGCGGCGTGGACGTCGCGTCGATCCGGCAGCCGCTGGGCGTCATGGCGGGGATCACGCCGTTCAACTTCCCGGCGATGGTGCCGCTGTGGATGTTCCCGCTGGCCGTGGCGTGCGGGAACACGTTCGTCCTGAAGCCGAGCGAGAAGGACCCGTCGGCCGGGCTGCGGCTGGCGGAGCTGGCGGCGGAGGCGGGCTTCCCGCCCGGCGTGCTGAACGTGGTGAACGGCGACCGGGAGGCCGTGGACCGGCTGCTGGCGCACCCGGACGTCGCGGGGGTCAGCTTCGTCGGCTCCACGCCGGTCGCGGCGGCGGTGCATCGCGCGGCGACGGAGCACGGCAAGCGCGTGCAGGCGCTCGGGGGCGCGAAGAACCACATGGTGGTGCTGCCGGACGCGGACCTCGACGTCGCGGCGGACGGCGCGGTCGGCGCGGCGTACGGCTCGGCGGGCGAGCGGTGCATGGCCGTCTCCGTGGTGGTCGCGGTGGGCGAGGCGACGGCGGACGGTCTCGTGGCGCGGATCGCGGAGCGGGCGCGGGCACTGCGGATCGGTCCTGGCGACGACCCGGCGTCCGAGATGGGGCCGCTGATCACGGCCGCGCACCGGGACGCGGTGGCGGCGTACGTCGCGGGCGCGGGCGGCCAGGGCGCCGAGGTCGTGGTGGACGGCCGCGGGCTCACGGTGCCGGGGCACGAGGAGGGCTTCTTCCTCGGCGTCTCGCTGCTCGACCGGGTGACGCCGGGGATGGACGCGTACCGGGACGAGATCTTCGGGCCGGTGCTGTGCGTCGTGCGCGTCGCGACGTACGACGAGGCGATGGCGCTGGTCAACGCGTCGCGGTGGGGCAACGGCGCGGCCGTCTTCACGCGGGACGGCGGGGCGGCGCGGCGTTTCCAGCTGGAGGTGGCGGCCGGGATGGTCGGCGTGAACGTGCCGATCCCGGTGCCGGTGGGCCACCACTCGTTCGGCGGTTGGAAGGACTCGCTCTTCGGCGACCACCACGTCTACGGCGACGACGGCGTCAGGTTCTGCACGCGGGGCAAGGTGGTGACGACGCGGTGGCCGGATCCGGCGGACCGCGGGGTCGATCTCGGCTTCCCGCAGCACACGTAAGGGGCGCCGGGCGCGGGTCACGGGCCGGCGTGTACCGGTTTCGCCAGGTTCTTGTCAGGTCGGCGACGGATGTCACCATGACGCGGGCCGCCCGTCACAGCTGGCCGACAGACCCTGACCCCCCTCCCGGACCGTCGTTCTCCGAGGCGAGACTGACGCACCGTCAGAAATGCCCGTACGGCGGGCCGAGCGAGGAGCGGGGAGATGACGCAGCCGGGACTGTGGTCCTACAAGGAGATCGCCGCCCACATCCGCGTGCAGCCGGACACCGTGCGCTCCTACCGCAAGCACGGCCTGCTGCCGCCACCCGACGTGGTGGAGCGGGGCAGGCCGTTCTGGTATCCGGACACGATCAGGGAGTGGGTCACGCGCCGCCCGGGGCACCGGGGACGGGCTTAGGGGTGGGGCGCGGGCCCTCGGGGGCGGCCGTCCGCCCGTTGCCGCCGCAGCGGCTGAGCAGTTGGGCGACCCCGGCCACGACGACGGACACGCCGGTGCCGATGAACAGCGAGGGCCAGGTGCCGCCGAGCGCGGAGCCGCCCCAGTAGCCGATGCCCACGCTGTAGGAGGCCCAGATGAGCTCGGCGATCCCGGCGCCGAACAGGTAGCGGCGCGCCGGGTAGCCGACCACGGCGGCGGTCAGGCCGCCGATGACCCGGCCGCTGGGGACGAAGCGCACCGCTATGACGAACGGGATGCCGTACGCCTGCATCCGGCTGGCCGTCCAGTCGAGGGCGGCGCTGCGGCGGGGGGTGCGGGAGAGCCAGCGGAGGGCGCGGCGGCTGCCGAGCATGCCGCAGCCGTAGATGATCGCGTCACCGGCCAGCGCGCTGCCCGCGACGACGAGCAGCACCATCGTGAGGCTCATGTCACCGGCCTGGGCGAGCGCCCCGGCGGAGGCGATGAGGGCGGCGTTGGGCACCAGGGGGGGCGCGGTGGTGAGGGCAAGCAGCACGTACATCCACAGTGCGCCGTCCATGCGTTCGTCCGTTTCCTTGCGAGGGGTCGCCCCCGTGAACCGACCTGTCAATCAAAGCTGACATGTGAGACGTGGCGCACTGAACATCTTTTCATCATGACTAGGGATCAGGGCGGGTTTCCCCGGAGCGCGGGGGCAGTTCACCCCCGAGGGCGATCCCGGGGTCCCCCGGAGAGCGGCCCTGACACGCGCCCCGCTTCCACTCTGCCGACCGGTCAGGACCCGTTCCACCGCGCTTCCCCCAACACCGCGAGCCGATTGCCGTGGGACTCGCACACAGAGACGACCCCCCATCCGTCTGTGACGCGCCCACGGGCGCCGGGGTTGAGCGGCACCATCCGGAAGTCATACCCCCGAGGGGTATATAATCCGGGGGCGAAGGCATGGACGGGACGTGAAGGAGATGAGGACGTCATGAGCGCGGTCACGTACAAGGTTTCCGGGATGACCTGTGCCCACTGTGAGAGAAGTGTGTCCGAGGAGGTCTCGGAACTGCCCGGCGTGCGCGAGGTGAGCGCCACCGCCGCGACGGGCCTGGTCACCGTGACGGCGGACGGCCCGCTGGACGACGAGGCGGTCAGGGCGGCCGTGGACGAGGCCGGGTACGACCTGGTCGGCCGGGTCTGACCGGGGCCGGGACGGGCCAGGACCGCCCGCCCGCGCACCACGGCCCGCACCGGCGCGGAACCGGTGCGGGCCGTGGTGTGCCTGCGTTCTGGGGTGCGACGTGAGCCGCCCCGGGGCGCGGAAGGGGGCGGCCGGGAGTGCGCGGTGGCGCCCTCGGGAAAGAGAGAAGCGCCCCGCCGACGGGTCCCCCCACAGGGCCCGGCACGGGGCGCTTCCTGCCGTCCGCTCAGAGCGTCCCCCCACGGGACCCCGGGCCGGACGGCCGTTGGCGTGGGTCCAGCCGAACCCGCGTCAACACTGACCGGTTAGACCCACAACTCCTTCGAAGGTTGCACACCTGATGATGTGACCTACGTCACATCCTTCAACGCTGCTCCACCGGGACGTACGCGCGCTCCGCGACGCCCGTGTAGACCTGCCGGGGACGGCCGATGCGGGTCGTCGGGTCGGCGATCATCTCGTGCCACTGGGCGATCCAGCCGGGCAGCCTGCCCAGCGCGAACAGCACGGTGAACATGCTGGTCGGGAAGCCCATGGCCCGGTAGATCAGGCCGGTGTAGAAGTCCACGTTCGGGTAGAGGTTGCGCGAGACGAAGTAGTCGTCGCTCAGCGCGTGCTCCTCCAGGCGCAGCGCGATGTCCAGCAGCTCGTCGGACTTGCCGAGCGCCGAGAGCACGTCGTGCGCCGCCGACTTGATGATCTTGGCGCGCGGGTCGAAGCTCTTGTACACCCGGTGGCCGAAGCCCATGAGCCGGACGCCCTGCTCCTTGTTCTTCACCCGGCGGATGAACGCGTCCACGTCCCCGCCCTCGGCCTGGATGCTCTCCAGCATCTCCAGCACCGCCGCGTTGGCGCCGCCGTGCAGCGGGCCCCACAGCGCGTTGATGCCCGCGGAGATGGAGACGAACAGGTTCGCCTGGGAGGAGCCGACGAGCCGCACGGTGGAGGTCGAACAGTTCTGCTCGTGGTCCGCGTGCAGGATCAGCAGCTTCTCCAGCGCGCTGACGACCACCGGGTCGAGCGCGTACTCCTCGGCCGGGACCGAGAAGGTCATGCGCAGGAAGTTCTCCACGTACCCGAGGTCGTTGCGGGGGTAGACGACCGGGTGACCGACGGATTTCTTGAACGCGTACGCCGCGATCGTCGGAAGCTTGGCGAGCAGCCGGATCGTGGAGATGTAGCGCTGCCGCTCGTCGAACGGGTTGTGGCTGTCCTGGTAGAAGGTGGACAGCGCGCTGACCACGGAGGTCAGCATGGCCATGGGGTGCGCGTCGGTCGGGAAGCCGTCGAAGAACCGCTTCACGTCCTCGTGCAGCAGCGTGTGCTGCGAGATCTCACGGCTGAACGCCGCCAGCTCGTCCACCGTCGGCAGCTCACCGTTGATGAGCAGGTAGGCGGTCTCCAGGAACGAGCCGCGCTCGGCGATCTGCTCGATCGGATAGCCGCGGTAGCGCAGGATGCCCTGCTCGCCGTCCAGATAGGTGACCGCCGACGTGGCGGACGAAGTGTTGCCGAAACCGGAGTCCAGGGTCACCAGACCGGTCTGGGCGCGCAGCTTGCCGATGTCGAAGCCCTTGTCGCCCACCGAGCTGTCAACGATCGGGTAGGAGTGCTCCTCGCCCTGGTACCGCACTACTACTGCCTTGTCCGCGCTGTCGCTGTTGCGGTTTTCGCTCACGTCTTCCCTCACCGGCGTCGTGCCTCGTCTTCGAGGTGTCCTGAGTTCATCGAGGTGCCCTGACTCCCTCCACTGTCCCCCATCTGGGCCCACAATGTGCACTCGGGGTCGGCCATGTGGCCAAAATCTGGCACGGCGTGCCGCCGCAACCGGGATATTCACGGTTCTTCCGGGCGCGGTATCTGCCCGGCGAGCCGGGCGTCGAGCGCCGTGCAGCGCCGTCCGGCCGCGACACTGCGCACCGCCTGCCCCAGCGCGCGCCGGGAGCCCACCAGGACCACGAGCCGCTTGGCGCGGGTCACGGCCGTGTACAACAGGTTCCGCTGGAGCATCATCCAGGCGCTCGTCGTGACCGGGATGACCACGCACGGGTACTCGCTGCCCTGCGAGCGGTGGATCGTGACGGCGTAGGCGTGGGCCAGCTCGTCGAGTTCCGCGAAGTCGTAGGGGATGTCCTCGTCCTCGTCGGTGCGGACGGTGAGCCGCTGCTCGTCCACGTCGAGCGCGGTGACGACGCCGACCGTCCCGTTGAAGACGCCGTTCGCGCCCTTCTCGTAGTTGTTGCGGATCTGCGTGACCTTGTCGCCGACGCGGAAGACCCGGCCGCCGAACCGCTTCTCCGCCAGCCCGGGACGGGCGGGGGTGACGGACTGCTGGAGCAGCCCGTTCAGCACACCGGCCCCGGCAGGTCCCCGGTGCATCGGTGTGAGGACCTGGACGTCCCGGCGCGGGTCGAGGCCGAAGCGGGCCGGGATGCGCCGGGCCGCCACGTCCACCGCGAGCCTGCCCGCCTCCTCGGTGTCCTCCTCCGCGAAGAGGAAGAAGTCGGGCAGGCCCTCGGTCACCGGCGGGACGCCCTTGTTGATGCGGTGCGCGTTCGTCACGACGCCGGACTGCTGCGCCTGGCGGAAGATGCGCGTCAGCCGTACGGCGGGCACGGGCGAGCCGGGCGCCAGCAGGTCGCGCAGCACCTCCCCCGCGCCGACCGAGGGGAGTTGGTCCACGTCCCCGACGAGGAGCAGGTGCGCGCCGGGCGGCACGGCCTTCACCAGCTTGTTCGCCAGCAGCAGGTCCAGCATGGACGCCTCGTCCACGACGACGAGGTCGGCGTCGAGCGGGCGGTCGCGGTCGTAGGCCGCGTCGCCGCCCGGCTTCAGCTCCAGCAGCCGGTGCACGGTGGACGCCTCGGCGCCGGTCAGCTCGGCGAGCCGCTTGGCCGCCCGGCCGGTCGGCGCCGCGAGCACCACCTTGGCGCGCTTGGCCCGCGCCAGCTCGACCACCGAGCGGACGGTGAACGACTTGCCGCAGCCGGGGCCGCCCGTCAGGACCGCGACCCGCTCGGTCAGCGCGAGCCTGACCGCCTGCTCCTGCTCGGGCGCCAGCGCGGCTCCCGTGTGGCCCGCCAGCCAGGCGAGGGCCTTGTCCCACGCGACCTCGGCGAAGGCCGCCAGCCGGTCCTCCTCGGCCCGCAGGAGCCGCCGCAGCTGCCCGGCCAGCGACAGCTCCGCGCGGTGGAAGGGCACGAGGTAGACGGCGGTGATCAGGCCGTCCCCGCCGGGGTCGGGCACCCGTTCGCGCACGACGCCCTCCGGCTCCTCCGCCAGCTCCCCCAGGCAGTCGATGACCAGGCCGGTGTCCACCTGGAGGAGCTTGACGGCGTCCGCGATGAGCCGTTCCTGCGGCAGGTAGCAGTTCCCCTGGTCGGCCGCCTGGGAGAGCGCGTACGCCAGCCCCGCCTTGACGCGCTCCGGGCTGTCCTCGGGGATGCCGACGGCGCGGGCGATCCGGTCGGCGGTGAGGAACCCGATGCCCCACACGTCGGCCGCGAGGCGGTACGGCTGGTTCCTCACCACGGAGATCGACGCGTCGCCGTACTTCTTGTAGATGCGCACCGCGATGGACGTGGAGACCTCGACGCCCTGGAGGAAGACCATCACCTCCTTGATCGCCTTCTGCTCCTCCCAGGCCGCGGCGATGGACGCGGTGCGTTTCGGCCCGAGCCCGGGCACCTCCACGAGCCGCTTCACCTCGGTCTCGATGACGTCCAGGGTGGTGGCGCCGAAGTGGTCCACGATCCGCTCGGCGGTGCGCGGGCCGATGCCCTTGATCAGCCCTGAGCCGAGGTAGCGGCGTATGCCCTGCACGGTGGCGGGAAGGACCGTCGTGTAGTTCTCCACCGTGAACTGACGGCCGTACTGCGGGTGCGAGCCCCAGCGGCCCGTCATCCGCAGCGACTCCCCCACCTGCGCGCCGAGCAACGCGCCGACGACGGTCAGCAGTTCACCCGAGCCGTGCCCGGTATCGACACGGGCGACCGTGTAACCGTTCTCCTCGTTCGCGTACGTGATGCGTTCGAGAACTCCCTCGACCACAACGCTGTGTGACATGGCTCGACAGTAGCCCGGGGCACTGACAACGGGGAGTGAGGGCCCGGTGACGGGCACCGGGTTGAGCGGGCGTCAGGTCAACTCCCGCGCCCGCGCCCCCCGGCGTACCGGGCGCCCCGGCTGGACGAGCGGCCGGGTGAGCGCGCGGACGGGCGGCGAGGCCAGCGCCACGGCCAGCGCGACGGCGGCGGCGACCACGAGCCCCGCCTCGTACCAGTGGTCGGCGAACTCCGTGACGCCGTGGTGGTGTGCCGCCCGGATGAAGAGGATGTGCCACAGGTAGACGTACATCCCGCCGCTCCCCAGGAACGTGAGCACGGGAACGCGGCGCCGCGGCACCAGGCGGACGAGACACACGGCCACCACCGCCCCGTACAGCAGTAACGCCGCGCGTATCAGCCACGCGCCCTCGGGCCCGAACACGGCCGACTCGCCGCCGTAGTGCCCCCGCATCGGCAGCCACGCCAGCCGGATGTCGTCACGGGCCCACCAGACGGCGGCGGCACTCAGCAGCAGCACGGCCGCGCTCGGCGGCCCGGTCGCGGGCGAGGTGAGGAATCCGCTCAGGAAGCCCTGCCGGATCTTCCAGCCCAGCAGGAAGAACGGGAGGAACGCCACCGCGCGCGAGGCGGTGAAGACGGCGCCGAACTCGTCGAAGTAGCCGACCAGCAGCGCCGCCCCGACGGACGCCGTCAACGGGTGCCGCAGCGCGGCGAGATACGGCAGCGCCACCCGCCAGAACAGCAGCGCCATCAGGAACCACAGGCCCCACGCCGTCTCGCCGAGGAAGAACCGCCAGCCGCCGCCGAGCAGCCGGATCTGCGCCGTGTGGAGCACGCTGAACGCCAGGTAGGGGACGGCCAGACTCGTCAGCGCCCGCCGCGCCTCCCGGGCGTCGGGGACGTGGGCCGAGCTGAAGTAGCCGCAGACCAGGGCGAGGACGGGGATGCGCAGCGGCCAGGTCGCGAGATAGAGCCAGCGCATCGAGTCGAGGTCACGGATCTCCTCGATCGCGTGGCCGACGACGACGAGCGTGCCCGCGATCCAGCGGGTGGTGTCCCAGCGTGGATCGCGGGCGGGGCGTGCGCGGTGTGCGGCGGTTCCTGGCGTCACACTGCTGGAGTTGTCCGGCAGCGGCCCCGTCGTCACACCGCGCGGCGGCGGCGGTCAGAGCACGTGCGCGCGGTAACGGGCGACGGTCTCGGCGAGGACCTCGGCGCCGTCCCGCGCCCACAGCCCGTCGTTGAAGATCTCGACCTCGACCGGGCCGGTGTACCCGGCCGCGGCCACCTGGTCGCGGAACCAGCGCATGTCCACCGAGCCGTCGCCGAGCTGGCCGCGCCCGGTGAGGACGCCCGCGGGCAACGGCGTGATCCAGTCGGCGAGTTGGAAGCAGTGGATACGGCCGCCCTCGCCCGCCCGGCGGATCTGCGCGGCCACCGTGTCGTCCCACCACAGGTGGTAGGTGTCCACGACGACGCCGACCTGCGTGGCGGGGAACCGTTCGGCCAGGTCAAGGGCCTGGGCGAGCGTGGAGACCACGCAGCGGTCGGACGCGAACATGGGGTGCAGCGGCTCGATCGCCAGCCGTACGCCCCGCTCGGCGGCGTAGGGGGCCAGCTCGGCGAGCGCGTCGGCGATCCGTTCGCGGGCGCCCGCCAGGTCCTTGCTCCCTGGCGGCAGGCCGCCCGAGACGAGGACGAGGGTGTCGGTGCCGAGGACGGCGGCCTCGTCCAGGGCGGCGCGGTTGTCGTCGAGGGCGGCGGCGCGGGCGGCGGGTTCCGTGGTGGTGAGGAAGCCGCCGCGGCACAGCGAGGTGACCGTCAGCCCGGCGTCGCGGACCAGGCGGGCCGCGGCGGCGAGGCCGAAGTCGCGCACGGGTTCACGCCAGAGTCCCACTCCGGGAACGGAGAGTGACGACAGGACGTTGACCAGGTCGGGAAGGGCCAGTTGTCTGGCCGTCATCTGGTTGATCGAGAAGCCGGGGAGGTCCGGGACCGTGTCCACCGCCGCCGTCGTGTCCGCCGTCGCCGATTCCGTCACCGCGCCGTTCCCCGTCCTGCTCGCCGTGCTGGTCGCGTTGGCCGTGCTGGTCGCGTTGCTCGTGCTGCTGCCGGGCGTGGTCACGGCGCCACCCCGTACACCGACAGCAGGCGCGCCATGCGCTCCTCGGCCAGCCCCGGATCGGGGAAGAGCCCCAGACCGTCCGCCAGTTCGTAGGCGCGCGCCAGGTGCGGCAGCGAGCGCGCCGACTGGAGCCCGCCCGCCATCACGAAGTGCTCCTGGTGCCCGGCCAGCCACGCGAGGAGGACCACGCCGGTCTTGTAGTAGCGCGTGGGCGTCTGGAAGAGGTGCCGGGACAGCTCCACGGTCGGGTCGAGGACCGCCCGGAATCCGGCGACGTCCCCGGTGTCCAGGGTGCGCACCGCGTGGGCGGCGAGCGGCCCGAGCGGGTCGAAGATCCCGAGGAGCGCGTGGCTGAAGCCGCGTTCGTCCCCGGCGATCAGCTCCGGGTAGTGGAAGTCGTCGCCCGTGTAGCAGCGCACGCCCTTGGGCAGCCTGCGCCGCAGCTCCACCTCGCGCCGCGCGTCGAGCAGGGAGACCTTGACGCCGTCCACCTTGTCCGGGTGGTCGGCGATGACGGCGAGGAACGTCTCCGTGGCCTCGTCCAGGTCGTCGCTGCCCCAGTAGCCGGCGAGCGCCGGGTCGAACATCGGGCCGAGCCAGTGCAGCACGACCGGCTCAGCCGCCTGCCGCAGCAGGTGGCCGTAGACCGTGAGGTAGTCCTCGGGCCCGGTGGCGACCGCCGCCAGCGCCCTGGACGCCATCAGGATGGCCTGCGCGCCGGTCTCCTCGACGACGGCGAGCTGTTCCTCGTACGCGCGCCGCACGTCCTCGGTGGACGCCGGTCCGGTGAGCTGGTCGGTGCCCACGCCGCAGGCGATCCGGCCGCCCACGGCCCGCGCCTCCGCGCCGGAGCGGCGGATCAGCTCGGCGGCCCCGGCCCAGTCGAGGCCCATGCCGCGCTGCGCGGTGTCCATGGCCTCGGCGACGCCCAGGCCGTGCGACCACAGGTGGTGCCGGAAGGCGAGCGTCGTCTCCCAGTCCACGGCGGCCGGGCCGTCCGGCGTCGTGTCGGCGAACGGGTCGGCCACCACGTGCGCGGCCGAGAAGACGGTCCGCGAGGCGAGCGGCGGCCCGCCGGGCGCCAGGGCGGCGGGCTCGGCGCGCGGCGTGTAGGCGCGCAGGCGGCCCTCGGAGTCAGGCAGTCGGATCATGATCGGTCTCGCTCCCGGAGCGTCACAGGCTCAGTTCTGACACGGGCAGGCGGCGGCCCTCTGCCGCGGAGGCGAGGCCCAGCTCGGCCAGCTGCACGCCTCGCGCACCGGCCAGCAGGTCCCAGCTCCAGGGCTCGTCGGCGACGACATGGCGCAGGAACAGCTCCCACTGCGCCTTGAAGCCGTTGTCGAACTCGCCGTTGTCCGGGACCTCGGCCCACTGGTCGCGGAACTCCTCGGTGGCCGGGAGGTCCGGGTTCCAGACGGGCTTGGGCGTCGCCGACCGGTGCTGGACGCGGCAGTTGCGCAGCCCGGCGACGGCGGAGCCCTCGGTGCCGTCCACCTGGAACTCGACCAGCTCGTCGCGGTTCACGCGCACCGACCAGGAGGAGTTGATCTGCGCGACGATGCCACCGGCCAGCTCGAAGATGCCGTAGGCGGCGTCGTCGGCCGTCGCCTCGTAGGGCTTGCCGCGCTCGTCCCAGCGCTGCGGGATGTGCGTCCTCGTCACCGCCTGCACGGTCTCGACGCGGCCGAACAGCTCGTGGAGCACGTACTCCCAGTGCGGGAACATGTCCACGACGATGCCGCCGCCGTCCTGCGCCCGGTAGTTCCAGGACGGGCGCTGCGCGGGCTGCCAGTCGCCCTCGAACACCCAGTAGCCGAACTCGCCGCGCACCGAGAGGATGCGGCCGAAGAAGCCGCCGTCCACCAGGCGCTTCAGCTTGAGCAGCCCCGGCAGGAACAGCTTGTCCTGCACCACGCCGTTCTTGACGCCCGCGTCGCGCGCCAGCCTGGCGAGCCGCAGGGCGCCGTCGAGGCCGGTGGCGGTGGGCTTCTCGGTGTAGATGTGCTTGCCCGCGGCGATCGCCTTGGCGATGGCCTCCTCGCGGGCGAGGGTGATCTGCGCGTCGAAGTAGATGTCGATCGAGTCGTCCGCGAGGACGGCGTCGAGGTCGGTGGCGACCGCGTCGTCACCCAGGCCGTGCCGCGCTGCGAGGTCGCGCAGCACGTGCTCGCGGCGCCCGACGAGCACCGGCTCGGGCCAGATGACGGTGCCGTCGCCCAGGTCCACGCCGCCCTGCTCGCGGAGGGCGAGGATCGAGCGGACCAGGTGCTGGCGGTAGCCCATCCGCCCGGTCACGCCGTTGAGAGCGATCCGGACGGTCCTGCGTGTGGCCATGCGCGTGCCTCCAGCTGATTCAGTAAGCGCTTACTACTCGGAAAGAAGCTAACCTCTCCTCACCGGCTCGGACAAGTGTGGGAGCGAAGGCATGGCAGTGACCCTGGCGGACGTGGCGGCCCGCGCGGGTGTGTCGGCCGCGACCGTCTCCCGTGTGCTGAACGGGAACTATCCGGTCGCCGGCTCCACGAAGACCCGTGTCCTCGCGGCCGTGGAGGAGCTGGAGTACGTCGTCAACGGCCCGGCGAGCGCCCTGGCCGCGGCCACGTCCGACCTGGTGGGCGTGCTGGTGAACGACATCGCGGACCCCTTCTTCGGCCAGCTGGCGGGCGCCGTCCAGTCGCAGATGGGCCCCGGCACCCCGGGCGGCGGCCCGCGGATGGCGATCGTCTGCAACACCGGCGGCTCCCGGGAGCGCGAGCTGACATATCTCACACTCCTCCAGCGCCAGCGCGCCGCCGCCGTGATCCTCACGGGCGGCGCCATCGAGGACCCGGAGCACATCGAGGCCCTGTCCGCGCGGCTGCGCCGCCTGGAGGCGGCGGGGACCCGGATCGTCCTGTGCGGCAGGCCGCCGCTGCCGGACGCGGAGGCGCCCGCCATCACGTTCGACAACCGCGGCGGCGCCCAGCGCCTGACCGAGCACATGCTCTCCCTCGGCCACCGCGCCATCGGCTACATCGCCGGGCCCGCCGCCCGCACGACCACGCGGCACCGTCTCGAAGGCCACCGCGCGGCCCTCGCCGCCGCCGGGCTCGGGGGCGGCGCCGACCGCCTGACGGTCCACGGCGGCGCCTACGACCGCGCCGCGGGCTACGAGGGCACCCTCGCCCTCCTCGACCGCGAGCCCGGCCTCACCGCCGTCCTCGCCGCGAACGACACGGTGGCCCTCGGCGCCTGCGCGGCCCTGCGCGACCGGGGCCTGCGCATCCCCGACGACGTGTCCGTGGCGGGCTTCGACGACCTCCCCTTCGCCGTGGACACCACCCCGGCCCTCACCACCGTCCGCGTGCCGCTGACCGACGCGGGCGCCCACGCGGGCCGCCTCGCGCTGTCCCCCGACGCCCCGGCCGAGGGCGTCGTCACCTATCCGACGACCCTGATGCCCCGCGCCTCGACCGCGCCGCCGCCCCCGGAGAAGCCGTGAGGCGCCGCGGGATCGTCCTCGGGCTCTACGCGGACGACGAGGGCGTGGCGCGGGTACGCGCCCTGGTGGACGGCCTGGCCGCGCGCCGTGGCGTCCGCCTGTCCTGGCAGGTGACGCGCGACAGCGCGACGGCCGAGGACTACGACTACCTGGCCGCGCAGTGGGCGGTCGAGAATCCCGGGCACGCCCCCGGCGCGCGGGCGGCGGTCGAGGTGCGCGCCGCGTTCCGTTCCTCGCTGAAGACCTGGCGCACGCTGCGCACCAGGACGCTCGACGGCCTGTGCCCCCAGGGGCCGCACGTCTGCGCGATCCCTTGGTCGGCCGGCTTCGGCGGCTGACGTCGCCCTGGTCACTCCCCGTCCAGGCCGTCCAGGACGGCTCGCGCCTCGGTGCGGACCTCCTCGTCCTCGTGCGTGGTCCAGCCCGCCACGGCGGAGCGGTGCCGTGCGAGTTCCTGCCGCAGTGTGACGACCCACTCGCGGCCGGGCCAGTCGCCGGTTCGGTCCCGGGACCGGCCGGGAGCAGTCGGCGAGCCCTGCCAGGAGCCGCAGGAGCCGCCGGGCCACGGGCGTCTCGTCCGTCGAGCGGGGCGCCTCCGGCAGGAAGGGGAGGGCCGGGAGAGCGGCGGAGTCGATGAACACGCCCTGGTGGCACAGGGTCTCGTTCAGCCCGTAGGGCCGCGCGGGACGCCCGCGCGGGATCGCCGTGGGGCAGCTCGATCAGGTGGCCGGGAATCTCATGGGCGGCGGTGACCGGGCCCATCGCCGATTCGTAGCGGCTCCAGTCGATGGCGATCACGCGGGCGACGTAGTCCGTCATCGGGCGGGTCATCGGGCGAGCGTCCCGTCCCGGCGGGGCCCGCCGCCCGGGCCGTCAGTCGCGCGCCAGGCTCCCGAGCGTCGCGGCGTGCGCGGCGAACGGCCTCGGCTCGCGGCCGAGCACCCGCCGCACGCCGTCCGAGAGGTGCGCGGCCCGCCCTTCCCTGATGTGCGCGAAGAGCGCGACCATCAGGTCGAGATGGTCGCCCGTCACCCCGCGCGCCTCCGATTCCGCGCGGTAGGTGTCCTCGTCGAGCGGGGTGTAGCGGATGACGTCGCCGGTCGCGCGGGCGACCTCGGCGACGGCCTCGCCCCACGTCAGGGCGGCCGGTCCCGACAGTTCGTAGACCTGGCCCGCGTGCCCCTCGCCGGTGAGGGCGGCGACCGCGACCTCGGCGATGTCCTCGGCGTCGATGAACGGTTCGCGCCCCTCGCCGGTCGGCAGGCGCAGGTCGCCCGCGCGCAGGGCGTCGGTGATGAGCGGGTCCTCGCCGAAGTTCTGCGCGAACCAGGTGGGCCGCAGGATCGTCCAGCCGGTACCCGAGGCCCGCACGGCGCGCTCGGTCGCGAGCCAGACGTCGCCCTCCAGGTCCTGGCCGACGCGGGCGGACAGCAGCACGAGCCGCCGGACGCCGCGCGCCGTCGCGAGCGCGGCGAACTCGGCCACCTCGGCGCCGGCGTCCGGGCCCTGCGAGTCCACGACGTACGCCGCGTGCACGCCGGTCAGCGCGGGCTCCCAGGTCGTCGTGTCGGCCCAGTCGAAGCGTATGGGCCCGGAGCGCGTCGCGACCTTCGCGCGCCCGCCGAGGAGTGCGGCGACGCGCCGCCCGGTCTTGCCCGTGCCGCCCAGGACGAGGATGTCGCGGGAGTCTGACGAGGTCGATGAGGTCTCGGAAGAAGTCATGCCCCCAGTCAACCCGGCCGCTCGTGGACGGTGGATGGCTGTCCCTCTCGTTCCGATGTCTGTGCGTCTAGACTCGCGGGATGGACGACGCGCTGTCGCATCTGCTGAGCGATGTCCGCACCCGTGGCGCCCTGTTCGACCAGTCGGTGCTGCAACCGCCGTGGTCGCTGCGGTTCGACGAGGGGCTGCCGGTCAGTCTGCTGAGCATGCTGAGCGGCGAGGCGTGGCTCACCGCGGCCGGTGCGCCGTCGCCCGTTCCGCTGCACACCGGCGACATCGTCGTGGTGGTGGGCCCGGAGCCGTACACCGTCGCCGACAGTCGGGCGACGACCCCGCGCGCCGATGTGCACCGCGCGGCTCCCGGCGGCACGTCGCTGCACGACCTGACGCTCCCCCTGGGCGACGGCCCGGGCGATCCCGCCGGGACGCCGGTGCTCCTCAAGGCGACCTACCAGGTCCACGGCAGCGTCTCGCGGCGCGTGCTGAACGCGCTGCCGCGCGTCGCCCGCGTCCCCGCGCTGCCCGAGTGCCGCCCGATCATGGGCATGATCTCGACCGAGATCGCCCGGCACTCCCCTGGGCGCCAGGTGATGTTCGACCGCATGCTCGACCTGCTGCTCGTGTCGAGCCTGCGCGAGTGGTTCGAACTGCCGGGCAGCGCGGCCCCGTCCTGGTACCGCGCCCACCACGACCCGCTCATCGGGCAGGCGCTGCGGCTGATCCACGACAGCCCCGGGCGCCCGTGGACCGTCGCGGACCTCGCGGCCGAGGTCGGCGCGTCCCGCGCGCGGTTCGCGCAGCGCTTCACGGAGTTGGTCGGGCAGCCGCCGATGACCTACCTCGCGCAGTGGCGGATCTCCCTGGCGGCCGACCTGCTGGCGTGCAGCGACGCGACGGTGGAGGCCGTCGCGCGGCGGGTCGGGTACGCCAACGCGTATGCGCTGAGCGTCGCGTTCAAGCGGACGCTCGGCGTACGCCCCGGCGAGCACCGGTCGCTCGCCCGCGCGCGCTGAGTCACCGTCGTACGCCTCCGCGTACTTCGCAAAGGTTGCAGTGGGATGTATCACTGCGCCGATAAACGGACAAACCCCCACCGTGTCGCCGTCGGGGCACAACCGACGGCAGGACTCGGAAGTCACCTGGCGGGAAACAGAGTTACCAGCAGTTCTTGTGGGGGGACGATGCACGTAACCTTTCTGCTCAACAACGCCTATGGCATCGGCGGCACGATCCGGTCCGTCGCCAACCTGTCGGGCGCCCTCGCCGCGCGCGGCCATCAGGTCACCGTCGCGAGCCTCTACCGCTCGCGCGACCGGCCCAGCCTGGAGTTCGACCCGCGCGTCACCCTCGTGCCGCTGACCCGGCGGAACGAGCCGTCCGCCGAGGTCGCCGAGCGGCGGTTGGCGGCCTTCCTCGCCAGGACGCGCGCGCAGGTCGTGGTGGGCACGCGGCCGGTCCTCAACGACATGCTCGCCCGGCACGGCGACGGTCGGCGCTACGCCCGGGTCGGCCAGGAACACATGACCCTCGCCACGCGGAAGCCGCACGACAGGACGCTCCAGTTCGACGCGATGCGGGAGCTGGACGCGTTCGTGCCCGTCTCCGAGGCGGACGCCGCCGCGTACCGGGCCGAGCTGCCGAAGGACGTGACGGCGCGTGTGCTGTCCATCCCGAACAGCTCGCCCGCCGCGCGCGTCGCGCCGTCGCCCGGCGACACGCGCACGATCGTCGCGGCGGGACGCCTCGTGCCGGTGAAGCGCTACGGGCGGCTGATCGACGCCTTCGGCAGGCTGGCGCCCGACTTCCCCGACTGGGAGCTGCGGATCTACGGGCGCGGCGCGGCCCGGGACGGCCTGCGCGAGCGCATCGACCAGCTCGGCCTCTACAACCAGGTGCGCCTGATGGGGGCGGCGGCGCCGATCGAGACGGAGTGGGCCAAGGGCTCGATCGCGGCGGTGTCGTCGCAGGCGGAGTCGTTCGGCCTCACCATCGTCGAGGCGATGGCCTGCGGGGTGCCGGTCGTCTCGACGGACTGCCCGCACGGGCCGCGCGAGATCATCACGCACGGCGAGGACGGCCTGCTGACGCCGCTGAAGGGTGGCGCGGAGGCGTTCGCCGACGCGCTGCGCGAGCTGATGACGGACGACGACCGGCGCCGCCGCATGGGCGCGCGCGGGCTGCGTACGGCGGCCGGGTACGCGCCCGAGGCCGTCGCGCGCCGTTACGAGGACCTGTTCTCCTCCCTCACGGCCGACCGCCCCGCGCCCCGCGCGCCCGGCCTCCTCACCCGCCTGCTGCGCGGCGGTGCGCGCGGCCGGGACGACGTGGCGCCCGAGGTGACGGCGGCCCCGGCGAAGGCCAGGGGCGCGGGCACGGCGGACGGCGGCGTCCGGGTCACGGTGCCGCGCACGCTCACGGCCTCCGAGCTGGTGCTCCGGCTGCGCAAGGAGATGCGGCAGGAGGAGATCCGCGTCCCGTTCACCGCCACGCCAGGGCCGGACGGCCAGGCCGCCGAGGCGACCCTCAGCCCGGACGCGCTGACGCTGCCCGAGGGCCGCTGGGACCTCTTCGTCGCGCCGCGCGGCAAGCGCCTGCGGGCCGAGCTGGTGGAGCGGGCCGAGCTGGTCACAGCGCGGCCCCGCGTGGACGAGCACGGTGTGCACGCCTGGATCCCCTATGTCACGAAGAACGGCAACCTGACCGTCCGCGCCTGGTCGCGGCCCGCGCACGCCGAGGTCGAGGAGGTGGTGGCGGAACTGGGGACGGCGGCCGTCGTCGTGCGGCTGTACGGCCCTGACGGGCTCAAGCCGGACGAGCTGTCGTGCCGCGCGGTGCCGGGGGACGGGGGCGGGCCCGAGGAGGAGGTCGAGGTGGACGTGACGGCGCTCGACACGCCGGACGACGGTGGCGGCGCGCCGGGGAATCCACCCGGTCGGCTCAAGCTCACCCTGCCGTTCACCGGCCCCTTCGGGCCTCGTGCCGCCACGGCGCCCTCCCCGGCCGCCCCGGCCACGGCGGCCTGGAAGCTGCGGCTGCGCACCCCGGACGGGACGGAGGTGCCCGTGGGCCGCATCGGCGGCGACGTGCCGGACCGGAGGGGGACCGACGTCTTCCCCGGCGCGGGGCCCGAGGGGGACGTGCGGTTCGGCTTCACGTCGGACAACGAGCTGGTCGTCAGCCGGAGCTGACCCGCGTCCGCCGGGCGCGCACCGGCCCCCCCGCCCGTGCGCGCTTCTGTCGCCCGGCCGACCGGTCGCGGTTACGGTGATCACACGGGCCTGGCCGACGCCGGGGGCCAGGATCCCGGGGCGCGGCGACGCTCGGACAGCCCGTGTCCACTCCGGCCGGGAGGTGCACCAGGTGGCTTCCCCAGGACCAGGGCCCGGGGTGAAGGGCAAGGACACGGTCTTCATCGTCCTGGTGGTCTACGTCGTGGCCATCTCGATGGCGCAGGTCTGGGCCGCGCACGGCGGGGTGCCCCGGCTGGCCGGCTACTCCGTCCTCGCCCCGCTGGTGGCAGGCGCCCTGCTCTCCCTGCGCCAGACGATCGTCATCTCCGTGATCACGGTCGGGGCGATCATCATCACGTACGGGGTGATCGCGAGTCATCTGTCGCTCGTCGGACGGATCGTCGCGATCCTGCTGGTGGCGGTCGCGACGGCCGTGGGCATCCTCGTCTGCCGCATCCGGCTGAACCGTGAGATGCGGATCGGCAGACTGATGGTGGCCAGGGACCGGCTGCGGCTGCTCAGCGTGGCCAGCACCCGCATCGGGTCCACGCTGGACGTGGGCAGGACCGCCTGGGACCTCGCCGAGGTGGCGGTCCCGGGGTTCGCCGACTTCGTGGCCGTCGATCTCTTCGACGACGTGCTGCACGGCGACGAGCCGCCGGGGCCGGTGCGTGGCCCCGTGGAGATGCGGCGCATCGCCCAGCGCTCGATCCTGGACGGCTCGCCCGAGGCCGTGCTGCGGCCGGGCAGCACCGCCGTCTATCCGGAGAGTTCGCTGTTCACGCAGAGCCTGGTCAAGGGGCACGCCGTGCTGGCGAACCTCCGCGACGGGGACGACCGTGGCTCGTGGCTGACGCGCGACGACCGGCGCGCGGAGAAGGCGCGACAGTTCGGCTTCCACTCGGCGATCGCCGTTCCCCTGGTGGCGCGGGGAACGGCGCTGGGCGTGACCATCTTCATCCGGCACCAGCAGGAGGACCCGTTCGACAACGACGACGTGCTGCTCGCCGAGGAGATCGGCGCCCGCGCGGCCGTCTGCGTGGACAACGCCAGGCGGTACACGCATGAGCACCGCACCTCGCTCACGCTCCAGCAGAACCTGCTGCCCCGGCGGCTGCCCGACGTGTCGGCCGTCGAGGTGGCCACGCGGTACCTGCCCACCGGCGCGGGCGGCGAGGTGGGCGGCGACTGGTTCGACGTCATCCAGCTCTCGGGCGCGCGCGTGGCGCTGGTGGTGGGCGACGTCGTCGGCCACGGCCTGTACGCGTCGGCCACCATGGGGCGGCTCCGCTCGGCCATCCGCACGCTCGCCGACATCGACCTGCCGCCCGACGAGCTGCTGACCCATGTGGACGACGTCCTCATCCGGCTGCGGTCCGAGACCGGGCAGGAGGAGACCCGGGGCGAGATCGGCGCGACCTGCCTGTACGCCGTCTACGACCCGGTGTCCCGCACCTGCACCCTGGCGCGCGCCGGGCATCCGGCGCCGGTGCTCGTGCTGCCTGACGGACGGGTCGATCCGATCGAGGCACCCGCCGGTCCCCCGCTTGGCCTGGGTGGGCTGCCCTTCGAGTCCACCCGGATCATGCTCCCCGAGGACAGCCTGCTCGCCCTGTACACCAAGGGGCTGCTCAACGGGGTGCGCGCGAAGGAGGACGAGACGCGGCAGGCCACGGAGGAGGGCCCCGCCCAGGACGACGGCCAGGTCCGCGACAGCGAACAGGACACCGAGGACGCCCCCACCGGCGCCCCCTCCCCCAGCGACACCGGCACCAGCGCCGACACGGCAGGCGCCGCGCACGCCGACGCCGACGCCGACGCCGAGGGTGACGGTGAAGCGCCGCCCGACGCGGACGCCGCGAGCCTGCGCCGCCTGTGCCAGGCCCTCCGCCGCCCCGCGCCCACGCTGGACGTCGCCTGTGACGCCGTGCTGGAGACGATGCTCCCCGACGGCCCGACCGACGACGTCGCGCTGCTCCTCGCGCGCACCCACGTGCTCGACGCGTCACACGTCGCGAGCTGGGAGATGCCGGGCGACCCGTCCGCCGTGAGCCGGGCCCGCGACCTGGTCATCCGTCAGCTCGCCGCCTGGGGGCTTGAGGACGCGGCCTTCACCGTCGAGCTGGTCATCAGCGAACTGGTGACCAACGCCGTGCGCCACGCGGGCGGCGGCCCGATCCAGCTGCGCGTGATCCGCGATCGGTCCCTGATCTGCGAGGTCTCGGACACGAGCAGCACCTCCCCGCACCTGCGCCGTGCCCGCAGCGAGGACGAGAACGGCCGGGGGCTGTTCATCGTCGCCCAACTGACCGACCGTTGGGGCAGCCGACAGACGCCGACAGGCAAGACCATCTGGGCCGAACTGTCCCCGACCGCCACCCCCGTAGTCTCGGAGGTATGAGCGAGACACCCCCTCTGGCCACGGGTCCCCTCGGCATGCGGCTGCTGGGCTTCGCCCGGCTCCCGGAGGACACCGCCTTCGGCTCCGGCTCGCCGGTGGGCGAGCGGGACGACGACAGCGGGGCGGGCGCCGAGGGCCACGAACCGGTCAGGTACGTGCTGGTCGTGCTGCGCCACGCGGGACGCGTCCTGTTGGTGCACGTCCGCCATCGGGACTGCTGGGAGCTGCCCGGCGGTGGGATCGAGCCCGGGGAGACGCCCCGGCAGGCTGCGGCTCGCGAGCTGTGGGAGGAGTCGGGCCAGCGGATCGCGCCCGACGCGCTGCGCTTCGCCGGATTCGCCCGCACCTCCCTCCCCGACCGACGCGTTCTGCACGGCGCACTCTTCACCGCCGAGACGGACAGTCCGCTTGGCTTCACCCCGACCGACGAGATCGCCGGTCTCCACTGGTGGGAGCCTGCCGCACCTCCGCCGGAGGGCCGCGTACAGACGGTGGACACCTATCTCGTCGGCCTGACCGCACCGGCGGAACCGGCCGCGCACCCGGCCCCGCACGCGGCGGCCGACCCACACTGAGCCCGGCCCCGCCCCGCACCTCCCGTCCCCGTCCTCCGCCCGGGAGGAGACGACCCGTGTACGGAACCTCCGCCCGCCGCCTCACCGCAGGCGCCATACCGCCACCCCGAGGCAGCACCCACACGGCGACCGCGAGAAGAGTGACCGACAAGCCCACGACATAACTCTGAGTAGTCACGCAGAGACTCTAGGCCCTCCCACTGACAATCCGTGCGGCTCGCGGGCGCGCCCGGCCAGGAAAGGGGTGCGCGCCAACGGCCGGGGTCGTAGCGTCGGAGCATGTCCCGACCTGATGGATTCGCCTTCGACGTACGGCCCGACGGCTCCGTGGCCCTCACCCGGCGCGGCCTGCCCACCACCACACTGCGTGACGCGCGGGCCGCCGCGTTCCTCGCCGAGGTCGCCGAGGGAGACCCGCAGCGCGTGATGGCCCGCTGGAGCGGCGTCGGGGGCGCGGACGCGGAGGCGGGAGCGGACGGCGAGGAAGATCCGGAGGATCAACCTCCGGATCCGCGCCCCCTCGCGGTCTTCGATCTCGACGGCACGCTCGCCGACGTCCGTCACCGCCTGCACCACCTGACGTCCCGCCGGAAGAACTGGGACGCGTTCTTCCGCGCCGCCGAGCACGACAAACCGCTCGCCGAAGGCGTGGCCCTGGTGCGCAAGCACGCGGCGACCGACGAGATCGCCTATGTCACCGGCCGCCCCGAACACCTGCGCGCCGACACGGAACGCTGGCTCGCCCGCCACGGCCTGCCGCCCGGCCGCCTCCTGATGCGCCGCGCCGGGGACCGGCGCCCCGCCCGCGTCGCCAAGCCGGAACTCCTCCGCGACCTCACGTGGGGCCGCGCCGTCTCCGTGGTCGTGGACGACGACCGCCAGGTCTGCCGCGCCTACCGCGACGCGGGCTTCCCCGTCCGCGTGGCGGACTGGTCGGACGCCCCCGAGCCGGTCCTCACCGAAGCCCAGGAACGCGAGGGCAGAACATGACAGCCACGCCCAGCCACCCGACTCACAGCACCACCGGCCCTCGCCGAGAGCCGACCGCCGAAAGCGGCGAAGGTAAAATAAGCAAAGTCGCACCTGACGGCCACTAAAACCCCAGGTCACTTGCTCTACTCCCCGCACACGCGGGGCTGTTCCCTGCTCGGTCGTCTCGGCGACGATCCGGGCGGCCTACTCCCCGCACACGCGGGGCTGTTCCCTCGGGGATCTACACCGGTGGCGAGGTCGGGATCTACTCCCCGCACGCGCGGGGCTGTTCCCGATCCGTACACGGTGATGAATGGTCGCCCGATCTACTCCCCGCACGCGCGGGGTTGTTCCCGCCAGCACCGTGTCGGCGCGGAACTGCGCCTCCTACTCCCCGCATGCGCGGGGTTGTTCCCTGCCGCCACTCCGTCAGCGCGTACCTCCCGGGCGTGACGCGGATCGCTCCTCCCCGCACACGCGGGGTTGTTCCCGCCCACGCGCTGAGCCCGTGGTCCTGCGGTGTCTCCTCCCCTCACACGCGGGGTTGTTCCCCTCGCCGCCGAGCGTGACGTCAAGGGGGAGGTCTGCTCCCCGCACGCGCGGGGTTGTTCCCAGCAGCGTGAGGTGCAGGTCCTCGGGCGTGAGGCTGCTCCCCGCACGCGCGGGGATAGTCCTGCTCCGGAGATCCAACTGGCGCGCGGCGGCTTCGACTCCCCGCGTCGCGGGGGTGATCCGATCTGGGCTGGCGAAATGGGCGCCTGGAGGGCGACTTCACCACGCGTCCCAGGGCCGCCCGCAGGGCGGGCCCCGGGATGAGGGCGCGGCGGGTTGGTGGCTGGTCAGCCCGTCGCGCGGGCCAGCGCGGCGGCTTCGCCGCCGGTGTCGCCGTCGTCGCCTCCGGCGTACGTCCGCCACAGCATCGCGTACCGTCCGCCCGCCGCGATCAGTTCGGCGTGCGTCCCGTCCTCCACGACGCGCCCGTGGTCCAGGACGACGACCCGGTCCGCCCGCGCCGCCGTCGTCAGCCGGTGCGCGACGACCAGCGTCGTGCGGCTGCCCGCGAGCCGTTCGGTGGCGGCGGTGACCAGGGCCTCGGTGGCCAGGTCGAGCGCGGCCGTCGCCTCGTCCAGAAGCAGGATGTCCGGCCCCACCAGCTCCGCCCGCGCCAGCGCGATGAGCTGCCGCTGCCCGGCCGACAGGTTCCGGCCGCGTTCGGCGACCGGATGCAGGTAGCCGCCCTCCAGCGCGGCGATCATCCGCTCGGCGCCCACGGCCCGCGCCGCCGCCTCCACCTCGGCGTCCGACGCGTCGGGCCGCCCGTAGGCGATGGCCTCGCGGATCGTCCCGGCGAAGAGGTAGGGCTCCTGCGGGACGACGCCGAGCCGGTGCCGGTAGGCGGTGAGGTCCAGCTCGCGCAGGTCCTTCCCGTCCACCCGGACGGCACCACCGGTCGGGTCGTAGTACCGCGCGACGAGCTTGACGAGCGTGGACTTGCCCGCGCCCGTCTCCCCGACGAACGCGACGGTCTGCCCGGCCGGGACGCGCAGGTCCACGCCGGTCAGCGCCTCGCCGTCCGCGCCCGCGTACGCGAAGCGCACCCCGTCGAACTCCAGGTCGCCCCGCAGCGCGGGCACCGGCAGGGGCTCGGCGGCCTGCGGCGTCGTCGTCTCCTCGCGCAGCAGCTCCTGGATCCTGCGCAGCGACACCGTCGCCTGCTGGTAGCCGTCGAAGACCTGCGAGAGCTGCTGCACCGGCGCGAAGAACAGCTCGATGTAGAGCAGGTACGCGACGAGCGCGCCCGCCGTCAGCGTGCCGTCCGTGACCCGCCCCGAGCCGACGATCAGCACGCCCGCCGTCGCCAGGGTGGCCAGGAGCTGCACGAACGGGAAGTAGACGGAGATCAGCCGCTGCCCGTGCACGCGGGCCTGCCGGTAGCCGTCCGACCGCTCGGTGAAGCGGTCGTAGCCGTCCCGCTCCCTGCGGAACGCCTGCACCATCCGCAGCCCCGCCACCGACTCCTGGAGGTGCGCGTTGACGCCGCTGACGCGCTCGCGCGCCAGCTCGTACGCGCGGGTGCTGTGCCGCCGGAAGACGACGGTGCCCGCGACCAGCGGCACCAGCGTGACCAGCACGACGAGGGCGAGCTGCGCGTCGATGGCGATGAGCACGCCGAGGATGCCGAAGAAGGTCATCAGCGCGACGAGTGCCTGCGTCAGCCCGGTCTGGAGGAACGTCGTCAGGGCGTCCACGTCGGTGGTCATCCGGGTCATGAGGCGCCCGGCGAGTTCCCGCTCGTAGTATTCGAGCCCCAGTCGCTGGAGCTGGGCGAAGATCTTGATGCGTAGGGAGTACAGCGCGCGCTCCCCCGTGCGTCCGACCGCACGCAGCGCGGCGTACTGCGCGACCCACTGCGCGAGCACCACAGCGAGGGCGATCAGGGACGCGGCCCACACCGCGCCGAGTGCGGTCTGCTGCACACCCTGGTCGATGCCGTAGCGGATCAGCACGGGGACCACCAGGGACGCGACGGCGTCGCCGACCACCAGCAGGAGCGCCAGCAGCAGCGGGCGTCCCAGGCCGCTGAGGAGGCGCCGCAGACCGTAGCCGCCGGGCTCGGGGCGCGCGGCCCTGGCCTCGTCGATGTCGGGCACCGCGTCGGCGGGCGGAAGGGCGTCGATCTGCGCCTGGAGTTCCGGGGTGGGCGGGGTCGTCGCGGCGGAGCGGCCGGGGTCGGCCGGGGCCTTGTCGCGCCGCCACAGCTCGGGGGTCACGCCGCCCGGGGGCACGGGAGCGGGCTCGGTGGCGACGGGCGGCACGTCCACACCGGCCGGGTCGCGCTCGACGCCGCCCAGCTCGCCTGGGTCGGCCAGCAGGGCGCGGTACTCGGCGCAGCGGGCGATCAGTTCCTCGTGGGTCCCGGTGTCCGCCAGCCGTCCGCCGTCGAGCACGGCGATGCGGTCGGCGAGTTGGAGGGTGGACTGCCGGTGGGCGATCAGGAGGGTCGTGCGCCCGGCCATGACGGAACGCAGCGCGCCGTGGATCTCGTGCTCGACGCGGGCGTCCACGGCGGACGTCGCGTCGTCCAGGATCAGCAGCCGGGGGTCGGTGAGGATGGCGCGGGCGAGCGCGACGCGCTGCCGCTGCCCGCCGGAGAGGGTGAGGCCCTGCTCGCCGATGACGGTGTCGTAGCCCTCGGGGAGGGCGCGGATGAACGCGTCGGCCTGCGCGGCGCGCGCGGCGGCCAGCACCTGTTCCTCGGTCGCCTCGGGGTGGCCGTACGCGAGGTTGGCGCGGATGCTGTCGGAGAACAGGAAGCTGTCCTCGGGGACGAGCCCTATGGCGGTGCGCAGGGAGTCGTACGTGAGGTGCCTGATGTCCTCGCCGCCGACGCGGATCGTGCCGCTGTCGGGGTCGTAGAAGCGCGGCAGCAGCAGGGAGACGGTGGACTTGCCGCTGCCGGACCGGCCGACGACGGCCAGCGTCTCGCCGGGCTGGATGCGCAGCGACAGGTCGTCCAGCACGCGCCGTCCGCTGTCGCCGTAGCCGAAGCCGACGTGGTCGAACTCGACCGTCGCCGGGGCGTCGGCGGGCAGGGCGCGGGCGTCCGGCGCCTCCTTGATCTCGGGCTCGGTGTCGATCAGCTCGAAGACGCGCTCCACACCGGCCCGCGCCTGCTGGCCCATCGTGACGATGACGGTCATCATCCGCACGGGGCCGACGAGCTGCGCCAGGTAGGTGGAGAACGCGACGAACGTGCCCAGCGTGATCTGCCCGCGCGTCGCCATCCAGCCGCCCAGGGCCAGCATGGCGACCTGCCCGAGCGCGGGGACGGCCTGGAGCGCGGGGGTGTAGCGCGCGCTCAACCGGACGGTCCGCAGGCGCGCGGCGAACAGCGAGCCGCTGACGGCCCGCAGCTTCCCGGTCTCCTGCTCCTCCTGCCCGAAGCCCTTCACGACGCGCACGCCGGTCATCGCCCCGTCCACGACGCCCGCGACCTCGCCCGCCTTGGCCTGGGCGTCCCAGGTGGCGGGGAAGAGGCGCGTGCGGCTGCGGGAGGTGATGAACCACAGGGCGGGCGCGACGGCCAGCGCGACGAGGGTCAGCAGCGGCGAGAGCGTGATCATGACGACGAGGGAGACCGCGAAGAGCATCAGGTTGCCGATGGTCATCGGCATCATGAAGAGCAGCCCTTGGATGAGCTGGAGGTCGCTGGTGGCGCGGCCGACGACCTGGCCGGTGCTGAGCTGGTCCTGCCGCCGCCCGTCGAGGCGTGTGATGGTGCGGAACATCTCGGTGCGCAGGTCGTGCTGCACGTCGATGCCGAGGCGTCCGCCGTAGAAGCGGCGGATGAACGTGAGCCCGTACACGACGACGGCGCCCGCGATCATCAGCCCGATCAGTCCGGCGAGGCCGCTCTCACGGCCCACGATCACGTCGTCGATGATCGTCTTGGTGATCAGGGGCATCAGCGCCATGACGCCCATGCCCAGCAGGGACGAGCCGATCGCCAGGATCATCGTGCGTCGGTAGCGCCAACAGACGGCCGTCAGCCGCCGCACCCATCCACCGTTCGGTCCCACCGTTGTCTCTCCCGTCGCCTGGCCCACCCCGTGACCAACGCTCCGGCCTGGTGATTTCATCCCACCGCAACGTTCGGCAATAGTTCCGTCCCTCACTGTGCCCCGCGCCGGGTCCCCGGAGGAAAACCCGTTGCGGCGCGCCGACGGCGCTCCGTACCCTGCCGCCCATGTGCGGCTTCGGAACGCTGCTGACCCGCGGTTCGCGCGCCTGTGCGCGGACCGTCGCGGTGAGCCCCTGTCTCATCGAACGTCCCCGCGCCCGGCGCCCGGCCCTGGTCCACGAGGTTCCGCCCGGCGTCTGATCCGCTTCACCTGATCCGCCCCGTACCGTCGCCCCGTGCCCAGGGCTGTCCGTGTCCCCTTACGACCGGACAGGCCGTCGGCACCGCACTGTCTTCCCGCGTTCCGCCGTGCGCGGCCTGTCCTCACCCCGAGGACAACGCCCGTGGCACATCGCCGCAAATCCCTTTCGCAGAACTTCCTGCGCGACACCGTCGCGCTCCGCACCGTCGTGCGCGCCTCCGGCGTGCGTCCGGCCGACCTGGTGGTCGAGCCGGGGGCCGGTGAGGGCACGCTGACGCGTGTGCTGGCCCGCCGTTCGCGGCAGGTCATCGCTTACGAGATCGACCGCGAGTTGGCCGCGAGGCTGCCCCGCCGCCTGGGTGACCTGCCCAACGTCCGCGTGGTACCGGGAGACTTCCTGCACGCTCCCGCCCCACCGACGCCCTTCACCGTGGTGGGCAACATCCCCTACTCCCGCACCACGGACATCGTGCGCTGGTGCCTGAATGCCCATGCGCTGGACCGCGCCACGCTGGTGACCCAGCTCGAATACGCGCGCAAACGCACCGGCGGGTTCGGTACGTGGCCGCTGCTGACCGTGCAGACCTGGCCCGCGTTCGCGTGGCGTCTCGGCCCCAGGCTGCGGCGTGAGCTGTTCACCCCGGTCCCCCGGACGGACTCCGCGCTGCTGCACCTGGACCGCAGGGCGGCGCCACTGCTGCCCGCCCGCGCCATGCCCGCGTACCGTGCGCTCGTCGCGCAGGGGTTCACGGGTGTGGGCGGCTCGCTGTATGCGTCGTTGTGCCGCGTGGAACACGCACCGCGTGTGCGTAGGGCGCTGGACGCAGCGGGCGTTCCTTACGTCGCGCCGGTGGGGCACGTCTCCCCGGCGCAGTGGCTGACGGTCTTCCGCCACCTGCACCGGTGACGCTTCCCCCGGGGGCCGGAACCACCGGCCCCCGGGGGCGGGGCATCACTGCTGCTCGGCACCGACCGGCACGGGGGCGGCACCCCGCAGCACGGCGATCAACGCCTGGGCCGTCTCCATGTTGCAGCGCCCCAGCTCGATCAGCGGGCGCGCGTGCAGCGGCGAGGTCGCCGACACGAGATCGACGCCGAGCGACGGCAGTTGGATGCCGACGCGGGCGAGCGCGTCCTGAAGCTGGTCCACGGCGCTGGTGGCAGCGGCGAACGCTTCCGTCGATGCCTTGGGCCGCTTCGATCCGTAGTACATGGGGGGTTGTGACCTCTCTGTTTCGAACGGGCTTTCACTCTTGCGACTTCACGATGTGCTCTGCAAGCGTGACGGTGCGCATTGGGACCCCGCCAGGGGTTTCAACCCAACAAAACCCCTGTCACCAGGAGTGTTACCCGTGAGTCGCCCCAAGGAACTCAACCCCTACATGTCCTCACGCGCCTTCTACGGCGCCGAACTTCGCCGCCTACGCGAGGCCGCAGGACTCGCCCAGGACGACCTGGGCGCCAAGGTCTTCTGCTCTGGGACCTACATCGGCCAGTTCGAGACGGCCGCCCGCCGACCACAGTTGGACATCTCGAAGATGCTCGATGAGATCTTCGGCACCGATCGACATTTGCAGCGCCTGTGCCAGTTGGCCAACGAGTCCGGCCCGCACCCGGACTACTTCGCAGAGACGGCTGAGCTAGAGGAACAGGCAGAGATCATCTGTGAGTTCTCGCCGATGCTTGTGCCTGGCCTGCTGCAAATTGAGGAGTATGCACGGACTCTGATGCTGGCAGGACTACCCTTCGAGCCGACTTCGCGAATCGAGCAACTAGTCTCCACAAGGCTCGGGCGACAGGAAATCCTTGAGCGCTCAACACCGCCCGTGTTGAGTGTTGTGGTGCATGAAGCGGCCCTCCGCATCCCAGTGTCGGGCCCCGGGGTGATGGCTACACAACTTGAGCATCTGCTGGATGCAGCTCTCTTCCGGCAGCGAGTCGAAGTGCAGGTTGTGCCCTTCTCGGAAGGCCCCTTGCCCTTCATGAACGAGTACGTAAAGTGCATGTCTTTTACGGACGCCCCGCCGGTGACCTACACAGAAACTACGTACACAGGTCATTTGATCGATGCCCCGCAGTTGGTGACGAAGTTCGAAAGGTCCTACGATCGCGTCAGGGCCGCTGCCTTGCCGCCGAAGGCGTCCCGGCAACTCATCGAATCCGTCATGAAGGACTACAGAAGCTCGTGAGCACTGACCTCGACCTCTCTACCACCGAGTGGCAAACGTCCAGCTACACAAACACGACCGGCGGAAGCTGTGTCGAGGTCGGCTTCAACATCCCCGGTATGCACCCCGTGCGAGACACTAAGAACCGCATCGGCGCCGTCATCGTGTTCACCACCCCTGCTTGGGGCACGTTCCTCAAGCACCTGAAGTAGGCCAACGGGCTGAAGGAAGAAGACGGATGAGCACGAGCACCGACCTGAGCGCCGCCACCTGGCAGACCTCCACCTACTCCGACGAACAGGGTGGCAACTGTGTCGAGGTAGCGCGGAACCTCCCCGGCGTGCACCCCGTGCGGGACACCAAGAACCGCACCGGCCCCGTCCTCACCTTCACCACCCCCACCTGGGGCACGTTCCTCAACCACCTGAAGTAGGCCAACGGGCCGCCAACACATGAGGTGTTGGCGGCCCGGCCGCTTCGGTACCGCACCGACCGCAGCTATGCGGCGGGGAGGGCCAGGTCCGGGCGGTCCAGCCACACCGTGTGGCCCTCGGCCGTGACCGTCGCGCCGAAGCGGGCGACCTCCGGCCGTCCCCGCGCCGCCCACCACGCGTGCGCCGCCGCGATCTCGTCCGCGAGGCGGCGCGGGCCGAACTGCCGGACGCGGTACCGGTCGTGCCGCTGCCCGTCGTAGTCGATGGCCGCCCACGACTCGCCCGCCTCGTCCGCCAGCCACAGGCGCACCGCGACGCCGCGCTCGGAGGGTGCCGCGTCCCAGTCGTGCCACACACCCGGCACGAGGAGGCCGAGGGCGAACCGCGCGTCCAGGTCCTCGCCCGCGACCGCCCAGGGCGAGAGCGCCGTCGCGCTCTCGGCCGCAGCGTCCATCGCAGGCGCGTCGTGCGAGAAGCCGCCGCCCGGCGCGGCCGGGTCACGCAGCGGCATGTAGGCGCCGAAGGGATGGAAGCGCCCCTCGGCGCTCCCCTCGGCGCGCACGGTCAGGGCGAGCGTCCCGTAGGGGCACCAGGCCGAGTCCCACGGCGTGACGATCCGGCCCCCCGGGCGCGTCTGCCGGAGCCAGGCGGGCGGGACGGCGCGTACCGAACACGTCGCCACCACACGGTCGTACGGGGCGGTGGGCGGCCAACCCCCGGCGCCGTCCGCGCACTCCAGCCGTGGGCGCAGCCCCACACCGGCGAGATTGCGGCGCGCGGCGTCCACGAGCCCGGCGTCGAGGTCGATGCTCGTGACCGCCGCCGCGCCGAGCCGGGAGGCGAGCAGACCGGCGTGGAAGCCGACGCCCGTGCCGATCTCCAGCACGGTGTGTCCCGGGGCGGCGCCGAGGAGTTGGAGCATGCGCACCACGGCGCCCGGGGCCGAGGCGGAGGACGTCGGCCGCCGGAAGCCGTCGTCGTCCTCCTCGATGCGCGTGACGACGCTGGTGTCGCCGTACGCGGCGGCCCACCAGCGGTCCGGCTCACGGCCCCGGTCGCACGGCGCGTAGCCGCCGCCCCCGTCGCGCAGCCACACCCGCCCGGGCAGGAACCGATGCCGGGGCACGGCGCGGAACGCGGCGGCCCACTCGGGCGGCACGGCGTGGCCGAGGTGGGCGGCGATGCTGTCGAGAAGACGCTCGATCCCGGCCGGGGTGTCGCCCGTGGCCGGGATCGGTGCGAGGGGCAGGGGCACGGATGACGCCTACTCGTCCTCCCCCTCCGGCGCGGGGGCCGGAGGGGGTGAGGGCTCGGCAGGGGGGATCGGACGGCCGGGCTGGTGACCGTCGTCCCCGATCGGACTGCGGTGCTTGGCCTGCGGCGCCTCGTCTCCGGACACGGCACCCAAACGCGGCGTGTGTCCGGCTGCGTGCTGATTGCTCATGCGGAGGAGATTACGAGGAGAGGACGGATGTCCGGCAGGGCGCACGAGCGCTTCGCCGGAGGACCGCTCGCACCCGTGCGCCAGGACCCGCCCCGCGCGAGGCGGCGGTTCACCCCGCGTGCGGCGCGTGGTGCCGGTGGCAGGGCCGCTTCAGCGACACCGTCTCCGTCACCTCGTCGGACCGCAGGCCGTTCACCGACGTGACGACGGCCGTGTTGGTCAGGAAGCCGCACACGCCCGGCGCCTCCTCGATGCGGTGGCTGCCCGTGCAGGTGACGCTCTCGCCGGGCGCCAGCGTCGTGTAGGGGCAGTGGACGTGGCGGACGAGGTTGTCCGTGATCAGGATCTCCCGCGCCGCGCGGTCCGCCTCGTTCGTGACGCGGTACCAGTAGTAGACCGTCTCGCCGAAGCCGTACGGCCCCTCGTAGTCCGCCGTCTTCTCCAGCCGGAGCAGGTGCTCCCCCGGGGGTGGGTCGCCCAGCGGCTGCGCCGTGTCGTCCCGCGGGGACGTGACCGCGTCCACGGCCGCCACGTCACCCGCCGCCTCCCCGCTCGTCTCCCCCACCGGCTGCGCGACCGTCTCCCCCACCGGCTGCGCGACCGCCGCGCCCGGCATGCCGAGCGCCACCGCGCACAGCGCCAGCAGGCCGACGCCCAGCCCCGCCGCACGCCCGGCGACCGCGCCGGGCCTTCCGTCTCTCACTGCCATTCCACGAACTCTCATGGTCACCCAAGGTAACGATCCGTGCGCGAGGAGGAACGTCCGCCGCGCCGCCCCCGTGCTGTTTGGGAAGGCCGGGCGCTGGCTACCCGCCCGGGGCACGGCCGGAAGACGCACGCACCCCACTTCCCGGGAGGTCCTGAAGATGTCGCGGTCATCGCCCCCGCGCGATCCGTCCGTCGGCGAGCTGGTGTCCGACGTGACGTCCGACCTGGAGACGCTGCTGCGCCAGGAGACGGCGCTCGCGAAGACGGAGATGCGCGAGGAGGCCGTCAAGGCCGGGACGGCGGCCGGGATGTTCGGCGGCGCAGGGTTCGCCGGGTACCTGGTGGTCGTCTTCGGCTCGCTGGCCGGGATGTTCGCGCTGAACCACGTCCTCGCCGAGGTGTGGTCCGCGCTGATCATCGCGGGCGCCTGGGCCCTCATCGGCCTGGTGCTGCTCGCCGTGGGACGTGCGCGCGTGCGCCGCGTCGCCCCGGTGCCGAAGACCGTCGAGAGCCTGAAGGAGGACGCGCAATGGGCCCGTCATCCCACGCGGTGACGTCCGATCAGCTGAAGAGGGACATCGCCGCCACCCGCGCGCGGCTGGGCGCCGACCTGGACGCGCTGGTCGGGAAGATCAATCCCGCGACCGCGGCCCGCGACCGTGGCGCGCGGGTCCGTGACACGGCGACTCGCGCCCTGGAGCGCGTGACGCGCCGCCGCCGGGCCTGACCCCGGCGCGTACGCCCGCACCACGCGCGGCCGACCGGCACCCGCCGGTCGGCCGCCGCGCCGTGCAGAATGCCCCTCGGGACGAACAGGGGCATTCCCCCCACCTGGCACGACGACGGGCGGCGCAACGTTGGCCACGCACCACCACGCCTGGCACCGGCGGATGACCGCCCGTGACCGCGAGGAGGAGAACCGCTCCTCCACCCCCCTCGAACTCTTCTTCGACCTCTGCTTCGTCGTCGCCGTCGCGCAGATCTCCGCCGTCCTGCACCACTTCCTCACCGAGGGCCGCGTCGGCGACGCCGTGCCCGGTTACCTGGCCGCCTTCTTCGCCGTCTGGTGGGCCTGGATGGGCTTCACGTGGTTCGCGTCCGCCTACGACACCGACGACGTCGCCTACCGGCTGGCCGCCTTCGTGACGATCACCGGCGCGCTCATCCTCGCCTCGGGCGTGCGCCGCGCGTTCGACGACGGCGACTACGCGCTCGTCACCACCGGCTACGCCGTCAGCCGCCTGGCGCTGATCTCCCTGTGGCTGCGCGCGGCGCGCGGCGACCCCAGGGGCCGCGCCTCGTCCTACCGCTTCGCCATCGGCCTCGCCGTGGTCCAGACCCTGTGGCTGCTGTGGCTGTTGCTGCCGCCGGACGCCCAACACCCGCTGTTCCCCGTGCTGGCGCTGCTGGACGTGTCCGTGCCGCTCCTCGGCGAACGCGCGCGCCGCACCCCCTGGCACCCCGGGCACATCGCCGAGCGCTACGGCTCGTTCACCATGATCGTCCTCGGCGAGTCGGTGCTCGCCGCGTCACGCGCCGTCCAGCGGGCCCTGGACGCCGACCAGGGCAGCGGCGAGCTGTACGTCCTCGCGGGCAGCGGGCTGCTCACCGTCTTCGCCATGTGGTGGCTCTACTTCGCGCGCCCGGCCGAGCACATCCTGACGTCCGCCCGCGCCGGGTTCGTCTGGGGCTACGGGCACTCGCTGGTCTTCGCCTCGGCAACGGCCGTCGGCGCGGGCCTCGCCGTCAACGTGGACCACGTCACGCACCACGGCGAGCTGTCCGCGACGGCAGCCGCCGCGACGCTCACCGTGCCCGTCGCCGTCTACCTGATCACCGTGTGGGCGCTCCAGTTCCGCCCGCACCACGCGCGAACCCTCGACTCCGTGCGCTTCCCCGTCGCCGCGCTCCTGGTCCTCGCGGGCACGTTCACGCACGCCCCCGGGCTGGTGACCGGCCTGGTGACGGCGGCGCTGACGGCGTTCGGCGTCGTCGCGTCGCACCGCAAGGCCCTACGGGAGGGCCGAGATCACAGCTCGGAGACGCCCGTACGGGAATGAACCGCTCCGGGCGATACTGGCCCTATGCCGACCACGCCCGCCCCCACCCGTCCGGAACTGATCGAGCACCTGATCCGGACACGGATCGCCGGCGACGTCGCCACGCCACGCGAGAACAACCTCGCGCACTACCGCGAACTCGCCAACGGGAACCCGTACTACTGGCTCGGGCTCGAACTCGGCGACCGCTGGACCGACGAGCAGGACGTCCTCGCCGTCATGGCCGAGCGCTGCGGCGTCAACGAGGACCCGGAGCACCGCCAGGGCCAGGACACCATCGACGCCGACCTGACCGTGGACGGCCTCGACCGCGCCGCGACGCTGCTGCGCAAGGCCGCCACGGGCCGCAGCCGCGTCCTCGTCGCCACCGGCCACCCCGGCGGCCTCCTCGACGTGCACGCGCGCACGGCCGCCGCGCTGGCCGCCGCGGGCTGCGACATGGTCGGCGTGCCGCTCGGCCTCACCGCCGACGAGGGCGTGGTCGCGCAGCTCGCCGGTGTCGCGATGTACGAGCGCGGCGCCTCGCTGTGGCACACGCACTCGCCGCGCCCCATGGCCGAGATCCTGGACGCGCTGGAGCGGGCGGGCGAGCCCGCGCCCGACCTCGTCGTCGCCGACCACGGCTGGGCGGGCTGCGCGGCGCAGTACGGCATCGACACCATCGGCTACGCGGACTGCAACGACCCTGCGCTCTTCGTCGGCGAGTCGGAGGGCACCCTGTCCGTCTGCGTCCCGCTGGACGACCACGTGGAGAACCCCCGGTTCTACGAGCCCATGACCGCCTATCTGCTCGACGCGGCCGGGCTGGGGTGAGGTACCGGCGGGTCGGCGCCCTGGACCCGCTGCTCCCCCGCCACCGGCCGCTGCCCGCGCCCGCGCCCGGCGACATCGCGCTGCGCGTGCCGGGCGCCGACGGCCTGTACCGCCGCCACCGCCCCGCGCCCGAGTCGTTCGACGCGAGCTGGCACGCCGCCGAGCAGCACCAGCTGCACGCCTGCCCCGACCCCCGCCTCCCCGAGCCCGCGCGCACGGCCGCCCTCGGGGCGCTGCTCGGCCTGTGGCTGCGCGGCCTGCCGCCGCTGGGGCCCGACAGCGAGGCCGTCCTCACCTGGCCCAGCCGCGACGCGGCGCTGACCCCGCTGCTCCTCGCGCACGGCATGGTGCCCAAGCGGATCGCCGCCGTCCGCCCGGCGGGCCGCTGCCTGCCCGCGCCCCGCGGCGAGACGCGCACGTCGATCCGTCCGCTCGACGGCCCAGAGGCCGACGAGGCGGCCGGGCTGTGGCTGGACGGGATGCGCTGGGACGCCCAGTTCGGCTCCTGCGTCGTGCGCCCCTCGACGGCCGTCAACGTCCGCCGCCGCCTCGCCGGTTCGCTCGTCTGGGTGGCGGTGCGGAACCGGCGCGCGGTGGGGCTGCTCGCCGCCGAGGACCCGCGCCGGGCGCGCGCCGGGCGTACCGGCTACATCAGCTCGCTCATCGTCGCGGCCCCGCAGCGCGGCGACGGGATCGGCTCGGCGCTGGTGCGCACCGCGCACGCCGCGCTGGACGAGGCCGGGTGCTCGGTCACGTCGCTGCACTACGCGGCGCTCAGCCCCGTCTCCGGGCCGTTCTGGCACCGCCACGGCTACCGGCCGCTGTGGACGACATGGGTCCGCCGGGGAGCGTGAGCCCCCGCGGTACGGTCCTCAGCCCCGCGTGCGCGGCACGCGCATCAGGCCCTCCTGCATGACGGTCACGGCCAGCCGCCCGTCCTGCGTGAAGATCCGGCCGTGCGCCAGGCCCCTGCCGTCCTGGGACGTGGGCGAGTCCGTGTCGTAGAGCAGCCACTCGTCGGCCCGGAACGGGCGGTGGAACCACATGGCGTGGTCGAGGCTGGCCCCCACGATGTCGCCGGTCATCCAGCCGCCGCGGCCGTGGGCGAGGAGCACGGAGTCCAGGAGGTTCATGTCGGAGACGTACGTGCCGAGCACCAGGTGCGTGACCGGGGTGTCGTGCTCGCCCGCGAGCTTCCCGTCCATGCGGAACCACACCTGCGAGCGCGGCTCGCGCACCTGCCCCGGCGTGCCGAAGGGCGGCTCGGCGACGTACCGCAGGTCGATGGCGCGCCAGACGTCGAGCAGCAGGTCCACGACGCCCGGGTCCCAGAAGCGGTCGGCGTAGCGCGGCAGCAGTTCGCGGGCGGTCGGCAGCGTCTCGGGGTCGGGGGCGGCGGGCATCGCGACCTGGTGGTCGAGGCCGGTCTCCGGCTCCTGGAAGGAGGCGGACAGCTGGAAGATCTCCTGGCCGTGCTGCACGGCGGCCACGCGGCGCGTGCTGAACGAGCGGCCGTCGCGCACGCGGTCCACGGTGTAGACGATCGGGGCGCCGGGGTCGCCCGGCCGCAGGAAGTACGAGTGCAGCGAGTGCGGCAGCCGCTCCTCGGGGACGGTCCGGCAGGCCGCGACGAGCGACTGCGCGGCGACCTGGCCGCCGAAGACGCGGGGGATGACGGAGGCGTGGCTCGCACCCCGGAAGATGTCCTGCTCGATGCGTTCGAGGTCCAGCAGGTCAACGAGGTACTGGAGGGTGGGATCCATACGCCGATTCTGCACCTGCGGCGGGGCACCCCCGACCGCGCTCCCGCTCCCACGCAGCGCGAAGGCCCGGTCCAGGAGGACCGGGCCTTCGACTTCCGTAGCGGGGACAGGATTTGAACCTGCGACCTCTGGGTTATGAGCCCAGCGAGCTACCGAGCTGCTCCACCCCGCGGCGTGTGTCTCAACCTTAGACCGCCGTTCACCCGCCGTGCAAATCGGCGGTCAGGCACGGCTCCCGCACTCGGGACAGCGGCCGTAGTAGGTGACGGTGACGCCCGAGACGGTGAAGCCGAATCGTTCCCCCTCGGGCAGCGCGCCCATCGGGTCGGTGACGAGGTGGACGTCGCGCATCGTGCCGCAGCCGGAGCACACCAGGTGCTGGTGCGGCCGGTGGGCGTTGGGGTCGTACCGCTTGGCCCGGCCGCCCTCGGTCGTGACTTCGAGCACCTCGCCGAGCGCGACCAGTTCGCCCAGCGTGTTGTAGACGGAGGCGCGGGAGATCTCCGGCAGGCGCGCGACGGCGAGGGCGTGCACCTCGTCCGCCGTGTAGTGCACGTGTTCGCCGTCCAGTACCTCGGCGATGACCCGCCGCTGGGCGGTCAGCCGCCAGCCACGGCCGCGCAGGCGCTCTAGCAGGTCACTCATGTCGTCCACCCTAGCTGTGGGCCCCGTTCCTACCAACGACTCGGTACGATTCCGGAGGTCTTCTTGACTTAGATGATGTCCAATATAGGATCGGATGAACGCGATGGCCAAGGGCCCGCGCGACATCGAGACCTGAGAGCTGAAGGGCGTGGCAGGTAAATGACCGACCAGATCGCAGCGGGACCGCTCACCACCGAGGCGGGTGCCCCCGTCGCGGACAACCAGCAGAGCCAGAGCGCGGGTCCCGGCGGTCCCGTCCTGATCCAGGACCAGCTGCTCATCGAGAAGCTGGCGCACTTCAACCGCGAGCGCATCCCGGAGCGCGTGGTGCACGCGCGCGGCGCCGGGGCGTACGGCACGTTCACCGTGACCGCGGACGTGACCCGGTGGACGCGGGCGAAGTTCCTCTCCGAGATCGGCAAGGAGACCGAGACCTTCCTGCGGTTCTCGACCGTCGCGGGCAACCTGGGCGCCGCCGACGCCGTGCGCGACCCGCGCGGCTTCGCGCTGAAGTTCTACACCGAGGAGGGCAACTACGACCTCGTCGGGAACAACACGCCGGTCTTCTTCATCAGGGACGCCATCAAGTTCCCCGACTTCATCCACACCCAGAAGCGCGACCCGTACACCGGCTCCCAGGAGGCGGACAACGTCTGGGACTTCTGGGGCCTGTCGCCCGAGTCCACCCACCAGGTGACCTGGCTGTTCGGCGACCGCGGCATCCCGGCGTCCTACCGCCACGTGGACGGCTTCGGCTCGCACACCTTCCAGTGGACGAACGAGGCGGGCGAGGTCTTCTGGGTCAAGTACCACTTCAAGACCGACCAGGGCATCAAGAACCTGACCGCCGCCGAGGCCGCGGTGCTGGCGGGTACCGACCCGGACAGCCACCAGCGCGACCTGCGCGAGTCCATCGAGCGCGGCGAGTTCCCGAGCTGGACCGTGCAGGTGCAGATCATGCCCGCCGCCGAGGCCGCGACGTACCGCTTCAACCCGTTCGACCTCACCAAGGTGTGGCCGCACGCGGACTACCCGCCGATCGAGATCGGCAAGCTGGAGCTGAACCGCAACCCGGAGAACGTCTTCGCCGAGGTCGAGCAGTCGATCTTCTCCCCGCACCACTTCGTGCCGGGCATCGGCCCCTCGCCGGACAAGATGCTCCAGGGCCGCCTCTTCGGCTACGGCGACGCGCACCGCTACCGCGTCGGCATCAACGCCGACCAGCTGCCCGTCAACCGTCCGCACGCCACCGAGGCCAACAGCCACGGCCGTGACGGCGCCGCCTACGACGGCCGCCACGGGCGCGCGAAGAACTACGAGCCCAACAGCTTCGGCGGCCCGGCGCAGACCGACCGCCCGCTGTGGGAGCCCACCCCCGTCCAGGGCGTCACCGGCGACCACGTCACGCCGCTGCACGCCGAGGACGACGACTTCGTCCAGGCCGGGAACCTCTACCGGCTCATGTCGGAGGACGAGAAGGACCGTCTGATCGAGAACCTGGCGGGCAGCATCGCCGCGGTCTCCCGTGACGACATCGCCGAGCGGGCCATCGAGAACTTCCGCAAGGCGGACGAGGACTACGGCAAGCGGCTCCAGACCGCGGTCCAGGCCCTCCGCGCCTGAGCAGCTCCCGCTCCGGCGGATCGTTTGCCGTAACCCCCGGGGCGGCCGGTGTCACACCGGCCGCCCCGGTTCCGCGTGCGGGCGGGCGCGTCAGGCGCGTCAGGCGCCGAGGTAGCGCAGCAGCTCGTCGTGCAGCAGCCCGTTGGACGCGGCGGCGTCCGAGCCGAGGGGCCCGTCCACACCGTCGAGCCCGGTGAACCGCCCCCCCGCCTCCTGCACGACGATCGCGGGCGCCGCCATGTCCCACAGCGACAGCTCCGGCTCCGCGCAGATGTCCACCGACCCCTCGGCGACCATCATGTACGACCAGAAGTCGCCGTAGCCCCGCGTACGCCAGCAGGCGCGCGTCAGGTCGAGGAAGGCGCCGAGCCGGTTCCGCTCCTGCCAGCCGGACAGCGACGAGTAGGCGAACGAGGCATCCACCAGGTTGCCGACGCGCGAGACGTGCAGCCGTGTCGCGGACGACAGGCTCCGCCCGGTGTACGCGCCCCCGCCGAGCTGCGCCCACCAGCGGCGGCCGAGCGCGGGCGCCGAGACGACGCCGACGACGGGCCGGTCGCCGCCCTCGCCGCGCTCGACCAGCGAGATGAGCGTCGCCCAGACCGGGACGCCCCGCACATAGTTCTTCGTGCCGTCGATGGGGTCGATCACCCAGCGGCGCGGGCCCCCGCCCCGGCCGCCGTACTCCTCCCCCAGCACCCCGTCGCGGGGCCGCGCCCGCTGGAGCGAGGAGCGGACCAGCTCCTCGGCGGCCCGGTCGGCCTCGGTGACCGGCGTCATGTCCGGCTTGGTCTCGACCTTGAGGTCGAGCGCCTTGAACCGCTCCATGGTGACGGCGTCGGCGGCATCGGCCAGGACATGAGCGAGTCGCAGATCATCGTGGTAATCGGGCATGCCCCCAGTATCCCGGCATGCCGGGCGACCGGGGTACGCCACCCACCGCGCATACGAATGACGATCCGACATTTACGCCGGGTGGGGGAGCCGGCCAGGGGATCAGTCGCCCTCGCGCCGCTCTCGGGTCGCCAGCAGACGCCGCAGCGAGTACAGCCGCGCCGGGTCCGCGTGCCCCGCCGCCACCCAGGCGTCCAGCGCGCAGTCCGGCTCGTCGTGGCTGCACCCGCGCGGACACTCCGCCGTGCCCGGCTCCAGGTCGGGGAACGCGTGGATGACCCGCGAGGGGTCCACGTGGTTCAGGCCGAACGACCGCACGCCCGGCGTGTCGATGACCCAGCCCGCGCTGTCGGGCAGCGGGAGGGCCAGCGCCGAGACCGTCGTGTGACGCCCCCTGCCCGTGACGGCGTTCACCAGCCCCGTGGCCCGCTGCCGCTCCGGCACCAGCGCGTTCACCAGCGTCGTCTTGCCCACGCCGCTGTGGCCCACGAAGGCCGTCGTACGGTCGGCCAGCAGCTCGCGCACCTCGCGGACGGCCGCCGTCGCGTCCCCGCCCTCGTCGAACTCCTCCGAGCTGGTGACCACATGACGCATCCCGAGCCCCGCGTACATCTCCAGCAGCGGCGCGGGCGACGCGAGGTCGGCCTTCGTCAGGATGAGCAGCGGTTCGAGCCCCGCGTCGAACGCGGCGACCAGGCAGCGGTCGATCAGCCGCGGCCTCGGCTCGGGGTCGGCGAGCGCCGTGACGATGGCCAGCTGGTCCGCGTTGGCCACCACGACGCGCTCGAACGGGTCGTCGTCGTCCGCCGTGCGGCGCAGCGTCGAGGCGCGCTCCTCGACGCGGACGACGCGCGCGAGGGTGTCCTTGCGGCCGGACATGTCGCCGACGACGGCCACCCGGTCGCCGACCACGACGCTCTTGCGGCCCAGCTCACGGGCCTTCATGGCGGTGACCGTCCGCTCCTCGACCAGGCACGTCACCCGGCCGCGGTCCACGGTCAGGACGAAACCGGCGAGCGCGTCCTCGTGCGCCGGGCGGCGCTGCGTCCTGGGTCTGCTGCCCCGGCGGCCCGGGCGCAGGGGGATGTCGTCCTCGTCGGGGTTCTTGCCGTAGCGGCGCACGCGTCGGCCCGCGCCCTACGCCGCGTCCCCGGCCAGCATCCCGTACCACATATCGGGGAAGTCGGGCATCGTCTTGCCGGTGGTCGCGATGTCCTCGACCTCCACGCCGTCCACGACCAGGCCGAGCAGCGCGCCCGCCGTGGCGAGGCGGTGGTCCTCGTACGTGTGGAAGACGCCGCCGCGCAGCGGGCGCGGGCGGATGCGCAGGCCGTCGGCGGTCTCGGTGACGTCGCCGCCCAGGGAGTTGATCTCCTTGGTGAGCGCGGCGAGCCGGTCGGTCTCGTGCAGCCGCAGATGCGAGACGCCGCGCAGGACCGACTCGCCCTCGGCGAGCGCGGCGACGGCGGCGATGCCCGGCGTCAGCTCGCCGACCTCGCCCAGGTCGGCGTCGATGCCGAGGACGCGCCCCGTGCCGGTGAGCGTGAGGCCGCGCTCGTCCAGCGTGCAGGAGCCGCCCATGGCGGTGAAGAGGTCGCGCAGCGCGTCGCCCGGCTGCGTGGTGCGCGTCGGCCAGTCGGGGATCGTGACCCGGCCGCCGGTGATCAGCGCGGCGGCCAGGAAGGGCTGCGCGTTCGACAGGTCGGGCTCGACGACCAGGTCGCGGCCGAGGAGGGCGCCCGGCGTGACGCGCCAGACGTTCGGCTCGCCGCCCGAGTCGGGCGAGTCCACCTGGACCCCGGCCGCGCGCAGCATGTCCACCGTCATCCGGATGTGCGGCATCGAGGGCAACGTGCGGCCGGTGTGCCGCAGTTCGACGCCCTGGTTGAAGCGGGGCGCGGAGAGCAGCAGCGCGCTGATGAACTGGGAGGACGACGACGCGTCCACCTCGACGTACCCGCCGTCGAGCGACCCCGCGCCGTGGACCGTCATCGGCAGGCCGCCGCGCCCGTCGTCGTCGATCCTGGCGCCGAGGGCGCGCAGCGCGTCGATCAGGGAGTGCAGCGGGCGGACGTGGGAGCGCGGGTCGCCGTCGAAGCGGACCGGCCCCTCGGCCAGCGCGGCGAGCGGCGGCAGGAAGCGCATGACCGTGCCCGCGTTGCCGACGTCCACGGCGGCGGGCGCCTGCGGCGCGGCGGGGATCACGCGCCACGACTCGCCACGGCCGCGCGGCAGCCCGGAGACGGCGGAGCTGGAGGAGAGCGTCTCCTCGATGCCGATGCCGAGCGCACGCAGCGCGTCGGCCATCAGCAGGGTGTCGCGGGAGCGCAGCGGGCGGCGCAGCCAGGAGGAGTCGGCGGCGAGCGCGGCGAGGACGAGCGCGCGGTTGGTGACCGACTTCGATCCGGGCACCGTGACGGTCGCGTCGATCGGGCCCGCGGCGGACGGCGCGGGCCAGAGCGCGAGGGTTTCGCTGTGCTGGTCGGTCATGTCCCTCACTCTAGTGCGCCACGGACGGTGATCCCCCGGGTCAGGCTCGTCTCAGAGCATGAGCAGCCGGCTGCCGCCTCCGAAGAGTGACGCGAGCGCCACGGCGTGGAAGAACAGCAACCACGCGAACGCCGGTACGCGTGTCAGCCGGGCCAGCTGGTCCGCGTCCGAGTCCCGGGCGGCGCCCCTGCGGCGCTTGGCCTGGAGCTCGAAGACGGGCCGCACGCCGCCCATCAGCAGCAGCCAGACGACGACGTACGCGAACGCGGCCTGGACGTCGGGCTCGGTCAGCCACGAGACGAGGAGGAAGACGGCGCCGGTGAGGACGACCGTGAGCGCTCCGTAAGCGTTGCGAACCATCACCAGCAGCGCGAGCAGCAGGGCCGTCGCGCCCCACAGGAGCGCCGTCGTGCGCCCGGCGGACAGGAGGGCGGCCCCGGCGAGGCCGAGGAGCGAGGGGGCGGTGTAACCGGCGGCGGCGGTGAGGATCATGCCGAGGCCGGTGGGGCGCCCGCGCGAGACGGTGAGCCCCGAGGTGTCCGAGTGGAGGCGGATGCCGTCGAGCTTGCGCCCGGTCAGCAGCGCGACGAGCCCGTGGCCGCCCTCGTGGGCGATCGTGATGGTGTTCCGCGTCCAGCGCCAGGTGCCGTAAGGGGCGACCGCGACGAACGCGACGGCGGCGGTCACGAGTATGAGCCAGGTGTCCGGCGCGGGCTGGGTCCCCGTCACGCGGTCCCAGACCTCGGTGATGTCGGCGGTGTCCATGGTCCCCCACAGTGGCGTACGTCGGGCGGCCGATCCTACGAGGCGGCCGACGGGCGGGCGGGGGCTCGGGCCCCCAGGGTGCCGGTGCCCCCGGCCGCGGGGGCGCGAACCCCGTACAGCCGTTCCCCGCTCGTGGTCACGCGTCCGGGGTGGGGGCCGGTTCCCCCGTACCGTCCGGCGGGGGCGTGGGGGCCTCGGGCCCCGGGGTCGGCCCGGCGCCCTCCTGGGGCAGCTCCACGGGGTCCTCGCCCGAGGCGGGTTCCTCGGGGCTCACCCCGGCGGGATCGCCGGGCTGGACGCCGTTGCCGGGGTCGGGGCCGAGGCCGGTGCCGGGGTCGGGGTCCGTGTCGGGGTCGAGGTCGATGGGCGGCATCGCGGGGGGCTCCGTCGTCACCGGCGTCTCGGGGGGCTCGGGCGTCTCCGGTGTCCCGGGGGTCGGCGCGGGGACGGGCGTGGGCGCGGCCTCCGGCGGCGCGGAGGGAGGGGACGGGGAAGGGGACGGGGAGGGCGAGGGCGTCGGCTGCGTCGGCGCAGGCGGCTCCTGCGGGGCGGGGACAGCCCCCGACGCCCCGTGCTCCTCTGCCACCCGCGCGGGCGGCAGGCCGCGCACGGGCACCCACGTGAGCGGCCCCTGCCCGTGCGTCGTGCCGGAACCGGGCCGCCCGGCCCGCTCCTCACGTCCCCGCGGCACCCCCTCCTCCCGCGTCGCGGCGCCGAACTCCCGCGCCGCCGCCGGGGGCGGCTGCTCGGGCCCCTGCTGCGGCACCGTCGCCGCCGCGCCCGTCGCGAGGGCCATGGCGGCGCTCAGCGCCAGCTTGGCGAGCACGCCGCCCGCGTGCGCCACGGCCGGGCCCGCGGGCATCAGTTCGGCCGCCAGACCGGCGCCCAGCGGGGCCGCCACATGCGTCGCGTGCGCGGCGTGCGCCGCATGGGCCGCGTGCGCCGACCCGCCCATCAGCCGCACCGCGGCCACCGACCCCAGCAGGGCGGCGGGCACCATCCCACGCAGCGTCGCGTTGATGTCCACCAGCTCCCGGTACGCGGCCCGGCAGCGCGTGCAGCCCTCCAGGTGGTGCCGCAACTGCCGGTAGCCGCGCCGCCGCAGCGGTCTGCGGGCGAACGCGCCGAGCCGCGTCGCGTGCTGACGGCAGCCCGCCTGCCCCGTGAGCGAGGCGTTCACGTGCGCCTGGAGGTACGCCTCCCGCAGCCCCTCCCGCGCGCGGAACGCGAGGACGGCCGTCGCGTTGGGCGTCAGGCCGAGCAGCGGCCCCACACGGCTGAGCGGCTGCTCCTCGACCGCCGTGTGCCACAGCACCTCCTTCCAGCGCTCCGGCAGGCTGTGGAAGGCGCGGGCGGCCATCGAGTGGTCGGCGTCACGGATCAGCGCGGCGTGCTCCGCCGGGTGCTGGCCCGCGAGGTCGCCGAGATCGGCCACCGGCTGCTCACGCCGGCCGCCCGCGCCCCACTCGGCGGCCACCCGGCGGGTCGTCGTGCGCAGATACGCCCGCGCCGACTCCCGCGGCCCGGCACCGGCGCGCAGCGCGCGCAGCGTCCTGGCGAAGACCTCGGCCGTCAGGTCCTCGGCGAGGTGCGCGTCCCCGCAGCACAGCCGGGCGTGACGGCGTACCGCCCCCGCGTGCCGCCGGTAGAAGGCCCCGTACGCCACGGCGTCGCCCGCGCGCACCCGCGCGAGCAGCGTCTCGTCGTCGGTCTCCGCCATGCCGACCCCTCTCGTCCCGGCACGCTCACCGCCGTGCCGGCGCCCCGCCGTCCGGCCGGGAGCCGGGCAGCCTCCACTACCGGCAGGCCGGGTCAAGTCCGTGACGCGACACCACTCCTGGGCGCCGTGTCACCCCAATGCTTCACATCCCGGCCGCCGACGCGTCGTTGGCGACATGTGAGACCAACGACACGGAGAACACGTTCTGATGATGCATGACGAGGAAACGAATCTCCTGATCCCGCCGGAACTCAGGACAGCACCGGCCGACTGGGATATCTTCGGCGACGCCTCCCGGATCGAGGACCTGCTCGGTCCGCTGGACATGGGCCCGGTGGGCGGGCCGGCGACCGAGTCGCTCGGGCCGCTGACCGTCTCCGTGCCGACGCGTCACCGCAAGCGCAGGCAGCGCGTGCAGTGGCTCGGCCCGTCGGCCCAGGTCAAGTGGCTGCGCTGGACGAGCCTGCTGATCGCCGCCGCCGCGACCGTGCTGATGGCCATGCTCAGCGTCCTCGGCGGACTCATCTCCTACGGCCCCCTGCGCGACGCCGCCGCCCCCGGCGCGTCCGAGGCCCTGACCGACTGGTGGCCGCTGCTGATCTACGGCCCCTGGCTCGTCGCGTCGCTGTCGATCGTGCGCGCGGCGCTGCACCAGCGGCGTTCGCTGCACTCGTGGGTGGTCGTGGTGCTCTTCTCCGGCATCGCGGTGGCGCTGTGCGTCGCGCAGGCCGCGCCGACCGTGATGAACGTCGCCGTCGCCGGGCTGCCGCCGGTCTCGGCGCTGCTGGCCTTCCACCAGATCGTGCGGCAGATCACGCTGATCAGCCCGCCGCGGCACGCGGTGCCCCGTCAGCGGAGCCGCGCCGAGGGCGACTGACACGGCGCCCGCCGCCCCCTCCCCCGGCCAGGTTCCCGGCCGACGCCCCGAGCGCCCGGGAACCGGGGGACGGGGGCCGCGGCACACGACGAAGGCCCCGTCCGTCCGGACGGGGCCTTCGTGTTCTGGGGTGAGTGACGGGACTTGAACCCGCGGCCACCTGGACCACAACCAGGTGCTCTACCAACTGAGCTACACCCACCATCTACCGCCGCAGCGGCCGGACACGAGTGTACAGGGTCACGGGGGTCGCCCGCGCCGCGCTTTCCCCCGGTCGGCCCGGCGGTCAGCGCACGACGTGCTCCGCCGCGATCCGGCGGGCCGTGTCCGAGTCGGGGCCCGGCTGCGGCACGAAGATCGCCTCGCGGTAGTAGCGCAGTTCCGCGATGGACTCGCGGATGTCGGCGAGGGCGCGGTGGTTGCCGCCCTTCTCCGGGCTGTTGAAGTACGCCCGCGGGTACCAGCGGCGCGCCAGCTCCTTGACCGATGAGACGTCGATCACACGGTAGTGCAGGTGGGACAGGAGCTTGGGCATGTCCCGGCCGATGAACCCCCGGTCCGTGCCGATGGAGTTGCCGCACAGCGGGGTCCTGCCCGCCTCGGGCGCGTGCTCCCTTACGTAGGCCAGGACGCGTTCCTCGGCCTCTTCGAGCGACGTGCCGCCCTCCAGCTCGTCCAGGAGCCCGGAGGCGGTGTGCATGGCGCGCACGACCTCGGGCATCGACTCCAGGGCGGCGGTCGGCGGCCGGATGACGACGTCCACCCCCGCGCCGAGCACGTTCAGCTCCGAGTCGGTGACCAGCGCGGCCACCTCGATCAGCGCGTCGTCGGCCAGGGAAAGACCGGTCATCTCACAGTCGATCCACACCATGCGATCGTTCATGCGAACAACCTTACGTCGCGCTGCGCGACGGACCGGTCGCCGGTCCGTCGCGCTGCGCGGTCGTTCAGGCCGGGGGACGGCTGCGCTGGCCAGGCACCCGGGCCGTGAACCCGTCCACGACGGGCTTGGCCCGCCCGCCGGTGTCCTGCTGCCTGGCCCGGTACGCCGCCCGGTAGGCCGCAGGGGAGGCCCCCAGCTGCCGCCTGAAGTGGCCGCGCAGGGCCACCGGCGACCGGAAGCCGCAGCGCCCCGCCACCTCGTCCACCGAGTAGTCGGACACCTCAAGCAGCCGCTGCGCCTGGAGCACGCGCTGCGTGATCAGCCACTGGAGCGGCGCGCTCCCGGTCAGCGACCTGAAGCGGCGGTCGAAGGTCCGCCGGCTCATGTACGCGCGGGCGGCGAGCGTCTCCACGTCGAACTGCTCGTGGAGGTGCTCCAGCGCCCAGGCCACCACCTCGGCCAGCGGGTCGGCCCCGATGTCCTCCGGTAAAGACCGATCGAGGTGCCGGTGCTGCGCGGGCTCCGAGGTGCCGTTGCCCCGGCGGGGCGGCAGCACCAGGCGGCGGGCCAGGGCCGCCGCCGCCTCCGGGCCGTGGTCCTGACGGACGATGTGCAGACACAGGTCGATCCCGGCGGCGGTGCCCGCCGAGGTCAGGATGTCGCCGTCGTCCACGAACAGTTCCCGCGGGTCCACGTGGACGGACGGGTAGCGCTTGGCGAGCGTCGGCGCGTACATCCAGTGCGTGGTCGCGGGGCGGCCGTCCAGGAGCCCGGCGGCCCCCAGGGCGAACGCGCCCGTGCACAGGCCGACGATCCGCGCGCCCTCGCTGTGGGCGCGCCGCAGCGCGGCCAGCGCGGCGGCGGGCGGCGGGCCGGTGATCGACCGCCACGCGGGGACGATCACCGTTCCGGCGCGCGCGACGGCCCCGAGGCCGTACGGCGCGCGCAGTTCCAGCCCGCCGGTGGTGCGCAGCGGCCCCTCCTCACCGGCACAGGCGAGCAGCCGGTAGCGCGGGACCCCGGCGTCCTGGCGGTCGATGCCGAAGACGGACAGCGGAATGGAGCTTTCGAACATTGGACTGCCGCTGAACAGCAGCACCGCGACGACTTCGCGGCGGCGTCGGGCGGCGAGCTTGACGGCTGGCTCGGGGCCGTGCGTTGGGTCCTGGCTCATGCTCCTCAGTTCCCTCGGTCGTCGCATCCTCTCGGTCCTGCACGTTTCCCCCGACGTGATTGCCAAGATCGAATCTACTGTGTCAGGTGAGGTCGGCGGGACAAGTTCATCACTCGGCGCTATATCGACATGACAACGTGGCGCGAAGCATTCGATCTGGAAGCGTTACACGCGCGAGCAGTTGGGGGAAGTACGCCTTCCCCCGTCTCCCCCTGTGCCGGGCCCGCGACGGCCCTGGGCGCCCGGGCGCGGAGCGTCTCCCCGGTATACCCGAGGGGTTGGCGCGGCCGGTGGGCAGGGTGCGGCCGAGCAGGGGAAGTTGGCCGAAAATGGCAGGCATCCGCACGACAGTACCCCCGACACGGCCGCGCGCCGCCCCGTCGTGGCCCGAGGCCGGGGGCGCGCGGCAGGCGCATCGGCGCAGGCAGGGGGGACATGTCAAGAACAGGGGGCGCCGCCCCCCGGCGCGCGGTCACGCACAGGCAGCGCCCGTATCGCCAGGTGTCCGAAAGGATTGCGTCGCCGGGGCCGGTTGGGGCATGCTGCTCGGTCACGGCGGAGGGTTTGGTTTCAGGGGTTGTACGGAACATCCCTGGGCACCAGGTAACCGACGCCGTACCCTGGGAGTGGAACCGGTGGAAGTGAGACGTATGTACCGGATTCTCGAAGTTTCAACGTTCTCGACGTTCTCGAGGTTCTCGACGTTCTCGAGGTTCTCGTCATCCGTCTCCTCCCTCCGCGTCCCACGCCCTTCGTCGGCACCCACGAGGCTTCCTCACTGACTCACCGCTGAGGCACCGATGGCCGGATACGAGTTCCACGAACCAGCGGATCACAGGCGCGTCGCCGATCCGTCGTCCACACCCGAACCGGCGGGAGACACGTGCACGCCACGAGATCCCGCCTTCCAGCACGGTGTGGTCGTGGGTTTCGACGGATCCACGTCCAGTGAACGCGCCCTCGCCTACGCCGTCGGCATGGCCAGGCGCTCCCACTGCGGGCTGATCATCGTCCATGTGGCCAACCGGCTGCCGACGACCGTCTGGGCGGGCTGCGAGCCGCCGGCGCTGGTGGACGTCCCCGACCACAGGACCGAGCTGCTCGGCCTCGAACTGGCCTGCGCCGAGCACCTGTCGGACGTGCCCTGGGTGCTGCTGGAGCGCGGCGGCGACATCTGCCACGAGCTGGAGGAGGTCGGCCGCGAGTTCGTCGCCGACGCCATCGTCGTCGGCACGACCCACGGCCTGCTGGGACGCCTCTTCGGCTCCGTGTCCGGCAGGCTGGCCCGCCGCGCGCGCCGCCCGGTGATCGTCATCCCGTAACGCCCGCGGGCCCCGTACGCACCGGCCGCCGCCGCGGCCCTCCCCCGCCACGCCCGTGACGGCCACAGGAGCGCCCGGAATCCCCCGGCGCTCCCCGGAATCCCACGGAAGTCCCCAGCGTCTCCACGCCCCCGCCGAAGTCCGGGACGGCACGTCCTGGCGTCCGCGCGGGGCTCCGGCCTGCGTGTTCACCGGAACGGGAGGCGCTGTGCGGCCCGCGCACGGAGCATTCACCAAATTTTCCGGCCGCTGCGGGTGGATTGTGCGTTTGTGATGGGCATAACAGGGTCACCGGCTCGACAGAACCGGTCCCGGTACCGCTTTGGGCCGCCGGTCGGGAGGTGACGGACCCGGCCGCGGCTTATCCCAGCCGGCGTAATGGGCGACGCCGGCGCACATGGCGGCCCCCGGGGGTGCGTATGGTGGCACGCACTCCCCGGGGGCCGCCGCCGTGTGCGGGGGACGCTCAGCGCCCCGCCCCGCGCCCCACCGGCCTCACTCGACCGTGACGGACTTCGCGAGGTTGCGCGGCTTGTCGATGTCCCGGCCCAGCGCGAGCGCCGTGTGGTAGGCCAGCAGTTGGAGCGGGATGCCCATCAGGATCGGGTCCAGCTCCGGCTCGTTGCAGGGCACGACGAGCGTCTCGTCCGCCTTCGCCTGCTCCTCGTGCGCCACGGCGACGATCCGGCCGCTGCGGGCCTTGATCTCCTCAAGCGTCGCGCGGTTCTTGTCCACCAGCTCGTCGTTCGGGATGATCGCCACCGTCGGCACGGCGGGCTCGATCAGCGCCAGCGGCCCGTGCTTCAGCTCGGAGGCCGGATACGCCTCCGCGTGGATGTAGGAGACCTCCTTGAGCTTCAGGGACGCCTCCTTGGCCACGGGGAAGCCGCGCACCCGCCCGACGAACAGCATGCTCTTCGCCTCGGCCAGCTCGGCGGCCAGCTTCGCGATGCGCTCCTCCTCGCGCAGGATCGCCGAGATCTGCTCGGGGAGCTTCCGCAGGCCCTCGATGATGCGGCGGCCGTCCGCGACCGACAGGTCCCTGATGCGGCCCAGGTGCAGGGCGAGGAGGGCGAACGCCACCGCCGTGTTGGTGAAGCACTTCGTGGACACGACGCACACCTCGGGGCCCGCGTGCACGTACACCCCGCCGTCCGTCTCGCGGGCGATGGCGCTGCCGACGACGTTCACCACGCCCAGCACCATCGCGCCCTTGCGCTTCAGCTCCTGCACGGCGGCGAGGGTGTCGTACGTCTCGCCCGACTGGCTGGTGGCGATGTACAGCGTGTCGGGGTCCACGACGGCGTTCCGGTAGCGGAACTCGCTCGCGGGCTCGGCGTCCGCCGGGATACGGGCCAGCTCCTCGATCAGCTGCGCGCCGATGAGGCCCGCGTGGTACGCCGAGCCGCAGCCGAGGATCTTCACCCGCCGGACGGCGCGCGCCGCCCTCGGGTCGAGGTTCAGGCCGCCGAGCCGCACGGTCGCGAACCGGTCGTCGATCCTGCCGCGCAGCACCCGGTCCACGGCCTCGGGCTGCTCGGCGATCTCCTTGTGCATGTACGTGTCGTGGCCGCCCATGTCCCAGCTCTCGGCGGCCCACTCCACGGTGGTCGGCGAGGTGGCGGTGCGGCTGCCGTCCGTGGTGTACGTGCGGTAGTCGTCGGCCTTCAGGGTGGCCATCTCGCCGTCGTCCAGCGTGATGACCTGCCGCGTGTGGCTGACGAGGGCGGCGACGTCCGAGGCGACGAACATCTCCTTCTCGCCGATGCCGAGGACGACGGGCGAGCCGTTGCGCGCCACGACGATGCGGTCGGGGAACGCGGCGTGCAGGACGGCGATGCCGTACGTGCCCTCGATGTGCCGCAGCGCCTCGCGGACCTTGCCCTCCAGCGTGTCCGCCTGGGCGCGGGCGACGAGGTGGGCGAGGACCTCGGTGTCGGTGTCCGACGCCAGCTCGACGCCGTCGGCGGCCAGCTTGGCGCGCAGCTCGGCCGAGTTGTCGATGATGCCGTTGTGGACGACGGCGATCTCGCCCAGCGCGTCGAGGTGGGGGTGGGCGTTGGTGTCGTTGGGCGCGCCGTGCGTGGCCCAGCGGGTGTGGGCGATGCCGGTCGTCCCGGCGAAGCGTGCGGGGACCTTCGCCTCCAGGTCGCGGACGCGCCCGGCGTTCTTCACGACCTTGAGCCCGCCGCCCCGGCCGCTGTTCTGGATCGCGATACCGGCCGAGTCGTAGCCCCGGTACTCCAGCCGTTGCAGTCCCTCCAGCAGGAGGGGCGCGACGTCCCGCCTGCCGATGTACCCGACGATTCCACACATGGGCGTTCCTCCCACGGCCCGCAGGCCGGATGTTCCGTTCCTATCCGTACACGATGCGCCGCAGCTGCCGCAGGGACAGGTCAGGCGGCGCCACGGCGCGGCGCGGCAGCTCGTCCGTGATGCGCCCGAAGATGGCGTCGTTGGTCAGCCCGCCCGCCTGCAGCTCGCGGTGGCGCCTGCGGACGAACTCCTCCGGCGTCTCGTCGAAGTACGCCAGGACGTCGAGAACCACCCGGGCAGCCTCACCGCGGGAGAGCGGCGTGCTGCGCACCAGGTGGTCCACGAGGTCCTCGTGCGGTGGTGGCGTACGGCGTTCTGGCACCTCTCGATACTGGGGAGGACGGCTCTCTTTCGCAACATTCCTGCCCGATATCGGGCAGGAACGTGTCGTGGGGGCGGTGGATCAGTCGTCGAAGGCCGTGGACAGGGCGGTGGCCTCCCAGGCGGTCAGCTCCTCGCGCACCGCGTCGAGGTGGCTGGTGATGGCGTCCACGGCGTCGGCGCCCAGCGGGAGGCGCAGCGGCGTCCTCGGCGCGTCGAGCGCCGTGAGGATCGCGGCGGCGGCCTTGGCGGGATCGCCCGGCTGGGTGCCGTCGCCCGACTCGACCATCCGGCGGATCGGGCCCACGGTGTCCTCGTACGCGGGCAGCGGCGCGCTGGCGCTGCCGTTGCCGAACAGGCCGGTGCGGAACGCCCCTGGCTCCACGACGAGCACCTTCACGCCGAGCGGCGCGACCTCGTCGGCCAGGCCCTCCGACAGCCCTTCCAGGGCGAACTTCGTGGCGCCGTAGGCGGAGAAGCCCGCGAAGGTCGTCTGGCCGCCGAAGCTGCTGATCTGGACGATGGCGCCCGAGCCGCGTTCCCGCATCGACGGCAGGACGGCCCTGGTCAGCTCGGCGGGGCCGAAGAGATGGATCTCGAAGAGGTCCCGCAGCTCCTTCTCGGTGGTCTCCTCGAAGGCGCCGACGTGGGTGCGTCCCGCGTTGTTGACGAGGACGTCGATGCGGCCGTGCCGTTTCAGGACGTCGGCGACCGTGGCCCTGATGCCCTGCCCGTCGGTGACGTCGAGCGTCATGGCCTCCACCTGGTCGGGGTGCGCCGCCACCAGGTCGGTGAGCGTGGCGACCCGCCGCGCGGTGGCGACCACGACGTCCCCCGCGGCGACGGCCGCCTCGGCGATCGCGCGGCCGAACCCGCTGTTGGCGCCCGTGACGAACCAGACCCTGCTCATGTGTCCCTCCCTGCGCCCGGGGCCTCTCCCCGGGCATCCCCACCCTCGCGCCGTCCCCCCTTGCGCGTCCAAGATCTGCGGTGATAGCCATGGGTTATGGACGTGCACGCGCGGGACCTGCGGTATTTCGTGGCGGTGGCGGAGGAGCTGCACTTCACCCGGGCGGCGGAACGTCTCTACGTCTCGCAGCCCGCGCTCAGCAAGCAGATCCGGGCGCTGGAGCGGCAGCTCGGCGCGCCGCTCCTCGTGCGCGGGCGGGGGCCCGTGCGGCTGACGCCGGTGGGCGCCGCGCTGCTGCCGCACGCGCGGCGGGTCCTGGCGGCCGGGGAGGCCGCGTGGTCGGCGGTGGAGACGGCGAAGGCGGAGCAGCGGGCGACGCTGGTGATCGGCATGTCCACCAGCCCCGGCAGGTCGGGGCTGCTGCCCGCCGTCAGGTCGCGGTTCACGGCCGGGTTCCCCGAGGCGGAGCTGCGGCTGCGGCAGGTCGGCTGGGAGGACCCGACGGCGGGGCTCGCGGACGGGTCGAGCGACCTCGCGTTCGTCTGGCTGCCCCTGCCGGATCCGGCCAGGTACGCGTCGCTCGTGGTGGCCGAGGAGCAGCGCCTCGTGGCGCTTCCCGCGGACCATCCGCTGGCCGCCAGGGAGCGCGTGGTCATGGCGGACCTGCTGGACGAGCCGTTCCTCGCGCTGCCGGAGAAGGCCGCCGAGCTGCGCGCCCACTGGCTCGCGACGGCGGAGCGGGGCGGGCGGCCCGCGCGGATAGGCGCGGTCGTCTCCGGGCCTGACGAGACGTACGAGGCGCTGGTGGACGGCCGGGGCGTCGTCCTGCTGGCCGAGGGGAACGCGCCGCTGCTGACGCGTGGCGGCGTCGTCACGCGGCCCGTGGACGGCCTGACGCCGGGCCGCCTGGCGCTCGCCTGGCGGGCGGACGACGCCAGGCCGCTCGTGCGCGGGTATGTGCGGGCCTGCCGCCGGGTGATCGGGTCGCGTGGCGCATGATGGGCGCATGAGACGCACAGGGGGAGGGATCGCCGCCGTACCGCTGCTGGCCGTGCTGGGGCTCGGGCTCGCGGGCTGCGGCGAGGAGGACGGGGCGTCGGGCGGCGGCGGGGGCGCGGTGGACGCGGACCTGGTGGCGCGGGCGGAGGCCCTGGAGACGTCGGTGGACATGGTCTGGGTGACCGAGACGCCGGGCTTCACCCTGGCCGTCCAGTCGGCGGGGCCGCTCAACGAGAGCGGTTTCCAGAGCAGTTACGTCGGCGAGGGCGGCGCGGTGTTCCGCCTGACGGTCGATCACGCGCCGGAGGGCGCCGCCGACGACCTGTGCGCCGTGCTGACCGGCGGCGGGAACGCGTTCTGTGCGACGGACGGGGAGACGTGGACCGTCTCGCCGAGCGACGGCGCGGGCGAGCAGCGTGCGCGCCTGGCGGACGGCCACCTCGTCACGGTGATCGGGGACGCGTCGGTGCCCCCGGAGGTCCTGGACGAGGCGCTCGCGGCGGCGCACCCGGCCGACGCGGACGAGCTGGACGCGGCGCTGCCAGAACTCACCGACCCGCCGCCCCCCGTCGAACGCGGCGACCTCCCCGACGTCGGCGACGGCGCGCCGGTCGATCCCGTGGCCCCGGAGAACACCAGCGGCTGAGGCGCCCCGCCGCGGCTCAGGCCACGCACAGCTCGCGCGCCGTGGTCCGTCAGACCTCGCAGCCCTTGCTCTCCTTCAGCCCGGCGATGAAATCCCCCGCGAACTCGCGCATCGACTCAGCACGTTCGGTGTCGTCGTCGATCGGTGCGTGGAAGACCTCGATACGCAAACCGATGTGCGTGCCACGGTCGCCTTCCCGCTCGGCGAAGCAGGGCACATAGGTCAGGATGCCGTCCGGCCACAGAGCGGCGTCGAAACCGTCCATCTCGACACGACGGGTCTCCTCACGCCCGTAGTTGACCCCGTACTCCATCGGGTCCGTGTAATCCGGGAAGAGGTAGATGGTCATGCGCAGGGACTCTCGGCCGTCGATCGAGATCGAGCAGTGCTCAGGACCGCCGTCGTCATCAGCGGCATCGACCACGTCGTTGTATTCCTCACCCGGGGGAAGCAGCGGCTCCAGCGCGTCCGGTGTCGCCGACGCATCGCACACCTGGTCGGGAACGGTGTAGCTGCTGCTCGCGCCATCAGCGCATCCCGACAGGAGAAGGAGCGCAGCGACTCCGGTCACCGGCAGGCGCAGGGAATTTCGCACAGTACCTCTCATCGGCCGTCCGGCTCCCCTGCGGCGAGGCTGCCGGACATGTCGGCTGACTGGTTGATCTCCTCGAACAGTCCGTCTGCAAGTGAGAAACCCGTGGTGCTCTCGGCAAAGCCGGTGTTCGCCACGTACCAGGCTCTTCCGAGAGCTTCCAACTGGTCCTGCCGCAGCGCGCTGACCCGATGAGTCTCCAGGGTCCAGTCGCCCTCGATGCGGTCGATCTCGCCCTGGAGCCAGTTCGCCGAGACCAGGCCCCCTGTCTCGGCGAGGGCCGGGCCCGCATAGGGGACGTAGCGGAGCGCCGCGCCGAGAACCACGCTCTCCAGACGCGCCACGGTCACGGAGTCCGCTGTCTCCTGGCGGGCTTCGACGGTCAGGGCCGCGTTCCTGGCCTCTTCGAGGAAGCCGACCGTGCGGCCCGCGCGGTGGAGAGTGTCCTCCGGGTTCAGTCCCTGACCGTCGTACGTGCGGGGGTCCTGGAAGGACTCGACGAGCGCGTAGTTCATCCCCTCGTTGAGCGTCAGGTACGCGTCGGGGTCACGCGAGAGCTGGGTGACGACATCGAACAGTTGACGCGAGTCCAGCGGAGCCGAGTCGTCGAGATCCGTCGCCGTCTCGTGGGTGACCTCGCCCTGGCCGACCAGGATCTGGGCCATCGGTTGCCGCAGGTCCTCCGGGAAGTCGTTGCCCTGTCCGGCGAGGATGCCCACCGCACGGTCGAGCACCCGCACCTGCTCCGGGCCGCGTTCGGCCGGATCGGCGGCCGGGTCGGTCGGGCTCATGCCCGTGGTCGCCGCCGTCAAGGCGTCGCCGAGCGCCGCGTAGGAGGCCAGGCCGCCGCCCTCGGCCAGTTCCTCGGTGACCTGGCCGTGCTGCCGCTCGTCCAGCAGGTAGTGGAGATTGTCCTCGGGCTCCGTGGCGCCGAGGAAGGTGTTCGCCGCGGCAGGGTCGCCGCTGAGCGCGTGCAGGAAGCCGGTCATCGGGTCGAGCCGGAACGCGTCACCCACCAGTTCGCGATACGCCGCCGGGTCGGCTGCCTGCTCCCAGAAGGGCGCGCCGCCCACCGTCTGGCCCCGGTCGGCCGCCAGCAAGGCGTCACCGTACGAGGTCAGGAAGTCGCCGTCGTACGTGCCGTTGTTCAGGAGGTCGCTCATCAGCTGGAACCCGTAGGGACGCACGGTCGTCTCCGGCCCGAAGCGTTGCATCCCCAGCGCGACGACGTCCTGCTCCCAGGCGGCCATGTCCGGGTCGTCGCTGCGCGTGGCCTCGCCGAGGACGTGGCCGAAGTTCTCCCGGAGGCGGACGACGTCGGCCGTGTAGGTGTCGGTCGGATCGTCGGAACCGGTGTGGTTGAGCGTCCGGGCCCAGAAGTCCAGCGTTCCCGATGCGCCGAGACCGGTGGCAAGGGCGGCGGCGAAGTGCTCGTTGCCCCGGTTGGCCTCCAGCAGCTCGTTCAACCGCTCCGTGCCCTCGATGTCGTCGAAGGCGTCGGAACCGATGAGCGCGATCGCCTCCCGCGCGTCCGCCTCGCCCTGCGTCTGCTCGGCGTTCTCCAGCCCGAGGAGACCGGGCGGGGCGAAGAAGTCGCGGTCCTCGCCGACGATGTCGCGCAACGCGCGGGCCACCGTCGCGTCGCACTCGGCCGACTCGGCGAGCACGGCCTCGATCTCCGCCGTCAGCGACTGGATCGCAGCCTGACTGTCGGCCGCGGCCGTGTCGCCGGGACGCTCGGACGTGTCCGGGGCGGCCTCCCGCGCGGTCACCCGGCCGTCGGGGCCGACATGTAACCCGCGGCCCCCCGCGTCGTCCACGATCTCCGTCAGCCGCCGCACAAGCGCCTCTTGCGTGTCGCGGAAGTCGCGGATCATCGCGTGGACGGCGCGCGCCTGTCGATGCGCGTAGCGGAACTGGGTGGTGGTCGTGAAGACGAACTGCCGGGAGACCGCGGCGTTCTGGCCTTCCCAGGAGCCTTCGGCCGCCTTGGCGCGCATGCCGTCCCTGGCTTCATCCGCCAGCTCGTCGAGGTCACGCGCGGTCCGTTGCCAGTCCTCGACGGCAGTGCTCAGCACCGTGGGGCGAAAGTTCCACAATTGCTCGAATGTCGGCATGTCAGCCCCTCACAGCGCCGAGATACCGAGGTTGAGCGGCAAAGCCTGCTGCGGCAGGGCGGCGGCATCGGCGGCCAGTCCGGCCTCGATGTCGGCTTCCAGACCGGCGTGGGCCGTGACCGTGGCCCCCAGATGCTCGGCGATGTGGTCGCAGTCCGCCGCGAGGTGCAGGGACTGCTGAGTGAAGCGCCACATCGCATGGTGGAGCGCGTCGCCGCTGTCGAAACCGGCCGACCGCAGTTCCGGCACGGCACCGTACGTGCTGCCCGCCGCCTGGCCGCCCTGGAGGGCTATGCGCCCCAACGAGGCCGCGTCCGTCCTGATGGACCCCAGATGAGCCGAGTCCACGGCCAAGTCCAGCGAAGAGGGTGACGACTGTGGTTCCGGGTTCGACATGACGTCCCTGGGGTGACGGCAGAAGGGCCAAGGCGTCACTGACTGTATTTCATCGTCAACTGCCGTGCAATCGCGACCCGTTGTGTCCGCAAACCACTCTCGACGGGACACACCCCTGCTCCGTGGCCCCGGAGGCGCCCCGCCGCGGCTCAGGCCACGCTCAGCTCGCGCGCGATGAGCATCCGCTGCACCTCGCTCGTGCCCTCGCCGATCTCCAGGATCTTCGCGTCCCGCCACATCCGCGCCACCGGGTACTCGTTCATGAAGCCGTACCCGCCGTGGATCTGCGTGGCCTCGCGGGCGTTGACGACCGCGACGTCGGAGGAGTGCAGCTTGGCGATGGCGGCGGCCTTCTTGAACGGCTCCCCCGCCAGCAGCCGCGACGCCGCGTCGCGCCAGGCCGTGCGGGCGGTGTGGGCGCGCGTCTCCATGTCGGCCAGCTTGAACTGGATCGCCTGGTTCGCGCCGATCGGGCGGCCGAACGCCTCGCGCTGGGCCGCGTAGCGCACCGACTCGTCCACGCAGCCCTGCGCCAGGCCGGTCGCGAGCGCGGAGATGGCGATGCGGCCCTCGTCCAGGATGCGGAGGAACTGCGCGTAGCCGCGCCCCGGTTCGCCGAGCAGGTTGGCGGCGGGGACGCGGACGTCGGCGAGGGACAGCTCGTGCGTGTCCGAGGCGTTCCAGCCGACCTTGGAGTACGGCGGGGCGACGGTGAGCCCGGGGGTGCCTGCCGGGACGATGATGGTGGAGATGCCCCGGCCGCCGTCCGGGAGCGCGGTGACGGCGGTGACGGTGATCAGACCGGTGATGTCGGTGCCCGAGTTGGTGATGAAGCTCTTGGTGCCGTTGATGACCCAGCTGTCGCCGTCCAGGACGGCGGTGGTGCGGGTGCCGCCCGCGTCGGAGCCGCAGTCCGGCTCGGTCAGCCCGAACGCGCCCAGCATCTCGCCGCTGCACAGCCGGGGCAGCCAGGTGGCCTTCTGCTCCTCGGTGCCGAAGCGGTGGATCGGCATGGCGCCGAGCGAGACGCCCGCCTCCAGCGTGATGGCCACCGAGGAGTCCACGCGGGCCAGTTCCTCCAGCGCCAGGCACAGCGCGAGGTAGTCGCCGCCCATGCCGCCGTACGTCTCGGGGAAGGGCAGGCCGAAGAGGCCCATGCGGCCCATCTCGCGCACGATGTCGTAGGGGAACGTGTGGTTCTCGTAGTGCTCGCCGATGCGGGGGGCGACGACGTCGTGCGCGAACGCCTCGACGGTGCGGCGCAGTTCCTCGTGTTCGGGGCTGAGGCGGTGGTCCAGGGGCATCGTCAGGACTCCTCGGTCGCGAGCGCGCGTACGGTGCGTGAGGGGCTGGGACGGCCGAGGTGTCCGGCCATCCACAGGCTGGTGGCGGCCAGGCGGCCGAGGTCAACGCCGGTCTCGACGCCGAGGCCGCGCAGCATCCACAGCAGGTCCTCGGTGGCCAGGTTGCCGGTGGCCGACCTCGCGAACGGGCAGCCGCCGAGCCCGCCGGCGGCGGCGTCCACGGTGGTGACGCCGTGCCGCAGGGCGGTCAGGGTGTTGGCGAGCGCCTGGCCGTAGGTGTCGTGGAAGTGGACGGCGAGGCGGTCGGCGGGGATCCCGGCCGCGTCCAGGGCGGTGAGCAGCGCGCCGACCTGTCCTGGCGTGGCGACGCCGATGGTGTCGCCGAGGCTCAGCTCGGCGCAGCCGAGGTCGAGGAGACGGCGGGCCAGCGCCGTGACCCGCGCCACGGGCACGTCCCCCTCCCACGGGTCGCCGAAGCACATCGACAGGTAGCCGCGCACGGGCACGCCCGCGTCGGCGGCGCGCGCGACGACGGGCGCGAACATGGCCAGCGACGCGTCCACGCCCCGGCCGAGGTTGGCCCGCGCGAACGACTCCGTGACGCTGGCGAAGATCGCGATCTCACGGGCGCCGCGCGCGAGGGCGCGGTCGAGGCCGCGTACGTTCGGCACGAGGACGGGCAGGCGCACGCCGGTGAGGTCGCCGAGCAGCGGGAAGAGCTCGTCGGCGTCGGCGAGTTGGGGCACGCGCCCTGGGTGCACGAAGCTGGTGGCCTCGACGGTGGTGAGCCCGGCGGCGGCGAGGCGGTGGATGAACTCGGCCTTGACCTCGACGGGCACGACGGCGGCCTCGTTCTGGAGGCCGTCGCGCGGCCCGACCTCGTGGATACGCACGCGCGCGGGCAGCCCCGGCTCTGGCACGGGGGACGGGGCGGGCGTGGCGCTCATCGGTTCACTCCTCGGGCGCGGTGACGACGGCGAGCGGCTGGTCCATGGCGACGGTCGCCCCCGCCGTGACGTGCAGCGCGGTGAGGACGCCGTCGTGCGGCGCGGCGACGACGTGTTCCATCTTCATGGCCTCCACGACCAGCAGGCTCTGCCCGGCGCGCAGGGCGTCCCCGACGGCGGCCTTGACGACGGTGACGGTCCCCGGCATCGGTGCGCGCAGGGCGTCGGCGGCGCCCGCGCGGGCCCCGCCCGCCGCCGTGACGGGGTCGTGGTCGCGCACGTGCCAGGTGTCGCCGTCACGCCCGAGCCAGACGCCGTCGGGGCCCTGGGCGTGCCGGAACGTGTGGGTGGCGCCCGCGTGGTGGAGGCGGACGGTGCCTGGCGCGTCGTCACCCGTGGCGGGGAGCAGCCGGGCGGGCCGGGGCGGGGCGTCGCCGACGCGTGCCTCGCCCGGCCTGACCCGTACGGTCACGGGCTCGCCGCCGGTCACGCGCAGCGCGCACGGGGTCCAGGCCGCCTCGCCGCCGAGGCGCCAGCCGGACGGGACGGCGAACGGGTCGGTCCAGCCACCGGGTTCGGGGGCCGGGGCGAGGGCGGCGTGGGCGAGGAGGGCCGCCGCGGCGTACACCTCGTCGGGCACGGCGGCCGGGACGAGCGCGGCCCGTTCGCGGTCCACGAGCCCGGTGTCGAACGTCCCTGCGGCGACGTCGGGATGGGCGAGCAGCCGCCGGAGGAAGCCGGTGTTGGTCTCCAGGCCGAGCACGGTCGTGCCGCCGAGCGCGGCGCGCAGGCGGCGCAGCGCGGTGGGGCGGTCGGGGCCGTGGGCGACGACCTTGGCGAGCATGGGGTCGTAGTCGGTGGTGACCTCGGTGCCCGCCAGCAGCCCGGAGTCCACGCGGACGCCTTCGCCCTCGGGCTCGCGCAGGAGCAGGACGGGGCCGGACGAGGGCAGGAAGTCGAGCCGGGGGTTCTCGGCGTAGATCCGCGCCTCGACGGCGTGGCCCCGCGCGGTGGGGGCGTCGTCCTGCGTGAAGGGCAGCGGCTCCCCCGCGGCGACGCGCAGTTGCCACTCCACGAGGTCGAGCCCGGTCGTCAGCTCGGTGACGGGGTGCTCGACCTGGAGGCGGGTGTTCATCTCCATGAAGTAGTACGTCGCGGGGTCGTCGCCCGGCACGATGAACTCGACGGTGCCCGCGCCCCGGTAGCCGCAGCCGCGCGCGGCCCGTACGGCGGCCTCGCCCATGGCGGCGCGCGTGGCGGCGTCGAGGAGCGGGCTGGGCGCCTCCTCCACGATCTTCTGGTGGCGGCGCTGGAGGGAGCACTCGCGCTCGCCGAGGTGGACGACGCCGCCGTGCGCGTCGGCGAGCACCTGGATCTCGATGTGCCGGGGCCGGTCGATCCACCGCTCGGCGAGCAGCGTGTCGTCGCCGAACGCGGCGCGCGCCTCGCGGCGGGCCGCGGCGATCTCGTCGGCCAGCCGCTCCGGGTCGCGGACCAGGCGCATGCCCTTGCCGCCGCCGCCCGCCGAGGGCTTGAGGAGCAGTGGGAAGCCGGGGTCGCGGGCGGCGTCGGACAGGTCGCCGTCCACCGTGCCGGGCACGACGGGCACGCCGCCCCGGGCCGCGAGGCGTTTGGCGCGGATCTTGTCGCCCATCGCCTCGATGGCATCGGCGGGCGGGCCGACGAACGTCAGCCCTGCGGCCTCGACGGCGCGGGCGAACGCGGCGTTCTCGGCGAGGAAGCCGTAGCCGGGGTGGACGGCCTGGGCGCCGCCGCGTACGGCGGCCTCCAGCAGGCGGTCGGCGGACAGGTAGCTGTCGGCGGCCCGCGCCGGGCCGAGGCGCACCGCCGTGTCGGCCTCGCGGACGTGCCGGGCGTCCGCGTCGGCGTCGGAGTGCACGGCCACGGAGGTGATGCCGAGGCGGCGCAGCGTGCGGATGACGCGGACGGCGATCTCGCCCCGGTTGGCGACGAGCACGGTGTCGAACATCGGTGGTCGTTCCCCTCTCGTCGTCGGACGCGGCTCACATGCGGAAGACGCCGTGGCGCCGCTCGGGCAGGGGCGCGCCCCCGCAGACCGTCAGCGCGAGGCCGAGGACGGTGCGGGTCTCCAGCGGGTCGATGACGCCGTCGTCCCACAGGCGGGCGGTGGCGTACCAGGCGTTGCCGCGTTCCTCGTACTGCGCGCGGATCGGGGCCTTGAACTCCTCTTCCTCCTCGGCGCTCCAGTCGGGCCGCTGCTCGCGGCGGACGGTGGCGAGGACGGAGGCGGCCTGTTCGCCGCCCATGACGGAGATCCGCGCGCCGGGCCACATCCACAGGAAGCGGGGCGAGTACGCCCGGCCGCACATCGAGTAGTTGCCCGCGCCGTAGGAGCCGCCGATGACGACGGTCAGCTTGGGGACGCGGGCGCAGGCCACGGCCGTCACCATCTTGGCGCCGTGCTTGGCGATGCCGCCCGCCTCGTAGGCGCGGCCGACCATGAAGCCCGAGATGTTCTGGAGGAACAGCAGCGGGATGCCGCGCTGGTCGCACAGCTCGACGAAGTGGGCGCCCTTCTGGGCGGATTCGGAGAAGAGGATGCCGTTGTTGGCGACGATGCCGACCGGGTGGCCGTGCAGGTGGGCGAAGCCGGTGACGAGGGTGGTGCCGAACTCGGCCTTGAACTCGGCGAAGCGCGAGCCGTCCACGAGCCGCGCGACGACCTCGCGGACGTCGTACGGGGTGCGCGGGTCGGTGGGGACGACGCCGTAGAGCCCGGCGGGATCGACGGCCGGTTCCTCGACGGGCGCGACGGCCCAGGGCAGCGGGCCGCGTTCCGGCAGGGTCGCGACGATCGCGCGGACGGTGCGCAGCGCGTGTGCGTCGTCCTCGGCGAGGTGGTCGGTGACGCCCGAGACCTTCGCGTGGACCTCGCCGCCGCCCAGTTCCTCGGCCGTGACGACCTCGCCGGTGGCGGCCTTCACCAGCGGCGGGCCGCCGAGGAAGATGGTGCCCTGGCCGCGCACGATGACGGCCTCGTCGCTCATCGCCGGGACGTACGCGCCGCCCGCCGTGCAGGAGCCGAGGACGGCGGCGATCTGCGGGATGCCCTCGGCGGACATGCGGGCCTGGTGGTAGAAGATGCGGCCGAAGTGGTCGCGGTCGGGGAAGACCTCGTCCTGGAGCGGGAGGAAGGCGCCGCCGGAGTCCACCAGGTAGAGGCAGGGCAGCCGGTTGTCGAGGGCGATCTCCTGGGCGCGCAGGTGCTTCTTGACGGTCATCGGGTAGTACGTGCCGCCCTTGACCGTCGCGTCGTTGGCGATGATCACGCACTCCCGGCCGCTGACCCGGCCGATGCCCGCGATGACCCCGGCGGCGGGCGCCTGGCCGTCGTAGAGGCCGTCGGCGGCGAGCGGCGCGATCTCCAGGAACGGGGAGCCGGGGTCGAGCAGCGTGTCCACCCGGTCGCGCGGCAGGAGCTTGCCCCGGGCGAGGTGGCGGGCGCGGGCCCGTTCGCCGCCGCCGAGGCGGGCCGTGGCCAGCTTCTCCCGCAGCCGGGCGGCGAGTCCGCGATGGGCCGCGACATTCGCCGCGTACGTGTCGGACGCCGGGTCGGCCGTACTGCTCAGCACCGGTGCTGCCTGCCGCATGCCGCCAGGTTAACGCTCGCTAACCGGCCTGTCTACAATGGCTGTCCATGACCACCCACGCCGCGGGCCCGCGCCGCCTCCAGATCCTCCGCGAGGCGTCCCGCCTCTTCGCCGAGCGTGGTTTCCACGGCGTCGGCGTGGACGAGATAGGGGCCGCCGTCGGCATCAGCGGGCCCGCGCTCTACCGGCACTTCGCGGGCAAGGACGCGATGCTGACGGAGCTGCTCGTCGGGATCAGCAGCCGCCTGCGGGACGGCGGCGAGCAGCGCGTCAGGGAGGCGGAGGAGGCGGGCCGGTCGGCGGCCGAGGCGCTGGACGCGCTGGTCAGGGGGCACATCGACTTCGCGCTGGACGACCGGGCGCTGATCACGCTGCACGACCGCGAGCTGGACCGGCTGCCCGAGGCGGAGCGCAAGCGCGTGCGGCGGTTGCAGCGGCAGTACGTGGAGCTGTGGGTGGGCGTGGCGCGGCGGGCGTACGGCGGCCTGTCGGAACCGGCGGCGCGGGCCGCGGTGCACGCGGTCTTCGGGCTGCTGAACTCGACGCCGCGCCTGTCGCGGCCGAGCGCGCTGCCGTCCCGGGAGGAGACGGCGGCGCTGCTGCGGCGGATGGCGCACGGGGCGCTGCGGGCGGCGGCCGGGGAGTGACGCCGCGCGGCGGGCGCGTCAGGCGTCGGGGGCGCGCCAGCGGCGGATGAACTCGTCGGGCGCCGGGGGCGGCCCGGGCAGCGTGGCGGGCTCGCGGCTCGCCAGACCGGCGGTGAGCAGGGCGAGGCAGCGGCTGCGCAGTTGCGCGGTGCGCGCGGGGTCGGGCACGCGGACGGCGGCGCAGCTCTCCAGCAGGAGCGCGAGGTCGGACGTCCCGGCGTCGGGGCGCAGCCGCCCGGACGCGTGGGCCCGTGCGACGAGTTCGGCGGCGAGGGCGGCGGCGCGTTCGGCGTCCTGCCGCATCTCGGGGGTGGGGGCGAAGGTGCCCGCGAAGCGGACCGTGAGGGAGTGGACGTCGGCCTCGACGACGCGGGCCAGGAAGCCGGTCAGGCCGCGCCAGCCGTCGGGGTCGGCGAGGGCGGTCTCGGCCTCGGTGACGTAGCGGCGCAGGCCGTCGTGGCACAGGTGGCGCAGCAGGCCCTCCTTGTTGCCGTGGCGGCGGTAGAGGGCGCTGATGCCGACCCCCGCCGCGGCGGCGACGGCGGCGACGGGGGCGTCCGGGTCGGCGAGGAGGACGTCACGGGCGGCGGCGAGGATCGCGATGTCGTTGCGGGCCGCCTGGGCGCGGCGGCCGGAGAGGGGCGCGGCTGGCTGTCGGGACATGGGTCCACCCTACCCACTGGAACGGAATGGTCTGTTCTGTTAAGCTGTTCATCAGAACAGAACAATCCGTTCCGCTACATGCCCGGGGAAGAGAGCGCCACATGGCCGAGACCGCCGCCCGCACCGACCTGACCGCCCTCGTCACCGCCGCCCACACCGCCCTGCGCGACGCGGTCGCCGGGGTACCGGCCGACGGCTGGGACCTCCCCACCCCCTGCGCCGGATGGACCGTCACGCAGGTGCTCCAGCACGCGGCGGGCGACCAGCTCGCCTTCGCCGCCGCTCTCACGGGCGGCCCTGGCCCCGCGGACGACCCGTTCTCCCCCTCGGGTCGCCTCGGCGGCGAGCCCGCCGCCCTGCTGGAGCCCGCGCTCGACGCGGCAGCCGCCGCGTGGGCCGGGGTGCCGGACGACGCGGAGCAGGTGCCGAGCCCGATCCCGCCGCACGCGTTCCCCCGTCACGTCGCGGCCGTGGCGTGCGCGCTGGACGCGGCCGTCCACGCGTGGGACATCGCCGTCGCCACCGGGCGACCGGGCCCGCTGACGTCCGAGACGGCCGCGCCGCTGCTCGGGGCGGCCGGTGCGTTCATCGAACCGCTGCGGGGGTACGGCGCCTACGCACCCGCCCTGCCGCCGGAGCGCGGCGAGGACGCCGTGGCCGCGCTGCTGCGCTACCTCGGCCGGGACCCGCGCTGGACGCCCGGCGCGTGAGCGGACGGCCGTGCGCGGCGCACGGCCGTCCGCTCAGGCCGTCAGCTCCTGACGCAGGGCGTCACGCAGCCGGGCGGCGCGCTCGGACACCTCGGCGGGCCCCAGCTCCATGGCGCGCGTGCACCAGGTGCCGCCCTCGGCCAGGTCGCCCCGGTGCGAGGCCAGCAGCGCCAGGCGCAGCGCGGCCCTGCCGTGCCCCGCCTCCGCCGCGCGGCGCCACCACAGGGCCGCCTCAGGCTCGCTGCCCTCACGGGCCAGCAGCAGCCCGAGGTTGAACGCGCCGTTCCTGCTGCCCGCCTCGGCGGCCGAGCGGTACCAGCGGGCCGCCTCGACGATGTCGTCGCGCGCCGCCGCGCGCATGCCCTGCTTGACCTGCGCGCGCCGGTGGCCCTGCTCGGCCGCCCGCTCGTACCAGCGCCCCGACTCGGGCTCGCCGCGCCGCTCCAGCAGCACGGCGAGCCGGAAGGCCCCCTCGACGCTGTCGCCCTCGGCGGCCTGCCGCAGATACGTCTCGGCGCGGTCGCCGCCGTCCGTCCCGTCACCGGCGCGCAGCAGCTCGACGGCGACCTGGAGGGCGGCCTCGGCGTGCCCGGCGGTGGCGGCCTGCTCGTACCAGTGCCTGGCGCGCTCCGTCTCGCCCCGGCCGGCGTGCAGGATGCCCAGGTTGAACGCGGCGTCCACGCTCCCGGCCTCGGCCGCCTTGGAGAACCAGGGCTCGGCGCCGTCCGCGTCGCCGCGCTGGAGCAGGAGGACGGCCAGCGCGTTGGCCGCCTCGCGGTGACCGGCGTAGGCCGCGCGCCGGTACCACTGCTCGGCCTGGGCCGTCCGGCCCTGGTCGGCGCAGAGCAGCGCCAGGTTGAAGGCGCCGTTCATGTCGCCCGCGTCCAGCGCCGCGCGGTACCAGCGGTGCGCCTCCTGGCGCTCGCCGCGCTCGGCGTGCAGGGCGCCCAGCGCGTTGGCCGCGGGGCCGTCGCCGTCGCGGGCGGCGCGCCACCACCAGCGTTCGGCCGAGACCTCGTCGCCCGCGTCGCGCAGCAGGAAGCCCAGGGCGCTCGCCGCGCGGACCTCGCCCGCCTCGGCGGCCTCCAGGTACCAGCGCCCGGCCTCGGTGCCCTCGCCGCGCTCCTCCAGGACGCCGCCGAGGCGCAGTGCCGCACGGCGGTGACCGCGCGCCGCCGCCTGCCGGAACCACGGCTCGGCCGCGGCGCCGTCACGGCGTGCGACGAGCGTCGCGTAGCGGTAGGCCGCCTCGCGGTGGCCGTGTTCGGCCGCCGCGCGGAACCAGTCGCGGGCGTCGGCGGCGCCGCGGTGGTCGAGCAGGTCGGCCAGGGCGTAGGCGCCGGAGGCGTGGCCGGACTCGGCCGCCTGCCGCAGCCAGTACTCGGCCGCGGCCTCGTCACCGCGCTCGCGGTGGTGACGGCCGAGCGCGTAGGCGGCGGGCGCCGAGCCCGCGACGGCGGCGATACGCCACCACTCGGCCGCCTCGTCGGCGCGGCCTGAACCGTGCAGCAGTACCCCCAGATTGTTGGCGGCGGACCGCTCGCCGTCCACCGCGGCGGCGCGCAGCGGCGCCTCCGCCTGATCGAGATCCCCCAGGCGCAACAACCGTGCGCCTTCGAGCGCGGCCGTGCGGCTGCTCTCGAACCTCGCCTTGTCCCCCATAAGGTCCATAGTCGCACCACCTGAAACCTGCGTACACCTGGTATACCGCAGCCAGTGAAGTCACTTGAGCGGTTTATCGACTTCCCGATATGGAAACACCCAAACGCCGTTTCGGGCAGGGGTTTCCCGGAGTCGTCACGCAGTATGCCGCCCGCCACTGACAACGCAGGTCAGCCCGGAGGTGGGACAACCGCCGAACAGATGCCCAAAGTTGACGTCTCCATGCAGGTGACATGACGAAGGACCCGGAGCCGTGGCTCCGGGTCCTTCGTCTCGTGCGTCAGGGATCAGGCGCTGCCGCCTCCGCCGTCGTCCTGGCCGCCGGTGTCCGCGCCGGCGTCCTGGGCGCCGTCTCCGCCGCCGCCGTCACCGCCCGTGTCGCCGGTGTCGCCACCGCCGTCCTGGGCGCCGTCACCGCCGGTGTCCCCGGTGTCCGCGCCGCCGCCGGTGTCGCCACCGGTGTCGCCGCCCTGGATCTCGGCGAGCCGGTCGAGGGCGTCGGCGAGGCGTTCCTGCGCCTCGTCCCAGGACTGCTGGGCGTCCTCCAGGGCCTCCTGGGCCTCCTGGACGGCGTCCTGGAGTTCGCCGTCACCGGCCGGTGGCTCCTCGCCGCCGCCCGGTTCCTCAGGCGGTGGTTCCTCACCCGATTCAGTGACCCCGAAGACCACGTCCAGGGCCTCCGAGAGGCTGTCCTCGAAGGCGGTCTCCTCACCGTAGGTGACCAAGACCTTGCGTAGCAGTGGGTAGTTGGTGCTGGCGCCACGCACGTAGACCGGCTCGACGTAGAGCAGTCCGCCCTCCAGGGGCACGGTCAGCAGGTTGCCGTACTCGACCTCGGAATCACCCCGTTGGAGCAGGTTGATCTCGGTCGCGATGTCCGGATCGGAGTTGAACCGGCTCTGCACCTGCTGTGGACCCCAGACCGTCGTGTTCGACGGCAGGGTGAGGAGGCGCATGGTGCCGTAGTCGTCGGATCTCGCGTCGGCCTCGACCGCCATGTAGGCGGCGAGTGTGTCGCGGTTGAGCGGGGTGAACGTCGTCGTCAGCGAGAACACCCGCTGGTCCTGGCCCGGCATCCGCATGCTCAGGTAGTAGGGCGGGACCGACTGGCCCTGGTGCGTCGGGTCGTCGGGCACCTCCCAGCGCTCCGAGCCGCTGTAGAACTGGTCGGCGTCGTCCACGTGGTAGCGCTGGAGCAGGTCGCGCTGCACCTTGAACAGGTCCTGCGGGTAGCGCAGGTGGTCGAGCAGTTCGTCGCTGATCTCGTCGCGCGGCTCGACCGTGTCGGGGAACGCCTTCATCCAGGTCTTCAGGACGGGGTCCTGCTCGTCCCACTGGTAGAGGACCACGTCGCCCGAGTAGGCGTCCACGGTGGCCTTGACCGAGTTGCGGATGTAGTTGACCTGGTTCTCCTGGGCGATGACGTCGCCCTGGGTCTCCGTGAGCGAGGTCTCCGTGACGTCGCCGAGCGTGGTGCGCGACGCGTACGGGTAGCCGTTGGTCGTCGTGTAGGCGTCCACGATCCACTGGATCTGGCCGTCCACGACCGCCGGGTAGGGGTCGCCGTCGATGGTCAGCCAGGGGGCGACGGCCTCGACGCGTTCCTTGGGCGTGCGGTTGTAGAGGATGCGTGAGCCCTCGCCGATGGCCCCGGAGTAGAGGATCTGCGGCTCGCCCATGGTGAGGGCGTACGCGGCGCGGTTCACGTAGTTGTCGAGGTTGACACCGGCGTCGCCCGTGTAGCTGTACTCGACCTCGCCGTCCTCGCCCGCGTAGTCGATCTCGCGCTGCGGGCCGCCGACGATCGAGTACTGGGTGGTGTACTCGCCGAAGTAGACGCGCTGCTGGTACTCGCCGAGTTCGCCTTCCGACGGCAGGTCGAACTCGGTGAAGTCCGGCTGTCCGTTGTCCTGCACCGAGGTGCCGCTCGCGGCGACGACGCCGAAGCCGTGGGTGTAGCGGAAGTGGTCGTTGATCCAGTTGCGGTCGGGGATGGCGTTGACGTCCATCTCGCGCAGACCGATGACGGTGTCCTGCTCGGAGCCGTCGATCGTGTAGCGGTCCACGTCCAGGGTGTCGGGGAACTTGTAGTAGCCGCGGACCTGCTGGATCTGCTGGAACGCGGGCGAGACGACGCTCGGGTCCAGTTGCCGGATGCTGACGGTGTCGCCCACCGCGTCGCGCAGGGTGTCGGGTTCCGCGTCGCTGACGCCCGTGTAGTCCCGCACCTCGGCGTCCGCGATGTCGTAGGCCGACATCGTGGCGTCCATGTGCTTCTGGATGTAGGGCGTCTCCTTGGCCTGCTCGTTCGGCCGCACCTGGAACTGCTGCACGAGCGCCGGGTACACGCCGCCGATGAGGACGGCGGAGAGCACCATGAGGCCGAGGCCGATGACGGGCAGCTGCCAGCCGCGCCGCCACAGGGCGGCGAAGAAGAGCACCGCGCAGATCGCCGCGATGATCGTCAGGATCGTCTTGGCGGGCAGGTAGGCGTTGGCGTCCACGTACCGCAGGCCGGTCCAGCCGTCCGCGTTGCGGAAGTCGCCGCCCTTCAGCGCGAGGCCGTAGCGGTCGAACCAGTAGGCGACCGACTTGAGCGCGACGAACAGGCCGACGAGCACCGACAGGTGCTTGGTCGCGGCGGGGGTGATGCGGCTGCCCGGGGTGGTGAGCCGCACGCCGCCGTACAGGTAGTGGGTCAGCGCGGCGGCGATCGTGGAGAGCACGACGACCGCGAAGCCGAAGCCGATCAGGAACCGGTAGAACGGGTAGTCGAACGCGTAGAACGACACGTCACGGTGGAACTGCGGGTCCTCCACGCCGAACGAGGTGCCGTTCACCCACTGGAGCCAGGTGCGCCACTGTCCGGAGGCCGAGCCGCCCGCGATCAGGCCGATGACGAGGGCGGCGCCGATGACGACCCACCGCTTGTACGGCGCGATGCTCATGCGGTAGCGGTCGAGGTTCTGCTGTTCCATCGACATCGCGCTCAGCGGCGGGCGCAGCCGGTGCGCGAGCCAGATGTTGAACCCGACGGCGAGCGCCATGATCACGCCGAAGACGGTGAACATGACGACGCGGGTGAGCAGTTCCGTGCGGAAGACGCTGGTGTAGTCCACCGACCGGTACCAGAGCCAGTCCGTCCAGAACTGTGCGAACATGGCGAAGCCGATGGCGAGTCCGGCGAGGATCGCCGCCGTGATCAGCAGGGTTTTCGCGCCCCTGGACGGTCGCCCGACGCTGAACCGGGGACCGCCAGGGCCGCCTGGACCGCCGGGGCCTCTGGGCCCGTTGGGACCGTTGGAGCCGCGACCCGACCCCCGGTCCGGCATCTGGAAAGCCAAGGTGCGCACCTCAAAGATTCGCAGTGGTTGAAGCCGGGCCGGCCGTGGAGACGGCCCACTCGACTAACTTACTCAAGCTTTACTCGGTTCCCGTTCCCGGGGTGTGAGACGGCACGATATGCCCATGGACAACACATCCCCTGACGGAACCGCCACGCCGCCCCCTGCCTCAAGCCCGCTGACCAGGGCTGTTCTCGAAATCGACGCGTATGCCGCCGGACTGGGCTGGGACCGGCCCGCCCTGCTGTTCGCGCTGGTGGACACGGCCAGGCTGCGGGAGGAGGAGCCGGGCCTCGCCGAGCGGCTCGACGTGGGCGAGACGGACGCGGTGGGTGATCTGACGCCGGTGGAGCAGGACGAGCTGCCCGACGGTCTGCCGCTGGACGAGTTCCTGGCGACGATCGCCTGGCCCGACGCGGTGACCGGCTGCGCGCTGACGATCGAGCGGCTGATGCTGCCGCCGTCGGCCGAGGCTGCCATCCCTGAGGGGCTGGCGGCGGCGGAGCTGGCGGACTGGGTGGCCCGGCATCCGGAGCGGCAGGAGGTGCGGATGACGGTGGCGGTGCTGCGGGACGGGCGGCGTGAGTCGGCGCTGCGGTTGCGGGAGAAGGACACGGCGACGGAGGTGCTGACCGGCGAGGGGCTGGTGCCCGGTCTGGCCGAGGCGCTGTCCGCGACGTTCGAGGAGTGAGGGTGGTGGGGTAGGGCGCGTCTCCGGCGGCCTCAGTCGCGTGTGCAGCGGGTGAGGTCGTCGGTGTGTCCTTCGCGGATGTCGGTGAGGGCGTCGAGGGCGTCGTCGAGGGTGGTGACCTCGACGAGGGTGAGGCCGTCGGGGCGGTTGGCCGCGGCGGTGGCGCAGTTGTCTGCCGGGGTGAGGAAGTAGGTGGCTCCGGCGTCGCGGGCGGCGATGACCTTCATGGAGACGCCGCCGATGGGGCCGACGGCGCCCTCGTCGTCGATGGTGCCGGTTCCGGCGACGAACTCGCCGCCGGTGAGGTCGCCGGGGCTGAGCCGGTCGATGAGGCCGAGGGCGAACATGAGCCCGGCGCTCGGGCCGCCGACGTCGGCCAGCTCGATGTCGATCTCGAACGGGAAGATGTGGGTGGTCCCGGCCTGGATGCCGACGAGGGCGCGGCCGTCGTCGGGGGCGGCCTCGGTGGTGATCTCGATGTCCTCGGCGTCGGCGGGTGAGACGCGTTCCCCGGCCTGCTGGGCCTCCTCGGCCTTGTCGGCGGGGACGACGGTGAAGACGACGGGTTCGCCCGCCTCGTGCCTGGTGACCAGTTCGGCGACCTCTCCCGGCTCGGAGACGGGGGTGCCGTCCACGGCGAGGATGGCGTCCCCCGCGTGGAGCGTGCCGTCGGAGGGGCTGTCCTTGACGACGGCGCCGACGATGGTCTGGGCGGGTATCTCGTAGCCGAGTTCCTCCAGGGCGGCGACCTTGGCGCTCTCCTGGGAGGCGGTGAACTCCTCGGCGTTCTGCTGCTCGACCTGGTCGGCGGAGACGTCGTCGGGGTAGAGCGTGTGGTACGGGACGACGGACCGGTCGTCGGAGAGCCAGCCGGTGACGGCCTCCAGCAGGTTCATCCGGTAGTCGATGCCGGTGACGCGCACCGTCGTCATGTTGAGGTGCCCCGCCGCGTCGTACGTCTCGTGGCCGTCGATGTTGAGGACCGGCTCGCCGTCGTGCTGGCCCAGGGTGTTGACCGTGGGCCCCGGGGACATCTCCGCGTAGGGGACGTGGATCAGGAGTCCGGCGCAGAGGAGCCCTATGAGCAGCAGGGTGGACGTCAGCAGCGTCGCGGTGCGGCGTGGCATGTCTTGACAGTACGTGACGGCACTGTCAGCCGTCGGCCGGGGCCCGTTCCATGGCGGCGCGGAACGCCTCGTAGCCGCGGACTCCGGCGTGGTCGCGGACTCCGCGCGCGTTGGTGCTGCGTCGGGTGGCCCAGACGCTCCACAGACCGGCCAGGACTGCCCCGGCGACGGGAATGAGCAGCCATACGAGAACCGCCATGACCTACCTCCCACCTCGGCGATCGGCGACGTACTCCCAACGCTCGGGTGTGAGGGCAGGTTACGCAACCGGACGGCTGCACCTTACGCCCGTCACCCGGTCGTCGCGCAGGCGCCCGCCCCCACCCACTCCTCGCGGCCGTCGGCGAACCGCTGGTGCTTCCAGATGGGCACCTCGCGTTTGAGGTCGTCGATGAGGCGGCGGCAGGCGGCGAACGCCTCGGCGCGGTGGGGGGAAGCGACGGCGACGAGGACGGCGGTGTCGCCGACCCGCAGGTCTCCGACGCGGTGGACGGCGGCGAGGGCGGTGACGGGGAAGTCGGCGGCGACCTGTTCGGCCACCCGGCGCAGCTCGGCGTCGGCGGTGGGGTGCGCCGAGTAGGCCAGTGAGGTGACGGCGGCGCCGCCGGGGGGTCCGTCGTGGTCGCGGACGGTGCCGGAGAACAGGACGGTGCCGCCCGCCGTGTCGTCCCCGACGGCGGCGAGGACCTCGTCGGCGGAGAGCGGGGTGTCGCGGATCGCGAGCAGGCGGATGGGGCCGGGGTCGGCGGTCATGGGCTGGGGTTCCTCCGGGGTCAGCGGCGCCGGGCTCTGCGGGCGCGGCGGACGAGGGCGGCGGTGCCGACCAGGGCGACGGTGGCGCCTGCGGCACCGAGGGTGGTGGCCGCGTCCTTGCGGCCGAGGCGGCGTCCGGCGACGGTGTGGCGTCCTGAGACCTCGGCGAGGAGTTCGGCGAGGACGCGTTCGTTGGTCCAGGCGGGGCGCCATCCGGCTTCGTACAGCTTGCTGCCGCTGACGACCCAGGGGTGCATGGTGTAGGCGAGGTCGCCCGCGGGTGAGGGGGTGAGGCCGAGGCGGTGGAGGCGGGCGGCGGCGCCGAGGGCGACGGAGGGCGGGAGTTCCATGCGGCGGATGCCGGACAGTTCTTCGACCTCCTCCTGTTCGAGCCAGCCGTCGCAGCCGACGGCGAGTTCGCCGTCCACCTTGTCGAGGACGGCGTACTCCAGGGCGCTGACCAGGTCCTCGACGTGGCAGAACTGCCAGCGGGGCCTGGAGCCCGCGACGACGAGGAGGCGTGGCGACTCGAAGTAGCGCGTGAGGGCGGTGTCGGTGCCGCCGACGAGGACGGCGGGGCGCAGGACGGTGACGGTGAGCCCGGGGTGGGCGCGGGGGGCGCGTTCCGCGAGGCGTTCGATCTCCAGGAGGTCGCCGACGCAGGTGGCGTCGGCGGTGGCGCGCAGTTCGGCGTCCTCGGCGAGGGGTACGTCGTTGTCGGGCAGCGCGCCGTAGACCATGGCGGAGGTGCAGAGCACGACGCGCCGGACGCCTGCCGCCGCGGCGGCGGTGAGGACGGTCTGGGCGCCGCGCACGTTGTAGGCGGTGCGGGCGGCGGGGTCGGCCTCCAGGTCGAGGTCGAGCGCGAGGTGGACGACGATGTCCACGGGTCCTGGTGCCGACTGGGTGTCGCGTTCGCGGGTGGTGGTGCCCTGGGAGGGGCCGCGGGCGGCTCCCGAGGTGCGCAGGAGGTCGGCGATGGCGGGGTCGCGGATGTCGATGGTGTGCCATTCGGCGCCTTTGGCGTCGCCGATGCGCTCGTCGAGGGCGAGCACCCGTCTGATGTCCGTGGCGGCCAGCAGCCGCTCGATGAGCAGGGAGCCGACTCCGCCGGCGGCACCGGTGACCGCGACGGTCAACGGGGCGGCGGGGCCGTTTCGCGCTGCGCGAACGGCTGGTTCCGGGGAACTCACAGGACCTCTCCAGCGGTTGATTCTGGTACGACGTGCGCAGGCCCATCCTGCCTGAGAGGTGTCTAGGCTGGGGGCACGCACCATCGATTCACAGGCACGTCGGTTCCGTCCGACCCCCATAAGAGCCGAGGTTTCCCGTGAGTGACTTCCCATTCGGATTCGGCCTGCCGAACGAGCCGGAGGACGGCGACCCCGAGAACAAGAGGGGCGGCGGGCAGGGCCGTGGGCCCGATCCCGCCGACAATCCGCTGGCGGCGCTGTTCGGCTCCATGGGTGGGCAGCTGAATCCGCAGGACCTGGGCGCCGCGTTCCAGCAGCTGGGCCAGATGCTGTCGTACGAGGGCGGGCCCGTGAACTGGGATCTCGCGCGGACGGTGGCCCGTCAGACGGTGGCCCAGGGGGCGCCCGACGGGTCCAAGGACCGGAGTGTGGCGGCGAGCGAGCGGGCGCAGGTGGACGAGGCGCTGCGGCTGGCGGATCTGTGGCTGGACGGGGTGACGTCGCTGCCGTCCGGCGCGGGCACGGCGGTGGCGTGGAGCCGCGCAGAGTGGGTCGAGGCCACGTTGCCGGTGTGGCGTGAACTGGTCGATCCGGTGGCCGAACGTGTCGGTGCGGCCATGGGGCAGGTGCTGCCCGAGGAGATGCAGGCGATGGCCGGGCCGCTGCTGGGGATGATGCGCTCGATGGGCGGCGCGATGTTCGGCACGCAGATCGGGCAGGCGGTCGGCGCGCTGGCGGGCGAGGTCGTGGGTTCGACGGACGTGGGGCTGCCGCTGGGCCCGGCGGGCAAGGCGGCGCTGCTGCCGCAGAACGTGGCGGCGCTGGGTGCCGGTCTCGGTGTGGAGGAGCGCGAGGTGCGGTTGTACCTGGCGTTGCGGGAGGCGGCGCACCAGCGTCTGTTCGCGCACGTGCCGTGGCTGCGCTCGCATCTGTTCGGCGCGGTGGACGGGTACGCGCGGGGCATCCAGGTGGACACGGGGAAGCTGGAGGACCTGGTCGGGCAGCTCGACCCGACGCGTCCCGAGGAGTTGCAGGAGAAGCTTCAGCAGGGTCTGTTCCAGCCGGAGGACACGCCGCAGCAGAAGGCGGCGCTGGCGCGTCTGGAGACGGCGCTGGCGCTCGTGGAGGGCTGGGTGGACGCCGTGGTGTTCGCGGCGGCGGAGCCGCATCTGCCGTCGGCGGCGGCGCTGCGGGAGACGCTGCGGCGGCGCCGGGCGACGGGCGGGCCCGCCGAGCAGACGTTCGCGACGCTCATCGGTCTTGAGCTGCGTCCGCGGCGGCTGCGGGACGCGGCGCGGCTGTGGGCGTCGCTGACGGACGCGCGGGGCACGCAGGGCCGGGACGCGCTGTGGGCGCATCCGGACATGCTGCCGACGGCGCAGGACCTGGACGACCCGGACGGCTTCGTGCACCGTGAGCAGCTGGACTTCTCGGAGCTGGACCGGATGCTGGGGGACGCGGCCGGTGAGCCGGGCCCGCGGCTGGACAAGGACTCGGACGCGGACAAGGACGGCGACGACGGCGACGGGAACCGTGACGGCGGCGAGAGCGGCCGGTGAGCGTTTCCCCGGCGGCGCTGCGGGAGGACGCGGCGCGCGTCCTGCGTGAGTGGGCCGCGCCGGACGCCGCGCAGGAGGCGCTGCGGCGCGCGTACGCGGGTCATCTCGCGGCGCGTCCTGACGGCATGTGGCGGTCCTGTGCGGAGGGGCATGTCACGGCGAGCGCGTTGGTGGTCGATCCCGCTGGTGGCCGGGTGTTGCTGACGTTGCATCGCAAGATCGGTCTGTGGCTCCAGACGGGTGGGCACTGCGAGCGGGAGGACGCGACCCTGGCGGCCGCGGCGCTGCGGGAGGCGCGTGAGGAGTCCGGGGTCGTGGGGCTGGCGTTGTTGCCGGGTCCTGTGGCGCTGGACCGGCACGTGACGCCGTGCGCGGTGCACATGGATGTGCAGTACGCGGCGGTGGCCCCGCCGGACGCGGTGGAGGTGCGGAGCGAGGAGTCGTTGGATCTGCGGTGGTTCGGCTGGGACGCGCTGCCGGAGGACACGGACGGGTCCGTGCGCGCGCTGGTCGGGCGGGTGCGGCGGCTGGTGACTGCCGACGCACCCGCGGGTGGCCGCTAGCGGCCCCAGGCGCCGCCGCCCTGGGGCGGCCCTCCCTGCCCGGGGTTGGGCCGGAACTGTCCTGAGAGCTGCTCGCCGAACGACGTGTGGGTGGGGGGGAGCAGTTCGCTGGGCTGGACGACGACGTGGCCTTCGCCCATGAAGTTCAGTTCCCAGCCTTCGCCGGTGTTGCCGCGGCGGCGCCAGACGGAGGCGGTGCTGGTCTGGGCCTGCATCTGGACGCGCAGCGACGACGACCAGGCGACGACGGCGTCCGCGTCGGCGCCGATGTACCCGTCGGGGGTCACCCGCATGACGAGCGGGCGGCCCGAGGTGGTGAGGGCGACCTTGCCCCGGCCGCTGATGACGAGGTTGTGGGCGCCGACGCCCGCGATGCCGTGGCGGCTCTCGACGGCGACGACGTCCCAGTGCAGGTGGGGGTCGAGGGCGAGGACGTAGGAGCTGTCCACGGTCAGGCCCTCGTGATCGACGTCGAGGACGTGGACGTGCTGGGCGAGGTTGGCCAGGTAGACGGCTCCTTGGCCGTAGCAGCGCATCAGGGGCAGGACCTCACCGGCGGCCCACTGCGTGCGCTGGCGTCCCGGCGGCTCGTACTCGGCGTCGAACTCGACGATCCCCTCGAAGGCGACCATGCTGCCCGCGCGGGCCAGCACGTCCTCGCCGTGCGAGAGGCCGACGCGCAGCATCTGCGCGCCTTGGAGGGCGAACCGGTCCTGGGTCTGGTTCACGGTGTGGTTGAAGATCGGGCTCTGCATGGCGTCACTCCCCCGTCGTGCTACTGCTGCTGCGGCTGCGTGAGCCGGTCGGTGCTGTCCTCGCTGGGCTGCACGACGACGAATCCGTGGCCGGAGAAGGCGAGCTGGAACGCCTCGCCGCTGCCCCGTCCGATCAGGGACGACGCCTTGAAGCTGCGTTTGCCCTCGACGCGCAGGCCGGTGGACCAGGCGACGAGGGCGTCGGGGTCCACGAACGTCTCCCCGGCCTGTGCGCAGTCCACGACGACGGGCATGCCGCGGCTGGTGACCGCGACCCAGCCGGTGCCGGATATGCCGAGGTTGAACAGGCCCTGCCCGGCGAACTTGGCGACGCCCTTGACGCGTTGCACGCCCCACTGGAGGTGGGCGTCGAAGGCGAGGACGTTGGCGGCGTTGACGGAGAGGTTGTCCTCGGCGAGTTCGAGGCAGACGACGTGGGCGCCGTAGTCGGCCAGGTACAGGCGGCCGTCGCCGTGGCAGCGCATCAGGGGGACGTTCTCGCCGCTGATGCGCCCGGCGGCGGCCCGGCCGAGGCCGGAGGAGTTCGCCTCGTACTGGATGAAGCCCTCGTAGCCGATCATCGACCCGGCGCGGGCGAACAGGTCCTGTCCGCTGCGCAGGGCGACGCGGGCGATGGACGGGCCGTGGTTGTCCATGCGGGCGGCGGGGGCGGTCGGGGCGTGGCCCGCGATCATGCGCTGGTCCATCACGGGCTCCTTCAGATCTCGTACGGCTGGATGATCGCGAAGTTGCCGGGCGCGCCGCGGAATTGGAGCTGGGTGCTCTCGCCGGTGTGGCCCGGGTAGGCGTGCCTGCGCAGCCGTACCTGGTTGGCGACGAGGACCTGCGCGGCGGCGGACCAGGCGACGATGGCGTTGGCGTCGGCGAAGGTGGCGTTGGTGACGGGCAGGACGAGCGGCTGGCCGTGCGTGGTGATGACGAGCGTGCCGGTCCCCTGGAACTGGAGGGCGAACAGGGAGCCGCCTGGTATGCCGTGCCCGTCGATGCGGCGCACCTCGACGTCGAGCGATTCGTCGAAGGCCAGCACGTGCTGGGACGCGACGACGATGGCGTCCCCCTGGAGTTCGACCGGGTGCAGTTCGGCGGCTTCCTCGGCGAAGAAGACCTGGCCGGTACCGGTGCAGCGCATGAGCGCGGGCATGCCCTCGCCGGTGGCCCAGCGCGTCATCCGGCCGCGCATTCCGGCGCCTTTGTAGCCGAACTCGACGTCGCCCTGGTAGAGGACCATGCTGCCCTGGCGGGCGAGGACGGGCTTGCCGTCGATCCCGAGGTCGGCGCGGACCAGTTGGGGGTTCTGCACGGCCCAGCGGCGGTGTTCGCGGCTGCCGCCGTACTTCTGGAAGGCGCCTTGCAGTCCCGCGGCGCCCGCGGCACCGGCCGCGACCGGCGTGGGTGCGGGGTGGTGCGGCTGCTGGTGCGGGCCGCCGGGGAAGGGTGGCTGGGGTGGCGGGCCGCCGTACGGTGCCTGCGGTGGCGGGCCGCCGTAGGGTGCGGCCGGTGGGGCGGGGTGGCCGGGCACGGGCTGTCCGGGCGCCGGGTAGGCGGGCGGGGCCTGGTGTCCGGGCGGCGCGTACGGGCCGGGCTGGACCGGGAACGGCTGGGTGGCCGCCGGTGGCGGCGGGGGCTGGTGGGCGGCGACCGGCGCGTGCGGCGTCTGGACGGGCAGCGGCTGGGTGACGGCGGGCGGCGGTGGCGCGGGGGCGGCCGGGGGTGGCGGCGCCGGGGGTGCGGCGGCCCCAGGCGGGGCGAAGCCGGGGGCGACGGGCGCGGAGGCGGCTCCGGGGACGGCGAAGCCCGGTGCGCCGCCCTGCGGGGCGGCCTGGGCCGGGTCGTCGGCGCTGTCGTCCTCCTCGACCTCGCCGCCGAAGTGCCGCAGGAGCGCGGCGAGTCCGCCGTCGAATCCCTGGCCGACGGCGGCGAAGCGCCAGCCGTCCTTGCGGTAGAAGTCGCCGAGCATGACCGCGCGCTCGGTCGTGAACGCGGAGCCGTCGAACGCGTAGCGCGCGACCTCCTCGCCGCCCGCGACGATCCGCAGGTAGCCGGGTGCGGCCTGGGCCATGGTGCCGTCGCCGTCGATGGTGGCGGTGAACGCGAGCCGGTGGATCGCGCTCGGCACCTGGTCGAGGGTGACGCGGAAGGACTCGGTGTCCCCTGCCTGGGCGCCGAGGAGCTGGAGGGATTCCTCGGGCGACTTCGGCTGGTTGTAGAAGACGAAGTAGCGGTCGTCGGAGAGCTGTTCGTCGGCGTCGAGCCCGAAGCAGCTGATGTCGAAGACCAGCCCGGGGCCGGAGATCTGTACGCCGACGTACAGGTCCGTGCCCAGTGTGAGATCAGTGAGGCGGGTCTTCTGGCCCCGCTGGAATTGCCTCGCCATCCGTAACGACCGTCCCCCGTCCGACAGGAATGTCCTGGGGCGACACACTAGTCCGTACCACTGACGTCGGTCCCCGGGTGGTCGGACGGGCGACGGGCGCGGGACACGGGGAACGGCTCAGTCGGACCGTGGCCAGGGCACGTACGGCAGGCGCTCGGCGCCGACGACGCCTTCCAGGAAGCCGCGGGCCCGCTCGGTGCGCGGGTAGCGGTCGAGGAGCTTCCAGAAGCCGGGGCCGTGGCCGGGCACCAGGAGGTGGGCCAGCTCGTGGAGCAGCACGTAGTCGATGACGTACTCGGGCATGCCCTGGAGGCGGTGCGAGAGGCGGATGCTGCCGAGCGCGGGGGTGCAGGAGCCCCAGCGGGCGTTCTGGTTGGTGACCCAGCGGACGCTCTCCGGCCGGGCGCGGCCGTGGAGGTAGCGCTCGGACAGTTCGGCCGCGCGGGCGGCGATCGCGTCGTCACCGAGCATGCGGCGGTCTTCCTGGGCGGCGAGCTTGTCCAGCATCACCGAGACCCAGCGCCGTTCCTCGTCCACGGTCATGCGGGCGGGGATCATGACGATGGTGCGGTCGCCCTCACGGTAGGCGGAGACGGTTCTTCTGCGCCGGGAGCTGCGCCGGACCTCGACCTGCTCGGGCCGTGACCCGGCGGGGCGGGCGGACAGGGCTCCTGACGGGTTTCCGGCCAGGGTCGCCCCGCCCGCCGGTGGGGTGGTCTGCGGCGGGCCGGCGCTCTTCAGCGGGTCGGCGGGCACACTTCGACGTTACCCGGTGGGACCCCGTTATGTGCGTGAGCGAGACACCGGTTGCTCACGGACCGCAAGCGGCACCCCGCACTACCGCCCTATTTATCGGATTTTCTCGGCTTCCTGTGGAAAACCTCACACACGCCCCCTTGCTCCTGGTCGATCATGAATCCACCGCGAACCACCGCGGACGAGGACCGGGGAGGCCGGGATGGGGACCTACAGGGCGGACGCGCCGGACACGGCGGGCGAGGACCACGCGCGGCACGCAGGACGGCGGCCCGCGAGCGGCACCGACACCTCACGGCCGGACGGCCCGGAGGAGACCGGCCCGGAGGATGCCGCGTCGAAGAAGGCGGACGACGCGGGTGCAGTGGATGCAGTGGACGTCGATGCCGTGGACGAGGTGGACGCCGACCGCGTGCATCCGATGATCAAGCCGTCCCTGCGGCGGGGCTGGTGCGACCGCCAGACGGTGCGCTACGGGGTGACGCCCGCGCATTCGGTGCTGTTCGGCCCGCTGGACGGGGCGACGGAGACGTTCCTGACCTTGCTGGACGGGACAAGGTCGTTGCGGGCGCTGCGGGGCGAGGCGCGGGCGCTGGGGCTCAGGGCCCGGGCGGCCGACCGGATCACGGGGCGGCTGCGGGCGGCCGGGGTGCTCGCGGACGCGACGCAGGAGGGGGCTGCCTCCGCCGATGTGGGGGACGCGCTGCGCCCCGATCTGGCCTCGCTGTCCCTTGTGCATCCGGCTCCGGGCGAGGGGGCGCGGCGGCTTCTCGCGCGCCGGACGGCGCGGGTGCAGGTCAGGGGGGCGGGCAGGGTGGGGGCGGCGGTGGCTGCGGCGCTGTCCCAGGCGGGGGTGGGCGAGGTCGAGGTGGTGGACGGCGGTGAGGTCGAGGTGGTGGACAGCTCTCCTGGTGGGCTGCGCCGGGAGCATGTCGGCCAGCGGCGGGCCGCTGCGGCGCGGAGCGTGGTCAGGTCGGTGCTGCCGTGGCGCCGGGGGTCGGGAGCGCAGCGCGGGGAGGGGGCGCATCTGGTGATCTTCGCGCCTCGGGACGGGCTGGCGGCCTATGCTCCGGATCCGTTGCTCGCCGAGCCGGTCCTGGCGGCCGGGACGCCGCATCTGTATGCGGGTGTGGTGGAGGCGACGGGTTTCGTCGGCCCGCTGGTGCTGCCGGGGGCGACCGGCTGCGCGGGTTGTCTGCTGCGGACGCGGGCGCGGCGTGAGCCTGCGTGGCCTCTGTTGGTGGCGCAGTGGCGGAACGGCCGCCGCAGGGGTGTGGCCGCGTGTGACGGTCCGCTGGCGATGGCTGTCGCCGGGCTCACGGCCTGTACGGCGCTGGCCTTTCTGGACGGCGCGCCGCGGGCGGGTGGGGGTGTCAGGTTGGAGCTGGCGTTGCCGGATCTGGTGCCGACCTCGCATCCGGTGGAGCCGCATGAGGAGTGTCCGTGCGGGGCGGCGGGTGTCCTGCCGGAGGTGGGCGGGGCACCGGGAGACGGCCCGGCCGGTCCTGTCCGTGCGGGCCGGGTCCACAATGACGCATAGGCGGGTCGGAGTTCGTCCGGCCCGGCCGCCCGCGGCGTCGGGAGGATTCCCGGGGACGGTGGGCGCCAAGGGAGTTGGAGGGGACGACATGTCTGACCTACCCCGTAAGGCGGTGACCAGGACGGCGAAGCTGGCGACGTTGCCGCTGAGCTTCGCGGGCCGGGCCACGTGGGGTCTCGGCAAGCGCATCGGCGGGCGGTCGGCCGAGTTGGTGGGCAATGAGTTGCAGCAGCGGACGGCTGAGCAGTTGTTCAGTGTGCTGGGGCAGCTGAAGGGCGGGGCGATGAAGCTCGGCCAGGCGTTGTCCGTTTTCGAGTCGGCGCTGCCGGAGACGGTCGCGGGTCCTTATCGGGCGGCGTTGACGAAGCTTCAGGAGGCGGCGCCGCCGATGCCCGCGGCGACAGTGCGGGCCGCGTTGGACGAGCGGTTGGGTGAGGGCTGGCGGGAGCTGTTCCTGGAGTTCGACGAGAAGCCCGCCGCGGCGGCCTCCATCGGTCAGGTGCACCGTGCCGTGTGGCATGACGGCCGGGAGGTGGCGGTCAAGATCCAGTATCCGGGGGCGGGCGAGGCGCTGCTCGCGGATCTGACGCAGCTGGGGCGGTTCGCCCGGGTGTTGGGGCCGCTGATACCCGGCATGGACATCAAGCCGCTCATCGAGGAGTTGCGGGAGCGTGCCGCGGAGGAGCTGGACTACGGGTTGGAGGCGGAGTCGCAGCAGATCTGCGCCGAGGCGTTCCGGGACGACCCGGATGTGGCGGTTCCGGCGGTGATCCGGCAGCAGAAGGAGGTGCTGGTCAGCGAGTGGCTGCCGGGGGTGCCTCTGTCGGAGGTGATCGCCGGGGGGAGCCAGGAGGAACGTGACCTGGCGGGGCAGCTGTTGACCCGCTTCCTCTTCGCGGGTCCGGCGAGGACGGGGTTGCTGCACGCCGATGCGCATCCGGGGAATTTCCGGATCGTCCCGGCGGATCACGGGGGGACGGGCAGGGTGCGGCTCGGTGTGCTGGATTTCGGTGCGGTGAACCGGCTGCCGGGTGGGCTTCCGCCGGTGATCGGCCGCACGCTGCGCATGACGCTGGACGGGCGTGCGGAGGAGGTGTACGCGCATCTGACGGCGGAGGGTTTCGTGAAGCCGTCGGCGGAGCTGGAGCCGCAGGCGGTGCTGGAGTGGCTGTTGCCCTTCGTGGAGCCGGCGTCCGTGCCCGAGTTCGCGTTCAGCAGGCAGTGGCTGCGGGAGCAGGCCGGTCGGCTGGCGGATCCGCGGTCCCCCGCGCAGCAGTTGGGGAGGCGGATGAATCTCCCGCCGTCCTATCTGCTGATACATCGGGTGACGCTGAGCACTCTGGGTGTGCTGTGCCAGCTCGGGGCTCGTGTGCGGGTGCGGGACGAGCTGCTGCGGGGTCTGCCCGGTTTCGCGGGCGACGGTGAGACGGTGGCGGTCGAGGCGGAGGGGCCCGGCGCGTAGCCGACCGGCGCGGGCGACGGCCGGCGGGTGGGAGGGGCCCGCCACGCGGCGCCACGCGCGGAAGAAGGACACGGAGGGGCGGGGTGGGCG
>NZ_JOEK01000014.1 GCF_000719135.1 Streptomyces avicenniae | reverse complement strand
CCCCACAGCCGCCCTACCCCCACCACCCCCACATCCCCCACGGGAAAGGAACAGCACCACCATGCACCTCACCGAGTCGCGCCCCAGACGGCGCAGAGGCCGGGTCACCGGCGCGCTCACGGCCGCCTTCGCGTCGGTCGTCAGCCTCGTCGCCCTCGCAGGGCCCTCCTCGGCAGCCGCCGACGAGGTCCTGCTGTCGTACAACAAGCCGGGACAGGCCTCCACGTCGCAGAGCGACGGGAACTGTTGGGAGTGCACCCCGGCCCGCGCGTTCGACAACGACCCCGCCAGCCGCTGGGCCACCTCGTCCGAGACCGGCTGGGTCGATCCCGGCTGGATCTCCGTGGACCTCGGCGCGACCGCCGAGATCAGCCGCGTCGTCCTCCAGTGGGACCCGGCGAACGCCCGCTCGTACCAGATCCAGGTCTCCGACGACAACGTCAACTGGACCTCGATCTACGAGACCACCACCGGCGCCGGCTTCAAGGAGACGCTGGACGTCAGCGGCACCGGCCGCTACGTGCGCATGTACGGCACGGAGCGCTCGGGCCCCTACGGCTACTCGCTGTGGGAGTTCCAGGTGTGGGGCACCGGCGGCGCGCCGGAGACCCCGCCGCCGTCGCCGCCCGACCCGGCCGACCCGCCGACCCTCGTGTGGAGCGACGAGTTCGAGGGCCCGGCGGGCAGCATCCCCGACCAGACCAAGTGGACCTCCGACCCGGGCAACGGGCGCAACAACGAGCTCCAGATGTACACGGACAACGAGAACACGCTCCTGGACGGCAACGGGAACCTCGTCATCGAGTCCCGCCGCCAGGAGACGCCCGGCTCGTCCTGCCCGGCCGACCCGCTGAGCGGCAGCACCACCTGCCAGTACACCTCGGGCCGGATGAACACCTACGGCAAGTTCGACTTCACCTACGGCCGTGTCGAGGCCCGTATCCAGACCGCCACCACACGCGGCATGTGGCCCGCGTTCTGGATGCTCGGCTCGGACTTCTACAGCGAGGGCCGCCCGTGGCCCTACACCGGTGAGATCGACATCATGGAGCACATAGGCTCCGAGCCCAACACCGTCCACTCCACCCTGCACGCCCCGGCGTACAACGGTGGCGGCGGCTACGGCTCGTCGTTCGAACTGTCCACCCCGGCGGGCGCGGCGTTCCACACCTACGCCGTCGAGTGGGACAGCCAGGGCATGGTCTTCACCGTGGACGACCAGGTGATCCACACCGTGGACCGTGAGGAACTGGAGCGGACGGTCGGCCCCTGGGTCTTCGACCACGACTTCTTCATCATCCTCAACACCGCGGTCGGCGGCGACTGGCCCGGTCCGCCGGACGGCTCCACCGTCTTCCCGCAGCGCATGGTGGTGGACTACGTCCGCGTGTACCAGTGATCCGCCCCGTTCCCGTCCGGCTCGGCTCCCCCTGAGCCGACGGGAACGGTGAACCACCGGCCGACCCCGGCCCGGCGGCGCGTGACCCGGCCCCACGCCGCGTCACGCGCTGCCGCGCACCACCAGGGTCGGCCTGAAGAGGACCGGGGACAACGGGTGTCCGGCCGCCCCGCCGTCCCCGCCCCGCGCGATCTGCCGCAGCAGGAGCCGGGCCATCTCGGCGGCCATCTCCTCCACGGGCTGCCGCACCGTCGTCAGCGGCGGGTCCGACGCCAGCGCCGAACTGCTGTCGTCGAAGCCCACCACCGCGACGTCCTCCGGCACCCGCCTACCCAGCCGGTGCAGCATCGTCACCGCGCCGAGCGCCATCAGGTCGGACGCGACGAACACCCCGTCGAGATCCGGCCGCCGCTCCAGCAGCGCCCTGACGCCCTCGGCGCCGCTCGCCTGCGTGAAGTCCCCCTCCGCCACGGCCACCTCGCGCACCCCGTGCGCGTCCAGCGCCGCGCGGAAACCCGCCAGCCGCTCCTGCGCCACCGGCATGTCCTGCGGCCCCGCGACCGTCCCGAGCCGCCGCCTGCCGATCGCCACCAGCCGGTCGGCCGCCAGCCGCGCCCCGGCCACCTGGTCGGAGTCCACCGAGGTCAGCCCCGCCGCCGTCGGCGCCGGGGGACGCCCGGCCAGCACGGCGGGCAGCGTCGTCCCCGACAGCATCCCCGGCAGCGGGTCGGCCGCGTGCGACGAGATCAGCACGACGCCGTCCACGTGCCCCTGCTGGAGATAGCCGAGCAACTGCGCGCGCGACGGCTCGTCGTCCGTCAGCATCAGCACGACCTGCACGCCGCGCGGGCGCAGCACGTCGAGCAGCCCGCCCGCGACGCGGCCGAAGTAGGGGTCGGTGAAGATCCGCCCGACGAACGGGCCCGACACGTCCCGCTTCTCCTGCTCGGACACGACGAGCGCCACCGAGTCCGTGCGCCGCGTCACCAGCGAACGCGCCGCCCGGTTGGGGACGTACCGCGTCCGCGTGATCGCCTCCTCGACGAGCTTGCGCAGCCGGGGATCGACGGTCGCCTCGCCGTTGATCACCCGCGACACGGTCGCCCGCGACACCCCCGCCTCGCGCGCCACGTGCTCCAGCGTGACGGGCCTGGACTGGGCGCGCTGATCCGTGGTCACACCGCCCTTTATACCCTTGCCGTTGGAACGCCGGTCGCGGCCCTCGTAGGCTGGCGCGCGTGACGAAGCGAACCGCCGTGATCGCCGGCGCGGGACTGGCCGGGGTGCAGACCGCCGTCGAACTGCGCGGACAGGGCTGGGACGGCCGCGTCGTCCTCGTCGGCGCGGAACCCCACGCCCCCTACGACCGCCCGCCGCTGTCCAAGTCCGTCCTCCTCGGCACGGCGGAGGGGTCCACGCTCGACGTGGACCTCGCCGCCCTCGGCGTCGAGACGCACCTCGGCCGCACCGCCACGGGCCTGTCCCCCGACGAGCACCGGCTCGACACCGACGCGGGGACGCTGGAGTACGACGAACTGGTCCTCGCCACCGGTGCCGACGCCGTCACGCTCCCCGGCGCCGCGGGCGTCCCCGGCGTCCACGTGCTGCGCACCCTCGACGACGCCCGCAGGCTGCGGCCCGTGCTGGAGGCCAAGGGCAGCGTCGTCGCGGTCGGCGCGGGCTGGATCGGCGCCGAGGCCGCCACGGCGGCGGCCAGGGCGGGCAGCCCGGTCACCGTCGTCGAGGCGGCCCACCACGTGCTCGCGGGCGCCCTGCCGCCCGAGGTCACCGAGCCCATGCGCGCCTGGTACGCCGAGGCGGGCGTCACGCTCCTCACCGGCCGCGCGGTCACCGGCGTCAGGGACGGCGAGGTGGAGCTGGCGGACGGCACCGTCCTCGGCGCCGACGCCGTGCTCGTCGGCGTCGGCTCACGCCCGGCCACCGGCTGGCTGCGCGGCTCGGGCATCCCGCTCGCCGACGACGGCTCGGTCGCCGCCGACGCCTCGCTGCGCGCCGGTGTGCCCGGCGTCCACGCGGTCGGCGACTGCGCCTCCTTCCCCTCGGCCCGCTACGGGCGGCGCCTGCTCATCCACCACTGGGACAACGCCCTGACCGGCGCCCGCACCGCCGTCGCCGACATCCTCGGCACGGCGCCGGCCGTCCACGACCCGGTGCCGTACTTCTGGTCGGAGCAGTTCGACCGCTACGTGCAGTACGCCGGACGGCACGCCGCGTCCGACACGCCGGTGCGGCGCGGCGACCAGGCGGCGGGCGACCGTGCCTGGTCCGTCCTGTGGCTGCGCCCCGACGGCACGCCGACGGCCGTCCTGGCCGTGGACCGGCCCCGCGACCTCGCCCAGGGCCGCCGCCTGATCACCCGCGGCACCCGCCTGGACCCGGCCCTCGCCGCCGACCCCGGCCGGGCGCTGAACGCCTGCGCCGCGGCGTGACGCGCGGCACCTCCGTCCCCCGCCGGGGGGCTCCCCGCTGACGTCTGTCGGTGGGAGATGGCACGCTGGGGGTGTGACCGAGATTGATGCCAAGACCGATGCTCTCGTCCCCGAGTGGCTCACCCTCCCCGACATCGCCGAACAGCTCGGCGTGGAGGTGACCCGCGTGCGCCAGCTGGTCAAGGAGGGCCAGCTGATCGCCGTGCGCCGGGGCGAGAACCGTGTCCTCCAGGTGCCCGCCACCTTCCTCGACGGCGACCGGATCGCCAGGGGACTGTCCGGCACCCTCACGCTGCTCCGTGACGACGGCTTCTCGGACGAGGAGATGCTGGAGTGGCTGTTCACGCCGGACGACACCCTGCCGGGCACGCCCGCGCAGGCGCTGCGGGAGAACCGCGGGACGGAGGTGAAGCGCCGGGCCCAGGCGCTCGCCGTGTGACCCGCCCGTAGGCGGGGCCCGACACCTGCACCCGCCCGACAACCCGCCCGCCGACGGGGCGGCGACCACCGCCCCGTCGGCGGCTCCCCGACGCCCAGCGCACCCGCACCCCAGAGGGAATCCCCGCATGCTCGCCGACGCCCGGCTCTACCTGTGCACCGACGCCAGAAAGCGGCAGGGCGACCTGCCGGAGTTCCTTGACGCCGTGCTCGGCGGCGGCGTGGACGTCGTGCAGCTGCGCGACAAGGGCATGGAGGCGGCCGAGGAACTGGAGCACCTCGCGGTCCTCGCCGACGCGTGCCGCCGCCACGGGAAGCTGCTCGCGGTCAACGACCGTGCCGACGTCGCGCACGCGGCGGGCGCCGACGTCCTCCACCTCGGCCAGGGCGACCTGCCCGTGCCCGCCGCCCGCGCCCTCCTCGGCGACCGCGTCCTCATAGGCCGCTCCACGCACACCCCCGCCCAGGTGGACGCCGCGCTGGCCGCCCCCGGCACCGACTACTTCTGCGTAGGCCCCTGCTGGCCCACCCCGACGAAGCCCGGCCGCCCCGCCGCCGGGCTGTCCCTCGTCCGCCACGCGGCGTCGCGGGCGCCCGCGCTGCCCTGGTTCGCCATCGGCGGCATCGACGCCGACACCCTGGACGAGGTCCTGGACGCCGGTGCGCGCCGCGTCGTCGTCGTCCGCGCGCTCACCGAGGCCGACGACCCCGGCGCCGCCGCCTCCGACCTGGCCGCACGGCTGCGCGCGCACCCGCTGTGACCCGGTCCGTCCCGGTGTGCGCCACGCCCCCGGCCGTCCCCTGTCCGGTCGCCGGACAGCGGCGGACGCGGCGCGGGCGCCCTGGGTAGCCTGGCAGGCATGGCCCTAGGAATGCCCAGCACGTCCGCGGACCGTGCGAGGACCGTGCGCGACCTGCTCGCCGCGGGGACCCGCTCGTACTCCTTCGAGTTCACCCCGCCGCGTACCGAGCAGGGCGAACGGACGCTCTGGAACGCGATCCGCCGCGTCGAGGCGGTCGCCCCCACGTTCGTCTCCGTGACCTACGGCGCCGGGGGCTCCTCCCGCGAGCGCACGGTCCGCGCCACCGAGCGCATCGCCACCGAGACCACCCTGACGCCGGTCGCCCACCTCACCGCCGTCAACCACTCGATCGGCGAACTGCGCAACATCGTGGGCCAGTACGCGGCGGGCGGCATCCGCAACATGCTGGCGCTGCGCGGCGATCCGCCGGGCGACCCGATGGGGGAGTGGACCGCGCACCCCGAGGGCGTCCGGTACGCGGCCGAACTCGTGCGGCTCATCAAGGAGTCGGGCGACTTCTGCGTGGGCGTCGCCGCCTTCCCCGAGATGCACCCCCGCTCCACGGACTGGGACACGGACGTCCGGCACTTCGTGGACAAGTGCCGCGCGGGCGCCGACTTCGCGCTCACCCAGATGTTCTTCGACCCGGAGGACTACCTCAGACTGCGCGACCGGGTGGCCGCGGCGGGCTGCGCGACCCCGATCATCCCGGAGATCATGCCGATCGCCAACGTGCGGCAGATCGAGCGGTTCAAGCAGCTCAGCAACGCGACGTTCCCCCCTGAGTTGGAAAGACGCATCCTCGCCGTCAAAGACGATCCGTTGGCTGTACGCTCGGTCGGGATCGAATTCGCCACGGAGTTGTGCGCGCGGCTGATGGACGAGGACATCCCAGGACTGCACTTCGTCACGCTCAACACGACGCTCCACTCCACGGCGACGCTGGACGTCTACAAGAACCTCGGGCTGCACCGGCGGACCTGAGGCCCTGCTGAGAAAGGGCGTACATGGGCTGGCCGGTCCTCTACATCGCGTTCGGAGTGGTGGCGCTCTGGCTGCTCGGCGAGGTCCTTCTCCAGTACAAGGCGCGGCTGCGGTGGCGGCTGCTCGCCTTCTGCGGCTTCCTGCTCGTCGTCCTCGGCGGTGTGTTCCGCTCCGTCCCCGTGATCGCCCTGGGCACCATCGCCTTCGCCGTGGGGCAGACGTTCGTCACCCTCTCCTTCCGGCGGGGCTTCTCGACCGGCTGGGCGCTCGGCGGCAGGCCGGGCACCAGCAGGCGGCGGCGCGCCGTGCGTCCCATGGAACCGGTCCCCGACGCGGACGGCGGTGACACGCCCCCGCCGGACGCCACCCCCGTGGACGGCGTCCCGCAGGTGGCGCACGCCTATGCCGACGCGCCGGACGACGGCTACGGCGACGCGGACAGCACCCAGCTCCAGGCCCGTGTCCCCGCCGACGACGAGGAGGGGCACGCCGCCCCCGGCCCGTCGGGCGAGGAGATATACGCGGGCGCCGCCGACACGCCGTACGGCGACCCGTACCTGGGCGGCTACGCCCCCGCCACCCCCGACTACGACGCGCCCAGCACCGTCTACGACGTCCACGACACCGGCGAGAACTACGCCGCGTACCAGGACCCGTACCTCGACCCCGCCACCGCCTACCAGGACCAGTCCGGCGCCCACCAGCAGGCCCCCGACCCCTACGCCGCGCAGTACGGCGGGGACTACGCGGCCCAGGGCGGCTGGACGGAGGACGGTGGGCCGTCCTCGGGGCAGTGGCAGACCGCCGGGCAGTACTACCAGGAGACCCCGCCGGGCGGCGTGTGGGTGCCGCAGCAGCGCGACAGCGCGCAGCAGGGCGCCGACGAGACGGAGTACGGCTACCCGGCCGCGCAGCAGGACGCGTCGTACCCCACGGGGAACGGGTACGACTCCTCGGGGCAGGGCTACTACTACTCGGACAACGACCAGCACCGTTCCTGACCGCAGGGTGCGGCGCTCAGGCGGCGTTCAGGCCGCACCTCACGCCGAGCCCTGCCAGTCCGGGCCCTCCACGATGAGCCCCGCCGCCATCGCGCCGGACATCCCCGCGTGTGCCAGCCCGCCCCCCGGGTGGGCCAGGCCGCCCACCCGGTACGCGCCGGGCAGCCGCCCGGTGTTCGGCGCGGCGAGGAACGCGCCGTCCGCGCCCGCCAGCGCGGGGACGGGGACGAGACCGCCGGGCACGCCGGTGTCCCGCTCGACGTCGGCGGGGGTGTGGGCGTGCTGCCACAGCAGCCGCGCGCGCAGCCCGAGACCTGCCGTGTCGGCGGCGTCGAGGAGCGCCCGCGCGTAGGCGTCGGCCGTCCCCGGCGCCGTCCAGTCCACCCGGCCCGGGCCCGTCCCCTGCAACGGCGCGGGCGCGGAGAGCGTGACCGCCTCGTGCGCGTCGTCCGGCCGTGACGCGGGGTCGTCGGGACGCAGCACGCGTACGGTCGTCGCGCCCAGGGCCGTACGGTCGCCGCCGCCCGTGGGGGCGGTGTGCAGCAGCGTCCGGTGGGGCGTCCCCGGGGGGCGGGCGCCGCGCAGCGCGGCGAAGAGCGTGAACCGGCCCGTGCCCTCCCCGGGGAGCGCGCCGAGGCCCGGGGCGCCCCACACCACCGTGTCGGCCTCCACCACGCCGCCGTCCGCCAGCTCGACGCCGCCCGCCCGTCCGTCCCTGGTCAGGACGCGCGTGGCCGCGACACCGAAGCGGAACTCCACCCGCCGCTCCTCGCAGCGCGCGCGCACCGCGTCGGCCAGCGCCCGCATGCCGCCCGCCGCGTACCACAGGCCGAACGTCTGCTCCAGGTAGGCGAGCACGGCGGCGCTCGCGGGCGCCCGCGCCGGGTCGCAGCCGTACTCCCGCACCGTGCCCGTCAGGACGGCGGCGAGCCGCGGGTCGCGCAGCTCGGCGTCCGCCAGGTCGGCCAGCGTCGCGGAGGCCCTGCGGCGCAGCAGGCCGCGCGGCTTGGCGGGGTACGGGTCCTGGCCGAGGACGGCGGTCGGCTCCCCGGCGATGCGGGGCTCCTCCACGAGCGGGCGGCGCGTCGTCTCCCAGGTGCTCCGCGCGCGGCCGAGGAGGTCGGCCCAGCGTTCGCCCGCCCCCGCGCCGAGCGCGTCGTCCAGCGCCTGCACGGCGCCGCCGCGCGGCGCCGGGAGCCGCGCCACCGTGCCGTCGGCGAACCGGTGCTCGGTCAGCGGGTCGATCCGCGTCAGCGCGACGGACTCGGCCAGCTCCTTCCTCCCGGTCTTCACGAACAGGTCCCGCCAGACGGCGGGCAGGTGCAGGAGTCCAGGACCGGTGTCGAACGCGAATCCGTCGCGCTCCCACCGCCCCACCGCGCCGCCGTGCGTCCTGCCGCGCTCCACCACCGTCACCCGGTGGCCTGCGACGGCCAGCCTGGCGGCGGAGGCCATGGCGCCCATACCTGCGCCGACCACCACGATCCGTGCCATGGCCAGGACATTACCCGTCGCCCCGCGGACTGTTGAGCCCGCCAGGCGCGGGTAGGGAGAGGGGGGCGGCACGGGGGACGGGGAAGCACACGTCCGCAAAGCCGCGCCGCGCGGCCGGGGGAGGCCCGTGGCCGTACCGCCGACACGGGGCGGCGGTACGCGCCGCGGCGCTGCCCGGCCCGCGGGCCCGGCCCGTCAGGCGGGGGCCACGACGAGCCGTCCGCGCAGGGGCGCCGCCAGCGCCTCGTGCACCTCGTCCAGCGAGCGGCCCGGGTGGAACGTCCGCCAGTCCAGCCCGCCCGTCACCACGAGCCCCAGCAGGGAGCCCGCCGTCAGCTCCACGTCCAGCGACTCCCGCAGCTCGCCCGCCTTGACGCCCTCCTGGAGCACGTCCGCCACGACGTCCACCACCTCGCGTCTGGCCGCGGCCAGCGTCGGGTACCACGGCCGGTTCGTCCGCCACAGCTCGGCGACGAGGAGGCGGGTGAAGTCGGTGCGGCCCGCGATCGACGCGAGACCGGCGCGCGCCATGGCGGCCAGCGCGTCCATCGCGCCGCCGCCCCGCGACCTGGCGGCGTCCGCCGCCTCGCGCAGCGCGGCCGTGAGCGGCCCGAGGCCGCTGCGCAGCAGCTGGTCGAACAGCTCGCTCTTCCCGCCGAAGTTGTAGTAGACGGTGCCCTTGGCGACTCCGGCCCGCTCGGCGATCTGCTCCACCGTCGTCGCGGTGAAGCCCTGCTCGGCGATGAGCGCGACCGCCGCGTCGTAGAGCCGCTGCCTGGTGGCCCCGCGCGGGTTGCTGGTGCGTGTCATGGGCCGATTCTCCTCCTCCCCGATCCCCCGTTTGCACCTGCTCAGAGCTTCCTCGGACGGATTGTCAGACCCATAGGTCACCATGTCGGCAGATGGACCGTTGAGTGACGACTGACTGGAGGCTCGTCATGACCGGACTGCCGATCGACGTCCACGCCCTGCCGCGGAAGGCACCCGTGCCCGCCGCGGCACACGACCTGCTCACCCAGGCCGAGCGACGCCTCGACGAGGCGGCCGTCCTGACCGACCCGGGCGAGGCGTACGTCGCCGCCCATCTCGCCGCGCTGCGCGCCGCCGCGGCCCTCATCGCCGTCCGGGGCCGCCCGGGGTCCACCGAGCGCGCCCGCCGCCGCATCCGCAGCGTGTGGGAGGTGCTGCCGGAGATAGCGCCCGAGCTGGCGGAGTGGAGCGTCCTGTTCGCCGGGAGCGCCGACCGCAGGGCCCGCATAGACGCCGGTGTGCGGGGCGTCGCCGGACGCCAGGACGCGGACGAGCTGCGCCGCGCGGCGGGCTTCTTCGTCCGTCTCGTGGACGAGGCGCTCTTCCCCGGCGCGCGGGCGCGCACCGTGCGGCTGCCGCTCGCGCGGGAGGCAGGGGACGGGGGAGATCGGGAGGCCAGGGGTGGGGGAGAAGGGGACGGCGGCGCCCGTCCGGGGGCCCAGTAGGCTGGGGCAGCCCACCGCATGGCGCGGCCGACGCAGCGCCGCGCCGCAAGCCAAGGAGCCGTCCGCAATGCCGCCAGAGCCGCCTGTCCGTGACACCCGGGGGCCGGCGGCGTCCGGCTCCCGCACCGCGCTGCGCACCGACGTGGTCAGGGACGCGCTGCGGCAGGTGCTCGCGGACCTGTCGGAGCGTACCGGCCGCCCGGTGCTCGACGTGCTGGACACCGGTGGCGGCAGCGGCAGTTTCGCCGTTCCGCTGGCCGCACTCGGCCACCGCGTGACGGTCGTCGATCCCAGCCCGGACGCGCTGTTCGCGCTCGGCAGACGGGCCGCGGAGAAGGGCGTCGCCGACCGCGTGCGCGGCGTCCAGGGCGACACCCAGGACCTCCACGACGTCCTGGGCGATGTGACGTTCGACATGGTCCTGTGCCACGGCGTGCTGGAGTACCTGGACGATCCCGCCGCCGGGCTGCGCGCGGTGGCGCGCGCCCTGCGCCCCGACGGCGGCGTCCTCAGCCTCCTCGCGGCCGGTCTCGGCGGCGCCGTCCTCTCCCGCGCGCTGGCGGGCCGGTTCACCGAGGCGCGCCGCGCCCTGGAGGACCCGGCCGGACGCTGGGGCGACGCCGACCCCGTGCCGCACCGCTTCACCCCCGACCGGCTGACCGCCCTCGCGGACGGCGCCGGGCTCGCCGTCCTGGGCACGCAGGGCGTGCGGGTGTTCGCCGATCTCGTGCCCGGCGCCCTGGTGGACACCGGGCCTGACGCGCTGGCGCAGCTCGCGCGCCTGGAGGCCGAGGCGGCGGCGCTCCCCGCGTTCCAGGCGATCGCCGGTCAGCTCCACCTCCTCGCCGTCCGCGGCGGCCCACAAGGAGAACTCAGGGCCCCACTCCTCGTATCATCGAAGACGAGCCACCCGGCATGACCAGGCGACGGCGGGGGAAGGAGATGTCCACCGCCCCGCAGGGTCCGGGAGGCAAGCTGTTGTGGGCGAAACTGGCGTACAGGGGTGGGTTTCACAGGGAGACATCCCTGCCTATCCTTGAAGGGTCGGATCGGGTCGCCACCGCGACCGACGAGTAGGAGGACTCCGTGCCGCTCTCGGACCACGAGCAGCGCATGCTCGAACAGATGGAGCGCGCGCTGTACGCCGAAGATCCCAAATTCGCGACAACGCTTGAGGGCAACGAGCTGCGCACGTTCACCCGCCGGCGCGTCTACCAGGCGATCGCCGGGTTCGTCGTGGGGATCGGCCTCCTCATGGGAGGCATGGTCGCGCAGCAGGTGTGGCTCAGCGTGGTCGGCTTCCTGATCATGCTCGGCTGTGCCGTCGTCGCCGTCACCGGCTGGCGCAGGACGCCCCAGGCCGCCACCGCCTCGCAGGGCGGCGGCGCGGGACGCGGCCAGTCGGCCAGGCAGAAGCAGCGCCGGTCGATGATGAACCGGATCGAGGACCGCTGGCAGCGCCGTCGCGACGAGCGCGAGGGCTGAGTTCCGCCCGCCTGTCCGACCGCAGGGCCGCCCCCGCCCAGGGGCGGCCCTGCGGCGTTCCCCGACGATGCCCGCCGCCCTCTCCCCGCACCGTCCGGCGTGGGGGAGAGGGCGGCGGTACGCGCCCGCGCCGCTCAGGCGCCGTGGCCGCGAGGCCGCCGGGGCAGCAGCCGCCGCAGCGCCGTACGCAGCCGGTGAGCGAGCGCGACACGCCGTGCGGACCACCGGTGAATCACCCGAATGGAGGAATGTGGGGCGAGCGTCGCCCGGAGTCGCCGCCACCGCCCCGCGTCGGCCCGTAGTCCGCGCCGCGCCGTCCGCACGTCCTCCGCGAGCCGCCCCGCCCGCCCACGGTCCGCCGCGGGTGCGTACAGCTCGCGCTCCACGGCGTCGGCCACGCGGTGGACGGCCGCGGCCGGTTCCCCGGTCAGCGACGCCACCCGCACGATCCGCGCCGCCGCCGCCCGCGGCGTCTCCGAGGGCGCGGGCGTGATCCCGAAGTCCCATGCGCTGTCCGTGAGTTCCTGCCAGGCGCCCAGCGGGCCCGCGTCGGGGCCGAGACGCCGCCCGCGCACCCGGCGCCGCCACAGCAGCGGACTCACCAGCGCGGCGGCCAGCAGCAGCCCGCCGCCCGTCCACAGCAGCGGCCAGCCGGAGAAGCCCGCCGCGTCCCGCGCGCTCTCCGGCGTCCTCGGCTGCTCGGTCGGGCAGTCGGGCAGCGACGAGCCCGGCGCGCACCCCTGCGGCACGTCGGCCGAGGCGGACGGCACGGCCTCGGGGCTCTCCCGCTCCTCGGGCTCCCGCTCCTCGCGCCCGGCCGGATCACGCTCCGCCTCGGGACGCGTGTACGCGGGGCTGTTGCCCTGGCCGGGCGTCGGCTCGAAGCGGACCCAGCCGACACCGTCGAAGTACAGCTCGGGCCAGGCGTGCGCGTTGTGCACGCTCACCTCGTACGTGTCGTCGGCCAGCCGCGTGCCCGGCGTGAAGCCCACCGCCACCTGCGCCGGGATGCCGAGGGTGCGCGCCATCGTCGCCATGGTGAAGGCGAAGTGGACGCAGAAGCCCTCCCGCTCGCGCAGGAACGCGACGATCGCCTCCGTGCCGCTGCCCGACGTCACCGAGGTGTCGTACCGGAAGCCGCCGTCCTGCGTGAACCAGTCCTGGAGGGCGACGGCGCGCTCCAGGTCGTCGCCCGCACCCGCGGTCACCTCGGCGGCCTGCGCCGCGACCTCCTCCGGCAGACCGTCCGGCAGGCGCGTGTAGTACTCGCGCAGGTCCTCGGGCGCGGGCGGGGCCTGCGCCAGCTGCGCCGCGGTCGGCTCCACCAGCAGGTGCTCCACCGAGTACCCGAGCCCCCGCGTGGACAGGTCGGCGCCGCCCGCCGTGAGCGTCTGCGACCCCCGGTCGAAGCTCCAGTCGCCCTCCGCCTCGATCGACTGCGCCGGATACGGGACGGGCAGCGACGTCTGGAAGTACGACTCGGCCGCCTGTATCTCGGTGGCCACCCGGGTCACCGGGACCTCGGGCCCGAGCCCGGGCACGTCCCACGGCGGGTCGGGCGCGGACGGCTCCGTCCACTCGGACGACGTCCACCGCTCCCCGTCGAACTCGTCCAGCGCCACCATCCGCAGGTACATCTCGGACGCCTCGGGGCTCGTCGTCCGGTAGTACAGCACCGGGCTGTCCTGCGGCTGGTTCAGCTGCTGCTCCAGGGCCACCACCGGGTCGAGCGAGGTGGACGCCCGGTTCCCGCTCCGCTCCGAGCCCCGGCCCGACTCACCCGTCAGGTCCAGCAGCCCCGAGCCGAGCGACGGCAGCAGCGCGGGCACCGCGACCGCCACCCCCAGCGTCAGCACGCCGATCCGCCGCCCGGCCCGCAGTCGCGGCGCCCGGCCGGGCCGCGCCGCGGACGGGTCCTGCCCCGGGGCGCCGAAGACCCGCCCCCACCGCTCCGCGCGGTCCCTGCCGTCCGCCAGCAGCAGCACGAGGTAACCCGCCGCCGCCGCGAGGAAGTAAGGCCAGCCCGCGTCGTCGCCGCCCACCCCGGCCGCCACCGAGTACAGCGCGAGCAGCGGCAGTCCCGCCGCCGCCGCGCCGCGCACGGTCACCGCGAGAACGTCCACCATCAGCCCGATGAGCAGGACGCCCGCGAAGACCATCAGCCTGATGCCGTCGGTCTCGGGCGCCGGGGCCGTGTAGCGCCCGATGTCCTCGGCCCCCGCCGTCAGCAGACGCCCCAGCTCGCCGAGCGCCCCCGGGCTCGGCACGAAGCCGCCCGGCGCGAAGTCGGGCGCCGACACCAGGGTGAGCACGATCAGGGAGACGGCCAGCTGCGCCGCGAACGTCACCGGCCCCGGCGCGCCCACGGCGCGGCTGATCATCCCGGTGGCCGTCTGCGCCGCCAGCAGCAGCGCCGCCTGCGCGAACCAGTCCGAGCCGTCGATCAGCGGCAGCAGCGCGACAGCCGCCGCCATCGTCGCCACCCAGGCGGCGCACGCCGTCCGCACCCTGCTGTCCATCAGTGCCATCCCCCCGCGTGTCCCCGCGCGTCCGCCCCGGTCATCCGTACCGTCCCGCCGCGTCGCCCGACTGCTCCGACGCCGCCTGCTGCCAGGCGTGCCCCAGCGGCACACCGGCCCCGAGCAGCTGCGCCGCCCAGCCCGCCGCCCGCACGGCGGCCAGCTGCCGCGCCTCTGCCGCCGCGTCCCGCTGACCGCCCACCACGAAGGCGAGCGCCGCCCCCTGCCGGGGCCGCAGACGCCCGAGCGCGGCGCTGCGCGCGTCGTCCAGCGCCCCCGTGAAGGCGACGACGAGCCCGCTGTCCGACGGCCGCAGCACCTGCTCCGCCGCCTCCAGGGACTCGCCCGCCGACGGCTCCACCCCGGCGAGCACGTCCATCATCACGCCCACCCGCTCCAGCACGTCGCCCGGCTCCGCGCCGGGACGGGGCACGACCAGCCCCGTGTCGGTGAGTAGCCGCACCTCGTACCCCTGGTCCGCCAGGTGCCGCACCATCGACGCCGCACCCGACACCGCCCGCTCGAACGCCGATTCGGGCCCTGCGCCCAGGTACGCCGACCGGCGCGTGTCCAGCAGCACGGTGCACTGCGTCCGCCGCGGCTGTTCCTCGCGCCGCACCATGAGCGCGCCGCGGTGCGCGGTCGAACGCCAGTGGACCCGCCGCAGGTCGTCCCCGTGCCGGTAGTCGCGCGGGATGATGTCGTCCTCGCCGACCGCGGCGAGACCGCGCCGCGCGCCGTCCCCCGCGCCGTTCGCGTTCCCGCCGAGACGGGCGGGCGGCAGCGGCTCGACGTACGGCAGCACCGTCATCGTGTCCGACGTGCTGAAGGAGCGGCTCAGCTCCGCCATGCCGAACGGGTCGGTGAGCCGCAGCTCCAGCGGGCCGAGCGGATAGCGGCCCCGCATGTCGGACCGCACCCGGTACGTCACCTCGCGGCGCCCGCCCGGCTCGATCCTGTCCAGCACGAACCGCGGCCGGGGCCCCAGCATGTACGGCACGCGGTCCTGGAGCAGCAGCAGGCCGCTCGGGAGCCGCCCCACGTTCTCCACGCGCAGGTGCACCCGCGCGTCGCCACCCGCCGGGACGCGCTCCGGCGTCAGACGCCGCGTCGCCGTGACGCGGCTGCGCGTGCCGTGCAGCACCAGGACGCACAGCAGCGGCAGCACGGCCAGCAGTACGCCCACGCGCAGCAGGTCGGGCTGCCCCAGCGCGTACGAGCACAGCGTCGCGGCGCCACCGGCGGCCACGAACGACCGGCCACGTGTCGTCAGCCCGCCGAACGCGGCGCGCAGCGACTCCCGTTCGTCCACGCCCGTACCGGCTGCCACGGGCGCGGCCATCAGTAGCCCCGCGCCTGCGGCTGGGCCGCGTAGGCGTCAGGCACGGGCGTGCGGCGCAGGATGTCGTACACGAGGTCGCCCGTGCTCTGCCGGTTCAGCTGCGCCTGGGCGGTCGGCAGCAGCCGGTGCGCCAGGACGGGGACGGCGAGCTGCTGCACGTCGTCCGGCAGCACGAAGCCCCGCCCCGCCAGCGCCGCCGCGGCCCGCGCCGCCCGCAGCAGGTGCAGCGTCGCGCGCGGCGACGCGCCGAGCCGCAGCTCGGGGTGGGTGCGGGTCGCCGCGGCGAGGTCCACCACGTAGCGGCGCACGGCCTCGGAGACGTGCACGTCCCGCACCAGGGAGATCAGCCGCGTCACGTCCTGCGCGTGGGCGGCGGGCTTCAGGGCGTCGAGCGGCGACGTCCCGCCGTGCGAGGCCAGCATCCGCATCTCGGCGTCGGGCCCCGGGTAGCCGACGGACACGCGCGCCATGAAGCGGTCGCGCTGCGCCTCCGGCAGCGGGTAGGTGCCCTCCATCTCCACGGGGTTCTGCGTGGCGATGACCATGAACGGCTCCGGCAGCTCGTACGTGTGCCCGTCCGCCGTGACCTGCCGCTCCTCCATGGCCTCCAGGAGCGCCGACTGCGTCTTCGGCGAGGCGCGGTTGATCTCGTCGCCGATGACGATCTGCGCGAAGACCGCCCCCGGCTTGAACTCGAACTCCTTGCGGTTCTGGTCGTAGATGCTGACGCCGGTGATGTCCGACGGCAGCAGGTCGGGCGTGAACTGGATGCGCTGCATCGAGCAGTCGATCGACCGCGCCAGCGCCTTCGCCAGCATCGTCTTGCCGACGCCGGGCACGTCCTCCAGCAGGAGGTGTCCGCCCGCGAGCAGAACCGTCAGCGAGAGCCGGACGACCTCCGGCTTGCCCTCGATCACACTCTCCACCGCGCGGCGTACCCGCTCCGCGGTGGCGCTCAGATCGCTGAGCCTGTCCTGCTCCTCATAGGTCGTCAAGCGGCCCTCCTCGGCCCATGAACCATGCCCCGAGCCCGGCTCGGCGCATCCGTACGGGCCACCCCGGCCGCCCCGCGCCGCATCGGCACCGGCCGGTCGCCGCCCCCCAGCATTGTTCACACAACGGCGACCGACGTCACCGCGCGGTGTCCTCCGCGCCGTCGATCTCGCGGAGCAGACCCGTCGTCACGTCGAACACGAAGCCGCGTACGTCCTCAGTGTGGAGGAGGAAGGGGGAGGTGCGCACCCGGGCCAGGGACTGGCGTACGTCCTGGTCCACGTCGCTGAACGAGTCCACCGGCCACGCCGGACGCTGCCCGACCTCGTGCTCCAGTTCGTACCTGAAGTCCTCCGTGAGCGTTTCCAGGCCGCACTGCGTGTGGTGGATCAGCACGACCGAACGGGTGCCGAGGCGACGCTGGCTGATCGTCAGGGAGCGGATCACGTCGTCCGTGATGACGCCGCCCGCGTTGCGGATCGTGTGGCAGTCGCCCAGGTCGAGACCCAGGGCCGCGTGCAGGTCGAGCCGGGCGTCCATGCACGCGACGATCGCCGTTCTGCGGGCGGGGCGAGGGCTGGGGAGCGGCGCGGTGAAGCGTTCCGCGTAGCCGCGGTTGGCCTCGACCAGCTCGTCTGTGACCGTATGAGACATATCCGTGAAGGTAGTACGCGAGCCCGCACCCCGTCTCCTCCAGAGAGGTGATGAGGGTCACAGGCGCGTCCCGAAACGCCCCACACGATCAACCGCAGTGATTGACCGCGGAAACAGGTGGGCTAGTGTGACGCGCACCGGGGAGACGTGCGTCCGTCGCCTGTCCCACCCCCTCCCGAGGGGCCCCGCGGAGTCCGCCGTACGGCGCCGCGGAACCGCGCCGGGCCGTGGGCGTCCCCGCCGTCACCCGATCTCCCCTCCCCGTTCGGAAGGCGCATGACGACCAGCAACGACCGGCCCCCGGAAGCCAGGCACCGCCCCGTCATGCTCCACCGCTGCCTGGACCTGCTGGCCCCCGCGCTGCGCCGCCCCGACGCCGTCGTCGTGGACTGCACCCTCGGGCTCGGCGGCCACAGCGAGGCGTTGCTCGACACCTTCCCCGACGTCCGCCTCGTCGCCCTCGACCGCGACACCGAGGCGCTGCGGCTCGCCGGGCAGCGGCTCGCGCCGTACGGCGACCGGGCGACACTCGTGCACGCCGTGTACGACCAGCTGCCCTCCGCTCTCGCCCGACTGGGCGTCACCCGGGTGGCGGGCGTGCTGTTCGACCTCGGCGTCTCCTCCATGCAGCTGGACGAGGCCGACCGCGGCTTCGCCTACTCCCAGGACGCGCCGCTCGACATGCGCATGGACCAGACGACGGGGCCGAGCGCCGCCGACGTCCTCAACACCTACCCGCCGGGCGAGCTGGTCCGCATCCTGCGCGCCTACGGCGAGGAGAAGTTCGCCCGCAAGATCGTCGAAGCCGTCGTCAGGGAACGGGCCCGCGAACCCCTCACGGGCAGCGCGCGGCTCGTCACCCTCATCCGCGACGCCCTGCCGCAGGCCGCCAAACGCACCGGCGGCAACCCCGCCAAACGCACGTTCCAGGCCCTGCGCATCGAGGTCAACGGCGAGCTGTCCGTGCTGGAGCGGGCGCTGCCCGCCGCGATCGGCGCCCTCGCCGTCGGCGGCCGGATCGCCGTCCTGTCCTATCACTCCCTGGAGGACCGGCTCGTGAAGCGCACCCTGGCCGAGGGCGCGACCGGCACCGCGCCGCCCGGCCTGCCCGTCGTCCCCGAGCAGTACCAGCCGCGCCTGCGGCTGCTGACCCGCGGCGCCGAGCAGCCGTCCGCCGAGGAGCTGGCGGACAACAGCCGCGCCGCCCCGGCCCGCCTGCGGGCGGCGGAGCGCGTCCGGGAGGCGGTCTGACATGCCGCGCCAGCGCGCCGAAGGCCAGGGCCAGACCCGGCTGCTCCGGCTGGCCGGTCTCGTCCCACGCGGCTCCTCGTCGGCCGCCCGCACGCCCTTCGTCCTCCTCGTCGTCCTGCTCCTCGGCTCCGGCATGCTCGGCCTGCTGCTGCTCAACGCGTCGCTGAACGAAGGCTCGTTCGCGCTGAGCGAGCTGCGCCGCGAGACGCGTGACCTGACGGACGAACAGCAGGAGCTCCAAGCAGAGGTGGACGGCTATTCCGCGCCCGACGCCCTCGCAGAACGCGCACGCGAGCTGGGCATGGTGCCCGCCGGCCCGCCCGCCTTCCTGGCGGAGGACGGCACGCTCCTCGGCGAGACCGACCCGGAACCGGCGCCGAGCCCCACCCCGACGGCCCCCGCCGAGGACGACGAGGCGGCGGCGGACGAGGACGCGCCGGACGCCGCCGACGCGCCGACGGGCGACCCCGCCGCCGACCCGCCCCCGCCGGGCGCCGACACCGTCACCGGCCGGTCGGCCCCCGGCGCGGCGCCCCCGCCCGCACCCGACGCCGCGGCCTCACCCTCCGCGTCCACCGCCCCCGCGCCATCCGACGACGGAGAAGGGCCGACCCCATGACCGCGCCCCGCCCCCCGCGCCCCCGCGCGCCGCGCAAGAACGACCCGGGGCTGCGGCTCGGCAACCACCGGCCACGCCTGCGGCTCGTCGGCCTCGGACTGACGCTGATCATGGTCGCCTTCTCCGTGCGCCTCTTCCAGGTGCAGGCCATCGGCGCCTCGTCGTACGCGCAGCAGGCCGCCGTCAACCGCTACGTCGAGGAGACCATCACCGCGCGCCGCGGCGACATCACCGACCGGAACGGCACCGCGCTCGCCACCACCGTGGACGCGTACGACATCACCGCCGACCCGCTGCTGTTCTCCGAGGAGGAGACCGGCGTCCCCGACGCGCCCGAGCAGGCCGCCGCGCTCCTCGCGCCCATCCTGGAGCGCGACCAGCAGGAGCTGACCGACCTGCTGAGCCAGGACGACACCCGCTACGCCCTCCTGGCCCGCCAGCGGACCCCGCAGGTCTGGAACCAGATCAGGGACCTGCGCGCCAACCTCGCCGAGCAGGCCGACAAGGGCACCGGCGTCCAGGTCCTCTCCGGCGTCTTCGCCGTCGAGCACGCCAAGCGCGTCTACCCCAACGACCTGCTCGCCGCCCCCGTCCTCGGCTTCGTCAACAGCGAGGGGGTCGGCAGCGGCGGCCTGGAGGCGCAGCTGGACGGTCAGCTGGCCGGCGAGGACGGCAGCGAGTTCTACGCGCGCTCCGGCGGACGCCGCGTGCCCACCGCGGGCGAGCGCGAGGAACCGGCGGTCCCCGGCATCGACGTCGAGCTCACCCTCGACCGCGACATCCAGTGGGCCGCCCAGCAGGCCATCACGGAACAGGTCGAGGCCAGCGAGGCGGACGGCGGCTACGTCGTCGTCCAGGACACCGTCACCGGCGAACTGCTCGCCCTGGCAGGGGCCCCTGGCTTCGACCCGAACGACATCGCGAACGCCGACCCGGCCAACCTCGGCAACGCCGCGCTGGAGGACGCCTTCGAACTCGGCTCCACCAGCAAGGTCATCACCATGGCGGCGGTCCTTGAGGAGGAGGCCGCCACGCCCGACACCCATGTGACGGTCCCCAACCGGCTGCCACGCGCCGACCGCCAGTTCGGCGACCACGTGGAGCACGAGACGCTGTACCTCACCCTCGCCGGTGTCCTCGCCCACTCCAGCAACATCGGCACCATCCTCGCCGCCGAACAGCTGGGCGACACCCAGCCGGAGGCCAATCGGGTGCTCCACGACTACCTGAGCGCCTTCGGCTTCGGCCGTCCCACCGGCCTCGGCTTCCCCGGCGAGACCTCCGGCATCCTGGCCCCGCCCGAGGACTGGAACGCCTCGCAGCAGTACACGATCCCCTTCGGCCAGGGCCTGTCGGTGAACGCCGTCCAGGCCGCCTCGGTCTACTCCACGGTCGCCAACGGCGGCGAACGCGTCGCCCCCACGCTCGTCCGCGCCACGACCGGCCCCGACGGACGCCGCGAGCCCGCCCCGTCACCCGAACGGACCCGCGTCATCGGCGAAGACACGGCGCATCAGCTCACGGAGATGCTGGAGACCGTCGTGGCCAGCCCCGACGGCACGGGACACGCCGCCCAGATCCCCGGCTACCGCGTCGCGGGGAAGACCGGCACCGCGAACCGCGTGGACCCGGAAACGGGCGTCTACCGGGGCTACACGTCGTCCTTCGCGGGCTTCGCCCCGGCCGACGATCCGCGCGTCACCGTCTACTGCGTCGTCCAGAATCCGACCGAGGGCGCCTACACGGGCAGCGAGGTCTGCGGGCCGATCTTCAACGAGGTCATGCAGTTCTCGCTGGCCGCGCTGCGGGTGCCCCCGACCGGCGACCCGTTCGCGGGCCTGCCCACCACGTTCGATCCTGACGAATGACCGAGCGGACGACCCGGCGAGGCCGCCAGGGGACGCGACCCGACGCAGCGACAGACGAGCGGAGCACCAGGCACGTGAGAACCATCACCGACGGGTCGGCCCCGTTCAGCTCGTTTCGCCCCACGCCCACCACGGCGGGTACGCTCACCGCCGTGCCCCACGCTGATCGAACTCCGCCGGCGCTCCGCCCGCGGCACGTGCGGCCCGTGCCCCTCGCGGAACTGGCCGCCCTCCTGGGCACGGACGCCCCCCAGGACGCCGACGCCGACCGCACGGTCACCGGCATCACGCACGACTCCCGCGCCGTCGTCCCCGGCGACCTGTACGCCGCGCTCCCCGGCGCCCGCTTCCACGGCGCCGACTTCGCCCACCAGGCCGCGAGCCTCGGTGCGGCGGCCGTCCTCGCGGACCCGAGCGGGGCGGAGCGCGCCGCCGCGTCCGGCCTGCCCGTCCTCACCGTCGCCGAGCCGCGCGCCCACCTCGGCGCCCTCGCCGCCGAGATCTACGGCCACCCCGGGCGCGACCTGCTCCAGATCGGCATCACCGGCACCTCGGGCAAGACCACCACCAGCTACCTCGTCGAGGGCGCGCTCCAGCGCGCCGCCGCCGAGGCCGCCCGCGCCGACGAGACGCCGGAGGCCGCCCCCACCGGCCTCATCGGCACCGTCGAGACCCGCATCGGCGACGAGCGCGTCAAGTCGGTCCGCACCACCCCCGAGGCCACCGACCTCCAGGCCCTGTTCGCCGTCATGCGCGAACGCGGCGCCCGCGCCGTCGCCATGGAGGTCTCCAGCCACGCCCTGGTCATGGGCCGCGTGGACGGCTGCGTCTTCGACGTCGGCGTCTTCCTCAACCTCTCGCCCGAACACCTGGACTACCACCGCGACATGGAGGACTACTTCCTCGCGAAGGCCCAGCTGTTCACGCCCGCACGCTCCCGCCGCGGCGTCGTCAACCTGGACGACCCCTACGGCCGCCGCCTCGCCGCCGAGGCGGCGTCCCCGGAGTTCCCCGTCACCACCTTCTCGGCCGAGGGCCACCCGGACGCCGACTGGCGCGCCGAGGACGTCACCGCGGGCCCGCTCGGCTCGACCTTCACCGTGGTCGCCCCCGACGGCGCCAGGATCAAGGCCGCCGCGCCGCTGCCCGGCGCCTTCAACGTCGCCAACGCCCTCGCCGCCGTCGCCGCCTGCGCCGCCGCCGGGATCGACCCGGCGGTCGCCGCCGAGGGCATCGCCGCCGTCCCCGGCGTCCCCGGCCGCCTCGAACGCGTGGACGCGGGCCAGCCGTACCTCGCCGTCGTGGACTACGCGCACAAGCCCGACGCCGTGGAGTCCGTCCTCCAGGCCCTGCGCAAGGTCACCGAGGGCAGCCTCCACGCCGTCCTCGGCTGCGGTGGCGACCGCGACCCGCACAAACGCCCCGGCATGGGCGCGGCACTCGCCCGCCTGGCCGACACCGCCGTCCTGACCTCGGACAACCCCCGCTCCGAGGACCCCCTCGCGATCCTGGCCGCCATGCTGGCGGGCGCCGCCGAGGTCCCCGCGCACGAACGCGGGACCGTCCTCGTCGAGGAGGACCGCGCGGCGGCCATCGCCGCCGCCGTGGCACGCGCCGAGCCGGGCGACACCGTCCTGGTCGCGGGCAAGGGCCACGAGCAGGGTCAGGACATCGCCGGAGTCATCCGGCCCTTCGACGACCGAGTGGAGCTGCGCGCCGCCATCGGGCGCCGCAGCTCGCATGCACCCCAAGATCCCGACGCCAGGCGAGGCCCGCTGAAGTGATCCCCCTTCCCGTAGCTGAGCTCATCAAGGTCGTGCGGGGAGAGCCGCACGACATACCGGAGCCGCCACCCCGCATCACCGGGCCCGTCGTCATCGACTCCCGGCTCGTCGAGCCAGGCTCCCTCTTCGCCGCCCTCCCGGGCGAGCGCGTGGACGGCCACGACTACGCGGAGCGCGCGATCGCCGCGGGCGCCGCCGTCGTCCTGGCCACGCGCCCGGTCGGCGTGCCCGCCGTCGTCGTGGACGACGTCGTCGCGGCGCTCAGCGCGCTGGCGCGGCACGTCGTGGCGACCCTCGCGCCCACCGTCGTCGCCCTCACCGGCTCCGCGGGCAAGACCAGCACCAAGGACCTCATCGCCCAACTGCTGCGCACCGAGGGCCCCACGGTCTGGACGCCCGGCTCGTTCAACAACGAGATCGGGCTGCCGCTCACCGCGCTGCGCACCGAGGAGTCCACCCGCCATCTCGTGCTGGAGATGGGCGCGCGCGGCGTCGGCCACATCCGTGACCTCACGCGGCTCACCCCGCCGCGCATCGGCGCCGTGCTGAACGTCGGGACCGCCCACATCGGCGAGTTCGGCGACAAGGAGACCATCGCGCGCGCCAAGGGCGAACTGGTCGAGGCCCTGCCGCCGGCCGCCGAGGGCGGCGTCGCCGTGCTCAACGCCGACGACCCGCTCGTGCGCGCCATGGCCGCGCGCACCGCGGCGCGCGTCGTCCTGTTCGGCCAGGCCGACGACGCGGCGGTCCGCGCCGAGGACGTACGGCTGACGGACGCGGGCACACCGGCGTTCCGCCTGCGCACCCCCACCGGGTACGCCGACGTCACGATGCGGCTGTACGGTGAGCACCACGTGTCGAACGCGCTTGCCGCGGCGGCTGTTGCGCATGAGGTAGGCATGTCCGCGGAGGCGATCGCCGAAACACTCTCCGCCGCGGGCCCGCTCTCCCGCTGGCGCATGGAGGTCACCGAGCGTCCCGACGGCGTGACGATCGTCAACGACGCGTACAACGCCAACCCCGACTCGATGCGGGCCGCGCTGCGCACGCTCGCGGCGATGGGCGGGGCCGTGAAGGACAGGGGGGGCCGTACCTGGGCGGTGCTCGGCCCGATGGCCGAGCTGGGCGACGACGCGTTCGCCGAACACGACGCGGTCGGACGGCTCGCCGTCCGGCTCAACGTCAGCAAGCTCGTGTCCGTGGGCGGCCGGGAGGCCGCCTGGCTGGACATGGGCGCCAAGAACGAGGGTTCGTGGGGTGAGGAGTCGGTGCACGTGTCCGACGCTCGGGCAGCGGTGGAGCTGCTGCGCGGTGAGCTGAGGCCGGGAGATGTCGTGCTGGTGAAGGCGTCCAGGGCCGCCGCGCTCGAACGCGTCGCCCAGGGCCTGCTGGACGACGCGGGGACGAACGGCGGTGCCGCAGGCACCGGTTCCGAGGGCGAGGTCGCCGCCCGATGAGGCAGATCCTCTTCTCCGGCGCGATCGGCCTCTTCCTGACCCTGGCCGGCACGCCGCTGCTGATCAAGCTGCTCGCCCGTAAGGGGTACGGCCAGTACATCCGGGACGACGGCCCGCGCGACCACCACAGCAAGCGCGGCACCCCGACGATGGGCGGCATCGCCTTCATCCTGGCCACGCTCATCGCCTACGCCGTCACCAAGCTGGCCACCGGCGAACCGCCGTCGATCTCCGGCCTCCTGGTGCTCTTCCTGATGGCGGGCATGGGCCTCGTCGGCTTCCTCGACGACTACATCAAGATCGTCCGCCGCCGCAGCCTCGGCCTGCGCGCCGGGGCGAAGATGCTCGGCCAGTTCACCGTCGGCGTCGCCTTCGCGATCCTCTCGCTGAACTTCGCGGACTCCCGCGGCCTCACCCCGGCCTCGACCCACCTGTCGTTCACCCAGGACTTCTCCTGGTCGATCGGCCCGGTGCTGTTCGTCGTCTGGGCGCTGTTCATGGTCCTGGCGATGTCGAACGGCGTGAACCTGACGGACGGTCTGGACGGCCTCGCCACCGGCGCGTCCGTCATGGTCTTCGGCGCCTACGTCTTCATCGGCGTCTGGCAGTACGGCCAGACCTGCTCCGAGTTCCTCACCGCGGGCGCCGCCTGTTACGAGGTACGCGACCCGCTCGACGCCGCCGTGGTCGCCGCCGCCCTGATGGGCGCCCTCTTCGGCTTCCTGTGGTGGAACACGTCACCGGCCAAGATCTTCATGGGCGACACCGGCTCCCTCGCCCTCGGCGGCGCGCTGGCCGGTCTCGCGATCGTCTCCCGCACGCAGCTGCTGGTGGCCATCCTGGGCGGCCTGTTCGTCCTCATCACCATGTCGGTCGTCATCCAGGTCAGCTCCTTCCGCACGACCGGCCGCCGCGTCTTCAAGATGGCGCCGCTCCAGCACCACTTCGAGCTGAAGGGCTGGAGCGAGGTCCTGGTCGTCGTCCGCTTCTGGATCATCCAGGGCATGTGCGTCATCGTGGGCATCGGCATCTTCTACGGCACATGGGTGGCGGACTGGTGAGCGAGTTCTCCGGACAGCGGATCACCGTGGCCGGGCTCGGCGTGAGCGGCGTCAGCGCCGCCCGCGCCCTGGCCGGGCTCGGCGCCCTCGTCACCGTCGTGGACGGCGGCACGGGCCCCCGGCAGCGCGCACGCGCCGCCGAACTGGCCGCCGAGGGCATCGAGACGCGGCCCGGGGACGGCGACACCCTGCCGAAGGCGACCGACCTGGTCGTCACCTCGCCCGGCTGGCGGCCGGACAGCGCGCTGTTCGCCGCCGCCGCGGCGGCCGGGGTCGAGGTCGTCGGCGACGTCGAGATCGCCTGGCGGCTGCGCGGCCCGGGCGCCGCGCCCTGGCTGGCCGTCACCGGCACCAACGGCAAGACCACGACCGTGCGCATGCTCGCCGCCATCCTCGGCGCCGCTGGCCTGCGCACGGCCGCCGTCGGCAACATCGGCACGCCCCTCCTGGACGTCGTCCGCGCCGACCCGCCGTACGACGTGCTGGCCGTCGAGCTGTCCAGCTACCAGCTGCACTGGGCCCCCTCCGTACGCGCCCACTCCGCGGCCGTCCTCAACCTCGCGCCCGACCACCTCGACTGGCACGGCTCCATGGCCGCGTACGCCGCCGACAAGGGCCGCGTCTACGAGGGCAACGCGGTCGCCTGCGTCTACAACGCGGCCGACCCCGCCACCGAGGCCCTGGTGCGCGAGGCCGACGTCGCCGAGGGCGCCCGCGCCATCGGCTTCACCCTCGGCACGCCCGACGTCTCGCAGTTCGGCGTCGTGGACGGCATCCTCGTGGACCGCGCCTTCCTCGACGACCGGCGCGAGCGCGCCCAGGAACTCGCCACGGTCGCCGACATCGACCCGGGATCACCCCTGCCCGCCGCGCCCCACAACGTCGCGAACGCCCTGGCCGCCGCCGCGCTGGCACGCGCGTACGGCGTCCCGCCCCGCGCCGTCCGCGACGGCCTGCGCGCCTTCCGTCCCGACCCCCACCGCATCGAGCACGTCGCGGACATCGACGGCGTCTCCTGGGTGGACGACTCCAAGGCGACCAACACGCACGCCGCCGAGGCGTCCCTGGCCGCCTACCCGTCGGCCGTGTGGATCGCGGGCGGGCTCGCCAAGGGCGCCACCTTCGACGACCTCGCCCGCGGCGCCGCCGCGCGCCTGCGGGGCGTCGTCCTCATCGGGGCCGACCGGCGGCTCCTCGCCGACGCGCTGGCGCGACACGCCCCGGATGTGCCGGTCGTGGACCTCGACCGGACCGACACTGGGGCGATGACGGCGGCGGTCCACGAGGCGGCACGACTCGCCCGGCCGGGGGACACCGTCCTGCTGGCCCCGGCGTGCGCCTCGATGGACATGTTCGCCAACTACAACGAGCGCGGCGACGCCTTCGCCGCAGCCGTCAGGGCCCTGGCCACCGGCCGGGGCGGGCACGAGGAGTAGCCCCCGGTGGCCGCGGACCGCCGGGGACGGGGCCGAGGAGGGGTCGAGATGACGCGAGCGCCACGACCGGAGACCGAACCGGTACGGCGCGGACGCGCCACCCCACGTCCCCTCCCGCCCCCGCGCCCCGCCTCACGCACCCTCCGCCGCCCGGGGCCGCCCCGCACCCCCAAGGCCCTCGACCGCCTGCGGCGGGCCTGGGACCGGCCCCTGACGGCGTACTACGTCGTCCTGGGCACCGGCCTGCTGATCACGTTCCTCGGCCTCGTCATGGTCTTCTCCGCCTCCCAGATCCAGGCGCTGCGCTACGACCTGCCCGCCACCCACTACTTCCAGAAGCAGCTCTTCGCCGCCGCGCTCGGCACCGTGCTGCTGCTGATCGCCTCCCGCGTCCCCGTACGCCTGCTGCGCGCGCTCACCTACCCGTTCCTCGCCTGCACGGTCGTCCTCCTGGTGCTCGTGCAGGTGCCGGGAATCGGGGTGCGGGTCAACGGCAGCACCAACTGGATCGCCGTCGGCGGCTCGTTCCAGATCCAGCCCAGCGAGTTCGCCAAGCTGGCGCTGCTCCTGTGGGGCGGCGACCTGCTGGCGCGCAAGGGCGACCGGCACCTCCTCACCCAGTGGCGGCACCTGCTGGTGCCGCTCATCCCCGGCGCGCTGCTGGTGTGCGGCCTGGTGATGGTCGGCGGCGACATGGGCACCGTGATGATCATCGTCGCCGTCGTCTTCGCGCTCCTGTGGCTCGCGGGCGCCCCCACCCGCCTGTTCACGGGCGTCCTCGGCACGGTCGCCGTCCTCGGCGCCCTGTTCATCGTCACCAGCGCCCACCGCATGGAGCGGCTGGCCTGCCTCGGCGCCACCGACCCGGGCCCGAACGACGACTGCTGGCAGGCCGTGCACGGCATCTACGCCCTCGCGTCCGGCGGCTGGTTCGGCTCAGGACTCGGCGCGAGCGTGGAGAAATGGGGCGAACTGCCCGAGCCGCACACCGACTTCATCTTCGCCATCACCGGCGAGGAACTCGGTCTCATGGGGACGCTGTCGGTCCTCGGTCTCTTCGCGGCTCTAGGCTATGCGGGTATCCGCGTGGCAGGACGCACGGACGATCCGTTCGTCAGGTATGCCGCGGGAGGGGTCACGGCCTGGCTCATGACCCAGACCGTGATCAACATCGGCGCGGTGCTGGGCCTGTTGCCCATCGCCGGGGTGCCGCTCCCGCTGTTCTCCTACGGAGGTTCCGCCCTGCTGCCCACCATGTTCGCCATCGGGCTGCTGATCGCCTTCGCGCGCAGCGACCCGGCGGCCAGGGCGGCGATGGCCGCGCGGGGACCCCGGCTCAGACGGAAGACGACGGGACGGCGCCGCAACCGGGCGCCGTCCGGAGAGCGGTGAAATACCGGTGCATGTTGTTCTCGCCGGCGGAGGGACCGCCGGCCACATCGAGCCTGCGCTCGCCCTCGCGGACGCCCTGCGCAGGCACGACCCGACCGTGGGCATCACCGCCCTCGGCACGGAACGCGGCCTTGAGACCCGGCTCGTGCCGGAGCGCGGTTACGAGCTGGGGCTCATCCCCGCCGTCCCGCTGCCCCGCAAGCCGACCCCCGAGCTGTTCACCGTGCCAGGACGCCTGCGCGGCACGGTGAAGGCCGCCGAGGAGATCATCGAGCGCACCAAGGCCGACTGCGTGGTCGGCTTCGGCGGCTACGTCGCGCTGCCCGGCTACTTCGCCGCACGCCGCCAGCGGGTGCCCATCGTCGTGCACGAGGCGAACGCGCGCCCTGGCCTGGCCAACAAGATCGGCGCCCGCTACACCCGCTTCGTCGCCGTCTCCACCCCCGACAGCAAGCTGCGGCACGCCCGCTACCTCGGCATCCCGCTGCGCCGGTCCATCGCGACGCTCGACCGCGCCGCGATGCGCGACCAGGCCCGCGCGTACTTCGGCCTCGACCACAACCTGCCCACGCTGCTGGTCTCCGGCGGCTCCCAGGGCGCCAGGCGGCTGAACGAGGTCATCGCCTCCGCCGTGCCGTTCCTCCAGCGCTCCGGCGTGCAGGTGCTCCACGCGGTCGGGCCGAAGAACGAACTGCCGCAGGTGGACACGATGCCGGGGATGCCCCCGTACATCCCGCTATCGTATGTGGACCGCATGGACCTCGCGTACGCCGCGTCCGACATGATGCTCTGCCGCGCGGGCGCGATGACCGTCGCCGAACTGTCCGCCGTCGGGCTGCCCGCCGCCTACGTCCCGCTGCCGATCGGCAACGGGGAACAGCGGCTCAACGCCCAGCCGCTCGTCCGGGCGGGCGGCGGTCTCCTCATCGACGACGCCGAGCTGACACCGGACTGGGTGCGCGGCAACGTGCTCCCCGTCCTCACCGACCCGGCGCGGCTGTACGCGATGTCCAGGGCGGCGTCCGAGTTCGGCCGCCCGGACGCCGACGACCTCCTCGTCGGCATGGTGCACGAGGCGATCGCCGCACGCCGCGCCTGACCCCGGCGCGGACGCGGCCCGCCGGCCGCACCGACACAGACAGACAGCACGGACCAGGGCACGGACGGGAGCTGAGGGAGCGTGGCCGGTACGACGACCGCCCGGCGCGGCGGAAGACCGCGCCCCGGCCCGCCCCCGCCCGCCGGGCGGCTGGCGCGTCTCCTGCGGCCCAGGGGCCGCCGCGTCCTCGTCCTGGCCCTCGTCCTGGCCGCCGCGCTCGGCGGCTTCGGCACCTGGGCGCTGTACGGCTCGGACTGGCTGCGCGTCGAGGACGTCGCCATCGAGCGCGGCGAGGGCCCCGAGGAGCTGACGGAACGCCAGATCCTGGAGGCGGCGGCCGTCCCGCTCGGCTCCCCGCTGGCCTCGCTCGACACCGGCACGATCCGCGACCGGCTGCTCTCCCGGCTCCCGCGCCTGAAGTCGGCCGACGTCGAGCGCTCCTGGCCCGACGGCGTCTCGCTGAGCGTCACCGAGCGCGAGGCGGAGCTGCTCCAGGTCACCGGGGACGGCTTCACCGAGGTGGACGGGGAGGGGGTCGCGTTCGCCGAGATCCCCGAGGCGCTGCCCGGCGTGCCGCTCCTCGAACTCGACCTCTCCGACAGCCCGTCGATCCGCCGCTTCGACGAGGAGCGGGTCCGCGGGGCCGCCGTCTCGGTGGTCAGGAACCTGCCGGGGGAGGTGCGCGAGGAGCTGCGCCTGGTCCGCGCCACCTCCTACGACGCGATCACCCTCGAACTGTCCGGCGAACGGACCGTCCGCTGGGGGAGCGCGGAGCAGCCCGCGGAGAAGGCGTCGGCGCTCGCGGCGGTGCTGGAAGCGGCCCCGGACGCCGCGCACTTCGACGTCAGCGCGCCCAGTGTCCCGGCGTCGGCGGAGGGTTGACGGCGTGCCACACGGTCCCGCGGGACGGCCCCTGGTTGGTGCGCCCGCGCGTGATCACATAGGGTGAAAAGAAAAACAGGAGGTTCGGCGTGTTCGTTGAACGCCCACCAGTTATCGACTTAGTGTCCGTTCCGAGGAATACAAGGAACGACAAGCACAGGTAACCCTAAACTGAAGCGTTAGGGTTCGGGGTGGCCCTTCCTCCGCCCCATCGGCATCCGTCGGCGCACTGCGGCTCACGCGGGCGGCGACACGTAACTCGAGGCGAGAGGCCTTCGACGTGGCAGCACCGCAGAACTACCTCGCAGTCATCAAGGTCGTCGGTATCGGCGGCGGTGGTGTCAACGCCATCAACCGGATGATCGAGGTCGGTCTCAAGGGCGTCGAGTTCATCGCGATCAACACCGATGCGCAGGCACTGCTGATGAGCGATGCCGACGTCAAGCTCGACGTCGGCCGTGAACTCACCCGGGGACTCGGCGCGGGCGCCAACCCGGACGTCGGCCGCAAGGCGGCCGAGGACCACCGCGAGGAGATCGAGGAGGTCCTCAAGGGGGCCGACATGGTCTTCGTCACCGCGGGCGAGGGCGGCGGCACCGGCACCGGCGGCGCTCCCGTCGTGGCGAACATCGCCCGCTCGCTCGGCGCGCTGACCATCGGTGTGGTCACCCGTCCCTTCACCTTCGAGGGCCGTCGCCGCGCGAACCAGGCCGAGGACGGCATCGCGAGCCTGCGCGACGAGGTGGACACCCTCATCGTCATCCCGAACGACCGGCTGCTGTCCATCTCGGACCGCCAGGTCAGCGTGCTCGACGCCTTCAAGTCGGCCGACCAGGTGCTCCTCTCCGGTGTGCAGGGCATCACCGACCTGATCACCACGCCAGGACTCATCAACCTCGACTTCGCCGACGTCAAGTCCGTCATGTCGGAGGCCGGTTCCGCCCTGATGGGCATCGGCTCGGCCCGGGGCGACGACCGCGCGGTCGCCGCCGCCGAGATGGCGATCTCCTCCCCGCTGCTCGAAGCCTCCATCGACGGCGCCAGGGGCGTGCTGCTCTCCATCTCGGGCGGCTCCGACCTCGGCCTGTTCGAGATCAACGAGGCGGCCCAACTCGTCAGCGAGGCCGCCCACCCGGAGGCCAACATCATCTTCGGCGCCGTCATCGACGACGCGCTCGGGGACGAGGTGCGGGTGACGGTCATCGCCGCCGGGTTCGACGGCGGCCAGCCCCCGTCGCGCAGCCGGGAGAAGACGCTCGGCGGCTACGGCGGCAAGGACGACTCCAGCACCTCGCTCGCCCAGGAGCGGCCCGCGCCCGAGCCGGAGCCGGAGCGCCCCGCGTTCGGCGGCCTCGGCTCGCTGTCCGGCCGCAACCCCGGGCTCGGCGAGCGCGACGGCGCGGCGGACCGGCCCGAGCCGGTGCGTGAGCCGATCAGCCCGCAGGTCCCCCCGGCCAGGCCCTACGACGGGCAGGTCGAGGAACTGGACGTCCCCGACTTCCTCAAGTGACACCCGCGGACGCCGCACGGCACTCCGCACCGGGAAGCCATACCGAACAGATGTACTGGGTTGACGCACTGACGTGATAGGGAACCGCGAGTCGTCCGGCGGCGCCCACTTCGCCTTCACCGACCGGTGGGGCGGGGTGAGCGCCGCTCCGTACGCCATGCTCAATCTCGGCGGCGCCGTGGGGGACGACCCCGCGGCCGTCCGTACCAACCGGGGCCTCGCCGCCGCGGCTCTCGGGCTCGACCCGGCCGCGGTCCGCTGGATGCGGCAGGTCCACGGGCGCGATGTCGTCGTCGCCGACGGCCCGCCGCCGGACGGGGAACCGCCCACCGCCGACGCGCTGGTCACCGCGCGCGGGGGTCTCCCCCTCGCCGTCCTCACCGCGGACTGCACTCCCCTTCTGCTGGCCGACCCGGTCGCCGGGGTGGTCGCCGCGGCGCACGCCGGACGTCCCGGACTCCTCGCCGGAGTCGTGCCCGCCACCGTCGAGGCCATGCGCGCGCTCGGCGCCGACCCGGCGCGGATCGTCGCCAGGACCGGCCCGACCGTCTGCGCCCGGTGCTACGAAGTGCCCGCCGCCCTGCGGGACGAGGCCGAACGGACCGTCCCCGGCAGCGGCGCGGTCAGCGCCGACGGCACTCCCGCGATCGACATCCCCGCCGGGGTCCGCGCGCAGCTCGCGGCGAGCGGCGTGCGGGACATCGCGCTCTCCCCGGTCTGCACCCGTGAGTCGGCCGACCACTTCTCCTACCGCCGTGACCGCACCACCGGCCGCCAGGCCGGATACGTCTGGCTGGACCCCTCGTGACCGGGGCCGAGCACACCCCGGCCGGAGCGTCCGGCGCCGCACGGCGGATCGAACTGACGACCGGGCTGGCCCGGGTCGAGGAGCGCATCGCCCGTGCCTGCGCCGCCGCCGACCGCGCGCGGGAGGACGTCACCCTCGTCGTCGTGAGCAAGACGTACCCCGCGGAGGACGTCCGTATCCTCGCGGACCTCGGCGTACGTCAGTTCGCGGAGAACCGCGACCAGGAGGCCGCGGCCAAGGCGGCGGCCTGCGCGGATCTCCCCCTGACCTGGCACTTCGTGGGGCAGTTGCAGAGGAACAAGGTGCGTTCCGTCCTCGGTTACGCCGATTATGTGCACTCGGTGGACCGGGTGCGGCTGGTCTCCGCGCTGTCGGCGGAGGCCGTCAGGCGGGGGCGCGCGCCGCTGGAGTGCCTGATCCAGGTCGCGCTGGAGAAGGAGTCGGGGCTCGGCGCCGCCAGGGGCGGGGTCGCGCCGGACGCCGTGGACGAGTTGGCGGACGCGCTGGCCGAGGCGCCGGGGCTCCGCGTGGCCGGGGTGATGACGGTCGCCCCCCTCGAAGGGGCGTACGCCGGATCGCCCGGCGCGGCGTTCGAACGGCTGGGGGAAATCTCAAGGGGCCTGCGCGCGAGGATTCCTGCTGCGACCATGGTCTCGGCGGGCATGAGCGCGGATCTTGAGGAGGCGATCCTCGCCGGAGCGACACACGTGCGCGTAGGGAGCGCGGTACTCGGTGTCCGCCCCGCCCTCGGGTAACGTCGCCAGGCGAGGGGCCACAGCCGAAAATATGGTCATTCCCGGAGAATTCGGGCAAGTTACGTGGATCTCCCTGGCCCCGGCGGACGGAGCCGATCCACCACAGAGCGGAGGACGCAGTCGATGGCTGGCGCGATGCGCAAGATGGCGGTCTACCTCGGCCTCGTGGAGGACGACGGCTACGACCGCCCGGGGTACGGCCCCGACGACGATTTCGAACCTGAGCCCGAGCCCGACCGGGGTCAGCGTCGGCAGACGCTCGAACCTCCCCCGAGGGAACGGTCGGAGGAGCCGGTGCGGGTCGTGCACCCCCCGGCCCAGCGGGAGACGGAGCCCACCCCGGCTCCGGTCCTGGCGGAAAGCAGGCGGCCCGGGAGGATCGCTCCCGTGTCTTCCATCACATCAGAACGGCACAACGTGGAGAAGAACGCGCCGGTGATCATGCCCAAGGTCGTTTCCGAGCGGGAGCCCTACCGCATCACGACGCTCCACCCCAGGACCTACAACGAGGCCCGTACCATCGGGGAACACTTCCGTGAGGGCACCCCGGTGATCATGAACCTCACGGAGATGGACGACACGGATGCAAAGCGACTTGTCGATTTTGCCGCTGGTCTGGTCTTCGGTCTGCATGGGAGCATCGAGCGAGTGACGCAGAAGGTGTTCCTGCTCTCGCCTGCTAACGTCGATGTCACCGCGGAGGACAAAGCCCGGATCGCCGAGGGTGGGTTCTTCAACCAGAGCTGAGGGAAGACAGCGGAGCGAAGGGAGTCCCGGCCGCCCGGCCGGGGCAGGAACAGGGGAGAGGGCCAACCGGGATGGGGATCGTTCAGCAGGTGATCCTGATTGTCTTGTACTGCTTTCTCGGCCTGCTGCTCGTCCGGCTCGTGATGGACTGGGTCTTCATGTTCGCGCGCTCCTGGAGCCCCGGCAAGGCGATGGTCGTCGTGCTGGAGGCCACCTACACTGTGACCGATCCGCCGCTCAAGGCCCTTCGGAGGGTCATCCCCTCCCTGCGGTTCGGGGGTGTGGCGCTTGATCTGTCCTTCATCGCACTGATGATCATCGTCTACATCCTGATCAACGTCGTGGCCGGGCTGTGAACGAGTACGGTCTTGCCGATATCCGACGAAACACGCTGAGGTGAAGAGATGCCGTTGACCCCCGAGGACGTTCGGAACAAGCAGTTCACGACCGTCCGTCTGCGAGAAGGCTATGACGAGGACGAGGTCGATGCCTTCCTCGACGAGGTCGAGGCAGAGCTGACCCGACTTCTCAGGGAGAACGAGGATCTGCGCGCCAAGTTGGCCGCCGCCACACGTGCCGCCGCGCAGAACCAGCAGAACATGCGCAAACCCGAGCCGCAGGACCGGCAGGGGGGCCCGCCGGCCATATCGGGACCGCAGGGGATGCAGCAACAGCAGCAGCAGATGGGCGGCCCGCCCCAACTGCCCGCCGGTCCCGGCGGTCCTCAAGGGCATCCGGGCGGCCCCGGCCCGATGGGTCAGGGCGGTCCGATGGGTCCGGGTGGTCCCGGACAGCAGATGGTCCCCGGTGGACAGATGGGCCAGGGCGGTCCGATGGGTCAGGGTGGCCCCATGGGCCCCGGCCCGATGGGCCAGGGCGGTCCGATGGGCCCCGGCCCGATGGGTCAGGGTGGCCCGATGGGCCCCGGCGGTCCGCAGGGACACCCCGGTGCCCCGGTGCCGATGAACCAGGGCATGCAGCAGCACGGCGGCCCCGGCCTCGGCATGGGCGGCCACGGCGGTCCCGGCATGCAGCAGCACGGTGGCCCCATGGGCGCGCCGATGCAGCAGCAGGGCGGTAACGAGAGCGCCGCCCGCGTCCTGTCGCTCGCCCAGCAGACCGCCGACCAGGCGATCGCCGAGGCGCGTTCCGAGGCCAACAAGATCGTCGGCGAGGCCCGCAGCCGCGCCGAGGGTCTGGAGCGTGACGCGCGCGCCAAGGCCGACGCGCTGGAGCGGGACGCGCAGGAGAAGCACCGCGTGGCGATGGGCTCGCTGGAGTCCGCGCGCGCCACGCTGGAGCGCAAGGTCGAGGACCTGCGCGGCTTCGAGCGCGAGTACCGCACCCGCCTCAAGTCGTATCTGGAGAGCCAGCTGCGGCAGTTGGAGAGCCAGTCCGACGACTCGCTCGCCCCGCCGCGGACGACCTCCTCGGCCCCGTCGCTGCCGCCCTCGCCGCCGTCCCTCGCCTCCGCGGGCGCGCCGAGCGGCCCCGGCTCCTCCCTCGGTCACCAGACCATGGGCGGGAACCAGCAGATGGGCGGCCACGGTGGGCACGGCGGCCACGCGCCGAGCCAGGCACCGTCCTACGGCGGCGGCCAGCAGCAGATGTCGCCCGCCATGACGCAGCCGATGGCCCCGGTGCGGCCCCAGGGTCCGCAGCCGGTGCAGCAGGCGCCGTCCCCGATGCGCGGCTTCCTCATCGACGAGGACGACAACTGACGCGACGCGCGACACCGAAGGGGTGGGCCCCCGGACCGTGAGGTCCGGGGGCCCACCCCTTTCCGCCGTCAGCGGCGCGGGTCAGTTCCTGCGCAGCCGGAAGGAGACGCCGAGCGCGCCGTCGCCGAACGTCTCGCCGTAGGTGTCGTCCCCGGCGCCCTCGGCGAAGTCCGTCGCCAGGACCTCGGAGCACAGCAGCGCCTGATGGTCGTCCAGCGCCCGGCCGACCTCCGGGTCGTCCGAGGCCCAGCGCACGGCGATGCGGTCCGCGACGTCGAGACCGCTCGTCTTGCGCGCCTCCTGGATCAGCCGGATGACGTCCCGGGCGAGGCCCGCGCGCCGCAGCTCCGGCGTGATCTCCAGGTCCAGCGCCACCGTCGCGCCCGGGTCGGAGGCCACCGACCAGCCCTCGCGCGGCGTCTCGGTGATGATGACCTCCTCGGGACTCAGCATGATCTCCTCGCCGTTCACCACGACCGAGGCCGTCCCGGCGCGCAGCGCGGCCGACAGCGCCGCCGCGTCCGCCGCCGCGATGGCCTGGGCCACCGGCTGCGTCCCCTTGCCGAACCGGCGGCCGAGCGCCCGGAAGTTGGCCTTCGCCGAGGTGTCCACCAGCGAGCCGCCGATCTCGGAGAGCGCCGCGAGCGCCGAGACGTTCAGCTCCTCGGCGATCTGCTCGCGCAGGTCGTCGCCGAGCAGTTCGAAGCCCTGCGCCGCGACCAGCGCGCGCGACAGCGGCTGGCGCGTCTTCACACCGGACTCGGCGCGGGTGGCGCGGCCCAGCTCCACCAGCCGCCGTACCAGCAGCATGTCCTGCGACAGGTCGGCGTCGATGCGCGACAGGTCCGCCTCGGGCCAGCTCGCCAGGTGCACCGAGTCGGGCGCGCCCGGGTCCACCGGCACGACGAGGTCCTGCCACACGCGTTCGGTGATGAAGGGGACCAGCGGCGCCATCAGCCGCGTCACCGTCTCCAGCGCCTCGTGCAGCGTGCGCAGCGCGGCGCGGTCGCCCTGCCAGAACCGGCGGCGGGAGCGGCGGACGTACCAGTTGGACAGGTCGTCCACGAAGGTGGAGATCAGCTTGCCCGTGCGCTGGGTGTCGAAGTTCTCCATGGCCGTCGTGACGGCGGCGACCAGCGCGTTCAGCTCGCTGAGCAGCCAGCGGTCCAGCAGCGGGCGGTCGGCCTGCGCCGGGTCCTCCGCGCCGGGGGACCACTCGGCGGTGCGGGCGTACAGCGCCTGGAAGGCCACGGTGTTCCAGTACGTGAGGAGCGTCTTGCGGACGACCTCCTGGATCGTGCCGTGCCCGACCCGGCGGGCCGCCCACGGGGAACCGCCCGCCGCCATGAACCAGCGCACCGCGTCCGCGCCGTGCTGCTCCATGAGCGGGATGGGCTCCAGGATGTTGCCCAGGTGCTTGGACATCTTGCGGCCGTCCTCGGCCAGGATGTGGCCGAGGCAGACGACGTTCTCGTAGCTGGAGCGGTCGAAGACCAGGGTGCCGACGGCCATCAGCGTGTAGAACCAGCCGCGCGTCTGGTCGATCGCCTCGGCGATGTACTGCGCCGGGTAGTGCTTCTCGAACACCTCGCGGTTGCGGTGCGGGTAGCCCCACTGCGCGAACGGCATGGCGCCCGAGTCGTACCAGCCGTCGATGACCTCCTCGACGCGTGTCGCCGTCAGCGCGCAGCCCTCGGCGGGGCAGGCGAACGTCACCTCGTCGATGAACGGGCGGTGCGGGTCGAGGCCCGACTGGTCGGTGCCGGTCAACTCGCTCAGCTCGGCGAGGGAGCCGACGCAGGTGAGGTGGTCCTCGGCGCAGCGCCAGATCGGCAGCGGCGTGCCCCAGTACCGCTTGCGGGACAGCGCCCAGTCCACGTTGTTGGTGAGCCAGTCGCCGTAGCGGCCGTGCTTGACGGACTCGGGGAACCAGGTCGTCTTCTCGTTCTCCCGGAGCAGGGCGTCCTTGATGCGCGTGGTGCGGATGTACCAGGAGGGCTGTGCGTAGTAGAGGAGCGGGTTGTGGCAGCGCCAGCAGTGCGGGTAGCTGTGCTCGTACGGCAGGTGGCGGAAGAGGAGGCCGCGCGCCTGGAGGTCGGCGACGAGCGCCTCGTCCGCCTTCTTGAAGAACTGGCCGCCGACCAGTGGGAGTCCGGCCTCGAACGTGCCGTCGGAGCGGACCGGGTTGACGACGGGCAGGCCGTAGCGGCGGCAGGTGAGGAGGTCGTCCTCGCCGAAGGCGGGGGACTGGTGGACGAGGCCGGTGCCGTCCTCGGTGGTGACGTACTCGGCCGTGACGACGTAGTGCGCGTCGGCGCCGCCGAAGTCCACCAGCTCGAACGGGCGGCCGTAGCGCCAGCGTTCCATCTCGGCGCCGGTGAACGTCTCGCCGGTGGCCGTCCACTCCTCGCCCAGCGCCTTGCCGAGCAGCGGCTCGGCGACGACCAGCCGCTCGTCGCCGCGTTCCGCGACGACGTAGGTGACCTCGGGGTGCACGGCGACGGCCGTGTTGGACACCAGGGTCCAGGGCGTCGTGGTCCAGATCAGCAGCGCGGCGCGCCCGGCCAGCGGCCCCGACAGGAGCGGCAGCCGCACGTAGACGGACGGATCGACCACCGTCTCGTAGCCCTGCGCCAGCTCGTGGTCCGACAGGCCGGTCTCGCAGCGCGGGCACCACGGCGCGACGCGGTGGTCCTGGCCGAGGAGGCCCTTGGCGAAGATCTCCTTCAGCGACCACCAGACGGACTCGACGTACTGCGGGTCCATGGTGCGGTAGGCGTCGTCCAGATCGACCCAGTAGCCCATGCGCGTCGTCAGCTCGGCGAACGCGTCGGTGTGGCGCGTCACGGAGGCGCGGCAGCGCGCGTTGAACTCGGCGATGCCGTAGCGCTCGATGTCCTGCTTGCCGCTGAAGCCCAGCTCCTTCTCGACGGCCAGCTCGACGGGCAGGCCGTGGCAGTCCCAGCCCGCCTTGCGCGTGACGTGGTAGCCGCGCATCGTGCGGAAGCGCGGGAACACGTCCTTGAAGACACGGGCCTCGATGTGGTGGGCGCCCGGCATGCCGTTGGCGGTCGGCGGGCCCTCGAAGAACACCCACTCGGGGCGCCCCTCCGACGCCTGGAGGGTGCGGGCGAAGGTCTTGTTCTGCTGCCACAGGTCGAGCACGCCGTGCTCCAGCTCTGGCAGATCGACCTGGGCGGGTACGGGTCGGTACAGCGACATCGGATCGTCCTCCGGCGGACACACAGTGCGTTCTCCGTCGGAGGGACGAGAGCGTTGCGGCTCCCGCGGTACCACCCTCCTTGGCCCCCGGCGGTCGCCGACTGCCCCCTCATTGGGTCGCGAACGCCGGCTCTACTCGCGTCGCCGGTCCGTGCGGGGCACGGTCCTGCGGGCTTTCCTCCGGCGGCTCCGGGGTGATCTTCACGCCGCGCACGCCCCCGGGCTCGCACCGTCCCCGGGTCGCTCCTGGCTGCCGGACGACGCTACTCGTCCCCATCCACGCCTTTCGCTGGGGCCCAGTGTACGCCGCCGACGGGCGGCCACGACCGGTTACGCCGGGGCCGCCCGGGGCACAACGGAGGCAGACCGGCGCGCCCTCGTTGCCGCACCTCGGCGGGCCGACCTATCGTTCCGGTCACGATGCGCGAGCACGATCACACCATGTGACCGGCCGCTGTCCCGAGTGGCCGCCGCAGAGCCGGAAGACAGGAGCCCTTAGTGGCAGCGAAGAAGAGCACGGCCGACGAGTCGGCCACCGCGGTGTCGCCGGTCCGCGCCGGTGACCTGGCGGTGCGGACGGGCGAGGACCCGTGGACCGAGGAGGAGGTCGCCGCGGCACGCGCCGGGCTGACCGCCGAGGCCGACCGGCTCGGCGCGGAGATCGCCGCCTCCGAGGCGGCGATCGCGGGCCTCATGCGCGACTCGGGCGACGGGGCGGGCGACGACCAGGCCGACACGGGTTCCAAGAACGTCACCCGCGAGCACGAGATGGCCCTCGCCTCCAACGCCAGGGAGATGCTGTACCAGACCGAGCGCGCGCTGCGGCGCCTGGGGGCCGGGACGTACGGCCTGTGCGAGAACTGCGGCAACCCCATCGGCAAGGCGCGGACCCAGGCGTTCCCCCGCGCCACGCTGTGCGTGGACTGCAAGCAGAAACAGGAACGGCGGCCGTGACGGGCTTCCGCTGATCGCACAGGAGTGCCGTACCCTCGTCCCGTGAGCGAAGCGGAGCGGACCATCGAGACCCCCGACGATCCTCCGCCCGCGGGCGACGCAGGCGACACGGACGGCGTGGACGGTGCGCGCGACGACCGGTCCGAGGTCACGGACGACGGTACTCCCGAGGGCGTGTCCGGGGCCACCCCGGTGCGCGGTCCGCGGCGGGTGGCCGTGCTCGTCGCGGTCGCGGCCTTCGCCTATCTCGTGGACCTCGCGACCAAGATCTGGGTCGTCACCAGCCTGGAGAACCAGCGCAGCATCGACGTCATCGGCGACTGGATGCGGTTCAGGGCCGTGCGCAACGCGGGCGCCGCCTTCGGGATCGGCTCGGCGCTCACCGTCGTGTTCACCTGCATCGCGGCGGCCGTCATCGTCGTCATCTTCCGGCTCGCGCGCCGCCTGTACAGCGTCCCCTGGGCCATCGCGCTCGGGCTGCTGCTCGGCGGCGCGCTGGGCAACCTCACCGACCGCCTCTTCCGTTCGCCCGGCGCGTTCCAGGGGCACGTCGTGGACTTCGTCGCCGTCCAGCACTTCGCGGTGTTCAACCTGGCGGACTCGGCGATCGTCTGCGGCGGCATCCTGATCGTCCTGCTGTCCTTCCGGGGCCTCGACCCGGACGGCACCGTGCACCGCGACTGACAGGCCGTCCGGCATACTCGGTCAGGTGACCACGCTTCCCGGGACGCCCGAGACCCGCACCCTGCCCGTACCCGAGGGACTGGAGGGGGAGCGCGTCGATGCCGCGCTCTCCCGCATGCTCGGCTTCTCCCGCACCAAGGCCGCCGAGCTCGCCGCGGCGGGGAAGGTACGGCTGGACGGTGCCGAGGTCGGCAAGTCGGAGCGGGTCACCGGCGGTTCGTGGATCGAGGTCGAGATGCCCCCGCCCGCCGCCCCGGTACGGGTGGTGGCCGAGCCGGTCGAGGGCCTGGGGATCATCCACGACGACGCGGACCTCGTCGTGGTGGACAAGCCGGTCGGCGTCGCCGCCCACCCGAGCCCCGGCTGGACGGGCCCCACCGTCGTCGGCGGGCTCGCGGCGGCCGGTTTCCGCGTCGCCACCTCGGGCGCGGCGGAACGGCAGGGCATCGTCCACCGGCTCGACGTCGGCACCTCGGGCCTCATGGTCGTCGCCAAGTCGGAGCGCGCCTACTCCCGGCTGAAGCAGCAGTTCCGCGACCGGACCGTGGACAAGCGCTACCACGCCCTCGTCCAGGGCCACCCCGACCCGCTCAGCGGCACGATCGACGCCCCCGTCGGGCGGCACCCGCAGCACGACTACAAGTGGGCCGTCACCGCCGAAGGCAAGCACGCCGTCACGCACTACGACCTCATCGAGGCCCTGCGCGCCGTCAGCCTGCTCGCCATCAAGCTGGAGACCGGCCGCACGCACCAGATCCGCGTGCACATGTCCGCCCACCGCCATCCGTGCGTCGGCGACCTCACCTACGGCGCCGACCCCACGCTCGCGGCGCGCCTGCGGCTGACCCGGCAGTGGCTGCACGCCAAGGAACTGGGCTTCTCCCATCCCGAGGACGGCCGCTGGGTCTCCTTCGCCAGTGACTATCCGGAGGATCTGCGGACGGCGCTCGACGTGCTGCACGCCGAGAGCGCCTAGGCGTGGACCAGCTCTCGCTGCTCTTCGCGCTGCTGCTCGGCTCGCTGCTGACCGTGCCGCTCGGCGACCGGCTCGGGCTGCCCTCGCCGGTGCTGATGACGCTGTTCGGCGGGCTGCTGGCGTTCGTGCCCCTCGTCCCGCAGGTGGACATCGATCCCGAGCTGATCCTGCCGCTGGTGCTGCCGCCCGTGCTGTACGCGGCGGTGCGCCGCACGTCGTGGCGGCAGTTCGTGGCGAACGTGCGGCCGATCCTGCTGCTGGCGGTGGCGCTCGTCTTCGTGACGACGGCCGCCGTCGCCGCCGTCGCGCAGGCGGCCGTGCCGGGGCTGCCGCTGGCCGCCGCCGTGGCGCTCGGCGCGCTCGTCGCCCCGCCCGACCCGATCGCCGCGACCGCCGTCGCGGGGCAGCTCGGGCTGCCGCGCCGCATGGTGTCGATCCTGGAGGGCGAGGGGCTGTTCAACGACGTCACGGCCATCACGCTCTACCACGTCGCGATCGGCGCGGTCGTCGCCGGTTCGTACTCCTTCCCCGCCGCGGCGACCGACCTCGTGCTCTCCGCCGTCGTCGCCATCGCGGTGGGGCTCGCCCTCGGCTGGCTGATCTCGCGGCTGCGGCCCGTGCTCTCCGACGTGACGCTGCGGGTCGGCTTCACGCTGCTGCTGCCGTTCGCCGCCTACACGCTGGCCGAGGAACTGCACGGCTCCGGCGTGCTGTCCGTGCTGGTCATGGGGCTGTACCTGAGCGAGCAGGCCGACCCGGACGACGTCGCGGGGCGGCTGACCGGCGGGAGCTTCTGGGCCGTCGTGGACACGATGGTGACCGGCGTCGCGTTCGGCCTCATCGGGCTCGAACTGCACCGCGTCCTCGACAGCACGCTCTCCCGCTGGGACGACCTGCTGCCCGCCGCCCTCGCCGTCCTCGGCGCGGTCATCGGCGTCCGGCTGATGTGGCTGCTGCCCGCCGCCTGGATCACCCGGCGCCTGCACCGCGAGAGCGACGCGGGCGAGGACGTGCCGCTCAGCTGGCGGGAGACCGTCGTCATGTGGTGGTCGGGCATGCGCGGTGTCGCCACCGTCGCGCTCGCCCTGGCCGTGCCGCTGACCGTGGACGACGGCGGGGGCTTCCCGGAGCGCGACGCCCTGATCTTCATCGCGTTCGTCGTCGTGCTGGTGACGCTCGTGCTCCAGGGCCTCACGCTGCCCTGGCTGGTGCGGCTGCTCGGCGTGCAGGCCGACGCCGACATCGCCGACCGGCAGGAGCACGACCTCGCGGTCCGCGCCGCCAAGGCCGCCAAGCGGCGGCTGCGGGAGCTGGGCGAGAGCGAGGACCTGCCGGACGACGTCTCCGAGACGCTGCTGCGGCGCGCGTACGACATCGGGGTGCGGATCTCGCCCTCCCTCGCCGAGCGTGACCTGCGCGAACACGTCGCGGAACGGGCCAGGCACGTCCGGGAGATCGACGAGATGTACGCCGAACTCCTCGCCGCCGCACGCCGTGAGGTGCTCGACGCGCGCAGCGAGGCGGGCGCGGACCCGAACGTCGTGGACCGCGCCCTGCGCGAGCTGGACCGCACGAGCCTGCCGCACGGCGACTGAGGGCCCGGCCCGTGAAGGGCGTGAGGGGCGTGAGAGGCGTAAAGGGGAGGACAGCGGGCGCCCGCGCCGTACACACTGCCCGGATGGCTGATCAGGAGCGCGACGCACCCGACCGGGGATTCCGCCACAAGCCCACGCTGTACGGAGAGTTGGTCCTGCTCCGGCCGGTCGTGGCCGACGACGTGACCGCGCTGACGCCCATGTTCCTCGACGCGCGGACCAAGCGCCTGACCGGCAGCCACGCCGCGGACGCGCACGACGAGGCGCGGGCACGTGCGTGGTACGGCACGCGCGCGGGCCAGGACGGGCGCCTCGACCTCGCCGTCGTGGAGCGGGCGACGGGGCAGGTCGTCGGGGAGGCCGTCCTCAACGCGTGGGACGCCGACAACCAGAGCTGCAACTTCCGTATCGCGCTGGTGCCCACCGCCCACGGGCGCGGTCTCGGGACCGAGGCGACGCGGCTGCTCGTCGGCCACGGCTTCGGGCGCCTGGGGCTGCACCGCATCGCGCTGGAGGTGTACGCGTTCAATCCGCGGGCCCGCCGGGTCTACGAGAAGGCGGGCTTCGTCGCCGAGGGCGTGCTGCGGGACGCGCTGCTGTGGGAGGGCGAGCGGGTGGACGCCGTCGTGATGTCGATCCTCGCGCCGGAGTGGCGGGCCCGGGCCTGACCGGCGCCCGGCCGCCCCTCAGTGCACCCGGCCGTTCTCCCGCTCGTGGTGCCGCTGGCCGTCCACGTCGTGGCGCCGGGCGTGCTGCTGCTGGTGCGGCAGGCGGTGGTCGGGCGTGACGGCGGCGGGGGAGGTCGCGACGCGGGGGAGCGCGTACGGGTGGTGGTCCCGCAGCCAGGCGACCAGCTCCTCGCGGACGGCGCACCGCAGGATCCACGCGTCGTCCGGGTTCTTCGTGGACATGGCGGCCCGCAGCTGGATGGCGGACGGCGTGGTGTCCGTGACGACCAGGCCCCAGAGACGGCCGTCCCACTCCTTGCGGCCGAGCAGGAACTCCTGGAGGTGCTTGCGCAGTTCCGGCACCGGCGTCGCGTGGTCCACGTAGAGGAAGACCGTGCCCGTCAGCTCGGTGCCGCCGCGCGACCAGTTCTCGTACGGCTTGCTGTTGAAGTACGACACGGGCATCGTCAGGCGCCGGTCGTCCCAGATGCGGATGGTCAGGAACGCGAGGGAGATCTCCTCGACCACGCCCCACTCGCCGTCCACCACGACCGAGTCGCCGATCTTCACCGAGTCGCCGAACGCGACCTGGAGGCCGGAGAAGAGGTTGCCCAGCATCGACTGGGCCGCCACACCGGCGATGATGCCGATCACACCGGCCGAGGCGAGCATCGAGGCGCCGAGGGCGCGCAGGCTCGGGAAGAGCAGCAGTATCGTCACGGCCGCCGCGACGATCGCGAGGACGGTGGTCACCACGCGGCGGAGCATCTGGAGCTGCGTGCGGAACTGGCGCACGCGCGCCTGGTCCTGCGTGCGCGCCTCGTAGCGGACGAGGTAGTTCTCCGCGACGGCGCCCGCCATCCGTATCGTCAGCCATGCCGCCGACGCGATGGCGACCGTGGCGAGCAGGCTGTCCAGCACGTCGCCCCGGCCCACGTGCAGGTCGAACGCCTCGTACGCGACGCTCACCGCCGAGGACGCCAGCAGGATCTGCAACGGCACCCGGCAGCGGCGCATCAGCCCCCACAGGCGCGTGTCGGGGTGGCGGCGGTCGGCCGCGCGCAGCGCGCGGTCGATGCCCCAGCCGACCACGAGGGTCAGTGCTATGGTGCCGCCGATCACGAGAAGTGACCGCAACACATCGTCCATGGGGGTCCTCCAGCTCCTACGCCCACCGGTCCTCCCGCCAGGCTAACGGGGCCGTTCACCGGGTTGGGGGCCTCGCTCTGTCGCGTACCACGGAAAGGGCGTCGTCAGACCGTGACCGAAATCATCCTCTTCCCTTCCGCATGCGGGCTGCGCCCGGCCGTGCGGGAGGCCGCCGACCGGCTGCGCGCCGCCGGGCACCGCGTGCACCTGCCCGACCTGTACGACGGGCGGACGGCGGACACGCTGGAGGACGGGCTGGCCCTCCGCGACGAGATCGGCCGCGACGAGCTGCTGCGGCGCGCGATCGCCGCCGCCGCGCCGCACTCGGACGCGGGGCTGGTCTACGCGGGCCTGTCCACGGGCGGCGCGCTCGCGCAGACCGTCGCCCTGGGGGACGAGCGGGCGCGCGGCCTCGTGCTGCTGCACGGGACGGCGGACATCGCCGAGGATGCGTCGGTGGACGACCTGCCGGTGCAGCTGCACGTCGCGGACCCCGACCCGTTCGAGACCCACGACTGGCTGAACGCCTGGTACCTGCGGATGCGGCGCGCGGGCGCGGACGTCGAGGTCTTCCGCCACCCGGGGGCCGGGCACCTCTACACCGACCAGGGGCTGCCCGACTGGGACGCGCAGGCGGCGGAGGAGACGTGGCGGACGGTGCTCGCGTTCCTGGCGCAGGAGGGCTGACCTTCAGCCAGGGCCGGCCCCGTCAGCCCCGCGGCGTGACGAGCCCCGCGTCGTACGCCCTGATGACGAGCTGCACGCGGTCGCGGGCGTCGAGCTTGGCGAGCAGCCGTGCGACGTGCGCCTTGGCCGTGGCGGCGCTGATGTGCAGGCGGGCGGCGATCTCGCCGTTGGACAGGCCCTGGCCGACGAGGACCAGCACCTCGTGCTCGCGGCCCGTGATCCCGGTCAGGGCGCGGGGCGGCCCGGCGGGCTCGGGGCGGGCGGCGAACTCCTCGATGAGGCGGCGCGTGACGCCCGGCGCGAGCAGCGCGTCCCCGGCGGCGACCACGCGGACGGCCGCGAGGATCTCGTCGAGGCCGGTGTCCTTCACCAGGAAGCCGCTGGCCCCGGCGCGCAGGGCGCCCACGACGTTGCGGTCGTCGTCGAAGGTCGTCAGGACGAGGACGCGCGCGGTGCCCTCGGCGGTGATCCGCCGCGTGGCCTCGATGCCGTCCATGCCGGGCATGCGGAGGTCCATCACCACCACGTCGGGGCGGTGCGCGGCGGCGAGCCTGACCGCCTCGGCGCCCCCGGCGGCCTCGGCGACGGCGTCGAAGCCCGGGGTCTCGTCCAGCAGGACGCGCAGCCCGGCGCGGATGAGCGGCTGGTCGTCGGCGAGGACGACGCGGACGGTCACGCGACGGCCGCCGGTACGGGCAGCCGGGCCGTCACCCGGAAGCCGCCGCCGGGGCGGGGCGTGGCCGTGAACTCGCCCCGCAGGAGGGCGACGCGCTCGCGCATCCCGGCGATGCCGTAGCCGGGGGCGGCCCGCGCGCCGGGCGCGGGCCCGGGGCCGTCGTCCTCGACGGCCAGGGTCAGGGCGGCGTCGCCGTGGTCCAGGACGACCCGGCAGGAGGCGACGCCCGCGTGCCGCACCACGTTGGTCAGCGCCTCCTGGACGATGCGGTAGGCCGCGAGGTCGATGTCGTGCGGCAGCGGACGGGGCGTGCCCCGCACGGTCACCTCGACGCGGACGCCCGCGCCCGACGTGGCGGCGACGAGCCCGGCGAGGTCGGCGAGGCCGGGGGCGGGGCCGTCGGACGCGGGGCCCGGCGCGTCGTCCCGCCGCAGGGCGCCGAGCGTGCGCCGCAGTTCGGCGAGCGTCCGGCGGCCGGTGTCCTCGATGGCGGCGAGCGCGTCGCGCGCGGCGTCGGGGCGGGTCCCGATGACCCGGCGGCCCACGCCCGCCTGGATCGCCATGACCCCGACGCTGTGGGCGATCATGTCGTGCAGCTCCCGCGCGATGCGCAGCCGTTCGGCCGTGACCGCCTCCGCAGCGGTCCGCTCCCGCAGCGCGTCGGCGTGCGCGCGGCGCTCGCGCGCGGACAGACCCGTGAGGAGCGCCACGACCTGCGCGAGGGCGAGCAGCGCCACGGTGCTCACGAAGACGTCCCGTCCCGAGCCGACCAGGGTGCCCGCGCCCGCCTGCGCCGCCAGCGCCACGGCGGCGGCGGCCAGCCCTTCGCGGCGCGGGCGCGTGGCCGCGACGACGCCGACCGCGGCGGTGTTCGCGACCACGGGCAGGAGGACCAGGTCCCATGGCGCCCCGCCCACCACCACGCACACCGTGCCCGTCAGCAGCAGGAACAGCGCGGGCCAGGGATCGCGGCGCAGCAGCGGGACGACGAGCGCCGTGGCGCATCCCGTGAGGAACATGCGCAGGCCCGTCGAGTTGTCGGGCCCGGCGGTCATGGCGTGGGCGAGGGCGGCCGGGTGGACGAGCGCCGCGACCCACGCGAGGGCGGTTCGCGCGCGCGGTGAGTGCATGGACCGATCGTAATGACGGCGCCGCGCCGCCACAGTGGCCCGTGGGCGTACGCCCGGGGGCCACCGGCCCGCCACGCGTGTGCCCCGTGGCCCGATGTGGCGCGCCCGGCGGGCCGGAAGCCTGGTGGGCATGATCGAACTGGAAGGGCTCACCAAGCGGTTCGGTGGGCGGACGGTGGTGGACGGGCTGACCTTCGGGGTGCGGCCCGGCCGGGTCACGGGCTTCCTCGGCCCGAACGGCGCGGGGAAGAGCACGACGCTGCGGATGGTGCTGGGGCTGTGCGCGCCCACGTCGGGGGCCGCGCGGGTGGCGGGGGTGCCGTTCCGGGACCGCGCCCGGGGGCTGCGGCACGTCGGCGCCCTGCTGGACGCGGGGGACGCGCACGGCGGCCGGTCGGGGGTCGCGCACCTGTGGGCGCTGGCGCGGGCGAACGGGCTGCCGCGGTCGCGGGTGGACGAGGTGCTGGCGGAGGTCGGGCTCGCGGACGCGGCGCGCCGCCGGGTCGGCGGCTGGTCGCTCGGCATGCGGCAGCGCCTGGGGATCGCGGTGGCGTTGCTCGGCGACCCGCCGGTGCTGGTCTTCGACGAGCCGCTGAACGGCCTCGACCCTGAGGGCGTGCGCTGGGTCCGCGGGCTGTTCCGCGGCCTCGCGGCCGAGGGGCGCACGGTGTTCGTGTCCAGCCACCTGATGAGCGAGATGGAACACACGGCGGACGACCTCGTCGTCATCGGGCGGGGGCGGCTGATCGCCGTGGAGAGCCTCGCCGCCTTCTCCGCGCGGGCCGGAGGCGGCGGCGTGTGGGTACGGGCGGACGACCAGGGCGCGCTCGCGCGGCTGCTCGCCGCCGAGGGGGCCGGGGTGACGCGGCGGGACGGCGGCCTGCTGGTGACGGGGGTCGGCGCCCGGCGGGTGGGTGAGCTGGCGGCGGAGCGTCGCGTGGTGCTGAGCGAACTGACGCCCCGGAGGGCGTCGTTGGAGGAGGCGTTCATGGAACTGACGGCGGAAAGCGTCGAGTACGCGGCGGGTGAGGGCCGGTGAGCGCGCGTACCGCTCCCGTCGCCGACGTGGGGGAGGGGCGCCGACCCCGGTTCCCGGACCTCGTCGTCGCCGAGTGGATCAGGTTCCGCTCGCTGCGCTCCACCTGGTGGGCGCTCGGCGTCTGCGCGCCGGTCGTGGTCGGGATCGCGGTGAACGCCGCGTGGAGCGATCAGGCCAACTGGCCGGGCTACGGACCGGGCGTCAAGGAGATCTTCGTGCCCGTCTGGGCGATCAGGGACGCGTTCAACGACAGCGCCGCCATGATCATGGCGCTGGTCCTCGGCGCGCTGGGCGCCACCGCCGTCGCGGGGGAGCACGCGACCGGGCTCGTGCGCACGGCGTTCACCGCCGTCCCGGCGCGGCGTTCCGTCATGGCGGCCAAGGTCCTGGTCCTCGCGGCGGTGACCGCCCTGTTCGGGACGCTGGTGGCGGGCGTCTCGTTCTGGGCGAGCCAGGCGGTCCTCGCCCGGCAGGGCATCGGCATGTCGATCGGTGACCCGGGCGCGCTGCGTGCGGTGGCCGCCTCGGCGCTGCTGGCGCCGGTCGCCGCGCTGGCGGGGGCTGCCGTCGGCGCGCTGCTGCGGCATGCGGCGGGGGCGGTCGCCATGACGGCGGCCGTGCTGCTCCTCGTGCCCTCGCTCGTCAGCGAGAAGTACGCGTGGAGCGCGGCGCTCGACCACGCGCTGCCACTGAGCGCCTGGGACCACCTCACGTCCCTCGGCCCGGAGATGATCACGCCGGAGCATCCGGCGACGACCGCCGGTTCATGGGCCGTGTACGTGCTGTGGCCGCTGGTGTGCGCGGCGGTCGTGCCGGTGGCGGCGCACCACCGGGACGTGTGAGCGGACGCGGTGGGGCGGGCCCGGGGGACCGCCCCACCGCGGGGCTCACTGCGCCGCGCTGTTGTCGGCGATCATCTGCTCGAACGCCTCGGGGGTCTGCGGTGTGTCCACGACCTCGCCGTTGTAGCGGAGGGTCGGGGTGCCGGTGACGTCGTCCGTGCTGTCGAACGTGTCGGACATCCGCAGGGCCCAGGCCGCGTACGTGCTGTCGTTCACCGCCGCCTGGAAGTCCGCGTTGTCCTTCAGCTCGGGCACGGTCTGGGCGATGTCGATGAGGTTCTGGTCGTCGCCGAAGTCGTCGGAGCGCTCGTCCGGGTGGTGCTCTGCCGAGTAGAGGGCCTCGTGGTAGGCGACGAACGCCTCGGGGCTCACGTCGAGCGCGGCGCCGAGTGCCTCCAGGGCGTTCTTGGAGCCGCTGCCGCCGAAGCTGTCGTCGAGGAAGGTGCCGAAGACGTAGTCGATGCTGTAGGTGCCGTCCTCGACGCCCTGCTGGATGGAGTCGCCGACGTTCTGCTCCAGCGCGGCGCAGACCGGGCAGCGGGGGTCCTCGTACAGCGTGAGGGTGTTGGGGGCGTCGGCGTCGCCGATGCGGACGGTCAGACCGTCGTCACCCGTGGTGTTGGCGGGGGCGGCGTCGGGGAAGCCGCCGTCCGTGCCGTCGTCCACCTGGGAGCGGACGGCCGACCAGTCGGTGGCGTCGTTCGAGCCGCCGCCGCTCTGCCCGGCGACGGCGACGCCCACGCCCGCGGCTATGCCGAGGACGACGACGGCGCTGCCGGTGACGGTGAGGCGCCTGCGGACCTTCGCCTTGCGGGCCTCGCGCTCGCGTTCCGCGTGGAGGCGGGCGCGCGCGGCGCGCTTGGCATCGAGGGAGTTGCGCTTGCTCATGGCTGTGGTGCTCCGTCTGCTGTGGGTCACGTGCTGCTGCGGTCGGTTCGGGCGGTGCGCTCGACTCAGACGGCGAGCGCGGTGCCCGCGGGCGGACCGCGGCGCAGGACGGAGCGGTACAGCGACAGCGTGGCCGGGAGGTGGCCGTCACGGCTGTCCGGGCGCGGCGTGGCGCCCGGGGCGGCCGGGACCGACGCGCGGACGAAGGCGAACGCGACCAGCAGCGGGCGGAACCCGGCGGCCACGGCCGCGCGCAGCGTGCGGGCGACGGCGGCCTCGCCGCCGCGCAGCCAGCACGCGGCGACGAACCCGGCTATGAGGTGCGCGGCGAGCAGCCCCAGCGGGCCGCCTGGCAGGTCCACGGGCCCGGCGAGCTGCGTCAAGGGGGCGCCGAAGTCGGCCCCCCCGCAGATCAGATCGACCCCGAGCATCCGCAGCGGGCCGGTCACCGGGCCGCCGCCCGGCCCGTAACAGGTGGCCTGTCCCGCGGTGAAGACGGTGTCGGCGGCGAGCTGGAGGGGGAGCAGGAGCCCGGCGATCGCCCACAGACCGCGCTCGCGCTCCCCGGCCAGGAGGAGGGCGAGGAGGAAGACCACCGCGAAGACGGCGGCCACCGCGGGCGCGGGGAGCGGTGCGTCGGACAGCAGCACGTGCGCACCGGCGGAGAGCGTGACGAGCAGCGCCGCGAACACCGCGGCGCGCGTCACGCGCAGACCGGAGCCGTGGGAGGACCCACGGAAAGCTGACATCCCCACGCTGGCGAGTGTGCCACGCCGGGCCGTAGGGACGTCGTAAAGGCCGCTCCCCACCCCCTCCGCCCACACCGCGTTGACCTTGGGAAACGCGCCGCGCACCCCCGCTGACCTGCGAGGACACGCTCGGCGCCGACGCCGGAGCCCGGCGTCGGGACGGGAGGTGAGCGGGGTAGGGTCGGGGAACCAAACCACCCCTGCTGCGGAAGGCCCGTGGAGTGACCAAGCCGTTCACACACCTGCATGTTCACACCCAGTACTCGCTGCTGGACGGTGCGGCGCGGCTCAAGGACATGTTCAAGGCGTGCCAGGACATGGGCATGTCCCACATCGCGATCACGGACCACGGGAACCTGCACGGCGCCTACGACTTCTTCCAGCAGGCGACGGGCGCGGGCATCACGCCGATCATCGGCATCGAGGCGTACGTCGCGCCCGAGTCGCGCCGCCACAAGCGCCGCGTCCACTGGGGCCAGCCGCACCAGAAGCGCGACGACATCTCCGGCTCCGGCGGCTACACGCACAAGACGATCTGGGCGTACAACAGGAACGGCCTGCACAACCTGTTCCGCCTCTCGTCCGACGCCTACACCGAGGGCTACTTCGTGAAGTGGCCCCGGATGGACAAGGAGACCATCGCCCAGCACGCCGACGGCCTGATCGCGTCCACCGGCTGCCCCTCAGGCGAGGTCCAGACGCGGCTGCGCCTCGGCCAGCCCGACGAGGCGCTGAAGGCCGCCGCCGAGTACCAGGAGATCTTCGGCAAGAGCCGCTACTTCCTGGAGCTGATGGACCACGGTCTTGAGATCGAGAAGCGGGTGCGGGACGGGCTGCTGGACATCGGCAGGAAGCTGGGCATCCCGCCGATCGTCACCAACGACAGCCACTACACGTACGCGGAGGAGGCCGGGGCCCACGACGCGCTGCTGTGCGTCCAGACCGGCAAGAACCTCTCCGACCCCGACCGCTTCCGCTTCGACGGCGCCGGGTACTACCTGAAGTCGCCCGAGGAGATGTACGCCGTCGATCTGTCCGACGCCTGGCAGGAGGGCTGCGCCAACACGCGGCTGGTCGCCGAGCAGGTGGACACCGAGGGTTGGTTCAAGCCGCGCGACCTGATGCCGCGCTTCGACGTGCCCGACGGCTACACGGAGGTCACCTGGTTCCGCGAGGAGGTCGCGCGTGGCATGGGCCGCCGCTACCCCGGCGGCGTGCCGGACGAGCAGCAGCGGCAGGTCGAGTACGAGATGGGCGTCATCATCCAGATGGGGTTCCCCGGCTACTTCCTCGTGGTCGCGGACTTCATCATGTGGGCCAAGTCGCAGGGCATCGCGGTCGGCCCAGGCCGCGGCTCGGCGGCCGGGTCGCTCGTCTCGTACGCCCTCGGCATCACCGACCTCGACCCGCTCGACCACGGGCTGATCTTCGAGCGGTTCCTGAACCCCGAGCGCATCTCGATGCCGGACGTGGACATCGACTTCGACGAGCGCAGGCGCGGCGAGGTCATCCGGTACGTCACCGAGAAGTACGGCGCGGACAAGGTGTCGATGATCGGCACCTACGGCACCATCAAGGCCAAGGCCGCGATCAAGGACGCCTCCCGCGTGCTCGGCTACCCGTACGCGATGGGCGACCGCATCACCAAGGCGATGCCCGCCGACGTGCTCGGCAAGGGCATCCCGCTGTCCGGCATCACCGACAAGGACCACCCGCGCTACAGCGAGGCGGCCGAGGTCCGGGGGATGTACGAGAACGAGGCGGACGTCCGCAAGGTCATCGACACGGCGCGGGGCCTTGAGGGCCTGGTGCGGCAGATGGGCATGCACGCCGCGGGCGTCATCATGTCGAGCGAGCGGCTGGTGGACCACGTCCCGCTGTTCGCCCCGAAGAACGACGGGGTGGTCGTCACCCAGTGGGACTACCCCACCTGTGAGTCGCTCGGCCTGCTGAAGATGGACTTCCTCGGGCTGCGCAACCTGACGATCATGGACGACGCCGTCAAGCTCATCAAGCAGAACAAGGGCATCGACGTCGAGCTGCTGAAGCTGCCGCTGGACGACCCGAAGACCTTCGAACTGCTCGGCCGCGGCGACACCCTGAGCGTCTTCCAGTTCGACGGCGGCCCGATGCGGTCGCTGCTGCGCATGATGAAGCCGACGCACTTCGAGGACATCTCCGCCGTCGGCGCCCTGTACCGTCCCGGGCCGATGGGCATGAACAGCCACATCAACTACGCCCTGCGCAAGAACGGCCAGCAGGAGATCACGCCGATCCACCCGGAGCTTGAGGAGCCGCTGAAGGACGTCCTCGACGTCACCTACGGTCTCGTCGTCTACCAGGAGCAGGTGCAGAAGGCCGCCCAGGTGCTCGCCGGGTACTCGCTCGGACAGGCCGATCTGCTGCGCCGCGCGATGGGCAAGAAGAAGAAGGAGATCCTGGAGAAGGAGTTCGTCCCCTTCCAGCAGGGCATGCGGGAGCGGGGCTACTCCGACGAGGCGGTCCAGGCGGTGTGGGACGTCCTGGTCCCCTTCTCCGGCTACGCGTTCAACAAGGCGCACTCCTCCGCGTACGGTCTGATCACCTACTGGACCGCCTATCTGAAGGCGAACTACCCGGCCGAGTACATGGCGGGCGTGCTCACCTCGGTCAGGGACGACAAGGACAAGTCGGCGATCTACCTCAACGAGTGCCGTCGTATGGGGATCAAGGTGCTGCCGCCCGACGTCAACGAGTCCGAGGCGTTCTTCACCCCCCGGGGTGACGAGACGATCGTCTTCGGCCTCACCGCCGTGCGCAACGTCGGGCAGAACGTGGTGGATTCCATCGTCGCCACCCGTAAGGCCAAGGGAAAGTACACCTCTTTCCCCGATTTCCTCGACAAGGTCGAGGCCGTGGTCTGCAACAAGCGGACCGTCGAATCCCTCATCAAGGCCGGTGGATTCGACACGCTCGGCCACACCCGCAAGGGCCTCACCGCGCATTTCGACTCGATGATCGACAATGTCGTGCAGGTGAAGCGCAAGGAGGCGGAAGGGCAATTCGACCTCTTCGGCGCCATGGGTGACGACGGAAAGGACGACGGCCCCGGATTCGGGCTCGACGTCGTCTTCTCCGAGGAGGAGTGGGAGAAGACCTACCTGCTCGCCCAGGAACGCGAAATGCTGGGCCTGTACGTGTCGGACCACCCGCTGTTCGGCATCGAGCACGTGTTGAACGACAAGGCCGACGCCACCATCTCCGCGCTCACCGGCGGCGAGTACCCGGACGGCGCGACGGTCACCATCGGCGGCATCATCTCCGGCCTCCAGCGGAAGATGACCAAGCAGGGCAACCCGTGGGCCATCGCCACCGTCGAGGACCTCGCCGGCTCGATCGACTGCATGTTCTTCCCCGCGACCTACCAGCTGATCTCCACGCAACTCGTCGAGGACACGGTCGTCTTCGTCAAGGGCAGGCTGGACAAGCGCGAGGACGTGCCGCGGCTGGTCGCCATGGAGCTGATGGTGCCCGACCTGAGCGACGCCTCCCGGGACGCCCCGGTCACCATCACCATCCCCAGCGTCAAGGTCACCCCGCCGCTCGTGGAACGCCTCGGCGAACTCCTCGGCCAGCACCGGGGGCCGACCGAGGTGCGCGTCAGGCTCCAGGGCAGGCGCACGACGACGCTGCTGCGCCTCGACCGGCACCGCGTCCAGGCGGACCCCGCGCTCTTCGGCGACCTCAAGGCCCTGCTCGGTCCCGCCTGCTTGGCCGGATAATGGAATCGGCTTTACCTGACCGGGGCATCCGCGGAGCTACCTTCGATATCGAGAACATCGCCATTGAGGGGATCGAAGGGGTGGGTTGCCGTGGATGCCCGAATGATAGCCAAGTCCGTCTTTCTGCTGCGTGAGGTGCACGCCTCGCGTGACGAAGCGGTACACGCGTTGCTGGAGTATTTCCCGGGGGCCGCATTCGAGGACCGTCTCCGGTGTGTGCACGAGGCATATGACATCGTGCACCACGGGGAGATGACCGTGTACTCGCTGCCGTCCCAGGTGTCGGACGCCCGCTATTTCGCCGCGGCGCACGAGCGGCACGCGTTCACGGACTGACGCGCGCGGCACGGGCCGCGGCCGTGGGCCCGGATCACGGTCGGCGCGCACGGCGCACGAAGGGCGCACTCCCTCGGGGGGTGCGCCCTTCGTGTCTCACTCCGCGCGGGGGCTCGTCGTCCCTCCCGGGCGGGGGCCGCGTGCGGTCAGTTGTGCCCGAAACGCCGTTCGCGCTTGCGGTTCTTGGGCTGCTCGACCGGCGCCTCGGGACGGGTCTCCCCGGTGGGCGTCTCGGGCGGCCTGCGGCGACCGCTGTCCTTGTCCTTGGCCATGTTCCCTCCTGGCGCTGCGGCGACTCTCGGGGTGCCCTCCCGCGTCACGCGGAACGGCGGCTCAGCACCAGCGTCGCACGGCGCGCCATAGTTCGCACTCCGGGCATTACGGGTATCCGATTCGCCACGCCGAAGATCGAGTTGGCGCAGATAACGGCGCCCGTGTCGGGCAGACTCAAGAAAACGTTCCGGGGAAAGAAGGTGCTACGTGGACCGCTGCGTCGTCCTGGTGGACGCCGGGTACTTGCTGGGCGCCGCGGCCAGTCTTCTCGCCGGAGAACCCGCCAGGCCCAGGATCTCGGTCGATCACGCCGCCCTCATCCACGGGCTGCGCGAACGCGCCGAGGCCGACACCGGCCGGAACCTGTTGCGCATCTACTGGTTCGACGGCGCGCCCGACCGCGTGCCGCAGCCGGAGCACCGCAGGCTCCGCGTCATGCCGCGCGTCACCGTACGCCTCGGCGCCCTCACCCGCAGCGACGGCCGCTGGGCGCAGAAGGGCGTGGACGCCGCGATGCACGCGGAACTGACCGAACTCGCCCGCAACCGCGCCTGCGCCGACATCGTCCTCGTGACCGGCGACGGCGACCTGCTCCCCGGCCTCATGTCCGCGAAGGAGCACGGCGTCGCCGTCCACCTGTGGGCCGTGCAGGCCGCCGACGGCGACTACAACCAGTCGGAGGACCTCGTCGCCGAGGCCGACGAGCGCCGCGTCCTCGACCGCGCGTGGATCACCCGTGCCGTCCGCGTCAACGAGTCGCAGATCGCGGGCACGCCGCACTCGGCGCCCCGCCCTGAGATCGCCGCCATCCTCGCCGCACCCTTCCCCGAGGCCGCGGGGACCGCCGCCGACACCGGCACCCGGCGGCCCGCGCACGCCAAGAACGGTGCGGGCCCCGACGACGACACCGCGCCGTGCCCCCCGGAACAGCGCGTCAACGGGACGCCGGTGGCCAAGGGCGTCCCGACGCCCAAGGACCTCGCGGGTCTCGGCCGCCCCCTCCCCACCGGCCCGCAGCCCGGCGCCCCCGCCACGGCGACCCTGCGCTGGTCGTCCGACCGCGGCTGGGTCGATCGCGGCGCCCCCGACGAGGCCCCCGAGATCGCGGCCATCCCGATGCTGTCGCAGGTCACCACGGCCGAACAGCGCTGGGCCGACCGCGAGGAGGACATCACCGCGGTCAGCGGCGACCCGTTCGAGGTCGGCCAGGTCTTCGCGCGCCGCTGGGCCGAACGCCTCGCCGCCCCGCTCCACCTCCAGCGGCTGTCCACCGAGTACCCCCGCATCCCGCACCGCATCGACGGCGAACTCCTGCGCTACGCCGCCCGCTTCGGCCTGCTCGCCCACAAGGACGACCAGATCGACGAGCAGGACAGGTACGCGATCCGCGCCGGGTTCTGGCGCGAGGTGGACGCCAGGACCGGCGCGGAACGCACCGCGTGACCCGCCGCCCCGGCCCGCCGGGACCGCCTCGCGGGCGCGCGGCCGTGCGCCCGGCGGCGCGCCCCGGCGTCCGGCACGGCAGCCGCGCCGCGTAGGCTGCCTCCTCGTGGCCTCTTCGAGCGCACGGCCCGGCCCCCCGACAGCGCGCCCCGTCAGCACCGACGCGGCGCTCGCCGTGCGCGACCTGGTCAAGACCTACCCGGCGGGCCGCGGCAGGCGCGGCGCCGCCCCCGCGCCGGTACGGGCGAGCGACGGCGTCAGCCTCGACATCGCGCACGGCGAGATCTTCGGGCTCCTCGGCCCGAACGGCGCGGGCAAGACCACGCTCGTCAAGCAGCTCACCGGCCTCCTGCGCCCCGACTCGGGCGCCATCACCCTCCTCGGCCACGACCTGGTACGCCACCCGCGTCGCGCCGCCAGGCTGCTGGCCTACCTCGGCCAGGAGTCCACCGCCCTGGACGAGCTGACGGTCGCCCTCGCCGCCGAGACCACCGCGAGGCTGCGCGGCCTCGACCTCGCCGCCGCCCGCCGTGAGCGCGACGACGTCCTGGAGGAACTCGGCCTCACCGCCCTCGCAGGGCGGCCTCTCAAGCGCCTCTCCGGCGGTCAGCGGCGCCTCGCCTGCCTGGCCGCCGCGCTCACCGGCCGCCGTCCCGTCCTCGTCCTCGACGAGCCGACCACCGGCATGGACCCCGTCGCCCGGCGCGCCGTCTGGGCCGCCGTGGAGCGGCGCCGGGCCGCCGACGGCGCGACGGTGCTGCTGGTCACGCACAACGTCCTGGAGGCCGAGACGGTCCTCGACCGGGTCGCCGTCCTCGACGCGGGCCGGGTGATCGCCTGCGACACGCCTGGCGGCCTCAAGGCGCTCGTCGGCTCCGACGTGCGCCTCGACCTCGTCTGGCGCGGCGACCCGCCGCTGCACGTCCCGGCCATCGCGGACGCCCGCCGCGCCGCGACCGTCGCCGGGCGCCGCTGGACCCTGCGTCTGCCCCCCGACCGTGCCCGCGCGCTGGTCACCACCGTGACCCAGGGGCCCGCGTTCGCCGCCCTGGACGACTTCACCCTGGCGACGCCGAGCCTGGAAGACGTCTACCTCGCCCTCGGCGGCAGGGGAGAAGGGCTGGTCCGTTCGTGACCGACACCGAGATCCACACCGCCCGTACGCCCCGCGCCGCCCCGGCACCCGTCCACGCCACCGCCCCGGCCGCCGCCGGTCCCGCGCCCCTGGCGCCCGCCGCCCGGCTGTGGCCCGCGCTCGGCGCCGTCTACCGGGCGCAGCTGTCCCGGGCACGCGTCGCCCGCATCCCGCTGCTGTTCGTCGCGACCTTCCAGTCGATCGGGATCATGGTCCTGATGCGCGGCGTGGTGGACGGCGGCGGGGGCGAGGAGGCGCGCGCCGTCGTCGCCGGGTCGGCCGTGCTGGTCGTCGCGTTCGTCGCGCTCAACCTCCTCGCCCAGTACTTCGGGCAGCTCCGCGCCACCGGCGGGCTCGACCACTACGCCACGTTGCCGGTGCCCGCCACGGCCGTCGCGCTCGGGACGGCGGCGGCGTACGCCTCGTTCACCGTGCCGGGCGTGCTCGTCACGGCCGTCAGCGGCGGTCTGCTGTACCAGCTGCCGATGGGCGGCCTGTGGGTCGCCCTCGCCGTCGTCCCGCTGGCGGGCGCCGCGCTCGCCGGGCTGGGCGCCGCCCTCGGGCTGCTCGCGCCGCGCCCCGAACTGGCCACGCTGTGCGGGCAGCTCGGCATGTCGGCCGCGCTGCTGCTCGGCGTCCTGCCCACGGCGCGGCTGCCCGAGCCGACGCTGTGGCTGCGCGACCTGCTGCCGTCGAGCTACGGCGTCGATGCCCTCGCCGACGCGCTCGGCCCCGCCCCGGACTGGGCGTCGGTCGCGGGGAATCTCACGGTCTGCGCCGTGACCGGCGTCCTGGCGCTGGCGCTGGCCACCTGGGCGTACCGGCGCGCGGCCGTCAGGTAGGGCCCGTCTTCCAAGGGGTCGCGCCGCCGTGCGCCCGAACGGCCGTCCCGGGGCCCGAACACACGGGCGTACCTGGCAGGATGATCAGGTGACCGAACCCGAGCCCGGACGCGACCAGGGCCCCGCATCCCCGCCAGGCCACGACCCGTGGGCGGCGCAGGCCGTCGCCGGGAGCCAGGACGGCGGGGGCGGCCCGGCGCAGTGGCCGGGGGAGATACGCGACGGCCTGCTCGTCGCCGTGCCGACCGCGCTGGTGACCGGTGTGCTGCTCGCCCTGGCGTGGCTGTGGTGGGCGCCGCGCGTCCCGCTGGTCAAGAGGGGCGACGCGGTCCTGCTCGCCGACTCCGAGGGGCAGCAGGCCGTCGGGTCCGACGGAACCTTCCTGCTCGCCGGGCTCGCGCTGGGCGCCCTGGCGGGCGTCGCCGTCCACCTGCTGCGGCGCCGCGCGGGCGTCGGCACCGTGGTCGGCCTGGCGGTCGGCGGCTTCCTCGGCGCCCTGCTCGCCTGGCGGCTCGGGATCTGGCTCGGCCCCACGCAGGACGTGCTGGCGCGGGCCGCCGAGGTCGGCGACGACGTGCGCTTCGAGGCGCCGCTCGAACTGGGCGCCAAGGGCGTGCTCCTGGGCCTCCCGTTCGCCGCCGTCGGGCTGCACATGTTCTGCACCGCCGTGTGGATGCCCCGCGAGACGCCCCCGCCCCCCGCGGAGCTGCCGCACTGGCAGAGCCCCCGCTGGCACGAGGCGAGCGGCCGTCAGGGCGGGGACGAGGCGGGTGGCAACGGCGCGGGCGGCGCGGACGGCAGGGCGTGACGACGCCGGGGCCCCGCCCCGGCCGCCCCGCGCGGGCCCCGTACGGTGGGACACCATGACCTCCCCGCACCAGGCGCCGCGCCCGTCCGCCACCCCCGACATCCGGCTCGTCGTCACCGACCTCGACGGCACGCTGCTCGACGCCGCGGGCCGCCTGCCCGACGCCTTCGGCGCGACGCTCGCCGAGCTGAACCGGCGCGGCATCGTCTTCAGCCCGGCCAGCGGACGCCAGTACGCCACCATCGCCGGGCTGTTCGCGGGCGCGGACGACGGCATGGTCCACATCGCCGAGAACGGCGCCTACGTCGTCCGCGACGGCCTTGAGGTCAGCTCGGCGCCGCTTGAGCCCGCCGTCGCGGCCCGGATCGTCAGGTCGGTGCGCCAGCTCACGGACGAGGGCGCGGACGTCGGCGTCGTCGTCTGCGGCAAGCGCGCCGCCTCGATCGAGCGGACGGACGCCGCGTTCGTCGCCGAGGTCGCGAAGTACTACGCCGCGCGCCGGACCGTCACCGACCTCACCGCCGTGGACGACGACGTCGTGAAGGTCGCCGTCTTCGCGTTCGGCGACGCGGCCGGCACCGTCGCGCCCGTCCTCAAGCCGCTGGAGGCCACGCACCAGGTCGTCGTCTCGGGCGCCCACTGGATCGACGTGATGCAGCCGGGCGTCAACAAGGGCACGGCCGTCCGCCGTCTCCAGCGGGAACTGGGCGTGACGCCCGCGCAGACCATGGCGTTCGGCGACTACCTGAACGACCTGGAGATGCTGGACGCGGCCGAGTGGTCGTTCGCCATGGCAGGGGCCCACCCCGACGTGATCCGCCGCGCCCGCCAGGTGTGCCCCGCGCACACCGAGAACGGCGTCCTGCGCACGCTCGCCCGCGTCCTGGACCTGCCGCCCGTCGCGTGACGGCCGCGTGCCCGCCTACCTGGCGAGCGGCGCGGTCCGCGCCCCGGTGAGCGCGACGAGGTCGGACGGGGCCAGCTCGATCTCCAGGCCGCGCCGCCCGGCGGAGACGAACACCGTCCCGTGCCCGAGCGCCGACACGTCGATCACGGTCGGCAGCCGCCTGCGCTGCCCCAGCGGCGAGATCCCGCCCCGCACGTACCCGCTGCTGCGCTCGGCCGCCGCCGGATCGGCCATCGCTGCCCGCTTCCCGCCGACCGCGGCCGCCAGCGCCTTCAGCGACAGCTGCGCGGGGACGGGCACCAGCGCGACCGTCAGCGCGCCGTCCACGTCCGCCACCAGCGTCTTGAACACCCGCGGCGGGTCCACGCCCAGGGCCTCGGCCGCCTCGTTGCCGTACGACGCCGCCGCCGGGTCGTGCGTGTACGCGTGCAGCGTGTACGCGACGCCCGCGCGCGCCGCCGCCACCGTTGCCTGCGTGCCCCCCTCGGCGGCCCGCCGCCCGCGCCCCGCCATCAGTTGAGGCTGGTCGGCCGGACGGTGAACTCCGCGCCCGGCACGGACGGCAGCTTGCCGATCACCGCGGTCTCCTGCCGCAGGATGCGCAGTTCCTCCGCCAGCCGCGTCGCCGTGTCCGCGGCCTGGAGCAGCCGCTGCTTGTCCGGCGTGTAGAGCATCGTCGCCGCCGCCACCAGGTAGGACACCACCGACGGGTCGTCCGGCAGGTCCTGGCCCGGCGCGAGCGACCGCTCGTTCGCCCCCGCCAGCACCTTCTGGTACGACCTGAACGCCCGCAGCACCCCCGCCGCCAGCGCCCCCGCGCCCTCGCCCGCCACCTCGTCGAGCGGCTCCACCTCGGCCGTCAGGTACGGTCCGTCCGCGCTCACCGAGACGAGGCGGAACCGCGTCGTGCCGGTCGCCAGCACCTCGTACCCCTCGTCGCCAGGACGCTCGCGGATCGTCGAGGCGTCCGCGACGCAGCCCACCTCGTGGAACGAGCGGCGCGGGTCGCCCGGCGCGAAGCCCGAGCCCGCCGTGGCCTCCGGCGGCTTGCCCGACTCCGGCAGGCCCACCTCGCTCGGCGACGTCTCGTGCCCGTCCCTGATCGCGACCACGCCGAACGGCCGCGGGCCGTCCTCGGGCAGCTCCATCAGGTCCGCCATCAGCGCCCGGTACCGCGGCTCGAACACGTTCAGCGGGAGTACCAGACCCGGGAACAACACGGTGTTCAGCGGGAAGAGCGGCAGGCGCGTGGTCGTCACGACCGGCCAGCCTATCGGCTGCGCGATGGCCTGTCCGGAGGGACGGGGCGATGCGTCCCCGCCGTGGCCGCCCGGGGCCCGCCCGCATGCCGAAACGCCGTGCGGGCCGCCCCCGGCCTTCTGCGAAACTGGACGCGTGCTGACTCGAATCGATCTGCGGGACACCGCCTCCTCCGGGGGCGGGATCGACCGCGACCTGCTGCCGCGCGCCGAACTCGACGTCGAGGCCGCCCTGGAGACGGTGCGGCCCCTCTGCGAGGACGTGCGCCATCGCGGCACCGCGGCGCTGATCGAGTACGCGCGGCGGTTCGACGGCGTCACCATCGACCGCGTCCGGGTGCCCGTCGAGGCACTGGGCCGCGCCCTGGCCGAACTCGACCCCGCCGTCCGCGCCGGTCTCGAGGAGTCGATCCGCCGCGCCCGCCTCGTCCACCGCGAGCAGCGCCGCACGGACACCACCGTCCGCGTCGCGCCCGGGGGGACCGTCACGGAGCGCTGGGTGCCCGTCGAGCGCGTCGGCCTGTACGTGCCGGGCGGCCGGGCGGTCTACCCGTCGTCGGTCGTGATGAACGTCGTCCCGGCGCAGGAGGCGGGCGTCGCCTCGCTGGCCGTCGCCTCCCCGCCGCAGCGCGAGCCGGGCAACGACTGGGGCGTCGGGCTCCCGCACCCCACCATCCTGGCCGCCTGCGCCCTGCTCGGCGTGGACGAGGTGTACGCGGCGGGCGGCGCCCAGGCCGTCGCCATGTTCGCCCACGGCACCGAGGAGTGCGCGCCCGTCCGGCTCGTCACCGGTCCTGGCAACGTGTATGTCGCCGCGGCCAAGCGGCTGCTCAAGGGTCTCATCGGCATCGACGCCGAGGCCGGGCCGACCGAGATTGCCGTCCTCGCCGACGACTCGGCCGACCCCGCGCTCGTCGCCGCCGACCTCGTCAGCCAGGCCGAGCACGACGTGCTGGCCGCCGCCGTCCTGGTCACGCCGTCCGTCGCGCTCGCCGACGCCGTGGACGCCGAACTCGCCGTCCAGGTCCCGGCCGCCAAGCACCACGGCCGGATCGCGGAGGCCCTGGCGGGCCGCCAGTCGGGGACCGTCCTGGTCACCGACCTCGACCAAGGCCTCGCCGTCGTGGACGCCTACGCGGCCGAGCACCTGGAGATCCTGACCGAGGACCCGCACGCGATCGCCGCCCGGGTACGGAACGCGGGCGCCGTCTTCATCGGCCCCTACGCCCCCGTCTCCCTCGGCGACTACGCCGCGGGCTCCAACCACGTCCTGCCCACCGGCGGGTGCGCCTGCCACTCGTCCGGCCTGTCCGTGCAGTCGTTCCTGCGCGGCATCCACGTCGTGGACTACGACCGCGACGCCCTCGCCGAGGTCGCCCACCACGTCGTGACGCTCGCCGAGGCCGAGGACCTGCCCGCGCACGGCGCCGCCGTCACGGCGCGCTTCGCCCGGCAGGTGCCCGCGGGCGGCGCGACCACCGACGACCGGAGCGACAGCAAGTGACGAGCCAGCACGTGACCCGCATCGACGACCTGCCCATCCGGGACGAGCTGCGGGGCAGGACCCCGTACGGCGCGCCGCAGCTCGACGTCCCGGTGCGGCTCAACACCAACGAGAACCCGTACCCGCTGCCCGACGGCCTGGTCCGGCGCATCGCCGAGCGCGTCTCCGACGCCGCCCGCACCCTCAACCGCTACCCCGACCGCGACGCCGTCGTGCTGCGCACGCAGCTCGCCGCCTACCTCACGCGCACGGGGGGCCACGAGGTCGGGCCGCGCCAGGTCTGGGCCGCGAACGGCTCGAACGAGGTCATCCAGCAGCTCCTCCAGGCGTTCGGCGGCCCGGGGCGCACCGCGATCGGCTTCGACCCCTCGTACTCCATGTACGCCCTGATCGCGCGCGGCACCGGCACCGGCTGGATCTCCGGGCCCCGCCGCCCCGACTACGGGATCGACGAGGGCGCCGCCGTCGCCGCCGTCCGCGCGCACGCGCCCGACGTCGTCTTCATCTGCTCGCCCAACAACCCGACCGGCACCGCCGTCGCGCCCGAGACCGTCACCGCGCTGTACGACGCGGCGCAGGCCGCCGCCGCTCACCCGAACGGCGCGCTCGTCATCGTGGACGAGGCGTACGCCGAGTTCAGCCACCAGCCGTCGCTGCTGCGGCTCCTGCCGGGGCGGCCGAACCTGGTCGTCACCCGCACGATGTCCAAGGCGTTCGGCGCCGCCGGGCTGCGCGTCGGCTACCTGGCCGCCGACCCGGCCGTCGTGGACGCCGTCCAGCTCGTCCGGCTGCCGTACCACCTCTCGGCCGTCACACAGGCCACCGCGCACGCGGCCCTCGAATTCGCCGATACGCTGCTGGGGTACGTCGAGGAGCTGAAGGCCGAACGGGACCGGCTGGTGCACGAGCTGCGCGCACTCGGCTGCGAGGTCACCGCGTCGGACGCCAACTTCGTGCAGTTCGGCCGCTTCGAGGACACGCACGCCGTGTGGCAGTCGCTGCTCGACCACGGCGTGCTCGTCCGGGACAACGGCGTGCCGGGTCGGCTGCGGGTCACCACCGGCACGCGGCAGGAGAACGACGCCTTCCTGGACGCGGTCCGGGCGGTGCGGAAGGAGATCAGCCAATGACGCGCGTGGGCCGCGTGGAGCGCACCACCAAGGAGACCTCGGTCACCGTCGGGATCGACCTCGACGGGACGGGGACCGTCGAGGTCGCGACGGGGGTCGGCTTCTTCGACCACATGCTCGACCAGCTCGGGCGGCACGGACTGTTCGACCTCACGGTGAAGACCGAGGGCGACCTCCACATCGACAGCCACCACACCATCGAGGACACCGCGCTCGCGCTCGGCGCCGCGTTCCGGCAGGCGCTGGGCGACAAGCGGGGCATCGTCCGCTTCGCCGACGCGTCGGTGCCGCTGGACGAGGCGCTCGCGCAGGTGACCGTGGACCTGTCGGGGCGGCCGTACCTCGTGCACCGTGAGCCCGAGGGCATGGCCCCGATGATCGGCTCGTACGACACGACGATGACCCGGCACATCCTGGAGTCGTTCGTCGCCCAGGCCCAGATCGCGCTGCACGTCCACGTGCCCTACGGGCGCAACGCGCACCACATCGTCGAGTGCCAGTTCAAGGCCCTCGCCCGCGCGCTGCGCTACGCCAGCGAGATAGACCCGCGCCAGACCGGCATCCCGTCCACGAAGGGCGCGCTGTGAACGGTACGTCCACGCTCCTGCTGGTCGTCGGCCTCTTCCTGCTCGGCGGCGTCATCTCCTTCGTGAAGCAGGGACTGCCCCGCGGCGTCATCGCCCTGCTCGGCGCGGGCAGCGCGCTGTGCCTGCTGGCGGGCGCGCTGCGGCTGGGGGCGTGACGCCCATGGCGGAAGGCACCCGCAAGAAGGTCGTCGTCTTCGACTACGGCTTCGGCAACATCCGCTCCGCCCAGCGCGCCGTGGCACGCGCCGGAGCCGACGTCGAGGTGACGCGCGACCGTGACGCGGCGATGGCCGCCGACGGCCTCCTCGTCCCCGGCGTCGGCGCGTTCGCCGCGTGCATGAACGGGCTGCGCCAGGCGCGCGGCGACTGGATCGTCGGCCGCAGGCTGGCGGGCGGACGTCCCGTGCTCGGCATCTGCGTCGGCATGCAGATCCTCTTCGCGCGCGGCATCGAGCACGGCGAGGAGAGCGAGGGCCTGGACGAGTGGCCGGGCACGGTCGGCCCGCTGCGCGCCGACGTCGTGCCGCACATGGGGTGGAACACGGTGCGCCCCCCGGCGGACTCGAAGCTCTTCTCCGGCATAGGCCCCGAGGAGCGGTTCTACTTCGTGCACTCCTACGCGGTCCACGACTGGGAGCTGCCGCAGCAGCACCTGGCCCAGGCCCCCGCCCGGGTCACCTGGGCCACGCACGGCGAGCCGTTCGTGGCCGCCGTGGAGAACGGCCCGCTGTGGGCCACCCAATTCCACCCGGAGAAGTCCGGCGACGCCGGCGCCCGCCTCATCACCAACTGGATCGAGACCCTGTGATGCTGGAACTCCTGCCCGCCGTCGATGTCCGTGACGGCCAGGCGGTCCGCCTGGTGCACGGCGAGTCCGGCACCGAGACGTCCTACGGCGACCCGTACGCCGCCGCCGTCGCCTGGCAGCGTGCCGGGGCGCAGTGGCTGCACCTGGTCGATCTCGACGCCGCCTTCGGCACCGGCGACAACCGCGAGCAGATCGCCGACGTCGTGCGGGCCATGGACATCCGCGTCGAGCTGTCGGGCGGCATCAGGGACGACGACACCCTCGCCGCCGCCCTCGCCACCGGCTGCACCCGCGTCAACCTCGGCACGGCCGCGCTGGAGTCCCCGGCGTGGGTCGCCAAGGTGATCGCGGAGCACGGCGACCGGATCGCCGTCGGCCTCGACGTGCGCGGCACGACGCTGCGCGGCCGTGGCTGGACGCGGGACGGCGGGGACCTCTTCGAGACCCTGGCCCGGCTCGACGCCGAGGGCTGCGCCCGCTACGTCGTCACCGACATCAACAAGGACGGCACGCTCCAGGGCCCGAACCTCGACCTGCTGCGCTCGGTCTGCGCCGCCACCGATCGGCCCGTCGTGGCGTCGGGCGGCGTCTCGTCCCTGGACGACCTGCGGGCGATCGCGGCCCTCACATCCGTGGGCGTCGAGGGCGCGATCGTCGGGAAGGCGCTCTACGCGGGCGCCTTCACCCTGGAGGAGGCGCTGGGGACAGTGGAGGCGGTGGCCTGATGACGCTCGAACGTGTGCGGACCGGCAGCGTGTGGGAGGAGACGCTCGGCGCGGCGCGCGCGGTCGCCGCGGGTGACCTCGTGCTGGTCGGCGGGACGATGCCGCCGACCGCGGGCGCGGCGGCCGTCGGCGACCCGTACGAGCAGGCGCGGGTGGCGCTGGCGGACGCGGTGGCGGCGCTGACGCCGTTCGCCCTCGGCATCGAGTCGGTCGTCCGCACGCGGATCTACCTCAGCCACACGCGGGACGTCGAGGAGGTCACGCGGGCGCACCACGAGCTGTTCGACGCGGTGCGGCCGGTGACGACGCTGGTGGTCGTCTCCGGGTTCGCCGACTCGCGCATCCTCGTGCAGGTCGAGCTGGAGGCGTACCGGGGAGCGCGCGCATGACGCTGGCGGTGCGGGTCATCCCCTGCCTCGACGTGGACGCGGGCCGGGTCGTCAAGGGCGTCAACTTCCAGAACCTGCGGGACGCGGGTGACCCCGTCGAGATGGCGAAGGTCTACGACGCGGAGGGCGCCGACGAGCTGACGTTCCTCGACATCACCGCCTCGTCCGGCAACCGGGAGACGACCTACGACGTGGTGCGCCGCACCGCCGAGCAGGTGTTCATCCCGCTGACGGTCGGCGGCGGCGTGCGCACGCCCGAGGACGTGGACCGGCTGCTGCGGGCCGGGGCGGACAAGGTCGGCGTCAACACGGCGGCGATCGCGCGGCCCGAGCTGATCCGGGAGATCGCGGAGCGCTTCGGCAGCCAGGTGCTGGTGCTGTCGGTGGACGCGCGGCGCTGCCCCGAGGGGACGGCGACCGCGTCGGGCTTCGAGGTGACGACCCACGGCGGGCGGCGCGGCACCGGCATCGACGCCGTCGAGTGGGCGCACCGCGCGGCCGAGCTGGGCGCGGGGGAGATCCTGCTCAACTCGATGGACGCGGACGGCACCAAGGACGGCTACGACACGGCGATGATCGCCGCGGTGCGGGGGCACGTGACGGTGCCGGTCGTCGCGTCGGGCGGCGCCGGGCGGCTGGACGACTTCGCCCCGGCGATCGGGGCGGGCGCGGACGCGGTGCTCGCGGCGTCCGTCTTCCACTTCGGTGACCTGCGGATCGGCCAGGTCAAGGGCGCGCTGCGGGATGCGGGGCTGCCCGTACGCTGACGCGCGGCGCGCGGGCGTCCCCCGGCTCCGGCCCGGAGCCGGGGGACGCCCGCGTTCAGCGGGAGCCGCCGCCCTTGCGGGTCGCCCGCAGGAACTCGCGGTTCATCGTGGTGATCGACGACATCGGGATGCCCTTGGGGCAGACGGTCGTGCACATCCCGGTGTTGGTGCAGCCGCCGAACCCCTCGTCGTCCATCGTCCCCACCATGTCGAGGACGCGCGTCTCGCGCTCGGGCGCGCCCTGCGGCAGCGAGGCGAGGTGGACGACCTTGGCCGAGGTGAACAGCATCGCCGACCCGTTCGGGCAGGCCGCCACGCACGCGCCGCAGCCGATGCACTCGGCGTGCTCGAACGCGGTGTCGGCCGCGGGCTTCGCCACCGGCGTGGCGTGCGCCTCGGGCGCGCTGCCGGTGGCGACCGTGACGTAGCCGCCCGCGCCGATGATGCGGTCGAACGCCGACCGGTCCACCACCAGGTCCTTGACCACGGGGAACGCGGCGGCCCGCCACGGCTCGACGTCGATGGTCTCGCCGTCGGTGAAGTGCCGCATGTGGAGCTGGCAGGTGGTGGTGCGCTCCGGCCCGTGCGCGTCGCCGTTGATGACCATGCCGCAGGCGCCGCAGATGCCCTCACGGCAGTCGTGGTCGAACGCGACGGGCTCGTCGCCGCGTTCGATCAGGTCCTCGTTCAGGGTGTCGAGCATTTCGAGGAACGACATGTCGGGCGATATGCCGGAGACCTCGTAGGTGGTCATGGCGCCCTCGCTGTCGGGGCCGGGCTGGCGCCAGATGCGCAGGGTGAGGTTCACGTGTAGCTCCGCTGGGTGGGATGGACGTACTCGAAGAGGAGCTGCTCCCGGTGCAGCACGGGCGCCGTGCCGGTGCCGGTGAACTCCCAGGCGGCGGCGTAGGAGAACTCCTCGTCGCGCCGCTCGGCCTCGCCGCCGTCCGTGCGGCTCTCCTCGCGGAAGTGGCCGCCGCAGGACTCCGTGCGGTGGAGGGCGTCCAGGCACATCAGCTCGGCCAGCTCCAGGTGGTCGGCGACGCGGTTGGCCTTCTCCAGCGACTGGTTGAGGTCGGAGCCGCTGCCGGGGACGCGGACGCGCCGCCAGAACTCCTCACGCAGCGCGGGGATGCGCTCCAGCGCCTCCCGCAGCCCCGCGTCCGTGCGCGCCATGCCGCACTTGTCCCACAGGATCTCGCCGAGTTCGCGGTGGAACGAGTCGGGGGTGCGGTCGCCGTTGTTGGACAGCAGCCGGTAGAGCCGGTCGGTCACCTCGCTCACGGCGTCGGTCACGGCCGGGTGGTCGGGCGGGATCTCGTCGTGGGGGTGGCGGGCGAGGAAGTCGGCGAGGGTGGCGGGCAGGATGAAGTAGCCGTCCGCCAGGCCCTGCATCAGCGCGGAGGCGCCCAGCCGGTTGGCGCCGTGGTCGGAGAAGTTGGCCTCGCCGATGGCGAACAGGCCGGGGACCGTCGTCTGGAGGTCGTAGTCCACCCACAGGCCGCCCATCGTGTAGTGGATGGCGGGGTAGATCCGCATCGGCGTCGCGTACGGGTCCTCGGCGGTGATCCGCGCGTACATCTCGAAGAGGTTGCCGTACTTCGCGGCGACCGCGTCGCGGCCCAGCCGGGCGATGGCGTCGGCGAAGTCGAGGTAGACGCCCTGGCCGCCTGGCCCGACGCCCCGGCCCTCGTCGCAGACGTTCTTGGCGGCGCGGGAGGCGATGTCGCGCGGCACGAGGTTGCCGAACGAGGGGTAGATCCGCTCCAGGTAGTAGTCCCGCTCGTCCTCGGGGATGTCCGCCGGGGCGCGGGTGTCCCCGGCGCGCACCGGCACCCAGATGCGGCCGTCGTTGCGCAGCGACTCGCTCATCAGCGTCAGTTTCGACTGGTGGTCGCCCGAGCGCGGGATGCAGGTGGGGTGGATCTGCGTGAAGCAGGGGTTGGCGAAGTGGGCGCCGCGCCGGTGGGCGCGCCAGATGGCGGTGGCGTTGGAGTTCTTCGCGTTGGTGGACAGGTAGAAGACGTTGCCGTAGCCGCCCGAGGCGAGGACGACGGCGTCGGCGAAGTAGGTGTCGATGCGGCCGGTGACCAGGTCGCGCGCCACGATGCCGCGGGCCCGGCCGTCGGCGACGATCAGGTCCAGCATCTCGGTGCGGGCGTGCATCTCGACGTTCCCGGCCGCGATCTGGCGGGACAGCGCCTGGTAGGCGCCGAGCAGCAGTTGCTGCCCCGTCTGGCCGCGGGCGTAGAACGTGCGGGACACCTGCACGCCGCCGAACGAGCGCGTGTCGAGCAGGCCGCCGTACTCGCGGGCGAACGGGACGCCCTGCGCGACGCACTGGTCGATGATCTCCACCGACACCTCGGCGAGGCGGTGGACGTTCGACTCGCGGGCGCGGAAGTCGCCGCCCTTGACCGTGTCGTAGAAGAGGCGCTGCACGGAGTCGCCGTCGCCGCGGTAGTTCTTCGCCGCGTTGATGCCGCCCTGGGCGGCGATGGAGTGGGCGCGGCGCGGGGAGTCCTGGTAGCAGAACTGGACGACGTGGTAGCCCTGTTCCGCCAGGGTCGCCCCTGCGGCGCCGCCCGCCAGGCCCGTGCCGACGACGATGACGGTGTGCTTGCGGCGGTTGGCCGGGTTGACGAGCTTCGCCTCGAAGCGGCGCCGGTTCCAGCGCTCGGCGACGGGGCCCGCGGGCGCCTTGGTGTCGGCGATCGGGTCGCCGGTGGTGTAGTCGAGGTAGGGCGAGGTCATGCGGCTCACTCCGTCTGTTCCGCTCACGCTGGTCACGTTGCTCGGGCCCCTGGGCCCGTCACTCCACGAGGCCGGTCATCACCCCGACGGGCACGGACAGGAAGCCCAGCGTCAGGACGAGGGCGACGACGTCCGCGGTCACCTTCAGCGCGCGGTCACGCGTACGGCTGCCCGCGCCGAGGGTCTGCGCGGCGCCCCACAGGCCGTGCCTGACGTGCAGACCGACGGCCACCATCGCGACGATGTAGATCGTGTTGCCGTACCAGGTGCTGAAGGAGGCGACGATGTTCTCGTACGGGTGGCCCGCCTCGCCGCGCGGATTCACCGTGCCGGTCGTGAGGTCGAGGATGTGCCAGACGAGGAACAGCGCCAGGATCACGCCGCCCCAGCGCATCGTGTGCGTCGCGTAGCTGGCGCGGGGCTTGCGGTGCGCGTACTTGACCGGCCGGGCCGCCAGGTCGCGGCGGCTCAGCTGCGCGGCGGCCACGCCGTGGGCCACGACGGCGAGCAGCAGCAGCGGGCGCATGATCCACAGGAACCACTCGTGGTGCAGCACCGGGTCGCCGATGGTGCGCAGCCAGTGCGCGTACCCGTTCATCTCCTCGGGGCCGAAGAAGACCTTCAGGTTGCCCACCATGTGGGCCACCAGGTAGAGCAGCATCGCGAGGCCGCTGACCGCCATCACGGTCTTCTTGCCGATCGTGGACCGCCAGAAGCGGCCGACGGCCGTCCTGGGCCCGCGGGGCGGGGCGGGGGGTGCCGTGCGGGCGGGACCTGACCGTCCCGGCGTGCGTGTCGCCAGAGCCATGACACCGACGGTAGGGCGCGGTCCCGGAATGCGTCCAAGACATAGAGATGCTGATTTCGATAGTCCATGACTATCGTCGGCGTACGATGGCGGCATGCAGCTCCAGCAGCTCCGCTACTTCACGGCCGTCGCGGAGACCCGCCATTTCACCCGGGCCGCGCGCCGCGAGCACGTCGCCCAGCCGTCGCTGTCGCAGCAGATCCGCTCGCTGGAACGGGAGCTGGGCGCCGAGCTGTTCCACCGGGCGCGCGGCCACATCTCGCTGACCGACGCGGGGGAGGCGCTGCTGCCGCTGGCCCGCCGCATCCTCGCCGACACGGAGACGGCACGCCGCGAGGTGCTTGAGGTGGCGCAGCTGCGCCGGGGGCGGGTGCGTCTCGGGGCGCCGCCGAGCCTGTGCGCCAGCCTCGTGCCCGACGTGCTGCGGACGTTCAAGGACAGCTACCCGGGCGTGGACCTCGTCGTGCACGAGGACGGGTCGCAGGGCCTCGTGCGCGCCCTGGCGGCCGGGGAGCTGGACCTCGCGCTGATCATCACCCCGCTCTCCGGGCAGGCGCCCGCGCTGACCACCGAGGAACTGCTGCGCGAGGACCTGGTCGTCCTCTCCTCGCCCGACGACCCGCCGCCCGTGCCCGGCGGGCGGATCAGGGTCCGCGACCTGCGGGGCCGTCCGATGGTGATGTTCCGCCACGGCTACGACCTGCGGGAACTGACGGTCGCGGCCTGCCGTGACGCGGGGTTCGAGCCGGTCTTCAGCGTCGAGGGCGGGGAGATGGACGCGGTGCTCGGCTTCGTGCGCGCCGGGCTCGGCGTCGCCGTGGTGCCCAGCATGGTCGCGGAGCGCTCCGGGCTGCGGGCCACGCCGTTCGTCGCGCCGGGGCCGCACCGTACGATCTCCGTCGCGCACCGGGGGGACGTCTCCCCGCCGCGCGCGGCGCGGGAGTTGCAGCGCATCCTGCTCGGCCGGGCGGGGCGGCCCGGCGGCGCGTCCTGACGGGCGGCACGGACGGGCCCGGCGCGGGGGAGGCGGGTCAGGGGCGGGTCAGCGCCTCGGTCGCCGCGACGACGGACGCGCGCCGCCGGTCGCGGTCGGCGGCCGTGCCGGGCGGCGCGATGTGGGGGGCGCCGCTCAGCGAGAGCAGGGACAGCAGGTCGCGCACCTCCTCGGGCGGGAGCCGGTCGGCGACGGTGCCTGCGCGCTGGGCCTCGGCGATCGCGGCGGCCTTGTGCCGCTGGGCCTCGTGGACGACGTCCGGCAGGTCCTGGTCCGGCCGCTCCAGCTGGCGCCAGATGGCCAGCCTGACGACCTCGGGGCGCCGCTCGTAGTAGTCGAAGAGGCGCGCGGCGTAGCCGGGGAGGTCGGTGGCGTCCAGGGGTACGGCGGTGACGATCTCGGTCACCAGGCGGCCGTAGACCGTGTCGAAGAGCTGCGCCTTGTTGCCGAAGTAGCGGTAGAGCAGCGCGTTGTTGACGCCCGCGGCCGTGGTGATGCGATCGACCCGCGCCCCGGCGATGCCGTGGGCGGCGAACTCCTCCGTGGCGGCGGCGAGGATCTTGCGCCGCGTCTCGTCTGCGCTGTGGGCCATACCCGCAGGATAGGAAAGTAGGTGTTTACTTGCAAAGGTGGGGGTCGCCTCGTACGCTCCGAATGTAGGTAACTTCCTACCTGCGTCACAAGGAGACCCCCGTGCCCACGTACGACAAGCTCTACATCGGCGGCACCTGGACCGCCCCCGCCTCCGGCACCCCGCTGGAGGTCCGCTCCCCGCACGACGGCACGCTCGTCGGCCACGCCGCCCAGGCCACCCCGGCCGACGTGGACGCCGCCGTCGCCGCCGCCCGCCACGCCTTCGACCACGGCCCCTGGCCCACCCTCCCGCCCGAGGAGCGCCGGGCCGTCATCCGCCGCTTCGACACCCTGCACGCCCGCCGCGCCGCCGAGATCGCGGACCTCGTCACGGCCGAGAACGGCAGCCCGGCCTGGTTCACCACCTCGCTCCAGCGCTCGCTCACCGACCAGACCGGCGCCTTCCTGCGCGCGTCCGAGACCCTGGCGTGGGAGGAGACGGTGACCAGCCCGAACGGCGCGCGCACCGTCGTCCGCCGCGAACCCGTCGGCGTCGTGGCCGCCGTGATCCCGTGGAACGCGCCGCACCAGTCCGCGCTCGTCAAGCTCGTCCCCGCCCTCCTCGCGGGCTGCACCGTCGTCCTCAAGGCGTCGCCGGAGACGGCGCTCGACGCCCTGCTGCTGGCCGGGATACTCGACGAGGCCGGCTTCCCCGAGGGCGTCGTCAGCGTCCTGCCCGCCGACCGCCCCACCAGCGAGTACCTGGTGACGCACCCCGGCGTGGACAAGGTCGCCTTCACCGGCTCGACCGCCGCCGGACGCCGCATCGCCTCCCTCGCCGGGCAGCAGCTCAAGCGCGTCAGCCTCGAACTCGGCGGCAAGTCCGCCGCCGTGCTCCTCGACGACGCCGACCTCACGGCGTTCGCCCCCGCCGTCCCCTACCTCGCCTTCGTCAACAACGGCGAGTCCTGCGTCGCGCACACCCGGCTGCTCGTCCCGCGCAGCCGCTACGACGAGGTCGTCGCGCTCGTCGCGGAGGCCGCGCGGAAGGTGACCGTCGGCGACCCGGCGGACCCCGACACGTTCGTCGGCCCGCTCGTCACCCGCGCGCAGTGGGAGCGCGTGCAGGAGTACATCCGCTCGGGCGTCGAGGAGGGCGCCCGGCTCGTCGCGGGCGGGCCCGGCCACCCCGAGGGCCTTGAGGGCGGCACCTACGCGCGGCCCACCGTCTTCGCCGACGTGCGCAACTCCATGCGCATCGCGCAGGAGGAGATCTTCGGCCCGGTCCTCGCCGTCATCCCCTACGAGGACGAGGACGACGCCGTCCGCATCGCCAACGACTCCGCGTACGGCCTCGGCGGCGGCGTGTGGACCACCGACCCGGAGCGCGCCCTCACGTTCGCCCGGCGCGTCCGCACCGGCACATTCATGGTCAACGGCGCGCCCACCGGCTTCGACACGCCGTTCGGCGGCTACAAGGCCAGCGGCATCGGCAGGGAGTTCGCCGGGCCCGGCCTGGCCCAGTACCTGGAGTACAAGTCGATCTCCGTCTGACCCGCCGGACCGCCGCGCGGTGTCCGGACGGACCGTCGTCCGGACACCGCGCCGCCCCCGCGTCACCCGGCGGCGAACGGCCGCGCCTCGCGCGCCTCGCTCAGCGCCGTCGCCCACCAGACCAGCTCGTCCAGCATCCGCTTGGCCGACCCCGCGGGCTCCTCGGGGTCACGCAGCTGCCCGTCCTCGTCGAAGAGCAGGTAGTAGCGCGGGAACGAGACGTAGTTGCGGACCGTGTGGGCGAACAGCTCGCCGAACACCTGCCGCAGCTGCTCGATCGCCAGCAGGCCGCCCGAGAGGCCGCTGTAGCCCACGAAACCGATCGGCTTGGCCTGCCACTGCGTGAAGTGCCAGTCGATCGCCGCCTTCAGCGACGCAGGGAAGCTGCGGTTGTAGTCGGGCGTCAGGACGACGAACGCGTCGGCCTCGTCCAGCGCCCGCGTCAGACCGGCCATCGTCGCGGGGCGGTCCATGTCCGGCTGGATCGCCGGGGACACGGCAGGCAGTGCGAGCGGCAGGGGGACGTCCGCGAGGTCGATCACCTCGGTCTCGAACGCGCCGTGCTCCGCGACCCGTTCGGAGAACCAGCGGGAGACGACGGGCGCGAAGCGGCCCTCCCTGACACTGCCGACGATCACGGCGAGCTTCAGGGGGCGTGCGGGGGTGGGCATGGCGGTCTCCGGTGTGCGTCGGGAACGTGACCGGGGCGGTGCGCCCGGCCGTGCCTCCCACGCTGCCCGCCCGCCGCCCCGCCGGGGAGACCGGCCCGAGACTGGTAGTGCCAGGGCCATCCTCCGCGCGGGCGGCCCTGTTACGTTCGAGTGGTGAGCGAGCAGGACAACGAACTCGGGCTCTTCCTCAGATCCCGGCGCGAGGCGGTGCGGCCCGCCGACGTCGGCCTGCCCACCGGCGCCCGCCGCCGTACGCCGGGACTGCGCCGCTCGGAACTGGCCACGCTCGCGGGCGTCAGCGTCGAGTACCTGACGCGGCTCGAACAGGGCCGCGACCGCCGCCCGTCCGCCGCCGTCCTGTCCACGCTCGCCGAGGCCCTGCGCCTCGGCATGGGGGAGCGCGTCCACCTCTACCGGCTCACCAAGGCGGCCGACGGGTTCCGGTGCAGCAGCGGCCCCATCGAGCCCGTCCGCACGGTCCGGCCCACGGTCGCGGCGCTCCTCGCCCGCCTGGAGCCCACCCCCGCCGTGCTGCTGAACCAGCTCAGCGAGATCCTCGCGTACACCGGCGGGTACGAGCGGCTGGCCAGGCCGCTCGGCCTGCTCGACGGCGACCCGCCCAGCCTGGCGCGTTTCCTCTTCACCGACGCACGCGCCCGGTCCGTCTACCCGGACTGGGAGCACGTCGCGGACGAGCAGGTCGCCGCGCTGAAGGAGGGGCCGTTCCGCCACGACGCGCACATGGCGGCCCTCGCGGACGAGCTGACGGTCGCGGCGGGCGACGAGTTCGCGCGGCGGGCGGACAGCGTGCCGGGGCTGCCCAGGCGCAGCGGCGTCACGCGGCTCGCGCACCCCGGGGCCGGTGAGCTGCGCCTCGCCTACGAGACGCTCGAACTCACCACCGAGGACCAGCGGATCCTCGTGCATCTCCCCGCCGACGAGGCGACCGCCGCCGCCCTGGCACGGCTCGACGCCCCCGGGCCGCGGACCCTGCGCGCCGTCACGGGCTGACGCCGGGCGGCGCGGCGACCGTCCGCCGCCGTCTGCTGCGGCGTCCCCACCACAGCGGCCAGGCGGCCGAGGCGAGGATCAGCAGTCCGGCGGCCGAGCACAGCGCCGACGACAGCAGGGGCGGCGGGCTGGCCAGCAGATCGGGCAGCACCAGCGCGAACGCGGCGCAGAGCATGCCGAACTGGGGGAGCTGGAGCCCCGGCCTGAAGGCCGTGAGCCGTGGCGCGGGCGCGCACCAGCGGTCCTCACCGGTGGCGTGCGCGCCGTTCCCGCCGGCGAGCGCCCGTCCTTCCGCCGGGTCCACGCGGCCCCAGACGGCGCGGCCGGTGTCGGCGACGACGGCGACGGGCGTCCCGCCCGCGTCCACCGAGGGCCGCAGCGGCATGCACAGCCAGGCGCGGGTGCCGGGCAGGGCGTGGCCCATGTAGAGCAGGCTCTCGTCCGGGCGTCCGGGCCCCGACGGGTCGCGGAGCAGCCGGGGGAGGACGCTCACCTCGCGCCCGTCCCCGATCCTCAGGCGCAGCACGGTGCCTGTCGGGTGCGCCGCGTCCCCGGTGGCGCCCTCGATCGTCGCGCGCACCGCGCGGATCCGTCCGGCGCGCGCGTCCTGCTGGAGCACGCGGCTCGCCGGGTCGAGGCGGCGCACCAGCAGCCGGTGGGAGACGACCAGGCCGAACGGCAGGACCCCGAGCAGCACGAGCAGCCGCGCCGGTTCGGTCGGCAGGCCCCAGCCACGCGTGTAGAACCCGAGGTCGGAGTCCGTCTCGTCCAGGTACGCGCCCAGCGCCGGGGCCGAGGGCGCGTAGAGGATCTGGTGCGCCTCGCCGAGCCGGGGGAGGGCCACGGTCCTGGCGTCGTACGCCTTCAGGCGCCGCGGCCCGTGCGGTGTGTCCAGTTCGAGCACGAGGTCGGCGCGGTAGACGCGCCGCCGGTCGTGGGTGAACCGCTGGTCCTGGACGTCGGTCGGCGGCCTCACCACGGCGGCGGTCGTGACGGCCGCGCCCGCGCGCTGGATCGCGTTCACCCTGCCGCCCTGGCCTCCGCTGGGCTGGACGCCGATCACGGCGACGGCCAGGATGCCGCCCGCCGTCAGGATCGCCCCGGCCGCCCGTCCCCAGGCGGGGCGCGGGGCGGGCAGCCGCATGGGCGGGACGGGGGTGCCGCCCGGCGCGTGGTAGGGCGCGGAGGGCCGGACCTGCGGCGCCGTGCGGATCGCGAACATCCAGCCGACACCGGCCGCGACGGCGGCTGCGCCCAGCGCCATGATGTTCACGTGGGGGCGGGGGGCTCCGTGCCGGAAGAGGACAAGGGCGATCGCATAGGCGGCACACGCGTAGACCGAAGCGCCCAGCAGACGTGTCAGGGTGGTGGGGACTCTCATGACGGTCTCTCTGACTCACGAGCCGGTCCGCTGGTTGTGGCGCCTCCGTCCCGGTTCGGCCCCCACCGGTGTCGCCCCGCCTGATCGCCTGCCATCTTCCCCCGCACAGGCGGAAGTTGAGCGGAGACACACTCCGGCGCGCGGGCGGATGTGAGCGACGCCACACCCGGCGGGCCCCCGGGGGGCGGGCCGTGCCGTACGCCGCGGGCCGTCTCGTTACTCTGCGGGCATGCTCCACCTCCGGCTCATCTCGCCCACGGATCGCACCGACGAGGTCGTCGCGCTGCTGCGCGGCACGGTCGGCACGACGCATCTCGCCGTGCTCCCGGGCGCCGCGCTCGAACCGGCGGGCGACGTGGTGCTGTGCGACGTCGCCCGCGAGGCGGCCGACGGCCTGCTGGGCGCGCTGCGGGACCTCGGCCTGGCGTCCGACGGCGCGATCGCCGCGGAACACGTCGATCTCTCGCTGTCGGATCGGGCCGACCGCGCCGAGCGGGAGGCGCCGGGCGCCGGGATCGACGCCGTCGTCTGGGAATCCCTCATCGACCAGACGCAGGAGGAGTCCCGCCTCTCCGTCACCTATCTCTCCTTCCTCACGCTGGCCACGATGCTGGCCGCCTGCGGTGTGCTGCTCGACAGCGAGATCCTCATCGTCGGCGCCATGGTCGTCGGCCCCGAGATCGGCCCCCTGGCCGGGGTGTGCGCCGCGCTGGTCACGCGGCGGCCGGGCCCCGGGCTGCGCTCCCTCGCCGCGCTGGTCGTCGGCTTCCCCCTCGCGATGCTGCTGACCGCCGCCTTCGCCCTGCTCATGACGGCGCTCGGCCTCTTCACCGAGGAGCGGTTCGCCGCGCCGCACCCGATGGTCGAGTTCGTCTGGCAGCCTGACGCGCTGTCGTTCGTCGTCGCGCTGCTGGCGGGCGCCGCCGGGGTGATCTCCCTGACCTCGGCCAAGTCCGCCGCCCTGGTGGGCGTGGCCATCTCGGTGACCACCGTCCCGGCCGCCGGGCACGCGGCCCTGGCGCTCAGCTACGGCCATGTCCTCGACGCGGTCGGCTCGATGACCCAGCTCGGCGTCAACCTGGCCGGGATCCTGATCGCGGGGACCGCGACGCTGCTGGCGCAGCGCGCCTTCTGGTCCAGGGTCCGCGGCCGGGGCCCGTCCACGGCCGGGACGGGCACGCCCTCCGTCTGACGGGCGCGGGCCCGGCGGGCGGACGTCAGGCCGGCCCCGGCGCGGACGACGCGCCGGATATGAGGGTGTCCCGCACGTCCATCAGTGCGAAGCCCAGGAGATTGAGCCCCCGCCACCGCGAGGGGTGCATCGCGTCCGCGTTCCCGGCTCCCAGGCCGATGCCCCAGATGCGGTCCAGCGGGCTCGCCTCGACCAGCACCCGGTCCCGTGTGCCCACGAGGTAGTCCCGCAGGGCGGGGGAGCCCCCGAACTTGAGGAGGTTCCCGCGCGTCACGATCGCGCTCCGCCGCTCGGTCCACACGGCCTCGTCGAATCCCCGCACCTGACGGCCCAGCCGCTTCACGTCGCGCGGATGCCCCGCCTCCAGCACGCGTTCCGCGATCTCCTCGTCCCCGAACAGCCATGCCTTGTGGGCCATCATGTAGTGCTCCGCCGTGCGGAACACGTGCCCGTCCTCGGAGAACTCGCCTTCCCACCACTGCCCCAGGCACTCGGGCCCCACGCCGCCCGGCGTGACCGGCTCCGGCTTCCAGAAGAAGAGGAAACGCGTCCTGGCCCCGGCCTCCTCGGCCACGACCGCCTCCGCCACGCTCCGGGGCAGCGCCTCGGGCGCCGCCGTCTCCCCACCCATGTCCGTCACCCCCGCATCATCGGCCCCGGCACACCGCCGGGTCGAACCACTTCCGCAGCCTCGCACACGGGTCTGACAACGGAGGGTGAGACCTCGGCCACGCCCCCGCCGTCGCACGCATGTGCCAACGGCGCAGTCTTCACGTTTTCAACGTTCCGGCGCGCCCAGGCCGTTGTGATCCGGGCAACTCCCTCGTTAAGGTTCCGGAGGCCCTGGACAACCGGAAGGCAGCTGAGACGTGACCGGCACCGCATCCCCCCGACCCGCCGTGGACGCGGAACGCGAGCAGCCGAGCCTGGCCGAGAAGCTGCGCGAGGCCGTCCGGCAGGCCAACACCCAGAGCAGGATCAACCGGATCAGCAAGAGCGAGACCGCCGGCTGACACCGGGCACCGACGCCCGCCCGCACCGCCCGCCCACCAAGGCCGAGCCGTGCGGGCTCTTCTCTGCTCCCTTGACGGAGTGAGCACTCACTCCGTACTTTGGTGTCATGCCGGAGACCCCACCGCGCCGCCGTGCGCCCGCCATGGACCCCGACCGCCGCCGCGCCATGATCGTCGCCGCCGCGCTCCCCCTCGTCGTCGAGTACGGCTCCGCCGTCACCACCGCCAAGATCGCCCGCGCCGCGGGCATCGGCGAAGGCACGATCTTCCGCGTCTTCCCCGACAAGGAAGCCCTCCTCGCCGCCTGCCTGGCCGAGGCGCTGAACCCGGACGACACCGTCGCCCACCTCGCCTCCATCCCCCTCGACCAACCCCTCGCCGCCCGCCTCACCGAGGCCGCCGAGCTGCTGCGCGGACGCATGGAACGCATGGGCGCCGTCATCGTCGCCCTCGCGGGCCCCGGCGGCCCCGCGGGCCGCCCACCCCGGCCGACGCCCCCCGCGGGGACCCCCCCGCCCGACCGCGAGGCGGCCATGGCCGAGTCCGTCACCGCGCTCGCCGCCCTGTTCGAGCCCGACGCCGCGCGCCTGCGGCTGCCCCCCGAACGCCTCGCCGCCACCTTCCACCTGCTCCTCATGACGGCCGGACGCACCGGCGCCACCACGACCCTGACCACCGACCAGATCGTGGACCTCTTCCTCCACGGCGCCCTCGCCTGACCCACCCCGGCGGCGCGGCCAGGACAGGGGCCGCGGAACGCCGGACGGCCCCCGGGGCATCGCCGCCGGGGGCCGTCACCTCCGCTCGAAGCCGCTCAGCCCAGGCCGAGCCGCGCCACGCTCACCCGCGCCACCGCGTCCGGATCGCCCTCCGTCGTCACCCGCGCCGCACGCTGACGGCCCGACGCGAAGAGCAGCAGCTCACCCGGCTCCCCGGTCACCGTCACCACCGGCGCACCCTTGTGCGCCACGACCGTCTGCCCGTTCGGCCGCCGCAGGACCAGCCCGACCGGGCTCTTGCGGCCCATGATCCGGCCCGCCGTCTCCAACCGCCGCCACAGGGCGTCCGAGAACACCGGGTCCAGCTCACGCGGCGCCCAGTCGCCGCCCGCGCGCCGCACGTCCTCGGCGTGCACGAAGAACTCCACCGTGTTCGCCGCCTCGTCGATCTGCTTCAGGGAGAAGGGCGACGCCTTCGGCGGCCCGCTCCGCACCAGCTGCACCAACTCCGGGTACGGCCGCGCCGCGAACTCGTTGCGCACCCGCTCGCCCCGCGCCGCCAGCGGCTTGATCACCAGCCCGCCCGCCGCGTCGGGACGCCGCTCCCGCACCACCAGGTGCGCGGCCAGGTCCCGCGTCGTCCATCCCTCGCACAGGGTGGGCGCGTCAGGACCGGCGTCCTCCAAGAGCTCGGCGAGCAGCAGCCGTTCACGCTTCGCATGGGTAGACATACGCCCCACCTTAGACCGCAAGGGCCGTCCGGGGGCCGAACCCGGCGCGGCCCGCCGCGCCCCCACGCGTCCGCCGCTACAGTCCCTGCGTACCCCGCCGGAAACCCCCTGTAGCCGGGCATGACCGTCCAGGCCCGTACCGATCCGGCACCGAGCGCTGTGGAAGGCCCCCACCCATGGTTCCCCTGCTCATCGTCGCCCTGGCGATCCTCGTCCTCTTCGGTATCGGCTTCATCGCCAAGGTCCTGTGGTGGATCGCCGTTCTCGTCCTGATCGTCTGGGTGCTCGGCTTCTTCGTCCGCCCCGGCGGGACCGGAGGCACCAGGGGACGCTGGTACAGGTGGTGACCGGCGGGCGCGGCAGAATGGACGCATGTCCCACGCCCCCGCCCTCGACCCGGCCGTCGCCGCCCGCCTGAAGCGGACCCCCGACGGCCTCGTCGCCGCCATCGCCCAGCAGTACGACACCGGGGAGGTGCTCATGCTCGGCTGGATGGACGACGAGGCGCTGCGCCGCACGCTCACCACGGGCCGCTGCACGTACTGGAGCCGTAGCCGCCGCGAGTACTGGGTCAAGGGCGACACCTCGGGCCACGTCCAGCACGTCAGGTCCGTCGCCCTCGACTGCGACGGCGACACCGTCCTCGTCAAGGTCGATCAGGTCGGCGCCGCCTGCCACACCGGCGACCGCACCTGCTTCGACGCCGGGTCCCTGCCCCTCACCGGCGGCGGGGACGTCCCCGCCGCCCGGCCAGTAGGCTGACCGGCCATGGACCTCGACCGCTTCCGCGTGCTCGCCAAGGACCGCCGGGTCGTCCCGGTGACCCGACGCCTCCTCGCCGACGGCGACACCCCCATAGCGCTGTACCGCAAGCTCGCCGCCGAGCGCCCCGGCACGTTCCTCCTCGAATCCGCCGAGAACGGCCGCACCTGGTCCCGCTACTCCTTCATCGGCGTCCGCAGCTCCGCCGCCCTGACCGTCCGCGACGGGCGTGCCCACTGGCTCGGCACGCCCCCGGTCTCCGTCCCGGCCGAGGGCGACCCCCTCGACGTCCTGCGCGAGACGCTGCGCGCCCTGCACACCCCGCGCGACCCGGAGCTGCCCCCGTTCACCGGCGGCATGGTCGGCTACCTCGGCTACGACGTCGTGCGCCGCCTGGAGTCCGTCGGCGACCTGACCGAGGACGACCTGCGCCTGCCCGAGCTGACGATGCTGCTCGCCTCCGACCTCGCCGTCCTCGACCACCGCGACGGCACCGTCTGGCTGATCGCCAACGCCATCAACCACAACGACCTCGACACCGGCGTGGACGAGGCGTGGGCCGACGCCGTCGCCCGCCTCGACGCGATGACGGCCGACCTCGCCCGCCCCGCCACCGGCGCGGCCCCCGTCGCGCTGCCGCCCTCGGAACTGCCCCCGTTCACCGGACGCTTCGGCAGCGACGCCTACCGGGCGGCCGTCGAGACCGTGAAGGAGCACATCCGGGCGGGCGACGCGTTCCAGGTCGTCCCCTCGCAGCGCTTCGAGACGCCCTGCTCCGCGAGCGCCCTCGACGTCTACCGGGTGCTGCGCGCCACCAACCCGAGCCCGTACATGTACCTGTTCCGCTTCGCCGGGCACGACGGCGAGAGCGGCTTCGACGTCGTCGGCTCCAGTCCGGAGGCGCTCGTCAAGGTCGAGGACGGGCGCGCCCTGCTGCACCCCATCGCCGGGACGAGGCCGCGCGGCGAGACCCCCCGGCACGACGCGGCCCTCGGCGAGGAACTGCTCGCCGACCCCAAGGAACGCGCCGAACACCTCATGCTCGTGGACCTCGGCCGCAACGACCTCGGCCGCGTCTGCGCGCCCGGCAGTGTCGAGGTCGTGGACTTCATGACCATCGAGCGCTACAGCCACGTCATGCACATCGTCTCCACCGTCACCGGGCGCCTGGCGGACGGCCGGACAGCGTTCGACGCCCTCACCGCCTGCTTCCCCGCCGGGACGCTCTCCGGCGCCCCGAAGCCGCGCGCCCTGCGGATCATCGAGGAACTGGAGCCCACCAGGCGCGGCGTCTACGGCGGCTGCGTCGGCTACCTCGACTTCGCGGGCGACGCCGACACCGCCATCGCCATCCGCACGGCGCTCCTGCGCGACGGCACGGCCTACGTCCAGGCGGGCGCGGGCGTCGTCGCCGACTCCGACCCGGCCACCGAGGACGAGGAGTGCGGCAACAAGGCGGCGGCCGTGCTCAGGGCGGTGGCGGCGGCCGGAAAGCTGCGAGGTAGCGTGGAGGCGTGAAGCGTGACCCCCACGGCGCAGACGGTCCAGGCAGCACCACGCCCCGTCGCGCCCTCGCAGCCGCGCTGCTGAGCGGCGCGGTCGGCGCGGCGGCCGTCCTGATCGCCGCAGGGCAGACCTGGGGCGAGGGCCTCGCCGCCAACAGCGGCGCAGAACTGCCCGTCGCGGCCAGCGGCAGCACCGTCTCAGGGCTGCCCAGCGCGCTCGCCCTCGTCGGACTCGCCGCGCTCGTCGCGGTCTTCGCCGTACGCAGCGCCGGACGCGCCGTCGTCTCGACGCTGCTGGCCCTCAGCGGCGCGGGGGCCCTCGGCTCCGCCGTCCTCGGCGCGGGCGACTCCGACGCCCTGGAGCGCAGCGCGGCCGAGGTGATGGGCCTCACACACGCCGCCGTTACCGACGTCGGCCACACCGCCTGGCCCTGGGTGTCGGCGCTCGGCGGCCTGCTGCTGCTCTTCGCGGGTCTGCTGGCGCTGCGTTACGGTCGGCAGTGGCCGGCGATGTCCGGCCGGTACGAGCGGGCCGTACGCCGCGAGCACGGCACGGCGGGCCCCGCCGGGCGCGGGCGCCGGGCCGACCCCGAGCGGCCGGAGAACATCTGGCGCGCCCTCGACCGCGGCGAGGACCCCACCTGACACCCCGCCCCGTCAGGGGTGTCGGAGCCGACTGCAACAATGGCCGTGGGTGGATGAGCAAGCACCCACGCCGACCGATACCAGGAGGAGTTACTCACATGGCGGACAAGTACCACCACGGCAACAGCCCTGCCGCTTGGACCGCTGTCCTGATCATTTTCGTCGGGTTCGGCATCGGCAGCGCCTACACCGTCATGGCGCAGCCGCTCGGTGTCCTCGCGGGCCTCGTCGTCGTCGCCCTCGGCGGCGTCGCGGGCTTGGTCATGCGGGCGATGGGCTACGGCCAGCAGCAGATCACCGACACCCACCACAAGGTCGTCGCCGCGCGCGCCGAGGCCGAGGTCGCCGGGACCTCGGAGAAGGCCGCCGTCAGCGGCTGACCGCCTCCCCACCAGGTCACGCCTGCCCGGGTGACGGACGTCACCCGGGCGACCCCGCGGCACCGTCCGGACGACGGTCCCCGCCGTGCGTCCCGCGCGCGCCCGCCGGACGCTGGGGACGTGGCCCCTCCTCCGCACGCCCCCCGCGCCTCGCCGCCCCCACCGCTGCACCGGGTGGGCGCCGCCCTCACCGTCCTGGCCCTCACGGGCGCCGCGTGCGCGTACGTCGCCCTCGTCGATCCGCACGTGCCGGGCCACTACCCGCCGTGCCCCGTGCGCGCCCTGACCGGCCTCCACTGTCCCGGCTGCGGCGGCCTGCGCAGCGTCCACGCGCTCACCCACGGCTCGCCGCTCGTCGCCCTGCGCGCCAACGCCCTCGTGGTCCTCGGCGGCGCCGCGCTCCTCGCCGCGTACCTGACCCACGCCGTACGCGGCGCCCCGTCCCGGTGGCCCCGCGCGCCGCGCCGGGCGACGCTCCTCCGGGCGACCGGCTTGATCATCACGGTCTTCACGGTGCTGCGCAACCTGCCCCTGGGCGCGGCCCTGGCGCCCTGACCAGGCACGCCGCCGCCGACACCCGCGGCGGACCCCTGCGGACGGGCGCGTGCGGAAGCTCCCCCCGCGGCCGGATACCATCGATGTGTCTGATGCTTTTCCCCCAGACCGACCGGAAGGGGCCCGTCGCGTGAGTGTGCTCGACGAGATCATCGACGGAGTCCGCGCGGACCTCGCCGAGCGGCAGACGCGAGTCAGCCTCGACGACCTGAAGGCCAAGGCCGCCGCCGCACCGTCCGCCCGTGACGGCGTCGCCGCGCTGAAGGGCGACAGCGTCACCGTCATCTGCGAGGTCAAGCGCTCCAGCCCGTCCAAGGGAGCCCTGGCCGCCATCGCGGACCCGGCCGCCCTCGCCGCCGACTACGCGGCCGGTGGCGCCGCCGCCATCTCCGTCCTCACCGAGGGCCGCCGCTTCGGCGGCTCCCTGGACGACCTGACGGCCGTCCGCGCCCGCGTGGACACGCCGCTGCTGCGCAAGGACTTCATCGTCACCGCCTACCAGCTGTGGGAGGCCCGCGCGTACGGCGCGGACATCGCGCTGCTGATCGTCGCCGCGCTGGACCAGGAGGCCCTGGTCTCCCTGATCGAGCGCGCCGAGTCCATCGGGCTCACCCCGCTGGTCGAGGTCCACGACGAGGACGAGGCCGACCGCGCGGTGGACGCCGGGGCCCGCGTCATCGGCGTCAACGCCAGGAACCTGAAGACGCTGGAGGTGGACCGCTCCACCTTCGCCCGCGTCGCGCCGGAGATCCCCGACCACATCGTCAAGGTCGCCGAGTCCGGTGTGCGCGGCCCGCACGACCTGATCGCCTACGCCAACGACGGCGCGGACGCCGTGCTGGTCGGCGAGTCCCTGGTCACCGGCCGCGACCCCAGGTCGGCCGTCGCCGACCTCGTGGCGGCCGGTGCCCACCCTGCCCTGCGGCAGGGGCGCTGATCCGGCGCATGCGGCCCACGGACCCGACGGCGAAGGACCGCCCCCAGCCGGGCGGCGCCTTCGCGCGCCTGGCGCGCGGCGCCAGGCCGCGCGGCTGCCGTGCCCCGGCGCGGCGCGTCCTCGGCCGCCGGGTCCGCTACCACATCGGCGCGGAGCCCGGGCAGATCAGCGGGCGGCGATGGCGCTGAGCGCCGCACGTCCGCGCGGCGCGGCGGCGGGACCCCCGGTCCCGTGACCCCGCCGGGCGCGGACCGTCCGACGCCAGCACCGTTCTCCACTCCGCCCGGAAGGCATCGCCCACCCATGTCCGCACACTTCTTCCATCCCGACCCCGAAGGGGCGGTCTTCGGCACCGGAGGCTACTTCGGGGCCTTCGGCGGGACGTTCGTCCCCGAGGCCCTGCGCTCCGCCGTGGACGAGGTCGCCGCCGCGTACGACAAGGCCAGGCAGGACCCGTCCTTCGCCGCCGAACTCGACGACCTCTTCGTCCACTACGTCGGCCGCCCCAGCCCGCTGACCGAGGTGCCCCGCTTCGCCGAGCACGCAGGGGGCGCCCGGATCTTCCTCAAGCGCGAGGACCTGAACCACACCGGCTCGCACAAGATCAACAACGTGCTCGGCCAGGCGCTCCTCACCCGCCGCATGGGCAAGCGCCGCGTCATCGCCGAGACCGGCGCCGGGCAGCACGGCGTGGCCACCGCCACCGCCTGCGCCCTGCTCGGCCTCGACTGCACCATCTACATGGGCGAGATCGACACCGAGCGCCAGGCGCTGAACGTCGCGCGCATGCGCATGCTCGGCGCCGAGGTCGTCGCCGTCACCTCGGGCAGCCGCACCCTGAAGGACGCGGTGAACGAGGCGTTCCGCGCCTGGGTCGCCACCGTGGACGACACCCACTACCTGTTCGGCACCGTCGCAGGACCCCACCCGTTCCCCGCCATGGTGCGCGACTTCCAGCGCGTCATCGGCGTCGAGGCGCGCCGCCAGATCCAGGAGCGGACCGGGCGCCTGCCCGACGCCGTCGTGGCGTGCGTCGGCGGCGGGTCGAACGCGATGGGCATCTTCCACCCCTTCCTCGCCGACACCGAGGTCCGCCTGATCGGCTGCGAGGCCGCCGGGCACGGCGTGGACTCGGGCGAGCACGCCGCGACCCTCACCCTGGGCGAGCCCGGCATCCTGCACGGCTCCCGCAGCTACGTCCTCCAGGACGACGAGGGCCAGATCACCGAGCCGTACTCGATCTCCGCCGGCCTCGACTACCCCGGCATCGGCCCGGAGCACGCCCACCTGAAGGACAGCGCCCGCGCCGAGTACGTGGCCGTCACCGACGACGAGGCGATGCAGGCCCTGCGGCTGCTCTCCCGCACCGAGGGCATCATCCCCGCCATCGAGTCCGCCCACGCCCTCGCCGGGGCGCTGCCCCTGGGCCGCGAGCTGGGCGAGGACGGCGTGCTCGTCGTCAGCCTCTCCGGGCGCGGCGACAAGGACATGGACACGGCCGCCCGCTACTTCGGGCTCTACGAGGAGGGCACGGACCGATGAGCGGCACCGGCGAACAGCACCTCAGCTCCGTCCTGGCGTCGGTACGCGACGAGGGCAGGGCCGCCCTGATCGGCTACTTCCCGGCCGGGTACCCCACCGTCGAGCGCGGCGTCGCCGCCGCCGTCGCCATGGCGGAGGGCGGCTGCGACGTGATCGAGATCGGCCTGCCCTACAGCGACCCGGTCCTCGACGGGCCCGTCATCCAGAACGCCGACGTCGTCGCCCTCCGGGGCGGCGTGCGGATCGCCGACGTGATCCGCACCGTCCGCGACGTCCACGCCGCGACCGGCGTGCCCGTGCTGTGCATGACGTACTGGAACCCCGTGGACCGCTACGGCCCCGAGCGCTTCGCGGCCGAACTCGCCGCGGCGGGCGGCGCCGGGTGCATCCTCCCCGACCTGCCGGTCGAGGAGTCGGCCGAGTGGCGCAAGGCCGCGGAGGGCCACGGCCTCGCGACCGTCTTCGTCGTCGCCCCGAGCAGCCGCGACGACCGGCTCGCCACCGTCACGGCGGCGGCCAGCGGCTTCGTCTACGCGGCCTCCGTCATGGGCGTCACCGGCGCCCGGACGGCCGTCGGCTCGGGCGCAGCCGACCTGGTGCGGCGCACCCAGGCCGTCACCGACCTGCCGGTCTGCGTCGGGCTCGGCGTCTCCACGGCGGAACAGGCCGCCGAGGTCGCGGCGTTCGCCGACGGCGTGATCGTCGGCACCGCGTTCGTGAAGCGGCTGGACGAGAGCGGCGAGGACACCACGGCGGGCCCGGCGGGGCTGCGCGCCCTGGCCGCCGACCTCGCGCGGGGCGTGCGCGCCGGGCGCTGAACTCCGCCCGCCCAGGGCCCCGGCACCGGAACGCGGTCACCCGGCCGCGTTCCGGTAGGGTCGGGATCCATGGGCACCGACGGGGCCGCGGAGGACATACCGTGGCAGCCGCCATCGGCGGTGGAGCAGCGGTTGTACGACGCCGGCAGCGCGGGGGAGTGGGACACCTACCTCGCCGTCCTCGCCGGGACCGACATCTTCCTCCCCACCTCCCGTGAACTCTCCGACGCCGCGGGCGCCTTCACCCCGCCGTTCCCCTACACGCCCTTCCACGACCCGAGGTTCAAGGGCCTGAGCCTCCCCGCGTTCACCCGCGGCGCGCTCCCGCCCCCGACCGCCGACCGCGTCTTCGAACGCGTCGATCTGCGCCACCTCTCCCGCGCCCTGCCCCGATCCATCCGCTGGCTGGCGCTGAACCCAGGCACGCCCGCCGAGACCTTCCTGCCCGCCGACGCCCGCCGCTGGCGCAGGGCGGCCAAGGCCCCGGTCGCCGAGGAACGCCTCAAGACCCTGTGGAACGGGCACCGTTCCGGACCGCTCGCGCACGGCATGGCCTGCGGCGCGCTCCTCATGGTGAACAACGGCGCCCCCTGGAACCAGCTCGGCTGGCAGAGCGGCGGCTACTCGGAGGAACGCGCGCTCCTGCGCCGCTGGTGGGGCGTCGGCAGCCGCGCCGAGTGGCAGACCATGCAGCGACGGTTGCTGCGCCGTGAAGTCATCTCCCCGGCCTGGGAGTTCGTCCTGCGCATCCGGCAGGCGATGATCCTGGAGGTCGGCGCCGTCCCCGAGGCCGCGCAGTGGCGGGAGACCGCCGAGCGCATCATCCTCTCGCGCACCGCCGAGGTCGTGGACCAGACCGGCAGGCCTCCCGGCTTCGACCTCGACGCGGACATCGCGCTCGTCCAGGACCTCATCGGACGGGTCCTGCGCTACGAGGCCAGGTTCCGCGCCGACGGGCTCCTGGACCAGGGCGCGTGCGTGCGGTCCGTCATCTCCTGGGACATCGGACGCGCCTCCTGCATGGCCCGCTGGGGGCTCGGCGCCCGCTACAGCAGCGTCGCCGAGACGGAGGCGGCCGTCCTGCGCGCCGGGGCCGTCGCCCGGCAGGCGTACCGCTCGTGGGCCGACTTCGCGACGGGCTACATCCTCGGCCGCTGCCTGCACTTCGACAGCGAGGAGTTCGGCGACTGGTACACGGAGATGCGCGAGGCGCACCGCATCCTCTCCACGCACCAGGAGAGCCCGTGGCTCAGCGTCCCGTGGGAGCAGCCCGCCGCGGAGCGCACCGAGCGCTGATCCGTCGGTCTTCGCCGTCCGGGCGTGTCCTGCGCGGACCCGGTTCGTTGGCCCAGGCGTGAGCGAGAAGAACCGAGAAGGCAAGCGCAGCGCCCGCGAACGGCTCAAGGAGCAGCGGGAGCGTGAGAAGAACTCCGAGCGGCGTGTCCGCTCGGTGAAGGTGGGCGGCGTCGCCGTGGCCGTCCTCGCCGTGGCGGCGGGTCTCGGCGTCGTGGCGGCCGGGGGCGGCGACGACTCGGCGAGCGGCGCGAGCGCCGAGCCGATCGTGGTGGGCCGGGCGGACGCCCCGGCGACGCTCACCGTCTACGAGGACTTCCGCTGCCCGGCCTGCGGCCAGTTCGAGCAGACCTTCCGCGACACGGTGCACGAGCTGACGGACGACGGGTCGCTGCGGGTGGAGTACCACCTCGTCTCCATCATCGACGGCAACCTCGGGGGCAACGGCTCCAAGTACGCGGCCAACGCCGCCGCCTGCGCGCGCGACGCCGACCGCTTCACCGAGTACCACGACGTGCTCTTCGGCAACCAGCCCGCCGAGACGGACGACGCGTTCGGCGACAGGACGCGCCTGCTCGACCTCGCGGCCGACGTCGATGGCCTGGACACCCCGACGTTCCGCGGCTGCGTGGAGGACGGGGAGCACGACGCGTGGGTCAACCGCTCCAACGCCGCCTTCACCAGCAGCGACTTCAACGCGACGCCGACGATCCTGCTGAACGGCGAGGACATCTACGGCTCCTCCGAGCCCCTGACCCCCGACTCCCTGCGCTCCCGCGTCGAGGACCTGGCCACCGCCGCGCCCTGACACCGTCCCTCTCCCCGTCCGACACCTTCACCGGCACCCGTGATCACACTGCGATCACGGGTGATTCACTTTGCCCGTGATCCGTCCGTTCGATCCCACGGTCCATCCCGCGTGGCTCGCGTCGTCGATGTGAAGGACGCGAAGATCCTTCTCCGCGCACGGCCGACAGAGCCCTGCGCCGGTGGCGGGGCGCAGAGGGGACGCGCTCGCGCTCCTCGACCCCCTGGCCACGGAGGTCGGCGACCACATGGCCCGCTCCCTGCGCGAACCGAGCGTCGAGCACGCCGCCGCCGTCCTCTTCTCCCGCTTCCACGGCGACCACGCCTTCGTCCACCCCCTGCCGGCCACGGACGGCTCGGACGAGGCCACCCGCACGTCACCCCCGGCACGGTCCGGCGCCTCACCTGGAACGCCGACCGGGGCAACGACGACGGCGCCGTCACGGACGGCCACCTCGACCCGCTGTTCGACTCCCGGCTGCGGGAGCGCGGCGCCCTGGCGGCCCGGAGACCGATCCGTACGACCGCAGCGGCGAGCCGGAGAGCGAGGAGTGCGGCGTCGTCCCGCGCATCCGACCCGGGACGGGCGACCACCCGGCGTGACGCCCCCGGCGCCCACCGTGAGAGTCGATCTCATCCGGGTCCATGGATTACCGCGCGGGCCGAAGGCACGGTAGCGTCGGGGACACCATGGAGATCCTGGCCTCGATTCCCAGCCCCGGTGAGAGCGAGATCCACCTCGGACCGCTCCCGCTGCGCGGGTACGCGCTGTGCATCATCATCGGCGTCTTCCTCGCCATCTGGCTCGGCGGCAAGCGCTGGGTCGAGCGGGGCGGCAGGCCGGGTACGGTCGCCGACATCGCCGTCTGGGCGGTCCCGTTCGGCCTCGTCGGCGCGCGGCTCTACCACGTGATCACGGACCACCAGCTGTACTTCGGCGAGGGCCGCGACTGGGTGGACTCGTTCCGCATCTGGGACGGCGGCATCGGCATCTGGGGCGCCATCGCGGGTGGCGCCCTGGGCACCTGGGTCGCCTGCCGCAGGCGCGGCATCGCGCTGCCCCCCATGGCGGACGCCCTCGCCCCCGGCATCGTGCTCGCGCAGGCCGTCGGCCGCTGGGGCAACTGGTTCAACCAGGAGCTCTACGGCCGCGCCACCGACGTGCCCTGGGCCGTCGAGATCGACAACGGGCTGGACAACGGCACGTTCCACCCCACCTTCCTGTACGAGTCGCTGTGGTGCCTCGGCGTCGCGGCGCTGGTCCTGTGGGCCGACCGCCGCTTCAAGCTGGGCCACGGCCGCGTGTTCGCGCTGTACGTCGCCGCCTACACGGTGGGCCGCTTCTGGATCGAGTACCTCAGGATCGACGAGGCGCACGAGTTCCTCGGCCTGCGGCTCAACGGCTGGACGTCGATCCTCGTCTTCACCGCCGCCGTCGTGTACTTCGTCCTCTCCGCCAAGCGGCGGCCGGGACGTGAGGAGAGCGTCGAGCCCGGCGCGGACGACGCCACGGACGGCGCGGACGCCCTGGATGCCCCGGACGCCTCGGACGACGACGCCCCGGCGAAGGTGAGCACCGAGAAGGCCGACCCGGCGGACGACGCCGGTGAGCCCGTCGCCGCGGAGGTCGGCGCCGGGAGCGCGGCCGACGCCGACAAGGACGCAGGGGACGACGCGGACGCCGCTCCGGCCAAGCCCTGACCCTGCCGCCGCCGCACCGCCCGAGCACCCCGTGAGCGAGAACGCCGAAGCGCACCACAGCCACCGTGACGTGAACGGTGGCTGGCTCCGGCCTTCCGTCTTCGGCGCCATGGACGGCCTGGTCTCCAACCTCGGGCTGATCGCCGGTGTGGCGGGCAGCTCGGCCTCCTCGCAGACCGTCGTCGTCGCCGGGATGGCGGGGCTGGCCGCCGGGGCGTTCTCCATGGCGGCGGGCGAGTACACCTCGGTGGCCTCCCAGCGCGAGTTGGTGCAGGCCGAGATCGAGGTCGAACGCGTCGAGCTGCGCCGCCACCCCTCCGCCGAGCTGGACGAGCTGACCGAGGTCTACGTACGGCGCGGCGTCGAGCCGGGGCTCGCCCGTGAGGTCGCGCGGCAGCTGTCCGCCGATCCCGACCAGGCCTTGGAGATCCACGCCCGCGAGGAGCTGGGCGTCGCGCCGGACGACCTGCCCTCGCCGACCGTGGCGGCCGTCTCGTCGTTCGGGGCCTTCGCGGTGGGCGCCGTCCTGCCGGTGCTCCCCTATCTGCTCGGCGCCGCGTCGCTGTGGCCGGCCGTCGCGCTGGCGCTGCTCGGCCTCTTCCTGTGCGGCGCCGTCGTGGCCCGGCTGACGGCGCGCCCCTGGTGGTTCAGCGGGCTACGGCAGCTGGCGCTCGGCGCCGCCGCGGCCGGGATCACGTACGCCCTCGGCGCCCTCTTCGGCACGGCGCTCGGCTAGAGCGCCTTCGGCGAAGGACCCTCGGGCACTGTCACCCGGCGTGACCCCGACCTTTCGCGCCATTTTTCCCATGATCGGGAATAGCGGACACCCCTGAACGCGCTGTGCCATCGGACGTGCCGCCCGGGTGAGTTTGTTTCTGGCGGGTTTCGGCTCCTTGACACCGGGCATAGGTCGGGTGGTCTCCGAGCGGTGGCCCGCGGCCACGAGGCCGGGCGCCGGGTGGCCATATCCGCCATAACCGGCACGGTTCCACGGCGCCAAGTCCGCATCGTGGACCTCTGTATCCGCTTCCCGGGAACCGGGTCATCGTGTAACCTGCACGAAAATTTAACGAACGCCAGGGCCAACGTCGTCCCTCGGAAGCCAGCACCAGCCACAAGACGACGACGGGAGAGCCGATGCGTTCCGCGTCCCACCCGGTTCGACAGGGCCTGTACGACCCGCGCGACGAGCACGACGCGTGCGGCGTCGGCTTTGTCGCCACGCTCACCGGTGAGGCCAGCCACGAACTGGTCGATCAGGCGCTGACCGTGCTGCGGAATCTCGAACACCGCGGTGCCACCGGTTCCGACCCGGACACCGGCGACGGAGCCGGCATCCTGCTCCAGATCCCCGACGCCTTCCTCCGCGAGGCCGTCCCCTTCACCCTTCCGGCCGCCGGCGCGTACGCGGTCGGCACCGCGTTCCTCCCGGCCGACCCCGCCGAGGCCGACGCCGCCGCCGCCCGGATCGACGCCCTCGCCGCCGAGCAGGCCCTCACCGTCCTCGGCTGGCGCGAGGTACCCGTCGCCCCCCAGCTCCTCGGCGCCGCCGCGCGGGCGACCATGCCGTCGTTCCGCCAGCTGTTCGTCGCCGACACCGAGGGCGGACGCACCGGCCTGGAGCTCGACCGGCTCGCCTTCGTGCTGCGCAAGCGCGCCGAGCGCGAGGCCGGTGTCTACCTACCGTCGTTCTCCGCGCGCACGCTCGTCTACAAGGGCATGCTCACCACGGGGCAGCTGGAGCCGTTCTTCCCCGACCTGTCGGACAGGCGGCTGACCAGCGCCATCGCGCTCGTGCACTCCCGCTTCTCGACCAACACGTTCCCCAGCTGGCCGCTGGCACACCCCTACCGTTTCGTCGCCCACAACGGCGAGATCAACACGGTCCGCGGCAACCGCAACTGGATGCGCGCCCGCGAGTCCCAGCTCGCCAGCGGCCTCTTCGGCGGCCAGGAGCAGCTGGAGAAGGTCTTCCCCGTCTGCACCCCGGACGCGTCCGACTCGGCGAGCTTCGACGAGGTCCTGGAGCTGCTGCACCTCGGTGGGCGCTCGCTGCCGCACGCCGTGCTGATGATGGTCCCGGAGGCGTGGGAGAACCACGAGTCCATGGACCCGGCCCGCCGCGCCTTCTACCGGTACCACTCCACGATCATGGAGCCCTGGGACGGCCCGGCCTGCGTCACGTTCACCGACGGCGTCCAGGTCGGCGCGGTCCTCGACCGCAACGGTCTGCGCCCCGGCCGCTACTGGGTCACCGACGACGGCTTCGTCGTGCTGTCCTCCGAGGTCGGCGTCCTCGACATCGACCCGGCGCGCGTCGTGCGCAAGGGGCGGCTCCAGCCCGGCCGCATGTTCCTGGTGGACACCGCCGAGCACCGCATCATCGAGGACGACGAGATCAAGGAGCGGCTGGCCGCCGAGCACCCGTACGCCGAGTGGCTGGACGCGGGCGTCATCGAGCTGGCCGACCTGCCCGAGCGCGAGCACGTCGTCCACACCCACGCCTCCGTCACCCGCCGCCAGCAGACCTTCGGCTACACCGAGGAGGAGCTACGCGTCCTGCTGACGCCGATGGCGAGGACCGGCGCCGAGCCGATCGGCTCGATGGGCACCGACAGCCCCATCGCGGCGCTCTCCGAGCGCCCCCGGCTGATCTTCGACTACTTCACGCAGCTGTTCGCGCAGGTCACGAACCCGCCGCTGGACGCCATCCGCGAGGAGCTGGTCACCTCGCTCAACTCGGCGCTCGGCCCGCAGGGCAACCTGCTGGAGGCCACCCCGGCGTCCTGTCGCACCGTGACGCTGCCCTTCCCGGTGATCGACAACGACGAGCTGGCCAAGCTCATCCACATCAACGCCGACGGCGACCTGCCCGGCTTCGGCGCCGCCACGATCTCCGGCCTCTACCGCGTCGGCGGCGGCGGCACGGCGCTCGCCGAGCGGCTGACCGCCATCGAGGGCGAGGTGGACGCGGCCCTCGCCGACGGCGCCCGCATCATCGTGCTCTCCGACCGCCACTCGGACGCCGAGCACGCCCCCATCCCGTCGCTGCTGCTCACCTCGGCCGTGCACCACCACCTCATCCGCACGAAGCAGCGCACCCAGGTGGGCCTGCTCGTCGAGGCGGGCGACGTCCGCGAGGTGCACCACGTCGCGCTGCTCATCGGCTACGGCGCCGCCGCCGTCAACCCCTACCTGGCCATGGAGTCGGTCGAGGACCTGGTGGCCCGCGGCACGTACCTGCCGGGTGTCGAGGCGGACGAGGCCCTCCGCAACCTCATCAAGGCGCTCGGCAAGGGCGTCCTGAAGGTCATGTCCAAGATGGGCATCTCCACCGTCGCCTCCTACCGGGGCGCGCAGGTCTTCGAGGCCGTCGGCCTGGACGAGGGCTTCGTGGACACCTACTTCCACGGCACCACGACCAAGATCGGCGGCGCCGGGCTCGACGTGGTCGCCCGCGAGGTCGCGGCCCGTCACGCCAAGGCGTACCCCGCCTCCGGTGTCGCCCCCGCGCACCGTGACCTGGAGATCGGCGGCGAGTACCAGTGGCGCCGCGAGGGCGAGCCGCACCTGTTCGACCCGGACACGGTCTTCCGGCTCCAGCACTCGACGCGTGAGCGTCGCTACGACATCTTCCGCCAGTACACCTCGCGCGTGAACGAGCAGTCCGAGCGGCTGATGACGCTGCGCGGCCTGTTCCGGCTGCGCGAGGGCGAGCGCGCCCCCCTGCCGCTGGACGAGGTCGAGCCGGTCGCCGAGATCGTCAAGCGCTTCTCCACCGGCGCGATGAGCTACGGCTCCATCTCGCAGGAGGCGCACGAGACGCTGGCCGTCGCCATGAACCGCCTCGGCGCCAAGTCGAACACCGGCGAGGGCGGCGAGGACTCCGACCGCCTCCACGACCCGCTGCGCCGCAGCGCGATCAAGCAGGTCGCGTCCGGCCGGTTCGGCGTCACCAGCGAGTACCTGGTCAACGCCGACGACATCCAGATCAAGATGGCCCAGGGCGCCAAGCCGGGCGAGGGCGGCCAGCTGCCGGGCCACAAGGTCTACCCGTGGGTTGCCAAGACGCGGCACTCGACGCCGGGCGTCGGCCTGATCTCGCCGCCGCCGCACCACGACATCTACTCGATCGAGGACCTGGCGCAGCTGATCCACGACCTGAAGAACGCCAACCCGGCGGCCCGCGTCCACGTGAAGCTGGTCTCCGAGGTCGGCGTCGGCACCGTCGCCGCGGGCGTCTCCAAGGCGCACGCCGACGTCGTGCTGATCTCCGGCCACGACGGCGGCACCGGCGCCTCGCCGCTCACCTCGCTCAAGCACGCGGGCGGCCCCTGGGAGCTGGGCCTCGCCGAGACGCAGCAGACGCTGCTGCTCAACGGGCTGCGCGACCGTATCGTCGTCCAGACCGACGGCCAGCTGAAGACCGGCCGCGACGTCGTGATCGCCGCCCTGCTGGGCGCCGAGGAGTTCGGTTTCGCGACCGCGCCGCTCGTCGTCTCCGGCTGCATCCTGATGCGCGTGTGTCACCTGGACACCTGTCCGGTCGGCATCGCCACCCAGAACCCGGTGCTGCGCGAGCGGTTCACCGGCAAGCCCGAGTTCGTCGTCAACTTCTTCGAGTTCATCGCCGAGGAGGTCCGCGAGCTGCTGGCCGAGCTGGGCTTCCGCACGCTGGAGGAGGCCGTCGGCCGCGCCGAGCTGCTCGACGTCTCCCGCGCCGTGGACCACTGGAAGGCGCAGGACCTCGACCTCGCCCCGCTGCTGTACGTGCCCGAGCTGCCCGAGGGCACCGCGCGGCACCGCGTCACCGACCAGGACCACGGGCTGGCGAAGGCGCTGGACAACGAGCTGATCCGCCTCGCGGCCGACGCCCTGTCCGCCGCGACCGCGGAGGAGGCGCACCCGGTGCGCGCCCAGGTCGCCGTCCGCAACATCAACCGCACGGTCGGCACGATGCTGGGCCACGAGGTGACGAAGCGGTTCGGCGGCGCCGGGCTGCCCGACGACACCATCGACATCACCTTCACCGGCTCGGCCGGGCAGTCGTTCGGCGCGTTCGTGCCGCGCGGCGTGACCCTGCGCCTTGAGGGCGACGGGAACGACTACGTCGGCAAGGGCCTGTCGGGCGGCCGTCTGGTCGTCCGCCCCGACCGCGCCGCCGACCACCTGCCCGAGTTCTCCACCATCGCGGGCAACACCATCGCCTACGGCGCGACCGGCGGGGAGATCTTCCTGCGCGGCCGGGTCGGCGAGCGGTTCTGCGTCCGCAACTCGGGCGCCCTCGTGGTCGCCGAGGGCGTCGGGGACCACGGCTGCGAGTACATGACCGGCGGCCGGGCCGTCGTGCTCGGCGCGACCGGGCGCAACTTCGCGGCCGGTATGTCGGGCGGCGAGGCGTACGTGATCGACCTCGACCTGAAGAACGTCAACACCGGCATGGTCGCCGTGGAGGAGCTGGACGACTCCGCCCGCGCCTGGCTGCACGAGGTGGTGCGCCGCCACGCGGACGAGACGGGCTCCACGGTCGCCGCCGGGCTCCTGAAGGACTGGGACGCCGCGGCTGCCCGCTTCCGCAGGATCATCCCCACCACCTACAAGGCCGTGCTCGCCGCCAAGGACGCCGCCGAGCGGGCCGGGCTCTCCGAGTCCGAGACCCACGAGAAGATGATGGAGGCGGCGTCCCATGGCTGACCCGAAGGGCTTTCTCACCACCGGCCGCGAGGTCGCGACGTCCCGCCCCGTCGAGGAGCGCGTCCGCGACTGGAACGAGGTCTACGTCCCCGGTTCGCTGCTGCCCGTCATCAGCAAGCAGGCCGGGCGCTGCATGGACTGCGGCATCCCGTTCTGCCACCAGGGCTGTCCGCTCGGGAACCTCATCCCCGAGTGGAACGACTACGCGTACCGCGGCGACTGGGCCGCGGCCAGCGAGCGGCTGCACGCGACGAACAACTTCCCCGAGTTCACCGGGCGGCTGTGCCCCGCGCCGTGCGAGTCGGCCTGTGTGCTGGGCATCAACCAGCCGCCGGTGACCATCAAGAACGTCGAGGTCACCATCATCGACAAGGCGTGGGATGCGGGCGCGGTCACGCCGCAGCCGCCGCAGCGCCTGTCGGGCAAGACCGTCGCCGTGATCGGCTCGGGCCCCGCCGGGCTCGCCGCCGCCCAGCAGCTGACCCGCGCGGGCCACACCGTCGCCGTGTTCGAGCGGGCCGACCGCATCGGCGGCCTGCTGCGCTACGGCATCCCGGCGTTCAAGATGGAGAAGCGTCACCTCAACCGCCGCGTCGAGCAGATGCGCGCCGAGGGCACCAAGTTCCGCACCGGCGTGGAGGTCGGCCGTGACGTGGACGCCGCCCGGCTGCGCAAGCGGTACGACGCGGTCGTCATCGCCGCCGGGGCCACCACCGCGCGTGACCTGCCCGTGCCGGGGCGGGAGCTGAAGGGCGTGCACCAAGCGATGGAGTACCTGCCGCTGGCCAACAAGGTGCAGGAGGGCGACCTCGTCACCTCGCCGATCACGGCCGAGGGCAAGCACGTCGTCGTCATCGGCGGCGGCGACACCGGCGCCGACTGCGTCGGCACCGCCCACCGGCAGGGCGCCGCGTCCGTCACGCAGCTGGAGATCATGCCGCGCCCGGGCGACGACCGGCCCGGCCACCAGCCGTGGCCGACGTTCCCCATGACCTACAAGGTCACCTCCGCGCACGAGGAGGGCGGCGAGCGCGTCTACGCGGTCTCGACCACCCACTTCGAGGGCGACGAGGACGGCAACGTGCAGTTCCTCCACCTGGTCGAGGTCGAGTTCGTGGAGGGCAGGCTCACCCCGCTGCCCGGCACCGAGCGGAAGATCCCGGCCCAGCTCGTCACCCTGGCCATGGGCTTCACCGGCACCGACCAGGAGAACGGGCTCGTCCAGCAGTTCGGCCTTGAGCTGGACGCGCGGGGCAACGTCACGCGCGACGCCTCGTACGCCACCTCGGTGGACGGCGTGTTCGTCGCCGGGGACGCCGGGCGCGGCCAGTCGCTGATCGTCTGGGCCATCGCCGAGGGCCGCGCGGCGGCCCGTGGTGTGGACCGCTTCCTGACCGGCGAGTCCACGCTGCCCTACCCGGTGCGGCCCACGGACCGGTCGCTGACCGTCTGACCCCGCCCGCCCCACCCGTGCCGTACAGAGCCGTACGGACAGCTCGACGCCCGCCCCTCCCCGACCGAGGGGGCGGGCGTCGTCGCGCCCCCGGCCGCGACCGTCCGGCGCGTCGAACTCCGCATCCCGCAGCGGTCATTCATCGGCGGCGCTCGCAGCAGATGCCTCGAACGAGGCGTCGCCACGAAGGTAGCGTCCCGGGGACGTGCCGACGGTGCGCCGGAACGCCGCGAGGAAGGCGCTCGCTGTCGCGTACCCCACGGTGCGTGCGACGCGGGAGACGGGCTGGCCCTCGGCGAGCAGGGGGAGGGCGGCACGCAGCCGCAGATGGGTGCGCCAGCGGTCGAAGTTCATCCCGGTGTCATGGACGAACAGCCGGGTCAGGGTGCGTCGGCTCACGCCCACGGCCCGTGCGTGCGCCTCAAGGCTCCGTGGGTCCGCCGGGTCGGCGAGCAGCGCGTCGGCCACGGCGCGTACGCGGTCGTCGGCGGGGTCCGGCACCCTGATGGGCGTGGCGGGCAACGGGCGCAGCAGGTCCAGTACGACCGCCTCCGCCCGTAGCCGCGCGTCGTCGGGGAGGTCTTCGCGGCCGAGGTGGGGGATCAGGTGGGCCAGCAGCCCGTCGATGCCGACGGGCGTGGGTTCTGCCCAGCTCAGGCCGCATCTGTCGGGCTCGAAGTAGAGGCTGCACAGCACCGCGTCGCGGGTCGCGCCGGTCCGGTGGACGACCCCCGCGGGCAGCCACAGCGCACGTGTGGGTGGCAGGACCCAGTAGGCGTCCTCGACGGCCACGCCGAGCACACCGTGCCGCGCCCAGGCCAACTGGTGCTGCGGGTGACTGTGCGGGACGAACCACTGCCCGTACGCCAACGGGAAGTTCCCGACGACGATCGCGCCCACCCCGCGCGGGGCGGCTCCCACGACGGTCCTGGTCATGGCTCCCAGCCTATGTCCTCAATGCGACACGGCGTGGCCCTGTAGCGCATAGCGGCTGGCGCGGCCGGTGCATAACGTCGTTCACATGCCGATCACCCACCCACCGCGCCATGGGCGCCACCGCAGTTCGCACCGGCCGTTCACGAAGACAGGGCGGTCGGCATGACGTCGGTGTCAACCATGGCCACGGCCAACGCCCTCGGGCGCCGCGGACCTGCCCTGGTGGTGCTGTGCTTCGTGCAGTTCATGCTCATCCTGGACGACAACGTCGTGAGCGTGGCGCTCCCCAGCATGCGCGACGACCTCGGCTTCAGCGCCGCGGGCCTGGCCTGGGTCGTCAACGCCTACTTCCTCGCCTTCGGCGGGCTGCTGTTGCTGTTCGGCCGCATGGCCGACCTGCTGGGCCGCAGACGCGTCTTCCTGACCGGTGTCGCGCTGTTCGGCGCGGCGAGCCTGCTCTGCGGGCTCGCCCAGGAGCCCTGGCACCTCGTGGCCGGACGGTTCGTCCAGGGAGCGGGAGCGGCCATGGCCAGCCCGGCCGCGCTGGCACTGATCACACTGCTGTTCCCCGGTACCGAGGAGCGCGCCAAGGCGTTCGGCATCTGGGGCGGCATCGCGGCTCTGGGCGGCACGACGGGCCTGGTGATCTCCGGCGCGCTGACCGGCCTGGCGTCCTGGCGCTGGATCTTCCTGATCAACCTGCCGGTGGCCCTGGCCGCCGTCGCGCTGCTCCCGCGCCTGGTCGCCGAGAGTCGGCACGAACGCGCGGTGCGTCTCGACGTACCCGGTGCGGTACTCGGCACCGGTGCCGTGGTGTCGCTCGTCTACGGGCTGCTCCGGATCGGGGAGTCGGGCTGGGGAGACCCGGCCGTTGTCGTCTTCCTGGTCCTTGCCGTGGTCCTGGCCGTCGCGTTCGTCGCGGTCGAGGCACGCACCGCCGAACCGCTGCTGCCGCTGTCGTTCCTGTCGTCCCGGACGCGCGCCGTCGCCAATGGGGCGACCCTGCTGTTCTCCGCCGCCATGTACGCGATGGCCTTCCTGCTGATGGTGCACCTCCAGGCCGTGCTGGGCTACCGCCCGCTCACGGCCGGTGTCGCCTACCTGCCCTACTGCGCCGGAATCCTCGTGGGCATGTGGCTCTCCTCCCGAGCGGTGGCCAGGCTCGGCGCGCGCCCGGCCCTCGTCCTCTCGTTCCTGATCACCGCGGCAGGACTGCTGCTGCTGTCCGGCGTGGCACCGAGCGACGGCTATGTCTCCGGAGTGCTGCCCGGCATGCTCGTCACCAGCCTCGGATGCGGGCTGAGTCTGCCAGCCCTGACCGTCGCCGCTCTCACAGGCACCACCGAGGAGAACGCCGGGCTCGGCTCGGCCCTCCTCAGCTCCGTCCAACAGGTCGGCGGCGCCGTGGGGGTGGCGGTGCTCGTCGCTCTGGCCGCGCGCCGCAGCGACGCGCACGGCGTACAGGACCACCCCGCGCACGCCGCGACGGAAGGCTTCTCGCTCGCGCTCACCGTCGCTGCCGCCCTCGTCGTGCTCGGTGCTGCCCTCATAGGCGCCTTGCCGGAGAAGAAGCACCGTCCGGAAGACGCGCCGCTCGACACCGGAGAAGCCCCGGCCAGCCACGCGAACCCTACGTAGTCACCACTTCGGTCGCGCCCTGTCGGCAGGTGCCGGCCTCGCACGTGGCAGCCGCCGGGCGTCCGCCGACGTGCGAGGCCGGATTCCGCTGATCACGCTGCCGGTGCTCGTCTTCTTCGTCCTCGCGCAGCGGCGTCTTTCGGGCGGTCCGGCGGCCGGCGCGATCCGCTGAGGGGGGCGTCATAGGGTGGCCCCTATGAAGAGCCGCACCGACCTCGACGAGTCCGTCCGCACGGAGCTGACCGCGCTGCGCGACAGCATCGACAACATCGACGCCGCCGTCGTCCACATGCTCGCCGAACGGTTCAAGTGCACGCAGCGGGTGGGCCGTCTCAAGGCGGAGCACGACCTCCCGGCCGCCGACCCGGCGCGTGAGGCCCGTCAGATCGCCAGGCTGCGCGGGCTGGCGGAGGACGCGAAGCTGGACCCGGCGTTCGCCGAGAAGCTGCTGAACTTCATCATCGCCGAGGTCATCCGCCACCACGAGACGATCGCGGGCCGCGCCCTCGACGAGGACGACGTGCGGGGGGAGTGAGCCGCGGTCCGCCCGGCCGGGCCGACCGTCACTGGGTCCGCTTCGGGTGGCCGACCGCGACGAGTTTCAGCCAGCAGACGCGCCTGGGCTCGTCCCACAGGTACCAGATGCGCCCGCCGCCGGTCACCTCTATCTGCCACTGCGGGAGCAGGCCACCGGCGTGCGGCGCGGTGGCCAGGTCGAACCTCAGCTGGTGATGGCGCTCCGTCGGGGGACGCGGGGCCGGGTTGACGCGCATCTCCTGCCACGCCCTGCGTGCGTTCCCCGGGGCCTGGTTGCACAGCTCCCGCCATCCGGCCACCGCATCCTTCGACGCGTACCGGATGTCGCATTCGCCGCCCGTGGGCGGTGGTGCGACGGAGTCCCCCCTGCTCGGTGGCACAGGCCCCAACCCTCCGAGATCAACCCGCCATGTCCACCGGCCCCAGGTCGTCGTCGGTCGATCGACGGAGCTGCGCGGCCAGTTCAGGGTCAGCGTAGACCTCTGCGGTGGACTTCCAGGACGCGATCAGTGGGACGAGAGGGGCGATCGAGCCGAGGTCGGAGGCGGCGCGGGCGGTGTCCATGAACTCCACGAGGAACGTGCGCACCGCTTCCTCGGGCAGGAAGCGCACCCACGGGAACGCCTCGGGGAACACGTCGGTCAGTATCGTGACGGCGGCGGGACTGCTCTTCAGCAGGGCGACGAACATGCGGGTGGTGGAGTCGAGCACCTGGGCGGCCTCGTCGGCCTTGCTGGCGGTGGTGAGGTAGAGGTCCTCCTCGCCACGCCGATGCAGCCGGATGCCCTTGCGCGTACTGCCCTGCATGCGGGCGACGGTGTCCTTCGGCCGCTGGATCAGCTCGGAGAAGTTCGCCTCGGCATGGGTGACGGTCATAGCTGGAAGGTACTTCAAAAGTCGGGCCGCGTCCACGGACGCAGCCCGATCGGCTGGGGAAGTCTGTGCCGGGCGCGACGCCGTGACCAGCGATGTATCGCAAGGAGTGCCCTGCCTGTCACACATTCCTGTGGACGAGGTGTCCACGGCGATGCCTCCGACGCGACGCGCGAGGAGAAGCCGCCCGGCGCGCCGCGATCCGAGGCGCCGACCGCCCTACCCCACCGTCCGCCGCCCAGCACTGCCATCAACCCGCCTCGGGCTGATGAGGATGGAGAGGTGGGAGAAGCCTCGGCCTCGCACGACTGATATTGCGAACCCACCTTGGGGTGATGAGGACCGGGCTGCTCCACGCCGACGCATCCGCCCTGCGGCCGTTGCGAACCCACCGTGGGGTGATGAGGACCCGGACCGCGCCGTCCCGGCTGGTGTGCTCGGTCTGTTGCGAACCCACCGTGGGGTGATGAGGACGGCAGCCGACGGCCCACCCATCCCCATCCCAGACGTTGCGAACCCACCGTGGGGTGATGAGGACGCGCGGCCGGTATGTGATGCTCTGGCCGCTGTGGACGTTGCGAACCCACCGTGGGGTGATGAGGACCGGCAGGGCCGGGACCTCCCCGGCCTCCATGACGTCCTCACGTTGCGAACCCACCGTGGGGTGATGAGGACCCGAGGGTAAAGCCGCTGGTGAGGCGGTGCCTAGCGGGCTCGTGAGAGGCGGAAAGTGCAGCGATCCGCCGGTAGTGCATCTGTGCTGGTCAGACGTGTGCTGGAGCACCGGCCCATTGTGTCAGGCGAGTTGGCCGTCTCAGCCTCGTTCGGCGCCCTCGGGCCAGATGACGTCCACCTCAAGTCCCGCGTCGCGGGCCTCGGTCACCGTGGCGGCTGTGCCGCCGTGGCCGCCGGGTTGCATGGGCACGCCGTCCCAGACTGCCACGAACCGGTCCGCCCGGCGTAGCAGTTCCTTCCCGGCCGCCTCGTACGCCTCCCGGCTCGCCGTGTCGAACGGCATGACGACCACCTCGGACGCTGCCTCGACCAGCCGGTCGTACAGCTCCGCGTGCTGGAGCTTCACCTTCCGAGCCCGGTAATCCCGAGCCGGAGTGACCACCACCAGCCGACCACCCCGCTCCAACACCGCCTCAGCGAACAGGCTGTCCGTACCCGCAGCGATGCAGGAGACACCGACAAGCGCGCCCGGCTCGTACCCCTTCAGCAACTCCTCCAGCGCAGCACGGACAAGGGAAACCGTCCCGTTCGTCAGGTCCATATGTCCGGTGACAGCGAGAGTCGTCACGGCATCACCCTTTCGGCGTCGGAGAGCCAGCGGCTCACACATTCTCAACGAGTGCGAAGCTCGGTCGGATCGGAGGGGCATGCCTTGTGCGCCTGGGCAATTGCGTCGATTCGGGTGGGGAGGCAGGCCATCGTGACTGGCGGATTCTGAAAGTGTGCGTGATCTCGCCTGATGAGGTCATCAGCGTCGCCTCACTTCGTCTCGATGAGTCCCGCCCATTTGGCCAGAAGCGTCAGCTCCGGCTTCGACCTGCGGTGCAGTGAGACGAGTACGCGCAGCACTTCCCGCGCCATGGGGTGGATGCGGGCCATCTGTGGCGCGGCTTCCCTGGCGCGCATCAGGGAGGTGAGTGCGGCGTCCCTGTCACCGGAGGCGAGGTGCGCGCGTGCCGCGTCGATGTGGAGATGGCCGATGCGCGTGGCGGGCAGCCCGGGGAGATCGGTGCCGACGAGTTGGTCCGCCATCGCCACGGCCTTACGGGGACGTTCCAGCTCGATGTGGGTGGCGAGTTCGTGCAGGACGAGGTTGCCCCGCCCGAAGGTGAGGTTGTGTCGGTACTGGTCTGCGGGAGGGAGTCGTTCGGCGAGCTGGCGGGCGTGGCGCAGGTGGTGCTGCGTGGTGGCGTCGTCGCGTGCGCGGGAGGCGAGGGTGACCGCGCGCAGGTGGAGTGATCCGGCGGCCACCAGTCCGGCCGTGCTCTGCGAACCGACGCTGCCCAGCGTGGTCAGCGCGCGGTCGGTCACCGCGAGCCCTTCGAGGTAGTCACCGGCGGACTGGTAGGTGCCTGCGGCGGACCAGGCGGCGGCCATCTGGGCCACGGGTGTCCAGGTCTGTGTGGCCGCCCATTCCTGTCGGGCGGCGATGACGTCCGCCAGGTCGGGATAGCCGAGGCGGTGGGCGAGGGTGAATGCGCAGCTGTAGGCGTCCACGAGCATCTGCCACGCCTCGGGTTCACCGGTGTCGTGGGCGTGGGCGACCGCGCGGCCGATCAGCTCCGGCAACGCCGGTAGCAGATCGGCGTAGTTGGTGGACGCCCGGAGAGCTGACGCGGTGGTGATGTCCTCGGCGAGCGTTTCCGGGCGGACGTCGGCGATCTGCGGGTGACGGTGGCGGCGGACCGCCGAACGGAGCGCATCGATCAGCTGGGGCGCGGGCGACTCGTCGTACGGCTGGCCGTAGAGGACCGACAGCGGGATGCCGAGGGCTCCCGCGATCGCCGCGGCGACCGCAGGGCGGCATGCCCGGTCGCCGATCTCGATCTTGGTCAGAAGGGACTTGGAGATCATCGCGCGGTCGGCCAGCTTCTGCTGACCCCATCCCCGCGCCTTCCGTTGGGTGGCGATGTTCCCGCCAACCGCTGTGGGTGCGTCGGCAGCGTCCATGCTCGTAGCCTTCCCACCGGGCTGATGAGGCACTGATCCACGGCCGATTCCGTCACCGAGTTGCTGCCCGCCCTCGAACGAGAAGACATACGCGGCCTTTTGGCGATGCCGCTCTCATCCTCCCCGTCGTCGCGTGCAGCAGGTCGCGAACCCACCTTGGGGTGATGAGGACCACCGGCACCGGGACGGGGGCGGCGGCGTGAGCACCGGTTGAGAACCCACCTTGGGTGATGAGGACCGGTCCGTAAGGCTGTCACGTACACGCCGTGAAGTGTCGTCGTTGAGAACCCACCTTGGGGTGATGAGGACCAGCCGTAGTACTGCGCGGCCAGGTCCCACGCCTCGGCGTTGAGAACCCACCTTGGGGTGATGAGGACTCGTCGTCGTACCCCCGCAGCACCCCGAGGTGTTGAGAACCCACTTTGGGGTGATGAGGACGTGATGGACCACGTGGGGCAGGGCTACGCCGGGATGACGTTGAGAACCCACCTTGGGGTGATGAGGACTCGACCACGCCCGCGCCCCGTACATGCGGCTCCTCTCCCCGTTGAGAACCCACCTTGGGGTGATGAGGACTACCCGAGGGTAAAGCCGCTGGTGAGGTGGTGTCTTCCGGGCTCGTGAGAGGCGGAAAGTACAGCGATCCGCTGGTAGTGCGTTTGCGCTGGTCAGAGATGTGCTGAAGCACCCTCCCACTGGTTCAGGTGAGTTGGCGGTCTCGGCTCCGTTCGGCCCTCTTCGGGCCGGACGGCATCCACCCTAAGTCCGCCTCGCGGGAGCGCCCGTCGTGGCGGATGTTCCGTTGTCGCGGCCGGTGTGGTCGGACGCGCCAGCGAGCGGTGTACCGGGGGCCAGCAGCGAATGTTCAGGCGTGCAGGTGGTGCAGAGGCAAGAGAGCGGCTGCCGTGTTGGCCGCTGGCACCTCGCCTCTGGTGATGAGGTCGGGAACCGTCTTGAGCGGTACCCAGTCACGACGGCTGGACTCGAAGACGTCCTGCGGATGGCCGACGTGTTCGGCCTCTGCGACCAGTAGACGTGGTGCCGCGCGTCGCTCAGCCCGTTGGACGGTTCGACGGTGACGAGGTGGCGCAGTGGGGCGGCCGGACGCCACCTGGTCTCCTCCAGCATCCGCCACAGATCGTCTCGCCCCGCATGTCTCGTCGATCAGTGCGATGCATCGGCACATCCACGAGTCTGTCGCGCAGCCGGCGTGACCCCCTCCCCTTCGCCGTCCGCACCATCTCGATCGCCGAGACACCCCCTCGTTCCGTCCCGGGAGACGGCGGGTACGCCCCGGCTGCCCGAGCCGGTCCCGGGAGACGAACACCTGACCTGGACGTATGGGCCAGCGTCGAGAGCGGTCGTACGGCCTGACCTCCCCGCGTGAGGCGCGCACGTGACGACGCGCCCGGCCCGTGCGCCCTCTTCCGCCCGCCACGCCGACACAGCCCCCCGGCCGACCGGCGGGCGACGTGCCGAACAGCTTCGCCCTGTGTGATCGATCCGTCACAATGGCCTCCTGAGCCCGCTCCGAGCGAGGGAGGACGCGATGCCCAGGACCGAGAGGGAACGGCGCCGCCGGATCGCCGACGCCGCGACCGACCTGCGCCTGCACCCCGCCGCCGTCCTCTACCTCTGCGCGCCCGAGGTGGCCCCCGAGTGGCTGATCGCCCGCCTCCAGGCGCACGCGGGCGCACGGTCCCTGGCCGTCGCCGACACGGTGATGGACCTCATGGACCCCGCCTCGCCCATGGACGACCGCCCCGGCTGGCAGCACGTACGGGAGCTGGTGCTCGCCCGCGAGGTCACGGCGGTCGTCACGGCGGACGGCGGCATGTGCGGCGGCACGCCGGGGGAGCGCGCGGCCGTCCACGCCTGGCTCGCCGACCACGCCTCCGAGCTGACGGCCGCCCCCGTCCCCGTCGCCCGCGTGTGACAGGGCCCGAGCACGCGAGAGCCCGCCGCCGGGCCCGGGGGACCGGCGGCGGGCTGTGGGGGGTGGGGACGGGGCCTCGCTCCCGCCGCGCAGACCGTGAGGCCTACGGATAGGCGGTCAGATAGCGCACCTGGTTGGCCTGGTTCACCGGGCCGCCCGTGTTGTTGATGATGTTGGCGATCGTGCCGTAGCCGCCGCCGAGCGAGACGGCGACCATGTTGTCGAACCGCACACCCGGCGTGTTCGGCACCTGGAAGGCCCGGTCCGCCACGACGTTGCGGTTGACGTTGAAGAAGCAGTAGCTGCCCAGGCCGTACGCCTCATGGCTCGTCACCGAGTTCGCCACCTGGTAGGCGGCGTAGCCACGGGTGGAGCCGTTCATCCAGGCGGCCTGGTTGGGCGGGTCGTAGGGCATCTCGTTCTGGTAGAAGTACGTCCGCCCGCCGTTGCCGTTCCAGATCGTCTGCGTCTTCTGGTAGTGCTCGACGAACAGGCCGTACATCGTGACGCTGTCGCCGTTCACGATCAGCCCGGTGTCGGCCGTGTTGGTGTTCCAGCCGATGCCGGAGCCGTGGTCGCCGCGCCACAGCCACAGGTGGTCGCCGATGACGTCGTCGCTGTTGACGACCAGGCTGGTCGTCGCCTTTCCGGCGTGCGCCCCGCCGATGCGGAAGAACACGTCGTGCAGCGACGTCGGGTTGGCCGAGTGGTCGGTGGACGACCCGGCCGGGCCGACCTCCATGAGCAGCTGCGAGTTGGTCGTGCCCGCGTCGATGAGGATGCCCGCGAGCTTCACGCCGTCCACGTCGGCGACCGTCATGGCCGTCACGCCGTTGTCCGGGATGAAGGTGGCCAGGCCGAGGCCGAGGACCACCGTGTTCGGGTTGGTCACGCGCAGCGTCTGGTTCAGGTGGTAGATGCCCGGGGTGACGAGCAGGTGCTTGCCCTGGGCCAGTGCCGCGTTCATCCCGGCGGCCGTCTCACCGGGCCGGACGATGTAGAAGTCGTCGTCCAGCGAGAGCGAGCTGCCCGCCTGCGTGGTGCCCCGCCAGCTCGTGCCCAGGGTGTTCGAGCGCAGCGCGGGCACGAAGACGCGGTACTCGCCCGCGTCGTCGATGTAGAGGAACGGCTTCTCGCGGTTCACCGGCGTGCGGTCCACGACGGTGTACGGCGGGCTCGGGAACGTGCCGGCGGGCGGGTTCTGCGCGCCGACGAAGACCATGTTCCAGTTGGAGCCGGTCCACTGCGACCACTCCGTGTTCCGCGACAGCCACTGCTGCTGCGACCCGGAGATGACGCGCCCCGAGACGACCGTGTCCGCCATGAAGCCGCCGCTCGACCAACCACCGTCGTCCAGCTGGAGGTTGCCGTTGACGTGCATACGGCGGTACGGGGCGGCCTGCGAGACGGCCCAGCGCTCGGTGCCCGAGTCGGGCGTCACCGACAGGTTCTCGGCGGCGCGCCAGAAGTTGTGCGTGGCGTTGCCCTGGAACCAGTCGGCCTCGGTGTGCACCGATCCGGCGATGTGCGTGTCGTCGGGCGAGAGGCCGAGGCCCGAGACCTGCGTGTAGTAGCCGACGTTCACGTCCACGTCGTACTCGCCCGGCTTGAAGAGGAACGCGGCCCGGCCGTTGCCGAACTGCGCCGTCTCCTGCTGGTTGAACACGCCGTTCACCGTGGACTGGATCGCCGAGTCCGCCATCGACGGGTCGAAGACATGGACGTTGGGGCCCAGGTCGGGCGTGCCGGGCGGGTTGGAGATGTCAGCGGGGTTCACGTGGAACGATTGTGCCGCCGATCCGTTGCACGCGTACTGCTGGAGCTGCACGCTGTCGGCCGTGGACGCGGCGGGCACGTCCAGGCACTTGCCGCTGTTGCGGTTGACGAAGCGGTACGTGCCGTTCGCCTGCTCGACCGGCTGCCACTGCTGGTTGTTGCCGCCGCTGTAGTTCCACAGCTGGACGGTGCCGCCGTCGGCCGTGGAGACGTTGGTGACGTCCCAGACCTGCGTGGCCGCGTTGCGGTTGCCGATCTGGTAGTAGCCGCCGCTGGTCGGGGTGAGGCGCCACTGCTGCGCGGTCGAGCCGTTGCAGGTGTACTGCTGCACGACCGTGCCGTTGCCGGTCGCGGCGGCGCGGGCGTCCACGCACTTGCCGCTGCCCGCGCCGACCACCGTCGCCCAGCCCGAGGGCAGGGCGGCGGCGGACGGTGGCGCGGCCTGGGCGGCCGGTGCGGTCGTCACCAGGCCGGTGACCAGCGCGGCCAGGGCGAGGCCGAGCCGCAGCGGGGTGCGCCGGGTGGCGCGCCGTCGTCGGAGGGTTCTCACGGTGCCAGGACCTCCCGATCAGCCGGTGTACTGGGCGAAGACGCTGGTGAACTGCCAGTTGGACTGCCCGACGCCCGAGCACGAGTCGGCGGGGCCGCCGGTGCAGGGCCGGTCGCGGTTGACGGACCAGAAGGTCAGGCGCGCCAGGCGGTTCTGCTGGGCGTAGTCCCGCATCGTCTGGAAGTCGGCCACGGTGATGACCTCGCCGACGTCGGTGATGCCGTTCATGGACGAGATGCCCATGCGGCTGTACGCCTGCGCGTCGGTGTAGCCGTACGCGTTGCGCAGCGAGGTCTTCAGGCCCTCGGCGGCGCGCACGGAGAGCTGGCCCATGTTCTGGCCGTTGCCGCCGAAGTTGAACGGCATGATCGTCCAGGCGTCCACGGTGAGGCCCGCGGCGGCGGCGCGGTTGATGAGGCTGGTGTCCGGGCCGTTCTGGCCGGTGCCGAAGGTGACGTAGACGCGCAGGCCGGGGTTGTTGGCCTTGACGGTGCGCAGCGCCTCGACCGTCCGCTGCTGGACGGTGGGGGAGTCGTACGCGGCGGCCTCGATGTCGATGTCGATGGCGCGCAGGTTGTAGGCGTTGATGACGCGCTGGTACGCGGCGGCCAGCTCACCGGCCGAACCGCACGAGCTCTCCAGCTTGTTGCCGCTCCAGCCGCCGAAGGACGGGACGACGTCGCCGCCCGCCGCGCGGATGGTGTTGATGGTCTGCTGGTCCACGCCGCCGGTCAGCGGACGGCCGCCGTCCCACATGGGGTTGCAGTAGCCGTTGCTGAGGACGAAGGCGAGGGTGAACCAGCGCACGCCCGTCGCGTTCATGACGGTCTGGGGGTTCGGCGGGTTGCCCCAGCCGTTGTAGATGTAGGGGGCGACGGCCATCGCGCCGGGGCCGGGGCCCGGGCCCGGGTCGCCGCCGCCGGTGGGGACGTTCCACTTCTGGTTGGCGGTGCCGGTGCAGGTCCACAGCTGGAGGCGCGTGCCGTTCGCGGAGGACTGGCCGGTCGCGTCCACGCACTTGTTGGCCTGCGGGTTCACGATGTCGCGGCCCGCGCTGACGGTCCAGCGCTGGTTGGCGGCGCCGGTACACGTCCACAGCTGGAGCTGCGCGCCGTTGGCGGTGCTGTTGCCGGTGACGTCGATGCACTTGCCGAGGGCACGGATCGTGCCGTCGTCGGCGACCGTCCAGTTCTGGGCGCCCGTGCCGTTGCAGTCGTAGAGCTGGACGGCCGCGCCGTTGGCCGTGCTCGCGCCCGCGACGTCGATGCACTTGCCTGCCAGGCCGGTGATCGGGCCGGTGGCGGCGGCCGAGGCGGGGGTGGCGCCGACGGCCAGGAGGCCGAGGAGCAGGGAGAGGATGGCGAGCGCGCCGGCCCAGGGCCGGGGGCGCAAGGAGGATCGCATGACGCATCACATCCGATACGTGGCGGTGGGGGTGCTCTATGGCATGACTATGACAATCCCGGCGGGCCCGCCGCGTTCCGTTCAGGGCTTGATTTAAGGAGTGGCGGCACAGACCGTCAAGGCTTTGGACTGGACCAATCCTGTTCCGGTCGTCGCGCCGCCCGCCGCCGTCGGCACATGCAGCCGACCGCACGAACTTCCCGAGCCGCGTGTCACGTACCGCGCCCCCTGTGATCCGTGCGACCCGTGCGGCACCCCCGGCCCCCTGCCGACCCGCCGGTGGCCACGGGCCAACTCACGTGCGCCCCCGGACACCCGTACGGCAGCATGATCCCCATGCCTTCACTGACCCGCGTCGAAGCGGAAGCCCGCGCACAGCTCCTCGACGTCCACCGGTACGCGATCGACCTCGACTTCACGCGCGGTCCCGACACCTTCGCCTCCGAGACCGTCATCCGCTTCACCGCGCTCCGGGCGGGCGACACGTTCGTCGAACTGGTCCCCGAGACGCTCCACGGCATCACGCTCGACGGCCGCACGCTCGACCCGGCGGCGCTCGCGGACGGGCGCTACCCGCTGGCCGGACTGACCGAGGGGGAGCACGAGCTGCGCATCGCCGCGGACATGCGCTACTCCACGACGGGTGAGGGCATGCACCGCTTCACCGACCCCGCCGACGGGCTCACCTACCTCTACTCCATGTGTTGTATGACCGAGGGGCCGAAGGTCTTCCCCTCCTTCGACCAGCCCGACCTCAAGGCCGTCCTCGACGTGACGGTCACCGCGCCCGCCGACTGGACGGTGCTGGGCAACGGGGTGGCCACCCCCGTCGAGGGCGAGCCGGGCCGCTGGCGCTGCGCCACCACGCCGCGCGTCAGCACGTACCTGATGGCCGTCGCCGCCGGTCCATACCACTCCGTGCGCACCGAGCACGCCGGACTGCCCTTCGGTATCCACGCGCGCCGCTCGCTGGCCCCTTACCTCGACAAGGAGGCCGACGAGATCCTCGACATCACGCGGCGCTGCTTCGACCGGTACCACGAACTCTTCGACGAGCCCTACCCGTTCGACTCCTACGACCAGGCGTTCGTGCCCGAGTTCAACGCCGGGGCGATGGAGAACCCGGGGCTCGTCACCTTCCGGGACGAGTTCGTCTTCCGCTCCGCCGTCACCGACACGGAGCGCGAGGTGCGCGGCGTCGTCATCGCGCACGAGATGGCGCACATGTGGTTCGGCGACCTCGTGACGCTGCGCTGGTGGGACGACGTGTGGCTGAACGAGTCCTTCGCCGAGTACATGGGCTACCAGGTCCTGTCCGAGGCCACGGCGTACCGGCCGTGGGCCGAGTTCGCCACCGTGCGCAAGCCCTGGGGCTACGAGGTGGACCAGCGGCCCTCCACCCACCCCGTCGCCCCGCGCGCCGAGGACGTGCCCGACACCGCGTCCGCCTGGAACAACTTCGACGGCATCTCGTACGCCAAGGGCGCCTCGGCGCTGCGGCAGCTCGTCACCTGGCTCGGCGAGGACCGCTTCCTCGCGGGCATCAACGACCACATCACCCGCAACCGCTTCGGCAACGCGACGCTCGCCGACTTCATCGACGCGATGGCGCGCGCCTCGGGCCGCCCCGTCGCCGACTGGGCCGACGCGTGGCTGCGCACCAGCGGCCCCGACACGCTCGACCCGGCCGTCACCGTCGAACCGGTGGCCTGGCACCTCGACGTCACGCACACCGGCGGGCGCCCGCACCGCCTGCGCGTCGGCCTCTACGACACCGAGCCCGCCAACCCGCAGGCCAGTGTCGCGCGCGCGGTCACCGACATCGAGCTGACCGCCGAGGACGGCACGACGCGGCACACCTTCACCGGGCCGCGGCCCGACCTCGTCGTCCTCAACGAGGGCGACCTCACCTACGCCAAGGTCCGCCTCGACCCCGAGTCGTGGGACACCGCGCAGCGCGTCCTGTCCACCCTCGGCGACCCGCTGACGCGCGCCGTCGTGTGGAACGCGGCGCGCGAGATGGTCCGCGACGGCCTGCTGTCACCGTTCGCCTTCCTCGCCGCCGCGCGCGGCAACCTGCCAGGCGAGCCGTCCAGCGCCGTCCTGTCGAGCGTGCTGCGGTTCGCCCGCACGCAGCTCGCCGACCGGTACGTGCCGCTCGCCGACCGCCCGCAGGCCCTCGCCGTCCTGACGGCCGTCACCGACGACATCCTGGAGCGCACCGCCGACGGCTCCGACCCGGCCCGCCGCCTCGTCGCGGTCCGCGCCGCCGTCACGGCCGCCACCGAGCCCGGCACGATCCGCCGCTGGTGGGACGCGGGGACCGTGCCTGGCGGGCCCGCGCTCGACCCGGAACTGCGCTGGATCCTGCTCCAGCGGCTCGCCGTACTCGGGGCCACCGACGCCGCCGAGATCGACGCCGAGGTCGCGCGTGACCCCGGCGCCTCGGGGCAGGAGGGCGCGGCGCGCTGCCGCGCCTCCCTGCCCGACGCGGAGGCCAAGGCCGCCGCCTGGGACGACCTGTTCGACCCGGCCGACCGGCTGTCGAACTACCTGTTCGCCGCGACCACCGAGGGCTTCTGGCAGCCGGAGCAGCGCGACCTGCTCGCCCCGTACGTCGAGCGGTACTTCCCGGCTGCCGTCGCCGTCGCCGGGCGGCGCGGCCACTCGCTGGCCACCACCGTCGCCCGCTCCGGGTACCCGCGCGGCTTCACGGACGAGGGGACGGTCGCGCTGGCCGAGCGCTGCCTCGCCGGGGACGACCTGCACCCGGCCCTGCGGCGCTGGCTCGCCGACCAGGTGGACGACGAGCGGCGGGCGCTGCGGAGCCTCAGCCGGTGACGGCCAGGTGGGTGTGCCGGTGCCGCGGCCTCTCCGCCTCGTCCAGCAGGGCGACGGCGAAGTCCTGGTAGGAGATCCGGTCCGCGGGATCGCCGTGCGCGGCGATCCCGTACCGGCCGGTGCGCACGCCGTCGTGGTCGAAGTCCCCGGCGGGGCTGGCGTACAGCCAGTCCACGTCGGCGCCCTCCTGCCGCAGGACGTCCAGGCCCTTCCGGTGCGCCAGCACGAACGGCATGAACTCCTGCGGCAGTCCCATGGTCTCCAGCAGCGGCCTGCCCTCCGGGCCGGGCAGCAGCGACGCGAGGCCGACGACCAGCAGCCGCCGTACGCCGCCCGCCCGTACGCCCGCGAGCAGCGCCCGGGACGACGCGGTGAAGAACGCGTCCGGGTCCGTCCCCGGGCCGTACACCGCCGCCGCGCTGATCACCACGTCGGCCCCGGCCGTCAGTTCGGCCACGCGGGCGGCGTCGGTGGCGTCGCCCGCGACGAGCCGTACGCTCCCGGCCCGCCCGCCGCCGTCACCCGGCGCGTCGTCGGCGAACGCGTCGGCGTGCGCCGCCGGGTCCCGTACCACCGCCGTCACCTCGTGCCCCCTGGCACGCGCCTCCGCCACCGCGCGCCGCCCGGCCCTGCCCCCGGCGCCCCACACCACGAACCCGCTCATCCGTTACCTCCGACAGTCGTTCCTGCCGCCGGACCGTAGCCCCACCCCCGGTACCCCAGGGGATACCGGCGTACGGGCTACCGTGGAGCGCATGAGCGAACCGCTGCGGCGCGACATGTTCGAGGAACTGTGCCCGTCCGTTCTGCTGCCTCTGCGGTTCACGGACAAGTGGGCACCGCTCGTCCTCGTCTGCCTCGCGGACGGCCCGCGCCGCTTCTCCGAACTGCGGGTGCCGCTGCACCGCACCACGGCGAAGGTCCTCACGCACACGCTGCGCGCGCTCCAGCGCGACGGGCTGATCACCAGGACCGAGCGCCCCGGGCCCACGCCCCACGTCGAGTACGCCCTGACGCCGCTGGGGCGCGGGCTCCTCGAACCGCTCGCCGTCGTCTGCGCCTGGACCGAGAAGCACTGGGAAGAGCTGATGGCCGCCCGTGAGGCGTACGCGGAGACGACCGCCGCCGCGCGCCCCTGACGCCCCGCCACCGCCTTCCCCTTCGGACCCGCCGGTCCCACCCGTCCCACGGCTCACCGCCGTGTCTCCCGCCGTTCCTCAGACATCTGTTCGCGCTTCCCTCCTTCGGGGGAACGGCCGCGCAACGGGCGCCCCTCTCCCGCCCGCGCGGCATACGTTGTGCGCGCCGTCAGCCGTTCGGCCCAGGCACGGCCCGCACCGCGCACCGTCCCCGACCGCCCAGATCCCGGAGAGTGACCCGCCATGTCCGCGCCCGCCCCGCCCGACCCCGCCGCGCTCGCGGGCGGCACCGCCGGGTCCCGCGCCCTGCGGCCGTTGGTGGACACGGTGCTCACCGCCCTCGCCGACGGCGCCGCCACCCGCTGCGGCCCCCTCCCGGAGGGCGGGCCTGGCGCCGTCTCCCGACGCCTCGCGGAACGCTGCGGGCCCGCCCTGCCCGAGCACGGGCTCGGCACCGACGAGGCACTGCGCACCCTCGTCCTCGCCCTCACCGAAGGCGCCGCCGACCCGGCGGACCCCCACTGCGCGGCCCACCTCCACTGCCCGCCACTCGCCGTCGCCACCGCCGCCGACCTGGCCGCCTCCGCCCTCAACCCCTCACTCGACTCCTGGGACCAGGCCCCGGCCGCCTCCGCCCTCGAAACCCAGGTCACCGCCGAACTCGCCCGCCTGGTCCACCCCTCCGGCCGCGCCCCCGACGCCCTGATCACGACCGGAGGCACGGAGTCCAACCTCCTGGCCGTCCTGCTCGCCCGCGAACGCTTCCCCCACCTCCCGCCCCTGACCGTCCTGTGCGGGGCGAACGCCCACCACAGCGTCCACCGCGCCACCTGGATCCTCGGCCTGCCCGCCCCCCACGTGCTCCCGACGCCGCGCGGCGTCCTCGATCCCGTCACCGTGCACCAGGCGCTCGACCGCCTCGACACCCTGCGCTGCGACCCCGGCCCGCCCACCCCCGCGCTCGTCGTCGGCACGGCGGGCACCACCGACTCCGGCGTGATCGATCCGCTGCCCGCACTCGCCGACACCGTCGCCGCGCACCGCGACCGCCGCCCCACCCTCCTCCACATCGACGCCGCGTACGGCGGCCCCCTCCTGCTCAGCCCTCTGCACGCCCCACGCGTCGCCGGGATCGAACGCGCCGACAGCGTCACCCTCGACCTGCACAAACTCGGCTGGCAACCCGTCGCCGCCGGGCTGCTCACCGTCCCCGACACCGCCGCGCTCGCCCCCCTCGGCCACCGCGCCGACTACCTCAACGCGGACGACGACACCGCCGCGGGACTGCCCGACCTCCTCGGCCGCTCCCTCCGCACGACCCGCCGCCCCGACGTCCTCAAGACGGCCGTCACCTTCCGCGCCCTCGGCCGCGCCGGACTCGCCCGCCTCATCGACGCCGTCTGCGCCGCCGCCCGTGACCTCGCCGCGCTGATCGACGCCCACCCCGCCCTCACGCTCCAGGCCGAGCCGACGATCAGCACCGTCCTCTTCCGCCCCGCGGGCGCGACCGACGGACAGGTGGCCGACCTCCGCCGCGACCTCCTCACGGACGGCCGCGCCGTCCTCGGCAGGGCCCAGGCACCCGACGCCGACGGACGCCCTGTCCTGTGGCTCAAGGCGACCCTGCTCAACCCGCATGTCCAGGGCGGTGACCTCGCCGCGCTGCTCAAACTCGTGCTCGACCGCCACACCCACCGCACCTCACACCCCGCCAGCACCCCCAGCGCCTCCCCACCCTCCGCCCGCCCGCGCCCGCAGGCGGACAGCGCCCAAGGACCCGGCTCCCCATGACCCCCACCGACCCGACCCGCCCCCTCGACCTGGCCGGAATCGGCATCGGCCCGGCCAACCTCTCCCTGGCCGCCCTCGCCCAGCCGACCGGACTGCGCGCCGCCTGGTTCGAACGCGAACCCGCCTTCCGCTGGCACCCCGGCCTCCTCATCGAGGACGCCACCCTCCAGGTCCCCTTCCTCGCCGACCTCGTCACGCTGGCCGACCCCACCAGCCGCTGGAGCTTCCTCAACTACCTGCGGCACACCGAGCGCCTCTACCCCTTCTACTTCTCCGAGCGCTTCCACAGCCCGCGCGCGGAGTACGACGCCTACTGCCGCTGGGTCGCGGACGGCGTGCCAGGGCTCCACTTCGGCCACCGGATCGACGGCGTCCGCTGGGACAGCGGCCACGCCGTCTTCGAACTGGCCGTCACCCGCCTCACGGACACCGGGGAGACCCACCACGTCACCCACGCCCGGCACCTGGCCATCGGCATCGGCACCGCGCCCCACATCCCCGGACCGCTGCGCCACCTCACCACCCAGGGCCCCGGCCCCGTGCTCCACTCCGCCGACTACCTGGGCCGACGCGACGCGCTCCTCGCGGCAGGCCACGTCACGGTCGTCGGCTCCGGCCAGTCCGGCGCCGAGGTCTTCCTCGACCTCCTCCGCCGCAGGCCCGAGGGCCTCGACGGCCTGCACTGGCTCAGCCGCAGCCGGGCCTTCGCGCCCATGGAGTACAGCAAGCTGGGCCTCGAACACTTCACGCCCGACTACACCCGCTACTTCCACGGGCTGCCGGAACCGGTGCGCGACCGACTGGTGACCGAGCAGTGGCAGCTGCACAAGGCCATCGACCACGACACCCTGGCCGCCATCCACGACGAGCTGTACCGGCGCACGGTGGGCGGTGGCTGGCCCGACGCCGTCCTCCTCCCCGGCGTCAGCGTCTCCGGCGGCCGGTGGACCGGCGGCCGACTGCACCTCGACCTCCACCACTGCGAACAGGACCAGGAGTCCCGCCTCGCCACGGACGCCCTCGTCCTGGCCACCGGCTATCGGGAACGGCCGCTCGACCCGCTGCTCGGCGCCCTCGCGGACGCCGCGCCGCGCGACACCGCGGGGCGCCTGCTGGTGGACGACCGGTACCGGCTGACGCTCGCCCCCGACGTCTCCGGCAGCGTGCACGTGCTCGGCGCCGAGCGCCACACGCACGGTGTCGGCACCCCCGATCTCGGACTGGTCGCCCACCGGGCGGCCGTGATCCTCAACACACTGACCGGCGGCGCGCGCTATCCGCTGCCGGTCAGGACCGCTTTCACCGCATTCGGGCTGCGCGGGGCGCACGCGGGCGGCGGACGGCGGCGTGAGGCGGAGTTTGCCGTTCCGCCCGAAGGGCAGGCTCTCCCTCGCCAATACCGGAACACCGGCTTTCCCGGCCTCGCCGATAAAGCTCAAAAGAGCGAGGGTCCGCTCATTTAGCGAATTTGTCGGCCTCTCGTTAAAAGGAAGCCGCCTAGTGGTCACTTCCGGATAGCTCCCTACTGGCTGGTAACTCCTACAGTTGGCCGTATGCGCCGAGCAAAAATCGTCTGCACACTGGGGCCGGCCACCGACTCGTACGAGCGCATCGCCGCGCTGGTCGAGGCTGGTATGGACGTGGCCAGGCTGAACCTGAGCCATGGTGCCCACCGCGAGCACGAGCTGCGTTACCAGCGGGTACGCCGGGCCGCCGCGGAAAAGGACCGCAGTGTCGGAATTCTGGCGGATCTCCAGGGCCCGAAGATCCGGCTCGGCAGCTTCCGTGAAGGCCCCGTGCTTCTCGAATCGGGCGACGAATTCACCATCACGACGGACGACGTCCCCGGTGACCACACCCGCTGCGGCACCACCTACGCCGGTCTCACCGGCGACGTCTCGCCGGGCGAGCGGATTCTCGTGGACGACGGCCGGGTCGCCCTTCAGGTGACCGCGGTCGAGGGCGCCGACGTCCGTACCACCGTGGTCGAGGGCGGCCTCGTCTCCGACCACAAGGGGCTCAACCTCCCGGGCGTCGCCGTGTCCGTGCCCGCGATGTCCCCCAAGGACATCGACGACCTGCGCTGGGCACTGCGCGTCGGCGTGGACATCATCGCCCTGTCGTTCGTCCGCAGCGGCGACGACATCAAGGACGTGCACCGGGTCATGGCCGAGGAAGGGCGCTTCCTCCCTGTCATCGCGAAGATCGAGAAGCCCCAGGCGGACGAGAACCTCGCGGACATCGTCGGCGCCTTCGACGGCATCATGGTCGCCCGCGGCGACCTCGGCGTCGAGGTTCCGCTCGAAGCCGTCCCGCTGGTGCAGAAGCGTGCCGTCGCCCTCGCCCGCCGCAACGCGAAGCCCGTCATCGTCGCCACGCAGATGCTGGAGTCGATGATCGAGAACTCCCGGCCCACCCGCGCCGAGGCCTCTGACGTGGCCAACGCCGTCATGGACGGCACCGACGCGGTCATGCTCTCCGGCGAGACCAGTGTCGGACGCCACCCGATCGAGACGGTCGCCACCATGGCCAGGATCGTCACGGCGGCCGAGGAGGTCATGCTCGCGCGCGGCCTCGCGCCGCTGACCGAGGAGAACAAGCCGCGTACCCAGGGCGGCGCCGTCGCGCGGGCGGCGGCCGAGATCGGCGACTTCCTCGACGCGGCACTCCTGGTCGCCTTCACCCAGAGCGGCGACACCGCGCGCAGGCTCTCCCGCTACCGCTCCCCGATCCCCGTGGTCGCCTTCACACCTGACCCGGCCACCCACGCGCAGCTCACGCTGACCTGGGGCGTCGAGACCTATCTCGTCCCGACGGTGCGGACCACCGACGAGATGGTGACGCAGATGGACGAGCAACTGCTCCGCCTCGGCCGCTGCCGCCAGGGCGAGATCGTCGTCATGACCGCCGGATCGCCTCCCTCCACCCCCGGGACCACCAACCTCGTGCGCGTCCACCACGTCGGCGAGGACGACTCGCCGCGCTGACGGCCCCGCGCGCGTACCTGGGGCGCCCCGGCCGCCATGCGCGACCGGTCGGCGCCCCTCGTCATACCGGGGCGCGGCGCGGGTCTCCCCGCGCCCTCCACAGTCGCCACCGGACGACCGGGGGAGCGCCCTTCCCGCCACGGCCGCCGCCAGCGCGGCGCCGATCCGTCCGTCGGCCCTGGCGTGTCGCCGAAGGGCCCGCCCCCGCCCCGCCGACATCTCCGACGCCCGACCCCGCCGGGGCTCGTGCGGCCAGGGACGACCGGTCACCGGAACGACGGCCACCGATCGGCGGCCCACTCCGGCCAGCCGGGCCACCCAGGCGGCGGGCTGTCCACCTCCTGGCCGTCGAGTTCGGCGGCGTCGGGCTCCTGGAACAGCGCCCGCCAGCGCACGAGGTCCGCCTCGCTCATCGGGAAGGTCCCCTCCGGAGCGGTGGACCGACGGTGGGCGATTCTCGCCCGCTGGGTGTCCAGGTCCACCGGCACGTACACGAGCCGGGCGGACGCACCCGTGGACGCCGCCAGCCAGCGGATCGCGGACCTCTCGTCGCGGGACCAGCACCCGTAGTCCAGGACCACTCTGGTTCCCAGGCGCAGCACCTCCAGGGCGAGCCAGAGCAACCGTCCTTCCAGCACATCGCGCTTCCCGTCCGCCTCCGGCTCGCCGAACAGGGGGATCATCCACTCGTCCGGTGTCAGCCGCAGCGCGCCGTGCTCGGCGGCCAGCTCTCGGGCCCTCGTCGTCTTCCCGGCCCCGGGCAGGCCGACCATCAGGAACAATGTCGTCACGCCCATATCGTGCTCCCCGGGAAACGCCGCAGCACCACCCGGGCTCCGGCGGCGGGAGGCCGCCCCTCGGCGACCGCAGGACCGGTGCACCCCGCGTTCCCGGCATGCGCTCCGCCGGGGCGGTCGAGGGCGCCCGGACGTCGGCGTGTGTCCTCGACCTCGCCAACATCCTTGTCCGGTGGGGGTACTTCGACAGATCGGTCAGGACCGTCAGGTCCGCCCCGTCCACGGGGCCCTGCGGCCCGATGGACGTGTGATCCCGGGCCCGGTGCGTGCCGCTTCCCGGCCATGACGCCCCGGACGGCGACGGGGGACGGCCGTCCGCCTCGCCCGCCGGTCGGCCTGGCAGCCCGTCAGGGCTCCGCGCCTTGACCCGACTTCCGCCGATCGGGACTGGCGGTGGCCCCGGCGAGCGCGCCGTCCGGCTCCCGTATCCGTGGACGGCGCAGCGGTGTCCTCCTGCCGCGCGCACTCCCCATTCCTTGGCGGCTGCAAAGACGCCGCCGCCACCGCAGGAGCGAGGCCGGTCGTGAGGACGTCGGCAGGGCCGACGCACGCGCGGCATATCGGCCGCCGACCGGAGGGGCCGAGAGGGACGGTGGATCCGAGCGAACCACTCCGGTGGGTGAAGCTTTCCCGTAGTCATGCACTCAACGTAGCCAATGAACACGGAGAGTGACGGGATTCGCCTGGATGTTCACCCGTACGAGTGGGGTGGGGGGCCGTCCACAGTGCCGGGTGCGGGATTCGAACCCGCAAGCCCTTTCGGGCAGAGGTGTTTGAGACCTCCGTGTATGCCATTCCACCAACCCGGCCGGACAAGTGGCCCCCGGAGTCTACCGGCTCAGCCCGAACAGCGGCGAGTGGGTACTCTCGTGGGTGCCCCATCTGGCAGGAAACGAGGAGCAACGTGAGCACCCCCGACGCCCCCGACGAGCCCACCACCGCCCCCGATGCCGCCGCCCCCGCGGAAGAGGGCACCCCGGCCGCGCAGGCCGACTCCGCGCACGTCCCGCCGCTCACCACCCGTGTCGTCATCGCCGAGGACGAGGCCCTCATCCGCCTCGACCTGAAGGAGATGCTGGAGGAGGAGGGCTACACCGTCGTCGGCGAGGCGGGGGACGGCGAGCGCGCCGTGGAGCTGGCGCGAGAGCTGACCCCCGACCTCGTCATCCTCGACGTGAAGATGCCGGTCATGGACGGCATCTCCGCCGCCGAGAAGATCGCGGGCGAGGGCATCGCGCCCGTCCTCATGCTCACCGCCTTCTCCCAGCGCGACCTGGTGGAGCGCGCCCGCGACGCCGGGGCGATGGCCTACCTCGTCAAGCCGTTCAGCAAGAGCGACGTCGTCCCGGCCATCGAGATCGCCGTCTCCCGCTTCACCGAGCTGAAGTCGCTCACCGAAGAGGTCGCCGACCTCTCCCAGCGCCTGGAGACCCGCAAGCTGGTGGACCGCGCCAAGAGCGTCCTCCAGACGCAGTACGGGCTCAGCGAACCGGCGGCGTTCCGCTGGATCCAGAAGACCTCCATGGACCGCCGCCTGTCGATGCGTCAGGTCGCCGAGGCCGTCATCCAGGACGCCGAGGAGAAGCGCCAGAAGCAGCAGCAGAAGTGACCGCGGGGCGGCCGGGAGGCCGGGGGAGGGCAGGCCGGGCGGACGCCGCCCACCCCCGCGATCCGGTCGCTCTCCGTCACGGATTCCGGCCGGACGTGCCGCCGGACGCCACAGCCGTCCTCCGATGTCGTGGGGCAGTTCATCCGGAGATGCCATCCCCTGGCCGCTGATGTCACGGAATTCCGCAACAGATCACCCTTCTTCCCGCCGAAGCGCGCCCGGGTCCCGCGACCCGGGCGCGCTCCTCCGTTTGCGTACAGTCGCTGGTCCGGGATGAGTCGATCTTGGCCGGAACGTCCGTTGACCGGTCAGTCATGTTCTGTTTCCGGCATGTGGCAGAGGTCACGAGGCGATCACATCTGTCCCTTCGGAGTGTTCGCGCCGCGTGAAGGGCAATAGATTCCGCTGCACGCCGCACCGGTGTGCCTGCGCGCATGGGAGCTGTGCGGTGACGACACGTCTGGCTCGCTCCAGGGGGTTTTTGAAGTGCTCAGCAAAACCATCGTGAGGCTGGCGATACCCGTCGCGGCCGGCGCGCTCGTACTCACCGGATGCGGTGGCGACGAGGGTGGGGGCGGGACGACGTACAAGATCGCCTACCAAGGCCCCTTGTCCGGACAGAACGTCGGTCTCGGCGAGAATATGCAGAACGGTATTCAGCTCGCCATCAACGAGGCGAACGACTCGGGCGACTACGACTTCGAGATCGAGTACGTCCCCGCCGACGACCAGGGTTCCGAGACCCAGGCGACCACCGCCGCGCAGAGCGCGATCGACGACCAGGACGTCATGGCCGTCGTCGGCCCCGCCTTCTCCGGCCCGGCCAACATCTCCGCGCCCCTCTACGGCGAGGCGGGTCTCGCCGCGGTCTCCACCTCGGCCACCAACCCGACCCTGACCGAACAGGGCTTCCCGACCTTCCTGCGGGCCGTCCCGAACGACAGCGCCCAGGGCGCCGGGATGGCTGAGTTCCTCGCGGCCGAGGGCGTGGGGTCGGTCGTCGTCGTGGACGACGTCAGCCCGTACGGCGAGGGTCTCGCCGACGTCGCCGAGGCCGGGCTCTCCGAGGCCGGTGTCACGGTGGAGCGCCAGAGCATCCCCGCCGACACGGTGGACTACAGCAACGCGGCGCGCAACATCGTCGAGTCCGGTGCCGAGGCCTTGATCTACGCGGGTTACTACGAGGCACTCGCCCCGTTCGCCACGCGGCTGAGCGAGGCCGGTTTCGAGGGCATCGGCGTCTCGGGCGACGGCTCCAACGACGACGAGCTGATCAACCTGGCGAGCGACGCGGTGGAGGGCTGGTACCTGACCTGCCCGTGCACCGACGCCACCCAGGAGGAGAGCACCCAGGCGTTCGCCGAGCGCTACGAGGAGGAGTTCGGCATCCCGCCGGGCACCTACTCCGCCGAGTCGTACGACGTCACCAACATGATCATCGAGCAGATCGCCGGCCTCAACGGCGACGTGAGCCGCGAGTCGGTCCACGAAGCCCTCGCCGGCGCTGAGTACGAGGGTCTGACCAAGACCTTCTCCTTCGACGAGCAGGGTGAGTTCACCCAGCAGGCGATCTTCATGTACCAGATCGAGGGCGGCGAGATCGGCTACGTCGGCGCCATCGAGGAACTGGTCGGCGGCTGACAGGCACCGCAAGGACCCGGCCGGTGGGGCGGCGTGCGACCCCCTCCGCCCCACCAGGCCCGTCTTCCCCGGCAGCCGCTCGTTCCCACAAGGAAGTCAGCCCATGTCCCTTTCCGACATCTGGGACGTCCTCGTCCTCGGGGTGGTGCTCGGCTCGCTCTACGCCGTCATCGCCATCGGTTACACGCTTGTCTACGGTGTGCTCCAGCTGCTGAACTTCGCGCACAGCGAGGTCTTCATGGCAGGCGGATTCGGCGGCGTCATCGCGCTCACGATCTTCGAGCCGACCGCCGACCCTTCCGGAATCCAGTCCGTCGTCTACATCCTGCTCGGTATCACCGCCGGTGCGGCGCTGGGCGGATTCGTCGCGTTCGGTCTGGAAAAGGCCGCATATCTGCCGCTGCGCCGCCGTAATGCCCCCCGTCTTGTCTTCTTGATCACCGCCATCGGCGCCTCGTTCTTTCTGTACAACCTCGCAGGCAAGCTTTTCGGGCGTTATCCGATACCGATGCCGTCGATGTACGAGAACCGGCGGCTGTTCACCGTCTTCGGCGCCCCGGTCAGCGTCACCCAGTTCCTGATCGTCGTCGTCGGTGTCCTCATGCTGGTCACCGTCGATTTCGTCGTGAACCGGACGAAGCTCGGCTCGGGCATCCGCGCCGTCGCCCAGGACCCGGAAGTCGCCTCGCTGATGGGCGTGAACATCGACCGTGTCGTCTCGCGCACCTTCGTCCTCGGCGGTCTCATGGGCGGCGCGGCCGGGTTCCTGTTCGGCACGAACCTCCAGGTCGATTACACGATGGGCTTCCTCCCCGGGATCACCGCCTTCTCCGCGGCCGTCCTCGGCGGCATCGGCAACGTCCGCGGCGCCATGCTCGGCGGCCTCACCCTCGGCATCGTCGAGTCGTTCACCGTCGAGATCTGGGGCGACGCCTGGCGCTACGTCGGCGGCTTCGCCGCGCTCGTGCTCGTGCTGATGCTCCGGCCCACCGGCATCCTCGGCGAGCGGGTCGGGAGGGCCGCATGACCACCGACACCTCCGTACGCGCCCCGCTCAGCGCCGCGGCCCGCCTGCGCCACCGCAAGTGGTACCAGCAGCCCCGCTGGAAGCGCCTGTTCGCCATGGTCGCCCTGGCCGTCGTGCTGACCCAGGCGATCGGCGTCCAGGGCGTCCGCGGCGACATCTTCTTCGCGCTCCAGGAGAACTTCACGGGCGTGCGCCTGTGGGTCTGCCTGGCCATCGCCGTCACGATCTGGGCGGTCCGCGAGTTCGGCGCCGACGTCATGGCCCGCTACTCCGCCGCCCTCCGCGTGGAGACGGACCGTCCCGTCGAACGCCCCGCGGACGTCCCGCCCGCCGAAGGACTCTCGCCCAGGACCGCGCACGTCTGGCTCCCCGCCACCGTCGCCCGCTCCGTCAAGCTCGCCACGGCCCGGTTCCGCCAGAACGCCACCTACCGCTGGACGGCGCTGGGCGCGCTGCTCGCCTTCCTGGTCCTCCTGCCCCTGATGGTCAGCACCCTGTGGCAGCAGGTCCTGGTGGACCAGATCGGGATGTACGTCCTGGTCGCCATCGGCCTGAACGTCGTCATCGGCTGGGCGGGCATGCTCGACCTCGGCTTCATCGCGTTCTTCGCCATCGGCGCCTACAGCGCGGCCTTCTGGACCGGCGGCCTGCCCGTCGAACCGCCCGTCGAGCTGAACAACTTCCTCGTCATCCCCGTCGCCGTCGTCACCTGCCTCATCGCCGGTGTCCTCCTCGGCGCGCCGACCCTCCGGCTGCGCGGCGACTACCTGGCCATCGTCACCCTCGGGTTCCACGAGATCGTCTACCTCGTCGCCAGGAACTGGTCGGACTTCACCGGTGGCACGCGCGGCGCCCCCAACCTGGACCGCTTCTCCATCGACCTGGGCTTCTGGTCCTATCAGTGGAGACTCGACCCGGCCCCCTACTACTGGCTCCAACTCGTCTTCATCGTCGTCATCGTCGTCCTCTTCCTGCGGCTGGAGCACTCGCGCGTCGGCCGCGCCTGGACCGCGATCCGCGAGGACGAGGTCGCCGCGGCGGCGACCGGCGTCAACACCGTCAGGTTCAAGCTGCTCGCCTTCGCCATCGGCGCCTCCACCTCGGGCGTCGCCGGAGTCGTCTACGCGGGCAAGCAGGGCTTCATCAACCCCGAGCAGTTCATGGTGATGATGTCCGTGCTCGCCCTGTCCTACGTGGTCTTCGGCGGTATGGGCTCCCTCGCGGGCGTCATCCTCGGCACGGCGATCCTCGTCTGGCTGCCCGAGTTCCTCCGGGACATCGTGGCGCCCGAGGACCGCTTCCTGTACCTCGGCGGCCTGCTGGTCGTCATGATGATCTACCGCCCGCAGGGCCTGCTGCCCTCCCGCCGACGCCAGCGCGAACTGCGCATGGCAGAAGAGGGCTCGGGCGGGGCCGACGCGCTGGGCGCGCAGCCGGGAGGAGTGCGGGGATGACCACCGAGATGCGCGACGCCGCACAGGCGGCCGACACCGCCGAAGGGGACCTCGTCCTCGACACGTCGAACGTCACCCTGCGTTTCGGCGGCCTGACCAGCCTGGACTCCGTCGCGCTGCGCATGCGGCGCGGCGAGATCCTCGCCGTCATCGGGCCGAACGGGGCGGGCAAGACGTCGCTGTTCAACTCGCTGACCGGCGCCTACGTGCCGCAGGAAGGCACCATCACCTACCGGCCGAAGGCGGGCGGCGGCCACGAGCTGCGCGGCCAGAAGCCGCACCGCGTCAGCCGCCTCGGCGTCGCCAGGACGTTCCAGAACATCCGGCTGTTCGGCGCCCTGACCGTGCTGGAGAACGTCAAGATCGCCGTCGAGACACGGCAGCGCACCGACGCCCTCTCCATCATGCTCGGCCTGCCGGGCGCGCGCCGCGACGAGCGTGAGAGCGACCGCAAGGCGCACGAGGTGCTGGCGTACGTCGGCCTGGAGAACCGGATCAACGAGCTGGCCTCCTCGCTCAGCTACGGCGAGCAGCGCCGCCTGGAGATCGCCCGCGCCCTCGCGACCGCGCCCGAGGTGCTGCTCCTGGACGAGCCCGCCGCGGGCACCAACCCCACCGAGAAGCGCGATCTGGAACTCCTGATCCGCCGCATCAACAGCGAGCTGTCCGTCAGCGTCCTGCTCATCGAGCACGACATGCGGCTCGTCATGGCGGTCGCCGACCGCGTGGTGGTGCTCAACTTCGGCAAGAAGATCGCCGAGGGCACGCCCGCCGAGGTGCAGCGTGACCCCGCCGTCATCGAGGCGTACCTCGGTGCCTCCGCCGAGGAGGACGCCGCGGCCGTCAGCGAGATGGTGGACGCGCAGGCCGCGGCCGACCTGCCCGCGCCCCGCACCCCCGAGGACCCGGGCCCCGCCCCGGAAACGACGGGGACGGACGGCACGGGAGAGACCGACGGCAGCAAGGAGGACGGGTCGTGAGCACCCGACTGGAGAAGGAGCCGGGCCAGGCCACCGCCGCCGAGGCGGGCCCGCCCCTGCTCGAACTGCGCGACCTGCACGTCTACTACGGCGCCATCGAGGCGCTGAAGGGCGTCAGCCTCAGCGTCGGGCAGGGCGAGGTCGTCGCCCTCCTCGGCGCCAACGGCGCGGGCAAGTCCACCACGCTGAAGGCCGCGTCCGGCATGATCGGGCCCCGCTCGGGCCAGGTCCTGCTGCACGGCGAACGCGTGGACGGCATCGCCTCGCACGAACTGGTGCAGTTCGGCATCGGCCACGTCCCGGAGGGCCGCCGCGTCTTCGCGCGCATGACCGTCCTGGAGAACCTCAAGATCGGCGCCTACCGGCTGCGCCGCCCCGACCCGGCCGACCTCGACCGCGTCTTCACGCTCTTCCCCCGCCTCGCCGACCGCCGCAAGCAGGTCAGCGGCACGCTCTCCGGCGGCGAGCAGCAGATGCTGGCCATCGGCCGCGCCCTCATGGGCAAGCCGGAACTGCTGCTGCTCGACGAGCCGTCCATGGGGCTCGCCCCGCTGATCGTCCAGCAGATCTTCGAGATCCTGCGCGAGATCAACTCCCAGGGGACGACGCTGCTGCTCGTGGAGCAGAACGCGTCGCAGGCGCTCCAGCTCGCCCACCGCGGGTACGTGCTGGAGACCGGCAGCGTCGTCATGTCCGACGCCGCCGACACCCTCCTGTCCGACCCGCGCGTGCGGGCCGCCTACCTGGGCGAGGCCATCGAGTGACGTGACGGGGCGGCACGTCAGACGACGGGCGGGGCACCGGCTTCCGGTGTCCCGCCCGCCGACGTCTGCTGCGTCGCGGGACGCAGCGCGCAGGTCAGCCGCGCCGTGCACACGCGCTTCCCGCGCTCGTCGGTGAGGACGATCTCGTACGTCGCCGACGTCCGGCCGGTGTGCGCGGGCGTCGCCACTCCCGTCACCAGCCCCGACCGCACCGGGCGGTGGTGCGTGCAGTTCAGGTCCACGCCGACCGCGACCTTGTTGGGCCCCGCGTGCAGCATCGCGCCCACGGAGCCCAGCGTCTCCGCCAGTACGGCGGACGCGCCGCCGTGCAGCAGCCCGTACGGCTGCGTGTTGCCCTCGACCGGGATCGTGCCGACGACCCGCTCCGCCGACGCCTCCGAGACCCGCAGCCCCATCCGGTCGCCGAGCGCCCCGGCGGAGAACAGCGCGTGGAGATCGACGCCGAGGGCGGCCCACTGGTCGAGGGTGGCGGGCGGGAACCTGGTGGCGGACGGTTCAGTCATGCCAGCGTTCTACCAGGTCCGCTCAGCGGTCCGCCGCCGGGGTGAGCCGGACGACCACGGACTTGCTCGCCGGGGTGTTGCTGACGTCGGCCGTCGAGTCGAGCGGCACCAGCACGTTCGTCTCCGGGTAGTAGGCCGCCGCGCAGCCGCGCGCCGTCGGGTAGTGGACGACGCGGAAGCCGGGCGCCGTCCGCTCGCTGCCGTCGGTCCACTCGCTGGTCAGGTCGGCCAGGTCGCCGTCCGCGAGGCCGAGTCGCGCCGCGTCCTCCGGGTGCACCATGACGACGCGCCGCCCGCCCGTCACCCCGCGGTAGCGGTCGTCGAGGCCGTAGATCGTGGTGTTGTACTGGTCGTGCGAGCGCAGGGTCTGGAGCAGCAGCCGCCCCGGCGGCACCCGCGGATATTCGACGGGGGACGCCGTGAAGTTGGCCTTGCCGGTGGCCGTGGGGAACGTACGGCTGTCGCGCGGGCCGTGCGGCAACGTGAACCCGCCGGGCGCCGCGACCCGTTCCTCGAAGTCCTCGAAGCCGGGGATCACCCGCGCGATCCGCTCACGGACGCGCCGGTAGTCCGCCGCGAACTCCTCCCAGGGCGTCGCGCTGTCCGCGCCCAGCACCCGCCGCGCCAGGCGGCTGACGATGGCGGGCTCGGACAGCAGCCCGGGGCCGGCGGGCCGCAGCCGTCCGCGTGACGCGTGGACCTTGCCCATGGAGTCCTCGACCGTCACGAACTGGTCGCCCGACGCCTGCGTGTCCCGCTCGGTGCGCCCCAGCGTCGGCAGGATCAGCGCCCGGGTGCCGGTCACGCAGTGCGAACGGTTCAGCTTCGTCGAGACGTGCACCGTGAGGCGCGCGCGGCGCATCGCGTTCTCCGTCACCTCCGTGTCGGGGCTGGCCGCCACGAAGTTGCCGCCCATGGCGAAGAACACCTTCACCCGGCCGTCCCGCAGCGCGCGGATGGAGTCCACCACGTCGAGACCGTGCCGCCGGGGCGGCGCGAAGCCGAACTCGCGCTCCAGCGCGTCGAGGAACGCGGCGCCCGGCTTCTCGTAGATGCCCATCGTGCGGTCGCCCTGCACGTTGCTGTGCCCGCGCACCGGGCACACACCCGCGCCGGGCCGCCCGATGTTGCCGCGCAGCAGGAGGAAGTTCACGACCTCCTTGATCGTCGGCACCGCGTGCTTGTGCTGGGTGAGCCCCATCGCCCAGCAGACGACGACGCTGCGCGACGCCAGCACCATGTCCAGCGCCTGTTCGATCTCCGCGCGCGTCAGGCCCGTCGCCGCCAGCGTCTCGTCCCAGTCGGCCGCCCGCGCCGCCGCCGCGAACTCCTCGAAGCCGTGGCAGTGCTCGCCGACGAACGCCGTGTCCACCGCCCCCTCGCGCTCCAGCAGCAGCCGGTTCAGCAGCCGGAACAGCGCCTGGTCGCCGCCGATCCTGATCTGGAGGAAGAGGTCGGCCAGCGCCGTGCCGCGCCCCGTGAGGCCGCGCGCGGTCTGCGGGTTCCTGAACCGTTCTAGCCCCGCTTCCGGCAGCGGGTTCACCGAGATGACGCGGGCGCCGTGCCGCTTCGCCTCCTCAAGTGCGGAGAGCATGCGCGGATGGTTCGTGCCCGGGTTCTGCCCCGCCACGATGATCAGCTCGGCCTGGTGCAGGTCCTCCAACTGCACGCTGCCCTTGCCGATGCCGATCGTCTCCACCAGCGCGGACCCCGACGACTCGTGGCACAGGTTGGAACAGTCGGGGAGATTGTTCGTGCCGAACTCGCGCGCGAAGAGCTGGTAGAGGAACGCCGCCTCGTTGCTCGTACGGCCCGACGTGTAGAAGACGGCCTCGTCCGGCGAGTCCAGCGCCCGTAGCTCCTGCGCGACCAGCTCGAACGCCTCGTCCCAGCCCACCGGCTCGTAGCGCTCCGCGCCCTCCGGCAGGTACATGGGCGTCGTCAGCCGCCCCTGCTGCCCCAGCCAGTAACCGGAACGGCCCGCCAGGTCACCGACCGTGTGCTCGGCGAAGAAGGCGGGCGTCACGCGCCGCAGCGTCGCCTCCTCGGCGACGGCCTTCGCGCCGTTCTCGCAGAACTCCGCCGCGTGCGGCTTGCCCGGCTCGGGCCAGGCGCAGCCCGGACAGTCGAAACCGTCCGGCTGGTTCACCCGCAGCAGCGTCAACGCGGTGCGCCTGACGCCCATCTGCCGCTGCGCCGCCCGCAGCGCGTGCCCGACGGCGGGCAGCCCGGCCGCGGAGTGCCGCGGCTCGCCGACCTCCGGGTCGTCCTGCGCCGGGTCGGTCGAGGGGGGCCTGGCCGCCATCGGTGTTCTCCTCGCATGGGGCGACGTCGCATGAGGGAATCCCCCGATCCTGCCACGGGCTGGACGGGAGTGTCAGTGGCCCGTGGGAGGATCGGAAACGTGGCTGAGAACGCATCGAAGACGACCGCCCCGCCCCGCCTGCTCCTGCTGGACGGGCACTCGCTGGCGTACCGCGCCTTCTTCGCGCTGCCCGCGGAGAACTTCACGACCGCCGTCGGCCAGCCGACGAACGCGATCTACGGGTTCGCCTCGATGCTCGCGAACACCCTGCGTGACGAGGCGCCCACCCATCTCGCGGTCGCCTTCGACGTCTCCCGCAAGACCTGGCGTTCCGACCGGTACCCGGAGTACAAGGCCACCAGGTCCGCGACGCCCGACGAGTTCAAGGGCCAGGTCGAACTGATCGGTGAGCTGCTGGACACGATGCGTGTGCCGCGCTTCGCCCTCGACGGGTACGAGGCGGACGACGTCATCGCCACGCTCGCCACCACGGCCGCGGGCGAGGGCTTCCACGTGTCGATCGTCACCGGCGACCGGGACGCGTTCCAACTGGTCGGCGACAGCGTCACCGTCCTGTACCCCACCAAGGGCGTCTCCGAGCTGACCCGCTTCACCCCGGACAAGGTCCTGGAGAAGTACGGCCTGACGCCCGCCCGCTACCCGGACTTCGCCGCGCTGCGCGGCGACCCCTCGGACAACCTCCCCGGTATCCCCGGGGTCGGCGAGAAGACCGCCGCCAAGTGGATCAACCAGTTCGGCTCCCTCGACGACCTGCTGGAGCGCGCCGACGAGGTGAAGGGGAAGGCCGGGCAGAACCTCCGCGACCACCTCGAATCCGTCCGCCTCAACCGCGTCCTCACCGAGCTGGTGCGCGACATCGACCTCGGCTGCGGTCCTGCCGACCTGGCGCGCGAGCCGTACGACCGTGACGCCCTCACGGTCCTGCTGGACGCGCTGGAGTTCCGCAACCCGAGCCTGCGCGACCGGCTGTTCGCCGTCGATCCGGCCGCCCAGGAGGACGAGAAGGAGGTCGCGGCCGGTGTCGAGGTGGAGGGCACCGTCCTGACGGCCGGCGGCCTCGCCCCCTGGCTCGCGGAGTACGCGGCCGAACCCCTCGGCATGGCCACCGCCGACGCCTGGAAACTCGGCGCGGGCACCGTCCACGCCGTCGCGCTCGCCACCGCGACCGGCCCCGCCGCCTGGTTCGACCCGACGCAGCTCGACGAGACGGACGAGCGCGCCTTCGCCGCCTGGGCCGCCGACGCCGGGCGCCCCAAGAGCCTCCACAACGCCAAGGCCGTGCAGCGCGTCTTCGCCGAGCACGGCTGGCAGGTCGCGGGCATCACCATGGACACCGCGCTCGCCGCCTACCTCGTCCAGCCGGGCCGCCGCGCCTTCGGCCTCGACGCGCTGAGCGTCGAGTTCCTCGGCCGTGAACTGGCCGCGCCGCCCGAGGAGCACGGGCAGCTCGCCCTCGGCGCCGACGAGGCCGCCGAGGCGGACGTCCTCATGCGGCACGCCCGCACCGTCCTCGACCTCGGCGACACGTTCCTCGGCCGGCTGACCGAGGTCGGCGCGGCCGGGCTGCTGACCGACCTCGAACTGCCCACCTCCGACCTCCTCGCACGGATGGAACGGGCCGGTATCGCCGCCGACCGCGCCTGGCTGGAGCGGATGGAGCAGCAGTTCGCCGTGGCCGTGCAGCAGGCGGTGGCCGAGGCCCACGCCTCGGTGGGCCACGAGTTCAACCTCGGCTCGCCCAAGCAGCTCCAGGAGGTGCTGTTCGGCGAACTCGGCCTGCCCAGGACGAAGAAGACCAAGACCGGCTACACCACCGACGCGGACGCCCTCGCCTGGCTCGCCGCCCAGACCGAGCACGAGCTGCCGGTCATCATGCTCCGCCACCGCGAGCAGGCCAGGCTCCGCAGCACGGTGGAGGGCCTGATCAAGACGATCGCCTCCGACGGCCGCATCCACACCACCTTCCAGCAGACCGTGGCGGCGACCGGCCGCCTGTCCTCCACGGACCCCAACCTCCAGAACATCCCGGTCCGCACCGACGAGGGCCGCGCCATCCGCCGCGGCTTCACCGTGGGAGAAGGCTTCGAGTGCCTGCTCACCGCGGACTACAGCCAGATCGAACTGCGGGTCATGGCCCACCTGTCGGAGGACGCCGGGCTGATCGAGGCGTTCACCTCGGGCGAGGACCTGCACACCACGGTCGGCTCCCAGGTCTTCTCGGTCCCCAAGGACCAGGTGGACGCCGAGATGCGCCGCCGCATCAAGGCGATGAGCTACGGCCTCGCCTACGGCCTGTCCGCCTTCGGCCTCTCGCAGCAGCTGTCCATCTCGCCCGACGAGGCACGCGGCCTCATGGACACCTACTTCGAACGCTTCGGCGGCGTCCGCGACTACCTCCAGCACGTCGTGGACGAGGCCAGGGCCACCGGCTACACCGAGACCGTCCTCGGCCGCCGCCGCTACCTGCCCGACCTCACCAGCTCCAACCGGCAGCGCCGCGAGATGGCGGAGCGCATGGCGCTCAACGCGCCCATCCAGGGCACCGCGGCCGACATCGTGAAGATCGCCATGCTCCGGGTGGACACGGCGCTGCGCGGCGAGGGGCTCGCCACCCGCATGCTGCTCCAGGTCCACGACGAGATCGTCCTCGAAGTGGCGCCCGGCGAACGCGAGCGCGTCACCGAGCTGGTGCGCCGCGAGATGGCCGACGCGGCGCATCTGCGGGCCCCGCTCGACGTGTCGATCGGCGCCGGGACGACCTGGGAGGCCGCCGCGCACTGACAGCCCCGGTTTCCCCTACCGCCACTCCGGATACGCCTCCGGGTTCTGGCCGGGGGAGTACCTCCTGTCGTACTGTCATCCGTCAACGGGCAAGAGCCGCACGTGAGTCGCAGGCAGTGACCAGACGAAAGGGACGGCGAGTGGGGTTGCGCATCGGCAGGATCCGGCGGGGGATCTCTGGTTCCGCGGTCGCCGCGGCGGCGATGGCCGCGCTGACCGCCTCCCAGGCTTCCGACGTACTGAGCACGGATTCCACAGGCCCGCAGGAGACCCCGTCCGGCACCCTCGCCGCGGAGCCCGACGCGCCGGGCACTCCTGGGACCGGCGAGGCGGGGGCGGGTGACCTGCCCTATCACACCGACCTGCCGCCGCTGGACACGGTGGAGCCGGGCACCCCTGACGGGCGCCAGGGCGGCGGAGGCCCGCTCGGCGGCGGTGAGTCGGGCATACCCGCCACGGTGCTGGACGCCTACCGTTCGGCGGCCACCACCGTCGGCGGGACGACCCCCGGGTGCGGTCTCACCTGGGAACTGCTCGCCGCCATCGGCAAGGTGGAGTCGGGTCACGCGCGCGGGGGCGACGTGACGGCCGACGGCACCACCAGCTCTCCCATCCTCGGCCCGGTGCTCAACGGCCAGGGCTTCGCCCAGATCCACGACACGGACGGCGGCGCCTGGGACAGCGACACCGTCTACGACCGTGCGGTCGGTCCGATGCAGTTCATCCCCTCCACCTGGGCGAGCTGGGGCGCGGACGGCAACGGCGACGGGGTCTCGAACCCCAACAACGTCTACGACGCGGCGCTCGCGGCCGGTGACTACCTCTGCGCCTCGGGCCGCAGCCTCGCCGTGTCCGCGGACCTCGACCGCGCGATCCTCAGCTACAACCACTCGTGGGACTACGTCCGCACGGTCCGTTCCTGGCTGGAGTACTACCAGCGGGGTGTCCACGAGGTGCCGGACGGCGAGGGCGGTCTGCCCCACAGCCCCGGTGCGGGCAACCCGGCCGGTGACGGCAGGCCCGCCGGTCCGCAGCGCCCGGCCGGGCCGCCCGCCCCCGGCGGCGACGGTGGCGAGCGCCCCGGCGGCCCCGACCGGCCGCGTCCCCCGGCCGAGCCGGAGGAGCCCGAGGAGCCGCAGGGCCCCGGACAGCCCGGCGGACCTGGCAAGCCGCAGAACCCGGACACCGGGAACCCCGGCCCCGGCAGCCCGACGGACCCCACGGACCCCACGGACCCCACGGACCCCACGGACCCCACGGACCCCACGGATCCCACTGATCCCACGGATCCGACCGACCCGACGGATCCCACTGATCCGACAGATCCCACGGATCCGACCGACCCGACGGATCCCACTGATCCGACGGACCCGACAGATCCCACGGACCCCGAGTGCCCGATCGATCCGACGGACCCGACGGACCCGACCGATCCGACGGACCCGACCGATCCGACCGACCCCACCGATCCGACCGACCCGACGGATCCCACTGATCCGACGGACCCGACGGACCCGACCGATCCCACTGATCCGACGGACCCGACCGATCCCACGGACCCGACCGACCCGGGTGAGGGCGAGGGGGAGGACGACTGCGGTGACCCCGAGGACCCGACCGACCCTGACGAGGACGGGGAGGACGGGGAGGAAGAGCCGGGTGACCCGGCCGACGAGGACGAGGACGGGCAGCCCGGGACGGTGACCGCTCTCGCGGCGCTCTCCCGACGCGCCGTCTGACCGTGGTCGGCCCGGCTCGCCGGGCCGACGCGGCGGTGGCACGAATCCCCCGGAACCGGGCGTTCCGGGGGATCGGGCCCCTGGGAAGCGCCACCCGTGCCACTCCGGACGGACGACACATGCCGGATTTGGCCCGATAGCGCCCCTCGTGGGGCGAACCGCGCATTGACCCCGCTCCGCTGCGCCCGTATGCTATAAGGCGCGCCGCGGGCCTGCGCGCCTCAGACGGAGCAGGACGCGCTCGCAATTGCTGTAGTCCCCTCGGTTGTCGAGGTGCTACCGGCTCCTGGACCCTCACGGGTCCCGGTGCGGAAGCCCTCGGCCGTCCGGTCGGCCTCAGTGCTGCGACATGGGCTTTCGGCGTAGCAGTGCCTACGAAACATGTCCGTACCGGAGCCCTTTACCACATGACGAGCAGCACCGAGACCACCGCGACCACGCCGCAGGTTGCGGTAAACGACATCGGTTCCGAGGAAGCCTTCCTCGCCGCGATCGACGAGACGATCAAGTACTTCAACGACGGCGACATCGTCGACGGCGTCATCGTGAAGGTCGATCGGGACGAGGTCCTGCTCGACATCGGTTACAAGACCGAGGGGGTCATCCCCTCGCGCGAGCTGTCGATCAAGCACGACGTCGATCCCAACGAGGTCGTCGCCGTCGGTGACGAGATCGAGGCCCTTGTCCTCCAGAAGGAGGACAAGGAGGGTCGCCTGATCCTGTCGAAGAAGCGCGCGCAGTACGAGCGTGCCTGGGGCACCATCGAGAAGATCAAGGACGAGGACGGCATCGTCACCGGTACGGTGATCGAGGTCGTCAAGGGCGGTCTGATCCTCGACATCGGCCTGCGAGGCTTCCTGCCCGCGTCCCTCGTCGAGATGCGCCGCGTCCGCGACCTCCAGCCGTACGTCGGCAAGGAGCTCGAAGCCAAGATCATCGAGCTGGACAAGAACCGCAACAACGTGGTCCTGTCCCGCCGCGCCTGGCTGGAGCAGACCCAGAGCGAGGTCCGCCAGACCTTCCTCACCACCCTCCAGAAGGGTCAGGTCCGCTCCGGCGTCGTCTCCTCCATCGTCAACTTCGGTGCCTTCGTGGACCTGGGTGGCGTGGACGGCCTCGTGCACGTGTCCGAGCTGTCCTGGAAGCACATCGACCACCCCTCCGAGGTCGTCGAGGTCGGCCAGGAGGTCACGGTCGAGGTCCTGGACGTGGACATGGACCGCGAGCGTGTCTCGCTGTCCCTCAAGGCCACGCAGGAAGACCCGTGGCAGCAGTTCGCCAGGACGCACCAGATCGGGCAGGTCGTGCCCGGCAAGGTCACCAAGCTGGTGCCGTTCGGTGCCTTCGTCCGGGTGGACGAGGGGATCGAGGGTCTGGTCCACATCTCCGAGCTGGCCGAGCGCCACGTGGAGATCCCGGAGCAGGTCGTCCAGGTCAACGACGAGATCTTCGTCAAGGTCATCGACATCGACCTGGAGCGCCGCCGGATCAGCCTCTCGCTGAAGCAGGCGAACGAGAACTTCGGCGCCGACCCGCTGGCCGTCGAGTTCGACCCGACCCTGTACGGCATGGCCGCGTCCTACGACGACCAGGGCAACTACATCTACCCCGAGGGCTTCGACCCGGAGGCGAACGACTGGCTGCCCGGGTACGACAAGCAGCGCGAGGAGTGGGAGCGCCAGTACGCCGAGGCGCAGCAGCGCTTCGAGCAGCACCAGGCGCAGGTCATCAAGTCCCGCGAGGCCGATGCGCAGGCCGAGGCCGAGGCGGCGGGCTCCGGCGGCGGCCAGGCGGCCGGTGGCTCGGGCGGCGGCGGCTCGTACTCCTCGCCGCAGACCGAGGACGCGGGCGCCCTGGCGTCCGACGAGGCGCTGGCGGCCCTCCGCGAGAAGCTCGCGGGCGGTCAGAGCTGATCACGCCACGCGGCTGATCGCACCGATCACGCACGGCGGCCGGGGCCCGTCTCCCTTGGGGAGGCGGGCCCCGGCCGTTCGCGCACCCGGGGAATGCGGGCGCGGCGCGGCGCGTTGACCGGTCCGTACGCGAGCGACGGGAAGGAAGCGGTGGCGGTGCGCGATCCGCAGGAGTTGTACGCATGGGAGCCGCAGGGCCTGGCCCTGTTCGACGAGGCGACCGGCGGTCCGGACAGCGCGGGCCCCGTCCTCGTCTACCACTTCGAGGGCTTCATGGACGCGGGGGAGACCGGCGCCCAGCTGATCGAGCAGCTGCTCGACGGCCGCCCGTCCGTCACGGTCGCCCGCTTCGACCACGACCGTCTGGTGGACTACCGGGCGCGCCGTCCCGTCATGACCTTCCGGCGTGACCGGTGGACGGCGTACGAGGCGCCCGCCCTGGAGCTGCGCCTCGTGCGGGACGCGACGCATCAGCCGTTCCTCGTCCTGTCGGGGCCCGAGCCCGACGTCGAGTGGGAGAGCTTCGCCGCCGCCGTGCGGCAGATCGTGGAGCGCCTGCGGGTGCGGATGGCCGTCACGTCCCACGGCATTCCGATGGGTGTCCCGCACACCCGCCCGGTCGGTCTGACGCCGCACGGGAACCGGTCCGACCTGGTGCCGGGGCACCACGGCATGTTCGACGAGGCGCAGGTGCCCGGCAGCGCGGCGGCCCTGGTGGAGCTGCGGCTCACCGAGGCGGGGCACGACGTGCTCGGTGTCGCCGCTCACGTGCCGCACTACATCGCGCGCTCCCGCTACCCGGACGCCACGCTCGTCGTGCTGGAGGCCCTCACCGCGGCGACCGGTCTCGTGCTCCCCGAGGCCGCGCACGCCCTGCGCAGCCGCGCGTTGCGGACGCAGGACGAGATCGAACGTGAGCTGGCGGAGGGGGACTCGGAACTGGTCGCGGTGGTGCGCGGTCTTGAGCAGCAGTACGACGCGATCGCCGGGGCCGCCTCCCGGGGCAGCCTGGTGGCCGAGCCTGCCGAGCTGCCGTCGGCGGACGAGTTGGGTGAGGTCTTCGAGCGGTTCCTCGCGGAGCGTGAGGACGGCGACGGCGGCAGGTAGCGTGCGGGCATGCTCAGTGTGGGACTGACCGGTGGTATCGGCGCGGGGAAGAGCGCGGCCGTGCGTCTGCTCGCGGCGCGCGGGGCGGTCGTGGTGGACGCGGACCTGATCGCCCGTGAGGTCGTGGAGCCGGGGACGCCCGGCCTGGCGGCGGTGGTCGCCGAGTTCGGCCCCGAGGTGCTGGCGCCGGACGGGAGCCTCGACCGGGCGCGGCTGGGGCGGCTGGTCTTCGCCGACGAGGAGCGCCGCCGCGCGTTGAACGCGCTCGTGCATCCGTTGGTGGCGCGGCGTTCCGCCCAGCTCCAGGAGGCGGCGCCGCCGGACGCCGTGGTCGTCCACGACGTGCCGCTGTTGACGGAGAACGGTCTCGCGGACCGGTACGACACGGTGGTCGTGGTGGACGCGTCGGACGCGACGCGGCGTGCCCGTCTGGTCGGGGCGCGCGGCATGGCCGAGGCGGACGCGGACGCGCGCATGGCCGCCCAGGCGACCCGCGCGGAGCGGCTCGCGATCGCCGACCACGTCCTCGCCAACGACGGGACCCTGGCCGATCTCGACCGCCAGGTGGCGGCGCTGTGGCGGACGCTGACGGAGATGCGGGTGGCGCGGGATGGACCTGGCCCTGGCTGACGGGCGGTCTGGTGCCCCGCGGCGGTCGGGCCGTACGGTGGTCGGCATGGACATCGACGCCGCGCTCGCCCTCGTCTCCACCGCCGCGGGCAGTGTGGCGACGGCCGCCGGGCAGCATGCCTGGGACGCCCTGCTGTCCGTGGTCCGCCGTGTGACCGGGCGGGGTGCCGGGTCCCTCGACGACGGCCCGGTGGACCCGGCCGACGAGGGGCAGGTCCAGGCGCTGACCGGCCGGATCGCGGAGCGGGCGCGTACGGACGCGGTGTTCGCCGACGCGCTGCTCGGCTGGGCGGCGGATCACCGGCGCGCGCTCACCGCCGTCACGGGCGACACGCACAACTCGATCGCGGGCGGCGCCGTCACGAACGGTCCGGTCGTCCAGCTGCGGGACGTCCACGGCGACGTCACCTTCGGGCAAGCGCCGTGAGTTTGCGCAGCCTCGGGTGCTTCTCGCGGCTGTCTGCCGCGACCTGGTCCAGCTGCTCGGCCAGGTGCATGGAGCGCTTCTCGATGTTCAGCTCGTTGAGCATGCGGTCCACCTCGGCCAGCAGCGCCCCGTGCAGCTGCCACTGCTTCGGATGCTGCTGAATCCGTGACAGCAGGAGGTCGGCGACGTGCTGCCTGCTGATGCGCGCGGCGTCGAGCTCGATGGCGAGGAACGACTCGGCCTCGTCGGCGGCCGTGCTCACCTGGCTGGTGATGAGTGTCGCGTAGCTGTCCACGGCGCCCGCGAGGTTGGTGAGCAGTTCGCGCATCGCGGGGGCCACCTCGGCGGGGAAGAGCGGTTCGCCCTCGCGCCGGTTGGCCAGGTCGAGGAACGTCCGGGACATGGTGCGCAGGATGACGACGCAGATCTCCAGCGTGTCGAGGCCGGTGCGCAGCACGATGCGGGTCAGCACCGGCTCCTTGACCCTCGGGTTGAGGCGCACGCTCTCCTCGGCCTGGGTGATGGAGGCGTCCACGCGGGCGACGTCCTGGTCGAGCTGCCGGGCGCGCGCCACCTCGTCGGCGAGCGCGGGGACCGGGGCCTGGTCCTGGGAGATCTCCTCGCTCAGCCGGACCAGCAGGTCGCGCATCCGGCGGGCCTGTTCCTCGATGTCCTCGCTCGCCGACCGGATCCACAGCGGCGGTACGAAGATCAGGTTGAACAGGAGGCCGACGACGGCGCCGATGACCGTCTCGACGACCCGGTCGAGCGCGGTGTCGGTGTGCTGCGTCACGCCGAGCACCAGCATCGCGCTGATCGCGACCTCGGGCACGAACTCGTCCACCTTGGCCAGGTGGCCGACCGTCAGGGCCGTGGCCAGGAGCAGCCCGAGGCTCCACCAGCTGAGGCCGACGACGGCGCTGAAGCCGGTCGCCACCAGCACGCCGACCACGACGGCGTTGACCCGGCGCACGCCCGTGGTCAGCGTGGCGTAGAGCGTCACCTGGACGACGAGCAGGGCGGTCAGCGGCGCGAGCAGCGGGGCCGCGACGTCGGTGAGCCAGACGGCCGCCAGGTAGGCGAGGGTCGCGGCGGCCGACGAGCGGAGCAGCTGGGCGACGATCGGCTCGTTCGTCCGTCTGGCCAGATCGACGATCTGCTCCTGCACCTCATGCATGCTCAGCCCCATTCGCTCCGTTTGCACCGGTCCACGTTGAAAGATGCCATTCCCGTGGCCGATAGCGAACGAGGCTGAGCGGCTGACGTCGCGTCGGGTCAGACGTGGCCCAGGTCCGTCACGAGTCCCTCGGGGGCGGGGGTACGGGGGGCGGGCGGCGCCGCCGGGGCGTGGGCCGACGTGAGCCGCATCAGCGCCAGCATCTCCGACTGCGCCTCGGGGGTCAGCGGCGCGCCCGCGTCGGCGGCGGGCGCCGCGGCGTGGGGGGCGCCGCGCCATGCGTGGAAGGCGCTCATCAGGCCGATGAACTCGGCCGCGGGCATGCGTGCGCGCAGCGTCTCCACATACAGGTCGAGCCTGCCCCGTCCGTTCTCCTCGTCCATGGTCCTATCGTGCGGGCGGGGAGGCGCGCGGGGAAGAAGGCGTCGGTGGCCCGTGCGGTGGGGGAGGCCGGTTGAGGAGGATGGGGCGTATGCGACTTGAGCCGATCAGCACGGAACGCCTCACCGACGCGCTCGCCGGGCATCTCGTCACCCTGCCGGGCGGTGACGGCGGTCCGTGGACGCGGGTGCTGATCGACGGCGCGCCCGCCGCGGAGCCCGGGGCGCTGGCGGAGGGGCTGGCGCGGGCGCTGAGGGAGCGCGGACGTGCCGCGCTCGTCGTCGCGGCCGGTGGCTTCCTGCGGGCGGCGTCCGTCAGGTTCGAGTACGGCAAGGAGGATCCCGACGCCTACCTCGACCTCTGGCTGGACACCGGCGCGCTGTGGCGTGAGGTCCTCACCCCGCTGGACGCCGACGGCAGCGGCCGTGTGCTGCCCGACCTGTGGGACCCGGAACGGGACCGGGCCACGCGCAGCCCGTACGTCACCCTCCCGGCGGGCGGTGTCCTGCTCCTGCACGGCGCCTTCCTGCTCGGGAAGTGGTTCCCCGCCGACCTGGCCGTGCACCTCAGCCTCTCCCCGGGGGCTCTCGCGCGGCGCACCGGCGCCGCGGAGCGGTGGACCCTGCCCGCGTTCGAGCGGTACGCGGCCGAGGTCGCCCCGCAGGAGGCGGCCGACGTCGTGGTCAGGCTGGACGACCCGCGGCGCCCGGCGTGGAGCGGACCGCCCGGCGCGCCGCGTCAGTCCTGACCCGGGCGTCACCCGTACGGGCGCGGTCGTCCGGGATCGGGCCACGCGGGGGCGGGGCGCTGACACACTGGGTGCACAGGTGGTCGCCGGAGAGTGAGCGGAGGGGTGGTGTGTATGGGGGGCGTGGCCAAGCCGTACACCGACGAGGAGGTGCTGCACGCCGTCGCGCTCATCAAGGCGTACCTGGCCGACGACCTGGAGGGGGTGCGGGCGCTCCAGGACGAGTCGGCCGAGAGCGCCAGGCAGTGCGCGCGGGCCATGTTCGCGCTCGCGCACCTCATCCTCTTCGGGCAGGTCATCCCGGACATGTGGGTGATCAGGGAGAACCTGGAGTTCGGCCACACCCGGCGCGTGCCGGAGCTGAACCTGGCGATCCACGTGCTCAAGCGGATGGAGGAGCGTGTCGCGCTCGCGCACGTCCATCCCGTCGTGGGCGCGCTGTCGGCCGGGGACGTGATGGACCTGATCGTGCAGTGCACGGGGACGGCGATGGAGGAGGTGCCCGCGTTCCTCGACGTGGTGCGGGAGCGGGTGCTGCTGGCCGGGGGGTGACGCGGGCTCAGCCGCGGGTGGGGGGCATGGTGAGGACGGCCGCGCCGTTGACGCGGTCGGCCGCGAGGTCGTCCAGCGCCCGGTCTGCCTCCTCGAACGGATAGGGCGTCACCGTGCTGCGGATGTGGTGGGCCGCGGCCTCGGCGAGGAACTCCCGGCCGTCGTCGCGGGTGTTCGCCGTGACGCTGCGGAGGGTGCGCTCGCGGAAGAGGTGCCGCTCGTAGTCGAGCGGGGGGATGGGGGACAGGTAGATGCCCGCGATGCTGAGCGTGCCGCCGCTGTCCAGTGCTTCGAGGGCCACCGGCACGAGGTCGCCGACCGGGGCGAACAGGAGGGCGGCGTCCAAGGGTTCCGGTGGGGTGCCGTCCGAGCCGACGGCGGACGCGGCGCCGAGGTCCCTGGCCAGCTGCCGGGCGGCGGGGGAGCGCGTGACGACGTGGACGGTCGCGCCCTGGCCGGTGGCCACCTGCGCCGTGAGGTGGGCCGATCCGCCGAAGCCGTAGATGCCGAGCCGCCCGCCGGGCGGCAGGTCGGCGCGGCGCAGTGCGCGGTAGCCGATGATCCCGGCGCACAGCAGCGGCGCCAGCTCCGTGTCGCCGTAGCCGGTGGGGAGGGTGTAAGCGTAGGCGGCGGGCACGGTGACGTACTCGGCGTAGCCGCCGTCGGCGTCCCAGCCGGTGTACTTCGAGTGCGGGCACAGGTTCTCCTGGTGCCGCGCGCAGTACCGGCAGGTGCCGCAGGTGTGCCGCAGCCAGGGCACGCCGACGCGGGCGCCCACGGGATGGCCCTGCGCCCGCTCGCCGATGGCGACCACGTCGCCGACCACCTCGTGGCCCGGCACCACGGGTGACTTGTGCGGCGGCAGGTCGCCGTCCCTGACGTGCAGATCGGTGCGGCAGACGCCGCAGGTGCGGACGCGGACGAGGAGTTCGTCCGGCGCGGGCTCGGGCACGGGCAGTTCGGTGAACTCGATGCGGCCTGGCGTGCGGACCACCCAGGCACGCATCGTCCCCGGGATGACCTGCGGCTTCGATGCTGCGTCCATGGCCGCCACGGTACGCGCGGGCGCTCGTGGAGGGCGGTGTACGGCCCGCCGCCACTGATCAATAGGATCCGCAGATGATCTTAAGGAAATGGACGGCGGTTGGCCTGTCCGGGCTGTTCGTCGCCCTGGCGGCAGGTCTGCTGACGACGAGCGCCGTCGCGGACGAGCCCGCGCAGGACGCGCCCCCGCCACGAGTGGACCTCGTGCTCGACGTCAGCGGCTCCATGGCGGAGCGGGACATGCGGGACGGCCGCTCCCGCATGGCCGCCGCCCAGCAGGCGTTCGAGGAGGTGATCGACGCCGTGCCCGACGAGGTGCACCTCGGCATCAGGACCCTCGGCGCCACCTACCCGGGCGACGACATCGAGATCGGCTGCCAGGACAGCGAACAGCTGTACCCGGTGGGGCCGGTGGACCGCACCGAGGCCAAGACGGCGGTCGCGACACTGCGGCCGACCGGCTGGACGCCCATCGGCCTCGCGCTGCGCGGCGCCGACCAGGACCTCGGCGACGGGGACGGCACCCGCCGGATCGTGCTCATCACCGACGGCGAGGACTCCTGCGGCCAACCCGACCCCTGCGACGTCGCCCGCGAACTGGCCGCGAGCGGGACGCACCTCGTCGTGGACACCCTCGGCCTGACGCTGGACGACGCGGTGCGCGAACAGCTCAGCTGCATCGCCGAGGCGACCGGCGGCACGTACACGGCCGTGCAGGACACCGACCAGCTCTCCGACCGGCTGAAACAGCTGGTACGGCGCGCCGACCAGCCCGTCGAGAACCCGACTGCGGTGCAGGGCGCGCCCGGGTGCCAGGACGCGCCGAGCCTCGGCGTCGGGGTGTACACGGACCGTCAGGAGTTCGGTGAGCACCGCTGGTACCGCGTCCCGGTCGCGCCGGGGCAGGAGCTGCGCGCCACGGTCAGCGTGGCGGCCGACCGCGCCGTCAACCCGGACCACGGCGTGCTGCTGCGTGCGGTGGACGAGGGGGGCCAGGAACTCGTCCGGGGCACCGGCGCGGGCACCGGACGCACCGACGTCGTCTCGACCGGCCTGCGCCTCCCGGTGCCTGAGGACGAGGACGACACCGGTGATGGGGATACAGGGGACGCGGGCGACGCGGGCGACGAGGTCAGGATCATCTGCCTCGACGTCGGCAGCTCCTTCTCCGCGCCCGACGCGGTCCAGCGGACCCCGGGTCTGCCGGTCGAGCTGACCGTGGACGTGGTGGGCGGTCCCGACGACCCGTCCGACGTCGCCGCGTTCGGCCTGGCCAGGGGCTGGGTGCCGCTCGTCCTGCTGACGGGGACGGGGCTGCTCGCCGGTCTGCTCCTCGGCCTGTTCGTCCGTCTCGGCGTCGTCATGGGGAGGTCGTCATGAGCCGTGCACGAGGTGTCCGGCCGTTCACCGCGCTGCTGTTGGCGGGCGGCGCCCTGCTCGCCGGTGGGGTCCCCGCGGCGGCCGACGCCGGGGAAGGCGACGGTACCGGGGACGCCCCCACCGAGGCGGGCACGACCTTCCGCACCGCGACGGTGATCGGGCAAGGCACGTCCGCCACGGCCAGCGCCTCCACCGGCGACTACCTGTACTGGACGTTCCCGGTGGCGGCCGGGCAGACGGCGACGGCCGAGGCGACCGTGACGCTGCCCGACACCGCCCCCCGCAGCGGCCCCGCCACCTGGCAGCTGGACGTCTACGACGGCCTGCGCCGCCGCCAGCCGTGCACGGAGGGCCCGCAGACGGTCCGCGCGGAGCAGGACGCGGCGTCCGTCAGCCTGTCCTGCACCCTGCCCACGGTGCGGCCCTGGGCCGAGCCCTGGTCGGACGCCCCGCTGCCCGGCGGGTACTACCTGCGGCTCACCGTGACGGAGCTGCCCGAGCGTGACCTCGGGCTGCCGGTCACGGTCGAGGCGCGGGCCACCGCGGAGGAGGCGGGCGGCTCCGCGGCCTACGGCGGCGCACTGGCCGATCCGCTGCTCCCCGTGGGCGCGGCGGGCGTCCTCGCCGGGGACACCGCGGACACCGGGGACACCGGGGACACCGGGGACACGGCCGAGGACGGCGCGGCCGACACCGATCCGTACCTGGCCGCGCTGCCCGAGCCCGACGGGGGCTGGGGCGGCGGCTGGTGGACCGACCGCTGGCTGTGGACCACGGCGGGCGGCGTCCTCGGCGCGCTCGCCGGGCTCGGCGGCTTCCGCCTCGTCAGGGGCCCGCGCGCCCGGCGCGAGGCCTGACCTGCCGGAGATCCGGCGCCTCACACCAGGCGCCGGATCTCCCCCCGCACCCGGTAGAAGCCGCCCGACGCGGCGTGCACACCGTCCACCACGTACCGCGCCCCGGCCTCGCGTATGTGCCGGGGGAACTGGACGTTCCACCCCTCGTCGTAGCCCTCGGTGAGGATGCGCATCCGCAGCCGCCCCCCTTCCTGCACACACTCGACGAGCACGCCGCCGCCCGACACCACCGAGGCACGCGCCGACGCCGTGACCGTGGCCACCGCGGTCGCCGGGGTGTACGTCGGAAGCGCGGCGGACAGCTTGACGTCCACCGCCGTGGGCACCGAACCCTCCCGCGCCGCCGCGACGGCCGCGTCACTCGCGTCGATGCAGGCCAGCGAGCCGTCCGTCGTCACGATGTACAGCTTCTCGTCCCGGTACTGCATCGACAGGGCCGAGCCACCGCCCGTGTCCAGCTTCCACAGCCGCGTCCCGTCCTCGGCGAAGCAGTACACGGAGGAGTGGGCGTCCCCCGCGAAGACGTACCGGCCGCCCGGCGCGGTCGCGCACGAGTAGACCGCCCCGTCGCACACGTACGACGCCTCGACCCGGCCCGTCGCCTTCGACAGCCGCTGCACGAGCCGCCGCGCCGTCCCCGCGTACACCGCGTCCCGCTCCTGCCAGCCGAAGAGGACCTGCCCCGCGGTCGCCCGCTGCCACAGCACCCGGCCGCCGTCCGTCGCGTACGCCGTCACGCCCTTGCTGTGCCCGTGGTAGACGGCACGGTCGTCGCGGCGCACCATCCAGCCGTGGTCGCCGTCGCTCGACCGTGACCACTGGAACTCGTCCTCGTGGTCGATGACCGTCAGCCCGCCGTCGCGGTCCGAGACGTTCAGCACCCCCTCGTGGATGTCGAGCCAGAAGATGTCCACGTCCTGCGATATCGCGTAGGCGGCGAACGGCAGCTTCGCCGACAGGTCGTACACCGTGCCGTCGTCACAGCCCGCGTAGATCCAGAAGTCGTCCGCCACCAGGCACTTGACGCCGTCGGGCAGCCGGAAACGGGACAGCACCTCACCGGCGTGCGTCACCGTGTAGACGTCGCCGTCCTGGTTGCCGACCCAGCAGCGGTCCGCGTCGATGTGGATGCCGAACGCGGCGGCGCCGGTGCGGAAGCGCCAGAGCACCGGCGCGACCGAACGGGCGGTCGAGGGGGCCGAGGCGATCGCGCGCCGGGTCACCGCCCGCGCCGCCCGCCCGCCGCGCACCGCCGGGGCGTACCCCTTGCGCACCTTCTCCGCTATCTTCCGGTCGGCGGCGGCCCGCGCCTTGTCCGCCGAGGGGAACGCCGAGGTCTTCACCTGGCCGTCCGTGCCGATCCGCCCGTACCGCACCGTCACGGACGTCCCGGCGACCGTCACCTCGTAGAACTTGTGGGCGCCGCCGTCGTCCTCGGACAGCTCCAGATACGTCTCACCTGCGGGCACGTCTGACTCCCTCTCCCCGGCCCCGTCACCGGGACCCCCGGACCGTGTGGAAGATCCACCGGACAGAACGGTAGAGGCGACCACTGACAATCCGCCCGGCGCCCGGCGATAGCGTGGGGCCATGGAGCGCACCGAGGACATCGAGACCCGCCACATACCGGGACGTCAGGGCCCCACCGCGACGGTCGAGGCGGACCCCAGGGCGGTCGGACAGGTGAGGACCGAGTACGCGCCGGAACCCGACGGCGACCCCGACCCCGGCGAGATCGTCTGGACGTGGGTCCCCTACGAGGAGAACGACGGGCGCGGCAAGGACCGCCCGGTGCTGGTCGTCGCCAGGGAGCCCCGGCGCGGCACCCTCCTCGCCGTCCAGCTCACCAGCCGCGACCGCGACCACGACGACGAGTGGCTGCCGCTCGGCTCCGGGCCCTGGGACCGCTCCGGCCGTGACTCCTGGGTCCACCTCGACCGCGTGCTCCGCGTGCACCCGGACGGCATGCGGCGCGAGGCGTGCGCGCTGGACCGGGCCCGCTTCAACCGCGTCGTGCACAATCTGCAACTGCGGCACGGCTGGCGCTGACGCCAGGACCGCGCGCACCCGCCCCGTGAGGACAAGGACCGCGAAGCCATGACGGACACGGACGACCTGACGCCCATGCCCCAGGACTGGCGGCGCGCCCTCGCCGTCGTCGCCCACCCCGACGACCTGGAGTACGGCGCCGCCGGGGCGATCGCCGAGTGGACCGCCGCGGGACGCGAGGTCGCCTACGTCCTCGTCACCCGCGGCGAGGCCGGGATCGACGGGCTGCCGCCCGCCGAGTCCGCGCGCGTCAGGGAGGCGGAGCAGCGGGCCAGTGCCGCCGTCGTCGGCGTGGACACCGTGGAGTTCCTCGACCACCCCGACGGCGTGATCGAGGAGGGCACGGCGCTGCGCCGCGACCTGGCCGCCGCCGTACGGCGCCACCGCCCCGAGCTGCTGATCACGCTCAACCACCACGACACGTGGGGCGGCACCGCCTGGAACACGCCGGACCACCGCGTCGTCGGCCGCGCCGTCCTCGACGCGGCGGGCGACGCGGGGAACCGCTGGATCTTCCCCGAACAGCTCGCCGACGGCGCGCTCGCCCCCTGGGGCGGCACCCGCTGGGTCGCGGTGTCCGGCTCGCCGCACCCGACCCACGCCCAGGAGATCGGCCCCGACTCCCTGGAGCGGGCCATCGCCTCGCTCGCCGAGCACCGGGCGTACATCGAGGCCCTCGACGACCGCTCCCCGGCCGACTACGCACGGGAGCTGCACACGCACGCCACGCAGGCGGGCGCGGCGCGCTTCGGCGGGCGCCGCTGCGTCACGTTCGAGGTCTTCCCGCGCTGATCACGCGCCGGGACGTGGCCATGGTCACAGCCGGGGAGCGGCCTACGACGCTCCTTAGGAGCGGGATGTGACGGAGGTCCGCGACCTGCGTCCCTGCCCGGCCGGGCACTCCGCCCCGGCCGGGGCGGCGAAGGGAGGGGACCGGCCCGTCCCGCGCCCCGCCCGGTCGCCGGACGGCCCGCCCGCCGCCGGGGCGCCCACGACCCGTGCCGAAACGGTTCCCCGGCCTGCCCGCAAGGGGCCTCCTGCCCTTCTTCCGGCTACTACCCGCCCTCGTATCCGGCTCCCTTGGAGCGCCGGGTGGACGGCGGTTATCCATGGGACAGCACGAGTCCGGATGGTCCGGATTTCCCCGAACCCAGAGGTTGTCCCCCCATGCCGAACAGCACCACCCCCCGCTCGTCCGCCCGTAACGCGCCCCGCCGCGTCGCCGCCGCCGTGACGGCGTGCCTCGCCGCCTCGGTGGCCCTGACCGGCGTCGCCGTCGCGTCCGACAGCACCCCCGACCGCCCCGACGTCTTCGCCGCCGACACGGCCGGTCACCTCGCGCAGGCGGCCACGGACCAGGCGCACACCCAGGAGACGGCCGCGAAGAAGGCCGCGGACCTGGCGAAGTCCTGGGTGAAGCCGATCGCCGGGCCCTACACGCTGACCGCGTCCTTCGGGAACAGCGGCGAGCGCTGGGCGGCCAAGCACAGCGGCCAGGACTTCGCCGTCCCCGTCGGCACCGACGTGCGGACCGTGCACACCGGCACGGTCGTCAAGACCGGCGGCAACGGCGCGGGCGACGGCCCCGCCTACGGCAACGCCGTCGTCGTCAAGCACGCGGACGGCACGTTCACGCAGTACGCGCACCTGTCGAAGATCGACGTCGTGCCCGGCCAGAAGGTCACCACCGGCCAGGTCATCGCCCAGTCGGGGAACACCGGGAACTCGTCGGGCCCCCACCTCCACTTCGAGGTCAGGAAGACGGCCTCCTACGGCTCCGCCGTCGATCCGCTGGCCTTCCTGCGCGCGCAGGACGTCACGGTCTGACACGCGGCGGGGCGGGCGCGGGCGGCCCCTCGCCGCTCGCGTCCGCCCCGTACCGGCGCGCCCCGCGCCGCCCTCAGCGGCGCCGCAGGGCGTCCGCGATGACGTCGGGCACGTCGCTGATGATCCCGTCCACGCCGAGGCCCGCCAGCTCCACGGCGCGCGCCCCGTCGTTCACGGTCCAGACGTAGACCTTCACCGGACGGCCGTGCGGCCCGCGCAGCGACTGGATCTCCTCGACGTAGGCGGCCGTGACGTCCGTGTGCCGCGGGTTGATCTGGTCGGCGAACGCGGCGTACGCGGGCAGGTCGGCGACCGCGGGGGTCCCGAGGAAACCGGTCTCCACGCGCGGCGCCAGCTCGTGCACGGTCCGCACGGACGCGGCGTCGAAGCTCTGGAGGACCACCCGGTCGCCCGGCCGCCGCTCGTGGAGCCAGCCGTCGCCGCGCAGCTCGTCCAGGATCTCCTCCTCGATCCCCGGGTACAGCGCGGGCGACTTCAGTTCGAGCAGCAGCCGCTGCCCGTTCGAGGCCAGCTCGCGCGTGAACTCCGCCAGGGTCGGCACCGGCTCCCCGGCGAACTCCTCGCCGTACCAGCTGCCCGCGTCGAGCCGGTCGATCTCGGCGGCCGTGAAGTCCGCGACGTTCCACGGCGCGCGGCCGGGGAAGACCTGCTCGACGTCGGTGGTCCGCGCCAGCGTCGTGTCGTGGAGCAGCACCAGCTCGCCGTCCGCCGTGCGCTGGACGTCGGTCTCCACCCAGGTGGCCCCGGCCTCGTCCGCCGCGCGGGCGGCGGCCAGGGTGTTCTCCGGCGCGTAGCCGGAGGCGCCGCGGTGGGCGACGACCAGCGGGCCGCGCCGGGGGAGGAGGCCGGACGACGTCACGTCCGTGGCGGGCCCCGCGTCGGCGACCGGCGCGGCGGCGGGGCGGGGGGAGGCGTGCGCCACGGAGACGCCGCCGGGCGCCCCGCCCGGCAGCAGCAGGGCGACGGCCCCCGCGGCGGCCAGGGCCAGGACCTGGCCGGACCGGCGGATGGCGGAATGCTTCGTCATGGGGGGACTCCAAGCTCTTCCGGAAGCGTTTCCAGGACGGACGGGCCGCGGCCGGGACCACGACGCCACGAGCCTCCCCAGCAGGGGAAACGCCTCGGCGGGGAAACAGTTACGTTCGGCTTAACAGACCGGAACCGTCCGTCATCGGAACCTGGTTGTCAGTGGCGGGTCGTACCGTGGGTGCATGCGGCCCGTCTCTCACATCGAACGCACCACGGCACCCTTCGAGGTCATCAGCCCCTACCAGCCGAACGGCGACCAGCCCGCCGCCATCGACGAGCTGGAGAAGCGGGTCAGCGGTGGCGAGAAGGACGTCGTCCTGCTCGGGGCCACCGGCACCGGCAAGTCGGCCACCACGGCCTGGATGATCGAGCGGCTGCAGCGCCCCACCCTCGTCATGGCCCCCAACAAGACCCTCGCCGCGCAGCTCGCCAACGAGTTCCGCGAGCTGCTGCCGAACAACGCGGTCGAGTACTTCGTCTCGTACTACGACTACTACCAGCCCGAGGCGTACGTCCCCCAGACGGACACCTACATCGAGAAGGACTCCTCGATCAACGAGGAGGTCGAGCGGCTGCGCCACAGCGCCACGAACTCGCTGCTCACACGCCGCGACGTCGTCGTGGTCGCGTCCGTCTCCTGCATCTACGGCCTGGGCACGCCGCAGGAGTACGTCGATCGCATGGTCCCGCTCACCGTCGGCCAGGAGATCGACCGCGACGCCATGCTCCGGCGCTTCGTGGACATCCAGTACACGCGCAACGACATGGCGTTCACCCGGGGCACCTTCCGGGTGCGCGGGGACACCATCGAGATCTTCCCCGTGTACGAGGAACTGGCCGTCCGCATCGAGATGTTCGGCGACGAGATCGAGGCGCTGTCCACGCTCCACCCCCTGACCGGCGAGGTCATCGCGGAGCACGACCACCTCTACGTCTTCCCGGCCTCGCACTACGTCGCCGGGCCCGAGCGCATGGAGCGGGCCGTCGCCGGGATCGAGGCGGAGCTGGCCGAGCGGCTGGCCGGTCTCGAAAGCCAGGGCAAGCTGCTGGAGGCCCAGCGGCTGCGCATGCGCACGACCTACGACATCGAGATGATGCGCCAGATCGGCACCTGCTCCGGCATCGAGAACTACTCGCGCCACATCGACGACCGCGAGAGCGGGACGGCGCCGCACACCCTCCTGGACTACTTCCCCGACGACTTCCTCCTGGTCATCGACGAGTCGCACAACACCGTGCCGCAGATCGGCGCCATGTACGAGGGCGACGCCTCCAGGAAGCGCACCCTCGTGGACCACGGCTTCCGGCTGCCGTCCGCCATGGACAACCGGCCGCTGAAGTGGGAGGAGTTCCTGGGGCGCGTCGGCCAGACCGTCTACCTGTCCGCCACCCCGGGGCCCTACGAGCTGTCGCGCGGGGACGGCGTGGTCGAGCAGATCATCCGCCCCACCGGCCTGGTGGACCCGCAGGTCGTGATCAAGCCGACCGAGGGGCAGATCGACGACCTGGTGCACGAGATCCGCGCCCGCGCGGAGCGTGACGAGCGCGTCCTCGTCACCACCCTCACCAAGAAGATGGCCGAGGACCTGACGGACTACTTCCTGGAGCTGGGCGTCCGCGTCCGCTACCTCCACAGCGACGTGGACACCCTGCGCCGCGTCGAGCTGCTGCGGGAGCTGCGGGCCGGGGAGTACGACGTCCTGGTCGGCATCAACCTGCTGCGCGAGGGCCTGGACCTGCCCGAGGTGTCGCTCGTCGCCATCCTCGACGCCGACAAGGAGGGCTTCCTGCGCTCCGGCACGTCCCTGATCCAGACCATCGGCCGCGCCGCGCGGAACGTCTCGGGCCAGGTCCACATGTACGCGGACCGGATCACGCCGTCGATGGAGCGCGCCATCGACGAGACCAACCGGCGGCGCGAGAAGCAGATCGCCTACAACGAGGCGCACGGCATCGACCCGCAGCCGCTGCGCAAGAAGATCAACGACATCGTCGCCACCATCGCCCGGGAGGACATCGACACCCGGGAGCTGCTGGGCACGGGGTACCGGCAGGGCGCCGACAAGAAGCAGAAGGCACCCGTCCCCAGCGCGGGGAAGAACCGCACGGTGGAGCTGACCGACCGCCCGGCCGCCGAGCTGGCGGAGACGATCGAGCAGCTCACCGAGCGGATGCGGGCCGCCGCCGCCGAGTTGCAGTTCGAGATCGCCGCCCGCCTGCGCGACGAGGTGTCCGACCTGAAGAAGGAACTGCGCCAGATGCGGGAGGTCGGCCTCAGCTGACGGCGGGGCGCGGCGGGCCGGTGGTCACCGGCGGACGGTGACCACCGCCTCCTGCCGCACCCCGGCGACCGTCACCGTCAGCGTCACCCGGCCAGGCCGCAGCCCCGTCAGCTCGCCGGTCGCCGGGTCGAACGCCGCCACCGCGTGCCGCCCCGCCGCCCGCGCCGGGCCCACGTGCAGGCCGCGCGAGCCGGTCCAGTCCACGCTGACAGGGAAGGCCGCCGGTACGTCACGGACACCGCTCGCGTCGCGCTGCGTCACCGTCGCCCCGGCGCGCACCGCGCCGCCCACCGCGACCTCTGCCGGGACGCCGAGGCGCAGCCCGTCCACGTGCGGCATCGTCCGGACGGACAGCCAGTCGGGCAGGGCCGACCACGGGGCGCGGCGGGCCGCCGCCTGCTCGGCGCGCGAGACCTCGTCCACCCCGACCAGCGCCCAGCCGGTGAAACCGCCGTCGCCCGGCGCGGCGGCCGGGCGCTTCCCCGCGTCGCCGCCGATGACGTACGGCACGCCGCCGAGGTGGTAGGCGTCGAAGACGCCGACGTGCGCGCCGAAGAACGCCGTCCCCTTGCCGGTGTCCCGGCGGAACCGCGCGAGCCAGTCCTCCAGCAGCGCCGCCTCAAGCCGGTCGGTCAGCTGGCTCGCGGGCTGCGCCGTCGTGTCCCGTGGCGGCACGTGCGCCATCACGACCACCGAGCCCACCGACGGATCGTCCGCCGCCGCGTCCAGCTCGGCCCGCAGCCGCTGGAACTGGCCGTACCCGGCGCCCCGCAGCGTGAGGGACGAGGTGTCCAGCGTGAGGAACCGCGTCCCCCGGTGATCGAACGTGAGCTGACTCGGACCGAACTCAGCCTCGAACTGCTCGATGCTGCCGCCCATCACCTCATGGTTGCCCGGCACGTAGAACCACGGCACGGCGTCGCCCAGCTCCTCCTCGATGACCCGCCGCCCGAACGCGAGGTCAGCTGCCGACCCCTCGTCCACCCAGTCCCCGTTCACGACCACGAAGTCCGGCTCGGCCGCGCGCACCTCGCGCAGCGTCCGGCGCGCGGTGGCGACGATCGGGCTGTCGGGCTCGCGCGCGACGAACTGCGCGTCCGAGACGACGGCGAAGCGCCAGTCACGGCCCGCCGTGTCCGCCGCCGTCGCGATCACCGGATCGGCCACCGGCCCCGCGTCGGGGAGTGACACGTCCGGCGGTGTCAGCGACCGCAGGCCGTCGATGACGACCTCGTCCGCGTACCGCTGGTCGGGCCGCGTCTCCGCCAGGTAGAAGCGCCGCACCGCCAGCGGGTACGCGACGCCGTCCGGCACCGTGAACGTGACCTCGCGCCAGCCCTGCCACGTGACATGGTCGCCCCGTAGCACCTGGTCGGTGCCCTGCGCGTCCACCAGGTGCAGCGACGGCCAGGCGCCCCGCCCGTCGCCCTCGATCCACAGCCGGAAACTCTGCGGCTGGCCGGGCACGGGGATGTCGGCGGGCGGCGACGCGTACGCGGCGCGGGTCGCGGTGCTCAGCCCGAAGTCGTACGCCATCCGCAGCCCGCCCCCCTGCTGACCGGCGGGCTCGGGTGTGAGCGAGCCGCCCGCGCGCGCATGGCTGAACCGCCACGCCGCCGCCTCCTCCGGGGCGTCGAAACCGGCGAGCACCGTCTCCGTCAGCCCGACGGTCACCCCCAGGACGGCCGTCGCCCCGCCCACCGTCACGGTCACCGTGCCCGCGCCCGACGTGGTGCCGGGCGCGGCGCGGACGGTGAAGCCGCCGCGCGCCGTGTCGGGCGTCACCGTGAACCGGTCCCGGTCGTAGGCGAGCCGCACGTCGTCCGGCTCGATCGGCGCCGTGCCCCCCGCCGCGTCGTGCCCGAGCACGCCGAACCGCCCCTGCGCCCCGGCGTCGGCGAGGCCCACGCGGGTCGTCGTCGGCGTGATCCGCGTCAGCTCGCCGAGGACGGTCAGGTCGAGGGAGCCGCGCGCCTCGCCGCGCTCGGCCGTCACCCTAGTCGTGCCGGGGGAGCGGGCGGTGAAGACGCCGGCGCCGTCCACGCGCCCGACGCCCGGCCGGTCCGCGCGCCACCGCGCCGGGGACCCGGCGGCCTGGCCGTACGTCTCGTCGTGCCCCGTCGCGGTCAGCCGCCGCGTCAGGCCGGGGAAGACGCGGTCGGGATGCCCGCCGGGGACGGGATCGGCCGTCGGCGCCGCCGCCGGGTCGGCGGCCGTGGTCACCCGGAAGCCGGTGATCCGGCCGCTGCCCAGCGGCGCCGTGAGCGCGAGGCCGTTGGGCACCGGGCGCTGCCCGCCGTCCGAGGGGCTGCCCACGAGGCGCGGCGCCGGGTCGCCCGGGGCGCGGGCCAGGAGCGTGGTGGACCCGCCGCCGTCCAGGTTGAGCGCGCTCCAGGCGCCCAGGTCGGCCATGAGGACGGCCAGCTCCGTGAGCGTGGTGCCGCCCGAGTGGGCCTGGCGGCCGTCCACGGTCAGGAGGTACATCTCCTGGCCGTTCCGTAAGAAGCCGACCGCCGTCCGGGGCGCGGTGGCGTTGTTCGGCAGCCCCTCCCAGTCCAGCGGCTCGCCCTCGGAGACCAGGACACCGCGCCCGCTCACGGCCGTACGGGGCAGCGGTCCGCCGTCGCCGGTGCGCGGCGCGTACTCCGTGTCCACGGTGTCGCCCGGTGTGAGCCCGGCCAGCGCCGCCGCGCCCGCCTCGCGGCCGAGGAGGACGTACGCGTCCTCGGGCACGGGGCCGCTGCCCGGCGCGTCGCGGACGGCGGTCACCTCGCCGCCGTCCGTCACCGTCACCTCGGTGACGCCGGTCGCGCCCGCCACCGGCAGGGCGCGGTCGGCCGCGCCCCACCGGGCGGTGTAGAGGCCGATGCCGCCGACCGGGACGTCGGCGGCGTTGTACCCGTCGAGCGGGACGGTGCCGCCGTCCGGCAGCGTCAGCGTGCCGTCGAAGTAGAGGTCGAGCACCCGGCCCGCGCCGCCCGGACCGATGCCCACGGCCTGGGACATCGGCGCGGAGGGGGACTGGACGAGACGGCCGTCCGCGATCCCCGCGCCCAGCGGCGCGCCGGTGGCGTTGATGTCGAAGAAGTCCCCGTTGACGGCGGCCACCGTGGTGCGGCCCGCGCCCGGGTCGTGCGCCGCGGCGAGTTCGCCGACGGTCGCCGCCTCGCTGACCCCGCCGGGGGCCAGGTAGTCGAGCCGCAGGTCGCGGGTGAGGTCCACGGTGAGCGCCTGGCCGCTCAGCCACTTGTCCGATTCGAGGCGGCGGAACGACGTCAGGTCGGCGCCGGGCGCGACCGGTTGCTCGGTGCGGACCAGCTCCATGCCGTCGCGGTCCGCCACGCCCGCCGGTGCGGACAGCGGCGCCGAGGCGGCAGGTGCCGTCGCCGCCCCCGGTGGGGCGAGGGTGAGCGTGAGGAGGGCCGCGGCCCCCGCCGCGACCAGCGCGCGTGCCCCGGACCGTGTGCGTACCGTTCCTGCCACCGGCAGCTCCCTCGAACGCGACCGCAGGACGCGCGGGCGGCGCGTCCGGCGGTCAGCGTTCCAAGGGAGCCGCCGCCGCGCCAGAGGGCCTTCCGGAACCCGGGGGGAACGCCGGATGACGCCTGGGGCGCGGTCGGTTGACGGGCGGTCAGTTCCTCGCGGCCACCGCCGCCTTCTTCTTGGCGGTACGGGCGGCACGCGTGTCGCGGCGGGCGGGGGCGGGCGCGTCCGAGACGGCGTCGCCCAGCACGTCACGCAGGAACTTGCCGGTGTGGCTCGACGGTTCGGCCGCGACGTCCTCCGGCGTGCCCTCGGCGATGACCGCGCCCCCGCCGTGACCGCCCTCCGGGCCCATGTCCACGACCCAGTCGGCGGTCTTGATCACATCGAGGTTGTGCTCGATGACGATCACGGTGTTGCCCTTCTCGACGAGGTCGGAGAGCACCGTGATCAGCTTCCTGATGTCCTCGAAGTGCAGGCCGGTCGTCGGCTCGTCCAGGACGTAGACGGTGCTCCCGGTGGAGCGCCGCTGCAACTCGGAGGCGAGCTTGACGCGCTGTGCCTCGCCGCCCGACAGCGTCGGCGCGGGCTGCCCGAGGCGGACGTACCCGAGGCCGACGTCGGTCAGCGTGCGCAGGTGCCTGGCGATGGCGGGCACCGCCTCGAAGAAGCCGAGGGCCTCCTCGATCGGCATGTCGAGCACCTCGGCGATGGACTTGCCCTTGTAGTGGACCTCCAGCGTCTCCCGGTTGTACCGGGCGCCGTGGCAGACCTCGCAGGGCACGTACACGTCGGGCAGGAAGTTCATCTCGATCTTGATCGTGCCGTCGCCCGAGCAGTTCTCGCAGCGCCCGCCCTTCACGTTGAACGAGAAGCGGCCCGGCTGGTAGCCGCGGACCTTGGCCTCCGTGGTCTCCGCGAACAGGCGGCGGACATGGTCGAACACCCCGGTGTACGTCGCCGGGTTGGACCGGGGCGTGCGGCCGATCGGCGACTGGTCCACGTGCACGACCTTGTCGAGCCCCTCGTCGCCCGCGACGCGGGTGTGCCGCCCGGGGACGGCCTTCGCGCCGTTCAGCTCGCGGGCCAGGTGCGTGTACAGGATGTCGTTGACCAGCGTGGACTTGCCCGAGCCCGAGACGCCGGTCACGGCCGTGAGCACCCCGAGCGGGAAGGCCACGTCGATGTTCTTCAGGTTGTGCTCCCGGGCGCCGTGCACCGTCAGCTGCCGCTTCGGGTCCACCGGCCGCCGCACCACGGGCGTCGGGATGGAGCGCTTCCCGGCCAGGTACTGGCCGGTGAGGGACGCGTCGTTGGTCAGCAGCTCCGACAGCGGGCCGCTGTGGACGACGTTGCCGCCGTGCTCGCCCGCGCCGGGGCCGATGTCCACGACCCAGTCGGACGTCCTGATGGTGTCCTCGTCGTGCTCGACGACGATCAGCGTGTTCCCCAGGTCGCGCAGCCGCACCAGCGTCTCGATGAGCCGGTGGTTGTCCCGCTGGTGCAGGCCGATCGACGGCTCGTCCAGGACGTACAGCACGCCGACCAGGCCCGAGCCGATCTGCGTGGCGAGCCGGATGCGCTGCGCCTCGCCGCCGGAGAGCGTGCCCGCCGCGCGGTCGAGCGACAGGTAGTCGAGGCCGACATCCACGAGGAAGCGCAGCCGCTCGTTGACCTCCTTGAGGACGCGCTCCGCGATCGTCTTCTCGCGCGGGCTCAGCTCCATGCGGCCGAGGAACTCGGCGCACTCGCTGATCGACATCCCGGCGATGTCGGCGATGGAGCGGCCCTGGACCGTCACCGCCAGGATCAGCGGCTTGAGCCGGGTGCCGTTGCAGGCGGGGCAGGGGGCCTCGCGCATGTAGCCCTCGAAGCGCTCCCGGCTCGTGTCGGACTCGGCCTCGGCGTGCCGCCGCCTGACGAACGGGATGACGCCCTCGAAGGCGGTGCTGTACGCGCGCTCCTGGCCGTGCCGGTTCTCGTACCGCACTTCGAGGCGGGCCTTGTGGCCGTGCAGCAGGGCCTTCTTGGCGCGCTGCGGGAGGCCGTTCCACGGCATGTCGGTGCGGAAGTTGAGCGCCTCGCCCAGGGCACCGATGAGGAGGTTGAAGTAGCCGCGGGTGTGGCCGTGCGACCACGGGTGGATGGCGCCGTCCTCCAGCGCGCGGTCCGGGTCGGGGACGATCAGCTCGGGGTCCACCTCCATCCGCGTGCCGATGCCGGTGCACTCGGGGCAGGCGCCGAAGGGCGAGTTGAACGAGAAGGAGCGCGGCTCCAGCTCCTCGAACGACAGGTCGTCGTACGGGCAGTACAGGTGCTCGGAGAACATCCGCTCGCGCTGCGGGTCGTCCTCGGGGAGGTCCACGAAGTCGAGGATCACCATGCCGCCCGACAGACCGAGCGCGGTCTCCACCGAGTCGGTCAGCCGCCGCTTGGCGCTCTCCTTCACCGTGAGGCGGTCCACGACCACCTCGACGGTGTGCTTCTCCTGCTTCTTCAGCTTCGGCGGGTCGGTGAGCTGGACGGTCACGCCGTCCACGCGGGCGCGGCTGTAGCCCTTGGTCTGGAGATCGGCGAAGAGGTCGGCGAACTCGCCCTTGCGCTCGCGGACGAGCGGCGAGAGCACCTGGAAGCGGCTGCCCTCCTCCAGGGCGAGGACCTTGTCCACGATGGCCTGCGGCGACTGCCTGGCGATCGGACGGCCGCACTCGGGGCAGTGGGGCTTGCCGATGCGGGCGAAGAGGAGCCGCAGGTAGTCGTAGACCTCGGTGATCGTGCCCACGGTGGAGCGCGGGTTGCGTGAGGTGGACTTCTGGTCGATGGACACGGCGGGCGACAGGCCCTCGATGAAGTCCACGTCGGGCTTGTCCATCTGCCCGAGGAACTGTCTGGCGTACGCGGACAGCGACTCGACGTAACGCCGCTGACCCTCGGCGAAGATCGTGTCGAAGGCGAGCGAGGACTTGCCCGAGCCCGACAGCCCCGTGAAGACGATGAGCGCGTCGCGGGGCAGGTCGAGCGAGACGTTGCGCAGGTTGTGCTCGCGAGCGCCACGAACGATGAGTCGGTCGGCCACGGCCGGATGGCACCTTTCGTCAAGAACGCGGGGACCCGCCCGGTGCGGGCACCCCTCCCCCAGAGTAGGACGCGTGTCCGGCTGACGGAGCCGTCGGCCTGGGGACCGGGAGAGACGGCCACCCTATAGGACGTACGTTCGATTACCGGCGCTTTCGCTTCTTCTTCACTCGATCGAGGGACCTTGTCCCGGGAGCGGAACCGGCCCCGCACCGTCACCCCGCGGCCCCTCCCGCGGTGGCGCGGATCACTCGAACCAGTGACCCCGCGGCGGTGCTGCGCCCCCGCCCCGCCGTGACTAGGGTGGCGACCGTGACCGGAAACCGGCCCGATCCCCACGCCGACCTCACCGCGCTCGCCGCCGCGACCGACGCCCTCGTCGCCGACGCCTCGGCCCTGGGACCGGCGGACGCCGCCGCCCCCTCCCGCCTCCCCGGCTGGACGCGCGGCCACCTCCTCGCCCACCTCGCGCGCAACGCGGACGCCCTCGTCAACGTCCTCGAAGGCCGCCCCATGTACCCGGACGACGAGGCCAGGAGCGCCGCCATCGCGCGCGACGCGGGCCGCCCCCTCGCCGTCCACCTCACCGACCTGCGCGAGAGCGCCGACCGCTTCGCCGCCGCCGCGGCCCGCCTCGACGCCGCGCGCTGGGACACCACCGCGACGTTCCGCGGCGGCGTCACGGGCCCGATGGCCGCCGTGCCGCTCCGCCGCTGGGTCGAGGTCGAGCTGCACCACGTCGATCTCGACGTCGGCCGCACCGTCGCGCAGCTCGGCCCCGCGTTCCTCGGCCCGGCCCCCGGCTACCTCGCCGACCGCTACCTGGACCACCCCGACGTCCCGCCCCTCGACCTGCGCGCCGACGACGGCCGCCGCTGGCGCACCGGCACGCCCGCCGCCCCCGGCACCGCCGCGCCCACCGTCACCGGCCCCGCCGCCGCGCTCGTCGGCTGGCTCAGCGGCCGGACCACGGGGACCGGCCTCACCACCCCCGCGCCCCTGCCGACCCTGCCGCCGCTGTGACGGACCCCCGCCCGGCCCCCGCCCTGGGAGACTGACCGCCATGCCCTACACAGGACACGTCACCGTCGGCGGGCCCGCCGCCGTCCACGAGCTGACCAAGCTGATCATCTCCAAGGTCGCGGTCGGCCCGACGGACAACAACGCGTACCTCCTGCGCTGCCGCGACACCGGCGTCCAGCTCCTCATCGACGCCGCGGCCGACCCCGCGACCCTCACCGGGCTCGTCGGCGACGCCGGTCTCGCCACCGTCGTGACCACGCACCGTCACGCCGACCACTGGCGGGCCCTCGCCGACGTCGTCCGCGTCACCGGCGCCCGCACCTGCGCCGGGCGCCTCGACGCCGAGGGCATCCCCGTCCCCACCGACGTCCCGCTCGACGACGGCGACGAGATCCACGTCGGTGCCTGCCGTCTCACCGTCCGGCACCTCACCGGCCACACCCCCGGCTCCGTCGCCCTCGTCTACGACGACCCGGAAGGGCACCCCCACCTGTTCACCGGCGACTCCCTCTTCCCCGGCGGCGTCGGCAACACCCACGGCGACCCGGCCGCCTTCGCCCAGCTCCTGCACGACGTCGGGACGAAGCTGTTCGACGCCCTGCCCGACGAGACCTGGGTCTACCCGGGACACGGCGCCGACACCACCCTGGGCACCGAGCGGCCCCACCTCACGGAGTGGCGCGAACGCGGGTGGTGACGGCGTGAAGTCACTCCCTGTCAGACCCGGGCAGTAGGGTTGCCGTCATGGCCGACCCTTCCAGCTACCGCCCGAAGCCGGGCGAGATCCCCGACTCGCCGGGCGTCTACCGCTTCCGCGACGAGCACCGCCGGGTCGTCTACGTCGGGAAGGCCAAGAGCCTGCGCCAGCGGCTCTCCTCCTACTTCCAGGACCTGACCAACCTCCACCCCAGGACCGCCACCATGGTCACCACGGCGGCCTCCGTGGAGTGGACCGTCGTCTCGACCGAGGTCGAGGCGCTCCAGCTGGAGTACTCCTGGATCAAGGAGTACGACCCCCGGTTCAACGTCAAGTACCGGGACGACAAGAGCTACCCCTCGCTCGCCGTCACCATGAACGAGGAGTTCCCCCGCGTCCAGGTCATGCGCGGCCCCAAGCGCAAGGGTGTGCGCTACTTCGGCCCGTACGGTCACGCCTGGGCCATCCGCGAGACCGTCGATCTCCTCCTGCGCGTCTTCCCCGTCCGCACCTGCTCCTCCGGCGTCTTCAAGCGGGCGGGCGCGATGGGCCGCCCCTGCCTGCTCGGCTACATCGACAAGTGCTCCGCCCCCTGCGTCGGCCGTATCACCCCCGAGGACCACCGCGAGCTGGCCGAGGAGTTCTGCGACTTCATGGCAGGTCGCACCGGCGCCTACCTGCGCCGCCTCGAAGAGCAGATGCACGAGGCCGCGGAAGAGCTGGAGTACGAGCGCGCGGGCCGCCTCAGGGACGACATCGGGGCCCTGCGCCGCGCGATGGAGAAGAACGCCGTCGTCCTCGCCGACGCCACCGACGCCGACCTGATCGCCCTCGCCGAGGACGAGCTGGAGGCCGCCGTCCAGATCTTCCACGTCCGCGACGGGCGGGTCCGCGGCCAGCGCGGCTGGGTCACCGACAAGGTCGAGCAGATCTCCACCGCGGAACTGGTCGAGAGCGCGCTCCAGCAGCTGTACGGCGAGGAGCGCGGCGAGGGCGTCCCCCGGGAGGTCCTCGTCCCCGCCCTGCCCGACCCGGCCGAGCCGGTGGCGGACTGGCTGACCGTACGGCGCGGCTCCCGCGTCAGCCTCCGCGTCCCGCAGCGCGGCGACAAGCGCGACCTGATGACCACCGTCGAGCGCAACGCGCAGCAGGCGCTCGTCCTGCACAAGACGAAGCGCGCCTCCGACCTCACCACCCGCTCCCGCGCCCTGGAGGAGATCGCCGACGCCCTCGGCCTCGACTCCGCACCGCTGCGCGTCGAGTGCTTCGACATCTCGCACCTCCAGGGCGACGACGTCGTCGCGTCCATGGTCGTCTTCGAGGACGGGCTCGCCCGCAAGAGCGAGTACCGCCGCTTCCAGATCAAGGGCTTCACCGGCCAGGACGACGTCCGCTCGATGCACGAGGTGATCTCGCGCCGCTTCCGCCGCTACCTGCGCGAGCGCGAGCGGACCGGCGAATGGGCCGTCGAGGAGCGCGAGCCCGACCAGGAGGCGGACGGCGGGACGCCCGGCTCCCTGCGCGACGATGAGGGCCGCCCCCGGCGCTTCGCCTACCCGCCGCAGCTCGTCGTCGTGGACGGCGGGCAGCCCCAGGTCGCCGCAGCCCGCCGCGCGATGGACGAGCTGGGCATCGACGACGTGGCCGTCTGCGGCCTCGCCAAGCGGCTGGAGGAGGTGTGGCTCCCCGGCGAGGACGACCCGGTCATCCTGCCCCGCTCCAGCGAGGGCCTGTACCTGCTCCAGCGGGTACGTGACGAGGCCCACCGTTTCGCGATCCGCTACCAGCGCGGAAAGCGGTCACAATCGATCAGGAGAAGTCCCCTCGATGCCGTGCCCGGCCTCGGGGAGACCCGCAAGAAGGCCCTGCTCAAGCACTTCGGCTCGGTCAAGCGGCTGCGCGCCGCCACACCCGAGGAGATCGCCGAGGTGCCCGGCATAGGCCCCAGGACCGCCATGACGGTCGCCGCCGCCCTCGCCGAGGGCGCGCCGACCGCACCCGCGGTCAACACCGCCACCGGCGAGATCATCGACGACTGATCCCGGCGGCAGGAAACCGTACCCACCCGACGCACACACGCCGAAGACAGGCGGGGGAAACCGCACCATGGACGCACACACCGGAGACCAGGAACAGACCGCCGCCCCGCCGGAGCAGCCGGGCACCGCGCCCGTGGCCGGGCTCACCGAGGAACTCATCACCACACCCGAACTCGTGATCATCTCCGGCATGTCCGGCGCGGGCCGCAGCACCGCCGCCAAGTGCCTGGAGGATCTCGGCTGGTTCGTGGTGGACAACCTGCCGCCCGCCCTCATCCCCACGATGGTGGACCTCGGCGCACGCTCCCAGGGCAACGTCGCCCGCATCGGGGTCGTCGTGGACGTCAGGGGCCGCAGCTTCTTCGACAGCCTCCGCGAGTCGCTCACCGACCTGGAGGCCAAGGGCGTCACCCGGCGGATCGTCTACCTGGAGGCGTCGGACAACGCCCTCGTCCAGCGCTTCGAGTCGGTCCGCCGCCCCCACCCGCTCCAGGGTGACGGGCGCATCGTGGACGGCATCGCCGCCGAGCGCGACCTGCTGCGCGAACTGCGCGGCGACGCCGACCTCGTCATCGACACGTCCGCGCTCAACGTGCACGAGCTGCGCGCCAAGATGGACGCCCAGTTCGCCGGGGGCGACGAGCCCGAACTGCGGGCCACCGTCATGTCCTTCGGCTACAAGTACGGGCTGCCTGTGGACGCCGACCACGTCGTGGACTGCCGCTTCCTGCCCAATCCGCACTGGGTCCCCGAGCTGCGCCCGTTCACCGGCACCAGCGAGGAGGTCGCCGGGTACGTCTTCAACCAGCCGGGCGCCAAGGAGTTCCTCGACCGCTACTCGGAGCTGCTGAGCCTCATCGCGACCGGCTACCGCCAGGAGGGCAAGCGCTACGTGACCATCGCCGTCGGCTGCACGGGCGGCAAGCACCGCAGCGTCGCCGTCTCCGAGCGGCTGGCCCGCAGACTCGCCGCCGAGGGCATCGAGACCGTGGTCGTCCACCGGGACATGGGGCGCGAATAGGAATGCCACGCAAGGGCGTCCGGCAGGCCCGGACAGCGGGGAGCCGCGACCGCGGCCGGCGTACCGCCCGGCCCCGGCTCGGCCGCGGCCGGGGCGCCCAGCCCAAGGTCGTCGCGCTCGGCGGCGGCATGGGCCTGTCGGCCTCGCTCACCGCGCTGCGCCGCATCACCGGCGACCTGACCGCCGTCGTCACCGTCGCCGACGACGGCGGCTCCAGCGGGCGGTTGCGCGACGAACTGGGCGTCCTGCCGCCCGGCGACCTGCGCAAGGCGCTCGCCGCCCTGTGCGGCGACGACGAGTGGGGCCGCACCTGGTCCGAGGTCGTGCAGCACCGCTTCAAGAGCGAGGGCGCGCTGCACGACCACGCCGTCGGCAACCTCCTGATCGTCGCGCTGTGGGAACAACTGGGCGACCACGTACGCGCCCTCGACCTGGTCGGCAAGCTCCTCGGCGCGCACGGCCGGGTGCTGCCCATGTCGGCGGTGCCCCTCGACCTGGAGGCCGAGGTACGCGGCCACGACCCGCGGCTGCCCGACGCGCTCAGCCGGGTGCGCGGCCAGGCCACCGTGGCGCTGACGCCCGGCGAGGTCAGGCAGGTCAACCTCGTCCCGGCCGATCCCCCCGCCGTGCCCGAGGCGGTCGAGGCCGTCCTGGACGCCGACTGGGTGGTCCTCGGCCCCGGTTCGTGGTTCTCCTCGGTGATCCCCCATCTGCTGGTCCCCGAACTGCTCGACGCCCTCACCCGTACCAAGGCGCGCCGGGTCCTGTCGCTCAACCTCGCACCGCAGCCCGGTGAAACTGATGGGTTCTCCCCGCAGCGTCATGTGGAGGTTTTGGTACAACACGCCCCTAAACTCGCCTTTGACGTGGTGCTGGCAGACCAGGCCGCCGTGCGGGACCAGGAGAGTCTGCGTGAGGCCGCCGAACGGCTGGGGGCCGGAGTGCAGCTGGCACCCGTGGCCGCACCGGACGGCACCCCCCGGCACGACCCGGAGCTGCTGGCCGCCGCGTTCGACCGTATTTTTCGGATGCATGGAAGGATCGGCCCATGGCGATGACGGCTGCGGTGAAGGATGAGATCTCCCGGCTTCCCGTCACCCGGACCTGCTGCCGCAAGTCGGAGGTGTCCTCGATCCTGCGGTTCGCGGGCGGGCTGCACCTGGTCAGCGGGCGGATCGTGATCGAGGCCGAGCTGGACACCGGGATCGCCGCACGGCGGCTGCGCCGGGACATCCTGGAGATCTTCGGCCACTCCTCCGACCTGGTGGTCATGGCGCCGGGCGGGCTGCGGCGCGGCAGCCGTTACGTGGTGCGGGTCGTCGCGGGCGGCGACCAGCTGGCGCGGCAGACGGGTCTGGTGGACGGCCGCGGCCGTCCGATCAGGGGCCTGCCACCGCAGGTCGTCTCCGGCGCCACCTGCGACGCCGAGGCCGCGTGGCGCGGCGCGTTCCTGGCGCACGGATCGCTGACCGAGCCCGGCCGTTCCTCCTCGCTTGAGGTCACCTGCCCGGGACCCGAGGCGGCCCTCGCGCTGGTGGGGGCCGCCAGGCGGCTCCAGATCGGGGCCAAGGCCCGCGAGGTCCGCAGCGTGGACCGCGTCGTGGTCCGCGACGGCGACGCGATCGGCGCCCTGCTGACCCGGCTCGGCGCCCACGAGTCCGTGCTCGCCTGGGAGGAGCGCCGGATGCGGCGCGAGGTGCGCGCCACCGCCAACCGGCTGGCCAACTTCGACGACGCGAACCTGCGCCGCTCCGCCCGCGCGGCCGTGGCGGCGGGCGCGCGCGTCCAGCGGGCGCTGGAGATCCTCGGGGAAGAGGTCCCCGACCACCTGGCCGCCGCGGGACGGCTGCGCATGGAGCACAAGCAGGCGTCACTTGAGGAACTGGGCGCGCTCGCCGAGCCGCCGCTCACCAAGGACGCCGTCGCGGGCCGCATCCGCCGCCTCCTGGCGATGGCGGACAAGCGCGCGCAGGACCTGGGGGTCCCCGGCACGGAGTCGAACCTGACCGAGGAGATGGTGGGCTGACGGACCGCCCGGCGGCCCGTGCGCCCGCCACCGGGACGGCCGTTCCGCCCCGCGTTTCCGGGGCCTGACACGGCTGGCCGGTGTCAGCTCCCGGAGCGCGGCGCGGTAGGGTCGTCCGTGGTCGGGGACATCCCATACAGCATCGCCGGTATCAGTTCCGCCGGCGTACCAACGAGGAGATCGGTTCGTGACGATCCGCGTAGGAATCAACGGCTTTGGCCGTATCGGTCGCAACTACTTCCGCGCGCTCCTTGAACAGGGGGCGGATGTCCAGATCGTCGGTGTCAACGACCTGACCGACAACGACACCCTGGTCCACCTGCTGAAGTACGACAGCATCCTCGGCCGCCTCAAGGAAGAGGTCAGCCACACCGACGACACGATCACGGTCGGCGGCCACACGTTCCGGACGTTCGCCGAGCGCGACCCGGCCGCCCTGCCCTGGGGCGAGGTCGGCGCCGACATCGTCATCGAGTCCACCGGCATCTTCACCAAGCGCGCCGATGCCGCCAAGCACCTGGCCGCCGGCGCCAAGAAGGTCCTGATCTCCGCGCCCGCCAAGGACGAGGACCTCACCGTCGTCGTGGGCGTGAACCAGGACCAGTACGACCCGGCCAAGCACGACGTCATCTCCAACGCCTCCTGCACCACCAACTGTGTGGCGCCGATGGCCAAGGTCCTCGACGAGAGCTTCGGCATCGTCAAGGGTCTGATGACGACCGTCCACGCGTACACCAACGACCAGCGCATCCTGGACTTCCCGCACAAGGACCTCCGCCGCGCCCGCGCCGCCGCGATCAACATCATCCCGACGACGACCGGCGCCGCCAAGGCCACCGCCCTGGTCCTCCCGCAGCTCAAGGGCAAGCTGGACGGCATCGCCCTGCGCGTCCCGGTCCCCACCGGCTCCGTCACGGACCTGGTCGTCGAGCTGGACCGCGAGGTCACCAAGGACGAGGTCAACGCCGCGTTCAAGTCGGCCGCCGAGAGCCAGCTCAAGGGCATCCTGGAGTACACCGAGGACGCGATCGTCTCCTCGGACATCGTCAACTGGCCCGCCTCCTGCACGCTCGACTCCTCGCTCACCATGGCGCAGGGCAAGCAGGTCAAGATCGTCGGCTGGTACGACAACGAGTGGGGCTACTCCAACCGCCTCGTGGACCTGACGGTCTACGTCGGCGAGCGGCTCTGACCGGTCCCCTCCAGCAGGGCTCGCAGCACCGCGCTGCGGGCCTTGCGCCACTTCAGGAGTCAACGAGAACCATGAAGACGATCGATGATCTCCAGGTCGCGGGCCGCCGGGTCTTCGTCCGCGCCGACCTGAACGTCCCGCTCTCCGGCGGGGCCATCACCGACGACGGCCGTATCCGCGCCGTCGTCCCGACGATCTCCGCGCTCGCCGCCGCGGGTGCGCGGGTGGTCGTCGCCTCGCACCTCGGCCGCCCCAAGGGCGCGCCCGACCCGCAGTACTCCCTCGCGCCCGTCGCCCGGCGGCTCGGTGAACTCCTCGGCAAGGATGTCGCGTTCGCCACCGACACGGTGGACGACGGCGCGCGCGCCACCGTCGCCGCGCTGGCCGACGGCGAGGTCGCCCTGCTGGAGAACCTCCGGTTCAACCCGGGCGAGACCAGCAAGGACGACGCCGAGCGCGGCGCGTTCGCCGACCGCCTCGCCGCCCTCGCCGACCTGTACGTCGGGGACGGCTTCGGTGCCGTGCACCGCAGGCACGCCTCGGTCTACGACCTCCCTGCCCGGCTGCCGCACGCGGCCGGTGGGCTCATCGCCACCGAGGTCGGCGTCCTGCGCAAGCTCACCGAGGACGTCGCCCGCCCCTACGCCGTCGTCCTCGGCGGCGCCAAGGTGTCCGACAAGCTCGCCGTCATCGGCCACCTGCTCCAGCGCGCCGACCGCATCCTGGTCGGCGGCGGCATGGTGTACACGTTCCTCGCGGCGCAGGGCCACCAGGTCGGTGACTCGCTGCTCCAGGAGGATCAGATCCCGGCGGTCCAGGAGTACCTGCGCGAGGCCGCCGAGCGCGGCGTCGAGTTCGTGCTGCCGGTGGACGTCGTGGTCGCCAAGGCGTTCCCCGACCTCGGGACGAAGGCGTCGGCCGACCCCCAGGTCGTGGCAGCCGACGCGCTGACCCCGGGCGTGATGGGCCTCGACATCGGCCCCGAGACGCGGAAGCTGTACGCGGCGAAGCTCGCCGACGCCGCCACCGTGTTCTGGAACGGCCCGATGGGCGTCTTCGAGCACCCGGAGTTCGCCGAGGGCACCAGGGCCGTGGCCCAGGGCCTGCTGGACAGCCCGGCCTTCACGGTCGTCGGCGGCGGCGACTCGGCCGCCGCGGTGCGCATTCTGGGCTTCGACGAGACGGCGTTCGGTCACATCTCGACCGGCGGCGGCGCGAGCCTGGAGTACCTGGAGGGCAAGGAACTGCCCGGCCTCGCCGCCCTGGAGGACCCGGCGTGACGCGGCGGACACACGGCGCGAAGGCGCACGGCGAAGTGACGAGAGAAGGTACGGCGTGACCGGCGGACGCATCCCGCTCATGGCGGGCAACTGGAAGATGAACCTCAACCACCTTGAGGCCATCGCCCATGTCCAGAAGCTCGCCTTCGGCCTCACGGACAAGGACTACGAGGCGGTGGAGGTCGCGGTGCTGCCGCCCTTCACCGACCTGCGGACCGTCCAGACCCTGGTGGACGGCGACAAGCTGAAGATCAGGTACGGCGCGCAGGACATCTCCGCCTACGACTCCGGCGCCTACACCGGCGAGGTCTCGGGGCCGATGCTGGCGAAGCTCCAGTGCGCGTACGCCGTCGTCGGCCACTCCGAGCGCCGCCAGTACCACGCCGAGGACGAGGCCGTCTGCAACGCCAAGGTGAAGGCGGCCTACCGCCACGGGATCACCCCGATCCTGTGCGTCGGCGAGCCGCTTGAGGTGCGCAAGGCGGGCACGCACGTCGCGCACACCCTGGCCCAGCTCGACGGCGGTCTCGCGGACGTCCCGGCCGAGCAGGCCGCGTCCGTCGTGATCGCCTACGAGCCGGTCTGGGCGATCGGCACCGGCGAGGTCGCCACCCCCGAGGACGCGCAGGAGGTCTGCGGCGCGATCCGGGCACGGCTCGCCGAGCTGTACGACGCCGAGCTGGCCGACGGTGTGCGCATCCAGTACGGCGGCTCGGTCAAGGCGGCGAACGTCGCGGCGATCATGGCGCAGCCGGACGTGGACGGCGCGCTCGTCGGCGGGGCCGCGCTGGACGCGGACGAGTTCGTCAAGATCGTCCGGTTCCGCGACCAGTAGGGGTCGCTGTACGCTGTCCGGGGTCGGTGGGAACGGCACGACCGCGCCCCCCGGCCCCGTGGCGCCGGTCACCCCGGTAGCCACGTCGAATGTCCGTCCGTTGGTGAGAGAGTTGGTTCAGTCGTGGAAACGGCGTTCCAGATCGCGCTGATCATCTTCAGCTTCCTGTTGGCCCTCCTCGTGCTCATGCACAAGGGGAAGGGCGGCGGCCTCTCCGACATGTTCGGCGGTGGCATGCAGTCCTCGGTGGGTGGTTCGTCCGTCGCCGAGCGCAACCTCGACCGGATCACCGTGGTCGTCGCCCTCGCCTGGGCGGGGATCGTCGTGGTGCTCGGTCTGCTCATGCGGTCCTGACCGCGGCCGGGCCCGTGCCCCGAAGTCAGTAACTCCCAGCACTGGACGTGCGTTGAGCCTTGCATAGACTGAGGACTTCGCAGGATGGCAGGCAGGGAGTTACGACCGTGGCAGGTGGCAACGCGATCCGGGGCAGCCGGGTCGGGGCGGGGCCCATGGGTGAGGCCGAGCGCGGCGAGTCCGCGCCCCGGCTGAGGGTCTCCTTCTGGTGCGCGAACGGGCACGAGACACAGCCCAGCTTCGCCAGCGACGCACAGATTCCGGATACCTGGGACTGTCCGCGCTGCGGCTTCCCCGCGGGCACGGAACGCGACGCGCCCCCGGCGCCGCCGCGCACCGAGCCCTACAAGACGCATCTGGCGTACGTCCGCGAGCGCCGCAGCGACGCCGACGGTGAGGCGATCCTCGCCGAGGCCCTGGCCAAGCTGCGGGGCGAGATCTAGCGGCACACGCCCCGGAGGACCCGGGTGCCGGCTCACGTGGCCGGCGCCCGGGTCCTCCGTGGTTTGCCCCACGCGGCGCTTTCCCGGATACGCGCAGGTCAGCGGGTGTTTCCGCCTGTCAGGGCGCGGCGGTGGCCCGGTGCGGGGGAGCCAGTGTGCGGGCCCGCGCCGGTGATCGGCTAGCGTGCGGCGCAGTGTCCTGCATGCATGGATAGAGGCGGATCATGAGGCTCGATCAGACGGCGGAGTGGCGTGCCCTCGCGGAGCACCGGAGCGCGCTCGGGGAGGTACGGCTGCGCGAGGTGTTCGACGCCGACCCCAGCCGCGCCGAACGGTACGGGGTCGCGGTCGGCGATCTCCATCTCGACTACGCGAAGCAGCTCGTCACCGACGAGACGCTGGGGCTGCTGCTGCGGCTCGCCGAGGCGACGGGGGTCGCCGGTCTGCGGGACGCGATGTTCCGGGGCGAGAGGATCAACGTGACGGAGGGGCGTGCCGTGCTGCACACGGCGCTGCGTGCCCCGCGTGACGCGGTGGTGGAGGTGGACGGGGAGAACGTCGTCCCGCGCGTCCACGCGGTGCTGGACCGTATGGCTGAATTCTCGCGCCGGGTCAGGACGGGGGAGTGGACCGGGCACACCGGGCGTCCGATCAGGGCCGTGGTCAACATCGGCATCGGCGGCTCGGACCTCGGCCCTGCGATGGCGTACGAGGTGCTGCGCCCCTACGCCGACCGCGGGCTGACGCACCGGTTCGTCTCCAACGTGGACGGCGCCGACCTGCACGAGGCCCTGCGGGACCTGGACCCGGCGCAGACGCTGTTCGTCATCTCGTCGAAGACGTTCACGACGATCGAGACGATCACCAACGCGACGTCGGCGCGGCAGTGGCTGCTGGACGGCCTCGGCGCCGGGCAGGAGGCCGTCGCCCGCCACTTCGTCGCCGTCTCGACCAACGCGGAGCGTGTCGCGGACTTCGGTATCGACACGGCGAACATGTTCGAGTTCTGGGACTGGGTCGGCGGGCGGTACTCGTTCGACTCGGCGATCGGTCTGTCGCTGATGATCGCGATCGGTCCCGATCATTTTCGGGAGATGTTGGACGGCTTCCGTACGGTTGACGACCACTTCCGTACGGCGCCGTTCGCGGAGAACGCGCCCGTGCTGCTGGGGCTGCTGGGCGTCTGGTACGGGGCGTTCTTCGACGCGCAGGCGCACGCCGTGCTGCCGTACAGCCACTACCTGTCGCGGTTCACGGCCTATCTCCAGCAGCTCGACATGGAGTCCAACGGCAAGTCGGTCACACGTGAGGGTGAACCGGTGAGCTGGCAGACGGGGCCCGTCGTCTGGGGCACGCCGGGCACGAACGGGCAGCACGCGTACTACCAGCTGCTGCACCAGGGCACCAAGCTCATCCCCGCCGACCTCATCGGCTTCGCCCGGCCGGTCGGCGAGCTGTCCCCCGCGCTGCGGGACCAGCACGACCTGCTGATGGCGAACCTCTTCGCCCAGGGCCAGGCGCTGGCCTTCGGGAAGACGGCGGACGAGGTGCGGGCCGAGGGCGTCGCGGAGGAACTGGTGCCGCACCGCACGTTCCCCGGTGACCGGCCGACCACGACCATCCTGGCCACCGAGCTGAGCCCGTCCGTGCTCGGGCAGCTGATCGCGCTGTACGAGCACAAGGTGTTCGTCCAGGGCGCGATCTGGGGGATCGACTCGTTCGACCAGTGGGGTGTGGAGCTGGGCAAGGTGCTCGCCAAGCGCGTCGAGCCCGCGCTCACCGAGGGCGCCGACGTCCCCGGCCTCGACCCGTCCACCGCCGCCCTCGTCGCGCGCTACCGCCGCCTGCGGGGCCGCTGAGCACGGCCACGCGAACGCCCCCCGCGCCTGACGGGCGCGGGGGGCGTCCTCGTGTGAGGCCAGGGGTGCCGCCGTCAGACGGCCCCGCGCAGCCCGGAGGCCGCCGCCACGTCCACGAGCCACAGCGTCCGCGACAGGCCGAACGCGCCCGCCGCGGGTGCGCGCAGCTCGCCCGGGTCGGAGAAGGCCGTCGCCACCGCGTCCGCCTTGTCCTCGCCCGCCGCGAGCAGCCACACCTCGTGCGCCGTGCGGATGGCGGGGAGCGTCAGCGAGACGCGGGTCGGCGGCGGCTTGGGCGCGTCGCGCACGGCCACGACCGTCCGCTCCGTCTCCCGCACGCCCGGCAGGCCGGGGAACAGCGACGCCACGTGCGTGTCCGGGCCGACGCCGAGCAGCAGCACGTCGAACGGCCCCGGGGTGGCCGCCAGCTCCGCCGCGTACGCCTCCGCCGCCGCCTCGGGGTCCGCGCCGTACGGCCCGTCCGACGCGGGCATCGGGTGCACCCGGTCAGGATCGAGCGGCACGGCGTCCAGCAGCGCGGCGCGCGCCTGCGTGTGGTTGCGCTCCCCGTCGTCCTGCGGCACGAAGCGCTCGTCGCCCCACCACAGGTCGATCCGGCCCCAGTCCACCGCGTCCCTGGCGGGCGAGGCGGCCACGGCGGACAGCAGCCCGTTCCCGTTCCGCCCGCCCGTGAGGACGACGGAAGCGGAGCCCCTGGCGGCCTGCGCGTCCACGATCCTGGTGATCAGCCGGGCCGCCACCGCCTGGGCCATGAGGTCCTTGTCGCGGTGGACGACCAGCTCGCGTGTCACGCTCATGCGGCGGGCTTCCCGTTCTTCCCGTTCTTGCCGTCCGCCTTCGGCTTCGGCTTCGCCGCCCTGCCCGCCGCCTTCGTGGGCGACGCGCGGGGCACCGGGGCCTTGGTGGACGTCGTCGCGGGCGCCTTGGCCACCGCCTTCGCGGGGGTACGCGTGCCCGTCGGCTCCGCCGCAGGCGGGGGCGCCGCCACGTCGGCCGCCGAGGCGCCAGGGGGCGTGTTCAGACGGCCGAGACCGTGCCGCACCGTCCCCGCGTACGCCTCGTCGGGGTCCAGGCGGCGCAGCTCCTCGGCGATCAGCTCCGCCGTGGAACGGCGGTGCAGCGCCACGTGCCGGTCCGGCTGGCCCGGCACGGCGAGGGTGGCCAGCGCGCCGTCCGGCCGGTCGAGGCAGATCACGCCGTCCGCGGTGGTGAGCCGCACCGCCGTGATGCCGGGACCCTCGGAGACGACGCGCCCGACCGTCACGTCGAGACGCTCGGCGAGCCACAGCGCCAGCAGCTCGGTGCTGGGGTTGTACTCCTCGCCCTCGACCTCGGCCGCCGTCACCTTCGTGTGCTTCTGGTCGAGCGCCGCCGCGAGCACGCTGCGCCAGGGCGTGACGCGCGTCCACGACAGATCGGTGTCGCCCGGCGCGTACACCTCCGCCCGCGCCACCAGCGCGGCCACCGGGTCCTCGGTGGCCGCCGCGTCGGTGATCCTGCGCTGCGCCAGGGTGCCGAGCAGGTCGTCCGCCGGGTGGGCGGGCGCCTCGTCCGGCCACCAGACGACGACGGGCGCGTCCGGCAGCAGCAGCGGCAGCACGACGCTGTAGGCGTGCCCCGACAGCTCGCCGTGCAGCCGCAGCAGGACGGTCTCGCCGTTCCCCGCCTCGCCGCCCACGCGGACCTCGGCGTCCAGCCGCGCCCCCGCGCGCTCCCTGGGGGAGCGCCCCGGCCGCTTGATGACGACCAGGATGCGCGAGGGGTGCTCCTTCGACGCCTCGCTCGCCGCCTTGAGGGCGTCGTAGTGGTTGCCCTCGTCGGTGACGATGACGAGGGTCAGCACCATGCCGACCGCCGCCCCGACCGAGCGGCGGCCCTGGACGAGCGCGGTGTTGATCCGGGCGGACGTCGTGTCCGTGAGGTCGATGTTCATGGGCGGCGCCAGCTCCGTCCGTCGCGTGCGAGCATCTCGTCGGCCTCCGCCGGGCCCCACGAACCGGCGGCGTACGGGGCCGGTCGTCCGTGCCGCGCCCAGAAGGACTCGACCGGGTCGAGGATCTCCCAGGAACGCTCGACCTCCTGGTGGCGGGGGAAGAGGTTGGCGTCGCCGAGGAGGACGTCGAGCAGCAGGCGCTCGTACGCCTCGGGGCTGGACTCGGTGAAGGACTCGCCGTACGCGAAGTCCATCGTGACGTCGCGGATCTCCATCTGCGTGCCGGGCACCTTGGAGCCGAAGCGCACGGTCACGCCCTCGTCCGGCTGGACGCGGATGACCAGCGCGTTGTGCCCCAGCTCCTGCGTCTCCGTCGCGTCGAACGGCGAGTACGGCGCCCGCTGGAAGACCACGGCGATCTCCGTCACGCGCCGCCCGAGCCGCTTGCCCGTGCGCAGGTAGAACGGCACCCCGGCCCAGCGCCGGTTGTCGATCTCCAGCTTCACCGCCGCGTAGGTGTCGGTCACCGACTGCGAGTCGATGCCCTCCTCCTCCAGGTAGCCCGGCACCTTCTCGCCGCCCTGCCACCCGGCCGTGGAGGAGGTGGTTCTGGATGACGTCACGCGCGGAGCCGATGCCGTCGTAGTACCCGGCACGCCCGCCGATGCCGATGTCCTCGGCCATGGTGATCTGGACATGATCGACATAACCCCGGTTCCAGATCGGCTCGAACATCGTGTTGGCGAACCGCAGCGCCAGGATGTTCTGGACCGTCTCCTTCCCCAGGTAGTGGTCGATCCTGAACACCTCGGCCGGCGGGAACACCTCGTGGACGATCTGGTTCAGCTCCTGCGCCGACTCCAGGTCGCGGCCGAACGGCTTCTCGATCACCGCGCGCCGCCACGAGCCCGACGGCGGGTCGGACAGCCCGTGCCGCTTGAGCTGCTGCACCACCGTGGGGAAGAACTTCGGCGGCACCGACAGGTAGAACGCGAAGTTCCCGCCCGTGCCGTGCTCCTTGTCCAGCTCCTCGATGCAGTTGCGCAGCTTCCCGAACGCCTCGTCGTCGTCGAAGTTGCCGGGGACGAACCGCATCCCCTCGGCCAGCTGCCGCCACACCTCCTCGCGGAACGGCGTGCGCGAGTACCGCTGCACCGAGTCGTGCACGACCTGGGCGAAGTCCTCGTCCTCCCAGTCGCGGCGGGCGAAGCCCACCAACGAGAAGCCCGGGGGCAGCAGCCCGCGGTTCGAGAGGTCGTAGACGGCCGGCATGAGCTTCTTGCGCGAGAGGTCACCGGTGACGCCGAAGATCACCAGGCCGGAAGGCCCGGCGATCCTCGGCAGCCGCCGATCCTGCGCGCTGCGCAGCGGGTTGGTGAACCCGTCCCGCGCCCGCGTGCGGTGCTTCGGGCTGTCGCTCACCCGTCCGTCAGCCCTTCCCGGTCCCGGCGAGGCGCTCCAGCTCGGCCTTGGTGGAGTCCAGCAGGCCGTTCCACGCGGTCTCGAACTTCTCCACGCCCTCGTCCTCCAGGACCTGCACGACGTCGTCGTAGGAGACGCCGACCCCGGCCAGCGCGTCCAGGTCCGCGCGGGCCTCCTCGTACGTGCCGCGGATCGTGTCGCCGGTGATCTCGCCGTGGTCCTCGGTGGCGCGCAGCGTCGGCTCCGGCATCGTGTTGACGGTGCCTGGCGCGACGAGGTCGGTCACGTACAGGGTGTCCTTGTACGCCGGGTCCTTGACGCCGGTGGAGGCCCACAGGGGCCGCTGGGTGTTGGCCCCGGCGCGGGACAGTGCCTGCCAGCGGTCGGCGGCGACGACGTCCTCGTACGCCTGGTACGCCAGCCGCGCGTTCGCCACGGCCGCCTTGCCCTTCAGCTTCAGGGCCTCGGGGGTGCCCGCGGCGTCGAGCCGCTTGTCGATCTCGGTGTCCACGCGGGACACGAAGAACGACGCGACCGAGTAGATCGTGGACAGGTCCAGGCCCCGGGCCTTCGCCTGCTCAAGACCGGTCTGGTAGGCGTCCATCACCTCGCGGTAGCGCTCCAGCGAGAAGATCAGCGTCACGTTCACGCTGATGCCGCGCCCGATCGTCTCGGCGATCGCCGGGAGACCGGCGCGGGTCGCGGGGATCTTGATGAACGTGTTGGGCCGGTCCACCAGCCAGGCGAGCTGCTTGGCCTCGGCGACGGTCGCCTCGGTGTCGTGCGCCAGCCGCGGGTCCACCTCGATGGAGACCCGGCCGTCGAGACCGCCGGTGGCCTCGTACACCGGGCGCAGCACGTCGGCGGCGTCCCGTACGTCGGCGGTGGTGATCATGCGCACCGCCTCCTCCACCGTGACCCGGCGGGCGGCGAGGTCGGACAGCTGCTCGTCGTAGCCCTCGCCCTCGGAGATCGCCTTCTGGAAGATGGAGGGGTTGGTCGTCACACCCACCACGTGCTGCTGGTCGAGCAGTTCGCCGAGGTTGCCCGAGGAGATCCGGCCGCGCGACAGGTCGTCCAGCCAGATCGCCACACCCTCGTCGGAGAGGCGCTTGAGTGCGTCGGTCATGAGAATCGCATCTCCTGCTTGTCGGTGTATCGGTGTCAGCGCTCGGCGGCCGAGAGGGCTTCCCGCGCGGCCTGCGCGACCGCCTCCGGGGTGATGCCGAACTCGCGGTACAGGGTCTGGTAGTCGGCCGAGGCACCGAAGTGTTCGAGCGACACCACACGCCCCGCCCCGCCCACGTAACGGTGCCAGGTCAGCCCGATGCCCGCCTCGACCGCCACGCGGGCGGCGACGGCCGGGGGCAGCACACTGTCCCGGTACGCCTCGTCCTGCTCGTCGAACCACTCGGCGCACGGCATCGACACGACGCGCGTGGGCACGCCCTCGGCCTGGAGCGCCTCGCGCGCGGCCACGGCCAGGTGCAGCTCGGAACCGGTGCCGATGAGCACGACGCGGGCCGCGCCGCCCTCGGCCTCGGTGTGGACGTAACCGCCCTTGGCCGCCGCGTCGTTCGGCGCGTACGTCGGCACGTTCTGCCGGGTCAGGGCGAGACCGTGCGGCGCGGGGGCCCTGCCGTGGCGCTCCAGGATCTCGCGCCAGACGATCGACGTCTCGTTCGCGTCGGCCGGGCGCACGACGTTGAGGCCCGGGATGGCACGCAGCGCCGCCAGGTGCTCGACGGGCTGGTGCGTCGGCCCGTCCTCGCCCAGACCGATCGAGTCGTGCGTCCACACGTACGTCACCGGCAGCTTCATCAGCGCGGCGAGCCGCACGGCGGGGCGCATGTAGTCGGAGAAGACGAGGAACGTGCCGCCGTAGATCCGCGTGTTGCCGTGCAGCGCGATGCCGTTCATCGCCGAGCCCATGGCGTGCTCGCGGATGCCGAAGTGCACGGTGCGGCCGTACGGGTCGGCCTCGGGCAGCGGGTTGCCCGTGGGGAGGAAGGACGAGGAGGCGTCGATCGTCGTGTTGTTGGAGCCCGCGAGGTCGGCCGAGCCGCCCCACAGCTCGGGCAGCACGCCGCCGAGCTTCTTCAGCACCTCGCCCGACGCCTTGCGCGTGGCGACCTGCGAGCCCGCGTCGAAGACCGGCAGCGCCTTCTCCCAGCCGTCGGGCAGCTCACCGGCGCGCACCCGGTCGAACTCGGCGGCGCGCTCCGGGTTGGCCTCGCGCCAGGCGGTGAACCGCTTGTCCCAGGCCGCGTGCTCCTCACGGCCGCGCTCGACGGCCAGCCGCGCGTGCGCGAGGACGGCGTCGTCCACGGCGAAGTCGGCGTCGGGGTCGAACCCGAGGACGCGCTTGGTGGCCGCGACCTCATCGGCGCCCAGCGCCGAGCCGTGCGCCGCCTCGGTGTTCTGCGCGCTCGGGGCGGGCCAGGCGATGATGGAGCGGGCGGCGATGAGGGACGGACGCCCCGTCTCCGCGCGGGCGGCGGTGAACGCCTCGTACAGCGCGGCCGGGTCGAGGTCGCCGCTCTCCTTCGGCGCTACGCGCTGGACGTGCCAGCCGTACGCCTCGAAGCGGCCGAGGACGTCCTCGGAGAAGGCCGTCGCCGTGTCGCCCTCGATGGAGATGTGGTTGTCGTCGTACAGCAGGACGAGGTTGCCCAGCTTCTGGTGCCCCGCCAGGGAGGCGGCCTCGGCGGCCACGCCCTCCTGGAGGCAGCCGTCACCGGCGACGGCCCAGACGGTGTGGTCGAAGGGGGACGTGCCCGGCTCCGCCTCGGGGTCGAACAGGCCGCGCTCGTAGCGGGCGGCCATGGCCATCCCCACGGCGTTGGCGACGCCCTGGCCGAGCGGCCCCGTGGTGGTCTCGACGCCGACGGTGTGCCCGTACTCCGGGTGGCCCGGCGTCCGGCTGCCCCAGGTGCGGAAGGACTTGAGGTCGTCGAGGGTCAGGCCGTACCCGGCCAGGTAGAGCTGGATGTAGAGCGTCAGGCTCGTGTGGCCGACGGACAGGACGAAACGGTCGCGGCCGGTCCAGTCCGGGTCCGACGGGTCATGGCGCATGAGCTTCTGGAACACCAGGTAGGCCGCCGGTGCCAGGCTCATGGCCGTGCCGGGGTGACCGTTGCCGACCTTCTGGACGGCGTCCGCCGCGAGGACACGGGCGGTGTCCACGGCGCGTTCGTCCAGGTCGGTCCATTCGAGGTCTGAGGTGGTCGCCTTGCTGCTCACCCTGCGTCAGGGCTCCTCTCCGCGTCTGTCAGGGCCGGTGACGGGACCGCTCCGCCTGGCGGCGGAGTGACGGCTCACCGGGCCGGTCCGAGCCTACCTCCGGCCCTTCCGCCACCTGGCGGCGAGAGGGTACCCGACGACGCTTCCAGGGTGCCCCGGATCGGCCCGTCCGGCACGCCGGGTGGGCCCCGCCCGCGGTCGGCCGCGCCGGGGCCGGATGGGGGGCCCGGCGACAAGCCGCGTAATCCGGGCGTCTAGAGTGACGGGGTGTACGCGAAGTCCCACCCGGCGGTTCACCGGACCGCATTCGCGTCTGCGCAGCTCTCCGCAGCGCAACCTTTCACTGGTAATTCCGCCGATGTCGTACAACCAGGGGTGTCCGTGACGGCCGTCGATTCCCGTCCCGTGGCAGAACGCCGGCAGGGCTCAGACCACGTGACCGCGGGAGCCCGGGTCAAGGCGTTCGTCGCGCTGACGAAGCCGCGCATCATCGAACTGCTCCTGATCACGACCGTGCCCGTCATGTTCCTCGCGGAAGGCGGCGTCCCCGACCTGTGGCTGGTGCTCGCCACCTGTGTCGGCGGCTACCTGTCGGCGGGCGGCGCCAACGCGCTGAACATGTACATCGACCGTGACATCGACGCGTTGATGGATCGCACCCGCAACCGTCCGCTCGTCACCGGTGTCCTGCGTCCCGCCGAGGCGCTGGTCTTCGGGATGTCGCTCGCCGTCGTCTCGACGCTCTGGTTCGGGCTGCTCGTCAACTGGGCGTCCGCCGCCCTGTCGCTCGGTGCGCTCCTCTTCTACGTGGTCGTCTACACGATGCTCCTGAAGCGACGCACGTCACAGAACATCGTGTGGGGCGGCATCGCGGGCTGCCTCCCGGTCCTCATCGGCTGGTCCTCGGTCACCGGCACGCTGTCGTGGGGTGCGGCCGTCCTCTTCCTCGTCATCTTCTTCTGGACGCCGCCGCACTACTGGCCGCTGTCGATGAAGGTGAAGGAGGACTACGCGCGGGTCGGCGTCCCGATGCTGCCGGTCATCGCGGCGAACACCGTGGTCGCCCGCCAGATCGTCGTCTACAGCTGGATCATGGTCGGCGTCTCCCTGCTGCTGTGGCCGCTCGGCTACGCGGGCTGGTTCTACACGGCGGTCGCCGCGGCGGCGGGCTGCTGGTGGCTGTGGGAGGCGCACGCGCTCCAGGCCAGGGCCCGGGCGGGCGTGCGGGGCGCGAAGCTGAAGGAGATGCGGCTGTTCCACTGGTCGATCACCTACGTCTCGCTCGTCTTCCTCGCCGTCGCCCTGGACCCGTTCATCAGCTGACCCCGCGCCCGCCCGGCTACCGGGCAGTAGCATGAGGCGTATGGCTGACACCGGTGAGAACACCCCGGCCCCGGCCGGGACGCCAGCGGAGACCGCCGCCCCCGTGGGGGACGGCGGCGGGACCGGCCGCCGCGTCGCGCGGCTCGCGAAGCGCGTACGGTCCTTCGCCGCCGCCCACGGCGGCGCCGCCGGGACCGAGGGGCAGATCGCGTACCTCGGCGCGCGCGGCCACCGTCTCGTCCTCGTCGGCGCGGACGGCGCCTGGGGCGACGTGGTCGCGCCCAGCAGGGCCGACCTGGCCGACGCCGCGGAGGCGGCGGGCGTCACGCTCCGCGAGGCGCTGGACGGCGAGACGGCCGCGCGGCTGCGCACGGGGCCCTACGAGTGGTCCCGCATGGCGGGCATACAGATCGGCGGAGGGCGGCACACCGCCTGAGCCCCGACACCTGGGAGTGGTTTCGCACGTTATGGGGGACATGCGCGCAACGCCCCTCGTGGACCAGTACAGCCACGGCGTGCTCCACGGCGAGCTGGGGCTCGGTGCCTTCACCCGCCGCCTCGCCGCGGCGACCGGTGTGCCGGAGGGAGCCGGGCGGGACGGCCCCCTCGACGCGGGGGCGGGCGGCGCGCTGCTCCGGCACTGCGCGCCGCTGCTCGGTCTCGACCCGGACACCCCGGCCGTGCGGTACCTCGCGCGACGGCGCGAGCTGGGCGCGTACGCGGCCGGTCGCCTGCTGCTGCGCGGCAGTGGCATCCGCGTCTTCCTGCTGGCCGAGGGCGCGGGCCCCGGCGGCACGGACGGCGGCGACGGCGGGGAGCTGACCGGGCCGGGCGACATGGCCTCGGCGGCCGGAGGCGCCGCCCACCCGCTCGCCGGGCTCGCCGCGCTCGCCGAACGGGCCGCCCTCGCCGCGGGCTCGCCCCGCGCCTTCCTCGACCGGGCCGCCGAGGCACTGGTCGCGGCGGCCCGTGACGCCGCCGCGTTCGTCTGCGCCGCCGACGGGCTCGCGGGCGGCGGCCTGCCCGAACCCACCGCCGTACGGCGGGCGGCGGCCCGCTGGCTCGCCGACCCACGGCGGCCCAGGCGCCCCGAGCCCACGCTGACCTCGCACCTGCTGTGGGGCGCGCTGGCCACCGGACGGCCCGTCCAGCTGCACTGCGACGACCCGCTGCCGCTCACGCCGCTGCTGCACGCGACGGCCGGGGCCGGGACCCTCGTCCTGCTCCCCGGCCGCGCCCACCACGGCGCGGCGGCGCGGCTCGCCGCCGTCTTCCCGCACGTCCACGCCGACGCCGGGCCCGACCCGGCGGACGCCCTCGCGCAGGCGCCGCCCGGCAAGCTCCTCTTCTCCACCGGCGCGGGGACGCTCCCCGAGCTGCACCTCGTCCGTGCGCGGGGGTTCCTGCGGGCGATGCAGGCGGCGCTCGACGGCCTCCCCGCCGCCGAGGCCGCGCGGATCGCCCGGCAGGTCGCCGGAGGAACCGCGCGGCAGGTCTACCGGCTGGGCGACGCGCCGTAGCGCGCCTCCCGGGTCACCCGCAGCGCGTGCCGTCCTCCGGCACGGTGCCCTCCAGCAGATGCGCGTTGACCGTCCCGACGACGCACTCGTCGCCCGTCGTGTACGCGCTGTGGCCCTCGCCGTCGTAGCTGAGCAGCGGCGCGACGTCCGGGCCGCCGATGGCCTCCTGCATGCGGGCCGCGCCCTCGTACGGCGTGGCCGGGTCGCCGGTCGTGGCGACCAGCAGGACGGGCGAGGCCGCGTCGGGCGCGCCGTACTCGGGCCGCTCCGTCTCCGCGGCGGGCACGGGCCAGTCGCCGCAGCCGGTCAGGCCCCACATCATCATCTCGCCGAAGACGGGGGAGAGGGCGAGGAGTTCGTCCTCGTGCTCCCTGGCCTCCTCCACACTCATGCCGGACGCCGGGTCGTCGGCGCACTGGATCGCGGTGAAGGCGTCGCCCTGGTTGCTGTAACGGCCCTGGCTGTCACGCCCGTTGTAGAAGTCGGCCAGGAGGAGCAGGAGGTTGCCCGTGCCCTGGAGCGTGACCTCCTGGAGGCCCTGGGTGAGGTACTGCCAGGCCTCCTCGGAGTAGAGGGTGGAGAGGATGCCGGTCATGGCCAGGCCGGAGGTCAGCTCGCGCCCGTCCGGGTCCGAGGTCGGCAGGGGGGCGTCCTCCAGGGAGTCCAGGAGGTCGGTGATCACCGCGCCGCCCGCCGCCGGGTCGGTGCCGGTGGGGCAGTCGGCGCCCTCGTGCTCGGCGCAGTCCGCGAGGTAGTGGTCCAGCGCCAGCTGGAAGCCCTCGGTCTGGAGGCCGACCTGGGTGAGCACGTCGGGCGAGGGGTCCACCACGGCGTCCAGGACGGTGCGGCCGACCGTGCCGGGGAAGAGGTGGGCGTAGACGGCGCCGAGCTGCGTGCCGTACGAGATGCCGAAGTAGTGCAGCCGCGCGTCGCCGAGGACATGACGCAGCACGTCCATGTCGCGCGCGGCGTTCGCGGTGGAGACGTGGGGCAGGAGATCGCCCGCGTTGCGCTCGCAGGCGGCTATGTACGCGGCGTCCTGCGCGTCGGCCTCGGCCAGCTCCGCCGCGGTCTCCGGCGGGCCGGTGTCCTCCTGCTGCTGCTCGTCCACGGCCTCGGCGTCGAGGCAGACGACGCCCGCGCTCTCGCCGACCCCGCGCGGGTCGAAGCTCACCAGGTCGTAGCCGCCGTCACGCAGCGCCTCGTACTCCCCCTCGAACGCGGGCAGCGTGGCGACGCCGGACGCGCCGGGGCCGCCGAAGTTGAAGACGAGGGAGCCGATCCGCTCGTCGGCGGGGGCGGTGGTGGCCGCGCGTATCAGGGCTATGCCTATCGTCCCGCCGTCCGGCTCGTCGTAGTCGAGCGGGACGGTGAGGGTCGAGCACTCCCAGTCCTCGCCGGGGGCCGTGCCCGTTCCCGTGCCCTGGATCGGGGTCGGCTCCTGGCAGGTCTCCCAGGACAGCTCCTGGAGCCCTATCGCGTCGGGCAGGCCCTCGTAGCTCTCCGTGGACCCCGTGGACGCGGCGTCCGTGGGCCGCACGCCTCCGGGCCTGAGGGTGTCGTTCGTGCAGGCGCCGACGAGCAGGGCGACGGCCGCGACCGCGGCGAGGGCCGCCGCCGCGCGTCCCGGACGGCGGCCCCTGTGTGCGAACGGCGTACGTGTCTTCACATTTTTCATGGGAGACAGACCGTACCGCCGAGCACTGACAGTCACTCCGGCGGGTGGCGCCGGGAGGCCCGTCAGGCGGTCGCGGGGACCCGCGGTTCGGCGGCCGTGCCGCTGTCCTCGCCAGGACCGGGCGCGGACGCCGTGGCGTCCCCCCGGTCGCGGACCGCGAGCAGCAGGCGCAGCGTGGCCACCCAGACCAGGCACGCGCCCAGTATGTGCATCCCCACCAGGAGCTCGGGCTCGTCCAGGAAGTACTGCGTATAGCCGATCACGCCCTGGCTGAGCAGCACGATCAGCAGGTCACGGGCGCGGGCCCGCGTGACGCTCGACGCGTCCAGCAGCCGCAGCGCGACGACCAGGGCGACCGTGCCGAGCACCACCACCCAGGCGGCGCCCGAGTGCAGGCGGGTCACGGTGTCCCAGTCGAACGGCATGCGCTCGATGTCGCTGTCGTCGCCCGCGTGCTTGCCGCTGCCCGTCACCGCCGTGCCGACGACGACGAGCACCGCGCCCGCGGCGGTCAGCGCCATGATCGCGCGCCGTACCGGCACTCCGACGAGCGGCCGGGGCGGGACGTCGCCCTCCCGCGACCTGATCCAGCCCAGCGTGGTCACGGTGAGCAGGGCCATGGCGGCGAGGAAGTGCGCCGCGACGATGAACGGGTTCAGCTCGGTGAGCACCGTGACCCCGCCGAGGACGCCGTTGCCCATGACCACGCAGAACTGCGCCCAGCCCAGACGGGTCAGCTCCCGGCGGCGCGGCTTCGCGCAGCGGGCGGCGACGATGAACCAGCCCACGGCGGCCGAGACCACGTACGCCATCATCCGGTTGCCGAACTCGATGGCGCCGTGGAGGCCCATCTCCCGCGTGGCGACGAGGCTCTCGTCGCTGCACCGTGGCCAGGTGTCGCAGCCGAGCCCCGAGCCGGTCAGCCGCACCGCGCCGCCGGTCACGATGATGACCACGCTCATGACGAGCGCGGTGGTGGCCGCGCGCCGGACGGTCCTCGGGTGGGGGGTCCAGCGTTCCGCGACGTACGCGAGGGGGTTTCGCACCGCTTTCAGCACCCGGCCATCGTAGCCCGGAGCTTGTGCGCCGATTCACGAGCCCCCGGACGGGCTACTCCCAGCGGAAGAACCGGGCAGCCGCCGCGGGGGCGAGGACCGCCCAGACCGCGAGGACGCCCGCGTCGCCCCAGGGCATGCCCGCGCCGTCGCGCAGCACGTCCCGCAGCCCGTCGGCCAGGGCGCCGACCGGCAGCAGCTCCAGGACCACGCGCACGCCGTCGGGGAAGTCGTCCAGCGGGATGATCACCCCGCCGAAGAAGACCAGCAGGACGAACACCAGGTTCGCGGCGGCCAGCGTCGCCTCGGCCCGCAGCGTCCCCGCCATCAGCAGTCCGAGCCCTGAGCAGGCGGCGGCGCCCAGCACCATCAGCGCGGCGACGGCGAGCGCGTTCCCGCGCGGCGACCACCCCAGGGCGAACGCGACGGCGCACAGCAGGGCCGTCTGGAGCAGCAGCGTGACGAGGACGGCGCAGGTCTTCCCGCACATCAGCCCCCAGCGCGGCAGAGGAGAGGCGGCCAGGCGCTTCAGCACGCCGTAGCGCCGCTCGTAGCCGGTGGCGATGGCCTGGCTGGTGAACGCGGTGGACAGCACGGCGAGCGCCAGGATGCCCGGCGCCAGGAAATCGACGCGGTCGGCGCCGCCGTCGTCCGGGAGGTCCACGAGGTCCACCGCGCTGAACAGGACGAGCAGCAGCGTCGGGATCACCGCGGTCAGCAGCAGCTGCTCACCGTTGCGCAGCAGCATCCGCGTCTCCAGGGCCGCCTGCGCCGTGATCATGCGGGAGACGGGGGCCGCGCCGGGGCGCGGTGCGTGGCCGGTCATGGCCGCAGCTCCTTGCCGGTCAGCTCCAGGAAGACGTCCTCCAGGGTGTGCCGCCGCGTGGTGATCCGGTCGGGCATCACGCCGTGCTGCGCGCACCAGGCCGTCACGGTGGCCAGCATGCGTGGGCCCACGTCCCCGGTGACCCGGTAGCTCCCCGGGCTCGGCTCGGTGACCTCGCTCCCGGCGGGCAGCGCGGCGCGCAGCGAGACGAGGTCCAGGCCGGGCCGCCCCGCGAAGCGCAGCACGTCGGCGGCGCCGCCGCGGCCGAGCTCGTCCGGCGTGCCCTGGGCGACGACCCGGCCGCCGTCGATGATGGCGACGTCGTCGGCCAGCTCCTCCGCCTCGTCCATGAGGTGCGTCGTCAGCACGGTCGTGACGCCGTCGGAGCGCAGCGCGCGGACGAGGTCCCAGGTGGCGTGCCGTGCCTGGGGGTCGAGGCCCGCGGTCGGCTCGTCGAGGAAGACCAGCTCGGGGCGGCCGACCACGGCCAGCGCCAGCGCGAGCCGCTGCTTCTGGCCGCCGGACAGGCGGCGGTACGGCGTGCGCGCGGCGGGGCCGAGGCCGAGGCGTTCGGTCAGCTCCGCCGTGTCGAGGGGGTGGGCGTGCAGCCCGGCCATGTGGCGCAGGATCTCCCCGGCGCGGACGCCCGGGTAGACGCCGCCTGCCTGGAGCATGACGCCGACGCGGGGCCGCAGGTGGCGCGCGTCCTTGACGGGGTCGAGGCCGAGCACGCGGACGCGGCCCGCGTCGGGGGTGAGGTAGCCCTCGCAGCACTCGACGGTGGTGGTCTTCCCCGCGCCGTTCGGGCCGAGCACGGCCGTCACGGTCCCGGCGCCGACGGTCAGGTCCAGTCCGTCCACGGCGGTGGTGGCGCCGTACCGCTTGACCAGTCCGCTGACCACGACGGCCGGTGCGGCGGCTCCTGTGGACTGCATGGGGGCGAGTCTAGGTCCGGGGACACGGCCGTCCGGCGGGGGGTCGCCGCCGGGTTACGGTGTGCGGGAGCAGCCGCCGTCCGCCCGTCGGCCGCGGACAGCTTAGGTAAGCCTTACGTGACGCACTCCATCCGCGCAGGTCAGGACGCGGCTTGCCGCTCTCCGGAGAATTACGCAACAATGGCGTTGTGAAAAACGGGAACGAGCGGCGCGACGCGCCCACGGCCGCCACGGCCGCGGGTGAGGCCGTCCCTTCCCCGGTACCGGCCGACGAGCAGTCGGGCACCCGGCACCGCGTGGTCCGTTCGATCCGCGATCACGGGCCCTCCACCGCGGCGGAACTGGCCGGTCGGCTCGGGCTGACCCAGGCGGCCGTGCGCCGTCACCTCGACGCGCTCGCCGCCGACGGGCTGGTGGAGCCGGGGGAGAAGCGGCTGCGCGGCTCGCGCGGCAGGGGGCGCCCCGCCAAGGCGTTCGCGCTCACCGACTGCGGCCGGGACGCGTTCGACCAGGCGTACGACGAGCTGGCCGTCGAGGCGCTCGGCTGGATCGAGCGGGCCGCCGGGGGCGGCGAGCAGGGGGCCGCCGCCGTACTGGCCTTCGCGCGGGCACGCGCGGCCGAGCAGGCGGAGCGGTACCGTCCCCTGCTGGAGGACGCGGCGCCCGGGGAACAGGTCGCCGCGCTCGCCGAGGCGCTGTCCGCCCAGGGCTACGCCGCCGCCGCGCACGCGGTGAAGGCCCCGGCGGGCGAGCAGCTGTGCCAGCATCACTGTCCGGTGGCGCACGCCGCCGCCCGCTACCCCCAGCTGTGCGACGCGGAGACCGAGGTGTTCTCGGTCCTGCTCGGCAGCCATGTGCAGCGTCTGGCCACCATCGCCCATGGTGCCGACGTGTGCACGACGTTCGTGCCGGGCGTCGCCGCGCCCGGCGGCGCGGACGGCGCGGCCACCGCCAGCGCACCCAAGACCACCGCAACAGCACGCATCGCCGGGAGGAACCCCGCATGACGCTCCCCACGGAGACCGCCCACCCCGAGCTCGACGGCCTGGGCAAGTACGAGTACGGCTGGGCCGACTCCGACACGGCCGGGGCAGGCGCCAGGCGCGGCCTGTCCGAGGACGTCGTCCGGGACATCTCGGGGAAGAAGTCCGAGCCCGACTGGATGCTCAAGCTGCGGCTGAAGGGCCTGAAGCTCTTCGGCAAGAAGCCCATGCCGAACTGGGGCTCCGACCTGAGCGGCATCGACTTCGACAACATCAAGTACTTCGTCCGCTCCACCGAGAAGCAGGCCCAGAGCTGGGAGGACCTGCCGGAGGACATCAAGAACACGTACGACCGGCTCGGCATCCCCGAGGCGGAGAAGCAGCGGCTGGTCGCCGGTGTCGCGGCACAGTACGAGTCGGAGGTCGTCTACCACCAGATCCGTGAGGACCTGGAACGGCAGGGCGTCATCTTCCTCGACACGGACACCGCGCTGAAGGAGCACCCCGAGCTGTTCCAGGAGCACTTCGGCACGGTCATCCCGACCGGTGACAACAAGTTCGCCGCGCTCAACACGGCCGTCTGGTCGGGCGGCTCCTTCATCTACGTGCCGCCGGGCGTGCACGTGGACATCCCGCTCCAGGCGTACTTCCGGATCAACACCGAGAACATGGGCCAGTTCGAGCGGACGCTGATCATCGTGGACGAGAACGCGTACGTCCACTACGTCGAGGGCTGCACGGCGCCGATCTACAACTCGGACTCCCTGCACTCGGCCGTCGTCGAGATCATCGTGAAGAAGGGCGGCCGGTGCCGCTACACGACGATCCAGAACTGGTCGAACAACGTCTACAACCTGGTGACCAAGCGCGCCGTCGCCTACGAGGGCGCCACCATGGAGTGGGTGGACGGCAACATCGGCTCCAAGGTCACCATGAAGTACCCGGCCGTCTACCTCATGGGCGAGCACGCCAAGGGCGAGACGCTGTCCATCGCGTTCGCCGGTGAGGGCCAGCACCAGGACGCCGGGGCCAAGATGGTCCACATGGCGCCGCACACCTCCTCGAACATCGTCTCCAAGTCGGTGGCGCGCGGCGGCGGGCGCACCTCGTACCGCGGCCTGATCGAGATCAGCGAGGGCGCGTCCGGCTCGAAGTCCAACGTGCTGTGCGACGCGCTGCTCGTGGACACGATCTCCCGCTCCGACACGTACCCGTACGTGGACGTCCGCGAGGACGACGTGACGATGGGCCACGAGGCGACCGTCTCCAAGGTCAGCGACGACCAGCTCTTCTACCTGATGAGCCGCGGGCTGTCCGAGTTCGAGGCGATGGCGATGATCGTGCGCGGCTTCGTCGAGCCGATCGCGAAGGAGCTGCCCATGGAGTACGCCCTGGAGCTGAACCGGCTGATCGAGCTCCAGATGGAGGGCTCGGTCGGCTGACGCCGGTCCCGTCCCGGTCCTGCCGGGACAGTCCGACACCCAGGTACAGGTCAAGCAGAGCCGATCACGGCCGATCAAGAGAGTGAGCACGACGAGACCCATGGCCGATGCCCAGAGTATTCCGGCAGGCGCCAGCGCGGGCGGGTCGGTCGCGGTGGCTGCCGAGTCCACCGTCGCGACCCGGATGAGCGCCCCCCCGTCGTTCGACGTGGCGGACTTCCCCGTGCCGCACGGACGCGAGGAGGAGTGGCGCTTCACGCCGCTCGAACGGCTGCGCGGCCTGCACGACGGGACCGCCGTCGCCGACGGATCCCTGAAGGCGGACCTCACGCTGCCCGCGGGCGTCACCGCGACCACGGTCGGCCGTGACGACCCGCGGATCGGCCGCGCGGGCAAGCCCGTGGACCGCGTCGCGGCGCAGGCGTTCAGCTCCTTCGAGAAGGCCACCGTCGTGACGGTCCCGGCCGAGGCCGTGCTCGCCGACCCGGTGCGCCTCGTGCTGCACGGCGAGGGCGGCGCCACGTTCGGCCACACGATCATCGAGATCGGCGCGTTCGCCGAGGCCGTCATCGTCGTGGACCACACGGGCGACGCGGTCCGCTCCGCGAACGTCGAGTTCCAGATCGGCGACGGCGCGAAGGTCACCTTCGTCAGCGTCCAGGACTGGGCCGACACCGCCGTGCACTGCTCGCAGCACAGCGTGTCGGTCGGCCGCGACGCGACGTTCAAGTCCGTCGTCGTCACCTTCGGCGGCGACCTGGTGCGGATCCACCCGCACATCGAGTTCGCCGGTCCCGGCGGTGAGGCCGAGCTGTACGGGCTCTACTTCACCGACAACGGCCAGCACCACGAGCACCGCCTCCTCGTGGACCACAACCAGCCGAACTGCCGCAGCAACGTCGCCTACAAGGGCGCGCTCCAGGGGCGGGACGCGCACGCGGTGTGGATCGGCGACGTCCTCATCCGCGCCGCCGCCACCGGCACCGACACGTACGAGCTGAACCGCAACCTCGTCCTCACCGACGGCGCCCGCGTGGACTCGGTCCCCAACCTGGAGATCGAGACCGGCGAGATCGTCGGCGCAGGCCACGCCTCGGCGACCGGCCGCTTCGAGGACGAGCAGCTGTTCTACCTCATGGCGCGCGGCATCCCGGCGGACGAGGCCAGGCGCCTGGTGGTGCGCGGCTTCTTCGCCGAACTCGTCCAGCAGATCGGCGTCCCCGACGTCGAGGAGCGGCTCGTCGCCAAGCTCCAGGCCGAGCTGGAGGCGTCGATCGCATGACCGTGACCGAAGGCTTCGTGCGGGCCTGCGCGCTGGACGATCTGGAGACGGACGTCCCGCTGCGCGTGGAGCTGGGCGGTGTCCCGGTGTCCGTCGTCCGCACCGAGGGCGAGGTCTTCGCGGTGCACGACATCTGCTCGCACGCGAACGTCTCGCTCTCCGAGGGCGAGGTGGAGGACTGCCAGATCGAGTGCTGGCTGCACGGTTCGAGCTTCGACCTGCGCACGGGCAAACCCTCCGGGCTGCCCGCCACCCGTCCCATTCCCGTTTACCCCGTCAAGATCGAGGGAGACGGCCCCGACGCGGCCGTGCTCGTCTCCGTCACCCAGGAGTCCTGAAGGCACCATGGCAACGCTTGAGATCAACGACCTGCACGTCTCCGTCGATGCCGAGGGCGGACCCACCGAGATCCTGCGCGGGGTCGATCTGACCGTGAAGCAGGGCGAGACGCACGCCATCATGGGCCCCAACGGTTCCGGCAAGTCCACCCTGGCCTACTCGCTGGCCGGTCACCCCAAGTACACCGTCACCGGCGGCACCGTCACGCTGGACGGCGAGGACGTCCTCGCCATGTCCGTGGACGAGCGGGCCCGCGCGGGTGTCTTCCTCGCCATGCAGTACCCGGTCGAGGTCCCCGGCGTCTCGGTCTCCAACTTCCTGCGCACCTCCGCCACCGCCGTCCGCGGCGAGGCCCCCAAGCTGCGGACGTGGGTCAAGGAGGTCAAGGAGGCCATGGCCCGGCTGGAGATGGACCCGGCCTTCGCCGAGCGCAACGTCAACGAGGGCTTCTCCGGCGGTGAGAAGAAGCGCCACGAGATCCTCCAGCTGGAGCTGCTGCGGCCGAAGGTCGCCATCCTCGACGAGACCGACTCCGGCCTCGACATCGACGCGCTGCGCATCGTCTCCGAGGGCGTGAACCGCGTCCGTGAGTCCGGCCAGGTCGGCACGCTGCTGATCACGCACTACACGCGCATCCTCCGCTACATCAAGCCGGACCACGTGCACGTCTTCGCGGCGGGCCGCGTCGTCGAGTCGGGCGGCGCCGAGCTGGCCGACAAGCTTGAGGCCGAGGGCTACGAGCAGTACACCAAGGGGGGCGGCGCGTCATGAGCCATGACCTGCCGGGTCTCCTGGACACCGAGGCGATCCGGAAGGACTTCCCGATCCTCGGCCGCACGGTCCACGACGGCAAGAAGCTCGTCTACCTGGACAACGCCGCCAGCTCGCAGAAGCCGCGCCAGGTGCTCGACGCGCTCAGCGAGTACTACGAGCGCCACCACGCGAACGTCCACCGCGGCGTCCACGTGCTCGCCGAGGAGGCCACGGCCCTGTACGAGGGCGCGCGCGACAAGATCGCCGCGTTCGTCAACGCGCCGAGCCGCGACGAGGTGATCTTCACCAAGAACGCCTCGGAGTCGCTCAACCTGGTCGCCCACATGCTGGGCTGGGCCGACGAGCCCTACCGTGTGGACTCCTCCACCGAGATCGTCATCACCGAGATGGAGCACCACTCCAACATCGTGCCCTGGCAGCTGCTCGCGCAGCGCACGGGCGCGAAGCTGAAGTGGTTCGGCCTCACCGACGACGGCAGGCTCGACCTGTCGAACATCGACGAGATCATCACCGAGCGCACCAAGGTCGTCTCCTTCGTCCTCGTCTCCAACGTCCTCGGCACCCACAACCCGGTCGAGGCCATCGTCCGCCGCGCCCAGCAGGTCGGCGCGCTGGTGGTGCTCGACGCCTCGCAGGCGGCGCCGCACATGGCGCTCGACGTGCAGGCGCTCGGCGCCGACTTCGTGGCCTTCACCGGCCACAAGATGCTCGGCCCGACCGGCATCGGCGTGCTGTGGGGACGGCAGGAGCTGCTGGAGGACCTGCCGCCCTTCCTCGGCGGCGGGGAGATGATCGAGACCGTCACGATGGAGCACTCCACGTACGCCCCGGCGCCGCACAAGTTCGAGGCGGGCACGCCGCCGGTCGCGCAGGCGGTCGGGCTCGGCGCGGCCGTGGACTACCTGGGCGGCATCGGGATGGACCGGGTCGCCGCCCACGAGCGGGCGATCACCGGGTACGCCCTCGGGCGGCTCGCCGAGGTGCCGGGGCTGCGGATCATCGGCCCCGCCACGGCCGAGGACCGGGGCGCCACCATCTCGTTCACCCTGGGCGACATCCATCCGCACGACGTCGGGCAGGTGCTCGACGAGCAGGGCATCGCCGTCCGGGTGGGCCACCACTGCGCCCGTCCGGTCTGCCTGCGCTACGGAATTCCGGCGACCACGCGAGCGTCGTTCTATCTGTACTCGACACCGGCCGAGGTGGACGCCTTGGTCGAGGGGCTTGAGTACGTGCGTGGCTTCTTCGGATGACGAGGGCGGATTGAGGACGTGCAGCTGGAATCGATGTACCAGGAAGTGATCCTGGACCACTACAAGCACCCCCACGGGCGCGGCCTGCGGCCGGGCGACGCGGAGGTGCACCACGTCAACCCGACGTGCGGTGACGAGATCACCCTGCGCGTCCGGTACGACGGGGCAACCGTCGCCGACGTCTCCTACGAGGGACAGGGCTGCTCCATCAGCCAGGCCAGCGCCTCCGTGCTGAACGAGCTGCTGGTCGGCAAGGAGCTGACCGAGGCGATGGCGGTCCAGGCGACGTTCCTGGAGCTCATGCAGTCCAAGGGGCAGATCGAGCCGGACGACGCCATGGAGGAGGTGCTGGAGGACGCGGTCGCGTTCGCCGGTGTCTCCAAGTACCCGGCGCGGGTCAAGTGCGCCCTGCTCAGCTGGATGGCGTGGAAGGACGCGACCGCGCAGGCACTGGAGAGGGAGAAGCTGTGAGCGACACCGGGACGACCGCGACGGCGCCGGCGAGCGAGGAAGAGGTCCGCGAGGCGATGATGGACGTCGTCGATCCCGAGCTGGGGATCGACGTCGTGAACCTCGGGCTGATCTACGGGGTGCACATCGACGACGCGAACGTCGCGACGATCGACATGACCCTCACCTCGGCCGCCTGCCCGCTCACCGACGTCATCGAGGACCAGGCGCGGTCGGCCACCGACGGCCTGGTCTCCGAGCTGAAGATCAACTGGGTCTGGATGCCGCCGTGGGGCCCGGACAAGATCACGGACGACGGGCGGGAGCAGCTGCTCGCGCTCGGCTTCAACATCTGAGGGCGGGGGCGGCCTGGTGCCGCCCCCGACACTGCGCGGAAGGGGCGCGGGTGGTGACCGGACCGGTCGCCGCCCGCGCCCCTTCCGCGCTCTCCGGCCCGTGCGCCGCCGGGGTCGGGGTGCCGTCAGGCGCGGTCCACCAGCATGGCGTGGCCCTGGACGCGCGCGCAGTGCGCGCAGCAGTAGAAGTGGCCGTCCTCGGTCTCCAGGCCGTGCCCCATGATGCGGCAGCCGCAGTTCTCGCAGATCGGCGCCATGCGCTGCACCGCGCACTCGAAGCTGTCGAAGACGTGGACCTCCCCGGCCGCGCGCACCTCGAAGGCCATCCGGTAGTCGTTGCCGCAGGTCTCGCACTCGGCCATCGGTCTCGTTCCCTCCTGTGACGTCCCGGGCGCGGGGGTGGGTGGCCCCGGGGGCGTGCCCGTGTCCGCGGCAAGGATGGCGCCGCCCGCGGGGGCGGCGGGCGGTGGCGCGCGCGGGGGTCACTCCAGCGGCCGGACAGCCTATGTGTACGCTTGTACATATGACGTACGTACTGCTCGCCTGCGCGATCCTCGCCGAGATCGCCGGGACCACCCTGATGAAGGTCAGCGACGGCTTCAGCAAGCTGTGGCCCACTCTCGGCACGACCGTCTGCTACCTCGTGGCGTTCCTGCTGCTCGCGCGCACGCTGCGCCAGCTCGACGTCGGCGTCGCGTACGCCATCTGGTCCGGCGCGGGTACCGCGCTGATCGCCGCGATCGGCATCCTCTTCCTGGACGAGCCCGCGACCCTGGCGAAGGCGCTCGGCATCGGCCTGGTGATCGCCGGGGTCGTCGTGCTGAACGTCGGCGGGGCCCACTGATGGCCGCGGCGGCCCGCCGTGCCCGCCGTCACGACCCGGACCGCCGCGAGCGGATCGTGGACGCCGCCGTCCGCGTCGTCGAGCGGGACGGCATCGCCGCCCTGAGCCACCGCGCCGTCGCCGCGGAGGCGGACGTGCCGCTCGGCTCGACCACCTACCACTTCACCGACCTGGACGCCCTGCTGACCGCCGCCCTGGAGCGCGTCAACGACGGCTGGCTCGGCTGGCTCGCGGCCTGGCTCGGCGACGCCCCGCCGGACGAGGCGCCCGCCGACGCCGCGGTCCGCCTCATCGACGACTGCCTCGGCCCCCGCCTCGCGCAGACGCGTCTGGAGTACGAGCTGTACTTCGCCGGGCTCACCCGTCCCGTCGTCCGGCCGCTCGCCGCCCGCTGCCTGGACGACATGGCCGTGCTCGTGCGCCCGCTCGCGCCCGACGAGGCCACCGCGCGCGCCGTGGTCGCGCTGCTCGACGGCCTGCTGATCCAGCTCATGCTGACCGGCAGGCCGCACGACCCCGGGCAGACGCGGGCGGCCTTCGCCCGGCTCGTGCCCGGGAACCGGACCGGTTCGCCGCGCGGCCCTTCCACCCGTTAGCGTCGGGCACATGACCGACGCAACCACCTCCGCCCCCGGCGCCGTCGCCGCCGGACTCGCCACCCTCGCCCCCGACGGGACCGTCCTCGACACCTGGTACCCCGCGCCGGAACTGGCCGACGAGCCCGGCGTCACGGGCACCGAGCGCCTGACCCCTGAGCGGGCCGCGGAACTGCTCGGCGCCTCGGCGCCCGCGGCCCTCGGCCCCGACGCGCGCCGAGGCGTCGAGGTGGTGGCGGTCCGCACGGTCATCGGCTCGCTGGACGGCAAGCCCGTGGACGCGCACGACGTCTACCTGCGGCTCCACCTCCTCAGCCACCGCCTCGTGCGGCCCCACGGCCTCAGCCTCGACGGCGTGTTCGGCCTGCTCGCCAACGTCGCCTGGACCAACCTCGGCCCCGTCCCGGCGGACGGCGTCGAGCGCGCCAGGCTCGCCGCGCGCGCCGAGGGCGTCCGCCTCTCCGTGACGAGCGTGGACAAGTTCCCGCGCATGACGGACTACGTGGTGCCCGCCGGGGTGCGGATCGGCGACGCCGACCGCGTGCGCCTCGGCGCCCACCTGGCCCCCGGCACCACCGTGATGCACGAGGGCTTCTGCAACTACAACGCGGGCACCCTCGGCACCTCCATGGTGGAGGGCCGCATCAGCGCGGGTGTCGTCGTCGGGGACGGCTCGGACATCGGCGGCGGCGCGTCCATCATGGGCACGCTCTCCGGCGGCGGGAAGCAGACCGTCGCCATCGGCGAGCGGTGCCTCCTCGGCGCCCAGGCGGGCATCGGCATCTCCCTGGGCGACGACTGCGTCGTCGAGGCCGGGCTCTACGTGACGGCCGGGACGCGCGTCACGCTGCCCGACGGCGCCGTCGTCAAGGCCCTCGAACTGTCCGGCGCGGACAACCTCCTCTTCCGCCGCAACTCCACCACGGGCACCGTCCAGGCGCTGCCGAGGACCGGCACCTGGGGCGGCCTCAACGCGGCTCTGCACAGCCACAATTGACGCGTTCGTCGGCCACGGGCCCGGGGCGCTAGCCTGACCGGCGTGAACGGATTCCTCGCCGGCCTGCGCCTCCTGCTCCAGGGACAGCGCTGGGTGTTCCGGCGCCCCCGCAGGCTCCTCTTCGGCCTGCTGCCCGCGCTGATCACCCTGGCCGTCTACGCCGCGGCGCTCGTGGCCCTCGCCCTCTGGGCGGGGGACCTCGCCGTCTGGGCCACGCCCTTCGCCGACGACTGGGGCAGCCCCTGGCAGTCACTGCTGCGCACCTCCTTCGCGCTCCTGCTCGTCGGAGCCGCCCTGCTGCTGGCCGTGATCACCTTCACGGCCGTGACGCTGCTGGTGGGCGAGCCGTTCTACGAGTCCCTGTCGGAACAGGTCGAGGACTCGGAGGGCGGTGCGCCCCCGGGGCCCGACCGGCCGCTGTGGCAGGACCTGGCCGTCTCGCTGCGCGACAGCGCCCAGGTCCTGCTGCGCGTCCTGCTGTTCACCGTCCCCCTGTTCTTCCTCGGCTTCGTCCCGGTGCTGGGGCAGACGGTCGTCCCGGTGCTCGGCCTCGGCGTCTCCGGCTTCTTCCTGACCGTCGAGCTGTCCTCGGTCGCCATGGACCGCCGGGGCATCTCCGTGCCGGACAGGATGCGGCTGCTGCGCGGGAGGCTCGCCGTGACCCTGGGGTTCGGGCTGCCGCTCGTGCTGGCGTTCCTCGTGCCCGTGGTGGCCGTCCTGCTGATGCCCGGGGCGGTCGCCGGGGCGACGCTGCTGGTGCGCGACCTCACCGCAGAGCCCCCGGTCGCGGCTCCCGTGACGCTCGGCAAGGCGTGAATCCTCCCGGCCCGGCCAGCCAGCCCGCTCAGCCCCGCCCCGCCTCCGCGCCCGACCCCGGCCGGACGGGACGGGGCCCGGGTATCCCGGCCGCCCGTCCCTCCCTGCGCCACATCCGGGGACCGACGGCGAAGATGAACAGGACAGCGCCCAGGAGGAAGTAGCTGTCCACGACGGTCCCCGACCACGTGGCCCAGCCGGTGTTCACATGACCCCGGTCGTCGTCGAACATGCCGTAGGGCATCGCGCCGCTGTGGATGAGCACCTGGTCCACCGTCCCCGCCACCCCGCGCACCACGAGCAGCGGCACGCCGACCCACAGGCCGCAGGCGGCCAGCGGTGACGGCAGCCGGGGCGATCGGACGAGCAGCAGGACGGCCGCCACGCACAGGACGATCACGACGGCGTTCGGCAGCAGATTGGCCCACCCCGTGACACCGGTGCCCGGATCGGTACCGACGCCGTGACGCCCGTTGTCGAAGATCGCCCACACATGACCCGCGGCGAACAGAACGGTCCAGACAAGTGCGGCCGGTACGGCCCAGCGGCTGACGGAAAACCTCTTCATGTCACGCAGAGTAATCGGCGCGGACCCGCCCTGTCGTCACCCTCCCGGGGGAAAACCCGTCCCTCTGAGGGTTGATACCGCGATCACGACGCCTGGCCGGACCACGCGGTTGTCACGCCTCGTGATCGCCCGGCCCCCCGTCGGCTCACCCGCGCCTCACGCCGCCACCGCCCCCCGCAGCGCGGCGGCCAGACGCTCCGTCAGCTCGGGCCCCGCCGCCAGCAGCGGCGAACGCACCGGCCCGCCCGGCAGCCCGGCCGCCGCGAACAGCGCCTTCACCGCCACGGTCGCCGGAACCTCGCCGAACACCGCGTCCACCAGCGGCAGCAGCGCCCGGTGCAGCCGCGCCGCCTCCTCCGCGTCCCCCTTGTCGAAGGCGTCGATCATCGCCGTGACCCGCACCCCCACGAGGTTGGCGACCGTGCTCACCACGCCGCTCGCCCCGATCGACAGCAGCGGCAGGGTCAGCTCGTCGCTCCCCGAGTAGTACGCGAGGTCCGTGTCCGCCAGCACGAGACCCGACTTGAGCAGGTCGAAGGAGCAGTCCTTGACCGCCACGACCCGCGGATGCTCCGCCAGGCCACGCAGCGAGTCGGCCGTCAGCGCCGTGCCCTCGCCCGTCCGCGCCGGGACGTCGTAGAGCATCACCGGCACCTCAGCCGCGTCGGCGACCGCCCGCAGATGGTGGACGATCCCCTCCTGCGTCGGCCGCGAGTAGTACGGCGTCACCACCAGCAGGCCGTCGGCCCCCGCCGCGCCCGCGGCCCGGCCGAGCGCCACCGTGTGCCGGGTGTCGGCGGAACCGACGCCCGCCACGACCGAGGCGCGGTCGCCGACCTCCTCCACCACGGCCCGCACCAGGGCGGTCTTCTCCGCGTCGGAGGTGGTCGGCGACTCGCCGCCCGTCCCGTTCACGACCAGGCCGTCACAGCCGCCGCGGTCCACGAGATGGGCCGCGAGCCGCCGCGCACCGGCCAGGTCGAGCGAACCGTCCCCGGCGAACGGGGTGATCATCGCCGCGAGGGTGCGGCCGAAAGGAGCATCACGCATGCGCCGAGTCTGCCCGCCGCCCCACGCCCCGTCCACCGACAACCGCCCACGGCGCGCGGCGCCCGGCTCACGGCCGGAAGCGCAGCACCTGCGGGTCGTGGTCGCTCGCCTGGTCGGCGAACTCCGCGTTGATGTGCACGATGTCGTAGTCGAACCGCCGGATCGAGGGCGACACCAGGGTCTGGTCGAGCACCTGCGAGTTGCCCTGGAAGACGTACGTGTAGCGCTCGTCACGCGGCAGGCTGTCCACGGCCGACCGCAGCGCCCCGTGCCGGGTCAGCGCCCGCGTCACCGGCGAGAACTCGAAGTCGTTGATGTCCCCGAGCACCACCACGCGCGCCCGCCGGTCCACCGCGGCGATGTCCCGCACGAAGCCGTTCAGCACCTCGGCCTGCCGCAGCCGCTGCTCCTCCGAGACCCGCGCCGGGGGCTGGAAGCGCCCGGACAGCGGCTGGTCCCCGCCCTTGGACGCGAAGTGGTTCGCGACCACGAAGACCGTCTCGCCCCGGAACACGAACTCCCCGGCCAGCGGCTTCCTGCTGTCCGTCCACGCCGCGTCCTGCGGCGCGACCCGCCCGGGGGAGTGCGTCAGCGCCGCCGTCCCGCCCCGGCGCACGACCTCGGTGGCCGTCGTCGCGTCACCGCCCGCGCGGTCCGTGAAGGAGACGCGCTCCGGGTTGTAGAGGAACGCGGTGCGGATGTTGCCGCCCGGCTGGCCGCCGTCCGCGCCGTCCACCGGATCGACGAGCCGCCACGCGTACCGCGGGCCGCCCGCCGCCTCGATCGCGTCCGTGAAGCGCCGCAGAGTTCCCTCCGCGCCCACCGTGCCGTCGTCCGTCGGGCCGCTGTCGTCCTGGATCTCCTCCAGGGCCAGGATGTCGGGCGACGCCAGGTTGTCCGCGACGGCGGCGGCCAGCCGCTCGTACTTGGTGGCGGGGTCGCCCGGGTTCAGGTTCTCGACGTTGTAGGTCGCGACGGCCAGTTCGTCGGCACGCTGCTCGCGGGTGCGCTCCGGCGTACGCCCCCCGTCCGCCACCGTGCCGATCTCCCGCGCGGCCAGCGTGTAGCCGCCGAACTCGTCGAAGTCCAGCGGCCCTGTCGTCGTCCCCGTCAGCACGTCCCCTGTGTCGGCCCGGGGGAACGGCTCCTGGGCGACGGGCACCAGCGACTCCACCTTGAGGCGCCCGCCGTTCTGCGCGTCGTACGACCCGTAGCGCACGCCGCCGCCCGCCGTACGGTTCTCGCGCGGCTCGACCGTGACCCACAGCTCGTAGTACGGCGTGCTGGGCCCGACGACGGGCACGTCCGTGACGCTGACGGCCATGCCCTCCAGCGACTCGTAGAGGTCAAGCGCGTACTTCCCCGGCCGCAGTGCAAGGCCCTCGATGCTGCCGCCCGCCGCGCGGTCGCCCCGCGGCGCGTACCGGTCGGGGACGGCGCGCGCGTCCAGCCGCACGGGCGCGGGCAGCGGGTTGCCCGACGAGACGACCGTCACCGTCGGCCGCGACAGCTGCGTCACCGACTGGCCGCCCGAGCCCTCGCCGCCGTAGTAGTACTCGCCGACGTCGGCCGTCACCAGCACGGCGTCGCCCACGGCGACCTGGGGCGTCGAACTCGTGAAGACGAAGACGCCCTCGCTCGTCGCCCGGTCGCGGTCGGGCGACGGGTCCTGGATCCAGAAGCCGCGCGAGCCGTACGTCCGCACGCCGGTCACGACGCCTGGCACGTCGGTGACCCGCTGCCCGGCGTACGGCGACAGGCGGGTGGTGCCCTGGACGTCGTGGACACGCACGGCGTCCGCCGCGTCGGCGGCCGAGGAGGGGTGGGCGAGGAGGGTGGCGCACAGACCTGCGGCGAGCACCGGCCCGAGGGCTGCGGTGGTCGCACGGAACGTGACTCGGGGACGGCGTGCTGCGGTCAAGGGTTCCTCCGGGAACGCGACGACGCTACGCGCGTCAAACTCCCGTAGCCGGGGCGGTCGTGTCAACGCCCCCCGGATGAACGGACGTCGCACTCCCGGCCCGCGCGCCGTCCGCTCCCGCGCGGCCCGGGGCGGCTGACTTCGCGTCAACGGCAGCCCTCCGGCTCCCTTAGGCTGGTGCACTGCCCCCTGTGGTCCCGATGAGGAGCGATCGTGAACTCCGGTGACGCGCGTCCCGTCATGCCGCCCGTGCGGCTGCCCTCCGACGCCGAACTGGCCCGTGAGGCGCTTGCCGCCCCCCTGCTGGCGCGCGCCGTCACCCTCGCCCGCTGGGCGGAGAAGGGGGTGCCGGTCGGCGCGGGCGGTGAACTCCTCGCCGACGACCTCGCCTCGGCGGCGGCGGCCCTGGGCTTCGCGCCCGACGACGAGGGCACGGGGCTCGCCTCCGACGCCTGGAACTTCGCGGTGGACAGCGGCCTCGTCCACGTCACCGAGTCCGACGACGACGCGGGGGACGACGACGAGCACGACGACGAGGCGGGCGTCGGCCCGGCCGACGACACCCCCGTCGGCACCGCGACCGCGGGTGAGGAGCTGGAGCGGCTGACCGCGGGCGACCCGTCCGACGTCCTCGACATCTGGACGGACGGCGTCGAGGCCGTGCTCGGCGACGCCGCGACGCCCACGTTCGAGGAACTGCTCGGCGGCCTCCCCGGCCTCGGCGACGCCCTCACCGCCGACGGCGAGATCGACCCCGAGGCCATCGACCTCGACGCCCTCGACTGGGACCCGGACGAGGAGGCCGACTTCCTCGACTCCGCGCTGGCGAGCCTCTACCTGTTCGCCGTCACCGACGAGGCGGGCCAGGGCGTCTCCCTGGTGCCGCTGCCGATGGTCGCGGCGGCCTCCGTGCTCCCCGACGACGTGGAGGAGCTGTCCGAGTCGGACCTCGACGAGCTGTCGGCGGCCGTGCTCAAGCTGGACGACCGCTTCACGACCCTCGCCGGGACCGGGCTGCTCGACTACCGCCCGGTGGACGAGTCGGTGCTCGCCGAGGCGGGCGACGTGACGGACGTCTCCGGTGCGGCCGACGACGCCGAGGACCCGGACGACGACGACATGACCCGCTACGGCCTGGCGCGTCTCACGCCCCTCGGCCTCTACGGCGTCCGCCGCCGCATGCTGGACGCCGGGGTGGACGCCCCCGCGTTCGGCGAGCTGGCCGACGCGGACGCCGCCGCCCTCCTGGCCGCCCTGCCCTACCGGCCCGAGGCCATGGCGCGGGAGGAGGCGGAGCTGTGGCTCGACGGCCGCGACCCGCTGCCCGCCGCCCGTCAGCTGCTGGAGGCGGCGCGCGGCGACGACCCGGCCGCCCCCGGCCGCCGCCTCGGCTGCCAGCTGGTGCTCTCGCTGCTCGGCGACCCGGCCGAGCCCGCCGTGCGCGACGTCCTGGACGACCAGCAGCTCGGCGGCCTGGCCCGCGTGTGGCTGGCCGAGCGGGGCGCGGCCGACGTGCCCCAGCCGGACGAGGACATGGTCTTCTGGCTGACCATCGACACGCTCGCCGCCCAGCTCGCCGCCTTCGGCGACGAGGAGGAGGCCGTCGAGCTGCGGGAGCTGGTGTCGGGGCTCGCCGGGCAGCACAGCGACTTCTTCGAGCGCGCCTGGCGCACCGAGCACCCGGCGACGGCCGACGTCCTGGAGGCGGTCGGCCGCCTCCACCCGGACCGGCAGCTGGCCAAGCAGGCGCGCAAGGCCGCGTTCCGCTCGCGCTCCCGGGAGCAGTGAGCCGCGCCGCCGCACCACCACGCGCGGGCCGCCGTCCCGGATCGCGGGCGGCGGCGCGGGGTAGCACGGGGTAGGGGGCCCGCGCAGACGTCCGCGGGCGCGTGTCCCGGGCGGGAGGCGGAGCAGCGCGGTGCCACGCGTCGGCGGTACGGTCGCCCCCGGGTACGAGCCGGTACGGGACGCGTTCGCCGCCGTCCTGGCGTCGGAGCCGGGCCACGCGGCCCAGCTGGCGGCGTCCGTGGACGGCTCCCCGGTGGTCGATCTGTGGGGCGGGCCCGGGCTCGACGGCGACTCGCTGCTCGGGGTCCTCTCCGTGACCAAGGGCGTCGCCTTCCTCGCCGCCGCGCTCCTGATCCAGAGCGGCGAACTCGATCCCGGTCGCGAAGTCCGCTCCTACTGGCCGCAGTTCGCCGCCGAGGGCAAGGCGGGCGTGACCGTCGGGGAGCTGCTGACGCACCGCGCCGGGGCGATCGGTACGCGGGAGGGCTTCAGCCCGGCCGAGCTGGCCGACGACGCGCTGATCGCCGGACGTGTCGCGGCCCACGCCCCGTACTGGCGCCCCGGCAGCGCCTTCGGCTACCACTCGCTGGTCATCGGCGCGCTGACCGGCGAGCTGGTGCGGCGCACGACGGGGCTGACGCTCAAGGAGTTCCACGACCGGCGCGTACGCGTCCCGTTCGGCGTGGACCTCCACCTGGGCCCGCCCGCGCGTGACGTGCGGCGGGTCGTGGACGTCCTGCCGCCGCTGGCGCCGCCCCCCGGGCCGCCGCCCGCCGCCGACAGCCTCCTCGGCATCGCCTCCAGCGCGCACCACCCGGCGTTCCTGCCGCCGCATCTGCTGGTCAACGACCCCGTGTTCCGCGCGGGCGGGCAGGCGTCGGCGGGCGGCGTCGCGTCCGCGCGGGGACTCGCCCGGTTCTACGCGGTCGCGAACGCGCTGCTCACGCCCGCGACCCGGCGCGCCGTCGCCCGGCCGCACGCCGTGGGGCACGACCTGGTGCTCGGGACGGCACGCGCGTACGGGCTGGGCTTCCTCGTGGCCTGGCCGTCACCGGGCGGCGGGGCGTTCGGGCACGACGGGGCGGGCGGTTCGGTGGGGCTCGCCGATCCACGGCACGGTCTCGTGTTCGGCTACACCCGCCGCCGCTTCCCGTCGCGGGACGCCGCGGCCGACGGCGTACGGCTGCTGCGTGCCGTCCGCGGCTGCGCGCGGGCCCGCCGTGGCTGAGCCCGGCTTCTTCCGTGTGGGCATCGGTATTTGACGGTTCGACACTAATATTTTGCGATCATCCGTTGTCTTTTTGCGCGGACTCTGGACGGCGCACGCCGCCGCTCATACTCTCTGGGCGCTCGGGCGAGAGATCCACCTTCCCCTCACGACGCCAAAGGGACGTGACCCGTGACTCCGATTCCGCCCTCATCCCCCGCCGACCCCTCCCTCATCGCCGCCGAGATCGGGCGGCGGCGCCTGCTGGCCCTCGGCGCGGGCGCCGCCGCGGCCGGTATCGGCTGGACGGCCCTCGGCCCGGCGGCGGGCCCCGCCCGCGCGGCCGACCTCCCGCCCGCCTCCTACGACGTGCACCTCTTCTACTACCCCTGGTACGGCGCGCCGTCGCGGCACGGCAGCTGGCTGCACTGGCAGCAGGGCGGCCACCAGCCGCCGCTCGACGTCGGCGCGGACCTCTACCCGACGCTCGGCCCCTACGACTCGGGGGACGCGGCCGTCGTCGCGCAGCACATGGCGTGGGTACGGCAGGCCGGTGTCGGCGTCGTCGCGACGACCTGGTGGGGCCAGGGCGGCTACGAGGACCAGCGCGTGCCGCTGCTGCTGGACGTCGCCGCCCAGTACGGCGTCAAGGTCGCCTGGCACCTGGAGCCGTACGGCAGCCGTACCGCCGCCTCCACCGTGGACGACATCCGCTACATCAACGCCCGCTACGGCGCGCACCCGGCCTTCTACCGCGACGCGCGGCACGGCGACCGGCCCGCGTTCTACGTCTTCAACAGCCTGGCCATCACCGACTGGTCGCCGCTCGCGCAGGTCAACGCGGCCAACATCGTGCTGACGCAGACCACCGACGTCTCCAAGGCCACCTACTTCGGCGGCCTGTACAACTACTCGGTGCCGACCGACTTCAACGGCTGGAAGGGCATCGCCGACTGGTGCCGCGCCAACGGCCGGATCTGGGCGCCGTCCATCGGCCCCGGCTACATCGACGACCGCGCCGTCCCCGGCAACACCACGATCACCATCCCGCGCGAGAACGGCGCGACCTACGACCGGCTGTGGGCGGGTGCCCTGTCCCCCGACAACGGCGGCTCGCCCGACTGGGTGTCCATCACCTCGTTCAACGAGTGGCACGAGGGCTCCACCATCGAGCCCGCCTCGTCGAACCCGCCCGCCGGGCACAACTACCAGACGTACGTGGGCGCCTGGGGCACGACAGGCGCCGCGGCCGAGGTCTCCTACCTGGAGCGCACGCGCCACTGGGTCGAGGAGTTCACCGGTGGCGGCGGCCCCACCACGCCGCCCCCCAACCCGGACCTCGCGCTGCGCAGGCCCGTCACGGCGAGCGGCTGGACGCAGGGGTACGCCGCGGTCAACGCCGTGGACGGCGACCCGGTCTCGTACTGGGAGAGCCCCAACCACGCGTTCCCGCAGTGGATACAGATCGACCTCGGGAGCGTGCGGGACGTCTCCCGCGTCGTCCTCGGCCTCCCGCCGCAGCCCGCGTGGAACGCGCGGACGCAGACCGTCGCCGTCCAGGTGGAGGAGCTGGGCATCTGGCGCACGGCCGCCCCCGCCGCGGGCCGCGCGTTCAGCCCGGCCACCGGCAACACGGCCACGATCACGTTCCCCTCGGTCCGCAGCCGGTACGTCCGGCTCACCTTCACGGGCAACACCGCCTGGCCCGCCGGGCAGGCGTTTCGCGTCGAGGTCTACGCCACCTGAGCGGCCCCGCCACCAGGCCGGTCCCGGGCGGTGACGTCCCCCCGCCCGGGACCACGGCGGCCACGGCGGCTCAGCGCGGCCAGATCGGCGGGTCCGTGACGAAGTGGCCGCCCAGGTACGCCTGGTCGGGGCGCGTGGTGTCCAGCTCGCCCTCCCGCGCGATCAGCGCCTCGGCGAAGACCTCCGAGTCGTCGCGCGGCTCGTAGCCCAGCGCCTTGGACGCCGACAGGTCCCACACGGCGCGGGTGTTGGCCGACGAGCCGTAGACCACGGTGTGGCCGACGTCCTCGGCGCTCAGCGCCGCGTGGAAGAGCCGCGCCCCGTCGGCCGGGCTGAGCCAGACCGACAGCATCCGCACCGAGGTCACCTCGGGGAAGCACGAGCCGATGCGCACGGACACCGTCTCGATGCCGAACTTGTCCCAGTAGAACTGCGCCAGGTCCTCGCCGAAGCACTTGGAGAGCCCGTAGAACGTGTCGGGCCGGTGCGGCGTGGCGACGGGGACGCGCGGCTCGTCCGGCTTCGGCCACGGCGTGTGGCCCACCGCGTGGTTGCTCGACGCGAAGATCACCCGGCGCACGCCCTCGGCGCGGGCGGCCTCGTACAGGTGGTAGGTGCCCTCGATGTTGGCGCGCAGGACCTTCTCGAACGTCGATTCCAGCGAGATCCCGGCCAGGTGGAGGATCGCGTCGCAGCCGCGCACGGCGGCGGCGAGCGCGTCCCGGTCGTGGAGGTCGGCGGTCACGGCGTCGGGCGCGCCGGGCACGGGCAGCGCGTCGAACAGGCGCAGCCGGTAGCCGTACGCGGGCAGCAGCTCCCGCATGAGCGTCCCGACACCCCCCGCCGCGCCGGTGAGCAGAAGCGTGCGATCGGTGTGCTGAGCTGCGGTCATCCCGGCTCCGTCCCTCGGTGCGTTCCCTCGCGCGGCGTTCATATATGGGGACAGGCTAAAGAGAGACTACCCGCACGTCAACGGCAACTTGACCGCTCAATCGGCCCTGAACTAGCGTGTTCGTTCAGGAATATGGACACCGATCACCACTGTGTACGGCCAGGGAGATGTGCATGACCGAAGCCGCGCTCGCCGGACGCCTCGGGGGACTGCTGTTCTTCCCGGTGACCCCCTATGGTCCCGACGGCTCCGTGAACCTCGACGCCTACCGCGCCCATGTCCGCGCCGGGATCGACGCCGGCGCGGGCGCCGTCTTCGCCGCCTGCGGCACCGGCGAGTTCCACGCCCTGACGCCCGACGAGTTCGGCGCCGTCGTCGCCACCGCCGTCGAGGTGACGGCCGGGGCCGTGCCCGTGGTCGCCGGGACCGGGTACGGCACGGGCATGGCCGTGGACCTCGCCCGCCGTGCCGAGGCGGCGGGCGCCGACGGCCTGCTCGCCCTGCCGCCCTACCTCGTCGTCGCGCCGCAGGACGGCCTCGTCCGCCACTACGCCGCGATCGCCGCCGCCACCGCCCTCGACGTCATCGTCTACCAGCGCGACAACGCCGTCTTCACGCCGGAGACCGTCGTCCGCCTCGCCCGTACCCCGGGCATCGTCGGCCTGAAGGACGGCCTCGGCGACCTCGACCTCCTCCAGCGCACGATCTCCGCCGTCCGCGCCGAGCTGCCCGGCAGCGCGTTCCGCTACTTCAACGGCCTGCCCACCGCGGAGCTCACCGGCCTCGCCTACCGCGGCCTCGGCGTGCACCTCTACTCGTCCGCCGTGTTCTGCTTCGCGCCCGAGATCGCCCTCGCCTTCCACGCCGCCCTCGCCGCCGACGACCGGGAGACGACGACGGCGCTGCTCGACGGCTTCTACCGGCCGCTGGTCGAGCTGCGCAACCAGGGCCGCGGCTACGCCGTCTCGCTCGTCAAGGCGGGCGTGCGGCTGCGCGGCCTGGACGTCGGCCCGGTCCGCGCCCCGTTCAGCGAGCCCGAGCCCGCGCACGTGGAGCGCCTCGCCCGGCTCGTCGAGACCGGCCTCACGCTGGTGAAGCCGTGACGGCCCTCCCGCGCGCGGGCGCGTTCGTGTACCCCTGGGACGTCGCGGGCGACCCGGCCGCCGCCGACCGGCTCGCCTCCCTCGGCGTCGCCCAGGCGACCCTGGCCGCCGCCTACCACTCGACGCGCGCGCTCACCCCGCGCCACCCGGCGCACCGCGTCGTCACCGCGCGGCACGCCGCCGTCTACTACCCGCCGGGCAGCCGCTGGTCGCGCCGCGCGCTGCGGCCGTACCCGCAGGGCTGGCTGCCGGGCGAGGACCCGTACGGCGAGGCGGCGGACGCCCTGGCCGCCGCGGGGCTCGACGTCCACACCTGGGTGATCCTCGCCCACAACACCCGGCTCGGCGAGGAACATCCGCAGAGCACCGTCGTCAACGCCTACGGCGACCGCTACCCCTGGGCCCCCTGCATCGCCCGCCCCGAGGTGCGCGACTACGCCGTGACGCTCGCCGCCGAGGCGGCCGTGCGGCCGGGGGCGCGCGGCACCGAGCTGGAGTCCTGCGGCTGGTACGGCCTCGACCACCTCCACGCGCACGACAAGATCGGCGGCGCGGGGCTCGGCGGCGTCGGCGGCTTCCTCATGTCCCTGTGTTTCTGCGACATCTGCCGCGCGGGCGCCGCCGCCCACGGCCTCGACCCCGACGCGCTGCGCGCGCAGGTCGCGAAGGCGCTCGAACCGTTCTGGACGGACGGCCCCGCCAGGCCGCGCCCCGCCTACCGGGCGGACGAGTGGGCTGCGGTACGCGAGCTGCTGGGGGAGGAGACGGCCGCCGCCGTGGCCGCCTGGCGCGGCGCGACCGCCGACCGGTTCCAGCGGGCGGCGGTCGCCGCCGTCCGTGAGGAGGCGGCCAGGCGGGGCGTCGAGGGCTTCCGCGTCCTGCTGCACGCCGACCCGGCGCCGCACCGCTGCGGCGCCAACGCGGGCGTGGACCCGGCCGGTGTCCTCGCGCACGCCGACGGCGTCGTCCTGCCCTGCGCCGGGGGAGCGACGGCCCGCGCGGACGTCCTCGCCCCCTTCGCCCCGCACCGTGACGCACATCACACCGTCGTGGCCAACTTCCCCGTGGTCGCGGGGATGGGCGGCAGCCCCGCCACGCTCGCCGACGACGCGCGCCACGCGGCCGGGCTCGGCGCCACCGAGCTGCGGCTCTACCACTTCGGCCTCGCGTCGGACGCCGACCTGGACGCCGTGGCGGTGGCCCTGGGCGGCTGAGGCGGAGGGCGCGATTCCGTAACGGTGCCGCATCGTGTTACACAGGGAAAACCTCCCCACGCTGCTGAGCAGGCAGAATCCCGGGGTCCCCGTACACCCGTTCCCCCCACCCCGTTACCGAGGATGACGTCATGCCCTCTGCGCCTGCGCAGCGCCTGGACCGCTTCTTCCAGATCTCGGAGCGCGGCTCCACGATAGGCCGGGAGGTGCGCGGCGGACTCGTCACGTTCTTCGCGATGGCCTACATCCTGGTCCTCAACCCGCTGATCCTGGGCGGCGACAACGTCCAGGACATCAACGGTGACCAGCTGTCGTTCCCGCAGCTGGTCACCGTGACCGCCCTCGTCGCGGCGGTCATGACCGTCCTGATGGGCATCACCGCCAACCTGCCGCTCGCCCTCGCGGCCGGCCTGGGCATCAACGCGATGCTCGCCTTCCAGATCGCCCCGCAGATGACCTGGCCCGACGCGATGGGCCTCATCGTCATCGAGGGCATCATCCTGTGCGTCCTGTCCGCGACCGGGCTGCGCGAGGCCGTGATGAACGCCATCCCGATGGGCCTCAAGCAGGCCATCGGCGTGGGCATCGGCCTGTTCATCGCGCTGATCGGCTTCGTGGACGCGGGCTTCACCACCGGCCTCGCGGGCTCCCCGCCGCTGAGCCTCGGCGGCACCGGCGAACTGCACGGCTGGCCCGTCCTCGTCTTCTGCCTCGGCCTGCTCCTGACGCTGGCGCTCATGGCCCGCAAGGTCAAGGGCGCGATCCTCATCAGCATCCTGGTCATGACGGTCTTCGCGATCGTCGTCAACGCGATCGCCGACATCGACGACGCGGCCTGGGGCGTCACCGCGCCGACGCTGCCCGACGACGTCGTGGCGAGCCCCGACCTCGGCCTGCTGGGCGACTTCAGCCTCTTCGGCGCCTTCGGCGAGGTCGGCACGGTCACCGTCGTCCTGCTGGTCTTCACGCTCTTCCTGACCGACTTCTTCGACACCATGGGCACGGCCGTCGGCGTCACCGGCGAGGCCGGGCTGCTGGACGAGAACGGGCGGGTGCCGCGCCTGGGCCGCCTGCTGTTCGTGGACGGCCTGGCCGCCGCCGCGGGCGGCGCCGCGTCCGCGTCGTCCAACACGTCATTCGTCGAGTCGGCCGCCGGTGTCGGCGAGGGTGCGCGGACGGGCCTCGCGAACCTCGTCACGGGCGGCCTGTTCGCCGCCGCGCTCTTCCTGTCGCCGCTGGCCGCCGTCGTCCCGCCGCAGGCCGCCGCGCCCGCGCTGGTCGCCGTCGGCTTCCTGATGATGGTGCAGGTCGGCCGCATCGACTGGACCGACTACGCGATCGCCATCCCGGCCTTCGTCACCATCGCGGTCATGCCGTTCACGTACTCGATCACCAACGGCATCGGCGCCGGGTTCATCACCTACGTCGTCCTGAAGGTCGTCCTCGGCCGCACCAGGGAGGTCAGCTGGCTGCTGTGGCTGACGGCCGCCCTGTTCGTCGTCTACTTCGGGATCGACCCCGTCGAGCAACTGCTCGGTGTTGACTGACCCTCATGGGACTGTTCCGCAGAGCACGCCGCTTCGACCGCCGCACGGCACGCGTCCTCCTCCTCGACGCCCAGGACCGGCTGCTGCTCCTGCGCACGGAGGACCGCAGGACGTCCACCGCCGAGTGGCTCACCCCAGGCGGCGGGGTCAAGGCGCGCGAGGCGCTGCCCGCCGCGGCGGCGCGGGAACTGCGGGAGGAGATCGGCCTGCGGGTCACCGGCGCGGAACTGGGCGCGCCGGTGGCCCGCACCCACGGGTACCTGTCGGGGGAGTGGCTGACCGGCTGGGTCGAGGACGTCTTCTTCCTCCACCGCGTCGTCGCGCACGAGGTGGACACCGGCGCGATGGAGGCGTACGAACGGTCGGCCGTGACGGAGCACCGCTGGTGGGGCCTGCCGGAGATAGCCGCGACGACCGAGCGCGTCGTCCCGCTCGGCCTCGCGCCGCTGCTCACCGGCCTGATCGCGGGCCGCGTCCCGGCCGAGCCGGTCGAACTGCCCTGGCACCACTGACGGTCCGGCCGCCGCCGGGGCGGCTCACAGGTGGCGCGTGGCCAGCGCCAGCCGGTCGCGGGCGTCGAACAGCGCCTCGCGGATGAGCTGTTCGTGCCCGGGACGCAGGCGCGCCACCGGCACCGAGCAGCTGATCGCGTCCCGCGCCGGGCGGCGGTAGGGGATCGCGATGCCGAAGCAGGTGAGCCCGAGCGTGTTCTCCTCGCGGTCGATGGCGTAGCCGCGCTCGCGGATGACGTGCAGCTCCTCGATCAGCCGCTCGCGGTCGGTGAGGGAGTGCTCGGTCAGCGGCTCCAGCTTCTCCGGCAGCAGCGCGCGCACCTGGTCGTCCGAGTGCGTCGCCAGCAGTGCCTTGCCGAGCGAGGTGGAGTGCGCGGGCAGCCGCCGTCCGACGCGGGTGAACGGCCGCAGGTAGTGCTGCGACTGACGCGTCGCGAGGTAGACGACGTTGGTGCCGTCGAGGCGGGCGAGGTGGATCGTCTCCGACGTGTCGTCCGAGAGCCGGTCGAGCGTCGGCCGCGCCGCGGCCACCACCTCGTCGCCGTCGATGTAGGACGTGCCGACCAGCAGGGCGCGGACGCCGATCCCGTACCGGGTGCCGGTCGCGTCGGTCTCGACCCAGCCCAGCTCCACGAGCGTGCGCAGCAGCATGTACAGGCTCGACTTGGGGTAGCCGACGGCCGTCTGCACGTCGGCGAGGGAGTGCATGCCGGGCTGCCCGGCGAAGAACTCCAGCAGCTCGACCGTGCGTACCGCCGATTTGACCTGGGCTCCGCCCGTCTCCGGCACTGCCATCCGACCTGACCCCCTTGAATCGCGCCGCAGCCACATACTACAGTCCCGTTATTCACATACGGAGACGTCGTTCAGTATATCGAACTGTGCGTCGCGTGACAGGAGGGACGGGCCCGGTGGCCGAACCAGTGTGGAGCGTGGACCCGCGGACCGGGACGCGGCGGGTGCGGGTCGCCGGGGAGGCCACGGCCGCCGCCGTGGACGCCGCCGTCCGCGCCGCGCACGCCACCCGCGCCGCCCTCGCCGACCGTGACCGGCGCGTCGCCCTGCTGCGCGCGGCGGCCGACCGGCTGACCCAGGCCGGGCCCGAGCTGATCGCCGCGGCCGACGCCGAGACGGCCCTCGGCGTCCCCCGGCTCACCGGTGAACTCGCCCGCACCACGGGGCAGTTCCTCGCCTTCGCCGACGAGGTCCTGGACGGCGGCGCGCTCGGCGTCGTCATCGACCACGCCGACCCGTCCGCCACCCCGCCACGCCCCGACCTGCGCCGCCACAAGGTGCCGCTCGGCGTCGTCGCCGTCTACGCGGCCTCCAACTTCCCGCTGGCCTTCTCCGTGCCGGGCGGCGACACCGCCAGCGCCCTGGCCGCGGGCTGCCCCGTCGTCGTCAAGGCCCACCCCGACCACCCCGAGACCTCGGAACGCGCCGCCGCCGCCCTGCGCCTGGCCGCCGCCGACGCCGGGCTGCCCGAGGACGTGCTCACCCTCGTGCACGGCTTCCGGGCGGGCATCGACCTCATCGGGCACCCGCTGGTCACCGCGGCGGGCTTCACCGGCTCCGTACGCGGGGGCCGCGCGCTGTTCGACACCGCCGCGGCCCGGCCCGTGCCCATCCCCTTCTACGGCGAACTGGGCAGCCTGAACCCGGTCGTCGTCACCGAGCGCGCCGCGCGCGAGCGGGCCGGGGAGATCGGCGCCGGGCTCGCCGCCTCCATGACGCTCGGCACCGGCCAGTTCTGCACCAAGCCGGGGCTCGTGTTCGTCCCGCGCGGCGAGGCGGGCGACGCCCTGGTGGCCGCGCTCGCCGGGCAGGTCGCCGAGGCCGCGCCCGGCGTGCTGCTCGACGCCGGGATGCGCGAGGCGTTCGTCTCCGGCGTCGCCGCGCGCGCCGCGCTCGACGGCGTCGAGGCGCCTGTCGCCCCCGGCCCCGGCGCGGACGGCACCGTCGTGCCCGGCTTCCTCACCGTGGACGCCGCGCGGCTCGCCGCCGACGGGCCCCACGACCTGCTGCTCGACGAGTGCTTCGGCCCCGTCACCGTCGTCGTCCGCCACGACGCCGACGCCGACGCCGACGCCGACGGCCCGGCCGCCGTCCTCGCCCGCCTCGGCGGCAGCCTCACCGCGACGGTCCACCTCGCCCCGTCCGAGACCGGAGGTGAACACACCGCGACCGGCCGCGCCCTCCTCGCCGCCCTCACCCCGCTCGCCGGGCGCGTCCTCGTGAACGGCTGGCCCACCGGCGTCGCCGTCACCCCCGCCCAGCACCACGGCGGCCCCTACCCGGCCACCACCTCCCTGTTCACCTCGGTCGGCGCCACGGCGATCGAACGCTGGCTGCGCCCCGTCGCCTACCAGAGCACGCCGCCCGCGCTGCTCCCGCCGGAACTGCGCGACGACAACCCCCTCGGCCTGCCCCGCCGGGTGAACGGGGTGCGTCAGGGTGGAGGCGCGGGGCTGAACGCGCCGGGACAGCGCGGATGAATACGCCGTACGAATGGAGGTGGCCGGACGTTCACCTTCGGGGCTTCTTCGCGCCACCGGCGGCTCCTAGCCTCACGTGAACGTCATGCCGTCCACACGTGAGGTCACGCGATGTCAGGTCAGCTGCCCGTGTTCCCGGAGATCGACCCGGACGACGTCAGCTCCAACCCCTCCGGCAACCGCACCTTCGGCGAGGTGGCCGCGACGCGGCTGTCCCGCCGGACCGCCCTGCGCGGCGGGACAGCCGCCGCCGCGGGGTTCCTGATCGCGGCGGGCGCGGGCGCGGGCACCGCCTCGGCGGCGTCCGCCGCGACGGCCGCGCCCGCCGCCGCACCGGCACGGCACGGCCGTGACCTGCTCGGCTTCCGGCCGGTGCCCACCAGCACCGACGACACGTTCGCCGTGCCGGAGGGCTACGTCACGCAGGTCCTCATCCCCTGGGGCACCCCGGTACGCCCCAGCGGCCCGGCCTGGCGGTCCGACGCGGGCAACTCGGCCGAGGAGCAGGCCGAGCAGATCGGCATGAACCACGACGGCATGCACTACTTCCCCCTCGGGCGCGGCGCGGAGGGCAGCCGCCGCGGCCTGCTGGTGCTGAACCACGAGTACGTCGATCAGGAACTGCTGTTCCCGGACGGCCCTGAGGAGATGACGGCCGAGAAGGTCGCCAAGGCCCTGGCCGCGCACGGCGTCAGCGTCGTGGAGATCGAGCGGCGCGGCGACACGTGGCGCGTCGCCGAGTCGCGCCGCGCCCGCCGCATCACCGGCAGCACGCCCGTCACGTTCTCAGGACCCGTCCGCGCCGACCACCCCGCCCTGCGCGCGGAGGGCGCCCCCGCCGGGACGCTCAACAACTGCTCCAACGGCTGGACCCCCTGGGGCACGTACCTCACGTGCGAGGAGAACTGGAACAACTACTTCGGCACCGAGGACCCCGACTGGGAGCCCACGCCCAGCCAGGCCCGCTACGGCGTCTCGCGCACCGGCGGCGGCTTCCGTTGGCACCTCGCCGACCCGCGCTTCGACCTCGCCGAGAACCCGAACGAGATCAACCGCTTCGGCTGGGTCGTCGAGATCGACCCGCAGGACCCGCGCGCCAAGCCCGTGAAGCGCACCGCACTCGGCCGCGTGAAGCACGAGGGCTGCACCGTCACCGAGTCGCGCGGCCGGATCGTCGCGTACACCGGTGACGACCAGGACGGCGACTACATCTACAAGTTCGTCGGCCAGGGCAACTGGCGGGTGCAGCGCGCCCTCGGCCGCAGCCCGCTCGACCACGGCACGCTCTACGTCGCCCGCTTCGACGACGACGGCACCGGCACCTGGCTGCCCCTGGAGCACGGCCGCGGCCCGCTCACCCGCAGGAACGGCTGGGCCGACCAGGCGGACGTCCTGCTGCGCACCCGCGAGGCGGCCGACGCGCTGGGCGCGACGCGCATGGACCGGCCCGAGTGGATCTCCGTCAACCCGGAGAACCAGGACGTCTACTGCACGCTGACGAACGGCAGCGGCTGGGACAGCGCGGTCAGCCCCCGCCGCCCCAACCCGTACGGCCACATCGTCCGCTGGACCGAGCGCCGCCGCGACAACACCGCGACGACGTTCGAGTGGGACCTGTTCCTCCTCGCGGGCGACCCGGCCCACGACCCGGAGACGACCCTGGACGCGCGCGACGTCTTCGGCTCGCCCGACGGCCTCGCGTTCGACGCCGACGGCCGGCTGTGGATCCAGACCGACGTCTCCAACTCGACGCAGAACCTGCCGGAGCGCGGCCACGAGAACATCGGCAACAACCAGATGCTCGCCGCCGACCCGCGCACCGGCGAGATCCGCCGCTTCCTCACCGGCCCGCGCGGCTCGGAGATCAGCGGCGTCACGTTCACGCCCGACCGCAGGACGATGTTCGTGAACGTCCAGCACCCGGGCGAGGCCACGACCGCCTGGGGCGCCCCGAGCCCCGAGGACCCGCGGGCCGTCAGCAACTGGCCCGACTTCGACCCCGAGGGCCGTCCGCGCTCGGCGACCGTCGTCGTCCGCAGGCGCGACGGCGGCGTGATCGGCACCTGAACGACCGCGCGGGCCCGGGCACCCCAGGGGTGTCCGGGCCCGTCCGTCCCCGCGCGGCGGCGCCGCGTCGGCGGGTCAGCGCACCGGCGTGAAGTCCCGCGCGCCGATGAACTCGGGGCGCCGCACCGGCGCCGCGAACGGCTCGACGGCCGCGTTCTCCACGCTGTTGAAGACGAGGAACACGTTGCTGCGCGGGTACGGGGTGATGTTGTCGCCCGAGCCGTGCATGCAGTTGCAGTCGAACCAGGTCGCGGAACCGGCTGCCCCGGTGAACAGCTTGATGCCGTGCCGGTCGGCGAAGCCCGTCAGCGCCTCGTCCGACGGCGTCCCCGCGTCCTGCATCTGGAGCGACTTCTTGTAGTTGTCGCGCGGCGTCTCGCCCGCGCAGCCGAGGAACGACTCGTGCGAGCCCGGCATGATCATCAGCCCGCCGTTGGTGTCCAGGTTCTCGGTCAGCGCGATCGACACCGACACCGCGCGCATCCGCGGCATCCCGTCCTCCGCGTGCCAGGTCTCGAAGTCCGAGTGCCAGTAGAACCCGCTGGCACCGAAGCCCGGCTTCACGTTGATCCGGCTCTGGTGGACGTACACCTCGGAGCCGAGGATCTGCCGCGCGCGCTCCACGACCCGCGGGTCACGCACCAGCGCGGCGAACACCTCGCTGATCCGGTGCACCTCGAAGACCGAGCGGATCTCGCCGGACGCCGACTCCACGATCGACCGCTCGTCCGCCCTGATCCGCGGGTCGCCGACCAGGCGGTCCAGCTCGGCCCGGTAGACGGCGACCTCGTCCGGCGTGATCAGCTGCTCCACCGAGGCGAACCCGTCCCGTTCGAACGCCGCCAGTTCCCCGGCCGCGAAGGGGCCTGGCGCGTCGGTGCCCGCCCACACCACCGGGTCCTGGCGCGGCGTGGCCACCTCGGTCGCGCCCCGCGTGGGGTACAGGTCGGCTGTCCGCTCGGGTGCGGCTGTCATGACTGACTCCTCTCCTTCGGTGCTCGGTACTTCCGTGTCGTCGGCGCGGCTGGCCCTAGGAGGCGGGGGCCTCGGTCAGCAGCGGGTAGACGCCGTTCTCGTCGTGGTCCTCCCGGCCGGTGACCGGCGGGTTGAAGACGCAGATCGTGCGGAAGTCGGTGCGCGGGCGCAGCGTGTGCTTCTCGTGGCCGTCGAGCAGGTACATGGTCCCCGGCGTGATCTCGTACGTCTCGCCCGTCCCCTCGTCGGTCAGCTCGGCCTCGCCCTCGACGCACAGGACGGCCTCGATGTGGTTCGCGTACCACATGCGGGTCTCCGTGCCCGCGTAGAGCACCGTCTCGTGCAGCGAGAAGCCGACGCCCTCCTTGGCGAGCACGATGCGCTTGCTGCGCCAGGTGCCCGAGGCCGACCTGACGTCCCGGTCGGTGCCCTCGATGTCCTTCAACGATCGGACGATCACGCTTCTCCCCTTCGTCGTCTGCTTGCGGTGCGGCGGTGGCGTGGCGGTGGTGGCGGCGGCCCGTTCAGGCCGTCTCGCGCACCGCGCGGGTCAGCGTCCGCAGTCCCTCGTCCAGTTCCTCCGGCGTGACGGTCAGCGCGGGCAGCAGCTTCACGACCTCGCTCTGCGGCCCCGACGTCTCGATCAGCAGCCCCAGTTCGAACGCGCGGCGGCAGACCGCCGTCGCCCGGTCCTGGTCCTCGAACGTCAGGCCCCAGACGAGCCCGCGGCCCCGGTAGGCGGCGCCCGCGTGCTCGGCGGCCAACTGCCGCAGCGCCGTCTCGACCTGCTCGCCCCGGCTGAGGGTCTGCTTCTCCATCCCGCCGTCCGACCAGTACATGTCGAGCGCGGCGGCGGCCGTGACGAACGCCGGGTTGTTGCCGCGGAAGGTGCCGTTGTGCTCGCCCGGCTCCCAGATGTCCAGCTCGGGCGCCAGGAGCACCAGCGACATGGGCAGCCCGTAGCCGCTGATGGACTTCGACAGCGTCACGATGTCCGGCACGATCCCGGCCTCCTCGAAGGAGAAGAACGCGCCGGTCCGCCCGCAGCCCATCTGGATGTCGTCCACGATCAGCAGCATGTCGTGCCGCTTGCACAGGTCGGCGAGGCCGCGCAGCCACTCGGCCCGCGCGACGTTGATGCCGCCCTCGCCCTGCACCGTCTCCACGATGACGGCGGCGGGCTTGTTCAGCCCGGAACCGGCGTCGCCCAGGAGCCGTTCGAACCAGATGAAGTCGGGCGTCCGGCCGTCGAGGTAGTCGTCGAACGGCATCGGCGTGCCGTGCACCAGCGGGATGCCCGCCCCGGCGCGCTTGAACGCGTTGCCCGTGACCGCCAGCGCGCCGAGCGACATGCCGTGGAACGCGTTGGTGAACGACACGATCGCCTCGCGCCCCTTCACCTTGCGGGCCAGCTTCAGCGCGGCCTCCACGGCGTTGGTGCCGGTCGGCCCGGGGAACATGACCTTGTGGTCCAGCCCGCGGGGCTCCAGGACGACGCTCCTGAACGTCTCCAGGAACGCCCGTTTCGCCGTCGTGGACATGTCGAGCCCGTGCGTGACGCCGTCGCGCTCCAGGTAGTCCAGCAGGGCGCGCTTCAGGACCGGGTTGTTGTGGCCGTAGTTGAGCGATCCCGCCCCGGCGAAGAAGTCGAGGTACTCGCGGCCGTCCTCGTCGTACATCCGGCTGCCGCGTGCGCGGTCGAAGACGGTCGGCCAGGCGCGGCAGTAGCTGCGCACCTCCGACTCCAGGGTCGTGAAGACACTCGGGGCGGGCTGGGTGGTGGTCACGGCTTTCTCCTGGTCTGCGAGGTCTCTCGGGGTTCTGGCGGGCGGACGGCGGTGGTCCGGTGAGCGGCCGGACGCGCGCCCGGTCACGGACGGGGCGCCCCGTCGCGGGCGCCCACCGGCCCGATGCGGTACAGCAGTTCGGGCGCGTGCCCGCCCTCGGGGAAGAGCGCGGCGTCGAACAGCACCTCACGCTCCACGACGGCGCCGTGGCGTGCGGCGAACGCCGTGAACAGCCGGTCGGAGGCGTGGTTGTCGGGGGTGACGGTGGTCTCGACGGCGTCCACGCCCCGCGCGCTCCCCGCACGCAGGACCAGGGCGTCCAGCATGGCGGCGGCGACGCCCTTGCCACGCTGCGCGTGATCGACCGCCACCTGCCAGACCAGCAGGGTGCGCGGCGCCTCCGGACGGGTGTACCCGGTGATGAAGCCGACCGCCTCGCCCGATCCGTCGCGGGCCACGATAGAGGTCGCCGCGTAGTCGCGGCACCACAGCAGGTAGCTGTAGGAGGAGTTCAGGTCAAGGACGCGGGAGTCGCGGGCGATACGCCACAGCGCGGCTCCGTCGGCGGGCATCGGGGAGTCGAGGACGAGGTCGTCGTGCCCGGCCGGGAAATCACGGTCTCGCACAGTGCCGGGTGCTCGGTCGTGTGCGCCGTCACGCTCTCCGTGACGGGCATCGATTTCGGTACCTACGGGGTCTGGTTGTGCGGGGGTCATGGAGATTGAATTTACCCAGCGACGCCGGATAACGCATGGCGGCCCGGGGTTACCAAGGCTGTCCCGCCGTGGTAACGCGCGCGTGAACCGGTGTGATCCGGGCGGAGAAAACACCCGTTCTGTCCGTTAGTTACCGGACAAAAGGGGCGACTTTGTGGACCTCATCACAGATGTGTAACGTCCGTATGACCTTCTTGGCCTGATCCGGTGACCGTCGGAAAACTTCGCGAAGGGGGGTTTGGGGTCGAGGAGAGCGGGCAGAAGTGCGCCGGTAAGCTCACCCTCTTATTCGACGGATAAACGCAGTGGAAAACCGCCGGAATTCCCGCCTCCGGGATTGCGCCTTCCTTCTTGCTTTCCGTGTCGGATTCCCTGCGGAGCGTGTGGGGGAATCCGGGGGCCGGGGCCGCGCGCGGGCGCCGGGACGTCCCCGCGCCGTGCCTTCCGCGGCGTACCGTCCGCCGGAACTGTTCGACAGGGCATGCCACCCTCGCCCGTGCGTCCAGGCCGCCGCGTGCGTGTGATCATGGGGCCCGTGCCCGACCTCCATCTCACGGGACGCGTCCTCGCCGGTCCCGACGACGTACGGGACGAGCTGTGGGTCGTCGGCGGCCGGATCAGCCACACCCCGCCCGCCACCGACCGCGACACCGTCACGCTCGACGGCTGGGTGCTGCCCGGCCTCGTGGACGCGCACTGCCACGTCGGCCTCGGCCGCGACGGCGCCGTGGACACCGCCGAGACCGAACGGCAGGCCCTCACCGAACGCGACGCGGGCGCCCTGCTGCTGCGCGACGCCGGATCGGCCGCCGACACCCGCTGGACCGACGCGCGCCCCGACCTGCCGCGGATCATCCGCGCGGGCCGCCACATCGCCCGCCCGCAGCGCTACATCCGCGGCTACGCCGCCGAGGTCGAGCCCGAGGAACTCGTCGCCACCGTCCGCCGGGAGGCGCGCCGGGGCGACGGCTGGGTGAAGCTCGTCGGCGACTGGATCGACCGGACCACGGGCGACCTCGCCCCCTGCTGGCCGCCGGACGCCGCCCGCGCCGCGATCGCCGCCGCGCACGCCGAGGGCGCCCGTGTCACCGCCCACTGCTTCGCCGAGGACGCGCTGCGCGACCTCGTGGAGGCCGGGATCGACTGCGTCGAGCACGCCACCGGGCTCACCGAGGACACCGTCCCGCTCTTCGCCGAGCACGGCGTCGCCATCGTGCCCACGCTCGTCAACATCGCGACATTCCCCGGCCTCGCCGACAGGGGCGACGCCAAGTACCCGCGCTGGGCCGCCCACATGCGGCGGCTCCACTCGCGCAGGTACCGCACCGTCCGCGCCGCCTGGGAGGCCGGGGTGCCCGTCTACGCCGGGACGGACGCGGGCGGCAGCCTCGCGCACGGGCTGATCGCCGCCGAGGTCGCCGAGCTGGCCAGGGCCGGTCTCCCGGCGTCCGACGCCCTCTCGGCGGCCACCTGGGGCGCCCGCGCCTGGCTCGGCCGTCCGGGGCTCACCGAGGGCGCCCCTGCCGACCTCGTCGTCTACCCGTCCGACCCCCGCGCGGACGTCCGCGTCCTGGCGCACCCGCGGCGCGTGGTGCTGCGCGGACAGGTGGTTGCCTAAACCTCCCCAACTACGCCCGATCGAGTGAAGCGGGCGCATTCACAGCCCTTTCACCCCGCAGGCGTCGAAGGATGACCGACGTCCCGGACGCCGCCGCACACCCGGCGGCGTCCATCCTTCGCGAAGGGGTAAGTCACCCGTGTCCAACTCCGCCTTCCGCCGGCCCACCGCCGCAGCCGTCGCCACCGCCGCGGCACTCCTCGGGGCCCTCGCCCCGGCAGCCGTCGCCGCCGACGACACCCCCGACGGCGGGACCGCGAACGCGGCGGTGCTCCGTACCGGCCTGAACGTCGCGCTGCTGAACCGCACGCTCGAACTGCCGCTCTCCGTCGCGCTCAACGAGGTCGCCGCGCCCGACGGCGGCGGCACCGCCGACGAGACGCTGCTCACCGCCACGCTGGACGGCGTCGCGGGCGGCGACCCGTTCGAGCTGCTGCGCGCCGAGGTCGCCTCCGCGACCGCCACCTCGGACCCGCGCGACGGCGCGTCCGCCGAGGTGTCGCTCGTGAACGCCCGCGTGCACCTCCCCGGCCTGCCGGGTGCCGCGCTGGTCGAGGCCGACGTGGTCGGCGCCAGCGCCGTCTGCGCCACCGGCGAGGCGCCGACCGCCGACGTCACGATGCCCGCCGCCCTCACCGTCCTCGGGCAGCGCGTCGAGCTGAGCGCGACCGGCTCCACCGTCGTGGACGTGCCAGGCGTCGGCGAGGTCACCCTCGACCTCTCCCGCACCGAGACGACCGAAGCCGACGCCTCGGCCGCCGCCCTGCGCCTCGCCGTGGACGTCAACCCGCTGAACCTGAACGTCGCCGAGGTCACCGGCGAGCTGACCCTCGCCGAGGCCGCCTGCACGTCCCCGGCCGCCACCGAGGAACCGGGCGGCGAGGAGCCCGAGCAGCCGGGCGGTGAGGAGCCGGGCGAGGAGCCGGGCACCGAGGCGCCCCCGGCGGACGGCGAGGGCACCAGGCCGCAGACCGGCGGCGGGGAGGAGACCGGCCCCGACCTCGCCGAGACCGGCGGCGGCTCCGGCACGCCGCTGATGGTCGGCGGCGCCGCGGCCCTGCTCGCGGCGGGCGCGGCCACCGTCTGGGTCACACGCCGCCGCCGCTCCGCCTGACCGGCGGCCGGGCGGCGCCCCTGCCCACGGGGCGCCGCCCACCGGCCCGGTTCAGCGCGCCGCCGCCGTCCCCACGCGGTGCCCGCAGGCGTCGCACCGGTCCGCGTCCAGCGCCGCGCGGTAGCGCGCGAGCACGAGGTCGGCCAGCTCGTCCACCGGCCCGACGACGTCCGCGTGGCGCACCTCGGTCCCCGTCCGCGCCGCGGCCCAGCCCTCGGCCTGCGCGCGGGCGCGGTCGGCCGGGCCGCCGGGGAGGACGGCGAGGGGGAGCACCACGATCCGTCGCGCCCCGAGGGCCACGCAGCGGTCGAGGCCCGAGGGCACGTCGGGCGCCGCCACGGAGGCGAAGGCCACCTCGACGCCCGCCAGCCCGCTGCCCTCCCACAGCAGCCGGGCCGTCCGGTGGACCGCCGCGTTCGCCTCGGGGTCGGGCGAGCCGGGCGCGGCCAACAGCACGGTCGTGTCGGCCCGTTCCGCGAGCTTCAGCACGTCGCCGATGCGCCGCTCCAGGGCGTGCAGCAGCTCGGGGGCCACGGCTGCGCCGTCGAGCGCGACCGTCACGGCGTCCGCGGGGGCGTCGGCTCCCGGCGCCACCACCGGCACGCCCGCCGCCCCCGGCCGGTCGGGGAGCGCGCCGACGAACGCGCGGAGCGCCGCCGTCCCCTCGTCGTTCAGCGGGCCCTCGTGCACGACGAGCAGGGCGGGCGGATCGGACGGACTCACGGAAGGCTCCCCACGACGCAAAGCAGTCAACAGCACCTATGTTGACCGTTGTTGCGCGCGGATGATCCGCCGGGGGTCACACCGTGATCAGGAAGATGCCGTAGCCGACCGCCAGCGCGCACAGGGCGTAGCCCAGGTAGCCCACCGGCCGTACGGCGGCCCGGGGGGAGGAACCGGCGCGGATGCCGAGCGAGAAGAAGCCGACCAGCGCCACCGTCAACACCACGGAGACGGCGATGACCTGGGCGAGCGTGCCCCAGTCGATGTCCATCGGATTACCTCGGTCCAGGAGCGGGGGTCGGGGGGAACGGCGGGGTCACGCGGCGGCCGGTCACGGGAGCGGGCCCGTGGCGGGAGCGGGCGCCGGGGCCGCCACCGGCCCGGGGGAGGGGAGGACGACCTGCGCGGGCACGGCGGGCACCTGCGCCGCAGGGACGGCGTCCCCGCGCGCGGCGACCTCGGCGCCGGTGCCCGACCCCGCGCCGGTACCTGCGCCGGCGTCCGTGTCGGTGGCCTCGTCGCCGTTCACGTTCGAGTGGTCAACCGGCTGCCGCCGCGACAGCGACCAGATGAGCGCCGACGCCGCGACCAGCAGCGCGGCGACCGCCGCGACACCCCAGTCACCCTGGTCGGCCAGCACGGCGCCGCCCGCCCCGATGAGCCCGGCCGCCGGGAGCGTCAGCCCCCACGCGACGACCATCCGCGCCGCCGTGGACCAGTGCACGACGCCGCCCTTGCGGCCGAGGCCGCAACCCATCACCGCGCCCGAGCAGACCTGCGTGGTCGAGAGCGCGAAGCCCATGTGCGACGACGCCAGGATCGTGGTCGCCGCGCCGGTCTGCGCGGCGAAGCCCTGCGGCGGCCGGATGTCGGTGAGGCCGCGCCCCATCGTGCGGATGATGCGCCAGCCGCCCAGGTACGTGCCCAGCGCGATCGCCGTACCGGCCGAGGCGATGACCCACATCGGCGGGTCGGCGCCCGGCGCCAGCGAACCCCCCGCGATCAGCGCCAGCGTCATGACGCCCATGGTCTTCTGCGCGTCGTTCGTGCCGTGCGCGAGCGAGACGAGCGCGGCGGAGGCGATCTGGCCGGTGCGGTAACCGCGCGCCGCGGACCGCTCGTCGGTGCCGCGGGTGACGCGGTACGTCAGCCGCGTCGCGAGCAACGCGGCGACCCCCGCGACCAGCGGCGCGGCCACGGCCGGGATGAGCACCTTGGTGACGACCGCGTCGCCGTTGATCGCGTCCGAGCCGACGGAGGCCAGCGTCGCGCCGATCAGCCCGCCGAACAGGGCGTGCGAGGAACTGGACGGCAGGCCCGCCAGCCACGTCAGGAGGTTCCACACGATCGCGCCGACGAGCCCGGCGAAGATCACTTCGGGTCTGACGCCCGCCTCCTCGTCGATGATCCCGCCGGAGATCGTGCGGGCCACCTCCACGGAGAGGAACGCGCCGATCAGATTCAGGGCGGCCGACATCGCCACCGCCGCACGGGGTTTCATGGCCCCGGTCGAGATCGTGGTGGCCATCGCGTTGGCCGTGTCGTGGAATCCGTTGGTGAAGTCGAACGCCAGGGCCGTGATGATCACGACGGTGATCAGCAGCGTGATGTGTTCCATGTACCTGGACAATCATTCGGCGGGCCGGAGGGGAAACGCCGTTAACGTAAGGTGAACAGGTGAACAGCAGATGAATTTGCGGCGGCGTGTTCCTGATGGTTGGCACCGGGCATGGCAAGGGCTGCTCGACCATGCCAGGCGGACCGTCACCGACGGCCTCGTCGTCGGCACCTCGGGCAACCTCTCGGTGCGCGTGGAGGGCCGCGAGGAGGACGCCGTCCTCGTCACCCCGAGCGGCGTCCCCTACGACCAGCTCGGGCCCCGTGACCTGCTGGCCGTCGATCTGGACGGCCACCGCATCACCGGCTCGCTCCCACCCACCAGCGAACTGCCGATGCACCTGGCCGTCTACCGGGCCACCGACGCGGCACGCGCCATCGTCCACACCCACGCCGTGCACGCCACGGCCGTCTCCACCCTGGTCGATGAACTGCCCGCCGTCCACTACATGACGGCCGCCCTCGGCGGACCCGTACGCGTCGCCCCCTACGCCCGGTACGGCAGCGACGAACTGGCCGCCCACGCCCTCGCCGCACTCCGGGAACGCAGCGGCTGCCTCCTGCGCAACCACGGCACGCTCGTCCACGGCCGCGACCTGCGCCAGGCGTACGACAACACGGCCCAGCTCGAATGGATGTGCAAGCTGTGGCTGGCCGCCTCCGCCGTCCCCGGGCTGCGCCCCACCCTCCTGTCACCCCAGGACCTCGCCGACGTCGCCTCCCACCTGCGCGGCTACGGCAGGCACTGACCCGCCACCGCTCCCCGGTGGCCGATCCCCGGCCATGGGCCCATGCTGGGGACCATGCGTCGGCGCACCACGGCGGCTGTTGCCGCCACCACACTCCTGAGTGCCGGAGCGGCAGCGGCCCTGGCCGTCGCCGTGACCAACCGCCGTTCCCGCGGCACCCCCGCGGCCTTCCCGACGGCACGGCTCACCGTGCACGCGACGGCGGCGGGCCGCGTCACGCTGACCCGCACCGCCGAGTCCGTCCTGCCGGGCACCTACGCCCTGGTCGGCGACGACTGCCGCGCGATCGTCGGCCCCGTCGTGGACCACGCGCCCGACAGCACCCCCGACACGGTCGTCCGCCGCCTCGAACGCGTCGTCCACGGCGACCTGACGCCCGGTTCGGCCGTCACCCTCTCGCCCCAGCTCCACGCGGGCGACCCGGGCAGCGCCCTCGGCATCGACTTCACCGAGGTCGAGGTCACGGGCGACCGCGGCGCCATGCCCTCCTGGTTCGTGCCCGGGCTGCGCGACACCTGGGTCGTCGTCCTCCACGGCCTGGGCGCGACGCGCGAACTCAGCCTGAACCTGCTGCCGTTCCTCCACCACCAGGAGCTGTCCGTCCTCGTCCCGGGCGACCCCGACGAGCACGCCGACCGGCCGGAGCCCACCGGCCTCGGCTCCGCCGAGTGGACCGACGCGGAGGCCGCCCTGCGTCACGCCGTCCGCTGCGGGGCCCGCAGCGTCGTCCTGTACGGCACGTCCACCGGCGCCACCATGGCCCTGCACACCGCCGTACGCTCCCCGCTGCGCGGCCGGATCACCGGTCTCGTCCTCGACTCCCCGGTCCTCGACCCCGCCGCCACCGTCCGCGCCCTCGCCCGCCACCGCGGCGTCCCCGGCGCCCTGTGGCCGCTGGCCGTGCGCACCGCAGAGGACGTCGAGGCACCCCCGCCCGACCTGGACGAGAAGGGCAGGGGCACCACCCTGCCCGTCCTCGTCGTCCACGGCCCCGACGACACGATCGCCCCGTGGGAGGCGTCGCGCGCCCTCGTGGAGCGGCATCCGGGGACGACGACCCTGCACCCGGTCCCCGACGCGGGCCACGCCGCCATGTGGAACGCCGACCCGGCGGCCTACGAGGAGGTCCTCCGCCGCTTCCTCACCCCGCTCATGTGACTCGTCATACAAGCTCCTGTACGGGGAGTTTGGGATTCCGGGCCCGACCGGTGAAACTGCTCGGGTGACGTCCCGAACTCCGCGTGAGCCCCGGTTGCGACTTGTCCCCCAGACCCCTCCCCAGCGCGCCGCCACCAGCAGGCGCAGCGCGGTCGGCAGACGCACACCACGCCCTCCCCGGGGCATCGCCCCCCAGGAACGCCTCGCCGCCCAGGCCCGCACCCTCCTCGCCGACGCCGTACGCCTCGCCCGCTGGGCCGACAGCAACGGCACCTCCCCCGAGGCGGAGCTCCATCGCGCCGCGGCCGACCTCGGCCTGACCCGCGCTCAGGTCAGCGAGCACTGGGGCCGCGCCCGCCTCGCCGGTCTCATCGAGCAGGCCGACGCGGGCGGCACCGTACGGGGCGGCTGGCGTCTGCGCGCCTGGGACCGCGACGACACCGCCGTGCTGCGCGGCTGGGTCGCCCTCTTCGACGCCTGGTCGCTCTCCCGCCCCGCGCCCGCGGACGCCGACCCGCACGCCGCCGCCGACATCGTCGCCGCCCTCCCGCAACTGCTGTCCGTCATGCACCTGTCGGCCGGGCCCGTCACCGCGGAAGGGCTCATCGACCTGCTCGCCCGCCGCGTCTCCGAGCTGCGCGCCGACCGCCACGACCCCGGCATACCCGCCGACAGCGACGCGGCCGAACAGGAACGCCTCCTCGGCTGGGCCCTCGACACCCTCGCCGGGACCGGCGCCCTCACCCTGCACGCCCGCGGCTCACGCCCCGCGCGCGCCCGTCTCACCGACCTCGGCAGCTGGGCCATGTGGACCAAGCTGGAGCAGATCTGCATCGCCGCCCAGAGCACGGCGGGCGCCGGGAACATCGAACAGTCCGCCGTCGCGATGCTCCGCGGCTGCGCCAACCTCACGCCGGGCCCCTCCCGCGCCGAGTACCGCGCCTGGCTGGCCGTCCGCGCCGCCGGGCCCGCCGTCGCCGAACTCCTCGACGCCGCACGGGGCGAGGACGCCCTCATCCGCGGCCTCGCCTTCGAGGCCCTGCGCGTCGTCGGCGCCCCGGCCATCACCGCCGTACGGGCCGCCGCCGCCGAGCCCGTGCTCCGCCCGTACGCCCTCCTGTGGCTCGCCGACCACGAGGGCGGCGACCCCCGCGACCACGGCGAGTCCCACCAAGGCGTCCTCAGCCCGGGGGAGGCCACCTGGCTGTGGGTGGACACCGCGTCCGCCGCCCAGGAGAACGGCTCGGACCGGCTCCTCCTCGACCACCTCGACGCCGCGCCCCAGCCGTCGCTCGCCCAGCTCCTCACCGACATCAGGACCTGCGGCCACCCGCGCACCGTGCAGGTCCTCATGGCCCTCGCCGCCGCCCACCCCGACCCGGCGAGCGCGCGCCGCGTACGCCGCGCCGCCTTCCAGGTCCACGCGGGCGGCGCCTGACCAGGGCGCGGCACCCGTCGGCGAGGGGCCCGCGCGCAGCGCGCACGTCCCGCCCCGCCGCCGCGCGGGCGGTCCCACGCCCGCGTCCCGCCACCCCGGGCGCCCGCGCACGCCCCGCCCCCACCCCGGGGCCACGGAGCGGTCGCCGGGCGCGGCTAGACTGGCCGCATGGACATTCGCCCCCTCGTGGCTTAGCGGACGTACGCCGCCCCGGCAGTTGCCCGTCGCCCCTGTCCGCACGTCCACGTCCCGCTTCGGAGTTCCCGTCCATGATTACCGCCAGTGGAGTCGAGCTGCGCGCCGGCGCCCGCATCCTCATCGAGAGCGCCTCCTTCCGTATCGCGAAGGGCGACCGGATCGGGCTCGTCGGCCGCAACGGCGCAGGCAAGACCACGCTCACCAAGTGCCTCGCGGGGGAGGGGACCCCGGCCGGTGGCGCCATCACCCGTACCGGCGAGGTCGGTTACCTGCCCCAGGACCCCCGCACCGGCGACCTCGACGTCCTGGCCCGCGACCGCATCCTCGCCGCCCGCGGCCTCGACACGGTCCTGCGCGGCATGCGCGAGAGCGAGGACCGCATGGCGAGCGGTCAGGGCGACGTCCGCGACCGGGCGATGCGCCGCTACGAGCGCCTGGAGACCGAGTTCCTGACCCGCGGCGGGTACGCCGCCGAGGCGGAGGCCGCGACCATCGCCGCCAGCCTCGGACTGCCCGACCGCGTCCTCGGCCAGCCGCTGCACACCCTCTCGGGCGGCCAGCGGCGTCGCGTGGAGCTGGCCCGCATCCTCTTCTCGGACGCCGACATCCTGCTGCTCGACGAGCCGACCAACCACCTCGACGCCGACTCCGTCGTCTGGCTGCGCGACTTCCTGAAGACGTACCGCGGCGGCCTCGTCGTGATCTCCCACGACATCGACCTCGTCGAGACGGTCGTCAACAAGGTCTTCTACCTGGACGCCAACCGCGCCGCGATCGACGTCTACAACATGGGCTGGAAGCAGTACCGCGTCCAGCGCGAGGCCGACGAGAAGCGCCGCAAGCGGGAGCGCGCCAACGCCGAGAAGAAGGCCGCCGCCCTCAACGCCCAGGCCGACAAGATGCGCGCCAAGGCGACCAAGGCGACCGCCGCCCAGAACATGGCCCGCCGCGCCGAGCGGCTGCTCTCCGGCCTGGAGGCCGAGCGCCAGCAGGACAAGGTCGCCAAGCTCCGCTTCCCCGACCCCGCGCCCTGCGGACGCACGCCGCTCACCGCGGAGGGCCTGTCCAAGTCGTACGGCTCGCTGGAGATCTTCAACGACGTCTCCCTCGCCATCGACAAGGGCTCACGCGTCGTCATCCTCGGCCTGAACGGCGCGGGCAAGACGACGCTGCTGCGGCTGCTGGCCGGTGTCGAGAAGCCGGACACCGGCGAGGTCAGCCCGGGCCACGGCCTCAAGCTGGGCTACTACGCGCAGGAGCACGAGACGCTCGACCCGGAGCGCAGCGTGCTGGAGAACATGCGCTCGGCCGCGCCTGACCTGGACATGGTGTCCGTGCGCAAGACGCTCGGCTCGTTCCTCTTCTCGGGCGACGACGTGGACAAGCCCGCTGGCGTCCTGTCAGGCGGCGAGAAGACGCGTCTCGCGCTGGCCACGCTCGTCGTCTCGTCCGCCAACGTCCTGCTGCTCGACGAGCCGACGAACAACCTGGACCCGGCCAGCCGCGAGGAGATCCTGGGCGCCCTGCACAGCTTCGCGGGCGCCGTCGTCCTCGTCACCCACGACGAGGGGGCGGTGGACGCCCTCCAGCCCGAGCGGATCATCATGCTGCCGGACGGCGTCGAGGACCTGTGGAGCCCGGACTACGCGGACCTCGTCGCCCTCGCCTGACCGGCGCCCGGTGCGGCCGGGCGCCGGTGATCATGTACGGGTGGATCATTCGGCCGACGCTTGATCATTCATCTGAGTGAGGACGACTGGTACCCCGGCGTGTCGCCACGCCCGGGGCCCCGTCGTCCCCACGGGCCCGCTCCCACCGCGCTGACCAGCGGATTCGCCCCCCGCCCCCTGCTGTTCACCCCGCCGTGACCCACCCAGGAACCCACCTCCCGTGATCCGTTTGTCGTACGGGCACCGACGAATGGGTGGCCAGGACGACGGATAGGGGTGATCATGAGAGTCACGTCAGCGCACTTCCACGAGGAGGCACGGGTGGCCGAGACTCTGAAGAAGGGCAGCCGGGTGACCGGCCCCGCGCGCGAGAAGCTCGCGGCAGACCTCAAGCGCAAATACGAGTCCGGGGCGAGCATCCGGGCGCTGGCCGAGGAGACCGGCCGGAGCTACGGATTCGTCCACCGCATGCTCAGCGAGGCGGACGTCACCCTGCGCGGCAGGGGCGGCGCCACCCGCGGCAAGAAGACCCCGACCCCCTGACAGGACCGGCGGCCCGGCCGTTACGCTGCGGTGTACTGCTCAGTACTACCGTCTGGTAACCGGAGGCCGTCATGAGCCTGCTCGACCGCGACGGTGTGCGTGTCACCGTCCGAGACGCCGTGGCGTCGGTCACGCTGGTACGTCCCGACCGGCGCAACGCGCAGACCCCCGCCATGTGGCGCGCCCTGGCCGAGGCCGGACGCCTGCTCCCGGGGGACGTGCGCATCGTCGTCCTGCGCGGCGAGGGACCGTCCTTCTCGGCGGGCCTCGACCGGCAGGCGTTCACCGCCGACGGCATCGAGGGCGAGCCGTCGTTCACCGCGCTGGCCCACCTGGACGACGCCCGCCTCGACGCCGCGCTCAGCGGCTTCCAAGCCGGTTTCACCTGGTGGCGCCGCCCCGACGTCGTCACCGTCGCCGCCGTGCAGGGCCACGCGGTCGGCGCGGGCTTCCAGCTCGCGCTCGCGTGCGACCTGCGCGTCTGCGCCGACGACGTGACCTTCCGGATGCCGGAGACCTCCCTCGGCCTCGTCCCCGACCTCGGCGGGACGAAGCCGCTGGTCTCCCTCGTCGGCTACGCGCGGGCCCTGGAGATCTGCGCCACCGGCCGCGCGGTGCGCGCCGACGAGGCGGAGCGCCTCGGGCTCGCCACCCTCGTCGTGCCCGCCGCCGACCTCGCCGCGGCCACCGACGACCTCACCGCCGCGCTGCTCGCTGCGCCCCGGGACGCCCTCGTCGAGACCAAGGCGCTGCTGCGCGACGCCGCCGGGCGCGACCACGCCGCCCAGCGCGCCGCCGAGCGCGCCGCCCAGGCCCGCCGCTTCCGTGACCTCGCCGGGCTGGGGGAGTAGGGCCCGGCGGCGAGGGGGCGGCCACTCGTTCGGCCCGCGCACCCCGCCCACGTCACCCGCGGCGGCCCTAGGGTGACAAGGGTGGGGCGGGGGCAGCGCACCCCGGAAGGAGCGAGCCGACCATGACCGACCCGGGCACCGGCACCACCGGCACCACCGGCCTTCCCGACGACCCGGTGTCACCCGACGACCCCGTCCGCCCCGGCACGTGCGCGCCGGGCGACCGCGGGCACACCGTCATCGCCGACGGCGTCGTCGCGAAGATCGCGGGGATGGCGGCGCGGGACGTCCTCGGCGTCCACACCCTGGGCGGCGGCCTGGCCCGCACGCTGGACGCGGTGCGCGAGCGCGTCCCCGGCGGCGGCCGGTCCGTCACCCGCGGCATCAAGGCCGAGGTGGGCGAGGTGCAGGCGGCGCTCGACCTGGAGATCGTCGCGGAGTACGGCGTGTCCCTCGCCGAGGTGTCCCGTACCGTACGGGAGAACGTCGTCGCCGCCGTCGAACGCATGACGGGCCTCGAAGTGGTCGAGGTCAACATCACCATCGGTGACGTGTGGGTGCCGGACGACGACGTGGACGAGGAAGAGCGCCCGGCACTGCAATAAGCGGACGGGCTCGGGGCAGAACAAGCAGCATCAGGGGCCCGCCGGGCGCCGCCCAAGGAGCGCACACGATGAACAGCATGGCCGTGGTCGGCATGATCGCCGGGATGGCACTGGGTTTCGCGGGATACTTCGGCGGGTTCGCCGCCTTCCTGCTGGTGGCGGCACTCGGCGCCATCGGCTTCGTCGTCGGCCGGTTCGCCGACGGCGACCTGGACCCGGGCGACTTCTTCCGCCCCCGGGAGCGCCGTGACGACCGGCGGAGCTGACCCGTGGACACCCTGACCCAGGTGCCCGCCGCCGAGCGCGGCACCACGCGCGTCTCCGAGCGGGTGGTCGCCAAGCTCGCCGCGCAGGCGGCCTGGGAGGCGCTGACCGCCGACCGCACCGGGCCCCCGCCGCCCCCGCGCCACGACGGCCATCCGCTCGCCACCGCGGTCGTCCGCCGCCCGCCGGGCGCCGCGGGGGACACCGGGGCGACCGCGGCCGTCCGCGTCGAGCTGGAGCTCGCCTATCCCTGCGACATCGGCGCCAGCTGCCGCGCCGTCCGGCGGCACATCGCCGCGCGCCTCGGGGAGCTGGCGGGCATGGAGACCTACGACGTCGCCGTCACCGTCACGCGCCTGCACTCCCGGCACGGCGCCTCCGCCGGGCCCCGCAGGAGGCGCGTCCTGTGAACGTCACCGCCGCGGAACGCCCGCCCGAGCCCGACGCCGCGCCGGACGCCGAGGAGGCCCACGCCCACCCGGCGCGCCGCTTCTGGTCGGAACGCCGCGTCCCCGCCGTCCTGGTCGCCGCCGCCACGCTGATCACCGGCGGCCCCCTGCTGTACGACATCGTCGCCGTGCGCGCCGACCGCCCGGCCACCCAGTGGCGCCGCAACCTCGCGGACGGGCTCGACTCCCGCGCCATGGACGACGCCTGGGTGATCACCGGCTGCGCCGCCGCGATCGCCGTCGGCGTCTGCCTCGTGGTCCTCGCCGTCACCCCGGGGCTGCGCGGCATCCTCCCGATGCGCCGCCGCGCGGCCGAGCAGGTGCGCTCCGGCATCGAGCGCAGCGCCGTCGGCGTCGTCCTGCGCGACCGGGCGCTGGCGGTCTCCGGCGTGCGCGCCGTCCGCGTGACGGCGGGTCGGCACCGCGTACGGGTCCTCGCCGAGTCGCACTTCCGCGACCTCGACGTGGTGCGCGCCGACCTGGACGCGGTGCTCGCCGACGGCGTCCGCGACCTGGGCCTGTCGCGGCGGCCCGCCCTCACCGTCCACGCCCACCGGCCCGCGAAGCGATAGGTGCACCCGAGATGCTGCGCGCGACCAACCGCGTCCTCCTCCTGCTCACCGGCCTGCTGCTGATCACCGCGGGGACCGCGGGGCTGGCCACCGCCCTCGGCCTGGTGCCCGACGCCTGGGCCTGGCCCTGGCACCGCTCCGACGACGTCGTCCTCAGCCACGCGGAACGCGTCCACCTCCGCGAGCAGGGCTGGTTCTGGCCCGTCGTGATCGCCGCGCTGTCGCTGCTGCTCGTCCTCGCCCTGTGGTGGCTCCTCGCGCAGTCCCGCCGCCCCCGGCTCGGCGAGGTCCTGGTGGACACCGGGGACGGGGTCGCCGCCGTCGTGCGCGGGCGCGCGCTCGAAGAGGCCCTCACGGCCGAGGCCGAGGCGCTGCCCGGCATCGACCGGGCACGCGTCACCCTCGTGGGCCGCCGCACACAGCCGCGGCTCAAGGTCGGGCTGATCCTCGCGCCGCAGGCGCGCCCCGACGAGGCGGTCACCGCGCTGCGGACGGTGGCGATCGAGAACGCGCGCCGTTCCACCGGGCTGCCCGCGCTCCCCGCCGAGATCCGCATGCGCTCGGCTGGCCACGCGCCCGAACGCGTCTCCTGAGCCCGCCGCCGGGCCGTCAGGCGTACGGCGGCCGGTCGCCGACGGCGGCGAGCAGCTGCAGCTTCTCGTGGCTCTCCGTCCCCGGGGACGCCGTGTAGACGAGCAGCGCCTGCGCCTGGTCGGGCGCGTACAGCACCTGGCAGTGCAGGTCGAGCACGCCGAGGTCCGGGTGGAGGACGCGCTTCCTGTCGTCGGGGCGGCTCACCCCGATCTCGTGCGCGCTCCACAGCTCCGCGAACTCCTCGCTCAGCTCCAGCAGCCGCTCCGCCATCCGATGGGCCTCCGAGCCGCGCCCCTGGCGGGAGAAGGCATTGCGCAGGTTGGAGGTGAACACCCGGCCGTGCAGCGGGTGGTCCTCCTCCGGATAGGCGCGACGGGCGCGGGGGTCGGTGAACCAGCGGTAGACGATGCTGCGTTCCGGGCCGGTGAACCGCATCTCGTCGCCGAAGAGCGCGACGGCCGGTCGCGTCTGCGCCAGCGTCTCCGACAGCGGGCCGATCACCTGCGCCGGGGTGTCCTGGAGCCGGTCGAAGATGCGCATCATGCCGGGGGCGATGTGGCCGCCGCGCAGCAGGCGGCCTGGGGTGTTGTGCCCGGCGAGGCGGAAGAGGTGGTCCCGCTCGTCCAGCGACAGGCGCATCCCCTGGGCGATCGCGCCGAGCATGGGCTCGGACGGCTGGGGGCCGCGCTGCTGCTCCAGCCTGCCGTAGTAGTCGGCCGACATGCCGCACAGCGCGGCGACCTCCTCCCGGCGCAGCCCGCGGGTCCTGCGGCGCGGTCCGCGCGGCAGCCCGACGTCCTCCGGCTGGAGCGCCTCCCTGCGGGTGCGCAGGAAGTCCGCCAGCTGTGCCCGGTCCATACCCTGTCCTCTCGCCTCGCAGCCGCCGTGCCGTGCCGCCCTGTCCGCCAGGAACTGCCTACAGGAAGATGCCGCCCGACGCCTCGACGCGCTGCCCGTTCAGCCATCCGGACCCCTCGGACAGCACAGCGGTGATGACGCCGCCGATGTCGTCGGGCTCGCCCACCCTGGCCAGCGCCGTCTGCGCGCCGAGCGCGGCGCGCGTCTCGGCGTGGTCGCGCAGCAGCCCGCCGCCGAAGTCGGTCGCGACCGGTCCTGGCGCCACCGTGTTGACGCGGATGCCGCGCGGGCCCAGCTCCTTCGCCAGGTAGCGCGTCAGGACCTCCACGGCGCCCTTCACCGCGGCGTACGCGGACGAGCCCGGGTTCGTGAAGCGCGTCAGGCCCGTGGAGACGTTGATCACGCGCCCGCCGTCCGCGAGGAGCGGCAGCAGGGTCTGCGTGAGGAAGAAGACGCCCCGGAAGTGGACGTCGAGCAGCGCGTCCAGCTCCTCGACCGAGGTCTCGGCGAAGGGGCGGTACAGGGCCGTGCCCGCGTTGTTGACCAGGAAGTCGAACGTGTCGCGGTCCCAGCCCTCCTTGAGGGTGGCCCGCAGCTCGTCGGCGAAGGCGCCGTGGTCCGCGACGCGGCCGGTGTCGAGCCGCAGGGCGCGGGCCGTGCCGCCGAGCGCCGTGACGGCCTCGACGACCGCCGCGGCCTCCTCGGCGTGCGAACGGTAGGTGAGCACGACGTCCGTGCCGCTCTCGGCGAGCCGCAGCGCCGTGGCGCGGCCGAGCCCTCGGTTGGCGCCGGTGATCAGGGCGATCCTGCGGGTGCGCGTGGTCATGTGCCGGTTCCTCCGGATCGGGGGAGGGCCGCCGCGCGCCGTCCGCGCGGCTCTGGCACCCTCCGCCACGCGTTCCACCCTCGCGCCGTCGCGGCGGGGGATGAAGGGCGCACCTGTCCGGGGACCGCCGGTCCCCCTCTGCGGGCTCAGCCGCCGGTGGGGGACGCCACCGGGGCGGCGGGTTCGCGGGGCCGCGGCGGCGCCGCCGCGCGCCGCGCCTTGGCCTCCGCGGCCCTGATGTCCTTGACCTCGCGGCGCAGCAGGATGATCCAGCCCGCGGGCACGCCGCCGGTGAACAGCCACCACTGGATGGCGTACGCGAAGTGCGCGCCGATGCTGGAGTGGTCCGGCGCGTTCAGGAGCTGCGGCTGCGCGTCCGCGTCGGCGGGCGCCGGGGACGTCGCCGTCAGCACCAGGTAGCCGCCCAGCGTCGGGACGCCGCCCATCGCCTCGGACCGCTCGGCGCTGTTGATCATCATCACCATGCCGTCCGGGAGGCCGGAGCGGTCACGGATACCGGTGGTCGCGCTCGTCTCGTCCGTCATCAGGCGGCCGGTGACGGTCACCTCGCCCGGGGGCGGCGCGGGCACGTCGGGGAGCGTCGTCAGGTCCTCGCCCGCGCTGATCCAGCCGCGGTTCACGAGCGCGGCCGTGCCGTCGTCCTGGACCAGGGGGGTCAGCACCCAGTAGCCGACGGTCTCGTCGTTCGAGGAACGGTTGCGCACCACGACCTGGTGGCCGGTGTCGTACGTGCCGACCGCCGTCACCGGCCGGTAGCGGTCGTCGGGGTCGGGCTCGCCGCCGACCGAGGTCAGCTCCGCCATCGGCGTCTCGGGCGCCGCGAGGCTGTCGCTGATCAGCTCGTTGCGCGCGACCCGCTGCTCGTGGCGGTGCAGCTGCCAGAACCCCAGCCAGATCATCGACGGGATCAGGGTCAGCGCGACGAGGGTGAGGATCACCCACTGCCGGGTCAGCAGAAAGCGGTACACACCGCCCGACCGTACCCGAGGGGGGACGCTCCGCTCCCGGCAGGGTGCCTCTCGCCACGCGGGCGGCGCGCGCCGGGCGGCTCGTCAGCCCTGGTCGCCCTCGGCCGCGCGTGTGCCGGGCGCCATGTCGTCGAGCAGCCGGACGAACGTCGCCTCGTCGATGACCGGGGTGCCCAGCTCCCTGGCGCGCGACGCCTTGCCCGTCGGCGCCTGCGGGTCGTTCGACACCAGCAGGCTCGTCAGCCGCGAGACGCTGCCCGCGATGTGCAGCCCGGCGTCGAACGCCTGGTCCTCCAGCAGCTCGCGCTCCACCGAGGTGTCGCCCGAGATCGCGACCCGCATGCCCTGGACGAGCCGTTCACCCGCCGTGTAGCGGCCGGGGTTGACCCACGGGCACGGCGGGCGCCGCTTCGTCTGCCGCCAGCCGCGCTGGCCCGCCCAGGAGCCCCACCGGGCGCCCCGCTCCGCCGCGGGCGGCGGCTCGGACCAGCGGGTCACCGGCAGGCACGCCAGCAGGGGCAGCGGCAGACCCAGGCCCGCCGCCTGGTGCAGGCTGGGGCGGAACGCCTCGGCGAGGACGCGCGCGTCGTCCAGCGCGTGGTGCGCCTGCCGCTGCACGACGCCGAAGTGCGTCACCAGCGTCTCCAGCCGGTGGTTCGCCAGCGGCAGCCCCAGGGCCTTCGACAGGTGGATGGTGCACAGCCGTTGCTTGACGGGCGCGATCCGGCCCGCCCGCGCGTACTCGTGCGCCAGCATCGACCAGTCGAACTTCGCGTTGTGCGCGACCAGCACACGGTCCGCCAGCCGCTCCGCCAACTCCCCCGCCACATCGGCGAACAGCGGCGCGTCCGCCAGCATCCGGGCCGTCAGACCGTGGATGTGCACGGGCCCCGGGTCGCGCTGCGGGTTGACGGTCGAGTACCAGTGGTCCTCGACCTCGCCGCGCGCGGTGAGCCGGTAGACGGCCGCCGACACTATCCGGTCGTGCGTGGCCAGGCCCGTCGTCTCGACGTCCACCACGGCGTACCCGGTCGGGTAGCCCAAGGGCCACAGCCTGTCCTGGGTCTGCCGGACGGGTGTGTCTGGCGCGGGTGCCTGCTGGTCTTCGAGCATGGTTCCCGAGGATACGGGCCACCACCGACAGCGCCTCGCGAGGCACGAGTTGACGGGGCGCCGCCGCACCGTCCGCCCCCGCGCTCCCTCGGCGATGTCGGCGCCGTCCCGTACGCTGCGGAGCATCCGGTCCCCACGCGGCGGAGGTTCACCCATGTTGCCCGACACCCACGGCCGTAACGCCACGGACCTGCGCGTCTCGCTGACCGACCGGTGCAACCTGCGGTGCACCTACTGCATGCCGGAGGAGGGCCTGTCCTGGCTGGCGAAGCCCGAACTCCTCGACGACGACGAGATCGTCCGCCTCGTCCGGCTGGCCGTCACGGAACTGGGCGTCACGGACGTCCGTTTCACGGGTGGTGAGCCGCTGCTGCGGCCCGGCCTGACCGGCATCGTCGCCCGGTGCGCCGCCCTCACCCCCCGGCCCCGGCTCTCGCTCACCACCAACGGCATCGGCCTGGAGCGGACCGCCGCCGCCCTCGCCGCCGCCGGGCTCGACCGCGTCAACGTCTCGCTCGACACGCTCGACCCCGACACGTTCCACCGCCTCACCCGCCGCCGCCGACACGCCGACGTGCTGCGCGGCGTCGCGGCGGCCCACGCCGCGGGGCTCACCCCCGTGAAGGTCAACTCCGTGCTGATGCCAGGCGTCAACGACACCGAGGCGCCCGACCTGCTCGCCTGGGCCGTGGAACACGGCTACGAGCTGCGCTTCATCGAGCAGATGCCGCTCGACGCCCAGCACGGCTGGCAGCGCGCGGGGATGATCACCGCGGAGGACGTCCTGACGTCCCTGCGCGCCCGGTTCACCCTCACCCCGGAGGAGGACGGGCGGCGCGGCTCCGCGCCCGCCGAGCGCTGGCTCGTGGACGGCGGCCCGCACCGCGTCGGCGTCATCGCGTCCGTCACCCGCCCGTTCTGCCGCGCCTGCGACAGGACCCGGCTCACCGCCGACGGTCAGGTGCGCAACTGCCTCTTCGCGCGCGAGGAGACCGACCTGCGCGCCGCCCTGCGCTCCGGGGCCGACGACGCCGCGCTCGCCCGCCTGTGGCGGGCCGCGATGTGGGGCAAGAAGGCCGGTTCAGGGCTGGACGACCCGGCGTTCGTGCAACCGGACCGTCCGATGTCAGCGATCGGCGGCTGACGCGGGCGGCCACTCGGCCAGGGGCACGACGTCCTTCAGGAAGCCCCGCAGCCCGAGGAAGCGCGACAGGTACTCGCGGTGCTCCTCGCAGGCGACCCATGTCTTGCGGCGCTCGGGCGTGTGGAGCTTCGGGTTGTTCCACGCCAGCACCCACTCGGCGGCGTCACGGCAGTCCTTCGCGGAACAGACCACGGTCTGGTCGGCGGGCGCGTTCGTCACGGAATCCTCTCCCTCTCCGCATCGTCTCCCCATGAGGCACACAGGAGCGGACGGCGGCGGGAAAAGGGGCGACGCCGGGCAGCCACGGGGGGAGCCGCCCGGCGTCGGTCCGTCGCTCCGACGGGGGATGCGGAGCGCCCTAGAAGTATGACATGCAATGCCCTCTTCGGCGCAGCCGAACGGCCCAATTGGTTGCGTGCCACCGCTTCTTCGCCGCCGGACGCCTCAGTTCCGGTTGTGCGGATCGCCGCCGTCTGGCGGCAGCGCGCCGCGCCCGGCCCCGGTCACAAAGGTGGACGGGAGGGACGGAACGTTCTCCCGCCCCGCGTTGGCGACGACCACCGCGACGTACGGCAGCAGCGCGCCCAGCACGAGCGTCACGACGGCGACCGGCCTGCTGACGTCCCACAGCACCACGGTCGCGATGACCGCCGCCGTGCGGACGAGCATGGAGATCACATACCGCCGCTGCCGCCCACGGACGTCGTCCGTCAGCCCCTGCCTGGCCCCGGTGATCCTGAAGACCTCGGGACCGGCCTGCCCGCGTCCCGCTCGGTGTCCTACGCGCACGATGCCTCACCACCCGCCGTCCACGGTACGCCTGCCGCGCCGCTGCTCAGTCGCGCACCCGCGCGAGCTTGCGTCCCGCCTTCAGGTACACGCTGTCCGGCGTCCCCGCGAGCCCGTCGGCACGCTCGGTGACGACCTCGGCGAGCGTGCGCAGCGCGTCCTCCTCCGGCACGGTCTCGGTCCGTTGCCCGTCCGCCGTCTCCAGCACGAGCCGCAGCCCGTTCTGCCGGGCCAGCCGCCGCGCGGCGGACGCGCTCGGCACGAAGTCGAGGACCTTGGTCAGCACCGTCGTCACCGTCTCCGCGCCGTACTCGGCGAGCGAGACCTCGGGCAGCGCCGCCACCTCGGTGAAGCTCCGCCGCGAGAACCGCGCCGTGAACGCGGCGCGCGCGCCCATCGCGGCGTCCAGGTCGTGCAGCGCGGTCACGACCTCCCCCGCCAGGACCTTCTTCAGGTCCATCGGGTGCAGCGTGCCGTCCGCCAGCCGGGCCGTGACGACCGCCAGCTCGGCGTCCGTCCACTCGGTCAGGGCGCGCAGGTACGGCTCGACCAGCCGGTCGGGGATCGACATGACCTTGCCGAACAGCTCGTCGGGCGCGGCGGACAGGCCGATGTAGTTCCCCTTCGACTTGGACATCTTGGCGCCGGAGCCGTCGGTGCCCTCGATCAGCGGCAGCGTGACGACGAGCTGCGGCGTCTGGCCGTGGATCTCCATCACCCGGCGGCCCATCTGGAGGTTCAGCAACTGGTCCACGCCGCCCAGCTCGACGTCCGCCATGATCTCGACGGAGTCGATCGCCATGGCCACCGGGTAGATCAGCTCGGACATCGACAGGCCGTGGCCCGCGTCCAGCCGCCGCCTGAAGTCGTCGCGCTGGAGCAGCGCCGACGCCGACACCTGGGCGAGGATGCCGATCAGCCGGGGCAGCGTGATCCCGGCCAGCCACTCGCTGTTGTGCCGCAGGCGCACCTGCTCGAAGTCGAAGAACGGCCGCACCTGGTCGCCGTACCCGGCGAGGTTGCGGGCGATGTCCTCGCCGGTGAGCGGCGGGCGTTCCTCGGAGCGTCCGCTCGGGTCGCCGATGCTCGCCGTGAGGTCGCCGATGATCAGCGTCACGTCGTGGCCCATCCGCTGGAAGCGGCTGAGCACGATCATCGGCACGGCGTGCCCGAGATGGACGTCGGCGCCCGTCGGGTCGATGCCGAGCTTCACGCGCAGGCCGCGGCCCGCCTCCTGCGCGGCGGCGACTCGTTCCGCGAGCGCGTCGCCCGACGGCAGCACGTTCACCGTCCGCGCGCCGATCAGCTCGGCCTGCTCGCCCGCGGGGAGGTCGCTGAGATCCAGATACCGCCGGGACCCCGTCTCCTGGAGAAGCTCCCGCACGGTGGCGTCGGAGGAGAGGTCCTGCACGAGCAGCGCGGTCGCGCGCCGCACGGATTCGCCGAGGCGTGTCACGTCGGATCATCCCGGGGTTCTGGAGCGGTCGGGGGGCGGGCCCATCCTACGGCGCCACCCCCCGTCACCGCCCTGCCAGGACGGGCCCGCGACCGCCTCACACCCCGGGGCTGACCGAACTCATGTGGAAGTCGGGCACCCGCAGCGCGGGCATCGCGACGCGCGGGAACTCCTCGCCCCACTCCCGGGACCGCGTGCGCTCGCTCGCCCCCGCCTCGGCGGCGCGCGCCAGCACGTCCACCGGCGACTCGTTGAACCGGAAGTTGTTGACCACGCCCGTCACCTCGCCGTTCTCCACGAGGTAGACGCCGTCCCTGGTCAGGCCGGTCAGCAGCAGGTTCTTCGGGTCCACCTCGCGGATGTACCACAGCGACGTCACGAGCAGCCCGCGCTCCGTGCGCGCCACCAGGTCGTCGATCGAGCCGTCGCCGCCCGCGTCGAGCAGCAGGTTGCCCGGCAGCGGGGCGACGGGCAGGCCGGTGACGTCGGCGGTGTACCGGGTGGTGACCAGCCGCCGCAGCACCCCCTCCTCGATCCACTCCGCGCGGCCGAGCGGCAGCCCGTTGTCGAAGACGGACGTCTGCGGCCCGAACCCGGCGGCGGAGGAGTGCGCGACGACGAACGGCGCGGACCCGAGGCCCGGCGCGGCCGGGTCGCTCCACAGCGTGAACGGCAGCGAGGTCAGCCGCTCGCCGACGCGCGTCCCGCCGCCGGGCGCGGCGAAGACGGTGCGGCCGTCGTGCGCCTGCCGCGCGTCCGCCATCCACTGCTGGTAGACCACCAGGTCGGCCACGGAGGTCGGCGGCAGCAGCGTCTCGTAGCGCCCGGCCGGGAGATCGACGCGGCGCTCCGCCCAGGCCAGCCGCCCGGCCAGCGCGGCGTCCAGCGCGAGCGGGTCCACGTCCGTGAAGTCGTCGGTGGGGACCGACACGTAGGCGGAACGGCTGCGCGCGTGCGACTTGGCGTTCAGCTCCACGTGGCCCGCGGGCTGGTCGTGGCGCAGCCGCAGGCCGCCCGAGGTGCCCAGGTAGGTGGAGACGACCGTGTGTTCCGCGAAGCCGAACAGCTCGCGGCCCTGCGCCGCCGCGCGGGCGAACGTCTCGCCGAGCGCGGGCGCGAACGCGTCGAAGACGGCAGGGGACGTCGCGGCGGGCTCCGCGGTGAAGTCCGCCGACGCCGCGCCGCCCGTGTGCAGGGGCTGCGCGTCCTCGGCGGCGGGGGACTGGCGGGCGGCCTCCTCGGCGGCCCGCACCAGCGGCTCCAGGTCCTCGTCCGTGACGGCCGACCGCGTGACGACCCCGGCCGAGGTGCCCCGGGCGCCGTCCACGGTGGCGATGACGGTGAGCGAACGGCCGCGCGTGACGCCGTTGGTCGTCAGCGCGTTGCCCGCCCAGCGCAGATTGGCGCCCGACGTCTCCTCGGCGAGGACGACGGTGCTGTCCGCCCGCGAGAGGGCGAGGGCGCGTTCGACGATCTCGTGGGGTCTTCCGGTGCCGCCGGTGCCGCTCATCGGCCCGCCTCCTGCGTGGTGTTGAGGACGTTGATCTGACGGAAGAGGGCGGAGGGGCAGCCGTGCGAGACGGCGGCCAGCTGGCCGGGCTGCGCCTTGCCGCACATGAAGGAGCCGCCCAGGACGTAGGTGTCGGGGCCGCCGACCGCCTCCATCGCGCCCCAGAAGTCGGTCGTCGTCGCCTGGTACGCGACGTCCCGCAGCTGACCGGCCAGCTCGCCGTTCTCGATGCGGAAGAAACGCTGCCCGGTGAACTGGAAGTTGTAGCGCTGCATGTCGATGGACCACGACCCGTCGCCCTCGATGAAGATGCCGCGCTCCACGCGCGAGATCAGCCCGTCCGTGTCCGGGCCCGCCGGGTCGGGCTGCAGCGAGACGTTCGCCATGCGCTGGAGCGGCACGTGCGCGGGGGAGTCGGCGAACGCGCAGCCGTTGGAGCGCGCGGCGCCCGTCAGCGCGGCCGTGCGGCGGTCCGTCTGGTAGCCGACGAGCACGCCGTCCTTCACCAGGTCCCAGGACTGCGCCTCGACGCCGTCGTCGTCGTACCCGACGGTCGCGAGGCCGTGCTCGGCCGTCCGGTCGCCGGTGACGTGCATCGCCTCGGAGCCGTACCGCAGGCTCCCCAGCTGGTCGAAGGTGGCGAACGAGGTGCCCGCGTACGCCGCCTCGTACCCGAGCGCGCGGTCCAGCTCGGTGGCGTGGCCGATGGACTCGTGGATGGTGAGGAAGAGGTTCGACGGCGCGATCACCAGGTCGTACGCCCCGGCCTCCACCGAGGGCGCGGCCAGCTTCCCGGCCAGCAGGCCGGGGATGCGGGCGAGTTCGCCGTCCCAGTCCCACGCGGTGCCGGTGAAGTACTCCCAGCCGCGCGCGGCCGGTGGCGCGAGGGTGCGCATCGTGTCGAACCTGCCGTCGGGCGCGACGTTGGTCGCCGTCAGCTCCGGCAGGATCCGTACGCGCTGCTGCGTCGTGACGGTGCCCGCCGTGTCGGCGTAGAACTTGTTCTCCTGCACCGCCCACAGGCGCGTGTCCACATGGCTCACGCCCTCGCCCGCCAGCAGCCGCGCGCTCCGGTCGGCGAGGAGTTCGATCCGCTCGGCGCCGGGGACGTCGAACGGGTTCACCTCGTAGGGCGAGACCCACGTCCGCTCGCCGTGCGAGGGCTCGGGCGCCAGCTCGACGCGCTCGTCCGAACCGGCCGCGGCGATGACGCGGGCGGACAGCTTGGCCATCTCGACCGCCTGGGAGGCGACCCGGGCGGCGGCGTCCATCGTCATGTCCACGCCCGCCGCGAAGCCCCAGGCGCCGCCGTGGACGACGCGCACCGCGTACCCGGTGTCCGTGCCGTCCCGTGAACCGGCCGGACGGGCGTCGCGCAGCAGCCAGTTGGCGCTGCGGACGCGTTCGAGGCGGAAGTCGGCGTGCTCGGCGCCCAGCGCGCGGGCCCGCGCCAGCGCGGCGTCGGCCAGTGGGCGCAGGGGGAGGGCGAGGAAGGACTCGTCGATCGATCTGGGCACAATCTCTCCTGTCCGAGTGCCGCTGCGGTGCGGGGCCGGTCGGGCGCCCCGCCCGATCATGCACCTCCGCCCGCCCGCCGCCCAGGGAGTCCTGGCCGACGGGCGGGCGGAGGTGACCGCCCGTGACGTGCACCGGATGTAGGAACCCGACAGAGCGGCGACGGAGCGCCTGTCACGGCCCGCCCCCCAACGGGTCCGTGAGGGAGGTTAGCGTTGTCCGGAGCATACGACGCAGAAAGAAGGTGCCCCCTTGAGCCGCTCGGTTCTGGTCACCGGAGGCAATCGCGGCATCGGCCTGGCCATCGCCCGCGTACTGGCCGACTCGGGCGACAAGGTCGCCTTCACCTACCGGTCCGGCGAGCCCCCGAAGGAGCTGGTCGAACGGGGCTGCCTGCCCGTGCGGTGCGACATCACCGACACCGAACAGGTGGAGCAGGCGTTCAAAGAGGTCGAGGCGGTGCACGGCAAGGTCGAGAGCCTTGTCGCCAACGCGGGCATCAACCGCGACCAGTTGATGCTGCGCATGTCGGACGAGGACTTCGACGCGGTCCTCCAGACCAACCTCACCGGCACGTTCCGTGTGGTGAAGACGGCGGCCAAGGGCATGCTGCGGGCGCGGCGCGGGCGTATCGTCCTCATCTCGTCGGTCGTCGGCATGATGGGCTCGCCAGGACAGGTCAACTACGCGGCGTCCAAGGCCGGTCTGATCGGCTTCGCGCGCTCCGTCGCCCGCGAGATCGGTTCGCGCAACATCACCTGCAACGTCGTCGCGCCCGGCTGGGTGGACACCGAGATGTCCCAGGCCGTCAGCGAGGAGCGGCGCGCCACCGTCCTGGCGGAGATCCCGCTCGGCCGGTACGCGCAGACCGAGGAAGTGGCCGCCGCCGTCCGCTTCCTGCTCTCCGACGAGGCCGCGTACATCACTGGAGCCGTCATCCCCGTTGACGGCGGATTGGGCATGGGTCACTGAACATGAGCGGACTTCTCGCCGGCAAGCGCATCCTCGTCACCGGGGTGCTCACCGAGTCCTCGATCGCCTTCCACACGGCGAAGCTGGCCCAGCAGGAGGGCGCCGAGGTCGTGCTGACCGGCTTCGGGCGCCTCAGCCTGGTCGAGCGCATCGCGAAGCGGCTGCCGAAGCCGGTGCCGGTCATCGAGCTCGACGTGCAGAACCAGGAGCACCTGGCGGGCCTCGCGGAGAAGGTCACCGAGCAGATCGGCGAGGGGATCGGGCTGGACGGCGTCGTCCACTCCATCGGCTTCGCCCCGCAGGACGCGCTCGGCGGCAACTTCCTGCACACCGAGTGGCCTTCGGTCGCGACGGCGGTCGAGGTGTCCGCGTACTCGCTGAAGTCCCTGACGACGGCGCTGCTCCCGCTGCTGGAGCAGCGCGGCGGCTCGGTCGTCGGCATGGACTTCGACGCGCAGGTGGCCTGGCCGAAGTACGACTGGATGGGTGTCGCGAAGGCGGCCCTTGAGGCGACCTCCCGCTACCTGGCGCGTGACCTCGGCCCCCGGAACATCCGGGTCAACCTGGTCTCGGCCGGGCCGATCAAGTCGATGGCGGCCAAGTCGATCCCCGGCTTCGAGGAGCTGGCCGACGTGTGGAACAGCCGCTCGCCCATCGGCTGGGACCTGTCCGACCCGGAGCCCGCGGCCCGTGGCGTGGTCGCGCTGCTGTCCGACTGGTTCCCGAAGACGACGGGCGAGGTCGTCCACGTGGACGGCGGCGTGCACATGATGGGTGCCTGAGACCACCCCCGTCCCTTGCCCTGCCCCCGGCGGCCACCGCGCCGCCGGGGGCAGGCGCACGTCCGGGGTCAGTCCGCCGCGGCGGTGGCGACGGTGCGGCAGGACAGGGCGTACGAGCCCGCCTCCGCCTCGGCCGCCGCGGCGTCGGCGGCGCGGATCGCCGTGAGCAGCCCGGAGTGGTCCACGTACGTGGCGGGGCGCAGCCGGTCGCCGACGTTCTGCCGCAGGAAGGTGCGGACGACGCCGCCGAGGTCCGCGTACAGCGCGGTCAGCACCTCGTTGTGCGACGCCTTGACGACGGCCATGTGGAACGTGGCGTCCGCCTCGACGAAGCGTTCCGCCTCCCCGGCGGCCCACGCCTCCTCGCGCCGCGCGAGCAGCGTCTCCAGCTGCCGCAGCTCCCGTTCCGTGCGGCGCCCGGCGGCCAGCCGTGCGGCCTGGGCCTCCAGCGCGCTGCGCAGCTCGGCGACGTCCTGCGGGTCGGCGTCCTCGAAGCGCCGCAGCATCACCCCGGCCAGCTCGCTGGTCGCCGTCACATAGGTGCCCGAGCCCTGGCGGATGTCCAGCAGGCCGTTGTGCGCGAGGGCGCGGATGGCCTCCCTGACGGTGTTGCGGGCGACGCCGAGCTGTTCGACCAGCTCGGGTTCGGTCGGGATGCGGGAGCCGACGGGCCACTCGCCCGACGTGATCTGGTGGCGCAGCTGGGCGATCACCTGGTCGGCGAGCGCGGAACGGCGTGGCGCGGTCAGTGACATGGCTCTCCCCGGGAGGACGTGAATCCTGCGGCGCGGATTCATCCCATCATTCTATGATGGTATTCATGGAACTGGCGAAGAACGACCGTACTCTGCCGGCGTCCTCCCCCGTACGGGCGGCGCCCAGCCCTACGGCGGCGGCCCGCCGCGCGCCCTGGCTGCTGGCCGTCGGCCTGATGCTCACGGCGTTCAACCTCCGCCCCGCCGTCTCCAGCCTCAGCCCCGTCCTCGCCGAGGTCCGCGACGGCCTCGGCATGAGCGGCACGGTCGCCGGGATGGTCACCGCCGTCCCCTCCCTGTGCTTCGCCGCCTTCGGCGTCACCGCCCCCCGGCTCGCCCGCCGTTTCGGCCCCGCCGCCGTCGTCACCGGCGGGCTGTGCGCGATAGCCGCCGGGCTCGTCCTGCGCTCGCTCGCGGGCGAGACCGCCCTGTTCCTCACGGCCAGCACGCTCGCCCTCGCGGGCATCGCCGTCAACAACGTGCTGATGCCCGTCCTCACCAAGCGGTACTTCCCCGACCGCGTCGGCACCGTCACCGGCCTCTACTCCACGATGATCGCCGCAGGCACGGCCGTCGCCGCCGCCCTCACCGTCCCGGTCACCCGCGCCGCGGGCGACAGTTGGCGCGTCGGCCTCGGCGTGTGGGCCGTCGCCGCGGCCGTCGCCGTCCCCCTGTGGGTCATCGCCGAACGCCGCCACCGCGCCACCGCCGACCCCGGCACCGGCCTGCCAGGACAAGGACCGGCAGCCGCGACCGCCCCCGCGTACCGCGTCACCCGCTCCCGCACCGCCTGGAGCCTCGCCGGATTCTTCGGCCTCCAGGCCACCGCCGCGTACGTCACCATGGGCTGGGTCCCGCAGATGTTCCGCGACGCCGGCATCCCCGCCTCCACCGCCGGGCTGCTCCTCGCCCTGATCATGGCCATCGGCGCCCCCCTCGGCTTCGTCCTGCCGCGCGTCGCCCTGCGCATGCGCAGCCAGGGCCCGCTGCTCGCCGTCCTCGGCACGTGCGGCCTGGCCGGTTACGCCGGACTGTGGATCGCCCCCGCGGGCGGCGCCTGGGCCTGGGCCGTCCTCCTCGGCCTCGCCAACACCTCCTTTCCCGTCGCCCTCACCCTCATCGGCCTGCGCTCCCGCACCACCGCGGGCGTGGCCCGGCTGTCCGCCTTCGCCCAGAGCACCGGCTACCTCATCTCCGTCCCTGGCCCCCTGCTGGTCGGCACGCTCAACGAGGCCACGGGCGGCTGGCACGCGCCGCTGCTCCTCGTCGCCGCGCTGATGGCCGTCCAGATCGTGCTGGGCTTCGCCGCCGGACGGGACCGGTGCGTGGAGGACGGCGCCTGAGTGGGACACTGGTGCCATGCCAGCGCTCGACCCCAACCCCACCGGCGGCCAGCGGAAGCTGCTGCTCGTCCTCGGCGCCATGCTGGGGATCACCGTCGTCATCGCCGTCGTCGCGACCCTCGCGTCGCCCTGACCGCCCCCACGCCCCGCCCCATGGTGGGGCTGGTACCACCGTCCCCTAGGGGGCCGGCTTCAGGGGCCACTGGGTGGCCTGCCGGATGGGCCGCGGGACCGGCGGACCGTAGCGTCGTACCCGGCGCTCCTGGAAGCGCCCGGGGGAGACCCCGCGTACGACCCGACGCGACCGCATGGAGGCGACCTGCGTCATGTCCGTCCCGGCAGCAGACCATCCCACCGACATCGAGATCCGCCTGAGCTGGCGCTCCCTGGTGCTCCCCGCGCTGGCGTTCTGCGCCCTGCTCGTCCTGCTGGTCACCGGAGGCGAGGCGCAGGCCGCGCCCTCCCTCCAGCCCGCCGCCGAGTTCCTGCACCGGCTCCACGAGACGCTGCTCCGCTAGCCGTCAACCCCCGTCCGCGCAGGCCGCCCAGGGGGTTGCCGTGGCCCGGGATCACCCCTCACCACCTGGCACTTCCATGCGAAGCTGGATGCATGAGCCTCGACAGTCCTCGCAGGATCGTTCTCCTCCGGCACGCCAAGGCCGACTGGCCCGAGGTGCCCGACCACGACAGGCCGCTCGCCGAGCGGGGCCGCAAGGACGCGCCGCTCGCCGGGCGATGGCTCGCCGGGGCGGGGATCAGGCCGGAACTGACCGTGTGCTCCACGGCGGTCCGCGCCCGCGAGACGTGGAAGCTGTTCGCCCCCGAGCTCCCCGAGCGGCCGAGAACCAGCTACGACGAGCGCCTGTACGACGCCTCGGTCGGTGAGCTGATCGCCGTCCTGAACGGGCTCGACGACGCGGTGCGGGACGTCCTGCTCGTCGGCCACAACCCCGGTGTCCACGGCCTCGCCGACGGCCTGGCCGGTGAGGCCGAGGGGGACGCCCTCGCCCGCATGAACCGCTCCGGCTACCCCACCTGCGGCCTCGCCGTCCTCACGTTCCCCGGCGACTGGAAGTCCGTCGAACTCGGTGTCGCACACCTCGCCGCCTTCTGGTCACCGCACGCCTGACGCCTGACGCCTGACGCCCGCACGCCCGGCCACCGCGCCGGGCGGCACGTCCCGGGGCGTCACCCCGCCGCCACCGCGCGCCGCAGGTGCCGCCCCGTGACCGATCCGTCCGCCGTGAGCAGCCCGGCGGGCGGCCCCTCGTACACCACCCGGCCGCCGTGCCGCCCCGCGCCGGGACCCAGGTCGATCACCCAGTCCGCGCGCCGCACCACGTCCAGGTCGTGCTCGACCACGACCACCGTCGCCCCGGCGTCCACCAGCCCGTCGAGGACGACGAGCAGCGCGTCCACGTCCGTCATGTGCAGCCCTGTCGTCGGCTCGTCCAGGACGTACGTCCCCGCCCGCCCGCCCGACGCCAGCGCGGACGCCAGCCGCAGCCGCTGCCGCTCACCACCCGACAGCGTGTCCAGCGGCCTGCCCAGCGGCAGATGCCCGATCCCCGCGTCCACCAGCGCGCGCAGCGCCGCCCTCGCCCCCGGCACACCGCCCGCCTCCGACAGGAACGCCGCCCCTTCCGCCGCCGTCATCTCCAGCACGTCCGCGATCGACCGGCCGCGCACCGTACGCCCCAGGGCCTCCTGCGTGTAGCGCCGCCCCCCGCACGCCTCGCACCGCACCGTCACCGGATCGAGGAACGCCAGATCCGTCGTCACCCGCCCCCGGCCGCCGCACTGCGGGCAGCCGCCCAGGGAGTTGAAACTGAACAGCCCGGGCGCCGCCCCCGTCTCCCGCGCGAACAGCCGCCGCAGCCCGTCCATCACCCCCAGGTACGTCGCAGGCGTCGAACGCGCCGACGCCCCGATCGCCGACTGGTCCAGCACCACCGCGTCCGGGCACACCGCGCACAGTTCCCCCCGCACCAGCGAGCTCTTCCCCGAACCGGCCACCCCTGTCACCACCGTCAGCACCCCGACCGGCACCCGCACCTCCATCCCGCGCAGGTTGTGCCGCGTCGCCTTCCCCACCGTCAGCCACTCCCGCGGGGCCCGCACCCGCGTCCGCACCGGCGCCGGGTCCTCGTCCGCCCGCCGCAGTGCCCGGCCCGTCAGCGTGTCCGCCGCCACCAGCTCCCGCGGCGGCCCGGCGAACACGACCCGGCCCCCGTCCGCCCCCGCGCCGGGCCCCAGCTCCACCACGTGGTCCGCCAGCTCGATCACCTCCCTGTTGTGCTCCACGACCAGCACCGTGTTGCCCTGGTCCCGCAGCCGCAGCAGCAGGTCCATCAGCCGCCCCACGTCGGCCGGGTGCAACCCGACGCTCGGCTCGTCGAACACGTACGTCAGCTCCGTCAGGCTCGACCCCAGATGCCGCACCGTCTTCAGCCGCTGCGCCTCGCCGCCCGACAGCGTCGTCGCCTCACGCCCCAGCGCCAGATGCCCGAGCCCCACCGCCACCAGCCGCTCCAGCCCGGCGACCGCCTGCGCCGCGACCGGGCCGCCCACCGGGTCACTCACCTCCCGCAGCACGCCGACCAGATCCCCGGCCTCCATCGCGTACAGCTCGGGCAGCGTCCGCCCCAGCACCCGGCTCGCCCGCGCCGCCGCGTTCAGCCGCGCCCCGCCGCACTCCTCGCACGTCCCGCGCACGGTGAAGGCGTCCAGGTCGTCCCGGCCCTCGCCCGACCCGCCGCGCAGGTACACCCGCTCGAACCGCCGCACGACCCCCTCGTACTCGTTGCCCTCGCGCACATGCGTGCCACCCTTGCGCGAGACCTTGAAGCCCTCCCCGTACAGCAGCAGATCCCACTCCTCCGGCGTGAAGTCCGCGAGCCGCCTGTCAGGGTCGAACAGCCCCGAGCGCGCGTACAGCTGCCACTGCCAGCCGCCCACCCCGAACGGCGCGAAGCGCAGCGCCCCCTCGTCCAGCGTCAGCTCCCGGTCCACCAGCGCGTCCACGTCCGCCCGCCGCACCTGCCCGAGCCCGTCGCAGGCCGCGCACATGCCGCGCGGATCGTTGAACGAGTACGCCGTCGCCTCCCCTGCCGACGGCGTCCCGCAGCGCGAGAACAGCACCCGCAGCACGGCCGCGATGTCCGTCATCGTCCCGACCGTCGAGCGCGCGTTCCCCACCACCGGCCGCTGATCCACCACGACGGCGGGGGACAGGCCCGTCATCGCGTCGGCGAGCGGTCGCTCGTCACGCGGCAGCCGATTGCGCACGAACCACGGGTACGTCTCGTTCAGCTGCCGCCGCGACTCCACCGCCACCGTGCCGAACACCAGGGACGACTTCCCCGACCCCGACACCCCCACCACCACCGTGAGCGCCCCGCGCGGGAAGGCCACCGTCACGTCCCGCAGGTTGTTCTCCCGCGCGCCGCTGATCCTGATCGCGTCATGTGCCATACCCCCACGCTAGGAACCCATCAGGACAGAACCCGTCCGCTCCGGCCCCCGGGCCTGCCACCATGCCCCCTATGACCGACACCCCCGGCAGACTGCTGCGCCTGCTCGCGCTCCTCCAGGACGCCCGCCCCTGGCCCGGCCCCCGGCTCGCCGCCACCCTCGGCGTCACCGAACGCACCGTACGCCGCGACATCGACCGCCTCCGCGACCTCGGCTACCCCGTCCTCGCCGACCGCGGCTCAGGCGGCGGCTACCGCCTCACCGCCGGTACGGCCATGCCCCCGCTGCTCCTCGACGACGACGAGACCGTCGCCCTCGCCGTCGGCCTACGCACCGCCGCCACCGGACCGGTCACCGGCGTCACCGACAGCTCGGCGCGCGCCCTGGCCAAGCTCGAACAGGTCCTCCCGCCCCGCCTGCGCCCCGCCGTCCGCGCCTACCAGGAGGCCACCCTCCCCCTCACCGGCCCACCCGCCGACACCCCCGCCCGCGTCACGGCCGACGTCCTCACCACGCTGGCCGCCGCCTGCCGCGACACCGAACGCCTCCGCTTCCACTACGCCCCGCGCACCGGCGACCCCGCCCCCCGCCACACGGAGCCGCACCGCCTCGTCGGCGACGGCCGCCGCTGGTACCTCGTCGCCTGGGACCTCGACCGCGAGGGCTGGCGCACCTTCCGCGCCGACCGCGTCACCCGCCCGCTGCGCACCGGCGTCCGCGTGCCGCCCCGCACGCTCCCGGCCGCCGACGCGGCGCACTACGTCACCGAGTCCATCGCGGGCCAGCGCGCCCGGCACCAGGCCACCCTCACCCTGCACGCCCCGCTCGCCGAGGCTACCGCCGCGCTCCTGCCGGGCACGGGCGAACTGACCCCGCTCGACCCCGGACGCACCCTGCTCACCACCGGCGGCGACGCCCTCGACTGGCTCGCCTGCCGCATCGCCCTCATCGACCTCGACTACGAGGTGCACGGGCCGCCCGAGCTGATCGCCCTGCTCACCCGCATGGGCCGCCGCCTCACCCGAGGCACCACCGCGCCCGGCACGGCCCAGGACTGACGGCCGCGCCGCCACCCCCGCCCGTCAGCCCGTCAGCCCGTCAGGACGAGCGCAGCCCCGCCGCGACAGGACCGCCCTGCGCGTCGGCCGCCTCGACCTCCTCGCGGGTGATGCCCAGCAGGTACAGCACCGTGTCCAGGAACGGCACGGACACCGCCGTGTGCGCCGCCTCCCGCACGACCGGCTTCGCGTTGAACGCCACCCCGAGGCCCGCCGCGTTCAGCATGTCCAGGTCGTTCGCCCCGTCGCCGATCGCCACCGTCCGCGACAGCGGCACGCCCGCCTCCGCCGCGAACCGCCGCAGCAGCCGCGCCTTCCCCGCCCGGTCCACGATCTCGCCCGTCACACGCCCGGTGAGCCGTCCTTCCACGATCTCCAGCGTGTTCGCCGAGGCGAAGTCGAGACCGAGCCGGTCCGCCAGCGAGTCCGTGACCTGCGTGAACCCGCCCGAGACCACCCCCACCTGACAGCCGAGCCGCTTCAGCGTGCGGATCAGCGTCCGCGCCCCCGGCGTGAGCCGCACCTGCTCGCGCACCTTCTCCACGACCGACGCGTCGAGCCCCGCCAGCAGCGCCACCCGGGCGTGCAGCGACTGCTCGAAGTCCAGCTCGCCGCGCATCGCCGCCGCCGTGACCTCCGCGACCTGCGCCTCGCAGCCCGCGTGGGCCGCGAACAGCTCGATCACCTCGTCCTGGATCAGCGTCGAGTCCACGTCCATCACCACCAGCCGCGGCGCCCGCCGCGCCAGCCCCGACGCGACGACGGCGACGTCCACCGAACGCGCCGCCGCCTCCCGCGCCAGCGTCGTGCGCAGCTCCTCGGTGGCCACCCCCGACACGGCGAACTCCACCGCGGTCACCGGGTACTTCGCCAGCCGGAAGACGCGGTCGATGTTGCCGCCCGTCGCCGCGATCCGCGCCGCTATGGCGGCCGTCGTGTCGGCGGTCAGCGGCGACCCCAGCACCGTCACGTGGGAGCGGCCCACACCCCGCGCCGGGTTGTCACCCGTGCCCGAGATGATCTCGGCCTGCATCCCGTGCTCCTCGGCCCACGAGTGCACCGTGGAGCGCAGCCCGCCCTCCGTACCGGCGCCGGGAGCGGGCGCGCTCACCAGCGCGCACAGCACGATCCGGCCCCGGGTGACGACCTGCTCGATGTCGATGACATCGACCGAGAAGGCCGCCAGCGTCTCGAAGAGACCGGCCGTCAGACCTGGCCGGTCCTTGCCGAAGATCTTGACCAGCAGGGTGGGCGTATCCGCGTGGGCAGCGCCCCCGGCGGCGGTGTGCGCAGAGAACATGGTGGTCCCACGGTAGCCGCTCCGGCCGTCCGCGACTCCCCGGGGAGGCCCCGTCAGAGGCCCAACGTCACGGCCCGGCTCACTCTTCGCACCAGCTTCGTGACTTCCGGGGGGCGACTTTCCGATCGGGCGCCCTGCCTGGAATAGTTCCGACCCACGACAACCATCCCTTGACCTCCGGTCGGAGGTTGCTCGGGGGACAACTTTTGGGGCATGGAGTGCCGGAACTCGTACTCGAATTGAACGGACGGACCTGGACCCTGGACGCCGCCAGGCCGTACACCCTGGGGCGCGATCCCCAGGGCGACCTGGTCCTCCAGGACACCCGCGTCTCGTGGCGCCACGCCACCGTCCGGTGGAGCGGACAGACCTGGACCCTGGAGGACCACGGCAGCACCAACGGCACGTGGGTCAACGGCCAGCGCGTCCAGTTCGTCCCACTCGTCCCCGGCACCGCGGTGCACCTGGGGAACGCCAACGACGGACCACGGCTCACCTTCTCCGCCCCGGCCGTCACGGCCGGACAGCCGCAGCAGCCCGCGTACGGACCCGGCGGCGTACCGCCGTCCCAGGCTCAGGGCACCCCGCCGCCGCAGCACCAGCAGCAGCCGCCGCCCGCCCAGCCGTCGTACCAGCAGCAGGCACCGTCCGTCCCGCAGCAGCAGCAGCGCCCCGCGCAGCAGCCCGCGCAGGCCCACGGCTACGCCGCCGACCGCGGCGCGACCAGCCTCTACCAGCTCGCCATCGGCCAGGTCACCCGCATCGGCCGCGCCCTGGAGAACGAGCTGGTGGTCTCGGACCTCCAGGTGTCCCGCCTGCACGCGGAGTTCCTGGCCCAGCCCGACGGCCGCTTCGAGATACGCGACCTCGGCAGCCACAACGGCACCTTCGTCAACGGCCAGCGCCTGGAGAAGAACGGCCGCCGCGCCATCGGCCCCCAGGACACCGTCGGCATCGGCCACTCGACGTTCCGCCTGGTCGGCAGCCAACTCCAGGAGTTCGTCGATACCGGCGAGGTCTCCTTCTCCGCGCGCCACCTCACCGTGCAGGTGGGCGGCGGCAAGCTGACCATCCTGAACGACGTCTCCTTCGGCGTCCCGGAGAAGTCCCTCGTCGGCGTCATCGGCCCCTCGGGCTCCGGCAAGTCCACCCTGCTGCGCGCCCTCACCGGCTACCGCCCCGCCACCTACGGCGAGGTCCTCTACGACGGCAGGAACCTCTACCGGCACTTCGCCGAGCTGCGCAACCGCATCGGCCTCGTCCCCCAGGACGACATCCTCCACACCGCCCTGCCCATCCGGCAGGCGCTGCGGCTGGCCGCACAGCTCCGCTTCCCCGGCGATGTCGCCGAGTCCGAGCGCAACGCCCGCGTCGAAGAGGTGCTCGCCGAGCTGAAGCTCGGCCACCACGCCACCAAGCGGATCTCCTCCCTCTCCGGCGGCCAGCGCAAGCGCGTCTCCGTCGCCCTCGAACTGCTGACCAAGCCGTCGCTGATCTTCCTCGACGAGCCCACCTCGGGGCTCGACCCCGGCATGGACCGCGACGTCATGCAGCTCCTGCGCGGCATGGCGGACGACGGCCGCACCGTCCTCGTCGTCACCCACTCCGTCGCCGAGCTGGACCTGTGCGACCGCGTCCTCGTCATGGCCCCCGGCGGCGGCGTCGCCTACTTCGGCCCGCCCAAGGAAGCCCTCAACTTCTTCGGCTACGAGACCTGGGCCGACGTCTTCTCCGCCTTCGAGAACTACCGCGACTACGACTGGATGGGCCGCTGGCGCGGCTCGCAGCACTACCAGATGTACGCCGCCGAGTCCGACGCGGGACCGGCCCAGCCGCAGCAGCAGATGGCACCGCAGCTGGCCGCCATGGCCCAGCAGCAGAAGGCCCAGAGCTGGGCCTCCCAGGTCTGGACCCTGATGCGCCGCTACGCCGCCGTCATCTTCGCCGACCGCGGCTTCCTCGGCCTCAGCCTCGCCCTGCCCGTCGTCCTCGGCCTCGTCAGCGCCGTCATCCCGGCCGACCACGGCCTCGGCCCCGGGCCGGTGGAACGCCAGGGCCGCAACGGCGACGCCAGCATCGTCCTGCTCGTCCTCGTCGTCGGCATGTGCTTCACCGGCGCCGCCAACGCGGTGCGCGAGCTGATCAAGGAACGCGTCATCTACGAACGGGAACGGGCCGTCGGCCTCTCCCGCTCCGCGTACCTGATGTCCAAGGTCTTCGTCCTCGGCTTCGTCACCGTCGTCCAGGCCGCCATCATCGCCTTCATCGGCTTCGCCCCCCGCGAGATGCCCACCGACGGCGTCATCCTCGACGGCTCGCCCGCCCTGGAGATGACCTTCGTCCTCATGGCCCTGGGCTGCACCTCGATGATGATCGGCCTCGTCATCTCCGCCCTCGTGCGCACCTCCGAGATGACGATGCCGCTGCTGGTGATGATCTCCGTCGTCCAGCTCGTCTTCACCGGCGCGCTCTTCCAGGTCCACGGCACCCTCGGCGTCGAGCAGATCGCCTGGCTCATGCCCTCCCGCTGGGCACTGGCCGGTGTCGGCAGCACGGCCTACCTGAACGACCTCAGCGCCTCCCCCGAAGGCGCCGACCGCGACCCGCTGTGGGACCACGAGGCGGGCATCTGGCTCCTCGACGTCCTGATGCTCGGCATCCTCGCCGCCATCTGCGGCTACCTCGTGATGAAGTTCCTGCGCCGCCACGAGCCCGAGGTCATGCGCAACTGACCCACCCCGCGACACCCCACGCGACCACACCACGGCGGCGGGCCCCGGACCACGGGCGCCCGCCGCCGTCGTACGCCACCGGCCCCGCGCCCTACGCCCAGCGCCCTACCCACCCCCTGCGACCGCCCGATCCGCGCCCCGCCCGAACGCGTTACCGTCGGCACATGGCCCCCCGCACCGGACTGGCCGCCGTCAGCGCCGCACTCCTCGCCATGAACCGCACCCTCGAAGTGCGCGACGTGCTCCAGACCATCGTCCGCAGCGCCCGCGAACTCCTCGGCGCGCGGTACGCCGCCCTCGGCATCCCCGACGGCAACGGCGGCTTCGCCCAGTTCCTCGTGGACGGCATCAGCGACCGTCAGTGGAAGGCCATCGGCCCCCTCCCGCGCCAGCACGGCATCCTCGCCGCCATGCTCCGCTCGGCCGCCCCCGTCCGCCTCGCCGACGTCCGCCTCGACCCGCGCTTCGAGGGCTGGCCCGCCGCGCACCCCGAGATGTCCCACTTCCTCGGCATGCCCGTCACCGACGACGGCGAGGTCCTCGGCGCCCTCTTCCTCGCCGGGAAGCACGGCACCCCCACCACCCGCCGCCCGCCCTCCGGCAGGCAGCCCCGCACCGCCCCCGACGACGGCTGCGCCTTCACCGCAGAGGACGAGGAACTCCTGCGTCTCCTCGCCGAACACGCCGCACTCGCCCTGACCAACGCCCGGCTCTACGAACGCAGCCGCGAGCTGACCATCGCCGACGAGCGCGCCCGCATCGCCCACGAACTGCACGACGCCGTCTCCCAGAAGCTGTTCTCCCTCCGCCTCACCGCCCAGGCCGCCGCCACCCTCCTCCACCGCGACCCCGACCGCGCCGCCCAGGAGCTGGCCCAGGTCGCCGCGCTGGCCGCCGAGGCCGCCGAGGAACTGCGCGCCGCCGTCGTCGAACTACGCCCCGCCGCCCTCGACGAGGACGGCCTCCTCGCCACCCTCAGAGCCCAGATCAACGTTCTCGACCGCGCGCACCCCGCGCACGTCACCCTGTGCTGCGAAGAGCCCCGTGCCCTGCCCGCCGCCCAGGAGGAGGCCATGCTCCGCGTCGCCCAGGAAGCGCTGCACAACGCCCTGCGGCACGCGTCCCCCACCCGCGTCGAGGTCGCCCTCACCCGCCGCGGCACGGCCACCGTCCTGCGCGTCGCGGACGACGGCACCGGCTTCGACCCGGAGGCCGTCCGGGCCCGCGGGCGACACCTCGGCCTTGTGTCCATGCGCGACCGCGCCGCCGCGGTCGGCGGCACCCTGACCGTCCTGTCGGCCCCCGGCACGGGCTGCGTCGTAGAAATGGAGGTGCCGGGTGGCTGACCTGGCAGAAGTGATCCGCGTACTCCTCGTGGACGACCACCAGGTCGTCCGCCGGGGCCTGCGCACGTTCCTTGAGGTCCAAGGGGACATCGAGGTCGTCGGCGAGGCCGCCGACGGCCCCACCGCCGTCGCGTGCGCCGAGGAGCTGCGCCCCGACGTGATCCTCATGGACGTCAAGATGCCGGGCGGCGACGGCATCGAGGCCCTGCGCACGCTGCGCGAGCTGTCCAACCCCGCCCGCGTCCTGGTCGTCACCAGCTTCACCGAGCAGCGCACGGTCGTCCCCGCGCTGCGCGCCGGCGCGGCGGGCTACGTGCAGAAGGACATCGCCCCCGACGCCCTCGCCGGTGCCATCAGATCGGTCCACGCGGGCCACGTCCTGCTGGAGCCCGCGATCGCGGGGGCGCTCCTCACCCAGGAGTCGCACGGCGGCGGCAGCCGCACGGGCTCGCTGACCGAGCGCGAGACGGAGGTGCTGGGGCTCATCGCGCGGGGCCGCTCCAACCGGGAGATCGCCCGTGCGCTCGTGCTGTCCGAGAAGACCGTCAAGACGCACGTCTCGAACATCCTGATGAAACTCGACCTCTCGGACCGCACGCAGGCGGCCCTGTGGGCCGTGCGGCACGGGGTGTCCGACTGACCGCCGCCCGCGCCGTTACCCCATTCGGCCCCCTCCCACCAAACCCAGGAGCCCCTCCGGGCTGAGATTCATACGGTCGTGTGAGTGTCACCCGTACGGCGCATCCTCCCCGGCGCACGACCGTTCTCCATGGCGAGCCGCGGCGGCTGGCCGCGGCGAACGTGCGAGGAAGGTCAGAAGAAGTGAAGAACCTCAAGAGGGCCGCCGCTGTCACCCTGATGGTCGGCGGGATCGCCGCCACCGCCTCCGGCGTCGCCTCCGCGGCCTCGGACGCCGCCGGTGCGGCCGTGCACTCCCCGGGCGTCATCTCCGGCAACCAGGCGCAGGTGCCGGTCCACGTCCCGGTCAACGCCACCGGCAACTCCGTGAACGTCATCGGTGTGCTGAACCCGGTGTTCGGCAACCACAGCGTCAACCACTGACGACGTAGCCGCGACGCGTTGGGCCGATCGTGCGTATCGGGCCGCGAGCCCGTGCCGTGCCCTCGGCCCACGCGTTGTGCAGCACGTGACTCCGTGCCCAAGGAGTCGCGCGCACTGCAACGTCCAAGAGGAGCACAACTCATGAACACTGCCAAGAAGGCCGCCCTGGTGCTGGCCGCCGCCGGTGCCGCCCTCGGCGCGGGCGCGGGTTCCGCCGCCGCCGACGCGGAGGCCGCCGGCAAGGCGGTGAAGTCCCCGGGCGTCATCTCCGGCAACATCGTCCAGGTCCCGGTCGAGGTCGCCCCGAACGTGGTGGGCAACTCCATCAACGTCATCGGCATCCTGAACCCGGCGTTCGGTAACGTCGGCGTCATCGACTGACCCGTCCCCGCGGACGGACAGCGGACACGAAGGCCCCTCGGACTCAGGTCCGAGGGGCCTTCGCCCTTCTCCACCGCCCTATCCGCGCTGGCGCTCCAGCGTCTCCACGTACGCGTTGTACGCCGCCACCCGCGCCCGCCGCGCCGCCCGCTCCACCGGCCGCAGCAAGCGGTCCCGCTCCGCGATCTGGCCCGCGCTCACCGTCGCACCGGGCGCCAGCCCCTCCGGCTGCGCCGCGATCTCCACCAGCGCCCCCACACGCTGCGCCAGCTCCAGCACGCGCACCGCCCGCGCCGGATACCCGGGGGCCAGCACCTGCCGCTCCCGCTCCGCCCGCGCCCGGTACGCGTCCAGCCTCGCCCGCGCCACCGGCCCCGCGCCCGCCACGTCCAGCCGCGCCAGCGCCTCCGTCGAGTCGCGCAGCACCTCCGCCAGCTCCCGTTCCGCCTCACCGAGCGACGGCACGTCGGCCCCCGGCCCCTGCCGCACCGGGAGACAGCGCCACAGCACCTCGGTCAGCACGTCTCCTGCCGGTCCCGCCTCGTTCACCTCGGGCACGAGCCCCAGCGGCGCCCCCGACGCCAGCACGGCCTCCCCGGCCGCCAGCGCCGCCGCGTTGAACTCCGGCGGACCGCTCAGCCCCAGCGGATGACCGGGCGCCGGCAGCGCGATGCGCAGGCCGTACACCCCTTCGGCGCGCATCCGGCCGAGCGCGAGCGTCAGCCCCACCGGCCCCGACTCGCCCGGCAGGCCGACGACACGGTGCACCGTGTCGTCCCCCACCGCGCGCGCCGCGGCGTCGTCCGGCGCCGCCTGTCCGGCCAGCAGCGCATTGCCCCAGGCGGCGAGCCGCCCCGCACGAGGTTCCATGAGCATGCCCTCTACCTTAGAGAAGATTGCCCAACAACCCTCCTGACGACAGGGCGCGGGAGGCGGTGGCGTAGGTTTTGACTGACAGCGACTGCAAGGGGAGAGACCGCGCGCATGAGCGATGTACTGGAGCTGGTGGACGTATCCGTGGTCCGCGACGGCCGGCCTCTGGTGGACAAGGTCTCCTGGTCGGTCGCCGAAGGCGAACGCTGGGCCATCCTCGGCCCCAACGGCGCGGGGAAGACCACCCTCCTCAACGTGGCGTCCAGCTACCTCTATCCGACCTCGGGCAGCGTCCGGATCCTCGGCGAGGAGCTGGGCCACGTCGATGTGTTCGACCTGCGCCCCCGCATCGGCATGGCGAGCAGCGCCCTCGCCGAGAAGCTCTCCCGGCGCGCGACCGTCCTCCAGACCGTCCTCACCGCCGCCTACGGCATGACCGTGAGCTGGCAGGAGAGCTACGACGAGATGGACGAGCGCCGCGCCCGCGCGTTCCTCGACCGCCTCGGCATGAGCGGCCACCTCGACCGTAAGTTCGGCACCCTCTCGGAGGGCGAGCGCAAGCGCACCCAGATCGCCCGCGCCCTGATGACCGACCCCGAGCTGCTGCTCCTCGACGAGCCGGCCGCCGGTCTCGACCTCGGCGGACGCGAGGACCTCGTCCGCCGCCTCGGCCGCCTGGCCCGCGACTCCTACGCCCCGTCGATGATCATGGTCACGCACCACGTCGAGGAGATCGCCCCCGGCTTCACCCACGTGCTCCTCGTCCGCCAGGGCCGCATCCAGAGCGCCGGGCCGATCGAGACGACCCTCACCTCCGCGAACCTCTCGCACTGCTTCGGCCTCCCCCTCGTCGTCGAACGCCAGGGCGACCGCTGGACCGCCCGCGGCCTCCCGCTCGGCTGACCCTCCCCGTCCGCGCACCCCCGCCCCCGCACCCCCTTCACGCGACACACCCCCACCTCTCCCCGATCCACCCCCCGACGGGCCCTGTTCGCGACGCGGCCCCCCGCCCTACGATGAGTTCCGTGGACTTCTGGGTGGGGTGGCTCATCGCCGCCGGCGGATTCGCGATCGTCCTCGTCCTGACCGCCATGCCCGAGCTGGGCATGCTCGCGGCCGGCGCCGTCGCCGGCGCCCTGACCGCGGGCGTCACCGACAGCCTCGTCGCGCAGGTCGTCGTCTTCGCCGTCGTCTCGACGGCGCTCATCCTCGTCGTGCAGCCCCTCGCACGCCGCGCGCGCAGCGGTTCCCCCGCGCTCAGCAGCGGCGTGGACGCCCTCATCGGCAGGAGCGCCGTCGTCCTCGTCCGCGTCACCGGCAGCGGAGGCCGCATCAGACTCGCGGGCGAGGAGTGGTCGGCCCGGTCGCTCGGCGAGGACGACATCTACGAACCGGGGAGTCACGTCAGCGTAGTTGAGATCGACGGGGCAACCGCCGTCGTGATGTGATGGGCCGGTCACTTCATCGACAAACATCCCAACTCATCTAGACGCAGGGGGAGTACACGATGGGACCCATCATCATCGTGCTGGTGGTCCTGGTGGTGCTGGTCGTCATCGCGCTCGTCCAGACCATCCAGGTCATCCAGCAGGCCAGCGCGGCCATCGTGGAGCGCTTCGGCCGCTACACCAGGACGCTGAACGCGGGCCTGAACATCGTCGTCCCGTTCATCGACCGCATCCGCAACCGCATCGACCTGCGCGAGCAGGTCGTCCCGTTCCCGCCGCAGCCGGTGATCACGCAGGACAACCTCGTCGTCAACATCGACACCGTCATCTACTACCAGGTGACCGACGCGCGCGCCGCGACCTACGAGGTCTCCAACTACATCCAGGCCATCGAGCAGCTCACCGTGACCACCCTGCGCAACATCATCGGCGGCATGGACCTGGAGCGCACCCTCACCTCCCGCGAGGAGATCAACGCGGCCCTGCGCGGCGTCCTCGACGAGGCCACCGGCAAGTGGGGCATCCGCGTCAACCGCGTCGAGCTGAAGGCGATCGAGCCGCCCACCTCCATCCAGGACTCGATGGAGAAGCAGATGCGCGCCGACCGTGACAAGCGCGCCGCCATCCTCCAGGCCGAAGGTGTCAGGCAGTCCGAGATCCTCCAGGCCGAGGGCGCCAAGCAGTCCGAGATCCTGCGCGCCGAGGGTGACGCCCGCGCCGCCGCGCTGCGCGCCGAGGGCGAGGCCCAGGCCATCCGCACGGTCTTCGAGGCCATCCACGCGGGCGACGCCGACCAGAAGCTGCTGTCCTACCAGTACGTGCAGATGCTCCCGAAGATCGCCGAGGGCGACGCGAACAAGCTGTGGATCGTCCCCAGCGAACTCGGCGACGCCCTCAAGGGACTCGGCGGCAACATCGGCCGCTTCACCAACCCGGGCGGCGACGGGAACGGCGGCAACGGTGACGGCCCGGGCCCCAGCCTCGACAAGCCGACCCGCGAGCAGCCCCGCATCGAGTAGCCCGCCCGTACGTCACGACGCCCGCCTCCCCGGCACCGGGAAGGCGGGCGTCGTCACGTACGGCCCTCTCTACGCCGAGACCGCGCCCTTCGTCGCGAGCAGCCAGTCGGGCAGCGCGTCACCGTCACGCGCGCCGACCGCCAGCAGCAGGGCCGCCGCCGGGGTGGGCTCGAAAGGCTGCGCCAGCAGCCGCATCCCCGCCTGCGCCGGAGTGCGGTTGGCCTTCAGCTGGTTGTCCTCGGTGCACGCGGCCACCGTGTTCAGCCACGTGTCCCCGCCCCCGTGCGAGCGCGGCACCACGTGGTCGATCGTGGTCGCCCGCCGCCCGCAGTACGCACACCGGTGCTGGTCACGGACCAGCACCCCGCGTCTCGACCACGGGGCCCGTTGTCGGAACGGCACCTTCACATACCGGCGGAGTCTGATCACCTGTGGCACCGGCAGGTCCACCGCCGCCGCCCGCACCCGCAGCCCCGGATGCGCCTGCTCCACCACCACCTTCTGCTGGACGACCAGCACCACCGCACGACGCAGCGAGACCGTCGTCAGCGGCTCGTACGTCGCGTTCAGCACCAGGGTCTGCCGCACCCCGCCCACCTCCCGTTCCCTCCCCGCCCCGGCGACGGGCTGGCACCACTGTCCCCTCGCCGAGCAGGCCCGACAATGCATTTTGCGCGGGGAGAACCGCGCACAGGAGAGCTACCCGCCGCCGCGGCAGAACAGAGAGGCGAAGAGAAGGTGACGCGTGACCGTTACGGGCACGACACGGCCCGGCGACTCACCCCTCGGCCGGGACCTCGTACACGCCCACCAGCTGCGCGCGCCCGAGGGTGTGGAAGCGCAGGTTGAATCCGACGACCGCGGGCGAGGCGTCCTGGTCAGGGCCCAGCCGCTCGCTGTCCACCGCGTACACCGTGAACACGTAGCGGTGCGGCCCGTCCCCCGGTGGCGGCGCCGCGCCCCCGAAGTCACGGGAGCCGTAGTCGTTGCGCGCGTGGACCGCGCCGGGCGGCAGCCCCGCCAGGTCGCCCGACCCCGCGCCCGCGGGCAGCTCGGTCACCGTGGCCGGGATGTCGAAGAGCACCCAGTGCCAGAACCCGCTGCCCGTCGGGGCCTCCGGGTCGAAGCAGGTGACCGCGAAGCTCTTCGTCCCGGCGGGGAAACCGGACCAGCGCAGCTGCGGCGAGACGTTCCCCGCCGCCTGCACCTGGTCCTCCCTGAGCCGCTCGCCCTCCCGGACGTCGTCGCTCTCCACCGCGAAGGCGGCCACCGGCGGATGGAAGTCATGGGGAAGGGGACGCCGCTGGGGATCGGACATTACGGACCTCCTCGTCGCGTGACGCACTGTCCCGGCTAGCCTAGCCAGCGGGAACCCCCCTTGATCGTCCGGAGACCCGACACCCGTGAAGCGCACCGGCCCCACCCCCACCGCCGCCCGTCCGAGCGCGCCCCTGCCGCGCGCGTTCTTCGACCGGCCCGTCCTCGACGTCGCCCCCGACCTGCTCGGGCGCGTCCTGGTACGCGCCACCCCCGAGGGCGACATCCGGCTGCGCGTCACCGAGGTCGAGGCGTATGCGGGGGAGATCGACCCCGGCAGTCACGCGTACCGCGGGCGCACCGCCCGCAACGCGACGATGTACGGGCCGCCGGGTCATGTCTACGTCTACTTCACCTACGGCATGTGGCACTGCATGAACCTGGTCTGCGGACCCGAGGGGCATGCGAGCGGTGTCCTCCTCCGCGCCGGGGAGGTGATCGAGGGCGCCGAACTCGCCCGCGCACGGCGCGTCTCGGCCCGCACGGACGCCGAACTCGCCAAGGGCCCCGCCCGGTTGGCGACCGCGCTCGGCGTGGACCGTCTCCTGGACGGCAGCGACGCCTGCGGGGACGACACGGGCTCCCCCTTCCGAGTGCTGACGGGCGGCCCGGTCGCCGCCGAGCTGGTCGGCGAGGGGCCGAGGACCGGGGTCGGCGGCGAGGGCGCCGCCCATCCGTGGCGCTTCTGGATCACGGGCGACCCCACGGTGAGCCCCTATCGGGCGCACCAGCCACGGCGCCGGTCCCCGCGACTTGACGCGGGGGCGGGGGAGTCGTAACGTAGGTCGAGTCGCCTGAAGCGGGACACAACAGCACGCGGTCCACAGGACCCGCTGGACTGTCCGGTAGGCGCCACAACCTCAGCAGAAACCTCCCGACAGGGTCTCTTTCGCATCCCCGGAAATAATTCCAGGCGCGCGGAAATCGACCGGCCGGGGCCGGATTAGGAAATGATCCGGGGGTCCGCTAAGGTTGGGAACACCGAAGGGAAGCGCCCGGAGAGGCCCGAGAGGGTTTTGAAGGAAGCGTCCGTTCCTTGAGAACTCAACAGCGTGCCAAAAGTCAATGCCAATGTTT
>NZ_JOEK01000013.1 GCF_000719135.1 Streptomyces avicenniae | reverse complement strand
GACCACCGAGATCTACACACTGCATATCGTCGGCAGCGTCAGATGTGTATAAGAGACAGGGACCGAGTTGTCTCGGTCCCGGCCACCCCGTGGGGCCCGGTCATGGGGCCTGGTTTCCGCAGGTGGTCCGGGTCAGTACATGACGGTCCGGGCCAGGGCCCGGCGGGCGCGGTGTGAGGCGCGCTCGGCCCGGCGCCGGAGACGTGCGGACCGGCGTTCGAGCCGGCGCGCCACCGCGAAGCGGTGGGCGGTGCGTTGGGACTCCGCTTCCCTGATCTGCTCGCTCATATGAGAGCGGGCCATGGCTTCTTGGATGAGTTGCAACTTGCTTGTCCTGTTCGGTTCTTCTTCTGTGAGCGGGTGAGCCGCGCGGGGCGCGGTACCCGGCTCGGTGGTCATGAGGGTCATGGGGAGGTCTCTCCGTGGGCCATGAGGTGCAGGCCGTCCGATGGTGCCCAGCGTGTTCATGCGACGACCGGGTTCTTCCGGGGACGGCCACGCGGGCGCTTGCGGGGTACGACGACTCCCTGGACGAACAGCTCGCCGCCCCAGACGCCCCAGGGCTCGCGGCGCTCCTTGGCTCCGGCGAGACATGCCTCGCGCAGCGGACAGGTCCCGCAGAGGGACTTGGCGTACTCGACGTCCTCGGGGGTCTCGGCGAAGAAGACCTCGGGGTCGTAGGCGCGGCAGGGCACGGCCTGGTCGAGGCGCTCGATGGCTTCGTCGAGCTCGTTCAGCGTGTACAGCGGGGTCACAGCGTTCTCCGGAGTGGGTGGCGACGTCAGGTCGGGGCGCGGGTACGGCGCGAGTGGCACGGTTATTCCTCGTGTCGTGTCGGTCCCGGCTGGTGGCCGGGCTCTGTCGGCGGAAAACAGAAGGGCCGCGGATCCCGGTGTGGGTTCCGCGGCCCTGGAAGGTGCCGACCTGATCTCGCCGATCAGGCTGGATCACTCCAGGGATCAAGCCCGCGGAGGGCCCACATCGTGTGAAGCTGCGTGTTCTGCTGTCCGAAGATCTGGTGTCCGGCGCCGGTGGTGGTGTCATAGGCGTCAAAAGTGCTGCCTGCTGTCACCGTTGCTTCCACGGGCGCCTGGATCGGTCGCTCGCTGACGGACCCGCGGAACGCGGCGACCGACAGCTGTGCGCACGCGGCGGCGGACAGGGAGGTGCCCGCGTCACGGACTACGCCACCGGACACGACGGTGGTGGCGAGCGGCCGACCGGCCAGTTTGGTGATCAGCTGGTTAATCAAGGGACTCGCCTCCTTCGGCGTCTCGGTGGGCTCGTGCGGAGCCCGATGCGTGCACTTCAGTAGAGCATGGTCCAGAGGTGAGGGGAACCCTCCCCCCTGTGCCACGAGAGGCACGGTATGCGGATTTCTCCAGCGGGCGCAAACTATTTTTCGGTGACGTCCGAAGTCACTTCTTCAACCATGTCCTCGGGGGGCTCCTCGGCCTCCGGGGCGGGCGCGTCCGCGGCCTCCCGCGCCCCCGGAGCCGCCTCCCCGGCGCACAGGGCGAGCACGTCCGCGCCGAACTGCCGGAGCTTGTGCGGGCCGACGCCGGAGATGCGGGCCAGTTCACGCTCGGTGCCCGGGAGGTTCTCCGCGATGGCCATCAGGGTGACGTCGGTGAACACGGCGTAGGGGGGCCTGCCCAGTTCCTTCGCCTGGTCGAGGCGCCAGGCGCGGAGCCGCTCGAACAGTTCCTCGTCCATCGTGGACGGGCACTCGGCGCAGCGGCGCAGTTTGATCTCGGGTGCCTCGGTCAGCGTCCGGTCGCACACGCGGCACTTGACGGGGCCGCGGGGCTTGCGCCCCCGTGCGCCTGTGCCCCGCTCCACGCTCCCACCGGCGCTTCCGCGGCCTCCGGCGGGGGCGCCGGGGCGCAGGCCGTCCAGGAAGCGGCTGGGGCGGCGTCCGGCCCGGCCGCCGGGTGAACGGGCGAGTGCCCAGGACATCGCCAGGTGTCGGCGGGCGCGGGTGACGCCGACGTAGAGGAGGCGGCGTTCCTCCTCGATCTGTTCCGGGGTCTTGGCGTGGGTGATGGGGAGCATGCCGTCGGTCAGGCCGACGAGGAAGACGGCGTCCCACTCCAGGCCCTTGGCGGCGTGCAGGGAGGCGAGGGTGACGCCTTCGACGGTCGGCGCGTGCTGGGCGGCGGCGCGTTCGTCGAGCTCGGTCATGAGGTCGGCGAGACCGGCTCCTGGCTTGGCGCGGCCGACGTCCTCGGCGAGCCGGACGAGGGAGCGCAGTGATTCCCAGCGGTCGCGGACGGCGCCGGATCCGGCGGGGGGCTCGGGGGTCCAGCCGAGGGTGGCGAGGACGGCGCCCACCTGTGCGGCGAGGCCGTCGGCGCCCTGGAGGGCGGGGTCGTTGTCCCCGGCGCGGGCGGCGCCGCGCAGTGCGGTTCCGGCCTGGCGGATCTCGGGCCGTTCGAAGAAGCGTTCCGCGCCGCGGAGCTGGTAGGGGACGCCCGCGTCGGCGAGTGCCTGTTCGTAGACCTCGGACTGGGAGTTGGCGCGGAAGAGGATGGCGATCTCGCTGGCGGGGACACCGGCGCCGCCTTCGGTCGCCGGGAGGGTGAGGTCGCGGACGCGGCGGGCGACGGCCTCGGCCTCGGCGGGTTCGTCGGTGTGTTCGGCGAAGACGGGTTCCGGGCCGGTGGGGCGCTGGGAGACGAGTTCGAGGCGGTGTTCGGCGGCGGCGCCGGTGGCCTGGGCGAGGAGGCCGTTGGCGAGGTGGACGACCTGGGGGGTGGAGCGGTAGTCGCGGACGAGTTTGACGAGGGTGGCGCCGGGGTGGCGGGTCCTGAAGTGGAGCAGGTACTCGGGGGTGGCTCCGGCGAACGAGTAGATGGTCTGGCTCGCGTCGCCGACGACGCAGACGCTGTCGCGGTCGCCGAGCCACATCTGGAGGAGGCGTTGCTGGAGGGGGCTGACGTCCTGGTACTCGTCCACGACGAAGTGCTGGTACTGGCGGCGGACGGTCTCGGCGATGTCGGGGCGGTCGTTGAGGATGCCGACGGTGAGGAGCAGGACGTCCTCGAAGTCGATGACGCCGCGTTCGCTCTTGAGGCGTTCGTAGGCGGCGTAGACCTGGCTGGTCTGGGCGGGGTCGCGGGGGACCTCGCGGCCGGTCTTGAGGACGGCGGCGGGGTAGTCGTCGGGCGTGGTCTGGGTGACCTTGGCCCAGTCGATCTCGCGGGTGAGGTCGCTCAGCTCCAGGCGTTCGAGGCGGAGGCGGGAGCGGCTGGCGGCCTCGGCGACGAGGGAGATCTTGCGGTCGAGGAGCCGGGGCAGTTCGCCGCCGACGGCCTTGGGCCAGAAGTACTGGAGCTGGCGGAGGGCGGCGGAGTGGAAGGTTCTGGCCTGGACGCCGCCGACGCCGAGCTGGCGCAGGCGTCCGCGCATCTCTCCGGCGGCGCGGACGGTGAAGGTGACGGCGAGCACCGTCGTGGGCTGGAGGACACCGGAGCGGACGCCGTAGGCGATGCGGTGGGTGAGGGCGCGTGTCTTGCCCGTGCCCGCGCCTGCGAGGACGCACACCGGTCCGTGCAGGGTGGTGGCGACGGCGCGCTGCTCGGGGTCGAGTCCTTCGAGCACGGCGTCGGCGGAGTCCGGTGTGGCTGTGGGGGGGGTGTCCGGTGTGGTGCTCACGGGGCCATGCTGCCAGGTTCGGGCGGTGGGGCGGGCGGGTTGTCCACAGGCCCGAGGAATTAGTCACACCGGGGTGCGTGTTCTCCTGGTCGGGAGCCCGCCGCGCATGGGTGGGGTGTTCCCTGGACAGCGGTGGAGCAGGACCCGTCGGCCGGGCGGAAGGGCCGTGTGGGGCGACGGGACGACATGAAGGAGTACGGGACGATGCCTGGCACTGTGACGATGTACAGCACCACGTGGTGCGGCTACTGCCGCCGCCTGAAGAGTCAGCTGGAGCGCGAGGGCATCGCGTACGAGGAGATCGACATCGAGCAGGAGCCGTCGGCGGTGGCGCTCGTGGAGAAGGCGAACAACGGGAACCGTACGGTGCCGACGGTGGTGGTGTCGCCTGAGTCGGGGGGCGATGAGGTGACGATGACGAATCCGTCCCTGCTCCAGGTCAAGCAGGCGCTGACCGCCTGACCCGGGCGGTCCCGGCGTCCGGGTCGGGCGTCACCAGGGTGACGCGGACGCGATGGGCTTGCCGTACCACATCTCGACCAGGCGGGCCGCGATGGAGACACCCGCGGGGGGCAGGACCTCCCCGGCCTCCATGGCGGCCCGCAGGTCGTCCCGGGAGAACCAGCGGGCCTCCTCGATCTCCTCGCCGTCGGCCTGGACGTCGGTGCCGGTGGCGTGGGCGAGGAAGCCCAGCATGAGGCTGGACGGGAAGGGCCAGGGCTGGCTGGCGACGTACTGGACCTCGCCGATGGGGATGCCCGCCTCTTCGCGCACCTCGCGCACGACGGCCTGTTCGATGGATTCGCCTGGTTCGACGAAGCCGGCGAGGGTGGAGAAGCGTCCTTCGGGCCAGTGCATCTGGCGGCCGAGGAGGGCGCGGTCGTCCTCGTCCACGACGAGCATGATCACGGCGGGGTCGGTGCGGGGGTAGTGCTCGGCGCCGCAGGCGGGGCAGCGGCGGATGTGTCCTGCGGCGGCGATGACGGTGCGTTCGCCGCAGCGGGAGCAGAAGCGGTGGAGGCGCTGCCAGTTCTCGAGGGCGACGGCGTGGACGAGCAGCTCGCTGTCGCGTTCCGACAGGAGGGCGGCGGCTTCGCGGAGCCCGGCGGGGCGGGCGGCGGCGTCCATGCGGCCGGGGAGGGAGTCCTTCTGGAGGGCGAAGTACTTGACGCCGTCGGCGTCGGTGCCGAGGAAGTAGCGGTGTGCTTCGGTGAGGGGCGCGTCGAAGGACGGCATGGTGACCAGTTCGGTGCCGCCGTCAGGTGTGTCCACGATGAGTGCCTGGCCGCCCGACACCACGAAGACGCGTGTGGTGGGGTGGCTCCAGGCCGCGGCGAGCCATGCCTCGTCGAGGCGGTGACCGGCATCGCGGTCGATCCCGCCGGTGCCGGTGAGGGCGATCGGGCGGACGTCGTTGTCCGGGGACGCCGGGGTTGTACTCATGATGAAAAGCCTAACCGGGGTCGTTGGGCTCCCAGGAGTCCTCCCCCAGCAGGAGGCGTTCCAGACCGCGTCTTCCGGGCAGGACGGTGGGGCGTACGACCTCGCCGCTGCGGATGTAGAGAAATGCGGCGGTGACGGCCGAAAGGGGCAGTTCGCGGCGCTCGGCCCAGGCGAGCCGGTAGATGGCGAGCTGGAGGGGGTCGGCGTCCTGGCGGCGTGAGGTCTTCCAGTCGATGATCTCGAAGGTGCCGTTCTGGCCGCGGTAGACGGCGTCGATCCGGCCGCGGATGACGCGTCCGGCGAGCTGGAGCTGGAAGGGGGCCTCGATGCGGTAGGGCCTGCGGTGGGCGTACGGGGTGCGGGCGAAGGCTTCCTTGAGGGCTGTCAGCTCGCGTTCGTCCCTGATCTCCATGTCTTCGCGGTCGCCGCCCGGCAGCTCGTCGGGGTCGAGCATGGGGAGTTCGAGGGCTTCGAAGCGTGATTCGACCCAGGCGTGGAAGCGGGTGCCGCGGCGGGCGGCGGGCTGGGGTGGGCGGGGCATGGGGCGGGCGAGGTCGCGGGCGAAGCCGTCGGGGTCGGAGGCGAGGCGCTGGACCTGGGAGGCGGAGAGGGACACGGGCAGGGGGACGTCGCGGGAGGCGGCGCGTGTCTGGCGGAGTTCGCGGGAGAGGGCGGAGAGGTCGCGGTCCCAGGAGGCGACGGTCCGTAGTTCCTCGGGGGTCAGTTCGTCGGTGTCGTCGTGGTGGCGGGTGGGGTCGTCCTGGCGGGGTGGGGGGACGGTGCCGTCGCGCAGCCGGGCGAGGACGGCGTCGGCCGCGGCGCGGCGGCGGGTGAGGGCGCCCGCGTCGAGGGGCAGGGGCCAGGGCTGGTCCTGGTCGCGGTCGGCGAGGGCGGGGTTCTCCTCGTCGTCGGCGGGGGGCTGTGCCCATGCCTCGACCTCGCCGTGGGAGGGGTGGGCCTCGCAGTGGGCGCGGAGGGCTTCGAGGAAGGCGGAGGGGCCGCGGGGGCGTTTCTGGCTGGGGCCCCACCAGTGGCCGGAGCCGAGGAGCAGGGTGCGGGGGCGGGTGAACGTGACGTAGCCGAGGCGCAGCTCTTCGAGGGAGAGGTGCTCGGCGACGGCGGCGAGGTACTCCTTGTGGGCGGTGGAGGTCCATGCGGGGGTGGCGGGGAGGGTGTCGGCGTCGCCGCGGAGGGGGTGCGGGAGGGCTCGGGGCTGTTTGAGCCAGGAGTCGCGTGTGGGTTTGGCGGGGAAGGTCTCGGCGCTCAGGCCGGGGACGACGACGACGTCCCATTCGAGGCCCTTGGCCTTGTGGGCGGTGAGGACCTTCACGGTGTCGTCGCCGCCGGGGAGGGAGCCGTCGAGTCCTTTGTCGTACTGGGCGGCGGCGCGGAGGAAGGCGAGGAAGGCGGGGAGGGTGGCTTCGCTGTCCACGGCGGTGCCCGCGCGTCCGGCGGCGAATCCGGCGGCGACGTCGAGGAAGGCGCTGAGGGTTTCGCGGCGGCGGGCGGCGAGGGCCTGGGGGGAGGCGGCGAGCTCGACTTCGAGGCCGGTGACGGACAGGACGCGGTGCAGGACGTCCATGAGGGGGTCGCCGAGGGAGCGGCGGAGTTCGCGGATCTCGGCGGCGAGGTGGGCGAAGCGGACGCGTGCCTCGGCGGAGAAGGGGAGGGTGACGGCTTCCTCGCCGCCTTCGCGGGGGGTGTCGCCGGGGGGGCCGCTGTCGATGAAGGTGTCGAGGGCGTCGGCGAGTGAGGTGATCTCGGAGGGGTCGGTCCCTTCGACGGCGGCGGCGAGGCGTTCGGGGGTGAGGGCGTCGTCGGTGCGGCGGACGAGGAGGCGGGCGAGTCTGCCGAGGAGCGCGAGGTCGCGGGGGCCGATGCGCCAGCGGGGGCCGGTGAGGAGGCGGACGAGGGCGGCGTTGGCGGTGGGGTCGGCGAGGACCTGGCAGACGGCGACGAGGTCGGAGACCTCGGGGAGGTGGAGCAGTCCTGAGAGGCCGACGACCTCGACGGGGACGCTGCGGGCGACGAGTTCGCGTTGGATGGCGCCGAAGTCGCCCGCGGTGCGGCACAGGACGGCGATCTCGCCGGGGGTGGTGCCGGTGCGGACGAGGTGGGCGATGGAGTCGGCGGCCCAGGTGAGTTCTTCGGCGTGGGTGCGCAGGAGGGCGCAGCGGACGAGGCCGTCGTGTTCGGCGCCGGGGGCGGGGCGGAGGGGGGCGACGGCGGGGTGGCGGGCGCGTAGGGGTGCGGCGAGGTGGTTGGCGAGGGTGAGGAGGCGTCCGCCGCTGCGGCGGTTCTCGCTGAGGCTGTGGCGGGTGGCGGGGGTGCCGTCGCGGTGGGGGAAGTGGTCGGGGAAGTCGTCGAGGTTGGCGACGGAGGCGCCGCGCCAGCCGTAGATGGCCTGGCAGGGGTCGCCGACTGCGGTGACGGGGTGTCCGGTGCCGTCGCCGAAGAGTCCGGCGAGGAGGACGCGTTGGGCGACGGAGGTGTCCTGGTACTCGTCGAGGAGGACGACGCCGAACTGGTCGCGCAGGGCCTGGCCGACGTCGGGGACGTCGCGGGCGAGGCGGGCGGCGAGGGCGATCTGGTCGCCGAAGTCGAGGAGGTCGCGGGCGCGTTTGCGGGTGCGGTACTCCTCGACGAGGTCGAGGAGGCGGGTGCGGCCGACGGCGGTCTCGGGGATGCGGCGGAGGTCGGCGTTGGTGAGTTCGGCGTGGGCGAGTTCGGCGGTGAGGGCGGTGTCGAAGGCGCGGAGGCGGGGGGGTTCGACGAGGTGTTCGGACAGTTCGGCGTCGAGGGCGACGAGGTCGGTGACGAGGGTGGTGAAGCTGCCGGGGGGTGGTTCGTAGGTGGCGGGGGCGGCGCGGAGGACTTCGGCGGCGAGTTGGAAGCGGCCCGCGTCGGCGAGGAGGCGGGAGGCGGGTTCGACGCCGAGGCGGAGGCCGTGTTCGGCGAGGAGGCGTCCGGCGAAGGCGTGGTAGGTGGAGATCTGGGGTTCGCCCGCGGTCTCGGTGTCGGGCGGGGGGGTGCCGGGTGGGGTGTCGGCGGGGGTGCCGATCCCGGCGAGGGTGAGGGCGGCGCGGACGCGTTCGGCGAGTTCGGCCGCGGCCTTGTTGGTGAAGGTCAGGCCGAGGACGCGTTCTGGGGCGACCTGTCCTGTGCCGGTGAGCCAGACGACGCGGGCTGCCATGACGGTCGTCTTGCCCGAGCCGGCGCCGGCGACGATCGCCTGGGGCGCCGGCGGCGCGGTGACGCACGCCAGCTGCTCTCGGGTGAACGGGATGCCGAGCAGCTCGCTGAGCTGCGCGGGGCGTTCGAGGGGGGCGCCTGGCACATCGGGGAGCCTATCGCCGGTCGCTGACAGCGGTGTCGGTGCCGCTGCCGAGGAGGCCGTGGGCGAGGGCGGTGTGGAGTGCGGTGAGGCCGCGTACGAGGGGGACGGCGGTGGCGAGGAGGAGGGCGCCGATGGCGGTGTTGAACGCGATGTCGGCGGCCTGGGACGAGATGCCGAACATGAGGTCGAGGAGTCCTTCCTCGCCTTCGTCGCGGGGCAGGGACCAGGACCAGGTGCCGTAGAGGAGTGCGCCGAGCCCGCCGAGTGTCCAGGTGAGGGCGAGGGAGAAGGAGACGACGCGCAGGGGGAAGGAGACGAGGGCGTGGGCGAGGGCGCGCCAGCGGGGTGCGTCGCGCAGGGCGTGAAGCCAGCCGGTGACGCCGGTGCCGTGGCGCTCGCGGGGGTGGGGTTCGGGGAAGGGGCGGCCGGTGACGTGGGCGACGCGGCGGCGTTCGAGGCGGGCGAAGGTGTGGGCGACGGCCAGGGCGGCGAGCAGGACGGGCATGCCGACGACGAGGACGAAGCCGACGGTGCCGAGGGCCAGTGCCGTCAGGACGACGGTGAACGCCGCGATGCCGAGGGGCAGTCCTGTGAGGAGGTATCCCAGCTCGCGGCCGAAGCGCCCGGCGCGTCTGCGTTGCCGTGGTGTGTCCTGCTCATCCTGTATGCGGTACGTCGTGGTGCTGCCGGTGGCCGTCACTGCGGTCTCCCTCGTCTGTGCGGTGCGCCCAGACTCTCGCACGGGGGTGGCCGCCCCCAGCCGTCCAGGTGGTCATCCGGAGGTGGTGCCAGCAACACCCTGCGGGCGCGCGGTCAGTCCACGACCTGTCGTCCTTCTGGTCGTGCGCCGCACGCGCCGTGGAAGGAGCACGTCCCGCAGTGCTGTCCGGTGCGGGGCGAGAACCGTTCGTCCAGTACCCGGCCCGCGGCCTCCGCCAGGAGTTCCCCGACCCAGGCGCCGTCCTGCCCGTGCTCCCCTGTGCCGTCCAGGGACTTCTGGCGCTGCACGACGGGCAGAGCGTCGCCGCCGTCCTTCTTCGCGGCGCCCTGGCGCAGGTGGACGAGCTCGGCTCCTGCGGGCGTGGTGCCTTCCTCGCCGTGTCTGATGGCGAGTTGGTAGACGGCGAGCTGGGGGTGGTGCTCGACCTCTTCGCGGGTCGGTTTCCTGCGGCCCGTCTTGAAGTCCACGATGTAGGCGCGCCCCTCCGCGTCGTGCTCGACGCGGTCCATGACGCCGCGGATGCGTACCTCGTGGCGCCCGGCGCTCAGCGTGACGTCGAACTCCTGCTCGCTGGCGGTGGCCTCGCGGCCGTCGCGCTGTTGCAGGACGTGCCAGCGCAGGAAGCGTTCCAGTGCGGCCCGTGCCTCCGCCTGTTCCTTGCGTGACTGCCACGGTGCCTCGAACGCCAGGGCGTCCCAGACGGTCTCCAGGCGTTCCATGAGGACGGACAGGTCGGCGGGTGTGGTGCCGGACGCCACTTCGTCCGCCAGGACGTGCAGGACGTTCCCGAATCCCTGGGCGGCCGTCGCGGGGGCGTCGGCGTGCACCTCGCGGCCCAGGAACCATTGGAGGGAGCAGGTGTTGACCAGTTGGTCGAGGGCGCTGCCCGACAGGGCCACGGGGCGTTCGGGGTCGCGTACGGGCGTGGGGGAATGCGAGGTCTCCCGCAGGCCCCACCAGCGTTGCGGGTGCGCGGCGGGTACGAGGGGGTGGCCGTCGTCGTCGCGCAGCGCGGCGAGTTCGGCCAGCCGGTCGGCGGCGGCGCGGCGGAGGGCGGGGGACGCGTCGGGGTCCACGGTGGTGGCGCGGAGTTCGGCGATCAGGGCGGCGAGGGCGAGCGGGCGGCGGGGGCGCTGTCCGGCGTCCACCGGTTCCGTGCCGAGTTCGCGCAGGAAGCGTGAGGGCTGGTCGCCGTCGTCGGCGCCTCGTACGGCGGTGACGACGAGCCGGTCGCGGGCGCGGGTCGCGGCGACGTAGAACAGGCGGCGTTCCTCGGCGAGGAGCGCGCCGGGGGTGAGCGGGTCGGCGAGGCCGTGCCGTCCGATGCGGTCGGCCTCCAGGAGCGAGCCGCGGCGGCGCAGGTCGGGCCACAGGCCCTCCTGGACTCCGGCGACGACGACGAGGGACCATTCGAGGCCCTTGGCGCGGTGGGCGGTCATGAGCCGCACGGCGTCGGGGCGTACGGCGCGTCCGGCGAGGGTGTCGGCGGCGATGTCGTGGGACTCCAGCTCGTCGAGGAAGATGCGGGCGCCGCGTCCGCCGACGCGTTCCTCGGCGCGCGCGGCGACCTCGAACAGGGCGCAGATCGCGTCGAGGTCGCGGTCGGCGTTGCGTCCGGCGGCGCCGCCGCGCCGTGCGGCGCGTTCGAGGCGGGCGGGCCAGCCGGTGCCGTCCCACAGCTGCCACAGGGCTTCCTCGGCGCTGCCGCCGCCCGCGAGGAGTTCGCGGGTCTTGCGCAGCAGGAGCCCGAGGCGCTGGGCCGCGCCCGCGTAGGCCGGGTCGTGGGCGACGAGGCGTTCCGGTTCGGTGAGGGCGCGGGCGAGGAGTTCGCCGGAGGGGCGGGGTACGGCGGTCCCGGCGGCGCGTTCCTCGTTGCGCAGGGCGCGGCCGAGGCGGCGGAGGTCGGCGGCGTCCATGCCGCCGAGGGGGGAGGTGAGGAGGGCGTGGGCGGTCTCGGCGTCGAGCGGGGGCCCGTGGGGCGGTTCGTGGCCGGTCTCGTGGTCGGGTTCGGTGACGGCGACGGCGCGCAGGGCGGTGAGCAGCGGGGCGACGGCGGGTTCCTGGCGCAGGGGGAGGTCGTCGCCGTCCACGTCGAGGGGTACGCCCGCGGCGGTGAGGGCGCGCCGTACGCCGGGGAGGGAGCGTGCGCCCGCGCGGACGAGGACGGCCATCTCGCGCCACGGGACGCCGTCCTCCAGGTGGGCGCGGCGCAGGAGGTCGGCGATGTGTTCGAGTTCGGCGCCGGGTGTGGGGCAGGTGAGGACGTCGGCGCGGCCTCCTTCGCGGACGGGGTGCAGCGCGCGGTGGCGGCGGACGGCGTCGGCGGGGAGGCGGGGCAGTGGCATGCGCTGCGTGAGGAGGCGGGTGGCGGCGAGCAGTGCGGCGCCGGAGCGGCGGGCTGTGGTGAGGACGGCGACGGGGGCGGGGCGGCCGTCGCGGGTGCGGAAGGTGTCGGGGAAGCCGAGGATGCCGTTGACGTCGGCGCCGCGGAAGGCGTAGATGGACTGGTCGGGGTCGCCGAAGGCGGTGAGGTCGCGGCCGTCGCCCGCGAGGGCTTCGAGGAGGGCGGCCTGGGCCGGGTCGGTGTCCTGGTACTCGTCCACGAACACGGCGTCGTAGCGGGCCCGTACGCCCGCGAGGACGGTCGGGTCGTCGGCGAGGCGGACGGCGCCGCGTACGAGTTCCGTGTAGTCGAGGACGCCCTGTGCCTGGGTCACGTCGAGGTATTCGGCGAGGAAGTGGGCGGCGGCCTCCCAGTCGGCGCGGCCGGTGCGGCGGGCGAACGCGGCGAGGGTGCCGGGGTCGAGGCCGAGTTCGCGTGAGCGGGCGAGGACGGCGCGCAGTTCGTCGGCGAAGCCGCGTGTGGTGAGACAGGCGCGGAGGTCGTCGGGCCATGACCAGTCCGTGGCCATGTGGCCGGACTCGCGGTGTCCGGCGAGCAGTTCGCGCAGGTAGAGGTCCTGTTCCGGTCCTGACATGAGGCGCAGGGGTTCGGCGAACAGCTCGCGGTCCTGGTGGGCGCGGACGAAGGCGTAGGCGAAGGAGTGGAACGTGGTGGCCTGGGGTGCCCGCCCGCCGAGCCGTGCCGTCATGCGGTCGCGCAGTTCGGCGGCGGCCTTGCGGCTGAAGGTGAGGACGAGGACGCGCTCGGGGTCGGTGCCGCGCCCCACGCGTTCCGCGACGGCCTCGACGAGGGTGGTCGTCTTGCCGGTGCCTGGACCGGCGAGGACGAGCAGCGGGCCGCCGGATCGGGCGGCGTGCTCAACCACGGCGCGCTGGCTTGCGTCCCCAGCGAGGGCACGCGCGTCAGCGGCCGGAGGGCGGACGAGTCGGTACGCTCCCGGGGCGGACGGCGGGCGGTCGGTCAACGGGACGGAGAGGCTCACGTGCATCGCGCAATCTGGGAGACCGGCGCGCCTTGTGGCGGCACGGCCGGACGGACGGCGGGCGGTTCGGGCGGTTCCGGCGGAATGACGACCGTACGCCTCCCGGTGCGGCGCGCGCACGGCGCCGCCGGTGTCCCCCGGTCGGACCGGCCAGCCGATGGGTGGGGGCGCCGTACGGGATGCTGGTACGTGTGAGGCTCGTTCCCGACGGCACCGGACACCGCGCCCTGCGGCGTGTCTCAGGGCGCCGCGCCGTCGGCGCGGGCCTGGCGCATGTCCACGCGCGGGTAGGTGCCGGGGTCGGTGGCGTCGCGCAGGGGGGTGCCCTCGGCGCGGTAGTTCTCCAGGGCGCGCCGTTCGTGGCCGGGGAGGAGTCGGCCGTCGGCGCGGACCACGCGCCACCACGGGACGGCGCCGCCGTACTGGGCCATGACATGCCCGACCTGGCGTGGGCCACCGCGTCCGACGGCCGCCGCGACGTCGCCGTAGGTGAGAACCCGTCCTGGCGGGATGTGTTCGACGACCGACAGGACCTGGTCGGCGTACTCGCCGATCTGATGGGGCGCGGTGGGCTCGGCCATGCCGCCCATCGTGCCGTATGTCACGGGGCGGCCCGTGCCGGGCGTCTCGCGTGCCACTATCGTCCCAGCACGGGGGGGATCACGGTGACGTACGCACGTGGGAGCTGGCGGGTGGCCCCGGGACGAGGAGAGGCGCGGGGGCACGGCCGGTGATACGGGGCGAGGAAGAGCGTGTGCGGCGTTCGGGTGACCGGGGCGAGGAACCGGTGCTGGGCGCGACGAGGGTCGGTGACCTGCCGGACGTGCCGGACGTGCCGGACGGCACGGGTGTCGAGGGCCCGGGGGGTGCGCCGGGGCCGGTGGACGGCGACGAGCCGATCCTCGCGGCGCGGGTGCACCGGCCGGCGGACCTGCTGCGCGTGCTGCTCGGCCTGCTCGGTATCGGCGTGGTGCTGGCGCTGGCGACCTGGGCCATCGGCACGACCGAGGGCATCGAGCACGACGTGGACGCAGGCGCGGAGCAGGCGCCTTCGCTGCTGATCAGTTTCGTCGGGTTCGTGTCGAGCGTGGCCGTGCTGGTGGTGCCGGTGGCGTTCGCCATCGAGCGGCTGGTGAAGCGGGACGGGCTGCGCATCGCGGACGGTGTGCTGGCGGCCGTGCTGGCGCACGGGGTGTCGCTGACGTTCAGTCTGTGGGTGGCGCGCATGTCGCCCGACTCGGTGCAGAACGCGCTGACGCGCGAGGCGCCGGGCGGCGGGCTGACCGATCCCGTGCACGACTACCTGGCGCCGGTCATCGCGTACGCGACGGCGGTCGGGATGACGCACCGGCCGCGGTGGCGGCTGGCGATGTGGTCGGTGCTGCTGCTGGACGGGGTGGCCGTGCTGGTCGCCGGGTACACGACGCCGTTCTCCATCGTCGTCACGCTGCTGATCGGCTGGACCATCGCCTACGCGACGCTGTACACGGTGGGTTCGCCGAACGTGCGGCCCACGGGGCAGCAGTTGCTGGCCGGGCTGCGTCACGTCGGGTTCCGCCCGGTGAGCGCGCTGCGGGCCGAGGACCCGGACGAGGCGGAGCGGCGCGCCAAGCGTGACCGCAGCGACTACAGCGAGCCGTCGCGCCGCTATCTGGTGACGCTGGAGGACGGCCCGCCGCTGGACGTGACGGTCGTGGACCGCGCCCAGCAGGCGCAGGGGTTCTTCTACCGCCTGTGGCGGCGGCTGGCGTTGCGCGGCATCACGCAGCGGCGCAGTCTGCCGTCGCTGCGTCAGGCCCTCGAACAGGAGGCGCTGCTGTCGTACGCCGCCATCGCCGCGGGGGCGAACGCGCCGAAGCTCATCGCCACCTCGGAGCTGGGCCCTGACGCGGTGATGCTGGTCTACGAGCACATCGGCGGGCGTGACCTCGACTCGCTGCCGGACGACGAGATCACGGACGCGTTGATGGAGGCGGCCTGGCAGCAGGTGACGGCGCTCCAGTCGCGGCGTATCGCGCACCGGCGCCTCGACGGGGGCTCGCTGCTGGTCGGGCACCAGGGCACCGTCTTCCTGACGGATCTGCGCGGCGGCGAGATCGCCGCCGGGGATTTGCTGCTGCGCATGGACGTGGCGCAGCTGTTGACGACGTTCGGGCTGCGCGTGGGCGCGGAGCGGACGGTGGCGGCGGCCGTGGCCGTGCTCGGCCCGGACACGGTGGCGGACAGCCTGCCGCTGCTCCAGCCCATCGCGCTGAGCCGCAGTACGCGCGGGACGCTGCGGCAGCTGGCGCGGGAGCGCTCGGGCCGGGAGCGGCAGGCCGTGCTGGAGGCGACGCGGGCCTACCGCGAGGCGCGCGGCAGCCTGCCGGAGAACGCCGACCGGAAGACCGTGCGGGCCGCCAGGCAGGCCGAGAAGCAGGTCATGGAGGAGGCGCTCGACACGGCGCGCGAGCAGGACCTGCTGTCGCTGATCCGTCAGCAGGTGCTGCTGATCAGGCCGCAGGCGCCGATAGAGCCCGCCAGGGTCGAGCGCATCAAGCCGCGCACGCTCGTCACGATCATCGCCGCCGTGTTCGCGGCGTACTTCCTGTCCATCCAGATCATCACGCCGGAGTTCCAGCGGGTCTGGGAGGACGCGAACTGGGGCTGGGTCATCGTCGCGGCGCTGTTCTCGGCGCTCACCTACTTTGCGGCAGCGATGAGTCTGCTGGGGTTCGTGCCGGAGAAGGTGCCGTACGGGCGGACGGTGATCACGCAGGTCGCCGGGTCGTTCGTGAAGCTGGTGGCACCGGCCGCGGTGGGTGGCGTCGCGCTCAACACCCGCTATCTCCAGCGGCAGGGCCTGCGGCCGGGGCACGCGGTGGCGAGCGTCGGGGCGTCGCAGCTGTTCGGGCTCGGCAGCCATGTGGCGCTGCTGGCGATCTTCGGGTACATCACGGGCGAGGAGCACACGCCGTCGCTGTCGCCGTCGAGGACCGTGATCGCGGGGCTGTTGACGGTGGCGGTGGCGGTGCTGATCATCACGGCCGTGCCGCGGCTGCGGAAGTCGTTGTCGGAGCGGGTCCGTACGCTGTTCGCGGGTGTCGTGCCGCGGATGCTGGACGTCGTGCAGCGGCCGAAGAAGCTGCTGCTCGGCATCGGCGGGATGCTGCTGATGACGCTGGCGTTCGTGATGTGCCTGGACGCGTCGCTGCGCGCGTTCGGGTGGGAGCTGAGCTATCCGACGATCGCGGTCGTCTTCCTGGCGGGGAACGCGCTGGGCTCCGCGGCGCCGACGCCGGGCGGTGTCGGGGCGGTCGAGTTCGCGCTGAGCGCGGGTCTCGCCGGGTTCGGGGTGCCGGACCACGCGGCGCTGGGCGCGGTGCTGCTGTTCCGGCTGATGACCTTCTGGCTGCCGGTGCTGCCCGGCTGGCTGGCGTTCACGCAACTGACCAGGAAGGGCGCCATCTAGACGCGGCCTGACGCGGCGTCGCCTCACAGGCCGCGGATGCGAGCCGTGAGGCCGTCGCCGCCTTGCGTCCGCGAGCCCGCGCCGCATAACGTGCCGCACATGCGTTCCTACGGAATCGGCCGCGCCGCCCGACTGCTCGGGGTCAGCCCCGACACCGTCCGCCGCTGGGCGGACGCCGGACGGCTGCCGACCCGCCGTGACGACGCGGGCAAGCGGCTGATCGACGGCGTGGACCTCGCCGCCTTCGCCGCGGCGCTCGCCGCCGACGGCACGGGCGAGGGCGACGACGCCCCGTACACCTCCGCGCGGAACGCGTTCCCCGGCATCATCACGGCCGTCAGGCTCGGCGACGTGGCGGCCCAGGTGGAGGTCCAGGCGGGCCCGCACCGGCTCGTCTCGCTGCTGACCCGCGAGGCCGTCGAGGAGCTGGGCCTGGCCGTCGGCATGGAGGCCGTCGCCCGGGTGAAGGCCACCAACGTCCACATCGACACGGTGTGAGGTACTCAATGCCGCCGCTTTCCCGTCTCACCCGGGCCCTGCCCGCCGTCCTCGCCGTCGCCCTGCTCGCGGCGTGCGGCTCCGACGACTCCTCGGACGGGGACGACGCCTCGGGCGCCTCGCCGTCCGCGAGCGGCGGTGGTGAGTCCGTCGAGCTGACGGTGCTGGCCGCCGCCTCCCTCACCGACGTGTTCGAGGACGCGGCGGAGGTGTACGAGGCGGCCAACGACGGCGTGACGCTGACCTTCTCGTTCGCCGGTTCCCAGGAATTGGCCGCCCAGGTCCAGGAGGGCGTGCCCGCCGACGTCCTGGTGACCGCCGACACCACGACGATGGACGGTGTCGCCGACCTCACCGAGGACCCGTCCGTCATCGCCCGCAACGCGCTCACCCTCGTCACCCCGCCCGACGACCCGGGCGGCGTGGACGACCTGACCGATCTGGCCGACTCCGACCTGCGGCTCGTCCTGGCCGCGCCCGAGGTCCCGGCCGGGCGGTACGGCCGCGAGATCCTGGACGCCCTCGGCATCGACGCGCAGCCCGACTCGGAGGAGCCGAACGTCCGCGCCGTCCTCAGCAAGGTGGAGCTGGGCGAGGCCGACGCGGGGCTCGTCTACGTCACGGACGCGACCGCCGCAGGGGAGGACGCGGTCCGCACCGTGCCGATCCCCGAGGAGGACAACGTCCTCGCCGCCTACCCGGCCGCCGCGCTGACCGAGTCGGAGAACGCCGAGGCCGCGGCGGACTTCGTGGAGTGGCTGCTGTCCGACGAGGCGCAGGCGGTCCTGGCCGACGCGGGCTTCCTCGCCCCGTGACACCTCGGCGCGGCGGCGGCCGGACGACGACCCGCGTCCGGCACCGCCCGCCCCTGACGCTCGCGCTGCCCGCGCTGCTGGCCGTCGCGTTCCTGCTGGTCCCGCTGCTCGGCATCGTCGCCGACGCGCCCTGGCACGACCTGGGGGCCCGGCTGACGGAGCCGTCCGTCGTCGAGGCGCTGCGGCTGTCATTGCTCGTCTCCGGCTGGGCGCTGGTCCTGTCCGTCGCGGTCGGTGTCCCGCTGGCCTGGCTGCTGGCGCGCACCGACTTCCCCGGCAGGACGGCGGTGCGCTGCCTCGTCATCCTGCCGATGGTGCTGCCGCCGACGGTCGCCGGGGTGGCGCTGCTGCGGGGGCTCGGGCGGCGCGGGCTGCTGGGCGGGCCGCTGGAGTCGATCGGCGTCAACCTGCCGTTCAGCACGGCGGGCGCGGTGCTGGCCGCCGTGTTCGTGTCGATGCCGTTCCTCGTCATCACCCTGGAGGGCGCGCTCGCCGGGATCGAGCCGCAGTACGAGGAGGCCGCCGCGACGATGGGCGCGGGCCCGCTGACGACGCTGCGCCTCGTCACGCTGCCGATGGTCGGGCCGTCGCTCGCGGCGGGGGCGGCGCTGTGCTGGGCGCGCGCGCTGGGCGAGTTCGGCGCGACCATCACGTTCGCGGGCAATCTGGAGGGCACGACGCAGACGCTCCCCCTCAAGGTGTACCTGCTGCTCCAGGAGGACCCGGAGGCGGCCACCGCCGTCTCGCTGCTCCTGCTGCTGATCGCGGCGGCCGTGATCGTGGGGCTGCGCGGGCGCTGGCTGGGGTCGGTGCGCCGCTCACCCGGTTGACGTCCTGCGGGGGCGGGGCGCGGCGGGCGCGCCGACGATGGGCCTGTCGGAGCAATCGATGGGAGCCCGTATGCGCCGTGCCCGACTCGTCGCGCCGTCCTGCCTTGCCCTTGCCGCGCTGCTGACCACCGCCGCCTGCGGCGGGGGGACGGGCGGCGCGGACCCGGGCTCGCTGCGGCCCGCGGCCGACGGGCGCGCCACCGACACGTCCGACCTGCCCGACTCCCTCACCGGCCAGCGCCTCGACTGGTCGGCCTGCCCGAGCACCGACCCGGCCCAGGGCCCCGAGACGTCCCCCACGCCGCTGCCCGACGGGGCCGCGTGGGAGTGCGCGACGCTGACGGCGCCCCTGGACTACACGGACCCGGAGGGCGACACGATCGACCTCGCCATGATCAGGGCCCGCACCGACGCGAAGGGCGAGCGGCGCCTCGGCTCGCTGCTGTTCAACTTCGGCGGCCCGGGCGGCTCGGGCGTCGCGACGCTGCCCGCGTTCGGCCGGGACTACGCCGAGCTGAACAAGCGCTACGACCTGGTCAGCTTCGACCCGCGCGGCGTCGGCGACAGCGAGGGCGTGCAGTGCCTGGACGACCGGGGGCTCGACGCCTTCTTCGCCGCCGACGCCGACCCCCGTACGGCCCGCGAGCGCCGGGAGTTCACCGACCGGCTGAAGGACTTCGCGCGCGGCTGCGAGGAACGCTCGGGCGACCTGCTGCCGCACCTCACGACGACCGCCACCGCGCGGGACATGGACCTGATGCGCGAGGTGCTCGGCGACCGGAAGCTGCACTACTTCGGCATCTCCTACGGCACGGAGCTCGGCGGCGTCTACGCGCACCTCTTCCCGCGCCGCGTCGGCCGGGCACTGCTCGACGCCGTCGTGGACCCGACGGGCGACAGCGAGCAGGGCGCCCTCGGCCAGGCCAGGGGCTTCCAGCTCGCGCTCGGCAGCTACCTCGACCACTGCACGCAGGACGACGACTGCCCGCTCGGCGGCGACAAGGACGAGGCGGAGGACCGGCTCGGCCGCTTCCTCGACCGGCTGCGCGACCACCCCCTGCGCACGCAGGACCCGGAGGGCAGGGAGCTGACGCAGTCCCTGGCCTGGAACGGCATCGCCCAGTCGCTGTACTCGGAGGACTTCTGGCCGTACCTCACCCAGGGCCTGGACGACGCGCTGTCGGGCGACGCCCGCGACGGCACCGTCCTGCTCTCCCTGGGCGACTCGATGAACGGCCGCAACCCCGACGGCACGTACTCCACGCTCCAGTCGTCGCTGACGGCCATCAACTGCGCCGACTCCAAGGCGCGGTACTCGGTGGACCACGTCCGGGACCGGCTCGACCAGTTCGAGGACGCGTCGGCGGTCTTCGGGCCGCCGATGGCCTGGGGCATGCTGTCGTGCACCTACTGGCCCGTCCGGGGCCGCCACGACCACCCGGACGTCGAGGCGAAGGGCTCCGCCCCCATCCTGCTGATCGGCACGACGGGCGACCCGGCGACCCCGTTCGAGGGCACGGAGCACATGAAGGACGCGCTGGGCGACGACGTCGCCGTCGAGCTGACGTACGAGGGCGAGGGGCACGGCGCGTACAACAGCGGCAACGACTGCGTGCGCGACAAGGCGAACGCCTACCTCCTCGACGGGCGCGTGCCGGACGACGGGACGACCTGCGAGGCCTGAGCGCGGGCGCGGGCGCGGGAATGCCCGGCCATAACCGATGGGCATGACGGCGGGTATTGGACCGCCCGCGCGCGGGGCGCGGAGCATGAGGCCGTCCCACGGCTCTCGCGAGGAGAACGCCCCATGCGTGCCCTGATCCACGACCCCGACGCGCCGCGCGGCCTGCGCCTGGCCGACGACGTGCCCGCCCCTGAACCGGCGCCCGACGAGGCGCTGGTGCGCGTCGCGGCCGTCTCCCTGAACTTCGGCGAGCTGGACCTCGTCGGCGGCAACCCGCCAGGGCAGGTCGTCGGCCGCGACAGCGCCGGAACCGTGCTGCGGGCCGCCGCCGACGGCTCGGGGCCCCCGGCGGGGACGCGGGTCGCGTCGTTCGCGCCCGGCGGCGGCGCCTGGGCGCAGCTGCAGGCCGTGCCGGGCCGGGACCTCGCGGTGCTGCCCGACGGGGTGGAGCCGGGCGCCGTCGCCGCGCTGCCGTCCGCCGGGGTGAGCGCGCTGCGCGCGGTGCGGCGCCTCGGCGCGGTGCTGGGGCGGCGGGTGCTGGTGACCGGCGCGTCCGGCGGCGTCGGGCGGTACGCGGTGCAGCTCGCCGCGCTGGCGGGCGCCGACGTCGTCGCCTCGGTGGGCGCGCCCGAACGCGGCCGGGGCCTGCGGGAGCTGGGCGCGGCGCAGGTGGTCGTCGGGCTGGACGGCGTGGACGAGCCGGTGCACGGCGTGCTGGACAACGTCGGCGGGCCGCTGCTGGCGGACGCGCTGGACCTCGTCGCGGAACACGGCGTCGTGCAGCAGATCGGGGCGGCCTCCGGCGAGCCGACCGTGCTGAACCTGGCGCACAAGCTGGTCAACAGGCGGCTTGAGCTGTTCGTCGTCGGCACCGGGCTGACGACGGGCGACGCGCGGTTCGCGTTCGGGCCGGACCTCGCCTATCTCGCCCGGCTGCTCGGCGAGGGGCGGCTCGACGCGCAGATCGGCTGGCGCGGGCCGTGGGAGCGGGCGGTGGAGGGCGCGGACGCGCTGTTCGGCCGCCGCGTCGCGGGCAAGGTGGTGCTGGACGTCACGTGACGGCGCCGGACACGACGGACGGCGGCGCCGGGAGAGCTTCCCCGGCGCCGCCGTCCGTCGTCCGTCGTCGTGCCGCCGGTCAGTAGACCGGCTTCTCCGGCTCGATCTGGTTGACCCAGCCGATGACGCCGCCGCCCACGTGCACGGCGTCGGCGAAGCCCGCGTTCTTCAGGACCGCGAGCACCTCGGCGGAGCGCACGCCCGTCTTGCAGTGCAGGACGATCCGCCGGTCCTGCGGCAGGTCGCTGAGCGCGTTGCCCATCAGGAACTCGTTCTTCGGGATCAGGCGCGCGCCCGGGATCGAGACGATCTCGTACTCGTTCGGCTCGCGGACGTCGATGATGTCGATCTTCTCGTCACCGTCGATCCACTCCTTGAGCTGGCGCGGCGTGATCGTGGAGTCGAGCGCCGCCGCCTGGGCCTCGTCGGAGACGACGCCGCAGAACGCCTCGTAGTCGATCAGCTCGGTGACGGTCGGGTTGTCGCCGCAGACGGCGCAGTCCGGGTCCTTGCGGACCTTGACCTGGCGGTACGTCATCTCCAGGGCGTCGTAGATCATCAGCCGGCCGACCAGCGGGTCGCCGATCCCGGCGAGCAGCTTGATGGCCTCGGTGACCTGGATGGAGCCGACCGACGCGCACAGCACGCCGAGCACGCCGCCCTCGGCGCAGGACGGGACCATGCCGGGCGGCGGGGGCTCGGGGTAGAGGCAGCGGTAGCAGGGGCCGTGCTCCGACCAGAAGACGGACGCCTGCCCGTCGAACCGGTAGATGGAGCCCCACACGTACGGCTTGTCGAGCAGCACGCAGGCGTCGTTGACCAGGTAGCGGGTCGCGAAGTTGTCCGTGCCATCGACGATCAGGTCGTACTGCGCGAACAGCTCCATGACGTTGGACGAGTCCAGGCGCTCCTCGTGCAGGTTGACCTGGACGAGGGGGTTGATGCCCTGGACGGTCTCCTTCGCGGAGAGCGCCTTGGACTTGCCGATGTCCGCCTGGCTGTGGATGATCTGCCGCTGGAGGTTGGACTCGTCCACGGTGTCGAACTCGACGATGCCGAGCGTGCCGACCCCGGCGGCGGCCAGGTACATCAGCGCGGGCGACCCCAGACCGCCCGCGCCGACAGCCAGCACCTTGGCGTTCTTCAGCCGCTTCTGCCCGTCCATCCCGACGTCGGGGATGATCAGGTGGCGGGAGTACCTGCGGACCTCATCGACGGTGAGCTCGGCGGCCGGCTCTACCAGGGGTGGCAGCGACACGGGGACTCCGTAGGTCTAAGGGAACAGTCGTGACTCTCCCCCAACACTGCCACGCGCCGTCCCATTCCGAGACACCCGTTCCACAGTCCGGGCAGGCGGCCGGGCCGGGCGCCGGTCACATACGGCAGGCGGCCTCCATCCAGATGTCGGCGAGCGACTCCTCAAGCCCGATCCGCGCGCGCCAGCCGAGGCGGTCGCGGGCCGTGCGGACGTCGGCCTGCTGCCAGCCGCCGCAGCCGTCGGGGTAGGGCGGCGCGACGGGGTGGGAGGCGGCGGGCGTGTGGTGGTGGCCGCCCGGCTCGTGGAGCTGCCGGGGCACGGACGGCCCCTCCAGCTCGTGCAGCGCCCCGGTGAAGCCGGAGATCCGCGCCAGGGAGACGGCGGCCTCGCGCAGCCGTACGGCGTGGCCCGTGCCGATGTTGACGACGCCCTGGGCGGCGGACAGCGTCGCCGCGTGCACGGCGCGCGCGACGTCGCGGACGTCCACGAAGTCGCGGTGGACGGCGAGCCCGCCGAGCTTCAGCTCGGTGTCGCCGTGCTGCATCGCGCGGCGCAGGGCGTCGGCCAGCCGCCCGAGCGGCGACCCGGCGGGGGTGCCGGGGCCCGTCGGGGAGAAGACGCGCAGCACGATCGCGTCGAGCCCCGAGCCGAGGACCAGTTCGGTGGCGGCGAGCTTGCTGACGCCGTAAGGACCGCCCGGGCGCGCGACGGCGTCCTCGGCGATCGAGGAGCCGTTCGGCGAGGGCCCGTACTCGGCGGCGCAGCCGATGTGGACGAGACGGGCACGGCAGCCGCTGCGGCGCAGCGACTCGCACAGCGTCGCCGTGGCGACGGTGTTGTGGCGGGCCAGCTCGCTGGCGGTGCCGCGGATGGCGCCCGCGCAGTTGATGACCACCCCGGGGTGGACGGCGTCGAGGAAGCGGGTCAGCGCGCCGGGGCTGCCGGTGGACAGGTCGAAGCGGACATCGGCGTCGTCACCGCGGCCGAGTGCGGTGAGCTGGACGGCGGGGTCGGCGAGCAGCCGGTCGGCGACGAACCGGCCCAGGTAGCCGGCGGCGCCGAGAAGCAGCACTCTCATGGCTCTGTGCTCCTTGTGTGTGCACGATCAATCGTGGGGGTCGGGATTCGGGAAGGTGGGGCGTGGGGCGTCGGGGACGGCGGCGGGGGGACCGCGGGCGGTCAGGCGCAGGGCACGGAACGGGGTGTGCCGTGTCCTGCCGCGTCCGGGTGGGGAGCGGGCCGGGGGGCCGACGCCATGGCGAGGAGTTCGGGGTAGACGGCGCCGTAGGCGGCGGCACCGTGGTCGGCGGTGAACAGTTCACGGGCCCGCGCGCGGGCCGCCGCGCCGAGCGAGGCCCGGCGTTCCGGGTCGCGCAGCAGGGCGAGGCAACCGGCGGCGAGCGCGGCGGGGTCGAGCGGCGGCACGAGGACACCGGCGCCGCCGACGACCCGCCCCGCCGCGCCGACGTCGGTGGCGACGGTCGCGTGCCCGCGCGCCATCGCGGCGATCAGGGGCACGGGGACGCCTTCCACGACGCTGGAGAGGACCGCGACGGCGGCCGTCGGGCAGGCGTCGGCCGACGCGGGCGCGCCCGCGCTGGTGAACGAGACGCCGCCGGGGACCAGCCGTCCGGCCAGCTCGCGGCACCGCGCGAGGTACCCCGCGTCCGTGCGGGCGCCGCCGGTGTCCACGATCCGCAGGGAGGCGGCGGGCTCGGCGGCCCGTACGGCGCGGAACGCGTGGAGGAGCCCGACGAGGTCCTTGGCCGGTTCGATCCGGTCGGCCCACACCAGCGTGACCGCCTGGCCCGGCCTGCCCTGGGGCGTGGGGGGCGGGGCGGGGGGCGGGCCGCAGCCCGGCGTGACGAGCGAGGCTGCGGCGCGGACCTCGCGCGCGAGCCGGTCCTGGAAGGCGGCGAGCAGCGCCCGTACCGGCGCCCGTGCCGCCGAGGGCGCCACCGCGTACGCCGCGCCGAACGCGCGCCCGGCGCCCGGCCGTTCCGTCTCCTCGGTGAGGAGGAGCGGCACGCCGTGCAGCCGCGCGGCGACGAGCGCGGGCAGCGCGACGGGCCCGGCGCCCACGGCGTGGCACAGGTCGATGCCGGGGGCCGCGCCCGGCGGCAGGAGCCCGAGGGGCCGGAGCGCCCGCTCCAGCCGTTCGGTGACGGCCAGCAGGTCGGGGACGCGGGCGGCGCGTACGGCCCGGGGGGCGCCGGGGGCGCGGCAGGCGGCTTCGAGGAGGCGGACGGCCTGCTCGGAGTAGAGCCAGCGGGTGAGCCCCGGGTGCCGGGCGGCGAGCGCGGCGAGGCCGAGGAGCGCGCTGCTGAAACGGTCCGCCTGCCCGTGAGGCCCGCCCTCGCGCTCCAGCGGCGCGCGGTCGGTGCCGGGCGCGGGGCGTGAGCACAGGGCGGCGGCCAGGTCGGCGAAGCACTCGGCGAAGCGCCGCGCGGGCCGCCCGTACGCGCGCCAGGGGCCGCCGGGCGGCGGGCCCCACAGCGCGGCGGTGCGGACGCGGCGGACGTTCGGCGGCAGCGGACGGCGCGGCCCCGCGGCCTGCCGCCCGCTACGGCTGAGCGCCCAGATCTCGAAGTCGTGCCGGGACAGGCCGCGCAGCAGCCGGTCGCACCAGGCGGCCGATCCACCACGGGCGTACGGATAGCCACCCTCGGTCAGCAACGCGACGCGCACCGGCGCACCCCCTGTCATACGTCTCTCCCATGACGGCAAGACGGTATGTCTACATGTGCCGGTTACGGCGGACGGTTGTCCGTCACACCACCGGAAGGGGTGAAGTTTCGTGACTCGGAGCGCGCCCCGGTCGTTAACCGCGATTGGTTCGAGAGTCGGTCAGTTGTCCGGATGCGGCCACGGGTTCGGCAGGCAGGTCAGCCCGTCCGTGTCGAGGAACTTGGTCTGCTGCATCATCACCGGGGCGAGCGCGCCGTCGGCGGGGCAGAGCGCGTGCCCGTAGCCGAGCCGGTGGCCGACCTCGTGGTTGACGAGCATCTGGCGGTACGCCGCGATGTCGCCGAAGTACGTCTCGGAACCCTGCGCCCAGCGCCAGGCGTTGATGATGACGCGCTCGGTGTTCGAGGAGTTGCAGGAGACGTTGTCCTCGGTGATGTCGAGGCCCGAGCGCGCGCACCAGTCGGCGGCGGTGCCGGGGCTGGCGAGGGTGACGACGAAGTCGTGGTCGCCGCCCGAGACGCGGGCGAAGCTGCGCTCCCCGCCGTTGCCCCAGCTGCGCGGGTCGTTGAGCGTGCGGTGGACGACCTCGGCGAAGAACTCGGGGTCGAGCCCGAGCCCCGCCTCGACATCCACCCGGTAGCGCAGCACGGTGGTCGCGTCCGGGTCGTCCGCCGGGTCGGTGCCGGGCACGGGCACCAGCTCACCTGAACCGGTCAGCTCCGGGTCCATGGCGAACATCGTCATCATCATCCGGTCGTACGTCTGCTCGCCGTCGGGCAGCGTCTCGGCGGACGGGGACGACAGGGCCTCGGGCTCCTGCCCCGACGGGCCGTCGTGCGTCTCGGGCCCGCCGTCGGCGGGGCCGCTCGCGGCGGGCGCGCGCTCGTCGCCGCCGGTCCCGCGCACCAGCGCCGACCTGTCGTCCTCGCCGCCCGCGACCTGCACGGCGACGGCCACGGTGAGCACCGTCACGACCGCCGCGGCGGCCACCCCGGTCAGCGTCCTGCCACGGCCGCCCGCCCGGCGGCCCCCGCTATCCCCGGGCACGCGTCGGCGCCCGTGCTGCGGCGGGAGGCGGTGACGGCCGCCCGGCGACGGGCTCTTCCGCTCCGCCGCGCGCTGCCTCGGGATGGGCTGCGGTCGTCCGAAGGTGTCTTCCTCGAAGGCATCCAGATACTCCTGGCGCGGTCCTGGGCCCGTCTCCGCGTCGGCGGACGGGGCGGCGGTCTCGCGGTGGTCCATGCGGCTCCCTCAGCCATCCGTGACGACGGTGGTCTCGGCGCCCTCGGCCCTGAAGTCGAGGAACGCACCGGCCACGACGGCTGGGTACTCCATCATCGCCACATGTCCGGCTTCCGGCAGGACGACCAGCCGGGAGCACCCGAATGCCCGGCTCGCCCGTTTCGCGGACTTGAGCGCGACGAGCCGGTCCCGCGCCCCGTAGATCAGCAGCGTCGGCGCCAGGACGCGTTCCGCCTGCCGCCACAACGACTGCTGCCCACCGAGCGTGTAGGCGTTCACGATGCCACGCGCGCTGCGGCTGAGCGAGTCCCAGAAGTAAGGAAGTGCTTGACGTCTCTCCTGCTCCGCCTCGGCGGCGGCGTGCTCCTCGGGGGTGATCAGCTCGGGGTTGCCGTAGCAAAGCCGCAGCACCTCGCGGGCCCGCTGCCCCGGGGAGACGTCACGGGTGAGGCGCCGCACGAGCGTGGGGATGCCCGGCAGGCCGAGCAGTCCGGTGGGCAGCGCGGTGCGCTGCGGCGGCAGTTCCGGCAGCGCGGGCGAGATGAGCGTGAGCGTGCGCACCAGGTCGGGGCGCAGGGCGGCGACCCGGGTGACGGCGGCGCCGCCGAGGGAGTTGCCGAAGAGGTGCACGGGGCCGCGTCCCGAGGACTCGATGATGCGGACGACGGCGCGCGCGTGGCCGTACACCGAGTAGTCCCCGTCGTCGGGCGGCGGGGAGGCGCCGAAGCCGGGCAGATCGACGGCCTCGCACTCGACCTCGTCGGCCAGGAGGGCCATCAGCGCCGACCAGTTGCGGGAGGAGCCGCCGAGGCCGTGGACGAAGAGGGCGGGGTCGAGACCGTCGCGTCCGGCGGCTCTGCGGCGTACCGCCAGGATCGTCCCGGGGAGTGCGACGGACCGCAGCGTCTCCCCGTCCCGTACCCCCGGCCAGCCCTCGGCCGCGGCGAGTGCGGCCTCGACGCGCTGCTCTTCGGTGCTCGGCATGGCGCAATATTACGAGCACGGCAACGGCCGTACGCCGTACGGCGTGCTCCCGGCCGGTTCGCGTCCGGGGGCCCGCGCCCCTACGCTGGGAGTTACCCGCCGGTTGTCCGGAGGTGACCGCCAATGCCACGGGAACGCAAGGAGAACGGGCCCCCAGGCGAACCGCTGCCCGACGCGCGGCTCGTCGAGGAGGCCGAGCGGTACGAGACGCTCGACGCACAGCGCGCCGCGCGGCCGTACCCCGGTGACGGGGAGGGACCGGCCGACGGCACGCCGGAGGCCGACGCCGCGGAACAGCGGCGTCCGCTGCTGGAACCGGTGGACCCCGGGCCGGGCACGCGGCTCCCGGCCGAGGCCGATCCGGCCGACGCGGCGGAGCAGGACCGCGAGATCGGCGCGGGCGACGACGACTACCGGTGACCACCGGTCACGGCGCCCCCAGGGGTCCCTTCCCTGACGACAGGGTGTCCGCAGCGTGAGATCGTCCCCCGCCGGATGCACGCTGCGCGACGGCACGAACGTACGATGACGGGACGGCACGTGGCCCCGAGCCGCGCGGCCCACCGAACCTGAGACACCGGGAGGCGGCGTGAGCGCCACCGAGCAGACCGAGGCTCGCCCCCGCGGCACCCGCCTGCCGCGCCGGGCCCGACGCAACCAGCTGCTGGGCGCGGCGCAGGAGGTGTTCGTCGCCCAGGGTTACCACTCGGCGGCCATGGACGACATCGCCGACCGGGCCGGGGTCAGCAAGCCGGTGCTCTACCAGCACTTCCCGGGGAAGCTTGAGCTGTACCTCGCGCTGCTCGACCAGCACTGCGAGGCGCTGGTCCAGGCGGTGCGCGAGGCGCTGGACTCGACGCACGACAACAAGCAGCGCATCGCCGCGACGATGGATGCGTACTTCAGCTACGTGCAGCACGAGGGCGGCGCGTTCCGGCTGGTCTTCGAGTCGGACCTGACGAACGAACCGGCCGTGCGCGAGCGGGTGGACCAGGTCGCGGAGGACTGCGCGAAGCTCGTCAGCCCGCTGATCTCCGAGGACGCCGACCTGCCGGAGGAGCAGGCGATGCTGCTCGCGGTCAGCCTGTGCGGCATGGCGCAGGTGACGGCGCGGCACTGGCTCAGCTCGGACCGCGCGATCCCCCGGGACGTCGCCAAGAACCTGACGGCGTCGCTGGCCTGGCGCGGCATCGCGGGCTTCCCGATGCAGCAGCACTGAGACGTACGGCACGTACCGCACGTCCGTCGGCCGCCGCTCCCCCGCCCGGGGGCGGCGGCTGTTCGCTCTCGGCGTGGCAGGGCGGCGACGGGCGCAGGGTGGGCGCGGATAACCTGTGACCAGTAACGGACCAGTGGAGGGACAAGCCGTGGAGATCAAGATCGGCGTTCAGCACACGCCGCGCGAGATTGTTCTCGAAAGCGGGCAGTCTGTCGAGGACGTGGAGGGCGCTGTGTCCGACGTCTTCTCCGGCACCGCCAAGTTGCTCAGCCTGGTCGATGTGAACGGGCGCAAGATCCTCGTCCCGGCCGACCGGATCGCCTACATCGAGATCGGCAGGCCGGCGTCACGCCGGGTGGGCTTCGGGGCGGTCTGACCCCCTCCCACCGACACCGGCCGCGGCCGGTGCGCACGAACGGCGCCCTGAGGGCGCGCGGGCGGTCCGCGACGGCGGGCCGCCCTCCGGCGTTCCGGGCTTGTGCGGGACGGCCGCGCGCCCGCATGCTCGACAGGCGCGGCCCCGGCGTGGGCGCGCCGGAGGAGGAAGGGAGGCGCCGTGTCCGCTCCCGGCACGGAACGCCGGGCGGCCCCCGGCCGTGCTGCGCGCGCCGCCGCGTCCGTGCCCTCCGTCCCCGCCTCCCCCTTCGCCGCGCACCGGCTCGACTTCACGCTTCTCGCCGTCGCCGTCGCCGGCATCTCCCTCTCCGGGCCGCTGATAGCGGCGACCGCCGCACCGGCCCTGGCCATCGCCTTCTGGCGCAACGGGCTCGCCGCCGCCGGTCTGGCGCCCGTCGTCCTGCTGCGGTCCGGGCTGCGCCGGGAGCTGGCACGCGCGGGGCGGCGGACGCTGCTGCTGTCGTGCGCGGCGGGGGTGGCGCTGGCGGCGCACTTCGCGCTGTGGCTGCCCAGCCTGCGGATGACGTCGGTCGCCTCGTCCGTCGCGCTGGTGACGACGACGCCGCTGTGGACGACGCTGCTGCTGCGCTGCATGGGCCACCGGCCGCCGTTGGCGGTGTGGCTGGGGACGTCGGTCGCGTTCGGCGGGGTGCTGCTGCTGACCGGCGTGGACCTGAGCGTGTCGGCCGAGGCCCTGGCGGGTGACGCGCTTGCGCTGGGGGGCGGCGCCGCAGGGGCGGTGTACGTCCTGATCGGCGCCGAGGTGCGGCGCACCACCAGCACGACCGTCTACACGTTCCTGTGCTACGGCTGCACGGCCGTGCTGATGCTCGTCCTGTGCCTCGCGACGGGCGCCTCGCTCGGCGGGGACTACAGTGCGCGGACGTGGGGTCTGCTGCTGGCCGTCACGGTGGTCTCGCAGCTGCTGGGGCACTCGCTGATCAACCGCGTGGTGTCCGGCCTCGGCCCGACCGTCACGTCCACGGCGCTGCTGTTGGAGACGCCGGGGGCGGCGCTGGTCGCCGCCGTGTGGCTGGGGCAGTACCCGCCCGCCGCCGCCTATCCGGCGCTGGCCGTCGTGCTCGCGGGGCTGGCGCTGGTCGTCCGAGGAGAACGCGTTCCATGACGTCGCCCGTGTCCGTCCTGCCGCTGGTCGAGGAGCGGCTGCGCGCCGCGCTGGGCGAGCCCGACGCCCGCGCCTCCGTCACGTTCCTGGGGACCGAGCGCGTGGAGGTGCTGCGCTTCGCCGACGGCGTGACGGTGCGCTACGCGACGCTGGGCATGTCGGGGGCGCCGATGGCCGACCCGGCCGCGGTCGTCGCCGATCCGGCGCGGGGGCCGCGTGCCGAGCTGCTGCTGACGTTCCGCGCGGGGGCGGCGGACACCGACGGTGTGCTGCGCCCGCTGGCCGTGCTCGCCGCGACGCCTGTGGTGGAGGGCGTCGTCGTGGCGCCGGGCGCCTCGCTGGACCTCGGCGAACCGCTGTGGCCAGGCGCGCCGTTCACCTCGGTCCTGGTCGGCGAGCCGGGCGACCCGGTGCCCGACCTCGCGCTGCCCGCGCCGCTGGATCCGGTGCGGTTCCTGCCGCTGCTGCCGATGACGCCGCACGAGACCGCCTGGAAACGCGCGCGCGGCGCCGAAGCCCTGCGCGAACGCTGGCGGGCACACGGCGTGGACCCGCGTGATCCCCTACGGGCCGGGGTACCCCTCAGCGGGTGAGACAGCTTGACGGACCGACAGGTGGAAGGGACTGTTGTTCCCCATGAGGGGCGAACCCAGTTGCCCGAAGTGTGGTGGACGGGTGAGGGCGCCCAGTCTGTTCGCCGACGTGTGGCAGTGCGCCGCGCACGGCACCGTCCATCCCGTGCAGCCCGTCGTCCCTCCGAGCGTCGGCGCCCTGACCGTCGTGGTGGAGCGGGCGAGGGTGCCGGTGTGGATGCCCTGGCCCCTCCCTGTCGGCTGGCTGTTCAGCGGCGTGGCCTGCGCCGGTGACGACCGCAGCGGCGGGCGCGCCACCGCCGTCGCGTGCACGGGCCCCGGTCCGCTGGGCGGCCCCGGTGAGCTGGTGCTGGTCGCCGAGGAGCCAGGCGTCGGGCTCGGCGCGCGCTACGCGGGGATACCCGGGCCCGATCCCGGGCCGAAGCTGCACACCGAGCAGGCGGCCGAGGCGAGGGTGCTCGCCGCCGGACGCCCCACACCGCTGTGGCACGTCGAGGACGCCCCCGCCGACCGCGCCGTGTTCGCGGGCGAGGCGATGGGGCTGTGGCTGTGGGCCGTGATGTGGCCGGAGCGCTGCGGCCCGTTGCTGTACGAGGACCTGGTGCTCACCGACGCGCGGGACGCGGGCTCCGAGATCGACCTCGTGCCCTGCGGCGCGCTGTCGCCCCGGCTGATGCGGCCGGACGGCTGACGCGCGGGCCCGTCCGGGGGCTGTGCCCGCCTGCCGTAGCCTTGCACCCGTGCGCATCGACCTGCACGCCCACTCCACCGCTTCTGACGGCACCGACTCGCCCGCCGAGTTGGTCCGCGCCGCGGCGGCTGCGGGGCTCGACGTGGTGGCGCTGACCGACCACGACACCGTCGCGGGGCACGACGAGGCCGCGGCGGCGCTGCCCGCCGGGCTGACGCTGGTGCCGGGGGCGGAGATCTCCTGCGTGCTCGACGGCGTGAGCCTCCACATGCTGGCCTACCTGTTCGACCCGGCGGAGCCCGCGTTCGCGCGCGAGCGTGACCTGCTGCGTGACGACCGGGTGCCGAGGGCGCAGGCGATCGTGGCGCGGCTCCAGGGTCTGGGTGTGCCGATCACCTGGGAACGGGTGCGGGCGCTCGCGCAGGGGGCCGTGGGCCGTCCGCACATCGCGCAGGCGATGGTGGAGGCCGGGGTGATCGGGACGGTCTCCGAGGCGTTCACGCCGGAGTGGATCGGCGACAGCGGCCGGGCACACGTGGGCAAGCACGAGCTGGACGCGTTCGACGCGATCGGCCTGGTCCACGGCGCGGGCGGTGTCGCGGTGTTCGCGCACCCGATGGCCGTCAAGCGGGGGCGGGTCGTGGCGGACGAGGCGATCGCCCGGCTCGCGGCGGCGGGCCTCGACGGGGTGGAGGTGGACCACATGGACCACGACCTCGACACCCGCCTGCGCCTGGACGCGATGGCGGTGGATCTGGGGCTGCTGGCCACCGGTTCGAGCGACTACCACGGGTCGCGCAAGTCGTGCTCGCTGGGCGAGCACACGACCTCGCCCGAGGCGTACGAGGCGATCGTCGCGCGGGCCACGGGCGCGAGGCCGGTCACCGGCGGGCGGTAGCCGGGGCGCACACGAGACGCGGTTACTCTCGGCAACGGATTCCGGCGGCCCGCCGCCCGGCGTTGACGACGGCGAATCCGCAGGTCAGACCAAGTACGGGCTCGATTGTCAGACCCGTGGCGCATGATGTCCTCATGAACATCGCTCCCACGTTCGTCACCGTCCGTGAAGGTCATCGGCTGGCGGTCCGCCGTCGCGGGGAGGGCGGCGTGCCGCTGCTCCTCGTGCACGGCTTCCCCTGCACGAGCCTGATCTGGTCGCGCGTCATAGTGCCGCTGGCGGACGCGGGGTTCGACGTCGTCGCCCCCGACCTGCGCGGCTACGGCGACTCCGACTTCGCACCCGACGGCTTCTACGACTTCGCCGCCTTCACCTCCGACCTGACGGGGCTGTTCGACGCACTGGGCTGGGAGCGCGCCGTCGTCGCGGGCCACGACCTGGGGGCGATGGTGGCCATCGACATGGCGACACGTCACCCCGGGCGTGTGGACCGCCTGGTGATACTCGACGACTCGATGCCCGACCTGCCGGAGGAGTTCGCCGCCGCCGGGATACCCGCGAGCCGCCCGAAGCCCGCCGTGTACGACTACCAGCGGCGGCAGGGGCTGCACGCGGACGAGCTGGTCGCCGAGCTGGACACGCCCGAGCGGCGGCGGCGCTACGTCGCCGAGTTCTTCGGACACCGGATGTGGTGCCCGCCCGACGCCTTCGGCGAGGAGGACCTCGCGCTCCTCACCGAGCCGTACGCGGACGCCGCGCGGCTGCGCGCCTCGTTCGCCGACTACGAGGTGGTCATGGGCACCCGCCCCGTGTCCGGGCCGGAGCTGACCGACCGGCCCGTGGAGCAGCCCGCGCTGATCATGATCGGCACCGACCAGGTCACCCTGGGCGAGCACGTGGACGAGCGGTGCGCCCTCGCGTTCCCCCGGGCCGTCGGGCCGTTCTGGATACGCGGCGCGGGCCACTTCATGCCCTGGGAGCGGCCGACCGTGGTGCACCGCGCCGTCAGCGCGTTCTGCGGGGACCTGCTGGCGCGCCGACCACAAGGGGCGGAGGTGTGACGGCCGCCGGGTCAGCGGTCGGGGCTGCCGCCGGGCAGGCCGGTCCAGAAACCGGCGAGCGCCGCCGCCGTCGCGCCGGGCTGCTCGGCGTTCGGGGAGTGCTCGGCGCCGGGGATCACGGTGCGGTGGGCGCCGAGTTCGGCCGCCATGCGGTCGAGCGACGGCACCGGCCAGGCGCCGTCCCGCTCCCCCGACACGACATGGACCGGCAGCCCCGCGGCGGCGAGACGGGCCACCCGGTCCGGCTCGCGCAGCAGGGTGCGGCCGGTGGCCAGCAGTTGGGTCGGCGCGTTGGCCAGCCAGCGGCGGCGCAGGAACTCCGCGATCTCCCCCGCGTCCGCCCTCGGATGCAGGAACCGCCACACGAGATCGGCGCCCAGCACGGGCAGGCTCACCGACAGCATGCGCACCTTCCAGCGCTGGAGCGGCGCCACCCGTCCCGGGCCTGACGCGATCAGCGTCAGGGAGGCGAACGGCAGCGGCACGCGGCCCGCCGCCGCGGCACGCAGCACCGCGCCCCGCGCGATCAGCCCGCCCAGCGAATGCCCCACCAGGTGCACAGGGCCGGCGTCGGACAGCGCGTCGGCCTGCGCGAGGACGTCCTCGGCGAGCGCGCCGATGCCGTAGGAGGCACGTGCCCGCGTCCCGACCGTCTCGTACTGCCCGCGCCCGTCCACCGCGAGCGTGCGGAACCCGGCCGCCGACAGCGGTACGAGCAGCGCGATGAAGTCCTCCTTGCTGCCCGTGTAGCCCGGCACGAGCAGGGCCGTGCCGATCGGCTCGCCCGCGGGCTCCACGTCCAGCACCGCGAAATCCCCGCGCCGCGTCACGAGCGGATACGCGCGCACCCCCACCGGCGGCACGTGGAACGGCGGCTTGCTCACCCAGTCCTCCCGAACACCCGAACCGAACACCCGGCCCCCGGACAGCCCGTGACCGACCCTAACCGCACAGGGCGCGCGCCCGGGGGGTGACTCCCACCCGGGCACTCCGCCAGAATCTCGCGTATCCCCCCACACCGCGAGGAGTCGCCCGATGCCCGCCCTCGACCGCAGGTCGTTCCTCGGCCGCACCACCGCCACCGCCGCCACCGTCACCGCCGCCGGAGCCATGACAGCGACCACCGCCGACGCCGCCACGCCCACGGGGGGCCGCCCTGGACGCCGCTACGCCTTCACCGTCCTCGGCACCACCGACCTGCACGGACACGTCCACAACTGGGACTACTTCACCGACGCCGAGTACGACGACGCGACGCACAACGACGTCGGCCTCGCCAAGGTGTCCACCCTCGTCGAGCGCGTCCGCGCCGAGCGCGGCCGACGCCACACCCTGCTCATCGACGCGGGCGACACCCTCCAGGGCACCCAACTCGCCTACTACTACGCCCGCGTGGACCCGATCACCGGCGCGGACGGCCCCACCCACCCCATGGCCACGGCCATGAACGCCCTCGGCTACGACGCCGCGGCCCTCGGCAACCACGAGTTCAACTACGGCATCCCCCTGCTCCGCGCCTTCGAGCGCCAGTGCGCCTTCCCCCTGCTGGCCGCCAACGCGCTCGACGCCCGCACCGACCGCCCCGCCTTCCCGCCCTACTGGACGACGCGCCTGCGCACCCCGCACGGCCGCGACGTGAAGGTCGCCGTCCTCGGGCTGACCAACCCGGGCATCGCCGTCTGGGACCGCGCGAACGTCGAGGGCAGGCTGCGGTTCCCCGGCCTGCCCGAGCAGGCGGCCCACTGGGTGCCGCGCCTGCGCGCCATGGGCGCCGACGTCGTCCTCGTCTCCGCGCACTCGGGCACCGACGGCCGCTCCAGCTACGGCGACCAGCTCCCGCACGTCGAGAACGCCGCCACGCTCGTCGCCCAGCAGGTGCCAGGCATCGACGCGATCCTCGTCGGCCACGCGCACGCCGAGCTGCCGGAGCACCGCGTGAGGAACGAGGCGACGGGCCGCGAGGTCGTCCTCTCCGAGCCGCTGCGCTGGGGCCAGCGCCTCACCCGCTTCGACTTCACGCTGGTCCTGGAGCGCGGCCACTGGCGCGTCGAGGCGGTGACGGCCGACGTCCTCAACACCAACACGGTCCCCGAGGACCCGCGGATCACCGGCCTGCTCGCCGACGAGCACCGGAAGGTGGTGGCCTATGTCAACCAGGTCGTCGGCACCGCGACCGAGGCCATGTCGGCGGCCGAGTCGCCCTGGCGTGACACGCCGCTCGTGGACTTCGTCAACGACGTGCAGGCGGAGACGGTGCGCGCCGCGCTCGCGGGCGGCGAGTGGGCCGACCTGCCCGTCCTGTCGCAGGCCGCCTGCTTCTCGCGCACGGCCGCGATCCCGGCGGGGGACGTCACCATCCGGGACGTCGCGGGGGTCTACGTCTACGAGAACACGCTGGAGGCGCGCCTGATCACCGGCGCGCAGCTCAAGGACTACCTGGAGTACTCGGCGCGCTACTTCGTCCGCACCCCGGCGGGCGCCCCCGCCGATCCGGCCGACCTGACGAACGCGGACGGCATCCCCGACTACAACTACGACGTCGTGAGCGGCGTGACCTACGAGATCGACATCGCCCGGGAGCCCGGGTCACGTGTCACCGGGCTCGCGTACGACGGCGCCCCCGTGGCACCTGACGCGCGGTTCGCCCTGGCCGTCAACAACTACCGCGCCTCGGGTGGCGGCGCGTTCCCGCACGTCGCGGCGGCCGAGCAGCTGTGGTCGGACCCCGAGGAGATCCGCAACACGCTCATCGCCTGGGTCCGCGCGCACGGCGAGATCGACCCGGCCGCGTTCGCCCGCGACGACTGGCGGCTCACCCGCGAGGGAGAGCCCGTGCTCTGACGGCGACGGGCCCCTCGCGCGAGGCGGACAGCGCACGGCCCGCCTCGCCCGTTCCCACCGACCGGCCCCACCGGGGGCCGGTCCATGCCTCTCAGTCGCCCGCGACCGCCTGGCCCGCCGCGGCGGCCCCGTCGCCCCCGGCGCCACCGCTGCGCCTGCGCCGCCTGCGGCGCGGGGTACGCGGCGTGGCGGGCGCGTCGCCCGGCTGCTCGGCAGGGGCTGCGGCCTCGGCGCGGCCCGCGGGGGCACCCGCCGTCTCCGCCACCGGCGCCCCGGCGCCGTCGCCCGCGGTCGCGACTCCACCACGCGTACGGCGGCGCTGACGCGGCGCGCGCGACGTCCGCTCCTTCGGCGGCTGCGGCTCCTGCCGCGCGCCACCGCGCTTGCGGCGGCTGTCGGGACCGCCGAGGTCCTCGACCTCCTCCGCGTCGAGCCCCGCCCTGGTGCGCTCGGCACGCGGAAGCGTGCCCTTCGTGCCCGGCGGGATACGCAGCAGCTCGAAGAGGTGCGGCGAGGTCGAGTACGTCTCCGGCGGGTCGGGGAAGTCCAGCACGAGCGCCTTGTTGATCAGCTGCCAGCGCGGGATGTCGTCCCAGTCCACGAGGGTGACGGCCGTGCCGGTCGCGCCCGCGCGGCCCGTACGCCCGATGCGGTGCAGGTAGGTCTTCTCGTCCTCGGGCGTCTGGTAGTTGATCACGTGGGTGACGCCGTCCACGTCGATGCCGCGCGCCGCGACGTCGGTGCAGACGAGGACGTCCACCTTGCCGTTGCGGAAGGCGCGCAGCGCCTGCTCACGGGCGCCCTGGCCCAGGTCGCCGTGGACCGCCGCGGTGGCGAAGCCGCGCCGCGTCAGCTGGTCGGCGACGTCGGCGGCCGTCCGCTTGGTGCGGCAGAAGACCATGACGAGGCCGTGCCCCTCCGCCTGGAGGATGCGCGCGACCAGCTCGGGCTTGTCCATCGAGTGCGCCCGGAAGACGTGCTGTGTGATGTTGGCCACGGTCGCGCCCGCGTCATCGGGCTCGGTGGCGCGGATGTGGGTGGGCTGGCGCATGTAGCGCCGGGCCAGGCCGATGACCTGGCCCGGCATGGTCGCCGAGAACAGCATCGTCTGGCGCTTGGCCGGGAGCAGGTCCATGATCTTCTCGACGTCCGGCAGGAAGCCGAGGTCGAGCATCTCGTCGGCCTCGTCCAGGACGAGGCTGCGGACCTCGGACAGGTTCAGCTTGCGCTGCCCCGCGAGGTCGAGCAGCCGCCCCGGGGTGCCGACGACGACATCGACGCCGCGCGTCAGGGCCTCGACCTGCGGCTCGTAGGCACGGCCGCCGTAGATCGGCAGGACACGGACGTTGCGCACCTTGCCCGCGGTCAGCAGGTCGTTGGTCACCTGCTGGCACAGCTCACGCGTCGGCACGACCACGAGGGCCTGCGGCGCGTCGGTGAGCTGCTCGGGCGTGGCGCGGCCCGCCTCGACGTCGGCGGGGACGGTGACGGCCTCCAGCAGCGGCAGGCCGAAGCCCAGCGTCTTGCCGGTGCCGGTCTTGGCCTGGCCGATGACGTCGGTGCCCGCGAGGGCGACCGGCAGCGTCATCTCCTGGATGGGGAACGGGGTGATGATCCCGACGGCCTCAAGGGCCTCGGCGGTCTCGGGCAGGATGCCGAGATCGCGGAAAGTGGTGGGAACGGTAGCGGACAGGGTCGTTGCCTCTTCTAGTGTGACGCGGCACACGGCGGCGAGGCGGGTCTTGTCCACCGCGCCGTGGTCAGGCGGCCACCAGGGGCCGGCCGGCCGGCGCGGGACCCGGTCGTCTCGCTCAAGCGCACGCACCGCGCGAGCGGGTCCCTCGTGACACGGGCCGTGCGAGGGTGCACGGTTCCGCTGCGGAGGGCTGGTCAGTCGGAGCCGATCGGGCCACCGACCGGGCATCCGCGGAGGGTCCCCGGGCGCCGTGACTTCCGGGCCGCCGGGACTCCAGCAGGGGGAACGCGAGCCGCCGCGTACGGGTGGCTCTTCTTAGCACTGTACCCCGGAACCGCGCACATGTGTCAGGGCCAGGACGTGAGGGCTTGGCCACGGGCGGGTACGAGGCCGTCGGCGACGGCTATTGTGCACTGCCATGGAGACGCCGCAGACTTCCGCAGACCAGCCCCCGTCCGACGCGCCCGCGCCGACGGGCATCGCCGCGCAGGACTGGGCCTCCGCGTCGGCCGACCCGCGGTACCGCGCGGCCGTCGTCGATCTGCTGGGCGCGCTGGCGTACGGGGAGCTGGCCGCGTTCGAGCGGCTCGCCGAGGACGCGAAGCTGGCCCCCACGCTGGGTGACAAGGCGGCGCTGGCGCGGATGGCGGCGGCCGAGCTGAGCCACTTCGAACAGCTCACGGAGCGGCTGCGCGCGATCGACGAGGAGCCGACGACGGCCATGGAGCCGTTCGCGGCGGCGCTGGACGGCTTCCACCGGATGACCGCCCCGTCCGACTGGCTTGAGGGCCTGGTCAAGGCGTACGTGGGCGACGCGATCGCCGCCGACTTCTACCGCGAGGTCGCCTCCCGGCTCGACGCGGACACCCGCTCGCTGGTGCTGGGCGTCCTGGACGACACCGGGCACGCCTCGTTCGCCGTGGAGAAGGTGCGGTCGGCGATCGAGGCCGAGCCGCGGGTCGGCGGGCGGCTGGCGCTGTGGGCGCGGCGGCTGATGGGCGAGGCCCTGTCGCAGGCGCAGCGCGTGGTCGCGGACCGTGACGCCCTGTCCACGATGCTGGTCGGCGGGGTCGCCGACGGCTTCGACCTGGCGGAGATCGGCCGGATGTTCTCGCGGATCACCGAGGCGCACACGAAGCGGATGAGCGCGCTCGGGCTGTCGGCGTAGCGCGGTGGCGACGGTGGCCTCGGACGGGCCCGGAGCGGCGTTCGACCGCGCGCTGGTCGAGGAGGCGGCGCGGAAGTCCGCGCTGGTGTGGGTGCGCGGCCCCGGGGGGACGGCGCGGGCGCTGTGGCACGTGTGGCACGACGGCGCGGTCTGGCTCGTCGGCGGCCCTGGCGAGCAGCCGCTGGACGGGCTCGGCCTCGTGGACGGCGGCCGGGCGGAGGTCTCCTGCCGCAGCAAGGACAAGGGCGGGCGGCTCGTCGTGTGGCCCGTGGCCGTGACGGAGCCCGCGCCGGGCGGCGAGGCGTGGACGGCGGCCGTGGCCGAGCTGTCCGCGAAGCGGCTGAACGGGCGGGACGCCCCCGGGGCGACCGCCGACCGCTGGCGTGACGGCTGCCGGGTCCTGCGGCTCGGTCAGGAAGGGGAGCCGACGCAGCGGCCTGGCGCGATGCCCACCGCGTCCGAGGCGGCGCCGCCCCTGCCGTCCCCGGCCACCACGCGCTCCCCCACGCCCAGCGGCCTTCCGGCGCGGCGGGCGCGGCGCGGGCGCCGGGGCGGGGTGTGACGGGCCGGGCGCGTCACCCGTCCTCGTCCGACTCCGACTCCTCGTCCGCCTCCTCGTCGAGGATCGCGTCCCCGTAGTCCACGACCTGCTCCTCGGCGGGCAGCACCGGCTCGAACGGCTCGTCCCAGTCCCGCAGCATCAGCTCACCGGCCGCGCCGCCCCGTTCGAGGCGCAGCGGATACGGCTCCCCCATCAGCGCGACGTCCAGCGCCCCGCCCGCGCCGTCACCGGCCGTCACCCGGATCGTCTGCACCCCGCCGACCTCGGCGCGGTCCGCCGTCGCCCGCTCGCCCTCCATGACCAGCAGCCCGTCCAGCAGGACGTCCATCTCGGTGAACCCGATCAGCTGCTCGTACGCCGGGTCCTCGGGGGCCACCAGCACGTACTTGCCGTCCAGCTTCTCCGCCGGGTCCGAGTTCAGCCCTTCGGGTACGGCGTCGCTCTCCCAGAACGCCTGGTCGGCGGAGATGTACAGCTCCTCGCCCACCCGCAGCAGCTCGAAGAGGGCGCCCTCCCAGGACACCTCGCCCATCGCGCCGTCCTCGGCGAGCTGCACGTCCAGCTCGAACTCCTGGTCGGCGGTGATCACCGTGCCCTCAAGCCGCACGGACGAGGCGCCCGCCGCGGCCTCCCTGGCGCGCTGCTCGATCTCCTCGGCGGTGAGCCTGCCGACGCCGTTCGTCCCCGCGTCGGGGTCCTCGCCGCCGCCGCAGGCCGTCAGCGCGGCGCCCAGCAGCCCGACGCACAGGGCCGTGCGCGCGCGGCCTCTCCCACCGCCGCCGCGCCCTGCCGGGAGGCCGCGCCGACGCCGGGGGAACAGGGGGGAACGAGGGGTCACGAGGGCTGCCTCTCGCCGGGGGTCGCGGACAGGTGAGGCGCAGCGTACCGGCAAGGGCGCGCGGCCCGGAAAGGGCCATGGCCGTGGGGAGTTCCGGCCGCCGTACCATCGGGGCATGGCTACCGATACCTCCCTCGTCGGCGAGGACGCCGTACGGGCGGCGCTGCAGCGGGTGAACGACCCGGAGATCCACCGGCCCATCACCGATCTCGGCATGGTCAAGTCGGTGGAGATCGCGGCGGACGGCACCGTCACCGTGGGCGTGTATCTGACCATCCAGGGCTGTCCGATGCGCGACTCGATCACCGCGGACGTCACGGCGGCGGTCCGCGCGGTCCCCGGGGTGACGGACGTCCGGGTCGATCTCGACGTGATGAGCGACGAGCAGCGCAAGGAGCTGGCGACGACCCTGCGCGGCGGGAAGGCGGAGCGGGAGATCCCGTTCGCCCAGCCCGGCTCGCTGACGCGGGTGTACGCCGTCGCGTCGGGCAAGGGCGGCGTCGGCAAGAGTTCCGTGACGGTGAACCTGGCGGCGGCCCTCGCCGCGGACGGGCTGAAGGTCGGCGTCGTGGACGCCGACATCTACGGCCACTCGGTGCCCCGCATGCTCGGCACCGACGCGCGGCCGACCCAGGTCGAGAACATGATCATGCCCCCGTCGGCCCACGGCGTGAAGGTCATCTCCATCGGGATGTTCACGCCGGGCAACGCCCCGGTCGTGTGGCGCGGCCCGATGCTGCACCGCGCGCTCCAGCAGTTCCTGGCGGACGTCTACTGGGGCGACCTCGACGTGCTGCTGCTCGACCTGCCCCCGGGGACGGGCGACATCGCCATCTCGGTGGCGCAGCTGGTGCCCGGCGCGGAGATCCTCGTCGTGACGACGCCGCAGCAGGCGGCGGCCGAGGTCGCCGAGCGCGCGGGCTCGATCGCGGTGCAGACGCACCAGAAGATCGTCGGCGTCGTGGAGAACATGGCGGGCCTGCCCTGCCCGCACTGCGGCGAGCTGGTGGACGTCTTCGGCACGGGCGGCGGGCAGCGCGTCGCCGACGGGCTGACGCGGGCCACGGGCGCCGAGGTGCCGGTCCTCGGGTCGGTCCCGATCGACGTGCGGCTGCGCGAGGGCGGCGACGACGGGACGCCCGTCGTGCTGGCCGACCCCGGCTCCCCGGCCGCCGAGGCGCTGCGCCGGGTGGCGTCCACGCTGAGCGGACGGCAGCGGGGGCTGGCGGGCATGTCGCTGGGGCTGACCCCGCGCGGCAGGCTCTGACCGGCCCGCCGGAGGGCGTACGCGGGCCGGGCCGGGGGTCCGGCCCGGCGGTCGCGGGCCCGCGCGGGGGGCGGGTCAGGGCGTGGGGGTGGTGCGCTCCGCGTAGCTCTCGATGTCCTTGACGACGGCGAAGCCGAGGCCGTAGGCGCTCATGCCGCGGCCGTACGCGCCGATGTGGACGCCGTGCTGGGCCGCCCCGGCGAGGACCCAGCCGTACTCGGACTCGCGGTAGAGGAAGTCGGTGGGGATGCCGTCCACGGGCAGGGACAGGGTGGACCAGCCGCCGCCGTCGAGGTCGTCGGCCAGCTCCCACGCGATGGCCGTCTGCTGTTCGAGCCAGTCCTGGCGCAGCGCGCGTTCCATCTGGGCGGGCCAGGTGCACGACAGCAGTCCTGAGCCCGCGAGCCAGGCGGCGGAGGAGACCGAGGTGGCCTCCAGCATGCCGCTGCCGTCCGGGCTGCGGCGTCCCGGGCGGCTCGCGACCGTCACGACGACGGTGAAGCGCTGGTCGGCCTCGCCGCCCAGCTCGCCGCGGAGCGAGGGCTCGTCGCCGTGCCCGGTGGAGCCGTGCTCGACGGCGCCGTCGGCGGCCATGCCGACCTGCATGAGCCAGCGCGGTCCGGTGAACGCCTCGTCCAGCCCGTACCAGGGGAACTGGGCCAGCAGATAGCCCTCCACCGCGCGCCGCGCCCCGGGCACCCCCTGCGCCGCGCCTTGTCCCCCGGTGTCGTCGCCACCACCCGTGGCGTCCTGCGGTTCGGCTCGACTGGTCGTCTCCATGTAACGCGACGCCTCCTCATTGCCCTCGTCCTGGGCACACCCCGGACATAGGGAGGATAGCCATCCGCATCGGAGCTGTCGGGCATGCCGGAAGACCGGGTGGCGTCATGTGCCCGCGCGCGGGTGTGATTCCACTCAGGTGGCGTCGGGCGGGCGCCCTCCGGGCCGGTTCGGCGCCCCGCGTCAGGTCGCGTCGGCGTCGTACGGGCTGCGCTCCGCGGGGGAGGTCGCCGGGGGCGGCACGACGGGCTTGACGTCGGTGTCCTTGGCGAGGCTGACGGGTCCGGCGGCCGGGCGGGCGGCGGCGGTGTCCGAGGGCTTCGTCAGGTCGGGACCGTCCGGGCGGCTGTTCACCGCGTCGGCGACGTCGGACAGCTCCTTGCGCATGTCGAGGCTCGTGCCCAGCTCGCGCAGGCCCAGGTCGTCGTTGTCGAGGAGGTGCTTCTTCGCGAAGGTGCGCGGGTTCAGGTCCTCGAAGTCGAAGTCCTTGAACTCCGGGCCCAGCTCGGAGCGGATGTCGCGCTTCGCGGTGTCGGAGAACTCGCGGATCTTGCGGATGAAGGCGGCGGCCTCCTGGATCATCTTGGGCAGCTTCTCCGGCCCGAAGACCAGGATCGCCAGCACCAGGAGCACGATGAACTCCAGGGACCCAATATCGAAGAACACCTGTCAGCTCCCTCGCGCGCGCGGTTGTCACAAAACGGTACCCGCCCAGGGGGGCGTATGGGAGAGGCGGGGAGCCACGAGCGGGTAAACGATGCGGGTCCGCGCGTGGCACGGGCCGCCTCACGCGTCGCCCGCCGCCTCCCCCAGGACCACGGTGAGCGTCACGTCCTCGCCGTCGCGCTCCACGGTCAGGGACAGCTCGTCGCCCGGGCGGTGGCTGCGGATGCGGACGATCAGCTCGTCGGCGCTGCGGACCTGGGCGCCGTCCACGGCCGTGATGACGTCGCCCTCCCTGATGCCCGCGGCGTCGGCGGGGCTGCCCGGCTCGACCGCCGTGCCGCCGGTGGAGCTGCCGACCCGGGCGCCGTCGCCCGTCCAGCCGGTGTCGAGGGTCACACCGATGACCGGATGGGTCGCGCGCCCGGTGTTGATCAGCTGCTCGGCGACGTCGGCCGCCTGGTTGACGGGGATGGCGAAGCCGAGGCCGACGCTGCCCGAGCCACCGGCGTCGAAGCCGCCCGAGTCGCCGGTGCGGATGGCGCTGTTGACACCGATCACGCGGCCGTCGAGATCGACCAGGGGCCCGCCCGAGTTCCCCGGATTGATGGGGGCGTCGGTCTGGAGCGCGTTGACGTAGCTGATGTCGGAGCCGTCCGCCTCCTCGCCGCCCGCGGTGATGGGGCGCTCGGTGGCGCTGATGATGCCGGAGGTGACGGTCCCCGCGAGGTCGAAGGGCGCGCCGATGGCGACGACGGGGTCGCCGACGCGGACGGTGTCGGAGTCCCCCAGCTCGACGGGCGTGAGGCCGGTCACGCCCGAGACCTTGACGACGGCCAGGTCGTAGCCCGCGTCCTGCCCGACGACCTCGGCGCGCGCCGTCTCGCCGCCCGCGAACATGACCTGTATGGCGCCGCCCTCACCGGCCGGGCGCACGACGTGCGCGTTGGTGAGGATGTGGCCCTCGTCGTCGAGGACGAAGCCGGTGCCGGTGGCGCCGGAGTCGGTGCCCGAGACGTGGAGGGTGACGACGGCGGGCAGCACGGCGTTGGCGATCCCGGCGATGCTGCCCGGCTCGGGGGCGCTGTCCTGGCCCGCCGTCCTGGAGAGGTGGACGTCGCTGAACGCGCCGTTCCGTTCCAGGTAGACGCCGATGACGCCGCCCAGGACGCCCGCCAGCAGCGCGAGCAGCGTGGCGCCCGCGACCAGGCGGCGCGCGCCGGGGCGCGGCGGGGTGTCCGTGGTGTCGTCCGCCGGCGGGACGCCGGGCGGCGCGGGGGCCGCCCAGGGGCTCCGTGCGGCCCAGGGGTCGTAGCGCGGGGGCTGCGGCGGGGGGCCCGGCAGGACGGTCTCGCCCGAGGGCGGTCCCGCCGGTGGCGTGCCGACGCTGGTCCCGGCCGGTGGCGTGGGCTCGGGCCGCTGGACCGGGGGCGCGGGGGCCCACGGGCCCGGCTGGCCGTAGGGCGGGGTGCCGTACGGGTCGTGGCCCGGGTGGTCGTCCGGCTCGGGGGCGACGCCCTTCGGCTGTTCGGGCCGCTCAGGCGGCCCCGGTGGCAGTTGGGAGTCGGCCTGGTGGCCGGGAAGGCTGTTTCCCTTGTCCATGGCGTGTCCCCATCGTGTGACGAGCCGTCCGAATCCCCCGTGCCCCGTTCCCCCTAGGCATTGAACCAGGTGAGGCGGCCGGGATCAGCGCGGGCTCACGGCTCCGTCGGTGACGGACGGCGGGGCGGTGGGGGCCGGGGTGGGGGACGTGCCGTCGGACGCCGGGGCCGTCGGCGGGGCGAGGGTCAGCAGCGAGACGGCGGGGACGACGACCGGATCGGGTGAGAAGGGCGTGGCGGGGTAGCTCAGCGGGTCGGGGGCGAGGAACGGCATGCCGGGCGGCGGCAGCTGGCCGCTCGGGGCGACCGGACCGAGCGAGCCGCTCAGCGCGGCGAGCTGGGAACGGGGCCCGCGGCTCTCCTCGTCGGACCGGCCGCTCACCGGGCGGAGGGAGGAGGTGGCGGGGGCACCGTTGCCCGCGGCGACGGTGCCGGGAGAACCGGTCCCGCCGGAGGGGGTGCCCAGGCCGGAGAGCGCGCCGCCGATGGCGAAGGCGGCCAGGGAGACCGCCCCCGCCGCGGCGAAGGCCAGCCGGTGACCGCGGTGCGGGCGGGCCGTCTCGTGGATGCGGAAGCCGCGCTGTGCGTCGAGCGTGGCGGGGGCGAGCAGCGAGTCGCGGTCCTTGCCGCCGGGCAGCAGCCCGAGGGCGAAGGCGCGCTCGGCCTGCGGGCGCTCCTCGCCGCCGGGCAGCGCCCGGCCGCCGAGGCCGCGCCCCAGGGGGCCCGCCGCGTCCGGGCCTTCGGGCCCGTCGGGGGGGGCCGACGCCGTCGTGGGGAGGCCCTGGAGGCGTGCCAGGAGGCCCGCGGAGGGGGCCGGCGGCGGGGTGCTGGCGAACGCGGACTTCAGCGCGCGCTGGGCGTCCGCCTCGGCCTTGCAGCCGGGACAGGTCGCCAGATGCGCGAGGACGCGGTCGCGGCTGTCGTGGGACAGCTCGCCGTCCACCAGGGCGGCGAGCCTGTCACCGAGATGCCGGTCGGCCGGGCCGTGCTCGGGAGGGCTGCTCATACCGCCCCGCTTTCCGGCCCGGCGGGCGCGACGGCGAGGACGGACTCGTCCGCCGGCTGCGCGTCGGCGTCCGCGCGGCCACGGGGGGAGCGGTGCGGCAGGGCCTTGCGCAGGTGTGAGCGGCCCCGGTGGATACGGCTGCGGACGGTGCCCAGCTTGACGCCGAGCGTGGTGGCGATCTCCTCGTAGCTCAGGCCCTCGATGTCGCACAGGACCACGGCGGCGCGGAAGTCGGGCGGCAGGGTGTCGAGCGCCTGCTGGATGTCGGCGTCGAAGTGGGTGTCGTTGAAGTGCTGCTGGGGGGTGGGCTCACGGCTGGCCAGCCGCTCGGCCGCGTCCTCCCCCAGGGCGTCGAACCTGATGCGCTGCTTGCGGCGGACCGAGTCGAGGAACAGGTTGGTGGTGATGCGGTGGAGCCAGCCCTCGAAGGTGCCCGGCGTGTAGGTGGACAGCGAACGGAACACCCGGACGAAGACCTCCTGGGTGAGGTCCTCTGCGTCGTGCTGGTTGCCGGTGAGGCGGTAGGCCAGCCGGTAGACGCGGGTGCTGTGGGTGCTGACGATCTCCTCCCAGCTGGGCGGTGCCCAGCTCTGACCCTCGGGCCCCGCGCCGAACGTCGCGACGGCGGTGGTGGTGCCGTCGGTGAAGGCGGCGGTGGTGTGCGCCCGATCTGCGTCAGCGGTGTCTGTCACGGAATTCGGCCCGCCGGACGTCCGCAGAAAGCGCCTGAGCCCTCTCCGCCCCGTGGACGTGGCCGCACCTCCCCTGTCGGCTCTGGTGGTGTCCAGTGGAGTCCCTACCATAGCCACCTCGCCCGTTAGCTCCGGATAAGCATTCTTGACCGGCTTTGACCGCGGGCATCGGGTCCGCGGGCCGTCCGGTGGATCCAACGAGCGGTCCGGGCGTCCTGTTCCCGCCCGGAGTCGCTACAGTCGAACCGCGTGACAGACGGGGACAGGAGAGGGTCATTACCGGCAACCGGCTGAGGAGCTGGGCGTTCGCCGAGGCGTATGGCGAACCTGACGCCGACAGCGCCGGGGGAACGGCCCTGCGCTGGGCCCGCGAACGGGCACGGGAGGCAGGCGTACGCGCGGTGTCCCCCGGGACCGGCGACACCCTGCGACTGCTCGCCTCGACGGCGGGCGCCCGCGCGGTGGCGGAGATCGGCACGGGCACCGGCGTCTCCGGCCTGTACCTGCTGCACGGCATGCGCCCCGACGGGGTGCTCACCACCGTGGACATCGAGCCGGAACGGCAGCAGTTCGCCCGGCAGGCGTTCAGGTCCGCGGGCTTCGCCGCCAACCGGGCCCGCTTCATCCCCGGGCACGCGCTGGACGTCCTGCCCCGGCTCGCCGACGGCGGCTACGACCTCGTCTTCTTCGACGGCGACCGGCTCGAATGCCTGGAATGCCTCGCAGAATCGTTGCGGCTCCTGCGGCCCGGCGGGCTGCTCTGCTTCGCCGGGATGTTCGCCGGGGGACGCACCGTGGACTCGGCGGCCCAGCCCACGGAGGTCCGCAGGATCCGCGAGCTGCTGCGCACCGTCAGGGAGAGCCGGGAACTCGTCCCGGCGCTGCTGCCGGTCGGCGACGGCCTGCTGTGCGCCACGCGCGTGTGAGCCGCGGCGGCGCCCCGACGCCGAGACGGCGCTGCCCCGGACCAGGCCGGGGCAGCGCCGAAGGAATACGACGGTGGAACGGTGAAGCGGTAAAACGCTGATACAAGGAGATATAAAGAACGGCCGAGCACCGGGGCTCAGCCGGTCACCTTCTTGAGTTCCTCGTCAAGGGCGACCGCTTCGTCCGGGGTCAGCTCGACAACGAGTCGGCCACCGCCTTCGAGCGGAACGCGCATGATGATGCCCCGCCCCTCCTTGGTCACCTCAAGCGGACCATCGCCCGTCCGCGGCTTCATGGCCGCCATGCTCGTTCCCCTTCCTGAACCAGCCCGTCTCCACCGGCGCCCCTTGGACGAGAAGCCAACGGACACCGGCGTCGAACACATTGCTCCAGGTCATTATCCCGCATGGAACGTCCCCCTGACCAACATCGGCCGGTATCCCTTCGGCAACGCGTACGCGCAAAACCACTCAATACGGCGATTGACCGCGATACCCCCGATGTCTGCGCCATGCTGAAAGACATGGACGACACGGTGCTGCGGGAAGTGACCGAGAGTCTTGCGACGATCACGCTGAATCGACCGGCGCAGCTGAATGCCCTGAATGTCGCGGCCAAGGAAGCACTCCTGGCGGCGCTGCGCGAGGCGGCGGCGGATTCCGCGGTACGGGCGGTTCTCCTGACGGCGGGCGGCCGTGCGTTCTGCGTCGGACAGGATCTCGCGGAGCACCGCGCGGCCCTCGCCGGGGAGGCGGAGCCGGGGGACGCCATGGCCACCGTGGCGCGCCACTACGGGCCGATCGTCCGGGAGATCGCCGCGATGCCCAAACCGGTCGTCGCCGCCGTCCAGGGCGCCGCCGCCGGAGCGGGGCTCGGTCTCGCCCTCGCGGCCGACCTGCGCGTGGCGGGCCTGAGTGCGTCATTTCACACCGCGTTCGCCGGGATCGGCCTGACGGCGGACTCCGGGCTGTCCTGGACGCTGCCACGCGCCGTGGGCGCGGGCCGGGCCGCCGAGCTGCTGCTGTGCCCGCGCCGGATCGGCGCCGAGGAGGCGGAACGGCTCGGCCTCGTGCAGCGTGTCGTGCCGGACGACGCGCTGGCGGCGACCGCGCGCGAGCTGGCGCGCGCTCTCGCGGCCGGGCCGACGCTCGCCTACGCGGCGCTGAAGCGGTCCCTGGCCTTCGGCGCGGCGCACACGCTGGACGAGACCCTGGCGCTTGAGGCGGAGCTCCAGCGGGAGGCCGGGGCCTCGGCCGACCACCGGGCGGCCGTCGAGGCGTTCCTCCGGAAGGGGACGCCACGCTTCGAGGGCCGCTGAGGGCCGCCGACGCTCAGACGCCGGGCCCCGCCGAGCGCTCCTGGGCCGGGCCGCCGTCCGCGAAGGCGCCGTCCACGAACGCCGCGTTCTCCGCCGCCCGGTCGGCGAACGCCTCGCGCGGGTACGCGCCGCCCCCCGTGGCCTCGTCCGCGCGCGCGGGCGCCTCGTCCGCGAGGTCCTGGTGGTCGAGCGCCAGGGCCTGCGCGCCCGCCAGGGCGGTCTCCAGCTCGGTGATGCGGGCGTCCCGCTCGGCCAGCTCGGCCGCCAGGCGGTCCAGCACGTCGTCCACCTCCGCCATGCGGTAGCCGCGCGCGCCGACCGGGAACCGGACGCGCACCACGTCGGCCGGGGCGACCGGCCGGTCACGGGGCAGCGGGTCGTCGAGCCGGTCGGGCACGGCGTCCACGAGCCCGCCGGTGACCGGGCCGCCCGTGCCGTCGCCGCTGCTGAGCACGGCCAGCGTGACTCCGGCGATCACCAGCACCATCGTGGCGATGAGAATCCAGAACACCCGCGTCCCCTTCGTCGGTTCCTGCCGTCCGCGCCCGCCCCGCCCGCCGCGCGCTCCGCCGATCGTCGCACGTCCCGCCCACGACCGGTGGCCGGACCGCCAGGTAGGTTCGTGCCCCGGGGCCGGCGCCCGCGCGGCGGCCACGGAGGACCCCAAGCGCCTGAAGAGGGAGCGGAGAGCTGAACGGCATGCTGCGTCTCGGAACCGCGACGTATCCCCCGGACGAGCCGGTGATCATGGCCATCGTCAACCGCACGCCCGACTCCTTCTACGACCAGGGCGCGACCTTCGCCGACGGCGCGGCGCTCGAACGGGTCGCGCAGGCGGTCGAGGAGGGCGCGGGCATCATCGACATCGGCGGGGTCAAGGCGGGTCCCGGCGCCGAGGTGGACACGGCCGAGGAGATCCGGCGGACGGCCGGGTTCGTGGCGGCGGTCAGGGAGCGGCACCCGTCGGTCGTGATCAGCGTGGACACCTGGCGGCACGAGGTGGGGCGCGAGGCGTGCGCGGCGGGCGCCGACCTGCTGAACGACGCCTGGGGCGGCGTGGACCCCCGGCTGGCCGAGGTGGCCGCCGAGTTCGGCGCGGGCCTCGTCTGCACGCACGCGGGCGGCGCCCTGCCCCGCACGCGACCGCACCGGGTGGCGTACGACGACGTGATGGCGGACATCCTGCGCGTCACGGTCGGGCTGGCGGAGCGGGCCGTCGCCCTCGGCGTGCGCCGGGACGGGGTGCTCATCGACCCGGGCCACGACTTCGGCAAGTCCACGCGCCACTCGCTGGAGGCGACGCGGCGGCTCGGCGAGATGACGGCGACCGGCTGGCCCGTGCTCGTCTCGCTGTCCAACAAGGACTTCGTCGGCGAGACGCTGGACCTGCCGGTGAAGGAGCGGCTGCTCGGGACGTTGGCCACCACCGCCGTCTCCGCCTGGCTCGGCGCCCGCGTCTACCGGGTGCACGAGGTGGCGCAGACGCGGCAGGTGCTCGACATGGTGGCCTCGATCGCGGGCCACCGGCCCCCGGCGGTCGCCCGCCGGGGGCTGGCCTGACGCGGACGGGGCCGCTCAGGGCTCGGTGACGCGCGCGATCGCCTCGTCCACGTCGTCCGTGACGTGGATGAGCGCCAGGTCACGGTCGGACGCCTTGCCCTGCGCGATCACGGTCTCGCGCAGCCAGTCGGCAAGACCGGCCCAGTAGGCGGTGCCGACCAGGACGATGGGGAAGCGCGTCACCTTCCTGGTCTGCACGAGGGTGAGCGCCTCGAACAGCTCGTCGAGCGTGCCGAGCCCGCCGGGCAGGACGAGGAAGCCCTGCGCGTACTTGACGAACATCGTCTTGCGCACGAAGAAGTAGCGGAAGTTGATGCCGATGTCCACGTACTCGTTGAGCCCCTGCTCGAAGGGCAGCTCGATGCCGAGGCCGACCGAGACGCCGCCCGCCTCGCTCGCGCCGCGGTTGGCGGCCTCCATCGCGCCGGGCCCGCCGCCGGTGATCACCGCGAAGCCCGCCTCGACGAGCCCGCGGCCGATCCGCCTGCCCAGCTCGTACTCCGGCGCGCCAGGGGGTGTCCTCGCGGAGCCGAAGACGCTGACCGCCGGGCCGAGTTCGGCCAGCGCGCCGAAGCCCTCCACGAACTCGGACTGGATGCGCAGCACCCGCCACGGGTCGCCGTGCACCCAGTCGGACGGGCCCCTGGTGTCCAGCAGCCGCTGGTCGGCCGTCCCCGGGACGACCTGGCCGCGGCGGCGCACCACCGGGCCGAGGCGCTGCTCGCCCCGGTGCGTCGTCGCCCCGGCGCGCTCGCGCGCGACGGCCTCGTCCGCCGCCGCGGAATCGGCCGGTACGCCCTCCCGCAAGCCCCCGGGACGGTCCCGTTCGGGCTCCGCGCTGCCGTTCATGCCCTGCTCCTCACCTCTGGGTACCTCCGTGCGGGCGGTACCGGTCGTCGTCCCCGGCGGGCGTCGGCGTCAGGCCGCCGTCAGCCAGGCGCGCAGCCGCTCCTCGCAGCGCAGCACCTGCCGCGTGTCCACCCGCTCGTCCCGCTTGTGGGCGAGATTCGGGTCACCAGGACCGTAGTTCACGGCGGGCACGCCGAGGGCGCTGAAGCGCGAGACGTCCGTCCAGCCGAACTTGGGCCGCGCCGTGCCGCCGACCGCCTCGATGAACGCGCGGGCCGCGGGGTGCGCGAGGCCGGGCAGGGCACCGGGCGAGTGGTCGTCCACGGTGAACTCGGCGACGCCGCAGTCCGCGAAGACCTCGCGGACGTGCGCGACGGCCTCGCGCGCGTCGCGGTCCGGGGCGTAGCGGTAGTTGACGGTGACGACGCACTCGTCCGGGATGACGTTCCCCGCGACGCCCGCCTCGATCCGCACGGCGTTGAGCCCTTCGCGGTACTCAAGGCCGTCGATGAGGGGGCGGCGCGGCTGGTAGGCCGCGAGGCGGGCGAGGACGGGGGCGGCGGCGTGGACCGCGTTCTCGCCGGTCCAGGAACGCGCCGAGTGCGCACGCCTGCCGGTGAGCCGCAGCAGCATCCGCAGGGTGCCCTGGCAGCCGCCCTCGACCTCGCCGTCCGAGGGTTCGAGCAGGACGGCGAAGTCGCCCGCGAGCCAGTCGGGGTGCGCCGCCGCGAGGTGGCCGAGGCCGTTGTGCTCGGCGGCGATCTCCTCGTTGTCGTAGAAGACGAAGGTCAGGTCGCGGTTGGGCTCGGGGACGGTCGCGGCGACGCGCAGCTGCACGGCCACGCCCGACTTCATGTCGCAGGTGCCGCAGCCCCACAGGGTGCCGTCCGCGTCGAGGCGGGACGGGACGTTGTCCGCGATCGGGACGGTGTCGAGGTGCCCCGCCAGGACGACGCGCTCGGCCCGGCCGAGTGCCGTGCGGGCCACGACGTTGTTGCCGTGCCGGTCCACGCGCAGCCACGGGAGGGTCCGCAGGGCCGCCTCGACCGCGTCGGCGAGCGGCTTCTCCGTGCCGCTCACGGAGGGGATGTCCACGAGGCGCGCGGTGAGCGCCGCGGCGTCCAGGCCGAGGTCCAGCAGGGGCGGTTCCATGGGCTCACCGTACCCGGGCGGCGGGAGGGGGCGGGCCGCACCGGCTACCCTCGTCGCGTGCCAGAACGGACGGACGCCGCAGGAGCACGCCGCGTGGTGCGCGGCCTGTTCGGCATGGTCGTGCTGGCGGCGCTGGGAGGCTACGCGTACGCGCAGTTCGTGGCCGGTCCGGGCAGCGAACCGGCGCACTGCCTGGTGACCGCGGCGGCGGAGGGCGGTGAGCCGTACCGGCTGGAGCCGCAGCAGGCGGCCAACGCGGCGACGATCGAGGCGGTGGCCTCCGTACGCGGTCTGCCGGAGCGTGCGGTGACGATAGCGCTGGCCACGGCGATGCAGGAGTCGGCGCTGCGCAACATCGACTACGGCGACCGGGACTCCCTCGGCCTCTTCCAGCAGCGGCCCTCGCAGGGCTGGGGCACGGAGGAGCAGGTCATGGACCCGGTGTACGCGGCGGGGCAGTTCTACGACCACCTGGTCGAGGTGCCCGACTACGAGACGCTGCCGCTGACCGTCGCGGCGCAGGCGGTGCAGCGCAGCGCGTTCCCCGACGAGTACGCGAAGCACGAGCCGCGGGCGACGCTGCTGTCCGGCGCGCTGACCGGCCGGGCGCCCGCGTCCCTCACCTGCGTGCCGGACGAGCCGGGCGCGGGGGACGGCGCGGAGGGCGACGAGGGGCGCGCGGACGGCGGGGCGACCGCCGCGCAGCTCGCCGAGGCGGCGGCCGCCGGGGTGACGGCGCGGCTGGTGCGGGACTTCGGCCCGTCGGCCGACCCGCGGGGCGAGGGCGCGGACGTGACGGTGCCGGTGCCGGACGAGGGCGGCGAACGGCGCGGCTGGGAGCTGGCGCACTGGGCGGTGGCGCACTCGGGGGAGCTGGGAATTACCCGCGTCGCCTATGCGGGACGGGTCTGGGAGGCCGACTCGGGCGCCGACGGCTGGCGGGAGGAAAACGCGGGGGAAAACGCGGCGGGGCCGCCGTCCTCCGTGCTGATCTCCGTGTCCCCCGCGGGCGGGTAAGTCCCCGGAATCGCCCCGGTACAGGTGTGCGGAAATCCCCTCGTCCGGGGAGAGGAACGGAATGAGGACGCCCGCTTCCTCATCCGCCGTACAACATCCCGCGGCCGCTTTTCGTGTGACGCGTCGCGGACAAGGAGAGCTTCCACGGGGCGTGCGCCGCGTGAACACGCCTTGCCGGTACGTGATGCTGACGTGACGTCAATTCCCGTACGTGGCGGGCCGTCCGCCGAATGCCCCCTTACCCGCCCGCCGGTAATTCCGCGCATTGCCAATCCTTTACCCGGAAGGCCCGCAACCTCCCGCCGCTCCCGGCCGATAGGCACGGAGGCAACCGAGGATTCCCTCCACGGCCCCCGCAGAACCCAGGCGAAGGAGCACCATGTCCACCTCCCGCAAGCCGTTCGCCCGCCGGATCGCCCGCGCGGCCCTCCTCCTGGCGGCAGGCGCCGCGCCGGTCGCGGGCGCGGCCGGACAGGCGGTCGCGGCAGGAGCAGAACAGCCGCTGGCCGCGCCGCTGGCGGGCCTGGAAGGGCTGGAGAGCGCGGGCGTCGAGCAGACGCTCGAGAATGTGACGACCGCCGCGAACGGCGTGGTGAACAAGATCGGCGGCGAGTTCGTGACGGCCGTCATGCCGGTCGTCGGCCCGATGGCCAACGACCTCGCGACGGGCACCGGCCGCACGGCGGCCACGACGGTGCGCGACGTCGTCGGCAGCCCGGAGGACGCCCGCGCCGCCACCAACGAGCTGAGCGGCACGGCCGCCTCGGTCGCGCGGCCCGACGCCCAGAACATCGGGCTGCTCTGACACGTCCGACCGGTCCGACCGGCGCGCCCCGCCGGGCCGCGGCTCCCGCCACGGCCCGGCGGCGGCTCACGCCAGGCGGCGTACGGCGGCGGCGACGCGTTCGTCGGTCGCCGTGAAGGCCACGCGGACGAAACGCCGCCCCGCCTCGCCGTAGAACTCCCCGGGCGCCACGAGAACGCCCAGCTCGCTGAGCCACGCAACCGTCGCCCAGCAGTCCTCGTCCCGCGTCGCCCACAGGTAGAGCGACGCCTCGCTGTCCTCGACGCGGAAGCCCCGCCCCTCCAGCGCCCCGCGCAGCGCGGAACGCCGGGCCGCGTACCGCGCGCGCTGCTCCGCGACATGCGCGTCGTCGTCCAGCGCGGCCACCATCGCCGCCTGCACGGGCGCGGGCAGCATCATCCCCGCGTGCTTGCGTACGGCGAGCAGCTCCCCCAGGACCGCCGCGTCCCCCGCGAGGAACGCCGCCCGGTAGCCCGCCAGGTTCGACCGCTTCGACAGCGAGTGCACCGCGACGAGACCCGCGACGTCGTCGCCGCACACGTCCGGGTGAAGCACCGACACCGGGTCGGCCTCCCAGCCCAGTTCGAGGTAGCACTCGTCGCTGAGGACGAGCACCCCGTGCTCCCGCGCCCAGGCGACGGTCTCCCGCAGCTCGTCCACCGACAGGACGCGTCCGGTCGGGTTGCCGGGCGAGTTGAGCCACAGCAGCCGCAGCCCGGCCGGGTCGAGTTCGGTCGGCTTCCCCCGGTACGGCACGGGCTCGGCGCCCGCCAGCAGCGCGCCCACCTCGTACGTCGGGTAGGCGGGCTCGGGGTAGGCCACCCGGTCGCCGGGGCCGAGCCCGAGCTGCGCGGGCAGCGCCGCGACGAGTTCCTTGGAGCCGATGACCGGCAGGACGTTCCGCTCGCCGAGCCCGGCGGCGCCGGTGCGGCGCGCCAGCCAGCCGAGGATCGCCTCGCGCAGCCGCGCCGTGCCCCACACCGTCGGATAGCCGGGGCTGTCGCTCGCGGCGGCCAGCGCGGCCCGGACGAGCGCCGGGACCGGATCGACCGGGGTGCCCACCGACAGATCGACGATCCCGTCCGCGTGCGCGGCGGCGGTCGCCTTGTACGGCTCCAGACGATCCCACGGGAAGACGGGCAGCCGGGCGGAGACGAGGGACACGGGGTGGCTCACTTTCTCGAAGGCGGGCGCGGGCGAGGGCACACGTCCGACGACGCGCCGGTCCCGCGCGGCTGCTGCCGCGCGGGACCGGTGACGGGCGGGGTGACGCGGGACGTCACTCGTCGTGGCTCTGCGGGGGCAGCGCGGCGATGAACGGGTGGTCACGTTCGATCAGGCCCAGCTTGCTCGCACCGCCGGGCGAGCCCAGCTCGTCGAAGAACTCCACATTCGCCTTGTAGTAGTCCTTCCACTCCTCCGGGGTGTCGTCCTCGTAGAAGATGGCCTCCACCGGGCAGACCGGCTCACAGGCACCGCAGTCCACGCACTCGTCGGGGTGGATGTACAGAGCGCGTTGACCTTCGTAGATGCAGTCAACAGGGCATTCCTCGATGCATGCCTTGTCCTTCAGATCGACACAAGGCTCCGCGATGACATAGGTCACGCTGTCTGTCCTCCTCATTACGGTGGCGGCGGTCCGCCGGGGCGCGCGGGGCGCGGCGTCGTCGGTGCCCGGGCTTAGTATCTCCGGTCCGGACAGCGCGAGGCCAAAGAGGGGGCTCACTCAGCCATGGAGTTCACCATGAGCGGACAGCTCGTCGTCCGTATCACACCCTCTGACGTGGGCAAACGGGTGTCGATCCGCTCGCTGACCGGCCCGGGAGATCGCAACGCGACGTTCACGGACACGGTGGGCGTCCTGACGTCCTGGCGTGACGGTGTGGTCAGCGTCACACGGCGCGACGGGCGGATCGTGCGGCTGGCCGAGGCCGACGTCGTCGCGGGGAAGGTGGTGCCGCCCGCCCCCGCCCCACGGCGCGGCGCCCCGGCGGCGGGCACGGCCGAGCTGACGGCGGTCGCCGCGCGCGGCTGGCCGGGCGAGGACACCGCGCGCCTCGGCGACTGGCTCGCCCGCGCGGGCGGCGACGGCTGGACCCGGCGCGCCAACTCGGCGGTGCGGGTGGGCCCGGCCGATCCGGAACCGGGCGCGCTCGTCGCCTGGTACGCGGCGCGCGGCCTGCGGGCCGCCGTCCAGGTCACGACGGGCGACCCCGGGGGCGACGGCGCGGGCGAGTTGCTGAGCGCGCGTCTCGACCAGCTCGGCTGGACCGCGTCCGGCCACTCGGCGACGCTCGTCGCGCCCCTGGCCCGGCTCGCCGACCGCGCGCCCGACCCGCGTGTGACGGCCGACAGGACGCCGTCCGCCGCCTGGCTCGCCGCCTACCCCCGCGTCGCGGAGAACCCGGCGGGCGCGCGGCGCGTCCTCACCGGCGGCCCGTCCGTCCTGTTCGGCGCCGTCCCGGCCGACGACGGGAACACGCACGCCGCGGTGGGACGTTGTGTCATCGACGGCCGCTGGGCCGGTTTCGGCGCGATCGAGGTGGATCCCGCCCACCGCCGCCGCGGACTGGCCACCGCCCTGATGGGCGAACTCGCGCGCGCGGCGCTCGCCGAGGGGGCGAGCGCCGCGTATCTCCAGGTCGAGACGGGCAACGATGCCGCCGCCGCGCTCTACGAGCGGCTCGGCTTCACCGTGCACAGCCACTACCACTACCGCGCCGCGCCCCCTGAACGGTGACGGCCCGTCGGCCCGTACGTGACGCGTACGGGCCGACGGGCCGCCTGGGTTCGGCGCGTGGCCGTCCGGGGTCAGTTCGCGTCCAGCTCCACGACCGCCACGCGTGCTTCCGGGTCCGTCTCGCGGAGCGCCAGCCGCAGTGCCCCCGCGACGTCCTCGGGGCTGACGGGCGTCTGCGAGCCGTCGCCGCGCGTGACGAGGACGCCGTCGAACAGCGAACCGTACAGCGCCGCCAGCGCGTCGAGGTCGTAGGTGTCCACGAGCGTGCCGTTGGCCGGGGCCATGCCGAGGAACTGGTGGATCGAGTTCTCCGGGCTGAAGTCGATGCTCAGGTCGCCCGCGACGACCGTCACGAGACCCGACATCGCGGGCTCCGCGAAGTCCGCCATGGCGGCGCGCACCTGCTCCTCGCCGATCTCCGGCTGCTGCTCGATCAGCGGCAGTTCGACGACGCCGTCGCCCGTGCCCGCCGCGCGGTCGCGGAAGGCGGCCTCCACGGCGTCGGCGGCGGCCTCGGCGTCCACGCCCATGCCGGGCCGTCCCGTGTCGGCGATGGGCCCGTCCGAGGTGAAGGTGATGCTGCCGTTGACGGGGCCGCTGCCCACGCCCTCGGTCAGGTCGCGCAGCGCGACCGTCAGCTTCTCCCGGTCCACGGCGACGACGGCGTCCCGCGTGCGCTCGGCGCCGAACAGCGAGCCGTAGACCGCGACCGGGCTGTAGTCCTGCCCTGAGACGGCCGCAGCGGTCGCCTCGGCGTCCACGGCCAGACCGGCGACGCTGGGCTTCAGCTCCACCTCCTGGTCGCCGAGCCGCAGGACGAGCGGCTCGTTGTTCGCCGCTTCGAGGCTGCTCTCCAGCTGGTTCTGCGCCTCCTGCGTGGTGAGGCCGCCGATGTCGATGCCGAGCACCGTCGTGCCCTGGGGCACGTCGGCCGGGCTGAGGAACAGCCCGGCGCCGTAGGCGATGACGCCGATCCCGACGAGCCCCACGGCCAGCAGCTTGACCTTGGACCGGCCGCGCTTGCGTGCCGCCGGTTGCGCGGGCGGCGGCGCGGCCTTCCGCGCCGGTTCCGCGGGCGGCGGCGCGGCGCCGCCACCGGGGCCCTGGCCCGGCGTACGGGGCGGGGCGGGGCGGTCGGCGTCGGTGATCGGCGCCATCCGCCCGGTGGACTCCAGGTCGGCGATCCCGGCCGGGGGCGCGGGCGGGAACGGGCCGCCGAGGTCCATCGTCGTGCCGGTCGGGTCCTCGTCCTCGGGACGGACCGGCTGGCGGCGCGGCAGCGGCATGGTGCCGGTGACGGGCCCGCTGGTCGCGCCGACCGGACGCGGCGGCAGGTGCGGCACGCCGTCCGCGGGCGTCTCGGGGTGCTCCGGGTACCACGGGTTGCGCGGTACGCGCGGCTCGTGCTCCACCGGGGTGTCGCCGCTGAGCAGCGGGTTGGGCCCGGTGCCGGGACCGTGGTCGGGCTCGGTGTGGCCGAACAGCGGGTTGGGCCCGGTGTCCGTGACGGAGCGGGGCGGCACGACGGGCGTCTGCCCGGTGGCGGCACCGGACGCGGACCGCGCGTCGGGCACGCCGGCGGGCGGGGTGTCGCCGACGACCGGGTGCCCCCCTGGCGGGGTGTCCGCGCGCAGGGGCGGTGTCGTCTTGCGGGGCTCGAACCAGGAGCTGGTCTTCTTGTTGCCCCCCGCCGTGCCGGGACCGCCCGGTGCCTCAGGTGGCGCCGTGGCGCGCGGCGGCGCGGCGGCGGCGGGCGGCGGCGCGGCCTCGGCGGCGCCCTCCGCCGTGTCCTCGGCGTCCTGCACCGTCTCACGCACCACGATGGGAGGGATCGGCCGGGACCCGGGGATGTTGATCCGGGCGCGCGTCGTCAGCGTGGTCTCGGTCTTCTTCTCCTCCGGCTGCGGAGCCGCCGGGCGGGCGCCACCGTCTCCTTCGCTGCGCTGGGGGTCCCCCCACCCCCTGGGACGGGGGGACGGATTGTCAGATTCACGACTCAAGGCAGGATCTCCCGGTTGGGCTACACCGGCCGCCCCGGGAACACACCGGGACCGGGCGGCTGGCCCCACGATACTGGTGACGGCCGTGTGGTACGCCGCCCCCACAGGATTGGCACATCCGTGCAACACACCACGGCGGCACACCGTCCGGCAACGGTACGGCGCCGCGCGACGCGGCGCAAAAACGCGCCACTCCCCCGCAAGTCTTCGCAGGTCAGGCCCGGTTGGGTGGCAGCCGGACGCACCGTGACCGCGCGGTGCGGTCCGCGTCACGGCGCGTGGGGCCCGTCCGCCCGCGCAGCCGTTCCCCCCTTCGCGCTGACGTGCGACAACGCGCCGTTCCCGGCACCACCCGTCAGCGCCGTGGGCGCGGTTCCTGGACGGCGAAGAGCGGGCGCTCGGACGGCGCGAGGGTCGCGGCGGCGCCCGCGACGGCCATGCCGCCGAGGAGGAAGAGGTAACTCCCGGCGCCCGCCGCGAAGACGAAGTCGCCCTGCGGACGGCTCGACGTCAGCGCCAGCACCGCGAGCGCCCAGCCCGCGGCCGGGGCGCCCGCCCCCGCCCGTGACCTGGTGGCGAGCGCGCCGCCCCAGAACAGCCCGGCCGCGCCCGCCAGCCCGAGCAGCAGCCCGAGCGGGAACCAGCCGCCCTGGATCAGGGAGCCCGCGACCCCGGCGAGCGCGCCGAGCACCCCGAGCAGGACGTACGCCGCGATCCTCATGCGTTCCCCTCCCGTACGGGGCCGGTCGTCCCGTCGATCGGCAGGCCCGCGAACACGTCGTCCGCGCCCGGGGGTACCGGCGCCCCCACGGCGAGACGGTAGTACTCGGTCTCCCACAGGGGCTGCGCGTGGCCGTTGGAGAGGGCGAACACGGCGCCGTCCACCTCGATCTGCGTCGCGTGCGCGGCCATCGCCGCCGCCTTGGCCGCGGTCTGCTCCTGGGTGCCGCGCACGGTCACGGCGACCTCCTCGTCCGGCACGACGCCCGGCACCTCCGCGAGGTCCGCGACGTCCGCGAACCGCCCCGGGCCCGTGGCGCGCAGCGCGGCGAGCCGCGCCTCGGCAACCGAGCGCGGCACGCAGGCCCACAGCACGCGCGGGACGGCGTACCCGTGCCGCTCCCGCGCGATCTCCGCGCCGCGCATGGCGGTGCGGTGGGCCTGGATGTGGTCGGGGTGGCCGTAGCCGCCCTCGGGGTCGTACGTGACGAGGACGTGCGGCCGTACCTCCGCGATGACCTCGGCCAGCACGGCGCCCGTGACGGCGGGGTCGGCGCGGTGGAAGGCGGCGGGGCGCTCGTTCTCCGGCAGCCCGACCATGCCGGAGTCGCGCCAGCGCCCCGGGCCGCCGAGGAAGCGGTGGTCGGTGACGCCGAGCGCGGCCATGGCGGCGGCGAGTTCGCGCGCGCGGTACGGTCCGAGCGCGTCGTCCCGGCCCGCCGCCAGATGGGCCAGCGACGCCGGGATGACCTCGCCCTCCTCGCCCTGCGTGCAGGTGACGAGCGTGACCCCGGCGCCGGAGGCGGCGCAGGCCGCCATCGTCACGCCGGTGGTGATCGACTCGTCGTCGGGGTGGGCGTGCACCAGCAGCACCCGGGGAGTGACCGGACTCATGCCGCGAGCCTACGCCGGAGGCAAGTGCCCGGGAAAAAACAAAGGGGGTCGCTCAGAAGCTCAGCTCGCTGATCATCCCGGCGACGCTCGACCCGAAGTCGCTGATGGCGGGCGCCACGTTCGACCCGGCGAGGTAGAAGCCGAGCAGCATGCACACGAAGGCGTGCATCAGGTTCAGTCCGGCTTTCCTGACGAGGAGGACGACGATGATGCCAAGCAGCAGCACGGCGGAGACGGAGAGCGCCACCGAGGATCACCCCTTGAGTTTCGGGCCCGTTCAGGGCAGGCCGGCGACAGGCTTCAGCGCGTGCTCGGGTGAGTGCTGCCCGTCACGTGCCATGGATCATAACGACCGGACGCACGTGCACGGCCGGGTGCACGGAAGCAGAGGAGGGGCGCACGCCCCCTCGGGCACGCGGGCGCCGGGGGCCGTCATGTCGGGCCGTGCGCCGGGCCGTTGACGTGCGCGGTCGCCACCGCCCGGCTCGGGGACGGGACGGGCTCAGGGCTCGACGGGTGCGGGGAGCACGGGCTCGGGCCGGTCGGCGGCCAGGGTGGTGCCCGCCTCGGGGAAGTGGCAGGCGGTGAGATGGCCCTCCGCGTTCCCCTCGATCCGCACGAGCGGCGGCTCCTGCTCGGCGCACAGGTCCTGCGCCTTCCAGCAACGCGTGCGGAACCGGCAGCCCGAGGGCGGGTCGGTGGGCGAGGGCACGTCGCCCTGGAGCCTGATGCGCTCGCGCGGCGGCTCGGCCGGCGTGCCGTCCGGGTGTTCCAGCGCGACCTCGGGGACGGCGGACAGCAGCGCGTGGGTGTACGGGTGGCGGGGCCGCTGGTGGATCGCCTCGCGGTCGCCCACCTCGACGATCTTGCCGAGGTACATCACGGCGATGCGCTGCGAGAAGTGGCGGACGACGGCCAGGTCGTGCGCGATGAACAGGAAGGCGATGCCCAGTTCCTCCTGCACCTTGCGCAGCAGGTTGACGACCTGCGCCTGGATCGACACGTCGAGCGCGGAGACCGGCTCGTCGGCGACGATCAGCCGCGGTTCGAGGGCCAGCGCCCTGGCCACGCCGATGCGCTGGCGCTGGCCGCCGGAGAACTCGTGCGGGAAGCGGTTGTAGTGCTCGGGGTTGAGGCCGACCGTCTCCAGCAGTTCGCGGACGCGCGCCGCCCGCCCGCCGGGCGGCCGGATGCCGTTGATCTCCATCGGGCCGCCGATGATGGTGCCGACGGTCTGCCGGGGGTTGAGCGAGGAGTACGGGTCCTGGAAGATCATCTGGATCTCGGAGCGGATCGGCGCCAGTTCGCGCCGGGACGCGTGCGTGATGTCGCGGTCCCGGTAGGTGAGGGTGCCGCCGCTCGGCTCAAGCAGCCGGGCGAGCAGCCGTCCTGTCGTGGACTTGCCGCAGCCCGACTCGCCGACCAGGCCGAAGCTCTCGCCCTCGTGCACGGTGAAGTCGAGGCCGTCCACGGCGTGCACGGCGCCCACGGTCCGCTTGATCGGGAAGCCGCCGCGGACCGGGAAGTACTTGGTGAGGCCCTCGGCGGTCATCAGCGGGGTACGCGTCCCGGCGGGGGCGGGCTGGGTCTCGGCGGTCTCGGTCGTCATGGCGGGTCCTCGGTCTCCGGTCCGTGCGGGCGGTGTCGTCGGGGCGGTGCTCACAGGAGCCGGGGCCTGATCCGTTCGGTGAACAGGACGGTCCTGCGCTCGCCGGTGAGGTGGCACGCGGCGCCCCTGCCGTCGGGGAGCGCGGGCCGGTCGTCCGCGCAGGAAAGGTTGTCGGGCACCTCGTCGCGGAAGGTGCAGCGCGGCGCGAACGGGCAGCCTGACGGCGGGTCGAGCAGGCTGGGCGGCGCGCCGGGGATGGACACCAGCTCCTTGCCGACGTCGCCGCCGAGCCGGGGCATGGAGCCCAGCAGGCCCCAGGTGTACGGGTGCTGGGGGCGGCTGAGGACGTCGTGGACGGTGCCCCGCTCGACGGCGCGGCCCGCGTACATCACGAGGATGTCGTCGGAGACCCGCGAGACGACGCCGAGGTCGTGCGTGATCATGATGATCGCCGAGCCGAACTCCTGCTGGAGTTCGAGGAGGAGGTCGAGGATCTGGGCCTGGACGGTGACGTCGAGGGCGGTCGTCGGCTCGTCGGCGATCAGGAGGTCGGGGTCGCAGACCAGGGCCATCGCGATCATGACGCGCTGGCGCATGCCGCCGGAGAACTGGTGCGGGTAGTCGTCCACGCGCCGTGCCGGGTGGGGTATGCCGACCTTCGCGAGCATCTCCACGGCCCGTTCGCGGGCCTCGCGGCGCCCGGCGCCCCGGTGTTTGCGGAACGGCTCCGCGATCTGCTGGCCGACGGTGTGGTAGGGCGACAGGGAGGTCAGCGGGTCCTGGAAGATGATCGCGATCTTGTTGCCGCGCAATTGCTCCATGCGCCGCTCGCGCGCCGTCACCAGGTCCTCGCCCTCCAGCAGGATCTGCCCGGTGATGTCGGTGGCCTTCGGGTTGTGGAGGCCGAGGATCGCCTGGTTGGCCACGGACTTGCCGGAGCCCGACTCGCCGACGATGCCGAGCGTCCGGCCGCGCGCGACGTCGAACGACAGCCCGTCCACGGCCTTCACGACGCCGTCCTCGGTGCCGAAGCGCACGCGCAGGTCCCGGACGGACAGGAACGGCTCGGCGGCGGGCTCCGTCGCGGGGCGGCCGGTCACCTCGGGCCCGGGGGCGGCGGGTTGCGTGGTCGTCACGTCGTCAGCTCCTTGCCCTACGCGAGCCGTACGCGCGGGTCGATCAGCGCGTAGCAGGCATCGACGATGATGTTGAACACGACGATCATCAGGGCGGCGAAGAGCATGACGCCCATGAGCATCGGCAGGTTGGACTGGGTGACCGAGTCAACGGCCAGGCGGCCGAGTCCCGGCAGGGCGAAGGTCTGTTCGGTGATCATGGCGCCGCCGATGAGCGAGCCCATGTCGATGCCGAGGACCGTCACGATCGGGATCAGCGAGCCGCGCCAGGCGTACCGGAAGAAGACCGTGCGCCGTCCCATGCCCTTGGCGCGGGCCGTCCGTACGTGGTCCTCCTGCAACTGCTCGATGAGCGCGGCGCGGGAGAGGCGCGTGTACTGGGCGGTGAAGATCGTGGAGAGCACCAGCCAGGGCAGCAGCAGCCCGGCGAACCACGCGCCTGGCCCCTCCGTGATCGGGAAGTAGCCGGGCTGCGACAGGATCTGGTTGTTGTAGACCAGCAGCGCGAGCGCGAGCGGCCCGAGGAAGTAGATCTGCGCGGAGCTGAGGACGAGGGACGTCGAGCTGACGGTCCGGTCCGTCAGGGTGCCGCGGCGCCAGGCGGCGACCATGCCGAAGCCGAGGCCGAGCACCAGGAAGACGACGACGCCGCCCGCGGCGAGCGACAGGGTGGTCGGCAGCCGGTCGAGGATGGTGTCCAGGACGGGGCGGTTGTCACGGAACGAGAAGCCGAGGCAGGGGGCGGGGCAACTGCCCGCGGGGAACTCCCGTCCGGCGAAGATCCCGACCATGTACTCCCAGTACTGCTGGGGGATCGGCTTGTCGATGCCCAGGTTGTGCTCGACGACGGCCAGTTGCTCCTGCGTGCAGACGCCCTTGCCGCAGGCGAGCAGCGCGGGGTTGCGCGGGATCGCGTAGAAGAGGAAGAAGGTCACGGCGCTGATGAGCAGCAGGATGGCGAGGGCGCCGAGGGATCGCCGCAGGAGGAATCTGAGCATCGGGTCGCAGCCTTCGGTTCGTTGGCCTGGGAGGGCGCCGGGCGATGCGGGGCGGGCGGCGGCCCGCCCCGCACCCGGCCGGACGTGTGCCGCCGGGGGGTGTCCGCGCGGCCCCCGCACGGGGCGGGGGCCGGGCGGACCGGCGGGCCAGGGTGCGTCTTCACAGGGGGCGTCCGGCCGCTCGCGGACGCGGCGGGCGTGCCGGGCGCCGCGAGCAGGGCGCCCCCTGTGAGGACGGGCCTAGCTGCCGTCCTGGATGACGTACAGGCGCTGCATGTCGATGGTGCCGACGTCGTCGTTGAAGACGGCGCCGCCGATGAGCGAGCCGTGCAGCATCGTCTGGCGGTAGTAGATGACCGGCACGGACGCGACGGCGTCCTCGACGACGTACTTGCTCAGCTCGAACCACTCGGTGGCGGCCTGGTCGGGGTCCTCGATCAGCAGGATGCGGTCGATCTCGGAGTTGACGTGCTCGTCGTCCAGGTGCGCGTAGTTCGACGCACCGTCGGCGATCTGGCGGCCGTCGTACTGCGGCGGGACGACCGTGGAGCCCGACAGCCAGTCGGCGCCCCAGCTGGAGCGGTAGATGTCGAAGCCGGAGTCCACGACGCCGATGGTGTCGTAGTAGGTCTCCGGCGGCACCTCGCTGCGGTTGACGTCGAACCCGGCCTCCTCCAGCGCGTTCTCCACGGCGATGGCGGCCTGCTGGTCCTCGGGCGCGGTGTGGTGGACGTAGTTCAGCTCGTAGCCGACCGCGTCGGCCTCCTCCAGGAGGGCGCGGGCGCCCGCGATGTCGCCCTGCGGGTTGGCGACCTTGCCGAACGGGTCGTAGTCGTCCTCGCGTCCGGGCAGCAGCGGGCTGATGAGGCTGCCCGCGTACTCGCCGCCGAGGGCGCCGCCGTACGCGGCGCGGACGCCGTTGAGCGGCACGGCCAGGGCTATCGCCTCGCGTATGCGCCGGTCGGTGACGGTCTGCTGGTTGATGGCGAGGCTCCAGACGTAGGGCTGGTAGCCGTCCACGAGGCGGTCCTGGTACTGCGGGTCCTCCACGACGGCGGGGCCCTGGCCCGCGTCCAGACCGTTGTTGAACGTCACCGTCGTCTGGTTCTCGCCGTTGTCGGCCATGAGCCGCGCGGTGGTGTCCTCACGGGTGTGGCCGAACGTGATCTCGTACCGGTCCGGGTACGCGTTGCGCGCCGGGTCGCTCGCGGCCTCCCAGTACTCGTTGCGCGTCAGCGTCATCGAGCGCCCGGGGCGGAACTCCTCGATCTGGTACGGGCCGGAGGTCATCGGCTCCTGGTCGTACGCCTCCTGGGTGTCACCCTCCGCGGAGACGACGGCGTAGCCCGGCATCGACAGGGCGTACGGCAGGTCGTTCTGCGGCTGCTCGAAGTGGAAGATGACGGTCCGCTCGTCCGGGGTCTCCAGGACGCTGTCGGGCAGGTGCTCGCCCCCGTACGGGCCGTCGGGCAGCAGCTCGCGGTACGTCTCCGGCTCGTTGGCCAGCCACCGCTGGAGGTAGCTGGGCCCCTGCGTGATGAAGTCGGCGAAGAGGCGCTCGACGGAGTGCCGGATGTCGGCGGACGTGATGGGGCTGCCGTCGTTGAAGTAGATGTCTTCCTTGAGGGTGTACGTCCAGGTGCGGCCCTCGTCGCTGACCTGGCCCGCGTCGGTGGCGAGGTCGCCCAGGACGCTGTAGTTGCCCTCGTTGTCGAGCCGGACGGCCGTCAGGCCCCGGTGGAGCAGGCGCGTGATGTTCGACTCGTGGGAGACGTAGACCTGGGCCGGGTCGAGGTGGTCGGGCGCCGTCTCCTGGAGGACGTTGACGGTGCCGCCCGGTGTCGCCCCCGGGACCTCCTCGGCCGGTCCCGTGGAGGCGGCCTCGTCGCCGAAGGTGATGGCCGCGGACTGCTCGGGGCCCGCGCTGTCCTCGCCCTCCGGCTCGCCGCCGCCTCCGCCACCGCTGCACGCGCTGAGGACGAGGGCTCCGGCGAGGGCGAGCGCCACTCCCGCCGTGCGCCTTCTGTGCGCTGTTCGCTTGCTCATGGGTTCCTTGGCACCTGCCCGTTCGTTGTGAGAGGTCGTGCCGGTCATCGCACGGTCTTCGGGTCGAAGGCGTCCCTGACCGCGTCTCCCAGGAGGTTGAAGGCGACGACGAAGATCACCAGCGAGACTCCGGGGAAGAACATGTAGGTGATGTCGCTGCGGTAGACGGCCGCCGCGGTGGCGAACATCCGGCCCCAGTCGGGCGTCGGCTCGGTGATCCCGACGCCGAGGAAGGACAGGGCCGCGGCCGTCGTCACGAAGGAGGGGAGCATGTAGGTGGCCTGCACGAGGATGGGCGAGACCGTGTTGGGCAGCAGTTCCTTGCGGATGATGCGCCAGGGGGACGCGCCGCTGACCTTGGCCGCCTCGACGAACTCGCGCTCGCGCAGCGAGAGGGTGACGCCGCGGAGGATGCGGCCGAGCGTCATCCAGCCCAGCGCCCAGAGCACCACGATGATCGAGACGACCTTGATCCAGACCGGTGTCTCTTCTCTGGGGTCCACGAACAGACTGGTCGTGATCGGCAGGAAGGCGACGAAGAAGAGCTGCTGGGGGAAGGCCATCAGCAGGTCGGTGAGGCGGCTGATCAGGAAGTCCCAGACGCCGCCGAGATAGCCGGCGGCGATGCCGAGGACGATCGCCGTCAGCACGGCGAGGACGGTCACCGCCAGCGCGATGAACAGAGACGTGCGGATTCCGTAAAGGAGTTCGGTGAAAACGTCACGTCCCGTGCTCGGTTCGAGCCCGAACCAGAACTCCCCGTCCATCCCGCCATTGGGCTTGATCGGATACCCGTACTCGTTGAGCAGACCGGGCTGGATCTGCCCATATCGGGTGTACGGATCTTTGCCGTACAGGGCCGATATGACCGGTGCCAGCAGTCCGATCAGAAAGAAGAACGCCACGACAAGGGCGGATACGACTCCGATCCGGTCACGCCGGAAGCGGCGCCACATCAGCTGTCCCGGCGAGCGGCCGACAAGTGCCGGCTCGGCGGGCTTGGTTGCAATGGACATCTCGGTGCCCCCGGCGGGATCGACCTGCATGCGATGCGTGTAGATCGCGACTGTGGCAAGGCACACACTTTCCCGTCAAGGGATAGCAATGGTATAAACCTATGGCAGTCCATTCATGGGCGAAGGTTATGCAGATCGACGCCGTAGCGTGCTTGACCTTGTTCTTCGGTTTTTCTTTTTTCCGGAATCTGCCCACAAGTACGGACCGCGCCTGTTAACACACAGGCAACACCCATGACGCCCTACCGATATGCGAACACCCCAGACTGAGGCGGTACGGCCGTGCGGGTGCCGTAGACCGGGGTGGCACCGCTTCCGAGCGGCGCCACCCCGGTCCTTGTTCAGGCGTTTTGCGCGCTCCCGGCGCTCACACCGCCGTCGCCGACGGCTCCTCCGCCGCGAAGTGACAGGCCGACTCGTGGGCCGCGGGTCCCGATGCCTTCGCGAACACCACCGGGACCGCGAGCGGCGGATCGACCCGTGTGCACAGCTCCTGCGCCTTCCAGCAGCGCGTCCTGAAACGGCAGCCGGAGGGCGGATCTGCGGGCGAGGGGACGTCACCGGTCAGAATGATGCGCTCCCGCTCCCGGGTCGCCGAGGGATCGGGAACCGGCACCGCGGAGAGCAGCGCCTGCGTGTACGGATGGGTGGGGTGTTCGTAGATCTCCCGGTCCGTTCCGGTTTCCACGATCCGCCCCAGATACATCACCGCGATCCGGTCCGAGATGTGCCTGACCACGGAAAGGTCGTGCGCGATGAAGAGATACGCGAGGCCGAACTCGTCCTGGAGCCGTTCCATCAGGTTCACGACCTGCGCCTGCACCGAGACGTCGAGCGCGGAGACCGGCTCGTCCGCGATGATCACCTCGGGCCGCAGGGCGAGTCCGCGCGCGATGCCGATACGCTGCCGCTGCCCGCCGGAGAATTGGTGCGGGTATCTGTTGATGTATTCCGGATTGAGCCCGACGACGTCGAGGAGTTCCCGCACCCGGCGGCGGCGGTCCCCCTTCGGCGCGACCTCCGGATGGATGTCGAACGGCTCCCCGACGATGTCGCCCACCGTCATCCGCGGATTCAGCGAAGTATAGGGGTCCTGGAAAACCATCTGGATGTTTCGGCGCACGGATTTCAGGGCACGGCCGGACAGTCCGGCGATGTCCTCGCCTTTGTAGAGAATCTTTCCCTCGGTGGGCCGCTCCAGGTGCATCAGCAGTTTCGCCACCGTGGACTTCCCGCAGCCCGACTCGCCGACGACGCCCAGCGTCTCCCCCTCGCGCAGCCGGAAGGAGACCCCGTCCACGGCCTGCACCGCGCCCACGCGCCGACGCACCAGCACGCCCTGCGTCAGTGGGAAGTGCTTCACCAGATCGCGGACTTCGAGCAGGACCTCACTCACCGACCGTCTCCTTCCAGAAGTGGCAGGCGCTCGCGCGCCCGAGCGCCGAGGGATCGTCCGGCATCAGCTCCGCCGCGCGCACGGCCTCGGCGTCGCGCCCCGCGTACGTCACCTCGTACAGCGGCGGCGGCGGGTCCACGCGGCACACGTCGCGCACCTGCGGGCAGCGCGGGTGGAACGGGCAACCGGGCGGGATGCGCAGCAGGTTGGGCGGCAGCCCGCTGATGGCCCGCAGCTCGCGGCCCTTGCGGTCGAGGCGCGGGATCGAGTCGAGCAGGCCCCTGGTGTACGGGTGCGCGGGCCGCTTGTAGAGGTCGGCGACCGGCGCGTTCTCCACGATGCGGCCCGCGTACATCACCGCGATCTTGTCGGCGACGTCCGCGACGACCCCGAGGTCGTGCGTGATGAGGATCAGCCCCATCCCGAACTCGCGTTGCAGGTCCTTCAGCAGATCCATGACCTGCGCCTGCACGGTCACGTCCAGCGCCGTCGTCGGCTCGTCGGCGATGATCAGCTCGGGCTCCAGCGCGAGGGCCATCGCGATCATGATGCGCTGGCGCATGCCGCCGGAGAACTGGTGCGGATAGTCCCCGGCGCGCGCCCCCGCGGCCGGGATGCGGACCCGGTCCATCAGCTCGACCGCCCGCTCGCGCGCCTCCTTGCGCGACGCGCGCCGGTGCACGCGGAACATCTCGCCGAGCTGGTAGCCCACCGGCAGCACCGGGTTGAGGGACGACAGGGCGTCCTGGAAGATCATCGCCATCCGCTCGCCGCGCACCCGGCGCCGGTCCTCCTCGCCGAGCCGCAGCAGGTCCGTGCCCTGGAAGAGGACCCGGCCGCCGGTGACCCGGGCGGGCGGGCTGTCGAGGATGCCCATGACGGCCTGCGCCGTCACGGACTTGCCCGAGCCCGACTCGCCGAGCACGGCGAGCGTCTCCCCCTCGGCCACCGAGTAGCTGACCCCGTTGACCGCGCGCACGACGCCTTCCCGCGTGCGGAACTCGACGCGCAGGTCGCGTACGTCCAGCAGCATGGGGCCTCCCGGCGGGTCAGCGGAGCTTGGGGTCCAGGGCGTCGCGGACGGCGTCGCCGAGCATGATGAACGCGAGCACGGTGATGCTCAGGGCACCGGCCGGGTAGAGCAGGATGTGCGGCGCGTTGCGGAACTGCATGCCGTCCGAGGCGGCGGAGATGTCCACGCCCCAGGACACCGTGGGCGGGCGCAGCCCGACGCCGAGGTAGCTGAGGGTCGCCTCCAGCGCGATGAAGGTGCCCAGCATGATCGTCGCCATCACGATCACGGGCGCCACCGCGTTCGGCAGGATGTGGCGCAGCAGCATGCGGGTGTTGCTCGCGCCGAGCGCGCGGGCGGCCTGCACGTAGTCGTTCTGCTTGGCGGTGATGACCGCGCCGCGGGCGATGCGGGCGATCTGCGGCCAGCCCAGCGCGGCGATGATCAGGACGACCGGCCAGATCCCGCCGAGGGAGACCATCGACAGGAAGACGATGGCGCCCAGCACCATCGGGATGCCGAAGAAGATGTCGCCGAGCCGGGAGAGCACGGCGTCCCAGAAACCGCCGTAGAAGCCCGCCAGGCCGCCGATGACGGCGCCGAGCAGGGCGACGCCGAGCGTCGCGCAGACGCCGACGGTGATCGAGGCGCGGGCGCCGTGGACCGTGCGGGTGTAGACGTCGCAGCCCTGCGTGTCGAAGCCGAACCAGTGGCCAGCCGACGGCCCTTCGAGCGAGCGGATCAGCTCGCAGTGGTTCGGGTCGCCCGTGGCGATGAGTCCCGGCCACAGGGCGACCAGGACGAGGAAGAGGATCAGCAGGGCGGAGACGAGGAAGACGGGGTTGCGCCGCAGGTCGTGCCAGGCGTCCGTCCACAGCCCGTGCGGGGCTCCCGGCTCGGGCGTGGCCTCCGACGCCCCGGCCGTCAGTCCCTCGGCGGTGGCGTCCTCCTGGGCGCCCAGCGGCTGGCGCGCCTGGTCAGGCATAGCGGATCCTCGGGTCGAGCACGGCGTACAGGAGATCGACGAGCAGGTTGGCGATCAGGAAGATCAGGACCAGGACGACGACGAAGCCCACGACGGTGGGCGAGTTCTGGCGCAGGATGCCCTGGAAGAGCTGGTAGCCGACGCCCTGGATGTTGAAGATCCGCTCGGTGACGATGGCGCCGGCCATCAGCGTGCCGATGTCGGCGCCGAGGTAGGTGACGACGGGGATCAGCGAGTTGCGCAGCAGGTGCCGCACGGTGATGCGGCTGCGCGGCAGGCCCTTGGCGACCGCCGTGCGGATGTAGTCGCTGCGCGCGTTCTCGACGACGGAGGTGCGCGTCAGCCGCGTCACGTAGGCGAGGGAGACGAGGCACAGGATCAGGCCGGGGACGAGGAGTTGGTTGAACGGGGCGTCGGGGCCGACGGCCGGGTCGATCCAGCCGAGCTTGACCCCGAGGAAGTACTGGGCGGTCGTGCCGAGGACGAAGGTCGGGATGGCGATCACGACCAGCGTCAGGACGAGGACCGTCGTGTCCACCGCGCGCCCGCGCCGCAGGCCGGTGACGACGCCGAGCGCGATGCCGATGAGCATCTCCAGGACGAGCGCGACGACCGCCAGCCGCAGGCTGATGGGGAACGCGTGCCGCATCAGGTCGGTGACCGGCTGGCCGTTGAACGCGGTGCCGAAGTCGCCGGTGAAGATCTTGCCCATGTACAGCAGGTACTGGTGCCACAGGGGCTTGTCGAGGTTGAACTCCGCGCGCAGCGCCCGCGCGGTCGCCGGGTCGGGGCTCCGGTCGCCGAACAGGGCGGTGACCGGATCCCCCAGCGCGTACACCATCAGGAAGATGATCAGCGTGGCCCCGATGAAGACGGGGATCATCTGGAGCAGGCGGCGGACGATGTAGCGCCCCACGGAGTCAGTCCACCTTGATGTCGGTGAAGACGGGGACGGAGAACGCGTTGAGCCTGACGTCGCTCAGCCGGTCGGAGAAGCCCCCGGTCCCGTTCTGGTACCACAGCGGGATGGCGGGCAGGTCCTTGGCGAGCTGGCGTTCCGCGTCCTGGAAGAGGCCGATGGCCTCGCCCTCGTCGCTGGCCGCGTTGGCGCGGTTCACCAGGTCGTCGAAGCGGCTGGAGCTGTAGCCCGAGTCGTTGGACGAGCCGTCGGTGTAGTACAGCGGCTGGAGGAAGTTCTGGATCAGCGGGTAGTCCATCTGCCAGCCGGTCCTGAACATCCCGGTCATCTTGTGGCCGCTGACGCGGTTGCGGAAGTCGGCGAAGGTGGCGACGGGGTTGACCGTGCACGCCTTCGACTTGTCCAGCGCGTTGTTGATGCTGTTGCAGACGGCGTCCATCCACTGCCGGTGCGAGCCGGTGTCCACGTTGGAGGTGATCGTGATCTTGCCGCCCGGCAGGCCGCCCGCCTCCTCGATCAGCTCCCTGGCGCGGTCGGGGTCGTACGTGCACGCCTCGCCGCACAGCCCCTTCTTGTAGCCGCCGTCCTTGCCGAGGACGGGCGAGGTGAAGTCCGTCGCCGGGGTGCGGGTGTCGTGGTAGAGCTTCGAGGTGATCTCCTTGCGGTTGATCGCCATCGACAGGCCCTTGCGCAGCTTGGCGGCGTCCGCGCCCTGCCAGTCCTCGTCGTAGAGCGGGAAGGACACGGTCTGGATGATCCCGGCGGGCTGGTTGATGAAGCGGTCGCCGAGGTCGTTCTCCGCGTTGGCGAGCTGCGAGGCCGGGATGTCGTCCACCAGGTCGATGTTGCCTGCCTGGAGGTCCGTGTACGCGGTGTTGTTGTCGGTGTAGACGCGCAGCTCGACGCCGTCGTTCTTCGGCTTGTCGGCCCCGGCGAAGTGCTTGTTCTTCACGAGCTTCATGCTCTGGCTGGGCCGGTAGGAGTCGATGCGGTACGGGCCGTTGCCGACCGGCTTGTCGAGCCAGGCGTCGTGGTCGTCGAAGAACGACTGCGGCAGCGGCGAGTAGGCGGCGTAGCCCAGCGTCTCGGGCCACAGGGAGAACGGCTCGCTGAGGCGGACGGTGAACGTGTGCTCGTCCTTGACGGCCAGGCCGCTGAGCGTGTCGGCGGTCGGCTCGGCGTCCTCGTCGGCGGGGTGGACCGCGTCGTAGCCGTCGATGAACTGGAAGAAGTAGCTGCTGACCTGGGCGTTCTTCGCGTTGGCGCCGTAGTTCCACGCGTCCACGTAGGACGCCGCGGTGACGGGCGTGCCGTCGCTGAACTTCCAGCCCTTCTTCAGGGTGATGGTGAAGTTCTGCTGGTCGTCCGTCGTGATCGACTCGGCCATGGCGTTCTTGGCCTTGCCGGTCTTCGGGTCGTACCGCTTGAGCCCGCGGAAGATCATGTCGAGGACCTTGCCGCCCTGCACCTCGTTGGTGTTCGCGGGCTCCAGCGGATGCTGGGGGTCGCCCCACGAGGCGCGCACCACGCGGTCGCCCGCCCCGGCGTCGGCGGGCGTGCTGCCGCAGGCCGTCGCCGTCAGGGAGAGGGCCGTCGCGCAGGCGAGGGCCATGGTGAGGTGGATGCTGCCGCGCATGGGGCGCCTCCTCGAATATCCCGAAAGTCACATCCGAGTACCATCACACCCCTTATGTCCGCTTCGTGCACGACGGGAGTACGGTGCGTCCGGTGTTTCGCCGAGAACCCCCCGTATGCCTCAGGCGCCTGCTCCGCTACTTTCTGAGGATGCGCGGGAAACCGTTCGTCGCCCTCGTTCTGCTGGCGCTCTTGGGTCCGGTCGGGTGTACCGCCGCCGAACCGGCCCCGCCCGACGACCCGTCGCCGCCCTCGCCCACCGCGCGGCCGTCCGTCGAGCCGCCGTCCGTCCCGTCCGCCCCCGACCTCCCGGCGGGCGACGAGTGGAGCATCGAGTTCGCCGACGAGGAGCACGCCTTCGCGCTCCCCTGGACCAGCTGCCGGACGAACATGCCCGAGGCCCGGTGCCCCCCGGGCATCGCGGTGCTCTCCGGGACGGACGGCTGGGCGCTGCGGCAGACCCCGGGGACCCCCACGCCCGGGACCGACATGACGCGCGACCTGCTCGTCGCCGCCCCGGGCGTGGCCCGGCTCTCCCTCCCCGACGGCGTGACCGGGTACCCCACGTGCTGGGTCACGACCGACGCCGCCGTCACCTGGGCCGAGACCTCCTGCACCGCGTCAGGCGAGACGGAGGAGGCGCCCGAGGGCGCGCGCCTCGTCCCCGCCCGCACGGAGACGGGCACGACGGCCATCCACGCGCTCGCGCCGGAGACGGGCGAACTCCTGCTCCTCACCGCGCAGCCGGGGCCGGTGGACGCCTGGTCAGGGGACTGGGGGGAACTGGCCGACGGCACGTTCTGGTGCGCCCTCGACGTGGGCTTCGACGACCCGCGACGCGTCGCCCTCACCCGCGACCGGGGCCGCACCTGGGAGCGTCCGGCGGCCCCTGCCCGACACGGCGACGGCCCCTCGGTCACGTCCTACCCCTGGCTCGTGGCGGCGCGGGACGGGCTCTACCTCTTCGAGAGGGGCAGCAGCCGGCAGAGCCAGTCCACGCTGCTCGGCGTCCACCACAGCGCGGACGGCGGCGCGAGCTGGGACACCCGCTGGGCACGCGCCACCGGCGAGACCTTCGGGACACCGCTCGGCCCCCCGGTCCTCACCTCGGACGGCCGGATACTCCTCTACGCGCAGGACGCCGTCCGGGTCAGCGAGGACGGCGGGCGGACCTTCACCGTCGAGCGGCCGGGCGCGCCGCCCGAGCGGCCCGCCACGACCCCGTTCGGCTACCTGCTGACCGACCGCGAGCGGTCCGGGCACTTCCGCCTCTCCATCGACGGCTTCACCTGGCGCACCGTGATCCTCGGCAGGACCGACGGCTGAGCCCCCGGACCGCGCCGCGGCCGGGGGCTCGGGGGCGGCGTGCCGGACGCCGCCCGAACCGTCAGACGCGCTTGGCGCGGGCCGTCGTGCGGGCGCGCTCGCGCTGGTCGAGGACGACCTTGCGCAGCCGCACCTCGTCCGGCGTCACCTCGACGCACTCGTCCTCGCGGCAGAACTCCAGGGACTGTTCGAGCGACAGCTTGCGCGGCGGCACGAGGTTCTCCGTGTTGTCGGCCGAGGCCGCGCGCATGTTGGTGAGCTTCTTCTCCTTGGTGATGTTCACGTCCATGTCGTCGGAGCGCGAGTTCTCGCCGACGAGCATGCCCTCGTACACCTCGGTGCCCGGCTCGATGAAGATGACGCCGCGCTCCTGGAGGTTCATCATCGCGTACGGGCTGGCGACGCCCGCCCGGTCGGCGACCAGCGAACCGCTCTTGCGGGTCCGCAGCTCACCGGCCCACGGCTCGTGCCGCTCGAAGATGCTGTGCGCGATGCCGGTGCCGCGCGTCTCGGTCAGGAACTCGGTGCGGAAGCCGATCAAGCCGCGCGAGGGCACCAGGAACTCCATGCGCACCCAGCCGGAGCCGTGGTTCGTCATCGTCTCCATGCGGCCCTTGCGCCCGGCCATGAGCTGCGTGATCGCGCCGAGGTGCTCCTCGGGCGCGTCGATCGTCATGCGCTCGACCGGCTCGTGCAGCTTGCCGTCGATCTCGCGGGTGACGACCTCCGGCTTGCCGACCGTCAGCTCGAAGCCCTCGCGGCGCATCGTCTCGACCAGGATGGCGAGGGCCAGCTCGCCGCGGCCCTGCACCTCCCAGGCGTCGGGGCGCTCGGTGGGCAGGATGCGCAGCGAGACGTTGCCGATCAGCTCGCGGTCGAGGCGGTCCTTCACCAGTCGGGCGGTGACCTTGCGGCCCTTGCCGCCGCGGCCGACGAGCGGCGAGGTGTTGGTGCCGATCGTCATGGAGATGGCGGGCTCGTCCACCGTGATCAGCGGGAGCGGCAGCGGGTTCTCCGGGTCGGCGAGCGTCTCGCCGATCATGATGTCCGGGATACCGGCGACGGCGCAGATGTCGCCCGGGCCCGCCTGCTCGGCGGGCTTGCGGGTGAGCGCGTCCGTCATCAGCAGTTCGGTGACGCGGACGTTCTGCTGGCTGCCGTCACGCTTCAGCCAGGCGACGGACTGCCCCTTGCGCAGCGTGCCCTGCCGGATACGGCACAGGGCGATACGGCCGAGGAAGTTGTCGGCGTCGAGGTTGGTGACGTGCGCCTGGAGCGGCGCGTCCTCGTCGTAGACCGGCGCGGGGACGGTCTCCAGGAGCGTCGAGAAGAACGGCTCCAGGCTGTCGCTGTCGGACGGGACGGTGCCGTCTGCGGGCTGCGTCAGCGAGGCGATGCCGTCGCGGGCACACGCGTAGACGATCGGGAACTCGATCTGCTCCTCGTCCGCCTCCAGGTCGAGGAACAGGTCGTAGGTCTCGTTCAGGACCTCCGAGATACGGGCGTCGGAGCGGTCGGTCTTGTTCACGCACAGGATGACCGGCAGCCGGGCCTGGAGGGCCTTGCGCAGGACGAACCTGGTCTGGGGCAGGGGCCCCTCCGAGGCGTCCACGAGGAGGACGACGGCGTCCACCATGGACAGGCCGCGTTCCACCTCGCCGCCGAAGTCGGCGTGGCCCGGGGTGTCGATGATGTTGATGACGACCGGGTCGCCGCCGCCCTTGGGGTGGTACCGGACGGCGGTGTTCTTCGCGAGAATGGTGATGCCCTTCTCGCGCTCCAGGTCGTTGGAGTCCATGACGCGGTCGTCCACCTGCTGGTGGGCTGCGAAGGCTCCCGCCTGCCGGAGCATGGCATCGACCAGGGTCGTCTTGCCATGATCGACGTGGGCGACGATGGCGACATTACGGATGTCGTGGCGCGTAGGCATGGCTGTGCGCTTCTCCCGAGCGAGGACGGTGTCAGGACGGCTCGGCGGGCGATGTCCGCCCGGCGGGGGTTCGCCCCCGAACAGACCACAGCACCGGCGTCACCCGCCATCGTACGTTGCCCGGGGAAGCCGGGCTGTTCCCCCAAGGGCGGACGCGGCCCCCGGCGGGCGCGCGGGACCGGCCCCGGGGGTCAGCGGCGGTGGCCGATGTCCTGGTAGCGGGGGGTTTCCAGGCCGAACGCGCCCACCCCTGCGAGGGTGTCCCGGACCGCGACGAGTTGCGGGCGCTGGTAGAGCGGGACGGAACCGGCGGCGGCCCAGATACGGGCGTCGGCGCGGTCGAGGAGGGCGTCGTACTCCTTCTCGTCCAGCTCACCTGCGGCCTGGTCGAGGAGCTGGTCCACGTAGTCGGTGCCGACGCGCGCGTAGTTCTGCTCGACCCGCAGGGTGCCGCCGGGGAGGGTGCGCGGCTTGGCGAACAGCGGGCGGGCGTCGGTGGCGGGGTAGGCGGTCGCGGGCCAGGAGAAGAGCGCGAGGTCGAAGTCGCCGGTCGCGACGTGCCCCTCGAAGAAGCGCGCCGCGTCCACCTCCTCCGTCACGGCGCGGATGCCGACGGTCGCGAGCATCGCGGCGACGCGCCGCGCGGTGGCGCGCAGCGGCTCGGCCTCGGCGCCGTCCGGCAGGACGAGGCGCAGTTCGAGCGGCGTGCCGTCCTTGGCGCGCGGCGGGACGGCGGCGGCCTCGGCGGCGCTCCTGGCGAGGGAGGCGGCGCGGCGCTCGGCGTCGTCGGCCCGGCGTTCCGTCTCCGCGGCGGCCTGCTCGTCCCCCGCGGCGCGCCGGGCCGCGGCGGACTGCCGCAGCAGGGCGGCCGACTGGGCGGCGGCGGGCCCGGCCGCGTTCAGGGGGGCGGCGGCGGCCGTGCCCGGCTTGGCGTCGGCCGTGGGGCCGCCCTCGCGCCAGCCCGCCTCGTCGAGCAGGGCGCTCGCGGACTCGGCGCCCGCGTCGCCGAGGGCCGCGCTGTTGTCCTGGTAGCCGGCCTGGCCGAGGGTGCGCAGGTGGTTGCCGAGCGGCCTGACGGGCAGGTCGGCCGGGGCGTGGACGGCCTCGGCGAGCGCGTCACGGTCGATCGCGCGGGCGACGGCCCAGCGGACCCGTTCGTCGGCGAGGGCGGGCGAGGTGCCGTTCAGCGTGAGCTGCGTCCAGGAGGCGTCGTAGGCGCGGTGGACGACGAGGTCGCCCATGGCCTCGCGGTCGGCCTCCTCGCGGGTGGCGTACTGCCGCTCGCGGGCGTGCTGCGCGGCGGCGTGGGCCGCGCGGTACTGCTCGGCGGCGACCTCCACCTCGTCGCCCGCCAGGCGGGCGCGGGCGAGGTCGTCGAGCGCCTCGGCGGCGGAGGGCACGGCCTCGGTGCGGCGCTTGCCGTCGTCGGCGGCTCCCGGGTCGGCGGCTCCTGAGTCGGCGGGGTCCCCGGCGGCTCCGTCCGCGTCCGGCGCGGGGGCGGCGGCGGTGTGGCGGGCGGCGGGCTCGTGGCGGGCGGCCGTGATCCGGTCGGCGTCCTGCGGGGAGACCTCGGCGATGTCCAGGTCACCGGCGGCGAGCGCGGCGCGGCGCTCACCGCGTGGCACGGCGGCCAGGACCAGTTCGTCCAGCAGGGCCGCGTCGCCCCACCAGGCGTCGTTGCGGGCGAGGGTGACGGTCCCGGCCTCGCCGTCCACGTCGGCCACCTCGAACGGGCCGCCGGAGACCGGGAGTTCCGTGCGCGCCCCGTCGTTGAAGACGTCGGGGTCGCCCGTGACGGCGCGGGGGTAGAGCGGGGTGAACAGGGACTTCCAGTCGGCGTAGGGGCGGGTGAAGGTCACCTCGACCTGGTGCGCCTCCGGGCCCTTGCGGACCTTCCCGATCCGGTCGTACCCGACGTTGCGCGCCGACCAGTAGTCCTTGTCCTCACCGTTGAGGGCCTTCCACTGGGCGAGGAAGTCGTCGGCGCCGACGGGGGTCCCGTCGCTCCAACGCGCCTTCGGGTTCAGGGTGTAGACGACGCGCTGGCGCGGCTCGCGCTCGGTGATCTCTGCCGAGCGGAGGTAGTCGGTGTTGAGCTGGGGGCGGCCCTCGGCGTCGAGGGTGAACAGGCTGGGCAGCACGGCGCCCGCGACGCGGTCGGTGACGGCGTCGGCCTCGAACTGGTAGGCGTTCAGCGTCGCGGGGAGGGCGTCCACCGCCCAGCGCGCGGTCCCGCCCGACTCCAACTGGGCCCGGCGGACAGTGCTGACGGACTGCACGGACCCGGGGGCCGCCCGCTCGGACTCCGCCCCCGAGGTGCAGGCCGTCAGCGTCGGCACGAGCATCGCTCCCATGACGCACGCGGCCCACCACGTCCGTCCCGTCCCGCCTGCCATGTCGCTACCTCCGGCCTCACCGGTGCGTTGATCACATCTTTTTGCTCACTGAAGAGGAAGCGCAGGTCATCGCACCGGAGACACGGCGGCGCCACGGCGGCAGGCCACCCGCACGGCCGAGCGGACGGCCCGAGGAGGCCGCGGGACAACGCGTGTGCCGTGACCACCCGGGCCGACCTCGGCGGCGGCGAGGCGCGCGGACGGATCATCGCCTCGACCGCGCCATGGACCGCCACGGCCCCAGCGGTACCCGGCACAGCGGCACGGGCGCGGAACATGTACCGCCACCGATCGCCAAGACAGCACCGGTGACGCCCGGCCTCGCCTCGGCGCCTCCACCGCGCCGCTGAACGGCCGCGCCCCAGCGATACCCGGCGCGAGCGCTGGCCGCGCCGCGGGACGAGACGTGTATCGCCACCGATCGCCGGGACGGCACCAGTGACGTCCGGCCTCGCCTCAGCGGCGGCGAGCAGGCGGAATCACCGCCTCGACCACGCCGTTAACCGCCGCAGCCCCAGCGATACCCAGCACAGCGGCACGGGCGCGGAACATGTACCGCCACCGATCGCCAGGGCGGCGCCGATGGCATCCGGCCTCGCCTCAGCGGCGGCGAGGCGCGCGAGCGGATCACCGCCTCCACCACGCCATGGACCGCCACGGCACGGGCGGCGCAGGCGCTGGCCGCACCGCAGGACGCGCCGAGCGCGGGCCCGGCCCGGGCCACCCCCGTGCCGCCGCCGCTGACGAGGGCAAGCCAGTCCAAGCGGCCGACGACGGCGTCGCCCCGGACCGGAGGCAGCGACAGCCTCGACACGCTCGACGGACCGGCCAGGGTCCGCTGTCGGAGGCGCCTCCAGGCCAGGCCGGGAGGACAGCGCCCCGGCCGCCCGCGCAGCGGAAGGAACCACCTGGCGACCCGCTCCACGGCCGCGCCCCCGTGGGCGGAGCAGGCTCCGCCGACCCCACGGCCGACGGCACCCCGCAACCAGCGGGCCAGGGCAGGCGGACGCTCACCCGTGCCGACCGTCCGCCACGGACGCGCCCACGGTCACGGGCCCGCCAGGAGCGAACTCACCGTCTCGACACCGGACCCGCGAGCACTCCTCCGCATCAGCCACACGGCCGGGCGCCGCGCCACCGCCACGCGCCGCGACGGCACAGTCTCCGCCCCGACCCGACGCTCCACGCGGGGCGACCTGCCACCTATCCCCTCACCCCACACCTCCTCAGCTCGGTCTCTCGCATGCTGTGGTTCCACGTGCTCGCCGCCTTCCGAGGCACGTGCGCGCTGTCGGAACTGCGCTGGCGCGCCCTGGTCACGAACGGCGGGGACCCCACCGCTTCCGGCCCGGCCCGGCCCGGCAACAAGGTCGTCGCCCCCATGGCGGGCACAACCCCGCTACCGGCCGAGGCCGAACGCGCCTTCCGACTCCCCACCGAACCCGGCAGCTGAACGCCGCCCTCCCGGACGAGGCGCCGAGCCCCGTCCGCGTGGCGCGGGACCGACCGGCCCCACCCCGCCCGTCCGGCCCGGACCCGCTCGCGCCGGGTGAGGGCCACGCCTACGGTCGAGGCAACGCGGTCCCCGGTCGGGAGGTGGGCGGATGCGCGGACGTCCCGCCGCCGCGATGATCGCCGCCCTGACCGTGTGGCTGACGGCCACCCCGCTCCCCGCCCGGGCCGCCGACACGGTCACGCTCGACCACGCCGGGCAGGTCACCGACCAGGTGGGCGCCCTCGGCCACCGCCGGGACGCCGTGCAGCGGGCACTCACCCGGCTCGAAGAGGACCACAGGTACCAGCTGTTCGTCGTCTTCGTCCGGGACTTCTCCGGACACGAGGCGCAGTCGTGGGCCGACGGCGTGGCCGACCGCAACCGGCTCGGCGTCCGCGACCTGCTCATCGCCGTCGCCACCCACGAGCGGCGGTACGCCCTCTCGGCCGACACGCACTCCGGCTTCTCCCCCGAGGACCTGGAAGCGGTCGAGACCGTCGCCGTCGCCCCGCCGCTGCGGCAGGCGGACTGGGCGGGCGCGGCGATCGGGGCGGCCGAGGGATTCGCCGCGCTGGCCGGGCGGACGCCCGTCCCCTCGCCCCGGATCACGCCGGGCGTCCGGGACCCCGGCCCCTCCCCCGGAAGCGGGCTGGGTGACTGGGTGGTGCCCGTGCTGCTCCTGGTGGGCGCGGCGGCACTGGCGGTCTTCCTGATCCGGCACGGTGAGCGGAGCCTGCCGCCCGTGGTGCCGCTGACCGCGCTCGACAGCCATGTGAGAGGCCTGCTGATCGACCTGGACGACGCGGTGCGCACCCGGGCGGCCGAGCTGTCCTTCTCCCCCGAGGCCACCCGGGCGGCCATGACCGCCCTGGAGACCGCGCGCACGACGGCGGACGCGGCGCTGCGCGCGTGGTACGCGTCGGGCCTGGCGCGCCGGCCCGGTCGCCTGGCCAGGCGCCGGGCGCTCACCCGGATCGCCGAGCGCTGCGCCCTCGCCCGCGAGCACCTCTCCGCCGCAGGGCCCGTCGCCGCCGCGGGCACGGCGGGCGCCCTCACGGCGGTGCGGCAACGGATCGCCGACGTGTCGGCTCCCGCCCGGGCGCTGCCGCAGTCCCACGTACGGCTCGCCGGGGCGCGCGAGCAACTGCGGCGGGCCGAGGAGGCGTTCGGGCGCGACGACCGCCCCGCGACGGCCCGAGCGGTCCGTGCCGCGCGCGCGGCGACGGTGGCCGCCGAGACGCTGCTGTCGGCCACGGCGCACCGGACGGCCGCCACGACGCGGGCGGATGCCCTGCTGATCCGGGCACGGACCGGCGCGGAGCAGGACCTGACGGATGCCCAGGGGGCGCGCGCCGCGCCCGTGGCCGTGCGGGAGGCCGAGACCGCGCTCACGGGCGTGCGCGGGGCGCACGATCCGATCGAGACGCTGCGGACCCTGGTCGCCGGGGGAGCCCCGCTGGCCCAGGCGCTGGCACGGGAGCGCACGGCACAGGCCCACGACCGGCGCGCGCGGGCGCTGCTCGGCCAGGGTCTGCTGCTCGCCAGGACGGAGCTGAACTGGACGGACGCCCTGGTCACGGCACATCGCCACAGCGTGGGCACCGCCGCCCGCGCCCGGCTCGCGACGGCCCGCGGCGCACTGGCCGACGCCGTCGCGCGGGCGGACCGCGATCCTGCCGGGGCCCTCGCGTCCGCCCGCCGGGCGGACACCCTGGCGCGCTCCGCCCGCGCCCGGCTGGAGCGCGACGCCGGGCCGCTGACCTGAGGGGACGCACTGTCCGGCCGGAGCCCTGTTCGGTGGGTGACGCGCTGGCGTATGGTCTGGCATATGCGGATGGGGGGTGATGAATGAACGTCGGCAATCCACAGCCCTGGCAGGTGATCCGGCAGGACGAGGACGGCAGCAGGTACCGCATAGGGCACTGCGCGACGCGGGCCGAGGCGCAGCGGCTCATCCAGCGCCTGCGGCTGAACGCGGGGGCGCACACGGCGGACGCTCCGGCGCACTATCTCGTGGAGCGCGTCGATACCGCCGAGGAGCGCATACCGCGCTGACTCGGGACACTCTTGGCACAATCGGGTAAGAGGGACAGGAAAACCCATACCCGACAGGGGCCGGCGGTGTCTGCACAACCTTCCGAACCGAGCGGCCGGGACGCGGCCGTCCCGGAACAGGCGGGTCCGCGCTCGCCGCTCGACCACCTGCCCGTGGGCCCGGTCACGCTGGACCCCCGGGGCACCCTCCTGCTGTGGAGCCCGCCCGCCGAAGACCTCCTCGGCTGGACCGCGCGGCAGGCCACCGGACGCCCGCTCGCCGCATTCCTGCCGCCGGGCCACCCCGCCGGCCACGGCACCGCCGCCCTGCGGGCGCTGCTGCGTGACGGCATGTGGCACGGCGTCCTGCCCCTGCGTCACCAGGACGGCCGGACCGTCGAGGCAGCCGTGCGCGCCTGGCTCGCCAGGGAGGCCGACGGCACCCTCCGCGTCCTGGCCGATCTCACCCCCACCACCGGGCTCGGCGCCCTGGAACGGGACGTCGCGGCGCTGGACGCCCTGTTCACCGCCTCCCCCATGGGAATCGCCCTGTTCGACACCGAGCAGCGCTGCACGCGCGTCAACGAGGCGCTGACCCGCCTCTACGGCATGTCCGCCGACGAACTGATCGGGCACACCGTCCTTGAGGTGCTGCCCGCCCCGATGGGACAGGAACTGCACCGCATCCAGCGCGCCGTCCTGCGGACAGGGCAGCCCATCACCGACCTGGTCACGGCCTCGCCCGACGGACAGGGCGCGCAGTCCGTCTCGTTCGGCCGCCTCACCGACCCGGCGGGCCGCCCGCTGGGCGTCAGCTGCACCGTCCTCGACATCTCGGAGCGCCGTGCGGCCCTCGCCGACATCGAACGGTCCCGTCGGCGCCTGGCCCTGCTGGACGACGTCGGCACCGCCCTGGGAGACCTGCTCGACCTCCGCCGCATCGGCGAGGCCCTGGCACTCACCCTCGTGCCGCGCTTCGCGGACTACGCCGGGGTGGAGCTGCTCATGCCGGTCGCCACCGGCGGGGAGCCGCCCACCGCCATGGAGAGCGCCGCGACCGAGCTGGTGCAGATCGGCGTCGCCGCCAAGCGGCACGACGCGACCGTGGACCGGTGCCTGGGCATCGGCCTGGAGGACCTGTCGTTCCGTCCCGGCTCCGTCCTGAGCCAGGTCCTCACCACGGGCGCCCCCCATCTGGCCGAGACCCGCGACCAGCTGCGGGCCGCTGTCGCCACGGACGCCCCGCTGGCGGACGCCGTCGCCGACCTCGGCATCCACTCGATGCTCACCGTGCCGCTGCGCGCGCGGGGCACGGTCCTCGGCCTGCTCGTCGTCAGCCGGGCCGGGGAACGCGCCGGCTTCGACCGGGAGGACCTCGCCCTGGCCCTCGAACTGGCCGCCCGCGCGGGCATCTCCCTGGACAACGCGCGGCTCTACGTCCGCGAGCGCGAGGGCGCCCTGACCCTCCAGCGCAGCCTGCTCCCCCAGTCCTTCCCCTCGCAGCCGGGCGTCGAGGTGAGCCACCGTTACGTCCCCGGCAGCATCGGCGCCGAGGTGGGCGGCGACTGGTTCGACGCGATCCCGCTGACGGGCGGCCGGGTCGCGTTCGTCATGGGCGACGTCACCGGGCACGGGCTGCGCGCCGCGGCCCTCATGGGGCAGCTGCGCACCGCCGTCCGCACCCTCGCCGGGCTCGACCTCGCGCCAGGCCAGCTGCTGCGGCGGCTCAACCAGCTGGGCCGTGACATCGCCGAGCGCCCCGACGACCCGGTGATGGCCACCTGCCTGTACTCGGTGTACGACCCGGCCACCGGGGTGCTCGTCCTGGCCAAGGCGGGCCATCTGCCGCCCGTGCTGGCAGGGACGGACGCCGCCACCGGCCACGGGACCTCCCGCGTCCTCGACATGCCCTCCGGCGCGCCGCTCGGCGTGGACGGGGTGCCGTTCGAGGAACTGCGCGTCGATGTGGCGCCGGGCAGCGTCCTCGCCCTCTACACCGACGGCCTGGTCGAGACGCGCGACGAGGACATCACGGACCGCGTGGCGCGGCTCGCCGACCTCCTCGCCGGAGCCACCGGACGGGACGTCCCGCTGGACGACATCTGCGACCGGGTCATCCGCGAGCTGCGCCCCCGGGACGACGGCCGCGAGGCCGACGACCTCGCGCTGCTGCTCGCCCGCCTGAGCACCCTGCCCGCCGACCGCGTGGACAGCGACGTCTTCGCCGCGGGGCCCGACACCGTGGACGCGGCGCGGCGGCGGGCCCGCGCCACCCTGTCCGCCTGGGGACTCGACGCGCTCGCGGACCGGACCGAGCGTCTGGTGGCCGAACTCATCGGCAACGCCGTCGGCGCCGCGCGCGAATCGGTCGCCCTGCGCATGGTGCACAGCGCCATGCTGCTGGTCGAGGTCACCGACCCGTCGCCCGACCCACTGCGCGAGACGGCCTCCGTCCTCGACGACGACGCGCGGCACGGCCTTCCCCTCATCTCCGCGGAATCGCACCGCTGGGGCACGCGCGAAGGCCCGATCGGCCGCACCATCTGGTTCGAACTGGCCCTTCCCGACCGCTGAGGTCCCCACCTCGTCCCCCCTCTCCCCTTCCCGTCCCCGGCCCGCCCGCCTCAGCGCACCGGCAGGTGGTAGGCGATGCGGAACCGGTCCGCCGGGACGATCACGTCCGCCGTCTCCACCGGCAGCCCGCCCGCCTGGTACGTGCGGCTGATCACCAGCACGGGGTGGCCGGGCAGTCCGCCGAGCAGCCGGGCCTCGTCGGCCAGCGCGGGCCGGGCACCGACGTGCTCGACGACGTTGTCCACCGTGATGTCGATGGCGGCCATCCGCTCCACCACCCCCCGACCCGCCAGCGGCCCGTGCTCCGGGAGCACCACCGGCGTGCGACCGGTCAGCCGCAGCGGCTCCCACGAGGTGGAGAGCATCGTGGCCTCGGAACCGGCGCGGAAGACGTACCGGGTGCACATCACCGGGTCACCCGGCTCCACGCGCAGCCGCGCGGCGATCCCCGGCTCCGCCTCCTCGCGCTCGCTGTCACCCTCCCAGGTGCCCCGCACCCGCTCGTCCGTCTGTTCCTGGCGGAACGGCGTGCACCCGCCGAGCATGCGGAAACCGCTGCGGCGGATCGCCCGCGGCACGGGCTGCTCCCGGACATATGTCCCCGAACCCGACCGGCCCTCCACCAGTCCTTCGGCCATGAGCACCTTCCTGGCCTCAAGCGCGACCGTGTCCGAGACGCCGTACGCGGCACGGATGGTGGCCTGCGAGGGCAGTCTGGTGTGCGGCGGCAGCGTGCCGTCGGCGATCTGCGCTCTGAGGTCTTCCGCGACACGGAGGTACGCGGGCTTCTCACCCAACGGCATTGGCCCTCCCGGTGCTGTTGACCGCGGTGCTCGTCACCCGGTGCTGTTGACTACCTGCAACAGCTTGACAACGCTCGGTTGCCATCCGCAAGAGACGGCCAGAGTTTCACCCGAAGTGATGACCGGCTGCCAGGGCCGCCCGTACGTACCGGGCGCGCACCGGCTCACGGGCCCACCCACCGGCCCGCGCGGCGGTGGGAGCTGCTGCAAGAATGTGCCGCCGTACGCGAGGAAGCATTCCGAAGGGGGACCCACAGACATGAGTGCGTCGGGCGGAACCAAGGCGATCGTCGCCGCGTTGACCGCCAACCTGGCCATCGCCGTCGCGAAGTTCGTGGCCGCGGTCTTCAGCGGCTCGTCGTCCATGCTGGCCGAGGGCGTGCACTCGCTCGCCGACTCGGGCAACCAGGCGCTGCTCCTCCTCGGCGGCAAGCGGGCCAAGCGCGCGGCCAGCGAGGAACACCCGTTCGGCTACGGCCGCGAGCGGTACATCTACGCCTTCCTCGTGTCGATCGTGCTGTTCTCGGTCGGCGGCGTCTTCGCGCTCTACGAGGGCATCGAGAAGATCCGCCATCCCCACGAGATCGAGCACTGGTACTGGCCGGTGGGCGTCCTGGTCTTCGCGATCATCGCCGAGACCTTCTCCTTCCGCACCGCCATCAAGGAGTCGAACGAGACACGCGGCTCGCAGTCGTGGGTGCAGTTCATCCGGACGGCGAAGGCCCCCGAACTCCCCGTCGTCCTGCTGGAGGACCTCGGCGCGCTGGTCGGCCTCGTCCTGGCGCTCGGCGGCGTGAGCGTCGCCCTGGCCACGGGGGACGGCGTCTGGGACGGCATCGGCACCCTGTGCATCGGCATCCTGCTGATCGTCATCGCCCTGGTCCTCGCGGCCGAGACCAAGTCGCTGCTGCTGGGCGAGTCCGCGGGCAAGGACGCCGTGGCCCGTATCCGCGCGGCGCTGACGGACGGCGAGACCGTCACCCAGGTCATCCACATGCGGACGCTGCACCTGGGGCCTGACGAGCTGCTGGTCGCGGCGAAGATAGCGGTGGACAGCGGGGACGACGCGGCCACCGTCGCCGCGGCGATCGACGCCGCCGAGGCACGCGTCCGGGCCGCCGAGCCGACCGCCCGCGTCATCTACCTGGAGCCGGACATCCTGCGGAGGCCGACCCCCGCGGAGTGACGGCGCGGCACACGCGGACCGCCGGCCCGTCCTCCTCAGGACGGGCCGGCGGTGTCATGTCCGGCGGCGGGTGGCCGTCAGAACTGGAGCGCCCAGGAGTCGATGAGCCCCTGGTCGAGGCTGGCGTTGTCCGTCACCTGGAGCGTCCAGGTGCCGTCGGCGTCGATCCCGGCGCCGTTCAGGTTGTAGGTGGCGTTGATGTCGTCGGCCGAGCCGCCCGTCTGGTCGCGCAGCAGGATCGTGTCGCCGTCGGGGGCGACCAGCTCGACGGTCAGGTCGCCCACCCACGTGTGCTGGATGTGGATCTCGACCTGGTACAGGCCGCTCAGCGTGCCGACACCGGAGACCGGGAGCGTGGACGACACCGTGGTGTTGTCCACGATCGACACGTTCGTGTCACTGGTGAAGCGCGGACCGGTCGGCGGCTCAGGGGCGCCGCCGCCCTCGCCGCCGATGTGCAGCAGCGCGTTGGCGGTGTCGGACGGGATGCCCGCCAGCTGGTTCCACACGGCGGTGTCCACCAGCTCGTCCTCGACCTGCGCCGGGGTGGCGGCCGGGTTCTCGCTCAGGTAGAGCGCGGCGGCACCGGCGACGTGCGGGGTCGCCATGGACGTGCCGGAGATGGTGTCCTCGTCCGTGTCGCTGCCGTTCCAGGCCGACGTGATGTCCGAGCCCGGCGCGTAGAGGTCCACGACGCTGCCGACGTTCGAGAAGTACGAGATGTTGTCGGACGAGTCGCTGGAGCCGACCGTGATGGCGTCCGCGACACGGGCGGGCGAGTAGCCGCTCGCGTCGTCGCCGTAGTCGTTGCCCGCCGCGACCGCGTAGACGACACCGGCGGCGACGGAGTTCTCCACCGCCTCGTCCAGCACGTCGTCACCGCCGCCGCCCAGGCTCATGTTGGCGACCGCAGGACCGTCCAGGCCCGCCGCGTCGCCCGTGACCCAGTCGATACCGGCGACGACCGACTCCGTGGTGCCCGAGCCGTTGTCGTCCAGCACGCGGACGGAGACGATCTCCGCCTCCTTGGCGACGCCGTAGCTCGCCCCGGCGACGGTGCCCGCCACGTGCGTGCCGTGGCCGTACCCGTCGAGGCCGTCGCCGCCGAAAGCGTCGAAGCCGACGCGCGCGCGGTCCTCGAAGTCCTCGTGCGTGACGCGCACACCGGTGTCGATGATGTACGCCGTGACGCCCTCACCGGCCGAGTCCGGGTAGGTGAAGCTGTCGTCCAGCGGCAGGTACGGCTGGTCGATGCGGTCGAGGCCCCACGACGGCGGGTCGGTCTGGGTCGCGTCCGCGCGGAAGACGCGGTTCTGGACGACGCGCTCGACCGCCGGGTCGGCGGCCAGCTCCAGCGCGTCGGCCTCGCTCAGCTCGGCGGCGAAACCGTTGAGCGCGTGGGTGTAGACGCTGGTCACCTCCGCGTCGTGCCGCTCGGCCAGGGTCTCGGCCCGCGCGGAGGACGCGGAGAAGCCGCCGTCCTTCAGTACGACGATGTAACTGCCCGGCACGGCGTCCGCCGCGTCGGCACCCGCGATCGTCGGCCGTGGGGCGTCCGCGGCCTGTGCTGTCATCGGCATCAACGCCCCGGCGCCGAGAGCCAGCAGCGCGGCGGTGGCCACGCTCGTCCTGGTCCGCGGCCGACCGGGAAATCGCATCACTGCCATCGAGGGGTTCCTCCTCATCGGTGGTGCGCCAAAACCCAAGGGGGCAGCCCACGACCACCGGTTAGTCATGTCATGGCCATGACATCTCCATGACCGCGGCGACTGCCAGATGGAATGATCCGATCACCTACCGGAATCCACAAGGGCCCCTCGGGCGGACGTCACACGGCGGACAACTTTGTGAAATCCGGGCACCGTTCCTTCGCGCAGGTCACGGCCGCATCACGGCGCACGGGCGGTCGGATGTTACGTTTTCCGCCACACGAACAGCACAGCGGACACCGGCCGACCCGTGCGACGGATCACGACATGCCCGGCAACGGCGACGCGTCGCGCGCCCCCTCACCGGCCTCCCGCACGCCCGGTATCCCTACGAACGACGGCGCGGTTTGCCGCTCCGCTTGGCCTGCGTGCTCCCGGAGCCGCCACGGCGCGAAGTCCGGCCGACGGCGCCCTTGCCACCGCCCGCCTTCGCGGCCTTCTTCGCCGCGGGCTTGCGTTTCGGCTCCGCCGCGGCTTGGGGGCGTCCGCGCGTGCTGTTCACGGTCCGGCCGCGCACGATCCCGATGAACTGCTCCACCAGGTCGGTCGTCCCGTCCTCCCGCCAGGACAGCGCGACGCGCGACTGCGGCACGTCGGCGACGGGACGGTACGTGAGGTCCTTGCGGTGGTGCAGGCGCGCGAGCGACAGGGGCACGACGAGCACGCCCACGCCCGCCGCCACCAGCTCGACGGCGTCGGCCGTCGTCGCGGGCCGTTCGACCGCCGGACGGCCGGGCGGGCGCTCCCAGTCGAGGGCGTCGTCGAGCGGGTGGAACAGCACCTCGTCCGCCAGGTCGGCGGGCGAGACCTCCTCGGCGGCGGTCACGACGTGATCCTTCGGGACCACGACGACGGTCGTCTCGGTGTAGAGGGGGATGGCGCTGAGGTCGGTGCGGTCGATCGGCAGCCGCAGGAGCCCAGCGTCCGCGCCGCGCTCGCGCAGCAGCCCCGGCGCGTCGGCGACGGCGACCGGCACCAGCTCAAGCGGCACCTCGGGCAGCCGCTCCTGCCAGATCCGCACCCACTTGCCCGGCGTCGCCCCCGGGACGTAGGCGAGCCTGAACGACGGGGGTGTGTCCGGGTCTGTCACCCGGCCAGGGTACCGGTCGCGTCCTGGGCACCCCGACACGCTCGTTAGGCTTGACACCATGACCTCGCACAGGACCTCCCAGACCATGAAGCCCGCGACCGCGGCGAAGAAGCTGGAGGTCTACCTGCAAGCCACCCCGGCGGAGTTCCAGGAGGGCACCGTCACGCGCGACGAGCTGAACGCCCTCCAGACCGACCCGCCCGCGTGGCTGCGGGACCTGCGCCGCGACGGCCCGCACCCGCGCTCCGTCGTCGCCGCCCGCCTCGCCGTCTCCATCTCGGGCCTGGCGCGCGGCGGCGTCACCGAGGCGCTGACCACGGAGCAGATCGAGGCGCTGCGGGAGGAGAACCCGGAGTGGCTCCAGAAGGAGCGCGCCACGCAGGCGGAGGTCCAGAAGGAAGCCGAGCGCATCAAGGCCAAGAACACCGCCACCACGCGCCCCTGATCCCCACGGCTCTTCCGGCGCAGCCCCCGCTCGTACATCCCGCTGCCCGACACCTCGCACCCGAGCGCCCTTGCAGCGCGGAATGCCCACGGCAACGCTGCGAACTGCGGAAACGGTGATTTCTGAAGGCCCAAGTCAGCACGGGGACAGCACGCCACGACCGGGGATCAGTAGTGGTAGCGGGCCGCCAGGATGATGATCTGCCGATCCATGACGAGATAGACGAGGCGGTGTTCGTCATCGATCCGCCGCGACCAGGCCCCCGGCAGGTGGTACTTCAGCGGCTCGGGCTTGCCGATCCCCGTGAACGGGTCCCGCAGGACGTCCTCGATGAGCTTGTTGATCCGGGCGAGCATCTTGCGATCGTTCTTGAGCCAAGACGTGTAGTCCTCCCAGCCGCCCTCCTCGAAGACGAGCCTCACATGGCGCCCTTCTCGGCACGCGACGCATCAGGGTCGATGAGCTCCCGCTCGGAGAGCCCTTTGTCACCCAGCGCGTTCTCGTACGCCTTGAGCAGCCGGCGAGCGTTGGCCGGCGAGCGCAACAGGTAGGAGCCTTCGCGCAGGGCGGCGTAGTCCTCGGCCGAGACGAGTACGGCGTTCCCGTGCTTGGAGACGATTTCGATGGCCTCATGATCGTCGTTGACCTTCTTGATCAACGGGAAGAGAGCCTTGCGCGCCTCGCTGGCAGTGATCGACATCGACGGAACTCCCTTCAGAAGTGGTACCATATACCGTACCACTGGGGAGAGGGTCGGGCAGGGCGAGAAGTCAGCACCAGGTCGGCAGGGAAGCAGAACGGGGCTCACCTCAGAAGAGACGGGCCCGCTCGACATGCGCATGTGACAGATGAATTCGGCTCAAGTTGATCGAACGCTCACACGTCGAAGCGGTGCGTACCCCACCTGGGGAAATACGGTTCTGCGAGGCTCAAGTCAGCACGGATCCAGGTCAAGATTCAGCCGTACCAGGGGACGTTCGCGAACGCCGGTGAGGAACGGATCGCCCGTTGGGGCCTCCCACGCCGCGGCGGAGACCCGGTGCATGGTGACCTCACGACGCAAGCGCCGTGACGCCTCCTCGGCGAGGTCGAAGAGGGCGTCGGCATCCGGGGTGCCCACGACGAGGACATCCACATCAGCGGGCAGCGGCCCCGGCTCACCGTTGTACCGAGCGGCCCAGGAACCGTAGATGTAGGCACGATCCACACCATCGAGCCCCGCCAACGCATCCGTCAGCACGGGCACGGGGCCGAAGGAGACGGACATGAGCTCGCTCAGCGGACGGCACAGTCGGAGGATGGGGAGCAGACTCGACGACACTTTCAGTGGGCGCAGTCTCCGTGAGGGCGTTGGCCTGCGCCACCGCTCTTGCCTGACGTCGGTTGTGGACGAGGGCCCAGAACGCGGCCGTCGATGAGAAGACGAGAGCCACCACGGAGATGACCACCGTTGCGATCTGGACCGATGAGTCGCTCGTGGCCGGATATCAGGTGGGGTGTCCGGTCGTGGTGCGGCACGTTGCCGAAAGTCCTCCGGCGGGGATCGTTGGCTCTCCGGCCTCAGCTGCGGGCCGCTACCGTGAAGCCATGACCGCACTGCCCGACTGGATGCGCCCGCCGCGCGCGGAAGGCTGGTTCGCGGAGGACCTCGACCGCCTCCCCGAGGCACCCCGCCACACCGAGCTGATCGATGGAGCCCTCGTCTTCATGATGTCGCCCCAGAGGTGGTGGCACGGCCACCTCGTCACCATGCTCACCGTCGCGCTCATGGAGCAGGTGCCCGCCGACACCAGAGTCGGCCGCGAAATGACCATCAAGCTCGACCCGCGGAACCGCCCCGAGCCAGACCTGCTGGTGACGACGGCCAATTTCGACGGCGACCGTACCTGGTTCGCACCGGAGGACGTCCAACTCGTCATCGAGGTCGTCTCCCCGGAGTCGGCCCATCGCGATCGCACAGTCAAACTCCGCAAGTACGCGGAGGCCGGCATCCCGCACTACTGGTGCATCGAGGACGAGGACGGGGCACCCGTCGTCCACGTCTACGAGCTCGACGAACCCACCGGCGCCTACGCGCCCGCCGGGATCTTCCGGGGGACCCTCCAGCGCCCGGTGCCCTTCCGGATCAGCCTCGACCTCGACAAGCTCACACCGCCCCGGAGCGGCTGAAAAGTCAGCACCAAGTCAGCACGGAATGCACAAGGGGCCGGACTCGCCAGAATCCGGCCCCTTCCGACGTGCCTGTTCGCCACGTCAGCGACGTGGTGCCACTTCATGCGTTCACACGTTGAAGCGGAATTCCACCACGTCGCCGTCGCGCATCACGTAGTCCTTGCCCTCCATGCGGGCCTTGCCGCGGGAGCGGGCCTCGGTGGTGGAACCGGCCTCGATCAGGTCGTCGAACGAGATGACCTCGGCCTTGATGAAGCCCTTCTGGAAGTCCGTGTGGATCACGCCCGCCGCCTCGGGGGCCGTGGCGCCCTGCTTGATGGTCCAGGCGCGGGTCTCCTTGGGGCCTGCCGTGAGGTAGGTCTGGAGCCCGAGGGTGGCGAAGCCCGCGTGCGCGAGGGTGGCGAGCCCCGGCTCGGTCTGGCCGACCGTCGCGAGGAGTTCGAGGGCCTCCTCGTCGTCCAGCTCGGCGAGGTCGGCCTCCAGCTTGGCGTTCAGGAAGATCGCCTCGGCCGGGGCGACGAGGGCGGCCTGCTCGGCCTTGAAGGCGTCGTCGGTCAGCTCGTCCTCGTCCACGTTGAACACGTAGAGGAACGGCTTGACCGTCAGCAGGTGCAGCTCGTGCAGCGGCTCGGCGCGCTCGGTGCCCTGGGCGATGCCCGCGGCGAAGAGCGTGCGCCCCTCCTCCAGGATCGCCTGGGCCTCCTCGACCGCCTTCACCAGCGGCTGCCGGTCCTTCTTCACGCGGGCCTCCTTCTGGAGGCGCGGCAGGACCTTCTCGATGGTCTGGAGGTCGGCGAGGATCAGCTCGGTGTCGATGGTCTCGATGTCGCTCTTCGGGGAGACCTTGCCGTCCACGTGCACGACGTTCTCGTCCTTGAACGCCCGGATGACCTGGCAGATCGCGTCGGACTCGCGGATGTGGTGCAGGAACTTGTTGCCCAGGCCCTCGCCCTCGCTGGCGCCGCGCACGATCCCGGCGATGTCCACGAAGTCCACGTGCGCCGGGATGATGCGCTCCGAGCCGAACACCTCGGCGAGCCGCGCGAGGCGGGGGTCCGGGACGCCGACCACGCCGATGTTGGGCTCGATCGTGGCGAACGGGTAGTTGGCCGCCAGCACGTCGTTCTTGGTCAGGGCGTTGAACAGCGTGGACTTGCCGACATTCGGCAGGCCGACGATACCGATCGTGAGCGACACGTGAGACTTCCCGGGGCGAGGTCGTGGTCCGCCGGACGGCGGAAGGGCCGAGGGCCCAGTCTACGGGCGCATCACGGGCCGGCGGCCGGGGCGGCGTCGTACCGTCCGACGGGCAGCCAGGAGGACAGTCATACGGCCCGCACGCGTGTCCATCACCGCTCTCGCGGGGCCCGACAGCTTACCTTGACCCCGTGGAACACTCTACGCACACAGCTCATCACCCTCGGCACCCGGCTGCCGCGGCCCGGGTGCGGACACGGGTGCCCCGGCCGGCCGGGGCCGTACGGGCCAGACCGCAGCCCGGCCGCCCGCCCCGCAGGCTGCCGCGCCCCCGGCTGACCGGTCTCGGCTGCGGCGTGCTGACCACGGTGGCGATGGTGGGGTCGGCGTGGTTCTGCGAACTGTTCGGCGGGGTCCCCATGCTCTACGGGATCCTGTTCGTCGTGACCGGCACCGCCTCGGCGGTGTGGGTACGGCCCGCCGACCTGGTCTTCGCGCCGGTGGCGGCACCCATCGCCTTCGCGACGGGCCTGCTCACCACCGGCGGGCCGCTGGACGCCGTGACGCAGCTGGCGCTGCGGGCGCCGTGGGTCTTCGCGGGCACGGCCGTGGCCGGGGTGATCGTCCTGGTGCGGAAGCTGCTGCTCGTCCTCGGCCGCAAGCTGCGCGAACGCCGCCCCGCGGCCGGGCGCCGCGCCTGAGCGGCGGCGGCGCGACGGCTCAGCGGGCGGCGGCCTTCGCCGCCGCGGCCTCGGCACGCAGGTCGCGGCGCAGTTCCTTCGGCAGCGAGAACTGGATGTGTTCCCGCATCGGCTGGACGAGCTGCACGTCGGCGAAGCCCCGCGCGGACAGCCACTCCAGCACGCCGTCCACCAGGATCTCGGGCACGGAGGCGCCGGAGGACAGCCCGACCGTCGTCACGCCGTCGAGCCACGCCTCGTCGATCTCCTCGGCGCCGTCCACGAGGTACGCGGCGTCCGCGCCCGCGCCGAGGGCGACCTCGACCATGCGGGCGGAGTTCGACGAGTTCTTCGACCCGACGACGAGGACGAGGTCCGCGTCGGCGGCGACCTGCTTGATCGCCGTCTGCCGGTTCTGCGTGGCGTAGCAGATGTCGTCGCTCGGCGGGTCGATCAGGGCGGGGAAGCGCTCCTTGAGCGCGGTGACCGTCTCCATCGTCTCGTCCACCGACAGCGTGGTCTGGGAGAGCCAGACGACCTTCTCCGGGTCGCGCACCTCCAGGCCCGCGACGTCGCCTGGCCCGTCCACGAGGGTGATGTGCTCGGGGGCCTCGCCGCTGGTGCCGATGACCTCCTCGTGCCCGTCGTGGCCGATGAGGAGGATGTCGTAGTCGTCCTTGGCGAAGCGGACGGCCTCCTTGTGGACCTTCGTGACCAGCGGGCAGGTCGCGTCCACGGTGGCGAGTCGGCCACGCTCCGCCTCGCGGTGCACCTCGGGGGCGACGCCGTGGGCGGAGAAGATGACGATCTCGCCCTCGGGGACCTCGGCGGTCTCCTCGACGAAGATGGCGCCCTTCTGTTCGAGGGTGCGCACGACATATTTGTTGTGGACGATCTCGTGGCGGACGTAGATCGGGGGTCCGTACTGTTCCAGCGCGCGTTCCACGGCGATGACGGCCCGGTCCACTCCCGCGCAGTATCCGCGGGGGGCGGCGAGCAGGACGCGGCGCGTGGTGTCGGTCGGGTCGGCCATGCGTTCATCGTACGGGGGCGGGCGGGGAGCCGTGGCACGGACCGCGTTGTCAGTGGCGGGCGTTAGCGTTGCGCGCATGACTGTGACGACGTCGGCGGAGGCCCCGATCCCGGTCGGGGAGGTGTCGCGGCTCATCGGCGGGTGGATCGACCGGCTGGGCGCCGTGTGGGTGGAGGGGCAGATCACGCAGCTCAACCGGCGTCCGGGGAGCGGGGTGGTGTTCCTCACGCTTCGCGACCCGGCGCGGGACGTGTCGCTGCGGGTGACGTGCTACCGCGCCGTGTTCGACCAGGTCGCGGATCTGGTGCGCGAGGGCGCGCGGGTCGTGGTGTTCGGCAAGCCGTCCTGGTACGCGGCGCGCGGTGAACTGTCGCTGCGGGCGACGGAGATACGCGCCGTGGGGATGGGTGAGCTGCTGGTGCGGCTGGAGCGGCTGAAGCGGGAGCTGGCCGCCGAGGGGCTGTTCGCGGCCGACCGCAAGCGGCGGTTGCCGTTCCTGCCCGGCTGCGTGGGGCTGGTGACGGGCCGGGCGTCGGCGGCCGAGCGTGACGTGCTGGAGAACGCGCGGCTGCGCTGGCCGGCCGTCCGCTTCGCGGTGCGGAACGTCGCGGTGCAGGGGGTGCACGCCGTGTCGCAGGTCGTCGCGGCCGTGCGGGAGCTGGACGAGGACCCGGCGGTCGAGGTGATCGTCGTGGCGCGGGGCGGGGGCAGCGTCGAGGACCTGCTGCCGTTCTCCGACGAGGAGTTGGTGCGCGCCGTCGCCGCCTGCGTGACGCCGGTGGTCTCCGCGATCGGGCACGAGCCGGACGCGCCGCTGCTCGACCTGGTGGCCGATCTGCGGGCCTCGACGCCGACGGACGCGGCGAAGCGGGTCGTGCCCGACGTGCGGGAGGAGCTGGCGCGGGTGGGGCAGTTGCGGGACCGGGCGCGGCGCTGCGTCGAGGCGCGGCTCGACCGTGAGGAGCGGGGGCTGGCGGGCATCCGCAGCCGTCCGGCGCTGGCCGAGCCGTACGGGCTGGTGGAGGGGCGCGGGGCGGAGCTGGCGGATCTCGTCGGGCGCTCCCGGCGTGCGCTCGGCCATCTGCTGGACCGCGCGCGGGCGGACGTGGAGCACACGAGGGCGCGTGTGGTGGCGCTGTCGCCCGCCGCGACGCTGCGGCGGGGCTACGCGGTGTTGCAGCGCCAGGACGGCGCGGCGGTGCGGGCGCCGGACGAGGTGGCGGAGGGGGACGAGCTGCGGGCCCGCGTGGCGGAGGGGACGTTCACGGTGAAGGTGAGTGGCGCATGAGCCGGGCGACGGGCGGAACGGTGAGCGGGCGGCCTGCGGGCCCCGGAATAGGGTGGTGGTCATGACCGATGCGGGGAGCGGGCCGGGCGCGGCGCTGGGCTACGAGCAGGCGCGCGACGAGCTGATCGACGTGGTCCGCAGGCTGGAGGCGGGCGGGGCGACGCTTGAGGAGTCGCTGGCCCTGTGGGAGCGCGGGGAGGAGCTGGCGCGGCTCTGCGGCCAGTGGCTGGAGGGCGCGCGGGCGCGGCTGGACGCGGCGCTGGCGGCAGGTGAGGAGCCGGAGACCGTACGGCGGGGCGGCGGCGAGGAGGACGGGCCGGGGGACGAAGGGGAATAGCATCACGGTCGAAGAAGTTGACCGGTCAATCAGGTGACCGTCGGCCGACCGCGAAAGGTACTCCCCCATGCCCCTGACCCTCGACTCCGTCGCGCAGGACCTCCTGTTCCACCAGGCGCACACCGCCCGGGCGTTCACCGACGAGCCGGTGTCCGACGAGGAGGTGCGGGCGGTCTACGACCTGATCAAGTTCGCGCCGACGGCCTTCAACATCTCGCCGCTGCGCGTGACGGTCGTCCGCAGCCAGGAGGCCAAGGCCAGGCTGCTGCCGCACCTGACCGAGGGCAACCGCGCGCAGACGGCCGCCGCCCCGGCGACGGCGATCCTCTCGGCCGACCTGCGGTTCCACGAGAAGCTGCCCACGCTCTTCCCCGTGTACCCGACGCTGGCCGACGACTTCTACGGCGACCCGGAGGTCCGCGAGGCGGACGGGCGGCTGAACGCGACGCTCCAGATCGGCTACTTCGTGCTCGGCGTCCGGGCTGCGGGGCTGGCGGCCGGGCCGATGAGCGGCTTCGACGCCGTCGGCCTCGACAAGGAGTTCTTCCCCGACGGGCAGCAGAAGTCGCTGGTCCTGGTGAACATCGGGCGGCCCGCCGAGACGTCCTACCGGCCGCGTCAGCCCCGGCTGGACGCGGCCGAGGCCGTCAGCTTCCTGTGACGGCGTGGCGCGACGGCGCCGTCAGGCGCGGCCCGGCTCGACGGTGAGCGCCCCGGTCAGGTCGGCCAGCTGGTCGAACGGCGCGGTGCCCATGACGACGGTGGTCTCCTCGGGGCCGACCCGCACCAGCGCGTCGTACTTCTCGCCCTCGTAGCGCTCCCACGTGTCACCGGCGACGCTCATGGTGTCGCCGGTGGCCTCGGCGCCGATGGTGACGGAGGAGACGAACGCGTCCTCGTTGCCCACCACGGGGACGGCCTGGGTGAGCGCGACGTACTCGTCGGCCGGGTTCATGTACCCGAGGCGCCAGGTCGGGCCGAACTCACCCTGCGGGTCGTAGCGCACGGCCGTCGCCCGCCAGTCCTCGCCGAGGCCACGCGGCACGACCAGGTCGTAGGGGGCGGCGCGGGCGGCGGTGCTGGCCGCCACGTCGTACTCGACGGTCCGCACGGGGTCGCGCGACTCGTCGTGCGGGATCACGAGCCAGAAGCCGAAGGCGCCGACGCAGATGAGCGCCATGGACAGCACCATGTTGCGGAAACTCTGGAGGCGCAGGCGGTTCGCCCGCCGGTCGCCGCCGGTGCTGCCGCCCGCCGGGACCCCCCCGTCGTCCACGGGGCCGCTCCCCGGCTCGTCCACCGGCCGCTGGGTCCCCGGCGCGGGGCTCTCGCTCGACACTTCGCTCGCCACACAACCATCGTCGCGCACGCCCCGCCCGTGCCCGCACCCGCCCCCCGAGGGGGCGCCGGGGAGCGACGGACGAGCAGTGCGCTCAAACGATGATTGCCGCGCTCATCTGTCGGGCAGGGGGCTAGAGTCGGGGCTACCCTCCAGCGCCGACCGGCGCAGAAAGGGGTGTCCTCCGATGCCCGATCACCTTCCGTCCCCCCTCGACGTCGCCCCCGCGGCCCCGGACCGCAACCTGGCGCTCGAACTCGTCCGCGTCACCGAGGCCGGGGCGATGGCGTCCGGCCGCTGGGTGGGCCGCGGCGACAAGAACGGCGCCGACGGGGCGGCCGTACGGGCCATGCGCTCGCTCGTCTCGACCGTCTCGATGAACGGCGTCGTCGTCATCGGCGAGGGCGAGAAGGACGAGGCGCCGATGCTCTTCAACGGGGAACGCGTCGGCGACGGCACCGGCCCGGAGTGCGACGTGGCCGTGGACCCGGTGGACGGGACGACGCTGACCGCGAAGGGCATGGCGAACGCGGTGTCGGTACTGGCCGTGGCCGAGCGCGGCGCGATGTTCGACCCGAGCGCCGTCTTCTACATGGACAAGCTGGCGACCGGCCCCGAGGCCGCCGAGTTCGTGGACATCGACGCGCCGCCCGAGGTGAACATCCGGCGGGTCGCCAAGGCCAAGGGCGGGACGCCCGAGGACGTGACGGTGGTCGTCCTCGACCGGCCCCGGCACACCGACCTCGTGCGCCGGGTGCGGGCGAGCGGGGCGCGCATCAAGTTCATCCAGGACGGGGACGTCGCCGGGGCGATCATGAGCGTCCGCGACCACACCGGCGTCGATCTGCTGCTGGGGATCGGCGGCACGCCCGAGGGCATCATCGCGGCCTGCGCGATCAAGTGCCTGGGCGGCACGATCCAGGGCAAGCTGTGGCCCAAGGACGAGGCGGAGCGCCGCGCGGCGCTGGACGCCGGGCACGACCTGGACCGCGTGCTGCACACGGACGACCTGGTGCGCGGCGAGAACGTGTTCTTCGTCGCCACCGGGGTGACGGACGGGGAGCTGCTGCGGGGGGTGCGCTACCGCGCCGAGACGGCGACGACGCAGTCGCTGGTGATGCGTTCACGGTCCGGGACGATCCGTCAGATCGACTCCACGCACCGGCTGTCGAAGCTGCGGGCGTACAGCGCCGTCGATTTCGACCGGGCGGGCTGACGGGTCGGCAGGTGGGGCCGGGGGACGGCGGGGAGCCGGGGCGGGGCGGGCGGTGGGTGGGGGACGGCCGCCCCGCTCGGCGGCGTGCGGCGCGGCTCAGGCGATCCGCGGGATCTCGGCCGCCCGGCTGCCGGGCGCGGCCGTGTCCCGGCGGCGCCTGCGGCTGAGCACGACGCGGCGTTCGGCCGCCGTCAGCCCGCCCCAGACGCCGTACGGCTCCGGTTGGAGCAGGGCGTGCTCCCTGCACTCCAGCAGGACGGGGCAGCGGGCGCACACGGACTTGGCCGCCTGCTCGCGGGACAGCCGGGCCGCTGTGGGCTCCTGGGAGGGCGCGAAGAACAGGCCCGCCTCATCGCGCCTGCACGCGGCCTCCGAGTGCCAGGGGCCGGCCAGGTCTCTCGGGCTGCGCTGGGCAGGGGCTGCTGGGGACCACTGGGACTCGTGTGGCGGTGACGATTGCAGCACGGTCAACTCCTGACGACGGCTACGGGGGTCGCTCCTGGCTGGTGGACCCTCACCCGTCCTGGGGGACGCCGCGCTGTCCTTCCCACCATGCGGCCATACGAGTGACGGTCCCCCGAGCCCTACCCGCTGTGCGCACGCTTATGCACGGAGCGACAACGTCGCCTGCCGCGTCAGCCGTACCGGTCAGTCCTTGCGCAGGTCCTTGACGCGTTTGCCGCGCACCGACTTGGCCTCGACACCCCCCATGAAGGCGAAGCCCTTCACCACGACGACGGGCGCGCCAGGTTCCGGCGCGTCGAACTCACGGACGTCGAAGCCGCCCATGAAGCCGCTGCCCTCGCAGCGCAGCGAGACGTTGTCCGGCACGCGTATCTCGATGCCGCCGAGGACCGCGACCGCGTTGACCACGACCTCGCGCTGCTCGAACAGGGCCTCGGTGAAGTCCAGTTCGATGCCGCCGAGGACGGCCACGGCGTCGATCGTGCCGCCGACGCGCCAGCGGCCGTGGCGGGTGGAGCCGCTGAGGACGGCGACGACGTTGCGCTTCCCGCCCGGTGTGCCGCCGGGCGCGGCCCACGGGCCGGGGGCGGTGGGGGCGGCGTGGGTGGGGGAGGTGGCGCCGAAGTGCTGACCTTCCGGCAGGTCACGCACCAGTGGCTCCAGTTCGCCGAGCGTCTTGGCGCCGTAGACGGCGTCGAGGCGCTCGGCGTGCTCGTCGGTGTCGAGGCGGCCGTCGGAGAGGGCCTGGGCGAGGATCTCGGCCACCCGGTCCCGGTCGGCGTCGGAGGCGCGGACCGGCGGCGGCGGCGGTTCTTTGCCCAGCGGTACCGCGGGCGGATTCTCGGCTGTCACGGACAACAGCCTAGCGACTCGCGATACATCGCGACCACCCCCATGGTGTAAAGTGATATCACTTTGCTAGATCCTGGCGCCGCGACGACGCGCGCCGACCGCTCGGAACGGGGACCTCATGACCGACACGACACCTCCGCGACACACCACCTCAGGCGGACGCGGGCCGCGGGCCGCCGACGTACCGGCGATGCCCGAGCCCGGCGTACGCGAGTTCCCCGCGCACAGCGTGCCGGGCGGCCTCGCCCTCCTCCTCACCTTCGTCGGCGTCCTCGCCGGTCTCGGCGGCGCCGCCGTCGGCGTCTCCCTGATCGACGACGGGTCAGGGCCCGCGGGAGCCGCCCTACTGGCCGCCGGTCTCGTCGCCACCGTCGTCAGCATCGTCCTCATGACCGGGCTGAACATGGTCGCGCCCGGCGAGGCCAGGGTCGTCCAGTTCTTCGGCCGCTACACGGGCACCATCCGCAAGGACGGCCTGCGCTGGGTCAACCCGCTGACGACCCGTGGCAAGATCTCCACCCGCGTGCGCAACCACGAGACCGCCGTCCTCAAGGTCAACGACGCGTACGGAAATCCGATCGAACTGGCCGCCGTCGTCGTCTGGCAGGTCGAGGACACGGCGCAGGCGTCGTTCGAGGTGGACGACTTCATCGAGTTCGTCAGCGTGCAGACCGAGTCGGCCGTGCGGCACATCGCCCTCGACTACCCCTACGACGCGCACGGCGAGGACGAGCTGTCCCTGCGCGGGAACGCCGAGGAGATCACCGACAAGCTGGCCGTCGAGCTGACCGCGCGCGTCGCCGCGGCGGGCGTGCGCATCATCGAGTCACGCTTCACGCACCTCGCCTACGCCCCCGAGATCGCCTCCGCGATGCTCCAGCGGCAGCAGGCGGGCGCCGTCGTCGCGGCCAGGAAGACCATCGTGGAGGGCGCGTGCGGCATGGTGGAGGACGCCGTCTCGCGCATCTCGGAGATGGACGACATCTCGCTGGACGACGAGCGCAGGGCGGCCATGGTCTCGAACCTGCTCGTCGTCCTGTGCGGCGACCGCTCCCCCCAGCCCGTGCTGAACACCGGGACGCTGTACCAGTGACCCCACCGCGCAAGCAGGTCCTGCTCCGGCTCGACCCCGCCGTCCACGACGCGCTCGCGCGGTGGGCGGCGGCGGAGCTGCGCAGCACCAACGCGCAGATCGACTACGTCCTGCGGCAGGCCCTTCTGGCCGCAGGACGCCTGCCGTCCGACGCGGGCCCCACCGCCAGGCGGGGCCGTCCGCGCCGCCCGGCCGCGCCGGAGGGGGGCGCGGCCGGGGGAACTCCCCCGGCCGCGGGGCCAGGACCGCGCGACGCGGACGGCACGCGCGACGCGGAGCACGGCGAAACGTGACGACTGTGGCACGGTAAGCGACGACATCTGTCGTGGACCGCTCCTGAAGGAGGCCCCGCCGTGCTGACCGTCGGCGACCCGTTCCCCCCGTTCGACCTCCCCGCCTGCGTCTCCCTGGAGAGCGGCGCGGAGTTCGCCAGGATCACCGAGAAGACCTATGCGGGCGCGTGGAAGGCCGTCTTCGCCTGGCCCATGGACTTCACCTTCGTCTGCCCGACCGAGATCGCCGCCTTCGGCCGCCTGGAGCAGGAGTTCACCGATCGCGGCGCGCAGGTCCTCGGCGTGTCGCTCGACTCCGAGTACGTCCACCACGCCTGGCGCCGCGAGCACCCCGACCTGCGGAACCTGCCGTTCCCCATGATGTCGGACGTGCGGCGCGAACTGTCCGCCGCGCTGGGCATCCTGGGCCAGGACGGGCTGCCGATGCGCGCCGTCTTCCTCGTCGATCCGCAGGACGAGATCCGCTTCAGCATGGTCACGGACGGCTCGGTCGGGCGGAACCCCGAGGAGGTGCTGCGCATCCTCGACGCGCTCCAGAGCGACGGGCTGACGCCCTGCGGGTGGACGCGGGGCGAGGCGACCCTCGACCCGGACGCGCTCCTCGCCGGCACCTGAGCCGGGCCTCCGGAGCGTCCGGGCCGGGAACGTCCTGGCCCGGGGCTCAGGCCGCCGAGGGCGTCGCCATCTCGAACCAGACGACCTTGCCCGTGCTCAGCCGCGTCGCGCCCCAGTTCCGCGCCAGCCGCTGCACCAGGTAGAGGCCACGGCCGCCCTCGTCGGCCGGGCCCGCCTGGCGCAGCCGCGGCAGCTGGGGCACGTCGTCGCCGACCTCGCAGCGCAGCACGTCGGTACGCAGCAGCCGGACGGTGACGGGCCGCTCCGCGTAGCGGACGGCGTTGGTGACGACCTCGCTGACCAGCAGCTCCACCGTGTCCTCGATGTCCAGCAGGTCCCAGCGGGCCAGGCTCTCGCGGACCAGGCGGCGCGCCTCGCGGACCGACTGGGCGCGCGGGTCGAGTTCGAGGACGGCGGTCGCCTCGGGCGCGATGCCCTCGAAGCGGGCGGCCAGCAGGGCGATGTCGTCGTCGCGGTCGCCGGGGCCGACGATGTCGAGGATCTCGTCGCACATCGGTTCGAGGGGCAGCGCGGCGTCCGGGCGGGTCAGCCGGGAGATCTCGGTGAGCTTCTCGCGCAGCTGCTCCACGCCGGTCCACACGTCACGCGTGCGGGACTCGACGAGGCCGTCCGTGTAGAGGACGAGCGTGGCGCCCGCCGGGGCGTCGAACTCGACGGTCTCGAAGTCCACGCCGCCGACGCCGATCGGCGCGTTGGGCGGCATCTGCACCAGCTCGGTGGAGCCGTCCACGTGGAGGAGGACGGGCGGGGGATGGCCCGCGTTGGCCGCCTTGATGCGGTGCGCGACCGGGTCGTAGACGGCGTACAGGCAGGTCGCCATCCGGTCGGTGCCGAGCCGCTGGGCCTGCTCGTCGAGGTGGTGCAGGACCTCCTGCGGCGGCAGGTCGAGCCCGGCCAGGGTCTGCACGGTCGTGCGGAGCTGGCCCATGATGGCGGCCGACGTGGTCGAGTGGCCCATCACGTCGCCGACGACGAGGGCGACGCGGCTGCCCGGCAGGGGGATCGTGTCGTACCAGTCGCCGCCGACGCGCGCGGACTGCGCGGCGGGCAGGTAGCGGCTGGCGAGCCGTACGCCGGTGGGCTCCGGCAGGTCGTCGGGGAGCATCGTGCGCTGGAGTTCGTCGGCGATCGACGCCTCGCGGCCGTAGAGCACCGCCTTGTCCACGCCGAGCGCGGAGTGGGTGGCGAGCTGGGCCGCGACCTGGAGGTCCTCCTGCTCGAACGCGTCGCGGTCGGGTGTGCGCAGGAAGACGGCCGCGCCGATCACCCGGCGCCTGCCGCGCAGCGGGGCGACGAGGACGCGGCGGCCCTCCGGCAGGTCCGTGGCGCCGGTCAGCTCCCGCATGGCGGCGCGCGGCACCTGCGAGTCCGTGAAGACGGGCCGGACGCCGCGCAGCACCTCGGCCAGCGGCCCGTTGCCCCGCACCTCGACCTGCGGCACCGGCTCGCCGAGCAGCGGCAGGCCCTGCGTGCTCTCGGCGGGACGGCTGCCCCCGAAGCTCAGCTGGTCGGGGATGCGGTCGCTGCGGCGCAGCTTGAGCACCCAGGGGGTGACCGGCTGCTCGTCGCCGACGGGCAGCGGGTGCCGCAGGTAGACGAGGATGACGTCGCAGAAGGTGGGGACGGACGACCGGCACAGTCCGAGCACGATCTCGTCGAGGTCCATGCCGCGTGCGATGCGGCGCGTGGCCGACCCCACGAAGCGCAGCCGGTCGGTCTCCGGCATGCCGCCGCCGAGGCCCTCACCGGCCAGGGGCCGGACGGGCGGATGTTCCGCGGGGGCGGACTCGGAGCGCGCGTGCGGCAGCACCCGGCTCTCGGCGAACGTGGTCACGTCCGCCGTGCGAGCCACGGGCTGCGGTGAGGTCGGGTCCGTCACGAGGGGATGTCCATCCAGGCTGGCACTGCGGAAACTGGGGTGCGTGATGGGGGTGTTGTGCAGTTGTGCGGTCGTGGGGACCGATCCTACGGTCGGCGCGGGGGGTGGTATCAAGAGGCTCGGGGATGATCGGGCATCCGCCGGGCCTGTGGACGGCTCGCGAGCGTGGGCCCCGTGTGGTGCCAGTCGTCGGGCAGCGCGGGGGTGCGCCAGCGTGGATCGGGGCGCCAGGCGGGCCAGTTCCCGGAGAACGGCGGGCCCCAGTCGCTGACGAGCCTGGCGGCCTCGCGGGCCGCCGCGCCGATCCTGGCGGCCTGCGTGGCGTCCAGCAGCCCGGCTCTCCTGGCCTGCGCGAACTCGTCCTCGTCGCGCCACTCCCAGCTGCGGTCGGGGTACACGGCGATGTCGAGGAAGTGGTCCTCGGAGTCGATGCCGCCCGGCCAGCGGGTCCGCGGCTCCTCCAGGTTCAGGTACCAGTTCTTGAAGCGCCAGCCGCGGTCCCAGAAGAGCCAGACGGACCACGGCTCGTCCGGTCCGGCCAGCTTGAGGACCCCGGCGCCGAACCAGCGGGAGCGCACGGTCGTGCGGGGCTTGGTGTAGCGCGTGGCCAGCGGCTCCAGGTGGATCGGCGTGCCGTCGGCCAGCTGGGGCTTTATGCACTCGGTGCCGGGTGCGAGCCACACGGCGAGCAGGTCGGGGGTGTCCTGGACGACGGTCACGGGACGGCAGATGTGGAACTGCCCGGCGGTGCCGCCCGCGCCGTTGGCGCGGTAGCGCCACAGGATGTGGTCACCGGGTCGCCACGGATGCGCACCGCCGTTCCCGTCAGTTCCCCTTGTCATCTACACATGGTATGGGTGACGACACGGACAGCGGGCGCATCCGGCCGAGAAGTACGTCAGGGGCGCGTCATGCTGAGGACGTCCAACGCCTCGTCCAGCTGTTCGAGGGTGAGGTCGCCGCGCTCGACGTACCCGCCGTCGAGGACGGCCTCGCGGATGGTCTTGCGCTCCTTCAGGGCGCGCTTGGCGACCTTCGCGGCCTCCTCGTACCCGATGTAACGGTTGAGGGGCGTGACGACGGACGGGGAGGACTCGGCGTACTCGCGGGCGCGCTCGGCGTCCGCGGTGATGCCGTCCACCGTGCGGTCGGCGAGGAGGCGGGAGGCGTTGCCCAGCAGGCGGATCGACTCCAGCAGGTTCTTCGCGATGACCGGCAGCATGACGTTCAGTTCGAAGTTGCCCGCGGCGCCCGCCGTGGTGACGGTCACGTCGTTGCCGATGACCTGCGCGGCGACCATGAGGACGGCCTCGGGGATGACCGGGTTGACCTTGCCGGGCATGATCGAGGAGCCCGGCTGGAGGTCGGGCAGGGCGATCTCGGCGAGGCCGGTGCGCGGGCCCGAGGACATCCAGCGCAGGTCGTTGCAGATCTTGGTGAGCGAGACGGCGATGGTCCGCAGCTGGCCCGACGTCTCCACCAGGCCGTCGCGCGCGCCCTGGGCCTCGAAGTGGTCGCGGGCCTCGGTCAGCGGCAGGCCGGTGACGCGGGCGACCTCGGCGATGACGGCCGCGGAGAAGCCGGGCGGGGTGTTGATGCCGGTGCCGACGGCGGTGCCGCCGAGGGGCAGTTCGGCGAGGCGCGGCAGGGAGGCGTTCAGCCGCTCGATGCCGTAGCGGATCTGGGCCGCGTAACCGTCGAACTCCTGGCCCAGGGTGACGGGCGTCGCGTCCATCAGGTGCGTGCGGCCCGACTTCACGATCCCGGCGAACTCGGCGCCCTTGCGCTCCAGCGCCTCGGCGAGATGCGCCAGGGCGGGGATCAGCTCGCCGGTGACGGAGCCGGTGGCGGCGATGTGGATGGAGGAGGGGAAGACGTCGTTGGACGACTGGCTGGCGTTGACGTGGTCGTTGGGGTGGACCGGGCGGCCGAGGCGCTCGGTGGCGAGGCTGGCCAGCACCTCGTTGGTGTTCATGTTCGAGGAGGTGCCCGAGCCGGTCTGGAAGACATCGACCGGGAAGTGCGCGTCCCAGCCGCCCTCGGCGACCTCACCGGCGGCGGCGGCGATGGCCTCGGCCATGTCCTTGTCGATGACGCCCAGCTCGGCGTTGACGGTCGCCGCGGCGGCCTTGATCCGGGCGAGGGCGGCGATGTGCGCGCGCTCGATGCCCTGACCGGAGATGGGGAAGTTCTCCACGGCCCGCTGGGTCTGCGCACGCCACTTCGCGTCCGCCGGGACCCGCACCTCGCCCATGGAGTCGTGCTCGATGCGGAATTCGTTGCTACCACTCATGGGCACGAATCTACCGGGAGGGGTTCAGCCGAGAGTGATGCGCTTCCCCTTCAGGGCCTTGCGGGCGCGACGGGTGCGTCCGGCCCCGTGCTCGCGGCGCAGCTGCTCGGCGACGGCGCGGGCCGTGCCGGTGGGGTCGAGCTGCCCGAGGCGTACGCAGGCGCGTTCCGTCGGCCAGCCGTCGGGGCCGAAGTAGCGGGCCAGGTCGGGGATGAGCGCGACCCACTCGGCGGGGGACTCGGCGGCCTCCGCGGCGGTGATGCGGTCGCGCAGGGTGGTGGCCTCGCCGGGGGCGTGGCGGAGGGGGCTGCGGCGCAGCGGGCGCGGGTCCTGTGCCCCGGAGGCGGACGGTCCTGTGCGCGGCGTCCGGGGGTGGGCGCCGGTGTCGGGCGTGGGCTGCGGGGTGACGGGGGGCGCGGTGCGCGGGTCGCGCGTGCGGGCGGAGGTGGGGCGGGCGTCCTCGGGCGGGCCGGTGGGAGGGGCGTCGGCGGAGGGTGTACGGGGGTCGGGCGCCGGGGTGGGCCCGTCGTGCAGCAGGTCGCGCGTCGGGGTGTCGTGGGACGGGCCCGCGCCGTGGCGTGCGGCCAGCTCGCGCAGGTGGTCGCGGACGGTCGTGGCGTGGGCCGGGCGTTCGCCGGGGTCCTTGGCCAGCAGCCGGAGCACCAGGGCCTCGACGTCGGCGGGGATGCCGTCGCGTACCTCGTGGAGGGGCTGCGGCGCCTGGTGCACCTGGCGGTAGAGGACCTGCATCACGGTGCCGCCCGGCGGGAAGACCGTGCGGCCGGTGAGCATCAGGTAGAGGACGCAGCCCAGCGCGTAGAGGTCGGTGCGCGCGTCCACCGGGTCGCCGAGGCACTGCTCAGGCGCCATGTAGTCGGGGGTGCCGATCGCGGCGCCGGTGGCGGTCAGGGAGCTGCGGTGGCGGTCGCTGAGCCCTTCGGCGAACCGCGCGATGCCGAAATCGAGCAGTTTGACCCGGTTGTGGATCACCATGACATTGGCCGGTTTCAGGTCACGGTGCACGATGCCGACGCCGGGCGCGTGCGCGGCGGAGAGCGCGTCGGCTATCTGGGCGGCCCACTCCAGGGCGGTCGGCAGGGGCGGCGGGTCCTGGGCGAGGTGCCGGTCGAGGGAGCGGCCGGGGACCATCTCCATGACGAGGAAGACGGTCGGACGCCCGTCGAGGGCGCCGGTGAACAGGTCGTGGACGGTGACGATGTGGGGGTGCGCGAGGCGGGCGATGGCGAGGGCCTCGCGCTCCAGGCGGGCGACGAGGTCGTCGGTCGCGCCGCCGTCCGTGGCCGTCTTGACGGCGACGTCGCGCCGCAGCCGCTCGTCGTGCGCGTGCCAGACCTGGCCCATGCCGCCCTCGCCGAGCTTGCGGACGAGCCGGTAGCGGCCATCGAGTACGTCGCCGGTCGCGACCATGGTGGTGTCCCCCGAACCCGCTTGTGTCACCGTCCCGGTGAGCGGCGTCGAACGTGCGTGGCTGTCGTCTGTCGGCACGTCGGCGGTGATCTCGCGCGGGGCGGGTTCCGCTGTCAGTGGCGCGGCTTAGGATTCCACAGCGATCGGCGACGGGTGAGGGGGGTTCGCGATGGGGAGGCGGACAGGGGGGCGTGCCGCGGGGCTGCTGGCCGCGTTGCTCGCCCCGGTGCTGGCGTTCGGTCTGCTGACCGCTCCCCCGGCGCACGCGGTGGGTCAGCTCGACGAGGCGGCGGAGGCGCTGGCCGACGGGTCAGGGGTGTGGGTGGCCGAGGGGTTCGAGGGCGCGCCCGAGACGCTGCTCGACCTCGTCAGGGCGCGGTACGCGCGCGCGGAGACGTCCATACGTGTCGCCATGGTCACCGAGGAACTGGGCGAGGACGACGCGGCGGCGCAGCAGTTCGCCGCCGCTGTGGGCGAGCCCGGGGTCTACCTCGTCTACAGCGAGACGGACGACCCGACCTCCGACTACCCCACCACGGCGCACCAACGGGCCGTGCTGGGCGGGGACGTGACGTACGAGCAGGTCTACGAGGAGTACAACGACCACCTCGGCTCGGGCTCGGGGAACTTCCTCCTGAGCCTGCCCGACGCCCTGGACGGCGACCTGTCGCCCGACGTGTTCGCGCTCTCGGACGACGCGCCGTTCTTCGTGGACCCGGCGGTGACCGACGTGTTCCCCGACGTCACGGCTGAGTGGCTCCGGGAGGTGTACGCCGACGTCGAGACGCCGGTGCGGGTGGCGGTCGTGACGGCCCTGGGCGGTTCCGACGCGGACACGCAGGACGCGCTGTTCGGTGAGCTGCCCGCGGACGGGACGGCGGTGCTGCTGCGTTGGGAGAGCGAGGAGTTCTCGGTGGCGGGGGCCACCGGGGGCGAGGCGCCGTTCGGCGTGGACGACGTGGAGAGCACGGTCGGCGGCATAGGCGCCGGGGACGTGCCGCCCGAGGTGCTGCCCCAGCGGATGGCGCTGCTGGCGGCGCTGCTCGGGCCCGACCCGGTCGAACTGGCGCGGCAGGCGCTCGTGGACGACCCCGTGTACGTCCATCCAGGCGTGTCGGACGGCGAGACGACTGCGGCGGAGGTGGACGCGCTGCGGGAGCGCCTGCGGGAGGCGTGCCCGTCGGCGCGGGCGGCGTTCATGCCGGAGGAGGTGCTGGAGCTGCGTCTCGGCGGCACCCTGCCCGACGCCGACTCGGGGGATCTGGCGCGGCTGTTCGTCCCGGAGAGCGACGGCAGCGACGAGCCGGGCACCGATGTGGTGGTGTGGACCCTCAGCTCCGAGGTGGGCGGGTACTTGTCGAACACCTCGGCGACGGGCCAGGCGTCCTTCGTGGAGGCGACGCAGTGGACGTTCGGCGCGTCGCCGCCCATCTCGGGCGCGCTGGAGGAACTGCTCTCCGAGGTGGACGACGGCGGTGGTGGCGGCGGCGGACTGCCCGACGCGGTGGGCGACACGGGGCAGTTGCGGATCTACCTCCTCGTGGCGCTGGGCATAGCCCTGCTGTGGCTGGGACCGCTGATCGCCGCCAACGCCACGCGCCGCAGGCGCCGCATACGCGCCACGGCCAAGTGGCGGCGGCGGCTCACCCGCCTGCCCGTGGGCCAGGCGCGCGAGGAGCAGGAGCGGGCCGATGTCGCGGCGCTCGCGGTGTGGCGCGACCTGGTGGCCCTGGGCGACGACCTCGGACACATCGCCTCTCCGCACGACCCCGTCAGGCTGCGCGCCTTGCAGCGGCTGCGCAGCGAGTACGAGCGCCTGCTCGCGATGCACGACCAGGCGATGACGTGGCACGAGGTCGCGATGGTGCGCGCCGACGCGCGGCGGCTGCGGCGGTCGCTCGACGTGTGGCTGCGCACGGCCGCCGCGCCGCAGCCCGCGGACGCCCGCTGAAGGGCGGGCGCCCGTCGTCCCCGCCCCGGCCGGATCCGCGGGGGCCCGGCCGGGGCGGGACGGCGTGTCACTCCGTGCGCAGGCCGTCCGCCCGCATCAGCCGCCACAGCGGCGGCAGGCTCGCGAACGTCACCATGGCGATGACCCCCGCGCCCGCCATCGCCATGGGCCAGAAGACGAACCAACTGCCCACCGGCACGTCCACCATCGCGAGCAGCAGCCCGCCGAGCACGGTGCCCACGAGGGAGGCGAGCGCGAGGCCGAGCACCACAGGCACGGCCGACTGCCACAGCACCGAGACGCCCAGCGTGCGGCGGCGCGTGCCGAAGGCGACGAGGACGGACAACAGGCGCTTGCGCTCCCGCAGTTGCTCGACGGTGGAGACGACCATGCTCAGGCCGATGATCAGCATGATGCCGGTCGCCCCGACGAGCAGGCCGCGCTCGATGCGCTGGAACTCCTCGGACGTCCGCTGGGACTGCATGTTCCAGATGGCGGTGTCGAAGCCGTAGCCCCACGCCACGTTCCTGATCCGTTCGACGGCGTCCGGCTCGCCCGGATCGACGCGCACGAGGACGCGGGTGATCACGTCGGGCAGCGTGCCCTGGTCGAGCGCCTCGGGCGTGGCGAAGACGCCGGAGCTCTCCACGCCGCTCGGGTCGAGGCGCGGCGGCACGACCCGCGCGTCCGCCGGGACGGTCCAGCTCCCCTGCTCGCCGGTGAAGTGCAGCTCCTGGCCGGGATCGGGATGCTCGGGCCCCCCACCCGGACGGCCCGTCTCGGTGAGGAAGACGTCCCCCGGCTCGCACGAGTCGGTCTCCACCACTTCCCGCAGGGCGGCGCAGTCCGCGATCTGGAAGTCGAACATCCCGGCGTCGGTCTCGACACCCCACGCGTTGACCGAGCCGAGCGTCGCGTCCACGCCTGGCTGCCCGCCGACGTCCGACACGAGCCGCCGCGAGGCGGCGGTGTCGAGGCCGTACGCGACGACCTCGTACTGAGCCCGGCTCGGATCCTGGCCCGTGTCGAACGTCTGCTCGTCCTCGACGCCGGACAGCAGCATGGACAGCGCGGTGGCGCCCGCGACCGCGACGGTGATCCCGCTGACCGCCCGCGCCGCCGGGCCGCTGCTCAGCTGGAGGCGGCGCACCGCCAACTGCCAGGAGACCGGGCCGCGGTGCAGCCGGGCGACGACCCGTTCGACGAGCCAGGGCAGGACGACGGTCACGCCGACGAGCAGCGCCACGACACCGACCGCGGCCTGGACGAGGGTCAGGTCGTCCGCCGCCTGGTAGGTGACGGCCAGCGGCGCGAGCAGCAGCAGGCCGAGCACGCCGGGCACCAGCCGCCAGCCGAGCCGCCGCGGGCGTCCCGCGGCCTCCCGTACGACGCCCAGCGGCTCGATCACGACGCCGCGCAGCGCGAGGAGGGTCACGACGACGGCCGACACGGGCACGGCCAGGGCGATCACCAGCGCGAGCGCCGGTGAGGGCACGATGTCGGACGGGTATCCGCTCTCGCCCCGGAAGGTGATGCCGCCCAGGAACTGACGGCCGAGGAAGAAGAGGGCGACGCCGAAGAGCAGGCCGAGCACGGCGCCGGTCAGCGCCTCGCCCGCGGCCACCCGGCGCGTCATCGCCGTGTCGGCGCCGACGAGGCGCAGGGCGGCGAGCCGCCGGTCGCGGCGTTCGCCGCCGAAGCGCACCGCCGTGCCGATGAACACGGCGACCGGCATCAGCAGGACGACGCAGACGATGAGGATGAGCAGGGTCAGCGTCGGCCCGATGGCCTCGCCCCGCGTGCTCACCCCCCACGCGACGCTCCGGGGGCTGTCGGCGGGGAGGTCGTCCGTGCCCGCGTAGAAGTACAGCTCGCCCGAGCCGACGAGCCCTTCCTGCCCGATGCTGCCGACGCGTTCGCCGCTCAGGCGCTCGGCGAGCAGCGCGCCGTCGTCCGAGTCGAGGAGGCGGTCGAGGGCCGGGGAGACGAACAGTTCGCCGGGGGCGGGCCAGCGGTCGGTGCCCGGGGGCGGCGGCGCGGTGGTGTCGGCGCCCGCCTCGGGCTGGACCCAGTAGCCGCCGATGTCCTGACCGCGGTAGGTCGTGTCCGCGCCGGTGAAGCGGAAGGCGTCCTGGCCGGGCGTGGGGCCGTCGTTCCAGACGATCTGCCGCGCGTCGCTCCGGTCGGTGCGCGCGGTGAGCATCGCGGGCACGGACGCGGCCAGCAGCAGGACCGCGACGCCGAGGCCGACCCCGACGGCGGTCAGGACCGTCCTGACCCGGCCGGACCTGCCGCTCGCCAGGGCGAACCGCGCGCCGATCCCGAGGTCGCGCCGCCAGCTCGTGGAGCCGCCGCCGCGCGGGCCCTGGGGGCCGTGCGCGCCGCCCGGGCGGGTGTCGGCGCGGTCGCGTCCCGCGAGGCCCGCGCTCACGCGGCGCCCGCCATGTCCCTGGCGCGCCCGTCGCGGACGACGACCTCGCGGTGCGAGTACGCGGCGACGCGCGACTCGTGCGTCACCAGGACGACGGCGGTGCCGGTCTCCTGGGCCGCGGCGACGAGCAGTTGCATGACGCGCTCGCCGTTCAGGGAGTCGAGGGCGCCGGTCGGCTCGTCGGCGAACAGGACGCGCGGGTCGTTGACCAGCGCGCGGGCCACGGCGACGCGCTGGCCCTGGCCGCCGGAGATCTGGCCAGGCCTGTGGTGGCGGACGTCCTGGACCTCCAGGCGGGTCAGCCACTCGGTGGCGCGCCGTTCCGCCTCCTTGCGCGGGACGCCGGTCAGCCGCAGGGGCAGGGCGACGTTCTCCGTGCAGGTCAGTTCCGGCACGAGCTGGCCGAACTGGAAGACGAAGCCGAAGTCGGTGCGGCGCAGGGCGCTGCGCTCGGCGTCGGAGAGCGCGCCGAGGTCGTGCCCGGCGTAGTGGATCGTGCCGCTGTCGGGCGGGACGATGCCGGACAGGCAGTGCAGCAGCGTGGACTTGCCGGAGCCGGAGGGGCCCATGACGGCGACGATCTCGCCCGCCCTGATCGTGAAGCCGGCGCCGTCGAGCGCGGGCGTAGAGCCGTAGGTCTTGTGGACGTCCGTCGCGGTCAGGAGCGCGGGGGCGGCGTGCGGGGGGTTCATGGGCGTATCTCCGATGCGAGCCGGTCGAGGCGGGCTGCGGTGAGTTCGAGCCAGCGGAGGTCGGCTTCGAGATGGAAGAGGGCGTGGTCGCAGATGAGCTGGTCGGCCAGGTCGCCGCCCGTCTTGCGCACGGTCAGCTCCCGCATGAGGCGCAGGTGTTCGGCGCGCTGCACGTCGAGCAGGGCGTCGGCGTCGCGGTGGGTGAGGAGCGCGAGGACGACCTTGGTGTACAGGAGGCTCTGGAGGTACGGCTCCGGCTTCTCCGGGCGGGCGAGCCACGCGGCGACGTCGGTGACGCCCGCGTCCGTGATGGCGTAGCGCTTGCGCTCGGGGCCGCCGCCGGGCTCGACGGCGTCCACCTCGACCAGCCCGTTCTTCAGCAGGCGCGACATCGTCGAGTAGACCTGCCCGTAGTGCAGGGCGCGGTCCTGGCCGAAGTGGGAGTCGAAGGCGCGCTTGAGGTCGTACCCGTGCCGCGGGCCTGCTTCGAGGAGGCCGAGGAGCGTGTGACTGATGGACATGCGCAGCACTATACACATGAGGTATACGCCACGTGTATAGCTGGAGTGCATAGGCGCTGAGCTGGTCTTTCTCCTGACTGGGCGTCATCCGGTCGGGTGGCCGCCGGGACAGCGGCGCACAGCACGCCTACAGCACGGATCGGCACCGGTGAGGCAACGCCGCGTACCGCCCCTGCGTCTGATCATCTAGCGTGGAGAGGCTGGGAAAGGGCCGCGGGTGGACGGGGGGCGTACCGTGAACGACCGACCGACGCCGGAGCCGGACAGACCCGGCGGACCCCAGGTCCGCGAGGCGGGCACGCCGCCCGGCGGCGTCCTGGTCGCCCCGCAGGAACCGCCCGCCCCCGGGCCGCGGGAGCGCCTGCGCGCCGCCGGGCGCCGCGTGGCCGCCCGCACGGCGGCGATCGCCCGGCACCCGTACTGGGAACGGCCCGACGCCGACTGGCTGATCCGCCGCTGGCCCGACCTCACGGCCTGCCTGACCGCCACCTTCTTCTTCTGGCTGTCCCTGACCCCCTCCCTCGTCCCGCGCCCCTGGTACTACCAGGGGCTCATCGGCGGCATCACGGCCGCGATCGGCTACGGCCTCGGCGGGCTGGCCAGCTGGCTGTTCCGGCTGCTCTCGCCCTGGCAGCCGGACGAGCGGGCGCGGGCCCGCTGCTGGCTCGCGTACCTCGTGCTGCTGCCCCTCGTCGTCGCCTTCCTCCTCGGCCGCAGCGCCGACATGCAGCGCGAGCTGCGGCGGCTCCAGGAACTGCCGCCGACCCTGACGTGGCACTCGCTGATGATCGCGCTGATCTCCCTGGTCGTCCTGGCGCTGCTGCTGACCGTGGCCCGCTCGATCCGGCTGGGGACACGGCTCCTGACGCGGCTGCTGGGCCGTTTCGTGCCCTGGCCGGTGGCCGTCGCGCTGGGCCTCGCGCTGTCCACGACCGTCGTCTTCGTCGGGACGCGCGACATCGTGTGGGACCGCGGCGTGCTGGGCGTGGCGAGCCGCCTGGCCGCCGCCAAGGACCGCAGCACCGACCCGGGCGTCATGCGGCCGTTCTCGCCGTCGCTGTCCGGCAGCCCCGACTCGCTGATCGACTGGGACGACCTCGGCAACAAGGGCCGCACCTTCACCGGAACGGCCCTGACCGCCGACGAGATCTCCGACTTCACCGGCACGGACGCGGTCGATCCCGTCCGCGTCTACGTCGGCCGCAAGGCGTACGAGGACTTCGCCGACGGCGCGCAGCTCGCCGTCCGCGAGCTGGAGCGCACCGGCGCGTTCGACCGGGACGTCCTCGCCGTCACCGGCACCACGGGCACCGGCTGGGTGAACCCGACGACCGTCGAGGCCCTGGAGTACATGCACGGCGGGAACACGGCCGTCGTCACGCTCCAGTACTCCTACCTGCCGAGCTGGGCGTCCTTCGTGGTGGACCGCGACGAGGCCGGGACGGCGACCCGCGCCCTGTTCGACGCCGTCTACGCGCGCTGGCAGCAGGAACCGGCCGACGATCGGCCCGAGCTGCTGGTCTTCGGCGAGAGCCTGGCCGTCTCGGCGGTCGAGGCCGCGTTCGACGGCCTGGACGACATGCTGGAGCGCACGGACGGCGCGCTCCTCATCGGGCCGCCCGACTTCAGCACGATCCACAGCGAACTGGTCGAGCGGCGCGACCCCGGCAGCCCCGTCTGGCGCCCGCAGTACGACGACGGGCGGCACGTACGGTTCGCGCAGTTCCCCGCCCGCGACCTGCGGCTGCCGCAGGGCGCGCCGTGGCTGGAGCCGCGCGTCGTCTACCTCCAGAACGCGTCGGACCCGGTCGTGTGGTGGTCGCCCGACCTGCTGTTCCAGCGGCCCGACTGGCTGGACGAGCCGCTGGGGCCCGACGTCACCTCGGCGATCGACTGGTTCCCGTTCGTCAGCTTCTGGCAGACGACCGTGGACATGGCCGTCTCCTACGGCGCGCCCGCGCCGCACGGCCACCGGTACGGCGCGAACCCGGTGTTCGCCTGGGCGGCGATCTCCCTGCCCGACGGCTGGACGGAGACCGACTCGGAACGCCTCGGCTGGCTGCTGGAGATCCGCCACCCGCCGAAGCACGGCTGGGCAGGCTGACCGACACCGGCCCGCCGCTCCCCCGGCACGGCGACGGCCCGGGCGCCGCGTCCCCGCGGAAAGCGGAACGCGGCACCCGGGCCGTGGGGCGTGTACGCCGCCGTCAGCTCTGCTCGGACGGCGGGTTCGCGGCGGGCGCCGGTGACACCTCGGCGATCGTCGCCCCGCCGCCGAGCGCCTGTTGCCCGGCGCGCTGGTCCAACTCGTCCTGGTAGGCCCGCAGATAGCCGACGACCGTGCTGATGACCGCGATCAGCGGCACGGCCACGACCGCGCCGGGGATCCCGGCCAGCATCGACCCGGCGGCGACGCCGAGCACCACGGCCAGCGGGTGCACCCGGACCATGCGGCCCAGGATGAACGGCTGGAGGATGTGCCCCTCGATCTGCTGCACCAGCAGCACGACGCCGAGCACCAGCAGCGCGTCCACCACACCGTTGGTCACCACCGCGACCAGCACGGCCAGCGCACCGGACGCGATCGCGCCGACCAGCGGCACGAAGGACGACAGGAAGACGATGACCGCCAGCGGCACCGCCATCGGCACGTCGATGACGAGCAGTCCGACGCCGATGCCGATCGCGTCGATCAGCGCCACGAGCACCGTGCCGCGCACGTACCCCGTCAGCGTGATCCACGCGCGCGGGCCCGCGCCCGCGACACCCTCACGGGCGGCACGCGGCACCAGCCGCAGGAACCAGCCCCACACCCCGGCGCCGTCGTACAGCAGGAACAGGACGACGAACAGCGTGATGCCCGCGCCGGTGAAGAACTCGACGGCGTAGTTCACGCCTTCGAGCCCGGCGGACGTCAACTCGCTGCTGTGGCTGCTGATCCAGTCGTTGAGGTTGTCCACCCATTCGTCGAGGTTGTCCTCGGTGATGTCGAACGGCAGCTCGGTGACCCAGTCCTGCAACTGCTCGATGCCGTCGCGGACCTGCTCGACGAGGTTGTCCGTGTTCTGGATGATCTGCCAGACCACGAACCAGCCGATGAGGCCCATCACGGCGAAGCCGCCGAACGCGGTCACCGCCGTCGCCGCGCCCCGGCCGAAGCCGAGCCGCTTGAGCCAGCCGACGAACGGCTGGAGCATCGCGGTGATCAGCAGACCGGCGGCGAACGAGATCACCAGCAGGCTCACGGCGCTGACCACCTGCATCAGCACCCAGACGACGCCCGCCAGCACCAGCATCCGCCAGCCTGCCTCGGCCGCGACGCGTACGCCCCACGGGATCGCCTCGGCGGCCGGTGGGCGGCTGGGGACCGGTCGCGAGGACGTCGGCGGGCGGACGCCGCCGCCCCCACCCCCGTCCCCTTCACCGCTGCCGCCGACGACGACCACGCCGCCACCGGCGGACGGTGCGGAGGGCGCGGCGGCGATCGCGGGCTCGGGCGCGGGTTCCCGCGCGCCTGTCACCTCGGCCTCGCCCCGGTCGCCCGCCTCGCGCTCCCGGCGCTCCTGCTCACGTTCGGCCTCGCCGCGCAGCCCCGACACTCTCCTGCCGAGCCGGGACATCCTGGCCCCGAACCGGCCCAGTCGTGACATCCGTTCTCCTCCGCCCCCTCGTGCTCTCACTGCCGTCCGACGTTACATGGCGGCGGCTGCGGCGCGGAGTCCGCGGGCGGGACGGCGAAGCCCCCGTGTCAGTTCTGACACGGGGGCTTGACCGGAACGATACGGGCGCGGGCCGCGCTCAGTACCAGTTGTTGACCGTCCAGAAGTCCCAGGCGCCGCAGGGGCTTCCGTACCGGCTGTCCATGTAGTCCAGACCCCAGCGGATCTGCGTCGCCGGGTTGGTCTGCCAGTCGGCGCCCGCGGAGGACATCTTGGAGCCGGGCAGCGCCTGCATCAAACCGTAGGCGCCGGACGACGGGTTGGTGGCCGTGTGGTTCCAGCCGCTCTCGTGGTCCACGATGTTCGAGAAGCACTGGAACTGGTCGGCGGGAACCAACTGCCGCGCCAGAGCCTGGACTTCAGCGACCGAGTAGGACGACTGCACGGGCGCGGACGCGGCGCTCTCCGCGGCGGCGGCGACCCGCAGTTCCTCCCGCTCCGCCTCCTCGGCGGCGGCTGCTTCCGCGGCGGCGCGCTCCGCCTCCTCCTCGGCGGCACGGCGGTCGTGGGCGTCCTCAGCGGCCTGGAGGCGGGCGGCCTCCTGGGCGGCGCGGCGCGCCTCGGCCTCGGCGGCGCTCGACTGCGACTCCGCCTGCTGGGTCAGCGACGCGGTGTGCAGCTGGGCATTCGCTCCAGCGGGTATCTCAGCGAGCAGCGTCGCGTCGGCAGCGACCACTTCGACCGGCTCGGTCGAACGGACCTGCTCATCCCCCGAGGCGACACCGACGGCAGCGCCGACGCTGGTCACCGCGGTGGCGGACGCCACTGCGAATCCCCGGACCGAAATCCCGGTCACACGGTTTCCTTCCGACATCGTCCGCGCGGCCGAAGCCTGCGGGCGCAATCGTGCCCCTGACACGGGCCTCCCCTGGTGGTGATCACAGGAGGCACTGACCCGGCCGGGTTCCCCAGGGGGAACCGCGTGGTGCTTCGGGCGGCATACGGCGGGCGGCTGTTCAGTTGTGGAACGCAGTCGTGGAGGTGTCCTCGCGGACACCGGTTGCCGTATGCGGGGCCTGACAGAGGCACACACTGCCGGACGCCGCCGTCCGGTGGCAATTCACCGCTGTGTGGGAAAGGTCACACGCGCGCCGGGCTTGTCAACCCTCCCCGGCCCGCCCCCACACCCCCCGCCTGCGGTTTCGCCGGTCCACCCGGGGCGCGGACGGCGAAACGCGCGCGGGGCGGGTGCGCCGGGTCACGTCGCCCGGCCCACCCGCCCCGCACCGGCGGTCAGCCGCGGTCGTCCTCCAGCATCTCGGTCACCAGAGCGGCGATCGGGGAGCGTTCCGACCGGGTGAGGGTCATATGGGCGAAGAGCGGATGCCCCTTCAGCTTCTCGACGACGGCGACCACGCCGTCGTACCGGCCGACCCGCAGGTTGTCGCGCTGCGCGACGTCGTGCGTGAGGACGACCCGCGAGTCCTGCCCGATGCGGGACAGCACGGTGAGGAGCACGTTGCGCTCCAGGGACTGCGCCTCGTCCACGATGACGAACGTGTCGTGCAGCGAGCGGCCCCTGATGTGCGTGAGCGGCAGCACCTCCAGCATGCCGCGCGCCACGACCTCCTCGATGACCTCCCGGCTCGTCACGGCGGAGAGGGTGTCGAAGACGGCCTGCGCCCACGGGTTCATCTTCTCGGCCTCGGTGCCCGGCAGATAGCCCAGCTCCTGGCCGCCGACCGCGTACAGCGGCCGGAAGACGACCACCTTGCTGTGCTGACGGCGCTCCAGCACCGCTTCGAGCCCCGCGCACAGCGCCAGCGCCGACTTGCCGGTACCGGCCCGGCCGCCGAGCGACACGATGCCGACCTCGGGGTCGAGCAGCAGGTCGAGCGCGATCCGCTGCTCGGCGCTGCGGCCGTGGATGCCGAACGCCTCCCGGTCGCCGCGCACCAGCCGCACCCGGCCGTCCGCCGTGACGCGGCCCAGGGCGCGCCCGCGGTCGGAGGAGATGACGAGGCCGGTGTGCACCGGCAGGCCCTCGGTCACGGGGTCGGCGACCTGCTCGGCGGTGAACAGCTCGTCCACCGCCTCCGCGCTCAGCGCGACCTCGACCAGGCCTGTCCAGCCGTCCGCGTCGGTGACGGCCAGTTCGGCGCGGTACTCCTCGGCGGCGAGGCCCACCGACGACGCCTTGATCCGCAGCGGCAGGTCCTTGGAGACGACGGTGACGTCGTGCCCCTCGGCCTGGAGGTTGCGGGCCACGGCGAGGATCCGTGAGTCGTTGTCCGCGAGGCGTCCGCGCTCGTTCAGCATGGCGGCGGGCAGGACCGTCGGGTCGGAGTGGTTCAGCTCCACCCTGAGGGTGCCGCCGAGGTCGCCGATGGGCAGCGGCATGTCGAGCCGCCCGTACCGCACGCGGTAGTCGTCCAGTCGGCGCAGCACCTGGCGGGCGAAGTAGCCCAGCTCCGGGTGCGCGCGTTTCGCCTCCAGCTCGGAGATGACCACGACCGGCAGCACGACCTCGTGCTCGTCGAAGCGCGTGAGGGCCGATGGGTCGGCGAGCAGGACGCTGGTGTCGAGGACGTACATGCGGCGATCGTTCGAACGCTTGTTGCTGGTGGCCACGTGTGGACGAACCCCCTCGGGACGAGGTGTGGGATCACGGCGCCCAGGGCGCCGGGGATCTGCCGGCCGGCGAGGCCCCGCGACACACGGGGCCCGTTACCGGCCCTGGTCCCCAGTGGAGAGGGGGGATTCGTGGTGCGCAAACGGGCCTCCCGGGGACCGCACCCGCGCACGGTCCGCCGGGAATATGCCCGCTTCCCGCACAACTCATGCGGACGGCGCGCGTCGCGGCGCTCCGCGCCCGCGCGTGTCGTCCGGGTGACCGGGCCGGTCAGCGGCCCGCGCGCCCGGCCATCCGGGCCCCGTCAGACCCCGTATCTCCGGTCACGCGCGGCGTAATCCCGCAGGGCGCGCAGGAAATCGACCTTCCGGAACGCGGGCCAGTACGCCTCGCAGAACCAGTACTCCGAATGAGCGCTCTGCCAGAGCATGAAGCCCGACAGCCGCTGCTCGCCGCTGGTGCGGATCACGAGGTCGGGGTCGGGCTGGCCGCGCGTGTAGAGGTGCTCCGAGATGTCCTCGACGCTCAACGACTCGGCCACCTGTTCGAGCGCCTGCCCCTCGGCGGCGCGCTTGGCGAGAAGGGAACGCACGGCGTCGGCGATCTCCTGCCGGCCGCCGTAGCCGATGGCGACGTTGACGAGGATGCCCTTGCGGTCCCCCGCCTGCTCCTGCGCGTCCCGCAGGACCCGGCGCGTGCGCTCGGGCAGGACGTCGAGCGCGCCGACGTGGTTGACGCGCCAGCGGCCGTCGGCGGCGAGGTCGAGCACCGCGCCCTCGACGATGGACAGGAGCTGCCCCAACTCGCGCGGCTCCCGGCTGAGGTTGTCCGTGGACAGCATCCACAGGGTGACGACCTCGACGCCGGTCTCCTCGCACCAGCCCAGCAGGTCGCGGATCTTCGCCGCGCCCGCCTCGTGCCCCTCCTTGGTGGTGCTGCCCGCCGCCTTGGCCCACCGCCGGTTCCCGTCCAGGATGACGCCGATGTGCTTGGGGGCGCGGTCGGTGTCGAGGCGCCCCTCCACCCGCCATGCGTACAGGCGCACGACCAGGCGGCGCAGTGTCTTCTTCATCGCGCTCTTGAACGCGCTCATGCCGTGTGCCCAACCCCTCGGAGACCGCTCGGGTGCTCCGGAACTCTACTGCCGCCCCACAGGCCCCAGAACCGGAACCGGTGGATCCGGCCATACGAGGGAGAGGCCCGCGCCCCTGGGAACAGAAAGCGGGCCGGTCCGTGGGGGGGGTTACGGACCGGCCCGAGGGGGGGTTTCCACCGTAACGCATCGGAGACCGTCTCGGGGCATCCGCGCACGAGTTTTACGCGGCGAGTCCGCCGAGGAGCAGACCGGCCAGCGCGCCGAGCGCCATGAAGGGCCCGAACGGCACCGCCGTCCTGCGTCCCGCCCTGCCCAGCGCGACCAGCGTCAGCCCGTAGCAGGCGGCCAGCAGGAAGCCGGTGAACGTGCCGAGCAGCACGGTGGACCAGCCGTACCACCCGAGGGCGACACCGATCGGGACGGCCAGCTTGACGTCGCCGAAGCCCATGCCGCGCGGGTTGACGAGGAAGAGGACGAAGTACACGCCGCCCAGGACCGCCCCGCCCAGCAGGGCCCGCGTCCAGTCGCCGCCCGCGCCGGGGGCGAGCGCCGCCGCGCCGAGCCCGGCGGCGACCAGGGCCGCCAGCGGCAGCGTCAGCACGTCGGGCAGCCGCTGCACGGCCGCGTCCACGGCGGCCAGCAGGACGGCGAGGGGCGCGACGGCGAGCCAGACGGCCAGTTCGGGCCGCGCCCCCACGGCCGCCGCGAGCGCGGCGCACACGGCGGCGGTCACGGACGTCAGCACGAGGGGCGTACGGGCGGCGGCGGGGGACAGCGGCGCGGCGCAGTCGGCGCAGCGTCCGGTCCCCACCCAGCCGGTCGCGCCGGGGGCGAGCGGATGCCCCGCCGGGCAGGCCGCACGCCAGGGCTCGCCGGGTTCGACGGCGAGCCGGTAGCCGGGCCGGGCGACCAGCGCGCCGGTCAGCACGCCCCAGAGGGCGGCCAGCGGGATCAACAGCGGGGCGGACACGGCCCCGAGCGTAATGCGGGCCGGTCTGTCCAAGTGGGGGGGAAGGACAGACCGGCCCGTTGATGGGGCGGGATCGGAGCGGGGGGGGGTGGCTCACGATCGCCCCGCCAGCTGCCGCCGGGGTGGGAATGGCGACACTGGCCGTAAAAGGTGTCAGCGACTGCCAACACTCGGAACGATACCGCACGGTCAGCGACGCCGTGACCCCTTGGCACAGAGCCGTCCGAGCGCACGGGCGTAACTGTGTGCGATTGTCCGCTGAGAGGCTCGTCCGACCACCCCAGTTCCGCGCAGGTACCACGCGGCCGGACGACTGACGGCTGTCACCGTGAGCGACACTCTACCGTCGGAGCGTCGTTCAACGATGAACGACTCCTCCCCCCGTACGGGGTGTCCTGGCAGCGTGCCGTAGGCGAAGCCGGCACGGTCGGGATCGCGCGTCGTCCACACCACGCGGCAGGGTGCGCGCAGCCGCAGCGGCCCGATCCCGGCCGCGAGCACCACCTCCGCGCCCGGGACGGCCTCGGGCGCCGCCGTCCGCACGCGCAGCCCACGCGTCGCCCGGTGCATGTCCCAGCCGAGCAGGGCGCGGACGGCGGCCTCCCAGGCGTCCGCGCCACGCCCGACGTCCGCGCGCACGCGCATCAGGCGCGTCCCCGGGGGCGGGGGCGCGTCGTCGCGCAGGTCACGGGTGACGCCGGTCCAGGGGTAGGTGAAGTCGCTCACGTCTCCTCCGGTACCCCCGCCGGGCGTGGACGCACCGCGGCGGACGGTGGCCAGTAGGATGCGCTGCGCAGCCGACACACCTGTGGGGGGTCACGCCGTGGCAGGGTTCGAGACGCCGTCGCCGTTCCGGCCGCTGGGCCGGGAGGATCCGCGCGAGGTGGCCGGTTATCGCCTCATGGCGCGGCTCGGGTCCGGCGGAATGGGCACCGTGTACCTCTCTTATACGCGCGGCGGGCAGCCGGTGGCGCTGAAGCTCGTGCGGAACGAGTTCGCCGAGGACCCGGACTTCCGGCGCCGGTTCGAGCAGGAGGTACGGGCGGCGCGCCAGGTGCACGGCGTGTACACCGTGCCGGTGCTCGACAGCAACACGGAGGGCGCCGCGCCCTGGCTGGCGACGGCCTACGTGCCGGGCATGCCGCTCTCGGAGGCGGTGCGCGACCACGGGCCGCTGCCGCTGGCGACCGTGCTGCTGCTGATGGGCGGCGTCGCGGAGGCGCTGTCGAGCATCCACGCGGCGGGGATCGTGCACCGGGACCTGAAGCCGGGGAACGTGCTGCTGGCCCCTGACGGGCCGAAGGTCATCGACTTCGGCATCGCGCGGGCGGCGGACGCGACGGCGCTCACGGGCACGGACGTTCGGGTGGGGACGCCGTCGTACATGGCGCCCGAGCAGATCACGGGCGCGCCGGTCGGACCGGCGACGGACGTGTTCACGCTGGGCCTGGTGACCTACTACGCGGCGACGGGCGGTCACCCGTTCGGGGAGGGCGCGGCGCACGCCGTGATGTACCGGGCGGTGCAGGACGAGCCGGATCTCGGCGCGGTGCCGCCCGAGGTGGCCGGGCTGATCCGGGCCTGTCTGGCGAAGGCGCCCGAGGCACGGCCGACGCCCGGGCAGGTGATCGAGGCGTGCCGGAGGCTGTCGCCCGGCCGGACGCTCCAGCGGGCGGAGAGCTGGCTGCCGCCGCCGGTGGCGGCGGCGGTGGGGCAGCGGGCGGCGACGCCTTCGGTGGCGACTCCCCCGCCCGTGCCCGCGCCACCCGCCGCCGCGCCCGCGCGTGGGGGCCGCAGGACGGCCGTCGCCATGGCGGCGACGGCGGTGGTGGCGGCGATCGTCGGCGGAGTGCTGGCGACGCAATTGCTGGACGGCGGCGACCGGGAGACCCCGGACGCGGCGGACGCCGACACCCCCACCACCACCCCACCGGACACCGCACCCCCGTCGGAGGGGGCCCCACCGCCGGACGAGGCCACGGGAGAGCCCTCGGCGACGGCCAGCAGGCAGCCGCCGCCGGACACCGACCCGGACGCGCCGTACTGGGAGTCGCTGAGCGACGCGGAGCTGACCATCCGCGCGCCCCGCTACCGGGAGGACGTGGACGTGTTCGCCGGTGAGTGTCACGGCGCCCAGGTGACGGTCGTGAGCCTCGAACGCGTCGAGGTGTTCAACGACATCGGGTACGGGAGCTTCGACCACCTCGGCGAGAGCACAGGGCTCGAATACCTCTTCTGCGACCAGGAGAACGCCAGCGACGACGGCATATCGTTCGATCCCGACACCTTCGCCGGAACGGTGGACGACCCGGACGTGTCGGCCGAGGAGTGCTACACGGCGGCGCACGAGTCGCCCCTGCCCAATCCGGTGCCGCCCGACGACGTGCTCCAGGGCCACAGCATCCACGAGGGCATGGGCATCTGCACCGAGAACCCCGACGCGTCGGTCACGCTGCTGTGGATCGACCGGGTGGAGACGAATCCCACCAACCGCGACCTGCCGACCTACTTCGTCACGGCGACGCAGTGGCAGCCGAACGGATGAGGGTGGAAGAGCGGCGGGTCACTCCCCCGTCGGCCAGGAGATCTCCACCCGGCGGTTGCGCTGCCGTCCGTCCTCCGTGGCGTTGTCGTAGAGCGGATAGTCCTCGCTGTAGCCCCGGACGTTGAAGACGATCGCGGACGGGTCCTCGATGAGCCCGAGCAGCGCCTGATGGGTGTTGCTCGCGCGCTCGTCTGACAGGCTGCGACCGCTCTCGTACGAGCCCTGGTCGTCGGTGAAGCCGAAGACGTTGACCCGGTCGGGCCGGTACTCCTCGATGGCCGCGGCGACCTCGGCGAGGGCCTCCTCGGTCTCCGGCGTGACCTCGCTGCTCCCCTCGCCGAAGATCACATCGGTCTGGAGGGTGAACTTCCGGGTCGAGCCGACCTGTTCCTCCCGCTGGCCGCCGTCGCCACCGTTCGGCTGCTGGCCGCCGCCTTCCCCTTCGTCCTCGCCGCCGGACGGCGGGGGATCGCTCTCCCCGCCTCCCCCCTGCTCGTCTCCCTCGTCGGCCCCACCGCCGAGGTCCTCGGTGATGAACTTGATGTCGAGGACACGGGCCGGGGCCAGCTCGGCGCCGTCCCCGAGCATCAGACCGGGCGAGTCCGGGTCGATCTCCGGGGATGCCGGGGCTTCGTACCCCGGGGGCTGTTCCGTCTCCGGCGTGACCTCGTCGGCCATCGCGGGGGTGCCGAAGGCCAGGACGGCCGCGCCGGTGAGGGCGACCACGGCGCCGCGGGCGGCACGTTCAGTGCGGAAGGTCATCCTCTGTCCCTTTCAACGGATCTGGACGGTCGCGGGAGGCATGTTGCCCACCTGGAACTCGATCTCGCTCGTGGACGCCTCGGGCTCGGGGAACTGGGCGAACCAGGAGACGGTGGCCCCGGGGTCGATGGGCTCGCCGAACCCGGTGCACAGGCAACGTCCCGTGGTGTCACGGAGGATGAGGTAGCGCTTCCCCTCGGTCCTCGCCACGACGGTGGCGCCCGCCATCGAGAAGCCGTTCTGGTCCAGTTCCTGTTCCGGGCCCGACCACCCGAGGTCGAGCCAGCCGTCGGATCCGCCGTTGTGGAGCGTCCCCTCCAGGGTGAGGAAGCCGCCCTCCTCCCGCTCCGCACGGGTGACCGCGAGGGTGAGGTCCACCTCGCCGGACACCTCGGCGAGCACCTCGCCCGGCTCGTCGTCCTCCGGCTCCTCCTCGGCCGGGGACTCCTCCCCCGCCGCACCGTCGTCGGAGGGTGAGCCCTCCGACGCCTCCTCGCGGCCCTGCGCGTCGTCACCACTGTCACCGCCGCCGCCCGAGCAACTGGCCACGGCGACGACCAGCGCGGCGCCGAGCGCCACGACGATGAGGATGAGGCGGGACTTGCTGTCGCGGAGATCCATCGGGCGCCGGTCCTTCGTGCGTCAACGTATGGGGGGTCAGTCTTCCAGGTACACGTGGAACAGGTCGCGGGGATCGGGGAGTTCGTCCTCGTTGTCCGGGTCGATGCTCCACTCGTCGTCGCCGCAGTCGAGCTGAACCGGATCGGGCTCGTCGGCCTCGCCGCCGTCGTCCTCGTCCGGGGGTGGTTCCTCGTCCGGGTCGTCGGGCTCCTCGGGCTCCTCGGGAGGAGGCTCGGGCGCCGTGCACAGGCCCTCGATGACGGCGACGGCGCCCGCCTCGGCCCTGCGCCCCTCGGTCCCCGGGATCACCGACTCACCGATGGCGTCGTCGGTGAGGACACGCACCTCGTAGCCCGCGCGTCCACCGGCGATCCCGCACTCCTGAAGCGTGGCGCCGTTGCGCGCCGCGAGGCGTTCCGCGGCCTGACAGGCGGACGGCACGTCGAAGTCGTCCCCGTCGAGGATGCCTCCCAGATCGAGGCCGCCGTCCGTGTCCACCGCGTCCAGCAGGTCCTCGAACAGACGGTCCCTGGCCTCCTGCGCCGCGGCGAGCGCCGCCGCGTCGGCCGCCGACTGCCCGCCGCCGCGCAACGACGCGGCCTGGGCGAAGACGAAGAACGTCAGGGCGATGAGAAGAAGCCCCGAGACCATCCAGATGTACAGCGGGAAGACCGCGCCCGTGTCGGCGGCACTCCGAGGCCGGTGTCTCAGCCGATGACGCTGTCCACCTGCGCAGAGATGAAGTTGCCGATCCGATCGGCGAGTCCGAGGCCGATGACGGCGCCTACGATCCCTGCGATCAGCAGCAGCAGGCCCGCGTATTCCACGAAGCCCGCGCCGCGGTCCGTGTAACGGCCCTGGAGCCGCGTGGTGATGGTGTGCAGCCACCTCAGCGTCAACCTGCTCATGGTGTCCCTCTCCTCCGGCCGGGGCCGGTGCGGGCGGCCTCTCCGAGCCTGTCGTGCTGCCGCCCTCACGGTACTGCGGAGCGTCCCGCCGTGGTACGGGAACCGGCGGACAAGTCTGCCCGGCGGCGGTTCGGTTGACGACGCGCCGTCTCATGTCGGTCCCCCTCCCCACAGGCCAACCCGTACCCCTGTCGGATCTGACTGTGCCACACCGGCCGTGCCTTCGGCAGCGGGACCATCCGATCAGATGACACCACATCAGGAACGGCCCGGCGCATCCGGGACGGTGCCCGGTGCGCCGGGCCGTGAAACCCGTGGCGCGTGTGCTCAGACGGCCTGTTGGTCGCCGCCGCCCCCGTCGCCGTCCAGGGTGGCCTCCAGCTCCGCCTCAAAGTCGTTCACCGTCTGGATGACCGTGTCGGCCATCTCGGCGAGCCCTTCGAGCTGTTCGCTGATGTCGCCCCGGCCGTCCTTCCAGCCGTTCACGAAGCTGTCCAGCGCGTCCACCACACGGTCGTCACCGAACGAGTCGTTGTACGAGTCGAACGTGTCCCCCGTGCGGTTCATGTACTCCCTGACGCTGCGCAACTGGGGTCCGAACTCGGCCAGTTCCGTGAGCGGGATCGCCATCCGCTCGCCGCTGTCCGCCATGTGCCCTCCTCTCCCGTCCTCGGTCTCGTCACGCCGCCGTGAAGCGGAACGTGGAGGTGATCGCGTCGAACACGTCGAAGAAGGAGTCGGCGAGGTCGAGCACCTGGCTGCTGCCCGCGACGAGCGCGACGGCCTGCTGGTCGCCCGGCACGGGGATGAACGTCTGCATCAGCACCGCGCGGATCGTGCGGGTGTCGCCGGGGACGCTGATGTCCTCGACGCCCCGCGTCCTGGCCGCCGTGCCCACCTCGGGGATGTCCACGGTGGTCACGTCGCGCCAGGCGTCGCCCTCGCGGCGGGCGACCCGGGTGCCCAACTGGCCGACGATCGCGGCCGGGTCGGTCGGCAGGACCTCGCCGGACGACGTGCGCGCGCCCACGATCGAGACGGTCACGGACGCGGTGATCGGCGGGCCGCCGCCGAAACTCTGCGCCATGCAGCCGCAGTAGACCGCCCCCGAGTCCCACGCCTGCCGCGCCTGCCGCCGCAGGAACGAGGTGACGACCTCGCGGTGCTCCGCCATCTCCGGCACGTTGCTGACGCGCTCGTCCACCATGCGGCGGATGCTGTTGTCCCGCGTCTCAGGACGCAGGTCGAACTCCCACCACGAGTCGGGGACCGAGATACGGAATCCCTGTCGCTCGACCGTGACGGTGTCCACCCATTTGTCGGCCATGCCGCTCCTCCCTCCGGGCCCCGGCGCCAAGGCCCGTCTTCCGATCTTCCCGGGACCGACAAGACCCGAAGACGGACCCTAGTCGCGGAGACCTTCCTCCAGCTGCTGGTCGAGGTCGGAGAAGCCGTCGGCCGCTCCGTCGAGGAAGTCCCCCATGCCCACGAGCGCCTCGACGGCGTCCCGCGCGCCGGTGGTGAACTCCTCGTACAGCGCGTCGAACCGTACCGACGACTGTGACGTCACATAGCCGTCGGACACGAGGTCGGTGATGTAGACGCGCAGTTGGTCGAGCTTGGTCCTCAGCTCGTCCTTCGCGTCACGCAGGTGGTCCGCCGCGTCGTGCATGTCCTGGTAGGTGACGTCGAGATCGCCCTGTGCCATGGGTGACACCCCCTTCCGACCAAGCCTACGCGGCCCGTCGCGTGGGCTTCTCCACGGATTCGTAACAGGCGGCGCACAGCGCCGCAACAGCGCCGCGGCGAGGGGAGGGTCACTCCCCCAGGATCGCGCCGAAATCGGTCCCCGAGCCGAGGATCATCCCGGTCACGATGATGATCATGGTGGCCGGGACCATGAAGACGAGGGTGGCCATCGTCGCCTTCGGTATGGCGCGGGCGGCGCGGCGACGGGCGTTCTGCGCGTCCGTGCGGCGCATGTCGGTGGCGATCTGGATCAGCGTGTCGGCGATGGGCGCGCCGAGTTCCTCGCCCTGCTGGAGGGCGGAGACGAACTGGTTGACGGGCTCGGAGTCGTTGCGCCTGCGCAGTTCGTCGAACGCCTGGCGGCGCGGCACGCCCATGTCCATCTGCCGCAGGGTGATGCGGATCTCGTCGGCCCACGGCCCCTCGTAGCGGGCGGAGACGCGGTCGAGGGCCTGCCGGAAGCCGAGCCCCGCGGCGACGACGACGGCGAGGACGTCGAGGAAGTCGGGCAGCGTGCGGTCGATGACGTCGCGGCGTTCGCGGGCGCCCTGCCAGATGGCGGCGTCGGCGGCGAAGGCGCCGAAGGCGACGCTGAACAGCGCCAGGACGGGCTGGCCCGCCGAGAGGAAGCTGACGGTCGTCAGCAGCCCGAAGACGCCGTAGACGGCGCGGCGGGCGGCGTAGCGGTCGATGGTGAGGCCGCCCGGGTTGCCCGCCTGGTCGATGCGGCGGCGCTTGCGGTCCACGGCGCGGCTGCCCATGAGCCGCAGGACGAGGGGGGCGAAGCGCATGCCGAGGCGGTCGATCGCGGAGCCGCCGGCCGAGACGCGGGTGGAGCCGATCTCCAGGGCGACCGCGAGGTCGGGTGGCAGCGGCGTACCGGCGCGCAGGATGCGGAGCGCGGTGACGATGCCGAGGACGGCGGCGCCCATCGCGAGGCCGAGCAGCAGTCCCACCATTGGCTTGTCCTGTTCTTCCTGGCTAGACGTCGATCCGGCCGAAGCGGCGCACGACGACGAATCCGACGATGTAGAGGGCCAGCGCGACGACCATGGCGATCTGGCCGCCTGTGCTGCCGGTGACGCGGCTGAGGGAGCCCGGCGAGATGCCGTTGAGCATCAGCAGCGCGCCGACGCCGAGCAGCGGCACGGTGACGGCCGTGGCGTTGACCTCGGCGAGGACGGTGCGGACCTCGCGCCGTGTCTCCTTGCGCTCCTCCAGGGTGGTGGTGAGGTTGCGCAGGGAGGCGACGATCGTGCCGCCCGCGCGGTTGGCGAGGATCAACGTGGTGACCAGGACGTTCAGTTCGCGGGAGGGGAGGCGGTCGCCCAGCTCGGTCAGCGCCTCCTCCATGGAGCGGCCGACGGCCAGCTGGTTGGCGACGGTGGCCAGTTCGGCCCCGGCCGGTTCGTCCATCTCCTCGGCGGCCATGGACAGCGCGGTGCGCATGGCGAGTCCGGCGGCGGTGCCGTTGGCGATGAGGCGGGCGAGTTCGGGGAGTTGGCCGATGAAGCGTTCGGTACGGCGCGCCCGCTGCCAGTTGAGGAAGGCGTTGCCGCCCCAGAGGGCGACGATGCCGCACAGCGGTCCGAAGAACGGCGCGAGCACGGCGGCGCCGATCAGCCAGAGCGCGGCGACGGCGCCGAGGACGTACGCGGCGTACTCGCCGACCGTCAGGTCGAGTCCGGTCGCCTGGAGCTTGCGGCGCAGGCGGCGGCCCAGCTCGGTGCCGCGCAGGCGGCGGTCGAGGGAGTCGAAGCGGCGGCGTCGGCCCGGCGTCCCGCCGCCGCTGCCAGGCGGGAGGGCGGCGGTCGCGCTGAGCCGGTCGAGGAGGTCGCGGCGCTGGGCGCGGCCCGAGGTCCACATCTGGAGCCCCGCGATGCCGAGGACGAGCGCGAGGACGGTGAGTCCGATGGTGAGCAGGGAGAGGTCGCTCTCCATGTCAGCTCGCCTCCCGGGTGCTGAGGTGGGAGTCGTCGAGGTGGACGCCGAAGGCGGCGGGGACCTGTTCGCCCGCCAGGTAGAGGCGGTCGGCGACGGCTCGGGGCAGGGGGTGGTGGACGAAGGCGCCGTGGACACGGCCGTCGGCGCCCATCGGCCGTACGCGGAACTCGGCGAGGGTGGCGATGCGGAACGACTCGCGGCCGTGGGAGGCGAGGACGGCGATCTCGGTGAGGCGGCGCGTGCCGTCCGGGTGGCGGACGAGCTGGACGAGGATGTCCACGGCGCTGTTGATCTGGTCGCGCAACGCCTCGAAGGGGACGTGCAGTTCCGACATGGACGCGAGCGTCTGGATGCGCAGCAGCGCGTCCTCCGCGCTGTTGGCGTGGACGGTGGCGAGCGAGCCGTCGTGGCCGGTGGACATGGCCTGGAGCATGTCGAGGGTCTCGCCGCCGCGCACCTCGCCGACGATGATGCGGTCGGGGCGCATGCGCAGGGAGTTGCGGACGAGGTCGCGGATGGTGACCTCGCCCTTGCCCTCGATGTTGGGCGGGCGGGATTCGAGCCGGATGACGTGGCTCTGCTGGAGCTGGAGTTCGGCCGCGTCCTCGACGGTGACGATGCGCTCGCCCTCGGGGATGAGGCCGCTGAGCGCGTTGAGCAGGGTGGTCTTCCCCGAGCCGGTGCCGCCGGAGACGATGACGTTGAACCGCGCGCGGACAAGTGCCGAGAGCAGCAGGACGAGTTGTTCGTCCAGGGTGCCGAAGCCGATGAGCTGCGGGAGCGTGTAGGCGCGGGGGAAGCGGCGGATGGTGAGCGTGGCGCCGCTGAGGGAGAGCGGGGGGATGATGACGTTGACGCGCTCGCCGGTGGGCAGGCGCGCGTCCACCATCGGATTGGACTCGTCCACGCGGCGGTTGACCGTGGAGACGATGCGTTCGATGGTCTGCATCAGCTGGTCGTCCGAGGCGAAGCGCAGCGGGAGCCGTTCGACGCGCCCCGACCGCTCGACGTAGATGTGGTCGGGGCCGTTGACCATGATCTCGGTGATCGAGGCGTCTTCGAGGAGCGGTTCGAGGATGCCGAGGCCGAGCGCCTCGTCCACGACACGGCGGATGAGGAGCGCGCGCTGCTGCGTGGACAGGACGGGGCCCTCGCGGCTGAGGATGTGGCCGAGGACGCGTTCGAGCCGGTCGCGGCGTTCCGCGATGTCGAGGGACGACATCTCGGCGAGGTCGATCTCCTCCAGGAGCTTCGCGCGGTAGGTCGCGACGAGTCGGCCGTCGCCCGGTCCTGTGGCGGCGGGCTCGCCGGGGGCGGTGACGCGGGATCGCAGGGCCATGGTTGCCTCCTCGGTCGCTGGTGTCGGGGTCGGGGACGGGGGTCGGGTCAGTCGCAGGGCATGGTCACGGTCCGGCTGGCCGTGCCGACGTTCAGGAACGGCAGGACCTGCGGGATGACGACGCTGACGGTCACGGTCGTCTCGTCGCCGCAGGCGGCGGTGCGGTCCACGCTGGCGCCGTCCGCCAGCGCGTCGCTGAGGGACGCGAGCCCGCCCGCGACGTACTCGTCCTCCGTCTCCTCCTGCGCGGCGAGGCGCGCGGCGGCGCGGGCGGCGGATCCGGCCTGGAGGGCGGCGTATCCGGCGGCGCCGAGCTGGAGCGCGGCGAGGGCGACGATCAGCAGGATCGGCACCCAGCCGACGAACTCGACGGCGGTGACGCCCCGGTCGCGCCCGCGCCGCGCCGTCACGGCCGGTCCTCCTCGGCCGCGCCCGCCGTGCCGGTGACGGTGACGGGCAGGCTGAACGCGCCGGGGAACAGGACGGGGACGCGCAGTTCGACGTGTGCGCGGCGCACGGAGCCCTCCAGCGGGCAGGAGACGGACGCGTCCCAGCCGCCCGGCAGGTCCTCCGTCGCGGCGGCGGCGCAGGCGCCCTCGGCGTCGCCCCGGGCGGCGGCTCCGGCGCGGGCCCCGGCGTCGGCGGCGTTCCCGGCGAGCGAGAAGGCGTAACCGATGAGGATGCACTGCCAGATGACGGCCATCATCAGCACGACGAGCGGGAACAGCCCGGCGAACTCGACGAGGGTCGAGCCCCGGTCCCGCTCCGGCGCGCGGTGTGCCGCCCGGCCGGTCATCCCCGCCTGCCGCGTCGCCTGCCGCCGGCGGGGGCGGCCTCGGGCGGGACGAGCCCCAGCTCGGTCGCGAGCGCCCACAGCGCCCGCCGTACGGGGGACTTGGCGTCGATGTCCTGGACGCGTCCGGCGTCCTGGGCCTCCTGGAGGTCGCGGTAGCCCGCCGGTACGACGGACCGCGCCACCTGCGTGCCGGTGATGCGGGCGATGAGCTGCGGCTGGATGGCGCTGCCGCGGCCCATGCGGTTGACGACGGTGACGGTGTCCTGGGCCTTGCGGATGCGCAGCCGGTCCCACATGCGGACCATGCGGTTGACGGCGCGCACGGAGATCACGTCGGGTGTGGTGACGAGCAGCGCGACGTCGGCCATCTCGACGGCGGCGGCGACGGCGCTGTTCATGTGCGAGCCGCAGTCCACCACGACGACGTCGTAGCGGGAGCGGACGGTGTGCAGGACGTGGCGCGCGGCGGTGTCGGTGATGTCCTCGCCGCGCTCGCCCTCGGCGGGGGCGATGAGCATGGCGAGGCCCGTCTCGTGGGCGAAGACCGCCTCGGCGAGCACCTGCGGCGTGATGTCGGCGATGCCCGCGAGGTCGGCCACCGAGCGGCGGAACTGCACGTCGAAGTACGAGCCGACGTCCCCGGCGAGCAGGTCGAGATCGACGAGGACGGCGCCGCGTTCGAACGGCCCGGTCTGCGCGGCCAGCGCGAGCTGGGCGGCGACGACGGTCGTGCCGACGCCGCCCTTGGCGCCCGAGACGGTGACGATCCGGCCGCCCGGCGTGGCGGGCCCTGCGTCGCCCGCGCCGAGGTGGCGGCGCATGCCGGACGCCCACTGGCCCGCCGCGCCGACGCGTGCGGCGAGTTCGTCGTACGACAGGGGCAGCCCGGCGAGGCCGCGCGCCCCGGCGTCCATGGCGGCCGAGTAGAGGCCGGCGGTGGGGTCGGCGGAGACGAGGACGACACCCACCGCCGGGAAGCGCAGGGCGACTTCGCGGATCAGCTCAAGCGCGGGCAGCGGCCCGATGCGTTCGTGGACGACGACGACCTCGGGCGGGCCCGCGACCGACTCCTGAGCGAGCGAGGCGAGCGTGTCGAGCAGCCCCGCCGAGTCGGGCACCGGGCGCATCGGCTCGCTGTCCGGCAGTTGGCTGAGCAGGGTGATCAGCGAACGGGCGGCGTCCGGGTCGCCCACCGCGGGGAGGATGCGCGTGGTCATCGGGTCCACCTGATCCTTACGGGACGAGCGCGTCGAGATCCGCGTGCGGATCGCCGTTGATGTCACCAATGATGGTGTACGTGCGGTCCTCCGGCGGGACTTCCTGCTCGTCGCCCGGCGCGACCAGGGCCAGCCTGACCTGTTCGGCGAACGCCTCGGCGAACGTGACGCGCTGGGCGTCGGTGTTGTCGAGGGCGAAGGTGATGGGGACGGCCTCGGCCGTGCCGTCGTCGTCCTCGACCTCGGTGAGGTCGCCGACCTCGATGACCTCGGCGTTGTTGACCATCAGTTGGACGATCTCGTAGCCGTCGTCACTGCCGCCGCCCTCGCCCGTGCCCTGCGGCTCGACGCGGTAGGCGGCGTACATGTTGATGGCGGCGCCGGGATAGATCTTCCCGGCCACGCCGGTGGAGGCGTCGATCATGACGGCGATCTCCTGCTGGCCCGGGTCGAGTTCGGGCCGGTCGGAGAGCATGTCGGTCTGGAGGAGCGAGCCTTCGCTCAGCGGTCCGACGGCGACCTGCCCGTCGATCTGGTCCAGGTCGGTGACGGTGGTCTCGGATATGTAGCGCTCGGGCATGCTGACCTCGCGGAGCTGGTCGGCCGTCACCCGCTCGTACGGCTCGACGTCCTCGGCGAGTTCGTAGGCCGTCCGCTCGGGGCCGACGCGTGACTCGACGTCGTTGACGACGGCGACCACGCCCGCGAAGGCGCCGAGCGCGAGGAGGACGGACGCGATCAGCAGCAGGGTGCCGCGTCGCTGGCGGGCGTTCATGCAGTGTCTCTACCTTCTCGTCCTCGTCCTACGCGTACGGAGGGCCGCCGGTTTCCCGGGCCGCGGCCGGTCAGTGGGGGGCGCCCGGGGTGAGCGCGCGGTGTCTGGCCTGGCCTATGGCCGCGCGGGGGGCGCGGTCGGGGTGCACCAGGGGGGCGGAGCAGAAGGCGCAGCGGTCGCCGATCAGGGTCAGGCCGCACCAGTGGCAGGTCTCCTGCCGCATGGAGGAGACCATCTGGTAGAGCAGCGCGACGTCCGGGATGGCGGCGGCGAACTCGACGAGTTTCCCGGTGCCCCACCAGTCGGCCGACTCGGCGGGCAGCGGCACGGGGTGGAGGCCGCGTACCTGCCACTGGCGGGCGAGGCGGCCGGTCACCCACTCGCTGCCGTTGCCGAGCGCACCGGGGGCGTACGTCAGAGCGGTGGAGAACTGCGGCCCCGCGAGGGTTCCTTCGCCGTCGGCGCGGACGAGTTGCGGCGTGGGCCCCGCGAGGACGGCGCGCTGGCCAGAGGGCTTCGGGACGCCGGCCGGGTCGGCGGGGAAGGCGACGGGGACGCGGTCGAGGCGTGCCCCGGGGGCCAACAGCGCGCCCGCGTAGACGTAGTGGGCCAGCAGCCGCGTGGACGCGCCGAGGACGCCGGGGGCGAAGTCGCAGACCGACAGCTGCCGTAGCTGCCGGACGAGCACGGCCGTGCCGAGCGGCGGGAGGGCGCTGGGCAGCAGCGCGATCCGGTCGGACTCCAGCATCGCCCGTACGGTGTGCAGCCGTTGGACGAACGCGCGCGGCGTGGTCGTCGGGTAGAACGTGACGAGGTGGCCGTGCTGGTCGAGGAGCTTCGCGGTCTCGGCGAGCGCGTCGGTGAACTCCTGGGCCTGCGGGGGCGTGAGGACATGGGCGCCCGGGGTGTTCTGGTCGGTGGGCGGGAGCACCAGGTCCGCGCTGGTGACCGCGATGGCGATCGGCATGCCGCTCCCCCCGGGCTGAGCACCCGTCAGTGACGTCGCTGGGTCTGCCAGTCGGGAGCTTATCGATATCGCGGGTGCGGGGAACAGCGGCGAACTGCCGTCTGTGTCCGCACCATTGACAGCGGCGCTGGTCTGGACCAATCTCCTGCATGACGGTGGCCACCGTTTCGTCCCACACCCCCACACCCCCACCCCACGGAGACGAAGTGGACAGCACCCCCCAGGCGCGCGCCCGTACGCGGGCGCCGCGCATCGCCGTGGCAGCCGCCACGCTGAGCCTCCTGGCCGCGGGCACCCTCGCCACGGCCGCCCCCGCCGGCGCCGACCCCTCCCCCACAGCGGTCCCGCGGCACGCCCTCACCGGCTACTGGCACAACTTCGACAACGGCTCGGTCGTGCAGAAGCTGCGCGACGTGTCGGACGCGTACGACATCATCGCCGTCTCGTTCGCCGAGTCCACGGCGACGCCGGGCGCGATCGACTTCCGGCTCGACCCGTCCCTCGGGTACGCGTCGGAACAGGAGTTCAAGGACGACATCGCCGCCAAGCAGGCCGAGGGCGCCTCGGTGATCATCTCGGTCGGCGGCGCCAACGGCTCGGTCGCGGTGACCGATCCGGCGTCCGCCCAGGCGTTCGCGGACAGCACGCTCGGGCTGATGGAGGAGTACGGCTTCGACGGTCTCGACATCGACCTCGAACACGGCATCGACGCCGAGCACCTGACCCAGGCGCTGAACACCGTGCACGACGCGGTGGGCGACAGCCTCGTCTACACGATGGCGCCGCAGACCATCGACATGCAGAACACGAGCAGCGAGTACTTCCAGCTCGCCCTGGACACGCGGGACTTCCTCACCGTCGTCAACATGCAGTACTACAACAGCGGTTCGATGCTGGGCTGCGACGGCCAGGTGTACTCGTCGGGCAGCGTGGACTTCCTCACCGCCCTCGCCTGCATCCAGTTGGAGAGCGGCCTCGCGGCCTCGCAGGTCGGCATCGGCGTCCCTGCGTCGCCGAGCGCGGCGGGCTCCGGCTATGTCGCGCCCTCGGTGGTCAACGCCGCGCTCGACTGCCTGACGCGCGGCACGAACTGCGGCAGCTTCGTGCCCGACCGCACCTACCCCGACCTGCGCGGGGCGATGACCTGGTCGGTGAACTGGGACGCGGCCTCCGGCAACGCCTGGTCCGACGTGGTCGGCCCGCACGTGGCGGCCCTCCCCTGATCCGGCGCCGGGCACGCGGGCGGCCCCCGCGTGCCCGGTACCACCCCTGTCTGGAAGGCACCCCCGTCTAGCAGGCACCCCTGTCTAGAAGAAGGTGCGGATGTAGTCGGTGACCGTGCCGTCCCCTGCGACCAGCGGGATCAGCGGCCACTTCTCGAAGATCGTGCACGGGTGCGACATGCCGAGCGCCACCCAGTCGCCGACCTCGGGGGCCTCCGCGCCCGTCACGAAGGCGTGCTGGTCGGCCAGCCTGCTGACGGCCAGCCCGCCCCCGCCGCGCACCCGCCCGTCCGGCGTCCGCACCGCCTGCACCTCGGGCAGCCCGAGGTCGTACGCCACGTCCCGCTTGCCCGCGTTGATCAGCGCGAGCCCCGGCTCGGGCCGCGAGACGACCTGCGCCCACAGCCGGAAGGCGGGCAGCAGCGACCCCTCCTGCGGCACGCGGTTGAACGGCGTGACGTCCCGGTACCGCCCGTCGTCATGGCTCACGTACGCGCCCGACCGCAGCAGCCGCAGCACCGGAGCCGACAGCTCGGGCAGCGCCTCGAACGCCTCGGCCACCACGTCGAACCACGCGCTGCCGCCCGCGCTGACGACGATCTCCGGCAGCCCCGCGAACCGCCCCGCCGTGTCGAACTCCTCCGCCAGCGCGCCCAGCGACCCCAGCCAGGCGCGCACGGACGCCGTGTCCGCGTCCGGCACCTCGCCCTCGTACCCGGCGACCCCCACCAGCCGCAGCGTGCCCGTACCGGCCACCGCGTCCGCGACGGCGGCGGCCTCCCGCGCGTCCCGCACCCCCGTACGCCCGCCGGGGACGCCCAGCTCGACCACGACCTCGACCGGACGCCCCGCCCCGGCGTCCCGCAGCGCGCGGTCCATCAGCGCGACGCCCCGCACCGAGTCCACGTAGCAGACGCAGCGGAAGACGGGGTCGTCGTCCTGCTCGGCGGCCAGCCAGGCGAGCGCCGCCGGGTCCACCAGCTCGTTGGCGAGGAACACGCGCGGCACCCCGTAGGCGCGCGCCACCCGCGCCTGGTGCGGGACGGCGACGGTGATGCCCCAGGCGCCGTGGTCGAGCTGCCGCTGGAAGAGCTGCGGCGCCATGGACGTCTTGCCGTGCGGGGCGAACGCGAGCCCGTGCCGCCCGGCGAACCGTTCCATCGAGGTGAGGTTGTGCCGCACGGCCTCGGCGGACAGCGTGAGCACGGGCGTGGTGAAACCGCCCGTGTACAGGTCGCGCCGCTCCGCCGCCAGGTCGCGGACCGTCCGGCCCGCCGCGTCAGGGGGGAGCCCTTTGAAGCGGTGGTCCACGATCTCGTCGGCGAGCGTGTCGAGCGGGATGATCATGGCGACTCCGATGGCCTGTGGGGATGGACAGGAGGTGTGTCGCGGCATGTGCGCGGCAGGGAGCGTAGCGTCCCCTCGCGGGCCGGGCACCACCCGCGTGGGGGAAAACACACGGCGGGCCGTGTTACACGGTCGTAAGGTTGCGGGCATGATGCAGGTGCTTCAGTCGGCCAAGCTCGCCAACGTCTGCTACGAGATCCGGGGCCCGGTTCTCGACGAGGCACAGCGGCTGGAGGCGGCAGGCCACCGCATTCTCAAGCTCAACACGGGCAATCCGGCGGCGTTCGGCTTCGACTGCCCGCCCGAGATCCTGGAGGACATCCTCCGCAACGTCGCCACGGCCCACGGCTACGGCGACGCGAAGGGCCTCCTGTCCGCGCGGCGCGCGGTGATGCAGCACTACCAGACGCGGGGCGTGCCCCTGTCGGTCGAGGACATCTACCTCGGCAACGGCGTCTCCGAGCTGATCCAGATGGCCATGCAGGCGCTGCTGGACGACGGGGACGAGGTGCTGGTCCCCGCGCCCGACTACCCGCTGTGGACGGCGTCGGTGGCGCTGGCCGGTGGCACCGCCGTGCACTACCGGTGCGACGAGCAGGCCGAGTGGATGCCGGACATCGCCGACATCGAACGCAAGATCACCGACCGCACCAAGGCCCTGGTGATCATCAACCCGAACAACCCCACGGGCGCCGTCTACGACGACGAGATGCTGCGGCAGCTCGCGGACGTGGCCAGGCGGCACCGCCTCGTCCTGTGCTCCGACGAGATCTACGACCGCATCCTGTACGACGACGCCACCCACACCTCGACGGCGGCGATCGCCCCCGACGTGCTGACGCTGACGTTCAACGGCCTGTCGAAGAACTACCGGGTCGCCGGGTTCCGCTGCGGCTGGCTCGCGGTGTGCGGGCCGAAGGACCACGCGAAGAGCTACGTCGAGGGCCTGACGATCCTCGCCAACATGCGGCTGTGCGCCAACGTGCCCGCGCAGCACGCGGTGGCTGCGGCCCTCTTCGGCCGCCAGTCGATCGAGCAGCTGGTGCTGCCGGGCGGCCGGATGCGGGAGCAGCGGGACGCGGCGTGGGAGATGCTGTCGAAGATCCCGGGCGTCACCTGCGTGAAACCGCGCGGGGCGCTGTACGCGTTCCCCCGGCTCGACCCGGCGGTCTACCCGATCAAGGACGACCGGCAGATGGTGCTCGACCTGCTGCGCGCGGAGAAGATCATGATCGTGCACGGCACGGGCTTCAACTGGCCCGAGCCGGACCACTTCCGGATCGTCACGCTGCCGTCGGCGGCGCAGCTGACGGACGCGATCGAGCGGATCGGCTCGTTCCTGGACGGCTACGCCCAGTACTGAGGCGCGCAGGAGAGAGAACGGCCGACAGCCCCCGCACGCCGTTGTGCGGGGGCCGTCTTGTGCCGCGCGCGGTCAGCCGAGACGTTCCGCCTGCGCGCGGTACTCCTCCCACAGCCCCTCGGGCGTGTGGTCGCCGAACGTCTTGAGGTGGTCGGGGATCAGCGCCGTTTCCTGGCGCCAGATGCCCGGGTCCACCTCCAGCAGGAAGTCCAGCTGCTCGGGCGTGAGGCCGAGGCCCTCCGTGTCGAGCGCGCCGGGCGCCGGGAGGACGCCGATCGGGCTGGTGACGCCCTCGGCGCCGCCGTCGAGGCGCTCCACGATCCACTTGAGGACGCGGATGTTCTCGCCGAAGCCCGGCCAGACGAAGCCGCCCTCGGCGTCCTTCTTGAACCAGTTGACGTAGTAGATCTTCGGCAGCTTCGCCGGGTCGGCCGCCCGCTCGCCGACCTTCAGCCAGTGGCCGAAGTAGTCGCCCATGTTGTAGCCGCAGAAGGGCAGCATGGCGAACGGGTCGCGGCGCAGCTCGCCGACCGTGCCCTCGGCCGCGGCGGTCTTCTCGGAGGCGACGTTGGCGCCGAGGAAGACGCCGTGGCGCCAGGAGAACGACTCGGTGACCAGCGGCACGGCCGTGGCGCGGCGTCCGCCGAACAGGATCGCCGAGATCGGCACCCCGGCGGGGTCCTCCCACTCGGGCGCGATGGTCGGGCACTGGGCCGCCGGGACGGTGAACCGCGCGTTGGGGTGCGCGGCCGGGGTGCCGGAGTCGGGCGTCCAGTCGTTGCCGCGCCAGTCGGTGAGGTGCGCGGGCGGGGTGTCCGTCATGCCCTCCCACCAGACGTCGCCGTCATCCGTCAGGGCGACGTTGGTGAAGACGGAGTTGCCCCACAGCGTGGACATGGCGTTGGCGTTGGTCGCCTCGCCCGTGCCGGGCGCGACGCCGAAGAAGCCCGCCTCGGGGTTGATCGCGTACAGCCTGCCGTCGTCGCCGAAGCGCATCCACGCGATGTCGTCGCCGATGGTCTCCACCGTCCAGCCGGGCAGCGTGGGCCGCAGCATGGCGAGGTTGGTCTTGCCGCAGGCGGACGGGAAGGCGGCGGCCACGTACGTCGGCCGCTCGCCGTCGGGCGGGGTCAGCTTGAGGATGAGCATGTGCTCGGCGAGCCAGCCCTCGTCCCTGGCCATCACGGACGCGATGCGCAGGGCGTAGCACTTCTTGCCGAGCAGCGCGTTGCCGCCGTAGCCGGAGCCGTAGGACCAGATCTCGCGGGACTCCGGGAAGTGGGAGATGTACTTCACCTGGTTGCACGGCCAGGGGACGTCCTTCTCCCCGGGGGCGAGGGGCGCGCCGACCGAGTGCACGGCCCGGACGAACGCGCCGTCGTCCCCCAGTTCGCGGAGCACGTCGGCGCCCATGCGGGTCATGGTCCGCATGGCGACGGCGACGTACGCCGAGTCGGTGATCTCCACGCCGAGCGCGGAGAGCGGCGAGCCCAGCGGGCCCATGCAGAACGGCACCACGTACATGGTCCGGCCCCGCATGGAGCCACGGAAGAGCCCGCCCTGCCCGGCGAAGATCTCCCGCATCTCGGCGGGGGCCATCCAGTTGTTGGTCGGGCCCGCGTCCTGCTCACGCTCCGCGCAGATGTAGGTGCGGTCCTCGACGCGGGCGACGTCGGTCGGGTCGGAGGCGGCGTAGTACGAGTTCGGCCGTTTCTCCTGGTCGAGACGGGTGAAGGTGCCGCGCTCGACGAGCAGGGCGCACAGGCGGTCGTACTCCTCCTGTGAGCCGTCGCACCAGACGATCTCGTCGGGCTCGGTGAGGGCGGCTATGTCCTGCACCCAGGCGAGGAGGTCGCGGTGGCGGGTCGGGGCGTGGGCGGCGACGGGAGCTGCTGGAGTCAGCGTCACGTTCGCTCCTGACAGTTGAGGGTTTTCTTCTGCGAATCGCGCACAAAACACGGGCGCTCATCGGATGAGCGACCCCGCTCATCTGATACTGCCTGCTTCTCTCGTCTGTGTCCAGAGCGGCTCATGTGAGCGGCCCCGGCCGCGGGCGCGGGGCCAGTACCATCAGCGGCATGACCTCGCTCGCCAAGCCCTTGCTCCGTGGCTGGCTGCATGCCGGCATGTTCCCCGCCGCCCTGATAGCGGGCGTCTTCCTCACCGCGCTCGCCGACTCGCCCCGCGCCCGCCTGGCCTGCGCGGTCTACACGCTGACCGCCTGCCTGCTGTTCGGCATCAGCGCCCTGTACCACCGGGGCGAGTGGAGCCCGCGCGTCGCCGCGCTGCTGCGGCGGCTGGACCACGCGAACATCTTCCTGATCATCGCGGGGACCTACACGCCGTTCACGATCCTGCTGCTCGACGGCGCACGGGAGCAGATCCTGTTGTGGGGCATCTGGGCGGGCGCCCTCGCAGGCATCGCGTTCCGCGTGTTCTGGGTCGGCGCCCCGCGCTGGCTGTACACGCCCTGCTACATCGCCCTCGGCTGGGCCGCGCTGTTCTTCCTGCCGGACTTCCTGGACACGGGCGGCAGCGCGGTGCTCACGCTCGTGCTGGTCGGCGGGCTGCTCTACAGCGCGGGCGGCATCGTGTACGGCCTGAAGCGGCCCGACCCGTGGCCGCGCTGGTTCGGCTTCCACGAGGTGTTCCACCTCTTCACGCTGGCCGCGTTCATCGTGCACTACGTCGGCGTGTCGCTGGTGGCCTACCAGCACACGTGACGCGTGCCCCGGCCGCTCCCCCGACGGGAGCGGCCGGGCCTCAGCCCTGGCGCCCCAGCTGCCCGGCGAGGACCGCCGCGTCCGTCGTCGGCAGTTCGCAGACGAAACCACGGCACACGTACGCCGTCGCCCGTCCGTCCCTGGCCGTGCGGTCCGCGAGCAGCGGTGCCTCGTCCGGGGCGCCCGGCGCCCCGAGGGCCACGACGGCGCCCGGGGCCGTGGCGCGCAGGGCGGTGCGGTGCAGCTCGGCGGTCGCCGCGTCGCCGCGCGGGCCGACGATCGCCACCTGACGCGGCCCGTCGAGGGCCGCCTCGGCGACCGCCAGGCCCCAGCCGATGAAGCGGGGCGAGCGCCCGGCCAGCGGCGTCACGATGCCGAGCGCCGCGTCCGCCGCCAGGCGGTACCGTTCGTCGCCGGTGAGCGCGGCGTACGACAGCAGCGCACCGGCCGCCGCCGTCCAGCCGGAAGGGGTGGCGCCGTCCGAGGGGTCCTGCGGGCGGCTGATCAGGCGCTCCGCGTCGTCCGCGGTGTCGAACAGGGCGCCGTCCTCGCTGCGGAACCGTGTCAGCACCGTCTCCAGGAGCGTGCCCGCGTGGCCGAGCCACACCGGGTCGCCCGTGACGCCGTGCAGGGTGAGGAAGCCCTCGGCGGCGTCCCCGTAGTCCTCCAGGACGCCCATGCTCGGCCCGGGGCGGCCGTCGCGTGAGGTGCGCGCCAGGCGCCCGGCGGCGTCGAGATGCACCTCGGCCAGGAGCGACGCCGCGTCCGCCGCCGCCGTGATGAGGTCGGGCCGGTCGAAGCAGGCCCCGGCCTCGGCGAGCGCGGCGACGGCCAGGCCGTTCCAGGCCGCGATCACCTTGTCGTCACGGGCGGGGCGCGGGCGCAGGGCGCGGGCGGCGAGCAGCCGGGCGCGCAGGTCCTCCGGCGGCTCATCGGCGGGGTGCGGCAGGCGCAGGACGGGCGCGTCGTCGATGAGGCCGAACGCGGCGGCGGCCCGTACGGCGTCGCCCTCGCCCAGGGCCTCGGCGAGCTGCGCGCGGGTCCAGGTGTAGAAGGCGCCTTCCTCGTGACCGCCGCCGGGCAGCTCGCTGTCCGCGTCGAGCCCCGAGGCGAAGCCGCCCTGCGGAGTGCGCAGTTCACGGACCATGAAGTCGGCCGTGCTCAGCGCGACCCGGCGGGCCCAGGCCGCGCCCGTGACGCGCCACAGGTGGGTGTAGACCCTGGCCAGCAGCGCGTTGTCGTACAGCATCTTCTCGTAGTGCGGTGTCACCCACGCGGCGTCCACGGTGTACCGGGCGAAGCCGCCGCCGAGTTGGTCGTGGATGCCGCCGCGCGCCATGGCCTCGCAGGTGCGCTCGGCGAGGTGCAGCGCCTCGACGGACCCGGTCCTGGCGTGGTGGCGCAGCAGGGACTCCAGGGTCATGGACGGCGGGAACTTCGGGGCGCCGCCGAAGCCGGCGTGTGCCTCGTCGAACTGCCGTGCCAGCTCGTGTACGGCTGCCGCGAGGTCGTCCGCGCCGGGCGGCTGCGGCGCGTCGTACACGCGCTCGGTGCCCGCGAGGTCGGCGGCGATCCGGGCGGCGACACCGTCCACCTCGCCGCGCCGGTCACGCCAGGCGGCGTGGACGCCTTCGAGGACCTGGCGGAAGGAGGGGAGGCCGTGGCCCGGCCGGGGCGGGAGGTAGGTGCCGAACCAGAACGGCTCGCCGTCCGCCGTCATGACGACGGTCATCGGCCAGCCGCCGTGCCCCGTGGCCGCCTGCACCGCCGCCATGTACACGGCGTCCACATCGGGCCGTTCCTCACGATCCACCTTGACGGACACGAACCGCTCGTTGAGGTACGCGGCCAGCTCGGCGTCCTCGAAACTCTCGCGCGCCATGACATGACACCAGTGGCAGCTCGCGTACCCGACGCTGAGCAGCACCGGCACGTCGCGCCGCCTGGCCTCGGCGAACGCCTCGTCGCACCACGGCCACCAGTCCACGGGGTTGTCGGCGTGCTGGAGAAGATAGGGCGACGTCGCGTCAGCCAGCCGGTTCATGCCCCCATCGTTGCACGCTCCGGTTCGGCCAACCCTGGCCTACTGAACGCGACGGACTCACGCCGCGCCCGTGCCGCCGCGCCGATCGGACTCCGCACCGGCAGGCAGAGCGGACGAGCTTCCAGCGACCTACAGGTATGTGACCTGGACGATGTAGATCTGCTCATGTCGTACGACGGTCAGGTACTCGAACATGCCGCCCGGGACGTCGGCGGTCCTGCTCTTCGGGTTCTCGCCCCGGTACGAGGTCCCGTCAAGATAGAGGGCTTCGGCAGCTCGAACGAGTTCGGCAGCCGTCTTCTCGACTTCGGCGACGAAGGCCGGCGGCGCTCCGCTGACCACGTACTCCTCACTGGGGAGGTACTCCCAGGACCACCTCACGCGCCCAGCACCCGGTAAGCGGCTCGAATGATCTCTGCGGCGGTGAGGGCATGACGCCTGGAGTCAACAGGGTCCTCCGCCACCTGCATGAGGTACTCGGCTCGGCGGAGCTTGGTGGCTGTCTCCGGATGCCGTTCGATCTCGACCACGACGGTCCATCGGAGGAGGAACCCTCGGAGAGGATCGAGGGTGTCGGAGTCGATGGCCCTGGTGATCGCTTCAGCCTGCTCGGTCTGCATCTCCGGCAGACGGTCCGGGGCCACGACGGCAAGGGCAGCCTTGAGAGCGGTGATGGTCCGCTCCGGGCGCGGGATCAGTGCTTCGGTGTGGTGCTCCGGCTGTGCGGTCACGTCTCCTCCGTGCAGTTGGGCCGCTATCACGCTACAACGCGGCAGGCCCGCTGATCCTCCGCTTCGGGTGAGACAGCTTTCCCCACCTCCATTCCCTCACCGAGCGCACTCGTCCCAGAACCTTTCGGCAACACATCAGGGCAGGACCACCGGGCTGTCTTCAGCTACTGGCACCAGTGGCAGCTGGCATACCCGACGCTGAGCAGCACCGGCACGTCGCGCCGCCCGGCCTCGGCGAACGCCTCGTCGCACCAGGGCCACCGGTCCACGGGATGGTCGGTGGGCTGGAGGAGGTGCGGCGATGCCGGGGGCGCGTGTATGCGGGTGTCGTGGCTGTGGCCGGGGGCCGAGGCGGTGTGGGCGGCGCCCGGTTCAGGTCACGGCACGTCGGTGAGGGAGACGCATGTGTGGTCGCCCTGAGGGATTGCTTCGGCGGCGCTGTTCAGATCCACCAGGATGTCCCCTGGCGGTGGGCTCGGATCCTCGATCGCGACTTCGATCGCGGGATCGCGGCCGTACGTCGTCAGGACACGTGGGCCACCGTCCTGGGCCCTCGCCTCGTCGAGCACCCAATCGACGCCGTTGACGCTCATGCACAGGTCGAGTGTCGGGCTCAGCGGCGGCACCCCGCACCGCAGGGTGATCCGGCCGTCGCCCCAGACGGCGGTGCCGGGGGCCGTCGTCTCACGCCTTTCGTTGCCCGCGACGCTCTCCGGCACTGCGGACACCACGGATGCGCATGCGCGGCTTCCGCCCTCGGGCGCGGCTTCCGGCGACTGATCCGCAGGCGCGAGCGCGAGACGCAGGAGCGCGGTCAGCAACACCACGAGCGCGAGACCGCCGGCGACGCGGATTCTTCTGCCAGGTGAGGAGAGCATTCGACCCAGCTCTGTCATGGTGCCTTCGGACGACCTGGCAAGATTACCCGGCCCCGGAGAGGCCGAACGGCCGTGCCGGGGTGCTTCGGGCGAGCTGCTGAGGACGTCAAGGCGTCGTCGTGGGCGGGCGAGGAACTCTGTGGCTCTGGGGGCTTTGCTTGCGATGCTGGGCGGCGACGAGGGAGGACCGTATGGAGCCATCGGAATTGCGGCGCGCCGTGGAGGCGGGACGGGTGACGGCGTCGGAGTTGGGGCTGCGGGTCGATGACGTGGTGGTCGTCCACGACTCGGACCGTGTCGCGCTGCGCCTCGTCCCCTGCGACGTGCTGGCGCGGGTCGCGCCCGCCGGGCATCTGGCCGAATCGACGTTCGAGGTGGAGGTCGCCCGCCGCCTCGCCGATGTCGGCGCCCCGGTGGCCGGGCTCGATCCGCGGGTGGCGCCGCGTGTCCACGTGAGGGACGGGTTCGCCGTCTCGCTGTGGACCTACTACGAGCCCGTGGGCGCGGAGATCGCCCCGGCCGCCTACGCGGACGCGTTCCTGCGGCACCACGCCGCGCTGCGTCGCGTCGAACTGGACGCGCCGCACTTCACCGATCGGATCGCCGCCGCGCTCAGGGAGGTGGGCGACCGGGAGCGGTCCCCCGAACTGCCCGACGCCGAAAGGCAACTCCTCGACACAACGCTCCGTGGACTGGGCGCCGAGATCGGCACAGGGAAGGCCGACCAGCTGCTGCACGGCGAGCCGCATCCGGGCAACCTGCTCGCCACGCGGAGCGGGCCGCTGTTCGTGGACCTCGCCACCTGCTGCCGCGGGCCCGTCGAGTTCGACCTCGCCCACGCGCCCGAGGACGTGGCGGAGCACTACCCGGGCGCCGACCAGGGCCTGATCGACCGCTGCCGCGCCCTCAACTGGGCGCTGTTCTCCGCCTGGCGCTGGCGCCAGGCCGACCAGATGCCCGACAGGGACCGCTGGCGGGCGGAAGGGCTGAACCAGGTCCGCGCCGCGCTCGTCCGCTGCGTGCCGGGCTGAACGCGACGCGGAAGCAGGTCAGTTGGCGGGCGGGGCGTCGTCGGCCGGGCGGGTCAGGTGGATGTCGCCCTGCTGGACGGCGAACACCGTACCGGAATCGTGCGCCGTGTTGTTCTGCTCCAGGGTGGAGGCGCCACGGCCGCCCGCGAGGGCCGCGTCGATCTCGGCGGTCAGCCGGGCCAACGGCGCGCGGCAGGCCGGGTCCCGGCGCAGCAGGTCGGCCAACTCCTCGGCCCACACTGCGGACAGGGCGCGCCGGGCGTCGTCGGGGGCCGCCGCCCTCCGCACCAGGGCCGCGCTCTCCTCCAGCCGGTCCCCGACCGACGCGGCACGCTCCGGGTCGTCCCGGCGGAAGAGCCCGAGGACGGTCTCCTTGGTGCCGTGCCACAGGTCCGTGGCCATCGTCGCCACGAGGGCCACGGCGCCCGCCTCGGCGAGCAGCGCCAGTTCTCCGGTCACGTGGCGCCGCCTCCGCTCTCCCCGCCGATGTTCATCGTGCCGTTCCTCAGCGCGTAGACGACGCCGTGGCCCGACGCCTTGTTGATCATCCGCGCGTCGCCCGACGCCCCGCCGTCCGCCGGGCGGTCCGCCGCAGGCGGCGGCGTGGCGTCGGCGTCGGCGTGCCCGGGTACGTGCAGCCAGGCCGACGCCGCGAACTCCTTGTGCCGCACGCCGACCCGCCGGAACGACGCCGGGTCGATCCCCGGCCGTCCCTGGCAGACCGTCTCCTCGTGGAAGTGCTCCGAGACGAGGAGCGCCGTCGTCGCCTCCGGGGTCCGCGCCAGGGCGGCGTGGGCCGGGGCGGCGTCGAGCAGCCGGGCGAGGACTTCGAGCGGCCGTCCGACGACCGTGCCGTCCCGGCCGACGCGTACGTCCCCCGCGTGCAGGGCGATCCGGACGCGTACCTGGGTGAGCGGCCCGGCGAGCCGGTTGTGCGCCCGCAGGCGCGCCGTGAGTTCGTGGACCAGCGGATGGACGAGGGCCGCCTTGGGCGTCCCGGCCGGGGCCGCGACCCGCATGCCGTCGCCGAGGTCCTGGCGCAGGCTCGCCCGCCAGTCGATCCCGCTGCACGCGAACGACGCGCGCAGCGCCGTCAGCAGCGCCTCGCGGATCTGCCGGAGGGCGACGTCGCCGCGTCCCGCCGAGCGCGAGATGTCCACCGCGAGCAAGGCACGGTATTCCGGCATGTCCTCCATACACCCTCCTCGTCCTGCGCCACACCCCGACTGTGCCCTGATTGAACGGAACACATCCCGTCGCAATACTGGATCGGCTCGATGTCGCCGAGCCGGCCCCGCCCAACTCGTCCCGGAGACAGGGGTGATGAGGAGCAGCCCGGCCTGGCGGTGGTGGCCTGCGACGGGCGGGAGGCGGGACGGCATGGACGGTACGACGCCGGGCCGGGACGCGAACGGCCGCGCGCCCGGGGGGAGATGGACGTGGCCCGCGTCGAGTCTGCTCGGTTCGCTCGCCGGGCCGGCCAGGGACAGGCTCCTGGCGCTGGGCGCGACCAGGCGGTACGAGGCCGACCGCGTGCTGATGCGCGAGGGGGAGCTGACGACGTTCGTCCTCGTCCTGCTCCACGGCGTGGTGAAGGCGACCGGGCGCACCCCCGACGGACGGGACGCCCTGCTGGCCGTGCGTATGGGCGGGGACCTGGTCGGCGAGCTCGCGGCGGCGGACGGCGGCCCCCGGTCGGCGACGGTCACGACCTGCGGGACGGTGGTGGCGCGGGTCGTCGGCCAGGACGAGTTCCTCGGCTGCACCCGCCGCGATCCCGCGATCGCGCAGGCGGTCAACGTGTCCGTGGTCTCGAAGCTCCGCGTCGCCAACGGCCATCGCATCGACTTCACCGGCTGCGACGCGGCCACACGGCTGGCCCGCGTGCTGCACCAGATCGTGCTGACGCACGGCGAGCGGTCGGGCGCGGGGGCGGTGATCCGCTGGCCGATCACCCAGCCCGAGCTGGCGACGCTCTCCGGCACGGCGGAGCCGACCGTGCAGAAGGTGCTGCGCAGGCTTCGCGAAGCCGGCGTGGTCTCCACGGGCTACCGCACCGTGCGCGTGGACGACCTCGCCCGGCTGAGCAGCATCGCGTTCGGCCCGACGCCTTGAGCGGGCGGAAACAGTCGTACGACGGTTTTGCCCGGCGCGTCGGCCACTAGCGTGCCGAGGGGAGGCGGAGGAGCAACGCGCCTACCTGGCAGAGGACTTCGGAACGAGCGGCGGCCGTCGTGACGGTCCGCCCGGCGCGGTCGCGCGTTCCACGAGCGGGAAGGGAATGGGCCATGGCAGAGACGGACGGTGCCGTGCGGGAACCCCCCGGGCCCGACCACGACGAGGACACTCCCCCGGCGGGCGGCGACCACCGCGTCCACATCGGCGGGAACGCGGCGCGGACGGTGATCGCGGGCAACCACAACGTGGTGATCGACGCGCACGGTTCGACGGTGAACCTGGTCACGCCCGAGGCGCGCCCGCGGCCGGTGCGCCGGGAGCGGGTCGCGCTGACGCCCAGGCGGCAGCGCGAGCCGATCGGCCGCGAGACGGACCTGGAGGAGCTGGCGGACGCCCTGCGCGGCCACGGGCTGGTGCAGGTGTGGGGGCCGCCCGGGGTGGGGAAGAGCACGCTGCTGCGGCATGCGGCCCACACCTTCGCGCCAGGCCCCGACGGGGTGCTGTTCCTCGACGGCGCCCACCGGGAGGCCGAGGATCTGGCCCAGGAGATCTTCGAGGCGTGCTACGACGCCCCGGGCTACGCGCCGACCGGCCCCGAGCTGCGCCGGTTGATGGCCGGGGTCAGGGTCACGGTCTACCTGGACGACGCGGACCTCCCGCCGGAGCGGCTGCGGCAACTCGCGGACGCCGCGCCCGACGCGACGTTCGTCTTCGCGAGCCGGGAACGTTCCGTGCTCGGCGAGGGCGCGCACCTGGAGCTGCGCGGCCTCGACCGCGCGGCCGGGATCAGGCTGCTCACCAGGGAGTTGAGGAACCAGTTGCCGGAGGGGCAGCGCGCCGCGGCCGACGAGCTGTGCGCGCTGTCGCTGGGTCGGCCGCTGCTGCTGCTGCGCGCGGCGGGGCTCGCCGGGTTCGACGCGGCGGGGGCGGTCACGCTGCCCCGTCCGGCCGAGATCTCCGGGCTGCTGCCGCTGCTGCTCGACAGGCTGGACACGGCGGCGGTGAACACCCTGCGTCTGCTGGCGACGCTGGAGGACGCGGAGGTGGACCCGGCGCACATCGGCGCGCTGTGCGGGGTGGCGGAACCCGGGCCGGTCTGCGGCCGGTTGGCCGATCTGGGGTTGCTGGTGGCCACGGAGCACGGCTACCGGAGCGCGGCGGACGTGGTGCCCGAGGTGCGGCGCCGGTCGTCCGAGCCGTTCCCCGCGGAGCGGCTGTGCGACCACTTCGCCCGCTGGGCCGCGCTGCCGACGACGACACCGGCCCAGGTCGCCGCCCACGGGCGCGCGTTGGAGCTGGTGGCGGTCCTGGCGGAGCGGCAGGGGCGGCCCGACCTCGCCGTGGGGCTGGCGCGAGCCGTGTCGCCGTTCCTCGCGCAGTCGTTGCGGTTCGGCGTGTGGGGGCGGCTGCTCGACCGTGGCCAGGACGCGGCGCGGCGGGCGGGCGACGCGACGGCCACGGCCTACTTCACGCACGAGAAGGCCATCAGGTACCTCCTGATCGGACGGCGTGTGGTGGCCGCGGTGCTCCTGGCCGAGGCGGTCGTGCTGTGGCGGCAGTTGGGCGACGAGGAGGGCGCGCGTGCGGCGCTCGACGCCCAGCGGTACACGCCGCCACCGGCGCCGCCGACACCGGACGCGTGGGGCGCGGGCCCTGACGCGGGCGCGTCCTCGGTGACGCCCGCGGGCGCGCCGCCCGGGGGCGGCGACCAGGGCAGCGCCCTGTGGAGCGACCCCGGCGCGGCGCAGTCCGGGCCCGGGGCCGGTGCGGGGGCGCCACCGGGGACCGCAGCCGATCCCGGCGCGGCATCGGCGGCGCACGCGAACGCGGGTGTGAACGCGAACGCGGGCGCGGTCACGCCGCCGCCAGGCGCGGACCCGTGGGCCGCCGCGCAGCTCCCGGCGGACCCGGCCACGCAGCTCGGCGCCCACGCCCCCGGCGCAGCAGCGGCGACGACGGCGGGAGGCGGCGCGACGGCCGCCGCCGGGGGCGGCGCGCTGGGGGCGGGCCTGATCACCGTCCTCCTCGGCGTCGCAGTCGCCGTCGCCGTCGGTGTGGGCATCTACCAGGAGCAGATGTCGGACGACGAGCCCTCCGCGAGCGCGGAATCGGCGGCGCCCGACGACCTCGCCGGGGTCTGGCAGGACGGCCTGGGCAACGTCTTCCGCATCGTCGGATCGGGGGACGGCACCTACGAGTTCATGGTGCAGGGCACCTGCGGCGAGAGCAGCACCGTCGAGGTGACAGGGGGTTCCGGCAGCTACACGGGCACGATGCCGGTGTGGGACGAGACGTCCTGTGGAACGACCCTGGGGGAGGCCGACATGACGATCGACGTCGCCTCCGACGGCTCCGGCGCCGACGTCACGACCACGGAGCGGTCGGACGGCTCGTGGGAGTGCTCCACCTGCGGGACCCAGAGCTGGACCCGCCTGTCCTGACGCCCCGCCGCCGGAGAAGTCCGCGGCGCTCTCGAAGGGAGAACGCCTCTCATGCCGTCGTCCGCATCGGGTGACCGGTACACGATCAGCATCGGCGGTGACGCCTCGGGCCCGGTCGTGGCGGGTCACGACATCACGGTCGGGGGCCGCGCGTCCGACGAGCAGGACGCCGGTCCTGGCCCGGCACAGACGACCACCGCCCGGGAGCACGGCACCGCGTACACCGTCATGGAGGGCGAACTGCACGTCCACCACGACCACTCCGCCCGGCCGCCGGAGGAGGAGGGCTGACGCCGGGCCGCGGGTCGGCGGGCGCCGGGCGGGACACCGCGGAGTGTGGTGTCCCGCCCCGGGGCCTTCCGTCCGTTCCCGTGGAGGGCGGTGCGCGACGGCGGGCCGCGACGGCGCGTGGCCGGGGCGGGGTGGGGTGCCGACGGGGACGACGGTGCCCGGTCGTCCCGCGCGCCGGGGGCGTGGTCCACCGCCCGCTCCGGCGCGTCGCCGGGCCCGTCATGTCACGCATCGCCCGGCCGTGTGCCGGGCACCGGCGCCGCGGGGGTACCCCAGGCGGCGCGGGGAGGGGTGGGTCAGGCGGCCTGGTAGGGCTTCGCCGCGAGCACCTTCACATGGGCGGTGCGGCCGTTCGGGAGCTGGTACTCGGCGTCGTCGCCGACCTTCTTGCCGAGCACGGCGGCGCCGAGCGGCGACTGCGGCGAGTACGTCTCGATGTCCGAGGTGGCGAACTCGCGGGAGGCCAGCAGGAAGGCCAGGGTGTCGTCCTCGTCGCCGTCGAAGGCGATCGTCACGACCATGCCGGGGGCGACGACACCGGTGTCCGCCGGAGCGGCGCCGACCTGCGCGGTCTGGAGGAGCTGGGTGAGCTGGCGCACACGCGCCTCCATCTTCCCCTGCTCCTCCTTGGCCGCGTGGTAACCGGCGTTCTCCTTCAGGTCGCCCTCCTCGCGGGCGGCCTCGATCTTCTTGGCGATGTCGATACGGGCGGGACCCGACAGGTGATCCAGCTCCGCCTTGAGCTGGTCATGCGCCTCCTGGGTCAGCCAGGTGACAGTGTCGCTGGTCTGGGTCACAGGTGCTCCTCGGGTACGTGAAGGGGGAAACGGTTGAACACATCAGCATGTGAACACATAAAAACAAGGCCCGACCCGGATGACTGCGCTCCTGGGCGGGCGAAACAACGATCGAACTGTTGACTCTAACAACGACGATCGGTGTGCGGAAGGATTACCCTCCGCTGCCAGGGGTGAAACCGCCGCACTTCACCCCGCGGTGTCCGCCTCCGTACAGCTCAGCAGCTCGGCGGCCGTCGCGCGGGACTTGGTCCGCAGCGTGACGGTGCGGTGGGCACTGTCCGTGTCCTCGTCGAAGCGGAAGTCGGCGCGGCCGACCTCCTCGCCGTCCTCCGCCTGGGCACGGACCGTGCACACACCGTCCGTCTCCGACGGCTTGCGGATGGCGAGATCGACGTCGATCCGCTCGTCGGAGACGACCTCGAAGCCGGTCAGTTCACCGCTGACGCTCCGGCCCGCGATGTACGACCAGCCCGCCCAGCCCACGAAGCCCACCAGCAGGGCGAGCAGGACCAGACCGATCACCGTGAGGCGACGGTCGGTGCGGGCGTCGGCCGAGCGGTCGCGGCCGTACCGCCCCTCGGGAAGCCCTGCGCGCGCTTCAGCCATGTCGTACGTTCCTCGTCGGCGGACGTGGGTGGGACGGGCGCGGGACGGCCGATGACGTGGAATAGCCGACCCGGTCCATCCGTCACTATAGAAGGCGCAGTCGGAACGAGATGACGAGGACCGAGCTGGTGACAGAGAAGCTGCGGCTCATGGCCGTGCACGCCCACCCCGACGACGAGTCGAGCAAGGGCGCCGCCACGATGGCGCGCTACGCCGCCGAGGGCGTGGAGGTGATGGTCGCGACCTGCACCGGTGGGGAGCGCGGCTCGATCCTGAACCCGAAGCTCCAGGGGGACCCGTACATCGAGGAGCACATCCACGAGGTGCGCGCGAAGGAGATGGCCGAGGCGCGCGAGATCCTGGGCGTCCAGCAGGAATGGCTGGGATTCGTGGACTCGGGGCTGCCGGAGGGCGACCCGCTGCCGCCGCTGCCCGAGGGCTGCTTCGCGCTGGAGGACCTGGACGTGGCGACGGAGCGGCTGGTGCGGCTCGTGCGCGCGTTCCGGCCGCAGGTGATCCTCACGTACGACGAGAACGGCGGCTATCCGCACCCCGACCACATCATGACCCACAAGATCTCGATGGCCGCCTTCGAGGCCGCGGGCGACCCGGAGCGCTTCCCCGAGGCCGGGGAGCCGTGGCAGCCGCTGAAGCTGTACTACCACCAGGGCTTCAACCGGCAGCGGACCGTCGTGCTGCACGAGGCGCTGCTCGCGCGCGGCATCGAGTCGCCGTACGCGGAGTGGCTGGAGCGGTGGGACAAGTCGGACATGCCGGAGCGGACGCTGACGACGCGCGTGCCGTGCGCCGAATACTTCCCCGTGCGGGACAAGGCGCTGATCGCGCACGCGACGCAGATCGACCCGGACGGCGGCTGGTTCCGGGTGCCGATGGAGCTCCAGCAGGAGATCTGGCCGACCGAGGACTACGAGCTGGCGCTCTCCCGGGTCGATACCTCCCTACCCGAGTCGGACCTCTTCGCGGGTATCCGACAGAATTGACGTCATGGACGATGTGAACGCGTGGCTGCCGCTCGCTTCCAAGGAGCTGAACGAATACACGGTGACGCCCGGCGTGCTGGGCTTCATCGTGTTCGCCGTGCTCGGTGTCGGCGTGTGGTTCCTGTTGAAGTCCATGAGCAGACACCTGGGCCGGATCAGCGTGCCGGAGACCGACGAGACGGAGCGCGGCGGACGGGACGGCGAACCGGCCACCACCGGGTCGCGCGCCTCCTGACCGTCTCCTGACGCGCCTCACGTGGGCGGGACCGCTCGCGGGCGGCGCACCCGACCACGCCTGATCACCGAGCGACACCCCTCCGTCACCCCGGGTGAGGGGCGGGGGCGTCCGCTCACGCCTCGACGCCGAACACGTCCCGCGCCGCCCGCCCCGGCACCATCCCGAGCCGCCACGCCGTCCAGCCCGCCTCGGGGCCCTGCCCGCGCTCCAGCAGCGGGGCGTAGCCGCGCGCCGCGTCGGTCAGGCGCGGGTCGCGCCGCGGGTGGTCGTCGGCGAGGAGCGCGGAGAGTTCCTGCTCGGCCACGGCCTGGCCGACGACCGAGCCGCCGGGTGACGCGAGCGGCAGCAGCGTGACGCGCAGGAAGCGCGCCCAGTCGGCGCCGCGCCGGTCGGCGAGCCCTTCGCCGTAGCCCTCGGTGAAGAGGGCGAGCGCCTCGTCGGCGAGGGCGAGGGCCTGGCCGTGCCGTTCGTTGCCCGCGTCGATGACGGCGAGTTCGAGCCGGGACCAGGCGGCGCCGTGCGGGACGCCCGCGCGTTCGAAGTCGCGGCGGGCGTCGGCGAGGAGCTGGCGGGCGAAGCCGCTGTTGCGCAGGGAGCCGGTGGCGGCGGCGCGGACGTCGCGCGTGACGCGGGCCGAGTGGTGGCGGGCGCAGGCGAGGCCGTAGAGGTCGCGCATCCTGCTGAACATGCCGCGCGCGCTCTCCAGGGCGCGGATGGCGCCGTCCGGGTCGCCCGCGTCCTCCAGGGCGTGGCCGAGGTCGTAGAGCGTCCACGCCTCGCCGCGCGCGTCCTCCGTCTCGCGGTGGAGGGCGAGGGCGGCGCGCAGCTGTTCCTCCGCGGCGGCCGGGTCGCCCGCGTGGACGCGGGCGAGGCCGAGTTCGGTACGGGCCCAGGCGGCGCCGCGGACGTCGCGGGAGCGCTCGTACAGGTCGAGGGACAGGCGCAGTTCGTGTTCTGCGGCGGGGACGTCGCCCCCGTACAGCAGGGTCTGGCCGAGGCCGAAGCGGGTCCACGCCTCGCCGTGGACGCTGCCGCTGCCCTGGTGGAGGCGCAGGGCCTCGGTGAGCAGCGTGCGGGCGGCGGCGAGGCGGCCTCGTTCGCGTTCGACGGCGGCGAGGGCGTGCAGGGTCCAGGCGCGGTCGCCTGGGAGGGCGTCGGCGGGCTGGAGCGCGAGGGCTTCGCGCAGCTTCTCGCCCGCCTCGTGCAGGCGGCCCTGGTGCTGGAGCGTGATGCCGAGGTCGCGCAGGGCGCGGGCGGTCCCGGCGTCGTGGTGGTCCTGCTGGTAGAGGGAGACGACGGAGCTGAGGGTGGAGTTCGCGCGGTCCAGCTCGCCGAGCTGCCGGGCGGCGACGCCGGTGCGCCACTGGACGGAACGCGTCAGGAGCCCTTGACCGAGTGCCTGGGCGAGTTCGTTCAGCTCGCCGAGGCGGTAGAGGTCGCCGCGCAGCAGGCAGTGGTCGCACAGCGCGCCCAGGAGGTGCTGGACGGCGTCGCGGTCCACGCGGGGGTCGGCGTGGCGGAGGGTGGCGGTGATGAAGCTGGTCTCCTCGTCCAGCCAGCGCAGCGCGGCGTCGAGGGAGCCGAAGCCGTGGCCTCCGGCGGTGGCGGGGAGGATGTCGGCGCGGGTGGAGGTCTTGCCGTCCACGAGGCGGATGACGGTGTCGGCCAGCTCGGCGTAGCTGCGGATGAGCCGTTCCTGGGCGGCGGAGCGGTCCTCGCCGGTCTCCTCCTCGTGGAGCCGGGCGCGGGCGAAGCGGCGGACGAGGTCGTGGAGGCGGTAGCGGTCGCCGCGGACGCCGTGGAGGAGTCCGGCGCGGGTGAGCGCGGCGAGGCCCTGCGCGCCTTCCTGCTCGGTGACGTCGAGGAGCGCGGCGGCGGCGCGGGCGCCGAGGCTGGCGCGGCCGACGAGGGCGAGGCGCCGGAGGAGGCGGCGGGCGTCGTCGGGCTGCTGGGCGTAGCGCAGGCGCAGGGCCCGGTCGGCGGGGTCGGCGGGGCTTGTGCCCGGGGTGTCGGCGGCGGTGAGGTCGTCGGCGAGGCGGCCCGGCGGGACGTCGTCGAGCGCGGCGCCGAGGAGGCGGAGCAGGAGGGGGCGTCCGTCGGCCAGCTCGGTGAGGCGGCGCCAGCCGTCCTCGTCGTAGGGCGCGGCGCCCGTGGCGGTGGTGGTGACGGAGGCGCGGAGCAGTTCCTCGGCTGCGGCGGTGTCGAGGGGGCCGAGCGCGAGGTGGTGGACGGTCGCGGGCAGGTCGGCGGGCAGCGCGAGGGGTTCTGCGGCGGTGACGAGGACGAGGGAGTCGGACCGCTCGGGGATCAGGGTGGCGACCTGCTCGGGGTCGGTCGCGTCGTCGAGGATGACGACGACGGGCTGGCCGGTGAGGTGCTGGTGGTAGCGCTCGGCGAGGCGGCGCAGGCGGCCGGGGTCGGCGCCCGATTCGGCGCCTTCGCGGAAGAGCAGCTGGTCGCGGGGGGCGCCGAGGCGGTTCATGAGGTGGAGGAGCGCGTCGCGGGTGGTCAGCGGGTCCTCGCTCTGGCCGCGCAGGTCCACGAGGCAGGCGCCGCGGAAGAGTTCGCGTGTCTCGTGGGCGGCCCAGCGGGCGAGCGTGGTGCGGCCTGAGCCCGGGGGGCCGTGCAGGACGACGACGGTGGGGCGTGTGCCGGTGCCCGCGCGGTCACGACCGACCCACTGGGTGATGCGGGCCAGCTCGGCGCGGCGGCCGATGAACGGCTCGCCGCGGTCGGGGAGCCGGTCGAACGAGCGGGCGAGGACGGAGCGGGAGCGTGCGGCGCCGCTGCGGTCGCGGGTGCGCTGGGGCACGAGCTGCCGGGGCGGGCGCGGGGGGTCCTGGGTGTCGTCCGTGTCCCTCGCCGGTGCTTCGAGGGACGCGGTGGCGGCGGGGGCGGTGGGCTTCGTGAGGGGTTCGCGGCGGGGGGCGAGGGCGCGTTGCTGCTCCAGGTAGGGGCGCAGGCCGCGTACCTCGACGGCGTTGCGCCAGGCGAGGCGGAGCTGTTCGACGCCGCCCGGCTGGTTGCGGCTGCCCGCCGTGCGTTCCGCGGTCCACAGGTGGGCCACGACGGCCTGGAGGGAGAAACCGGCGAAGGCGGCGGCGATGACGATCGCGGCGTCGGCGAACGCGGTGGCGGGTGAGCCGATGCTGCCGATGAGCAGCAGGGCGGCGAGTCCCGAGGCGACGGCAGCCGCCGCCGTGCCGCCGAGGGCGCGGGCGCCGAAGCGGTCGCCGAGCCTGCTCGGGGCGCTCTCGGCCTCGGCCCGCAGGTAGGCGGCGTACTCCTCCTCGGCCGGGTGGACGATCTCCGGCAGCGCGGCGCGGGCGCGTTCCAGCAGCCGGGGGCCGTCGATCCGGCCCTCGGAGCGGCGGACCTCGGCCTCGACGGCGCGGGTGAGCAGGCCGTCGAGCTCGGCCAGGTGTCTCCTGTGCGGGCGTGTCTGGACCGCCATCGGCTTCCCCCTCGGTCACTTTTTCCGGCCCCTTGCCCAACTCCTGTCACTCCATGCCGCTTCCGAAGCATGTCGAGACCAAGTCGTTGTATGGCACCGGTTGTTCGAACGGTGCCGCCGGGCGGGGGCCGGTGGCCGAGGGGGAGGCCGCCGTGGTCAGCCGGTGGCGCGCTTGTACTTCCGGACGGCGAGCGCGCGGAAGACCGCGATGATGAGGACGGACCAGAGCAGCGAGGCGAGTTGCGGGTGCTGCATGGGCCAGACGTCGGGCGCGTGGTAGTTGGGCGGCAGGTTGCCGAACAGGTCGCGGACGGCGAGGACGGTGGCGCTGAACGGGTTCCACTCGGCGACGGGCTGGAGCCAGCCCGGCATGTTCTCCGAGGGCACGAAGGCGACCGAGACGAACGTCAGCGGGAAGAGCCAGACGAGCCCGCCGGACGTCGCCGCCTCGGGGGAGCGCACGGAGAGGCCGATGAGGGCGCCGATCCAGGTGAACGCGTAGCCGAGGAGCAGCAGCAGGCCGAAGGCGGCCAGGGCGTCGAGGAAGCCGTTGTGGATGCGCCAGCCGACGAGGAGCGCGACGACGGCGAGGACGGCGAGGATCACGGCGGTCTGCGCGAGGTCGGCGAACGTGCGGCCCGTCAGGACCGCGCCGCGCGCCATGGGCAGGGAGCGGAACCGGTCGATGATGCCCTTCTGCATGTCCTCGGCGATACCGGCGCTGGCGCCCGCCGTGGCGAAGGTGACCGTCTGGGCGAAGATGCCGCCCATGAGGAACTCGCGGTAGGCGCTCGCGCTGTCGCCCGCGCCCGGGAGGGTGATGGAGCCGCCGAAGATGTAGCTGAACAGCACGACGAACATGACGGGCTGGATCAGGCTGAAGACGACGACCTCCGGGATGCGCAGCATCCGCAGCAGGTTGCGTCGGGCGACGACCAGCGAGTCGTGCAGTCCCTGGCGGAAGCCGATGCGCTCGCCGGTGCGCTGCATGGGACGGGCGCTCGCGTCGTCCTTGGTGATGCTCACCGCTCCCCCTCCTCTTTTTCGTTCTGCTCCTGGCCCGGTGGTGGGCCGCCGCGCGTGCGGCGGTCGGCCCGCGTGGAGTCCTTGGACAGCTCCATGTCGTCGGCCGAGTGGCCGGTGAGGGAGATGAAGACGTCGTCCAGGGTGGGGCGGCGCAGGCCGATGTCGTCGATCTCGATGCCGCGCCCGTCCAGTTCGCGGATGATCTCGGCGAGCAGCTTGGCGCCGCCGGCGGCCGGGACGCTGAGCTTGCGGGTGTGTTCCACGAGGGTCGTCTCGCCGTCGCCGACACGGCGCAGGACCTCGTCGGCCGTGGCGAGGTCGGCGCGGTCGTGGACGACGAGTTCGACGACGTCGCCGCCGGTCTGCGTCTTCAGCTCGTCGGCCGTGCCGCGGGCGATGACCCGGCCGCGGTCCACGACGGCGATGCTGTCGGCGAGGTGGTCGGCCTCCTCCAGGTACTGGGTGGACAGCAGCAGCGTCGTGCCGCCGCCGACCAGTTCCTCGATGACGTCCCACAGCGCCTGCCGGTTGCGTGGGTCGAGGCCGGTGGTCGGCTCGTCCATGAACATCACGGGCGGGCTGACGACGAGCGCGGCGGCCAGGTCGAGGCGGCGGCGCATGCCGCCCGAGTACGTCTTGGCGGTGCGGTCGCCCGCCTCGGCGAGGGCGAAGCGTTCCAGCAGCTCGCGCGCCCTGCGCTTCGCGTCGCGGCGGGTGAGCTGGTAGAGCTGGCCGACCATCTCCAGGTTCTCGCGGCCGGTCAGGTACTCGTCCACGGCGGCGAACTGGCCGGAGAGGCCGATGGAGCGGCGTACCTCGTCCGGCCGGGTCAGCACGTCGATCCCGGCGACCTCGGCCCGGCCGCTGTCCGGGCGGATGAGTGTGGTGAGGACGCGGACGGCCGTCGTCTTGCCCGCGCCGTTGGGGCCGAGCAGGCCGAAGACGGTGCCCTCCGGGACGTCCAGATCGACGCCGTCCAGCGCGCGGACGTCGCCGAAGGTCTTCACCAGGCCCTCGGCGTGAATGGCGCCTGCCATGTGTGGTCTCCCCCTGTGCGGTGAGGCGATGATGCGCGGAGTCCGGAACTCCAAGGTGACCCCTGCCGGACCCGCCCGCCAGTCTAGGCAGTCACGATACATCGCGACAGTAGCTCGTTCGGGTTACGTGAGCGGCGCCGCCCGTCAGTCGAGGATGCGGTACCCGGCCGACGTCAGGGCGTCCGTCAGCTGTACGCAGTGTTCCGGGCCTTGCGTCTCCAGCTGGACCTCCACCTCCGCGTCGCCCACCGCGAGGCGCGGGTCGGTCCGCAGGTGGTTCACGGCGAGCACGTTCGCGTCCGCCACCGACAGCTCGGCCAGCAGCGCGGCGAGCGCCCCGGGCCGGTCGGGGACCGTCAGCCGCAGCGACAGGTAGCGGCCCGCCGCCGCCATGCCGTGCCGCAGCGTGCGCTGGAGGACGAGCGGATCGACGTTCCCGCCGGACAGCACGGCGACGACCGGCCCGTCGCCGAACGTCTCGGGCGCGGCCAGCAGCGCCGCCACCGGGCTGGCACCGGCCGGTTCCACGACCATCTTGGCCCGCTCAAGGCACAGCAGCAGCGCGGCGGAGAGCTGGCCCTCGCTGACCGTGCGGACCTCGTCCACCAGGTCGGCGACGAGGCGGAACGGCACGTCCCCAGGCCGCGCCACCTTCATGCCGTCCGCCATGGTCGCGACGCGCTCAAGGGCCACCGGCCGCCCGGCCGCCAGCGACGGCGGGTACGCGGCGGAACCCGCCGCCTGCACACCCACCACCCGCACGTCGGGCCGCACCGACTTCACCGCGAGCGCCACCCCGGCCGCCAGACCCCCGCCGCCCATGCCCAGGACGATCGTGCGCACCTCCGGGCACTGCTCAAGGATCTCCAGCCCCAGCGTCCCCTGCCCGGCGACCACGTCGGGGTGGTCGAACGGGTGGATGAAGACGGCGCCGGTCCGCCGCGCGTACTCCTGGGCCGCCGCCAGCGTCTCGTCCACCACCTGCCCGGCCATCCGCACCTGGGCGCCGTACTCCCTGGTCGCCGCTATCTTCGGCAGCGGCGCGCCCACGGGCATGAACACCGTGGACTCCACGCCGAGCAGCGCCGCCGCGAGGGCCACGCCCTGCGCGTGGTTGCCCGCGCTGGCCGCCACGACGCCGCGCGCCCGTTCCTCGCCGGAGAGCCCGGCGATACGGGTGTAGGCGCCGCGCAGCTTGAACGAGCCGGTGCGCTGGAGGTTCTCGCACTTGAGGTGCACGGGGGCGCCGACCAGCCGCGTCAGGTAGCGGCTGCCCTCCAGCGCCGTCACGCGGGCGACTCCGGCGAGGGTCTTCCTGGCCGCCAGGACGTCGTCGGGACCCGGCACGGGCGGGTGGTCTTGCACGGGCATGCCGCCAGTGTCGCAGGCCGGGGGCGGGACGGCCCTGACGGGTTGGCGCATTGGCGGCACCGGCGCACGCGCGGCCAAGTACGCTGTGGGCTCGGCCGCGGAGCATCCTCCGTACGCCCCTCTCCCGCGCGCCCGCGCGGCGAAGACAGGGACAGGGACCCACATCCGGAACATGACGCCTGACGACACCGCATCCGCGACCCCGCCCCCGCAGGTGGCCCCGCAGCTCGCCGACCCGGCGCTGCTCGACGCCCTCCAGCACGAGGTGGCCGTCTTCGCCCGCCGCGCGGAACAGACCAGACTGGCGGGCTCTGGACCGGCCAAGGGCGCCATGGACCGCGCCGCGTACCTGCTGCTCAGCAGGCTGGACCAGAACGGGCCCACCGGGGTGAAGGCGCTGGCCGCCGGGATGGGCATCGACTCCTCGACCGTCACCCGGCAGGTCGCCCCGCTGGTGGAGGCCGGGCTCGTGCTGCGCGACGCCGACCCGGACGACGGGCGCGCGGTCGTGCTGCGGCTGTCGGAGAGCGGCAGCGCGCGGCTTGAGGAGGTCCGCGCGTCGCGGCGGCAGCTGATGGCGCTGCTGACGGAGGACTGGACGCCGCAGCAGCGTGACGAGTTCCGCGCGTTGCTGACGCGCTTCAACGCGGCGATCGGCGACTGGCAGACGGCACCGGCGACGGGCCGGGCGCCCGTGGCGACCGACAGCGACCGCCCGCCCGCGTGAGCCGTCCCGCCCCGCCCGGGCAGGCGGAGCGGGGCGGGGCGGGACGGTAGGGCGCGCGTCAGCCGAGGGCGCGCGTCAGGTCCTCCAGCAGGTCGTCCACGGCCTCGATGCCCACGGACAGCCGCACCAGGTCGCCCGGCACCTCAAGGGCCGAGCCCGCCGCAGAGGCGTGCGTCATCCGTCCCGGGTGCTCGATCAGCGACTCGACGCCGCCCAGCGACTCCCCCAGCGTGAACACCCGCGCACGGTCGCAGACGGCGACGGCCGCCTCCTCGCCGCCCGCGACGCGGAACGACACCATGCCGCCGAAGCCGCGCATCTGCTTGGCCGCCGTCTCGTGCCCCGGGTGGTCGGGCAGGCCCGGGTAGAGCACCTGGCTGACGGCGCGGTGCGCGGACAGCGTCTCCACGATGCGGGCGGCGTTCGCGCTGTGCCGGTCCATGCGGACGGCGAGCGTCTTGATGCCGCGCAGCACGAGCCACGAGTCGAACGGCCCGGCGACCGCGCCCAGGGCGTTCTGGTGGAAGGCCAGCTCGTCGGCGAGCCCCTGGTCGGCGGTGACGAGGGCGCCGCCGATGACGTCGGAGTGCCCGCCGAGGTACTTGGTGGTCGAGTGGACGACCACGTCGGCGCCCAGCGCCAGCGGCTGCTGGAGGTAGGGGCTGGCGAACGTGTTGTCCACCACGAGCCGGGCGCCCGCCGAGCGCGTGATCTCGGCGACGAGCGCGATGTCCGTGATGCCGAGCAGCGGGTTCGACGGCGTCTCGACCCACACGACCTTCGTCTCGGGGCGCAGCGCGGCCCGTACGGACGCCGGGTCGCCGGTGTCGGCGACCGACCAGGCGACGCCCCAGCGCTCGACCACCTTCGTGATCAGGCGGAACGTGCCGCCGTACGCGTCGCCCGGCAGGACCACGTGGTCGCCGGGCCGCAGGACCGTCCGCAGCAGGCAGTCCTCGGCGGCCAGGCCGGAGGCGAACGCCAGGCCGCGGCTGCCGCCTTCGAGCGCGGCGAGGTTCTCTTCGAGCGCGGTGCGGGTGGGGTTGGCCGAGCGGCTGTACTCGTAGCCGCCGCGCAGCCCCCCGACACCGTCCTGCTTGAAGGTGGACACCTGGTGGATCGGCGGGACGACGGCGCCGGTCAGGGGATCGGGCTCCTGCCCGGCGTGGATGGCCAGCGTCTCGAATCGTCCGGCGCTGTGCTGCTCGTTCATGGCACCACGGTAGTGGGCCGTACGGTGGAGTCGGTGCGCCGTAAGGTGAGCGCGCCGTACCGAGGACCCGTTCTGGACCCGACGCTGGGGGAGCCGCCGCCGTCATGGATGCCCTGATGTTGCTGTTCGCGATCGCCGTGATCATTGGTGTGGTCGTGGTGCCCGCGCTGCGCAGACGCCGTGAGCGGCAGGAGCTGGAGCGTGCCGCCGCGGCGGCCGACACGCTGACGGGGTCGGGGCAGGGGCCGCGGCCTGGGCACGTCTCGTTCGACAAGGACCCGGGCGGCGCGTCGGCGGACCTGCCGCCCGAGTACGCGGGCGGCCTGGTGCCGTCCGCCCAGCTCGACATCCGCCTGCCCGGCCCGGACGACGAGCTGATCGCCGCCCTGGAGGAGACGCAGCGTACGCAGAACTGGCGTCCGGTGGGTCAGCTGCTGGCCCTGACCGACGAGCCCGAGCTGCGCTGGCAGCGCGTGCAGTCGCTGGGCGGCGCCGCCTCCGTCGAGCTGGGCACGCACCGCGCGACCGGCGAGGGCACGGACGCGGGCTGGCTGCGTATGTGGCGCACGCAGGAGCCCGCCGACCCGGGCGGCTCCGAGGTGTACGCGCAGTTCCTCGTGTGGCAGGCGCTGCGGGACACGGAGACGGCCGAGCACCGCATCATCCTTGAGGAGGCCAGGACGGTCTGCGGCGAGGCGGCGCGGCTGGCGCCCGACGACGTGGTGCCCGGCATCGTGGAGCTGTACATCGCGCGTGGCTTGGGCTACAGCCGTCAGGAATTCGACGCGCTGTGGTCGCGGATCACGGCGCGCGCGCCGCAGCACATGGGCGCGCACGTCGCGGCGATCTCGTACCTGTCGGAGAAGTGGCACGGGTCGCGGGCGGAGGCCGAGGGCTTCGGGCGGACGGCGGCGGGCGGGGCGGGGCAGGGCAGCCTGCTCCCGGCGCTGCCGCTGTTCGCCGTGTACGACCACCTGCCGGAGATGCAGCACTCGCCGGGGATGTTCCAGGGGGCCGTGATCCGGGACGCGATCGAGGCGGCGCAGTTCGCGCTGAACACGGCGCGTGACGACCATCCGATGGCGCCGCACGTGCGGCATCTGCTGCTGTGGTTCCTGGTGCGCGCGGAGAGGTACCCGGAGGCCGTGGAGCAGATGCGCGCGGTGGACGGGTACGTGGGGGCGATCCCGTGGGTGACGGACGGCGACCCCGTCCGGTACTACACGGCGTTCCGCGCCCTGGCGATCGCGCGACAATAGGACTGTAGGCCGACCGAGCGCCGCGCAAGGAGCGAGTGGACCACCATGCTGTACACGCAGGCACACAAGAACCGCCTCCCCACCCCGGAGGAGGCTCTGCCGGGCCGCGACGAGCCGCTGTTCGAGCTGCCGGGGACCCACACCGTCCTCGGCACCGCGCTGGCGGGCCCCCACCCGGCGGGCCTGGAGGTGGCGGACTTCGCGCTGGGCTGCTTCTGGGGCGCCGAGCGCCGTTTCTACCGGGCGCCCGGCGTGTGGACGACGCTGGTCGGCTACCAGGGCGGGCTCACGCCGCACCCGACGTACGAGGAGGTGTGCAGCGGTCTGACCGGGCACACCGAGACCGTCCGCGTCGTCTTCGACCCGGACGTGGTGACGTACGACGACCTGCTGAAGGTGTTCTGGGAGTCGCACGACCCGACCCAGGGCCACCGGCAGGGCAACGACGTGGGCACGCAGTACCGCTCCGCGATCCACACCCACTCGCCGCGCCAGCAGGCGGCGGCGGAGGCGTCGCGTGACGCGTACCAGCGGGTGCTGGAGGAGTCGGGCTACAGCGCGATCACGACGGAGATCCGCCCGGCCGAGGGGCACACGTTCTACCCGGCCGAGGGCTACCACCAGCAGTACCTGGACAAGAACCCGGCGGGCTACTGCGGCCTCGGCGGCACGGGCCTGACCTGCCCGGTCGGCGTGGCACGCTACGCGGCCTGACGCCGGTACGGCACGCGCCCCCGGGCCCACGCCCCGGGGGCACCGCCGCTCCCGCGCCTTCGTCCGCGCGTGAGGGCCGCGTCCTGGATCAGGCGAAGCGGCTTCCCAGCGCCGCCACGGTCGCCAGCATTCCCTCTCGCCGGAGGCTTTCAAGAACGTCCCCTACCGTTCCTGGCGGACGTCTGCGACTGTCGGCGATCTGCCGGACCGCTCCATAGACGATCGCTGGGTCAAGGTCGATCTGTGCCTCCAGGAACGCGTCGGGATGCACGCTCTCGACGTCCCACCGCCCTAGATCCGTCGCGGGGAAATCCTTGAGGTTGAAGGTGACGATCACCTGTGCCCGCGCTTTGACCGCCGCCGCGAGGACATGCCGGTCGTCCGGGTCCGGAAGGCTGACCGCCTCGATCAGCGGCTCGTAACCGGTGACCTTGCTGTCCCGCACCGCCGCGGTCATCAGCTGCCTGGTCCGGTCCAGACGAACACTGTCGAGGTCTGGCCGGTTGGCCTTCAGATTCCGGAAGACCTCGTCGAGGATCGTCTCCGTCCACCTCGCATGCACGAGTCCGGCCTGAGCCACACGGATGAGAACGTCCCGGAGAGTGCTGGGGTAGAGCACATTCGCGTCATACAGCGCCACGAAGGGCATGTGTCAGACCAGTCCCATGTCCTGGCCGAGCTGGGTCAGCTCATCGGCCGCCTCACGACGACGCCGGTCGTCCTCGCGCATGTAGTCGATCAGGGAGGACGCCGCGATACGCCGGTGTGTACCGACGGTGCGGTAGGCGATCTCGCCCGCCTTCAGCAGGCCGATGAGGAAGGGCCGTGAGACGTTCAGCAGGTCGGCGGCCTGCTGTGTGGTCAGCTCGGCGCTCCTCGGGACGACGGAGACGCCCCGGCCCGCCGCCATGTGCGCCAGGATCGTCGCCAGGAGGTCGATCGCCTCCCGAGGCAGCTCCAACGGCTCGCGCTCGCCGTTCTCGACGGTGACACGGATGCGCGCCAGGTCCGGGTGGTGGGTCAGATGAGTCCGCATGAGGGCCAGCGCCGTACCGGCCGCCTCGCTCTGCTCGGCGGAGAGTTCGGCCGAACGGATGTCTGTTCTGCTCACCACGATCTCCTTCCGGACCCACGGACGCAGGTCTTCCGTCTCTCATGATGACAGCCAGGCGAAACAAACGCAAGATTCGAAACAATCGCAACGCGGCCAGCGGCAGCCGGCCGGGCCGCCGGGGGCGGCCCCGGAGTCCGTCAACGGTCCACGCATCGCCGGTCCCCTAACCCCGCGGCATCCCGCAGGTCAGGCGTCGTGCGGAAAGATCAGCGGATGCAGCGGGCGTCGTGGGCCTGGGGAGGTCCGGGCCGTGGGCTCGCCTGTGCAGGCACCTGTACCTCCGAGGAGTATCCGTGAGCACACACCGTCACGCGTCGTGGACGATTCCCCAGGCGCACCGTCTTGGTCCGGCGTAGGTCGAGGCCGGTGCGGCGATCGCCCTCGGGCAGGCGGTCCACGACCGGCGGACGGCGCTGGGGGTCGATCACGCCGCCCTCGCCGAGCGGGCGGGGCTGACCGTGGCGGACGTCGAACGTCTCGAAGGCGGCGGCACGCCCCCCGCCTTCCCCCCTCCTCCGCGCCCTCACGGCCGCCCTTGACGCGCAGCTCGACCTCACGCTCGACGCCGAGGAGACCCGGATCTCCTTCGCCCCCCGCACGGCCTGAGCGCGCGGCGCCGGCGCTCTGCTGTCGGCCGATCTGCCGGGGGCCGAGAACGCTTGGGCGGGGCCGTGCGGCGGCCGAGGGTGGAGGGCACCAGCTCACGAACGGAGGACCGGCATGACGCCACCCCTCTCCCCCTTCGCCCCCCGCGCCGCCGAGGACGACACCGCCCCGACGCGCTTCGACGACCACCTCGCCGAGCAGCTGCTGACCCGGCGCATCATCTTCCTCGGCACGCAGGTGGACGAGGTCTCCGCCAACCGCATCTGCGCGCAGCTCCTGCTCCTGTCGGCCGAGAACCCGCGCGCCGACATCACCCTGTGCGTCCACTCCCCCGGCGGCTCCATCACGGCCGGGCTCGCCATCTACGACACGATGCGCCTCATCCCGAACGACGTCGCGACGCTCGCCATGGGGTTCGCCGCCAGCATGGGGCAGTTCCTCCTCACCGTGGGCACGCCGGGCAAGCGCTTCGCCCTGCCGAACGCCCGGGTGATGATGCATCAGCCCAGCGCGGGCATCGGCGGCAGCACGTCCGACATCGAGATCCAGGCGGAGAACCTGGAGTTCACGAAGTCCACGATGGAGCGGCTGATCGCCGAGCACACCGGCCAGAGCCAGGAGACCATCGCCCGCGACAGCGACCGCGACCGCTGGTTCACGGCGGAACAGGCGCGCGAGTACGGCATGGTGGACCGGGTGGTCGAGTCGATGGACGACATCCGCCCCGGGAGCACGCAGCGAAGGGCGGGTTTCTGACATGAGCCAGTACACGATCCCCACGGTGGTGGAGCGCACCTCGTCAGGCGAGCGCGCGTTCGACGTCTACAGCAGGCTGCTGTCCGAGCGGGTCATCTTCCTCGGCACGGAGATCGACGACGGCGTGGCCAACGTCGTCATCGCGCAGCTCATCCACCTCGAATCCGACAACCCCGACCGCGAGATCGCGATCTACATCAACTCCCCCGGCGGCTCGTACACGTCGCTGATGGCGATCTACGACACGATGTCGTACGTCACCTCGCCGATCTCCACGATCTGCGTCGGGCAGGCGGCGTCCACGGCGGCGGTGCTGCTGGCGGGCGGCGATCCGGGGCGGCGCGTCGTCCTGGAGCACGCCCGGGTGCTGCTCGGCCAGCCGCAGAGCGGCGGGCAGCGCGGCACGGTGTCCGATCTGAGGCTCCAGGCCAAGGAGATGCTGCGCATCAGGGCGCAGGTCGAGGAGGTGTTGGCGCGGCACACCGGCCACGACGTGGCGCGGCTGCGCGCCGACACCGACCGGGACCGCGTGTTCACGGCCGAGGAGGCGGTGGCGTACGGGCTCGCCGACCATGTGCTCAGCCGACGACGGCCCGTCGCCTGACGACCGGCGGGGGCGGCGCGCCGTTCAGGCGGCGAGCCGCACCTCGCCGTGGCCGGTGGCCCGCCCCGACCCGCCGGGCCTGGCGGCGCGCAGCGCGGTGACGGACGTGCGCGACGCGAGGGAGGTCACGGTGCCGCGCCGCTCGTCGGGCAGGGGCGGGGCGAGCCTGACGATCTCGCGGTGCACGAGCGCGAGGAGTTCGGCCAGGGTCAGGCCGAGGGCGCGCGCGGCGGCGGCCAGCACCTCGGACGACGCCTCCTTCCGCCCGCGCTCGATCTCGGAGAGGTAGGGCATGGAGATGCGTGCCTGGTCGGCGACGTGCTGGAGCGTGCGCTCCTGGGCGCGGCGTTCGCGGCGCAGGACGTCGCCGACGACGTCGCGCCACAGCGGTTCCCTGGCCGGGGCGGCGGGGCGCGGGTGGAGGGTACGGACCTGGTCGGCTGCGTCGCTGCTCACCTCCTCAGCCTAGAAGCCCGGCGCCGGGGCCGTCCCCCGCAGGCGTTCCGCCCGACGCGAACGCGCCGGGCGGGCTAGGGCCTGTCTTCCCAGGCCCTAGGTCACCAGGTCTGTTCGGCGAGGAACGCCTCCCAGGTGCGCGTGCCCTCGTCCACGTCGTCGAGCACCAAGTTCCGCCCCTCCCGGTACGCGCGGCCGATCGCGCCGGGGACGCGCACCGGCAGCATCGGCCGCCGCTTGCCCCGGGCCGCCAGGTAGCCGCGCGCCAGCTCGCCCAGGGTGTAGACCTGGGGGCCGACGAGGTCGCGGACGTGGCCCGCCGGGCCGCCCTGCGCCAGCTCCACGAGCCGGTCGGCGACGTCGCGCGCGTCCACGGGCTGGGCGCGCATCCCGCCGGGGCTGGGGATGACGGGCAGCCGCCCCATGACCCGTACGGCGTTGAGCGCGAAGTCGTGGAACTGCGCCGCCCGCAGGTTCGTCCAGGGCACGCCCCCCTCGATGAGGACGTTCTCGGCGGCGAGCTTGGAGCGGAAGTAGCCGATGGGCAGGCGGTCGGTGGCGGTGACGGAGATGTTGATCAGGTGCGGGGTCCCGGCGTCCGACGCGGCGCGGACGAGGTGGCGCGTCACGGTCTCGTTGTTCTTGTCGTCGCCCGCGAGGTGCAGGATCGTCCCCGCGCCGTCCAGGGCCGCCGCGACGCCGGTGTCCTTCTCCAGGTCGCCGGTGACGTAGGTGACGCCGTCCTCTGGCGCCCGCCCGTTGCGGGTGAGGACGCGCACCTCGAACCCGGCCGCCCGCAGGCGCGGGACGACGTGGCGGCCCAGGGTGCCCGTGCCGCCGGTGACGAGGATGGGCGAGGTCATGGTTCCTCCTGCTGAGGGCGCTGCCCGGGGGCGGTCGCCCCGGGGTCTACCGTTACGACACCTGGCGAGGAGGGATGTGTGACACGGTGGACGACTCCGCGGCGCTCGCTGTCCGTTTCGAGGCGGAACGTCCGCGTCTGCGGTCGGTCGCCTACCGGATGCTCGGCTCGCTGAGCGAGGCCGACGACGCCGTGCAGGAGACGTGGCTGCGGCTCGGGCGGGTGGACGCGGCCGAGGTGCGGAATCTCGCGGCCTGGCTGACGACCGTGGTGGGCCGGGTGTGCCTGAACGTGCTGCGCGCGCGGGAGCGGCGCCGCGAGGACCCGCTGGACGTCCGGCTGCCCGATCCGCTGATCGGCGCGCCGGAGAGCGGCGATCCGCAGGAGGCGGCGGAACTGGCCGACGCGGTGGGGCTGGCGATGATGGTCGTGCTGGAGACGCTGGAGCCCGGGGAGCGGGTCGCGTTCGTGCTGCACGACATGTTCGGCGTGCCGTTCGACGTGATCGCGGCGCTGCTGGAGCGGTCGCCCGCCGCCGCGCGGCAGGCGGCGAGCCGGGCGCGCCGCCGGGTGCGGGAGGGGACGCCGGTGGCCGATCCCGATCCGGCGCGGCGGCGCGCGGTCGTCAACGCGTTCTTCGCCGCCGCGCGGGACGGGGACCTGGACGGGCTGGTCGCCGTGCTGGCGCCCGACGTCGTGCTGCGGTCGGACGACGCGGCGGGGCGCGGGACCGTCGTCAGCGGCGCGCGGGACGTCGCCGGGCGGGCCGTCCTGTTCAACCGGCTCGCCGCAGCGGGCCGCCTGGCGCTGGTGGACGGCGCGCCCGCCGTGGTGGTCGTGCACCGGGGACGGCCCGTGTCCGTCATGGTGTTCACGGTCTCCGGCGGCCGGATCGCCGCCGTCCACGTGCTCGCCGACCCGGCGCGGCTGCCGGGCGTCACGGCGGAGTTCCTGGGCGGCTGAGCGGTGCGGGGTCCCGGCCGCCGGGCCGGGACCCCTGGCGGCGTTCACGCCTGCTGCGCGCCTGGCCGTCCGTCCTCGACGACGAAGCGGGCGGGCGTCGTGATGCCCGCGCCGGTGCTGCTGACGTACGGCACCACCCGGTATTCGGCCCTGAACTCCGCCGCGTCGGCGCGGCAGACGGTGTAGCCGCGCTGCGAGTTGTGCCACTTCAGGTGCGGGTTGACGCCGGGGGCCATCCAGTCGAAGCCGAAGGTGTCCATGGCCGTGCCGTCGCCGCCGGAGCTGATCGACGTACCGGCGAACTCGGTGGCGACCACCGGGGACGCGGGGTCGTCGAAGTCCAGCTTCAGGTCGGCGACGACGCTGCGGTGGATGTCGCCGGTGAGGACGACGGGGTTGCGTACGCCCCGCCGGTCGATGCCGCCGAGGAGCCGGTCGCGGGCGGCGGTGTAGCCGTCCCACATGTCGAGCCCGGACGAGACGACCTCGGGGTCGGGGTCGTGGTCCACCTGGGCCACGAGCGTCTGGTTGGCGAGGACGTTCCAGCGCGCGCCCGACGCCTCCAGGCCGTCGAGGAGCCAGCGTTCCTGCCCGGCGCCGAGCATGCTGCGGGACGGGTCGGCGCGTTCGGTGTCGCAGCCGGGCTTGGTGCCGTCGCCGCACGCCTGGTCGTCGCGGTACGAGCGGGTGTCGAGGACGTGCAGGTCGAGGAGGCCGCCGAAGCCGAGGCGGCGGTAGAGCTGCGCGGACGAGCCGCTGGGCTTCTGCGGGAGTCGCAGCGGCAGGTGTTCGTAGTACGCCTGGAAGGCCGCCGCCTTGCGGGCGCGGAAGCTGGTGGGGTCGTCGTCGGGGAAGCCGTCCTTGTCGATCTGCGCGATGTCGCCCGCCCAGTTGTTCTCCACCTCGTGGTCGTCCCAGGTGAGGATCCACGGGAAGGCGTGGTGCGCGGCCTGGAGGTCGGGGTCGAGGCGGTAGAGCGCGTGGCGGTTGCGGTAGTCGGTGAGGGAGTACGTCTCGTGCTGGAAGGACGCGTCGAGCGTCATGCCGCGCACGCCGCCGTTCGCGCCGACGCCGTACTCGTAGAGGTAGTCGCCGAGGTGGACGACGAAGTCGAGGTCCTCGGCGGCCAGGTGCCGGTAGGCCGTGTAGAAGCCCTCGTACCAGCACTGGCAGGACGCGAAGGCGAACGAGACGGCGCCGCCGGTCGTGCCGGGGTCGGGCGCGGTGCGCGTGCGGCCCACGGGGCTGATGTCCCCGCTGCCGTCCACGCGGAAGCGGTAGAAGTAGTCGCGGCCCGCCTCCAGGCCGAGGACCTCGGCGTGCACGGAGTGGGCCAGTTCCGGCACGGCCTGCGCGGTGCCCTGCTGGACGACGCGCGTGAACCGTTCGTCCTCGGCGACCTGCCAGGACACGGAGACCCGGGCGTCCGGCATGCCGCCGCGTCCGTCGAGGGCCAGCGGTTCCGGGGCGAGACGCGTCCACAGGACGACGCCCCCGGGCAGCGGGTCGCCCGAGGCGACGCCGAGGCCGAAGGGGTGGGCGGCGAAACGGGGGGCGGCCCAGGCGCGCGCGGTGCTGAGTCCGGCGCCGAACAGGCCGAGGGCGGCGGCCGTGCCGAGGAATCGGCGTCTGGTGTGTTCCATCGCTGGAACCTTCGCCGCAGCGGGCGGCGTTTACGCGGAGGCACGCCCGACATTCCCCCGTGCCGGTCAGCGGGAGCCGAACTCCTCGTCCACCGCGACCAGGGTCCTCGCGTCCTTCAGGACGCGGGCCACGCCGTGCTCGGGCGCGCTGAACGGGGCGCCGCCGTGGTAGGGCAGCGGCGGCCGGTGCATCTGGGTCGTGTGCAGCGCCTCGCTCCAGAAGTCGTCGGGCGGCCGGGCCGTCACCCGTTCCCGGCATGCGTCGCACAGCACCTCGGTGCGCTCGCGGCGCCTTGGGCCCCGTGGGGGCGGATCGGGGACGGTGAGGAGGCCGTGCAGGGGATCGAGGACGCAGAAGTACAGCGTGTCGGCGGGCGGCCCGCCGGGGGCCAGCGCCGCCTGTCCGGCCCGTGCGAGGACGACGGCCGCGATCCTGCGGCTGACGCGTGCGCTCACGGAGTGTGAGAACGCGCCGGAGTCGATCGCCGCGTTCAACCCCCGTGCGAGGCGGAGGCATTCGGCCGGGCCGCCCGGCGCCGGGTCGGGCCCGGCGTCCGGCGGCGTGGGCGGGAGCGCCGCGGCCAGGGCGGCGATCTCGCGCTCGGCGAGCACGCGGATGCGTTGCTCGCCGGACGGGTGGACGAGGGTCACCGGGGCGTCCTTGCGCCGCGCCCTCATCGGTCCTCCGCCGGTTCCATGGTGTCCATCGGTCATCCCCCCTTTGTCAGCAGCATGCCAGAGAGGGGCGCGCCGTTTGCAACTCCGCTTCGCTCACGCCTGGTTGTGGACGGGGCGGCCGTGGCGTACCGGTTCCCTGGCGCTCTTCTCCGAGCTGATCAGCGGAAGATGGGTGAAGTACGGCGTGGCCGCGCCCCTCGGGACGGCCAGCCGCAGCACGCGTGCGGCCAGGTCCTCGTCCGGGTCGGCGTCGGCGCGCGCCCGGCAGGGGTCACCCCTGAACCGGGTGGATCCGAGGAATCGAGACGCCGCGGTGTGGCTGTCACTATGGTGGAGGCATGCTTCGGAAGTCGGGTGCGGACCACTGCGAGGTGTGCAATCGGCGGTTCAAGGCCGCGGGGGCCAGGGTCCGGCATGAGCTTCCACGCACGTCTGTCGCGGTGTACCGACGGGTAGGCGAGTGGTCGTACCGCCGACGCGTCTGTGAACGCTGCTGGCAGCGGCACGAGGAATACGAGGCAGAAACGCGGCGCCGGTTCGTGCGTGACAATCCTCCCGGTCCGCTGCTCGCCATGCTGCGGGACAGGGACGCGGACGAGGAGGCGAGAACCGCGGCGATGAGGATGCTCGTCGAACTCGGGGTTCCCGACGCTGTTCCTGCCCTGTGCGACCAGTTGGAGGCCCCGTCGGAGAGTGTCCGGTGCGAGGCGGCGAAGCTGCTGGGAGAGACCAAGGACGCCCGCGCGGTGGAGCCGCTGTGTCAGCGGCTCCACCGCAGTGTGGCAGACGAGTACACGTCGTTCTTCGGCGAACCTTCGTTCTTGATGGCTGCGCTCGCCGATATCGGCGATCCGCGGGCCGCGGAGGTGATCAGCGCGCTTCTGACCGATCGGCGGGCTTACCGCTGGGATACGGTCGCCGGTGACATGGATGTGAGCATGTCGGACGGTATCGCGGATGCGTTGGACAGCCTCGGTGGACCGGACCTGGTGTTCGACGCTTATGAGCGCGCGTTGCATACGCCGGACGAGTTCGTGCGCGATCATGTGGCGCGGGACCTGGGCAATATCCTGTGGCGGGGCGGCCTGAGCGGGGGAGACGACATGTCCGGCCGACAGCTCGGGGTTGTGCGGCGGATGCTTGTGACCGCGAGTCGCGACCCGTCGGAGCGGGTGCGACACTCGGCTGAATCCGGCCTCAAGAACTTCCGCCGCTGACAACGGCTTGCGGCCCGGGTGCCGGAACCGGCGTTCCGTGTGTGACGGCAGCGGCTCGATCTGCCCCCACAGGCCATCCGTCACGCTCCACGGCGTACGGCGACGTCGTACTCCCTCAGCCGCCCGCCCGGAAGTATCCGCGCGCGCTCCCGGGTGAGCGTGTAGTCCGGCAGGGCGTCGGCGCGCCGCGAGCCCAGGAAGTCCTCCAGCCGCAGGAGGGGGTCAGCGCACCCCGGCGGTGACGAACGCCCGCCACGCGGTGACCGGGAACGCCAGCACGGGCCCCTCGGCCACCTTGCTGTCCCGCACCGGAACAACCCCGGGCACCCCGCCCGCGACCTCGACGCAGTTACCGCCGGTGTTGCCGGAGTACGAACTCTTGCGCCAAGCGGGCTGCTTCGCCTGCATTGCGGTCACCTCGACCTCACTTCGCGGAACGGATGAAGCCGGTCCAGGCTCCAGGGGAGATCTCCAGCACCGGACCTGTCACAGCCTTGCTGTCCCGAACTGACACCACACCTACCACCACACGGGCGACTTCCACGCAGTCGCCGCCGTTGTTCGACGAGTACGAACTCCGGCGCCACTCAGAGTGGGGGGTGGAGGTGCTGCCGTTCATGCGTACAGTTCCTTCGCGATCCTGTCCATCAGCTCGATGGATTCGACGGGTGGGAGAGCATCGGCCCTCAGTAGATCGTAGGCCCACTCGGCGATGGCAACATCCTCTGAGAGCGCGTGAATGCTGCCCTGCGGAAAGCCGTCCGAATAAAGGATGTGGGGTGACTTGTCCTCGAAGCTCAGCAAGGAGAACGGACCAGCGATTCCCGCATGGGTGGCAATCTTGCGCGGGATGACCTGGACGACGGTGCGCGGTTCCTCAGCGGCTTGGATCAGGTGTCGAACCTGCCGGTACATGACGTCCCGGCTCCCGACCGGGCGCGACAGGGCGGCCTCTTCCATGATGACCCACAGTCGCGGGCGGTGAATCCGATGCAGGATGTGCTGGCGACGCATCCGGGCGGCCACGACATCCTCCAGGTTCTCAGGCCGTCCGCTCGCCAGGACGGCGCGGGCGTACTCCTCGGTCTGGAGGAGCCCTGGAACGACGATCAGTTGGAAGTTGCGGATGAGCGACGCCTTCTCCTCCAGGTCCACGAACGGCCGGAACCAGCTGGGGAAGGCGTATTTGATGACGATGGGCCACATGCGCTCGAACGCGCCATCAGTGGCCAGGACTTCATCGCATACCTGAGCGATACGCAGTGAGGGAATGCGTGTCGCCGTCTCGATCTTGTTGATCAGCGTGTGGTGGCACGGGACCTCGTTGGCCAGGTCCTGCTGGGAGATCCGCGCGCGTTCGCGGCACAACTTCAGTTCCTTGCCGAAGTAGGCCAGTGTCGAGACGGCGGGGTCGCGCTTCTCCTCGTACTCCAACTCCGTGGCCAAGGGAACTCCGTTCCTAGACATGATCAGACGTCTGTGTTCCACCCCTGGCCGAGATTACTCGGCGCGGGACACTCTGAGTACGCCGATCGGCACCCAGAGCAGTATTCGGAGGAGACAGATGTCCGTGTCAACAGATGACAACGCGCGGCGGCTCGACGTGCTCGTCGCCATCGAGGAGTTGAAGGCCGCGCTCGCCGCACACAACATCACGCTGCCGTCGCTGGGCATCGACGCGATGACGTTCCTGGGCAGCGTGGCCCCGCCGCTGGTGGAACTCGGGAGGTGCAACCCGGAGACCGCGCGCAAGCTGACGGAGGCGCTGCGGTGACGATCGCCCGGCTCGGGGACGGCAACGCCTGGGCCTTTGGGCGCTGTTGGCTCTACTGCCGCCGCGAGGACGTCTCCGTGCTCCGACTCGGGACGGTCAGCACGCCGCACGCCCGGGGGGACGTGTACGCGTGCGACGGGTGCCTCGCCGAACTGGCGTTCATGGTGGAGCGGTACGGGACGGGCGCGGGGGTCCCGTCCCGTAACGCCCCGCCGTTGGTGATCCCGGCGCACGTCCCGGTGTCGCGGCCCTGCGCCCATCCCGTGCTGGGCCGGGGCGCGGACGGGGAGTGGCGCTGCGCCTCCTGCGAGCGGCAGATCTATCTGTGACGGTGGGCGCGGAGCGCGATCCGCCCCGGCTACGCGGTGGTCCGCTTCAGGACCTCGACCAGGCTGGTCGCGCTCTCGTCGCCGTGCCCCGCCGCCACGCCCCGCCGGAAGATGTCCACGACCGCCGCGGGCAGCGCGTCGTCAACTCCCGCGTCACGCGCGGTCCGCAGCACGTGTTCCGCGCTGGCCACGCCCATGGTGAGCCTGTCGATGTCGCCCGGGTACTCCCCCGCGTCGATCCGCCCGGTGTAGAAGGCCATGAAGTCCGGCATCCCGGCGAGCACGGACGACGCGGACGGGAGGACGTCCTCGGCGCGGACCCCGTGGGCGTCGGCGAGGGCGAGGGCGTGCAGCCAGCCGAGGACCGTCGTCCAGAACAGGTCCATCCCGATCTGGTAGTACAGCGCCGCGAGTCCGGGGTCCTCGCCTCGGTAGTCCGTGCCGGTGAGCACTTCCAGGGTCTCGCGGTGCGCATCGAACACGTCCCGGGGGCCGCTGTAGAAGGTGGTGGACCCGGGCTGTCCGATGCCAGGGGGCGAAGCCTGCACGCCGCCGGTGAGGTACCGGGCGCCGTGCCCCGCCGCCCACCGCGCGGCGGCGCGGGCGCTGTCGGGCGTGTCCGAGCCGAGGTTGACGAGGACCCGGCCGGGCAGCGCGTGGCCGGCCGGTTCGAGGACGTCGTACATGGCGCGGTGGTCCGTCAGGCTGAGGACGGCCAGTTCGCTCGCGGCGAGCGCGTCGGGGACGGTGGCGGCCAGGTCGGCTCCCGCCGCCACCAGCTCGTCCGCCCGGCCGGGGGTCCGGTTCCAGACGGTGACCCGGTATCCCTTGTCGAGGAACGCGCCCGCCATCGCGCGTCCCATCGGGCCGAGGCCGATGACCGACACGTCGCGCTTGCTCATGTCACCTTTCACACGCGTCACGCCCTCTGCCTCGGCTTCCTGAGCACCTCGGTCAGGGCGGAGATGCTGTGCTCGCCGTGGCCCGCCGCAGCCGCCCGCCTCACGAGGTCGTGGAGCGGGGCGAGCCAGGCGGTCTCCACCGCCGTGTCCTCGTCGGGGTCCGCGTCGGCGTCCGCGAGGAAGAGGTTCACGGAGGAGGCGGCGTCCGTGTAGTCGCCGCTGTCGATCTCGCGGGCGAAGACGGGCAGCAGGGCCTTGATCATGTCCAGCCACTTCTCCGCGTACCGCACCATGCTCGCCGCCTCCAGCCCGCGGGCCTGGACGGCGGCGGCGCCCTGGAAGAAGCCGACGAGCGCGGGCAGGAGCATGGCGCCCACGGCGCTCTCGTACAGGGCGGCGAGGTCGGTCTCGTCCCCGAGGTGGACGGTGTCGCCGCCCAGCACGCGCAGCGTCGGCGCGTACGCGTCGAAGACGGTCCGGTCGCCGCCGTAGTACAGCAGCGTGTCCGGCGCGCCCACGGCCGAGGGCACGTTCTTGACCGCACCGGCCAGGAACCGGGCGCCGTGGCCGGTGGCCCAGGCGGCGAGGGCGCGGGCACCGGCGGGCGAGCCGCTGTTCAGCGTGACGAGGGCGCGTCCGGCCAGTGCCTCGGCGGCGGGTTCGAGGGCGGAGCGGGTGTCCTGGAACGTGGTCAGGCAGGTGAGGACGAGGGGGCTCGCCTCGACGGCGGCCCGCGGCGTCGGGGCGTGGACGGCGCCTTGGGCGACGAGGGGCGCGGCCTTGGCCGGTGTGCGGTTCCAGACCGTGGTGGGGTGTCCGGCAGCGACGAACGCCTCGGCCAGCGCCCGGCCCATGGAGCCGAGGCCGATGACGGTCACGGGCGTGGGGTCGTGCGTGGGCATGCGGCAACTCCAGGGGAAATGGGGAGGGTCGGGCAGCCGCGTATCGGCGGACAGGTGCGTCCGGGCGGCGCCTGTTCCATCCTGGGTGTGCGCATACTTTTGATCAAGTACCTACAATTCTGTTCGGTACTCACACTTTTGTAAGGATGAATGCCGATGGCCAAGCGCACTTTCATCTGCGGACTCGACGCCGCCATCACCGTCATGGGCGGCAAATGGAAGGGGCTGATCCTCTTCTCGCTCGGCGAGGGGACGCGGCGCTTCGGCGAGTTGCGGCGGGCCGTGCCCGGCATCAGCGAGCGGATGCTGATCCTTCAGCTGAGGGAGATGGAGGCCAGCGGCCTGGTGCATCGCGAGGTGTTCCACCAGGTGCCGCCCAAGGTGGAGTACTCACTGACCGAGTTCGGGGCGTCCCTCAACGCGGCGATGGGGCCGCTCGGCGCGTGGGGCGAGGAGAACATGGCGCGCATCGAGGCGATTCCCTGACGCCTCCCGGCGCGGCGGCGGGCGTGCTCAGGCCGGCGTGCTCAGGCGGGGGCGCCGCCCTCGTCGGTCAGGTGGGTGACGACGGTCTCGCCGATGCCCGCGAACGCGTCGATCTCCTCGGGGGTGAGGAGGTCGATGAAGTGACGGCGGACCGCCTCGACATGCCCGGCGGCGGCCTCCTCCAGCTTGCGCAGCCCCGCGTCGGTGAGGACGACGACGGCGCCGCGTCCGTCGTCCGCGCAGTGCTCGCGGGACACGAGCCCGCGCTGCTGCATGCGCGTGAGGTGGTGGGAGAGGCGGCTGCGGGACCAGAGCATGCGGTCGGCCAGCTCGTTGACGCGGCAGCGCCGCTCCGCGCTCTCGCCGAGGTTCGACAGGACGTCGTAGTCCGGGTCGGACAGGCCGCAGTCGTCGGCGAGTTCGCGGGAGATGCGCGCGTTCAGCAGCAGTGTCATACGGCGGTACGCCTGCCAGGCGCGCTGCTCAGGACCGGTCAGCCAGCGGGGAGAGGACGTCACGGCGCCAGCGTACGCGGATCTGATTGACATGTCACTCATCTCGGCCCTACGGTGCATCGGTGACACGTCAACTATCGCGGGGCGGCGGGATGGGACTGCGGGTGGAGCGGCTGTTCACGGGGCTGGTGCTGTTCGGGGTCAGCGTCGCGATGATGCTGTCGGCCGGGCTCGGCGTGGCGTCCTGGGACGTGCTGCACCAGGGCGTGGCGCGGAGCACGGGCGTGCCGTTCGGGTGGGTGGTCAACGCGATGGGCGTGCTGGTGCTGCTGGCGTGGATACCGCTGCGGGTGCGGCCGGGCGTCGGGACGGTGGCGAACGTGCTGGTGGTCGGGGTCGTCGCGGACGGCGCGCTGGCGTTGCTGCCCGAGCCCGACGCGCTGTCCGTGCGCGTGCCGCTGCTGCTGGGCGGGATCGTGCTGAACGCGGTGGCGACCGGTCTGTACGTCGGTGCCGGGCTCGGTCCGGGGCCACGGGACGGGCTGATGACCGGGCTGGCGGCGCGGGGCGTCTCGCTGCGGGTCGCGCGGACGGGCATCGAGGTCGCGGCGCTGGCGGGCGGCTGGTTGCTGGGCGGCACGGTCGGGGTGGGGACGGTGCTGTTCGCCGGGGCCATCGGGCCGCTGACGCAGCTCTTCCTGCGCCGCCTCGCGGTGCCGTCCTGACCGGCGTGTCCGCCGCGCGATCCGTGTTCCACCGAGGGAAGACCCGAAGGAAAGGGGCCCGCCATGGTCCGCCGTCTGCACGTCATCTCCGCCAGCACCCGTCAGGTCTCGGCCGGGCGGCCCCTGGCCCGCTGGGTCACCGGCCTCGCCGCGACCCGTCCCGGCGTGGCGGCCGAGCTGATCGACCTGCGGGAGGTCGGCCTGCCGCTGCTTGACGAGCCGGAACTGCCGTCCGGGGGACGGTACGTCCACGCGAGCACGCGGGCGTGGAGCGCGACGGTGGACGCGGCCGACGCGTTCGTCCTCGTCATGCCGATGTACAACGGCGGCTACACCGCGCCGCTGAAGAACGCGATCGACCACCTGTACCGCGAGTGGCGTGACAAGCCGGTGGGGCTGGTGAGTTACAGCGCGGGGACGTCGGGCGGCGCTCCCGCGCTGGAGATGGTGCGGCCGGTGCTGGGGCGGGTGGGACTGCGGGTGGTGACGCCGGACATGTCCGTGCCGGGGATCGAGGGCCACCTCGGGCCGGGCGGCCGGTTCCTGGCCACGCCGGAACTCACCGCACGCGTCACCGCCGTCCTCGACGCGGTGACGCAACGCCCCTGAACCGCTCTCCCTCCTCAGACGATTCGGCAGTGCGATGTGTCAGGTCTTCGATCTCCTGCACGTCTCAAGGGCCGTGACGACGAGCACTTCCGCCTCGGCGCCATAGGCCGCGACCGCCTTCAGCCCGTTGAACGCCTTCCGGTACAGGGCACCCTCGCTCGGCTGATTCTCCTCGATCGCGGCGGACAGCGTCTCAACGTGCACGCGATGCCCGTCACACATGGTGAGAGTCTCCGATGGCCAGCCCTTCCGAGGCGCAGCGAACGGAGTGATGTCCAGCGAACCCCGGGACAACGTGACGCCGTGCCCCGTCCGCACACCTCTTCCGGTGTGCGGACGGGACTTCGCGATGCGGAGGTCACGGACGGGCCGTCTCCGGAGAGGTCCGATGTCAACCCCGACGAACGTCGGGGCGGGGCGTTGTCGTTCGGCTCGGGTTCCGGGGGTGTTGCCGCTTCTACGTTCGGCCGCATGGAACGAGAACAGCGAGAGATGCCCTTGGCCCGCAGGTCACTTGCCGCCGCGGCGGTGTCGGTGGCCGCCGTCGGGGTGGTCGTCGGGCTCGCCCCCGGCGGGCTGGGCGAGGACGGTCCGGTGGAGGTCAGGGGCGGGGCCTCGGTGTCCGTCTACCGCTCGGTGACCGGACGGGTGGCGGACGCGCCGTCGTGGCTCGGCGCGCTGCTGGAGGTGGCGTCCGAGGGCACGTTGCTCCTCCTGGGCGCGCTGCTGGTGTGGATGTGGTGGGCCGCTGTCCGCCGCCGTGACGCGCGCGGCGCCGCGGGGACCGTGCTGACCGGCGTCGGCACCCTGGCGGCCTACGCCGTCAGCGAGGCGCTGAAGCTGGTGGTGGACGAGGAGCGGCCGTGCCGCGCGCTGCGCCCGGCGGCCGACGTGATCGCGGAGTGCCCGGCCCCCGGGGACTGGTCGTTCCCCAGCAATCACGCCACCCTGGCCGCCGGGCTGGCGGTCGGGCTGGCGGTGCTGTGGCCGCGCCTTGCCGCCGTCACGCTGCCGCTCGCCGGTGCGGCGGCGCTGCTGCGCGTCCTCGTGGGCGTGCACTACCCGCACGACGTGCTGGCCGGGGCCGTTCTCGGCGGCGCGGCGACGGCGCTCGTGCTGCTCCTGCTCACGCCCCCTGCCGCCCGGACGGTCTCACGGCTGCCCCGGTTCAGGCGGGGCGACGATGCCCGCCTCGTGCGCCATGACGGCGGCGGCGGCCCGGTTGTCCACTCCCAGGCGAGCCAGGATGGAGCTGACATGGGCCTTCACCGTGCCCTCCACCACGCGCAGCCGCCTGGCGATCTGCCCGTTCGACAGCCCGCTGCCGAGGAAGGCCAGCACCTCGCGTTCCCTGGCCGTCAGGGAATCGACCCGCTCACGGGCGGCGGCGCGCCGACCGGCCGCGGCGCCCGCGCCCGTCGCCGCGAGGTGCGCGACGACCCGGGCGGCGACCTTCGGTGACAGGTAGGCGGCGCCCCCGGCCACCGCGCGGACGCCCGCGATCAGTTCCTCCGGCTCGCCCGACTTGATCAGGAAGCCCGCCGCGCCGCCGCCGAGCGCCTGGAGGATGTAGTCGTCCTCCCCGAACGTCGTCAGCATCACGACGCCGGTGCCGGGCGCCGTCCTGCGGATCTCGGCGGCGGCCTCGATGCCGCTCGTCCCCGGCATGCGGATGTCGAGCACGGCCACCGCCGGGCGGTGGCGCAGGACCAGCTCGACGGCCTCGCGCCCGTCACCGGCCTCGGCGACGACGTCGATGTCCGGATCGGTGGCGAGGACGGCGCGCACTCCCGCACGGATCATCGCCTCGTCGTCGGCGACCAGGACCCGGATCACGGGGCGCTCACGGGGTGAGGGCGTCCAGGGACACGAGGGTGCCGTCCCGGAAGCACAGCCGGTAGGCGTCGCCCGAGCGGTCGTCGAAACGGTCGGCCGTCATCGCGTAGTACTCGCACGTCGTGCCCTGCTCCTCCGGTTCGGGGTCCCGTGGTCGGTGGTCCGTCTGGCGCTCCGGCAGCAGCGGCTCCACCTGGTCGCGATCCTGCCCGACCCGCAGGCGGGCCCAGTCGCCCGGCTCCAGGACCGCCCGTGAAGCCGACAGCGTCTGAGACACCATGAGCGCGCCGCTCAGCAACGCGCCTGCCAGCAGGGGCAGTACGACGGTGGCGGCCAGAGCGCGGTGGACGCGGCGACGGGCCCGGCGGTGCTCCGGCGACAGCGGGGCGTCGCCCGGTGGTTCCGGCACGGCGGCGGGCGCGGCGAGCGGTGACGGGAGCGTGTGCGGTATGCGCGCCGTGACCGCGAAGCCGCCGTCGCGCGGACCGTGCGTGAGGGAGCCGCCCGCCAGCCGCACGCGTTCGTCGAGCCCGACGAGACCGTGACCCCCGGTCGGCGGGCGGACGGGCGGCGGGCGGACGGGCGGAGTGCGCCGCGGCGGCGGGCCGTTCTCCACCACGACCTCGGTCTCCCCGCGTGTGTGGGTCACGCGCACGGTCGCCTCCGCGCCGGGCGCGTGCTTGGCGACGTTGGTCAGCGCCTCCTGCACGACGCGGTGCGCGGCCCGTTCGACCACCGGGGGCAGTCCGTCCGCCTCGCCGTCGGTGTGGAGGGCGACGGCGAGTCCCGACGCGGACGCCTCGGCGGTCAGCCGCGCGAGTCCCGGCTCGGACGGCCGCGCCGACGCGTCCCCGGCGTCCTCGCGCAGGACGCCGATCACCTCGCCGAGGCGCTCGACGGCGCCCGCCGCCCTGGCCCTGATGTCCGCCGCCGCCCGCCGGTGCCGCTCGCCGAGGCCGGGCGCGAGCTTCAGGGCACCGGCCGACAGCGCGATCATGCTGAGGTCGTGTCCCAGCACGTCGTGCATGTCCTGGGCGATGCGCGCCCGTTCCCGCAGCCGGGCGCGCTCGGCGACCAGCCGCTGTTCACGCCGCAGCTGCTCGGCGCGCTCCCAGCCCGCGCGGGCCAGCTCCTGGTACTGCCGCCAGAAGCGGCCCGCGAACCACGGGAGCAGTGTCGCGACCACCACGACGGCGACGAACCGGCTGCCCAGCGGCAGCCAGCCGGGGACGACGGACAGCGCCACCACGCCGCCCGAGCCGAGCGCGACCAGTGCGAGCGCCGTCGCCCACGAGCGTCCCGGCGCGCGTCCGGCCAGGAACGCGGCGACGGCGGCGGGGACGGCCCACCACAGGCTCACCATGCCCAGGCCCGCGCAGGTCAGGGCCGCCGCCGTCAGCGCGCCGGCCGTTCCGCGTGCGATCACCGTTTCGTCCACGGAGGCGACGGTACGGAGACCGGCGGTCGCCCGACACTGCCGAAAGTCCAATCCGCGCCCGCCGCGGGCCGGGTGGTGTCACCAGTCGCGGGAGGCGACCAGCGTCTCCATGTCCGCGTCAGGGAAGCCGTACGCCTCGGCGATGAACTGGAAGTCGGCGGATATCTCCTCGCGCGCGACCGTCTCGATCTCGCTGCCCGCCGCCTCGAACTCGGCCTCAAGCCGGTTGAACTCGTCCGTCGCGGCCCGCGTGAGGGCGTAGAGCGCGGCGAGGTCAGCCGGGCGCTCGGCCTCGACACGCTCGCACAGCCGCAGCAGGACGGCCCGCCCCTTGTCCAGCACGTGGTGCGGGAAGTACGGGTCCTCGTAGAGCACTTCCAGGAACGCGTACTGCGTCACCCGCTCGTTCGTGACCGCCATCGTGCCCACCGCCCCCTCGCTCCCCTGCCGACACGACGATCCTGCACCATGCCACTGACAGTGGCCCCTCGCCGGAACCGGTTCCGGGATGCGGTGAAGTACGCCCTCGCCGGGCAAGCGGGAGAGACGGGCGTGGGCCGTACCGCCGCGCCGGGGAGACCGGAGGTTGGGATGGGGCAGTACTTTCGCTATTTCGCCGCCACGCCGGACGAGGCCGCCGCCTGCGTCGTGAACGGCACCGAGAGCACGGGAGTGCCGCAGACCGAGGTGAAGTGGGTCGATCCCGTCGTGCTGCTCGGCGAGCTGTGCGCGCTGGCGCGCGGCCAGGACTTCACCGCGGAGGAAGGTGTCGCGCGGTACGCCGACGACGAGCCGCCTGAGGAGGGCACGGCGCCGCTGCTGCGGCTGCACCGGGAGGACGTCACCGTCCTGTCGTCCCTCAGCGACGAGGCGCTGCTGCCGCTGGCCGCGCGCTGGGCGGCGTCGGACAACTGGGTGATGCCGGAGGACCCGAACGAACTGGCCGACGTGATCGGCGAGTTGCGGACCATCGCCCACGCGGCCACCCGCGAGGGGCACGGGATGTACGCGTCGTTCTCCGTGTGAGGAGTTCGAGCGGGACGAGCAGAACCGGCGGGAAGGGCGCGACGGGCGGGACGGGCCCGGCTCACCCGGGGCCCTGGAAGGCCAGGAAGTCCGCGATCAGCTCCGGCGGGTTGGCGGCCTCCGTCGCCTCGACCTCCCAGCCGGGGCAGTCCATGTCGAACAGGACGACGGGCACCGGCCGCCCGAGCGCCGAGGTGAGCACGCCGTCCGCGTGCAGGCCGCGCGCGAGGTCGGAGCAGACGTCGGCGAAGTGCTCGTGGAGCAGTTCGTGGCGGGGGTCGGAGAGGTCCATGGGGCCCTCCGACCCGTCCCACAGGCCCAGTTCGCGGACCTCCTCCAGGTAGAGCGCGCGGCCCCGCGGGTCGGCCGAGGTGTTCCCGAGGGTCGGGAAGCCTTCGAGGATCCAGTACGCGTAGTTCCAGCGCGCCTCGGCCGGGTCGTCGGGGGGCGTGGTGGCGAGGACGCGGGCGTACTGGCTCTCGGTGTTGTGGCCGACGGTGAGGAACGGGTGGCGGCAGTCCTGGTCCTGGCGCCAGATGTCGAACGAGATCACGTACAGATCCCGCTTGCTCTCCTCCGGCAGCGCGCGGAGGATACGTTCGGTGCCGCTGCGCAGATGGGCGCGGAAGGGTGTCTTCGGCATACGGGTGTTCTACCAGAGGCGAACACGGCGCGTGCCCACGGAACTACCCGTGCGGCAGGCGGACACGGGCCATCTCCCGACAGGAGCACGATGACCACGAGCACCGTCCTGGGGACCTGGCGGGACCGGCGCCGCTTCGCGCGCTGCCAGCGGCGGCTGCACCACGACGCGGGGGCAGGCCGTCCCGTCGAACGCGACGGCCGGGCGCACGTCGAGTACCGCTGCGTGCCGTGCGACGTGCGCTGGGTCCGCCCGGTGGACACCGACATCGACGTCGAGGACGTCGTGCGCGCGGACCTCGGGGACGGCACCGTCTACGGCTGGGTGACGGCTGTCGAGGGCGACCGGATCACGCTGCTGTCCGACGGGACGACGCACACGGCCGACCGCTGGCGCGTCCAGGTCTACTGACCGCGCCGCGCACAAGCGGTCCCGCAGGCAAGGGATTTGTTCACCAGAACGACGAGCAGTTGTCACTTGGCGTCGCATCCGCCTGGCCTCCGCCACTCCAGCGGAGCGGTGACCACCTGGCCGAGGAGGCGTACACCGCGCTGCTCACGGCGCCGCTGCCGGGGCGGGCGGTGGGTCAGGGGGTGTGACGACGGTGAGGGAGACGGCCGCGCCGTCCGCCTCGGCGCGCAGCGCGGCCAGCACCTCGTCCCACGGCAGCCCGCCGAGGCCCGCCGCGACGCGCGGCAGGGCGACGCGGCGGACGGCGTGCGCGTCCGCGTGCGCCACCATGGCGGCGAAGGCGGCGCGCACGTCCGGGAGTTGGGCGGGCGTGCGCCAGTGCTGCTGCGTGCCGAGGTTGTAGATCAGCGGGCCGTCCGGCGCGCGCCAGGGGAAGACGCCACCCGGCGCGAGGCGGCCGGCGCGGCAGCGGGCGCGGTACTCCTCGTACATCCCGGGCCAGCGGTCGCGGAATTCCACGGCGATTCCGCGGCCCATGGCACCGGCGCAGTTGACGCCGTGCGCGAGGGCGTCGGCACGCATGCGCGCCGCCTCGGAGAAAAGGTCACCCGGCCTTTCCTCGACCGTCACGCGGCGCCGCCCGTCGCCCTTTTCCACACCGCGTCGAATTCCTCGCGGTCGATGACGAAGACGGTGAATGCGGAAGGGCCGTTTCCCTCTTCGGCATCGGAGACGTCGGAGACGTCGCCGAACGGGACGTCGGCGAGGAACACCCCGCCGTGCGTGCGCCGCTCGTCCGCCCAGCCCGTACGGCCGCCCCTGAACTCCTCCACCCGGCGCGTCTCCCCGTCGTCCGGGCCGATCTCGCTGTAGATCGCGACCGGCTCGGCGGGGAAACCGTGGTGCCAGTAGAGCTTCCAGTACCGCACCCCTACGTGCTCCTCCCGCTGCGGATGATCCGGTCCACGAGATCGAGTGTATCTTCGTTCGGAATCACGAAGACGTCAGGACGCTCGATGGATTGGAGCACGCGCAGATTCTGCACGTCGATCTCCACGAAATGCGTGAACCGGCGGCCCGCATAAGGAATCCGCAGGAATGCGTAGGACAACTGCCCGAGCGTCCTGCTGCCCGGCAGGATGTCGGTGAGGTACTGGCCGTTGCCGTAGCGCGCGTCCCTCGGATTGAGGCTGAGCAGCGAGGGCCGCATCGACCGGCTCTCCAGGATTCCCCGCAGACCGATCTCGTTCGTGTAGTGGTACAGGCTCCGCAGGTTGGTCAGCGCGCGCACGTTGCAGGCGACGAGCCCGAGGGGGTCGGTCCACGCCGTGGGGTTCGGCACGTAGCCGTAGCAGTCGGGGGCGGCGCTCAGGCCGAGGGGGTCGGGGCTGGTGTACGCGGCGATGTCCGGGTCGTAGTGGCGGTGGACGTTGTGGAACCAGCCCGTCTCCTCGTCCGCGTACTGCCCCGGGAAGCGCAGCGGCACGGGCGGGCGCTCGGCGCCGTCGTACGGCGCGCCCCACAGCGTGCGCCGGGCGCGCCACACGCTGCCGCCCGCGGCGTCCAGCAGCTCGACGGGGGCGCCGACGAGGTCGGTGACGATGGCGAGGAACCGGCCGTCCGTGTCGTCGGCGCCCGCGCGTTCCGTCTGGGCGAGCGGGCTGTCGCCGAGGTGGTCCCAGGTCAGCGTGGCCGGGGCGGCGCCGGTCGTCGTGGTCTGCTCGACCAGGGTGGTGGCGTCCCAGGTGAAGCGGGTCTCCTCGGCGACCGAACCGTCCTGCGCCATACGGCGTTTGGCGGTGCGGCGGCCGAGGGCGTCGTAGGCGTAGCGCCAGGACGTCCCGTCCGGGGTGGTCACGGCGGTGAGCCGGTCCTCGGCGTCCCACGTGTAGGTCCACGTCTCGTCGGGCCCGCTGAGGCGTTTGCGGCGGCGCCTGACGACGCGGCCCGCGGCGTCGTACGTGTAGTGGACGGCCCCGGCGCGCTTCACGCGCGTGCCGTGCAGGGTGACGGGGCGCCACTCGGTGCCCGTGCCGCCGGGCGCGGAGCGGGTGGCGGACAGGAGGCGGTCCGCCGTGCCGTACTGGTAGCCCTCGGCACGGTCGGGGCCCGTGACGGCGGTGACGTGCCCTGCCGGGTCGAGGGTGTACGAGGCCGTGTCGCCGCGCGAGTCGCGCAGGGCGGTGAGGAGTTGGTCGGGGCGGTACTCCTGCTCGCGCCGCCACCGGGAGGCCCCGGGGCCCGTCAGCTCAAGGCCGGTCGGGGCGCCCGCGAGGTCGAGGTCGCGGGCGAGCGTGGCGGACGACGGCAGGTGGCGGCGCGTCTCACGGCCCGCCGCGTCGTGGGCGAACGTGACGACGCGCCCCGCCGTGTCGAGCCGCGCGGGCCGCCCGGCCGCGTCGTAGGTCCAGGCGCTGGTGTGGCCGCTGGGCGTGGTGCGGGTCAGGGGGCGGCCGAGGCGGTCGGAGGTGTGGGTGGAGCGCAGGCCGTCCACCGTCTCGGTCAGCAGGTGGCCGAGCGGGTCGTAGGCGCGGGCGAGGGTGGAGTCGGCGCCCTCGGCGGCGAGCAGGCGGCCCGCCGGGTCGTACGCGTAGGTGACGGTCGCGCCGTCGCAGTCCTTGCTGACGACGCGGCCGAGGCCGTCCCTGCCGTACGTGACGCGCTGGCCCGTCGCGTTGACGCGCGCGGCGAGGCGCCCGGCGGCGTCCGTCTCGTAGGTGACGCGGCGGCCGTCCCAGTCGGTCTGGGAGAGGGGGTGGCCCGCCTGGTCGTAGGCGTAGTCCCAGGTCAGGCCGTGCGGGCCGCGGACGCGGGTCAGGCGCGTCTCCGCGTCGTGCTCGAACTCCCAGCGGGCGCCCTCGGGTTCGGTCAGGGCCTTGATCAGGTCGAAGGGGCCGTAGGTGAAGCGCGTGGTGCGGCCCGTCTCGTCCGTGTGGGCGACGCAGTTGCCCTCGCCGTCCCACTCCCACGTCTGGGCCGCGCCGAGCGGGGACTCCCGGCGGGACAGGAGCCCCTCGGGCGTCCAGGTCAGCCGGGTGACGGCGCCGAGGGGGTCGGTGATCTCGACGGGGCGCCCGAAGGCGTCGCGGCGGAAGCGGGTGACGGCGCCGAGCGGGCCGGTGACCTCGACGGGCAGCCCGGCGGCGTCGCAGCGCACGGTCGTCTCGGCGCCCGCCGCGTCGGTGACGGCGAGGAGGGCGCCGCGCCCGTCGTAGCGGTAGGTGGTGCGCTCGCCGAGCGGGCCGGTCGTCTCCGTGCGGTTGCCGTGCTCGTCGTAGGCGCGGCGCCAGACGGTGCCGTCGGCTTCGGTGAACTCGACGGGCAGGCCGCGGGCGTCGGTGCGGAGGGTGACGCGGTGGCCGTCCGGGCGGGTGACGGACGTCGGGGTGCCGTGGGCGTCGTACGTGTAGGTGGTGGTGTGGCCGAGGGGGTCGGTGTGGGTGAGGAGCCGGTCGTGGCGGTCCCACGTGCGGTGGGTGGTGTGGCCGAGCGGGTCGGTCTCGGCGTGGAGTTGGTAGCAGTCGTCGAACTGGTACGTGGTGGTGTGGCCGAGGGCGTCCGTGAACAGGGTGCGGTGGGCGGCCGGGTCGTAGGCGATGCGGCTGGAGAGGATGCCGTCGGGGCCTGAAGTGGCCGTGCAGCGGCCGGAGTCGTCGTACGTGTACCGGTAGGTGTTGTCGTTGCGGTCGTGCCAGGAGGTGAGGCGGTGGTGGTCGTCGTACGTGAGGGTGAGGGGGGCGCCGGAACTGTTCGTGATCGCGGCGAGGTTGCCCGCGGCGTCGTGGTCGTAGCGCACGAGGAGCGGGCGGCCGGGGGCGCTCAGCAGGTGGAGGGCGGTGACGCGGCGGCCGTCCGTGGTGACGCCGACGTGGTGCCCGCAGTCGTCGGTGAGGTCGGTGGGGGCGCCGTGCGCGTCGTGGCGGACGCGGATCGTGTTGCCGTTGCGGTCGGCCAGCGCGACGAGCGGGAGTTCGCCGCCCCTGCGGCCCGGCACGGGCGCGAACCGCAGGAGGCGGCCGGTGTCGAGGCGGTGGACGGTGAGCGGGGTGGCCGGGTCGCCGTCCCACTCCAGCGGCCAGCGCGGGCCTTCGACGGGGAGGACGGGCTCGCCCGGCAGCGGGCGCGGGTAGTCGAGGACGCGGCCCTCCTCCGTGACGAGCCGCGCGCCGCCGTCGTCCAGGATCAGGCGCTGGTCGAGCGTCGAGGTCCATGACGGGCCGAACCAGCGGCCCTGGCGCATGCCGCTGCGGTGGTGCCGGACGAGGATCAGGGGGAGGACGCCCGGGAGTTCCACGTCGGTGGCGTCCATGACCATCTCGCCGGTGGCCATGTCCACGGGGTCGGTGCGGCAGATCAGGTCGTCGCCGCCCCGGGAGAGGCGGCGGATGGTCTGGCCGAGGCCCCGCAGGCCCTGGGTGATGCCGCGCAGGCCCGTCGTGACGAGGCTGCGGATGCCGCGGACGAGGCCGCCGAGGGTGGTGAGGCCGCGCATGCCGGGGATGCAGTCGAGGGCGGCGAACATCACGTCGAGCAGGGACGCCTCGCCGCGTGCGAACTTGCCCAGCGTGTCGGCGAGGACGACCACGGCGGCGGCCAGGACGATCAGCGCCAGAGGCCCGCCGATGATCAGCGCGATGATGCCGAGGACGGCGACGATGACTTTGCAGATGGCGACGATGGTGTCCCAGGCGTCGGTGAACCAGCGCACGAGGTTCTGCCACCAGCTGCGGTTCTGGATTCCGGCGTCGGACGCCTCGTCGATGTCACGGGCCGCCTCCCGCGCGGCCTCCTCCCGCATCTCCCGTGCCTGCGCGGCGAGTTCGCGGGCGGCGTCCAGGTTGCCCCGGGCCTCGTCCACGCGGCCCTGCGCCGCGGCCTGGGCCTCGTCGGCGGCCTGACGGTCACGGGTCGCCGCCCGTACCGCCTCCTCGTCCGGCGGCGGCGCGCTCGCCCGCTCA
>NZ_JOEK01000012.1 GCF_000719135.1 Streptomyces avicenniae | reverse complement strand
GAAACGCCCGGTAACATTCCGAACCCGGAAGCTAAGCTCTCCAGCGCCGATGGTACTGCATGGGGGACCGTGTGGGAGAGTAGGACACCGCCGGACAATATTGCCCCAATAGCTCAGTCGGCAGAGCGTCTCCATGGTAAGGAGAAGGTCAACGGTTCGATTCCGTTTTGGGGCTCTCCAATGGAAGAACATAAGGCTCTCACCTTCGGGTGGGGGCCTTTTTTCTTGCCGTTCTCCCGTGGTCCGGGCCGGAGATGTCCCACTCGACGCGCCTCTCCGGCCCGACGGGTGATCAGGCTTCCGGCATCCGCAGCGTCAGGATCGCCATGTCGTCCGACGGCGGGTCAGGCGCGAAGCGTTCGACGGCGCGGAGCACCCGCGCGGCCACCGCGCCCGCGGTCATCCCCGTGCAGGACGACAGCACGTCCGCCAGGCCGTCGTCGCCCAACATCCGGGAGCCCTCGCGCCGTTCGGTCACGCCGTCCGTGACGCACAGGAGAACGTCCCCCGGGTCGAGCCGACCCATCTGCTCGTGCAGCTCCAGGTCCTCGATGACACCCAGCAGCGGCTGGGCTCCCGCCGCCGCCTCGACCGTCCCGTCCGGAGTCAGCCGCAGCGGGAGGGGATGCCCGGCGCACACCATCTTCAGCAGCGCGCCGCCGTCCGCCTGCGGCCACAACTCGCCGTAGAGCAGCGTCAGGAAACGCGCGCGGTCGCCCTCTTCGAGGATCGCGGCGTTCAGCCGTTCCAGGACGGCCGGGCCCCCCAGGCCCTCCCGGGCTAGGAGACGCAGGGCGTGCCGGGCGAGGCCGGTCACCGCAGCGGCCTCGGGTCCCGTGCCGCACACGTCGCCGATGGCGAAGCCGTACGCCCCCTCACGGATGGGGAAGACGTCGTAGAAGTCGCCGCCCACCTCGTTGCCCTCGCCCGCGGCGCGGTAGATGACCTCCACCTCGACACCGGCGATCGTCGGCATCTTCGGCGGCAGCAGACTGCGCTGCAACGACTGGCTGATGGCCGTGCGCTCGCTGTAGAGCCTGGCGTTGTCGAGCGCCAGCGCGGCCCGGCGCGACAGGTCCTCCGCCAGCTCCATGATGTCCTGGCGGAACCGCTCCTCGGTGGGCTTGCCCAGTGCGAGCAGGCCGATCACACGGTTGCGGGCGACCAGCGGCAGCACCACCGTCTCGCCCCCCACGGCCGACGCCGTGGACAGGCTGGCGCCCGGCCCGGCCGACGCGGAGGGCGCCTGGCCGAGGGCCAGGTTCCGCAGCGAGCTGCGGAGCGCGGTGTTGTGCGCCGCGTCCGCGGGCGCGTGCCAGCGCCGTACGCCCAGCGCGATGTCCGGGTCCGGCGGCTCGACACGCTTCAGCAGGGCCTTGATGCCGTCGATCCGGTCCTCGTCCTCGTGCAGCACGTAGGAGAGCACCGGGTCGCCGAAGTCGGAGATCGTGTAGACGGCGCACCAGGTCGCGAGCGTCGGGACGGTCATCTGGGCCATGAGCGCGAGCGTCTGGTTGTGGTCCAGGGTGCCCGCCAGCAGCTCCGACGCCTCCACGAGGAAGGCCAGCGACCCGCGCCGCAGCCGTTCCAGCTCGGTCAGCCTGGCCGACTCGACGGCCAGCGCGATGCGGTCGGCCGCGAACTGGAGGCGCAGCGCCTCCTCGTTGCTGTACCGGCCAGGGGTCTCCGAGGCGACGCCGAGCGAACCGGTCAGCCGCCCCTCCACCTTCAGCGGCACGATCACGACGGCGTGCATCCCGGTGCCGGACAGCAGCGGCACGGCGCCCGGGGCGGTGGCCAGGTCCTCGTGCACGGCGGGCATGCGCGCGGAACCGTACCGGCCGCTGCCGGTCTCCACGGGGACGCGGGCGAAGCGCTGGCGTGCCGACGGGAGGCCGGTCGTCGCCCGTACCTCAAGCTCCGTCTCGTCGTCCGTGGCGAGGAGGAGGAACGCGGCGTCGCCGTCGAGCATGTCGCGGGCCCGCTCCACCGTGCGCTGGAGGAGGCCGTCGAGGTCGTCGGGCGGCGGGCCTCCCACCAGCCCGTCCAGCGGGTCGCCTGTCCGATCCACGGCCTCGCCGCCCGAGTGCAGCGGCAGGCGGACCGGGCTCTGGAGGACGGCCCGCTCGTCGTCGCGCACGATCAGGCAGACCGTGGACGGCTCGCCGTGGCTGTCACGGACCCGCAGGTGGCACGCGTACACCGGCACGGTCCTGCCCTGCGCGTCACGCAGCCCGTAGGTGCCCTCCCAGCGGGACAGCGACAGGGCCTCGGCGATGCCGGTGCCCGTGCCGGGCGTCTGCGGCCAAGCGGCGAGGTCGCTGAGGGGCTTGCCCAGGACCTGTTCAGGCCGGTAGCCGAAGAGCAGGTGGGCGTCGTCGTTCCACGCCGTGACGGCGTCGGTGCTGTCCACCTGGACGACGGCGACGCGCACACGTTCGTCCGTGACGGGGAGCGCGGCGTCCGGGATGACCGGTCCTGCCGAGCGCGTGCCGACGGGTACGGCGGCCTGGTCGAGGCGGAACCACACGCGCTTCTCCGACGCCGTGTAGTCCACCCCCCAGTGCGACGCGAGCGCGGCGCACAGCAGCAGCCCGCGGCCCCCCTCGCTGTTGAGGTCGAGACGGTTGCGGCCCAGCTCGCCGAGCGGCAGCTCCCGCTCCGGGTGGTGGTCCACGACCTCGATGCGGACGCCCTGCTTGTCGCGCAGGCAGCGGACGTCGGCCGCCGTGCCCGCGTGGACGACGGCGTTGGTGACCAGCTCGCTGGTGAGGACCACCGCGTCCTCGGTGAGGTCGGTGAGGCCCCAGCCCTGGAGGGTGTCCCGTACGAAGCCGCGCGCGGTCGCGACCGAACGGCCCACCGGCTCGAAGGTGGCCGCAGCTCGCGCGGTGATCACGTACTCCCCCAGAGGTCTGTCGTTGTGCCGGATGCCAGGTTACTGACGTCGCCGTGTGCAGCGAACGGCGCATCCGCCGAATTCCCCCCAACCGGGATCAGTGGTGGTCGATGCTGCCGAACTGTTATCGCCCGGTCGGTCGAGGGTGAAACACTGGGAGGGTCCGGCGTGCGAGCCCCGGGCGCAAGGGTCGATCGGCGGGAGGGACACAGTGGTGTCTGACGGAGCGGATGTGCGCGCCGGCACGCGTGCGCGAACGAGGAGGCCGAGGGCCGGCGGCACCGTCGAAGTGGACGCCGCCGCCCTCGACCGGCTGCTCTCCGCTCTGGAGGCCATGCGCGACGGCAACATGCGCAAGCGCCTCACCGTCGTCGGCGGGGGGCCCATGGCGGAGATCGCGGCCGTCTACAACCAGGTGGCCGACCGCGGGCTGCACCTGACCGGCCAGCTCGCGGGCGTACGGCGGCTGGTGGGCCGCGAGGGGAAGCTCACCGAGCGGATGGAGACCGGGGTCTGCGAGGGCGCCTGGGGCAAGGCCATCGACGACGCCAACGATCTCGTGGACGACCTGGTCAGGCCGGTGTCCGAGGTGGGCCGCGTGCTGACGGCCGTGGCCGAGGGTGACCTGGAGCAGCGGATGGAGCTGCGGGTCGAGGCCAGGGACGGGACGGGACGGCCGCTGAAGGGCGAGTTCCTGCGCGTGGGCCGTACGGTCAACGGGCTCGTCGATCACCTCTCGCAGTTCACGGACGAGGTGACGCGTGTCGCCCGCGAGGTGGGCACGGAGGGCAAGCTCGGCGGTCAGGCGAAGGTCCGGGGCATGTCGGGCTCGTGGAAGGGCCTGACCGACTCGGTCAACACGATGGCGGCCCGGCTGACGGCGCAGGTGCGGGACATCTCGACCGTGACCAAGGCGGTGAACGAGGGCGACCTGTCGCGGAAGGTCACCGTGCACGTGGCGGGCGAGATGCTGGAGCTGAAGGACACCGTGAACACCATGGTGGACCAGCTCTCCTCGTTCCAGTCCGAGGTGACCCGCGTCGCGCGCGAGGTGGGGACCGAGGGCGTGCTCGGCGGGCAGGCACAGGTCAAGAACGTCGCGGGTGTGTGGAAGGACCTCACCGACTCCGTCAACACGATGGCGGGGAATCTGACCAAACAGGTGCGGGAGATCGCGCAGGTCACCACGGCCGTCGCGAACGGCGACCTGTCGCAGAAGATCACGGTCAGCGCGCGCGGCGAGGTCGCGCAGCTCGCGGACACGATCAACGACATGACGCTGACGCTCCAGTCGTTCGCCGACGAGGTGACCAGGACGGCCACCGAGATCGGTACGGAGGGCGCCCTCGGCGGGCAGGCGCGCGTCCAGGGCGTGGCCGGGGTGTGGAAGGAACTGACGGACTCCGTCAACACGGCGTTCCGCAACCTGACCGCGCAGGTCCGTGACATCGCGCAGGTGACGACGGCGGTGGCGAACGGTGACCTCTCGCAGAAGGTGACGGTGGACGTCTCCGGCGAGATGCTGGAGCTGAAGAGCACGGTCAACCGGATGGTGGACCAGCTGTCGTCGTTCCAGTCCGAGGTCACGCGGGTGGCGCGGGAGATCGGCGACGAGGGTGCGCTGGGCGGGCAGGCGTCCGTGCTCGGGGTGGCGGGTGCCTGGAAGGACCTCACCGACTCGGTGAACACGGCGTTCCGCAACCTCACCGGGCAGGTGCGGAACATCGCGCAGGTGACGACGGCGGTCGCCAACGGCGATCTGTCGCAGAAGGTGACGGTGGACGTCTCCGGCGAGATGCTGGAGCTGAAGAGCACGGTCAACCGGATGGTGGACCAGCTGTCGTCCTTCGCCGAGCAGGTGACACGGGTCGCGACCGAGGTGGGCATCGAGGGCCGCCTCGGGGGCCAGGCGCAGGTGGAGGGCGCGAGCGGCACCTGGAAGGCGCTGACCGACTCCGTGAACCGGATGGCGTCCAACCTCACGGACCAGGTGCGGAACATCGCGCAGGTGACGACGGCGGTCGCCAACGGCGACCTCACCCAGAAGATCGCGGTGGACGCGCGGGGCGAGATCCTCGAACTCAAGAGCACCGTGAACACGATGGTCGATCAGCTGTCGTCGTTCGCGGAGCAGGTCACGCGGGTGGCGCGTGAGGTGGGCACGGAGGGCCGTCTCGGCGGGCAGGCGCAGGTCTCCGGCGTCGCCGGTACCTGGCGTGACCTGACGGACTCCGTCAACGGCATGGCGTCCAACCTGACCGGGCAGGTCAGGAACATCTCGCAGGTCGCCATGGCGGTCGCGCGCGGTGACCTGACGCAGCGGATCACCGTGGACGCCAAGGGCGAGATCCTCGAACTGAAGGACACGCTCAACACGATGGTCGATCAGCTGTCGTCGTTCGCCGAGCAGGTCACGCGGGTGGCCCGCGAGGTGGGCACGGACGGGCGGCTCGGCGGGCAGGCGCAGGTCGAGGGCGTGGCCGGTACGTGGAAGGACCTCACGCAGTCGGTCAACAGCATGGCCAACAACCTGACGCTCCAGGTCCGGAACATCGCCGAGGTCACGACCGCCGTGGCGCGGGGCGACCTGACGAAGAAGATCACGGTGGACGCGCGCGGCGAGATCCTCGTGCTCGTCACGACGGTGAACACGATGGTGGACCAGCTGTCCTCCTTCGCCGAGCAGGTCACCCGGGTCGCCCGTGAGGTGGGCACCGAGGGGCAGCTGGGCGGGCAGGCGCAGGTGCGGGGCGTGTCCGGCACCTGGAAGGCGCTCACCGACAACGTCAACCTCATGGCGCGCAACCTCACGACCCAGGTGCGGAACATCTCGGAGGTCGCGACGGCGGTGGCCAACGGCGACCTGTCCAAGAAGGTCACCGTCGAGGCCAGTGGCGAGGTCGCGCAGCTCGCCGACACCGTCAACCGGATGGTGACGACCCTGTCGTCGTTCGCCGCCGAGGTGACGCGCGTGGCGCGTGAGGTGGGTACGGAGGGGCGGCTCGGCGGCCAGGCGAAGGTCCCGGGCGTCTCGGGGACGTGGCGTGACCTGACGGAGTCCGTGAACCGGATGGCGTCCAACCTCACCGGGCAGGTGCGGAACATCCGGATGGTCACCACGGCCATCGCGCAGGGCGACCTGACGAAGAAGATGGACATCGACGCGCGGGGCGAGATCTTCGAGCTGAAGCAGACCCTCAACACGATGGTGGACCGGCTGTCGCTCTTCGCCGACCAGGTGACGAAGGTCGCCCGCGAGGTGGGTACGGACGGCCAGCTGGGCGGTCAGGCGCGGGTGCCGGGGGTGGCGGGCACCTGGAAGGACCTGACGGACTCCATGAACGAGATGGCGGCGAACCTGACCCGCCAGGTCCGCGGCATCGCGCGGGTCGCCGAGTTCGTGGACCGGGGCGACCACAACGTGCGGATCGACACCGACGCGGCGGGCGAGATCCTGGTCGTCCAGGAGAGCGTCAACAAGATGATCATCAATCTGCGCGAAACGACGCTCGCCAACAAGGAGACGGACTGGCTCAAGAGCAACCTGGCCCGGATCTCGGGGCTGTTGCAGGGCAGGCGCGAGCTGAAGGACGTCGCGAGCCTGGTGATGAGCGAGCTGGTCCCGGCCGTCACGGCGCAGCACGGCGCGTTCTTCCTGGCCGTGGAGACGGACGGCGACATGGTCGGGAGCGGGAGCAGCGACGGGTACGAGCTGCGGATGCTCGGGTCGTACGGGTTCGCGTCCGGGCTGCAGGCGATGTCGTTCCGGCCGCGTGAGTCGTTGGTGGGGACGGCGGCCGACGAGCGGCGCATGATCGCCTTCGGGCCGACGCCGGAGGGCTATCTGAAGATCTCGTCGGGGCTCGGCGAGGCGCCGCCGGTGTTCGGCGTCGCGCTGCCGGTGCTGTTCGAGGACCAGGTGCTCGGCGTGCTGGAGCTGGCGTCGTTCAAGCCGTTCACGCAGATCGAGCAGGACTTCCTCGGCCAGATGGCGGAGATGATCGCCACGACCGTCAACACGATCAGCGTGAACACCCGCACCGAGCTGCTGCTCGCCGGTTCGCAGGAGCTGGCCAACCAGCTCCAGGAGCAGACCGACGAGCTGGAGAAGCAGCGCGTGGCGCTTGAGGCGTCCAACTCGGAGCTGCGCGAGAAGGCGGACCTGCTGGCGCAGACCAACCGCCGGATCGAGGTGAAGAACTCCGAGATCGAGGAGGCGCGGCGCGGCCTCCAGGAGCGTGCCGAGCAGCTCGCCGTGTCGATGCGGTACAAGTCGGAGTTCCTGGCGAACATGTCGCACGAGCTGCGGACGCCGCTCAACTCGCTGCTGATCCTCGCCAAGCTGCTGGCCGACAACGCCGAGGGCAACCTGTCGCCGAAGCAGGTCGAGTTCGCCGAGACGATCCACGGCGCGGGCTCCGACCTCCTCCAGCTGATCAACGACATCCTGGACCTGTCGAAGGTCGAGGCGGGGAAGATGGACGTCAGCCCGACGCGGATCGCGCTGGTGCAGCTGGTGGACTACATCGAGGCGTCGTTCCGGCCGCTGACGGCCGAGAAGAGCCTGGAGTTCTCGGTGCGCGTCTCGCCCGAGCTGCCCGCGACGCTGCACACGGACGAGCAGCGGCTCCTCCAGGTGCTGCGCAACCTGCTGTCCAACGCGGTGAAGTTCACCGACACGGGGTCCGTCGAGCTGGTGATCCGGCCGGTCTCGGCCGAGGTGCCCACCGAGATCCGTGACCAGTTGCTGGAGAACGGCGCCGGGCTCGCGCCGGACGCGCCGCTGGTGGCGTTCGCGGTGTCCGACACGGGCATCGGGATCGCGGCGAGCAAGATGCGGGTGATCTTCGAGGCGTTCAAGCAGGCGGACGGGACGACCAGCCGCAAGTACGGCGGCACCGGCCTCGGCCTGTCGATCAGCCGGGAGATCGCCCGGCTGCTCGGCGGGGAGATCCACGCGGCGAGCGAGCCGGGGCGTGGCTCGACGTTCACGCTGTACCTGCCGCTCCAGCCCACCGAGTTGCCGCCGCCCGGCTACGGCCAGCTCGCGGGCGGGACGCCGTCGATCGAGGCGCGGCGGGCCGATCTGGCCCTGGAGCCCGGTCCTTCGGCGGCGGCCGTGGTGGAGCCGCAGCCCCAGCCGCCGGTCAACGGCGACGCGCGTGTCGTGGAGGCCGCGCCGGACCGTGACCGGGAGAGCCGCCGCGCGTCGATCGCGGCCGAGCGCGCCGCCGAGTCGCTGACCCGCCGCCACCGGGAGCGGTTCACCGACCCGGGCCCGGGCGCCGCCGGGCAGGGCGAGTCGGGCGGGCGCGCCGCCGAGTCGTCGGGCGACGAGGAGCGGCTGCGTCAGCTGCACCGCGAGTTCAGGGGGCGCAAGGTGCTGATCGTGGACGACGACGTGCGGAACGTGTTCGCGCTGACCAGCGTCCTCGAACAGCACGGCCTGCGCGTGCTGTACGCGGAGAACGGGCGCGAGGGCATCGAGGTGCTGGAGTCCAACGAGGACGTCGTCCTGGTGCTGATGGACATCATGATGCCGGAGATGGACGGGTACGCGACGACGTCCGCGATCCGGCGCATGCCGCAGTTCTCCGGGCTGCCGATCATCGCGCTGACGGCGAAGGCGATGAAGGGCGACCGGGAGAAGACGATCGAGTCGGGCGCGTCCGACTACGTGACCAAACCCGTTGACACGGAACAGCTGTTGGCCGTCATGGGGCAGTGGATGCGCAGCCGGGCGTGAGCCGGGCCGGGAGGCGTGGGAGCGGAACCACGGGCGCCTCCCGGGCGTTCTTCCGTACGGACGGCGTGGTTCGCCGGGCTGGGGTGCCCGTGGTATCGTGACGCAGCGCGATGTGCTGATCACCGGGCGCCTTGCGTTCCTTTCCGTTCAGGCGAGTGGGCAGGGTGATTCGCCGGTGGTGCCGAGGGTCGGGCCGGAGTGATGTCGGTCTCCCGCAAGGGCGCGGGAGCCCCGGAGGCGGAGTGCACCGGCGCATGGCCGAGCATGCTCGCTGGCATCGGTGCCGGGGAGGATGTCACCATGTCCGGCACAGGAGCGGGCGGCGGGACAGCGCCGTCCACAACGGCGGCGCGTGACCGCGCCGCAGGGGCGAGGAGGACGGGCCATGGTGCAGAAGGCCAAGATCCTCCTGGTCGATGACCGGCCCGAGAATCTGCTGGCGCTGGAGGCCATCCTCTCGGCGCTCGATCAGACACTGGTCCGGGCATCGTCAGGGGAGGAAGCGCTCAAGGCGCTGCTCACGGAGGACTTCGCGGTCATCCTGCTGGACGTCCAGATGCCGGGCATGGACGGTTTCGAGACGGCGGCGCACATCAAGCGGCGCGAGCGTACGCGTGACATCCCGATCATCTTCCTGACCGCGATCAACCACGGTCCCCACCACACGTTCCGTGGCTACGCCGCGGGCGCGGTGGACTACATCTCCAAGCCGTTCGACCCGTGGGTGCTGCGCGCCAAGGTCTCGGTGTTCGTCGATCTGCACATGAAGAACGTGCAGTTGCGCGAGCAGGCGGTCCTGCTGCGCCGTGAGCTGGACGGCGGGCACACGGCGGCCGACTCCGAGCGCGCGGGCGGGCTGCTGCCCGAGCTGTCGGCGCGGCTGGCGGCCGTCGAGGAGCAGGCCGAGGTGCTGTCCAAGGAGCTGTCGGAGTCCGGCGGCAGCGCCGCGGTCTCCACGGCGGCCCATCTGGAACGGAAGCTTGCCGGGCTGCGCAGGGCGCTCGACGCCTTGCAGCCGGGGGCCGGGCAGCAGAAGTCGGTCGAGTCCCGCTGACGTCCCGTCAAGGGGTGTGCTCCGTGCCTCGGGAGTGAGACCCCGGTAACCTCACCCCCATGGCCTCACGTACGCCCGGCAAGGGTCCTCGGAACGGGCGCGGTGACGCGGGGGCGGCCGGGAAGGCGGCCCCCGCGAAGAAGGCTCAGGCGAAGAAGGCCGCGGCCCGGAGGCCGGCGGCCAAGAAGGCGGCGCCCCGCAAGGCGCCGCCACCGCCACCGCCTCCTCCGAAGCGCCCGCTCGTCGTCCGCGTCGGCCGCGGTCTGTGGCTGGGGATCGCGCACCCGGTGGGCGCGGTGCTGCGCGGTGTGGGGCGGGGCGCGAAGGGCCTCGACCCCGCGCACCGCAAGGACGGTCTCGCGCTGCTGCTGCTGGCCCTGGCCCTCGTGGTGGCGGCGGGCACCTGGTCCAACCTGCGCGGCCCGGTCGGTGAGCTGGTGACCATGCTGGTGACCGGCGCCCTGGGCCGTCTCGACCTTGTCTTCCCCGTCGTCCTCGGCTTCCTCGCGGTCCGGCTGATCCGGCACCCGGAGAAGCAGGAGGCGAACGGCCGCATCGTCATCGGGCTGAGCGCGCTGCTCGTCGGCGTCCTCGGGCTCGTGCACATCTTCACGGGGGCGCCGGGGCGCAGCGAGGGCGCGCAGGCGCTGCGGGACACCGGGGGGCATCTCGGCTGGGCGGCGTCCAGGCCGCTGATCCTGGCCGTCGGCGAGCCGCTGGCCATGGCGCTGCTCGTGCTGCTGACCGTCTTCGGGCTGCTCGTCGTCACGGCCACGCCGGTCAACGCGATCCCGCGCCGCCTGCGGGAGGGCGCCGTACGGCTGGGGCTGCTGGAGGAGCGCACGCCGGGCGGGTCCGCGTTCGGCACCGGCACGGAGGCCGCGCCCGAGGACGGGTACGGGGACCACGACGCGTACGACGCGTACGACGACTTCGACACCCCCGTGACCCGGCGCGCGCCGCGCCCCCAGCGGCTTCCCGAGCCGGACGGCGAGGACGCCGTCGTCGCCCCGCAGCGCCGCAGGGGCGGCGCGCGCGGGGGGCGCGAGAGCCTGGACCCGGTGGACGTCGCCGCCGCCGCGGCGGCCTCGCTCGACGGAGCGCTCCTGCACGGCGTGCAGCCGTCGCCGCTGGTCGCCGAACTCAGCAGCCGGGTCTCCACCGGCCGGAACGGGAAGCGCGGCCGGGGCGCCGGGGCCGACGCAGGGACGGACGAGGCCGAGCACGTCGCGGTCGGCGCGGCGCCGTCCGGCGGCGTGCCCGACCTGACGAAGAGTGCCCCCGAGCCCTCGGGCCCGCTGCCGCCGCGCGCCGAGCAGCTCCAGCTCGCGGGCGACGTCACGTACGCGCTCCCGTCCCTCGACCTCCTGGTGCGCGGCGGCCCGGGGCGTACGCGCAGCGCGGCGAACGACGCGGTGGTGGATTCGCTGACCACGGTGTTCTCCGAGTTCAGGGTGGACGCCCGGGTCACCGGCTTCACGCGCGGTCCGACGGTGACGCGGTACGAGGTCGAGCTGGGCCCGGCCGTGAAGGTCGAGAAGATCACCGCGCTGACGAAGAACATCGCGTACGCCGTCGCGAGCCCCGACGTGCGCATCATCAGCCCGATCCCGGGCAAGTCGGCGGTGGGTATCGAGATCCCGAACAGCGACCGGGAGATGGTCAACCTCGGGGACGTGCTGCGGACCGCGGACGCCGCCGGTGAGAGCGATCCGCTGCTCGTCGGGATCGGCAAGGACGTCGAGGGCGGCTACCAGATGGCCGACCTGGCGAAGATGCCGCACCTGCTGGTCGCGGGTGCCACCGGCTCCGGCAAGTCGTCGTGCATCAACTGCCTGATCACCTCGGTCATGATGCGCTCGACGCCGGAGGACGTGCGGCTGGTGCTGGTGGATCCGAAGCGGGTCGAGCTGACGGCGTACGAGGGCATCCCGCACCTCATCACGCCGATCATCACGAACCCGAAGCGTGCCGCCGAGGCGCTCCAGTGGGTCGTGCGCGAGATGGACCTGCGCTACGACGACCTGGCGGCGTACGGCTTCCGGCACATCGACGACTTCAACGCGGCCGTGCGCGCGGGCAAGGTCAGCCCGCCGGACGGCAGCGGACGCGAGCTGGCGCCGTACCCGTACCTCCTCGTCATCGTGGACGAGCTGGCCGACCTGATGATGGTCGCGCCGCGGGACGTCGAGGACTCCATCGTGCGGATCACCCAGCTGGCCCGCGCCGCCGGTATCCATCTGGTGCTCGCGACGCAGCGGCCGAGCGTGGACGTCGTGACCGGGCTCATCAAGGCGAACGTGCCCTCGCGGCTGGCGTTCGCGACCTCGTCGCTGGCGGACAGCCGCGTGATCCTGGACCAGGCGGGCGCCGAGAAGCTGATCGGCAAGGGCGACGGGCTGTTCCTGCCGATGGGCGCGAACAAGCCGGTGCGGATGCAGGGGGCGTACGTCACGGAGGAGGAGGTCGCCGCCGTCGTCGCGCACTGCAAGGAGCAGATGAAGCCGGTCTTCCGTGACGACGTGACGGTCTCGTCGGGCGCGAAGAAGGAGATCGACGAGGAGATCGGCGACGATCTGGACCTGTTGTGCCAGGCGGCCGAGCTGGTGGTGTCCACGCAGTTCGGCTCGACGTCGATGCTCCAGCGCAAGCTGCGGGTGGGGTTCGCCAAGGCGGGGCGGCTGATGGACCTGATGGAGTCGCGTGGCGTCGTCGGCCCGAGCGAGGGGTCGAAGGCGCGGGACGTGCTGGTGAAGCCGGACGAGCTGGACGGCGTGCTCGCGGTCATCCGGGGGCAGACGGAGGGCTAGGGCCCGTCTTCACAGGGGTCGTCCTGCTCGCGGCGTCCGGCACGCACGCTCGCTGCGTTGCCGCATCGCCCTGGTACGACCTGTACGAGGACGATCCGGCGCCTTGCGCTCGCACGCACCGGACGCCGCGAGCGGCCGGACGCCCCCGTGAAGACGCGCCCTAGGGCACGTCCCGGGGCCTGTCTCCACAGGGGCCCGGCCCGCGGTACGGCCATCCGGTTGGCGGACAAATGGGCTCGGCCCGGTTGCCCGATCGTTCTCCACCGCCCCTAGACTTATAAGCACAGCACGCGGCTTCCCGCTCGAAAGGCGCCCCCGTGTCCCAAGGCAACTCCGCAGCCGAGGACCGGCCTTCCGTCGGCCGGCTCCTTCAGCAGGCGCGTATCGCAGCAGGGCTGACCGTAAACGACGTCAGTTCGTCCACCCGGGTGCGTATTCCGATCGTTCAGGCGATCGAGCAGGACGATTTCAGTCGCTGTGGCGGGGACGTCTACGCCCGGGGGCACATCCGTTCGCTCGCGCGCGCGGTGGGCCTCGACCCGGCGGAGCTGATCGCCCTTCACGACGAGCAGCGGGACCCCGAACCCCTGCGCCTCTCTTCCGGACCTCTGTTCGACGCGGAGCGCATCCGGCCGGAGCCACGGCGCCCCAACTGGACGGCCGCCATGGTCGCGGCCATCGTCGCCGTCGTCGGTTTCGTCGGCTTCACCTTCTTCAGCGGCGGGGACGAGAACACCCCGGGCGCGTCCGCCGAGGGCTCCCCGGTGCCCGGCCGCCCCGGCGGTGTCGCGGGCGGCGAGCCGGAGGAGGGCGCCCCCTCGGACGCGCCGCCCACCCGGCCGCAGGAGCCCGAGCCGTCCGAGAGCGCCGTCGCCGCGGCGCCGACCGACAAGGTCACCGTCCGGCTCACGATGGAGGGTGGCGACAGCTGGATCTCCGTCCGCGACAGCACCGGCCGCGTCCTCTTCGAGGAGGTGCTCAGGGAGGGCGACTCCCAGACCTTCACGGACGACGACCGCATCGATCTCGTCCTCGGCAACGCGGGCGCCGTCCAGCTGCACGTCAACGGCAAGGAGATCGAGAGTGATTTCGAGACCGGCCAGGTGCAGCGGCTGACCTACACGCCGGGCGACCCCGAGGAGGGGTGAGCGCCACCGGGCGGGGGAGGCGGCTGCCCGCGGACGAAGTAGGCTGAGTCCATGTCCGAACGCCGTACCGTCGCCCTGGTCACGCTTGGTTGCGCCCGTAATGAGGTGGATTCAGAAGAGCTGGCGGGGCGTCTCGCCGCGGACGGCTGGGACCTCGTGGACGACGCGGCCGACGCCGAGGTGGCCGTCGTCAACACCTGCGGCTTCGTCGAGGCGGCCAAGAAGGACTCGGTGGACGCGCTCCTGGAGGCCGGGCAGCTGAAGTCGGGCGCCGCGGAGGGCGGACGTACCCGCGCCGTCGTCGCCGTCGGCTGCATGGCGGAACGGTACGGCAAGGACCTGGCGGAGGTGCTGCCCGAGGCGGACGCCGTCCTCGGCTTCGACGACTACGCCGACATCTCCGAGCGGCTGCGCACCATCCTGGCGGGCGGCGTCCACACCTCGCACGTGCCCCGCGACCGCAGGAAGCTCCTGCCGATCAGCCCCGCCGAGCGGCAGGGCGCCGACGTCGCGCTGCCGGGCCACGGCGCCGCGCCCGTGGCGTCCGCGGACGCCATAACCGATCTCCCCGCCGGCCTCGCCCCCGCGTCGGGGCCCCGCGCCCCGCTGCGCCGCCGCCTGGACGACAGCCCCGTCGCGTCCGTGAAGCTGGCCTCGGGCTGCGACCGGCGCTGCACCTTCTGCGCGATCCCGTCGTTCCGCGGCTCCTTCATCTCCCGCCGCCCCTCCGACGTGCTCGGTGAGGCGCGCTGGCTGGCGGAGCAGGGCGTCCGCGAGATCATGCTCGTCTCGGAGAACAACACCTCCTACGGCAAGGACCTCGGCGACATCCGCCTGTTGGAGACCCTGCTGACCGAACTGGCCGCCGTGGACGGCCTGGAGCGCATCCGCGTCAGCTACCTCCAGCCCGCCGAGATGCGCCCGGGGCTCATCGACGTGCTCACCGGCACGGACAAGGTCGCGCCCTACTTCGACCTCTCCTTCCAGCACTCGGCGCCGTCCGTGCTGCGCGCGATGCGCCGCTTCGGGGACACCGAGCGTTTCCTCGGCCTGCTGGAGACCATCAGAGGCAAGGCGCCGCTGGCCGGGGTCCGTTCCAACTTCATCGTCGGCTTCCCCGGCGAGACCGAGGCCGACGTCGCCGAGCTGGAGCGCTTCCTCACCGCCGCGCGCCTCGACGCCATCGGCGTCTTCGGCTACTCGGACGAGGAGGGGACCGAGGCCGCCGGGTACGACGGCAAGCACGCCCCCGAGGAGGTCGCCGAGCGTCTCGCCCGCGTGTCCCAGCTGGCCGACGGCCTGATCGCCCAGCGCGCGGAGGACCGCGTCGGCGAGCCCGTGCGCGTCCTCGTCGAGTCCCTGGACGGGGACGACGTCGAGGGCGAGGATCCGTACGGCGGCCCGCTGGGCGCCGACGGGCTGTCCGGCCAGGTCCTCGCGGTCGGGCGCGCCGCGCACCAGGCGCCGGAGACGGACGGCCACGTCATGCTCGTCGGAGCGGCGGACGCGGCCAAACCCGCCGTGGGGCGGTTCGTGGACGCCGAGGTCGTCGCCACGCGGGGCGTGGACCTGGTCGCCGTCCTGCGGCCCGGCCCCGCCGGGGCCGCCAGATGACGGGAATGCCGGCCTCCGCCGCCGGACGAGGCCGGGCGGCGGACGCGCGGACGGCCGTCACCCCTGGACTGTGGAACATCGCCAACGTCCTCACGATGGTCCGGCTGGCGCTCGTCCCGGTCTTCGTGCTCCTGATGTTCGCCGATGACGGGCACGACCCGGCCTGGCGGTCGCTGGCCTGGGCCGCGTTCACCGTCGCCATGATCACGGACCTCTTCGACGGGGAGCTGGCCAGGCGGCGCAACCTCGTCACCGACTTCGGCAAGATCGCCGACCCCATCGCCGACAAGGCGATCATGGGATCGGCCCTGATCTGCCTCTCCCTGCTGTCCGCCGTGCCGTGGTGGGTGACGGTCGTCATCCTCGCGAGGGAATTGGGCATCACGGCGATGCGTTTCTGGGTGATCAGGCACGGCGTCATGGCGGCAGGGCGCGGCGGCAAGCTCAAGACGCTCACGCAGGGCATCGCCGTCGGGATGTACATCCTGTCACTGACCGGGCCGCTCGCGTCACTGCGCTGGTGGGTGATGGGGGCCGCCGTCGTGTTGACGGTGGCGACCGGTCTCGACTACGTGCGGCAGGCCCTCGTGCTGCGCCGCGCGGGACTGGCCAGGGAACGGGCGGAGGCCGATGGGAACGCGCGGTAGCACGGAGGGTTGCGGCTCGCTCACGGCCCGGCAGGTGCTGGGGCTGCTGGCCGACCGCGGGCAGACGGTGGCCGTGGCCGAGTCGCTGACGGGCGGCCTGGTCGCCGCGACCCTCACGGACGTGCCAGGGGCCTCCCGGACGTTCCGCGGCGCCGTGACCGCCTACGCGACCGAGGTCAAGCGGACCGTGCTCGGCGTGGACGGCGGTCTCCTGGCCGAGCGGGGCCCCGTGGACGCCGAGGTCGCCAGGCAGCTCGCCACCGGCGTACGCGCCCTGCTGCGCGCGGACTGGGGACTGGCCACGACGGGGGTCGCGGGGCCGGAACAGCAGGACGGGAAGCCCGTCGGAACGGTCTACGTCGCGGTTTCGGGACCGGCATCGGGGAAAGTCGTGGCTCAGCGGCTCAGCCTCCACGGTGACCGTGCCGCCATCAGGATCGGCAGCGTACGAGCGGTTCTCACCCTGCTGCGCAACGAGCTGATCCTCCCGGGGCGCCGGGAGGATCGTGGTGCGGGGGAGGGGCAGGATACGGAACAGGACGGAGGAGATGGATGTTTGCAGCCCTGAGTGAACAAGACATCGCTCCCCGCGCGGGGGGAGTCCGAGGCGGTACGGTGGGGCATGAAGCAAGCGAGGCCAACGGTCCGAGGAGGGAGCCACCGATGATCCTGCTCCGTCGCCTGCTGGGTGACGTGCTGCGTCGGCAGCGCCAACGTCAGGGCCGCACGCTGCGCGAAGTGTCCTCGTCGGCCCGGGTCTCCCTCGGCTACCTCTCCGAGGTGGAACGGGGGCAGAAGGAAGCCTCGTCCGAGCTGCTCGCCGCCATCTGTGACGCGCTCGACATGCGGATGTCGGAGCTGCTGCGCGAGGTGAGCGACGAGCTGGCCCTCGCCGAACTGGCCCAGTCGGCCGCGAGTGACGCGGTGCCGTCCCTCGGCGCCGGACGGGGGCTCGGCGAGCGTCCGATGCTCAACCCGGTCCGCGTGCCGCGTGTGTCCTCCGTCACCCACCGCGCCGACGACCACGTCACGATCAAGGCTCCGGCCGAGGCCGTGGACGTCGTCGCCGCCTGATTCCCGCACCCGCCCCGACGCGCGCGGCGCCCGCACGCGGCCCGGCCGCCCAGGCCCCTCTCAGGCCCGGAGCCGGAGCCCCCGAGGCGTGGCGTGAAAGCCCGCGGCCTCCAGCAGCCGGACCCAGAACGGGTCGCCGAGTACCGGAGCGCCGTTCACCCGCTCCACCGTGAGCGTGCCCAGGGCGCCCGCCCCGGCTGCCCGCACCAGCTCCTCCGCCGCCGTGCGCAGACTCTCCTCCCGCGCCTCCGTGCCGTCCCCCTGGGGCCAGGCGAGCAGCGTCCTGCCGCCGCGCTCCACGTAGAGGACGAGCTCGCCCGCGACCAGCACCACCAGCGCCCCCGCCTTGCGTCCCGGCTTGTGCCCGGCGCCCTCGGGCGCCTCCGGCCAGGGGAGGGCGGCGCCGTAGGCGTTCGCAGGGTCGGCGGCGGCCAGCAGCACGGACCGCGCGGACGCGTCGGGACGGGAGTGGTCGGCGGCCGTGGCCGTGGCGCGCAGCCGGTCCACCGCCCCTTCCATCGCGAACTGGGCGGCGCCCAGACCTTCCACCACGTAGCCGCGCCGTGCCTGGCCGTTCTCCTCGAAGGCGGCGAGCACCCGGTAGGCGGCCGAGAAGCCGCCCTGGACGCCCTCGGCGGCCACGGCGCCCCGGGTGACGACCCCGTGCCGGTCCAGCAGCGTGCGGGCGAGCGCGTGGGCGCGCAGGGTGGTCTCCGGCTCGCGCTCGGGCAGCAGCGACCAGCGTCCGCCGACGGTGGGCGGGCCGCTGCGTCCGGTGGCGGGGCGGCGGGCGCCGCCGGTGCCGACGGCGAAGGTGCCGTACCGCCCGCGCGGGGTGGCGCGGCGGGCGCGGTGCGCCGTGGACCCGGCGGTCCGTCCTGAGCCGAGGAGGGCGCGCAGGGGGCCGAGGGTGTCGTTCGTCAGCCGCCCCGACCAGGCGAGGTCCCAGAGGGCCTCGGCGAGCGCGGCGTCGGACACCGGCTCGCCGGGGGCGGTGGCGCGGTCGGCGATCTGGCGGAAGAACAGCCCGTATCCACCGGACAGGGCGTCAAGGATCCTCGTGTGCACGGGAGTCAGCTCCAGCGGGTGCGGCGGTGGCAGCAACAGGGGCGCGCTGTCCGCCGGGTGCAGCGAGACCCATCCGTCCTTGCCCGGCAGCGCGCCCGCGCCCGCCCACACGACCTCGCCCGACGCCGTCAGCTCGTCGAGCATCGCCGGTGCGTAGCCGGTCACGCGCGAGGGCAGCACCAGCCGCTCCAGCGCGGACGCGGGCACGGGGGCGCCCTGCAACTGCTCGACGGCGCGCAGGAGTCCGTCGATGCCGCGCAGCCCGCCGCGTCCGCCGGGGCCGGTGACGTGCTGCCACCGGGGCAGGAACGCGGCGAGCGCGGCCGGTGGCACGGGCTCGACCTCCTGCCGCAGCGCGGCCAGCGAACGGCGTTTCAGACGCCGCAGCACGGTGGCGTCGCACCACTCGTGACCCGCGCCGTCCGGCCGGAACTCGCCCCGCACCAGGCGGCCTTCAGACCCGAGACTGCCCAGGGCGCCGTCCACCACCGCCGTGCCGAGGCCGAACCGTTCGGCGGCGCGCGCCGAGGTGAACGGGCCGTGCGTGCGGGCGTAGCGGGCGAGCAGGTCGCCGAGCGGGTCCCGCACCGGCTCCGTGAACGCCTCGGGCACCCCGACGGGCAGGGCCGTACCGAGGGCGTCCCTGAGGCGTCCCGCGTCCTCGACGGCCGCCCAGTGCTCCGCCCCGGCGATCCTGACGCGGATCACGCGCCGCGCCGCGGCCAGCTCGGCGGCCCAGACGGTGTCGGCGCCGCGTTCGGTCAGCTCGGCGTCGGTGAGCGGTCCGAGGACGCGCAGCAGGTCGGCGACGCCCTCGGCGTCCCTGACGCGCCGCTCGTCCGTCAGCCAGGCCAGCTCCCGTTCCAGCTCGGCGAGCACCTGCGGGTCGAGCAGTTCGCGCAGCTCCGCCTGGCCCAGCAGCTCGGCCAGCAGGCGGGAGTCGAGGGAGAGGGCGGCGGCGCGGCGCTCCGCGAGCGGCGAGTCGCCCTCGTACAGGTACTGCGCCACGTAGCCGAAGAGCAGGGAGCGGGCGAACGGCGAGGGCTCGGGCGTGGTCACCTCGACCAGCCGCACCCGGCGGGCCTCGATGTCCCCCATCAGCTGGACGAGCCCCGGGACGTCGAAGACGTCCTGGAGGCATTCGCGGACGGTCTCCAGCACGATCGGGAACGAGCCGAACTCGCTGGCCACCGACAAGAGCTGCGCGGCGCGCTGCCGCTGCTGCCACAGCGGGCTGCGCTTGCCGGGGCTGCGGCGGGGGAGCAGCAGGGCGCGCGCCGCGCACTCCCGGAAGCGGGCGGCGAACAGGGCCGAGCCGCCGACCTGTTCGGTGACGATCCGTTCGACGTCGCCCCGGTCGAACAGGACGTCGGCCGTGCCGACCGGGGCGTGGCCGTCGTCGTACGCCGCGTTGCCTACGCCCGTGCCGCCGTCGGTGGGATCGGGGTCGGCGGCGAACGCGTCCGTGTCGGGGAGGCGCAGGACGATGCCGTCGTCGGCGTGCGCCACCTGGGCGTCGAGGCCGAACCGTTCCATGAGCCGCGCCCCCAGGGCGAGGGCCCAGGGGGCGTGCACCTGCGCGCCGAACGGCGAGTGGATGACGACGCGCCAGTCGCCCAGCTCGTCACGGAAGCGCTCGACGACGACGGTGCGGTCGTCGGGCAGGTGCCCGCACGCCTCGCGCTGCTCGTCCAGGTAGGCGAGGACGTTGTCCACGGCCCAGGTGTCCAGACCGGCCATGCCCAGCCGCTCCCGCGCGGCCTCCGCCGGGAGGGCGCCGACCTCGCGCACGAACGCGCCGAGGGCCCGGCCCAACTCCAAGGGGCGGCCCAGTTGGTCGCCCTTCCAGAAGGGCAGCCTGCCCGGGACGCCGGGGGCGGGCGAGACGAGCACGCGGTCGCGGGTGATGTCCTCGATGCGCCAGGACGTCGTGCCGAGGGTGAAGACGTCCCCGACGCGGGACTCGTAGACCATCTCCTCGTCCAGCTCGCCGACCCGGCCGCCGCCCCGGCGCGGGTCGGCCCCGGCGAGGAAGACGCCGAACAGGCCGCGGTCCGGGATCGTGCCGCCCGAGGTGACGGCCAGCCGCTGCGCGCCCGGTCTGCCCGTGACCGTGTGGGCCACCCTGTCCCACACGAGGCGGGGGCGCAGCTCGGCGAAGGCGTCGGACGGGTAGCGCCCGGCGAGCATGTCGAGCACGGCGTGGAAGGCCGACTCGGGCAGGGCGGCGAACGGCGCCGCGCCTCGCACGACGGTCAGCAGCTCGTCCACGTCCCAGCTGTCCATGGCCGTCATGGCGACGAGCTGCTGCGCGAGGACGTCCAGCGGATTGGCGGGGACGCGCAGCTGCTCGATCTGCCCGCCGCGCATCCGCTCGGTGACCACCGCCGACTGCACGAGGTCGCCCCGGTACTTGGGGAAGACCACGCCGGACGAGACGGCCCCGACCTGGTGCCCGGCGCGGCCCACGCGCTGGAGGCCGGAGGCCACCGAGGGCGGCGACTCGACCTGCACGACGAGATCGACTGCGCCCATGTCGATGCCCAGCTCCAGGCTGGAGGTGGCGACGACGGCGGGGAGCCGCCCTGCCTTCAGGTCCTCCTCGATGAGGGAGCGCTGCTCCTTCGAGACGGAGCCGTGGTGCGCCCGTGCCAGGACGGCGGGCGCTCCCTTGGCCGCGCCTGAGCCGCCCATCAGCGCGGCGGGCGCGTGCGTCTCGGGGAGGGGTTCGCCCGAGGCGCGCTGGACGGCGATCTCGTTCATCCTGTTGCACAGGCGTTCCGCGAGCCGCCGTGAGTTGGCGAAGACGATCGTCGAGCGGTGGGCCTGCACCAGGTCCACGACGCGTTCCTCGACGGAGGGCCAGATCGACGGCTGCTCGCCGCTGCCCGGTGTGTCGGGTACCGGTGAGCCGCCCAGCTCGCCCATGTCGGGCACCGGCACGACCACGGACAGGTCGAAGATCTTCCCCGACGGCGGCTGGACGATCCTGGCCTTGCGCCGTGGTGACAGGAACCGGGCCACCTCGTCCACCGGGCGCACGGTGGCGGACAGCCCGATGCGCCGGGCGGGGCGGGGGAGCAGGAGGTCGAGCCGTTCGAGGGAGAGAGCGAGGTGCGCGCCGCGCTTGGTCCCCGCGACGGCGTGCACCTCGTCCAGCACCACCGTCTCGATCCCGGTCAGCGCCTCCCTGGCGGCCGAGGTCAGCATCAGGAACAGGGACTCGGGCGTGGTGATCAGGATGTCGGGCGGTCTCCTGACGAGTGCCCGGCGGTCCGCGGCCGGGGTGTCGCCCGTCCTGGTGCCGACGCGGACGTCGGGCTCGGGCAGCCCGAGCCTGACCGACTCCTGCCGGATGCCGGTCAGGGGGCTGCGCAGGTTGCGCTCCACATCGACGGCCAGCGCCTTGAGGGGGGAGATGTACAGCACGCGGCAGCGCTTGTGCGGGTCGGCGGGCGGCGGGGTGGCGGCGAGCCGGTCGAGGGAGGCGAGGAAGGCGGCCAGGGTCTTGCCCGATCCGGTGGGGGCGACGACCAGGGCGTCGGAGTCCTCGGCGATGGCCCGCCAGGCGCCCTCCTGGGCGGCCGTGGGCGCGTGGAAGGCGCGCGTGAACCAGGCCCTGGTCGGGGCGGTGAACCCCGCGAGCGCCGATTCCGGGTCCGGTGTCGCCGATGCGTGCATGAGCCCATCGTGCACCCGGCCACTGACATCGCCACCGGCACCACCGCCCGTACCTCCCGTGGGCCAGCGGCGGGAGATCACGGCCCGCGCGCCGTCGGCGTGCCGGTGAGCGAGGCAAAAACGTGCAAGATGTGTCGCTGAAGAGACCTTTATCGTTCGCCCATGATCGAGTATCCGGTGGACAGCGGACAGGACCGGGCGCTCCCGGCTGATCCGGGGAAACAGGTGACGCGTGACGCGTCCGGTGTCGGCATCGCCGTGGGGCTGTCCGGATTCGCCTTCGGGGTGATGGCCGTCTCCAGCGGGCTGAGCGTGCCGCAGGCGTGCGCGCTCAGCCTGTTCGTCTTCACCGGCGCCTCGCAGTTCGCCCTGGTCAGCGCGCTTGCGTCGGGCAGCGCACCGGCCACGGCGGCGGCCGGGGCGCTCGTCCTCGGCCTGCGCAACTGCCTCTACGGCCTGCGGCTGTCCACGCTGCTGCGGCTGCCCCGGTGGCTCCACCCGCTCGCCGCCCACTGGGTGATCGACGAGACCACCGTCGTCGCCCTCGCGCAGCGGAACCGCGCGTCCGCCAGGCGGGGCTTCGCGGTCACCGGCGTGACGCTGTACCTCTTCTGGAACCTGACGACCCTGGGGGGCGCGCTCGGCGCCGGAGCCCTCGGCGACCCGGCGGCCTGGGGGCTCGACGCCGCCGGGCCCGCCGTCTTCCTCGCGCTTCTCGCGCCCATGCTGCGCGGCACGGTGGAGCGGACCGCGGCGGCCGGTGCCGTGCTCCTGGCGCTCGCCGGGCTTCCGCTGCTACCGGCCGGTCTGCCCGTGCTGGTGGCCGGGCTCGCGGCCCCGCTGGCGCTGCTGGTCGCCGGGCGCCGCGACGGGGACGGCGCGGGCACGGTGCCGGGACCGGAGGCCGTGTGATGGCGGTGTGGAGCGCGATCATCGCGACGGCGGTCGGCTGTTACCTGGTGAAGCTGCTCGGCCTCTCGGTACCCGCCGGGGCGCTGGAGCGTCCGGCCGTCCGGCGGCTCGCCCCGCTGATCCCGGTGGCGCTGCTCGCGGCGCTGACGGTTCTCCAGACTGTGGACGACGGCACGGGCGGCCTGACCGTGGACGCGCGGGCCGCCGGGGTCGCGGCGGCCGGTGGGGCGTTGCTGCTGCGGGCGCCGTTCCTGCTGGTGGTGGCCGTGGCGGTGGCCGTCACGGCGGGTGTGCGGGCGGTGGGCGGATAGCGGGGCGGGATACTGGGGGCATGCGGTTGACGGACTTCTGGCAGCGGATGACGGAACACTTCGGGGAGGCGTACGCGGACTCCTTCGCCCGGGACCACGTGATGTCCGGGCTCGGCGGCCGGACCGTGTGTGAGGCACTCGACGCGGGCTGGGACGCGAAAGACGTCTGGCGGGTCGTCTGCGCGGCGATGGATGTGCCTCCTCGCCTGCGATGACGTCTCTGACCTGGGCTTTTCCGGTTATCCACAGGAAAAGGGGTCCGCTTGACACGAAAATCGAACAGCCATTCTCATGGGGGTGCGGGCCCGTGCCTGGCGGTGTGCGTACCGCGGTTGTCAGTGCCAGGCGCTAGCGTCCGTGGATGTGAAGCGATCGAATCAGACGGACCGGGTGGCACCGATGGCAGGTACGGACCGCGAGAAGGCGCTCGACGCCGCTCTCGCACAGATTGAACGACAATTCGGCAAGGGCGCCGTGATGCGCCTGGGCGAGCGGCCGAACGAGCCGATCGAGATCATCCCGACCGGCTCCACGGCCCTCGACGTCGCCCTGGGGGTCGGCGGGCTGCCGCGCGGCCGGGTGGTCGAGGTTTTCGGCCCTGAGTCCTCCGGCAAGACGACCCTCACCCTGCACGCGGTGGCGAACGCCCAGCGCGCCGGGGGCACGGTCGCCTTCGTGGACGCCGAGCACGCGCTCGACCCCGAGTACGCCAAGCGCCTCGGCGTGGACGTGGACCAGCTGATCCTCTCCCAGCCGGACAACGGCGAGCAGGCGCTGGAGATCACCGACATGCTCATCCGCTCCGGCGCCCTCGACCTCATCGTCATCGACTCCGTCGCCGCCCTCGTGCCGCGCGCGGAGATCGAGGGCGAGATGGGTGACTCCCATGTCGGCCTCCAGGCGCGGCTGATGAGCCAGGCCCTGCGGAAGATCACCGGCGCGCTCAACCAGTCGAAGACCACCGCGGTCTTCATCAACCAGCTCCGGGAGAAGGTCGGCGTCATGTTCGGCTCGCCCGAGACGACGACGGGCGGCCGGGCGCTCAAGTTCTACGCCTCGGTGCGGCTGGACATCCGGCGCATCGAGACGCTGAAGGACGGCACCGACGCGGTCGGCAACCGCACCCGCGTCAAGGTCGTGAAGAACAAGGTGGCCCCGCCCTTCAAGCAGGCCGAGTTCGACATCCTCTACGGCATCGGCATCAGCCGTGAGGGCGGCCTGATCGACATGGGCGTGGAGCACGGCTTCATCCGCAAGTCGGGCGCCTGGTACACCTACGAGGGCGACCAGCTCGGCCAGGGCAAGGAGAACGCCCGCAACTTCCTGCGGGACAACCCCGACCTCGCCGACGAGATCGAGAGGAAGATCAAGGACAAGCTCGGCATCGGGCCGAAGGCCGAGACGCCCCAGGAGGAGCCGGGCAAGGACGCGGCGGACGGCACCGCCGCCGCCACGGCACCGGTCGAGGTGCCCGCGCCCGCCACGGCCGCCAAGACGCCCCGGGCGGCCAAGCCCGTGGCGGCGGCCAAGAGCTGATCCGTGACCCGGCGCAGCGAATGGCCGGAGCACGCGGCGCACGGTGCCGGTTCCCGCCCGGCCGCCGCGCCGTCCGGGGCTCCGTCCCGGGGAACGGCTCAGGCCGGGCCCCGGGGGACGGACCGGGACGGGACGGGGGAGCCTCCGGCGCCGCGTGACCCGGTGGAACGGGCGCGCGCCCTCTGCCTGCGGCTGCTGACGGGCTCACCGCGCACCCGGCGGCAGCTCGCCGACGCGCTACGGGCGAAGGACGTCCCGGAGGACGTCGTCGCGGTGGTGCTCGACCGTTTCGAGGAGGTCGGGCTCATCGACGACGCGGCGTTCGCGGACGCCTGGGTCGAGTCCCGCCACCACGGGCGGGGCCTCGCCCGCAGGGCGCTCGCCCAGGAACTGCGGACCAAGGGCGTGGCACCGGCCGTCATCGAGGAGGCCGTGGGACAACTCGACAGTGAGCGGGAGGAGGAGACGGCCCGGGGGCTGGTCGAGCGGAAGCTGCGGGCCACGCGCGGGCTCGACCGCGACAAGCGGATGCGCCGCCTGGTCGGGATGCTGGCCCGCAAGGGCTACTCCCAGGGCCTCGCCCTCCGCGTGGTGCGGCGCGCGCTGGAGGAGGAGGGCGAGGACGCCGACCTGGCCGAGGGATACTTCGCGGACGAGGTGTGAGCCGCTCGGGGGCCGTGCGGGGGAGCGGGGCGCCGGTGCCCGTCCTTCCCGGTCCGCGCGGGCCGTCACGCCCCGGGGGCGGACCTCGGGACGGGCCTCAGACGTGGCGCGGGGGCCGGCTGCCCGATCCTCCGGGCGCGCCGGAGACGTCGGGCGCGGTGGTGCCGCGCAGGGTGCGTGCGCACGCCTCCAGGGACTCGTGGTCCCCGGCCGGTACGGCGGCGGCGAGGTGGCCGTCGGGACGGATCAGCAGGAGCGTGTGCGGGCCCGTCCCCGGGTAGTTCTCGGTCACGAGCAGCTCGGCCGGGAGCGGAAGTGCCCGCGCCGCCGTGGCTAGTTCCGGCATGAGACCGGCCCGCAGCCAGTGCTTGGCCTCCCATACGCCCGCGCCCGGGGCCGTCAGGAGCAGCAGGAGCGGCCCGCCCAGCCGCTGCCGGAGCCGCGCGCGGGTCCCGTCGAGCGCTATCACCGGGACGTCGGCGGCGTACGCGCCGGGACGGGTGGCCGTCTCCATGGTCCGCAGCGGCGAGCAGGTGAGCGGGGACCCGCTGTGGACCGGCGGACCGCCCAGGGCGCCCTGGCCGAGGTGGGCGTCGGCGAGCAGCGTCAGCCGGTTACGGCCCCGGCCGGTGAGGCGCGCCGAGAGCCCGCCGCCGCGCACGAGGGGAAGCGCCTGGTCCACGGCCCGCAGCCGCGCCGCGACGGTCGTGCGGCGCTCGGTCTCGTAGCTGTCCAGCAGCGACTCGGCGTACCCCTCGTGCGCCGCGACGGCCAGCTTCCAGGCGAGATTGGCGGCGTCCCGCAGCCCTTCGGCGACCTGCTGGGTGCCGAGGGCGCCGAGCAGATGGGCGGCGTCACCTGCGAGGAGGACCCGGCCGTCCCGCCAGCGGCGGGCCAGCCGCTGGTGGCAGAGGTGGACGCCCGTGTCGAGCAGGTCGTACGGCGGGACGTCACCGTCGTGCCAGGCCGCCAGCGTGCTGTGGAGCCGGTCGAGGATCGTCTCGGGGGTGACGAGTGCGCCGTCGTCGGGGAGCGGCCAGTCGAGCCGCCAGCGCCCGTCGGAGAGCGGGCGTACCGTCACCTCGCCCGCGGGCAGGCCCCGGTGCAGCCCGGCCTCGCCCGGCCTGGGCAGCTCGGCCCTGAGCGCGGCCACCGCGTACCGCTCCACCCCGGTCCGGCCGGGGAAGGGCACGTTCATCAGCTTGCGGACGGTGGAGCGTGCCCCGTCGCAGCCGACGAGATGGCTGCCGTGGAACGAGCCCGCCTGCGCGCGCATCCCCTCCGGCGCGCGGCGCACGGTGTGCGCGACGACGCCGTTCCCGCGCTGCTCGTAGCCGGTCAGCCGGTGGTCGGGGACGATCCTGACCAGGTCCCGGTCGGCGACGGCCGCGCGCAGCGCGCCCTCCAGCACGTGCTGGGGCAGATGGCGCGGGGCGCCGTCCGGGGTGAACTCCTCCTCGGCCAGCGGACGTCCGCGAGAGGTGGTCCGCCAGGCGGTCCACGGGGCGGCCTCCCGCCCGACACCGGGGAGTGCCGTCCAGCCGAGGGTGTCCTCGCCCAGGACACAGGTGCGGGCGAGGCGCTTGGCCGGCGGCGTCCCCGTCCCGTCGAGGACGACGGACGGGACGCCGTACCCGGCCAGGGCATGCGCCAGCGCGAGCCCGGTGGGGCCCGCGCCGGCGATGATCACGGGCTGCACGGACGTAGTGCAACCCAGTCGGTGATCACGCGTCAAGTCGATCAGGAGACAACGTGGAGCCGTCCTGTCCCGCGTGTCAGGCGGCCGATCCCGCGGAGGCCGTCACCGTCATGGAGGACGGCGCCGTGGGCTCCAGGCCGCTGGGCTCGCCCGTCACCGAGGCGCCCGGGTTGCGCTTGCCCCGCCTGATCTTCTTCTCCAGCCAGGAGGCGAAGGAGGTGAGCAGGAAGTTCAGCACGATGAAGATCGCCGCCGCGACGGCGTACGCCGCGATGGTGTTCGAGTAGTTCGTCGAGACCAGGCGGGCGTTGCTCAGCAGCTCGCCGAAGCCCAGCATGACACCGCCGAGCGTCGTGTCCTTCACGATGACGACGAGCTGGCTCACGATCGCCGGGAGCATCACGGTGACGGCCTGCGGCAGCAGGATGGTCACCATTGTCTGGCCCTTGCGCATGCCGATCGCACGGGAGGCGTCCTGCTGGCCGCTGGGGAGCGACTTGACACCCGCGCGGACGATCTCCGCCAGCACCGAGGCGTTGTAGAGCACCAGGGCGGTGACGACGGCGTACAGCGGCCTGACCTCGCGGTCCACGTCCGACCACTGGAAGTACGCCTCGTTGGCGAACAGCATGAGCAGCAGCACCGGGAGGGCGCGGAAGAACTCGACGACCACGTCGCACGGGCGCCTGATCCACCAGTGGTCCGACAGCCGGCCGATGCCCAGGATCGCGCCGAGGGGGAGCGCGATCACGAGCGAGAGGAAGGCCGCCTTCAGGGTCTCCTGGAGGCCGGGCCACAGGTACGTGGACCAGACGCGCGAGTCGGTGACGAAGGGGTCCCACTTCTCGGCGTCGAGCTGGTTCTTGTCGTTGAGGGCGTTGATCGTCACCCACAGCAGCAGGCCGAGCACGACGATGAACAGGACGGCCAGCGCCGCGTTACGGCGCTTCGCGCGAGGGCCCGGGGCGTCGTAGAGGACGGACAGGTTGGTCATCGCTTCACCGCCATGCGATTGGCCACCCAGCCGAGGAACAGCCCCATCGGCAGGGTGAGGATGATGAACCCGAAGGCGAACACCAGGGCGATCGGGATGGTCTGGGCCTCGTTCTCGATCATCTCCTTCATGAGGAGCGACGCCTCGGCCACGCCGATGGCCGCGGCGACCGTCGTGTTCTTGGTGAGGGCGATGAGGACGTTGGCCAGGGGCGCGATCACGGCGCGGAACGCCTGCGGCAGCACGATCGTGCCGAGCACCTGGGTGAAGGGGAGGCCGATGGCACGGGCCGCCTCGGCCTGCCCGACCGGCACCGTGTTGATGCCGGAGCGGATGGCCTCGCAGACGAAGGTGGCGGTGTAGACGATGAAGCCGAGGACCGCGAGCCGGAAGTTGGTCGGCTCCGGGTCGCCGTCGGTGAACATCGTCACACCCAGCGTCTGGTTCAGGCCCAGCGAGCAGAAGACGATGATCAGGGTCAGGGGGGTGTTACGGAGCAGGTTCACGTACACGGTGGCGAAGCCCCGCATGATCGGCACGGGGCTGACGCGCATGCCGGCCAGGATCGTGCCCCAGATGAGCGAACCGATCGCCGAGTAGACGGTCAGCTGGATCGTCGTCCAGAACACCCCGAAGAGGTCATACCGCTCAAGATCGAGGAAGTCGAACACGGAATCTCTCAGTCTCGACTAGAAGGTACGGGGGGTGTGGCGCGCCGCCGCGCGGGCGGCGCGCCACCGGGTGACCTGGAGGGGATCAGCTGGTCGCGGCGATGGCCGGGGCCGGCTCGGTCTCGTAGTTCGCGGGGCCGAAGTTCTCGTCGATCGCCTGCTGCCAGGAACCGTCGTCCACCATCTGCTGGATCGCGTCGTTGATCTGCGTCTGCAGCTCGGTGTCGTCCTTCGGGATGCCGATGCCGTAGTTCTCGTCGCTCAGCTCAAGACCGGCCAGCTCGAACTTGCCCACGTTCTGCTCCTGCGCCGCGTAACCGGCGAGGATCGAGTCGTCCGTGGTCAGGGCGTCCACCTGGCCGTTCTCCAGACCGGTCAGGCACTCCGAGTAGGTGCCCCGCTCGAAGAGGTCGGCGTCCGGCGCGAAGTCGTTCTGCACGTTCTGCGCCGAGGTGGAGCCGGTGACCGAACACAGGGTGAGGTCGTTGATCTCCTCCACGGAGGAGACGGCCTCGCCGGAACGCATCAGCAGGTCCTGGTGGGCCAGGAAGTACGGACCGGCGAAGGAGACGCTCTCCTCGCGCTCGGGCGTGATCGAGTAGCTGGCGACGATGAAGTCCACGTCGCCGCGGCTGAGCAGGTTCTCGCGCTCGGCGCTGGGCGCCTCGACGAACTCGATGTTCTCGGGCTCGTAGCCCAGCACACCGGCGACGTACGTGGCCACGTCCACGTCGAAGCCCGCGAAGTCCCCGTCCGGGGTCTTCAGGCCGAGGCCCGGCTGGTCGAACTTGATGCCGATGGTGATGCTCTCGCCGCCGCCACCGCCGCTGCCCCCACCGTCGCCGTCCTCGTCGTCACCGCCGCCACCGCAGGCGGTCGCGGTCAGGGAGAGGGCGAGGATCGAAGCGGCCAGCGCGCTTGCCTTACGGAAGTTCATGAGTGCTCTGTGTCCTTCTGTGTCTGAATGATCGTGCGAAAGAAAGGTGCCGGGGTCCCGGCCCTAGTGGGCGAGGATCTTCGAGAGGAAGTCCCGGGCCCGGTCACTCTGCGGGTTGTCGAAGAACTGGTGGGGGTCGGCCTCTTCGACGATCCGCCCGTCAGCCATGAAGACCACGCGGTTGGCCGCGGACCGGGCGAAGCCCATCTCATGGGTGACGACAACCATGGTCATGCCCTCTTCGGCCAGCGTCCGCATGACTTCGAGGACCTCGTTGATCATCTCCGGGTCCAGCGCGGAGGTGGGCTCGTCGAAGAGCATCACCTTCGGCTTCATCGCCAGCGCGCGGGCGATCGCCACACGCTGCTGCTGGCCGCCGGAGAGCTGTGCGGGGTACTTGTCGCACTGGTTGCCGACGCCGACCCGCGTGAGCAGGTCACGCGCCCGCGCCTCGACCTCGGTCTTGTTCTCCCGCCGGACCTTGATCGGGCCCAGCATGACGTTCTCGAGAACCGTCTTGTGTGCGAACAGGTTGAAGGACTGGAACACCATCCCGACCTCCGCGCGCAGGCGGGCCAGCTGACGGCCCTCCTCCGGCAGCGGCTTCTCGTCGATGGTGATCGTGCCGGAGTCGATCGTCTCCAGCCGGTTGATGGTCCTGCAGAGAGTCGATTTGCCGGAACCGGAAGGACCGATCACGACGACGACCTCGCCGCGCTTGATGGTCAGGTTGATGTCCTGGAGCACGTGCAGTGCACCGTAGTGCTTGTTCACATCGCTCAGGACGACCAGGTCTTCCGCCAGGGGTGCGACATCCTGCGGTTTCTTGATCAGCGCCGCGTCGCTCATCGTGCGTTGCTCCGTCCTCGTCGGTTGGGACGGGACACTAGCCAGCGCGCCGACACAGCGTCAGCAGATCTGAGCGGAACTTGAGCATCACGATGTGATCGCGGTCTCGTAGCGGAAAGTGATCATCGCCGGACCGCAGGTGAGCGTCGCGTAACGGAAGCGTTCCCCTCCTCCTACCCCCCTTGACGCGGGTGGTGAACATCCGCGTGGATGCGTCTTACAGGGAGCCGTGTACCAGCGAAGAGGAGGGCACGGGGCATGAGACTGCTGCTGGTCGAGGACGACGAGCATGTCGCCGCCGCCCTGGTCGCCGTACTGACGCGGCACGGTTTCGACGTGACGCGCGCCCGCGGCGGCGAGGAGGCCATCGCCCACCTCCGCACCCGCACCTTCGGCGTCGTCCTGCTCGACCTCGGCCTGCCCGACGTGGACGGTTTCGAGGTGTGCGGACGCATCCGCCGCATCACCGCCGTCCCCATCATCATGGTCACCGCGCGTGCCGACATCCGCTCCCGCATCCACGGTCTTAACCTCGGCGCCGACGACTACGTCGTGAAGCCCTACGACACCGGGGAGCTGCTCGCCCGCATCCACGCCGTCGCCCGCCGCACCGGCCCCGAGGAGGAGACCGCCGCGCCCGACGGGCGGGAGGGCGTACTCTCACTCGGACCCATCACCGTCGAGCTGGCCACCCGCCAGGTGTCCGTGGACGGGCAGCAGATCGCGCTCACCCGCAAGGAGTTCGACCTGCTCGCCCTGCTCGCCCAGCGCCCCGGGGTCGTCTTCCGCCGTGAGCAGATCATCAGCGACGTCTGGCAGACGAACTGGAAGGGCACCGGCCGTACCCTTGAGGTGCACATCGCCTCGCTGCGGTCGAAGCTGCGGCGGCCCGAGCTCGTCGAGACCGTACGCGGCGTCGGCTACCGCCTGGCCGTTCCCGCCGCCTGACCCCGGGCCCCCACTTCATGCGCTCACGCCTTCTCCCCCTGCTCATCGTCCTGATGGCCGGTGTCATGCTCGCCCTCGGCATCCCGCTGGCCGCGAGCCAGGCCAGGGACGAGCAGCAGCGCGTCGTCGTCGATCGGATCGACGACACCGCCCGCTTCGCCTCCCTCGCCCAGAGCGCCACGGACGTGCCCCCCGCGGGCCGTCCGCCGCAGACCGCGCTGGAGGAGGACCTGGCCATCTACCACGACGTGTACGGCATCAAGGCCGGTGTCTTCCAGCGCGACGGGCAGCCGCTGGCCGTCGCCCCGGGGGACTGGGAGCCGCCCGGCGGGACGCTGGGCGAGGAGTTCACCGAGGCCCTCGCCGGGCGCCGCAGCCAGGGCCCGAGCCAGGTGTGGCCCTGGGACACCGACCGCACGCTCGTCGTCGCCTCGCCGGTGATACGCGACGGCGACGTGATCGCCGTCGTCGTCACGGAGTCGCCGACCGGGCCGCTGCGCTCGCGCATCCTGGCGAGCTGGCTGCCCATCGCCGTCGGCGAGGCCGCCGCGATGCTCCTCGCCGTGCTCGCCGCCGTCCGGCTGACCAGCTGGGTGCTGCGGCCCGTGCGCGTGCTGGACAGGGCCACCCACCAGATCGCCACCGGGCGCCTCACGGCCCGGGTCGCCGCCGCCGGGGGGCCGCCGGAGCTGCGTCGGCTCGCCCACTCGTTCAACGAGATGGCCGACAACGTCGAGGAGGTCATGGAACAGCAGCGCGCCTTCGTCGCCGACGCCTCCCACCAGCTGCGCAACCCCCTGGCCGCCCTGCTCCTGCGGATCGACCTGCTCGGGCTCGAACTGCCCGAGGGCAACGAGGAGATCGCCTCGGTCAAGACCGAGGGCAAGCGGCTCGCCAAGGTCCTCGACGGGCTGCTCGACCTCGCGCTCGCCGAGCACAGCGCCGCCGACCTGCGGCTGACCGACGTGGCCGCGCTGGTCGCCGAGCGCGTCGCCTCCTGGCGCCCGGTCGCCGACCAGAAGGACGTGGACCTGATGCTCGGCGGGCCGGTCGCGGTCACCGGCTGGGCCGACCCCGTCGGCCTGTCCAGCGCCCTCGACGCCGTGGTGGACAACGCCCTCAAGTTCACGCCGCCGGGCGGCGAGGTCACCGTCATGGTGTCCTCGTCCGCCGACCACGTGCGCATAGAGACCACCGACACGGGCCCCGGCCTCGACGACGGGGAGCTGGAGCGGATCGGCCGCCGCTTCTGGCGCAGCGGGCGGCACCAGAACGTCGGCGGCTCCGGCCTCGGCCTGTCCATCGTCGGCGCCCTGCTGGCCGCGGGGAGCGCCCGCATCAGCTACGCGCACGCGGAGCCGCGCGGCCTCAAGGTCACCGTGGACGTGCCGAGGAACCGGCCCGAGCGCTCAGGCCCCGCCGCCGTCGTCAGCGGTCCCCGGCAGGCGACAGGCGCAGGGTGAGGATCTCGAACGGCCGCAGCGCCAGCGCCACGTCCCCGCCGGGGCCCGCCTCGTACGCCGGGGCGTCCGCGTCGCCGCCGAGCGGGCGCTCCAGCAGGTCGGTGGCCGTCACCGACGCCAGCGGCAGGCCCGCGCGCAGCGTCCCGGCGGCCCGGCCGCCCGACGCCTCGTAGAGCCGCAGCACGACGTCGCCGCTGCCGTCGTCCGCCAGCTTCACCGTCTCCAGCACGATGTCCCCCGAGGCGCTCTCCACCCCCGCCAGCGGCGCGACGGCGCGGGCGCCCGTGACGGCGCGCTCCGGCAGGTTGATCCAGTGGCCCTCCCGCACGGCGTCCGCGACGGTCGCGCCCGGCACCAGCGCGTACCGCAGGCGGTGCGTGCCCTGGTCGGTCTCCGGGTCCGGGTAGCGCGGGGCGCGCAGGAGCGAGAGCCGCACCGTCGTCGTCTGCCCGCCGTCCGCACGCACGTCGCGCGTCACGTCGTGGCCGTACGTCGAGTCGTTGACCAGCGCCGCGCCCCAGCCCGGCTCGCCCACGCGCAGCCAGCGGTGCGCGCAGATCTCGAACTTGGCGGCCTCCCACGTCGTGTTCGTGTGGGTGGCCCGCTCCACGTGCCCGAACTGCGTCTCGGCCGCCGACACGTCGGCCTTCACGTCCAGCGGGAACGCCGCCTTGAGGATCTTCTCGCGCTCCCGCCAGTCGATGTCCGCCTCGATCTCCAGCGCCCGCGCACCGGGGCGCAGCGTCAGCCGCTGCACCACACGGGAGGAGCCGAACGCGCGCGTCACCTCGACCGTGTCCGGCGCGGCCAGGGTGAGCGACGCGACGTCCACCAGGTCCGTGACCCGGTGCCGGTAGAACTCGTCCACGTCCCAGGCGTCCCACAGGTTCGGCAGGTCGGGGTGGAGCTGGAGCAGGTTGCCCGCCGTGCCCGGGGCGATCGCGTCACGCCCGGCCGCCAGGTCCACCGCCGAGACGACGAGGCCGCGCCCGTCCACGGTGACGCGCAGCAGCCCGTTGTCCAGCGTGAAGCCGCCGCCCTCGCGCGGCGCGGCGACCGTCGGCGCGTCCCCCGTCCCCTCGCGGACGGCCGCGCCGCCGCCCTCGACGCCGCCCCGCGCGTGCGGCGCCGCGTTGAAGACGACGGTGTCCGTGCCCTCGCCCGCCAGCGCGCGCTGGGCCGTGTCCACGAGCGCCAGCAGCTCGTCCCGTACCCGGGCGTACGTCTCGCGCGCCTCGCGGTGGACCCAGGCGATCGAGGAGCCGGGCAGGATGTCGTGGAACTGGTGCAGCAGCACCGTCTTCCAGATCCGGTCGAGATCCTCGTACGGGTACGCGTAGCCCGGCACCCGCACGGCCGCCGTCGCCGCCCACAGCTCGGCCTCGCGCAGCAGCGACTCGCTGTGCCGGTTGCCCTGCTTGGTCTTGGCCTGGGACGTGTACGTGCCCCGGTGCAGCTCCAGGTACAGCTCGCCGACCCACACGGGGGCCTCGGCGCCGTACTCCTCGTGCGCCGCCCTGAAGAACGCCTCCGGCGGCTCGATCTCCAGCCGCGGCGACCCCTCCAGGTCCCGCACGCGCCGGGCCCGCGCGAGCATCTCGCGGGTGGGGCCGCCGCCGCCGTCACCGAAGCCGAAGGGCACCAGCGACCGCGTGGCGCGGCCCTTCTCGCGGAAGTTCCGCTGCGCATGCGCCAGTTCGTCGCCTGTCAGCTCCGCGTTGTACGTGTCGATCGGCGGGAAGTGCGTGAAGATCCGCGTGCCGTCGATGCCCTCCCACCAGAACGTGTGGTGCGGGAAGGCGTTGACCTGGCTCCATGAGATCTTCTGCGTGAGGAACCACTGCGAGCCCGACAGCTTCACCAGCTGCGGCAGCGCGCCGGTGTAGCCGAACGAGTCGGGCAGCCACACCTCGCGCGTCTCGATGCCGAACTCGTCCAGGAAGAACCGCTTGCCGTGGACGAACTGCCGCGCCATCGCCTCGCCGCCCACCATGTTGGTGTCCGACTCGACCCACATGCCGCCCACGGGCACGAACGTCCCGTCCGCGACCTTCTCCCTGACCCGCGCGAAGATCTCGGGCCGGTGCTCCTTCAGCCAGGCGAGCTGCTGGGCCTGCGACATGGCGAAGACGAAGTCGGGGTGGTCGTCCATGAGCGCCACGACGTTCGCCGACGTCCTGGCGACCTTCCGCACGGTCTCCCGCAGCGGCCACAGCCAGGCCGAGTCGATGTGGGCGTGCCCGACGGCGCTCAGCCGGTGCGCGGAGGCGTGGGCGGGCCTGGCCAGCACCCCGGCCAGCTCGGCGCGCGCCGCCGGGGCGCTGCCGGGCACGTCGTCCAGGTCGATCGCGTCGAGCGCGCGGTCGAGGGCGCGCAGCAGCGTCCAGCGGCGCGCGTCGTCCTCCGGGAGCTGGGTCATGAGCCCGCCGAGCACCTCGAAGTCGTGCACCAGCTCGAAGACCTCGGGCCGGAAGACGGCCAGGTCGAGGCGGGCGGTCCGGTAAAGCGGCGCGTCGCCCGCCGTCAGCCGGTCGCCGAGGCCGGTGGCCGCGCCCGCGTTCAGCACGGGGTTGGCGGCGGCCTCCACGTGCAGCAGGACGTCCTCGCCGCCCGCGGCACTGTCGGCGACGCGCACCCAGTCGTTCTTCGGGTGCAGCCCCTTCACGGCCCGCCCGTCCGGCAGGTAGACGAGCCCCTCGCACTGGAAACCCGCCTGCACGCGGTCGAAGCCCAGGTCGAGCAGCGCCTCGACGGGCTGCCCCGCCCACTCCCGCGGCACCCGTCCCGTCAGCCGGAACCACGTCGTGCCCCAGGCCGGGCCCCACGGCTCCCCGACGGCGGCCGGTCGGTAGGCGGCGGCCAGGCCCTCGGCGACCGGCACGGGCTCGCCCGGCGCGTCCCAGCGCTCGACGTCCAGCGGTATCGGGCTGCCGTGGACGGCGGGCCTGACGCGCTCCTCCAGGACACGGCGGAGGCGGTTCTCGACGAGACGGCGGTCGTCGTGCATGGCTGGACTCCTCGATGGACCTGGTGGGATGTGGGGGACCCCGGCGCATGCCGATGCGGCACGGCCCGTTGGCGGACCGTGCCTCGTGGCGGACGCGGGGGAGTCAGGACTTGGCCGACCGGTAGTAGGCGCGCGCTCCCTCGGCGAGGGTCAGCGGCTGGGTGTAGATCGCGGTGCGCAGGTCAACGCGCTGCGCGGCGTGGACCTCCTGGCCTATGCGGTCGCGGCCGTTGATCACCGAGCGGGTCATCTGCTCGACCACCGCGTCGTCCACGGCGTCGGTCGTGACGAGGAGGTTGGCCACCGCGACGGTGTCCACGACCGTGTCGTTCGACACCTGCGGGTACGCGTCCGGCGGTAGGACGGCGGAGCGGTAGTACGCGTTCTGCGCGTTGTCGGCGGTCAGCGCGGGCATCAGGTCGCCCAGCGGCACGATCCGTATGGCGGCGTAGTCGGCGAGGCGCTCGATCGCCGACGTGGGCAGGCCGCCCGACCAGAAGAACGCGTCCAGCCGCCCGGCCTCCAGCATCCGCGGCATCGAGTTGATGCCCTCGCGGACCGCCTCGATGTCCGTCTCCATGTCGAGACCGCCCGCGGCCAGCAGCTCACGCGCGGCGGGCTGCACCCCCGACTCGTCCTGCCCGACGCCGACCCGCAGGCCGCGCAGGTCCTGCACCGACTCCACCTCGGACGCGGCGGGCACGACGAGCTGGATGTAGTCGTCGTACAGCCGCGCGCAGGCCCGCAGCCGGTCCGCGCCCTCGCCGTCCCCGGCGATGTACGCGGCGAGGGTGTCCGCCGTGGCGATCGCGAAGTCGGCCTCGCCCGAGACGAGGCGCGCGATGTTCTCCACCGAGCCCTGGCTCGGGTGCAGCACCAGGTCGAGACCGGGGGCGTCACGCTCCAGCTGGCTGCTCAGCAACTGCCCGTACCGGGCGTAGACGCCGCTGGCGACGCCCGTGCTGACGCGCACGTGGCCCCGCGGCGAGTCCTCGCCCGCGAACACCGGGCGCCACAGCAGCCCGGCCGCCACCGCCAGCGTCACCACCACCCCGAGCAGGACGGCGACCGGCCTACGGCGCAGGAAGGCGGGGAGGGACGGGCGGCGTGCGAAGGTGCTGGGAGCCACCCGAGCAAGCTACCAGCGGAACGTAGACTTGGGGACTGGCAGTTTTTTGGTCACCGCAGCGACAGGGATCGGGTTCTCGCATGCCGGAAGTCAGGCGCACGTACGAAGTCAGGACCTTCGGCTGCCAGATGAACGTCCACGACTCGGAGCGGATGGCCGGTCTGCTGGAGGACGCCGGATACGTCCCGGCCGCCCCGGGCGCCGACGCCGCCGACGTCGTCGTCTTCAACACCTGCGCCGTCCGCGAGAACGCCGACAACCGCCTGTACGGCAACCTCGGCCAGCTCGCCCCGCGCAAGGCGACCAGCCCCGGCATGCAGATCGCCGTCGGCGGCTGCCTGGCGCAGAAGGACCGCGACACCATCGTCCGCCGCGCGCCGTGGGTCGATGTCGTCTTCGGCACGCACAACGTCGGCCGCCTCCCCGTGCTGCTGGAGCGCGCCCGCGTCCAGCGCGAGGCCCAGGTGGAGATCGCGGAGTCCCTCGAAGCGTTCCCCTCCACGCTGCCCACCCGCCGCGAGAGCGCGTACGCGGCCTGGGTCGCCATCTCCGTCGGCTGCAACAACACCTGCACCTTCTGCATCGTCCCCGCGCTGCGCGGCAAGGAGAAGGACCGCAGGCCGGGCGACATCCTCGCCGAGATCGAGGCCCTGGTCGCCGAGGGCGTCAGCGAGATCACGCTGCTCGGGCAGAACGTCAACGCGTACGGCTCCGACATCGGCGACCGCGGCGCGTTCGCCAAGCTGCTGCGCGCCTGCGGCGGCGTCGAGGGTCTTGAGCGCGTCCGCTTCACGTCGCCGCACCCGCGCGACTTCACCGACGACGTCATCGAGGCCATGGCCGCGACGCCGAACGTCATGCCGCAGCTGCACATGCCCCTCCAGTCCGGCTCGTCCCGGGTCCTGCGGGCGATGCGCCGCTCGTACCGGCAGGAGCGCTACCTCGGGATCATCGACAGCGTCCGCGCCGCCATCCCCGACGCCGCGATCACCACCGACATCATCGTGGGCTTCCCCGGCGAGACCGAGGAGGACTTCCAGGAGACGCTGCACGTCGTGCGCGGGGCGCGGTTCGCGCAGGCGTTCACCTTCCAGTACTCCAAGCGCCCCGGCACCCCGGCCGCCGAGATGGACGGGCAGGTGCCGAAGGCGGTCGTCCAGGAGCGCTACGAGCGGCTCGTCGCGCTCCAGGAGGACATCTCCTGGTCGGAGAACAAGAAGCAGCTCGGCCGCACCGTCGAGGTCCTGGTCGCGGAGGGCGAGGGCCGCAAGGACGACGCCACGCGCCGCCTGTCCGGCCGCGCCCCCGACAACCGGCTCGTCCACTTCACGCGCCCCGACGAGCCCGTCAGGCCCGGCGACACCGCGACCGTGGAGATCACCTACGCGGCGCCCCACCACCTGCTCGCCGAGGGCCGGGTCAAGGCCGTGCGGCGCACGCGCGCCGGTGACGCGTGGGAGCTGCGCACCGCCGCCCCGGCCGCGCCCGCGGGCCAAGGCGTCATGCTCGGCCTGCCGCGCGTCGGCGCCCCGGCGCCCGAGCCCGCCGCGGAGACGGGCGGCTGCGCCGTCCGCTGAGTAGGCTGCGACGCATGCTTGTCGCCGCCGCCGTCTGCCCCTGCCCGCCGCTGCTCGTGCCCGAGGTCGCGGGCGGCGCGGCGCCCGAGATGGACGCCGCCCGCGCGGCCTGCGCCGACGCCATCGGCGTCCTCGCCGCCGCCAGGCCCGACCGGCTGGCCGTGGTAGGACCCGCGGGCCCCGGGCAGCAGGGCGCGTTCCCGGCCGGGACGCGCGGCTCCCTGCGCGGCTTCGGCGTGGACGTCGAGGTCACCCTCGGCGACGCCCCGGGGGCCGACGGGGAACAGTCCCTGCCCGCCTCCCTCACCCTCGCCGCCTGGCTGCTCGCCCGCACCGGCTGGCACGCCGCCCCCGTCACGGCCCTCGGCCTCGACGAGGCGCTCGCCCAGGACCGCTGCGCCGACGCGGGCCGCGACCTGGCGGCGGGCCCCGAGCGCGTCGCGCTGCTCGTGATGGGAGACGGGAGCGCCTGCCGCTCCGCCAAGGCGCCGGGGGCGTACGACGAGCGCGCCGCCGGTTTCGACGCCGACGCCGCGCGCGCCCTCGGGGCCGCGGACACGGTCGCGCTCGCCGCCATCGACCAGGCCGTGGCCGAGGAGCTGCGCGCCTCCGGCCGCAGCGGCTGGCAGCTGCTGGCCGGTGCCGCCGCGGGCACCGGCCTCGCCGGGCGGCTCCTCCACGACGAGGCGCCCTACGGCGTCGGTTACTTCGTCGCCTCCTGGTCCTGACTGTCCGCGGCCTCCGCCGCCGCGGTCTGCCGCGGGATGCCGACGGCCTCGTCCGCGCCGCGCTCCGGCACCGTGTCACCTGCGCCGCCCGCGGCCTCCCCGGCCCCCTCGACCTGCGCGCCGTCCGCGTTCCGTCGGCGGAACCAGCCGAAAATGCTCATGGACCACTCCTTCGTCGTGAATTCGACCCGCCTCCGGCCCGAATTCGTCTCGTACGTCCCACGCGCGCCGTCCGCGCGGTGCGACCCCCGGGGCCGGGCATGGCCCCGCACCGCAAACGACCCGCACCCGGCCGCGTAACGTCGCTCGTTCGAGCAGCGCGTGCCCGGTCTGCGAGACTTCCCGCGTGAACACCGCAGCCCGCGCCCCGCAGGTCATCGCCGTCGTCGGCCCCACGGCCGCCGGGAAGTCGGACCTCGGGACCGACCTCGCCCTGCGGCTCGGCGGCGAGGTGGTCAACGCCGACTCCATGCAGCTCTACCGCGGCATGGACATCGGCACCGCCAAGCTCACCCCGGCCGAGCGCCGGGGCGTGCCCCACCACCTCCTCGACGTGTGGGACGTGACGGTCACCGCGAGCGTGGCCGAGTACCAGCGCCTCGCCCGCGCCGAGATCGACCGCCTGCTCGCGGCGGGCCGCACGCCCGTGCTCGTCGGCGGCTCCGGCCTGTACGTGCGCGGGGCCCTCGACGCGTTCCACTTCCCCGGCACCGACCCCGGCGTCCGCGCCCGGCTGGAGGACGAGCTGACCCGCCTCGGCCCCGGCGCGCTCCACCAGCGGCTCGCCGCCGCCGACCCGGCCGCCGCCCACGCGATCCTCGCCAGCAACGGCCGCCGCGTCGTGCGCGCCCTCGAAGTCATCGAGATCACCGGACGGCCCTTCACCGCCCAGCTCCCCGGCCCCGGCGGCGACCCCGGCGTCTACCGCACGCTCCAGATCGGGCTCGCCGTCGAACGCCCCGAGCTCGACGCCAGGATCACCACCCGCGTGGACCGCATGTGGGACGCGGGCCTGGTCGCCGAGGTCATGGAGCTGGAACGCGCCGGGCTGCGCGAGGGCCGCACGGCCTCCCGCGCCCTCGGCTACCAGCAGGTGCTCGCCGCGCTGGCCGGCGAGTGCGGCGAGGACGACGCGCGCCAGGAGACCGTACGGGCCACGCGCCGCTTCGCCCGCAGGCAGGAGAGCTGGTTCCGGCGCGACCCGCGCGTGCGCTGGCTGAGCGGGGCGCGCGAGAGCCGGGGGACGCTCGTGGACCGGGCGTGGGAGCTGCTCGAACGGGCGGTCACATCCTGATCACGTGATGGCATCGGGACGCTCCGGACGCCCGGTCGCGGCCACCCCGCGTGCCATCATCGACCAAGGCTGAGAGAGCGTGAACCGTCGGAGCAGGGAGGGCACGTGGCGATGGAGGCCGGCCCTCGCGAGCACACGGACGGGACGGCACCGGCACCGGTCGGCGGAACCCCGCCCCTGCCGGAGCTGCCGTCGATGCCGCCCCTGCTGCCCGACGACCCGGACCCCGAGCCCGACCTCGCCGACAGCTACGACGACGCCCCGGCCGACGGCGAACCGCCGGGCGAGGGCCCCGAGGGGACCGACGTCTCCTACGCCGACCTGCGCCCGCCCCGGCGGCTGCGCCTCGCGCTCTTCGCGCCCATCGTGCTGCTGAGCCTCCTCGGCTCGCTCATGTTCGCGTTCCCCCTGGCCTTCGCCTTCGACGACGCGGGGGCCGTGGTCGCGATGCTCGGCCTGCTCATCGGGTGCAGCGCCGCGGGCTGGGGCATGATGGCGGCCCGCCGCGCCGGGTACACCTGGCCGGGGCTGCCCCCGCGCGGCTCTGGCCGCCGCCCGGACTGGCGGCTCCTCGCGCTGTACGGGGTGGGCCTCGGCGTCTTCGCGTTTCTGGCCGTCTGGCGGGTGGCCGGGCTGCGCTGACGCGGCGGCCCCCCGTTACGATCGACCCGTGAGCACCGCACCGCACCAGGCGCCCCACGGCGTCCCGTTCCTCAAGGGCCACGGCACCGAGAACGACTTCGTGATCATCCCGGACCCGGACGGGCTCCTGACGCTCACCCCGGCCGCCGTCGCGCGGCTGTGCGACCGCCGTGCCGGTGTCGGCGGGGACGGGCTGCTGCGGGTCGTGCGCTCCGCCGCCGATCCCGACGCGCGGGCGATGGCCGACCGCGCCGAGTGGTTCATGGACTACCGCAACGCGGACGGAAGCGTCGCCGAGATGTGCGGCAACGGTGTCCGCGTCTTCGCCCGCTACCTACGGCGTGCAGGGCTTGTCAAGACCGGCGAACTGGCCGTGGCGACGCGCGGCGGCGTCAAGCAGGTCCGGTTCGCCGACGACGCCCCGGACGGCGAGATCGCCGTGGACATGGGCCCGGCCGCGCTGCCGTCGGGCCCCGGGCCGTCCGTCACGGTCACGGTGGGCGGGCGGACGTGGCCCGCGCGCCACGTGGACATGGGCAATCCGCACGCCGTGGCGTTCGTGGACCGGCTCGACGACGCCGGACCGCTGACGGACGCGCCCGGCGTGGCGCCCGCCGCCGCGTACCCGCGCGGCACGAACGTCGAGTTCGTCGTCGCTCGCGCCCCTGGCCGGGTCGCGCTGCGGGTGCACGAGCGCGGCTCGGGCGAGACCCGTTCCTGCGGCACGGGGGCCTGCGCCGTGATGGTCGCCGCCGCGCGCCGCGACGGCATGGACCCCGCGGTGACCGGACAGCCCGTCACCTACGTGGTCGAGGTGCCGGGCGGCACGCTGCGCGTCACGGAGGACCCGGACGGCACCGTGACGCTCACCGGTCCCGCCGTCGTCGTCGCCGAGGGCGTGCTCGACCCCGCGCTGCTCGCCTGAGCTGCCCCCACCTGACGGCGCGTCGCACAGAACTGACCGAACCTCATCGATATCAGCCGCAAACCCCTTGCTTCCGGCCACTTTTCCCCGGACATAAGTCACTCGGACGGGTGATCCAGGGCGGTGGGGGACCGTGTCACATGATGGGCTCGGTAGCATCAAGCACCGGCGCCGCTGCGGAATCACGGGTCACGGGGATCACGGGGAACGGGTCGCGGTCCGGTCAACAGACCGCGGAGGTGCCCATCCGATGAGCGCAGAGGCCACCACTCCCGGCGGCATGGCCCGTGACCGGGGCCACCGCCGGAACGTCCTCGGGCTCCGCCGCCTCGGCCGCGCCGCCGTGTTCGGCCCGGCGGACCGCCCGCACCGCCTGCCCGACGCCATCGAGCACGTCGCCCAGGCCCACCGCCGCCACCATCCGGGCGCCGACATGGACATCCTGTGTCGCGCCTACCTGCTCGCCGAGGCCGCGCACCGGGGCCAGTACCGCAAGAGCGGCGACCCGTACATCACCCACCCCCTCGCCGTCACGCTCATCCTGGCCGAGCTGGGCGCCGAGACCACGACCCTGACGGCCTCCCTGCTCCACGACACCGTCGAGGACACGGACGTGACGCTGGAACAGGTCCGCGACGCGTTCGGCGACGAGGTCCGCCACCTCGTGGACGGCGTCACCAAGCTGGAGAAGGTCGAGTACGGCGCGGCGGCCGAGTCGGAGACGTTCCGCAAGATGCTCGTCGCCACCGGCAGCGACGTGCGCGTGATGTCCATCAAACTCGCCGACCGGCTGCACAACATGCGCACCCTCGGCGTCATGCGGCCGGAGAAGCAGGCCAGGATCGCCCGCGTCACCCGGGACGTCCTCATCCCCCTGGCCGAACGGCTCGGCGTCCAGACCCTCAAGACCGAGCTGGAGGACCTCGTCTTCGCCGTCCTCCACCCCGAGGAGCACGCCCTCGCCCGCGAGTCGCTGCGCGCGCACGCCGCGCGGCCCGACCCGCTCGTCGGCGTCGCCGAGGCCGTACGCCTGGTGCTGCGGGAGGCGGGCATCGCCGCCGAGGTGCAGATCCGGCCGCGTCACCTCTTCTCGCTGCACCGCGCGCGCCTCAAGCGCGGCGGCGAGCCGGGGCCGAGCGACTTCGCGCGCCTGCTGATCCTGGTCGCGGAGGACGCCGACTGCTACGCCGTCCTCGGCGAGCTGCACACCTGCTTCACGCCGTTCGTCACGGAGTTCAAGGACTTCATCGCCGCCCCGAAGTTCAACCTGTACCAGTCGCTGCACACGGCGGTTGCCGACGCCTCGGGACACGTCGCCGAGGTCCTGGTGCGCACCTCCCGCATGCACCGCGTCGCCGAGGCGGGCGTCGTGGCCCTGGGCGACCCGCACCGCACCGCCGACGGCGAGCCGGTCACCGAGGACGGCGAGCGCGCCGACCCCACCAGGCCGGGCTGGCTCTCACGGCTGCTGGAGTGGCAGCGGCAGGCACCGGACTCCGACACCTTCTGGACCGCGCTGCGCGACGAACTGGCCCGCGACCGCGAGATCACGGTCTTCGCCGAGGCGGCCGACCAAGGGCCGCTCCAGCTGCCCGCGGGGGCCACCTGCCTCGACGCCGCCTACGCCCGGCACGGCCAGGACGCCCACGCCTGCATCGGCGCCCGCGTCAACGGCCGCCTGGCCCGGCTGCGCACCGTCCTCGCCGACGGCGACACCGTACGGCTGCTGCTGGCCCCCGACGGCTCGTCCGGCCCGTCCGCCGACTGGCTCGACCACGCCATCACCCCGGCCGCCCGCATCGCCATCCAGCGCTGGCTGGCCGGGCGGCCGGACGGCGACCCCGTCCCGCCCCCGCCCGCCACGACGCCGGGCCACCAGCCCGCGCGCGCCAGGCCCGAGCCCGTCGAGACGGCCGAGGAGCCCGCCGCCGAGGTCCCCGGCGCCCCGGGCGCCCCGGTCCGCCTCGCCCGCTGCTGTACGCCCGTGCCGCCCGACCGCGCCATCGGCTTCCAGGTCCGCGGGGGCGCCGTCACCGTCCACCGGGACGACTGTCCCGGTGCCGCCCGGATGATCCGCGACGGACGGCCCCCGCTTCCCGTCACCTGGCCGTCCGCCTCGATCGGCTGCCGCGTCACCCTGCGCGCCGAGGCCCTGGGCCGCCCCGAGCTGTTCGCCGACCTCACGGAGGCCCTGGCGTCCCACGGCGCCGCCGTGCTCCAGGCCGAGGTCGAGCCGCCGCGCCAGCAGCGCGTCCGGCACACGTACACGCTGCGCCTCCCCGACGCCTCAGGGCTGCCGGGGCTGATGCGCGCGATGCGCCGTGTACCCGGCGTGTACGACGTGTCGCGCGCCGCCCACGCGCGCTGACGCCCCGCCCGCCTCACCGGGACGCGGCATGCTTATCGGGGTGACGCCGCGGGGGCCCCGTGCGACCATGGACACCGGTTTTCCGGGGCCTCGCCACGGGAACCCGCCGGGCGGGACGCCCGCACGGAAGGGAATCTTCCGGGCTCTTCCGGCGTTCTCCCCGCAGAAAGCCGGCGGCGGCGGCCAGCCCCACCGGCGGACCTCGACTCTAAGGATCGCATTGACCTTCTCTTCCCTTCCACAGGACCACCAGCGCCGCACCAGTGAGCGCCGGGCCGACGCCCTGATGGATGAGGACGTCGCCTGGAGTGAGAACGAGGCGCGGGACGGCGACCAGCTCGACCGTGACGAGCGCGCGGCGCTCCGCCGCGTCGCCGGTCTCTCCACCGAACTGCAGGACGTCACCGAGGTCGAGTACCGGCAGCTGCGCCTGGAGCGCGTGGTACTCGTCGGCGTCTGGACGTCGGGCACCGCGCGCGACGCGGAGAACTCGCTGGCCGAGCTGGCCGCCCTCGCCGAGACGGCGGGCGCGCTCGTGCTCGACGGCGTGATCCAGCGCCGGGACAAGCCCGACCCGGCCACCTACATCGGCTCGGGCAAGGCGCTCGAACTGCGGGACCTCGTCCTGGAGAGCGGCGCCGACACCGTCGTGTGCGACGGTGAGCTGAGCCCCGGGCAGCTGATCCACCTGGAGGACGTCGTCAAGGTCAAGGTGGTCGATCGCACCGCCCTGATCCTCGACATCTTCGCCCAGCACGCCAAGTCCCGTGAGGGCAAGGCGCAGGTCTCCCTGGCGCAGATGCAGTACATGCTGCCCCGGCTGCGCGGCTGGGGTCAGTCGCTGTCCCGGCAGATGGGCGGCGGCGGGTCCAGCGGTGGCGGCGGCATGGCGACCCGCGGCCCCGGTGAGACCAAGATCGAGACCGACCGGCGCCGTATCCGCGAGAAGATGGCGAAGATGCGCCGGGAGATCGCGGACATGCGCACCGGCCGTGACGTCAAGCGGCAGGAACGCAAGCGGAACAAGGTGCCGTCCGTCGCCATCGCGGGCTACACCAACGCGGGCAAGTCCTCGCTGCTCAACCAGCTGACGGGCGCCGGGGTGCTCGTGGAGAACGCCCTGTTCGCCACGCTGGACCCGACCGTCCGTAGGGCCGAGACGCCCGGCGGGCGCGCGTACACCCTGACCGACACCGTCGGTTTCGTCCGGCACCTGCCGCACGACCTGGTCGAGGCGTTCCGCTCCACGATGGAGGAGGTCGGTGACGCCGACCTGATCCTGCACGTCGTGGACGGCTCGCACCCGGTCCCCGAGGAGCAGCTCGCCGCCGTCCGCTCGGTCATCGGCGAGGTCGGGGCGCACGACATCCCCGAGGTCGTCGTCGTCAACAAGGCGGACGTCGCGGACGAGTTGGTGCTCCAGCGGCTGATGCGGGCCGAGAAGGAGGCGATCGCCGTCTCCGCGCACACCGGCCTCGGCATCGCCGACCTGCTCGCCCTCATCGACGAGCGGCTCCCGCGCCCGGCCGTCGAACTGCGGGCGCTCGTCCCGTACACCCAGGGGGCGCTGGTCTCCCGGGTGCACGCCGAGGGCGAGATCCTGTCCGAGGAGCACACGGACGAGGGCACCCTGCTCACGGCCCAGGTGCACGAGGAACTGGCGGCGCTCCTCGAACCGTACGCCCCGGCCGCGCGCGGCTGACCAGGAGCGACACGGCGCCTCGAAGGCCCCGCCCCCACGGCTTGCCCGTGGCGGCGGGGCCTTCGCGTGCCCCGGACGCCGCCCCCCGCCGGAACGCGTGAGCGGCTGGTTAGCATGGAGGGACAGGCGCGCATCGCCCAGGCGAGCGCGACCCCACCGAAGATCCGGGAGACGTGCCTCGTGATGCGCACCATGTTCAAGTCCAAGATCCACCGGGCCACGGTGACCGAGTCGGACCTGCACTACGTCGGGTCGGTGACGGTGGACGCCGATCTGATGGACGCCGCCGACCTGCTGCCGGGCGAGCTGGTCCACATCGTGGACATCGACAACGGGAGCCGTCTCGAGACCTACGTCATCGAGGGCGCGCGGGGCTCCGGCGTCATCGGCATCAACGGCGCCGCCGCCCACCTCGTCTCGCCGGGCGACCTCGTCATCCTGATCAGCTACGCGCAGGTCGAGGACGCCGAGGCACGGCGCCTGCGGCCCACGGTCGTGCACGTGGACGCGGCGAACCGCGTCGTCCGGCTCGGGGACGACCCGTCCGAGCCCGCGCCGGGCGGCGGGACCGCGCGCAGCCCGTACGCCGTGCCGCGCGCCTGAGCCGCCCCCCGTCCACACGCCGGAGGCCCGGTACCCCTCGCGGGTACCGGGCCTCCGAGGCGTTGCGGCGGAAGGTCACTCCGCCTGGGCGCTCACGTGCTCCAGGACGCCCTGGGCCTCGGCGTCGAGCCGTGGTCCGGCGAGCCAGGTGCTCTCCAGCGGGCCGATGGAGTTGACCGAGATCAGCTCGGGCTGGCCGTCGTCACCGGTGCGCAGCCAGGGGCCGCCCGACGCGCCACCGGTCATCGTGCAGCCGACCCAGTACATGACGGGCATCGTCGCGTCGAGCGACAGGCGCCCGGGCTCGCCGGTGCAGCGGTACATCGCCGCGCCGTCGTAGGGCGGGGCGGCGGGGAAGCCGTACAGCGTGGCGGCGCCGAGGCCCGAGACGGCGGGGGCGTCGAAGTTCACCGGCACGGCGGCGCCGACCGTCTCCTCAAGGGACAGGCCGGTCTCCTCAAGCGGCGCGACGGACATGACGGCGAAGTCGCCGTGCGCGCCGTTGCCCCCGCTGTCGGTGCCGTTGTCGATCCAGTACTGCGTCGTGGAGACGTACTCGGCCCAGTAGGCGCCGTACGGGGCGATCTCCTCGTAGGGCGCGGTGCCCGAGTAGGCGTCCTCGGCGGTGTGCCCGCCGTCGTTGTACGCCGGGACGAACGAGATGTTGCGGTACCAGCCGCCCCCGGCGCCCGCGTGCACGCAGTGGCCCGCGGTGGCGACCAGGTTGGACTGACCGGGGCGCGCCGGGTCCTGGATCACCGTGCCCGAGCAGACCAGCGGGCCCTCGGGACCGTCGAAGAACACCTTGCCGATCGGCGCGCCGTTCTCCGTGTACGGCGTCGGCACGGCCTCGGCCTCGACCGGCAGGGGCTCCGGGTCGGTGATGCCGCGGTCACCCATCGGATCGTTCTCCGCGGGGGTCTCGGGGGTCGGGTCCTCCTCGATCTGCCCCTCGTCGATGGACTGGTCGGGGTCCTGCGCCTCGCCCATGCGCTCGGGGTCCCACAGGTCCTCGATGATCGGGTTGACGAACTCGCCGATGTCCCTGAGCCAGTTGTCGCTGTCCCAGTCCTCCCAGCCGCCGTCGAGCCACGCCTGGATGTCGAAGTCGAAGGGCAGGTTGTCGATCAGGTCCTGGACCGGGTCGTCCGACCCCCCGCCGGCGCCCGGTTCCCCGTCATCCGCCGACGTGCCGTCCGACGGCTGCGGCAGCCCGCCGTCGCCGCTCCCACCGCCGCAGGCCGTGGCGGTGAGCGCGAGACACGCGGCCAGGGAGGTGGCCACGAGGGCCGCGCGGCGGCGCGGCCGTCTGCGTATGGATGACATGGGTCGTCTCCCCCTGAGTTGCAATTTCGACGTGGTGCCCGTCCGGCGTCCGGCGCGGTGGCCTCCGTGGGCCAGGACCGCCCCCCACTATGCCGTCGCCCATGTGGACGGCCGCAGCCGGGTCCCCGGTTCCCCGGCGCAGGGACGCCAGTTGCCGCGTGGTGCCGTGAACGATCTTCGCGCCGACCGTGTTCGGCGGGCCGCACGCTCGTTGGTACGGACGGGGGAACCCCGCGGAGATGACCGGCATGACAGACAAGGTGACAAGGATGAACGCTCGCTCCCGTCCCGACGGCGCCCCGGGCCGCGAGCGCGGGCCGGTCCATCCCCGGGCGCCCCGGCCCAGGGAGGCCGCGGTGCCCCGTCAGTCGGGGCCGGGCGGCGTCCAGGCGGCCGGGGTCGCCGCGCCGCGGCCCTGGCCGACCGGCGCCGACCCCCTCGAACATCCCGACCCGGCCCTCGCCGCCGACGCGGCGGCCGTCGAGAACCTGCTGCGCTGCTGGATCCGCGAGACGGGCGTCGCCCGCCCGGCCGACGACGTGCTGCGGCTCCCGCTCGCCGCCTCGGGCACGGCGCTGCGGGTGCCGGTCCGCTACTGGTCGGCGACCGGGCTGCACCGGTTCGGGCCCGCCACCCTCGACGCGGCACCCCCCGGCGCCGCCCCCGCCGACGCCGTGACCGTGGCGGCACTCCTCGGCCGCGAAGGGGCGGCGCGCTCCGCCCCCGACGAGCGGACCGCGGAGGCCACCGACCTGGTCGGACGCGTCGCCGACTCGGCACGCCGCACCGCCGTCTTCCTCGCCGACCGCCGCGCCGCGCCCGCGCCCGCGGCGCACGGCGACCCTTTCCTTGAGGCCGAGCAGTCGATGCTCCTCGGCCACGCGCTCCACCCGACGCCCAAGAGCCGCGAGGGCCTGGCCGGGGACGACGCGCGCCGCTGCTCGCCCGAGCTGCGCGGCTCGTTCCGGCTGCACTGGTTCGCGGCGCACCGGTCCGTCCTCGCCAGCGACTCGGCCTGGACGGAACGGGGCGCGCCGGTCGCCGCCGACGTCCTGGCAGGGCGGATGGCCGCCGACGCCTTCACCGGCGAGCTGCCGGGCGACGCCGTCCCGCTGCCGCTCCACCCGTGGCAGGCGCGCGAGGTCGTGCACCGCCCCGCCGTCGCCGCGTTGCTGTCCGCCGGGCTGCTCCACGACCTCGGCGAGGGCGGCCCGCACTGGTACCCCACCTCCTCCGTGCGGACCGTCCACCGGCCGGGCGGCCCGGCGATGCTCAAGCTGTCCCTCGCCCTGCGCATCACCAACTCCCGCCGCGAGAACCTGCGGAAGGAGATGCACCGGGGCGTCGAGGTCCACCGGCTGCTGCGCTCGGGTCTCGGCCAGGAGTGGCGCGCCGCCTTCCCCGAGGGGGCGGGCTTCGACATCGTGCGTGACCCGGCGTGGCTCGCCGTGGACGACACGGACGGGCGGCCCGTCCAGGGGCTCGACACGCTCGTGCGGCACAACCCGTTCGGCGCGAGGGACGACGTGGCGTGCCTGGCCGCGCTGACCGCCGTCCGGCCCTGGCCCGGCCGCCCCGAGACGCAGCTGCGCTCCCGGCTCGCGCTCCTCGTCGCCGGGCTCGCCGAGCGGACGGGGCGCGGGCGCCGGGCCGTGGCCACGGAGTGGCTGCTGCGCTACCTGCGCGCCGTCGTCAGCCCGCTGCTGTGGCTCGACGCGCACGCCGGGATCGCGCTGGAGGCGCACCAGCAGAACACCCTCGTCGTCCTCGACGCCGACGGCTGGCCCGTCGGCGGCCGGTTCCGCGACAACCAGGGCTACTACTTCCGCGCCTCGCACCGCGACGCCCTCCAGCGGCGGCTGCCCGGGCTCGGCGAGCGCTCCGACACGTTCGTCACGGACGCGGTCACCGACGAGCGGTTCGCGTACTACCTCGGCATCAACAACGTCCTCGGGCTCGTCGGGGCCCTGGGCGCCGAGCGGCTGGCGGACGAGTCGCTGCTCCTGGCCGCCCTGCGGCGCTTCCTCACCGACGAGGCGCGCGCCGGGACCGTCTCACCGCTGGTCACCCACCTGCTCGGCTCCCGCACGCTGCGCTGCAAGGCGAACCTGCTGACCCGGCTGCACGGCCTGGACGAACTGGAGGGTCCCGTGGACGGGCAGTCCCGCTACGTCACGGTGGACAACCCCCTCGCCGCCCGCTGAAGGAGCCGTCGTGTCCCTCCCCGCCATAGGTGAAGGCGACGGCGCCCCCCGGCCGCCGCACGACATCGCCCACTGGGCCCCGGCCGTCACCCCGGCCGGGGTGTTCCGGCTCGTGCCCGTCCGCCGCGAGGCCGACCTGCCGCTGCTCACGGCGTGGATGAACGACCCGGTGGTGGACGCGTTCTGGGAGCTGGCGGGCCCGGCCGCACGGACCGCCGCGCACCTTGCGGCCCAGCTCGACGGCGACGGCGGCAGTGTCCCGTGCCTCGGCGTGCTGGACGGCGTCCCCATGAGCTACTGGGAGATCTACCGGGCCGACCTCGACCCCCTCGCCGCCCACTACCCCGCCCTCCCGCACGACACCGGGCTGCACCTGCTCATCGGCCCCGCGAACCATCGCGGCCGAGGACTCGGGACGCTGCTGCTGCGCGCCACGGCCGGACTCGTCCTGCGGCACCGGCCGCGCTGCCCCCGCGTCGTCGCCGAGCCCGACGTGCGCAACGCCCCGTCCGTCGCCGCCTTCCGCGCCGCCGGGTTCCGCGCGGCGGGGGAGATCGCCCTGCCCGGCAAACGGGCCGCCCTCATGCTCCGGGAACGCCGGCCGCCCGCCGGCGTACGCCCCTGACCGTTCACCCGTCCCCGACCGAGGAGGAGAACCGGTATGGCACCGCACCCGACCCCCCGTCCACCCGAGCCGAGCGGAGCGCGGGGCGACCGGCCCGACGCGGCGGACCCGTGGCGCCGTGCCGCGCGCGCACTGCTCGCGAAGACGCTGGCGGAGTTCGCGTACGAGGGGATCATCGAGCCGCTGGCCGACGGGACGGGCGCAGAAACGTACCGCCTGCCCGTCTCGGACGACCTCACCTACCGCTTCCGCGCACGGCGCGGGGCGTACGGGCACTGGCGTATCGATCCCGACTCCCTCGGACCAGGCGCCGATCCGCTGGAGTTCGTCGCACGCGCCCACGACACCCTCCTCGGCATGACGGGCGACACCACGGGCCACTTCCTGCGCGAGCTGACCGCCACCCTCGCCGCGGACGTGCGGCTGGCCGCGGACGCGCCGACCGCCGCCGCCCTGGCGGGCCTCGACCACGTACGCCTCGAAGGCCATCAGACCGGCCACCCCTGGCTGGTCGCCAGCAAGGGCCGCGTCGGCTTCTCGGCCACCGACGTGGCGCGCTGGGCACCCGAGGCGCGCGTTCCCGGCCCGCTGCCGTGGCTCGCCGTCCACCGTGACCTGGCGCGCTACCAGGGCGTGCCCGGCCTCGCCGAGCCAGGTCGCCTGTACGCCGACGAGCTGACCGGCGCCACGCGCGCCGCGTTCGCCCAGGCCGTGGCTGACGAGGGCCGCGACCCCGGCAGCTACCTGTGGCTCCCCGTGCACCCCTGGCAGTGGGACGAGACCATCGCCCCGCTGTACGCGCCGCAGCTCGCCTCCGGCGCGCTGATACCCCTGCCCACGGACGGCGACCTGCGGCTGCCCCAGCAGTCGATCCGCACGTTCCTCAACGTCAGCCGCCCCCACGCCCGTACGGTCAAGCTGCCCCTGTCGATCCTCAACACGCTCGTCTACCGCGGCCTGCCGACCCGCCGGACCGCCGCCGCGCCCGCCGTCACGGCCTGGGTGCACGGCATCCGCGACGCCGACCCGTACCTCGCCGAGGAGATGCGGCCGATCCTGCTGGGCGAGACCGCCTCCGTCGCCGTCGAACACCCGCTGTACGACCGGCTGCCGACCGTCCCCTACCAGTACCGCGAACTGCTCGGCTGCATCTGGCGCGAGCCGATCGGCCCCTTCCTCGCCCCGGGCGAGCGCCCGCGTACACTGGCCGCGCTCCTGTGGACCGACGCGGCCGGGCGGGCGCTCACGGCGGAACTCGTCGCCCGCTCGGGGCTGTCGGGCGGCGCCTGGCTGCGCCGGCTCTTCCACGCGCTGCTGCCGCCGCTGCTGCACTTCCTCTACCGGTACGGCACGGTCTTCTCGCCGCACGGGGAGAACGTCCTCGTGGTCTTCGACGAGCGGGACGTGCCGGTGCGCCTCGCGGTGAAGGACTTCGTGGACGACGTCAACCTCGGCGACGTGCCGCTGCCCGAGCTGGACTACGTGCCGGAGCCCGTGCGCGAGGTGCTGCTGAGGGAAGCCCCCTCGGCCCTCACGCAGTTCCTGCACTCCGGGCTGTTCGTCGGGGTGTTCCGCTACCTGGCGCCGCTGTGCGAGGAGCAGCTCGGCGTGCCGGAAAGCCAGTTCTGGTCACTCGTCCGGGCGGAAATCCTGGCGTACCAGGCGCGCTTCCCCGAGCTGAAGAACCGATTCGAGACGTTCGACCTCCTCACGCCCCGGATCGCCCGGCTGTGCCTCAACCGCAACCGGCTCCACCTCGACGGCTACCGTGACCGCGCCGAACGTCCCCACGCGGCCGTGCACGGCACCGTCGCCAATCCGCTCCACACGTCCTGACCCCGGCCGCCGCGCCCGGGTCGGCCGGTTGGCCGGAACTGCTCGGGCGTCGGCGGCTGTCAGTGCCGCCGCGTAAGGTGACTGCCCTATGAGCGCGACATCAGGGAAGCCCGGCCTCCACGATCTCCTGCACGCCTCGGTCGCCGCCGTCGGCGGTACGGAAAGGCCAGGTCAGGTGGCCATGGCCGAGGCCGTCGCCGAGGCGATCGAGGGCAACACCCATCTGCTCGTCCAGGCCGGGACCGGCACCGGCAAGTCCCTCGGCTACCTGGTCCCCGCCCTCGCGCAGGGCGACCGCGTCGTCATCGCCACGGCCACCCTGGCGCTCCAGCGGCAGCTCGTCGAACGCGACCTGCCGCGCACCGTCGAGGCCCTGCACCCGCTGCTGCGCAGGCGGCCCGAGTTCGCCACGCTCAAGGGCCGCTCGAACTACCTGTGCCTGCACCGCCTGCACGAGGGGGTGCCGCAGGACGAACAGGACGGGCTCTTCGACCAGTTCGAGGCGGTCGCGGCGGCCGGGCCGCCCAGCAGCCGGCTCGGCAAGGACCTGCTGCGGCTGCGTGACTGGGCGGACGAGACCGAGAGCGGCGACCGTGACGAGCTGAGCCCCGGCGTCTCCGACCGGGCGTGGGCCCAGGTGTCGGTCTCCTCCCGCGAGTGCCTGGGCGCGAGCCGGTGCGCCTACGGCGCCGAGTGCTTCGCGGAGGCCGCGCGGGAGCAGGCCAAGCTTGCCGAGGTCATCGTCACGAACCACGCGCTGCTCGCCATCGACGCCATCGAGGGCGCCCCCGTCCTGCCGGGCCACGACGTGCTGGTCGTGGACGAGGCGCACGAGCTGGTCTCCCGGGTCACCGGGGTGGCGACGGGCGAGCTGACGCCCGGCTCGGTCGGCCGGGCGGTGCGCCGCGCCGCGAAGATCGTGGACGAGAAGGTCGCGGACCAGCTCCAGACCGCCTCCGAGACGTTCGAGCGGCTGATGGAACTGGCGCTGCCCGGCCGCCTGGAGAAGCTGCCGGAGGATCTGGGGTACGCGCTGGCCGCCCTGCGGGACGCCGCGCGCGCGGTCATCACCGCGCTCGGGAACACGCGGGACGCCTCCCTCTCGGACGAGGACGCGGTGCGCAAGCAGGCGCTGGCGTCGATCGAGACGGTGCAGGCGGTCGCGGAGCGGATCGTCCAGCAGTCCGAGTACGACGTGGTGTGGTGCGAGCGGCACGACCGGTACGGGGCGTCCCTGCGCGTCGCGCCGCTGTCCGTGTCGGGGCTGCTGCGGGACAAGCTCTTCACCGAGCGTTCGGTCGTCCTCACCTCCGCCACGCTCAAGCTCGGCGGCGATTTCAACGGGGTGGGCGCCTCGCTCGGCCTGGCGCCCGAGGGGCGGCACGGGGAGGAGTCGCCTGAGTGGAAGGGGCTCGACGTCGGGTCGCCGTTCGACTACCGCAGGCAGGGCATCCTCTACGTCGCCCAGCATCTCTCCCCGCCGGGACGTGACCCGGGGCGGCCGGACATGATCGACGAACTGGCGGAGCTGGTCGAGGCGGCGGGCGGGCGGACGCTCGGCCTGTTCTCGTCGATGCGCGGTGCGCAGACGGCGGCCGAGGAGATCCGCGGACGGCTGGACGTGCCCGTGCTGCTCCAGGGGGAGGAGACGCTGGGCGAGCTGATCAAGGCGTTCGCCGAGGACGCGCGGACCTGCCTGTTCGGAACGTTGTCGCTGTGGCAGGGCGTGGACGTGCCAGGCGCGAGCTGTCAGCTCGTGGTGATGGACCGGATTCCGTTCCCCCGCCCGGACGACCCGCTGATGACCGCCCGGCAGAAGGCCGTGGAGGAGGCGGGCGGCAATGGCTTCATGGCGGTCGCGGCGACGCATGCGGCGCTGTTGATGGCGCAGGGGGCCGGGCGTCTGGTGCGGGCGACGGACGACCGTGGTGTGGTCGCCGTCCTGGACCCGCGGCTGGCCAAGGCGAGGTACGGCGGTTTCCTGCGGACCTCGATGCCCGACTTCTGGTACACGACGGACCGCAACCAGGTCCGCCGCTCGCTGGCCGCGATCGACGCGGCGGCCCGCAGCGCCACCGCGTCGTGAGGGAGGGCGCGCGACGGCCGTCAGACGCGGCGCATCACGGCGACGACCTTGCCGAGGATGGTGGCCTCGTCGCCGGGGATCGGCTGGTAGGCGCCGTTGTGCGGCAGCAGCCAGATCTGGCCGTCCTCGCGCTTGAAGCGCTTGACGGTCGCCTCGCCGTCCAACATGGCCGCGACGATGTCGCCGTTCTCCGCGACGGGCTGGCGGCGCACCGTGACCCAGTCGCCGTCGCAGATCGCGGCCTCGATCATCGAGTCGCCGACGACCTTCAGGACGAACAGCTCGCCGTCGCCCACGAGCTGGCGGGGGAGCGGGAAGACGTCCTCGACGGACTCCTCGGCGAGGATCGGCCCCCCGGCGGCGATGCGGCCGACGAGCGGGACGTAGGAGGCCGCGGGCTTGCCCGCCGTGTCGGCCGCCTGCGGCACGGGCGTCTCGGCGCCGCGCACCTCGTACGCGCGGGGGCGGTGGGGGTCGCGGCGCAGGAAGCCCTTGCGCTCCAGGGCCATCAGCTGGTGCGCGACCGACGAGGTGCTGGAGAGGCCGACGGCCTGACCGATCTCCCGCATGGACGGGGGGTAGCCGCGGCGCTGCACGGAGTCGCGGATGACCTCGATCACCCGACGCTGCCGGTCCGTGAGGCCGGAGCTGTCCGCCCTGATGCCGGGGGGGCGGCCGGGCATCGCGCGTGGAGGCGCGGCGACGGAGCTGCCCACGGGGGCGGCCAGCCGATCCTGGCGGCGCTCAGCGGCGGTGACGGCGTCGTCTGCTGCGGTGGTCAATGTCGGCCCCTTCTCAGGCTGGTACTCCCTAGTCACACAACGGTAGTTGGTATCGAAAGGTTGCGCCAAACACACGTTCGAGTGAAAAATCGCTGATCAGTCCACTTGATCAAGAATCTAGGTGTATTGCGATCACACAGTAACGGGGTCCGGGTGCTAACGGTAACCGCGCGTACGGTAGCCTCCCGTCCGGTGCCCGCTCCGTCCGCCCCCGGGTGGGCTCGTCGGGGCGCGTCGGCGGTTCCCGACACGCGCGACTGGCCGATCGCAGCCTAACCCTAGATCTAGTGGTTTGATGTCTCGCGACTCCCCACAAGTTGTGGTCCCCCCGCGTCATCCGCGCCGTGGATCGCCTATGCTGGGGGACACCCCGGCGGGTGTGCGACACGCCCGGCCGGAGTGAGTGGAGCACCCCGCCCGCCCATGGCGGGGTCACGCTGAGTAACCGACGCCGCGTCATGCGAGAGAAGGGACGGAAGCCGTGCACTGCCCCTTCTGCCGCCACCCCGACAGCCGTGTCGTGGACAGCAGGACCGCCGACGACGGCACGACGATCCGCCGTCGCCGCCAGTGCCCGACCTGCTCGCGGCGCTTCACCACGGTCGAGACGGCGTCGCTCATGGTGATCAAGCGCAGCGGCGTGACCGAGCCCTTCAGCCGGGACAAGGTCATCGCCGGTGTGCGAAAGGCGTGCCAGGGGCGGCCCGTCACCGAGGACGCCTTGGCCAAGCTCGGGCAGCGCGTCGAGGAGGCCGTGCGCGCCACCGGCAGCGCCGAGCTGTCCACCCATGACGTGGGCCTCGCGATACTCGGCCCGCTCCGTGAGCTCGATGTCGTCGCCTACCTGCGGTTCGCGTCGGTCTACCGCGCGTTCGACACGCTGGAGGACTTCGAGACGGCCATCGCCGAGCTGCGCGAGCGCGAGCGACCACCCGCGGGGCCGGGCGACACGCCCGCCCCCGTCGGCCGTCCCGCCGCGACCGGCTGAGCCCGGGCCCCCGCCCGTCCCGTCCCGCCGCCCGCACCGGTGGCCGGCCCGGGGGAGACCCTCATCACCCATCACAGCCCGGCCGGGGCACCCCCGCGCGCCCCGGTCACCACATCACCCATCCGCGAACCGGGACCGAGCCGGATCGCACCAGGGCGTCACGCCCGTACAGGGAGGCGGAATGACTGAGACCACGAGCGGCCCGGCACGTGGGTCCCGTGCCAGGAGCGGCAAGGGAGCCAGGGGTCTGCGGATCGAACGCGTCCACACCACCCCGGGGGTGCACCCGTACGACGAGGTGGTCTGGGAGCGTCGTGACGTCGTCATGACCAACTGGCGCGACGGTTCGATCAACTTCGAGCAGCGCGGCGTGGAGTTCCCCGACTTCTGGTCGGTGAACGCGGTCAACATCGTCACGAGCAAGTACTTCCGCGGCGCCCTGGGCACCCCCCAGCGGGAGACGGGCCTCAAGCAGCTGATCGACCGCGTCGTGAAGACGTACCGCGCGGCGGGCGAGGAGCACGGCTACTTCGCCGAGCCCGGCGACGCCGAGGTCTTCGAGCACGAAGTGGCCTACGCCCTGCTGCACCAGGTCTTCAGCTTCAACTCGCCGGTGTGGTTCAACGTCGGGACGAAGCAGCCGCAGCAGGTCAGCGCCTGTTTCATCCTGTCGGTCGATGACTCGATGGACTCGATCCTCGACTGGTACAAGGAAGAGGGGATGATCTTCAAGGGCGGCTCCGGGGCCGGTCTGAACCTCTCCCGCATCCGGTCCTCGAAGGAACTGCTCACCTCGGGCGGCAACGCGTCGGGCCCCGTGTCGTTCATGCGCGGCGCCGACGCCTCGGCTGGCACGATCAAGTCGGGCGGCGCCACGCGGCGCGCGGCCAAGATGGTCGTCCTCGACGTGGACCACCCGGACATCGAGGCGTTCATCGAGACGAAGGTCAAGGAGGAGGAGAAGATCCGCGCCCTGCGTGACGCGGGCTTCGACATGGACCTGGGCGGCGACGACATCACGTCCGTCCAGTACCAGAACGCCAACAACTCGGTGCGGGTCAACGACGAGTTCATGCGGGCCGTCGAGTCGGGGAGCCGGTTCGGGCTGCGGGCGCGGACGACCGGCGAGATCATCGAGGAGGTCGATGCCAGGGCCCTGTTCCGCCGGATGGCGGAGGCCGCCCACGCGTGCGCCGACCCCGGCATCCAGTACGACGACGTGATCAACCACTGGCACACCTCGCCGGAGAGCGGCCGGATCACGGCGTCCAACCCGTGCAGCGAGTACATGCACCTGGACAACTCCTCGTGCAACCTCGCGTCGCTCAACCTGATGAAGTTCCTCGACGACGACGGCGAGGGCCACCAGTCGTTCGACGCCGTGCGCTTCGCCAAGGTCGTGGAGCTGGTCATCACGGCCATGGACATCTCGATCTGCTTCGCGGACTTCCCGACGCAGAAGATCGGCGAGACGACCCGCGCCTTCCGTCAGCTCGGCATCGGCTACGCGAACCTCGGCGCCCTGCTGATGGCGACCGGCCACGCCTACGACTCGGACGGCGGGCGTGCCCTCGCCGGTGCCATCACCTCCCTGATGACCGGCACGTCCTACCGGCGCTCGGCCGAACTCGCGGCCGTCGTGGGCGCGTACGACGGCTACGCCCGCAACGCCGACGCCCACAACCGGGTCATGCGCCAGCACTCCGACGCCAACGCCGTGGCCCTCCGGGGCGACGACCTGGACACGCCGGTGTGGGCCGCGGCCACCGAGGCGTGGCAGGACGTCCTGCGGCTGGGCAAGAAGAACGGTTTCCGCAACGCGCAGGCGTCCGTGCTGGCCCCGACCGGCACGATCGGTCTGATGATGGACTGCGACACGACCGGTGTGGAGCCGGACCTCGCCCTGGTGAAGTTCAAGAAGCTGGTGGGCGGTGGCTCCATGCAGATCGTGAACAACACCGTGCCCAAGGCGCTCAAGCGGCTCGGCTACTCGCCGGAGCAGGTCGAGGCGATCGTCGCCCACATCGGCGAGCACGGGAACGTCATCGACGCGCCGGGCCTCAAGCAGGAGCACTACGAGGTGTTCGACTGCGCGATGGGGGAGCGGTCCATCGCCCCGATGGGCCATGTCCGCATGATGGCGGCGGCCCAGCCGTTCCTGAGCGGCGCGATCTCCAAGACGGTCAACATGCCGAGCACCAGCACGGCGGACGACGTCGCGCAGATCTACATGGAGGGCTGGAAGCTCGGCGTCAAGGCGCTGGCCGTCTACGTCGAGAACAGCAAGGTCGGCCAGCCGCTGTCCGCGAAGAAGAAGGACGACGCGAAGACGTCCGGGTCCGCAGCCTCCCCCGCCGCGTCGGTGGCGGCCGAGCCGGAGCGGATCGTGGAGTACCGTCCGGTGCGCAAGCGGCTCCCGAAGGGGCGGCCCGGCATCACCACCTCGTTCGAGGTGGGCGGCGCCGAGGGTTACATGACGGCCAACTCGTACCCGGACGACGGGCTCGGCGAGGTCTTCCTGAAGATGTCGAAGCAGGGCTCGACCCTCGCCGGCATGATGGACGCCTTCTCGATCGCGGTCTCGGTCGGCCTCCAGTACGGGGTGCCGCTGGAGACGTACGTCTCCAAGTTCACCAACATGCGGTTCGAGCCGGCCGGTATGACGGACGACCCGGACGTGCGGATGGCGCAGTCCATCGTGGACTACATCTTCCGCCGCCTGGCGCTCGACTTCCTGCCGTTCGAGACGCGGTCGGCGCTCGGCATCCACACGGCGGCCGAGCGGCAGCGGCACCTCGACACGGGGTCGTACGAGCCGTCGGCCGAGGACGTGGACGTCGAGGGGCTGTCGCAGTCGGCGCCCGTGCAGAGCGAGCCGGTCCGGCCGAGCGGCCTTCCCGCACCGGCGGCGCCGGTCGTCCCCCCGGCCGCCGAGCCCACGGCGCCGCAGGCCGGGGCCGAACGCCCGGCCCCGCGGGAGGCGCACAGCTCGACGGAACTGCTGGAGATGCAGCTCGGCCTCAACGCCGACGCGCCGCTGTGCCTCTCCTGCGGCACCAAGATGCAACGAGCGGGAAGCTGCTACCTCTGCGAGGGCTGCGGCTCGACCAGCGGATGCAGCTGATCCCGGGCGCTGTTGAGGCATGACCATTTGTGCCGGGCGGTGCGGTCGATCCCACGACTGCACCGCCCAGCACGCGGGCCGTCCTGGCGTGCTCCAGGTCATGAACAAGGGATTCGGGCCCTCCGTCCGCCGATGAGCCAGACGTTCCGGGCCTGGAGAGTCGCTCCACGGTGGCGCCTCGCACCATCGTCTATGCGACCCACGCGGGCTCTGACGCATGCCGCGTGGGCCTCCGCCGCACCCGGCGAATCGGCCGATCACCTCCACGACGGTCCACGCCCCCCTTCACCGTGACGAGCACAGCGCCGCCGCGGCTCGTCCGCCACCGACGGGCATCCCGTCGATCCGAACCAGCGGGCCGCTGTCCGACCACTTCGGTTCCCCGACGGCGTACGCGCGGGAGAGACGGTCAGGAGGAGCCCAGGCCCTGCTGTGGCTCGCTCTCGATCGCCACCCTGATTCGAGATTGCCCGGGAAGCTCCGCCGTGCCAGGCGGGTTCGTCCGGCACGACCCTGATGCGCTGTCTCACGCTCGGGGACCTGTGGCTCAGCGGGCAGAACGCCGGGCGAGGTATCTCGGAATCCTCGCCCCGGAGGAGTGGACCTGGGCCGCGCGCGCCGCGTTGGTGGCGGAGGCCCACAGGGCGCCACCGCCGAGGCTGTCGGCGTTTCCCGATCGAGAGCCGAGGAGCCGCGACGCCGGGATCAGGCGATCTCCGCCGGTCGCACGGGCCGACTCCCCTCCGGAATGCCGAAGGGCCCTTCCGGGCTCGCCCCAACCGGGCAAGCAGCATCGACATGTCGATCTCTTGACGCGGGGCTCCTCGACGGCCCTCCCGTTGACCTTGACGAAGGGCCGTCACGGTCGCGGGTCCGCCGGGCGCGGTGAGGCGGGAGCCGCGCCGCGCGTCACCCCTCCGGGCAGCCTCGGGCTGCCGGTGCGCGGCGCGGGCGGCAGCCTGGTCCGTATGAGCACGATCCTGGTCACCGGCGGTACCGGCGTGCTGGGCCGCGAGGTGGTGCGTCGGCTGAGCGACGGCGGTGCCGACGTCCGCGTGTTCAGCAGACGGCCCCGGCCCTCCCGTGCCCAGGCGTCCGTGACCTGGTGCGTCGGCGACCTCGCGACCGGCGACGGTCTCGCCACGGCGCTGCGCGGTGCCGACGCGGTGGTCCACTGCGCGACCTCGGGCGGGCGGCGGGACGTCGGCGCGACGCAGCGGCTCGCCCTCGCCGCCCGGCGTGCCGGGAGCCCGCATCTGCTCTACGTCTCCATCGTGGGTGTGGAGCGTACGCCGTCGATCCCGTACTACAGCGCCAAGCTCGCCTGCGAACGCGCGGTGCGCCGCAGCGGGCTCCCCTGGACCGTGCTGCGCGCCACGCAGTTCCACAGCCTGGTGGCGGCCGTCGTCCGGGCGCAGCGCCGGTCGCCCGTCGTGCTCACGGCGGGCGGGGGCGTCCGTCTCCAGCCGGTCGATGCCGGTGAGGTGGGGAGCAGGCTCGCCGAGCTGGCGGTCGGATCCCCGGCGGGGCAGGCGGCGGACATGGCGGGTCCTGAGATCCGCACGATGCTGGAGCTGACCCATGAGGTGTTGGCCGCGGACGGTCTCCGGCGGACGGTCCTGCCGCTCCGGCTTCCGGGGAAGGCGTTCAGGGCGCTGCGTGGTGGCGCCCTGCTGGCGCCTCGCCGGGCGGTCGGGCGCGTGACGTTCGAGGACTACCTCGCCCGGGCGGCCACGGGAGCCGGGCAGGACGGTCCATAGGTCGGCCCGAGGGGATGGCCGTACGATGGCGCGGTGCTGGTCAAGTGGATGCGGTGCACCGTGATCGACCGAGTCGGCTTCGAGCGGGGGCAGCGGAAGTGGGCAGGGCTGCTCGGCGAGCCGGGGTTCAGGGCCCAGGGCGGTGGCTGGAGCAGGACGCGTGAGGGGGTGGTGCACCTCTTCGGGTTCTGGGAGAGCCGCGCGTTCTACGACTCGTTCATGGCGCGTTCGCACGACCGGTTGGCGGCCTCGCAGTCGGGCACCTTCCAGGACATGCGGGTGCGGCTGTTCCAGTACCGGTTCGACGTGAAGACGGGCTTCGAGCCACGCTTCGCCGAGGCGGACCTGCTGCGGGTGGCCCACTGCCAGGTGCACAGGGAGCGCGCCGAGCACTTCGCCCTCATGCAGGAGAAGGTGTGGAATCCGGCGATGGCGGGGTCGCCGGGGATGCTGCGCGGTGTCTTCGCCGAGGCCGAGGCGGACAGCGAGTTCCTGGTCCTGTCGATGTGGAACTCGGCGGCCGAGCGCGCCAAGTACCGGACCGAGCGGGTGGAGCGGCTGGGGCTGCGTGCGCAGACCGGCGCGGACATCGCCGCGATAGCCGGGGACGTCATCGACATGGAGCCGTCCTGGACCGTCTGAGCGGCGATGTGTCGCCCGCCGCCGGTTCGCATAGGCTGCATCCCATGGCACAGCCCCGGCGTATCGTCCTCCTACGGCACGGAGAGTCGCAGGGGAACCATGACGATTCCGTGTACGCCCATGTCCCCGACCACGCCCTCGAACTGACGGCGAAGGGCCGTGGGCAGGCCGCGACGGCGGGGGAGCGGCTGCGGGAGGTGTTCGGCGACGAGCGGGTCTCCGCGTACGTGTCGCCCTACCGGCGGACCCATCAGACGTTCCAGCTCCTGCGGCTGGACCCCACCCGCGTGCGGGCCAGGGAGGAACCTCGACTCCGCGAGCAGGACTGGGGCAACTGGCAGGACCGCGAGGACGTGCTGCGCCAGAAGCGGTCCCGGGACGCGTACGGCCACTTCTTCTACCGCTTCGCGCAGGGGGAGTCGGGCGCCGACGTCTACGACCGGGTGGGCGCGTTCCTGGAGAGTCTGTGGCGCAGCTTCGAGGAACCCGACCATCCGCCCAACGTGCTGCTGGTGACGCACGGCCTGACGATGCGCCTGTTCTGCATGCGGTGGCTGCACTGGACGGTCGCCGAGTTCGAGTCGCTGTCCAACCCGGGGAACGGCGAGACCCGCGAACTGCTGCTCGGCCGGGACGGGCGCTACCACCTCGACCGGCCCTTCGAGCACTGGTACACACCCGAGCGTCCCTTCCAGGGCTGGTGCGCGTAGGGTGGTCGCCGCCATGCCGTACGAACCTCCCACCCACCGTGTCGAGCGCTCCCTCCGCGCCACGACGGGCGCCCGTGTCGTCGCGGGGGTGGACGAGGTCGGCCGCGGCGCGTGGGCCGGGCCCGTCACCGTGTGCGCCGCCGTCACCGGGCTGCGCAGGCCGCCCGAGGGGCTGACCGACTCGAAACTGCTGACGCCGCAGCGCCGTACCGCGCTCGCCGGTGTCCTGACCCGATGGGTGAGCGCCTACGCCCTCGGGCACGCGTCGCCGCAGGAGATCGACTCCCTCGGCATGACGGCTGCTCTCCGCCTGGCCGCCGTGCGTGCCCTCGAAGCGCTTCCCGAGCGGCCCGACGCGGTCATCCTCGACGGCAAGCACGACTACCTGGGGACCCCCTGGCAGGTGCGGACCGTGATCAAGGGCGACCAGTCGTGCGTGGCGGTGGCCGCGGCGTCCGTCATAGCCAAGGTGCACCGGGATGCGATGCTGGCCGAACTGGCCTCTGATCACCCCGACTTCGGCTTCGACAGCAACGCGGGGTATCCCGCGCCCGTGCACCGCGCCGCGTTGGAGGACCAGGGGCCGACGCCGCACCACCGGCTCTCCTGGGCCTACCTCGACTCCCTGCCGCGCTGGCGGCATCTGCGTCTGCCGTCGCATCGGGAGGCGTCCGCCGACGAGACCCTTGAGGACGCGGGACAGCTCGGCTTCTTCTGACCGGCACAGCGGGCGGCTGTTCCGGCACGGCCCACCCCGGACTCCCGGTTCCTCCGGGGCGGTGGCGCCCGGTTCTCGCGGGTGTGCGAACGCGCGTGCCTGACCTGGTGGGAAGGGGCGGGTTGGCTGAATGTCCGTGCCATCGGGTTGCATGGGGGCATGGACGATCAGGAACTGCGCACCGAGGCCGACATCCTTCTCGCCGGGCTCGTCGGCGTCCCGGAGGGGGCGGCGCGGCTGCGGGAGGACCAGTGGCGTGCGGTGGCGGCACTGGTGCAGGAGCGCCGCCGGGCACTGGTCGTGCAGCGCACCGGCTGGGGCAAGTCGGCGGTGTACTTCGTGGCCACCGCGCTGCTGCGCAGACGCGGTGCGGGCCCCACGGTGATCGTCTCGCCGTTGCTGGCGCTGATGCGCAACCAGGTCGAGGCGGCGGCGCGGGCGGGTATCCGGGCGCGCACCATCAACTCGGCCAATCCCGAGGAGTGGGAGGCTATCCACGAGGAGGTGGAGCGGGGGGAGACCGACGTCCTCCTCGTCAGCCCGGAGCGGCTCAACTCCGTCGATTTCCGCGATCAGATGCTTCCCCGGCTCGCGGCCACGACCGGCCTCCTGGTGGTGGATGAGGCGCACTGCATCTCCGACTGGGGGCACGACTTCCGCCCCGACTACCGCCGGTTGCGGGCGATGCTCGCCGAGCTGCCGCCCGGCGTCCCGGTGCTGGCCACCACCGCGACGGCCAACGCGCGGGTCACCGCGGACGTGGCCGAACAACTGGGCACCGGAGTGGGCGGCGCCCTGGTGCTGCGTGGCCCGCTGGAGAGGGAGAGCCTGCGGCTCGGTGTGGTCCGGCTGCCGGACGCGGCGCACCGTCTGGCGTGGCTCGCCGAGCACCTGGACGACCTGCCGGGCTCCGGGATCGTCTACACGCTGACGGTCGCCGCGGCGGAGGAGGCCACGGCCTTCCTGCGGCAGCGCGGCTTCCGGGCGGCCTCCTACACGGGGCGCACGGAGAACGCCGACCGGCTCCAGGCCGAGACCGATCTGCTGGAGAACCGGGTCAAGGCGCTGGTCGCGACGTCGGCGCTCGGTATGGGCTTCGACAAGCCGGACCTCGGTTTCGTGGTCCATCTCGGCTCGCCCTCCTCGCCCATCGCCTACTACCAGCAGGTGGGACGCGCGGGCCGTGGCGTCGCCCACGCCGACGTGCTGCTGCTCCCGGGCACGGAGGACGAGGCGATCTGGCGCTACTTCGCCGACACCGCCTTCCCCGCCGAGACTCAGGTCCGCCAGACCCTCGCGACGCTCACGGAAGCGGGGCGGCCGCTGTCCGTACCCGCGCTGGAGGCGGCGGTTGATCTGCGGCGCAGCCGTCTGGAGACGATGCTGAAGGTTCTGGACGTGGACGGCGCGGTCAAGCGGGTCAAGGGCGGTTGGACGGCGACCGGAGCCGACTGGGTGTACGACGCCGAGCGTTACGAGCGGGTCGCGCGGCAGCGGGCGGCCGAGCGGCAGGCGATGCGCGACTACGCGAGCACGTCCCGCTGCCGGATGGAGTTCCTGCGCCGCCAACTGGACGACGAGGGCGCGGCACCGTGCGGCCGTTGCGACACCTGCGCGGGTCCCTGGGCCGATCCCTCGGTCTCGGCCGAGGCGTTGACGGGTGCGGTGAAGGAACTGGACCGCCCGGGGGTCGAGGTCGAGCCGCGCAGGATGTGGCCGACAGGGATGCCCGCCCTGGGCGTCCAGCTCAAGGGGCGTATCCCGGCCGACGAACAGGGAGCCACCGGACGCGCCCTGGGGCGGCTCTCCGACATCGGCTGGGGGAACCGGCTGCGCCCGCTGCTGGCGGAGAACGCGCCCGACGGGCCGGTGCCCGACGACGTCCTCAGGGCCGCCGTGACGGTTCTCGCCGACTGGGCGCGCTCTCCGGGAGGCTGGGCGGCAAGCGACGCGGACGCCCCCGCGCGGCCGGTGGGGGTCGTCGCCATGCCGTCCTCGGCACGGCCGCAGCTGGTCGGTTCCCTCGCCCAGGGAATCGCGGACGTCGGGCGCCTTCCCCTGCTCGGCACCCTGGCCTGGACCGGCCCGGACGGCACGCACGCGGCACGCCGCAGCAACTCCGCCCAACGTCTCAAGGCGTTGTCGGGCGCCCTCGCCGTGCCCGACGAACTGGCCGCCGCCCTGGCCCCACTCTCCGGCCCCGTCCTGCTCGTGGACGACTACACCGACTCCGGCTGGACGCTCGCGGTCGCCGCCCGCCTGCTGAGGCAGGCAGGCAGCGGGCCCGTGCTGCCGCTGCTCCTCGCGTCGGCGGGATGAGTCGTTCCCCTCAGCGGCGGAGACGGCCCTCGCCCCGACCCGGGCCGAGTCGGAACCGCCGCCGAGGTCGTCGGCAGGCGCCGCACGCGACGGGCGAGGCCGGTGCGGTGTCCAGGAGAGGGGCGGCCGGATCCGGTCGGCCCGCCGCGTCCTCTGCGGGCCGTGGTGGGACGGGCCAAGAGGGCGGCGCGGGCACTGCCCGCGCCGTTGCCGGGACGATGAGGTGCGCACCTGTTCGGGGTTCGTGGGGTTTTGTGCGGCTGAATGCGTCATGCCCCCATGCAAGCGGAGATTCCCCTCGCGCGCCGATCGCCCTGTGGATAACTCACCCCCTGCACTGATCATCCGATCGCCTAGCGGTGCTTGTGGACAACCGACGGCATGCTCGGCCCAACTGCCGCAAGCTCCTCGGCATGACACGACACAACGCATCGACGCGCAAGGCGGACATCGACCGGGAGAGCGGCGTGACCCTCCGCGGACCGGCGGACCTCGCCGTGGCGCTGCCGCACCTGCTCGGCTTCCGTCCCGACGACTCCATCGTCCTCATCGGACTCCACGGTCCGCGCGGACGCCTCGGAGGAAGGGTCAGGATGGGCATCCCCGACGACCCGGCCCACTGGGCCGAGGCCGCGGACCACATGGCCGCCTCCCTGGCCGAGTGCGGTGCGCGGTACGGCACCCGTCCCGACGCCGCGGTCGCCTACCTGTGCCAGGAACCGCCGTCCGGAACGCAGGCCGACGCCCTCATGGAACGGTTGCGGCCTCTCGCCCAGCGGCTCAGGACCGCCTGCGGAGCGCTCGACATCCCGGTGCACGAAGCCCTGTATCTCGCCAACGGCCGCTTCTGGTCCTACTGCTGCACGGGCACCGGGGCCTCCTGCCCGGACGACGGCCGCGAGCTGCCCGACGAGAGCACCTCCCCGGTGGCCGCCGCCGCGGTCCTCGCCGGGATTCCCCGGCCGGGCCCGCTCCGGGACATCGAGCGGCGGCTCATGCCGCCGGAGGGCTTCCCCGTCGCTCCCCAGGTGCGGGCCCTGGACGCGGCGGCCACCGCCCTTCTCCCGAGGATGCTGGGCACCCCGGCGGACATCGAGGACGTGCGCGGGGAGACCCTCGGGCTCGCGGAGCGGCTGCTCGACCGGCTCCGGCGGGCCACGGCCCGGGGCGAGGGCGGCCCCCCGGAGACGGACGCGGCGGACGACGCCCTGATCACGTCGGCGGAGGCCGCGCGTCTCCTGATCGGTCTCCAGGACCGGATCGCCCGCGACCGGGCCGCGGAATGGATGGAGGGGCGGGAGGCGCCGGTCGCGCTGCGCCTGTGGTCGGCGCTGGCCAGGCGGTGCGTCGCCGAGTACGCCGACCACGCCGCGGCGCCACTGACCCTCGCCGGATGGGTCGCCTGGTCCACGGGGGACGGGATCGGTGCCCACGTCGCACTGGGACGGGCGCTGAGCGCCGATCCCGAGTACGTGTTCGCGCGGCTGCTGCACCAGGCGTGCAACGAGGGGATCGATCCCGAGCCGTTGCGGCGATCGATGCGTCAGCAGCGGGCCGATCGGAGGCGCCGGGGAGGGGGTTCGGGCCCCCTATGATCACGGCATGCCCTACGACCCGTCGGACTTCCCACCGTTCGCCGTCACCGTCGATCTGGTCGTGCTCACCGTCCGTCGGCACGCCCTGTGCGCGCTCACGGTCCGCCGGGGCGAGGAGCCCCACCAGGGGCAGTGGGCACTGCCGGGCGGCTTCGTCCGCACGGACGAGGACCTCGCCTCGGCGGCGGCGCGTGAACTTGCCGAGGAGACGGGGCTGCGGACCCACGAGTCGGGGAACCGCCACTCGGCGGCGCATCTCGAACAGCTCGCCACCTACGGTGATCCGGGCAGGGATCCGAGAATGCGTGTGGTCAGTGTCGCGCATCTGGTGCTGGCCCCCGACCTGCCGACCCCCACCCCGGGAGGCGACGCGGGCGGCGCGCAGTGGACCCCGGTCGGGGACCTGCTCGGGGACGAGGTCTCCCGTGGCGCCGGTACCGGTACCGAGGCCGGTGCTACGGCAGGGATCGGGGCGGCGACACCGCTCGCCTTCGACCACGGGCGCATCCTGGCCGACGGCGTCGAGCGCGCGCGTTCGAAGATCGAATACTCATCCCTCGCCGCGGCCTTCTGCCCGCCGGAGTTCACGGTCGGCGAGCTGCGCCGGGTGTACGAGGCCGTATGGGGAGTCGTGCTCGACCCGCGGAACTTCCACCGCAAGGTCACCGGTACACCCGGTTTCCTCGTGCCGGTGGGCGGCACGACGACGCGGCAGGGGGGCCGCCCCGCCCAGTTGTTCAGGGCCGGTGGCGCCACCGTGCTGAACCCGCCGATGCTCCGGCCCGAGGTGTGACGGTGGCGCCGCCGTCCAGGGTGGGGGAGGCGCGGTCCGGCAACCTCCGCGCGTCGCCCGGAAAATCACCTATGTCCCGTTAGGGTGCCTCACGTGCACGCTCGACGGGAGAATCGATGATCCAGGCCATCGGACTCACCAGTGCGTCTCGGCGCGGTCGGCCGCCGGCCGTTGACGACGTCACCTTCGAGGCGCGCCCGGGCAAGGTCACGGCGCTGCTCGGGCCATCCGGTTCCGGCAAGTCCACCGCCCTGCGGCTGATGCTCCACCTGACGCCGGGCCGCGGGGTCGCGCTCTTCCGTGGTCGCGCCCTGATCCAGATCCCGCACCCCGCGCGCGAGATCGGGACGCTCCTCGGTGACGTGCCGGGACACCCGAGGCGCACCGCCATCGGCCAGCTGCGCATGCTGGCCGCCGCGGCCGGAGTACCCGCCGCCCGTGCCGAGGAGGTGCTCGACGTGGTCGGGCTCAGCGGCCTCGCCGGGCAGTGCCTCGGACGGTTCTCCCTCGGCATGGACCGCCGCCTCGGGTTGGCCGTCGCCCTGCTCGGCGACCCGCACACCCTGGTGCTGGACGAACCCGCCTCGGGGCTCTCCCTCCGGGAGAGCGCGTGGATGCACGGCCTGCTGCGGGGATACGCCGACCAGGGCGGCGCCGTCCTGATGGCGGCCCAGGACGCCGAGGAGACCGCGCGGTTCGCCGACCGGGTGGTGAGCCTCGACGGCGGTCGGCTGGTCGCCGACCAGGCGGTCCAGGACTTCACCCGCACCCGGCTCCGCCCCCGCGTCGCCGTCCACACCCCCCATGCCGGACGGCTGGCCGCCGCGCTCACCCAGGAATTCCGCACCGCCGCGCCCGGCCCCGACGGGCCCCCTGAGGTCGTCCGTGAGTCCGGGACCCGGCTCGCGGTCTACAGCAGCAGCCGCGCGGCCGTCGGCGAGGTCGCCTACCGGCACCACATCGTCCTGCACCAACTCGCCGACGAGGTGGGCGATTCCGGGGACCACAGCCGCATGGCTCCCCTCGACCGCGCCGACGGACGCACTCCTGAAGCCGCCGCCGCGCAGGCGTCCAGGACCCGTGTGACCCTCCCCGCCCTTCCCCCCTCCCTCGCCACCGCCCCGCACACCACCGCCCCGCACACCATCGACGCCCCCGATCACCGCGCGGACACGGAGCCCGGGCCACGCGACGAACCCGGCCACGGCTCGGAGCCCGAAGGCGTGCCAGGGACCCCGGAGGCGGCCCCCGCCACACCCGCGCCGATGCCCAGGCTGCTCACCCTGTCGCCCCCCGGCCCCACTTGGCCCCTGCGCTACGAACTGCGGCGCTGGACCGGCGTGCACACCGGCTGGTGGATCATGGGCACCGCGCTCGTCGCGGGCCTCGTCACCGCGCTGTGCCTCGCCATGGCCGACACACGGCCCGTGGAACGGACGCTCACCGGCTGGGCCGAACCCCTGCCCCTGCCCCCCGTCGCCATGGCGGCCGGGCTGCTGGGCGCCCTGGCGTTCGGCCAGGAGTTCCGCTACCCGGCGCTCGCCCCGGCCAGCGCGCACGTCGCCCGCCGACTCTCGCTGCTCATCGGCAAGCTCGTCGTCGCGGGCGCCGCCGCCCTCCTCCTGTGCTGCACCGCCATCGCCGCCAACTCCGCGGCGCTCCACCTCTTCCTCGCCCGTCCGGCACCCGGGGCGGCGTCCTGGACCGACGCCCTGGAGAGCATCGCCCTGCTCACCGTGGGCTGCGCATGGGCCGGGGTGCTCGCCGCCGGGATCTTCCGCTCCACCCTCGTCGGACTCGCGGCCGTCACCGCCGTCCCGCTGGCCGCGGCGCCCGGGTTGCGCGCGCTGCTGGACAGCCCGGCGGGCGAGTCGCTCAGCGGACTCCCGCGCCGCTTCCAGACCCTCACCACGCTTCCGTTCCCGTCCGGACTCGATCGCTGGCTGTCCGCTTCCGCGCATCTCGCGTCTGCGCCGATCGGCTGGGCCCTCGTCCTCTCCCTCACCGTCCTGCTCGGTGGATACGCCCTGATCAGCCTGCGGAACAGCGTTCGCTGAGCGGCCGGTCACCCCCGGCGCCGGACGGCCCGCGGACGGGCCGCGCTCCCCAACTTCCTTGAGATTGCCCGCAATGCGCGCGCGGAGTCCATTTCCTTACGGTTAGACGTCAATTATGCGGGAGTCGCCGATCACCCTTTCGTGTGCTTTTCACCAAAGACCTCAAGGTGCCAACGGACGTCGCCGACAAAGGAGGCGTGACTACCCTTGCGCACTCGATGATGACCACCTCCCGCTCCGCCGACTCAGGCGCCACCGGAACGGGAGACCTCGACCGCTACTCCTACGCGGAGTCAAGCGGCGCCGCCCGCACCACCAACGCCCTCGCGTGGGACGGGACCGACCCCGACATGGCCCGTATCGGGCGCCGCGCCGCCGGCAGCCGGGGCCGCGGCCTGCACGGCCAACTCGTCCAGCAGCTCGGCCAGATGATCGTCTCCGGCGACCTCGGCGCCGACCGGCCCCTGGTCCCCGAGGAGATCGGCCAGCGTTTCGAGGTGTCCCGCACCGTCGTCCGCGAGTCGCTCCGCGTCCTGGAGGCCAAGGGGCTCGTCAGCGCCCGGCCCAACGTGGGCACGCGCGTCCGCCCCGTCGGCGACTGGAACCTCCTCGACCCCGACATCATCGAATGGCGCGCCTTCGGCCCCCAGCGCGAGGACCAGCGGCGCGAGCTGGGCGAGCTGCGCCTCACCATCGAGCCCCTCGCCGCACGGCTCGCCGCCGGTGAGGCCCGCGACGAGGTCCGCCAGCGCCTCGGCGACATGGTCGAGATCATGACGCACGCCCTCGGCCAGGGGGACGCCCTCACCTTCTCCCGCGCCGACGCCGAGTTCCACGCCCTGCTGCTCCAGGCGGCCGGGAACCGGATGCTGGAGCACCTTTCCGGCATCGTCGGCGCGGCGCTCCAGGTCTCGGGCGGCAGCGGGTCTGGCTGCGAGCAGCCGTCCGAGGGGTCCGTCACCCTCCACCAGCGCATCCTGGAGGGCGTCGCGGCGGGAGAGCCCGTCGCCGCCGAGACCGCCATGCGGCAGCTGCTCACGGCCTCCCACGAGGTGCCCGCGCCCACGGCGCCCGGCCAGTCAGCCGCCGGGGCCGACCACGTCGTGCCCGCCCCGCGCGAGCACTGACCGGGGTCCGGCGTCACGGAGCGTCGTCGGGGCCGGCCCTCACCGGACTCCGGCGGCGCGTTTGCACCGGCCCGTTACAGTCGAGTGCGTGGTGTGACTCGCGCCACGCGAAAGCTGCGTAACGCTTCGGGGAGCAGCGCCGATGTCCCAAGAGGTGGCCGCGGCGGCCGGACCAGCAATCCGTCCCCACGCCTGCCGAAGCCGTCGGCGTATCCCCGCCGTCGGTCACGGTTCCGCTTCCATCGGGCGGGCCTTAAGCCGTTCCCAGAGTTTCCGAGAGGTTGTTCGTGTCGGCCAGCACTTCCCGTACTCTCCCCGCGGAGATCGCCGAGTCCAATTCTGTGATGGCGCTCATCGAACGGGGAAAGGCTGAGGGGCAGATCGCCGGCGACGATGTCCGCCGGGCCTTCGAAGCTGACCAGATCCCGTCAACCCAGTGGAAGAACGTTCTGCGCAGCCTCAACCAGATCCTCGACGAGGAGGGCGTGACGCTGATGGTGAGTGCCGCCGAGGCGCCCAAGCGCACCCGGAAGAGTGTCGCCGCGAAGACGACGGCCAAGCGCACCGCGACCAAGACCGTCGCGGCCAAGACCGCCCCGGCGAAGAAGGCCACCGCCGTGGCCAGGCCCGAGGCATCCGCCGACGGTGGCGCCGTGATCGAGGGCGGCTCCGTCTCCCAGAAGACCGCCACCGCCAAGAAGACCGCCGCCAAGAAGGCGGCACCGGCCAAGAAGACCACCGCGCGCAAGACCGCCGCCAAGAAGACGGCGCCGGCCAAGAAGACCGCCGCGGGCAAGGACGAGGCCGGGAAGAAGGAGATCGTTGACGAGTTCCTTGAGGGTGATGAGGAGACCCTGGAGGAGCCGACGGAGCGCGCGGTCCGCGCCGGTGCGCCCGGCGAGGGCACCGAGGTCAAGACGGAGAACGAGGGCTTCGTCCTGTCCGACGAGGACGAGGACGACGCCCCCGCGCAGCAGGTCGCGGCGGCCGGTGCCACGGCCGACCCGGTCAAGGACTACCTCAAGCAGATCGGCAAGGTCCCCCTGCTCAACGCCGAGCAGGAGGTCGAACTCGCCAAGCGCATCGAGGCCGGTCTGTTCGCCGAGGACAAGCTCGCGGGCTCCGACAAGATCGCGCCCAAGCTCCGCCGTGAACTGGAGATCATCTCCGAGGACGGCCGACGGGCGAAGAACCACCTGCTGGAGGCCAACCTCCGGCTCGTCGTCTCCCTGGCCAAGCGCTACACCGGCCGCGGCATGCTCTTCCTCGACCTCATCCAGGAAGGCAACCTCGGTCTGATCCGCGCGGTCGAGAAGTTCGACTACACCAAGGGCTACAAGTTCTCGACGTATGCCACCTGGTGGATCCGCCAGGCGATCACCCGCGCCATGGCCGACCAGGCGCGCACCATCCGTATCCCGGTGCACATGGTCGAGGTCATCAACAAGCTCGCGCGCGTCCAGCGCCAGATGCTCCAGGACCTGGGCCGCGAGCCCACGCCCGAGGAACTGGCCAAGGAACTGGACATGACGCCGGAGAAGGTCGTCGAGGTCCAGAAGTACGGGCGTGAGCCGATCTCCCTGCACACGCCGCTCGGCGAGGACGGCGACAGCGAGTTCGGTGACCTGATCGAGGACTCCGAGGCCGTGGTGCCCGCCGACGCGGTCAGCTTCACGCTGCTCCAGGAACAGCTGCACTCGGTCCTGGACACGCTCAGCGAGCGCGAGGCCGGTGTCGTGTCGATGCGGTTCGGCCTCACCGACGGGCAGCCGAAGACGCTGGACGAGATCGGCAAGGTCTACGGCGTGACGCGTGAGCGCATCCGGCAGATCGAGTCGAAGACGATGTCCAAGCTGCGGCACCCGTCGCGATCCCAGGTCCTGCGGGACTACCTCGACTGACGGGTCGGGGTTCGTCGGCGGCAACGCGGACGGTGAGCACGACGAGACGGCCGGTCACCCTTCGCGGGGGACCGGCCGTCCGTGCGTTTGTGGCTGTGTGGGGGGCGCCGGGTGCTCCGCCGGGGCGGCCCGCCGGAGACAGGGGCGAGGGGCGCGCGGCGGGGGATGCCGGTCCGTCCGCCGAGGGCGGACTCGTGGGACGCTGCCGTGGGCTCGGCGCGCGGGGGAGACACCCCGGGGAGGCTCGCAGGGCTGCGGAGGCGCGTGGAGCGCGCTGGAGGGCCTTCTGGGCCGGGCGGAAGCCGGATCAGGGGGCGGGGGCCAAGGGGAGCGCTCGTGGACGTCGGAGCCTCACGCGGGAGACGTGCTCCCGGGGAGGACGGCGGGCTGGGTCAGCCGAGCCACCCTGTGGCCAGATGCCGCGCGGGACGATGGCCGCGCGGAAGTGTGTCCGGTACGGGGATCGGGTGCGCGGGCGGGACGGCGGCGATGCCGACCACCCGGGGACGGCGACGGGAATGCGGTCGCCGGTCACTCACGGTGGTGACCGCGAGCGACCGGCCCCGTCCGGTTCAGCCGGATACAGCCCGTCGCACAGGGGACGCGATACGTCAGCTGATCAACGTTCGTCGTCGTTCGCGGAGGCAGGAGTCGCGGTGAGCTTCTCCGTCTCGTCCTGTATTTCCGCGGCGATCTTCTTGAGCTCGGGCTCGAACTTGCGACCGTGATGGGCGCAGAAGAGCAGCTCTCCGCCGGTGGTGAGGACCACGCGGAGATACGCCTGGGCACCACAGCGATCGCAGCGGTCCCCAGCCGTCAGCGGGGTCGCGGGGGTCAGAACAGTAGTCACGTCGCCTCTTCTCTAGCTCGACGAGCTGTCGTACCAGGGACAACATCCAACCAGGCCGAGAACGTTCCCGCTCGCGGCTTTCCCAGGAAAAAATTCTCCTGAGGCCGAACGCTGCCCGGTGGCGGCGAATGAGCCGTATGTGCGGTTGGTGCTTCGTTAACGCATGTCGAGTGGTCGTTGTTCCGGCTGCCTCGGGGTTCCGGGGCGCTCCTTCGTTCAGAAGGACGTGCCCGGAGCCTAAAGGGTTCATGCCTCGTTGGGAACGTGATGTACACGTCACCCGGACGAGTTATCGAACACGTGAGCGACCCTGGGCTACCCTTGCTCTCTTCCGGGGAGCCGCGCAGCCGCCCTACAAGGCCTCGGTACCCTCTGAGCGGCGACTGCCACCCCATTTGGATTCAGCGAGGAGCGAACTGCGTGACCGCCGACACGTCCGTGCCATCCACTGCACTGCTGAACGGGCCCGACGCCGACGGTAACTACACCGCGCGGCACCTGCTCGTCCTGGAGGGCCTGGAGGCGGTGCGCAAGCGCCCCGGGATGTACATCGGGTCCACCGACAGCCGTGGGCTCATGCACTGCCTCTGGGAGATCATCGACAACGCCGTGGACGAGGCGCTGGGCGGGCACTGCGACGCCATCCACGTCCTCCTCCATGCCGACGGCTCCGTCGAGGTCAGGGACAACGGCCGCGGCATCCCGGTGGACATCGAGCCGAAGACCGGCCTGTCGGGCGTCGAGGTCGTCATGACCAAGCTGCACGCGGGCGGCAAGTTCGGCGGCGGCTCGTACGCGGCCTCCGGCGGCCTGCACGGCGTCGGCGCCTCCGTCGTGAACGCGCTCTCCGCGCGGCTGGACGTGGAGGTGGACCGCGCCGGTCACACGCACGCGATCAGCTTCCGCCGCGGCACCCCCGGCACCTTCACGCGGCTCGGGGCCGAGGCCCCGTTCGAGCCGGCGGGCGGGCTGGTGCGGAGCCGGAAGATCCCGAAGGCGCGCACCGGCACCCGTGTCCGCTACTGGGCCGACCGGCAGATCTTCCTGCGGGACGCGCGCCTCTCGCTCGACACCCTCTACGCCCGCGCCCGGCAGACCGCGTTCCTCGTCCCGGGGCTCACGCTCACCGTGCGCGACGAACGGGGGACGGACGGCGCGGAGCCGACCGAGGAGGTCTTCCGCTACGACGGGGGCATCAGCGAGTTCTGCGAGTACCTGGCCCAGGACCGGCCCATCTGCGACGTGCTGCGGCTGAGCGGCCAGGGCTCCTTCAAGGAGACGGTCCCGGTGCTCGACGAGCGGGGCCACATGATCCCGACCGAGGTCAGACGCGACCTCGACGTGGACGTCGCCATGCGCTGGGGCACCGGCTACGACACGACGCTCAAGTCCTTCGTGAACATCATCGCCACCCCCAAGGGCGGCACGCACGTCACGGGGTTCGAGCGGGCCGTCACCCGCACCATGAACGAGGTGCTCCGCGCCACGAAGCTGCTGCGGGTCGCCGAGGACGACATCGTCAAGGACGACGCCCTGGAGGGGCTGACGGCGGTGGTGACCGTCCGGCTGGCCGAGCCGCAGTTCGAGGGCCAGACGAAGGAGGTCCTGGGCACGTCGGCCGCGTCGCGGATCGTCGCGCAGGTGGTGGGGAAGGAGCTGAAGGACTTCCTCACCTCCACCCGGCGTGACGCGAAGCAGCAGGCCCGCGCCGTGCTGGAGAAGGCCGTCGCGTCGGCCCGTACCCGCATCGCCGCGCGTCAGCACAAGGAGGCCCAGCGCCGTAAGACGGCCCTGGAGTCGTCCGCGCTGCCCGCCAAGCTGGCGGACTGCCGCAGCGACGACGTGGAGCGCAGCGAGCTGTTCATCGTGGAGGGCGACAGCGCGCTCGGCACGGCCAAGCTGGCGCGGAACTCCGAGTTCCAGGCGCTGCTGCCGATCCGGGGCAAGATCCTCAACGTCCAGAAGTCGTCCGTCTCCGACATGCTGAAGAACGCGGAGTGCGGCGCCATCATCCAGGTGATAGGAGCCGGGTCCGGGCGGACGTTCGACATCGACCAGGCGCGCTACGGCCGGGTCATCTTCCTGGCGGACGCCGACGTGGACGGCGCGCACATCCGCTGTCTGCTGCTGACCCTGTTCCAGCGCTACATGCGGCCCATGGTCGAGCAGGGCCGCGTCTTCTCCGCCGTCCCGCCGCTGCACCGGATCGAGCTGAGCAATCCGCGGAAGGGACAGGACAAGTACGTCTACACCTACTCGGACAGCGAGCTGCGCGAGACGCTGCTGGACCTCGAACGGCGCGGGGTGCGGTACAAGGACTCCATCCAGCGGTACAAGGGCCTCGGCGAGATGGACGCCGACCAGCTCGCCGAGACCACGATGGACCCGCGCAGGCGCACCCTGCGGCGGATCAACATCAGCGACCTGGAGGCGGCGGAGGAAGCGTTCAGCCTGCTCATGGGGAACGAGGTCGCGCCGCGCCGCGAGTTCATCGCCAGCTCGGCGGCCACGCTCGACCGGTCCCGGATCGACACCTGACGGTCCGGCTCAGCGGGGCAGGGCGGTGACGCGGCGCACGGCGGGCCTGGGCTGGGGCGTGGGCGCCGCGCCGCAGCTCGCGGGCGCCGGAGGGCCCGCCGGGGCGTCGCTCAGGGACACCGACCAGCGGCGGCCGTCGCGGTGGGTGACGAGCACGGTGCGGCCGTGGCGTGTGCCGGGGACGTCCGCCGTGGGGGCGACCGTGAGGGCGTCGGCGTGGGTCTCGCCGGTCAGGGACCTGACCGCCAGCTCGGCCGCCTGTCCAGGACGGTCCCAGGCGGATCTGCCGCGGCACCGGTCGGTGGTCACGCGGCCCTCGTGCAGCGCGGTGACGACCTCCTTGACGGCGACCGCGTCCATGCGGCCGTACGCGTACCCGTGCGGCAGGACCAGGAGCGTCGGGGAGAAGCGGTGGCCGCCGATGTGGCTGATCTCCCAGACGTCGCTGCCGCCGGCCGACAGCAGCTCGGCCGCGAGGGGACGGCCGAGGAGCGCGCAGCAGCGGTCGCGCCGCCCGTTGGTGCACACCAGGGTCAGGGGGGCGCCGTCGTACGCGGCGCCGGTCGCGTCGTGCCGCCCGGCGCCGAGCGCGGTGAGGTCGAGGTCGAGCAGGGCGCGGGGGTCGGACACGGAGAGGGTGCGGACCCAGGCGCGGCCCGGGAGGGTGTGCGCCAGCAGCACGCGGCGGGTGGGCGGGGTGGCGGCGTCACCGTTCGAACTCGCATGCCCGGCGGGGGAGTCCTGGCGGCCGGGGCGCCTGATGAGCGCCACACGGACGCCGGTGCCGACCGCGGCGGCCTCCAGGGCGGCGCCCACGCCGGGGTCGAGCCGGCTGCCGGTCAGGGCTTTCGGGCCCCAGGGCCCCGGCTGTTCGACGAGGAGCCAGGTCCTGGCGGTGGCGGCGGTGCCGGCGAGGGGTTCTTCCCGTTCCCGGGACAGGGTGGTGCACGTGCTCACCCAGGTGAGCCTAACCTCTCCTCAAGGAGTCGGCTGGTTACGCCCGTTCCTGGACAGTGCACGCAATTCACTTGCGTTACTTGCGTTAGAGTTGCGGTTATGACACGACGACTTGCCCAAGTGGCGCAAAAGGTGGGGGTCAGCGAGGCCACCGTAAGCCGGGTCCTGAACGGCAAGCCCGGCGTCTCGGAGGCAACCCGGCAGGCGGTGCTCACGGCGCTCGACGTGCTGGGGTACGAACGACCGACCCAACTCCGGGGTGAGCGCGGCCGACTGGTCGGCCTCGTGCTCCCCGAACTGCAGAACCCGATCTTCCCGGCCTTCGCCGAGGTGCTCGGCGGGGTGCTGGCGCAGCGCGGCCTGGTGCCGGTGCTGTGCACGCAAACGCCCGGCGGCATCAAGGAGACCGACTACGTGGACCTGCTGCTCCAGCAGCAGGTCTCCGGCGTCGTCTTCGCCGGTGGCCTGTACGCGCAGGCCACCGCCTCGCACGACCACTACCGGCTGCTCGCCGAACGGCGGCTGCCCGTGGTGCTGATCAACGCGTCGGTACCGGGCCTGCCCTTCCCGCGGGTCTCGTGCGACGACGCCGTGGCCGTCGAGCAGGCGTGGCGCCACCTCGTCTCGCTGGGGCACGAGCGCATCGGGGTGGTGCTCGGTCCCGAGGACCACATCCCGTCGCAGCGCAAGCTCGCGGCGGCCCGCGCGGCTGCCGCGGCGGGGGGTGCCGAACTGCCCGACGAGCGGGTGGCGCGTGCCATGTACACGCTGGAAGGCGGGCAGGCGGCGACGGCCACCCTGCTGGAGCGCGGGGTCACCGGCGTCATCTGCGCGAGCGACGTCATCGCGCTCGGCGCGGTGCGTGCCGCGCGGCGGCGCGGGCTGTCCGTGCCGGAGGATCTGTCGGTGGTCGGATTCGACGACTCCGCGCTCATGACCAGCACGTCTCCGCCCCTGAGCACGGTGCGCCAGCCGATCGAGGCGATGGGCCGCGCGGCGGTGGAGGTGCTGGTCGCGCAGTTCGGCGGCCGGGACGTCCCCCGTGACGAACTCTTGTTCGAGCCTGAGCTCGTCGTACGTGAATCAACCGGCCCTGTCCTCGTTAGGTGACAACTCGGCGTCGATATTTTTCAATCTACACGCAGGATCTTGCGCTTCCGTGATCCCGGTGGTTGAGTGTGCGCCACTCCAGGCCATGCTGACGAAGGGGTCATCCATGACACGCAGCGCGCACCGTCGCCGCGTCGCTCTCGCCACCACGGCCGTTCTCGCTCTCACGCTCGCCGCCTGTTCGTCGGACGACGACGGCGGTGGGAGCGAGGACGGCAGAATCCAGCTCGACATCAACGGCCAGCCGCCCGGGACCGATGCCCGGGAGCTCGCCATCTTCGAGGCAGAGGTCGCCGCCTTCGAGGACGCCCACCCCGATATCGACATCGTCCCCCATGAAGGCTTCATGGAGCCCGAGACGTTCAACACCAAAATCGCCAGTGGCGAGCTGGAGGACGTCTTCTATGTCTACTTCACCGACCCGGCCCGTCTGATCGAGCAGGGTTACGCCGCTGACATCACCGACTACCTCGATGACGTTGAGTACCTCGACCAGGTCAAGCCCGAGCTGAACCAGGTCTTCCAGGACGCGGAAGGCCGCCAGTACGGCATACCCACGGCCAACTACTCGATGGGCCTCCTCTACAACCGCGACCTCTTCGAGCAGGCGGGTCTCGACCCGAACACGCCTCCCACCACCTGGGAGGAGGTCCGCACCGCCTCCGCCGCCATCGCGGAGCTGGGCGGCGGCGTCACCGGCTACGGCGAGTGCGCCATCGAGAACACCGGTGGCTGGCACCTGACCAGCGAGATCTACTCCACCGGTGGCCAGGTCGCCACGCAGGAGGGCGACAGCTGGCAGGCCGCCTTCAACACCCCTGAGACCACCGCCCTCCTCGAGAACCTCCAGGCCATGCGCTGGGAGGACAACTCGATGGGCGGCGACCAGATGCGGTCCTGCGAGGACCTGATGATCGCGATGGGCGCCGGTCAGCTCGGCATGTACGTCGCGGCCCCCGACAACATCCCCAGCATCGTGCGCCAGTACGAAGGCACGTACGAGAACCTGGGTCTCGGCCCCATCCCGGGCGGTCAGGGCACCCTGATCGGCGGTGAGGGCTACATGATCAACGCCGACGCCTCCCCCGAGCAGATCGAGGCCGCGCTGACCTGGCTCCAGTGGCGCTTCGTCAACCCGGACGAGACCGAGCGCCGCATCCAGGACCGCCTGGCGGACGACCAGCCGGTCGGCCTGCCGATGCCTCCCACCCCCGACATCTGGATCGACGGCCCGACCCGCGACAGCGTCGAGGCGCTGAAGGAAGCGAACGCCAACGTCCCGATCGAGAACGTCGCCCCCTTCATGGACGCCGCGCCCACCATCCCGGGCCAGATCGAGCCGCCGTCGGCCCAGGAGGTCTACGCGCTCCTCGACAACGTCGTGCAGGGCGTGCTGACCGATGAGAACGCCGACATCGGTGCCCTCCTCGACGAGGCGGAGACGGGCGTCAACCGGATCTACGACGCCCTCTGACATGGCCGCCCCCACATCACGCCGCCGGGTGACGGACAAAGTTCCCGCACGGCGCCGCCGCTCGGTGGAGAAAGTACCCGCCGAGCGGCGCCGGCTCCGGGACAAGCTCCCGGGCGGGCGCCGCGAGGGCGGGCAGCTGCCCGCCGCACGGTGGCGCCTGCTGAAGCAGGACCTCACCGCCTACGGGTTCCTCTGCGCGGCCCTCGTCGTCTTCGCCTTCTTCGCCTGGTGGCCGGCCATCAGGAACGTGGTCCTGAGCTTCCAGGAGGTGAACTTCGTCCGTGGGTCCAGCTGGGTCGGGCTGGAGAACTTCCAGTACATCTTCGACGACCCGCTGTTCGCCACGGCATGGCGGAACAGCGCCCTCTTCTCGCTGTACGCGCTGGTCCTCGGCTTCGGCGTCCCCTTCGTCACGGCGGTGCTCATCAACGAGTTCCGCCATGTGCGGGCGTACTTCCGCGTCCTGGTGTACCTGCCGGTGATGCTCCCGCCCGTCGTGGTGGCGTTGATGTGGCGATGGTTCTACCAGCCGGACGGTGGGCTGATCAACGAGGTGCTCGGCACCGTCGGTCTGCCCACCTCCGAGTGGATCAACTCCCCGGACACCTCCCTGATCGCCCTGGTCATCGTCTCGACCTGGGCCAACATGGGCAGCGCGACGCTGATCTACCTCGCGGCGCTCCAGACCATCCCCGGCGAGCTGTACGAGTCGGCGGAACTGGACGGCGCCGGCATCTTCAAACGGCTGTGGCACGTGACCATCCCGCAGACGCGGTTCGTCATCCTCATGCTGCTGCTGATGCAGGTGATCGCGACGATGCAGGTGTTCACCGAACCGTTCGTGATGACCGGGGGCGGTCCGCAGGACTCCACCGTCACGGTGATGCTCCTCGTCTACCGCTACGCCTTCCAGTACAACAACTTCGGCGCGGCCAGCGCCATGAGCCTGTTGCTGCTGCTGGTCCTCGCCGTCTTCTCCGCCGCTTACCTGCGGGTCACCCGCAGCCGGCAGATCTGAAGGAGCCGACATGCGTACTCTCGTGCGGCCCGCGGTTCTCCGGACAACCCGCGGCAGAATCGTCTACTGGTCCGTGCTCGGCGTCGCGCTCCTGGCGTTCACCGTCGCCTTCATCATCCCGCTCTACTGGATGATCACCGGCGGCATGAAGAGCTCCCCCGAGCTGGCCAGGACACCTCCCACCTACATACCCGAGGAATGGCATCCGCAGAATTACGGGGATGCCTGGAACGAGCTGGACCTCGCCAGGTACTTCGGCAACACGCTGGTCCTCATCGGCGGCGCGTGGCTGCTCAGCCTCGCGATCCAGCTGCCCGCCGCCTACGCGCTGTCCAAGCTGCGACCGCGCTTCGGCGGGGCCGTCCTCGGCCTGATGCTGGTGACGCTGATGATGCCCGCCACCGCGCTGCTGGTGCCGAGCTACCTGACGGTCTCCGACCTGCCGATCTTCGGGACCAGCCTGATCAACAACCCGGCGGCCGTCTGGCTCCCGGCGGCGGCGAACGCGTTCAACATCTACGTCCTGAAGAACTTCTTCGACCAGATACCCGACGAACTCCTCGACGCCGCGCGCATCGACGGGGCCAGCGCGTTCACCACCTTCCGGCGCATCATCCTGCCGCTGTCGCGGCCGATCGTCGCCGTCGTGTCCATCCTGTCCATCACCGCGCTCTGGCGTGACTTCATCTGGCCGCTCGTCGTGCTGCCCGACCCGGCCCAGCAGCCCATCACCGTCTACCTGCAGCGGATCGCCGACACCACGTCCCTGAACCTGCTGACCGCGGGACTCGTCCTCGCCAGCATTCCCCTCGTGGTGATCTTCCTGATCTTCCAGCGCCATATTCTCGCCGGCCTCACCGCGGGCAGCCTCAAGGGCTGAGTACCGGAAAGGACATTTCGTGCCGCACAACCCCACCGCATGGTGGCGGTCCGCCGCCATCTACCAGGTGTACCCACGAAGCTTCGCCGACGGGGACGGCGACGGCACCGGTGATCTCGCCGGAGTCAGGGCCCGGCTGCCCTACCTCGCCGGGCTCGGCGTCGAGGCGCTGTGGTTCACGCCCTGGTACGTCTCACCGCTCGTGGACGGCGGCTACGACGTGGCGGACTACCGCGCCATCGACCCGGCGTTCGGCACGCTGGCCGAGGCGGAGAAGCTGATCGCCGAGGCACGGCAGCTCGGCCTGCGCACCATCGTGGACGTCGTGCCGAACCACATCTCGGACGAACACCCGTGGTTCAAGGCGGCGCTCGCGTCGCCGCCCGGCAGCCCGGAGCGGGAGCTGTTCCACTTCCGCCCCGGGCGCGGCCCGGACGGCTCGGAGCCGCCGAACAACTGGCGCGGCGAGTTCGGCGGCGTGCCGTGGACGCGGACCACGGACCCGGACGGGACCCCGGGGGACTGGTACCTCCACCTCTTCACCCCGGGGCAGCCCGACGTCAACTGGGCCCACCCGCAGGTCCGCCAGGAGCACGAGGACATCCTCCGCTTCTGGTTCGACCGCGGCGCCGCCGGTGTCAGGATCGACTCGGCCGCCCTGCTCGCGAAGGACCCGGAACTGCCCGACTTCGAGGTCGGCAAGGACCCCCACCCCTTCGTGGACCGGGACGAACTGCACGACATCTACCGCTCCTGGCGCGCCATCGCGAACGAGTACGACGGTGTGCTCATCGGCGAGCTGTGGCTGCCCGACGCGGAACGCTTCGCCCGCTACCTGCGCAACGACGAACTGCACACCGCGTTCAACTTCAGCCTGATGTCCTGCCCGTGGGACCCGGCGCTGCTGCGCGAGTCGATCGACACCACGCTCGCCTCGCACGCGGACGTCGGCGCCCCCGCGACCTGGGTGCTGTGCAACCACGACATCACCCGCACGGTCACCCGCTACGGCCGCGCGGAGGACACCGGCTTCTCCTTCGCCAGCAAGCGCTTCGGCACGGCGAGCGACATCCCGCTCGGCATCCGCCGGGCACGCGCCGCCGCGCTGCTGACGCTCGCCCTGCCAGGGGCCGTCTACCTCTACCAGGGCGAGGAACGCGGCCTGCCCGAGGCCGACATCCCCCGCGACCGCATCACCGACCCGATGCACGAGCGCTCCGGCGGCGTGGACCCGGGCCGTGACGGCTGCCGCGTCCCCCTCCCCTGGGAGGGCACGGAGCCGCCCTACGGCTTCGGCGGCGCCGACACCTGGCTGCCGCAGCCCACCGACTGGGCCGCGTACACCGTCGAGGCGCAGGACGCCGACCCCGGCTCCATGCTCAACCTCTACCGCACCGCGCTGCGCCTGCGCCGGGAACTCCAGGGCGACGACACGTCCGGGCTGACCTGGCTCGACGCCCCGGAGGGCCTGCTGCTGTTCGCACGCCCCGACGGCCTGGTCTGCGCGGTCAACCTGGCGGCGGAGCCCGTCCCGCTCCCCGCCCACACAGCCGTCCTGCTCAGCAGCGACCCCCTGGACGAGGGGGGCCTGCTGCCGCCGGACACGGCGGTCTGGCTGCGGAACTGAACCACTCCGACGCCGGAGCGCCTGCCCTTCCCCCACCCCCATAGAAGGGAACGACATGGGCGCAACACGAGCGTGGCCGCGTAAGCGGCTGCGCGCGGCGCTCGCCGTCTCCGCCTGTGCGGCCGTCCTGAGCACGCTCGGGATCGCCGCGCCGGCGTACGGCGACGAGTCACCGGAGCCGACCGCCGAGGTGGCGGACGTCTCCCCCCTGGCCGGTGCCAGCCTGCCGTTCACCACCCAGGAGGCCGAGGCCGCCAGCCACACCGGCACCGTCATCGGCCCCGACTACACCCAGGGCACCGTCGCCTCGGAGGCCTCGGGCCGCCGGGCCGTACGGATCGCGTCCGGGCAGCGCGTCCAGTTCACCCTGACGGCCCCGGCCAACGCCGTGACCGTCGCGTACAACGTCCCCGACGGTGCCAGCGGCACCCTGTCCGTGTACGCCAACGGTCAGCGCGTCAGCCAGCGCCTCCAGACCACCTCGCGCCACCTGTACTACGACGCCCCGTGGATCGCGGGCGCGAGGACGCACCACTTCTTCGCCCACTCCCGGCTGCTCCTCGGGCAGAACCTGCCCGCGGGCGCGACCGTCACCGTGCAGGTGGACTCGGGGGACAACGCCGGCCCCTACGTCATCGACACCGCCTCGTTCGAGCAGGTCGCGGCGGCGGCGCAGCAGCCGGCCGGTTCCCTCAGCGTCACCAGCCGGGGCGCCGACCCCACCGGGCAGGCCGACTCGACGCAGGCGTTCATGCAGGCCGTGGCCGAGGGCCGCGGCGGCACCGTCTGGATCCCGCCGGGCACCTACCGGCTGACCCAGCCGATCTACGTCGAGAACGTCACCCTGCGCGGCGCCGGTGCCTGGCACTCGGTGGTGCGCTCGTCGCGCTTCATCAACCAGGGCAGCTCGCCGGGCAACGTCCACATCCGTGACTTCTCGGTCATCGGCGACGTGACCGAGCGCGTGGACAGCAACCCGGACAACTTCGTCAACGGCACGCTGGGCGCGAACTCGTCCGTCTCCGGCATGTGGCTCCAGCACCTCAAGGTCGGCCTGTGGCTCACGGGCTCGAACAACGGCCTCGTCGTCGAGAACAACCGCATCCTCGACATGGCCGCCGACGGGCTGAACCTCAACGGCAGCGCCAGCGGCATCGTCGTGCGCAACAACTACCTGCGCAACACCGGTGACGACGCGCTCGCCATGTGGTCGCTGCCCGCGATCAACCGCAACTCGACCTTCGAGAACAACACGATCATCCAGCCCAACCTCGCCAACGGCATCGCCATCTACGGCGGCGAGAACATCACCGTCCGGGGCAACTACATCCAGGACACCAACGCCCTCGGCAGCGGCATCGCCATCTCCAACCAGGCGTTCATGCAGCCGTTCTTCCCCCTCGCGGGCACCACCCGGGTGGACGGCAACACCCTGGTGCGCACGGGCGCGATGAACCCCAACTGGAACCACCCGATGTCCGCCATCCGGGTCGATCCCTACAACCACGCCATCACCTCCAGCGTCCAGATCACGAACACGACGATCCAGGACAGCCCGTACAGCGCGTTCCAGTTCGTCTCGGGCAGCGGTCAGGGCCTCGGGGCGAGCAACGTCACGATCGACGGGGCCACCGTGCGCAACGTGGGCACCGTCGTCGTCCAGGCGGAGACCACCGGCTCGGCGACGTTCCGCAACGTCACCGCGACGGGCGTCGGCGTGGCCGGGCGCTACAACTGCCCGTACCCGACGAACATCGCGCCGTTCCAGATCAACGACGGCGGCGGCAACTCCGGCTGGACCAGCTCCTGGAACGACTGCGGCAGCTGGCCGCAGCCGGGCCAGCAGCCCGAGCCGCCGGACCCTGACCGCAACCTCGCGCTGCGCCGCCCGGTCACCGTCAGCAGCCAGACCGAGGTGTACGACGGGTCCCGCGCCGTGGACGGCAACGCGTCCACGTACTGGGAGAGCCGCAACAACGCGTTCCCGCAGACGCTGACCGTGGACCTGGGTGCCTCCACCCAGGTCGGACGGGTCGTGCTGCGGCTGCCCCCGTCCGCCGACTGGGGAAGCCGTACGCAGACCGTGACCGTACGCGGCGGCGACACCACCGGCGGCCTGCGCGACCTCGTCACGCAGCGCGGCTACGCCTTCAACCCGGCGAGCGGGAACCAGGTCTCCCAGGCCCTGCCGGGCGGCACGTCCGTGCGCTACCTCCAGCTCACGTTCACCGGCAACACCGGCTGGCCCGCAGGACAGCTCAGCGAGATCGAGATCTACCGCTCCTGACCCGGCACGCCACGGCGACCGGCACCCCTGAGGCACCCCCGGCGGCGCGTTCCTCGCGCGCCGCCGGGGGTGCCGCCGTGTCGGCGGGAGCGCCCAGGGCCCGTCTTCACAGGGGTCGCCCTGTTCACGGCGCCTGGCACGCACGCTCGCTGCGTTGCCGCATCGCCCTGGTACGCCCGGTACAAGGACGATCCGGCGCCTTGCGCTCGCACGCACCGGACGCCGCGAGCGGCCGGACACCCCCTGTGAAGACGCACCCTAGACTCTGATGCCATGCCGACCAGCCACGTCCCCGTCGTCGTCCTCACCGGTCATCTGGGCAGCGGGAAGACCACGTTGCTCAACCACCTGCTCAGGAACCGGGCGGGCCTGCGGATCGGCGCGGTCGTCAACGACTTCGGCAGCATCCCGGTGGACGCCCTGCTGGTGGACGGCCAGGTGGACGCCATGGCCTCGTTCGGCAACGGCTGCCTGTGCTGCGCCGTGGACACCGAGGACCTCGACGCGGCGCTCGCGCGGCTCACCGACCCGGCGCTCGGGATCGACCTGGTCGTGGTGGAGGCGAGCGGCCTCGCGGAACCGGCCGCGCTCGTCAGGATGGTCCTCGCGAGCGGTCAGCCGCGCGTCCTCTACGGCGGGCTCGTGCACGTCGTGGACGCCGCGGAGGCGGAGCGCGCGCCGTACCCCGGGTTCGCCGATCTGCTGGTCCTGAACAAGACCGACCGCGTGGACGCCGCGCGGCGGGCCGAACTGCTGGCCGCGCTACGGGAGGCGGGCGGCGGGACACCCGTCGTCGCGGCGGAGCACGGCAGGATCGACCCCGGGCTGCTCCTCGACCGGGAGGCCGGGGCCGGGGCGGGGACGGACGGAGGGCCGCGCGCACGGCAGCTGTCGTTCGCCGACCTGCTCGCCGCCGAGGAGGACGACCACGCGCACACGGCTTACGACAGCGTCGCCTTCGCGTGCGCAGGGCCGCTCGAACCCGGGCCATTCATGCGCTTCCTCGACACCCGGCCCGCCGGGCTCTACCGGATGAAGGGCTTCGTCGCGTTCGGCGGCGCCCCGGGCGACGAGCGGTACGCGCTGCACGCCGTCGGCCGCTTCCTGCGGTTCCACCCGGCGCCAGGCGCGGCGGCCGGGGCGGACACGACCCGGCTCGTCCTCATCGGCGCTGGCCTGGACACGGACGCCCTGCGCGCCGCGCTCGCCGCCTGCGTCGCGGACCGGCCGGACGGCCCGGCCGCGGCCCGCGCGGGCATCGACGAGGTCCTGCGCTTCGTGGAGCGGCCGACCGAACAGGAGGAACCCGGCGGCCCGTACGCCGACCTCCCGGAGGAGGCGGCGGCGTACGGGCCGCGGTGAACCACTGATCAGGCCGGGCCCGCGACCACCGCCACGACCTTCCCGAGCGGCACGCCGGAACCGTCCCGGCGCGGGTCGGGCTCCGGCAGCGGGACCGGCGCGCCGGTCGCCGTCGCGGCCCGCGCGGGCGCGTGGCCGGCCCAGGCGAACGTCAGCTCCTCCTCGCCCTTCAGGAACCGCTGGCAGCGCACGCCGCCGGTCGCCCGCCCCTTGCGCGGGTACTGGTCGAACGGCGTCAGCTTCGCCGAGCCCAGCGAGTCGTCCAGCGTCCCGCTGCCGCCCGCGACGGTGAACACCACGGCGGCGCGGCCCGGATCGACCGCCGTGAACGAGAGCACCCGCACCTCGTCCGCCAGCTTCACGCCCGCCATGCCGCCCGCCTGCCGCCCCTGCGGCCTGACCTGCGACGCCTGGTAGCGCAGCAGTTGGGCGTCGCTGGTGATGAACACCAGGTCCTCCTCGCCCGTGCGCAGCTCGACGGCGCCGACGACACGGTCGCCCTCGCGCAGCGCGATGACCTCCAGCTCGTCCTTGTTCGCCGGGTAGTCGGGCACCACACGCTTCACGACGCCCTGCTCGGTGCCGATCGCGAGCCCCGGGGACGACTCGGCCAGCGTCGTCAGGCAGACGACCGTCTCGCCCTGCCGCAGCGAGAGGAACTCCGACAGCTGCGCGCCGCCCGCGAGGTTCGGCATGGCCGGGGTCTGCGGGAGCTGCGGCAGGTCCACCACCTGGAGCCGCAGCAGGCGGCCCTCCGAGGTGACGGCGCCGATGTCGGCCCGGGTCGTGGTCTGCACGGCGGACACGACGACGTCGTGCTTGGTGCGCCTGGCGCGCGGCTCGTCGTCCCCGGCGGCGTCGCCCGTACGGGCCAGCAGCCCCGTCGAGGACAGCAGCACCCGGCACGGGTCGTCGGAGACCTGGAGCGGCACGACGTCCACCGGGGCGCCGTCCGCCTCGGCCAGGACGGTACGGCGCGGGGTGCCGTACTTCTTGGCGACCTGGGCCAGTTCGTTCGAGACGAGCTTGCGCAGCTCGGCGTCCGAGTCGAGGATGCGGGTCAGCTCCTCGATCTCGCCGGTGAGCCGGTCGCGCTCCGCCTCCAGCTCGATGCGGTCGAAGCGGGTGAGGCGGCGCAGGGGCGTGTCCAGGATGTACTGCGTCTGGATCTCCGACAGGCCGAAGTGGCCGATCAGGGCCTCCTTGGCCGCCGCCGCGTTGTCGCTCGACCTGATCAGCCGGATGACCTCGTCGATGTCCAGCAGCGCCACCAGCAGGCCCTCGACGAGGTGCAGCCGGTCGCGCCGCTTCGTCCGGCGGAACTCGCTGCGTCTGCGGACGACCTCCAGCCGGTGATCGACGTAGACCTGGAGCAGCTCGCGCAGACCGAGCGTCAGCGGCTGCCCGTCCACGAGCGCCACGTTGTTGATGCCGAAGGTCTCCTCCATCGGCGTCAGCTTGTAGAGCTGGGCGAGGACGGCCTCCGGGTTGAAGCCGTTCTTCACCTCGATGACCAGCCGCAGGCCGTGCTCGCGGTCGGTGAGGTCCTTGACGTCCGCGATGCCCTGGAGGCGCTTGGAGTTGACCAGGTCCTTGATCTTCCCGACGACCTTCTCGGGGCCGACGGTGAAGGGCAGCTCCGTGACGACCAGGCCCTGCCGCCTCGCGGTGACCTTCTCGACCGCCACCGTCGCCCGCATCCGGAAGACGCCGCGGCCGGTCGCGTACGCGTCGCGGATGCCGTCGAGCCCGACGACCTGGCCGCCGGTGGGCAGGTCGGGTCCTGGGACGTGCCGCATGAGCGCCGCGAGGTCGGCGTTCGGGTGGCGGATGAGGTGCCGGGCGGCGGCGACGACCTCGACCAGGTTGTGCGGCGGCATGTTCGTGGCCATGCCGACGGCGATGCCGCTCGACCCGTTCACCAGGAGGTTGGGGTACGCGGCGGGCAGGGCGAGGGGCTCCTGCTCGCTGCCGTCGTAGTTGGCCGTGAAATCGACGGTGTCCTCGTCGATCGAGTCCACCATCAGCCCGGCGGCCGGGGCGGAACGGCACTCGGTGTACCGCATGGCGGCGGGCGGGTCGTCGTTGCCGAGCGAACCGAAGTTGCCGTGGCCGTCCACCAGGGGGAGCCGCATGGAGAACGGCTGCGCCATCCGCACCAGCGCGTCGTAGATGGCGGAGTCGCCGTGCGGGTGCAGCTTGCCCATCACCTCGCCCACGACGCGGGCGCACTTGACGTAGCCGCGCTCGGGGCGCAGCCCCATCTCGTGCATCTGGTAGAGGATGCGGCGGTGCACCGGCTTGAGCCCGTCCCGCGCGTCGGGCAGCGCCCGCGAGTAGATCACCGAGTAGGCGTACTCCAGGAAGGAGCCCCGCATCTCATCGACGACGTCGATGTCGAGGATGCGCTCCTCGAACTCCTCCGGCGGCGGGGTCTTCGAACTTCGGCGGGCCATCGCGGCGCTGGCTCCTTCGTACGGGTGGACGGGTTCACGTGCGGACCATTGTGGACCGCCCCGCTGACAACCCGGAACTTCGCACAGCCCGGCCCGCCTTGCATAAGGTGACAGGACATCCCGATCGTCCGAGAGAAGGGACTTCATGCCCATGGGCCACACGGCCACCCCGCAGAATACCGTCGGCGGGCTCACCGCGACCGAGCACAGGCTGGCCAACGGGTTGCGGGTGGTGCTCTCCGAGGACCATCTCACGCCCGTCGCGGCGGTCTGCCTCTGGTACGACGTCGGTTCCCGTCACGAGGTCGCCGGGCGTACCGGCCTCGCGCACCTCTTCGAGCACCTCATGTTCCAGGGCTCGGCCCAGGTGTCGGGCAACGGACACTTCGAGCTGGTCCAGAGCGCCGGCGGCTCCCTGAACGGCACCACCAGTTTCGAGCGCACGAACTACTTCGAGACCATGCCGGCCCACCAGCTCGAACTGGCCCTGTGGCTGGAGGCCGACCGCATGGGCACGCTGCTGACCGCCCTGGACGACGAGTCGATGGAGAACCAGCGCGACGTCGTGAAGAACGAGCGTCGCCAGCGGTACGACAACGTCCCCTACGGCACCGCGTTCGAGCGCCTGACGTCCATGGTCTTCCCCGAAGGTCACCCGTACCACCACACGCCCATCGGCTCGATGGCCGACCTCGACGCGGCGTCCCTCGAAGACGCCCGCGCCTTCTTCCGCACCTACTACGCGCCGGGCAACGCGGTCCTGTCCGTCGTCGGCGACATCGACCCGGAGCGGACGCTCGCCTGGGTGGAGAAGTACTTCGGCTCCATCCCGGCCCACGACGGCAAGCAGCCGCCGCGTGACGGCGCGCTGCCCGACGTGATCGGCGCGGAGCTGCGCGAACTGCTCCGCGAGGACGTGCCCTCGCGCGCCCTGATGGCCGCCTACCGCCTGCCGCACGACGGCACGCGGGAGGCCGACGCCGCCGACCTGGCGCTCACCGCCCTCGGCGGCGGCGAGTCGTCCCGCCTGCACAACCGGCTCGTACGCCGCGACCGTACGGCCGTCGGCGCGGGCTTCGGCCTGCTGCGTCTCGCCGGGGCGCCGTCGATGGGCTGGCTGGACGTCAAGGCGTCGAGCGACGCCGAGATCGCCGACATCGAGCGGGCGGTGGACGAGGAGCTGGCCCGCTTCGCCGAGGAGGGGCCGACCCCCGAGGAGATGGAGCGCGCGCAGGCCCAGCTGGAGCGCGAATGGCTCGACCGGCTCGCCACGGTCGGCAGCCGGGCGGACGAACTGTGCCGCCACGCCGTGCTGTTCGGCGACCCGCAGCTCGCGCTGAACGCGGTCGGGCGCATCCTCCAGGTCACCGCGGACGAGGTCCGCGCCGTCGCCGCCGCCCGGCTGCGGCCCGACAACCGCGCGGTCCTCGTGTACGAACCCACCGGCGCCCCCGCCGCCGACGACGACGCGGACGCCGCCCAGGACGGCGACGCCGTGTCCCCGCAGTCCGAAGGGACGGACCAGTGACCGACCAGACCGACAGCCCGGCGGGCGGCCAGGACAGCGCGTCCGCCGCCACGATGACCCTGCACGCGCGCCCCACGGCGGGCGAGCCGACGCCGTGGGCCTTCCCCGCGCCCGACCGGGGCGGGCTGCCGAACGGCATGACCGTCCTGCGCTGCCACCGGCCGGGCCAGAAGGTCATCGCCGTCGAGATCAACCTGCCCGCGCCGCTGGCCGCCGAGCCCGCGGGGCAGGAGGGCGTGGCCACGATCATGGCCCGCGCGTTCTCCGAGGGCACCGACCGGCACACGGCCGAGGAGTTCGCCGCCGAGCTGGAGCGCTGCGGCGCGACGCTCGACAGCCACGCGGACCACCCCGGCGTACGCGTGTCCCTTGAGGTCCCGGCCTCCCGCCTGACGCAGGCGCTGCAGCTCACCGCCGACGCGCTGCGCGCCCCCGCGTTCCCCGACAACGAGATCGAGCGCCTCGTGCGCAACCGTCTCGACGAGATCCCGCACGAGCTGGCCAACCCGGGCCGCCGCGCGGCGATGGCGCTCTACGACACGCTGTTCCCCGCCACGTCACGCCTCGCGCGGCCCCGGCAGGGCACGGCGGAGAGCGTGCAGCGCGTGGACGCCAAGGCGGTCCGCGCGTTCTACGAGGCGCACGTCCGCCCGGCGGGTGCGACGGCCGTCGTCGTCGGCGACCTCACCGGCATCGACCTGGACGCCGTGCTGGACGAGACGCTGGGCACCTGGACCGGCACGGCCGCCGCCGCGCCGCTCTGGGAGCCGGTCACCACGGACGACGCCGCGCGCGTCGTCATCGTGGACCGCCCGGGGGCCGTGCAGACGCAGCTCCTGATCGCCCGCACCGGCGCCGACCGGCACGACCCGGTCTGGGCCGCCCAGCGCGTCGGCGTCTACTGCCTCGGCGGCACGATCACCTCCCGCCTGGACCGTGTCCTGCGTGAGGAGAAGGGCTACACCTACGGCATCCGGGCCTTCGCCCAGGTGCTCAACTCCCGGGCCGACGGCACCGGTCTCGCCATGCTGGGCATCAGGGGCTCGGTCGCCACCGACGTCACGGGCCCGGCCCTGGCCGACCTGTGGCAGGTGCTGCGGACCCTGGCGGCCGAGGGGCTGACGGACGAGGAGCGGGACGCCGCCGTGCAGTTCCTCGTCGGTGTGGCGCCGCTCAGCTTCGAGACGGCAGCCGCCGTCGCGGGCACGCTGGCCGACCTGGTGGAGGAGGAGCTGCCGGACGACTACCAGGCCCGGCTGTACGCGCGGATGGCCGAGACCGGCACGGTCGAGGCGTCCGCCGCCGTCGTGAACGCCTTCCCGCTCGACCGGCTGGTGACCGTCCTCGTCGGCGACGCGGCGCAGATCGCCGAGCCGGTGCGCGCGCTCGGGATCGGCGAGGTCACGGTGATCGGCGGCTGACGCCGTCCGTCCCCTCCCGCGGGCCCCTCCCGCCCGGCCGTCCGGCCGCGCGGGAGGGGCCCGCGGCGCGCTTTCCCGGCGCGCGCACACCCCCGATCCGCCGGAAAAGGGCCGAAAGGCGCCGCTCTTTACCAGGGGCCCTATCGGCATTCCCGCTTTTTTGCCATACAGTTCGGGGGAGTGATCCGGTCGTAATGCAACAGGGCTGAAGCCGGCGATGGCTGTGGGGGTTTGTCATGCGTATCTCCGCGCACACGGTATGCACGGCGATCCGTGACGACATCGTGAGCGGCGTCCTGCCGCCGGGCGCCCGGCTCGCCGAGGAACAGCTCGCCCAGCGGTACGGCGTCTCCCGCGTCCCGGTCCGCGAGGCGCTGCGCACGCTGGAGTCCGAGGGCTTCGTCGTCTCACGGCGCCACGCGGGGGCCTGCGTCGCCCAGCCGGGCGACCGCGAGGCGGCCGACCTGCTCGACATGCGCGCCCTCCTCGAACCGCTCGGCGCCGCCCGCGCCGCGCAGCGCAGGACCGAGGCGCACCTCAAGGTCCTGCGCGGGCTGGTGCGCCTCGGGCGGCAGCGCGCCAGCCAGGGACAGGAGGCCGACCTGCGGTCTCTCGCCGACTGGTTCCACGAGACGCTCGCCCAGGCCACGTGCAGCCCTGGCCTCACGGCCCTCCTCGTCCAGCTGCGGCGCAAGGTGACCTGGCTGTACGCGGGGGAGCCCGTCTCGCGCGCTGTGGTCCTGTGGCAGGAGCGCGGCGCGCTCGTGGACGCCATCGCCCGCGGCGACGCGGAACGGGCGCGGGTCCTGGCGGCGGCGCAGCTGGAGCGGGCCGCGCCCACGCGGCGGCAGTTCCGCGCGGCGGCCGTGAGAAGCGCGAAACCTGCTGTCAACACGGGTCGCGCCCAGATTTAACAACGACCGTATACACAGGAGAGACAAGGCCACGAATTATCTCGCCCGATTAGTGGCCTCTATTGTGCTGCCCTGAATTCCCGGTGTTCCCGGCATATTGTCCGGCGTCGGCGCGGATGCTTCCGCCGTCGATCACTTCGAAGAGATACACGCGCGATTGTGCGTGTTTTTCCTCACACCGTTTCCGGAAGTTCCTCAAGACCTTCCGAGACGAGCCGCGCCAGCCGGTCCACGGCCTCCCGCGCCGCCGCCGTGTCCTCGGCGCCCGACGCGAGCACGACCTCCTCGCCGCCCTCCGCGCCCAGCGTCAGCACGGCGAGCAGCGACGCCGCGTTCACCGGGGCGCCGTCCCGCCGGGCGATGGTCACCGGCACGCCGGTCGCCATCGCCGCGCGCACGAAGATCGAGGCGGGTCTCGCGTGCAGCCCGTCGGCCCAGCCGATCGTGACACGGCGCTCAATCATGCTGTTGCCCTCCGCTGAGGTCGGAACGTCCATCCACGGCCGCGCCGGAGCCACCTCCGCCGCCCGCCCGGTCCCGCCCAACCGTACGCTGGGCCCATGCCGCCGACATCCGCCGCGCATCCCTACCCGGCCCACTGGGAGGCCGACGTGGTGCTGCGCGACGGCGGCACGGCCCACATCAGGCCCATCACCCCGGCGGACGCCGACCGGCTGGTCAGCTTCTACGAACGCGTCTCCGACGAGTCGAAGTACTACCGCTTCTTCGCGCCCTACCCCCGGCTCTCCGACCGCGACGTGCACCGTTTCACCCACCACGACTACGACGACCGCGTCGGCCTGGCCGCCACCGTGCGCGGCGGCTTCCTGGCCACCGTCCGCTACGACCGGGTGGGCCCCGGCGCGGACGTCGCCGAGGTCGCCTTCCTCGTCGAGGACGCCCATCAGGGCCGCGGCCTCGGCTCCGTCCTCCTGGAGCACATCACCGCCGTCGCCCGCGAGCGCGGCATCCGCCGCTTCGAGGCCGAGGTGCTGCCCGCCAACGGCAAGATGATCAAGGTTTTCACGGACGCCGGGTACTCGCAGCGCCGCAGCTGGGCGGACGGCGCCGTCCGTCTCACGCTCGACCTCGCGCCCACCGCCGAGTCGCTGGCCGTCATGCGGGCCCGCGAACAGCGCGCCGAGGCACGCTCCGTGCAGCGGCTCCTCGCGCCCCGCTCGGTCGCCGTCGTCGGCGCGGGCCGCCACCCCGGCGGGGCGGGCCGTACGGTCCTCGCCGCGCTCGGCGCCGCCGGGTTCACCGGCCGCCTCCACGCCGTCAACGACGCGCTGCCGCCCGGCACGGGACGGCTCGGCGGCGTGCCCGCGTACCGCACGGTCCGCGACATCGGCGAGGCCGTGGACCTGGCCGTGGTCGCCGTCCCGGCCGACCGCGTCGCCTCGGTCGTCACCGACTGCGGCGAGGCGGGCGTGCAGGGCCTCGTCGTCCTGGCGGCGGGCCACACCCGGCAGGAACAGCGGGCGCTGGTGCGCACGGCCCGCGAGTACGGCATGCGCGTCGTCGGGCCGAACGCGTTCGGGCTCCTCAACACCGACCCTGCCGTCCGCCTCAACGCCAGCCAGGCCCCGGCGCTGCCGCGCGCCGGACGCATCGGGCTGTTCACGCAGTCGGCCGCCATCGGCATGGCCGTGCTCGCCGAGCTGGAACGGCGCGGCGCGGGCGGCGCGGGACAGGCGGGCCTGTCCACCTTCGTCTCGGCGGGGAACCGCGCCGACGTCTCGGGGAACGACCTCCTCCAGTACTGGGACGAGGACCCGGCCACCGGCGTCGCCCTCATGTACCTCGAATCGGTCGGCAACCCGCGGAAGTTCACCCGCCTGGCCCGCCGCACCGCCGCGTCCGGCACCCCCGTGGTCGTCGTGCGCGGCGGTCGGCACAGCGGCGGCGTCCCGCCGCACGGCCACGACGTGCCCCGGGGCGTCACCCCGGAGGCGACCGTCTCCGACCTGATGCGGCAGGCGGGCGTCATCGAGGTGGACACCGCCACCGACCTCGTGGACACCGGCCTGCTCCTCGCGCAGCAGCCGCTGCCCGCAGGGCCGAGGACCGCCGTCATCGGCAACGCCGAGGCGCTCGGCCTCGTCGCGTACGACGCCTGCCGCGCGCAGGGCCTCACCCCGCTGCCGCCGCACGCCCTCGGCGCCACGGCCGGGCCCGACGCGTACGGTGCCGCGCTGGCCGCCGCCCTCGCCGACCCCGGCACCGACGCCGTGGTCGTCACCGCCGTGCCCGCCGGTGCCGCCGCCGTCGTCGCCGACGGGGGCGCGCCGGGCCCGGGCCGCCTCGCGCCGACCCTCGGCGCCGTGCTCACGGACGCCGCGCGCGAGGGCGTCGCCAAGCCCCTGCTCGTCGCCCACCTCGGCCTCGACGACCTCGCCGAGGACTTGGGCGACCACGGCATCCCCGCCTACGCGTCGGCAGAACGCGCCGTCCAGGCCCTCGCCCGCGCCGTACGCCACGCCGCATGGCGCGCCCGCGCCGCCGACCCCGGCCGCGTGCCCGTCCTCGACGACATCGACGAGCCCGCCGCCGCCCGGCTGCTCACCACCACGCCCGCGGCGCAAGGGACACCCGGCGGGCCCGTCCCCACCACCGCGCTCGGGCAGGACGAAGCCCGGCGCCTGCTCGCCACGTACGGCATCCACGTGCCGCCCACGGCGCCCGCCCCCACACCCGACGCGGCGGCCGAGGCGGCCGCGCGCCTCGGCTATCCGGTCGCCCTCAAGACGACGGCCCCGCACCTGCGCCACCGCGCCGACCTCGGCGGCAACCGGCTCGACATCGCCACCGAGGACGAACTGCGCCGCGCCCACGCCGAACTGACCGGCAGGCTCGGCGACGCCGCGAACCTGCGGCCCGTCGTCCAGCCGATGGCCCCGCGCGGCGTGGACACGGTCGTGCGGGCCGCCGTCGATCCCGCCGTCGGCGCCGTCCTGTCCTTCGGGCTCGCCGGACCGGCCTCGGAACTGCTCGGCGACGTCGGCCACCGGCTGCTGCCCGTCACCGACCGGGACGCCGCCGAACTCGTCCGCTCCCTGCGCGCCGCCCCGATGCTCTTCGGCTGGCGCGGCGCAGGGCCCGTGGACACGGCGGCACTTGAGGAACTGCTGCTGCGGCTCGGCAGGCTGGTCGATGACCACCCGGCGATAGCGTCCGTCGCCCTCGAACCCGTCGTCGTCGCGCGGGACGGCGTGACGCCGCTCGGGGCCACCGTCCGCGTCGCCCCGCCGCCCGCGCGGCCCGACCTCGGCCCGCGCAGGCTGCGCGCCTACTGAGGGCCGTCCCGCCCGCCCCCGGGGGCGTCGGCGCCGACGCGGTGACGTCGGCGCCGCTGTCGGAGGCGCCCCGTAGGATGGGCACATGGCGAAGACCGGTACAACGTCCCAGGGACTGCGGGAGGCGATCGAGCGCAGCGGTTACTACCCGGCGCTCGTCGCGGAGGCGGTGGAGGCGGCCGTCGGCCGGGAGCCCGTCGTCTCCTTCCTCGTCCACCAGGAGACCACCTTCGACAGCAACGAGGTGCGCCGTCACGCCACCGTCCTCGTGCTGACCGGCACACGGTTCATCGTCAGCCACACCGACGAGCAGTCCGCCGAGAGTTCGCCGCCCGCGCCGTACGCGACCACGTCCACCGAGTCCGTGAAGCTGTCCCGGATCTCCTCCGTCGTCCTCAGCCGGGTCGTGGCCGACCCGCAGTCGTACGTCCCCGGCACGCTGCCGCGTGAGGTCGTGCTGACCATCGGCTGGGGCGCCGTCTCCCGCATCGACATGGAACCGGCCGCCTGCGGCGACCCCAACTGCGAGGCCGACCACGGCTACACCGGCTCCAGCACGGCCGACGACCTCTCGCTGCGCATCAGCGAGGCGGGGGACGGGCCGGAGACGGTCCGGCAGACCCTGGACTTCGCGCAGGCGCTGTCCGAGGCCACGTCGGCGGCGGGCAGGTGACGTACGCGCAGGCCCCCTACCCCGAGCCACTCGACCCGCGCGGCGCCCCCGTCCCGCGCTACGGCACGGCCTCCCTCGCCGACCTGCTGCCCGCGGCGGCGGCCGGACTCGGCGTCCCCGGCCTGAACCCGGGGCTCAGCCTGCCGCCCGCCGACCGCGTCTGCGTCTTCCTCGTCGATGGCCTCGGCTGGCACGCGCTGCGGGACCACGCGGCGGACGCCCCGTTCCTCACCTCCCTGCTGCCCACCTCGAAGGCCGGCACGGGCGAGCCCATCACCTGCGGTTTCCCCTCCACGACGGCCACGTCCCTCGCCTCGGTCGGCACCGGCCTGCCCCCCGCCGCCCACGGCCTGGCGGGCTACCGCGTCCTCGACCCCGGCACCGGCGCGCTGATGCACCAGCTGCACTGGGACCCGTGGACGGACCCCGCCCTCTGGCAGCCGCACCCCACGGTCTTCCAGCTCGCGCACTCCGCCGGGATCGCCGCCGCCCAGGTCAGCGCCCCACGCTTCGAACGCACGCCGCTCACGCAGGTCGCCCTCTCCGGCGGCACGTTCCTCGGCCGCCTCGACGCGGGCGAGCGCATGGACCTGGCCGCCGCCCGCCTGGCCGCCAGCGACCGCGCGCTCGTCTACACGTACTACGCCGAACTGGACGCCACCGGCCACCGCTTCGGCATGGCGTCCGACCTGTGGCGCGGCGAACTGCGCACGGTGGACGGCCTCGCCCGCCGCCTCGCCGAACAGCTCCCGCCCCGCTCCGCCCTGTACATCACCGCCGACCACGGCATGGTGGACACCCCGCCGGGCGGGCCCGACCGGATCGACTTCGACGACGACTGGGAGCTGAGCGCCGGGGTCGCCACCTTCGGCGGCGAGGGCCGCGCCCGCCACCTGTACGCCGTCCCCGGCGCCGCCGCCGACGTCCACGCCGTCTGGCGCGAGGTGCTGGCCGAGCAGGCGTGGGTCGTGACGCGCGACGAGGCCGTCGAGCTGGGCTGGTTCGGCCCGCCGGGCACCGGCGTCGAGGCGCGGGTGCGCGAGCGCATCGGCGACGTCGTCGTCGCCATGACGGGCAACGCCGCCGTCGTCGCGAGCCGCCGCGAGCCCCGGGAGTCGGCGCTCGTGGGCATGCACGGCTCGCTGACCCCGGCGGAACAGCTCGTACCGCTCCTCGAAGTCCGCACCTGAGAACCCACCGGGAGCACGATCCGTGGCTGAACTCGTCTTCTTCTCCGGCACGATGGACTGCGGGAAGAGCACCCTCGCCCTCCAGATACAGCACAACCGCTCGACGCGCGGCCTCCTCGGCCTGATCTTCACCCGCGACGACCGGGCCGGGACCGGCAGGCTCTCCTCCCGCCTCGGCCTGGTCACCGAGGCCATCGAGGCGGACGACGGCTTCGACTTCCACGCCCACCTCGTCGGCCTGCTCACCGCAGGGGGCCGCGTGGACTACGTCATCGCCGACGAGGCGCAGTTCCTCTCGCCCGAGCAGGTGGACCAGCTCGCCCGCGTCGTGGACGACCTCGGGATGGACGTCTACGCCTTCGGGATCACGACCGACTTCCGCACCCGTCTCTTCCCCGGCTCGCAGCGGCTCATCGAACTCGCCGACCGGGTCGAGGTCCTCCAGGTCGAGACGCTGTGCTGGTGCGGCGCGCGGGCGACGCACAACGCGCGGACCGTCGGCGGCCGGATGGTCGTCGAGGGCGCGCAGGTCGTCGTCGGGGACGTCCGGGACGCCGTCGGCGGCGACGACGTCGGCTACGAGGTGCTGTGCCGCCGTCATCACCGCCGCCGGCTCACGGCCGCCGCGGCGGGCGCGGGCGCCCTGTCACCCGAGGTCCTCCCGGTCGAGGCCGCCCGGCGCGCCGACTAGGGCGCCCCTGGGAAGACGCGCCCTAGCGCGCGGCGGGACGGATCACCGCGAACGGCGCGCCCTCCGGATCGGTGACCTCCGCCCACTCCCCGAACCGCGACACCGCCGGGTCGCTCGTCTGGCGCCCGCCCAGCTCCTTGACCCGCGCCACGGCCTCCGCGACGTCGGGCACGGAGAAGTACGACAGCCAGTGCGGCCCCCGGTCGTGCGGCAGCCCGCCCGCCACGCCCCGCACCCCCGCGACCGGACGGCCCGCGAGCCGCAGCGTCACCTGGTCGGCGCCCTCGGGGGCCGTCGGCTCCGGCGCCGCCTCGTACCCGAACACACGCGAGTAGAACGTCGCGGCGCCCGACGCCTCACGGGTGATCAGCTCGTTCCACACCGGCGCGCCCCACGGGCCGCGGAACGGGCCGCTGCGCCGGGGCCCGCCCTGCCACAGCCCGAACGCCGCGCCGCTCACGTCGGAGGCGATCGCGAGGCGCCCCACCCGCTCGATGTCCAGCGGCCCGACCGCGACGGTCCCGCCGCAGTCACGGATCAGCGCGGCCGTCTCGTCCGCGTCGGGGGACGCGATGTACGGCAGCCACGCGATGACGCGCCGCGCCCCCGCCGCGATCTCCCCGAGCCCGGCGACCGGATGACCTTCCCGCAGCGCCCGTACGTAAGGCCCCAGCTGGGGCTCGTCCTCGTCGAACTCCCAGCCGAACAGCTCTCCGTAGAACCGCTGGCCAACTGCCAGGTCGTGCACCATCAGACTCACCCAGCGGTGAGTTCCGGGAACAGGCGGGCTCGCAGTCTCGGCCATCCTTGCCTCTCTTCTCGGGGCACCCCGGCTCGCCGTCGCAAGTCTCCCCGGCGGTGGGGAGAATGGGGCCATGACAGTAATGATCCCCGCAGCCGGGCTCGCCGCCGCACTCGCCCCCGGGACACCGGCCGCGGAACGGCCCGTCGTGCTGGACGTGCGCTGGCAGCTCGGCGGGCCGCCGGGACGCCCCCTGTACGAGGCCGGGCACGTGCCGGGCGCCGTCTACGTGGACCTCGACGAGGAGCTGGCGGGCCCGCCCGGGGCCGGGGGGCGGCACCCGCTGCCCGACCTGGAGATCTTCGGCGCCGCGATGCGGCGGGCCGGTGTCTGCCTCGGCCGCCCGGTCGTGGTCTACGACGGCGGGCAGGGCTGGGCCGCCGCGCGCGCGTGGTGGCTGCTGCGCTGGGCGGGCCACGAGCGGGTGACCGTGCTGGACGGCGGGCTGCCCGCCTGGACGGGCGAGCTGTCCACCCGGACGCCCGAGCCGCCGGAGGGCGACTTCGTGCCCGCGCCCGGCGGCCTGCCCGTCCTCGACGCGGACGGGGCGGCGGCCCTCGCGCGCGACGGCGTGCTGCTGGACGCGCGGGCGGGGGAGCGTTACCGGGGCGAGGTGGAACCGATCGACCCGGTCGGCGGCCACATCCCGGGCGCCGTCTCCGCGCCGACCCTGGAGAACACGGGCCCGGGCGGCCTGCTGCGCTCCCCGGCCGACCTGGCGGCCCGCTTCGAGGCGCTGGGCGTCGGGCCCGGCACGCCGGTGGGCGTCTACTGCGGCTCGGGTGTCTCGGCGGCGCACGAGGTCCTGGCCCTGGCGTCGGCCGGTGTCGAGGCGGCGCTCTACCCGGGCTCCTGGAGCGAGTGGACGGCGCAGCCCGACCGGCCGGTCGCCACCGGGCCCGAGCCCGGCTGAGCGTCCCGCCGTGCCGGGCCCGGCCGCGGCTACTCCTTCTTCTTGCGCCGCGTGCCGAAGACGATCTCGTCCCAGCTGGGCACGGCGGCGCGGCGGCCGGGGCGTACGCCGTCGGCCTCCGCCTGCCGGTCCGTGCTGCCGGTCAGACGGTCGCGGTGCCCGCCCACCGAGCGGGGCATCAGGACGTCGGCGTACGTGGACCCGGCGCTCGCCGCGGGCGCCGACGGGCCGCGCGGCACCGGCGGCTCGGCGGGCAGGTCGTCGTCGTCCGTCTCCGGCTCGGCCGTGGCCGCCGCCGCCAGCGCGGAGGCCGGTTCAGGGACGACGAGGTCGCCGCGGAAGCTCGGCACGGCCTCCAGCAGGCTGGTCAGCGAGTCCGGCTCCGTGTCGCGGTCCCGGCCCGTGGGCCGGTCGCTCTCCCGGGGCAGCCGCGCGATGCGGGGCACGAACGGCGTGCTCGGCTCCGGCGTGTCGTCCGTCTCGCCGAGCAGGGACCGCGCCTCGTCGTCCACCGCCTGCACGAGGCGGCGCGGCGGGTCGTACATCCAGCTCGCCGAGTGCGTCTCGCCCGCGACCCGGTAGACGAGGAGGACCTCCCACGTCCCGTCGTCGCGCCGCCAGGAGTCCCAGCGGACGGCGTCCTTGTCCGCGCCGCGCAGCAGCAGCCGCTCGGTGACGGCCTCGCCGAGCTGGGGCCCTGCGGTCTCGCCGGGGCGGCGCACGGCGGTCTTGCGGGCGCGCTCGGCCATGAAGGCGCGTTCGGCCAGGACCGGGCCCTCGAAGCGCCGCACGCGGTCCACGGGGATGCCCGCGAACTGGGCGACCTCCTCGGCGGTGGCACCGGCCCTTATCCGCGCCTGGATGTCGCGGGGCCGCAGGTGGTTCTCGACCTCGATCTCGATCTGGCCGAGTCGCGCACGGTCGTTGCGGACGGCGGCACGCAGCCGCTCGTCGATGGGCAGGGTGTACTCCGTGTTGTCGGCAGCCTTGAGCACCAGACGTGTGCCGTCGTTGCTCACGGCCACGACACGCAGTTCGGGCACGAGGACCTCCCGGGTGGTGCCTGCCGACGTCACGTACGTCGCTGCTCTCCCGCTGACGAGTGTGACCTGCCCGGGTGCAGCCTGCCACAACCTTGCCGACTTGCCCGGCGTGTCGGGCCATGGTCTTTCGTCGCCGTTATGGCACAGTCACCACTTTGCCACGAGCGGTGACCGGTGCGAGCCGAGGAGGCACGCGGGCCGGACGGTGACCTGGACCAGGTGACGTCAGGTTACTCCATCGGGACCTGCCCCGTGCGGTGAAGTGCGCCGGAAGTTCACACCGGACAAGGGAGTTGGCCGGGCGTTTACCGACACTTTCGGGTGGTAAGGCTCACAGAATCCGCAAAAATGGAACTTACCGACGCTCCCATATGTCTCTCCCGTGGGCATGTCCGTCTCATGCGGTGATGCGGTGCGAGGAGTGTGCGGGAAGCGGCAAATGGTGGAATCCCAGGTAAAGAATCAGGACCAGGACCCCGGCGGGCGTGCACGGCCGCGGCGGATCGAGCTGACCGCCACGCAGGTCGCGGCCAGCGCCGTGGCCGCCGTCCTGGGCGCCATGCTCGCGTCGGGACTCGGCGTGTACGGCACCGTCCTCGGGGCGGCCGTGCTCAGCGTCGTGGCCACGACGGGCGGCGCCCTCCTCCAGCACCTGTTCGACACCGCGCGCAGGCCCGCCGCGCCGGGGACGGACACCACCGCCCCCGCGCCGCGGCCCGCGCCCCGGCGGCGGCGTGGCGTACGCCGTGCGGTCCTGGCGGCGGCCGGTGTCTTCCTCCTCGCGATGACGGCCGTCACCGGGATCGAGCTGGCGGGCGGCTCGTCGCTCGCGAGTTGGTGGGGGCGGGACGACGGCGGCACCTCCGTCGGCCGTCTCATCCACGGCGGGGACGGGGGCGGCGGCGGGCAGGACGACGGCCCGTCCCGCGACGGCGGTGGTGACGACGGCGACCGCGACGGCGGGGCCGACCAGGACGGCGGAAGCCCGTCCCCGCCCGCCGGGAGCCCGGAAACCGACGAGAGCCAGGACAGCACGCCCCCGCCCACCGACCCCGACCCCACCGCCCCGGGCGGCCAGGAGAGCGGCCAGGAGGGCGACGAGGGCGGCACCGACGGCTCGCCGACACCCACCCCCACGCCGACCCCCGGCCCCTCGTCCCCCTCGCCAGGAGACACCGCCACACCCCCTGACACCGGGGACGGCGGCGCGGAGGGCACCTCCGGCTGATGGCAGGATCGTGAGGCATGGACCGTACGACCGACACCCAGCCCTACGACGCGCTGCTGCTGCTCTCCTTCGGCGGACCCGAGGGCCCCGACGACGTGATCCCGTTCCTGGAGAACGTGACCCGCGGGCGCGGCATCCCGCGCGAACGGCTGGCCGAGGTCGGCGCGCACTACCAGCTCTTCGGCGGCGTCAGCCCCATCAACGAGCAGAACCGCACGCTGCTCGCCGCGCTCCGCGCCGACTTCGCCGAGCATGGCCTCGGCCTGCCGGTCTACTGGGGCAACCGCAACTGGGCGCCGTACGTCACCGACACCCTGCGCGAGATCGCCGCCGCCGGGCACCGCCGCGTCCTCACCCTCGCGACGAGCGCCTACGCCTCCTACTCCGGCTGCCGCCAGTACCGCGAGGACCTGGGCGGGGCGCTCGCCGCGCTCGCCGCCGAGGGCATCCCGCTGCCGCGCGTGGACAAGCTGCGGCACTACTTCAACCACCCGGGCTTCCTCGACACCATGACCGACGGCGTCCTCGCCGCCCTCGTGGCGCTGCCCGAGGAGGTCCGCGACGGGGCCCGCCTCGTCTTCACCACCCACTCCATCCCGGACAGCGCCGCCGACACGTCGGGCCCCCCGGCGGGCCACGGCCCCGGCGGGGCGTACGTCGCCCAGCACCTCGACGCGGCCCGCGCCGTCGCCACGGCGGTCGGCAAGGCCACCGGGACCGACCATCCGTACGAGCTGGTCTACCAGTCCCGCAGCGGCTCGCCGCAGATCCCGTGGCTGGAGCCGGACATCGTGGACCGCCTGCGTGAACTGCACGCCGAGGGCGCGCCCGCCGTCGTCATGGTGCCGATCGGCTTCGTCTCCGACCACATGGAGGTCCTCTACGACCTCGACACGGAGGCGCTGGACGCGGCCCGCGAGATGGGCCTGCCCGCCGTCAGGTCCTCCACCGTCGGCGCCGACCCGCGCTTCGTCGCGGCGATCCGCGACCTCGTGCTGGAGCGCGCCGCCACCGAGCGCGGCGAGTCACCCGTGCGCTGCGCCCTGGGCGACCTCGGGCCGAGCCACGACCTGTGCCCGGTCGGCTGCTGTCCCGGCCGCGTCCCGCGCACCGCGGCTGCCGGGGCCGACAGCCCGTACGCCTGAGCCCCACCCGCCGTCCCCGCCGTCAGCCCCGTCCGAGGAGCAACCGCACCGTGTCCCCAGCCGCTTCCGCCGCCGACCTCCTCGCGCTCGCCCAGGAGGCGGCGGGACGCGCCGCGCGCCTGCTGCGTGACCGCCGCCCGGCCGACCTGGGCGTCGCCGCCACCAAGTCGAGCCCCATCGACGTCGTCACCGAGATGGACCTCGCCGCCGAGCGGCTGATCACCGGCTTCCTCGCCGAACACCGGCCGGACGACGCCGTCCTCGGCGAGGAGGGCGGCGAGCACGGCGGCGGCAGCGGCGTGCGCTGGGTCGTCGATCCGCTCGACGGCACCGTCAACTACCTCTACGGGCTGCCCGGTTGGGCCGTGTCGATCGCGGCGGAGGTGGACGGCGAGACGGTGGCCGCCGTGGTGGCCGCGCCCATGCGGCGCGAGACGTACTACGCCCACCTCGGCGGCGGCGCCCACCGCCTGCCCGACGGCGGCGCCCCCGAGCCCCTGCGCACGCGCCCGTCCCCGAGCCTGGATCAGGCGCTGATCGGGACGGGCTTCAACTACGTCGCGTCCGTGCGGACGGCGCAGGCCGCCGTCGCGCAGCGGTTGATCCCGCAGGTCCGCGACATCCGCCGCAGCGGTTCGGCGGCCATCGACCTGTGCGACGTCGCGGGCGGGCGGCTCGACGGCTACTACGAGCGCGGGCTCGCGCCCTGGGACCTCGCCGCGGGTGACCTGATCGCCCGGGAGGCCGGTGCCCTCACCGGCGGCAGGCCGGGGAGCCGACCGGACGGCGGGCTCACCGTCGCCGCGTCGCCCGGGGTCTTCGCGCGCCTCCAGCCGCTGCTTGAGGAGCTGGGCGCCTGGCACGACTGAGGCGGCGGGTGGGGCCGTTGCCGCCCCGGCACACGGCTGGGCGCCTCCGAGATGTTCCCGGAGGCGCCCAGGGCCGCTCGGTCACGGGTGCCGGGACGGGCCCGGCACCGGCCTCACGCGGCGTGGGAGCCGATCTCGACCCCGTGCTCCGCCGCGAGGCGCCGCAGGTCGTCCAGCTCCGCCTGCTCGACGTCCATGGTGAACAGATCTCCGTCTTCGCGAGCGCGGATGAGGCCGGACTCGGTGTTCTCGATGCGCTGCAGGATTCCAGTGGTGAACGCGTCCATGGTGCGCCCCCTTCGTCTTCGATCGGCGGCACCGGGGTGCCGGGGGTGGGTGCGGCCACGGCGGGCCCACGGTCGGGTCGGCAGCGCGGGACTTGCCGCCCCCGAGGGGAGGGTGGTCGCGGGGTGTGTGGTTCGTCATCCCCGGTGTGGCGCGTGGGGAAACATGCCCGAAGCAGAAAAGCGCACAGCCGTGTGCCCCGGCGCACGTCCCGGTGCTTACCGGCCGTTTACCGGGGGGCGGGGGAGGATGGGGGCGAGGGAGGTCCGGGCCCGTGCCACATCCGGCTCACGAGCCGTCCCGCGCGTCGTCCCGTGCCGCGTCCGCGCGCCCCGGGGGCGCGCGGGGACGTCCGTGCGCGGGCGAGAATGCGGCGGGGTCCTTCCGGCCGACGGCCGGGGCACGGACCGGTGCACGACCGCTCGGGACGACCGTGCCGGGCGGTGGGCGGGACGATCGAGGAAGGGGACAGGACGTGCGCGTACTCGTCGTCGAGGACGAGCAGTTGCTCGCGGACACGGTGGCCACCGGTCTGCGCCGCCAGGCCATGGCGGTGGACGTGGTCTACGACGGCGCGGCGGCCACCGAGCGGGTCGATCTCAACGACTACGACGTGGTCGTCCTCGACCGCGACCTGCCCCTGCTGCACGGCGACGACGTGTGCCGTCACATCGTCGCGACCGGCAAGCCGACCCGCGTCCTCATGCTGACCGCCGCCGGGGACATCTCGGACCGCGTCGAGGGCCTGGAGCTGGGCGCCGACGACTACCTGCCGAAACCGTTCGCCTTCACCGAGCTGACCGCCCGCGTACGGGCCCTGGGGCGCCGTGCCACGGCCCCGCTGCCGCCCGTGCTGGAGCGGGCCGGGCTGCGCCTCGACCCGAACCGCAGAGAGGTCTTCAGGGACGAGCGGCAGGTGCACCTCGCGCCGAAGGAGTTCGCCGTCCTTGAGGTGCTGATGCGCGGCGCCGGGGGAGTCGTCTCCGCGGAACAGCTCCTGGAGAAGGCGTGGGACGAGAACACCGACCCGTTCACGAACGTCGTGCGCGTCACCGTCATGACCCTGCGGCGCAAGCTCGGCGACCCGCCCGTCATCACCACCGTGCCCGGCGCGGGCTACCGGATCTGACGCCATGGCCGCCGTCCCGCCCCCCGTCCCCCCGCCGCCGCCCCGGATGCCCCACGCGCCGCCCAAGCCGAGCTGGAACCCGCACGAGAGCGAGCGGCGCGCGGGCTGGTTCCGGCCCACGATCCGCATCCGCCTGACGCTCCTGTACGGCGGCATGTTCCTGATCGCCGGGTTCGTCCTGCTGACGATCATCTACCTGCTCGCCGCGCAGGCGCTCAACCGGGGCAGCGACCTGCCCTACGACATCACCGACGGGGCCCAGGTCCGGATCACCTCGGACGTGTGCCCCGAGATCTCGGGCCTGGTCAGCGGCGACGTCTTCACCACCTGGGTGGAGAAGTGCCAGGGCACGCAGCGCGACATCGCCCTCGACCAGCTGCTGCGCAGCTCGCTGCTCGCCCTCCTCGGCCTGGCCGTGGCGGCGTTCGCGTTCGGCTACGTGATGGCGGGGCGCGTGCTCTCGCCGCTCGGCCGGATCACCCGGATCGCGCGCCAGGTGGCCGGGTCCGACCTGCACCGCAGGATCGAGCTGGACGGCCCGGACGACGAGCTGAAGGAACTGGCCGACACGTTCGACGAGATGCTCGACCGGCTCGACCGCGCGTTCACGGCGCAGCAGCGCTTCGTCGCCAACGCGTCGCACGAGCTGCGCACCCCGCTCGCCATCAACCGGACGCTGCTCGAAGTGCAGCTCTCCGACCCGGACGCGACGCCCGAGCTGACCCAGCTGGGCAACACCCTGCTGGCGACGAACGAGCGCAGCGAACAGCTCGTCGAGGGGCTGCTGCTGCTCGCCCGCAGCGAGAACGAGCTGGTGGACCGCAAGCCCGTGGACCTCGCGGAGGTGGCCGCGCAGGCCGTGGAGCAGGTCAGGGCCGAGGCGCAGGGGCGTGGCGTGGAGCTGCGCGGCAGCCGTCCGCCGGTCCAGGTGATGGGCAACGGGGTGCTGCTGGAGCGGATCGCGCTGAATCTGGTGCAGAATGCCGTGCGCTACAACATCCCCGAGGGCGGCTGGGTACGGGTCGAGACGGAGATGCGGCCGGGTCAGGCGGTGCTCGTGGTGGAGAACACGGGTCCCGTGGTGCCCGCCTACGAGGTCGATAATATGTTCGAGCCGTTCCGGCGGTTGCGCACGCAGCGTACGCGGAGCGACAAAGGTGTCGGTCTCGGTCTGTCCATCGTCCGCTCCGTGGCCCGCGCCCACGGGGGCTATGTGACGGCCGAGCCGCGTGAGGAGGGCGGTCTCGTGATGCGGGTCTCGGTGCCCGTCTGAGACGCTGTCCGGGCGGGAAAGCTGTCCGCGCGGCCATCCGTCCGGGTGGTCACGGCCCGGAGGGGGACCCGCCCCGAAGGGAAGGACGAGGAATGTGATCAATCACATACCGCGGGTCCGCGCGAGCGGGCCCGGGGCGGCCCCGACCGGCCTTTCGGACGGTCCTGGGCCCGATCGACAGCCCGGATGATCACCTCTTCAGGCGTTCGGTTGGGTGTCGATTGAGTAACAGCACTTGATGTGAGGCAAAATCTCGGCCTCGGGTCGGGCACAAAGTCCGGCCCCCACGCGTTACGTGCGCTGGAGACACCACAGACACCCGGAGGGGGAGTACGAAATGGCAACCGACTACGACACTCCACGCAAGACCGATGACGATGTCAACGAGGACAGCATCGAGGAGCTGAAGGCCAGGCGCAACGACAAGTCGGCGTCCACGGTGGACGTGGACGAGTTCGAGCAGGCCGAGGGCCTGGAGCTGCCCGGCGCCGACCTCTCCAACGAGGAGCTGTCCGTCCGGGTCCTGCCCCGGCAGGCCGACGAGTTCACCTGCATGAGCTGCTTCCTCGTGCACCATCGGTCCCAGCTCGCGAAGGAGAAGGACGGCCAGCCCATCTGCCGCGACTGCGCGGCCTGATGCGACCGCCCGGACAGGCGTCAGGCCGGGTCCGGGCGGGTCGCGGTGAGCGCCGCGACCAGACGGCCGGGCTGCCGGGTCGAGAGGTACAGATAGGGCGTCGGGTCCGCCGGATCCGTCACCTCGACCCGCACGGCCGTCGGGATGTAGGCGCGGAGCAGCATATGAGCCCGGACATCCGCCCGGTGAGTGCGCCAGGCCAGCGCCTCCCCGGCGTCGAGCGTCCGGGCTTCGCCCAGGGCCGTCAGCGGGAGGCGGGCGTCCCCGGCGATCAGTGAGCCGCCCGCCACGCGGATACGGGCCGACCCGTAGGCGCTGAGGGCCATCCCGGTCAGCGCGCCCGCGACGGCCAGCCCGCACAGCAGGGGGACCGCGCCCAGCGGCAGCAGGGCGATGCCCACCAGGGACACGACCCCGAGGCCCATCAGCCACCAGGTCCTGGGAACGGTCAGACGCTCGTCGTACGGCTTCATGGGCCCAAGCATGGCAGGCTTGCCTCCGGCGCCCGCTCGCGGCGGTAGGGTCTGCATCGTGAGTGCCGACCCTGTGAGCCGTCCCCCCGTGGACGTGCTGATCCGGCGGATCGATCCGGCGGTCCCCGTCCCCACCCGAGCCCATCCCGGCGACGCCGGAGTCGATCTCGTCACCACCGAGGCGGCCGAGCTGGCCCCCGGGGAGCGCGCCGTCCTGCCCACGGGGGTGTCGATCGCCCTGCCCGACGGTTACGCGGCGTTCGTGCATCCCCGGTCAGGACTCGCGGCGCGCTGCGGGGTCTCGATGGTGAACGCGCCGGGCACGATTGACGCCGGGTACCGTGGGGAGATCAAGGTCATCCTGATCAATCTGGACCCGCGCGAGAGCGTACGGTTCCAGCCGCTCGACCGGATCGCCCAGCTCGTCGTCCAGCAGGTGGAGACCGTCCGTTTCCACGAGGTCACCGAGCTGCCGGGATCGGCGCGGGCGACGGGGGGTTTCGGCTCCACGGGCGGCCATGCCGGCGTGCGGAACCCCTATGCTGCGGTCGGTCCCGGCGGGAGCGCCGACCGGAAAGGACTGTGACGTGTTCGGACGTCGAGGCAAGCACAAAGAGGAGCCGGAAGAGGCGGCCCTGGCCACCTCGGAAGAGGCCCAGGACGAGGACGAGGTGCGCAAGGTCAGGCTTGAGCCCGCGCCCCGGCCCGAGGGCCCCTGGGACGTGAGCGAGGTCGGGTCCCCGGCCGAGGGCCGCGTCGATCTCGGCGGACTCTTCGTGCCAGGCGTGCCGGGGATGGAGCTGCGGGTGGAGGTCGCGGGCGACGCGATCGTCGCGGCCACGGTCGTGCTCAAGGACAGCGCCGTCCAGCTCCAGGCGTTCGCCGCGCCCAAGCGCGAGGGCATCTGGGCCGAGGTACGCGAGGAGATCGCGTCCGGCATCACCAAGCAGGGCGGCACGATCGACGAGATCGAGGGCCCGCTCGGCTGGGAGCTGCGGGCCCAGGTGCCGGTGCAGCTCCCCGACGGCAAGCGCGGCCTCCAGGTCGTGCGGTTCGTCGGCGTGGACGGGCCGCGCTGGTTCCTGCGCGGCGTGATCTCCGGGCAGGGCGCCGTGCAGCCGCAGGCGGCCGGGCTGCTGGAGCAGATCTTCCGTGACGCCGTCGTGGTGCGCGGGGACTCCCCGATGGCGCCGCGCGACCCGATCGTGCTGAAGCTGCCCGAGGACGCCCAGATGGTGCCCGACGGCGTCAAGCAGGAGCAGGTCGGCGAGGAGAGCGCGCCGGTCTCCCGGTTCGCCGGTGGTCTGGACAAGCTCCGCCGTGGTCCCGAGACCTCCGAGGTCCGCTGAGGGCCGATCCGGCGGCGTGCCGTGTGTCGGCCGCCGCCCGCCCGCTCCTGCGCCCGGTGTGCGGTCCGCCGCACCCGGGCGTCGTGGCGGGACGGGCCGCGTCCGGCGCGGCGTGTGTCGGCCCGGCGGGGCCGGGTACTCGGCTGCCTTCCGACGGGAGGCCCGTATGCCCAGCTCAGGACGCCACACCAGGACCGGCACCGAGCCGGTGACCGCCTACAGCGATCTGCGTCTGCGGTGGGTCCTCTCGCTCGTCTTCGCGCCGCTCTTCCTCCTCGCCACCGTCTTCTTCGCGATCTGGTGGGGCGCCGCCGACTCGGGTGACTCCCCGAGCCCGGCGCTGCTGGGCTGGCTGACGCTGGCCTGTGCCGTCCTGACGGTGATCGCGGTGATCGACCTGCTGGTCGTCACGCGCCGCATCCGGCGCCGCCGCGCCCCCTCCAGGACCCCGGACGCCTGACGCCCGTCCGCGTACGGCCCCGTCCTGACCGCCGCCCACACGGGTGGGGTCCGACAGGCCCTTGGCCACGCGGGGCAGGGTCTCCCGTTCCCTGGGCGTGAGACCGGCCGACAGCGCGGCCCTGGGCCGTGGCGGTCCGGTGCGGGGGCGTGGCCCTCGATCAGCGGCCCGCCTCCTCCGTCCGCCGCACGCGGCCACCGGCCCCGACAGGCGCCTGCCTCGGCGGTGCGCACGAGGGCCGCGCCGTCCCCCGACCGTTCGAGGCCCCGCAGCGGATGCCCTGCGGGGCCAGGCCGTCCACCGGCTCGTCCGCGCTGCGGCGAGCCCGGCCGGGGAGCGACCGTGGACGACAGGTCGTCGAGCACCGTTCTCCGGCCGTGGCGCTCGGTCGGCGCCGCCGAGGCGTACGGGCGGCGTCAAGCCGTGTATGGGCGTCGTCAACGCGCCGCCGGGCGACGTCAACGTGCCGTCAACGGACTCCGCACCCCGTCCGAACAGGGGTTCTCTGGGGGCGTCAGGTTCCGTTCCCCGACCCGTTCAGGAGCTCCACGATGGCCGATCTGGTCTTCGTCCTGGTCACCGTCGCAGGCTTCGCGCTGGTGGCCCTCGTCGCGCACGGGGTGAGCAGGCTGTGACCGCCCAGACCGTCGAGAGCGTCGTCGGCCTCGCCGTCGCCGCCGCGCTGCTCGTCTACCTCGTCGTCGCCCTGCTGTTCCCCGAGAGGTTCTGAGCGCGCCCATGAGCCCCGTACTCGCGGACGTGCTCCAGGTCACCGCCCTGGTGGTGGCGCTCGTCCTCGCACACCGTCCGCTCGGCGACTACATGGCCGCCGTCTACACGTCCCCCCGGCACCTGCGGGCCGAGCGCTGGATCTACCGCGCGATCGGCGCGGACCCCGACGCGGAGATGCGCTGGACCGCGTACCTGCGCGGCGTCCTCGCGTTCTCCTTCGCCGGGGTGCTGCTCCTGTACGCGATGACCCGCCTCCAGGACCTGCTGCCTCTCTCGCTCGGCTTCGCGCCGATCCCGCCCGACCAGGCGTTCAACACCGCCGTCTCGTTCGTCACCAACACGAACTGGCAGTCGTACTCGGGCGAGGCGGCCATGGGCCACCTCGTGCAGGCCGGCGGCCTCGCGGTGCAGAACTTCGTCTCGGCCGCCGTCGGCATGGCCGTGGCCGTCGCGTTCGTGCGCGGCTTCGTCCGCTTCCGCACCGGCGGGATCGGGAACTTCTGGGCCGACCTGGTGCGCGGCACCGTCCGCATCCTGCTGCCGCTCTCCCTGGTCTTCGCCGTGGTCCTGGTGGCGCTCGGCGTCATCCAGAACTTCTCCGACGGCCAGACCGTCCAGACCGTCACCGGCGCCACCCAGCACCTCCCCGGCGGCCCCGTCGCCTCCCAGGAGGTCATCAAGGAACTGGGCACCAACGGCGGCGGCTTCTACAACGCCAACTCCGCCCACCCGTTCGAGAACCCGGACGGCATCAGCAACCTGCTGGAGATCTTCCTGCTGATGCTGATCCCTTCCGCGCTGCCCCGCACCTTCGGCCGCATGGTCGGCAGCCTGCGCCAGGGCCACGCGATCGTCGGCGCGATGGCCGTCATCTGGCTCGCCGGGGTCGTGGCCGTCACCGTCGTCGAGCACCAGGCGCCGGGCGCCGCCTCGCAGTTGGCGGGCGGCGGCATGGAGGGCAAGGAACAACGCTTCGGCGTCGGCGCCTCGTCCCTCTTCGCGGTCTCCACGACCATGACCTCCACCGGCGCCGTCAACGCCTTCCACGACTCGTTCCAGGGCCTGTCGGGCGGCGTGCTGATCTTCGGCATGGTGCTCGGCGAGGTCGCGCCCGGCGGCGTCGGCTCCGGCCTGTACGGCATGCTGATCATGGCCGTGATCGCCGTCTTCCTCGCGGGCCTCATGGTCGGCCGCACCCCCGAGTACCTGGGCAAGAAGATCGGCACCCGCGAGATCAAGCTCGCCGCCTCGGCCATCCTCGTCACCCCGGCGCTCGTCCTGATCGGCACCGGCCTCGCCATGGCCCTGCCGGACGGCGAGCGCGCCATGACCAACATCGGGCCGCACGGCTTCTCCGAGGTCCTCTACGCCTACGCGTCCGCCGCCAACAACAACGGCAGCGCCTTCGCCGGACTCGGCGCCAACACCGAGTTCTTCAACACCAGCCTCGGCATCGCCATGCTGCTCGGCCGCTTCCTGCCCATGGTCCTCGTCCTGGCCCTGGCCGGGTCGCTCGCCGAACAGCGCCGCGTGCCCGAGACGGCGGGCACCCTCCACACCCACAAACCCCTCTTCACGGGCCTCCTCGTGGCGAGCACCGTCGTCGTCGCGGGACTGACGTTCTTCCCGGCGCTCTCGCTCGGCCCGCTCGCGGAAGGACTGGCCGCATGACCACCTCGGCACCTCCCCGGCACGACAGCGCCCCCACGCCCGCCCCACGGCGCGGCGCGGCGGACGGCGGGCGCGTCGCCCGCGGGGCGTTCGACCCCCGGCTGCTGCTCGCCTCGCTCCCCGCCGCGCTGCGCAAGCTCCACCCGCGCACGATGCTCGCCTCGCCCGTCATGTTCGTGGTCGAGGTCGGCTCGGTCCTCACCACGGCGCTGGCCTGCGCCGACCCGGGCGACTGGTTCGGCTGGACCATCGCCGCCTGGCTGTGGGCCACCGTCCTGTTCGCCAACCTCGCCGAGGCCGTCGCCGAGGGCAGGGGCCGCGCGCAGGCCGCCTCGCTGCGCAGGGCCCGCACCGACACCGTCGCCCGCCGCCTGACCGGTGACGGGCACGCGGAGCGGGTGCCGGGCACGGAGCTGCGCGTCGGCGACCTCGTCGTCTGCGAGGCGGGCGACACCGTCCCGGGCGACGGCGACGTCGTCGAGGGCGTCGCCAGCGTGGACGAGTCCGCGATCACCGGCGAGTCCGCGCCCGTCATCCGCGAGTCGGGCGGCGACCGCTCGGCCGTCACCGGCGGCACGCGCGTCCTGTCCGACCGGATCGTCGTCCGCGTCACCACGCGGCCCGGCGAGACGTTCCTCGACCGGATGATCTCGCTGGTCGAGGGCGCGTCCCGGCAGAAGACGCCCAACGAGATCGCGCTCGGCATCCTGCTGGCGAGCCTCACGATCGTGTTCCTGCTGGTCGTCGTCACCCTCCAGCCGTTCGCGGTGTACGCGGGCGCCGAGCAGTCCACGATCGTCCTGACGGCCCTGCTGGTCTGCCTCATCCCGACGACCATCGGCGCGCTCCTGTCCGCCATCGGCATCGCCGGGATGGACCGGCTGGTGCAGCGCAACGTGCTGGCCACCTCGGGCCGCGCCGTCGAGGCGGCGGGCGACGTGACGACCCTGCTGCTCGACAAGACGGGCACCATCACCTACGGCGACCGGCAGGCCGCCGCCTTCCTGCCCGCCCCGGGCGTCGGCGTGGACGAGCTGGCGACGGCCGCGCAGCTGTCGTCGCTGGCCGACGAGACGCCGGAGGGACGCTCCGTCGTGGCGCTGGCCACCGGGGCGTACGGCCGCCGGGTCCGCACCCGTGACGGGCTCGGCGACGCCGACTTCGTGCCGTTCACCGCGCAGACGCGGATGTCCGGCGTGGACACCGGCGGGCGGCGCGTCCGCAAGGGCGCGGTCAGCGCCGTGACGGGCTGGGTGACCGAGCAGGGCGGGACCGTCCCGTCCGCCGTCCTCGGCGCCGTCGAGCGGATCAGCGCCGACGGCGGGACGCCGCTGCTGGTCGCGGACGGCCCGTGCGTCCTCGGCGTCGTCCACCTGAAGGACGTCGTCAAGGAGGGCATCGCCGAGCGCTTCGCCCAGCTGCGGGCCATGGGCATCAGGACGGTCATGATCACCGGCGACAACGCCCGCACCGCCAAGGCGATCGCCGCAGAGGCGGGCGTGGACGACTTCCTCGCCGAGGCCACGCCCGAGGACAAGATGGCCCTGATCCGGCGCGAACAGGCCGGGGGGCGGCTGGTCGCCATGACCGGCGACGGCACCAACGACGCCCCCGCCCTCGCGCAGGCCGACGTCGGCGTCGCCATGAACACCGGCACCTCGGCCGCCAAGGAGGCCGGGAACATGGTGGACCTCGACTCCGACCCGACCAAGCTGATCGACATCGTCCGCATCGGCAAGCAACTGCTCATCACGCGCGGCGCGCTCACCACGTTCTCCCTCGCCAACGACATCGCCAAGTACTTCGCGATCATCCCGGCGATGTTCGCCGTGGCCCACCCGGGCCTCGACCGCCTCAACGTCATGGCGCTGTCCTCGCCCGAGTCGGCCATCCTGTCGGCCGTCATCTTCAACGCGCTGATCATCGTCGCCCTCGTGCCGCTGGCCCTGCGCGGCGTCGGCTACCGGCCGCTCGGCGCCGACCGGATGCTCCGGCGCAACCTGGCGATCTACGGCGTCGGCGGTCTCGTCGCCCCGTTCGTCGGCATCAAGCTCATCGACCTGCTCCTGTCCTCCCTCCCTGGCATCGGGTGATCACGCCATGTCCCCTTCCGTACGTCACGCCCCCCGCGTCCTGTGGGCAGGGCTGCGCGCCCTGCTCGTGCTGACCCTCGTCACCGGCGTGCTCTACCCGCTCGCGGTGACCGGCGTCGCCCAGGCGTTCTTCCCCGGCCGCGCGGACGGCTCGGTCGTCCGGGCAGACGGCCGCGCGGTCGGCTCCGAGCTGATCGGCCAGACCTGGAACGGCCCCGACGGCGAACCCGACCCGCACTGGTTCCAGCCGCGGCCCTCGAACAGCGGCTACGACACGGGGGCCACCGGCTCGGGGCAGCTCGCCGCGGGCGACCCGACCCTCGTGGAGACCGTCAGGCAGGCGAGGGAGGACGTGGCCGCGTTCAACGGCGTGCCGGTCGAGGACGTGCCCGCCGACGCCGTCACCGGCTCGGCCTCCGCGATCGACCCGCACATCTCCCCGGCCTACGCGGACCTCCAGGTCGCCCGGGTCGCCGCGCGCAACGGCCTGCCGCCCGCCGCGGTCCAGGACCTGGTGGACGCCCGCACCGAAGGCCGTGACCTGGGCATACTCGGTGGTGAGCGGGTCAACGTCCTGCTGCTCAACCTGGACCTGCGTGCGCTGGCCGCGGGCTGAACCGCCCGCCCGCGCCGGTCGCGGGGCATCCATACGGAACCCTGACGGCCCCGGCCGTCCGACCGGCGCGGGTTTCCCCGCGCGAGGAAGAGAATGGAAGACATGGCACGACGTGGCAGGCTCAGGATCTACCTGGGCGCGGCACCCGGAGTCGGCAAGACCTACGCCATGCTCTCCGAGGCGCACCGCCGCACGGAGCGCGGCGCGGATCTCGTCGTCGCCCTGGTGGAGCACCACGACCGGCCCCGCACCCAGGTCCTGCTGCACGGCCTGGAGCAGGTGCCGCGCCGTGAGCTGCGCTACCGCGACAGCGTCTTCACCGAGATGGACACCGACGCCGTGCTGCGCCGTGCCCCGCGGGTGGCCCTCGTGGACGAGCTGGCGCACACGAACGTGCCGGGGTCGCGCAACCAGAAGCGCTGGCAGGACATCGACGAGCTGCTCGACGCCGGGATCGACGTCATCTCGACCGTCAACATCCAGCACCTCGAATCACTCGGCGACGTCGTCGAGTCGATCACCGGCGTGCGGCAGCGCGAGACGGTGCCCGACGAGGTGGTCCGCCGCGCCGACCAGATCGAGCTGGTGGACATGACGCCCGAGGCGCTGCGCCGCCGCCTCGCGCACGGCAACGTGTACGCGCCCGACAAGGTGGACGCCGCGCTGTCGCACTACTTCCGCCCCGGCAACCTCACCGCCCTGCGCGAGCTGGCGCTGCTGTGGACGGCCGACCGCGTGGACGCGTACCTGCGGCAGTACCGCAGCGAGCACGGCATCCGCTCGACCTGGCACGCCCGCGAGCGCATCGTCGTCGGCCTCACCGGCGGCCCCGAGGGCGCCACGCTGATCCGGCGCGCCGCCCGGATGGCCGCCAAGAGCTCGGGCGCCGAGATCATGGCCGCCTACATCTCCCGCGCCGACGGCCTCACCTCCGCCTCGCCCCGTGACCTGGCCGGGCAGCGCACACTCGTCGAACAGCTCGGCGGAACGTTTCACCATGTCATCGGCGACGACGTGCCCAGCGCACTCCTCGACTTCGCGCGCGGCGTCAACGCCAACCAGATCGTCCTCGGCTCCAGCCGCCGCAAGAGCTGGCAGTACATGTTCGGGCCCGGCGTGGGCGCGACGGTGGCCCGCGAGTCCGACTCCGACATAGACGTCCACATCGTCACGCACAGCGAGGTCGCCAAGGGCCGGGGCCTGCCCACCGCGCGCGGCGCCAGGCTCGGCCGCTCCCGGCTGCTCGCGGGCTGGCTGATCGGCGTCCTCGGGCCCGTGCTGCTCACCCTCGGGCTCGCCGAGCCCGCGCCGGGCGCCGAGTTCGCCAGCGACGTGCTGCTGTTCCTGTCCGTCACGGTCCTGGCCGCGCTCACCGGCGGCCTGCTGCCCGGCCTGACCTCGGCGATGGTCGGCTCGCTGCTGCTGAACTACTACTTCGCCCGCCCCACCGAGCAGTGGCGCATCGCCGAGGGCCACAACATCGTGGCGATCATCGTCTTCTTCGCGATCGCCGTCTCGGTCGCGACCGTCGTGGACCGCTCCGCCCGCCGCACGCAGCAGGCCGCCAGGCTCCGCGCCGAGTCCGAGACGCTGACGCTCCTCGCGGGCAGCGTCCTGCGCGGCGAGGACACCCTCGGGGCGCTGCTGGAGCGGGCCCGCGAGACGTTCGGCATGGAGACCGCCGCGCTGCTGGAACGCGACCTGGAACGCCGCCGCTGGTCCTGCGTGCGCAGCGTCTCCGTCGCCGGGCAGCAGGCCAGGCAGCTGACCGGGCCGGAGGACGCCGACGTGGACGTGCCCGTCGGCGAGCACACCATGCTGGCGCTCGCCGGACGCGTCCTGCCCGCAGAGGACCGCCGCGTCCTCAGCGCCTTCGCCGCGCACGCCGCCGTGATACTCGACCGGCAGCGCCTCAAGACGGAGGCGATGCGCGCCCACAAGCTCGCCGAGGGCAACCGCATCCGCACGGCGCTGCTCGCCGCCGTCTCCCACGACCTGCGCACGCCGCTCGCCGCGATCAAGGCGGGCGTGTCCAGCCTGCGGTCCGACGACGTCGCCTGGTCGGACGAGGACGAGGCCGACCTGCTGGAGAGCATCGAGCAGGGCGCCGACCGGCTCGACCAGCTCGTCGGCAACCTCCTCGACATGTCGCGCCTCCAGACCGGGACGGTCGAGCCGCTGATCCGCGGCATGGACCTGGACGAGGTCGTCCCGCGCGCCCTCGGCGGCGTGCCCGAGGGCGTCGTGGACCTCGACATCCCCGAGACGCTGCCGTACGTCGCCGCCGATCCCGGGCTGCTGGAGCGCAGCGTCGCCAACATCGTCGAGAACGCCGTCAAGTACAGTCCCGCCGACACCCCCGTCCGGGTACGGGCCAGCGCGCTCGGCGGGCGCGTCGAGCTGCGGGTCGTGGACCGCGGGCCCGGTGTGCCCGACAGCGACAAGGAGCGGATCTTCGAGCCGTTCCAGCGCTACGGCGACACCCCGCGGGGCAACGGGGTCGGGCTCGGCCTCGCCGTCGCCCGCGGCTTCGCCGAGGCGATGCACGGCACGCTCGACGCCGAGGACACGCCGGGCGGCGGCCTGACGATGGTCCTCACCCTGCCCATCGTCCAGCCGTCCCTGGCGCCCTCGCCGCCCCCCGGCGACGACCCGGCCGCCCACCCCACCGACACCGCCCCCGCGCCGTCGGGCGCCGCCGGGCACGCAGAACGGAAGGCCGCCCATGCACCGGGTGCTCGTAGTCGATGACGAGCCGCAGATCCTGCGCGCGCTCGTCATCAACCTCAAGGCGCGCAAGTACGAGGTGGACACGGCCGCCGACGGCGCCTCCGCCCTGCGCCTCGCGGCCGACCGCCACCCGGACGTGATCATCCTCGACCTGGGCCTGCCCGACATGGACGGCGTGGACGTCATCGCCGGGCTGCGCGGCTGGACCCGCGTGCCGATCATCGTGCTCTCCGCCCGCCACACCTCGGACGAGAAGGTCGAGGCCCTGGACGCGGGCGCGGACGACTACGTGACCAAGCCGTTCGGCATGGACGAGCTGCTGGCCAGGCTGCGGGCCGCCGTGCGCCGCGCGGAGCCGGGCACGAGCGAGGACGCCGCCGTCGTCGAGGGCGCGGGCTTCACCATCGACCTCGCCGCCAAGAAGGTGCACCGGGAGGGCAAGGACGTCCGGCTCACGCCGACCGAGTGGCACCTGCTCGAAGTCCTCATCCGCAACACCGGCCGCCTCGTCAGCCAGCGGCAGCTGCTCCAGGAGGTCTGGGGCCCCTCGTACGGCACCGAGACGAACTACCTGCGGGTCTACATGGCGCAGCTGCGGCGCAAGCTGGAGGCCGACCCGTCGGCGCCGCGTCACCTGATCACCGAACCGGGTATGGGTTACCGCTTCGAGCGCTGACGGGGGGCCCGCCCACGTTACGCTGAAGGCATGAGTACCGAGGGCCGACCCGGGATGCTGCGGCGGCTGCTGGGACGTGGCGGAGCGACCGGCCGGGACGGCGGCGACGACCTCGCGCCCGTGAGCGAGCCGCCCGACGCGGGGTGCACGCGTATCCGCGACTGCGCGGAGGCGTCGCGCGGGCGTCCCGTGCTGCGCGTCTCCGGCGTGCTGCGGGACGTCGGGGAGCAGACCGTCGCGGGCATGCCCGCGCTCCGGGCGGAGCTGGACGACGGCACGGCGTGTCTCGACGTCGTCTGGCTGGGCAGACGGGCCATAGCGGGCGTGGAGCCCGGCCGGGAGCTGGTCGCCTCCGGCCGGGTCGTGGTGACGCACGGGCGGCCCGTGCTGTTCAACCCCCGCTATCAGCTGCAACCCCTCGGACAGGAGTAGCCACGTGAGCTCACCTGAGCGCCCGGACGTCGCCCCGCAGTCGCCGGACGAGGAGGCGACGCGCGCCGCGTTCTTCGAGGCGTTCGGCGGTGTCCGGGGCATGATCGAGACGACGGTGCCCGGCCTCGTCTTCGTGCTCAGCTACACCGTCAACCGCTCGATCAACATCTCGGCCGTCGCCGCCCTCAGCATCTCGGCGGTCCTCGCCGTCTCCCGGCTGGTCCAGCGCGACACCCTCAAGCACGCCCTGAGCGGCGTCTTCGGCGTGGCCTTCGGCGCGGTCTTCGCGATGATCTCCGGCGACGCGCGGAACTTCTACCTCCCCGGCATGCTGTACACGCTGGGCCTCGGCGTCGCCTACGTCGTGACGTCCCTCGCCGGTGTCCCGCTGCTCGGGCTGATGCTCGGCCCGGTCTTCCGGGAGAACCTGTCCTGGCGCACCCGCAACCCGGGGCGCAAGGTCGCGTACACCAAGGCCAGCTACGTCTGGGGGGCCATACTGCTCGCGAAGTCCGCGATCACCTTCCCCATCTACTTCTGGGGTGACGCGACCTCGCTCGGCTGGCTGCGGGTGGCCCTGGGCATCCCGCCGTTCCTCCTCGCCGTCTACTGCACCTGGATCATCCTGGTGAAGGCGCCCGCCCCGATCGACGTCATCGCCGAGTGGGAGGCGAAGGAGGAGGCGGAGAAGCAGCGGAAGGCCGCGGCCCAGACCGCCGCCCATCACACGGACGGGCCCGGCGGCGCGGCCGTCTGACCGCCGCGCCGCCCCCGGTACCGCCAGCCGTACCGCCGTACCGCCGTCTCGTCAGGAGGGCCCGGACCCCGTGTCCGGGCCCTTCGGCGTCGGCCTGGTCCGCGTCGCGCCCGGGCCGAAGAGCCCTTCGAGCTCCGTCTCCCGGTCGGGCGACGCGACGAACAGCAGCTCGTCCCCGGCGGCCAGCGCGTCGTCCGGGTCGGGGATGAGGACGCGCGTGCCGCGGATGATCGTCACCAGCGCCGTGTCCTGCGGCCAGGCCACCTCGCCGACCCGCGTGCCGACCAGCGGCGCCTTCTCCGGCAGCGTGACCTCCACGAGGTTGGCCTCGCCCTGGCTGAAGCGCAGCAGCCGCACCAGGTCGCCGACCGAGACGGCCTCCTCGACCAGCGCCGACATCAGCCGGGGCGTCGAGACGGCGACGTCCACGCCCCACGAGTCGGTGAACAGCCACTCGTTCTTCGGATTGTTCACCCGGGCCACCACGCGCGGCACCCCGTACTCCGTCTTGGCGAGCAGCGACACCACCAGGTTGACCTTGTCGTCCCCGCTCGCCGCGATGACCACCTGGCAGCGCTCCAGCGCGGCCTCGTCCAGCGTGCTGATCTCGCACGCGTCGGCCAGCAGCCACTCCGCCTCGGGCACCCGCGCCACCGACACCGCCTCGGGCGACTTGTCGATGAGGAGCACCGCGTGCCCGTCCTCCAGCAGCTCCGCCGCGATGGACCGTCCCACGGCGCCCGCGCCCGCGATCGCCACGCGCATCAGGAGACCTCCTCGGGCCCGAGCAGGCATGCGGCCTCGACCTCGGCGACCTGGTCGCCGTACATCATCACGTGCACGAGATCACCTTCCTGGATGACGGTCCGCGCGGTCGGCAGCATCGCCTCGCCCAGCCGCGTCAGGAAGGCGACGCGGACGCCCGTGCGCTCCTGGAACCGGCTGACCTGGTGCCCGGCCCACCCCGGGGCCACGTGCACCTCGGAGAGCTGCACGCCCCCGCTCGGGTCGCGCCACAGCGGCTCGGCGCCCGCGGGCAGCAGGCGGCGCAGCATCTGGTCGGCCGTCCACCGCACCGTCGCGACGGTGGGGATGCCGAACCGTTCGAACACCTCGGCGCGCCGCGAGTCGTAGATCCGCGCCGTCACGTTCTCCACGCCGAACACCTCGCGCGCCACCCTGGCGGCGATGATGTTCGAGTTGTCCCCGCTGCTGACGGCCGCGAACGCGCCCGCCTCGGGGAGTCCCGCCTCGGTGAGGGTGTCCCGGTCGAAGCCGAGCCCGGTCACCCGGCGCCCGGCGAACCGCGAGCCCAGCCGCCGGAACGCGGTCGGGTCCTGGTCGATGACGGCGACGGAATGTCCCCGTTCCTCCAGATTCAGCGCGAGGGTCGCGCCCACCCGGCCGCAGCCCATGATCACGATGTGCATTGGTCTCCTTCGTGCGCACCAAACGCTACCCGCGTCGTCCCCGTCCTCCGCTCCCGCCGCAGATCACGGCGGTAATGTCGGCCCATGGCCGTCACCAAGCGCCTGTTCATCGGCCGCGCGCTGCGGAGCGAGGACATCGGGGAGACGCTGCTCCCCAAACGGCTCGCCCTCCCCGTCTTCGCCTCCGACCCGCTCTCCTCGGTGGCGTACGCACCGGGCGAGGTCCTGCTCATCCTCTCCCTCGCCGGATTGTCGGCCTATCACAACAGCGTATGGATCACGCTGGCCGTCGTCGTCCTGCTGATCACCGTCGTCGCCTCCTACCGGCAGACCGTGCACGCCTACCCCAACGGCGGCGGGGCGTTCGCCGTCGCCTCCGCGAACTTCGGGCCGCGCGCCGGGAAGACCGTCGGCAGCGCCCTGCTGGTGGACTACGTCCTCACCGTCGCCGTCTCCGTCTCCTCCGGGGTGGACAACCTCGGCTCCGCCGTCGGCGCGGTGCGCGGCAACGAGGTGTTCTGCGCGGTCGTCGTCGTCCTGCTGCTCATGCTCATGAACATGCGGGGCGTCCGCGAGTCAGGGAAGCTCTTCGCCGTCCCGACGTACGCGTTCGTCGTCTGCGTCCTCGCGACCGTCCTGTGGGGAGCCTTCCGCGGCCTCGCGCTCGGCGACACCATGCGCGCCCCGAGCGCCGACTTCGAGATCGTCCCCGAACAGACCGACCTCGGCGCCTTCGCCATGATCTTCCTGCTGCTGCGCGCCTTCTCCTCCGGCTGCGCCGCCCTCACCGGCGTCGAGGCGATCAGCAACGGCGTGCCCGCCTTCCGCGTCCCCAAGGAACGCAACGCGGCGGCCACCCTCGCGATCATGGGCGCCCTGGCCACCAGCATGTTCCTCGGCATCATGGCCCTCGCCCTGGTCAGCCACGTCCATGTCGCCGACCATCCGGCCAAGGACCTCCTGATCGACGGCAAGCCCGCCGGGGCCGGCTACCAGCAGGACCCCGTCATCGCCCAGGTCGGCGCCGCCGTCCTCGGGGACGGCTCGTTCGCCTTCGTCGTCCTCGCCGCCGCCACCGCGCTCGTCCTCTTCCTCGCCGCCAACACCGCCTACAACGGCTTCCCCGTCCTCGGCTCGATCCTCGCCCAGGACCGCTACCTCCCGCGCCAGCTCCACACCCGCGGCGACCGCCTGGCGTTCAGCAACGGGATCGTCTTCCTCACCGTCCTCGCCGGGCTGCTGATCATCGCCTTCCGCGCCAACGTCAACCAGCTCATCCAGCTCTACATCGTCGGCGTCTTCGTCTCCTTCACCTTCAGCCAGAGCGGCATGGTCCGGCACTGGAACCGGCTGCTGGGCGCCGGGGAGACGGACCCGGCCGCGCGCCGCCGCATGAAGCGGGCCCGCGCGCTCAACGGCTTCGGTGCCGGGCTGTGCCTCGCCGTCCTGCTGATCGTCGTCCTCACCAAGTTCACCCAGGGCGCCTGGGTCTCCCTCGTCGGCATGGGCGCCTTCTACGCGCTGATGACCGTCATCAGGCGGCACTACGACGAGGTCGCCGAGGAACTGGCCGTGGACGACACCGACGAGCACCGGCTCGACGTGCGCGCCTCCCAGGTCCACGCCGTCGTCCTCGTCTCCCATGTCCACAAACCGACACTGCGGGCGCTCTCGTACGCCAAGCTGCTGAGCGCCGACAGCCTCGTCGCCCTCACCGTCGCCACCGACCCCGAGGCCACCGACCGGCTCAAGACCGAGTGGCACAGTCGCCACATCGACATCCCCCTCAAGGTCCTCGACGCCCCGTACCGCGAGATCACGCACCCGGTCATCACCTACGTCAAGCAGCTCCGCAAGGAGCACCCCGACGACGTGGTCAGCGTGATCATCCCCGAGTACGTCGTCGGCCACTGGTGGGAGACCGTCCTGCACAACCAGAGCGCGCTGCGCCTGAAGGGGCGGCTGCACCTCGCGCCCGGCGTCACCATCACGTCCGTGCCCTGGCAGCTCGACTCGGCCGAGGCAGCCCGCGTCCGCCTCAGGCGCCGGGCCCGCCTGCGCGCGCAGCTTCGGGCGCCGGGGGCCGTCCGGCGGGGGACGGAGCCGCCGTCGCGGCGGCCGTAGACTGGGCCGCTGCCGTCCCCGCACCCGTACAGGAGCACACCCTTCATGGCCACCGCAGATCCCTCGCCCAAGGCCGTCTCGCTCGTCGGCCAGGAGTACGAGGTCGAGGTCGGCCCGGTGGCGCACGGCGGCCACTGCGTCGCGCGCACGCCCGAGGGGCGCGTCCTGTTCGTCCGGCACACGCTGCCGGGGGAGCGGATCGTCGCCCGCGTCACGGAGGGGCACGAGGCGTCGCGGTTCCTGCGCGCCGACGCCGTGCGCGTGCTGGACGCGTCCAAGGACCGCGTGCCCGCGCCCTGCCCGTACGCCGCCCCCGGCGCGTGCGGCGGCTGCGACTGGCAGCACGTGAAGCCGGGCGCGCAGCGCCGCCTCAAGGGTGAGGTGCTGACCGAGCAGTTGCAGCAGCTCGCCGGGCTCACGCCCGAGGCGGCGGGCTGGGACGGCACGGTCGAACCGGCGCCGGGCGACAAGGTGGCCCCCGGCGAGGTCCCGGCCTGGCGCACGCGCGTGCAGTACGCCGTGGACGAGGAGGGGCGCGCCGGGCTGCGCAGGCACCGGTCGCACGAGGTGCAGCCGATCGACCGCTGCCTGATCGCGGCGGAGAGCGTGAGCGAACTGGGCGTGGAGAGCCGCTCGTGGCCGGGCATCGAGTCGGTCGAGGCCGTCGGCGCGTCCGGCTCGGGCGACCGCATGGTCGTCCTCACGCCCCGGCCGGGCGGCAGGCTGCCGCTCGTCCAGCTCGACCGGCCGGTGTCCGTGCTGCGGGCCGAGGAGCGGCGCGGGCAGGGCGAGCAGACGCTGCACAGGGTGCACGGCCGCGCGTTCGTACGGGAGCGGGCCGACGGGCGCACCTGGCGGGTCGGCGCGGGCGGCTTCTGGCAGGTGCACCCGCAGTCGGCCGCGCTGCTGGTGGACGCGCTGATGCGCGGCCTCACGCCGCGCAAGGGCGAGACGGCGCTCGACCTGTACTGCGGCGTCGGGCTGTTCGCGGGGGCGCTGGCCGACCGGGTGGGGGAGCGGGGCGCGGTCCTCGGCATCGAGGCGTCGCGCCGGGCCGTGGAGGACGCGCGGCACAACCTCGCGGACTTCGACCGGGTGCGCGTCGAGCACGGGACGGTCGAGCGCGTCCTGCCGCGCACCGGGATCACGCAGGCGGACCTCGTCGTCCTCGACCCGCCGCGCGCCGGGGCGGGCCGGTCCGTCGTACGCCGCCTCGCGGCGCTGTCGCCGCGCCGGATCGGCTACGTGGCCTGCGACCCGGCGGCGCTGGCCCGCGACCTGGCCGACTTCCGAGCGGCGGGCTACGTACCGCGCTTCCTGCGGGCGTTCGACCTGTTCCCGATGACGCAGCACCTGGAGTGCGTGGCGATCCTCGAACCGGCGGCGAAGGCCCGCTGACCTGCGGTTTTGTCTGTGCGTATGATGCGCGATATGGGCGTTACGGGCGATATCTTGACGCTGAAATGACGTTCATTCTGATGGAATGTCAGGAGACCTGTCGGGCAGGTCAGACCCCGTCTGGGTGGCTTGTACCGATGGGCTGTCGAGGGTGGATGACAGACCACACCCGGCCGTGCGGCAGGGCGAGCAGCCCGGTCCCCCGCGGGGCTCGATGCCCGCTGGCGCGGAGCCGACGGGGGTTCTTCCGGCCACGTAGCGGTTCAACACGTGCCTGGCTTGTCCATCGTGTGTCCAACGTGCTGCCGGAGATTGAGGACGCCCGGGGCGGCCGGCCTGCACCTCCTGGCCGCCCCGGGCGCCGACCTCGGTCGGACCGCCTGCACAGCTGGCGTTCCAGTACTGGGTGTCGTCGGCCGCGTCGTGCTTCGTGTTGCCGAGCGTGGCGCCGGTGACGGTGCCCGGTTCGAACACGGCCGCCGGGGTGTAGCCGGTGGCCGTGGGGACCGGGACCTGCGTCTCGTCCGTGTCCATCGGAGTACCTCCGGTGAAGGGACCCGCCGCCCGTCCCGTGGTCCCGGCGTCCGGCCGGGGAGGCGGTGCGGTGGCGTGTTCACCACGGTCCCCGGACACCAAAGGCGACGGGAGCGTTACAGCAGGTGCGGCCGGGGTGCTCTCAAGAGCACCCGATGAGCACCCCGGAGGCGTTGTTCCGCCGGCCTGGAGCGGGCCGCTAACGTGCACGTGGGTTCGGCCCAACTTCCAAGCCGTGGAGGGATGATGAGGCACAAGCCCCCCTTGACCCTGGGGCGCGAGGCACGGGGCTGGAGTGCCCGCGAATTCGCCCGGCGCTTGTGCGAGCTCGGCGCCCGGCGTGGTGTGCCGGTGGGCACCCGCAAGGACGGCATCTACCGCTGGGAGCGCCGGGACGCGGCCACCGGCAGGATCCGCCACCCCGATGCCCCCACTCAGCGGCTCATTGCCCGGCCCATCTGCACGTGCGCATCCCTGCCAGCACCGACACGCCTGGAGGAACCGCATGACCTGTCCTGTGAGGCACATCGACCCGTCCGGCCGTGACCTGTACGGGGAGTTCGGCTGGCTGCGCGCGGCGGGGCCTGCCGTCCCGGTCGCCCTGCCCGAGGGGGTGACCGCCTGGTCGGTGACCGACGCCGAAGTCCTCAAGTGGTTGATGACCGACCCGCGCGTCTCCAAGAACCCGGAGAACTGGACCGGCTACGAGCCCGGCCTCGTCCGCTGGCTCGCCGCCTGGGTGGACGTGCGGTCCATGCTCACCGCGGACGGCGAAGACCACGCCCGGCTGGCCCAGCTGATCAAACCGGTGCTGACCCCCCGCGCCGTCGCGGCCCTCACACCGGCCGTGGAGGAGCTCACCGCCGACCTCCTCCACGACCTGAAGACCACCGAGCCGGGCACGGTGGTGGACCTGCGCGACCGCTACGCCTACCGCATCCCCACCCGCGTCATCTGCGACCTGATGGGCGTCCCCGACCGGCTGCGGCCCCGCGCCCTGGCCGTCATGGACGGCGTCATGGACTCCGCGGCCGACCAGCAGTGGGTGCAGCGCGAACTCCCGGCCGCGATGGGCGCCGTGCTCGACGCCCGCCGCGCCGAACTCGACGCGCTCACCGGACGCGGGGAGCCGGTCCCGGCCGACCTGACCGCCCGCCTGCTGACCCTGCGCGACCGGAACGGCGAACCGCTCACCGAGGAGGAGCGGATCTCCTCGCTGATCCTGCTGATCGGCGCCGGGTCCCAGACCGCGGTCGCCCTGATCGACCACGCCCTCCACGCCCTCCTGGAGCGGCCCGACGTCCTGGCCGACGTCATCGAACACGACCGGTGGGACGAGGTGATCACCGAGACACTGCGCCTGCACCCGCCGATCGCCCACATGCCCCTCTACTACGCCACCGCCGACATCGACCTCGGCGAGGGCGTCACCATCCCCGCAGGCGAAGCGATCCTGCCCGGCTTCGGCGCCCACGGCCGCGACCCGGCCGTGCACACCGACGCGGACGCCTGGGACATCAACCGGCCCACAGCCGCGCAGCACCTGGCGTTCGGCCACGGCACCCACTACTGCATCGGCGCGCACCTCGCCCGGCTGAAAGCCCGCACCGCGCTGCGCGCCCTGCTCACCGCCGCCCCCGGCCTGCGCCTGGCCGAGGAACCGCAGCGGGCGCCGTCGTTCATCGGCAACGACGTGGTCTCGCTGCCGGTGATCTGGCCCGCCACCACCGCCGGCTGACCGCCCGCACCACCCCACCGGGCGCCGCCGCACAGCGGCGCCCGGCCCCGCCCAGCCCACGAGCCACCGAAAGCCCATGAACCTGCCGATCTCCGCCGTCGCGATCAACTTCGCCAGCACCCTCACCACCCGGGAACGGCGCCGCCCCGACGGGCGGCTCCTCACCCGCGTCCTGTACGCCGCGTACGGCATCCACGCGCCGCCTGGACGCGAGCTCCGATGCCCTGGGGCAACCTCACGACCCCGGCGTTCCGTTCGCCGTGGCCGCTGACAACTTTCCCTCGGCCCCCGGAGCCATTCGTCCGACGTGCCCTGTGCGTGCGACGCACACCCGCTGTACGAGGTGCTCCGCCGCGTGCACGGGCCGATCGCGCCGACCGAACTGGAACCCGGCGTGCCGGGCTGGCTGGTACTGGGCCACCGGGAACTGCCCGAAGTCACCCGCGACGAGGAGTGCTTCTCCCACGACTCGCGTCGCTGGCGGCCCCTGTAGGACTGCCCAAGTGATCGCCCACACCGCCGTCGTCACCCTCATCCACCGGCTCCCCGACCTGCAACTCGCCGTGCAATCAGAGGCGCTGCGCCATCGGCCCTCACCGTGGTCACGGGCGCCGTCCGCTCTGCCCGTGCACTTCACCCCTGCCCCGCCTGCTCCCGCCGCTCCTGGAGGATCTTCATGAACACTCCGGCTCACACCCCGCCCGTACGCCTCGACGTGACCGCTTCCGATCTTCATGGCGAGATCGAACGGCTGCGCGCCATCGGCCCGGTGGTCCGCGTGCAGCTGCCCGACGGAGTACCGGCCTGGGTGGTCACCCGGCATCAGGTCCTCCAGGACCTCCTGGTCGATCCGCGCGTCGCCAAGGACGCGAAGCACTGGGCCGCGCTCGCGGACGGCGCTGTGCCCGAAGGCTGGCCGCTGATCGACTTCGTGACCAACCCCGGCATGACCACCGCCGACGGCGACCGCCACCGCCGCCTGCGTGCCCTGGTCACCCAGGTCTTCACCCCGCGCCGTATCGCGGCGATGCAGCCCCGCGTCGAGGCGATCACCCGCCTGCTTCTCGATGAGCTCGCCACTCATGCGCCCGGGCCCCTCGACCTGCGCCGTCACTTCGCCTACCCGCTGCCGATGCGGGTGGTCGGCGACCTCCTCGGTGTCCCTTCCGAGCGGCACGACGAGTTCCGCACCCTGTCCGCCAGCCTGACCAGCAGTGTCACCTCCGCCGAGGAGACCCTGGCCACCCGACGCCAACTGCACGCCCTGCTCACCGACCTCGTGACGGCCAGACGCGCCGCACCGGGCGACGACCTCACCAGCGACCTGATCGCCGCGCGGGAGGACGACGACCGGCTCACGGAGGCCGAGCTCATCGGCACCCTCATCCTGATCCTGGTGGCCGGGCACGGCACCACCCTCAACCTGATCACCAACGCGGTACGGGCCCTTCTCACCCGCCCGGATCAGCTCGCCACGGTCACCGCCGGACAGCAGTCGTGGACCGCGGTCGTCGAGGAGACCCTGCGCTGGGACTCCCCGGTCGGGCACTTCCCCCTGCGCTACGCCACCGACGACATCCGCGTCGGCGACGCGGTCATCCCCCGCGGCGAGGCGATACTGGCCTCCTACGCGGCGGCCGGACGCGACCCTCGTCACCACGGCCCCACCGCCGACGCGTTCGACGTCACCCGGCCGCCGGCCCGGCATCTGTCCTTCGGGCACGGACCGCACTACTGCATCGGCGCCGCCCTGGCACGACTCGAAGGCGAGGTCGCCCTCCGGGCCCTCTTCGACCGCTTCCCCCGGCTCGCTCTCGCCACCCCGCCGGACGAGTTGGTGCCCTTGCCGTCCTTCGTCAGCAACAGCGTTCAGACCCTGCCCGTCACCTTGGGCAGCGCCTAGAGGGGGCCGGCCGCAGCGGTCCGTCCGTCGCGGCCGTGTCTCCCTCACCGAGGCGCGCACCACTGTGAGGCCCTTGCCGGGGACCCTCGTCGCCGGACTTCCCGGTGAGGGTCCGAGGGATCATGGTGGTCCGACCAGCAGTACCGGGGAAGCAGGCTCCGCCGCGGGGTGAGCCGACCGGACGCGGGCAGGGCCTCGGTGTCGCCCCGGGCGCAGCCTCGCGCAGCTCCCGCACCGGCCCCACCGCCCTGTCGTGATCGCCGAAGCAGTCCACACGCGGGTGACGTGCTCCCGAGGACGCGGCGCCTCACGTGCGCGGCCATCCCCGGGCCGGTGGGAGAAGACCCGCTGACCTGACGTCTCCCGGCTGCCGTCCTGGCGCAACCCGGAACATTACAGGGACCCTCCCCACCCCCGGGCCTCCTAGCCTGACGGTGTTCGACGAGCCGATCGCGATCGGCTCGGGTCCGGTGAGGAACCACCGAGGGGGAGCTCGATCATGGGCAGGATCAGGTTCAAGGGGAAGACGGCCGCCGTGGCCGCGAGTGCCACGCTGCTGGCCGGGCTGGGGCTCGGCCTCATGGCGAGTCCGGCACAGGCCAGTTGGGACGACTGCGAGTCCGGCGCGCTGTGTGCCTACACGCAGACCTCCGGGGGCGGTACCCCCGGCCAGGTGTGGGGTGACAACGTCAACCTGCGGCAGTACAACAAGTTCGACAACGCCAGGTCGCTCTACAACAACGGCAACCAGTGCGACGTCGTCCTCTACACGAACACGTGGTTCCGGGGGACGGCGCAGCTCTTCCTGCGCGGCTACGTCGTCTCGAACACCGACGGGACCAACTACGAGGACGGCGTCGGCTCCAACATCTGGACGAACTGCTGATCATGCGCCGACCGTTCTGGACGGCGGCGGTCGCCGTACTCCTCATGGCCGGGTGCGGGGGGCCCGGCCATGAGGCCGCGACCGGGACCGGGACCGAGGCGGACGTCCCGCGACCGCTGTCGGGCGCCCTGCACTTCTCGGCGGCAGAACTCACCGCGCTGCGCGACGCGGAGGAGGAGCTGGTCCGGGCCTGCATGCGGGAGCGCGGGCACGAGTACCGGACCGCGCCCGCCCGCGACGCCCGGCGCGCCGCCGCCGTCAACCCGTACACCCTGCTCTCTCCGCGCTGGTCGCAGAGCGACGGCTACGGGCTGACCGGCGAGGCGCTGGAGGGGCCGCCTGACGATCCGAACGCGGACGTGCTGGCCGCCCTTCCGGACGCCGAACGCGACGCGTGGCAGCGGGCGTTGCTCGGGCGGCAGGAGGATCACGTGCGGATCGACCTGCCGGGCGGGCGCCGCATCGGCTACGACCCGCACTCGTGCGTCCAGGTCGCCAGGGACGACGTGTACGGCGAGGGCTGGTCAGAACTGCGCTACGTGGTCGAGGACCTGAGCAACGACGCCATCCGGCGGACGCTGGCCTCGCCCGGCTTCGCCGAGGCGGAGGCGGACTGGGCCGCGTGCATGGCCGGGCTCGGGTACTCCTACACCACGTTGGAGGACCCCCGCCGCGAGATCGTCGGCCAACTGGAGGGGGCGCGCGGCGATCCCGACCGGACGCGCGCCGTGGCGGAGCGCGAACTCGCCCTGGCGGGCGACGATCTCGCCTGCCAGCTCGAAGAGAACACGCATCAGCGGATAGCGGACGTCCAAGCGGCGGCTGAGGAGCCCGTACGCGCGAGGGCCGAGGAGCAGTTGGACCGGTTCCGGCAGGCCAAGCGGCTGGCGCTCGACCGGGTCCTGCCGTCCGCCATCTGACCAAGAGGGGGAAGAGAGATGACCAACCATTCGACACGCACCCGGATCGCGGCCGCTGTGGTCGGTGTCCTGGCCGCGGCGTCCCTGACGCTCGGCGCCACGCCCGCCGCCGCCAAGGCGAGCGACGGCTACGTACGCGGCTACGACACGTACGTGGGCGACTGGGGCGACGAGGGTGTCCTGAAGTACAACGGCGAGTACGACCACTCCAACGCCACCTGCCTGTGGCAGAGAGTGCTGTGGGCCGAAGGCGCCACGGAGATCGACGGCACCCAGTTCGACGCGACGGACATCGACGGCATCTTCGGCCGCAACACCGAGCTGGCCAGCTCGTCCATGCAGGGCCGGTGGGACCTGGAGTACGTGGACGGGATCGTGGGCGCCTCCACCTTCGGGCGCGCCGACAACAGGCTCACCGTCACCGGTGGCAGTGAGGCGCGGGGCAGGACGCTCTACCTGACGTACACCGGCGCGCGGTTCAGCTTCCCGCTGATCCGTGACACCCAGGGCAGGTACCAGTTCCAGGACCGGAACGGCACGTGGCGTATCGCCGGGTACACCACCTGGACCTGTAGCTGACGCCGGTGGGCCGACTGCTCCTGACCGGGACGGGGGGCCGGTCAGGAGCAGTCTCCGTCAGCCGTCCGGCGCCGCGCGGAGCGCCCGCCACGTCCTCGGCCCGACGATGCCGTCCGGGTCGAGGCCCGCGCGTTCCTGGAACGTGACGACGGCCCCGTGGGTGAGCGGGCCGAAGTCGCCGTCCGGCTCGCCGACTTCGGGAATGTCGTGCAAGTGGACCAGCAGGCATTGGAGTTCACGGACCTGGCTGCCCCCGTCGCCCTGGACGAGGGTGAAGTCCCAGGTGCCGTTCCAGCCCGCGGTCCAGCCGCGGCCGTGCGTGGTGTCCTCGTACACGGTGGGCTCCTCGCAGGTGGGGGAGGCCGCGGACGCGGGGGCCGAGTCCCGTACGGCGTACGTCACCGCCGTCGCCGTGCCCACCGCGAGGGCGGCGAGCGCGGCGACCGTGACCGGCCGCACCCACCGCCGGGGGCGCAGCCGGGGCAGGCGCGCCGACGGGGCGGTGCCCGTCACCCGTTCCACCTGCCGTAACAGGGCCTCGGCGCGGGCGCGTTCGGCGTGCGTGGGGGCCAGGCAGCCGGTGACGATGTCGCGCCAGCCGTCCGGGAGGGCGGGCGAGAGGCGCAGCTCCTCGGCGCCGCGGGCGTAGCGCGTGGCCGCGTCGCAGCGGGCCTGCGTGGTGGCGCCCGGCAGCGGGAACGTGCCGGTCAGCACGACGTGGGCGAGGACGCCGAAGGCCCAGACGTCGGCGGAGGGCCTGACCCGCGCGCCGCGTTCGTCCACCTCGGGCCACAGCAGTTCGGGCGGCGTGTAGTCCGGGGTGGAGAACGCGGGGGCGTAGGCGTGCGTGCCCTCCAGTTCAGCCGCCATGTTGAAGTCGGCGAGGCGCACCGAACCGTCCGCCAGCAGGAGCACGTTGGCCGGTTTGAGGTCGCCGTGCACCCAGCCCGCGTGGTGCAGCTGGTGCAGGCCCTCGCAGACCTGGGCGAGCAGGGTGGGCCCCGCCTGCGGCCTGGGCTCGCGTGCGAGCACGGCGTCGAGGGAGCCCTCGGCCCGTTCGAGCACGAGGACGGTGGCGCCGTCGAGTTCGGGGTGGTCCGGGTCGTCGAGCGTCAGGGTCTCGTACATGCGAATCAGGCGGGGCGCGCGCAGTTTGGCGAGCAACTGAACCTCGCGCTCAGCCAGTTCGCGCAGGTGATGCAGCTGGCGCGGGGTGCGCGTGCCGGTGGGCAGGAACTTGAGCGCCACGCGGCGGGGTTCGCCGTCGCCGACACGCCGGGCCGCGTACACGGTGGCGAACGCGCCGGAGGCCAGCGGCTCGCGTACCTCCCAGGAGCCGACCCGGTGGCCGCGCGGGACGGGGACGGCGTGCGGCTGCGCGGTCATCGCGCCACCGCGCCCGTGGCCGGGGCGAGCACCGCCAGGTCGTCCTCACGGACCAGGTCGAACCGGAGCGCCAGCGAGACCAGCGACTCCTTCCTGCCGTGCGTACGACGGCCGGGCTCCGCCTCGTCCGGCCCCGGCTTGAGGCGAAGTTTCAGGGCGAGGTAGTCGATGTTCCAGTGGACGGCCGAGCGGCTGACCGTCGGCCAGGCGGGCCGCAGCAGCTCCACCAGCTGGTCCACGGTCGGCAGCGGCGCGTGCGGCGCGCCGCGCAGGCGCGGTGCGCACAGGGCGGTGAGGACGCCGAAGTAGCGTGTGGTGCGGTCGAGGGTGAACGCGGGCGCGGTCAGGGCTCCGGCGAGGCCGTCGCGCGTGACGCTGCCGAAGACGTGACGCGGCGCCCACACGTCGAAGGTGAGCAGGTCGCCGGCGGCGGGCAGGACGACGCGTGCGAACTCGAACGGCACGGGCGCCTCCAGGCGGCCCGGCGTGACCTTGAGGTGTTCGCCCGCGCCCTCCGGGTTCTCCACGACGTAGGTCTGGTCCTCGCTGAGATTGCTCAGCAGCCAGAAGTTGCGGTGCGCGGTGATCTCCCCGGCGACCCGGGGCACGCCCCCGTGCGCGATCGTGAGGCCGTCGCCCGCCTCGGCCCTGCCGAACGCGAGCCGCTCGCCGTCGGCGATCCTGAGCTGTCCGTCCGTGCCCCCGCACGGCGGTGGTACCACGATGAGGCTGTACATGGTGTCGATCCCCCTTGTCCGACGCCACGGGGGCGCGGCGCACCCCCCAGTGCGATCAGGGGCAGATTAAGGGACGTTCCACGCATCGGGCGATGCTCCGCGCACGTTCCGGTGAGCCGGGCGGCGGCTGGACGGGGCCGGACGACGGGCCGACCGGCTCCCGCTCCCTTCACCCGAAAGGAGTGGCCGGACGCCGACACGCGCGCTGCGGACGGCCCTGGTGGGGGCCGTCCGCAGCGGTGGTGCGGGTGCGGTGGTGCGGTGGGTCAGTTCAGGCCGTTGCCGATGGCCCTCACCAGTTCGCCGTTGGCCGTGTCACCGCTGAACTCCCAGAAGAACGCGCCGCCCAGACCTTGCTGGTTGGCCCAGTTCATCTTGGTGGTGATGGTGGCCGGTGTGTCGTAGGACCACCACTGGTTGCCGCAGTGGGCGTACGCGGTCCCGGCGACGGTGCCGGTGACGGGGCAGGAGTTCCGCAGGACCTTGTAGTCCTCGATCCCCGCCTCGTACGTGCCCGGCGCTGCGCCGGTGGCCGAGCCGCCGGGTGCGGACTGGGTGACGCCGGTCCAGCCCCGGCCGTAGAAGCCGATGCCGAGCAGGAGCTTGGACGACGGCACGCCCTGTGCCCGCAGCTTGTTGATCGCGGCCTCGGAGGTGAAGCCCTGGGTCGGGAGGCCGTTGTACGACGTCAGCGGCGAGTGCGGGGCCGTCGGCCCTGTGGGCGCGAACGCGCCGAAGTAGTCGTACGTCATCACGTTGTACCAGTCCAGGTACTGCGCGGCGCCGCCGTAGTCGGCCGCGTCGATCTTGCCGCCCGTGGAGCCGTCACCGGTGATGGCGGCCGTCACGAGGTAGTCGGGGCCGAACTCGGCCCGCAGCGCCTGGGACAGGTTCCTGAACGCGGCCGGTCCTGACGCATCGCAGGTCAGGCCGCAGGAGTTGGGGTACTCCCAGTCGATGTCGATGCCGTCGAAGACGTCGGCCCAGCGCGGGTCCTCGACCACCTCGCGGCAGGAGTCGGCGAACGCCGCGGGGTTGCGCGCGGCCTCCGTGAAGCCGCCCGAGTAGGTCCAGCCGCCGAAGGAGTAGAGCACCTTGATGTGCGGGTACTCGGCCTTCAACTGCCGGAGTTGGTTGAAGTTGCCGCGCAGCGGCTGGTCCCAGGTGTCGGCGACACCGCTGACCGACTCGGCGGCGGTGTAGGCCCGCTCGTAGGCCGCGTAGGTGTCGTCCACGACGCACTCGCCGTTGCGGACGTTGCCGAACGCGTAGTTGATGTGGGTGATCTGCGAGGCGCTGCCCGAGGTGATGAGGTTGTTCACGTGGTAGTTGCGCCCGTAGACGCTCCACTCGGTGAAGTACCCCAGGTTGATCTTGTCACCACCGGGACCGCCCGGGTCGCCGGGGCCGCCGCCACCGCCCGTGGTGCGGACGGAGACCGCGCCGCTGGCCGGGCCGACCTGGTCGGCGGTGTCACGGGCACGGACCGTGTAGGAGTAGGCCGTGTCGGCGGTCAGGCCGGAGTTGGTGAAGGTGGTGCCGGTGACCGTGCCCACCGTGGAGCCGTTGCGCAGCACGTCGTAGTTCTTGATGCCGCGGTCGTCGGTGGCGGCCGTCCAGCTGAGCGTCACCGAGGAGTTGGTGACGTTCGAGGCGGTCGGTGTGCCGGGCGCGGAGGGCGCGCGGTCGCCCGGCTGCGTGGAGCCGTCACAACTGGCGCCGTTGAGACGACAGTTGCCCGGGGCGCCGCTTCCTGAGCCGTTGAAGCCGAAGGAGACCGAGGCACCCGGGGCGAGGGTGCCGTTCCAGGACTTGTTCCTGGCGGTCCAGTGCTGGCCCGAGCGGGTGAGGTCGGCGTCCCAGAAGGAGCCGACGGTGGTGCCGGACGGGTAGTCCCACTCGACGGTCCAACTGGTGAGGGTGGTCGTGCCGGTGTTGCGCACCGTCCACCTGCCCTCGAAGCCGCTGCCCCAGTCGGACACCTTGGTGTAGGTCGCGGTCGCCGACGCCGCGGCCTGGGCCGGACTCGCCAGACCGACGAGTCCGGCGAGTGGGAGAAGGAGCGTCGTCATAGCTGCGGCAACTCTGTGCCTGAAGCGCATGAGCGCCTCCCTGGTCTTGGGGGGAGTTGGGGCGTGCTGAGCCTCACGCCCGCAGTGCGCCGAACAATAGAAAGGTCTGAACCAGTCGGTCAATAGGTCTGGACCACTGTGTCGTTGACGACCCGTCATATCCCAGCTCCGGGCGGTGAACGGACCCAACGGCTTTGGCCGCGAAAGCCGTTGGGGATGCCCGTACCGGTCGGGAAACCGTCGTCGCGTGGCGATCCCGCGCGCAGGCGTGACGTTCTCGCGGTGTTCGCGTATGCATTGCGACGGACTTCTGGGGGCGCGGAAACGCCCGCCCGGTGCCGTCCTGGCGAGGTGGCCTGAACCAATGACGCCGGGCTCAGCCTCGGCGGCGGGCGGTGCGGAAGGACTCGCGCAGACGCGGGCGGTCGAGGTACATCGTCAGCAGCGTGGCCACCAGGACGGTCCAGAAGATCACCCGGGGGACGTCGGGTTCCGACCACGGGATCAGCACGGTGACCACCGCGCACACCGTCACCGCCACCGCCTGCCCGGCGGCCAGGCGCGCCCAGCCGTCACGGCGGAGCAGCGACCGGACGTTCAGCCGGACGCCCTTGCGGCGCCTGCGGTAGCGCAGGAGCGCGCCCACGGCCCAGATCGCGGCGAACACGCAGACGTCCCAGACACGTTGGCCGAGGGACAGCGGAAGCTCCGGCACGGTCCCCTCGTCGCCAGGCCCCACGCCGAGGGCCACACCGGTGAACGCCAGGCACAGCAGGGCGAGCCAGCGGGTGCCGCGCAGCAGCCGGTACGTGGCGGCGTCGAGCGCGGACCGCATCTCCGGGGAGTCCGGCGCCGCGCCGAGCCCGTCGGCGATGACGTCCGCCGCCTGGGACGCCCGCACGCCCGGCGCGTTCGTCATCCGCCGGGTCTGCCTGCTCAGCGCGTCGGCGTGCGTGGGGTCGAGGCGGAGGATCGCACGGTCCATGGCCTCGGCCGTCGCGGTGTCCCCCGACAACTCGGCGATGGACTGGCGGACCTCGTAGGGGCGCACCTCCTCGGGCGCGAGCCGTATCGCCTCGTCCGCCATCCCGGCCGCCTCGGCGGCGACGGGGGCGACGTCCTGATGGGTGAGGACGCTCAGGCCCCCGCTCCTGGCCACCTGGAGCATGGAGTGGCGGAAGGTGTAGTCGGCGAGCACCGACCAGCCGCCCCAGAAGTCGGGCCGTATACGGACGGCTTCGCGCAGCGGCTCCATCGCCTTCTCCAGCCCCGCGCCGCTGCGCTGGAGCAACGTGCCGTGCAGCACGAGCGCGTTGAGGTTCGCGGGGTCGAGGCGCAGTGCCTCGCCCGTCGCCGCGACGCCTTCACGCGGGCTGCTCACGTGCGAGTGGCAGCGGGCGAGTTCCGTCCACGCGACCGCGTCGTCCGGCGCCTCGGCCACGTGGCGCGCCAGCAGGTCGCGGGCCTCCTCGTACCGCCGGAGGGACATGAGCGCCTCGGCGCGCTCCACCGCTCGGTCCATGCTCACAGCTTGCGTTTCCTCTTGAGGTAGGTGACGAGGTCGTCGTACTGGCCGCCGTCGTTCGCGTACATCGCGACGTTGCGGGCCGACGCGAACCAGGGCCCGGTGGACGGGGTGAGCTGCCGCGCCGCGCCCAGCAGGTCGGGCATGCCGATCATGCGGACGGTCCCGGTGCGGACCGAGTCGAGCAGCGCCGTCTCGGCGGCGGTCTCGCACACGTGGGCGAGGTCGGCGCCGGAGAAGCCGTCGGTCGCCTTCACCAGCTTGCCCAACTCGACCTTCTCGATGGGCCGTTCGCGCAGGTGGTAGCGCAGGACGGCTTCCCGCGCGGGGGCGTCCGGCGGCAGGACGAGGAGGGTGCGGTCGAAGCGGCCGGGGCGGCGCAGCGCGAGATCGACGTCCCAGGGGGCGTTCGTCGCGGCGAGGACGAAGACGCCCTCGTTGGCGCCGCCGTCGATGCCGTCGAGTTCGGTGAGGAGCTGGTTCACCGTGTTGCGCATGCCGCTCGACTGGGTGCGCGAACGCTTGCCGCCCAGCGCGTCCAACTCGTCGAGGAAGACCACGCACGGGGCCTGGCGGCGCGCGGTCTCGAAGATCTCGTGCATGTTGCGCTCGGAGTTGCCCATCCACATGTCGAGCACGTCGTTGACGGACACCGACAGGAAGCCCGCGCCGAGTTCACCGGCGACGGCCCGCGCCACGAACGTCTTGCCGCAGCCTGGCGGGCCGTAGAGCAGCAGCCCGCCGCGCAGGCTCTTGCCGTACAGCTTGCGCAGCTCGGGGTTGCGCAGCGGGGCGAGGAACGCGGCCTCCAGCCGGTCCTTGACCTCCTGCATGCCGCCGACGTCGGCGAGGCGTACGGCGTGCGGGGTCTCCACGTCCCAGGCGGCGGCGTCGCCGGGGTCGCCGCTGCCGTCCGCGGCGAGCGGGGGCTCGGCGTCCTCCGCGGCGAAGCGGGGCGGGACGGCGTCGCCGACCTGTTCCTGGGCGGCCTGCCAGTCGAAGCCCCGTGGGGCGGCGGGCGCCGCCGGTGCCGGGGCGCCCATGGCCCGCGCCATGAGGTCGCGGGCCTGCGCGTCGCCCGGCGCGTGCTGGAGCGCGACCGCGGCCTCGGCGACCGCCGCGTCCGGCGCCCCTGCGGCCAGGAGCAGTTCGCCGAGGTGAACACGCAGCGGCACGTCCTGCGGCGCGGCGGCGACGGCGGTCCGAAGGCTCTGTATGAGGGGGGAGTCGGCCGACATGGGCACACTCTACGAACCGACGACCAGCGGCGATCGGGCGGGGCGCAGCAGACCTCCGCCCACTGCGTCTGACTCGTGCGCTTGGCCCCGCCTTTGCTTTGGAAGACGGCTGTACGGGACTTGCTGGACAGCTCCGTGCCGCTGGGCTGGCTGTGCTGATCGATGCGCCACGGTTGCCACTGCTCGGCCGTTCTCTGCGGGCCGCGTCGTAGCAGTTACGGAACCGAAGACCATTCTGCGACGTTCGCAGTTCTGCCTGCCGGTACGAGAGCCCTGCGGGGAAAGCGGCCGCCTCGCATCGTCACCGTGACCTCCACCTCCAGGGCTGCCGCGAGGGGGTGATGTCTTCGCGCGACACGGCGCGCTCGCCGATCACTGTGGTCTCCTGATGTGCGGCACTGACGGGGACGACCGCGCAACGGCGCGGAGATCGGCTCGTAGGGAGCCCGTTCGGGGCATGCCCGGGGGTTCGTTTGTGTTGTCGCGGATGAACAGGGACACGCCACCACCGCGTTCAGTAGCTCGACGGCTCTGGCGTCATGCGGGTTTGTGTTAGAGCGCCCCTTTCCTCCGTGGTCGCGGCTCTGTCTCGGAAGCTTGAATGGGAGACGTCTCGCGGTCAGTCGCCCGGAAAGCGAACCTCATGGCGCTGGTCGATGAGCCGCGCACTCACAGGCGCCGGTGTCGCCGAATCTGCTCGCTACCGGGCAGGTTTCCGGCGTCGGTCGGAAAACGTATGACCGATGACTGCAGGAGCCGCCAACACCGACAGGTGAATGCGCCCCTCGTGGGAGCGAGTGTTCGATTAATCGATCGGAGGAGGGAGCTGTGGTCAGGTGCCGCTCCACGGTGCGACGGCCGAGAATGTGCGTTCCGGGACACGGTGTTGGAGTGAGTGGCTAGAGTTTCTGACGTGCGTGATGAAGCGACGGAGTCGTTCGTGAACATGCCGGATGAAGCTCTCGTCCGTAGGGTGAAGGCGCTTGCCTGCACCGCGCCGTTGCAGGCGCTTGAAGACAACAAAGCTGGTCTCGGGCGCGTCGATGGGCGCCCCTACCATATGGTCGAACTGGCGCTTCACACCATCGACCAAGTGGCGATGGCAATGGATTTCAACACAGGCGCCGAGCATGCCAAGGTCGTCGAGCAGGTGAGCCACTTTGCCGCGGTCCAGGTTCCTGCGCAGAGCGAGCAGAACCATCGTGCCGTGGCGGAGTGGGTGCTCCACAAGCTGATCAACATCGGCACCATCGACCGTGGTTTCACTTGGTCGTATGGGCGGCTCGAAACCGGAGGTGCCTATGGGCGCTACGACTTCGACTTCAAGCTACTGGTCGAACACTCCGTGGCCGACGGGCGAGTCTATCTGCGGGTGACGGATGAGGCGATCAACGTCTTGGTGGGCGCACTCGACACGGACGTGGAATCGGCTCAGGTCGCCGCAGAGCATAAGTTGGATTACCTCATCAACCGCGGGCGGCTTGAGGACGCCAAACTGGCGGCGGAGCAGGCTCGGTATCGCACAGTACAGTACGGGGAGTACCTGCGGCAGTACTTGGACGCCACGCGGCGCGATGTGCGTACGGTGGACTGGGAACAACAGGTTCCCAGCCTCTTGGAAGAGGCGCTTCAGCATATCGAGGAGCGGTACCGGCACGAGAGTGCCATCCTCGCCAATATCACAGAGCACCGTGACAGTGCACAGGATGCCAGGAAGAAGCAACAGGCCGCAGCCTTGGTGGATATCGTCAGGGACTGCATTCACCGGCATATGCAATTGCAGACCAGGCTTCAAGGAGCCGGCGCGCTGTTCCGGAAAGAGCAGGACCGCCAGCAGTTCTCCGGGCCTCCGCAGCGCGCGGCGGCGGACATCTTCAACCAGTTACTGGTCCCGCTCCTCGGGATGCCGGTCGGTGCGGCGATGGCCCCGGTCACGGAGTTCTTCCGGAGCGGGATGGCGCCCACACCGCCGACCGTCACGTCCATGAGCACGCTGGTTGCACGGTTGCTCGCAGTACGCGTGGAAAGCAGCCCTTACGCTGGGATTGTGCCCGTGCCTGATGTGCGGGACACCGGGGAAGGGGCGCGCTTCAGCTTGGAAGAGCAGGTTATCGCCGCGAAGCTCCTCGACCTGCCCGTCGGAGAGACTCTCACGCTGAGCGATTTGCTCAAGGAAGCCCGGATACATGGGCCAGCGGTCGAGCGCTTGGTGCTGCACGATGCCGCACACGCCTTCAGCCCGGGTCTTGATGACGCCGTGGCTCGATGCGAGCCGAGCTTGTTGATCGCTGTACCGACCATCGGAGGAATCGACAGCCCACTCGTCGGGGGAGATGAACTCCTGGTCTCGCGGGTCCGATTGCGTGAGCCGGAGGACGGGTGGGACCACGACGATTCGGGAGACGAGGAGTTCGACGAATGACATCCGCCGTCTGTATGGACGACGCCGAGGACGCCGCAAGGCTGATCGCCTTCGGGATGCGTCCCCGGCTGCGGCCCGCGAAGGACCGCGTCTACCGGGAGTTGGTCGCCAGGTACAGAACTGAGGGCACGTTCCGAGCATTGGTGGAGTGCACGGCGCGTGGCCTCGGACTGAAGGTTCTCGGAGCTGCGGAGGACATCGGCGTCGCGCTTGCCGCCCTGTCGAACTCTGTCTACGAGACAAGGATCGAGGACTATGTTCGGTCGGCCAGGCAGCGCGGGGAGGTTGAGAGGCTGCTGCACGGCATCATCCATCTCGCTGTGGCCGCCTTGGCGTATCCCCGGCCCGACGATCTCGCAAACGACGGCTATACGGGGCGTGTCAGCGCCGAGGCTGTGGACCGCGTGGTGCGTGACTCGTGCGACCGCCTGCGCGAGAAGGCGTCTGCGACGCTAGCTGGTGGTGATACACCGTCCGAGACGCCTGAACTCGAGAAGGTGTGGAGCGCTTATGCCCGTCGGCCGGAAGCCTCATTGACGAAAGACGGCAGGTTGGCCATGAACTCCACCAAGGGCATGATCGGGCGAGCTCTCAACTTTCTCACGGATCAGGGTTTTCTGGAGGTCGCGGGGGCAGGTGAGGACGGCTGGTATCGGGCCACCCCGCGTTATCAACTTCAGGTCCGTCAGCTGGCCTTGACCAGCGCGTTCGATGAACTGCTCGCCCTCGGCGTGGTGCCGATGTCTTCGCACGGCACACTGCGGACGTCGGCGCCGTCCCGAGCCGGGGAAGCCCCTCCCGAAGCGGAGCGACCGATGGAACCGGCTCTGGACGAAGGGCTTTTTCGTGTATGAGCTGTCCCGTGTTCTGCTGAGAGGCGTGGGCCCGCAGGCCGCCCGTTACGAGAACGTCCTGCTCGACCTCAGCTCCGCCGGGGCGCCGGTGGCGAGCAGTCGTCAAGGCGACATGTTCGACCTGACGGAGCCGATACGTCGTCCGTCCCCCGCCAGTGTGCTGTTCCTGGAGAACGGCGGAGGCAAATCCGTACTGATCAAGCTTGTCTTCTCCGTCATCCTTCCAGGACGCAGGGAGGTGGTGGGAACTCGCAATACCCGTGCGCTCGAGAGTTTTGTCCTCAAAGGAGACGTGGCGCACGTCGTGCTGGAGTGGACCCACGCCGGAAGCGGAAAGAGGCTGGTGACCGGTAAGGTCAGTCAGTGGAAGGACCGCCGCGCATCGGAGGAATCCGATCTGGTCGAGCGCTGGTACCACTTCAGGCCAGGGAGTCTCCTCGACCTGGAGAGCCTACCGATCGAGGAAGACGGGAGGTATCTAGGTCTGACGGAGTACGGGGAGAGGCTGAGATTTGCCGCTGAGCAGGAACCCGCCCTCGGCTACCGGAGCTTCGAACTTCATGGCGAGTGGACTGACCGCCTCATGGCTCTGGGCCTGGACCCGGAGCTGTTCCGCTATCAGCGCGCGATGAACAGTGACGAGGGCGAGGCCGCCGACGCGTTCTCGCTCGGCAGCGACCAAGCGTTCGTCAACTTCCTCCTCAGCGCGGTACTGCCGCTTCAGCCGGCTCGGGACCTCGTCGAGGTACTTGCGACCTATGCCGAGAAGCTCGCGTCCCGCGGCGACTTGGAATGCGAGAAGGACTTCGTCGAGGAGTCCCTGGCAATCTTGGTCCCTTTGGAAGGGGCACGCGAGAAGCGCGTCACCGCTGAAGTCGCGCAGACGGAAGCCCGGAACACACTGGACCTCTTCATCTGCCAGATCCGGGCACGCGCTGCACAAGAGAAGCAGGCGCTCGCGGACCAGGATCAGAACGTGACCCGACTGAAGGACGACGTACGGCGTGCTGAAAGGCGCCGCGACCAGGCGAAAGCTGTCGTCGCTGAACTACTTCGTAGACTGGCTCAGTTGCGCCTGGAAGACGCGCAAGACGCCCATCATGTCGCTGAGAAGGCGTGGAAAGCGGCCGTTGCGGTCGAGAAGGGCTGGGATGCCCTCCCGGCTGTGCTACGTGCTCTGGAGGCGACAGCCAACAGCGGTCGGCTGCGCGAGCGTGTGACCCAGACGAAGGAAGCGGCCCGTCCCGCACTTGAGGCACGTGACGAGGCCGCGCGCTGTCTGTCGCTCTCCCTGTCCGTCATGGTGCGCGGCCTCACTCAGGAGGCGACGCAGCAATCCGAACGGGCTGACGCGCAGGACAGGGAGGCCGTCGATGCCCAGGCGGAGCACGACGCCGAGGTTGGCCAAGCTGCTCAGTGTGAGGCCAGGGCAGCCGGTCTCGACGACCGACTGGCCGAGGTGGCGGCCGAGATCACGACTGCGGTCACGGATGGGCTCCTGCCGGACGGAATGAGTGTCGTCGATGCCGCAGCTCAGGCCGGGGCCGAGGCGGTTGCGCTCCGTGAGCGTGTCATCGAGGGGGAGCGGACGGTCGAGAGGCTGGAGGAAGAGCATCGGCGGGCCTGTGAGCAGTACGAGACGGCGCGCGATGAGCTGGCCCAGGCCGACCACAGGCGTGACATCGCACGCCGTGAGTACCAGGCGGACATGACTGCTATGCGGTGCCTCGCGGAGGATCTGCGACAGGCGGGCGTGTACAGCGGTGAGGTCGATGACCTTGAGGCAGAGGCAGCCGGACTCGCCGACCGGCTGGCGCGTATTCGTGAGGACGCCGAGTCCGCCAGGATCGACGTCCGTATCGCCCGCGCGGCCGACGAGCGCGCTCTGTCGTCCCTGGAGGTGGCCGATCTTCTCCCCTCGTCCATCGAGGCCGTCCACCTTTGCGATCTACTGCACGAGAGGCAGATCCCCGCCTGTACCGGCTGGGAGTACCTCGCCTCCATTCCGGACGCGGAACGCCGTGAGGAACTCGTCCAGAAGTTCCCCCACCTTGCCACCGGTGTACTTGTCAACGACATGCACCACGTGGACCTGGCGTCCGAAATCCTCGCGGATGAGGGCGTCACCGTCACCGGTTATCTGGCCCTTGGGACAACGGCCGCACTGCAAGGAGTCGGCGGCCCGCCTCCTGGTGTCCGTCTCGTCGTGCCTCTCCACCCCGCTCTCTATGACGAGCGAGCCGGCGAGGCCGAACGTTTGGACCTGGCGGTACGGAGAGATGAACACCACAGGCAACTGGCCGAGCTCGACGAGACACTCCGAACTCATGGCGCTTTCGCGGCCCGGCTGGCGCAGTGGCGGGAGTCATGTCCGCCCGGGCGCATCGCGGGGCTCCGCTCCGCGCTCGCGACCGCCGAGGAATCCGCGCGCGCGGCGCATCATGAGGCCGCCACCGTGGACGGCCTCAGGGATGAGGCCGCCACGCAGTTGTCCGACGCTCGCGACCGGCTCCCTGGGCTCCGGGACGAACGAACGAGGATCGAGCGGCGCGTCGATGCGTTGCGCGCGCTTCTCCGGTCCGTCGAGCGTGTTGCCCAGTGGCAGAGCGACGCCTCGCAGGCGCGTAGGCACGCGCACCGGCACCGAGAGGTTGCTGCCGAGGCACGTGCCAAGGCCGGGGCCGCGCGTCTGGCTGCCGCGAACGCCCGGCGCTCGGCGGACACGATGCGTGCCACGACCGCTCGTGTCGAGGAGGAACTGGCCGGACTGCCCGTCAGGGAAGCAACAGGACGGACAGAGGCGGAGGGCACCACGACAGCGCAACCTGTAGAACTGTTGCGTCGCCTCTACCGCGCTGCCGCAGAGGAGTACAACCGTGTCGCCGTCGGGCAGAGCCTCTTGACGGATCTCCGTCTGGCCGAGGCGGAGGACAGAGCCGCGCAGCAGGCATTGTCCGCCTACGCCCAGGCCGCTCGGGCCACGGCGGCGGACCTGTTGAAGGGGAGCGGCGGTGTGGACGCCGCAGCCCTAGGAGCGGGCCGGTCCAGCGCGGCAAGTGAGGTGGCCAGGGCAAGCGCGCAGCGTGACGAGCAGTATGACGTCCTGGTCCATTGCCGTGCCGTACGAGCCGGTCTGGGTGACGCCGCTCCTGGTGAGAGCCCCGTCGATCTGGCGCCTTTCGGAGTACCGCGCGACGCCGCTCACGGGGAACGGCTTGCCATGGCGGCACAACAGTCTTCGAACGAGGCCGCCTCTCTTGCCGACGAACTGAAGCGGCACTTGGAGGCGCTGCTGCAGGATCACTCGGACATACGTCAGCTCGCCCGCGGCTTCAAGATGCTGGTTGATCTGTTCGGCGAGCCGGTTCATGAGAATCGAGCGGCGGACGAGGCTTGCGAGCCTTACGACGGAGGCGTCGCCGACGCCCGTGGACATCATGACAGGCTGCGTGCCGTCCACACGGCGGCACAGGCGGCTGTTGCTGAGGCAGAAGAAGGCGAGAGGACGCTGGCCGACCGTCTCGCCGCTCATGCGGTGGACCCACGGTTCGAGGAGCTCCAGTCGCCGAGCCGCCGCGTCATCCTCACCACCGAGCGCGCCGAGCTACCGGTTCGTGCAGCCCCATGGGCAGACGACTTGCGGCCGCGACTGAGGACGCTGCAGATCGATCTGGAATCCATCGGCCGCCATCGTAGGCAGATCGTCTTGCAACTGGTCCAGCAGGTCAGGGAGGCGCTGCGTACTCTCAAACGCGCGCAGCGGCTGTCACAGCTTCCGGAGGGGCTCGGTAGCTGGTCGGGGCAGCAGTTCCTCAAGATCGACTTTCCCGAGGTCACCGACGAGACCCTGGGAGATGTCCTTGGCTCGGTCATCGACGAGGCCGCGACGGCCGGTACGGAGCACCGGAGCAGACGAGATGCCCGGCAGCTCGTACTGAAGGGTGTGGAGACCGCGGTCCAGCCCAAGGGCTTCCGCGTGACCGTTCTCAAACCCGATGTCGGGCTCGCCGTGGAGCGCGTGCGGGTCGCGCAGACAAGGGATATCTTCTCCGGCGGACAGATACTCACTGCGGCTATCGTCCTGTACTGCACCATGGCCGCGCTCCGGGCCAACGATCGGGGTCAAGTGCGTAGGCATCAGCACTCCGGTGTGCTGTTCCTCGACAATCCGATCGGCCGGGCCTCGGCCCTCTATCTACTCCGACTTCAGCAGTCGGTCGCCCGTGCGCTTGGTGTCCAACTCGTCTACACGACCGGTCTGTACGACAAGGCGGCCCTGGATGTCTTCCCACTCGTCGTCCGTTTGCGCAACGACGCCGACCTCCGGGCCAGGCGCCGGTATCTGTCCGTCGAGGACCGAGCAGTGGCCGGGCACGTCTCCTCGCTGCAGGACGGTGCCGGCGGGGACGTCTCGGCAGTCCGCTACTTCACCCGCCCGTCGAATGAGGCAGCTGTCGGGTGACCGCTGATACGCGTCTTGCTGACGAACTACTGGAGGGCCTGCTCCGAAGGGCCTATGCCCAGAAGTGGAGCGGGCACCGGAAGAAGCGTTTCCGGCTGGCGGAGTTGCTGGATGTCTTCCGGAACGTTCACCGGGCCGGACCGGACAGCGATCTGGAGGAGACGACACTCAACGGCTGCCTGGCGACCCTGGCGGCGTCCGGCCACATCGACCTGATGGCGGACAGAGCGGGGGAGGCGCTGCCGCCAGGGATTCACCTCCTGCCGGTGCGAGCCCTCCCAGCGATCCGGACACGGCAGGGAGCGCTGTACCACCCGGCCCTTCACGAGCTGATAAGGAGCGGACCACGTCCACGGGGGAGACAGGAAGTGGCGTACAAGGCGATCAGTGACTGGTTGCATTCGCTGCGTGGCTCACTGATCAGGGTTCCCCTTCGGGAACGCGCCTTGGAGATCTTCGGGAAGCGTGAATACGCCCCTTGGTTCCCGGAACCGGAGAAGTGCTTGGACGGCAGGGGGTTCGGCGGGCCGCTGTTCGGCAACCGGGCGCAGCTCTGCGAGCTGATCCATGCCTTCCCCACGGATCCGCCGTTGCTCGACGCCCGTTTTCGCCGTTTCGACCCGGACACGCAGAGTACGGCCCTGGTCGGTGGGGACATCTTGCTGGTCGTCGAGAACTCCGCCACCTACACGTCACTCGTCCGCTGCCTGCGTGCGGCACGCGGGGCACACCGCATCGCCTGTATCGCGTGGGGGGTCGGCCACTCCTTCCCGGCGTCCGTGCGCAGTCTCGGGGAGCACTACGGTGCCGACATCGAAGGCCGACTGCCCTTCCGCGCGATCCGCTATTTCGGGGACCTCGACGTCAGTGGTTTGAGGATCCCGATCCGGGCGTCCGCCGCGGCTGCTGAGGTAGGCCTGCCGCCGGTTCAGCCCACGCCATCGCTCTACCGGAAACTGCTCACCGAGGGTGTGTCACTGCCGGGTAGGGAGCGCAGCACACGTGCGGAGGCGGAGACCTTGACGAAATGGTTGGGCGTTACCCATGACTTCGGCCCGGTGGTGGACGTTTTGGAAAGAGGAGAGCGGTGGGCGCAGGAGTGGGTCGGACTGCGTCTTCTGAGCCTCTCCGACGACTGGCTGGCGGACATGAGTTGACCCCGGGGAGTGCCTGTGAGTGAGGAGTCTGCCGGGGCCCTGGTGGCGCCGTCCTCGACCTTGAGCACGAGGCCGAGCGGTGGAGTTCCTTCCAGGAATCCTCGATTCTTCGGGCGCGAGGCTGTTCTAAGCCAGCTGGACGACAGCGTGCGGCGGCGCCCCGGCAATGTCACCGTCCTGTTCGGGCCGCTCGGTGTGGGCAAGCGTCAGATCGCAATCGAGTATGTGCACGCCGAGGAGTCCCGACTCGGAGGGGTGTGCTGGATCAAGGCCGGTTCTTCTGTCCGTGAACGGGCGGATCTTCTCTCGGGTCCGACGGACGACGAGCGCCTTCCGAACAAGGCCGGGCTTGTCGTGCTGGAGGGCCTACGGAGCTGTGCGGAAATGGGGGACTACGTGTCACCGGATACGGAGAGCCGCGTACTTGTCACGTCCTCGCACGGGTCCGCAGGTGATTGGCAGGCGTGGGCGGAGGTCGTGCCTGTGGCCCCGTGGGAGAGGTCCGAGGCGATCGGCTATCTCCGTGCCTGTGTCCCTTCGCTCGGTGTGGAGGACGCCGGGCACATCGCGAGCGCCCTCGGCGACCTGCCGCTCGCGCTGGCTCAGACGGTGACGTGGCTCGAACATCGGGGCACTTCGGCAGGCTTCATGGATGTCCTGCGTCAACGCCCTCGGGTTGTGCTGGGGACTCGCGGACCGGATCACTATGCCGGCTCTTTCATCACCCGAATCGAGGACGCGCGGAACGCCTTGGCGAAAATCGATCTCTGGTTGGTGCGCCTCTTGGACGCCACTGCACTGCTGGGCCCAGACCCACTGCCGACCCGAGCGATCAGGCCAGGAGTCTTCTATCGCCCCGACGATGCCACCGTCAGAACCGAGTTCGCGATCACCACGGCTGCCCTGCTGAGTGCTTGGCCGGTGATCGCCACGTCCGGCTTGGCATCACTTGATCAAGGACTTCTCCGTGTCAGCCCTGCCTACTGCACCATCGTCCGCGGCTTTCTCTCGGTGGACGACATGTCGCACGCGACTCGGTGGGCCGACCCGCTGTTGAAGACGTTGTCGCCGGTGAACGGTGTTCCGGATCGGCGCCGCAGAAGAGATCGGTGGCCATCCGTGCTGCCCCTTTTCCTGAGTCACGATCCGCAGGACGTCCACACGCGTGACGGGCTCGCTGTGCTCCGAGAGGCGTACGAGCACATGATCGACACGGGGCGGTGGCGTCGAGTGCTTGGATTGCTGGAGTCCCTCTATCGGCGAGGTGAGAGCCTTTTCCCTGCAGATTCGGTAGTCCTGGATATTGGTGCCACTCTTGTTCGTGCCTATACCTGCGTGCATCGTTATGCGGATGCCGTGGAAATCGGTCGGACGCTGCATAACTCCCGTGCCGCGAAGTACGGGGTGACGGCCTCCTCGACGCTGCGTTGCGCCTCTGAACTGATCATTCCGCTGGGGGGCTGCGGCGAATTTGTGGCAGCCCTCGAACTCGGCGAGGAAACCACGATGGCACAGAGAGCCGTGTTCGTGGCCGGTTCGCGGGACCGCCTGCTCACCGACAGCCGATGCGCCGCAGTCGAGCGGATGGCCGGACGCTGGGCGGAGGCCGTGACCATCGGAGAGGCCACGCTCACGGGGCAGCGGCTTGAGCTGGGAGAGCAAAATCCTGACACGATGTCCACCGCCTATGAACTCGGCTGCGCCTATGAGATGTCGGGTGTTCACGTGGGTAGGGCACTCGATCTCTTGGCCGACACCCTCCATGATCAGCGACGGACTTTGGACAGAGAGCATCCTGACACCGACCGCACCGCTGCGGCTTACCAGTTGGCATACTTCGGGGCTTACGGGAAACTGGAAAGCGCTACGGAGTGCCGTCTGGTGCTCGAACGGCTCAGGCGGGAGTTCGGCGGGCAGGACAGGGACGTGTATCGAGTGGAGCAGGCACTCATTGCCTCGAAGCTGGCAAGGTGAAGAGAGCCGTCCGCCGGCAAGGCGGATTCAGAGGCCCCTGCCCGTCCATCGGCCCAGCTCCGCGACTCCGCGCCTCGGTCGTGTGACTTCTGAGAGCGCTGGCCGAGCTGTGTGTGGTCAGGCGGCGGGGGTGGTGATCTCGATGCGGTCCCCTTCGCCGTCCGAGAGGAACGCGGCCAGCCGCCGCCCCTCCTCCGCCACGTCGTCGCGCTCGGCCGGGGCGAGGTGACGCAGCGGGGTGACGCGGACGGTGGCGTCCGTGACGGTCCACGTCGCGGCGACGCGGCCGTCCAGCAGGACCACGCGGATGCCCGCGACCGACACGCCACGGTGGGCGTCGTCGATGATGCGGCTGCGGTCCTGGTAGCCGAGGATCGCGTTGTCGAACGCGGGCAGGAAACGGACGGGCGCGGGCGTGTCCGGGTCGGGGCGTGGCGCGTCGGGCAGGTCGAGGAGTTCGCGCCCGCGCGCGTCGCGGAAGCTGACGAGTTCACCCCGCACCGCCGCGACCGCCGCGGGAAGCCCCGCGAGGCCGCACCAGGCCCGGAGGTCCGCCGAGGCGGCGGGCCCGTACGCGGCCAGGTAGCGGCGGACGAGCGCCTGGCCCACGGCGTCGGTCCCGTCAGGGTCCGCCGGGTCGAGGGCGCGCCCCAGCCAGGACGCGAGCGGCACGTTGCGCACGCCCGCCTTCTGCCGCCACACCCCGCGCGGCGGCGTCTGCGCCATCGGCAGGAGGGCGGAGATCAGCATCTCGCCCAGCGCCCGCGGCGCGACGGCGGGCCAGCGTCCGGCGAGCGCCCGGGTCAGCTCGGCCATCGTGCGGGGCTCGCCGTCCGCCATCACCTCCCGCCCCGCCGCGGCGAGTTCGTCCAGGTCCACGGCGGCGAGGTCCCGGCGGTAGACGCCGAGGACCTTGCCGCGCAGCATCGCGTCGTGCCGCGCCCGCCAGGCCACGGCGTCGTCGGCCGTGACCAGGTGGACGGTGCGGCGCATCAGGTGGATACGGACGACGTCCCGCCCGACCAGCAGGTCGGAGAGCGTCCCGGGCGCGAACGCCCGCAGCCGGGTCCAGAGCCCGGTGAAGGGCTCCTGGGGCTCCTGCGCCTGCATGCCGCCGAGATGCCCGACCGCCGCCAGGACAGGCATCTCGGACCGGTCGAGCAGCAGCTGCCGCGCCAGCGTGGCACGGCCGAGCGCCCGCGTGGAGAGGACGGTCGTCACCCCGCCGCCCCGTACGCGACGTCCAGGACCCACGTCACGCCGAACTTGTCCTCCAGCATTCCGTACAGCGGCGCCCACGGCGCGGGCCCCAGCGGGCGCCGGACGGTCGCCCCCTCGGTCAGCCGCTCCCACAGCGCCGTGACCTCCTCGGCCCCCTCGCCGCGCAGCGAGACGAAGAACGCGTTCTCGCCCGGGGCCCACGCCAGCTGTCCCGGCACGTCGTACGCCATCACGCGGAAGCCGTCGCGCGCGGTCACCTGCCCCCACATCACGTGGTCGGCCTCGGCGGGGTCCTGGACGGCCCCCGCGTCCGCGTACGTGACGAGGACGAGGTCACCGCCGAAGGCGGTGCGGTAGAAGGTGAGCGCTTCGCGGGCGTCGCCGCGGAAGTTCAGATGGGGTGTGGCGGACACAGTCATGATCGGTTCCTCGCTCTTTCTCGGTGGCTCACGCCCACCGTGTCAGCAGAAGAGGTCAGGTTGTGGCCGCTTCTCGCCGCATGATGGAAGCATGCAGAAGACCTCGTCGCGCCTGCTGGCCCTGCTCTCCCTGCTCCAGGCACGCAGGGACTGGCCGGGCGCGCTCCTGGCGGAGCGGCTGGACGTCAGTCCCCGCACGGTGCGCCGGGACATCGACCGGCTCCGCGAGCTGGGCTACCCCATCGACGCCGCGAAGGGACCTGACGGCGGCTACCGCCTCGGCGCCGGGAGCGATCTGCCGCCGCTGCTGTTCGACGACGAGCAGGCCGTCGCCCTCGCCGTCGCGCTCAGGACCGCCGCCACCACAGGCGCGGGCATCGAGGAGGCGGCGGCCCGCGCGCTGACCACCGTCCGGCAGGTCATGCCCGCCCGCCTGCGCCGCCGGATCGACGCCCTCCAGATCACGGCGGTCGAACGGCCCGCGCCCCGGCGGGACACCCGGGTGGACGGCGGCGTGCTGATGACGCTCAGCGCCGCCGTCCAGGCCCGCGAGGTGCTGCGCTTCACCTACGCGTCCCCGCCGTCGGCCGAGCTGCCCGCCAGGCGCGCCGAGCCGCATCACCTCGTGACCTGGGGCGGGCGCTGGTACCTCGTCGCCTGGGACCTGGACCGCGACGACTGGCGCACGTTCCGCGCCGACCGCATCACCCCCCGTACCCCGACGGGCCCCCGCTTCACGCCGCGCGCGCTGCCGGGCGGCGACGTGGCGGCGTTCGTCGCCGCCAGGTTCCAGGGCTTCGACGGCACGGACGGCCTGCCGTGCCGTGGCGAGGTGATCCTCGACCTGCCGGCCGACACCGTGTCCCGCTACAGCGGCGACGGCATCGTGGAGGAACTCGGCCCGGAGCGCTGCCGGTTGATCCTCGGCTCGTGGTCGTGGGCCGGACTGGCGGCGACCCTCGGCAGGTTCGACGCCGACATCGAGGTCGTCGGCCCGCCCGCGCTGCGGGACGCGTTCGCGCGTCTGGCGCGCCGGTACGCCGCCGCCGCGCGGCCGGGCCCTGAGACCGGGAGTCGAGGGTGACACCGCCGAAAGGTCTGCGTCCGCGCGTGTCAGCACACCGCGCCCGTGCCCCTCGCCGGTTCGCCGCTGCTCAGCGCGATGTTCCGGGGAACCGAGGTCGCTGACGAGCGCCGCCGCCGAGCCGCCGGGCGCCTCCACGCTCGGGCCGTGCGACGCCGCCGACCAGACCACGGAACCCGTGCCGACCCCCGGCGGGACGCCCGGATACCTCCAGCTCACCGACAGCGGCACGACCGGACGGGCGGCCTGCTGTGCAACCGCCCGCTGCCGGGCAACGGCGGCCTCCAGGTCACGTTCGACCAGTACCAGTACGGCACCAACCCGCAGGGCCTCGGGGCGGACGGCATCGGCTTCTTCCTGGTGGACGGCGCCACCGGCGGCACGCCCGAGCCGTACGCGGTCGGCGACACCGTGACGGCCGAGGGGGCGTACCCCGCCGGTGAGCCCGTGGTCTCGAACGAGTCGTCGGCGTCCGCGCCGACGAGTGCGGGACGACGGCCGACCCGGACCGCGGTGACCGGGTGCTGCGCAACGCCGTCACGTCCGACGTCCTCGGCACGCGCTGCGCCGACGGTCCGCTGCCCTGCGGCACGGAGGTGACGGTACGGGTCCCCCCGCCCCGCCACTGCGGCCACCCCGGGCACCCGCACGGCGCCCGAGCCGCCCCCGTTCGCCGACCGGTCACCGGCCGGGGAGCGGGGGCGTTCGTGCGTCGGCGCGGGCCGCAACTCGGCCTCCGCGCAGGCGTCTTCGCGGGTCACGGCCACGCGCGCCCGTGCGGCAGGTCGAAACCGGTTCCGGTAGTCGCCAATTGATCGGGTGTATGGCAGACATGCCGCGAGAAATATGACCGTTACAGTATCTTGACGGTCCATACATCGGATCTATAGCCTCCGCTGTGATCAACGTCACCCCGTACCCCGCACCCTGCCGCCACTCAAGGACGAGGTTCCGATGACCGAACGAGGCTTCCCCAGACGCGTTTTCGTCGCGGGCGCGACCACCGCCGCCGCGGCGATCGGACTGCAACCCCTGGCAGCCGGCCAGGCCGCCGGTGCCGAGACGGAGCGCAGGCGACCGCGCCCCCTGGCCACCGGCCTCCAGCTCTGGTACGACGAGCCGGCCGGCGACTGGGAGTCCCAGTCACTGCCGCTCGGCAACGGCGCCCTGGGCGCCTCGGTGTTCGGCACCCTCGCCCGTGAACAGCTCCAGTTCAACGAGAAGACGCTGTGGACCGGCGGCCCCGGCTCGCCCGGCTACGACTTCGGCAACTGGACGTCGCCCCGCCCCGGCGCGATCCAGGAGGTCCAGCAGCGCATCAGGAACGAGCAGCGCGTCGATCCCAACTGGGTGGCCCAGCGGCTCGGCCAGCGCAAGACGGGCTTCGGCGCCTACCAGACGTTCGGCGACCTGTGGGTGACGTTGGCCCAGGCGCCCACCGGCGTCACGAACTACCGCCGCCACCTCGACATCGGGGAGGCCGTCGCCGGTGTCACCTACACCTCGGGCGGCGTGACGTACACGCGCGAGTACTTCACCTCGGCGCCCGACAACGTCCTCGTCGCCCGGTTCGGCGCGAGCCAGGGGGGACGGGTCAGCCTGACCGTCTCCGTCACCGCGCCCACCAACCGGTCGCGGAACGTCTCGGCGCGCGGCGGCCGGATCACCTTCGCCGGGCGCCTGAACGACAACGGGATGCGCTTCGAGTCGCAGATCCAGGTCGTCAACCAGGGCGGCAGCCGCACGGACAACGGCGACGGCTCGGTCACCGTCTCCGGCGCCGACAACGTGACGATCATCCTCGCCGCCGCCACGGACTACTCCGTCCGCTACCCGACCTACCGCAACGGCGTCGATCCGCACGGCCCCGCCACCCAGCGCGTGGACGCTGCCGTGCGCAAGGGCTTCTCCGCCCTGCGCTCCGCCCACATCGCGGACTTCCAGGGCCTGTTCAACCGGGTGGCGCTGACCGTCGGCGAGGCGGACCCGGCCATGCCCACGGACACGCTGCTCGCCGCCTACCAGGCGCGCACCGCCACCGCGGCCCAGCGCAAGGCGCTGGAGGTGCTCTACTTCCAGTACGGCCGCTACCTGTTGATCGCCTCGTCCCGCCCCGGCACGCTGCCCGCGAACCTCCAAGGCGTGTGGAACAACTCCACCAGCCCGCCGTGGAGCGCGGACTACCACGTCAACATCAACCTCCAGATGAACTACTGGCTGGCCGAGACGACCAACCTCTCCGACCTGACGGCGCCGCTGTTCGAGTACGTCGAGTCGATGGTCCCGCCCGGCCAGGTGACGGCCAGGGAGATCTACGACAACCGCGGCTGGGTCGTCAACAACGAGACCAACCCGTTCGGTTTCACCGGCCTCCACGAGTACGCCGCGTCGTTCTGGATGCCGGAGGCGGGCGCCTGGCTCGCCCAGCACTTCTACGACCACTACCTGTTCACGCGCGACGCCACGTTCCTGCGGGAGCGTGCCTACCCGCTGATGAAGGCGCTCTCGCAGTTCTGGATAGACGAGCTGGTCACCGACCCGCGCGACAACAGGCTCGTCGTCTCGCCCAGCTTCTCGCCCGAGCAGGGCTCCTTCTCCGCCGGTGCCTCGATCTCCCAGCAGATCGTCCACGAACTGCTCACCAACACCCGTGCGGCTGCCCGGGAGACCGGCGACACCAGCTCTTTCGTGCCCGAGCTGGACGGGACGCTCCAGCGGCTCGACCCGGGGCTGCGCATCGGCTCGTGGGGCCAGTTGCAGGAGTGGAAGGAGGACTGGGACGAGGAGAACAACACCCACCGGCACGTGTCCCACCTGTACGCCGTCCACCCCGGCCGCCAGGTGACGCCGCGCGAGCACCCGCAGTACGCGCAGGCCGCCCGCGTCTCCCTCACCGCGCGCGGCGACGGCGGCACCGGCTGGAGCAAGGCGTGGAAGATCAACTTCTGGGCGCGGCTGCTCGACGGCGACCACTCGCACGTCATGCTGTCCGAACTCCTGCGCTTCAGCACCCTGAACAACCTGTGGGACACGCACCCGCCGTTCCAGATCGACGGCAACTTCGGCGCCACCGCGGGCGTCGCCGAGATGCTGCTCCAGAGCCACGCAGGGGCGATCGACCTGCTGCCCGCCCTCCCCGCCTTCTGGGCGACGGGCACGGTGCGCGGCCTGCGCGCCCGGGGCAACGTCACCGTGGACATCGTCTGGCAGGGCGGCACGCCCACCACCGCGACCCTGCGCCCCGGCGCCACCGGCGACCTGACGGTGCGCAGCAACCTGTTCAACAGTCTCTTCGAGCTGCGCGACCAGCAGAGCAACCAGCGCATCACCCCGACGCGCAACGGCGACACGATCACCTTCCGCGCCACCGGCGGGCGGACGTACGCGGCCACCTCGCAGGTGCGCACGGTGCTGACCGCGCCGGAACAGGGCGACCACGGCACGGCGTTCCGCGCCGACGTCAGGGTCGAGGCGGTCGGGGCGACCGTGCCCGGGTCCCGGCTGAGCCTGGCCCTGCCCGAGGGCTGGACCGCCAGCCCCGCGTCGCACCAGGTGCCGCAGCTCGGCAGCGGCACCAACCGCACGTTCACGTTCCAGGTGACGCCGAGGTCGGGCGAGCGGCCGGAGAACCGGCTGCGCGCCGTGCTCGAAGGCAGCGGCTGGCGCACGGAGGCGATCGCCCTCGTGACGGTGGACGTCCCGCCGCCGTGCCCGGTGCCGCAGGCGGGCCTGACGCTCGTGGCCTGGGACGCCCGCTCCGGCGGCACGGTCACGGACTTCGGCGGTCAGGGCCGCAACGCCACGATCCAGGGCAACGCGACCTACGAGGGCACAGGACCGACCGGGACGGCCCTGCGGCTCGACGGCCAGACGTTCCTGCGGACCGCGCCGACGACCCTCGGCTTCCTGCGGGTCGCGACGTTCGCCGCCGAGGTCAGGGTGGACGGCAGCGGCAGCTACCGCCGCCTGTTCGACTGGCAGCCGGGCGGCAACGACGGCAGCGACGGCGTGCTCATCGACCTGACCCCGTCGAACCAGGTCAGGTTCATCGGCGCCGGGACCGGCGTCACGACCTCGGCGGTCCTGCCGACCGGCCGGTTCGTCAATGTCGTGATCACCATGAGCGACGGCGGCCGGATCGTGGTCTACGTGGACGGCAACGAGGCGGCCGTCGCCCAGGTGCCCGACGGCGGCATCAACGGCTGCGCCAACCGCCAGCTGCGCTTCGGCGCCGACCAGGACGGCGGCCAGCGGCTGACCGGCGCCCTCGACCGGGCGGCGATCATCGCCGGTGAGCTGAACGCCACCGAGGTCCGCAACTGGCAGACCCGCGTCTTCGGCTGACGGACCGCCACCCCCCCATGTGCCCCGCCCCGGACTTCCCCCGGGGCGGGGCACGGCCGTGTCCGCCCACGGTCGGATACAGGGGGTCTGGTGACGTTTTACCGTCCCATCTGCATCTTTGTTACAGGCAGATGACCGGAACTTGGCGTTCTGTGACGACGGGAGGTGGGTACCGGTCCCCCTGGTCCGCGGGCGAACGCGTCAGCGGCCCAGCGAGACGGCGCCGTCCCGGCGCCGGGGCGGCGGCGGGAAGGTGCGGGAATGGTCCGGGTTCATGTCGTGCACAGTGCTGATCTGCTGCGGTCGGCGCTGGTCGCGTTGCTGGAGCGGCAGGGTTTCGAGCCGACGTCGGCCGCCGTGGCGATCCCGCCGGACGGCCGGGCGGACGGCGACTGCGACGTCCTCCTGTTCGACAGCGGCTGCCCGGCCGGCTCGGTCTACCTCGAACGCCGCGCCCTGAACGGCGGCACCCGCCAGGGCCCCGGCTACGTGCCGCTGTGCCTGCGCCCGGCCGAGGCCGCCGACACACCGGCCGACACCGCCAGGGCGGCCGAGTCGGCCGTCACCCTCGTCGTCCTCGGCAGCGCCGACCGGCCGGGCGCGCTGCGCACCGCGTACGCCGCCGGGGCCGCCGGTTTCGTGGACCGCAACGGCCCGGCCCGCCGCCTCGGAGAAGCGTTACGCCTGGTGGCGCACGGCGGCCGGTACGTGGACGACTCCCTCGCGTTCACCCTGCTGCGCGCCACCGAGATCCCCCTGTCGCCGCGCGAGTTGGGCGTCCTGACGCGCGCCGCCGAGGGCGACACGATCGCCGAGATCGCCCGCAGCATGTGCCTGTCGGACGGGACGGTCCGCAACTACATCGCCGCGGCGACGCGCAAGGTCGGGGCGCGCAACCGTGTGGACGCCATCCGGATCAGCCGCCTCGCGGGCTGGATGTGACGCGGGCGCCTTCCCCGCCGTCCGCACGGTTCCCGCCGTCCCCGCCGTCCGTCCCCGCCTCCCACGCCCCCACCAGCTCGCGGTAGGCCGCCGACCCCCGCAGCAGCTCCGCGTGGGTGCCGAGCGCGGGGCGGGGCCCGTCCAGGAGCAGCACCCGGTCGGCCCGCGCGGCGGAGGAGAGGCGGTGCGCGACGACCAGCAGCGTCCCAGGCCGCCGGGACAGCGCCGCCTCGGCGCGCAGTTCCGCGGCGGGGTCGAGGTGGCTCGTCGCCTCGTCGAGCAGCAGCAGCGGCGCGGGGGACAGCCAGGCCCGCGCCAGCGCGACGGCCTGCCGTTCGCCCGCCGACAGCCGCGCGGGGTCGAGCGGCGTGTCGAGGCCGCCGGGGCCGTCCGCCAGCCCGCCGAGGCCGAACGCCTCGACCGCCCGCCGCACGAGGGCGGGCGGCGCGTCCGGCGCGAGGTAGGTGAGGTTGTCGCGCAGCGGCCCGGAGAACACGTACGCCTCCTGGGGCAACAGCGCGCGTAGACCGGCCAGTTCCCGCCGGTCGAGTTCGGCCACCGCGCGCCCCGCCAGGAGTGCCGTCCCCCGGTCGGGCGCGAGGGTCCCGGCGAGCAGGGCGGTGAGTGTCGATTTGCCGATACCGCTCGGCCCGACCACGGCCAGGTGCTCGCCGCGGTGGAGCGTCAGGTCGAGCCCGCTGACCACGGGATCGGCCGCCGGGCCGTGGGCGAAGGTCACCGACCGCAGCTCGGCCGCCGGGGCACGCGGGGCGGACGCCGGTGCCGCCGGACGTCCCACGCGGGGCGGCCGTACGGGCGGCGGCGCGGGGGCGGCGAGCCGTTCCAGCACCACCACCAGCCGCGTCCCCGCCGCGCCGAGCGCGCCGAGGAGCGCGTGCACGGCGGGCAGCAGCGCCGACGCCGCGTACGTCAGCGCGCCGATCAGCTCGCCCGGGCTCACCCCGCGCTCCAGCAGCAGCGGCGCGCAGCCCAGCAGCGCCAGCACGGGAAGCTGCCCTGCCGCGCCGACGGCCAGCGTCCGTACGGCCGCCCACCTGGCCAGCGCGGACGCGGCGCGCCGCTCCGCCGCGACCAGATCCGCCGTCCGCTCGGCCACCGCCTCCGCCGCGCCGCAGGCGACGATCTGCCGCGCGCCGTCGTCCAGCAGCCCGGCGTGCGCGGCCAGGGCCTCGTCCGCGTCGAGCAGCGCGCGCTGCCGCGCCGCCATCGGGCGCAGCGTCGCCGCGAACAGCGCGAGGCCGGCCAGCAGCGGGACGAGCACCACGGGCAGCAGCACCGGCGCCAGCATCGCGAGCCCGGCGAGGGCTCCGGCCGCCGTGAAGACGAACGCCCTTGTGGTCATGAGGAGTCCGGCCGCGCCGTCGCGCGCGATCTCGGTCTGCGCGGTGAGCCGCGAGACGGCCGACGTGTCGGCGCGCGCCGGATCGGCCACGGCCGTCGCGAGCGCCCGCGCCACGACCCGCCGCACCAGCGCGTCCCGCAGCGGTTCCACCACGCCGCCGAGCGCGCCGAACACGCCCCGGGCGGCGAGCCCGCCGAGCAGCGCGCCCACCGCCGACACCCCGAGCCACAGCAGGCCGGTACCGGGACGCCCGGCGAGGAACCCGTCGTCCAGCGCCCGCGCCACACCGAGGCCGGTGAGCAGCGTCTGCGCCGACTCCAGCAGCGACCAGCCCGCCAGGACGCGCAGCGCGCGCCGCCGCCCCCACAGGAAGCGGCGCGCCCCCGGCAGCAGTTGCCGTACCGGCCCTTTCGCCGTCACGCCCGCGCCTCCCCGCCGCCGACCGCGAACACCGCGCGGTACGCCGTCTCCCGCCACAGCCGTGCGTGCGGCGCCACGGCCCGCACCCGTCCCGCCTCCAGCCACACCACCACGTCCGCCCGCGCCGCCACCGCGACGCGGTGCGCGACCACCAGCCGCGTGCAGGGCCGCACGCTCTCCGTCAGCGCGCGCGTCACCAGCCGCTCGGTCACCGTGTCCAGGCTCGACGTCGCGTCGTCCAGGATCAGCAGCCGCCCCGTGTGGGCGAACGCCCTTGCCAGGCCGAGGCGTTGGCGCTCCCCGCCGGACAGCGGCGCGTCACGCAGCGGGGTGTCGTAGCCCTGGGGCAGGCGGCGTACGAAGGGGTCGGCGCCCGCCGCCAGGGCCGCCGCCCGTACCGCGCCGTCCGGCGGCGGCCAGGCACCCGAGCCGATCGCCGCGCCGACCGTCGCGCCGAGGAGGACGGGTCGGGCGAAGGCGTACGTCACCTCGCGGCGCAGCGCTGCCGCGTCGAGGGCGCGCAGGTCGAGCCCGTCGAGCAGGACCGTCCCCGCGTCCGGGTCGGTGAGGCGCCCCGCGACCGCCGCCAGCAGCGACTTGCCCGCGCCTGAAGGGCCCACGACGGCCGCCGTCGTGCCGCCGGGGAGCAGCAGGTCCACGCCGTCGAGCAGCGCCTCGCCGTCCCTGACGACACGGACGCCGCGCAACTCCAACGTGCCGTTCCCGCCCGGCGGCGGCGCGGCCGTCCCGTACGCCGTCTGCCGCGCGTCCGTGACGGCCGCGAGCCGTGCGACCGCCGCGCGGGCCCGCAGCCAGCCGTTCAGCGCGCCGACGACGGCGCCCGCCCCGGCGGCGAGGACGGTGTAGCGCGCGACGGCCAGCAGCTCGCCCGCCGTCAGGTGCCCGCCGCTCAGCCGCAGCCCGGCGACGGCGAGCACCCCGGCCGTCAGCAGCGGCATCAGCAGCCCCGCCCCGCCCGCAGCCCTGCCCTGGACCCGCCACGTACGCCGCCCCGCCGCCAACAGCGCGGCGAGCGGGGCGAGTACGCGCGCCCGCTCCCGTTCCTCCGTGCCCGCCGCCGCGATCGTCCGCGCACCCGCGAGCGTCTCGGCGAGCCGCCCGGCCACCTGCCCCTGCGCCTCCTGGTAGGCGTGCAGCGCACCGGCGCCGTCGCGCACCGACACGCGCAGGATCAGCAGGAGCGGCGGCAGTCCGGCCAGGAACGCGGCGCCCGCCCAGGGGTCGAGGAGGAAGAGCCCGGCCAGCCCGCCGAGCGGCACGAGGACGGAGGCGAGCGCGGCGGCGGTCGCCACCGGGGCGGTCCCGGCGTCCAGGGAGTTGACGGTGAGGCGCGTGGCGAGGCCGCCCGGCCGGTCGTCCGCCGCGCCCAGGAAACGGTCGGCGGTCAGGCGCCGGAGCCAGGCCGTCGTACGGGCGTTGCCCGCGCCGCCCGCCCAGGCCGCCGTGGCGTCGAGCGTCACCTCGGCCGCGACCAGCAGCGCGCACAGCGCGGCCCAGCGGCCCGTGCCCTCACCGGCGAGCAGCGCGTCGAGCGCGCGGGCCAGGGCCAGGGGGAACGCGACGGCCGCCGCCGCTCCCGCCGCCGAGCAGACGAGGACGACGGCGGCCGGGCCGCGTCCGTGCCGCAGGGCCTGGCGCAGCAGCCGGGGCGGGGGTGGGGCGGGTCTCATGGGCGGCTCCCCTGGCGCGGTGGTGGATGCGGGGCAGGGCGGCGGACGCGGCGGGTCCCGGGCGGTCGGCGACCACCCGGGACCCGGGAGCCACGGGCGGGCGGGCGCATGGGGGCGCCCGCCCGCTGCCGTGGCGGCGTCAGACCCGTGGGGTCACGGGGTGCAGAGGGCGACGCTCAGGGAGCTGAACTCACAGATCAGCAGGGACACCTGGCTGCCGGTGGCGAGGTCGCCCAGGGCCTCGTCCTTGGGGGTGTCCATCGCCTGGAGGTCGAGAAGAGCCATGTCCGTTCTCCTTCGTGTCCCGGCGGTCGCGGCGACCGCCTGTGGTGGGTGTGCCTGGGTGGTGCGGGTGGTGCGCGGCCCTGGTGTCAGGGCCGGTCCTGGGGCCGCCGGTCCGGCGGCGGGGGCGGCGGCGGGAGGAACGGCAGGTGGGCGCCGGGGGCGCCGTGCGCGGCGCCGAGCGCCAGTAGGCAGCCCGCCGTTCCGGTCGCGAGATCCATCGACAGGCGCGACAACTGCTCGCCGGGGAAGGCCAGATGGCCCTGGTACGGGACGGCGTGCCAGCCGAGCAGCGCCGACTGGCGGCGCACGTCGGCGGCCCGGCCGTCCGCGTCGCCCGGCGTCGTCGTGCGCGCCAGGTGCAGGACGAGCCCGGAGACGCCCCGGAAGAGTCCGGGCTGCACGTAGAAGGAGGAGCGGGCCGCGCGCAGGATGCCCTGCCTGGCCGTCTCGAACGCGTCGTCCGCGCGGTGCGCCAGGTAGTCGTCCAGCACCAGGCCGATGCCGACGCTGCCCGCACCCGCGTACGGCATCGTGCGGCGGCCCTCGTCCACCACGAGGGAGTCGTCGGGGCCGGTGACGCAGCGTGCGAGGTCGCGGCGCAGCGCGTCGGCGGCGGCGTCCAACAGCGTTTCCTGTCCGGTGCGTTCGTACAGCCGGACGCACAGCAGCGCCGTCCCGGTCGGGCCGTGCAGCAGCCCCGTCCGGTCGCCCGGGGCGGGGCGGCCGAGGGCGGCGAGCGCGGACTGCGCGCAGCGGAGCCCGGCGCGGCGCAGGTCGTCGTCGCCCGTGGCGTCGGCCAGGTCCAGCAGGCCGAGGGCCACGCCCGCCGTGCCCGAGTGGAGGCCGGTGCCGAGCGCTTCGAGGGGCTGACGCGCCACCAGGCGTGCCAGGTCAACGGCCGCCTCGCGGCGTCCCAGCCGCTCCAGGGTCCAGGCGACGCCCGTCAGCCCGTCGTAGAGGCCGACCTGGCTGCCGGACGCGGGGTCCTTCGCGCGCAGCGTCAGCCACTCCTCGGCCTCGGCGCAGCGGACACCGGCCGATGCGAGCGCGTAGAGCGTGCCCGCCGTGCCGTGGCCGAGGGACCAGCCGCCGCAGGGGGAGGCGAACTGCGCGATGTCGCCGGGGAAGAAACGATCCTCCCGTTCCGGGGACGCCGACGCGAGGACCGCCGCCACCATCGACTCCCGCGCGGCGGGCCACTCGTCGGGCCGCACGGGCAGGTACCCGGCCGCCCCCGCGACCGGCGGGCCCCCGATCTCCCGGACCGCCTCGTCCAGCAGGGCGCGGTCCACCGGGTAGCGGGCGGCGGCCAGTTCGGCGAGATGCGCGGCCTTCCGCCGGTCGAGCGGCAGCAGTGTCGTCAGCGGCACGAACAGCGCCAGCAGCAGGCAGGCGAGCGCGTAGCGGTCCACGTCGGTGCCCCTGCGGTCCGGCGGGGCGACGAACGCCGGGTTGGCCACGATCTGCCGCCGCCGCTCGTCCGCCGGTGTCGCCGCCTCGAAGTCCAGGAGGGTCACGGAGGCGCCGTCAGGGGCGACCATCACGTTGCTCATGTGCAGGTCGCCGAACGCGATGCCCCGCTCGTGCACGGTGGCGACCGCCTCGGCGACCATGGCGTGCATCCGCAGCGCCCAGGCGGTGTGGTCTGCCAGCTGCTCGGGGGACGGCTCCGCGTGGGACAGCGGGAAGCGGCGGGCGAAGACGGTGTTCAGCGTCGTGCCCGGCACGTGCTCCATCGCCAGGAACCGGTGCTCGCCCACGTCGTGCATGCCCAACAGCTGTGGCACGCACGGCAGTCCGGCCAGGCGCTCCAGCGCCCGGCGCTCCCGCTCCAGCCGCTCGACGGCGTCCGCGCCGTCGGCGGCCAGGCCCGCGTACGGCCGTGCCTCCTTGAGCACGATCCGCGCGCCGGTCGCCCGGTCGCGGCCCTCGTAGACGCCGCCGCCGTTGGAGAAGTGCAGGGCACGCTCGACCGTGAACGGCAAGTCCGTCACGCCCTGCGCGGAGCGTGCGGCGACGTGCGGCGCCAGGAAACCGGGGACCTCCACCCAGTCGGGCACCCGGAACGCCGGGCCCCGCAGGTCGGGCACCAGCCGCCCCGACGGGTCCGCCACGGCCGGGACCGTCCCGCCGTCCGCCGCGTGCGTGAAGCGCTGCGCGAACGCGCCGTACCGCACGTGGACCGGGCCCGCGCCCCAGCGCACGTCGCTCAGCACGTAGGGGCCGTGCTCGCCGTCGAGGGCCGCCGCCAACGCGTCGGCCAGGGCGTGGCAGCGGTCGTCGTCCTCCGGGTAGACGGTCACGAACTTCCCGCTGCCCGCGCGGTCGGCGTACTTGGTGTTGCGGTGCAGCAACAGGTAGGGGCTGGGGAGGAACTTGAAGGCCGCGCCGCGCTCCAGACAGACGGCGGACACCCGTTCCAGCACCCGTTCGGCGTTGTCGGGCGCGGCCGAGACGTGGATCTTCCAGCCCTGCGTGGGCAGTTGGTGGCCGAGCGGGGCGAGCGAGAGCCAGTCGCCGCTGCGCCGCCGCTCCCAGCCCTCGGGGGCCGGGCGGCAGGCGGCGGGGTAGAGCGCGCCGCGCGGGTCGTCCGTCTCGGTCACGCGGCGGGGGGCGTCGTAGAACCAGCGGTCGGCGTCGCAGTAGAGCGCGTACTCCGGATTCACTCGTCCCCCTCGCTCGGTGCCGTGGCCGTGACGACAGCTACGGTGCCCGAGCGCCGGGGGGCGGGAACAGTCGCCGATGTCACCGGCGGGCCGTGCGGAATGCACGGTCGGGACGTGCGGCGCTCAGGCCGCCGAGGCCAGGGGGTACGTCAGGAGGCCGTGCCCTCGCAGGCGGCCATCGCCCCTGGCCCGTCCGCCTCGCCGAACGCCACGATGATCCCGTCCACCCTGATCTCGCAGCTGATCGGGCTGGAGACCCCCTCGTAGTTCTGCACGTTGAAGAGGACGAGGGCGCCGGGCTCGGCCTCGAACCGCAGCGGCTCGGACGGCAGCCCGTGCGACAGGTCCTCCCCGGGCCGCCCGTCCACCGACCAGGTGAGCGCGACGCCCTCCACCACGCCTCCGGCGCGCAGGCTGACCTCTCGGGACCCGCTATCGAGCATTCCGGCGATGGCTGTCAGCTCCCCCCGGCTCGCCACCTGTTCGTCCTCGGCCACGCGGTCGCCGCCGTCCTGCCCCGTCCCCACACCCAGCGCGCCTCCGACGACCACGGCGGCACAGACGATCCCCATCACGCGTCCCCTGCTCACGGACTTCCCCTCACCTCGGCGTCAGGGCACCGTACCGGGCAGGGGACGCGCCGCCCGCGCACCGCCCCGTCCCGCACGGACCGTCAACGAGGCTGTAAGCAGGGCGACATGTCACGTTCAGCGGGTCGGGTTGCGGCTGCGGGCGTTGACCACGGCGAGGCGGGCGCTCAGCACCTCGCCGGGGTCTATGACACGCACGCGGTCCGGCTCCGCGTCCCACTCGCGTCCGCCGCCCAGCGGCCTGAGCTGGACGCACGGGCCGACCTGGCCCATGACCACGCCGACCCGGTCGCGGGCCGTGTCGTGGACGGTGGCCCCGGCGGGCAGTCCGGGCGGCGGCTCGTCCGCGTCCGGCCGCCCGTGCCCGGTCACCGCTGCGTGCCCTTCGTGATCACCTCGGCCAGCGCGCGGGCCACGGGCGCCGCGCAGAAACCGAGGTGCACGAGCGCGTAACGCGGGCCCTGCGTGGGCTCCACCTCGACGGGCGGGCCCGGCCAGTCGCCCCGGATGTCCATCGCGGGGAGCTGGATGCCCGCCTGGGTCAGGGCGACGCGCAAGGCGTCCCGCGCTTCGAGCGCCTCCCGGATCTTGACGGTCTGCGACGCGTACCAGGCGCCGTCGCGGTCGTCATCTCCGGGCGGTGTCAGCGTATTTGTCACGATGCGCTCCTTCGGGTGCTCTCGGCTTCCGGCCCTCCCCGACGCGGGTGGTACGACGTACGGTGCGTGAGGGGATCATCACGAGCTTGCGACCACGGAAGCCCCCGGGGCGCCGTGGACGGGCCCCGCTTCCCGTGCACCTGGAGCACGTTCCACACCTTCCACGGAGGACGCACCATGCCGACGAGACGAGCGGTCACCGGCCGCAGCAGGGAGCCCCGAGCCCGATTCGCCCAGGAACTGCGTCAGTTGCGCGTGGCGCGTGGCGACAGCCTGCGGCGCCTCGGCGAACGGCTCGGCTGGGACTGGTCGTTGTTCGGCAAGATGGAGAAGGGCGAGACGCTGGGCGGCCCCGAGGTCGTCCAGGCCCTCGACACCTACTACGGCACGCCGGGGTTGCTGCTCGCGCTGTGGGAGCTGGCCGTCAGCGACAAGACGCAATTCCGGGAGCAGTACCGCCGGTACATGACGCTGGAGGCCGAGGCGACGAGCCTGTGGCACTTCGCGGTCAGCGTCCTGCCGGGCCTGCTCCAGACCCCGGCGTACGCACGCGAGGTCCTGGCGGCGGGCGGCCTGAAGGGGGACGAGCTGGAACAGCAGGTCGAGGCGCGGATAGGGCGACGCGAACTGCTGGAGGGCGACGACGCCCCGCCGTTCCGCACGATCCTGTCGGAGGCCGTGCTACGCACGCCGTTGCGGGACGCGGGCGAGTGGCGGGAACAGCTGGAGTACTTGGCGGCCGTTGTGAATCGTCCGGATGTGACGGTCCAACTGCTGCCTTTCAGTGCGGGGGCGCACGGCTTGATGGGTGCCGACTTCTGGTACCTGCGCCAGCCGGACGGGCGTACGGTTGTGTACACGGAAAATGGCTATCGCGGCGAGCTGATCGAAGAAGTCGCAACGATTGGGCGGCTTCAGCTCACGTACGATTCGGTCCGTGACCTGGCACTGACTCCGGCCGAGTCGCGTCAGTTCATTGTGAACCTGTTGGAGGCAGTGTCGTGCGATCCGTCGAGCTAAACGGCGCTCAGTGGCGTAAGAGTAGTTACAGCAATCAGGATGGTGGCGCTTGCGTTGAGGTGGCCACCAATCAGTCTCATGCTGTGCCGGTGCGGGACAGCAAGGACCGGTGTGGTCCGGTGCTCGTCGTGCCTTCGGTTGGTTGGTCGTCGTTCGTGTCAGCTGTGCGGGCCGGTGGGTTGAGTGCTTGATTCGACGTCGCTGCTGTCGTGGCGGAAGAGCAGTTACAGCAATCCGGACGGTGGCCAGTGCGTCGAGGTCGGCGTTGGCCGAACTGCTCTCGTTCCGGTCCGCGACAGCAAGGCTCCGGCGGACTCCGTGCTGCTCGTGCCATCAGGCGGCTGGTCCTCGTTCGTCTCCGCCGTCAAGAACGGTGTACTGGATGCCTGAACTGAGCGCGTCAGGGCTGCCCTGGAGGAAGAGCAGCTACACAACCAGGATGGCGGCGAGTGCGTCGAGGTGGCCGCCAACGTGGCTCATGCCGTGCCGGTGCGGGACAGCAAGGACCGAGGCGGCCCCATGCTCGCCTTCACGCCCGACCTGTGGGCGGGCTTCGTGTCCGCACTCAAGGACGACGAACTGACCCCCTGATCGCCCAAGTTCAGCGGACGGCTCCGCAAGCACCGATCGGCCTGCGGAGCCGTCTGCTGCCCCCAGGCACTCAGGAAGCCGGTTCGCCGTCTCTTCTCATGTCGGCGCCAGCACCGTACCGATAAGGGAACGCGCCACACGCCTGGCCATCTCGACGCGCAAAAAAGCGACATGCGGTACTCGCCGGATCGAGTCACGGGCGGAAGCCGTCCGGCACTCGTGCCCGCGCTCCCGCATGCAGATCCGGACCAACTCCTCCTCGACGTCACACAGCGACTGCGGCCACCGGGAGAGTGGGGCCGAGCGCGCGATCCGGCCCTCACCTCGTCGTAGGTCAGGGGAGGGGGAACCAACCCGACAGCCGCTCGGCGATGGCCGGGACGTCGATGGTGTCCTGCGCGACGTCCTCGACGAACGGGCCGCCGAGGGCCACGGGCGGCGGGGCGACGGCGGCGCTCATGCCGTTGAAGCGCAGGAAGACCCGCATGGCGAGCCACGCCGTGCGCTTGTTGCCGTCGATCAGCGCGTGGTTCCGGGCGACGGCGTGCAGCAGCGCCGCCGCCTTGTCGTGCGGCGCGGGGTACAGCTCGGCCCCGAACACATGGGTCCTGGGCCGCTCGACCGCCGACACGAGAAGCCCCATGTCACGCACGCTGTGCCCGGTGCCGTTGACCTTGCGGGCGATCGCCAGGATCTCGTCGATCCGGAGGTGGCGCACTTCGGTCACTTCAGGTAGTCCAGGATCTCCGCGTCGCTGTCCATCAGCTCGGCCAGGACGTCATCGACCTTCAGCTCGGCCCGCTCCTGAGCCTCACGGACGGCCTCGATGACGAGTTCCTGCTTGCTGCGGCGCTCACGACGAGCGCGCTCGGTGAGCTTCGCGTCGAGGTCGTCGGGAAGTCGGAGCGTCATGGCCATACAGGCGATGATACCGGCCTGGTATCTGACGCGCGCACCGTACGCCCTGGTGATGCCCAGCTCACCGTGCGTTCTTGTGATGCGGGAATGGCGTGTCGGGACGATCGGGAGATCGCCGCTGTCCGCGGTGCGCGACGGCCGCGGACCCGCCGACCGGCCCCCGCCCTGGCCGGGGTGCCCGGCTCGTCCCGAGTCGTCCGCTGCCCGCCGCCGGTCAGGCGAGGTGGTGTTCCCAGCGCAGTGCGGGATCGTCGCCGATCCGGTAGGTGTGGCGCGTGCCGCTGACATGCAGCCGCACGGACGTGATGTCCGGCGTGCCTGCGGCCCGCCAGGCGCCGAGGGCCCGCTCGACCGCGTCCCACAGGGCCACCGGCCCGCCCTGCCGGACGGTCCAACCGTCGCCGTCCGCGACGAACTCGGCGAACGACTCACGTTCCGGATCGAACAGGTATAGGAGCGGGGCGCCGTCGCCGCGGGCGGCGCGGACGAACTGGGCCCCGGGAGAGGCGAGTTGCGCGAGGAAGGCGGGCATCCACTCGTCCAGCACGGTGGGCGGCACCTTCACGGCCCGCTCGCTGTCCGGGTACGCGGTCCGGGCCGACAGGTCACCGGCGACGGGCACGACGGCCTGCGCCCGCGCCTGCATGAAGGACGACCGGCCGATGAACCCGCCCTCGGCCGTGCCGTCCTCGTGCACCGTGACCCTCGCCAGGCCGGTTCCGTAGGGCCACGAACCGAGGGTCGTCAGGATGACGCCGCCCGGCCTGGTCTGCCGGACCCAGGCGTGGGGAATGCGACGGACCGCGCAGGTGGCGATCACGCGGTCGTACGGGGCGCGGCGGGGATGCCCGAGGAGCCCGTCGCCGACCACGGTCCACGTGGAGAACCCGGCGGCCTCCAGCGCGGCGTCCGCGCGGGCGCAGACCTCCGGGTCCACCTCCACCGTCGTCACGCCGTCCTCACCGAGGTGGTGACACATCAGGGCCGCCGAGTAGCCGGTGCCCGTGCCGATCTCCAGCACGCGCTGCCCGGTCTCCAGCCCCAGGGCCTCGATCATCCCGACCACGGTCGCCGGGGTGGTGGACGAGGAGGTGGGCACGCCGCGTACGGGGCCTTTCGCCTCGTCGGCCGTGAGATGCCCGTCGAGCTGCGTGGTGAGGGTGTCGATGGCGTAGGCCGTCGTGAGCCAGTCGGCCGGATCGGTCCTGGCCTCCGTGACGGGCCGCCAGAGGCCGCCGTCATCAAGGAACACCCCCGGCCTGAGGAACAGTTCACGCGGCACCTCCTCGACAGCGGCGCGCAGCCAAGGGGACGACAGCGCGCTGTCCTCGGCGAGACGGGCGGCGAGGTGGCGCCGGTGGGGAGCGGAGTCGTTCACGAGGCGTGTCCCTGGGTGAGGAGGTCGGCGAAGGCGGCGGACATCGGCAGACCGGTCTGCGTCTCCAGCCACCCCCACTGGCCGTTCGGGTTCAGCTCCAGCCACCACAGGTCGCCCGCCCGGTCCACCGCGAGATCGAAACTCCCGGACACCAGGCCGAGACGCGCGAGGTAGGTGTGGAGGGCCTTGTCCACCTGATCGGGCAGGTGCGCGACGGTGTAGGAGAGGGCGCTGTAGTCCTTCCGCCAGTCCAGCAGGCCGGACGTGATGCGTACGGCGAACGTGCGTCCGCCCACGACGAGCACCCGGAGATCGGCGACCTTCTCCACGCGTGCCTGGAACAGGTGCGGTGTGACGCCGACCCGTGCGTCGATCTCGTCCACGGTGACCGGTTCCGCCCAGCCGGTCAGCGGCACGCCGTCCCGTGCGTACGGGGTCCATCGCAGCGTTTTGTGGATCACCCGGTCATGGCTCCCGATGAACTCCCGCGCTTCGTCCGGGTCGTTGGTCACGAGTGTCGGCGGGACGGTGAGTCCGAGTCGCTGCGCAAGAGCGAGTTGCGCGGGCTTGTGGTCGGCCGCGGTGATGCGGAGCGGGTGATTGACCCACAGGGGTCCTTCGAGTGCGTAGAGCGTGCCGCCGAGTCCGTGGCGTACCTGTGCGGTGGCGAGCCGCGTGTCGTCCTCGTCCAGGTGCGGGAAGGTGGGCCACCGTGGGCGGCGCCAGTACACGGCACGAACGTCTGTGAGTTCGGCTGATCTCGACAGGGTGCGCACCTGCCCGGCCACCGGGACCGAGCAGGTGCCGAACCGGGCCGAGACCGTCAGGTCGGCGCCGATGTCGGCGGGATCGAACCTGACCACCGGCACGTCGCGCCGGTTGAGTTCGGCGATCACCATGTCCGCGGTCGGATCGTCCGCCTCGGTGGCCACCAACACCGGCCTCTCCTCGGTCATCGCGTCAGTCTTGCTCGGAGTCCTGGTCGTGGCCCTGGTCGTTCTTCGAGTCCGCGTTCGTGGTGGTCGCGGTCTCGGTGCCCGTGCTGGTGCCGTGCTTGCCCATCTCGATCACCTGGCCGTGACGGTCGCGGTACACGCCGAGCTGTGTGTCGGGATCGACAGTGACCGTCGCGTGCGGGCGGCGAATCGTGGTCGGGTACGGCCCGAGCCTGCCCACGGCCCAGGGTTGCGTGAGGATCGGAGGGGAAGAGGGGGTGAGGCTTGCCGTCCCTGTGGTCGCGGGCATACCGCTCCTGCTTTCTCTCACGAGCCGCGCCCCGAAAGCGGGGCGCGAGTCCGGGAAGTTCCCGGCTCCGGTGATGACGGTAGAAGCAGGTCCTGCCCGGCACCAGAACTATCCGCGTTGTCGGGTAAAAGCCATGGACCACTCGGACAGCAGTTCGCGGCATTCCTCTCCGAAGACGGCGTACCGTTCGTACACGTCGAAGTCGTGGAGATAGGCCGCCACATTCTTCCGGTCCCTGAAGATCAGCGCGCCCGTTCCTGTCTCGACCGTGGCCAGTCTCCGGTCGTACACCGTGAACGTGTTGAGAGGCCGCTCGGGGATGTGTCCGCTCAGAGGGATCACGCCGAGACGTACCTGCGGAATGCGGGAGACCGACGCGAGCCGATCCAGTTGCACAGCCATTCCGGCCGGGGGCAACAGGGGCCACCGCACTGCTTGTTCGGTGAGGAGAAACGTGAACATTTTCGAGGAGTCGTGCAGGACTCGCTGCCGTTCCAGTTTCTTCGCGATGGTTTTCGACTGGTCGCCGGGAACGTCGGCGATGCTGGCCCGCACGTATTCGGGTGTGGCGAGCAAACCGGTGACCATCGACAGCAGGAAGAAACGGAACACGGTCGAGGCTGCTTCCATCCTCGCTAGTTCGTTCTGCTTCTTGTCCAGGCCCCTTCGGCGGGAGGACCAGTCATCCTGCCATTCGGTGGCGGCCGTTGCCGCGAGCGACAGTATCCCGGCGGCCGAAGCTTCGTCCGTGCCAAGAGCCTCAAGGATCAGCTCGACATCGACCAGGGAAGGGGCGAGCCTGCCGCTCTCGATGTTGCTGACCTTGGTCTGGGACATGTTGCAGCGGCGAGCGAGCCAGGTCTGCGTTCTCCCGGCCCCTCGCCGCTGCGTTCTCAAGGCTTCCGCCAGGTCCGATCGGGAACGGCCCAGCTTCTCAGGCTCAAATGTCAAGGTCCTTAGCGTACTCCTCGAAGGGCACTGACGCGGCCACCGCGATGCGCTGGTACTCGATGAACGCGGCCACGTCCCCCTCATGGACCTCTCGGTTGATCTGCCGTCCGTCCGGGTGGTAGTTCATCAGTACCACCTCCCGCCGGTCGAACATCCAGAAGTCCTGGACTCCCTCCAGGGGATTCTCCCGGTCGGTGACATCCAGAATCCGGATCTGCTCACCGGCCAGGAGATGAGGTGCGTAGTACTGCGAGAACTCGAAACGCAGATACTCGGAAAGCGGTCGGGTCACGATGTGGACGCGTCCCTGCGAGCGTCCTTCCGTCACCTGTCTGCGCAGTCGGTCCGTGTAATCGTTCGAGACCATACGAGGGTCGATACGGACACCGGCCCTGAACTCCGCCAGTTCCTTCTCCTCTTGAGGCATGAGGTACTGCGGCAAGGTCTCGAGTCGCCAAGCCTCATGCCCGAACTGCTCGAATCGAGCAGCCCATTCCTCACCAGCCAAGAACACGTACGGCCTCCCTCAACACGCTTTCAGGGATCTCGACGAGCCCTTCTCCTCCCGGCGGCGTGAATGCCTCCGAGACGCTGCCTTGGACGATGAACGAGCCGTCGGCGGTGCGGTAGACATTCGGGCAGTCGTTCTTCCCGCACTCCCCGTTCCCGTTGCCCGTGAGCCGGGTCAGTTCCTCTCGCGCCATGCCGAAAGCCCCTCAGTTCGACCCTGATCGGTCCTCGTATCAGAAGATACGGGGGACATGGCGCCTTGGTCCACGCGGCACCCCCGTTATTCGCGTTGTCGGGTAACTCCCCCGCCGAAAGGGCCGATTCGGACCCGAACGGCGCGACCCCGCCTTCCCCGGAAGAAGGTGGGGCACGCCGGTCCTGAGAAGAACTGCCCGTCAGGCGAACTGGCCCGGGGTGTAGTCGCCGCCGACCTGGCGGGTGATGACGTTCAGGCGGTTGAAGGCGTTGATGAGCGCGATCTGCGTGACGAGCGCGACGAGTTGGTCGTCGTCGAAGTGCTTCGCCGCGTTCGCCCACACCTCGTCGCCGACGCCGCTGCCGTCCGCGAGGCGCGTGCCCTCCTCGGCCAGGGCGAGGGCGGCGCGTTCCGCCTCCGTGTAGACGTTCACGTCACGCCAGGCCGCGACCAGGGCGAGCCGTACGGCCGACTCGCCCGCCGCCGCCGCGTCCTTGGTGTGCATGTCGAGGCAGCCGCCGCAGCCGTTGATCTGGCTGGCGCGGATCTTCACCAGCTCAAGCGTGGCGAACGGCACGGTCGAGTCGGTCACCACCTTGTTCGCCGAGACGAGGTGCTTGATCAGCTTCGGCGCGAGCGGGCTGGCGTGCAGGTTGAGGCGGGTTTCCATGACGTCCTCCGACGTGGTGAATGCGTTCTCACCCTTCTGACGGAGCCGCGCCCGCGGAGGTAACACCGCCGGGACCCGGATATGCCGGGAGGTCCATGGCGGCCAGCCTGGCCGGGTCGTTCACCGAGAGCATCCCGGCGATCCGCCCGTCCACCACCGTGCAGGCCATGACGCCGAGCAGCCTGCCGCTCGGCCCCCAGACGATCATCCCGGCCTCGCCGTTGACCAGCGCCGGGTGCACGGCGATCGAGGCGTGGGCGCCCAGCTGGATGCGTGCCGCCACCTCCGTCGCGCCGAGACGGACGACCGTCCCGCGCGCGCCGTACGAGTGCCACGCCACGTCCGGGTCCAGCATCCGCACCAGCTCCTCGAAGTCGCCCTCCCGCGCCGCGGCGAGGAACGCACGCATCACCTCCCGCTGCCGCGGCAGCGCGTCGGCGGGGCGGTACGACGCCCGCACCTTGCGGCGCGCCCGGCTGGCGTGCATCTTCGCCGCGTCCGCCGACCGCCCGAGCACCTGGCCGATCTCCCCGAACGGCACGCCGAACATGTCGTGCAGCACGAACGCCAGCCGTTCCGCCGGGCCCAGCGTGTCCAGGACCACGAGCAGCGCGAGCCCGACCGACTCGGCGAGCACCGACTCGTCCTCCGCCGACGCCTCACCGGTGTCCAGGGCGACGCCGAAGTCCGGCAGCCGCTCCTCGTACGACTCCTCCGGGTGGGCCTTGCGCGAGCGGAGCGTGTCGATGCAGATCCGCCCGACGACCGTCGTCAGCCAGCCGCCGAGGCTGCCGATCGCCGACGCGTCCTGGCGCGCGAGCCGCAGCCACGCCTCCTGCACGGCGTCCTCGGCGTCGGCCCGTGACCCGAGCATCCGGTAGGCCACCGCGACGAGACGTCCGCGCTGCTCCTCGAACGCTTCCGCCAGGGCCTCTTCCGAACCGGTCACCCTCATGCCGTTACCTTCCTCGCGTGCGCTTCGTCATGGCTATGACGGGCCCGGCCGGGCCGAGGTAACCGATGACCGCGTGCGTGAGGCAGGACATCACACCGCCCGGCGGGGGCGCGGCGAGGGATCGCTGGCATCCTGGCCGGATGGACGCCGACGCCCCCGCTCCGGTCCATCTCGACAAGGTGATGGACGGCCTGGCGACGAACCCCGCCGTGCCCGCCAACCTGATCGGGCGGCTGGTCGCATGGCGGCGGGGCCACGGGACGGTGGCGAGGCGTCCCGACCTCACCGAGGACATGTGCGCCCGGATCATCGCCACCGGCGACCACCGGCTCCTGCACGGCCTGGCGCTGAACGACCGGCTGCCGGGCCGGTTCCGTGTCCTGCTGGCCGCCCACCGGGACGAGGCGGTGCGGTCCGCGCTGGTCGTCCACGCCGCGACGGCACCGAGGGCGATGCTCGAACGGCTCATCGACGACCCCGCACCCCAGGTCCGCAGGGGGCTGGCCCAGGCGCACGGCACCCCGCCCGACCTGCGCGCCCGCCTCGCCACGGACCCCGTCCCCGAGGTCCGTGCCGCACTGGCGAGGCACTGGACGCAGGCGGCCGAAGTGGTCCGCCGGGCGCTGCTGACCGATCCCGAGGCCGAGGTACGGGCCGCCGCCTGCTCGACCTCCTGCGCACGCGGGCCGCGTCCCGCACCGCCCGCCGACCTGCTGCCGACGCTGTTGGCGGACCCCGTGACGCGCGCGGGCGCCGTGGCGCACGCCGTTCTCGACGCGGACACCCTCCGGCGGCTCGCCGCCGATCCGGACGCGAGCGTCCGGGTGCAGGTCTTCGCCAGGCAGGACACGCCTGAGCACGTACGCGCGGAGATCCACGACGCGTTGCACGGGCTCTCGTGTCCGGGGGACGTTCCGGGACCCGACGCCGACGACGACGAGGCGTTCCTGCGGTGGTACGACGACGTCGCCGCGCGCGGGGAGCTGCGGACCCTGCGGCTGCCGTGGGTCACGGCCGATCCGCTGCCGCACCTCGACTCGCCCTATGTCGCCTTCCGGGTGTCGGCGGCGCTGGGCGAAGCCCTTCCGGCCCACGCGGTGGCGCGGCTGCTCGACGACGAGGAGGAGATCGTCCGTCTCACCATGGCGAGCGCCGCCCCGCACCTGGTCGATCCCGCGACCGCCGAGAGCATCGAACGCCGCTACCGCCGACGGGACAAGTTCACGTTCTGGTGGGACGAGGCGCAGGTCCTGACCTTCCCCCCGGACACCCTGCGCCGCTTCGCCGCCGACCCCGAGCCCCGGCTCCGCTCCTTCGCCCCCCGCGATCCGGATCTGCCGCCCGAGCTGGCCGAGAAGCTGGCCTCCGACCCCGAGGACCGCGTCCGTCGCGCGGTCGCGCCCCACCGCAATCTCCCGCTCCCGTCCCTGCTGCGGCTCCTCGCCGACCCGTCCGGGCGTGTAGCGGAGGCCGCCGGTGCCTCGCCGTCCCTTCCCGTCGGGCGCATGGAGTGGTTGCTGACCAGAGCGGGCCTGTAATGGTAGATTCGGTCTACGTAAGATTCGGTCTACGTTTAGGGCGGTGCGGGGATGGAGTTCCGAGGGCGGAGCGGGGATCTGGCGCTGCTCGCCGAGCAGTACCGGATCGTCGCGGACGGTGAGGGCGGTACGCGGGGGCGGGCCGTGATCATGACAGGGCGCCGCCGTGTCGGGAAGTCGCGGCTTGTCCAGGAGTTCTGCGACCGCTCGGGCGCCCCCTACGTGGTGTTCCAGGCCAGCCGGGGCCGCAATCCCGTGGCCGAGCGGGCCGACTTCACCACCACCCTGGCGCACGCGCCCCTGCCGGGGGCGGAACTCGTCGCCGGTCTCCAGCCGCAGGACTGGAACCAGGCGCTGCGCGCCCTGGCGCTCGCCGTCCCCGAGGACCGGCCCGCCGTCGCCGTGCTGGACGAGGTGCCGTGGCTGGTCGAGCAGGACCCCGAGTTCGAGGGCGCGCTCCAGACCGTCTGGGACCGGCACCTGTCGGCCCGGCCCGTCCTGCTGGTGCTGGTCGGCAGCGACATGTCGATGATGGAGGCGCTCCAGTCGTACGGGCGGCCGTTCTTCGGACGCGCCGCCACGATGACCGTCCGGCCGCTCGACCCGGCGGACGTGCGGGACATGACCGGGCTCGGCGCGGCCGAGGCGCTGGACGCCCACCTGATCACCGGCGGGTTCCCGGAGATCGTCCAGTCCTGGCGGCCCGGCATGGACCGCGCCGCCTTCCTGCGGGCCTCGGTGACGCACCCGCTGTCGCCGCTGCTGGTGGCCGGTGAGCTGTCGCTGCTCGGCGAGTTCCCCGAGGCGTCGCACGCGCGGGCCGTGCTGGAGGCGGTCGGCAGCGGCGAGCGGACATTCGGCGCGATCGCCGCGCAGGCGGGCGGCTCGGGCGCGCTGCCGTCCGGCACGCTCACCCCGCTGCTCGCCACCCTCCGGACGAAACGGGTGCTGGCGGCCGACCTCCCCCTGTCCGCCAGGCCGGACAGCAAGAACAAGCGCTACCGGATCGCCGACCCGTACCTGCGCTTCTGGCTCGCCTTCGTCCAGCGCGCGATCCCCCTCATCGAACGCGGCCGGGGCGACCTGGCGCTGGAGCGCATCGAACGGTCCTGGACGGCGTGGCGCGGGCGGGCCGTCGAGCCGCTGATCCGTGAGGCGCTGCTGCGGCTGCTGCCCGACAGCCCGTGGCCCGACACCGGCGCGGTCGGCGGCTGGTGGAACCGGCGGAACAACCCGGAGATCGACCTCGTCGGCGCGGACCGCGAGCCGGTCGCCGGGGAGGTGCGGTTCGTCGGCTCGGTGAAGTGGCTGGAGACGCGGCCCTTCGACCGGCACGACTACGACGCGCTGGTCCGCGACGTGCTCGCCGTGCCGGGCGCGGACGCCGCCACGCCGCTGGTCGCCGTCTCACGGTCAGGCGTGGCCGCCGGGCTGCCGCTGGCGGCCCACTGGGGGCCCGAGGAACTGCTCGCCGCCTGGCGCCCCTGACGGCCGGGCCCCTCGTCCGCAGGGCTCGTCACGGAGTCCGGCCGACACCGTGCCAGGGCAGCGCGGTCCGCCACCGCTGCCCGTCAGCCGCCCAGTCGAGCAAGGTGTCGCGGACCGCCGCACGGGACGTCACCTGTGCACGACGCCGCTCGGCGGTGGCGCCCGACCGGTGCTCCACCTCGTAGCTTCCGTCCTCCCGGAGCAGGGCGTGGATGTAGCGATCGCCTTCTAGCCCTTCCGTCACGCGTTGGAGGAACACGTACGTCCTCCTCGCCAGGTCGGCGAGCATCGCCTCGACGGCGGAGGCATCGGGGTCGCGCACGATCCGTCCGCGGGGGTCGAGGGCGATCAGCCCGACCGGCCCGAGGCCGGACCTGCGCTGCCCCTCCTGGATCCACCGCCTCTCCTGGTCGGTCAGGGGGGTCGGCGGCACGGGAGGCCCGTCAGCGGCATAGACGGCGATGGGGTCGTCCGGGGCGGACCACGACCCCACGACCTTCAGCCGGTAGGTGTGGACGCCGCCCTCGGGCAGCGGCACGGAGAGCAGCTCCGACGCGGGAGGGCCGGGAACGCACCGCCCCACGTCCTCCCCGTACGGGCCTCCTTCGAAGACGGCGTGCATCCAGCCGCGCGGCGGGCTGCCCGTCCCGTCGAACACGTCCTCCATCGGGCCTCCTCCGGCGCCGCACTACCGTAACCCTCCGACGTGACGTGGAGACCTGCGCACGAACCGGTCGGTCCAGAAGCAGGTCGTGCGGCGCCGGACTCGCCCATGTGCCGCCCGCAGTCCGGCTGTTGGCGCGCGCATGTCCTGATGCTCCGCGCTGCGAGCCGGGTCAGGCGCCGGGGTCGGGGCCGTTCGGAGGCGGCGGTGGTTCGACGGCGGCGAGGGCGGCTCGTACGGCGTGGTCGAGCTGCGGGCGGGCCTCGCCCCCGTCCGCCTTGCTCAGCAGCGCGGTGAGGAAGGCGCGGTCCGGGTAGCCGTCCCCGCTGCCGCGCGGCGCCCGCGCCTGTGTCCAGATGATGATCATCATCTCGTTGCACGCCTGGGCGCGGCGCAGGCGGCCGGGGGAGCCGTCGGCGAAGATCTCACGCGCCGCGATCCCCAGCCTGTGCCCGAGCGCCAGGAGGAACGGCCCCCGGGCGCTGTCGGACGCCAGGGCGGCCAGCGCCCGGTTCCCGAGGCTCATCGGTCCCGCGCGGCGCTCAGGCCGTCCCGCGCAGCGGGCCGAACTTGGACGGCGTCTTGTGGTTCCCGTCGTCCTCGTGCCACGCGCACCGGGTCGCGCACACGTATCCCGCGCCGCCGTTCAGCAGGTACACGGTCTCGTGGCCCAGCGGTTCGCGGCCCAACGTGTCGTGCGCGAGGCGGCCCTCCGCCTCCTGGACGGTCAGGCGCTCGTACGTGGCGGCCACCTTCATCTCCGAGACGGAGGCGAAGGCGACGTCGATCCGCGTGCTGTACCTCTGCGGGTGGAAACTCCGCAGCAGCAGGAGCGAGTGGCTCACGGAATACTGCCAGAGCTGGAACGTCCTGTCCCAGCTGCCGATCTCGTTCACTAGGTCCTTCCGGGGCGGGGCCAGGTGGCGGGTTCCGGGAGGGAGACCGGGCTGCCGCCTTCGTAGAAGGTGATGCTGTCCCAACTCCGGTACTCTCTCCTGACCGATTCTCCGACATGGTACATCTCGCGTTCTGTGGCGAACCAGTTGTCCCCCATTCCCTCGCGATAGGCATTCATGAAGCGCTCGGAGGGAGTTGATCCCGTGAAGCCGTCCAGCGCGACATGCAGCCGGACGTCTTCGTTGCGGGTCGCCTGCCACACCTGGTTCTCCCATGTCTCCATGTCGTCCAGGTAATGGGTGAAATCGTGGGCTTCGGCGAATTCCCGCAATCCCTCGCTGCGCAGGCCGAGGGCGACGTTGTTGGGGCACGGGCTGAGCCCGAGGGGGTCCGTCCAGAGGAACGGGTTGCCGACGTAGGCGTAGGGGTCGGGGCCCGCGGCGAGGCCCAGGGGGTCGGGCGACACGTAGCGGGCGGTCTCGTCGTCGTAGTGCCGCTGGTAGTTGTACGCCAGGCCGGACTCCGGGTCGGCGTACTGGCCAGGGAAACGCAGGGGGGTGTGGGCCGTGCTCCCGCGTGCCCACGACGTCACGCCCCACAACGTCCTGTCGGCGCGCCAACCCGTCTCGCCCGTCTCGCTGATCAACTCACGGGGCGAGCCGGTGAGGTCGGTGACGATGGCGAAGAAGCGGGAATCCACTTCCTCCTGGGTCGTCCTGTCGGTGAGGCGCTCCGTCTGGGAGAGGGGAATGCGCCCGTCGTATTCCCAGGTCAGAGTTATGGAATGAGCGAGATCCTCGCGGGTGGTGGTCTGTTCGACAAGAACGCTGCGATCCCAGGTGAAAAGGGTTTGTTCTGCCGGGGATTCGCCGTCCGACGGCAGAAAGCGCTTGGATATCCTGCGGCCGAACGGATCGTACGCGTAGTGCCACCGTTTCCCGTCCGGTGTGACGACTTCCACGAGCCGGTCCTCGGCGTCCCACCGGTAACGCCACACGTCCGGTTTTCTCGAGAGACGCTTTTTCCGTCGCACGACGACACGACCTGCCTCGTCGTACTCGTAGTGCGTGGCTCCCGTGCCGGACAGCCGATATCCGTCGTACGCGTGCCCGTCCGTCGTACGCCCCGACCACTGGGCCGAGTTCTGCATGCTGCCGGAGCGGTAGGTGTACCGCTCCTCCCCCAGGGAGGTGACGCGTCCTGCCCGGTCGGTCTCCAGGACGGTCTCGCCGGTCCGGGGCTCCGACAGTGCTTCGAGCACGCCGTCCGGCCGGTACGCGTACGAGCGGCGCCCGAGTTCGCGTCCGCCGACGGACACCAGCTGTTCGACCAGCCGCCCCGCGGTGTCCCAGTCGTGCGTGAAGCGCAGCGACTCCCCGAGGGTGCGGGTCAGTTCGCGTCCGGCGAGGTCGTACGTCGAGGCGATGTCGTGCCCGTGGGTGTGGAACGAGGTGCGGCGTCCGGCGGCGTCATGGACGTAGTCGGTGTCAAGACCGCTCGGGGTCAGGCGCCCGCTCCGGCGGCCCGCCTCGTCGTACCTCGTGTGCAGGGCGCGGCCGTTGATGCTCTCGGAAGTGATCCGGCCCACGGCGTCCAGGGTGCGCCGCACCTCGCAGTCGGGACCGGTGGCGCCGACGAGGTTGCCGTTCCCGTCGTGCGCGAACGTGATCCGCCGGTCGCCGGTGTCCTTGCCGATCAACCGGCCCATGCTGTCGTGCACGTAGGAGACGGTCTGACCGGCGGCGTTCGTCCGGCTGACGAGCCGTCCCGCGGCGTCCCGTGCGTACGCGGTCCGCCGCCCGTCGAAGTCGCGCTCCGCCGTGAGTCGGCCTGCGGCGTCGTAGGTGTACTCCCAGGCGCGGCCCTGGCCGTCCACGACCTTCGTCAGCCGGAGGGAGGCGTCGTGCTCGAACGTGTACCGGGAGCCGTCGGGATCGGTCCGTGCCGCCAGCAGGTCGAAATCGGTGTGCTCGAAGGTGGTCGTGGCGCCGCCCGGGCCCGTGAGACGACGGCAGTTGCCCTCGCCGTCGTACTCCCAGGTGCGCTCGGCCCCGTCCGGCCCCACGACGCGTGTCAGGCGGCCCTCGACCGACCACCACAGACGCGTAAGCCCGCCCCCGTCGCCCTCGACGGCCGTGACCCGGCCGAACGCGTCGTACCGCCGTGTCCGCCGCGCGCCCAGCGGATCGGTCACCTCCACGGGGAGCCCCGCCGGATCGCAGACGAGCCGCGTCGTCGCGCCGAGCGGCGTGCTGGTGCTCGTGAGCGCCCCGTGGCGGTCGAAGCTCCGGCGTACGGTGCCGCCGAGGGGGTCGGTCGTGGCGACGCGGTTGCCGTGCTCGTCGTAACGGTGTTGCCAGACGGCGCCGTTCGGCAGGGTCGCCTCGGTCAGCTGGCCCAGGGCGTCGTAGGCCATGCGGATGGTCTCGCCGTCGGGGCGCGTGACCGTGAGGGGCTGGCCCGTCTCGTGGTGGGTGACGCGTGTGGTGTGGCCGAGCGCGTCGGTCCAGGCGGTGAGGCGGTGCCTCTCGTCGAACTCGCTCCGGGTGACGTGCCCCAACGGGTCGATCTCGGCGACGACGTCGCAGTGGTCGTTGACGACGAACCGGGTCGTCCGGCCTTCCGCGGTGGTCACGGTGGTGACGCGTCGCCCCGGCCAGGCGGCGTCCTGGCCGTCGTAGGCGAGGGTCAGCGTGAGGTGCCCGGCTCCGCCACGGCCCGACGTGCAGCGGTCGCGGTCGTCGTAGGTGTAGGCGTACGTGCCGGCGTTGGTGTCCGTCCACGAGGTGATGCGGTGCCGGTCGTCGTAGGTGAGACGCAGGGCGGCACCCGACGAGTCGATGATCTCGGTGAGGCTGCCGTCCGTGTAGCCGTAGCGCTTGACGGTGCCGCCGCCGTTCTCGAGCGTGAGGGCGGTGACGCGGCCGTCGTCCGTGGTGACGGTGAGGTGGTAACCCGCCGAGTGGCGCAGGGCGGTGGGAGCGCCGTAGGCGTCGTAGGTGAAGTCGATGGTGTTGGCGTTGCGGTCGATGATCCGCGTCAGGAGGGCGACGCCGCTGTTGCCCGGTTTGGCGAAGCAGCGCGTGTGACCGGTGACGGGATCGGTGACCGTGTGGGTGCCGTCGGCCAGGCGGCGCAGTTCCAGGGACGGACCGGCCGACGGCAGGGCGGCGGCGCCGACCTCCTGGTGGGGATACGTGAGCAGCATCCCGTCCTCGGTGACGAGGACGACGCCCTCCTCGTCCACTTCGAGGCGCTGGTCGAGCGTGGAGGCCCACGACGGGCCGAACCAGAACCCGGCGCCGTAACCGGACTCGGCGCGGCGGTTGAAGACCAGCGGCAGCGTGCCGGGGAGCACCAGGTCGGTCTGCGGCAGGTACATCGTGCCCGTGGCCAGGTCGATCGGGTCGGTGCCGCGGCTGCGGACGAGATTCCTCATCCGGTCGTACGCGCGAGGGTGGTGAGGCCTTTCATGCCGGGGATGCAGTCGAGGGCGGCGAAGGCGACGTCCCAGAGGGATGCTTCGCCGCGCGCGTATTTGATGAGGGTGTCGGCGAGGACGACGAGGGCTGCGGCGAGGACGATGAGGGCGAGGGGTCCGCCGATGATCATCACGACGACGCCGAGGACGGCGACGATCACCTTGCAGACGTCAACGATGGTGTCCCAGTTTTCGGTGACCCAGTGGACGGCCTTCTGCCACCATTTGCGGTTCTGGATCCCGGCGTCGGAGGCTTCGTCGATGTCCCTGGCCGCCTCGCGTGCGGCCTCCTCACGCATCTCCCGTGCCTGCTGGGCGAGTTCGCGGGCGGCGTCAAGGCTGTCCTGGGCGGTATCGACGCGGGCCTGTGCGGCGTCGCGGGCGGCATCGGCTGCTTGGCGGTCGCGGGTGGCGGCGCGGACCTCGGCCTCGTCCGGGGGCGGGGCGTTGTCGCGTTCGCCCTCACGCTGGAGCCGGTCGGACTCGTCCCCGGCACGTGAGACCCAGTCCTGTGCGTCGCCCAACGAGCCCTGTGCCGAGGTGCACATCGTCCGCGAACGTCTGCAAAGCGTCCGCCAGTTCACGGACCTCGTCCGGGTCCCCCGGCGTCGGATCGGAATCCATCCCCACCGGAGACCAATCTGACGCGCGCACCGCACTACCCCCCGTGTCAACGAACACTTGGGGCCAGATTAGTTGCGAGGGGCGGGTGGTGCGTGGCTGCGTCCACCGCCCGCCCCGGGGAGCCCGCTCTCCCGCGCGCCGGTCAGTCTCCCGGGTGCAGGTACCCGCGCTGGTACGCCCGCAGCAGGCTCCGGGGCACCAGGTGGCGTACGCCGTCCACCGTGATCGGGACGAGTTCCGGCGTGCTCGCCTTCCACTGGGCCCTGCGGTGGCGGGTGTTGCTGCGGGACGTCTTCCGCTTGGGGACGGCCATCGTGCTCTCCTTCGTGGTGGGTGGGGGGTGGGGGTGTCAGCGGCCCGCGTAGGGCAGCAGCGCCATCTCACGGGCGTTCTTGATCGCCCGGGTGAGCTGTCGTTGCTGCTGCACGGTGACGTGGGTGACGCGGCGGCTGCGGATCTTGCCGCGGTCGGAGATGAACTTCCGCAGCAGGTTGGTGTCCTTGTAGTCGATGTACGTGATCCCGGCGGCGTACAGCGGGTTGGGGCGCGGCTTCTGCTGGCGGCGCGGGTCGGTGCGGCGGGGCATGGTGGGCTCCGAACTGTCGGGAATCGGGGAGCGGTCGGGGGTCAGGAGACGGGGTCGAGCAGGCCGTCGAAGGCGTCGGGGTAGCGCTTCCACGCGGCGGGTCCCGCCGCCAGTTCGGCGTCGGTGAGCAGGCACGATTCGAGGACGCGCGTCAGCCCGTCGCGGTCGAGCCCCGGCGAGGTGAACACCAGGTGCTGGCAGCGGTCCCCGTGCTCCGGGTGCCAGTCGAGGGACGCCGCCGCGCGGCGCACCGGCGGCACCCACTCCCAGGCCGCGTCGGGCAGCGAGGCCAGCCAGGGGCCCGCGTTCTCGACGCACAGCGCGCCGCCCGCCGCGTCCCAGGCGAGCAGTGTGTCGGGCCGGTCGGCGAGCCAGAAGCGGCCCCGGCTGCGCGCGGCGGCGCAGCACAGGTCCTCCAGCGCCTCGTACAGGCGCGCCGGGTGGAAGGGCCGGTGGCGGCGCCACACCAGGGTGGCGACGCCCGACTCGTCGGCCTGCTGCGGGAGCAGGGCGCACGCGGCGTCCTGCGCGTCGGCGGCGGCGCCGACGTCGAACCCGGCGAAGGCGAGCGCCGCCAGTTCGCCGGAGGAGACGGGCACCTGCCGTGCGGTGGGGTGCAGTTGGGTGAGGAGCGCGCGGTCGGTGTCGTCGGCCGTGCCGTCCTCGACGACGGCCAGCACCGGCGCGTACTCCAACTGCCGGGCCCAGGTGTCGCCCACCGTGCGGTTGTCGGTGACGGCCGCCGCGAGGCCCGCCTCGGCGAGGTCGTCGCCGTTGGCGAGGCAGGGCAGGACGAGGGCCGGGTCCACGGCCGTCATCACCTGCGTGAGGGTGAGCGCGTCGCCGCCGTGCGCGGCGATCACCTCGGCCATGCCGCGGGGTTCGACCGAGTCCCACAGTTCGAGGACGGCCAGCCGGGCGAGGCCGCTGTCGGCCAGCCGCTCCAACTCGGGCACCAGATCCTCGCGCAGCGCGCAGCAGGCGCAGTCGTTGACGAGCGGGGTGACGCCGCGCGACAGCTCGCCGGACGCGTCGCGCACGGTGCGCAGGACCGTGCCGTCCGGTGCGCCGGTGAGGTCGTGGTGGAGGGCGACGCTGCCGGGCACGGTGGCGAGGAGCCGCCGCGTGACGGCCTTCCTGGCGTCGGAGTGGAGCCCGGCGACGATGACGACCGGCAGGGGGCGGGCGGGCGTCATCGCGGGGTTCCGTGGCGTGCGGTGCGGTGCTTCATGGGTGTCCTCGGGAGCGGGGGTTCAGCGTTCTTCGCGGAACGGGACGTGGCGCCTGACGACGGGGTCGTACTTGCGCAGGGTCAGGCGGTCGGGGTCGTTGCGGCGGTTCTTGCGGGTCACGTAGGTGTATCCGGTCCCGGCGGTGGAGCGGAGCTTGATGACCGGGCGGACGTCGTTGCGAGCCATGGGCGCTACTCTATGACAATGATTTCCATTAACGATAGGCGCCCCGGCGCGCCGAGGGGCAGGTGACCCCGGATGTCCGCCCACTGCCAGCTGACCGGGGCGCGCCCGCTCTTCGGCAACGCCATCTCCCACTCGCACGTCCGCACCCGCCGCCGTTTCGACCCGAACGTCCAGCGCAAGCGCTACTGGCTGCCGAGCGAGGGCCGTCACGTCCGGCTGCGGCTCAGCGCCGGGGCGATCAAGACCGTGGACCGCATCGGCATCGAGGCCGCGGTGGCGCGCATCCGCGCCAGGGGGGAGAAGGTCTGATGGCGAAGAAGAGCAAGATCGCGAAGAACGAGCGGCGCAAGGCCGTCGTCACCCGCTACGCCGCGCGCCGGGCGGAGCTGAAGGAGGTCCTGCGCGCGCCGGGGTCCACCGACGAGGAACGCGGCGCGGCGCTGCGGGAGTTGCGGCGTCAGCCGCGCGACGCGAGCGCGACGCGGGTGCGCAACCGGGACGCCGTGGACGGCCGTCCGCGCGGCCATCTGCGGGCGTTCGGCCTCTCCCGGGTGCGGATGCGGCAGCAGGCGCACGCCGGGTTCCTGCCGGGAGTCACCAAGTCGTCCTGGTAGCGGGGGAGTCGAGCGCGGTGGTCCGTGCCCACGGGGGGACGGGCCACCGCGCCGTCACCAGCCGGGAGGCTTCGCCGTGCCCAGCGCGCGGGTGACGGTGATCTCGATGACGACGCGCTCCGGGTTCGGCCGCGGGGCGCGGTAGCGCTCGGCGTAGCGCCGCTCCGCGTCGGCCACCGACGCCGGGTCGTCGCGGACGACGGCGGTGCCTTCGAGCGTGCACCACAGGCGCCCTTCCGCCTGGCTGACGGCGACCCGCGCGCCCGGCCCGGCGGCGAGCAGGTTGCGGACCTTCTTGCTGCTCGCGCTCGTGATGACGCGGGCGACGCGCGTGTCCGGGTCGTAGGTGAGGCCGACGGGCACGAGGTGCGGGGTGCCGTCAGGGCGCGGCGTGGTGAGGAAGCACGTCCTGCGCTGCCGCCAGAACGTTTCTCCGGCGTCCTCGGGGGCGGTCGTCATGGGGACTCCTCGGGGTGCGGGCGGGGGGCGACGCCGTCGAGGAGGACGTCGAGGGCTGCGGTGATCCGGTCACGGGACGCGTCCGCCGTGGCCGTCAGGTGCTCCAGCAGGCTCGGCGCGAGGGGCGCCAGCAGCAGGTGCGCGAGCACGTCCGCGTCGGCGCCCGGCCGCAACTCCCGCAGCAGCAGGGCGACATGCGTGTGCGTCGTGACGTACACCCCGCTGCGGTAGCGGGCGGGGGGCGAGGCGGACTCGGCGACGAGCAGGATGCTCAGCTGCCCGGTCACGCGCTCGGCGAGCGCGTGGAGGAAGGCGCGCAGCCGGTCGGCGGGCGGGGCGCCGGGGCCCAGCGGCGGCGGGCCGGTGAGGAACGCCTCCTGGAAACGCCGCTCCTCCTCGTCGAGCAGCGCGAAGAGCAGGGCGCCGACGTCGCCGAAGCGCCGGTAGACGGTCCCGACGCCCATGCCCGCCGCGTGCGCGACCGCGTTCATCGTCACGGCCCGGGGGCCGTGCTCGGCGACCAGCCGGGCCGCCGCGTCGAGGATCTTCCGTCGGTTGCGGGCGGCGTCCGCGCGCTCGGGCGCGGGTCGGCCCATGACGGGAAGCTCCGCGCGGTGCGTGCGGTCCATGGCCCGAGGCTACCGGATAACTATCCGATTCGACCCCGGGAGACCCTTGCGAACCGGATTCCGCTCCGCTTTACTCGGATGGCGGAGCGGAACCGGATAGCGATCCGGATGTCCGCGTCCCACCCGGCACGCACGGTACGGCAAGGAAAGGGGCACTCGCGTGAGCGCCAAGATCGCGGTCATCCACTACTCGTCCACCGGAGCGGTCCACCAGCTCGCCCGCGCCCTCGCCGAGGGCGCCGAGGAGGCGGGCGCCGAGGTGCGGCTGCGCCGCGTGCAGGAGCTGGCACCCGACGCCGCCATCGACGGCAACCCCGCCTGGCGCGCGCACGTCGAGGCCGTCCGCGACACCGTGGAGGTCGCGACCCTGGACGACCTCACCTGGGCCGACGCGTACGCCTTCGGTTCGCCCACGCGCTTCGGCAACGTCGCCGCGCAGCTCAAGCAGTTCATCGACACCGCGGGCGGCCTGTGGCAGCAGGGCGTCATGGCCGACAAGCCCGCCACCGCCTTCACCAGCGCCCACAACGCGCACGGCGGCAACGAGTCCACCCTCCTCGCGCTCTACAACACCTTCCACCACTGGGGCTCGATCATCGTCTCGCCCGGGTACACCGACCAGATCGTCTACCCGGCGGGCGGCAACCCCTACGGCACCTCCCACCGGGGCAGCGACGGCGCGCCCGGCCCCGAGGTCCTGGCGGCGGCCCGCTACCAGGGCCGCCGCCTCGCCACCGTCACCGCGCGCCTGCTGACGCCCGCCGCCTGACGCCGCGACGCCCGCCGGGCCCGGCGTCAGCCGCGCCAGACGTCGTTCAGCAGCGCCCTGCCCCCGGACGGCACGGTCGCCGTCCGGTTCCGCCCGCTCTCCCAGACGACGCCGGGCCGCCCGTCCGTCGTGCGCACGTACTTGTACGCGAACGGCGTCCCGGCGGGCAGGTCCACCTCCGCCTGCCACAGCGGATGGCCGCCCGGGTCGAGCGGCACGGCGCGCGCCGGGTCCCAGGCGCCGAGCTGCGGCAGGTCGCCGACGACGGCGACGTGCTCGCCCCACACCGTCGGCGCCTCGACGGAGAACGCCGACCCGGTGAAGCCCTGTTCCGGCTCGGCGTCGCGCGAGAAGACCGTGACGGACAGGCTCGTGGCGGTGCGCTCGCCCGGGCGGTCGGCCGCGCCGTCCGCGTCCAGCACCGTCCGCCACGACCCGGCGGGCAGCGAGACGGTGTAGGCGGCGTCGGTCGGGTTGAGGACGACGACCGTGTCGTACGCCGTCGGGGCGTCCTGGTCCGCGCTGACGGCGGCGATCACGACCTCGCCGTCCGTCCGCGTCGTCATCCGGTCGCGCACGGCCTCCCAACTCGTCAGCCGCAGGGCGGGCGTCGCGCGGCGCAGCGCGACGAGGTCGCGGTAGTAGCGGAACGTGTCGGCGTGCGCGACCTTCTCCGACCAGTCGAGCGCGTTGACGTCGTCACCGGCGCGGTAGGAGTTCTTGGCCGTCTCCCAGTCGCCGTCCACGACCTTCGAGTGCAGGAACTCGTCGCCCTCGTGGAAGAACGGGACGCCCTGCGACGTCATGACGACGGCGGTGGCGAAGCGGTCGATGCGGCCCGCCCTGCCCTGTTCGCCGCCGGTGGCGCCCGAGTAGACGATCTTGTCCCAGAGGTTCAGGTCGTCGTGCGCCGACACGTAGTTGACGGTCTGCGCCGGGTCGTGGGCGAAGGCCGGGTCCCACAGGTCGGGCAGCGGGTCCGTGCTGTGCACGGCCAGGGGCGAGCCGCGCAGCCCGAGGGCGACGGCGGCCGGGTCGCCGCCGCCGTCCATGTACCCCATCGTGGTGTCGCGCGAGCCGCCCTTGACGGCGTCGCGGAACGCGCCGTTGAAGACCCCGATGCCCGCCTCGGCCAGCGTCGGGACCGTGCCGTAGCGGACCTTGGACGCCTCCTGCGGGTCGGTGCAGCCGCCGCACCACGGCTCGCCGTGCAGTTGCAGCGCGCGGTCCGGGTACGTGGCGCGCAGGTACTCGCCCCAAGCCGCGGCGGACGCGTGGTGGTGGACGCCGAGGAGGTCGAGACGGAAGCCGTCGATGTGGTAGTTCCTGACCCAGTGCTCCAGCGAGTCGCGGATCATGCGGCTGACCATGGGGTTGCCGTCGTCGAGGGAGTTGCCGGTGCCCGACAGGTCGGTGGGCGTGTAGTAGGCGGGGGTGATCGGGCCGAACACGTCCTGGCTGTACGTGTGGTTGTAGACGACGTCCATCAGCACGCGGATGCCCGCCCGGTGGAAGGCGTTGACCATGTCCTTGAACTCGCGGATACGGTCCTCGGTGCCGGTGAAGCGCGAGTACTGCTCCTCGGGCACGTTGTAGTTGACCGGGTCGTAGCCCCAGTTGGGCACCGGCGTGCCGAAGTCGTAGGACGGCATGAGCTGGACGTGCGTGACGCCCAGCTCCTTCAGGTGGTCGATGCCCGTCGTCACGCCCTCGTGGCGCGTGCCGCTCTCCGTGAGGCCGCCGAACGTGCCGCGCAGGCCCTCGGACACGCCAGAACTGGCGTCGATCGTGTAGTTGCGGACGCTCAGCTCGTAGACGACCGCGTCCTCCGGGTTCTCCTGCGGCGGGGTGGGGGCCCAGCCGCCGGTGGGCTCGACGGCCGCCGCGTTCACGACCACCCCCTGCGTGCTGCCCGGCCGCACCATCTGGGCGTACGGGTCGCGCACTTCGCGGCCCGCCACCCTGAACTGGTAGGGCTCGTCGTGCAGATCGCCCTCGACCACCACCTCGTGGACGTCGGTGTAGCCCGGCAGCTCGGCGGGGGAGAGGACGTGGACCCGCCCGCCGGTCTCCACGGTCACGTCCGCGCTGTCGGGGGACCAGAGGCGGAACGTGGTCGCCTCGGGCGTGTACACCGCGCCCAGGGTGTCGAGCGGCGTGGTCGGCGGCTCGGCCGCGGTGTCGGCGGTCGTGCCGGACGTGGCGAACGCGCCGGGCAGCAGCGCCCCGGCGGCGGCCGTGACGGCGAGCAGCGCCCACAGCGCGCGCCGACGGCGGCGCGGGGCGGAGGTCTGTCGGTGGGGGGTGGCGGCCGGAAGGCTGACGTCGCGCATGGCGGTCCCTTCACGTCGGTGCGGGCACGGTGCGCCCGCGGGATCGAGCCGTTGGGGAGTACGTGCCACGCCGCGCCGGGGCCCCAAGCGCGCCGACCGGGATTGATCGTTCCGGCGTGCGGGAGTGATCGCCGATGTCCGGGACGATGCCGGGGAACGGCCGGTTCGCGCGCGGAGCGCCGAGCCGCGGGAAAGGTTGCGCGCGGCGGGTGGGCATCCCGGCACTTTTCCGGTAACTAGCCTGTGACACAGGGAAGTTGTCGGGTAAAGCGAAGGCATGGCCCACGCCCGCGCAGCTTCCGCTCGCCCCGCGCGGAAGTAGAGTGGGAGCACGATGCGCGGGTGCGGCGTGCGCGGGTCCCGGGGTGGGGGCGCGCCCGTGTCCTGTCCCGTCCTGTGTCCCGCGTCGGTGAGGGGTCTCCCTTGGACGTACGGCTGCTCGGCCCGGTCGAGGTGTTCGGTGACGACGGTGCTCCCCTGCCGCTGACCGCACCCGCGCCACGTACCGTTCTCGCCGCCCTGGCGCTGCGGCCAGGCACCGCGGTCAGCGTCGGCGAACTCGCGGAGCGGCTGTGGGACGGGGACCCGCCGCGCGCCGCCGCCTCCGCCGTCCGGGGCCATGTCGCCCGGCTGCGGCGCGCGTTGCCCCCGGGCCGCGTCGTCACCGTGCCGGGCGGCTACGCGCTGCGCGCCGAGGCCGTCGAGATCGACATCGGCCGGTTCCGCGACGCCCTGGCGCACGCCCGCGCCCTGCTCGCCGAGGAGCCCGACCGCGCCACCGCCGCCGTGGACCGCGCCCTCGACCTGTGGCGCGGCGCGCCGCTCGACGGCCTGCCCGCCCGCGCCGCGCACGAGCGCGACCGCTCGGCGCTGCACGGCCTGCGGCTCGCCGCCGTCGAACAGCGCGAGAAGGCGCGGCTCGCCGGGCACCGCAGGGCCGCGGCGACCGCCGGATTCCCGGCGGGCATCGCCACCTTCGTCGCCCGTGCCGCCGAACTGGCCCGCGTACGTCGGCTGTTGACCGACGCGCAGGACGCCCCCGCCGTCTGCCTGGTGGACGGCCCCGGCGGGGTCGGCACCTCGACGTTCGCCGTCCGTGCCGCCCGCGAGGTCGCCTGGCACTTCCCCGACGGGCTCGTCCACGTCGATCTGCGCAGCGCCGACCCGCACGACCCGCCCCTCGACACCGCCGAGGCCCGCCGCCGCGTCCTCGCCGCGCTGGGCGCGCCCGGCAAGGACGTCCCGCACGACCCGGCCGCCGCCGAGGCGTACTACCGCGCATGGTTCGCGGGCCGCCGCGTGCTCCTGCTGCTGGACAACGCGCTGGACTCCGCGCAGGTCGCGCCGCTCCTGCCCACGGAGGCGGGCTGCGCCGCCGTCGTCACCAGCAGGAACGCCCTCACCGGCCTCCGCGGCGGCCACCACGTGCATCTCGACGTCCTGGCGACGGCCGAGGCCGTCGCGTTCCTGCAGGCCACCGCGGGCGTCCCCGCGGGGCGGGGCACCGAGGAGGAGTGGGCGGAACTCGCCACGCTGTGCGGCTGCCTGCCCCTCGCGCTGCGCATCGTCGCCGGGCGCATGTCCACCCGCCCCGACTGGCGCGTGGCCGACTGGACCTCCCTGCTGCGCGACGAGCGCCGCCGCGGAGACGCGCTCACCGCGGACGACGACGACCTGCGGGCGGGCCTCATGGTCAGCATCGAACAGCTCGCCCGCGGCGGCGACCCGCGGGACCGGCTGGCCGCCACCGTCTTCCCCCTCCTCGGCGCCGCCGCCGTCCGCACGTTCTGCCCCGGCTCGGTCGCGGCCCTCACCGGCTGCACGGCCCGGGAGGCGCGCGAGGCGCTCGACCGGCTCACGGACGCCCGGATCGCGAGCAGCCCCCGGCCCGGCATCTACGCGCTGCACGACCTGGTGCGCTCCGCCGCCGTCCGGCAGGCCGCCCGGCTGCCCGCCGAGCGCACCGCCGCAGGACTCGCCGGACTCGCGCGCTGGTACCTCGGCTCCCTCTACCGCGTCAACTCGCCGTTCGCCCTGTCCGACCGCTACCGCCGCCGCTACCGGGCCGGCGCCGGGCGGTTCCCCAGCGGGCAGCTCTTCACCCACGTGGACGAGTCGCTGCCCTGGGCGGACGCGACGCTGGAGGACGTCCTGTCGCTCGCCGCCGCCCTGGCCGCCCCCGAGCACGACGACGGGCAGGCCCTCGGCGGACGGCCGCTGTCCGACTTCGCGCTGGAGGCGGTCTCCGCGCTGGAGACGTACTTCGGCATGCGGCTGGCCTGGCGGGCGCAGCGGCGGCTGTGCGACCTGGTGCTGCGGGTCGCCGCGCGGCGTGACGACACCTACGCGCGGGCCGTGGCCTACGGACAGTTGGGCAAGGCGGCCGGGCAGCGCGGCGAGGGGCTTGAGGGCGTCGAGCTGCTGCGGCGCAGCGCCACCCTCTTCCGGGAGTGCGGGGAACGGGCCGAGGCCATCGCCGTGACGACCAACCTCGTGCCGTGCCTCGGCTCGGCCGGGCGGCTCACCGAGGCCGTCGATGAGGCCGAGCGCGCCCTCGCCGAGGTGGACGCCGCGGGGCTGCCGGAACTGCGCCCCCAGGTCGTCAACAACCTCGGGCGCTGCCATCTCCTGCTGGGCCACCACGCCGAGGCGTACCGACTGTTGATGAACAACTACAGGTCGCTCTCGCTGCCCTACGAAATGACCATCGCGGCCGGTGTCCTGGCGGAATACCACCTGGAACTCGGGGAATTCGAGGAGGCCGCGCGCTGGGCCGGACGGTCACTGAGCCATGCCGCGGAGCAACCGTTCGATCCGTTCGTGGTCGCAATGCAGCGCACCTGGCTCGCGACCGCGCTGCGCGGTCTGGGACGCGAGAGCGCCGCCCATGTGCAGGAGATGCAGGCGCGGGCGATCCTGGAGAACCTCAACATGCGGGAGAACAGCCATCTTCGCGTCCGCATCGAGGAGAAGTACTCGCCGGTGTAAGTCCGTTTCGGGCTGTTCCGACGTTCCGTTCCCGGGTTTCTTACCGAACTGATACACACCGGTCGATGCGCCGACCGCAGAAGTGGTGAATCATATGACCCAACATACGGCGGCGTATGTCCAAGGGGCCGTCGCCGTCAGTCGAGTGGGAGCGTGAGACGCAGACATGGATTTCGACAAGGTCAAGCTCGACGGGGACCAGGCGGCGGCGGTCCGGAGCATCCTCCTTGAGGCGTACCAGGACATGGCCACCACGTCCACCAGGCTCGGCGGGCTGAGTGACACCGTCCACACCGCCATCCGCGGCGCGGGCACCGCCCAGGCCCAGGAGAACTACTCGGCGCTCGGCAAGTCGGGCCAGGTGCTCTCCGAGATCCTGGAGACGCTGGAGACGGACTTCGGCATCGTGATCACCGAGGCCGAGGAACTGGACATCGACGCCCAGGGCGTCGTGAACGGCGTCTCCATCCAGACCATCACCCCCGACGGCGCGATCGCCGGCGGCATCTGAACCCCGGGACCGCGGTCCGTGCCGTCCGGCACGGACCGACCTCGCTCAAGAGAAAGGCACCACCGTGGCCATCGAGTTCATCGCCTCCGGCTTCCAGGACATCTCCTCCCAGACGACGGCGCAGCGGGAGGAGGTCGAGCGCATCTGGAACGAGGTCCGCAACGGCATCCAGTCCATCGCCGCCAACGAGGCGGTGCAGGAGCAGGTCAGCGCGCGTCTCGCCATCCGTGACGCCGAGTTCCGCCAGAAGGTCGGCGTGCACGACGAGAGCGTCGGCAACATGCACACCGGCATGAACCGGGTCGCGACCATGGCCGGTGAGCGGGCCGAGCGGATGGCGCGCGTCGCCGGCGGCGGGGCCTGACACCCACGAAGGGAAGCGCTGACCATGGTCACGATGAACATCGGCGGCCTCAACGGCGCCGAGGACGGCGCGGGCAGACGCGATGGTCTCGCGTCCATGAAGCAGAGCTTCGCCCAGATCGCCTCGGCCCGGGAGATGTTCGGCGACGTGCCGAACGCCGCCCGCGCGTCGGCGGCACTGGAGGCGGCGGCCCTCTCCATGCTCCGTGAGCTGGAGCGGGCCGGCGTCACGGTGGAGGACATCAGGACCAGCGCCGCCACCGCCGCGGGCATCGGGCTCGACACGGACGAGGACGCGCGGGTGATGCTGTCGAAGGTCGATATCCGCGACATCACCGAGTTCGACTGGAGCATGGAGGCGGAACACCCCTCCGTGCTGGAGGATCTGCCGCCCACCACGGAGTACTTCCCGCCGGGCGGCGTGTACTGGGGGGCAGGCTGACATGGCATCGCCTGACGCGGCGTTCGACGACGCGATCAACAGAATCCTGAGCGCCCGCTACATGCACATGCAGGCGGCGGCCGGTGCGTGGCGCGCGCTCGCGGCGGCGGCCGGTGCGGAGGGCAGCGCGCTCGCCGGTACGGCGCGGGCGACCGCGGCCGAGGAGGGCGTCGGGCTGCTCGAACTCTCCGACCGCATCTCCGCGGCGAGCGGCTGGGCCGAGGGCGCGGGCCAGGCGGCGGTCCGCATCGCCGACCAGCTCCAGCAGGCGGCGGACCACTCCGCGCGCGCGGCGGAGAAGGCCATCGAGCTCGACGACCAGTTCTTCGAGGTCGAGCAGCGGCTTGAGGAGCGCATCCGGGTGATCGACGTCGGCATGGGGGTCATCCGTGCCAGCGAGGTCGCCACGACGCAGAAGACGGAACTGAAGAACCAGGCACTGGTCGTGCTCGACGGCCTCAGCGACGAGTTCAGCCGTGTCATCGGCGAGGAACCGCCGCCCGCGCCCGAGGGCGGCTCGGGCGACGGGGGCGTGCAGAACTCGGCCGCGTTCGGCGGCGGTGGCGCGGTGGGCGCCGCGGCGGCCTACGCGGCGAACCGTGGCGGCGGGGGCCGCAGCGTGGCGTCCGTGTCCGGCGGTGGTGGCGGCGGCGCGCGCCGGGCGGGGTACGTGGCCCCCAACGGCGCGTCGGTCGGGGAGGGCGACTACCCCGGCTCCAGCGTCGTCGGCCCGGAAGGGGGCGACTTCGCCGGGTGGGTGCAGAGCCCGAGCACCGGCCACCTCGTCGATCCGGCGACGGGCCGGGAGTTCGACCCCTCCACCGGCCAGTGGATCGACCCGAACACGGGCGAGGGCTGGGGCGCCGAGACCGACTACTCGGGCCGCTACTCGGGCCTGGGCAACGGTCCAGGCGCGGTCGCGGGCGGCGCGGGGGTCATCCCCGGGCTCGTCGGCGGCGGCGCCGCGCTCGTCCCCGGCCTCGTCGGGGGCGCCGGCGGGGGCAACATCGGCGGCTGGTACGGGGGAGCGGTGCCGCCGAGCATCGCCAACGCCGGGCCCGCCCGCCAGCAGATGACCCAGCAGGCCCTCCAGAACATGGGACGGCAGGCCCGGGTCGCCAACTCCCTCGGCATCCACCAGGCGGCCCAGGGCGGGCGCCCGTACCTCCCACCGCCAGGCGCGTCCACGGCGGGCCGGTTCGGGCAGCGCCCGGCGGCCGGCAGGAGCGGCGCCGGCGGCTTCACCCAGGCGCGTGGCGGGGGCGGCACGGCCTTCCCCGGCCGGGCCGGAGGCGTGCCGGGCGGGGCCGCAGCGGGCGCCGCCCGTGGCGGGATGATGCCGCCGGGGGCGGCGGCGCACGGCGGCGGACAGGGCGGCCGTACGCGTGGCCGACTCGGCGCCGGGCGGGCCACCGCCCTGCGGGAGTCGGCAGGGACGTGGCGCAGCGGCGTCCGGGACGTCACGGCGGGCGGTCGCCTGTCGGGGCGGCCCGGTGGCGCGGCGGCGGCGGGGGCCCAGGCGTCCGTACGGCCGGGGACGTCCGGTGCGCCGGGCGCCTCCGGGACCGCGACGGCACGGGCCGGAGCGGCGGGCCCCTCGGGGGCCGCCGGTGCGGGCGCACGAGGGGCCGGTGCCGCGGCGCCGCCCGCGGGCGCGCACACCGGTAACCAGCGGGACCGGGACGACAAGGCCCGTGACCGCAATCCCACCGAGCTGACCGAGGACCCGGCGGTCTGGGCCACCGACAGGGCCGCCACCAAGGGAGTGCTCGGTGAATAGCACGAGGAGACAGCAGTGAACTTCAGCAGCCTGGGTTACGAGTCGGAGGGCTACCGGGACGCGGGCCGGGGCAGCCTGGACAGCTCGGACGCGGCGGAGAGCAGCGGGCGTTACCTCCGCATGGCGGAGGTCAACCCCGGGAGCTACGCGGGGGCGACCGAGTTCCCCGCCGCGGTGATCGCCACCCGGGAGAAGCACATCCGGGGCGTCGGCATGGCGGCGGAGGGCCGGGAGAACATGGCCGGGGCCGACTTCACCGTCGCCGACGAGGGCGACGAGCTGGAGATCGACACCAACGCCACGATCAACGGCGTCGTCATCAACACGGTCAGCGCCGACTCGTCCGTCGCCGACGCCATCTGACGCCGCGCCCGGCGGGGACCTCCGGTTCCCCGCCGGGGCGGTGCCCGGCCTCACGTAAGCACAGGTGAACCCCCGGTTTCCGTCGTCCCCGGATACCCACGGCAACCTTCCTGTTCCCTTCAGGCCGAGTTAACTTCCCGTCCGGAAACGCCACATCCGGCCCTCCCAAGATCATTCGCGCACAGGACCGCGCGGACGATCGGGGCGACAGGGCCTCATGGGGGTGGCGGAGATGCCGGACTTCTCCTTCAGCAGCGACGAGGTCGAGGACGTGGCAGGGAAGAAGCCGTGGACCCGGCAGCGGGATTTCTCCGCCGAGATCAGGCCGGGCGAGATGGCGGACACCGCCCTCGTCTACGCCCGTGCCGCCGGTGAGGCCGACGGCGCCGGTGAACTGGCGCGGCACGCCACCGAGGTGGCGGCGGACGCGGGCACGCTCGACGGCGCCCCGCTCGTGGACGAGGACGGCCGCATCGACGCGACGGCACGCGGACTCCAGGGCAACGGCCAGGACATGGACCGCGTCGTCGGCTACGTCGTGCGTGCCATGAACGAGGCGATCACCGCCGAGGAGGAGGTCACGAACCTGATCCTCGGCGACGGCGGCCTGGAGGAGGCGCGCTCGCGCCACATCAGCGCGGCCGTCAACGAGTGGGAGGGCTGGCAGGGCGCGCTGCGCACGGCCGTCGAGAGCCCCCTGCCCCCGTCGCTCACCAGGGGCCGCATCGACACCGTCCAGGTGACGTACCGGGGCACCACGCTCGACGTCCCGCCGACCCACAGGTCCGCGCTGGAGACGGTCTACCAGCTCCCCGACAGCCTCGCCGCGGGCATCAGGCGGCGGCACCTCGACGACTGCGCCGACAGCGCCCGCGCCACCGACGCCGACATCACCGACGCCGTCACCGCCTACCGCGGCAGGCTCGCCGACTACGGCGCGGAGCTGGGCGACCTCGGCTACGACCTGTCCGACGGGCCGCTCGGCCTGTTCACCAGCGAGGACCAGGCCGTCTGGGCCGCCGACCGGCTCGCCGAGGAACTCCGCGAGGAGCCCCCGGACCACGAGGCCCTGCGCCGCTGGACGGAGACCCTCGAATCGATCAGGCTCGGTGTCCACGGCGACCCGCCCGGCTCCACACGCCCGCTCACCGACGCGGAACTCGCCTACCTCGACGCCTTCTACGGCCGCCTGGACGCGGACGCCCTGGTCGCGCTCGGCAGGCTGGCCGGTGAGGGCGAGGACGCCGATCCGCCCACCGGCGGCCACGCCGCCGCCCAGCGTGTCGCGAACGGGCTGACCATGATGCTCGACTGGCGCGTCGGCGGGCACGACCCCGAGCGGGAGCCCGGCGCGATCCCCGAGGCGCTGCGGCCGTTCGTCCTCGACCATGAGGACAGCATCCTGTTCGACCCCTCCCTGCCCGTCGGTTTCGACGACGAGCTGCGCCGCTTCAACGACTTCGGCGACCTCATGGGCACGGCGACCGTCCCGCCGGGCGACGAGTTCGGCCGCGTCCTCGCCGAGGCCGCCGTGGACCTCGGGCAGCGCACCAACGTGCAGTACCTGCTGGGCGTCGTGGACGGCGTGCCCAACACGGTGAGCAGCGACCTGCTGCACGTCGCGTCCCTCAACACCGGGCTGTCCGCCGACCTCCTGAACGACGACACGTTCCGCTCCGGGCTGCTCGGCATCACCTGGCAGGACAGCGAGGGCGCCGCCGACCTGATCACCAGCGGCACCACCATCCCGCCCGGCCTCGACCACCACGACAACGCCGCGGGCGCGTACGTCGAGGCCGCGTACCACCTGTTCACGGACGCGCCCGACCGCTCCGCCGAGATCCTCGGCACGGCGAACGACCACCCCGCCGACCACACGGCGCTCCAGACCTCGCTGTCCGACCTCGCGGTGCGCTACATGGACCAGCTGTCCAAGCCCGAGTCGCCGGAGAGCGCGTTCGCCGCGGGCGCGTCCCCCGGCGACGTCACCGATCCCGACCTGCTCGGCAACGACTACCGCTACTCGTTCGACCTCTCGCACGACGACCGCATGAAGCTGTTCACACTGCTCGGCGGCACGGAGAAGGACGTCAACGAACAGTTCAACGCCGGAGTCGCGGCCTGGCAGGAGACCACGGCCTACAACGCGTTCGTCCGCGACGGCACCAGCGGCCGTGGCCAGGACGACGCGTTCGCCGCGATCGGCCGCGTCGAGGGCACCCTCCACCGCGCCGAACTCGACCGGGACATCCCCACCGCGGCGAGCGCGCGCAACCAGTCGTCGCTGGTGGCGGGCATCGCCGCCGCCGGTACGATCATCAAGGACGCGACGCCGCCGCTCCCCGGCAAGATCGGCGTGGTGGTCGCCACCTACGGCCTCGGCACCGGCATCCGCTACCTGATGCCGGACACCAGCCCGTCCCTCGACTGGCAGGCGGAGAACGAGGCGTTCCGCAACGGTGACACCATACCCAGGCGCCTCATCGCCGAGGCCGCCGTGCACGCCGACCACCGCGGCCTGGGGGACGCCACCCTGACCGACCCGACCGACGACAACCTGAACGAGACGGACATGCTCCGCTCCGTAGAACGGATCGAGCACGAGTACGACTCCTACCGGGACGCGATGCGAGACGCCTACCGGGGCGAGGTCTACAGCCGCCGTACTCCGTAGCTGCACCAGCCAGAGAGCCAGGACCGTATGACTGTGACGACGCCGACCACCGTCTTCCGGCGCCCCGCCCGCGCGCAGGGGCCGACGGTGCCGGAGAAGGACCTTGTCCTCAAGGCCCCTCCGGAACTGCCGCAGCCCGAGGACGCCAACATCTGGATGACGGCGCTGCCCGCGCTCAGCGGCCTCGGCTCCGTCCTCTACATGCTGACGATGGGACGCGGCCCGATCGGCTACATCGTCGGCAGCATGTTCCTGGTGTCCTGCCTGGCCATGGTCGTCGGCTCCGTCATCCGCCAGCGCGGCACCGCCAAGACCCAGGCGCGGCACGAACGCCGTGAGTACCTGCGCTACCTGGAGCGCACGCGCGCCGAGGTCCGCCGCACCGCCGCCGCCCAGCGCCAGGCGCTCCAGTGGAACTCCCCGCCGCCCGGCGCCCTGTGGGCCGTCGCCGCGAGCCGCCGCCTGTGGGAACGCCGCAGCACCGACAAGGACTTCGGCGTCGTCCGCGTCGGCACCGGCCCCCGCTACCTCGCGACACCCCTGGTGCCCGGCGATTCGGCGCCCGTCGAGGACCTCGACCCGCTGAGCGCCGTCGCGCTGAAACGCTTCATCGAGGCGTACTCCGTCGTGCCCGACCTGCCGGTCCAGGTGGCGCTGCGCCGCTTCGCCGCGATGTCGGTGACGGGCACGGGCGACGACCCGGACGCGGCGCGCGCCCTGTTCCGCGCCGTGCTGGCGCAGGCCGTCGCCTTCCACTCGCCGCGCGACCTGCGGGTCGTCGTCTGCACCACCGACATCGAGGGGCCGCGCTGGGGCTGGCTCAAGTGGCTGCCGCACACGCACCATCCCGAGGAGATGGACCACGTCGGCCCGGTGCGGATGATGCACGCCAGCCTCGCCGTCCTGGAGGACTGGCTGGGCGCGGAGCTGACCCGCCGCACCCGCTTCAACCGCCACGCCGAGCCCGACCCCGACCTGCCGCAGCTCCTCGTCGTCCTCGACGGCGGCCTCGTCACCGGCGGCGAGGCGCTGCTCGACCCCGGCGGCCTCCAGGGCGTCACCGTCCTCGACGTGGACGGGCGGGCCGCCGCACTCACCGAGAGCCACGGCGTACGGCTCGAAGTCACCGCCGAGGGCGCCCTGACCGTCCGCGCCGCCGAGACGACCGACAGCCTCGGCACGGCCGACGCCCTGTCCGTCGCGGAGGCCGACGCCCTCGCCGGACAGCTCGCCCGCTTCCGCGCGGACGCCGCCGTGCCGGTCGGCGAGAGCGAGGACCTGACCACCGCCGTCAACACCCTCCCCGCGCTGCTCAACATCCAGGACCCCGGCCACCTCGACCTGGAGGCCCTGTGGCGGCCCCGGCCGATGCGCGACCGCCTCCAGGTCCCCATCGGCGTCTCGGGCGAGGGCAACCTCCTCGAACTCGACATCAAGGAGTCGGCGCAGAACGGCATGGGCCCGCACGGCCTGCTCGTCGGCGCCACCGGCTCGGGCAAGTCCGAGCTGCTGCGCACCCTCGTCCTCGGCATGGCCGTCACCCACTCAAGCGACCAGCTCAACCTCGTGCTGGTGGACTTCAAGGGCGGCGCCACGTTCGCCGGGATGTCGGACCTGCCGCACGTCGCGGCCGTCATCACCAACCTGGAGGACGACCTCACGCTCGTGGACCGCATGCGGGAGGCCCTGTCCGGCGAGATGAACCGCCGCCAGGAGGTCCTGCGCGACGCGGGGAACCTCGTCTCCGTCCGCGACTACGAGCGCGCCCGCCAGCGCGGCGCCAGCCTGCCGCCGCTGCCCAGCCTCTTCATCGTCGTGGACGAGTTCTCCGAATTGCTCGCGCAGAAGCCCGACTTCGCGGACCTCTTCGTCCAGATAGGCCGCCTCGGCCGCTCCCTCGGCCTGCACCTGCTGCTCGCCTCGCAGCGCCTGGACGAGGGCAAGCTGCGCGGCCTGGAGGCGCACCTGTCCTACCGCGTTGGCCTGCGCACGTTCTCCGAGTCGGAGAGCCGCACCGCCATCGGCGTCCCCGACGCCAACCACCTGCCGAGCGCCCCCGGCCACGGCTACCTGCGCACCGACACCACCACGCTCAAGCGCTTCCGCGCCGCCTACGTCTCCGGCCCGTACCGCACCGGCGAGGACAGCGCGGGAGCCGCCCTGGGCGGCGCCATGAACGTGCGGCCCTTCCCGGCCCGTTACGTCGCCGTCCCCGCCGAGCAGCTGCCCTCCGAGCCCGAACCCGAGCCGGAGCCGGACGACTTCTCGGACTCCGAGGAACTCGGCACCACCGTCCTCAGCGTCATGGTCGAGCAGATGACCGGCCAGGGCGCCCAGGCCCACCAGGTGTGGCTGCCGCCGCTCGAAGCGCCCGAACCCCTGGACGCGCTCCACACCGACCTGCGCGAACGCCCCGGCCGCGGCTACAGCGCCTCGCCCGCCATGAAGGAACTCACCCCCGTCATCGGCATCGTGGACAAGCCCTACCACCAGCGGCGCGATCCGCTGGAGCTGGACCTCACGGGGGCGGGCGGCCACGTCGCCGTCGTCGGCGGACCGCACAGCGGCAAGTCCACCGTCGTCCGCAGCCTCATCGCCTCGCTCGCCCTGCGCCACACCCCGACCGAGGTGCAGTTCTACTGCCTCGACTTCTCCGGCACGCTCTTCCCCTTCGCCCGGCTGCCGCACGTCGGCGGCGTCGCGAGCCGCCTCGACGCCGAGGTCGTCAACCGCACCGTCGCCGAGGTCATGCACGTCATGGAGACCCGCGAGACGCGGTTCCGTGAGATCGGCGTGGACTCCATGGCCGACTACCGCGCCGCCCGCGCCTCGGGACGCGTCACGGACGACCCGTTCGGCGACCTCTTCCTCGTCGTGGACGGCTGGGCCGTGCTGCGGCAGAGCTACCCGGAGCTGGAAGCGCTCCTGATGAACGTCGCGGGCCGCATGCTCACCTACGGCATCCACCTCGTCATCACCGGCAACCGGTGGCTCGACATGCGCATGGGCATGCGCGACCTCGTCGGCACGAAGGTCGAGCTGCGCCTCGGCGACGCCCTCGACTCCGAGGTGGACCGCAAGGTCCAGCGCACGATCCCCGCCGGGCGCCCCGGCCGCGGCATCACCCCCGACAAGCTGCACTTCCTGTCCGCCGTGCCTCGCGTGGACGGCGTGCGCTCGGCCACCGCCGTCTCCGAGGGCGTCACCGACCTCATCAACCGCATCGACGGCGCCTGGACCGGGCCGCGCGCCCCCCGCGTCCGGCTGCTGCCCCTCTCGCTGTCCCTGGCCGAACTGCCGTCCGCCGCCGACACCTCGGGCGTCACGATCGGCATCGAGGGCAACCGCCTGGAACCCGTCGTCTTCACGCCGGGCGAAGAGGCCGGGCTGATCGCCATCGGCGACACGGAGAGCGGCAAGACGTCGCTGCTGCGCTCGATCGCCCGGCAGATCATCGAGGCCCACCCGCCGGAGCGCGCCAAGATCATCATCCTCGACCCGCGCATGACGATGCTCCGCGAGTTCGACGGCCCGAGCCTCCTCGGCTACGCGACCGAGCACAAACGCTCCATGGAGATCATCTCCGGGCTCGCCGAGGGGCTGAAGAAACGCGTCCCGACGAGCGAGGTCACCCCCGAGCAGCTCCGTGACCGCTCCTGGTGGAGCGGCCCCGAGATCTTCGTCCTCGTGGACGACTACGACCTGGTCGCCACCTCCGCGGGCAACCCGCTGCGGTACCTGCTGGACTACCTCCCCCAGGCCCGCGGCATGGGCTTCCACATCTACCTCACCCGCCAGGCGGGCGGCGCCGCGCGCAGCGTCGGCGACCCGCTGATCAGCCGCATGAAGGAACTGAACACCCCGGCCGTCCTGATGAGCTTCCCCAAGGACGAGATGGCGATGTGGGGCGTCAAGCCGGCCCAGCGCAAGAAGGGCCGCGGCCTGCTGCTCCACCGCCGCCTCGGGAACGTCCCCGTCCAACTCGTGCGCACCGACTCGCCCCTCGGCAGCGCCGAACCGGCCGCCGCCCGGAAAACCGCCGCCCAGACCACCCCCAGGACCCGCCCATGAGCGCCCCGACCACCCAGCAGCCGACGGCGCCCAGCGGCGCCGACTTCGTCCGCATCGGCCTGGCAGGCCCCCGCAGCCGCGCCGACCTCGCCGTCCCCGCCGCCGTCCCGCTGGCCAGGCTCCTGCCCGCCCTCCTCGGCCACGCCGGGGAGGACCCCGGCGCCGACGGCGGCGTCCGGCACGGCGGCTGGCTCCTGCGCCGCACCGACGGCACCCGCCTCGACCCCGCCGCCTCCCTCGCCGCCCAGGGCGTCACCGAGGGCGACCTCCTCTTCCTCACCCACGGCGACGACGACACGACCCCGCCGCTGTACGACGACGTCGTCGAGATCATCGGCGAACACGGCGTCCGCGGCTCCTGGGCCACCGCCGCCACCCGCGGCACGGCGGGCGCCCTCGCCACCGTCGCCCTCCTCGCCACCTGCGCCGCCCTCGCCGCCGCACCCGGCCGCCTGCCCGGCTGGCTCGCCCTGGCCACCGCCCTGTTCACCCTCGCCCTCGGCGCGCTGATGTCCCGCGCCTTCGGCGACATCCGCTCGGGCACCTGGGCCGGAGTGCTCGCCGCCCCCGCCGCGATGCTCGGCGCCGTACGGCTCCTCGGCACCGAGGAGGGCACCGTCGCCGGGTTCACGGCGGGCCATCTCCTCCTCGCCTGCGCCGTCCTGGCCGTCGTCGGCGCGGTCGGGCCCGTGCTCGTCGGCGGCGGGGACGGCACGTTCGCCGCCCTCGTCGTCGCGGGACCGCTGGCCGCCGTGGGCGCGCTCCAGTGCGCCGTCTGGGACGTCTCCGCCGTACGCGCCGCCTCCGTCGCCGCGCCCCTCGCCCTCGCGCTCACCACCCTGTGGCCCACGGTCGCGCTGCGCCTCGCCCGCATCCCCGCGCCCCACGTCGCCGCCACCGTCGAGGACCTCGAAGCCCTGCCCAGCCAGCTCGAACACGACCGGCTCACGGCCCGCGTCGAGCGGGCCAGGCAGCTGCTCACCGGCATGCTCGTCGGCAGCCATCTCGTCGCGGGCGGCGGTCTTCTCGTCCTCTTCGGCGCCGGCGACCTGTGGGCCCGCGTCCTGGCGGGCACGCTGCTCGTCCTGACGCTGCTGCGCTCCCGGCTGTTCAAGGAGCGCGGCCAGACCGCCGTGCCGCTGTTCACCGCGCTGATCGCGTCGGTCGGCGTCGCCGCCTTCACCGTCACCGACCGGCTCGGCGAGCAACTGCCGCTGCTGGGCGTCATCTTCCCCCTCACGCTGCTGATCGCGCTGATCGCCGGGTGCGTCGGGCTCTTCGCGGGCCGCTATCGCCTCAACCCCCGCGTCTCGCGCGGCCTCGACATGCTGGAGACGACGATCCTCCTCGCCGTCGTGCCCCTCGTCCTCGCCGTCTGGGACGTGTACACCACCCTGCTCGACCTGCGGGCGTGAGGAGACAGCGCGTGCCCCACCTCCCCGACCCGCCGCGCCGAGGGCGCGGCCCCCTGCTCGCCGCCGTGACGGCCGCCCTGTGCGCGGGGCAGCTCGCCGTCCCCGGCCTGGCCACGCCGTCGGCCGCCGCCGAGCCCTGCCGCACCGAGATCGTCGGCGCGGAACTCCCCGACGCGGCGGGCCCCTACCCGCTCATCCAGCAGCTCGCCCTGCGCCACGCCTGGGACCTGTCCACCGGCACCGGCGTGACGGTCGGCGTCGTGGACTCGGGGGTGGACGCGCGGCACCCCGACCTCGACGGGGCCGTACGCCGCGGCAGCGAGTACACGACGGTCAACGAGGAACGCGGCTTCGACCGCGCCACCCCGCGGCCCGAACAGGACTGCGAGGGGCACGGCACCGCGCTCGCCGGGCTGATAGCCGGGCGCCGCGCCGACGGCGACCGGATGACCGGGGTGGCCCCCGGCGCCTCCGTCTACCCGGTGCGCATCGCCGAGGGCGTGGACCAGGTGGACGTCACCCTCCTCGCCGCCGCCATCGACGACGCGGTGGCCGCGGGCGTCGGCGTCCTCAACCTCTCCTTCGCCTTCCCGGTCGGCCACGACGCGCTGCGCGACGCCGTCGCCCGCGCGGTCGCCGCCGACGTCGTGGTCGTCGCCGCCGCGGGCAACGAGGCGAACGACACCGTCGAGGAGGGCCGCATGTACCCGGCCGCCTACGAGGGGGTCATCGCCGTCACCTCGGTGGACGCCGACGGCCAGCCCGTGCAGTCCTCCAACCGTGGCCTGTGGATCGACCTCGCGGGCTACGGCGAGAACATGACCGTCCTGTCGCCCGGCGGCTCCGGCTACCGCGTGGACTCGGGCAACAGCTACGCCGCGGCCGAGGTCTCCGGCGCCGCCGCCCTCGTCCGCTCCCTGCACCCCGACCTGTCCGCCGCGCAGGTCACCGAACGGCTCCTCGGCTCGGCGACCCCGGTCGGCGGCGGCGACAACGACCGCACGGGCGCGGGCATCGTCGATCCCTTCGGCGCGCTCACCTGGCTGCCGGGCTCCGAGCCCGCGGGGGGCGGCGGCAGCGGTGGCGGACGCGTCGCCCTCGCCGACGTCCCCGAGGACGAGCCGCTGCTGTCGAGCACCGCCGCCACCGCCCTCGCCTGGAGCGGATGCCTGCTGCTCGCCGTCGTCCTCGGCCTGCTGGGTGCCCCCGCGCTCCGCCGCGCCGCCGGACGCGGCTGGCGTGCAGGTCCCGACCCCGCGCCCCGGGAGACCGACGGCCACGGCGCCGCGCCCCGGCCCCCCGGTTCCCCCGGTCCTTCCCGGCCCCCTCGTCCACGTCTCGACTGGCTCGACGGCAGCGACGTGCCCGCACCCGACCACTCGACCACCGCCTCCCGGAACCGGACACGATAGATGGCCACGACAAGTGAGCAGGCGGAGGCGTACGCCTACGAGAACCGCCGAAGGACCACCAGCCTCATCCGCGGCACGGACGAGGCCAGGCACGACCCGCGCCGCCGCCTCAACCGCGGTCTCGGCGGCGGCATCGCCATCGGCATCCTCATCATGGCGGGCTTCGGCATCGCCGGCTGGCTCGGCGGCGGACGGGGCCCCGCGCTGCCCGCCAGCGGCGCCGTCATCGCGGGCGACGGCGACCGGTACGTCGTCACGGAGGGCGTCGTCCACCCCGCGCTCAACCTCGCCTCCGCGCTGCTGGTCGGCGGCGGCCAGCTGACCGAGGTGCGCCAGGGCGTGCTGAACGACGCGCCGCGCGGTCTGCCCGTCGGCATCGAGGGCGCCCCCGACGCGCTGCCGGGCGAGGGCGACCTCGTGACCGGCGACTGGACGCTGTGCGCCATCCCCGCCGAGCGCGGCGGCGAACCGACCGGGACCGCCCTGTACATCTCGGTGCCAGGCGTCGCGCCCCCCGAGGGCACCCCGAGCACCACCCTGCTCGCCGAGACCGAGGACGGCAGGCTGTGGCTCCTCACCGAGGGCCGCCGCCACCTCATCTCGGAAGGCGTACGCGGCCTCCTCGACCTCCAGCGCGCCGAACCGCAGCCGCTCCCTGCCGACATCATCGCGACCGTCCCCGAGGGACCCGAGATCGAGATCCCGGCCACCAGTGGCGACACCGGAGCCGCGCCCGCCGCGGGAGCGCTGCCCTTCGAGGCGTCCGTCGGCGACCTGGCGCACACCGAGGGCGCCGGGCAGAACCCGCAGTACTTCCTCGTCCGCCCCGACGGCCTGCTCAGCATCTCGCAGGTCGTCCACCGGCTGCTGAGCGCCGACGCCCCGGCCGACCACACGATCACCAGCGCCGACGCCGCCCGCGCCACCCCGTCGCAGGACGAGGCCCCGGGCAACAGCGCCTGGCCCGACCTGCTGCCGCAGGCCCAGGAGCCCGGCCGCGACCAGCCCGTCTGCATCAGCACCCCGCCCGGCGGCCAGCCGAGCGACACGCCCTGGCAGGCGACCGTGCACCTGCCGGGCGTCATGCCAGAGCCGCCCGACATGCAGCCCGTCGTCGCCATCGACGGCTCCCGGCTCGGGGAGATCGACAGGATCTGGATACCGACCGGCTCCGGCGTCGTCGTACGCGCCACCACGTCGGCGGGCTCCGGCGGCACCTACACGCTCGTGACGGACAGCGGCACGGCGTTCCCCTTCGCGTCGCCCGACGCCGTGCAGCGGCTGCGCTACACGCCCGGCGACGCCCCTTCGCTGCCGCAGAGCTTCGTGCGGCTGCTGCCGCACGGCCCCGTGCTCGACCCCGAGGCCGCGGGGCGCGAACAGCGCAGCGGCCCGGCGGATTCCGCCGACGAGAACGGAGAAGGAGAGTGATGGCGAGAAGAGGCGGACGCCGCGACGGCGACCCGGCACCGGCACCGGCCACCACGCCCCCCAGGCCCCGCCGCCCGCTGCGGTTCACCCGCGGCCGACTGGTCGCCCTGGAGGCCGGGGCCGGGAGCATCGCGGCCGGGGTCGCGTTCCAGAGCGCCTGGGGCTACGCCCTCGCGGGCGCGGGCGGACTGCTCGCCGCGGGGGCCCTCGTACGCCGCCACGGCGACTGGGCCGACCAGCAGTTCATGGACCAGCAGCGCCGCCGCGCCCTCGCCGCCGCGTCCGCCCCCGAGCGGCCGGGCGGCGAGGACCACCTCGGCCTCGCCCACACCCTGCTGCCCGCCCTCGACGTCACCGAGGTCCCCGACCGCAACGCGGCGGCCGGTGCCACCCGCCCCACGCCGCGCCGCGCCCAGGGCAAGGGCATGGGCGTCCTCGCCGACGGACGCGGCCACGCCGCCGTCGTCGCCTTCCCCGGCGGGACGCTCCCGCTGCTGCCCGCCGCCGAGATCGCGCGCTGGCTGGACCACGACCCCGCCAGGCCCGCCGCCGCCCAACTCGTCGTCGAGCAGTTCGGCCTGCCGCCCTGGGACTTCCACTACCGCTACCAGCCGACCGTCGCCTACCGCCAACTGCCCACCGGCGGACGGCCCATCGCCGTACGGTCCTGGCTGGTCCTGCGCTACGAGCCGTTCGACGCCCCCGGGGCCGCCGAGCGGCGCGGCGGCGGCGCCCCCGGCGCCAGGGCGGCCCTGGCCGCGGCGACGGCGCGGCTGCGCGCCCGGCTCGCCACCCTCGGCGCGCCGAGCACCCCGCTGGACGCCGAGGCCGTACGCGCCCTGCTGCGGCAGATCGGCGACGCGTCGGGCGAAGGCCGCGCCATCCCCGGCAGCTGGGCGGGCAACGCCGCCACCCACTGCACGGTCACCGCCGAGATCCACCGCCAGGCCGACTGGACGCGGCTGCTCACCGGCCTCGCCGCCTGCACCGCCGACCGCGTCGTCACGGCCGCCACCCTGACCCGCGAGGGCGGCGAGCTGCGGGTGCGCACCGCCGTGCGCGTCGTCAGCACGGTCGCCCAGCACGCCGCGGCCGAACGCGACCGCCTCATCCAGTCGGGACTGGTCGGCCCACCCGCCACCGACCAGGCGGCCGGGCTGCTCGCGACCCTGCCCGTGGCGTACCCGTCCCGTTCCCTCGTCGAGGCGACCGGCCTGTTCGTCGGAGGCCGCGACCTCACCGGCGCCGTCCAGCCGCCCGCCCGCACCGGAGGCGTGAACCCCCGATGAGCACCACCCCCGACCTCACCTCGCTGCCCGGCACCGCCTGGAACGACCCCGCCCCCACGGGCCCGCTCCTGCACCCCGCGCACGCGGGCGTCCACCTGGGCACGGACGCCACCGGCCGGTCCGTCGCGCTGCCCGCGCCGGGGCCCGAGGGCATCCGCGTCGCGGTACTCGGCGAGTCCCTGTTCGGGCGGCTGTTCGCCCTACGGCTGCTGGCCGTGGGCGCCCGGGTGACCGCCGCGACGCGCGGCCCCGACCAGTGGGCGGGCGTGCGGCAGGCCGCGGGTGACCGGCTCGTCCTGACCGGGCACACGGGCGCCTGGCCGCCCCAACCCCCCGCGCCGCCCACCGTGGACGCCGGGCCGCAGGCCCTCGTGTGCGACCTGCGGCGCCCGCCGCACGTCGCGCTGGCCGCCGGGCCCTGGCGGACCGTGCTGCACGTGACGCGCGCGGCCCCGCGCCGCTCGGCGTTCTGGGCGGCGGCCGAGGCGGTCCTCGCGCTGGACGCGCAGTTCGCGCCCGGCATCGAACAGATCCTCGGCGCGCAGGCCGCCGGGGTCGCCGCACGGCTGACGCCCGGCGAGATCGTGGTCTTCCACCGGTCGGGCGGCTGCGACGTGCTGCGCCCCGACATCTCGCCGGGGGAGACGGCCCTGCTCACCCCGGGACGCCCGCCGGGCGCCTGACCCGGCCGGGGGCGCCGGGCCGAGGTGTGCATGATGGGGGACATGGATCTGCGTATCTTCACCGAACCCCAGCAAGGCGCCTCGTACGACACCCTCCTGTCCGTCGCCAAGGCCACCGAGGACCTGGGCTTCGACGCCTTCTTCCGCTCCGACCACTACCTGCGCATGGGCGAGGGCGACGGGCTCCCCGGCCCCACCGACGCCTGGCTGACCCTCGCCGGGCTCGCCAGGGAGACCAGCCGCATCCGGCTCGGCACGCTCATGACGGCGGCGACGTTCCGGCTGCCGGGCGTGCTCGCGATCCAGGTGGCGCAGGTGGACGCCATGTCAGGCGGCCGGGTCGAACTGGGCATCGGCGCGGCCTGGTTCGGGCAGGAGCACGCGGCGTACGGCATCCCGTTCCCGAAGGAGAAGTTCCCGCGCCTCGAAGAGCAGCTCGCCATCGTCACCGGCCTGTGGGAGACCCCGGTGGGCGAGACGTTCAGCTACGAGGGCACCTACTACCAGCTGAAGGACTCGCCCGCGCTCCCCAAGCCGGTGCAGGCGAAGGTGCCGGTGCTGATCGGCGGCACGGGCAAGGAGCGGACGCCGCGGCTTGCCGCCCGCTACGCCGACGAGTTCAACATCCCGTTCGGCTCCCTCGACGTCACCACCGCGCAGTTCGCGCGCGTACGCGAGGCCGCCGAGGAGGCCGGGCGCAAGGCGGACGACCTGGTCTACTCGAACGCGCTCATCGCCTGCGTCGGCAAGGACGACGCCGAGGTCGCGCGCCGGGCCGCCGCGATCGGCCGTGACGTGGACGAGCTGAAGGCCAACGGGCTCGCGGGCACGCCCGACGAGGTCGTGGCGCGGATCGGCGAGTTCGCCGCGACCGGCTCCAGCCGCTTCTACCTCCAGATCCTCGACCTCGACGACCTCGACCACCTGGAGCTGATCGCCTCCCGGGTCGCGCCGCAGCTGGGGTGAGCCCCGCGTTCCCGCCGCCGTCCGTGCGGGACGGCCGCGCCCTGGTGCTGGACGGCGGGCTGTCGAACGGGCTCGCCGACCAGGGTCTTGACGTGTCGGGCGACGGCCTGTGGACCGCCCGGCCGCTGGCGGACGGCCCGGGCGGGCGGGACGCCCTCGTCGCGGCGCACGCGGCGTATCTGCGGGCGGGCGCCGAGGTGGTGACGACCGCCAGCTACCAGGCGTCGTTCGAGGGCTTCGCGCGGGCCGGGTTCGGACGGGGCGCGGCGGAACGGCTGTTCGGCGACAGCGTGCGGCTCGCGCGGCGGGCCGTCGCGGACAGCGGGTGGCGTGCGTACGTCGCGGCGTCGGTCGGCCCGTACGGCGCGGTGCTGGCGGACGGCTCCGAGTACCGGGGGCGGTACGGGCTCGGCGTCGCGGAGCTGACGCGTTTCCACCGGCCGCGCGTCGAGGCACTGGTGGCCGCCGGGCCCGACGTGCTGGCGCTGGAGACGGTCCCCGACGTGCGGGAGGCGGAGGCGCTGCTGCGGGCGGTGGAGGCCTGCGGCGTGCCGGTGTGGCTGTCGTACACGGTCGCGGACGGCAGGACGCGGGCCGGGCAGCCGCTCGCCGAGGCGTTCGCGCTGGCGGCGGGCGTCGAGCAGGTGGTGGCGGTGGGGGTGAACTGCTGCGACCCGCGCGAGGCGCTGCCCGCCGTCGAGGTGGCCGTGGCGGTGACGGGCGGGCCCGCCGTGGTCTACCCCAACAGCGGCGAGACGTGGGACGTGGCGGGCCGTCGGTGGCGTGGCCGGGCCCGCGCGGACGCCGGGGCGGCCGTCGCGTGGCGCGCGGCGGGGGCGCGGCTGATCGGGGGCTGCTGCCGTGTGGGCCCGGCGGACATCGCCGCGCTCGCGGGCAGCCTGACGGCGTGACGCGCAGGTGGCGCGCGGGTGACGGCGCTCTCGCACCGCCCCCGCGCGCCGGGCGGGTCAGCCGGGTATCGCGCCGACCAGGCCGCCGTCCACGATCAGGTCCTGCCCGTTGATGTAGGACGCGTCGGCTGAGGCGAGGAACGCCACCGCCGCCGCGACCTCCTCGGGCCGCCCGAAGCGCCCGGCCAGGACGCGGCCGGTCAGCGCCGCCGCGTCCTCGGGGCTCAGCGCGTCCACCGGGTACATCGGGGTGTCGATGTAGCCGGGGCTCACCGAGTTGACGCGGATGCCGCGCGGCCCGAGCGTCGCGGCCAGGGTGCGGGCGAGGTTGTGCACGGCGGCCTTGGTGGCCGAGTAGAGCGTGAGCGCGCTGTTGCCCCGGTGCAGGGTCCACGACGCGTTGATGACGACCGAGCCGCCGTCCACGAGCAGCGGCAGCGTCTTCTGGATCGTGAAGAAGACGCCCTTCACGTTGACGTCGAGGGCCTGGTCGAAGTCCTTCTCGGTGATCTCCCCGAACGGCAGGAGTGTCAGGGTGCCCGCGTTCACGAAGAGGCTGTCGAGGCGGCCGTGGCGCTCCCGTACGGTCTCGACCAGGGCGTCCACGGCGGCGAGGTCGGCGGTGTCCGACACGACGCCGGACGCGGACCCGCCCAGCGCGGCCACGGCGGCGTCCACCCGCTCGGCGGTCCTGCCGGTGACGACCACCCGGGCACCCTCGGCGATGAGGCGGTGCCCGGTGGCCAGGCCCATGCCGCTGGTGCCTCCGGTGATCAGGACGGTCTTGCCGGTGAAGCGGTTCATGCAGGAACTCCCTTGTGGTGCAACGGTGTTGACGGAATCCGGTGGGCGGCGGCGGGCCGCTGGCCCCCCGCTCCCCGCACCGGGGATGACATCCTGCCCACCGTGCGTCACGAGAACCGGCGGGCCACCGGGAGGATGACTTTGGTCGTACGGTCAGCGACTTTGGATGACTGTCGCCGGGGACCGGGCCGCCCTTACGGTCGGTGGTGGCCGGGAGGACCGGCGGGCCGGGGACGGTGCGAGGCGCGGGGACGCGTGGGAAGCGGGGCGGGAGCATGCCGACTGAGCGGCAGAGGACGGCGACGGAGCTGGGGCTCCCCGCGTCCGGCCAGGCGCTGCTGTTGATCGGCGGGCCGGCGCTGGGCGCGCTGCTCGGCTACTTCCTGCCGCGCGTCGCGAAACGGATCGCGGCCCTGCGCTGGGCCCCGATGAAGGGTCCGTTCCAGCTGATCTCCTCGTGGGAGGGCCACTGGGTCGCGTTCGCCCTCGGGGCCCTCGGCCTGGTCGTCGGGCTGCTGTTCGCGTTCGCCGCCGTCGAGAGCACGCTGCGGATCACCGTGACGGACGCGGGGCTGCGGCTGCGGAAGGACGAGGCGGTCCACGAGATCGAGCGGCCCGACGTCGAGGCGGTGTTCCTCGACGGCAAACGGCTGGTGATACTCGACCGCGAGTCCCGCCACCTGCTGCGCGACACCTCCGAGGCGTCCGCCGCCACGATCGAGCACGCCTTCACGGCCCACGGCTACCCGTGGCGCGCCGCCGACCCGTACGCCGACCTCTACCGGCGCTGGGTGCCCGAGACGCCGGATCTCCCCGGCCTGGTGAACGCGCTGCTGAAGGCGCGCGAGGCCGCGCTCGGCAAGAAGGCGCACGACGACGCGGTCGAACTGCGCGGCGAGGTCGAGAAGTCAGGCTTCACCGTGCGCGACGAGGGCCACCGCCAGTACTGGCGACCGCTGGTGCGCTCATGACCCGCACCCACCGGCAGAACCGGATCACCGACGTCATCGCCATCCTCCTGGCGCTCGGCCTAGGCCTGCTGTTCGCCGCCGAGCGCGTGAGCAACGGGCGCGAGGGGCCCGCGGCGGTCTTCGCCCTCTGCCTCGTGCTGTCGGTCGTGGGCTGCGTGGCCCTGTGGTGGCGCCGGGACCACCCCGTCCGCGTCGCCCTGCTGCTGCTCCCGCTGACGACCCTCATCGAGTACGTCGGCGGCGCCTCGATCGTCATCCTCTTCACCGTGGCCGTCCACCGCCCCTGGCGCACCACCATGGCGATCGCCGCCGCCTACCTCGCGGGCACCGTGCCGTACGCGCTCCTGTGGCCCGATCCCGACCTGGCGGCGGCCGGGGCCGACGTCCCCGGCCAGATCGTCTTCAACGTGCTGCTCGGCTTCGTCCTCACGTCGCCCTTCATCGCCTGGGGCCAGGTGATCCGCGCGCGGCGCGAGGTCGTGGCCTCGCTGCGGGACCGCGCCGAGCGTGCCGAGGCGGAGGCGACGCTGCGGGCCGACCAGATCCGCAGTCGCGAGCGGGAGCACATCGCCCGGGAGATGCACGACGTGCTGGCCCACCGGATCACCCTGCTCAGCCTCCACGCGGGCGCGCTCGAAGTCCGGCCCGACATGGCCGCCGAGCAGATCGCCGCCACGGCGGGCATCATCCGCTCCAGCGCCCACCAGGCCCTGGAGGACCTGCGCGAGATACTCGGCGTCCTGCGGCCAGGCCAGGACAGCACCGTCCGGCCGCAGCAGGGCATCGGCGACATCGCCACGCTCGCCGCCGAGGCCACGGCCGCCGGAGCCCGGGTCGAGCTGGACGACCGGGTGCCGGTACCGGCGGACGCGCCGCCCTCCACCAGCCGCACCGCCTACCGCATCGTCCAGGAGGGCCTGACCAACGCCAGGAAGCACGCCCCGGGCACGTGCGCGCGTGTCCTGCTCGACCTGCCCACCGACGGGGAACTGCGGGTCAGCATCAGCAACCCCCTGGGTGACGCCGGGGCGGCGCCCGCCGTGCCCGGCTCGCGCTCCGGGCTCGTCGGCCTGACCGAGCGTGTCCAGCTCACCGGCGGCCGTATCGACTACGGCGCCCGGCGCGGTCCCGACGGCGGGATCGATTTCCGACTGGAGGCGCGTCTGCCGTGGCCGACATGATCCGTGTGGTCGTCGCCGACGACGACGCCCTGGTACGTGCCGGGCTCTCGCTCATCCTGGGCGCCGACCCCGGGATCGAGGTGGTGGCCGAGGCGGCGGACGGCCGGGAGGCGGTCTCGGCCGCCGCCCTGCACCGCCCCGACGTCGTCCTCATGGACATCCGCATGCCCCGCATGGACGGCCTGGCCGCCACCGAGGCGCTGCGGGCGGACGGGGAGGGGCCGGTCGTCATCGTGCTGACCACCTTCAACACCGACGAGTACGTCCTGCGTGCCCTGCGGGCCGGTGCCAGCGGCTTCCTGCTGAAGGACGTGCCGCCCACCGACTTCCTCCAGGCCGTCAGGATCGCCGCGCGCGGCGAGGCCATGCTCTCGCCCGCCGTGACCAGCAGGCTGATCGACCACGTCGTGCGGGACGGCGGTGGCGGGCGCGACGGCAGGGACGGCGAACGGGCCCGCCGCGCCCGGCGGGCCAGGACGGCGCTCGACGTCCTGAGCGTCCGGGAGCGCCAGGTCGCCCTCGCGGTCGGCGGCGGCAGGTCCAACGCCGAGATCGGCGCCGAGCTGTTCATGAGCGTCGGCACGGTGAAGACGTACGTCTCCCGCATCCTCGACAAGCTCGGCTGCGACAACCGGGTGCAGATCGCCATCCTGGTCCACGAGGCCGAGGCGTAGCCCGCCGACCCCACACGTGCGCCGGGTCCGCGGGGTCGCGCCGATCCGTAGGGCGGGGCGGCGCGGAAGGCGATGCGGCGCCGCGTGTCACGGGCCCTTCGCCACGGGCAACTCCCCGGCGTCCCGGCCCTCCCGCGTGACGTCGCACAGCATGCCGCTCTCATCGCCGTGGTACTCGACGGCACCGCCGCACGCCACCAGCAGATCACCGCAGAACGCGGCGTACACGTCGGGCGTCAGCCGGTCCTGATAGGCGGTGAGCACCGCGAGGACGTCGGCTAGCTCGCGCCGGTCGTCGTCCGGCGGCGACGGGGTGTGGCGACCGGCACGCGGCCCACAGCAGTGGACCAGCAGTTCGTGGTCCTCCCCGCCGCCGAGGTCCTCGATCGCGACCGACAGGCCCATGGCCACGTACTCCACGTCGAGCGCGCAGGTCCGCGTCTCGTACCTGGCGCCTGCCGCGGGCTCCATGACCATGGGTTCATCCGTACGCGTGGTCACCTGGCGGACCCGCCACCCCGCGGCGCGCAGCCTGTCGCGCATCATGCCGACATCGGCACGCTGGTCGTCGTCGAGCCGCAGCCGCGCGAACTCTCCGGTCGTCATCCGCTCTCCCCTCTGTCCCCGTACCCGCCCCGCCCCGGCCGGGACGTCGGGCGACGCGGCCCCGCCCGCCGCCCCCGGCGGACGCGCGCGTCAGGAGGCCAGCGTGGCGACCATCAGCGCCTTGATGGTGTGCAGCCGGTTCTCCGCCTGGTCGAAGACGACCGACCGCTCCGACTCGAACACCTCGTCGGTCACCTCCAGGTACGTGAGGCCGTGCCGCTCGTGCACCTGCCGCCCGACCTCCGTGCCGAGGTCGTGGAACGCGGGAAGGCAGTGCAGGAACTTCACGTCCGGGTTCCCCGTCGCCCGCAGCACCTCGGCCGTCACCGCGTAGGGGCGCAGCAGGGCGATGCGCTCGTCCCACATCGCGGCCGGTTCGCCGAGCGACACCCACACGTCCGTGGCGACGAAGTGCGCGCCCCGCACGCCCTCGGCGACGTCCTCGGTCAGCGTGATCCGCGCCCCCGACGTTCCGGCGAGCCGCCGCGCCTCGCCCTGCACCGCCTCGTCCGGCCACAGGGCCCGGGGCGCGACGATCCGCACGTCCATGCCGAGCAGGGCGCCGGTGACCAGGTAGGAGTTCCCCATGTTGTTGCGCGCGTCGCCGAGGTAGGCGAAGGCGGTCTCCCCGACCGGCCGGTCGCCGTGCTCGGTCATCGTGAGGACGTCGGCCAGCATCTGCGTCGGGTGCCAGTCGTCGGTCAGCCCGTTGTAGACCGGCACGCCCGCGTGGGCCGCCAGTTCCTCGACGGTGCTCTGCGCCGCGCCCCTGAACTGGATCGCGTCGAACATCCTGCCCAGCACGCGGGCGGTGTCCCGAGGCGACTCCTTGCGGCCCAGGTGGGTACCGGCGGGGTCCAGGTAGGTGGTGGAGGCGCCCTGGTCGGCCGCCGCGACCTCGAACGCGCAGCGGGTCCGCGTCGAGTTCTTCTCGAAGATCAGCGCGATGTTCCGGCCGGTGAGGCGGCGCTGCTCGGTGCCCGCGCGCTTGGCGGCCTTCAGCTCGGCCGCGAGCGAGACGAGGGACAGGAACTCCTCGGCCGAGAGGTCCAGCTCCCGCAGGAGGTGGCGGCCCGTGAGGTTCAGCGCCATGACGGCTCCGTACGTCGAACGATGGGAACGGCGGCCCCGCCGCGCGCCGTCCGACCGGGCGTGCAGCGGGAAACCGCCGGAAGTATATACATAAAGCTACATGATTATGCAGGGTCCCGTGCGAGCGGGCAGCTCATGCACCGCGGCCCGCCCCGGCCCCGGCCCAGCTCGCTCCCCGGGATCTCCAGGACCTCGAACCCCTGCGCCCGGACGTGCTCGTTCGCCGTCACCGTCCGCTCGTAGGCGATCACGACGCCTGGCTCGACGGCCAGCACGTTGCACCCGTCGTCCCACTGCTCGCGCTCGGCGGAGTGCACGTCCTGCCGGGGGGTGAGGACGCGGATCGCCGGGAGCCCGAGCGCGGCGGCGATCGCCCGGTGCATGTCCCCCGGCGGGTGGTCGGTCACCCGCAGCTCGGGCCCGCCGCCGTCCCCGTCCGCCGGTTCGATGGTGTACGAGCGCAGCATCCCGAGCCCGGCGTACTGGATGAACGTCTCGGCGTCCACCATCGTCAGCACCGTGTCCAGGTGCATGAACGCCCGCCGCTTCGGCAGGTCGAGCGCCACGATCCGCCGCGCCGACCCCGTCGCGAAGAGCCGCCGCGCCAGCAGCTCGACGGCCTGCGGCGTGGTCCGCTCGCTCATGCCGACGAGCACCGCCCCCTCGCCGATCACCAGCACGTCCCCGCCCTCGATGGTGGACGGCTGCGCGCCCTGCCCCTCGGCCCAGTAGCGGAAGCCGCCCCCGCCGCCCCCGTCGCCTCCCGCCGCCGCCCCGGCGAACAGCGGGTGGTGCCCGTACACCGCCTCGAAGTGCACGCTCTCGCGCTGACGCGCGGGCCAGCGCATCGCGTTGATGGCCACCCCGTCGTACACCCACGCCGACGCGTCCCTGGTGAACAGGTGGTTGGGCAGCGGGTTGACCAGGAAGTCGTCCATCCCCATGACATGGAAGCGGACCGAGACGGGCTCCCCGTGCCCCGCCAGGTACTCCCGCTTCGTCATGCCGCCGATCAGCGCCTCGGTCAGCTCCCCGGTGGGCAGCGCGTCGAACGCCTCCCGCAGCCGCCCGGTCGCCAGCGGGCCGTACTCCCGCTCGTCGAAGACCCGGTCGAGCACCTGCGCGCGCGCCGCGGCGACGGCCAGGGTCCCGGCCAGCAGTTCGTCGAACAGCAGCACCTCGACCCCGCGCTCGCGCAGCAGCCCCGCGAAGACGTCGTGCTCCTCCTGCGCACGCCGCACCCACAGGAGGTCGTCGAAGAGCAGCTCGTCCTTGTTGCTCGGGGTGAGGCGTTTCAGTTCGAGTCCCGGCCGGTGCAGGATCACCCGGCGCAGCCGTCCGGTCTCCGAGGCGACGTGGAAGGTCATGTCCCCATTGCACCATCGCGCGCGACGGCGTGCCGGGCGCACGGGCGCGCGCCCGGCGGCGCGCGACGGAAAAAACGTTCGCATCCGCGTTGTCGGGGTCATGATCCGCGGGCAGGATGCCTTCCGTGGCGAAGACGCGCGAGGAGACCGGTTCCGAAGTCCCCAGGGCACGCTGGCGGTTGATCGGCCCCGGGCTGGTGGTCGCGGCCACCGGCGTCGGCGCGGGCGACCTGGTGGCGACCGCCGTCGCGGGCGAACGCTTCGGCTACACCCTGGTCTGGGCCGCCGTCCTCGGCTGCCTGATCAAGGTGGCGCTCGCCGAGGCCACCGGCCGCTGGCACCTGGCCACCGGCACGACGCTCTTCGACGGCTGGCAGACGCTCGGCCGCTGGGCCGTCGGCTACTTCGCGGTGTACGTCGTCGTCTGGGGGTTCGTGTACGGCGCGACCGGCATGTCGGCCAGCGGCCTGCCGCTGGCCGCGCTCTTCCCCGAGGGGCCCTCGGTGCGCACCTGGGGCATCCTGTCGGGACTCCTGGGCCTCGCCTGCGTCTGGTTCAACCGCTACGCGGTCGTCGAGAAGCTGATGACGGCGTTCGTCGGCGTCATGTTCGTCGTCGTGGTGGGCATCGCCATCCGCGTCTCGCCCGACCTGCCCGCGCTGGGCGCCGGGCTGTGGCCGACGCTGCCGGACGGCTCCACGCTCTACACCCTCAGCCTGATCGGCGGCGTCGGCGGCACGATCACCCTCGCCGCGTACGGCTACTGGGTCACCGCCAAGGGCTGGACCGGCCCGCGCTGGATGCCCATGATGCGGCTGGACAACCGGGTCGCGTACGCCACGACCGGGCTGTTCGTCGTCGCCATGCTCGTCATCGGCGCCGAGCTGCTCCACGCCGCCGACATCGCGCTCGCCAGCGGCGACCGGGGGCTCCTGGACGTGGGGGAGGTGCTGGAGGCGCGCTTCGGCCCCGCCACGGCGAACCTGTTCCTGATCGGCTTCTTCGCCGCCTCGTTCAGCTCCGTCATCGGTGTGTGGCACGGCGTCAGCCTCCTGTTCACCGACTTCGTCGTCCGGCTGTGGCCGCAGGCCGTCGGCACGGGCGGTGGCGGTGACCCGGCGGACGGCACCGACCCGGCGCAGGAACGGGCGCGGGAGCGGTCGTGGCCCTTCCGCGCCTACCTGCTGTGGCTGACGTTCCCGCCGATGGGCCTGCTCTGGCTCGACCAGCCGATCGGCCTGATCGTCACCTACGGCGTGCTGGGCGCGTTCTTCATGCCCTTCCTGGCGCTGACACTGCTGTGGCTGCTCAACAGCTCGCGGGTGCCGGGGGAGTGGCGCAACGGGCCGGTGAGCAACGTGATGCTGGCCGGGTCGGGGCTGCTGTTCCTCGTGCTGTGCGTGCAGCAGATCCGCGACCTGCCGTGGTGAGGCCGCTCAGCGGTCCCGCGGTCCGTCGCCGGGCCCGTCGCGCTCGTCCCACCACCGGTCGTCGGGGTCCCGCCGGTTCGCCGTGACGGCGGCCAGCGGCGGGATGACGGCGGCCACCACGCACATCGCGATCGCCAGCGGTACGGACCACAGCCGCACCACCGCGCCCGCGCCGACGAACAGCAGCAGGCAGACGGCCATCAGCGTGAAGTACCTGCGACGCCTGCGTTCGTACATCACCCCAGGTTAGGGCCCGTCCTCCCTCGCGCCGCCCTGCTCGCGAGGTCCGACACGCGCCGTCGCCGCGCGGCCGGTGGGCGGGGCAGGACATGGCGCGGGGCGGGACCGGCTGTGCGGTCCCGCCCCGCGGAGCGCCGTGCGACGGCGTGTCAGGAGACGAACGGCGCGGCGGCCAGGTACGGCAGGCTTCCCGCCAGCAGTCCCGCGAACACCACCGTGGCCGTCATCGTGACCGCGCTCTCGGTCGTGCGCGCCACCATGCCCGTCACGACCAGACCCACGGCCCCCGCCAGGAACTCGTAGATGACCAGGAAGGGGGAGAGCAGCACGGCGGCGGTGAAGACCGCCGCGAACAGCACCAGGGTCCGTCGCGATGCCCGCCGGTCGAGCCTGTGGTCAAGCCTGTTGTCGATCGCGTGATCCATGATCGAACTCCTCAACGTCGCCGGGTGGTCAGCCGGTCACTGATCACCTCCCCCGGATTCCGCCCCCTCATACCCTGTCCGGTGAATGTGTGTTAACCGGACAGGAGGTGATCGCCCCTGGTCCTCGTCGGGTGACACCCGATCAGAAGCGCTCGGCGGGCCGTCAGTTGTCGGACCAATCACGGTCCCGGGGCCCCCTGGCGCGGGTCAGGGAGGAGCCGGGATGATGAGCCCGTCCGGCGTACGCCCCGCCCGTCCCGGCCGGGGACGGGGCCCGCATCGTCGCGGCCCCCTCGTCACCCCGCCGGGTCCCGCGCACCCGTGCGGCCCGTGATGTGTCATGTACGGGACAAGCTGTGCGTGCCCCGCTTCCTGCCGAGTTCCTACCGAGAGGAGTCCACCGTGGCCTGTTCGACCACCGCGCTCTGGGCCGGTGAGACCACGTGGTTCTGCTGCGGCGCCGCCTGGGGCCCCTGCGCGAGCACCGGAGGCGGCGCCTGCGGCAACTGCCGCTCCGCCGCCAACCACGGCGCCTGGCCCAACGCCAGCCAGGCGTGCTGGGACCTCACCCGCCCCGACCTCTGCGGCGAGGGCGGCATCCCGCGCCGGGGCTGCGGCTCCGTCATGAACATCAGCCACCAGTGCTCGGGCGCCACCGTCTGCATCACCATCACCGACTGCGGCCCCCGCACCCGCAGCTTCTGCGGCGAACAGGCGTGCTGCGGCGGCAGCTGCCGCGTCAACCGCGTCCTCGACCTGACACCCGCCGCCTTCTCCGCCATCGGCAGCCTGAGTTCCGGCGTCCTGCCGGTCCTCATCACCGAGTGACCACCGCCTGATCTCCCAGTGGAAGGACGCACCGACATGACCGTGAACCGTTCCGCCCGTGTCGCCCGACGCGGCTTCCTCACCTCGGCCGCCGTCGGCGGCGCCACCATCGTCGGCGCCTCGGCCCTCGGCGCCCTGGACGCGGAGGCGGCCTTCGCGGCCCCCGTCCCGTCCCTCGACCCGGCCGTCACCACGACGACGTTCGCCGAGGGCCGCGTCGGCGCCGTCAAGGGCGCCATGCTGCACGTCGCCGGGTCCTACGGCGAGACGCACCACATCCAGATCACCAACGCGACGAGCATCTGGAAGGTCCGCGCCGTCACCCTGGACGACATCCGCGTCGGCGACGGCCTCTACGCGCGGGGCGTCACCATGCCGGACGGCACCGTGGCCGCCGACGCCGTGTGGGTCAACATCGTGAACCTCTACACGAGCATCCGCGGCATCCACCGGCGGCGCCTCCACCTCGCCCACGGCAACGACGAACTCATCGGCCACACCCTCCCCGAGACCGCCGCCTCCTACGCGGGCGGCGCCCTCACCGCCGACCTGTCCCGGCTGCGCATCGGCCAGCCCGCGCAGATCCTCGGCGCTTGGCGGCCCGCGGACGGCGGCATCGACGTCGTCCGCGTCACGGTCGGCCACTGAACGGGGGAGGCGCCGTGTCCACGACCACCCTCGCCGCGAGCGTCGTCCCGCTCGCCCTGGCCGCTCTCCTCGCCGTCACCGGCGCAGGAAAACTCCTCGGCCGGGCCCTCCGCGCACAGGCGGCCCGCACCGCGCTGCCCCGGCTGGTCCGCGGACCCGAGCGCGCCGTGCTCGTCCTGCGGGCCACCGGAGCGGCCGAACTCCTCCTCGCCGCCGCGCTCGTCGCCGCGCCGGGCAGCCCGCTGCCCGGCATCGGCACGGCCTTGCTCGGCGCGGGCTTCCTCGCCTACCTCGGCGTCTCCCGCTGGATCGCCCCCGAGGCGTCCTGCGGCTGCACGGCGCGGCAGGAGGCGCCGATCGGCCCCGCCTCCTTCGCCCGCGCGGCGGCGGTCGCGGGCGGTGGCGTCCTCGCGGCGACGGCCACCGTGCCGTGGTGGACGGCGGTCGGCGCGCGTCCGGGCGCCGCCGCCGCGGTCCTCGCGGCCACGGCCGCGCTGCTCGCGTACCTCTCGGCCGCCCCTGGGCGCGGCTGGCGACCGCCCCTGAGCCGCCTGCGGTTGCGCCTGTTCGGCAATCCGCTGACCACGGGCGGGACGGCCGTGCCCGTCGCCGCCACCGTGGAGTTGCTGGAGCGCTCCCTCGCCTGGGAGACGGCCGCCCCGCTCATCCGCTCGGGACTGGTCGAGCACTGGGAGGCCGACGGCTGGCGCATCCTGCACTACACCGGCGCCCGGCACGACGCGGGCTGCGCGTGCGACCGCCCCGTCTCCGTCCTGTTCGCCCTCGACGCGGACGCCGACCTCGACCGCCCCCGCGGCGGCGCGGTCCGCGTCAGCGTCGTGGACCAGGAGACCGACGAGGTGCTCACGGCCGACCTGCTCCCCGGCTGACGGCGGCGGTCCTCAGGGGGCGAACGTCACACCGGTGAGCCGTTCGCTCTCCCGCCACAGCCGCGCGCCCTCCTCGGGATCGCCCGCTCCCCTCGGAAGCCTGGTGGGGCGCGGGGTTCCCGAGGTCTGGTCGCGCCCGGCGGGGCCGATGAACTGGCCGCTGCGGACGTCCTGGCTCGTCGCCGCGTAGAGCGAGGGCCAGGCCGCGCCGTCCGGCGAGCCCATGAGCAGGCGCCTCGCCACCGGGGTGAGCAGCCGCGCCAGGCGCCCCGTGCCGTGCTGCTGGAGGTTGGTCATCGCGGAACCCGGGTGGACGACCAGGGCCTCGACGGGCGTACCCGCCGTCCTGCGGGCGAGTTCGAGGGTGTGGACGACGCCCGCGCGCTTGGACTTGGCGTAGGCGGCCATCCCTCCGTAACGCCGCTCGCTCATCAGGTCGTCGAGCCTGCCCACGGGCCAGCGCGCGGCGACGGCGCTGACGGTCACCACGCGCGGGGCCGCCGCCCGGCGTACCGCCGGCCACACCTGCGCGTCGAACGCGAAGTGGCCGAGGTGGTTGGTGCCGACGGTCATCTCGAACCCGTCCCGCGTCAGCCGCCGCTCCGGCAGGTTCATGACCCCGGCGTTGTTGAACAGCAGGTCGAGCGTCTCGTGGGCGGCGACCTGTGCCGCAGCGGCGCGCACGGAAGCGAGGTCGGCGAGGTCCAGGACGAGGGAGTCCACCCGTGCACCGGGGGAGGCCGCACGGATCGAGGCCGCGGCCCTGTCGAGACCGGCCGGGTCGCGCCCGGCGAGGATCACCCGGGCGCCGTGGGCCGCGAGCACGCGCGCGGTCACGAGGCCGATCCCGCTGTTGCCGCCGGTGATCAGCGCGGTGCGCCCGCCCTGGTCGGGGATGTCGTCAGGTGTCCAGTGGGGCATTCCCGGCTCCCGTCATTGCTGAATGAATGTTCATTAAGGTAGGCGGGCGGCCGGGGTTCGTCAAATGAACGTTCACTCATTACGATGGGCGGATGCGTACGCGTGATCCCGAGGCGAAGAGACAGCAGCTGCTGGGCGCCGCGCTCGCCGAGTTCGCGGAGTTCGGCATGGCGGGCGCCCGCGTGGACCGGCTCGCCCGGCGCGCCGGGATCAGCCCCGGCCTGGTCTACGCCTTCCACAAGGGCAAGGCGGAACTGTTCGACGCCGTCTTCGACCACATCGTGGAGCTGACGGTCTCGTCGGTCCCGATCGACGCCGACCGGCTGCCCGAATACGCGGGCAGGCTGCACGACGGCGGCGTCGAGCACCCGGAGGTCATGCGCTTCCTCACCTGGTACCACCTGGAGCGCGGTGAGTCGGCGCAGCGCGCGGTGGTGGCCGAGGCGATGCGGGAGAAGGTCGAGGCGGTCGCGGAGGCCCAGCGGCGCGGCGCGGTGACCGGCGCGATGCCCGCCGCGCAGGTCCTGGCGCTCGTGCTGGGACTCGCCGCGATGTGGCACCGTCCGGGGGAGGACCTGGCGGCGCTCGTCCCGGCGGAGCGGCGCCGGGCGGTCGTGGTCGAAGCGGTCGCACGCCTGGTGGCGCCCTGACACGGCACCGGACACGCCGCACCCCCGCCGGGCCCGAGCGGGCGCGGCGGGCGCGTCGTTCAGATGTTGCGAGGAGACCGGGCAATCTTCTGCCCTGCGAAGTCGAGTGCCGATGGGACGTCCACCTGCGGGTACGTCCTTTCGGATCTTTCGCACGCCTGCTTTCTGATGCGGCCGAAAGTCCCGGAGAAGTCCCACAGCCTGTCCGGTCCATGGGCTGCGATCGCCCCGTCCTGCGCCGCGGAAGCACGACAGCCTCGGACGAACAGAGCTCCGCTGTCGAACGGCGCCCGGTGGCATATCGGCCGGATGCTGAGAAGACGCGTGGCCGCTGCACGGAAATCAGCCCTCAATCATCAGACGTGGCCTAGGCGTGCACGGTGATGGACCAGATGTCGCCGGGGCGGTGGAGGGGGTCGTCGTCCTGGGCCGAGATGTAGATGGTCGTTGAGCCGACGGTGGTCTTGTAGGCGGTGTAACCGCTCAAGCCGGGCCCGCTGAGTTCTTCGAGTGGGACGTTCCGCGCTCCGATATCGGCGGACAGTTCATCGAAGGGGACGTGTGAGCGGAACGGCCCGTGGTCCTCCTGGAGGCGCTGCGGAATGAGGCCGTCGCCTGAGGCGAGGCGGTGTACTTGGACGGAGACCCCGAAGCACTTCCACTGCTGCTGTTCTCGGGAGAAGCCGACTTCGATCAGCCCATAGTCGCAGCGCAGCCTCTTCTTCTGTCTGTCGTCGAGGAAACCCTCGCTCAATTCGCCGGTCCACTGTTCGGGAGTGGAGCCGATTCCGAGGCCGTATACCTGACCAGTGGTTGCGAAGTGGGTGTAGAAGGCGAGGTCGGTCACGGTCACGTTCTTCCCAGGCCTTGGATGAGGAAGTGCATCTCGGCGGCACGGTTTTGGTTCATGCCGTAGTCGCCCGCGTTCATTGCATCCCGGACGGACGTTGCCTTGTTGATGAGGTCTTGCCGGAAGCTGGGGTTGTCGGCGATTTCGTCGAGTGCGCGTTGGACGTCTCTCGGGCTGGCCACATTCCCGTGAGTAGTCCCGCAGACGGCGCCGCGCCCCCGCCGGGCCCGTGCGGGCGCGGCGGGGGTGCGGCGGGCGCGTCGTTCAGATGTTGCGGAACGTCTCGATCTGGGCGCCGACCGAGTTCAGGCGCTCGGCCAGGTCCTCGTAACCGCGGTTGATGACGTACACGTTCCGCAGGACGGACGTGCCCTCTGCCGCCATCATCGCGAGCAGCACGACGACGGCCGGGCGCAGCGCCGGGGGACACATCATCTCCGCCGCCCGCCACCGCGTGGGGCCCTCGACCAGGACGCGGTGCGGGTCGAGCAACTGGAGCCGCCCGCCGAGCCGGTTGAGGTCGGTGAGGTAGATGGCCCGGTTGTCGTAGACCCAGTCGTGGATCAGCGTCGAGCCGTGCGCCGTCGCCGCGATGGCGGCGAAGAAGGGCGCGTTGTCGATGTTGAGCCCGGGGAACGGCATCGGGTGGATCTTGTCGATCGGCGCCTCCAGTTTGGAGGGCCGCACCGTCAGGTCGGCGAGGCGCGTACGGCCGTTGTCCGCGCGGTACTCGCGGCCGAGGTCGTGGTCGAGGCCCATGCCCTCCAGCACGGCGAGCTCGATCTCCAGGAACTCCAGCGGGACCCGGCGGATCGTCAGCTCGGACTCGGTGACGACGGCGGCCGCGATCAGGCTCATGGCCTCGACCGGGTCCTCGGAGGGCGAGTAGTCCACGTCCCGGTTGATCTCGGGCACACCGTGGACGACCAGGGTCGTGGTCCCCACGCCCTCGATGCGTACGCCGAGCTGTTCGAGGAAGAAGCAGAGGTCCTGGACCATGTAGTTGGACGACGCGTTGCGGATGGTCGTGATGCCGTCGTGCCTGGCGGCGGCGAGCAGCGCGTTCTCCGTCACGGTGTCGCCGCGTTCGGTCAGGACGATCGGCCGGTCGGGCGACACGCCCCGCGTGACCTGCGCGTGGTACATGCCCTCGGTGGCGGTCACTTCGAGGCCGAAGCGCCGCAGCGCCATCATGTGCGGCTCGACGGTGCGGGTGCCGAGGTCGCAGCCGCCCGCGTAGGGGATGCGGAAGTAGTCCATGCGGTGCAGGAGCGGGCCCAGGAACATGATGATGCTCCGGGTGCGCAGGGCCGCTTCCTTGTCGATGGCGTCGAGGTCGAGTTCGGCCGGGGGCACGATCTCCAGATCCCGGCCGTCGTTGATCCAGCGGCTGCGCACGCCGATCGAGCCGAGGACCTCCAGGATGCGGAAGACCTCCTCGATCCGGGCGACCCTGCGCAGCACGGTCCGGCCGGAGTTGAGCAGGCAGGCGCACAGGAGCGCGACGCAGGCGTTCTTGCTCGTCTTGACGTCGATGCTGCCGTGCAGGCGTCTGCCGCCGACCACCCGCAGATGCATCGGCCCGGCGTACCCCAGCGACACGATCTCGCTGTCGAGGGCCTCGCCGATTCGCGCGATCATCTCAAGGCTGATGTTCTGATTTCCCCGCTCGATGCGATTCACCGCGCTCTGACTGGTGCCGAGCGCTTCCGCGAGCTGGACCTGCGTCCAGCCACGATGCTGACGTGCGTCCCGAATGAGCTGTCCGATCCGGGCGAGGTAGTCATCGATCATATGACTGAGCCTATCTCACATATGAGATGACGCATGGCGGGCTCCCCCGTTCGGGTGATGACACGCCGTTCGTGCGTATGGTTAGCTTGTTCTAGCGATACGCGAACAAGTTGGCGACACCCCAGGTGGGCGGCGTCGGCGACCGCAGAGAAGGGGGACGCGGCATGACAGGGAACGGATCAGGGGAGCGGCGCGGGGCAACCGGGCGCGGGGCGCGTCCGGGCGGGGGAGCGGCGCGCGGGCCGACGGTCCGGCGCGTCGCGCTGGTGGCGGTGCCGTTCGTCGCCGCCCTGACGGCCTACGCCGTCTGTTTCGCGGCCTGGCGCGACCGGCTGCCCGCCCGGCTCGCCACCCACTTCGACGGCGGCGGCGCGGACGGATTCCAGAGCCGCGCGGCGGCCCTGTGGACCGGGGTCGGAGTCCTCGGGGGACTGACCGTCCTGCTGGTCGCGTTCGTCCTGTTCGCGGGCCGGGGCGAGCCGCCCGCGCAGCGCCTGGCGACCGCCATCGGCGCGGGGACCGCCGCCCTGCTCGGCCCGCTGCTGGTCGGCCTGCTGCGCGCCAACCTGGACGTCGCCGATCCCTCCGATGCAGTACTGCCCGCCTGGCTGATAGCCGTCGGCTTCGCCGCCGCCCTGGCCGTGGGCGCTCTGGCCTGGTGGCTCGCGGGCGCCGACCCCGCGCCGCGCCCCGACGACGAGGCGCGGGCCGTGACGCCCCCGCTCCTGCTGAAGCCCGGCGAGTCCGCCTCGTGGAGCCGTCAGGTGGGCTCCCGTGCGCTGGTGTTGACCGGTGTCCTGACCGGTCTGGCCGCCCTCCTCCTCGCGGTGTTCGGGCGCTGGGGCCCGGCGTCGGTCATGCTGGGCGGGGCACTCCTCACCGGTCTGCTGGGCAGCGTGCGGGTCACGGTGGACCGGCGCGGCGTCAAGGTCGCCTCGCCGCTGCTGCCCAGGCCCCGGGTGAGGGTTCCCCTGGAGCGCATCACGGCGGCCGGGTCACGCGAGATCAGCCCCTTGGCCGACTTCGGCGGCTGGGGCTACCGGATCAGGCCCGGAGCCTCGGGGGTCGTGCTGCGGTCGGGCCCCGCGCTCTCCGTACGGATGGAGAACGGGCGCGAGTTCGTCGTCACCGTGGACGACTCCGCCACCGCAGCCGCGCTGCTCAACGGGCTGCTGGACCGGCGGCGGGCGGGCGGCTGACGTGCTCTTCCGGATAAGCCCCGAGTCGCCCGTGCCGCTGGGCGAGCAGATAGCGGGCTGCGTGCGCGGCGCCCTGGCCGACGGCACGGCGCTCCCCGGCGAACGGCTTCCGGCCGCGCGCGAGCTGGCCGCCTCGCTCGGGGTCAACATGCACACGGTGCTGCGTGGTTACCAGCGGCTGCGTGAGGAGGGTCTGATAGAGCTGCGGCGCGGTCGGGGTGCGGTCGTCACGGCTGACCCTGCCGCCCGTTCGCGCGCGTCGCTGCTCACCGCCGTCCACGCGCTCGTCGGCGACGCGCGGCAGTTGGGCGTGGCGGACGAGGAACTGCTCGTGCTGCTCCGCTCGGCGCTCGCGGGCCCGTCCTCCGCCTGAGCCGGGTGGCGGGGGCTCAGCCCGCGCCCCCGTCGCCCGGGGCACCGGTCGCCGCCGGGGGGCACGGCCGTTCCCAGAGCCCGCGCAGATGGGCGTCGAGGACGTCCCGCGCCTCCTCCGGGGCGAGATGGCCGACGAGCACATGGGTGGTGAGCCCGTCCGCGAGGGCGAGGAGTGCCCGGGCCTCGCGCCGCGGTACGAGGGACGCCGCGCGTCCGGCGCTCTCACCCGCCTCCGCGAGGAGCCGGGTGAACGCCTCCTCAAGCGCGGCGTAGTTCGCCCGCAGTGTCCCGGCCAGCGGTGCGCTGACGATCGCCTGGGCGACGAAGGCGAGCCAGACCCTGGCCTCGGCGCGGTGCTCCTCTCCGAGCAGCGAGACCTCGCTCGCCGCGTACCCCAGGGCGGTGGCGGCGGACTGTGCCGGGCCACGAACGAGGCGGGCCCGTACACGCGCGCCGATCCGCTCGCCGATGTGCCCGACCGTGAACACGAGCATCTCCTCCTTGGTGCGGAAGCACCGCTGCACGGCACCCATCGACACTCCCGCCTCCTCGGCGACGTCCCGGAGCGTCACCCCTTCGAGGCCCTGCCCGTCGGCCAGACGGCAGACGGCCTCGGCGATGGTGCGGCGCCGTCCCGCGTGATCCACCTGTCGGGGCATGCCCGTTCGCCTCCTCGGCAGCAGTGCGCGCTGTTCCTCCCGTGCGGACACCTTATTCGATGCGCCTGCATCGGTTCCGGGCTACCCTTCGTTCCGATGCGCTCGCATCGGAACGAGAACGGGAGAACGCCCCATGCAGGACGCCCTGTGGAAGCTGTCCGCCGCCGAGCAGGCGGCGGCCGTGCGCCGCGCGGAGGTCTCGGCCGCCGAACTGATGGAGAGTCATCTGGCGCGCATCGCCGAGGTCAACCCGCGCGTGAACGCCGTCACGCAGCTCATGGCGGACCGCGCCCGCGAGGCCGCGGCCCGGACGGACCGCCGCCGCGCCGCCGGTGACACGCTCGGGCCGCTCGCGGGAGTGCCCTTCACCGTCAAGGAGAGCACCCCCGTCGAAGGCGTGCCGACCACCTTCGGCGCCCGGCGTTTCCGCGAGCGGGTCGCGACCGCCGACGCGCTCCCGGTGGCACGGCTGCGGGCGGCCGGGGCGATCCCCGTCGGCCACAGCAACATGCCGACGCTGATCCTCGCCGGGATGCACACACGGAGCGAGTTGTTCGGGGACACGGTCAACCCCTGGGACCCCACGCGGACGCCGGGCGGCACCAGCGGGGGCGACGGCGTGGCCGTCGCCACGGGCATGGCGCCGCTCGGGCTGGGCAACGACTCGGGCGGATCGGTGCGCATCCCCGCCCAGTTCTGCGGCGTCACGGCGCTCAAGCCGACCACCGGACGCTTCCCGGCCGACCGCCGCGTCCTCGGCCCCGACGACCCTGGCCCCGCCTCCCAGACGCTCGTCACCGACGGCCCGCTCGCCAGGACCGTGGGCGATCTGCGGCTGGCGTACGAGGCGCTGGCCGGGACCGATCCGCGCGACCCCCTGGCCGTACCGGCCCCGCTTCACGGCGAACCGCTCCCCGGGCCCCTGACGGTGGCGGTCGTGACGGACCCGGGCGGGCACGGCGTCCACCCCTCGGTCCGCGCGTCCGTCGAGTCCGCCGCCGACGCGCTCCGGGACGCGGGTCACGACGTCCGGGAGATGGCCGACGTGCCCCGGCTGGACGAGGCGCTGGAGGCGTACGCCCGCCTCACCCTGACCGAGTTCGCCCCGGCCTGGCCGGTCGTCCGCACGCTGCTCGGCGAAGGCGGCGACCGCTACCTCGCCCTCGCCATGGAACAGGTCGCCCCCGTGGACGCGGCCGGACTCGTGCGGCTCATGGGCACCTGGCTCGGCATCCGCCGTTCCTGGGCCGCGTTCCTGGACGAACACCCGCTCCTGCTCGGGCCGGTGTTCACCGAGCCTCCGGTCGAGCCCGGCCTGGAGTCGCGCGACAGGGACGGACGGGACCGTGTGGCCTCCGCGATGCGGCTGTGCAGCGTCACCAGTTTCGTGGGCGTGCCCGCCGTGGCCGTGCCGACCGGCGTGGCCGCCGGGCTGCCCTCCGGGGTGCAGGTCGTCGGGCGCGCGTTCCGGGAGGACCTGTGCCTGGCCGCCGCCCAGGCGATCGAGGACCGGCTCGGGGTCCTCACCCCGATCGACCCGCGCCCGTCGGGCGAGACACCCTGGCCCGCCGACCCGTCGGCGGGCCAGGGTGGGGGGCATGACGTACTCGATCCTCGGCCATGACCCGGACAGCGGCCTCACGGGTGTCGCCGTCGCTAGCTGTGTCCTCGCGGTCGGCTCCCGCGCACCGGTGGCGCGGCGCGGCGTCGGCGTCGCCGTGGGCCAGGCCGCCTCGGACTTCTGGCATCCGGGCGCGGCCCTCGACCTGCTGGAGCGCGGCGTCCACCCCGACGACGCGGTCGCCGCACTGCGCGCGCTTCCCGACGCCGCAACCCGCCAGCTGGCCGTCATCGACACCGCGGGCCGCACCGCGGCCTGGACGGGCCCGGAGTGCATCGGCAGCGCCGCCCACCTGACCGACGTCCACGCCACCGTCCAGGGCAACATGCTCGCCGGACCCGGAGTCGTCCCCGCGCTCGCGGACGCCTGGCGGGAGAGCGCCGGATCGCCGCTGGCGCAGCGGCTGCTGACCGCCCTGCGCGCGGGCGAGGAGGCGGGCGGCGACCGGCGCGGACGGCAGTCCGCCGCCCTGCTGGTCGTCGGCGACGACGAACCGGTGAACCTGCGCGTGGACGACTCCCGCACCCCGCTCGCCGACCTCGCCCGCCTCCTCGACGTGGACCGCGCGCACCGCCACCTGCGCGCGGCCTTCGGACTCCACAGCGCCCCCGGCGCCGCCGACAGCCGCGACAGCGCCGCCGGGCTCATGCTGCGCGCCGCGGCCCTTGCCCCCGACGATCCGCTGCTCGCCCACTGGGGGCCGCGGATCGTCGGGTCGGCCGGTGGCCTGTCCCCGGAGAACCGTGAACGGGCCGCCGACCTCGCCGCGCGCGTCGCCTGGATCGCCGCCCTCCCGGAGCGCTGACCGGCCGCAGGGCACGTCCCCATGCCGCGTCAGGTCGGCTGCCCGGCCGCCGGGACCGCCTCGCGCTCCGGCGCTCCGGCCGCGTCCCGGGCCCCGGAGCCCGTCGCGAGCGCTCGCCGTCCGCGCCGCAGGCCGAACGCCGTGACGACCGTCGCCACCAGCGCCGCCACCAGCGGGACGAGCAGCGCCGCCCGGTAACCGTCGAGCTGCGCGGCAGCGGACTGCGACGCCGTCCCCGCGACGTTGACCGCCGTCGCCGCCGAGAGACCGAGCGCCGCGCCGAACTGGAAGGAGGTGTACAGCAGTCCGCCCGCGAGCCCCTGCTCGTGCTCCGCGATGCCCTCGGTGGCGGCGATGGTGAGCGGTCCGTACGCCAGCGCGAACGACAGCCCGATCAGCACCAGGCTCGGGAACATGGCGGCGTAGGCCCAGTCCGCCTCGACCCGCAGGAACAGCGCGTACGCGAGCGACGCCGTGAGCAGCCCGCCGAAGATCACCCGCACGTTCCCGAACCGGGCGACCAGCCGCGGCGTCAGGGTCGGCGACAGGATCGCGTCGAGCCCGACCACCAGCATGGCGAGGCTCGTCTCCAGCGTGGACCAGCCGCGCAGTTCCTGGAGGTAGAGCACGACGATGAACTGGAACGAGAAGAAGCCCGCCGCGAGGAGCATCGCCCCGATGTTCGCCCGGACGAGGGGGGCGCTGCGGAAGATCCCGAGCCGCACCAGCGGATCGGCCGTCCGGCGTTCCACCGCGAGGAAGACGCCGAGCGCCAGGAGCCCGGCGCCGAGCGTCCCGAGGGTCCAGGCGGCCGTGGTGTGCGAGGCACGCTCGATGCCGAGGACGATCAGCACCAGCGCCGCCGTGACGGACAGCGCCCCGGCCACGTCCACCCGGCGTGAGACCGGCGCCGGGCCCTGCGGCTTCGGCACCCAGACGAGGGCGGCGAGGAGCAGGATCAGCGACAGGACCACCGGCGCGAAGAAGACCCAGCGCCAGTCCACCGAGGTGAGCAGGCCGCCGACGACCAGCCCCACCGTGAAGCCCCCCGCCCCGGTACCCGAGTAGATGAGCAGCGCCTTGTCGCGCTCGGGGCCCTCCGCGTAGGTGGTGGTGATGATGGACAGGCCCGCCGGTGTCATGAACGCGGCGGCGATACCGGTGACGAAGCGCGCCGTGATCAGCATCCAGCCCTCGGTGGCGAACCCGCCGAGGCCGGAGAACAGCAGGAAGACCGTCAGCCAGAACAGGAACATGCGGCGGCGTCCGAAGAGGTCGGCGGCCCGGCCGCCGAGCAGCATGAAGCCGCCGTAGCCGAGGACGTAGGCGCTCATCACCCATTGCAGCTCGCCGGTGGCGAGCCCCAGGTCGGCCCGGATGGCGGGCAGCGCCACGTTGAGCATCGCGATGTCGATGCCCTCCAGGAAGATGGCGCCTGACAGAACGATCAGCACGCCCCATTTACGGGTGATCAGCGCGCTCATGTGCACTCCTCGAAGCGGTGAACGGAGAAGAAGACGGAAGAAGGTGACCGGCGAAAGCCGTAAAAAGGGCACACCGGGGCGCGCGATGGCGCGGGACGGGGGCGTCGGGACGGTGCGCGCGCACCGGATCGCCGGAGCGCCGCGCCCCTCCAGCCTCCGTCGCGCCGGGCGCGGGAACAACGCCGATCCGCTCGACGTTCGTTCAGCCGAGCTTGACGAACGGCGTGGCCCGCCCGCGCCCGGCCCCGTCAGGCCGCCGATCCGGAGGGCCCGCATGGAACGCGACGAGCTGGAGTGCTTCCTCATCCTCGCCGACGAACTGCACTTCACCCGCACCGCCGACCGCATGCGCCTGTCCAAGGCACGCGTGAGCCAGCTCGTGCAGCGTCTCGAACGCCGCGTGGGCGCCCCGCTGTTCGTGCGCACGAGCCGCCGCGTCGAGCTGACGTCCCTCGGTCGCCGCCTGCGGGACGACCTCACCCCGCTCCACCGCGGCATCGAGGAGGCGATGGCCCGCGCCAGGGCCGCCGCGAACGGCGTCGAGGGCGTCCTGCTCGTGGGCTTCGCCACCTCGCTGGCGGGCGAGGTGGTGATGCGGGTGTCCGAGGCGATGCGCGCCGAGCACCGGGGGCTCTCCACCGAGGTCTGCGAGGTGTCGCTGGCCGACCCGTACGCGCAGCTGCGCCGGGGCGAGTTCGACGTCCAGCTGGCGGACTTCCCCGTCCAGCAGCCGGACCTGGCGCACGGGCCCTCGCTCTTCACGGAGGAGCAGGTGGTCGCCCTCCCGTCCGGTCATCCCCTGGCCGCGCGGGACTCGGTGAGCGTCGCCGACCTGGCGGGCGTGCCGCTGCTCGACGTCTGGGCGGCCCGCCACCTGCCGCCCGAGGCGCCGCGCGGCCCGGTCGCCACGACGCTCCAGGAGGCGCTGATCATGGTGGCGGCCGGGCAGGGCGCGCTGCCCACCGGCGCGCGCACCGCCCTCTACCACGGGCGCCCCGGCGTCACCTGGGTGCCGGTGCGCGACGTCCCGCCGGTCGCCTACGGCCTGATCTGGCGGCCGGGGGACGGCGTCGGCGCCGTCGGGCAGTTCGCGCGCCGGGCGGCGGGCATCGCGGGTGAGCTGCGGACGGCCGAGGCGGGCGCCGTATGAGCGCGGTCCGCGGTCAGCCGAGCGTCCGGTAGAAGAAGGCGCAGTCCTTCAGCGCGCCCGCCGGGTCGGCCGCGTAGGCGGGGACGATGCCGTACCGCGTCCATCCCGCGCTCAGGTAGAGGTGCTCCGCCGGGCTGTCCGCCTCGGTGTCGAGCAGCAGCAGGCGGAAGCCCTCCAGGGCCGCCGCGCGCTCCGCCTCCGCCAGCAGGGCGCGGGCCAGCCCGTGGCCCCTGGCGTCCGGACGCACCATCAGTTTGACGATCTCCGCGCGGTGCCGTCCGTTCGGCTTCGGATTCCGCGCGAGGCTGATCGTGCCGACGACGTGCCCGCCGACCTCGGCCGTCCAGACCGTGAGACGGCCGTCCACGAGCGCGGCGCCCTGCTCGCTCCACCACGCCGCCGCCGCGTCGCGGCCGAACGGGTCCACGAAGCCGAGCGACGCGCCGTCCGCCACGACCTCCGCGAAGAGATCCGCGAGCGCGGGCACGGCGCCCGCGAAGTCCCGGGCCGTCAGCCGGGCGATCCGCGCCGTCACGGCAGCACCACCAGCAGCGCGTACCGCACGGCGTCCTGCCCCGCGCAGCGGAAGCGCGTCCGCCCCCACAGGCGGAAGCGGAGACAGTCACCGGCGTCCGCCTCGTACGTCTCCTCCCGCCCGCCGTCGCGCACGGACACGGCGAGCCTCCCCTCCAGCACCCAGATGTGCTGTTCCAGCCCCGCGACCGACGGCCCGTCGTACGCGATGTCCGCGCCGGGCCGCAGCGTGGCCTCCACGACCTCGCCGCGCAGTCCTGGATACGGCGGCGACACCGAGCGCCGCACGAATCCGGACGCGTCGTCCCGCCATACGGACTGCTCCGCCGCGCGCACCAGGTGCGCGGGCCGCGCCTCCACCTCGGCGAGCAGCCGCGACATCGTGTGCTCGTAGGCGGCGCACAGCTTGTTGAGCACACCGGCCGTCGGGCTCAGCTCGCCCCGCTCCAGCCGCGACAGCGTCGAGCGGCTGACGCCGGTGCGCCCCGCCAACTCGTCGAGCGACCAGCCGCGCCCCGTCCGCAGCTCGGCGAGCCGCCGCGCGAGCCGCGCCTCCATCTCATCTCCGTCTCCCATATCCGGGACGATATCCCATATCCAGGAAACGGGGGAATCGCTTTCGGGCGCGGGCGCGCGCCCGGGGGCGCCGTGGCCGGACAAGGGCATGGGGTGGCGTGCCCCGGGCAGGGGATGTACTAGTGTTATCTCGACATCGAGATATCTGGAGACGGCAAACGGCCGCCGCCCCGCCCGTACGGGAGCTTGGTTAGGGTCACCTTAGCGAGCCACCGCATGGTGCGAACGGCAGGATTGCCGTGTAACGCGCGAATCCATGTGGTGAAGGAGACAGTCGTGTCGGCCAACAGCTTCGACGCACGTGACACCTTGCGGGTGGGCGACGAGTCGTACGAGATCTACCGGCTGGACAAGGTGCCGGGCTCGGGGCGCCTGCCGTACAGCCTGAAGGTGCTGCTGGAGAACCTGCTCCGCACCGAGGACGGGGCCAACATCACCGCGGATCACATCCGCGCCCTGGGCGAGTGGGACGCGAGCGCGCTGCCGAGCCAGGAGATCCAGTTCACGCCCGCCCGCGTGATCATGCAGGACTTCACCGGCGTGCCCTGCGTCGTGGACCTCGCCACCATGCGCGAGGCCGTCCGCGAACTCGGCGGCGACCCGGCCCGCGTCAACCCCCTGGCGCCCGCCGAGCTGGTCATCGACCACTCCGTCATCGCCGACCGCTTCGGCACCGCCGACGCGTTCCAGCAGAACGTGGAGCTGGAGTACGGCCGCAACCGCGAGCGCTACCAGTTCCTGCGCTGGGGCCAGAGCGCGTTCGACGAGTTCAAGGTCGTCCCGCCGGGCACCGGCATCGTCCACCAGGTGAACATCGAGCACCTCGCCCGCACCGTCATGGTCAGGAACGGGCAGGCGTACCCCGACACCCTGGTCGGCACCGACTCGCACACCACGATGGTCAACGGCCTCGGCGTCCTCGGCTGGGGCGTCGGCGGCATCGAGGCCGAGGCGGCCATGCTCGGCCAGCCCGTCTCCATGCTGATCCCGCGCGTCGTCGGCTTCAAGCTCACCGGCGAGCTGCCCACCGGCACCACCGCCACCGACCTCGTGCTGACCATCACCGAGATGCTGCGGGCGCACGGCGTCGTCGGCAAGTTCGTCGAGTTCTACGGCGAGGGCGTCGCCGCCGTGCCGCTGGCGAACCGCGCCACCATCGGCAACATGTCGCCGGAGTTCGGCTCGACCGCCGCGATCTTCCCGATCGACGCCGAGACCATCAGCTATCTGCGCCTGACCGGCCGCGACGCCCAGCAGCTCGCGCTCGTCGAGGCGTACACCAAGGAGCAGGGGCTGTGGCACGACCCGGCCGTGGAGCCGGAGTTCTCCGAGTACCTGGAGCTCGACCTCGCCTCCATCGTGCCGTCGATCGCCGGTCCGAAGCGCCCGCAGGACCGCATCGCCCTCACCGACGCCAAGCGCAAGTTCGGCGAGGACGTCCGCGTCTACCTGCCGACCACCGACGTGGACGAGGCGGGCAAGGAGTCGTTCCCGGCGTCCGACTCCCCTGCCGTCTCGAACGGCGTCGCCAGCCGCCCCGTCACCGTCACGGCCCCCGACGGCAGCACGTACCAGATCGACCACGGCGCGGTCACCGTCGCCGCGATCACCTCCTGCACCAACACGTCCAACCCCTCGGTCATGATCGGCGCCGCGCTGCTCGCCAAGAAGGCGGTCGAGCGCGGCCTCACCCGCAAGCCGTGGGTCAAGACCACCCTGGCGCCCGGCTCCAAGGTCGTCATGGACTACTACGACCGCGCCGGGCTCACCCCCTACCTCGACAAGCTGGGCTTCAACCTGGTCGGGTACGGCTGCACCACCTGCATCGGCAACTCGGGCCCGCTGCCCGACGAGGTGTCCGCCGCCGTCAACGAGAACGACCTCGCCGTCGTCTCCGTGCTCTCCGGCAACCGCAACTTCGAGGGCCGCATCAACCCCGACGTCAAGATGAACTACCTGGCGTCCCCGCCCCTCGTCGTCGCCTACGCCCTCGCCGGTTCCATGACGGTGGACATCACCAGCGAGCCGCTGGGCACCGGCACCGACGGCGAGCCGGTCTACCTGAAGGACATCTGGCCGAGCGAGCACGAGGTCGAGGAGGTCGTCGCCTCCGCCATCGGCCAGGAGATGTTCGGCCAGAGCTACGCCGACGTCTTCGCGGGCGACGCCCAGTGGAACGCGCTGTCCATCCCGACCGGCAGCACCTTCGAGTGGGACCCCGAGTCCACCTACGTCCGCAAGCCCCCGTACTTCGAGGGCATGGGCACGGACCCGGAGCCCGTCACCGACATCGCCGGGGCCCGCGTCCTCGCCAAGCTCGGCGACTCGGTGACCACCGACCACATCTCCCCGGCCGGTGCCATCAAGGCCGACACCCCCGCCGGGAAGTACCTCACCGAACACGGCGTCGAGCGCCGCGACTTCAACTCGTACGGTTCCCGCCGCGGCAACCACGAGGTCATGATCCGCGGCACCTTCGCCAACATCCGGCTGCGCAACCAGATCGCCCCCGGCACCGAGGGCGGCTACACCCGGGACTTCACGCGGGACGGCGAGGTGTCCTTCATCTACGACGCCTCGCGCAACTACCAGGAGGCGGGCACCCCCCTGGTCGTCCTCGCGGGCAAGGAGTACGGCTCCGGCTCGTCGCGCGACTGGGCGGCCAAGGGCACGGCGCTGCTGGGCGTGCGCGCGGTCGTCGCCGAGTCGTACGAGCGCATCCACCGCTCGAACCTGATCGGCATGGGCGTCCTGCCCCTCCAGTTCCCGGCCGGGCAGAGCGCCGACGCGCTCGGCCTCACCGGCGAGGAGACGTTCGAGATCTCCGGCATCACCGCGCTGAACGACGGCGGCGTCCCGGAGACCGTGCGCGTCTCCACCGACACCGGGGTCACGTTCGACGCCGTGGTGCGCATCGACACCCCTGGCGAGGCGGACTACTACCGCAACGGCGGCATCATGCAGTACGTGCTGCGCCAACTCGCCGCTTCCTGACCTGACATGGACGAGCGCCCTGCCCCCGCACCTCACGCGCGGGAGCAGGGCGCTCGCGCGCGCGACGGGCGGAAGGCGCGCAGCCTGCGATGACGAGGAGCCCCGGCATCCCCCATCCGGAGGTCGAGCAGCGGCCTCCATCGGACCTCCGAAGAGCAGGCATCCCCATGGCGACCTGGCGCTCCTCCGACCTGAGCAAGCACTCCGCCGAGGCCGAGGACCACCCTGTGACGCCGACCCGGCGCGACGGCGAGGCTCTGGTCCCGATGTCGTTGCGCGAGGCCGAGGGCCGTGCCGACGTGCTGGACTTCGCCGCGCAGCTCCTCACCGTCACCCTGGACGACCGCGGCTCGCTCGCCGAGCGGATGTCCCACGCCTTCCCTTGGACGCTCGCGCTGTCGCCTGCCGACCGGGAGTCCTGCGCGCGGGACCTCGTCGATGCGGCACGCGCGTCGTTCTCCACCGATCGGCCGCACCACGCGATCGCGGAGCTGACCTCCTGGCGGGAGACGGCCACCGCCGTCGCGGCCGGGCTCAGCAGCGACAGCGGCAGCCTGGAGTGGCTTGACGACGAGGAGACCGTGGAGCGTCCGTAGCCGCGGTGGCCGCCAGGGGGCGCGACCTCGTCGCCACGATCCGCGACACCAGGGCGGAGAACTGGACAAGCAGGAGGGCTTCGCGGCGTCGCGCCACATGGCCGGTGAGCGCGCATCCGACAGGATCACGGACGCGAAACACTGACTCCTCCTCACCGCCCTGCGGCCGGAACGCGTTGACGTACATACGCCTTTCGCTGATTCGCAAGTGACGGGTGTGATTCGATAATGCGCATGTGGCGAAAGCGCCTTCACGTCCCAAACGCACGGGCCGCCCGCATTTGACGATGCGGGCGGCCCGTTCCGTGTGTCCCGGAGATCTCAACTCGGGAAAGTATCCCGTCCTCGGGGGTCGGCGATCTTCCCCGCCCGCGGCAAGTGGACTATACCTGTCGGGAATCCGGGCGGGTCTTTCCCGCGCGGCCCCACGAAGGCGAGGACTCGAACATGAATTCCGGTCCGTACCTCCCGCGCAGGACACTGATCAGGAGATCCGCCGCTGCGGGTCTGTTCACGATTCCGGCGGTAAGCGCCCTTTCCGCCTGCGCCAGCGGCGGCGGTGACGACGACTCGAACGCGGAACGCGGCGAGGTCACCGAGAACAACCCCTTCGGCGTGACCGACGCCGAGCTGGAAGTCGTCATCTTCGACGGCGGGTTCGGCGACCAGTACGCCCTCGACGCAGAGGCCCTCTACTCCGCCGCCCACGGCTCCGTCACCCACGACAAGACGCAGGAGATCCAGAGCCGGCTCCAGCCGCGCATGGTGCAGGGCGACCCGCCCGACGTCATCAACAACTCCGGCGCCCAGGCGATGGACATCGCCGCCCTCATCCGCAACGAGCAGGCGTACGACCTGACCGAACTCCTCGACGCCCCCTCGCTGGACGACCCCTCCGTCACCGTCCGCGACACCCTGATGCCGGGCACGATCGAGATGGGCCAGTTCGGCGGCCAGGAGATGTACCAGCTCAACTACGCCTTCACGGTCTACGGCCAGTGGTACTCCCGCACCGCCCTCGACCGCATCGGCGCCGAATACCCGCAGACCTGGGACGAGATGCTCGCCGTCTGCGAGGCCGCGCGCCGCGAGGGCATGGCCGGCTGGACGTACGCCGGTGTCTATCCCTACTACTTCAACTTCACGCTCTACCCCTTCATCGGCAAGATCGGCGGCCCCGAGGTCCTCCAGGCCATCGACAACCTGGAGCCGAACGCCTGGCGCCACGACGCCGTCCGCGCCGCCTTCGAGGCGTACCACGAGCTGACGGCGCGCGGTTACGTCCTCCAGGGAAGCCCGGGGATGACGCACGAGGAGTCCCAGGACGAGTGGAACCAGTACCGCGCCCTGTTCATCCCGAACGGCTCCTGGGTCGAGAACGAGGCGCGCGCCAACACCCCGCCCGACTTCGACATGGCCGTCGGCGCGCCGACCGGCCTGGACTCGTCCGACGCGCTGCCGTTCGGCGCGCTGTGGGCCTCGGGCAGCGAGCCGTTCCTCGTGCCCGCCCAGGCGGACAACACGGCGGGCGGCCTGGAGTTCCTGCGCATCATGCTCGGCCGTGAGTCCGCCAGGAACTTCACCGAGCTGGTCTCCTCCCTCGCCTGCGTGCGCGGCTCGGCGGACGGCCTCGAACTGCCGCCCGGCCTCACCAGCGCGGGCGAGGTCCTCGAAGCCGCGGGCGACAACATCCTGATCCCCCGCATGCCCGACTGGTACCGGCAGCTCAACAACGAGGAGATCGGCGGCGCCATCGCCGAGATGATGGCCGGTGAGATCGAGCCCGACGAGGCGATCACCCGCTGCCAGCGCGCCGCCGACGCCGCCGCACAGGACGACTCCATCCAGAAGTTCACGCGCTGAGGGGCGGCATGGAAGGCGTAACGAGTGCGGAACGGGCGGCGCCGGGCACGGTCCCGGCGCAGGGGGGCCCGCCACCCGTGCACACCGAGACGCCGGACCGGCCCTCGCCGGTCCTGCGGCTGCTGTTCGTCGCGGCGCTGTTCACCCCGCCCCGCTGGACCCCCCGCCGGGTCAGGTACGACCGCCGCTACCGGCGGCTGGACCAGTACCGGTTCGTCGCGTGGTTCCTCTCCCTCCCGCTGCTGGTCTACCTGCTCTTCGTCATCTCGCCTTTCGTGCAGGCGTTCTTCTACTCGATGACGGACTGGACCGGATTCAGCAGCAGTTACACCTTCACCGGTTTCGAGAACTACGAACGCCTCTGGAACGACGACGCGTTCTGGGACGCCGCGCGCAACAGCGTGCTGCTGCTCGTGGCCGCCCCGCTGATCACGCTCGGCCTCGGCCTTTTCTTCGCCTTCATGCTCAGCGCGGGCGGCAGGAAACGCCGGGACCAGGCGATCTCCGGGGTGACAGGATCCGGGATGTACAAGATCGTCTATTTCTTTCCGCAGGTCCTCTCCCTCGCGATCATCGCGGTGATCTGGACCCGTATCTACAGCCCCCGCAGCGGAATTCTGAACGAGGGTCTCGGCGCCGTCGGGCTGGACTCCTGGCAGCGCGAGGACTGGCTCGGCGGCGACGTCGCCCGCTGGTGCGTCCTGGCGGTCCTGTGCTGGTCGTTCGTCGGGTTCTACGTCGTGCTGTTCTCCGCGGCGATGAGTTCCATCCCGACGGAGGTGTACGAGGCGGCGCTGCTGGACGGCGCCGGGCGGCGCGTCACGTTCTTCCGCATCACCTTCCCGCTGACCTGGGACACCGTCAGGACCGGCTGGATCTACATGGGCATCCAGGCGCTCGACGCCTTCGCCCTGGTCAGCGTCATGGTGCCGGAACACGGGATGGACGTGATCCCCAGCTACCTCTACGACAAGGCGTTCCGCGACGGGCAGGCCGGGTACGCCACGGCGATCGGCGTCGCCCTCTTCCTCATCACCCTCGTCTTCTCGGCCCTGATGATGCGCGTGGGCCGACGGGACCGCATCGAGTTCTGAGGAGAACCACGCGATGAGCAACACCCGCTCCGGCGAGGCCGCCGAGAGGCGCGCCGACACGGGCGGCGGCGTGCTGAACGTCTTCGCCCACTCGTTCCTGGTGCTGTGGGCCGTGCTCGCGGCCGGACCCGTGCTGTGGGTCGTCGTCTCCAGCTTCCGGCCGCACACCGACCTGGTCTCCGACCCGTTCGGCCTGCCCACCGATCTCGCCTGGGACAACTTCTCGAACGCCTGGACGTCCGCCGACATCGGCCGGTACACGCTCAACTCGGCGATCGTGCTGTGCGGTTCACTGACCGGGACGATGCTGCTCGGGTCGATGGCCGCCTACGTCCTGGCCCGTTTCACCTTCCCGGGCAACCGGACCGTCCATCTGCTGTTCACCGGCGGCATGATGTTCCCCGTCTTCCTCGCGATCGTGCCCCTCTTCTTCGTCCTGGACAACTTTGGACTTCTGAACACACGTCAGGGCCTGATCCTCGTCTACATCGCCTACTCCCTGCCGTTCACCGTCTTCTTCCTCGTCTCCTTCTTCCGTACGCTCCCCGGCGCGGTGCAGGAGGCCGCGACGCTCGACGGCGCCTCGCACACGCGGACGTTCTTCCAGATCATGATGCCGATGGCGCGCCCCGCCCTGATCAGCGTGGGGATCTTCAACTTCCTCGGCCAGTGGAACCAGTTCGTCCTGCCACGTGTCCTCAACGTGGGCGACCCCGACGACGCGGTGCTGCCCCAGGGGCTGGCGGCCCTCATGGTGCAGCAGGGGTACGAAGGGGACTGGGGCGCCCTGTACGCGGGCGTGTCCATGGCGATGCTCCCGGTGCTCGCGGTCTACGTCGCCTTCCAGCGGCAGGTCCAGACCGGTCTCACGGCGGGCGCGGTCCGGTAGGGCCCGTCGTCCGGATCTTCCCCGGACCGCGCCGTCGGCCACGGCGCCGCGCCGCGTCGTCCCCTCGCGCGCGGACGACCGTGGCCGACGACGCGGTCCGGCCCCACACGATCCGGAGGACGGCCCCCGGCCGGGCGCCTCCGGGCGCGGCGCGAGGGCGTCGTGCCCGGGGGAAACCGGTTTCCCTTCCGTTCCCCCATACCGGGCCCTGAGTTCATATAGTGGGCGCGGCGCCGTCTCCCGCCACCCATGCTCGGGGCGGCCGGTGGGTCCACAGATGTGCCCGCCAGGCAAACGGAAGTGGAGTGAGCCGTGGAGACTCCTGGGTCGCAGTCCTCGCTGCACCGGGCCAACCTGGAACGTGTCGTACGCGCGGTCCGGGCCGCCGGTTCGCTGACCCAGGCGGACATCGCCAGGACCACCGGACTGTCCGCCGCCACCGTCTCGAACATCGTTCGGGAGTTGAAGGACCTCGGCACGGTGGACGTTCGGACGACCTCGGCCAGCGGCCGTCGCGCCCGCAGCGTCTCGCTGTCCACGGACGCCGGGATTGTCGTGGGGGTGGACTTCGGCCACTCGCACCTGCGGGTCGCGGTGGGGAACCTGGCGCACCAGGTGCTCGCCGAGGAGGCCGAGCCGTTCGACGTGGACGCCTCGGCCGACGAGGGCTTCGACCGGGCCGAGAAGCTGGTCGGACGGCTGCTGACCATGGCAGGGGTGGACCGCCGCAAGATCATCGGCATAGGCCTGGGGGTCCCAGGCCCCATCGACCTGGACACGGGGGCGCTCGGCTCGACCGCCATCCTGCCGGGGTGGCGCGGGATCAGCCCGCGCGAGGAGCTGGAGGCGCGCACCGGCGTCACCGTGCACGTGGACAACGACGCGAACCTCGGCGCCCTCGGCGAGCTGGTCTGGGGCAGCGGGCGCGGCTCGCGTGACCTGGCCTACATCAAGGTCGCCAGCGGTGTCGGCGCCGGTCTGGTGATCAACGGGCAGATCTACCGGGGTCCTGGCGGCACGGCGGGAGAGATCGGTCACATCACGCTGGACGAGTCGGGCCCGGTCTGCCGCTGCGGCAACCGCGGCTGCCTGGAGACGTTCACCGCCGCCCGGCACGTCCTGCCGCTGCTGCACAACAGCCACGGCACGGACCTCACGATGCACCGCGTCGTGCAGCTCGCCAGGGAGGGCGACCCCGGCTGCCGCCGGGTGATCGCCGACATCGGCCGCCACATCGGCACCGGCGTCGCGCAGCTGTGCAACCTGCTCAACCCGAGCCGCGTCGTCCTCGGCGGCGACCTGGCCGAGGCGGGGGAGATCGCGCTCGGCCCGATCAGGGACGCGGTCGGGCGGTACGCGATCCCCAGCGCGGGCGGCGGGCTCTCGCTGGTCACCGGGGCGCTCGGCGGCCGGGCGGAGGTCCTGGGGGCGCTGGCCCTCGTCCTGCGGGAGATGGGCGACGGCCTGCTGCTGGGCCCGGCCGACTGAGATCCGCCCCGCGCGGGGCGTGGCCAGGGGCGGCCCGCCGGTCCGACCGGTCGGACCCGTCAACAAGAAGTAAAGAGAAGGTAAGTAAACAGAATTCCCCGGGAACCGCCGGGTATCCACGGCCTCGGGGCCGCCTTTTACCCCGTGAAGCCATGATCGAAACGGCTGCGACACCTGAGCGCAAAAGTCTCGGTTCGGTTGACACTTGCTTTAAGTCTTGACGGCAAGGGTTACCCAGGAGTTAGCTCATCGCCGACCCACGGCCGCAAAGTAGCGGCCCGAGAGGGAGGCGAAGCCAACCATGCGTCGTTACATGAGATTTGCCGCTATCGGGGCCACGTCCGTTGTCATGACCGTCGCGCTCGCCGCCTGTGGCGAGGCCGGCGGCGACGACAACAGCGGTGACGGAGGCGGCGAAGGCGGCGGCGGCAGCGAGAGCGGGACCATAGGTCTGCTCCTGCCCGAGGACCGCACCACCCGGTACGAGGCGTTCGACCGGCCGTACATCGAGGACAAGATCGCCGAGCTGTGTGAGGGGTGTGACGTCCAGTACTCCAACGCGGGCGAGGACGTCAACACGCAGAAGCAGCAGTTCGACGCCATGCTCACGCAGGGCGTGGACGTGATCATCCTCGACGCGGTGGAGTCCACCTCCACCAGCGCCTGGGTGGAGGAGGCCGCGGCCGAGGGCGTCCCCGTCGTCGCCTACGACCGCCTCGCCGAGGGCCCGATCGACGCCTACGTCTCCTACGACAACGTCCGCGTCGGCGAGCTCCAGGGCCAGACGCTCCTGGACGCGCTCGGCCCCGACGCCGAGGGCGCCAACGTCGTCATGATCAACGGCTCCCCGACCGACCCGAACGCCGCCATGTTCAAGGAAGGCGCGCACTCGGTCATCGACCAGTCGGCCAACGTCGTCTTCGAGCAGGACGTGGACGGCTGGCAGGCCCCCGACGCCGGCCAGGACATGACCGACGCCATCGAGGCCCTCGGTGACGACGGCTTCGACGCCGTCTACGTCGGCAACGACGGCATGGCCGCCGCCGTCATCACCGCCCTGGAGTCGGCCGGTATCACCGACGTCCCGGTCGGTGGCCAGGACGCCGAGCTGGCGGGCCTGCAGCGCATCGTCGCCGGTCAGCAGTCCTTCACGATCTACAAGGCCCTCCAGCAGGAGGCGGAGACCACCGCCGAGATCGCCGTCGCGCTGCTGCGCGGCGAGGACATCGCGGACCTGGCTCCCGACAGCGCCGACAGCCCGACCGACAGCGGCATCCCCTCCCGCCTGTTCGACCCGGTCGCCGTGACCGTGGACAACATCCTGGACACCGTGGTCGCCGACGGCTTCTACACCGTCGAGGACATCTGCACCGCCGAGTACGCGGACGCCTGCGCGGCGGCCGGCATCAGCTGAGCCGCCCCACGCACCCGGTCACGGTCCGCCGCCCCCGCCCGGCGCGGCGGACCGTGCCCCGGACCCGCGTCCTGCACCCGCGCCCTCCCGGGAGAGGGCCACCCCCCAAGGAGCTGACTCCTGCCATGACCGCCACCGCCGCACCCGTTCTGGCTCTGCGCGGCGTCTCCAAGCGGTTCGGCGCCGTCCAGGCGCTCACCGACGTCGATCTGGAGATACGCCCCGGCCGCGTGACCGCCCTCGTGGGCGACAACGGAGCGGGTAAATCCACCCTCATCAAGACCATCGCCGGGGTCCACGCGATCGACTCCGGCACCATCAGCTGGAAGGGCAAGGACGTCCGCGTCGCCCGCCCGGCCGACGCGCAGGACCTGGGCATCGCGACCGTCTACCAGGACCTGTCGCTGTGCGACAACCTCGACGTCGTCGCCAACCTCTTCCTCGGCCGCGAGGTCCGCCGCTGGGGCGTCCTCGACCAGGTCACGATGGAGAAGCGCTCCCGCGAGCTGCTCGACAGCCTCTCCATCCGCATCCCCAGCGTGCGCATCCCCATCGCCTCGCTCTCCGGCGGTCAGCGCCAGGTCGTCGCCATCGCGCGCGCCCTGGTCGGCTCCCCCGAGGTCGTCATCCTCGACGAGCCCACCGCCGCGCTCGGCGTCGAGCAGACCGCGCAGGTCCTCGACCTCGTCGAACGGCTGCGCGAGCAGGGCCTCGCCGTCGTGCTCATCAGCCACAGCATCGCCGACGTGCGCGCGGTCGCCGACGAGGTGGCCGTCCTGCGCCTCGGCCGCAACAACGGCGTCTTCGACGTGGCCACCACCACCGGCGAGGACATCATCGCCGCCATCACCGGCGCCACGGACAACGCGGTGACCCGCCGGCGGACCCGGAAGGACGGCTCGGACAGCCATGAGTAAGGACCTCGCACCCGACCCGCGGCTCCTGGTCCGCGAACGCGGTCTGGCCGGCTACGTCGAGGACTTCAGGCGCCGCCTGCGCGGCGGCGAACTGGGCTCCCTGCCCGTCATCATCGGCATGATCGTCATCGCGATCGTGTTCGAGGCGCAGACCGGCTCGTTCCTCACGCCGCGCAACCTCACCAACATCTCGGTGTACATCGCGGGCCCCGGCATCATGGCCGTCGGCATCGTGCTCGTGCTGCTGCTGGGCGAGATCGACCTGTCGGTGGGCTCCATGGCCGGTCTGTCCGCCGCCCTGTGGGCCGTCCTGTCGGTCAGCAACGGCGTCAACGACCTCGTCGCCATCGTGCTCGCCATCGGCGCGGGCGCCGTCGTCGGCTCCGTCCACGGCTTCTTCTTCGCGAAAGTCGGCGTGCCCGCCTTCGTCGTCACCCTCGCCGGATTCCTCGGCTGGAGCGGCGTCCAGATCTGGGTCATGGGCGACGAGGGCACGATCAACATCCCGCGCGACAGCTTCGTACGGGACCTGAACAGCTTCTACTTCAGCGACATCGCCGCCGCCTACGTCCTGGCCGCCGTCGTCACCGGCGGCTACGTGTTCGCGCTGTGGCGGCAGGAGCGCCGCCGCCAGGCCGCCGGGCTGCCCACCCGCCCGACCAGCGAGATCGCCCTGCGCGGCGCCCTCGTCGCCGCGGCGGCGTTCATCACGGCGTACACGCTGAACCAGCACCGCGGCCTGCCCCTGGCGCTCGTCATCTTCCTCGTGGTCCTGCTGCTCGCCGACTTCATGGTCAGGCGCACCACCTACGGGCGGCAGATCTTCGCGGTCGGCGGCAACGCCGAGGCCGCGCGCCGCGCCGGTATCAACGTGGACCGCGTCCGGCTGACGGTCTTCGTCATCGGCGGCGCCCTCGCGGCCCTGGGCGGCCTCTTCTACGCCGCCCAGGCGGGTGGCGCGTCCAAGAGCCTCGGCTCCGGCAACCTCCTGATGAACGTGATCGCCGCCGCCGTCATCGGCGGCACGAGCCTGTTCGGCGGACGCGGCTGGATCTGGTCGGCGCTGCTGGGCACGCTGGTGATCCAGTCCATCACCACGGGCCTGAACCTGATGGGCATGTCGAGCGAGATCCAGTACATGATCACCGGCGCGGTCCTGCTGCTCGCCGTCGTCCTCGACTCCGTCTCCCGGCAGACCCAACGGTCCGCAGGACGAACATGATGCGGCACCAGCCGCACATGACCCGGTAGAAAACGGGCAGAGAGCGACCCGGGCACCGCACGGTGGCCCGGGTCGTTCCGTCCGAGGACGTATCCGCGATCCTCACGCCGCGGTGGAAGGCCGGTCACACTAAACTCGACGGACGGCCGTCCTAACAGCCCGACGCAAGGAGGAACGGTGCCCCTGCTGACCGGTATCTCGGGACCGCGCGATCTCGACCGGCTCACCCCTGAGCAACTGGTGGAGCTCGCCGGGGAGATCCGCTCCTTCCTCATCGACGCGGTCGCCAGGACGGGAGGCCATCTCGGCCCCAACCTCGGCGTCGTGGAACTCACCATCGCCCTGCACCGCGTGTTCGACTCGCCGTCCGACCGCATCCTGTGGGACACGGGCCACCAGTCGTACGTCCACAAGCTGCTCACCGGGCGCCAGGACTTCTCCGCCCTCCGCGCCCGCGGCGGCCTCTCCGGCTACCCGTCCCGCGCCGAGTCCGAGCACGACACCATCGAGAACAGCCACGCCTCCACGGTCCTCGGCTGGGCCGACGGCCTCGCCAAGGCGTACCAGCTGCGCCGCGAGGACCGCCAGGTCGTGGCCGTCACCGGCGACGGCGCCCTCACCGGCGGCATGGCCTGGGAGGCGCTGAACAACATCGCCGCCGCCAAGGACCGCCCGCTCGTGATCGTCGTCAACGACAACGAGCGCTCCTACGGCCCCACCATCGGCGGCCTCGCCACCCACCTCGCGACGCTGCGCACCACCGCCGGGTACGAGCGCTTCCTCGCCAGGGGCCGGCAGATGCTGGAGAAGACCCCGGTCGTCGGCCGCCCGCTCTACGGCACGCTGCACGGCGCCAAGAAGGGCCTGAAGGACGTCATCGCGCCGCAGGGGCTCTTCGAGGACCTCGGCATCAAGTACGTCGGCCCGATCGACGGCCACGACATCCAGGCGCTTGAGGCGGCCCTCCAGCGCGCCAAGCGCTTCGGCGGGCCCGTCATCGTCCACTGCCTGACGGAGAAGGGCCGCGGCTACCAGCCCGCCCGCGACGACGAGGCCGACCAGTTCCACGCCGTCGGCGTCATCCACCCCGACACCGGCCTGCCGGTCTCGGTCGCGGGCGCCGACTGGACCTCCGTCTTCGGCGACGAGATCGTCCGCGTCGGCCGCGAACGCCCCGACGTGGTCGCCGTCACCGCGGCGATGCTCCGGCCGGTGGGCCTCGCGAAGTTCGCCGAGGAGTTCCCCGAGCGGGTCTACGACGTCGGCATCGCGGAACAGCACGCCGCCGTCTCCGCCGCAGGGCTCGCCTCCGGCGGCCTCCACCCGGTGTTCGCGGTCTACGCGACGTTCCTCAACCGCGCCTTCGACCAGCTGCTCATGGACGTCGCCCTGCACCGCTGCGGCGTCACCTTCGTCCTGGACCGCGCGGGCATCACGGGCCCCGACGGTGCCTCGCACCACGGCGTGTGGGACATGTCGATCCTCCAGTGCGTGCCCGGCCTGCGGCTGGCCGCCCCGCGCGACGCCGAGCAGCTGCGCCTGCAACTGCGCGAGGCCGTCGAGGTGAAGGACGCCCCCACCGTCGTGCGCTACTCGCGCGGCAAGGTCGGCGCGCCCGTCGCGGCGGTCGGCACGGTCGGCGGCATGGACGTCCTGCGCCGGGCGGACTCCGGCGACGAACGCCCCGACGTGCTCATGGTGTCCGTGGGCGCCCTCGCGCCCGCCTGCCTCGAAGCGGCCGAGCTGCTGCACAGCCAGGGCATCACCACCACCGTGGTCGATCCCCGGTGGGTCAAGCCCGTGGACCCGGCGCTGCCCGGCCTCGCGGCCGAGCACCGGGTCGTCGTCACGGTCGAGGACAACAGCCGCGCGGGCGGCGTCGGTTCGGCCGTCGCACAGGCCCTGCGCGACGCCGACGTGGACGTGCCGCTGCGCGACTTCGGCGTCCCCGAGCGGTTCCTCGGCCACGGCAGCCGCGAGCAGGTGCTCGCCGAGGTCGGCCTCACCGGGCCCGACATCGCCCGCCAGGTCACCGGCCTGGTCGCCCGCCTCACCGGCTCGGTGGACGCGACGACCGGCGCCTGACGCACGCCGCGACCCCGGCCGCCGTCAGGCCCCCTGCACGGCGGCCGGGTCCATGTACATGACCTCCCAGTGGTGCCCGTCCGGGTCCAGGAAGCTGCGGCCGTACATCGGGCCCTCCTCGAACGGGTCCATCGCCGCGGAGCCGCCTGACGCCAGCGCCCGGTCGGCCAGCTCGTCCACCGCCGCGCGGCTGTCCGCGCTCAGCGTGACGATCGACTCGACGGTGGTGGCCGTGTCCGCGAGGGACCTGCGGGTGAAGTTCTTGAAGAACGGCTCCGTGAGCAGCATCACGAAGATGTCGTCGCTGATCACGAGACAGCCCGCGTTGTCGTCGGAGAACTGGGGGTTGAACGCGTACCCCAGGTCGGTGAAGAACCGCCTGGAACGCGTCAGGTCCTTCACGGGCAGGTTCACGAAGATCTTGGTGGACACGAGGGTCGTCCTCTCTGCGGTGCTCCGGGCCGCCCAGCGCGACCCCACACCCTGTACGACCCCGGCCGCCGCCGGAACTCATCGCCCGCCGCCGCACTTTCTCCGGCGGCCCGCCGCCACACGGCGGCGCCCGGCCCGCCCCGAGGACGGACCGGGCGCCGCCCGGTGGTACGCGCCGCGTCAGGCGGCCGGGACGCTCGCCACGCCGCGCGGCAGCAGCCGCCGCCCGAGCACCCGCTCCGACACACCCGCCCGGTCCAAGTAGGGCGTGATCCCGCCCAGGTGGAACGGCCAGCCCGCGCCGGTGATCAGGCACAGGTCGATGTCCTGCGCCTCGGCGACCACGCCCTCCTCCAGCATCAGGCCGATCTCCTCCGCGATCGCGTCCAGCGCACGCGTCCGCACCTGCTCCTCCGTCAGCGCGGCCGAGCCGGTCTCGAACAGCGCCGCCACCTCCGGGTCGAGGCGCGGCTCACCGCCGCCCGGCAGGTACAGCGTCCGCTTCCCCGCGGCGACGACGCGCGCCAGGTTCGGCGAGACCGCGAACCGCCCCGGGTACGCCTCGTGCAGCGTCCCGGCCACGTGGTGCGCCACGGCGGGCCCCACCAGGTCGAGCAGCTGGATCGGCGACATGGGCAGGCCGAGCGGCGCGAGCGCGCGGTCGGCGACGTCGGCGGGCGTCCCCTCGTCGATCGCCCCCAGCACCTCGCCCATGAACCGCGTCAGGACGCGGTTGACGACGAACGCGGGCGCGTCCTTCACGAGCACGGCCGACTTCCGCAGCTTCTTCGCGACGCCGAACGCCGTCGCCAGCGCCCCGTCGTCCGTCCGCTCGGCCCGCACGATCTCCAGCAGCGGCAGCACGGCCACGGGGTTGAAGAAGTGGAAGCCCACGACCCGCTCCGGGTGCTTCAGCCCGGCCGCCATCGCCGTCACGGACAGGGACGACGTGTTGGTCGCCAGCACCGCGTGCTCGGGGACGACGGCCTCCAGCTCGGCGAAGATCCGCTGCTTGAGTCCCAGTTCCTCGAAGACGGCCTCGATGACGAAGTCGGCGTCCGCGAACGCCGCCGCGCGGTCCAGCTCACCCGTGACGGCGGCCTTCAGCCGGTTCGCCTTGTCGCCCGACAGCCTGCCCTTGGCCCGCAGCGCGTCGATCTCGCCGTGCACCCAGGCCACGCCCTTGTCGATCCGCGCCTGGTCGATGTCGGTGAGCACCACCGGCACCTCCAGCCTGCGCGCGAACAGCAGCGCGAGCTGCGAGGCCATCAGCCCGGCGCCCACGACGCCGACCTTCGTCACCGGCCGCGCCAGGGACTTGTCCGGCGCGCCCACCGGCCGCTTGGCGCGGCGCTGCACCAGGTCGAAGGCGTACAGGCTGCTGCGCAGCTCGTCGCCCATGATGAGGTCGGCCAGCCCCTCGGTCTCGGCCGCGAAGCCCGCGTCCAGGTCGCCGCCGCGCGCCAGCGCGATGAGGTCGAGCGCCCGGTACGCGGCGGGCGCCGCGCCGTGCACCCTGCCGTCGGCGATCGCCCGGCCGCGCGCCAGCGCCGCGTCCCACGCCGCGCCGCGGTCCACCTCGGGGCGGCCGACGACGAGTTCGCCGCGCAGCACGGCCGACGTCCAGGCGAGCGACTGCTCCAGGAAGTCGGCACCCTCGAACAGCGCGTCGGCGATGCCGAGTTCGTGGAACGCGGCGCCGCTGAGCGTGCGGTTCTGCGCCAGCGCGTTCTCCACGATCACCGTGACGGCCCGGTCGGCGCCGATCAGGTTCGGCAGCAGCGTGCAGCCGCCCCAGCCCGGCAGCAGCCCCAGGAACACCTCGGGCAGCGCCAGCGCCCCGGCCGCCGCCGAGACCGTGCGGTAGGTGCAGTGCAGCCCGACCTCGACGCCGCCGCCGAGCGCCGCGCCGTTGTAGTACGTGAAGGACGGCACGCCCAGCGCGCCGAACCGGCGGAACACCTCGTGCCCCGCCGTGCCGATGGCGACCGCCTCGGCGCGCTCGCCGAGCACGCCGACGCCCTTCAGGTCGGCGCCGACCGCGAAGACGAACGGCTTGCCCGTCAGCCCGACGCCGACGATCTCCCCGGCGGCGGCCTCGGCCGCGACCTGGTCGAGCGCCGCGTCGAGACCGGCCAGCGACCGGGGGCCGAACGTCGTCGGCTTCGTGTGGTCGAAGCCGTTGTCCAGCGTGATCAGCGCGAACCTGCCGCCGCCGTCCGGCAGGTCGAGATGCCGGACGTGCGCCTGCGTGACCACTTCACCGGGGAACCGCTCCGCCGCGCCCCGCAACACCTCAGCGACCCCGCTCACGGGCGTCCTCCGTTCACTCGTCCTGGCTCTGCGGCTACCCCGTGCGTCACCGGTTCCCCCACTGCGGGTTCTCCCAGATGACGGTCGCGCCCATGCCGAAGCCGACGCACATGGTGGTGAGGCCGTACCTGACCTCGGGCTGGTCCTCGAACTGCCGCGCGAGCTGCGTCATCAGCCGCACGCCCGAGGAGGCCAGCGGATGGCCGAACGCGATCGCGCCGCCGTACCGGTTGACCCGCGCGTCGTCGTCCGCGATGCCGTAGTGGTCGAGGAACGCGAGGACCTGCACGGCGAACGCCTCGTTGATCTCGAACAGGCCGATGTCCTCGATGCCGAGGCCCGCCCGCGCGAGCGCCTTCCTCGTGGCGGGCACCGGGCCGTAGCCCATCACCTCGGGCTCGACCCCGGCGAACGCGTAGGACACGAGCCGCATCTTCACCGGCAGGCCCAGCTCGCGCGCGACCTCCTCGGCGGCGATGACGGACGCGGTCGCGCCGTCGTTGAGCCCTGCCGCGTTGCCCGCCGTGACGCGGCCGTGCGGGCGGAACGGCGTCTTCAGCCCCGCCAGGCCCTCCCGCGTCGTCCCCGGGCGCATCGGCTCGTCGGCCGTGGCGAGCCCCCAGCCGGTCTCCCCGGCGTCGGGCGACGTACGCCGCACGGCCACGGGCACCAGGTCCGCCTGGATCTTCCCGTCGGCGTACGCCTTGGCGGCCTTCTCCTGGCTGCGGACCGCGAACTCGTCCGCCCGCGCCCGGTCGAGGTGCGGGAAGCGGTCGTGCAGGTTCTCGGCCGTCATGCCCATGAACAGCGCCGAGTCGTCCACCAGCTTCTCGGAGACGAACCGCGGGTTCGGGTCAACGCCCTCGCCCATCGGGTGACGGCCCATGTGCTCGACGCCGCCCGCGATCGCGATGTCGCCCGCGCCGAAGGCGAGCGAGGCCGCGCTCGTCGTCACGGCGGTCAGCGCACCGGCGCACATACGGTCGATGGAGTACCCCGGGACGCTGCTGGGCAGCCCGGCGAGGATCGCGGCGGTACGCCCGAGGGTGAGGCCCTGGTCGCCGATCTGCGTGGTCGCGGCCACGGCCACGTCGTCCACGCGCTCGGGCGGCAGCTGCGGATTACGGCGCAGCAGTTCCCGGATGCACTTGATGACCAGGTCGTCGGCGCGGGTCTCGTGGTAGATGCCCTTGGGCCCCGCCTTGCCGAAGGGGGTACGGACGCCGTCCACGAAGACGACGTCCCTGACGTTACGCGGCACGATGGCACTCCTCAGGCCGGACCGATCCTTCCGCCGCCATGCTACTCGCCGGTAACCGACGAGCGCCAGGCACGGAGGGGTCCGGCTCGCGCGTGTGCCCGCGCGGGCCGCCCCGCTCAGTCCGCGGAGGCGATGGCCTTCGCCAGCAGGGGCGCGGTCTGCTCGATCTGCCACTCGCGCGCGCCCAGGGCCCGCAGGGCCGTCGTGACCGCCTCGGAACTCCGCTCCGCCGGGGGCTCCCAGCACAGGCGCCGCACCACGTCGGGCGAGACCAGGTTCTCCTGCGGCAGCCGCAGCTCCTCCGCGTGCGCCGTGACGGCCGCGCGCGCCGCCGCCAGCCGGGCGGCGGCCACGGGGTCCTTCTCCGCCCACGCGCGGGGCGGCGGCGGGCCGGTGACCTGCTGGCCCGGCTGCGGCAGCTCCGCCTCGGGCAGCTCGCGCACCTGGTCGATGGCCTCCTGCCACTGCTGGAGCTGCCTGCGCCCCATGCGGTGCCCGAAGCCGTGCAGCGCGGCGAGGGCCCGGGTGTCGGCGGGCATCGCCTGCGCGGCGGCGACGATGGCCGCGTCCGAGAGCACCTTGCCCGGCGACAGGTCGCGCCGCTGCGCCACCTGGTCACGCGCCGTCCACAGCTCCCGCACGACGGCGAGCTGTCTGCGCCTGCGCACCTTGTGCACCCCCGACGTACGCCGCCACGGGTCCTTGCGCGGCGCGGGCGGGGGAGCGGCGGCGATGGCGGCGAACTCCTCAAGCGCCCAGTCCAGCTTGCCCTGCTGGCGCAGCTCCTCCTCCAGGGCGTCCCGCAGGTCCACGAGCAGTTCGACGTCCAGGGCCGCGTAGCGCAGCCACGGGTCGGGCAGCGGGCGGCTCGACCAGTCCACGGCCGAGTGGCCCTTCTCCAGGCTGTAGCCGAGGACCGTCTCCACCATGACCCCGAGGCCGACGCGGGCGAATCCGGCGAGCCGTCCGGCCAGCTCCGTGTCGAAGAGGCGGGTCGGCACCATGCCTATGTCCCGCAGACAGGGGAGGTCCTGCGTCGCCGCGTGCAGCACCCACTCGGTGCCCGCCAGCGCGTCCCCCAGCGGGGTGAGGTCGGGGCAGGCCACCGGGTCGATCATCGCCGTGCCCGCGCCTGCGCGGCGCAGCTGCACGAGGTACGCGCGCTGCCCGTACCGGTAGCCGGAGGCCCGCTCCGCGTCCACGGCGACCGGACCGCTCCCCGCCGCGAACGCGGCCACGACCTCGGCGAACGTCTCGTCGTCCGCGACGACCGGCGGCACGCCTTCCCGAGGGGCCAGCAAGGGGACCGGGGCCGGTCCCGACGGCTCGGGTTCACTCGTTCCTGTGGTCACGTCGGCGGTCTGCTGGGCGTCGGTCACCAGTCAAGACTAACTCTGTGCGCACGGTGCACAACGTCTCTCCGCACCACAGGTGCCCGCCCCCGGCAGTGCGGGGGCGGGCACCTGTGGCTGTGCTCCGCGTCGATACGGCGGGCCGGGGGTCGGAGGTTCCCGGTGGGAGGAGGGGTGACGGGACGGGGTCCGGCGGTCGTGCGCCGGGACCGGGCGGCGGGGCGTCGTCTCAGTGGATGATGCCGGTGCGCAGGGCCACGGCGACCATGCCCGCGCGGTCACCGGTGCCCAGCTTGCGGGCGATGCGGGCGAGGTGGCTCTTGACGGTCAGGGCCGACAGGCCCATGGAGACGCCGATCGCCTTGTTGGACTGCCCCTCGGCGACCAGCCGCAGCACCTCGACCTCACGGCCGGAGAGCTCGCGGTAGCCGCCCTGGTGGGCGGGGGCGCCTGGCTGGCGCCGGTGCATCCCCCTGGCCGCCGCGCCGATGTGCGCCGCGCCGTGCCGGGTGGGGGGACCGAGGTTGTTGCGGGTACCGGTGACGACGTAGCCCTTGACGCCACCGGCGAGGGCGCTGCGCACGGCGCCGATGTCGTCGGCGGCGGAGAGGGCGAGGCCGTTCGGCCAGCCCGCCGCGCGGGTCTCGGACAGCAGGGTGAGGCCGGAGCCGTCGGGCAGGTGCACGTCGGCGACGCAGATGTCCCGTGGGTTCGCGACTCGGGGGCGGGCCTCCGCGATGGACGACGCCTCGATGACGTCCCGTACTCCGAGGGCCCACAGATGGCGGGTCACGGTGGAACGGACTCGGGGGTCGGCCACGACGACCATGGCGGTCGGCTTGTTCGGGCGGTAGGCGACCAGGCTTGTGGGGTGCTCAAGGAGAACAGACACCGGGCCTCCCGGAGGGGTGGGGTGGGGGCGGACCGAATCCGACTCCCGGGGAGGAGTCGGGGCGTTCCGGATGGAAGGGTCACTACTCCTTCGGCAGGAAGTTCCTGGGCCTTTAGAGAAAGATCACGAACCGGTGATATGCCGTCCGGTACTGACGCCCCCGCCGTCCCGCGCCGCGTCAGGCCGGGCGCGGTCCCCTGCGGCGCGGCAGCGCCGTGACGGCCGTGCCGCTCGTCTCGGGCGGCAGGCCCGCGCACTGCGCGAGCAGCGCGCACCAGGCCAGCAGGTGGCCGGCGGCCTCGGCGCCGTCCGCCGGGGTCCAGGAGGCCCGCAGCTCCAGCTCGGCGCGGGAGGGGCGCTCCGCCATGGCGCCGAAGTACTGCGAGTCGGCCCGGGTCACGGTACCGCCCGCCTCGCGGCGGGCGAGCCCGCGCGCGTCGAGCGCCTCGGTCAGCCAGGTCCAGGCGACCTCGGGCACCAGCGGGTCGGTGGCCAGCTCCGGGTCGAGGTCGGCGCGCGCCAGCGTGACGACGCGGAAGTCGCCGCGCCAGGTCTCGTCGCCCGCCGGGTCGTGCAGCAGGACGAAGCGGCCGTCGGCCAGTTCCTCACCGTCCACGCCGACGGCCGCGCCGAGCGCGTGGGCGTACGGTGCGAGCCGCCGTGGCGGCGGCAGGGGGGACAGGCGCACCTCCGCGCGTGGCCTGGCCGCGGTCAGGTCCGCGACCGCCTGCCGGAAGGCGAACGGCACCCGTGGTCCGGGGTCGCCCATATCTCCGGTCTCCTCCGCCTGCCGCTGCCGAGACGATGCCATGGCCGGTAACCCTAGGCGCCGGTCCGCCCCGTCGCGCGTACGCCACACCAGGGCGCGCGGGTCAATCCGCCGGTCGTGGGAGACTTCTGCGTGTGACACTCGCCGACTCCCCCTTTCTCCGGGCCTGCCGCCGCGAGCCGGTGCCGCACACGCCCGTGTGGTTCATGCGCCAGGCCGGTCGTTCCCTTCCCGAGTACCGCAAGGCGCGTGAGGGCGTCGCGATGCTCGACTCGTGCATGCGTCCCGACCTGGTCACCGAGATCACGCTCCAGCCGGTCCGCAGGCACGACGTGGACGCCGCCGTGTACTTCAGCGACATCGTCGTCCCGCTGAAGGCCATCGGCGTCGATCTCGACATCAAGCCGGGGGTCGGCCCGGTCGTCGCGGAGCCGATCCGCAGCCGCGCCGACCTCGACCGGCTGCGTCCGCTGGAGCCGGACGACATCCCGTACATCACCGAGGCCGTCGGCATGGTGACGGCGGCGCTGGGTGACACGCCGCTGGTCGGGTTCGCCGGTGCCCCGTTCACCCTTGCGAGCTACCTGGTCGAGGGCGGGCCCTCACGCAACCACGAGCACACCAAGGCCCTCATGTACGGGGACCCGGAGCTGTGGGCCGATCTGCTCGACCGGCTCGCGGACATCACCTCGGCGTTCCTCACCGCGCAGATCGAGGCCGGGGCCTCGGCCGTGCAGCTCTTCGACTCCTGGGTCGGCGCGCTGGCGCCCGAGGACTACCGCGCCTCGGTGATGCCCGCGTCCAGGAAGGTGTTCGACGCCGTCGCGCACCACGGTGTGCCGCGGATCCACTTCGGCGTCGGGACGGGCGAGCTGCTCGGCCTGCTCGGCGAGGCGGGCGCGGACGTCGTCGGTGTGGACTGGCGCGTGCCGCTGGACGAGGCGGCCCGCCGGGTCGGGCCCGGCAAGGCGTTGCAGGGCAACCTGGACCCCGCCGTGCTGTTCGCGCCGCGCTCCGCGGTCGAGACGCAGGCCCGCCGCGTGCTGGACGCCGCCGCGGGGCTGCCCGGCCACATCTTCAACCTCGGCCACGGTGTCCTGCCCGCGACCGACCCTGACGCGCTGACGCGCCTCGTCTCGTACGTCCACGAGCAGACGGCCCGCTGACGTCCCGGCCGGGAACGGGGCGCCGCCGCCGCGGCGCCCCGGGGTCCGGCTCAGCCGGTGATCAGGTCGAACTGCTCCCAGGGGCCGATGGCCGCGCGGTTGGCGATCAGCGGCGCGGCGCCCGCGTTCTCCGCCGTCACGTACTGGCCGTTGACCTGGGCCCGCAGGCTGACGGAGCCGTTGCCGTTCCGCACGAGCTGGAAGGTCTCCCAGCTCTGCGCGACGGGCTGGTTGGCGATCAGCGCGGCGGCCCCGGCGTTGGCGGCCGAGACGTACTGGCCGTTGACCTGCGCCCGCAGCGTGATGTTGCCGTTGCCGACGTCGCCGAGTTCGAAGCGCTCCCAGAGCCCGGCGGCGGCCCGGTTGGCGATCAGCGGCGCGGCCCCGGCGTTCTCCGCCGACACGAACTGGCCGTTGACGCGGGCCCGCAGGGTCACGACCGAGGTGGGCGTCGTGCCGAGCACCGGGCGGGTGGGCCGGACGGCGGTGAGCGGCGTCTCCCGCTTCAGCATCCGGCCGCCGTCGCCCGTGAGGCGCAGGTAGTAGTCGGCCGAGCAGGCGGTGCCGTCCTCGTCCAGCGCCAGGATGCCGGAGCCCGCCGGGATCTGGGAGGCGTTCTCCGCGGTCTTGGCGATCTGGTTGCCCTCGTTGTACTCGTCGAACATCGAGATGTAGATGCCCTGGGCGCCGACGCGGACCATGTTGTAGAACTGGCGCCACATGAAGTCGCCGTGGGCGCGCTGCCGTTCCTGGAGGTCGCCGGGGAGCACGCACGGCTGGTAGTCGATGCCGCGGGCGTTGCACTCGGCCTGGTCGGGCAGGTTGACGTTCTGGTAGAAGTTGTCGGTGTCGGCGACGGTGGAGATGCGGCCGACCATCCACGGCGAGATCATGTTGAAGGCCCGGTAGACGTCGCCGAAGCCGGGCCGCGAGTCCTGGTTGCCCGACCGCCAGTGGGTGGGGACGCCGCCCATGACGTACGTGCCCTGCGCCTTGAACCAGTTGATGACGTCGAGGCACGGCGCCGGGGGCCAGGGGCGTCCTGCGTCGTTGAAGCCGAAGCCCCATATGCCCACCACCGGGCGGCCGTTCTGCCGGGCGTAGGCGGGGGACGAGGTGTACGCCGCCATCTTGTTCAGCCAGTCGGTCTTGATCTCCGACTGCATGTTCGTCCAGTTGGTGACGTCGTACATGATGTAGAACTTGCGGCCCTGCGCCTCGGCCGCGGTGCGGACCCGGGCGGTGACCGCGTCGCGCACCGGGCCCTCGCCGCCGGTCGGGTTGAACCGCTGGAGGGCGGCGGTGTCGATGTTGTTCTCCCGCATCCAGCGGAAGTGGGTGTCCACGGTCTGCGCGTCGTGCGAGGAGAACACGGTGGCGGGCTGACCGTTGCCCAGGTTGGGGTAGGCGGTCGCGTAGGTGCGGGTGTAGTCGCGGTTGTCGGGCCAGCTCTTGAGGGCGTTGTTGCTGGGCGACGGCGGCTGGCCCCAGTTGTTGGACCAGTGCCACCAGGCGTTGATGGGGGAGCCGTCGCCCGCGGCGGCGAACCAGCCCTGGTATCCGACGGTGATCTTGCCGACCACGTCGCCCGGTGGGCTGGCGAGGGGGGCGACGGTGTCCGCGTGGGCCGCGGCCACCGGGAGGGTGGACAGCGCGGAGGTGGCTGCCGAGGCGGCCAGGAAACGGCGGCGGGAGACTGCCATGGTGGGGGGTGACCTCTCCTTCGGGACGGGCACGCGGCGTGGACGGCACCCGGCACCGGAGGTCGCGGCGCCGTACAGCTCGCCTCGGGCCTTCGGCGGACGAGTGGGACACCGCGATTGGTCTGGACCGTAGAAGTGCACCCCCGGGGTGTCAATCCCCGCCGCACGTCCCTCGCGCACCGGAACTCGCGGACGCGGCGCGGCGGGACGGGAAGGCCCGTGTCGGCAAGTCTCCGCGGGGGCCCGGTGGTTGCTTCGCCCACGCGATCGCCCGGCCACGCCGGACGCCGCATCCTCGGCCCCGGCGCGCGGCGTGTCCCCGCAGGTGAGGGGGCGCGCCGCGCGCCGGGAGGTGTCACGTGCCCGGGCTGCGGAAGACGTGGGCCGTCGGGTCGTCCGCCGGGGCGGGCGTGGGCCGTGCGGGCAGGCGGCGGCGCACCAGCCGTACGACGAGGGCCACCAGGCCGGTCGCCACCGCGAACGGCAGCAGCGCGGCCAGCGTCGCGAGCGCCCACACGACGCCCGTCACGAAGACGTCCCAGCCGCCGGACAGCGCCGCCGGGATCGACGGCTCGTCGTCCGACCGGCGCTCAGCGGGCGTCACGTCCGGCTCGCGCAGCTCCAGGACGACCGTGGCCATCGTCACCTGCCCACGCAGCTGCTCGCTGCGGGACTCAAGCGACTCCAACTCCGCCTGTCGGGAGCTGAGTTCCGCCTCAAGGGCCACGATGTCGCCGATCGAGACGGCCTGTTCCATCAGGGCGCGGACGCGCGCGACGCTCTCGCGCTGGGTGGCGAGGCGGCTCTCGACGTCCACCACCTCCTCCGTCACGTCCTCGGTGGAGACGTCACGCGACACCAGCTCGCCGAGCGCCGACAGGTCGGCGAGCAGCCCCTCGTACCGCTCCTGCGGCACCCGCAGCGTCACCTGGGACCACTCGCCGCCGCCGGACGGATCGCCCGTCGTGCTCTCCGCGCTGACGAAGCCGCCCGCCGCCGTCACGGCGGACACGGCCGCGGCGTACGCCTCCGGCACGTCCTCCGCCGCGACGGTCAGGCTCGCGGTGCGGATGAGGAGGACCTCGGACGCCGCGCTGCCGGTGGCCTGTTCGACGGCGCCGCCGTCCTCGGCCTCCGAGGCGCCGCGCTCGTCGGCCGACGCCTCGGGGACGGCCATGTCGCTGTCGGCGTTGCTCCCGCCCCCGCCCCCGTCGCTCCCCGTGCAGCCCGCGAGCAGCAGCGCGGCGAGCAGCGGGACGGCGGCGAGCGCCGCTCTTCGTGCGGTCCCCGTCGTACGTGTCATTCGGACCCCCTCAATTACCCGTGGACAGTCGCCGGTTGGACGGCACGGGGGTGCGCGCGGTTCTGCGCGGCCGGTTCCGAAGAGGTCACGCGCGGGCCACGGTCCCGCATCTGGGACAGTGGACCCATGCATGTGATCGTCGTCGGCGGCGGGGTCACGGGCCTCACCGCCGCCCATCGGCTGCTGGCCGCCGGGCTCCGGGTCACCCTCCTGGAGAGCTCCGGACGGTTCGGCGGCAAGCTCCGCACCGGACAGGTCGCCGGGGTCCAGGTCGATCTCGGCGCGGAGTCCGTCCTCGCGCGCAGACCCGAGGCCGTCGAGCTGGCCAGGGAGATCGGGCTGGCCGACGCGCTGCGGTCCCCGGCCGTGACCAGCTCGGCCATCTGGACCCGGGGGGCCCTGCGGCCCATGCCGCAGGGGCACGTGATGGGCGTGCCGGGCACCGCCGCGGCCCTCGCCGGTGTGCTGTCCGACACGGGCCTCGCGCAGATCGCGCGCGACAGCGAGCTGCCGCCCGTCGAGGTCGGCGAGGACGTCGCGGTCGGGCAGCTGGTCGCCGAGCGGATGGGGCGCGAGGTCGTGGACCGGCTCGTCGAGCCGCTGCTCGGCGGCGTGTACGCGGGCGACGCCTACCAGATCTCGCTGCGCTCGGCGGTGCCCGCCCTGTACGACGCCGTCCGCGACCACGACACGCTCCTCGCCGCCGTGCGCGCCGTCCAGCGGGCGACCCCGGCCAAGGCGTCGGGGCAGCCGGTGTTCGCCGGGCTCGACGGCGGCGTCGGCACGCTGGCCGACGCGCTCGCCGACTCCTGCCGTACGCGCGGCGCCGCGCTGGAGAGCGGCGTCACGGTGACGGGCCTGCGCCGCACCGCGCGCGGCTGGGCCGCCGCGCTGGACGACGGGCGCTCGCTCGTCGCCGACGGCGTGGTCCTCGCGCTGCCGGCCGCCGGGGCCGCGCGGCTGCTGGCCGCCGAGGCACCGGCCGCGGCCGGGGAGCTGGCGGCGGTGGCGTACGCGTCGATGGCGATCGTCACGCTGGCGTTCCGCCGCGCCGACCTGGGCACGCTGCCGCGCGGCAGCGGCTTCCTCGTCCCGGCCGTGGACCGCCGCGTCATCAAGGCCGCCACCTTCACCACGGGCAAGTGGGACTGGGCGGCGGGCGCCGACCCCGGCGTCTTCGTGCTGCGCGCCTCCGCCGGGCGGTTCGGCGACGCCGGGGCGCTGGAGTGGGACGACGACGACCTGGTGCGGGCGGCCCTTGAGGACCTGGGGGAGGCGGCCGGGCTGCTGGCCAAGCCGATCGACTCCCTCGTCACCCGCTGGCCAGGCGGCCTGCCGCAGTACACGGTCGGCCACGCGGGGCGGGTGGCCCGGGTGCGCGGCTACCTGGACGCGCTGCCGGGGCTGCGGCTGTGCGGCGCCTCGTACGACGGCGTGGGCATCCCCGCGTGCGTCGCGAGCGCGACGCGGGCGGCGGGGGAGCTGGTGCGGGCGCTGCCGCCGGGGCCGCGTGCGGAGCCCGCCGGGTGAGGCGGGACAATGACGCCATGACTGCTGCATCGCCCGGCAAGCGCGCCAAGGAACTGAACGACGTCATCCGCTACACGCTCTGGTCCGTCTTCCGGCTGCGGGACGCGCTGCCCGAGGACCGCGCGGGGTACGCGGACGAGGTCGCCGAGCTGTTCGACCAGCTCGCGGGCAAGGACGTGACGGTGCGCGGCACCTACGACCTGTCCGGGCTGCGCGCCGACGCCGATGTGATGATCTGGTGGCACGCGGCGACGTCCGAGGCGCTCCAGGAGGCGTACAACCGCTTCCGCCGCACGCGGCTCGGGCGGGCGCTCGTACCGGTCTGGTCGAACATGGCGCTGCACAGGCCCGCCGAGTTCAACAAGTCGCACATCCCGGCGTTCCTCGCCGACGAGACGCCGCGCGAGTACGTCAGCGTCTACCCGTTCGTGCGCTCGTACGACTGGTACCTGCTGCCGGACGAGGAGCGGCGGCAGCTGCTGGCCGAGCACGGGAAGATGGCCCGCGGCTACCCGGACGTGCGCGCCAACACGGTGGCGTCCTTCTCGCTCGGCGACTACGAGTGGATCCTCGCGTTCGAGGCCGACGAGCTGCACCGGATCGTGGACCTGATGCGTCACCTGCGGGCGTCGAAGGCGCGCCTGTACGTCCGCGAGGAGATCCCGTTCTACACGGGCCGCCGCAGGGAGCTGGCGGACCTGGTGGCCGGGCTGGCCTGAACCGGCCGCCGGTGGACGGGCGCGTGCCCGCCCACCGGCCGGGCGGCGCGTGATCAGCCGCCGCCGCCCCCGCAGCCGCCACCACCGCCGCAGCTGGAGCCGCCTCCGCAGCCCCCGCCACCGCCGCTGCCCCCGGTGCCTCCGCCGCAGCTCGACCCGCCGCCGTTGTGGTCGCTGCCCCCGCTGTGGCCTCCACCGCTGTCCCCGCCGCCGTTGCCCGACCAGTCGCCCGCGGAGCCGCACGTCGCGCCCCAGAAGGCGCCCGAGCCGTCCGACGACGCGGAGGCGTACGTGGCGATGGTCAGGGTGAGCGGGATCGCGATGGCCAGCTGGAGCCGCAGCGCCTGGTCCTTCGCCCCCGCGGGGCCGAGCAGCGCGACCTGCACCTCAGGCCGCTGGGCCGCGGCGAACGGGGCACGGTGCCGCAGCCCCGTCACGGCGGAGCGGCCGTGGTCGGTCAGCCGTCCCTTGCGCGGACGGAACGTGAAGCCGGTCATCTGCACGAGGATCGTGAGGCCGATGAGGGCGATCAGCGTGACCTCCCCGGTGACGGCCGTCATGACGATCGTGGAGATCGTGACCAGACCGGCCGTCACCATGCACAGGAGGGCGGCGCGGCGCCAGAGGCGCAGCGTCCTCGGCTCCCACAGCAGGCCCCGCGTGAACAGGGCGTCGCCGATCGCCTGCACCTCGCGCGAGGCGGCGAACGTCGCGATGACCCGGTCCGCCGAGGGGCGCCACGCGTCGCCGATGACGGCGAGGAACGCGCGCTCCATCGCGTCGTCGGCCACCGGGCGCCTGACGTGGATCTTGCCGCCCTCGACGCTGAGCCGCTTCTTGGAGATCATCGCGGCCAGCACGGTCTGCACGACGCGGTGCGGCCCGCCGGTGAGGAACGCCGTCTCGTAGACCGACCGCGTCGTGGTGTCCCACAGGGTCGGCAGCGCGCGGTGGGCGCGGAGGCGGGCGAGGATCAGGTTCAGGACGGAGGCCGTGAGGGCGCTCACGACCACGATGACGAAGACGAGCATGGCGCTCACCCTGCCTTCCGCTGGGTTCTCGTGCCGCGCCGCAGCCGGGCGAACCGGCCGGGCGGGGCGGGGGTGGTGCCGGGGTCCTCGCCCAGCCATCCGGCCAGGCGGGCGCGCACGGCGGGGTCGTCCGGGACGCCTTCGGTGAGCAGGGCGCGGACGAACGCGGCGGCGTCCTGCCGGTGGCCGCCGGTCAGCGGCCTGGCCCTGGCGTGGGCCAGGGCGAGGCGGCGGTAGGAGTCGCCGAGGATCACGGGGAGTTCGGGGGCGACCTTCGCGAGGACGTCCGCGCGCTTGCCCGCGAGGACGTCACGCTGGACGCGGAGCCTGGCCGCGTCGAAGCCGGGCGGGTCGGGCGCCCCGGCGGTGAGGGCGGCGAGCAGCGCGTGCTGGGCGGCGCCGAGCCGTTCGCGCGCGGCGTCGGTCGTGGCGCCGGGCGACGTGCCGGGCGAGGGTTCAGCCATGGCGCGCTCCCGTCAGCACGGCGCGGATGTCGTCCAGTTCGGCCGCCAGCGCGGCGACGGGAGGGAACGCCTCGTCCCTCTCCAGCAGGACGCCGGGCGGTTCTGTGCGGTTGCACAGCAGTTCGAGGACGCCGAGCACCTGCGGCGGGACGGGGTGGGCGTGGCTGTCGTGCCACACGCCGTCGCGCTCCACACCGCCCGCGACGTGGACGTACGCCAGGGCGTCGAGCGGCAGCGTGTCGAGCGCGGTGGCCGGGTCCTCGCCGCGGTTGACGTGGTTGGTGTGCAGGTTCGCGACGTCGATGAGCAGGCCGACGCCGGTGCGCTCGACCAGCTCCGTGAGGAACTGGCCCTCCGTCAGCTCCTCGTCCGGCCAGCCGACGACGGCCGCGATGTTCTCCAGCGCGAGCGGGACGGGCAGCGCGTCCTGGGCGATCCTGACGTTCTCGCACAGCACGTCGAGCGCGTCCCACGTGCGGGGGACGGGCAGCAGGTGCCCGGCCTCCAGGCCGCCCGCCCTGACGAAGGCGATGTGCTCGGTGACGACCGGCGTGCCGAGGGCCTCCGCGACCCAGGCCAGCCGCGCCAGCCGGGCGGGGGAGGGGCGGGACGCGTCGCCGAGCCCGAGGGACACACCGTGCGGCACGACGGTGGTGCCGCGCGCCCGCAACCGCTCCAGCGCGTCGGGCAGATGGTCGGGGCAGACGTTCTCCGCCACCACCTCGACCCAGTCGATGCCCGGCAGCTCCCCGATGCCGTCGGCGATCTCGGGACGCCAGCCGATCCCCGTGCCCAGCCGTGGCCGCATGATGCCGCTCCCCCCGTGCGATGACGCTTCTCCCGCTCGGGGTCAGTGTTCATCGCGCAGGGGGTGTGCCAAACGGCGGGGTCATATGTTCAGAGGAACACTTGAGCTTTCAGTGGTGGGCGGACGGGGCGAGCCGCTCGTCGTGCAACTTGGCCCGCAGATCCGACGCGTCGTAACCCGCCGCCGGATAGCGGGGGTCGATCTCCCGCAGCTGCGCGAGCAGGAGGCGGCTCACCGCCCAGTTGCGGTACCACTTGCGGTCGGCGGGGACGACGTACCAGGGCGCCGCGTCCGTCGAGCAGCGTTCGAGCGCCGAGGTGTACGCGCGCCGGTAGTCGGGCCACAGGGCGCGCTCGGAGATGTCGTTCGGGCTCAGCTTCCAGTGCTTGTCCTCCCGGTCGAGGCGCCGCAGCAGGCGGCTGCGCTGCTTCTCCGGGCTGATGTGCAGGAAGACCTTGACCCAGACGACGCCGTCGTCCGCCAGCGCGCGCTCCCAGCCGTTGATCTCGTCGAACCGCCGCTGCCACACCGGCTCGGGCACCATGCCGTGCACCCGCACGACGAGCACGTCCTCGTAGTGCGAGCGGTCGAAGATGCCGATCTCGCCGGTGCCGGGGAGGCCCTTGCCGATCCGCCACAGGAAGTGCTGGTGCCGCTCCTCCTCGGTCGGCGCCTTGAACGCCCGGATGCGGCAGCCCGCCGGGTTGAAGTGGCCGACGACGTGCTTCACCGTGCCGCCCTTGCCCGACGTGTCCATGCCCTGGAGGACGAGCAGCAGCCGCCGCCGGTCACCGGCCGTCGCGGCGGCGTACAGGCGCTCCTGGAGCGCGGCCAGTTCCCCGGCCATGTCGGCCGTCTCGCGCAGCGCCTGCTTCTTCCCGCCGTCGAAGCCCGGTGTCGCGTGCGGCTCGTGCGCGGAGAGGTCCACGGACGAGCCGGGCGGGACGCGGAGCAGGTCACGTATGTCAGTCCCCATGGGGAGATCGTGTACCCGCTCCGGCGCGTCTGCCACTCAGGAGGCGGACGGCAGTCCGTCCGCCTCGCGGGCGAGCGCGGTGAGCCGGGAGATCGCCCGCAGGTACTTCTTGCGGTAGCCGCCGTTCAGCATCTCGGGGGCGAACAGCTGGTCGAACGGCGCGCCGGAGGCGACGACGGGCAGCTCACGGTCGTACAGCCGGTCGGCCAGCACCACGAGGCGCAGCGCCGTGCTCTGGTCGGGGACCGGGCGGACGCCGGTGAGGCAGACGGCCGTCACGCCGTCGCACAGCGCGCCGTACCGGCTGGGATGGACGCGGGCGAGGTGGCCGAGGAGGACGCCGAAGTCGTCCAGCGACGCGCCGGGCACCGCGTGCGCGGCGGCGGTGACCTCCGCGTCGGGGCGCGGCGGGGGCGCCTGCGGCAGGCCGCGGTGCCGGTAGTCCTCGCCGTCGATGCGCAGGGCGCGGAAGTGGGCGGACAGGCCCTGGATCTCGCGCAGGAAGTCGGCGGCGGCGAACCGTCCCTCGCCCAGCTTGCCCGGCAGCGTGTTGGAGGTGGCGGCCAGCGCCACGCCCGCCTCGACCAGCCGCGACAGCAGCGAGGAGACGAGCACGGTGTCGCCCGGGTCGTCCAGCTCGAACTCGTCGATGCACAGCAGGCGGTGGCCGGAGAGCGTCGCCACGGTCTGCTGGAAGCCGAGGGCGCCGACCAGGTTCGTCAGCTCCACGAAGGTGCCGAACGCCTTGCGCTCCGGCGGGGCGGGGACCGCGTGCCACAGCGAGGCGAGCAGGTGCGTCTTGCCGACGCCGTACCCGCCGTCCAGGTAGACGCCGCGCGGGCCCTCCTGGCGCCGGGGGGCGGGGCGGAGCACGCGGCGCCACAGGCCGCGTCCGGCCGTGTCGGCGCCGTCCGTGCCCTCGCCGAGCGTCGAGGCGAAGTCGCCCAGCGCCTTCACTGCCGCCGCCTGGCCCGGCTGCGCCGGGTCGGGCATGTACGTGTCGAACCGCGCGGAGTCGAAGCGCGGCGGCGGGACGAGTTCGGCGACCAGCCGCTCGGGCGGGACATGGGGCTCGCGACCGGCGAGGGCCACCGGTCCCGTGGGCTCGGACGTGCGGGGCGTGGACACAATCTCCCAGTCTACGGGCGGCCCGTGCCCCCGGCCGCCGGTGGGGCGTGTGCCACACTGCGGCGCATGCGACGCCTGTTCCCCGCCTCGAAGGACCCGGACGCGACCACCGACCGCGAGTGGGACCTGACCGAGATCGCCGACGCGTACGCCTACCCCGACGCGCCGCACACGGCGGACGGCTGGCTGCGCGCCGACATGGTGTCCTCGCTCGACGGCGCCGCGCACCACGGGGGCCGCTCCAAGCCGCTCTCCAGCGCGACCGACATGCGGATCTTCGGCGTGCTGCGGCAGCTCGCGGACGTCGTCGTCGTGGGGGCCGAGACGGTGCGCGAGGAGCAGTACCGCCCGGCGCGGCGGCGGCCCGAGTTCGCCGAGCGGCGGCGGGCGGCCGGGCAGACGTCCGCGCCCGCGATCGCCGTCGTCAGCGCGAGCCTGCACCTGGACTTCTCACTGCCGCTGTTCACCGAGCCGGTGGTGCCCACCCTCGTCGTCACGGGCGCGCGGGCGCCGCACGCCGGGCTCGCCGCGGCGCACGCGGCGGGCGTCGAGGTCGTCACGGCGGGTGACGAGGCGGGCGTGGACCCCGTACGGCTGAAGCGTGAGCTGGTCGCGCGCGGGTACACGCGGCTGCTGACCGAGGGCGGCCCGCGGCTCCTCGGGCAGCTCGCCGCCGCCGGGGTGGTGGACGAGCTGTGCCTGGCCACGTCGCCGCGCTACACGGTCGGCACGGCGCCGCGCCTGATGAGCGGCCCGGAGATCGCCGACCCGCGCGCGATGGCGCTCACGGACCTGCTGGAGGACGCGGGCTTCCTGTTCGCGCGCTACCGCCGGGCCTGAGCCGCGCGCCCGCCACCCGGGAGAGCGAATTCACCCGCCCGGCTGTTGACTCCCCCCGGCATTCGCGGGGTACACGCCCGGGTGCTCAGGGCGCCGTGAAGCCGCGCGACGGGCTCCGGACCGCCCCTGCGGTCCCGGAAGCCGACGTTCCGCTTCGCCCGTCATGGGCAGACTGAACAACGCGACATCCCGTACGCCCCGGGGGAAGGATGGTTTCTGCCGGAGCGCGCGGGGTCCGGTTTCGACGAAGGGCGCACAGATGGTCACGACAATCCTGATGATCGAGAAGGCGATCGCGCCCACCGACGTGGACCTCGTCACCACGCTGCACGAGGACGAGCCGCAGTCCGTCGTGGTCCTGATGCAGCCCCGGGGCGACCAGGACCAGCTGCTGCGGGCGCTGGACGACGTGGCGCTCGGCGAGTTCGGCAGGGCCGTGCGCGAGGCGGACGTGCCGGAGGGCGCCGCCGCCCCCGAGGGCGAGCCCGACTCGCCCGCCGCCGTCGCCCTGCGCCACTCGCTGGCCGCGCTGCGGGCGGCGGGCGCCGAGGCGGAGGGACGGCTGATCGACGACCACCCGCTCGACGTGCTGACGGCGGTGGTGCGCGAGACCGGCGCCGACGAGGTGGTGGTCCTCACCGCGCCGCACTACGTCGAGGAACTGTTCCACCGCGACTGGGCCTCGCGGGCCCGGCACAAGGTCGGCGTCCCGGTCCTGCGACTCTTCGCGCACGCCGGATGAGTCCGGGGCGACCCGCGCGCGGCCTGGTGCGAGAATCGCCGCACCGGCCGGGACGGCCCGGCCGGTGACGCCCCCTTCGATGTCAGGAGCCCCCTCGTTGTCAGGAGCGACGCGCATGACACCGGCCGTCCCGCCCGTGCTGGAACGGCCCCACTTCGTCGGCATCGGCGGCGCCGGGATGTCGGGCATCGCCAAGATCCTGGCCCGGCGCGGCGCCGCCGTGGCGGGCAGCGACCACCGTGACTCCGCGACCGCCACCGCGCTGCGCTCGGCCGGGGTCCGCGTGCACGTCGGCCACGCGGCGGACCAGCTGGCACCCGACGCGACGGCGGTCGTCGTCTCCAGCGCCATCCGGCAGGACAACCCGGAACTGGCCGAGGCCGCACGCCGGGGCCTGCCCGTCGTGCACCGCTCCGACGCGCTGGCCGCGCTGATGGCGGACCACCGCGCCGTCGCCGTGGCCGGCACGCACGGCAAGACGACGACGACCTCCATGCTCGCCGTCGCCCTCACCGCCCTGGGCCTCGCGCCCTCCTACGCCATCGGCGGCGACCTCGACGCGCCCGGCTCCAACGCGGAGCACGGCGACGGCGACCTGTTCGTCGCCGAGGCGGACGAGAGCGACCGCAGCTTCCACCGGTACGCGCCCGAGGTCGCCGTCGTGCTCAACGTCGAGTTGGACCACCACGCGAACTACGCGTCCCTTGAGGAGGTCCAGGCGTCGTTCGAGCAGTTCGCGGACCGCATCGTGCCCGGCGGCACGCTCGTCGTGAACGCCGACCAGGCGGGCGCGCGCGAGCTGACCGCCCGCCTCGCGGGCCGCGCCGGGCCGCGGATCGTCACCTACGGGGAGGCGGCCGAGGCGGACGTGCGCGTCCTGCGGGTGCGGCCCGTCGGGCTGACCAGCGACGTCACGGTCGAGCTGGACACGGGGGAGGGGCGTGAGGAGCTGACGTTCCGCGTCTCCGTGCCGGGCCGCCACTACGCGCACAACGCCGTCGCCGCCCTGGCCGCGGGCGTCGCGGCCGGGGTCCCGGCCGCCGGGCTCGCCGCCGCGCTCGGCTCGTACACCGGTGTCCGCCGCCGCCTCCAGGTCATCGGCGAGGCGAACGGCGTCCAGGTCATCGACTCCTACGCCCACCACCCGACCGAGATGACCGCCGACATCGACGCCCTGCGCGGCGCCGCCGAGGGGGCGGGGGGGCGCGTGCTGATCGTGTTCCAGCCGCACCTGTTCAGCCGGACGCGTGAGCTGGGCACCGAGATGGGGCAGGCGCTCGCGCTGGCCGACGCCTCCCTCGTCCTCGACATCTACCCGGCGCGCGAGGACCCGATCCCCGGCGTCACCAGCGCGCTGATCACCGACGCCGCACGCGCCGCCGGGGCCGACGTCCGTCCGGCCCCCGCCCGGGACACGGTGGCCGACACCGTCGCGGGAATGGCGAAACCCGGCGATCTGGTTGTCACCATGGGCGCGGGCGACGTGACGGACCTCGGTCCCGTCGTCCTGGCCCGGCTCGGCGCGTGAGGCGCCCGGCGGAAGCGTGAGGTAAGGAGAGACCCCCGTGGCATACAAGGTCGAGAAGTCCGACGAGGAGTGGCGCAGGGAGCTGTCGGGCGAGGAGTACCAGGTGCTCCGCCAGGCGGGCACCGAGCGCGCCTTCACCGGCGAGTACACCGACACGACGACCGTCGGCGTCTACAACTGCCGGGCCTGCGGCGCCGAGCTGTTCCGCTCCGGCGAGAAGTTCGAGTCGCACTGCGGCTGGCCGTCGTTCTACGACCCGGCGCAGAGCGACGCCGTCGAGACGCGCACCGACACCTCCCTGCCGGGACGGCCGCGCACCGAGGTGCTGTGCGCCACCTGCGGCTCGCACCTCGGGCACGTCTTCGAGGGCGAGGGCTACGACACGCCCACCGACCTGCGGTACTGCATCAACTCCATCGCCATCCGGCTGGAGACGGACGATCCGCAGGCGTCGTCGGGCCCGACGGCGGCCTGAGCCCGTTCAGCTCGCTCACCGCCGCGGCCAGCTCCGCGGCGGTGATCTGGCGTTCGTGCGTCCCGTGCCGCGTGCAGGCGAACGCGCCGGACACCAGCCCGGCCAGCGCGCACGCGTCCGGCGGGGCGCCGTCCAGCCTGCTGTGCAGGAACGCCGTCAGGAACGCGTCGCCCGCCCCGTTGCTGTCCACCACGGGCAGCGGCGGGACGACGGCCGGGTGGTGCCGCACCGTGCCGCCCGCGGCGGCGTCCAGCACGTACGCGCCGCGCTCGCCGTCGGTCGCGACCACGACGCGCGCCCGCCCCTCGTCCAGGATCATCCGCATCACGTCGCCCACCCGCTCGCCCGCCGCCGCGGCGCTGAGGAAGACGGCGTCGGGGGTCAGCGCCCAGGGCAGCGCGGCGGGGTCGGTGCCGTCCCAGGCGTGCAGGTCGGTGGACGTCGGGATGCCGCGCTCCGCCAGCTCGCCCAGCAGCTCGCGGTTGAAGTGGCTGCGGGAGACGTGGACATGACGCGCGCGGATCGCGTGGGCCAGCGCGAAGTCGAGCGGCATCAGCAGGTCGGCCGGATGCCGCCCGTCGTAGAACGAGAAGCGGCGCCCCCGCGCGTCCACCAGGTTGACGCTGCGGGGCGTGCCGTTCGGCGCGTGCAGCGTGTCGAGGGCGACCCCGGCGGCGGCGAACCGTTCGCGGACCTGCGCGCCCTGGAGGTCGTCGCCCAGGAAGTCGATGAACTGGGTCCTGCGGCCGAGGGCGTGGAAGCCGAGGGCCGCGCCCGTGCCGGTGTGGGCGACGTAGTCCCTGATGGGCGGGACGCCCACCGCGTCGCCGCCCGGGACCGCCAGCTCGTCCACGCGGACGATCGTGTCCACCCCTGAGCCGCCCACCACGAGCACGTCGTAGCGCGGTTGTGTCGTGTCGATCATCGGCGGAGGCTACCCCTCCCCGGCACGGAAAAGCCGTCGCCGCCCCAGGGGCTGGCGGCCAGACTGTCCCCCATGTGGAGCAACTTCGCGGCGTTCCTCGGCGCCTGCACGCTGATCGCCCTCTCGCCTGGTCCCAGCACCGTGCTCATCGTCCGGCAGTCGCTCCGCAGCCGCAGGGCGGGTATGTGGACGGTGCTCGGCAACGAGAGCGGCGTCTTCGTCTGGGGCCTGTGCGCGGCGCTCGGCCTGACCGCCGTCCTTGAGGCGTCCGAGGTGGCGTACGACGTCATCCACGTCGTCGGCGCGGTCGTCCTCCTCGGCTTCGGCGTCCAGGCGCTGCGCGCCGCCCGGCGCGGCGACCTCGCCGGGCTCACTCCGGCCGTACGCACCGCGGAGCCCACCGACCTGCGGGACTACCGGGCGGGGCTGCTGCTCAACCTCGCCAACCCGAAGGCGGGCATCTTCGCCCTGGCGTTCCTCCCGCAGTTCGTGCCGGAGGGGGCGCCGCACTTCGCGTCGATGGTGGCGCTGGCGGCGTTCTGGGCCGTCTTCGAGGTCGGCTTCTACTCCTGCTACGTCTGGGGCGTCAGCCGTCTGTCGGCCGCGCTGTCGCGGCCGGGCGTGCGGCGCCGTCTGGAGCAGGTCTCGGGCGGTGTGATGATCGCCCTGGGGATACGGCTCGCGCTGGACACCTGACGGCCCCGACCCGGCCCGCTTGACCTTGACGCGGCGGCAACGTCTCTACTGGCGCCCATGCGCATCGGAGAACTGGCGGACCTCGTCGGCGTCACCCCTCGGGCCGTCCGGCACTACCACCGCCTCGGGCTGCTCCCCGAGCCGTCGAGACGGTCCAACGGGTACCGCGTGTACACGCTGCGGGACGCCTTGGCGCTCTCCCGTATCCGCTGCCTCGTCGCGCTCGGGATGAGCCTGGACGAGGTGCGGGACGCCCTCGCGGACGGCACGGGCAAGGACCTCGTCGAGATCCTTGCCGCCCTGGACACCGACCTGGCCCGCCAGGAGGAGGACATCCGGCGCCGCCGCGCCAGGCTCGGCGTGCTGATCGCGCAGGCCGGAAGGACCGGGCGGCTGTCCGCCGAGGCCGTCGTCGCCCCAGGACTCGCCGCGCTCCTCGACGACACGGCCGACGCCTCGTCCGCGACGGCGGCCCGCGAGCGTGAGCTGCTGGCCCTGCTCGGGACCGGCCCGCACGGGGACGGCGGCGCATGGCTCACGGAGCTGGAGCACGCCCTCGCCGCCGACCCGGATGCGGTACGCCGCGTCCACGCGCGGATGGACGAGCTGGCCGGGGCCGCCGAGGACGACCCACGGGTGGAGGAGGTCGCGCGGGACATCGCCGGGATCGTCCCCGACACGGTGGCGCGGGCGCTGCGTGCGAGGGACGGCGGTGGGGAGGGCGGGTTCGCGGACGCGTTCTTCGCCGAGTACGCTCCCGCCCAGGCGGCGGTCGTACGCCGCGCCGTCGCGCTGCTCACCGGGCGTGCCGCATGAGGACGCCCCGCCGGGCCGGGCGACCGTCCGCGAAGGTGGCCGCGCGTCTGCGTGGACACGCCGCCCGTGAACTGACCCTCGCGGCATGCCTGTTGCGCTGGGCAGCCCGCCGGGGCCCGCACGGCGTGGAGGACGGTGGCCTCCCCGTCCCCTACGCGCGGCAGCAGACGGGGACCCTGTTCGTGCTCCTGTTCGTCTGCGCCGCCGAGACCGTGGCCACCGCCTTCCTGATCCCCTGGCCCGTGGTCCACGCCGTCGCGCTCGCCCTCGGCCTCTGGGGCTGCTGGTTCGTCGTTGCGCTCCACGCCTCCTGCGTCGTGCGCCCGCACGTGATCGGCGCCGACGGGTCGCTGCGTCTGCGGTACGGGGCCCTGCTGGACATCCGCGTCCCGGCCGATCGCATAGGCGCCGTCCTGCAGGATCGCGCGTTCACCGACACGGGGCCGGGCGCGGTGGACGGTGACGGCGTCGCCGACCTGGCCGTCGCCGGGCAGACGACGGTCACCGTGCAGCTCACCGCGCCGGTGGCGTACACGCGCGTCCTCGGCAGGCCCGCGGCGGCCCGCGTGTTCCGCTTCCACGCCGACGACCCCCTCGCCGCCGTCGCGGCGCTGCGTGCGGCGAGCGGGAGGTCCTGACGAGGCGTCAGTCCTCGCGCAGCAGGACGACCACCGCCTCGGGCGGCAGCGTCAGGTGGCCGTCCGGTTCGCGGGTCGCGTCCTCGTCCGAGGCGGCGAGCGGCGTGTACAGCCCGCCGCCCAGCGGGACGCGGGCCCGTTCTGCGGGCGAGAAGTTCGCCGCCACCGTCAGCGGCCCGGCGTGGACGAGCAGCCAGCCCGCCTCCTGGTCGTGCAGGGCCGTCACGTCCGCCAGGGTCAGGTCGGCGGGCAGGTAGCGGTGGCGCAGCGCGATCAGCCGCCGGTGCCAGTCCAGCAGCCACGCCGCGTCGCCCTTGCCGTCCTCACCGTCGGGCCAGGCCAGGCAGGAGCGGTCGCGCGTCGCCTGGTCCTGCGGGTCGGGGATCTCGGCCTCCGCCCACCCGTGCCCCCCGAACTCCCGCCGCCGCCCTGACCGTACGGCCTCGGCGAGGTCGGGGTCCTGATGGTCGGTGAAGTACTGCCACGGCGTCGTCGCGCCCCACTCCTCGCCCATGAACAGCATCGGCGTGAACGGCCCGCACAGCACCAGCGCCGCCCCCAGCGCCTGCCGCCTGGGGCCGACCAGCGCGGCCAGCCGGTCGCCCAGCGCGCGGTTGCCGATCTGGTCGTGCGTCTGGTCGTACCCCACCAGCCGGTACGCGGGCGTCGCCGGGTCGAGCGGGCGGCCGTGCGACCTGTCGCGGAACGCGGACCAGCCGCCGTCGTGGAAGAAGCCGCGCGTCAGGGTGGCGGCCAGGGCGTCGAGCGGGGCGCGGGCGAAGTCGGCGTAGTAGCCCTGGGACTCGCCGGTCAGCGCGGCGTGCAGGGCGTGGTGGAAGTCGTCGTTCCACTGGCCGTGGATGCCGAGGCCGTTCCGGTCGCGCTGGGCCGTGGTGCGCGGGTCGTTGCGGTCGGACTCGGCGATCAGGAACAGCGGCCTGCCCACCTCGGCGGCCAGCAGGTCCACCTCGGCGGACAGCTGGGCGAGCAGGTGCTCGGCGCGGTCGTCGGCCAGTTCGTGGACGGCGTCGAGCCGGAGCCCGTCCAGCCGGAAGTCGCGCAGGAACGCGACGGCGCTGCCGACGAAGTACGCGCGCACCTCGTCCGAGCCCGGCGCGTCCAGGTTCACCGCCGAGCCCCACGGCGTGTGGTGGCGGTCGGTGAAGTACGGGCCGAAGTCAGGCAGCCGGTTGCCCGAGGGGCCGAGGTGGTTGTGGACCACGTCGAGGACGACGCCCAGGCCGTGGCCGTGCGCCGCGTCCACGAAGCGCTGGAGCGCCTCGGGGCCGCCGTACGGCTCGTGCACGGCCCAGGGCGCCACGCCGTCGTACCCCCAGCCGTGGCGGCCGGGGAAGGGGCACACCGGCATCAGCTGGACGTGCGTCACGCCCAGCAGCGCCAGGTGCGCGAGCCGCCCGGCCGCCGCGTCGAAGGTGCCCTCGGGGGTGAACGTGCCGATGTGCGTCTCGTAGAGCACGGCGCCCGGCAGGCCGCGCCCGGCCCACGGGTGCCGCCAGGGGTGGGCGGCGAGATCGACCACCGCCCCCGGCCGCTCAGGACCGTCCGGCAGGCGGCGGGCGCGGGGGTCCGGCAGGACCTGCCCGTCGTCCAGTGCGAAGCCGTACCGGTCGCCGGGGACGGCCTCCTCCTCCGCGCGCCACCATCCGGCGCGGGCGGGGTCGGCGTCCATGGCGCAGGACCGCCCGGACAGGTCCAGCGTGACGCGGTGCGCGTGGGGTGCCCATACCTCGAACAGCATGGGCACCATGCTCCGCGCACCGCGCCGCCGGGGCAATCAGGCCACGGCGGGTCCCGGGGGTGTCATGCACCAGGTGATCTGTGCGACGGGGTACCCGGCGCGGGCGAACGCCTTGGCCATCGGGACGTTCCCGACGTCCGTGGCCGCCGCGATCTTCTCGACGCCCTCGGCCGCCAGCGTGTGCGTGCATTCGGCGAGCAGGTCGTACGCGTACCCGTGGCCGCGCTGCTCGGGCACCACGCCGACGAACCCGACGATCGGCGCCGTCGGGTTGTACGCGGGCACCTGGATGCCGACCAGTTCGCCCTCGGGCGTGTACGCCAGGCGCCACCACGCGCGGGGGGAGGGGCACCAGTGGAAGAAGTCCAGCTCCTCCTGCGCGGCCTGCTCCACGCCGCCCGCCTCGACGGCCAGCCGGGCGTGCCCGTCGAGGGTGACGGTGTGGACGCGCCGCAGCGTCTCCAGGATCCGCGCGTCGTCCGGCTCCGGGCGGAAGACGAGGCGTCCTGGACGCTCCGGCAGCCCGTCGGACGGGCGCCAGAGGTAGCGGTACCGCTCGACCAGCGTCGTGTACCCGGCGGCCGTGGCGGCGGCGATGCGGGACTCGGCGGCGACGCGGGTGCGCGGCTCGTCGCGCCAGCCTGCCGGGAGGAGCAGCCCGTACTCGCCGCGCAGCGGGGTGCGCCTGAGCAGTTCGGCCCCGGCGGCCTGATCGGTGAAGTCGAACCAGTCGAGGACCTTCGGCTCGGTGTCCTCTGGCCCGGCCCAGAAGGCGGCGCGGGCCACGACCTCGCCGCCGCGTTCGGCGATCCAGGTCCACTCGGGGCGGTACTCGCCGCCCTCGGCGAGCGTGGCGTAGGTGTCGCGGGGCGGGTCGAGCAGCGCGCGGCCGACGAGCCCAGGGTCGGGCAGGGAGGTGAACAGGGCCGTCGCCTCGTCCTCGACGAGGTGACGGATGACCAGGTCGGTCATGGAGAACCTTCCGGAAGCGGTGGTGCGCGCCGTCCGGGTCAGCCGGGGAAACGCCCGGGGCACGGGCTGGGGAGGCGCGCGGCGGTGGTGGTGTGCATGGCGGCGCCTCCTTCCGTTCCTCGTCGGGCGTCCGGGGGACGATACCCCGCCGAGGGCGCCGAGGGGTAGCCCGCTCCCGGTGCCCACGATCCGTCGGCATGGAACCGGCCCCGCCGGGCACCCGCACGGTGGGAAGGGTTCGGACGGGACCCCCGGGAGCGCGTCCTGCGATGGTGGCGGAGGGCGCGCTCCCGGGCACGCCGCCGTACGCCCCGGTGTGTATCTCCCGATGTACGGAAGGTGAACTACCCTGCCCGCGGCCGGAATCGGTGGAGGTCCGGGCGCGATCGGCCGCGTACTCCCTGGGTGATTGCCGGGGGAATGCCGGGACGGGCGGCGGGCGTCGATCCCGCGTGGCGGCCGGATGTGCGACGTACGGGCGTGGCCGCTTTCCGATTTCCCGCGCGGGGTGTCCCGGTCTGCAAATCCTCTCCTGGGACGGGGCGGGGTGGAGTTGACTCCAACGATTTCCGCGACGGCTCGCGGCATTGCCCGGGGCGGTGCGCCGTGCCGGACTTCCCGCGCCGGGGGCGGACGTCCCGCCCGTCCCGCGCGGACGGTCCCGGCGTTCGCTCTCCGTCGCCGGAGGACGATCTTCCGGTTGCGCGGCCCGGGCCCCGAGGCCGGTGGGCGTGGCGTTCGCGCCCCCGCCCGACGCGGAACGCCGCCCGTGGTCCCCGGCGACATACCGGGCAGTATCGGCGATGCCGCCCGTCGGTGGACCGTGCCACCGCTTCGGCGCCGTCGGGCCCCGATGCAAGGGGAACACCCGTCCCGTTCGCACCGCGCCGCCCGCGGGGCGGCGGGATTCACGGAGCGTCGCCCGCCCCGCCGGGGACCGGAGGCCGCGGCCGTCCGTCCGTGGCGCCGCCGACCGTGCTTATGCGTATGGTCGGCGCCCGGCGAATGCCGCATTCACCCCGTGCGCGGGGAAAACGCGGGTGAACGGCGCGGCCCCGCGCGCCGCTTGTGCCGTTCCGTGTTTGCGTCGCCGTCCGACTGCCGCTTGGCAAAGTCTTATTGATACTCTTCGTGTTGCCTTCCCCTCACTCTCCCTCTCGCCTTCCGTCCGCTTCGGGCTTCCATTCCGTCGTACAGGAATCCGGCCGTTTGCGGTCTTGTCCCATGAGAATCCATCTACATAACGTGGTTGATATGTCCCTTCCCGCACACGAGCGCATCGGCCACCACATCCGGAGGGTCGAGCAGGAGCTGGTCTCGGCGAAGCACTCGGTGCTGCGCCCCTTCAAGGTCAATGTGCCGCAGTACTACGTGCTGCTCGCCTTGTCGCAGGAGTCGGGACTTTCCGGCGCGGCGCTCGCCCGCAGATGCATGGTCACCCCGCAGACCATGTCCTCCGTTCTCGCCACCCTGGAGAACCGCGGACTGGTGGAACGCACCCCGCACCCCCGTCATCACCATGTCCTGGAGAGCCGGCTCACCCCGACCGGGCGTTCGCTGATCGACGAGGCCGACGCCGCCGTGGCGGAGGTCGAGGAGAGACTTTCCGCCGCCTTCTCCGAGGAGGAGACCGGCTGTCTCCTCGCGGCGCTCGACCGCTGCCTGGTGGCGCTCGGCGAGCCGCCCGCCCGGCGGTCCGGCGGGACGTCCCGGGGCGGCGCCTGACCCGTCCGCGCGCGCCGGTGTGAAGACCGGTGAAGAACGCGCGCGCCGCCCGTAAAGAACTGGACGGCGAATCTCCGCTTCGCCGCGGGTGCCGTCTGTTTCCGACCAAAGGCCACGCCGTGTCGAGATTGTCGGGCCCCGAAGTGCCCTGTGCTTCGCACCTCGCGCACACGATGTACCTATCGGAAACCAGATCCGGCCAATTCGGGGGTATGTTATCGAGAGCGGTGGGGGAGCCCTGGGGGTCGTTGCGTGCGTTCGTCTGCAGTGGAGGTCCACAACAAATGTCGTCCACGAAGCGGTCATCCGGCGTTGTCGAGGCGGAAGTCTCCGCGACTCACCTACGGTTGATACTCCGCGGCGCGCGGCGCATCCCCTCGCTGAACCGTAAATACCGTGGTGTACCGGACGACCCGCGCGAGCCGCTGGTACTGGTCGATCTCCCGGTGCTGACTCCGCTCGAATTGTCGGCCGCGACCGACGAGTTGTTGCGCGGGAGCCGTCCCGACGACGGCTCCGTGGTCTACGCGAGTGGCGGTACACCGGAGAACCCCCGTCTCAGCCTGCTGCCCGAGGACATGTTCGTGAAGGAGGTGCGGACCGCCTGGCACGCCCTGGGGCACGGTGACCTCCTCGCCAACTTCTTCTCGCCGGGCCGCCAGTGGCCGGTCCACGCGTTCTACAACCGGCTCGCCTCCCGCAGCGGCGCGACCGCCCTGTCCGTCGGCGACCTGCCGGAGAGCCAGTTCGGCCGCGACCTCGCCCTGTGCGCCCGGTACGGCGTGAACGCCGTCGCCGCCCCGCCCGGGGTCGTCGGGCGGCTCCTGCGCCACCGCGCCGCCGGGCACCAACTCCCCTGGCTGCGCAAGCTCCTGATCGGCGGCGCCTTCCACGACCGCACCCCGGCCGCCGAGCTGGCGGCCCTGCTGCCCGGCGTCCAGGTCTGGCAGCTCTACGGATCTGCCGAGGCGTGGATGGTCGGTCACCGCGGCCCCGGCTGCCCCGAGGGCGTGTTCCACACGCTGCCGCACCAGCACGCGGAGATCGACGGCGGACGCATCCTCGTCACCACGACCGGGGTGCGCCGGGCCCCCGCCCTGATCCGCTACCTGATCGGCGACCGCGGCGAACCGGCCGGGTGCGCCTGCGGCCGGTCCGGGCGCGCCCTGCGGGTCCTGGACCGGATCGCGCCCTCCGTCGTCCTCCAGGGCAGCGCGGTGCGGGCCGGGGAACTCGTCGATCTGGCCCTGGCCACCGGGGACGTGACGGCCGCCCAGGTCGCGATGGTCGGCACGCCAGGGGGCGAGGACCGCCTCGAACTGCGCGTCCGCCTCGCGGACGACGTGCCGGACGACCAGTACACGCGCGAGTGGATCAGGCACCAGGTGCTGGAGCGGCACCTCGCGCTCGACGCCACGGGCAGCGAGTACTCCGACGACTTCCAGGTCGTGCCGGTGGAGCGGCTGGAGCGCCGTGGTCCCGGCGAGCCGCCGGTGCTGGTGCGCGAGGCGGCCGGGTGAGCCCCGTGACCACCCGCGCGGGCGCACCGGCGGCGTCCCGGCCTCCTCAGGACGCGACAGGATCGGCCGCCGCCCGCCGTGCCGCCGCCCCGGGCCGCGCCGGGCCCGTGGCGCCCGTGGCGTCCGGCGCGCCGAGAACGGCCGTCAGCTCGGCCCGCAGCCGCTCGGCGTCGCCCGCGTGCCCGTGCGCCGCGACATGACCGTCCGGCCTGACCAGGTAGTACCCCTGCCGCCCGCAGCCCGTCACCCGCCGGGCGGTGGCGAGCGGCAGGTCGGCCAGCCGCAGCCCCGGCCGGTCCGCCGTCACCGCGGCGAGCCGCGCGCGCCAGCCAGGGGCCGAGGAGGGCCGCACCACGACGAGGCTCCAGCCCATCGGGTCGCTCCCCGGGCCCGCGATGCCCAGCGGCACGGCCAGCTCGCGGGGGAAGACCGCGCCGACCCGCAGCCGTCCGGGGAGCCTGCCCAGCAGGCGGCACGACGCGCCCCGGTCGCCGGGCCGCTGGCTGTCGCGCACGACCGGGTAGGCGATCCGGCGGCCCGCCATCACCGGCGCGTACAGGCGGGCCATGACGCCGGTGCGGTCGGACAGGCGGAACGCGGCGTCGCGCACGGCGACCTTGCCGCGCTGCTTGACCATCCACGCGCGGGTCTGGACGTCGGTGTCGCGCACCACCTGGTGGGCGACGGAGGAGCGTTCAGGGCCGTAGCTCAGCAGCAGGTCGGACGGCGCCTCGCCGCGCAGCACGGCGGCCAGCTTCCAGGCGAGGTTGTGGGCGTCCTGGAGCCCGGTGTTGAGGCCCTGGCCGCCCGCCGGGCTGTGGATGTGCGCCGCGTCGCCCGCGATGAAGACGCGGCCGAGCTGGAAGTCGTTGGCGTGCCTGGCGTGCACGCGGAAGACGCTCTCCCACACGGGATCGACGATCCGCACCCCGGCGGGGCCGCGTTCGTCCACGATCCGCTGCATGCTCTCGACGCTGACGGCCTCGCCCGGCGCGAGGCTGCTGAAGAACCGGAAGACGCCGTCAGGCAGCGCGACGATGACCAGCGCGCCCGCGGGGGACTGGTAGTAGAGCGCCTGGTCGCGCGGCAGCGATCCCTCGATGTGCGCGTCCACCAGGGCGAACGCCGACTCGTAGGTGCTGCCGGTGAAGCCGGTGCCGATGAGGCTGCGCACCGTGCTGCCCGCGCCGTCCGCGCCGATGACGAAGGCGGACCTGCTGCGTTCGACGCGGCCGTCCGCGTGCTCCAGGATCGCGGTGACGCCGTCCGTCGCGTCCACGCGGCCGGAGAAGTCGAGGCCGTCGAAGTTCAGCAGCCGCACGCCGCGTTCCACGGTGCCGCCCAGCCGGGTGAGGACGCCGCGCAGGACGTCCTCGGTGCTGTTCTGCGGCAGGCACACCGGCGCGAGCGAGGGCGTGAACGGGAAGGTGGCCAGCAGGTCCCGGTCCGAGTAGTAGCTGAAGGCGTTGATGTCGAGCCCCGCGCCGCGCAGTTCGTCCAGGGCGCCGAGGTCCTCGAAGAGGTCGAGACTGCGGGGCCACATCAGCAGGGCCTTGGGGAACGGGGACGGCTCGGGCGCCCGGTCCACGAGGCGTACCCGCACGCCGCGTCGCAGCAGCTCGCAGGCCGCCATCATCCCGACCGGGCCCGCCCCGACGACCAGGACGTCGTGCTCGGCCGGTGCCGCGCCACCCCGCCGTTCCTCCACCGCGCTTCCCATACCTGTGACTCCCATCCGATTGACGGCAAGGATCAGATCTCTTATGGTCATTCGAGATCATAGGTCAGATCGACAGCTGAGACTAGGGGAGCGGTTCGATGACCGACCTCACGAGTGCCGGGACGCCGCCCACGGCGCCCCGGCCGGACGAGGACGGAGCACGGCCGGTGCTGCCCGCCGTCAACCGGACGGGCCTCGGCGCCCGGCCCCGGCGGACGGCCTCCCCTGTCCCGGCGCGCGGTCCGGCCGCTGATCCGCTCCCGGACGGGACCACCGGCCATTGGGGAGGGAACGTGTCCGCGGCACCGTCCGCGGCGCGCGTTCCCATGGCCGGGGCTCCTGCCGTTCCGGGGGTCAGGGGCCATGCCCCGGACCTGTCGCCGTGGCACGCCGCGCCGACGGCACGCCGGACATCGCTGTCCGGCGGCACCCGCCAGGGCTCCGCGCCGCGGAGCCGGCTCAGCGACGAGCCCACGGCTCCGCACGCCGCCGCACCGGCGGCGGCACCGCGCGCGGACCTCCGCGGCGCGCACCGCACCGCCCCGGCGCTCCGATGTGCCGGGGACAGCGCCCCCATGGAGGCGGTCACGGCCTGAGCGGTCCCACGACCGCGTTCCCGTCCAGGGGCCACCGGTGCCGTGCGCGCGCACGGCCCTGCCCGAATCCCCGTAGCGGCACGTACCAGAAGCGAAGGACTGATACTTCGACCACGAAAGGCCGGCTACATGAGCATGATCTCGTTCACCCGCCAGGCGGCGCGCGCGCTGCCCGACGGGCTGGAGCTCGACTACAGCCGTACGGTGGACCGGCTCCTCGTGCACCGCGACGCGCTCGGCGAGGTCTTCCTCACGGACCTCCAGCGGCTCGACGACGAGAGCTACGTCGCGGCGGCACAGCTGCCCCGCTCCCACGCGTACTACGGCGACCACCTGCTGCGGCCCAACTGCTACGACCCGCTGCTGATCATCGAGGCGTGCCGTCAGGCGAACCTGGCGGGCGCCCACCGCTTCTACGCGGTCGCCGAGGACGACAAGTTCATCCTCACCCACATCGACCTCAACCTGACCCACCCGCGGGCCGTCGTCGTCGGCGCCGCCCCCTTACCGCTCGTGATGCACGTCCGCGTCGTCCACCGCAAGGAGCGGGACGGCCGGGTCACCGGCCTCGACTACGTCATCGAGCTGTCCGTCGCGGGCACCGTGATCGGCCACGCCGAGATGGGCCTGCGCTTCAAGACCCCCACCGACTACCTCACCCTCCGGCTCGGCAACCGCGGCGGCGTCCCCCTCCCGTCGTCCGCCACGCATCCGGAGAGCACGCCGGGCGCCCCTGTCGCCCCGCACCTGGTCGGCCGCGCCTCGCCCGACAACGTCGTCCTCGTGGACGCGCGGACCGCGGGCGGCGTCAGCCGCGCCGGGCTGCGCATCCCGGCCGGGCACGCCAGCATGTTCGACCACCCGCAGGACCACCTGCCGGGCATGGTCATCGCCGAGGGCGCACGCCAACTGGCGCTCCTCACCGCGCTCGACGCGCGCGGCATGTCGGCCGCCAAGGTCATCCCGACGGCCCTGGCCGTGCGGTTCACGCGGTTCGGCGAGCTGGAGGACGCGACGGTCCTCACCGCGCGCGCCGGCGACCAGGTCCGCACCGACCCGGCGGACGCCGGGGTCTACTACACGCAGGGCGGCGTCCTCGACCTCGGGGACGACACCGCCTACCCCCACGGGACCGCGGAGGGCGCCGCGCTGGAGCAGCTGCCCGTCCGCGTCGAGGCACGCCAGCGCGACGAGCTGCTGTGCCTCATCGACATCACCCTCACCCGCGTAGCGGTCCGCTAGGAGGACAGCAGTGCACGAGAACACGACGGCTGCGGTGGCGTTCTCGGACGTGGACGAGACGCTGATCCGGCTCAAGAGCATGTTCAGCTTCCTGGAGTTCCACCTGGCACGACGCGGTGAACCCGCCGGCACCTTCGAGCGGCTGACCGCGGAGATACGGCGCGGCGCGGACAGCGGTGTCCCGCGCCACGAGATCAACCGCCGGTACTACCGGTTCTTCACGGACGAGAGCGCCGCCGGGCTCGCGGCCTCTGGCCGCGCCTGGTACGCGCGGGAGACCGCGCGCGGCCTCTACGTCCCCGAGGTGCGGCGCGCGCTCGCGGCGCACCGGGCGGCGGGCGACACGCTCGTCCTCGTCTCGGGCTCCTTCTTCGCCTGCCTCGACCCGATCGCCGAGGAGACGGGGGCCGACCGCGCGTTCGGCACCCGCCCGGTGATCCGGCGCGGCCACCTCACCGGTGAGGTGCTCGTGCCGATGATCGGCGCCGCCAAGGGACGCGCGGCACGCGTGACCCTGGCCCTGCGGGGCGCCGACCCGGACGCGTCCACCGCGTACGGCGACCACATCAGCGACCTCGACCTGCTGCGCGCCGTGGGGCGGCCCGTCGTCGTCGGTTCCGACCCCCACCTGGGCGCCCACGCGGAGCGGGCCGGCTGGCGCCGGCTGCCCCTCGACCCCACCGCGTCCCGTCCCGAGGAACTGGAGACCGTATGAACCGCATAGGCATCCTGGGCACCGGCTCCTTCCTGCCCGAGGTCGTCGTGACGAACGAGGAGATCGCCCGCGGCGCCGGTGTCACGGACGAGTGGATCACCCGGAAGACGGGGATCAGGGAGCGGCGCCGGGCCGAGGAACGGCACGCCACCTCCGACCTCGCCGCGGCGGCGGCCGAACGCGCCCTGCGCCAGGCCGGGGTGCGCCCCGACCAGGTGGCGTTCATCGCGCTGGCCACCTCGACGCCCGACCAGCCGCAGCCGCCGACCGCCAGCTTCGTGCAGCATCTGATCGGCGCGACCAACGCGGCGGCGTTCGACGTGAACGCGGTGTGCAGCGGCTTCGTCTACGCGCTGTCCCTCACCGAACGCGTCCTGCGCGCCGACCCGGAGGCCGAGGGGCGCTACGGCCTCGTCATCGGGGCGGACATCTACTCGCGCATCCTCGACTACTCCGACCGCAAGACGGCCATCCTCTTCGGCGACGGCGCCGGAGCGGTCGTGCTGGGCCGCACGCCCGAGGGCGACCGCAGCGGCATCCTGTCCACCAGCCTCATCAGCCGGGGCGACCAGCACCGGCTGATCGGCGTCCCGGCCGGGGGCAGCCGCCTTCCGGCCTCGGCCGACACCGTCGAGGCGGGCTCGCACTTCTTCCAGATGGACGGCCGCGGCGTGCGCAGCTTCGTCCAGGAGAACCTGCCGAAGGCCGTCCAGGCGCTGCTGGGTTCCGCCGGTGTCGCGGCGGAGGACGTGAAGCACTTCGTCCCGCACCAGGCGAACGGCGTCATGCTGCGTGAGGTCTGGCCCGAGCTGAAGCTCGTCAACGCCACGCTCCAGCTCACCCTGGAGCTGCACGGCAACACGGGGGCCGCCTCGGTGCCCGTCGCCCTCGACGAGATCCACCGCAGGGGCGAGCTGGCCGAGGGGGACACCGTGCTGCTGTCCGCGTTCGGCGGCGGCATGGCGGTCGGCTCCGCGCTGGTCAGCTGGGGCAGGACCCGGCACGCGCTGCCCGACCGCGCCGTCGAGCGCGAGACGGCGGTCGTGCCGCAGCAGCGGCGGCCAGGACAGCGGCTGCGGCCCGCGGCGGTCGCGAGCTGACGCAGGACCGGGGCGGGCCACGCGCCGAGCGCGGCCCGCCCCGGGCCCCCACGAGACACGGGGCATCGGCACGGCAGTTCCGCATGCCCCCCGACCGCGTACGGCGCGGCCCCACACCGGTGGGCCGCGCCGTATCACCCCTCGCTCGCAAGGCACTTGACTCTGGCAATGTCACAAGCCATAAGATGTCTTATGAGCGGAAGGGGCCTTACTTAGGCGCCGCCGCCCGCCCGGCAACGCACCACCGACCCGACGCCCGCACCGCCTCCGCCAGGACACCGTCCTGCCCGGACGCGGCGCCCCGCGCCGTCCGCCGGAACGGCGACGCCCGCCGGGGCCGCTCAGGCCCCGGCCCGTCCCCCGACCACTCTCCCGAACGAATTGCTGAGGTTTTCCCATGGCTGAACGAGTGGCCTCCGCCCTGCCCGGCGGGTCCCCCTCATGACGACCACGACCGCACGCGAGCCCTGGCCCGTGGCGATCGTCGTCTGCCTGTCGGCCGCACTGCTCCCCATCTCCCTGACCGGCGGCGCGCTGGCCGCGCCCCACGTCGGCTCCGACTTCGACAGCGGCGTCGCGGCGACGCAGTGGGTCGCCAACGCGTACATGCTGACCTTCGCCGCGTTCATGGCCGTGACCGGTTCCCTGTCGGACCGGGTCGGCCGTCGCAAGCTGTTCCTCGGCTCCCTCGCCCTGTTCGCCGCCGCCGGGTTCCTGGCCGCCGCCGGGCCCACGGTCCTCGTGGTCGATCTGGCCCGCGCGCTCGCCGGGGCGGGCGCCGCCGGGGTGATGACGTCGGGCAGCGCCGTCCTGGCCGAGGCGTACACCGGCCCCCGGCGCCCCCGCGTCTTCGCCATGCTCGGCACGTCGATCGGGCTCGGTCTCGCCCTCGGCCCGCTGATCGGCGGCGCCCTCGTCGCGCTGGGCGGCTGGCGCACGCTGTTCGCCGTGATCGCCGGTATCGCGACCGTCATGCTGCTGGTCTCGCCTGCCGTCGTCCGCGAGTCGCGCGGACCCGCGGGTGACGTGGACTGGGGCGGCGGCATCACGTTCACGGCCGGTCTCTCCGCGCTCATCTTCTCCCTCGTCCAGGCCCAGCAGCTCGGCTGGACCCACCCGGTCGTGCTGCTCGCCGCCGTGGGCGGCGCCGGGCTGCTCGGGCTCTTCGGCGCGATCGAACGGCGGCGGCCCGAGCCCCTGTTCGACGTGTCGCTGCTGGCGCTGCCGAAGTTCCTGGCCGTCTGCGTCGTCCCGACCGTGCTGGCCTTCGGCTTCGTCGCCCTGCTCGTGCTCCTGCCGCCCTACCTCGGGGCCGTCGAGGGCGCCGACTCGGGCGAGGTCGGGCTGTCGCTCGCGATGATGACGGTGCCGACGCTGGTCGTGCCGATGTTCGCCGGGCTGCTGGCCCAGCGGCTGTCGCCCCGGACGATCCTGGTGCTCTCGCTGCTCCTCCAGGCGGCGGGCGCCGTCTGGCTCACCGGCGGTTTCCACCCCGTGGCCGTCGCCCTGGTGGGCGCCGGGTTCGGCCTCTCGCTGACGATCCTGGACGGCACCGCCGTCTCGGTCGTCGATCCCGGCCGCAGCGGCATGGCCGCCGGGCTGTTCAACACCGTGCGTCTCACCGGTGAGGCGGTCGGTATCGCCGCCGTCGGTGCGGCGCTGTCCACCTTCCTGCACTCCAGGGTCGGTGACTCCGACGCCGCCGCGCTGCTGCGCGGCGAGTCCGTGGGGGATCTCGCCGCCGACTACACCGGAGCCCTCGCCGTCGTCCTGTGGGCGGTCGCCGGGCTCTCCCTCGCCGGAGCCGCCGTCGTGTGGCGCCTGCTGTCCCAGCCAGAACCCGCGCCGGTCGCCGAGCCGGTCGTCCTGACGTAAGGAACGCCATGTGCAGTCCCGCCCTCATGCGCAAGGTCACGATGCCGGAGCACGTCCCCGGCCACGGACACGGTCACGGTCACGCGAGCACGGACGCGGCTGAGCACGCGTCCGGCCACGAGCACGCCCACCGCGCCCACACGCGGACCGGCCACGACGACGCCCCCGCCTCCCGCGGCAAGGGCGCCGGGCGGCTGGTGGGCCGCCGTAACCTCTTCCGCCTCTCGGCGGCCAGCGGCGCCGGTATCGCCGCGACCGCGGCGATGAGCGGTGTCGCCAGCGCGGAGAGCGTGACGTCCGCGCTGTCGCGCAACCCGCGGATCGCCGACCTGACGCATGAACTGGGCGAGGACTTCCCGGTCTTCTGGCCGCTCGTGCCGCAGCCGGAGTTCCACCAGACGCGCTCCATCGAGGTGGACGGCTTCAACGTCCTCGAACTGAAGATCGACGAGCACTCCGGCACGCACATCGACCCGCCCGGCCACTTCCACGACGGCGGTCTCACCGTCGAGCAGCTGCCCGTGGAGTGGCTGGTCGCCCCGCTGGCCGTCATCAGGATCGCCGACCGCGCGGCCCGCGACCCGGAGACCGGGCTGACCGTGCGTGACATCCGGCGCTACGAGAGCCGCTACGGGCGGCTGCCCGCGCGCTCCGTCGTGGCGATGGACTCCGGCTGGTGGCGCCGCGTCAACCAGCCGGGCGCGTACAACAACCAGGGCGCGGACGGCGTCTTCCGCTTCCCCTGCATCACGGAGGAGGCGGCGGCGTTCCTGGTGGAGGAGCGCAACATCGTCGGCGTCGCCGTGGACACCAACAGCCTCGACGGCGGCGGCACCTCGCCCGTCGCGCACCAGATCCTGCTGCCCGCGGGCAAGTACGGCATCGAGAGCATCGCCGCCCTCGACACCGCGCCCGACCGCGGCGCCCTGCTGGTCGTCGGCGCGCCCAAGCACCGCGGCGGCTTCGGCGGCCAGATCCGGGCCCTGGCGCTGCACTGACACACCGCTGTCGGCACGTTCCGGCGCCGGTCCCGCCAGCCGCGGGACCGGCGCCGCGTCGTTCCCGGCGGCGCGGCGGCCCCACGGGTCACGGCGGCTGACGACCCGTCAGCGGGGCGGGTCCTGGAGCCCCGCCGTGCGCCGTGCGCCTTTTCCCGGATTTTCCCTCGGTTTTCCCACGGCTTTACCCCCGGCCGGGCCCGCGGGCCCGGCGTCAGCTCTCCAGCGCGTGGGAACAGCGGTCCAGGTACTCAAGGAACGACGTGATCTCCTCGGGCGTGAACAGGTCGCTCAGCCGCTGCTCGACGGCGACCGCCGCCTTGTCCGCCTTGCGCAGCCTGGTCCTGCCGAGCGCGGTGAGCCGCGTCTCCAGCACGTGGTGGTGCGTCGGGTGCGGCAGCCGTTCGACCAGCCCCTCGCGCTCCATCGTGCCGAGCACGGCGGACATGGTCTGCGGCGTGACCAGGCAGCGGCGGGCGAGACCCGCGCCGGTCAGGCCCGGTTCCGTGGACAGGACCAGCAGCACGGTGTACTGCGGCACGGTCAGACCGAACGCCTGCACGGCCGCGTGCTTCGCCGCGATCAGGTGCTGTTCCGTCCGCTTGATGTGGTGGCCGATGCGGTCATCGACGGAGAGTTTCGTCACAGTGCTTCCCGCTTCACAGTAGGGCCGTTGCCTGTGATCTCGCGGAGAACCGTCCTGTCACGGGGCTCGGACAGATGCATGGCCCCAGTATGTCCGGCCCGCTGTCGCGGTCGAGCCCGCCCCTCGTGCACTCCCCCGGAGAGATCCACCTGCTGTTCGTTATCTTATACCCATAAGGTTGCGATCAGTGAGGGTCCGGTGCAGATGAACGTGCATCCGGTTCTCGAGCACGCGAAACCGGCGGGTCCGTGAGGACCCGCCGGTGGGGATGACGCGCGCGTGGGGGCCGTTCAGCGCCGCCAGGCCGCTTCCTTCTTGGCTTCCTTCTTCGCGGCGAACTCGAAGCCGCCGCCGAAGCAGCTCTCGCCGTAGTAGGGGTTGTCGTGGTAGATACCGGCGTGGATCTCGCAGCCGCGGAGCCAGCCCTTGCCGCTCACCTCGGCGGACTTCTCGGCGGCCTTCGACCCCGCGCCGTGGGCGAGGGCGCCCCCGGCGCCGCCGACGACGAAGGTGGCGGCCAGCACGCCGGTCGCGAGCGCGGTACGGATACGCATGGTGTTCCTCCTGCGGATGGGCTTGTGCGCCTGGCGTGTTGTACGCCGCCGGGCTGAGGTGATCGTTCCGCAGCGGTCCGCCGCCGCCCCGGAACCCCGGCGCGGTGTCACCGGCACGAGTGACCGGGATACGTGCGAACGGTCCCCCTCGCGGTCAGTCCTCCCGCACGAGCAGCGCCACGGGCGCCCCGGCGAACAGCTCCGCGAGCGGCGTCCTGCCCGTCGCCCGGCGCCCCGTCAGCAGGTCACGCCAGTCGCCCGGCGGCAGCGGCAGCACGGTCCCGTTCCAACCGCCCGCCGTCGCGAGGCGGGCCGACAGCCGGGTCACCGCGGTCACCACGCGCTCCGCCCGCACGAACGCCAGGCAGTGCTCCGCCGCCTCGCCCTCACCCGTCAGCGACCGGTAACCCCCCTGCTCCCCGAACCACTCGGGGTGGCCACGCCGCAGCCGCAGCGCCGTCGCCGTCAGCCGCAGCTTCTCGTCCGCCAGCCCGACCGAGCCGCCCTCGGGCACGCGCCCGGCGGGCGCCCCGCCCTCCGCGTCCAGCGCCGCGAGCCGCGCGACGGGCAGTGCCGCCGACCGCCTGTTGTCCGGATCCACCAACGCCACGAACCGCGTCTCCGAGCCGCGGTAGACGTCAGGGACGCCCGGCATCGTCAGGTGCACCAGCGCCGTCCCCAGCACGTTCGCGCGCACCAGCGGCGCCATCGCCTCGGCGAACACGCCGAGTTCGGCGCCCGCGGCGCCGCCCGGCCCCGCGCGCAGGAACCGCCCGACCGCCGCCTCGTACGCCTCGTCGGGCTCCGTCCACGTCGTGTGCAGCGCCGCCTCCCGCACGGTCTTGAGCAGCGCAGCCGACAGCCGCTCCCCGTCCGGGTCGTCCGCGCCCGCGAGGGCGTACGCCGTCTGCCAGGCGGTCCAGGCCACATGCGGGTCCGGGGCACGCACGCCACCGCGCGCCGTCTCCTCCGTGAGCCGCACGACGAGTTCCGACCAGCCCTCGGGCACCTCGGACAGCGCGGCGAGCGCGGCCCGCACGTCCCCACTGCGCTTCGTGTCGTGCGTGGACAGCAGGGTCCCGCTCAGCGGCCAGTCGCGCTGGAGCCGCAGGCAGAACGCGTGGAACGCGACCGGCGGCAGCGCCGGGGTGTCCGGCTCGCCGCCCACCTCGGCCGCCGACAGCAGCGGCGCGTACCGGTAACCCGCAGTGTCCTCCGCCGACTTCGCCCGCAGCGCGGAGGCCACCTGCGCGAACCGCACGCGGAACTCGTCGCCCGCCTCCCCGTAGCGGCCGAGCGCCAGGTCACGCACCGTGTCCACCGCCGCCGCCTCGCCCGCGACGGCGAACGCCGCGCGCGCCCCGTCGGCCGCCGACGCGAGCATCGCCTCGTCCACCGGCGACGCCGGGACCCCGGCCGCCACGTACGGCCGGTACACCGGCAGCCGCACCAGCACCTCGACGAGCGCCGTCCGCAGCGCCCACGGCGCGTGGTCCCGCAGCCGCACGTCAGGCAGCGTCCTGCACACCGCCTCGGCCACCCGCGCCAGGCGGTTCGTCTCGGCCGCCAGCTCGTGCGTGAGCATCCGGTACGCCGCCCGCCGCAGCGTCGGCCCCCACGCGCCGCCCAGGTCGGGCGGCGCGCCCGTGAACGCCCGGTAGGCGTCGGCCAGCCGCTCCGCGCCGTCCCCGTCGGTGAACACCGCGTCGATGTAGCGCCGCGCGTCGTAGCCCGTCGTCCCGTCGATCGGCCAGGTCGCGGGCAACTGCTCGCCCGCGCCCAGGATCTTCTCCACGACGGTCCACACGCCGCCCGTGCGCACCCGCAGGGTCCGCAGGTAGGTGCCGGGGTCGGCGAGCCCGTCCGGATGATCGACGCGCAGCCCGTCCACCAGGCCCTCGTCCACCAGCCGCAGCAGCGTCGCGTGCGACGCCTCGAACACCTCGGGCACCTCGACGCGCACGCCGATCAGCTCCGAGATCGCGAAGAAGCGCCGGTAGTTCAGCTCGGTCCGCCCCAGCCGCCACCACACCAGGCGGTAGTGCTGGGCGTCCAACAGCTCGGCCAGCGGCAGGTGCTCGGTGCCGGGACGCAGCGGGAAGCGGTGGTCCCAGTAGTGCAGCGTCCCGTCCTCGACGGTCAGCGCGCCCAGTTCGCCGCCCAGCGGCCCGCCCAGCACCGGCAGCAGCACGCGCCCGCCGCCCGCCGCCCAGTCGATGTCGAACCAGTCCGCGGACGCCGCGCCGGGCCCGTTCCGCAGGACGTCCCACAGCGGCGCGTTCAGGTCCGTGCGTGCCGGGACCGCCATGTGGTTGGGCACGATGTCCAGCACGAGCCCGAGACCGTGACGGCGCGCGGTCGCCGCCAGCGACCGCAGGCCCTCCTCGCCCCCCAGCTCGGCCCGCACCCGCCGGTGGTCCGTCACGTCGTAGCCGTGCTGCGATCCCGGCACGGCCTCAAGCACCGGCGACAGGTGCAGGTGCGACACCCCGAGGGACGCCGCGTACGGCACGGTCTCCTCCGCAGCGGCGAACGGGAAGTCGGGCGTGAGCTGCACCCGGTACGTGGCCGTGGGCGGCCGGCGCGCTGTCATGAGGTGCCTCTGCCCACGGCGCCGCCCACCCAAGCGCGGGTGATCCCCGTGCGAGCTGCACGGCCGCCGCGCGCCGCAGTAGGCTTCCTTGATCCAACAGTGGGGCGGAAGGCGGTGCAGGCGGTGAGCTCTTCGGGGCTGGAACTGCCCTCGGGGAACGGGGAGGAGACCGTCCAGGCACACCCGGGCGCGGTCCCCGTCCCGCGTCCTGTGGAGATCGGCGCGGATCTGGGCTGGACGTCCGAGGACTGGTCCGAGGTACGCACCCGCGTCGAGCGCGCCGGACGGGCGTACGTCTGGCTCAACCTGGTCGAGCAGCGGCTGCGCTCCGTCGTGACCGCCGTGCTGCGGCCGGTGTACGAGCCGGTGCACGGCGCGGAGTGGGAGGTCGCCGCCGCCGGGCCGACCGGCCAGGAGTGGGTGCAGCGCGCGGCGGCCCTGCGGGAGGTCAGCCGCCGCAAGGGGCATCTGCTCGATCCTGCCGATGACACGGTGCTCGCCTTCCTGACGCTCCCTCAGCTGCGTGAACTCATGGTGCAGCACTGGCCCTGCTTCGCGCCGTATTTGGACAACCGCCGCGAGCTGGAGCTGACGCTCGACGAGCTGGAGGTCGCGCGCAGCGCCGTCAGCCGCAACCGGGGGATGAGCCGCGCGGTCCTCGACCAGGCGGAGCGCGGCTGCGCGCGGCTGCTGCGGCTGCTCGACTCCGGCGCGCCCACCCCCGGGCGGCTGCCCGAGGACGCGGTCGAGCGGCTGGTCGGCGACCGGTTCACGGACGTCGCGGGCGTCCACCCGGACCGCGTGCGGCTCCAGCGGCAGCTCCCGGCCGAGGACCTGTTCGGCGGGGCGCGGCGGCTGGACGCGGTCGGCATAGGCCTCGGCATGCTCGTGCAGAACTACCCGGGCCGCCGCCTGGTGCGGCTCGCCGAGTCGGGCTGCCGCGTGCGGCTGCTGTTCCTCAACCCGGCCGGGAGCGCGATGCGGCGCCGCGAGCGTGAGCTGGGGCTGAAGCGGGGCGAGCTGGGGCGTGCGGTGGAGACGAGCATCCTGCACGTGCGCCGGGTGCGCGCCCGGGTGCGTGACCCCGAGGCGTTCGAGATCCACGTCTTCGACGACACGCCGCGTTTCAGCGCCTACTTCGTGGACGCGGACGGCCCCGGCGGTGTCGCCGTCGTCCAGTCGTACCTGCGGCGCAGCCGGGGCATGGAGACCCCGGCGCTCGTGCTGCGGCGGGCCGGGCGCGAGGTGATAAGGCGTGACCACCCGGCGTCCGACGGGGAGCTGACGCTGTTCGAGACGTACCGCGAGGAGTTCGAGTGGGCGTGGGAGGAGTCGCGGCCGGTGTCCTGACGCGGCGGGGGCCCGTTCAGTCGTCGGCGAGGCGCGCGTGCAACTCGACGTCGTGGCGTGTGCCGCCGTACCGCAGCTTGGCGCGCTGGACGCCCTCGGGCGTGAACCCGGCGGCGCGGGCGACGTGGCACGACGCCGGGTTGTCCAGCCGGTGCCCCAGCTCCAGCCGGTACAGCAGAAGGCCCGTGAAGCACCAGCCGGACAGGGCCCGCAGCGCCGCGCCCGCCACGCCCCGGCCGCGTGCGGCGGGCACCGTCCAGTAGGAGACCCAGCCCGAGTCGTGCGCGCGGTTCACTGACCCGACCGCCGCGCAGCCCACCAGCGCGCCGCCCTCCGTGACGGCGAAGGAGTACGCGAGCCCGGCGGCCCGTTCCGCCGCACGCGTCGCCAGCCAGTGCGCGGCGGCGGCGTCGTCCACGGCGCCGTCCGGTGGCAGGGGCGCGCCGAACTGGCGGTGCATCAGCGGGCCCGCGAACGCGTCACGGACCGCGGCGCGGTCGCCGGGGGCCCAGGGGCGCAGCAGCAGCCCGGTGTCCGTCGGGAGCGCGGTGGCGTCCGCGCCGGGCGTCCTGGCTCCCTGTTCCGGCATACCCGCACCCTAACGAGCGGCCGGGCGCGGGGCGCGGCGGGCTCTGCCGAGGGCAGGGAAGGCTTCCGGCGGGCCAGGCGCGCGGGCCATGGTGGCCGTATGAGACTGCTGATGATGGGTGGCACGGGCTTCGTGGGGCGGGCGGTCGCCGAGGCGGCCGTGGCGCGCGGCTGGGCCGTGGACGCGTTTCACCGGGGGAGGCACGCGCCGCCGCCCGGCGTGACGTCGCTGCGCGGCGACCGTACGGGCGAGGGGCCGCACGCGCCGACCGCGGGGGAGTGGGACCTCGTCGTGGACACCTGGAGCGGCGCGCCGACCGCCGTCCGGGACGCCGCCCGCGCCTTGGCCGGACGCGCCGGGCACTACACGTACGTCTCCAGCCGGTCCGTCTACACCTGGCCCATCGCTGCCGGGCTGGACGAGGGCGGGCCGGTCGTCGCGGGATCGCCCGATGCGGGCGCCACCGACTACCCGGCCGACAAGCGCGGCGGCGAACTCGCGGCCGAGGCGGCGTTCCCCGGGCGCGCGCTGCTGGTGCGCTGCGGGCTGCTGCTCGGCCCGTACGAGGACGTCGGGCGGCTGCCCTGGTGGCTCACGCGCATCGCGCGCGGCGGGCCCGTGCTCGCGCCGGGGCCGCGTGACCTGCCGCTCCAGTACGTGGACGTCCGCGACCTGGCGCGCTGGACGCTCGACGCCGCCGCGCGCGGACTGGCGGGCCCCCACGACCTGGTGAGCCCGCCGGGGCACACCACCATGGGCGGCCTGCTCGACGCCTGCGTCCTGGCGACCGGCTCGGACGCCGACCTGCGCTGGACCGCGCCCGACGCGGTCCTCGCCGCCGGGATCGCGCCGTGGACCGAGCTGCCGGTGTGGACGCCGCCCGGCGAACTGCACGACGCCCTGCACCGCTCCGACCCCCGCCGCGCCCTCGCCACCGGCCTGCGCTGCCGCCCGGTCGGCGAGACCGTCGCCGACACGTGGGCGTGGCTGCGCGGGCTGGACGACGCGGCCCGGCGCGCCCTGGCCAGGCCGTCCCTCGGCGTCACGCCGGAGGCCGAGGCCGCCGTGCTCGGCGGCGAGGGGACGGCCGCCGTGGAGACTACGGAGGGGTGACGGGCAGCCCGGCGCGGCGCCACGCCTGGAAGCCGCCGTCCAGGTCCGTCGCCCGGGACAGGCCGATCGCGCGCAGTGACGCGGCGGCCAGCGAGGACGCGTACCCCTCGTCGCAGAAGACGATCCACCGGACGTCGGGGTCCGTCGCCTCCGGCACGGACGCGCCGCTCGACGGGTCGAGGCGCCACTCCAGGTGGTTGCGCTCGATGACGAGCGCGCCGGGCACCGTGCCGCTCGCCGCGCGCTGGAACTCCGGGCGCGTGTCCACCAGGACGGCGCCCGCGGCGACGGCGTCCCGCGCCTCCTGCGGCCCCGGCCGGTCGAGGGGGGCGCGTACCGCTTCGAGGTAGGCGTCGATGCCGGGCTCCGGCGTCGCCATCAGTCGTCCACCGCCTCGGTGCGCAGCAGGCGCAGCGCGCCGTCCCAGGCGAAGAACGACTGGACGGTGAGCGCCGGGCCGTAGGCGTGGATGCTGACGGCCGGGATGTCGCCGTTGTTGGTGACCTCGTGGACGTAGGTGGGGCCGAAGGAGCGCAGCTGCCCGGTGTCCAGGGTGCGGGGGACCGGCTCGTCGCCGAACGACCGCTCGGTGAGCGTCCCTTCGACGACGGTGAAGGCGCCGGACGAGCCGCCGTGGTTGTGGATCTCGGTGCCCTGGCCGGGCAGCCAGGTCAGGAGCCACACCTCGAAGTCGTCGGCGCGCTCAAGGCGTTGGTACCAGCGGCGGTCGGCGGTGAAACGGGTGGCGGGCCGCCACAGCTCGGTCCTTGCGGCGAACTCCCGGGCGGTGGAGGCGAGTTGGGTAGGCGTGAGCACGGCGGGGCTGGGCGCGGTCATGGTGCCTCGTTCGGTGTGTCGTAACTGCGGGGGGTGGAGGGGAGCGCCGGGAGGGGCGCGCCGCGCCCGCGGGCGCGACCGGGGTGGTGCCCTCAGCGGGAGCCGGGGCTGCGGTCGCGACGACACAGCGCGCTGGCGACACGGACGAGGTCCACGTGCCACCTGGAGTGCAGGCGCTTGCTGGTCGGCATGGCGCAAGATCTACCGCGTGTCCCGGTGAGTGGTCAAGCCGTGTCCGGGGACTGATCAACGTGCCGGGAGAAGCCCGGGAATACGGGCCCGTGTTCTCCTGGTGGACGGCGGTCGTCCGGCATCCGAGACGATCCGGCCGCGTCTTGACGGCCAACTCAACTGCTGGCATTCTCGGTTAACGTGAGTCAAGCTGACGTTCTCGTGGCGCGGCTGCACGTCGATCTCAGGCGGCAGGCCAGCGCGATCTGTGCCATCGGTCGCTGAACCGAGCACGGCCCCTCCGGCGCCCCTGGCGCCCGCACGCTGACTCCTCTCCGTCCTCCCCCGGAGAATCCCGCGCTTCCCGGCATCGTTCCCGCACAGGTCCGCCCTGTGTCGTGAGCCGTGCCGCGCGGAACGCATTCGGGGGTCAGGGCGCCGGTCGGGAATGCGCCATCCGCACGCTCGCGCACCGCAGCGGCACGACCGAAGAAGGTCAGGCCGCGCGCAACGAAGCAGCCTGATTCGACCAGAGGAAGAGAGCCGATCATGCGGCACCTCACCGCCCTGCCCGACCTCACCACCGTTCCCGATCTGGCCGCGCTCTCCGACGTCACCGTCACCGTCCTGCCGCAGAGCCCCGCCCTGACGGTCGGCGGCGACACGACGGTGCCGCTGGTCGGCTACCTGGTGCTCGCACCGGCGGGCACCGCGCCCGACCGGCTCGGCGAGCTGTTCGCCGCCTCGGTGCCCACGGCGGCCCCCGCCCCGGCGCCCGTGCCGCAGCGCACCGGTGGCATCGCGGTGGACGCCGACGAGCGCACGGTCACCGTGGACGGGCGCCATGTCCCCCTGACCTACCTGGAGTTCGAGCTGATCGCGCATCTGGTGAAGCACCCGCACCGGGTGTACAGCCGGGAGCAGCTCGTCGCGATGATCTGGGGCTACGGCCCCGTGGGCGACCAGCGGACGGTCGATGTCCACATCGCCAGGCTGCGCCGCAAGCTCGGCACCGCCTACCGGGACCGCATCGTGACGGTGCGGCGCGTGGGCTACAAGTACGTGCCCGCCGCCTGATCCGCCGCGAGCCGCATGCCGCGTCGGCGGCGTCCCGCCCCCCACCGCCCGGGGGTGCGGGGCGCCGCCGACGCCTGTGTCACGTCCGCGCCGACACCGGGCCGAAGCCCGTGCCGGTCAGCCGCCAGGACTCGACGGACGGGTGCGGCGCGACGGCCAGGCACGTCCCGTCGTCGAACCGGACGTCCAGCGCGCCGCGGCCGTCGATCGTCACGCGGCTCACCGTCTTGGCGAACAGGTCGAGCACCGGCGTCAGCAGCACCCGGCTGCCCGGCGCCAGGCGCCGGAAGCCGTCCACCGGGTCGCCGACCTCGAAGCCCGCCGCGATGGACAGTTCGGCCTCCAGCCGCGTCCGGCCGCGCGCGGCGTGGCCGGTCAGCGCGAGCCGCACCCGTTCGTCCAGGGTGATACGGGAGACATGGGCGCCGACCAGCGCCTCTGGCACGTTCACGCCACCTCCGACCGGGGACCGGGGCACGCGGTGCGCGGCCGGTGCCGGCGCGGGCGAGGTGCGGTGCCGCCTGTGATCATCCCCATCGATACCACCGGCGGCCCCCGCCTGTCAGCGGGGCGGCCCGGCCTGATCGGCCGGAAGCAGCCCACCGGGGACGGGCAGCGGCCCGATCCAAGGTCCCACGGCGTCCGGGTCCACGACGGACCCGGGGTCGGGGACGGTCACGGGCACCGGTTCGTCGAACGCGCTCCACCGCGCCAGATACCGCATCGTCCCGAGGGGCAGGTCCCCTGTCGTCTCGGCCTCCAGGAGACGGTCGGTGCCGTCGGCGGCGATCCGGGCACGGGTGACGCCCTCGACACCCTCGTCGGTGTACCGCCAGGTGAACTCGACGGAGGAGCCGTCCCCGGACGGCACGACGGTCTCCACCGCCGACGCCGGGGGTACCGCGACGAGCGGCTCCGCGGCCGTCATGTCGCACAGCGCCACCGCCGTGTCATGGTCCGCCCGCACGGGAAGCCACTTGCCGACGAAGGAGGGCGGCGCCCCGGCCTCGTCCAGCGTGGCCGCGTCCATCCGCACCCACGCCGCGTCGTCCGGGGTGCGCAGCACCTCGAAGGACCCCGCCGGTTCCCGCGTGAAGCGCGCGACGCAGGCGCCGTCCCGTCCGCCGTGGACGCTCACCGTCACGCTCTCCGGCATCCCTTCGACCCGCATCTCCGTCTCCACGCGCATGGAGGAGAGCGCCCCTGAGGCCCGGCGTACCCGCGCCAGGACCTCGGTGGTGTCCGTCACCTCGGCCAGCGGGACGGCCTGCGCGGGCGGCTGCGCCGTGCGGTTCCTGCCCTCCGCGCGGTCCTGCGTGCCGAGCACCGGGGACGGAAGTTCCCGGCCGCCGCACGCGGTGAGCGTGCAGACGGCCATGAGGACGGCCAGGGCGGCCGTCAGGGGGCGGGACGACAAGGTGTACCTCCTGTGGAAGAGAGGTAAGAATCCTCCAACTTCCTTACGCAGGAGTGAACTTGAGCTGTACCCGCTCCGTCGCGCGCACCGTGCGGTAGCGGTCGAGCACGATCCGTGCCAGTTCAGGCGCGGCGCCGAGCACCGGCGCCGTCACGTCGGCGCCCGCCTCGCGCGCGCCCGCCATGACGCGGTCCGACAGCCTGCCAGGCGCGATCATGTACGGCGCCAGCGCCACCCGCCGTACGCCCGCCGCGCGCAGCTCCCGTACGGCCTGCGCCGCCGTCGGCCGCGGCGTCGCCGCGTAGGCGGGCAGCACCGCAGCCCAGCCCGAGGCGCGCCGCCACTCCTCCGCCAGCCGTGCGAACGCGGCCGGTGTGCCCGGGTCCGACGAGCCCGCCGACGCCAGGACGACGCCGGTCTCCGCCCGCTGCGCCGCGTCCGCCCCCGCGCCCGCCTCGGCGAGGCGCCGGTCGAGCGCGTCGTACAGCAGCGGGTCGGGCCCGAGGACGTCCGCCTGCCGCACGGCCAGCCCCGGCAGCCCGCGCAGGACGCAGGACAGCACCGCAGGGACGTCGGCCCGCGCGTGGTACGCGCGGCGCAGCAGCAGCGGGACGGCGACGACGTCCCGCTCGCCGTCCGCGTACAGCCGGGTCAGGGCCTCCTCGACGTCAGGGCGCGTGAAGTCGAGGAAGCCGGTGGCCACCGTGAGCCCCGGCGCGAGGGACCGCACCCGCGCGGTGAGCGCGGTGACGGTCGCCCCGTGCCGGGGGTCACGGCTGCCGTGCGCGACGACGAGCAGCGTCACGACGCCCTGGCCAGCAGCCCGCGCCCGCGCAGCACGCGCCGTTCCAGCGGGGAGAAGATCAGCAGGTCGATGGCCACGCCGACGATCAGGATGAGGATGATCGTCGCCAGCACGCCCGACATGTTCTGGAGCGTGCGGTAGTTCTCCATCAGCTGGCCGAGGCCGGTGCCCAGATCCGGCGAGTGCACGATGAGTTCGGCCGCCATCAGGGAGCGCCAGGAGAACGCCCAGCCCTGCTTCAGCCCCGCCAGGTAGCCGGGCAGCGCCGCGGGCAGCAGGACGTGCCGCACGCTGGTGAAGCCGCGCGCGCCCAGCATGCGGCCCGCCCGCAGGTACAGCGGCGGGATCTGGTCCACCCCGGCGACGATGCCGTTGGCGATCGACGGCACGGCGCCGAGCAGCACCACCGCGTAGATGGTGCCGTTCGTCAGCCCGAACCAGATGATCGCGGCCGGGACCCAGGCGATCGACGGCAGCGACTGGAGGCCGGTGAGGATCGGGCCGATGGCGGCCCGCACCAGCTTCACGCGCGCCACCAGCAGGCCGAGCGGCGTGCCGACGGCGACCGCGACGAGGAAGCCGAGGATGCCGCGCGAGGTGCTGGTCCAGATGTATTCGAGGAGCGTCCCCTCGCGCCACATCTCGTTGACCTCGCCCCACACGTCGGCCGGGCCAGGCAGCAGGTAGTGCGGCTGCACCTCCGCGAGGTACACGAGCTGCCAGACGATCAGGACCAGCGCGATCGCGACGATCGGCGGCACGACCTTCGTGAGCAGCACGCGCCAGACGCGGCCCGGCTCGTGGTCGGGCGCGGTGGGCGTCTCCAGCGCGTCGAGCCCCGCTTCGAGCCCCGCGAGGTCGGAGGAGGGTGAGGACGGGGGAGTGGTGGTGAGGTCACTGCTGGCCATGGCGGCGGATCTCCTCCCGGAGCCGTTCTGTGATGGCGACCGAGAGCGCCGAGACCTCGGCGTCCTCGATACGGCGCGGCTGGTCGATGGCGACCTGCCACTCGTGCACGACGCGGCCCGGCCGGGACGACAGCAGGATGACCCGCTGCGCCAGCCGTACGGCCTCGCGCACGTTGTGCGTCACGAAGAGCACGGAGACGCCCGTCTCGCTCCAGATCCGGGTCAGCTCCTCGTGCAGCACGTCGCGCGTGATGGCGTCGAGCGCGGCGAACGGCTCGTCCATCAGCAGCAGCCTGCTGTCCTGCGCCAGCGCGCGGGCGAGCGCCACGCGCTGGCGCATGCCGCCCGACAGCTCGTGGACCCGCTTGTCGTACGAGCCCTGGAGCCGCACGAGCGACAGCAGCCGCTCCGCCTCGGGGCGGCGTTCCGCCTTGGGCAGGCCGCGCAGCCGCAGGGCCAGTTCGATGTTCCGCCCGGCGGTCAGCCAGGGGAACAGGGCGTGCTCCTGGAACATCAGGGCCGGGCGCCCGCCGGGGACCGTGATGGTCCCGGCGGACGCCGCGTCGAGGCCCGCGACCAGGTTGAGCAGGGTGGACTTCCCGCAGCCCGAGGCACCGATGAGGGTGACGAACTCGCCGGGGGCGACATCGAGCGAGATGTCGTCCAGGACCAGCTGCTGACGGCCGGGTCGGCCGAAGGACTTCGAGACGTGGTCCAGCCGGACGGCGGACGCGGTCGCGGCGGTGCCGCTGCCGCCGTCCGGCGTGTCGAGGGCGAGGGCCATCGGGTTCACCTCCAGGGGGTGGGCGTCGGGTGCGGGCGGTCCTGGCGCGTCAGTCCTCGACGCCCAGCCCGGCGTCGTCCACCTCGGGCTGGCCCTCCTCGGCCAGCACGCCGTTCAGGATCGAGAGGTCGTAGATGCCGCTCAGGTCCGTCTCTTCGAGCAGCCCCGCGTTCACCGCGTTCTCGGCGCCGACCTGGAGCGTCGAGGCCAGCGGGTCGTTCAGGAACTCGACGTGGTCGAACGCCGGGTCGAGGACGTCGGCGGGCAGTTCGCTGCCGCCGGGCAGCTCGGCGAGCGCCGCGTTGAAGGAGGTCTTGGCCTCCTCCGGGTTCTCGCCGATCCAGGCGTTGGTGCGCACCAGGCCGCGGACGATGGCCTCGACCACGTCGGGGTGCTCCTCAAGGAAGCCCTGGGCGGCGATCACATGGGTGACGACGTACTGGCCGTTCTCCCACAGCTCGCCCTCGTCGAGCAGGGTCTCGGCGCCGCGGCTGACGAGGTTCGCCGCCGTCGGCTCGGGCACCCAGGCGCCGTCGATGTCGCCGCCGTCGAACGCGGCCGGGATCTCCGAGTTCGCGATGCGCAGCACCGAGACGTCGCCCTCGCCCGACTCGGGATCGACCTCGTAGCCCTCCTCCGACAGGTAGTTGAGGAGCGCGACGTCCTGCGTGTTGCCGAGCTGCGGGGTGGCGATGCGCGCGCCCGCCAGGTCGTCGATGCTGCTGACGGTCTCCGGGTTCACGACCAGCGAGGCGCCGCCCGACGCCGCGCCCGCGACGATGCGCAGGCTCTCGCCGCCGGACTGGGCCCAGCCGTTGATGGCCGGGTTCGGGCCGATGAAGGTGACGTCCACCTCACCGGCGTTCAGCGCCTCGATGGCCGAGGGGCCGGCGTTGAAGATCTGCGTGCCGATCTCGGTGCCGCCCAGTTCCTGGCGGATGAGGCCGTCGCCCTCCTGGAGGCCGATGACGGCGGGGGCGTGCGTGATGTTGGCGAAGTAGCCGATCGTCACCTCGTCTGCGGACAGTGAGGGGCCCTCGGCACTCTCGCTGCTCGACGGGGCGTCGTCGGCGCCGTCGTCCTCGGAGTCGGAGCCGTAGCCGCAGGCGGCGAGCGCCAGCAGCGGGACGGCCAGGGCGGCCGAGAAGAGACGGCGGGCGGGTCTGGACAGGCGTGCGCGAACAGCGGTCACGGTGGAAGAGGTCCTCTCGATGAGCGGGAAGCGTGCGGGGGGCCGTGCGGGATGGCGGTGAGGCGACAGGGTCACCTCAGCGCGCACAGGGCCCCTTGCCGCCCTGGCCGCTGCCGAGCACTCCGCTGCCTATGCGTCCGCCTTCCTTGGCGAACGTCGAGAAGGCGTCCCCCGCCAGCCCGCTCATGTCAGAAGTCCCACCCGTTCCCGTCGTCGTCCGCCGCCACGGGCGCGGACGTACCGGTCGTGCCACCGGCGAACGCCTCGCCGGACATCCCTGCGGTCAGCGTCGCGCCGTCCGCCGGGTCGATCAGGAGGAAGGAGCCGGTGGAGCGCGACGCGGCGTACGCGTCCAGCGCCAGCGGCTCGGCCGTGCGGATCACGACGCGGCCGATGTCGTTCGCGGCCAGCGCCCCCGGGTCCTGATGCTGGGACAGGTCGTCCAGCGTCAGCCGCGAGGGGATCTCCTTCACGACGGCCTTCACCGTGCGCGTCGCGTGCTTGAGCAGCACCCGCGCGCCCGGCACCAGCGGCCGGTCGTGCAGATGGCACACCGTCGCGGTGACGTCCTGGCTCGGCGTGAGCGCGCCCTCGACCGGGGCCAGCAGGTCGCCGCGCGAGATGTCGAGGTCGTCGGCCAGCGTCAGCGTCACCGACTGCGGCGCCCAGGCGACGTCCACGGACTGGCCCAGCGCGTCGATCCGCTCGATCGTGCTGGTCAGCCCCGACGGCTGGACGACGACGCGCTCGCCGACGCGCAGCACGCCCGAGGCGATCTGTCCCGCGTAGCCGCGGAAGTCGGGGTGCTCGGCCGTCTGCGGGCGGATCACGTACTGCACGGGGAAGCGCGCCGGGTCGCCCGACGGGTCACGGGTGACCGGCACGGTCTCCAGGTGTTCGAGCACCGTGGGGCCGCCGTACCAGTCCATCGTCGCCGACGGGGTCACCACGTTGTCCCCGGCCAGCGCCGAGATCGGGATGGCCGTCACCTCGGGGATGCCGAGGGACGCCGCGTAGGCCGCGAACTCCCCGGCGATCGCCGCGAAGGCGGGCTCCGCGTAGTCCACGAGGTCCATCTTGTTCACGGCCAGCACGACGTGCGGCACGCGCAGCAGCGCGGCGACGGCGGCGTGCCTGCGGGTCTGCTCGACCACGCCGCTGCGCGCGTCCACCAGGATGACGGCCAGCTCGGCGGTGGACGCGCCGGTCACCATGTTCCGCGTGTACTGCACGTGCCCCGGCGTGTCCGCCAGGATGAAGCGGCGGCGCGGCGTGGCGAAGTAGCGGTAGGCCACGTCGATCGTGATGCCCTGCTCGCGCTCGGCGCGCAGCCCGTCCGTCAGCAGCGCGAGGTCCACGGACTCCGCGCCGCGGTTGCGGGACGCCTGCTCGACGGCCTCCAGCTGGTCGGCGAGCACCGACTTCGAGTCGTGCAGCAGCCGTCCCACGAGCGTGGACTTGCCGTCGTCCACCGAGCCCGCGGTGGCGAAGCGCAGCAGGGACGCGGCGTCGAGGCCGGCGGCGGCGCCGGTCGTCTCACCTGTCATGGTCAGAAGTACCCCTCGCGCTTGCGGTCCTCCATGGCGGCCTCCGACAGCTTGTCGTCGGCCCGGGTCGCGCCCCGCTCCGTCAGGCGCGAGGCGGCGATCTCCGTGATGATCTGCTCGATCGTCGCCGCGTCCGACTCGACCGCGCCCGTGCAGGACATGTCGCCCACGGTGCGGTAGCGCACGACGCGGCGGGCCAGCGTCTCGCCGTCGCCAGGGCCGCCCCAGCCGCCGGGCGCCAGCCACATGCCGGAGCGCGCGAACACGTCGCGCTCGTGCGCGTAGTAGATCTCCGGGATGTCGATCTTCTCCCGCGCGATGTACTGCCACACGTCCAGCTCGGTCCAGTTGGACAGCGGGAAGACGCGGACGTGCTCGCCCGGCGCGTGGCGGCCGTTGTAGAGCTGCCACAGCTCGGGGCGCTGGCGGCGCGGGTCCCAGCCGCCGAACTCGTCGCGCAGCGAGAACACCCGCTCCTTGGCGCGCGCCTTCTCCTCGTCGCGCCGCCCGCCGCCGAACACGGCGTCGAAACGGTTCCGCTCGATGGCGTCGAGCAGCGGCACGGTCTGGAGCGGGTTGCGCGTCCCGTCGGGCCGCTCCCGCAACTGGCCGCTGTCGATGAAGTCCTGGACGAGCGCCACGTGCAGCCGCAGGCCGTGCTGCGCCACGACGCGGTCGCGGTAGGCGATGACCTCGGGGAAGTTGTGCCCCGTGTCCACGTGCAGCAGCGCGAACGGCAGCGGCGCGGGCGCGAACGCCTTCAGCGCCAGGTGCAGCATGACGATGGAGTCCTTGCCGCCGGAGAAGAGGATCACCGGGCGCTCGAACTCCCCCGCGACCTCGCGGAAGACGTGCACCGCCTCCGACTCCAGCACGTCCAGGTGCGGCAGCGCGTACGGGCCGCCACCGCCTTCCACGGCCGACGTCACGCCGCTCCCCTTCCTCGTGCTTCCGTCGCTTCCGTCCGTCACAGCAGCCCCCTGGAGACCAGCAGTGCGTGCAGGGCGGCGGCCGACTCGTCCACGGTCCGCTCGTGCGTCTCGATGCGCAGGTCGGGTTCTGCGGGCGCCTCGTACGGGTCGTCCACGCCGGTGAGGCCGGTCAGTTCACCGGCGGCCTGGCGTGCGTACAGGCCCTTCACGTCCCGCTCGGAGCAGACCTCGACCGGCGTCGCGACGTGCACCTCGACATAGCCGGTCCCGGCGGCCTGGTGGCGCTTGCGGACGGCCTCGCGGCTGTCGGCGTACGGCGCGATGACCGGCACCAGCGTCAGGACCCCGTGCGAGGACAGCAGTTCGGCGACGAAGCCGATGCGCTGCACGTTGACGTGCCGGTCCTCGCGCGTGAACCCGAGGCCCGCGGACAGGAACTCGCGGATCTCGTCGCCGTCCAGCACCTCGACGCGCCGTCCGGCGGCGCCGAGGCGCGCGGCCAGCGCGCGGGCGATGGTGGTCTTGCCCGCGCTGGGCAGACCGGTGAGCCAGATGGTGGCGCCCTGGGCGTTCTCGCTCATCTCCCGCTTCCTCGCTGTCGGTCGGTGGTGGGGCAGGTGGTCGCGTGCCTCATCCGTGCAGCCCGCACTCGGTCTTGGCGAGCCCGGCCCAGCGCCCGGCCCGCGCGTCCTCCCCGTCGAGCGTCCGCCGGGTGCAGGGGGCGCAGCCGACGGACGTGTAGCCGTCCTGGAGCAGCGGGTTGGTGAGGACGCCGTGCTCGGCCACGTAGGCGTCCACGTCGTCCTCCGTCCACCGGGCTATCGGGGCAATTTTCACCTTTCCGCGCCGTTCGTCCCAGCTCACGACGGGCGTGTCGGCGCGGGAAGGGGACTCGTCGCGGCGCAGCCCGGTGGCCCACGCGTCGTAGCCGCGCAGGCCCTCCTCCAGCGGCTTCACCTTCCGCAGGGCGCAGCACAGGTCGGGGTCGCGGTCGTGGAGCGCCGGGCCGTGCTCCGCGTCCTGCTCGGCGACGCTCCGGCGCGGCGTCAACGAGATGACGTTGACGTCCATGACGGCCGCCACCGCGTCGCGCGTGCCGAGGGTCTCGGGGAAGTGGTAGCCGGTGTCGAGGAACACGACGTCGATGCCGGGGCGGGCGCGGGACGCCAGGTGCGCCACGACGGCGTCCGCCATCGACGCGGTGACGCACAGGCGCGCGCCGAACGTCTCGCCCGCCCAGCGCAGGACGTCCAGCGCGGGCGCGTCCTCCAGCTCGCGGCCCGCGCGTTCGGCGAGCAGCCGCAGGTCGTCGGCGTGCCGCGGGTGCGTGGTGGTGGCGATGCTCATCCTGTCCCCTCTCTCGGCTCTCTCGGCTTCCTGGCCGGTGCTGACCGGCGGCCCCGTGCGGGTCAGTCCGTCCCGCCGCCGCCGTCCTTGGCGGGGCGGGTGAGCCCCTTCGCCAGCAGGCCGAGGAACGAGAGGCGGAACGCCCGGTTGCACGCGGCGCACTCCCACGCGCCGTGGCCCTCCTCGCTGGGGCGCAGGTCCTCGTCGCCGCAGTAGGGGCAGTAGAACGGGGCGGCGCGCTCGCTCATGCGAGGACCCCCTCGTCGGCGCGCGTCACCCAGGTGGCGAACCGCTCGTCCGGCTCGCGCCCGGCGAGGTAGGCGCGCAGGACGCGTTCCACGTAGTCGGCCAGGCCCTCGGAGGTCACCTTGAGGCCGCGGACCTTGCGGCCGAAGCCCGGTTCCAGGCCGAGCGAGCCGCCCAGGTGCACCTGGAAGCCCTCGACCTGGCGGCCGTCGTCGTCCAGGACCAGCTGCCCCTTGAGACCGATGTCCGCGACCTGGATGCGCGCGCACGAGTTGGGGCAGCCGTTGACGTTGATGGTCAGCGGCTCGTCGAACTCGGGGAGCCTGCGCTCCATCTCCTCGATGAGCCAGGCGGCCCGCGCCTTGGTCTCGACGATCGCCAGCTTGCAGAACTCGATGCCGGTGCAGGCCATCGTGCCGCGCCGGAACACCGAGGGGGTCGTCGTCAGGCCGAGCGCGGCCAGGCCCTCGGCGAGCGAGGCCGTCCGCTCCTCGGGCACGTCCAGGACGATCATCTTCTGCTGCACGGTGGTGCGGACGCGGCCCGAGCCGTGCGCCTCGGCGAGGTCGGCGATCTTCGCCAGCGTCGCGCCGTCCACCCGGCCGACGCGCGGCGCGAAGCCGACGTAGTGGAGGCCGTCGCGCTGCCGGTGGACGCCGACGTGGTCGCGCCAGGCGTGCACGGGCTGTTCGGGGGCGGGGCCGTCGATCATGCGGCGCAGCAGGTACTCGTCCTCAAGGACCTGCCGGAACTTCTCGACGCCCCAGTCGGCGATCAGGAACTTGATGCGCGCCCGCGTCCGCAGGCGGCGGTAGCCGTAGTCGCGGTACAGGCCGATGACGGCCTCGTGGACGTCCGCGACCTCGTCGAGCGGCACCCAGGCGCCCAGCCGTACGCCGATGCGCGGGTTCGTGGACAGGCCGCCGCCGACCCACACGTCGAACCCCGGGCCGTGCTCGGGGTGGTTGACGCCGACGAACGCGATGTCGTTGATCTCGTGCGCCACGTCCAGGTGCGGCGAGCCGGAGATCGCCGTCTTGAACTTGCGCGGCAGGTTGGAGTACGCCTTGTTGCCGACGACGCGGCGCATGATCGCGTCGATCGCGGGCGTGCCGTCGATGATCTCGTCCGCGGCGATCCCGGCGACCGGCGAGCCGAGGATGACGCGCGGGGTGTCGCCGCACGCCTCGGTGGTGGACAGGCCCACGCCTTCGAGGCGCCGCCAGATCTCCGGCATGTCCTCGATGCGGATCCAGTGGTACTGGATGTTCTGCCGGTCCGTGATGTCGGCGGTGCCGCGCGCGAACTCCTGCGAGATCTCGCCGATGACGCGCAGCTGCGCCGTGGTGAGCCGCCCGCCGTCGATCCGCACGCGCAGCATGAAGAACTCGTCGTCCAGCTCCTCGGGTTCGAGGATGGCGGTCTTGCCGCCGTCGATCCCGGGACGGCGCTGCGTGTACAGGCCCCACCAGCGCATGCGCCCGCGCAGGTCGTTGGGGTCGATCGCGTCGAAGCCCCGCTGGGCGTAGACGGTCTCGATGCGCGTGCGCACGTTGAGGCCGTCGTCGTCCTTCTTGAACTGCTCGTTCCCGTTCAGCGGGGTGAGGTGTCCCGCCGCCCACTGGCCCTCGCCGCGGTGGCGTCCTGGCTTGCGGCGGGTCGGGGCGGTGGGCTTCTTCGCGCTGTCGGACATGTTCGCGTCGGTGTCTTTCTACAGGCAGCAGGGCGGCTCCGGCCCGAGGCGGCCCGCGGCTGTGCGGGCACCGGGACAGAGTCGGGGCGTGCGAGGAATGCGTGAAACGGGCGGAACGCGGGGAACGGCGGGGGCTGCGGCTCAGTCCGCCGGACAGATGGCGCTGGACATGCGTCCGAGATCGACATGGCGCCGACTCACCAGGGGCGTACCAGCTTCAGACATGACGGCAGCGTGGCACGGTGTTACGCCCGAGTCCACCGGTGCCCGGCATGCGGACGGCCCTGTCTCACCTCGTGAGACCGGTGAAGGGTCGGTCACCCTTGGTCGCGCCCGGAGTGCCGATTCCGTGGCCGCGCGAAGGCGCCTGACCGGCGCCGTGCCCGCCACGTTACCCGACCCGGGGGAGCGCCCGGTCCACGAGCGCCGCCGTGTCCACGCCCCCCGGCAGCGTGCCGAACGCGGCGCCGCCCTCGCCCCCCAGCCGTGCCGCGCAGAAGGCGTCCGCCACCGCCGACGGCGCGTGCCGTACCAGCAGCGCGCCCTGGAGCACCCGCGCCAGCCGCTCCACCAGACGGCGCGCCCGCGCCTCGATGCCGTCCAGGTCGGACAGTTCGGTCAGCACGTCCTTGATCGCCGCGTCCAGCCGGTGGTCCGCGCCCGCGGCGAGGCCGACCTCCGTCAGATAGGCGTTCAGCGCGCCGGGCTCGCGGCGCAGCGCCCGCAGCACGTCGAGCGCCTGCACGTTCCCCGAGCCCTCCCAGATCGAGTTGAGCGGCGACTGCCGCAGCAGCCGGGGCATCCCCGACTCCTCGACGTACCCGTTCCCGCCCAGGCACTCCAGCGCCTCGGCCACCACCGGCGTACAGCGCTTCGTCACCCAGTACTTGGCGGCGGGCAGCGCCAGCCGCAGCAGATGCCGCTCCTGCGCGCTGCCCGCCGCCGCCCCGTCGTACGCCGCCGCCATCCGCAGCGCCAGGGCCGTCGCCGCCTCCGACTCAAGCGCCAGGTCCGCCAGTACGTTCCGCATCAGCGGCTGCTCCGCCAGCGGCGCGCCGAACGCCGAACGGTGCGCGGTGTGGTGCAGCGCCTGCGCCACCGCCTGCCGCATGACCCCGGCGGAGCCCGTCACGCAGTCGAGCCGGGTCGCCGCGACCATCTCGATGATCGTCGGCACCCCCCTGCCCTCCTCGCCCACGCGCCACGCGAGCGTCGAGCCGTCGAACTCCACCTCGGACGAGGCGTTGGAGCGGTCGCCCAGCTTGTCCTTCAGCCGCTGGAGCCTGAACGCGTTGCGGCTCCCGTCCGGCAGCACCCGGGGCAGCAGGAAGCACGTCAGCCCGCCCGGCGCCTGCGCCAGCACGAGGAACGCGTCCGACATCGGCGCGGAGCAGAACCACTTGTGGCCGGTGAGCGCGTACGCGCCCGGCTCGGACAGCGGCTCGGCGCGCGTCGTGTTCGCCCGCACGTCGGAGCCGCCCTGCTTCTCCGTCATGCCCATCCCGGCGAGCGCGCCCGCCTTCTCCGCCACCGGACGCAGCCCCGGCTCGTACACGTGCGCCGTCAGCAGCGGCGCCCACGTACGGGACAGCTCCGGCTCCGCCCGCAGTGCGGGCACGGCGGCGTGCGTCATGGAGACGGGGCACAGGTGGCCCGCCTCGACCTGCGTCCAGACCAGGAACCCCGCGGTGCGCCGCAGTTGAGGGCTCGGCCCCGACCACGCGTCGGTCAGGCCCGCGCCGACCGCCCGTTCCAGCAGCCGGTGCCACGCCGGGTGGAACTCCACCTCGTCCACGCGGTGCCCGTACCGGTCGTGGGTGCGCAGCACGGGCGGCGACGCGTTCGCCTGCGTGCCCCACTCCTGCGCCTCCGCCGAGCCCGCGAGCCGACCGAGCGCGCCGAGACCGTCCGCCAGCTCCTCGGCCGCGCCCGGCTCCGCGTACCGGGCAACTCCCTCCGCCAGGGCGGCGTCCTGTGCGAAGACGTCGTATCCGGCCAGGGGCGGGGGCTGGTTCGTCACCGCATGGGTGCTGGAGGTCATGCCGCCACCGTAGGCCGCCGGACGTCACGCGTCATCATCACCGCGCCGCGCACGGCAGTTGGCGGGTGGGGCGGTGGACGAAAACCGTGACACCACTACCTCTCCAGGAGCGGTGCCTTTAGTACAGTTGGCCGTTCGCCGCTACTGCGATGGGAGCAGACATGGGCGCGACGCGCCAGGAAGAGGCCATCGGCGAGCGCGACCTCGTCCGCTCCCCGAACCAGCAGCGGACCGGACCGACCGTACCCCGCATGATCCTCGGGGCCAGGCTGCGGCGCCTGCGCGAGGAGCGCGGCATCACAGGACTGGAGGCCGGGCGCCGTATCCGCGCCTCGCACTCCAAGATCAGCAGGCTGGAGATGGGCCGCACCGGCTTCAAGCCGCGCGACGTCGAGGACCTGCTCACGCTGTACGGCGTGACCGACGAGGCCGAGCGCGCCACCCTCCTCGCCCTCGCGCGGCAGAGCAACGTGCCGGGCTGGTGGCATGTCTACCACGACGTCGTGCCGAGCTGGCTGAACGTCTACCTCGGGCTCGAACAGGCCGCCATGGTCATCCGCGCCTACGAGTTGCAGTTCATCCCCGGGCTCCTCCAGACGGAGGGCTACGCGCGTGCCGTGCTGCGGCTCGGGCCCGACGCGGAGGAGGAGCGCACCGAGCGGCGCCTCCAGCTCCGGATGGAGCGCCGCAGGCTGCTGGAGCGCGGCCGTCCGCCGCACCTGTGGGTCGTCATCGACGAGGCGGCCCTGCGGCGGCCGATGTGCGGCGTGGCGCTGATGCGGGCGCAGCTTGAGCACCTGATCGAGAGCGCGCGGCTGCCGCACGTGACGATCCAGGTGATGCCGTTCTCCGCGGGCGGGCACCCGGCCGTCGGCGGGCCGGTCACGGTGCTGCGCCCGCCGGGCGGCGAGCTGCCCGACGTGGTGTACCTGGAGCAGCTGACGGGCGGGGTGTACCCCGACAAGCCCGCCGACATCGAGCTGTACCGGCACATGATGAACCGCCTCGTGGTGGAGGCCGAGCCGCCGACGGCGACGGAGGCGTTCCTCGTGCGGGTGCTGCGCGAGCTGTAGACGGCCCCTTTCCTGCCCCCTGCCCCCTGCCCCCGGTCGCGGTCGTGACCGGGGGCTTTCGCGTGCGCGGGGGCGGGCGGGAAGGGCGGAGGGGCCCGCGGTGTTCTCCTGACCGGGGGCATGTGGCCGTTCCGCGAGCGCCCGATCGCCCAGAGCGAACATCGCCGGGTGCGGGAACATCTAGGGCCACCGAAGCATTGAGCCTGCATAGCTCAATTAGCCTGACTAGGGAGAGTTCATGACTTCGTCGTTCGACGCACTCACCCTGCCCGTGCTGCCGCTGGATGACGAGGTGGTGCTGCCAGGGATGGTCGTGCCGCTTGAGTTGTCGGAATCCGAGGTGCGCGCCGCCGTGGAGGCCGCCCAGGCCGCCGCGCCGCGGGGGGAGAAGCCCCGTGTGCTGCTGGTGCCGCGTGTCGGCGGCGCGTACGCGGACATCGGTGTGCTGGGCCGTGTGGAGCAGGTCGGACGGCTTGCCGACGGTGACCCGGGCGCGCTGGTGCGCGGCCTGCGCCGCGTCCGTATCGGCGCGGGCACGACCGGGCCAGGCGCCGCGCTGTGGGTGGAGGGCACGCCCGTCGCCGAGGCGGCGCCGAGCCCGCTGCCCGGTGCCGTCGCCGAGCTGGTCAAGGAGTACAAGGCGCTCACGACGTCCTGGCTGCGCAAGCGCGGGGCCTGGCAGGTCGTGGACCGCGTCGCCCAGATCGAGGACCCGGGCGCGCTGGCGGACAACGCCGGCTACTCCCCGTTCCTCACCGTCGAGCAGCGCCTCGCGCTGCTGCGCTCCACCGACCCGGTGGAGCGGCTGCGCCTGGCCACCAAGCTGCTGAGCGACCACCTCGCCGAGGAGGACGTCGCCGAGACGATCGCCAAGGACGTCCAGGACGGCGTGGACAAGCAGCAGCGCGAGTTCCTGCTGCGCAGGCAGCTGGAAGCCGTGCGCAAGGAGCTGTCCGAGCTGAACGGCGACGCCGCGGACGAGGGCGACGACTACCGCGCCCGCGTCGAGGCCGCCGACCTGCCGGAGCACGTCCGCGAGGCCGCGCTCAAGGAGCTGGACAAGCTGGAGCGCTCCTCGGACGCCAGTCCTGAGGGCGGCTGGATACGCACCTGGCTGGACACCGTCCTTGAGCTGCCCTGGCAGGTCCGCACCGAGGACGCGTACGACATCGCGGGCGCCAAGGAGGTGCTGGACGCCGACCACGCCGGTCTCGACGACGTGAAGGCGCGCATCACCGAGTACCTGGCCGTGCGCAAGCGGCGCGGTGACCGGGGCCTCGGCGTCATCGGCGGACGGAGGGGCGGCGCGGTGCTCGCACTCGTCGGCCCGCCGGGCGTCGGCAAGACGTCGCTCGGCGAGAGCGTCGCCCGCGCGATGGGCCGGAAGTTCGTCCGCGTCGCGCTCGGCGGCGTGCGGGACGAGGCGGAGATCCGCGGCCACCGGCGTACGTACGTCGGCGCGCTGCCCGGCCGCATCGTCCGGGCCGTCAGGGAGGCAGGTTCGATGAACCCGGTCGTCCTGCTGGACGAGATCGACAAGGTCGGCAGCGACTACCGCGGCGACCCCGCCGCCGCGCTGCTCGAAGTGCTCGACCCCGCGCAGAACCACACCTTCCGCGACCACTACCTCGAAGTGGACCTCGACCTGTCCGACGTGGTGTTCTTGGCCACGGCGAACGTCCTGGAGGCCATCCCCGAGCCGCTGCTCGACCGGATGGAGCTGGTGCGGCTCGACGGCTACACCGAGGACGAGAAGGTCGTCATCGCCCGGGACCACCTGCTGCCCCGGCAGCTGGAGCGCGCCGGTCTGACCGGCGGCGAGGTCACCGTCGAGGACGGCGTGCTGCGGAAGCTGGCGGGCGAGTACACCCGTGAGGCGGGCGTGCGGAACCTGGAGCGGCTGGTCGCCCGGCTGCTGCGGAAGGTCGCGGCGCGCGCGGAGCTGGGGGAGCAGGAGCTGCCGTACACCGTGACGACCGGTGCGCTGGCCGGGCTGATCGGCAGGCCGCACCACACGCCCGAGTCGGCGCAGGAGCCGGCGGAGCGGCGTACGGCCGTCCCCGGCGTCGCGACGGGGCTCGCGGTCACCGGGGCGGGCGGTGACGTCCTGTTCATCGAGGCGTCGCTCGCCGATCCGGAGACCGGCGGCGCCGGGCTGACCCTGACGGGGCAGCTGGGCGACGTCATGAAGGAGTCGGCCGCCATCGCCCTGTCCTACCTGCGCTCGCGCGGGGCGGAGCTGGAGCTGCCGGTCGGCGACCTGAAGGAGCGCGGCGTCCACCTGCACATCCCGGCGGGCGCGGTGCCGAAGGACGGGCCGAGCGCGGGCATCACCATGACGACCGCCCTGGCGTCGCTGCTCAGCGGACGGCAGGTGCGGCCCGAGGTGGCGATGACCGGCGAGGTCTCGCTGACCGGGCGGGTCCTGCCCATCGGCGGCCTGAAGCAGAAGTTGCTGGCCGCGCACCGGGCGGGTGCGACGACGGTGATCATCCCGAAGCGGAACGAGCCGGACCTGGACGACGTGCCCGCCGAGATCCTGGCGAAGCTCGACGTCCACCCGGTCACGGACGTCCGCCAGGTGCTCGATCTGGCCCTCGCCCCGGCCGCCTCACCGGCGGTGGCGGTCGCGGCCTGACCCCGCTCGCGGCGCGGCGCCCGGACCTCGCACGGTCCCGGCGCCGCGCCGTCGCGCCGCCCGGCGGGGCGGGGGGTGGGGCACCGGGGTCAGACGCCGCGAAGGCGCGTAGGGTGCTGCGCCATGAGTCCTTCGATCGCGACGAACACAGCCGTGGACCTGGCGCGCCTGCTTGACTTCGTGCGCCCCAGGCACCGTGCCCTCCTCATCACCCACCGCACGGACGGCGGGCCCCAGGCGTCCCCCCTGACCTGCGGCGTGGACGACGCCGGGCGCCTCGTCATCGCCACCTATCCCGACCGCGCCAAGACCGTGAACGCGCGGCGGCGCCCCGAGGTCAGCGTCGTCGTGCTGTCGGACGAGTGGGACGGCCCGTGGGTGCAGATCGACGGCACGGCCGAGGTGCTGGACGTGCCCGAGGCCATCGAGCCGCTGGTCGAGTACTACCGGAACATCGCGGGGGAGCACCCCGACTGGGCCGAGTACCGGACGGCGATGGCGCGCCAGGGCAAGTCGCTCATCCGTGTCACGCCGGTCCGCTGGGGGCCGGTGGCCACCGGCGGGTTCCCCGCCAGGATGGCTCAGCGCTGATCCCGGCCGACGGCCCGCTCCAGCAGCAACCGCAGGGCGGCCTGCTCCTGCCCGGTCAGGGCGGCCACCGGTGAGTGCTGCGTGAGCAGGTCCACGAGGCGTGCGCGCAGCGCGCCGCCGGGGGCCGTCAGGTGCAGTTCCCTGGCGCGCCGGTCGGTGGGGTGCGGGCGCCGCTCGATCAGGCCGCGGCGCTCCAGGCGGTCCACGACGAAGGTCGCGTTCGACGGCTCGCAGCCCATCCGGGCTGCGAGCTGTTTCATGGTCATCGGGCCGTCCAGCTCGCGCAGGGCGGTCGCCTGGGGGCCGGTGAGGTCGAGGGTGGCGGCCCGCGCGCGGACGTGGTCGTCCAACTGCCGGGCGAGCGTGTTCACGAGGCCGCACAGCTCGCGTTCGGCCACGGTCCCTGGCTCCGGCGGGGTCGTCATGAGGGCATCGTAACTCTCCCGGGTGATTCAAGCTGGAAAGGTGCGCGAGAAGACGGATCAAGCTTGAATCTTTCAGGCTTGATGCATAGAGTCCTGTCCATGAGTACGGAACGGCTTCGCAGGCCCGCATCGAGAAGGTCGCTCCGGCTGGGGGAGACCACCGTCACCCACCTGCCCGACGGCGTCGTCCAGCTGTCGGTCCCCGGCTGGCTGTCCGGGAGCACGGCGGCCGACTGGCGCGCCCGCGCCGACCATCTGGACGCCTCCGGGTATCTCGTCGCGAGCATCGGCGGACTCCTGGTCGAGCGGGACGGGCGCGCCCTCCTGATCGACGCCGGGGTCGGGCCCGTCGCGGCGCCCGCGCGGGCCGGTGCCCGCGTCGGGGCGCTGCGCGGCGGCGACCTGCCCGCCAGCCTCGCCGCCGTGGGCCTATCACCGGCCGCCGTCGAGGCCGTCGCGTTCACCCATCTGCACATCGACCATGTCGGCTGGGCCTGGCACACGCCGCCGGGGGCCGACCGCCCGCTCCTCGCGCACGCGCCCTACCTCTTCTCCGAGCCCGAGTGGCGGGAGCGCGCGCTCGCGGGTGCCGAGGGGCCGGGGCCCGACGTCCTGGCCGCACTGGAGCCGTCTGTCCGCACGGTCCCGGACGGCGAGGAGATCTTCCCCGGCGTCCGCCTGCAGCTCAGACCGGGACACACGTCGGGCCACGCCTCGTACGTCATCGAGGGCGGGGGCCGACGTCTCATAGCGTTCGGCGACGCCCTGCACTCCCCGGCGCAGATATCCCACCCCGAGTGGTCCGCCGCCCCGGACATCGACCGCGAGGCGGGGGTGCGCAGCCGCCGTGACCTCGTCAGGGAACTGTCCGAGCCCGGCACCCTCGGCTACGGCGGACACTTCGCGGACGTCGTGTTCGGCCGCGTGGTGCCCGGCCAGGACGGTCCGCGCTGGCAGCCCGTGGACAGCTGAACGGCCCGCCGACCTCGCAGGACCTCGCAGGACCTGCATGTCCGATTCCCGCCAGTCGGGCCCTGCGGGGGAGCGCACACTGGGAGCGTGGTGAACGAACGAGCAGGGGACGACGACAGCCGCTACGAGGCGGTGCGCAGCCGCGACGAGCGGTTCGACGGCGTGTTCTTCACGGCCGTCGTGACCACCGGCATCTACTGCCGCCCGAGCTGCCCGGCGACCACCCCCAAGCGGCACAACGTGCGCTTCCATCCGTCCGCCGCCGCCGCGCAGGCCGCCGGGTTCCGGGCCTGCCGCCGGTGCCGCCCCGACACCGTGCCCGGCTCCGCCGAGTGGAACGCGCGGGCCGACACCGTGGGCCGCGCCATGCGGCTGATCGCCGACGGTGTCGTGGACCGTGAGGGCGTGGCCGGGCTCGCCCGGCGCCTCGGCTACAGCGCGCGCCAGGTGCAGCGGCAGCTCACCGAGGAACTGGGCGCGGGACCCGTCGCCCTCGCCCGCGCGCAGCGCGCCCACACGGCGCGCATCCTCCTCCAGACCACCGGGATGCCGGTCACGGAGATCGCCTTCGCGTCCGGCTTCGCCAGCGTGCGGCAGTTCAACGACACCGTCCGCACCACCTACGCGCTCACGCCGACCGCACTGCGCGCCGCCGCGCCCCGCGAACCCGTCACGCCCGGCCCCGGCACCGGGGGCATCCCGCTGCGCCTCGCCCACCGGGGCCCCTACGACGCGCGCCAGGTCTTCGACTTCCTGGGCCTGCGCACCCTCACCGGCATCGAGGAGATGACCGGTACCCCGGGCGCCCGTACGTACCGGCGCTCCCTCGCCCTCCCGCACGGCACGGGCGTCGCCGAGGTCGGCGAGGCGCCCGCCGCCCGGGGCGCCCGCTGGCTGCCCTGCCGCCTGCACCTGTCCGATCCCCGCGACCTGACCACGGCCGTCCAGCGGGTCAGGCTGCTCTTCGACCTCGACGCCGACCCGTTCGCCGTCGCGGAGCGGCTGGGCGCCGATCCCGCGCTCGCCCCGCTCGTCGCGGCGCGCCCTGGGCTGCGCTCGCCCGGCACCGCAGACCCGGCCGAACTCGCCGTCCGCGCCGTCCTCGGCCAGCAGGTCACCGTCGCCTCCGCCCGCGCCCTGGGTGGCACCCTGGTCGCCGCCTACGGCAAACCGCTCCCCGCGCCCGACGGCGCCCTGACCCACACCTTCCCGGCCGCCGAGACCCTGGCGGACGCGCCGCTCGGCGAGCTGGGCATGCCGGAGTCCCGCCGCGCGACGATCCGCACCCTCGCCACGGCCCTGGCCGACGGCACGGTGGTTCTCGGCCCTGGAGCCGACCGGGACGCCGCCGAACGCGACCTGCTCGCCCTGCGTGGCATCGGGCCCTGGACCGCCGGATACATACGGATGCGGGCCCTCGGCGACCCCGACGTCTTCCTCACGGGCGACGCGGGCCTGCGCCACGGCCTCGCGCTCGTCGGCTCGGCCCCGGCCGCCGCCGACGCCTGGCGCCCCTGGCGTTCCTACGCCGTGCACCACCTCTGGACAGCGACCACCCGGGAGAACCACTGATGCTGTACACCCTGCACCCGAGCCCCCTCGGCGACCTGCTGATCGCCGGCCCCCGGCCCGGCGTCCTGGCCTCGGTCTCCGTCCCCCGCCAGAAGGGCGGCGCGACCGTCCAGGCGGACTGGCGGCGCGACGACACCGCCTTCCCCGACGCCACCCGGCAGTTCGACGCCTACTTCGCCGGTGAGCGCACCACCTTCGACCTCGTACTTGAGCCCGTCGGGAGCGACTTCCGCCGCCGCGTCTGGACGGCCCTGCACCGTATCGAGTACGGAGCGACGGTCACCTACGGCGAGCTGACGGAGATGGCCGGGCTGCCGCGCACCGCCGTCCGTGCGGTCGGCGGCGCCATCGGGGCCAACCCGCTCTCCGTCATCTGCCCCTGTCACCGCGTCATCGGCGCCGACGGCTCCCTCACCGGCTACGCGGGCGGCCTCGACCGGAAGCGGCTGCTGCTCGGCCTCGAAGGCGTCCTGCCCGCACAGCTCACCCTCGCCTGAGCCGCCCAGGCCCGCCCGGCGGGGCGGGCTCGGCGGGCCCGGCGCCGGATAGGGTCCCGCCCATGATGCGTGAGAACGACGTCCTGGCGGTCCTCGACCTGCTCGCCGAGGCGGACGTCCCCGCCTGGGTGGACGGCGGCTGGGGCATCGACGCGCTGCTGGGCCGCAGCACGCGGGAGCACGCCGACGTGGATCTCGTCGTCCCCCTCGACCGCCTTCCGACGGTCCGCGACACGCTCGCCGCCGCCGGGTTCACCACCGTCCTGCGGGACTGGCTCCCCACCGCGCTCGCCCTGGCGGACGGCACCGGCCGTTCCGTCGATCTGCACCCGGTCGTGGACACCCCCGGGACCGGGGCGGAGCAGATCCTCCCCGACGGCAGCCGCTTCACCTACGGGTCGCCGGGCACCGGGCGTATCGGCGGCCGGGAGGTCCGCTGCGCCGACGCCGCCACCCAGATGCGCGCCCACACGGGCTACGAGCCGACCGCCAAGGACCGGCGCGACCTCGCCCTGCTCCACGCCCACTCCGGCGTCGCCCTGCCGCCGGAGTACGCGCGGTCGGCGGGGGACCCCTCGGCGGAGGTCGCGTCAGCGGACGAACAGCCGGTGCCGCCGCCCGCCTGACGCGTCATCCGCCCGGAAACGCGGCCGGCCCGCCGGACGCCTGGGCGCCGACGGGCCGTGCACTGCCGCGATCAGTGGGGCGGTCAGCCGAACTGCCGCTCGATCCTGGCGAGTTTCTCCTCCAGCGAGTCCAGTCGCCCGTCCTCGGCCAGCGGCGACGACAGGGCGGGTGACGCGTCAAGCGCCGCACGCGCCTGCCCGGCGCTCCCCGCCTCCAGCGCGGCGGGCTCGGACGGCGCCACCGCCGCCACCTCGACGCGCTCGCGCCCCCGCCCGAACATCCGGTGCTGACGGCTGATCGCCTTCAGCCGCGCCCGCTCCAACTGCCGGTGCTCACGGCGCCGGTCACGCTCGCCCTCCTTGGTGCGGCGCTCCTCGCGGACCTCCTCGACGGCCTCGTCCAGCGAGCGCACGCCCTCCAGCAGCATCAGCGACCAGGCGCCGTACGTCTCACGTGGTGCCCGCAGCCAGCGGACGAAGCGGATCTGCGGCAGCGGACGCGGCACGAGGCCCTGCTCCCGCAGCGCCGCCCGGCGCGTCTGCTTGAGCGCCCGGTCGAACAGCACGGCGGCCGACAGCGACATCGCCGCGAAGAAGTGCGGCGCGCCCTCGTGCCCGCCGCCACGCGGCGCGTGCACCCAGTTGAACCAGGCGGCGGCGCCCGCGAACAGCCAGACCAGCATGCGGGACCCCATCGACGAGTCGCCGTGGCTGGCCTCGCGGACCGCGATCACCGCGCAGAACATCGCGGCGCCGTCGAGCCCGAAGGGCACCAGGTACTCCCAGCCGCCCGACAGGTCCAGGTTCTCCCGGCCGAAGCCGACGAGCCCCTGGAACGACAGCGCCGCCGCGACACCCGCGCAGCAGAACAGCAGGGTGTACGAGGCGCCCGCGTAGATACGTTCCCGGCGTCGCCTGGCCGCTTCGAGGCGCTCCCAGGAATCGCCGCTGTCGGCGTGCTCACCAGAGGGCTTGCGACCGCGCGTGAGCAGGACCACCGCAAGCAGCATGCCGCCGAGCAGTACGGCTCCCGCCACCGCCCAGCTGATGTCTATGTCCGTCAGTGTCATGCAACTGCCCCTCGCCAGGCGCGCCGAGTGCGCGCGACCTGTGCTGGATTCGTGGTGACCATGGTCGTCCGGCGGAATCGGAATGATGGCCCGGAGACGTGGCTGTACTGAAGAACTGTGGATGCTACCTGAGCACGCGTCAGCCGGATTCCGGGGCGAAACCCCCTAACGAGTGCCAACCTGCCGAAACCGGCGTGGCCGCCTGAGCAATCTGTTATCAGCTTGCGGCCAGGCGCGCCACGCGCTCGCTGTCGCAGGTGCGCGGGCAGGTGACGCACGTGTCGTCGGGCCGCACCGTGTAGAACATGCAGCAGCTCGCGCGGTCCCGCGTGGTCAGCCGTTCGCCGGACGGGCCGGTCAGCTCGCGGAACGCCGCGCCTCCGGAGAACGGCGCCGTGGAGCCGGGCAGCAGGAGCCCGGCCTCCGTCATGGCGCGCTCCTCCTCCTCGAAGCGGTTGCCGAAGTACCAGAGCGACTCGACGAGTTCGTCCGTCGCCATGCCCCACAGCGCACGCTTCCCCCGCCGCATGCGCGGCCCGAAGGCGCCGAGCACGGGGCCCAGGTGGTCGGCGGCGGCCTGCCGCAGCGCGGCGCGCAGCGCCTCCTCGTCCGGCACGACGCGGGCCCTGGGGTCGTCGGCCGCCGGGTCGTCCGGCAGGCAGCTGAACGCGTCCGTCCGTACGCTCATCCGGTAGTCGGCCCGGTGGAAGGACACGTCCTCGGGCGCCAGCCACGGCACCCGCCGCAGCAGGAAGTACGGCACGGTGAACAGGACGGCCGCGGGCCACGCGTACCGGTGCAGCGCGAACGCCGCGACGACGTCGGGCCGTCCCTCCTGGCCGTAGTCCCGCGCGATCTGTTCGGCGTCCCAGGCGCAGAACGCGTCCAGCTCCGCGCCTCCGGCCGCCAGCGCGTCGGCCCGTACCCAGCCGGGTCCCGAGGCGGGCGCCTGGGGTCCCTCGCTGATGCGAAACAGAGGCAGAGCCTCCGTGACGCGGTCGTACGCGGGCCGCAGCGGCGACGTCGTGGCCAGGGCGGGGACGGTCATGGTGCCACCGATTCCGTGATCTTGTGCAGGTAAGCCTTACCTTACCTGACGTTTGCCGGGGTTTGCCGAGGGGCCAACTCCGCCTAGGGTTTGGCCACCCCGTCAAATCACGGGCAGGAGGGGACGGAGCGGACGAATGGACCTCACCCGCGAGGAGCAGGCCCCGGGCGCACCCGCCCCCGCCCCGCCCCAGGCCGCCCGCCCGCCGCTCCCCGTGCGCCCGCGTACCCTCCCCGAGCGCCACTCCGTACGCGCCCAGGTCCTCGCCGCGCTGCGCGACGCGCTGGCCACCGGCGAGCTGGAGCCGGGCGGCACCTACTCCGCGCCGACGCTCGCGGAGCGCTACGGCGTCTCGGCCACCCCCGTGCGCGAGGCGATGCAGCAGCTCGTCAGCGAGGGCGTCGTCGAGACCGTGCCGAACCGTGGGTTCCGCGTCGCGGGCCGCAGCCCCCGCGACGCCGCCGAACTGGCCGAGGTCCGCGCGGCCCTGGAGATCCCGGCGCTGCTGCGGCTGGCCCGTACGCTCCCGTCCGAGCGCTGGTCGGAGCTGCGTCCCCTCGCCGAGGCCACGGTCTCCGCCGCCCGGGTCGGGGACCGGGCCGCGTACGCCGAGGCCGACCGCCGCTTCCACCGCTCGCTGCTCGCGCTGACCGGCAACCGGCACCTGGTCGCCGTCGCGGAGGACCTGCACCGCAAGTCCCAGGCCCCGGCGGCGCACGGGGCGCGGCCTGGACCGGCGGAGTTAGTGGCCGACGCGCTGATCCACAGCGCGTTGCTCGACGCCCTGGGCGCGGGCGACCTGGTCACCGCGGAACGTCTCGCGCGCGACCACCTCGCCGGGCCCGCGACGGCCGACTGACCGGCCGGGCCCGGTGACGCGCGGCCTCAGCCGTCCGCGGGCTGCTCGGCGAGCTTCGGCCCCAGCCAGCGCGGCACGCCGCCGAGCAGGCGGAACAGCCGCGCCGCCTCGCCCCGCAGCCGCAGGGCCTCCTGCTCCGGCTCGACCTCGGCCAGCGCCACCAGCGCGGGCGCGACCCCGACCAGATAGCCGGTCTCCTCCCGCAGCCGCAGCGACTCGGTGAACCCGTGCCTGGCCTCGGCCACGTCCCCGTTCAGGACCGCGAGCGCCCCCAGCCGCTGCCAGGTGTACGAGCTGAGCAGCGCGTCCCCCCGGCCCAGCGCGTCGTTGTGCGCCCTGCGGTAGCCCGCCTCGGCCGCCTGCGGGTTGCCGCTCACGTGCTCCGCCATGAGGCCGCGCCTGAAGTCCAGCAGCGCACGCCCCGGCGCGCCCGGCGCCAGCAGCGCCGCCGCCCGTCCGAGCGCGGCTCGCGCCTCGTCGGCCCGGTCGCGCACGCCGAGCAGCGTGGAGGCGAACGCGAGGTAGCCGCGCTCGCAGGCCGCCGCGCCGCGCTCCGCGTCCGTGTGGGCCAGCGACTCGGCCGCCCGCAGCGCCTCCTCGGCCCTGCCCCAGCCCTCGGAGGTGAACATGCAGCGCTCCACGCGCAGTTCCGCGCGCGCGAGCGCCGCCCGCGGCTCGCCCGCCGCCCGGGGTTCCAGCAGAGCCGCCGCGTCCTCCCAACAGCCCCGTGACCGCAGTCGCCATACCGCGCCGTCGAGCGGGTCCCCGCTCGCCGACCTCACGGAAAGGGGTACGGCGGTCTCCGTCACATGCTCCTCCAGCGCTTCGTCGGGCCGAGATGTCTACGCGATGTGACTGCATCTCAGCACGAGCCGGGCTCCATGGCCAAGAGGGCTGCGTGAATTTGTTCACAAGTCGCCACGGACGCCCGCGCGCGCCGCCGCCCGACACGGCGCGCCGGGCGGCTCAGCCGGCGAATCCGGTGACGCGCTCCGGGACGATCCGAACGATCAGCCGCGTCACGCCCTCGGGGTCGGCCGGGGCGTCCTCGCCCAGGTAGTGCCGGGACAGGCGCCCCGGCAGCTCCTTCGTCCGGTCCTCGACCAGCTCGGCGGTCCCGCTGATGGCGACGGACCGGTAGGGGTCCGCGAGGTCGAAGACCGACATGCTGACCCGGGGGTCGCGCGCGAGGTTGCGCGCCTTGCGCCGCTCGGCGGTCGTGGAGAAGAGCACCGCGTCGCCGTCCCGGGCGATCCACACCACGGACGTCTGCGGGGAGCCGTCAGGGTTGAGCGTCGCGACGGTGGCGAAGTTCTTCCCGTCGAGGAGTGTTCTGGTGTCTTCGGTGAACGCCACGGGCACGTCGCTGTCCTCCACGGTCACGGTTCCGGTCCTGCCGGCTGCCCGCAGTGCAGCACTACCGGAGCCGCAGTGCCAGGAAGAAGTCCACCGTGTCCTCCAGACGCGTCAGTTCCCGCCCGGTCAGCCGCTCGATCCGCCGCACGCGGTAACGCAACGTGTTCACGTGGACGTGCAGCCGCGCCGCGCAGCGCGTCCACGAGCCGTCCGACTCCAGGAACGCCTCCAGCGTCCGCATCAGATCCGCCCGGTGCTCCCTGTCGTACGCGCGCAGCGGTTCGAGCAGCCGCGCCGTGAACGCGCGCCGCACCTCGTCCGGCACGAAGGGCAGCAGCAGCACGTGCGAGGCCAGTTCCTCGTGGCCCGCCGCCGCCACCGCGTCCTGCCGGGCCGCCGCGACCCGCCGCGCGTGCCTGGCCTCCTCCAGCGCGCCCCGCAGTCCCTCGGCCGACGGCACGGCGCGGCTCACCCCGAACGTCAGCCGCCCGTCGTCCCCGAGCCCGGCGGACAGCACCTCCCGCGCCCCCGGCCCCGGCAGTTCCCCGGCGCGCAGCGGCCCCGCCTCCTGCACCGGCACGAGCGCGACCGCCTCGTCCGCGTCCTCGCGCCCGACCTCGCCGTGCGTCACGGCCGCCGTTCCCGGCAGCAGGTCCTCCAGGACGGCTCGCGCCGCCCGGCCCGCGCCCGGCGCGGCGTCCGCCCACTCCAGCCGCGCCACCACGACCTGCCACAGCGGCCCGGCGGCGTCCCGGCCCTCCGGCGGCGCGGCCATCCGCAGCCGCGCCGCGACCTCGGCGGGCGGCGCGCCGCCCGTGACGAGGTCCACGGTCTCCCCGGCGAGGCGGCGGCCGACGGCGCGGGCCGCCTCGTGCCTGTCCTGCTCCGCCGCGAGGGCGTGGGCGATGCGCGCGAGCAGACGCCGCTGCGCCGCCCCGTCGTCGTCGCCGCCGTCCGTCCGCGCCGCGAGCAGCCGTCCTGACAGCAGCGTCTCCCGTACGCCAGGACCGCCCTGGCCGCCGCCTTCCGCGCCGCCCACGGGCAGGACGGTCCACGGCACGCCGTCCACGCGCGTCTCCCACGGGCCCGGCCGCCCGGCCCGCACGGCGTCGAGGCGGTGACGCGCCAGGGCGGCGGCGACGTCGCCGGGCGGCGCCCGGTGGTGCGCGGGCCCCGCCACGTGCCCGCCGGTGGCCGTCAGCAGCCAGGCGGGCAGGCCGTGGTCCGAGGCCAGCAGGTCGAGGACGGCGCGCGGCCCGCCGCCCGCCGCCGTCAGCCGCCGGTGCCGGTCGAGCACGGCGTCGAGCAGGCGCGCGCCGTCCCCCGACCCGCTGCGCACCACGTACTCCGTGATCTCGGTGAAGCCGACCTCCTCCGCCACCGCGAGCAGCGGCAGCCCCAGCCGCGCGCACGCGGCCGTCAGCTCGCCCGGCACCGAGCCGAACTCGGCGTCGCCCGCCGCCAGCGCGGCCACACCCGCCCGCACCAGCACGCGGACGAACGGCTCGGCGTCCTCGGGCCCGCGCCACCACGCCAGGCCGGTCAGGACCAGCTCGCCGCCGCGTAGGTAGCGGCCGGGGTCGCGCAGGTCCGTCGTCATGACGCCCCGCACCCGCCGGTCGAGGCCGTCCTCGCCGCTGAGGAGCCGCAGCCCCAGCGATCCGTCTTCCAGCAGCGTGCGCAGCAGCATGAACCGCCCCCACCCGAACGAGTGATTTGCCCGGCATGATCCCCGCCGGTCGCCCCCGTGCCTTCGTGCAAACCTACAAGAGGAGGCCGCCGACCCGCCGGGCGCTTCGGCGCTTCGGTGACTGCCCGCCGGGCCCGTTCCGCGCTGTACTGGAGGCCGGACGGCCGGGCGTCCGCACCTCCCCCCGGTCACCGCACGGTCCGCCAGCCCCCGGGAGCCCGCCGATGGAGTACCTGCGTCCGGCCGACTGGCCGGAGGCGCTCGCCGCCAAGGCCGCCCACCCCGACGCCGTGCCCCTCGCGGGCGGTACCGACGTGATGGTCGAGCTGAACCTCGACCGCCGCCGCCCCGGCCACCTCCTCGACCTCGGCCGGATCGCGGCGCTGCGCACCTGGGAGACGACGGCGCGGACCGTACGCCTCGGCGCCGCCGTCCCCTACCGCGACGTGATCGCGCGCCTGTCCACCGAACTGCCCGGCCTCGCCCTCGCCTCGCGCACGGTCGGCTCCCCGCAGATCCGCACGCGCGGCAGCGTCGGCGGCAACCTGGGCACGGCCTCCCCCGCCGGGGACGCCCACCCCGCGCTCCTCGCCGCCGGGGCCACCGTCGAGGCGGTCTCCGTGCGCGGCACGCGCCACATCCCCATCGACGACTTCTACCTCGGCCCCAAGCGCAACGCGCTCGCGCCCGACGAGCTGATCCGCGCCGTCCACATCGACGCCGCGCGCGGCCCGCAGCAGTTCGCGAAGGTCGGCACGCGCAACGCGATGGTCATCGCCGTCTGCGCCTTCGCGCTGGCCCTGCACCCGCACACGAGGACCGTCCGCACCGGCATCGGTTCCGCTGCCCCCACGCCGGTGCGCGCCCCGCGCGCCGAGGCGTTCCTCTGCGGGCTCCTCGAAGAGGGCGGGCACTGGAGCAGCGGCGCCCCGCTGCCGCCGTCCGCCGCGACGCGCTTCGGCGAGTTGGCCGCCGCCGCGTGCGCGCCGATCGACGACGTACGGGGTAGCGCCGCCTACCGTGAGCACGCCGTCGCGGTGCTCGCCCGCCGCACGCTGCACCGGACGTGGAACGCCTACCGCACCAGCAACGACGCCGCCATCACCGGAGGAGAACCGCCGTGCGCGTGAACCTGACCGTGAACGGGCGCCCCCGCACCGCCGACGACGTGTGGGAGGGCGAGAGCCTGCTGTACGTGCTGCGCGAACGGCTCGGCCTGCCCGGCGCGAAGAACGCGTGCGAGCAGGGCGAGTGCGGCTCCTGCACCGTCCGGCTGGACGGCGACCTCGTCTGCGCCTGCCTCGTTGCCGCTGGACAGGCCGAGGGCGCCGACGTCACGACCGTCGAGGGCCTGGCGGAGGCGGACGGCACCCTGGCGCCCGTCCAGCGCGCCTTCCTGGACGCGGGCGCCGTCCAGTGCGGCTTCTGCACCCCGGGGCTTCTGATGGTGGCCGACGACCTGCTCGCGTCCCACAGCAACCCGACCGACGGCGACATCCGCGAGGCCCTGTCGGGCAACCTGTGCCGCTGCACGGGCTACGAGAAGATCCTCGACGCCGTCCGCCTCGCCGCCGCCCGCGCCGACGGGACGGCCCCCCGGTGACCGCCCCCGTCACCGGCACGCCCCGGCTCACCCAGCACGCCGCCCCCGCCGACGGCCGTATCGGCGCCTCGACGCCCCGCCCCGACGGCACGCTGAAGGTCACCGGCGCGTTCGCCTACTCGTCCGACCTGTGGCACGAGGACATGCTCTGGGGCCACACGCTGCGCAGCCCCCACGCCCACGCCCGCATCCTCGGCATCGACATCGCCGAGGCGCTGACCGTCCCCGGCGTGACGGCCGTCCTCACCCACGCCGACCTGACCGCCGCCACCCACTACGGTCTCGAACTCTCCGACCAGCCCGTCCTGGCCGCCGACCGCGTCCGCTACCAGGGCGAGGCCGTCGCCCTCGTCGCCGCAGACCACCCCGAGACCGCCCGCCGCGCCGCCGCCCGCATCCGCGTGGCGTACGAGGAACTGCCCGTCGTGCACGACGAGGCCAGCGCCACGGCCCCCGGCGCCCCCGTCCTCCACCCCGGCCGCACGGACCACTACGCCGCGCACGTCCCGCACCCCAACGTCCTGCACCGCCAGCCCGTGCTGCACGGCGACGCGCGGGCCGCCGCGCCCACCGCCGACGTCGTCGTCACCGGCGACTACGAGACCGGCACCCAGGACCAGGCCCCCCTCGGCCCCGAGTCCGGGCTCGCCGTGCCCGCCGAGGACGGCGGCGTGGACCTCTACGTCGCCACGCAGTGGCTGCACGTGGACCGGCAGCAGCTCGCGCCGATCCTCGGCCTGCCGCCCGAGAAGGTACGGCTCACGCTGGCCGGGGTCGGCGGCGCGTTCGGCGCCCGCGAGGACCTGTCGATGCAGGCCCACGCCTGCCTGCTCGCGATGCGCACCGGACGGCCCGTCAAGATGGTCTACTCGCGCGAGGAGTCGTTCTTCGGCCACGTGCACCGCCATCCCGCCCGGCTCCACTACGAGCACGGCGCCACGCGCGACGGCATCCTCGTCCACGTGCGCGCCCGCATCGTCCTGGACGGCGGCGCGTACGCGTCCTCCTCCCCGGCCGTCGTCGGCAACGCCGCCTCGCTCGCCCTGGGCCCCTATCGCGTTCCGAACGCGGACATCGAGGCCCTCGCGCTCTACACCAACAACCCGCCCTGCGGCGCCATGCGCGGCTTCGGCGCCGTCCAGGCGTGCTTCGCCTACGAGTCGCAGATGGACAAGCTCGCCGCCGCCCTCGGCATGGACCCGGTCGAGCTGCGGCGGCGCAACGCCGTCGCCCAGGGCGACGTGATGCCCACCGGCCAGCCCATCGACTCCCCGGCGCCCGCCGCCGAGCTGCTGCGCCTCGTCAAGGAACGCCCCCTGCCGCCCGAGCGCCCCTGGGACACGGGCCCGGCCGACGCACCCGACCTGCGCGCCCTGCCCGGCGGGCTGTCCAACACCACGCACGGCGAGGGCGTCGTGCGCGGCGTCGGCTACGCCATCGGCATCAAGAACATCGGCTTCTCCGAGGGCTTCGACGACTACGCGACGGCCCGCGTCGGCCTGGCCCTGGCGGGCGGCGAGCCGGTCGCCACGGTGCACACGGCCGCCGCCGAGGTCGGCCAGGGCGGCGTCACCGTCCAGGCGCAGATCGCCCGCACGGAGCTGGGCGTCCCCCGCGTCGCGCTGCTGCCGCCCGACACCACGGTCGGCTCGGCCGGTTCGACCTCCGCGTCCCGGCAGACGTACATGACCGGCGGCGCCGTACGGGCCGCCTGCGCCGCCGTGCGCGACGAAGTGCTGCGCCGCGGGCGCGCCAGGCACGGCTGGCCCGCCGGGGAGCTGCGGCTCGCGGACGGCCTGGTCGTCACCGGTGACGGCACGGCCGTGGGCGCCTTGGCGGACGTGCTGGACGAGGGCCCGGTGGAGCGCGAGACGGAGTTCCGCCACCGGCCCACCCAGCCGTTCGACCCGCACACGGGCCAGGGCCTCGGCCACGTCCAGTACGCCCTGTGCGCGCACCGGGCCGTCGTGGACGTGGACACCGAGCTCGGCCTGGTCAAGGTGGTCGAGCTGGCCGCCGCCCAGGACGTCGGCCGCGCGCTCAACCCGCTGTCCGTCGTCGGGCAGATCCAGGGCGGCAGCACGCAGGGCCTCGGCCTGGCCGTGATGGAGGAGATCGTCGTCGGCCCCGACGGGCGGCAGCGCAACCCGTCCTTCACCGACTACCTCATCCCGACCGTCCTCGACACCCCCGCCATGCCCGTGGACGTCCTCGAACTGGCCGATCCCCACGCCCCGTACGGGCTGCGCGGCGTCGGCGAGCCGTCCACCCTCTCCAGCACCCCCGCGATCGTCGCCGCCCTCAGACAGGCCACCGGACGCCCCCTCACCCGGGTGCCGGTCAGGCCGGAACACCTCGTCGGCCGGGCCTGACCGGCAGGAGGAACGCACCATGCTCGACCTCGCCGATCCCCTGCGCCGCTGGACGGCCGAGGGCCGTGCCTTCGCCGTCGCCACCGTCACGGCCGTGGACGGCAGCGCCCCGCGCGACCCCGGAGCCGCCCTCGCCGTCGCGGCGGACGGCACGGTCGTCGGCAGCGTCTCGGGCGGCTGCGTGGAGGGCGCCGTCTACGAACTGTGCCGCGAGGCGCTGGAGACGGGCGAGCCGCGGCGCGCGCGCTTCGGGTACGCCGACGCGGACGCGTTCGCCGTCGGGCTCACCTGCGGCGGCAGCGTCGAGGTGCTGGTCACGCCGGTCCGCGCCGACGCCCCGGCCCGCCCGGTGCTCGCCGCCGCGCTGGACGCGGCGGCGCAGGGCCGGACGGCCGCGCTGGTGCGCGTCGCCGACGGGCCGCCCGCGCTCTCCGGCGCCCTGCTCGTCCGCCCGGACGCCGCCCCGCTCGGCGGCCTCGGCGGGGGCGCCGCCCTCGACCGCACGGCCGCCGCCGAGGCCGCCGCGCTCCTGGACACCGGCCGCACCGGCACCGTACGGGTCGCCGCCGACGGCACGCGCTGCGGCGCCGCGCAGCTCACCCTGCTCGTCGAGGCGAGCGTGCCCCCGCCCCGCCTCCTGCTGTTCGGCGCCGGCGACTTCGCCGCGGCCCTGGCGACGGCCGGGACGTTCCTCGGCCACCGCGTCACCGTCTGCGACGCCCGGCCCGTGTTCACGACGCGCGCCCGCTTCCCGGACGCGGCCGAGGTCGTCACCGACTGGCCGCACCGCTACCTCGACGGCCAGACCCTCGACCGCCGCACCGCCGTCTGCGTCCTCACCCACGACCCGAAGTTCGACATCCCCCTGCTCACGCGCGCCCTCGCCCGCCCGTTCGCCTACGTCGGCGCGATGGGCTCGCGCCGCACCCACGACGACCGGCTGCGGCGGCTGCGCGAGGCCGGGGTCACGGAGGCGCGGCTCGCGCGGCTGCGCTCGCCCCTCGGGCTCGACCTCGGCGCCAGGACGCCGCAGGAGACGGCGCTGTCGATCGCCGCGGAGATCGTCGCACTGCGCCGCGGCGGCTCCGGCGGGTTCCTCACCGGCACGGACCTGCCGATCCACCCGGCGGCCGGGCCCGTAAGCTGTGGCCATGACGTCACCCAGGGTGCTGACCCGGCGCGCCCTCAACCGCGCGCTGCTTGACCGGCAGTTCCTCCTCGCACGCTCCCCGGTGGACGCGCGGCAGGCGGTGCGGCACCTCGTCGGCCTCCAGACGCAGGTGCCGGGCAACCACTACACGGCGCTGTGGTCGCGGCTCGCCGGTTTCGACGCGGAGGACTTCTCCCGGCGCTTCGCCGCCCGCGAGTTCGTCCGCATCGCGCTCCAGCGCTCCACCATCCACACCGTCACGGCGGACGACTGCCTCGTCCTGCGGCCCTTCTTCCAGCCCGCCACGGACGCGGTCTTCCGCGGCGCGGCGGCACAGCACCTGCGCGCCCTGGACCACGAGCGCCTCGGCGGGCTGGCCAGGAAGCTGGTGGAGGAGTCCCCGCTGACGTTCGCCGAGTTGGGCGCCGCGCTGGCCGCCGAGGCGTCGCTGGACGACCCGAGGGCGCTCGGCCAGGCCGCCCGCGCCTGGCTGCCGCTCGTGCAGGTGCCGCCGCGCGGCCTGTGGCGGCAGGGCGGCGCGATACGGCACACCACGGCCGAGCACTGGCTCGGCGCGCCGCTCGCCCTCGACAGCCAGGACGCGGCGCCCGAGGCCGTCGTCCGCCGCTACCTGGCCGCCTTCGGCCCCGCCTCGGTCAAGGACGCGCAGAACTGGTCGGGACTGACCGGCCTGCGCGCCGCCTTCACACGGCTGCGGGACGAACTGGTCGTCCTGCGGGACGAGAACGGCGTCGAGCTGTTCGACCTGCCGGACGCGCCCCGTCCCGACGCCGACGTCCCGGCGCCGGTGCGCTTCCTGCCCGAGTACGACAACGTGTTCCTCGGGCACGCGGACCGCACCCGCGTCATCTCGGCCGAGGCCAAGTCGCGCACCTGGCTGGGCAACCGCGCCCTGCCCGTCTGGCTGGCGGACGGCTTCGTCCGCGGCATCTGGCGCTTCGACACCGACCGCGCCGCCACGGACGTGACGCTCGTGCTCACCCCGCTCGACGAGCCGACCGCCGCCGAGCGCGCGGCCCTCGACGAGGAGGGCGCGGCGCTGCTCGCGTTCCACCATCCGCAGGCAAGGCACGGGCTGCGCTGGGAGTGACGCGGCGCCCGCCGACGACCGGCCGTCTACATCTGGCCGGGCGCCCCCTCTTCGAGCAACAGTTCGGCGGCGCGGTTCACCGGGCGTGGCGTACCGGCCAGTTCGAGCGCGAACAGCGGCAGCCGCAGCCCCTCGGCGCGCAGCCGCGCCTCCGCGTCGAACCCGGCGACCGAGAAGGCCACGGCCAGCGCGTTCACCGACGCCGCGTGCAGCCACAGCGTCTCCACGCGGCGCACGCCGGTCTGTTCCGTGCCCTGGTCCACCACGCCGACGACCGCGGGGCCGCGCAGATCGAGCCCGGAGGGCGGCCTCGGCACCGCGCCGCGCACACCCCAGAAACCCAGCCAGCCGAGATACTCGGACGCGCAGGTGACCCCGTCGTACGCGGTCTCGATCGCGACCGGGCCGAACGGGGGCCGCCGCGCGGCGCCGCCCGCCACCGCGGGCGCGGCCCCGTCCTGCGGCGCACCGTCCCGCGTGAGGCGCACGGTCGCCCCGCAGGGGCAGCAGAACTCGGGCTGCGGCCACTGCCCCGCGTGCCCGCACCGTTCGCAGTCAACTTCCGTCCACGACCCTGACCAGGATCGGTGACGTACGGAAATCGCGGGGGCGACACCCGAAGTGAGCACGGCGACCGTGACGGGCGCTCCGCAGACGCAGGGGAATTCGGGCGGCACATAGGTGTGCTCCCGGTGGCAGTCCGGGCAGCGCACGAGCACGCTTCTGGCCATCTGACGCTCCAGGGACGGTACTTCCGGCGGTGTTCCCCCAGTCTTCCCGATCGGCGGGCCACCGGTCAGCCCCGCCGCCCGGCCCTCCGCCCGTCCACCGGGCGGTGACTCCGCGTCGAGCCTTTTCGGGCTTTCTTTCACCGGAATGTGACATGGAACCTCGCCCTCCGTATGGCGTGGTGCGCGGACAGTGATATTTACTTTCCTTGTCCGGCCCGCCGGTCGCCCGCGCATGTGCGGGCGCATGGCGGGGGCGAGCGATGACGGATGACATGGCAGGGAGGGGCTGAGTGGCGGCAGGAGAAGCTGAGACGGCCCGTATGGCGCTGACCGGTGCGCAGCGTGGCAGCGCCGCCGGTACCGACCCGCGGATCGCGGGCCTCCAGTCGGCCGTCCGGCGATTGTGCGCGGACCTCGACCGCTATCCGGCCCCGCTCGCCGACCGGGAGATCGCCGAACGCGAACTGGGCGCCCTCGACGCGCTGGCCGCCGCCGGGACGCTCGAACCGGGCGCGCTGCGCGAGTCGCTGCTGCTGATCGTCGCCGCGGTCGGCTCGGTCAGCGCGCTGGCCAGAGGCGTGGCCGCGCTCCGGGAGGCGCTGGAGATGTTCGGCGTCTCGCGCGCCGCGCAGCTGCCGTACGGCTTCGCGCAGCGCCGCGAGTCCCCGTCCCCGGCATGGCCGCCGCCGGGACTTCACTGACCACCGCCCCGGCCCCGCCGGGCGGTGCACGGTCTAGGTTGGCCCCGTGCGCCTCAGAATCGAATTCACGACCGAGCCGTTCGATCTGGACGAGCTGCCGCAGCACGCCCTGGTGACCCGCGAGGCGGTGGCCGGGGCGCCGCTCGACGCGGTGGACGTCGGGCCGTTCGGCACCAGCGCCGAGGGGCCGTCCGACGCGGTGCTCGCGGCCGTGGACACCGTGCTGCGCCGCGCCCTCGCGGCGGGCGCGACCCGTGTGTCGCTCCAGCTCAGCACGCTGGCCACACGGGAGGAGGGGGAGCGGCATGGCCGGGCGGACTGACGGCACCCCGGGTGACGCGGCGGGTGACGCGGGAGGTGACACCCCGCCACCCGGCCCCTCGCCCGCCGCGACGCGGTTCACGGCCGCCCTCGCGCCCCTGCTCGACGCCATCGGCGGGCGGCTGATCGACCCGGCGGAGGCCGGTGAGGACGACGTCCTCCTCCGCTGGGATGGCGCCGTCGCCGCCGCCGTGCGGCTGCCCCAGCTCTCCGAGTCGCTCGACCACATCCTCGCCGACCTGCGCCGCCGCCACGGCATGCCCCTGTCCGAGCTGGACAGGGGCGTCAAACAGCAGCTGGTGCGGTCCCTGGAGGCGCGCGGCGCGTTCGCGATGCGGCACGGCGTCGAGACCGTCGCGGAGGCCCTGGGCGTCTCCCGCTTCACCGTCTACAACTACCTGAACCGTTCAACATAATGTTGACGCCGGGGTGTGACCCGGCTTAGCTGTTGTGCCATGACGTCCCGTCCGCCGCACACGCCGCCCCCCGGCCTCGCCTGGCTCAACGGCGCGGAGGACCGCGCCGTCCGCCCGGTCCTGCGCCGCCTGTGCGCCGCGCCCGACTGGGCCGACCGGCTCCTCGCGGCGCGCCCGTACGCCGACACGGCGGCGCTGCTCGCCGTGAACGACGCCGCCGTGGCCGCCCTGTCGGGCGACGGCCTCGACGCCGCCGTCGCCGGGCACCCCCGCATCGGCCGCCCCGACCCCGCCGACCCCGCCTCGGCCCGCGAGCAGCGCGGCATGGCGGACGCCGACGCCGCCCTGCGCGCCGAGATGACGGAGCTGAACCTCGCGTACCAGGAACGGTTCGGCCACGTCTTCCTGATCCGCGCCACCGGCCTGACGGCCGTGCAGCTGCGCGACGCGCTCCGCGCCCGCCTCGGCAACGACCCGGCCGCGGAACGGGCCGTCACCCGCACCGAGCTGGGCCGGATCAACGCGCTGCGCCTCACCCGTCTCGCCGAGTCCACGGCGACGGTCTCCACGCACGTCCTCGACACCGGCCTGGGCCGCCCGGCGTCCGGCGTGCCCGTCACCCTGGCCGTACGCCTCGGCCGGGAAGGCCCCTGGACGCCGCACGCCACCGCCCGCACCGACGCGGACGGACGCTGCGGCGGGCTCCCCGACCTGCCGGGCGCGGCGGACACGGCGCGGCTCACGTTCGCCGTGGACACGCCGTTCTTCCCCGAGGCCACCGTCACCTTCCGCGTCGTACCGGGCGAGCACCACCACGTGCCGCTGCTGCTCAGCCCGTACGGCCACTCCGTCTACCGAGGGAGCTGACCATGCCGCCCACGCTCGGGCAGAACCAGTACGGCAAGGCCGAGACGCGCGTCGTCCGCGTCACGCGCGACGGGCCCGTCCACCATGTGCGGGACCTCAACGTCTCGGTCGCCCTCTCCGGCGACATGAGCGCCGTCCACCTCCACGGCTCCAACGCGGGGGTGCTCACGACCGACACCACCAAGAACACCGTCTTCGCCTTCGCGCGCGAGCACGGCATCAGCTCGCCCGAGGCGTTCGCCGGGCTGCTGGCCGGGCACTTCGTCGGCTCGCAGCCCGCCGTCCACCGCGCGCGCGTCCGCGTCGCGGAGTACGCGTGGGACCGCATCCCGGTGCCGGGCGAGGCGGCCCACTCGTTCACCCGCGCGGGGCGTGGCGTCCGCACGGCCCAGGTGACGTACGACGGCGCGGCGTGGGAGGTGCTGAGCGGGCTCACCGGCGTCACGGTCATGAACACCACCGACTCCGAGTTCGGCGGCTACGTCAAGGACCGCTGGACGACGCTCCCCGAGACGGCGGACCGCGTGCTCGCCACCGACGTCACCGCCGTCTGGCGGCAGGCGGACACCGGCGCGCCCGACCGGGCGCGCGACTGGGACGCGGAGCACGCCGACGCCGTGCGGCACCTGCTCGACGCCTTCGCCGGGACCTACTCGTACTCCCTCCAGCAGACGCTGTACGCCATGGGCTCCCGCGTCATCGACGAGCGGCCCGAGATAGCGGAGATCCGGCTGTCGCTGCCGAACAAGCACCACTTCGCCGTCGATCTGTCCCCGTTCGGCATGGACAACGAGGGCCCGGACGGCGCCGTGTACTTCGCGGCCGACCGGCCCTACGGCCTCATCGAGGCCACGGTGCTGCGCGAGGGCGCCGACGCCCGCATCCCCGTCGATCTGACCGCACGCCAGGAGTCGCCCCATGGGTGAGCGGACCGTCATCGAGCACTGCGCCGTCGCGACCGTGGACGCGGCGGGCACCGAGTACGCGCAGGGGCACCTCGTCCTCGCGGACGGGCGGATCGAGGCCGTGGGCCCCGGGCCCGCGCCCGCCGGTCTGACCGGCGTGACCAGCCGCATCGACGCCTCGGGCCATCTCGTCACGCCCGGCCTCGTCAACACGCACCACCACTTCTACCAGTGGCTCACGCGCGGCCTCGCCCAGGACGCCAACCTCTTCGACTGGCTCGTGACGCTCTACCCGCTGTGGTCGCGCATCGACGAGGACATGGTGCACGCCGCCGCGCAGGCGTCCCTCGCCATGATGGCCAGGGGCGGCGTCACCACCGCCATGGACCACCACTACATCTTCCCCCGGGGCGCGGGCGACCTCCTCGGCGCCGAGATCCGCGCCGCCCGCGAGACGGGCGTCCGCTTCACGGCGGCGCGCGGCTCGATGGACCGGGGCGTCTCCGACGGCGGCCTGCCGCCCGACTTCGCCGTCGAGACGACGGAGGACGCCCTGCGCGCCACCGAGGAGGCCGTCCGCGCCCACCACGACCCCGCGCCCGACGCCATGCTGCGGATCGCCGTCGCGCCCTGCTCGCCGTTCTCCGTCTCGACCGAGCTGCTGCGCGAATCGGCCACGCTGGCGCGGCGCCTCGGCGTACGGCTGCACACGCACGGCTCCGAGACGGTCGAGGAGGAGGCGTTCTGCCACGAACTGTTCGGCATAGGCCCGACCGCCTACTTCGAGTCCACCGGCTGGCTCGGCGACGACGTGTGGATGGCGCACTGCGTGCACATGACGGACGACGACCTCGCCGCCTTCGCCCGCACCGGCACCGGCGTCGCCCACTGCCCGTCGAGCAACGCCCGCCTCGCCGCCGGGATCGCCCGCGTGCCCGACATGCTGGCCGCCGGGATCCCCGTCGGCCTCGGCGTGGACGGCACCGCGTCCAACGAGACCGGCGAGCTGCACACCGAGCTGCGCGGCGCCCTGCTCGTGGCCCGCCTCGGCCCGCACCGCGAACGCGCCCTCACCGCCCGCCAGGCCCTGCGCCTCGGCACGCTCGGCGGCGCCCGCGTCCTCGGCCGGGACGCGGAGCTGGGGTCGCTGGAAGCGGGCAAGCTCGCCGACCTCGTGCTGTGGCGGCTCGACGGCCTCGGGCACTCGACGATCGCCGACCCGGTCGCCGCGCTCGTCCTCGGCCCCCCGGCGCCCGTCTCGCTCTCCTTGGTCGGCGGCGTGCCCGTCGTGCAGGACGGGCGGCTGCTCACCGCCGACGAGGAGACGATCGCCCGCTCCGCCCGCCTCCAGGCACGCCGCCTCGCCGACGCGGCCGGGCGCTGACGTACCGGCCCGGGCTCCCTGTGCACAGGAGCAGCCGGACCGATCGCCGCAACGATCCGCGGACGGGCGGTGGTTGCACGTACAGTCCGGTCATGGCTTCCGATGACCTGCCCGGGACGATCTGGGATGTGATGGCGGTGGGGCGTCCTGCCGGAACGCATTGTGCGCGGTCCTCGGTTCCCGGTGAGAGCAGTCCACTCGTCTTCGACGACGAGACGAACAGGCTCACGACGCAGGTCAGGCTTCGTCCCATTCCCGAGGAAGGCGAGCGAGATCCGTCGTCAGCGCTGCTCAAGGTGGCCATGGGCATGGCGCTGGGAGCCATCGTGACGTACGTCGGCGTCAAGACCGCACCACACCTCAGGAGCCGGCTGAGCGACTTCGGTCTGAAGAGGAAGAAGGGGTCCGAGAAGAGTGAGGCGCGCGGCCGAGCCGCCACCGCAGCGATGGCCGCCGTGTACTGTCCCGATGCCGCGGCGTTCTCCGGCGAGGTCGATGCCGCGCTCGAAGAGCACGGAACGGTCATGGGGAGCGCGGAAGCCCAGCGGCGTCTTGTCGCGCTTCTGCTGGCCTCGGCGTTCATCGCCGATCAGGTAAGGGCACTGGCCGATGCCCGCATCGAGGACGACGGCGGTTGCGCGGAGTGGAGGAGCGCATGGGAGAAACTCACCGCTCCGCAGATCGTGGACAGTCTCAATCGGGCACTTGAGGCGGACCCTTCCGTGCTCGACGCGGAGACATCGGCCGAGTTCATGAGGATCTTCGCGGGTGGCCGGATCATCGACGGCCACTACGTGCCGTTGCGGAACGAGGGGATCGAAGCGGCGCTTCGTCTGCCGGGTGGCACGCCGTAGTCGCGGTGAAGCCCACGGGTCGTCCCGATGCTCCCGTCGGCAGGCGACGGAGACCGACCAGGTGAGTCGGCCGGGAGCCCTCTTCATCCGTCAGGCGTCCCACCGCGTCGGCGCTGCGGCCCTCGTAGACATCGCCACTCCGCTCACCGCCGAGATCGCGGCCCGGGGCCGACCCGGGGCGATATTTCACGCCCCCGCAATGCGCCGCAATGGTGCCCCCGGCGGCGCCGCGCGAGGATCTTCCGCATGACGACCGACGAACGGGACTACGACCGCCGCCGGATGCGCCAGTGGCTCGACGGCGCCGCGCGCGCCGACGGCATCTCACGGCGCGGCATGCTGAGGCTCCTCACCGCAGCCGGGGTGATCGGCGCCGTGGGCGCGCAGACCACCGGCACCGCCCACGCGGGACCGACCGTCCCCGGGATCGTCAAGGCGCTGCCCGACGAGCACTTCGTCATCCGGGGCACCAACGCCGAGAGCCGCTGGTCCGGCCTGCGCGGCACCGGCTTCCACACGCCGAACGAGCTGTTCTTCGTCCGCAACCACACCACCACCCCCGAACTGGACGCCGACTCCTGGCGCCTGCGGCTGTGGGGGAGCGGACTGCGCGGCGACGGCGCCGAGTTCAGCCTGCGCGACCTGAAGTCCCTGCCGTCCACGACGCACACCGCCTTCGTCGAGTGCGCGGGCAACGGCCGCAGCTTCTACGCCAGCCAGCAGGGGCAGACCGCGTCAGGCACCGCCTGGACGCTCGGCGCGATCGGCGTCGCCCGCTGGCGCGGCGTCCGGCTCTCCCACGTCCTGCGCCACGCCGGGCTCACCCGGCACGCCGTGGACGTCCAGCCGCGCGGCCTCGACGCCGAGGCGACCGCGTCCGACGGCACGCCGATGGGCCACGTACGCCGCCCGCTGCCGATCGCCAAGGCGCTGGACGACGTGCTGCTCGTCCACGAGATGAACGGCCGCCCGCTGCCCCCCGACCACGGCGCGCCGGTCCGCGTGCTGGTGCCGTCCTGGATCGGCATCGCCTCGATCAAGTGGGTCGGCGACATCGAGGTCTCGGCCGAGCCGCTGTACTCGCCGTGGAACACCGACCTGTACCGCCTGTTCGGCCCTGGACACCCGGAGGGCGGCAGCGCGCCGCTGACCCGGCAGACGCTGAAGAGCGCGTTCGAGCTGCCGTGGGACGCGCCGTTCGCCGCCGGGCGCACCCACCACCTCACCGGGCGCTCCTGGTCGGGCGCGGGCACCGTCCGCTCCGTCGAGGTCAGCACGGACGGCGGGCGGCGCTGGCACCACGCGCGGCTGCACGACGTGCCGCGCCGCGACAGCTGGGTGCGCTGGTCGCTGCCCTGGAAGCCGCGCACGCCCGGCGCGGCCACCCTGCTCGCCCGCGCCACGGACAGCACGGGCACCCGTCAGCCGGACACGACGCCGTTCAACGACCAGGGCTACCTGTTCGACGCCGTCGTCCGGCACCCGGTGCTGGTCACGGCCTGACGGGCGCGGGCGGCTCAGCCCTCGGCGGGCCGCGCCGGGGCTGCCGAGAGCCGACGGGTGGACGACGAGGTGGAGTTCTTCCACTCCGGCTTCTCCGGCCTCCAGGAGACGACGTACTCGGGCGTGTCGTTCACGAACGGCGCGCCGTCGTCGTCCTGCACGGTGCGGGTTGGACCCAGGCGGGCGTGAACTCCCCGGACGTGGTGCGGCCGAGCAGGATCCCTCACACGACTCCACGATCCCGCCGATGACCCCGCCCATCCCCTCCCCGCACCAGTGGTCCGATGCCCGCCCCGGCCCGGCCGTTCCGCTCCCGGTGCGGCGTCACGGACACAGACGGCCGTCCCCGCCGGAACTCATCGCTCCGCCGCGCCCGCGCGGACAGGCGGGCCGTCATGGGTGCGGCGAGGCCGTCCCTGGCGAGAAGAACGGCCGCCCCCGTGACCGGCACGCGACCGCTCGGCACGTAGCCTCGGACGATGACGCGAAGCACAGGGTCGGCCGGGGTTTTCGATGATCTGGCCGGTAGCTACGACCACAGCCACCACGAGGAGATCGCGCGGGCCCTGATCGCCCAGGTGGCGCCCGGCGTTGACGACGCGGTCGCCGATGTGGCGTGCGGAGCCGGTGCCGTTGCCCTGCAACTCGCGCAGTGTCGCCGGGCCACCGCCCGCCCCGTCCTGGCCGTCGATCTGTCTCCTGGGATGGTCGCGGTGGGCAGGGGCCGGGCCGAGAGCCTGGACTGCGACGGGGCGATCGACTGGCGCGTTGCCGATGCCGTGCCGCTGCCGACCGAGGACCACTCCCTCGACGTGGTGCTCTGTGCGTCCTCGCTGCACTTCCTCGGGCGTCGGGCGACGGCCGATTGGCGACGCGCCCTGCGTCCCGGGGGCAGGGTGGGTTTCACCCTGCCCCTGGCCACGCACTTCCGTCCTTCGGCGCTCTTCTCACGGCATGTGGCTCCCGACGTGCTGTTGCCCGAGTCGGCCGAGGAGGCGAGCGCGTGGGCGGCCTCCTGCGGATGGACGAAGGTCGAATCGCGCGTCCACGTCATCGGCACGCGGGGTGTGGTCCTGATCTCCGCGTCGAGCCCTGTACCACGCGGTTGAGCCGGATCCCCCCGGCCGACGACTCCGTGCAGCGCGGATCCATGTCCGCCTGCTTCCGGGTCACTTGTCCACCCGCCCCGGCTGTCCGCGCAGCCTTTTAATCACATGAGGCTCCTCCGTAGACCGGTACGATAAGCCTGCGGTGTCCGGGTGCGAACGCGACGGATACTTCGACATCGGATCGGGTGGTGTGGGTTCGAGTCCCACCGCCGGGTTTCGCCCCGGCGTAGCTCAAGGGACAGAGCACCTTGTGCCGTCGCCCTTGTGAACTCCGGGCACCGCACCAGTACTCCACGCGCCCCTCCCGGTGCGCGGGTGGCGGATACTTCCTTTTCTCCCCGCCGCCGACCTGATCTCGGGAGGCATGGAGGAGGACGCCGCCCCACCGGTTCCCGCCGGTGCGGGCGGTCCGTGACGACCCCTGGCGTCCCTCCCTCCCCTCCCGTCAACCGCAGGGAATCCTCATGGCCCGCTTCAATGTCCGCACCGCCCGCACGGCACCCACCTCGCCCGTCACCTCCACCGGCGCCCGTACCTCCACGTACGAGGGCGGCAGCGGACACCGGCGGGACGCGAGGTCGGAGCTGTTCCTGCTGGCGGTCGCGAACCTGGTCGGCCAGGAGACGTTCTACGAGGACCGGGCGACCCGCGACGACCGCTACACCACGCTCCTGCGGCAGGCCGCCGTCGATGACCCCGCGTGGACCGCCGGGCTGCTCGGCTGGCTGCGCGGCGACGCGAACATGCGGACGGCCGCGCTCGTCGGCGCCGCCGAGTTCGCCCACGCACGCCTCCAGGCGGGCGCCCACGGCCACACGCGGCAGGCCGTCGCCTCGGTGCTCCGGCGCGCCGACGAGCCCGGCGAGCTGCTGGCCCTGTGGACCGCGCGGTACGGGCGCGCCGTCCCCAAGCCGGTCAAGCGCGGCATCGCCGACGCCGTGCGCGCGCTGTGGACCGAGCGCTCGCTGCTGAAGTACGACACGGCCCTCAGGGGCTTCCGCTTCGGCGACGTCCTGGAGCTGACGCACCCGGCCCCCGACCCCGAACGCCCGTGGCAGGGCGACCTGTTCCGGCACGCCATCGACCGCAGGCACGGCCGCGACCAGGAGATCCCGGCGCGCCTCACCATGCTGCGGGCCCGCGCCGAACTGATGGCCCACCCGGTGCGTCAGCGGCGCCTGCTGGTCCACAGCGAGGGCGCCGCGGAGACGCTGCGGCGCGCCGGTATGACGTGGGAGGCGCTCGCGGGCTGGCTCCAGGGCCCGATGGACGCGGCGGCCTGGGAGGCCGTCATCCCGTCGATGGGCTACATGGCGCTGCTGCGCAACCTCCGGAACTTCGACGCGACGGGCGTCGGCGACAAGGCCGCCGAGGCGGTCGCCGCCCGGCTCGCCGACCCCGAGGAGGTCGCCGCCTCGCGGCAGTTCCCGTTCCGCTTCCTCGCGGCGCACCGCGAGGCACGCTCGCTGCGCTGGGCATGGCCGCTGGAGCGCGCCCTCGGGCACGCGACGGCACGTGTCCCGGCGCTGCCGGGCCGCACGCTGGTGCTCGTGGACCGGTCGGGCTCGATGTTCCACGCGATGTCGGAGAAGACCGGGCTGACCTACGCGGACGCCGCCGCCGTCTTCGGCACGACCGTGGCGCAGCGCGCGGCCGACGCCGACCTCGTCGCCTTCGGCACGACGAGCCACCGCATCGACCTGACGCGGGGCGAGTCCGCCCTGCCGGTGCTGGAGCGCTTCGGCGCGCTGGGCGGCACCGAGACGGCCGAGGCCGTGCGCCTCCACTACCGGGGGCACGACCGCGTGCTGATCGTCACGGACGAGCAGACGGGGTACGGGCGCCGGAGCGACCCGGGCGACGTCGTGCCGGAGCGCGTGCCGCTGTACACGTGGAACCTCGTCGGCTACTACGCGGGCCACGCGCCCTCCGGCGGCCGGAACCGCCACACCTTCGGCGGCCTCACGGACCACGCGTTCCGCGCCGTCCCGCTGCTGGAGGCCGGGCGCTCCGCCGCCTGGCCCTGGGAGCACTGACGGGCCGGGGCCGGACGCACGCGCCCGGCCCCGCCCCGGGGCGTCACCAGGTGACCGGCAGCTCCTCAAGGCCGTTCAGCAGATGCCCGGAGCGCCAGACGAGCCGGTCCTGCGGCACCGCGAGCGCCAGGCGCGGGAAGCGGCGCACCAACGCCTCCAGCATCAGACGCAGTTCGAACCTGGCGAGCTGCGCGCCGATGCAGTAGTGCGGGCCGTGCCCGAAGGACAGGTGCGGCGGCCCGACGCGCTCCAGGTCGATCACGTCCGGGTTCTCGAAGACCGCCGGGTCGTGGTTGGCCGCCGTGACCACCGGCACGACGGGCTCGCCCGCGCGCACGCGCACGCCGCCGAGATCGACGTCCTCGGTGGCGTACCGGGGGAAGGTGAAGGACGACAGCAGCGGCATGTGCCGGACGATCTCCTCGACCGCGCCCGGGATCAGCTCGGGCCGCTCCACCAGCCGCGTGTACCGCCGTGGACCGGACAGCAGCCCGTGGACGAGGGCCGTGAGCGCGTCGGACGTGCTCACGAAACCGGCGCTGAGCAGGTCGGCGGCGACGGCGTACAGCTCGGGCTCCGAGATGCGCCGCTCCTCGTCGCAGGCCAGGACCATGGTGCCGATGATGTCGTCGGTCGGCTCCTTGCGCCGCCGGGCGACCATCTCGCGCAGATAGGCGCTGAAGTCCTCGAACCTGCGGGCCAGTTCCTCCGGCCGCGCGTCGTGGGACAGGATGAGCCGCGCCCAGCCCTCGAACAGACCGTGGTCCTCCTCGGGCACGCCCATCATCGTGCAGACGACCCCGGTCGGCACCGGCGTGGCGAGCGAGGCGACGAGGTCGGCCGGTGGCCCCGCCGCCTCCATCCGCTCCAGGCAGGCCGCCGTCAGCTCCGCGATCCTCGGCCGGAGCAGCTCGACGCGGCGCGGCGTGAAGTTCCGCCCGACCACCGAGCGCAGCCGTGAGTGCTCCGGCGGGTCGAGGGCGAACAGCCCGCTGACGGCCCTGGCGCCGCTGCGCATCCGCGGCTGCTCGCCGTCCTGCGGCGCCGAGATGCTGAACCGCGCGTCGGACAGGACGGTCCGCACGTCGTCGTACCCGGTGACGAGCCAGGCGTCGCCGCCGTGCGGCAGCCGCACGCGCGGCAACGGGCCCTGCCGCAGCGTGGCGAACGCGGGGTTGAGCGTGGGGCCCTGGCTGACGGGGAAGGGGCAGGCGCCGCTCCTGGGCGGCGGTGCGGAGGGAGGCATGGGGGACCTGTGGCCTTTCGGGGCGGCGGGGACGCGCCGGACGGGCCTGGCACGTGCGACCAGGGTGGCGCGCCACCGCCGACCGGACGGCGCCCGGCCGAGAAGATCACCCGATGGGGCGAACCGGGCGGGCGCACGCGGCCGGTGCCGCGCGGCGCGGCCCGGCCCGGCCCGTCACCGCGCACGGGGCCGCTCGTTAGCCCGGATGAGTGGGCGCGGTGACGGAGGCGGCGGCCGGTGCGCGAGGCCGCGGTCTCCGGCCCGGCCGCGGCGTCCCGGCCACCGGCCCGCCGGCCCACTGGCCCACTTGGCAACCCGCAACCGACAGCCGCCCGCGTCCGGCCGCAGCCCGCATCGGGCGGCGGCCCACGGCAGACGGCACGAAAGGCCGAAGTGCTTCAGATTCCCGTCGAAGACCTGGAGATCGCACCCGGGCACGCCATGGAGTGGAAGGTGATCACCGCGACGCGCGGGTCCGCCGGGCCCGCCCGCCCGCGCCCGGCCGCCTCGTACATCCAGGAGGACCACTTCGCCGTCGCGCGCGTCATGGACCGCGAGAACGTGCCCTGTCCCTCGTCGGTCGGCGGGTCGTTCGAGATCCAGGGGTCGCTGGACCGCGAGGCGCTCGGGGCCGCGCTGCTCCACTTCGTGCGCCGTCACGACGTGCTGCGCTGCGTGTTCCGCGCGGAGGGGGACGCGCTCGGCGTCGAGGTCCTCGACCCGGAGGAGATCAAGCTCGACCTGGTGGACGTCGGCCCGTTCACCTCGCACGCCGCGGTCGGGGCGTACGTCCACCGCTTCCTCCAGGGCACGGACACGCTGCGCGGCCCCTGGTTCGTGATGGGCGCGGTGGAGCGCGCGCGGTCCACGACGGTGTACTTCGCGTGCGACCACCTGGTGACCGACGGCGTCTCGACGGCCCTCGTCATCGAGGACATCGCGACGGCGTACGAGGCGCTGTCCAGGGGACGCGAGGTCGCCCTGCCGGAGACGGGCAGCTACCTCGACTTCGCCGAACAGGACCGCAGGCGCGGGCGGTCGCTCGGCCAGGACGACGCCCGTCTCGACTACTGGAAGGGGTTCATGGAGCGGAACGGCGGCATATTCCCCCGGTTCCCGCTGGACCTCGGCGTCGAGCCCGGCGCGCTGTACCCGGTCGTCAACGAGACGCACGCGCTGCTGACCGGCGAGAAACCCGACGTCTTCGAGGCCCGCTGCCGCGCCGCCGAGGGCAGCCTGCCCGCCGGGGTGCTCACGGCGCTGGCGGTCGGCCTGCACCGGGAGGGCGGGCCCGGCACGTACCGGGGCCTGCTGCCGGTCAGCCGCCGCAACCGGCACGTCTACGCGCACAGCATGGGCTGGTACGTGAACACGCTGCCGGTCGAGTTCTCCGTGGCGGGCGCGACGGACTTCGCGGCGACGGTCTCCTCGGTGGGGTCGGCGCTGGCCGTCATGCTGAAGAGCGTCAACGTGCCGTTCGTGCGGCTGCCCGAGCTGCTGACGCCGGACCGTCCCCGGTCCAGGAGCTGGCCGTTCGCCGTCAACTTCTTCTCGTTCCTCGACTTCAGGAAGACGCCGGGCGCGGCGCTGCACGCGGCGCGGAAGGCGCACGGGCACGTCTGGGCCGAGCGCAGCAACGGCGTCTTCCTGTGGTTCCACCGCAACGACGCGGGCTTGTACGTCAACACGGCGTACGCGGACACGCCGCAGGCCAGGCGGACCATGACGGGGCTCGTGCGCACGGTGCGGCTGATCATGGAGGGCGTGGTGCGCGACGGGACGCTGTGACGGCGCGTGCCCTCCCCAGGGCGGGCGTCAGTCCGTGAACAGCGCCGCGACGCGGGCCGCCCCGCCACGCTCCAGCCAGGTGGGGAGGTCCATCAGGCCGGGGTGCAGGGCGCGCAGCGCCGGGATGTCGGCCCGCCAGATGCCGGTCGTGCGGCGCGACACCGCCGCGATCGCGTCCGCGGCGCCCGCGGCGCCCGGGGTCGTCCCGTCCGGGGTGACCTGCCGGTAGGTGAGGTCGCGGCCGAGGGCACGGCCGATCAGGGCGGCGGCCTGCGGCGACGTCATCTCGTCGCCTGCCAGCTCCAGCGCCAGCCCGGCGTAGCGCTCCGGGTCGGCGAACGCGAGGGCGGCGAACGCGCCGATGTCGTCGGCCGCGATCAGCTGCACGGGGGCCTGCGGGTGGAAGAAGTGCACGAGCGCGTCGCCGGTGATCCCGCCGATCGGCAGGCCGGGGATCGTGTGGTTCTCCATGAAGCGCACCGGCCGCAGCACGGTGGCGCGCAGCCCCGAGGCGGCGAGGTGCCGCTCGACGCGCCACTTGGCCGCCCAGTAGGGGAAGCCGCTGTCGCGGTCCGCGCCGCCGACCGAGGTGAACACGACATGGCCCACCCCCGCCTCCGCGGCGGCGTCCACGAGCCGCACGCCCCTGGCGGCCTCGCGCTCCGGGTCGGGGTCGTCCGGGGTGACGGCGAAGACGCCGCCCGCGCCCTCGGCAGCGGCGGCGAGGGAGGCCGCGTCGTCCAGGTCCCCGGTGCGCAGCTCGGCGCCCGCGGCGGCCAGGGCGCGGGCGGCGGGCGCGGCCTGGTCGCGGACGAGGGCGCGCACCGGCCTGCCGCCGCGCAGGAGGTGGGCGGCGGTCGCGCCGCCCTGGCGTCCGGTGGCGCCCGTGACCAGGACCGGTCCGTCGTGGGGTGCTGTCTCGGGCATGGGACACCTCGCGTCGCAGTTAAGATGAGACTGTCCCGAGAAAAATACTGAGACAGTCTCGACTTCGCAAGGTGGGTTTCCCATGGTGGTCGCCGAGCAGCCGCGCCCGCGCCGGATGCGCGCCGACGCGCGCCGCAACCAGGAACGTCTCCTCGCCGCGGCCGACGCCGCGTTCGCCGCGCGCGGCACCGACGCGTCCCTGGAGGAGATCGCCCGCGCCGCCGGTGTCGCCAACGGCACGCTCTACGGGCACTTCCCCACCCGCCAGGCGCTGCTGGAGGCGCTGCTGCGGGAGCGGATGGACGCGCTCGCCGGGCGCGCCGCCGAACTCGCCGCGGGTACCGAGCCGTTCGAGGGGCTGCGCCGCTGGATCGACGCGGCGGTGGACCACGCGACGCGCTACCGGGGCCTGTCCGCCGCCTGCCTGCGGGCACTTGAGGACGAGACGTCCGAGCTGTACGCCGCCTGTCACGCGCTGCTCGGCGCGGCGGGGCAGCTGGTGGCGCGCACCAGGGCGGCCGGTGAACTGCGGGCGGACGTCACCGAGCGCGACGTGTTCACGCTCGTGAGCGCCGTGGCGTGGGCCGTGGGGGAGGGCACGCGTGACCAGGCGGACCGGCTCCTCGCGTCCGCGCTCGCCGGCATGCGCGCCGCGGGGACGGCCGGGAATCGGCCTGAATCACGGTGACCTCACGCCCGGCGCGTCACCGGTCCTGATGGTTTGGCGTCCGCCGCGAGGTGCGCGTGGGGTGCCGCCCGGCCCCGCCCGGCCGGTCCCCGCGCCGTGCGGCGCCGACCGCCGCCACGGGCGGCGGCCGACCACCATGGCCTGAACTCGACGGGCTCCGGCCGGGGGGAGGTGTCCCATTCACCCATTTGCGTACCATAAGTATGCGAGCGGCTACGGTAAGTGGAGGAACCCCCCATGCTCCATGGTGTCGATGTCTCTGCCCACAACAGCTCCTTCAGCACGGACGGCCTCGCCTTCGTCGTCGTCAAGGCGACCGAGGGGCGGTCCTACGTCAGTCCCGAGCAGCGAGAACAGGCCGACAAGGCGCGGGACGCGGGCTGCGTCGTCGGCTTCTACCACTTCCTGTGGCCGGGCAACATCGCGTCGCAGGCCGCGTACTTCGTCGAGCACTGCGCCGCGAAGGACGGCGACCTCCTCGCCGTGGACTGGGAGACCACGCCCGAGGGCACCTCTGCCAGCAATGCCGACAAGGACGCCTTCCTCGCCGAGGTCAAGCGACTGCGCCCCCGTCACCGGGTGCTTCTCTACTGCAATCGCGACTTCTGGCTGAACCGTGACCGTACGTCCCAGGCCGGCGACGGCCTGTGGATTGCCGATTACCGTACGGCGGGAGAACCGCGTATCCAGGCCAAGTGGCGTATTCATCAATACACCAGCGATCCGCTGGACAGAAATGTCGCGGACTTCTCCAGTGCGAAGGCGTTGAAGGACTGGGCCACGTCCGCCTGAACAGTGAATTCCCCGGCCTGCTGACGCCTGCTCCGGCGGTGGAATCCACCGCCGGAGCAGGCCGGGGCGGAACGTACCGCAACGGCAGGGGAGTCGCCGCGCCCGGTGAATTCACCGGGCAGGATACGTTCCGTATTCAGGGGGACACCGTTCGCCCGGCCGAAACCGAAGCGCGACGGTGGTCACACCCTATCCCCCGCCGCGTATGCTCCGGCAACCTCTTGAGGCTTTTTTGAGAAATCCCGTTCGTGACGGTGTTTTAGCGCTGGTGTTTCTCTTATCCGGAAACATGGCATGCCCCGCGCAACCGGCATCTCCTCGTCCCCGTATATCGATTGATCGGCGGGCGCGCGCGTGGTCCACTGTCCGCCGCCCGCACGGGCCAGGGGCCCCGGGGGCGGCCCACGCACACGAGCAGAGAGGGAACACGCGGTGTTCCGAGTGACGATCAGGGGCACGTTCGACGGCCTGACGGACGCGCAGCGCGCGGCGCTGCGCGCGGGGGAGGGCGTCCCGGTCGGCCCGGCGTACACCGAGGCCGGTGCGTTCACCTTCGACAGCAGCGTCGCGGTGTTCAGCTTCCGCTGCGAGGTACCGGCCGAGGAGCCGGAGGACGGGGACGACGAGGCGACGCTGCGGGCCCTCGCGGCGCTCGACGCGTACGGGTACCGCTACACGGCCCGGCGCATCGCCGTGACCGACATGCGCGCCGTCAAGATCCGCCGCCCGCCCAGGGGCCGTGGCCGCTCCGCCTGACGGCGCACGCGCCCCGGCCGTTCCGCCCGGGCCGTGGGCCGCCGGTTCCGCTTAGCCTGGACGCAGGCGGCGGACACCGGGTGGGAGGAGGCGCCGCATTGGCGGCCGAGACGGAGCTCGACGACCTGCTGCGCACCCTCGGACGGCGGACGGCCGGTGGCGCCTGGCCCGTTCCGGCCGAGCTGGTCGCCTGGCTGGCACGGCGGATCGGCGCGGAGGCGGCCCTCGTCGGCGAGTCGGGGGGCGTGGAGGCCGCCACCACCGGGTTCCCCCACGGGGCGCTGGACGGACTCCGCCCGCTCCTGCGCCGCCTGCGCGACGGCGGGACGGCCGCCGCCGTCCACGAGACGCGCGAGGGCCGCCTGACGCTGGAGGCGGTCGGCGCCGTCCCGCCGCGTCCCGTGCTCGCGCTGCTGCACACCGCCGCGCTCCCCTCCCCGGCCCGTGCCCTCGCCTCGCACACGGCGAGCCTCCTGGCCCTGCTGCGCGGCGCGTCCCGCGCCGAGGAGGCCGCGGACGCCTACCGGCGGAAGGCGGGGGAGCTGCGGGTCGCGGTCTTCATGGCGCTGATGGCGGGCCGTCCCGAGCTGGCCAGGCGGATGACCACCGGGAACGTGCCCGCCCTCCTGGGGTCCGACCTCGTCCGCGTCCACCTGCTGCGCTGCCCCCCTGACCACCGGGAGCGCCTGGCGAGCCGTCACGAGGACCGGGCCGGGTACCACGGCCGGGGCCTCATGGTGCGCTGCCCGGTCTACGACGACCATCTGATCTGCCTGGTGCCCGCGGGCCCCGGCCGGTCGGGCGGCCCCGGGGCCGACGCCCCGGCCGACCTGGGCGGCCTGTTGCGCGGGCTCGTCGCGGAGAACGCCCGCTACGCCCTGGGCATCAGCGCGCCGCACCCGCAGGGCGCGACCGCCGTGGCGTACGAGGAGGCGAGGAACGCGCTGGCGATGGCCCGCGCCGCCCGTGACCGCACGGCCGAGTTCGCCGGTCCCTCGCCGCTGGAGACGCTGCTGCCGCGGGCGGCGGCGCGCGCCTGGGCCGAGGGACTGCTCAGGCCGCTGGCGGACGTGCCCGCGGCGACCGTCGAACTCCTGCGCCTCGTCCTGTCCTTCTCGCGCGTGGGCGCCGCCCGGCTCGCCGGGCTGAGCCGGAACACGGTCACGGCGCGGCTGCGCCCGGTGGAAGCGGCCCTCGGGCTCGGCCTGCGCGACGTCAGGTCGCGCGCCGCGCTGGCCCTCGCGCTCGCGCTCACGCCGTCGGGCGCCGCGCAGGGCCCCGACCGTCCGGCGCCCACGCTCGCCCAACTCCTGGCCACGCCGCCCGCCGTCGCCTGGGCCCGCGCCCTGCTGGCGCCCCTGCGTCCGCCGGGGCGTCCCGAACTGCTCACCACCGCGCGGGCCTGGATCGAGGAGAACGCCGACGCGCAGCGGGCCGCGTCCCGCCTCGGCAGCAGCCGGAACACCGTGCGGGCGCGGCTGCGGACGGTGGAACAGCTCGTCGGACGCGACCTGCTCGGCACCGGCTCGGGGGTCCACGACCTCGTGCACGCCCTGGCGATCGACGCCGGGTGACCTGCGCGGGACGGCCTGGGCGCCGTGCACCGTGAGGGCGGGGCGTTGGGCACCGTGCACGGTGGCGGGCGGTGGTGCCGGGGCCTAGCGTGGGGCGTGCAAGGGGGGAACCGCGGGGCGCGCCCAGGTCGCGCCCGGCGGTGCACGGCAGTGCTTGGAGGGGCCCCGTGCGTACGTGCCCTCCGCGCCCTGTCGGCCGGGCCCCGCGGGCGGGTGTTCCCGTGCCCGGCGAGAACGGCCGTGCAGCCGGGCCCTGTCCGGTCCGGCATCCGCGGGGGAGTGCCGGACCGGGCGGGAGGGCGCGTGCTCAGTCGAGCAGTTCGTAGGCGGGCAGCGTCAGGAAGTCCACGTACTCCTCGTCGAGCGCGATGCGCAGCAGCAGTTCGTACGCCTCCTCCCAGCCGTGGCCCACGAACGCGTCCTCGCCGACCTCGTCGCGCATCTTCACCATCTGGTCGGCGGCGACCTGCCGGACGTACTCGCGCGTGACGCGCTCGCCGTTGTCGAGGGTCACGCCCGCGTCGATCCACTGCCAGATCTGCGAGCGGGAGATCTCCGCCGTGGCGACGTCCTCCATCAGGTCGAAGACGGCGACCGCGCCCCGGCCGTCCAGCCAGGACCGCAGGTAGCGCGTGCCGACCTGGAGGGCGTTGCACAGCCCGTCGCAGGTGGGGGAGGCGTCGAGGGCGTCCACGGCGAGGAGCTGGTCGGCCGTGACCCTGACGTCCTCGCGCAGCCGGTCCTTCTGGTGCGGCCGGTCGCCGAGGACGGCGTCGAACGCCTCGCGCGCCACCGGCACCAGGCCGGGGTGGGCGACCCACGAGCCGTCGAACCCGTCCTGCGCCTCGCGGTCCTTGTCGGCCCGCACCTTGGCGAACGCCTCGGCGTTCACCTTCGGGTCCTTCGAGGGGATGAACGCCGCCATGCCGCCGATCGCGTGCGCGCCGCGCCGGTGGCAGGTGGCGACGAGCAGCTCGGTGTAGGCGCGCATGAACGGGGCGGTCATCGTGATGGCGGCCCGGTCCGGGAGGACGAACCGGGGGCCGGCGTCACGGAAGTTCTTGATGAGCGAGAACAGGTAGTCCCAGCGGCCCGCGTTCAACCCCGAGGCGTGGTCGCGCAGTTCGTAGAGGATCTCGTCCATCTCGAACGCGGCGGTGATCGTCTCGATGAGGACGGTGGCGCGCACCGTGCCGAAGGGGATGCCCACCTCCTCCTGCGCGAACACGAACACGTCGTTCCACAGCCGGGCCTCCAGGTGGGACTCCAGCTTGGGGAGGTAGAAGTAGGGGCCCCTGCCCGCCGCGGCGAGGCGCGCCGCGTTGTGGAAGAAGAAGAGGCCGAAGTCCACCAGCGCGCCGGGGATCGGGCGGCCCTCGACGGTGAGGTGCCGCTCGTCCAGGTGCCAGCCGCGCGGGCGCGTGACGACGGTGGCCAGCTCCTCGTCCGGCTTCAGCGCGTACCGCTTGCCGCGGTCGTCGGTGAAGTCGATGCGCCGGGTGAAGGCGTCGTTCAGGTTGGCCTGCCCGCCGATGACGTTCTCCCAGGTGGGGGACGAGGCGTCCTCGAAGTCGGCGAGCCAGACGCGGGCGCCCGAGTTGAGGGCGTTCACCGTCATCTTCCGGTCGGTCGGCCCGGTGATCTCGACGCGCCGGTCCTGGAGGGCGGGCGGCGCGGGGGCGACGCGCCACTCGTCGTCGCGGACCCGGGCGGTCGGCAGGAAGTCGAGCGCGCCGGTCCGCGCGATCTCCGCGCGCCGCGCCTTCCGCAGCGCAAGCAGCTCGTCACGGCGCGGGGTGAACCTGCGGTGCAGCGCGGCGAGGAAGTCCAGTGCCTCTTCGGTGAGGACGTCGCCTTGCCGGGGCGCCTTCCTCGGTGCTTCGACGGTGACGGCTGACATGGGTCGGTCACTCCTTCGGGGCAGACGGTGAATGGATGTTAGTTTCCTCATGACGGAAGATCAATGAGGTCCTCCGGCTCATCGACGTCGTCGGGCGCGGCGATGTCGCCGCACTCCACGCGGACGACTTCGGCGTCCCGTTCGGCCAGATAGGCGCGGGCGCCCCGGTCGCCGCGCGCGGACGCGGCCACGCCGTCGAAGTGCGCGGCCCCGAGGAGCACCGGATGCCCGCGCCGCCCCCCGTACGTGGCGGCGGCCAGGGTCCGCGCCGAGCCGTGGGCCGCCAGCACCCTGGCCATCGCCGCGGCGCCGATGCGCGGTTGGTCCACGAGCGCCACCAGCGCGGCGTCCGTCCCCGGCGGCAGCGAGGCGAGACCTGCGCGCAGCGAGGAGCCCATCCCCTCGGCCCAGCCGGGATTACGGACGACGGCACAGCCCGTCAGACCGGCCCGCCGCACGACCTCGTCCGCCGCCGCGCCCAGCACCACGTGCACGGGGGAGCAGCCCGCCGCCCGTAGCGCGGCAGCCGCCCGTTCCACGAACAGGTGGCCGTCGAGGGAGAGCAGGGCCTTCGGCCGCCCGCCGAGCCGTCGCCCGCCGCCCGCGGCGAGCAGCAGTCCGGCGATCACGGTCCCGTTCCCGGTCATGCGGCCAGCGTAGGCGCAGGGGGCCCCGGGCGCGGGGCGGCGCGGGCTCAGCCCTGCCGGGGTGTGCCCGCCAGCGCGGCGGCCAGTTCGCGCGCGACCTCGCGCAGCAGCGGCGCCATCCTGGCGGTGGCCTCGTCGGTCACGCGTCCGGCAGGGCCCGAGACGGAGATGGCGGCGGGCGTCGGCGAGCCGGGGACGAGCACGGCGACGCAGCGCACCCCTATCTCCTGCTCGTTGTCGTCCAGCGCGAAGCCGTCGGCGCGGACCTCCCCCAGCGCGGCCACGAACGCGTCGGGCGTCGTTATCGTCCGCTCGGTCGCGGCGGGCATGCCGGTGCGGGCCAGCAGCGCGCGCACCTCGTCGTCGGGCAGCCCGGCGAGCAGCGCCTTGCCGACCCCCGTCGCGTGCGGCCTGACCCGGCGGCCCACCTCGGTGAACATGCGCATGGAGTGCCGCGACGGCACCTGTGCGACGTAGACCACGTCGTCGCCGTCGAGCAGCGCCATGTTCGCCGTCTCGCCCGTCTCGTCCACGAGCCGCGCCAGATGCGGCCTGGCCCAGGTGGCGAGGGGGCGCGCGGCGCTCTCGCCCAGGCGGATGAGGCGCGGCCCGAGCGCGTAGCGGCGGTTGTGCTGCTGACGGACGTACCCGCAGGCGACCAGCGTGCGCATCAGGCGGTGGATCGTCGGCAGCGGAAGACCGCTGCTCGTGGCCAGCTCGCTGAGCCCCGTCTCGCCCCCCGCGTCGGCCATGTGCTCCAGCAGGGCGAAGGCGCGTTCGAGTGATTGCACCCCGCCGGTGGCGGAGGGCCTGCGCACGTCGGTGGGCGGCACGTCGCGTACCTCATTCGGTAGGAGCGGACGTGGCGCAGCCTACCCGCCCTTGACGCGGCGCCCCCGCCCCCGGAGGATCGCTCCGACGAGCGCTTCAACAAACAGTTGACCGCCCCCGTACGCCGCCGCGCGCCGTGTGGTGAAGGGAGCCCCTGTTGTCCCGTCCCGCCGAACCGGCAGGCCAGCCGGACCTGCTGCTGCGCGCCCGGCGCGTGGTCACGCCCGAGGGGGTGCGCGCCGCCTGCGTCGCGGTGACGGACGGGCGGATCACCGCCGTCCTGCCCCACGACAGCACGCCGCCGCCCGGCGTCCACCTCGTGGACCACGGCGACGCGGCGCTGCTGCCCGGCCTCGTGGACACGCACGTCCACATCAACGACCCGGGCCGCAGCGCGTGGGAGGGGTTCGCGACCGCGACCCGCGCGGCGGTGGCCGGGGGCGTCACGACCGTCCTCGACATGCCGCTCAACAGCGTGCCGCCCACCACCACGCCCGCCCACCTCGCCGTGAAGCGCGCCGCCGCGCGCGGCCGGGTGCACACGGACGTCGGCTTCTGGGGCGGCGCCCTGCCCGACAACACGGCCGATCTCGGGCCGCTGCACGCCGCGGGGGTCTTCGGCTTCAAGTGCTTCCTGTCGCCCTCGGGCGTCGAGGAGTTCCCCGAGCTGTCGCCCGGCGACCTCGCGCGGACGATGACGGAGACGGCGGCGCTCGGCGCGCTGCTCATCGTCCACGCCGAGGACCCCGCCAGGCTCGACGCCGCGCCCGCGCCCGACGGCAGCCGCCGCTACGCCGACTTCCTCGCCTCCCGCCCGCACGCCGCGGAGTACGACGCCGTCGCCCGGCTCGTGGACCTGGCGGCTGGCCTGGACGCGCGCGTCCACGTGCTGCACCTCTCCTCGGCCCGCGTCCTGCCGCTGCTCGCCGCCGCCCGCGCCTCCGGCGTCCGCGTCACGGCCGAGACGTGCCCGCACTTCCTGACGCTGACGGCCGAGGAGGTCCCCGACGGCGCGACCGAGTTCAAGTGCTGCCCGCCCATCAGGGAGGCCGCCAACCAGGACGCCCTGTGGGCCGCGCTCGCCGACGGCACGCTCGACTGCATCGTCTCCGACCACTCCCCGTGCACCCCCGACCTGAAGGTGCCCGACTTCGGCGCCGCCTGGGGCGGCATCTCCTCGCTCCAACTCGGCCTGCCCGCCGTCTGGACCGCCGCCCGCGCACGTGGCCACGGCCTCGCCGACGTCGCCCGCTGGATGGCCACGGCCCCCGCCGCGCTGGCCGGGCTCGCCGGACGCAAGGGCGCCATCGCCCCCGGCCACGACGCGGACTTCGCCGTCCTCGCGCCCGAGGAACGCTTCACCGTCGATCCGGCGGCGCTCCACCACCGCAACCCCGTCACCGCCTACGCGGGCCGGACGCTGGACGGCGTCGTCACCGCCACCTGGCTGCGCGGACGGCTCGTCGCCGAACGCGGCAGGACCACGGGGCCGCTCGGCGGCCTGATCGAGAGGACACCGGCGTGAGCACCGAGACCCCCGGCGCGGACCCCGTCCGCTTCACCGGCCAGGCGGCCCCGTACGGCGGCGGCGACCCGTACGCCGACTACCGCGCGCCCGCCCCTGCCGCGCTCCCGTTCACCGTGCTGCCCGACCTCGCCGACCGCAGGCTCGGCGGCTCGGTGGTGGCCGCCAGCGACGAGTTCTTCGCCGAACGCGAGAACCTGCTCCTCCCAGGCCCCGCCCGCTTCGACCCCCTCGCCTTCGGCCACAAGGGCAAGATCATGGACGGCTGGGAGACGCGCCGCCGCCGCGGCACCGGCCCCACCACGCAGCTCCCCGCCGACGACGACCACGACTGGGCCCTCGTCCGCCTCGGCGCGCCGGGGCTGGTGCGCGGACTCGTCGTGGACACCGCCCACTTCCGCGGCAACCACCCGGCGGCGGTGCGCGTCGAGGCGACCGACACCCCCGACGACCCGGCGAGCTGGACCGAACTGGTGCCGCGCACACCGGTCGGCGGCCACGCGGCCAACGCGTTCACCGTCACCGCGCGCCCGCGCCGCGTCACGCACCTGCGGCTCAGCCAGTACCCGGACGGCGGGATCGCCCGGCTGCGCGCGTACGGCGAGCCCGTGCCCGACCCCGCCTGGCTCGCCGCCCTCGGCACCTTCGACCTCGTCGCGCTCGAACACGGCGGCCTCGCCGAGGACGCGTCCGACCGCTTCTACTCGCCGCCCGTCCACACCACCCACCCCGGCAGGGCGCGCGCCATGGACGAGGGCTGGGAGACGCGCCGCCGCCGCGAGCCGGGCAACGACTGGCTCGGCTACCGCCTCGCGGCGCAGGCCGTCGTCCGCGCCGTCGAGATCGACACCGGCACGTACAAGGGCAACGCGCCCGGCTGGGCCGCCCTGTCCGTCCGCGACGCCGACGGGCCCGAACCGGACACCTGGCACCAGGTCCTGCCGCCGACGGCGCTGCTCCCCGACACGCCGCACCGGCTGCCGCTCCCCGCGCCCGCGCCGCCCGCGACGCACGCCCGCCTCGACGTCCTCCCGGACGGCGGGATCGCCCGGCTGCGGCTGCACGGCAGCCCGACCCCGGCCGGGGCCGCCCGGCTGGCGGCCCGTCACGCCGACCTGACGTGGAGTCCGGCGGCGCCGGGACAAACCTGACGTTCGCGGCGGTCGGCGGCGGATCGCGCGGGCACCGTGCGGGGATGGTGTGGGCCGCGCCCGCGGGTGTGAACTCCTCGGGAACATCGGCCTGGCGCCGTTGACGCGCCCCGCGCTACGCGCGTCATCCTGGTGGCATGGGCATGAACCTTCGCGCCAGAGGCGTACGGATCGGCGCCCTCGGCGCCCTGCTCTCGACCTTCCTGCTCACCGGACAGACCAGCGCCACGGCCACACCCGCACCTGTCCCCGCCACGACGGCCGCGACCGCCGGGTGGACGGCGGCCGACGTCGGCGACATCTGCTGGACGGACCTGCCCTCCCAGGCCCACGACACCCTCGACCTCATCGCCCGCGGCGGCCCCTACCCGTACCCGCAGGACGGCGGCACCTTCCACAACCGCGAAGGGCTCCTGCCGCCCCAACCCACCGGGTACTACGCGGAGTACACCGTCGAGACCCCGGGCAGCAGCACCCGCGGCGCCCGGCGGATCGTCACCGGCGAGGAGTACGAGGAGGACTACTACACCGCCGACCACTACGCGTCGTTCGACCTCGTGGACCACTCCTGCTGAGCCCCTGCCCCGTCCCCCCACAGGCGCCGGGACCGTCTCCCCCCACACGGTCCCGGCGCCGCCCTCTTTGGCCGAAAAGCCCCCGTTGACCCCCCGGCGGGCCGCCGACCAGCATGGGCCGGGATCAGAACCGAGGCAGAGGGTGCAGCATGACCACCGAGGCCGTCATCGATCTGGGCCTGCTGGGGGAACGATTCCTCCGCGACCCCTACCCCTTCTACGCCACACTGCGCGAGCGCGGCCCCGTCCACCGCGTGCGCACCGCCGAGGGCAACGAGGCATGGCTCGTCGTCGGCTACGACGAGACGCGCGCCGTCCTCGCCGACCCGCGGCTGAGCAAGGTCTTCCCGTCACGCGAGCCAGGCGACCCGCCGCTCGAACTGTCGCCCGCCCCGCACATGTTGCTGTTCGACCCGCCGGACCACACCCGGCTGCGGCGCCTGGTCGTGCGGGAGTTCACCCCCCGCCGGGTCGCCGCGATGGCGCCGCGCGTGCAGGAGATCACCGACACGCTCCTTGACGCCATGCTCGCCGCGCCCGACCGCCGCGCCGACCTCGTGGACAGCCTGGCGTTCCCGCTGCCCATCACCGTCATCTGCGAACTGCTCGGCGTCCCGTTCCTGGACCGCGAGACGTTCCGCGACTGGACGGCGCGCCTGTTCAGCGTCCGGCCGATCGAGGAGAAGCGCGCGACGCGCGACGCCATGACCGCGTACATCGACACGCTCCTCGCCGCCAAGCGCGCGCGGCCGGGCGACGACCTGATGAGCGCCCTCCTGCACACCGCCGACGAGGACGGCGACCGCCTCTCGGCCGCCGAACTCGTCGGCATGGCATGGCTGTTGCTCGTCGCCGGGCACGAGACGACGGTCAACCTGGTCAGCAACGGCGTCCTCGCCCTGCTGCGCCACCCCGAGCAGGCCGACGCGCTGCGCGCCGACCCGTCCCTCGTGGAGGGCGCCGTCGAGGAGATGCTCCGCTACGACGCCCCCGTGCCCGTCGCCACCATGCGCTTCGCGACCGTGCCGTTCGAGCTGGCCGGGACCCGGGTGGAGACGGGCGACGCCGTCCTCGCCACGATCGCCGACGCCGACCGCGACCCGGCGCGCTACCCGGAGGGCGACCGCTTCGACGTCCGCCGCGAGACGGGCGGGCACCTCGCCTTCGGGCACGGCATCCACTACTGCCTCGGCGCCCCGCTCGCCCGCCTGGAGGCCAGGGCGGCCGTCCGCACGCTGCTGGCGCGTGCCCCCGGTCTCACGCTCGACGGCGAGCCGGGCGGCTGGCGCACCGGCACGCTGTTCCACGGGCCGTCCACCCTGCCGGTGCGCTGGTGAACGCCCCGGTCCTGGCGGCCCCGCTCACAGGGCCGCCAGCGGCTCAGGGCCGTCCGCCAGGACCGGTTCCACCACCTCCCAGCGCTCGGCGATCAGGCCGTCCTTGACCCTGAAGACGTCGGCCACCGCGATGTCCAGCTCCCCGCCGGGCAGCCAGCGCCGCGAGAACAGCGTCACGTGGTCGCCCTCCGCCACGCACAGGCGGATGTCCATCCGCAGCGAGGTGAGCGGCAGCTCCCGCGCCACCGCGAGCCATGCGTCGCGCGTCGAGGTCTGGAACGGCAGTCCGTGGTCGGTGTAGTCCTCGCGCATCAGGGGCGCGACGGCGTCCAGGTCACCCTTGCCGTACAGCTCCAGGCAGGTGAGGACGAGGGTCTTGGGATCGTTGCTCATGCCGGGGAGTGTGGCCGCGCGGCCCCGGCGGTGTCGATGAAACCGCAGTTCATGGACCTGGTCGGGCGGCGCGGCTAGGGTCGGGGCCGTGGAGACGACGGTGGGCGGCATGCTGCGCGCGTGGCGGCACAGCCGGCGGCTCAGCCAGCTCGACCTGGCGCTCGCGGCCGACGTGTCGCCGCGCCACGTCAGCCTGGTCGAGACGGGCAGGTCCCGGCCGAGCGCCGACATGGTGCTGCGGCTCGCGACCCACCTGGACGTGCCGCTGCGGCACCGCAACCGGCTGCTGGTCGCGGCGGGCTTCGCGCCCCGCTACCGCGAGCGCCCGCTCGACGAGCCGGACATGGCGGCCGTCCGCGCCGCCGTGGCACGCGTCCTGCGCGCGCACGAGCCCTACCCGGCGGTCGTCGTGGACCGGAGCTGGAACATCGTCCTGGTCAACGCGCCGGTCGAACGCCTCGTCACCGGTGTCGATCCCGCGCTGCTGCGCGCCCCGGTCAACATGGTGCGGCTCGGCTTGGACCCGCGCGGCCTCGCGCCGCTGATGGTCAACCTGCCCGAGGTCCGCGCGTACCTGCGCGCCCGGCTGGTGCGCCAGGCCGCCAGGTCGGGGGACCAGGAGACCGTCGCCCTCCTCGACGCGTACTTCCCCGGCGACGCGCCCGACGCCCCCGGCGGCCCCTTCCCCCGGCAGGAGCCCGAGGTGGCGACCTCGATGATCTTCCGCCTCGGGGACCGCGAGCTGCGGCTGTTCTCCACCGTGACGACGTTCGGGACCCCGCAGGACATCACCCTGGAGGAGATCTCCGTCGAGTCCTACTACCCGGCGGACGACGACAGCGCCGCGCTCCTGCACGACCTCGCCGCGGCGCCGCGCCCGCCCCGGGGCCCGTCGTTCCCGCGCTCCCTGCTCGTCGGCCACGACGGGACGCGCGAGCCCGCCGCCCGGCCGCCGCGCCGCACGGCGCCCGGCTGAACGCGCGTCAGCCCCCGACCGGCCGGACGGCGCCCCGCGCGGCGGCCACCGCCAGCAGCAGCGCCTCCGCGCCGTGCCGCGCGACGAGCTGCAACCCGACCGGCTCGCCCGCCGCCGTCGTCCCGGCGGGCACGCTCGCCGCCGGATGGCCGCTGAGGTTGAACGCCCAGGTCAGCGCCGTCGTCATCCGCGCGCCAGGACCGTCGTGGCCGTGCGGCGGGTGGGGCGTCGTCGGCGTCGCCAGCAGGTCGGCGCCCGCGAACACGTCCGCGAGCCGCGCGTCGTTCAGCGCCCGCGCCGCCGCGTCCCCCTCCCCGCCCGGCACGCGCAGCGCCCGCCACGCCGCCTCCGGATCGGCCAGCCGCACCGGCCGGTCCACGGGCACGAGCCCCGCGTCCGCCACCAGCGCGGACAGCGCCTCCCGCGCCACCCGCGCCACCTCCGGCTCCGTCCGTGCGAAGCCGAGCGTCGCCGACCACACGACGCGCGGCGGCCGTCCTGGCGGCGCGGCGGCGTCCGGGTCGTGGCCCGTCACGGCACGCAGCCAGGCGGCGGCGTCGGCGGGGTCGCGCGTCAGCGGCCCGCCCAGGGTCAGCCCGGCGCGGTCACGCGCGGGCAGCCGCCCGCTCGTCGGCTTCAGGCCGTGGACCCCGCACCAGGCGGCGGGGATGCGCAGCGACCCCGCGCCGTCGCTGCCGGTGGCCAGCGGCACCATGCCCGCCGCGACCGCCACGGCCGAGCCCGCCGACGAGCCGCCGGGGGAGCGGTCGGGCAGCCACGGGTTACGCGTCGGCCCGCGCCCCGTCGCCCCCCACGTCCGGTACGTGCGCCCCGCCGGGACCGACCCGGCCGCCACCACCACGCAGCCCGCCGCCGCCAGACGCCGCGACTGGAACGACGTACGGCCCTCCGGCGCCTTCACCACGACCGGCACGCCCGCCAGCGGCAGCCGCGCCCCGCCGCGCACCACCCGGTCGATCGCCGCGGCCCGCGTCCGCGCCCGTCCCGGCCAGACGGCGGCGCAGGCCCGCAGCCCGCCGTCCCACCGGTCGATCGCCCGCAGCGCGGCCTCCGTCACCTCGGCGGCCGACAGCTCACGCGCCCCCACGGCCGCCGCGATCGCGCGGGCGCTCAGCGCCCGGTACTCCTCTTCCCCCAGCACGGCGTTTCCTTCCTCCCCTGACATGATCCGCCGTCATCATCGGCCGGAAGCCGCCGCGCCGCCGTGTCAGCCGGTGGGCAGCCGCCCGGCCCGCCCCGGGGTAGGGCAGAATCGAGCCGATGAGTACCTACCGTGAGCGAGTCAACCGCCGTACGGTCCGGGCGACGGTGCGCAGCGCCGCCGCCACGCGCGAGCGGCGCTCACACCTGTCCGCCCCCCGCGTGCCGACCGTCGGCATCGACATCGGCGGCACGAAGGTCATGGCCGGGGTCGTGGACCCGGACGGCACGGTCCTGGAGCGGGTACGCACCGAGACGCCCGACAAGTCCAAGAGCCCCAAGGTCGTCGAGGACACCATCGCCGAACTCGTCCTCGACCTGTCCGACCGGCACGACGTGCACGCCGTCGGCATCGGCGCGGCCGGATGGGTGGACACGGACCGCTCCACCGTCCTGTTCGCCCCCCACCTGGCCTGGCGCAACGAGCCGCTGCGCGACGCGCTGGCGGCCCGCCTCGCCGTGCCCATCATGGTGGACAACGACGCCAACACCGCCGTCTGGGGCGAGTGGCGCTTCGGCGCCGGGCGGGGCGCCGACCACCTCGTGATGATCACGCTCGGCACCGGGATCGGCGGCGCCATACTGGAGGGCGGCAAGGTCAAGCGGGGCGCGTACGGCGTCGCGGGCGAGTTCGGCCACATGCAGGTCGTGCCGGGCGGCCACCGCTGCCCGTGCGGCAACCGCGGCTGCTGGGAGCAGTACAGCTCGGGCAACGCGCTCGTCAGGGAGGCCCGTGAACTGGCCGCCGCCGACTCGCCCGTCGCCCACCACATCCTCGACCGCGTCGGCGGCGACATCGGCGACATCACCGGGCCGCTCATCAGCGAACTGGCGCGCGGCGGCGACGCGATGTGCGTCGAGCTGCTGGAGGACGTCGGCCGCTGGCTCGGCGTCGGCATCGCCAACCTGGCCGCCGCCCTGGACCCGGCGCGCTTCGTCGTCGGCGGCGGCGTCAGCGAGGCCGACGACCTGCTGATCGGCCCGGCCAGGGAGGCGTTCCGCCGCCAGCTCACCGGCCGCGGCTACCGGCCCGAGGCCACCATCGTCCGCGCAGAGCTGGGCACCGACGCCGGGATGGTCGGCGCCGCCGACCTCGCGCGCCTCGTCGCCCGCCGCTTCCGCCGCGCCAACCGACGCCGCGCCGAGCGCGTCCACAGGACCACGTTCGACCTGCGCCTGCCACCCCGGGGACGGACCAACCGCTGATGACGACCACCACGACGCCGCCGCCGTCCGCCGCACCGGCCCAGCGCCCGCCGCACCGCCCGCGCCACCGCTGGCTCGTGGCGGTCCTCGTGGCGCTGCTGATCGCCGTCCCGGCGGGCTACCTGGCGCTGTCCGCCTACCAGAGCCGCGACAGCGGCGAGGACAAGGCCCGCACGGCGTCGGCGCGCGCGCTGATCTACGAGTGGCCGAGCAAGGTGCAGCGGCGCATCTACGACGTGCCGATCCCCGGCGGCGCCGCGTACGTCGGCTACTACGAGACGAACGCCTGGGAGAGCAGCACGTTCTACACCGAGTTCCGCTGCTCTCCCGACCAACTGAGCGGCTTCCTGCACGAGTTGGGGGCGGAACCGGCCGATCTCGTCCCCGGCCGGATCACCATCCCCGACGCGGAGGCCGACACGGTCGGCTGGTCGTTCGACGACCCGTCACGGACGTACGCGGGGGTCACCGTGCAGCAGTCCCCCGAGGAGCCCGAGGTGGCGGTCGTGGTGGACCTGACGCGCGAGGAACGGCCGCGGATCTACGTCGTCTCCGAGGCCGACGTCTGACCTCCCTCCCGCGCCGCGCCGCCGCCGGGCGGGTCGAGCGGGTCGAGCCGTAGGTCGGGGCGTCCGTCCGGGCCTTCACGCACGGTGGCGCGGACCTGGTACACCTCGCGCAGGGTGCGGGAGGTGAGCACCTGCGCCGGGCTGCCCGACGCGACCACCCGGCCGCCGTCGAGCAGCACCAGGTGGTCGCAGTAGCGCGCGGCCAGCTCCAGTTCGTGGAGGGCCGCGACGACCGTGACGCCCGATGCCGAGAGCATCCCCAGCAGGTCGAGCCGGTGCCGGACGTCCAGGTGGTTGGTGGGCTCGTCCAGCAGGAGCCCGGCCGGTTCCTGGGCGAGCGCCCTCGCCACGTTCACGCGCTGCCGCTCCCCGCCGGAGAGCGTGGGCCACGACCGGTCGGCGAGCCAGGACACCCCCGTGCGGGCCATCGCCAGCTCCACCGCCTCCCGGTCCCGCGGGGCCGGGGCCGCCGTCCGCCCGCGGTGGGGGGCACGGCCGAGCGTCACCACCTCCCGTACCGTCATGTCCACGTCGGTCGCGACGTCCTGGGCGACGAAGGCCAGCCTGCGCGCCACGGCGCGGCGTCCCGTCGCCGCCACGTCCTCGCCGTCCAGCAGCGCGTGTCCCGCCGAGGGCGCGCGCAGCCCGGCGAGCAGCCGCAGCAACGTGGACTTCCCCGATCCGTTCGGGCCGACGAGCCCGGTGAACCGGCCGGGCGGCAGGGCGAGCGTGATCCCGCCGAGGACGCGCAGACGCCCGGCGTGCCAGTGCAGCTCCCGCGCCTCGTGCCGTGCCGGTCCCGCGCTCACGGCGCACCGGTTCTGCGGCGCAGCAGCACGGCGAACGCGGGCACGCCGATGAGCGCGGTCAGGACGCCCACCGGCATCTCCTGGGGGGCGAGGACGGTCCTGGCCGCCGTGTCGGCCCAGACGAGGAACGTCGCGCCCAGCAGCGCCGCCGCCGGGAGCAGGACCGTGTGGCGCCCGCCCACCAGCGCCCTGGCCGCGTGCGGCACCAGCAGGCCGACGAAGCCGATGGCGCCGCCCGCGGCGACCAGGCAGCCGGTGACGACGGCGGTGACCACGTACAGCACGGGCTCCGAGCGGCGCACCTCGAAGCCCACGGCCGCGGCGGTCTCCCGCCCGAAGGCCAGCGCGTCCAACTGCCCGGCGTGGAGCTGGAGCAGCGCAAGCCCGGCGGCCGTGCCGACCGCGCAGACGCCCACCAGCGTCCAGTCGGCGGAGGCGAGCGACCCGAGGAGCCAGAACGTCACCGCCCTGGTGCGGTCGGCGTCGCCCGCCAGCACGACGACGAGGCTCGTCAGCGCGCCGAACAGCTGGGAGACCATGACACCGGCCAGCACGACGCGGGTCGCCGAGCCGAGGGTGCGTCCCAGCAGCAGGAGCACGCAGGCGAACGCCGTCAGCGCCCCGGCGAAGGCCCCCACCGGCAGGGCGAGGGAGCCGACGCCGGAGCCGATACCCAGCACGAGGACGCAGACGGCCCCGGTCGAGGCACCGGAGGAGACGCCGAGGAGGTACGGGTCGGCGAGCGGGTTGCGCGTCGTCGCCTGGAGCACGGCCCCGCACACGGCGAGCCCGGCCCCGGTCAAGGCGGCGAGCAGGACGCGGGGCAGCCGCAGGTCCCAGACGATGCTGTCACGCAGCGGGGGCAGCGTCTCCCACGGGCCGCCGAGGTGGGCGCCCACGGTGCGCGCCACCCCGAGGGGCGGTATGTCGGCGCTGCCGGTCCCGGCCGCAACCAGCAGGGACAGCGTGAGCGCCGCCCCGCCCGCCGTCAGCACGAGCGGGGCGCGCGCGGCGAGGACGGGCCGCGTCATCGCCGGGCGAGGACGACGTGGTCGTCGAGGTACTGCCACACCGTGCCGACCTCGCCGAAGCCCGCCGTACGCAGGGCCGACAGGTGGAAGTGGAGCGGCGCGGGCGGCTGGGGAGGGCGCCCGGCGAACCGGCGCTCCCGCTCCGCGGCCACCGGGCCCATCCCCGGCTGCCCGGCCGCCAGGGCGAACCAGTCGTCCCAGGTGTCGGCGCCGGCGGCGAAGGCGGCCCGCTGGACCCGTGTGTCGTGCTCGGCCGACAGCGACCGCAGGGTCTCCTGGTCGGGGCCGAAGCGGAGGTGGTCGGCGTTGAGGAGGACGGCGCCCGGTGCGAGCAGCTCGGCGAGCCGGGTGTAGACGCGCAGCAGGTCGGTGGGGGAGAGCCAGTGCAGCGCGGTCGAGGACAGCACGGCGTCGAACGTCCGGCCCGCCAGCGGCGCCGACCAGTCGTCACGGACGAGGTCGGTGTCGAGGACGCTCGCGCGGTCCCCATGGTCGGCCAGCACGCCGCGGGCCACGTGCAGTAGCAGGGGGTCGTGATCGACGGCGGTGAAGGAGGCGTGCGGGAACCTGCGCAGGGCGCGGTCGGCGAGCGAGCCGGGACCGCAGGCCAGGTCGAGTGCGTGGAAGTCGGGGGGCAGGTGCAGGTCGAGCACGTCGAACATGGCGTCGAAGCGCAGGTCGCGGTGGGCGACGTAGGCGGCCTGCTGGTCGTCCCAGCGGGCGAGCAGGTCGCGTGGCGGCAGGGATGGGGTGTCGTTCACGGTGTCTCCGGGGCGTGCGGCAGGGGGAGGTGGGAGCGGCGCGGGTCGTGCGGGGGTCAGCCGTACAGCTCCCGCAGCCCCTCGCTCACGGCCTCCACCAGCTCGACGCTGCGGACCGAGGGGTCCATCGCGGAGCCGGGGACCACGAGGAAACGGTCGTTGCGCACGGCGCCGAGCTGCGAGGTGACCGGGTTCGTCCGCAGGAAGCGCTTCTTCGCCTCGGCGCTGTCGCCGTCGCCGCCGCGCGTCAGGTCGGCCAGGACGATGACGTCGGGGTCGCGCTCGGCGATCTCCTCCCAGCTGCCCTCCGGCCACTTCTGCCGTACGTCGTCGAACGCGTTGTCCACGCCGAGGAGTCGGCTCGCGGTGGAGGGCAGGCCGCCCTGCCCGGCGATGTAGGGCGTCGAGGTGCCGGAGTAGTACCACATCAGGCGCGCGCCGGTGTCCTGCGGGGCGTCCGCCACCGCGTCGTCGAGCCGCTGCCGCAGGCCGTCCACGAGGCGGGCGCCCCGCTCCTCGACGTCGAAGACGTCCGCCACGTCCTCGATCTCGTCGAAGAGCGTGTCGAACTCCACCGTGCCCGGCACGAGGTCCTGGTCCTCGCAGTCGAACGCGCCGAGGTAGGCGGGCACGCCGAGCGCCGCCCAGTCGGCGCGCCCGCCCGCCGCCTGGTCGGCGTAGGCGGAGGACAGGGTGGAGTAGAGGAAGTCGGGCTCCTCGGCGAGCGTCGCCTCGTGGTTCGCGTACTGCGCCGCCAGCACGGGGACCTGCGCGTACTGGTCCGCCAGGGAGGGCATGACGGGGTCGGTCTGGTAGGAGGTGCCGATCATGTGGTCGGCCAGGCCGAGGCTGAGCATGATCTCGGTCGCGTTCTGCTCCAGCGCTATCGCGCGCCGGGGAGGAGCGCCCACCTCCAGGTCGAGGCCGCAGCTGGAGACGGAGGCCGCCGCCTCCTCCGTGGACGGCGCGGCGGGGCCGCCACCGCCGCCGCATCCGGCCAGTCCCCCGAGGGCGAGCAGGGCGGCGAGCCCCCGGCCCTTATTGCTAATGATTTTCATAACGGCAGACTGTACGTGTGCCGGACGGCGGGTTCCGCCGCGTCCCGGGAGGCGCGGCGGACGCGTCGGGGCGGGCGATCGCGTGAGGGAGCGTCAGGAAGTGATGTTGCACGGCACGTTGACATGACGGCGGGCCCCCCGCGCGTGCGGGGGGCCCGGGGTATGGGTGGCGGAATTGTGGCGGGGATCACCGGGAGGCCGGGCGGTCGGCCCGGTCCCGCCGCCGTCAGAGCCGTTCCGCGGCCAGCAGTTGGGCGGCCTTCTCCAGCAGCGGCCCGGCCTCGACCATGCAGCGCTCCGTGTCCGGCTCCAGGGCCGTCAGTGGGTAGGCCGCCTCGATGCCCGCGCCCGCGAGGGCGGCGTCGTCGAGCGCGAGCCGCCCGCACACCGCCAGCACGCGCCTGCCCGCCGCGCGCGCGGCGGCGGCGACCCCGGCGGGGGCCTTGCCGTGCAGCGTCTGCCGGTCGAGGGACCCCTCGCCCGTGATCACGACGTCGGCCTGCGCCAGCGCGGCCTCGAAGCCCAGCACGTCGAGCAGCACCTCGATGCCTGGCCGGAACGACGCGCCGAGACCGATCAGCGCCCCGTAGCCCACGCCGCCCGCCGCGCCCGCGCCGGGGGAGCGTGCCAACTCGGTGGCGCGCGGGCCCTCGGCGCGCTCCAGCACCTTCACGAGCGTGCCGAGCGCCGAGTCCAGCAGCTCCACCTCCACCGGATCGGCGCCCTTCTGCGGCCCGTAGACCGCCGCCGCGCCCTGCGGGCCCGTCAGGGGGTTGTCCACGTCGCTGGCCAGCACGACCGTCGTGTCCGCGAGGCGCGGGTCGAGGCCGGACAGGTCGGCCGTCACCAGCTCGCGCAGCGGGCCGCCGCCGTGCGGCACCGGGTCGCCGTCCTCGTCCAGGAAGCGGGCGCCGAGCGCCGTCAGCATGCCGACGCCGCCGTCCGTCGTCGCCGAGCCGCCGACACCGAGGACGATGCGGCGCGCCCCCGCGTCCAGCGCGGCGGCGATCAGCTCGCCGGTGCCGTACGTCGTCGCCGTCATCGGTGCGAGCGCGTAGCGCGGCAGCAGCGCCAGGCCCGACGCCTGCGCCATCTCGACCACCGCGACGTCACCGCGCAGCGCGAACGTCGCGCGCACCGGCAGCCCCAGCGGGTCGGTCACCTCCGCCTCGCGCGCCTCGAAGCCGCCCGCCACGGCCGCCGCCACCGTCCCGTCGCCGCCGTCCGCGACGGGCAGTGCCGTCACGGTCGCGGCCGGGCGCGCGGCGAGGACACCGGCCGTCACGCGCGCGGCCACCTCGGCGGCGGTCAGCGAGCCCTTGAACTTGTCGGCCGCGATCAGCACGCGTACGGCGCCGGTCTCCGTGTCCGTCATGGTCGCCCCTGTGGTCCGGTTCGTGTGGGGAAAGCGTTTGCAGCGCGACCGACCTTATCCGGACAGGTGTGCGCAGGTCACGGGCGGGCCGCCGCGCTCAGCGCCGCCGGTTGCTCAGCCCGAGGCGGCGCCAGACGGCCTTCGCCGCGTTGTGGCCCGACATGCCGTGCACGCCCGGGCCGGGCCACGACGCCGACGAGCACAGGAACACGGCCGGATGCGGCGTCGCGTACGGGTTGAACGTCACGCGCGGCCTGAACATCGTCTGGAGCCCCCGGAACGCGCCGGTCGCGATGTCGCCGCCGACGTAGTTCGCGTTCCGCCTCGCCAACTCGGCCGGGCCTGCCACCGCGCGCGCCAGCACCAGGTCCCTGAACCCCGGCGCGAAGCGCTCCACCTGCCGCTCGATCGCCTCGGTGAGGTCGCCTTCCCAGCCGCCCGGCACGTGCCCGTACGCCCAGAACACGTGCTTCCCCGCCGGGGCGCGGCCCGGATCGACCAGGGACGGCTGCGTCGTGATGAGGAACGGCCGCTCGGGCGCCCGGTCCGTCGTCGCGGCGGCACGCAGCGCCGCGCCGATCTCCGCGCTCGACGCGCCCACGTGCACGGTCGCGGCCCGCCGCGCCTCGGGCGCCGTCCACGGCACGGGGCCGTCCAGCGCGTAGTCGATCTTGAAGACGGAGGGGCCGTACCGGTAGCCCGCGTACGCGTGGCCGAGGCCCGCGATGCGCGCCAGCGCGGTCGGGGAGGTGTCGAAGACGTACGCGCGGGCGGGCGGCAGCTCGTCCAGCCGCCGCACCTCGACGCCGGTGTGGACCGTGCCGCCCAGGTCCAGGAGGTACGCGGCCAGCGCGTCGGAGATGGACTGCGAGCCGCCGCGCGCCACCGGCCAGCCGTGCGCGTGGGCCGCGAGGGCGAAGACCGTCGCCATGCCGCCCGTGAGCGGGGTGCCCGTGGGGGCGATCGCGTGCGCCGCGAGGCCGGTGAACAGCGCCCGCGCGCGGTCGTCACGGAAGCGCCTGACCAGCGCGGCGGCGGGCAGGAGGCCGATCAGACCGAACCTGGCGAGCGTCACCGGGTCGCGCGGCACGGCGTCCCACGGGACGCGCAGGAAGTCCTCGGCGAGCGTGTCCCACTTCCCGGCGAACGGCGCCACCAGCCGCCGGTACGCGCCCGCGTCACGCGGCCCGAGCGAGGCCGCCGTGTCCCCGACCGATCGCGTCAGGACCGCGGCCGTGCCGTCGGGGAACGGGTGCGCCATCGCGAGGTCCGCGTGCAGCCACTCGAGACCGTAACGGCCCAGCGGCATGCGGTTGAACGCGGGCGAGCCCGCGCCCATCGGGTGCGCGGCGGAACAGGGGTCGTGGCGGAACCCCGGCAGCGTCAGCTCCTCGGTCCTGGCGCCGCCGCCCACGGTGTCGTGCGCCTCGAACAGCTCCACGGACATCCCGCGCCGTGCCAGCTCCACCGCCGCGGTGAGACCGTTCGGCCCGGCACCCACCACGACCACGTCACGCATCGTCGGCACGCCACGCTCCCCTCACCGCGAACAGGACCCATGAGGATACGCCTGCCCCGCGCTCCCCACCCCCCGTCCCCCGCCCCCGCCGCACCGCCACGTGGCGGAGTTCGTGTGACGGTTCGACAACATCAGGCCACTTCTGCTGACTGTGCGTCATACTGTGAGCGCCGTCGGGGGGTCGGCGGCGCCGGACAGGAGGGGGCGGACATGACCGACGACGGCTACCGGGACCCGGCCAGGAACTTCGGCGACCAGGCCATGGACAGCGCGGAGCTGGAGGGCATCGGCACGGCGGCGGCCGACCTGACCGCGGAACTGCTGCTCATGGGCGGTGCGGCCGAGGACTCCTCGGCCGCGGCGGGGCGCGTCCTGGCGGCGGACGGCTTCGCGACGGGCGCGGCGCTCGCCGACGTGGTCCACCGCTGGACGACCCAGGAGCGCGCGCTGCGCGACGGGTTGCAGCGCGTCGCCGAGCACCTGGGCGTCTCGGCGCGGGTCGGCGTCCAGCTGGAGGAGGCCATCGCCGAGGGACTGCGCCTGAACTCGGGCATCACCGGGCTGTAGGGAGAAGAGGGGGGAGCACGGCATGGGGGCGGGGGAGATCACCTTCCGGGGCCTGTACAACGCGCGGCTCGACCTGCTCGGGCAGGTCACCGACGGGTGGGACGAGCGGGTCCTGCGGCTGGACGAGTCGCGCGAGACCGCGGAGAGCATGGTCGGCCAGGCGCGTTCCGCGGTGTGGGAGGGGCAGAACGCGGCGGTCACGCTGCCGATCATCGAGACGTACTACGAGGAGTTCCTGGCCGCGCAGCGGCAGGCCGTGACGCTCAGGGAACTGGCGCGCGACGCCCACGCACGGCTCAGGGCGCTGCACGGCGAACTCAGCGACATCGTGGAGTCGGCGGCCTCGCAGGGGGTGCACGTCAATCCGCTCGGGCTGGCGACCCCCGGCGGCGAGGTGTCGGTCCAGGAGGAGGCGGCGCGGGAGGCCGGACGGGCGCGGGCTGAGGAGGTCCAGGCGCAGATCGACGCCGTCGTGCGCCGCGCGAACGAGGCCGACGACGTCATCGCCCAGGCCCTGCGCGACGCCTGCGGCACGGACCCGGACGCGTTCGCCGGGGTCACCTACGACTCGCTCGACGAGGCGGCCCAGGCGTTCGAGGACGCCGCATGGCTCACCGGCGCGCTCTCCGGGCCCCCGGCCGACCTCACGGCGGAGGAGCGCGAGCGGATCGCCCAGCTGCTGCGCCGCCACGGCGACGACCCGGCGTTCGCCGAACGCCTCGCCACTGGCGTCGGCGCCGAGGGCATCGCCGACTTCTGGGCCGGGCTCACCGGCGCGGCCTCTGCCGGGGGCGTCCCCGACGACGAGTACGCCCAGATGGCCGCCATCCAGGCGGGCCTCGGCACCGTCCTCGGCCTCGCGACGCACAGCGAGAGCCGGGAGATGATCGCCTGGGAGGCGGAGCTGATGGCGCTGCGCGACCAGCCGCTCGACCCGGCGCTGCCCGACAGCCCGCACGGCTTCCAGGTCATCAGCAGCCTCATGCACCACGGCGAATGGGACGACGACCTCCTGATCCGCTACGGGGACGAACTGCGCCGCTGGGAGGGGGAGAACGGCACGGGCCACTGGAACAGCGAGTACCCCGTGCGCCTCGTCTACGGCGGGGACCCGGCCGACGTCGGCCTCGACCCGGCCACCGGCCTGATGGAGGCCCTGGGCCACAACCCGGACGCGGCGCTCACGTACCTGGGCGACACCGGGAACTGGGAGTACTTCGTCGAGCAACGCGACTGGCCCGCCGCGCACGCGTCCGCGGCGACGGAGGGCGCCGGGTACGCCAGCCTCGGCCACGCGATGGAGGCGGCGACCCTCGGCCATGCCTGGGACGACCCGACGACCCCGACGGAACGCAGCCCGGAGCGGACCGACCTGTTCGAACGCGTCGTCTCGTACTACGGCGGCGAGTTCGACCCCGACGGCACGACCCGCGTGGACCACCACGCGGCCCTCACCGGCAGCCTGGGCCGCATCGGCGCGGAGTACATGCCGGACATCCAGGCGTCCATGGCTTACCTGGAGAACGCGCCCTTGCCCGAATACCGAGCGACGCTGGACGACAGAGATGTGGGGGCCTTTCTCTTTCTGCTGGGACGAGACCCGGATGCCTACGGCAGCCTCGTCGTCGGTCAGGAAACCTATGGGGCGGTCGCGATGGATTCCCTCCTGGGAGCGGGCGGATCCCTCGATGACGTGGAGAACTCGGCGCATGCGAACGGGCAGATCGCCGGAATTCTGGGATCCGCGCGGGCTGACGCTGTTCTCGATCAAGGATTGGCGGCGGATGCGGAGTTCAACGCGTCGCTGGCGCAGCGTACCGAATGGGCGAATCGTCTCATCGGGGACGCGGCGGGATTGATTCCCTATGGAGGGACCGTTGCGAGTTGGGTCGCAGAGGACCTGATAGCTGAATACTCTCGGTCCGAGGAGCAGAACACTTCGGGAACGACCACATATGAGGCCTACTCGCAACAGAATGTCGGAAGCGGCAGGGCGGAAGACGCCGCCGCCGCCACTTTCCGGATGGCGGCATCTGCCCAGGAGTTTCCTGGAGGCGATGTGTCCACATGGTCGGACACCGTGAGACGGGCGACGGCGACCGGTTTCTCGGTCGGCGCCACCGATATCCGTATTCTCCTGAACATGCCATGAAGAATGGGTGATGGCGGTATGCTCGTCAAAGCGTTCCGAAAAGGTAGGTGGGCGGGTGTTTCCGCTGCCGTCCTCGTGGTGTTCTCCGGTGTTTCCTGTTCTTCCGGAGCAGATTCGGCCGAGCGTGAGTATGCTCTCCCGGAGACTTTGTGTTCACTTCCCGTTGACCAGGAACTGTTCAGTGATCTGCTTCCCCCGGGGGAGGTTCTGGAGATCACCGGGGACGAATTCAGTTCGGTCTGGTGGTATTCCTGCGCGGTCTCGGTGGATGGGGAGGTGGCCCTCTATGTGAGAGTCCGTGCGGCTGATGACAGTGACCCGAGTAATTATCTCTTGGGCCCCCACGAGTACGAAATGAGCGACGGCGAGGAAATTCCCGGAGAATATGAGACCGTGGTGTGGCCGCATGCCGCGGTTGCCAGGGGGACGTGTGACAACACGGGTGCCGAGACCGGGTACCAGGAGAATGTCGGCACGCACGCGATCACGCTGGAGACCCTCTTCCCGGAGGACGACGAGGAGTCCGCCGCCTTGGTGCGTGAGCTGATCACCCCCCTCGTGGAGGCCGACCGCGCGCGCATCGGGTGCCGGTAGGGGGCGGGGGCCGTGCCCCCGCCCGTCAGGCGGGGGACGGTTGGTCGGCGGCGGGGGCCGTGCCGAGGAGGGCGCTGAGGCGGTCGAGCGTCGCCGCGTCGCGGGCGACGGCGAACGGCAGCGCGTTCCCGCCCGCCAGCCGGAACGGCCCGCCGTCCAGCGTCCGGTGCACGCCGCCCGCCTCCGCGACCAGCAGGAGCCCGGCCGCGTGGTCCCAGGCCAGCTCCCACGAGAACGCCAGCCCGTCCACCTCCCCCGAGGCCACGGCCAGGTACTCAAGCCCCGCCGCCCCGCACGCCCGGGGCGCGAGGCCGTCCGTCCACAGCGCCCTCAGCGCCAGCTTCTGCTCGGGCGTCGTGAAGTCGGGGTGCGAACACGCGATGTCCAGGACCTTGCCCGCCGCGGGTGAGCCCGCCGTCAGCCGCTCCCCGTCGAGCCAGGCGCCCTCGCCGCGCCGCGCGTACGCCAGCCGCCCCAGCGCGGGCGCCAGCGTCCACGACGCCAGCAACTCGCCCCGCAGCGCGAGCGCCACGAGCGTGCCGAAGCCCGTCTCGCCGCGCACGAACTGCCGTGTCCCGTCCACCGGATCGACGATCCACACCGGCGCGTCCCCCGCCAGCGCGGCGTACACCGACGGGTCGTCCGCGAAGGACTCCTCGCCGACCACCACCGACCCCGGCAGCAGGGCCGTCAGGTCACGGGTCAGCCGCTGTTCGGCCGCCCGGTCCGCGACGGTCACCAGGTCGTGCGGCCCGCTCTTCGTCATCACCTCGTCGTCCGCGAGCCGCCGCCAGCGCGGCATGATCTCCGCCTCCGCCGCCGCCCTTACGGCCTCCTCCACGTCCGCCACCAGCTGTTCATCGATCATGCCTCCATCGAAACACGACCGGCCGCACGCCGTGGCACCCGGCCACCGCTACGCGACGCCCGCGCGCCGCAGCTCGCTGTTCACGGCGTAGTGGTGGTGCGGCGAGACGCTGCGCGCCGCGTCGAGCAGCAGCGGCACGACGACGTCGGGCGCGCCCTCGGCGGCCCGCGCCGCCTCCTCGGCGGGCCGCGCCCGCACCAGCGCGGACAGCAGCGTCACCGCCTCGCCCGCCCGTCCCGCCGACCACAGCTCGGCCGCGATCGACCCCGCCTCGGGCGCGGGCCTGGCGGCGCCCTGCCGCAGGAGCCGGCCGCAGTCCGCCTCCCGCCCGGCGGCGGCCAGCGCCTCGGCGGCGGCGGCCAGCGGGCCCGGCGGGAGGGAGGCCGCCTCCCACAGCAGCGTCGCGACGTCCGAGGCCATCCCGAGCCGTTCCAGCTCGGCCGCGAGGACGGGCAGTCGCCCGGCGGGCCCCTGCGCCGCCTCGGACAGCAGGACGTGCGCCGCGCCGCTGTGACCGTCCTCACGCAGCCGGTGCAGCTGCCCGGCCGCCGCGAGGGCCGCGCGCCGTTCCTCCGCCGTCAGCCGCTCGGCCCTGGCCTTCCGCTCCGCGCGCGACTCGCGCAGCGCGCCCGCGAAGCGCGAGCCGCCGGGCAGTGGGGTCGCGGCGGGGGTGTCGTCGCCCGTGGCCTGGACCGGCGCGACGGGAGCGGCTGCGGGGGCCGGGGCCGGGTCGGGTATGGCGCGGGCGCCGCGCGCGGGCGGCGGGGGCGTCGGCGCCGCGCCCGCCGCGCCGGGCTCCGGCTGGACCCCGGCGAACCGCGCCCCGCCCCGCGCGCGGCGCGCCTTGCGGGCGGGCTCGGGGGCGTCCGCCGGTGCGGGGAGGGGCAGCGGCGGACGGAAGCCGGTGCCGGTCGCGGTGCTTCCCGCGGGCCCGCCCAGCGCCGCCAGCCGCGCCCGCACCTCGGCCCGGCGTGCGACGACGCGTTCCTCGTCGTCCTGCGACCACAGCCGCAGCGCCGCGTACCGCTCCGCGTCCCCGGCGTGTCCGGCGCGCAGCGCCTCCTCCTCCGCGACGGCCAGCTGCCGCTGCCGCAGACGGACGCGCCGCTCCGCGCGGTCCAGCTCGGCCGCGCGTTCCTCCAGGGCCTCGCGGCCGTCCGGGGCCGCGTCCTCGACGCGGACGGCCGCCTCGTACAGGCCGCGCAGCGCCCGGCCCGCCCGCTCCGACTCCAGCGGCCCCCGCAGGACGGCGAGGTCCTGGAGGAGATCGGCGACGGCGTCCCAGGGCGGGAGGGTGCGGCCCTCCAGCCAGTCGCCGAGGTCCACGGCCGCCCGCCGCCCGAAGGCGGCGAACCAGCCCGCCGACGGATCGAGAACGTCCGTCACCGCCCGCAGTCCTGCCGTGAAGTCGGCCAGCCGTACCGCGTACTCGCGTCGCGCCAAGGGGAGATCGCCCATACGGCAACTGAATCGGTGCCGTGGTACCGATTGTGTTTCGCCGCGGCTACAACGGGTTTTCCAACAGGTCTGGTCCGGCTTTGCCCGCCGCTCGAATCCGATTCGAACACGGGGTGGGCGGGGTCAGCGGCCGACGGCGTACCCCTGCATGCCGCGCGGGTTCGCCGCCGACGACAGCACGCCCGTCTCCGGGTCGCGCCCGACGACGCACAGCCGTCCCTCCGTCCAGGGCCCCGCCACCGTCACGTCGTGCCCGCGCCGGCGCAGGTCGGCGATGGTCTCCTCGCCGATCCGCGACTCGACGGTGACGCTGCCGAGCGCCGTCCCGCGCGGGTAGAACGAGCTGGGGAACGCGTCCTGGTGCCAGTTCGGCGCGTCGATGGCGCCCTGGAGGTCGAGCCCGCCCCTGACCTCGGGGCGCAGCGCCACGGCCAGGAAGAAGTGGGTCTGCCACTGGTCCTGCTGGTCGCCGCCCGGTGTGCCGAACGCGAGCACGGCCTCCCCGCCGCGCAGCGCGAGCGACGGGCTCAGCGTCGTGCGGGGGCGCCGCCCGGGGACGAGGGACGACGGCAGGCCCTCTTCGAGCCAGGTCATCTGGAGGCGCGTGCCGAGGGGGAAGCCGAGGCCGGGGACGACGGGGCTGGACTGGAGCCAGCCGCCGCTGGGCGTGGCGCTGACCATGTTGCCCCAGCGGTCCACGACGTCCACGTGGCACGTGTCGCCGCGCGTCTCGCCCGAGTGCGCGACCGTCGGCTCGCCCGCGCCCGCCGCCTGCGCGGGCACGGCGGCCGTCCCGGCGTCCCTGGCCCACGCGGCGAGCCTGGGCGTGCGCCCGCCCGGGCCGCCCGGCCGCAGCTCGTGCGAGGCGCGCTCGCCGACGAGGGCGCGCCGCGCGGCGTTGTACGCGGGCGAGAGCAGGTCGTCCATGGGCACGTCGCCCGTGTCGCCGTACCACGCCTCGCGGTCGGCCATCGCGAGCTTGCTGCCCTCGACGAGCGTGTGGACGTACTCGGGGGTGCCGTAGGTGTCCGCGTCGATGCCGCCGTCGAGCAGGGCGAGCTGCTGCGGCAGCGTGGGGCCCTGGCTCCATGGCCCGGCCTTGGCCAGCGTCCAGCCGCGCCACTCGTACGTCAGCGGCTCCTCGTACGCGGCCGACCAGCCCGCCAGGTCGTCGCCGGTGAGGACGCCCGCGTGCCGTTCGCCCGAGGAGTCCATGGCGGGGCGGGCGGCGTGGGCCGCGATCGCCTCGCCGATGAAGCCCTCGCGCCATATGCGGCGGGCCGCGTCGATGGTGGCCTCCCGGCCGCCGCCTGACGCCCCTGCCTCCGCGAGGAGGCGCCGCCAGGTCGCGGCGAGCACAGGGTTGCGCAGCATCTCGCCGCCCGCCGGGGGGCGTCCTTCCGTGAGGTAGACCTCGGCGGACGAGGTCCACTCGGTGGTGAACAGGTCCTGGACGGCTGCCACGGTCAGCCCGACGCGTTCCACGACGGGGTGGCCGCGCTCCGCGTAGCCGATCGCGTAGTCGAGGACGTCCGCCAGCTCCCGCGTCCCGTGGTCGCGCAGCAGCACCATCCACGCGTCGAACGCGCCGGGGATCACCGCCGCGAGCGGGCCCGTGCCCGGCACCAGGTCGAGGCCGAGGCCCCGGTAGTGCCCGATCGTGGCCCCGGCAGGGGCCGGGCCCTGCCCGCACAGCACGCGCACCGGCCCGCCCGCCGGGGCGAGGATGATCGGCGCGTCCCCCGCCGGGCCGTTGAGGTGCGGCTCGACGACATGGAGGACGAACGCGGCGGCGACGGCCGCGTCGAACGCGTTGCCGCCGCGCTCCAGTTCGGCCATGGCGGACTGGGAGGCGAGCCAGTGCGTGCTGGAGGCCATGCCGAAGGTGCCTTGCAGGGTGGGGCGGGTGGTGAACATGCGCGGGAGCATACGCTTTTCATACGACTCGTGACGAGAGCTGCCCGGCGTCCAGCGCGGGGATGACGTGCGCGCCGTACGCGTCGATCGTCGCCTCCTTCGCGTCGTGCATCGCGTACACCGCGAACTGGTCCACGCCCAGGTCGCGCAGCCGCCGCATGCGCGCGACGTGGGCCTCCGGCGGGCCGAGCACGCAGAAGCGGTCCACGATCCCGTCGGGCACGAAGGCCGCGTCGGGGTGGCCCGAGCGCCCGTGGTGCGCGTAGTCGTAGCCCGCGCGCCGCTCGACGTAGGCGGTCAGCTCGCCGGGGACGAGGCCGGAGTCCGGGCCGTAGCGGCGCACCAGGTCGGCGACGTGGTTGCCGACCATGCCGCCGAACCACCGGCACTGCTCCCGCGCGTGCGCGAGCGCGGCCGGGGAGTCGTCGGCCGTGACGTACGCGGGGGCCGCGACGCAGATCGTCAGCGCGTCCGGGTCGCGGCCCGCCGCGCGCGCCGCGTCGCGGAACGCCCGCACCATCCACTCGGTGAGGAACGGGTCGGCGAGCTGGAGGATGAAGCCGTCCGCCCGCTGCCCGGCGAGGGCGAGCGCCTTCGGCCCGTACGCCGCCATCCACACCGGCAGCGCGCCGTCCCGCACCCACGGCAGCCGCACCGGCACGCCGCGCACCAGCGCCTCGCGTCCCTCGGCCAGGTCGCGGATGACGTCGATGGCGTCGCCGAGCGCGGCCAGCGTGCAGGGCGCGCCGCCCGTCACGCGCACCGCCGAGTCGCCGCGCCCGATGCCGCAGACCGTGCGCGGCCCGAACATCTCGTTGAGCGTCGCGAAGGTGGAGGCCGTCACCTCCAGGGCGCGCGTGCCGGGGTGGGTGACCATCGGGCCGACGCGCATCCGTTCCGTCCTGGCGAGGATCTGGCTGTGGATGACGAACGGCTCCTGCCACAGGACGGCGGAGTCGAAGGTCCAGCCGTGTCGGAAGCCCGCCTCCTCGGCGCGCCGCATCAGCGCGACGACGTCGGCGGCGGGTGGGTCGGTCTGGAGGACGAGTCCGAACTCCATGCGCTTCTCCCTCATGTTCACGGACCCGGCGGGGCCCGGTTCAGGTCACGGACTGGCAGGTCCCGCGCGGCACGAACCGGCCGTGCCCGGCGCGTCCGACGAAGCGGCGGTCGAGGACGACGGGCTCCCCGCGCGACAGGACGGTGACGACCCGGCCGGTGACGCGCGTCCCCTCGTACGCCGAGTAGTCCACGTCCATGTGGTGCGTCGCGGCGGACAGCGTCTGCGTGGCGCCCGGGTCGTAGAGGACGACGTCGGCGTCGGCGCCCGGGGCGAGCGTGCCCTTGCGCCCGTAGAGGCCGAACATCCGCGCGGGCGCCGCGCACGCCAGCTCGATCCAGCGACGGCGGGTGAGGCGGCCCTCCACGACGGCCTGGTGCAGGAGGTCCATGCGGTGCTCGACGCCGGGGAGGCCGTTGGGGATGCGGGTGAAGTCGCCGCGCCCCAGCTCCTTCTGGCCCGCGAAGCAGAACGGGCAGTGGTCGGTCGAGACGACCTGGAGGTCGTCGGTGCGCAGGCCGCGCCACAGGGCGTCCTGGTGGTCGCGGGAGCGCAGCGGCGTGCTGCACACGTACTTGGCGCCCTCGAAGCCGGGGGCGGCCATCCGCTCGTCGGTGAGGAAGAGGTACTGCGGGCAGGTCTCGGCGAAGACCGGCAGGCCCTCGTCGCGCGCCCGCGCGATCTCGGCGACGGCCTCGCGCGCCGAGACGTGCACGACGTACAGCGGCGGTCCGCCCGCGACGCGTGCCAGCTGGACGGCCCGGTGCGTCGCCTCGGCCTCCAGCAGCGCCCGGCGCACCTCGCCGTGGTGGCGTGGGTCGCGCCGCCCGGCGGCGAGGGCCTGCGCGGCGAGCACGTCGATGGCGATGCCGTTCTCGGCGTGCACCATGACCGTCGCGCCGCACCTCTCCGCAGTCTGCATAGCGCGGAGGATCTGCCCGTCGTCGCTGTAGAACACGCCGGGGTAGGCCATGAATAGCTTGAACGAGGGAACGCCCTCGGCGGTGAGCGCGGCCATCTCACGCAGCACGTCGTCGCGGACGTCGGAGACGATCATGTGGAAGCCGTAGTCCACGGCGCACTGCCCGGCGGCCTTCGCGTGCCAGGCGTCCAGCCCGTCGCGCAGCGTGCCGCCGCGCTCCTGGACGGCGAAGTCCACGATCGTCGTGGTGCCGCCCCAGGCGGCGGCGGCCGTGCCGGAGGCGAAGGTGTCGGAGGCGCGGGTGCCGCCGAACGGCATCTCCATGTGCGTGTGGACGTCCACGCCGCCGGGGAGCACGTAGCGCCCGGTGGCGTCCAGGACCGTCCCGGCGGTCCAGCTCGCGGCCTCGGCGCCGCCCCGGGCGGCGAGGGCGGCGACGCGTCCGTCCTCGATCAGGACGTCGGCGGCCAGTTCGTCGGCGGCGGTGACGACCAGCCCGCCCCGGATGACGGTTCGGCTCACGGCGGTCCTCTTCCGGTGCGCCCTGTCGATCAACGGACAAGACGACCGTAGAACTGATCACACAGGGTGGCAACAGCGTGACGGCGCGCGAGCGGCGTACGGGCCGCGCGGGGGCGGCGTGCGCGGGCGGACCTGGCGGGCCTGGGACTCGGCGTGGCCTCGGCCCGCCAGGGGCGCGGGCGGGGCCCGGCCCCGGGGCCGGTCGGCCCGGGAGGTCGCCGACCGGAACCGGTGGGCCCCGGCTTCAGAGGCTAGAAGTGTTGGCGCGGGAAGTCTATGGAGTGCGCGCAAGAATCATTGTTGAGCGCGCAAAATCATGACGGAAGACTGTTGGGCTGCCGATCAGATGATCAACGACAGCAACAGCACCCACAGCAGGGCCGTCACGGAGATGACCGTCTCCATCAGCGACCACGTCCGCAGCGTCTGGCCGACCGTCATGCCGAAGTACTCCTTGACCAGCCAGAACCCGGCGTCGTTCACATGGCTCAGGAACAGCGAGCCCGCCCCGATCGCCAGCACCAGCAGCGCCACGTGCGTGCCGCTCATGTCGGCGGCCAGCGGCGCGACCAGTCCGGCGGCCGAGATGGTCGCCACCGTCGCCGACCCGGTGGCCAGCCGGATGCCGACCGCGATCAGCCAGCCGAGCAGCAGCGCCGAGACGTTCCAGTCCTCGGAGATCTCCAGGATCATGTCGCCGACCCCGGCGTCGATCAGGACCTGCTTGAAGCCGCCGCCCGCGCCGACGATCAGCAGGATGCCCGCGATCGGCCCCAGCGCGCGCTCCACCGTGCGGGCCAGCCCGTCACGGTTCAGCCCGGCCGCGCCGCCGAGCGTGAACAGGCCGAGCAGCACGGCCGCCAGCAGGGCGATCATCGGATCGCCGACGATGTCGGCCACCCGCTGCACGGTGTCGTCCGGGTCGTCCACCACGATGTCCACCAGCGCCTTGGCCAGCATCAGGACGACGGGCAGCAGCACGGTCGCGACGGTGGCGCCGAAGCCGGGCCGCCGGTCCAGCGCGTCCGAGGGGCGTTCGGGCACCAGGCCCTCGGGCGGCGTCACGTCCACCCAGCGCGCCGCGTAGCGGCCGAGCACCGGACCGGCGACGACGGCCGTCGGCACGGCCACCAGCACGCCGAGCGCCAGGGTGAGGCCCAGGTCCGCGTCCACCGCGTCGATCGCGACGAGCGGCCCCGGGTGCGGCGGCACCAGGCCGTGCATCACCGACAGGCCCGACAGCGCCGGGAGCCCGATGCGGACGAGGGAGTGGCCGCCGCGCTTCGCGACCAGCAGGACGACCGGGATCAGCAGCACGATCCCGACCTCGAAGAAGAGCGGCAGGCCGATGATGCTCGCGATCAGCAGCATCGCCCAGGGCATGCGGCGTGGGGTCGCGCGCGCCAGGACCGTGTCCACGATCTGGTCGGCGCCGCCCGAGTCGGCCAGCAGCTTGCCGAGGATCGCGCCGAGCGCGATGAGGACGCCGACGCCCGCCACCGTGCTGCCGAGCCCGGCGCCGAAGCTGTCGATGACCCGGTCGAGCGGCGCGCCCGCCGCGGCGCCGAGCACCAGGGATCCGAGGGTGAGGGAGAGGAACGCGTGCAGTTTCCAGCGGGTGATCAGCAGGACGAGCACGGCTATGCCCGCCAGGACGGCGACGGCCAGTTGGCCGTGACCGGCGGAGGTGATCGGCTCGGCGGCCGTCGTGACCGCCATCGCGTCGTCGGGATGCGGCATGGGGGGACTCCTCGCGTGGCACGGCGCGCGCCGGCCGCGGGTCGGCGCGGCGCCTGGCGTTGACATCGGGAGGTGCCCGCCGATGGTGCGCCCGATCGGCCCGTCGATCAAGGGGGCTGCCGCGAGGAGGAGTTGACCGGCCGCCGGGTCAGGCGGGAGGCCCGCCGCGGCGGACGGCCGCGGCGGCCAGGTCCGCGAGGTGCTCCGCGTCCGCGCCGACGCCCACGCGCGCGCCCCGCTCGTCGTCCTGGAGCGGTTCGAGCGCGGCGAACTGCGAGTCGAGCAGGGCGCCCGGCATGAAGTGGCCCGTGCGCGCGGCCATCCGGGAGCCGATCAGCTCGCGTGACCCGTCGAGATGGACGAAGAACAGCCCAGGATCGGCGGCGCGCAGCCGGTCGCGGTAGGCGCGCTTGAGCGCCGAGCAGGTGACGACGCCGCCGCCCCGCCCGGCGTGCCCCGCGGCCCAGGCGCCGATGGCGTCCAGCCAGGGCCACCGGTCGTCGTCGGTGAGGGGTGTCCCGGCGGACATCTTGGCGATGTTGGCGGGGGAGTGGAAGGCGTCCGCGTCCGCGTAGGGGACGCCGAGCCGCCGCGCCAGCAGCTCGCCGACCGTGGACTTGCCGGAACCCGACACCCCCATGACGACGACCGTGACGCCGTGCGCATCGTTCACCGCGCTGTCTCCTCTCACGTCCGCGGGACCGTCCGTGCCACCCCGTCGGGTACGACGTCTTCGGTCAGCACGGCGAATACGTCATACATAATGGGCCATGACCGCCCGATCCCGACAGGAGGGTCATGGACCAGCAGCGAGCAGGACTGCACGCCAGGCTCCTCGCGACGCTCGGCCCCGCCCTCACCGGCGGCGAGCACCCGCCGGGGTCCGTCCTGCGGACCGACGCGCTGGCGGAACGCTTCGGCGTGTCGCGCACGGTGGTCCGCGAGGCCGTGCGGGTGCTGGAGTCCCTGCGCCTCGTCGAGTCCAGGCGGCGGCTCGGGGTGCGGGTGCTGCCCCGGGAGGAGTGGGACGTCCTCGCCCCGCAGGTCATCCGCTGGCGCATGGCGGGCGCGGACCGGCCGCACCAGCTGCGCTCGCTCACGACGCTGCGCTCGGCCGTCGAGCCGGTGGCCGCCGGGCTCGCCGCGCGGGCGGCGGACCCCGGGCAGTGCGCCGAGGTCACGGAGCGGGCCATGGACATGGTGGCGACCTCGCGCGGCGGGCGTCTCGACGCCTACCTGGCGCACGACATCGCGTTCCACCGGGCGGTCCTGCGCGCGTCGGGCAACGAGCTGTTCGCGCGCCTCGACGGCGTGGTGGCCGAGGTGCTGACCGCCAGGACGCGGCACGGCGTCATGTTCGACGACCCCGACCCGGCGGCCGTCACGCTGCACGTCCGGGTGGCCGAGGCCGTGAGGACCGGTGACGCGGCGGGCGCGGAGCGGCTGATGCGGGAGATCACCGAGGGCGCGCTGCGGGAACTGGACGTCCTGGCCCCCTGAGCGCCGCGGGGGCGTGGACCGGAACGGGTGCGGCCCGACAGGGTGGGAAAATACTTTCGCCGCACGACAATCCCCGTGAATTTACTCGAAAGAGAATGCGATTTTCGGCCGGGCGCCGCGTCCCGCGCTTCCGCGCCCCTACGGCCGCGCGGGCGTGCGGCGAGGTGAACGCGCCGGTCCTGCCGCACAGTTGAGGCGCCGGGGCGGGAAGTACGCGAGGCCGGGGCGGTGCGGTGGGCCGTCGGCGGGGCGCCCCCGTGCCCGCCACGGGCGCCGCCGCCGAGAGGATGAATACGGAAAGCGGATTTTCGGTCCGACACATTCTCAGGGAATTCAAAGAATCGCTCCCTATCGTGTCCCCGCTCATCCCCGCACCGTGAAAACCGCCGCTCACGCCTGCCCGTACGGCACCCCCGCCGTACGGGCAGGCGTCCGCCCGGCGGCCGAAAGGCAGACCGTGTCAGTCGAGTCAGCGCAGCCGATCCCCCACGACGTCCCGGGCGCCGGAACGTCCCTCGCCCCGCCAAGCGCCCCGCACCACCCGTCCGCCCCCGCCCCACCGCCCCGGACCCTGCTCGACATCCTGCGCGCCACCGCCACGGCCTGGCCCGACGCGCTCGCCCTGGACGACGGCGCGACGCCGCCCCTCACCTACCGCGGCCTCACCGACGAGGCCCACCGCCTCGCCACCCGCCTGCGCGCCGCGGGCATCGGCCCGGGCGACCGCGTCGGCGTCCACGCCGCCTCGGGCACCTCCGGCCTCTACACCGCCGTCCTCGGCATCCTCGGCGCCGGTGCCGCGTACGTCCCGGTGGACGCGGACGACCCTCCGGAGCGCGCCGCGCTGGTATGGCGCGAGGCCGCCGTCCACACCGTCGTCGGCGACGGCCACCGCCTCACCCGCCGCCCCGGCGTCCCCGCCACCGGGCGCGGCGGCGCGCCGGGGCCAGGCGACGACGCGTGGATCATCTTCACCTCGGGCTCCACCGGCACGCCCAAGGGCGTCGCGGTCACCCACCGGTCGGCCGCCGCCTTCGCCGACGCCGAGGCGCGGCTGTTCGTCCCCGGCGCCCCGCTCGGCCCCGGCGACCGCGTCATGGCCGGGCTGTCCGTCGCGTTCGACGCCTCCTGCGAGGAGATGTGGCTCGCCTGGCGGCACGGCGCCTGCCTCGTCCCGGCCCCCCGCGCGCTGGTGCGCTCCGGCGCGGAGCTGGGCCCGTGGCTCGCCGGGCGGGGGATCACCGTCGTCTCCACCGTGCCGACGCTCGCCCTCCTGTGGCCCCCCGAGGCGCTGGCCGGGGTGCGGCTGCTGATCCTCGGCGGCGAGCCCTGCCCGCCCGAGGTGGCCCGTCGCTTCGCCCGCGACGGCCGCGAGGTGTGGAACACGTACGGCCCCACGGAGGCCACCGTCGTCACCTGCGCCGCCCGCCTCACGCCCGGCGGGCCGGTCAGGATCGGGCTGCCGCTCGACGGCTGGGAGACGGCCGTCCTCGATCCGCGCGGCCTGCCGGTCGCGCCGGGCGGCATCGGCGAACTGGTCATCGGCGGCGTGGGGCTGGCGCGCTACCTCGACCCGCTGAAGGACGCGGAACGCTTCGCCGAACTGCCCGCCCTCGGCTGGTCCCGCGCCTACCGCACCGGCGACCTCGTCCGCGCGGACCCGGAGGGCCTGACGTTCATCGGCCGCGCCGACGACCAGGTGAAGATCGGCGGGCGGCGCGTCGAACTGGGCGAGATCGACGCCGCCCTCCTCGACCTGCCGGGCGTCACGACCGCCCTGAGCGCCGTCCGCCGGACCCCGGGCGGCGTGGACATCCTGGTCGGCTACGTCGTCCCGGGCGCGCCCGAGACCCCTCAGGGGACGGACGGCGCGGACGGCCACGGCATCGACCTGCCGCTGGCCCGCCGCCTGCTGCGCGAGCGCCTGCCCGCCCCGCTCGTGCCCCGGCTGGTGGTCCTGCCTGCGCTGCCGACCCGCGTCTCCGGCAAGGCCGACCGCGCCGCCCTGCCCTGGCCCCCGCCCGGCGGGCAGCCGGACGAGGACGGCGGCGACCCAGGCCCGGCCACGGCGGGCGACGCCACGACCGCCTGGCTCCTCGGCCTGTGGACCGACCTGCTCGGCGCCACCCCCGCGCCCGGCGACAACTTCTTCGACCTCGGCGGCACCAGCGTCGCCGCCGCCCGCCTGGTCACGGCCCTGCGCACCCGCCACCCCAGGCTCTCCGTCGCCGACCTCTACCGGCACCCGACCCCCGCCGGGCTCCGCGCGCTGCTCGACGGCGACGGCGACGGCGGCGGCGAACCGGACGGCGGCGACCGCGACACGCCCACGCCCCCCGCCGCGCCGCCCGCACCCCCACGCCCCCGGCACCGCCACTCCCGCGCCGAACGCGCGACCGCCACCGTCCAGTTCGCCGCCCAACCCCTCCTCCACGCCCTCACCGGCGCCCGCTGGCTCCTCACCCTCACCCTCGCGGGCACCGCCCTCGCCGCCCTCGGACACCCCGGCCTCCTCCCCACCGCCCCCTGGTGGTTCCTCGTCCTCACCTGGCCCCTCCTCGGCACCCTCCCCGGCCGCGCCGTCCTCGCCGCCGCCTCCGCCCGCCTGCTGTGCCACGGCCTCACCCCCGGCACCCACCCGCGCGGCGGCCACCGTCACCTCCGCCTCTGGGCCGCCGAACGGCTCGCGGACGCCCTCGCCCTCACCGCCCTCACCGGCACCCCCCTCGCCCGCTGGTACGCGCGCCTCCTCGGCTGCCGCGTCGGCCCCCGCGCCGCCCTGCACGCGCTGCCCCCCGTCACCGGCCTCGCGCACCTCGGCGCGGACTGCGCCGTGGAGCCCGAGGCCGACCTGACGGGATGGTGGCTCGACGGCGACACCCTCCGCGTCGGCACCGTCCACGTCGGCCCAGGCGCCCGCGTCGGCGCCCGCGCCGTCCTCCAACCGGGCGCCCACCTCGGCGCCCACGCCGAGGCACTGCCCGGCGCCTGCGTCACCGGACACGTCCCGGACGGCGCGCGCTGGTCCGGCTCCCCGGCCGCCCCCCACCCCGGCGGCCCCACCCCGCACGACGCGCCCGCCCTCGTCCCCACCCCCCAGCGCGCCGCCGCCCGCGCCTGGGCGCTGATCCGCCTGCTCAGCCCCGCGTTCCTCGCCCTCCTCACCTGGAGCGCCGTCGCCCCGGCCGTCCTGCTGGCCCTGGCACTCCCCGTCGGCGGCCTCGCCGCACTCCCCGCCCGCGCCGCCGTCCTCGTCGCACTCGGAAGCCTCGGGCACGCCCTGCTCGTCACCCTCACCGTCCGGCTCCTCGCCCGCGCGCTACGGCCAGGCGACCACCCGGCGGACAGCGCGGCGGGCTGGGCCTCCTGGCTGACGCACAGCATCCTCACCGTCAGCCGCCAGACGCTGTTCCCCCTGTACGCCTCCCTGTTCACGCCCGTCTGGTTCCGCCTGCTGGGCGCGCGCGTGGGCCGCGACACCGAACTGTCCACCGTCGTCACCCTCCCCTCCCTGCTGCGCGTCGGCCCCGGCGCGTTCCTCGCCGACCACGTGCTCGCCGCGCCCTACGAACTGCGCGGTGGCCGCGTCCACCTGGGCGTCACCCGCATCGGCGCCAAGGCGTTCATCGGCAACTCAGGACATGCCGCGCCCGGCCGCGTCATCGGTGACGGCGCCCTCGTCGCCGTGCTCGCCGACGCCCCGCCGGAAGTCCCCGCCGGGTCCTCCTGGCTCGGCAACCCGCCGATCCCACTGCGCCGCACGGCCGAACGCACCGACCCCGCCCGCACGTTCAGCCCCGGCCCCCGGCTGCGGGCCGCCCGCGCGGCCGTCGAACTGTGCCGCGTGCTCCCCGTACTCCTCGACGCCACGCTGCGGCTGTGCGTCAGCTACACGCTGCTGCTCGTGTGGGACGCCGCTGGACCCCTGTACGCGCTGCTGCTCAGCGGCCCGCTCCTGTGCGTGACGGGGCTGCTGGCTGGCGCGCTGACGACGGCCGCCAAGTGGCTGCTGATGGGCCGCTTCGTGCCCGGCAGGCATCCGCTGTGGAGCCCGTTCGTCTGGCGCAACGAGCTGTACGACACGTTCGTCGAAGTCCTCGCCGTGCCCTGGCTGGTCCGCCCCGCCCTGGGGACGCCGCTGCTGACCTGGTGGCTGCGCGGCCTCGGCGCCCGCATCGGCCGCCGCGTGTGGTGCGAGACGCACTGGCTGCCCGAGCCGGACCTCGTTCGCATCGGGGACGGCGCCGTCGTCGGACGCGGCTGTGTTGTGCAGACGCACCTGTTCCACGACCGCGTCATGCGCCTGGACACGGTGGACCTCGCGCCGGGCGCCGTCCTCGGACCGCACGGGATCGCCCTGCCGGGCAGCCGCGTCGGCGAGGACACCCACGTCGCCCCGCTCTCACTGGTGATGGCCGCCGAGCACCTGCCCGACGGAGCACGCTGGCAGGGCAACCCCGTCCGCCCGCAGGAAGGTTGACGGCGCAACGGCGCAGGGCCCGTCGCACGCCCGCTCAACAATTGTTACGTCGTAGACATATACGCGGGTGAAGCGTTTGCTTAACCTTTGGCGGGGCCGTGTTCATGATGTCGCCCCTTTGCGGGAATGTGCGTATGTGACAGGGCCAGGAACGGGGGTCGGCATGGTTGACGTCAGCTTCACCCGCCCGGAGGTCGAGGCGGAGGCCGGGGTCGAGCCCTGGGGGCTGGCCCGCACGTTCTCCTCGGAGATCGACCCCGAGAGCATGGGGGACACCGCGGCGGTCTACGCCCGCGCCGCCGGTGAGGCGGACGACGCGGGCACGCTGGCCGAGGCCGCCACCGAGCACGGCGCCGAGTCCGGCAGTCTGAACGGCACCCCCCTGGTGGACAGCGCGGGCCGCATCGACGACACGGCACGCGGCCTCCAGGGCAACGGCGCGGACATGGACGAGGTCGTCGGCTGGCTCGTGCGGGCCATGAACCTCGCGCTGGACACCGTCTCCTCGGTCAACACGCTCATCGACGGCGCGGGCGGCCCGCCCGTCGGCCACGGCATGACGTACACCAAGGGCCTCGACGTCGTCTACCAGGAGAACTTCGACGCCGCGCAGGCCGAACTCTCCCGCAGCATCGAGCTGATCAACGCCGCCTCGCGCGCCGCCGCGCAGCGCGCCGACGCCCCCGGCACGGTCGCCGCCACCGTGACGCTCGACAACGGCGAGACGATGAGCTTCTCGCCCACGCAGGAGGGCGTGGACGGGCTCGCCGCCGACGTCGGCCGCCAGATCCGCAAGCGCTACCTGGAGAGCGTCGCGGAGAGCGCCAAGTCCACCCACACCGAGATGACCGACACGATCGACGACTACCGCAGCAAGCTCACCGGCTACGGGCAGGAACTCCAGCTCCTCGGCTACGACCTGTCGGGGCCGCTCGACCTGTGGACGACCGAGGGCCAGGCGGAGTGGGCCGCCGACCAGCTCGCCAAGGAACTGGCCAAGGACGAGCCCGACCCGGAGATGATCCAGCGCTTCACCCAGGGGCTCGACGGCATCACCGACGCCATCTACGGCGACTCGAACGACCCGGGCGACCCGTCCCGCCGCCTCACCGCCGCGGAACGCGCCTATCTGGAGGAGTTCTTCGCGGGCCTCGACGCCGACGACATCGCCGCCCTCGGCAACAAGATCGACGGCTGGAACGGCGGCAAGATGGACATCGCCAACGGCCTCGGTCTCCTCACCAACCCGGCGGTCGGCGGCTTCGACGTCGGCGACGCACAGCAGCGCGAGCAACTGCCCGACGTCGTCAAGCGCTTCGTCTACGAGTGGGAGGACGGCGCGCTCTTCGGCAACGGGACCGGCCCCACCGATCCGGACGAACTGACCGACGAGCTGCGCCGGTTCAACGGCTTCGGCGACGTCCTCGGCCATATGACGATCACGCCCGGCGACCAGTTCGCCACCGACATCGCGCACGCCGCCGTCGGCATCCAGGAACGCTCCTCGCAGCAGCACGGCCTGCTCCGCGGCTTCGGGGACGTCGTCCCGAACACCGGGAGCAGCGACCTGCTCAGCGCCGCCTCGCTCAACGCGGACGCGTCCGCCGGGCTCCTGCTCGACGATGACTTCCGCAACTCGCTGCTCGTCCAGACCTGGCAGGACAGCGACGGCGCGGCCGACCTCGTGCGCTCCGGCACCACGATCCCCGAGGGCGTGGACCCGAAGAGCGACGCGGCGCACCCGTTCATCGAGGCCGCCTACGAGACCGTCGTCTCCTCCGTTGACCACAAGGACTACGTCCTCGGCAACGGCCCCACCAGCGAGGACCTGGCGGCGCACCACGGCGCGCTCCAGTCCGCCGTCGGCGACATGGCCATCCGCTACATGGACCTCCTCTCGGTCAGCTCGCAGGACACCTGGTACGAGGACGGCCGCTTCAACGTGGACCGCGACGTGCGCAACGGGCTGTTCCAGCTGATGGACAAGGCCGACCCGATGGTCAACGACCAGTTCTTCCGCGACGTCGCCGCCTGGCAGGGCGCCACCGCCTACGCGGCGTTCGCCGAGGACGCGGACGGCAACGGCGACAACGCCTCCCCCTTCGCCCGCCTCGGCACCGTCGCCGGAGCCGTGGAGCACGCCAAGCACCTCGCGGACACGCACATCCCCGACGCCACCGCGGGCACCCGCCGCCAGGCGACGCTGGTCACCTCCGTGTCCACCGCCGCGGGCATCGTCAACACCCTCGGCGAGTACGGCCGGATCGGCGCGCCCGTCTCCGCCGGTGCCTTCGGCCTCGCCGAGATGCTGCGGCACTCGCTGCCCGACCCGACGGAGGCGGAGTCGCGGGCCAAGTGGGACGCGCTGGAGTTCGGCCACACGCCGATCCGCACCATCGTCGCCAACGCCGCCATCGAGGCCGACTACCGGGGCGCCGGGGAGTACTCCCTGCCCGACCTGGCGAGCCCGGGGGTGCACGAGAGCGACGTGCGCCTCGGCCGCCCGGACAGCGACAACCCGCGTGAGAAGGGCTACGAGGACATCGAGAACGCCAAGTACGACGGCTACCGCGACGCCCTTCTGGCCGCGTACAACCAGGCCACGGGCGTCAAGTAGCCCGCCCCGCCCGTCCCGCGCCGCCGCCCGCGGGGGTGGCGGCGGCGCGGGGACGCGTCAGCGGCGCGGCACGAGGTCCGCCGGGCCGATGTGCGGGCGCAGCGTGCCGTGCGCGATGCGCAGCCCTTCGGTGACGCGCTCGTCCGTGCCGCTCCACAGCGGGTCCTCGTGCTCGACCGACAGGACGCCGCCGAACCCGGCCTCGTGCAGCGTGTCCACGACCCGCGTCCAGTCCACCTGCCCGCGCCCCGGGATGCGGTAGCGCCACCAGCCGGTGCGCCACGGGTCGCCCTCCTTGTCCACGGTGCCGAAGAACCCGAACCGGTCACGGGCGCGCGCGTCCAGCTGCACGTCCTTCGCCTGCGCGTGCACGATGCGGTCGGCGTAGGGGAGGATCGTCTCCAGCGGGTCGATGCCGATCCATGTCAGGTGCGACGGGTCCCAGTTGAGGTAGAGGCCCAGCGAGAACATCCACTCCCACAGCTCGGGGGAGTAGGCGATGTTGCCCGGGTAGCCGTCGGGGTGCCAGCCCTCCATCACGCAGTTCTCGATGAGGACGCCGACGCCGCGCTCGCCCGCGTACTCGACCAGCGGCGGCAGGACGCGTTCCGCCTCCCGCTGGTTCTCGGCCACCGACCGCGACGGGTCGCGGCCGATGAACGTGCCGACCCAGGGCACGCCGAGGGTGGCCGCCGTGTCGATGGCGTGCCGCAGGTGCGTGGCGATCTCCGCGCGGCGGGCCGGGTCGGGGTGGAGGTTGTTCTCGTAGTAGGCGAGGGCGCTCAGCTCCAGCCCTTGCCGGTCGAACAGCTCCCGTGTCGCGTCGGCGTCCGCCCCGGTGAACGACGCGACGGGCAGGTGCCCCGCCTCGAAGTCACGGCCTCCGGTGCGCGGCCAGACCGCGACCTCCAGGGCCTGGTAGCCCGTCTCCGCCGCGAACGCGGCGATCCGCTCCAGCGGCCACGCGGGCAGGCAGGCGGTGAAGAATCCCAGTTTCATGCCGTCAGATCTCCGTCCAGGTCCGTGCGGCGGCCGAGCGCAGGACGGCCTCGGTAAGACGGGCGGCGCGCAGGCCGTCCTCGAAGGTGGGCAGGCCCTCGCGCTCCTCGCCGCGTATCGTCGCGTACGCGTCGGCGACGAACGCCTCGAAGCACTGCGCGTAGCCCTGCGCGTGCCCGGCGGGCAGGGTCGCCAGCCGCCGCTGCTCCGCCGAGCCCGCGCCCGGGTCGCGGACGAAGATCTCGGCGCCGGTCGCGGTGCCGAACCAGGCGGACTCCGGTCTCTCCTGGTCGAACACGGCGCTGCCCGTCGCGCCGTCCAGCTCGAACCACAGCCGGTTCTTCCGCCCGGCCGCGATCTGCGAGATGGTCGTCGAGAACGGCACGCCGTCCGCCGTGCGGGCCATGACCATCGCGATGTCCTCGGTCGTCACGCGCACGCGCGGCGCGTCGGCCCCGGCGGGGCCCGAGAACGAGGCGACGCTGCCCGCCGGGCGCTCCGGCAGCGCGATCCGCGTCTGCGCGGTCAGCTCGGTGACCCGCTCGCCGCTCACCCACTCCACCAGGTCGAACCAGTGCGAGCCGATGTCGGCGAACGCGCGGGACGACCCGCCCGCCCCCGGGTCCACGCGCCAGCTCGACGCGTCGGGCGACAGCAGCCAGTCCTGGAGGTAGCTGCCGTGGACGGCGTGGGTGGCGCCCAGCTCACCGGCCAGCCGCCGCGCGCGGATCTCGCGGACGACGGGGTGGTAGCGGTAGACGAACGGCACCGCCGTCACCACCCCGGCGCCGCGCGCCGCCTCCGCCATGGCCTCGGCCTCCGCCACGTCGGCGCCGAGCGGCTTCTCGCAGATGACGTGCTTGCCCCCGGCGGCGAGGAGCGCCAGGGCGTACGGGGCGTGCGTCGCGTTGGGCGTGCAGACGTGCACCACGTCGGCGTCGCCCGCGGCGACCTCCTCGATGCTGCGGTAGGCCGTGGGCACGCCCCAGGCGTCGGCGGTGGCGCGGGTGCGCCCGTGGTCGCGGCCGAGCAGGCCGATCACGTCTGCACCGGCGAGCAGCGCCGCGCGCCGGTGCACCTCGGCGATCATGCCGAGCCCAAGGATCGCCACGCGGGGCCGCGCGGAACGGGTCGTCACGTTCGGTGTCTCCTTTCGTCCGGGCACACGGCGGCGACTCCCGCCCGCCGGGCCGCGGCGGCCACGCGGGCCGTACGGACGGCGGGCGGCAGCGGCGGACGTGCCCCCCGCGTGAGCGTACGTCCCGCAGGTCAGCGGCCCGGTACCGAGCCGCCGTAACCGCCCTGCCCACCGAGCGGCGGCGCGAATCACCCGGACGGCGGCGGCCGTTGGGCCCCGGCCCGCCACGGTCGCCCGCTAGCGTGGCGGCGATCATGGACGCCGCCGTTCCCGGGGAGACCGCGTGACCACCCTCGCCCTGTCGGTCCGGGCCCTGTACGGGCTCTCCCGCGGGACCCAGGCCGCCCTGAGCGTCGCGCAGCCGCTGCTCGCGGCGGTCGTCGCGGGCGCGGTGGCGGGGCCGCCCGCCCCCGGGCGGCTGTGCGTCGCCGTCCTCGGGGCCACGGCCGGGTACCTCGCCGTCTTCGCGGCGAACGACCTGATCGACGCGCGCGTGGACCGCCGGGGCGCGGAACGGCTCGTCGCGGCCGGGGCGTTCGACATCGACGGCGCGGGGGACCGGCACCCGATTGCCACGGGCCGGCTGCCGTACGCGGCTGCCGCGGCCTGGGTGGCGCTGCTCAGCGGCACGGCGCTCGTCCTGGCGGCGCTGATCAGCTGGGTGTGCGTGGCGCTGTTCGCCGTCGCCGCGCTCCTGGAGGCCGCCTACTGCGCGCTGGCGACCGTCTCGCCGTGGAAGACGGTGCTCAGCGGCCTGATGGTCGCGGCGGGCGCGGCGGCCGGATGGTTCGTCACGACGCCCACGCCCGACTGGCCGGTGCTCGGCCTGTTCTGCCTGTGGATGGCGGCCTGGGAGATCGGGGGCCGCAACGTGCCGAACGACTGGGCCGACGTCGAGGACGACCGGCCGCTCGGCATCCGCACGGTGCCCGTCGTGCACGGGCCGCGCGCGGCGGGGGCGGTCGTCGCGGGCTGCGTGGCCGTCGCGACGGCGGCGGGCGTCGTCCTCCTCGCGTCCCGCGCGCCCGCCATCGGCGTGGTGGCGCCGGTCGGCGCCGCGCTCGCGGGGGCGTGGGCGCTGCTGTGGCCCGCCGTACGGCTGCTGCGCGACCCGGGGCCCGCGACGTCGCTCGTGCTGTTCAACCGCGCCAGCGTCTACCCGGCGATCGTCCTGCTGTGCGCGCTGGCGGGCTCCCTCACCGGCACGCAGCCGCCGCAGCTCCCGTGACCGGCGCCCTGCCGCGCGGCGGCCCGCGCGCCTCACGCCTCGACCGGCTCTACGAGACGGACCGCCCCGAGTACATCGACGGCGAGGACCGGCCGGACCGGCAGGCCCGCGTGCTGCGCGGCCTGGACCGCATGCACCGGCTGACCGGCGGGCACCGCACGTTCACCCGGCGCACCCTCGCCCTCGCCCACGCCGGAGGCGTCGCGGAGCCGCGCGTCCTCGAACTGGGCGCGGGACACGGCGGGCTGGCGCGCCGTCTGCTCGCCGCCGACCCGGCCGTACGGCTCACGGTCAGCGACAACAGCCCCGCCGTCGTCCGCGCGCTGCGCTCGGGCGACCTCGGCCGCCACCCGCGCGCCGACGTGCGGCTGCTCGACGCCACCGCCGTCGATGCGCCCGACGGCGCGTACGACCTGGCCGTCTTCGCGCTGTCCCTGCACCACCTGCCGCCGCCCGCCGTCGTGCGGGTGCTGCGCGAGGGCACGCGGGTGGCGCGGCGGCTGCTGCTCATCGACGGCTGGCGCCACCCGGCGTACCTCACGGCCGTGCCGCTGCTCTACCTGACGGGCGGCGCGGCGCACGTCCACGACGGCGTGATCAGCTTCCGCAAGATGTACGGCCGCGCGGCGCTGCGGGAGCTCGCGGGCCCGCGCGGCGCCGACGTGCCGCTGACCGTGCGGTTCGTCCCGCCCGGCTACCTGATGGCGGTCGCGGGCGGCTGAGCGTCAGTCGCCGCGGCCCTGCTCCTGCTCCCGCTCGACCTGGCGGTTCCACTCGGCCTTGGACGACTGCCAGCCGTCCTCGTCCGCGCCGCGCCGCCAGTAGCCGGAGATCGACAACTGGTCCTTGGGCAGGCCGTGTTCGACGCGCAGCAGCCGCCGCAGCTCCTTCACGAAGCCCGCCTCGCCGTGGACGAAGACCTGCGCGCGGCCCGGCGGGAAGGCGAGCGCCGTGACGGCCTCGACCAGGCCCTCGCCGATGCCGCGCCCGTCCCGGTGCACCCAGACGACGTCGGCGTCGGCCGCCGTCGTCAGCTTCTGCTCCTCGTCGGGGCCCGCGACTTCGAGGAAGACCTTGGCCGTCGCGCCCTCGGGCAGCCGTTCGAGCGTGGCCGCGATGGCGGGCAGGGCGCTCTCGTCCCCGGCGAGCAGGTGCCAGTCGGCGGCCGGGTCGGGCGCGTAGGCGCCGCCAGGGCCGACGAGGTACAGCGTGTCGCCGGGCCGCGCGGCGTCGGCCCAGGGCCCGGCGAGGCCGCTGGCGCCGTGGTGCACGAAGTCCACGGTCAGCTCGCGCGCGTCGGCGTCCCAGGCGCGGACGGTGTACGTCCGGCTGCGCGGCCACTCCTCGCGCGGCAGCGTCTCGCGGATGACGCCCAGGTCGAACGGCTCCGGGTAGCTGCCGCCCGGCGGCGGGAAGAGCAGCTTGACGTAGTGGTCGGTGTAGGCGCCCGCCTCGAACGCGGCGAGTCCCGGGCCGCCGAACACGATCCGGATCATGTGGGGCGTCAGCCGCTCGGTGCGCAGGACGCGCGCTCGGTGCGGGGCGCGGCGTCCGGGTGCGGCGGGGGGCGTCGGGCGATCGTTCACGTGCTTCCTCCGGTTCCCGCGGCGGCCCCACCCGTCACGGGAGCCCCCTCCGGCCATGCTAGGCCGCGCCCCCCGCACCGGCCCGGCGGGCCCCACGCCCGCCGCGGTCACCGCGCGGCCGGGCCGCCGTCCTCCGCGCGCTCCCGCGCGTCGGGGACCAGCTCGCCGAGCAGCCGTCCCCGGCGCGGCCACGGCTGGCCGCGCCGCGTCTCGCAGCGCGCGTTGTACCGGGCCAGCAGCCGGACGAACTGCCGAAGGTCCTCCTCCGGCCAGTCGGCCAGCGACTCCGCCAGGACCTCGCGGTGCCGCTCCCGGTCGGCGACCAGCCGCCGCCTGCCCTCGGCCGTGAGGTCGAGCTTGCGGGCCATGCCGCCCGCCGGGTCGGGGTGGCGCTCGATCAGGCCGCTGCGCAGCATGGCCGCCGTCTGCCGGTTGACCGTGGAGGTGTCGAGCCCGAACGCCTCGGCCAGCTCGCCGATCGACATCGGGCCCTGCGCCTCGACGCGGCTCATCAGGAGATAGGCGGACCGGTCGAGCAGCGCCCACGACGAGCGGCTCGCCGTCGGACACAGCGCCTGCGTCCGGGTGATGAGCATCAGCTCGCGTTCGAGTTCCGACAGGTCCTGCATACCTGCCTCCCGGTCTCGGGGCGGTCGCGCGCGGGGCGGGAACGGCGCGCGATTCGCACAGTTGTCCTGGTGTTGCGCGGAAATTCTACCCTTGGTATGCGCTTTACATAGTGTATGTATCATGCATTTCCGTCGGACAGGCGTGACCGGTACGGACGCGGAACGGAACGGCACGGCCCGACGGATGCGGAGGCTCCCCATGGCGCACACGACCCCGGCCACGACACACCCGGTGGGGAGGGAGGAGCCCAGGGCGGGCGCCGTCATCGGCGCCCTCGCCGCCGCGGGCATCACCGTCGCGGTGATGCAGACCCTGGTCGTGCCCCTCATACCCGACCTGCCCGCGCTGCTCGACACCTCGCCGTCCGCCGCCTCCTGGGTCATCACCGCGACGCTGCTCGCGGGCGCCGTCGCCACCCCCGTCACCGGACGCCTCGGCGACATGTACGGCAAGCGCCGCGTGCTGCTCGCCTGCCTCGCCCTGCTCGTCGTCGGCTCCGCCATCTGCGCGCTCGGCGACTCCCTGGTCCCCGTCCTCGTCGGCCGCGCGCTCCAGGGCTGCGCCATGGGCGTCATCCCGCTCGGCATCAGCATCATGCGCGACGAACTGCCGCCCGAGCGCATGGGATCGGCGATGGCGCTGATGAGCGCGTCGTTCGGCATCGGCGGCGCCCTGGGCATGCCGCTGTCCGCCGCCGTCGCCCAGGCCACCGACTGGCACATGCTCTTCTGGGGCTCCGCCGGGCTCGGCGCGATCACCTTCGTGCTCGTCACGGTCCTCGTCCGCGAGTCGCCCGTGCGCGGCGGCGGCCGGTTCGACGTCCCCGGGGCCATCGGCCTGTCCGCCGGGCTCATCTGCCTGCTCCTGGCCATCTCCAAGGGCGGCGACTGGGGTTGGTCGGCGCCGCTCACGCTCGGCCTGTTCGCCGCCGCCCCCGTCATCCTGCTGCTGTGGGGCGCGTACGAGCTGCGGGCCCGCACCCCGCTGGTCGATCTGCGCACCACCGCGAAGCCCCGCGTCCTCCTCACCAACCTGACGTCCGTCCTGGTCGGCTTCTCGATGTACGCGATGCAGCTCGTCCAGCCGCAGATCCTCCAGCTCCCGGCCGAGACGGGGTACGGGCTCGGGCAGTCGATGGTCGCGGCCGGGCTGTGCATGGCGCCGAGCGGCGTCGTGATGATGCTCGTCTCGCCGGTCTCCGCGCGCCTCTCCGCCCGCTGGGGCCCGAAGACGTCCCTGATCACGGGCGTGGGGGGCGTCGCGCTCGGCTACGCCGTCGGCATCCCGCTGATGAGCGAGGTCTGGCACCTCGTCCTGGTCTCCTGCATCATCGGCGCCGGGATCGCCGTCGCCTACGCGGCCATGCCCGCCCTCATCATGTCGGCCGTCCCCGTGACCGAGACCGCCGCGGCCAACGGCCTCAACGCCCTGATGCGCTCGGTCGGCATCTCCTCGTCCAGCGCCGTCGCGGGCGTGCTGCTCGCCTCGATGACGACGTCCTTCGCGGGCACCGAGGTCCCCTCGCTCGCGGGCTTCCGCACCGCGTTCGCCATCGCGGGAGCCGCCGCGCTCGCCGCCATCGCCCTCGCGCTGTTCATCCCGGCGCACCGCCCGGGACGGCCCGTCGCGGTACGCCCCGAGCCCGGCACCGCGCAGCCGCGTCCCTCAGGAACCGCCTCCACCCCCGCCTGACGCGCACGGCCCGCGCACCGCCTCACTCAGGCGCGGGCCGTCACGGTGGGCTCCGGCACACCCGACGCCACGACCCGCTCCGCCGCCGACGCGCGCCGCGCCGCTCGCCGCGTCACCAGCACGCCCGTCACGGCGATCGCCCAGAACGGGTACTGCACCAGCCACGCCAGCCGGAACGCGTCGAACGTGTAGCCGCCCGCCGCGTCCAGGACCACACCCATCAGGAACAGCACGGCGAGCGACGCGGAGAACCCGCCGAGGTTCACCATGGCCTGCGCCACCGACAGCGACTGCGGCGGGTTCGACGTCCGCGCGATGTCGAAGCCGACGACCGACCCAGGACCGCCCGCCGACAGCACGACGGCCAGCGTCACCAGCAGCCACATCGGCGCGGGCCCCGGCAGCGCCAGCACGACCGTCCACAGCGTCGCGGCGGCGCCCGCCACCCCCAGCAGCAGCCACGAACGGCGGTGCGGATGCCGCGCCGTCAGCACCCCGAGCACCGGCCCGACCACCATCGCGCACACCACGAACAGCGTGAGCAGCCCGCTCGCCGTCCCCGGCGACAGGCCCTGCGCCGACACCAGGTACGGCACGCCCCACAGCAGCGAGAACACGGTCGTCGGGAACTGCGTCACCATGTGGCCGAAGAAACCCATCCGCGTCCCCGGGCGCCGCCAGATCGTGCCGAGCTGCCCCAGGATCTCCCGGCCCGAGGCCGCCACCCGCACGGGCCGCTCGCCCCCCGGCGGCGCGTCCCGCACCACGGCCAGCGCCAGCGCACCCGCCAGCACGCTCAGCGCGGCGGCCGAGGCGAACGTGCTCGACCAGCCGAACGCGTGCAGCGCCGCCAGGAACGGCATCGTGGACAGGATCTGCCCCGCCTGGCCCAGGATCATCGTGACCTGCGTGATCAGCGGCACCCGCCGCGCCGGGAACCAGCGCGGCAGCAGCGTCAGCACGGCCACGAAGATCAGCGCGTCGCCGCCGCCCACCACGACCCGGGCCAGCACGGCGGTCGGCACGTTCCCCGCGAACGCCAGCAGCGCCTGCCCGCAGCCCGCGATCAGCCCGCCCGCCGCCACCGTCAGCCGCGCGCCCCACCGCCCGGTGATCAGCCCCGCCGGTATCTGCATCGTCAGATAGACGACGACCTGGACGAAGACGAACGTGGACAGCGCCGTGGGGGAGACGTCGAAGTGGTCCGCCGCGTCCAGGCCCGTGGCGCCGAGGGACGTCCGCTGCATGACCGACATGGCGTACGCCAGCACCCCGGCCGACCACACCACGTACGCCCGCGCGCCCCCGGGTGGGCCGCCCCCGCGCTCCGTGCCGTCGGCGGGGCGGGCCGTGGGCGACGGCGCAGACATGCCACTCCTCGGAAAGCGCTTGCTCGACGCGCCAGGCGGTGCGGGCCGCGGCGCGTGGGCGGGGGATAAGGGGACGCGTCCATCGTAGGGCGCCCCCTCCCGCGCGGACGAGCGGGTCACATCGCCGCAAAGCGCCCCGCGCCCCGCCCCCTTGCGCGCGCCTGCCAGAATGCCCCCGTGGAGCAGCGTGCATTCAGCAGATCAGGACAGCAGGTGTCCGTCCTCGGGCTCGGGACCTGGCAGCTCGGCGCCGACTGGGGAGAGGTCGTCGAGGACGACGCGCTCGCCGTGCTCGACGCGGCGGTCGAGGCGGGGGTGACGTTCCTCGACACCGCCGACGTGTACGGCGACGGGCGCAGCGAGCGGCTCATCGCCCGCTACCGCGCCCAGCGGCCGGACGCGGACCTCCTCGTCGCCACGAAGATGGGCCGCCGTCTCCCGCAGGAGCCGGAGAACTACCACCTCGACCACTTCCGCGCCTGGACGGACCGGTCCCGCGAGAACCTCGGCGTGGACACGCTCGACCTCGTGCAGCTGCACTGCCCGCCGACGGCCGTCTACCACTCGGACGCCGTCTTCGACGCCCTCGACACCCTCGTCGCCGAGGGCAGGACCGCCCGGTACGGCGTCAGCGTCGAGACCTGCGCGCAGGCGCTCGCCGCCATCGCCAGGCCCGGCACCACCAGCGTGCAGATCATCCTGAACCCCTTCCGCCTGAAGCCCCTCGAAGAGGTCCTGCCCGCAGCCGTGGAGGCGGGGGTCGGGATCATCGCGCGCGTGCCGCTCGCGTCGGGCCTGCTGTCCGGGCGCTACACCCCGGAGACCGTCTTCGGCGCGGACGACCACCGCACGTACAACCGCAACGGCGAGGCGTTCGACCAGGGCGAGACGTTCTCCGGCGTGGACTACGCGACCGGCGTCGAGGCGGCGGCGGAGTTCGCCCGTCTGGCCCCGTCGGGCGCCACGTCGGCGCAGACCGCGCTGCGCTGGATCATCCAGCAGCCCGGCGTGTCCACCGTCATCCCCGGCGCCCGCTCGCCCGAGCAGGCACGGGCCAACGCCGGGGCCGCCGCGCTGCCCCCGCTGCCGCCCGCGACCCTCGACGCCGTCACCGAGCTGTACGACCGCCGCATCAGGGGCCAGGTCCACGACCGCTGGTGACCCCACCCACCCCGCCCCCGCGGCGACGTGGCGCGATCGGCCCGCCTGGTTATACGGTTTCCGTGGATATGCGCGTATTCCCCGCGCACGGTGGTCCGCGCCGCAGGGGCGTGGTGTGAAGGATGAAACGCGATGGACCGACCCGATGGTGTCGTCGTCCCCGAGGCCGAGGCGGCCACGGCGGTCGTGGACACGGACGGTGTCGTCCGGGCGTGGAGCGGGGGCGCCGAGCGGCTGCTCGGCCACCCGGCGGGCGACGTCATCGGACGGTCGGCCGCGCAGCTGCTCGCCCATGACGCCGCCGACGCCGCCAGGCGCTGCCGTGACGAACGGGCGGGCTGGCACGGCTGGCTCGGTCTGCGGCACCGGGACGGCCACGTCGTGCCCGTCCGCGTCGTCGCCGCCCCGGCCGCCGACGCGGACGGCGCGCTCAGCTGGTCCGTCACCGTCTCGCTGTGGCAGCGCGCCGCCGAGCACATCGGGCTCCTCGAATGGGCCTTCGAGCAGTCGAGCAACTCGCTGAGCATCTACGACAGCGACGGCCGCATCCAGTGGACCAACGCCATGTCCCTGCGCCGCATGGGCATCCGCCGCGAGGAGACGACCGGCCGCACGCTCGACGAACTGTTCCGCCCCGACGCGTCCGGCGCCACGCCCGCCCGCCCCGCCGTCATGCCGCCCGACGAGCGCGCCGCCGACTCCATGCGCGGCGTCGTCGAGACGGCACGCGAGGTGGCGCGCGAGGGCAAGTACCAGCGCGTCGAACTGGTCGCCGCCACCTCCGAGACCCGGCTGAGCACCACCTGGGCCGTTGACCTCTCCCCGATCCGCGACCCGGCGGGCGAGGTGCGCGGCGTCTTCGCCGCCGCGTCCAACATCAGCGACCAGGTCAGGGCCCGCCGCAGGCTCGCGCTCCTCAAGGAGGCCGGTGACCGCCTGGGCAGCACCCTGGACGTCACCCGCACGGCCCAGGAACTGGCCGACATCATGGTTCCCGAACTCGCCGACTTCGCCACCGTGGACCTGCTGCCCGAGATCACCACGGGCGGCGAGCCGCCCGCCCCCTCGCCCGACGGCCTCACGCTGCGCCGCGTCGCCCAGCAGTCCGTCCACGAGGGCGCGCCCGAGTCCGTCGTGCCCGTCGGCGCGACGGACCGTTACCCCGCCGACTCCACCACCGCCCGCTGCCTCGCCACGGGCCGCGCCGTCATGGCCAGCGAGGGCGACCCCGTCTACGAGCGCTGGGCCGCCGAGGACGAGCGCCGTCAGGCGGTCAACGAGGCGTTCGGCATCCACTCCGCCATGGCGGTCCCGCTGCGCGCGCGGGGCACCGTCCTCGGCACGGCGCTGTTCCTGCGCAGCCGCTCCGAACGCTTCGCGCGCGACGACCTGCTGCTCGCCGAGGAGCTGTGCGCGCGGGCGGCCGTCAGCGTGGACAACGCGCGCCGCTTCGCCCGTGAGCGCGGCACGGCCCTCGCCCTCCAGCGCAGCCTGCTGCCGCAGAAGCTCCAGGGCCACTCGGCGGTCCAGGTCGCCTCCCGCTACCTCCCGGCGGGCAGCCGCGCGGGCGTCGGCGGCGACTGGTTCGACGTCGTGCCGCTGTCGGGCACGCGCGTCGCGCTCGTCATCGGCGACGTGGTCGGCCACGGCCTGCACGCGTCGGCCACGATGGGCCGCCTGCGGACCGCGGTGCGCACCCTCGCCGACGTGGACCTGCCCCCCGACGAGCTGCTGACGCACCTGGACGACCTCGTCTCCCACCTCGCCGAGCAGGCCGGTGCCCTCGACCCGGCGCCCTCCACGGTCAGCGAGATCGGCGCCACCTGCCTGTACGCCGTCTACGACCCGGTGTCGCGCAGCTGCACGGTCGCCAGCGCGGGGCACCCGCCGCCGGTGATCGTCGGCCCCGACGGCAGCACCGTCCCCCTGCACGTCACCCCGGGACCGCCGCTCGGCGTCGGCGGCCTGCCGTTCGAGTCCGCCACGACGGAGCTGCCGGAGGGCAGCCTGATCGCGCTGACCACGAACGGGCTGATCGCGCCGCGCGACCGCGAGTTCGACAGCGGGCAGCGGACGCTCCAGGAGGTCCTGGCCCGGCCCGCCGACTCGCTGGAGACGGTCTGCGACGCGGTCATCCACAGCCTGCTGCCCGAGCGCCAGACCGACGACGCCGCCCTGCTGGTCGCCAGGACGCGCGCCCTGGACGCGCAGCACGTCGCGACCATCGACCTGGCCGCCGACCCGTCGGTCGTCGCCCGCGCCCGCAAGATGGCGGCCGACCAGCTCGTCGCCTGGGAGCTGCCCGAGGCGGCGTTCATCACGGAGCTGGTCGTCAGCGAGCTGGTCACCAACGCCATCCGGCACGCCGCGCCGCCCATCCAACTGCGCCTGATCCGGGGCGAGTCGTCCCTCATCTGCGAGGTCTCCGACAGCAGCAGCACGGCTCCGCACCTGCGCCGGGCGCGCACCTTCGACGAGGGCGGGCGCGGGCTGCTGCTCGTCGCCCAGCTCACGCAGCAGTGGGGCACGCGCCAGACGGCCACGGGCAAGACGATCTGGGCGGAACAACACCTCACCGAGACCTGACGCCGCCCGCCGGGGGAGTGACGTCCCGGGCGGATCGTCGTTGTCGCTGTCGGACAAGCCTTTCCGACAGCGACCCCGGGGGTGGCCGTGGCACGTCCTTCCGACTGGAGCCCGGTGGGAATGGAGTCGGACCCGACGCCGGGTGATCCGGGCGAGGTCCGTGAACTCGCCGACGCCTTGCGGACGTTCTCGGACGACGTGGGCGAGGCGCTGGGGCGGGTGCGGGGGTTGGCGTCGGATCGTGCGGTGCAGGACTGGGCGGGTCTGTCGGCCGAGGCGTTCCGCAACGAGTTCGACGGTGTGCCGGGGAACTTGGAG
>NZ_JOEK01000011.1 GCF_000719135.1 Streptomyces avicenniae | reverse complement strand
GCACCGACCCCTACGACCCCGTCGCCAACATCACCGCCGCCGCCAACTACGCCGCCGACCGCTACGGCTCCATGGACAACGTCAACAGCGCCTACTGACCAGAGGCACACAGCGCGGTCCCGCACGAAGCGCCCTCACCGGACGGTGGGGGCGCTTCCCCGTGCCCGGAGCACATCGCCGGGGCGCCGACACACGCGGGACGCGGCCTCCCGCGACGTACCGGACATATGCCGCACGATGCCAACGTCCGGTGATCAGAACACGACGAAGGAACCGCCTTGGCCGCACTCGACCACTACCGCACCCTGGGCCGTACCGGCCTGCGGATCAGCCCCTTGGCGCTGGGGACCATGACGTTCGGCGACCCCAGCTGGGGCGCCGACGACGAGACCTCGGCAGCCATCATCGACCGCTACCTGGACCAGGGCGGCAACTTCCTCGACTCCGCCAACGGCTACACCGAGGGCCGCTCGGAGCGGGTCGTCGGCGAGTACCTGCGGGCCCACCCGGGGCTGCGCGACCGGCTGGTGATCGCGACGAAGTTCGCCGGGAACATGCACCCGGGCGACCCGAACGGGGGCGGCGCGGGCCGCAAGGCGATCCTGCACCAGGTGAACGCGTCCCTCGAACGGCTCGGCACCGACTACATCGACCTGTACTGGCAGCACAACTGGGACCGCCACACCCCGCTCGAAGAGACGGTCGCCACGCTGGACGACCTGGTGCGCGCGGGAAAGGTCCGCTACTTCGGGCTGTCGGACACCCCGGCCTGGGCGGTGACGCGCGCCGCGACCGTCGCCGAGTTCCGCGGCTGGGCGCCGGTGGCGGCCATCCAGGTGGAGTACTCGCTGCTCCAGCGGACCGTGGAGAACGAGCTGTTCGGCGCGGCCCACGCGCTGGGGCTCGGCGTCACTCCCTGGAGCCCGCTGGCAGGCGGGGTGCTCACCGGGAAGTACACGCGCGACAACCCGAACCCGTCGGGTGCCGGGCGCAGTTCCCAGGTGTCCGCGAGCCTGACCGACCGCACCTTCGACCTGATCGACGGGCTCGGGCGCATCGGTGAGCGGCTGAACGCGCCGGTGGCCGCCGTGTCGCTGGCCTGGGTGCGGCAGCAGGCGCCCGTGACGGCGACCATCATCGGCGCCCGCCGCGTGGACCAGCTGGACGCGAACCTGGCGTCGCTCGACGTGACGCTCTCCGACGACGACCTGGCGGAGCTCGACCGGCTCAGCACGCCGGAGCTGGACTTCCCCGCCGACTTCCTGATCGACGTCGCGCTCAACTGGCAGCAGGCGGGCACGACGATCAACGGCGTGCGGTCAGAACCTCTCCGGCGCTGACACGGATTCCCCCCGGGCGCGGGACGGCGCCCGGGGGGTGACGTGCCCTGCCGGACCACGCATTCCGCCTCCCCCATTCACCGCTCCCCCCTCACCCGGCGGCAATTCCGGACGATCGACTTCCGCCCGAATGCACGAACGCGTCACGGAAATGCGGCGGCCCGGTATGCGCTCTTGGCCCGCGCGGCGCGCATTCGTACGATGCATGACGAGGGGTAGCGGGAAAGAACGTGTATCGGGGGGATGCACATGTCGATCAACTTACCCGGATGGCTCGCCGAGGTCGTGGACTGGCTGGGCTTCAACTGGCCCGACATCGACGAGGACGAACTCCGCGAGGCGGCGGATCATCTGCGCGCCTACGCGCGCGAGTGCCAGGACGCGCAGGACGTGACGCACGGGGTCGTCACCCATGAGCTGGCCGAGGTCTACCGGGCGGGCTCCTATCTCGCGCTGGCCGACCTGTGGGGCAGGCAGTCGTCGGGACACATGCACGCGCTGGTCGAGGGCTGCGAGTTGCTCGCCGACGGGCTGGACGCCGCCGCGCTCGCCGTCGAGGGCATGAAGTACCGGTGCATCACGCAGCTCGGGATCGCGGCGGGGCAGATGGCCGCCGCGCTGGCGGCGTCGGCGGCCACGTTCGGGCTGGCCTCCGGCGGGGCGGTGGCGGCGCAGCAGTTGCAGCGGCGCCTGGTGAACGAGATCATCGAGCGCTTCGAGGAGGAGGCGGTCGGCGCGCTCGTGGACGGGGTGATCGGCCCGGTGCAGGACCAGATCGCGACGGCCGTGGCGGGGCTGGTGCGGGAGGAGGCGTCCGAACTCGCCGCCGGTGAGCCGCTTCCGGCGCTGCGGCTGAACACCGACGACATGCGGACCTTCGGGGCCGCCATCTCGGTGCAGGCGGAGGCGAGCCTGTCGGCGGGGCAGACCTTCGCGTCGCGGATCTCCGGCCTGACCTTCGTGACCGGCGGATGACGCCGCGGGAGGCGCGTCCGGCGGCGTGACGGACCTTCCGGTCGCGGTCGGGGCGAGGCGGCGAATTCCCGCCGGGCGACGTGCCTTTCGAGGTGATCGGCGGATTTCCCTTTCTCACCGCTCGGCGCTCCGCGGGGAATTGGGGGGCGCCCTGCCGGGGCCATCGATCGCGCGCTTTGGCGTGAGAGGAGGGGAAAGCGTGAACACCGCTCGCCGGTGAGGGATTTGTTCACGGAGTTCGGCGCGGGGGGCGGGCGATAGGATGAGCCGAACGGTGGGGCAGCGAGCCAAGGGGACAGTATGAGCGCCGACATGTCGGATCTTCCGGGCAGGCTGGTCGCGCGGTTCGGGCAGGAAGGGCTCCGCCGGATCGACACGTCAGGCGCGGCCTCCCCGCCCGGGGTCTCCGCGCTGCTGGCCGAGGTCGGGGTTCCGCGCCAGGTCGGCCCGTACTTCGTCTCGGACGAAGGCCCGGTGGCGCTCGGCGAGTTCCGGCGCTCCGTCGGCGCCACGGTGCCCGAGGACGAGCGGGCGCGCTGGCCGCGTATCGGCTCCGACCGGGGCGCGGACCTGTGCGTGGACGGGGACGGCGGGGTGCGCGCCGAGTACGCGGGCGCCGAGGGTCCCGGGCCGCTCGTCAACCGGTCCCTGGACGCGTTCCTCGAATCGCTGCTCGCCCTGGACGAGGGGCTGTCCTCCCTGGCGTCCACCGAGTCGGTCCCCGAACAGGCCGAGCTGGTGAGGGCGTTGCTGCGGCGGCTGTCCGTCGCCGACCCCGGGCCTGCGGAGGCGGCGGACTCCTGGTGGCTGGCCGTGCTCCAGGACGTCAGGCACACGATGATGCAGGCGGCGTACGCGGCGTTCGAGGTCCTCGACGCCGAGGGGCTGCCGCAGATCCTCACCTCGTCCGGCGGGCTGTGCCTGCATCCGGAGGAGCGGCTGTGGGAGGAGCTGCGGGCGTCGGGTGTGAAGCCGGGCCAGGTGCGGAAGGTCTACACGGAGCTGGAGGCGTGCTTCCTGCCGGGCCACTACTGCTCGTTGTGGCTGGCCGAGGTCTTCCCCGACGCGGAGTTCACCCACAGCTTCCCGTACGACGGCACGGCGCAGGAGCGTGAGGAAGGCTTCGTGGCGCTGCTGCGTGAGGCGGCGGCACGGCGCGCGTCGGAGGGCTGAGGGGGCGCGCGGCCCTGCGCCGCCGGACGCGCGCCTGACCGCAGAACAGCGGGCCGCGGAGAACCGGGCCGCAGAACAGGAGTGCGTCATGCCCGACGCGTCGTCCTCCGGCGCTCCCCTGGCGGCGGGCCGTGGCCCCGCCGGGCGGGCGCTGGTCGGCTGGGCCACGGACCCCGGCGCCGAACGGCTCTGCCTGGTCAGCGGCTCGCGCGGGATCGGGAAGAGCCATCTGCTGGCCTGGTTCGTCGCGCACGGCGCGGACCGTCCGGCCACGCGCGTCCACGCCGTCCTCCCGGCGGCCGGGCGGACGCCGGGGCCGCTGGTGTGGGAGCTGGCCCACCAACTGGGCCACCGGGCGCGGTCGGTGGCCGACCTGCTGGCGCGGGTGGCCCGCGACGCGCGCCCGTCGCTGATCGCCGTGCCCGACCTCCATCAGGCGGTGGCCAGGGAGCGGCGGACGGGGACGCGGCTGGTGGCCGACGTCCTGGAGCCGCTGCTCCACCTCCCGTGGGTCCGTGTCGTCGCCGAGGTGCGCGACGCGGCGGCGAGCGGCTTCGACGCCCAGGCGGCCGTCATCGACCTGGACGACCCCCGCATGACCGACCCCGACGCCTACGCCGCCTGGTACGACGGGCTCGCGCCGGGCCCCGTACCGGCCGCCGCCGCGTACCCGTTCCCGGCGCTGGGCCACCTGGCGGCGCGGATACCGGGCGCTGCGGGACTCGGCGGAGCCGCCGCCGAGGGCGAGGAGGCGGTACGACGGCTGTGCGGCGCGTGGTGGGACGGTCTCGACGCGGCGGTCCGCCGGGCCCTCGGCACCCTCGCGCGGACCAGGGGGCCCCTCGACCTGGCCACCTGGCGCGCGCTGCACGCGGCGGCGTTCCCTGGGGAGCCCGGCGCGGCCGACGCCGTGACGGAGGCGGCGCGTGCCCTGGGCGGCCGGTCGTTCCGGCTGCCGGTGCCCTTCCTGGCCGAACTCGCCGCGCCCGCCGCCCCCGAGGGGCTGTTCGACGCGCTGCTCTCGCTCGTGCCGGTGGACTCGCGTGGCGTGCCGGACTGGGCGGGCGCGCCCGGCTACGTCCTGGAGCATGTCGCGGGCCACGCCGGGACGGGTGAGGAGGCGGCGCGGCTGCTGAGCGACCCGGGGTTCCTCGTCCACGGGGCGCCTGGCGACATCAGCGGGCTCCTCGACCGCCGGGGGGTGCCGACGCCGGGGGCGCTGCGGTCGGTGTGGGGCGTGGCGGCGCCCGCGCTGGACGAGGCGGGCACCGGGCTCGCCGAACGCGCGGCCGTCCTCCATGCCGCGGCGCTGCCGCGGGCGCCGCGGCTGGCCGAGCTGCTCGCCCCGGCCGCGGGGCGCCACGCCGTCGTCGCGCGGTGGTCCCTCGTGCGGGCGAGCGCGGGTGTCGGCGACGGCCCGGCGAAGGGCGAGCGCTGGCCGGGCGCCGTCCGGGCCCTGGCCCTCGGACCGGCCGGGCATGGCGGGCCGGACGAGGAGCCGTGGGTCCTCGCGGCCGACCCGCTGGGGCAGTTGCGGCGGCTGGACGTCGGCAGCGGCGTGACGACGGGCCGCGTCGGGGGCGCGCCCGCCGGGCCGGTGCGCGGGCTCGCCCCGCTGCCCGGCGGCTCCTGGGCCGCGCTCGATCCCTCGGGCGCCGTACGCCGCGTGCCGGACGACGGGGGGCCGCCGCTCGTGCCGCACGGCGCCCTGGACCCCGGGCGGGCGGCGCTCACCTGTCTGGCGGGCGACGCTGAGGCGGGGCTGCTGGCCGTCGGCGACGCCTCCGGAACGGTGTCGGTCCGCGCGCCGGACGGAAGCGGGACGGTGAGGCTGACGGCCGGGTTGACGGACGCGCCGCTGACCGCCGTCTGCTGTCTGGCCCTGGGCAACGGCCGGGCCCTGGTGATCGCGGCGGCGGAGGACGGGCGGGTGGTCCTGTGGGGGCCGCCTGGACCGCCGTCGGACGTGCCTGTGGCGCGCCGTGACGCGGTGCCGCGGGCGCTCGCCGCGACCCGTGCGGCGGGCGGCGTCGTGTGCGTGACCGCCTGGGCCGACGGGCTGGTCGAGCTGCGGAGCCTGCCCGCCGGGGGACGGCTGTCGTTCCGCGCCCACCATGACGTCGCGGCCGTCGCGCTCTCCCCCGGCGGCATGCTGGTCGGGGCGGGGGACGAGGCCGTGACGGGCTGGCAGTGCGACCTGTCGCGTCTTGAGGTCCCGGAGGGCGGCGAGGGGTAGGACGCCGCCCGCGCCGTCAGCGGCGGGCGGGGACGGGGACGCGGGTCAGGTCCTCGGCGATCGTCAACTCGCCCGCGTAGCCGGCCTCCCGCGCCTCGCGGGCGAAGGCGGCGGGGTCGGCGTAGCGCTGGGAGAAGTGGGTCAGCACGAGGTGGCGGACGCCTGCCCCGGCGGCCACGCGGGCGGCCTGGGCCGCCGTGAGGTGACCGTACTCGTGGGCGAGGGCGGCGTCCGCGTCGAGGAACGTGGACTCGATCACGAGCATGTCGCAGCCCTCCGCCAGGGCGTACACGCCGTCGCACAGGCGGGTGTCCATCACGAACGCGAAGCGCTGTCCGCGCCTGACCTCGCTCACCTCGGCGAGGGTGACGCCGCGCAGGGCGCCGTCCCGCTGGAGTCGGCCCACGTCCGGGCCCTTGATGCCGCGCGCGGCGAGCCGTGCGGGCAGCATGCGGGTGCCGTCCGGTTCTGTGAGGCGGTAGCCGAAGCAGTCCACGGGGTGCGAGAGCCGGTGGGCGGTGAGGGTGAACGCGGCGGGGCTGTCGGCCAGCACGCCGTCCTCGGCCACGGGGCGCGGCTCGATGCGCGCGGTCTCGTGGTAGGCCGTGGAGTAGCGCAGGCGCTCGAAGTAGGCGGCGCCGCTTGCCGGATGGTGTACGTACACCGGGTGCGGGACGCGGTCGAGGCTGATGCGCTGGAGGACGCCGGAGAGGCCGAGCGAGTGGTCGCCGTGGAAGTGGGTGACGCAGACGCGGGTGAGGGAGTGGGCGGTGACTCCGGCGTGCGTCATCTGCCGCTGGGTGCCCTCGCCCGGGTCGAACAGGATCGTCTCGTCGTCCCAGCGCAGGGCGTACCCGTTGTGGTTGCGGTGCCGCGTCGGCACCTGGCTCGCCGTGCCGAGGACGATCAGTTCACGGGGTGACACCGCTCATGGGCCTTCCGGGCCGGGGGTGGGAGGGGGCCGCTTCGCCGGGTGTGCCGGGGCCGCCGCGCGGCGGCCCCGACGTGGGGCGTCACCCGGGGGGCCACTCCAGGCCGCGTCCGCCGAGGACGTGGGCGTGCGCGTGGAAGACGGTCTGGCCCGCGCCGCCACCGGTGTTGAAGACGATGCGGTAGCCGGTGTCGCTGACCTTGTCCTGCACGGCGACCTCGCGCGCCTCGCGCACGACGTCGGCCAGGACCTCGGGCGACGCGGCGGCCAGCGCGGCGGCGTCGGGGTAGTGGGCCCGGGGGATCACCAGCACGTGCGTGGGCGCCTGGGGGTTGATGTCGCGGAACGCGACGGTGGTGTCCGTCTCCCGGACGATCGTGGCCGGGACGTCACCGGCGACGATCTTGCAGAACAGGCAGTCGGCCTGCGGTTCTCCCGGCATGGCGTACGTGCTCTCCTCGGGCGTCGGGGTCCGTTGCGCTACGCCCGGGATGCTACCGCCACCGGAGCGGCGCCCCCGCCCGTGCACGCGGGGGCGTCGCCGTCCGGGGGGAGGGAGCGGCGGTCGGCCGAGGGCCGTCCGGCCGCTCCGTGGCCGGTGGTTCACGTACGCGCCGCCGCGTCCCGCCGGGGACGGGTGTGGTCCGCGGACGCGCCCGTTCCCGCACAGGCGGTGGTCGCACGTCACGGCCTGGGCTGCCGGTCCCGGCGTCGTGGCGCGCGCCGGGGCGACGGTGCGTGGTCGGTGTCTCCCCTTTCCCCTCCTCTGTGGTGGCCGTGTCGCCATGGCGACACGGTGTCCTTGGCCCTCGTCGCCGACCGGGCGCCGGTCCCGGCGGGTCAGGCGCGCACCCTCCCGCGCACCCTCCCGCGCGCCCTCCCGGGCGCCCGCCTCGGTGACGGCGGACACGGCCGCGTGGACAGGGAACTCCCCGCGCTCTCCTCCTCGGCCCACCGCTCACGGGCGCGGGCGGTCACGTCAGCACGTCATGGGACTCCCCGTCCTGTCGCGGCCCGGCCGCGCGGCGCACGCGGAGCACGTCGTTGGCGTGCCCGATGGCGTAGCCGCCGCCCGGCCGGGAGAAGTGGCCACGGACGTAGGCCGCCAGGTCCGCGCGGTCCGGGCGTATCTCCATGGCGGCGAGCTGCGGGACGTTCAGCATGAACTCGGCGGCCTCCCAGGCCGCCGCGTCCGTCGCGGCCCGGTAGGTGGCGGGCAGCGTCCGCAGCGAGACGTCGCCGACGAGTCCGTCACCCGAGGCAGCCAACTCGTCCGCGAGGGCCGCCAGATCCATCCGCACGCCCGTGAACTCCCGCACCATGCGCATGCAGTCGTCCTCCGGGTTCTGGAGCAGGACGACCAGTTCCCGCCCCGGCTTGACCCAGCCGAGCAGCCGCAGCACCGTCTCCCGCCACTCCTGCGGCGGCAGGTAGTAGAGGACGTGGGAGAAGAGCGCGAAGTCGGCCCGCAGGTCGAGCCCGGCGCGCAGCACCGGGTCGGTCACGATGACGGCGGTCGGGCAGGCGCTGCGCAGCCTGGCGCGCAGGTGCGCCCCCGGTTCGACGGCGACGGTCGCCGCGAAGTACGGCGCGAGGTGGCGCGTCGTCACCCCCTCCCCCGCCCCGGCGTCGAGCCACACGCCACGCTCCGGCAGGGCCGTCACGATGTCCGTGAGGTACGGATGCACCGCCGCCTTCTCGTCCGTCCCCGCGAGGAACGCCTCGAACACCCGCCGGAACCGCTCGTCCCCGACGTCGATGACCCGCACCGGGCCCGTGAACCCGTCCATCTCCCCGCCCCCCTGCACCCTGTACGCCCCGCTGTCGCATGACTACGCAACGCTAACACTGCGTCACCGTCTCCACCAGAGGCGCACAGGAGTCACACCACCCCCTCCAGGCGTACGCCGCCGCACCCCGGCGTACGCCCCCCTCGGCGGACGGCACGTCAGGCGCCTGCCGCACGGGCCCGACGCACCGCGCCACGACCGGAGTTCGTAGGATCGGCCGATCATCGAATGGACAGGGGGCACGCCGGTGCGGCGCGCGTACGTGGGACTGGTCGCGGGCGTGGCCGGTGCCGCCCTGATCGCGGGCGCGCTGCTGTGGTGGCCGCGCGAGGAGCCCGACCGCGCCGAGGGCCGCTGCCAGGACGTCGTCCCAATGGAGGCTGCGCGCGACCACCAGGGCGGCGGGCGGGTGGAGATCCGCGAGGGCTACGCCCCGGACGTGGACCCGCTCTTCGGGCGCGGCTTCCAACTGCTCTGCTGCGGAGCAGAGTTAGAGGTGGATCTCCAGCCCGCCGCCGTCACCGCGATCCCGGCGCACGCGGGGGACTACAGCGGCAACCCCGTCGGCCACGGCTGGCGGGGCACCGTCTCCTCGCCCCAGGACACGGGCGGCGCACGGGTCGTCCTGCTGCTGGACTGCGCGACGCAGCCGGGCGGCGGGCTGCTCCTGTCCGTCCTGGGGCAGGACCCGACCGACGTGTCGCAGGAACGCTACGACGCGCTCGCCATGACGGCGGGCCGGATCGCCGAGCGGATCGACGCCGCCTGGGGCTGCGACGGCGAACTGCCCGCCCTCCCGGGGGACATCGACCTGACGCCCCCCACGGAACGGGGCCCGGCGGAGGCGGAGGGCACGTGCGCCGGGCTTGACGAGCACACGAGCCGACTCGGCGTGACCGGCGTCCGGGAGACCGTGGCGGGCGCGACGCTGAGCGAGTCGTGCGTGCTGGAGATCGGTGACCTGGAGATCGGTGACACCACCGTCTCCCTGGCCGCCCATTACGGCCCGGCCGCCGTCATCGAACGGAACGACGACCACCGCTTCGCGTCGGCGCCCGCCCGCACCGAGCGGGAGTGCGGCGGCGCCCTCGGCACGGCGTACTTCACGGCCACCACGTACGCCCCGGCGAACACGGCACCGGGCGCCGTGCCGCTGCGCAGCGAACTGACCCCGCTGCTCGCCGCGTTCGCCGAGCTGTCCGCCGAACGGCACGGCTGCGGCGCCGCGTCCTGACGCTAGTATCCGGAGTCGCGCAACGAACGTACGAGCGAGGGCGGTTCATGACCACGCGCCTGGGGCCTCTGGAACTGGTCGGCGACCGGTGGACGGTCGGGGATCCGGAACGGACGGGCGGCTCGTGCTTCGTCCTCACCCCGGACGGCCTGGAGCGGCGCCCAGGCGGGGCGACAAGAGCCGCGCCCGCCGTCATCCCGTGGTCCCGTTTCCTCGTGCTGCACCTGCGCGCGACCCGGCAGGGCTGGATGGCGACCCGGCCCATGGGCATGCTGAACGGCGCGGGCTACGGCACGGTCGGCGGGCCGACCGCCTGTTCCATGGCGGGCGTCCTGCGCGACCCGTACGCGTACTGGTCGGAGAACTACGCCCACCACAGGCGGCCTTACGACCACAAGGACATCTACCTCGCGGGCCATCTGTTCCCCGTCGCGGTCAAGGCGGGGGCCGCCCGGCTGCTCGGCGATCCGGAGTGGGTCGGCGAGGCGGTGGCGCGGCTGGCGGAACTGCGCGGGCAGCCGTACGCGGCGGCCGGTCGGGAGGCGACCGGCCTGATGCGTCAGCTCGTCGCCTGACGTCGCCACCCGACGCCGCCGCCCGCCCTTCCCGCCGCCGCGCCCGCGTCAGCCGATGTCCGCGCCGTAGGCGTGCGCGACCGGCATCACCATCAGGACGCGCCGGTCGGACACCATCACCGACCGGTACTCGTCCCAGTCCGGGTGTTCCCCGGCGGCGCGCCGGTAGTAGTCCACCAGCGCCTCCACCTCGGGGCCGTGCGGGTCGGTGCCGGGGCCGACGAGCCGGGCCGTGCCCTCGACGGTGGCCCAGGCCCGGCCGTCCGGCCGGGTGACCTCCAGGGTGGCGCGCGGATCGCGGCGCAGATTCGCCGTCTTGGCGCGCCCCTCGGTCATGGAGACGTAGAGGGTGTCGGCCTCCCGGTCGTACCAGGGCTGGACGGGCGACAATTGCGGGCGGCCGTCCGCCTTGATCGTCGCGAGGACGCCGAGGCGGCTGTCCGCGAGCAGGGCGCGGGGGTCGAACGGTGTCGTGGTCGAGGTCATGTCGGACCCAATTCCTCGCGAGGGGCCGGTTATTCCTCGGGCTGCTCCGAACGGGGCGCGCCAGGTCGGCCCGGCGCCGGATTCCTGAACTCCTCGATCAGCGCCGCGTAGCTGTCGCCCCCGTGCCCCCCGGCCACGGCCCGGTCGGCGAAGCCCGCGACGAGGCGCGGCAGTTCGGTGCTCACGCCCAGGGCCTCGCTCTCCAGGACCAGGTTCCGCATCGACGTGAGGTGGGTGCCGAGCGTCGCGTCGAGCACGGGATACCCGCCCGCGTCGATCTGCCGCGCGTGGTCGGCGAGCCAGCCGGTGACGGCCTCGGCGCCCTGGCGCGCGTACGGGACGAAGGCGCCCGCGTCCACCCCCGCCGCGCCGAGGAGGGCCGCGCCCTGGAGGAAGCCGTTCAGCGTGCTCCACATCAGCGCCATCACCGCCATCTCGTGCAGCGCGACGAGGCCGTGGTCCTCGCCGAGATGGGTCGTCCCGCCCGCGAGGGCCGACAGGACGGGCCGGTGCGGCTCCAGCGCCTGACGCGGGCCGCAGACGACGACGTGCGCGGCGGGCGTGCCGACCTCCTGCGGCGTGGCCATGATGCCGCCGTCGAGGTACGCGGCCCCGCGCGCGGCGGCCCAGGCGGCGGTCTCTCGGGCCTGGGCCGGGGTGCCCGAGGTGAGGTTGACGAGGGTGTGGCCGTCGAGGGCCGCGCCGTCCAGCGGGGCGAGCAGGTCGTGCAGGGCGTCGTGGTCGCTGACGCAGAAGACGACGAGCGGGGCGGCCGTCACCGCGTCGTGCACCGAGGGGGCGAACAGCGCGCCCTCGGCGAGGAGTTCGTCGGCCTTGGAGGCCGTGCGGTTCCAGACGGTCGTGCGGTGTCCGGCGCGCAGGAGGGCGGCGGCCAGCGCCCGCCCCATCAACCCCAGGCCGACGACCGTCACGGCGGTGCGTCCGCCCTCGTCGTTCCCCATCGTCCCCATCGTCCTCATCCCTTTCGGCAGGTGGTGGTGCTGGCAGAATCGTCAGCCTTCACACCGGTATGAAGGTCAAGGGGAGACGGACGTGCTGATAGGCGAGTTGACCCGGCGGACCGGGGTCCCGGCGCACCGGCTGCGCTACTACGAGGCGCAGGGCCTGCTGGAGCCCGCGCGCGGGGCGAGCGGCTACCGCGAGTACGGCGACGACGCCGTGACGACGGTGACGCAGATCAGGAAGCTCCTCGACGCCGGGCTGTCCACCCAGGACATCGCCTACCTGTTGCCCTGCGCCACCGGCACCGCACCCGAACTCAAGCCCTGCCCGGAGCTGTTGACCGCGCTGCGGGAGCGGGCCGACGGTCTCGACGAGCGCATCGACACGCTCAGCCGTTCGCGCTCGGCGCTGCACGCGTACATCGACCGGACGGAGCGCGCGGTCGCCGCGGGCGGCGGGCCCGGCGTCAGTTCTCCTGCGTCCAGGCGAGCGTGAGGCGCATCTCCCTGAACCGCCAACCCGCCGGGGTCCGCACGACGGTGTAGGCCGCGCGGAGCCCGCTGGTGCGGTGCGGCGCCTCGCCGTCCCGGAAGAAGTAGGCGATCTGGTTCGCGATGGCCGTCGCGCGGTCGCCGTCGAGGTTCACCAGCACATCCGCGTGCACGTGCTGGGTGAGCACGCCGTCGGCCCCGCTCTCCCTCAGATGGGCGATCACCTCGGCGAGGCCGTGCAGCTCACCGTGCGGCGAGTGTGTCTCGATGTCGTCGTGGAAGACGGTGCCGGCGTCCTCGGGGCGACGCTCGTCCAGCAGGCTGGCCAGGCGGGCGAACAGGTCGGTGATCTCGGCTCGGTCGGCGATCAGGTCGGCGGTGGGCATGACGGCTCCTTCGACGGTGGTGCGCATGATGGTGGCACCCACACTACGAGCGGAGTGTGGGTCGCGCCAACACCTCGGTAGGATGGCCGCCATGGACGGGACTCCCGAACGCCTCACGGCGAAGCCGAGTTGGCTGATCAGCCAACTGGCCGTGCACGCCCGCCGGATGGCGTTCGACGGCTTCGCCGCCGCCGGGGCGCGCGGCTACCACTACCGCATCCTCGCGGCGTTGCACGAGTTCGGGCCCGCGAGCCAGGCCCAGCTCGGCCGCCGGTGCCGCGTGGACCGCAGCGACGTCGTGACGGCCCTTGGCGAGCTGGTCGAGCGGGGTCTCGTGGACCGGACGCCGGACCCGGAGCACGGGCGCCGCAACAGGGTCACGCTCACCGGCGAGGGCCTGAAGCAGCTGCGGCGCATGGACGAGCTGCTGGACCGCGTGCAGGACGACCTGCTCCAGGGGCTGTCGGCCGACGAGAGGCGGACGCTGACCGGCCTGCTCAGCCGGGCCCTCGCCCGGCACGAACCGGGCTGACCACCGCCCTCGTCCACCCCGGGAGGCGCACCATAGGATCCTCCCCCGTGACCGGATCCCCCTCGCACCTCGCCGTGACGGCGGACGCCTACGACGCGCTCGCCCCCGTCTACGCCGACTTCGTCCGCAACGCGCTGGACGCCCTGCCGCTGGACCGCTCGGTGATCGCCGCGTTCGCCGAGCTGGTGCGCGCGGGCGGCCCGGGGCCCGTGGCCGAACTGGGCTGCGGCCCCGGCCAGATGACCGCGCACCTGCGGGATCTCGGCCTCGACGCGTTCGGCATCGACCTGTCGCCGGTGATGATCGACCTGGCCCGTGCGGCGTACCCGGAGCTGCGGTTCGAGGTCGGCTCCATGGACGCGCTGGACGTGGCCGACGACACGCTGGAGGGCGTGCTCGCCTGGTACTCGATCATCCACGCCCCACCGGGCGACGTACCGGCGTACGTGGCCGAGTTCCGCCGCGTCCTCGCGCCGGGCGGCCATCTCCTGCTGGGGTTCTTCGAGTCGGAGGGCGGCCCCGTCGAGGCGTTCGACCACAAGGTGACGACCGCCTACCGGTGGCCGATCGACGCGCTCGCCGGGACGGCGCGGGACGCCGGGTTCGTGGAGGTCGGCCGGATGCTGCGCGAGCCGGGCGAGGACGAGCGGTTCCGCCGGGGCCACCTGCTCATGCGCCGGGAGGACTGACCGCCCGCGCCTCGGTCACCGCCGGTGGTCCGACGATGGCCCGCAACGCGGCGATGTGCCCCTGGTAGGCACGTCTGCCCCGGTCGGTCAGACGCAGCCACACGCGCTGGCGCGTGTCGCGCACGGCCTTGCGCTGCTCGACGTACCCGGCGTCCATCAGCACGGTGACGTGCTTGCTCAGGACGGAGGCGGAGACGGCCAGTTGCTTCTGCACAAGGCTGAACTCCGCCTCGTCCGCCGCGTCCAGCAGGGCGCAGATCCGCAGCCGGTTCGGGGCGTGGACGGTGGCGTCGAAGCCCGCCGTCACGTCCTCGCCCGGGGCGCTCACGCGGCCTGCCGGTGCGGGCGGTGCAGCCGGACGAAGACGCGGTGGAAGGCGAGCGAGGTGGCGGCGGCGATCAGCGAGGCCGCGACGAGCCAGCCGGGCCACCCGGTGGCCCGGAAGGCCACCGGTGCCCCCACGAGCACGGCGGGCAGGACGACGAGGAGCGGGAGCAGCAGCCGCTTCGGCAGGACGTCGTAGCGCAGGGCCACACCGGTGTCCTCCCGCCATCGCCTGGCCGCGACGGCGAAGAGCGCCAGGAAGACGACGGTGGTCGCCGCCATCAGGGCCCTCCAGGCGGGGTGCGGCACGAGCCAGTCGGAGTCGGCCAGGGCCGCGCCCGAGGTGAAGGGGAAACTGGCGAGGTAGAGCGCCAGCGTGACGGCGAACCAGGTCGGCCACGGCGTGGCGGACAGTGCGGCGGTGGCGGCCTTGACCTGCTCGGCCTCGGCGAGCGCGGCGAGCGCCTCCTCGGGTGTGGGGCGCGCTTCTTCTGTTTCCATGACGGAAAGAATAGCCATGGCTTTCCGGAGTGGCAAGACAGGAGTTTCCGGTACGGCAACTCACGCTGCGCACACGCCGGGAGCGGCGTCCCCCGGGGCGCCGCCGGGCCCTGGCGTACGGAAGGCCCGTCCAACGCTTGTACGATCAAAGGGCTGGTGTCGCGGGGGCGCCAGGCACGTACGTCAAGGGGGTAACACCATGTCATCGAAGACGCGCCGGGTGTGTGCGGCGATCGCCGTGGCGGGGCTCGCCGTGCTGACCGCGGCCTGCGGCGGGGACGGCGACGACGGCCCGGAAGCGGGCGGCGGGGCGAACGGCGGCGCGGGGTCGCTTGAGGGGCTGTCGGCCCAGGAGGTCTCGGACCGCGCCCAGGAGGCGCTCCTGTCGGTCGAGTCCATGCGGATGGCGACCGTCGGCGAGGCCGGGATCGGAGGCACCACCCTCGACCTGCACCTCGACCTGGCCGGGTCCTGCGAGGGCTCGGTCGGGGTCCCGGGCACGGGCTCGGTGGAGATCCTGATGCGCGGCGAAGAGGTCTGGATGAAGCCGGACGCCGAGTTCTGGCGCACCGGCCTCGGCACCACGGACCCGGCGGCGATCGAGATCCTGGACGGCCGGTGGCTGTACGGCGACACCACCGATCCTGAGCTGGCCGACATGGTCGGCGTCTGCGCGCTGGAGGACTTCCTGTCCGGGGTCTCGGAGGACTCGGACGAGCCCGAGGAGCTGACGCTCGGGGAAGCCACCGAGCACAACGGCGTCCCGGCCGTCACGCTGGAGGGCAACGGCCCCGAAGGGGCGATGACGATGCTGGTCGCCACCGAGGGTGAGCCGTACCCGCTGCTGATCGCCGGGGAGAGCGAGGGCGTCACGACCGAGGTCGAGCTGAGCGCCTTCAACGAGCCGGTCGAGTTCGAGGAGCCCCCGGCCGCCCACATCCTGGACGTGTCGGACTTCCGCGCGGGCGACCTCGCCGCGTGACCTGCCGGTCCGACGCGTCGGGCCGACCCTGACCACCGGACCACCGGCCAACCGCCCCCGGGTGCCCTCGGCGCCCGGGGGCGGAGTCGTGCCCGGGAACGGTCCCACGGGGGGCGGTTGACCCGGCCAGGGCCGCGCGGCACCGGGGCGGCACTGGTGTTCGGTGAGGGTGCGCGGGATTGAACGAGGCCCGCGGCGGCTAGCTACCGTGCGGAGAACGAGGCCCGCGTCACTTCGCGTCCGCCAACCCGGCGGCGGCTGGCCCGAGTTCCGCACACACCCCCGTTCCCGGGGACCCCGCCCGCCCGGCGCCGCGCTCCGTCACGGCCCGGCTCGATCACGATCGGTGAGCATCGGTGCTGAGAAAGTCACTGAAGGTCGTCGTCGCCCTCCTGACGGCGGCGCTCGGCCTGGCCTGGGGCGTCGCCGCCCCGGCGTCCGCCGCCGAGGCGCGCGCCCATGTCGCGCCCACGCCCCTGCGGTTGATGCCGCTCGGCGACTCGATCACGTACGGCTCCGGCAGCAGCACGGGCGACGGCTACCGCGCGCCCCTGTGGAACGCCCTGGCGGCGGACGGCCACGCGCCCGACTTCGTCGGCGGCGTCCGCTCAGGCAGCATGCCGGACGCCGACCACGAGGGCCATTCCGGCTGGCGCATCAGCCAGATCGCGTCCCTCGCCGACGCGTCCCTCGCCACCCACCGCCCGAACGTCGTCACCCTGAAGATCGGCACCAACGACCTCAACAGGAACGACGACGTGCCGAACGCCCCCGCCCGGCTCAGCGCGTTGATCGACCAGATCGTGACGGCGGCCCCCGACGCGACCGTCCTCGTCGCCTCGCTCGTCGTCTCCACCAGCCCCACCCTGGAGACGCACCGGGCCGCGTTCAACCGGCAGATCCCCGGCATCGTCGCGGCGAAGCAGGCGGCGGGCCACCACGTCCGCCACGTGGACATGAGTGCCCTGACCGGCGCGGACCTGGCCGACAGCCTGCATCCCAACGACTCCGGCTACCGCAAGATGGCCGACGCCTTCCGCGCGGGCATCCACGCCGCCGAGGCGGACGGCTGGCTCCGCCCCCCGTCACCCCTGGACGGACAGTCGCCGCGCCCCGCCCTCGTCGGCTAGCGGACCACCGGCCGGTCAATTCCCGTACGCGAAGGATCAGTTCCGGCCAACCCTTCGCCCCGCCTCGCTAGGCTGTTCGCACGGCGACACGCGAGGCGACGGGCGGTGCGGGTGAGTCTCTTCCTCTGGATTCTCGCGGCGGTGGCGGCGCTGGTCCTCGCCGATCAGGTGCTGCTGTGGGCGGAACGGCGCGACTGGATCTACTGGCGCCGCAACTCGGTCGGCGGCGGGGCCGGTGGGGGAATGCTGGGCGAGCTGCACCAACTCTTCTCGCCCGCGCGGCACCACATGGTCGAGGAGCAGCAACGGCAGCTGGTGCTGCGTGACGACGCGGAGTCCGGCGCTCCCCCCGCCCGGGAGATCGATCTCGCGTCAGGGCAGGTCGTCATCCACCTGGAGCGCGGCGAGGACGGGGCGGCGGCCGAGCGCGCGACGAGCCCCCGGGACGAGTGAGACGGCGCGCACGCCCGGCGTCCCGAGGGATGCCGGGCGTGCGCGCGCCGCAGGTCAGGCGTTGAACTCCTCCTTGTAGAACACGCTGGTCTCGAAGGAGTCGGGGTCGGTCGAGGTGACCTTCGAGGAGTAGCCGTACGCGAGCCTCGGCGCCCCGCCCGCCCGCCAGATGGCGATGCCCTGGGCCTCACGGCCGGGCAGGGACTCGCCCGCGTTCGTGCGGTATCGCTCGACGTAGTTCGCCGCGCCGTCGTTCATGTCGAGGGTGACGAGGTAGGACGGGCGGTTCGCGCCACCGAAGAGGAGGTACGCGTAGCGCCCGCAGGAGGTGATGCCCTGGAACAGGTCGGTGTCGGCCAGGCCCAGTTCCTGGTTGGTCGGGATGGCCCGCTCGATCAGGCGGTAGCCGTCGGTCAGCCGCCCGGCGGCGGCGTCGGCGAGGGTGAACAGGGCGATGCGCCAGGGGCGGGCGCCGCTCCCGGAGTGGTAGCGGTAGAGCACACGGCCGTAGTGCGGGTCGATCGCGGGCCTCGGGCTGTGGGCGAAGGTGGAGACCTGGGGCGTCCGGTTCGCGATCGAGAGGGACGCGGTCTCCAGCGTCCCGCCGTCCGACCAGCGGAAGCGCGCGATGCGGGTACCGGCGTCGTTGACCGAGTGGCTCTCGATCCAGATGTACGGCGTGACGCCCACGCCGGTGGACTCCACGCCCATGGACGAGCCGTGGCCGAAGCCGTGGAGCGCCATCCTGCTGAGCACGTTGCCCGACAGGTCGGTCCTGCTCAGCCACAGGTCGCCGGTCTTGCTGCCCACCTTGTGCTGGGCGAAGTAGATGTGGCCGTTGACGCTGTCGTACGCGAACGACTGCATCGCCCAGTAGGGCTGGTGGAGCGTCCGGCGCCAGATCGGGTTGCCGCCGTCCCCCGCCAGCCGGAACATCGGCGTGTCGCCCACGGTCGCGTACGCCGGACTCGCCGCGAGCAGCGTTCCGCCGCCGAGCACCGCCGCGCCCACGGCCAGCTTGGCACCGCCCGTGAGCAGGCCCCTGCGGCTGGGCGCAGGTCGGGCCGCGCCCTCCAAGTGATCCACGTCGCCACCTTTCCGTTCGACAGTATGTTCGAACGGGGAATCTAGCAGCCGGCCCGCCGAATTTGCTCGAACTTACTTTTCGAGCACCGCAGTTCAGCCAATCTTGCCGTGGACGGTGAGCCCGTACCGTCGGCGGCGACGTGACGGCTGCGTGGGCCGCCGGGATGCCCGCCGACCCACGCTTCGTCACCAACTCCGGTCGTCGGCCTGCTATTCCCCGCGCCGGGCCACCACACCGCGACGAGCGCCGTTCCACGGTCGGACATCTCGTACCCGGCGTCGCGGGGGCGTGCCCCGGAGCGGCGAGGTGCCGGGCGCGCCAGGGGCCGGGTTGCGTCCGGGAACACGCCGCGCGGACCTGGCCGTTCGGCCGCCGGGGAAGGCGCCAGGGGGACGACGGCGGGTCACTCGGGGGCGAAGATGCGGCGGGCGAGTTCTTCCTCGGGCACGACCCTTATTCACCACGCACCACGTCACGGCCCCGGCCGACGCCTGACCTTCCCGAAGGCCGCCAAGGAGGAACGACCGATGGCAAGAGACGCACAGCCCGACTGGCACGTGTCGAGTCACAGCAATGACCATGGCGGCAGTTGCGTAGAAGTCGCGGTCACCGGAACCCCCGAAGTCGCCGTGCGTGACAGCAAGGACCGAACCCGCGCGACTGCATACGCCTCCCCCGCCGCATGGACCGCCTTCCTCGACGCCACCACCACCGGCAACTTCACCAACCCGGCGGACGACGCATAACACCGGCAGTTCGCCAGCCTCCGCACCACACGCCACAGCGCGTGGCTCGCCTTCACCGATGCCCCGGCCTGTGAGGCGGTGCAACCGGAACGACCATGCCGAGCTGACGGCCGGGCGCGCGGAGCACTTGGCGCGCGCTCTCCCATGCGCCTGCCCGCTACCTCTACGTTGTGCCGAGCAGCAACGAGGGAGGCAGTCAGATGGCTGGCAAGCACGGCAACAGCGGTAAAGGGCCGGAAGACGACAGGCTGCCGGGGCAGCCGTGGAGCCCGGATGCCGAGCCGACCAGTGACGGCAGTACCCCTAGGGGTGACGGGAAGCGGCGGGATGCCGAGCAGGACGAGGACCCGAGATAAATGCCCGCGCCCTATCCCCTACCCCCCGGCTGGGAGCAGGCGTTCGCCGAGTTGCCCCGCGCGCGGTTCCTGCCGGATCTCGTCTGGCCGCACGACCTGGCGTCCGACACGTTCTCGGTGGCCGACCGGGCGCGGGACCCGCGTGCCTGGGAGCGGGCGGCCGAGGCGGACGTGCCGCTCGTCACCCAGTGGGACGACGGACGGCACGCCGGTCCCGAACCCGGCGTGGACGCGACGAGTTCGGCCTCCCGCCCCTCGGTCGTGGCCGCGATGCTGGACGCCCTTGAGGTGACCCCCGGACTGCGCGTCCTGGAGATCGGCACGGGAACCGGCTGGAACGCCGCCCTGCTGGCCCACCGCCTGGGGACGAGAACGTCACCACGATCGAGATCGACCCCCAGGTCGCCGCGACCGCCGACAAGGCCCTGGCCCGCGCGGGCCGCCGCCCGCGCCTCGTCGTCGGTGACGGCGCCGAAGGCGCGGCGGACGGCGCCCCGTTCGACCGCCTTGTCGCCACGGCCGGGCTGAGCCGCGTCCCGCCCGCCTGGACGCGGCAGGTCCGCCCCGGCGGGCTGATCGTCATGCCGTGGGGCACCCCCTACAGCCGGTGGGAGGGGCTGACGCGCCTCACCGTGGCGCGCGACGGCAGCGCGAGCGGGCGGTTCCTCGAACTCGTCGCCTTCATGAAGCTGCGCGCCCAGCGCCGTTCACTGCCCCGGTACCCGGACGGCCTCCCGCTCTCGGACAGTTCGGGCGGCGCGTGGCCACCGCACGAACCGTGGCACCCCTTCCGCTTCCTCGCCGGTCTGCTCCTCCCAGGCGTCACGCACGCCGTCCAGGACCACGACGACGGCCACACCCAGTGGCTCTACAGCCTCACCGACGACAGCTGGACCGCAGCCGTCCGGCGCGGCGGCGAGCAGGTCATCGTGCGCCGGGCCGGTGCGCGCCGTCTGTGGGACGAACTGCTGGACGCGTACGCCTGGTGGAACGAAGCCGGTCAACCGGGCGTCGAACGCTTCGGGTTGACCGTCCTCCCGGACGGCGCGCAGGACACGTGGCTGGACGAGCCGGGCAACCGTCTCCCGTCCTGACCCGGCCCGGCCCGGCCCGGCCCGGCCCCACAGCGTGGGAACCAGCCGATTCGGACATCCTCCGATCGACCGCCATGGACAGCACAGCCACTGGGAAACCATCCGTCCGTGACCACGGACGCCCAACTCCTCTGGCACACTTCCAGCCACAGCAACGACCAAGGCGGTGCATGCGTCGAGGTCGCGGTCACCGCGACACCTGCGCATGGGCCGCCTTCCTCGGCGCCGCCACCACTGGCCGCCTGTAGCTGCCGCCCCCACCCGGGCGATCAGGGCCGACTCGCGGGCACGGTGTCCTTCGTCACCAGCGTGCCGTCCGACCAGCAGAGCCGGTAGAGATCGACCTCGCCGAACAGGTCGCGCCCGGAGCGGTAGAACTCGCACCGCGCGCCGGGCGGCCGGGGCGCGGAACGGGCGTGGTCGGGCGGATAGGGGTACGCGCGGGCAGGCAGCAGAGGCGCGAGTTCGCCGTACGACCGGCCGATGGTCAGCTCGGCGAACCGGGAGGGCGGCAGCACGCTCGTCGTCAACTGCCAGGCCAGGTACGCGGCGGCGGGCACGAAGAAGACGGCTGCGACGACAGGCGCCACGAAGGCCGCGACGGAGCGGCGGCGGGCGGCGCTCCGTACGGAGGCGAGCCGCTCGGCGGACTCGGGTACGACGGTGTGCCGCCCCCGGGTCCCGGCCCGGTGCGGGAGGTCGGCGGCGACGCGGAAGCCGCCCTGGTGAGGGCCGGTCCGCAAGGAGCCCCCGAGAACCGTCACCCGCTCCTGGAGCCCCGTCAGACCCCGGCGGCCGACGCCGACCGCCGGGGGGCCTTCGACCGCGTGCGCCGATCCGTCACCGGGCGGGGCGGCGTTCACGACGCTGACGTGGGTACGGTCGTCCGCGTGCGTGATCCGCACCCGGATCGCGCCACCCGGCGCGTGCTTCACGGCGTTGGTGAGCGCCTCCTGCACCACCCGGTACACCCCCCGTTCGACCAGGGCGGACAGCGTGGGCACCGCCCCGCGCCGCTCCCAGCGCACCGGCACCCCCGAGGCGACCGCCCCCGCGAGAAGGTCCTCGACGGTGTCGTTGACGGGCAGGCCCGCACCCGTCTGCGTTCCGGGCGGGCCGTGCAGGACGGCGACGGTCTCCCGCAGTTGCTCCACGGCGTCCGCGATCGTCCCGCGCAGCTCGGCGAGATCGGCGCGGTCGTGGTCGGTGACGTCGGGGGAGAGTTCAAGTGCCCCGGCACGCAGGGCGACGAGGCTGAGGGCGTGGCCGAGGGAGTCGTGCATGTCGGCCGCGATGTCCGCGCGTTCGGTCAGCCGCGCGCGCTCGGCGACCAGGTGTTGCCGCTCCTCAAGGCTCCGGGCCAACCGCCAGCCCTCCCGGACGAGTTCGCGGCGGCCACGCCAGTGGCGCCCGGCCAGCCAGGGCAACAGGAGGGCGGCGGGCAGCACGGTCAGCGCGTAGAACCACCACACGGCCTGCGTCCGCAGCACCGCGCACAGCGCGAGATCGACGGCCAGGCACCCGGCGAGCACCAGGAGCGGTCGCCGTGCCACGGCGACCCGGGCGCCCAGCAGACAACTCAGGGCGGCCAGCGACAGAACGTGGGCGTTGCCGGGGGTCGCGGAGTCGGCCAGGCCGAGCGCGCACAGCCCGTTGACCAGTACGACGGCGGCCCCCGGTCGGCGGCGGGACAGCGGCACGGCCACCGCCAGGACGGCCAGCGGGAGGAGCAGGTCCATGACCGGCGAGGCCGTGCCCGCGTCCTGGAATCCGTAGCCGGTGGCGGCGGCGAGCACACCCCACAGGGCCATGTCGCCGAAAGCGGACCTGGCTCGGGGTATGCGCGTGTGCGACATGGAGCGTCGGCCGTCCTTCTGCTGGATGTCCTCGTCTGCCCGGGTCGATTCTGTGGGACGGGCCGGGGGGAACCGGCGCGGGGGTGGGCGCGGTCAGGCGTCGCGGCGGCGCAGCACGTACAGGCCGATCAAGTGCGCGGTCGCGGCCCAGGCCGCCACGATCAGGACCGCCGTGACCGCCGTGACCGGCGTGGACGGGGCGTCGGCGCCGATGCTCATGAGGCGGTCCCCGGCTCCGTGCGGCAGATGGTCGTTGACGTCCGTGAGCGTGGGGCCTCCGAGCCCCAGGAGCACGCTCGGCAGTGCCCACAGGAGTGTGACGAGGATCGAGAGCGCACCGGCCGGGTGGCGCGTGGCGAACGCCACCCCGACCGTCAGCACGGCGACCGACGCCTGGTAGAGACCGATCGCGAGGACCTGCCGGAGGCTCTGGCCGGACTCGAAGGTGGCCCGTCCGTCGAACGCGGCCCAGGCAACCGCCGTGCCGAGGACGGCGAACGCGGCACCGGCGACGAACGCGACCCCGGCCGCCACCAGCGCCTTCGCCGCCTGCACCCGATGCCGCCTGGGCACCCACAGCAGTGAGGCCCGCACGCTGCCCGTCGAGTACTCGGAGGTCACCGCGACCGTGGCCAGGATGACGAAGGCGAACTGGACGAGGACGGCGGAGGAGCCCGCCGCGTTCCCGACCGGCTGGACCGGATCGTCGTTGATGCGGGCGATCGAGGCGTAGTAGTAGGTGAAGACGCCGGTGATCACGAGGCCCGCCAAGACGCAGAGGTAGGGGGCCCGGACGGACCACAGCTTGGTCCACTCGGAGGCGATCGCCCCGGCGAAGCCGCCGGGTGCGCCCCGGCCTGGGGTTGTCGTCGTGCTCACTGCCGCGCCCCTTCGTCCGTCGCCGCGCTGCCGCCCGCCCCGTACTCGACGCTGCGCGCGGTCAGTTCCATGTACGCCTGCTCCAGGGAGACCCGGACGTCGCTCAGCCGGTGCAGCCGGACCCGGCAGTGGTGGGCCAGGTCGCCGATCTCGGCGGCGGTGCGGCCCTCGACGGTGAGTTCGCCGGACGCGGACGTCTCGACGCTCACCCCGTCGGCCGTCATCAGGCGGCGGACGAGCGTCGCCCGTTCCCCGGGGTCGGGCACGACGGCGCGCGCCGACGCGGGAGAGGCCGCGGCGAGGAACTCCGTCATCGGGGTGTCGCTCAGCAGCCGTCCCCGTCCGACGACGACGAGGTGATCGGCCGTCAGCTGCATCTCGCTCATCAGGTGGCTGGAGAGGAACACGGTGCGTCCCTCCGCCGCCCGCTCACGCACGAGTCGGCGGATCCACCGCACGCCGTCCGGGTCGAGGCCGTTGACCGGCTCGTCCAGGACGAGCACGGGCGGATCGCCGAGCAGGGCGCCCGCCACCCCGAGCCGCCCGCTCATGCCGAGCGAGTAGGTGCCCGCCGGGCGGCGGGCCGCCTTGGTCAGGCCCACCGTCTCCAGCACCTCGTCCACGCGGCGCACCGGGATGCCGCCCGCGCGTGCCTGGGCGACGAGGTGCGTGCGGCCGGAACGGGCCGGGTGGACGGCGCGGGCGTCCAGCATCGCGCCGACCACGCGCAGCGGCCGTCGCAGGTCCGCGTAGGGCCGACCGGCGATCAGGGCCCGGCCGCGGGTGGGGTGGTCCAGGCCCAGGATCATGCGCATCGTGGTGGACTTCCCGGCGCCGTTGGGGCCGAGGAAGCCGGTCACGCGGCCCGCCTCGATGTCGAGCGTCAGCTCGTCCACGGCGAGGGTGTCGCCATAGCGTTTGGTGAGTCCTCTCAGGGAGATCACGGAGTTCCTTCACGTCGGTCGCGGAGCAAGGGACGGGGCACGGGGAAGTCGGCAGCGGCCACCGCGTTCCCCGTACTCAGGCGACGCTAGGAGTCCGCGGCGCGGGCGCCCATTGGCCGAACGGAAGCGGCGTCCTGCCCTTCGTCGGGGGGTGTGCTCCGCCCCGGGGTGGATCTGTGGGGCTCGCCGTCCGCGCGGTGGTGCGTCGGCCCTACGCTCGCCGTGTGGAAGAGCCGACACCGAGCAGCCGACCGGTCAGGGTCCTGGTGGCCGACGACGAGGCGATGGTCAGGGCGGGCGTGCGGGCCATCCTCGCCAGGGACCCGCAGGTCGAGGTGGTCGCCGAGGCGGGTGAGGGGCACGAGGCCATCGCGCTCGTCCGCCGACACCGCCCGGACGTGGTCCTGTTGGACATCCAGATGCCCGGCCTGGACGGGCTGAGCACGGCGGCGCGGCTCCACCGTGAACCGACACCGGTCGGCGTCGTCATGCTGACGACCTTCGGCCAGGACGACCACATCGCGCGGGCCTTGGAGGAGGGCGCCGACGGTTTCCTGCTGAAGGCGGACGACCCGAGGGAACTCCTCGACGGGGTACGGGCGGTGGGGGCCGGCGGCGCCTACCTGTCGCCTCGGGTCGCCGCCCGGGTCATCGCCGGGCTGCGCGCGCACCGGGCGGCGCATCCCCACCGCTCGCTGGAGCGGCTCACGGAACGGGAGCGCGAGGTGCTGGCCGGGGTCGGGACAGGGCTGTCCAACGCGGAGATCGCGAGCCGACTGCACCTGGTGGAGGGCACGGTGAAGGCGCACGTCAGCGCGGTGCTCGCGAAGCTGGGCGCGCGCAACCGGGTGGAGGCGGCCATCTCCGCGTACGAGGCCGGACTGGTCCCGCCACGCGCCCGCTGACCCGGTCGCGCCGACCGTCCGCCAGGACGAGCCGGGCGACCGGCTCCCGTCCTGTCCTCGCCCGTCACGGGCTCCGCCGGACGTCCCGCCCGGCGTCGAGGCGGACGTTGAGGCGGGCGGCCTGGCGCGTCAGGTGGTCGCGTTCGGCCAGGTTGGACGCCTTCCGCGCCGCCTCGGCGTAGAGCCGGGCCGCCGTCGCCAGGTCGCCGTCCCGCTCGTGCAGGTACGCCGCCACCGCCGTGTACCTGGGCAGCGACGCGTCGAGCGCCGCGAGGGCGGCCAGCCCGGCGCGCGGCCCGTCCGCCTCGCCCACGGCGACGGCACGGTTGAGCCGGACGACCGGGCTGTCGGTCAGCCGCGTCAACTCGTCGTACCACTCCACGATCTGCACCCAGTCGGTCTCCTCCGCCGTGGGCGCGTCCGCGTGCAGCGCCGCGACGGCGGCCTGGGCCTGGAACTCGCCCAGCCGGTCACGGGCCAGCGCCGCCTGGAGGATGCCGACGCCCTCGGCGATCATCGCCGTGTCCCACCGGCCGCGGTCCTGCTCGGCGAGCGGGATCAGGCTCCCGTCGGGCGCCGTCCTGGCGGCGCGCCTGGCGTGGTGGAGCAGCATGAGGGCGAGCAGCCCCGCCACCTCCGGGTGGTCGATGGTGGCCGCGAGCTGCCGGGTGAGGCGTATGGCCTCGGCGACGAGGTCGAGGTCGCCCGAGTAGCCCTCGTTGAAGACCAGGTAGAGGACGCGCAGCACGGTGGCGACGTCGCCCGGCCGGTCGAACCGCACGTCGGCCACGGTGCGTTTGGCCCGGCTGATGCGCTGCGCCATGGTCGCCTCAGGCACCAGGTAGGCGCGGGCGATCTGCCGGGTGGTGAGCCCGCCGACGGCCCGCAGGGTGAGCGCGACGGCGGACGAGGGCGTGAGCGACGGGTGGGCGCACAGGAAGTAGAGCTGGAGCGTGTCGTCCGCCGTGGCGGCCGGTCCTGGCGGCGGTTCGTCCTCGACAAGGTCCTCGCGGCGGCGGCGGGCGGCGTCCGCCCGGGTCGCGTCGAGGAAGCGGCGCCAGGCGACGGTGATCAGCCACCCCTTGGGGTCGCGCGGCGGGTCGTCCGGCCAGACGCGGACCGCCTCCACCAGGGCGTCCTGGACGGCGTCCTCGGCCGCCGCGAAGTCGGCTCCGCGGCGGACGAGGATTCCGAGCACGCCCGGTGTGAGGCTCCGGAGCAGCGCTTCGTTCACTGGTGAGGGCAGTCCGTGACGGTGGGTTCCGCGTGCAGGAACGGGCGCAGCTCCAGCCACTCGTGGATCGGCTTCCCGCCTGCGCCGGGGGCGGCGGACAGCTCCCCGGCCAGCTCGACGGCGCGCTCGTGGCTGTCCACGTCGATCACCATCCACCCGGCGATGAGGTCCTTGGTCTCGGCGAACGGGCCGTCGGTGACGGGCGGGCGGCCCTCGCCGTCGTAGCGGACGAACGTGCCCTCCGGGCTGAGCGCCTGGCCGTCCACGTACTCGCCGGTCTTCTCCAGGCGGGCCGCGAAGTCGTTCATGTACCGGAGGTGGGCCGTGACCTCCTCGGGGGTCCACCTGTCCATGGGGACGTCGTTGACCGCCGCCGGGGCGCCGCGGTAGTGCTTGAGCAGCAGGTACTTGGCCATCGTGCTTCTCCTCGGTGCTGGAGCGACCCATTGTGGTCACTCTCGCCACGGGGACGGAGCCGGTCGCGGCTTCTCGACATCGGTGCGCGAGTTCTTTGGCTCGCCTGGACGAATCGGGGTGTGACCTGTGTCACGGCCGCGCGGCGCGGAGGGCGTCGCGTACCCGTGCGGCCTGCCAGGGGGCGTCCGTCACGGGCCAGGCGGCGCTCAGTTCCTCCAGCAGGGCGCGGTGACGCTCGACGGCCGCCGCCTCCCTCGTCAGCCCGGACGCCGCCGCGGCCTGAACCTCCACCTCGGGGCAGCGCGTCGCCCGGACGAGGGCGGCGTCCACGGCGTCGGCGCCGGGGAGCTTTCCCAGGACCTCCACCGCCAGGACGCGGTCCTGCAACGGCACGTCCGCGTCGCGGGCGACCTTCCCGAGCGCCTCGACGAGCCGCCGGTCGGCCGCCCGCGCCTCCCCGGCCGCCGCCTCCGCCGCGACGAGGGCCTGCTCGCGGACGAAGTCGTCCGCGGCGGCCTCCACGACGCCCAGCGCCGCCAGCGCGGAGAGGTGGTTGGCCCCCGGCCCGTACCCGCGGCTGAGCGCGGCCGGTGAGGGCGGCTCCCGCAGCACCGCGCGGACGCGGGCCAGGACCCGTGCCCGCTCCGGTTCACGCGCGCCGCCACCGCCCCGCCGCACGGCGCCCCGGGGGCTCGACCAGTGGTCGAGGGCGATGCCCACGGCCGCCTGGTCGCCGCTGCCGAGCAGCGTGCGCAGCGCCCGGTGGTAGGACGCGTCGGCCGTGGGACATGAGCTTGCGCATCACGGCGCCCCCCAGGCGTCATAGGGATGTCGTGCCAGGACCGAGCCTGTACGCGACCGCCACTCGGGCTCCTTCGCGGCCTGCCCGACGGCCCCGCGTGGCGGGGCTGCCGGACGGACAGCTCCGTGGGCCCACTCCCGCGGCGGGCGGTCGAAGTCGTCGCGGTGCGCGGGAGGACATGCCCGTCGAGCGGATTTCTCGGCGGGCACGTCCTCCCGGCACTGCCCCGGCGCTGGGGCGGGCGGCCTACTCCGGCTGCGCCACGCTCACCGACCAGCGGATCGCGTCCGAAGAGGCGTCGATGCCGACCGCGAAACTGCCGGACGTGACCACTCCAGGAGCCAACTCCCGCCGCCCGACCCCCGCCGACCCGACGGGGCACTCGACGTCGAAGGCGGTCACCTCGGCGCCGAGTTGCGCCAGGATGACCGCCACGCTCCCCCCGCCCTCGCAGGCCACGGTGACGACGGTCGGCAGCGCGCTCGACGCCCCGCCGGAGACGAACCCGCCGTCCCCGGTCCCCTCAGGCACCCAGGCCAGACCGTCGGGCCCGGGGTGCGGCAACAGCGGCTCGTCAGCCACAGCCCCGCCCGCCGTACCCCCGAGAGCGACGACGGCCGCGACGGCCGCCACCACGGAAAACAAACGCCTCATCATTCCCCTCCCTGCTCCCACCCCGGGCTCCCCCACACGGCGACCCCCGGGACGAGAAGCCATCCCGACACGTGCCACGCGTCGCCCAAGGGCGGCTCGCCCGCCCCGGCGACGACCGACCATTGTCCCCTCGCGCGGGAACGGTGCGCCAGGGCCGGTTCCGGCGGACGCGGCGGGATCTCGCCCTCGGGGCGCGGACGGTGACCGGGCTCAGGACCGCTGCGGGGAACCGGCGGTGAAGAGGTCGATGAGCCCGAACGGCGCGCGGTCGCCGAGGCAGAGGTCGATGATCTCGCGCGCGTCCGCGTAGAAGCCCTCGCTGCGGGGGAACAGCGCGGCCTCGTAGGCGGTGAGTGCCGCCTCGACGTCGCCCGGGTGCGCGACGATCGCCTTGGCGAGTTCGGCGCCGTCGAACATCGCCAGGTTCGCGCCGTCGCCCGACGGCGGCATGAGGTGGGCGGCGTCGCCGAGGAGCGTCACGCCGGGCACGCGGTCCCAGCGGTGTCCGTCCGGCAGCGTGTGGATCATGCGGGCGACGGGGGCGGTGTCGCTCGCGGTGATCAGCGCGGTGAGTTCGGGCGCCCACCCGTCGAACTCGGCCGCGACGCGGGCGGTCGCTGCGGCGGGGTCGGCGAGGTCGATGCCCGCGATCCACTCGGCGGGGCGGCTCAGCTGGACGTACGTGTGGAGGACGCCGCCCGCCTCACGGTGCGCGACGATGCCCTTCCCCGGGGTCAGCGCGTACATCGCGCCGTCGCCGACCGCCCGCGCCGTCGCGGCGTGCCGCTCGTCGGCGTCGTGGAGGTAGGTCTCGACGAACGTCGTGCCGGTGTACGTGGGCCTGGCGTCGCCGAGCAGCGGGCGGACCTTCGACCAGGCGCCGTCCGCGCCGACGAGCAGGCCGCTGGTCGCGGTCGAGCCGTCGGCGAAGGTCAGTTCGTGCCGCCCGTCGCCGAGGGGCAGGACGCGCGTCACCTTGTGTCCCCACCGGACCGTCCCGTCGGGCAGGGAGTCGAGCAGGACGTGGCGCAGGTCGCCGCGCAGCACCTCGGGGCGGCGCGCGGTGCCGTCGTCGGGGCGGTCGTGGAGCAGCGCGCCGTGCGGGTCGAGCACGCGCAGGGCCTCGGCGCCTTCGTGGATGATCGCGCGGAACGCCTCGGTGAGGCCGGCGTCCGCGAGGGCGCGCTGCCCGTCGTCCTCGTGGATGTCCAGCTGGCCTCCCTGGGTGCGGGACGCGGGCGAGGGGTCGGCCTCGTAGACCGTCGCGGGGATGCCGTGGACGTGCAGGACGCGGGCGAGCGTGAGGCCGCCGAGACCTGCGCCGACGACGGCGATCGGGGTGGGGGTGGTGTGCATGGGGGCCTCCTCGTTTCCTGGGCGGGCGGCTGCCGGAACACTTTTTGGACCGGCGTTCCAGTCCAGTGGAACACGGTTCCACGATGACGCAAAATGAGGTCATGCCACGCACACGAGGAAGAGCACCGGACGGGGGGCGCGACGGCGCGCTGTCCCAGGAGCTGATCGTCGGCGCCGCCGTCGCCCTGCTGGACACGCACGGCGAGCGGGGGTTCACGCTCCGGCTGCTGGCCGCCGACCTGCGCACCGGGCCAGGCGCCCTGTACTGGCGCGTGTCGAGCAAGGACGAACTCGTCGCCCTCGCCGCCGACCGGGTGCTCGGCGACGCCCTGGCCGAGGCGCCGCACCCCGACGACGCCGACGGCCGCGCCGGGCTGCGCGCGCTCGCCGTCGCCGTCTACGACGCCCTCGACCGGCACCCCTGGGCCGCGTCCCACGTCACGGCGCCCGCCACGCTGCCCCACACGCTGCGCCTGTTCGACCGCATCGGCACCCTCGTCGCACGGACCGGGCTGCCCGCCGGGCGCCAGTTCGCCACCGCCAGCGCGCTCTTCTCGTACACCACCGGCGTCAGCGCGCAGATCATCGCCCCGGCGGTCACCGTCGGCGCGACCACCGACCGCGACACGTTCCTCGCGCAGACCGCCGAACGGTGGGCGTGGCTCGACCCCGCCGACCACCCTTTCCTGACGCGCACCACCGCCGACCTGCGCGACCACGACGACCGCGACCAGTTCACCACCGGCCTCGACCTGCTCCTGACCGGCCTGGACGCGACCGCCCGCCCCCGCCCCCCGGAGGTGTGAGCCACACCACAACCGGCCCGTGTCAGGAATCGGCGCGCCGTCCCGCTCAACACATCGGGAGCAAGCGAACCGACAGGAGCTGCACATGAAGCACCGCATCGTCGTCCTCGGCGCGGGCTACGCCGGGGCCTTCGTCGCCGGGAACCTGGCACGTCGGCTGTCCCCGGCGGACAGCGAGATCACCGTGGTCAACGCCGTGCCCGACTTCGTCCAGCGGCTGCGGCTGCACCAGCTCGCGGCCGGGCAGGAGATCGGGGCGCCGAGGCTCGCCGACCTCTTCGCGGGCACGGGGATACGGCTGCGCCTCGCGCGCGTCACCGCCGTCGATCCCGGGCGCCGCGTCGTCACCGTCGCCGAAGGAGCCGACGGCGGCGGCGAGTTGGGCTACGACACGCTCTTCTACGCACTCGGCAGCCACCGCGCCGACCACGGCGTCCCCGGCGTGGCCGAGCACGCCCTCGACGTCGCGGGACGCCCCTCGGCGCTGCGCCTGCGCGAGCGCCTGGACGCCCTGGCCGCGCGGGGCGGGGGCGGCGAGGGCGGCGAGGGCGGCGAGCGCGGCCGTGTGCTGGTCGTCGGCGACGGGCTGACCGGCATCGAGACCGCCACCGAGATCGCCGAGTCACGGCCCGGCCTGTCGGTGACGCTGATCGCCCACGACGAACTGGGCGCCCGGCTCTCCCCCGGGGCGCGCGGCCACCTGCGCCGGGCCTGCGACCGGCTGGGGATCACCGTGCTTGAGCACACGCGCGTCGAGGCCGTCGAGGCGACGCGGGCGCTGTGCGCCGACGGCACCGCCCTCGCGTCCGACGCGACCGTGTGGGCGGCCGGGTTCGCGGTCGGCCCCGTCGCCGCCGACGCGGGCCTCGACGTCACGGAGGACGGGCGGATCGTCGTCGATCGCACCATGCGCTCCGTCTCGCACCCGGACGTCTTCGCCGTGGGCGACAGCGCCTACGCCCTCGGCGACAACGGCCTGCCGCTGCCGATGTCCTGCGCCTCGGCCGGGGCCACCGGCCGACCGGCCACGAACGCGCTCGTGGCGGCGCTGACCGGCCGTGAGGCCGGGCAAGGCAAGCTGTCCTACCCGGGCAACCACATCAGCCTCGGGCGGCGGGACGCCATCCTCCAGATGGTGGACGACGCGGCGCGGGCGAAGCCGTCGTACGTGGGCGGCCTGAAGGCGGCGCGGGTCAAGGCGGGCATCCTGCGGATCTCCCTGTGGGGCGTCTCGCACCCGACCTTCGGACTCCCCAGGCGCAGGCGCCGCCTGGCCACCGCGCCCGACGCGTCCGCCGCGAACGCGGTCGCCTGAGCCACGCCTAGGGTGGTCCGCGTGGACAGCAGCGCCACTGATCGCTTCGACACCGGCCGGTTCGAGGCCAGCCGCGACCGGCTGGCCTCGCTGGCGTACCGGATGCTCGGCTCGGCCGCCGACGCGGAGGACGCCGTGCAGGACGCGTTCCTGCGCTGGCAGTCCGCCGACCGGGAGCGGCTCAAGGTGCCGGAGGCATGGCTGACCAAGGTGGTCACCAACCTGTGCCTCGACCGCCTCCGCTCCGCGCAGGCCCGCCGCGAGCGCGCCGTCGGCACCTGGCTGCCGGAACCGCTCCTCGACGGCGATCCGATGCTCGGCCCGGCCGACACCTTCGAGCAGCGCGAATCGGTCTCGCTGGCCGTCCTGACCCTCATGGAACGGCTGACGCCCCTGGAGCGGGCCGTCTACCTCCTGCGCGAGGCGTTCTCCTACGCGCACGCCGAGATCGCCGACATCCTCGACATCTCGGAGTCCGCGAGCGCGCAGCACCTCCACCGGGCCAGGCGGCGCGTCACCGCCGACCGCCGCCGCCGTGCCGGGAGCGGCGAGGCCGACCCGGCGTCCGCCCGCAGGATCGTCGAGGAGTTCCTCGCCGCCGCCTCGTCCGGCCGGACGGAACGGCTGGTGGCGCTGCTCACCGACGACGCGACCGCCGTCTCGGACGGCGCCGGTGTAACCGGCACGCTGCGGCGGTACGACACCCCTGGCCGCATCGCCGCCGTCGCGGGAGCCGGTTTCCGGCCCACCCCCGCGAAACGGCGGCTGGTCGGCGGCGCGCTCGCCATCCACTACGCGCGCGTCAACGGCGCCCCGGCCCTGCTGTTCACGGTCGGCGACCAGGTCGTCGGCACCGTGGCGTTCGACGTCACCGAGGGCGGGATCAGCACCGTGTGCGGCATCGCCGCCCGCCCCCGCCTCGGGCGCCTCGGCGAGGCGTGGCGGCGGCGGGAGCACGGCACGCCGCTCGTCGCCCGGTGGTGACGGCGGCGCCCCGGCGGGCGGCGGGCCGCGGGCGGCCGGGTCAGGCGGCGTGGACCTCGGTGTTCTGGCAGACGGTGAGCAGCCAACGCCCGTCGTCCGCGCGCGTCATGACGTACAGCGGGGTGCCCTCGCTGTCGCCGTCCGCGCCCCGGTAGACCTGCCGGACCTTGACGGCCACCACGTCGGGCCGCAGGAACTGCGTGTGCGCCACCTCGTACGTCACCTCCCCGTCCCAGTCCGAGGCGGGGAGGACGGCGCGGGTGAACGCGGCGATGGCGTCGAGGCCGATGAGGACCTTGCCGTGGGCGGTGGTCCACAGGGCGTCCGGGTGGAAGAGGGCGAGGAACCCCTCGGGGTCCTTGGCGCGCTGGGTGAGTTCGACGGTCTCGACGACGGCGGTGACGGCGGCGAGGTCCTCGGTGTGGTCGGTGTGGTCGGTGCTCATGCCCCCACCCTCCGACCTCAAGCACTCTTGAGGTCAAGCGTGCGGCCCGCCGGTTTCCGTTCATCGGCAACAACGGGCAACGCCTTGGGGCGCGTTGGCCGGGTCGGACCGTCCTAGGGTGGCGGCAGCCACGAGAGCCGCCGTGGCCGCGCCTTCCCGAGGAGCCCCATGACGTCCCGCCGCGCCAAGCTCGCCGCCGCCCTCCTGCCGCTGGCACTCGCCGCCACCGCCCTCGTCACGGCACCCCACGCCACGGCCGCGACCGCCGGGGAGTCCGCCGCCGCGGCCTGCCCCCAGCCGAAGCACAGCAACAAGGACGCGTACTCCTCGGAGATCATCGCCTCCCTCGGGTCCGCGCCGCTGCGCGCCGGGCCCAGCAGCGACTGCCCGACCGTGGTCCGCGTCTACTCGGGCACCCGGTTCCAGTTCCACTGCTTCGTGTACAACTCGTCCGGCAACTCCTGGACGTTCGTGCGCCTCGACGGCACCCAGATCTACGGCTGGATGTACGACGGGAACATCGGGGGCGGCGGCTCCACCAAGCGCTGCTGACACCCACCGTCCCCGTCCCCAGGGGCTCTCGCCCCTCCCCCGGCGACGCCGGTCCGGCGCCTCCCCCGCGACCGGACCGGCGTCGTACCCCGCTCCCCTACACCCCGTCGGCCATGCCCGGCCGGTGTCCGGCGCGGGCGAGGATCTCCTCGACGGTCGTGGCGGGCCGCAGCGTCTCGAACCGCAGGCCGCCCGCCGCGTCCCCGCGCACGCCGTGGACGGCCGGTTCCGGCAGGCTGTTGTAGTGGAAGGGCGTGGAGAAGGCGTACGCGCCCGTGTCGAGGAGCGCGACGATGTCGCCGGGGTCGAGGCGTGGCAACGGGCGCCCCTCGGCGACCAGATCGCCCGCGAAACAACAGGGGCCCGCGACGTCCTGGACGACCTTCTCCCCGCCCTTCGCCACGCCGCGCGGGTCGTGCGCGGTGACACGCAGGGGCCACGTGCCGGGGACGAAGACCGTACGGGTGGCGACCTGCGCGCCCGCGTGGCAGACGGCGATGGGACGTCCGCCCGCGCTCTTCGTGTACTCGACGTGGGCGGCGACGAAGCCGCTCTTCGCGACCACGGAGCGGCCGAACTCCGTGACGAGCGCGTACCCGCCGTCGAACAGGCGCGGCGCGTGGGCCCGCAGGGCGGCGGCATAGTCGTCGAAAGTCGGGGTCACCGCGTCGTCGGCGAAGTTCACGGGCAGTCCGCCGCCGATGTCGATACCGGTGATCCGACGGTGCCCCGCCTCGGCGTTGACCCGGTCGGCGAACGCGACGGCGGCGGCGACGCCCTGCGCGATCCGCTCCAGCGGGACGCCCTGCGAGCCGACGTGCGTGTGCAGCCAGGTGAGCCAGGGCCGATCGAGGTACGCGCGCAGGAGCCGCGCCTCGTTGCCCTCGTCGCGCAGGGCGACGCCGAACTTGGACGTGGCGGTCGCCGTGCTCATGGCGGCGATGGAGCCGCCGCCGACCTGCGGGTTCACGCGGACGCCGATCCGTGAGGCGCTGGGGGTGGCGCGGGCGGCGAGGAGGGCGTCGATGCGGTCCAGTTCCTGGAAGTTGTCGGCGTTGACGGCGATCCCGAGGTCCAGCGCGTGGGCCAGTTCGGCGCGGGTCTTCGCCGGGGAGTCCAGGACGATCCGCTCCGGCGCGAACCCGGCGGCGAGTGCCTGGGCCAGCTCGCCCGGGCTGGCGGCCTCGCAGCCCATGCCGAGGCGCCGCAGCTCGGCGAGGACGGGCACCAGGCTGTTCGCCTTGGCGGCGAAGGTGTGCAGGACGGGGGCGGCGACGGAGGCGAACGCGTCGTGCAGCGCGCCGACCGTCGCCGCGACGGCGTCGAGGTCGAGGAAGCAGGCGAGCAGCGCGTCCTCCGGGTCGAGCAGCCGCCGCCTGACGGCCGCCCGCAGGATGTCCTCACGCCGCCCGGCCGCCCGGAAGTCGTCCAACACCCCACACCTTCCGCTCGCCGCGCGCCGCACGGTCACCTCACCCGTCCGCCACCGACGGTACGCCCCCACGTGCCCCGGGAAGCACGTCGCGAATCGCCGCCGTGACGGTGTCGGGCCGCCCGACCCGACCGGGGCGGGACACGGCCGTGCCGCGTCCCGCCCCGGAGGCGGGCGTCGTACCGGTGGGCGGAACTACCGGGCCGAGCCCAGCAGGACGAAGGTGAAGTCCTGTCGCGTCCTGCGGTTCAGCGGGATGTCGATCTTGACCCGGGCGGCGATCTCCTTACGGCTGAGGCCCAGGCCCCATGCGATGAGCCGCTCGGGGCGGAGCGGTACAGGATCCTGGAAGGCGACCGTGACCTGGAGGGGCCACGGGTTCTCGGGGACGGGGGGCGCATGGAGTTCCCAGCAACCGTCCCAGTCGAGCGCGAACCGGCTGCGCCGGGCGATCAACGGGTCGAGAAGGGTGTCCACGACGAGGGACGGTGAGTTGCCGGAGTATCCGGCCAGGAGACCGGCGGGGAGCGAGCGGACCGTGACACGGTCGTGGACGGTGATCTTGCCCGTCCGGTCGCAGCCGACGCAGTTGACCAGGAGCCAGACGTCGAGACGCTTGCCGTTGGCGTTGACGCGGAACTTGCCGCTGCCGACGGTGGCGTGGCCGGAGGAACAGGCCACGCACCGGAGGTGGAGCAGGGGCAGGCCGGTGCGCCGCACCGCCCAGGGCAGCACGGTATGAGGATGTGAGGACATGAGCTCTCTGAAGACCTGACGAGGGCATGGGAAACAGAGCCGACGGCGACGTCGGCGACCGATGCGCGGGAAATGTCAGATCTGGCGAGCGGGCGGCGTCATGCGCGCGGGGTCCTCACGTAGGCGAAGGGCCCAGGCTAGGGGATGCCCGTCGGCGCGGTCCATGCCTTGGCGCCAACCGCGGTCGGCGCCTTCGGGGAGCCCGACCGCGCCGTGGGAACCGCTTTTTGGTCGCCCGCCTCGAACGGGGCTTGAGACCCTGGCCTCATGCGTCTCGAAGGAACGGCACCGGAGCCGGAAGCCCTCCCACCCGATGGCCCGATCCTGCTGGGGGAGGCGGCGTGCCGCTACCGGGCGGACGAGATCCTCCCCGAGGACCTCCCGATGATCGCCGCCGAGGCACTCGCGGCCGGGGCGGACACCCCGACGCTGCGTGAACTCGCCGGTCTGCCCCGCAACGCGGACGTCCATGACATCCGCGACGCCTTCGAGCAGGCACTCACCGAGGCCGGGATCGAGCTGCCCGATCATGGCCTGGCGCGGCGCCACGCCCTCCGCCGGATGGCCGCGAGACTCGTCGCCGACACGTGTGCTCCCGCCGACCTGGCGACGGACGAATGGTGGCAGACGGAGACCGAGACCGAGGCGGAGCACGCGTTCGTCGCGCTGATCCCGCCGTGCGTGTGCTGTGTCGAGTACACGACGGGGCTCGACGGACCGGCATGGGTGGTCCGGCTGCGCAGCGCCGCCGTCGCGCTGGTCTCGTCCCCGCCGATCCGTCCCGGGTGCTGACGGCGCCCGCGCCGCGGCGGCGTGGTCAGGCCGCCGGGCCGGCGAGGCCCTGGGTCTCCTGGCGCGGCGACGCCAGCGGCACGCGCAGGGTGAACAGCGCGCCGCCTTCCGGCGCCGTGGTCACGTCGAGGCCGCCGCCGTGCCGCTCGGCGACGTCGCGGGCGATGGCCAGGCCGAGACCGGCGCCGCCCTCGTCACGGCTGCGCGCGTCGTCCAGGCGCACGAAGCGCTGGAAGATCCGTTCCCTGTCCTCCTCAGGGACGCCCGCCCCGTCGTCCGCCACCTCGACGACGGCGTACCCGTCACGCCGCAGCACGGCGACGCGGACGGCGCTCGCCGCGTGCCGCTGCGCGTTGTCCAGCAGGTTGCCGAGCACCCGCGCGAGCTGCGTGCGCGACCCCGACACGACGGGCCCCGTCTCGTCCTCGCCGCCGCCCACCGGGTCGAGCACCCGGATCGGGTGCCGGTCGCCGAGGCGCTGCGCCACCTCGTCGGCGACGAGCGCCCCGACCGGCACGGGCTTCCCGGCCGGACGCTCCCCCGCGTCGAGGCGGGCCAGGAGCAGCAGGTCGGCGGCGAGCGCCTGGAGCCGTACGGTGTCCTGCACGGCGCCCGGCACGTCCAGCAGCTCCGGATGGGCCTGCCCCACTTCGAGCTGCGTGCGCAGCGACGCGATCGGGCTGCGCAGCTCGTGCGAGGCGTCGGCGACGAAGCGGCGCTGCCGCTCGACCGAGGCTTCGAGCGCGGCCAGCGTCTCGTTGGTCGTCTCGGCGAGGCGGCCGATCTCGTCCCGCGCGGACGGCTGGGGCACGCGGCGGCTGAGGTCGCCCGAGTGCGTGATGGCGTTCATCTCGCGGCGGATGCCCTCGACCGGGCGGAACGCGCGGCGGGTCATGAGCCAGGTGACGGCGGCGACGACGACCAGCACGAAGGGGAAGCCCGTGATCATCGAGTTGCGGACGCTGCTCACCGCGACCTCTTCGAGGCTGAGCGGGGCGCCCGCCCAGACGACGACGTCCACGCCGCGCGGGGTCGTGAGGTCGAGGCCGACGAACCGGTAGTCGCGGGACTCGCCGTCGATGACGGCGCTGCCGCTGCCCGGCTGGATGTCGTCGGCGACCTCGCCTGGCGCCAGGCCCGTGCCGCCGTCCGCGGTGGCGGCGTCACCGCTGTCGTCACCGCTATCGTCCGCGTTGTCGTCGTCGCCGTCGTCGTCCCCGCCGTCGTCGTCATCGTCGTCGTCCCCGGGGGTGGAAGGGGACGACGGGTCGGCGGCCGGGCGGTCCTGCGCGGGCGGCGGGTCGGCGGGCCGCGCGACGACCTGCTCCGTGCCGGTCCCGCGGATCGACTCGAGACCGTCGGTGGCGGCCAGCAGCGTGCCGCTGTCACGGTCCACGACCTGCACCGGCGCGTCGATGCCCAGGTCGAGATCGCCGATCTCGGTGTCGGTGACGAGCCGCCCCGCGACGTCGCGCGCGGTGACCTCGGCCTGAAGGCTGACCTGGTGGCCGAGGTTGTCCTGGAGGGTGCTGAGCATGAGCAGGCCCGCCGCGAACAGCGCGAGCGCCACGACGGCGGTCGCGCCCAGGGCGGTGCGCGCCCGGACGCTACCCACGGGGCGCCGCCAGCCGGTACCCGGCGCCGCGCACCGTCGTGATCAGGCCGGGGCCGAGCTTGCGGCGCAGGACGCTGACGTAGACCTCGACGATGTTGGGGTCGCCGTCGTAGGCGAAGTCCCAGCCGTGCTCCAGGATCTCCGCCTTGGAGACGACCTCGCCCGCCCGGCTCGCCAGATACTCCAGCACGGTGAACTCCTTCGCGGTCAACGTCACTTCGACCCCCTCCCGGGTCACGCGCCGGGTCGCGCGGTCCACGGTGAGCCCGCCGACGCGCAGCTCGGGCGACGCGCCCCTGCCGCCGCGCCTGCGCAGCAGGGCCCGGACGCGTGCGACGAGGACGACGTAGGAGAACGGCTTCGTCAGGTAGTCGTCCGCCCCGGTGTCGAGCCCCTCGGCCTCGTCGTACTCGCCGTCCTTCGCGGTGAGCATGAGGATCGGCGTCTCGTCCCCGGCGGCGCGCAGGGCCGCACAGACACGGTAACCGTTCATGCCGGGGAGCATGATGTCGAGGATGATCAGGTCGTAGCTGTTCTCACGGGCCTGGTGCAGGCCGTCGGTCCCGGTGTGCACGACATCGACGGCGAAGCCCTCGGCCGTGAGCCCCCGGGCCAGGGACAGGGCCAGGCGGCGTTCGTCCTCCACAATCAGCACGCGCATGGGCACAGCTTGGCAAATGACACCTGAAGAGATCTTCAGGTGGTTTCAGGTCCGCTTCAGCGTCGGTCGGCCACAGTACTTCCCATCGGCAGGGAAGCCGGACGAATCGGGGAGGACCCACATGAAGCGCAACACCATCATCGCCGTCGCCGCCGCGGGCGCCGTGATCGCGGGCGGAAGTCTCGCGGGGGCCGCGATGGCCACCGGGGACGACACCGCCGAGGTGCGCAACGCTGCGTCGAACGGGTCGCGGTCCGCGCTGAACATCGGTGGCGACGACGGCGCGGACGACCGGGGCCGTGACGACGCGGCGGACGACGCCCCCCAGGGCGACGCGCAGCAGGACGACGGCGGGCAGGCCGACGCCGCCCCGGCCGGTGACGGCTCGGCCGCACGGCAGGCCGTCGCCACCGCGCTCGCCGAGCACGCGGGCGTCGTCACCGACGTCGAGCTGGAGCGGAACCGCGACCGGGCGCGCGGCTGGGAGATCGACATCTACGGCACGGACGGCACGTGGTACCGCGTCCGCGTCACCGAGGACGGCACCGAGGTCACCGACAGCAGGACCGGCACGGACGACGACGGCCGCGACGACGACGGGGACGACGACGACCTCGCCGAGGCCCGCGCGCTCGCCGAGGACGGCACGACCGACGCGGCCACGGCGATCGGCCTCGCCGAGGACGAGACCTCGGCGACGCTGCGCGAGGCGTCGTTCGACGACGGCGCGTGGGAGCTGGAGCTGCGCGGCGACGACGGCAGGGAGCACGAGGTACGCGTGGACGCCGCGACCGGCGACGTGACGGCCCGCGTGGACGACGACGGCGACGACGACGGGCGTGACGACCGCGACGACAACGGCGACGACGCGGACGACCGCGACGACGACGGCCGTGACGACGACGGGGACGACGACCGCGACGACCAGGACGACCAGGACGACCGCGACGACGACTGACCCACGGCACCCCCCACGGGCCGTGGGGCGGAGGGTGATCCCCCCCGCCCCACGGCCCTCGCGCCATGCCCGCCGTCCTATGCTCGGCCGCATGCTCTTCGAGACACGCCCGCCGGACGACCCCGAGCTGACCGCCCTGCTGACCGGCGCGTACGCCGAACTCGTCCGCCGCTACGGCGCCGAGGGCCGCTCGCACCTCCACCCGCGGGCCACCTGCCTCGTCGCCCTCCTCGACGGCCACGCCGTCGCCTGCGGCGCCGTCCAGCCCACCGACACGGCGGGCACCGGCGAGATCAAGCGGATGTACGTCGCCGCCGAGGCACGCCGCCGGGGCGTCGCCCGCGCGCTGCTCACGGAGCTGGAACGCGTCGCCCTCGGCCTCGGCCACACCCGGCTGCGCCTGTCCACCGGCGAGGAGAACGCCCAGGCCATCGCCCTCTACACCGCCGCGGGCTTCACCCGCACCGAGCCGTACGGCAAGTACGTGCGCCAGCCGACGGTCCACTGCTACGCCAAGGACATCGGGCCGATCACCGGCCACGAGGAAACGTTCACGCACCCGGAGGCGGCCTCACCGCGGTGAGACGACCGCCCCCAGCAGCCCAGGGCCCGTGTGCGCGCCCAGCACCGCCCCGACCTCGCTGACGTGCACCTGCGCCACCTGCGGCAGCCGTCCTGCCAGCCGCTCCGCGAGCTGGTCGGCCCGCTCCTGCGCCGCCAGGTGGTGCACCGCCACATCGACCGGCCCCGTCCCGGCGTGCGCGACGGCCAGCTCTTCGAGCCGCGCGATGGCCCGGGACGCCGTGCGCACCTTCTCGCGCAGTTCGATACGCCCGTCCTTCAGCTCAAGCAGCGGCTTCACGGCCAGCGCCGAGCCGAGCAGCGCCTGCGCCGTGCCGATCCGGCCGCCGCGCCGCAGGTGCTCCAGGGTGTCCACGTAGAAGTACGCGCCCGCCGACGCCGCCCGCTTGCGCGCCGAGGCCGCCGCCTCCTCGGGCGTGCCGCCCGCCGCGACGACCTCGGCCGCCGCCAGCACGCAGAAGCCCAGCGCCATCGCGATCAGCCCGGTGTCCACCACCGTCACGGGCACGGGGGCGCGCCGCGCGGCGATCACCGCCGCGTCGTACGTGCCGGAGATCTCCGACGACAGGTGCACCGAGACGATCTCCTCCGCGCCCGCCTCCGCCGCCTCGCGGTAGGCCGCGGCGAACACCTCGGGCCCAGGACGCGACGTCGTGACGGCCTGCCGCCGCTCCAGCGCGGCCGTCAGGCGCCTGGCCGTCTCCCCCGTGCCGTCCTCCAGCGCCTCCCCGTCGAGGACGACGGCGAGCGGGACGACCGTGATCCCGTACCGCTCGGCCTGCGCGGGCGGCAGGTAGGCGGTGGAATCCGTGACGAGGGCGACGAGACGGGGCATGAACCGGAGGGTACCCGGCGCCGCGCGCCGCAGACCGGGCGATCCGGCATCCGAGGCGTCCGTCACCTCGGGCGGCGCTTGCGCAGCCGTCCTGGCAGCTCGGGGCGTGCCGCGCCGGGCTCGACGGGCGGCGGGGTCTCCCCGGTGGGCGCCCAGTGCCGCAGCGCCTCCGCCTCCATGCCGATGCGCTCGTGCAGGTCGTCGGCGTCCAGGGAGTCGTGGCGCCGCGCGCGGTCCTGTGCGGCGAAGCGCAGGGCGTCGGCCGAGTGGCGTACGCGCGTGACGCGGTCGCGCAGTTCGGGCAGTCGGGCGGCGATCCGCGCGCGGTCGGGCTCGGTCTCGGCGAGCGTCGTCAGCTCGCCGTCGAGCTGCCGGGCGTGGGCCTCCAGCTGCCCGAAGAGCGTCAACGCCTCGCCGAGCGCCGGGTCGTCCGTCGCGCCGCCCTGGAGCGTGATCCGCGTGCTGTCCAAGGAGGCGCGCAACTCCTTGCGTACGCGAGAGAGTTCACCCACGATGCCGGGCTGCGCGGCGCGCGCGGTCAGCTTGACGTCGGAGACCGTGCGCCGCACCTCCCGCCGCGCCGTGTCCACGCCACGCCGCACCGCGCGCGTACCCCGCACGACGAGCATCGCGAACACCAGGAACGTCAGCCCCAACACCCCGGCGATGGCGACGATCTCCATGTCCGGCCCACCTCACATCCGCCGTATCCGGCCGTGCCTTTCCCTCCAAGGGTAGGGCCGCACGGCCGGAAACCGGCGCGCCGGTCAGGCGGGAACGATGTTGACCAGCTTCGGGGCGCGCACGACGACCTTGCGGACCCCGGCGCCGCCCAGCGCCTCCACGACCGTGGGGGCGTCCAGCGCCAGCGCCTCCAGCTCCTCGTCGGAGATGTCGGGCGCCACGTCGAGCCGCGCCTTGATCTTGCCGCGCACCTGCACGACGCAGACGACCGTCTCGTCCACCAGGTACGCCGGGTCGGCCAAGGGGAAGTCCACCGTGGTGACGCTGCCCTCGTGGCCGAGCCGCCGCCACAGTTCCTCGGCGAGGTGCGGGGCGAGCGGGGCGGCCAGCAGCACCAGCGTCTCGGCGGTGACGCGCGGCACGGACGCCAGCTTCGTGACGTGGTTGTTCAGCTCGGTGATCTTGGCGATCGCCGTGTTGAACCGCAGGGCGGCCAGGTCCTGGCGGACGCCCTCGACGGCCTTGTGCGTGGCGCGCAGCGTCGCGTCGTCCGGCGCGGCGTCCGTGACGGTGACCTCGCCCGTCGCCTCGTCCAGCACGTTGCGCCACAGACGTTGCAGCAGCCGGTACTGGCCGACGACGGCGCGCGTCTCCCACGGCCGGGACATGTCCAGCGGGCCCATGGCCATCTCGTACAGGCGCAGGGTGTCGGCGCCGTAGGAGGCGAAGACCTCGTCGGGGGAGACGACGTTCTTCAGCGACTTGCCGATCTTGCCCAGTTCGCGGCTGACCGGCTCGTCCTGCCACGTCCAGGTGCCGCCCTCGCCCTCGGCGACCTCGGTGGCGGGCACCGGGAAGCCGCGCGCGTCGCGGTAGACGTACGCCTGGATCATGCCCTGGTTGTACAGCTTGTGGTACGGCTCGGCCGAGGAGACGTGGCCCAGGTCGAAGAGGACCTTCTGCCAGAAGCGGGCGTACAGCAGGTGCAGCACGGCGTGTTCGGCGCCGCCGACGTACAGGTCCACGCCGCCGGTGGGGGCGCCCTCGCGCGGGCCCATCCAGTAGCGCTCGATCTCGGGATCGACCAGCGTGCGGTCGTTGCGCGGGTCCAGGTAGCGCAGGTGGTACCAGCACGAACCGGCCCAGTTGGGCATGGTGTTGGTCTCGCGGCGGTACTTCCTCGGCCCGTCGCCCAGGTCGAGGGTGACGTGCGTCCACTCCTCGTTGCGGGACAGCGGGGTCTCCGGCCGGGTGTCCGCGTCGTCCGGGTCGAAGGTGCGCGGCGAGTAGTCGTCCACCTCGGGCAGTTCGAGCGGCAGCATCGACTCGGGCAGCGCGTGCGCGACGCCGTCCTCGTCGTAGACGATCGGGAACGGCTCGCCCCAGTACCGCTGGCGGCTGAACAGCCAGTCGCGCAGGCGGTAGTTGACGGTGCCCTCGCCCAGCCCCGCGGCGACCAGCCAGTCCGTCATGCGGGCCTTGGCGTCGGCGACGGACAGGCCGTCCAGCGTCACGCCCTCCCCGGCCGAGCCGGTGAGCACGGCGTCGGAGGAGACGTACGCGTCGTCCCAGTCGGCCGGGTCCTCGCCGCGCCCGTCGTCGGGGCGCACGACGCAGCGCATCGGCAGGCCGAAGGCGCGGGCGAACGCGAAGTCGCGGCTGTCGTGCGCCGGGACGGCCATGATGGCGCCGGTGCCGTAGCCCAGCAGCACGTAGTCGGCGACGAAGACGGGGATGCGCGCGCCGTCCGCCGGGTTCACGGCGTAGGCGCCGGTGAACACCCCGGTCTTCTCACGGGAGTCGGCCTGCCGCTCGACGTCGGACTTCCCGGCCGCCTGCTTGCGGTAGGCGGCGACGGCGTCGGCCGGGGTCGCGTGCCCGCCGGTCCACGCGTGGCGCGTGCCCTCGGGCCAGGAGGCCGGAACGACCTTGTCCACCAAGGGGTGTTCCGGCGCCAGGACCATGTAGGTCGCGCCGAACAGGGTGTCCTGCCGGGTGGTGAAGACGGTGACGGCGTCGCCCGCGTCCCCGACGCGGAAGTCGATCCTGGCGCCGTGCGAGCGGCCGATCCAGTTGCGCTGCTGGATCTTGATCGCCTCGGGCCACTCGACGGTGTCCAGGTCGTCGATCAGCCGGTCGGCGTACGCGGTGATCCGCATGTTCCACTGCCGCAGGCGGGACTTGAAGACCGGGAAGTTGCCGCGCTCGGAGCGTCCGTCGGCGGTGACCTCCTCGTTGGCCAGCACCGTGCCGAGACCCGGGCACCAGTTGACGGGCGCGTCGGACGCGTACGCCAAGCGGTGGCCGCCCAGCACGTCCTCGCGCTCGGCGGCGGTCAGTTCGTCCCACGGGCGGCCGTCGGGCGTGGGCCGCTCGCCGGAGGCGAACTGCTCGACCAGCTCGGAGATCGGCCGCGCGCGGCCCGCGTCGGCGTCGTACCAGGAGGTGAAGATCTGGAGGAAGATCCACTGCGTCCAGCGGTAGTACTCGGGCTCGATCGTCGCGAACGAGCGCCGCCGGTCGTAGCCCAGGCCCAGGCGCCGCAGCTGCGTGCGGTACGTCGCGATGTTCGCCTCGGTGGAGACGCGCGGGTGCGTGCCGGTCTGGACGGCGTACTGCTCGGCGGGCAGGCCGAAGGCGTCGAAGCCCAGCGTGTGCAGGACGTTGTGGCCGGTCATGCGCCGGTAGCGGGCGTAGACGTCGGTCGCGATGTACCCCAGCGGATGCCCGACGTGCAGCCCCGCGCCCGAGGGGTAGGGGAACATGTCCATGATGAACTGGGTGGGCCGCGCCGCGATCTCCGGGTCACCGGCCAGGGCGCCCGACGGGTTGGGCGCCTCGTACGTGCCGTTCGCCTCCCAGTAGTCCTGCCAGCGCGCTTCGATCTCACCGGCCAGGGCGGCGTCGTACTTGTGGGTCTCGCTCATCGTCTTCGAAGCTCCATCGGTCGTCTCTGCCACGCCATGAAAAAACCCCTCGCGCAGGAGGGGTCCGCCGTGCTGACGTCGTTCGCCGTCCGTCAGCACGGCCGCGTAAGCAGAAGGCGTGCGGCACGCATGCGGTCAGGGTACCGCACGGCCGTCAAGCCCCCGCCGGGTCACGCTGCGTGACCGGCCGGTGAGGTAGCGCGGGTGAAGACGCGATGCGCGCCGAAGCCCTCGACGACGAACGTGTCCCCGACCGTCCCGAAGCCCTGCCGCAGGTAGAAGCCGCCCGCGTCCATGCGCCCGTTGCACCACAGCAGGTCGGCGCCGCGCGCGGCGGCCTCGGCGGCGGCGGCCTCCAGGACGGCCGCGCCGAAGCCCAGGCCCCGCGCGGCGGGCGCCGAGGCCATCCCCCGGAACCGGTACGCGTCCCGCGCCCCCTCGAACGGGTCGGGGAAGACGCTGACGCACGCCAGCACCTCGGGCCCTTCCCCGTCGTACGCGGCGACGTGGAACGTGCCGGGCGCCGCGTCCTCGGCGAACACGGCGCTCTCCCGTGGACGCCCCGGCCGCAGCACGGACCAGCGCAGCCCGTACACCTCGGCCAGCGGGACGACGGCGGTACGTGTCACCCTGTCCGCCATCCCTACGCCCGCCCGGCGCGCCACTCGCGGGCGAGCACCGACCAGATCTCCATGTCGTGCCGCTCACCGCCGCGCAGGTAGCTCTCGCGCAGCACGCCGTCCCGCGTCATCCCCAGCCGCCGCGCGACGGCGATGCTCGGCCCGTTGGACGCCGACACCCACCACTCCACGCGGTGCACGCCCCGCTCCTCGACGGCCCAGTCGATCAGCACGCGCGCGGCCCGCGTCACCAGGCCGCGTCCCACCGCCGCCTCCTCAAGCCAGCAGCCCGCCTCGGCCGTGCCCTGCGCGGTGTCCATGGTGCGCAGCAGGACGCCGCCGACCAGCGTCCCGTCGAGCCAGATCCCGTCGAGGCGCCCGGCGTCGGCGGCGGCCTTCTCGGCGTAGGTCCGCAGGTAGGCGCGGGCGGACTCCAGGTCGGTGACGATGTCCGGCAGGCCGTTGCGCCGCCCGACGAAGTCCCGCGCGCGGTCCATGTGCGCCAGGAACTCGGGCGCCCGCCAGGGCTCCAGGGGCCGCAGCTCGGCGCCCTCGCCGCCGAGGGGGATCGCGTACATGGTCATCTTCCCTTCGTGGCGCCCGACATGGCGCGGTCGTCCCACACGGGCTCGTCCGTCTCGACGAGGGAGCCGTTGTCGCGCAGGAAGAGGTGGCGGTTGAACGAGCGGGCGAACCAGCGGTCGTGCGTGACGGCCACGATCGTGCCCTCGAACAGCCCCAGCGCGTCCTCCAGCGCCTCGGCCGAGACGAGGTCGAGGTTGTCGGTGGGCTCGTCGAGCAACAGGAGCGTCGCGCCCGACAGTTCGAGCAGGAGGATGCGGAAACGCGCCCGCTGGCCGCCCGACAGGTTCGCGATGCGCTGCTCGGCCGACTTGGCGAGGCCGTAACGGTCCAGCGCGCGGGACGCCTCCTCGCGCGGCATGCCCTGGCGCGGCCCCTCGCCCCGGTGCAGCACCTCAAGCAGCGTGAGCTTCTCCGAGCGCTTCGCCGTGGCCGACGACTGCCTGAACCAGCCGGGCCGCACCCGCGCGCCCAGCCGTGCGACGCCGGTCGCCGCGACCGGCTCGGGCAACTCGTCGCCGACCGGCTGGTGTTCCTGGTCCGGGTCGGTGCCGCCGAGCGCCAGCAGCCGCAACAGGTGCGACTTGCCCGAGCCGTTGGGACCCGTCACGACCACGCGGTCGCCGAAGTGCACCTCCAGGTCGAAGGGTTGGACGAGCCCGGGGAGCGCCAGGCCCGTGCAGACGATGCTGCGCTTGCCCGTACGGCCGCCGCGCAGCCGCATCCCGAGGCGCTGCGTCACGGGCACCTCCTCCGGCGGGCCCGCCTCCTCGAAGCGCCGCAGCCGGGTCTGCGCCGCCTGGTAGCGGGACGCCATGCCGTCGTTGAACTTCGCCTTCTGACCCAGGGTGAGGACGAGTTGGCGCAGCTTCGCGTGCTCCTCGTCCCAGCGCCGCCGCAGCTCCTCCAGGCGGCTCATGCGCTCGGCGCGGCCCTCGGCGTACGTGCCGAAGCCGCCGCCGTGCACCCACAGCCCGGCCCCGGCGGCGCCCGGCTCCAGCGTCGCGATGCGGGTGGCCGTGCGGGCGAGGAGTTCGCGGTCGTGGCTCACCAGCAGGACGGCCTTGGGCGACTCGGTGAGGCGGTCCTCAAGCCAGCGCTTGCCGGGGACGTCGAGGGCGTTGTCCGGCTCGTCCAGCATCAGGACCTCGTGCGGGCCACGCAACAGGGCCTCAAGCGCGAGCCGTTTGCGTTCGCCGCCCGACAGCGACGCGACCTCGCGCCAGCGCGCGCGTTCCCAGGGGATGCCCAGCGCCGCCTGACAGCAGACGTCCCACAGGACCTCGGCCTCGTAGCCCTGGGCGTCGCCCCAGTCGGAGATGGCCTGGGCGTAGGCGAGTTGGGTGGGCTCGTCGTCCGCCTCCATCATCGCCAGCTCGGCGGCGTCCAGCGCGCGGGCCGCCGCCCGTACGGCGGGGGGTGCCAGGCTCAGCAGCAGGTCGCGGACGAGCGGGCAGTCGTCGCCGACGTTCTGCGGCATCACGCCCAGCGCGCCGGAACGCGTGACGGCGCCCTCGTGCGGGGCGACATCGCCCGCGACGATGCGCAGGAGCGTCGTCTTCCCCGCGCCGTTCGGGCCGACGAGGGCCGTGCGATGGCCGTCGCCGACGCGCAGCGACACGTCCGACAGCAGCGGACGTCCGTCCGGCAGGGAGTAGTGCACTCCGGCGATCTCGATATGTCCCACGCCCGCAGTCTGCCGGAGCGGCAGGGGGATGCCCAACGCCTTTAGGCCGACGCCCGCCGCGCACCGCTGCCGAAGCGCCACGCGCCGGTGGCGGCGAAGCGTTCCAGGTCCGCCGCGTAGCGCCCGGGGGCCAGGCCGTGGGCGTCGGCCCAGGCCGGGTCGAGGTGCGTGGCGCGGTAGGGCTCGGCACCGTCGCCCATGACGGCGACGACGCTGCCGCCCGTGCCCGCCTCGCGCAGGCGGGCGGCGAGATGGCAGGCGGCCCACAGCACCGTGCCGGTGGCGGGGCCAGCCGGGACGCCCGCCGTGCCGTGCAGCCAGCGCAGGGCCGCCGCACCGGCGGCGTCGGGCACGGGGATCACCAGGTCGATCAGCTCGGGCGCGAACCCTGGCTCCACGCGGGGGCGGCCGATGCCGGGGACGCGCGACGGCATCCCCGTGGCGTAGTCGCGGCAACCGCTGGCCCAGGCGGGGAAGTAGGCGGAGTTCTCGGGGTCGGCGACGGCGAGGCGCGTCGGGTGACCGCCCCCGCGGATGTGACGGCCGAGGGCGGCCGACGTCGCGCCGGTGCCCGCCCCGGCCACCAGCCAGGCGGGCACGGGGTGGCGGTGCGTGCGCAGGGCGGCGAAGATCTCGTCGGCCGCCGTGGGGCCGGGCCAGGCGGCGAGGGCGGGGGCGGCGTCGGTGTAGTGGTCGAGGAAGTGGGCGCCGACGCGGGCGGCGAACGCGCGGGCCTCCTCGTGCAGCCCGGCCGGGGGGCCCTCGGCGTCACGGCACGCGCCGCCCTGCCGCTCGATGCCCGCCCGCACGGCCCGCGGCGTCTTCGCCGGGACGACGGCGACGAACGGCAGCCCGGCCAGCGTCGCCAGCCGCGCCGTCGCGACGGCCACGGCGCCGCCCGTCCCCATGACGACGGTCATGCCGCGCGCGAGGGCTCCGGTGCCGATGGCCTGGCACAACATCGCTTGCGCGAGGCGGTACTTGAGGCTTCCGGTGGGGAGCGCGGACTCGTCCTTCAGATAGAGATCCACGTCCGGCAGCGCGGGCAGCGGCACGCGGCGCAGCGGGGTCGGCGTGGCCGGCCCGGCGTCCGCCATGAGCCGCAGGATCGCCTCCGCCGCCCAGCCACCGGCCCCGTTCGCACGCACGCCCCCACCCTAACGGCGTGCCCTGACGCCGGACGGGTGGGCGGCGGGCGAGGGACAATGGACGGCGACGCGGACCGGCGGGGGCCGGTCCCGGAGGGAGAGCCGTGGGATCAGGACACACCGTCGAGGCCGCGACCGTCGAGCGGCACGTGCGCGTGGAGATCGGCGGCCAGGTCGTCGCCGAGACGCGGCGGCCCGTGCTGCTCAAGGAGACCGGGCTCCCCGACCGCTGGTACATCCCCCCGGCCGACGTACGCCTCGACCTCCTCGCACCGGCTGACCTGCACACGACGTGCCCGTTCAAGGGCGAGGCGTCCTACTGGACGCTCCGCGGCGCCTCCCCCGACCGGACGGTGGCCTGGGCGTACCCGGAGCCGATCCCGTCGGTGGCGGTGATCAAGGACCACCTCGCCTTCTACGACCGCCAGGCGACGGTGACGGTCACACCGTGACCACCGCCGGACCGCCACCTCACGCGCGCACCAAAGGTGAGGTAAGCAAAATTCAGCACCCCCGCCCCTGAACCCGCAGGTCAATTACTCTGCTCCCCGCACCCGCGGGGCTGTTCCCACGGCCGCGTAGCCGCCGATCATCTTCCGGTCCTCCTCCCCGCGCACGCGGGGCTGCTCCCGGCTGCTCGGCGCCCTGGGCGACGGCCTCGCGCTCCTTTCCGCGCACGCGGGGCTGCTCCCCGCATCTCGTATCCGCCATGCGACCAGGCGCGCTCCTCCCCGCGCACGCGGGGCTGTTTTCGTCGTCCACATGGGCGGGGAAGGCGAACTGGGCTCCCGCACAAGCGGGGTGCAGGAGCGTGGAGCCGCCTGCTGGGCGACCGGTGGGGGTCGGGCAGCAGGCGGTGGGGGCGGATGCGCTCCGGTGGTCCTACAGCTTCCTGCCGGTTCCTCCCGTGGAGGTGATGTTCGCCGTGACGTCGCCGCCGACGTTCAGGGGTCCGTCGATGCTCGCGCCGTGCGCGATCCTGCCGTTCACCCGGCTGCCGACGCGCATGATGTTCTGGCCGTCCGAGTCCAGGAAGTCCGCGCCGCCCTTGATGTCCAGCCAGCCGCTGGGGTAGGTGTCGAACACCGGCCCTTGCACGTCGTTGACCGTGATCCCGCCCTCCACGACGAGCCGTTCCTTCACCAGCGCGCCGCCGGTGACCAGCTCGTTCAGATCCGCCTTGGCGGCGGAGACGGTGCCCCAGTCCTTGCCGGTCCCGTGGTACACGTCGATCCCGGAGTCGGGGAAGTCGATCCACCCCGAACTGTCGCTCCGCCCCCAGACCCACTTCGTGCGCACGCCGTTCACGTCCGCCTTGTCCGCCGAGACGGTGCCCCACTCCTTGCCCGTGCCGTGGTAGACGTTGATCCCCGACGACGGGAACTCGATCCACCCGTCACTGTCGTCCCGCCCCCGCACCCACTTCGTACGGACGCCGTTCACGTCCGCCGTGTCGGCCGAGACGGTGCCCCAGTCCTTCCCGGTGCCGTGGTACACGTTGACCCCCGACTCGGGGAAGCTGATCCAGCCATCGCTGTCGTTGCGCCCCCAAACCCACTTCGTGCGGACCCCGTTGACATCGGCCTTGTCCGCCGAGACCGTGCCCCAGTCCTTCCCCGTCCCGTGGTACACGTTGATCCCGGACGACGGGAACTCGATCCACCCGTCACTGTCGTCCCGCCCCCAGACCCACTTCGTGCGGACCCCGTTGACGTCCGCCTTGTCCGCCGAGACGGTCCCCCACTTCCCGGCCCCGTCGCGGACCTCCGCCCCCGTCGCCGTGAAGGCGACCCGGCCCTTGTCCGTCGTCCCCTCGACCCAGGGCGTACGCGTCCCGCTCTCGAACTCGGGAACGCGCGCGTGCACGGTCGTCGTGAGGAAGTAGCCCTGCTCCAACTGCCCGGTCCCGCCGCCGGTCCCGGCCACCAGCGTGTAGGTCGTGCCCCTCCTGGGGGCGGAGGGCGGCGACCAGGTGTGGGACCCCTGCGTCACCTGGGGCCCGGGATTGGCCGTGTGGACGAGGACGTCGCCCCCGTCCGCGCCACGGATCCAGTAGTCAAGGTTGTCGGGCCCCTCCCACGCGAGGACGACGTTGGCGCCCGCGTCCACATCGACCTGGGACGGCCCCTCGGGACGGAAGTTCCGCGGGACCTTCGGCGTGCTCGTCACCAGCCCGAGCGTGAGCCCGTAGGACTCCCCTGCCGAGGGGAAGCCGCGATGGTCGTCCCCACCCCAGGCGACCTCACGTATCTTCAGCGGCACCAGCCCCCCGGCGCCTGAGACGGCGATGTTCTCCAACTCCAGGGTCAGGGAGTGCCCGGGGGCGAGGTTGATCACGGCCCCCGAGGAGCCGTCCAGCCGGAAGGACCCCGTGGCGCCGTCCCAGCGGAAGTTCAGCAGCGCCGCCGAGGGGGTGGGTGGATCGGTCCTGACGCCGAGGGTGACGTCCTGCGGGGACGCGGTCAGCCCGGACAGGTCCACCTCGATGGATTCCCATGTCACGGTCCGCAGATGGTGGTTGGAGACGATCACGTACAGGCTCCCCACCGAGGGCGCCCCGGGCTGGGACGCCGCCAGTGCGGTCGGGTCCGTGACGACGGAGTAGTTGAGCAGAGCCGGCATGGCGAGAACTCCTTTAGCTCGGCGTTCGGCCCGGTCAGGGCGGAAGGCGTGCTGCACGGGAGGCGGGAGGAGGAGTCGGGACGTCCGACCGACACGGACCGTGCCGTCGAGTGGTACGGAGAAGGGAGGAACCGCGTCGTCACGCGGCGTTCGGCGGACGGGTTCCGCACGACGGCCGCCGCACGGCGCGGCCTCTCGGGGTTCCCCGACGCGCGAGCCGTCCGGCCGTCCCCCTCCGGCGTCTTCCCCTCACGATCCCCCCCACGGCCTCGCGTCAGCACACCCGGGAACAGAACTGTCCCCGCGGACGCCCCGGCAAGCGCGCTCCCGCCCAACCGGCTCGAACCGACCACCGGGGAAGCGGACTTCGAGCCGAAGAGGGCCGACTACCTGCGCAGCACCCCCCGCCACCGCCACAATGCGCCGCCGCCGACACCCCCCGAGGCGAGGCCGGAGCGCGCACCCCGGCCTTCGGCAAAGCAAAAGATCCCCTCCCAACGGAAGGGGATCTTCCCTGCGGTGAAGAACTCCTCCAGGCCCCGTCAGCCAGGCACCTGCGCGGCCAGCCGCGGACGCCGTTACTCGACCGCGCTCGTGAGAAATGTGCGGAATTCGGCGGCGAGGGTGCGCATCTCCTCGCCGGCCGCATGCACGGTGGTGGTCTCGAAGTGCCACTCCTCGAACGGCGGGCGGCCGTGGATGCCCCACGTCAGGTGGACGTAGCCGCCCGAGCGGTGTTCCGCCGAGATCGTCAGGTCGCGTTCCAGGGAGCGCCAGGCGCGCGCTCCTCCCCAGCCGCGGAAGTCCTCGGCCAGTGCGGAGAGGAAGGCGTCGAGGCCGTCGCCGTCCCACGTCCGCACCAGGGTCTCGATGCTCACCGATTGCCCGCGGGCTCTCACGAGGAAGTCGAGTGTGAGGTCGTCCCCGTAGGGCCTTGTCGGCTCGGAGAAGAGCAGGTGGACCGGTCGGGGTCCTGGGTCTCCTACGCGTATCGTGGCGCCACCTTCGCTCATGTGGGCAGGTTAGAAGTCGGCGGATTCGCCGACCAGTTCTTATCCCCATGCATCGCGCGCCCGTGCATCGATCCGGGCGGGTGGCGGGAGCACGTGCCCGCTGGCGCATGGGCAGGCCACCGACCGTGGGCGTCCGCAGGGACAGGAGCGACAAGGCCCGTCGCCATCCGGACCGGCGCCACGGCCAGGGACCGGCTCTTCAAGAGCTGACCCGACTCCGTAGTCACGCAGACAGTCACGCAGCGCACGAAAGAAGCCGCCTCCCTCATGGGAGACGGCCTCTGATCTGTGGAGCTATGGAGAATTGAACTCCAGACCTCTTGCATGCCATGCAAGCGCTCTACCAACTGAGCTATAGCCCCTTGCCTGTCCCCGCTCCGGGTGTCCCCTTCGCGGTGATCCCTACTTTACACGCACCCCCGGGCCGATTGCCAAATCCGCGGGAGGGGCGGATCGGGCGGGCCGGGGGTCACACGCTGGCGAAGGAGTAGAACCGCTTCAGCGCGCAGTGCTCGTCCAGGAGACGGCCGTAGATCGGCTCGCCCTCCAGCTCCCGGTAGACCTCGATCGGGTCGCCTCTGATGATCAGGGCGCGGGCGCATTCGACGCACCAGTACTGGTAGGACGTGTTGACGGGCTGGAGGTCACGGACGATCGGTGTACCGGTCCCGCACCAGTCACACTTCCTGCTGTGTGCACCCAAGAGCGATCAGCTCCACCCTCTGTCGTGGGCCGTGCTCACCGTGGCGTACCCCTCGTCGGCTCGGGCTCCCGTAGCCCGGCGTCTACCCCGGATTGTGCCACGGCAACGAGCGGCCGATAAGCGGGAGATCCCGCCTCCACGGAAGGGAGACGGGATCGATACACGCTGCCGGGCCGCCGGTCAGGGCGTCCTCACCCGCCGTCCCGTCCCGGCCGCCGCACCCGCCACGGCGATCACGGCGAGGGCGATCACCACCGGCCACAGGGCACCGGCCGTGGACCCGTCGGCGTCGGCGCGGTCGAGGAAGAGGGTGCCGATCATCGCGATGCCGAGGAGCATCCCGAGCTGCGTGCACAGCACGGTGATGCCGCTCGCGTCCGGGGCGTCCTCGGGGCGGACGGAGCCGAGGGTGCGGGCCAGCGTCGGCGCGTACGCCAGGCCCATGCCGAGGCCGGTGCAGGCGAGCGCGGCGATCACGGCGGGGCCCATGCCGTCGCCGTCGCGCAGCAGCAGTCCCGTGACCAGCAGCGCGACGGCCGCCAGCAGGAAGCCGACCGGCGCGAGGACGCCGTGCAGGCGCGCGGGGAGGCGGCGCCAGTACAGCGACGTGAGCCCGTAGCACACCGCCATGGGCACGAACATCGCCCCGGAGCGCAGCGCCGGGTACGCGAGGCCGCCGCCCGCCTCGGGCCCCTGCGCGTGGAGGGACAGCGAGAACGTCAGGCCGCCGTTGACCACCATCGTCAGCAGGATGCCCGCCGCGCCCGGCAGGACGCCGGGGGTGCGCAGCGCGCGCGGGGATATCAGGGGCTGGCCGCCGGAGCGGGCGAGCCGCGTCTCGTACACGCCGAAGGCGGCGGCGAGGAGCGCGCCGCCCGCGAGGCAGGCGAAGCACCAGGCGGGCCAGTCGCGTTCCTGCCCGAGCACGAGGGGCACGGTGACGAGGAGCACCGTGCCGCTGAGCAGCACGAGGCCGACCGGGTCGAGGCCCCGCGCGCGGTCCGTCCCGGCCCGGGACAGCGGCAGGACGCGGGCGCCGACCACGAGGAGGACCAGGCCGATCGGCACGTTGACGAGGAACACCGACCGCCAGCCGAGGCCGAGGACGTCCGCCTCGATCAGCGCCCCGCCGACGATCATCCCGGCGGCGGCGCCGGTGGCCACGACGGCCGAGAAGTACGTGAGCGCCCGCGCCCTGGCCTGCCCGGCGAACGTGCGCTGGATCAGGCTGAGCACCTGCGGCACCATCAGCGCCGCGCCGACGCCCTGGACGGCCCGCGCCGCGATCAGCGCGTCGGTGCCGCCCGCCAGGCCGCAGGCCAGGGAGGCGGCGGTGAAGACGCCGAGACCGGTGAGGAAGAGGCGGCCAGGACCGAGGCGTCCGCCGAGGCGGGCGCCGGTGATGAGCAGCACGGCGTACGTGATCGTGTACCCCGCGACGACGAGCTGGAGGCGGCTGCCCGAGGCGCCGAGGTCGGTACGGATCGTGGGGGCGGCGACGTTGACGACGAAGACGTCGAGCAGCGCCATGAACTGTCCGGCGAGCACGACCGCGAGGAGCCGTCCGTCACGCGACGCGGGCGGGGGCGCGACCGCGGCGGCAGCGGCGGGCGGTGCCGTCGTGGCGGTCCGGGAGGAGAGGGTCATGCCCCCACCCTCCGGCCGGGCCGGTACGGGTAACGAGAGCCGCTCGATACTGGTAGTGGCGGACACCTGGCTGGGCGCCCGGCCGGGGAGGAAGCTGGGGAGGTGGCCATGACGACGACACGGCGGCGGCCGGAGCTGGGGGCGTTCCTGCGGAGCAGGCGCGGCCGGATCAGGCCGGAGGACGTCGGGATGCCGCCGGGCTTCCGGCGGCGGACGCCGGGGCTGCGGCGTGAGGAGGTCGCGCAGCTCGCCGGTGTCGGTGTGACGTGGTACACGTGGCTGGAGCAGGGCAGGCCGATCAACGTGAGCGCGCAGGTGCTGGACGCGGTGGCGCGGACGCTGCGGCTCGACCAGGCCGAGCGGCAGCATCTCTACCACCTGGCGGAGGTGCCGCACGACGGCGGGTCGGGCGCGGAGGCGACGGCGGGCGCGGAGCTGCCGCGGGACGTGCAGGGCATCCTGGACGCGCTCCACCCGCTCCCGGCGGTCGTGCTGAGCGCCCGTTTCGACGCGCTGGGGCTGAACCGGGCCTACGCCGCGCTGAGCAGCGCGCGGCCGGGCCGGAACGTGCTGCGGACGGTGTTCTGCGGCGAGGGCGGCGGGGACTGTCCGATCGTGCTGACCGAGCCGGAGCGGCGGCGGCTGGTGGCGACGCTGCGCTGGTCGTACGGCAACCACGCGGGCGAGCCGGTGTGGGAGGCGTTCATCGCCGAACTGACGCGCGGGAGCGCCGAGTTCGCGCAGATGTGGGCGAACGGCGACGTGGTGCCGCCGGGGCCGCGGCCCAAGATCTTCCGGCACGCGATGCTGGGCGAGATCAGGACGCGGTTGCAGTCGCTGTCGGTGGACGGCATGCCGGAGGCGCGGATGGACGTGTTCTTCACGGAGGACGCGACGCAGCAGCGCCGCCTCGACCTGCTGCTGGAGCGCACGGGCGCCGTCTGACCCCCGGCGCGGCGCTCCGCGGAACGGGGAACGGGAACGGGGCTCAGACGTCGTCGCCGATGGCGGCCTCGGGCAGGGAGCTGGCGTTGTGCTCCAGCAGGCGCCAGCCGCGGACGCTCTCGCCGAGCACGGACCAGCAGCAGTTGGTCAGCCCGCCAAGGGCCTCCCAGCTCTGCGACGGCAGCCCGAGGAGCCGTCCGATGGTGGTGCGGATCGTGCCGCCGTGGCTGACCACGACCAGCACCGCGCCGGGCGGCAGCTTCTCGACGGTGCGCTCGACGAGGGTGGCGGCCCGGTCGGCGACCTCGGTCTCCAGCTCGCCGCCGCCGCGCCGCACGGGCTCGCCGCGCCGCCAGGCGGCGTACTGGTCGGCGAAGCGCGCCTGGATCTCGGTGTGCGTGAGCCCCTGCCACTCCCCCGCGTACGTCTCACGCAGCGCCTCGTCGTACGTGACGTCGAGGCCGGTGACGGCGGACAGCTCGGCCGCCGTGTCACGGGTGCGGCGCAGGTCGGAGCAGATGACGGCGTGCGGCGCGAGGGTGGCGAGCTGCCGGGCGGCGCGCCGGGCCTGGGCGCGTCCGGTGTCGGTCAGGTCGATGTCGAGCTGGCCCTGGAAGCGGTCCTCCAGGTTCCACGCGGTCTGGCCGTGCCGCCACAGGATGACGCGGCGGGGGGCACCGGACGTGCCGCTCAGCTGAACTCACCGCCAGGGGCGCCGGTGGCCGCGGGCTGCTCCTCGGCGCGCTCGGCGCCCTTGGTGCGGGTGGCCTCGGCGTCGGCCGGGAGGTCGAGCTCCGGGCAGTCCTTCCACAGCCGCTCCAGGGCGTAGAAGACCCGCTCCTCGGAGTGCTGGACGTGGACGACGATGTCCACGTAGTCGAGGAGGATCCAGCGGCCGTCGCGCTCGCCCTCGCGGCGCACGGGCTTGGCGTCGCAGTGGGTGCGCAGGGCCTCCTCGACGCCGTCCACGATGGCGCGGACCTGCCGGTCGTTGGGCGCGGAGGCCAGGACGAAGGCGTCGGTGATGGCGAGGACGTCGCTGACGTCGTAGGCGATGATGTCGTGCGCGAGCTTGTCGGCGGCGGCCTGGGCAGCGACGCCGACCAGTTCCTTGGCGCGGTCCGTGGCGGTCACAGGTGCGGCTGTCTCCTCGTTCTCATGGCCGGCCCGGTGGCCGGGGCGTGGTCTCCCAGGGTCTCACGGCCTCGGGCGGGGTCACTGTCCATAATCCCCGCCCAGGACGATCGTCACATCGGCATTGCCCGCCGGGTCGCCCTGGACGACGGCGTCCTCGGGCAGGCCCAGGGTGCGCGCGGCCTCCAGCGCGGTCGGCTGGTCGGCCTCGTCCGCGTAGGTGACCTGGGACGTCTCGGCCGTGTCGTCGGTGGGCCTGGCGTCCACGACGGTGAAGCCGCCGTTGACGAGCGCGATGCGGGCCTCCTCCGCGCTGCCCTCGACGCCGGTGGCGTCCCTGACGCCGACGCGGACCACGCCGTCGAGCCCCACGTCGCTGACCGTGCCGCCCAGGACGTCGGCGACGAGGCCGTCGGCCGTCTCGTCGCTGATCGTGCCGTCCTCCTCCGCGGGCAGGACGGTGGTGGTGTAGGCGTCGTCCTGCGCGTAGCCGGCGAGGGTGGCGAGGCTGGCGCCCAGCTCCTCGACGCCGAGCGGCGGGACGACGATCTGTTCGAGGGAGCGGACGACCTCGGTGGCCTCGTCGCGCCCGGTGGGCAGGGCGGACAGGACGGCCTGCATGACCTGGCCGAAGCGGTCGAGCTGGGCGGTGGCGGGCTCGTCGGGGCCGCGGTAGGTGGCGTAGGCGACGGCGAGCTGCCCGGACAGGCGGGTGTCCTCGGCCTGGGAGACGAGGGGCTCGCCGTTCTCGCCCGGCACGTCGGTGTCGGTGTCGAGCCTGACGCCGCCGACGAGGTCCACGAGCCGTTCGAGGTAGGGGGTGTCGAGGCGCCAGGTGCCGACGATCTCGGCGCCGAGGAGGCCGCCGACCGCGTCCTGCACGGCGGTGGTGCCCTCCTCGGCGACGGCCTGGGTGAGGGTGGTGCCGGTGCCCTCGGCGATGACGGCGAGGTCGCCGGGCAGGAGGAGCGTGGTGCCGGTGCCCGCGCCGCCGTCGGCGACGAGCAGGGCGGTGGAGCTGACGTCGGAGTCCACGGGCCGCAGGTGGACGAGGATGACGTCGCGCGCCTCGCCGCCGGGGCCGCCCGTGCCCTCCTCGCCAGGACCGGCGACGCCGGGGAGGTTGCCGGTGGCCCACAGGCCGCCGACGCCGCCGAGGACGGCGAGGACGAGGGTGATCACGAGGAGACGGCGGCGGGACTTGCCGCGGCGCTTGGCCTCCTCGCGGCGTTCGGTGCGGCTCTCGCTGAACTTGAGCCAGTCGATGACGTCCTCGCCCTGCTCGTCCTCCTCATCGACGAAGGCGAACTGCTCGGTGCGGTACTCGGGGTCGTCGGACTCGCCCGGCCCGTCCGTACGGCGGGGGGCGGGGGACGGCTCGGGGCGCGCCTCGGCGGGGCGCTGCGGCGGGACGGGCGGCTCGGGGGTGTCCTGCACGGCGGGCTGCTGGGCGGTGCCGGTGTCCCAGCCGCCGTACGGGTCGGGCTGCTGCGGTGTCTGCGGCTGCTGCGGCTGGTACGGGGCCTGGTAAGCCTGCGCGTCCTGCCCGCCGTAGCTCGGGGCCGTGCCGTAGTCGGCGTACCCCTGCTGGCCGCCCTGCTGCGCGTAACCCCCGTCGTAGCCCTGGTGATAGCCCTGCTGGTAGTACCCCTGCCCCTGCTGCTGGTAGGCGTCCTGCCCCTGCACGGGGGCCTGGTACTGCTGCCCCTCGGGCGGCTGCTCGTCGCCGCCGGGGCCGTACAACGGCCGACCGTACTCGTCGTAGCCGTAGATCTGCTGCCCCCCGTACGGGTCCTGCCGGTCGTTCACCAATGCCGCCCTTCCGTGGGGATCAGGCCGTGACACCCGTCGTCGCGTCCGGGTCGTCGCGGTAGAGCGCGCGTTTGCTGATGTAGCGCACCACGCCGTCCGGCACCAGATACCAGACGGGGTCGCCCCTCGCCACCCGCTCCCGGCAGTCCGTGGAGGAGATCGCCAGGGCGGGCACCTCGATGAGCGAGACGCCGCCGCTGGGCAGGCCCGGGTCGGCGAGGACGTGGCCGGGCCGCGTCACGCCGATGAAGTGGGCGAGGGAGAAGAGTTCCGCCGCGTCGCGCCAGCCGAGGATCTGGGCCAGCGCGTCGGCGCCCGTGATGAAGAACAGGTCGTCATCGGGGTGTTCGGCACGCAGGTCGCGCAGCGTGTCGATGGTGTACGTCCGGCCGCCGCGGTCGATGTCGGTGCGGCTGACGGAGAACTGCGGGTTGGACGCCGTGGCGATGACCGTCATCAGGTAGCGGTCCTCGGGCGCGGAGACCTCCCGGTGTTCCTTCTGCCAGGGCTGGCCCGTCGGCACGAACACGACCTCGTCCAGTGCGAACCGGGCCGCCACCTCGCTGGCGGCGACCAGGTGACCGTGGTGGACCGGGTCGAACGTGCCGCCCATCACCCCGATCCGCCGCTTGCCCGGTGTGCCTATCCGGTCTCGCACGGCGGGCTCAGCGGTCGCGGTTGAGGCGCGTCGTGATCCACAGGAGGACCAGCAGCGCGAGGAGCGCGCCGCCGCCGATGGCGTACGGGTTCAGGCTGTCGTGTCCGTGGCCGTGGCCGCCGCCCTCCTCGCTGGCGAGCAGCGTCAGGGCTTCGGCGGCGGGCTGGAGCAGCGGAGTCATGGGCTGGCCTATCCGGTATCCGGGGACGGGGCGGACTGCTGAAACGTAGGGTCATCGTAAGCGGAGCCGCGCGCCCCGGCCTCCCGCCCCCACCCCCGGGACGCCGAGGCGGCGCGGAATCGGCGGGAATCCGCCGTGACGCCCGGGGAAACGCCCGGCCGCGGGGGGCGGCGCGGGACGGCGGCGGGGCGTCAGGAGACGGCGCCGCCCGGCGCGTACGCCGCGCACAGCACGGGGTGCTCGGCCTCCAGCTCGTACGGGTCGATGCCCGAGGTGCCGGGCAGGGACGCGTGCTGCCCGGCGAGCAGCGGGTGCAGGGCGTCCGCCGGGTCGCTGGCGCAGTCCATGGGGCCGGCAAGCGTGTCCACCTGGCGCAGGACGATACGGCGGTCGCGCAGCTCGTCGTCGCCGAACAGCAGCCGCACCTCGCGCTGCACCGTGAACAGGACGACGGGCGCGGTCGGCTCACCGGCGGGCTGGAGCGCGTAGGCGACGGCGTGGTGGCCGGTGACCTGGAGGACGTCCTCGTCCGACTCGGCGAACGTGAACCGGCCGTCCACCCGCACCTGGGTGCCCGCCGGGGTGACCTCCTCGGGGTCGAACCTGACCAGCCAGTCCGTCGCCGCCGACCGGCCGCCGCGCCCGGCGAGCGCGGCGTCGAGCTGCCGCTGCTGCTCCTCGCCGAGGAGCTGCCGCACGGGGACGGCGGTGGCGCCCGCGTACACGTCGGGGGTGAGCGCGCTCGCCACCAGGTACTCCTTGGCGAGCGTCAGGGCGGTGAGGACCTGTTCGCGGGAGAAGTTCTCGGTGGGGCGCGGGTCGGGGAGGGCGACGCCGCCGGGGCCGATGCCGAAGGCGCTCGCCGGGCTGTTCTCGAAGAGGGACTCGGCGTCGGCCGCGCCCGGCACGTCCTCGCCCGGCGCGAGGACGACGGTGGTGCCCGAGGGCGGGTCGGGGATGAGCCGCCCGCTGGCGCCGTACGGGTTGCGGCTGCCGAGGTAGATGGCGGCGGCGAAGGCGAGCAGGACGATGACGGCGAGCGCTATGCCCTGCCGGGGCACGGCGCGTATCAGCGGCCCCGCCGCGTCGGACGGCCTGCGGCGCACGGCCGTGGTGTGGTCCTCCAGGCGTTCCTGCGCCGAATACTCCTGTATGCGGGCAGCGTTGACGAACGACTCGTCGAAGACGGTCGCACCGTACTCGTCGTCCCCGGCTCCCGGGGCACTCCCGGATGCTCCAGGAGGGTCGTAACGCCCGGCCACCGCTCCAGCGTAGAACGCCGGGGCTGGTTCAAGAAGCCCCGGCAGGAGGGACTTTCGGCACACCGAGGCACGAGGGGTCACGGGACGTGCGCCCGTGTGGCGTGTACGGACGCACTGCGGCGGCCCGTCCTTGGCCGTCTAGAAGCCCTCGCCGGGCCCGTCCTCGTCGGCCGTCGGGCCGGTGAGGCGGTCGCCGTGGGGTGGCTCCCCGGCCGCGTCCCCCGGGTCGCCCGAGGGGGAAGGGGGCAGCGGGTCGGGATCGCCCGACGGGAAGGAGCCCGCGCGCTGGATCGCGATGACGGCGAACGCGAGGACGCTCAGGCCCATCACCATGGCCAGCACGCAGGCCACCGGCCGCTGCCAGCGCACGGGACCGGCGCCGTGCGGTGCGGCCCGGGATATCGCGGCGCGGGGCGGTGGCGCGTCGAAGAAGCCGCGGCCCCCGCCGCGTACCGTGGGCCGCCGGTCGGGGTGCGGGCCGCCGGGGGCGTGGTCGTGGGGGTCGGTGCCGAGGGGTTCCTCGGGTTCTTCCGGGAGGTAGCTCAGGTAGTCGGAGCGGTCGAAGCGGCCCTCGTCGTCCTCGTCGTCGTCCGCCTCGTCGTCGTCCAAGGCGTCGAGCGCGTCGAGGGCTTCGAGCGCGTCGGGGTCGTCGTCCGCCGGGTCGGGGGCGGCGCGGTTGTCGAACCGCGCGAACCTCCCGAACGGGTCGGGCCCGTCCGCCGCTCCGGACGGCCCACCGGCGTCGTCCCCTGCGGCGAACCCGGCGAGCCCCGTGGAGCTGCCCGGGTCGAGATCGGGGTCGCGGTAGAACAGGGGCCCTGCGCCCGGCCCTTCGTCGGCCGCGTCGCGCTCACGCTCACGTTCCTCGGCGCGTTCCATGGCCGCGTACAGCAGCCGCTCGGCCGCGGTCGGTTCATGTATCGCGGCGGCATCGACGAACGCCTCGTCCAGTACCACGGCGGCGAATGCCTCGTCGGCTGCCCCGTGGCGGTCTTCGCTGTCGGGGCCGTCGCCGTCACTGAACGGCAGGCCCCCCACGTCGTCCGGCACGCCATCCAGCGTAGGCCGAATACCGGACGAGGGGGAGGGCCATTGGGATTTCACTCAACGGTGTGACCATCACCTGTGACGACATACGTCGTGGAGGTCAGCTCGGCGAGACCCATCGGGCCGCGCGCGTGCAGCTTCTGGGTGGAGATGCCGATCTCGGCGCCGAAGCCGAACCGCCCGCCGTCCGTGAAGCGGGTGGACGCGTTGACCATGACGGCCGCCGAGTCCATGCGGGACACGAAGCGCCGGGCGGCGGCGGTGTCGCGCGTGACGACGGCCTCGGTGTGCCCGGACGTCCAGCGCCTGATGTGCGCGACGGCGGCGTCCAGGTCGGGCACGACGGCGGCGGCGATGTCGTAACTCAGGTACTCGGTCTCCCAGTCCGCGTCGGTGGCCGGGACGACCTCGGTCCCGGCGGCGGCGCCCGCCTTCTGCCACGCCTCGTCGCCGTGCACGGTCACCCCGGCCGCGGTGAGCGCGGCGAGGGCGCGCGGCAGGAAGCTGTCGGCGACGTCCGCGTGGACGAGGACGGTCTCCGCCGCGTTGCACACACTGGGGCGCTGCGCCTTGGAGTTGACGAGGATGTCCACGGCCATGTCGAGGTCGGCCGCCGCGTCCACGTAGACGTGGCAGTTGCCGGTGCCCGTCTCGATGACCGGCACGGTGGACTCGCGCACCACGGTCTGGATCAGCGAGGCGCCGCCGCGCGGGATGAGGACGTCCACGAGGCCGCGCGCCCGCATCAGTTCGCGCACCGACTCCCGGCTCTCGCCCGGCACGAGCTGCACGGCGTCGGCGGGCAGCCCGGCGCTCACGACGGCGTCGCGCAGCACGCCGACGAGCGCGGTGTTGGAGGTGTACGCGGACGAGGAGCCGCGCAGGAGGGCCGCGTTGCCCGACTTGAGGCAGAGGGCGGCGGCGTCCACCGTGACGTTGGGCCGCCCCTCGTACACGATCCCGACGACGCCGAGCGGCACGCGGACCTGGCGCAGTTCGAGGCCGTTGGGGAGCGTCGAGCCGCGTACGACCTCGCCGACGGGGTCGGCGAGCGTCACGATGTGCCGCACGTCGGCGGCGATGGCGGCGATGCGCTGCGGGGTGAGCGTGAGCCGGTCGATCATCCCGTCGGGGGTGCCAGCGGCGCGGGCGCGGGCGAGGTCCTCGGCGTTGGCCGCGACGATCTCGGCCGACCTGGCCTCCAGGGCGTCGGCGACCGCGAGGAGCGCCGCGTCGCGCGCGGTGCGCGGCAGCGGGGCCAGCTCGGCGGCGGCCTCCCTGGCGCGGGCGGCTGCGGCGAGGACGGGGGACGACGCGGTGTCGGTGGATGCGGCGCTCATGGGCCACAGCTTAGGTCGTCCCCCCGCCGGGCGGACCGGCGCGACAAGGGGTGGACACCGGGCACCGGCGGCCGTCAGAACGGGTGCACGCCCACGGGCACGGCCGCCGGGAGCCCGTGCCCCTCGGCGAGGCGCTGGTGGTACGTCTCGCGGCCGATGACCTCAAGGCCGACGATCTCCCACGGCGGCAGCCCCGCCGTGCGCCGGTGCTCGCCCCACAGCCGCAGCGCGACGGCGGCGGCGTCGTGCAGGTCGCGGGCCTCCTCCCAGTACCGGATCTCCGCGCGGTCGCGGGCGTAGCGGCTGGTCAGGAGGAAGGGGTGGTCGTGGGCGAGCTGTTCGAGCCCGCGTCTGACCTCGGGCAGCGGCGCGGCGGGCCCGGCGACGCTGAGGGTGATGTGCCACAGGCGGCTGGTGTCGGGTCGGGTCGGCGCGTGGCCCTGGCGGCCTCCCTCGACGCTGGCCAGTCGTCTCACCGGCGGCCTCCTGACATGGTGCGAACGTACGGAAGGGTACGGGCTGGTGCCCCCGCACGAGTTGACCAGCTCACGCGCCACGGCGTGGGCCGTTTTCCGAACCTTCCGTGGAAAGACCGGTCTTTCACACATCTGCGCTCGTGGACGCCCGCCCGCGGTCACCCGGTCGGCACGGACGGGCGCGATCCGTCACGGCCGCAGCAGCACCAGGTCGTCGCGGTGGACGACCTCCCGCTCGTACGCCGGGCCCAGCTCGGCCGCCAGGTCGTGCGTGGAGCGGCCGATGAGCCGGGGGATCTCGCGCGCGTCGAAGTTGACCAGTCCGCGCGCGACCGGGCGGCCCGCCGGGTCGCGCAGCTCGATGGGCTCCCCGGCGGCGAACTCGCCCTCCACGCCGGTGATCCCGGCGGGCAGCAGCGAGCTGTGGCGCCGCGTGATCGCCTCGACGGCGCCCGCGTCCAGGACGACCGCGCCGCGCGGCGCCGAGGCGTGGGCGAGCCACAGGAGCCGCCCGGCGGCGCGGCGGCCCGTGGGGCGGAAGTAGGTGCCGGTGGTGGCGCCGGACAGCGCCTCGCCCGCGTGGCCGGCGGAGGTGAGGACGACGGGGATGCCCGCGCCGGTGGCGATGGCGGCGGCCTCGACCTTGGTGACCATGCCGCCGGTGCCGACCCCGGCGCGCCCGGCCCTGCCGATCTCGACGTGGGCCAGGTCGTCCGGCCCCGTCACCTCGGTGAGGCGGCGCGCGCCCGGCCGCGACGGGTCGCCGTCGTACAGGCCGTCCACGTCCGACAGGAGCACGAGCAGGTCGGCGCGGACGAGGTGGGCGACGAGGGCGGCGAGGCGGTCGTTGTCGCCGAAGCGGATCTCGTCGGTGGCGACGGTGTCGTTCTCGTTGACGACCGGCACGACGTTCATGGCGAAGAGCTGGTCGAGGGTGCGGTAGGCGTTGCGGTAGTGGGTGCGGCGGCTGGTGTCGTAGGACGTGAGCAGCACCTGCCCGACACGCCGTCCGTACCGGGCGAACGAGGCGGTGTAGCGGGCCAGCAGCAACCCCTGTCCCACCGAGGCCGCGGCCTGCTGCCTGGCCAGGTCGGCGGGGCGTCCGGTGAGCCCGAGGGGGGCGAGCCCTGCCGCGATCGCACCGGAGGAAACCAGTACGATCTGCCTCCCGTCCTGTTTCACCAGCACATCGACCAGTGCGTCCACCCGGTCGGCGTCCAGCCCCCCGGCCGCGGTGGTCAGCGAGGATGAGCCGATCTTGACGACGATCCTGCGGGCGTCGGAGACGTCCTGGCGTGGTGCCGCTGCCACTGCTGCTCCCTGTTCGCTGCGCCGCCTGCCCGGCGGTGGCACGGACGGGCCTGGATCGCCCACGGCCGTCGTACCGCCCGTGCGTTCGTTCGTTCCCGGCGGGGCCGGGCTGCTCTCCGTAATCTATGCCACCGCCCGGACGGGCCGCCCTCTCATATAACCGCACGAAGCGGGCCGACCCTCGCGCGTCGGCCGCTCGGCGGCACGCGCCCGCCCGGCACGGCCGGTTCACTCCTTCGACTGATTCAGCGCTGCGGTTGTCCGCGCGCGGCAGTTGATCCCTCACGGAGGCCGTCGCGCCTCGGCGTGCGCCCCACCCCCCTCTCACGCCCCCACGCCCGTCCTTCTCCGAACCGGAGCCTCACCTTGCCCGCTGGACCGTCGCTCCGCCGCGGCACCCCACTCGCCCTGGGCACGCTGCTCGGTCTCTTCGCCGCCCAACTCGTCGGGGCACAGCTGCCCAGCGCGCCGCTGCTGTGCGCCGCCGGGGCCGCCTGCCTCGCGTTCGACCTGGGGCTGCGCCTCTGGAAACCCGGTGTGCTCGCCGTGCTCGGCCGGGTGCACTGCGACGAGACCGTCAGACAGCTCCTGCGCGACCTGCTGCTCGTCATGGGCCTCACGCACCTGTCCGCCGTGGACACCGCGGCCAGACTCGTCCTGGTCGGCGGCCTGCTGTCCTGCTACGGCGCGCAGTTCGTCTGCCGCGCGCTGGGCGTCCTGGTGCGCCGCGCGCGGACGCTGCCGGTCGTCACCCGCAACGTGGACACCGACGCGCTGCGCCTCTCCCCCGCCCCGCCACGGCTCCTCGCCTACCCCGGCCGCCGCATGCTGCTGTTCTCCGTGCCCGCCACGTCGGGGATGATCGCCACCATCGCCGCGCAGCACGTGGTCTGGGGCCTGATCGGCGTCGGCACGTCGCTGCTGCTCTTCGCGGGCGGCACGGCGTACCTGGCGACGTGGCTGCTGCCCGGCAAGCGCCCGCCGGGCGAGGAGAAGGTCCTGCGCTGGTTCCGCGACTGGCTGGCCGACTACCGGCCCGAGGTCGGCCTGTACTTCTCCGGCGGCTCGGGCACCGCGTACCAGGCCAACATGTGGCTGAGCACGCTCGCCACGCTGCCGCGGCCCCTCGTCGTCCTGCGCGAGCGGCCCATGACGCAGCAGCTCGCCGACACGGACGTGCCCATCGTCTGCATCCCGCGCGTCGCCCACCTGATGGAGCTCGAACACTCCTCGCTGAAGATGCTGCTGCACCCGGCGAACGCGCCCAAGACCTCGCAGGTCCTGCGCATCCCGACCATCAAGCACGCGTTCACCAACCACGGAGAGAGCGACAAGCTGTCCAGCTGCAACCCGTACGCCAAGGTCTACGACCAGGTGTGGGTGGCGGGCCCCGCCGCCCGCCTGCGGTACGCGCGGGCCGACGTCGGCGTGGACGACCGCGACGTCGTCGAGGTGGGCCGCCCGCAGCTCGCGCCGATCCGGCGCGCGGACGGCCCGCCGCCCGCGACCCGTCCCGTCACCGTGCTGTACGCGCCGACGTGGGAGGGCTGGACCAACGACCCGGGGAACACCTCGGTCATCCTCGCCGGCGAGAACGTCGTCCGCGCCCTGCTCGCCGACCCGCGCGTACGGCTCCTGTACCGGCCGCACCCGATGACCGGCTCGGTCAACCCGAAGGCGGGCGCAGCCGACGCCCGTGTCCGCGCGCTGATCGCCGAGGCCAACGCGGGCCGGACGGCCGCGCCCGCCGCCGCGCGGCCCGCGCCCGGCCCGCGCCGCGCCCCGCTGCGCCTGCCCACGGGCGACCCGGTGGCCGAGCGCGGCGCCGTCTCCGTGGCGGGCCCCGGCAGCGCCGACGGCCCCCGCCCCGACTCCCCCGCCGCCGAACTGGAACGGCAGGACGCGGCCCTCGCCGCCCTGACGGCACGCGCCGGACGGCTCGCGGCCGACGAGATGGAGCGCATGGCCGCGCAGGGCCTGCCGCGCCCCGGCCACGCCGAGGCCGTCGCGGCGGCGACCGACGCGTGGCGCGCGGCGTTCTGGGCGGCGCAGGACCCGGCCGAGCACCTGGTCCTGACGGGCTCGCGGCCCGACCTGTACTCCTGCTTCAACGAGGCGGACGTCCTCGTCTCCGACGTGTCGAGCGTCGTCGCCGACCACCTGGCGTCCGGCAAGCCGTACGCCGTCGTCAACACGACGGGCCTGTCGGAGGACGACTTCCGCGCCGCGAACGCGACCGTGCGCGGCGCCACCGTCCTCACGCCCGAGGCCGACGGGGTGCCCGCGCTGCTCGACGCGGTCGTGGACCCTGGCCAGGACAAGCTGGCCGAGGCCAGGACGGAGCTGACCGCCTACCTCCTCGGCCCGGCCCAGCCGCCGTCGCTGACCCGCTTCCAGGACGCCGTACGCGCCCTGTGCGCGGCGGCCGAGGCGCGCCGCGCGCGGCACGGGACGCTGCCGGGCGCGGCGCAGGCGCACGCCGCCGAGGTCGCGGAGCTGGCCGAGACGGCGGAGAGCGAGGCGGGCGGGGACCAGGCTGTCGCGGCGGACTCCTCCGAGCTGCCGATAGCGCCCCCGGCCGCCCCGCAGGGCGCCACCCGCTGACCGCGCATGCCGCCACCCGGCCGGGCCACCGTCACACCGGCCGGGCGGCGGCCCCTCACAGCCGCAGCCGCTCCAGCCAGGCAGCCGCCTCACCCGCCGCCTCCGCGAGCGCACGCCCACGGTCCACGGCGGCCCGCTTCGGCACGGCGAACCCGTGGTCCGCCTGCGGCACCACGACCAGCTCCGTGCCGTCCGGGAACTCCTCGGGCCGCCCGAACGGGTCGTTCCCGCCCTGCACCACCAGCACCGGCACGCCCGCCCCCGCCAGCTCCGCCGCCCGGGACCGCTCCGGCCTGCCCGGCGGGTGCAGCGGGAACGACAGCGCCAGCACCGCCCGCGCCCCCAGCGCCGCCGCCGTACGGCACGCCACCCGCGCCCCCGCGCTCCTGCCGCCCGCCACCACCGGCGGCCCCTCCTCGGCCAGCGCGGGCCACAGCGCCGTCCAGGCCGCGTCCAGCGCACGCGGCGCGGGCGCCAGCCTCCGCCCGGCGACGCGCCAGGGCTGCTCGACCAGCGCCACCGTCACGCCCCGCGCGGGCAGCACGTCCGCCAGCGTCACGAGGTCCGGCGCCTCGATCCCGCCGCCCGCGCCGTGCCCGAGGGCCAGCACGGCACGCGCGCCCCTGGCCCGATGCCACGTGATCCGCGCGTCCCCCGCCGGGGTCTCCACCGTCCGCAGCGCCTGCCGCACCTGTCGCATGGGGGCCAGTCTGCACGGCCGCGAACGCCCGCCGGGCCACTGAACGGCGGATGGCGTTAGGGTGCCGGGGTGATGAACGACTCCCGACAGATAGCGGGGACAGTCGCCGTCCCCCGGCAGCCTGCCGAGACCCCCGCGCCGAAGACCCGCGACGCGTTCTTCGACAACGCGAAGTACTTCGCCATCGTGCTGGTCGCCATGGGCCACGCCTGGGAGCCGCTGCGCGACTCCCGCACCGTCCTCGCGCTCTACATGACGATGTACGCCTTCCACATGCCCGCGTTCATCATCATCACCGGCTACCTCTCGCGGAACTTCGACGGCCGCGCCGACCGCGTGCAGCGGCTGGTGACGGGCGTCGTCGTCCCCTACGTGATCTTCCAGATCGCCTACACGCTGTACATCCGCCGCGTGCAGGACAACGACAGCACCTACCTGGCGATGTACGAGCCGCGCTGGCTCATGTGGTTCCTGCTGGCCCTGCTGATCTGGCGGCTGACGATCCCGCTGTGGAAGGCCGTCCGCTGGCCCGTGCCGCTCGCGCTGTGCCTGGCGGCCGTCGCCTGCATGCAGCCCTCGCTGAGCGACGACCTCCAGATCCAGCGCGTGCTCCAGTTCCTGCCGTTCTTCGTGCTCGGGCTGGTGCTGCGGCCCGAGCACTTCCGGATGGCGCGCCACCGCGTCGTACGGCTGCTGGCCCTGCCGGTGCTGGCCGTCACCGCCCTGGCCGCCTACTGGGCCGTGCCGCGCGGCATGCGGTACACGTGGTTCTACCACCGCGAGAGCGCGCAGGAGCTGGGCCAGCCCTGGTGGATGGGCATCGTCGCGACCGGCCTCATCTTCGCCGTGTCCGTGATCCTGACCGTCTGCTTCTTCGCGCTCGTGCCGGGGAAGCACCACTGGTTCACGAAGCTGGGCGCGGGCACGCTGTACGGCTACCTGCTGCACGGCTTCCTGATCCGCGGCGCGCAGTGGCTCGACCTGTACGACGCGGACGTCATGAACGAGCAGCCGGGCGCCCTGCTGATCGCCACGGCCGTCGCCGTCGCGTGCATCACCGTGCTGTGCACGCCGCTCGTGCAGCGGCTCTTCCGGCCCATCGTGGAGCCGCGCATGAACTGGCTGTTCCGGCGTGAAGAACGCCCCGGCCCGGCGCACCGGGCCGGGGCGTCGTAGGCACCCGGCGGCGCCGCCCCCGCGCCCAGGCGGCGCGGGGGCGGCGTACGGCTCAGTCCTTCCGCTTCCCCAGCTCCAGCATCCGGTCCACGACGCGGGCCGTCGCCAGACCGTCCGACGGCTCGCAGAAGTCCTTGACGAACGCCGCGTACTTGTCGGCGTAGGTCCGCTTGACGTTCTCGACGTTGCGGATCGCGTGGATCAGCTCGGCCGAGGTCTTGATGAGCGGGCCAGGCGCCTTCGCCGTGAAGTCGAAGTAGAAGCCGCGCAGCGTGTCCCGGTAGTGCTCCAGGTCGTAGGTGAAGAAGAGCATGGGCCGCCCGGAGTGCGCGTAGTCGAACAGCACCGACGAGTAGTCCGTGATCAGCACGTCCGTGATCAGGTACAACTCGGCGATGTCCGGGTACGCCGACACGTCGAAGACGAAGCCCTGCCCCGCGCCCGGGATGGCGTCCAGGATCTTCGGGTGCTTGCGGAACAGGAAGACGTGGTCGTCGCCCAGCGCCTCGTGGGCCGCCGTCAGGTCCACCTGGAGGTCCAGCTTGAACTTCGACTGCGTGTGCCGCTGGTCGTCACGCCAGGTCGGGGCGTACAGCACGACCTTCTTGCCGTCGGGTATCCCGAGCGTGGCGCGCACGCGCTGGGCGATCTTGTCGCGGTCGGGCCGGTGGAAGATGTCGTTGCGCGGGTAGCCCGCCTCCAGGACCTCGCCCTCGCAGCGGAACGCGTGCTTCATGATCGGCGTCGTGAACGCGTTCGGCGACACGACGAAGTCGAACTGCCGGAAGCGGTGCGGGAGGCTGGCGATGTACTGGAGGTTCGCGCGCGGCGTGCCCAGCAGGTCGGCGCCGATCTTCTTGAGCGGCGTGCCGTGCCAGGTCTGCACGACGACCTGCCCCTCGCGCCGCTCGTACCAGTCGCCCAGGCCGACGTTGGTGATGACGTACCGGCTGCGGGCCAGCGCCTCGTACCACTCGCGGCTGTGCCACTCCAGCGGGCGGACGCCCGGCGGCAGGTCCACCTGCGCGTCGGCGACCGACCACAGGTGCTCCATCTCGACGCCGCGCCGCACCAGTTCCTCGTAGACGGCGCGCGGCGAGTCGGAGAACTGCTTGCCGCCGAAGCTGTTGTAGAACACCGTGTCGGTCAGCGGCTCCTGCTTGAACTGCGGCGTCAGCACCTCGCGCAGCTGCCGCTGCTGGAACGTGCCGCGCTCCTCGGCCGCCAGGACCGGGCCCGAGCCGAGGAAGATGCGGTCGAAGTAGCGCCGGTTGACGGCGTACGAGCGCCCGCCGGTCCGCGTCTTCAGCGGCAGCGCGTCGATGAGGTCGGCGCGCAGCTTCACCGGGACGTCCTGCCCGTTGCCCCAGGCGTCCTTGTCGCGCAGCGAGAAGTACCAGCGCCCGGCGCGCAGCGGCAGCACCGCGTCGTACAGCGCCATCCGGTCGGGCGTGACGCGCACGCTGAACCGGCTCTGCGACTCGGACCACGTCAGCGGCAGCGCGTGCTCCTCGAAGCGCTCGCCGTGCCGCAGGACGAACCGCATGCGCTCGCCAGGGCCGGTGTAGGAGCCCTCGATCAGCAGCTCGTTCTTCTTGACCCACTCAAGCCGGTCCACGACGGCCTGCCGCGCGCGGTCGTGGAGCTTCAGCAGCCCGGGGCCGTCGGTCGTGACGGCGATCTCCCGGCCGCCGGGGCGCAGGTAACGGCCCGGCAGGAAGCCCTCGACGACGGTGGCGCGGCGCGAGGAGCCGTCCGCGAACTCGATGTGCGTGAGGAAGTCGTACGTCTTGCGCTCGCCGTCCGCGCCGACCGACAGGTCCGCGAACGGGATCTCGGCGGTGTAGCGGCGCCAGCGGGCGTCACCGCCGCCGTCGGCCGGGGCGAGCGGGTACTCGACGCCGCCCTTCTGCCCCTTGCGGCCGACGCGCAGCTTCGTCGCGTGCTTGGCGGCGACCGGCGCGCGCAGTCCGAGCCGCAGGGCGTCGGCCGTGGCGGTCTGATCGACGATCTCCGCCTCGGGTATGTCGATGGTGACCTGGAACTTGTCCTCGGCGAACCCGGCGATCAGCCGGGCGCCGTCGCCGACGTGCCGGGCCTGCGAGTGGCCCGCCGACCCGACGTCCACCCGCTCGACCTTGCCCGGCACATAGCCGCCAGGCCGGGGCAGCGCCAGCGTCAGGCCCCACGTCCCGGCCTTCCACTTGCCGCGCACCTTGAGCTTGGCCGGGTCGATGGTGATCTCGAACCCGGCGTCGTCGTAGGAGTGCAGGGCCTGCTTGGAGTCACGCGTCGCGCGGCGCGACTCCTCGGCGCGGTAGCGCACCGGCACGCGCCGCCCGCCGGGGGCGCGCAGCCAGGCCAGCCGCGGCATCGGGCCGGTGCCGCCGCCCGGCAGGTTGACGACGAAGGCGTAGCCGCGCAGGACGAGCTTGCCGTCCTGCCACAGGATCTCCGTCGCCTTGGAGCGCACCGGCATCTCGCGCAGCCGCAGCCGCGCCACCGAGGCGGGCAGCGCCCTGGGGTCCACGCCGGGGACGTGGACGTGCGGGCGCAGCCGGCCCCTGACGAGGAACGCGTTCGGGTTGACCCGCTCGAAGGCGATGACCGCCAGCAGGTCGTCCAGGCGGCGTTCCTTCGCCAGATGCCACTTGACACGGTTGATCGGCGGCAGCCTGCGGAGCTTGCCCGCGTCCACCGTCCCGAGGAACTCGGCGGTCGCCGCGAAGAACGCGGCGCGCTCCGCCTCGGTCGCCTCCGGCAGGAATCGGAGCTGCCGCTTCAGCTCCTCGGGGATCACGTCTTCAGGCTTCGCTACCACGTCACTCAGTGCCTTTGCTTCCGCTTCCTACGGGGCCGGGACCACGGTGGTGGCGTCGGCGGTGCCCGCCTCGCCGAGGGCCCGGTTACGCGCCTCGGCCCGCGCGGCGAGCGCCGTGACCGCCGCGTTGAACCGCTCAAGGGAGGTCGGTTCGTCAGGTCCGAGCAGGTACCGCTTCAGATCGACGCGGTCCTGGGCGAGGGGGTCGGCGCCCGGCACGGTCACGGCGTCGATCAGCTCGCCGAGCCGCGTCGCGTCGTTGTCGAGGATCACGGCGGCGCGCACGGCCGTGTTCTGCCGCGTGAACTCCTCCGCGCCGATGCCCGCCGAGTCGGTCACGGCGTACGGCTTGCCGCTGGCGATCCAGTCGGACACGACGCTGGAGATGTCGGAGACGAGCGCGTCCGACTCGTTGAAGCAGTCGAACAGCAGCGGCTCCGGGCCCGTGATGACGCGGTGCTCCCACCAGCCCTGCGAGCGCCAGTACACGTCGTTCCACTCGCGGGCGGCGTAGCTCTCGACGACCGCGCGGTCAGGCGGCGTCATCGCGTCGCGCGAGACGGACGCGTCGTCCCACAGGCCGGTGACGGCCGCGACGGGACGTGCCTCGCGCACCCGCTTCAGCTCCGCCTGCGCGGCGGCGCGGTCGGCGGCGCCCTTGCGGGCCTCCTCGGCGAACCGCGGGTCGGCGGCGCGCTCGGCGGCGGCCTGCTCGATCATCGCGGCGATCCGCTGGTGGACGACACCGGCGGCGCGGTTGCGCGTGCCGGTGAACGGGTGCGGCTTGTACAGCACGCGGACCGGCCGCTCCGAGGCGAGGAGCTTCGCGATGATGTTCTCGCCCGCGAGCAGGAGGGACGTGTTGCCCGGGTCGTCCGTCCAGCCCTCCCAGGTGGGGGCGTAGAGGATCGTGGGGATCCGGTCGGGCCGCGGGGTCGCGGACGCCGGGCGGATGGGCGCCAGCTGCGGGCGGCCGACCTCGACGATGTCCTCGTCGCGGACGCCGACGTCGGCGAGCGCGTACCGGTCACGCCCGGCGCGGCCCGCGGACCACACCTCGTCGTACGCCTTCGAGTACGGGTTGATGCTGGCGATCTTGTCGCTGTCGCCGTGTCCGATGAAGACGTGCTTCATCGTCGGCACCCGCAGCAGGTGCAGGTTCTTGCCGACGTTCGCCGGGTACAGGCCGACCCGCAGCATCGACAGGTCCATGTTCATCAGATCGACGGCGCTCGGCACGCAGACGACGGGCACGCCGGTCGTCGCCAGCCGCGCCAGGATCGCCCGCTCCCGCAGGATGACGATCGGCCGGGCGTCGAGGCTCGCCATCGTCTCCAGCCACATGTTGGCCTGGTAGGCGGAGTCCTTCGAGCCGGAGAAGTACAGCGCGACCTCGGGCCGGTACGTCCGCAGCCACTCGTCGAACCACGCCATCGTCCGCTCGGGCGTCGGCGGCAGCTTGCTCGCGCGGAAGAACGGCAGCAGCACCGCCATGTACGCGAACACCAGCAGGATCGTCACGGCCATGCCCGCGTAGCCGTACGCGGCGGTGCCGGTCGCGGCGACGGCCAGCAGGCCGACGAACGTCGGGACCTCGGTGTGCAGCACCTTCTCCACGGCCCGGTGCGTCAGCCAGCGCGGGGCGCCGTCCGGCACGGGCAGCGTGCTCAGGTCGATGTTGCGGGTCGCGATCGGCAGGCGGCGCTTGCGGCGCAGCATCATCACCAGCGCGGTGTGCGGCGCCTGGAGGCCGTAGAACACGAGGAAGCCGACGACGGCCGCGTAGAAGACCGTGTCGCCCGCGACCTCGGTGCGGGCCAGCAGCAGCACCAGCAGGAGCTGGCGGATGAGGAAACGGATGGTCAGGCCGAGCCTGGCCTTGCCCATCCGGACGAGCGTGTAGCTGCCCCGGCGGTGCAGGTAGTGGTCACCGAGGTAGGACACGGCGGCGGCCACGGCGAACGCGTAGCCGGACGGCACGAGGGCCGTGACGAGCATCGCCGGATAGCTGACCACCATCAGGAGCGCGGCGGTCAGCTCGGCTGCGGGGACCGTGCCGACGATGCGGCGCAGCAGCGTCCCGCTCACACGGCCTCCTCGGTGGCGTCGGCGCTGAGCGCGGCGGCCAGGGCGCGTTCGAAGGAACCGGCGCTGCTGGCGTCGGCGGTGGGGTCCTGCTGGCGGACGTCGATGACGTGGCCGGTCAGCGCGGACAGCAGCACGTCCAGCGAGGTGCGGGCGACGGCCTCCGACGACAGCAGCGACCCGGCGGGCTCCTGGCCGAACGCCTTGCTGCGCATGGGCGTCGCGGTGCGCTCGGGGTTGACGCAGTTGACGCGGACGCCGTCGGCGGCCCACTCGTCGGCCAGCGCCTGCGTGAGGTTCACCATCGCGGCCTTCGTGGACGAGTACAGGCTGTACTCGGCGCGGCCCCTCGTGTAGCTGCTGGACGTGTACAGCAGCAGCTGCCCGTGGGACTCGGCGAGGTACTTGTGCGCGGCGCGGGCGATGCGCACCGGCGCCAGGTAGTTGACCTTGAGGGCTTCCTCTATGGTCGCGTCGTCCGTCTCGGCGAGCTTGCCTATCCGCAGTATCCCGGCGGTGACGACGACGTGGTCGATGCGCCCGGTGTCCGCGTACGCGGTGGCGAGCGCCTCGGAGATGTCCTGCGGGTTCTCGACGTGCGTGCCGGTGGTGGAACGGCCCAGGGCGTACACGCGGGCGCCGTACCGCTCGGCCAGGTCGGCTATGTCCTTGCCGATGCCGTAGGAGCCGCCGAAGACGACGACGGTCCGGCCGGACAGCCGCTCGCGGTAGGCGTCCTCGTCGGACTGCTGCGGCGCGGCGGTGGAGGCGAGCTGGAACAGCTTGTCCGTGATGAAGACATCGACGGGCTGGGTGACCTTCATGTTGAACTCGTCGCCGGGCACCACGTGGATCGGCACGTCCGGCAGGTACTTGAGGACGACGGAGCAGTCGTCGGTCGCCTGGAAGTTCGGGTCGCCCGCCGCGACCTCGTACGCCCGGCGGATCGTGGAGAGCCGGAACGCCTGCGGGGTCTGGCCGCGTCGCAGGCGCGAACGGTCGGGCACGTCGGTGATGAACTCGCCGTCCTCGCCGTGCGTGCGCGTCACGATGATCGTGTCGGCGGAGGGTATCGCGACGTCCACGGCCTGGTAGCGCTCCAGCGCGCTCACGCAGTCGGCGATGACGCGCCGCGACAGCAGGGGCCGTACCGCGTCGTGGAACAGGACGTGACGTTCCTCACCCTCGGCCAGCCCCTCGCTCAGCGCGGCGATGGCGCGCTGCGTGGTCTCGTTCCGCGTGGCCCCGCCCTCGATGACACGGCTGACCTTGGTGAGCCCGCTCCTCGCGACGATCCGCTCGACGTCCGGCACGTACCCCGGGGCCATCAGCACGATCACGTCGTCGATCTCCGAGGCCTCCTCGAAGACGGCGAGGGTGTGCTCGATGACGGCCTTTCCCGCGATCTTGATCAGCTGCTTCGGTATGGAGAGACCCACTCGCTGGCCCGTACCACCGGCGAGCACGACCGCAGTGGTGTGGGGGGACGGTCCTTTGGGTTGGTTGGACAAGGCAGCTCCTGCCAGTATCAAGAAGTGTCGCCTACGCGAGGAGAAGGTTAACCCCCGTGGAAGCTTGACCCCTAAGCGAGCGGAACCGTTGTCGGGGGTTATCGCTTTGTGACAGGGTGACGTCACACACCGGCACTCCCGCGTGGAGACCGCGTTCCGTGACGGATGTCCGGTCCACGCCGGATGATTCCCGGCGCGACCGGACATTTCCCGTCACTCCCCGCACGCGCGTACGCGATTCCCCCGCGCGGCATCCCCCGTACCACCGCGCGGAGCGCGCGCCTGAACCGTCAGTCAAAGGGACGGAATTCCTCGAATTCCCGCTGGGCACTGTCATTCCGCCGCGCCTCACGGTCACGGCGCCGCTGCGCGGCCGGCCTGGTCTCGGCGATACGGTGATCCTCGCCACGCCTGCCCAGCATCTCCGCGCCGCCCGTCATCGAGGGCTCGAAGTCGAAGACCACCGCGTCGTCGTCGCTGCCGATCGCGACACCGTCGCCCTCCCGCGCGCCCGCCTTGATCAGCTCGGTCTCGACGCCGAGCCGGTTCAGCCGGTCCCCGAGGTAACCGACCGCCTCGTCGTTGGTGAAATCCGTCTGCCGCACCCAGCGCTCCGGCTTCTCGCCGCGCACCCGGAAGAAACCCTCGCCGTCGGACGTCACGGTGAAGCCCGCGTCATTGACCGCGCGGGGCCTGATGACGACCCGCGTCGCCGTCTCGGCGGGCACGGCCGCCCGCGCCTGCGCGACGAGTTCCGCGAGCGCGAAGGAGAGTTCCCGCAGCCCTTTCCTGGACACCGCGGAAATCTCGAACACCGCCAGCCCACGGGCCTGGAGTTCCGGCCTGACCATCTCCGCGAGATCCTGCCCGTCCGGGATATCCGTCTTGTTGAGCACGACCAGCCGGGGCCGCCCGTCGAGACCGCCGTACTGCGCCAGCTCGCGCTCGATCACGTCGAGATCGGTGACCGGGTCGCGATCGGGCTCCAGCGTCGCGCAGTCGAGGACGTGCACCAGGACCGAGCAGCGCTCCACGTGCCGCAGGAACTCAAGCCCGAGTCCCTTCCCCTCGCTCGCGCCCGGGATCAGCCCCGGCACGTCGGCGACGGTGTAGACGGTCTCCCCCGCCGTCACCACGCCGAGGTTCGGCACCAGCGTCGTGAAGGGGTAGTCCGCGATCTTCGGCCGGGCCGCCGAGAGCACCGAGATCAGCGACGACTTGCCCGCGCTCGGGTAGCCGACCAGCGCGACGTCCGCGACCGTCTTCAGTTCGAGGACGATCTCCCGCTCCTCGCCCGGCTCCCCGAGCAGCGCGAAGCCGGGCGCCTTGCGGCGCGGCGAGGCGAGGGCCGCGTTCCCGAGACCGCCGCGCCCGCCCTCCCCGGCGACGAACGTGGTGCCCTCGCCCACCAGGTCGGCCAGCACCTCGCCCTTCCTGTCGAGCACGACGGTGCCGTCGGGCACGGGCAGCACGAGGTCCTGCCCGTGGGCGCCCGTACGGTTCCCGCCGCCGCCCGGCTTGCCGTTGGTGGCCTTCCGGTGCGGGTGGAAGTGGTAGTCGAGCAGCGTGGTGACGTCACGGTCCACGACGAGCGTCACACTGCCGCCACGGCCGCCGTCCCCGCCGTCGGGCCCGCCGAGCGGCTTGAACTTCTCCCGGTGCACGGAGGCGCAGCCGTGGCCCCCGTTACCCGCGACGACATGCAGTTCGACGCGGTCCACGAAGGTGGTCATGGGGGTGCCTCCCGGCAGTTGGGCGGTGGATCGGAGGGGAAGGGCCGGAGCCCGCTCAGGGCCCCAACGGGCAAGGGCGGACCCGCCTCCCCTGCCGGGAAGGCGATCCGCCCTCGGGTGTACGCGTCGCCGGTGCTTACGCGGCGGCGACAGGCACGATGTTGATGACCTTGCGGTCACGGTACGTGCCGAACTGCACGGTGCCCGGCTGCAGCGCGAACAGCGTGTCGTCCTTGCCACGACCGACACCCTTGCCGGGGTGGAAGTGCGTGCCGCGCTGACGGATCAGGATCTCACCGGCGTTCACCAGCTGCCCGCCGAAGCGCTTCACACCGAGGTACTGGGGGTTGGAGTCGCGCCCGTTCCGGGTGGACGAGGCGCCCTTCTTGTGTGCCATCTCGCGTCAGTCCCTTACTTCGCGGCGGGGGCGGGGATCTCGGTGACCTTCAGCTGCGTCTGCAGCTGGCGGTGACCCATCCGCCGGCGGTAGCCGGTCTTGTTCTTGAACTTCTGGATCCGGATCTTCTCGCCCTTGGTGTGGTCGAGGACCTCGGCCGTGACCTTGACCCCCGCCAGGACCCACGGGTCACTGGTCACGGTGTCGCCGTCCACGACGAGCAGGGTGGAGAGCTCGACGGTGTCGCCGACCTCGTTCCCGGCAAGACGGTCAACCTCGATGACGTCGCCGACAGCAACCTTCTGCTGACGGCCGCCGGTGCGCACGATCGCGTACACGCGGAACTCTCTCTCGCTCGATTCGGTCCCCTGACGCCAGCAACGGGCGGACCCGGCCTCTCCCGCACGCGGCCCGTTGCCGGGCCCGCACACCGCGGGAGGAAGATGCTCAGGGGGTGCGGCGTGCCAGGTGACACGCCGACCGCCAAGAATACGGAGACGTCGGCGAGACGGTCAAATCCCGTCCCGCCGACGTCCCGCGCGCGCCTACTCGTCGGCGGACGCCGAGACCGAGGGCGGCGGCGTCGCCTCGGCCGCGGTGGCCTTGGCCGACTTCTTCGCCGCCGTCTTCTTGGTCGTCGCCTTCTTCGTGGTCGCCTTCTTGGTGGTGGCCTTCTTCGTGGCCGTCTTCTTCGCCGCGGTCTTCTTGGCGGCCGTCGTCTTCTTGGCCGCCGCCTTCTTCACGGTCTTCTTCGCGGGAGCCGCCTCAGCGGCCTCCGCCGTCTCCGCGGTCTTCGCCGCACCCGACGGCACGACCGTCACCGCGGCCTCCTCCGCGCCCTCGGGGGACCCGGCGGGCGCCGACGCACGCCGCACGGCGCGGCGCCGCGGCGGAGCCGCCTCGGCGGGCTCGGGCGCCACCTCGGGCTCGGCCACGGGCGCGGGCTCGGCCACCGACTCGGCGGCCGGGACGACCAGCACCTCCGGCTCGTCACCACTGCGCGGCGCCCCGGCGGGCACCGTCACCTTGCGGCTCCCCCGGCGCGGCGCGGGCTCGGGCTCGGGCGCGGACGCGGGCGCCACCTCGGGCTCGGCCTGCGCCTCGGGCACGGCCGGTGCCTGCACCACGACCTCGGCCTCGGCGCCCTCGGCGTCGTCCGCGGCCCTCGGCGGCCCGGCGGGCGCGCCGACCTTCCTGGTGGCACGGCGACGGCGACGCGGCGCACGGTCCTCCACGACGGCCTCCGGCTCCGGCTCGGGCGCCCCGGCGGCCTCCGCCGCCTCCGCCTCGGCGGTGACGGTCAGCTCCGCAGGCTCGGGCAGCGCGAGCGGACCCTCGTCCTCCGCCTCCCCGACGGCCTCGACGGCGTCCGCCGCCTCGACGTGCTCCGCCTGCTCGACGTGCTCGGCACCGCCCTTGCCCCGCTTACGGTTCTTCCGCCCGCCACCGCCGCCGCCACCCGACGTGTGCGCGTGATCGACGTGGACGATGACACCCCGGCCGTTGCAGTGCACGCAGGGCTCGGAGAACGATTCGAGCAGCCCCTGCCCGACCCGCTTGCGCGTCATCTGCACCAGACCGAGCGAGGTGACCTCCGCCACCTGGTGCTTGGTCCGGTCACGGCCCAGGCACTCCAGCAGCCTGCGCAGCACCAGGTCGCGGTTCGACTCCAGCACCATGTCGATGAAGTCGATCACGATGATGCCGCCGAGGTCCCGCAGCCGCAGCTGCCGGACGATCTCCTCCGCCGCCTCCAGGTTGTTCCTGGTGACGGTCTCCTCCAGGTTGCCGCCCTGCCCCGTGAACCGCCCGGTGTTGACGTCCACGACGATCATGGCCTCGGTCCGGTCGATGACCAGCGAACCACCGCTCGGCAGCCACACCTTCCGGTCCAGCGCCTTCATCAGCTGCTCGTCGATCCGGTACGTCGCGAAGACGTCCACGTCCGAGGTCCAGCGCTGAAGGCGGTCGGACAGGTCGGGCGCGACCCGCGCGACGTAGTCGCTGATCGTCGCCCACGCGTCGTCGCCGCTCACGATGACCTTGGAGAAGTCCTCGTTGAAGATGTCCCGGACGACCCGCACCGTCATGTCGGGCTCGCCGTACAGCAGCGTGGGCGCGTTGCCCTTCTTCGCCTTCTTCTGGATCTCCGCCCACTGCGCCTGAAGACGCTCGACGTCACGCGTCAGCTCGTCCTCGGTCGCGCCCTCGGCCGCCGTGCGCACGATCACGCCCGCGTCCTCGGGGACGATCCGCTTGAGGATCTGCTTCAGCCGCGCCCGCTCGGTGTCGGGCAGCTTGCGGCTGATGCCCGTCATCGACCCCTCGGGCACGTACACCAGGTAGCGGCCAGGCAGCGAGATCTGGCTCGTCAGCCGCGCGCCCTTGTGGCCGATCGGGTCCTTCGTCACCTGCACGAGCACCGGCTGGCCCGACTTGAGCGCCGACTCGATACGCCGCGGGCCGTGGCCGAGGCCGAGCGCCTCGAAGTTGACCTCACCGGCGTACAGCACCGCGTTGCGGCCCTTGCCGACGTCCACGAACGCCGCCTCCATCGAGGGCAGCACGTTCTGCACCCGGCCGAGGTAGACGTTGCCGACGTAGCTGGCGGACTGCTCCTTGTTCACGAAGTGCTCGACGAGGACGTTGTCCTCCAGCACGCCGATCTGGGTGCGCTCGCCGCTCTGCCGGACCACCATCACCCGCTCGACCGACTCCCGGCGCGCCAGGAACTCCGCCTCGGTGATGATCGGCGTACGGCGCCGCCCCTGCTCGCGCCCCTCGCGGCGGCGCTGCTTCTTGGCCTCGAGACGGGTCGAGCCCTTGATGGACTGGACGCCGTCCGCGCTCTCGGTCGTCCCGTCGCGCTTGCGGCGCGGCTCACGGACCTTGATGACGGTGCGCTCCGGGTCGTCCCCGGTGGCCTGGGCCTGGCCGTCGCCTTCCCCGTCCGCGTCACCGCTGCGGCGGCGACGGCGACGACGGCGGCGCGAACCGTTCCCGGCCTCGCCGTCCCCGTCGTCGTCGGCGTGCGCGCCGGTGTCCTCGTCGGCGTGCGCGGCCTCGTCGGCCTCGGCGGCGCCGTCCGCGGACTCCTGCTCCCGCTCGTCCTCCGCATCGGACCCCGCGGCCTCGGCCGCGCGCTCCGCGGTCTCGCCGCGACGCCGCCTGCGCCCGCCACGACGGCGCCTGCGCGCCGGGCGGTCCTGGCCCTCGTCCTCGTCGTACTCGCCCGCCTCGGCGGCGTCGATGATCTGCGCCGGGGTGACGACGTCCTGCTCGACCTCCCGGACGGCGCCCTCCTGGCCCTCGGGACCCTCCGGCTCCTCGTCCTCGACCGCCTCGGCCGTCGTGCCGACCGGCTCGGGGGCGCGGAAGGGATACCGGTCGTCGTGCTCGTCGTCCACCCGGTGACGCCCGGCGGCGGCCTCCTCGGCCGCACGCTGCGCCGTCTGGAACATGGGCGCCTGGAACACCGGCGCCCTGAAGACCGCGGCCGGGGGCGACGCGGCGGACGGCGCGTCCGCGGCGGCTGCCTGGCGCGACGGCTGCTCGCCGCGCGTCGCGCGGCGACGGCGGCGCGGGGCCGCGGCGGGCTCGGGCTCGGCCTCCTCGGAGACGGCCACCACCTCGGCGGCCTCCGGCGTCCCCGGCTCGGCGGGCGAGGGCGGCGCGGGCTCCACGGGGCTGGCGGCGGCGCGCGTGGCACGGCGACGACGGCGCGGCGGCGCCGCCTCGTCCTCCGCGGCGGCGGGCGCGACCGGCTCGGCGGCGGGCTCTGCGACCGGCTCAGCGGTGACGGGCTCGGGCGCGGCGGCTGCACGGGTCGCGCGGCGGCGGCGCGGCGCGGGAGCGGGCTCAGGCTCGGCCTCCGGCGCGCTTTCCTCGGCAGGCGCGGCAGGCGCGGCAGGCGCAGCGGCGGCGGCCTCGGGCTCGACCGGGCTGGCGGCGGCGCGCGTGGCACGGCGGCGACGGCGCGGCGGCGCGGCCTCCTCCTCCACGGCTGCGGGCGCGGGCACGACGGGGTCCTCGGCGGCCGTGGGTTCGGCGGCGGGCTCGGCGACGAGTTCCGCGCCGACCTCGGCGGACCCCGCCTGCGGGTTCTCGGGCTCAGGATCGACCGGCACCTTCGGCGCGGCGGCGGCACGGGTCGCGCGGCGGCGGCGCGGCGCGGGAGCGGGCTCCGGCTCGGCCTCCTCGGAGACGGCCACCGCCTCGGCGGCGTCCACCGCCGCCGGTTCCGTGGCATCGGTCGCGGCGCGCGTGGCGCGGCGGCGACGGCGCGGCGGGGCAGGTTCCGCCGTCTCGGAGACGGTCGCCGGTGTCTCCTCCACCGGCGTCGTCGCGCTCTCCGCCGGGGTCTCGGGCGCCGTGGCGGCGCGGGTGGCGCGGCGGCGGCGCGGCGCCGGGGCGGCGGCCGGTTCGTCCGCCGCGGCGGTGTCGGTGACGCGCGTCACGTCGGCCTGTTCGCCGGTCTGCGCCGCCGTCTCAGGGGCGGACGCCGCGCGGGTGGCGCGGCGACGGCGACGCGGCGGAAGCGTGTCGCTCGGGGTCGTGGGGTCGTTGGGGTCGATGCGTTCAGCACCGTCCGCCTCGGCGGACTCGTGGGGCTCGTGCATGCGGGCGGTTCTCCCGTCACGCTCCCGGGCGCCTCGCCGGTGACGGCGGGCGCCGCTCGGGAGCTGTCGTGTAGCTCGCCGGTTCCAGATCCTTCTCGGTCTGGCTACGGCGAAAGTCTCCTGGTCGGTGCGTCGCCCGGAACTGCGGGACCCGAGTGGCTCCCTGGCACCCTGCGGTTCGGCGGCGCGGCAACGGCATCACTGTCCGGCGGTACCCGGCGCCGCCGCGGCTTGCGCTCCGGCGGCCGTGGAAGGGCCGGCCAGGGCAGCGTCGCGGTCAGGCGCGAACGGGTCGGTCACCGTGCCGGTCTCCTCATCGAGCGGCCCCTGCGCCAGCCTGGTCACCGCAGCGGGGACCGGCGGCGCCAGGTCGGCCGTAGCGCGGAGACCGGACAGGACGTCGTCAGGTCGTACGGCAGGTGTGAGGTGCCGTACTACCAGGCGCAGTATCGCACAAGGGTGGGGGTCGGGCCCATCGGACCCGACATCCATGGACACGACGGCCCCCCTCGCGTCGAAGGTGCGCAGCCCTTTCTTGGTCTCCCGTTGCACCTCGACCGCCTCGGCGGCGAGGAACGCGGCGACCGCCGCACGCGCGTCCGCCGGTGCCACGCCGTCGAGCCGCAGCTCCCACAACGAGGCGCCCAGCTGCTCGGCGAAGTCGGGGGTACGCGCCTCCACGGCCGCCACGATGTCGAGGCCGTCGGGCAGCGACGTGTCGAGGTCGGCCATCAGCGCGGCCGGATCACGGCGCTCGCTGAGGGCGATCTCCAGGTACTCCGCCTCGCTCGCGGTGCCGGTGGGCGCCGCGTTCGCGTAGGAGACCCTGGGGTGCGGGGTGAAGCCCGCCGAGTAGGCCATCGGCACCGCGGCGCGGCGCAGCGCCCGTTCGAAGGCGCGCTGGAAGTCGCGGTGGCTGGTGAATCGCAGGCGGCCCCGCTTGGTGTAGCGCAGTCGGATGCGCTGCACCGCTGGCGGGGGCGGCGGGCCTACGGGCTGTCGCTTGCCCAGTGGTTCTCAGTCCCTCGTACGTGCGGTCTCGTCGGTCTGTGCGGTCGTGCGCGGCGCGCGCCTGGCGCGGCGCCGTCCGTCCGGTTGCGGCCCGGTCGATGACCGGGGCCGTGCGGACCGTTGCCTGCTTCCAGGTTACGTGTCCCCGGTGGCGATCCAGTAGCGGAGCTTCTCGGCCCTGCGGTCCTCCAGGACACCGCCGCACGCCTCGATGGCCTTGCGGGAGCCGATGTTGTCCCAGTCGCAGGTCACCAGGACGGGGTCGAAACCGAGGCGGCGCGCCACGGGCAGCGACGCGCGGAGCATCGCCGTGGCGTGTCCGCGCCGCCGCAGCGACGGCCGGACGTCGTAGCCGATGATGCCGCCCCACTCCAGCAGCCGTCGCGTCATCCGGTGCCGGATGGACAGGCGCCCGACGAAGGTGTCGCCGACCACCCACCACAGGACGGTGGACGGCACGTGCCCCGGCGGGCGTGGCGCCTCGTCGTCGGCGTCCCCCAGGGTCAGGCGGACGTACGCGGCGAACGCATCGGGGTCGGCCCAGCGGTCGCCGTGGGTGAGGATGTCGCGCCCGAGCATCGAGTTGTCGTCGGCCCGGGCGCGGCCCTCGGCGCGGAACTCCTCCACGGCCGCGAGGAACGACGCGTGCACCGCCACCGTAGGCGGCACCAGCACACCACCCCCCGGCCCCTCCGCGGCGGTCACTTCACCGTCAGGGGCAGGAGCTTCTTGCCCGTCGGGCCGATCTGGATCTCGGTGTTGAGCTGAGGACACACGCCGCAATCGAAGCAGGGGGTCCAGCGGCAGTCCTCGACCTCGGTCTCGTCCAGCGCGTCCTGCCAGTCCTCCCAGAGCCATTCCTTGTCGAGCCCCGAGTCGAGGTGGTCCCAGGGCAGGACCTCCTCGTAGGAGCGCTCACGCGTCGTGTACCAGGCGACGTCCACGCCGTACGCCGGGAGCGCGGCCTCGGCGGCGGCCGTCCACAGGTCGTAGGAGAAGTACTCGCGCCAGCCGTCGAACCGGCCGCCCGCCTCGTACACCGCGCGGATCACGGAGCCGACGCGCCGGTCGCCGCGCGAGAGCAGGCCCTCGACCACGCCGGGCTTGCCGTCGTGGTAGCGGAAGCCGATGGAGCGGCCGTAGCGCTTGTCGCCCCTGATACGGTCGCGGAGCTTCGCGAGGCGCGCGTCGGTCTCGGCGGCGGACAGCTGCGGCGCCCACTGGAACGGCGTGTGCGGCTTGGGCACGAAGCCGCCGATCGAGACGGTGCAGCGGATGTCGTTCGCGCCGGTGACCTCGCGGCCCTTGGCGATGACCTTGACGGCCATGTCGGCGATCTGGAGGACGTCCTCGTCGGTCTCGGTGGGCAGGCCGCACATGAAGTACAGCTTCACCTGCCGCCAGCCGTTGCCGTAGGCGGTGGCGACCGTGCGGATCAGGTCCTCCTCGGAGACCATCTTGTTGATGACCTTGCGGATGCGCTCGCTGCCGCCCTCGGGGGCGAAGGTGAGGCCGGAGCGGCGGCCGTTGCGCGTCAGCTCGTTGGCCAGGTCGATGTTGAAGGCGTCCACGCGGGTGGACGGCAGCGACAGGCCGATCTTGTCCTCGGTGTACCGGTCGGCGAGGCCGCCCGCGATGTCGGCGATCTCGCTGTGGTCGGCCGAGGAGAGCGACAGCAGGCCGACCTCCTCGAAGCCGGTCGCGGCCAGGCCCTTGTCCACCATCTCGCCGATGCCGGTGATGGACCGCTCGCGCACCGGGCGGGTGATCATCCCCGCCTGGCAGAAGCGGCAGCCCCGGGTGCAGCCGCGGAAGATCTCCACGGACATCCGCTCGTGCACGGTCTCGGCGAGCGGGACGAGCGGCTGCTTGGGGTAGGGCCACTCGTCCAGGTCCATCACCGTGTGCTTGGACACGCGCCACGGCACGCCGGGGCGGTTCGGCACGACGCGGCCGATCCGCCCGTCCGGCAGGTACTCGACGTCGTAGAAGCCCGGCACGTACACGCCGCCGGTGCGCGCGAGGCGCAGCAGGAGGCCGGTCCTGCCGTCCGGCCTGCCCTCGGCCTTCCAGGCGCGGACGATGTCGCTGATGTCGAGGACGGCCTGTTCGCCGTCGCCGATGACGGCGCAGTCGATGAACTCGGCGATCGGCTCCGGGTTGAACGCGGCGTGGCCGCCCGCGACGACGACCGGGTGGTCCTCGGTGCGGTCGGCGGCGGCGAGGGGGACGCCGGACAGGTCGAGGGCGGTGAGGAGGTTGGTGTAGCCCAGCTCGGTGGAGAAGGAGACGCCGAGGAGGTCGAACGCGCCGACCGGCCGGTGGGCATCGACGGTGAACTGCGGGACCTCGTGCTTGCGCATGAGGTCCTCCAGGTCGGGCCAGACACTGTAGGTGCGTTCGGCGAGGAAGCCGTCGCGTTCGTTCAGCACCTCGTAGAGGATCATGACGCCCTGGTTGGGCAGCCCGACCTCGTACGCGTCGGGGTACATCAGCGCCCAGCGGACGTCGCAGGAGTCCCAGTCCTTGACGGTGGAGTTCAGCTCGCCGCCGACGTACTGGATGGGCTTCTGTACGTGCGGGAGCAGGGCCTCCAGGCGGGGGAAGACCGACTCGACAGGCATGTGGGCGCCTTTCACCCTCGGGGCGTGGCCGGAGCTGGCTCGGCCACTCAGCGTACCGGCATCGCGTGTGCCGCCCGTCCGGCCGTGAGGCGGGGTGGGGGCGGTGGGGCGGCAGGGGCTCAGACGGTGAGCGCGCGTTTCATGCGGACGGACTGGAGGAGCCCTATGGCGATCCAGACGGCGAACATGGCGGTGCCGCCGTACGAGAGGAACGGCAGGGGTATGCCGGCGACGGGCATGATGCCGAGGGCCATGCCGATGTTCTCGAAGCACTGGAAGGCCATCCAGGCGACGATCCCGGCGGCGATGACGGTGCTGTAGAGGTCGGTGGACTCGCGGGCGATGCGCAGCGCGCGCCACAGGACGACGCCGATGAGCGCGATGATGCCGCCCGCGCCGACGAAGCCGAGTTCCTCCCCGGCGACGGTGAAGATGAAGTCGGTGTGCTGTTCGGGCACGAACTGGCCGGTGGTCTGGCTGCCGTTGAACAGTCCCATGCCGTGCAGGCCGCCCTGTCCTATGGCGATGCGGGCCTGGTTGGTGTTGTAGCCGACGCCCGAGGGGTCGCGTGAGGGGTCGGCGAAGGCGGCGAAGCGGTCGATCTGGTAGCTGTCGAGGAGGCCGAGTGCCCAGACGAGGACGCCCGCGCCGATCCCGGCGGTGATGAGTCCCAGCGACCACTTCAGGGGCGCGCCCGAGGCGAGGAGGATGCCGAGGACGATCATGCTGAGCACCATGGCCATGCCCATGTCGTCGATGACGACGACGGCGAGCGGGGCGGTGGCGAGGGCGAGGGCCTGGAGGACGGCCCGGGTGCCGGGGAACTCGCGGTCGCCCGCGTCCACCTGGTCGGCGAGGACGACGGCCATGCCGAGGACGACGGCGACCTTGGCGAACTCGCCCGGCTGGAGCGTGTAGCCGCCGAGGGACAGCCAGGCGCGCTGGCCGTTGATCTCGGTGCCGAGCGGGGTGAAGACGAGGAGGATGGCGCCGATCGACAGGGCGTAGAAGACGGGGACGAAGCTGCGGAGCCGCTGGTGGCCGAGCCACATGACGGCGACGGCGAGGGCGAGCCCGATGGCCAGGTTGATGCTCTGGCGTATGAGGAAGAACTCGGGGTCGCCGCCGGTTATCTCGGTCCGGTTGCGGGTGGCCGAGTAGATGAGCACGATGCCGATGAGCGACAGGGCGAGCGCGGCGAGCAGCAGCACCCAGTCCACCCGGCGGACGAGGGAGTCGCGGTCCGCCAGTCTGCGCCAGGCGCTCTTGGTGGGTGCGAGCCGGTCGATGGTCAGGTTACGCGTGCTCACCGCTGTGGTGCCTCGTCAGCCTCGTGGTGGTCGGTTGTCGTCGTCAGCTGTCGTCAGTTGTCGTCGTCGTCGCGCTGCGGGACGATCGTGCCGTTCTCGTCGATGCGCGGCAGGTCGCGGTGGGGTTCGGGCAGGAGGGCCGCGTCGTCGTCCACCGAGCCGCCCTGGACGCCGTAGATGGCCTCCCAGATGTGCCGTACGGCGTCGCCCGAGGCGCCGGAGCCGGTACCGGCCTGGGAGATGGTCATCACGACGGTGTAGTCGTCGGTGTAGGTGGCGAGCCAGGAGGTGGTCTGCTGGTCGCCTGACGCCTCGGCGGTGCCGGTCTTGCCGCGCAGGGGGATCTCGCCCTGCGGCCAGCCGCCGAACTTCCAGGCGGCGCTGCCGGTGGTGATGACGCTCTCGGTGGCGTCGCGCAGGTTCTGCATGGTCTGTTCGTCGGCCGGGAGACGGCCGGTCTCCTGGGGTTCGAACTCGTCGCGGACGGTGCCGTCCGGGCCGATGACGGCGCGGCCGACCTGCGGCTGGTAGAGGGTGCCGCCGTTGCCGAGCGCGGCGTAGACGGAGGCGAGCTGGACGGGGGTGACGAGGACGTCGCCCTGGCCGATGGAGAAGTTGAGCATGTCACCGGCGCGCATGGTCATGCCCTCGGTGCAGTTCTCCCTGGCGATGCGGGCGGCGTAGTCGTCGCGGTCGGAGTCGGCGATCTCGCACCACTCGTCGCGGTTGGCCTCCCAGTACTCCTCCTTCCACTGGCGGTCGGGGATGCGCCCGGCGGCCTCGTCGGGGAGGTCGATGCCGGTGGCCTCGCCGAGGCCGAAGTCGTGGGCGGTGCGGAAGAGCCAGTCGTCCGGGTCGTCCACGGGGTCGTTGCCGCCGTCGGCCTGCCACTCGCGGTGGGCGATGCCGTAGAAGACGGTGTTGCAGGAGACCTCGATGGCGCGGCCGAGGGTGATCGGGCCGTAGGAGGACGACTCGAAGTTGCGGAAGGTCTGGCCGCCGATGTCGTAGGACGAGGAGCAGTCGTAGCTGCCGTTCCAGTCGAAGCCCGCGTTGACGGCGGCGGTGGAGGTGACGACCTTGAACGTCGATCCCGGCGGGCCCTGGCCCATGATGGCGCGGTTCAGCAGCGGGTATTCGGAGTTCTCGTCGGTGAGCCGGGAGTAGTCGTCGGTGGAGATGCCGCCGACCCAGACGTTGGGGTCGTAGTCGGGGGCCGAGGCCATGGCGACGACGCGGCCGGTGTCGTTCTCCAGGACGACGGCCGAGCCCGCCTCGGCCTCGTAGTTGCGGCCCGAGATGTCGTCGTGCTGGCCGCGCGCGACCTCCATGGCCTGGACGAGTTCCCGCTCGACGACGGCCTGGACGCGGGTGTCGATGGTGGTGACGAGGGAGTCACCGGCGCGGGCCGCCTCGCTCTCGGACTGGCCGAGGACGCGGCCGAACTTGTCCACCTCGTAGCGGGTGACGCCCGCCTGGCCGCGCAGGTACTCGTCGTAGGACCGTTCGAGCCCGGCCCGGCCGATCTGGTCGGAGCGCAGGAGCGGGTTGTCGGTGTCCTCGGAGTCGGCGACCTCGTCGTCGGTGACGGGCGAGAGGTAGCCGAGGACCTGCGCCGTGTTGGCGCCCTCGGGCGAGGGGTAGCGGCGGACGGCGGTGGGTTCCGCGCTGATGCCGGGGAAGTCCTCGGTGCGTTCGCGGATCTGGAGGGCCTGCCGGGTGGTGGCCTCGTCCGTGATGGGGATCGGCTGGTAAGGAGAACCGTTCCAGCAGGGCTGGGGGGTCTCGGCGTCGCACAGCCGGACGCGGTTGACCACCTCGTCGGCGGGCAGGCCGAGGAGTTCGGCGACGTCCGCGAGGACCTGCTCGCCGTCGTCGGGCAGCTTGCTCAGCTCGGTGCGGTCGGCGGAGACGACGAGCCGCGTCTCGTTGTCCGCGATGGGCACGCCGCGCGCGTCCAGGATGGCGCCGCGTACGGCGGGCTGGATGACCTGCTGCACGTGGTTGCCCGCGGCCTGGGCGGCGAACTCGTCGCCCTGCCTGATCTGGAGGTACCAGAGCCGGCCGCCCAGGGTGAGCAGCAGCGAGAAGACCAGTATCTGGATGACGACCAGACGGATGGTGATCCGCGAGGTACGCCCGGTCTCGGGGATGTTCGTCACAGGCGCTTGACCCCTTTGATACGTCCGGCCCGGTTGCGCGCGGAGCGGCTGAGCAGGGTGGATCGCTGCCCGGCGAGGCGGGACGCCTTGCCGTAGCGGCTGCGGCGCGGCGCGCGGGTGCGCAGGCCGGTGCCCGAGCGGCCGATCCAGCTGACGGGGGCGTCCCCCGCGCCGCCGGGGCCGCCGTCGCCGGAGAGCGGGTCGCTCTCCAGGCGGCGGGCCAGCGACATGACCAGGGGGACGACGAACGGCGCGAGCAGCAGGTCGTAGACGGTGGCGCTGACCAGCAGGCCGGTCAGGCCGACGTCGCGGGCGGCCGAGTCGCCGACGAGCGCGCCGACCCCGGCGTACAGCAGCGTGGAGGACGCGGCCCCGGCGGCGACGACGAGCATCGGCACGGTGGCCGACCGGTGCTGGCCGTTGTCCGGCTTGGTGAGCCCGGCCGCGTAGCCGATGACGCACAGGACCAGCGCGTACCGGCCGACGGCGTGGTCGGCGGGCGGCGCGAGGTCGGCGAGCAGCCCGGCGGAGAAGCCGACGAGGCAGCCGCCGACGTGGCCGTAGACCAGGGCCATGCCGAGGACGGTGAGCAGCAGCAGGTCAGGGACGGCGCCCGGCAGTTGGAGCCTGGCGAGCACGCTGACCTGGACGACGAGCGCGACGGTCACGAGGAGGATCGCGAGGAGGGTGCGGGCTACGCGCATCGGTCACTCCGTGGTGGCTGGGTCGGCTTCGTCCTGTCCGGGGGGCGGTCCCCCGGCGGGTGGCCCGTCGCCGTCGGGATCGTCCTCGGGCCGCGTTCCGTCGGCGGTGACGCCGCCGGGGGCGGTGCCGCCGTCGGGGGACTCTCCGGCGGGCGGTTCCTCGCCTTCCCCGGCCGGGGCGTCCTCCTCGCCGTCCTCGCCCTCGTCGGCGCCCCGGTCGCGGTCGGCCTCGCGGTCACGCTCGCGCTCCTCCTCCTCGTCCGCGGGCCTGGGCGGGAGGACGGAGTCCCGCGGGTTGTCCCGCGGCGGCTCGACGACGACGCCGACCAGGTCGAGCTGGGTGAAGGAGACGTAGGGCCGGACGCGGACGGTCCTGGTCAGGTCGCCCGCGGTGCGGTCCACGCTGACGACCTCGCCGACCGGCACGCCGGGGACGAAGGGCCGGTTGTCGTCGGAACCGAAGGTGACCATGCGGTCGCCCTCCTCGACGCGGGCCTGCTGGTTGAGGAGCTGGACCTCCAGCTCGTTGTCGCCGCGGCCGGTGGCGAAGCCCAGTTCCTCGCTGTCCTCCAGGCGCGTGCCGACCGTGAAGCCAGGGTCGTTCGCGAGCAGCACGGTGGCGGTGCCCGAGCCGACGGTGGTGACGCGGCCGACGAGACCGTCGCCGTTGAGCACCGTCATGTCCCGGGTGATGCCGTCCTCGGTGCCCGCGTCGATGGTGACGGTCCAGGAGAAGCCCTGGGCCGCGCCGATGGCGATGACCTGCGCGCCGACGATGCCGTACTGGCCCGCCCCCGCGGTCTGGAGCATCTCGTCCAGTTGCTCTATCCGCGAATCGCGGTGGGCGTCGGAGCCGAGCTGCTGGCGCAGCTCCGCGTTCTCGCGCTCCAGCTCGCTGATCCGGTCGTGCCGGTCACCGGACTCGCGGACGGCCGAGATGGCGTTGGCCACCGGATCGACGGCGCCCGCGACGCCCTCCTCGACCGGACCGAACAGCGACGCCGCCGCCTGTCTCGGGCCGTCCAGCGGAGAGTTGTCCCCACCCCTGATGTCCACCGAGATCAGCGCGAACGCGATGGATACCAACAGGATGAGAAGCAGCCGGCTCTCTCGGGTGTCCCTCACTGGCGGCGGCCGTGCCTTTCTGCAGGGGTCTGACGGGGTGGTCCGGTGATCCGCCGCGCGGGCGGATCGGCCCGTGCGCGGCGGACCGGCGCGGGCCGCGGATCAGCGCCGGGGCTGGGCGTCCAGGACCTGCTGGAGCGCCTCGAACTCCTCGACGCACTTGCCCGAGCCGAGCGCGACGGAGTCGAGCGGGTCCTCGGCGATGTGGATCGGCATGCCGGTCTCCCGGCGCAGCCGCTCGTCGAGGCCGCGCAGCAGCGCGCCGCCGCCGGTGAGGACGATGCCGCGGTCCATGACGTCGCCCGACAGCTCGGGCGGGCACTTGTCCAGCGTCGTCTTGACGGCGTCCACGATGGCGTTGACCGGCTCCTCCATGGCCTTGCGGACCTCGGCGGAGGAGATGACCACGGTCTTGGGCAGGCCGCTGACGAGGTCACGGCCGCGGATCTCGGTGTGCTCGTCGGCGTCGAGGTCGTAGGCGGAGCCGATCGTGATCTTGATGCTCTCGGCGGTGCGCTCGCCGAGGAGGAGGCTGTACTCCTTCTTGATGTGCTGGATGATCGCGTTGTCCAGCTCGTCGCCCGCGACCCGGATCGACTGGGCCGTGACGATGCCGCCCAGGGAGATGACCGCGACCTCGGTGGTACCGCCGCCGATGTCCACCACCATGTTGCCGGTGGCCTCGTGGACCGGGAGGCCCGAGCCGATCGCGGCGGCCATCGGCTCCTCGATGATGTGCACCTGCCGGGCCCCGGCCTGGGTGGACGCCTCGATGACGGCGCGGCGCTCCACCCCGGTGATGCCGGAGGGGACGCAGACGACCACGCGCGGGCGTGCCAGATAACGGCGCTTGTGGATTTTGAGAATGAAGTAGCGGAGCATCCGCTCGGTGATCTCGAAGTCGGCGATGACGCCGTCCTTCAGCGGGCGGACCGCGACGATGTTGCCGGGCGTGCGGCCGATCATCTTCTTCGCCTCGGCACCCACCGCGAGAATGCCACCCGTGTTGGTGTTGATGGCGACGACGGACGGCTCGTTGAGAACAATCCCGCGACCTCTGACGTACACCAGCGTGTTGGCCGTCCCGAGGTCAACTGCCATGTCACGGCCGATGAACGACATATTGTTCGCCATAGGGATACATCTGGCCTTCCAGCTGGAGCGATTTGTGCGGGGAGGTCGGCGGGGCTGCGAGGAACGGAGCGCCAGGCGGGCCCTCCCCGCCCGGGGCGGAGGAGAGTCGCGGTGTTGCCATCGTAGCCACCGCCGGTCGGACACGGAGCGCCGGAGCGCCGCTCTCGCCATTGTCGGCGGAACCCGGCCCACCCTCCGTCATGGTGACGTCGTGTTCGGGTGAAGGGTTCCCTCGTTCGACTGTACATACCGGAATGGCGGACTGCTTTCAGGTGAACCGGGCGTGGCGCCCCGTTTCCGCTGACGTGACGTCAGCTCAGGCCGTGTCGCTCATTCCGCTCAGTCGAGCCCGGGAAAGAAGATCTTCAACTCGCGCTCGGCCGAGTCCTCGGAATCCGAGGCGTGAATCAGATTCTCGCGCACGATCGTGCCGTAATCCCCCCGAATGGAGCCGGGCGCGGCGGTGATCGGGTCGGTGGGACCGGCGAGGACGCGCAGTCCCTCGATCACCCGCTCCCCCTCCACGACCAGCGCGACGCTGGGGGCCGAGGACATGAACGCGAGCAGCGGCTCGTAGAACGGGCGGCCGACGTGCTCGGCGTAGTGCGTCTCCAGCGTGGCGCGGTCCAGGGTGCGCAACTCCAGCGCGGCGATGGTCCAGTCGGCCTTGCGCTCGATCCGGCCGAGGATCTCACCGACAAGTCCTCTGCGGACGGCGTCCGGCTTCAACAGGACAAGGGTGCGCTGGCTCATGGACGCGGCTCCTGACAACAGGGAGGACGGCGGGGCAGCAAGATTACCCGCTGGCGCACACCCTTCCGCATCAGGGCCCGGCAGTTGACATGGCCGTGGGCCGGAGCGGGCGCGGGGTGGGGACGCGACGTCAGGCGGTGGCGCGCTCGCGGGCCGCGCGTATGTCGTCCACGCGGCGGCCGTAGTGGATCGAGGCCCACCACAGACCGGCGAACACGGCGCCGAGGACGAACATGGCGGGCAGGGCGAACCCGGACGCGATCAGCCCGCCCTGGAGCACCCAGCCGAGCTGGATCCCGCCGGGGCGGGTGATGAGCCCGCACACCAGGAGGCACAGCGCCATGGCGATGCCGCTGACGGTCCACAGGGTGCCGGTGGGGACGTCGGACAGCTGGCCGAGGGCGAGCCCGGCGAGCGCGATGACGATGAACTCCCCGACGAGCGTACTGGCGCAGAGCGTGCGCATCAGCGGTTCCTCCCCAGCAGCAGGCGGGCCTCGCCGACCGTGATGATCGAGCCGGTGACCAGGACACCGGCCCCTGCGTACTCGTGCTCCTCCTCGGCGAGCGCGATGGCCGCCTCCAGGGCGTCGTCGAGCCGGGGCTCGACCTGCACGCGGTCCTCGCCGAACACCTCGACGGCGAGCGCGGCCAGCCGGTCGGGGTCGAGGGCGCGGTGGCTGGTGTTCCCGGTGATCACGACCTCGGTCATGACCGGCTCGAACGCCTCAAGCAGGCCGCGCGCGTCCTTGCCCTCGCTCGTGCCGACGACGCCGACGAGGCGGCTGAAGCCGAACGCCTCGGTGACCGCCGCGGCGGCGGCCTGGGCCCCGGCCGGGTTGTGCGCGCCGTCGAGGATGACGGTGGGGCTGCTGCGGACCACTTCGAGGCGTCCTGGCGAGGTCACGGTGGCGAACGCGCCCCGGACGACGTCCTGGTCGAGCGTGCCCGCCTCCCGGCCGCCGCCGATGCCGAAGAACGCCTCGACCGCCGCGAGGGCGACCGCCGCGTTGTGCGCCATGTGCTCGCCGTGGAGGGGCAGGAAGATGTCGGGGTAGTCGCCGCCGACGCCGCGCAGCGTCAGCAGCTGCCCGCCGACCGCGACCTCGCGGGACAGGACGCCGAACTCCAGGCCCTCCCTGGCCACGGTGGCGTCCACCTCGACGGCCTTGCGCAGCACGACGGAGGCGGCCTCCACGGTCTGCTGGGCGAGGACGACGCGGGCGTCCGGCTTGATGATCCCCGACTTCTCGACGGCGATCCGTGCCGGGGTGTCGCCGAGCCGGTCGGTGTGGTCCAGGGAGATCGGGGTGAGGACGGCCACCTGGGCGTCGATGACGTTGGTGGCGTCCCAGGTGCCGCCCATGCCGACCTCGACCACGGCGACGTCCACCGGGGCGTCGGCGAAGGCGGCGTACGCCATGCCCGTCATCACCTCGAAGAAGGACAGCCGGTAGTCCTGCCGGGCGTCCACCAGCTCGACGTACGGCTTGATGTCCTCGTACGCGGCGATGAAGCGCTCGGCCGACACCGGCGCGCCGTCGAGGCTGATGCGCTCGGTGATCGACTGGACGTGCGGGCTGCTGAACCGCCCGGTGCGCAGGTCGAAGGCGGTGAGGAGCGTCTCGATCATGCGGGCCGTGCTGGTCTTGCCGTTGGTCCCGGTGATGTGGATCGACGGGTAGGCGCGCTGCGGCTCGCCCAGGACGTCCATGAGCGCCTGGATGCGGACGACGGAGGGGTCGAGCTTCGTCTCGGGCCAGCGCCCGGACAGCTCGGCCTCCACCTCCCGCAGGGCCTGGTCGAGCGCGGGGTCGGCGGGGCGCGCCGGGATGTCCTCGGCGCGCGCGGTGCCGGGCTGGGAGCGCAGCGTGCGGCTGCCCGCCTCGATGACGGCGAGGTCGGGGTCGCGGTCGCGTTCGGCCGCGACGATCTCCTCGAACGGGTCCGCGGGGACGTGCCCCTCGTCCCCGGGGAACTCGTCCCTGGGGCTGCCACCGGTAGGACTGTCAGTCACTGCGTCATTCCGTTCGCTTCTCCGCCCACGCCCCCACCCCGCGCCCGGACCGCCGCCTGACGGCGGGGCCGGACACGGGGTGTGCCGTTCATGGGGCCAGTGTACGGAGGACCACCGACAGGCCCGCTACGGGAGCTGTGCGAGCTGTGTCCCGATGCGGGCGATGTCGGCCTCCGCGGCGGCGCGGCGACCGCGGATCTTGTCCACGACGTGGTCGGGGGCCTTGGCGAGGAACGCCTCGTTCCCCAGCTTCGCGGTGGTCTGGGCCAGCTCCTTCTCCGCCGTGGCCAGGTCCTTCGTGAGCCGCCTGCGTTCCGCCTCGAAGTCGATGACGCCGTGGAGGTCGAGCGCGACGGTGGCGCCGCCGACCGGGAGGGTCGCCGTGGCCTCGAAGGACTCGCCTGGCGCCTGGAGGCGCAGGAGGGCGCGCATGGCCTCCTCGTGCGCCTCCAGGCCGGTGCCCGACAGGTCCAGGGTGGCCGGGACGCGCTGGCCCGGCTGGAGGCCCTGGTCGGCGCGGAACCGGCGCACCTCGGTGACGAGCTTCCTGACGGCGGCCAGCTCGTCCTCGGCGGCGCGGTCGCGGAAGCCGGAGTCGGTCGGCCAGTCGGTGACGACGACGGACTCGCCGCCGGTGAGCGACGTCCACATCTCCTCGGTGACGAACGGCATCAGCGGGTGCAGCAGGCGCAGCGTCACGTCCAGGACCTCGCCGAAGACGCGGCGGGACACCTCGGCGGCCCGGCCGCCCGCGGCGAACGTCGTCTTGGACAGCTCGACGTACCAGTCGAAGACCTCGTCCCAGGCGAAGTGGAAGAGGGCGTCGCTGAGCTTGGCGAACTGGTAGTCCTCGAAGTAGCCGTCCACCTCGGCGACCACGGCGTTCAGCCGGGAGAGGATCCAGCGGTCGGCGGGGCCGAGTTCGGCGGCGTCCGGCAGCGGGCCGGTCACCGTCGCGCCGTTGAGGAGGGCGAAACGCGTGGCGTTCCAGACCTTGTTGGCGAAGTTGCGGGATGCCTGGACCCAGTCCTCGCCGACGGGGACGTCCACGCCGGGGTTCGCGCCGCGCGCGAGCGTGAAGCGGACGGCGTCCGAGCCGTACGCGTCCATCCACACGAGCGGATCGACGCTGTTCCCGAAGGACTTGGACATCTTCTTGCCGAACTGGTCGCGGACCATGCCGTGCAGCACGATCGTGTGGAACGGCGGGGTGCCGTCCATCGCGTACAGGCCGAACATCATCATCCGCGCGACCCAGAAGAACAGGATGTCGTAGCCGGTGACGAGGACCGAGTTCGGGTAGAACTTCTCGACGCTCTCGGTCTGTTCGGGCCAGCCGAGCGTGGAGAACGGCCACAGGGCCGAGGAGAACCAGGTGTCGAGGACGTCGGTGTCCTGGTGCCAGCCCTCGCCGGTCGGCGGCTCCTCGTCGGCGCCGACGCAGCGGACCTCGCCGTCGGGCCCGTACCAGACCGGGATGCGGTGGCCCCACCACAACTGCCGTGAGATGCACCAGTCGTGGAGGTTGTCCACCCAGTCGAAGTAGCGGGAGGTCATCTCCTTCGGGTGGATCGTCACCTGCCCGTCGCGCACGGCGTCGCCCGCCGCCTTCGCGAGCGGGCCGACCTTGACCCACCACTGGAGCGAGACGCGGGGCTCGATCGTGGTCTTGCAGCGCGAGCAGTGCCCGACGGAGTGCGTGTACGGGCGCTTCTCGGCGACGATCCTGCCCTCGGCGCGCAGCGCGGCGACGACGGCGGAGCGGGCCTCAAGGCGGTCGAGGCCGAGGAACGGGCCGTGCACGGTGATGACGGCGCGTTCGTCCATGACCGTGATCTGCGGCAGGTCGTGGCGGCGGCCGATCTCGAAGTCGTTCGGGTCGTGCGCGGGCGTCACCTTGACGGCGCCCGTGCCGAACTCCGGGTCCACGTGCGCGTCGGCGACGACCGGGATGGTGCGGTCGGTCAGCGGCAGGGCGATCCGGCGGCCGACGAGGTGCCGGTAGCGCGCGTCGTCCGGGTGGACGGCCACGGCGGTGTCGCCGAGCATCGTCTCGGCGCGGGTCGTCGCCACGACCAGCGAGTCCTCGCCGTCGCCGTAGCGGATGGAGACGAGTTCGCCCTCGTCCTCCTGGTACTCCACCTCGATGTCGGACAGCGCCGTCAGACAGCGGGGGCACCAGTTGATGATGCGCTCGGCGCGGTAGATCAGCCCGTCGTCGTACAGGCGCTTGAAGATCGTCTGGACGGCCTGCGACAGGCCCTCGTCCATGGTGAAACGTTCACGGTCCCAGTCCACGCCGTCGCCGAGGCGCCGCATCTGGCCGGAGATCTGGCCGCCCGACTCGTCCTTCCAGCGCCAGACGCGCTCGACGAACGCCTCGCGCCCGAGGTCGTGGCGGGACAGGCCCTCCTTGGCCAGCTCGCGCTCGACGACGTTCTGCGTGGCGATGCCCGCGTGGTCCATGCCGGGCTGCCACAGCGTCTCGTACCCCTGCATGCGCTTGCGGCGGGTCAGGGCGTCGATCAGCGTGTGTTCGAAGGCGTGGCCGACGTGCAGGCTGCCGGTGACGTTGGGGGGCGGGATGACGACGGTGTACGGCTCTTTGTCGCTCTTCGCGTCGGCCCTGAACCAGCCCCGGTCTACCCAGCGCTCGTACAGCTTCCCCTCTACGTCGGCCGGTGTGTACTGCGTCGGCAGATCGGCTGGGGTGCTGTGGGGCCCGGAGGCGGGCGGCTGAGTGTTCTCGGTCACGACGGTCAGTCTACGAGGACGCGTGTCCCGAGTTCGAACCAGAATGCCCCCTCCCCGTCCGGAACCCCCCGGCATGACGGAGGATGACGAGGGGGGTGTGGGGCATCGCACCGCGATCAGATGTACATACATGCATGCCGTCCGACAGGATGAGCGGAAGCGCCGCACGGAGCGCTTGTGAGGGGATGCAACGATGAGTCACAACCAACCCGGACCGTACGGGCAGCAGCCCCCGCAGGGACCGCCGCCGGGGCAGCCAGGTCAGCCGGGCCCGTACGGCGCCCCGCAGGGCGGTGGCTACGGCCAGCCCGCCGGGCCCGGGCCGTTCGGGCAGGGTGGCGCGGCGCCCGGCGGACAGGGCTACGGATACCCGCAGCACCAGCCTCCCGCGCAGCCGGGCCCGTACTGGCAGCCGCAGCCGCCGCAGGGCCAGCCGGGCGGGTACGGGCAGCCGGGGGCGTACGGGCAGCCGGGGGCCTACGGCCAGCAGCCCCCCGGGCAACCGCCGTACGGGCAGCCCTCCTACGGCCAGGTGCCGCCGCCGGGCGGCGGCGGCCGGGGGAAGACGATCGGCATCGTGAGCGCCGTCGTCGTGGTCCTCGCCGTCCTGGTGGGCGGCGGGATCGTGCTGCTCTCCGGCGGTGACGACGACGAGCCGGGCGGCGGTGGCGGCGGGGACGGCGAGGGGCAGCTCGCCGAAGGCGTCTCCTACCGGCTCGACCTGCCCAGCCTCTCCGGCGACTACGCGATCCTCGCCCCGGCGCAGGACTCAAGCGACGCCCCGCCCGAGGAGCTGGCGCGCCTGGGCCTTCAGGACGCGGAGGGCACCACGGCCCAGTACGTCGGCGGCATCTCCCCCACCGAGCTGCTCGGCATGACCGACCCCTCGGAGCTGGGCGAGCGCACGGTGACGACGCTCAACGTCATCGGCATGTGGGGCGAGGTCGAGGACCCGGCCGCCGCCGTGGACGCCCTCTTCGCCTACGTCGCCTCGGAGCAGGAGGCCATGGAGGAGTTCACGCTCGTCGGCGAGCCGCAGGCGTACACCCCCGAGGGGCTCGGGGACGCCGTCATGAAGTGCCAGGACGCCGACGTCATGGACCCGGTGCTCCAGGAGATGGTGCAGATCCCGGTCTGTGTCTGGGGCGACACCAGCACGCTCGGCGCGGTCGTGCTCCAGAGCGTCAACGGGCAGGGCAACGTCGATGTCCCGGCGGAGGACGCCGCCGCCGCGGCGGCCCAGCTGCGGGTGGACGCGCTCACCCCCGTCGAGGAGGCGGACACGAGCGAGTCCGCCTGACCCGTGCGCGGGACCGGACACGGCAAGGGGCGGGGCCCGGATCGCAGATCCGGGCCCCGCCCCTCCGTGCGGTACGCGGCGGTCCGCCGCCGCCGCTCAGGCCGTCTTCTCGTGCGGCGTGGTGCCGGGGCCGCGCTGCTTGGCGAGCCGCGAGCGCGGGACGAGCGTCGGGTTCACGTTGGAGCGGACGACGTCCTCCGTGATGACGACCTGGCCGACGTCCTGGCGGGACGGCACCTCGTACATCACCGACATGAGGACCTCCTCCATGATCGCCCGCAGGCCGCGCGCGCCGGTGCGGCGCAGGATGGCCTGGTCGGCGATGGCCTCCAGCGCCGGGAGGTCGAATTCCAGCTCGACGCCGTCCAGCTCGAAGAGGCGCTGGTACTGCTTGACGAGCGCGTTGCGCGGCTCCACGAGGATGCGCAGCAGGGCCTCGCGGTCGAGGTTGTGCACCGAGGTGATGACCGGCAGCCGCCCGATGAACTCGGGGATCATGCCGTACTTCACCAGGTCTTCCGGCAGGACGTCCGCGAGCAGTTCCGCGGCGTCCCGGTCGCGCTTGGAGCGGATGTCCGCGCCGAAGCCGATGCCGCGCGCCCCGGACCGGGCGCGGATGATGTCGTCGAGACCGGCGAAGGCGCCGCCGACGATGAACAGCACGTTGGAGGTGTCGATCTGGAGGAACTCCTGGTGCGGGTGCTTGCGCCCGCCCTGCGGCGGCACGGCCGCCGTGGTGCCCTCCAGGATCTTCAGCAGCGCCTGCTGGACGCCTTCCCCGGAGACGTCGCGCGTGATCGACGGGTTCTCGCTCTTGCGGGCGACCTTGTCGATCTCGTCGATGTAGATGATTCCCTGCTCGGCCTTCTTGATGTCGTAGTCGGCCGCCTGGATCAGCTTGAGCAGGATGTTCTCGACGTCCTCGCCGACGTACCCGGCCTCGGTGAGCGCGGTCGCGTCGGTGATCGCGAAGGGGACGTTCAGCATCCGCGCGAGGGTCTGGGCGAGCAGCGTCTTGCCTGAGCCGGTGGGCCCGAGCAGCAGGATGTTCGACTTGGCGATCTCGATGACCTCGTCACGCGAGCTGCCGGAGTCGGCCTCGCTGGCCCGCACCCGCTTGTAGTGGTTGTACACGGCGACGGAGAGCGCCTTCTTGGCGTCCTCCTGGCCGACCACGTAGCTCTCCAGGAAGTCGTAGATCTCCCGGGGCTTGGGCAGCTCGCCGAGGTCGGAGTCCGGCGACTCGGCCAGCTCCTCCTCGATGATCTCGTTGCACAGGTCGATGCACTCGTCGCAGATGTAGACCCCCGGGCCCGCGATGAGCTTCTTCACCTGTTTCTGGCTCTTGCCGCAGAACGAGCACTTGAGCAGATCGCCGCCATCACCGATGCGTGCCACGAGGTGCTTCCCCTTCGCCTGCGCACCGCCGGGGAGACGGCGCACTGATGCTTTCTGTAGACGACGGTACCTTGTCGCCCGGGGCGAGTGGCCCCCCTTGACGGGAATCCCCCTCCACGGGGCCTTCCCGTCAAAAGGGGGCGGCCAGTCACGTTCCCGCTCTGTGCTGGTGGTACCGGTCGTACCGGGTGCTTGCTGGTCGTGCTGGGTCGTACAGGTCCTGCGGGGGTGCCGCCTGGCGTGCGCCGCCCGCCGTGCTCAGACCGCGGTCGAGGACCGGGTCGTCACGATCTGGTCGATCAGGCCGTACTCGACGGCCTCGCCCGCGGTGAGGATCTTGTCGCGCTCGATGTCGTCCGCGATCTGCTCGATCGGCTGGGTGGAGTGCCTCGCGAGCATCTCCTCCAGCTGGGTCCGCATGCGCGCGACCTCACGGGCGGCGATCTCCAGATCGGAGACCTGACCGCGTCCCGTCTCACTGTACGGCTGGTGGATGAGAATCCTCGCATTCGGCAGCGCCATCCGCTTGCCACGGGTGCCCGCCGCGAGCAGGACGGCCGCCGCGGAGGCCGCCTGGCCCATGCACACGGTCTGGATGTCCGGCTTGACGAACTCCATCGTGTCGTAGATGGCCGTCAGCGCCGTGAACGAGCCGCCGGGGCTGTTGATGTAGATCTGGATGTCGCGGTCCGGGTCCATCGACTCCAGGCAGAGCAGCTGGGCCATGACGTCGTTCGCGGAGGCGTCGTCGATCTGCACGCCGAGGAAGATCACGCGCTCCTCAAAGAGCTTCGCGTACGGGTCGTACTCGCGCACGCCCTGCGAGGTGCGCTCGACGAAGCGCGGGACGACGTAGCGGGCCTCGGCCGGGAGACGGTCGTAGAGGCCCGAACCGGGGAAGTTGTTCATCTGGTGTAAACCGCCTTGGGATCGGCTGCTGTCTCGGCTGGGATCTCGGCTTCGCGCGCGCGGGGTGGGCTCAGGCGCCCGTGCCGCCGCCGCCCGCGATGTCCGCGGCACTGGTGATGACGCGGTCGAGCAGGCCGTACTCCTGGGCCTCCTCGGCGCTGAACCAGCGGTCCCGGTCGGCGTCGCGCTCCCACTGCTCCTCGCTGACGCCGGAGTGGAAGGCGGACAGCTTGGCCATCTTGCGCTTCGTGCGCAGCAACTGCTCGGCGTGGATGCGGATGTCCGTGGCGGAGCCCGCGAGACCGGCGGAGGGCTGGTGGATCAGGATCTCCGCGTTGGGCAGCGCGTAGCGCTTGCCGGGGGCACCCGCCGTCAGCAGGAACTGGCCCATGGAGGCCGCCAGACCCATGGCGATGGTCACCACGTCGTTCTTCACGTACTGCATGGTGTCGTAGATGGCCATGCCAGCGGAGATCGAGCCGCCGGGGCTGTTGATGTAAAGGAAGATGTCCTTGTCCGGGTCGGCGGCCAGCAGGAGCAGCTGGGCCGTGATCCGGTTGGCGATGTCGTCATCGACGGGCTGACCCAGGAAGATGATCCGCTCGTCCAGCAGCCGGTTGTAGACCTGATCACCGAGGCCACTGTTCAGCGGTTCCGCCATGGCGGAAGGCATCGAGAGCGTCACGTATCCACCTGCTCATTCTCGGACGGCCGGCGGCATCCGCCTGGCCGTCACTCGACGTCCGGGTTGTACTTACGGACCCTAACGCGCGGTACCGACGGACCCATCCCGACCAGGGAACTGTTCGCTGTGAGCGCAGGGTCCCGACCCCGGGCGTTCCGGGGCCGGGACCATGGCCGGTTCATGCCCGCGCCAGGGCCCGGCGGAGCGCCGGGTCCCGGTCCGCGCGGCGGGGTCAGGACTTGTCGGCGGCCTGCTCGCCGTCGGCGACGGTCTCGGCCGCGTCCGCGGTGACGTCGGCCTGCGCGTCGGCGTCGGAGGCGGCGTCCTCCTCCTCGTCGTCCAGCCGGACGGGCTCGCCGTTGCTGTCCTTGACGGTGACGGACTCGACCACCAGGGCCAGGGCCTTGCCGCGGGTGACCTCGCCGACGAGCATCGGCACCTGGCCGCCCTCGACGACGGCCTTGGCGAACTGGTCGGGGCTCATGCCGGAGGACTGCGCGCGGCGCATGAGGTGCTCGGTCAGCTCTTCCTGGCTGACGTTGAGGTTCTCGACGCGGGCGATCTGGTCCAGCACGAACTGGGTCTTGATGCCCTTCTCGGCCTGCTCGCGCAGCTCCTCGTCGAACTCGTCGGCGGTCTTCTCCTGGAGCTTCAGGTAGGCGTCGAAGTCCATGCCGAGCTGGGGCAGCTGGTGGTGCTCCAGGTTGTGCTTGCGGGTCTCGATCTCGTCCGCGAGGAGCTTCTGCGGCATCGGGACCTCGACCAGTTCGAGAAGGGCGTCGAGCACCTTCTCCTGCGCCTCGGTGGCCTGCTGGTACCTGCGCTCGTCGCCGAGGCGGCGGGTGCTGTCCTCGCGGAGCGCGGCCAGGGTGTCGAACTCGCTGGCCAGCTGGGCGAAGTCGTCGTCCAGCTCCGGCAGCTCGCGGGAGGAGACGGTCTCGACCGTGACGGTCACCTCGGCCTCCTGCCCGGCCGCGGAGCCGCCCTTCAGCTCGCTGGTGAAGGTGGCGGTGCCCCCGGCCTCCAGGCCGGTGACGGCCTCGTCGAGACCGTCCAGCATCTGGCCGGAACCGATCGTGTAGTTGACGCCCTGGGCGACGCCGTCGTCCAGCACGTCGCCGTCCACGCGGGCTTCGAGGTCGATCTTCACGACGTCGCCCTCGGCGGCGGCCCGCTCGACCACGGTGGTGGAGGCGAAGCGGTCACGCAGCCGCTCGACGGCCTCGTCCACGTCCTCCTCGGGGATCTCGACCGCGTCCACGGTGACCTCGATGCCGGAGTAGTCCGGGATCGTCAGCTCGGGGCGGATGTCCACCTCGGCGGTGAAGGTCAGCAGTTCGTTGTCGCGCAGCTCGGTGATGTCCACCTCGGGCTGGCCCAGCGGGTTCAGCTCGCCCTCGGTCACGGCCTCGCTGTAGAACTTCGGCAGCGCCTCGTTGACCGCTTCCTCCAGCACGGCGCCACGGCCGAAACGCTGGTCGATGATGCGGGCCGGGATCTTGCCCTTGCGGAAGCCGGGCACCGTCACCTGCTGGTTGATCTTCCGGTACGCCGCGTCGAGGCTGGGCTTGAGTTCCTCGAAGGGCACCTCGACAGTGAGCCGAACCCGGGTGGGGTTCAGGGTCTCCACGGCGCTCTTCACGGTCGGTCTCCTTGGGGCTGACGTCAGGGGAAGCACTCCCTGGAGGCCCTTGGAGGCTCCGGGAGGCGCCGATGGCGCCCCGTATGCGGACACACCACAGGCGCGCAGGCAGGCTACTCATAGTACGTGGTCGGGGTGGCCGGATTCGAACCGACGGCCTTCCGCTCCCAAAGCGGACGCGCTACCAAGCTGCGCCACACCCCGTCCGGCTCACGATGCGACACGTAGCGTACAGGGCCGCGCGCGGTCCGGTTTCCCCGGGGCGTCGGCCGGCGACCTGGGCGGGAGGGCGGCCCGCGCCGCCTCGGCGGGCGGCGCTGGTACGATACGCATCGCGCCGTACCCGGTCGGCACGACCGGCCGATGGACCGTCACGGTCCCCGGCGCCCGGCGGGCGTAGCTCAATGGTAGAGCCCTGGTCTTCCAAACCAGCTACGCGGGTTCGATTCCCGTCGCCCGCTCTTCACGAGGCCCGGCTCCCCCTCGGGGGCCGGGCCTCTCGCGTGCGCCCGGCCGGTCACTCGCCGCCCGACGAGCTGTTGATGGAGTCGTCCACGGAGTTGACGCCGTCGGTGATCGACTCAAGGAAGTTGTTTATGGGGTCGGCGGCGCCCGTGGAGGCGAGGGAGAAGCCGAAGAGGATGGCCACGATGGCCGGGCCCCACTTCATGGACCCGCTCCTGATCATGAAGAACAAGATCACCCCGAACAGGAGGGCCAGAGAGAACGAGATAACCACAACTGATCACACCTTACGGAAGGTTCGCCTCTGCTCCGTCAACAGCTTGACCACGACCGCCGCGGCCTCGCAGGAACCATCGTGCCATCAACTACGCCCCAGGTGGAGAGCGGTGACGCTCCGTCCACCACTGTCCGGCCACCTGCGCACCGTCGGGGCCGCCGGGGAGCGCGTTACCGTTCCGTTAAACGGGGCCCGTGCATGAGGGGTGATTTCCCGGGCATCCGGAGAGGCTGACCAATTCGCCTCCGGGGCCTTCCGAGCCGGATTTCCCAGGGGAACACCCGCGCGTCAACCCCCTTGCAGGACGCCACCGTTACGCCCCTTTTACTCCTTCTTCTTCAGGGGCGAACCATCCCATAACGGTCATCGTGCCGCCGGATTGCACAGGCCGGTCGCGAATCGTCACCGAAATCTCCATGGGAATCGCCACACCGCCCGACGCGGAATGTACGAATGCCGCGCGAGCCGCTATCGTGCGGACAATGTTGCACGTCCGTAATCAACAAGCGTCGCCGCCCGCCCCCACGGCGCCCGCGGCCGACCCCCCACCTGCTGTCGCGGACGACGGTGCACGGACCGGGCGCAAGGAGCGCGATCCCTTCTTCGACAACGCGAAGTACCTGGCCATCGTCCTCGTGGCCGTCAGTCACGCCTGGACCCCGCTGCGCGACGACTCGCGCGCGGCCTCGGCCCTCTACGCGTTCGTCTTCACGTTCCACATGCCGGCCTTCATCCTCATCGCCGGATACTTCTCGCGCAGCTTCACCGCCCGTCCCGACCAGCTGAAGCGGCTGATCACCGGCGTCGGGGTGCCGTACCTCGTCTTCGAGGTGCTGTACATCCTGTTCGCCAGGGCAGGCTGGGGCGGTGACGACCCCGACCTCCCGCTGAGTCTCCTCGACCCCTACTACGTGACCTGGTTCCTGGTCGCCCTGTTCCTCTGGCGACTGACGGCGCCGATCTGGCGCCTCGTGCGCCACCCCCTGCCGATCGCGCTGGCCGTCGCGGCCATCGCGTCGATGTCCCCCCACTTCGGCAACGACCTCAACATCCAGCGCGTCCTCCAGTTCCTCCCGTTCTTCGTGCTCGGCACGATGATGCGCCGCGAGCACTTCACCTGGATGAGGCGCACGGAGGTGCGGGCCCTGGCCGTGCCGGTGCTCCTCGTCGCGCTCGCCGTCGCCTACTGGTCCGTCGGGCGCCTGGACCAGAGCTGGCTCTACCGCACCAACTCCGCGCAGGAGATGGGCGAACCCGGCTGGGTCGGGCCCGTCATGACGCTGGCGCTCTTCGGCTGCGGGCTGCTGCTCACCGTGGCGTTCCTCGCGCTGGTCCCCACCCGGCGCACCTGGTACACCACGCTCGGCGCGGGCACCGTCTACGGCTACCTGCTGCACGGCTTCGTCATCAAGGCGTCGCGCTGGTGGGACTGGTACGACGTCGGCTGGGTCGGCTCCCCCGCCGGGCGCGTGGCGGTGACGGCGATCGGCGCCGTCGTCGTGACGGCGCTGTGCACGGCCCCGGTGCGCAGGGCGTTCAGGCCCCTGGTCGAGCCGTCGATGGACTGGGCGTTCAGGAAGCCGCAGCCCGTCCTGTCCGGCGGCGACCGGGCGGTGGGCGACGGTCCCCTGGGCGACCGGGGCGGGCCGGGCGGCGCGGTGGTCCGCGCGGACCCGCCCGCCCGGTCGCCGGGTGAGGCGTCCGCCGCCGACGGCGGCCAGCGCCCGGTGAGCGCCGGGGGCTGATCAGTCGAGCGTCACGCCGTGGCCCGCCAGGTACTCCAGCGGGTCCACGTCCGTCCCGTAGTCCTCGCCGGTCCTCACCTCGAAGTGGAGGTGGGGACCGGTGCTGTTCCCGGTGTTGCCCGAGGCGCCGACGGTGGTGCCGCCCGTCACGTCCTCGCCGACCCGGACGTCGATCTCCGACAGGTGGGCGTAGAGCGTGTAGTGGTCGTCCTCCATACGGACGACGACGAGGTTGCCGTAGTCACCCGACCAGGCGGCCGTGACGACGGTCCCCGGGCCGACGGAGCGGACGGTGGTGCCGACGGGCGTCGCGAAGTCCACGCCGGTGTGGTAGCCGGCGGCCCAGTCGCCCGGCCTGCCGTAGGAGGCGGAGATCGGGTGGCCGCTGACGGGGGCCGTCCAGCCCTCGGCGGAGAGTTCGTCCCAGCCGCGGCGTCCGTACGGGCGCTGCGCGCGGCGGTCGCGTGGGTCCGCGGGGGCGGCGCGCTCGGCGTGGTGGTGGGAGCCGAGCGCTTCGAGGTGGTGCGGAGGGTCGAGGCTCTCCAGGAACTCCAGGGCCTCGAACGGTTCGAGGAGCCCCGACGCGTCGAGGGACGCGAGCGCGTCCTGCGGCTCCGGCCGCGCGAACCCGCCCGTCCCGAACGGGAGTCCGGCCGGTGGCGGCGCGTCGGGCCGGGTGGACGAGGCGTACGACACGTCGCGCGGTACGCCGTCCTCGACCGCGCCGGACGCGGCGGCCTCGGCGGGCGACCGGCCGTCGTCCTCGCCGTCACCCCCGGCGAGCGCCCAGGGGCCCGCTATGACGAGCGCCCCGGCGAGGGTGCCGCCGACGACCTTGCGGGTCAGGCGGGCGGAGGAGGGTGACCGTCGCGGGGGGAACGGCGCGGGGCGCCGTGCCGGGAGTGGGCTCATGCCTTCGAGCCAAGGCCAGCCGGGGGCCGTCCGCATCCGCCGGGACGTGCGCCGCACCGCCGATCGGCCGACAGCGCGGCCGGGACCGCGCCGTCATCGGCGCTGCTCAGGGCGGCCAGTCGGCCCGGCGGGGCACGGCGCGCAAGGCCGCCCCGCCGGGTGATCACTCCCGGCCGATGAGCAACAGCGCCCGGTCGTCGTTCACATCGCGCGCGACGGCCTCGACGAGGTGCCAGGCCGCGCCCCGGAAGCCGGTGGCGACATAGCGGTCCGCCTCGCCGGTGAGGCGGTCGATGCCCTCGCTCAGGTCGCGTCCCGGCCGCTCCACCAGGCCGTCGGTGAAGAGCATCAGCACGTCGCCGCGCCGCAGCGTGCCCTTGGCCGGGTGGAACTCGGCCTCGTCCCAGACGCCGAGGAGCGGCCCCTCGGCGGCGATCTCCTGCCAGCGGCCGGTGCCCGCGCTGAGCTGGACGCCGGGGAGGTGTCCCGCGGAGAGCAGTTCGTAGTCGCCGCTCTCCAGGTCGAGGACGAGGTGCACGGCGGTGGCGAAGCCCTCGTCCCAGCTCTGGCGCAGGAGATAGCCGTTGGCGGCGGGCAGGAACGCGTGCGGCGGCAGGGAGCCCAGGAGTCCGCCGAACGCGCCGGACAGCAGCAGGGAGCGGGAGGCGGCGTCCATGCCCTTGCCCGAGACGTCGGCCAGCACCACTTCGAGGACGTGCCGCCCCGGGCCGGTGCGCGTGGCGACGACGAAGTCGCCGGAGAACGACTGGCCGCCCGCCGGGCGCAGCGACATCTCGCGGTGCCAGCCGTCGGGGAGCGCGGGCAGGGCGCTCTGCGTCCTGATGCGCTCGCGCAGGTCGAACAGCATGGTGCCGCCGCGCCGCCAGGGGACGCCGACGCGGCTGCGGAACTGCGCGATCAGCAGGCCGGTCAGGGCGACGGCGGCGACGACGAGGATGCTGCCGGGCGTCACCGGGTCGGGCATGCGCCGTTCGGTCTCGATGAGGGCCGTCTCCAGCACCAGCGCCGTGGCGACGACGGCGTAGAGGCCGAGGAGGCTGGCGGGGCGCAGCAGGAGGCCGCCCGCGACGAGCGGCAGGACGAGGGACTCCGGCGGGCACCATTCGGGCCAGGCGACGGTGGCGCCGCCGAGAAGGGGCACGAGGAGGAGGAGCGCGGCGAGGGCGAGGCGGTCGGAGCCGCTGCCGCGGAACCAATCGACGGCGACGCGGCGCACGGTCGTGCGCAGGCGGTGCGCAGCCTTGTGCGCGCGGGGTGCCCGTGCGCGTCGGGGCCGTGTCCTGCTGCCGCGTGCCATGACCAGGGACCTTAGCCACCCGTTCGGCCGCGCGTCGAACCTTTGGGGCGATTCCGTGGAGATCTGGCGTGGTACGGGTACGGATAATCCGTCGCGTTCGCCGGTGCCCTCTGTTAGGTATGGCGCCATGACGACGGAACTACGGGGACTTGACGCCGCCGATTGGGAGTCTTGGTACCGCTCGCTTGAGTGGGCGTTCGGTGGCGGGCGTGAGCCGTCCGAGGAGCGGGCCGCCTGGCGAGAAGTGACCGAAATTGATCGGTCGCTTGCCCTGTGGGACAAGGACCGGATCGTCGGCTCGTTCAGTTCCTTTTCCTTCCAGCTCTCGGTGCCCGGGGGCGCGCTGGTGGCCGCGGCGGGCGTGACGATGGTGCATGTGGCCCCCACGCACCGGCGGCGGGGACTTCTGCGGCGGATGATGCGTCAGGGGCTCGACACGGCGCGGGACGCGGGGGAGCCGCTGGCCGTGCTGACCGCCTCGGAACCCGCGATCTACGGGCGCTTCGGCTTCGGGGTGGCGACCCACGCGCTGAGCGCGACGCTGGACGTCCCCAGGACCGGCCTGCGGCTCCCGCCGGGGACCGAGGACGTGACGCTCCGCCTCGCCGACCCCGCCGAGGTGGTGGACCGCTGCGAAGAACTTTACGCCCGCCTGGTGCCCCGCCGTCCCGGCATGATCGCCCGGCAGCCGTCCTGGCCAGGGATGGTGCTGCTCGACCCGCGCGCCACGCGCGGGGGCGCGTCGCCCCGGCGCTGCCTGCTGGCGGAACGCGACGGCGAACTCGTCGGGTACGCGCGCTACGCGACGCTGGCCCGCTGGGCCGCGTCGGTGCCGGACGGCGTCGTCCTGGTGAAGGACCTGGACGCGGCCGACCCGGCGGCCTACGCGGCGATGCTGCGCTTCCTCATGGAACTCGACCTGATGTCGTCGGTCGAGTTGACGGGCCGTCCGGTGGACGATCCGCTGGTGCACCTGGTGACGGACATGCGGCGCAGCAGGCTGCGGGTGGCCGACCGGCTGTATCTGCGCCCGGTGGACGTCGGCGCGGCGCTCGGGGGGCGTGCGTACGCGTCCGAGGTGGATGTCGTGCTGGACGTGACGGACGACTTCTGCCCTTGGAACAGCGGCGCCTGGCGGCTGAGCGGCGGGCCGGGCGGCGCGGTGTGCGAGCGGACGCGGGACGCGGCCGACCTGTCGCTCGACGTGCGGGCGCTGGGCGCGGCCTACCTGGGCGGCACCTCGCTGGCGGCGCTCGCGGGCGCGGGGCAGGTGCGTGAGGAGCGTCCCGGTGCGCTGACGGCTGCGGCGACGGCGTTCTCCTCGCCGGTGGCGCCCTGGCTGCCGCACAACTTCTGACGGCGGGGTGGGGCGCGCGGGCGCGGTGGGGGGATCAGCGTCCGCGCGTCCGTGTCCGTGTCCGTGTCAGCGCCGCGCTCACCGCGAGGAGCGGGGGCAGCGCGACGCCGACGAGGGACGCGGCGCCCGTCACGGCGCTGAGGAGGAAGTCCCCGTCGTGGCGGGCCACTCCGACGTAGTAGCCCGCGACGACGAGCAGCAGCAGGACGTATCCCCCTGCGGCCGTGACGAGCACCTGGCGGACGAGGCCGGGCCAGCCCGCGCGGCGCCCGCCGCTGCGGGGACGGCCGCCGGGGTCGTCGCGCAGGGTGCGCAGGCCGGAGGCGAGCGCGCCCATGGTGAGCAGGTAGGCGACCAGCATCACCGTCAGGTCGAGGAGGTGCGGCACGGCGCGCTCACCCCTCGGGGCCCCGGAGCAGGAAGTGCCAGCCGCGGATGAACGCGTGCCAGCCGACCCAGAGCCACAGGGCGAACAGCGCCCAGCGGCCGATGTGGTGGCGCGTCACGGCGTCGATGGCCTGGCTGAGGGTGGGGATGCCGTCGGTGGGGCGGAGCAGTCCGGCGCCCTCCCAGGCGAAGAGGGCGCCGAAGAGGACGGCCCACACCAGATAGCCCCAGAAAGCGTGGTGCGGCGTCTGTGCCGCTGCCGCTGCTGCCATGGGGGCATCATGCGTCACCTGGCGGGCGGAACGGCGGACGCGCGCGGGGTCAGGCGGTGGTGTGCTGGCAGGTGGGGCACCAGAAGAGGTTCCTGGCGGCGAGTTGCGCGGTGCGGATCTCGGTGCCGCAGACGAGGCAGGGCATCGTCGCGCGGCGGTAGACGTAGACCTCGCCGCCGTGGTCGTCCACGCGCGGCGGGCGGCCCATGGCCTCGGGGGTGTGCTCGGGGCGGACGGTGTCGATGCGGTTGAGCCGCACGCCCTCCCGCATCAGCGTGACCAGGTCCGACCAGATGGCGTCCCATTCCGCCCGGGTGAGATCGCGGCCCGCGCGGTACGGGTCGATGCCGTGGCGGAAGAGGACTTCGGCGCGGTAGACGTTGCCGACGCCCGCGACGACCTTCTGGTCCATCAGCAGGGCGGCGATCGACGTGCGGCTGGCGTGGACGCGGCGCCAGGCGGCCTCGGGGTCGGCGTCGGGGCGCAGCGGGTCGGGGCCGAGGCGGTCCTCGACGGCGCGCTTCTCCGCGTCGGTGATGAGCGTGCAGGTGGTGGGGCCGCGCAGTTCGGCGTGGCCGGTGTCGTTCCACAGGCGCAGCCTGAGCTGGCCGACCGGCGGGGGCGGCGGCCCGTCGCCGAAGGCGACCTTGCCGTAGAGGCCGAGGTGGATGTGGACCCAGCTCGTCGCCTCGGCGCCGCCCGAGGGCGCGAGGGACCAGCCGAGGAAGAGGTGCTTGCCGTGCGCCTCGGTGGCGGTCAGCGGCCTGCCGTCCACGAGGGCGGCGCCGTCGGCGAACCTGCCCTGGGGGCTGTCCGCCCTGACCGGCCGCCCGCCGCCGAGCACGTCATCGAGATCGGCGGCGAGACGGTGGATGGTGTGGCCTTCGGGCATCGACGCGTCAGTCCTGCCCGGGGAGCGCGGGGAGGGTGCCGTCCGTCTCGTAGGCGGTCAGCATGGCGATGCGCCGGGTGTGGCGGGCGGCGCCCGAGTAGGGGGTGTCGAGGAAGGCCGCGACGAACGCCGTGGCCTCCTCCTGCGTGTGCATGCGCGAGCCGACGCTGAGGACGTTCGCGTTGTTGTGCTCGCGGCCGAGGCGGGCGGTCTCCTCGCTCCAGGCGAGGGCGCAGCGGACACCCGCGACCTTGTTGGCGGCGATGGCCTCGCCGTTGCCCGAGCCGCCGATGACGACGCCGAGCGCGCCGGGCTCCTGGGCGGTGCCCTCGGCGGCCCGCAGGCAGAACGGGGGGTAGTCGTCCTCGGCGTCGAAGACGAAGGGACCGCAGTCCACGGGCTCGTGACCGTGCTCAGTGAGCCACTCGACGAGGTGGGACTTCAGCTCGTAGCCGGCGTGGTCGGAACCGAGATAGACGCGCATGGGGACGAGTCTGTCACGGCCGTCGGCCGGCGAGACGCCAGGCCGTGGGGAGGGCTCCCATCGCCAGCGCGGCCTTGAGGGCGTCGCCGATGAGGAAGGGGACGAGCCCGGCCGCGGCGGCCTCCGACAGGCTCATGCCCGCGTCGAGCGCGAGGTAGGGGACGCCGACGCCGTAGGTGAGCGCGGTGCCGACCACCATCGTGCCCGCCGTGCGCAGGACGGTGCGGTCGCCGCCGCGTCCGGCGAGGGCGCCGACGGCCCAGGCGGCGAGCGCCATGCCGATGATGTAGCCGAAGGTCGCGCCGCCGGGGCCCGAGGTGCCGCCCTGGAACCAGGGCACGCCCGCCATGCCGACGAGGGCGTAGAGCACCATCGAGGCGAGGCCACGGCTCGCGCCGAGGGAGGCGCCGACGAGCAGCGCGGCGAAGGTCTGTCCTGTGACGGGCACGGGCGAGCCGGGCACGGGCAGGGTCAGCTGGGCGGCGATGCCGGTGAGGACCGCGCCGCCGACGACGAGCGCCGCGTCGCGTACCCGGGCGCGGGGCGCCGTGGCGGCGGGGAGCAGATCGGCCAGAACGGCTGTGCTCATGGGGATTCTCCTGGGGACGGTGACGGGAAGGGCCGGGCCCGGGGGCCCGCTGACTTGACGTCACGGTGACGCTAGCGGACGCGGGGCCTCGGCCCGGCGTGAGTTTGACGACATCGCCGCGTTGCTGCTGCTAGCGTGTTGTTGCAACTGACTCGCAACTAATGGAGATGGGCAACGGCATGGCCACCTACAGCCTCCCCGAACTCCCCTACGACTACGTCGCCTTGGAGCCGGTGATCAGCGGCGAGATCATCGAGCTGCACCACGACAAGCACCATGCGGGCTACGTCAAGGGCGCGAACGACACCCTGGAACAGCTGGCGGAAGCCCGCGACAAGGACCAGTGGGGGGCCATCACCGGGCTGGAGAAGAACCTCGCGTTCCACCTCTCCGGCCACATCCTCCACTCCATCTACTGGCAGAACATGACGGGCGACGGCGGCGGGGAGCCGCTGGAGGCGGACGGCACGGGCGAGCTGGCGGACGCGATCGCCGAGTCGTTCGGCTCGTTCGGCCGGTTCAAGGCGCAGCTGTCCAAGGCCGCCGCGACGACGCAGGGCTCGGGCTGGGGCGTGCTGGCGTTCGAGCCGCTGAGCGCGCGGCTGGTCGTCGAGCAGGTGTACGACCACCAGGGGAACGTCGGCCAGGGCGCGATTCCGCTCCTCGTCTTCGACGCCTGGGAGCACGCCTTCTACCTCCAGTACCGCAACCAGAAGGTGGACTTCGTCGAGGCGATGTGGCGCGTGGTGAACTGGCAGGACGTGCAGACCCGTTACGCGACCGCGAAGACGCGCGCGACCGGGGTGCTGCTCGTCCCCTGACGTCGGGTCAGGCACCCCAGGGACCCCCGGCCGTCTGATCGTCTTCTCACCGGATCGACCGATCCTCGGACAGACGGACGGGAAAGCGGCCGGTCCCCGCGCGGAGGCATCGCGCGGGGACCGGCCGTGTCGCGCGGCCCGGCTCAGTCGAACTGCGGGCCGACGTCGCGGGTGCGCTTGATCTCGTAGAAGCCCGGCGTGGCCGCCACCAGCAGGGTGCCGTCCCACAGCCGGGCCGCCGCCTCGCCCTTGGGCGCGGGGGTGACCACGGGGCCGAAGAACGCGAGCTGCCGGCCGTCCGCGCCCGGCACGGCGATGACCGGGGTGCCGACGTCCTGGCCGACCAGGTCGATGCCCGCCTTGTGCGAGGCGCGCAGCTCCGCGTCGTACGCGTCCGAGTCGGCGGCGTCGGCCAGCTCGGCGGGCAGCCCCGCCTCGGTCAGGGCGGCGACGATCGTCTCGCGGCTCTTCTCCAGGCCCTGCGGGTGGAAGCGGGTGCCGAGCGCCGTGTACAGCGGGCCGAGGACCTCGCTCCCGTGCTCACGCTCGGCGGCGATGCACACCCGCACCGGCCCCCAGGCGGCGCGCATCGCCTCGGCGTACTGCTCCGGCATCTCGTCGAGCCGGTTCTCGTTGAGGACGGCGAGGCTCATCACGTGCCAGCGCACCTCGACCGGACGCACCTTCTCGACCTCAAGCATCCAGCGGGACGTCATCCACGCCCACGGGCACAGCGGGTCGAACCAGAAGTCGGCGGGCGTCTTGTCGGACATATCAGGCTCCTCGGCCGTGGGAATGCGGGGACGGATCTCCGGTGCTCAACGATGCCGCGCGCCCCCGCATTCCGTTGTGCGGGTCGGGCACCGCGCGTGACATGCTGGCACGCGCCGACGAGCGAGGAGAGGAAGCACGCAGTGCCCGGAGAGAACCTGACACGCGACGAGGCCCGCGAGCGGGCGCGTCGCCTGCGCGTGCACGGCTACGAGGTGGCGCTCGACCTCCGCTCGGCCGTCGGCCCGGCCCAGGGGCCGGGACCACGGACCTTCAGGTCCACGACCACGATCCGCTTCTCCTGTACGGAGGAGGGCGCCGACAGCTTCGCCGACCTCCTGGCGCCGCACGTCCACTCCGTCACGCTGAACGGGCGCGACCTGCCGCCCGACCGCGTCTTCGACGGCAGCAGGGTGACGCTGCGGGGGCTGGAGCGGGAGAACACGCTCGTCGTGGACGCGAGCTGCGCCTACAGCCGCACCGGCGAGGGCCTGCACCACTTCTCCGACCCGGAGGACGGCGAGACCTACCTCTACACGCAGTACGAACCGGCCGACGCGCGGCGGGTGTTCGCGAACTTCGAGCAGCCCGACCTGAAGGCCCCCTACCGCTTCCGCGTCACCGCGCCCGCACACTGGACCGTGCTCAGCAACGGCGCCGAGGAGTCGCGCGAGGAGCTGCCGGGCACCGACGCGGCCACCTGGACGTTCGCCGAGACCCGCCCGATCTCCACCTACATCACGGCGGTGCTCGCCGGGCCGTACCACTACGTCGCGGACCACTACACGCGCGAACTGCCCGACGGGAGCACGCTGGAGATCCCCCTCGGCGCGCTGTGCCGCAAGGGGCTCGCGCGGCACTTCGACGCGGACGACGTCTTCCTCGTGACCAAGCAGGGCCTCGACTTCTTCCACGAGCACTTCGGATACCCCTACCCCTTCGGCAAGTACGACCAGGCGTTCGTGCCGGAGTACAACCTCGGCGCGATGGAGAACCCGGGTCTCGTCACGTTCCGCGAGGAGTACGTCTTCCGCGGCCGGACGACGCGCGCCGCCTACCACGGCCGCGCCAGCACGGTGCTGCACGAGATGGCGCACATGTGGTTCGGCGACCTCGTGACGATGGAGTGGTGGGACGACCTGTGGCTCAAGGAGTCGTTCGCCGACTTCATGGGCGCCCTGTCCCTCGTGGAGGCGACACGCTTCGACGAGGGCTGGATCTCGTTCGCCAACCGGCGCAAGGCGTGGGCCTACCGGGCCGACCAGCTGCCCTCCACGCACCCGGTCACCGCCGACATCCGTGACCTCCAGGACGCGAAGCTCAACTTCGACGGCATCACCTACGCCAAGGGCGCCAGCGTCCTCAAGCAACTGGTCGCCTACGTGGGCCGCGACGCGTTCCTCGACGGCGCGCGCCGCTACTTCCAGCGCCACGCGTACGGCAACACCCGGCTCGCCGACCTGCTGTCGGTGCTGGCCGAGACCTCGGGGCGCGACATGGCGGGCTGGGCCGAGTCCTGGCTCCAGACGGCGGGCGTCAACTCCCTGACGCCCGAGGCCCTGTACGGCGCGGACGGCAGGATCACCGAGCTGGCCGTACGGCAGGAGGCGCCCGCGTCCCACCCGACGCTGCGCCCGCACCGCGTGGCCGTCGGGCTGTACCGCCGCGCGGACGGGCGCGGCCCGCTGCTGCGGTACGCGCGGGCCGAGGCGGACGTGACGGGGCCGCGCACGGTCGTCGCGGAGCTGGCGGGCGAGGAGCGGCCCGAGCTGATCCTCGTCAACGACGAGGACCTGACCTACTGCAAGGCGCGCTTCGACGCCGACTCGCTGGACACGCTGCTCGCCGGGCTCGGCGGGATCGAGGACCCGCTGGCGCGCGCCCTGTGCTGGTCGGCGCTGTGGAACCTGACGCGCGACGGGCTGCTGCCCGCCCGCGACTTCCTCGGTCTCGTGCGCGACTTCAGCGGCGCGGAGAGCCAGATCGGCGTGCTCCAGATGGTCCACGCGTGGGCCCTGACGGCGCGCGACCACTACACCGCGCCGGAGCGGCGCGCGGCGGCGGGCGCCGAGCTGTCGGGCGTGGCGCTCACCGAGCTGCGCAGGGCGGCGCCCGGCAGCGACCACCAGCTCGCCTGGGCCCGTTTCCTCGCCTCGACGGCCGTCTCGGAGGCCGACCTGCTCCTGCTGGACGGCCTGCTGGCGGGCACGGCCAGGATCGACGGCCTCGACGTGGACCAGGAGCTGCGCTGGACGTTCCTCGCGGCGCTCGCCGCCGCCGGGCGCGTCGGTGAGGAGGGGCTGGACGCCGAACTGGCCCGCGACGACACGGCGTCGGGCAAGCGTCATCAGGTCCGCTGCCTGGCGGCGCGCCCCTCGGCCGAGGTGAAGGCGCGGGCGTGGCAGGACGTCGTGGAGTCGGACGCGCTGTCCAACGCGCTGGTCGAGGCCACGATCGACGGCTTCGCGCAGCCGGGGCAGCGGGAGCTGCTGGCCCCCTACACCGCGCGGTACTTCGAGATGATCGAGCGGGTGTGGCGGACGCGGACGATCGAGATCGCGATGGCGGTCGTCCGGGGCCTGTTCCCCGCGCTCCAGGGCGACCGGGACACGCGGGAGGCGGCCGACGCGTGGCTGACCGCGCACAAGGACGCGCCACCGGCGCTGCGCCGGTTGGTCCTGGAGGCGCACGCCGACCTGGCCCGTGCGCTGCACGCGCAGGAGGCCGACCGGCGGTGAGCCGCGCGCCGGGCGCGGCGTGCCGGGCGGGTCGCGGTTTGCCGACCGGTCTGTAACAGAGGTGGCCCGCGGGGGCGGGCGGGGAATCGGCCGGGCATGAACGATGACATCCCGCCGGTCCCCGGCGTCCCCGACGGTGCGGGGATCGCGGTCGGCGTGGCCGAACGCGTGCTGTCCGCGCGGCAGTTGCGGGAGCGAGGCGTGACGGCGGCGGTGGCGCAGCGGTTGTGCCGCCCCGGTGGTCCGTGGCAGATGCCGCTGCCCGGCGTCTTCCTGCTGCACGCGGGCCCGCCGACCGGCGAGGAGACGGTGCGGGCCGCGCTCTGTTACGCCGGGGGGCGGCCTGGCGAGGCGGTCGTGACCGGGCTCGCGGCCCTGGCACTGCACGGGTTCACGGCGGTGCCGCCGTCGTCGGCGACGGAGCGGGTGGACGTGCTGGTGCCCAGGACGCGGCGGTTGCGTTCGGCGGGGCGGGCGCGGCTGATCCGGACGTCCGCGCTCCCGCGCGCGGTGGTGGTCGGCGGCTTCCCGGTGGCGCCGGTGGCGCGCGCGCTGGCCGATGCGATCGCACATCTGCCCGGGACGCCCGAGGTGCGGCGGCTGCTGGGCGAGGCGGTGCGCGGCGGGCACTGCGAGCCGCGCGCGGTGGTGCGGGAGCTGGCGTGGGCCGGGCTGCTCGGGCGGCCCGTGGTGGCGGAGGCGGTGCGGACGCTGCCCGCCGAGGGGCGCGCGGCGGCCGAGGGGCGGCTGCTGGAGACGGTGCGGGCGGCGGGGCTGCCCGACCCGTGCTGGAACGTGGCGCTGTGGCTGCCTGACGGGCCGTTCCTCGGGACGGTGGACGCGTACTGGCCGCGCCCGGCGGTGGCGGTGCGGATCGACGCGTGGCGGCCCGGGCCCGTGCCGGGGCCCGAGCTGGATCCGGAACGGCGGGCGCGGGACCTGCGGCTGCACCAGACGCTCGTGGGGCTCGGGGTGGGGGTGGTGCGGCTGACGCCGCGGGGGCTGCGGGACGCGCCGGAGCGGCAGGCCGCGGTGCTGGCGGACGCGCTGCGGGCGGCGGAGCGGCGTCCGCCCGCGACGTATGTCGTGGTGATGCCGCGCTGACGCGCCGCCCGGCCGGGGGGGGAGTTGACGTGAAGCGCGTGTACACGGCCCGTGGAGGGGTGCGGGCCGTTCCCGGGGGCGTCGCGCAATGCGCATTTCCCGGGGTGTCCCGGACAGACTTTTCGTCAGATTACCCCGTGAAATGAATATAATTTTATTCTGGAGACAAGATCTTCTTCGTCAAGTCCCCCCATACTTTGATCACTTCCGTATGATGACCGGTCGTCCTGCTCAGGAAATTCCGAACAAGGATGCCCATGTCACTGAGACCACCCCTGCCACCCCTGTCCCGTGTGACCCTCGCGGCCGGCCTGGTGGCCGCGCTGGCCCTCACGGGCGCGGTCCCCGCCCTGGCGGCGGACGACACTCCGCGCTCGGTGCCGGACAAGCCGCTCGGCGAGAAGTTCTCCACCCAGGACGCCGCGCTCCTGGCCGAGGCACGGACGGCGGGTGACCCGTACGTCACCATGCTGATCGCCGCGGAGCCCGGGGAGACCGAGGAGGTGGCCGACACCCTCGGCGACCTCTCCGGCGCCTCCGTCGGGTACACGCAGGACGACATCGGCTACGTGCGGCTCACCGTCCGCACCGGCAAGGCCGACGCCGCGATCGCGGAGGCCACCGCCCTGTCCTCCGTCCACGCGATCGACATGAACGACGAGATCGCGGTCCCCGACCCGCTGCCCGACGGCCGTGGCCACGGATCGGGCGGCGGCAGCGGCGCCGGGGACTACCCCGGGCCGGACGAGAACACCCGCGCGAACAACCCGTACCAGCCCGCCGGGGAGACCGGCGCCGTGGACTTCGTGCGCCACAACCCGCGCTACGACGGGCGCGGCGTCACCATCGGCGTCCTCGACACCGGCGTGGACCTCGCGCACCCGGCGCTCCAGGAGACCACCACGGGCGAGCGCAAGATCACCGACTGGGTCACCGCCACCGACCCGATCATCGACGGCGACGCGACCTGGCGTGCCATGACGACGGCCGTCTCAGGACCCGCGTTCACCTGGTCGGGCCGCGCCTACACCGCCCCCGAGGGCTCCTACTTCGTCAACCGCTTCAGCGAGTCGGTCGCGGGCGGCGAGGCGGGCGGCGACCTCAACCGGGACGGCGACAGCACCGACGCCTGGGCGCTGCTCTACGACCCCGAGGCCGGGACCGTCCGCGTCGATCTCGACAACGACGGCGACTTCACGGACGAGACCGAGCTGTCCCCCTACGGCGAGGACCACCAGGTCGCCTCCTTCGGGACCGACGACCCGGCCACCGCGATCGCCGAGGCCGTCCCGTTCGTCGTGGAGATCCGCGAGGACGTCCCGATGGACCCCTACGGCGGCGACTGGGTCGGCGAGGTCCGTGACTTCGTCAACATCGGCATCGTCTCCGGCGCGCACGGCACGCACGTCGCGGGCATCACGTCGGCGAACGGGCTGTTCGGCGGCGCCATGGACGGCGCGGCGCCCGGCGCCAACATCGTCTCGGCGCGCGCCTGCCTCTTCGTCGCGGGCTGCACCTACACCGCGCTGTTCGAAGGCATGATCGACCTGGTCGTCACGCGTGACGTGGACCTCGTCAACGTCTCGATCGGCGGCCTCCCGGCGCTGAACGACGGCAACAACGCGCGCGCCAGGCTCTACACCGAGCTGATCGACACGTACGACGTGCAGCTGTTCATCTCGGCGGGCAACGACGGCCCCGGCGTCAACACGATCGGCGACCCGGCGGTCGCCGAGAAGGTCGTCGCCGTCGGCGCGGGCATCTCCGACGACACCTGGGCCGCCAACTACGGCGCCGAGGTGCGCACCTCCTACGACCTGATGCCGTTCTCCTCGGCGGGTCCGCGCGACGACGGCGGGTTCAAGCCCACCATCGTCGGCCCCGGCGCGTCGATCAATTCCATCCCGACCTGGCAGGCGGGCAGCGCCGTCGCCGAGGCGGGCTACTCCCTGCCGCCGGGCTACGGCATGCTCCAGGGCACGTCGATGGCGTCCCCGCAGGTCGCCGGGGCGTCCGCCCTGCTGCTCTCGGCCGCCCAGCAGCGGAACATCGACCTGTCCCCCGCCGACCTGCGCACCGCGCTGACCAGTTCGGCGAACCGCATCAGCGGCGTGCAGGCGCACGAGCAGGGCTCGGGCCTCATGGACACCGAGGCCGCGTGGAGCCTGATCACGCGCGGCGCGACCGCGCACGAGTACACCGTCACCGCGCCGGTGGACCACGCGCAGTCCGAGTACCTGGCCACGCCCGACTCCGGCACCGGCGTCTACGACCGCGAGAGCGCGCCCGCCGTCGGCGAGCGCGAGAGCTACCAGGTCACGATCACCCGCACGACCGGCCCGAACCGGCGCGTGCTGCACACGCTCTCGCTGGCCAACAACCACGAGAACACCTGGCGCATCCAGGGCAGCCCGCTCGTCCTGCTGCCGCTGAACCAGCCCGTCACGGTCACGCTCCAGGCGCGTCCCGGCTCCGGCGGCGCGCACAGCGCCATCCTGGCCGTGAACGACCTCACGACCCGGGGCATCGACCACCAGATCCTCGCGACGGTCGTCGTCCCCGACGCGCTGTCCGCGCCCGACTACACGATCACGCACCGCGACACGGTCAGGCGCAACGGCAACGACTCCTTCTTCGTCACCGTGCCGGAGGGCACGCGGACGCTCGAAGTGTCGCTGAGCGGCCTCGCGCAGGGCAGCCAGACGCGCTGGATCGCCATCAACCCGTACGGGATGCTGGAGGACAGCTCGGCCAGCAACCAGTGCTACCCGAACTACACCTCACCCGCCAACACCTGCCGTCCCGACCTGCGGTCGTACGACAACCCGGTGCCGGGCGTCTGGGAGTTCGAGGTCGAGGCGCGGCGCACCACGCCGCAGCTCGACAACCGCTACACGCTGACCTCCACGGCGCTGTCCACCACGTTCGACCCGGAGACGGCGCGCGTCGAGGAGGCCGAGGCGGGCGTGCCCGTGCCGGTCACCTGGACGCTGACGAACGACCTGGCGCCGGTCGAGGGCAGCCTCGCCGCCGGTGAGCTGGGCTCGGTCCGCGAGGAGACGCCGACCATCGGCGACGGCGAGCGGCAGACGTGGGAGGTCGTGCTCGGCGAGGGCGTCTCCCAGTTCGACGCGATCATCGGCAGCCCGTCCGACCCCGGCTCCGACCTGGACCTGTTCGTCTACCAGGACGGCACGCTGGTGGGCGAGTCCACCAGCTCGGGCGCCGAGGAGATCGTCTCCCTGACCGACCCGGCGGCCGGTACGTACACCGTCGAGGTGCACGGCTACGCGGTCCCGACCGGCAGCACCACCTTCGCCTACCACGACTCCTACCTGAGCCCGCTGCTCGGGTCGGTCGCGGTGGACGAGGACCAGGTCCTCGACCTGGACACCGGCGAGTCGGCCGAGGCGTCGGCGGAGGTCACCGTCAGCGCGGCGGCGGCCGAGGCGGGCGCGGACCGGCAGCTGTTCGGCGAGGTCGAGCTGCGCACCGCGCAGGGCACGGCGACGGGCTCGGGCGGCGTGATCGTCGAGAGCGTCGTGGAGTGACCCCGGTCCTCCCCTGACACACCGCGCGTCCCACGGGGGCGGGCTGACGGCACCCGGCCGTCCGCCCGCCCCCGTGGCGTCCGCCGTGGAAGGATGGGCGGGGCGCACGCCGAAGACCTAAAGGAGACACCAGGTGCCTGGCACGAATCTGACCCGGCAGGAGGCCCAGGAGCGGGCACGGCTGCTGGACGTGGACGCTTACGACATCGCCCTGGACATCTCGGGGGCGCAGGACGGCGGCACGTTCGCGTCCGAGACGACGGTGCGGTTCACCGCACGCTCGGCCGGGGCGACGTTCATCGACCTGGTCGCGCCCGAGGTCCACGAGGTCGTGCTGAACGGCACGGCGCTCGACCCGGCGGAGGTCTTCGCCGACTCGCGGATCGCGCTGCCCTCGGTCCTCGAAGGCCACAACGAGCTGCGGGTCGTCGCCACCTGCGCCTACACCAACTCAGGCGAGGGCCTGCACCGCTCGGTGGACCCGGTGGACCAGCAGGCGTACCTGTACACGCAGTTCGAGGTACCGGACGCGCGCCGGGTGTTCGCGTCCTTCGAGCAGCCCGACCTGAAGGCGACGTTCCGCTTCACGGTGACCGCGCCCGAGGGCTGGACCGTGATCTCCAACTCGCCGACGCCCGAACCGAAGGGCAACGTCTGGGAGTTCGCCGAGACGCCGCGCATCTCGACGTACATCACGGCGATCATCGCCGGGCCCTACCACTCGGTGCACAGCACCTGGGAGGGCGGCGAGGGCAGGACCGTGCCGCTGGGTGTCTACTGCCGTCCCTCGCTCGCCGAACACCTCGACGCCGAGGCGATCTTCGCCGTCACACGGCAGGGCTTCGACTGGTTCGAGGAGAAGTTCGACCACCCGTACCCGTTCGCCAAGTACGACCAGCTGTTCGTCCCCGAGTTCAACGCGGGCGCGATGGAGAACGCGGGCGCCGTCACCTTCCGGGACCAGTACGTGTTCCGCTCGAAGGTCACCGACGCGGCCTACGAGAGCCGCGCCGAGACGATCCTGCACGAGCTGGCGCACATGTGGTTCGGCAACCTCGTCACCATGGAGTGGTGGAACGACCTGTGGCTGAACGAGTCGTTCGCCACCTACACGTCGATCGCCTGCCAGGCGCACGCGCCGGACAGCCGCTGGCCGCAGGCGTGGACCAGCTTCGCCAACACCATGAAGACCTGGGCCTACCGCCAGGACCAACTGCCGTCCACCCACCCGATCATGGCGGAGATCAACGACCTGGACGACGTCCTGGTCAACTTCGACGGCATCACCTACGCCAAGGGCGCCAGCGTCCTCAAGCAGCTCGTCGCCTACGTCGGGATGGACGAGTTCTTCCGCGGCGTGCAGGCGTACTTCAAGCGCCACGCCTGGTCCAACACACGGCTCACCGACCTGCTGACCGCGCTGGAGGAGACCAGCGGCCGTGACCTGACGGCCTGGTCGAAGGCATGGCTGGAGACGGCCGGGATCAACGTGCTGCGACCGGAGATCACGGTGGACGACGCGGGCGTCGTCACCGGGTTCGCCGTCCGGCAGGAGGCGCCCGCGCTGCCCGCCGGGGCCAAGGGCGAGCCGACGCTGCGCCCGCACCGCATCGCGATCGGCCTGTACGACCTGCGCGACGGCACGCTGACCAGGACCGACCGGATCGAGCTGGACGTGGACGGCGAGCTGACGGCCGTGCCCGAGCTGGTCGGCCGCGCCCGCCCCGACGTCGTGCTCCTGAACGACGACGACCTGTCCTACGCGAAGGTCAGGCTCGACCCGGAGTCCACGGCCGTCGTCGCCCGGCACGTCGGGGACTTCGCCGAGTCCCTGCCGCGCGCGCTGTGCTGGGCGTCGGCCTGGGACATGACGCGGGACGGCGAGATGGCCACCCGCGACTACGTCACGCAGGTCCTGGCGGGCATCGGCAAGGAGACGGACATCGGCGTGGTGCAGTCGCTGCACCGGCAGGTGCGGCTGGCCATCGACCTGTACGCGGCGCCCGAGTGGCGCGAGGAGGGCCTGGCGGCCTGGTCGGCGGCGGCCCTGGAGCACCTGCGGGCGGCGCGGCCCGGCAGCGACCACCAGCTGGCGTGGGCCCGCGCGTTCGCCGCGAGCGCCCGCACCGACGCCGAACTCGACCTGCTCGCGGGGCTGTTGGACGGCTCGGAGACCCTGGACGGCCTGACGGTGGACACCGAGCTGCGCTGGGCGCTGCTGCTGCGCCTGGCCTCGACCGGGCGCGCGGACGAGCCGGAGATCGCCGAGGAACTGCGGCGCGACCCGACGTCGGCGGGCGAGCGGCACGCCGCCTCGGCGCGCGCGGCGCGGCCGACGGCCGAGGCGAAGGCGGCGGCGTGGGCGCAGGTCGTGGAGTCCGACACGCTGCCGAACGCGGTGCAGGACGCGGTGATCGGCGGCTTCGTGCAGACCGACCAGCGCGAACTGCTCGCGCCCTACACGGAGAAGTACTTCGCGGTGCTGAAGGACGTGTGGGAGTCGCGCAGTCACGAGATGGCGCAGCAGATCGCGGTCGGGCTCTACCCGGCGGTCCAGGTGGAGCGGGCCACGCTTGAGGTGACGGACGCCTGGCTGGCGACGTCCGAGCCGAGCGCGGCGCTGCGGCGGCTCGTCACGGAGTCGCGGGCGGGCGTCGAGCGGGCGCTGCGCGCGCAGGCGGCGGACGCCGCGGCGGGCTGACGGCCCGCGCGTAACGGCCCACGGGCGCCCGGGACCTCACGTCCCGGGCGCCCTTCGCGTGCGCGCGGGCGGGCGCGCGCGGCCGCCGATCGTATGCGATCCGGGGTGGCCGCCCGCGCCCGGTGCCGTGGCGTCCGACCGCCTGTGGTGGTGAAGCGGCGGACGAGGCGCGGGGATTCCAAGGAGGCGTAGGTGAATTTGCGGTAACGGGGGGTCAAGCGGCGTCCGGCGGGTATCTCATGGGGAGGTGGCCGCAGCGCGCCGGGAGAGAGCTGCCCCGGATCAACTGGGCCTTATTGCAAGCGAGTTCGGGGGAACTACTCGCCGTACTCCTGTGACCAGGGGGTTCCTGTGCCCATCCTCAGTTTCACGCGCGACGAGGTCGAGGCCGCGGCCGACGCGCGCCCGTGGAAACGCCAGGTCGCGTTCCGGGAGGAGATCAGCCCGGACGACATGGCGGACACGGCGGCGATCTACGCGCGTGCGGCCGGTGAGGCGGGCGACGCGGGGGATCTGGCCCGTGGCGCCACCGAGTTGGGCGGCGACTCGGGCAGCCTGGACGGCGAGTCGCTGGTGGACGAGGAGGGCCGGATCGACGCGACGTCCCGCGGCCTCCAGGGCAACGGCGCCGACATGGACGCCGTCGTCGGCTACGTCGTCCGCGCCATGAACCGGGCGCTCGACGCGGACGAGGAGGTGCACGACGTCATCCACGGCGAGCGCGGCCTCGAAGCCAAATACGTCGAGCACCTGAACGCGGCGATCACCGAGTGGAACGGCTGGCAGGCGGCGTTGGAGGCCGCGCTGCAACCCGACCTCGGCCTGGTGCTGTTCGGCCCGCCGTTCCCCATCTCGGTGGAGTACGGCGGAGAGCGCGCGATCGCGTCCCCGCGCATGCTCGGGCTCGGCAACTACGAGTTCGAGTTCCCGTTAGGGTTCGACGCCCGGATACGGACCAAGTACCTGCGCAGGGCCGCCGAGGACGCGACCACGGCGGACGGCGAGATCACCGACGCGCTGGACGCCTACCGCGGCAAGCTCGCCGAGTTCGGCCAGGAGCTGGGCGACCTCGGCTACGACCTGTCCGACGGGCCGCTCGGGCTGTGGACCAGCGAGGGCATGGCCGTGTACGCGGCCGACCACCTCGCCGACGAGATGCGCAAGGACCACCCCGATCCCGAGGAACTGCTGCGCTGGACCGAGACGTTGGACGCCATCGGCATCGGCATCCACACCGCGGACAACCCCGACACCCCCCTGCGCGACATGACCCCCGCCGAACGCGCCTACCTCGACGCGTTCTACGGCCGCCTCGACAAGGAGGAGCTGAGCCTCCTCGGCGGCCTCGCGCGTGGCGCCGAGGGCATGGACCCCGACGTCGCCGGGAACCGGTTCACCGCGGCCCAGCGGGTCGCCGACGGCCTGCTGATGCTGACGAACCCGGAGATCGGCGGCATCGACCCGTCGAACGCGGCGGGCCGCGCCGCGCTGCCCGCCGGGCTGCGCGACCACCTGTACGGCGACCGCCAGGCGTTCATCGACGGCTTCGTGGACGTCTCCATCCCGAACCGGGGCGGCCCCGACGACGCCTACTGGGACGCGCTGCGCGACTTCAACGGCTTCGGGCAGCTCATGGGCGCCGCCTCCGTCGCGCCGGGCGACCGCCTCGCCACCGACATGGCGCACGCGGCCGTCAACGTCCAGGGCCTCACGCAGTACCACTACTTCGACGGCGGCTACGGCGACACCGCCAACACCGGCAGCGACGGCCTGCTGCGCGCCGTCGCGCTCAACAGCGGGACGAGCGCCGAACTGCTCAACGACCGGACGTTCCGCGAGAGCGCGCTCGGCATCCACTGGGAGGACTCGACGGGCGTCGGCGACCTCGTGCGCAGCGGCACGACGGTGCCCGACGGCGTGGACCACAACGACCCGGAGGCCGAGGCGTACACCCACGCCGCCTTCAACGTGCTGGAGTACGCGGCCGGGCACAACGAGGAGATCCTCGGCACCAAGAACCACAACATCTCGGAGTACGGCCCGATCAACCACTCCGCGCTCCAGGACGCGGTGGGCGACACGGCGCTCCAGTACATGGACATGATCTCGAAGGGCGGCACCGCGTCCGGATTCGCCTCCAGCGCGACCGACTTCACCGACGTCAACCTGCACGGCAAGGACTACCGGTACTCGTTCGACCTGTCCGACAGCGACCGCGAGTCCCTGTTCACGCTGATGAACCACGCGGACGGCGACGTGCGGGAGAACTTCTTCAACGGCGTCGGGCAGTGGCAGGAGATGTCGGCGCACGACGCGTTCCGCCGGGACATGGACGCGCAGGGGCAGCAGGACGGGGAGCGGCGCGGCGAGTCGTCCGTCTTCGACCACATCGGCCGGATCGCGGGCACCGTGCAGCACGTGCAGGAGGTGGCGCCGGTCAACGACACCTCGAAGAACCAGTTCACCGGCTACGGCGCGATCTCGACGGCGGCCAGCGTCGTCAACACCATCGGCGACTTCGGCAAGGGCAACCTCGTCGCCCAGCTCGGGGCCTTCGGCCTCACCGAGGCGCTGCGCTACACGCTGCCTGACGGCGCCGCCGCCGTGGACGCGGCGCAGTGGGAGGCCGTCAACTGGGGCGACACCAGCGCCCGCGCGACCATCGCCTACGCGGCGCAGCGCGCGGAGTACGGCAACGCGGAGGACTACCGCATCCCGGTCCCGTCCGAGGGCGGCTTCAACCAGACCGACGTCATCGAGAGCGTCAGGAACATCGAGGGCGACGCGTACCAGCACTACGCGCAGGCGATGATCAACGCCTACAACCGCGCGGCCGAGCCGCGCGACTGACACGCACGCCGGCGCGGGCCGCGCCCCGGCTTCCGGGGGCGGCCCGCGCCGCGCCGCTCAGCGCTTGCGTTCCGCGACGACCACCAGTCCGGCGATCACCACGAACAGCACGATCGGCGCGACGACGAACATGCTGAGGGTCTGGATGACGCTCAGGCCGGAGCCCGGGTCGTCGCCGTCGTCCGGGTAGAGGGCGAGGGCGGACGGGGAGGACAGCAGCATGAACAGCGCCGTCCCGGCGGTGACGGCCGCCACGCGCCTCGCGTTGCGCTTCTTCTTCACGTTGACCACGGCCCCACAGTAACGAACGCCTCCCGGCGCCCGGCTCACGGCCCCGCCATCTCCTCACGGACCGCCCGCGCCAGGGCCGCGACGCGCCCCGAGGTGGTCAGCTCCTCCAGGGTCACGGGCCGCCCCGTGCCGTCCGCGATCGGCAGCCGCCAGTTGGGGTACTCGCGCCAGGTGCCCGGCAGGTTCTGCGGCCTGCGGTCCCCCACCGCGTCGGGCAGCCAGATGCCGATCATCTTCGCCGGTGTCCTGGCGAGGAAGCGGTAGGCGGCGGCGATCTGGCCCTCCTCGGTGGCGCCGGGGGGCAGCAGCCCGAGCCGGGAGAACACGGCGAGCCACTCGGACGTCTCGGCCAGCGCGGCGTTCAGCTCGTCGGTGCCGGGCTGGAGCAGCCCGAGCCGCTCCCGCAGCCGCACGTGGTCGCCGACGAGGCGGGCGGCCGTGGACGGCAGGTCGTGCGTCGTGACGGTGGCCAGGCAGTCGGCGCGCCACGCGTCCGGGGGCAGCGGCGGCTGGCCCTTCGCGGCCCAGTCACGCTCGAACCACATCACCGACGTGCCGGAGATGCCGCGCTCGGCGAGCTGCTCGCGCACGCCGGGCTCGACCGTGCCCAGGTCCTCGCCGACGACGACAGCGCCCGCCCGCTGCGCCTCCAGCGCGAGCACGCCCAGCATGGCGTCCGCGTCGTAGGCGACGTACGTGCCGTCGGCGGGCGAGGCGCCCTCCGGGATCCACCACAGGCGGAACTGGCCCATCACGTGGTCCACGCGCAGCCCGCCCGCGTGCCGCAGCAGCCCGGCCAGCAGCTCGCGGTACGGCGCGTAGCCACGCTCGGCGAGCGCGCCGGGGCGCCAGGGCGGCAGGCCCCAGTCCTGGCCCTTGGCGTTGAACGCGTCGGGCGGGGCACCGGCGGTGATGCCGCTGGCCAGGACGTCCTGCTGGGCCCAGGCGTCCGAGCCGTTCGGATGGACGCCGAGGGCCAGGTCGTGGACGAGGCCGATGGACATGCCGGACGCCTGCGCGCTGCGGTGCGCGCGCCGCAGCTGGATGTCGGTGAGCCAGGCCAGCCAGCTGTGGAAGTCGATGCGGTCGAGGTGGTCGCCCCGGGCGCGGGCGGTCTCGGGCGATCTGGGGTCGCGCAGCCCTGGCGACCAGGAGTGCCAGTCGGGCCCGTACAGCTCGGCGAGGGCGCACCAGGTGGCGTGGTCCTCCAGGGCCTGCCCCTGCTCGGCGAGGAACGCCCAGTAGGACGCGTACCGGCCGGGGCTGAGGGGGACGGCGCGGACGATCTCCAGCGCCTGCCGCTTCAGGGCCCAGACGGCGTCACGGTCGATGGGCGCGCCCTTCTCCAGCACGGCGGCGCGCAGGGCGGCGGCGCGGGTCAGGAGCCGGTCGGTGTGGTGGCGGGCGTCGGGGCCGAGGTAGGCGTACTCGGGGATGTCCTCGATGCGCAGGTGCACGGGGTCGGCGTAGCGGCGCGTGCCGGGGCGGTACGGGGACGGGTCGGTGGTCTCGCCCGAGGCGCCGGGGACGGCGGCGTGCAGCGGGTTGAGCTGGAGGAATCCGGCGCCGAGGACGTGCCCTGCCCAGGTGGCGAGGTCGGCGAGGTCCACCAGGTCGCCCATGCCCCAGGAGCGGGTGGACAGGAGCGAGTAGAGCTGGACGAGGAGGCCGTGGGTGCGGCCCTGGGGGCCGGGGAGACGTCCGGGGGCGGCGATGAGGGTGGCGCTGCCCGTGCGGCCGTCGGGGGCGGTGGCGTGCAGCGTGTGGTAGCCGGGGGCCGGGGGGCCGTCGTCCCAGGGGAGGCTGCGGCCGTCCGCGGTCTCGACGCGCAGGTCGGTGCCGGGCGGGAGGCCGCCGGGGGCGGGGGGCGGTGTGCCGGGCGGGCCGTCGGGGGCGCGCAGCACGACCGTGGGCGGCAGGAGGCGTCCGGTGCCTGGGGCGGCCTGGTCGGGCTCGGCGCCGGGATCGACGCCCAGGGCGGTGAGGACGGCGGTCACCGTGTCGTCCGGGACGGTGACGTGGTTGCCGGGTGAGGGTTCGTAGGACGTGGCGACGCCGTGCGCCGCGGCGAGCCGCGCGAGCCGCTCTTCCATCAGATCTCGACTGCCTCCGTGCCGGTGCCCACGGGGCCGCCCGTCTCCGCCGTGAGCGGCGGCTCGGCGGCCAGCGGGGCCTCCGCCGTGAGCGGCGCCTCGGCGCCGAGCGGCGGCTCGCTGGTCAGCGGGTCCTGCGGGGCGCCGTTCTGGCTGGGCAGCGGGGCGGGGTCGAGACCGTAGAGCAGGTGTTTCAGCAGGTCGGCTTCCCTGTCGGGCGCGTCGATCCGGGCGGCTCGTGCCACGGGATGACTCCTTCGCTGGAGTTCGCTGGGGTTCGCCGGGGTGCGTGGGGGCCTGCGCCCGGCGGACGGACGTCCCGCGCGCGGGCGGCGCGCGGGTACTGCTTGCTCTACCCCAGTGAACGCCAGGACACCCCTCCGTGCGACAGGAAAGCGATGCAGGTCACCCCCCTGTGCGCCGCAAGATTTGCCGCCGCCCCCGGGACCGGGCGGCGCTTCTTGCGCCGGGCCGGGAGGCGGCGGCCGAGGGTCAGACGGGCCGCGCGTCGATACGGGCCAGGGCGTCGTCCGCCCCGTACGGCTGGAGGTACGGCAGCCAGCGCGGGTCACGGTGGCCGGTGCCGATGATGCGCCAGGCGAGCCCGGACGGGGGCCCCGGCGTGTGCCGCAGCCGCCAGCCCAGCTCGGCGACGTGCCGGTCGGCCTTGAGGTGGTTGCAGCTGCGGCAGGCCGCGACCACGTTGTCCCAGGCGTGCTGGCCGCCCCGGCTGCGCGGGACGACGTGATCGACACTCGTCGCGACCCCGCCGCAGTACGCGCACCGGCCGCCGTCACGGGCGAACAGCGCCCGGCGGGTCAGCGGCACGGCCGTGCGGTAGGGCACGCGCACGAAGCGCTTCAGGCGGACGACGCTCGGCGCGGGGATGGCCTGCGTGGCGCTGCGCATCAGCGCGCCCGACGTCTCCAGGCTGACGGCCTTGTCGTTCAGCAGGAGGATGAGTGCGCGGCGGACGGGTACGACGCCCAGCGGCTCGTACGAGGTGTTGAGGACCAAGACGTGTGGCACGGACGCCCTCCGTTTCCGTCGGCGGCACGTGGCTCGCGCCGTGACGATCTCCCTCAGTGTGTCCCGCGCACGCCCCGTGGCGCCACCACGATCGGCAATTGCGCCGTTTGTGTCGTTCGGCACATGCGCCCCGCCCGTACCGCTCCTGCCCCGCGCCGAACGCGTGTGCGGTGTCTCACACCGGCGGGACGACGTGGTCGGCGGGCTCGTCGCGCCTGTTTACGGTGGAGGTCCGAGACGAGTGGAGCGAGAGGACCGAGTAGGCACGATGGGCAACAACTGGGAGTCCTGGCTCACGCACGGACTGCGGATCGTGCTGATCCTCGCGGTGGCGTTCGCCGTGCGGTTCGTCGTCCGCCGCGCGATCAGCAGACTGATCGCGCGGCTGAACAAGGACGAGACGACCACGCGCCGCTCCGCGATCCGGGGCGGCCTGCTGCTCAACTCGGAACGGCGCCGCCAGCGCTCCGAGACGATCGGCTCGGTGCTGCGCAGCACCGCGTCGGTCGTGGTGCTGGGCACGGCGGGGCTGATGGTGCTCTCGGAGCTGGGCGTCCAGCTCGGGCCGCTGATGGCCAGCGCGGGCATCGCGGGCGTGGCGATCGGCTTCGGTGCGCGCAGCCTGGTCGCGGACGTGCTGAGCGGCATGTTCATGCTGCTGGAGGACCAGTACGGCGTGGGCGACATGATCGACGCGGGCGAGGCGAAGGGCACGGTCCTGGAGATCGGCCTGCGCGTCACGACGCTGCGCGGCGAGGAGGGCGAGGTCTGGTACGTCCGCAACGGCGAGATCAAGCGGATCGGCAACCTCAGCCAGGGCTGGTCCACGGCCGGTGTGGACGTCGAGGTGGCGGCGGACGCCGACCTGGACCAGGTCAGGAAGCTGATCGAGACGGCGGGGCAGGAGCTGTCGCGCACCGCGCCGTTCGACGAGATGCTGTGGGAGCCGGTGCGGGTGCTCGGGCTCGACACGGTGTCGGGCGAGACGATGGTCGTCCGCGTCACGGCGAAGACGCTGCCGGGCGGCGGCGCGGAGGTGGAGCGGGAGCTGCGCTGGCGGATCAGGCGGACGCTGGCCGCGGCGGGCATCTCCGCGACGGCGGGGCCCGCGGCCGATGGCACGGCCGCCGTGCCGCCCCAGGCGGGCCCGGCGGCGGGGCCCGGCGCGGCGGGCGGCCAGGCGGGCGGCGGGAGCGCGGAACCGGCGCCGTGACGCCCCCGGGGGCGGCTGTGACCGGCGGCACACTCGCGGGAGGGCATGGCCGCGCGGCGCTCCGTCGGCCAGAATGCCGCCCATGACCACCACCGCCCCCGCCGTCATACGCGCCTACCGCCCCGGCGACCGCGACGCGCTGCACGACATCTGCGTCCGCACCGGCAAGGTCGGCAAGGACGCCACAGGCCACTACGAGGACCCGGGCATCCTGCCCGCGATCTTCGCGACGCCCTACGCGGAGCTGGAGCCCGACCTCGTCTTCGTCGCCGACGACGGGGAGCGCGCCATCGGCTACATCCTGGGGACGGCGGACAGCACGGCGTTCTTCGCCGCCTTCCGCGAGCGGTGGCTGCCCCAGGTCGCGGCGCGTTATCCGGCGCCGGAGGGCACCCCTGAGGGGCCCGACGAGCAGCTGCGCGACCTGCTGCACCACGCCGAACGCATGTTGGCACCGGCGATCGCCGCCGAGTACCCGGCGCACCTGCACATCGACCTGCTGCCCGAGGGGCAGGGCCAGGGGCTCGGCCGGAGGCTGATGGAGACGTACCTCGGCGCCCTGCGCGAGCGCGGAGTGCCGGGCGTCCACCTCGGGATGAGCCCGGAGAACACCGGCGCCCGCGCGTTCTACGACCGGTTGGGCTTCCACGAGCTGCCCGCGCCCGACGGCGACGGCGGCTCGCTGCACCTCGGCATGCGCCTGACGCCCTGAACACCCGGGCGAGCTGCGGGAACCGCGCGGCCCCGCCGTGCGTGGTGCCTGGCGGGGGAACCGACAGGTCCGGAAGATCGCGATACTGACAAGATCAAGGGCCGGATCTGTGGGCCGGGCCCACGGAAACGGCATACTCTCGCCGTGACCCGTGCCGGACTTCGTGAGGGGGAGGGCCCGCACTGTGACTCACCCGTCCACCGCGCCTCCGGCGTCACCGCCTGATCAGGCGGCGGCGGCCGGTCCCGCCGGGACGCCGTCCGCGCCCCCGGCGCCGCCGGGCACGGGCGCGCCCCCCGTACCCAGGCGGCTCGGCGTGTGGGCCGAGTGGGTCGGACGGACGCGCCGCGCCGCCGGGACCGAGCCGGGGCGGCTGCGGATCATCGGCGCGCTGCTCGCCGGACTGCTCCTGCTCCTCGGGGCGGTGACGGCCTATCAGGTGAACGCGCGGGCCGAGGCCGCCGACAGCGTGCGGCGCAACGGGCAGGAGATGAGCACCGCCGCCGCCGAGCTGTTCCGCTCCCTGGCCAGGGCCAACACGGCGGCGGCCACCGGCTTCCTGACGGGGGCCGACCAGTCCGGCCAGTCCGCGGCCGTACGGGACGCGTACGACGACGACATCGCGACCGCGGGCGAACAGCTGGCCCAGGTCGCCGCCGACACGGACGGCACGGAGCAGACGCGCGAGTACGTCGAGCGCATGAACCGCGCACTGCCGATCTACACAGGGCTGGTGGAGACCGCCCGTGCCAACGACCGGCTGGGCTTCCCGCTCGGCGGCGCCTACCTGCGCTACGCCGACCAGCAGATGAACGGCACGGAGGACGCGGAAGGAATCCTCGACTGGGCCGACAGTCTGTACAAGTTGGAGACCGAGCGGCTGCGCGCCGACCTGGCGCACGCGCGGAAGATGCCGTGGGCGGCGCTGGGGCTCGGGGTCGTCCTGCTGGTCGGGCTCGCCTGGGTGCAGCGGCGGCACTTCCTGCGCACCAACCGCGTCCTCAACCCCGGGCTGCTGGCCGCCAGCGCCGCCACCCTGGTGCTGCTCGGCTGGCTGGGCGGGGCGCACCTCGTGTCCCGGGCGGCCAACAACGACGCGGACCGCGGCGCCGCCAGCTCACTCCAGGCACTCAACGACGCCTGGGCGACGGCCCTGAACGCGCACGGCATCGAGAGCCTGGGCCTGGTGGCCAGGGGTGGGAGCAACCAGTTCGAGGACGACTTCCAGGACAGCATGACCACACTGCTCGGCGGCGGCCTCATCCGGACGTGCGGGCCGGGCGAGGAGCCGACGCGGGACGGCGGGGCCTCGTGCTTCCGCTGCCCCGAGGAAACGGCGGAGCCCCGGGTCCTGGGCGCGACGGCCGAGGAGGAGCAGGAAGGTGAGCTGTACGAGGCGGCGCGCCTGGCGCAGGACGCGGGGAGCGCCGCGTCCATCGAGGAGGCGATCTCCACCTCAAGGGACTGGCACGCCCTGCACCGGCAGGCCCGCTGCGCGGAGTTGGACGGCGACTACGCCCAGGCCGTCGATCGGGTCACCGCGGCGGAGGGCTCGACCGGCGAGATGTTCGTCGCGGTGACCAGGCGGTTGGAGGTGGCCGCCGAGAAGGAGCAGGAGCGGTTCGACGCAGCCGTCGGCCGGGCGCACGGGGCGCTGGCCGGGCTCGCGCCGGGCGCCGGGGTGCTCGCGGCGCTGGGCGTCGTGGGCGCGGGGTTCGGCCTCGGCCGCAGGCTTTCCGAGTACCGGTGAGGGGGAAGGTCCGATGATCGGGGAACACGGCGGCGTGCCGGAGCGGGCTCCGCGCGCCAGGACGGCGCGGCGCGCGGCAACCCTCGCGGTCTGCGGCGGGCTCCTGCTCGCCACCACGGTCTCGGCGGGCAGCGCCGCCCCCTCCCCGCCCAGGGACGGCACCGCGCGGGCGACGGGCGGGGCACCGGCCGCCGTGCCCACGGAGAACGAGCCGTGCGAGGCGGCCGGTCTCGAGCCGACCCTCCGCCCCGAGCGCACGGTGGGCGAGGCGGTGAGGCTGATCCGCGCCGGTGGCAACCGCACCGACCCGGGCAACCGCACCGACCCGGCCGACCGCACGCAACGGAAGGAACCCGGCCTCACCATCGGCGTGGACCAGAACAGCTTCCTGTGGGGTTACCGCGACCCGAACACGGCCGAACTCTCCGGCTTCGACATCGACCTGGCGGAGGCGATCGCCGAGGACGTCCTCGGCCCGAGCAGCGGCGAGTTGCGCCTGGTCGTCCTGTCCACCAGCGAGCGCGAGGCCGCCCTCGCGAGCGGCACGGTGGACATGGTGGTGCGCACGATGTCGATCAACTGCGACGACGTGAACAGGAGCGTGGGCGAGGACGGGAGAGAGAGGACGGAACCCGACGTGGTCGAGTTCTCCGCGCCCTACTTCACGACGAGTCAGCGGATCGTCGTGCCGCAGAACTCGGAGATCACCGGCTTCGACAGCTCGCTGAACGGCAAGCGCGTGTGCAGCGCCGCGTCGTCGTCCGCCGACCGGCTGCTCCAGGAACTCGCCCGGGAGCACCCCTGGTGGGACGAGGTGGAAGATGAGGACGGGCCGCTCCTGCCGACCCCGCCCAACCACCTCGACTGCCTGGTGAAGATACAGCTGGGCAAGGCCGACGCGCTGGTGACCGACGAGGCGTTGGCCGCGGGGCACCTCGCGCAGGACCCGACGATGAAGATCGTCGGTGAGGGGCGGCAGGAGGAGTACTACGGCATCGCGATGCACCAGGACGACGAGGACCTCATCGCCTGGGTGAACGCCGTGCTGGCGGAGTACCTGGCGGGCGGGGAGGAGAGCGCGTGGGAGGAGGCGTACCGGCGCAACGACCTCGCCCTGCACCTCGGCGGGAGCGTCGAGCCGCCCGACCCCGTGTACCGCGACTGACCGTCCCCCGATGCGGGGAAGGGATGCGGCAGCAGGACGACCGACAGCGGCACGACAATCGAGGGGAGAGCGATGGCCCCGGACGCGGGCGGCAGGGTGCTCAGCCGTGACGAGGTGGACCGCGCGCTGGCGCGTCGTGGCGCCGAGCACGAGGCGATCGAGTCGTCCCTGCTCGCCCTCCAGGACCACGCGGGCCGCAGGCTGCTCGACGGCGCCGAGCTGTCGGGGACGACACGGGAACGCTGGTCGCACGCCGAGGAGACCGTCACCGCCCTGTGGCAGTGGTTCGACACGGCGAGCGCCGCGCTGACGGCCGCCCGCAGGCTGCGGGCGCGGCGCCGTCACCCGTCGTCCGACGACCTGGCCGAGCTGACGGCGCTGGTGTCGGGCGACGGCATCGTCCTGGCGGGCACGGACGGCAGGCTCGTGGAGCGCGTCACCTGGGCCGACCTCGTGGAGCGGATGAACGCGGGGTACGCGCGCGTCCTCGACATGGTGATCGCCGCCGACGCCGTCTGGTCCGCGCTGCCCGCCCGCATAGACTTCCTCGCCGCCGAGCAGCACCGGCTGCGCGACCTGGCGCACGCCGCCGGTGTACGGCCGGGCACACACCCGGCGGGCGACGAACTGGCGCGCGTCACCGAGGAGTTGACGGCCCTGCGCGCCGAGGTCATCGCGGACCCGCTGGCCTTCTGGCGGCCCACGGGCGGCAGCAGCGCGCCGGGCGGCGGCCGTCCCGACACGGCGCGCTACGACCGCGCGGCGCGCGCGCTGGACGACATCAGGCGGGAGGTCGAGGCCGTCATCGACGTGCGCAAGGACGCGGAGGCCCGGCTCGTGCGGCTGCGGGACGTCCTCTCGCGCGCCGACCGCACGCTCGCCGAGGCCCGCACCGCGCGCGGCGAGGTGCTGGCGAAGATCGCCGCGTCCGAGGTACCGGCCGTCTCCGGGCCATCGACGGTGCTGCACGAACGGCTCGCGCTGGCCGCCGACTACCGGCGCCGCGCGCTGTGGCACCGCCTCTCGCCGCTCCTTGAGGACTTGGAGGTGCGCGCCGAGGACGAGTTGCAGCGGGCCCGCGCGTCGCTGTCGGCCGTCACGGAGCCGCTGGCGGTCCGGGCGGAGCTGCGCGGCAGGCTGGACGCGTACAAGGCGAAGGCCGCCAGGTACGGCAAGGCGGAGGAGCCGATGCTCGTGGAACGCTACGACGTGGCGCGGCGGATGCTGTGGTCGGCGCCGTGCGACCTGCGGGCGGCGGAGAACGCCGTGCTGCGCTACCAGCGGGCGACGGCGGAGGCGCTGGTGTCCGGGCCCGTGCGGGCGCCGGACGCGGGAGGTGGGGACCGATGAGCGGCGAACGCGCGGCGCTGTGCCAGCGGCCCGGCTGCCCCGGCGGGTACGAGGACGTCGGCGGCGGGGCGCTGTACTGCGACGTCTGCGGGCTGGCGCCCGTCGTGTCGGCCGAGGGCATGATCGGGGCGACCTCGACCATGGCGACGGGCCGGGACGGCACGGGCGGGACGGGCGGGCGGCTGCCGCGCCAGGCGTCGGGGGACTCGGCCTCGTCGGGCTCCGCGGCGTCCGAACCCTCCGAATCCTCCGCGCGGTCGGAGAGCGCGCGCTCCCGCTATTCGCAGCGCTCGGTCTCCGGGCAGCTGGGCAAGTCGCGCGGCGGCGGCCCGTCCGTCCGGTCCGTGTCGGTGCACAGTTCGCGCGCGTCGGCCGGTGGGTCGGGGCGCACCCGGCTGGGCGCCGGGCTGATCAGCATGCCGCCCGAGCCGCGCCCCGACCCGCTGACCGCCGTGCTGGACAACCCGGAGGTCCCCGAGCGCAAGCGGTTCTGCGGCAACGGCGAGTGCGGCGCGCCCGTGGGCCGTTCGCGCGGGGCGCGCGCGGGCCGCACGGAAGGCTTCTGCACCAAGTGCGGCCACCCCTACTCGTTCCTCCCCAAGCTGCGGCCCGGCGACGTCGTGAAGGGGCAGTACGAGATCGCGGGCTGCCTGGCGCACGGCGGCCTCGGCTGGATCTACCTGGCGATCGACCTGGCCGTCTCCCGCCGCTGGGTCGTGCTGAAGGGCCTGCTGGACGCGGGCGACGAGGACGCGCGGCAGGTCGCGATCTCGGAGCGGCGCTTCCTGGCGGAGATCGAGCACTCCAGCATCGTGCGGATCTACAACTTCGTGGAGCATCTGGACCAGCGCACGGGCAGCGTGGACGGCTACATCGTCATGGAGTACGTCGGCGGCCGGTCGCTGAAGGAGATCGCCAACGACCGGCGCACGCGCGACGGCCGCCGCGACCCGATGCCCGTCGAGCAGGCGTGCGCCTACGGGATCGAGGCCCTGGACGCGCTGGCGTACCTGCACAGCCGCAACCTGCTCTACTGCGACTTCAAGGTGGACAACGCCATCCAGCAGGGCGACCAGCTGAAGCTCATAGACATGGGCGCCGTGCGCCGCATGGACGACGACGTCAGCAACATCTACGGGACGCCGGGCTTCCAGGCGCCCGAGGTGGAGGAGCTGGGCCCCTCCGTCGCGTCCGACCTGTACACGGTGGCGCGCACCCTGGCCGTCCTCACGTTCGACTTCCAGGGCTACACGACGATCTACCGCGACAGCCTGCCCGACCCGGACTACATCGACGTCTTCCGCGAGTACGAGTCGTTCTACCGGCTGCTGGTGCGCGCGACCGACCCCGATCCGCACCGCCGGTTCGCGTCGGCGCAGGAGATGGCCGAGCAACTGACGGGCGTGCTGCGGGAGATCGTCGCCACGCGGACGGCGCAGCCGCAGCCCGCGATCTCGGCGCTGTTCGGTCCAGAGCCGCGCGTCGTGGACACCGAGCTGGTGCCGCGCGCCGAGGGGGCCGTGTCGCGCCTCGGCGTCCGCCCGGTGCGTCCGGTACTCCCGGCGCGGCTGACGTGGCAGCGGCGGGGGCGTGCCGTGCCGCCGCCACCGCCCCTGCCGCCGCCCGCCGTTCAAGGCCCCGAGCCGATGCCGGGCGCGCCGCGCACCGTGACGCTCGACGCGCGGGCGACCGTCCTCGCGCTGCCCACGCCCAAGGTGGACCCCGACGACCCGAACGCGGGCTTCCTCGCCGGTCTGACGGGCACCGCGCCGGGCGACACGGTGGCGGCGCTGGCCGGGGCGCCCGCGCGCTCCGTCGAGCTGCGGCTGCGCGAGCTGCGCGCCCACTTGGAGACGCCGGGCGCCGAGGCGCTGGAGACGGCCCGCGCGCACCTGGAGTCGCTGGCGGGCCGGTACGGCTCCGACTGGCGCGTGGTCTGGTACCGGGGGCTCGTGGCGCTGGCCGCCGACGACCGCGAGAGCGCCGCGCTGGCCTTCGACGCGGTGTACGACGCGTTCCCCGGCGAGATCGCGCCCAAGCTGGCGCTCGCCGTGTGCGCGGAGGTGCTGGGGCAGTGGGACAACGCGGCGGACTACTACTCCGTCGTCTGGACGACCGACCCGAGCCATGTGAGCGCGGGCTTCGGCCTGGCCAGGGTGCGGCTGGCCACCGGCAACCGGCAGGGCGCCGTACGGGCGTTGGAGTCGGTGCCTGAGACCTCCGCGCACTGGACGGCGGCCCGGGTGGCGGCCGTGCGGGCGCGGCTGCGCGAGCGGGAGCCGGGGGACGACCTCCTGCCCGACCTGCTGGCGGCGGGCGCGCAGGTCGAGCGGTTGCGCGCGGCGGGCCTGGAACCATGGCTGGGGGAACAGTTGTCCTGTGAGGTGCTGGGGTCCGCGCTCGACTGGGTGCTCGCCGGTTCCACGGAGCCGTCCCGGCCGCAGACTGATCCTCCCGGGCGGCTGCTCGGGGGCCCGCTGGACGAGACCGGGATCAGGCTCGGCCTGGAACGGTCCCACCGGCGGCTCGCCCGGCTGGCGCCGACCAGCAGTGAACGGACCGAACTGGTGGAGGCGGCCAACCGCTTCCGCCCGAAAACTTGGGTGTGACGATGCCGCAGCTCGACCAACTCTCCACCTGCCCCGGCTGCGGGGAGCCCCTGGAGGACGACGACCGCTTCTGCGGCGTCTGCGGCACGGACGTGACGACCGTCGCGCGCGCCGCGCGTCCGCCCCAGGCGGGCGGCACGGAGGCGGACTTCCGGCTGCCGCCGCCCCGGGAGACGGTCGCGGCGCGCGTCGAGGCGCAGATCGAGCCGGGGCCTGAGCCGGGCGCACCGTCCGGGCAGCGGCAGGCCGCCGATCCGCGCGCGGTCGGCCGCCCCGACCCGCGCTCCCCCGCGCCGCCCGTTCCCCCGGCCGCCCCCGCGCCCGCGGCCCCGGCCCCGGCCCCGGCGCAACCGCCTGCGCCCGTCGCCGCGCAGGAGCCCGCCGCCCCGGCGGCCGACGCCCACGGCGCGCCGCCGAGCGCCCCCGCCGACCCCCGGCGCGCGCACCAGCACCAGGCGGCCCGGGCGCCGCGCGAGGATCCGCGCCGCGTCTGCGCGGTCTGCGGCAACGGCTTCGTGGACCAGGACGGTTTCTGCACGGAGTGCGGCCGGTCCCAGCCGGGCGACCGCGACCATGTCGAGAGCGCGCTCGGCGGCGTGGCCGCCGTCAGCGACCTCGGCCACCGGCACCACCGCAACGAGGACGCGTTCACCGTCTCGACCACGGCGCTGCCCGACGGCTCCCCGGCCGTCCTCGCCGTGGTCTGCGACGGCGTCTCGTCCTCCACGCGGCCCGACGACGCCTCGGCGACCGCCGCCCGCGCGGCCCTGCGGGCGCTGCTGACCCTGCTGCCGCAGGGCGTCCCTGGCCCGCGCGCGATGAACGACGCGCTGGTGAGCGCCGCGCACGCCGTCACCGCGCTCGCCGAGACGACCGCGCCCGAGCCGGGCCGCAACTCCCCCGCCTGCACGATCGTCGGCGCGGTGACCAGCGGCCGTCTCCTCACGGTCGGCTGGATCGGCGACAGCCGCGCCTACTGGGTGCCGGAGGACCGGGCCGCGCCGTCCGCGCGGCTGACCGAGGACGATTCGTGGGCGGCGCAGATGGTGGCCGCCGGGCTGCTCAGCGAGGCGGAGGCCATGACGGACCACCGCGCGCACGCCATCACCGCCTGGCTGGGCGCCGACGCGGTCGAGATCGAGCCGCACACCGCCTCGTTCGAGCCGGACAGGCCGGGCGTCGTCATCGTCTGCACGGACGGCCTGTGGAACTACGCGGACAGCGCCGAGCAGATGGCGGCGCTGGTGCCCGACGACGTGGCGCGGCAGCCGCTGGCCGGGGCGCGCCACCTCGTCAGGCACGCCCTCGACTCGGGCGGGCACGACAACGTGACGGTGGCCGTCATCCCCTTCCCCGCCCGCGCCGACAGCGCCTGACGACGGCCCCGCCCGGCGTCCGGAAGGAGGACCGCGAGTGAAGAGCCCACCGAGCCGGTTCGCCGTCGAGGTCTTCCAGAACGAGTACCTGCCCGCGACCGGGCGCGAGGTGAACGCGGTCGTGACGGTCACGGCCTCGGGCGGCGCCGCGCTGCCGCCCGCCGCCGTCGTGATCATGCTCGACGTGTCGGGCTCCATGCAGTACCCGCCCGCGAAGCTGCGGGGCGCCGCGCGGGCGACGGCCGCGGCGATCGACACGCTGCGCGACGGCGTGGAGTTCGCCGTCGTGACGGGCACGCACGAGGCGACGGAGCTGTATCCGGGCGGCGGGCGGCTGGCCGTCGCCGACGCCACGACGAAGGGCGCGGCCAAGGACGCGCTGCGGCGCCTGGAGGCGTCGGGCGGCACGGCCATCGGCACCTGGCTCACGCTGGCGGAGCGGCTGCTGCGCACGACGAAGGCCACCGTCAGGCACGGCATCCTGCTGACGGACGGGCGCAACGAGCACGAGGAGCCCGAGGCGTTGCGCGCGGCGCTGGACGCCTGCGCGGGCCGGTTCACGTGTGACGCGCGCGGCGTCGGCACCGACTGGGAGGTCGAGGAGGTCACCGGCATCGCGCGGGCGCTGCTCGGCTCGGCCGACATCGTGGCGGAACCTGGCGGCCTGGCGGGCGACTTCACCGCGCTCATGGAGGCCGTCATGGGCAAGGGCATCGGCGACGTGTCGTTGCGGGTGTGGACGCCGCGCGATGCGGTGGTGCGCTTCGTGAAGCAGGTGGCGCCGACCGTCGTGGACCTGACGGAGCGCCGGGAGGAGGTGCCGCCGCGTGCCGGTGCCTACCCGACCGGCGCGTGGGGCGAGGAGAGCCGGGACTACCACCTGTGCGTCGAGGTACCGGCGGCCGGTCTCGGCGAGGAGATGCTCGCGGCGCGGGTGACGCTCGTCGTGCCCGATCCTGCGGCGCCCGACGGGCCGCCCGCCGTGACGCTGGGCCAGGGGCTGGTGCGGGCGGTGTGGACGGACGACGTGACGGCCGTCACGGCGATCAGCCCGCAGGTGGCGCACTACACGGGCCAGGCGGAACTGGCCGGTGCCATCGACGAGGGGCTGCGGCTGCGCAAGGCGGGGGACGGCGTCGGCGCGACGGCGCGGCTGGGTCGCGCGGTGCGGCTGGCGTACGCGTCCGGCAACGAGGCGACCGCGAAACTGCTGGCGAAGGTGGTGGACGTGGAGGACGCGGCGACGGGTACTGTTCGACTGAAGACTGCGGTCACCCAAACCGATGAGATGACTTTGGCGACCCGGTCAACGCAGACCGTCCGCGTGAAGCAGTCGCACGAAGCGAGAGAAGAAGCCGAGCCGAGCAGCGAAGCCGAGTGACGACGTCGAGGTAAGGGGAGGCAGTCACATGCCGACGTGCCCGAACGGCCACCAGTCGGGGGCCGAGGACTGGTGCGAGGTGTGCGGGCACCGCATACCGGCGCCCGCCGCCGGTATGCCACCACTTCCGCCGCCGCCGGGCGGCGGGTACGGCGGCGGCCCCGGGGGGCAGCCCGCGCCACCGCCGTGGCCAGGCGCCACCGGCGGCCACGCGCAGCCGCCGCCCCCTCCGTCGTACCCGGGGCACGGCGGACAGCCCACGGGCCCGCAGCACTACGGCGAGCCCGCGCAGGCGACCTCCTCGATGCCGCACATGGCCCCGCACCAGGGCGAGACGTGCCCCCAGTGCGGAACCCCCCGCGAGGGCAGGTCGCCGTTCTGCGAGGAGTGCCGCTTCAACTTCCTCACCAACTCGGCGACCGCCTACCTCCCGCCGGTCCCGCCCGCCCGGCAGGAGCCCGACTTCGGCCAGCACGGCGCGCCCTCCCCGCAGTTCCCCCCGGCGCCCGCGCGCCCGGCCGACGACTGGACGCTGCCGCCGCCAGGACCGCAACACCAGCAACACCAGCAGCACCAGCCCCACGCGGCCCCGCCGCCCGCCCACCAGCCGCCCCCGTACCCGGGGATGCCCGGCGCCCCCGCGCGGCCCGACGACCGGTCTGGCTCCTGGCTCGTCGCCATCGGCGCCGACCCGCAGTACTTCACGGCGATGATGCGCCGCTCGGGCCCCGAGGCCGCGCAGCTCAGCCTGCCCGCGTACGCGCCCGACCAGCAGATGCCGCTCACGGGCCCGCAGGTCACCGTCGGACGGCGCCGCCAGTCCACCGGCGAGTCGCCCGACATCGACCTGTCGCGCCCCCCGGAGGACCCGGGCGTCTCGCACCAGCACGCCGTCCTCGTGCAGCAGAACGACGGCGGCTGGGCCGTGATCGACCAGGACTCGACCAACGGCACGACGATCAACATGGCCGAGGACCCGATCCAGCCCTTCGTCCCCGTCCCGCTGAAGGAGGGCGACCGCGTCCACATCGGCGCCTGGACGACCCTGACGCTCTACCGCAACCCGTCCTGATCGCGGGCGGGAACGCCGCAACCGGAACCGTCCCTTTACCTTCCCCCGCGGCCCGCCGCCTACGATCGCCGTGTGACCCATGACGACATACCCGCGATAGCGGTCCGGGGACTGCGGAAGCGGTACGGGGATGTACAGGCCGTTGACGGCGTGACGTTCGAGGTGGGCCGGGGGGAGTTCTTCGGGATCCTCGGCCCCAACGGGGCGGGCAAGACGACCACGCTGGAGATCGTCGAGGGCCTGCGCGAACCCGACGAGGGCGGCGTGACGCTGCTGGGTGAGCCGTCGTGGCCGCGCAAGCCCGAACTGCTGCGGCGCATCGGTGTGCAGTTGCAGGCGTCCGCGTTCTTCGACAAGCTCACCGCCCGCGAGCAGATCCACACCTTCGCCGCCCTGTACGGCGTGCCGCCGGAGCGGGCCGACGCGATGCTGGAGGTCGTCGGGCTGACGGAGAAGCGTGACGTCCGCGACGACAAGCTCTCCGGCGGCCAGGCGCAGCGCCTGTCCATCGCCTGCGCCCTGGTGCACGATCCCGAACTGGTCTTCCTGGACGAGCCGACGACCGGCCTCGACCCGCAGGCCAGGCGCAACCTGTGGGACCTGCTGCGGGAGATCAACTCCTCGGGCCGCACCGTCGTCCTCACCACGCACTACCTCGACGAGGCCGAGGTGCTGTGCGACCGCGTCGCCATCATGGACAAGGGCAGCATCCTCAAGGAAGGGGCACCGGCCGACCTCGTCGCGGAGGCCGGGGTGCGCACCCTGGAGGACGTCTTCCTCCAGCTGACCGGACGGGAGTACCGCGGATGAGCCCCGGGGCGTTCCGGGCGCTGTCCCGGGCCATGCTGAAGGGGCTGCTGCGCGACCGCACGGCCGTCTTCTTCACGATCCTGTTCCCCATCATGTTCCTGGCGCTGTTCGGCCTGCTGTTCCAGGACACCGCGGGCGCGCGCGTCACGGTCGTGGAGGTCGGCGACGTCGCCGTGCTGGACGACATGCCGCAGGAGCAGCTCGCCGCGCTGTCCGACGCGCTGACGATCGAACGGTCCGCCGACCGCGCGCAGGCACTTGAGGACGTGCGCAACGGCGACGTGGACGCCGTCGTCTGGGAGGACGACGGCCGGGTCGAGCTGCGCATCTCCATGGCGGACGCGGCCCGCGCGGGCACGGCGCAGGGCCTCATGCAGTCGATCGTGCAGACGGCGAACGTCGCGGCGACCGGCCAGGACCCGGCGCACACCCTCGTCACCGACCGGGTCGAGGACGAGTCGGTCAAGCCCATCCAGTTCCTGACGCCGGGCCTGCTCGGCTACGCGGTCGCGACGGGCGCCGCGTACTCGTCGGCGTTCACGCTCGTCACGTGGCGCAAGAAGCGCATCCTGCGGCGCCTGTGGCTGGCCCCGGTGAGCCCGGGGGCCGTGGTCGGCGCGCGGGTCGGCGTCAGCCTGGCCGTGGCGTTCGTCCAGGTCGCGATCTTCATCGGCGTCGCGGCGCTGCCCGTCTACGGGCTCCAGCTCAGCGGCAACTGGTGGCTGACGCTGCCGCTCGTGGCCTGCGGGACGCTGGCGTTCATGTCGATCGGGCTGCTGATCGGCGCGCTGGTCGGCTCGGAGGAGGCGGCCAACGGCGCGCTCCAGAGCGTCGTGCTGCCGATGGCGTTCCTCGCCGGGTCGTTCTTCCCGACCGAGATGATGCCCGGCTGGCTGCGGGCCGTCTCGAACATCCTGCCGCTCAAGCATCTGAACGAGGCGGTCATGGACGTGCTCACGCGGGACGGCGGCTGGGGCGACGCGCTGCCGGTGATGGGCGGGCTGCTGCTGTTCACCGCCGTGCTGACGGCGATCGCGGCCCGCTTCTTCCGCTGGGACAACGCCTGAGCGCGGGCCGCCGCCCGGCCATGTGCCGCGTCAGCCGGGGGTGTTGACCATGGACGCGGCGGCGTACACCAGGTAGTTCCACAGCTGGGTCTCCTGCTCGGGCGGGAGGCCCAGCTCGTCCACCGCGTCGCGCATGTGCCGCAGCCACGCGTCGTGCGCGGCGCGGTCCACGGCGAACGGCGCGTGCCGCATGCGCAGGCGCGGGTGGCCCCGGTTGTCGCTGTAGGTGCGGGGGCCGCCCCAGTACTGCATGAGGAAGAGCGTGAACCGTTCCTCGGCGGGTCCGAGGTCCTCCTCCGGGTACATCGGCCGCAGGACCGGGTCCGCGGCGACCCCCTCGTAGAACCGGTGGACGAGACGCCGGAACGTCGGCTCGCCCCCGACCTGCTCGTAGAACGACTGCTGCTCGGTCACCCCTCCATCGTCGCAGACGCCCCCCGGCCCTGGGCCGGGGGGACGGGCGGGCGTGGTCCCACCGGAGCGGTGCCTCCCGGCGCCGGGTACCGGCTCGCCCCCTCGTAGCGGTCGGTGACACGGTGCCCGTCGGCGACGGCGGGACCACGGGCGTCCGCACGGCGGCCGTACCCGGGGGAACGGCGAGGTCGCGCCGGTCGTACGGCCCGCGGGGGGCGGACCGGTTCCCGGGAGACGGCCGTGCTCCGGACGGACACCGGATGCACGCGAAGTGACCATACGAGTACGTATGTCCTACCGCAAGCCCACCACCCTGGCAGGTTCCCGCCGCTTTCCGCCCACCCGCCACGGCGCCTTCGGCGCACCGGCCGCTCCTCAGTCCTCCCCGGCCGCCGTACCGGCCCGCTCCCCGGCGCCCGCGCCGAGGCGCGCCTGCTCCTCCTCGACGATCCGCCGCGCCAGCTCCGCGTCCGAGACGTCCACGGCGTCCGGCGTCGCCTCCGCCACCGCGCTGCGGCGCGCGAACACGTCGAACAGACGGGACTTGCGCGCCAGCGCCCGCACGAGCCGTTCGTCCACCCCGCCCGTCGCGAGCAGCCGGTGCACGCGCACCGTCCTGACCTGCCCCATCCGCTGCGCCCGCGCCACGGCCTGCTGCTCGGTCGTCGGCTTGGTCTGCGGCTCGCACAGGATCACGACCGACGCCGCCTGGAGGTTCAGCCCCACGCCCGCCGCCTGGATCTGCGCCAGCAGCACGGCGGGCCCGGGCGCGGCGGAGAACGCGTCCACCACCTCCTGCCGCCGCACCGGGGGCACGGAGCCGGTGAGCGGCCCGAACACCGCGCCGCCCAGCGCGTCCCCGACCGTCGCGAGGACGTCGCGGAAGTTCGAGAACACGACGGTCTTCAGCCCGTTCTCGCCTGCCTCGGCGACGATCTCCCGCAGCCGCCCGAGCTTGGCCGATGCGCCGGGACGCGCGTACGCGGCCCGCCGCATCGCCATGAAGTTCCCCGACAGCACGGCCTCCCGGTACGCCGCCTCGTCCTCGGCGCTCAGCTCCTCCCACTCGTCCGTGTGCTGGACGCCCGGCAGTTCCGTGAGGACGTCCACCTGGTTGCGGCGCAGGTAGACCGGCGCGACGGCCTTCCGGAAGGCGGTCGGCCCGACCGGCGCCGCCCCCTCCCCCAACTGGTCCGCGAGCCCGGGGTCGAGCAGGCGCACCAGGCTGCGGAACTCGCCGACGCGGTTCTCCATCGGCGTGCCGGTCATCAGCAGGACCCGTTCGCAGCTCCCGGCCCAGCGGGCGACGGCCTGCGAGCGCAGCGCCTCCGGGTTCTTCACGTAGTGCGCCTCGTCCACGACCAGCATCCCGAGTTCGCCGCCCTCGGGCACCGGGAAGCCGCGCAGGGCGTCGAACGTCGTCACGCCGACGCCGCCGCGCGCCTGCCAGTCGGCGAACGCGTCGTGCCGGTCGGGGCCGTGCAGCGGCACCACGCGCAGCGCGCTGCGGGCCTCGATCTCGCGCACCCAGTTCACCAGGACGCTCGCCGGGCAGACGACCAGGAAGCGGCTGCGGCCCTCGGCGGCCAGATGCGCCAGTACCGCGACGGCCTGCACGGTCTTCCCGAGGCCCATCTCGTCGCCCAGGATCGCCCTGCGCCGCGCGAGGACGAAGCGCGCGCCGAACACCTGGTAGCCGCGCAGCGAGACGCGCCGGTGCGTGTCGTCGAGCCGCTGGCCGCGCACCCGTTCGGCGACGTCCTCCGGCAGGAACCCCTCCGCCGCCGCCCGGTCGGGGGCGGCGCCCGAGATCTCCGCGAGCAGCGTGTGGTACTCGGCGGGACGCTGCTCGAAGTCCACCCACGCGACCAGGCCGTCCGGGTCCGCGGGCCCCCGCAGCAGGTCGGCCGACGCCTGGGCGAACGCCGCCTCGGTACCGGCCGCCGCCTCCCCTGCCAGCAGCGCGCGGATCTCCTCGACCGCCGCCAGGGCCCGCGTCCTGCGCTCCCGCCCGGCCAGCAGCATGCGCACCCGCCCCGCGGCGGGCGCCGCGTCGGCGAGCAGCGGGCCGAGCCGCGGCGCGAGGGCGGCGGCCCGCTCCACGGCACGCCGCGCCTCCGGCCCTGCCTCGACCAGGACGTGCAGCGCGGTGACGAGGGCGGTCGTGCCCGGATGGTCCTGCCGGTCCACGTCGATGCGCACGGCGACGGTCTCCCGGGCCGCCTCGTCCAAGTGACGTGCGGCGCCGAGGAGCTGATCGACCGTACGCTCCCCCACGCCCGGGATCTGCCGCAGCCGGTGGGCCCCGGCGTCACGCACCTGCCGGACGGTGCGCAGCCCGCTCTTCTCGACGGCGGCGAGCCGCAGCCGTCCGCCTGTGGACTCCTGGAGCCTGGCGACGGGGAGCGCGTCCAGCATCGCGTCCACCTCGGCGGTTTGCAGCGGCGCGAAGGCGGCGCGCGCGGCGGCGAGGGCCGCGTCGTGGTCGTCGGTCAGCGCCCGCGCCGCCGCGTGGAGCCGCGCGCCCTCCGTGAGGACGTCCCGCTCGCCCCGTCCCATCGCGCCCCCCGGCGGTGTCAGGGCGTCAGCGGTGTGACGCCGATGCCGGGCAGGCCGCCGGAGCGGCGGACGGCGACGGAGCCGAGGGCCGTGCGCAGCCGCAGCCAGGGGCCGCTGGTCAGGACGGCGGCCGGGCCGGGGGCCCGCAGGAAGCCGAGGGCGTGCGCCGCGTGGACGGCGCGCAGCGGCAGCGTGGTGCCCGGCAGGTGCCGCGACCAGATCTCGTCGGCCAGTGCGTCGAGCGCCGTGCGGGTGCGGCCCGCGTCCGGCAGGGCCTCGGTGCGGCGGCGGAACTCGGCGATCACCGCGGCGGCGGCGCCGCGTACGCCGTGCTCCGGTACGTCGCCCAGCGCGCGCCAGTTGCCGCGCGGCGGCAGCATCCCGGCCCAGGACGGGCCGGTGACGGAGGCGGGGACCGCGACCGTGCCCGCCTCGGTGTCGAGCCGTTCCAGCAGCTCGCCCGCCGACACGGTGGTGTCGAGCGCGGCGTGCTCGCGCAGCGCGCAGACGCGGACGGCCAGCACGTCGAAGCGCGCGGGCCGGGTGAAGAGGGCGAGGGCCGGGCCGTCGGCGCGCAGCCGGGCCGCCGCCGTACGGTCCCAGCGCAGTTGGCGGCCGAGGAAGGCGGCGAGGTCACCGGCCTCCCCCGGCTCGGCCAGGGCCAGCTGTCCGTGGGCTGTCATACGGCGGGCGCGCCCTCCGGGGCCGTGCCGCCGCCCGGGGCGCCGAACCGGTCGTCGGCGTACTGCTGGAGGAACGTCCGCTCCTCGGGCGTCAACCGCCGCGGCCTGGCCTGCTCCAGGTCGTAGGGGACCACGACGGTGGCGGCCCGCGCGTACACGGCCGCCTCGTCCTTGATCTCGTACGCCACCGTCACGGACGCGCCGCCCAGCTTGGCCACCCACGTCTCGATGGTCACCGGCGTGTGCCGGTGGACCAGCGGCTTCAGGTAGTCGATCTCGTGCCGCGCCACCACCGAGCCGCCGGTGAACGCGCCGGACGCGGCCTCCCGCGCCAGCCGGAACATGAAGTCGATCCTGGCCTCCTCCAGGTAGCGGAGGAAGACCACGTTGTTGATGTGCCCGAAGGCGTCCATGTCCGACCAGCGCAGGGGGCACTGGTAGAGGTGCCGCACGCCCCTCAGCCCCGGGTCAGCTTCTTGTACGTGGTGCGGTGCGGGCGGGCCGCCTCCGCGCCGAGGCGCTGGATCTTGTTCTTCTCGTAGGACTCGTAGTTGCCCTCGAACCAGAACCAGCGGGACTCGCCCTCGTACGCCAGGATGTGCGTCGCGACGCGGTCGAGGAACCACCGGTCGTGGGAGACGACGACGGCGCAGCCGGGGAACTCCAGCAGCGCGTTCTCCAGTGAGGAGAGCGTCTCCACGTCGAGGTCGTTCGTCGGCTCGTCGAGGAGCAGCAGGTTGCCGCCCTGCTTGAGGGTGAGCGCGAGGTTCAGGCGGTTGCGCTCGCCGCCGGAGAGGATCCCGGCGGGCTTCTGCTGGTCGGGGCCCTTGAAGCCGAAGGCGCTGACGTAGGCGCGCGAGGGCATCTCGACCTGGCCGACGCTGATGTGGTCGAGACCGTCGGAGACGACCTCCCACAGCGACTTCTTCGGGTCGATGTTGGCGCGCGACTGGTCCACGTAGGAGATGTTGACGGTGTCGCCGACGCGCACGTCGCCGCTGTCCACCGGCTCCAGGCCCAGGATCATCTTGAACAGCGTGGTCTTGCCCGCGCCGTTGGGGCCGATGACGCCGACGATGCCGTTGCGCGGCAGCGTGAACGACAGGCCGTCCACGAGGACCTTGTCGCCGAACGCCTTGTGCAGGTCGTTGACCTCGACCACGACGTTGCCCAGACGCGGGCCCGGCGGGATCTGGATCTCCTCGAAGTCCAGCTTCCTGGTCTTCTCCGCCTCGGCGGCCATCTCCTCGTAACGGGCGAGGCGCGCACGGGACTTGGCCTGGCGGCCCTTGGCGTTGGAGCGGACCCACTCCAGCTCGTCCTTCAGGCGCTTGGCGCGCTTGGCGTCCTTCTGGCCCTCGACCTTGAGGCGCGCCTGCTTGGTCTCCAGGTACTTGGAGTAGTTGCCCTCGTAGCCGTGCAGCCGGCCGCGGTCCACCTCGCAGATCCACTCCGCGACGTTGTCGAGGAAGTACCGGTCGTGGGTGATGGCGACGACGGTGCCCGCGTACTTCGCGAGGTGCTGCTCCAGCCACTGGACGGACTCGGCGTCGAGGTGGTTGGTGGGCTCGTCGAGCAGCAGCAGGTCGGGCTGTTCGAGGAGCAGCTTGCACAGCGCGACGCGGCGCTTCTCACCGCCGGAGAGCGTGGTGACGGGCCAGTCGCCGGGCGGGCAGCCGAGGGCGTCCATGGCCTGTTCGAGCTGCGCTTCGAGGTCCCAGGCGTTCGCGTGGTCGAGCTGTTCCTGGAGGGTGCCCATCTCCTCCATCAGGGCGTCGCTGTAGTCGGTCGCCATGAGTTCGGCGATCTCGTTGAAGCGGTCGAGCTTGCCCTTGATCTCGGCGACGCCCTCCTGCACGTTCTCCAGGACGGTCTTGGACTCGTCGAGCGGCGGCTCCTGGAGCAGGATGCCGACGCTGTAGCCCGGGGTGAGGAACGCGTCGCCGTTCGACGGCTGTTCCAGGCCCGCCATGATCTTCAGCACGGTGGACTTACCGGCGCCGTTGGGGCCCACGACGCCGATCTTCGCGCCGGGCAGGAAGCTCTGCGTGACGTCGTCGAGGATGACTTTGTCGCCGTGCGCCTTGCGCGCCTTGCGCATGGTGTAGATGTACTCAGCCAAGAGAAACCGTCCGGCAGATCAGCGGTGGGTGTGTGGTCGTCGGCGCCCAGGCAGCGGGGCTGCGACTCCATCCTGCCGCATGCCCCCTGCCCGGCGGAAACCGGTGGCCGGGGAACGACGGAGGGGGCGGGCCCTCGCGCGGGCCCGCCCCCTCTCTGCGCGGTACGTCACGGCCGGGGCGGCCGTACGGTCACGCGTGCACGGCCGGGGCCGTCAGTCGCCGTTCCCGGCGCCGCGACGGCGCACGAGGAACACGACGGCGCCGCCGACGACGAGCAGCGCGACGGCGATCCCGCCGAACAGCACCGGGTCGGTGCCGCCGCCGGTCTCGGCCAGGTCCTCGCTGTCACCGGCGGGGGCCGGGGTGTTGCCGTCCTGCGGGGTCTCGCCGCCGGGGGTCTCGCCCGCGGGCGGCGCGGCCGGGGTCTCGGACTGCGTGGGCTCGCAGTCGAGGGTCACGGTGTACTCGCCGTGGACGGTGCCGTCGGCGCCCGTCACCTGGACGGTGGTCTCGGTGTCCTCGGCCGCGGGCACCCACACGGGCCCCGACTCCTCACCGGGACCGAGGTCCACGGTCTGGTCGCCGACGACGAAGCTGCGGGGCTCGTCGCCGTGGTTGGTGATCGAGACCTCGATGCCGCCGCCCTCCTCGGCGCACCGCTCGGCGAAGCTCACCGCGACCGGGGCGACGGACGCCTCGGTCCAGGTGACACCGGCGCGCGCCTCGACCGAGGTGTTCTCGGTACCGGCGAGGATCATCGTCTGGGTCGTGGTGGCGATGCCGGTGAAGACACGGCCGATCGGCACGGTCGAGGTCGCGGTGGCCGTGACGCCGCCGGAGCCGTCGCCCGCGCCCTCGGGCACGGAGAACCACAGCTCCTGGCCGTCGGTCACGCCCTCGGGCGAGAGCGGCGCGCCGTCGGCGTCCACCAGGGTGAGCCCGGCGGCGGTGGCCGCCGGGTCCAGGACGACGGACACCGCGTCGGCGGTGGTCGAGACGGTGACGGGCCCGACGAGGCTCCCGGCCTCGCCGCTGACCGTGTCGGGCGCCAGGGCGAGCGAGGCGCCCGGCTCCTCGGCGTCCACGGCGTTGGCCAGCAGCCAGTCGGTCACCTCGGCGGCGACGTCGTCACGCGGCTCGGCGTCCACGCCGTCCGACAGCTCCCAGATCGCGGCCTGCGTGGCGGCGGCTGCCTGGGAGTCGCCCAGTTCCCCGACCCCGGCCTGCGCGGCCAGGTCGGCGGCGCTCACCGTGGGGAACGCGTTCTGGAGCACCCACTGGATACGCCCGGCGTCCTCGTTGTCGTGGAGCTTGGACGCGTCCCAGTCCACCTCCTGGTAGCGGGCGTCGGCCACGGTCCCGGTGAACAGGTCGATGCAGTACGTCTGGAGCGTGCTGCCGCTGTCGGAGGTCATCTCGAAGAGACCGCCCTCCACACCGCGCGTCTCCCCGTCGGCGGTGGTGACGTCGATGGAACCGTGGACGACGAGGCCGCCCAGCGTCGCCGTGGCTCCTCCCGGCTGCCCGGGGCCGTCGTCGGCCGTGGCGGACGTCGCGGTGGCGAACGTGCCCGCGGTGAGCAGGCCCGTCGCGACGGCCGAGGCGGCAAGGCGGGTGAACGCCCGCTTGCGCGCAAGATTCATGGTGTGCCCCTCCTGTGACGCACGGGACCCCAGGGCGCGGACGTGACGTCCGGCGGGCGTCCCCGTACATACGGGCGATCGTAGGAGGGGCGGCGCGCGGCGCACCCGGCGGGGGGCGCAACTCCGGTGCCGTGAGGTCGAATCGTTACGGAACGGCAGGTCGTGACCTCAGCGGATCGTCCGTGACAGACCGGCCTCTCCGGTCGGCGACGCGGCGACGACGTACCGCTCGCGCACCTCGCGGTAGCGCAGCAGTTCGGCGGCGACCGGTTCGAGGACGTGCGTGTGGCCGCACTCGGCGGCGATCCTCCGCAGCCGCCACTCCTCCTGGGCGCCCGACGCACGGGCCGGGCCGCGCGCGGCCATCCGGCAGCCCCAGGCCAGCAGCGGCGCGCCCGACGAGCCGCCGATGAGCAGGAGCAACGGCAGCCATCCGGCGACCACCGGGTGGCCCACGAGCGCGATGACGAGCCAGCACAGGCCGAGGATCTGCGCGGCGAGCAGGACGGCCTGGGCCGCTCCGGCGGCGGACCACCAGCGCGGGCGCGGCATCCGCTGCGTCGGCTGCCCGGCGAGCACGCCGGTGAGCGCGGCGGGCAGGGCGGCGGCGCCCCGGCGGGCGGCGTCGCGCACGGCGTCGGACCACGGTCCTGGCAGCCCTTCCGTGGCCTCGTCGGCGAGGCGGCGGACGGCCTGTTCGACGACGGGCACGGCGACGGCCGGTGGCCCGGCCTGCGCGCGTTTGGCGGCGAGGGCGGCGGGCTCGCCGCGCCGTTCGGCCTGACGGCCCGTGAGGTGGCGCAGCGCCTGGGCCCAGGGCGTACCGCAGGCGCGGTCGGCGCGGCGGAGCCAGGCCCGTTCGGCGTTCTGCCCGGCGGCCGGGGCGCCGACGGCGGCGGCGAGCCGGTCCTCGAAGTCCTCACGGGCCTGCGGGGTGAGCCCCGGGGGCGCCTCGGCGCCGTCGGCGATGTACAGGGGGCCGAGGCGGCGGGCGACGCCGTCCACGTCGGCGGCGAGGCGGCGGGCGGCGGCCGTCCTCGGGGCGACGAGTTCGCCCACCGCCTGGCGCAGTTCGGCGATGCCGTCGCCGGTGAGCGCGGACACGGGCAGGACGCCCGCGCCCGGCTCGCCGTGCTCGCCGAGGGCGACGCCGTGGTCGTCCAGCAGGCGGCGCAGGTCGTCCAGGACGGCGTCCACGGCGTCGGGGGGCAGCCGGTCGGTCTGGTTCAGGACGATGATGCTGACGTCGGCGTGCCCGGCGAACGCGCGCAGGTACCGCTCGTGGAGCAGCGCGTCGGCGTACTTCTCGGGGTCCACGACCCAGATGACGGCGTCCACGAGGGTGAGCAGCCGGTCCACCTGCTCGCGGTGCGCGGGGTCGATGGAGTCGTGGTCGGGCAGGTCGAGGAGGATCAGGCCGCGCAGGCCCGGGTCGAGGGCGGGGGCGCGGCGGCGGGCGCGGGCGGGGACGGCGAGACGTTCGAGGAGTCCGTCGGCGGGCAGGTCGCGGGCCGCCTCCCAGGTGCAGGAGACGGCGGTGGCGGTGGTGGGGCGGCGCACGCCCGCCTCGGAGAGCTGGGCTCCGGCGAGGGCGTTGAACAGCGTGGACTTGCCGCTACCGGTGGCGCCCGCGATGGCGACGGAGGTGTACGCGGTGGGGAGCCGGTCGCGGGCGGCTGCGGCGTCGAGGACGCGGCCCGCCTCGGCGAGGACGGCGTCGTCCAGGCGGGTGCGGGAGAGGCCGACGAGTTCGCGCAGCGCGCCGAGGCGGACGCCGAGGGGGCCGTGGTGGATCGTGCTCGCGGTGGTGTCGGTCACCGGGTCCCTCCGGGGGCGGTCGTGGCGGTCTGCGGGGACGGGGCCGCGGCGGAGGCGGCGGAGGCGGCGCGGCCCGTGTGGGCGGCGTGGACGCCGGAGAGCGCGGCGACGAGCGCGACCTGCGGCTCGGCGGTGATGGCGAGGTCCCGCAGCGGCGCGGCGCGGCGTTCCCGTTCGGCGCGCAGGGCGCGGTCCACGCAGCGGTTCAGCTCTTGGCGGCCCTGGTCGCGCAGGCGGGCGGCGGCGCGGGTGCCGAGCACGCCGGTGAGGGACTGGTGGGCGAGTGCGCCGCCGGTCCTGCCGCCGAGGAGGGCGGCGGCGAGGAGGGCGGCCGTCTCGCCGTCGTCCGTGCCGGGGTTCCTGCGGCGGCCGGTGCCCGTGCTGGTGGCGGGGCCCGTGCCGGTGCCGCGGCCGGTGGCGGTGGCGGTGGGGGGGCCGCTGCGCAGCCCGGTGCCGGTGCGCGCCTCGTCGGCCAGTTCCTCGACGCAGCGGCGCAGGCGGCGTACGAGGACGCCGACGCGCTCGCGTACGGCGTCCGGCGGGTCCACGCCGCCGGGCGGCGCGCCGCGTTCGCCGCGCCAGGCGGCGGCGACGCGTTCGTCCGCCGTGGCGACCGCCTCGGCGAGCAGCCCGCCGAGGGCGGCGGTGAGTGCGTCGAGCAGTTCCTCGGCGCTGGCGTCGTCGGGGAAGGCCAGCCAGTGCGCGCGGGCCTCACCGGCGAAGAGCCCGGTGTCCGTGAGGCAGGCGCGGACGGCGCGTTCCGCCTCGGTGTACGCCTCGGTGACGCGCTGGCCGAGGCGCACGGCGGTGGCGTACTGCGCGGCGCTCTCCCCGGCCAGTGCCGCGACGCGTGAGCGCAGGGAGGCGACGGCGCCGCCCGCCGTACGGGCGACGGTGCCCGCGCGCGTCGTCGGGTCCTGCGCGCAGCGGGCGAGCCACTGCCGCAGCGGCGCCACGGCCGTGCCGGGCAGCAGCCCGGAGCCGCCTCCGGCGGACTCGGGCAGCTCGGGCACCGTGAAGCACGGGATCTCCCCGAGGCCGACGCGTTCCAGCAGCGCGGCGTAGTGGCGGGACACCTCGCCCGCGATCTGGTGGGGCACGCGGTCGAGGACGGTGGCGAGCGTGACGTCGTACTCGCGCGCGCTGCGCAGCAGGTGCCAGGGGAGCGCGTCGGCGTAGCGGGACGCGGTGGTGACGAGGACCCAGATGTCGGCCGCGCACAGCAGGTCGGCGGCGAGGTCGCGGTTGGCGGCGACGAGCGAGTCGATGTCGGGGGCGTCGAGGAGGGCGAGGCCGGGCGGCAGCGCCCTGACGGTCTGCACGGCCAGCGTGGGCGGCCCGTCGCGGGGCGGCGGCGGGGGCTGCTCGACGTCCTGCCGTGGCATGCGGACGCGGCCCAGCTGCGGGAGGACGTGGCCGCCCGCGAACCAGTCGCGGTCGTCCGGATGGCAGACGAGCACGGGCGTGCGCGTCGTCGGGCGCAGCACCCCTGCCTCGGTGACGCGGCGGCCGACGAGCGAGTTGACCAGCGTGGACTTGCCCGCGCCGGTGGAGCCGCCGAAGACGGCGAGGAGGGGTGCGGTGGGTTCGCGGAGCCGGGGCAGCAGGTATCCGTCGAGCTGCGCGAGCAGCTCGCCCCGCGACCGCCGGGCCCGTTCCGCCCCCGGCAGCTCCAGCGGGAAACGCGCGGCAGCGAGGCGCTCCCGCAGTACGGTCAGCGCGTCCAGCAGTTCGGGCCGTGCGTCCAAGATCGCCACATGCGCAGAATGCCCAATTTGAAGCCGTTTCCCAAGCATATCCGGCCGTCTCGACGGCATAACGAGTGCGCAACACCCCTCATGCGGGCCGCCCAAATCGCTGCGCTCCTCGTACTCGCCTGCGATTATCGGGGCTGCTTCACTGAACCTCCACACGGCGGCGCTGCCGTGAAGCAACCGGGACGAACCCCTCGAAGCCCTATCCTGTGCGCTGGCGAGGTCACCGAGGGGGCACCGTCCCACGCCATGACCGCCACACCAGCCCCCGTAGCTCAGCGGATAGAGCAGGTGCCTTCTAAGCACTTGGCCGCAGGTTCGAGTCCTGCCGGGGGCACCACCGACACACGGAGCAGTGTCGATGTCTTCGCAGGTCAGGCCACGTCGTGCCGACGAGCGGCGCACAGCGGCCCTCCCCCTTCCCCAGAGTGGGGAGCCCGGCTGGGACCGGCCGGAACCGGGGTTCCACGGGCGTCCGTCCCCCGTACGTCCCACGGATGCGCGGAACCGACGCGACACCCTCCGCGCTCCCGTTCGCGTGAAACAGCCCCGGAGCCCGTTCTCCGCACCATTGCTCCACCGTGACGACGGGTAGCTCATGGCTGCCGTGGGCCCGTTTCAGGTGGTCGTCCGGCCGACCGACGACGCAGCGTGCCGAGATCGTCAACAGAACCGGCACACCGTGACCCGCCCACTCGGCGACAGCCAGGTCGTGGACGCGTTCTCGGTCAGCGTCTTGAACTCGCGTTCGGAAAGAACGTCCTCCCGGGCTCTACGCCGGACGCGCCGGACCACCGAGGCGCCGTCAGCCGCCCACAGGGCCGACGGAGGTTCGGCGCACGATCCGACATGGATGTTCCTCACCCCCGGCTCGAACCGGCGGACGGGGCTGTCCACGTCCCATCGAGCTGCCCCCTGACGTCCTGTGGGTCAGTCGAAGAGGGCGACGACTCCGTTCACCCAGATCGCGACGAACGCGAGGACCCCCACCAGGCAGCCGACACCCGCGAGCACACCACCGACCGTCCATGGTTCTGACGGCTGCTCCTCGCACTCCTCCTCCAGGTAGGAGGTGGGCTCGTCCCAGTCAACGGGGTGACCCAGGTGTGCGGCGCAGGCCGTCCGCACCGCGACCAGCTGCCGCTCCGCGAAGGACGTGGCAGCCATCGCCTCGGGGCCGCGCCAGGCGAGAGCCTTCATCCGCCACCCGGGAGACCTGTACCGGGCCTCGAAGGCGGCGGTCTCGTCGGCGTCGCGGTCCTCTTCGAGGTACATCCAGCGTCCGGCCTCGGCGGCATCGCCGTAGAGCCGGTACACCTCGGCCAGACGCCGCCGGAGCGTCAGGTCGTACGGGAAGGACGAGACGAGACCGCGCAAGCGCTGGCGCGCGACGGGGACCCGGCCGGCGGCCAGGTCTGCATCGACCCGGGCAAGGGTCTCTCTCACGGACACGAACACATGATCGTGCACCGCAACGACCCCGGTCGAGCTGGTTGATTGCGGCCTCGTGAGCGCAGGCCCCTCCTCTCGGCGCGTGGTTCCGGCTCTCGTGTCGCGGCCCGCGACCAGGCATCCAGCCGGGCGGGGGGCAGCCCGGCGGCGGCCTCGTCCCCCGCAGAAGCAGGCAAGCAGACGCCAGGGACTGCGGCGCGCTCGGGTCAACCGCGTTGCAGATTGCAGGAATTCGCCAGGGCAACGGTCTATGCCTGGGATTCCCCAGTGCGTATGTTCGCCCTGTCACCTGCAATTTCCAGCAGGTGTTCGCATAGTTGATCAATCATATCCCCCGGCAAGCATTGCTCGCGCTCACTGAGTCGATGCTCAGAGAAGAGGGAAAGCATGGCAGAGAACACCAACAAGTCCTCCGGGAGAACCGGCGCGACCGTGGCGGCGGTCGTCGCGGCGGCGGCGGTCGCGATGGGCGGCGCGGGTGCGGCGCAGGCCGGCGAGGCGCCCGCGGGGACCAGCACCCAGCGGATCGACCTCGCGGGCGTGTCACAGGCGGACGTCGCGCAGCTCGGCGACTCCCCCCTCGCACGCGCCCTGGCCAAGCGGTTGAGCCTCGGGGAGGCAGGCGTGACCGGCCCGACGGGCAACTTCAACAGCGCGGCACCGGCGGGGAACTTCAACAGCGCCGCGCCGGCAGGCAACTTCAACAGCGCCGCACCGGCAGGCAACTTCAACAGCGCCGCGCCCTCCGCCTAAGGCTCCACCGACGGGCCCCGTCCCCGTCAACGACACCCCACCCCGGGCGGCGGTACTCCGCCGTCCGGGGTGGCGTACGCCGTTGTTCCGACTCCGGGAGCGTGAAGTGACCATTGACCCCGCACAGTTGATGCGGCGACTGGAGTGGCCCGACGGTGTCCTCCGCGTCAACGAGCTGGAGGCCGCCGGGTGGCGGCCCACTCCCTTCGGCTGTTTCGTGGTGAAGCTGCACAGCCGGTGCAACCTGGCCTGCGACTACTGCTACCTGTACGAGATGGCCGACCAGTCCTGGCGCGACGCGCCGAAGATCATGAGCGACCGCGTCATCGACCAGGTCGCCGTCCGCATCGCCGAGCACGCCCGTACGCACGGCCTGCCCCGGGTCACCGTCGTCCTCCACGGCGGTGAGCCCCTGCTCGCGGGAGCCCGGGTCGTGGCCCGGGTCACCGACGCCGTGCGGCGCGAGCTGCCCGGCACGACGGAGGTGGACTTCGTCGTCCAGACCAACGGCGTCCTGCTGGACGAGCCGATGCTCGACGTCCTCGGCGCGCACGGCGTCAAGGTCGGCGTCAGCATCGACGGGGACGCCGCGGCGAACGACCGGCACCGGCGCTTCGCCAACGGCAAGGGCAGCCACGAGTCCGTCGCCCGCGGCATCGGCCTGCTCCGCTCCCCCGCCTACCGGCACCTCTACCAGGGGCTGCTGTGCACGGTCGATATCGAGAACGACCCCGTGGAGACCTTCCACGCGCTGCTCGAACACGAGCCGCCAGGGCTCGACTTCCTCCTCCCCCACGGCAACTGGACGACGCCGCCGCCCGGTTGGACGGGCGACCCCGGCCACACCCCGTACGCCGACTGGCTGATCGCGGCCTTCGACGCGTGGTACGGCGCGCCCGTGCAGCAGACGTGGGTGCGCCTGTTCGGGGACGCCCTGAGCCTGCTGATGGGGGGCGGCACGACCTCGGAGCAGATCGGCATCGCCCCCGCGGGCGTCGTCGTGGTCGAGACGGACGGCTCCCTCGAACAGGTGGACACGCTCAAGTCCACGTACGACGGCGCCACCGAGACCGGCCTGACGGTGTTCGGCGCGCCGTTCGACGCCGCGCTGCGCCATCCGTCCGTCGCCGCACGCCAGTTGGGCGTGGCCGGGCTGTCCGACGCGTGCCGGGCCTGCCCGGAACGCGACGTGTGCGGCGGCGGCTACTACACGCACCGCTACCGGGAGGGCGAGGGCTTCCTCAACCCGACCGTGTACTGCGCCGACATGCTGGGCTTCGTCGCCCATGTGCGCGGCAGGCTGACCGCGGACGTCCAGCGGCTGACGTCGAGGGACGCGGTCTAGCGGCCCCACGCCGTCCACCGCGAACCGGCGGCGCCGGGCGGGTCGCCGACGTCACGGCGGGAACCCCGCCCGGCGGCCGGACAGGACAACGGTCGTGACGACAGATGTGCGCCCCCGGATACGCGACGGGGACAAGGACGCCTTCGCGGAGTTGTTCGACGCCTACGCGCGTTCGGTGTACAACCACGCCTACCGGCTGACCGGAGACTGGACCGTCGCCGAGGACGCGGTCTCCCTGACGTTCCTCGAAGCCTGGCGTCTGCGGGAGCGTCTTGACCCGGAAGGCGGCTCGTTGCGGCCCTGGCTCCTCGGGATCGCGACCAACACCGTCCGCAACACCCGGCGCGCGGCCCGCCGGCACGCCGCCGCGCTGTCCCGGCTGCCCCCTCCCGCGGTCGTCGGCGACTTCGCCGACGAGGTCGCCGAACGCATCGACGACGCCGAGCTGATCGCGCACGTGCGCCTCGCCCTGGACACGCTGCGCCGCCCGGAACGGGAGGTGCTGGCGCTGTGCGTGTGGTCCGGCTGCGACTACGCGACCGCCGCCGAGGCGCTCGGCGTCCCCGTGGGCACCGTACGGTCCCGGCTGTCGCGGGCGCGGCGGAAGCTCGCCGCCGCCGTCGAGGCCAGGAAGAAGGAGGGGGCAGGGGACGCCGTGGCACGACGGCGGGAACCCTCCGCGCCCCCGGGACAGGTAGGAGTCGGCCGCTCGTCCGCGGCCCGACTCGGACGGAAGGACCTCTTGTGAACGACACCCCGTCGCTCCCCGAACGGGATCTCCCGCCGGGCCGTCAGCGACAGCTCAAGGAGCACCTGATGCACGAGATCCGCCAGCACCCCGAGCCCGGCGGCGCCGCGTCCGGCAGGAGGAAGTGGCTGCTGCCCGCCGTCGGCGTACCGGCCTTGGCGGGCGCACTGGCCTTCGCCCTGTTCTCGGGCGGCGCCGTCGGCGGGACGGACGCCCCGGAGCGAGGTGTCCGGACGGAGGCAGCCCCCGGGGGTGCGTCCTCCGTGGTGTCCGCGGTCCAACTGCTGGACCAGGCGGCCCTCGTCGCCGCGGCCGAGGCCCCCGTGGAGATCCGCGACGACCAGTACGTCTACGTCAGCAGCCTGACCCAGCAGTTGGGCGAGCTGACGCGGGACCGGGAGGTCTGGAAGGCGGTGGACGGCAACCGGGTGGGGCTGCTGCGACGGGAGGGGGAGGAGGACGTGCCGCTCGACGAGAGCGACTTGACCTACCGCCGCCTCCAGACGCTGCCGACCGACGCCGAGGCGATGCTGGAGTGGCTCTACGGGCAGCAGGAGCACATGGACGAGGAGCGTGACACGCACCAGGACGCCTACGTCCTCGTCGCCGACCTGCTGCTGGAGTCCCTGGTCCCGCCGGACGTCGCCGCCGCTCTCTACGGCGCGGCGGCGCTCATCCCTGGGGTGACCGTCGTGCCCGACGCGCAGGACCTCGCGGGCCGCCAGGGGATCGCCGTGTCGCGGGTCAGTTCCTACAACCCCGACCGCAGCGAGGAGCTGATCTTCGACGAGGAGTCGTTCGAACTGCTCGGGGAGCGCAGCGTCGCCCTGACGGACCTCGACTTCGAGGACGGCTCGGTGGCCGAGGGTGAGGCCCTCCACGCCTCGGCCGTCCTGGAGCGCGCGGTCGTGGACGAGGCGGGCACGCGCCCGTAGTCCCCACGCCCCGTGGGAGGGGGCTGCCCGGCCCGCTAACGGGTCGGGCAGCCCCCTCCCGACGTCACTGCGCGGTCTGACGGGGGGCGCGGCGGCGTCCGGCACTGCGCGGCCTGGCGCGGCGTCCGGCCGGGGCGGCGCCGGTGCGCGCGGGGCGCTCGGCGACCGGGTCGGTGAGCGTGACGGGGACACCGGACGGCGCCTTGGCGCCGGTGATGCGCCGCAGCGACTCGGAGCCGGGGCGCACCTCGGTGGAGCGCGCCGTGATCCCCGCGGCGGCGGCCAGCCGGTCCATCTCGCGCCGCTGCTCGGGCAGGACGAGGGTGACGACGGTGCCGGACTCCCCGGCGCGCGCCGTACGGCCGCCGCGGTGCAGGTAGTCCTTGTGGTCGCCCGGCGGATCGACGTTGACGACGAGGTCGAGGTTGTCGATGTGGATGCCGCGCGCGGCGACGTTGGTCGCCACCAGGACGGTGATGTGGCCCGTCTTGAACTGCTCCAGGATGCGGGTACGCCGCGACTGCGTCTTGCCGCCGTGCAGGGCCGACGCGCGGACGCCGACGGCCAGCAGGTTCTTGGCCAGCCGGTCCGCCGCGCGCTTGGTGTCCACGAAGAGGAGCACGCGCCCGTCGCGGGCGGCGATCTCGGTGACCGTGGCCTGCTTGTCGGTGCCGCGCACATGCAGCAGGTGGTGCTCCATCGTCGTCACCGCGCCCGCGGAGGGGTGGATGGAGTGGACCACGGGGTCGTTCAGGTAGCGGCGGACCAGGCGGTCCACGTTCCGGTCGAGGGTCGCGGAGAACAGCATCCGCTGGCCCTCGGGCCGCACCTGGTCGAGCAGGTGGGTCACCTGGGGCAGGAAGCCCATGTCCGCCATCTGGTCGGCCTCGTCCAGGACCGTGATGGCGACCTGGTGGAGGGCGCAGTCGCCGCGCTCGACGAGGTCGCGCAGGCGTCCCGGCGTGGCGACGACGACCTCGGCCCCGGTGCGCAGCGCCCGTGCCTGGCCGCCGATCGGCACGCCGCCCACGACGGTGGTGATCCGCAGCCGCAGGGCGCGGGCGTAGGGGGTGAGCGCGGCGGTGACCTGCTGGGCGAGCTCACGGGTGGGCACGAGGACGAGCGCCACCGGCTGCCGCGGCTCGGCGTGCTGCCCGGCGGTGCGGGCGAGGAGGGCGAGGCCGAAGGCGAGTGTCTTGCCGGAGCCGGTGCGGCCCCGGCCGAGCACGTCGCGGCCCGCGAGCGAGTTCGGCAGGGTGACGCCTTGGATGGGGAACGGTACGGTCACGCCCTCCGCCACGAGCGCCGCGAGCAGCGGCGCGGGCAGGCCGAGGTCGGCGAAGGTCTCGGCGGCCGGGAGCGGCGGGGTCTTCGTGACCGGCATGGCGAACTCGCCGTGGAGCGCGGCGGGACGGTGGTCCCGGCCGCCGCCCGAACGGCCGGAGCGGGGGGCGCCCCCGCGTCCCGAGCCCTGCGGACGGCCGCGGCCTGAACCCGCGGCGGAACGGTGCGAACTGTCATTCGTGCGAGCGGTACGGTTCATGCAGAACCTTCCTCGATGCGGCACGTATCGAGGAATTCGTCTCAAGCGGCATTGCGCCGCGTGATGATCCGCAAGAACGGGCCGGAGAACTGAATTGATCCGGGGCGCGGCGGCGAGCGCGTCACGTCCGGGGAGAACACCGGAGCGAGGCCAGGAACGGGCGGCGTTCTGCGCGGGCAGCCGAACAGGCTGGGGCCCGCACCCGTGGGTGCGGGCCCCAGCCGTACGACAGGCGTCGGGGTCAGGCAGGCGTGATGTTCTCCGCCTGCGGGCCCTTCTGGCCCTGGGTGACGTCGAAGTTCACCTTCTGGCCCTCCAGCAGCTCGCGGAAGCCGGAGGTGGCGATGTTCGAGTAGTGGGCGAACACGTCAGCGCCGCCACCGTCCTGCTCGATGAAGCCGAAGCCCTTTTCCGCGTTGAACCACTTCACGGTGCCAGATGCCATAGAAATAATCTCCCTCGGGGCAGTGCCCGGGAACCGCACCGTGCGGACCCGGAGTCGCTGCGATGATTTCCCTCTCCGGAAAATCCGGGAAATTAAGAAGCTTGCTCGCGGTATTTCTCCGCTGAAATCTTCTGGGAACCACAACTGCAACTGTTTTCCACCGTAGCACGGCACGCCGGAGGGCGGCGAGCGCTGCGCTGATCCGCCTCCGGGGCGCGCGCGGCGCACCGTATTTCTGCAACGGCCGCGCAAGTTATCCGTCCGCGGCCGATGGATGTCCACCACGCGACGAGCTGTCGGCCCGCGCGTCAGGCACCCCCGGGGGACCGCCGTGCGGGGTCCCGTCGGCGCAGCTGCTCGTTGATGCGTCTGGCCTCTTCGAGCTGGTCCTCCAGGATGATGATGCGGCAGGCGGCCTCGACGGGCGTTCCCTGGTCCACCAGTTCGCGGGCCCGCGCCGCGAGCCGCAGCTGGTAGCGGGAGTAGCGGCGGTGACCGCCGGGGGAACGGAGCGGGACGATCAGCCGGGCCTCGCCGATGGCCCTCAGGAACGCGGGCGTCGTGCCGAGCATGTCGGCCGCACGGCCCATGGTGTAGGCGGGGTAATCGTCGTCGTCGAGCCTGCTCGACGGGGTGGACGGGTGGTCTGCGGTCACGGGTACCTCTCGGAGGGACGCGGCGGGGAACCTTCGCGCCCCACCGCGTGGGGGCGGCGGTTCGTCACCCGCGCACCCTTCCTGCCTTTGTCACAACGGGAGGGACGCTAACTCCCCCACACCAGCATGTCTACTCCCGCCACTACAGATCTGCGGCGCCACCCGGCCCCGGCCACCCGCTTCGCACCCCGCGGAGTACCCGGCGACGAGCCGGATGTGACCGACGCCACGGGGCGGTGAGGTCATATCCGGCGGGCGAACCTGGCGCGCCAGGCGGGCGCCGGGTCGGTGCCGAGGCCCGTCCAGTACTCCCGGCCGTTGACGATGCGGCCGTCCCGCACCGTCCAGAACGACGCGACGCGGAAGACACCCAGGTCCTCGTGCGGCACCTCCACCTCGGAGACCACGGACCCGCCGTCGGCGACCACGGACAGCACCGTGATCGACCACCCCAGGGGGTACGCCTCGTTGACCCCGATGACGTTGTCAGGGCCGACGAACCGCTCGCCGCTCGCCGGCCAGTCCACGACCACGTCGTCGGCCAGCAGGGCGCGGAGCCCGTCCCAGTCGCGGGCGCCCATGCGGTCCCAGAACTCGTGCACGACCTGCGCAGTATCCATGCGCCTCACCCTGCCAGAGGACACTGACAGCGGGGTGGGAAACGTCCCGTTCAGCCGCCTCGCGCGCGCTCGGGGAGCCAGTGGTAGCCGTGCTCGGGGCGGCCCACGCTCCCGTAGCGGGGGCTGCGCTCGGCCCGGCCCGTGTCCACCAGGTGTTCGAGGTAGCGGCGGGCCGTGATGCGCGAGATGCCCACCTCCATGCCCGCCTCCGCGGCGGTCAGCCCGGGAGCACCGGCCGCGCGCAGCACCCGCGTGACGGCCGCCAGCGTCGGGCCGCTCATCCCCTTGGGGAGCGCGGCGGGCCCCGGCGCGCGCAGTGCCGCCAGCGCGCGGTCCACCTCGTCCTGCCCCCCGGCCTCCCCCGCCACCGTGCGGAACGCGGCGTACCGCACCAGGCGGTCGCGCAGCGTGGCGAAGGCGAAGGGCTTCAGCACGTGCTGCACCACCCCGAGGGACACCCCTTCCCGCACCACGGCCAGGTCGCGGGCCGACGTGACCGCGATGACGTCCGCCCCGCACCCCGCCGCCCGCAGCGCGCGCAGCAGGGCGAGGCCGTGCCCGTCCGGCAGGTAGAGGTCGAGGAGCAGCAGATCGACGGGCGTCGAGGCGAGGAGGCGCCTGGCCTCCGCGGCGCTGTGCGCGATGCCGCGCACGGCGAAGCCCGGCACGCGCTCGACGTACCGGCCGTGCGCCTCGGCGGCCAGCGGGTCGTCCTCCACGACGAGGACGCCGATCTCCTCCTGCGCACCGCTCACGCGGGCACCTCCGCCCGCAGCGGCAGCCTGACCGTGAAGCGGGCGCCGCCGGTGAGGCCGTCGCCCGGGGCGGTGACGACGGTGCCGCCGTGGCGGCGGACGGCCTGCCCGACCAGCGCGAGACCGAGGCCGCGCCCGGCGCCCTTCGTGGACCAGCCGCGCCGGAACGCCGACTCGACGGCGCCTGGGGCGAGGCCGGGGCTCGTGTCGCCGACGCCGAGGAGCAGTTCGCCGTCCGCCGCCAGCGCCGTGACGGTGACGCGCGCGGGGCCCGGCGCGGAGGCGGCGGCGTCCAGGGCGTTGTCGATGAGGTTGCCGAGGATGGTGACCAGGTCGCGGGGCGGGAGGCGGTCGGGGAGGAGCCCGTCGTCCATCCGGCTGTCGTCGGTGAGGACGAGTTCGACGCCGCGCTCGGCCGCCTCGGCGGCCTTGCCGAGCAGCAGCGCGGCCAGCACCGGCTCGCCGACCGCGCCGACCACGCGGTCGGTCAGCGCCTGGGCCAGCTCCAGCTCGGCCGTGGCGAACTCGACGGCCTCCTCCGTGCGGCCGAGTTCGATGAGGGAGACGACGGCGTGCAGCCGGTTCGCCGTCTCGTGGGCCTGGGAGCGCAGCGCCTCGGCGAAGCCGCGCGCCGAGTCCAGCTCGCCCGCCAGCGACCGCAGCTCGGTGTGGTCGCGCAGGGTGACGACGGTGCCGTGCCGTTCGCCGCCCGCGACGGGCGAGGTGCTGACGACGAGGACGCGCTCGTCGGTGAGGTGCACCTCGTCCACGCGCGGCCCGTCGGCGAGGAGCGTCGCGGTGAGCGCGGCGGGCAGGCCGAGGCCGGTGACGGGCCGCCCGGTGGGGTCGTCGTCGGTGAGGCCGAGGAGCCGGCGGCCCGCGTCGTTGACGAGCGCGACGCGCCCCGCGCCGTCGATCAGCAGCAGCCCCTCGCGGACGGCGTGCAGCGTCGCGTGGTGGTACTCGTGCAGGCGGCTCAGCTCGGCGGCGTTCATGCCGTGCGTGTGGCGGCGCAGGCGGGCGTTGATGGCGTACGTGCCCAGGCCGCCGAGCAGCAGCGCGGCGGCGGCGACGGCGGCCAGTGCGGCGACCTGCCCGGCGAGGCGTTCGCCGATGGCGTCCACCGTCAGGCCCGCGCTGACCAGCGCGGTGATCTCGCCGCTGCCCGCGTCGCGCACGGGGGTGACGACGCGCACGGAGGGGCCGAGGGTGCCGGTGTACGTCTCGGTGAACGTCCGCCCGGCCAGCGCGGGGGCGGTGTGGCCGAGGAACGTCTCGCCGATCCGCTCCGGGTCGGGGTGGGTGAGGCGGACGCCGTCCGGGTCCATGATCGTGACGAAGGTGACGTCCGCGTGGCGGCGCACGTCCTCGGCGTACGGCTGGAGCAGGGCGGACGGGTCGGGGTCGTGCAGGGCGGCCGTCACGGACGGCGAGTCGGCGACGGCGCGGGCCGCCGCCGTCACCTTGTCGCGGGCGGCCTCCTCGGCCTGCGAGCGGTCCGTGACGTAGGCGAAGAGCGCGCAGCCCGCGACCACGACGGCGACGAGCAGCACCTGCATGGCGAAGAGCTGGCCGGCCAGGCTGCGGGGGCGCGGTGCGCGGGGCAGTCGCATGGCCCCAGTGTGCACGGCGTGTCGCGTCCTGGACCGTGACCGAAATGAACGTAAGGGTGACCGGGGTCACAGGCGGGTGGATAGTCGCGGAAGCTCACTCCACAACGACGAGGAGGCACGCGCCGTGACTGCCGTGACCACTGAGAAGAACGCACCGAGACGGCGCGACCGTTCCCACTACCTGTATCTCGCGGTCATCGCGGCGGTCGCCGCGGGCATCGCGGTCGGCCTCGCGGCGCCTGACGCCGGTGTGGAGCTGAAGCCGCTGGGCACCGGCTTCGTCAATCTGATCAAGATGATGATCTCGCCTGTCATCTTCTGCACGATCGTGCTCGGGATCGGTTCGGTCCGGAAGGCGGCGAAGGTCGGGGCGGTCGGCGGCCTGGCGCTCGGCTACTTCCTGGTGATGTCCACGTTCGCCCTGGCCATCGGCCTGGTCGTCGGCAACATCCTGGAGCCGGGCTCCGGGCTGCACATCACCGAGGCCACGGCCGAGGCGGGCGCGGCGCAGGCCGAGGGCGCGAGCGAATCGACCACGGACTTCCTGCTGGGCATCATCCCGACGACGATGGTGTCCGCGTTCACCGGCGGCGAGGTGCTCCAGACGCTGCTGGTCGCGCTGCTGGCCGGGTTCGCGCTCCAGGCCATGGGCCCGGCGGGCGAGCCGGTGCTGCGCGGCGTGCAGCACATCCAGCGGCTGGTGTTCCGGGTGCTGTCGATGATCATGTGGCTGGCGCCCGTGGGCGCGTTCGGCGCGATCGCGGCGGTGGTCGGCGAGACGGGCACGGACGCGCTGCGCTCGCTGGCGGTCATCATGTTCGGCTTCTACGTGACCTGCCTGATCTTCGTCGTGCTGATCCTGGGCCTGCTGCTGCGCGTGGTGGCGGGCGTCAACATCTTCTCGCTGCTGCGCTACCTGGGCCGTGAGTTCCTGCTGATCCTGTCCACGTCCTCGTCGGAGTCCGCGCTGCCGCGCCTGATCGCGAAGATGGAGCACGCGGGCGTCAGCCGTCCCGTCGTGGGCATCACCGTGCCGACCGGCTACTCGTTCAACCTCGACGGCACGGCGATCTACCTGACCATGGCGTCGCTGTTCATCGCCGAGGCGATGGGCGAGCCGCTGGCGCTCGGCGAGCAGATCTCGCTGCTGGCCTTCATGATCATCGCGTCGAAGGGCGCGGCCGGGGTGACCGGTGCCGGGCTCGCCACCCTGGCGGGCGGGCTCCAGTCGCACCGTCCCGAACTGCTGGACGGCGTGGGCCTGATCATCGGCATCGACCGCTTCATGAGCGAGGCGCGCGCGCTGACCAACTTCGCGGGCAACGCGGTCGCGACCGTCGTCATCGGCACGTGGACGCGGGAGGTGGACCACGACCGCCTGCGTGACGTGCTGCGCGGCGACCTGCCGTTCGACGAGGCGACGCTCGCCGACGACGGGCACGGCGCGCCCGCCGTGGAGGCGGAGGCCGGGGCGGGGCCGGTGGCCGCGTCGGTGCCGCCGCAGGAGTCCGCCGTCAAGGCGGGCAGCGCCGGGTGATCCCGGCGCCATGAGCCGCGGCCGGGCCCGTCACCCCCGGACGGCCCGGTCGCGCGGCGGCGCGTGGGGTGGAGCGAGGTCCCTGGCCGGCCCCCCGCCCCACCCCACGCGCGCGCTTCACGGCAGGTGGTTGTGCGTCGGGGGCAGTTCGTGCCGGGCGAGCACGGGGACCGCTCCGTACCGTCCGCCCAGGTAGCGCGTGCGCAGGTCGTGGCCGTCCCCGGCGGGGAAGTCGGAGAGCGGGTACAGCTCGGTGGCGCCGTCGGGCGACTTCTCCGTGAACCACGTCCCCTCGACGCCGAGGCCACCACCCGGCGGGTGCCCCAGCAGGGAGACGTCGTGCGAGGTGAAGAGCAGCTGGGCGCCGCTCGTGTTGGTCACGGGGCAGGTGAAGAAGCCGATCAGCGCCGAGGTGAGCGTCGGATGGAGGCCGGAGCCGAGCCCGTCCACGAGCAGCACGCCGCCGTGCTCGATCGCGCGCAGGGCCGGGAGCGCCAGGGACAGCCATGTGAGCGTCCCGCTGCTCGCGTCGGCCAGGTTCAGGGGCGGGCCGGTCGCTGAACGGGCGTGCGGGAGACGGCTGATCCCCAGGTCGGCGAAACGCAGCAGGCTCTCGGCCTGCCGGAGGGTCCGCGCGTCCTCGCACCACTTCTCCAGCGCCGCGACGCGCCGCCGGGCGTCGGCGACGGGGGTGGGCAGGAAGGTGAGGCGGCGGGTGAGGAACCGGTGGACTCCCCGCAGCCGGGGGTGGTGCGCCACTCCGGGCGCCGAGAGGACGAGGCCGCGTCCGCCCGCCCGGCCGAAAGGCGGGACGTCCTCGGCCTCCGTGCTCCGGCCGAACGTGACGTCCGCGGCGTCCGGGCCTGTGCGCTCGAAGAGGACCTGGCGCCGCCCGCGCGGGAACGCGTGCAGCCACTCCGCGGCGACTCCGGCCGCGCCGCTCTCGAACCCGTACACGTGCCGTGTCCCCGCGACCGTGAGGTCGAACTCGTAGGCGGACGTCTCGTCACGCGACGTGGCGTCGAGCAGGAAGGGCGCGCTGGGGAACCCGTCGCGGCCGGTCCACCGGGCGGAGTCCCTGACGGCCGTGACGGCGAACTCCATCGCATGCAGCAGGGCCGTCTTCCCGGACGCGTTGGCGCCGAAGATCCCGGCGACGCGGTTGCTCACCCGGCTCCATGCGCCGTCGGCGGGGTGCGCCCCTCGGAACCGCGAGGTGGTGAGCACGAGTTCGGCCGTGTCCCGGAGGGACCTGTGGTTCGTGACGCGGAACCGCAGCAGCATGGCGACCTCGGGAGGGGGGTGCGGTGTCTCGGACCTTCGGACGGGCGGCATCCCGCGCGCCCGGCCTCCTGACCAGTGTCCCGCGCGCCCGGCGCGGCAGCATCGTTTCCTCGGGGAGGCGGTCAGGCGTCGAGCAGGTGTTCGGTGAAGTGGCCGATGGGGTGGAAGCCGAGGCGGTGGTAGACGGGTTCGCCGTCCGCCGATGCCTGGAGGACGGCCGTGCGGTGGCCCGCGGCGCGGGCCGTGTGGAGTGCGGCGAGAGTCATCGCGCCGCCGAAGCCGCGGCGGCGCGCGGTGGCGAGCGTCGCGATGTTGTAGATCCCGGCGACGCCCGCGTGGAGGAAGACCTCGGCCGTGCAGACGGCGCGGCCCGCCACGTGGCCGACGAGGTAGCGGGCCGGGCAGTCGGGGCGCAGCGCGTACGGCGCGGCTGCGGCGAGGAAGCGGGTGACGGTCTCGGCGGGCGGCGTCCAGTTGGCGGCCAGCACGGCGGCGTGGTCGGCGAACTGTTCCGGCGTGGTGACGGGCCTGATGTCGAGGCCGCCGGGCGCCGCGAGGGGCGGGAGGGCGTCGAGCGGCGCCCACATCGCCGTCTCCCGCTCGGACGGCGGCGCCCCCGCGGCCGTCAGGCGCGCGCGCAGGTCGGGGGGCGTCGAGGCGGGGCCGACCCACCAGACGAAGGGGCGGCCCGTCGCGCGCAGCGCCCGGGAGGTCGCGGCGATGCGGGAGTCGGCGGTGGCCGGGGTGAGGCGGGCACCGGCCACGATGTTGAACGTGTCGTCGGCGAGGCCGCTGTCGGCGACGAGCAGGTCGCCGGTGGAGGTGGCGGACGCGCCCGCCACGTGGCGGTGGAGGTGGCAGGCGTGCTCGGCGAGGTTCCGTTCCATCCGTTCGGGCAGGTCACCGGGGGTGGGCGGGGCGGTGGGCGTGGGTCGCATGACGGTAGATCCCATCACGGCGCGCCCGCCCGTCCCGGATGGCGGGCCGCCGGTTCAGGCGTCGGCGCGCCAGTAGCCGAGCGCGTGGACCCGCCGCCTGGGCAGCCCGGCCTCCCTGCGCAGGTACGTCGCGAGCGCCCGGGTCGTCGCCGCGTCGGTGGCGGCCCAGGCGTACGCCTTCTCGGGATCGCCGAGCACGGCGGGCAGTTCGGCCCGCACCTGCTTGAGGAGGTGCCCGCCGTTGTCGATCCGTTCGACGAGGCGCAGGTCGTGCCGGTCGGCGTCGAGCCGCAGGGGCAGCACGCGGTCGGTGACGTGCGGCGTCTCGAACCAGATGGTGGCGGGCGTGTCGGGGAAGGCGTCGAGGAGCGAGTTGACGCCGGGGAGCGAGGCCGGGTCGCCGACGACCAGGAGCCGTTCCGGGGCGGGCTCGGGGTGGTGGAAGCCGGTGCCCTGGACGGTGGCCTCGATGGTGTCGCCGGGGACGGCCGTGCGCGCCCAGTCGCTCGCGACGCCGTCGTGCAGCGCGAACTCCAGCGAGAACGTGCCGGTCGCCGGGTCGGGGTCCACCAGCGTGTACGCGCGCTGGTGCGGCTTGCCGTCGCGCGCGAACCACAGGCGCACCCACATCGTCGGGTGCGGCGGGACGGCGCGCAGCAGCCCACCGTCCGTCAGGTGCACCCTGCGGTACCGGTCGGTGACCTGCTCGGCGCCGGTCACGGTGAACGCGTAGTCCTTGCCGCGCATGAGCTTGAGCACGGCGCCTTCCCAGCCGTGTGCCATGAGCTGTCCTCTCCACGACGTTTGCGCGGCACGACACCCCACGCTTAAGTTAGGCAAGCCTAGCCTAAGTTTACGGCGGCCCACCACCACGAGCCCTGGGGTTCCGTTGACCATCCACCTCCACCGCGACAGCTGGGGCATCCCGCACCTGCGTGCCGGTGACGCCCGCGAACTCGCCTACGCGCAGGGCCTGAACGCCGCCCGCGACCGCGCCTGGCAGATCGAGGTCGAGCACCGCCGCCTGCGCGGCACCTCCGCCGCCGTCCTCGGCGCCGACTCCCTCGCCTGGGACGTCCTCGCCCGCCGCGCCCGGCTCGCCCACACCGCCCGCCTGTGCTGGCTCGCCCTGGACGACGCCACCCGCGACTGGCTCGCCGCCTACACGGCGGGCGTCAACGCGGCCCTCCCCCAAGCCGCCCGCGAGGCACCCGAGTTCGCCGCCACCGACAGCGCGCCAGGACACTGGCAGCCCTGGGTCCCGCTCGGCATCTGGCTCTCCACCCACCTCCTGTTCACCGGCATGCCCGCCAAACTGTGGCGCGCCGAGACCGAACACCGCCTCGGCCCCGGCGCGTCCGGCCTGTTCACCGTCGGCGGCATCGGCACGGCGGGCAGCAACGGCTGGCTGCTGACCGGCGAACGCACCGCATCCGGCGCGCCCCTGCTGGCCGGGGACCCGCACCGCTACGTCGAGGACCCCGGCGGCTACCAGCAGATACGCCTGGCCTGCCCCGAGTTCGACGTCGTCGGCCTCGCCGTGCCGGGCGTCCCCGGCATCCCGCACTTCGGCCACACCGGCACCGTCGCCTGGGGCATCACCCACGCCATGGCCGACTACCAGGACCTCTACCGCGAACGCCTGCGCCGCACCGCCGAGGGCGGCGTGGAGGCCCTGGGCCCGGACGGCTGGCGCCCGGCGGAGCACGGCACCGAGACCGTCACGGTCGCGGGCGGCGAGCCGGTCACCGTCGAGGTGATGGAGACCGCGCGGGGGCCCGTCCTCGTCGGCGGCCCCGACGACCGGGAGGCGATCAGCCTGCGCCATGTCCCGCGCGTGGCACGGGACATGGGCTTCGCCGCGCTCCCGCGCCTGCTGCGCGCCAGGACCGTCGCCGACGTGGACCGCGCCTGCGACGCGTGGGTCGAGCCGGTCAACGTCCTGCTGGCCGCCGACACCGAGGGCGGGACGCTGCACCGCGTCGCCGGACGCGTCCCCGTGCGGCACCCGGCGAACCGGCTGCGCCCCGTCCCCGCCTGGGAGGCCGCGCACGCCTGGGAGCCTGACGCCTACGAGCCCCTGCCGCGCGCCGAGGTGACCGGCCTCGCCGTCATGGCGAACGAGGCCGGGCTCGCCGCGCCGCTCGGCGTCGAGTTCATGCCCGGCCACCAGCACCGCCGCATCGGCACGCTGCTGAACGGCGCGACCGGCTGGACGGCCGAGGCGATGGAGGCCGTGCACGCCGACACGCTGGCCGGTGAGACCGGCACGCTCCTCGGCCCGCTGGCCGCGCTCGACGGCCTGTCGGCGGACGCGTCGCTCCTGCGGAAACGCCTGCTCGCCTGGGACGGCCGCATGGACGCCGACTCCACGGACGCCGCCGCGTACGCCGCCGTCCGCGCGGCGTGCGCCCGACTCCTCGTCCGAAGACCCGAGTTCGCGGCGCTGCGCGGCATGGCGGGCGAAGGACTCACCGGCGGGGACGGGACGGACGGGCGGCCGAGCGCCGCCTACCCCGAGGCGCTGTGGCCCTGGCTCGCCCTCGGGCCGCGCGTCGCGTTCGCCCTGCCGAACCTCCTCACGCCCGGCGCCGTCCCGGGGCTCGACCCCGGCGGGCTGATACGTGCGGCGGTCGAGGAGGTGGCCGCCGCCGGGGCCGGGGGGACGACCTGGGGCGCACGGCACCGCCTGGCCGCCTGGCGCGCGTTGCCCGGCGCGGAAGGGCCCGACGCGGGGCCGCTGGCGGGCGACCACGACTGCGTCCTCGCCACCGCGAGCGTCCCCGGCGTCACGGACCTGAGCGCGCGCGGGCCCGTCGCGAGGTACGTGTGGGACCTGGGGAACCGCGAGGAGAGCCGCTGGATCGTCCCGTTCGGCGCCCACGGCCGGGCCGACCATCCCCACCACCACGACCAGACGCCGCTGTGGCGCGAGGGGCGGCTCGCCCGCGTCGTCACCGACTGGGCGGCCCTGGCGCACGAGGAGTTGCCGCCCGCCGACACGGCCGGGGACGGCGGGCGCGCCGCCGTCTTCACGCGGACCGTCGCGGGCTTCGGCACACTGTCCCTGACGCCGGTGGACCCGGCCGCCGACCTCCCGCTGCTCCACTCCTGGGTCACGCAGGAACGCGCCCGCTTCTGGGGGATGACCGACCTGGGCCGCGAAGAGGTCCTGGAGATATACGAGTTCCTCGACTCGCTCGACACGCACCACGCGTACGTGGTGCGCCGGGACGGCACGCCGGTGGCGCTGTTCCAGACGTACGACCCGGCCGCCGACGAGGTCGGCACGTACTACGACGTGCGCCCGGGCGACATCGGCGTGCACCTGCTGATCGCGCCGCCGCCCGGCCCGCTGCGGCGCGGCTTCACCAGCACGCTGATGCCGACGCTCCTGGCCTTCGTCCTCGCGGACCCCGCGGTGCACCGCATCGTCGCGGAGCCCGACCTGCGCAACGACAAGGCCATCGAACGGGCGCTGCGCACGGGGCTCGAACTCGGCCCGCTGATCGACCTGCCCCACAAGCGCGCCCAACTCGCCTTCCTGTCACGCGAAGCGGCGGTACGCCAGGCGAACGGCCCTACGGATGAAATAGCTTGACGCTCGTGGGGTCGCGCCGGTGCACCAGGGACTTCCCCCGCCGCGAGGAAGGCGCTCGCCCCGTTCCAGCAACGGCCGAACAGCACGACGAGCCCGCCCCTGATCCCGTCGCCGATCCGCACCGGAATCGGATGGACCACGCGGTCCTCGGCCATCGGCTGTGAGCGGACCTTCCTGCCGGGCGCGCCATCCACCGCGTGAAAGCGCGGGACGTCCTCACCGAGGACGTCCCGCGTCAGGTCTGTCAGCCGGTCGGCGAACTGCTGCGCCGGAAGCTCACTCGTCCGACAGCAGGTAGTCCAGACCCTCGATGGTGTGCCACACCATCAGCTGGTCCATCGTGACCGCATAGACAGCTACTTGGTCACGCAACTCCTCGTAGGTCAGTCCGGCCCGGTCCAGCAGCTCTCGGCGCTGCTGTTCCGCCTCCTGGCGGGTCAGGTGGATCACCGTGGGCATGTGAACTCCTCCGCTGACTCGGGCGATTGAAGCATCTGCACTGACGACGGCGCCCCCCTCAGCGCCTGAGACGGCCGCGCGCTATCAGTTCCAGCACCGTCGCCACCGCCATCCCCTGCACCGCCATCAGCGCGATCAGCACGAACAGCTGCACCGCCCCCGCCTCCGCCGGTGACGCGCCGCCGAGCAGCATCCCGACGAACGCGCCAGGCAGCGTCACGAGGCCGACCGTCCGCGTCTGGTCGAGGCCGGGGAGCAGCGCGCCCGACGCGGCCGGGCGGGCGATCTCCAGGCGCGCCTCGCGGTCGAGCAGCCCGAGGGCCATCGCCGCCTCGACCTCCCCGTGCCGCGTGGTCAGTTCCTCCAGCGCGCGGCGCCCGGCCAGGGTGGTCGCGGTGAGCGCGCCGCCGATGAGGATGCCCGCGACCGGGACGAGCGTCACGGCGGCGGGCGGGACGAGCCCGGCCAGCATCAGCGTCAGCAGGACGGGCGCCACCCCGGCCAGGATCGGCCCCGCGGCCCACGGCCAGGAGCGGCCGGTCGTGATCCGCCGCCCCGCGGTGACCGTGGCGACGCCGAACATCAGCGCCACGAAGGCGAACTGCGCCGGTGCCTGCCCGATGACCCAGCCGATGACGAGGGAGACGGCGGCGAGCTGGACGAGCGCCCGCAGCCCGGCCGTGACGATCTGCCGGGCGTACGTGCGGCCGTCGTCCCGCACGAGGTGGGCGAACGCGGCCACCGCCGCCGCGACGAGCAGCAGCGCCGCCATCACGGCGCCGAGCACGGGCCCGGTGGGCAGCAGCACGGGGACTCCCCCTGTTCGTCGGCCGTTCCCGCCGCGCCGCGCGGCATGCGCAGCGTAGACGACGGCGCGGCGCGTCAGCCGCCGGTCCCGGCCGCGATCGCCTCCACGGCCACGGCGAGCGCCGTCCCGTACGTGTGCGGGCGCGGCGCGCCGTAGCCGATCGCCATGGCAGGGCGGCGCTGCCCCGGGGGCGAGGAGGCGGCGGCGAACGTCGTCAACCCTTCGAGGAGCAGGCCGCGTTCGCGCGCCGCCGCCTCGACGCGCCGCTCGGACGCGCCCTCGGGCAGCTCGACGAGGCAGTGCAGCCCGGCCGCGAGCCCCGTCACGCGGCAGCGCGGCAGGGCCGACGCGACGGCGGCGTCGAGCTGTTCGCGGCGTGCGCGGTAACGGGCGCGCAGGCGGCGGACGTTGCGGTCGTAGTGGTGCTCCTCCATGAAGACGGCAAGCGTGAGCTGGTGCAGCGCGTCCGCGCCGCCGCCGACGGCCGCCGTGCGGTCGAGGAGGTCGGGCAGGAACGCGTCGGGCACCATCGCCCAGGCCAGGCCGACGGCCGGGGCGAGCGCCTTGCTGGCCGTGCCCGCGTAGAGGACGTGCCCGGGGGCGAGCGCCTGGAGCGCGCCGATGGCGCGCCGGTCGTAGCGGAACTCGCCGTCGTAGTCGTCCTCGACGACCAGTCCGCCGGTCCGCTCGGCCCAGCGGACGACCTCGACCCGGCGCGCCGCGTCGAGCGGCACGCCGGTGGGGAACTGGTGGGCGGCGGTCAGCAGGACGGCGCCCGCGTCCGTCGCGGCGAGGGCGGAGACGTCGGCGCCGCCCTCGTCCACCGGCAGCGGCACGGCAGTCAGCCCGGCGGCGGCGATGATCACCCGGTGGCGCTCGTGCCCGTGGCTCTCCACCGCGATCCGGCGCACGCCCCGGGCGCGCAGGGTGCGGCAGACGTGGGCGAGCAGGTCGCCGAAACCCCGCGTGACGAGGACGTGGTCCTGGTCGCCGTGGACCCCGCGCGTCCTGGCGAGGTAGTCGGCCAGCACGCGCCGCAGGACGGCCGCGCCCTGCACCGGCGGGTAGCCGAGGTCGGCGTCGGGCGCCCGCGTGACGGCGGTACGGGCCGCCGCCGCCCAGGCGCGGCGCGGGAAGCCGCTGACGTCGGGGATGCCGCAGCGCAGGTCGAGCGGCGGCGCGTCGGGCGCGGGCCGCCGTGCGGCGGGGCGAGGGCGTCCGGCACGCTCGCCGACCCATGTCCCGGCGCCCACACGGGAGTCGAGCCAGCCCTCCGCGACGAGCTGGGCGTAGACGTCGGCGACGGTGTTACGCGCGATGCCGAGGTCGGCGGCGAGGGTGCGGGACGCGGGCAGCCGCATGCCAGGGGCGAGGCGGCCGTCCGCCATGGCGGCGCGCAGCGCGTGCTCCAGCGCCCGCGCGGGGCGGGTCGGCGACAGCTCCAGATGGAGGTCCAGGCTGCGATCGGCCCATGTTTCTCCCATGACATTGCACTGTAGACCCGGGCCGATCGCGCCGTAGCGTCGTGGCCATGAGCACAGCACAGACCCAGACCCCGCCCCAGGCCGGCGCCTACGTCCCGATCCCCCGGCGCCTCGACTTCGACGCCCTCGCCCCCGTCTTCTCCCGCGCGGTCGGCGCGCTGGACGACGCCGCCACCGCCGAGCTGGACCGCACCGGCATCGACGCGCAGCTGCGCGAGTTCGTGCGGCTGCGCGCCTCGCAGCTGAACGGCTGCGCCTACTGCGTGGACGTCCACACGCGGGCCGCCCGTACGGCGGGGGCGACGAGCCAGCGCGTCCACGCCGTCGCGATCTGGGAGGACTCGCCGTTCTTCACGGCGCGGGAGCGCGCCGCGCTCGCCCTCACCGAGGCCGTCACGCGGCTGAGCGAGACGCACGTCCCGCCGTCCGTCGTCACCGGCGCCCTCGCGCACTTCTCCGAGGAGGAGACGGCGGCGCTGCTCTCGCTGATCATCGCCATCAATACGTGGAACGCCATCGGCGTCGCCACCCGCTGCTGGACCCCGCAGCCGCAGGCCGACTGACGCGGCGCGGCGGGGGCGCGGCGGTCAGCCGAGCAGTTCCAGGCCGTCGGCGACGACCCGCCCCCGGCGCAGGACGGTGCGGTCCGTGCCCCGGTCCATGACGGCCGACGTCACCGTCTCGCCGTCCACCAGCAGCAGGTCCGCCTCGTCGCCGACGGCCATGCCAGGCCGGTCGGCGACGGACGCCAGGCGCGGCAGGTCCGCGTGCAGGATCGACGCGCCGCCCCGGGTGGCGACGGCCGCCGCGTGCTCGATCAGCTCGTCCGCGCGGTAGCGGTTGGTGAACGCCAGCTGCCACGTGCGGTCGAGCATGTCGCCGTTGCCGTACGGGGACCAGAAGTCGCGCTGCCCGTCCTCGCCGAGCCCGACGCGCACTCCGGCGGCCGTCAGGTCGGCCAGCGGCAGCGCGCGGGTCTGCGCGGGCGCGATCGTCGCCATGGCGATGTCCAGCTCGGCGAACTCCTCGATCAGCCGCCGCGTCGTCGCCTCGTCCACGCCGCCGAGGTCGTACGCGTGGGAGAGCGTCACCTGCCCGGCCATGCCGAGCGCGCGCACCCGCTCCAGGATCAGGTCCACGCTGAAGACGCCGAGGTGGGCGGGCTCGTGCAGGTGGATGTCCACCGGCGCCCCGTGCTTCTCGGCCAGGCCGAAGACGATGTCGAGGTGGCGCACCGGGTCGCGGTCGAGCGTGCACGGGTCGATGCCGCCGACGACCGCCGCGCCCGACGCGAGGGCCTGGTCGATCAGCTCGGGCACGCCCTTCTCGCGCAGCAGACCGGCCTGCGGGAAGGCCATGATCTCGACCTCGCAGCGCCCGGCGTGCGCCTCCTTCGCGGCGAGGACGCCCTCGAAGCGCTCCAGGCCGCAGTCCGCGTCGATCTGCGCGTAGCTGCGGACGCGGGTGGTGCCGCGCGCGATCATGGCGCCGAGGGTGTGCGTGGCGCGTTCGGCGACGCTCCACGCGTCCTCGCGCCAGTGCGCGCGGTCGTTCATCGTCATGCCCCAGACGCCTGGCGCGCCGGTGTGGGGGCGGAAGGGCAGGCCGATGCGGGTCGAGTCGAGGTGGCAGTGCACGTCGGAGAACGACGGCAGCGCGATCCGGCCCCGGCCCGCGACCGTCTCGGTGTCGCCGGTGACCGGGCGGGCCGGGTCGTGCGGGTGGAGCGCGGTGATGCGTCCTTCCGCGATCTCGACGTCGCGGGCCTCGCCGCCCCAGGGGCGGACGTTCGTGATGAGCATGGGGTGTTTCTCCTAGGGACGGGAGGGCGGTCAGCCGGGCGGGAGGACTCCGCGCAGGCTGGCGAGGGACGGTTCGCGGCCCCGCTCGATGTGGGCGTACGCCAGCGCGCCCGCGAGATCGGCCTTGCCCGCGTGGATCGCGGCGCAGATGTGACGGTGCTCGTCGCACTGGACGCGCGGGTCGCGGCTGCCGGTGAGCGTGAACACCCACTGCATCAGGCCGAGCGACGGGGCGAGGGCGTCGTAGAGCAGGCGGTTGCCCGTGGTCGCGACGATCTCGGCGTGCAGCGCGGTGTTGGCGGCCGGGATCTCCCCGGGGTCGCCGCGCCGGGTGGCGTCCTCGGCCGCCTCCATGAGGGCGCGCAGCCGCTCGGCGTCCGCGCCGCGCGCGCACGCCTCGGCGGCGCGGCGGGCGGCGAAGACCTCCACGCTGAGCCGCAGGTCGAACAGCTCGGCGACGTCACGCAGCGACAGGTCACGCACCGAGGCGCCGCGCCGTGGCGACATCTCGACAAGTCCCTCGCCGGCCAGCCGGGTCAGGGCCTCGCGGACCGGGATGCGGGAGAAGCCCAGGGTCTGGGAGAGGTCGCGTTCGCGCAGGCGCGCGCCGGGCGGGTAGGTGCCGGAGAGGATGGCGGCGCGGAGGGTGCGTTCCGCGTGGGAGGCGTGGGAGGGGCCCGCCTGCGAGGTGCCGGCCTCCGGGGCGCCGTCCGCCGGGGCGTCCGTCATGGCGTCTCCTCGAACGGCGGGAACGTCGGCGGGAACAGCTCGGCGGCGTCGCGGCGCAGCACGTCGCGTTCGCCGTAGGCGGCGCGCATCTTCTCGAACAGGGCCTGGGCGCGGCGGCGCAGGCCGGGGAGGTCGGTGCCGGGGAGCGCGCCGTCGGTCAGCACGGGGCGTCCGGCGACGGCGGAGTGCGTCGCCTGGCGGGCGGTGCCGTTCAGCAGGAAGGTGCGCACGGGGTCGTCCTGGACGCCGTCGCGGATGTCGTCGAGCCGGAAGGCGACGAGGTCGGCCCGCGCGCCGGGCTCCAGGCGCCCCAGGTCGGGGCGGCGCAGCGCGCGGGCGCCGCCGAGGGTGGCGGCCTCGACGTAGTGCTCGGCGGGGGCGGCGTCGGCGCGGCCCTCGGCGAGCTTGGCGAGGTGGACGCCGGTGTCCATGCCCCGGATCAGGTCGGGCGGGAACGAGTCGGTGCCGAGCGCCAGGGTGACGCCCGCCGCGCGGTAGGCGGCGAAGGAGTGGAGGACCTGGCCGTAGCGCAGGGACGTCTGCGGGCAGTGGATGACGCTGACGCCCGCCTCGGCGAGCGCGGCCAGGTCGCCACGGTCCTCGCCGTGGACCGACGGGTGCCGGTCGATGACGAGGCCGTGCGGGATGAGGAGGCGGTCGCCGAGGAGGCCGGTGCGGGCGAGGAGGCCGAGGGGCGTCGTGCCGTGCAGGCGGGCGACGAGGTCGCGCTCCGTCGTGCCCTGGAGGCAGTGCAGCCGCACGAGGACGTCGCGGCGGGCGGCGGCCTCGGCGGTCCCGCGCAGGATCTCCTCGGTCAGCGTCTCGATGCGGCAGGGCAGCAGGACGCCGGTGACCAGCGGGTCGCGCAGGGCCGCGGCGTGGTCGAGGAAGCGGACGGCGTCGCGCAGCCCGGCGCGGCCCCGCTCCTCGTCGAACGCGACGTCCCGGCCGCCGTCCGGCGTCGTCACGTTGACGCCGGAGCGGTAGGCGGGGCCGAGGTAGGCGCGCAGGCCGATGCGCCGGGACGTCTCGGCCATGCGGACCAGTTCGTCGTACGGCTCGGCCCAGGCGCTGTGGACCTCGGAGGCGATCGGCATGTAGGTGGTGACGCCGTGCAGGGCGAGCTGGGCGAGGGCGTACTCGCGGACGGTGGCCCGTTCGTCCGGCGTGAACACGTCGCGGCGGCCGTGCGCGAAGTGGTCGGCGGACCACTGGAGTCCCGGGGCGCGGTCGGCGGGCGCCCAGGAGTCCAGGACGAGGTGGTCGATGTCGGTGAGGGCGTCCAGGTCGATGAGCCCCGGCATCAGCAGGGACTCGCCGAGGTCCAGGTCCTCGTCCACGCGCGCCGGGCCGCCGCCGCGCGGGCCGACGTACACGAGCGTGTCGCCCTCCCACACCACCTCGCCGTCGCGCAGCAGGGCGTGGCCGCCGCGCCGGTGGGCGAGGACGTGGGCGGCACGCCAGCGGGTGCGGCGCATGCGGTGCCTCCTGCGGACGGTGTGCCGGAACGAGCCGACCCTAGCATTTGGCATACCAAACGCCGATCCATCCGCGTAGAACTCGCACCTGAAGCGCCGCGTGCGCCTTCTCGGTATACCAGGGGGTCCTGACGGGTGCCAGTTCACCGGCTCACTCCCTGCCCCTTCCCCGGCGGCGGGGGCGCCGCTCGCAGTCGTGCATGCTCCGCAGCGGGGTGGACCGCTCGCAGTAGCAGCACCGTATGCGCTCCACCACGGGCGGCAGTCCGCGTCCCGTTATCACCGTGATCTCCGGGTCGGGGTCCCGCACCGGCGCGGGCGTCAGGACCAGCGGGCGGTACCGGTCAGCCACACGTCCCCACCGCCCCGAACACGCGGGTCAGCGCGGCGTGCAGCACGTCCGGGTCCGTCAGGCAGCGCCCGGACGGCCGGTACATCACCCACTGCGCCTCGCCCTCCCCCGCCCACGGCTCGCCGACGCGGTCGGCGGGCGGGACGGCGAGGATGTGGCCGCGCCCCAACGCCCGCACGCCGCGCGGCCAGTCGCGGCACCCGGCCGTGCCCGGCGGGACGAGCCAGTAGAGGAGATGCCGCACGCGGTCCTCGACCACGGGACCGCCGCGGCCCGCGGCCTGGAGCCGCGCGAACGCGTACAGCCCCTGGAACTCCGGCACCCGCACCGCGTCGAACCACTCGCCGAGCGGCCGTGCCCGCACACGGCCGTCGTACGGCAGCCAGTCGGGAAGAGAAACTTGGGAACGCACCTGGCACCCCCGCCATGATCGGTAGTCAACTGACCACAGACGGTAAGGAGTCGTGTACGGCCCAATATGAACGGCGGGAATATCCGCAGGTCAGTCGTCCAGGTGGAACCTTGACGACATCCGCCGGAGACGTTCCGAGACGCCCGCGCGTCCCGCGCTCCTGATGCGCCGCAGCGTGGCGCGCGCGATCGGGTGGTTGCGGATCAGCTGCGGCGCCGTCGCCTCGGCGATCTCCAACTCGCGCAGCGCCCGCTCCCGTTCGCCCGACCACAGATACGCGCGGGCCAGGTCGAGCCGGTAGTGGCCCCGGCGGGACCGCGGCAGCGTGTCGAGCGCGCCCGGCGCCATCTCGCCGTGCAGGCGCAGGGCTTCGGACTGCTGGCTCATCTCCAGCTCCACGTTCACCGCGTGGATCGACACGTTGCCCCGGCTGAACGTCAGGCTGTGCCGGTCGAACGCGAGCCGCGCGCCGACGCGTCCCGCCGCCTCGTGGGCCTGCGCGATGCGGTGCCGCGCCTCACCCGCGCGGGAGGCGCGTGCGGCGGAGACGGCGGCGCGCAGTTGCAGCGAGCCCCACACGCGGACGGCCGCCGGGTCGCCGCGCCCGTACAGGCCCTCGACCTTGTGCAGGGCCTTGTCGGACAGGGCTATCGCGTCGTCCCAGTCGGCGGTGGCCCACATGTCCCACACGCGCATCCAGTCGGCGACGGCGGGCATCAGCTCGTCGCCCGAGCGGTCGGCCGCCCAGGCGGCGCGTTCGCAGGTCATGGCGACCAGTTCGGGATGGCCGAGGGCGTGCGCGGCGGTGTGGCCGAACTTGCAGGCCACCGCGTAGACGCCGAACGCCTCCTCGCGCTGCCGCCCTCGTGACACCTCGACCAGCGCGCGTGCCTCGCGCAGCAGGTCGGGGAGGACGGCGAGGATCGACGTGTTCTTCGCGTCGTCGCGCAGGCCGTGGAGACGGCGGGTCTCCGCCCACAGCGCCTGCGCGGGGCGCGGCCTGCCGTCGAAGACGGGGGCGAGGTCGTAGCGGCGCAGTTCTCTTATGATCGACGCCGCCGAGACGCGCCACTGGTTGGCGGACGCCGTGGTGCGGTAGGGGCGTTCGATCAGCTCGTTGGGGTGGACGTGCAGCACGCTGGCGACCGCGTTGATCACGCTCGTGCGGTCCAGCTCGATATGACCCTTCTCGGCCTTGGAGACCCAGCCCTGGGTGTAGCCGAGCGCCGAGGCGACGTCGGCCTGTGTCAGTCCCAGCCGGAGCCGCGCGTCCCGCATGCGCTGGCCGATGCTCTGGGCGTCGTCCATCAGACGGCCGTGCATTCGGCGGGGGAGAGGGCGGACAGGAGCGGATTCATGATGGTCCCTCACAGTGTTCCAGCGAATGGCACCAAGGACGCTACCCCTGAACTCCGCGAGGAGAACCGCACGGACAAGCCGCTCGGGACCACCCGGGCCGACCGGCCAACTCGCCTTGTTTCCCTGGTGGTTACCGCCTCGCAGTGCGATCTGGCACCACCGCGCTGGCCGGATTCCGCGCCCTGTGGTCATCTCATCGCGGCCCCACCCGACCGGCGCCCGCACCCCGCACCACGGCGCCCGCCGTGCCCGCACTCCGGTCGCGGCCCGGCGGCGGCGCCGGGCGGCGTACGGCGCGGCGGCTCACTGGATCAGGTCGGTGTGCGGATGCTCCGGGGACGCGGGGCAGACATAGATCTGCATGTTGTCGGCGCTGCCGACCTCGACATGGGTCGGCTGGGCGGGGCTCTGCCCGGCGACGTGGCTCCGCGCGGTGGCCGCGGCCTGCTCCTCAAGCGGGGCCCACCCGTGGCTGCTGCCGCTCCATTCGAACGAGGCGATGGTCAGCAGCGGGACCATCCTGGCCTCGCAGACCGCGCAGTGACGGGGGTAGGGGTCGGTGCGGCCCCACGGGGGCCAGCCCCCGACCTTCCATCCGGGACTGTCACCCAGCGCGGCGTTGTAGAACGCTTCGGGGTGCTCCTCGTACTCCTCGCGGTCCTCGTACCCCGCGTACAGGCTCCCCAGGTCGGCGCCGAGCGCCTGCCATCGGCTCGGGTCCTCCAGCAGCTCCCGCAACTCCTGGCTCAGATCGAGGTAGTTGGGATACTCGGTGACCTCTTCAGGCGCGAGCAGACAGGGATCCGGCACGTAGCCGTCGTAGTCCGCCCCCTTCGGCTCGGGCGGCGCGGCGAGGATGCCGCCGACCTCGGCGGCCGACCTCCAGAACAGCGCGGTCGCGGGCTTGGGGAAGTCGTCATGGTCGTGAGGACACCACAGCACCTGGAGCAGATCGGCCTGGCCCGGCGGACGCAACAGGGGTATGTCGCGCAGGTAGAGCTGGGCCACGGGCAGCAGGGGGACCGGGCTCTCGACCGGCTGCGGAGGGCCCGCGTCGATCCGCTCCTTGATCGCCTCCTCCTCCGGCGTGTACGCGGGGCCGTCGGGGTCACGGTGCAGCCGGGCCAGCCTGCGCCGCACCAGTCGTATCATCGCCGGTGACTCGGACCAGCCCGTGCCCTCGTGCGTGGCGTCGCAGTGCGGCCACGGTTCCGCGGCGGGCCACAGCAACGGCCCGCCGACCGAACTGTCGGACACCGAGGGCGACCCGGGCCGGGGATGCAGCCGGATCGCCGTCCGCGCGAGCGGCGCCAGCTCGGGGAAGGCCGCCGTGACGTCGATCGGCCGGGGCGGAGTGGTACGAACGAAGTGCATGCCGACGATCCTGCCACCGGCCACTGACACGGACGCCCGCGCCCGATCGCCGTGGTCATCCGCCCCCCGGCCCGCCGGGATCGCGGCCCGGGGGGACCTGCGCGGGCCGGTTCGCGGGAAGGCTGATGTCGGTCCATATGCAGAGGCCGTCGGGGGTGGGGGTGATGCCGTAGGTCCACAGGAGTTGTTCGGCACCGGGGAGCGGGGCGGGCAGCCGGGGAGTACGCGCGGCCTTCGCGCGCAGGACCTGGGCGACGACGGCCTCAGGGTGGGCGCGGAGAGAGAGCCACCACGGGCGGCGACCGCGTACGGCAGTGATCAGCGCGTCCACGACCGGCACGGCCGCCGACCGGCGCCACGCGTCCAGCTCAGTGCGGACCCACTCCCGTGCGGCGCCGATATCGTCCGCTCCCCCGCCGCCGGGGAACAGCCGTGAGGCGAACGGCGTCACGGCGTCGTCCCCGGCGTGGACCCTGCGGCGGTCCACAGATCGGTGAGCGCCGCCGACACCACGGACTGCGCCAGCTCGCGCCGGTGTTCCGGCGTGAAGCGTCCTCGCGTGATCACGGCGGCCGGGAACAACCGGTCTGTGATCGGGCGTAGTTCGCGGGTGCTGTCGAGATCGGCGATGCGGGCGACCAGGTCGCGGGGCACGGCCTCGGGCCACTGGTGCACCCCACCCCAGGAGTCGGACGGGTGACAGGCCAGGGGCACCAGCCGCTCACCGATCCGGCAGGTACGGCACGCGTGATACGTCCAGCCGGGACCGGAGCCGGAGGCGACGAGCGCGACGGCGACCAGCCCACCTTCCGTCGCGTCGCAGTACATGCAACGTGGGACGAGGCTCACGGCTCCTCACCGCCGTCCGGTTCCGGCTCGGCCGGGGCGGGCGGGGGCTGCCGGAGCAGTGGCCCTTCCAGCCCGGTGATGACGGTGATGTGCGGGTTCTCCTCCCGCACCGGCGCCGGGGTCAGGAACCGGGGCCCCTCAAGCTCAGGCACAACGCCTCCCGAACACCCGCGCCAAAGCCCCGTACAGGACCTCGGGATCGGTCAGACAGTGCCCGGACGGCCGAACCACCAGCCACCGCACCTCACCGTCCCCGACCCACGGCCCACCCACGCGATCGGCCCCCGGGACGGCGAGCGAATACCCCCGCCCCAACGGCACCACGCCCACAGGCCAGCCACGGTCATTCGCCGCCCCCGGCGGCACCAGCCAATACAGAACTCCGTGCGCCGGGTCCTCGATCACCGGCCCGGAAAGCCCCGTCAACCGCAACCGGTTCACGGCGTACAGCCCCTGGAACGAGGGGACACGCACCGCGTCGAACCCCTCCCCGAGCGGCCGGATACGTACCTGGCCATCGGGCGGCAGCCAGTGCGGATAGGAGAGTCGAGTACGAGCCTTCATCGTCCCTCCCTCGGCATCAAAGCTTGGTGGAGTTCGACCGGGCAGGTGAGCCTTCGGCGCTGCGGGATCAACCAGTACCGCCCCGGTGGCAGCGTGTGGTGCGCGGAGGGCAGCGGAACGGGCATTGCCATGGCCGTCCCCGGAGGAACGAGGATGTCCACTTCTCGGGTCGCGGGGTCCACGATCACGCCGCCGGGTTCATTCACCTGCCGAAGCGCCATCAGGGCAACGCAGCGAGGTAGCCGAATAGCTTCCGCAAGTTGCCACCGTGTGCGAGTCACAGCACCTCCATGTGTCGGGTGTCGTGACGGTAGGTGCTGGAAGGGGACACGACCCGAGCTGATGGCTCGGGGCTCGCACCCGAGCTGTGTGCTCGGGTCAGCGGGGGGAGAGACGGTCCACGAGTCCGCGCGCCTGTCGCTTGTACGGACCGGTCACCCGCTCGGCGACCCGCTCCGCCATCTCCCGGATCTCCGGCATACGAGCCAAGTCCTCCGGCGCATCTCGTTGCAGCTCGATCAGCGTGACCAAGGTGGCCACGTCTTCCCGGCGACGGTGGTAGCAACGGGCGACGTCAACAGCGAAGGTGAGCCGCCGCTCTATCGAGGGGAGATGCGTCAGGTCCAGTGAGTCGGCAACTTGCAACGCGATCGCCGTTTCACCGGCCTCCATCTCGACGGAGAGCCGATGCAATGCCACGTTCGTCGGTCCAAAGACCGTTCGGTGCGTATTGCCCTCCCCTGCCTGTGTGGCATGCCCCTCGGCGGTGTCCAGGGCTGCGCGGGCGTCCCACCATCGGCGACGGCGGCTGAAGCTGACAGCGACGACCAGCTCAAGAGCGCCGACGAGGGCAGTCTCCGCGCGGCTTCGCTCACAGAGCCCTAGCCGCGCAATGCCTTGTCGGGCTACATGCTCGGCGCTGTCCGACTGCCCTGAACCAAGAAGGACGTGGCTGAGATTCCAGTGGGCGGCTGCAATCCTTCCGGGGTCTTCCGCTTCCTCCGCAGCGCGCAACGCGCGGTCGCCGACCATCAGCGAGAGATCGCTGCGCCCGGCGCGACGGCAGTAGGAACGGAGCAGGTTGTAGATGTCGGCCGCGCCGCGTAGCACGCAGCGGCGGAGACCGACGTCTCCTGGGGCGTGCAAGGCGCGAAGAGTGGCCTCGACGTCACGGACGAGTTGTGGAAGAACAAGGCCGAGCTGTGTATATCGGTCGGATGCCGTCTGCCATAGATCCCACGCACGATCCACACGGACACGAAGTTCACGTGGGTCGGCACTGGTCCCCCCACTGCCGCCTTCGAGCAGGGCGGCCACGACATCCGAGGCGATGCACGGAGCGAACGGCCGACGCGGCGCCTCCGCTTCGCCGAGAAGCTGTGAGGTCGGCACACCCAACTCGCGTGCAAGTGCGATCAGAAGCTCCAGAGAAGGTGTGCGCAATCCGCGCTCAATCTGGGACAGGTAGTCGGTCTGGATGCCGCAAAGACCAGCGATGGCCGCCTGATTTCGGTGAGTTCGCGTTCGCGCGCGCCGGATTCGCTGGCCCAGATGAGGGAGTCGATCCACAGGATGCCTCCTGGCGATCCGTCGCGTACGGTCAGCTTAGAGCTACTCAGGAGGCTCCGTGTTGTTGCTGTGGGACATCGACCACACGCTCGTGGAAATGCGCGGGATCGGCACGGAGCTGTTCGGGCGGGCATTCGCCGAGGTCACCGGCGTCCGTATGGAGCGGCAGGCCGCGGTTGACGGAATGACCGATCTGGTGATCTTCCGCGAGACCGCAGCACTGCACGGAATACAGGCCGGCCCGGAGGAAACCGCGCGGTTCACCGCCGCGCTCGGAAGGGCGCACGAAGACGCCGTGGCGGAGATCCAGGCCCGTGGCCGAGCCCTGCCCGGCGCGCGCGAAGCCCTCGCCGCACTGGACGCGCGCGGTGTCCGGCAGACGGTGGTCACCGGCAACGTACGCGGCTCGGCGCGGGTGAAGTTGAGCGCCTTCGCGCTGGACGAGCCGATCGTCTGGGACATCGGGGCCTACGGGGACGAGGCGGAGACGCGTCCGGAACTCGTCCGCACCGCCCTCACCCGCGCCCGTGCCGTCGTCCACACCGAGGACGTCACCCTCATCGGGGACACTCCGGCGGATATGGAGGGCGCCGCGGCGCACGGCGTCCGGGCCCTCGCCGTGGCGACCGGCCGCACCGGGGAGAACGCGCTCGCCGCCGCGGGAGCCCGGTACACGCTCCCCGATCTCCGGGACACGGAACGGCTCGTCCGGTTGCTCACCGGCGGTTGTACGTCGTGACGACGTCCACCGCCACGCATGCGATCACCGTCCCAACGTAGTCCGCTCACGTCCCCGGCGCCCCTGGTCGTGGGAAACTTCGGCCATCGACCGGACGAGATCTCCGTGTGAGGGCCGGATGCATATCGGGATCACCGGCCATCGCGGGCTGTCGGCGGAGATCGAACAGTGGGTGCGGGACATGCTGTCGTCCAGGCTCGCCGACCACGCGGGGGACCTCGTGGGGGTGTCCTGCCTCGCCGACGGGCCGGACGCGTGGTTCGCCGAGATCGTGCTCGAACTCGGCGGGCGGATCGAGGTCGTCGTCCCGTCGGAGAACTACCGCACCGATCTCCCCGACTGGCATCGCCCCGTCTACGACGACCTGTTGAGCCGGGCCGCCGACGTGCACCGCACCGGCTTGGCCGACTCGAACGCGGAGGCCCACATGGCGGGAAGCGTGATCCTCGTGGGGCTGGTCGATCAGCTCCTCGCCGTCTGGGACGGCCTTCCGGCGCGTGGCTTCGGCGGCACGGCCGATGTCGTCGTGCACGCGGAGGGGAATGGCGTCCCCGTCACCGTGGTGTGGCCGGAGGGCGCCACCCGCGACTGACGTTCGCCTCCTGGGAGTCGGCAACGGGCAGGCGTACGTCTGGTGTTCGGCCCCGGGAGCCGCATGGTCCGAAGCAGGGCGATGCGGCGGCGTTCTCCTGGCCTGACGTGCGCCAACGCCCCGCACCGGCGAGTGCGTACGCGCGTCTACGCTTCCGGGGAGCGAGGGGGGAACCGGGTGGAGTGGGGACTTGGCGCGGCGGGCTTCCTCACCGGGACGCTGATCGCCGTGGTGACGGCGCCGGTTGGCGTGTCCGGGGCGGTGTTCCTGCTCCCGGTCCAGCTCAGCGTCTTCGCGGTGCCGAACCCGGCCGTCACACCGACGAACCTGCTCTACAACGTCGTCGCGGGGCCCGGCGCCCTCCTGCGCCACCGACGTAGCGGCGCCCTGCGAGGACCGCTCGTACGCCGACTCGTGCTGGGGACGCTGCCGGGGGTGGTGGTCGGGGCGGTCGTCCGCGTCTTCGTCCTCCCGGGGCCGGACGTCTTCCGGCTGCTCGTGGCCGCGTTCATGCTGCCGCTCGGGGCGTGGCTCGTCGTCCGGACGCTCCGCCCGGCCCCGCCGAAGATCCGGCGCCGGGAGCCCACGCCCCGGACGGTGACCGGGCTGGCGTTGGTGGTGGGGGTCGTCGGCGGGATCTACGGCATCGGTGGCGGTTCGATCCTGGGGCCGGTGCTCGTCGGACTCGGCCTCCCGGTCGCCCAGGTGGCCCCCGCCGCGCTCGCCTCCACCTTCGCCACGTCGCTGGTCGGGGCTGGCACCTACGCCCTCCTGTCGCTGACCCACAGCGGCAACATCGCGCCCGACTGGTTCCTCGGGCTGGCGTGCGGGCTGGGCGGCCTGGTCGGCGGCTACGTCGGCGCGCGCCTCCAACCACGGATGCCCGAGACGTTCCTCCGGCTGCTGCTCGGCACCTTGGCCACGGCGCTCGGCGCCCTCTACGCGTTCAACGCGCTGCGGTGAGCGTGTGCGGATGCGCTCCCCTCGGATCGGGCGTTGTCGCATGAGCGCAGATTTCCCAACACCGGCATCACCGCCCCTCCGGGACCGATACGTTGCCAGCAGCACTCAACGAGACGAGGCCACACCAGGAGCAAGCCTCTGACCAGCACAGATGCACTACCGGCGGATCGCTGCACTTTCGGCTCACACACGGCCCCCGAGACCCCCGCTGACCAGCGGCTTTACCCTCGGGTCCTCATCACCCCAAGGTGGGTTCGCAACCCATATCTCGGCCCGGAACTTTCATTTCGTACAATACGGGTCCTCATCACCCCAAGGTGGGTTCGCAACTTCAGCGCGGCGTCGGTGATCGTCTGGATGGCCGTCCTCATCACCCCAAGGTGGGTTCGCAACTTCGCGCCCCCAGATCTCCGCCTCCTCACCGGCGTCCTCATCACCCCAAGGTGGGTTCGCAACACTCCTCCGATTTCCGCGTACCGGTCCCGGGCCCTGGTCCTCATCACCCCAAGGTGGGATCGCAATCCCGAGCTGGTCGGCGAGCTCGCCGAAGGGGTGCGTGGTGGTGGACTCTCCCCCGAGGGGAGAGTCCACCATGAGGGCGTGCGAGACCAACTCCTCACCATCGGCCGCTTCGCGCGCCTCTGCCGCCTCAGCGTCAAGCAGTTGCGGCACTACGACGAGACGGGGCTCCTGGCGCCCGTGCACGTGGACGTCGGTTCCGGCTATCGCTACTACTCCCCCGCGCAGGCCCGTGACGCCCTGACCATCGCCCTCCTCCGCGAGATGGATCTCCCCTTGGCCGTGATCGCCCAGGCCCTGGCCGCCGAGCCGGAACCCCGGGCGGAGATCCTGCGTGCCGAGCGTGACCAACTGGCCGAGCGGATCAGCAGGGACCAGGCGCGGCTGGCGATGCTGGATCGGCTGGCGGAGGGCGGCCTGCCCGGCTACGAAGTGACGCGGGGCAGCGAGCCGGAACGGCGCGTGGCGGTGGTCCGGGCGGTCTGCGCGCCCGCCGACATCGGTGCGCACGTCGCGGAGTGCGTCGGACGACTGCTGCCCGCACTCGGCGCGGCGGGAATCGCCTGGCAGCCGCCCTTGCGCGGCCTGTATCCCCTGGATCTGGAGGAGCGGACCACGATCGCGCTGGCGGCCCAGGTCCCGCAGGAAGTGGACGCGCCAGGGCTGGAGTTGGCGACGCTGCCCGGTGGCCCCGTGGTCGAGACCGTGCACGTCGGCCCGTACGCCCACCTGCCCCTCGCCTACCACGCGTTGTTCGCCGCCGTCCACGAGCGCGGGCTGCGTCCGCTGGCGCCGGTGCGCGAGGCGTACGTCGTCGGGCCGCCGGAGGCGTCGCCCCACGAGCTGGTGACCCGACTGGTCGTCCCCGTCGAGGAGTTCGCGGCATGACGACCGTGCCGGACATCGACCCGCGCGGGATGCGGCACTGCGAGACGACGACGCTCGGCGTCCTGCTGCGGCACGAGGGCATCGACCTGTCCGAGCCCCTGCTCTTCGGCCTCGGCTCCGGCCTGTCCTTCGTCTACTGGGACGCCAGGAACATGGGCTTCCCCTTCCTCGGCGGCCGGGTGAAGCCGTTCGCGCTGACCAGGAACCTGGCCGCGGCGCTCGGGCTGGAACTCGTCGTCCGGGAGACCGCCTCCGCCCGCAAGGCGTGGGACGACGTGACCGCGCCCCTCGACGGCGGCCGACCGGTCGGGCTCCAACTCGACTGCTATTACCTGGAGTACTTCAGCTCGAAGGTGCACTTCGGCGGCCATGTCGTCGCGATGTACGGCTACGACGACCGCGACGCGTACCTCGTGGACACCGACCAGCAGGGCGGCGCCGTGCGTACCAGCCTGAGCAGCCTGGCCGAGGCCAGGGCGGCGCGCGGCCCGATGACCGCCAGGCACCGTTCGTTCACCCTCGTCGCGCCGCACGAGCTTCCCGCCCTCCTCCCGGAGTTGATCGTTCCCGCCGTCACGGCCTGCGCCGCCGCCTTCCTCGACCCGCCGATCGCCAACCTCGGTCACCGGGGGATCGCGAAAGCCGGGAAGCTGGTGGGCAGTTGGCTACGGCGGACGGACGACCCACAGCGGGACCTGCCGCAAGCCGCCCGGCTGATGGAGAGCGCCGGGACCGGCGGCGCCCTGTTCCGCAACCTCTACCGCGACTTCCTCGCCGAGTGCGCCGAACTGATCGACAGCGCCCACCTCCGCACCGGCCACGCGCTGTACGCGGAGGCCGCGACCGCGTGGACGGAGGTCGCCGCGCTGATCACGAGGGCCGGTGAGTCGGGCGACGCACGCTGCCTCGCTCAAGCCGCCACGCTCCTCACCGAGTTGTCACGGATCGAGCGGGAGGCCATGCAGGCGCTGCGCCACCTGGGCGAATGAAAAACAGGTTGTCCTACCACCAGGCCCGGACGGCACAATAAGTCACCGAACGTCACCGAGGGGGAGAGTTCCATGACGTACACCGAGCTGCCTGGTGCCCGGGTCCCGATCCGGATGTGGGCCGACCCGTCCGAGGTCGAGGATTCCGCGATGCGGCAGCTCCACAACGTGACCACGCTGCCGTGGGTCCGCGGGCTGGCCGTCATGCCTGACGTGCACTACGGGAAGGGCGCCACGGTCGGCTCCGTCATCGCGATGGAGGGGGCGGTCTGCCCGGCGGCCGTGGGCGTGGACATCGGCTGCGGGATGTCGGCGGTGCGCACGTCCCTCACCGAGGAGGACCTGCCGGACGACCTCTCCCGGCTGCGGTCGCGCATCGAGGAGACGATCCCGGTCGGCTGGGGGATGCACGACGACCCGGTCAACCCCGCGCGGCTGCACGGCTTCCCGACGTCCGGGTGGGACGACTTCTGGGCGCGGTTCGACGGGGTGGCCGACGCGGTCTCCTTCCGGCGTGAGCGCGCGGGGCGGCAGATGGGGTCGCTCGGCTCGGGCAACCACTTCATCGAGGTCTGCACCGACGGCGAGGGCGCCGTCTGGCTGATGCTGCACTCCGGTTCGCGGAACATCGGCAAGGAACTCGCCGACTTCCACATCGGGGTGGCGCGCAAGCTCCCGCACAACCAGGACCTGATCGACCGCGACCTCGCCGTCTTCGTCACCGGCACCCCGGAGATGGACGCCTACCGCAACGACCTGTTCTGGGCCCAGGAGTACGCGAGGAACAACCGGGCCGTCATGATGGCGCTGCTCCAGGGCGTGGTCCGGGCCGAGTTCGCGAACGCGCGGCCCCGGTTCGGGGACGTCATCTCTTGCCACCACAACTACGTCTCGGAGGAGCGCTACGACGAGATGGACTTGCTGGTCACGCGGAAGGGCGCGATCCGCGCCGGGTCCGGCGACTACGGGATCATCCCCGGCTCCATGGGCACCGGCTCGTACATCGTCAAGGGCCTCGGGAGCACGGCGTCCTTCCAGTCGGCCTCGCACGGCGCGGGACGGCGGATGAGCAGGACGGCGGCCAAGAAGCGCTTCACCACCGAGGACCTCGCCGAGCAGACGCAGGGCGTGGAGTGCCGGAAGGACGCCGGTGTCATCGACGAGATCCCGGCGGCGTACAAGTCGATCGAGCAGGTCATCGACCGCCAGCGGGACCTGGTCGAGGTCGTCGCGCACCTGCGCCAGGTCGTCTGCGTGAAGGGCTGACGGCACGCGGAAGTGGGGTCAGGCCCCCTCGGACCGGGTGATGCAGCACCACCCGTGCCGGGGGGCCAGGCGGCGTGTTCTCCGTCGCGGGGCTGCTGAGGATGAGGGGCACCGACGGCCGCCCGCAGCGGCCGGTGATCACCGAACGGAGCCCGCAGTGCCGCGTACGGACAGTGTGCCGCCAAGCCTTCCGCCCACCCGTGACGCCGAGACCGAGGGTTCGGAACGATCGGCCGCGCCGTCCCCGCCGCCTGTGCGGCGCGCGTTCGCGTTCTGGGTGGCGGCCGTGGCGGCCGGTGCGTTCGAGACGGTGTTGGCCGTCAGCCGGATGATCGCCGACGGCTCGGGCTCGGGCGGGGAGATCGCTGTGGGCCTGGTGGTGCGGCTCGGCGTGTTCACCGGGGCGCTGCTGGTGGCGATCCGCATGCGCCGTGGACGCGGCTGGGCCCGCGTCGCCCTCACGATCGGCCTTGGGGTGTTCGGCCTGGCCTCGATCGTGGCCGAGCCGCTTCGGGACCTCGCCACGGGCGAGTCGTCACTCGGAGACATCGCCGACGCCGACGCGATGGACCTGCTGTTCGGCGCCAGCCGCACGCTGCACGTGGCCGCCGTGCTCACGGCCGTGACGCTGATGTTCCTGCCCGCCGCCAACGCCTATTTCCGCACCGAACGCGCCCGGCGCAGCTCCCTGAAGTCCCGCCTGACCTGAGCGGCTTGGCTCTGATCCACGTACACTCACCTCATGCATAGCCATACGCTTGACCGCAATTTCATACACAACTGGGCCCTGCTGGAGGCTCCGCAATGGCACGGGTCGTCCTCGGCACACGCGCGACGACTCGTCACGGGCGCGGGGCTGGTCGCGCAACGACTGCCGCTTCCCAGCTCCTTGTTCGCCCAGGTCATGACGGGGCCGGGTGACGGAGTGCTGGTGGAGGGCGTCCGTGACCTGGCCGTCCTCACCGCCAACCTGGCTGCGATCCGGTCGGCTTGGGACGGCGCGGACGCCGTGGGCACCATGACCGTGGGCGGCGACTGCGGCGTCGAACTGGCACCGATCGAACGGGCCCGCCGCCAGCACGGAGACGGACTGACGGTGGTCTGGTTCGACGCCCATGGCGACCTCAACACACCCGCCTCCTCGGCGTCCGGCGCGTTCCACGGCATGGTGTTGCGGACGCTGCTCGGGGACGGACCGGCCGCCCTCTCCCCCACCGAGCCCCTGAGCAGCGGCCAGGTGGTCCTGGCCGGGGTGCGGGCACTCGACCCGCCCGAGGCGCGGTTCGTCGCCGACCGCGCCATCCGTCACGTGAGCGTCGCCGAGATGTCCACGCCCGCCGCTCTGTTGGCAGCCGTCACCGCGACGGGGGCCGAGGCGGTGTATGTACATATCGACCTCGACGTGCTCGACCCGGCGACCTTCAGCGCGGTCGGCGTGCCTGAGCCGGACGGCCTGTCCCCACGCGAACTCACCGACGCCGTGCGCGCACTCGGCACGCGGTTCAAGATCGCGGGAATCGGACTCACCGAACACCAACCGGACGACATCCGCTCCCCCGAGGACGACAAGGTACTCGACCTGCTCGCCGCGACAATGATGGACGTCATGCGCGACAACGACGCCCAAGGCGGACGCCAGTCGGCGGAAGGATCTGGCCCACGCGACGCATGATCGCGGCGCCGCGCGACTCCACAGGAACGAACAAGCTTCCTCGACCGTCGGCGCCGCGATGCACCGGTGCGATACGTTGCGCAGGCCCGGGACTTACGACGGCCGCACCCAAGGAGCGAGCCTCTGACCTGCACAGGTGCACTACCGACGGATTGCTGCACTTTCGACTCACACACGACCCCCGGGCCCCCCGCTGACCAGCGGCTTTACCCTCGGGTCCTCATCACCCCAAGGTGGGTTCGCAACGCCAGCGAGACGCTGGACAGCTCCACGGTGCTGGTCCTCATCACCCCAAGGTGGGTTCGCAACGTGAGCACGATCAACGTGTCCCGTGATCTCAACAGCAGGTCCTCATCACCCCAAGGTGGGTTCGCAACGGGGGAGGTTGAGGTCTGCGCGGAGAACGGCCCACAGGTCCTCATCACCCCAAGGTGGGTTCGCAACCCGCCGGGCTGAGGGTGGTCGAGCACAAGAGCTGGTCCTCATCACCCCAAGGTGGGTTCGCAACCCGAACGGCCCCTGGCCGCAGTACCACCGAGGCTGCCGCGTCCTCATCACCCCAAGGTGGGTTCGCAACGGGACTGCCGCGCGGTCATCCGGTACCTGACCCAGATGGTCCTCATCACCCCAAAGTGGGTTCGCAACGGCATCAGCAGATCAACCGCACCGATGCCGCCCGGTCCTCATCACCCCAAAGTGGGTTCGCAACCGCGGCACGGCGGGCGGGTCGAGCGATGCCCGGCGTGTCCTCATCACCCCAAAGTGGGTTCGCAACAGGGCCGGGGTCAGCGCGTCCACGAGCTGCACGGCGAGGTCCTCATCACCCCAAGGTGGGTTCGTAACACGCCGTCACAGTGCGCGTAGGGCATGATCGCGCCTCGCGCCATCGGCACACCGCGCTACCGTGACCGCCATGGAGGAAAACGACCTGCCCGATCGTGTTGATGAGGCCGACCTTCCGGAAGTACTCACGCGCGTTCTGGATCGCTCAGCGCGGGGCGGGGCCACCGTGATCACACGAGGTGGAGAGGCCATCGGCGCGGTGGTGTCCATGAACGACTACAACGTCGTGGAGGACGAGATCGACCGGCGGTTCGCCGAACGGGAACGACCGCCCGACGACGGAACCCGCCACGCATTGGATGGACTGATGGCCGGGGTCGAGAGCCAGCGGTAGGCAAGCCCCGGGGGCGTTCGAGGCGTGCGGGGCCGGTTCGTTCGATCTGTCGGCTGCTTATCCTTGGGGCCATGACCGCCGAGCTTCCGGAGCCCGCTCCGCGCCCCGAGTCCGCCCCGGCGCTCCGCGCCTCGCACGACGACAGGGACGCGGTGGTCGAGCAGTTGCGTGACGCGGCGGCCGAGGGGCGGATCGATCTCGACGAGTTGGACGCGCGCCTTGAGCAGGCGCTGAAGTCCAAGACCCTGGACGAACTGGCCGTCCTGACAGCCGACTTGCCGAAGCCGCACGCGCCGACCAGCCAGCCGCCGCTGGTGCTCAAGGGCGGCTGGCACGGCGCGTCCCGGGGCCCCGGGCGCTGGGACGTCCCCGGGCGGGTGATCGCACACGGCGGCATGGGTGGCGTGACGGTGGACTTCAGCCGGGCCGAGTGCCGCCTCACCGAGGTCGCGGTGGAGGCGTACGGGGAGGCGTCCGGTGTCACGATCGTCATCCCCGACGGCTGGGCGGCCGACACCAGCGGCATGGATCCCGGCTTCGGCGGCCTGAAGGACAAGACCACCCCCGACCGGCTCCCGGGCACCCCGCTCATCCGGCTCTCCGGGACGGGCGGCGCGGCCGGGGTGGTCATCCGCCACCCCAACCGCTGGGAACGGCGCAAGCTCGCCAGCAACCCGGCACGGGACTAGCCCACGGGCCCGAGCCGCCGATCAGGACTCGTGCCGCCTCCGGGCCGCGACGAGCAGCGTCCTCGGGGAGGACCCGCTCCCGCCCGTGAGGGGCAGCAGGGTGACGGAGATGTCCGTGAACCCGGCCGTGTCCAGGGCCTTCGTCCAGACGTGTTCCTGAAGTACCCAACGCTGCATGGTGGTTGCGTCGCCGTCCGGTGTCCGCGCCGGGATGTCGGCCGCCACGACGTCGGGTTGGGCCGCCGCGCCGCCCAGGTAGTTCGCGAGCGAGGAGAACACCAGCCGTCCGCCGGGCCGCAGCGCGACGGCCGCCGAGGGCAACAGCTCTCGCGGGTCGGTGAAATCGACCGCGCCGAACACGCTGTACAGCACGTCGTACGCGCCCCTCGCCGCCCGCAGGTGATCCACGACGTCGGACCGCACGAGGCGCAGGCGCGGCGCCAGGTGCCGGAACAGCCCCTGGGCCATGGCGTGTTGCGCGGGTGAGGCGTCGATGGCGACGACCTCGGCGGGCCGGTGGTGGACGGCGAGGTGCGCGGCGTGCCGGGCGGCTCCTGAGCCGAGGTCGCCCACGACCCGCCCGGTCAGATCGCCCAGGACTTCGGGCCCTGGGCCGTCGTCCTGGTTCCACTCCCAGAAGAACCGCCCGGGGACGGCACGGTCCCGTTCGGCACGGGTGCGGCCGTAGTGGTGCCAGAGGTCAGGGGCGTCGGTCACCGCCCCATCCTGGTGGGCGCGGCCCGCGCACAGGGCCGGTTCCACGCGATCTCACCCTTCCGCGCACCACCCCGGCGGTGGGTCGGGTGGGTGGAACACTGGGGCGGTGTTCGCCGAGAGCCTTGTCCCCGTGTCCGCCACGCCTCCCGTGGACCTGTTCGTCGCCACGAGCCCGGGGCCGCCGGAACGCACCCTGCTCGTGATCCACGGCGGCCCCGACTGGGACCACACGTACCTGCGCGAGCCGCTGGCCCGGCTCGCGGGCCGTCACCGCCTCGTGCTGCCCGACCTGCGCGGCTGCGGGCGCTCCACCCAGGGCCTGCCGGACGCGGACCACTCCCCCGCCGCCGCGACGGCCGACCTCGTCGCCCTGCTCGACACGCTCGGCACCGAGCGGGTCGATGTCCTCGGCTTCTCCTACGGCGGCCTGCTCGCCCAGCGCCTGGCCCTGGCGGCGCCGGACCGCGTACGGCGGCTGGTCGTCGCGTCGAGCAGCGTCCTGCCCGTGCCCGCCGACGCGTTCGACGGCTGGGCGGAGCGCGCGGAACGGCGCGCGGCGGAGGCCGCCGTCTGGGCCGATCCGTCCCGCTCGGGGCCGGAACTCACCCGCGCCGCGGCCGTCGCCGGAGCGCGGGCGAACGTCTGGCGTGCGGACGCGCTGCCGCGCTACCTGCGGACGCTGGACGACGTGCGCTTCTCCGCCGAGTGGCTGCGGCCCTGGCGCGCCGGTACGCTCCCCGCACCCCGGGTCGAGGACGCCGCCGCGCGCCTCGCCGCCCTCGGCGTCCCGCTGCTCCTGCTGCACGGGCGGCAGGACATGGTGTTCCCGGCGTCGCTGGTCGAGGAGACGCTGCGGCTGATCCCGTCGGCCCGTGGCGTCGTGATCGAGGAGGCGGGCCACATGGCCCACATCGACCAGCCCGAGGCATGGCTCACCGCCGTCGCCGACCACCTGGCCTGACCGCGTGGCCGAGGCGCCGCGCCCCCGCGTCAGGACAGCGGAGGGGGAAGCGCCTCGTCCCGTTTCAGAAATCCGTCCACCTGCTCCATACGGCGGGAAAAGGCAACGGGTGAATGTTCGGCGAGGAGATCGAGGTGATCCGCCGTCCAATCCTCGGGGCCACCTTTCAGCAGGACAAGCCGCTGATTGAATGCGTAACGCGCCCGATGGACACGCTGGACCACGGACAGAGCGTGCTCGATGCTCTGTTCCGTCGCCCCCGCCACCTGCACCAGGACCGACCTGTCGGGGGTGTCCACCCGCGCGGTCGGACGCACGACGGAACCGCGAGGCAAAGTGACCTTCGGCCGTCGCGTATAAGCCAGACGCGCGTGGTCGAGGAAGTCGTAAAGCTGCCTGATGAGTTGACTGTCCCGAGGCGAACTCGCCATCCAGCGGAGACCGTCGGCGGTGAGCATGGCGCTCGCGATGTCGGCAGCCAAGGCATCGGCCTGCGCGAGCGGCCGTCGGCCGACGATCCGGCCGTCGAGCTCCCGCAGGTCGAACGCCTTGAGGATGCTTTCCCACGCACCTGCGGCGCGGGTGCCCCCGTATACGTCGATCCCGGCGTCCGCGAGACGGACCGCCGTCTCCCCGCCGTCGCTCGCCAATGCCTCGTCACCGGACACACGGATCAGCACGGTGACGCCGTCGCCGTCGGCGAAGAACTGCCGACCGGTGAGCGCCACCGACCCCGGACGCCCGCCCGGCGCCATGTGCCAGCATGTGAGCACGTCGGCGAGCCGACGATCGACAAAGTCAGGAACGGTCACGGGTAGTCCTCCATCCCGTCGAATGCCTCCTGCCTCGCCGGAAGCTGCGGCGGTACCCATACGTATCCTCCCCCCACGGTCATACGGCACTCGGCAACGAAATCGCGAACCACCCGATCGTACTCTTCGTCCATACCCTCTGGAGTGGCGTTCGTCACAGGGTTGGGGTCGTGCCGGATGTCATCCGGGGCATACACCTCTTTGTCCCCCAGAGCCTCACTCCACTTGTGCTTGTGGGTGCGGTAAATGAACTGCTCGGCGGAATGGCGGGGGGCGTGCGTCCCTCGAATGTCCAGCCTGCGCAGACAGACACGGTGCTGAGGGCTCAGGAGCATCACGGAGTACTCCCATATGTGGTCCAGGCCGATTCGCATCCGCAGGTCCAGGCGGCAGGACAGATCCGTCCGGATCGGCGCCACGGCCTCCATGTGTGTCGGGGCGTTCTTCCGCGGCTCGTTCTTCCGCTTCCATACGAAAGGCGTGTTGAGCGCTCCGCCCACCGTGCCACTGAGGATCTTCTCCGCCAGCGCGTCCGTCATATCCGTGTCCGGTTCCACGGGCCTCCCTCCCCACGAACGAGGTGAACATATCGTCCGGCGAGAGGGCTTGTACGCAGAACCGGACGAATGACGACGTCATCACGTCATGCCGTCACCTGAAATGACGACGGTCTCTCACGACTTGCCTGATGTCGGTCAGTTGTCGGTGGTGGCGTCGGCGAGGATGTCGGTGATGACGCGGGCCTGTTCGGTGTCGGTCGGGTCGGCGGCGAGGGTGATCAGGGCCTTCCACAGCGCCCAGCCCCGCGCCCGCGCCCACGTGCCCGCGTCCTGGGCGACGGCCGTGCGGAACGCGGCGCGGGACGGGCCCTCGAAGAGGGTCCAGGCGAGGACGAGGTCGCAGGCCGGGTCGCCGACGCCCGAGGTGCCGAAGTCGATGACGGCGGCGAGGCGGCCGTCGCGGACCAGCAGGTTGTTGACCGCGATGTCGCCGTGGAACCAGACCGGCGTCCCCGTCCACGCGGACGCGAGCGCCGCCTCCCACACGGCGCGGGCCCGGCCGGTGTCGATGACGCCGTCGAGGGCGGTCAGGGCGCGGCGCGTCCCGTCGTCGTAGTACGCGACGGGGCCACCCCGGTGGAAGCAGTGCGGGCCCGGGGCGGGGCCGTCCGTGGGGTCGGCCCGCTGGAGCGCGGTGAGGAATCCGGCGACGTCACGGGCGAACTCCGCGAGGTTCGCGATGCGTTCGCGCCGGGCGACGTCGCCGTCGAGCCAGCCGCGGACCGACCAGTCGTACCGGTACCCCTCGCCGGGACGCCCCCGGCCGAGGACCGGCGGGACGGGCAGCGGCAGGGCCGGGGCGAGGCGCGGCAGCCAGTGGTTCTCCTTGGCGACGGCGGCGACGTAGCCGGGCGCGGTGGGGAGGCGTACGGTCATCCGCTCGCCGAGGCGGTAGGTGCGGTTGTCCCAGCCGTCCACCGCGACCGGTGTGACGGGCAGGTCGGCCCACTGCGGGAACTGGGCGGCGATCAGGCGGCGTACGAGGGCGGCGTCGATTCCGGCGCGGCCGTCCTCGGGAGCTGTGGCGGGCATCCGGGGATGATGACCCGCGCCGTGGGCGGGCGCAACGCGATTACGGGCGCGCCGTCTGTCAGAGGTGCCGGGGAAGCGGATGGACGCTGCCGGTCCACACGTCGGCCGTGCCCGGCGGGTCCCAGCGGACCTCGACGTCGGTGCCGTGGAAGTCCCTGGCGAGTTCGACGACGAGGGTGGTCGCGGCGTCCCTGGCGGCGTCGGGCTCCGTGTCGGCGAGTGCGCGGTCGAGGCGGCCGGAGGCCATGCCGCCCTCGGTGGTGAGGATGCTGTGCCGCCATCCGCCCGGTGTCCTGAGCAGGACGATGCCCTCGGGCATCCCGAACGGTGGCCGGTGTCGCGCGGAGGTGTTCCCCATCGTCCCATTCCATCGGCTGCGGTCGGCGGCCCGGCGTCCGGCGGGCGGCGTCGCGACGACGCCGGGACGACGGTACGGCGTGGGGCGGGGCCGCCCGCTGGGGCGGCCCCGCCTGGGTGGAGCGGTGGTGCGGTGGAACGGTGGTGCGGTGGCGCTAGTCGTTGACGATGAACCGGAAGGTGGTCGTGTTGTTGCGGAAGTTCTCCGCGTTGTTGGTGAGCGTCAGGTTGTTGAACGTGGCCTGGCCGACCGCCGGGCCCTGGCCGGGCTCGGCGCTCTCGTTGGCCCACACCGCGATGCCCGACTTGTGGTCGTAGCGGTCACCGCTGCGCCGTGCGCCGGAGATGGAGACGTCCGTGAAGATCGTGTCCGCCACCGGGAACTGCGCCTGGCCACCGACGTAGTTGGTCTGGAACATGATGCCGACGTACGTGGGGTCGATGATGTCCACGTCGTTGACCCTGATGCCCTGGAAGACCTTGGACGCCGAGAAGACCCAGATGCCGGGGAAGACCTGGTCGCCCCAGAAGTGGCCGCCCGACCGTTCGATGGTGATGTTCTCGAAGCGGGTCGGGATGGTGCCGAAGCCGTTCATCGGGTAGCCGAAGTCCAGCGAGCTGATGGTGATGCCCGAGTAGACCAGGGTGTCGGCGATGCGGATGTTGCGGAACACGTTGTCGTAGCCGCCGTAGACGGCGACACCGGCCGCGCGCCAGGTCAGCAGCGACGTCAGGTTCTCGTAGACGTTGCTGTGCTCGTCGGCGCCGCCCGCGTCGATCGCCGAGAAGAGCGCGAAGCTGTCGTCACCCGTGGCGCGTGCCTCGTTGTTGGCGACGGTGTTGTGCGTGCTGCCGTTGGTCATGTTGACGCCGTCGGCGAACATGTTGCGGATGCGGGAGTCGCTGATGGTGATGCGGTCCGTGTTGGCGCCCCAGTAGAGGCAGACCATGTGCTCGTTCCAGATGTCCGTGATCTCGATGTCCGCGACGTTCGAGAAGTCGAACACCTTGCCGGGGCCGTCGATGCGCGAGTCGTAGTTGCCGAAGTAGGCGAAGTGCGCGAAGCGCGAACCCGCCGCCTGTGCCTCGGCCCGGAAGCCGATGTCGGTGTTGGACTGCGTGGAGGGCGCGTGGAAGCGGGTGTACCAGACGCCCGCGCCGACGACCTCGACCGGCTTGCCGTAGACCTGGAACTTGCTGGAGGTCTGGTAGTCGCCCGGCGGCAGGTAGACGCCGGTCAGGGTGCCGGTGGTGTCCATGCGGACCCGGTCCAGGGCGTTCTGCACGTCCTGGTGGCCGAAGCCGGCCGGGGTGACGAAGCGCGCCGGGTCGGGGTTGGGGAGCACGGAGACCTGCTCCGTGTCGATGAAGTCGATCGTGTACTGCGAGGAGTTGGCCGCGTCCTTCTGGAGACGGATGGTGCTGCCCGCCGGGATGGTCTGGTCGAACATCAGGTTGGCCTCGTCATAGATGTGACGCGGCCCGCCCGCCGACGGGGAGTTGCCGGGGCTCGCCTCGTTGCCGTACAGCCAGGCGTAGCGCGAGGTGAGGGAGAGCGTCTCGCTGAACTGGCCGTTCACGTAGACGTTGAGCGTGCTGTTGATGCCGCCGCCGCCCGCGGCGTCGGGGATGGAGAAGCGGGTCACCAGGGTGTTGGTGGCGCCGCGGGTGGTGAACTCGACGTACTCGCCGTTCGCGTCGAGGGTGACGGCGCGACGGCCCGACGCCTCGCCCGCGAGGTGGCCGACGTCACGGTTCGGGCCGATGACGGTCGCGCCGCCGCCGGTCCTGGCGTCCTCCGCCTCGTAGGTGGTGTACGGCATGTGGGCGCCGCGGCCGACCGCGATGGCGCGGCTGGTCGTGTTGTTCTGGCGCTTGACCGGGATCTCGTTGGCGTCGGCGGCGACGGCGGCCGACAGCGTGAAGCTGCCGTCCGTGGCGGTCCAGTTGCCGAGGCTGACGACGCCGGAGGTGGCGCCGGGGGCGATGGCGCCGGTGAAGGTGCCGGTCTGGGTGCGGACGGTGGCGCCGTCCGAGTTGACCAGCGTCAGGGTGATGGGGTGGGCGCCACCGGCCGAGGCGAGGGTGCCGCGGTTCTCCAGGCGGGCGCTGAAGGTGACCTGGTCCCCGGCGCTGGGCGTCGAGGGGTCGGAGGACAGGGCCGTGACGACGAGGTCGGAGCTGGGCACCGGCTCGACGACGAGCGGCGCGGGACGCTCGAAGGTGTTGTTGGCCTCGTTCTGCTCGGCGACCTCGTTGTCCGGGTCCACCTCGGCGGCCACCGTGTGCTCGCCCTCGGTGAGTTCGCCGATGCTGGCGCTGACGTTGGCCGTGGCACCTGCCGCGATGGCGGGCACGGTGGCGGTGGCGACGCCGTCCTCGTCCACGAGGAAGGAGACCTCGGTGGCCGGGGAGGCGAGGGGGCCGGTGTTGCGGACGGTCGCGGTCAGCTCGATGTCGTCGGACTCCAGGGGAGCCGCCGGGTCGGAGGTGATGGCCGAGACGTCGAGGTCGGGCGCCGGGGCGGGCTCGCCGTGGACGAGCAGCTCGGCGACCTGACCGGCGGGGGCGCCGGTGTTGGAGGTGAAGGACAGGCGCACGTCCGTGGCGCGTCCGCTCACCGGGATGGTGACGGAGTTGCCGGTGGCCGGGGAGAACTGGTAGTCGGCCGCCGCGGCGAGCGTCGTGAAGGCGCCGGTGGCGGTGGCGCGGCCGAGGACGGCGAAGCGCTGGGTGCGCGGGCCCCACTCGTTGCCGGGGTTGAGGCGGACCGTGACGGAGGTCAGGTCGGCCGCCGGGCCGAGCGCGACGGTCAGGAGACCCGGGTAGGCGCCGGAGCCGCCCTCCCAGTAGGTGGCGGTGTTGCCGTCGTTGGCGTTGGTGGCGATGAAGGTGTGGACGAAGGACGAGGCCGTGATCGGCTTGCCCTGGGCCAGCTCGCGCGCGTCGCCCGAGCCGCCCGCGCGGCGGGTGACGGAGGCGCTGTTCGGCGACTGGTTGCCGACGGCGTCACGGGCGCGGACGTGGTACGTCAGCGTCGTGCCGGTCGGCTGCGTGTCGGTGAAGGAGGTGACGTTCCCGGCGACGCGGGAGCGCAGCGTGTTGTTGACGTAGATGTCGTAGCCCGCGACGCCGGTGTTGTCGGTGGACGCGGACCAGGTGAGGCGGATCTGTCCTGGCGAGGGCTCGGTCAGGGCGAGGTTGCCCGGCGCCGTCGGGGCCTGGGTGTCGCCGGACTGCGTGCCGTAGATCTCCAGTTCGCCGATCTGCGCGCCGTTGAAGCCGCTGTTGGCGGAGACGAGGACGCGGACGTAGCGGGTGGTCGTGCTGTCGAACGCGAGGGTGACGGAGTTGCCGCCGCTCGCGTTGTCGAAGCGGAGCACTTGCTCTGCCGTCAGGTCGGTGAAGGTCGTGCCGTTGTCGCTGGCCTGGAGCTTCAGGGTCTGCGTGCGGGCGCTCCAGGAGGAGGGCACGCGCAGGACGACGCGGTTGACGGCGCGCGAGGAGCCGAGGTCGGCGCGCAGCCACTGGGGGAAGCCGCCGGCGCTCTGCCAGAAGGTGTTGCGGTCGCCGTCCTTGGCGCTGCCAGGGGCGTTGTTCTGGGAGCTGCTGCTGGCGGCGAAGGTGGCGGCGGTCGCCAGGTTCTCGCCCGACTCCTCCGAGTTGTGGACCTCAAGCTCGGAGAGCTGCGCGGCGCCCCAGCCGGTGTTGTTCGTGATCTCCACGCGGACGTAGCGCGCCTGCACGTCGTGCAGGGGGATCGTCACCGTGTTGCGGCTGGCCGGGTCGAAGACATGGGTGGCGGAGGCGGCCAGGGTGGTGTAGCCGGAGCCGGTGAGGCTGCCGAGGACCGAGAGGGTCTGCGTGCGGCGTTCCCAGGTGGTGGGGAGCTTGAGCGTGACCTCCTTGACGCGGGTGGTCGCGCCGAGATCGACCTGGGCCCACTGCGGGTAGGCGGCTCCGGCGCTCTCCCAGTAGGTGGCCTGGTTGCCGTCGGTGATGTTGGGGGCGTTGTACGGGTTGTTGGAGCTGCTTGCGGTGGCGGTCTTGCCCGCCCCCACGTTGTCGGCCGCGGCGGTCGCGGCTCCGACCGACATGCCGGTCAGCACCATGAACATCGCGACCAGAGCGGCGGTCAGCGCGCGCGCTCTGGAACGTTGGCCTCTCATTGATCCCCAATCTCCGGCCCCTGCGCGGCTGCGCGGGGGGTCGCGGCCCTGGTGACAGGTGGTCCCCGTGGTTCTGCTTTGTGCGCGGTCATGTACATGATTTTGCGGATTTCCGTCAGAGAGTTGCAGCCAACTGGGGGCCTGTCCACCGTTCGCGCAGGGGAGAAACCGGGTGGGCGACGGGGAGGGCCCCGGTGTCGCCGGGGGGACGCAAGCGCGCCCGGCCGCGTGAACTGGCGCTTACATACGGTCTTGACAGGGCGGGCGCGTCAACCCGCAAACGACGCAAGGAAATTACGTACCGATTGCGTAAGGCCGGGACCGGCGTCCCGCCGCTCAGCCCGCGGCGCGCAGGCCCGCGAGCACGACCTCGACCACGCGGCGGCGTCCCGCGTCGTCGGCCGCGCGGGAGAGGCAGCCGATGAGCATCGCGCTGACGTCGGCCATGTCGATGTCGGCGCGGACGCCGCCCGACTTCTGTGCGCGCAGCAGGAGTTCACGCAGGGCCCCGGGCACGTCGCGCGCCGGGTCCGCGGTGATGGACGCGAAGTCGAAGCCCGCGCCCCGCATCGCGTCGGCGAGCCCGCGGTCGAGGGCCGCCTCCTGGACGAGGAAGGCGAAGTACGACAGGAACGCCTCGCCGGGCTCCGCGGTGTCCGCGAGGGCGTGGGCGCGCTGGACGTGGCGCGTGAACCGGTCGCTGAGGACGGCGACGAACAGGGCTTCCTTGGTGGGGAAATGACGGCTGACGGTACCGGTGCCGACCCCGGCGCGGCGTGCGATCTCCTGGACGGGGACGGACAGCCCCTCACCGGCGAAGGCGTCACGGGCGACATCGAGGATGTGGGCGCGGTTGCGGCGCGCGTCGGCACGCAGCGGCCGGTCCTGCGTCGTGTCGGCGCCGACACGGTCAGCTGGTGTCGCCATGGGTACGGTCCGCTCTCGTGGAGGGCGTCGGTGCACGGGCCCAGGCCCGCCGGGGGATCGTCCGTATCGTAGCTCTGTTCGCCCGTTTTCCACCGGGGCTGACGTGGGGTTGGCGCACCTCGCCCGCCGGGCTCCGCGAGGCGGAAACACCGTGCGGCGAGGCGGCTTTGTGGGCCGTCATACGTGAACGGGACGGCCTCTCGGCGCAGTTCGGCCGACGGGCGGCGGACGTCAGCCGGTTCGCCGGTACGCGTACGCGAATCGGCGCGGCGGCAGGACCGGCCCCCGCCCCGGGCGACGCGGCGGAGCGGCCGTGCCGCGCGTGGACGGAGGGCAGGCCGTCGCCCCGCCTCAACTCGCCGGGGGAACAGGGCGGATGCGGCAATACGACGCCGACTCGGCCCGGCACGGCGGGCGGTTCACGGCCTCGCGCCACCCGGGGCTGAGGAACGCGGCCCGGCCCCCGCGTCCCCCTCTTCGCGCATTCACACAACCGTTCCCTTTCCCCCGCCGCCGGGGCGCCCGCCCGCGCCCCACCCGCGTGACGGCCGTCCGGGTCGCGTCCGGGATTGGTGGGAACTGTGTGACTCCTGTGTTCGAAGGTGCGCGTAGGCTGCGCCTGTTTCCGGTGGGGAGCCGCCCCGCCGATGCCGCGGACCCGCGCCGCGCGGGTCCCGCGACAGCACGGAGGAACCACAGCACGCAGGAAAGAGGAACCACCATGGCTGGGAGACTGACCGGCAAGGTCGCCTTCATCACGGGAGCCGCGCGCGGGCAGGGCCGGGCGCACGCCGTGCGGCTGGCGAGCGAGGGCGCGGACATCGTGGCGATCGACATCGCCGGGCCGCTGCCGCACGTGCCGTACGACTCGCCCACCCCCGCCGACCTGGAGGAGACGGTCCGGCTGGTCGAGGCGCAGGACCGCCGCATCGTCGCCGAGCGCTGCGACGTACGGGATCTCGCGTCGCTGCGCTCCGTCGTGGACGGCGCGGTGGCCGAGCTGGGACGGCTCGACGTGATCGTCGGGAACGCGGGCATCTGCGTCCCCGCCACCTGGGACCAGACGACGCCCGAGGTCTTCCAGGACACGATGGACATCAACGTCGTCGGCGTGTGGAACACCGTCATGGCGGGGGTGCAGCACCTGGTGGACGGCGGGGGCGGCTCGATCATCCTGACCAGCAGCTACGCGGGCAAGAAGGTCCAGCCGTTCATGGTCCACTACACGGCCAGCAAGCACGCCGTCACCGGCATGACCAGGGCGTTCGCCGCCGAGCTGGGCAAGTACAAGATCCGCGTCAACAGCATCCACCCGGGCGCGGTCAACACCCCGATGGGCTCGGGCTCCATGCAGTCGGAGCTGGAGGCGGCGGGCCGGACGAACCCGCCGCTGAACCAGATGGGCACGCCGTTCCTGCCGCAGTGGGCGGCCGAGCCCGAGGAGATCGCGGCCACCGTCGCGTTCCTCGCCTCGGACGAGTCCGCCTTCATCACCTCGGAGCACATCAGCATCGACGGTGGCTCGCAGTACTTCTGAGCCGCCCCGCACTCCCCCACAGGTCCCGCACGCCCGCGCAGGGCGTGCGGGATCACGCGTCCGGGCCCCGCCGCATCGCGTCCGCGACCAGCTCGCCGACGAGCACGGCGGACGCGGCGGGTCCGCGCAGCGGCGCGGTCGGCAGGATCGACGTGTCGGCGACGCGCAGCCCCCGCACGCCGTGCACGCGCCCGTACCCGTCGGTGACGGCCCCTGGGTCGTCCGCCGGGCCCATGGGCGTGCCGCCGCAGGCGTGGACCGACGTGCCGAGGCGGGCGCGCACCCACGCGTCGAGCGCGCGGTCGTCGCCGAGCGCGCCGCGCAGTGTGTCCGGGCCGTGTGCGGGCGGCCCCGCGGTGAGGTGACGGAACGCGCGGGTCCCGATCAGGTCGGCCGCCGCCCGCGTCGCCTCGCGCATGCGCCGCCGGTCGTCCGCCGTGGTGAGGTAGCCGTAGTCGATGCGGGGCGTCACGGTCGGGTCGGCCGAGGCCAGGCGCAGCGAGCCGCGGGCGACGGGCGTCTGCACGGAGACCAGGAACGGCAGCGGCGCGCCCGGCAGGTCGTGCACCCCGGCGACCAGCCCCGCCATGGGCACGAGGGACTGGAGGATCTCGATGTCGCCGGTGTGCGCGCCGTCGCCCGAGGTGAGGTTCAGGGCCCCGGCGAGCCAGTTGTCGCGCGGCGGCGGCAGCGCGCGGGACGGCGTCCACTCGACGACGATCTGCGGGTGGTCGCTGAAGCGGGCGCCGACGCCGGGGGCGTCCAGGGCGACGGGGACGCCGTGCCGCTCCAGGTCGGCGCGCGGGCCGACGCCGGAGAGCTGGAGCAGGTGCGGCGTGCCGAACGCCCCTGCGCACAGGACGACTTCGCCCGCGCGCAGGATCTCCCGCGTGCCGCCGCGCGCGATCTCGACGCCGGTGGCGCGGCCGTTCCCGATGAGGACGCGCAGCACGGTGGCGCCGCCGAGGACCGTGAGGTTCGGCCGGGAGCCCGCGTCGAGCAGGTAGGCGAGCGCGGTGTTGACGCGCACGCCGTCCACGGCGTTGGAGGGCACGGGCCCGAAGCCGGGCGGGCCCTGGTCGTTCTTGTCGGGCTCGTCGGGGTGGCCCAGCTCGGCCGCCGCCGCGCGGAACGCCTCGGCCGCCGGGTGGTCGAGCCGGGGGCGGCGCACGCGGACGGGCCCGGCGCCGCCGTGCACGGGAGTGGCGCCGAAGTCGAGGTCGGTCTCCAGGCGGCGCAGCAGGGGCAGGACGTTCTCCCAGCTCCAGGCGGGTCCGCCCGCCGCCGCCCAGCGGTCGAGGTCGGCGCGCCTGGGGCGGACGAAGTACCCGCCGTTGACGGTGGTCGAGCCGCCGAGGAAGCGCCCCCGGACGACGGTGTACGGCCGCTCGGGTGTCAGGTGCGCCGGGTACGGGAGGCTGCCGGGGTGGCCGGGGCGTGCGCCGGGGACGAGGCGGGCGTCGAGCAGTTCCGGGGCGAAGTCGGCGGCGTGCCGGGGCGCGGGCCCGGCCTCCAGCAGGACGACGCGCCGGTCGGCGTCCTCGCTCAGCCGCGCGGCCAGCGGCGCCCCGGCCCCGCCCGCGCCGACGACGAGCACGTCGGGGATGCGGCCGTCCGGGGGGCTCACCTGGCGCCGCCGTCGCGGAAGGTCTCGTCCAGCACGGCGAAGGCCGCGACGAACAGCTCGGGCAGCTGGGTGTCCTCGTGGCGCAGCCACTCCTCGTAGGCGGACAGCGACGCGGCGAGGAAGGTCCAGGCGATCACCTGGGGCCGCAGGGCGTCCTCCGGCTCGCCGAGGCGCCGGGCCGCGTACTCGGCGATGACCTGCCGCCACGCCGCGTAGCGCAGCGTGGAGTGGGCGACGAGGCTGGGGACGCTGAGCAGCAGCGCCATGCGGCGGCGGTGGTACTCGACCTCCTCGGGCGGGAACTCGTTGAACCGGACGACGGCGGCGCGCAGCGCGTCGAGCAGCGGGACGTCCGGGGGCATCCCGGCCAGGTGGGCGCGCATCCGCTCCACGAGGGCGTCGAAGTCGCCCCACGGCACGTCGTTCTTGGACTTGAAGTACCGGAAGAACGTGCGCCGTCCTATGCCGCAGGCGGTGGCTATGTCGTCCACGGTCGTCTCGGCGAAGCCGCCCTGGACGAAGAGCTGGAGGGCGACATGGCCGATCTCGGTCACCGACGTCGCGGGCTGCCTCCCGGCGCGGGGGGCGGGCTGCGGGACGTCGGCCGATGAGGTCACGGGAGCTTCCTTCTTCCATTTGACACCGGGTGCCATTACTGTTGCGATTATCAGGCCGGACGCCGGCCGCGGACCGTGCGGCAGGCGTCCTCACGCCTCTTAAGGAGCATGGTATGAACGACCTCCCGTCCGAGCAGTCCGGCGCCGTCGCGACCATCGACGAGGCCGCCGCCCCCCTGACCACCGAGGACACGCTGATCGAGGCCGACGACCTTGTCGAAGAGGTCTCGATCGACGGCATGTGCGGCGTCTACTGAGCGCCGCGTGAGCGACATGGACATCGACCGCGCCTGGGACCTGCACCCGCAGGTCTCGGTGCGGCCCGAACCCTTCGGCGCGCTGCTCTACCACTTCGGCACGCGCAAGCTCTCGTTCCTCAAGGACCGCCGCCTCCTGGCGGTGGTCCAGGGCCTGGCGGACGCGCCCACCGTACGCGCCGCCTGCTCGGCCGCCGGGATCCCGGAGGCCGAGGCACCCCGGTACGGCCGCGCCCTCGCGACGCTCGCCGCGTCGTCGATGGTTGTGGAAAGGACGTCCGTATGACCACGGTGCCCGCCACCGTCACCCCCACCCCGGGCCCCGCACGCCTGGTGGACCTGTTCGAGTACGGACTCGACGCGCCCATCTGCCTGACCTGGGAACTCACCTACGCCTGCAATCTCTCCTGCACCCACTGCCTCTCCAGCTCGGGCCGCCGCGACCCCCGCGAGCTGACGACCGACGAGGCCAAGGCCGTCATCGACGAGCTGGAGCGCATGCAGGTCTTCTACGTGAACATCGGCGGTGGCGAGCCCACCGTCAGGCCCGACTTCTGGGAGCTGGTGGACTACGCCACCGCCCACCACGTCGGCGTCAAGTTCTCCACCAACGGGGTCCGCATCACCCCCGAGGTCGCCACGCGCCTCGCCGGGAACGACTACCTCGACGTGCAGATCTCGCTGGACGGCGCGACGGCCGACGTCAACGACCACGTACGCGGCGCCGGTTCCTACGACACCGCGATCCGCGCGATGGCCAACCTGCGCGACGCGGGCATGAAGAACTTCAAGCTCTCCGTCGTCTGCACCCGGCACAACATCCCGCAGATGGACGCGTTCAAGGAGATCGCCGACCGCTACGGCGCGCAGCTGCGCCTGACCCGCCTGCGGCCCTCGGGGCGCGGCGCCGACGTCTGGGACGAACTGCACCCGACCGCCGCGCAGCAGCGTGAGCTGTACGACTGGCTGCTGGCGCACGGCGACAGCGTGCTGACGGGCGACTCGTTCTTCCACCTGTCCGCCTACGGCGAGGCGCTGCCGGGGCTCAACCTGTGCGGCGCGGGCCGTGTCGTGTGCCTGATCGACCCGGTCGGCGACGTGTACGCCTGCCCGTTCGCGATCCACGACGAGTTCCTGGCAGGGAACATCAGGCAGCCCGGCGGCTTCGCCGGGGTCTGGGGCGGCTCCGAGCTGTTCCGGCGGCTGCGCGAGCCGCAGTCGGGCGGCGCCTGCACATCGTGCCAGTTCTTCGACACCTGCAAGGGCGGGTGCATGGCGGCCAAGTTCTTCACCGGGCTGCCGCTCGACGGCCCCGACCCCGAGTGCGTGCAGGGGTACGGCGAGCAGCTGCTCGCCGCCCGTGACGGCGACGGGTCCGCGCTGCCGAAGCCCTCGCAGGACCACTCGCACCGCACCGCACCGGCCGCCGGGCGGCGGACCGGTCCCGTGCCGGTGACCCTCACGCGCCGCCGGGAGGCCGACCGGCCGCCGGTCAGCGCGTGCGCGGAGAGCCCGCTCGCCGGTTACCGGCCGGACTGAGACAGGCAGGACCCCGGCCGGTGTCCCGGCCGGGGCACCCGCTGCCTCGGCACCGGCGAAATTTCATGAAAGGTACATGCAATGGGGCGTGTAGAAGGAAAGGTGGCTTTCGTCACGGGTGCGGCCCGTGGCCACGGCCGTAGCCACGCGATACGGCTGGCCCAGGAGGGCGCCGACATCATCGCCGTGGACATCTGCGAGACGGTGCCGGGGACGTCGTACCCGGGCGCCACGGCCGAGGACCTGGCCGAGACCGTCCGCGAGGTCGAGGCGCTGGACCGCCGGATCGTCGCCGCGAAGGCCGACGTCCGCGACCTCGCCAGGCTGCGCGAAGTCGTCGCCGACGGCGTGGCCCAGCTCGGGCGGCTCGACATCGTCGTCGCCAACGCGGGCATCTCCACCGACCCGTTGACGGCGGACGAGCTGTCGGAGGACGCCTGGTCCACGATGATCGACGTCAACCTGAGCGGCGTGTGGAAGACCGTGACCGCCGCGCTGCCGCACCTCAAGGCGCACGGCGAGGGCGGCTCGATCATCCTCACCAGCTCGGAGGCGGGGCTGCGCGGGTACGAGAACACGGCGCACTACGTCTCCGCGAAGCACGGCGTCGTCGGCCTGATGCGGACCCTGACCCTGGAGCTGGGCCGTCACAAGATCCGCGTCAACAGCGTCCATCCGACGCAGGTGGACACGGACATGATCCAGAACGACGCGATCTACCGGCTGTTCAGGCCCGACCTGGAGAACCCGACGAAGGACGACTTCGCCGCCGCCTCCCAGTCGCTGATGGCGCTGCCCATCCCGTGGGTGGAGTCCGTTGACATCTCCAACGCCGTCCTGTTCCTGGCCTCGGACGAGGCCCGCTACATCACCGGCGTCCCCCTTCCCGTGGACGCGGGGAACTACCTCAAGTGACCGCGCGGGCACGGGACATACCGATATCCGTGAGCACTTTTATCTGAACGAGGAGGACACGCAATGGGGCGTGTGGAAGGAAAAGTAGCGTTCGTCACCGGCGCCGCCCGCGGCCAGGGCCGCAGCCACGCGATACGGCTCGCCCAGGAGGGCGCCGACATCATCGCGATCGACAACTGCGAGGACGTACCCGGCACCCCGTACGCGGGGGCCACGGCCGAGGACCTGGCGAAGACCGTACGCCAGGTCGAGGCGCTGGACCGCCGGATCGTCGCCACCAAGGCCGACGTCCGCGACCTCGCCAGGCTGCGCGAAGTCGTCGCCGACGGCGTGGCCCAGCTGGGGCGGCTCGACATCGTCGTCGCCAACGCGGGCATCCTCACGACCCCGGCGCAGGCCGAGGACATCGAGGAGGACACCTGGTCCACCGTGCTCGACGTCAACCTGAGCGGGGTGTGGAAGACCGTCACGGCGGCCGTCCCCCATATCAAGGCGCACGGCGAGGGCGGTTCGATCATCCTCACCAGCTCAGAGGCGGGGCTGCGTGGTTACGAGAACTCGGCGCACTACGTGGCGGCGAAGCACGGCGTCGTCGGCCTGATGCGCACGCTCACCCTCGAACTCGGCCGCCACAACATCCGCGTCAACACGGTGAATCCGACGCAGGTGGACACCGACATGATCCAGAACGAGTCCACCTACCGGCTGTTCAGGCCCGACCTGGAGAACCCGACGCGCGAGGACTTCGGCGCCGCCTCCCAGTCCCTCCTGGCGCTGCCCATCCCGTGGGTCGAGTCCGTTGACATCTCCAACGCCGTCCTGTTCCTGGCCTCCGACGAGGCCCGCTACATCACCGGCGTCCCGCTGCCGGTGGACGCCGGCAACCTCCTCAAGTGACCAGCACCGCCGTACCGATTGACAAGGAGGACACGCAATGGGGCGTGTAGAAGGAAAAGTAGCGTTCGTCACGGGTGCCGCCCGCGGACAGGGCCGCAGCCACGCGATACGGCTCGCCCAGGAGGGCGCCGACATCATCGCCGTGGACATCGCGGCGCAGATGGACACGGTGCCCTACCCGATGGCGACACCCGAGGATCTCGCCGAGACCGTACGCCAGGTCGAGGCCCTGGACCGCAGGATCGTCGCCACGCAGGCGGACGTCCGTGACTTCGAGCAGGTCAAGAAGGCCGTGGACGACGGCGTGGCCCAGCTCGGGCGGCTCGACATCGTCGTGGCCAACGCGGGCATCTTCAGTCAGGGCCAGCTGGAGACGATGGACGACACGACGTTCACCGACATGATCGACGTCAACCTCACCGGCGTCTGGCGCTCGGTGAAGGCCGCCGTGCCGCATCTGCGGGCGGGCGGGCAGGGCGGCTCCGTCATCCTCACCAGTTCGACCGCCGGGCTCAGCGCCTCGCAGAACACCGGCCACTACAGCGCCGCGAAGCACGGCGTCGTCGGCCTCATGCGCACCCTCGCCCTCGAACTCGGCCAGGACCGCATCCGCGTCAACTCGGTGCATCCCACCGCCGTGGACACGGACATGATCCAGAACGAGGCGATGTACGAGCTGTTCGCGCCCGACCTGCCCGCCGAGGGGCGGACCCGCGAGGCGCTTGCCCCGCGCTTCGGGAGCCTCACCGTCCTGGAGATCCCCTGGGTGGAGGCCGTGGACATCTCCAACGCCGTGCTGTGGCTCGCCTCGGACGAGGCCCGCTACGTCACCGGCGTGACGCTGCCCGTGGACGCGGGCCAGCTCACCAAGTGACCGCCCTGCTCTGACGACCGACCACCACCACCCACCACCCACCACCCACCACGACAAGGACCACGACGATGACATCTCCCGGGCAGCAACGTGACACCTCGGCGGCACAGCCAGGCGTCGAGGCGGCCCGGCAGCGGATCGCCGCGCGCCTCGTCGGCCGCGGGCGCGAGCTGGAACTCGCGCTCGCGGCGGTGGCGGCGGGCCGTGACCTCGTGCTGGAGGGCCCGCCCGGCACCAGCAAGACGACCATGCTGAAGGCCATCACCGAGGAGTGGGGCATCCCCCTGCTGTTCGTGGAGGGCAACGCCGACCTGACGCCCGCCAAGCTCGTCGGCCACCACAACCCGGCGCGCGTCCTGCGCGAGGACTACTCGGCGGACACGTTCGTGCCAGGACCCCTCGTCGCCGCGATGCGCGCGGGCGGCTTCCTCTACATAGAGGAGTTCAACCGCGCCCCCGAGGACACCCTCAACACGCTGCTCACGGCGATGGCCGACCGCGCCGTCGAGGTGCCGCGCGTCGGTCTCGTCACGGCCGAGCCGTCGTTCCGCGTCATCGCCTCGATGAACCCGTACGACAACGTCGGCACCACCCGGCTGTCCACCAGCGTCTCCGACCGGCTCAACCGCATCGTCGTGGACTACCAGGACGCCACCGCCGAGGAGGGCATCGTCGCCCTGCGCTCGGGGCTCGGCGACGCCCTCGCCCGCCGCGCCACGCCCGACGCCGTCGCCGTCACGCGCGCGACGCGCACGCACCCCGACGTACGGCAGGGCAGCAGCGTGCGCGGCGCGATCGACCTGGCGCTCGTCGCGCACCAGCTCGCCGCGCTGCGCGGCGTGACCGGGCCCGACGACGCGCGCTACCCGGAGATGTTCTACGACGCGATGACCGTCGCCCTCTCCGGCCGCATCCGGCTCGACGACGCCGCCGAGACCACCCCTGAACGCGTCCTGCGCCAGATCTGGGAGGACCGTTTCATCCTCAACCCGGCGGCGGCGCAGCCGGGATGAAGAGCTGTCGCCGCCGACTCGCCGGTCCGCCGGACGTCCGCGACGACACCGCCCGCACGACGGCCACTGCGCCGTACCCCCAAGCGACTGGACGAGGAGCCGACCGTGTTCGAAGCCGTCGGGGGCGCCGGGGGGACGCTGCTGCGCGCCCAGCCACGCGGCGCCGCGTCCGCCCGCCGCACACCCCCGGCCGGTGCCGCCGCCGGTTTCACCGACGAGGACGGACGGCTGCTCCCGGCCGACGACGCGACCCAGGCCGTCGCCCCCGAGGTACGGGCGCGCGCCCGCGCCATCGCCGCGCGCCTCTCCCTGCCGAGGCCGCAGCGCGCGTCCACCGCACGCCGCCCCGGCGGGCGGCCCGTCACCCTGCCCTACCGGGGCGGCAGCGACGACATCGACCTCGACCGGACGCTGGAGAGCCTGGCCGAGCACCCGGTGCCCGAGGACGAGGACATCTTCGTCCGCGAACCGGCCCGCACGCCGCGCTCCGTCGTCCTGGCCGTCGATCTGTCCGGCTCGATGAAGGGCGAACGGGTCCGCACGGCCGCCGCCACCGTGGGCGCGCTCGCCGCCGAGCTGGAGCGTGACGCGCTCGCCGTCGTCGCGTTCTGGTCCGACGCGGCGCTCCTGCTGAAGCTGGGCGACCCCATCCGGCCGATGGAGCTGCTGGACGCGATGCTGCGCATCCCGGCCCGCGGCCTCACCAACGTCGCCTTCCCGCTGCGGCTCGCCGCGCAGCAGCTGGCGTCCGCCCCGCCGCGCGGGGCGCGCGTCCTCCTGCTGTCGGACTGCGTGCACAACGCGGGCCCCGATCCCCGCCCGTTCGCCGCACGGCTGCCCCGGCTCGACGTACTCCTGGACGCGAGCGGGGAGAAGGACGAGGAGCTGGGTGCCGAGCTGGCCCGCGCCGGACGCGGCACGTACCACGCCGTCCGCACGCACCACGGCATCGCCCCGGCGCTTGGCGACATCTTCCGTACCTGACCGAGCAGAATCCCCCGCACGAGGTGAAGAGAGCAATGTTCCAGAATCCATGGTTCGAGACCGTTCTTGAGGCGCAGCGCCGTGCCAAGAAGCGGCTGCCGAGCGCCGTCTACGGCGCCCTGGTCGCCGGTTCCGAGCGCGGCAGGACCATCGGCGACAACATGGACGCGTTCGGCGAACTGGGCTTCGCGCCCCGCGTGATCGGCCACCACGCCGAGCGTGACCTGTCCACGACGGTGCTGGGCGTCGAGACGTCCATGCCGGTGCTGATCTCCCCCACGGGCGTGCAGGCCGTGCACCCGGACGGCGAGGTGGCCGTCTCGCGCGCCGCCGCGAACCGGGGCGTCATCATGGGCCTCAGCTCGTTCGCCAGCCGGTCCGTCGAGGACGTCGCGGCGGTGAACGACAACGTGTTCTTCCAGATGTACTGGACGGGCACGCGCGACGCGATGATCCAGCGGATGGAGCGCGCGCGGGCGGCCGGGGCGAAGGCCCTGATCGCCACGCTCGACTGGTCGTTCTCCAACGGCCGCGACTGGGGCAGCCCCTCCATCCCGGAGAAGGTGGACCTGAAGACGATGGTCAAGTTCGCGCCGAACGTGCTGCCGCACCCGCGCTGGCTCTGGACGTTCGGCAAGACGGGCCGCATCCCCGACCTGACCGCGCCGAACCTCCAGCCGCCCGGCGGCGCCGCGCCCACGTTCTTCGGCGCCTACTACGAGTGGATGCAGACGCCCCCTCCCACCTGGGAGGACCTGGAGTGGCTGCGCGAGCAGTGGGGCGGCCCCTTCATGCTGAAGGGCGTGACGCGGGTGGACGACGCCAAGCGCGCCGTGGACGCGGGCGTGACCGCGATCTCCGTCTCCAACCACGGCGGCAACAACCTCGACACCACCCCGGCGACGATCCGGGTACTGCCGTCGATCGCCGAGGCGGTCGGCGAGCAGATCGAGGTCGTGCTCGACGGCGGGGTACGGCGCGGCGGCGACGTCGCGAAGGCCCTGGCGCTCGGCGCCCGCGCGGTGATGATCGGCCGCGCCTACCTGTGGGGCCTCGCGGCCAACGGGCAGGCAGGGGTGGAGAACGTGCTGGACATCCTGCGCGGCGGCCTCGACTCGGCGGTCCTCGGGCTCGGGCACCGGTCGGTGCACGACCTGTCGCCCGACGACCTGGTGATCCCGGACGGCTTCACCCGCACGCTGGGCGGCGCGTCGGTCCGCGCGGGCGCCTGACCGGTGGCGGCACCCGACGAGTTGGCGCGGGCGGTCTGGCCGTCCGTCCCGCGCGCGGCGCTCGTCCTCGTCCCGGTCGGCTCGACCGAGCAGCACGGGCCGCACCTGCCGCTGACGACCGACACCGTCGTGGCGCGGGCCGTGACCCGCGCGGTCGCGGCCCACCCGGCGCTGGCCTCGCCCGCGCCGCCGCTGGTCGCCCCGGCGCTCGCGTACGGCGCGAGCGGGGAGCACGCCGGTTTCCCCGGCACGGTGTCGATCGGCCACGAGGCGCTGCGCACCGTGCTGGTGGAGACGGTCAGGTCGCTCGCGCTGTGGGCGGACCGGGTCGTCTTCCTGAACGGGCACGGCGGCAACGTCCCGACGCTGGCCGACGCCGTGCCCGCGCTGCGCGAGGAGGGGCACGACGTGGCGTGGACGCTGTGCGCCGTGTCGGGCGGCGACGCGCACGCGGGCCGCACCGAGACGTCGCTCATGCTGCACCTGGCGCCCGACGAGGTGCGCCTGGCCGACGCGGTGGCGGGCGACACGCGGCCGATCGCCGAGATACTGCCCGACCTGAGGGACCGTGGTGTCCTGGCCCTCTCGCCCTCGGGCGTGCTGGGCGACCCGGCCGGTGCGTCCGCCGACGAAGGAGCACGGATCATGGAGCGCATCGTGGCCAAGATCGCCCGCCGCGTCGCGGGCGGCGCCGTCGGGCCGCACGGCCGCCTGGTCGAACCGGGCGGACCGGGCGGACCGGGGGACGGGCCCGTATGACGCTCCCCCTCGGCTTCACCGTGACACTCGACCGCAGGACCCGCGTCGTGGACGGCGGGGCGGCGCTCCTCGGCGGCTTCCCCACCCGGCTGCTGAGCCTCACGCCGCGCGCCCGCCCGCTGCTGACGGGCCGCACCGTCCGCGTCACCGACCGCGCGAGCGCCGTGCTGGCCGAGCGGCTGCTGGAGGCGGGGATGGCCAACCCGGTGCTGGCCGAACTGCCGCCGCAGCCGGACGCGCGCTGGACGTTCGTCGTCCCCGTGCGCGACCGCCCCGACGAACTCGACCGGCTGCTCGCCAGCATCGGCATCGGGCACGAGGTGATCGTCGTGGACGACGCGTCGCGCCGGGCGTCCGACATCGCCGACGTCGCCGCGAAGCACGGCGCGCGCCTCGTCGCGCTCACCGTCAACGTCGGCCCCGGCGGGGCGCGCAACGCCGGGCTGCGGCTGGTCACGACGCCGTACGTCGTCCTCGTGGACTCCGACATCGTCCTGCCCGAGGAGACCGTCCCCGCGCTGCTGCGGCACTTCGCCGATCCCCGCGTCGCCATGGCCGTGCCCCGGATCACCGGGCTGCGCACCGAGGGCGCCGAGGGCTGGCTCGGCCGGTACGAGGACACCCGCTCGTCGCTCGACCTGGGCGGCGACCCGGCGGCCGTCAGGCCGGGCACGCCGGTGGCCTGGGCCTCGACGGCCTGCGTCGTCGCGCGCGTGGACGCGCTGGGCGACGGCTTCGACGCGACGATGCGCGTCGGCGAGGACGTGGACCTGGGCTGGCGCGTGCTGGAGCGCGGCGGGCGTATCAGGTACGAGCCGTCCGTCGTCGCGTGGCACGAGCACCGGACGCGGTTCGGCGACTGGTTCACGCGCAAGGCCGTCTACGGGACGGGCGCGCATCCGCTGGCGCGGCGGCACCCGGAGTACATCGCCCCGGCGATCCTCGCGCCGTGGAGCACGGCGCTGATCGTGGCGCTGCTGGCGCAGCGGCGCTGGTCCGTCCCCGCGGCGGCGGCGATCTACGCGGGGACGACGCTGCGCATCGCGCGCAAGCTGGACCGCGCGGAGCGCCCGGTACGGCTCGCCGCCTGGCTGACGGCGAACGGGAGCGTCGCCGCGCTGTCGCAGGCGGGCAATCTGCTGACCAGGCACTGGTGGCCGCTGACGGCGGTGGGCTGCGTCGTCTCCTCGCGGGTGCGGCGCGCGGCGGCCGTCGCGGCGCTGACGGACATCGCCCTCGAATACCGCAAGGACGGGGCGAACCTCGACCTGGCGCGGTTCGCGGTGGCGCGGCGGCTGGACGACCTGGCGTACGGCGCGGGCGTGTGGCTGTCGGCGGCGCGGGGCCGCTCGACGGCGGCGCTGCGCCCGCGGCTCACCCGGCGGCGGCGCGGCCGGTCCTGACGGCGCGGCGGGTGTTCCCCCGGGGCTTCGCTTCCGGGAAACACCCGCCGGGAGGCGTCTGTTGACAACCTCGGAAACCGACGGGAAACGGATTCACAGCGATCTTTCTTGGTGCGAACATTTCCGGGTCCTCCGCAGACCTGCGAAGTTCCCTCGGCACAGCGAGGCGCGTGGCCGTGCCCAGGACCCGAGAAAGCGTCGCTGACGGCGAGGAGTTGACCCGTGTCCCAGGTGTCGTTCGGTAAGGCGGATGTCGAGGCCCGGCCAGGACGACGGCTCGGCCATGGAACAGGTCTCCCGCCTGATCACCCAGTCCCGCACCGCCGCCACCGACACCGTCACCGAGATGCAGCGCGTCATCGACGACGGCGAGGAACACGCCGATCACGGTCTGACCGGCGTGCTGGAGATCAACCGGGGGGCCGCGGAGGAGCGATGGGCCACCTGGCGCAAGGACGCCTATCCCCTCGGGAGCGACGCTCCGGAGGGCGGGCTCGGCGTGGACTTCGACGGCGTGAAGGTCGCCGAGGTGTACGGCCCCGAGTACGCCGCTCCCCCGGCCCTGGCGCACCGGATCAGGGAGTTCTACCTCGATGACACGGCCCTGGCCGCCGTGACCACGCAGGAGACGCTGGTGGAGATCGTCGCCGACTACCGGCACCGCCTCATGGACTACGGCACACAGCTCGCCGACGCGGGCTACGACCTCTCCGCCGGGCCGATGGACCTGTGGACGAACGAGGAGATGGCCCGCTACACGGCCGAGCAGATCAACACGAACGGATACGACGACGCCGAGGCGCTCCTGCGCCTCCTCGGCCCGCTCCAGTCGCTGATCGACGCCGCGCGGAGCGGCCGGACCCTGACCGCCGCCGAGCGGGACTACATGACGGGCCTCCTCGAAGGGATCTCGGGGAACACGTTCGCGCGCATCGCCCGCTCGGAGGCCGACGGGGCGCAGGTCTACCCCGGCATGCCCGGCTGGGCCTCACTCTCCGGCACGGAACGCAGCCCGGCCGGGGTGCTCGCCGACGCGGTCATGCTGCTGAACGACCCCGCGCGCACGGGCACGGACCAGGACTCCGTCGTGCTGCCGGAAGGTCTCGACCTGCTGCGCCCGCGCCACGACGAGAACGGCGACGCGCTCGACCCGGGCGCGGAGGACGGCCTTGAGTACCTGCGGGACCACGACGACGTCGCGCTGTTCCTCTCGCAGGCGACGATCCCGCCGAGCGACCTGATGGCCCGCGAGATGGCCGACTCCGCCCTGTACACACAGGAGTTGTACATACGGCACGAGGAGTACCGGGGCAGCGTGCCCACCTCGGGGGCGAACCGGCTGCTGGAGACGGTGGCGCGCAACCCCGAGGCGTCCGCCGGGCTGCTCGCCGACAGGAAGTTCACCGACCGGCTGTTCGACCAGCAGTGGGAGAACAGCGCGGGCGCGGCCTCCCTCGTCACCTCGGGCACGACCTACCCGAACGACCTCCCCACCGACCGGCGCGGCGAGAGCGCGTACGCCACGGCGCGCGACCACGTCACGCGCGTCGGGACGGACGACCACGACGCGGTCGAACGGGGGCGCGGCCCGATCCCGAGGGACGTCGAGACGGACCACGACGCTCTGATGCGGGCGGTGGACGCGCTGGTGCCGCGTCGCGAGGAGCCGCTGCCCGACTGACCGGTCGGCGCCCGCCCCGGTGTTTCCCCGGGGCTTCGCCTCCGGGAAACACCTGCCTCCGACCTTTCGCCTGATGTCGGGACGTAACGACCGGTTCACGGCCCCGCGCAACGGTCACGGCAGTGAATTCGCTCAAGTTCGCCTCAAGCGGGCGGAGTTTCCTTTGACGGACGCGACATTCTGCCTAGCATCCCGGGGAGGCCGGTCGGAGCGTGAGGGGTTGTCTGTGTCCGAGGTGTCATTCGGTAAGGCGGACGTCGAGAGCTGGCTCAGGGGCAGGGGCGACAGGACGACGGCTCGGCCATGGAACAGGTCTCCCGCCTGATCACCCAGTCCCGCACCGCCGCCACCGACACCGTCACCGAGATGCAGCGCGTCATCGACAGCGGCGAGGCGCATCCCGACCGCAGTCTGACCGACTGGCTGGAGGGCAGCCAGGACTCGGCCGAGTACGAGTGGGCGCACTGGCGGGACTTCGCCCGCAGCATCAACCCGTACGACCCGAGCGCCGGTCTGGTGGTCGAGTACCACAACGAGACCGTCGCCGAACTGTACGGCCCTGAGTACACCGCGCCCCCGGCCCTCGCGCAGCGGATCAAGGCGTACTACGTCGAGGCGGTCGGCGAGGCCGCCGTGACCACGCAGGAGGCGCTGGTCGGGATCGTCGCCGAGTACCGGCACCTCCTCATGGACTACGGCACGCAACTCGGCGGCCTCGGCTACGACCTGTCCGGCGGGCCGATGGACCTGTGGACGTCCGAGGAGATGGCCCGTTTCGCGGCCGAGCAGATCAGCGCGGCCGACCCCGGGGACACCGGGGCGATGCGCCCGTACCTCGGCACGCTCCAGTCGCTGATCGACGCCTCCGAGGGCGGACGGACCCTGACCGCCGCGGAGCGGGAGTACCTGGACGTCTTCCTCAACAACATCGAGGAGGGGCAGCTCGTCGCCATCGGGCGCGCGGGGGCCGACGCACCCGCGGTCTACCCCGGCATGCCGGGCTGGGCGTCCATCTCCGGCACCGAACGGACCCCGGCCGAGACGCTCGCCAACGGCATCATGCTGCTGAACGACCCAGAACGCCTCGGCACCGGGCAGGACTACACCGTCCTGCCGAACGAACTCGACCTGCTGCGCCCGCGTTACCACGAGAACGGCGCGGCCCTGGACCCGGGCGCGAGCGACGGCCGGGAGTACCTGCAGAGTTACGACGACGTCGCGCTGTTCCTGTCCCAGGCGACGATCCCGCCGAGCGACCTGATGGCCCGCGAGATGGGCGACTCCGCCCTGTACACGCAGGAGTTGTACACCCGCAACGAGGAGTACCGGGGCGGGGTGCCCAACCCGGGCGCGGACCGGCTGCTGGAGACGGTGGCGCGCAGCCCGGAGGCGTCCGCCGGGCTGCTGGCCGACAAGGAGTTCGCCTACCGGCTGTTCGACCAGCAGTGGGAGAACAGCGTGGGCGCGGCCTCCCTCGTCACCTCGGGCACGACGTACCCGGACGACCTCCCGGACGAGGAGCGCGGCGAGAGCCGGTACGACACGGCGCGCGACCACGTGACGCGCATCGGCATGTACGACTACGACGCCGTGGCGTCGGGGCGCGGCTCGTCGCCGATGGACGTCCAGATGGACCACAGCGACCTGGAGGCGGCGGTCCAGCCGCTGCTGCCGCGCTACCAGGTGCCGCTGCCGCCCGACTGACGGGCCGTCAACTGCCTTTCGGCGCGGACGCCGAGGGGTCCGTCCACGCGCGAGCGGGCCGGGGGCGGGGTCGGCGTCGGGGCGGGGAACAGTGTGCCGCGCGCGGCGGCCCGCGCCGTGCGGGTGGCGACCGTCGCCCACGCGCACACCAGCGCCGCGTACAGCGCGACGGCCGCGGCCTCGAAGGCCGTCGCGCCCGTGCGCGCGGCGAGGGCGCTCGTGCCGGTGACGCAGGTGCCGAGCGGGAACGTGAAGCTCCACCAGGTGAGGGAGAACGGCAGCCCGCCGCGCGCCGTCCGTGCCGTCCGCGCGGTGAGGGTCGCGGCGAGCGCGAGCCACAGCATCGCGAACCCCCAGACCGGCAGCCCGTACAGCAGCCCGAACACCTCGGCGCCGGTGGCGTACGGGCCCGGCAGGACGTGCCGCGCGGCGTCGCCCAGCGCGTTCGCGGCGGTCACGGACTGGCCGAGCGGGCCGAGGACGATCCACAGCGTCGGCACCATCCCGGCCGGGCCGGGGCCGTGGTGCGTGAGGCGGTCCCACAGCTGCGCGGTGACGAGCAGCGCGGCCAGCAGGCTGACGCCGAACAGCGCGTAGCAGCCCAGCAGCAGCGTCAGCCTGACCTGCCCGGCGGGCGCGTGCGGCACGAGCAGCGCGCCGGTGGCGGCCGAGACCATGGGCGGCACGACGGGCATCAGCCAGCCGCCGAACGCCGCGTCGGGCGCGACGGCGTGGCGCGTCACGGCCCGCAGCGGTATGGCCACGGCGACCAGCAGCCCGAGCGCCGTGCCCGCGCACCACAGCGCCGTGGCCACGGCGACGGCGGCGCGGGCGCCGATCCAGTCCGAGCCCAGCGTGAGCGTCCCGGCCCCCACCGTCATCAGCGCCATGGGCGGCGCGCCCCAGAAGTGCGCCATCACGGGGTGGTCGGCGTGCGCGGCGGCCCGGCGGCGGCCGTGGACGGCGGCGAGCGCGGTGAGCGCGACGAGCAGCGCGGCGGCCAGCGCCCACACGACGGTCGCGGCGGCCCGCAGCCCCGGCACGTGGACGGGCAGCGTCACGGCGGCGACGGCGACGATGCCCGTGCCCATCACCGACGCGTACCAGTTGGGGGCGAGGTGACGCGGCAGGTCGCGGGCGGGGCGGGGCGAGCGGTGGGGCATACGTCGAGCCTGCCCCCGGGCGGCGCGCTCCGGCAGGGGTCGATCCCCGATGCGTCCATAGACTGGGCCTATGCCCCTGCCGCACCGAGTGTCCGACCTGTCCGCCTTCGACCTGCTGCTGTCCGTCGCCGAGCTGGGCAGCATCGGGGCAGCGGCCCGCGCGCACGCCATCACGCAGCCGACGGCCAGCGCCCGCCTCAGCGGTCTCGAACGCGGCCTCGGCATCGCCCTGCTCGACCGCACGGCCCGCGGCTCCCGCCTCACCCGCGACGGCGCCCTCGTCGCGGACTGGGCGCGCACGGCCGTCGGCGCGGCGGCGGCCCTCGACGTCGGCATCACCTCGCTGCGCCGCACGCGCGAGAGCCGCGTCCCGGTCGCGGCCAGCCTCACCGTCGCCGAATACCTCCTCCCCCACTGGCTCGCCGCGCTGCGCCCGTCGGCAGAGGGCGCGTCGGTCGCGCTGACGACGGGCAACTCGGACGACGTGGCCGCCGCCGTCCTGGCGGGCGAGGCGCGGCTCGGGTTCGTGGAGGGCCCCGACGTGCCCGCAGGGCTGACCGCCGCGACGGTCGGCCGGGACACGCTGACCGTCATCGTCAGGCCGGGCCACCGCTGGGCGCGCCGCCGCTCGGGCATCACGGCCGACGAGCTGGCCGCGACCGCCCTCGTCAGCCGGGAGCGCGGCTCGGGCACCAGGCGCGCCCTGGAGCGGGCGCTGCGGCGGGGCACGGACCGTCCGCTGGAGGAGCCGCTCCTCGAACTGTCCTCGACCACGGCCATCAAGGCGGCCGTCGCCGAGGGCGTGGGCCCTGCCGTCCTCAGCTCGCTGGCCGTGGCGGCGGAACTGGCGGCGGGCACGCTGATCCGCGTGCCCGTCGTCGCGCTCGACCTGACGCGCGAGCTGCGCGTCGTCCACCCGGCGGGCCAGGCGCTCACCGGCACGCCGCGCACGCTGGCCGCCATCGCGCGCCGCTCGGCATCGCTGGACGACCCGGCGGGCTAGGCGCGTCTTCACAGGGCGTGCCCCGCCGCCCGCGTCCCGCTCTGTGGGCTCGAAGTAGCATCACGCGATGACCCTCGACCTCCCCTACTTCGAGGAACTCGGCGGACTGACCACGAGGGCCGAGGACTTCGTCGCTCGCCACGCCGTCTGGATCGAGGACGCACCGGCCGAGGAGTACAGGCGGGAGTGGCTCGGGCGGGGCGTCCCGGCCGAACTGATGGACCGCATGGCGGCGTTCGGGGAGCGATGGGGTGGCCTGGTCCTGCCGCCCACCCCGGAGTACAGCGGAGGCCCCAGGTGCCTGGCGGCCTCGCCGATCGACCCGGACTACGGCAGAGGACGGTTCGGCGCGGGGTCGGCTCGGGCGGCGGTCCCCTACGGGTTCATGATCGGCCCTGTCGGCGAGTTCGGCATCGCCGTCAACGATCGCCACAACTGGACGCCGCTGCACGCGTCCGTCGAGGGCTGGGTGGAGGCGCTCGCCCTGAGCTACCACGCGTCCCTGGCCTCCGAGCACGTCACACGGTGCCACGGTGACGACGTCGAGAAGATCGTGCTGGACGGATTCGAGCCGGTGCGGGAGGTGCGAGGGCTGGCGGACACCTGGTGGCGAGGCGCCGACTCGCTGGTCGCGATGTACGCAGGAGAGGCCACGTGCCTCTACGCCCCTCAGACCCGTAGCGCGGTGGTCTACTCGGGAATGGACCGGTGGGGACTGCACGGCGGGGTCGAGGAGGCCGACGTGGCGGCGCTGGCGGAACGGTGGACCTCCCCGTGACCGCCGCACGCGCGAGCACCACGTGACGTACGGGCCGCCAGGTTGGCCGGATCGGTCGGTGCGGGCGTGACCCGTCGCGTGTGACCGTCGTTCGGAGGATGGGGACGACCGGGAGGGGCGCGGCGTGAGCGGGCGGCAGGACGAGGAGCACGGCTCGGCGGACCGGCGGCTGACGCGGCGGGACGCGCCGTACGACGGCTGCCCCGTGGCGCACGGGCCCGACGGCGTCTGGCATGTGCGCGGCTTCGCCGAGGCGCGCGCGGCGCTGCGCAGCGGCGACACCGTACAGGCGGGGCTCGGCATCGAGACGGTGCAGCTGCTGCCGAAGCGCGTCCGCCGCCCCGTCCTCTACCGTGACGGTGCCGAGCACCGCGAGCAACGCCGCCAGACCGCCCGCTACTTCACGCCACGCCGCGTCAACGGGCAGTACCGGGACGTCGCCGTCCGCATCGCCGAGGCGCAGCTCGCGAAGCTCCGCGCCGCGGGCAGCGCCGACCTGTCCGAGCTGGCCTTCCACCTGGCCGTCGAGGTCGCCTCCGTCGTCATCGGCCTCACGGACGGACGGCCCGGCATCCACCGCAGGCTCCAGAGCTTCTTCCCCGCCCACATCGGCACCCCGGGACTGACCAGCCCGCGGGGCCTCTACTGGGCCGCCCGCCACGGCGTGAACTGGCTGCGGGTCTACCTGTTCGACGTCCTCCCGTCCGTCAGGGCGCGGCGCAGGAAGGGCGAGGACGACCTCATCACCCACCTCGTCGGCGAGGGCTGCACGACGGCCGAGATCCTCGGCGAGTGCCTGACGTTCGCCGCCGCCGGGATGATCACCACCCGCGAGTTCATCAACGCCGCCGCCTGGCACCTCTTCACGGACGACGCGCTGCGCGCCCGCTACCGCGCCGCGGACGAGCCGGAACGGCTCGCGGTGCTGCACGAGATCCTGCGGCTCGAACCGGTCGTGAACCTGCTGCGCCGCCGCACGACCGCGCCCGTCGAACTCCCGGGCGCCACCGTCCCGGCGGGGGCGGTCGTGGACATCCACCTCGGGCAGATCAACACCGACCCGCGCGCGGTCGGCGCCGACCCGACCGGGCTGTGCCCCGGCCGCCCGCTGGCGCACGGCGCGGACGGGCCCGTCCTCTCGTTCGGCGACGGCGCCCACAAGTGCCCGGGCGCGCCCATCGCGATCCTGGAGGCGGACGTCTTCCTGACGCGGCTGCTCGCGCTGCCGGGCGTCCGGATGACCGCCGAGCCCCGGGTGAGCTACATCGACACCATCGGCGGCTACGAACTCCGCGGCCTCACCGTCTCCGTGACGCCCTGACGCCCCGATCCCCCTCGGCCGTCGGTGTGGGCGGCGACCATGTCGCCGAGCGGGGCGAGGACTTCAGGGGCCAGGTGGGGCAGGAGCGGGATCGCCTGGGTCCATTCCCCGTCGGACAGCAGGTCAAGGAGGAGGGTTCGGGCCGCTGCCATGTCCTCGTGCGTGGGTGCGTCGCGGTGGGCGTGCGCGAGCGTGAGGCAGAGGCGGACGCCGTGGTCCTCGGCGTCGTCGTCGAGCGGCAACACACCGGGCGCGCCCACCAGGACGCGCGCGGCGGCGGCCAGGGCGGCGGCCCGCGTCGCCGAGGTCGGCGCCGCGTCGGCGATCCGCCGGACCTCGGCCGTGTCGCCGTCCAGCGCGCTCAGGACGGCGAGTTCGGCGTGCGGCATCCGCTCGGGTGGCAACGCGCGCAGCCACTCGTCCAGTTCGCCCGCCGAGCGCCCGGCCCCGTACGCAGGGTCGAGCCGCCGCAGCACGGCCAGGGCCACGACGGGCTCCACGTCCCACTGTTGGCGCGGCTCGCTCACGAAGCCGGAGGCGAGCCGGAGCGCGTCGCTCAGCTCGGGCCCGGGGCGCAGGGGAACCGGGGAGGCGAGCAGCAGGGATGCCAGGACGGGGAGTTGATTGCGCGGGCTGCCTGCGTCGATCCGCCGCCGCGCCATCAGCACGGCGGGCGCCGCCAGTTCGGCGGCTCGCTCCGGCGCGTGCCCGGCCAGGCCGATGGCGACGAGGGTCAGCGCGCGGCGGGTCCTGGCGCGGGAGCTTCCGGCGCCGTCCGGCTCGTCCCGTCCGGCCATCGCCACCGCCGCGTCCGCGTCCCCCGCGTGGGCCAGGGCTTGGGCGACGGCAGCCTTGACCGCGAACGGCGGCGTCTGGGGGACGAGCCGGGCCGCCTCACGGGCGTAGGCGAGCGCCTCCGTCGTGCGCTTCCCTGACGAGCACCCCATGGACAGCGCGGCGAGGCGCCGGGCCCGTGCGTCCGGTTCCCCTCGGAGCCCGACCAGGCGCTCGGCGTGCGCGAACGCTCCGACGGCGCCGTGGGCGCGGAGCAGTTCCTCGTGCGACGGCTCGGGGAGGACGGTCGGCGACACGGGGAGCGAGGCGCGACGGGCCGCCTCCAACCGTTCGCGCGCGAGGTCCTGACGGCCGTCGCGCAGCAGACGCCGCGCGTCGTGGAGGAGGGTGAGGGGGCCGAAGGGTGGGGGCTCGTCCTCGGCGCGGTACTCGCCCGCCGCCGTGAACGGGGGGAACGGCACTCTACGCGGAGCGGGGGCGGGAGCGGGCTCGGTCTCCTCCTCCGCCTGGGACCCGGTGCTGGCGGCGAGGGCGGGATTCCTCGCCGCGCGCCGGTCCCGTTCGGAGCGCGCGGCCCGGGCGTCAACCGACCTCCGGTGCGCCAGCCGTCGTGCCTCCTTCGCCGCGAACGCGGCAGCGTCCTCGGCCGCCGTGCGTGCGTCGGCCCAGGCGAGGTAGGCCTCCGCGCGTTCCAGGAGATAGTCGTCGATCACACCACTGCGCACGCCCTCGCCGAGTGCCGTCACCAGCGCCCTGGCATCGCGGTGGGGTTCACGGCCTCCTCCTACGGCGGCTTCGGCGCGGACGTACCGCTCCAACGTGCCGGACAACTCGCGCCCCTGGTGCGCCGGGTCGGCGTGGGTGTCCCGCGTGACCAGTGCGGTGAACAGGCGGTCACGACTGGCCCGCAGCGCCTCGCGGGCCTTCACGGTGCGGTGGCCCGTCGTGGCGAGCGCCGAGGCGGCGACGACCAGGACGTCCACGGCTCCCAGCCCTTCGGAGACGTCCAGTTCCCCGCAGAACGCCTCCAGGCGCTTCATGGCGTCGGCGCGACGCGAGGACATGACACGGGCGATCGTCGCCAGGATGTCCACCGCGACCGCCTGCGACCGCGGGCTGACCTCGCTCAGCTGGTCGGCGTACTCCTCCAACGTCTTGGCGAACAACTCGTCGCCTTCCAGGGCGAGGACGTGGGCCGCCGCCGCCAGGGTCTCGACGTCGGCCGCGCCGCTGAGCACCACGGCGCGGAACAGGGCGCCTGCCTCGGCGTTCTTCCCGAGGGCGGCCAACGCGCGAGCCGCCCGTGACACCTCCGCGTAGACGTCCTCGCCGTGGGCCTCGCGGGGCGTGAACCGGCCCGCCCGGATCACGCACACGGCCGCCTCGTCCACGAGCGCCGAGGTCAACGGGTGCCACGCCCGCGCCGCCTCGGCCGCGACCTCCGCCAGCCGGGCGGCGCGTGCGACGGGATCAGGCTCCGAGCGGGCCAGGGCGCGGGCACGGGGGACGTCAGGGAGCGCGGCGAACAGCGGGGGCAGCTCAGGCGGGACCCGGTGCACCCGGCGGCGCACGAGGTCTCGCGCGGCGGCCAGCCGGACGACCGTGCCGAGCGGCTGCCGCTCGGACCTGGCCGCCTCGTCCGCGTGCACCTGGAGGTGTTCGAGCGCGACATCGGGGCCCACGGCCTCGGCGAGCCGCACCTGATGACGAGGGTCGAGGAGGAGGTGCCCGCGCGCGTCGATGTCGTCCAGCAGCCGGGGGTAACCGGTCAGCAGGTAGGGCGGGGAGTCCTCGGGCCAGGCGGCCGCACGCCAGTGCTCCGCCCAGGCGGCCAGCCGGGCGGCGTACCGCTCCGCCGTGCGCTCGTCCCACTCCGCGCGGATCGACTCCGGCATGCCGCCGTGGCTGAGCGCGTAGCCGCCGGTCGGCGCGCCGTCAGGGACGACGCAACGCCGCTCGCGGGCGAGCAGCAGACGGGCGACGTCCTCGACGGGCGCCTCGGCGAGGTGCGCCAGGTCCACCACGCGCAGGCCACCGCCCGTGACCGCGAGCAGATCGGTGACGACCTTGCCCAGGCCATGGGCGCGCAGCTTGCGCAGATCGGCATGGCTCGCCGCTTCGCTCGTCGCGTCCTGCCCGTCGGGCGGAATCGCGCGCAGGCACTCGCGTGCGCGCAGCGGGTGGTGCTCGGGGACGTCGGCGGGGAGCGGCCCGCTCCGGCGGCTGAAGGCGAGAATCCGCAGGCCCCATGTGGGGGCGGTGGGCAGGAGGGCCGCGATGCTCGCCCGCTCGGCGATGTTCGCTCCGGGGATCGGCCACGCGGCGTCCTCGTCCAGGCCGTCGATCACCAGGACGAGCCGCCGCTTCCGCCGCCGACTGTTCGCGGCGGCTCGGGAAAGCAGCCGCGCGCACTCCTCCCGGGCGGACGTTCTCGTCTTCCGGCCAGGAGGCACGTCAGCCTGTTTGCGCAGTTCCGCGAGGAACCCGGCGCGGGTGTGCGTGCCGCGCTCTTCGGAAACGACGCAGAACAAGGTATCGACGTCCGCCCGAGACTGCCGCGCGTAGGCGAGGAGCGGAACGGTATCGCCGAGGGAACGCTCGGAATACCACCACAGATACGACGGCGCCCCCGGGTCCGCGTCGCGGAGAAAGGCGTCCGTCACGGCCCGCGCGCGCTTGTCCTCGTCGGCTCTCCACAGGTGCCGGTCGCGGGACGACTCCAGGCGAGCCGCGGCGAGTGCGTCCGTGAGAGAGAGGAGTTGCTGCTCGGACGTCACCAATTCTTTGATCAGCGACCAGAAATCGTCCGTGTCCTGCGGAGCGCTCTCGCCCAGACACCAACGGCGCAACGTGCTCTCGGGCAGTCCGTTCCCCGGGACGAGCGCGGCGGCGGCACGGATACTCATGCCGCGCGCATTGATCAGCTCGGCCACCATCGCACCGAGGCGGTGACGTGCCTCCCGCGGGTCTGCGGCCGTACCCAATTTCGCTGCCCCCTCGGTGAATATAGCGGCTCTGACCTGTGCTTATGGCGCTGGCGGCATCGCGCCGCACCGACCCCCCGTCAGACGCTCGGGACATCAACAGAGGCGCCGCACGCGGCATCCGACAGAAGGATTCCCCCATGCTCTCCACGCTGACACCCGACGCGACCACGGCTGCCGTACTGGTGGCGGGCACCGGGCTGCTCTACGCAATCGTCCTCGGCGTCGTCGCCCTCACGTCGGTCCTGGCCCGCACCCCCGCACGCCGCCGCGACGCCCGCTCCACGCTGACCATCCTCGTCGGACGCCGCCGCTCCGGCTGAACACACTGACGCGACGCACATAAAAGCGCTTCACCCACGGCAACGCCCAGACCGCTGTCGAGTCAGACGCTACTCGACAATCGTTGGCGCCTTGGCGCAATGTGACACGCCGAAGCCGCCCAGTTCCATCCCCGAGAGGGGCGGCTCAGCCAAGATGAGGTCAGCGCGGATGCATGAGCCAGCCGTATCGGTCATGCGTGTCCCGACTTGCGGGATATGCATGGCCAAGACGAAAGGCGAGATGTGGTGAGAGAACCACCCGGTTGGTGGAGGCGATACAGGAGCCAGTTCGTCCTGATCTGCCTCGCATCAGTCGCATCCGCGCTGACGGACCGGCTGGTGATGTATCTCCTCTAAGGAGTGGGCCGTTCTCGACGCGACTCATACGTCGAGAACGACCCTGCCAACCGGACTGCTGGGTTCCGCCCCGTTTGCCCGGGGCGGAACCCGGAACGGAGCTAGGCAACGCATTCCGTTCACACAGCGGGCTGAGCAGCCGAGTCAATCGGCGGCGCTTCAGTGTAGGGCGTGCGTTCCGCGCGTTGCCCGATCCGCATTGGTGCAAGTGGAAGCTCTGCTGGCATCAGTGCGGTAAGTCTCTCGCGTCGAGCGGGAATGGCCCATCGACCGCAGTGGGCGCCTTGTCCGCCTCCTCCCCGCGTGCGCGGGGATGGTGCTTCGCCCGCCCCGGCATCGGGGCGGCGGAGCACTGTGATCGATCGGCCTACGCGCGCCGTCGTCGGGTGCTAGCGTCGTCTCGCTCGGGTGTGTCAACTCCTTTGCCAGACAGTCGCAATCGCATGAAGTGATGAGCAGGAGCCGTGAGCCAGGTAGATTTCTCGATGCCAGTCGAGCAGCGACTCAGCTGGGACCCGCGGCATGAACCGTGCATTCCTGTTGTGAAGACTGACGGTGCAGAGATTGCGCTATCACTGTGCGAACTCTTCGGCCAGGCAGACGGGTTGAGCACGATCTCGTGTGCGACCGCTGGGGAGGCCGTCGCCGTCATCGAGTACCTCCTGGCCATCTGCTTCGCCGCCGAGATCTGCCCCGCCACTCCGGAGGAGTGGAAGGAGTGGGTTCTCGACGGGCATGACCTCGGCCGGGCTTCCGAGTGGCTGGCCGATGAGCCGGAGGACGACTGGAACATGTTCCATCCCGAGAAGCCTCTCGGACAGAACTCCCTCCTCATCGAATCTTTCACCAAGAGCAGCACCGGGACGGCCCAGCTGGTCATCGAACGCACCGGTGACTACAACCAGTTCTTCGACCATCACCACCTTGAGGACGGCGAGCCCCTACCGGCGGCCCAGGCGTTCCGCGCCATGCTCACCCAGCACGCGTACGCCACCTACGGCAGAGCACGCATGACGGGTGAAGATCTCGGCCCCACCGTCACCAACCTGGCCACAGGCCGACTCCAAGGGCGCATCCGTGTCGTCGCCCTCGGCAGCACGCTGGGGGAGACGCTGCGGCTCAACCTCTATCCGTACAAGGGCGCCGTCGGGAAGCTCAACACCTCGTGGACGAGCGGCAGCGTGACCCGCCGCACTTTCGACAAGAAGGCCGTCCCCCGCGTCCCGGACAGTCCGGCCGACCTGCACAGCGCGCTCGGCCGCTCCGTCCTCCTCCACCCCGCGCTCGCCCCGGACGGTTCGATCGTCGTGAACCGGGTGCTGATCGGCGCCGGTGAAGTCCTCGCCCTGGATGACGAACTGCACCTTCAGGACGCGGTGTTCGTCCAGCCCGCCAGCGGGCCGCCCAAGCCTCTGTGGCCCTCCCCCACCCGTGCCCTGTGGCAGGAGGCCCACGCGCTGTACAGCGCGGTCAAGGCGCAGCAACCAGGTCTGTACAAACGGCTTGCCTCCCTGCCTTACAAGCGGAAGGACCGCTCCGCGCCCTATCAGTTGTGGGCCGTCGGCCTCATCGCCAACAAGACGCTGCCGGTCACCTGGACGGACGGCCACTTCCCCTACGCCCCCGGCATGGCGGCCCACCTCTACCGCGCGTCCCGGCGCGGCTCACGCATCGCCGAATACCTCGCGTGGAGCCTGAAACGCGCCGCGACCATCGCCTCGGAGACCGTCCATTCCGCCGCGCACGCGGCGGACGAGGCCCGCCAGGTGGCCCGCTTCGACGCCCGGTGGATGTTCTGGCCCGCGGCGGCCAAGCCCTTCGACCGGCTCCTGGACCAGGTCATCGAGGAGGGGTTCGACAACCCGGACGATCCGGTCTCGTCCCCCCTCGCCGAGTACACACGGGTCCTGCTCGACTCGGCCCGCACCCACCTCGTCTACCGTCTCGACTCGCTCCCGCCCAACAAGCGCGGCTACGAGGCCAGGGCACGGGCCCTGCGGCGGTTCGAGGACGACGTCGCCCACGACAAGGCGCCCGCTGAGCTGCGAGGGGAGATCGCGCATGACTGACGACAGCCGCGCCGACGCATACGCGGGTACTCACCCGTACCCGCACGACAGCACGGCGCTCGTCGCCTGGCTCACCACCCTCGTACGCAACGGCGAGAGCGGTTCCCTGGCCGATCTGCGCCGCGCCAGGAGCCGGACGAACACGCACATCCGCGCCGGTTGGTACGGAGGCGACGACCACCGCGACCTGTTCGAGCGGATCGCCTTCCTCTTCGCCCTCTACCACCAAGGGCGTTCCGTGCCCGCGTACGGCTTCGGCAGCCTCGGCGCGGCGGCGGCCCGCATCGGTGACGGGACGGGGCGCGGCCCGGACAACCCCGGTGCCGGACGCCTGGTGGATCGCCTGGTCGTCAGCCGCCACGTCCCCTGGCGACACCTCCAGCACACGATCGTCCGGCTCAGGTCCTGCGAGCAGCCCCCGCCCTCGTGGACCGGGCTCGTCGAGGACCTGATCCTCTGGAACGACCGCAAGGCCCGGGTCCCCTACCGGTGGGCGGTGGATTTCCACGCCCCGCCCGAGCGGCGGCGGATCCCCGACGGCACGTCACGGAACAAGCAGAAGGACACGACCACGTGACCGCAGACACGCGCAGCCCGTTCCTCTCGCTCCACCTCCTGGAGACGCTTGTCGCGGTGCTCCCGGTGAGGGACGAGAACGGCCAGCCCAAGACCCTGGTGTACGGCGGGGTCGAGCGTCACATGATCACCAGTCAGGCGAGGCGGCGCGCCGAGCGCGTCCACACCCGTCACCGCGCCAACGCGGGCATCGGCCCCCTCAAGGGCCGCAGCATGGGCATCAGGACCCGGGAGTGGGCGCTCCTGACCGCGGCCGAACTGGAGTCCGCGCACGGCTGGGACAAGGAGCAGGCGCTGAGCACGGCGCGGGCCGTGATCGAGGCGAGCGGCCTGAAGTTCGGCGATCCGGCCAAGCGGACGGTGGCCAACCTGACGAAGGTGCTGATCTTCGCGCCCACCGACACCGGCGTCAGGATCGCCGCCCACATCGCCGCGCACGCCGAAGAACTCGGCGAGTGGCGCGACGCGTACCTCGCGGCCCAGAAGGCGACCGCGAAGAAGCCCCGCCGAGGCGCCGCCAAGAAGACCGAGGAGCCGGACGCCGGGAGGGAGGGCGGCGCCGAGCAGTCGGCCACCGTCACCCTGCCCCCGCTGCCCAAGGCCACGCGTGACGCCGTCCTCCTGGCCCTCGCGCCCCGCGACGCCGTGGACATCGCGCTCTACGGACGGTTCCTCGCCGAGATCGCGGACTCCCCGAACGTGGACGGGGCGGTGCAGACGAGCCACGCCTTCACCGTGCACCCGGCGGAACAGATCGAGGACTTCTACGCGGCGGCCGACGACGCGAAGCTGGACCGCAAGCGGAACGCGCTCAGCTTCCTGGACACGGCGGACGACGCGGGCGCGGGCATGACCGGGTACCAGTCGCTCATCTCGGGGACCTTCTACCGGCACGCCGTCCTGGACCGCGAGCAGCTCCGCACCAACCTCCGACGGGCCGGAATGGCGCGGGAGGAGGCGGAGGAGGCCGCCGTCGCGGCGGAGCAGGAGTTCGTGAACGCCTTCGTGGAGGCGTTCCCCGAGGCGAAGAAGAACTCCACCGCCTCCACCGGTTCGCTCCCGGCGCTGGTGCTCGCCTTCGAGGGCGAGCGCCCCTACAACTACGCCGCGGCCTTCCAGAACCCGGTGGACGAGAACCCCGAGGGCGGCGGCGGGGAAGGGGCGGCAGGTCAGGCGGCCGTGCGCCGCCTGCTGCGGCATCACCTCTTCGTCAGCAAGCGGCGCAGGGACCTGCGCTCCGGCCGTGTCCTCACCTATGCCCCGGAGATCGCGGACCTGCTGGAGGAGGCGGACCTGACGGGGAGCGTGGACGTGGTGGACTTCATCGAGGACCTGACCCCGTGACCGGCGCGTCCGCACCGGCCGACGCGCCGCACGTCCTGCTCATCCGGCTGGCCGGTCCGTTGCAGTCCTGGGGGATCAGAAGCCGATTCGCGCAGCGTGACACCCACACCCGGCCCACCAAGTCCGGTGTGATCGGGCTCTGCGCGGCGGCCCTCGGGCTCGAACGGGACGACCCGCTGGACGAGTTGGGCTCGGTCCTCTTCGGTGTGCGCGCCGATCGCTCCGGAACCCTCCTGCGGGACTACCACACCGTGGGGGGCGGCACCTATCCCCTGCGCCCCCGCGACCTCGTGACGGACCACCGCCGGGCGGCGGCAGCCGAGGCGTCCGCAGAGCCGGACGACGAGCCGGACGGGGAGTCCGAGCCGTTCGGCCGCCACACCCTGGACTCCTGGTACGGCGCGCCGAAGAGGATCGCGGCGGACCCGCGGTCCGGCGTCCTGGTCGCGGGCGAGGTCGGCCGCCACGCCATGATCACCGAGCGCTGGTACCTGTCGGACGCCGCCTTCCTCGTCGGCCTCCAGCACCATGACCGCGCGCTGCTCGAACGGGTCGCCCACGCGGTGGAGCACCCGAAACGCCTGCTCTGGCTTGGCCGTAAGTCCTGCCCGCCCTCGGGCGACCTCTTCCTCGCCCTCGTGCCCGGCACGTTGAAGGACGTGTTCGAGTCCAGGGCGCTGCTCCCGGCGGACGGCGAAGGATCGGCTCCCGGGGCCGACGAGCAGCCCTGGGCCTGGATCGAGAGCCCGGTGCCGCTGCCCGGCGTCGGGCCGGTCCGCGACCAGCCGGAACGGTTCCTCGCGAGCGGCCCCGTCCACCGCGACCGCTGGGAGACCCGGCACCGGATCACCATCGCCCCGCACGCCACCGAATGGGACATCATCCCGTGAACACCGCCCACACGAAGCCCGTCCCCGCCGGTACGACGGCCAGGCTCGTCACCACGCACACGCTGATCACCCTGGACGCGCGGCATCCCTTCACCGCCAAGTCCCTCTTGGACGCCCAGGACATGCACCGGACCGTGATGAGCGGCTTCCAGGGCTGGGTGGACGACGGAAGCCGCGATGCCCGCGCGCAGATGAGCGTCCTGTCCAGTTGGGCGCTCGACCTGCGGAACGCCCGCCTGTCGCTGGTCGTGCAGTCCGCCGTCCCCGGCGACTGGAGCCGCCTGCCGCGCGCCGCGCTGACCGAGGCGCCGGAGAGCCTGGTGGTGGACCGTACGTTCCGCGTCGGCGACCGGGTGGACTTCCGTACGGTCGTCAACCCGGTGACCAGCCGTCCGTCCCCTGCGGCGGGCCCCGGGAGGAGCAGGGGCGTACGCGTGGGCCACACCCGTCCTGAGCTGGTGAAGACGTGGTTCGCACGGCGTCTCCAGGCCGCGGGGGAACCGGCCGTCGCGCCCGACGGTGTGGTCAGGATCGGCGCCGAGGCGGACATCGAGCGGCTGGCCCTCCGGGTGCTGCCGAAGGTCTCCAGTCACCAGGCACACAAGGGGCTGCGGATCGTCCGCGCCGAGATCCGGGGCGTGCTGCGCGTGACCGACCCTGAGACGTTCGTCGGCGCCCTCTCGCAAGGCGTCGGCCACGGCCGTGCCTACAGCTGCGGTCTGATCCTGGTCAGGTGACCGGCCGGGCCGGGGGCTCAGTCGTTCCACTGCTTGCGCGCGAACGCGGCGGGCCCGGTCACCAGCGTGTCGGGGGGAACGTCCTTCGTGACGACGGCTCCTGCACCGACCACGGCGCCGCGTCCGATCGTGACGCCGGGAAGGACCGTCACCGCGGCGCCGAGCCAGGCGTGGGCCTCGATCGTGACGGGCGCCCGCGTGAGGAACGCGGCGCGCTCGGAGGCCGGGAGAGGGTGGTCGGACGAGATGAGGGTGGTCTTCGGGCCGATCAGGACGCCGTCGCCCAGCCGGATGCCGCCCTGGTCCAGGAACGTGCAGCCCTGGTTCACGAACACGTTCTCGCCGAACGTGATGCGCAGCCCGTGGTCGGTGTAGAAGGGCGGATAGACGGTGACGGAGTCGGGGACGGGTTTCCCGACGATCTCCGCCAGCAGCGCCGCGCGGGCGGCCTTGTCGTCGAAGGGCAGGACGTTGAGCCGTGACGTCAACGTGGTGACGTGCTCGATCCGCTCTGCCACCCGCGCGAATTCGGCGGAGCGGACGGAGAGCCGGTCGTGGTCTGGCATGGGGATTCCTCAGCGTCGCGTGTCCGGGCCGCACGCCGACGGCACCTGATCAACCGGAGGTTGACCCGAGCCATCAAAGCGACGCCGGTGCGCGGGAATCAAACAACGCTGACCACCCCCACGGGCAACCGTTGGTTGTCCACCTAGGATGCGCGGATGGACGTCACGGCCCTGCGCACCTTTGTCGCCGTCGCGGACGCGGGACAGTTCCGCGAGGCCGCCGTCGATCTGACGATCACTCCGCAGGCCGTGTCCAAACGCGTCACCGCGCTGGAGAAGGAACTCGGCGTCCAGCTCTTCACCCGCGACGCCCGCGGGGCCCGGCTCACCCTCGACGGGCAGGCGTTCCTCCCCCACGCCCGCGCGTTCCTCCACGCAGCCGAGCGCGCCGTCGCGTCCGTGCGGCCGGGCCGTCGGGCACTCCGGGTGGACGTGATCGGCCGCCAGCTCGCCCCGGCGGGACTGCTGCGCCGCTTCCATCTCGCCCATCCCGAGATCGAGTTGGACGTCGTGACGGTGACCGACTCCGGCCCCGCACTCGCCGCCGTGCGGGACGGGACCCTCGACGCGACGTTCCGCGCCATGCCCCTGCCGGGCGGGGAGCTGCCCCGCGGGCTGGAGTCCACCCCCGTCCTCGACGAACCGCTGCACCTGTTCACCGGCCCACGCCACGAGTTCGCGAACGCCCGCGCGCTCACCCCCGCCCAACTGGCCGGACGACGCATCTGGATGCCGGGCAACCTGCCGGGCGCCGAGTGGACCGCCTACTACGACACGCTCGCCGCGGCCTTCGGCCTCACCATCGACGCGGTCGGCCCCGACTTCGGCATCGAGCCCCTGCTCGACACCGTGGCCGGGTCCACGACGCTGGCCACCTTCGTCAGCGAGCAGACGCCGCTGGTGTGGCCCGCCGGGCACGACCTGCGCCGCATCCCCCTCAAGGACCCGGTCCCGCTCTACCCCCACGCGATGATCTGGCGCACCGGCGACGCCCATCCGTCGTTGGCCGCCCTGCGCCGCCATCTCACCGCCGCGTATCCCGGCCGCCCCACCAGCGGCGTCTGGACACCGGACCTGGGCCGACCCGATGGCCCCGACCACTCCTGAGCGGGGTCAGGGCCGGGGCGTCGCCCGGCGGAGCGAGAGGGTCAGCGCGCGGCGTTCCCGGTCGATGCCGGTGACGACGACCGGGATCTCGTCGCCGACCAGGACCACGTCCTCCGGCGCATCCACCGGGCCCGCCGCGAGTTCCGCGAGCGGGACCAGCCCCTCGACCCCCTCGGCGACCAGCACGAACGCGCCGATCGGGGCCAGCTTCGTCACCCGCCCCCGCAGGCGCGCGCCCACCGCCGTGCCGTCCGCGACGGCGAGGAAGGGGTCGGGCCGCGTGGCGCGCAGGGACAGCCTGGCCTCGCCGTTCGACGTGTCGAAGTGGAGGAACGCGCAGGTGACGCGCTCCCCGAGCCGCACGACGTCCGAGGCGTCCTCGACGCGCCGCCAGGACAGGTCGGGCACGGTGACGAACCCGGCGCCGGGGAGGACCGGATGGCGCGGGCCGTCGTCCAGGGCGACGAACACCCCGAACCGCTCGATCGCCGCGACCGTCCCGGACAGCATCTCGCCGGAGCGGCGTGCGGCGAGGAACGCCCACAGGGCGGGGTTCTCGGTGGCGGCCATCGACAGCCGGGCCAGGCCGGGGCCGTGATCGACGGCGATCACCTCGGCGGTGATCCGCTGCCCGGCCCGCACCTCGGCCCGCGCTCCCCCGCGCCAGGAGAGGTCGAGGGGCCCGACCGTGCCCAGGGGGCGCGCGGGAAATCCGTCCAGGGTGACGGTCACCGCGCGGGAGGACGTCACCTCCGTCGCGGTGCCCCGGCAGACGTCCCCGACGCGCAGTGTCGCCAGGAAGGCGCGGGAAGCCTGGTCGTCCCCTGCCGCGCCCATGGCTCAGGGCGCCGGGTCGGGGGCGTGGAGGGAGTCGAGCCAGTGGAGGAGGCGGGTGCCCTCGCGGGTCATGATCTCCGGGTCGCGCAGGGCGTTGGCCAGCAGGGACATGCCCTGGTAGGCGGCGACGAACGTGACGGCGAGGCCGTCGGGGTCGGGCAGGCCGAGGGCGCGGAACTGCCGTGCGGCCCAGTCGATCAGCCGCCGGAGGACGGCCCCGGCCTCCGCGTCGAGGGTGCCGTCGGCGCGCTTGTCGAGCTCGACGGCGAGGGTGCCGGTGGGGCAGCCGTACCGGGCGGCGACGTCGCGCGCGGCGATCCAGCCCTCGACCATCGCCGTCAGGCGCTCGCGCGGGTCGGGCAACCGGCCGAGGGTGGCGGTGAGTGCGTCCAGGTGCGCGCTGTGCTCGGACAGCGCGGCCTGGACGAGCTGGTCCTTGGTCTTGAAGTAGTAGTAGACGTTGCCGACGGGGACACCGGCCGCGCGGGCGATGTCGCCGAGGGTCGTGCGTTCGACGCCCTGCTCGTGCAGGACGCGCGCCGCGGCGGCCGTCAGCCGCCGCCGCTTGTCGGCGGCCCGCCCCTTCGCCGTCACTGAGTCAGTCACCTGACCAACTCTAGCGCGCGGCGTGCTACCGTCCTCCTTGTAAGTCAGCCAACTAACTCACAAGGAGCCCGCATGATCACCGTGACCGGAGCCACCGGGAACGTCGGCCGCGAGCTGGTGCGCGTCCTCCACCGCGCGGACGAGAAGGTGACCGCCGTCTCGCGCGGCGCGGCGCCCGACCTGCCCGAGGGCGTGCGCCACGTCCCGGCCGACCTCGCCGCCCCCGCCACCCTGCGCCCCGCGTTCGACGGGGCCGACGCGCTGTTCCTGCTGGCGGTCGGGGACGATCCGCGCGGCGTGCTCGACGCGGCGAAGGCGGGCGGCGTCCGCCGGGTCGTGCTGGTCTCCTCGATCGGCGTCGCCACCCGGCCGGAGTCCTACGGCCAGCCCGCCGCTTTCGAGGCCGCGCTCCGTGACTCGGGCCTGGAGTGGACCGTGCTGCGCTGCGGCGGCCTGGACTCCAACGCCTTCGCCTGGGCCGGGTCGATCCGCGCCGACCGGCTGGCCGCCGCCCCGTTCGGCGACGTCGGCCTGCCGACGGTCGATCCCGCCGACGTCGCCGAGGTCGCCGCCGCCGCGCTGCTGCGGCCGGGCCACGCCGGAGCCGTCCACGAGCTGACCGGGCCCGCGCCGACCACCCCGCGCGAGCGCGCGGCGGCGATCGGGGCCGCGCTCGGCGAGCCCGTCCGCTTCGTGGAGCAGACCCGCGAGGAGGCACGCGGGCAGATGCTCGCGCACCTGCCCGCGCCGGTGGTGGAGGGCACCCTCGCCATCCTCGGCGCGCCGCTGCCCGCCGAGCGCCGCGTGAGCCCGGACGTCGCACGCGTCCTCGGCCGCGCGCCGCGCCCCTTCGCGGACTGGGCCGCGCGCAACGCCGCCGCCTTCCGCTGACCCGACCGCCTGACCCGACCGCCCCTTCCTCCCTGGAGAACCCCATGCCGACCACACCCGTCCTCGACTCGACGCTCTTCCACCGGGAGCAGGGCTCGGGCACGCCGATCGTCTTCCTCCACGGCAACCCCACCACCTCCCACCTGTGGCGGAACGTCCTGCCGTCCGTGGGCCCGGGCCGCCTGCTCGCCCCCGACCTCATCGGCATGGGCGACTCGGGCAAGCCGGACATCCCCTACTCCTTCGACGACCACGCCCGCCATCTCGACGCCTGGTTCGACGCGCTCGGGCTCGACGGCGTCGTCCTCGTCGGCCACGACTGGGGCGGCGCGCTCGCGTTCGACTTCGCCGCCCGCCACCCGGGGCGGGTGCGCGGCATCGCCTTCACGGAGGCCATCGTCAAGCCGATGAGCTGGGAGGAGTTCCCGGAGGACGGGCGCGCGTTGTTCGCGGCGATCAAGGCCGAGGGCACGGGCGAGGCGATGATCCTCGACGACAACCTCATGCTCGTGCAGGGCCTGCCCGCGACCGTCCTCGCGCCGATGGACCCGGCCGACCTGGCGGCCTACGTGCGGCCCTACCCGACCCGGGAGAGCCGCAGGCCGCTGCTCCGCTGGCCGCGCGCCATGCCGCTCGGCGGCGAACCGGCCGACGTCGTGGCGCGCGTCGAGGCGTTCGACGCGTGGCTCGCGGCCAGCGGGGACGTCCCCAAGCTGCTGATCGACTTCGCGCCGGGGCCCGGCGCGATGACGAGCCCGGAGCTGGTGGCGTGGTGCGCGGAGCACATGGCCGCGCTGGAGATCGCGCGCCACGACCTCCCGGCGGGACACCACACCCCGGAGGACCGCCCCACCGAGATCGCGACGGCGGTCTCGTCCTGGCTGGACCGCCACGCCCTGCGCTGAGCGGCCGGGGTCAAGGGACGCCGACCGGCTCCACGGCTATGGCTCGATCGCGTCGGCCGGTGCGGTGGTGGAGCGCGTACGGGGGGCGTCCTGCCCTGGCGAAGGCCGGGTGGCCCTGGTGATCCAGGCCAGGTACGCGGGCGGGGCCGAGGCGATCGGCAGGGCGATGACTTCCGGCGAGTCGTACGGATGGGCCGCGATCAGGTGCGCCCGCAAGGCGTCCACGCGGTCCGCCGCCGTCCGGAAGGTCACCTGCCACTCCGTACCGGACAGCACCTCGCCCAGGTGCCGGTACGTCGTGGCGACAGGACCGGTCACCTGGCCGGACGCCGCGAGCCCCCCATCGACGGCGCCGAAGGACAGCCGTGCGGCGGCTTCCTCGGTGTCAACTGTGGTGATGACGATCTGGAGTTCGTCCATGGGAGCACGCTACGGGCGGCGGATCGGGTACGCCGTCAGGTGTCCGGTCCTTCGGTCGGTCGCGTCGTCGCCGCGTGGTGGGCGCGGGTGGCGAGGGCGGCCAGGTAGGTGCGGAGTTCCGGGGGTTCGTGCACGGTGAAGTCGCAGCCCAGCATGAGCAGTCGGGACGCGATCCACTCCAGCGCCTCCGCGTCCGTGTCCATGCGGCAGCTGTGCGCATCGACCGGCTCGAAGGTGTCCGGGTGCAGGCCGGAGCGGCGGGCGGCCTCGGCGGCCGGGAGGGCGAGCGTCGCGCGCAGGCGGTACGCGGGGGCCAGCGCGTAGATCTTGTCGCGCACGTGGGCCGCCGCGTCGCCGCCCGGGGGTTCGCGGGGCGGGACGCGGACGCCGGTGGCGCGCGGGTCGGTGAGGCGATCGACGCGGAAGACCCGCCAGTCGTGGCGCTCCGTGTCGTACGCCAGCAGGTACCAGCGGCGGCCCGCCGCGACGAGGCGGTGCGGCTCCACGAGCCGCCGCGACGTGCGCCCGTCGGCCGCGCGGTAGCGGAAGCGCACGCGCTCGTGCGCCACGGCCGCCGCCGCCAGCGTCGTCAGGTGCTCGGGCGCGACGGCCGCACCGCCCGGGACGGTCAGCGACACCGTCGCGGCGGCCAGCGCGCCGACGCGGCGCCGCAGCCGTGACGGCAGCACCTGTTCCAGCTTGGCCAGCGCCCGCACCGACGCCTCCTCGACGCCCTCCACCGCCCCGCCCGCCGCCGACCGCAGCCCGACCGCGACGGCCACCGCCTCCTCGTCGTCCAGCAGCAGCGGCGGCATCGCCGTGCCCGCGACGAGCCGGTAGCCGCCGATCGCGCCCATGGTCGCGCGCACGGGATAGCCGAGGTCACGCAGCCGCTCGACGTCGCGGCGGACCGTGCGGGGGCTGACGCCGAGGCGTGCGGCCAGCTCGCTGCCCGGCCACTCGCGCGGGCTCTGGAGCAGGGACAGCAGGCGGACGAGGCGTGCGGCGGTGTCGCTCATGGCTCCAGGATGCCCCGCCGTCGCGGTCAGGTTCTGACCTACATGGTGCCTAGCGTGAGGAACGTCAGCACGGCAGCATGTCGGCGCACGAGGAGCAGCACCATGAGCGACACCACGATCCGCCCGTTCCGTATCGACGTCCCGCAGCGGGACGTGGACGACCTGCGCGACCGGCTGGCCCGCGCCCGCTGGTCACGGCGGCTGGACGGGGACGACGGCTGGGGCCTCGGCGTGCCGACCGCCTACCTGAAGGAGCTGGCCGCCCACTGGCGCGACGCCTTCGACTGGCGCGCCACGGAGGCGGAGTTGAACCGCTTCCCGCAGTTCACGACCGAACTGGACGGCTACGACGTCCACTTCCTGCACGTCCGCTCCCCCGAGCCCGACGCGCTGCCGCTGGTCCTGCTGCACGGCTGGCCGAACAGCTTCGTGGAGTTCGCCGACCTCGTCGGCCGTCTCACCGATCCCCGGGCGCACGGCGCCGATCCGGCGCGGGCGTTCCACGTCGTCGTGCCCTCGGCGCCCGGCTTCGGCTTCTCGTCGCCGCCGCGCGAGGGGGACGGCCTGTCCGTGGCGCGGCTCGGCGGCATGTGGGCCGCGTTGATGCGGCGCCTCGGGTACGGGCGGTACGGCGTGCAGGGCGGCGACCTGGGCGCGTACGTCGCGCCCGAGGTCGCGAAGGCGGACCCGGCTCACGTGGCCGGGGTGTACGTCACCGGCGGCCTCGGCTTCCCGACGGAGGCCGACGTGCCGGAACTGACCGAGGAGGAGCGGAAGGTGTTCGAGGCGCTCCGATCGGCTGACTGGATGAACGGCGTGGACCACCACGCGCTGCTGCGCGCGGCGCCGCGCACGTTCGCGCACGGCTGGCACGACTCGCCGGTGGCGGCGCTGGCGTGGATGGCGCAGAAGTTCCACGAGTTCTCGATGGACGCGCGCCCGGCCGACGAGGTGGTGGGGCGCGACCGGTTCCTGGCGAACGTGAGCCTGTACTGGTTCACGGACACGTTCGGCACGTCCTCCTGGCCCATGTACACGACGACGGGCATGGGCTGGCCCGAGGGGCAGAAGGCCGTGCCGACCGGCGTCTACAGCGGCGACGAGCCCGCCGTCCGGCGGCTCGCGGAGCGGCACAACACGCTCGTGCACTGGCCGCGCGGCAACCCGGGCGGCCACCACTTCGTCGCCCTGTCCGACCCGGAGCCGTACGCGGCCGACCTGCGGACGTTCTTCGGCGCCGTGCGCTGAGCCGCCCGGAGGCCCGGGCTCAGCCCCACGCCCCGCCGGCGGCGGCCCGCGCGGCCCACTCCTCGAACGCCACCGGCGCACGCCCGAGGACGCGCCGCACCCCGTCGGCGGGCTCGGCCAGGTGCCCGGCCCGCATCCCGGCGAACATCCCGCCGAGCCCCTCGGCCTCCGCCTCGGACGCGCCCGCGGCGAGGAGTTCGCCCCGGTACTCCTCCGGCGTCAGCTCCTCGTACGCGACGTCTCGGCCCGCCGCCCGCGCGATGACGGCGACCGCCTCGCCGAAGGTGAGCGCCCGGGGGCCCGACAGGTCGTACACCTGCCCGTGGTGCCCGTCGCCGGTGAGGAGGGCGGCGGCGACGTCCGCGATGTCCTGGGCGTCGATGAAGGGTTCGGGCGTGGACCCGATCGGGAGGGCGAGCCGCCCGGCCCGCAGCGGGGCGTGCCAGAGGTCCTCGGTGAAGTTCTGGGCGAAGTTGTTGGGACGGACGACGGTCCACTCGGGCGCGTGCTCCCGTACGGCCTCCTCCCCCGCGAGCATGCCGGGGGCGAACGAGGGGGGCAGCCGGTCGATGCCGCGCCCCGACAGCGCCACGAAGCGGCGCACGCCCGCGTCCACGGCCTGCCGGACGAACCGCCCGACGGGTTCCTCCTCCACGGGCGCCACCAGGTAGACGGCGGAGGCCCCGGCGAGGGCGGCGGGCCAGGTGTCGGGGGCGTGCCAGTCGAAGCGGGTGGGGGACGAGCGGGAGGCGGGCCGTACGGGGCGGCCCGCCGCGCGGAGGGCGGCGACGAGGCGGCGGCCGGTCTTGCCGGTGGCGCCGAGGACGAGGACGGGGCTGTCGGTGGGGTTGGTCATGACGGACAGTCAACCGCCGCGGGCGGCGCGCGGGCATGGGCCGTCGTACGGGAGGCATGTCCGATCGTCCGGCGGCCCCGCCGCCCGGACGCCCGGTCCGGTTATCGTGGCGGGCATGGACCCGTTCGAGGATCTGTTGCGCGGGCTGCGCGCGGACGGTGCCGGTTTCCGGCGGGCCGAGCTGTCGCCGCCGTGGACCCTGCGCCCGGGGGGCGCGGCGGCACTGACGCTGTACGCGCCGCTGCGCGGCGAGGGGTGGCTCCGGCAGGAGGAAGGCGGCGGGGAGCCGCTGCGGGTGGTGCCCGGCGACCTGGCGATCGTGCGCGAGCCGGGGCCCTTCGTGCTGGCCGACCGGCCGTCCCCCGGCGCCGACCCGGCCGAGGGCACGGTGCTGCTGACGGCCGCGTACCCCGTGCGCGGCACGGTCGCGCGGCGGCTGCACGGGCTGCTGCCGCCGGTGGTGGTGGCGCCGGGCGGGGACGGCTGCGCGTCACTGCTCGACGTGCTGGAGGCGCAGGCGGGCGCGTGTCCGCCGGGGCAGCAGGTGGTGCGTGACCGGCTGCTGGACTGGCTGCTGGTGTGTTCGCTGCGCGGCTGGTTCGACCGGCCAGGCGCCGCGCCGTCCGGCTGGTTCCACGCGCTGGGTGACGCGACGGTGGGCCCGGTGCTGCGCGCGATGCACGCCGCGCCCGAGCGGCCGTGGACGCTCGCCACGCTGGCGGCGCAGGCGCGCGTCTCCCGGACGACGCTGGCCGAGCGGTTCACGCGGCTGGTGGGCGAGCCGCCGCTGACGTACCTGACCGACTGGCGGATGACGCTGGCGGCCGATCTGCTGACCGGCTCGACCGAGAAGGTCGGCGCGGTGGCGCGCCGTGCGGGGTACGCGGACGCGTTCGGCTTCAGCGCGGCGTTCAAGCGGTTCCACGGCGTCAGCCCCAGCGCCTATCGGGCGAACTGCTGGGCGGAGGAGGGCTGTTCGGCGGGCGCGGAGGTCGGCGGCTCGCGCTGAGCGGGGCACAAGAGGGGTGGACACGCCGATAAGGGGTCACGCGTCATGGCGCGTGACCCCTTTCCCACGTCGGCGTGTCCGGCGCACTGCATACCCCCCTGGGGTATGTTATGTTTCTCGCGTCACCCGGCGAGAGCTGCTGAAGGGAAACCGCCATGAGCACGTCCACCGCATCCGTGGTCGCCACCTACACCGTCACGGGCATGACCTGTGGCCACTGCGTCGGCTCGGTCAGCGCCGAGATCGGCGCCATCGAGGGCGTCAGCGGCGTCGAGGTCGATCTGCCGACCGGCGCCGTGACCGTGACGAGCGCCGCCCCGCTGGTGGAGGCGGACGTCGCCGCCGCCGTCACCGAGGCCGGGTACGAGCTGACCGCCGCGCCGAAGCCCGAGCTGCCGCAGGCGTCCGGCTGCTGCGGCTCCGGCGGCTGCCACTGACCCGCCGCCGCCCGGCGCCGGGCGGGAACCGGCGCCGGGCGGCACCCGCGCCCACCTGGACCACCCGGACCAGCAGGACCACGAGGAGAACGTCATGAACACGGCAGCGAAGGTCGGCTCCTTCACCGCGGGGCTCGGCCTCGCCTTCGGGGCGGCCTTCGGCATCGGGGGCGCGGTCGGCCCGATCGGCTCCGACCCGGCCCCGGCCCACGACGACCACGGCGGCAGCGCCGACGACACCCCGGGCGACACCCCCAGGAACGAGGACGACATGGACCACGGCGCCCACGCAGGCGGGAGCACCCCCACCACCCCGGGCGGCCTCCAGATATCCGAGCGCGGCTACACCCTCGTGCCGCCCGCCCGCACGGCGGCCCCCGGCGAGGAGACGGACCTGCGCTTCCGCGTCCTCGGCCCGGACGGCGCCCCGCTCACGGAGTACACGCCCACCCACGAGCGTGACCTGCACCTCATCGTCGCCCGGCGCGACCTGAGCGGCTTCCAGCACGTCCACCCCACCCTCGGCGCGGACGGCACCTGGAGCGTCCCCCTGACGTTCCCCGAGGCGGGCGACTACCGCATGTTCGCCGACTTCGCCCCGGCGGGGGACGACGCGGGCCCGCTGACGCTCGGCGCCGACCTGCCGGTCGCGGGGGCGTACGCCCCGCAGCCGCTGCCGGAGGCGGCGCGCACCGCCACCGTGGACGGCTACACCGTCACCCTCGACGGTTCCCTCGCCGCCGGGGCCGAGAGCGCGCTGACCCTGAGCGTCAGCCGGGACGGCGAGCCCGTCACCGACCTGGAGCCCTACCTCGGCGCCTACGGCCACCTCGTCGCACTGCGCGAGGGCGACCTCGCCTACCTGCACGTCCACCCGCAGGGCGAGCCGGGCGACGGCGAGACGCCCGCGGGCCCCGGCATCACGTTCCACACGCAGGCCCCGAGCGACGGGGCGTACCGTCTGTACCTGGACTTCCAGCACGGGGGAACGGTCAGGACGGCCGCGTTCACGGTGGTGGCGGGCCACGGCGGCGGGGAGACGGACGGCGGCCACACGCACTGATCCGCCTGCCCACCGCATACCCCTACCCCGTACAGGCATCGACAGGAGAGAAGGCGAGATGACCTCCCCCAGCGGCACCTCCACGCAGCCGGGCACCGGCTCGGTCGAACTGACCATCGGCGGCATGACCTGCGCCTCGTGCGCCAACCGGATCGAGCGCAAGCTCAACAAGCTCGACGGCGTCACCGCCACCGTCAACTACGCCACGGAGAAGGCCAAGGTCACCTACGCGGGAGACGTCAGCGTCGAGGACCTCGTCGGCCAGGTCGAGGCGGCCGGGTACACGGCGGAGCCGCCCCCGCCACCTGCCCCGGCCGGGGGGCCACCCGATACCGGGGCGCCCGCGGGCGAGGAGCGGGAGGACGGGCGGCTGCGCGCCCTGCGCGAGCGGCTGACGGTCTCGGCCGTGCTGACGGTGCCGGTGGTGCTGCTGGCCATGGTCCCGGCCTGGCAGTTCGACGGCTGGCAGTGGATCTCCCTGGCGCTGGCGTGGCCCGTGGTCGTGTGGGGCGCCTGGCCGTTCCACCGCGCCGCGTTCACCAACCTGCGGCACGGCGCGTCCACCATGGACACGCTGGTGTCCCTCGGCACGCTGGCGGCGCTCGGCTGGTCGGTGTACGCGCTGCTGTTCGGCAGCGCGGGCACCCTCGGGATGACGCACCCGTTCAGCTTCACGATCGAGCGCAGCGACGGCGGCGGCAACATCTACCTGGAGGCGGCGGCGGGCGTCACGACGTTCCTCCTCGCAGGGCGGTACTTCGAGGCGCGGGCCAAGCGGCGCTCCGGCGCGGCGCTGCGGGCGCTGCTGGAGATGGGCGCGCGGGACGTCGCGGTGCTGCGGGACGGGCGCGAGGAGCGGGTCCCGGTCGAGCGGCTGGCGGTGGGCGACGTGTTCGTGGTGCGCCCCGGCGAGAAGATCGCGACGGACGGCACGGTCACCGAGGGCTCGTCCGCCGTGGACGCCTCGATGCTGACCGGCGAGTCCGTGCCGGTCGAGGTGCGGCCGGGCGACGCGGTGACGGGCGCGACGATCAACGCGGGCGGGCGGCTCGTCGTCCGCGCCACCCGGGTCGGCGCGGACACGCAGCTCGCCAGGATGGCGCGGATGGTCGAGGACGCGCAGAACGGCAAGGCGGCCGTGCAGCGGCTCGCCGACCGGATCTCGGGCGTCTTCGTGCCCGTCGTGATCACCCTCGCCGTCGCGACGCTCGGCTTCTGGTGGGGCACGGGCGGGGGCGTGTCGGCCGCGTTCACGGCGGCGGTGGCCGTCCTCATCATCGCCTGCCCCTGCGCCCTGGGCCTGGCCACGCCGACCGCGCTGATGGTCGGCACGGGCCGGGGCGCGCAGCTCGGCATCCTCATCAAGGGGCCCGAGGTGTTGGAATCGACGCGCCGCGTGGACACCGTCGTCCTGGACAAGACCGGCACCGTCACCGAGGGCCGCATGACGCTCGTCGCCGTCCACACGGCCGAGGGCGAGGACGAGGCGGAGGTGCTGCGGCTCGCGGGCGCCCTGGAGGACGCGTCGGAGCACCCGATCGCCCGCGCCGTCGCCACCGCCGCGACCGAGCGGACCGGCGCGCTCCCGGCGGCAGAGGACTTCGCGAACGAGGAGGGGCTCGGCGTCCGGGGCGTCGTGGAGGGCCACGCCGTGCTGGTGGGGCGGCCGAGGCTGCTCGCCGACTGGGCGCTCGCGCTGCCCGCCGGTCTTGAACGGGCCCTGGCGGACGCGGAGGCGGAGGGCCGTACGGCGGTCGCCGTCGCGTGGGACGGGGCGGCGCGCGGGGTGCTCGTCGTGTCGGACACCGTCAAGCCGACGTCGGCGGAGGCCGTCGCGCGGCTGCGGGAGCTGGGCCTGACGCCCGTGCTGCTGACGGGCGACAACGCGCGGGCGGCGGCGGTGGTGGCGCGTGAGGTCGGCATCGACGCCGACCAGGTGATCGCCGAGGTGCTGCCGCAGGACAAGGCGGACGTCGTCGCCCGGTTGCAGGCCGAGGGGCGGAGCGTGGCGATGGTGGGTGACGGCGTGAACGACGCGGCGGCGCTCGCGACGGCCGACCTGGGCCTCGCCATGGGCACCGGCACGGACGTCGCGATCGAGGCGGCCGACCTGACGCTCGTACGGGGCGACCTGCGCGCCGCCGCCGACGCCATCCGGCTCGCGCGCCGGACGCTGGGCACGATCAAGGGGAACCTGTTCTGGGCCTTCGCCTACAACGTGGCGTCGCTGCCGCTGGCGGCGGCCGGGCTGCTCAACCCGATGCTGGCGGGGGCGGCGATGGCGTTCTCCTCGGTCTTCGTGGTGAGCAACAGCCTGCGGCTGCGGGGGTTCACGGCGCAGACCGCCTGACCGGCCCCCCGCCCGGCCCCCGACGGCCGCCCGACCGCGCACGGCGGCCGGGCGGCCGTCACGCGTGGGCCCAGGACATGCGGATGCCGAGGGTGCTCTGCGCGGGGAGCATGCCGGTGCCGACGAGGGCGCGGACGGCGGGGAGCAGCGCGGCGGCGAGGCGGCCGGTCTCTGCCGGGGTCAGGGCCTCCCACGGCGCGGCGGCCAGCTCGTCCGTCAGCCGCTCGACGGCGCCGTGTACCCGCAGGCACTCCTCGGTCGCCGCGCCGTCCGCGTCCAGCAGGCCGCGCGCGGCGAGCCGTTCGCGGGCGGCGCCCCACGCGTCGGCGCTCCAGCCCCTGCTGGCGAAGACCTCGTCGGGGGCCGCGCCCGCGGCGGCGTGCGAGACCAGCGACTCGACGGGGTCGAGGCCGTGGGCCTGGAGGGCGGCGACGTGGCCGTCGCCCCGGTGCTCGCGCAGGATCGTGGCGGCGTGCCACAGGACGGCGTGCGGTGCCTGTGGCCAGGGCAGCGCGGCGTTGACGGCGGCCAGCGGGCGGCCCGCCGTGTCGGCGGCCTCGGCGGCGCGGCGGGCGAGGGCGGCGGCGTCGCGCAGTTCCGGCGTGTCGGCGAGCCCGCCGAGGACCCGCCGCAGCGCCTCGTCCACGGAGGCGAGGCGCGCCTCGACGACCTGGCCGGGGCTCGCGACGTCCCAGGCGGGGGCGATGTACCGCTCGACCTTGCGCGGGGCGAAGCTGTGGAAGGTGGCGGTGACGAGCGCGGGTCCCACGGGGCCGAGGGGCGCGGCGCGGTAGGCGAAGTACCCGGCCCAGCGGCGCTCCGCCGGGTAGCCGAGCGCGGCGGCGCGCGCGACGCACTCCGGCGCGAAGTAGGCCGTGGCGTGGACGGGTTCGAGCAGCTGCCACATCTTCCTGACGGTGCCGGGGCTGTGCGTCACGTCGCGTCCTCTCGGTGGTTCCGGTGTCCGTGCGGACGGCGCCCACGATGACACCGGGCGGCGGATCTTGTCAATGACTAGTTCCGCTGCCCCGACGGGCCGACGCACCCCCCTCCGCGCGCGTCGGCCCAGTTCCACGGCCGCGCGCTCAGCCCGCGGGCTCCAGGGCGACGAGCATCTTCCCGAGGTTCTCGCCGCGCAGCATGCCGAGGAAGGCGCCCACGGTGTGCTCGATCCCCCGCACGATCGTCGCGTCCGACGTCACGGTGCCCGACCGCAGGTGCGGGACGAGGAGGTCCTCCAGCTCCTGCTGCACCGGCGTGAAGTCGCGGACGCGGACGCCTTCCAGGCGCAGCGACTTGCCGACGATGTCGAAGAGGTTGCGCGGCGCGGGCGGCGGCGTCGCGGCCGAGTGGTACTGGGCGATGGCGCCGACCCAGGCGATACGGCCGTGGTCGCGCAGGGCGCCGATCGCGGCCTCCAGGTGGTCGCCCCCGACGTTGTCCAGGTAGGTGCTGATGCCGTCGGGCGCGGCCTTGGCGAGCAGGTCGGGCAGCGGCCCGTCGTGGTAGTTGAAGGCGGCGTCGAAGCCGAGGTGTTCCGTCAGGTGGCGGACCTTGACCGGCGTGCCCGCGCTGCCGACGAGGCGGCGCACCCCCAGCAGGCGGGCGATACGGGCCGCGGCCGAGCCGACGCCGCCCGCCGCGGCGGAGATGAACAGGTCGTCCAGCTCGGTCAGTTCGAGGAATCGGGTCAGCGCGACATAGGCGGTCAGCCCGGTGCCGCCGAGGATGCCGAGATGGGCGTGCAGCGGGACGCCGGGGTAGGAGGTGATCTTCCGCGTACCGTGCTCCCCCAGCGTGACGAGCGCGTGGGTGCGCCAGCCGTGCCGGTGGAAGACGAGGTCGCCCTCGCGCAGCTGCGGGTCGCGGGAGGCGACGACCCGGGCGAGGGTGCGGCCTTCGAGGGGCGCGTCGAGGGCCCAGCCGCCGTCCTCGTCCATCAGCTCCCTGTGGTAGGGATCGACGGAGAGGAACAGGTTCTCCACCAGCGCCGTGCCCGGCTCGGGGGCGGGCACGGGGCTCTCGACGAGCCGGAACAGGTCGGGGGTGGGGAAGCCGTCCGGCCTCGCGGTCTGGTGCACGGTGATGGCGGTCGTCGTCATGACTCGGAACCTACGGACCGCGCGCCGCGCCGGGCAGACGGCACGGGTCATGGAACAAGACGTTCCGTGTGCGCCGTTCATGGAACAGACCGGGACACGGGCCCGGCGAGAAGGGAAGGGACGCCATGACGCCGTCGGAACTGACCGTGCGCGAACTGCGGGTGCTGGTGGCCGTCGCGGGGGCGGGCAGCTTCTCGGGGGCCGCCGCCGGGCTGGGGCAGACGCAGTCCGCCGTCTCGCACGCGGTGCGCGGCATCGAGGCGAAGGTGGGGGCCGTCCTCTTCGAACGGGGCAGGGGCGGCGCGCGCGCCACGGCGGCGGGCGACACGGCCGTCGCGCACGCGCGCCGCGTCCTGCGGCTGCTGGACGCCCTCCCCGCCGAGGCCCGCGCGGCGGGCGCGGGCGGCGCGCCGACGGTGGCGGGGCCGCTGCGCGTCGCCGCGTTCCGCAGCGCCGCGCTGCACCTGCTGCCGTCCGCGCTGGCACGGCTCGCCGAACGGCACCCGGCCGTCGTGCCGCGCGTGCGGATGGTGCGCGAGGTGGGCGCGGGCGTGGCGGGCGAGGTCCTGGCGGGCCGGGCGGACATCGGCATCGCGACGCTGACGCACGCCGACGACGACCTGCCCGCCGGGCTCGTCGGCGGCCTGCTGCTGCGCGAGGGCTACAGCCTGGCGCACCCCGCCGGCCACCACGCGCCGCGCACCCTGCCGCTCATCGACTGGGCGGAGAACTGCGACTCCTACACCCGCGACTGGTGGGCGGCCCAGGACTGGCTGCCGCACGCGACGGTCGAGGCGCAGGACGACGGCGCGGTCCTGTCGCTGGTGGCCCAGGGGCACGGCATGGCGATCCTGCCGGACCTGTCGCTGACGGACGCGCCCCCGTCCGTGACCGTCACCGACCTGGGCGCGGCCCGCCCGACGCGCGGCGTCGGGTGGGTGACGACGCCGGAGCTGGCGACGACGGGCGCCGTGCGGGCCCTCGTCCGCGCGCTGCGCGCCCAGCGCCCCGCGCGGACCTGACGGCGGGCGCCCACCCGGACGCGGCGCGCCGCGCGGCCCCCACCCGAAGGGGGACCGCGCATCCGGCTCTCGAACAGCGCTGCGATACTGTCCCGATCCGGCGTGACCGAAGGGCCGGAGACGCCGCGTCCCCGGGGGCAGACAGCCCCGCCCGAGGGAACGGCCAGGGCGAACGAGTGGGGGGTACCCGTGCCGGAGAGCGGCATACCTGACGACGGGGAAGAGTCCGCCGACAGCCCGGCCACCGGCCGGAGCGCGGCCCGTACCGGCCCGGCCGACGAGGGCAGACCCCCCGGCCGGGCCGCCGCGCGCAAGGCCAGGGCCAAGGGCGGACGCGGCCGGAAGAAGCCGAAGCCGCGCTGGAAACGCGTCCTGATGTGGAGTTCCGGCTCGCTCGCCCTCGTCGTGCTGGCGGTCGGCGGCGGCGCGTTCCTCTACGTCGAGTACCTGAACAGCCGCATCGAGCGCGCGCCGCTGGACCTCGGCAACAGCGACATCGAGGCGCCGGAGGCGAACGCGGCGGGCCAGCGTCCGCTGAACATCCTGCTGCTCGGCTCCGACTCGCGCGACGGCGAGGAGAACCAGCGCCTCGGCGGCCGGGCGGACCTGGCGGGCGAGCCGGTCCGCGCCGACGTGCAGATCCTGCTGCACGCCTCGGCCGACCGCAGCAACGCGACGCTCATCAGCATCCCGCGCGACACGCAGGTGCCGATCCCCGAGTGCACCGACCCGGAGAGCGGCGAGGTGTACTCGGCGCAGGAGTCGGCGTCCATCAACACGGCGATGTACTACGGCGGCCCGGGCTGCGTGGTGGCGACGTGGAAGGAGCTGACCGGCGTCTACATCGACCACTTCATGATGGTGGAGTTCGCGGGCGTCGTGGACATGGCCGACGCGATCGGCGGTGTCCCGGTCTGCGTGGACGCCAACATGGAGGACCCGAAGACGCATCTGCGCCTGGAGGAGGGCGAGAACATCCTGGAGGGCGAGGATGCCATCCAGTGGCTGCGCACCCGGTACGCGTTCGCGGACGGCAGCGACGTCGGCAGGACCAAGGCGCAGCAGATGTACCTGAGCAACATGGTCGAGGAGTTGCAGGGCAACATGTCCGTCGGCGACGCCGGGCAGCTGATGGACCTCGCCGAGGCCGCGGTGGACGCCCTGACCGTGGACGACGCGCTGGGCTCCGTCACCTCGCTCTACGACCTCGGCAACGACCTCGGTTCCATCCCGAACGACCGCATCAACATGATCACGCTGCCGAACCTCCCCGACCCGGCCAACCCCGACGTGACGCTCATCCCCGACCCCGAACCGGCCGAGGAGCTGTTCGCGCTGGTCAGGGACGACCGTCCGATCGACGGTGAGGACGCGCCCGAGGGCGAGGCGGAGGAGACGGAGGAACCGGCCGACGAGGAGCCGTTCGACCCGGCGCTCGTCCAGGTCGCGGTGCAGAACGGCACCGGCGCCGACGGCCAGCTGCCGGTGGACGGCCGGGCCTCGGAGATCACCGACGCGCTGCGCGCCGCGGGCTTCGCCGGGGCGGAGACGGACTCGTCCGCGGTCGTCGCGGAGTCGGAGAGCACCGTCTACTACGGCGACGTCGCCGACCAGGCGGCGGCGGAGGCCATCGCCGAGGCGCTCGGCCTGCCGGGCAGCGCGGTGCGCAACTCGACCAGCCACGACGGCCTGACGCTGGTGGTCGGCGCCGACTGGCGCGAGGGCGCCGCGTTCCCCCAGGAGGCGGCGGGGGACGAGGGTGGCGAGGGCGGCGCGGGCGAGCCGTCGGGCGGCGGCTCGGCCATCGACCCGGAGGACATCCACTCGGGCGAGGACGACGACTGCATGGCGATCAACCCGGAGAACACCTGGTGACGGGCGTGACGGCGCGCCGTTCCGGCCCGTGACGACACGCCGCCCCGCGACCGGAGGTTCCCGGTCGCGGGGCGGCGTGCGTGGGGGGTGGGGGCGGGGTCAGCCCGTCGAGCTGGCCGACGAGTGGGGCGGCACCGCCAGGACCGTGCCGTCCTCGAACGTGACGTTCTGGGGGGCGTCGGTGTAGTTGTGCGCCGCGTAGGTGACCGTCCCGCCGTCCGAGAACGCCGCGGCGGTCGGGCTGTCGGCCGTGATCAGCGTGTCGGGCGGGCCGATGGCGTCCAGCGTGTAGATCCAGTGGTAGACGTGCGCCCAGGACTCACCGGCCTCCGGGGTGTACGAGCCGCCGCCGTCGCCGTCGTAGGACGCGCGGGCCGCCGCCGGGTCGGAGAGCGCCTGGAACTCCCAGAGGATCTCCTTCCACTCCACGGGCGGGCCGCCGTTCTCCTCGACCAGCTCCTGGAGGTTGCGGTCGATGGCGTCCTGGTCACGGGCGAGGTGGAGCGAACCGCCGGTCACCGGGAGGACGTTGATGCCGTGGATCTCCTCGGGGTTGCCCGTCCACCAGGTGGCGTGGGCGCCGCCGTTGCTCCAGACCATGCCGACCGTGTTGTGCTGGTAGTCCGGCGGGAAGTTCTCCTCGTCGCCGTCGAACCAGTACTGCCTGATGGCCTCGGACTCGGTCGCCAGCAGGTAGATGCCGAGGTCGCGCAGCTCGGTGTCACCGGTCGCCGAGCCCCACATGATGAGCCCCGCCGACAGGTTGGTGGACTCGGAGGACGACTCCTGGTTGTTGCCCGCGACGAAGCCCTGGTGGCCGGAGGCCCAGCTGTGGCCCGCGTACACGTCGAAGCCGCGCAGGAACGGGTAACGGTCGTCGTCGCGCGCCGGGTTGGCGGCGTCGGCGATCAGTTCCTCGACCATGCCGCCCCAGGCGGACTCGGCGGCCCACGCCGGGTCGTACTGGGCGACGATCGCCGCGGCGAGCACGTAGTAGGAGTAGTGGAAGTGGTGGTCGTTCAGCTCCTGGTCGCTGCCGTAGGAGGCCGGGTAGCCCGTCAGCGTCTGCCACTCGCTGTCGTAGACGAAGCCGGTCTCGCCCCCGGCCGTGAACCACTCCTCAAGGCGCGCCTTGATGGCGTCCAGGATCTGGTCACGGGCGGCGGTGTCGCCGATCTGGTCGGCGATGGGCACGACCTGCGCGAGGCGGCCGAACGCCTTGCCGCTCCAGTAGGTGTCGCCCACGCCGACGTTGGCCGTGGCGGCGACCTCGTCCACGAAGGCCGCCAGCGTCGCCCGGTCGGGTCCGTCGCTGGCCGGGAGCCCGGGCAGCACGCCCGAGGCGTCCTGCCGCGTGGTGAACGACGCGCCCTCGCGCACGCGCATGATGCCGCGCGAGGAGGTGTACTCCCAGTCGGTCAGCGGGTCGGCCGCGTAGCTCCACTGGTGGGGGTAGAGGGCCTGGAGGGTGCCGGTCTCGGTGCCTTCGCGGGCCTCGGTCTCCAGCGTGTAGGTGGCGCTGACGGCGCCGTTCGCCTGCTCGTAGTTCCAGTCCACGGTGGAGCCGGTGACGAAGCTGTACGCGTACTGCTCGTACGTGGCGAGGGCGGCGCGGTCGGGCAGGACGGCGACGGAGTAGTAGCCGTCGCCGCCGATGTCCGCGGTGAGGGTGGACCCGGCGACCTGCCAGTCGCTGCCGGTGGGCGCGAACAGGGCGTAGTCGTGGCCGCCGACGGAGATGCCGAGCGTGCTGCCTTCGTCGGCGAACACCTCGGGCGCGGCGGAGGTGGTGATCTGCGCGGCGCCGCCGGTGGCCTCGGCGTAGACGTAGGGGCTGCCGTGGCCGATGGTGGCGCGGAAGGTGTGCCCGGCGTCCTCCCAGTACGGGCTGACGGTCCAGTCGGACCAGCCGTCGGCCTTGGCGTCGGGCGAGTTGAGCCCGGCGACGCCGAGGACGAGGTCGGCGCGGTGCGGGTACTCGAACGAGCTGCCGTTGACGACGGCCTCGGACGGGTAGCCGACCTCAAGTCCGGCCGCGACGGCGCGGTAGCTCAGCGGGTGGCCGTACATGGGCTGGGAGTACGGGTTGTCCGCGTAGCGCTTGAAGACGAGTGACGACCACCAGTCGTTGGTCGGCACGGGCACGCCTGCCATGGCGTCGGTGACCTGCGGCGTGACGGGCTGGCCCTGGTTGTCGAGGGGGCCGACGGTGCCCGCGGGCCTGGTGTCGGAGTAACTGCCGCTGCCGACCGGGATCTCGGCGGCCGACGCGGAACCAGGCAGCAGCGCGACGCCGCCCAGCGCCGTGGCCGCGGCCGTCAGCATCAGCGTGGCGCGTCTGATGGGTGTGGTGGGGGGCCTCATGCTCTGGTACCTCGCTACCGGTGGGGGACGGTACGGCTGAGAGCGCTCTCACGTGCGGTTCAGAACTTAGGGACAGGTAAATTTTGTGTCAACACCCCCGACACGATCCCGGAACCGCGCCCTTGGGCACACGGGCCGTCGGTGGGGCGTCCCTTCCCACGCCTCTGCCCTCCACCGGTGCGCGCACGCCTGTCCGTGTCCCCGGGCGGTTCGCGCGGTCGTACACGAGCGGCGCCGCGCGCGTCCCCGGGGGGATGTCGGGGGCGCGGGGGAGGATGGCGGGCAGTCCTCCGTGAGAAAGGTGGGTGCCGTGGTGGCCGGTACCGATGCGCCCGTGATTCCCAGTGGTCGGCAGGGGAGCTTCCCGTGGAGCGTGTTCCACGAGCGGCATCCGAGGCTCGTCGCGCAGGTGCGTGACGGGCTGCCGTACGGTCCGGCCGAGCGGGACGCGCTGGAGCGTCTGCTGGCGGAGAGCACGGGCGGCGTGCTGGTGGAGCCGGGCGAGGACGACCACGACCGCGTCGAGTGGCTGGCGTGGGGGCGGGGGTTGTGGGGGAAGCCGTGGGGCGAGGCGCCGTTCCTGTGGGCGGAGAGCTGGTTCCACCGGCGGCTGCTGGGCGCGGTGGGCTGGTTCGGGCCCGGCCCGTGGGAGGGCGTGGACCCGTTCGGCCCGGTGAAGGCTGCGGAGCTGGCGGGCGGCGCGGTGGACGAGGAGCTGGCCGCGCTGGACGCGCTGCGGGACATGGCGGAGCGTGACCGGCGTACGGCGCTCGTGTCGTCCGCGCTGTGGGGCAACCGGGCGGATCTCGGTTTCGGCCTGACGTCGGGCGGCGGGGGCGGCGGGGGTGACGTGCTGACGGACGACGGGCACGCGATGTGGACGGTGCTGGACCGCATGCCGGACGGCACGGCGGTCGCGCTCGTCGCGGACAACGCGGGCCGTGAACTGCTGCCCGACCTGGTCCTGATCGACACGCTGCTGCGGCGGCACCGGGTGGTGCTGCACGTCAAACCGCGCCCGTACTACGTCTCCGACGCGACGATGGCCGACGTCCTGGCGGCGGTGGGAAGGCTGCGCGGGGCGCCACAGCCGGGGGCGGCGGCGGTCGGGCGGCGGCTGTGGGCGGCGCTGAACGACGGCACGCTGACGGTGCGCGCGCACGCCTTCTTCTGCGCGCCGCTGCCGTTCCACGCGATGCCGTCGGAACTGCGCGCGGACTTCGCCGGGATGGGGCTGACGCTCGTGAAGGGTGATCTCAACTACCGCCGCCTGGTGGACGACCGGCTGTGGGCGCCGACGACGCCGTTCGCGGAGGTCGCGGGCTGGTTCCCTTCGCCGGTGGTGGCGCTGCGGACGCTGAAGTCGGACGTGATCGCGGGTCTTGACGCGCGGACGGTCGCCAGGCTCGACGCGTCGGGCGAGAGCTGGCGGGTCAACGGCCGCCATGCGCTTGTGCAGTTGGCGGCTCCCGGCCACGGCGGGGCGGGCCGTCCCGGGTGACGGCGGGGCGGCGGTGCCCCGGGGCCGGGGCGGCGGGACGACCGTAAGATAAGCTTAGGCTTACCTAACTTGCCCCTGGTGGGGCAGAGGCTCCCGCACGCCCCGATCGACAAGGAACCGCCATGTCCTCCAGACTCCGCCGCGCCCGCGGCAGGGCACTCGGCCTGACGGCCACGGCCGCCGCCCTCACCCTCGCGCTCGCCGCCTGCGGCTCGGACGACGGCTCGGACGGCGCGGCGGACGAGGCGGGAGGCGGCGCGGGCAGCGGGGAACCGGCGGCGGAGGAGGGCGCGTTCCCGGTCAGTGTCGAGAGCGCGCTCGGCACGGCGGAGATCGCCGAGCAGCCCGAGCGCGTCGTGACGCTGGGGCAGGGCGCGGCGGAGACGTCGATCGCGCTCGGCCACACGCCGGTCGGCATCGAGAGCTACGAGTGGGGCAGCGACGAGACGGGCTACCTGCCGTGGATCCACGAGGCGGTGACGGAGGCGGGTGACGAACTGCCGACGCAGTTCGCGGGCGCGGACGACATCGACTTCGAGGCGATCATCGCGCTGGAGCCCGACGTGATCCTCGCGCCGTGGTCGGGCGTCACGCAGGAGCAGTACGACATCCTGACCGACATCGCCCCGACCGTCGCCTACCCGGACCTGCCGTGGAGCACGGACTGGGACCAGGAGATCGAGCTGGTCGCCCAGGCGCTCGGGCAGCCGGAGGAGGGGCAGCGGCTGATCGCGGAGATCGAGGACCGGTTCGCCGAGGCCGCCGCGTCGCGCCCGGAGTTCGCGGACCTGACGTTCTCCTACACCTACACCTCGGGCCCCGGCACGCTCGGCGTCTTCCTGCCGAACGAGCAGCGGGTCGCCATGGTGTCCTCGCTGGGCCTGACCGTGGACCCGGTCGTCTCCACCTTCGAGGAGCTTGAGGGCACCGACTCGGCGCTCATCGGCCTGGAGAACGCCGACCAACTCGCGGACAGCGACCTGATCTTCACCTTCTACAGTGACGACGCGACGCGCCAGGAGATCGAGGCGCAGCCGCTGTACGCGTCGATCCCGGCCATCGAGCGCGGGAGCGTCGTCGCCAGCGCCGACACGTCGTTCGTGACGGCGTCGTCGCTGGTCAACCCGCTGACCGTGCCGTGGGTGATCGACCGCTACCTGCCGCTCATCGACGAGGCCGTCGCGAACCTCGGCTGATGACGACCTCGATCGACACCGCTCCGGGCGGTGCCCGTACCGCGCGTACAGGCACCGCTCGGCGCGTGTTCTCCCTGATCTGCGCGCTGGCGTTGCTGGTGCTGGCGGTGCTGGCGAGCGTGATGTTCGGCAGCAAGCCGACGCCGTTCGGCGACGTGTGGGACGTGCTGCGCGGCGACGCGGACACGTATGTGACGACGGTGGTGGAGAGCCGCTATCCGCGCACGGCCCTCGGGGTCCTGGCGGGGGTGACGTTGGCCGTCGCCGGGACGCTGATGCAGGGCATGACGCGCAACCCGCTGGCCGATCCCGGGCTGCTCGGGATCAACGCGGGCGCGTCCGCCGGTGTGGTGACGGCGACGGCGTACCTCGGCGTCTCCGGGCAGGCGGCCACGGTGTGGTGGGCGTTGCCTGGCGCGCTGCTGGCGGGCCTGGTGCTGCACGCGGTGGGTTCGGCGGGCGGCGGCGGGAGCGTGGTGCGGCTGGTGCTGGCGGGCGCGGTGGTGTCGGCGGTGCTGGCGGCGTACATCCAGGCCGTGACGTTGAGCAAGCCGCGGGTGTTCGACAGCTACCGCTACTGGGTGGTGGGCGCGTTGGGCGGGCGTGACTGGGACGTGCTGTGGTCCGTCCTGCCGTTCGCCGCGGTGGGGTTCGTGCTGGCGCTGCTGCTGGCTCCCGCGCTGAACGCGCTGGCGCTCGGCGACGAGTCGGCGTCGTCGCTGGGCGCGAATCCGGCGCTCGTGCGGACGGCCGGGCTGGTGTCGGCGACGTTGCTGTGTGCGGCGGCGACGGCGGCGGTCGGGCCGATCGCCTTCGTGGGGCTGGCCGTTCCGCATGTGGCGCGGACGCTGGCGGGTGTGGACTTCAGGGCGCAGGTCGTCTTCTCGGCCGTGCTCGGGCCTTCGCTGCTGCTGTTGGCGGACGTGGTGGGCCGTGTGCTGTTGCGGCCACAGGAGTTGATGGTCGGCGTGGTCACCGCGTTCGTGGGCGCACCGGCGTTGCTGTACGCCGTGCGCAGGATGAGGGGTGCGGCGTGACGCCGCTGGAGAGGACCGCCGCCTCCGGGCCACGCGGGGTGGTGACGTTGGGGAGCCGGGTGGCGTTGCCGGTGCACGGCAGGCAGCTGCTGGTCGGCGCGGTCGTGGTGCTGTTGACGGCCGTGGCGTCGGTGGCGACGTTGTCGCTCGGCGAGTTGGGGATCGCCCTGGCCGACCTGCCGTCCGCGGTGACGGGGGGTGCGGACGGCGCGGACGCGTTCGTCGTCGAACGGCTGCGCGGGCCACGGCTGGTGGTGGCGCTCGGCACGGGCGCGGCCCTCGGCCTGTCGGGCGCGCTGTTCCAGTCGGTGACGCGTAATCCGCTGGGGAGCCCCGACGTCATCGGGCTCGCCTCGGGCGCGGGCGCGGGGGCGGCCGTGGTGGCGCTGATGATGCCGGGTGAAGTGCCGGTCTCGCTGGGCGCGTTGGTCGGCGCGGTGGCGGCGATGGTGCTGGTGTACGTGTCCACGGGCAGCGGTTTCCGTAACCCGGGGCGGCTCGTGGTGGCCGGTATCGGCGTGGCGGCGATGGCGACGGCGTTCACGCAGTACGTGGTGTACGCCGTCGAGCGCGACAAGGCGACGGCGCTGACGGCGTACGTCAACGGCAGTCTGGCGGCGCGTTCCTGGGACGACGCGGCGACGATCGGGGTCGTCCTGCTGGTCGTCGTGCCGCTGGCGCTGCTGCTGGGGCGGCGTGTCGAGATCGGGGAGATGGGCGACGAACTCGCCGGTGTGCTGGGCGCGGAGCCGCAGCGCACGCGCGTGAGCGCGGTGGTGCTGTCGATCGTGCTGTCCGCGGGTGCGGTGGCGGTGGCGGGGCCGATCGCGTTCATCTCGCTGACGGCGCCGCAGATCGCCCGCCGCCTCACCCGGGGCACGGGCGCGCACCTGGCGCTCGCGACGCTGACGGGCGCGCTGCTGCTCGTCCTCGCGGACCTGGTGGCGCAGCAGTCGCCGATCGACGACGGGCTGCCGGTGGGGATCTACACGATGGCCATCGGCGGGGTGTACCTCGGGTGGTTGCTGACCCGCGAATGGAGAAGGGGGAGCCTGTGAGCGCCACGGGACCTGTGAACGGCGGAGGGCTGCGTGCCCGCGGGCTGAGCGTCGGGTACGGCGGCGAGCCGGTCGTGCGTGACCTCGATCTGGACGTCCCGCCGGGCGGGCTGACGATGATCATCGGGCCGAACGGCTGTGGGAAGTCCACGCTGGTGAAGGCGCTGGCGCGTGCGGTGCGTCCGGTCGCGGGCGAGGTGCTGCTGCACGGGCGGGACCTCGCGTCGTACCGGGGCAAGGAGGCGGCGCGGCATGTCGCGCTGCTGCCGCAGAGCCCGATCGCGCCCGAGGGGATCAGCGTGCGCGGGCTCGTGCGGCGGGGCCGGTATCCGCACCACTCGCTGCTGCGGCAGTGGTCGCCGGACGACGACGCGGCGGTCGGCGAGGCGCTGGAGCGCACGGGGCTCACCGGGCTGGCGGAGGCGACGGTGACCGAGCTGTCGGGCGGGCAGCGGCAGCGGGCGTGGATCGCGATGGTGCTGGCGCAGCGGACGGAGCTGCTGCTGCTCGACGAGCCGACGACGTTCCTCGACATCGCGCACCAGTACGAGCTGCTGGAGCTGTGCGCGGAGTTGCACCGGGAGGGGCGTACGGTCGTCGCCGTGTTGCACGACCTGAACCAGGCGGCGCGTTTCGCGTCGCACCTGGTGGTGATGGACGCGGGGCGCATCGTCGCGCAGGGCGCGCCGGGTGAGGTGTTGACGGCGGAGCTGGTCGCGGACGTGTTCGGCCTCGCGTGCGACATCGTGCCCGATCCGCGGGCCGGGACGCCGATGGTGGTGCCGCATGCGCGGCACGCGGCGGTGGTCCCGGGCGGGGCGGCGCGCTGACTCGGCGCGCGCCGCCGCCCGGGGTCGTCGGCGTCAGGTGGCGCGGGGGCCGGGGATGAGGTTGTCGTCGAGCCCGGCGGGGCGGTAGACGGTGAGGGCGCCCGGGCGCTTGTCGAGCAGGAGGGTGGCCGGGGCGTCGCCCGCCTCGCCGTCGTAGGCGAGGGAGCAGGCGTCGTGCAGTCCGGCCAGGCGCAGCCGGGGCAGGCGGGCGGCGGAGTACACGCGGGAGGCGGCGAGCGTGCCGGTGAGCACGGACAGGGTGACGCGGGTGCGGGCGAACGGCTTGTCGGCGGCGACGGTGCGGACGTCGAGGAGCCCGTCGTCCAGCTGTGTGCGGTGGGAGGGCGCGAAGCCCTCGGGCGAGTAGAGGCCGTTGCCCGCGAAGAGCAGCCACAGTTTGTGGGGGCGGCCGTTCAGTTCGACCTGGACGGGTTCTGCGGTGCGCAGGACGCGGGCGAGGGAGACGGCGGCCGAGGGCCATTTGCCGAGGCGGCCGATCGGCGAGTGCCGTTGGAGGGATTCGCGGGCGCGGACGAGTTCGGGGTAGAGGCCGATGCTGAAGGTGTTGAGGAAGTGGCGTGTCGGGCCTTCGGCGCCTCCGGCGGGGCGGATGCGGGCGAGGTCCACGGAGACGGCCGTGCCTCCGGCGACGGCGGCTGCGGTGTCCTCGAAGCGGTGGACGCCGTTGTCGAGCGCGAAGTGGTTGAGGGTGCCGCCGGGGAAGACGGCGAGGGGCAGTCCGTGGTCGGCGCTGACGCCCGCGGCGGCGTTGACGCTGCCGTCGCCGCCGCAGATGCCGAGGGCGGTGGCGCGGCCCGCGGCCTCGGTGAGGAGCGCGACGAGGTCGCCCTCCTCCTCGCCCTCGGCGCCGCGCTCCACGATCTCGGCCTTGGGCAGCAGGGTGCGCAGCCGCTGGGCGGTGGCGGTGGCGTCCTCCGTCCCGGCGCCGCCGTTGACGACCACGACGAGGCCCTCGCCCTCGGGGAGTGCGGGCGCGGGGACGGCGTGGTGGACGAGGCGTGTGGCGGGCGGGCGGCGTGGCCAGACGCGGCCGGTCGCCAGGGCGGCGCCGACGCCGAGGAGCGTCCCGGCGACGACGTCGCCCGGGTAGTGGACGCCGACGTAGATGCGGGAGAACGCGACGGCGGCGGCGACGGGGGCGACGAGTGCGCCGTGCCGCCGTGATTCGAGGGCCACGCCGGTGGCGAACGCGGCGGCGGACGCGGAGTGTCCCGAGGGGAACGAGCTGGTGTGCGGCTGTCTGGCCAGCCGTCTGGCGAGGGGGACCGTGTCGATCAGGGGACGGCGGCGGCGGGCGATGTACTTGATGACCGTGTTGGTCGTGACGGAGGCCAGGCCGAGCGCGACGATGCCGCGACCGGCCGCGCGGCGGGCCGTGCGGTCGCCGGTGACGGCGAGGGCGGCGGCGGTCGCCAGCCAGAGGCGGCCGTGGTCGGCGGCGTGGCTGAGGCGGGGAAGGACGGCCTGGACGGCGGGCGGATGGGCGGCTGCGACCCGTTCGAACACCCGGCGGTCCAGGCGGCTGAGGCGTGACATGGGCGCTGACCTCCCCTTGGGTGCCCGCGCGTGGCGAGCGCGGGCTCTGTACAGCGGCTGTTACCCCGGCGCGCGCCTGCCATGACCAGGAGTTTCGGCCGGTCGGGCGGGGCTGGGTCAGGACTGCGAGCGGCGGTCGTCGGGGCGGTGGTCGGGGACGTACCGGTCGGGCGAGACACCGGCGGTGCGCCAGTCGTCCACGATGCCGAGGCGGTCGCCCGTCGCGTTGAGCCGCTTGTCGGGGACGGAGCCGGCCGCCTCGTACAGCGCCGTGTCGAGGGCGGCCACCTCGACGGGCCCGCCGCCGTGCGGATATCCGGGGCGCAGGCTGCCCTCGGCGTGGGCCTGGGCCGCCGCCGTGGCGATGGTGTGGGCGGTGACCTGCTCGTTGAGGAAGCCTTCCGACAGGTCGAAGTCGGCGTGCGCGCCGGGTGCCTGCGGGGAGTAGCCGGGCAGGAGGGGGACGGCGGCCGAGTAGCCCGCGGCGATCAGCCCGAGGGGCAGTTGCTGGGGGCCGGGCGGCACGCTGGCGGCCCACAGTCCGCCGCCGACGGAGGACGTGGTCAGGGCGGAGACGAGACGGCCGCGGTCGTCGCCCTCTCGGTTCTCGATCGCCTCGTGCTCGCCCCAGTTGACGAGGCGGGTGAGGTTGCCGATGCTCTCGAACGTGGTGGTGCCGCCCATCGCGCCCGGCACGTCGGCGTAGTAGCCGTAGGCCATGGCGTACTGGACGCTGTTCACGCCCGCCTTGAAGCCTTCGTTGACGGTGGGGTCGGCCTGGGCCATCAGCGCGAAGACGCCGTGGCGTTCCTTCTCCGGCAGCGGCCGGTCGCCGTGGCCCGCGACGTCGGCCAGGTGGGTCAGCGCGGTGTCGGCGAGCGCGGCCTGGAGCGGGGTGTGGGACGCGTCGCCGAGCGCGGCGACGCGGGACGGGCCGTGGCCGAGGACCACGTCCTGGTGGGTCGCGGCGAAGCCGAGGACGCCGTGGGCTGCGTCGGTGTACGGGCGGGCGGCGGGCGCGTCGCGCTCGATGCCGGGTGGGACGGTCGTGCCGCTCCTGACCAGCGCGCCGGCGCCCGTGCTGTCCTCCCAGGTCTGGCCGAGGAGGCGGGTGCGGAAGTCGTCGTCGGCGAGGAGGGTGGCGGCGGTGGGGCTGTTGAGGGCGGCGGCGGTGAGGAGGTCGCTGCTGCCGGTGTCGGGCAGGGCGTGGCCGGGGTAGCCCACGGCGTACTGGGTCGTCGTGCGGGCGTGGAGGTCCACGGCGGCGCGGGCCAGGGTCTCGCTGAACCGGTCGCCCGCGGGGAGGGTCGCCGAGCCGAGGACGTCGGCGAAGGCGTTGAAGCGGTCCAGCGCGCGGCGGAACGCCTGGCTCGCCGGATGCTCGGTGTATAGGTCGCCGGTGTGGTGGTCGAGGACGAACGGGCGGACGGCGTCGGGGACGGCGGTGCCGCCGCCGATGTCCGGGTTCATCAGCATCGCGAGGCCGCCCGCGACCTCCGTCTTCGCCCGGTCCCAGCCGTCGAGCCGTCCGAGCGCCACCAGGGTGTCGGTGTCGAGGGCGGCGTAGAAGCGGCTCAGGTAGGTGTGCTCGGTGGTGGTGAGGCGGCGGATGGGGTCGCCGGGGGCGAGGGAGTCGCCGAAGAGGCTGTCGGCGATTCCCTCGATTCCCTGGGTCCAACGGGCGAGGGCGAGGGGGTCGGGATCGTCGCGGCGCAATTCCTCGGCCAATCGGGCCGCTGCGTGGTCGGCCATTTCCGGGGTGGTCCACAGGGTGAGCGGACCGGCCAGGTCGTATCCCTCGCGCTGCAATTCGGCGCCGTATCCGGAAAGGCGTGCGCGATAGGCGTCAACGGTGTCGGAGAGGGCGGCGTCGGCCGTCCGGGCTGCGGTCGCGACGGTGTCGAGGCGGCGGCGCCTGCTCTCGTCGGGCGTGTCGGTGGCGGGGTCGGTGGGGGCGGTGGGGTCGGCGGCGGCGCCCGCCAGTTGCCGGGCGTAGACCTCGTCGAGGCCCCCGGGTCCTTCGACGAGGGAGGCGACGTCGCGTTCCGCGTCGATCGCCGTGTTCATGGCCCTGACCAGGAGGGAGACCACGGTGTCCAGGTCACCGGCGCCGTCCCCTGCCCCGCCGAGGCCGAGTGCCGTGGCGTCGATGCGGCCCCGGGCGTCGATGAGCGCCGTGCCGTCCGCGGCGCCCGCCTCCGCTGCCACGGCGGTGGCGCGTCCGGCCAGTTCGGCGGCGCTCCCGGCCTCGGCGGCGGCTCGTGCGTACACGGCGGCGGTCTCCGCCATGTCGTCGGGTCTGACCTCGGCGGAGAAGCGCCGCTTTCTCTCCCAGGGCCGTACGCCCGCCGTGTCCTCGACCTCGGTCCGGCTGAAATACATGTCAGGCACGCGGGCCCCCGATGAGCGGAGAATTCATGTGAGCAGCGCAAGGCTAGGCACGTGGAAAGGGCCCGCGGCCCGGTCCTGACGCTTTCCACACGGCGGGGCGCCGGGATATTGACGAAACGCGTGCGGGCGGGGGCGCCGTGCTCGATTCACCCCTAGGAGCGATACCGCGATCGCTACCGAGGGCTTACGGTGAGCCCATGAATCACTACAGAGAGTCACCAACAGGTTCGGTGGGGCGTCCGCTTCCCGGTCGGGGCGTCGTCCCGCATCCCGGGGTCCGTGAAGTCCTCGGCCGTGGACGGGCGTGCGCTCGCCGGGCCGAAGTCCCGTTTGCGGGGGCGAGAGTGGGGGCACCCGCCGCGAATGGTCACGCGTATGACAGAACCGGTGCCCCCGAAGCCGACTCCTCCCCCGGGCCCCGGCCCGGTGCCGCCCGGCCCGGTGCCGCCCGTCCCGGGGCCCGATCATCCGGAGCCGCAGCCGGACCCGGGCCCTGAGCCGTCACCTTCGCCACCGCCGCCGCCACTCCGATGAGTTACCCGGCGCATACGCGTCGATCCGTTGGGTAGCCAGGCGGGTGTTCGCCTGGCTACACGACGGAAGAGAACAGCAATGCGCATGCGTCACACGCTCGGGACGGCGGCCGGTGCCCTCGTCTTCGCCCTCGCGGGGCCGGTCACGACCGCTCAGGCGGGGACCGGCACCCTCGACTGGTATTCGGGCGGGGGCAACACCGGGACGGTGGACAATCCGGAACCGCACCTGTGCTACGAACTGTCGGATCCGGAGGAGCCGGCGATCGGTGGCTTCAACCAGACCGTGTTCACGGCCACCCTCTACGTGGACAGCAACTGCCGCTACACGACGGGCGGCAAGGTCCTGCCGAACGACGAGTTCTCGGCTGATGCCGCGGTCAGTGTGAAGTTCGAGCCGACCGTGGGGTGATCCGGGGGCCGGGCCGGGTGCCGATCACGACCGTCGCGCCGGTCTCCTCCTCGTGCGCCGCACGGGGGAGGAGTCCGTCGGCGGTCAGGACGGCGACGGCCCGGTCCGCCTGGCGCTCGCTCGTCTCGACCAGCAGCCGCCCGCCGGGGGCCAGCCATCGGGAGGCTTCGGCGCTGACGCGGCGCAGGACGTCCAGCCCGTCCGTGCCGCCGTCGAGCGCGCCGGGGGGCTCGTGGTCGCGGGCCTCCGCGGGGAGGAGGGGGAGCGAATCGGTCGGCACGTAGGGCACGTTGGCGGTGAGGACGTCCACCCGTCCGCGCAGGGCGGTCGGCAGTGCGGCGAAGAGGTCGCCGGTGTGGACGAGGCCGCCCGCGGGGGCGAGGTTGCGGCGGGCGCAGGCGACGGCGGCGGGGTCGATGTCGGCGGCGTGCAGTTCCGCCGGGTCGAGGGCGGTGGCCAGGGCGGCGCCGATGGCGCCGGAGCCGCAGCACAGGTCCACGACGACGGGGCGGGGCGGCGCGTCCCGTGCGGCTTCGGCGACGAGGAGTTCCGTGCGGCGGCGCGGCACGAAGACGCCGGGTTCGACCGATATCCGCAGGCCGTTGAACTCGGCCCAGCCGACGACGTGTTCGATCGGCAGACCGGCGGCCCTGCGGGCGGCGAACGTGGTCAGTTCGGCGGGGGTGCGGGCGGCTGCGGCGAGGAGCAGGGCCTCGTCCTCGGCGAAGACGCAGCCCGCCGCGCGGAGTGTGGCGACGACGACGGGATCGGGGACGACGGGATCGGGGACGCGGGCGCCCGTCGAGGGGAGGGGATCACCGGCGGGGCGGGGGGAGGG
>NZ_JOEK01000010.1 GCF_000719135.1 Streptomyces avicenniae | reverse complement strand
CAACTCGTACTCACGAGGCGACACCTCGTAATCCACGAACGTCCCCGGCAACACCGGCTCACCCACATGCCCCGACGCCACCTCGATCGCCGCCTCACCTGCGGCGTTGTGCGCCGTGGCGGCGGTGGCGCGCGCGGCGTCCAGGTGGGCGGCCAGGCCGGGCGCGGCGTCGGCGATCCCGCGGAGGTCCTGCGCGCCCGCCGTGAGGACGGTGCCGCCGGTGAGCGCCACCAGGCTGTAGCGCCACGTACCGGGGTCGTCGTCGGTGAGGAGCCGGTCGCCGTCGAAGTCGCCCCCGGCCAGGACGCCGTGCTCCGTCTCGGTGTCGTAGCGGCCGGGGCCGCGCCTGCTCACCTTGCCGTGGGCGACCAGGACGACCTGGTCGGCGGGGTCGCCCGCGCGCGCGAGGACGTCGCCCGGCCTGAAGTCGTGCTGCGTGAAGGCGGCGGCGAGCCGTTGCAGCACGGCGTCGTCCGAGTAGCCCGCGAGGGCGGGGAGTTCGCCCAGCTCGGCCGGGATGACGCGGATGTCGGTGCCGGTCGAGACGAATTCGACGCGCCCGTTCCCGAGCGTGTGCGTGAGGCGGCGGTTCACGCGGAACGTCCCGCCGGAGACCTGCGTCCAGGGAAGGACCTTGAGCAGCCAGCGGGAGCTGATCTCCTGCATCTGCGGGGGCGTCTTGGTGGTGGTCGCCAGATTCCGCGCCGCCGCCGTCGTAAGGCTCAACGGGCTTGTTTCCGCCGCGTTTTCGGGAGCGGGTCCGGTTGAAGTCGTCATGTGTCGTGTCGCCAATCCACGGTGCTTTCGCCCTCGTTCAAGGGCCAATCGGGGGAGATCCCGCGAAGAAGCTAGAGGGTGCGGGGAAGTGCGGCAATCACTCGAAAGAGCGGTCAACTCCTGGATTTCCACGGGGAATTGCGGGGTAGCCCCGGATACCGCTCCTGCGGATATCTACACAGAGCGACGTGACGATCACTCGACGTCACGGACTAGAGTGTGCGGGCGCACAGGCGCACAGGTGGAGCGCGGAGGCATGCGCGGGGCGCACGAGCCGTGCCGTCGCTCCGGTCATACCGGCGGCCCGCGGCGCGCTACGGTGGAGCGGCCAGTACGCGTGGTGGAGCGCGGTCATCGCACGAGGTGGGGGCACAACCGTCCATGACTAAGGGCTCGGTCCAGGTGACGCACACCGGTACGGGACGCTGGCGGCGGCGGACCGCCGTCTACAGCACGGTCACCGAAGCCCTCGCCATGGCCGCCGACGGCGACGTGCTGGTGCTCTCGCCCGGCACCTACCGCGAGAACCTCGTGATCGAGGCACCCGTCACCCTGCGCGGCCCCGCCGACGACCGGGACGGCGCCGCCCGTATCGCCCCGCTCGACGGGGTGCCGCTGACCGTGCGCAGCTCGGCCGTCGTGCAGGGGCTGCGCGTCGAGGGGCAGGACACCACCGCGCCCGCCGTGCTGATCGAGAACAGCATGCCGGAGCTGAGCGGCCTCCAGATCCACACCTCCTCCGCGTCCGGCGTGGAGGTGCGCGGCGGGGCGCGGCCGACCGTGCGGCAGTGCACGGTCAGCAACCCGACGGGCACCGGCATCAGCGTCTCCGACGGCGCGGGCGGCCTGTTCGAGGAGTGCGAGATCACCGAGTCGGGGCAGCCGGGCATCGCGGTCCGCGGCCCGGCGCATCTGCGCCTTGAGCGCTGCGGGGTACGGCGCTCGCGCGTCGCGGGCCTCTCGGTGACCGGCGACGGCTCCGCGGTGGACGCGGTGCGCTGCATCATCGAGGACGTCAAGGGTCCCGGCGTGCGGCTGGGCGAGCGCGCCACGGCCCATCTCACCGACTGCCGCGTCGCCGGGACGACGGGCGACGGCATCACGCTGGAGACCGAGGCCGTGCTCACGCTCGCCGACAGCGTGGTGACCGACATCCCGGAGAACGCCCTCGACCTGCGCTCGCGTTCGGTCCTCACGCTGGTGCGCACCACCGTCCGCGGCTTCGGGCGCAACGGCATGTCGGTGTGGGACCCGGGGACGCACGCGGACGCGCACGACTGCGAGATCCACGACAGCACGGGCGACTACCCGGCGGTGTGGGTCAGCGACGGCGCGACGGCCGTGCTGGAGTCCTGCCACGTCCACGACGTGCCGGACGCGCTGTTCGTCCTCGACGCGGGCTCCCGCGCGGACGTGGTGGACAGCCGGCTGGAGGACGTGCGCGGCTCGGCGATCTCGGTGAGCGACGGCGCGACCGCGCGCCTCGACGCCTGCCGTATACGGCGGGTCGGGACCGGCGCCTGGTTCCGCGACGCGGGCAGCGGCGGCACCGTGACGGGCTGCACCGTCGAGGAGGCCAGGACCGGCTTCATCGTCACCAAGGACGCCGACCCCACGGTCGAGGACTGCACGGTCGCCGCGCCGTCCGAGGCGGGCGTGTACGTCTCGGCGGGCGGGCGCGGCAGCTTCACGCGCTGCCGGATCTCCGGCTCGGGCGGGTACGGCTTCCACGTCATCGACGGCTGCCGGACAGAGCTGAACCGCTGCCGCACCGAACGCTGCGCGCGGGGCGGCTACGTGTTCACCGAGGACAGCCCCGTCCTGACCGACTGCCACAGCGACGAGTCCACGGCGCCGGGGGCCGACGTACGGCTCAAGGCGGCCGAGACGCCCCCGGCCCCGCCCGCGACGGCCACCCAGGCCGCCACGGCGCCGCGCACGGCCCCCGCCCAGGCCGCGCCCGCGGTCACGGAACCGGCGGAGGGCGAGGCGCGTTCGCCCGACGACGTCCTCGCCGAGTTGGAGACCCTGGTCGGCCTCGGCACCGTCAAGCGCGAGGTGCGCGCCCTCATCGACATGATCGAGGTCGGACGGCGGCGGGTCGCGGCCGGGCTCAAGGCGGCCTCGGCGCGGCGGCACCTGGTGTTCACCGGCTCCCCCGGCACCGGCAAGACGACGGTGGCGCGCCTGTACGGGGAGATCCTCGCCGCGCTCGGCGTGCTGGAGCGCGGCCATCTGGTCGAGGTGTCCCGCGTGGACCTGGTCGGCGAGCACATCGGCTCGACGGCGATCCGCACCCAGGAGGCGTTCGACCGGGCGCGGGGCGGCGTGCTGTTCATCGACGAGGCGTACGCCCTCTCCCCCGAGGACGCCGGGCGCGACTTCGGCCGCGAGGCCATCGACACGCTGGTGAAGCTGATGGAGGACCACCGGGAGGCCGTCGTCGTGATCGTCGCGGGCTACACGGCGGAGATGGAGCGCTTCCTGCTGGTCAACCCGGGCGTGGCCTCGCGCTTCTCCCGCACCATCACCTTCGGGGACTACTCGCCCGACGAGTTGCTGAGCATCGTGGGCCAGCAGGCGGGTGAGCAGCAGTACGAGCTGGGCGACGGCACGGGCGACGCGCTGCTGAAGTACTTCACGACGCTGGACCGCGGCCCCTCGTTCGGCAACGGGCGCACGGCGCGCCAGACGTTCGAGGCCATGGTGGAGCGGCACGCGGGGCGGGTCGCGCGGCTGGCGGACCCCAGCACGGAGGACCTGACCGTGCTCTACCCGGACGACCTGCCGCCCCTGCGCTGACGCGTCCCGCCACGTCGCGCCGCGTCACGTCCCGCCCGCGTCCGCCTCCCGGCCGGTCGCGCCCGGCGCGGCCTGCTGCTCCGGCAGGACGACGGGCGTCGTCGCCTGGCCGCGCAGCAGGCGGCGGAACAGCGCCGCGCGTTCGTCGGTGAACGCGGGGTCGGCGGCGTAGTCGCCGTGGCCGAGGACCGGCTCGGGCAGCGGGCGCAGCAGGTTGCGGCCGTAGAACAGCGGATCGGCCAGCGGGCCGCGGTCCACGGCGGCAGAACCGGCGCCCGCCGCCACCAGCACGGGGCCGCCGATGGGGTCGGTGGCACGCCACAGGTTGCGCCAGCAGGGCACGTCCTCGTGCAGGGAGCGCAGGGCGGCGGGCCCGAAGTAGGCGGGGAACCAGCGGCCGTAGAGCCGTTCCAGGGGCGAGCCGTGGGTGAGCAGGGCGATGCGGCTGCGGGTGGCGGCGTCGAGCTGCCAGACGGCCGCGGCGGCGAGCACGCTGCCCTGGGAGTGGCCCGAGATGATGAGCCGTCCGGCCGTGGCGTCGATGTAGGTGCCCATGCGCCAGGAGAGGTCGGGCACGGCGCGCTCGGCGTAGCAGGGCGGCGCGAAGGGGTGGGCGGCGCGGGGCCAGAACGTGCCGACGTCCCACAGGATGCCGACGGTGCGCCTGGCCCCGCCGTCCATGTAGGCCCGGCGGCCCACGGCCAGCAGGACGACGACCCCCACCCCCATGAGCCAGGAGCCGAGCACCTGGCAGATGTCGGTCACGGCGGTGACGAAGGCGGGTGCCCCCGCGGCGAGTTCGGACGGCGAGTCGCCGGTGAGCGAGCCGCAGACGACCAGGACGCCCAGCACGAGGCAGCTGCCCGCGACCCAGCCGACGAGCGCGGGCGCCGAGTCCGTGAGCCGCGCGCGGGCGACGGAGGCGGCGATGCGGGCGCTGCGCTCGCGCAGGGGCGCGCAGGTCTCCTCGGGGTAGCGGGCCCTGACGTCCGGGGTGAGGCGGGCGGTGAGGCGCTGGAGGCGGACGGCGGCGGCGACGGCCAGGGCGAGCACCACGGCCAGCAGGGCGGGGACGGCGGCGGCCTCCCAGCTGAGGACGACGGGCGGCCCGGCGAGGGTGGAGCCGTCCTCGCCCGGCACGGCCGAGGGGTCGAGCCAGTCGGCGACGCGGTCGGCGACCCCGCCGGTGAACACGCCGCCGATGCCGCAGGCGAGCATGGCGACGGCCGGTCCGCCGAGGCCGAGCAGCGCGCCGCGCTCGCGGCGGGGGGTGTGGCGGTGCAGCCAGTAGGCGGTCGCCGCGAGACCGACGACGAGGACGCCCTGGAGGATCATCAGCACGGGGAACGTCCCTCCCCCGGCGGGCAGTCGGCCGCCGCTGGTCCAGTGCGGGCGGCTCCAGGCGGTGTGCACGAGGACGGTCGCCAGCAGCGCCACCGCGCCCCAGGGCAGGGCGCGGGTCATCGGCGGGTCGGGGCGTTCGTCGGGCTCCCGCTCGGCGCGGCCGTGCAGGATCTGCTGGACGAGGACGACGCCCCAGCCGACGACGGTGAGGACCAGCAGGACCCGCCCCGTGGCGACGAGCGCCGTGCTGCCGCGCAGGCCGTGGTCGAAGGGGGCGGTGGCGGCCAGCAGGGCGGTCGTGACGGTGAGGAGGGCGGCGGCGGTGTGCGAGGCGCGCAGGCGGGCCACCGAGCGCCGTCCGTACCAGAAGCCCGGCAGGCTGAGGGCGGCGCGTTCGCCGCCGTCGGGGCGGGGGCGGACGGGGGGCGAGGCGGACTCGTAGCTGCTCCACGTGCGGTGGGAGAGCCACCAGAGCAGGGCGGTGAGCGCGACGGGCAGGAGCGCGGCGACGGCGAGGCGGCGTCCCGGCTGGGCCCACCAGCTGTCGCCGGTCAGCGGGCCGAGCCAGGAGGCGCGGCGGGTGCAGGGGGCGGAGCCCGCGCACTGCCAGGCGATGAGGTCGAGCGCGACGGCGCAGGCGCCCGCGGTGAACAGCACGGTGAGGGTGAGGGCGACGAGGCGCACGAGGACGGCGTGGACGTCCTGGGCGTGGCGTGCGCCGCCCGGGGCGGTGGGCCGCATCCAGTGGGCGAGGTTCACGATCATGAAGGGCAGGAGCAGCAGCCACAGGGCGCGGGCGCCGTTGCCCGAGGTGAGGCCCGACCAGCAGTACGCCTCGCGCTGCGGGTCGTCGTCGTCCCAGGGCCGTTCGGCCAGGTCGTCGGCGCGGCGGTGGATGCTGGCGGTGCCGTCGCCGGTGACGCGGGTGGTCCACGCCGACTCCAGCATCTCCTGGGGCGTCGTGCCGCCGACGCCGTGGACGAGGAGTTCGAGCGCGGGTTCCGGTGGTGCGGTCCGCCGTTCCGCGGCGGGCAGGGGCGTGTGATCGGTCGTCATGGATGACTCCCCCGGGTCGCGTGCTGTCCCACGTCTGTGTCTCTCCGTTGCCGACGGCGGCGAACCGTCCACGGTCGGTGGAAGTTGGGCCGTGCGAGGATGACCCTTCCGGACACGAGGGAGGCCCTGTGAGCGACCATCAGAACCTGCTGGCCGGACAGCGGCGCGCGCTCATTCTGGACGAGGTGCGGCGGCGCGGGGGGATCCGGGTCAGCGAGCTGACGCGGATGCTCCAGGTGTCGGACATGACGGTGCGCCGCGACCTCGACGTGCTGGCGCGGCAGGGCGCGCTGGAGAAGGTGCACGGCGGCGCCGTGCCGGTCGCGGAGCAGCGGAACCACGAGCCGGGGTTCGAGGCGAAGTCGTCGCTCGAACCGTCGGCGAAGAGCGCGATCGCCAGGTCCGCCGCCGCGCTGGCCTCCCCGGGGAGCGCGGTGGCGCTCTCGGGCGGTACGACGACCTACGCGGTGGCGCAGGAGCTGCTGGAGGTCGCGGGTCTCACGGTGGTCACCAACTCGGTCCGGGTCGCCGACGTGTTCCACACCGCGAGGCGGACCGACCCCGCCCCGGCCGGTGCGCCCCAGCCGGCGACGGTGGTGCTGACCGGCGGGGTCAGGACGCCGTCGGACGCGCTGGTGGGCCCGGTCGCCGACGCGGCGATCGCTTCGCTGCACTTCGACGTGCTCTTCCTCGGGGTGCACGGCATCTCGGTGGAGGCGGGGCTGTCCACGCCCAACCTGGCGGAGGCCGAGACCAACCGGCACTTCATCCGCTCGGCGCGGCGGGTCGTGGTCGTCGCGGATCACACCAAGTGGGGTACCACGGGGCTGAGTTCGTTCGCGACTCTGGACGAGGTGGACACGCTGGTGACGGACGCGGGGCTCCCGGGCCCCGACCGCGAGGAGATCGCCGGGCACCTCGCGGAGCTGGTCATCGCCGGGCCGGGCGACGGCGGCGGACGCTGACGCGTCCCTTCAGGAAGAACCACACCATCGTGTGACTGGCCGCCCCGAAGGGCGCAAGCAGTGCCATAATCGGACACTTCCACCGTCCGTCGAGCCGGCCGAGCCGGCAGATCGGTGAGGCGCCCGTGAGCCGTCAGCCGGCCGAGTCCGACCACCACCGAGCCGTCGCCTTCCATGTACCGCCGGACCGTGAGGAACGGGCGCGGCGGATCGTTTCCGCCCAGCTCAGGTACTGGCACCTCCCCGAGGTCGTCGATCCCGCCGCGGACGGCGTGGCCCTGCTGCTCGCCGACATGCGGCGGACCGGCCGGGCGTACCGCTGCCGCGTGCAACTGGTCCTGCTGTGGGACCGGCTCGCGCTGTCGGTCTGCGACCACGCCCCGGACGTCTGCGGGACGGCGGGCACCGGCCCGGCGGGCGTCGCCGGGGTGGCGTGGGTCAGGGACAGCGGCGGAGTGCGCGCGCACCAGGACGAGTCGGGCCGCACGCTCTGGCTGACCGTGCCCGTGCCGGTCCCCGACGGCCCCCCGGAGGCACGGACCCTGGGACTGCCCTGGTCCGCCCACGCGTGACCCGTCAGCGGCCCGGGGTCTCCGCGAGCACGGCGCGGCGCTCGCGGAACTCCTCCGCGCCTATCTCCCCGGTCGCGTAGCGGCGGCCCAACAGGTCGAGCGGCGTCTCCCCGCCGAGGCGGCGGAAACCGGGGCCGCCGCGCCGCGCGACGCGCCGCAGCAGCAGGACGGCGCCGACGACGACGGTGGCCCAGACGAGCGGGAACAGCAGGACCCATGGTCCCGGCCCTTCGCCGGTGAAGGTGTGCGCGAGTACGGTCATGACGTGGCCTCCTGCCCGTGCGGGGTACGGGGCGCGGCCTCGCCGCACGCCCGGTCCTTCTCCCGGACCGCCCGTCCCACCGGGCCGTCCGACATCCAGCATTCCGGGGAAAGCCCTCCGCGGCGTCCTACGGACGGAGGCTTCGTGTCTGCTCCACGGGAAGTACGGCGAGGTCACCTTCGACACCCCACCGTCCGACGCCGGTGTCAGTGCCCGATGCGACACTCGCACACATGAGCGAAGCAGGCCCGGAAGCGGTCAGGTGGGCGATGGCCGAGTACGCCGACGGCTCGGTCCGCGTCTGCCCGCTCGACGCGGACGGCCGCCCCGCCGGTCCCGTCACCACGGAACCGGGCCCCGGCGCGGCCGTCCGCGCACACCCCCACGCCGCCCGGTGGGTGTGGCGGTCCACGGCGGCCGTCCACCCACGCGTGCTGGACGACGGCGGGCGCGTGGAGCGGTGCTACGACGTGGAGGCCGCCGAGGCGATCCTCCTCGGACACGAAGGCGCACACCGGCTCCCCCGCTCCCTGGGCGCCGCCTACGCCAGGCTGCACGGCCTGCCCGTCCCCGCCGACCTCCCCTCCGGCGCCCCCGACACCGGCCAGCCGTCCCTGTTCGAGGCCGCCCCCGCACCGCTCCCCGGCGACGCCGACCCGCTCACCGCGCTGCTCGACGTGTACGCGGGCCAGCTCGTCCGCACCGCGGCCCTCGCCGGAGCCGGGCGCATGCGGCTGCTGCTGGCCGCCGAGTCGGCCGGGACCCTGGTGGCCGCCGAGATGGGCCGCGCCGGTCTGCCGTGGCGGGCCGACGTCCACCGGCGCCTGCTGGACGAGCTGCTCGGCGAGCGCTTCCCCGGCGCCCCGCCCCGGCGGCTGGGCGAACTGGCCGAGCAGGTCTCGGCCGCGTTCGGCCCAGGCGTGCACGTACGCCCCGACCAACCGGCCGACGTCCTGCGGGCGTTCGCCCGCGCGGGCGTCAAGCTGCGTTCGACCAGGGCCTGGGAGCTCCAGGCGATCGACCACCCCGCCGTGGAACCGCTGCTGCGGTACAAGAAGCTCTACCGCATCCACACCGCGCACGGCTGGGCCTGGCTGCGCTCCTGGGTACGGGACGGGCGCTTCCGCTCCGAGTACCTCCCCGGCGGCGCGCCGTCCGGGCGGTGGACGACCAACGGCGGCGGCGCCCTCCAGATCCCCCGCGTCATGCGCCGCGCGGTGATCGCCGACCCGGGATGGCGGCTGGTGGTCGCCGACGCGGACCAGCTCGAGCCCCGCGTCCTCGCCGCGATCTCCCGCGACCCGGGGCTCATGGCCGCCGCGGGGGACAGCGGCGACCTCTACACGGCGCTGGCCAGGCGCGGCTTCTCCGGCGACCGCGCGGCGGCCAAGCTGGCGCTGCTCGGGGCGATCTACGGCCAGACGTCGGGCGACGGCCTCGCGCAACTCGCCGACCTGCGCCGCCGCTTCCCCCGGGCCGTCGCCTACGTGGACGACGCGGCGCGGACCGGTGAGCAGGGCGGCCTGGTCCGCACCTGGCTCGGGCGCACCTCCCCGTCCGCCGTGGCCGACGATCAGGAGGGCGACGCCGACGAGGTGCCGGACGGCGGCGCGGCCGACCCGCCCCGCGCCGGAAGCACCCCCGCCGCCCGCGCGCGGGGGCGCTTCACCCGTAACTTCGTCGTCCAGGGCAGCGCGGCCGAATGGGCCCTGCTCATGCTGGCCGCCCTGCGCGGTGCGTTGCGGGACATGCGGGCCGAGCTGGTGTTCTTCCAGCACGACGAGGTGGTCGTGCACTGCCCGGAGGAGGAGGCCGCCACGGTCGCCGCGGCGATCGCGGCGGCGGCGGACGAGGCGGGCCGCGTCGCGTTCGGGGCGACGCCCGTGCGCTTCCCGTGCACCACGGCGGTCGTGGAGTGCTACGCCGACGCGAAGGAGTGAGGCGTGCGGCGGCGCGCGCTCAGCCCGGAAGCCGGAGCGCGCGCGGCTCCGACAGTTCCCGCTCCGGGGCGGCGCCCGTGACGTCGGCCCGGGCACGGGGAGCCCGGGTCACGAGGACGAGCCGGAGCACGGCCGTCACCGCCCCGGCGACCGCCGCGACGCCCGCGGCGACGGTGACGTCAGGCAGCCACGTCGTCATCTGCCCCAGGCCGACCCGGTCGATGACCACGAGAAGGCCCGCGCAAGGTGCCGCGCCCGCCAGGAACCACAGCACGGTCGAGGTGGTCCTGCGCAGCACGGACGAGGGCACCACCCGTCGCCGCAGGAGCAGCGCCGAGCGGCAGGCGGCCACGACCATCGCGAGCGCAAGGGCGGTGGTGCCCCAGATCGCCAGGTCGTAGGGGGACACGGACGCGCCGTCCGTGGGCGCCGTCCCGCCCGCGAGCATCCGGGCGGCGCCGAAGCCGACGGCCATGATCTCCTCGTCCTGGAGGAGCCCGTACAGGTTCTGCTGGAGGACGAGGGCGGTGCCGCGCTCCGGGAGCAGGAACAGCATCGCCGAGTGACCGGGCGTGGCCCCGGTGTGCCAGACCGCCCTGTCGAGCGGCGCGTCCAGGCCGCCGACGCGCCAGCCGGCCCCGTAGCCGGTCCCGGCGCCGCCGGGTCGCAGCACCGTCTCCTCGCGCATCAGCCGCACCGTAGCGGGGGTGAGCACGGGCTCGCCGTCGGCGGTCGTTCCCGTGCGGAGCTGGAAGGCGGCGAAGGCGGCCAGGTCGTCCAGGTCGCCGCCGAGGTAGCCGTAGGCCGCGCCGTGGTCGTCCACGCCGTCGGCGATCGCGGCCGGTCTGCCCCACAGGAGTTGGTGCCCGGGGGTCAGCCCCCGCCGCGCGGCCGACGCCCGGTCGGCGAAGGCCGAGTCCATGCCGGCGGGCCCGAGCACGGACTCCTCCAGGTGGTCGGCGAAGGACCGCCCGGTGACGGCCTCCACGACGGCGGCGAGCACGAGGTAGTTGGCGCTGGTGTAGGCGTACACGCCGCCCGGCGGTCCGAGCGGTTCCGCGCCGTCCAGGGCGCCGAGGCGCCCGGCGGGGGCGGGGCAGTCCGCGGCGTAGCAGTCGGTGACCAGGGACGTCGCCGACGCGGGGATGCCGGACGTGTGCCGCAGCAGGTCGCCGACCGTGACGCGGGACGCGTGCCCGGCCCCGCCGAAGCGGAAGCGCGGCAGGTGGTCGGTGACCCGGTCGTCCAGGCCGAGCCGCCCGTCCTGGACGAGGGCCGTCACCGCCGTCGCGGCGACCGGCTTGGCGACGGAGCCCCAGAGGAACGGCGTCCTGGCCGTGACGGGCCGCCCGCGGCCGTCGGTCCCCCAGGAGCGCCGGTGGAGGGGGCCTTCAGGGCCGACCACGGCATAGGACAGCCCGGGGGTCCCGGTGGCCTCCATCCGGTCGCGGACGTACGCGTCGATCGCGGCGTAGTCGTCGGAAGGGGCGGCGGTGGGGGTGGGCGCGGCGGAGGCGGCCGGGGTCGTCGCCGTGCCCAGGAGCAGGCACAGCGGTAGGAGCACCGCGCGCAGGGCGGCGCGCCGTGGACGGATGGGCATGGGAATCCTCGCAGGTCGGAGCGGCGGCGGAGCGGATAACCGTATGACGGTACGGTTTTTACCGTACACTGGTACGGTTATCAAGTGCCGAGAACCGCCGACCACGACGAACGCCGCCGCCAGATCGCCGAAGCCGTCTGCGCGCTCGTCGCCGACCACGGGCTCGACGCCGTCACCGTCGCCCGTACGGCCGCGACCGCCGGGATGTCGGTCGGGCTGGTGCAGCACTACTTCCGCAGCAAGGACGAGATGCTGCTGCACGCCTTCCGGACGGTCGGCGCACGCATCCGGGCCAGGGCCGACGAACGGGTCAGGGCCGGGACCGACCACCGGCGACCCCTCGCCCGCGTGCTGTCCGAGGTACTGGCGGAGTTCGTCCCCCTCGACGGGACGCGCCGCGCCGAGTTCCGGGTCACGCGCGCGTTCGCCGGGCGGGCCCTGGACGCCCCCGCCCTCGCCGAGGTGGACGTCGAGACGGCGCGGCTGATCCGCGCGGACCTCGCGCGGGGCGTCCACAACGGCAAGGAGTGCGGCGAGGTCGCCCCCGACCTGGACCCCTGGCCCGCCGCCGTCCGCCTCCTCGCCGTGGCCGAAGGGCTGGCGCTCCAGGTCTACCGCGATCCCGGCGGGGTGGAGGGGACACCGGCGGCCGAGCTGACGGCGGCGGTCATCGACGCCGAGCTGGCCACCGTGTTCACCGGCACGTGCCGCCAGTACACCGGACGGCCCGGCGCCTGAACGGGCACCGGCGCCCCCGCCCGTGCCGTCAGGAGATGTAGCCCGCCGGAGTGGCCAGGCCCGCGCCGACCGCTCCCCCGGCGACCAGCCCGGCCGCCGCCGCGAGCCGCGCCGCCGCCTCCTCCGCGACCGGGCCGCCCACGATGAACGGCACCCGCACATAGCCCTCGAAGGCGCCCTCCACCCCGAAGCGCGGCCCCGACGCCACCCGCACCCCGAGCCGTTCGCCCACCTCAGCGACACGCGACCCCGACAGCCCGCCGGTGCGCACCCACAGCGTCATCCCGCCCGACGGGACGGCGAACTCCCACTCGGGCAGCCGCTCCCGCAGCGCCGCCACGACGTCCGCGCGGTGCCCGCGCAGCTCCGCCCGCCGCTCCTCCAGCGCCGCCGACCAGCCGCCCTCGGTCAGCAGCCAGGCGACCGCCAACTGCTCCATCACGGGACTGCCCAGGTCGGCGTACGCGCGCGCCGCGACCAGCCTGCGGATCACCTCGGGCGCCGCCCGCACCCAGCCGATCCGCAGCCCGGCCCAGAACGACTTGCTCGCCGATCCGACCGTGATCACCGTGGACCCGCCGTGGTCGAACGCCGCCACCGGCCTCGGCCGCCCGCCGGGGGCGGCGTCGAGGGCCAGGTCGGTCATCGTCTCGTCGGCGATCAGGACGGTGCCGGACGCGCGCGCGGCGGCGACCATGCCACGCCGCCGCTCGTCGTCGGCGAGCGCGCCCGTCGGGTTGTGGAAGTCCGCGATGACGTACGCCAGCCGGGGCGACGCCTCGCCCAGGACATGACGCCAGGCGGACAGGTCCCAGCCCGACAGCCCCTCCCCCATCGGCACGGGCACGAGCCGGGCGCCCGCCTCGCGGAAGAGCTGGAGCACGTTGGCGTACGACGGCTGCTCCACGGCGACCCGCTCGCCTCCTGGGACGAACATGCGGCAGATGGCGCCGACCGCCCCCATCGCCCCCGTGGTGATCATGATCTGCTCGGGCATCGTCGGCACACCGCGCTCGGTGTAGCGGTCGGCCAGGGCGGCGCGCAGGGCGGGCAGCCCCGCGGGGAAGTCGCCGTGGGTACGGGCCGCCTGGGGCAGCGCGACCAGCGCCGCCTGGAAGGCGCGGGTGAGCCAGGGCTCCGGCGCGGCGAGCTGGGCGCAGCCGAGGTCGATGGTCGTCCCGCCCGCCTCGGGCGGCAGCGGTTCGAGGCCACGGGCGGGCAGGGCGCGCCCGGCCGGTACGGCGGTCCAGCTGCCCGAGCCACGCCGGGAGCGCAGGAACCCGTCGGCCCGCAGGCTCTCGAACGCGGTGGCGACCGTCGTACGGCTCACGGCCAGGGCGGCGGCCAGCTCGCGTTCCGCCGGGAGCCGCGCGGCGACGGGCAGGCGGCCTTCGAGGACCAGCGTCCTGATGCCGTCGGCGAGCGCCCGGTACGCGGGCCCGCGCCGTCCGGCCGCCGCGCCCCCCTGGGGGCCGAGCAACCGGGCGAGCTGGCCGGCCCCGACCGTGGAGGTCCACTCACGCATGGTTCCGATCCACCTCTTCCGGATTGGCCCTGTGCCGCGTCGTTCCCATGGCCACAGGCTGACACGGACCAGGCCACTGTCGCCAGAGGAGACCGCCTGATGAACCGGCTGCCACGCCGCCTGACCCAGCTCTACTGCGGGCTGCTCCTGTACGGCGTGACCATGGCGATGATGGTGCGGGCCGGGCTGGGGCTCGACCCGTGGGACGTGTTCCACCAGGGCGTGTCGGAGCGGATCGACGTGCCGATGGGCATGGTGACCAACGTCACGGGCCTCGTCGTGCTCCTCGCATGGATCCCGCTGCGCGAGCGTCCGGGCCTCGGGACGGTGTCCAACGTGCTGCTGGTCGGCACGGTGATGGACCTCACCCTCCCCCACATGCCGCACGCGTCCGGCGCGGTCGCGCAGATCACGCTGCTGGTCGCCGCCGTGGTGCTCAACGGCGTGGCGACCGGCCTCTACATCACGGCGCGCTTCGGACCCGGCCCCCGGGACGGCCTGATGACCGCGCTGCACCGGCGCACCGGGCGCTCGCTGCGCCTGATCCGCACGGCCATGGAGATGACCGTGCTGGTGGCGGGGGTGTTGCTGGGGGGCACGGTGGGGGCCGGTACGGTCGTGTACGCCCTCGCCATCGGACCGCTGAGCCAGTACTTCCTGCGGCTGTTCGCCGTCCCCGGCGCGGGGCGACCGGGTGGGCAGGGGACGGAAACGGGAAAGGTGCCCCGAATGGATTTCGAGGAGCGGCGCGGGGCGGGTATCCTACGCCTTCGGTCCCGCCGGACGGACCGTTACCCCGAGCCATCCTGTACGGACGTCGGGTGACATCCCCCGCCAGACGTGACAAACCGGACGCCGGTGGGTAGAAGAAGAGGCGGCGCGACGGGCGACGCGGCACCCAGCTCGGGAATCTTCACCGCCGACCGGACGTTGACCTGATTGATGACGACAGCGACACATGTCCTGTGGGCGACCAGCCCGGGAGGCACGATTCATGAGTGAGCGAGCTCTGCGCGGCACGCGGCTCGTGGTGACCAGCTACGAGACGGACCGCGGCATCGACCTGGCGCCGCGTCAGGCGGTGGAGTACGCATGCGGGAACGGACATCGGTTCGAGATGCCGTTCTCGGTGGAGGCAGAGATCCCGCCGGAGTGGGAGTGCAAGGTCTGCGGCTCCCAGGCCCTGCTGGTGGACGGCGAGGGGCCGGAGGAGAAGAAGGGCAAGCCCGCGCGTACGCACTGGGACATGCTCATGGAGCGCCGGACCCGCGAGGAGCTGGAGGAGGTGCTCGCCGAGCGGCTCGCCGTCCTGCGTTCCGGGGCGATGAACATCGCGGTGCATCCGCGCGACAGCCGCAAGACGGCCTGACCTGGGCGGACGCTCCGGTCGTACGGAAGGGGCCGGGCACCACTTCGGTGGTGCCCGGCCCCTTTCCCGTGTTCCCGTGTTTCCCGGAGCCGCTCAGCGCCCGGGACCGTCGTCCTGGCCGTCCCGCTTCTCGCGACCCTCGGGTGTGTCCTCCTGGACGACCTCGCCCTGGACGACCTTGCCGTCGGGACGCCGGATGCGCATCTGGTCGCGGACGCCCCGCGCGTCCTGGAACGCGGCCCCGAGCTGCCCGCCGCGCCGTGTCAGGTACCGCCGCCCCCACCGGCGCAGCAGCGAGGCCGTGGGCGGGACGATGCACAGGAGCCCGACCACGTCCGAGAGCAGCCCGGGGATCATCAGCAGCAGGCCGCCGAGCATCGTCAGGCCGTTGCCGCCGCGCGTCGTGGGGGCGGGGGGCACGTCCTGTCCCGGGGCGCGCAGGCTCTCCGTGAGCCGGGCCCAGGCCCGGCGCCCGGCCTGCTTGATCACGACGGCGCCGACGACGACACCGGCGGCCAGCAGCAGGAAGACGGTGAACCCGCCCGCCACGCGCCCGACCAGGATCAGCAGCCAGATCTCCAGCACGGCCCAGACGGCGACGGCGAGCGGCAGCAGCGGACGCGAGCGGCGGCGGCGCGGTGACGGGGACGGTGGCGGCGTGCGGCCACCGCCACGGTAAGGGTTCGGGGAGCCGGTCGTCATGGTTCCAGTCTGCCCTGGGCCGCGGCGCGGCGTGCGGCGGGCCGTCTGAGCCGGGCGGCGACGCCCCACAGGGTGACCCGCCACAGCGCCTCGACGACGATGTCGCGGCTCATCTTGCTGTCGCCCGCCGTCCGCTCGACGAAGGTGATGGGCACCTCGGCGACCCGGTGCCCGGCCAGGACGGCGCGGTGGACGAGATCGACCTGGAAGCAGTACCCCTGGGACGCGACGCCGTCGAGCAGCCCGCCCTCCAGGACGTGCCGCCTGAACGCGCGGAAGCCGCCCGTCACGTCCCTGACCGGCACGCCGAGCAGCGCCCTGGCGTACGCGCTGCCGCCCCGGGACAGCAGCTCGCGGTACCGGGGCCAGTGCACGATCCGCCCGCCGGGCACCCAGCGGGAGCCGAGCGCGACGTCGGCGCCGCCCGCCAGCGCGGTGAGCAGCCGGGGCAGCTCCTCGGGCTGGTGCGAGGCGTCGCCGTCCATCTCGACCAGGACGTCGTACCCGGCCGCGAGGCCCCAGGCGAAGCCCGCCAGGTAGGCGGCGCCGAGCCCTTCCTTGCCCGCGCGGTGCAGCACGTGGACGTGCGGGTCGGCGTCGGCGATCTCGTCGGCCAGCTTGCCGGTGCCGTCCGGGCTGTCGTCGTCCGCGACCAGGACGTCCACGGCGGGGCAGGCCGCGCGGAGCCTGGCGAGGAGCGGCGGGAGGTTGTCGGCCTCGTTGTAGGTGGGGACGATCACCAGCACGCGGCCCACGGCGTCACTCACCGGCGACACCGGCGGCCCGGGGGGCGTCGCCGCCCCGTGTGTCGTCACGGGGCGCGTCGTCGTCGGGGGCGGCCGGGCGGGCGGCGCGTGCCGTGCGGCGCGTGCGGACCAGCACCAGCGCCCAGGCGGCGAGCCCGGCGGCGGCGAGCACCCACTCCGGGACGGCGCCGACGCGGTCGGCGACCGTGCGGCCGTCGCGCAGCGGCAGGTCCGCGGTCAGCACGTCCTGCGTGAACTCCTCGGTCTGCTGCTCGACCGTCCCGTCGGGCGCGACGATCGCGCTGATGCCGCTGGTGGCGGCCGTGACGACGGCGCGGCCGTGCTCGACGGCCCGCAGGCGGGACATGGCGAGCTGCTGCTCGGGCTGCCCGGTGCGGCCGTAGGTCGCGTTGTTGGTCTGGACGACGAGCGCGCGGGCACCGGCGTTGACGGTGTCACGGACGATGCCGTCGTAGGCGACCTCGAAGCAGATCACGTCGCCCATGCGGGCCGGGCCGACGTCGAGGACGCCCGTGTGGTCGCCGGGGTAGAAGTCGCGCGGCACGCGCTCCAGCCGCGTGATCACCGCGCTGAGCTGCTCGCGGAAGGGCACGTACTCGCCGAACGGCACGGGGTGCTGCTTCGTGTACGAGGCGCCGGGGCCCGTCTCCGGGTCCCAGACGATGCCCTGGTTCTCGACGTAGCCGTCCTTCGTCGGGTGGTCCACCAGCGCGCCGACCAGGATGGGGACGCCGACGGCCTGCACGGCGCGCTCGATGGCGGCGGCGGCCTCCGCGTCGCGGTAGGGGTCGAGGTCCGAGGAGTTCTCCGGCCACAGGACGAGGTCGGGGCGCTCGGCGCGGCCCGCGTCGATGTCGTCGGCGAGCTGGAGGGTGGCCTCGACGTGGTTGTTCAGGATCATCATCGGGCGGCCGAGGAAGTCCATGCCCGCCTGCTGCACGTTGCCCTGCACGACGGCTATGGACACGGTGTCGGCGGCGTCGGTCGGGACGGGCACGGCGTAGCCGGTGGCGCCGACGCCGACCGCGAGCGCCGCGGCCAGGGCGGCGGGCCGCCAGGACCGCGGGGTCCGCTCCGCCGCGGGGACGCGCCGACGGGCGGCCAGCCGCAGCGCCGCCCACGCCAGGAGGGCGCCCGACAGGGCGACGGCGAACGTCACCAGCGGCGCGCCGCCCAGCGCGGCGAGCGGCGTGAAGGGGGTGCCGGTGTTGGCGAAGGCGAGGCGGCCCCACGGGAAGCCGCCGAACGGGACGCGGTCACGCGCCCACTCCTGCGCGACCCACAGGCAGGCCGTCCACAGCGGCCACAGCCGCAGCCGCGAGGTCAGGGCCAGCCCCGCGCCCATCGGGACGAAGAACGCGGCCTCGGCGACCGACAGGCCCACCGTCGCGTCCCAGCCGATGACGCGCAGCCAGCTCAGCAGGGACACGAAGAACGGCACGGCGAACACGAGGCCGAGCCACGCGCCCTGCCGTCCCGTCCTGCCGTGGACGAGCACCGACAGCGCGGCGACCGCGACCAGGGACAGCGGCCAGATGTCGTACGGCGGGAAGGCGGCCGTCAGGGCGAGACCGGCGACCGCCGCGGCCACGAGGACGCGCCAGTTCCTGCGGGCGGACGCGGCACGCCTGCGGACGCGGCCGGGACGGCGCGCGGCGGGCGGACCGGCGCCGTCGGCCGGGGCGTCGGCCCTGGTCGTCTCGGAGCCCGATGGCACAGTCGTGGCCTCTCTGCAGGCGCGGGGCGATGATGACCGACCGTACCTCGTGCCGGGGGATGTCTGCGGACCGGGACCGGCGCTCTTCGGTCCGACCCGGGGCCCGCTGGCTGCGGGTCGTCCGAAAGCCGTTGTCTACTGAGCGTCCGGGCCCGGCCCGGGTCGCACCAGCCGGCCGGACGGAACCATCCGCCCCCGTGCCGCAGGCACACTGGACCTGGCTCCCGGCGGCGCGCCTGCGCGGCGCCCCACCCTCTGGCCCAGCGGCGTTCGACGACTGCGCGGAGGGGAGCGCCGGCCGGACGTCCTGTGGTGGACCCGGCCGAACCTACCCCCCGAGGACCGCGGGCTGTCAACAGCCGTCTGACCTGTACGTTTCCCCGGGATTCCGTCAAAGCGGCTGGTCAGTGCGGAGCTTGCGGGGCGGTCGCCGCGCGGGATCGCACGTCGTTCGGCGGTATCGGGGCCGGGTGGATCACTCGTTCGGCCGGTCGTACACCGTGCGCCCCGCGACGACGGTGCGCAGGCACTCGGGCAGCGGCTCGCCCGGGGCGAGGTCGGGCAGCCCCGGGGTGCCGGAGCGCGGGTCGGTGGACCAGCGGGCGACCCGGTCGTCCGGGGCCTGGACGACCAGCGCGCCGGTGCGCCACAGCGCGTAGTCGGCGGGGGCGCCGGGGACGAGGACGCCGCCGTCGTCCCGGCCGACCGCGCGCCAGCCGCCGCGGGTGTGGGCGGTGAACGCGGCGCGCACGGAGATGCGGTGCTCGGGCGTCCGGTGGTACGCCGCCGCGCGGACGGCCGCCCAGGGGCCGAGGGGCGTGACGGGGGCGTCGGAGCCGAAGGCGAGGGGGACACCGGCGCGCAGCAGCGCCGCGAACGGGTTGAGCGCGCGGGCCCGTTCGGCGCCGAGGCGGCGGGCGTACATGCCGTCCTGGCCGCCCCAGGCGGCGTCGAAGCCGGGCTGGACGCTGGCGGTGAGGGCGAGGTCGGCGAAGGCGGTGACGGCGCCTGGGCTGAGCAGTTCGGCGTGCTCGACGCGGTGGCGCAGGGCGCGGACCCGGGCGGTGCCGAGGCGGTCGGCGGCGGTGCGGAAGCCGCGCAGGACGGTGTCGATGGCGGCGTCGCCGATGGCGTGGAATCCGGCCTGGATCCCGGCCTCGGTGCAGGCGGTGACGTGCGTGGCGACGTCGTCGGCCGTCAGGTGGGCCGTGCCGGAGTGGGGGGCGTCGGTGTAGGGGGCGTGGAGGTGGGCGGTGTGCGAGCCGAGGGAGCCGTCGGCGAAGAGGTCGCCCGCCGCGCCGGTCGCGCCGAGGTCGCGGACGCGCTTGGCGTCCTCGGGGCCGGTGACGGCCTCGGCCCAGTAGCCGTGGACGCGGGGTCCTGGCTCGTCGGCGGCGAGGGCGAGCAGGGCCGTGAGGTCGTCCTCGCTGGAGATCTCGGGACCGGCGCACTCGTGGACGCTTCCGATGCCGACGGACGCGGCCCGGCGCAGCGCGGCGCGCTGGGCGGCGGCGCGCTGGGCGGGGCCGAGGGAGGCGTCGGCGGCGCGGCGAACGGCGTGGTGCGCGTCGCCGGTCAGCGGGCCGTCCGGGACGTAGCCGGGCAGGGAGGTGATGCCGGGGACCAGGCCGAGGAGGGCCGTGGTGGCGAGCGCCGAGTGGGCGTCCACGCGGACGAGGTAGAGGGGCCGTCCGGCGGCGGCGCGGTCGAGTTCGTCCCGGGTCGGGGGGCGCCGTTCCGGCCAGCGGCTCGCGTCCCAGCCCTGGCCGAGGAGGATGGCGTCCGCCGGGTGGGCGGCGGCGTGGGCCGTGACGCGGGCGAGCGCGTCGGGCAGCGAGCGGGCCGCCGCGAGGTCGAGGCCGGTGAGCGCAAGGCCCGTCGCCGTCGTGTGCACGTGTGCGTCGGTGAACGCCGGGGTGACGAGCGCGCCGTCGAGGTCCACGACCTCGTCGGCGGTCGGGGCGAGGGAGTCGGCCGCGGCCTCGGAGCCGATCCAGGCGATGCGGTCGCCCTCGACGGCCATGGCCGTGGCGAACGGGTCGGCCGGGCTGTGGACCTCGCCGCGGCGCAGGAGGACGGTGCGGGGCCGTTCGCCCGGGGTGGTGCTGTCGGTCATGGCCCCAGTCTCCCGGCTGGCCGCGCCCGGCACGGCGGCGGGGTCACACGCGCGGCGGGCGAGCCTCGTAGGGCGTGGAGAGGACGACGGTGGTGCGCGTGGAGACCCCCGCGAGGGAGCGGATGCGGGCGAGCAGCAGTTCCAGCTCGGCCGGTTCGGCGACCCGTACCTTCAGGATGTAGTTCTCGTCGCCCGCGACGCTGTGGCACGCCTCGATCTCCGGCACGCCCGCGAGCCGTTCGGCGATGTCGTCGGGGGCGCTCGGGTCGAAGGGCTTGACGGAGATGAACGCGGTCAGCGGCAGGCCGACCGCCTCGGGCGCGACGATGGCCGCGTACCCGCGGATGACGCCGCGCTGCTCCAGACGGCGCACGCGCTGGTGCACGGCCGAGGTGGACAGGCCGGTGGCCTTGCCCAGGTCGGTGTAGCTCATCCGCCCGTCCCTGACGAGCAGTTCCACGATGCGCCGGTCGAGATCCTCCACGGTTCCGTAACCTACCCGGCGCGGCGGCGCCCCGCCGCCCGCGCCCGGCCCGCGGACAGCCGCGCACCACCGCTGTGACGAACGCCACAAAGGCGCGGCCGTGTCCCGTTCGGTCGCGCGATTATTCGCGGAAGGAGACGGGAAGTGCTTGCTGTGGCCAACGCCGCTGCGCCGTCCGAGGGGGATTACATGCGCAATGTGAAGGCACTCCACCGTCCAGGGCCCGATCAGGTGCCGGGTGAGGACGACGAGGAGCAGCTCTTCGCCGACGAGGAGGACGCGTACGACGACCTGCCGCGCGTCCTGTGCCCCGGCTGCGCCCGGCCGGTCGCGCTGGAGGAGCCGGGCGGGGCGGTGCCGCAGCACGCGGTCTGCCCCTCGCCGTTCGACCCGTTCGGGATGGCGGTCTGCCCCGGCTCGGGCGAGGAGGCGGACGACGGCGTGGTGCCGCTGCCCGTGACGCCGCTGGCGGTGGAGCCGGTGGCCCTGGCGGCGCTCCCGGAGAGCCTGCACTGGCGGCTCCAGCCCTTCTCGCACGCGGTACGGCACGCGACCCGCCCGGCCGTCGTCACCCTGCGGCAGGCGGCGTAGGGGCGCCCGGGGCCCCGCCGGGGCGGACGGGGAGGAGGTGGCGCGCGATGACCGCGCGCTGGATCTGGTTGGTCCCCTCCACGATCTGGAGCACCTTGGCCTCGCGCAGGTAGCGCTCGGCGGGGAAGTCGGCGGTGTAGCCGTAACCGCCCATGAGCTGGACGGCGTCGGTCGCGGTGCGCATCGCGACGTCCGAGCAGAACAGCTTGGCCATCGCCGCCTGCCTGCCGAACGGCTCACCCGCGTCCCGCAGGCGCGCCGCCTCCAGGTAGAGGGCGCGTCCCGCCTCGATCTGGGTGGCCATGTCGGCGAGCAGGAAGCGCACGCCCTGGAAGTCGGCGACCGGGCGGCCGAACTGGCGCCGTCCCGTGGTGAAGGCCAGTGCCTCGTCCAGCGCCGCCTGGGCCAGGCCGGTCGCGCAGGCGGCGATGCCGAGCCTGCCCGCCTCCAGGGCGTCCATGGCGAGCGCGAAGCCCTCGCCCTCGTGGCCGATGCGGTGCGTGTCGGGCACGCGCACGGCGTCCAGGTGGACCTGGGCGGTGGGCGAGCCGTTCATGCCCATCTTGCGCTCGGGGCGGCTCGCCGTCAGCCCTGGTGTGTCGCCCGGGACGAGGAACGCGGTGATGCCGCGCGGTCCTTCGGGACCTGTGCGGGCGAAGACCGTGCAGAAGTCGGCGATCCCGCCGTGGGTGATCCACGCCTTGGTGCCGTCGATGACCCAGGTGTCGCCGTCGCGGACGGCGCGGGTACGCAGGGACCCCGCGTCCGAGCCCGAGGCGGGCTCGGAGAGGCAGTAGGCGCCCAGCAGTCCGCCGCCGAGCATGGCGGGGAGGTGCGCGGCGCGCTGTTCCTCGGTGCCGTGGCGGGCCAGGGCGTGGCAGGCGAGGGTGTGGACGCTGGTGCCGAGGCCCACCGTGAGCCGCGCGGCGGCCAGTTCTTCGAGGACCTGGAGGTAGACCTCGTACGGCTGGTCGCCGCCGCCGTGCCGGGACGGGTAGGGCAGTCCGAGGAGCCCGGCGTCCGAGAGCAGCAGGAAGAGGGCGCGGGGGAATGTTCCTTCGGTCTCCTCGCGCGCGGCGTGCGGGGCGATCTCACGCCGCGCCAGGTCGCGGACGAGGGACAGGAGGTCGCGGGCCTCCTGGGACGGCATACGGCGGCTGACGGGCTCGGTGGCGGTCTCCTGCGGCGTCATCTGGCTCCTCCACACGTCGGGCACGGCGCTGTGCGCAGCGGCGCGATGGTGCTCGGCCTGTCGGGGCGGGACGCGCGGTCAGCCGGCGCAGTCGGGCGCGTCGGCGTCCACCGAGAGCGGGCGCCCTTCTGGCACGAGGTACGTCGCATGGAGAACGACCGGCTCCTCGCCCAGGTTTCGTCCGACATGCACATGATCCGCGCCGGGCGTCTCCAGGATGGTGTCGCCTGCCGTGGAGAGCTCGACCGAGCAGTCGTCGAGGGTGCGGGTGAGCGTGCCGGAGACGACGACGGCGAGGAGCGGCCCGTCGTGGTGGTGCCAGCCGGTGGAGCCGCCCGGTTCGACGACGATCACGCGGACGGTGACGTCCGTGGGCCCCTCGGCATGGATGTCGAGCCCGTGCGGGGCCGTGGACTCCGCGAGCGTGTGCGCCGTGACGCCCTCCCCCGGCGTGCGCGCGGCGGAGGGCGTGGCGGACGGGGTGGTGGCGGCGGCCCCGGCGGGCAGGAGTGCCAGGGCCGCCGCGCAGAGGGTGGCCGGGAGGGCCCGTGAGGGCCGCCGGCCGGGGAGGGCCACGGTCAGCGGATGCCGACGGCGGCCAGTGCGGCGCGCTGGGCGGCCGACGTGCGGACCGGGAAGTAGAGGTAGCAGACGCCGCCGGTGCCGCTGCGCACCGCGCCCGACGCGTCGTACCGCCTGGTCCGCAGCCAGATGTTCTCGAACTGCCGCCGCGGATAGACGCGGCGCACGCCCGCGTTGTCGTCGGCGTTGGGGTCGTTGGCGACGACGTCGCCTTCCTCGGTGAAGCCGATGACCGTCATCAGGTGCCCCGAGGTGCCGTAACCGGCGCCGTCCAGCTCGGCCTCGAAGAAGGACTGGGACGTTATCACCGGGATTCCGGCCGCGACGAGGCGTTCGGCGTCGGAGAGCGACGCGATGCGTGTGACGACGCCCTGGAGGCCGTCGTAGGTCGCGGCATAGGCGGCGTTGAAGGGCCAGTTGCCGCAGCCGCCGTACGCGTAGTCGTAGGTGCTGCGGGCCGCGTGGCAGACCTGGGGGTCCGTGAAGTCAGGGTTGACCCAGGCGAGTTGCTCTGGCGTGGGGTGCTTGCCGAAGGACTCCACGATCATCTGCGAGGACGTCGGGCTGCACCACGCCTCGCCGCCGTTGTCGTACTCGGGGTACCGGCCGATGTGGATGTTCTGCGAGTACTGCGGCACGGTCAGCGCGGTGCCGGACGCAGGTCCCGGCGCGGTCGCGGGGACCTCGAAGCGGTCGGGCACGGCGGAGGTCATCGCGCCGAGGCGCCAGACCGTCGGCGCCGCGCCGGAGCCGGGGGCGCGGTGGAGCGTGAGCCGCAGCCGGTAGGACGTCAGCCGCAGGCCGCTCGCGGCGTCGTCGATGGCGAGGGTGTCGGTCCAGACGGTGGACCTGCCGTCCTCCTGGCCGTCCACCGAGGTGCGGCGGACGTCCTCGTCGCCCGACGCCCAGATGCCGAGCGTGTACCAGGGGCTCTGGGTGCGGTCCGAGTAGCCCGCCTGCACCTCGACGCGCAGGAACGTCCCGGCCGGGGTGTCGGCGTTCCAGGAGGCGATCAGCTCTGTGGCGGGCGAGGCGGGCCTGCGGACCGGCGAGAGCCAGGTCGCGTACTCCCAGGCGGCCGTCGTCCCCGTGTGCGGATCGGTGTAGTCCACGGTGCCGCGCGGGCGGGCGAGGACGACTCCGGCGCGGCCCGACGTGACGACGGAGACGCCCTGCGCCGTCCCGGCGCGCCAGTCGGCGGCCTTGACCCAGCCGTGGTACTCGACCGTCGAGTCGGGGTCGGCGCCGTGGTGGCCCCTGCCCCCGCCCCGGCCCTGCGGAGCTGCCCCGGCGCCACCGGCGCCCAGGGATGCGGAGCCGCCGACCGCGGCGGCCACGGCGGCGGCGAGTACGGTGCGGCGTGGCGTGGTGGTCACGATGCTGTCTCCCGGTCGTCTCCGGACATGCTCGGACGCGCCGAGCGGGGTGGACCGGCGCGGCAGTGCACCACTATCGCCGCTCCGGCTCGTGACGGCCAGTAATTCCCCAGGAACGCGCGGAAAGAATATTGGTGTCTACCTGTGACGCCGTTACGCTGACCGCGATGTCCGAGGCCCCCACGTCCCCGCCCGCCGGGCTCGCCGCGCGGGTACGGGCGCTGCCGCCGCGGCTCGGCCCCGTGCGGCTCGTGGCGATCGACGGGCACGCGGGATCGGGCAAGAGCACGCTCGCGCGCCTGCTGTCGGCCGAGCTGGGGCAGGCGCCCGTCGTGCACCTGGACGACCTGGCGAGCCACGCGTCGTTCTTCGGCTGGACGGACACCCTCTCCGGTCGCGTCCTCGGCCCGCTGCGGCGCGGGGAGACGGCGCGCTACGACGGATACGACTGGGAGCGGCGGGAGTTCGGCCGCGCCCTCACCTGTCCCCCGGCACCCGTGGTGCTGCTTGAGGGGGTCGGGGCGGGACGGCGGGCGCTGCGCCCGTACCTGTCGCTGCTGGTGTGGATGGCGGTGCCGCGGGCGACCGCGTGGGCCAGAGGGCGCGCCAGGGACGGCCAGGGGCTGACGGCGTTCTGGCGCGACTGGGAGGCGGCCGAGCGGCGGCACTTCGCCGACGACCCGTCACGTCCCTTCGCGGATATCCTGGTCACGCCCCCCGTGGCCGGTGAGGGATGGTCGTCGCAGGAGTCACGAGCCGGTCGGGATGGGTAGAAAAGGCCCCAGGGGCAGGCGTGGTTACCCGTTGTGGGGGTCGGCATGATTTCTGGCACGCACGGCGCACATGACCGGATTCTCCGCCCCGCGGCCGACCTGGCGTGGTTGCGGGGAGTGGACGCGTACGCGGCCGGGGCCTACCCGGAGGCGGAGGAGGAGTTCAGGACGGCGGTCCGGGAGGACCCGGGGATGGCGGACGCCTGGCTCGGGCTGCACGCGCTGCGCACGGACGTGCCGGTCGCGCTGCGGCAGATGCACCGCAACCGGGGCCGCTTCGGGGAGCAACGGCAGCGGCACGGGCGCCCGTTGTCGTCCTGGTACTGGCTCGGCTGGTGGGTGCAGCCGGTCCTGGAGACGGAACGTGACCTGCTGCTCGCCCACGCGTCGCAGCTGCTGGACGGCCGCCGGATGGCCGAGCTGGACCAAGCGCTGGCCGAGTGCCCGCCGCCGGAGTCGGACCCGTACGCGCGCTTCCTGCACGCCTGCCGGTGCTACCTGTCGAAGGACTGGGAAGGGCTCTACCGCACCACGGCCTCGCTCACCGGGGACGCGCAACTCGGCGTCGAGGCAGGGCTGTTCGCCGGGATGGCCCGCGTGCGCCTGGAGATGTACGACCAGGCGGAGCCGCTGCTGTCGGCCGCGCTGATGCGCTGTCGCAGCGAGCTGCCGCAGCGCAAGGAGCTGCGCTACTGGCTGGCCCGCGCCCGCGAGGGCAGCGGCCGGAGCGCGTCGGCGACGCCGCTGTACCGTGCGGTGCACCACGCGGACCCGGAGTTCATGGACACCGCGCTGCGGCTCGCCGCGCTGACGGCCGAGGACCCGGAGTCCGACCGGCTGCCCGACGCGGGCGCGGGCGTGCGGATGCCGTCGCCCGGCGCCCCTGCGGGCGCGGAGCGGCCGGGGGCGGCCGTGCCGGGGCCGGGCGGGCACGGCGGCGTGTCCCCGGTGACGCTGCCGTCGCCGGCGGCCGATCCGGCGCTGCTGGCGCGGACGCTGGCCGAGCTGGACCGCATGGTGGGGATCGAACCCGTGAAGGAGCAGGTACGCGCGCTGTCGGCCCAGCTGCGGATGGCGCGGCTGCGGACGGGGCAGGGGCTTCCGGTGCAGCCGCCGAAGCGGCACTTCGTGTTCTCCGGCCCTTCGGGCACCGGGAAGACGACGGTGGCGCGGCTGCTCGGCCGGGTGTTCCACGCGCTGGGCATGCTCGCGTCCGACCGGCTGGTGGAGGCGCAACGGGCCGATCTCGTCGGGGAGTTCCTGGGGCAGACCGCGGTGAAGGCGAACCGGCTGATCGACTCGGCGCTCGGCGGCGTGCTCTTCATCGACGAGGCGTACAGCCTGGCGCACTCCGGCTACAGCAAGGGCGACGCGTACGGCGACGAGGCACTCCAGGTGCTGCTGAAGCGCGCCGAGGACAGCCGCGAGCACCTGGTCGTCATCCTGGCGGGGTATCCCGAGGGGATGGACCGGCTGCTCGTGGCGAACCCCGGCCTCGGCTCGCGCTTCTCGACACGCGTCGAGTTCCCGAGCTACCGCCCGTCCGAACTCACGGCGATCGGCGAGCTGTTGGCCGCCGGGCAGGGCGACGTGTGGGACGGCGAGGCGCTGGAGGAGCTGCGCAGCATCGCGGAGCACGTGGTGGCCGAGGGCTGGATCGACGAGCTGGGCAACGGCCGTTTCCTGCGCACGCTGTACGAGGCGTCCTGCGCGTTCCGCGACATGCGGCTCTCGGAGTCGGCCGGGGCGCCGACGCGGCAGGAACTGTCCACGCTGCGGCTGCCCGACCTGATGCAGGCGTACGGGGAGGTGCTGTCGGCGCGCGGCAGGACCCGGCCGCCGGAGGGCGAACTGCCCCCGCTGGGGCCGGGCTGACCGGCCGGGTCAGTCCGTGGGCCCGGCGCCGCCCGCCTCGGCGAGGGCCCGCAGCGCGCGGGCCTGCTCCATGGAGCGGGCGCGCGAGACACCGGGCTGGATCGCCATGACGGCCAGGACCGTGCCGTCCGCCAGGTCGAGCGAGACCCAGGGGTCGCCGGGGCGCAGCGTGACGCGGACGACCTGCGCCCAGGCGAGGCGCCGCGTCGTGGTGAGGTTGACGACGGTGACGCCGTCCCGGTCGGCCGTGACGCGCGGCCTGGCCAGCAGGAGCGTCACGGCCAGCACGAGCAGCCCGCTGCCGACGAGCGCGGCACGGTCGCCGACACCCCAGGTGACCGCGCCGTCGGCCGGGAGCAGGAAGGCGATCAGCGTCAGCACGGCCAGGACGCCTGAGCCGATGGCGAGCAGGACGATGCGCGTCACGGTCGGCCGGAACGTGACGGGCGGCTGCGTCACGGCGCTCACAGGCGCGCGGCGTGGATGCCGGTGGTGAGGATGGCGCGCGCGCCCAGGTCGTACAGCTCGTCCATCACACGCTGGGCGTCCTGCACGGGGACCATGGAGCGGACGGCGAGCCAGCCCTGGTCGTGGAGCGGCGAGACGGTCGGGGATTCGAGGCCGGGTGTCAACGCGACGGCCTTGTCCACGAGTTCGGCGCGGATGTCGTAGTCCATCATCACGTAGCGCCTGGCCACCAGGACGCCTTGGAGGCGGCGCAGGAACTGGCGGACCTTGATCTCCTGCGACGCGCCGCCGACGCGCCGGATGACGACGGCCTCGGACTCCAGGATGGGCGCGCCGATGATCTCGAGCCCGGCGTTGCGCAGCGTCGTGCCGGTCTCGACCACGTCGGCGATGACCTCGGCGACGCCGAGCTGGATGGCCGTCTCGACGGCGCCGTCGAGGTGGACGACGGACGCCTCGACGTTGTGCTCGGCGAGGTGCCCGGCGACGACCCCGGCGAACGACGTGGCGATGGACAGGCCGCCGAACTCGCGAACGTCCGTCACGCCGCCGGGGCGCGTCGCGTAGCGGAGCGTCGAGGCGGCGAAGCCCAGCTCCATGATCTCCTCGGCGTCGGCGCGGGAGTCGAGCAGCAGGTCGCGCCCGGTGATGCCGATGTCGAGGCGGCCCGAACCGACGTAGATCGCGATGTCGCGGGGGCGCAGGTAGAAGAACTCGACCTGGTTCTCCTGGTCGATGAGGACGAGTTCCCTGCGGTCCTTGCGCTGGCGGTAGCCCGCCTCATGGAGCATGGCCGCCGCAGGCTCGGAGAGAGACCCCTTGTTCGGAACGGCGATGCGCAGCATGGACGGACTTCTTCCTTCGTGTGGTGTGGTCTGCGGGTGTGGGCGCGGGACGGCTCAGAGGTGAGCGTATACGTCGTCCGGGGAGATGCCCCGGGCGACCATCATGACCTGGAGGTGGTAGAGGAGCTGCGAGATCTCCTCGGCGGTGCGGTCGGCGCTCTCGTGCTCCGCGGCCATCCACACCTCCGCCGCCTCCTCGACGACCTTCTTGCCGATGGTATGGACCCCGGCGGCGACCAGTTCGGCGGTCCGTGAGGTCCTGGGGTCTGCGGTGGCGGCCTTGTGCCGCAGCTCGGCGTAGAGCTCGTCGAAAGTCTTGTTGGCCATGGTGGTCCAACCCTACGGCCTCGCGGCGGCCACGACGCGCGCGGGGCGGGGCAGCTCGCGCAGCAGCGCGGCGGTCGCGACGGCGGCGGTGGCGGCCTCGTGGCCCTTGTCCTCGGCGGAGCCGGGCAGTCCTGCGCGGTCGAGCGCCTGCTCCTCGGTGTCGCACGTGAGGACGCCGAAGCCGACGGGGACGGCGTGCTCGACGCTGACGCGCGTCAGGCCCGCGGTGACGCCCTGGCAGACGTAGTCGAAGTGCGGGGTGCCGCCGCGGATGACGACGCCGAGCGCGACCACGGCGTCGTAGCCGCCGCGGGCCAGCGCCTCGGCGGCGACGGGGAGTTCGAAGCTGCCCGGCACGCGCAGCACGGTGGTCTCGGCGACGTCCAGCTCCGCCAGGGCGCGGCGCGCACCGGCGAGCAGGCCGTCCATGACGGTCTCGTGCCACTGCGCGGCGACGACGCCGACGCGCAGGGGCGCGGTGCCGGTGGTGCTGACCGTGAGCCGCGGGGCTCCGTGGCCGCTCATTGGTGTCTCCTTCGGTGGGGTGGTGGGCGTGGGCGCGGGGGTCACTGGTTGGCGCAGGCGCCGACGGGGGCGGGGTCCAGCCACGGCAGGTCGTGGCCCATGCGGTCGCGCTTGGTGCGCAGGTAGCGGAGGTTGTGCTCGCCCGGGGTGACGGGGACGGCTTCGCGGCCCGTGACGCGCAGGCCGTGGCGGGTGAGGGCGGCGGCCTTGTCCGGGTTGTTCGTCAGCAGGCGCAGCGAGCGGACGCCGAGGTCGGCGAGGATGCGGGCCCCGGCGGCGTAGTCCCTGGCGTCGGCGGGCAGCCCGAGGTCGAGGTTGGCGTCGAGGGTGTCACGGCCGCGTTCCTGGAGTTCGTAGGCGCGGAGCTTGGAGAGCAGGCCGATGCCGCGTCCCTCGTGGCCGCGCAGGTAGAGGACGACGCCGCGGCCCTCCGCCTGGACGCGCTGCATCGAGGCGCGCAGCTGCGGGCCGCAGTCGCAGCGCTGGGAGCCGAGGACGTCGCCGGTGAGGCATTCGGAGTGGACGCGGACGAGGACGTCCTCGCCGTCCCCGAGGTCGCCCGCGACGAGCGCCAGGTGCTCGGCGCCGTCGGCGGCTGCGCGGTAGCCGTACGCGCGGAAGGGGCCGTGCTCGGTCGGCAGGGAGGTCTCGGCCTCCCGGTGCACGGCGGGGCCCGGCTCGGCGCCGTCGGCGAGGGCGCGGCGGTGGGCGATCAGGTCCTCGATGGAGATGAGCGTGAGGCCGTGCCTGCGGGCGAACGCGCGCAGGGCGGGCAGCCGCAGCATCGTGCCGTCCTCCCCCGCGATCTCGACGACGGCGGCGGCCGGGCGCAGTCCGGCGAGGCGCGCGAGGTCCACGCCCGCCTCGGTGTGGCCGGGTCTGACGAGGACGCCGCCGGTGCGGGCGCGCAGCGGGAAGACGTGCCCCGGCCTGGCGAGGTCGGCGGGCGCGGCGGCCGGGTCGGCGAGGAGGCGGATGGTGGCGGCGCGGTCGGCGGCGGAGATGCCGGTGGTGACGCCGTGGGCGGCGTCGGCGTCCACCGAGACGGTGAAGGCCGTCGCCATGGACTCGGTGTTCTTCTCCACCATCTGCGGCAGGTCGAGCCGGTCGAGGTCGTCCGGCTCCATCGGCACGCAGATGAGGCCGCGGCACTCGGACATCATGAACGCGACGATCTCGGGCGTGATCCGTTCGGCGGCGACGACGAGGTCGCCCTCGTTCTCCCGGTCGGCGCGGTCCACGACGACGACGGGCCGCCCGGCGGCGATGTCGGCGATCGCGCGTTCCACCGGATCGAGGGGTGCTTCTTCGTGGGTGGTCATGCGGAGGCTCCCTGGAGCGGGGCGGACACGGGCGGGACGGCGGTGCGCGAGCGCCGCCACCAGTCGCGCAGGCCCCACAGGACGAGGACGAGGTAGACGAGGTAGACGAGGCCGGAGAACGGCAGGCCGCTGTGGAAGTTCAGCGGGACGCCGACGAGGTCCACCAGCAGCCAGGCGAACCAGAACTCGACGAGCCCGCGCGCCTGGGCGACCATCGCGACGAGCGTGCCGACGAAGATGTACGCGTCGGGCCACGGGTTCCACGACAGGTCGGGGTAGGCGGTGAACAGCCCGCCGACGAGCAGGGTTCCCGCGGCGGCCCCGGCGAGCAGCAGGGCGCGTTCGCGCCAGGTGGCGAACCGTACGGTGATCGCGCCGTCGGTGCTCCCGCCGCGTCCGCCGCGCCACTGCTGCCAGCCCCACAGCGCGACGACGATGACGACGAGCTGCTTGCCGACGCCGCCTCCGAGGTTCGCCGAGCTGTAGGCGGCGATGAGGATGGCGCCGGAGAGGAACTGCACCGGCCAGGTGAGCACGGAGCGGCGCCAGCCGAGGGCGAGGGCGGCGAGCCCGGCCAGGTTGCCGATCATGTCGGACCAGATGACGTGCTGGTCGAACGCCTCGAACGCCGTGGAGTTGAGGGAGTCGAGGACGCTCACCGCGCGCTCTCCTGCGCCGTGTCGTAGGGGTGCGCGGTGGTCGCGCCGTGGGCGAGGAGGCGTTCGACGTACTTGGCGAGGACGTCCACCTCCAGGTTCACCGGGTCGCCCGGCTGCTTGCGGCCCAGGGTGGTCAGGGCGAGGGTCGTCGGGATGAGGCCGAGGGTGAAGCGGTCGGCGCCCGCCTCGACGACGGTGAGGCTGACGCCGTCCACCGTGATCGAGCCCTTGTCCACGACGTAGCGGGCGAGCCCGGCGGGCAGGGAGATCGTGACGCTCTCCCACGCGTCGCCTGGCGTGCGGTCCAGGAGCGTCGCGACGCCGTCCACGTGGCCCTGCACGAGGTGGCCGCCGAGCCGTCCGCCGAGGGCGACGGGGCGTTCCAGGTTCACGCGGTCGCCCGGCGCGAGGCCGCCGAGCGTGGAGCGCTTCAGCGTCTCGGCCATCACGTCGGCGGTGAAGGCGTGTTCGCCGGGTTCGACGACGGTGAGGCAGACGCCGTTGACGGCGATGGAGGCCCCGTGGCCGCTGCCCTGCGTCACGGTGTCGGCGCGCAGCCGCAGCCGCGCGGAGTCGCCGTGGTGGTCGAGGGCGACGACCTCGCCCAGTTCTTCGACGATGCCGGTGAACATCTCAGATCTCCTTGGCGGGTGCGGGTGCGGGGCGGACGGGCAAGGCGGTGACGCGCAGGTCGGGCCCGACGGGGACGGTTTCGGTGATGCGCAGGCGGAACGCCTCGGTGATCGTCGTGATTCCCGCGCCGGTGAGGGCGGTCGGCCCTGCGCCCAGGAGGGCGGGGGCGAGGTAGGCGGTGACCTCGTCCACGGCCCCCGCGGCGGCGAACGCCCCGGCGAGCGTGGGCCCGCCCTCCAGGAGCACGGCGCGGACGCCGCGGTCGTGGAGGGCGGCGAGGAGGGCGGCGACGTCGAGCCCCGGCCCGTGGGCGGCGCGCGGCAGGCGGACGACCTCGGCGTGGGCCGTGAGGTGGGCCGTGCGGTCCTTCGGCACGTCCTGCGCGACGGCGACGAGGGTGGGCGCGGCGCCGTCGAGGACGCGGGCGCCCGCCGGGACGGCGCGGGCCTCCGTGTCGGCGACGACGCGCAGCGGCTGGCGCGCGCCCGGCACGCCGCGGACGGCGAGGTGCGGGTCGTCGGCGCGGGCCGTGCCGGAGCCGACGAGGACGGCGTCGGCCTCCGCGCGCAGGCGGTGGACGTCGGCGCGCGCCTCGGGCGAGGTGATCCAGCGGCTGGTGCCGTCGGCGGCGGCGACGCGGCCGTCGAGGGTGGCGGCGTACTTCCAGCGGACGTGCGGGCGGCCGAGGCGGACGGCGGTGAGCCAGGCGGCGTTGACGGCGGCGGCCTCGTCGGCGAGCAGGCCGCCGGTGACGGAGACACCGGCGGCGGCCAGGGTCTCGGCGCCGCCGCGGGCGAGCGGGTTCGGGTCGGCGACCGCGTAGACGACGCGGGCGATCCCGGCGTCGAGGAGCGCCTGGGCGCAGGGGCCGGTGCGGCCGGTGTGGGCGCAGGGTTCGAGGGTGACGACGGCCGTGCCGCCGCGGGCGCGGTCACCGGCGGCGGCGAGGGCGTGGATCTCGGCGTGCGGGCCACCGGCGCGCCGGTGCCAGCCTTCGCCGACCTGCGTGCCGTGGGCGTCGAGGACGACGCAGCCGACGACGGGGTTGGGGCTCGTGGCGCCGAGGCCGCGCGCGGCGAGCGTGAGGGCGCGCCGCATCGCCTCGGCCTCGGGGCCGACGGGTGGCTGCGCTGCTGGGGTGGCCACCGGGTCTCCTGCCTCTCAGGGCACGACTCCGGGGCTGTTGTTCGGGACAGACGCAACGGGAACGGGAACGCACGGGGGGCACCGGGAGGTCCCGGGCGCCACGGCGGACACCGCACCTGTTCCGCCGCGCACTGCCTCCCATCCGGACTTTAACCGTCGGTCCAGGAATTTCACCTGGTCAACCGGCCGCTGGCAGCGGCCGGGTCGCGGACTGTAACCGCCGGTTCGGACTTTCACCGACCCCGGAGTGCGCGTTCGTCACTGGTACTGCCTCCAGTCTGCCACGCGCGCCGTTCGGCCATGCGGGCGTGTGGGACGCGTCACAGGACGGGGGCCCGCCGTCCCGCTAGGCTTTGCGGCGGGCCGTGACTGGCGCTGAGGTGGGGCACCACCGGGGAGCGGCCCGGCCTCGACGGCCGCTGCCGTGCGCCTGGGCGACTCGTGACGAGGCTCAGGAGCGCGCCCATGAACGCGACCCCCGCACACACGCCCACCGACACGCCCGCCCCCACGGCCCGCCTGATGGACGGCACGGCCCCGGCCCGCCGCCTGGTGGCCCGGAGCGCGGAGGCGGCGGCGGAGATCACCCGGCGTACGGGGACGGCGCCGTGCCTGGCGACGGTGCTCGTCGGCGAGGACCCGGCGTCGGTGACGTACGTCCGGATGAAGCGGGCCCGCTGCGAGAAGGCGGGCATCCGCTCGCTGCACGTGGCGCTGCCCGCATCGGTGGGGACGGAGGAGCTGGTCGCGGCGGTGCAGGGCCTGTCGGACGACCCGGCGGTCCACGGCATCCTGCTCCAGCACCCGGTGGGGCCCGGCATCGACGAGCGGGCGGCGTTCGAGGCGATCGCGCCGGAGAAGGACGTGGACGGCGTGACGACGCACTCGTTCGCGGCGATGGGCTTCGGCCTGCCGGGCTTCGCGTCCTGCACACCCGGCGGGATCGTGCGGCTGCTGGACGAGTACGGCGTGGAGTTGGCGGGGAAGCACGCGGTCGTGGTCGGGCGCAGCCCGATCCTGGGCAAGCCGGTCGGGATGATGCTGCTCGGCAGGGACGCCACCGTGACGTACTGCCACTCGCGGACGGCCGACCTCGCGTCGCACGTGCGGGAGGCGGACGTGCTCGTGGCGGCGGTCGGGAAGCCGCGGTTCCTGCGGGGCGAGGACGTCAAGCCGGGGGCCGTCGTGATCGACGCGGGCTACAACCCGGGCAACGTCGGGGACGTGGACTTCGCGTCGGCGGCGCGGCGGGCGTCGCTGATCACGCCGGTGCCCGGCGGGGTGGGGCCGATGACGATCGCCGTGCTGCTCGCGCAGACGGTGGAGGCGGCGGCCGGGCAGCTCGGCGTACGGGACCTGCCGCGGCTCCTGTGAGGCGCGGCGGCGGCCCGACCGCAGGGCGTGCGGGAGAGCCTGTCAGCGGTGGCCCAGCACGTTGACCACCCGCCCGTTGGGATCGCGGACGAAGAACCGCCGCACGCCCCACTCCTCGTCCTGCAAGGGGTGCACGATCTCCGCGCCGCTCTCCCGCATGACCGCGTAGGCCGCGTCCACGTCGTCCACCTCGATGCTCATGTCGGGGGTGACGGGCGCGGTCCTGTCGTGGGTCATGACGCTGATCTGCGCCGCCGGGGCGGACGGGGAGGCGAGCGTCATGATCCAGCCGTGGTTCATGACCTCCTCGAAGCCCAGCAGGCCGTAGAACTCCCGGCTCTCCTGCGCGGCTTGCGAGCGGATGGTGGGCACGACACGGCGAACTGTCATCGACGACTCCAGGTGGGAACAGGCGTGTTGCTCCGTCCCCCCATGAGTACTACGCCGGGCCCGCCGCCGCGCACACGCCCCGAGTACGCCTCAGACGAGGCGCACGCCGTCGTGCGCGCGGACCGCCGCGCGGGCCGCGCCGTCCAGCGCGTCCGTGACGCGGACGGCGTACGCCTCGTCGGCCAGCGCCACGACCTCCGCGCGGGTGGCCCAGCGCAGTTCGGCGGTCTCGTCGCCGACCGTGGGCCGACCGCCGACGGCGCGGCAGCGGAAGACGAGGGCGACGACCAGCCCGGTCATGTTCTTGTAGACGCCCGTGAGGGTCGCGGGCGAGGCGATCCTCAGCCCGGTCTCCTCCCGCACCTCGCGTTCGAGGGCCTCGGGGATGGTCTCCCCCGCCTCCAGGACACCGCCCGGCGGTTCCCACCTGCCGTTGTCGCGCCGCCTGATCAGCAGCGCGCGCCCTTGGTCGTCCACGACGACTCCGGCCACGCTGACGGAGTGCGGATGTCCACCGCGCACGTCCCAGCTCCCCTCAGCGGCCGACGGCCGGGCCGAACAGGTCGTCGCGCGCCGCGTCGAGCGCCGTCACGAGGCCGCCGCCCAGGACCGGGCTGCCCGTGACGGTCGCCGGGCGGATCTCGGTGTCGAGCGGCGAGAGGTCGCGCAGCAGCCGGGAGACGCGGGCGGCCAGCGCGTCGCCCCCGGCGCGGCCGATCTCGCCGCCGAGCACGACGCAGCCGGGGTCGAGGACGGAGACGAGCCCGGCGATGCCGATGACGACGCGCCCCGCCAGGGCGTCGAGGAGCGCCGCGCCGGGCTCCCCGGCGGGCGCCCCGGCCGCGGCGCGGATCAGCGTCTCGGCGGCCGTGACGTCGTCGCCGGGCGCCGTCAGGCCGTGCTCGCGGGCGAGCGCGCGGACGACGGGGGCGGCGGCGAGGGCGTGGAAGCCCGCGTCGCAGTCGAGGGAGGAGGGCATGCCGCCGGTGCCCGGCACGGGCAGGAAGCCGACCTCGCCGGCGCCGCCCGTCGCGCCGCGCCACAGGGCGCCGCGCAGGACGAGGGCGGCGCCGAGGCCGTGTCCGAGCCAGAGCAGGGCGAACGTGTCGCGGTCGCGGGCCGCGCCGACGCGGTGCTCGGCGATGCCCGCGAGGTTGACCTCGTTCTCCAGGTGCACGGGCGCGTCGAGCCTGGCGCGCAGTTCGGTGAGCAGCGCGCCGTGCCAGCCGGGCAGCGAGCTGAACGGGCGCAGGGCGCCGGTGGCGGGGTCGGCGAGCCCCGGGGCGCCGAGGACGGCCGTGTGGACCGCGGGGACGCCGAGGTTCCCGAGCGTCGTGTCCAGGGCGGCGAGGACGGTGCCGATGAGGGTGGAGCGGTCGGGGTCGTCGGCGTCCTGGGGCACGGGCAGGGTGTGGTGGGCGAGCGTGCGGCCGGTCAGGTCCGCGAGGGCGAAGGCGACGCTGTCGGTGCGGACGTCGAAGGCGGCCACGTGCGCGCGGTCGGCGGCCAGCCCGTAGAGCCGCGCCTTGGGGCCGCGCCGCTCCTCCCCCGCCTCGCCGACGATCCGCACCAGGCCGTCGTCCCCGAGGCGGCCGAGGAGGTCGGAGACGCTGGGGCGGGACAGGCCCGTCAGCTCCCGCAGCCGCGTCGCCGTGAGCGGGCCTTCCACGGCGAGCAGGTCGAGGGCGATGCGGTCGTTGATGGCGCGGGCCGTTCGGGGCGTCGCGGTGCGCGCGGTCATGCGGGGATCCTCGCAGACTTTTCTATTAGGAAGCCTTCCTGATAGTTTACCTCCGACCGGAGTACGGTCCTCACGCGCCCTCACGAGAGAGTCGAACGCCTCATGTCGCAGCCCCTCGCCGCGCCCGACCGGGACCGGATACGCCGTGCCCGGCGGGCCGTCGGCGTCGTCTTCGTCCTCCACGGCTCCGTCAGCGGCAGCTTCGCCACCCGCATCCCCTGGATCAAGGACCAACTGGACCTGAGCACCGCGACGCTGGGGCTCGCCCTGGCCTTCCCCGCCATCGGCGCCGCCCTCGCGATGCCGCTGGCCAGCAGCGTCATGCACCGCTACGGCGCGCGGGCGGCCGTCCGCGCGCTCCTCGTCCTGTGGACCTGCGCGCTCGCGCTCCCGGCGCTCGCGCCGAACCTGCCCGCGCTCTGCCTCGCGCTGTTCGCCTTCGGCGCCACCGCGGGGATGGCGGACGTCGCCATGAACGCGCAGGGCGTCGAGGTGGAGCAGCGGTACGGCCGCTCGATCATGTCGGGGCTGCACGGCCTGTGGAGCACGGGCGCGCTGCTCGGCTCGGCGATCGGCGTCGGCGCCGTGCACGCGGGCCTCGACGCGCGCGTCCACCTGCCGCTGGCCGCCCTGCTGCTGACGGCCGCCGCGCCGCTGGCCTGCCGCGGCCTGCTGGACACGCGGCCCGCGCCGGAGGAGGAGCCCCCGCCGCGCTTCGCCCTGCCGCCGCGCTCGGCGCTGCTCATCGGGGCCGTCGGGATGTGCGCCATCCTCGCCGAGGGCGCCAGCATGGACTGGTCGGGCATCTACCTGCGGGACGTCACGGACGCGTCGGAGACGATCGCGGCGGCCAGCTTCACCGCGTTCGCCTGCACCATGGCCCTGGCGCGGCTCGCCGGGGACGCCGTGGTGCGCCGGATAGGCCCCGTGCGGGCCGTGCGGTTCAGCGGGGCGCTGGCCGTCGTGGGCGGCCTGCTCATCGTGACGGCCGGCAACCCGGCGCAGGGCATGGCCGGTTTCGCGCTGCTGGGGATCGGCATCGCGGTGGTCGTGCCGCTGGCCTTCGCCGCCGCCGGGCGCAGCGGGCCGAACCCGAGCCAGGCCATCGCGGGCGTCGCCACCGTCACGTACACGACCGGGCTGATCGCGCCCACGCTCATCGGGATGATCGGCGACGTCGCGTCGCTGCGCGCCTCGTTCGCCGTGGTGACGGCGGGGACGGCGATCTTCGGGCTGGCGGCCGGGGTGCTGGGCACCAGGGGGCCGAGCGGGCCGGTCGCCTCCGACCAGGCCACGGCCACCGCCGGGCAGCCGGTGGCGGGCACGGGCGGCCAGGCGGGCTGATCCGGTGGGGGACGGCGGCGCGCCGCCGTCCCCCACCGCGGGCGGTCAGCCGAAGGCGCGGACCGCCTGGTAGTACGTCCAGGCCAGGCCGTCGCACGCGGCGCCCGTCGCGCCGCTGTAGCGGTCGCAGACCCGCCCCAGGTCGGCGTAGAAGGCGCTGTCGAGGCGGGCCTTGTTCGCGTCGAACGTGCCGAGGGCCCGGTAGTTCCGGTACCCGAAGTCATGTCGTGCGCATGACACCTCGAAAGGGAAGCCGAACGGGTTGTCGGGCGACGAGGAGCAGTAGTCGGTGCTCCAGTCGAAGGCGTAGGACGCCCAGGCGCCCTGGTTGCCGCGGGCGGAGAGCCAGGAGCTGTAGCTGGACGTGCCGGTCTGGGTGAAGCTGGAGAGCACCTGCGGCTTGTCGGCCGGGGCGGCGGTCGCCGGGGCCGTGGAGGCGACGACGGCGCCGAGCGACAGGAGCGCGGCGGTGAGGGTCGTGGCGAGCCGGTGGCGTATGCGCATGGGGGGACCTCCGGAGTCGGGCGGCCCACTGCAACGGGCCGCGGGGTTCCGGGAATTGAAGCTACGGCCGGGTAACCCAATACTCAACCCCTCCGGCATGCACAACAGTTGGACTCGCGTAGAACTCCGGTGCGCCCCGCGCCCGGACGGGTCCGCCCGTACCCACCGCGCACGGGCACGGCGTTGCGGCTGCGACGATCGCGCGGTCAGCCGGAGGGGACGGCGCGCACCCACGTCCGGTCGGGCGTGAGGTACGCGTCCACAGCCAGCCCGGCCTCGGCGAGGGCGTCGGCGAAGCCCTCGTCGGTGAAGCGGCGGGAGAGGAACGTCTGCGTCCACGTCGCGTCGGGGAACGCGTACTCGACCCGCACCGACGAGGTGTCAGGGCCCACCGGATCGGCCGCCGCGACCCGCACGACCCCGTCGGCCGTACGCCGTTCGCGCGGCACGTCCAGGTGCCAGTCCATGCCCTCGCGCTGGATCAGCACGCACCCGCCCTCGGCCGTGTGGCGGCGGCAGGTCCGCAGCATGCCCAGGCGCACGGCGGGGTCGCCGTTGTGCACGAGGAACGAGCCGAGGAGCACCACGTCGAACCGCTCGTCCCCCAGGTCGAGCGTCTCGATGGCCGACCGCACGGTCCGCGCGCCGCGCACGTGCGCGAGCATGTCGGGCGACTCGTCCACGGCCGTCACGCGGAAGCCGCGCGCCACGAGCGGATGCGTGATCCGGCCGACACCGCAGCCGAGTTCGAGCAGGCGCGCGCCGGGCGGCGCGGCCGACGCGATGACGTCGGGCTCGTCGCCCGGCTCGATCCGCAGGTACATCTCGACGGCGCAGCCGTCCGGGGTGATGGCGCCAGGGCCGGTCCCGCCGTGGCCGGGGCGCTGTGGTCCGCTCATGCGTCCCAGCAGACCACGGTCCCGCCCGGCGGCGGAACCACCGGGCGGGACAAGGACGTTCACTGCCAGCTGGCGTGCAGCGGCTTCCCCTCGGCGAAGCCCGCCGCGCTCTGCACGCCGACGACGGCGCGCTCGGCGAACTCCTCCAGGGTCGCCGCCCCCGCGTAGGTGCACGACGAGCGCACCCCCGCCACGACCGAGTCGATCAGGTCCTCGACGCCGGGCCTGGCCGGGTCGAGGAACATGCGGGAGGTCGAGATGCCCTCCTCGAACAGGCCCTTGCGCGCCCGGTCGTACGCCGACTCCTCGCTCGTGCGGTTGCGCACGGCGCGGGCCGAGGCCATGCCGAAGCTCTCCTTGTACAGCCGCCCGTCCGCCGTCTGCTGGAGGTCGCCGGGCGACTCGTGCGTCCCGGCGAACCAGGAGCCGATCATCACGTTGGACGCCCCGGCGGCGAGGGCCATGGCCACGTCGCGCGGGTGCCGTACGCCGCCGTCGGCCCACACGTGCCTGCCGTGCCGCCGCGCCTCGGCGGCGCATTCGAGCACGGCGGAGAACTGCGGGCGGCCGACGCCGGTCATCATCCGCGTCGTGCACATGGCGCCGGGGCCGACGCCGACCTTGACGATGTCGGCGCCCGCCGCGATCAGGTCCCGCGTCCCCTCGGCCGACACGACGTTGCCCGCGACGACCGGCACGGACGGGTCCAGCGCGCGGACGGCACGCAGCGCGCCGATCATCGACTCCTGGTGGCCGTGCGCCGTGTCCACGACCAGGGTGTCCACCCCGGCGGCGAGCAGCGCCTGCGCGCGGCCGGCGACGTCCCCGTTGATGCCGACCGCCGCGGCGACGCGCAGGCGCCCGCCCGCGTCGGTCGCGGGGGTGTAGAGGGTGGCGCGCAGCGCGCCCTTGCGGCTGAGGATGCCGACGAGACGCCCGTCCGCGCCGACCGCAGGGGCGATCTTGCGGTGCGCGGCGTCCAGGATGCCGAACGCCTCGCGCGGGTCGAGCGACGCGTCGAGGAGCAGCAGGTCCTTGGACATGACCTCGCCGAGCTGCGTGAAGCGGTCCACGCCCGTCAGGTCGGCCTCGGTGACGATGCCGACCGGCCGCTCGGCCGAGACGACGACGCCCGCGCCGTGCGCGCGCTTGGGCAGGAGCGCCAGCGCGTCGCCCACGGTCTGCGTCGGCGCCAGCGTGATGGGGGTGTCGAGGACGAGTTGGCGCCGCTTGATCCAGCCGATGACCTCGGTGACGACGTCGAGGGGGATGTCCTGCGGGAGGACGACGAGGCCGCCGCGCCGGGCGACCGTCTCGGCCATCCGGCGGCCCGCGACGGCCGTCATGTTCGCGACGACGAGCGGGATCGTCGTCCCGGTGCCGTCCGGGGAGGCGAGGTCCACGGCGAGCCGGGAGCCGACCGCGGAGCGGCGCGGGACCATGAAGACGTCGTCGTAGGTCAGGTCGTAGGGGGGTGCGGAGTCGTTGAGGAACTTCATGCTCGCTCTCTCACCTGCTGCTGGCTCGTTCGGGGCGGGTGGGGAGCTGCGGCTCCTCGGCCAGTATCACCGATGACCATACAGACGGACGAACGGGGAGGGTCCGGGCGCGCGGTCCGCCGCGACCACCCTTCCGGGTGAGCCTGGGCCGGGGGCGCGCGGGTAGGGATGGGCGGCCGGTGCGACGGCGCCCGGCGCATCAGGGGACGGAAAGGCGCGGCGACATGACGGTTGAGGACGCACGCCCCGGGCGGCTGAGCTTCGGCATCAAGACCACCCCGGCGCACGTCGGTTACGAGGACGTCCTGCGGGTGTGGCAGGAGGCGGACGGCGTCCCGTCGATCGAGCACGCGTGGCTGTGGGACCACCTGCTGCCGATGTTCGGCCCGGCCGACGGCCCGGTGCTCGAAGGCTGGACGCTGCTGTCGGCGCTCGCCGCCCGCACCGAACGGCTCGGCCTCGGCCTCCTCGTCTCGGGCAACCGGGTCAGGCCGCCCGCGCTGCTCGCCAAGATGGCCGCGACCGTGGACGCCATCGCGGGCGGACGGCTCACCGTGGGGCTCGGCGTCGGCGCGACGCTGCGCCCCGACGGCAGCAGCGGCGTCCCCGCGAAGAACGGATCGGTGGACGAGTACGCCGCCTACGGCATCACGCCGGTGCGACCGGCCGAGGGCGTCGCCCGGCTGGCCGAGGCGTGCGTGATCCTGCGCCGCCTGTGGACCGAGGAGCGGGTGGACTTCGACGGCGCGTACTACCGGCTCGCGGGCGGGCACTGCGAGCCGCGTCCGGCCCGGCACGTGCCCCTGCTCGTGGGCGGCACGGGCACGCGGACGCTGCGCGTCGCCGCCGAGCACGCCGACCTGTGGAACGCGCCGGGCCCGCCGCACCACGACGTCGCGTTCCTGCGCGAGCGGATCGCCGTGCTCGACCGGCACTGCGCGGACATCGGCAGGCCGCCGCAGGACATCACGCGCTCCGTGCAGACGCACGTCTTCTGGGCAGATCCCGGACGGACGCGCGCGACCGTGCGGGAGCTGGTCGCCGCCGGGTTCGACCACATCGTGCTGAGCCTGACGCTCCCCCTGCCGCCGTCCGCGGCGCACCGGGTCGCCGAGGAGATCATCGAACCGGTGCTCGCGGAGGCGCGGGTGCCCGCGCGCACCGGCTGACGTCCGCCCGCGCGCCGCCGCGCCTCAGCCCGCGCGGTAGTGCCCGGCGACGGCGGCGAAGGCGTCCTTGGGCTCCCACGGCATGCCGGGGTGGGTGGTGCCGTTGCCGCCGTCGAGGACCTTCACGACGCCGTAGCTCGCGAGGTCTAGGTCGTCGCGCGGATCGCCGTCGGGGCGGTGCACGTGGTCGTAGAGCGCGAAGGTGAAGACGAAGGCGCTGTCCACCCCGGCCTCGTCGAAGATCTCCAGCAGTTCGCGCACGCAGGCGGCCTGGCCCGCCTCGTCGCGGTCGTACGCCCCCTTCAGCCGCAGGGGGCGGCCCTGCCCGTCGTACTCGACGATGTCGAGCCCCTCGCCGCCCCGGTCGCCCGCGCCCCGGTACCCGGCGGAGCCGAACTCGGTGATGGCCAGCGGCTTGCCCTGCGCGACGAGGTCGCGGACCCCGGCGGTGAAGCGGTCGGCGATCGCCGCCGACCGGTACAGGTCCATCGAGACGAAGTCGAACGGGGTCCAGTCCACCCGCTCCAGCGGCACCGCGGCGTACGTGACCCGGCCGCCGAACCGCTCGCGGACGACCTTGACCGCCTCGGCGAGGAAGGCGCCGACCCGCGCCCCCGCCTGGGCGATCCGCTCCGCGAACCCCTCCTGCGTGCGCAGCGACGCGACGCGTTCGTCCGTGCCGTCGCCCGGCAGGAAGCCCTTGTTCATCAGGCTCAGTTCCGCGCCGGTGACGAACACGACCTCGGCCCCGCGCAGGCGCAGCCGCTCCGCGCGTTCGGCGCAGTCGGCGAACAGCGCGAGCATCGCCTCCTCGGTCTGTTCGAGCGGGTAGGGCGAGAACCACACCTCGAGACCGAGGTCGGCCGCGTACCCGGCGGCCAGCTCGATCCGGTCCGGGTCACCGCCCATGACGCGGACCGCGTTGCAGTGCAGTTCGTCCCGGATGACGAGCAGTTCGCGCGCGACGGTCTCCGGGTCGAAGACCTCGCGGGACGTCACCCCCTCCCGGACGAAACCGGTGTCGTAGCTGATCCCTCTGGCACGCATGGGCTGGCCCCTCCAGGAGCGAAAATAAGGTACTCGACGTACCCTACTTGGCGTGGACCGGTGGCGGCAACCAGAATGGGACGGCACTTTCCGTACCGTCCGGGAGAGGGAGCCATGGCCGGTGAGCCGACGCCGCGGCAGGGCGCGGGGCGGACACGGCGCCGCGGCGCCGCGCTGGAGGAGGCGCTCCTGCGGGCCGCCGTGGAGGAGCTGACCGCGTCGGGCTACGCCGGGCTGACCATGGACAAGGTCGCCGCGCGTGCCGGTACCAACAAGAACGCCCTCTACCGCCGCTGGCCCAACCGGCTCGCGCTCGGCGTCGCCGCCTACCGGCACCTGGCCAGGACGCTGCCGCCCCCTGACACCGGCGACCTGCGCGGCGACGTCCTCGAACTCCTGCGCCGCGCGAACCGGCACTGGAGTTCGCCGTCGGGCGCGATCCTGCGGGAGCTGTTCACGGCGGCGGGCGGCACCGCCGAACTGCTGGCGCAGTTGCAGGACCAGTCGGGCGAGACGGTCGCCGCCCCCTGGCTGACCGTCCTGGAGCGCGCGGTGGCGCGCGGCGAGGCGGCGCCCGAGGCGCTGCGCCCACGGGTCGCCACCGTGGCGATCGTCCTGCTGCGCGACGAGTTCGTCACGCGCGGCGTCCCCAGCGCCCCTGACGACGTGCTCGTCGAGATCACCGACGAGGTGTACCTCCCCCTGGTGCGGCGCGGGCCCGCCCCCGGCTGAGGGGAGGACCGCCGCGCGGGCTACGCCGCGTCGGGGTCCACGCGGTCCAGCGCGGGACGGCGGCCGGGCGGCTGGGCGAGCAGCCGGTCGGCGGCGGTGATGTCGGTGACCAGGCTCGTGACCAGCCCGGAGCGCAGCACGGCCCCGATCGCGTCGGCCTTGCGCCGTCCCCCCGCGATCGCGACGACCTCGGGTATCCGCCGCAGCCGCTCCGCCTCGACGGTGATGCAGCGCTCGCCCAGGTCACGGCCGATGCGGCGGCCGTCCGCCGCGAACAGGTGGGCGGACATCTCGGCGGCGATACCGAGCGACGCGTAGTGCCTGCGCTCCGCGTCGCCCAGCATGTCGAGGACGGTGGAGATGCCGGGCTCCCAGGAGCCGATGGAGACCGCCGCGATCGTCACCTTGTCGAAGTACTCGAACGCCGAGGCGATACCGGCTTGGCGCCGCAGCGCGGTCGCCGTCGTCGTGTCGGGCAGCAGCATCGGCGCGTAGATCGGGTGCGCCTCGCCCCCCGAGACGGCCGCCGCGCGGCGCACCGCCTCGACGGAGCCACGCTCGGCCGTGCCCGCGTCGTACACGCCGGTGAGCTGCACGACCGTGCACGGCGGCAGCGCGCGCAGCGCCTGCGCCATGTGGATGGTGGAGCGGCCCCAGGCGAGGCCCAGGACGTCGCCCTCGCTGACCAGCTCGCCCAGCAGCTCGGCGGCGACCTCGCCCAGGTGCTCGGGGTCGGGGGTGTCGTCCGCGGTGTCCGAGGGCGACTCGGCGACGACCACGTGCCGCAGCCCGTAGCGGGCGCGCAGGGCGTCGGACCGCTCGGCGTCCAGCTCGGCCGGGACCCGGATCTCGATGCGCACCAGGTCGTGCTCGACCGCCGATTCGAGGACCCGCGCCACCTTGAACCGGCTCACGCCGAACTCGTCGGCGATCTGGATCTTCGACTTGCCCTCCAGATAGAAGCGGCGCGCCATGGCCGCCGCCTGCATCAGTTCGGCGGGCCCCATCCGTGGGGCTGACCTCCCGGTCGGCACCGCACTCACCTCACTGTCCTCCGCTCCGTGTCCCCGCTCACACCGCGTCCTCATCCTCGCAGATCCGCGGTGCCCCTGGTCCGTACCGGGCGCGGCGTGGGCGGCGCGCTGCCGGATCGACGTCGGCCGTTCATCCCCCGGTGGCCCTGGCCGCCGCCTCCTCCGCCTGGTGACGCAGCGCGCGGACGGCGGCGGCCGGGTCGTCGGTGCCGTACACGGCGGACCCGGCGACGAAGACGTCCGCGCCCGCCTCGGCGCAGCGCTCGATGGTGGTGGCCGAGACGCCGCCGTCCACCTGGAGCCACAGCGGCAGGCCGTGGCGTTCGATGAGCTTCCTGGTGCGGCGGATCTTCGGCAGCGTGACGTCGAGGAACGCCTGCCCGCCGAACCCGGGCTCGACGGTCATGATCAGCACCATGTCCAGCTCGGGCAGCAGGTCCTCGAAGGGCTCGATCGGGGTGGCGGGCTTGAGCGCCAGCGAGGCACGCGCGCCGCGGGCGCGGATCTCCCTGGCGAGCCGCACGGGCGCGGCGGCGGCCTCGGCGTGGAACGTGACCGAGCCCGCGCCCGCCTCGGCGTACGCCGGGGCCCAGCGGTCGGGCTGTTCGATCATCAGATGGCAGTCCAGCGGGATGTCGGTGGCCTTGGCCAGCGCCTCCACCACCGGGACGCCGAGCGTCAGGTTGGGGACGAAGTGGTTGTCCATGACGTCGATGTGGAGCCAGTCGGCGCCCCTGACGGCCTCGGCCTCCTCGGCGAGCCGGGAGAAATCGGCGGACAGCATGCTGGGGTTGATCTGTGCCATGGGCCAAGTATCCCCGCTCCGCGCGCCCTTCGGGCGACCGGTGATCACGCGGTGCGGCGCAGCAGCGTCAGATGCATCGCGTCCGTGCCGTGGCGGTGGGGCCACAGCTGGATGTCGGGGCCGTCCCCGAGGTCCGGCACGCCGGGCAGCAGCGGCCTGGCGTCGAGGCGTTCGGCCGTCATGCCGGTGAGCCCGTCGAGGACGTCGCCGACGACGAGGCGGGTCTCCGCCAGGTGCGGCGAGCACGTCGCGTAGCCGACGACGCCGCCGGGGCGCACGGCGGCCAGGGCGCCGCGCAGCAGCTTCCGCTGGAGCGTGACGAGGCCGTCCAGGTCCTCGGGGCGCCGCCGCCAGCGGGACTCGGGGCGGCGGCGCAGGGCGCCGAGGCCGGTGCACGGGACGTCCACGAGGACGCGGTCGAACGCGCCGGGCCGCCACGCGGGACGCGTGCTGTCCGCCGTGACGACCTGGTACGGGCCCGGGTTGCCGTCCAGGGCGCGGGCGACGAGCCGGGCCCGGTGCGGCTGCCGCTCGGCGGCGACCAGCGCCGCGCCCCGCTCCGCGGCCAGGGCCGCGAGCAGCGCGGCCTTCCCGCCGGGGCCCGCGCAGCCGTCGAGCCAGCGCGTGTCGCGGCCGGTGAGCGGCGCGTTGGCGAGCGCGAGGGCGACGAGCTGGCTGCCCTCGTCCTGCACACCGGCCCGCCCGTCGTGGACGGCGCCGAGCGCCCCCGGCTCCCCGCCGTCCGCGAGCCGCACGGCGTACGGCGACCAGCGCCCCGGCTCGGCGCCCGGCTCCTTCAGCAGCTCGTCGGCGGTGCTGCGCCCCGGGCGGGCGGCCAGCGTGACGCGCGGGCGCTCGTTGTCCGCCGCGAGCAGCGCCTCGATCTCCGCCCGGCCGCCGCCGAGCGCGTCCCACAGCGCGGAGACGACCCAGCGCGGATGCGCGTGGACGAGCGCGAGGTGCGCCTCCGGGTCGTCGTCGTAGGGCGGCGCGACGCGGTCGAGCCAGGTGTCGAGGTCGTGCGCGGCGACGCGGCGCAGCACGGCGTTGACGAACTTGGCGCGGCCGTCGCCCACCACGCAGCGGGCCAGCTCGACGGTCGCGCTGACGGCGGCGTGGCCGGGGATGCGGGTGCCGAGCAGTTGGTGCGCGCCCAGGGACAGCACGTCGAGGACGGGCGGGTCCACGTCGCGCAGCGGCCGGTCCACGCACGCGGCGAGGACGGCGTCGTACGTGCCCTGGCGGCGCAGCGTCCCGTACACCAGCTCGGTGGCCAGGGCGGCGTCACGCCCGTCGAAGCCGCCCGACTCCTTGGCGCGCGCGAGCAGCGGCGGGAGCACCAGGTTGGCGTAGGCGCCGCGTTCGGCGACGGCGCGCAGGGCGTCGAAGGCGAGGATGCGGACCGGGTCGCGGCGGGGGCGGCGGTAGGGCCTGGGCTGGCGGCTTTGCCGACTGCTCACGTGAGGGGTCACTCCGGCTGGTGCGCGGGCTGGTCCCGCTGGGGTGGTCAAGCGTACGGCGGGGGCGGGCGGCCCCGGTCAGCCGCCCAGGTGTTCGCCGGGGGCGACCCGCACGCCGCGGGCCCAGTCGGCGGCGCGCATCGGCTTCTTGCCCTGGGGCTGCACCCAGTCCAGCTCGACGGAGTGCGAGCCGGTGCCGACGTGGACGTGCTGCTTGCCCGCGTCGAGGGCGCCGGGCTCCTGTCCTGTGCGGTCGGGCGCGGGGGTGACCTGGCGGAGCTTCAGGCGTTCGCCGCGGAACGTCGTCCAGGCGCCGGGCGCGGGTGTGCAGGCGCGTACGCGGCGGTGGACGGCGAGCGCGGGGGCCCGCCAGTCCACGGCGGCGTCCTCTGCGGTCAGCTTGGGCGCGGTCGTCACGCCGTCGAGGGGCTGGGGCACGGCGTGCAGGGAGCCGTCCTCGATGCCGTCCATCGTGGCGGCGAGGAGACCGGAGCCCGCGAGGGCGAGCCGGGTGAGGAGGTCGCCGCTGGTGTCCTGGGGCCTGATCTTCTCGGTGATGACGCCGTAGACCGGGCCGGAGTCGAGCCCTTCCTCGATGAGGAACGTGCTGGCGCCCGTCATGTCGTCACCCGCCAGGACCGCGTGCTGGACGGGGGCGGCGCCGCGCCAGGCGGGGAGCAGCGAGAAGTGCAGGTTGACCCAGCCGTGCCGGGGGATGGCGAGGGCGGAGACGGGCAGCAGCGCGCCGTACGCGACGACCGGGCAGCAGTCGGGCGCGAGGGCGCGCAGCCGTTCCTGGAAGTCGGGGTCGCGCGGGCGGGCCGGGCGCAGGATCTCGATGCCCGCCTCGGCGGCGCGCTGGGCGATCGGGCTGGCGACGAGGCGGCGTCCGCGTCCCGCCGGTGCGTCCGGACGGGTGACGACGGCGACGACCTCGTGCCGGTCCGACGCGAGCAGGGCGTCCAGGGCGGGGACGGCGACCTCGGGGGTACCGGCGAAGACGAGCCTCATCGTGTCTTGGGGACCTCTCGGGCAGGTGAAACGGGCTGCGGGCCGGGTTTTCCGGGGAACCGGCGAGCCAGTCTATGTCCGTTCCCCGGCACGCTCCCCGGCCGCCCGGGACGGGTGCGCGCGGGAGTCGGCGGGCTCCGCCACGTTGACGAAGGCGCGCCCTGTGCGTGACTCCTGCACGCATGGCGCGTTGGTCAAAGGAGATTGACCGAGACGGGCCCGGTCAGGCCCGTCGTACCTAGACACCGGTTCGAGAGGCTTGTTCATGGCCGACAACGCCACCCCCGACGCTCAGGCACGGGCCAGTCTGCACCTGCTGGTGCGGGACATCGAGCGGGTGCGCCGACAGGTGGACGCGCTGCGGACGCTCACCGCGCAACTGGGCAATGTCTACCGCCCCCGCCGCACCGGCCCGTCCGCGGGCTTCGTCGTCTACGGCCGGGCACCGGCGCCGACGGTCCGGCTCGCGCAGGAGCTCCGCGACAGCGTGGAGTCCCTCGTGACGGCAGCGGTGGACTTCGATCGTTCGCTCGGTTTCTCCTGGGACGCCGTCGGCTCGGCGCTCGGGGTGACCAAACAGGCGGTGCACCGCCGGTACGGCGCCCGGCGCGCACCCGTGCAGGGGCAGGCGCAGGGTCCCGCGCGCGAGAGCGCGCGGCCCGAGCCCCTGGCCCCCGGCGTACCGCCCGCACGCCCCGTGCCCGGCAGGCCGGGCCAGCAGGTGAGCGGTGACAGCAGGGCCGGGGTCTTCCCCGGCCAGCGGAACTCCTGATCCGGCACGCGGTTGCCGGGATCCGCCCGCCGCGTGGGTCGTACGCGACCCACGCGGCGGCGCCGTGCGCCCGTCGGGGCCGGGCGGTCCCGGGCGTCAGTGGCAGTGCTCCTGCCGTCCGAGGGTCGTCTCGGCGGTCACGCCGGGGCGGGTCCACTGCGGCGCGGGGCGGCCGGTCGGGCCCCAGGTGGGGTTCCCCGCGACGTCCGTGCGCCAGTACCAGCACGGGCCGTTCCCCTCCGGTCGGCCCGCGGGGTTGTCCTGCCACGCCTCGCCGCGGCCGTGGGGCGTCATGTCGAGCAGGGCGAAGAACGGGGAGGCCACCTCGTTGCCGCGGCCCGTCGTGGAGTAGGTGAGGAACACGCGGTCGCCCGCGCGCAGGAAACAGCTGAGGTACCCCATCTCGCCGCCCACCGGCTCGTCCAGGCCGCGCACCGAGTACCAGGGCTGGGTGTAGCCCATGAACCCGGTGAAGGCGGCGACCTCCTCCCAGCGGCCGGTGGTGAGGACGGCGAACGAGACGCCGCGCGCGTTGAGGTAGACGGCGTCCTGCAGGTGCCAGGCCGCCGCGGTGCAGCCCTCGCACTGCCCCTGGTGCGGCGCGCCGTCGTGCCACATGTGCTTGTAGACCAGCAGCTCGTCGCGGCCCTGGAACAGGTCGAGGAACGGCACGGGCCCGTCAGGTCCGACGACCTCGGCCGTCCCGTCGAACTCCACCATCGGCAGACGGCGGCGGGCGGCGGCTATGGCGTCGCCCTCGCGGGTGTGGGCCTTCTCGCGGACCAGCAGCTCGTCGCGGGCCGCCTGCCAGCCTGACAGGTCGGCGAGGGGCGGGAGACCGGGCGGCAGGGCGGTCAGGTCGTCGGGCGTGGTCGTCATGGTGTCCTCCGTCATGTGCCGGGCGCCGTACGGCGTGTACGGCACCGGGGCAGACTCGTGGCACGGCCGGAACTCATCGCGGCGCACGACGCGCGGGGCCGTCAGCCGATGTCGCGCGGGTCGATCGTCACGCGGGCGACCGGCCCGTCGCGCCGCGCCAGCCGCGCGGCCACCGCCGCCTTCAGGGCGGCGGCCAGCGCCCCTCCGGCGCCGGGCGGCACCCGGACGAGCGCCCGTTCCCACCGCTCCCCCGGCGGCGGATCGCCGGGGCGGCGGGCGCGGCCCGGCGCGGTGACCGGCAGGGGCACCGGGCCCAACACCTCGGCCTGCGGCGGCAGTTCCGCCGCGCCGAGGAGCGCGGCGACGGCCTCGTCCGTGCCGATGACGGCCGCCATCCGGGAGACGGGCGGGAAGCCGAGGGCCGCCCGGTCGGCCAGCTCGCGCAGCGCGAACCCGGCAGGATCCCAGCGCACCAGCGCCTGCACGGGCCGCTCCAGGGGCTCCCCGAGGACCACGACGGTGCCGCCGTCGTCCCGTGGCCGCACGAGCGCGGCGGCGTTCATCCACAGCCGCAGCGCCTCCTCCGCCGCCCGCAGGTCCTGCCGCCCCAACAGGGCCCAGCCGTCGAGCAGCAGCGCCGCCGCGTAGCCGGGGCCCTCGGGAACGGGCTCGGCGCCCGGCGTGCTGACGACGAGGGCGGGCCGGTCGGGCACGGTCGCGAGGACGTGGTCGCGGCCCGACGTGCGGACCGGGACGGCGGGGAAGGCGCGGCCCAGTTCCTCGGCGGTGCGCCGCGCCCCGACGACCACGGCGCGCAGCCGCCTGCCGCCGCACTCGGGGCAGTGCCAGTCGGGCGCGGGGACGCCGCACCAGGCGCAGCCCAGCGCCTCGGCGGGGCCGCCCGAGGCGAGGGGCCCGTGGCAGCGGTCGCAGCGGGCGGCCGTCCGGCAGCGGTCGCAGGCGAGGCGGGGCGCGTAGCCCCGGCGCGGGACCTGCACGAGGACCGGGCCCGCGGCGAGCCCTTCCCGCAGCGTCTGCCAGGCGAGGCTGGGGAGCCGCGCGGTGCGGGCGGCGGGGTCGCGTGCCTCGTCGCCGTCGCCGACGGTACGGACCAGCGGCGCGGCGGCCCGGACGGTGTCCCGCCCGGCGGCCAGCGGTCTGGCCCAGCCGGAGTCCACGAGCTGGGCGGCCTCGGCGGTGTGCGCGTGGCCGCCGAGGAGGAGGGCCGCGTCGTCCAGGGCGGCGCGCAGCGTCAGGACGTCGCGGGCGTGCGGCTGGGGGGCGTTGATGTCGTGGTGGGCGGAGTCGCCGTCGTCCCACAGGGCGACGAGGCCGAGGCCGGTGACGGGCGCGAACATGGCGGCGCGCGTGCCGACCACGCAGCGCACGGCGCCCCGGCGTACGGCGAGCCAGCGCCGGTAGCGCGCCTCGGGGCCGGAGTCGGCGGTGAGCAGGACGTGGTGTCCCGGCCCGGTGAGGGCGGTCAGCGCCGCGTCCACGCGGGCGGCGGCGCGCCCGTCGGGGAGGACGGCGAGGGCGCCGCGTCCGGCGGCCAGCGCGGTCGCGAGGACGCGGGCCAGCTCGTCGGGCCACTGCGGGCCGGGGAGGGCCGTCCACACGGCGCGGGGGGCGCCGCCCGAGGCGAGGGCGGCGAGGTATCCGGCGGCGTGCGGGTAGCGCGTCCAGCCGCCGGGTTCGGGGGCCTGGGGCGGGGCGGGCGCCGGGGGGGACGCGGCGCGTTCCGCCCTGGCCATGCGGGGCGGGACGGCGAGCTGCACGACGTCGGCGAGCGAGCCCGCGTAGCGGTCGGCCACCGACCGGCACAGCCGCAGGAGTTCCGGGCCGAGGACCGGCTCGGTGGACAGGACCTGGGCGAGGGGGGCGAGGACGCCGGGGAAGTCGCTGGTGGCGCGGCGCTCGACGACGAAGCCGTTGATCAGCCCGCCGCCCTCACGCCGCCCGTCGCGCTGTCCGGCGCCGAAGCGCACCCGGACCCGTACGCCCGGCTGCGCGTCGGCGTCCATGGCGGCGGGCACCGCGTAGTCGAAGAGGTGGTCGAGATGCACCAGGCCCTTGTCCACCAGGACGCGGGCGACGGGCAGCCCCTCCGCCAGGGGCGCGCCGCGCCAGGTGCGGGGCGGGGCCTTCCGCCCGCCCTCGCGGCGGGCCGCCGCGCGGATGAGGGCGAGCTGTTCGCCGCCCCTGGCTCCGCTGGCTTCCTGACTCACGGCGTCCAGTACAACAGATGGGTCGGACACCGCCCCCCGCCCCGGCACGCGGGAGGGAGGGCGGAGCCGCAGCTCAGAGGCCGGTGACGGCCCGCAGGGCGTCCACGCGGTCGGTGCGCTCCCAGGTGAAGTCGGGCAGCTCGCGGCCGAAGTGGCCGTAGGCGGCCGTCTGGGCGTAGATCGGACGCAGCAGGTCCAGGTCGCGGATGATCGCGGCGGGACGCAGGTCGAAGACCTCGGTGATGGCCTGCTCGATCTTCTCCACCGGGACGGTCGCCGTGCCGAAGGTCTCGACGAACAGGCCGACCGGCTCCGCCTTGCCGATCGCGTAGGCGACCTGCACCTCGCAGCGCGCGGCGAGCCCCGCGGCCACGACGTTCTTCGCCACCCAGCGCATCGCGTAGGCGGCCGAACGGTCCACCTTCGAGGGGTCCTTGCCGGAGAACGCGCCGCCGCCGTGCCGCGCCATGCCGCCGTACGTGTCGATGATGATCTTGCGGCCGGTGAGCCCGGCGTCGCCCATCGGGCCGCCGATCTCGAAGCGGCCCGTCGGGTTGACGAGCAGCCGGTAGCCCTCGGTCTCCAGCTTGATGCCGTCGCCGATCAGGGCCTTCAGCTCGGGCTCGACCACGAACTCCTGGATGTCGGGCGCGAGGAGCGAGTCGAGGTCGATGTCCGAGGCGTGCTGGCTGGAGACGACCACCGTGTCGAGCCGGACGGCCTTGTCGCCGTCGTACTCGATGGTGACCTGCGTCTTGCCGTCGGGGCGCAGGTAGGGGATGGTCCCGTTCTTGCGGACCTCGGAGAGGCGGTGGGAGAGGCGGTGCGCCAGCCGGATCGGCAGCGGCATCAGCTCGGGCGTCTCGTCGCAGGCGTAGCCGAACATGAGGCCCTGGTCGCCCGCGCCCTGGCGGTCCAGCTCGTCCTCGTCCCCCTCGACCCGCGACTCGTACGCCGTGTCCACGCCCTGCGCGATGTCGGGCGACTGCGAGCCGATGGACACCGAGACGCCGCAGGAGGCGCCGTCGAAGCCCTTCTTCGACGAGTCGTAGCCGATCTCCAGGATCCGGCCGCGCACCAGGGTCGCGATGTCCGCGTACGCCTTCGTGGTGACCTCCCCGGCCACGTGGACGAGGCCGGTCGTGATCATCGTCTCGACGGCGACGCGCGAGCTGGGGTCCTCGCGCAGCAGCGCGTCGAGGATCGTGTCGCTGATCTGGTCGGCGATCTTGTCGGGGTGACCCTCGGTCACGGATTCCGAGGTGAACAGGCGGCGGGACACATCGCTCCCTGGGTTGCAGCGGCTGCTGACTGAAATGTCTGACGACCGCCCGTGGCGGCGCTCGGTCGGCGTCAGTCTAACCGGCGCGCGTCCGGCCGGGCCCGAAGGCTCGGCGGCGGTCGGCCCGCGCGTCCACCGTGGTCGTACCGGCTTCCGTACGGTGTCCGTAGCGTATCCGTCGCGGAGCGCCCGCCGGAAGACGCGTACCGTAGTTCGAGACGGCCGGTCCGGTGGGCGGACGTCCCCGGCGGGGTCAGCGGGCGTCCAGGAGGCGCGCGACGACGTCCCAGACGCGGTCGGCCAGCGCCTCCTTCGGCCCGTGGGGCACCGGCGTCTCGGCGCCGCCCGCCTCGACGATGACGGCCTCGTTCTCCTCGGTGCCGAACGCGAGCCCTTCGCCGACGCGGTTCACCACCAGGAGGTCGCAGCCCTTGCGGGCGAGCTTGGCGCGGCCGTTGGCGAGGACGTCCTCGGTCTCGGCGGCGAACCCGGCGACCACCTGCCCCTGCGGCCGGTCGGCGGCCAGTCCCGCGAGGATGTCGGGGTTGCGGACCAGGGCGATCGGCTCGGGCTCGTGGCCCTCGCGCTTCTTGATCTTCTGCCCGGCGCGCACGGCGGGCCTGAAGTCGGCGACGGCGGCGGCCATCACGACGGCGTCGGCGTCGGCCGCGGCCTCCCTGACCGCCTTCTCCAGCTCGTCCGCGCTGCCGACCGGGACGACGCGCACGCCCGCCGGGTCGGGCAGGGCCGTGTTGGCGGCGACCAGGGTGACGCGGGCGCCCCGCGCGGCGGCGGTGCGGGCGAGGGCGTAGCCCTGCTTGCCCGAGGAGTGGTTGCCGAGGTAGCGGACGGGGTCCAGCGGCTCCCTGGTGCCCCCGGCGCTGACCACCACGTGCCGCCCGGCCAGGTCGGCGGGGACGGGCGCGGCGCCGCGGGCCAGCACCCGGCGGCAGACGTCGAAGAGCGCGGCCGGGTCGGGCAGGCGGCCCTTGCCGGTGTCGGCGCCGGTGAGCCGCCCCTCGGCGGGCTCGATCACGACGGCGCCCCGGCGGCGGAGCGTGGCGACGTTCTCCCGGGTGGCGGGGTGCTCCCACATCTCCGTGTGCATCGCGGGCGCGAAGACCACGGGGCAGCGGGCGGTGAGCAGGACGTTGGTCAGCAGGTCGTCGGCGCGGCCGGTGGCGGCGCGGGAGAGGACGTCGGCGGTCGCCGGGGCCACGACGACGAGGTCGGCCTCCTGGCCGATGCGGACGTGCGGCACCTCGTGCACGTCGTCCCACACCTCCGTCGCGACGGGCGCGCCGGACAGGGCGGACCAGGTGGGGGCGCCGACGAACCGCAGCGCGGCGGCCGTGGGCACCACCCGGACGGCGTGCCCCGACTCGGTGAGGCGCCGCAGCAGCTCACACGCCTTGTACGCGGCGATCCCGCCGCCCACCCCGAGCACGACCCTGGGCTGATCCCTCACCGGCACCTCCGCGTACTGACGTCACTGGGCGCACGCGGCGGTCACCGCGGCGCGACATGCCGCGGGCCCGGCAGCGGGTGGCCGCCGGGCCCGGGGACGAACTGCCGGGGCACCGCCCCTGGCACCACTCAGTCGGTGGCGCCTTCGACGGCCTCGGAGGTGAGCAGGCCCGCGTTGATCTCGCGCAGCGCGATGGACAGCGGCTTCTCGTGGACATGGGTGTCCACCAGCGGCCCGACGTACTCCAGCAGCCCTTCACCGAGCTGGGAGTAGTAGGCGTTGATCTGCCGCGCGCGCTTGGCCGCGTAGATCACCAGGCTGTACTTCGAGTCGGTGGCCTCAAGCAGCTCGTCGATCGGCGGGTTGATGATGCCCTCGGGCGTGGTCATGGAGGAGGACACGCGTCGCCTTTCCCTGGTTGTGGCCTAACGAATCAAGGCTAGCAGCTCGGCCGCGACCGCCTCGACCGAGGTGTTCACGAGTGTGACGTCGAACTCGGGCTCCGCGGCCAGCTCGGTACGGGCGACGGTGAGCCGCCGTTCGATCACGTCGGGCGGCTCGGTGCCGCGGCCGGTGAGGCGGCGGACCAGCTCGTCCCAGCTGGGCGGGGCCAGGAAGACGAGGCGCGCGTCGGCCATGGAGGCGCGGACCTGGCGTGCGCCCTGGAGATCGATCTCCAGGAGGACGGGCTCGCCCCGCTCCAGCCGTTCGAGGACGGCCCGGCGGGGCGTGCCGTAGCGGTTCCCGGCGAACTCCGCCCATTCGAGCAGCTCGCCGTTGGCGACCAGCTTGTCGAACTCGCCGTCGTCCACGAAGAAGTACTGGACGCCGTGGCGTTCCCCGGGCCGTGGCCGCCGGGTGGTGGCCGACACGGACAGCCACAGCTCGGGGTGGGCCTTGCGCAGATGGGCGACGACCGTGCTCTTGCCGACCCCGGAGGGGCCGGAGAGCACGGTCAGCCGCGGACGATCGGTCATACGGTGATTATCCCGGTTCCCGGCGGAGCGGGAAAATCTCAGGCGGCACCGGTGCCGAACTCACGCTCCAGCGAGGCGATCTGGTTCGAACCGAGCCCGCGGACGCGGCGGCTCTCGGAGATGCCGAGCCGCTCCATGATCTGCCGGGCACGGACCTTGCCGACGCCGGGCATCGACTCCAGGAGGGCACTGACCTTCATCTTGCCGATGACATCGTTCTCCTGGCCCTGCTTGATGACATCGTGCAGCGAGGCGCCGGAGTGCTTGAGCCGATTCTTGACCTCGGCGCGCTCCCGGCGAGCCGCGGCTGCCTTCTCAAGCGCGGCTGCGCGCTGTTCAGGGGTAAGGGGCGGAAGAGCCACGCCTGCGTCACCTCGGTTGTCGAACTGTCGGATACGGAACATGGAACGGTGAGGAACCTAACGGCACCGCACCGGCGGGGCAACGAACAACGCGCTCGGCGCCCCGCTCTCGGTGGAGACTAGCGGGGCTCACGGCGTTTAGTCAGCGGTAATCGACAAAAAGTCCTGGTCAGCTGTGAGCCCTTGGCGACATTTCCGACATATGAGCACGACCGCACGGGCCGTTCGGTTCCGGGAACCGGCCCGCTACACGCCGACGCCGGTGAAGCGGGCCACCTCGGCCGCCTCCCTGGCCGCCGCGTCCCGCAGCGCGGCGACGCCGGGACCGTGCCGCAGCACACCCCGGCTGACGCTCGGCAGCACGTTCCCCACCGCGTCGCCGAACACGCGCGGCAGGTCGGCGGCGGTCGCCCCCTGCGCGCCGATGCCGGGCGCCAGCAGCGGCCCGTTGATCGCGAGCCCGCCCGGCCCCGCGGGCGTCCCGCCGGGCCCGGTGGCGAGCGTGGCGCCCACGACGGCGCCGAACGAGCCGAGCGGGGACGCCCCCGCGTTCTCCGCGCGCAGCCTGTCGAGCACCAGACGGCCCAGGGACGCCCCCGCGGCGGTCACGGCGGACTGGACCTCGGGGCCCTCCGGGTTGGACGTCAGGGCGAGCACGAAGACGCCCGAGCCGGTCGCCGCGGCCAGGTCGAGGGCGGGCCGCAGCGCGCCGAAGCCGAGGTAGGGGCTCAGGGTGACCGCGTCGGAGCGCAGCGGGGCGCCCTCGCCGAGGAACGCGGCGGCGTACGCGGCCATGGTGGAGCCGATGTCGCCGCGCTTGGCGTCCATGAGGACGAGCGCACCGGCGTCCCTGGCGTCCGCGACCGCCCGCTCCAGCACCGCCACGCCCCGCGAGCCGAAGCGCTCGTAGAAGGCGCTCTGCGGCTTCAGGACGGCGACCCGGTCGGCCAGCGCCTCCACCACGGTGTGCGTGAAGCGCTCCAGGCCCGCGACGTCGTCGCCGAGCCCCCAGTCGGCCAGGAGGGCGGCGTGCGGGTCGATGCCGACGCACAGCGGGCCGCGTGTGTCCATGGCACGGCGCAGGCGGGCGCCGAACGGTTCTGGCGCGTTCGTCATACGGAGGTCCTTCCTGCGTGGGCGCCGACCGCGTCGGCGAGGGTCGCGTACGGGCTCGCCGCCAGCCGCGCGGCCAGCCCCCGGTTGACGGCGCGGGCCCAGGCAGGGCCCTCGTAGATGAAGCCGCTGTAGCCCTGGACGAGGGTCGCGCCCGCGAGGACGCGCGCCCAGGCGTCGTCGGCGGTCTCGACGCCGCCGACGCCGACGAGCGTCACCCGCCCGCCGACGCGCCCGTACAGGCGCGCCAGGACGGCGAGGGACCGGTCCTTCAGCGGGGCGCCCGAGATGCCGCCGGGGCCGAGCGCGGCGACGGCGTCGGCCGGGCTGCTGAGCCCTTCGCGGGACACGGTGGTGTTGGTGGCGATGATGCCGTCGAGCCCGAGGTCGAGGGCCAGGTCGGCGATCGCGTCGATGTCCTCGTCGGCGAGGTCGGGCGCGATCTTGACGAGCAGCGGCACCCGCCGCTCGGGGACGGCGCGCCCCGCGGCCTCGCGGACGGCGCTCAGCAGCGGGTGGAGGCGGCTGGTGGCCTGGAGGTCGCGCAGCCCGGGCGTGTTGGGCGAGGAGACGTTGACCACGAGGTAGTCGGCGTGCTGCGCCAGGCGCTCGGTCGAGGTGACGTAGTCGGCCACGGCGTCCTCGTCCGTGACGGCCTTGGTCTTGCCGATGTTGACGCCCACGGCCGGGCCGCCGCGCGGCCGGCCGCGGCGGGCGAGCCGCGCGGCGACGGCGGCCGACCCGTCGTTGTTGAACCCCATGCGGTTGAGCAGCGCGCGGTCGCGGACGAGGCGGAACAGGCGCCGCGGCGGGTTGCCCGCCTGGGGCAGGCAGGTGACCGTGCCGATCTCGACGTGGTCGAAGCCGAGCATGCCGAGGCCGTCGATGCCCACCGCGTTCTTGTCGAACCCGGCGGCGAGGCCGAAGGGCCCCGGCAGGTCGAGCCCGAGGGCCGTGACGCGCAGCTCCGGGTGCGGCGGCGCGAACGCGGCGCGGACGGCTGCCCGCAGCCCGGGGACGCGGGCGGTCGCCCGGATGAGGGCGAACGCGAGCCGGTGCGCCGCCTCGGCGTCGATCCGGCGCAGGACGGTGCTGTAGAGGGCGCCGTAGAGGCTCACGCGGCTCACCGTTCGCGCGCGGCGGTCAGGTCGCGCGCGTGGTCCTGGAGCGAGCGGACGCCGATGTCGCCGCGCAGCAGCGCGTCGATGCCCTGGACGGCGGCGGCCAGCGCCTGCACGGTGGTCAGGATCGGCACGCCGCGGGCGACGGCGGCGGTGCGGATCTCGTAGCCGTCGAGCCGACCCCCGGTGCCGTAGGGCGTGTTGACGATCAGATCGACCTGTCCCTCGTGGATGAGCTGGACGATGGTCGGCTGGCCCTCCGGCCCCGGGCCCTCGCCCTGCTTGCGGACGACGGTGGCGTGGATGCCGTTGCGCCGCAGCACCTCGGCGGTGCCCGAGGTGGCCAGCAGCTCGAAGCCGTGCTCCGCGAGGGCGCGCGCCGGGAAGATCATGGCGCGCTTGTCGCGGTTGGCGACCGAGACGAACGCCCGGCCCTTCGTCGGCAGCGTGCCGTAGACGGCGGTCTGCGACTTGGCGTAGGCGGTGCCGAAGACGGTGTCGATGCCCATGACCTCGCCGGTGGAGCGCATCTCGGGGCCGAGGACGGTGTCCACGCCGCGCCCGTGGATGTCCCGGAAGCGGGACCACGGCATCACGGCCTCCTTGACGGAGATCGGCGCGTCCAGCGGCAGGCTGCCGCCGTCGCCCTCGGCGGGCAGCATCCCCTCGGCGCGCAGCTGCGCGACGGTGGCGCCCAGCGAGATGCGGGCCGCCGCCTTGGCCAGCGGCACGGCGGTGGCCTTGGAGGTGAACGGCACGGTGCGGGAGGCACGCGGGTTCGCCTCCAGGACGTACAGGATGTCCCCGGCCAGGGCGAACTGGATGTTGATCAGCCCCCGGACGCCGACGCCGCGCGCGATCGCCTCGGTGGAGGCGCGCAGGCGCTTGATGTCGTGGGCGCCGAGGGTCATCGGCGGCAGGGCGCAGGCCGAGTCGCCGGAGTGGATACCGGCCTCCTCGATGTGCTCCATGACGCCGCCGAGGAACAGTTCCTCGCCGTCGTAGAGGGCGTCCACGTCGATCTCGATCGCGTCGTCGAGGAAGCGGTCGATCAGGACGGGGTGCTCGGCGATCAGCCCGGCGTGCTCGCGCAGGTACGCGGCGAGCGCGGGCTCGTCGTACACGATCTGCATGCCGCGCCCGCCCAGGACGTAGCTGGGGCGGACCATGACGGGGTAGCCGATGCCGGTGGCGATCGCGGCGGCCTCGTCGAAGGAGAAGGCGGTGCCGTACTTGGGCGCGGGCAGCCCGGCCTCCTCCAGCACGCGGCCGAACGCGCCCCGGTCCTCGGCGAGGTGGATCGCCTCGGGCGAGGTGCCGACGACCGGCACGCCGTTGTCCTTCAGCGCCTGCGCGAGCCCGAGCGGCGTCTGGCCGCCGAGCTGCACGAGGACGCCCGCGACGGGCCCCGCCTGCGTCTCCGCGTGGACGATCTCCAGGACGTCCTCCAGCGTGAGCGGCTCGAAGTACAGCCGGTCGGAGGTGTCGTAGTCGGTGGAGACGGTCTCCGGGTTGCAGTTGACCATCACCGTGTCGTAGCCCGCGTCGCTGAGCGCGAAGCAGGCGTGGACGCAGGAGTAGTCGAACTCGATGCCCTGGCCGATGCGGTTGGGGCCCGAGCCGAGGATGAGGACGGCGGGCCGCTCGCGCGGGGTGACCTCCGTCTCCTCGTCGTAGGAGGAGTACAGGTACGGGGTGCGGGCGGCGAACTCGGCGGCGCAGGTGTCCACCGTCTTGTAGACCGGCCGGACGCCGAGGGCGTGCCGCACCTGGCGCACGACCTCCTCGCGCAGGCCGCGGATGTCCGCGATCTGGGCGTCGGAGAAGCCGTGGCGCTTGGCGGTGCGCAGGAGTTCCGGGCCGAGCTGGTCGGCGTCGGCGATCAGCCGGGCCGTCTCGTGGACGAGGAACAGCTGGTCCACGAACCAGGGGTCGATGCGGGTGGCCTCGAAGACCTCCTCCGGGGTCGCGCCCGCGACGACGGCACGCATGACGGTGCCCAGCCGCCCGTCGGTGGGGACGGCGGCGAGCCGCAGCAGGGCTTCCTTGTCGGCGGGGTCTGCCGGGGCGGCGGAGTCGGCGGCGCCGGGGGCGAGGGCGGAGAAGTCGAACGGCGCGTCCTTCTTCTCCAGGGAGCGCAGCGCCTTGTTGAGCGCCTCGGTGAAGTTGCGGCCGATCGCCATGGCCTCGCCGACGGACTTCATGGTCGTCGTCAGCGTGGCGTCGGCGGCCGGGAACTTCTCGAACGCGAACCGGGGCACCTTGACGACGACGTAGTCGAGCGTCGGCTCGAAGGACGCGGGCGTCTTCTCGGTGATGTCGTTCGGGATCTCGTCCAGCGTGTAGCCGATGGCCAGGCGGGCGGCGATCTTGGCGATCGGGAAGCCGGTGGCCTTGGAGGCGAGCGCGGAGGAGCGGGAGACGCGCGGGTTCATCTCGATGACGACGACCCGGCCGTCCTCGGGGTTCACCGCGAACTGGATGTTGCAGCCGCCGGTGTCCACGCCGACCTCGCGGATGACGGCGATGCCGATGTCCCGCAGGATCTGGTACTCGCGGTCGGTCAGCGTCATCGCGGGCGCGACCGTGATGGAGTCGCCGGTGTGCACGCCCATCGGGTCGAGGTTCTCGATGGAGCAGACGACGACCACGTTGTCGTTGCGGTCGCGCATCAGCTCCAGCTCGTACTCCTTCCAGCCGAGGATCGACTCCTCAAGCAGCACCTCGGTCGTCGGGGACAGGGCGAGGCCCTGCCCGGCGATGCGGCGCAGCTCGTCCTCGTCGTGCGCGAAGCCGGAACCGGCGCCGCCCATGGTGAACGAGGGGCGGACGACGACCGGGTAGCCGCCCAGCTCCTCCACGCCCGCGAGGATGTCGTCCATCGAGTGGCAGATGACGGAGCGGGCCGACTCGCCGTGCCCGAGCTGGCCGCGCACGGTCTCCACGACGCCCTTGAACAGCTCGCGGTCCTCGCCCTTCCTGATGGCCTCGACGCTGGCGCCGATCAGCTCCACGCCGTAGCGCTCCAGCGTGCCCGCCTCGTGCAGGGCGATGGCGGCGTTCAACGCGGTCTGGCCGCCCAGGGTCGGCAGGAGCGCGTCGGGGCGCTCCTTCGCGATGATCTTCTCGACGAACTCCGGGGTGATCGGCTCGACATAGGTCGCGTCGGCGATCTCCGGGTCGGTCATGATGGTGGCCGGGTTGGAGTTGACGAGGACGACCCGCAGCCCCTCGGCCTTGAGCACACGGCAGGCCTGCGTGCCCGAGTAGTCGAACTCGGCCGCCTGCCCGATCACGATCGGACCGGAGCCGATCACCAGTACGGACGTGATATCCGAACGCCTAGGCACGCCGGTCCTCCATCAGGGAAACAAAACGATCGAACAGGTAGGCCGCGTCGTGCGGGCCCGCCGCGGCCTCGGGGTGGTACTGGACGCTGAAGGCGGGCCGGTCGAGCAGCCGCAGCCCCTCGACGACGTCGTCGTTCAGGCAGACGTGGGAGACCTCGGCGCGGCCGAAGGGGGTCTCGGAAGGACCGTCGAGCGGCGCGTCCACGGCGAAGCCGTGGTTGTGCGCGGTGACCTCGACCTTGCCGGTGGCCAGGTCCTTCACCGGCTGGTTGATGCCGCGGTGGCCGTACTTCAGCTTGAAGGTGCCGAAGCCGAGTGCCCGGCCGAGGACCTGGTTGCCGAAGCAGATGCCGAACAGCGGGGTGGCGCGTTCCAGGACGCCGCGCATCAGCGCGACGGGGTGGTCGGCGGTGGCGGGGTCGCCGGGGCCGTTGGAGAAGAACACGCCGTCGGGCGACGACGCGTAGATCTCGTCCAGCGTGGCGGTGGCGGGCACGACGGTCACCTCGATGCCGCGCTCGGCCATGCGGTGCGGCGTCATGCCCTTGATGCCGAGGTCCACGGCGGTGACCGCCAGGCGCTTGGTGCCGAGGGCCGGCACGGTGTACGGCTCGGTGACGGCCACCTCGGCGGCCAGGTCGGCGCCCGCCATCTGCGGCGCGGACCGTACGCGGGCCAGGAGGTCGTCCTCCCGGGCGCCGAGGGCCGGGCCGGAGAAGATCCCGGCGCGCATCGCGCCGCGCTCGCGCAGGTGGCGGGTGAGGGCGCGGGTGTCCACGCCGCCGATGCCGACGACGCCCTGGGCGGCCAGCTCCTCGTCCAGCGTGCGCACGGAGCGCCAGTTGGACGGGGTACGGGCGGGGTCGCGGACGACGTACCCGGCGACCCAGATGCGGCGGGACTCCGGGTCCTCGTCGTTGACGCCCGTGTTGCCGATGTGCGGCGCGGTCATCACGACGATCTGGCGGTGGTAGGAGGGGTCGGTCAGCGTCTCCTGGTAACCGGTCATGCCGGTCGAGAAGACGGCCTCCCCGAAGGTCTCCCCCACCGCGCCGTACGCCTGGCCGCGGAAGGTGCGGCCGTCCTCCAGGACGAGCAGCGCGGGGGTCGGGCTGGCTGTGGTCATCGTGCGCCTTCTTCGCTGTGCGGGCCGGGGGTGGTGGGTGGGCCGGAGGCGGGGGCGGCGACGCCCTCCGGCAGATAGGTGCCCAGGGCCTCGACCCAGGCGGCGTGCCCGGCGGCGGTGTCCGAGCGGAACCCTGAGTCGAGCAGCCGGTCGCCGTGCTCCCAGGTCAGGACGAGCAGGCCGCCCTCGGTGAGGACCTTGCCCGCGATGCCCTTGTCGAGGCGGGCCCCGCGCAGCCGGGCGGCGGGGATCAGGAAGTCACCGGCGCCGGTGCCGGTGACCGTCACGCCCGCGTCCGTCAGGTCGAGCCTGACCCGGCTGCGGGCGCCGAGGCCGCGCGCGACGATGCGGTCGAGCCACTGCCCCGCGGTCGTCGAGCCGTGGTAGCGGCCGGTGAGCGTGAGGCGGGGCGTGGCGTCGTCCTCCGGCACGGGGGGCAGTTCCGGCAGGTCGCCCTGGAGCGTGGCCCGCCATTTCCAGCCCTCGCGCATCAGCCAGTAGACCAGGGCGACGAACAGGGCGATGCCGACGAGCCAGGCGATGCGTTCGCCCCAGTCGGTGACCTCCTGCGACCTGCGGGTCTCCTCGGCCAGCGGGGCGGCGAGTGCGGTGAGGGCGTGCGGCGCGTTCATGCGAGCTTCCCGTCCCGGACCGTGGCCCGTCCGCGCAGGAACGTGTGGACGACCCGGCCCGGCAGCTCACGGCCGCGGTAGGGCGTGTTGCGGCTGCGGGAGGCGAAGGCCGCGGGATCGACGGGCGCGCGGTGCGCGGGGTCCACCAGGGTCAGGTTGGCGGGCTCGCCGACGGCGACCGGCCTGCCCTGGCCCGTGAGCCGCCCGATGGCGGCGGGCCGGTACGACATCCGGTCGGCGACCCCGGCCCAGTCGAGCAGCCCGGTGTCCACCATCGTGTGCTGGACGACGGACAGCGCCGTCTCCAGGCCGATCATCCCCATGGCCGCCGCGCCCCACTCGCAGTCCTTGTCCTCGTGCGGGTGCGGGGCGTGGTCGGTGGCCACGCAGTCGATGGTGCCGTCGGCGAGCGCGGCGCGCAGCGCGAGGACGTCCTCCTCGGTGCGCAGCGGCGGGTTGACCTTGTAGACGGGGTCGTAGGAGCGGACCAGCTCGTCGGTCAGCAGCAGGTGGTGGGGCGTCACCTCGGCCGTGACGCGCCAGCCCTTCGACTTGGCCCAGCGGACCAGCTCGACGGAACCCGCCGTGCTGACGTGGCAGATGTGCAGGCGGGAGCCGACGTGCGCCGCGAGCAGGACGTCGCGGGCGATGATCGACTCCTCGGCGACGGCGGGCCAGCCGCCGAGGCCGAGGTCGGCGGAGACGGTGCCCTCGTTCATCTGGGCGCCCTCGGTGAGCCGCGGCTCCTGGGCGTGCTGTGCGACGACGCCGTCGAACGCCTTCACGTACTCCAGCGCGCGCCGCATGATGACCGCGTCGTCCACGCACTTGCCGTCGTCGGAGAAGACGGTCACCCCGGCGGCGGAGTCGTGCATGGCGCCGAGTTCGGCGAGCTGCCTGCCGCCGAGGCCGACGGTGACGGCGCCGACCGGCTGGACGTCGCAGTAGCCGGAGGCGGCGCCGAGGCGCCAGACCTGCTCGACGACACCGGCGGTGTCGGCGACGGGGAAGGTGTTGGCCATGGCGTGCACGGCGGTGAAGCCACCGGCCGCCGCGGCGCGGGTGCCGGTGAGGACGGTCTCGGAGTCCTCGCGGCCCGGTTCGCGCAGGTGGGTGTGGAGGTCCACGAGCCCTGGCAGCAGCACGAGGCCGGTGGCGTCGATGACCTCGGCGCCGTCCGCGGCGAGGCCGGTGCCGGTCGCGGCGACGGTGCCGCCGTCGATCAGGAGGTCGGCCGGGTCGCCGCCGAGGACGCGGGCGCCGCGGATCAGTGTCCGGTTCTGGTCGGTCGGGTCAGCGCTCATGCCAGCGTGTTCTCCTCGGTGCGGGTGGTGCTCACGGCCGGCTCCGAGCCGCCGAGCAGCAGGTACAGGACGGCCATCCGGACGCTGACGCCGCCGGAGACCTGCTCGACGGCGGTGCAGCGGGGCGAGTCGGCGACCTCGGCGGTGATCTCCATGCCGCGGTTCATCGGGCCGGGGTGCATGACGATCGCGTGCTCGGGCATGCGGGCCATCCGGTCGCCGTCGAGACCGTAACGGCGGGCGTACTCACGCTCGGTGGGGAAGTACGCGGCGTTCATGCGCTCGCGCTGGACGCGCAGCATCATCACGGCGTCCGACGTCGGCAGGACGGCGTCGAGGTCGTAGGACACCTCGCAGGGCCACACGCCCGCGCCGACCGGCAGCAGGGTGGGCGGCGCGACGACGGTGACCTGCGCGCCGAGGGTCGTGAGCAGGTGGATGTTGGAGCGGGCCACGCGGCTGTGCAGGATGTCGCCGACGATGGTGACCCGCCGCCCCGACAGGTCCTTGCCGAGGCCGCCCGAGGGCCCGGCGACGAGGCGGCGGCGGATGGCGAACGCGTCGAGCAGCGCCTGCGTCGGGTGCTCGTGCGTGCCGTCGCCCGCGTTGACGACGGCGCCGCCGATCCACTCGGAGGTGGCCAGCCGGTGGGGGGCGCCCGAGTCGTGGTGGCGGATGACGACCGCGTCGGCGCCCATCGCCTCCAGGGTGAGCGCGGTGTCCTTCAGGGACTCGCCCTTGGAGACGGACGAGCCCTTGGCGGAGAAGTTGATGACGTCGGCGGAGAGACGTTTCGCCGCCGCCTCGAAGGAGATCCGGGTGCGGGTCGAGTCCTCGAAGAACAGGTTGACGACCGTCCGGCCGCGCAGGGTGGGCAGCTTCTTGATCGGCCGGTCGGCGACGCGGGCGAGTTCCTCGGCGGTGTCCAGGACGAGGACGGCGTCGTCGCGCGTGAGATCGGCGGCCGAGATGAGGTGACGCTTCATCAGTGCCTTCCGTGGGTCCAGGCGATGGCCTGGCCGAGAGCCGAAAAGGGGGGTGTGCGGCGTGCTGGCATGACGGGGCTACGGCCCGGCGAGGGACATGGGTCAGCGCCCGTCGGCGGCCGGGGACTGCCCGCGCACGCCGAGGAGCACGCCGTCGCGGCCGTCCTCCTCGGTGAGCAGGACCCGGACGGTCTCACGCTGCGACGTGGGGATGTTCTTGCCGACGTAGTCGGCCCTGATCGGCAGCTCGCGGTGGCCCCGATCGACGAGCACGGCGAGCTGCACGGCGCGGGGGCGCCCGATGTCGTTCAGCGCGTCGAGGGCGGCCCTGATGGTGCGTCCCGAGAAGAGCACGTCGTCCAGGAGGATCACCAGACGGCCGTCGATGCCGTCGCCCGGGATCTCGGTGCGTGCCAGCGCGCGGGCGGGGCGCATCCGCAGGTCGTCCCGGTACATCGTGATGTCGAGGGAGCCGACGGGCACCGGATGGCCGGTGATCTCGCGCAGCCGGGCGGCGAGCCGCCGGGCGAGGAAGACACCCCTGGTCGGGATGCCGAGGAGCACCACGTCGTCGGCGCCCTTGGCGCGCTCGACGATCTCGTGGGCGATACGGGTCAGGGCGCGCGCGATGTCCGGGGCCTCCAGCACGGAGCGGGGGGCGGACGGGTCGGCGGCGTCGGGGTGGGTCGGTACGGTGCTGCTGTCGTCCATGGCGCAGGACCTCCTTCCCCGCCTCACGGGACGGGTCTTAAAGGACGTCGTTCGATCGCCGTCGAGCGTATCAGGCCCTTCGGCACGCTCCGCATCGCCCCAGGTCAGAGGCAACTCTGCGATCCCGGCTTGACGGGATAAATCACGCTGCGTAACATCACAGTGAGTTACCAAAAGCCGTCCGGGGAGACACATGTCCAGCGAATACGCCAAACAGCTCGGAGCGAAGCTCCGGGCCATCCGCACCCAGCAGGGTCTGTCGCTCCATGGGGTCGAGGAGAAGTCGCAAGGCCGCTGGAAGGCGGTCGTGGTCGGTTCCTACGAGCGCGGCGACCGTGCCGTCACCGTGCAGCGCCTCGCGGAGCTGGCGGACTTCTACGGGGTGCCCGTCCAGGAGCTGCTGCCCGGCTCCACGCCCGGTGGCGCCGCCGAGCCGCCGCCGAAACTGGTCCTCGACCTGGAGCGGCTCGCCACCGTGCCCAGCGAGAAGGCGGGCCCGTTGCAGCGTTACACCGCGACCATCCAGAGCCAGCGCGGTGACTACAACGGCAAGGTCCTCTCGATCCGCCAGGACGACCTGCGGACACTGGCCGTGATCTACGACCAGTCGCCCTCCGTGCTGACCGAGCAGCTCATCAGCTGGGGCGTGCTCGGCGCCGACGCGCGCCGGGCGGTCCAGGCGGACGAGAGCTGATCCCGGCCCGCCTGCGGACACACCGGAGGCGGGGCACCGAGCGGTGCCCCGCCTCACGTGACCACGGGCGGCCGTGCCGCCGCCGCGGGGACCCTCGCGGGCCCTCGGCGCCGTCAGCGGCGCAGGGAGGGCTTCAGGTCCTTCAGGCGGCCCAGCAGACCGTTCACGAACGCCGGGGACTCGTCCGTCGAGAACTCGCGCGCGAGCTGCACGGCCTCGTCCAGCACCACGGCGTCGGGAGTGTCGTCCTCCCAGATCAGCTCGTAGGCGGCGAGCCGCAGGATGTTGCGGTCCACGACCGGCATCCGGTCGAGCGGCCAGCTGACGGCGTACTGGGCGATCAGCTCGTCGATCCGCTCGGCGCGCGGCTCGTAGCCCTCCACCAGGGTGCGGGTGTACTCGCTCACCGGTGGCTGGCGCTCGTCGCCCCGCGCGAGGGCGACCCAGCCGGCGAGCACCTCGGTCGGCGCTGCGGCGCGCTGGTCGGCTTCGAAGAGGATCTGCAGGGCTCGTTTGCGGGCCTTGCTGCGGGCGGCCACGGTTAGCTGTTCACCCGGCCGAGGTAATCGCCGGAGCGGGTGTCCACCTTGATCTTCTCGCCGGTGGTGATGAACAGCGGGACGCCGATCTCGTAACCGGTCTCCAGCCGCGCGGGCTTGGTGCCGCCGGTGGAACGGTCACCCTGCACACCGGGCTCGGTGTACTCGATGACCAGCTCGACGGCCGCGGGCAGCTCGACGAACAGCGGGTTCTCCTCGTGGATGGCCACGGTGCAGTCCTGGCCCTCCAGCAGGTAGTTGGCCGCCTGGCCCACGGTCTCCGGCGTGACGTAGAGCTGCTCGTACGTCTCGGTGTCCATGAAGACGAAGTCGGAGCCGTCCTTGTAGGAGAACTGCATCCCCCGCCGGTCCACCGTGGCCGTGTCCACCTTGGTGCCCGCGTTGAAGGTCTTGTCCACCACCTTGCCTGAGAGCACGTTCTTGAGCTTGGTACGGACGAAGGCGCCGCCCTTGCCGGGCTTGACGTGCTGGAACTCGACTACGGACCACAACTGGCCGCTGTCGAGCTTGAGCACCATGCCGTTCTTGAGGTCGTTCGTGGTGGCCACGGTTGCGGAATCTCCTACACACTGCTGCTTGGGGAGACCACGGTCCCCCCGCGCGGCTGTCCCCGGACGGGGTCACAGGGCGAGGAGCTCCTTGGTCGTGATGGTGAGTAGCTCAGGTCCGCCGTCCGCCGGTGGGCGGACGACGAGCGTGTCGTCGATCCGGACACCGCCCCGGCCTGGAAGATGGACCCCCGGCTCGACGGTGACCGGCACACAGGGGCCAAGTCTACCCATGGCGGCGGGGGACAGCCGAGGGTCCTCCCCGATCTCCAGGCCCACCCCGTACCCCGTGACCGGCCCCAGCGCGGTCCCGTGCCCGGCCGCCGTGATGACGTCCCGCGCCGCCCGGTCCACCGCGCGCAGCTCCGCGCCCGGCACCAGCGCCTCCCGCGCGGCCCGCTGAGCGGCGAAGACGACCTCGTACAGCTCGATCTGCCAGTCGGCCGGGGTCGTGCCGATGACGAACGTCCGGCCGATCTGGCAGCGGTAGCCGCGGAAGCTGGCGCCGAGCCGCACGGTCAGGAAATCCCCTTCCTCGACCCGGCGGTCGGTCGGCCGGTGCCCGGCCAGGCCCGAGTTGCCGCCGGTGGCGACCGAGGTGGGGAACGCGGGCCCGTCCGCGCCGTGATCGACCAGCCGCCGTTCCAGCTCCAGCGCCAGATGGCGCTCCGTCCTGCCCACGAGGATGGACTCCAGCAGCTCGCCCAGGGCGCGGTCGGTGATCTCGGCGGCGCCGCGCAGCGCGGCGATCTCCTCCTCGTCCTTGACGAGGCGCTGCCGCTCCACCGCGCGGTCCAGGTCGGTGAGGAGGGCGCCGGGGGCGGCGGCGGCGAGCTTGCGGTGCCGCGTCACGGTGAGGTGGTGCTCCTCGACGGCGAGGGACGTCACGCCCGCCGTCGCGGCCATCCGCACGGCGGCGACGGCCGGGTCCTCACCCGCCTCCAGGACGGCCGTGCGCAGCCCCGACTCCTCGGGGACGCCGGGCCCCGGCCAGCGCGGGCCCGACGGGGGCGGGCCGACCGGGTCCACCGTGGGGTCGCGGTGGGCGAGGAGCACGTCGTCCCCCTCGGGGCCCAGCAGCAGGGCCGCCCCTGCGGGCACGGGACCGGCGAGGTAGCGGACGTTGGCAGGTCTGGACACGACGATGGCGCCCGCACCCGCCGGGGCGGAGCGGGCACGCAGCTGTGAGCGCCGACCGGCGAGTACCTCGGACATGCGTCGAGCCTACGCAGCGGGGACGCGGACGGCTGGCTCGACGCGTCCGGACGAGCGGGCGCACGGGCGCGCGTGCCGTCGCGTGGGCCTCACCACTGCGGCGGACTGGTGAGGCTGCGGGCGACGGCCTCGTCCAGCATCCGCGCCGTGGTGGGCACGTCGTGCCGCGAGTTGTCGATGATGGGCAGGCCGGAGCCGTACCACCCGGCCATGCGGCCGTGGATGGTGGCGACCTCCTCGTCGGAGAGGCGGCGGGTGCCGGTGCGGGCCGCGTTCCGTTCGAGGACGACGTCCAGCCCCGGCAGCAGCACGACGGGGATGAGCCCGGGGCCCACGTGCCGTTTCCAGCCGCCGAGCCCGACGGCGGGCCGGTCGGGGAAGACGGCGTCGTCCAGGATGCAGGAGATGCCGTTGGCCATGAAGTTGCGCGCGGCGAAGCCGCAGGTGCGGCGGGCGAGGCGGTACTGGGCCTCGGAGCGGTCGTCCCATCCCGCACGGGGATCGGCGAATCCGGCCCGCACCCACTCGCGGACGTCGTCGAGGCTGATGTGCGCGGTGGGCACCGGGCGCAGACCGGCCCAGTGACGGGCCACCGTCGTCTTCCCCGCCCCCGCCGGGCCGATCAGCAGGACCGCGACCCCGGCGTGCGCCGTGTCGGGGACGGCCGCGCCGGGCGGGGCGGCCGGGGCCGGGACCATGCCGCCTGGCGGCAGCTGGACGTGGCCGGTCGTCAGGCCGTCGGCCGGTGCCGTGGGCGGCACCGGCATCGCGCCGGGCTGGTGCATCAGCTCCCCCACCTGGAAGGTCCGCGCGGGGCCTGTCGGCCCGCGCATGTATTCGAACGCTCCACACGGTACCGGTCGTCCGTGTCGCCTCGTGATCTCCGCATTCCCGCTTCCGTCCGCGTTCACCCGGGGCGGGGGCGCATGAGCGCGCACGGGCGCCCGCACGGCCCGCCCCACCCGGCACAACGCGCGGGACGGCCCCCGGGTGCCGCGCCCGCGTCAGCCCGCCAGTTCCTCGGCGACGGCGCGCAGCGCGAGGACGTACGAGCCGATCCCGAAGCCCGCGACCGTGCCGCTGGCGACGGCCGCGACGACCGACGTGTGCCTGAACTCCTCGCGCCGGTGGGGGTTCGAGAGGTGCACCTCGATCAGCGGCGCCGTGCGCTGCGCGGCGGCGTCCCGCATGCCGTACGAGTAGTGCGTGAACGCGCCGGGGTTCAGCACGACGGGGATCGCCCCGTCCGCGGCCTCGTGCAGCCAGCGGATCAGCTCGCCCTCGTCGTTCGTCTCGCGCACCTCGACGTCGAGGCCCAGCTCCTCGCCCACGGCCGTGCAGCGTGCGACGAGCCCTGCGTACGAGGTGGAGCCGTAGACGTCCGGCTCGCGGGAGCCGAGGCGGCCGAGGTTCGGGCCGTTGACGACCAGGACGCGGCGGCTCACGCGGCGATCTCCGCGTGCGCGGCCAGCAGCATGGCCGGGTCGGGGCCCTCCAGGACGGTGGGCCGTGCCAGGCCGTCCAGGACGATGAAGCGCAGCCGGTCGCCGCGGGTCTTCTTGTCGATCCGCATCGTGTCCAGCAGGCGCGGCCACTGGTCGCCCCGGTAGGTGACGGGCAGGCCGACCGAGGTGAGGACGGCGCGGTGCCGGTCGGCGGTGGCGTCGTCGAGGCGGCCCGCGATGCGGCCCAGTTCCGCGGCGAAGACCATGCCGACGGCGACGGCGGCGCCGTGCCGCCAGTTGTAGCGCTCGTTCTTCTCGATGGCGTGCGCCAGGGTGTGCCCGTAGTTGAGGATCTCGCGGCGCCCCGACTCGCGCAGGTCGCCGCTGACGACCTCGGCCTTGACGCGGACCGCGCGCTCGATCAGCTCGGCGGCGAACGGCGCGTCGGGGCGGCGCGCGGCCTGCGGGTCGGACTCGATCAGCCGCAGGATCTCCGGGTCGGCGATGAAGCCCGCCTTGATGATCTCGGCAAGCCCCGAGACGTAGTCGTGGAGCGGCAGCGAGTCGAGCGCGGCCATGTCGCACAGCACCCCGGCGGGCGGGTGGAAGGCGCCGACGAGGTTCTTGCCCTCGGCGGTGTTGATGCCCGTCTTGCCGCCGACGGCCGCGTCCACCATGCCGAGCACCGTGGTGGGGACGGCGACCCAGCGCACCCCGCGCAGCCATGTCGCGGCGACGAAGCCCGCGACGTCGGTGGTCGCGCCGCCGCCGACGCCCACGATCACGTCGCTGCGCGTGAAGCCGGTCTGGCCGAGCGCCTTCCAGCAGTACGCGGCGACCTCGGCCGTCTTGGCCTCCTCGGCGTTCGGCAGCTGGACGGCGATGGCCTCGTAGCCCTGCTCGGCGAGGTCCTGGCGCAGCACCTCGCCGGTCTCGGCCAGCGCCTCGGGATGCAGCACGGCGACCCGGCGGGCTTCGGCGCCGACCAGGCGGGGCAGCTCGTCCAGCAGGCGGCGGCCGATGAGGACGTCGTACGGGGTGGTCCCTGCCTCGCCGCCGACGGTGACCGTGACGGTCTTCTCCTCGGGCGCTGCGGGTGTGGTCATGCTGTCGTCAGCTCCAATGCGTCGAGGACCGCGGAGGCGACCTCGTCCGGGGTGCGGTCTGCGGTCGTCACGACCGCGCGGGCGACCTCCGTGTACAGGGGGCGGCGCTCCTCCATGAGGGCGCGCCAGCGCTGCCGGGGGTTGACGGCCAGCAGCGGGCGGGAGACGTCGAGGCCGACGCGCTTCATGGCCTCGGCGAGCGGCACGTCCAGGAAGACGACGGGCAGCCCGGCCAGCAGGGCGCGGGTGCCCGCGTCCAGCACGGCGCCGCCGCCGAGGGAGACGACGCCGTCGTGCCCGGTGAGCGCGGCGCGTACCGCGTCGGCCTCCAGGGCGCGGAAGTGCGCCTCGCCCTCGTCGATGAAGATCTCGGAGATCGGCTTGCCTGCGGTGCGCTCGACGTCGGCGTCGGTGTCGCGGACGGTCCTGCCGAGGCGCCCGGCGAGGAGCGCGCCGACGGTGGACTTGCCGGAACCGGGCGGCCCGACGAGGACGGCGGCGGGTCCGGCGGCGGGGGCGGCGGTCACCTGACCTCCAGCGAGTCGAGGAAGCCGGTGACGTTGCGCCGCGTCTCGGGGACGCTGTCGCCGCCGAACTTCTCGGCGACGGCGTCGGCCAGCACCAGCGCCACCATCGCCTCGGCCACGATGCCCGCGGCGGGCACGGCGCAGACGTCGGACCGCTGGTGGTGCGCGCGGGCCGTCTCGCCGGTGGCGACGTCCACGGTGGCGAGGGCGCGCGGCACGGTCGCGATGGGCTTCATCGCGGCGCGTACGCGCAGGAGTTCACCGGTGGTGAGGCCGCCCTCGGTGCCGCCGGAGCGGCCGGAGGCGCGGCGGATGCCGTCGGGGGTGGCGATGATCTCGTCGTGCGCCCGCGAGCCGGGGACGCGCGCGAGCCCGAAGCCGTCGCCCAGTTCCACGCCCTTGATGGCCTGGATCCCCATCAGCGCGCCCGCGAGCCGGGCGTCGAGGCGGCGGTCCCAGTGGACGTGCGAGCCGAGGCCGACCGGGACGCCGTACGCGAGGACCTCCACGACGCCGCCGAGGGTGTCGCCGTCCTTGTGCGCCTGGTCGATCTCGGCGACCATCGCCGCGCTCGCGCCCGGGTCGAGGCAGCGCACCGGGTCGGCGTCGAGCCGCGCGGTGTCGGCCGGGACCGGCAGGTCACCGTGCGGGGCAGCCGCGGCGCCCAGCTCCACGACGTGCGAGACGATCTCGATCCCGGCGGTCTCCTTGAGGTAGGAGCGGGCGACGGCGCCGAGGGCGACGCGGGCCGCCGTCTCCCGGGCGGAGGCGCGTTCCAGGATGGGACGGGCCTCGTCGAAGCCGTACTTCTGCATCCCGGCCAGGTCGGCGTGGCCGGGGCGCGGCCGGGTGAGCGGAGCGTTGCGTGCCAGGGCGGCCAGTTCCGCGGGGTCCACCGGGTCGGCGGACATGACCTGCTCCCACTTGGGCCACTCGGTGTTGCCGACCATGACGGCGACCGGGGAGCCGAGGGTCAGCCCGTGACGGACGCCGCCGAGGAACGTGACCTCGTCGCGCTCGAACTTCATCCGGGCGCCCCGCCCGTAGCCGAGCCGCCGGCGGGCCAGCGCGTCCGCCACCAGGTCGGTGGTGACCGGTACGCCGGAGGGCAGCCCCTCCAGCGTCGCCACCAGTGCGGGTCCGTGCGACTCCCCCGCGGTCAGCCAGCGCAACCTGCTCAACGGTGCTCCTTGCGATGCCTCGTGCGATGCCTCGGCCTGTACGACCCTGCCGATGTCTCCGTCACGATCCTGCCATGTCCCGGCGGGTGGCCAGGAAGTGGTCTGAACCGCGAGACGGCCGGGGGGGATCAGGCGGCGGCGAGGGCGTTCTCGCCCGCCTCGCGCATGGCGGCCAGCGGCGCGGCGGGGGCGCCCGTCATCCGTTCGACCTGGAGGACGGCCTGGTGGACGAGCAGGTCGAGGCCGCCGACGACCCGGCCGCCGCGCGCGCGCCAGGCGGCGGCGAGCGGGGTGGGCCAGGGGTCGTAGAGGACGTCGAAGAGCGTGCCGGGGCGCTCCGGCACGGCGGCGGCGAGGGCGTCGGTGGCCCCCGCGGGGGTGGTGGCGACGACGAGCGGCGCGGTCAGCGCCTCGTGGGCGCGCGACCAGTCGGCGGTGGCGACGGGGACGCCGAGCCGTTCGCCCCAGCCGCGCATCTCGGCGGCGCGCGCGGGGCCGCGGACGTACGCCGTCACCTCGCCGTCGCACACGCGGGCGAGGGCGGCGAGGGCGGAGGACGCGGTGGCGCCCGCGCCGAGGATCGCCGCGCGCCCGACGCGGGTGACGCCGCGTTCGCGCAGGGCCGCCTCGATGCCCGGGATGTCGGTGTTGTCGCCGAGGCGGCGGCCTTCGGGCGTGAACAGGACGGTGTTCACGGCCTCCACGGACGCGGCGACCGGGCTGATCTCGTCCAGCAGCGGCATGACGGCGCGCTTCAGCGGCATCGTCAGCGACAGCCCGGCCCACTCGGGGCCGAGTGCGGTGACGAACGGCGCGAGCGCGGCCTCGTCGATCTCGAACCGGTCGTAGGACCACCGCGCGAGGCCCAGGGCCCGGTAGGCGGCGCGGTGGAGGACCGGGGAGAGCGAGTGGGCGATCGGGGAGCCGAGGACCGCGGCGCGGCGGGGTGGGGCGGAGGTCATCCGTCCCCTTCCTCACGGGCCTGCCGCTGGGCCTCGTTGAAGTCCTCGCGGTTGCGTTCGTGCTCGTCGAAGTCGTCGGTGAAGCGGGTGTCGCCCGGCGTGACGGTGACGAAGTAGAGCCAGGGCCCGTCCTCCGGGTTGAGCGCCGCCTCCAGCGCCTGGTGGCCCGGGTTGTCGATCGGGCCGGGGGGCAGGCCGTACTCCTCGTAGGTGTTGTACGGGGAATCGACCTGGATGTCCTCCAGCGAGACGTCGAGCGTCGAGCGGCCCATCGCGTAGTTGACCGTCGAGTCGAACTGGAGCCGCATGTCGATGTCGAGGCGGTTGTAGATGACGCGCGAGACCTTGGGGAACTCGCCGTCCTCCTGGGCCTCGGCCTGGATGAGCGACGCGATGGTGAGTATCTCGCGGGGCGTGCGGTCGAGCCCGGCCGCGGCGTCCTCCAGGTTGATCTCGGTGAACTCCGCCTCGGCGCGGTCCACCATCTGCGTCAGCAGGTCCTCGGGGGTGGTGTTCTCGCCCACGTCGTAGCGCGCGGGCCACAGGAAGCCCTCGACGTCGCCCTCGGCCCACTCGGGCAGCCCGATGTCGGCGGACTCGGCGATCTCCTCGGTGGCGCCCTCCTCCAGGCCCAGCCGCTCGTCGATGGCGGCGTACGTCTGGATGGCGCGCTGGCCCTCGGGGATGATCAGCGCGTTGCCGCCCGGCCCTTCGAGCAGCAGCGCGACGGCGGACTCGGCGGACATCTCGTTGCGGAGCGTGTAGATGCCCGCCTCGATGAGCTGGCCGTCGGCCCCTGCGGCGGCGACGAACGCGTCATGGCTCTGGACGACGCCCTCGTTGCGCAGGAGGTTGCCGATGTCGGAGAGGGACGAGCCCTCGGGGATCGTGACCTCGATCTCGCCGGTGCCCTCGCCCGCGTAGTCGGCCGGGGGGCCGAAGCGGTCCTGGTAGAAGCCGTAACCCCAGTAGGCGACACCGCCGAGACCGCCGACGACGAGGGCGGCGGCGACCATGCAGCCGCAACCGCCGCGCCTGCGCTTCTTCTTGTCGTCCTTGTCACCCTTGTCCGCACGGCGGCCCGCGCGGTCGTCGGCCTCGGACCAGTCGTCGTCCTGCTTGCCGAAGAAGTCGCTCTCGCCCTGGTCCGGGCCGGGGTCCCAGCCCGTCTCGGGGTCGGCCTCGGTGTCGGGCGGGCTGTCGGGTCCTGTGTCGTGACGGCGCTGGCCCGGCGCCCTCGGCCCGGCGGGCGGCGCCTCGGGGCCGGGGCCGGGCTGCTGCTGGTGCTGCTGCGGGTAGGGCTCCTGCCCGTAGGAGTCCTGGGCGTAGTGCTGCTGCTGGTCCTGATGTTGCTGCTGCGCGTCCGCGCCCTGGTACCCCTGCGCCTGCTGCTGTTGCTGCTGCGCGCCGTACGGGTCCTGGTACTCGCCCGTGGGGTACGCGCCGGTCTGCTGCGCCGCGTACGGGTCGCCGGTGTAGTACTGGCCCGACTGGTCGTACTGGCCGCCCCCGTACTGACCGCCGCCGTCCCAGCCCCCCTGCTGCTGGCCGTAGTACTGCTGCTGGTCCTGCGGCTGCTGCCCGTACTGCGGGTCGTAGCCCTGGCCCTGCTGCGGGTACTGCTGCTGGGGCTGGCCGTACTGGTCCCACCCCTGTTGCTGCCCCTGCTGGGGCGCTCCCTGGCCCTGCTCGGCCGACCAGTCGCGTTCCCCGTACAGCGGATCGTTGTCCGGGTACCACGGTTCGGGGCCAGGCCCCCGGCCATACTCAGTCATCGATCCCCTTGTGACGCGAGACGGCGGTCGGCGGACCCCCCGCAACCAGCCCGACCGTCCTTGGCGCGGAACGTTACCGTACCGCGATCAGACAACCACTTCGACGCACTGCCCCGGTGGCTGCCCCGAAGCCCGCTCGCTCTCCAGGGCCGTCTGGAGGATAACGACGGCGGCTGCCTGGTCGATACGCGCGCGGCCCTTGCGCGCGGAGACCCCGGCGGCCCGCATGTCACGGGCGGCGCTGACCGTGGACATCCGCTCGTCCACCAGCCTGACCGGCACCGGGGCCACCCGCCGCGCCGTCTCGCGCGCGAACGCGCGCACCCGCGCGGCGGCCGGGCCCTCCCGTCCGTTCAGCGACCGGGGCAGGCCCATCACCACCTCGACCGGCTCGTACTCGGCGACGAGCTGCGCCAGCCGCCGCTGGGCGGCCGGGACGTCACGTCCCGGCACCGTCTCCACCGGCGTCGCGAGCACCCCGTCGGGGTCACAGCTCGCGACGCCGATCCTGGCCTCGCCGACATCGACGCCGAGCCGTCTGCCCCTGCGCATCAGGCGGCTTCCGTGACCAGTCGCTCGACGGCGGCCAGCGCCTCCTCGACGGCGGTCGGGTCCTGCCCACCGCCCTGCGCGACGTCCGGCTTGCCGCCGCCACCGCCACCGAGCGCCTTGGCCGCGGCGCGGACGAGGTCACCGGCCTTGAGCCCGCGCGCGCGGGCCTGCTCGTTGGTCGCGACGACGGTGAGCGGCCGTCCGTTGACCACGGTGAACAGCGCGACCACCGCGGCCCGGTCCCCGGGGAACCGGCCGCGCACGTCGAGCACGAGACGGCGCAGGTCGTCGGCCGTCGTGCCGTCGGGCACCCGCCCCGAGGCGAACGCGACGCCGCCGATGTCCTGGGCGGCGGCGGCCAGTCCACCGGCCGCCTCCAGCACCTTCTGGGCGCGGAAGCGCTCGATCTCCTTCTCGGCGTCCTTCAGCCGCGTGAGCATCCCCGAGATCCGCTCGGGCAGTTCCTCGGGCCGCCCCTTCACCAGCTCGGTGAGCTGCGCGACGACCGTGTGCTCGCGGGCGAGGAAGCGGTAGGCGTCGGCGCCGACCAGCGCCTCGACGCGGCGCACGCCCGAGCCGATGGACGACTCCCCCAGCAGCTTGACCAGGCCGAGCTGCGCCGTGTTGTGCACATGCGTGCCGCCGCACAGCTCCTTGGAGTAGTCGCCGATGGTGACGACGCGCACCCGGTCGCCGTACTTCTCGCCGAACTCGGCGATGGCGCCCTGCTTCCTGGCGTCGTCCATCGACATCACCTCGGCGGTGACGTCGAGTTCGCGGGCCAGCACCTCGTTGATCTTCTGCTCGACGTCCGCGAGGACGCTGCCCGGCACGGCGGTGGGCGAGCCGAAGTCGAAGCGGAAGCGGCCCGGGGAGTTCTCCGAGCCCGCCTGCGCGGCGGTCGGGCCGAGGGCGTCCCGCAGCGCCTGGTGCGTCAGGTGGGTGGCGCTGTGGGCGCGGGCGATGGCACGGCGGCGCGCGAGGTCGATGCGGCTGTCGGCGGGAGCGCCGAGCGTCACCTCGCCCACCTGCACGACGCCCTTGTGCACGAACACGCCCGGCACCGGCTGCTGCACGTCGCGCACCTCGACCACCGCGCCGGAGGCGAGGCGGATACGACCGGTGTCGGCGAGCTGTCCGCCGCCCTCGGCGTAGAACGGCGTCCGGTCGAGGACGATCTCGACCTCGTCGCCCTCGGTGGCGACGGGCGCGGGCACGCCGTCCACCAGCACGCCGACGACGGTGGCCTCACCGGCGGTGTGCGCGTAGCCGATGAACTCGGAGGGACCGGCCGCGTCCGCCACCTCGCGGTAGGCCGACAGGTCGGCGTGGCCCTGCTTCTTGGCGCGGGCGTCGGCCTTGGCGCGGTCCCGCTGCTCCTTCATCAGCCGCCGGAAACCGGCCTCGTCCACGGACAGGCCCTGCTCGGCGGCCATCTCCAGCGTGAGGTCGATCGGGAAGCCCCAGGTGTCGTGCAGCAGGAACGCCTTGTCGCCCGTCAGCACGGTGCCGCCCGCCGACCTGGTGTCGCTGACGGCGGTGTCGAGGATGTTGGTCCCGGCCTTGAGCGTCTTGAGGAACGCCGCCTCCTCGGCGAGGGCGACGGTCTCGATGCGGCGGCGGTCGGTGAGCAGGTCGGGGTACTGCTGCCCCATCGAGCCGAGGACGACGTCCACGAGGTCGCCGACGACCTCGCCGGTGGCGCCGAGGAGGCGCATGTTCCTGACGGCGCGGCGCATGATGCGGCGCAGGACGTAGCCGCGGCCCTCGTTGCCCGGCGTCACGCCGTCGCCGATGAGCATCACGGAGGTCCGCATGTGGTCGGCGACGACGCGCAGGGACACGTCGCTGTCCTCGCCCGCGCCGTAGGCGACGCCGGTCAGCTCCCCGGCGCGGTCGATGACGGGACGCAGGGTGTCCGTCTCGTACATGTTGTGGACGCCCTGGAGGACCATCGCCAGCCGTTCCAGGCCGAGCCCGGTGTCGATGTTCTTGGCGGGCAGCTCGCCGAGGATCGGGTAGGCGTCCTTGCCCTCGCCCGCGCCGCGCTCGAACTGCATGAACACCAGGTTCCACAGCTCGACGTAGCGCTCGTCGTTGACGGCGGGGCCGCCCTCGGCGCCGAACGCGGGGCCACGGTCGTAGTTGATCTCCGAGCAGGGCCCGCAGGGGCCGGGGACGCCCATGGACCAGAAGTTGGGGCCCATCCCGAGACGCTGGATGCGCTCGGCGGGCACGCCGACGACGTCGCGCCAGATGCGTTCGGCCTCGTCGTCCTGCTCGTAGACGGTGATCCACAGCCGCTCGGGGTCGAGGCCGTAGCCGCCGTCGGCGACGGAGGACGTCAGCAGCTCCCAGGCGAGCGTGATGGCGCCCTCCTTGAAGTAGTCGCCGAACGAGAAGTTGCCGCACATCTGGAAGAACGTGCCGTGCCGCGTGGTCTTGCCGACCTCCTCGATGTCGGGCGTGCGCACGCACTTCTGCACGCTCACGGCGCGCGGGTGCGGCGGGGCGACCTCGCCGAGGAAGTAGGGCTTGAACGGCACCATGCCCGCGGGGACCAGGAGCAGCGTCGGGTCGTCCGCGATCAGCGACGCCGAGGGCACGACCGTGTGCCCGCGCTTCTCGAAGAAGCTCAGCCAGCGGCGGCGGATTTCAGCCGACTCCATCAGTGGTCCTCTTTTCGGGTTCCCGGGGGGTGTTCCCGGACGGTCGGGGCGGGGGGAGCACGCGGGCGGACGCGGGAGGCTCCGCGTCCAGGCCCAGGGCGTCGTTGAGTTCGGTCTCGCGCTGCGCCATGCCGGTGCGCACGTCCAGGGCGAAGACGCGCGCGCGGCGCCCGGCCGCCGCGGCGCGGTCGGCGGCCCGGACCGCGAGGCTCTCGGGTGCCAGCTCGCGCAGGGTGCGCTGGACCTTGGTGGTGGCCCAGACACCGGCGGCTGCGCCGGTGGTGAACCAGAAGGCGCGGCGGATCACGGGTGGGTCAGTCCTTTCCTGGACGCCCGGTGCGGCGGCGCCGGGGGCCCGGCAGCGTGCGGCCGGGCACGGTGCGGAGGGTACGCGACGGCTCGTCGGCCGTGCGGCGGCGGGCCAGCGCGCGGCGTACGCCGTAGCCGAAGGCGGCGACCTTCACGAGGGGCCCGCCGAAGGTCGTGGCGACGGTGGCGGACAGCGCGGAGGCGCTGGCGGCGACGTCCTCGACGTCGGCGGCGATGGTGTCCACCCGGTCCAGCTGGGTCTGCGCGGAGCGCACGGTCGCGGACGCCTCGCCGAGGAGGGGCACGGCCCGCTCGGTGACCTCCTCCAGCATCCGCGTCGCGGCGCGCAGGGCCTGCGCGAGTCGGACGAGCGCGACGGCGAGGAAGGAGACGAGGATCGCCCAGAAGACGGCCACCAGCAGACCGGCCACTTCACCACCGGACACGGACGCACCGCCTCCCTCGTACGGATGTCGGACGGACATCGGGATGATGCCGGTCCACCGGCCGCGCGCCCGGGTCGGCGGGGCCCTTCCGAGCATGGCGGCGGAGCCCCGACCCTATCGCGCCGGCCGCCGCCCCTCGTACCGCACAACACCCGCCCGTGCCAAGCCGGGCGACCGGAATTGTACGTTCTGCATATCGACCAGTACGCTCCGTGTTTCATGCGAGGCTTTCAAGATGCCGAGCCCTCGGCTCGGGACGCACCGGGCATCGGGCGGAGGCCGGGCAACTTCCCGGCGGAGCTGACGGCCTTCATCGGCCGTCGGGCCGAGACCACCGCGCTGAAACAGGAGGTGGCGCGCTCCCGGCTCGTCACGGTGACCGGGGCGGGCGGCGTCGGCAAGAGCCGGACGGCGCTGCACGCGGCCCGTCAGTCACAGGAACGCTTCTGTGACGGCGTCTGGCTGGTGGAGCTGGCGGCGGTCCGCGACCCCGACCTGCTGGCGCACGCCGTCGTCGAGGCCCTGGGCGTCATCGACCACTCCCGGCGTCCGCCGCTCACCGTGCTGACCGACCATCTGGCCGACCGGCGGCTGCTGTTGGTGCTCGACTGCGTCGAGCACCTGGTGGAGCCGTGCGCCGACCTCGTGCACGAGCTGCTGCGGCGCGCCCCGCGCCTGCGGGTGCTCGTCACCGGGCGCAGGCCGCTCGGCGTGGCGGGCGAGGTGCTGTTCCCGCTCGGCCCGCTGACGGCCCCTGCGCCCGGCCCGACGCCCGCCGCGACGGCGGTGAGCGAGCCGGACGGCGGCCGTCCGCTGGAGGAGGCCGCGGAGCTGTTCGCCGCGCGGGCCTCGGCCGTCGTCCCCGGGTTCTCCGTGACGGACGACAACCGGCGGCTGGTCGAGGAGATCTGCCACCGCCTCGACGGCATCCCGCTGGCGCTCGAACTGGCCGCGGGGCGGCTGCGCACCCTGTCGCTGGAGCAGACCCTCGCCCGCCTCGACGACCGCTTCCGGCTGCTCGTGGGCGGCGCGCGGGGCGCGCCCGCGCACCACCAGACGCTGCGGACGGCCGTCGGCTGGAGCCACGAGCTGTGCACGCCCCAGGAACGGCTGCTGTGGGCCCGGCTGTCCGTCTTCGCGGGCGACTTCGACCTCGACGCGGTGGAGTACGTCTGCGGCGGCCCCGAACTGACGGCGGACGAGGCCCTGGACGTGCTGTCCGAGCTGGTCGCGCAGTCGATCGTGAGCAAGGAGGAGACGCGCGCAGGGGTCCGCTACCGGATGCTCGACACGCTGCGGGCGTACGGCGCCGACTGGCTGGAGGCGACGGGCGACGCCGCCCGGATGCGCCGCAGGCACCGCGACTGGTGCACGGGCCTGGTCACGTACTGCGAGCTGGAGTGGTTCAGCGCGCGCCAGGCGGAGGTGGCGGCCAGGCTCGACGTCGAGATGCCGAACCTGCGGGCCGCGCTGGAGTACGCGCTGGAGGACGAGGAGGACGGCCGCTACGCCCTGCACCTCGCCGCGACCCTGTGGTTCTGCTGGGTGGGCTGCGGCCGGATCGCCGAGGGGCGGCACTGGCTGGACCGCGTGCTGGAGCTGGAGACGGACCACGAGGACGCGCGCCTGGACGCGCTGTGGGTCTACGGGTACGTCGCGGTGCTCCAGGGCGACACGGTGGGCGCGCTCAGCGTGCTCCAGGAGTGCGGCGAGGGCGCCGAGCGTACGGGCAACCAGCTCGCCGCCGCGTACGCCGTCCACCTCACCGGCTGCCTCGCGCTCATCAACGACGAGATGCCTCGCGCCGAGTTGCTGCTCTCCGAGGCGCTGCGGCGGTACGAGGAGATGGGCACGCTCAACAGCAACGTCCTGGTGGGCCGTTCCGAGTACGCGATGGCCATCGCCTTCCAGGGTGACCTGGACCGGGCCGTGGAGCTGTGCGAGGAGGTCAGGCAGGCGTGCGAGGACAGCGGGGAGCAGTGGGCCAGCGTCTACGCGCTGTACGTCCTCAGCTTCGCGGCCTGGCAGCGCAAGGAGACGGCGGCGGCGCGTGAGCTGATGGAGCACTCGCTGCGGGTCAGCCACACGTTCCGCGACCTGGTCGGGACGGTGCAGTCCGTCGAGATGATGGCGCTGATCACGGCGACCGAGGGGGACGCGGCGGAGGCGGCGGTGCTCCAGGGCGCGGCGGGCCGGCTGTGGCGTTCCGTGGGGATGCCGCTGTTCGGCTCGGACTACTTCAACTATCCGCACAAGGAGTGCGAGCGGATGGTGCGCGAGCAGATCGGGACGGCCCGGCAGCGGGAGTTGCAGCGCGAGGGCGAGCGGCTCGACATGGACGAGGCCGTGGCCCGCGCGCTGTACCGCCGCTCGGCCGCCGGGCAGACGCGCAGCGCGGTGGCTGGCTCGTCCGTGCGGCCCTCGCAGCTGGGCGGGAACCGGCTTCCGGCGCCCGCCGCGTCCCGCGCCGACGACGGGGAGGCGGCGGGCGGGGCGGCTCAGCGGGCGTAGTACTCGACGACCAGCTGCTCGTCGCAGATGACCGGGATCTCGGACCGGTTGGGGTCGCGGTCGAGGCGGAAGGCGAGAGCCTCCAGGTTGACCTGGAGGTAACGGGGGGTCTCGCCCTCGCCCGCGTACCCACCCTCACGGGCGACGAGGAACGGGTGCTTCTCGCGGCTGCGCTCGCGGACGCTGACGACGTCCTCGGGGCGGACGCGGAAGGACGGCTTGTCCACCTTGCGGCCGTTGACGGCGATGTGGCCGTGCACGACCATCTGGCGCGCCTGGTAGATCGTGCGGGCGAGTCCGCTGCGCAGGACCAGGGCGTCGAGGCGGCGCTCCAGCTCGATGATCAGGGCCTCGCCGGTCTTGCCGACGACCTTGCGGGCGCGGTCGTAGGCGCGCGCCATCTGCCGCTCGCTGATGTCGTACTGCGCACGGAGCCGCTGCTTCTCCAGCAGCCGGACCTTGTAGTCGCTGGTCTGCTTGCGGCCCCGCCCGTGCTCGCCCGGCGGGTAGGGGCGCTTCTCGAAGTACTTGACCGCCTTCGGCGTGAGCGCGATACCGAGGGCGCGCGACTTCTTGACCTTGGGACGCGACTGGTTCACGTTGAACGAACCTCCGTGTAAGTTAGGTGAGGCTTACCTTAGCTGAGGAGTGCGCATGATTCGACCTGGGAGCCCCATGTCCGGCATCGGAAACCGAAGCCGGGAGGAGGGTCAGCCGCGTCCCGGTGGCGAAGCAGCCGTCCGGCGGCCTTCAGCGGCCGAACGGGTACGCACCCTGGTCGAGTCAACCGCATCGGCGGCCCTCTCGATTCCGGGCGCCGACCTCGGGGACCTCGGCCACGGTGTCCCGCAGGCCCGCGTCGTCACCCCGTCGGGAGACGTGTTTCTGCTGGTCCCGGCCGATTCACCGGTCGCCAGGGCCGCCGCCCACGCGCAGGACGACGACGTGACGGCAGTGATGGAGATCACTGACGTCGCGCCCGTCTCCGTGCCCCACCGCATCCGTGGACGCGCCTGGGTCGCGGGCTGGCTGACCGCCGTCCGCGACCAGGACGAGCATTGCGCCGCCTCCCGCCTGCTCGCCGAACGCCACCCGGCGGGGCCCGCGCCCGGCGCGGACTGGGCGCTGCTGCGCCTGGAGGTCGGCGAGGCGTTCGCCGACGACCTGTGGGGCGAGGCGCACGTGGAGCCCGAGGAGTTCGCCGCCGCGGCAGCCGACCCGCTGGCGCGTCACGAGGCCGAGCTGCTCCAGCACCTCGCCGCGGCCCACACGGAGCAACTGCGGTCGCTGTGCGCGCTCCTGGAGGACGAGGGCGAGAACGACGAGGGCGAGGCGACCTGCCCGGCCTGGGACAGCATCACGCCGCTCAGCCTCGACCGCTTCGGGCTGCGGGTGCGGCTGCGCTCGGACGCCTCGGTCTGGGACGCACGCTTCGACTTCCCCGAGCCGGTCGGCGACATCACGGGGCTGCGCCGCGCGATGCACCACCTCTTCGAGGCCGCCGCGTCCTGACCCGCGGCCTTCACCGCCCCGGCGGCGCCGCCCCGCCTCAGCCCTCGCCCGCGAGGCGGCGGCGGACGCGCGCCAGGACCTCCGTGTACCGCGCCTCGGCGCCGTGGGTGGTCGGACGGTAGTAGCGCTTGTCCCGCACGGCGTCCGGCGCGTACTGCTGGGCCGCGATGCCGCCCGGCACGTCGTGCGGGTACTGGTAGCCCTTGCCGTGGCCGAGGTCGGACGCCCCGCCGTAGTGGCTGTCGCGCAGATGCGCGGGGACGGGACCGGCGAGCCCGGCCCGTACGTCGGCCTGCGCCTCGCCGATCGCGACGACCGCCGTGTTGGACTTCGGGGCGAGGGCGAGGGCGATCGTCGCGTGGCCGAGGGTGATCGCCGCCTCGGGGAAGCCGATCATGGCGACGGCCTGCGCCGCGGCGACCGCCGTCTGGAGGGCCGTCGCGTCCGCCATGCCGATGTCCTCGCTGGCCGAGATCATCAGCCGCCTGGCGATGAAGCGCGGGTCCTCCCCCGCCTCGATCATCCGGGCCAGGTAGTGCAGCGCCGCGTCCACGTCCGAGCCCCTGATGGACTTGATGAGCGCGCTGGCGACGTCGTAGTGCTGGTCGCCGTCCCGGTCGTAGGTGACGGCCGCGCGGTCCACGGCCTGCTCCATGGTGGCGAGCGTCAGCTCCTCCTCGCCCTTGGCCAGCGCGGCGCCCGCCCCGGCCTCCAGCGCCGTGAGGGCGCGGCGCGCGTCCCCGCCGCCGATCCGCAGCAGATGCGCCTCGGTCGCGGCGGGCAGCGTCACGGCGCCGCCGAGGCCCCGCTCGTCCGCGACGGCGCGGCGCAGGAGGCCGCGCAGGTCGTCGTCGGTGAGCGGTTCGAGGGTGAGGAGCAGCGAGCGCGACAGGAGCGGCGAGATGACGGAGAAGTACGGGTTCTCGGTCGTGGCGGCGATGAGGGTGACCCAGCGGTTCTCCACGGCCGGGAGGAGCGAGTCCTGTTGCGCCTTGCTGAAGCGGTGGATCTCGTCCAGGAAGAGCACGGTGTCCTTGCCGTAGGCGCCCGAGGAGCGCCGCGCGCCGTCGATGACGGCCCTGACCTCCTTGACGCCCGCGGTGATCGCGGACAGCTCCACGAAGCGCTTGTCCGTGGCCTGGCTGACGACATGGGCCAGCGTCGTCTTCCCGGTGCCGGGCGGCCCCCACAGGATCACGGACGAGGGACCGGCAGGACCTCCCGCGCCCTCGCCGACGAGCCGCCGCAGGGGCGACCCCGGGCGTAGGAGATGACGCTGGCCGACGACCTCGTCGAGCGTGCGCGGACGCATCCGTACGGCGAGGGGACGGCCGGACGGGTCCCTCTCGGCACGCTCCTCGGCCGCGGCGGTGAACAGATCGGGCTCCACACCTCCCGACCCTAAGCCACCCCACCGACAGCCGGGCGCGCGGTGCGGGGGCGGGGCCGCCCGCCGGTCAGCTCGTCCAGAAGTCCCACCAGCGCGTCAGGATCAGCATGCCGATGACCCCGGTGTGCAGGACGGGCAGGAGCCAGGTGAACTCCGCCAGGAACTGCCGCGCACCCGCGGGGGCGGGCAGGATGCCGTGCCGGACGTTGTGCGCCGTCGTGTACCAGAACATGGTCAAGGTCGCGACCCAGGCGAGGCAGCACCACAGGCACAGCGCGTTGATCTCGTACAGCGACTGGTACTGGAGCCAGGTGCAGAAGGCGACGCCGAAGAGCGTCCCGGCCTGGAGGCCGAGCCAGAACCAGCGGCCGTACCTGGCGCCCGCCAGCAGGCCCGTGCCGATCGCGACGACGGCGGCGTACGCGGCGAGCCCGAGCATCGGGTTGGGGAAGCCGAACGCCTCGGCCTGGTCGCTCTCCATGATGGAGCCGCAGGAGACGACCGGGTTGAGGCTGCACGCCGGGGTGAAGTCGGGGTCCTCCAGCAGGTGGAACTTGTCCAGCGTGATGACCCAGGACGCGAGCAGACCCGCCGCCCCGGTGATCACCAGCAGCAGCGCGAAGCCACGCGCCGCGCCGGTGCCGGGCCGCCGGGCGGGGCCCGCCGCGGCGGGCCCGCCCGTCCGCACCTCGTCCACAGCCGATGCCGCCATGCCGCCCATCCGTTCCGTCCGATCCGGCCGGTTGATCCGGTTACGGGACGGTCGTCCGGCCCGTACCGCCATTCTGCACCAGTGACGGAGCGACCCAGAAGCGGTGACGGCGGGGTCAGGCGCCGCCCGGCCCCGCGGAGAGCCTGGCGGTCAGGTCGGTGAGGAGCGCGTCGAGCGCCACGGGCGTCTGGTCCCCGCTGTCGAGGTCCTTCACCTGCACCACGCCCTCGGCCAGGTCCCGCTCCCCCGCGACCACGGCGAAGCGGGCGCCGCTGCGGTTGGCCGCCTTCATCGACGCCTTGACGCCCCGCCCGCCGTAGGCGAAGTCCGCCGCGATCCCGACCCGCCGCAGCTCGGTGACGACGCCGAACAGCGCCTGCCGCGCCTCCTCGCCCAGCGGGACGGCGAACACGTCCGTGGCGCGCGGGAGCGGCAGTTCCACGCCTTCGGCCCGCAGCGCGAGGACGGTGCGGTCCACGCCGAGCGCCCAGCCGACCGAGGGCAGCGGCGGCCCGCCGATCAGCTCGGACAGGCCGTCGTACCGCCCGCCGCCGCCGACCGCCGACTGGGAGCCGAGGCCGTCGTGCACGAACTCGAACGTCGTGCGCGTGTAGTAGTCGAGGCCGCGCACGAGCCGCGGGTCGTCGGTGAACGCGACGCCCGCCGCCGACAGCAGCTCCCGCACCCGCTCGTGGTACTCCTTGCAGGATTCGCACAGGTGATCAGACAGGAGCGGGGCGTCGGCGAGCTGACGCTGCACCTCGGCGCGCTTGTCGTCGAGGACGCGCAGCGGGTTGATCTCGATGCGGGCGCGGGTCTCCTCGTCCAGGTCGAGGCCGCGCAGGAAGTCCTGGAGGGCGGCCCGGTACGCCGGGCGGCACTCCTGGTCGCCGAGCGAGTTCAGGAGCAGGCGGACGCCGGACAGCCCGAGCGCGCGGTAGGCGTCGGCGGCCAGGACGATCAGCTCGGCGTCGAGCACCGGGTCCTCCGCGCCGATCGCCTCCGCCCCGACCTGGGAGAAGTGGCGGTAACGACCGGCCTGCGGGCGCTCGTACCGGTAGTACGTGCCGGAGTACCAGAGCTTGACCGGCAGGCCCCCCGCCCGGTGCAGGTTGGCCTGGAGCGCCGCGCGGAGCACGGAGGCGGTGCCCTCGGGGCGCAGCGCGAGGTGCGTGCCGCCCTTGGTGGTGAGGGTGTACATCTCCTTGGTCACGATGTCGGTGGACTGGCCGACGCCGCGCGAGAACAGCTCGACGTGCTCGAAGCCGGGCGTCTCGACGTAGCCGTAGCCCGCGCGCCGCAGCGGGGCGGCGAGGGCCTCGCGCACCGCGAGGAACGCGGCGGAGTCGGGCGGCAGGAGGTCGTACGTGCCCTTGGGGGCGGAGAAGGTGCTCACGAAAGGTTCTTCACATTCCTCGTCGCGGGGGCGCGGCGTCGGCGCCCTGGCCTGCGGCCGTCTCCCGCAGGTACGGGTTGGTGGCGCGCTCACGGCCGATGGTCGTCTGCGGACCGTGCCCGGACAGGACCACCGTCGAGTCGTCCAGCGGCAGGCACACACGGGCCAGCGAGCGCAGGATCTCGGCGTGGTCTCCGCCGGGGAGGTCGGTGCGTCCGATGGAGCCGGCGAACAGCAGGTCGCCCGAGAACAGGACCGGAGGGACGTCGGTGCGCTCGGGCAGCCGGAAGGTCACCGACCCCCCGGTATGGCCGGGCGCGTGCGCGACGGAGAACGACAGGCCCGCCAGGTCGAGCCGCGCGCCGTCGGTGAGTTCCCGCAGGTCGTCGGGCTCGCCGACGGTCAGCTCGCCCAGCAGGGGCTGCCCGATGCGGGCGCCGAGGGCCTTCTCCGGGTCGCCGAGCATGTACCGGTCCTTCGGGTGCAGCCAGGCCGGGACGTCGTGCGCGCCGCAGACCGGGACCACCGAGGCGACATGATCGATGTGCCCATGGGTGAGAATGACGGCGACAGGCTTGAGCCGGTGCTTGGTGACGGCCTCCTCGACACCGGGCGCCGCCCGGTGACCGGGATCGATGATCACGCACTCCTCGCCGGCGGCGGGCGCGACCAGGTAACAGTTGGTCCCCCAGGCACCGGCCGGGAACCCAGCGATGAGCACGGTCGTCCTTCGGTCGTCGGCGGTCTGACGTGACAGGAGCCTACCGGCGGCGGTGCAGCGCGGGCGAACCCGTATACGGTGACGCCACGACGGGTCCAGCTAGCCGGTCGAGGACCGGCCGAGAGAGGGAGAGCGCGGTGTCCACCAAGGATCAGCGGCGCAGACAGCTCGCACGGGCCAAGTGGGAACGGCAGCAGCAGCGCCGGACCGTACGGCAGCGCAGGAGCCGCAGGCTCCGCGTGCTGATGGCCGCCTTGATGGTGATCGTCGTGGCGGGTGGTGTCACGGCTCTCGTCCTGGTGAACCAGGACGACGACGACACGGCCACCGCCGCAGCGGACGGCGCGGCGTCGGAGGAGCCGACGCCCGAGGCGAGCGACCCGCCCGACGACCCGTGCGCCGCGCCCGCGCCTGGCGAGCCGTCGGGGGACCAGTGGGAGGAGGCGCCCGAGATGACGGTGGACGCCGAGGCCATGTACACCATGGCGCTCGCCACCACCTGCGGCGACATCGAGATCACGATGGACGCGTCCCTCGCGCCCGAGACCGTGAACTCCTTCAACTTCCTGGCGGGCGAGGGCTTCTTCGACCACACGCGCTGCCACCGCCTCGTGACCGAGGGCATCCACGTCCTCCAGTGCGGTGACCCGCAGGGCACCGGCGCGGGCGGCCCCGGGTACACCATCCCCGACGAGAACCTGGACGCCCCGGAGATCGCGGACAGCGTCTACCCGGCGGGCACCGTCGCGATGGCCAACCAGTACAACGCGACGGAGGACTCGGGCCGTGACACCGGCGGCAGCCAGTTCTTCCTCGTCTACGAGGACAGCCAGCTCCCGCCGGACTACACGCCCTTCGGGACCGTGACGGCCGGGATGGACGTCCTCCAGACCATCGCCGCGACCGGCGCGGCGGCGCCCGACCCGACCTCGGGCAACACCGCGCCGTACGCGACGGTGGTCATCGACGAGGCGACGGTGTCCCGGGTCGAGGGCGCGTAGGCCCCTCACCGGGGAGTCCGCCCGGAAGTTCCGCCCGGCAAGGTGCGGACAGCCGGGCGGACTGTCGCCTATGTTGGCCTCTGCAAGGTGTCGGCACCGGCCGGGGGGACCCGGCAGCCGGTGGGACCGGGCGAGAAGTGTGGACGATGCCGGGGGCGTCACGCCCCGTCGTGCGCATCAAACGAGGAGGCGCTGTGAGCAGCGAGCCATGGGGCCGCGTCGATGAGACGGGGACCGTTTACGTACGGACGGCGGAGGGCGAGAAGACCGTCGGCTCCTGGCAGGCAGGGTCGCCCGACGAGGCACTCGCCTATTTCGAGCGCAAGTACGAGGGCCTCGTGGTCGAGATCGACCTCCTGGAGCGCAGGGTCCGGACGACCGATCTGTCCGCGAAGGACGCCACGACGGCCATCGGTCACCTGCGCGCGCAGGTGGACGAGGGGCACGCGGTGGGCGACCTCGCCGCGCTCGGGACCCGGCTCGACGGGCTGGTCACCGTCGTCGAGTCCCGGCGCGAGGAGCGCAGGGCCGCGCGGGCGCGGCAGACCGAGGAGGCGAGGACCGCCAAGGAGGCGCTGGTCGCGGAGGCCGAGGAGCTGGCCGCCAGCGAGCAGTGGCGCAGCGCGGGTGACCGGCTGCGCGCCCTCGTGGACACCTGGAAGGGGCTCCCCCGGCTCGACCGCAAGGCGGACGACGAGCTGTGGCACCGCTTCTCCCAGGCGCGGTCGGCGTTCTCCAAGCGCCGCAAGTCGCACTTCGCCGCACTGGACTCCCAGCGCGAGGAGACGCGGCGGCGCAAGGAGAAGCTGATCGCCGAGGCGGAGTCGCTGTCGGGCTCGACCGACTGGGGCACGACGGCCGCCAGGTACCGCGAGCTGATGGCGGAGTGGAAGGCCGCCGGGCGTGCCCAGCGGGACGCCGAGGAGGACCTGTGGACCCGCTTCCGGGCGGCGCAGGACGTCTTCTTCCAGGCGCGCGGCGGCGCGTTCGCCGAGCGGGACTCCGAGCAGCGGGACAACCTGGCGCGCAAGGAGGAGCTGGCGGCCGAGGCCGAGAAGATCCTCCCGATCACCGACCTGCGGGCGGCGCGGGCCGCGCTGCGGTCGATCGGTGAGCGCTGGGAGGCCGTGGGGCATGTGCCGCGGGACGCGCGGGCCGGGATCGAGGGCCGTATCCACGCCGTCGAGCGGGCCGTCGCGGAGGCGGAGGACGCGGAGTGGCGCCGCAGCAACCCGGAGGCGCGTGCCCGTGCCGCCGGGCTGACGGGGCAGCTCCAGGACGCCGTGGACCGGCTGCGTGAGCAGGCCGAGCGTGCCCGCGCGGCGGGCAACACGGCGAAGGCGGACAAGCTGGAGCAGGAGCGCGCCGGGCGGCAGGCGCTGCTGGACCAGGCGCTCAAGGGGCTCCAGGAGTTCGGCGGCTGACACGGCCCCGTGGTACCCCACGCACGGCGGCGGCGCCGGACCGAGTGGTCCGGCGCCGCCGCCGTTCGTCGTGCCCGCCGGGCCGCTCAGGGTCTGCGGGGCGAGGTGACGCGGTAGACGTCGTAGACGCCCTCCACGCCGCGCACGGCCTTCAGGACGTGCCCCAGGTGCTTCGGGTCGCCCATCTCGAAGGTGAACCGCGAGGTGGCCACCCGGTCGCGCGACGTCTGGACGGCGGCGGACAGGATGTTCACGTGCTGGTCCGACAGGACGCGGGTGACGTCCGACAGCAGCCGTGAGCGGTCGAGCGCCTCGACCTGGATGGCGACGAGGAAGACGGAGGACTGCGTCGGCGCCCACTCGACGTCGAGGATGCGCTCGGGCTCCCGGGACAGCTCGTCCACGTTGAGGCAGTCGGCGCGGTGCACGGAGACGCCGCTGCCGCGCGTGACGAAGCCGATGATCGGGTCGCCGGGCACCGGGGTGCAGCAGCGGGCGAGCTTGACCCAGACGTCGTCCACGCCCTTCACGACCACGCCGGGGTCCGCCGTGCTGCGGCGCTTGGTGCGGGCGGGTACGGGCGGCGCGGACTCGGCGACGTCCTCGTTGGCGGCCTCCTCGCCACCGGCGGCCTGGACCAGTTTGCGCACCACGTTCGGCGCGGAGACATGGCCCTCGCCGATGGCCGCGTAGAGCGAGGAGATGTCCGGGTAGCGCATCTCGTGCGCGAGGGTGACCAGCGCATCGCCGCTCAGCACGTGCTGGAACGGCAGGTTCTGCTTGCGGACGGCGCGGGCGATGGCGTCCTTGCCGTGCTCGATCGCCTCGTCGCGCCGCTCCTTGGAGAACCAGCCGCGGATCTTGTTCCTGGCCCGGGGCGACTTGACGAAGCCGAGCCAGTCGCGGGACGGCCCGGCGCCGTCGGCCTTCGAGGTGAAGATCTCGACGGTGTCGCCGTTGTCCAGCGTGGACTCCAGCGGCACGAGCCTGCCGTTGACCTTGGCCCCTATGGTGCGGTGGCCGACCTCGGTGTGGACGGCGTACGCGTAGTCCACCGGTGTCGCCCCGGCGGGCAGGGCGATGACGTCGCCCTTGGGCGTGAAGACGAAGACCTCGTTGCGCGACAGGTCGAAGCGCAGCGACTCCAGGAACTCGCCCGGGTCCTCCGTCTCCTTCTGCCAGTCGAGGAGCTGCCGCAGCCACGTCATGTCATCGACGGTGGTGTGGCCGTTCTTCCTGCCGCCCTGGCGGGGCGTGTCCGAGCGCACCTTGGAGGAGCCCGCCACGGCCTGCTGCTTGTACTTCCAGTGCGCCGCGATGCCGAACTCCGCGCGCCGGTGCATGTCGAAGGTGCGGATCTGGAGCTCCACCGGCTTGCCGCCAGGCCCTATGACCGTCGTGTGCAGCGACTGGTACATGTTGAACTTGGGCATGGCGATGTAGTCCTTGAACCGGCCGGGCACCGGGTTCCACCGCGCGTGCACCGTGCCGAGCGCCGCGTAGCAGTCGCGGACGGTGTCCACGAGGACGCGGATGCCCACCAGGTCGTAGATCTCCGCGAAGTCCCGGCCGCGGACGATCATCTTCTGGTACACGCTGTAGTAGTGCTTGGGACGGCCGGTGACCGTGGCCTTGATCCGGGCGCCGCGCAGGTCGGCCTGCACCTCGTCGATCACGGTGGCCAGGTACTCGTCCCGCTTCGGCGCGCGCTCGGCGACGAGGCGGACGATCTCGTCGTACATCTTGGGGTAGAGGATGGCGAAGGCCAGGTCCTCCAGCTCCCACTTGATGGTGTTCATGCCGAGGCGGTGGGCGAGCGGGGCGTAGATCTCCAGCGTCTCGCGGGCCTTCTGCTCCTGCTTCTCGCGCTTCAGGAAGCGCATGGTGCGCATGTTGTGCAGGCGGTCGGCGAGCTTGATCACCAGGACGCGCGGGTCCTTGGCCATGGCGACGACCATCTTGCGGACCGTCTCGGCCTGCGCCGCCTCGCCGAACTTGACCTTGTCCAGCTTGGTGACGCCGTCCACCAGCAGCGCGACCTGGTCGCCGAAGTCGCGGCGCAGCGTGTCGAGGCCGTACTCGGTGTCCTCGACGGTGTCGTGCAGGAGCCCGGCCATGAGGGTGGCGGCGTCCATGCCCAGTTCGGCGAGGATCGTCGTGACGGCCAGCGGGTGCGTGATGTACGGGTCGCCGCTCTTGCGCTTCTGGCCCCGGTGCCAGCGCTCGGCGACCTGGTAGGCCCGCTCGATCTGCCGCAGGACGGCGGTGTCCGCCTTGGGATCGTTGACCCGGACGACGCGCAGCAGCGGTTCGAGCACCGGGTTGTACGGGGTGGTGCGCTGGACGCCGAGGCGCGCGAGGCGTGCCCGTACCCGGTTGGACGAGCCGGAACGGCCGGAGACGCCGGAGACCGTCGGGCTGGACGGCGGGGCGGGCGGCTGGGGGCGGCCTTCCGCGCCGTCCCGGCGGCTGAGGGACACCGGCGGCTTCGCGTTCTTCCGCTGCGTCGAGGTCAGCGGCTTGGCGTCGTCAGGCAAGGGCACTCCTTTACGAGGCCCCTCCCCGCCATGGGCGGCCGGAGAGGGAGCGGTCCTCCGGGGCCGCGACGGCCGTGGGAGAGTCCGGCCAAAAAACGATCGGACTGCCATGGTAACGAGCCCGCGGCGAACCCTCCCGTCCACGTCACGCATCGGCCAGGACCGCCCGCGGGCGGCGGGGGTCCCGGCCGGTGTCCTTCGGTGACGTGGCGCCGTCAGACGGTGAGGAGCGCCTGGTAGGGCGCGCCGTCGAGCGCGGCCTCGATCCGGGCGCGGCCCGGGAGGAAGCTCAGCTCCATCAGCACGGCCAGTCCGGCGACCTCGGCGCCGGTGCGGCGGATCAGCTGGATCGCCGCGTCGGCCGTGCCGCCGGTGGCCAGGACGTCGTCCACGATCAGGACCCTGTCCTGCGGGCCGAGGTCCTCCGCGTGGATCTCGACCTCGGCCGTGCCGTACTCCAGCGCGTAGGTCTGGGACAGCGTGGCCCCCGGCAGCTTGCCCGCCTTGCGCACGGGGACGAAGCCGAGCCCGGCGCGGACCGCGACCGGCGCGCCGAGGATGAAGCCGCGCGCCTCCAGGCCGACGACCTTGGTGGCGCCGTGCGCGGTGCCGAAGGCGGCCAGTGCGTCGGTGAGCGCGGTCAGCGCCACCGGGTCGGCCAGCAGGGGGGTGATGTCCTTGAAGACGATGCCGGGCTTCGGGTGGTCGGGCACGTCCCTGATGCGGTCGGCGAGCAGGCGCGCCAGCCCCCCGTCCCCCTGGAGCGGGGACGGGGGGCTGGCGGGCCCGGGTTCGGTACCGGTCACCGGCGCTTCCCCGAGGGACGGCCACGGCCGCGGTTGCGGGCGGGCGGCTGACGGCGCGGGGCGCGTACGGCCGCCGCCCCGGCGCCGGCGCCCGCGGGCTCCGGCTCGTGCTCGACGGCGTCGTCGGCCGGTTCGTGCTCCTCCTCGGCGGCGCGCTCACCGTCCCGCGCGTCGTCCTCGGTGAACTCGCCGTCGAGGTCGTCCTCGTCCTGCCCTGCCTCGGCGCGCTTCGCGCGGCGGGACAGCACACGGCGGTCCTGGGCCTTGACCTCGGGCTCGCGCATCTTCAGGTCGGCGACCAGCGGGGTCGCGATGACGATCGAGGAGTACGCGCCCGCGGTGAGGCCGACGAACAGCGACAGCGCGATGTCGTTGAGCATGCCGCCGCCGAGGAGCCCGCCGCCGATGAACAGCAGCGCCGCGACCGGCAGGAGGGCGACCACCGAGGTGTTGATGGAGCGCACCAGCGTGCCGTTGAGGCTGCGGTTGGCCAGCTCCGCGTAGGTGAACCGGGTCTGGCGCGTGTAGTTCTTCGTCTGCTCCTTGAGTCCGTCGAAGACGACGACGGTGTCGTAGAGCGAGTAACCGAGGATCGTCAGCAGACCGATGACCGTGCCCGGCGTCACCTCGAAGCCGACCAGCGCGTACACGCCGACGGTGATCGTGATGTCGTGGATCAGGGCGATGAGGGCGGCGACGGCCATCCGCCACTCGAAGGCGATGGCCAGGTAGATGACCACAAGCACCATGAAGATGCCGAGGCCCTGCCACGCCCTGTTCGCGATCTGGTCGCCCCAACTCGGGCCGATGACCTCGGCGTTGAGCTGATCGGTCGGGATCTCCAGCTCCTCGGCCAGTGCCTCGCGGGACGCGTTGGACTGGTCGGTGTCCAGGCCGCTGACCTGGATACGCATCGCGCCCTCGCCGCCGAGCGCCACGACGATGGGACTGTGCCCGGTCGTCTCCTCGACGATGGACTCGGCCTCGCTCATGGAGAGCTTGTCGGTCTCCGGCGTGGTGAAGACCGCGCCGCCCTGGAACTCGACGCCCATGGTGAGGCCGCGCAGGAGCACGGCCGCGAAGGCGAGGATCGTGATGGCGATGGAGACGAGGTACCAGAACTTCCGCCGACCGACGAAATCGACGCCGACCTCGCCTCGGTAGAGCTTGGCACCGAATGCGCCGAGCCGTGACATCTCACGCCTCCTTTGGGTCGGACGGGACGGGGGCGGGACGGCTGCGGCGCAGGGGGGGCCTGGCGCCGAGCCGCTTGGGGTCGAGACCGGACCACGGGTGGCCCGAGGAGAAGAACCGGCGGCGCGCCAGCAGCGTCATCAGCGGCTTGGTGAACAGGAACACCACCACGACGTCGAGCAGCGTCGTCAGGCCGAGCGTGAACGCGAAGCCCTGCACCTTGCCGACCGTGACCACGAACAGGACCGCGGCGGCCAGGAAGGAGACGAAGTCGGAGACGAGGATGGTGCGCCGCGCGCGGGGCCAGGCCCGTTCGACGGCGGGCCGGAGCGTACGGCCTTCGCGTACCTCGTCCCTTATCCGTTCGAAGTACACGATGAACGAGTCCGCCGTGATGCCGATGGCGACGATGGCGCCGCAGACGGCCGGGAGGTTGAGCGCGAAGCCCATGGCCGGGCCGAGGAGCGCCATGATCGTGTAGGTCAGGATGCTGGAGACCACGAGGCTGGCGAGGGCGATCAGCGCGAGACCGCGGTAGTAGACCACCATGTAGAGGACGACCAGGCCGAGGCCGATGGCGCCCGCGATCAGACCGGCGCGCAGCTGCTCGTCGCCCAGCGTCGGGGAGACGGTGGAGACGCTGGCCTCGTCGAAGCTCAGCGGCAGGGCGCCGTAGCTGAGCATGTTGGACAGGTCCTCGGCGGACTCCTGGGTGAAGCTGCCGGAGATCTCGGCGCTGCCGCCGCCCAGGCGCTGGGAGACGCTGGGCGCGGAGACGACCTCGCCGTCGAGGACGATCGCGAACTGGTTCTGCGGCTGGGCCTGGGTGGCGAGCTGCTCGGTGATGTCGGCGAACCGGTCGGAGCCACCGTCGGTGAACTCCATCTGGACGATCCAGCCCTGGCCGCGCTGGGTGTCGTAGACCGAGCTGGCGTCCTGGATGTCGGTGCCGGGGACGGCGACCGGGCCGAGGGCGTACTTCCACTGGCCTTCGGTGTCGCAGGTGATGATGTTGTCGCCCTCGTCGGCCGCGGCGGCCTCGCGGTCCGCCACGAGGCGGGCCTCGGGGGTGGAGCAGTCGAGCGCGTCGAGCCTGGCCTGGATGTCGGCGGCGGCCTGGGCGGCCTCGCCGCCGTCCTCGGCCGGGGCCTCGTCCGCCGGGGCCTCGGTGGCGTCGTCGGCGGGGGCCTCGTCCGCCGGGGCGTCCGTCGCGTCGTCAGCCGGGGCGTCGGTCTCGTCGGCGCGGAAGGACGTGAAGCTCGCGGTGTTCGCGGTGGTGGCGCCGCCCGGGGTGGACATGCCCTGCGCGTCGTCGGTCGCGTCGTCCGTCGCGGCGTCGTCCGTGGCCGCGTCGTCACCGGCGGAGGCGTCGTCCGTGGGCTCGCCCGCGTCCTCGGAGGGCTCGTCGGTCGCGGAGGCGTCGGGCGACTCCTCGGGAGCGGGGGACTCGCCGCCGTCCGCGGGGGCCTCCTCCTCCGGCAGCGCCTGGGCGGGGACGGCCGTCAGGACCGGCCGGAAGCCCAGCTGGGCCGTGGTGCCGACCTGGTCCCTCGCCTGCTGCTCGTCCGTGCCCCGGGGGATGTTGACGATGATGTTGCGGTCACCCTGGGTCTGGACCTCCGCCTCCGAGACACCGAGGCCGTTGACCCGGCGCTCGATGATGTTCACGGCGGTGTTCATGTTGGTCGCGTTGATCGCGGACTCGTCGCCGTCATCGACGCGAGCCTCCAGCGTGATGCTCGTACCGCCGGCCAGGTCGATACCGAGGCGTGGTGTGGTGTGCCCGGAGAGGAACATGCCTCCCGTGAGCGCCACGATCGCCAACAGCACGAACAGCAGGGACCTGCCCGGGTGCCCGTGGGCGCCGCGGGACGAGGGGCCCCTTTTCCTGGAGGGCCTGACGCCCTTCTTCGGTGTCGCCACCTTGTCGTCTTCTCTCTGTCCAACGACCGCGCCAGGGGGATCGCCGCGCGGCTCAGCGGGATGACTGACGAACGGCCCGTGCCGTCGTCGTCAGGACTTGGGTCCGTGCTCGCTGTCGTCGTCCGTGCGGGCGACCGTCTCCTCGGTGTCGGACTTGCCCAGGTCAACGCGGCCTTCGGCGTCCGCGGGCGTCGCGTCGTCGGCGTCCTGGGTCAGCGAGGAGGCGTCGTCCGGCACGAGCGGGGCGTCGTCGGCGTCGTAGAGCGGCTCGTCATCGACGATCCGCTCGTACTCCTCGGCGTCCAGGACGGCGCTGACGGAGCCCTTCGCGTAGACGGCGTGCACGCCGGGGGTGATCTCCAGCAGCAGCGTGTCCTCGCGGACCTCCTTGATCTGGGCGTAGAGGCCCCCGATGGTGCGGACGCCGGCACCTGGCTCCATCGCGTCCCGCATCTCCATGGCTTGGCGCTGCCGGGCCTTCGTGCCGCGCTGCATCATGAAGATGACGCCGACGATCATAATGAGGGGGAACAGAATCGCGATATCCACGATGCAGGAATTTCCTTACATGGCCGCTGACGCGGTCCGACTATGGGGGGGGGTGGGCATGCCGTCCTGTAGAGGGGATGGCATCGGCGGAGTCTAGGCGAGGCTTCGCCGCCGGAACAACGTCCAGGAGACTATCCGAGTTCCGGTACGGCGAAATCCGACGGCGTCACGGCCCGAACAATCCTTCTTGTCCGCCGTTCCCGCCGGGAACCGGTGGTTCCACACCCATGTGCCGCCAGGCCGCCGGGGTGGCGACCCGCCCCCGCGGGGTGCGGGCCAGCAGCCCCTCGCGCACGAGGAACGGCTCGGCGACCTCTTCCACTGTCTCACGCTCCTCGCCGACCGCGACGGACAGCGTGGACAGGCCCACGGGCCCGCCGCCGAAGAGGCGCAGCAGGGCGTCCAGCACGGCGCGGTCGAGGCGGTCGAGGCCGCGTTCGTCCACCTCGTAGACGGCGAGGGCGCGGGCCGCGGCGTCGTCGGTGATGACGCCGTCCCCCCTGACCTGGGCGTAGTCGCGGACGCGGCGCAGGAGGCGGTTGGCGATGCGGGGTGTGCCGCGGGAGCGTCCCGCGATCTCGGCCGCGCCGCCCTCGGTGACGCGCACGTCGAGAAGGGCCGCGGACCGGTGGACGACGCGTTCGAGTTCGCCGGTGCCGTAGAACTCCATGTGGCCGGTGAATCCGAAGCGGTCGCGCAGCGGGGGCGGCAGCAGACCGGCCCTGGTCGTGGCGCCGACAAGGGTGAACGGCGGGAGTTCGAGCGGAATGGCCGTCGCGCCGGGACCTTTGCCCACCACGACGTCCACCCGGAAGTCCTCCATCGCCATGTAGAGCATTTCCTCGGCGGGACGGGACATCCGGTGGATCTCGTCCAGGAAGAGGACCTCGCCCTCGGTGAGGGAGGAGAGGATCGCGGCGAGGTCGCCCGCGTGCTGGATGGCCGGGCCCGAGGTGATGCGGATGGGCGCGTTCATCTCGGCCGCGATGATCATGGACAGGGTCGTCTTGCCCAGGCCGGGGGCGCCGGAGAGCAGGACGTGGTCGGCGGTGCCGCCGCGGGCGCGCGCCGCGCGCAGGACGAGGTCGAGCTGTTCGCGGACGCGGTGCTGGCCGATGAACTCGCCGAGGTCCCGGGGGCGCAGGGCGGCCTCGACGGCGAGGTCCTCGCCGTCCGCCGCCGACCGGACGAGTCGGTCCTCGTCCTCGGTCGCGTACTCGTCCCGGGTCACGGGGATCGCCTCCTGGCGGGGGTGTGCGGGGTGGTCAGCGGGCGCGGTTCAGGGTCTGGAGGGCGGCCCGCAGCAGGGCGGGGACGGAGGGCTCGCCGCCCGAGGCGGTGACGGCCTCGGCGTCCGGCGTCACGGCGGTGACGGCGCGGTCGGCCTCGCGCTGGGCGTAGCCGAGGCCGACGAGCGCGTCGAGCAGTTGGTCGCGCCAGCCCGCCGGGGTCTGCGCGGGCAGGGCGGCCCGGTGCGTGCCGACCGGCTCGCCGAGGCGGTCCTTGAGGTCGAGCAGGAGCTTCTGGGCGCCCTTCTTGCCGATGCCGGGGACGGCGGTGAGCGCCTTCTCGTCCCCCGTGGCGACCGCACGCCGCAGCGTGTCGGGGCTGTGGACGGCGAGCATCGCCTGGGCGAGCCGGGGGCCGACGCCGCTGGCCGTCTGGAGGAGTTCGAAGACCTGGCGCTCGTCGTCGTCGGCGAAGCCGTAGAGGGTGAGCGAGTCCTCGCGGACGACGAGCGAGGTGGCGAGCCTGGTCTCCTCCCCCGCGCGCAGTCCGGCGAGGGTGCCGGGCGTGCAGTGGACGGCGATGCCGATGCCGCCCACCTCGACGACCGCGGTGTCGGGGGCGAGGGCGGCGACCGGTCCTGTGACGAAGGCGATCATGACGGGAGGATGCCCTTCGGAGCGGGGGCCGCGGCGCCGAGGCGCGCGGCGGCGTGTGCCTGCTGGAGGCGGGAGACGGCCGGTGCCCGCCACAGGTGGCAGATGGCGAGGGCCAGGGCGTCGGCGGCGTCGGCGGGCTTGGGGGGTGCGTCGAGCCGCAGCAGCCGGGTGACCATCGCGCCGACCTGGGCCTTGTCGGCGCGGCCCGAGCCGGTGACGGCGGCCTTGACCTCACTCGGGGTGTGGAGCGCGACGGGCAGGCCGCGCCGGGCCGCGCACAGCATGGCGACGGCGCTGGCCTGGGCGGTGCCCATGACGGTGCGGACGTTGTGCTGGCTGAACACCCGTTCCACGGCGACCGCTTCTGGCCGGTGCGTGTCGAGCCACTCCTCGATGCCCGCCTCGACGAGGACGAGTCGGCGCGGGGCGTCGAGATCCGCGGGGGTGCGGACGACGCCCACGGCGACCATGGCGAGCCTGCGGCCCGCCGAGCCGTCCACGACCCCCACGCCGCAGCGGGTCAGTCCGGGGTCAACTCCCAGTACGCGCACCGACGGCCTCCCTCGTGTCCCCGTCCCGGTCCGTGCCGACCGGCCTGCCCGGCAGGCTACCGGCCGGCACCGACAACGGCGGGGAGCGGCGCAGGTCCCGGCGCCGCCATGAGGTGGGTCAGACCTCGACCTTGGCCATGATCTCGTCGGTGACGTCGAAGTTCGCGAAGACGTTCTGGACGTCGTCGCTGTCCTCCAGCGCGTCGATCAGGCGGAAGATCTTCCGGGCGCCGTCCTCGTCCAGCTCGACCTGCATGGCGGGCACGAAGCTGGCCTCGGCCGAGTCGTAGTCGATCCCGGCGTCCTGGAGCGCGCTGCGGACGGCGACGAGGTCACCGGCCTCGCTGACGACCTCGAAGGAGTCGCCGAGGTCGTTGACCTCCTCGGCGCCCGCGTCGAGCACGGCGCCGAGCACGTCGTCCTCGGCCAGGTCGTTCTTCGGCACCAGGACGACGCCCTTGCGGTGGAAGAGGTACGAGACCGAGCCGGGGTCGGCCATGGACCCGCCGTTGCGGGTCATGGCGACGCGTACGTCGGACGCGGCGCGGTTGCGGTTGTCGGTGAGGCACTCGATGAGCACCGCGACGCCGTTCGGGCCGTACCCCTCGTAGGTGATCGCCTGGTAGTCGGCGCCACCGGCCTCAAGCCCGGCGCCGCGCTTGACCGCGCGGTCGATGTTGGTGTTCGGGACGGAACTCCGCTTGGCCTTCTGGATGGCGTCGTAGAGCGTGGGATTGCCGTCCGGGTCACCGCCGCCGGTGCGGGCCGCGACCTCGATGTTCTTGATCAGCTTCGCGAACAGCTTGCCGCGCTTGGCATCGATCACGGCCTTCTTGTGCTTGGTGGTTGCCCACTTGGAGTGGCCGGACACAGCGCTGCTCCTTCGATGTCACCAGAACTTCAACCGACGTGGTGATCCTACCGGCAGCCCGCTACCACGGGTCACGCACCGTCCGCGCCCGTCGCGCCACCGGCTTCGGTGATCATCCCGACGAACAGCCGGTGCACACGGTGGTCGCCCGTCAGTTCCGGGTGGAACGCGGTGGCGAGCAGACGCCCCTGCCGGACGGCGACGGGGTGGCCCTCGTGCTCCGCCAGGATCTCGGCGGCGGCGCCGGTGGACTCGACCCACGGGGCCCGGATGAAGACGCCCTCCACCGGGCCGCCGGGCACCCCGGCCACCTCCACGGCCGCCTCGAACGACTCGTTCTGCCGCCCGAAGGCGTTGCGCCGCACGATCATGTCGATGCCGCCGACCGTCTCCTGGCCCGAGCGCGGGTCGAGGATCTTGTCGGCCAGCATGATCATGCCCGCGCACGAGCCGTAGACGGGCAGCCCGGCACGCACCCGCTCGCGCAGCGGCTCCAGCAGCCCGAAGGCGGCGGCGAGCTTGAAGATCGTGGTGGACTCGCCGCCCGGGATCACCAGGCCGTCCACGGCGGCCAGTTCCTCCGGCCTGCGGACCTGCCGGGGCACCGCGCCGACGGCCGCCAGCGCGGTGAGGTGCTCACGGACGTCGCCCTGGAGGGCGAGGACGCCGACGACGGGACCGGTCACGTGCGCGGGCCCCCCGCTCACCAGCCGCGGGTGGCGTAGCGCTCACCCTCGGGCAGGACGTCGATGTTGATGCCGACCATCGCCTCGCCGAGGCCGCGGGAGACGTCCGCGATCACCTTCGGGTCGTCGAAGAAGGTGGTGGCCTTCACGATGGCGGCGGCGCGCTTGGCCGGGTCGCCCGACTTGAAGATGCCGGAGCCGACGAAGACGCCCTCGGCGCCGAGCTGGCGCATCAGGGCGGCGTCGGCGGGGGTGGCCACGCCGCCCGCGGAGAAGAGGACGACGGGCAGCTTGCCCAGCTCGGCGACCTCGCGGACCAGCTCGTACGGGGCGCGCAGCTCCTTCGCCGCGGCGAACAGCTCGTTGTTGTCGAGGGCGCGCAGGCGGCCGATGTCGCCCTTGATCTGCCGCATGTGGCGGACGGCCTCGACCACGTTGCCGGTACCGGCCTCGCCCTTGGAGCGGATCATCGCCGCGCCCTCGGAGATGCGGCGCAGGGCCTCGCCGAGGTTGGTGGCGCCGCAGACGAACGGAGTGGTGAAGGCCCACTTGTCGGTGTGGTTGACCTCGTCGGCCGGGGTCAGGACCTCGGACTCGTCGATGTAGTCCACGCCGAGCGCCTGGAGGACCTGCGCCTCGACGAGGTGGCCGATGCGGGACTTGGCCATCACCGGGATGGAGACCGCCTCGATGATGCCGTCGATCATGTCCGGGTCGGACATGCGGGCCACGCCGCCGTCCTTGCGGATGTCGGCCGGGACGCGCTCCAGCGCCATGACGGCGACGGCGCCCGCGTCCTCGGCGATCCGCGCCTGCTCCGGGGTGACGACGTCCATGATCACCCCGCCCTTGAGCTGCTCGGCCATGCCGCGCTTGACGCGGGCGGTGCCGGTCTCGGGGGCCTGCGGGGTGCTGGGGGGCGTGCTCACGGATTCGACCTCACTCGGCGGTTCGACGGATGGGACGGACGGGCGGCGATTCGGGACGTACCGCCGGAAAACGCGACGGGACGCCCACTCCATCGTAAGCCCGTTCGTACGGCGTCCACGGGGCCGTGGTGGCGCGTGGACGGCCGGTGCCACCTCTCCAGGGAACCGCGCCGGTGGCCCCCGGGGAAAGGGCCAATCACCCCCGGGTGGACCGGTGGCCGGCCCGCGCCTCAGCCGCGCGGCGCGGAGCCCTGGCCGGGCCCGAGCCGCCCGGCCGCGTACTCGACCACGACGGGCGGCGGCTCGTCGTCCATCTCGAACGCCATGGGGAACGGCGCGTGGCCCGCCAGCCGGAACCACCGGACCATCCGGTGCCGCCGCAGGGCCCGCGTGGCGCGGACCCCGTCGTTGTGGAAGCGCCGGGCCATCGGCACGCGGCGTACGGCGGCGGCCAGCTCGTCGGCCGTCGCGTCGCCGCCCGGCGCGTCCTGCACGACGCGGAACTGGGTGCTGTCGGACAGGACGGCGCGCAGGGCCTGGCTCAGCTCGTTCTCCGCGACCTCCCGCTGTTCCTCCGGGGCCAGGCGCGCGGTGTGCGCGGCCTGGTAGAGGACCATCGAGGCGGCGGGGTCGAAGACCCCGGCGGTGGCGAGTTCCTGCGCGATGGAGGCGCGGCGCAGCAGTTGGGCGTCGAGGGCCGCGCGGGCGGCGTCCAAGCGGGCGTGCAGGCGGTCGAGCCGTCCGGCGGTCCAGCTGAGGTAGCCCGCGAAGAGGACGAGCGCGACGACGATCCAGATGACGGTGGTCACGCCGGGCCACCCTAGTGGTCAGTCGCGGGCGAAGCCGAGCCGCCCCAGCAGCCCGGTCCTGTCGTCGGGGGCGACGGCGCCCGCGCCCGCGGTCACCGTCTCGTAGACGGCGAGGATGTCGGCGCCGACCGTGGACCAGTCGAAGCGGCGTACGTGGGCGCTGCCGCGCGCGCGCAGTTCGGCCAGGCGCCCCGGCGCGCCGAGCAGCCGCACGGCCGCCGCGGCGAGGGCGTCGGCGTCCTCGTTCGGGAACAGCTCCCCCGCGGCGCCGCCGTCCAGGACCTGCGCGAACGCGTCGAGGTCGCTGGCGAGGACGGGCGCGCCCGCCGACAGCGCCTCGACCAGGATGATGCCGAAGCTCTCGCCACCCGTGTTGGGGGCGACGTACAGGTCCACGCTGCGCAGGAGCCGCGCCTTGTCCTCGTCGCTGACCATGCCGAGGAACTCGACGCGGTCGCGCATCTCGCGCGGCAGTCCGGCGACGGCCTCCTCGGCGTCGCCGCGGCCCGCGACGAGGAGCCGCGTGCGGGGCCGCTCGGTGAGGATGGCGGGGAGGGCGCGCATCAGGACGGGAAGGCCCTTGCGCGGCTCGTCGATGCGCCCGACGAACCCGATGGTGTCGCCCTGCCACTCGGGCTTCGGCTCGGCGCGGGCGAAGAAGCCGACGTCCACGCCGTTCGGGATGACGACGGCGTCGCCGCCGAGGTGCTCGACGAGGGTACGGCGGGCGTACTCGCTGACGGCGATGCGGGCGCTGATCTTCTCCAGCGCGGGCTGGAGCATCGGGTAGGCGGCGATCATCGCGCGGGAGCGCGGGTTGGACGTGTGGAAGGTGGCGACGATCGGTCCGCGCGCCGCCCAGCAGGTGAGCAGCGCCAGGGAGGGGGTGGCGGGCTCGTGGACGTGCAGGACGTCGAAGTCGCCCTCGTGCACCCAGCGGCGGACGCGCGCGGCGGACAGGAAGCCGAAGTTGAGCCGTGCGACGGAGCCGTTGTAGGGCACGGGCACGGCGCGCCCGGCGCACACGGCGTACGGCGGCAGGGGGGTGTCGTCGTCGGCCGGGGCCAGTACGGAGACGGTGTGGCCGAGCCTGATCAGGTGCTCGGCGAGGTCCCGCACGTGGAACTGGACACCGCCCGGCACGTCCCAGGAGTAGGGGCAGACGATGCCGATCCTCATGCCGTGCTCCTTCTCGCCCGCTTCAGCTGGTTCCGCCTCGACCACCGCTCCCGTCCGCCGTGCCACGTCACCGCCCGGCGCGTGGGGGGATGTCGCCCGGCCACATCCGCTGGAGCATGTGCCAGTCCTCGGGGTGGGCGGCGATGGCCCCGGCGAACGTGTCGGCCAGGGCCTGCGTCATGACGGCGGTCTTCTCCGCACGCGTACCAGTGTCGGGCACGGGGACCGGCGGGTGGACGCGTCCCCGCATCACCGGTGAGTCGTCGTACCACAGGCTCACGGGGAGGAGCAGCGCGCCGGTCTGCTGCGCGAGCAGCGCGGGGCCCGCGGGCATGCGGGCCGTCTCGCCGAAGAACTCGACCTCGACCCCGGAGCGGGTGAGGTCGCGGTCGGCGACGAGGCAGACGAGGCCGCCCGCGCGCAGCCGCCGCGCGAGGGTGCCGAACGAGGCGCCGCCGGTGTGCGGCAGCACCTCCATGCCGAGCCCTTCGCGGTAGGCGACGAACCGGTCGAAGAGGGACTCGGGCTTCAGCCGTTCCTGGACGGTCGCGAAGGGCGTTTCGAGCGCCGTGACGACCCAGGCCCCGGCGAGGTCCCAGTTGCCCATGTGGGGCAGGGCGAGGACGACGCCGCGTCCCGAGGCGAGCCCGTCGGTGAGCAGGTGGGCGTCGGCGGGCGCGAAGGCGGTCCTGCGGCGCTCGGGTCCGTAGACGGGGAGCCGGAACGACTCGATCCAGTAGCGCAGGTAGCTGCGCATCCCGGCCCGGGACAGCTCGCGCAGCCGCGCGGGGTCCGCGTCGGGGACGACGCGGGCGAGGTTGGACTCAAGGCGCAGCACCGCCCTCCCCCGGCGGCGCCACGCCGTGTCGGCGATGCGGCGGCCCAGGGCCATGGCCGCCGGTTCCGGGAGGCGTTTGACGGCGCTCCAGCCGAGGCCGTAGAGGGCGTCGGAGAGGCGTTCCCTCATGCCGTGCCGTGTCCCTTCGCCGCGGCCTCCGCCGCGTCGGCCTCGGCCGCCTCCCGGCGCACGGTGACCATGCGCTGGACGAGCGTGACGAGGCTGCCCGCCGCGACGACCCACAGGGCGATCGGCAGCAGGACGCCGATGTGCGGGACGTCGAACGTGCGCTCCCATCCGGCGAAGCCGGCGAGGACGAGGGTGATGACGAGGCGTTCGGCGCGCTCCACGAGACCGTTGACCTTGACCGGCATGCCGATGCTCTCGCCGCGTGCCTTGGTGTAGGAGACGACCTGGCCGCTGGCGAGGCAGAAGAGGGCGACGGCGCACAGCGTCTCGTCGTCACCCTGCCCGGCGTACCACAGGGCGATGCCGGAGAAGATCGCCGCGTCGGCGACCCGGTCGAGTGTGGAGTCGAGGAAGGCGCCCCAGCGGCTCGACGTGCCGATCTGGCGGGCCATGTTGCCGTCCACGAGGTCCGAGAAGACGAACAGCGTGATCACGACCGTGCCCCAGAAGAACTCGCCCCGGGGGAAGAAGACCAGCGCGCCCGCCATCACCCCGGCCGTCCCTATGAGGGTGACCATGTCGGGGGTCACGCGCAGGCGGATCAGCAGGGCGGCGAACGGCGTGAGGACACGCGTGAAAAAGGCCCGCGCGTACTTGTTGAGCATGTCCTTCCCAGGGTTCGGAGCGACCGCGCTGTCGGGCGGCCACCGGGGTGCCCCATCGTAGTCACGCCGCCGCCTGGCCCGTGCGGCGCCCGTCGGCGGGGGGACGGCGGGGGTGCGGGAAGTTGGCCGGAGATGGTCCGCGCGCCGGGTGAGGGGGGCTCGGCGCCGCTAGGCTTGCGGCGGTTCAGGTGTGTGCGGCCCGGCGCTGGGGAACTGCCCTGTCAGCGGCCGGTGTTCGGCGGTGGTCGAGAGCTGGGGGTGCCCATGGCGGGTCTGGACGGCGGCGCGACGGGAGTGGAGTTCGACTTCGCGCCCGGCGCCCAGGTGCCCCTGTCAGGGGTGGGCAGCGGGCTGACGGGGGTGGCGAGCGCGATCGCCTCCGTGGCGTACCGGGACTCGCCGCCCGAGGAGATCAGGACGCCCAACGAGGCGGCCGAGGTCAAGACGGGCCGCTTCTCCCTGCTGGAGCCGAACCTCGGCGAGGCGTTCACGCGCGCCGTGGAGAAGCGGATGCTGGGGGACGGCCGCAAGCCGCTCGTGCAGTCCTTCGGCGTGGACCCGCAGACGGTCGTCGAGCACGCGCTCAACGCGAAGCGCATCCGCAAGCAGCGGGACCGGCAGCTCACGGCGATCATGGTGGCGTTCGGCGTGCTCTTCCTGCCAGGCGTGCTGGTGTGGCTGGGGCTGTTCCAGCTGCGGCGCACGTTCGCGGGCTCCCAGGGCCGCCGCGCGGGCGCGCTGGGCACGCTGCTGCTGTTCATGATCGCCGGGCTCGCCGTGCTGGCGGTGCTGCGGCTGCCCGTGGACGGCGTGGTGCAGCTGTACGTGTGGGCGGTGCTGCCCGCCCCTGTCCTCGGCTGGCTGCTGGCGCGCGAGATCTGCGAGCGCACGGCGAAGAACCTGCGGGCGCACTGGTCGGCGCTGCTCGGCGGCGGCGGGGCGGGCGCGCGCATCCCCGAGGCCGTGCCGCGCAACCCCAACGACGCCGAGGCGGAGCGGCTGCGCGTCGGCCTCGCGAAGCTGCGGGCGGAGCAGGCCAGCAACATGGTCCACTACGCCGGGCCCAAGGGGATACTGGGCATGGGCGTGCGCTGGGGCAGCTGGCAGTTGGCCGAGGAGCTGCGCCCGAAGGCCGCGGGCCGGGAGATCGACCCATTCCGCAGCTGGGACGTCGCGCGGGCCATCGGTGACCAGCTGCGGATGCTGGAGCGCGGTCCGCTGCACACGGGCGGTTTCACGCCGCCGTCGATAGTGCACTGGGTCGTGCGGCACGTGGGCGAGGGCGCGGGCGAGGTGTCGCGGCCCGACGGCCCGGCGGCCGACGGGTTCAGCTTCAGCAACATCGAGGTGCAGCGCATCTGCAACGAGCAGCAGTACGACAAGGGCGACCGGCACTACGTCGGCGCGCAGTTCGTGCTGTGGGACGGTGAGCTGATCATCACCATGATGATCAGTGTGACGGTGCTCCACCACACGCTGCGCATCGAGGTGACCGGGCACGCCCTCGGGCCGCTGAACGGCTGGTTCCGCAAGGGTCCTTCCACGGAGAGCCGCGAGTTCCGCGACCCGCTGCGCCCGTGGAAGAAGCGCAAGCAGGACCTGCCGCTGGTGAAACCGCGCGAGGTGGTGCGGCTGGCGGCGCGGGCGCCGCTGACGTGGTTCCCCGCGCAGCTGGACAAGTGGGGCGGCACGATCAGCCTGCCGGAGCCGTTCGGCCTGCGGCACACCTGGGCGGAGAAGCCGTGGCGGCACCGCTTCATGGTGGACGACGTGCTGCGGACGGCGACGCCCGTGCTGCGCGTGGCGCACGCGGCGGCCATAAAGGTGCTGGCGGAGAACGGCGTCGAGGTCGCGCCGTTCGACAGCCGCTCGCAGGCGCTGAGCGGCCAGGTGGAGGCCGCCGAGCCGCGTCAGGCGGACGAGTACAACATGTGAGCCCGCCGCCGCGCGGTGGTGCCGCGCGGCGGGACGGGGCGGGTCAGGCGGGCCAGGCGGCGGCGAGCATCCGCCGGGTGTCGGCGAGCAGTTGCGGCAGCACCCTGGTGTGGCCGACGACCGGCATGAAGTTGGCGTCACCGCCCCAGCGCGGCACGACGTGCTGGTGCAGGTGCGGCGCGATGCCCGCCCCGGCGGCCACGCCCTGGTTGATGCCGATGTTGAAGCCGTGGGCCCCGGAGGCGGTACGGATCGCGGTCATGGCCTGCTTCGTCAGCTCGGCCAGCTCGGCGGTCTCGGGACCGGTCAGGTCCGTGTAGTCGGCGACGTGCCGGTAGGGCACCACCAGGAGGTGCCCGCCGTTGTACGGGTACAGGTTCAGCACCGCGTAGACGCTCTCGCCGCGGGCGGTGATCAGCCCGTCCTCGTCGCTCTTGCCGGGGATCACGCAGAACGGACAGCCGTCGCCGGCGCCGGGTCCCGTCGGCTTCCCCTCGCCCTGGATGTAGGCCATCCGGTGGGGGGTCCACAGGCGCTGGAACGCGTCCGGCGTCCCGACTCCGATCTGCTGCTCCGGCTCGCTGCTCATGGCCGTCAGCATATGGCGTACGGACGGCACGCGGCTGCCGGGTGCGGGGTCCCGGGGCGGACGACCGCCGCCCCGGGACGTGCCGCTCAGACCTGGGCGCGGGTGCGGACCGCCTCGGCGATCTCCTGGAGGGCCTCGGCGCGCGGGACACCGTTCTTCTGCGAGCCGTCGCGGTAGCGGAAGCTGACCGCGCCCTGGGCGATGTCGTCGTCGCCCGCGATGACCATGAAGGGGATCTTGGCCTTCTGGGCGTTCCTGATCTTCTTCTGCATGCGGTCGGACGAGCCGTCCACCTCGACGCGCAGCCCCAGCGCCTTCGCCTCGGCGGCGAACTCCTCCAGGTACGGGACGTGCCCGTCGCCGATCGGGATGCCGACCGCCTGCACGGGGGCCAGCCACGGCGGGAAGACGCCCGCGTAGTGCTCCAGCAGGACGGCGAAGAAGCGCTCGATGGAGCCGAAGAGCGCCCGGTGGATCATCACCGGGGTCTGCCGGGAGCCGTCGGCCGCGGTGTACTCCAGGCCGAAGCGCTTGGGCTGCTGGAAGTCCACCTGGATGGTGGACATCTGCCAGGTGCGGCCGATGGCGTCCCTGGCCTGCACGGAGATCTTGGGGCCGTAGTACGCGGCGCCACCGGGGTCGAGGACGAGTTCGAGGCCCTGCTTGCCCGCCGCCTCGCGCAGCGCGTCGGTGGCCTCGGCCCACTCCTCGGCCTCGCCGATGAACTTCTCCGAGTCGCCCCGGGTGGACAGCTCCAGGTAGAAGTCCGACAGGCCGTAGTCGCGCAGCAGGTTCAGGACGAAGGTGAGCAGGGCGTCCAGCTCGTCCGGCATCTGCTCCTTGGTGGCGTAGATGTGGGAGTCGTCCTGGGTGAACCCACGGGCACGGGTGAGGCCGTGGACGACGCCCGACTTCTCGTACCGGTAGACGGTGCCGAACTCGAACAGCCGCAGCGGCAATTCACGGTAGGACCGGCCGCGTGCCCGGAAAATCAGATTGTGCATCGGGCAGTTCATGGCCTTGAGATAATAATCCTGGCCTTCGAATTCCATGGGCGGGAACATGGATTCCGCGTAGTTCGGCAGATGCCCCGAGATCTCGAAGAGCTTCCGCTTGCTGATGTGCGGCGTGTTGACGAATTCGTAGCCGGATTCCTCGTGACGGCGCCGCGAGTAGTCCTCCATCACCCGGCGGACGGTCCCGCCCTTCGGATGGAACACCGCGAGCCCTGAACCCAGCTCCTCCGGGATCGAGAACAGGTCGAGTTCGGTGCCGAGCCGCCGGTGGTCACGCTTCTCCGCCTCGGCGAGAAAGGCGAGATGGGCCTTCAGCTCGTCACGCGAGGGCCAGGCCGTGCCGTAGATGCGCTGGAGCTGCGGGTTGCGCTCGCTGCCGCGCCAGTAGGCGGCGGCGCTGCGCATCAGCTTGAAGGCGGGGATGAGGCGGGTGGTGGGCAGGTGCGGGCCCCGGCACAGGTCCTTCCAGCACAGGTCGCCGCTCTTCGCGTCCACGTTGTCGTAGATCGTCAGCTCACCCGCGCCGACCTCGGCGCCCGCGCCGTCGGCCGCGTCGGCGGCGGCGCCCTTGAGGCCGATCAGCTCCAGCTTGTAGGGCTCGCCCGCGAGTTCGGCGCGCGCCTCGTCGTCGCTGACGACGCGGCGCTCGAAGCGCTGCCCCTGCTTCTGGATCTGCTGCATCCGCTTCTCGATGCGGCCGAGGTCGTCGGGCGTGAACGGCTCGGCGACGTCGAAGTCGTAGTAGAAACCGTCCCTGATGGGCGGCCCGATGCCGAGCTTGGCCTCGGGGAACAGCTCCTGCACGGCCTGGGCCATGACGTGCGCGGTGGAGTGCCGCAGGATGTCGAGACCGTCCGGGGAGTCGAGCGTCACGGGCTCGACCACGTCGCCGTCGGCGGGCTCCCAGGCGAGGTCACGCAGCCGGTCCCCGGCGCGTACGGCGACGACGGAACGGTCGCCCTCGAAGAGCGCGGCGGCCGTCGTTCCCGTGGTCACCACGCGTTCTTCCCGCTCGGAATCGCGCTGGATGGTCACACGGACGTCCGACACCGGTCTCTCCTGACTCACGGCTGACTGGGCGCGGCGGGGGCCGCGCAGTTCCGCATCGTACCGAGGGGGCGACCCCCGGGGCGAAGCGGTCGCACGCCGCCCCGCGGACGGGGGGGACGCACGAAAAGCGGCCCGGCTCACCGTGACGGTGGAACCGGGCCGCCTTCATACAGGGGTGGGCGATACTGGGATCGAACCAGTGACCTCTTCGGTGTGAACGAAGCGCTCTCCCGCTGAGCTAATCGCCCCTGTGGGCTTGTGCCTTGCGGCACGGGAAGAACCATACAGGGCGGGTCACCCGTCGTCCAAATGCTTCCGCAGCCAGGCGCGCAGGCCGCGCTCCCCCGACCGCATCATCCACGCGTGGTTGGCGCGCAGGAGGGGGCGCGCGGCGCGGGGGAGGCGGCGCAGCAGGGGGTGGAGCAGGGCGGTGTCCTGCTCGACGCGCACGAGCGAGCCGCCGCCCGGCCCGTCGGCCGCCGTGACGGTCCAGGTCATCCGGCCGTCGAGCTGCCCGGTGAGCGCGATCTCCAGGACCCCGGCCGCCGGATCGCGGCGGACCGCCCGGACGGTGACGCGCAGGTCCACGGGCAGCGCCGAGCGGAAGCGGCAGTGGCCACCGTCGGGTCCCGTCCGCGTCACCTCCCGGACCTCGCGCCACCACCGCGGGTAGTCCTCCGGTGTCGCGACGGCCTCGAAGACGGCGCCGGGCGGCGCGGGCACCGACCACGTCGTCGAGAACCTGAAGCGGTCGGCGGACCCCCGTGCGTTCAAGTCGTCTCCTGCTATATCACTTATCTTCATTCGCCCATTGGAATGAGATTAACCCCCGCAATTAGGGCAGAGGCGTTTACAACCGGCGAGTACGTGGCATGTCGATTTGGCCGACGTGCGAATCCCCGAGCGCACACTGAGCGAAAGGCCCTGGCGCTTATGAACACCACGGTCAGCTGCGAGCTGCACCTGCGCCTCGTCGTATCGAGCGAGTCCTCACTACCTGTACCCGCGGGGCTGCGGTATGACACGGCGGACCCCTACGCCGTACATGCGACGTTTCACACCGGAGCCGAGGAAACTGTCGAATGGGTTTTCGCCCGGGATCTCCTCGCCGAAGGGCTGCACAGGCCCACCGGCACCGGAGACGTCCGGGTGTGGCCCTCCAGGAGTCATGGTCAGGGCGTGGTCTGCATCGCCCTGAGCTCTCCGGAGGGTGAGGCACTGCTTGAGGCCCCGGCCCGGGCACTGGAATCGTTCCTGAAGCGGACGGACGCCGCTGTCCCGCCCGGTACGGAACACCGTCACTTCGACCTCGACTCGGAACTCTCGCACATCCTCGCGGAGAGTTAGAGACCCGCCGGTCCCCCATGCCGTCTGACTCGGGGCGACGGTGTGGGGCCGGCGACGACACGGCGCGGCGCCGCCGCGGGACCTCCCGCGGCGGCGCCGCGTTGTGCGGCCGGGGGCGTGCGGCGGTCTCACAGGACGAACTGATCGTGCACCCCCGCGATGAGCAGCAGGGCGCCGATGACGGTGAGGAAGAGCATCAGCGGCGGCTGGGACAGGGCATACAGGCAGCCGCGCCGCTGCGCGGGATCGCCGGGGGGCGGGTCCGGCGGCGTGAGGGGCAGGGCGGTCGTGTCGGGAGCGTGCTGCTCCCCGGTGATGTACGGCATGACGCGGCGATCATGACCCAGCCGCGTCACCGCGGGCGATCAACAGGCCCTCTTTGCGGCGCCTTTCGGCGAATTCCGGGATTCCGCCCGTGTGGGCGTGCTACGGCGGTAGGGGGTCAGATGCCGTGCTTCTTGAGGATGGCCTCGATGTCCGAGAAGTCCTCGCCTCCGCCGGTGGCCGCGCCGCTCGTGGCCGGGCCGCCGCGCACGGCCTTCCGCCCGCCCGTGCGGCGTCCCGCGGGCAGGTCGGCGGCGGGGGCCGGGGCCTGGGCCGTCGCCTTGGCGGGACGGCCGCGGCCGTCCGCGAGGCGGCCGGAGAGGAACAGCAGCACGGCGAACGCCAGGACGCCGAAGCCCGCCCAGGCCACGGGGTTGAACGTCATGTTGACCACGAAGCGGACCACCCCCGTCATGGCCAGGCCCACGGGGAGCAGCGAGAGCGCGGCCAGCCGCAGGGCGGTGGCGTAGCGGCGGCGGCGTGCCACGAGGAAGGAGATCCCGAGGCCCGCGGCGGTCAGAAGGGTGCAAGCGGTGCCGATCAGCATCTTTCCATCCTGCCGCGCCGTCGCCCGGGAAGCCATCGTCCGTACGCGGTATCGGGGAGATCTCCGGGTGATCCCCGGCACGTGACAGGGTCCTTCCGGGGTCTGGGAGACTGTGCGGCATGACTGAGAGCAGCCCCCGGCCCGTCGTGCTGGACATGTGGTGCGACCTCCAGTGCCCCGACTGTCACCGCGCCGAGTCCGACGTGCGGGCGCTGCGGGAACAGTTCGGTGACGCGCTGGAGCTGCGCAGGCGCCATTTTCCGCTGGCGAGCCACCCGCACGCGCTGGCCGCCGCCCAGGCGGCCGAGGAGGCGTACGCGCAGGGGCACGGCGAGGCGTACTGGACGGCGCTGCTGGCGCGCACCGGCGAGCTGGGCGAGCGCGGTCCCCGGCTGCTGACCGAGCTGGCGGCCGAGCTGGGGATGGACGCGGCCGAGGTGGACACGGCGCTGATCGACGGCCGCCACCTGCTGGCGGTGGACGCCGACCACGCGGAGGGGCAGGCGCTCGGGGTGACGGGCACGCCGACGTACGTGATCGGCGGGCAGCGGCTGGACGGCGGGCGCAGCCAGGAGGGTCTGCGGGAACGGATCGCGGGGATCGCCGGGTCGTTGCTGTCTCAGCGGAGCGATTTGTAGACATGGTGCGCGGTCGGCCGGTAGCCGAGCGCGCGCAGGAGGCGGTCGGCCCGCGTGGGGTCGGGGACGCCGGGTTCCGGGGCGCCGTACGGCGCGGGCAGCGGGAGCGTGACGCCGATGCCGGGGCGGCCTGCGGCGCGGGCGGTCTCCTCGGCGAGCAGCAGCAGCGCGCGGACGTGGCCCCGGCCGCGGTGGGCCTCGGCGACGGTGAGTGAGTGGACGTGCGCGCCGGCGCCGTCGGGCGGTCCACCGGTCGGGGACATGCGGACCGTGCCGAGGGTCTCGCCGGTGTCCTCCTCGCGCAGTACGCGCACGAACGGGCCTGACGGCTCCTGCGCGGGCCGCTCCCGGCCGGGCTGCTCCTGGCCGGGGAGCGGCTTGCCGAAGGTGCGGGCGCGCTCGGTCCAGCCGAGGGAGGCGGCCAGGCGCAGGGCGGTCGTGGCGTCGGCGGGGACGACGGCCCCCGCGTCGGCGCATCCCCAGTCCCGCAGGATCTCCTCCGCGGCGAGCGCCGCGACGGTGCCCCGGCCTCGGCGGCGGTCCGCCTCGTCCACGGTCAGGCGCACGATCCGGCCGGTGGCGGGCCGTGGGCCGTCGGAGGCGAGGACGAGCCCTCCGGCGTCGCGGCCGTTGACCCTGATGCGGTAGGAGCGGGTCCGGCCGCCGCCGGGGGTGGGGGTCTGGGGCCCGTCCGGGCGGAGCGTCGTCGTCATCGCGTGATCCCTACCCGGGGACGCCGCCCGTCACGGGTCGATGTCGGCGGCGGACCGCTCGGTGAACACGCGCAGGGCCTCGGCGGTCACCGGTCCAGGGGCCGTGGGCAGTTCGCGGCCGTCCACGCGGCGGACGGCCTGGACGTCGCGCGTCGAGGACGTCAGGAAGATCTCGTCGGCCGACTCCAGGCTGTCCATGGGGAGTTCGGTCTCGCGGGCACCGGTCCATTCGAGGACGAGGGCGCGCGTGACCCCGGCGAGGCAGCCGGAGGACAGCGGCGGCGTGTGGAGTTCGCCGTCGAGGACGACGAAGACGTTCGTGCCGGTGCCCTCGCACAGGTGGCCGGCCGTGTTGGGGAACAGTGCCTCGGACGCGGCCTGTTGGCGGGCGCGGGCGAGCGCGATGACGTTCTCGGCGTAGGAGGTCGTCTTGAGCCCGGCGAGGGCGCCGCGTTCGTTGCGCGTCCACGGGACGGTGACGACGGCGGTCGTGTCAGGGCGGCGCGGTGTCTCGACGTGGGCGACGACGAGGGTGGGGCGGCCGTCGCCCCGGTCGGAGCCGAAGGGGCCAGGGCCGCCGGTGTAGGTGACGCGCAGGCGGCCGAGCGGCAGCGGCACGGCGTCGAGCACGGCGGCGCAGGCACGGGCCACCTCGTCGCGGTCGGGCTCGGGCAGCCCGAGCCCCGCGGCGGAGACGGCGAGCCGGTCGAGGTGGCGGCGCAGGGCGAACGGCCGTCCCGCGACCGTCTTCAGCGTCTCGAACACGCCGTCGCCGACCGTCAGTCCGTGGTCGTGGACGGAGACGCGCGCGCTGTCGGCGTCACGCAGCCCGCCGTCCAGCCAGATCAGCGCCATGAGGGCTCCCTACTCTCGTCCCGCTGCTCGTCGCGGTGTCCGTCCACGCGGGCACCGCCGTCCGTCCCGTCAGGCGCCGACGCTATCGCGAGCAGGCGCGCGGCCTTCAGTTCGGTCTCGGCCCACTCCCCCGCCGGGTCGGAGTCCCAGGTGATGCCCGCGCCGGCGCCGAAGCGCAGGACGGGCGTACCGGCGGAGCGGTCGAGCCAGAACGTGCGGATGGCGACGGCCAGTCCGGCCGTGCCACGGTCCGCGTCCACCCAGCCGACGGCGCCGCAGTAGGGGCCGCGCGGCGCCGTCTCCAGCTCGGCGATGACGCGCAGCGCGCTCGACTTGGGCGCGCCGGTGACGGAGCCGGGCGGGAAGGCGGCGTCGAGGAGTGCGGGCCAGCCCGCGCCGGGCGTGAGGCGGCCCGCGACGGTCGAGACGAGGTGGACGAGCCCGGGGTACGGCTCGGGGACGCACAGGCCGGGGACGGTGACGGAGCCGGGTGCGCAGACGCGGCCGAGGTCGTTGCGGACCAGGTCGGCGATCATCACGTTCTCGGCACGGTCCTTGGGGAGGAACGCGTCGGCGGTGCGGGCGGTGCCCTTGATGGGGCCCGACTCGACGAGGTCGCCCCTGCGGCCGAGGAAGAGTTCGGGTGACGCGGTGGCTATCTCGACGCCGTGCGCGGGCAGCCGGACGGTGCCCGCGTGGCGGGCGTCGTGGCCGTGCGCGAGGAGGGCGGTGAGGGCGTCGATGTCCGGCTCGGGTCCTGGCGGCAGCGGCGCGGACAGGACGCGGCAGAGGTTGACCTGGTAGACGGTGCCCGCGGCGATGTGCTCGCGGACGCGGGTGACCCCGGCCATGTACGCGGCGCGGTCGAGGGAGCTGGACCAGGCGTCGCGGTGGGGGCCGCGCCAGCGGCCGGGCACCACGGCGGGCGGCGGGGCGGGGCGTACGTCGGCGAACCGCGCGCACAGGGGCGCGCCGTCGTCGCCCGCGACCACGGCCCACCAGCCGGTGGAGTCGAGGGCGGCCGGGTCACGGGTCACGTCACGCAGTCCGGTGGCGAGGAATCCGCCGAGGCGGGCCATCGGGGAGAAGTCGGGCACGCGTGCGAGTCTAGGCGGCTGCCGGGTACCGAGTTTGAGCTGGCCGGTGAATCCGCTAGAGTTCATGACGTCCCCGGAACACGGAAGTGACCAGGGAAGTACCAAGTGCGGACGTAGCTCAGTTGGTAGAGCACCACCTTGCCAAGGTGGGGGTCGCGAGTTCGAGTCTCGTCGTCCGCTCGATGGGGGTACCGCCCCTGTGCGGTGGAGTGGCCGAGAGGCGAGGCAACGGCCTGCAAAGCCGTCTACACGGGTTCAAATCCCGTCTCCACCTCGGAGGACGATTAGCTCAGCGGGAGAGCGCTTCCCTGACACGGAAGAGGTCACTGGTTCAATCCCAGTATCGTCCACGGGATCCTTCGGGATCCGCCCGCGCGATTAGCTCAGCGGGAGAGCGCTTCCCTGACACGGAAGAGGTCACTGGTTCAATCCCAGTATCGCGCACCACAGACACAGAAGGGCCGGAGAGCGTTCGCTCTCCGGCCCTTCTGTGTCTGTCTTCTGCCGGTTCGGTGCACGCGCCGGACCGTTCGTGAACGAATGTGCGGAACATGGCCCCGCGGTGGGCCTTCCGGGCATACGCTGTGCCCGGGACAGCTCCCCAGCTGTCCCGGGCACATATGCCGTCCGCCGTACCCCCGTCCCCACGGGGTTTTCGCCGGTGTCCCCGGCCCGAGCCGCTCTCTCGGGCCTGGGGCGCCGCTCAGCGCCCCAGCAAGCCGGCCACGGACGACGCCTGTGTGACGACGGCTTCGACGCCGCCAGTCATGACGGCCAGGGCGAGAGCCAGCGGCAGCACCATGGCGGTGGCCACCAGCGGATGACGCCGGGCGCTCGTGCGGCTGCTGGGCCGGAGTGCCGTCTGGGCCATCTCGTCTCTCCTGTCGTCATGTTGAGGGCGGCGGGCGGGTGACCTCGGGGGACGAGTACTGCGCCCGCCGCTTGATCACCACAGTAGGCGGCGGGGGCCGCACCCGGCGTCAGCCCGGCGTACCGACCTGGGGGCCTCCCGCAGGAGGATGCCGGGGCACGGGGCTACACCCCAGGGTGGAGGTGCCGCGACGTGAGCCCGGGTTTTCCCCCAGGGGACGGCTCGTCGCCCCCCGTCGGCGCCGCTCCCGGCGCCACGCGCGCCGACCGGTGACATCCCCGCGCGCGGCCTTCTCACTGCTCGGCCCGCACAGTCCGTAAGCTGTGGCTCATCACAAGGACGGGGCAGCGAGGTGGACATGGCGATGATGCGGCTCCGGCGCGAGGACCCGCGAGTCATCGGCGCGTTCCGGCTCCACCGGCGCCTGGGCGCGGGTGGCATGGGGGTGGTCTACCTCGGCTCGGACCGGCGCGGACAGCGGGTGGCACTCAAGGTGATCCGGCCGGATCTCGCGGAGGACCAGGAGTTCCGCTCCCGGTTCGCCCGGGAGGTGTCGGCCGCGCGGCGCATCCGCGGCGGCTGCACGGCCCGGCTGGTGGCCGCCGATCTCGATGCGCCGAAGCCGTGGTTCGCCACGCAGTACGTGCCGGGCCCCTCGCTGCACGACAAGGTGGCCGAGGTCGGGCCGCTGTCCGCCGCCGAGACCGCCGCGATCGGTGCGGCGCTCGCGGAGGGCCTGGTGGCGGTGCACGAGGCGGGCGTCGTCCACCGGGACCTCAAGCCCTCCAACATCCTCCTGTCGCCCAAGGGCCCCCGGATCATCGACTTCGGCATCGCCTGGTCCACCGGGGCGAGCACGCTCACGCACGTCGGCACGGCGGTGGGCTCCCCCGGCTTCCTGGCGCCCGAGCAGGTGCGCGGACAGGGCGTCACCCCGGCCTCCGACGTGTTCTCGCTCGGCGCGACGCTGGCCTACGCGGCGCTGGGCGACTCGCCGTTCGGGCAGGGCAGTTCCGAGGTCATGCTCTACCGGGTGGTGCACGAGGAGCCGCAACTCGACGGCGTCCCGGCCGCGCTGGCGCCCCTGCTGCGCTCCTGCCTGTCCAAGTCGCCGAAGGAACGGCCGAGTACCCTCCAGCTGTCGCTGCGGCTGAAGGAGATCGCGACCCGTGAGGCACGCGGCGTGGGGCAGCGCGTACCGGCGGCGGCGCGGGTGCGGCCCGACCGTCCCGCGCCCGCGCCGGGGCCGCGCCGCCCCGAGCGGCCCAGGCCGAGACCGCGCCCGGGGGCGCGGAAGCGCGGTGTGGACAGGCGGCTGCTGCGGCAGCGGCTCGTGGTGTTCGTGACCGTCACGCTGTTCGTGGCGCTCGGCATCGCCGCCGCGCAGGGCTGCCAGGGGCCGGTGTAGCGGGGCGCGGGCCGGTCAGGCGGCGGTGACGGCGTAGAACGCGACGGCCGCCGCCGCGGCGACGTTCAGCGAGTCCACGCCGTGCGACATGGGGATGCGGACCAGGGTGTCGGCCGCCGCGAGCGCCCGGGGGGTGAGGCCGTCGCCCTCCGCGCCGAGCAGGAGCGCGACCCGTTCCGTGCGGCACTCGGCGGCGACCTCGGCGATGTCGCGGGCGCGCGCGTCGGGGGTGAGCGCGAGCAGGCGGAAACCGGCGGCCGTGACGTCGCCGAGGCCGTGGGGCCAGCGGTCGAGGCGCGCGTAGGGCAGGGAGAAGACGGCGCCCATGGAGACCTTGACCGAGCGGCGGTACAGCGGGTCGGCGCAGTCCGGGGAGAGCAGGACGCCGTCGAGGCCGAGGGCGGCGGCGCCCCGGAAGACGGCGCCGACGTTCGTGTGGTCGTTGACGGCTTCGAGGACGGCCAGGCGGCGGGCCCCTGCCAGCAGTTCCGCGGCGGTCGGCAGCGGCCTGCGGCCCATGGCGGCGAGGGCGCCGCGGTGGACGTGGTAGCCGGTGACGCGTTCCGCCGTCTCGGGCTCGACCAGGTACACGGGCGCGCCCGAGGTCTCGACGACGTCCCGCATCGCGTCGGCCCAGCGGGGCGTCAGCAGCATGGAGCGCATCGGGTAACCGGCGCGCAGGGCGCGGCGGATGACCTTCTCGCCCTCGGCCATGAACAGGCCCTCGGCCGGTTCCTTGCGGCGGCGCAGGGCGACGTCGGTCAGCGCCGTGTAGTCGGCCAGCCGGGGGTCGGCCGCGTCGGACACCGGGACGGGGACGGGTGTGGTCGTCACGCGGTCACCGCCACGACGTCGCCGATGACCACGATGGCGGGCGGCCGTATGCCCTCGTCAGCGACCCGGCGGGCGATCTCGGACAGTGGCGCGTCCACGCGGCGCTGGGCGGGCGTCGTGCCCTCCTGGACGACGGCGGCGGGCGTCGCGGCGGGGCGGCCGTGGCGCATCAGCGTGTCGGCGATGGCGCCGATCCGCTCGACGGCCATGAGGACGACGAGGGTGCCGCGCAGGGCGGCGAGCGCCTTCCAGTCCACGAGGGAGCGCGGGTCGTCGGGCGCCACGTGACCGCTGACGACGGTGAACTCGTGCGCCACGCCCCGGTGCGTCACCGGGATGCCCGCGACGGCGGGAACGGCGATGGCGCTGGTGACGCCGGGCACCACCGTGACGGGGACCCCGGCGGCGGCGAGCGCGGACGCCTCCTCCATGCCGCGGCCGAAGACGAACGGGTCGCCGCCCTTGAGACGGACGACGCGGCGGCCCGCGCGGGCGTGCTCGATCAGCGTGTCGTTGATGGCGTCCTGCGCCATGGCACGGCCGTAGGGGATCTTCGCCGCGTCGATGACCTCGACGTGCGGCGGCAGTTCGCCGAGGAGGTCGCGCGGGCCGAGGCGGTCGGCGACGACCACGTCCGCCTCGGCGAGCAGCCTGCGGCCCCGGACGGTGATGAGGTCGGGGTCGCCGGGGCCGCCGCCGACGAGGGCGACGCCCGCGAGCCGGTCGCGGTGCGGGCGGGCGGCGAGGGAGCCGTCGCGCAGCCCCTCCACGACGGCGTCGCGGACGGCGGCGGAGCGGCGGGGGTCGCGGCCGGTGAGGACGGCGACGGTCACGCCGTCGCTGTGGCCGGTGGCGGGCGTCCAGGCCGTGGCGTCCTTGGCGCTGTCGCTGCGGACGCACCACACGCGGCGCTCGTCGGCCTCGGCGGACGCGGCGGCGTTCACCTCCGGGGCGTCGGTCGCGACGAGGGCGTACCACGCGTCGGCGAGGTCGCCCGGGCGGTAGCCGCGCCGCTCCCAGCGCAGCTCCCCCGCCTCGGCCATGGCCTGGACGGAGGGGGTGACGGCCGGGGCGACCAGGAGGACGTCGGCGCCCGCGGCGAGCAGCGCGGGCAGCCGCCGCTGGGCCACGGTGCCGCCGCCGAGGACGACGACGCGGCGGCCCGCGAGGCGCAGGCCCACGGGGTAGGCGGAGTGGTCGGACATCGGTGGTGCGGCTCCTTGACGGCTCGGGGCAGGCCGGACGCCGCTGCGGCGTCGGAGCGGCTCGGTTCCCCCCACCTTACGGCGGGGGGCGCGGGTCAGTTCTTGTCGGTGACGCCCGCCGAGTCGAAGGTGGCGACCTCGCGCATGGCGCGGGCGGCGCTCTGCACGACGGGCAGGGCGAGCAGGGCGCCGGTGCCCTCGCCGAGCCGCAGGTCGAGATCGACGAGCGGGCGCAGGCCGAGCGCCGTCAGCGCGGCGAGGTGTCCCGGCTCGGCGCTGCGGTGACCCGCGATGCAGACGGCGACGGCCTCGGGCGAGATCACGCGGGCGACCAGCGCGGCGGCGCCCGCCGTCACCCCGTCCAGGATCACCGGGACGCGCAGGGAGGCGCCGCCGAGGATGAAGCCGGTCAGCGCCGCGTGCTCCAGGCCGCCGACGGCGGCGAGGGTGCCGAGGGGGTCGGCGGGGTCGGGCTGGTGCAGTTGCAGCGCGCGGCGGACGACCTCGACCTTGCGGGCGTGCGTCTCGTCGTCGATCCCGGTGCCGCGGCCGGTGACCTCGGAGGGGTCGGCGCCGGTGAAGGCGGCCACCAGGGCGGCGGAGACGGTCGTGTTGGCGATGCCCATCTCGCCGGTGAGCAGGGCCCTGTTCCCGGCGGCGACGAGGTCGCGGGCCGTCTCGATGCCGACCTCGACGGCCCGCAGCGCCTCCTCGCGGGTCATCGCGGGACCCGCCGTGAAGTCGGCGGTGCCCGCCCTGACACGGCGGGGCATGAGCCCGGCGCCCGGCGGCAGTTCGCCGCGGACGCCGACGTCGATCACGCAGACCTCGGCGCCGACCTGGCTGGCGAACGCGTTGCAGACCGCGCCGCCGCCGAGGAAGTTGGCCACCATCTGGGTGGTCACCTCCTGGGGCCAGGGGGTGACGCCCTGGGCGTGGACGCCGTGGTCGCCCGCGAAGACGGCGACGGCGGCGGGCTCGGGCACGGGCGGGGGGCAGCTGCGGGACAGGCCGCACAGCTGGGCCGAGATGATCTCCAGCGCGCCGAGCGCCCCGGCGGGCTTGGTCATGCGCTTCTGGCGCTCCCACGCCTCGCCGAGGGCCTGGGCGTCGAGCGGGCGGATCTCGGCGAGGGTCTCGCTCAGCAGGTCGTGCGGCTCGGCGCCCGGCAGGGCGCGGCGGCCGTACGACTCCTCGTGCACGACCCAGGAGAGGGGCCGCCGGGTGGGGGCGTCGGGGGCGCGGTCGTCGCCGGGGAAGGCGTCCACGTAGCCGACGCACAGGTACGCGACGATCTCCAGGTGGCCGGGGAGGTCGAGGGCGCGGACGAGTTCGCGCTCGTCGAAGAAGCCGACCCAGCCGACGCCGAGTCCCTCGGCGCGGGCGGCGAGCCAGAGGTTCTCGACCGCGAGGGCGGACGAGTGCGGCGCGAGCTGCGGCTGGGTGCTGCGGCCGAGGGTCTGGCGTCCGCCGCGCGTGGGGTCGGCGGTGACGACGATGTTGACGGGGGTGTCGAGGATGGCCTCGACGCTCAGCTCCTTGAACTGCTTGGCGCGCGCCTTGGGGAGGGACTTGGCGTAGGCGTCGCGCTGCTGCCCGGCCAGGGTGTGGACGGCGCGGCGGGTCTCGGGCGAGCGGATGATGACGAAGTCCCAGGGCTGGGACAGGCCCGCGCTGGGGGCGGTGTGGGCCGCTTCGAGGACGCGCAGGAGGACGTCGTCCGGGATGGGGTCGGGGCGGAAGCCGTCGGGGACGTCGCGGCGTTCACGCATGACGCGGTGGACGGCGTCGCGGTCGGGCTCGGAGTAGCCGGGGGCGGGCGGCGCGGCGGCGGGCGGCGGGGGCGCGGCCTGCGGGGCGGGCTCGGGGGCGCGGGGCGAGGGGAGCAGGACGGTCTGCGCGGCCGGGTCGTGGACCGGGGCGGGCTCGGCGTCGGGCGCGGGAGCGGGCAGTTCGGCGACGGGCGCGGGCTGCGGCTGCTCGGGGTCGGGCGCGGGTTCCGGCTGCGGCTCCGGCTGTTCGGCGACGGGCGGCGCCGACTCCGGTGCGGGCGCGGGCGGTTCGGCGTCGGTGGGGGGCGCGTCCTGCGCGGCGGGCACGGCCTGCGCGGCCGGTTCCTCGTGCGCGACGACCGGCTGCGCGGCGTCGGGGACGGCCTCGGGGGCCGGTGCCTCCTCGGCCGCCGGGGGCGGAGCGACGGGCTCGGGCTCGGGCGTGGCGGTGGCCTCGGCAGGGACGGGCGTCTCGGCCGGGGCGGGGAGCGGTGCCTCGGGGACCGCCACGTCAGCGACGGCCGCCACCTCTGCGACGGGGACGGGCGTTTCGGGCGCGGCCGTCTCGGGGACCAGCGCGAGGGGTGCCGGGGTTTCCGGCGCGACGGGCTCGGACGCCACGGGCTCGGCCGGTGCCACGACGGGCGCGACGGGCACAGGGGTCTCGGCAGGCACGGGGGGCTCGACGGGCTCCGGCGTGACGGGCGCGTCCAGGACGGGCTGCTCCGCGGGGACTTCGGGCACGGCCGCGAGCGGCACGGGCACGGGCACGGCGGCCTGCTCGGGCGCCGCCACGGGGACCGCCTCGTGCTCAGGCAGCCGTTCGACGGGCTGCTGCCATCCGGCCTGCGCCGCCTCGGCGGCGGCCACGTCCAGGTACTCGGGCTCGGTCGGCGTCGCCGAGGGCCGCGCGGCCACGGGGTGCGGGACCGCCTGGGTCACGGGACGCGGTCCCGCCGCGGCCTCGCCCCACGCGCCGGTCGTCCCCGGCATGAGCAGGTCCTCGTCCTCCTGGTCCTCCGCCTCGGCCGCCTCGTCCGGGTCGCCGGGGAAGGGGAACGGCGCCGGGGACATCACCGGCTGATCCCCTAGTCCGGGCACGCCGCCCGGCTGCTCCTGCACTCCCCCGTCGGGAAGTCGGCCGGGCTCCGTCACGCGTCCACCTCGCCCATCGCACGTGCTCCTTCCCACCCCGGACATGTCGGACGAACACGTCAGGTCCGCCGACGGCACAACGGTCCATCAGCCTACCCGGGATGGGACCGTCACCTGGTCACGGGTGCGTGTGCGGGCGGCGCGGATCGGTGGGCCTGGCGCCCGACAGGGAGAAGACGACGGCCCGTTCGCGTTCTGCCCAGTCGTCCGTCGTCAACTCGACGGTCTGGAGCAGCGTGCACTCGACGGTGTAACCGGCGCCGGACAGCACGCGGCCCGCCGCCTCCGCCTCGTCGCGGGTGGTGGCGTGCGTGACGATGCGGGCCGCGCGGCGGTCCGCGCAGGCGGTCAGCACGCGGTCGCCGCCTCCGCCGACGCGGATGAGGTCCGGCTCCGGCAGGTCACGGAGGATCTGGGGCGCGGCGCCGTGCGCGACATGGATGTTCACCCCGAGGTGGCGCGCCGTGGCCTCGGTGCGGGCGCAGGCGCGGCCGTCGCGGTCGATGGCGACGACGGCGGCGCCGAGGCGCGCGGCGTCGGCGGCGAGGAGGCCGTCGCCCGTGCCCACGTCCCACAGCAGGTCGCCGGAGCGCGGGCCGAGCGCGGCGAGGTGAAGGGCGCGCAGGCGCGGGCTGCTCCCCGGGTCGTCGTGCGCGGGGGCGCCGGTGCGCGGCGGGCCGGACGGGCGCGGGCCGGGCTGCGCGGGCGGGAGGTAGGCGGCGGGCGGCAGGCCCCAGCCGCGCGGCTCGGCGCGGACGCCCGGGTCCTCACCGGCGAGCCAACTCTCGGTGCCGCGCCGGGCGATGCCGCCGCCGCCTATGACGATGACGACGTTGGGGTCCGTCCATTGGCGCTGCGAGACGGTGTCCGAGGTGAGGACGGAGACGCGTTCGCGGTCGGTGCCCAGCGCCTCGCAGATGACGAACGTCCGGTGCACGGGGCCGAGCAGCAGGGCGATCTCCGCCGGTCCCGCGCCGGGCGCGGTGAGGACGGCGACCTTCGGGTGGGCCCGGCAGACGTTGACGGCGCGGCGCAGCGTGCGGCGGCTGGCGACGACGACGCGGGCGTCGTCCCAGGGCATCCCGGCGCGGGCGAAGGCGGTCGCGACGGCGGAGACGGCGGGGACGACCTCGACCTCCAGGCCGTGCGCCGGGTCGCGCAGGGCGCGGACGACGCCGAAGAAGCCGGGGTCGCCGTCGGCGAGGACGACGGCGCTGCCGCGGTGGGCGGCGATGTGCTGCGCCGCGAGGGCCACGCTGCCGAGGGGGACGCGCGCGGCGCGCGGGGGCACGTCGGGGAGGTCGAGGTGGCGGGGCGCGCCGGCGACGAGGGTGGCGGCGCGCAGGGCGGCGCGCGCTCCGGGTGCCAGCGGGGTGCCGTCCCACCCGATCACGGTGACGCGGTCGGCCATGGTCGGATAGCTCCCGGACTCGTCGCGGGTGGTGGGGGGGTGCGGGACGAGCGTACCGCGCGGGATCAGGCCACCGGGGCGTCCTCCAGGTCTTCCGGCAGGAGGCCCCAGACGATGAGGTCGGTGCGGATGTCGGTCCAACCACCGTCCTCGGTACGGGAGCGGACTATGGCCGCGTTGCGCAGGATGCCCTCGCTGATGCAGCCGATCTTCTGGGCGACCTGCTGGGAGGCGGTGTTGCCCGCGGCGGTGCGCAGTTCGAGGCGTTCGAAGCGCTGGTCGCCGAACAGCCACTGGACGACGGCGAGGACGGCCTCGGCCGCGTACCCCTCGCCGCGTGCCCAGGGGCCGACGACGTAGCCGACCTCGCTGGAGCGGGCGCGCCAGTTGGTGTTGCTGAGGTGGACGACGCCGACGAGGCGGTGGGTGAGGTGTTCCATGACGGCGAGGACGATGCCGCGGCCACCGGTCCGTTCCGCCGGGGCGACGCGGGTGGTCCACAGGCGCGCCTCGTCGAGCGTGTACGGGTGGGGGACGGACGTCCAGGCGACGGTCAGCTCGTCGTTCATCATGTCCACGAGTTCACGCATGTCCTCTTCCTCGAACGGGCGCAGCACGAGGCGTTCCGTGCTGATGGAGATGTCGGGGAAGGTGCGAGTCATGCGTCATCTCTCCATGGCCTGGGGTCTGAGGGGACAGCATGCAGCATGGCCGGGGCGGACACGGCGCCGGGCCCCGGCGTGTGCCGGGGCCCGGTGGGGTGGTGCTGCCGTGGGTCAGGCGGCGGGGGTGCCGAAGGCCGGGACGACGGAGCCGTCGTACGTGTCCTCGATGAACTGCCGCACCTCGTCGGAGTTGAGGAGTTCCGCGAGGAGCTGGACGCGGGGGTCGTCCTCCGCGCCCTCCTTGACGGCGAGGAAGTTGGCGTACGGGTTGCCCTCGGCCGCCTCCAGGACGAGCGCGTCCTCGGCGGGCGCGAGGTCCGCCTCCAGCGCGTAGTTGCCGTTGATGACGGCGGCATCGACGTCGTCGAGGGCGCGGGGCAGGGTGGCTGCCTCCAGTTCCTGGAACTCCAGGCCGCGGTCGTCGGCGATGTCGGCGAGGGTGGCGTCGGCGCCGACGCCCTCGTTCAGCTCGATGACGCCGTTGTCGGCCAGGAGCTTGAGGGCGCGGCCCTCGTTGGTGGCGTCGTTGGGGACGGCGACGGTGTCGCCCTCGGCCAGCTCGGCGGCGTCGGTGAGGGTGTTGGAGTAGAGGCCGAGCGGCTCCAGGTGGACGTTGATGACCGGGACGATGTGGGTGCCCTGGTTGGCGTTGAAGTCGTCCAGGTAGGGCTTGTGCTGGAAGAAGTTGGCGTCCACCTCGCCGCTCTCGACGGCGGTGTTGGGCAGGACGTAGTCGGTGAACTCCTGGATGCGCAGGTCGAGTCCGGCCTCCTCCGCCAGGTTGTCCCGCACGAATTCGAGGATCGCGGCGTGCGGGACCGGGTTGGCGGCGACGGTCAGGGGCTCGGACGCCGCGGGGGTCTCGCCGCTGTCCGCGTCGGCGGTCTCCGGGTCGGAGTCGGTGCCGCAGGCGGTGAGGGCCAGCGCGAGGGCGGTGGCGGCGGAGACGAGAGCGGTGGTTCTGACGGAGGTACGCACGAAAAGTGCCTTTCGACGGGACGTGACCGCGGGGTTCGCGGGTCGTGTGCGGGTGGGGTGTTCCGTGGGGTCGGGGCGCGGCGGCGTCATGAGGAGGCGCGTTCGCGGCGGGTGAGGAGACGGACGGCGCCGTCGCCGAGGAGTTGGAAGACCGTCACGATGACGACCAGGACGGCGACCGTGACCAGGGTGAAGCCCTCCTCGAAGCGCTGGTAGCCGTAGACGAGGGCGAGGTTGCCGAGGCCGCCGCCGCCGACGGCGCCCGCCATGGCGGAGTAGCCGATGACGGCGACGAAGGTGGTGGTCAGTCCGGCGACCAGGGACGGCAGCGACTGCGGCAGCATCACCTTGAGGACGACGGTCCACGTGCCGCCGCCCATGGCGTGCGCCGCCTCGATCAGCCCGTGGTCCACCTCGCGCACGGCGGTCTCGACGAGCCGCGCGTAGAACGGGATGGCGCCGATGGCCAGCGGCACGATGGCGGCCGTGGGGCCGATGGCGGTGCCGACGAGCGAGCGGGTCAGGGGGATCAGGGCGACGACCAGGATGATGAACGGCAGGGAGCGGCCGATGTTCACGACGACGCCGATCACCTTGTTGACCACGACGTTGCGCAGCGGGCCGCCGCGGTCGGTGAGGACCAGCAGGACGCCGAGCGGCAGGCCGCCCGCGAGGGCGATGAGCGTGGACCAGAAGGTCATGTAGAGCGTATCGACGATGCCCTGTTCGAGCAGGGGCCGCATCTCTTCCCAGGTCATCGGACGGCTCCTTCGCCGGGGGCGGTCGCGGGGGCGTCGGCGGACACGGGGGTGTCGGCGGTGACGGCGGGCAGTTCGACGGTGAGGCCGCGGTCGCGCAGGAACGCGACGGCCGCGGCGGTCTGCGCGGCGTCGCCGGGCAGCGCGATCCGCATCCGGCCGACCTGGTGGCCGCCGACCGTGTCCATGGCGGCGCCGAGGATGGAGACGTCGAGGTCGAACGTGCGGGACAGCTGGGAGATGACGGGCCTGCCGGTGGACTCGCCGTCGAAGGTGAGGTCCACGACCGTGCCGCCGGGGGCGGGCGAACCGGTGAGCGGGAACAGTTCGTGCGCGAGGCGGGAGCCCGGGGTCGCCAGCAGGTCGGCGACGGTGCCCGACTCGGTGACCCGGCCGCCCTCCATCAGGGCGGCGGAGTCGCAGACGGCCTTGACGACGTCCATCTCGTGCGTGATCAGCAGGACGGTGAGGCCGAGCTGCCTGTTGAGGTCGCGCAGCAGGCGCAGGACGGAGCGGGTGGTCTCCGGGTCGAGCGCGGAGGTCGCCTCGTCGGAGAGCAGCACCTTGGGGTCGCCCGCCAGGGCACGGGCTATGCCGACGCGCTGCTTCTGGCCGCCGGAGAGCTGGCTCGGGTAGGCGCGTGCCTTGTCGGCGAGGCCGACGAGGTCGAGGAGTTCGAGTGCCTTGCGGGCGCGTTCGCGGCGGCCGAGGCCCAGGATCTCCAGGGGCAGCTCGACGTTGCCGCGCACCGTGCGGGAGGTGAGGAGGTTGAAGTGCTGGAAGATCATGCCGATGTGGGTACGGGCCTCGCGCAGGGGACGGCCCGCGCGGTGCGAGCTGCGGCGGTCGAGCGCGGTGAGGTCCTGTCCGTCCACGGTCACGGTGCCGGAGGTGGGGCGCTCCAGCAGGTTCAGGCAGCGGATGAGGGTGGACTTCCCGGCGCCGCTGCGTCCGATGACGCCGAACACCTGGCCGGGGCGTACGTGGAGGTTCACGCCGTCGAGCGCGGTGACCTCGCGGTCACGCGAGCGGTAGACCTTGGTGAGGTCCGTGGTGGTGATCACTGGATTCCGTCACTGTCGGGACCCCGGCGGGCGTGCGGATGCGCACCGGGGCACGGCGTGGCCGTGCGTACGGGGGCAAGGTGCGAGGGCGGGCGCGGGAAGCGGTCACGCGCCGGTGACGCAGGAGAAGCGGCGGTCCCTCAGCGGTCGCACATTCGACACAGACAACGAGCACCGGGCATGACAGCTGCCTCGGTCGTCTGCTGACGCGTGCTCGTCGTGGTCATGGCGTCAAGTAAAACAGACGTTCCGGCCCGGTTACGTCCCAGGTCGGGGCGCTGTGGCCAACGCCACGTCGGGCGGCGGGGGTGGCGCGGGACCCGGGGGCGGGCGGCGTGGGGGCGCGTCGTAGAGTCGGCGGCATGATTGCCCCGCTGACGGTCGCGGTCGCCGTGGCCGCGCTGCTGCTGACCGCGTGGTGCGGTTACGCGGCCTTCCGGAACCAGGCCGTCAAGGACTGGCACTACCTGGGCATGGGGATCGTGCTGCTGCTGACGCTGGCGCAGCTGACCGTCGGGCTGGTGCAGCTGGCGCGGGGCGAGCGGCCCGCGGGGGACGGGACGGCCGTCTTCGTCTCCTACCTCGTCGCGGTGGCGCTGTGCCTGCCGGTCGTGGCGATCGTCTCGCTGGGCGAGCGGACGCGCTGGGGCTCGGCGACGGTGGCGGCGGGGGCGCTCGTGCTCGCCGCGCTCCAGATCAGGGTCGCGGACGTGTGGGCCGGAGGTGTCGGCGGTGGCTGAGCGGGCGACGGCGGCGGGGCGCGCCGGGCTGCGGACGGGCCCTGGCCGTCTGCTGGTGACGGTCTACGGGGTGTTCACGGTGGCGGCGGCGTCGCGTTCCGCCTACCAGCTGTCGGCGCGGTTCGACGAGGCGCCGGTGGCGTATCTGCTCTCGGCGCTGGCGGCCGTGGTGTACGCGCTGATCACGGTGTCGCTGGTGCGCGGCGGCGAGCGGGCGCGGCGGCTGGCGTTCGGCTGCTGCGCGGCGGAGCTGGCGGGCGTGCTGGTCGTCGGCACGTGGACGCTGCTCGACTCGTCGGAGTTCCCCGACACCACCGTCTGGTCGGGGTACGGCTACGGCTACCTGTTCCTGCCGCTGCTGCTGCCGGTGGCGGGGCTGCTGTGGCTGCGCAGGGCGCGGGCCGCGGCGTAGCGGAACGGTGCGTGGCCGGGTCGTGCGTGGGCGTACGACCGAGGGCCCGCCGTTCGCGGTCGGCGGGCCCTCGGCACGGAAAGGATGCTACGCCGTGGCGGCCAGCGTGACCTCCTTCTCCAGGGTCACCCGGCCCAGGTGGCGCGCGACGTCCTCGGTGGTCACCGGCACGTACCCCAGCCTGCGGTAGAGCCGCAGGTTCTCCGCGCCGCGGCGGCTGGTGCGCAACCGGTAGCGGGCGGCGGCGCGTTCGGCCGTGAGACGGTCCTCGACGGCGGCGAGGAGCCGTCCGCCCAGGCCGTGGCGCTGCATCCGGGGGTGGACGATGATGCGGCTGACGGTGGCGGTCCCGTCGGCATCGACGGTGCCCCGTACCGAGCCGACGACCTCGGCGCCGAGCCTGGCGACGAGAATGCACGTCTCGCGCAGCTCGGCCTGGAGTTCGGCCAGCGTCTGGGTCAGTGGAGCGATGGTGTAGTCCCCCTGCAACTCGGCCTCAGGCTGGTAGCAGAGGTACTGGAGTTTGAGGATCTGCTCGGCGTCGGCGTCGGACGCCCTGTCGATCGTGACGCTCATGCCCATGGTGTGTGCACGCCTCCCAAGCGAGGTGTATGGGCCGACCGGGCGTGGAGTTGAGGGTCGCGCATCCGGTCGGCGACAGCCCTGACGGCGCGGGCCGGGACCTGCGCCGTCAGCATTGTGCTGGAGTGCGCGGGCGGGGGGAATGGTGAGCGGCCAACTCGCCTGTGAGATTCATGACTCGGCACGGCGCCTGAAGTCCCCCGCGGCGAGCAGCGCGGTGTCGGGGTGGTCGGCGAAGACGGCGTCGAGTCCGGTGCGGAAGTAGGCGCGGGCGGCGCCGAAGACGTCGCCGTGGCCGCGCGGGTCGTCGCCGCGGCGGAAGTCGGCGGGCAGGAAGGCGTTCTCGTTGCGCAGGGTGTAGCCGTAGACGAGGAGCCCGGCGTCGTGGGCGTCGTCCACGAGGGAGGACGGGCGCCCGAGGCGGTCGTCGTCGCCGCGCGGGACGACGAGGTCGAGGGTCGGGCCGATGCCCTGCGCGTAGCGGGCTATGCGGCGCAGCCCTTCGGGGGTGATCAGGTCGGCGGTCGTGCGCGGGTCGTCGTCCGCCGCGAGGTCGGCGGGGCGGCTGTCGGCCTCGGCGAGCAGGAGGATGCGGGGGTTGTCCACGAGGCGCGCGAGGCGCCGGACGCTGGCCGGTTCGAACGACTGGAGGACGACCCGGGAGTCGGCGTGGTCGAGGCCGTGGCGGCGCAGGAGGTCGGCGAGCGGTTCCTCGACGCCGAGGCCGAGGGAGCGGAAGTAGGTGGAGTGCTTCGTCTCGGTGCACAGGCGGACGGGCCGCCCGCGCCGCTCCCCCTGCTCGGCGGCCCAGTCGAGGACCTCGTCGTAGGTGGGGACTGACCAGCGGCCGTCGTAGAGCGTGTTGTGCGGGCGGCGGTCCGGGAGGCGTTCCGTGGCACGGAGGGTCTTCAGCTCGGCGAGCGTGAAGTCCTCGGTGAACCAGCCGGTGACGCGTGCGCCGTCCACGGTCTTGGTGGTGCGGCGGTCGGCGAACCGGGGGTGGTCGGCGACGTCCGTCGTGCCGCCGATCTCGTTCTCGTGACGGCAGACGAGGCGGCCGTCCTTGGTGGGGACGACGTCCTGTTCGATCATGTCGGCGCCGAGGTCGAGGCCGAGGCGGTACGCGCCCGCCGTGTGCTCGGGGCGGTAGCCGCAGGCGCCGCGGTGCGCGACGACGGCGGGGGCGCGCAGGTCGGGCAGGCCGCCGTCGCGCGGGGCGCGGGGCCGTCGCCGGGTGGCGTCCGCGGGATCGGCGGCGGGGGCGGCGGTGAGGGACACGGCGGTCCCGGCCAGCGCGGCCCCGAGCACGGCCCGGCGGCGGGGGCCGCGGCGGGCGGTCCGGTCTGGTGTCATGCTGTCTCCGTGCGCCTCCGTGGGGGTGTCCCCGCCGGGCCGGGACCCCGGGGCGGGACACGCGGACGGACCGTGCGGAACCGGGGCGTTCCGGACACGTCAGATCAAATCTGAGTATCCGGTGTGTGAACCCCGTGCGCGAGGCGACCCGAAGCGCGAGTATCGTCCTGGTGGCACACGGTGTCCCGCGACACACGGAAAGACCCGGAGGGGAAGTTGTCCCGATTCATCCTGCTCAAGGTGCTGGTCGGCCCGCTGCTGAAGCTGCTGTTCCGCCCCCGGGTCGAGGGCATCGAGCGCGTCCCCGGTGAGGGACCGGTGATCCTCGCGGGCAACCACCTGACGTTCATCGACTCCGTGATCCTTCCGCTGATCAGCAAGCGCCAGGTCTTCTTCATCGGCAAGGAGGAGTACGTCCGCGGCCGTGGCCTCAAGGGGCGGGCCATGGCGTGGTTCTTCACCGCGGTCGGCATGGTCCCGGTGGACCGGGACGGCGGGCACGGCGGCGTCGCCGCGCTGATGACCGGGCGCCGCATCCTGGAGGAGGGGCGGATGTTCGGCATCTACCCCGAGGGCACGCGCTCGCCCGACGGGCGGCTGTACCGGGGCCGTACGGGCATCGCCCGCCTCACGCTGATGACCGGCGCGCCGGTCGTGCCGTTCGCGATGATCGGGACCGACCGGGTGCAGCCGGGCGGCAAGGGGCTGCCGAGGATCGGCGGGGGCCGCATCACCGTCCGCTTCGGCCAGCCGCTGGACTTCTCGCGCTACGAGGGCATGGACCGCGACCGCTACGTGCTGCGCGCCGTCACCGACGAGGTCATGACCGAGGTCATGCGCCTGTCCGGCCAGGAGTACGTGGACATGTACGCCACCAAGGCGAAGGCCGCCTGAGCCGAGGCGGCGGCGCGCCGCCGCGCCGTCAGTGCCAGGGCAGGTCGGCGCGCGCGTGCCAGTAGCTGGCCCCCGGCTGCGCCGGTCGGGTGAGCATGTTCTGCTGCCCGTCGTCGAGACGGATGCGGGCGGCGGCGAGGTTGGCCGCGAGCTGGCCCGTGCTCGCCGCGCCCGACAGCACCAGGCCCGTCCACGGCTGACTCAGCACGAAGGCGAGGGCGACCGCGTCGGGGGTCGTGCCGGTCTCCTCGGCGACGAAGTGCAGCTCGCGCGGGGCGACGTCCCCCGCCAGCCTGCCGTTGGCCAGCGCCTCCTTGACGATGACGGTGAGGCCCGCGTCGTGCGCCTCGGCGAGCGCGTCGCCCGCCGACGTCTCCAGCACGTTGTAGGTCGCCTGGACGGTGGCGAACAGCGGGCGGCCGTCCACCGTCACCTCAAGCGCGGCGCGGATGGCGTCCGCCTGGTCGGGGCCGCTCGTGGACAGGCCGACGGTCACTCCCCCGGCCGCGAGCCGCGCCAGCCGTGAGCGGACCTCCTGGTCGGCCAGGACCTGGCTCGCGGGGGTGACGGAGTGGATCTGGTAGAGGTCGAGGTGCCCGCCGAGGAGGTGTTCGCTCTCGGACCACTGCCGGTCGAACGCGGCGGCCGAGTGGTCCTTGATCTCGTGCACGGCGGCGTCCGTGCGCCAGTCGGCCGTGTACGTGTAGCCCCACTTGCTGCCGACCGTCATGTCGCGCGCGGCCTCGGGGCGGGACGCCAGCCAGGCGGCGAGGAACTCCTCGGCGCGGCCGTAGGAGCGGGCGGCGTCCACGTAGCGGACGCCGTGGGCGTGGGCCGCGTCGAGCAGGGCGTGGGCGCGGGCGCGCAGGGCCTGCGGTGAGCGGTCGGCGGGGAGGTCGCCGTCACGCCCCAGGTTGATGTACCCGGGGCGGCCGACGGCGGCGAGGCCGAGGCCGATGCGGGCGGCGGGGGTGGCATCGGGGCGGAAACGGGAGAACGCCATGGCGGTGACCTCTGCGCTGCTCGGGTGCCGGTGGGGTGGGGCGGAGGGAGGACTCACCGTACCCGTCGGGCCGGGGGCGGGGCGGCCGTCGTCGCGGTGTCGAGGAACCGGGCGACCGCGTGGGCGAAGCCGTCGGGGTCGTCGTCGTGCAGCCAGTGTCCCGCTGCGGGGAACTCGCGCAGAAGGGTGCGGGGGCGGCGGGCCGCCATCTCGCGGGCCAGCGCGGTCGGCAGGACGGTGCTCGCCCGGCCGTGCAGCAGCAGGGCGGGGCAGGAGGAGGCCAGCCAGTCGGGCCAGTGGTCGCCGACGAGGGCGGTCTGCGAGGCGTACAGCTCGTCGTGGTCGAGGAGCAGGCCCCAGCCGTCGGGGTGTTCGACGGCGCTCTCCAGGAAGTAGGCGGGGTCGGGGACGCCCTGTGCCGCGATGGCGCGGCGCAGCGCGTCGAGGGACGGGGCGCGCCGCGGCCAGGCGCGGGTGTCGAGGACGGGGTGCGGGACCAGGGGCGGCCGGTTGTCGGCGCCGCCTTCCTCCACGACGAGGGTGCGCACGAGGTCGGGTGCGCGTGCGGCGAGCCGGAAGGCCGTGACACCGCCCATGGAGTGGCCGAGGACGTCCACCGGGCCGAGGCCGAGCGCGCGCAGGAACGCGGCGGCGTCGTCGGCGTACGCGTCGGGGGTGACGTCGCCGTCGCTCCCGCTGTGGCCGTGGGCGCGCTGTTCGAGCGCGATGACGCGGCGGTGCGGGGCGAGGGCGGCGGCGAGTGGGGAGAACGTACGGGCGCGGCCGAAGTGGCCGTGCAGGGCGAGGAGCGGCGTGCCGGGACCACCGTGGTCGAGGTGGGCGAGGCGGACGCCGCGCACGGTCGTGAACCGCTCGGTCGGGGGGTTCGCGGGGGGCGTGGGCGGTGGGGGCATGGGGGTGATGCTGGTGGGCCGCCGGGGGGCCTCGCAAGGAGTTGTCGGGCGTCAGTCGGCGCCCTCCTGCCCGCCTGGCCCGTGCCACGCGGCGGCGCACAGCGTCCTGGCGGCGCTGTCGGTGTAGAGCGCCACGGCCAGCCAGGCGCGGGCGAACCGGTCGGCGTCGGCGGGCAGGAGGCGCCCGAAGACGTCCCGGCCCCGGTCGGCGGCGGCGCGGTGCAGTTCGTCGAGGAGGGCGGCGCCGGTGCGCAGGCCCGCCGTGCGCAGGCGGCGGCCGTCGCCGCCGTCGCGGCCGGGGAGGGCGAGGGTGCGGCGGCCCGCCGCGGCGGCCTGGTCCGTTCTGCGGCGCAGGAGGTGGAGGGGCGCCTCGGCGGGCTCGTGGACGACTGTTCCCGCCGGTACGGGGCGCCCCGGCGGCAGGTCGCCGCGTTGCAGGCGGTCGTGGCCCAGGTCCGTGTGGCCCGAGCCGGGGGGCGTGCGCAGGACGGTCTCGTGGCCCGGGGGGCGGCCGACCGCCAGGAGGCGCAGCCGGGGGTGCGCCGCAGGGACGAGGCGTCCGACGACGCGCAGGGCGAGGCCGGGGACCATGGCCAGCAGCCGCAGGTTGTCGCGGTGGGCGAGGGCGGGGTGGTCGTCGGCCGCGACGAGCCGTACGCCGAGGCCGCCGCAGTCGGCGAGCAGTACCTCCCGGCCGGTCTCGCGCAGGGCGCCGACGACCGTGACGTCGAGGAAGAGCAGGTCGGCGCCCGGCGGGCGCTGCGGCTCGGGGAGCGCCAGCGCGTCGAGGGCGCGGGCGGCCTGGGCGGCGGGGGGCGCCGACCACAGCTGGGCGAGCGGCTCCTCGTCCCAGGCGGCCCCGGTCGCGCGGACGGCGCGGACGGCCGCTCCGGCGCCGAGGCGTCCGTCCGGGGTGACGGTCGCGCCGGAGAGGGAGAGTCCGGCGCGGGACAGCTCCCGGTGGGTGAGGGCGGTGTCGCCGAGCCGGATCGTGCGGGTGACGGCGGTGGCCGCGCGCTCCGCGCCGCCCGGCATGACGTCGGGGACGTTGTAGAGGCGGCCGTCCGCGTCCGCCGTCCAGGTGACGGCCCCCGCGTGGCCGCTGTCGGCGCGTACCGGCTCGGTGAACAGGCCGTAGAGGCGCAGGGATCCGCCGGGGTTGTACGTCCTGCGGGCGGTGCCGCGGAGTGCGGCGGCGTCGGGGGCCTCGGGGCGTGCGAGGCCGTGGGTCGTGTGGAGGAGTTCGCCGAGGGCCGTGGTCAGGTCGGTGAGACGGTGGGCGGGGTCGGCGGCGCGGGCGGCGCGCAGGCGCCCGACGACGGTGATGGCCGCTGTGGCGGGGCGGGGAAGCGCGGCGAGGCGTGCCGTGTGGGCGGCGCCGAGGAGTTCGGCCTGGAGGACGGCGCCCGCGCCGTCGATCCCGGCTTCGAGCGCGGAGGCGGCGGCGCTCCACAGGGCCTGCGCGGCGGCAAGTTGCTCGGGTGTGACCGTCCCGCCGGGAGGCTCGGCGGTGCCGGGGCCGGTGGCGGGCTGTGCGGCGGCGGACTCCCCCGGGGCCTGCGGCGGGGCGTCGTCCGCGACGGGGGCGGCCGTGGCGATGGCGGCCCGGTGCACGCAGGCGGGCGCGAGGAGGCAGTCGCAGCGGATGTCGTCGGCCGAGAGCACCGACCCCGTGGGGGCGTGGAGGGCGAGCGCGGTCTCGTCGTCCACCTGGACGCGGACCGTGTCGCCGTCGCGCGTGAGGGGGCGGGCGGTGAGCTTGGCCGCGGCGGCGTCGAGGCGTTTGCGCAGGCGCGGGCTGAGCGCGCCGACGAGGGCGGCGGTCACGGCGGGCGCGACGGGGGGCAGCGGCGGAGTGCCGGTCATCGGATCTTCTCCCCTACCCAGCGGGCGAGTTCGAGAGGGCTGAGGGCGGCGACGGGCATACCGGCGGAGACCAGTTGCCCGGCGACGGCCGTGGAGTAGCGGGGTCTGCCCGCGTCGTCGAGCCCGGCGACGCCGAGGAGGTGCCCGCCGGTGTCGGCGAGGGCGCGGACCTCGGCGAGGAGGGGACCGAGGGGGTAGCCCTCCTCGAAGTCGCTGATGACGACGGTGAGCGTGCGGGAGGGGGCGGTGACGAGCGTGCGGGCGTGGCGGAGCGCGGCGGCGATGTGCGTGCCGCCACCGACCCGCACTTCGAGGAGGAGCGAGAGGGGGTCGTGCACGTGGCCCGTGAGATCGACGACCTCGGTCGAGAAGGCGAGGAAGTGCGTGCTGAGCGCGGGGACCCCGGCGAGGACGGAGGCGGTGAGCGCCGACCAGATGGTGGAGGGCTCCATGGAGCCCGAGACGTCGGTGAGGATGATCAGCCGCCAGTCGGCGGAGCGTTTGGCGCGGGTGCGGAACACGGGGTGCTCGGGGACGATGCGGACCGTGCCGTCGGATTCGCGGCGTGCGGTGGGCAGGTTGGCCCGGAGCGTGGCGGCGAGGTCGAGGGCGCCGCCCGGCCTGCGGCTGGGTCGGGGCAGCGTGGTGCCGGTCAGGGCGGGGCGCAGGCGGGTGGACAGTTCGCGGGTCAGCTCGTCCACGAGGCGGCGGACCAGGGGCCGCAGGGCGGCGAGCCGCGCCTCGGGCAGCCCTCCGGCGTGCTGGAGCACCGTGTGGAGGAGTTCGACGGACGGGCGCACGTGCTCGGGGTCGAGGGCGAGCGCCGCGTCGGGCCGTCCCGCCTCGGCCGCGGCGGCGAGGACCTCCTCGCGGATGCCGGGGCCGAACAGGGCGGCCAGCTCGTCCGACCACGCCCGGATGCCGGGGAACGGGGCCTCCCGGCCGCCGCCCCGGCCGTGACCGAGGTCGCCGCGCGCGCCCTCGCCGCGACCGGCGCCGTACAGCTCGTCGAGCGCGGTGGCCAGGGGTGCGGCTCCGGCCGAGAGCTGGTCGGAGCGGCGGCCGAGGACGAGGCGCCAGCGGTCGGCGGGCGGCAGCGCGGACTCGGCGGCGGGCGGCGTCTCGGCGGCGCGCGGGGACGTGTCCTTCGGGAAGGCTTCGTGCGGGGAGGCGTCGCGCGGGACGGGGTCGGCGGGGGCGGGCAGCAGGCCGAGGGCGGCGAGGGCGTCCCGTGCCGTGAGGTCGGCGCGGGTCCACCGCTCCGCCGTGGCCGCGTCGGTGGCGGCGAGCGGCGCGATCCGGTCGCCCAGCCGGTCCTCGACCACGGCGAGCAGGCGGTCGCGGGCGGCGGGGCTCAGGGTGTCGAAGCCGCCGCGCAGGGCGGGGAGCCGGTCGAGGAACTGCCGGTCGGGCAGGTCGGTGATCCGGTCGAGCAGCGGCGCGAGCGCGGCGGGCGCGGCTTCCAGGAGCGGCCCCGCGGCGGTGAGCAGGCCGGTGAGACGGCCGGTGAGCGCGGTGCGCGCGGCCGGGGTGGTCGCCGCGTCCACCCAGGAGGCGACCAGGTCGCCCAGCGCCTCCGGTGTGCCGTGACCGAGGAGGACGCGTACGGCTCCGGCGGCCCCGCGCATCAGCGGGGAGCCGTCGGCGGCGAGGGCGGCCAGCTCGGTGGTGAGCCGCAGGCCGCCGAACACGTCGGCGCGATGGGCGAGTTCGACCAGGGCGTGGGCGTCGGCAGGATCGGTGGAGCCGGTCAGGCCCTCGATCTGGCGGACGGCCGCCGTGGTGAGCAGCTCGGCGGTGCCGTGCGGGCCGGTGGCGTCGCCGGGCACGCGGCCCGCCGCGGTCAGGCGGTCGAGGAGGGCGAGGGCGGCGAGGAGTTCGGGCAGCGTGCCCGAGGTGGGGAGGACGGCGCGCAGCTCGCCGAGCCGTTCTGCGGTGAGCGTGCCGAGGTCGCACCCGGCCGCCTGGCCGAGACCGGTGAGGACCTGGGACGCCGTGGGGCCGCCCGCGTCCCGTTCGGCGCGATGGCGTTCCCGCAGCGCGCCCTCCGCCGCCTGGGCCGCGGTGACGCCACGGACGGTCGCCGCGGCGAGCATCGCGGCGGTGGCCGGGGTCCAGCGGATCTGCCAGCGGGTGGTCAGGGCCTCGGTGCCGCCGGGGCCCGTGACGGACTGCTCCTCGGCGTAGGGGACGCCGCAGACGGCCAGGCGGCGCAGCAGGACGTCGCGCCTGCGGTCCAGCGGTGTGCGGGCGGGGTCGAGGCGCAGGTCGCGCGCCTCGGACGGCGTGTCGGGCGGGGCGGGCAGGCCGAGTTCGGTCAGCTCGGCCTCGACGGCGGGGGCCAGGCCGCCGCGCGGGGCGCCAGGGGCGGGGCTGCCCGTGCGGGTGCCGATGAGGACGTCCTCCAGCGCGCGGGAGACGGCGCGCCCGCGTCCCAGCGGCTCGCCCTGCGCGAGGGCGGTCTGCACGGCCTCGATCAGCTCGCCGCGTCCGGGGGCGGGCAGGCCGCGCAGGGCGGCCAGGTCGGTGGCCAGGCGGGTGATCTCCACGGCGTCGGCCGGGCCCGACGGGTGGTCCTGGGCACGCAGGCGGGCGCAGATCCGTACGGCGGTGCGGGTCAGCGCGTCGTGGAGGGCGGCGGGGTCGCCCGACGCCTCCAGGACCTGCTGCTGCCACTCCGGGTCGCGGATGCCCGCCGGATAGCCGGAGCGCGCGTCGAGGAGGGCGTAGGTGTACGGGATGAGGGAGACGGTCCACGGCGCGGCCGGGACCGGCTCCGGGGCGTCGTGCCCCTTCATCGCGCGCGGCGTCAGGGCGGGCGTGTGGAAGGCGCCGACGACCGCCGCCGCGCGCTGCCCCTTCGCCGTCGCCTCGGCGATGCGCTGGCGCATCCACTGCTCGCGCCGCAGGTCGAGCGCCTCGACGCCGTGGCCGTGCGCGGCGTCGTGGCGCAGGGCCCAGCCGGTGAGGAGGGCGGCGCGGCGCAGGCTCTCCGGCGGGGAGCCGGGGGCGCCGACCTCGACCAGCCGGTCCCACAGGTCGTCGCCCGCGCGGCCGGTGAGGCGGGCGCGCAGGGCGTGGCGCAGCCCGGGGCGGGCCGTCGCGTCCGTGGGCGACTCGGGCGGGTGGCCGCCGGGTGGGCGCCGCCAGGCCGGGTCGGCGAGCGGCAGGTCGGCGGCGACGGCGGGGACCCCCCGGCGGGCCGCCCAGCGCAGGGCGGCCAGCTCGGGGGAGAAGTCGGCGAACGGGTAGAACGCCGGGTCGGGGCTCGCCTCGCCCTGCGGCACCGCCGCCAGGGCGACGGGCGCGCGCGTGTCGTCGTGGGCGAGCCAGCCGAGCCGGTCCTGGAGCTCGGCGGGCAGTTCGACGAGCAGGACGTCCGGCGCGGCGGCGTCCAGCAGGTGCGGCACGGCCGCGGCGAGCGACGGCGCGTGGTGCCGGACGCCGATCAGGTAGGGGCCGTCCGGATCGGTGAGGTCGCGCAGGGCGTCCTCCGGCACCGTCACGCCGTCGGGCAGCTGCTGTGGTGGGGCGGTCATGGCCGGTCAGTCCTCCAGCACGGGGCGCAGGTCCCACAGGGTGCGCCAGGTAGCGGCGCCCTGTTCGGCGCGGCGCCGCACGACGGCGTCCCAGTAGCCGCGCAGGCGGGCGGCGTCGGCGGGCTCGTCCTTGCGGACGACGCCGAGCAGGTGCCCGGGGAGCAGGCCGAGGACGTCGCGTTCCGAGGGGAAGTAGGCGGCGGCCAGCGCCAGGGAACCGGCGACGGACACCGCCTCGGCCGTGCTCATGACGGTGCTGGGCCGCTCGACCTCCCAGCCCTCGGCGGAGCGGCCCTCGCGCAGGTCGCGGAAGGCCGTGACCAGCGCTTCGAGGACGGCGTCGTCCACATGGTACGGGGCGCCTGACCGCGCCACGGCCGCGCGGGACTGGCGGCGTACGAGCCGCGTCTCGGCGTCGGGGTCGGCGATCGGGCCGATGGTCTCGAAGTTGAAGCGGCGCTTGAGGGCGGCGGACATCTCGGAGACGCCCTTGTCGCGGAGGTTGGCCGTGGCGATCAGGGTGAAGCCGCCCGCGGCGTGGAGCTGGGCGTGGTCGCTCCCCGCCAGCTCGGGGACGGCGACGCGCCGTTCGGACAGCAGCGACACCAGGGCGTCCTGCACCTCGGGCAGGCAGCGGGTGATCTCCTCGACGCGGGCGACGGCGCCCGTCGTCATCGCCGTGAGGACGGGGGACGGCACGAGCGCTTCGCGCGTGGGGCCCTGGGCGAGCAGCAGGGCGTAGTTCCAGCCGTACTTGAGCTGGTCCTCGGTGGTGCCCGCGGTGCCCTGGACGGTGAGCCCGCTGGTGCCGCAGACGGCGGCGGCGAGCAGTTCGGACAGCATCGACTTCGCGGTGCCGGGCTCGCCGACGAGCAGCAGGCCCCGTTCGCCCGCCAGGGTGATGACGCAGCGTTCGACCAGGGCGCGGTCCCCGACGAACTTGGCGCTGATCTCGGCGCGCGCCGCCGTGCCCGCGGGGGCGTCCGCCGGGTCGGGCAGGGAGAGCGTACGGCCGTCGCTGCCCATCACGAACGTGACGACGGCGCGGGGCGTGAGCCGCCAGCCGGGCGGGCGGGGGCCCGTGTCGTACGCGGCGAGGAAGGCGAGTTCGTCGGCGTAGCGCTCCTCTGGCGGGGTGATCTGACGGGCCGCGGCGGTCGCGGCCGGGTGAGGGGCGGTGGTCATCGGCGGGCCTTCCTGGTGGCGCGGGTGACGAGTTCTTCGTAGGCGGGGGCGTCGCCGTCGCCCACGCGCTGCCAGGCGCGGTGGAACAGCTCGGCGACGGGGATGTGCGGGACGGCGCGCGCCGTCGCGGGCAGGGGGTAGAGACCGCCCTTCCACGTCTCCACCGGCAGGGCGGGGGCCTTGAGGTCGGCCCAGCCGCCGGGGAGGAAGAGGCGGCGTCCGGCGCGGGAGCGCTGCGCCGTCACGACGAGCGGCGTCTCGGCCAGTTCGGCGGCGGCGCGCTTGGCGCGCGCGGGGCGCCAGCCCGTCCAGCGGGCACGGTTGCGGTCCGTGGGGTCGGGCAGGGCGAGCAGTTGCAGGTAGAGGACGGCGGCGTCGTCGCCGAGTCCGTGCGCGGCGGCGACCTCGGCGACGAGGCCGGGCACGCTGCGGGCGGGGTCCTGGGCGTACCCCTCCCCGGCGGCGTCCGTGCCCGCGCGCACGGCGCGCGACAGGTCGTCGCCCAGCAGCGCCCGCAGGGCGATGAGATGGCTGCGGCAGCGCGGGCCGACGATGCCCTCGATCAGCCCGAGCGCGGGGTCGTCGGGGCCCTTCACTCCGGCCGGGCGCAGCCAGGTCGCCTCCGTGGAGCCGTACCAGGGGAAGGCGACGAAGGCGTCGCCGATGCGCACCATCCCGTCGGTGCCCGCGCCGCCGTCCTCGGGAAGGCCGTGGATCTCGCGGAGCTGCTTCGCCGTGGGACCGCCCTTCTCGGTCCACTCGATGTCGATGTCCATGACGAGCCCGGGGTCCGCGAGCCGGTTGCGCAGCGCGTCGAGGGCGCCGGGCAGGGCGGCCCGTACGGGGTGGGTGTCGGGCAGGGCGTAGGCGAGTGCCGCGAGCGAGCCGACGGCGACGGGCACGATGCCGTACGCGGGGAGCGCCGAGGGGTCGTCGGGCGTGGGACGGCTGTGCGTGTTCAGCGTCTGACGGGTGGTGCGGCTGAGCCACCGGGTGAGGGTCGGGTTGAGGACGGCCGCGGCCGTGGCGTTGAGCCGCATCTCCAGCGCGACGTCCTCGGGCACGAGGTGCCGGTCGCCGAGGCGGGTGCGCCAGACGCGGGCCGCGGCGTCCGTGTCCGCGCCGGTCCGCCACAGGTCCTCGGCCCGTTCGGGCAGCAGGGCGGCCACGACCTCCCCGGGTGCCTCGGCGGGGAGCGCCTGGAGGAGCTGCGCCGCCACGCCGGTGACGCCCGCCTTGGTGCCGAGGACCGCGAGCAGGGGCGCCGGGGTCTCGGCGGGCAGGGCGGCGAGGAGCAGCGCCGCCTGGGCCGGGCCGAGGCCGGTGGCCCCGGCGAGCCGCGTCGCGGCCTCGGGGTCCCACGGCGCGGGGCCGTTGCGCCGGATCAGCCGCACGATCTCGCCGAGCCACTCCCCGGACGGCCTGGCGGGCAGGATCTGCTCCGCGCCGACCGTGAAGTGGGCCACGGCGCCGAAGGCGGCGGCGGGGTCGTGGTCGAGCGCGAACCAGGTCGTCCTGTTCTGTGCCCGGTTCACGGTGCGCGTGCCGAGGACGACGACGGTGCGCTCGCCGTGGCGCAGGACCTGGCCGCCGCGTGTGTGGGTGGTGCCTGGGGTGGTCAGCTCGACGACGCGGAGCGGGCTGTCGCCGCTGAGCGGGCCGTCCGCGAACGCGGTCAACAGCAGCAGGAGGGCTTCGCGCTCCTCGTCCGGGAGCGTGGCGGTGGTGGCGCGGTAGGCGAGCGCGGGGAGGTGGGCGAGCGTCCCGGGCCAGTCGTGGCTCCCGGCCGGTGCCGTGGCGGCGTCGGTGGTCCAGCCGCCGGGCAGCGTCTCGGCGAGCAGGCGCGCGGGCAACGGCTTCCCGGTGGTCGGCTTGCCCGCCAGGATGTGCGAGGTGGCCAGGATCTGCTGGATGACGGACCAGGAGCCACTGGTCCAGTACCCGCCCGGTGTGGACAGCCCGGCGAGGGCGGCGTGGAGCGTCGCGTTGGTGCCGTGCGGCGGCTCGTGGTCCTCGAACATCGACGCGACCCTGGTGCCGGGGCCGTCGGGCGCCGGGCTGACGAGCCGCTTCACCGAGGCGTCCAGCCGTTCGGCGAAGGCGGCGATCCCCGCGAGGCCCTTGCGCAGCGCGGGGTCGCTCACCCCGGCGAGCACGGAGGTGACGGCGGAGTCCAGCGCGACGGCGCGTGCGGCGGCGCTCTCCTCGGCGGGGCGTTCACGCCCGGCCTCGGCGGCTTCGCGCAGCAGACGGTCCTGCTCGTCGCCCGCGGCGGAGACGGCCGACACCAGCCGCCGGGCCGTCTCGTCCGTCATGGCGCGCAGGACGCCGGAACCGGCCTCGTCCCTGGGCAGCAGGGCGTGCCAGAAGGTCAGCGGGGGCACCAGCGGCGTCCCGGCGGCGAACTGGCCGCCCTTCTTGGCCGGTTCGAATGTGGCCGTGATGTCGCGCGAGAGGTCGGCGCCGTCGGGCGCCAGACCGGCGGTCGCTCCCGCGAGGAGCACGGGGGACGCGTCGCCCGGCAGGCCCAGGCGGCCGACGGGCAGGACGCGGGGGTGCTGGGAGCGGCCGGTGGGCGCGCCGCCGACGGTGGCGGTGCGGCCGTCAACGCTCCCTGCGGTCAGGGTCGGGGCGTCCTCGTCCCTGCGTACCCAGGCGCCGAGGAGGCGGCCGTCCGTGCCGAGCGGCGTGTGCTCGTACCCCGGCGCCAACGGCATCAGTGAGCAGAGGTCGGGGTGGAGGCTGCCGCCTTCGGCGATGCCCTGGGCGAAGAACGCGGGCAGGGACGCGCGGCCGCCTTCGCCGGTGGCCGGGTCGAACTCGTGCCAGGTGGCGGGTGCGCCGTCGTGGTGCTCCAGCCGCCAGAAGCCCGTGCCGTCACCGGCGACCCGGCGCTGCGCCCCCATCGCGGTGTCGCCCGCGCGGAACGGACGGCCGCCGGTGGTGCGCCCGCCGTCCGGGAGGGGCAGGGAGACGTCCGAGCCGCTGTTCCGTGCGTTCCCGGCGGTCAGTTCGAAGATCTCGGTGGGGCGCGCCGACCAGTAGGCGCGCTGGGCGCCGTCGTGCCACCAGGTGACGAGCAGTTCGCCGTCGGTCCAGTGGAAGGACGGCTGTTCCCAGCTCAGCTGGTCAGGGATGCGGACGTCGTGCTCCAACAGGATGCGGTCGGGGCCGACCACGACGGCCTTGAGGACGTTGCCGACCACGAGGGCGGGCCACGCCTCGCAGACGACCAGGCTCTTGGCTCCCCTGCCGAAGTCGGCCTCGGGGAAGAGGCGCAGGGCCTCTTCCAGGGCGGGCCAGCCCAGTTCGTCCACGATGCCGGTCCGCAGCGTGGCGGTGACGAGGGGGGCGAGGTCGTGGGCGGCCAGCGCGGCGGTGACGTCGGGCGCGACGTCGGCGGCCACCGGCGCGAACGGCAGCAGGGTGTCGATGGCCTTGCGGGCGGACGGCAGCCCGCGGGCCGCGAGGAAGGTCTCCGCCGCGGCGCCGAGCCAGTCCCGCAGGAGCTCACGGAGCACGGGGTGCGCGGCCACGATCTTCTGCCGATCGCTGCGGTGGTCGCGGCCCGTCTGACCGACCGCCTCCCGCAGCAGGGACACGAATCGGCTGTCGGCGACGACGGCGGTGAGGTCGCGCCGTTCGTCGGCCGGGGCGTCGAACCATCCGTCGAGCGACAGGTTCAGGTCCTGCGGCGGGTCGGCGACCGGTATGCCCTCCGTGAGGCAGACGTCGAGGAGTTCGAGGTCCACACCGGCGCCCCATCGGCGGCCGTTGCACACGACGACGCGGCGGCCGTCGGCGCGGAGCCGGGGCGCCATGCGGCGGACGAGGGCGTAGGTGCGCGCGGAGCGGCGCGGGGAGCGCCACCCGGAGCTGAGGTGCTTGGCCCAGCGGCCGAGCCAGTCCGCCGGGCTGTCGGCGGGGTCGTCGGCCGCGGCGGTGCCGGAGGCCGGGGCGTCGCCGGTGAGCAGGGCGTCGGCGCCGGTGGCGGCGAGGAGGGCGAGCCAGACGTCGTCGCCCAGTTCCTCGCCCGAGGCCAGGCCGGACGGCGTGATGGTGAGGAACCGGGCGCGGATCTCCGGCTGTTCGGCCGCGAGGGCGGCGAGGTGGTCGTGGTAGCCGGTCCAGAAGGTGCGCGGGGCCCAGTCGATGGCGGGGGACGCGAGCAGTTCGCCGAGCAGGGCGCGTTCCTCCGCCGCGACGTCGAGGCCCGTCGCGCGCAGCAGCTTGCGGACGTCCCCCGGCAGCGAGGAGTAGGGCGGCAGCCCGGCGGCGCAGCGCTCGACGGTGAGGCGGCGGAACTGCTCCCACGCCTCGGTGGGGTCGAGGCGCTGCACGAGGTCCCGCACGTGCTCCTTGAGCGCGCTGACGGTGAGGGCGCCCGCGTAGGCGAACTCCAGGAAGACGGCGCGGTGCCGCTCCTCGTCCACCTCCAGGCCGTGCATGCGCTCGGCGGCGCGCGCCTTGCCGAAGAACGTCGCGGCGTAGCGGGTGTTGTCGTGGCCGAGGAAGACGCGCGCGGCCTGTTCGTAGAACGTCGGCAGGAAGTGCGGCGCGGACCTGCCGAGTTGGTCGCCCAGCGCCTCGAAGGCGTCCTTGGCGGCCCCGGCGCGGGCGGCGGCCATGCGGGACAGACGCTCGATGTCCTGGACGAGGGCGAGGGCGTGGTGGCCGTTGGCCGGGTCGTTGACGAGGGCCCAGGCGGGGAAGCCGAGCGTCTCGCGCCTGACCCGGCCGACGAGGGGGGTGTCGGGGTCGCGGGCGAGCCCGAGGTAGCCGAGCGCCAGGTCCTCGGCCTCGCCGAGGGTCTCCGCGACGAGGCGGACCACGGCGCGCTCCTCCAGCGCGGGGTGACGGTAGGTGCGGGCGGTGAGGGCGTCCGCGTTGCCCGTGCCGCCCGCGGCGCCGTCCGTGGCGTCCGGCGTGTCCGGGGGGAGGATCGCTCCGGCGTCGAGGGAAGGGGTGGTGCTCATCGTGCGTCCTCCGTGGTCTCCGTGTCCCGGCCGGCGTACAGGGCGGCGGCCATCCGCATGCCTTCCGACCAGGCGACCGGCCCGGTCTCGGCGGGGCGTACGCGGGTGCCGTCCGTGGTGTTCCAGGTCAGCGCGCCGGTCTCGGTCTCGGACCAGCCGTCGAAGTCGCCCAGCCAGACGCGGGCCTCCAGGGTGCGGCCGTCCTCGTGGACGGCGCAGACGGCCTGGCCGCCGCGCACCCGGTAGCCGAGCGAGACGGCGCGGCCGGTGAGGAACCGCAGCTGTGCGTACCGGCCGCCCGCGTAGGTGGTGACGGCCGTGGCGTCCGGGCTGGTCTCCTCGCGGTGCCACACCTCACGGTGGAGCTGACCGATGCCCTGGCGCAGGTCCAGCTCGGTGGCGAACTCCCGCAGCTCCTCCAGGTCGTCGAGGAGGACGGGGTGCGGGATGTGGAGGACGGACGCCGTGGTGCGCACCGTGTCGCCGTCGAGGTCCACGAGGCCGACGCCGCGCTCCGCGTCGGCGCCGCGCAGGAACCCGGCGACGCTCCCCGACGGGTCGGTGACGACCAGGTCGCGCAGCGCCGCCTGCCAGGCCGGGTCGGGCCAGACGCGGACCAGCACGTCGGTGGGGACCGGCAGGGAGCGGATCATCCAGCGCTCCACGGTCGCGACGCACTCGCGCTCGTGGCGCGCGAGCCACTCGGTCAGCTGGCGGAGCTGGACGACGGCCGGGTCGTCGGCGAGCTTGCCCGGCACGGACTTCAAGCGGCGTCCCGCCTTGTTGCGGCAGATGACCCTGCCCCCGTCATCGAGGGCGACGTCGTAGTCGCCCGCGCTGATCCACCCCATCAGTGACTCCTGGTGATCGCGTTTCCTTACGATGATCGAGACTGTAGGAGCACCCACTGACAATCAGCACCACGGACCATCAGGGGGCCGTGCGAAGGAGAGCGTGTGAACGGCGGAACCGGGGATCTGACGGGGCGTCCGGTGCGATGGGGCGTCATCGCGACGGGAGGGATCGCGGCGAAGTTCGCGCGTGATCTGGCGGACGAACCGGACGCCGAGGTGGTGGCCGTGGCCTCGCGGACCAGGGAGAAGGCCGCCGCCTTCGCCGCCGAGCACGACATTCCGGCGGCGTACGGCAGCTGGGCGGAACTGGCCGCCGACCCGGCCGTGGACGTGGCGTACGTGGCCACGCCGCACAGCGCCCACCACGACGCGGCGCGGCTGTGCCTCGACGCGGGCAGGCCGGTGCTGTGCGAGAAGCCGTTCACCCTCGACGCGGCGCAGGCCGAGTCGCTGGTCACCGTGGCGCGGGACCGCGGCGTCTTCCTGATGGAAGCGATGTGGATGTACTGCAACCCGGCCGTCCGGCGGATGACCGAGCTGGTGCGCGAGGGCGCCATCGGCGAGGTACGCGCGGTCCACGCGGACTTCGGTGTGGACCTGCCGCCCGACCCGTCGCACCGGCTGCTCGATCCGTCGCTCGGCGGCGGGGCGCTGCTCGACCTCGGCGTGTACCCGGTCGCGTTCGCGCAGCTCCTGCTCGGCGAGCCCTCTGAGATCACCGCCTGGGCGCGGCTGCGCGGCGGCGTGGACACCCACACGGGGGTGCTGCTCGGCTACCCGTCGGGGCCCATGGCCGCGCTGACGTGCTCGCTGATCGCGGACACTGCGCGGACGGCCGTCGTGACGGGGTCCGCGGGGCGCATCACCTTCTCCCGCGGGTTCTTCCACCCCCGGCATTTCACGCTGCACCGGGAGGGCCGCGACCCGGAGGAGTTCACCGGGACGGGCCCGGCCGACTCGTTCGTCCACGAGGCGGCCGAGGTGGCACGCTGCCTGCGGGCGGGCGAGACGGAGTCGCCGCTGGTGCCGCTCGACGGCTCGCTGGCCGTGATGCGGACCCTGGACGCCGTCCGCGACCGGATCGGCCTGCGCTACCCCGTGGAGTGACACAGGCCGCCCGGGTCGGCTCAGGCGCCGGGGATGACCGCCAAGGGGCGCGCGGCGACCCACTCACGCTGTCGGGCCAGGCCGTTCCTCACCTCGCCGAGCTGCACGGCGACGGCGGAGGGTGCCGTGCCGCCCCGCGCGGAGCGTGCCGCCAGGGATCCCTGGACGGTGAGCACCGTGCGGACCTCGGGCGTCAGGTGCGGGGAGATCTTGGCGAACTGCTCGTCCGTCAGCTCGTCCAGCTCGATGCCCTCGGCCTCGCAGCTCTTGACGCACTCGCCGGCGATCTCGTGCGCGTCGCGGAAGGGCACCCCCTGCTTGACCAGCCATTCGGCGATGTCGGTGGCGAGGGAGAAGCCCGCGGGGGCCAGCGCTTCGAGCCGGTCGGTGTTGACCGTGAGGGTGGCCAGCATGCCGGTGAACGCGGGCAGCAGGACCTCCAGTTGGTCGCAGGAGTCGAAGACCGGCTCCTTGTCCTCCTGGAGGTCGCGGTTGTAGGCGAGCGGCAGGGCCTTCAGGGTGGCGAGGAGGCCGGTCAGGTTGCCGATCAGCCGCCCCGACTTGCCGCGCGCCAGCTCGGCGATGTCCGGGTTCTTCTTCTGCGGCATGATCGAACTGCCGGTGGAGAACGCGTCGTGCAACGTCACGAAGGAGAATTCCTTCGTGTTCCAGACGATGATCTCCTCGGCGATGCGGGAGATGTCCACGCCGATCATGGCGGTGATGAACGCGAACTCGGCGACGAAGTCACGGGATGCCGTGCCGTCGATCGAGTTGGCCACCGAGCCGCCCTCGAAGCCCAGGTCGGCGGCGACGGCCTCCGGGTCGAGACCGAGCGACGAGCCCGCCAGGGCGCCGGAGCCGTAGGGCGAGACCGCGGTGCGCGCGTCCCACTGCTGGAGCCGTTCGGCGTCCCGGGAGAGTGCCTGGACGTGCGCCAGGACATGGTGGGCGAACAGCACCGGCTGGGCGTGCTGGAAGTGGGTGCGCCCGGGCATGGCGAGGCCGGGGTGGGCGTCGGCCAGCGCGATCAGCGCCTCCTGCACGTCGGCGACGAGACCGGCGAGGATCCGCGCGTGGTCGCGCAGGTACATGCGGAAGAGCGTCGCGACCTGGTCGTTGCGCGACCGTCCGGCGCGGAGTTTGCCCCCGAGGCCCGGGCCGAGCCGCTCCAGCAGGCCGCGCTCCAGCGCGGTGTGGACGTCCTCGTCGGCGACGGTGCCGGTGAACGACCCGTCCGCCACGTCGGCGGCGAGCCGGTCGAGGCCCGCCAGCATGGCCGCCAGCTCGTCGGCGCTCAGCAGCCCGGCGCCGTGCAGGACACGCGCGTGGGCGCGTGATCCGGCGATGTCGTAGGGCGCGAGGCGCCAGTCGAAGTGGACGGACGCGCTCAGTGCCTCAAGCGCGGCGGCTGGTCCGTCGGCGAACCTGCCGCCCCAGAGACGTACGTCGGAACCGCTCATCGGGTCTGCTCCCGCTTGGCCGCGATCTTGCCGGAGAGGCCGAAGATCTCGATGAAACCCTTGGAAAGGGACTGGTCGGAGGTGTCGCCGGTGTCGTAGGTGGCGAGACCGAAATCATAGAGGGACGGGTCGGAGCGACGGCCGGTGGCGACGGCGCGCCCCCCGTGCGGGGTCGTCGTGAGGTCACCGCCCACGTTCTGGGTCGCCTCGGCGAAGGCGAGGGCACTGTCACGCGTCACGGCGGCACGCGTACGACGCGGTCGGTCACGGGCTGTCTCCTCGGCATCCATGCACTGTCGCGAATAAGTATGCAGGAGTCCGCATGATTCGTCAATCCGGACCGGTGTGCGGGCATAATCGCCTCATGGGGAAGACCTACGAGGGCATATCCGGCAGGCTCCGCAGCTTCATCGAGGCACAGCGCATCTTCTTCACGGCCACCGCACCGCTGGACGGCGGCGGCACGGTCAACCTGTCGCCCAAGGGCCTGACGGGCTCGCTCGCCGTCCTGGACGACCTGACGCTCGCGTACCTCGACTTCGCGGGCAGCAACGCCGAGACCATCGCCCATCTCCGCGAGAACGGGCGGATCACCCTCATGTGGTGCGCCTTCGAGGGACCGCCCACCATCGTCCGCGTGCACGGCACCGGCGAACCGGTGTTCCGCGACGACCCCCGCTGGGCCGACCTGCTCAAGCACTTCTCCGGCATCGACCCGGCCGACCACGGCCTGCGCGCCATCATCGTGGTCACCGCCGAACTGATCCGCGACTCCTGCGGCTTCGCCGTCCCCTTCATGACGTACGAGACCGACCGTCCCCTGCACGCCTCGCGCTTCTCCCGGGAGACGGACGAGACCCTGGACGCGTACTTCCAGGGCAAGGACCACATCGCCACCAGCCTCGACGGTCTCCCCGCCCTGCCGCTCCCCCTGCCTCCGACGCCCCCGGGCTGATCGGCCCGCGGCCCGCCGCGCGCGCCGCGGACCGGTGGACGTGCCGCTGGTTATGGTGACTCAGGTCCGCGCAGCCGTCGGTGGAGAGGAACCTTCGCATGCCTGGTGAGGTCGCGTTCGTCGAGCTGGGCGTGGCGGACGTCACGCTGGCCCGTACGTTCTACGCGGGGCTCTTCGGGTGGAGCTTCGCGCCCGGCCCCGCGCAGGACGGCGTGATGATCTCGGGGCTCGGGGTGCCCGGCGGGCTCCACGGCGGGGACCAGGGCGCGCGGCCGGTCGTCTTCTTCCTCGTCGAGAACATGGACGCGGCGCTGACGAAGGTGCAGACGCTCGGCGGCTCCGTGGACAGCACGGCGCTCGACGGCGATCCCGGCACGCAGGCACGGTTCGGCCGCTTCGTCCTGTGCCGGGACGACCAGGGGTCACGCTTCGGCCTGCACCAGCCGCCGATCTGACGGACAAGCTCACCCGTACGGGTGATTTTCAGCCGTACGATGCGCCGTGTTCGCGTACGCGCCGCGGGAAGGGACGCGCTGGTCAGGGGCTCGGCCGGGCCGGGCAGGCGTGTGACGGAGGCGCGAGGGGCGTGAGAAGGGTCGCGGGATGCGCCGTTCCGGCGCACCGGCGGAGCGGCCAAGCTGTCGCCTGGGCCGCGAACACCCGGTCCAGAAGCGGAGGGCGCACGTCATGACCACAGCACCGGACGCCGGGGTAGGGCAGGCAGCCCAGTCGGCGCTGCGGCGCAGTCGCACGCTGGTGGACCCGGCACTGCGGGACTGGGTGGAGCAGCTGCCTGATCCCCTCGCCCGCGTCGCGTCGTACCACTTCGGCTGGACCGACGGGGCGGGTCTGCCCTCCGAGGGCTCCGCGGGCAAGGCGCTGCGGCCCGCACTGGTCGTCACCAGCGCGGAGGCGGTCGGAGGCCGGGCGGAGGACGCCGTCGGCCCGGCCGTCGCGGTCGAGCTGGTGCACAACTTCTCGCTGCTGCACGACGACATCCTCGACGGGGACACCACGCGGCGGCACCGGGCGACGGCCTGGACGGTCTTCGGCTCCCCCGCCGCGCTGCTCGCCGGTGACGCCCTGCTGGTGCACGCGGGACGCGTGCTGTGCGACGAGGTGGCGGAGCCGCGGACGGTGACCGGGTTGCGCTGGCTCATGGAGGCGACGACCCAGCTGATCGAGGGTGAGCAGGCGGACATCGGCTTCGAGGAGCGGGAGCGGGTGTCGCTCGCCGAGTGCCTGGCCATGACGGAGCGGAAGACGGCGTCGCTGCTGGGCTGTTCCTGCGCGCTGGGCGCGCTGTGGGGCGGCGGGAGCGAGCGGCAGGTGGAGGCGCTGCGGCGCTTCGGCACCCATCTGGGCATGGCCTTCCAGCTCGCCGACGACCTGCTGGGGATCTGGGGCGACCCCGCGGTGACGGGGAAACCGGCCGGTGCCGACCTCGCGGTCCGCAAGAAGTCGCTGCCGGTCGTCGCCGCGCTCGACTCGGACACGGCGGCAGGGCGGCGCCTCGCGGAGCTGTACGCCAAGCCGCCGCGGGAGCGGAACAGCGCGCCCGACCCGGTCGAGGTGACGGCGCTCGCCGCCCTGGTGGACGAGGCGGGCGGGCGGACCTGGGCCGAGGAGTCCGCGGACGAGGAGTTGCGGCTCGCGCTGGAGAGTCTGGCGTCGGCCGCGCCGGTGGAGCCCGCGGCCGGGACGCTGGCGGCGCTGGCACGGCTGGCGGCCAGGCGCGACCACTGACGCCGGTGCCGGACGGACGGGGCAGGCCGTCCGTCCGGCGCCGCCGGGGTCGGGTGACGGGCGTCAGTGGGCGTTCCTGCCGGGTGGGTCGTGCTCGTCCGTCAGGTCCTTGTCCTTCTGCGCCAGCCGCAGCAGATGGTCGGCCAGGGACTGGCCGCCCACCGGGTCGCGGCTGATGAGGAGCACCGTGTCGTCGCCCGCGATCGTGCCCAGGATCTCGTGCACCTCGGCCTGGTCGATGGCCGAGGCGAGGAACTGGGCGGCGCCCGGCGGGGTGCGCAGGACGACGAGGTTGGCGGACGCCTCGGCGGAGATGAGGAGTTCACCGGCGAGGCGGGCCATCCGTTCCTCCTTGGCCGACTCGCCGAGCGGCGCGCGGGGGGTGCGGAACCCGCCCTCGCTCGGCACGGCGTAGATCAGCTCACCCTCGGAGCTGCGGATCTTGACGGCACCGAGTTCGTCCAGGTCGCGGCTGAGGGTCGCCTGGGTCACGCTGAGTCCGTCGTCCAGGAGCAGCTTGGCCAGCTGGCTCTGTGACCGGACCGGCAGCCGGTTCAGGATGTCCACGATCCTGCGGTGCCGGGCCGCGCGGGTCTGCGGTACCGCCGGGCGTGTGGGCTCCCCCGTCGGCTGCCGTGCGTCGCTCATGCTCCCCCTTCGGGTCATCTGCCGTCCGCCGCGCGGGCCGCGGCGTCCGCCCGGTCGAGGATGCCGGGCAGGGCCCTGAGGAGCGCGTCCACCTCGGCGTCGCCGATGATCAGCGGCGGGGCGAGCCGGACGGCGTCGGGCACCGCCGCGTTCACGAGGAAGCCCGCGTCCTGCGCGGTCTGCTGCACGCGGGCCGAGACGGGCTCGGTGAGCACGATACCCAGCAGCAGGCCCTCTCCCCTGACGCTGTCCACGAGGGGGTGGCCGAGATTCCAGATTCCCTCGCGCAGCCGCTCGCCGGTCTGCTTGACGCGTGCCAGCAGCCCTTCCGACTCGATGGTGTCGATGACGGCGAGCGCCGCGGCGCAGGACACGGGGTTGCCGCCGAACGTCGAGCCGTGCCCGCCGGGGCCGATCAGGTCGGCGGCCTCGCCGAACGCGAGGACGGCTCCGATCGGCATCCCCGCGGCCAGGCCCTTGGCGAGGGTGATGACGTCGGGCTCGACGCCTTCGGCCTGGCAGGCGAACCAGTGCCCGGTACGCCCGATGCCGGTCTGGACCTCGTCGAGGACGAGCAGCGTGCCGGTGGCCCGGGTGATCTCGCGGGCGGCGGTCAGGTAGCCCTCCGGCGGGACGACGGCGCCGTTCTCGCCCTGGACCGGTTCGAGGACGACCAGGGCCGTGTCCTCGGTGACGGCGGCACGCAGCGCGTCGGTGTCGCCGTACGGGACGTGGGTGACGGGGCCGGGCAGCGGGTGGAAGCCCTGCTGCTTCGCGGGCTGGCCGGTGAGGGCGAGCGCGCCCATGGTGCGGCCGTGGAAGCCGCCCTCGGCGGCGACCATGTGCGTGCGGCCGGTGAGGCGGCCGAGCTTGAAGGCCGCTTCGAGCGCCTCGGTGCCCGAGTTGCAGAAGTACGCGCGCCCGGGACGGCCGGCGAGGGCGAGCAGCCGCTCCGCCAGGGCGACGGGGGGCTCGGCGATGAAGAGGTTGGAGACGTGGCCCAGCGTGCCGACCTGTTCGGTCACGGCGCGGACGACGGCGGGGTGGGCGGTGCCCAGGGAGTTGACCGCGATACCGGCGAGGAAGTCGATGTACTCGGTGCCGTTGGCGTCCCACAGCCTGGCGCCCTCGCCGCGGACGAGGGGGACGCGCGGGGTGCCGTAGTTGTTCATCAGCGCGCCCCGCCAGCGCGCGGTCAGCAACTCGTTGCTCATGACGGCTTCCCTTCGGTCGTCGCGTTCGGCGCGGCGGTCCCTGTGTCGTCGGGCACGACCATCGTCCCGACCCCCTCGTCGGTGAAGATCTCCAGCAGGATGGCGTGGGGCACCCGGCCGTCGATGACGCGGGCGGTGCGCACGCCGTGCCGTACGGCGTGCAGGCAGCCCTCCATCTTCGGCACCATGCCGCTGGACAGGTCGGGCAGCAGTGTCTCCAGCTCGCTCACGGTCAGGCGGCTGATCACCTCGTCGCTCGCGGGCCAGTCGGCGTACAGCCCCTCGACGTCGGTGAGGACCATCAGCGTCTCTGCGCCGAGCCCCGCGGCGATGGCGGCGGCGGCGGTGTCGGCGTTGATGTTGTAGACGTGGTCGTCGTCCTGGCTCCGGGCGATGGAGGAGATCACCGGGATGCGGCCGTCCGCCAGGAGCGCCTCGACGGCTCCGGTGTCCATGGCGGTGATGTCCCCGACACGCCCGAGGTCCACGCGTTCGCCGTCGATGTCGGCGTAGCGCTTGGTGGCCGTCATCAGGTGGGCGTCCTCACCGGTCATGCCGACGGCGAAGGGGCCGTGCTGGTTGAGCAGTCCGACCAGTTCGCGCTGGACCTGACCGGCGAGCACCATACGGACGACGTCCATGGCCTCGGGTGAGGTGACGCGCAGTCCGGCCTTGAACTCGGAGACGAGGCCGACCCGGTCGAGCTGTGCGTTGATCTGGGGGCCGCCGCCGTGGACGACGACGGGGCGCAGTCCGGCGTGGCGCAGGAAGACGACGTCCTGTGCGAAGGCGGCCTTCAGCTCCTCGTCCACCATGGCGTTGCCGCCGAATTTGATGACGACCGTCCGGCCGTGGTGGCGGGTGAGCCAGGGCAGTGCCTCGATGAGGATGCGGGCCTTGGGCAGCGCGGTGTGTTTGCGGGTGGAACCGGCAGCGGTCATGAGGAGTGGGCGCCGTTCTCGTGGACGTAGTCGGCGGTCAGGTCGTTGGTCAGGATCTCCGCGGAGGCGTCGCCCGCGCCGAGGTCGGCGGTGATGCGGACCTCGCGGAAGCGCATGTCCACGGGGCCGGGGTCGTCGGTGGCGTGGCCGTCGCGGCAGAGCCAGACGCCGTTGAAGGCGACCGCCAGCCGGTGGGGCTCGAACGCGGCCGACGTGGTGCCGATGGCCGCCATGACGCGGCCCCAGGCGGGATCCTCGCCGTGGACGGCGCACTTGAGCAGGTTGCTGCGGGCGACGGCCCGGCCGACCTGGACGGCGTCGTCCTCGGTGGCGGCGCCGGTGACCTCGACGCGGATGTCCTTGGACGCCCCTTCGGCGTCCTGGACGAGCTGGCGGGCGAGGTCGGCGCAGACGGCGCGCACCGCCTCGGCGAACGTCTTCTCGTCGGGCGTGATCCCGGAGGCGCCCGACGCCAGCAAGAGGGCGGTGTCGTTGGTGGACATGCAGCCGTCGGAGTCGATGCGGTCGAAGGTCGTACGGGTGGCGGCACGCAGGGCGCGGTCGAGGGCTGCGGCGTCGAGGGCGGCGTCGGTGGTGAGGACCACGAGCAGGGTGGCGAGGGAGGGGGCGAGCATGCCCGCGCCCTTGGCCATGCCGCCGACCGTCCAGCCGTCGCCGTCCGCGGTGGCCGTCTTGTGGGTGGTGTCGGTGGTCTTGATGGCGATGGCGGCCTTCTCCCCGCCGTGCGGGGAGCGGGCGGCGGCGGCGCTGTCGATGCCGGGCAGGAGCCGGTCCATGGGCAGGCGGGTGCCGATGGGGCCGGTGGAGGCGACGGCGACCTCGGCCGCGTTGAGGCCGAGGGCGACGGCGGCCCGCTCGGCGGTGGCGTGGGTGTCCTGGAAGCCGAGCGGGCCGGTGCAGGCGTTGGCCCCGCCCGAGTTGAGGACGACGGCGGTCACCTGGCCCGCGGCGAGCACCTGCTCGGTCCACAGGACCGGGGCGGCCTTGACGCGGTTGGCGGTGACGACCCCCGCCGCCGCCGCGCTCGGCCCCTCGTTCACGACGAGGGCCAGGTCGGGGACGCCGTCCGGCTTGATCCCGGCGGTGACGCCCGCGGCCGTGAAGCCCCGCGCGGCGGTGACGCTCACGGGGCGACCCCGGTGAGCGGCAGGCCCAGGTCCTCCGGCAGCCCGAGGGCGACGTTCATGCTCTGGAGGGCGCCGCCCGCGGTGCCCTTGGTGAGGTTGTCGATCGCGCTGATCGCGATGACGCGGCCCGCGGTCTCGTCGTACGCCACTTGGAGCAGCGCGGCGTTGGAGCCGACGACGGCGGCCGTGGTCGGCCAGCGTCCCTCGGGCAGCAGCCGGACGAAGGGCTCGTCGGCCAGCGCCTTGGCGTACGCCTCGCGCAGGGCGGCGTCCGTCAGACCTGGCTTCGCCTTGGCGCTGCAGGTGGCGAGGATGCCGCGTGGCATGGGTGCCAGGGTGGGCGTGAACGAGACGGTGACGCGCTCCCCGGCGACGGCGGAGAGGTTCTGGATCATCTCCGGCGTGTGCCGGTGCAGTCCGCCGACGCCGTACGGGCTCATCGACCCCATGACCTCGCTGCCGAGGAGGTGGGGCTTGGCGGCACGTCCGGCGCCGGACGTGCCGGACGCGGCGACGACGACGGCCTCGGGCTCGACGAGACCGGCGGCGTACGCGGGGAAGAGCGCGAGGCTGACGGCGGTCGGGTAGCAGCCGGGGACGGCGATGCGCCGTGTGCCGCGCAGGCGCTCGCGCGCGCCGGGCAGTTCGGGGAGCCCGTACGGCCACGTACCGGCGTGCGGGGAGCCGTAGAAGCGTTCCCAGTCGGCGGGGTCCGTGAGGCGGAAGTCGGCGCCGCAGTCCACCACCAGGACGCTGTCTCCCACCTGCTCCGCCACCGCGGCGGACTGGCCGTGGGGCAGGGCGAGGAAGACGACGTCGTGCCCGGCAAGGGTCTCGGCCGACGTGGACTCCAGGACCCGGTCGGCCAGGGGCAGCAGATGGGGCTGGCTCACGCCGAGCGGCTGCCCGGCGCTGGCGTTCGCCGTGAGCGCGCCGATCTCGATCTCCGGATGCTGGAGCAGCAGACGCAGGATCTCGCCTCCCGCGTAGCCACTCGCTCCCGCCACCGCAGCACGCACGGTCATCGCCTCCTCGTCACCGATGGCATGACTATACGCAACTCGACAGTTTTATGCAATCAGCCGAACGGAGGACCCCTCGCCTGGACGCGTGGCCGGGCCGTCCCGTTCCCCACTCCACATGTCAGAACCGGCCGGGCCGTCTCGTCCCAAGGCGCGAAGGCGGTTCGGAGAAGAACTCGCCTCGACGACCTCGACGACAAGGAGCCTGTCATGAGCGGGAGAACCGCGCACCGGAGGGTCGCGCTGGTCACCGGCGCGAACAAGGGCATCGGCCGCGGGATCGCCGAGCAACTCGCCGCGCTGGACATGACGGTCCTGGTCGGCGCCAGGGACCCGCGGCGCGGCGAGGAGGCCGCGGCGGCGCTGCGCGTGGCGGGCGGCGACGCATACGCGGTCACCTTGGACGTCACCGACCAGGCAACCGTCCGTGAGGCCGCGCGGCAGGTCGAGGAGCGCTTCGGCCACCTCGACGTACTGGTCAACAACGCCGGTGTCACCGGCTCAGGACAGATCTCGCCGCAGGACGCCCACGACCAGATACCCAGCTCCGTCAACCTCGACATGGTCCGGGAGGTTTTCGAGACCAATGTCTTCGGCGTGATCGCGGTGACGAACGCCATGGTGCCGCTGTTGCGGCGGTCACCGGCGCCGCGCGTCGTCAACGTCAGCAGTCACGCCGCGTCGCTCACCCTCGCCAGTGATCCGGACGGACCCTTCGCCGCGCTGTTGCCGTCCGCTGCGTACTCGCCGTCCAAGAGCGCCCTCAACGCGCTGACCGTGCAGTACGCCGATGAACTGCGCAAGGACGGTGTTCTCGTCAACGCCGCCGCCCCCGGGTACGTCGCCACGGACAGCAACAACCACACCGGTTTCCTCACGGTCGCGCGGGGCGCGGCGGTCGTGGTACGCCTGGCCACCCTCGGGGCGGACGGACCGACCGCCGGCTTCTTCGGCGAGGAGGGCCCGGTGCCCTGGTGACGGCGGTCCCAGGGCAGCGTCGTGCGGCGGGGGCGGCGGTGGGGGAGCTTCGAGGAGGAGCCGACGTGACGAAGACCGAGGAGTTCCAGGAGCTGCGGCCACTGCTGTTCTCGATCGCCTACCGCATCCTGGGCAGCGTGGCCGAGGCGGAGGACGCGGTCCAGGAGACCTGGCTGCGCTACCAGGCCACCTCCACCCGGCCCGGGTCGGCGAAGGCGTTCCTGTCCACCGTGGTCACCCGGATCTCGATCGACGTGCTGCGCTCGGCCCGCGTACGCCGCGAGGAGTACGTCGGGCCGTGGCTCCCCGAACCGCTGCTGACCGACCCGTACGAGGATCCGGCGCGGTCGGCGGAGCTGGCGGACTCGCTGTCGATGGCGGCCCTGCTCCTGCTGGAGCGGCTGACCCCGCTGGAGCGGGCGGTCTTCGTGTTGCGGGACGTGTTCGCCTTCGGCTTCCCCGAGATCGCGTCGGCCGTGGGGCGGTCGGAGGCGGCGTGCCACCAGCTCGCGGTGCGGGCCCGCCGTCACATGGAGGCCGGGCGTCCCCGGTTCGAGGCCGATCGGAAGGAGCGCGAAAGGCTCGCCGAACGGTTCTTCGGAGCGTTCCGGGAGGGCGATGTCGATGCGCTGACGGAGCTGCTGGCCGCCGACGTCACGATGATCGGTGACAGCGGCGGCAAGGCTCCGCGGTTCCGGCATGTCGTCCTCGGCGCCGACCGGGTGGGCCGGGTGCTCGGGGCGTTCGTGCCGCTGGTCGTCGGGGGCGGCGGCGTCGTGGAGCCGAGGCAGGTGAACGGGCAGCCGGGCGCGATCCTCCGCGACCGGGAGGGCGGGGTCCTCGGCGCGTGGGCGCTCGGCGTGGGCGACGGGCGGCTCTGGACGATCCACACGGTGAACAACCCGGACAAGCTCGGCCACGTCGGCGCCCTCGCGGACGCCTGGGCAGCTCTCCGCGAGGCACGGCGGGCGCGGCGGCCCGCGGGCCTCACGCCTTGACGGCCTCGGCGATCGCCTGGGCCACCTCGGCGGGCGTGAGACGGGTGGTGTTGACGACCTCGGCCTCGGCGTGCAGCCACGTGCGGGCCGCCTCTGCGTAGGGCTCCAGGTACTTCAGGCGGAACGGGGAGTTGGGGCCGAGAACGGTGTCCCGCTCGATCCGGCTTCTCAGCGTCTCCTGGTCGGCGTGGAGGACGAAGTGCCGCACCGGAACGGCGTGCCGGGCGAGACCCGCGCTGATCTCGCGCCAGTACTGCTCGACCAGGACGGTCATCGGCATCACCAGGGTGCCGCCGGTGTAGTCGAGGACGCGGCGGGCGGTCTCCACGACGAGCGGGCGCCACGGCGGCCAGTGCTGGAAGTTGTCCGTCTCGGGCAGCCCCGGCGTGATGTCCATGAGTGTCTCGCCGACCTTCTCGGCGTCGAACACCCGGGAGTCCGGGAGCAGTTGCTGCACGAGTGCGGCGGTCGTCGTCTTGCCTGCCCCGTGGGTGCCGTTGAGCCATACGATCATGGACTCAACGCTAGGGCCCGCGGGTGGGGGGCCGGTGCTGATCGCGTCACGGAACGGGCACGACGGGCCTCGGCTGCTCTACGGCGGCGCTCAAGGGCCGTCGTACTCCCCGAGCGGTCCTTCCAGGTCGGATCGGGGCGTGAGCTCGACGCGGTGCGGCGGGTGCCCTCGTCATCGCGGTCGCCTTCCTGACGGTTCTCAGGCCGACGACTTCGGTTGGCGAACCGGAAAGGGCTGGCCGCCGGGGGCCGCCATGTCGAGAAATCGGCACGCCGGTTCGGGCAGCCCGGCCTCCGGGCCGGACGGTGAGTCCGGCACGAGGCGCCCCACGCGTCGCCCCCGTCACGGGTGGCATGCCGGAGTACAACGGCTGCGCCGAGCCCTGCCCCCGGTGGACGGCCTGCCCCCCGCCGACGGCTCTCGACATGGTGCGCGCCTCGATCGCCACCGCGGCCCGGGCGCGCGGGTACGCACGTGCCGCAGCGGGCGTGCCGGGCCGCGCTGTCAGCCGCCGTGCGTCGTGGCGCGACCTCTCACCGTGGAGTGCGTGCACGATCTGCCGTGGGGCTCCGACCGTGCGGGCGGCAGTCACCGCGGCGGGCCGTCCTGCGGCATGGACCGGCGCCTGCCCCGGTCATCCGGTCACACCGCCGTCAGGGCAGGAACGGGGGCGTCCGAGGGGGCGCGGCCCTCGCGGGAGCCAGGTGCGCGGCGGGGCCGACCGGCGCTCGTGGAGGGGGGCGGGCGCGGTCGGCCGGGTGGGGCCAGTCGGCGGCACCGGTCAGCCGAGTCCCCGCGAGTCCTGCTTGAGGGCCGTGTCCACGGTCAGGGCGGTGGCGACGACGAGGCTCAGCAGCGGGTCGGACAGCTGGCGGTGGATCTGGAGGACGTAGTTGTCGGCCGTGGTGAACATCGTCTTCGCCAGACCTTCCCAGGTCTTGGTGATACGGGCCACCTCGCCGCCGGTGTGGTCCGTGACGCTGAAGTTCCACGCGCGCCAGTTCTCGGCCTGGAGCGCGCCGATCTTCTGGCCACCGGCCTCGATCGAGAAGTGGATCTTGCCGATCGCGTTCTGCTGGACTATCTCGCCCACCGGCTGCCCGTCGGGGCGGGCGACGACCACCCGGGACTTGATGAACTTGGCCGGGCGGGTGAGCATCAGCTGGGGCTGCCCGTGGGCGTCGCGTATCTCCAGCCGGTGCGTCATGAACTGGTCGAAGCTGGTCAGGACACGTGCGACCTTGCGCAGGGTGCTCTGGCCGACCTGGGTGACCGTGCCTATCGTCCGGCCGTGCTGGTCGAAGACGCTGTACTCGTTGGTGACCTCGATCAGCTTGGTCTTCTGGTTCACGACGAGTACGGGCTCGGTGAACAGGGAGCCGCCGCTCACACCGGCGGGTGCGGCGCCGATGCCTGACTGGGCCTGCGGCTGCGCGTAGCCGGGGGCGGCGTGCGGCGGCTGGGACGGGTGTTGCGGCTGGGGGGCCTGCTGGGGCTGGGCCTGGGGGGTGCCTGGCTGCTTTGACGCCGCTCCGGCGTGGGTGTGGTCGGTCCACGTGCTCCCGTCCCACCAGCGGAGCTGGTTCGGGGTGCCCTGTGGATCTGCGTACCAGCCCGCCGGCGTGCTCGGTTGTCCTGTCATGCCGGGCAGGGTACCGGGCGGAACTGACGTCGCGACGAGGAGGAAGGCGTTCACGCCCCGGCGGGCGGTCCGGCGTCGCGACGAGGGCCGTCCCCCACCAACCGCATCATGGCACTGACCTGGGGCGTCGGGTCGCACGGCGGGCTGCCCGGCAGCACGGAGGCGGGGGCGCGGCCGGGCCCGGCCCGGGGCCTTCCTTGGCCGATCGCAAGGGCGGCTGGCCCGCCGCCTCGCCCCCGCTCATCAGACTGTCTTCCTTACCGGCCCAGCTGTGGATAACTTCACACGGACACGCTGGGTAACCGGCAGACTCGACGGCATGAAGACATCGGTGAAGAAGTGGGGCGAAGCCCCCAGGAACGTACCGGCTCCCGCTCCGTCGGTGCCCCTCCCGCGGGCCTGCCCTTCGGACGAGGTCACACGGACCGGATGCGCCGCACCCGGCGGGGCGGAACGGTGTGGGAGGAAGGGGCGGCCCGGAGTGCTGCCGTGCGGCCGGGCTCGGCGCGCCGAGCTGTCGCGGGGCGTCAACCGGCGTCGGGAGACCGTGCGGGAGGGGTCGGGCGAGGACGGTGGGCGGGGCGGGCCGCGGCCCGGGGAGGTGAGGCAGCAGTCGTCGTGATGGGCACGGACGGGGCGGCGGAGGTCGTCGGTGCGACGGGGAACGGCTCGGTAGGCGGCTCGGCCCCGGTGGGTGGGGTCGCGAAGGTGACGGGGGCGTCGAAGGCGGCACGGCGGGCTGCGCGGCGCAGTGTCGTGAGTACGGCAGGGCCGAGGACGGCGATGGCGGCGGCGGTGGTGACGGCCCGTCCGGTGTCCCAACCAAGGGTGGAGGTCATCAGGGTGTAGATGCCGAAGGTGTGCAGGTTGGTGAGGATGCCCGCCTCGGGGTCGATGGACAGTTCGGTGGCGTCGCCGGTGGCGTAGGGCCAGAACCAGAGGTTCATCACCAGGCCGAAGGCGTAGGCGGCCACGACCCCGTAGCAGGAGAGCAGGACGATCTCCGCGCGGCCGTGCGCGCGGCGTGGGAGGAGACCGGCGCCGAGGCCGACCCAGCCCGCCGCCATCATCTGGAACGGGAGCCAGGGCCCGACACCGGCGGTCAGCAGGGCGGAGGCGAAGAGGGAGAGGGTGCCGAGCGCGAAGCCGAAGCCCGGGCCGAAGACCCGCCCGGCCAGGATGAGGAGGAAGAAGACGGTCTCGATACCGGCGGTGCCCGCGCCGAGAGGGCGGAGGGCGGCGTTGACTGCGGCAAGGACGCCGAGGAGGGCGAGGGCCTTCGGGTCGAGGCCGCCCTCCGTGATCTCGGCCAGGACGACGGCGAGCACGACGGGGAGGAGGAGGGCGAAGAGCAGCGGCGCGTGGCCGCTGTGGGCGATGGCCTGGGGTTCGGGTGGGGAGAGGAGTGGCCAGCAGAACATGGCGAGCCCGATGAGGCTGGCCAGGGTCAGGACGACGGCGGTGCGCGGTCCGATCCGCAGGACGTTGACCCGCTGTGTGGTGGCGAGTTGGTTGAGCGCGGGCTGTGCGGGCGTGGCCGGTGTGGTCATGGGCGCGCCTCCACCGGGGTGAGGGCCGCGGCGACCTGGTCGGGGGTCAGCCACGGTTGGGGGCGGAGCACCTTGGCCACCTGGGGGGCGAGCGACGGGGAGGAGCAGACGACGTCCGCGGTGGGGCCGTCGGCCACGGTCTCCCCCTCGGCGAGGACCGTGACGCGGTCGGCGGTGGCGGCGACGAACTCGACGTCGTGCGTCGCGGTGACCACGCTGTGTCCTCGGGCGGCGAGGTCACGGACGACGCGGCCGAAGGCGCGCTTGGCCCGGTAGTCGAGGCCGCGGGTGGGCTCGTCCAGCAGCATGACGGCCGGGGCGGCGGTGAGCTGGATCGCCAGGACCAGGGCGAGCCGCTGGCCCTCCGAGAGGTCGCGCGGGTGACGGTCGCCGGGGACCCCGGGGGCGAGCCGGTCCAGCAGAGCGCGGCAGGTGCCCGGGGCGGCGTCCGATTCCTGGTCGGACTGGGCGCACTCGGCGTCCACCGTCTGGAGATAGAGCAGGTCAGCGGCGCTCTGCGGGACGAGGCCGACCAGTGACCTGGCGCGGTGGGCGGGCAGGTGACCGGGGTCGCCGTCGCTTCCCGAGACGGTGACGGTGCCGGAGCGGCGGGGGCCTGAGCCCTGGAGGGCCCACAGGAGGGAGGACTTGCCCGAGCCGTTGCGGCCCATGAGCGCGGTGACTTCGCCGGTGTGGAGGGTGAGGTCCACCTCGCGCACGGCGACGGTGCGGCCGTAGGTGACGGTGATCCGGCGAGCGGTGAGGAGGGGCTCGGGTTCAGCGGGGCTGTGGCGCGGCGCGGGTGGCCGGTGGTCGGCGAGCCGGGCGCGGAGTGCCGGTGCGTGGCGGCGGGCGTCGCGCACGGACAGGGGCAGCGGGTGCCAGCCCGCGATGCGCCCGAGGTGGACGACGGGTGGGGCGACGTCCGCGTCGGCGAGCGCGGGCATGAGAGCGGCGGGGGTGCCGTCGAGGACGGTGCCGTCGCCGGGGAGATGGAGGAGGCGGTCCGCGTACTGGAGGACGCGTTCCATGCGGTGTTCGGCGATCAGCACCGTGGTGCCGAGGTCGTGGACGAGCCGTAGTACGGCGGCGAGGACTTCCTCGGCGGCGGTCGGGTCGAGGGCGGAGGTGGGTTCGTCGAGGACGAGGACCGGAGGGTGGGCGGTGAGGACGGAGCCGATGGCCACGCGTTGCTGCTGACCGCCGGAGAGGGTGCGCAGGGCGCGGTGGCGCAGGTCCGCGATGCCGAGGAGGTCGAGCGTCTCCTCGACGCGCTTGCGCATCGTCGCGGGTGGGACGGCGAGCTGTTCCATGCCGTAGGCGAGTTCCTCCTCGACGGTGTCGGTGACGAACCCGGCGAGGGGGTCCTGGCCGACGGTGCCGACGAGGTGGGCGAACTCCTGGGGCGGAGCGGACGCGGTGGACCGGTCGGCGACGGACACGGTGCCGGTGAGCAGGCCGCCGGTGAAGCGGGGGACGAGTCCGTTGACGGCGCCCAGGAGTGTGGACTTGCCGACACCGGTGCGTCCCGCGACGAGGCACAGCTCGCCCTCGCCGATACGCAGGTCTACGCCGGTCAGGGTCGGCGTCTGCGCGCCGTGGTACGTGAAGCCGACCTGGTCGAAGCGGATCACGCGGCGGCCTCCTTGTGCTGCGGGTGTGCGGCGGGTGCGGCGGTGTCCGGGGCGGAGGCGGGGGTCGGCGGCCCGGCCGCCGGTGTGGGAGGCGGGGGCGGCGACAGGTAGGCGGGCAGCAGCCCGGCGAGGACGGCGAGCAGCGGGAGGAGCGTGACGTCGGGCCAGCTCAGAGGGGAGAGGGCGGGAAACAGGACGGCGGAGTCGGTCCTGGACGCCGTGTGCATGAGCGCGGCGGCGGTGAGCCCGGCGGCGACGGTGAGCAGTTCCCCGGTGCGCCAGTGGTCGGGGCGGTACCCGGTCCGGCGCACGCCCCGCCCGCCCAGGGCGAAGCCGAGCATCGCGACGGCGGTGCCGGTGAGGAGCATCGGCGGCCCGAGGTAGCCGGGCGCGCCGGTGTCGAGGATGCCGTAGAGCCCGACGGCGATCCCGAGCAGGCCGCCGATGACGAGGGTGCCGACGGTGAGGCGGGCGCGCCCGGTGGCTGGTCCCGTCCGGCCGTAGCCCCGGGACGCCATGGCGGCGGCCAGGGCGAGGGAGCGCGCCAGGGCGTCTTCGAGCACCGGGATGAGGATGCCGCGCAGTGCCCGTCGTCCCCGTTCGCGCGCGCCGCGGAGCCGACGGGCGCGGCGGACGCGCTGCACGCTCTCGATGAGTTGGGGGGCGACGGTGAGGGCGACGACGACGGAGGTCCCGATCTCGTGGAGGGCGCCTGGCATCGCCTTGAGCATGCGCTTGGGGTTGGCGAGGACGTTGGCCGCGCCGACGCAGACGACCATGGTGGCGAGCTGGAGTCCGTCGTAGAGGCCGCCGAGGATCTCCTCGGCGGCGACCGGCCCGAACAGCCGGATGCCCGCCGCCGCGTCGGGGAGGGGGATCTCCGGGAGCGTGAAGAGGATGTGCTCCCCCTGGCCGCCGCCCAGGACGATCCGGAAGGCGACGCGCAGGACCACGATGACGGCGCCGAAGATCAGGTACATCCGGAAGGAGAGCGCCCAGGGCGCGTCCGTGCGGCGGCGCACGACGACGTGTCCGACGACCACGAGGAGCAGGGCGAGCAGGAGGGGGTTGGTCGTCCGTCCCGCCACGACGGCGAGGCCGATCGCCCAGAGCCACCACGCGCCCGGGTGCAGCGCGCGCGGCAGCTGACCGGTCCGGGTCACGCGTCGTCGGCCGGTGAGGCGGCGCGGCGCCTGCGCCGGGCGGTGACGGCGGCCCCCGCGCCGAGCGCGGCGAGCAGCCCGAGGACGGCGAGGGTCAGTGGGGAGGGGCCGGAGGAACCGGCGTCGTCGGCCCGTGTGTCGGTGTAGGCGGTGTCCTCCCCGGCCCATCCGGGCGTTTCCTCGGGAGTGGTGGGGGATGCGCCGCCGGCGTCGGGGTCCTGGCCCGGGGTGGGCTCGGCCGAAGCGGTGGACTCGGGGCGCGGCGTCGTCGGCTCTTCCTCGGGCGTGGGGTCGGGTTCGTCCGGTTCCTCGGGGGCGCCGGACGGCGCGGGGTCGCCGCCCGCGTCCTGGCCCGGGTCGGGGTCGGGTGCCGGGTCCCGCGGAGGCTGCGGTGTGGACGGGGCACCGGGCGCGTCGCCGCCGCCGTCACCTGGCGGCGTGGTGGGCGCGTCCGGTCGCAACGGCGCGACCCCCGGCGCGGCCGACTGCCCCTCACCCATGTCGAGTTGGAACGACCAGCCCTCGATGCTCCCCTGTGGCGGCGTCCGGTTGAGCGCGCCGCGCTGGCTGTAGCGCCACGGTCCGCCGTTCTCCGCGTGCCAGTACGACCAGTACGCGGTGGCGGGCGGTGTGTCGGCGCACGCCTCGCTGTCCGCGCCAGGGCGGCCGTTGATCCGGCAGACGAACGAGTCGCCCCAACGGGCGGTCCCCGCGACGTCGAAGCCCGCGTTGCGCAGCGCGCTCAGGCCGTCCTCCTGGCGGCCGGGGGCGCAGCGGACGACGCGCCCGCCGCCCAGTTCGCGGAAGTCCACGACGACGCTGACGCCCGAGTCGCCCGGGCAGAAGCCGGGTGTCCCGGCCGCCGAGGGCCGCGCCGCCAGGGGGCCGCCCCCGGCGGTCGCGGGGAGGGGCAGCAGCAGGTGGAGCACCGCGACGAGCACGCCGACGACGACGGCTCTGACGGTGGCGCGGGACATCGCGTGCCTTTCCCGTTGGGCAGCCGGGGCGGCCCGGGTGCCCTGGCACGGCGGGCCCCTGACGCGTCGTCGTACGGGAGGTACGAGGCGCCAGGGGCCGACTGGCCGGGTGGCCGAGGGCTCCGCGCTGCAATCCATGACAGTGAGAGAAGTCCGCGTCGCACGGTGAGTGTCCCGACTCGCGGCGCCCGTCCGGGCAGCCGCTCACGGTTGCAGGTCAGCGCCGGACTCGCACCGGCTTCCCTCCCCCGTACACGCATTCAGTTGTGGGGAGCCCACCCGGACATACAGGCGAACTCCGCACAAGAATACGGCCGTACGCGCCGCCCCGGCCAGAGCGCTGCCCCGCGCCCGCCGCCGGTCAGCTCCCCGGGGTCACCGGGTGCCCGAGGCGGAAGGTGTTCCCCGGGTCCCAGGCGGCCTTGAGCGCGCCGAGCCGGTCGTACGTCCCCGCCTCGTACGCGGTCCGCACGGCGTCGGGCGCGGCGAGGCGCCCCGACCCCATGAAGGTGAGGAACCGTCCGAGCGTCCGCGGCGCCACCGCGTCCAGGACCGCGCGGTGCGCCTGCCCCGCCACCTCCTCGGTCGCGGGGCTCACGCGCGAGAGGACGCCGAGCGACCAGGCGGCCGTACGGTGCCCGACCGCGCTCGGGGCCGCGCCCGGCCGGGCCAGGGCGCCGCCCAGGTGGCGCAGTTCGGTGATGACGGGCAGCGGCGCCTCTGGGCCGGCGAGCCGGGTCACGGCGGCGACGTCCGCCTCCTCCAGGCCGTCGAGCAGGGCGATGTCGCCGTTCCACGGCATCGGCGTGGGGGGATCGTTGTGGATCGACCCCGCGGCGGTGTAGGGCAGTTCGGCCAGGGAGTCGATGAGCAGGGGGCCGAGCGCGCGCAGCGGGGCGACGAGACGTTCCCCCGCGGCCGGTTCGCCGACGAACGCGATGCGGATGTGGGCCACGTACCGCCCGCGCAGCGGCTCGGGCAGCCCGGGGACGTCGGGCAGCGGCACGAGGGCGAGCGACGAGTTCATCTCCTCGGGCACGTCGCCCGTCCACCGCCGGTAGGCGTCCGTGAGCGCCGCGGCCCGGCCGGGCGCGGAGGCGTCGAGGTACAGCCCGCCGCCCCACAGGGTGGACAGGCGCAGCAGCTCGATGTCGAGGGCGGTGACGACGCCGAAGTTGTCCCGCGCGCCGCGCAGGGCCCAGAACAGGTCGGGTTCGCTGCCGGGCGTGACGTGCCGTGCGCGGCCGTCAGGCGTCACGACGTCGATCGCGCGCACGCGGTCGGCGGCCCAGCCGTAGGTGCGGCCGAGCAGCGGCATGCCGCCGCCGAGCGTGTAGCCGACGACGCCTACACCCGGGGCCGAGCCGCTGAGCGGCGCGAGCCCGTACGGCGCGGCGGCCTCGGCGACCTCGGCCCAGCGCACACCGGCCTCCACGCGGGCGGCGCCGCGCTCGGGATCGACGCGGACGCCGGTCATGCGCCGCGTCGTGATGAGCACGGCGCCGTCCGCGGCGACGCCCGCGCCGTGCCCGGTGGAGCGGACGGCGACCGGCAGCCCGGCGTCCCTGGCGTACGCGACGGCCGCGCGGACGTCGTCAGGACCCGTCGCGCCGACGACGACGGCGGGCCGGTCGTCCACGGCGGAGTTGAACCCGGCGCGTTCGGCGTCGTAGCCCTCCTCCCCCGGGGTCAGGACGGGCCCGGCGACGCGGGCGCGGAGTGCGGGGACGGCATCGTTCATGAGCGGTTCACGGCCTTTCACTGGTGGTGGAACTGGGACCAGCGTCCCCGCGAAACCTGACAGTTCCCGTCAGCTTTGTGTACGGCATCCTGGTGGCGTGAAGTCCGACCGTCTGCTGTCCGTCCTCCTGCTGCTCCAGACCCGGGGGCAGGTGTCCGCCGCCGAGCTGGCGCGGCGCCTTGAGGTCTCCGTACGGACGATCTACCGCGACGTCGCGTCCCTGTCGGCCGCCGGTGTGCCGGTGTACGCGGAGCGCGGACGGCACGGCGGCATCGCGCTGCTCCCCGGCTACCGCACCGACGTGACGGGGCTGACGCAGGACGAGGCGCGCGCCCTGTTCGTCCTGACGGCCGGGCGGACGCACGCGGCCCTCGGCCTCGACCACGCGCTCGGCTCGGCGCTGCGCAAGGTGATGGCGGCCCTGCCCGGCCCCCACCGGCCCGCCGCCGAGCTGACCAGCAGGCGCATCCTCGTCGATCCCGAGCGCTGGCTGGGAGGGCGCAGCGACGACGAGGCGGATCTCGGGGCGCTGCTCGACGCGGTCTTCGCCGACCGGCGGCTGCGGATCCGCTACCAGCACAGCGGTACGGCGGAGGCCGTCACGTACACGGTCGATCCGTACGGCCTCGTGGCCAAGGCGGGCGTGTGGTACCTGGTCGCCGACCGGCGGCGGCGTGCGCGCCTGTTCCGCGCGGACCGTGTGCGGGCGGCGAGGGTGCTGGACGCCCCGGTGCAGCGCCGGGTGGGCGTGGAGCTGGCCGACGCGTGGGAGGGGTTGCGTCGCCGCGTGGAGGAACGTCACGCCGCCCTGCGGGTGCGTGCCCGGGTGCGGCACTCGCGCGTGGACCTGTTCCTGCGGATCGCCGCGGCCTGGGTGACCGAGCGGCCGGAGGCCCCGGACGAGGACGGCTGGTGCGCGGTGTCGCTGGCGTACGAGGCGCCCGGCGCGATCCGGCAGCTCCTCCAGTTCGGCCCGGAGGTCGAGGTCCTCGACCCGCCCGAGGCGCGGCGGCTGCTGGCGGACGCCGCGGCTGCCGTGACCGCGCTCTACGGGGACACGGCCCCCGACGCGCGCGAGCCGGTCGTCACCCGATGCGCAGACTCCAGCGCCCCCGCCCCCCGGTCAGGCTGACGACCGACAGCGGATGGACCTCGGTGCGCCAGTACGACTGCGGTGGCGCGCCGAGCGCGTAGAGCATGGCCGCCCGGATGACGGACGACTCGGCGACGGCGACGACGTGCCCGTCGTGGTCGATCGGGCGCGTGTCGAGCCAGCCGCCGACGCGGGAGACGAACGAGAGCAGCGGCTCGCCGCCGTGCGGTGCGGAACGGGGGTCGGCGAACCACGCCTCGACGGCGGCGGGCTCGCGTCCCGTGGCCTCGCGCAGGGTGAGGCCGCGCCAGCGGCCCATGTCGCACTCACGCAGCGCGGGCTGGGCGAGCGGGGCGAGGCCCAGGGCGTCGCCCGTCTGGCGGCTGGCCGGGGTCGGGGAGCAGTAGCGCAGCTCGGCGGCGGTCAGGGGGACGAGCGCGGGGATGGCGCGTTCGAGTACCTGCCAGGCCGTGATGTCGAGCGGGCGGTCGTCGCCGAAGGGGGTGTCGAGCAGGGGTGCACTGCGGGCAGCGGCGATGAGCGTGACCAGCATGGACGGATCGTACGAGCATTCGATGAAGGCGACTACAGCGCTGACGTAAAACTCGCGCAAGTTCTCGCACACACCGTGTGACCTGCGCGTACACGGGCCACGGTCCCCGCCCGTCACCCTCCTGGGGGCGGCGCACTCGCCGCGGGAGCCTCGGCGCGGTGCACTGGACGGGGGCCTGCGCGCGCACGTGCGCCCGTCGCACCGGAGGCGTCGTGACGAGTGGCAGGGGCCGCAACAGACCGGCCGACCTGCTGCGGGTGACCGCGATCGGCGCCGTGGTCGTCGGGCACTGGCTGCTGACGGACGTCACGTACCACGACGGCCGCCTCTCCGGCCGGGACGCGCTGCGGTACGTGGGCTGGGCGCCGTGGGTGACGCTGGTGCTCCAGGTCATGCCGGTGTTCTTCGTGGTGGGCGGCTACGCGAACGCCGTCTCGTGGTCGGCGCGGCGGCAGCGAGGTGAACGCGGGGCGGCGTGGGTGCGCGTCCGTGTGCTGGGGCTGCTGTGGCCGACGGCCGTCTATGTCGTGGTCGCCATGGGGGTCGTCTGCGTGGTGGCGGCCACGGGGGTGGCGCAGCGGGACGAACTGAGGCAGGCGGGCTGGTTCGTCGCGCTGCACCTGTGGTTCCTGCCGGTGTACCTGGTGCTGATCGCGCTCACCCCGGCGCTGTACGCGCTGCATCTGCGGTGGGGGCTGCGCTTCGCGGCGCTGGTGGCGGGGGTCGCGGTGGTGGTGGACGTCCTGGTGGTGGGCCCCGGGGTGCCCGTGGTGGGCGGCGCCAACTACCTCCTGGTGTGGGGGGCGATGTACCTGTGGGGTTTCGCGTGGCACGACGGGTCACTGACGCGTCCCCGCGCACGGTGCGCGGCGCTGGGCGCGGGAGGCGTCGCACTGCTGACGGCGCTGCTGGTCTGGGGGCCGTTCCCTGTGGCGATGATCGGTGCGGGCACCCGGGTGGAGAACACGTCCCCGCCGTCCGTTGCACTGCTGGCGTTCGCCGCCGCGCAGACCGGTCTGCTGCTGACGGCCGAGCCCGCGCTGGCCCGGCTCCTCACCCGGCCTGTCCTCTGGCGCCGCGTCTCCCGCGCCAACACGGCTGTGATGACGCTGTACCTGTGGCACATGGCCCCGGTGATCGCCGTCGCGGTGGCGCTCTACCCGGCCGGGATCGTGCCGCAGCCGTCCATCGGCTCGGGTGCGTGGCTGGCCCTGCGTGTCGGCTGGGTCGCGCTACTGGCCGTACTGCTGCTGCCGCTTGTACGCGTCGTGCTGTGGGCGGAACGCCCCCTGCGACATCTGCCCCCAGGGATCGGCACGCTACGGCGCCGATCCCCCGTGCTGCTCGCTGTGGGCACGGCCGTGGCGGCGGGCGCGCTGGCGCGTTTCGCAGCCGTGGGGTTCGCGCCGGGCGGGCATCCGGCCTGGCCTGTCCTGCTGCTGTTCGCCGGTGGCCTGCTGCTGGTGCTGTTCTCGGGCAGGGACGCGCCGCCGGGCTCAGCCGACAGATGATGGCCGCACGTCAGGTGGCGTCGGGCAGGCGGAGCCGCGTGTGGAAGCCGCCGTGCGGCAGAAGCGGCGGGGTCACGCCCGGAGGCGTCCCGGTGGCCAGCGCAGCGCCTCGCGCCGCAGCCGCAGTTCGCGGGCGACCGCCTTGAGGTGGCGCGGCCAGGAGAGTCCGCCGACGAGGTCGAGCGCTGCTTCCTGGAGCGGACGCGCGACGAAGAAGCTCTCGACGGTCTGGATGGCGCGCAGCCGCTCGGCGACCGGTCCGCATGTGGCGACGGCGCCGACGCGGAAGCTGGGCGAGGTGGCCTTGGCGAGCGAGCGGATGTGGACGACGGTGCCCTCGGGGTCGTCGGCGGCCAGCGGGGGCGGGGCGTACTCGTGGGTGAGCAGGCGCGCGTAGTCGTCCTCGACGACGAATGCACCCGCCGCTCGCGGCGAACGCCCGCTGGAGCGGATCGGGCAGGATGCCCTGAGCGTCCACCGGCACGGGGACGGGCCGCAGGCCGGACGCGCGGGCGACGGCCAGCGTGCCCGGATAGACCGGTGACTCCACGAGGGCGGGGTGCACCTGGGGACGCGAGGGCGCGCAGCTCTGCGAGCCCTTCGACCGGGGGCCGGTCCCAGGCGCCGGGCCGCCGTCCGGCGAGGGCATGTTCGGGCCGCAGCGCCGCCGGGAGGTGACCGCCGCTCAGCTCGACGGCCCCGGCGGGCGGTGACGCGAGGGTGGCGAGGACGCCGTCCGCGTCGATGGAGCGGGGGATCTCGCCCGTCCGCTCCGCCGTCAGCGTCACCTGCCCGTGCCTGCCTGCACGCCGTACGCGCGAGGCCGCCGCGGCGGCGGCCGGGTCGGTCACGGGCTTCCCCTTGCTGAGCACGCTGGCGCTCCGGACCCCCGACACCTCCCACGCCGCCGCCCTCGTGGGACTCCTGCCACTGGCCACGGTCGGCTACGCGACGGCGCGCGCCCACCACCGCCCCTCCCCCGCCTTCTGGGTCGCGGCCGTGGCGGGCGCGGCGCTGGTGGTCGGCTTCACCGCCGCGCAGAGCGGGGGCACGCCGACCACCGGCGACCTGTACCTGTTCTGCGGCGTTGTCATCCGCGCCGCCGCGTACGGTGAGGGCGCCCGGCTGACCCGGGAACTCCCCGGCTGGCAGGTCAACGCATGGGCGCTGCTGCTGAGTCTCCCGCGCGCCGTGGTCGGCGTGCTGTGGCTGGTCGTAGGAGCGAGCATCGTTGGGCTGGCCCTCTGGCACCGCGGGCTGGCCCTCGCGTGCATCACCCGCGCGAGTCAGCTCCAACTCGCCCAGCCCCTGCTCACCCTGCTGTGGTCGGTCCTCCTGCGCGGCGAAAACCCTCCAGCCTCCACCCTGGGCCTGGTACTGGGCGTCCCGTTCTGCATCGCCGACACCCAGCGCGCACGCGACTGACGGGCAGCCGCGTACGCGTCGTCACGCACGCGGCCGGTAGTGGTCCTCGTAGACGCGGCTCAGCGCACCGATCGGGTCGGAGGCGACGTGCTTGGCCGAGTAGAAGACGTTGCCGCTCACCTGGGGATGGTCGGCGCACAGCGTCAGGTGGCGCGACAGCTCCGCCGGGTCCTGCCACGCGGCGCCCTGCGCCGGGTCGCCCGCCTTGTAGGCGGCCTCGCCGATCCACAGCTCGACGCCGGTGCCGTCCGCCACGTCCGACCACCACTCCACGAGCGTCGCGTAGTCCGCCGCCTCGTTGCCGATGTGCCAGTACACCTGCGGCACGACGTAGTCGATCCAGCCTTCGAGGACCCAGGTGCGCACGTCCGCGTACAGGTCGTCGTACGTCTGCACCCCGCCGCGCGTGTCAGAACCCCGCGGATCCGTCGAGCTGTTGCGCCACACGGCGAACGGGCTGACGCCGAACGCCGCGCCCGGCCTGATCTCCTGGACCCGCGCCGCCATCTCCCGCACGAGCAGGTCGATGTTGTGGCGCCGCCAGTCACCCCGGTCGGTGAACCCGCCGCCGTGCTCGGCGAACGTGGCGTCGTCGTCGAACTCCTCGCCCGCGACCGGGTAGGGGTAGAAGTAGTCGTCCCAGTGCACGCCGTCGATCGCGTACCGTTCGACCGCGTCCGCCATCGCGTCCTGCACGAAGGCCCGCACCGCCGGGATGCCCGGGTCGTAGTACAGCCGCCCGCCGTACCGCACGGTCCACCCCGGGTTCTCGCGCGCCGGATGCCCGGCCGCCAGCCGCGCCGGATCGTCGTGGAACGCGACGCGGTACGGGTTGAACCACGCGTGCAGGCGCAGCCCTCGGGCGTGCGCCTCGGTCACCGCGTACCCCAGCGGGTCCCAGCCGGGGTCGCGCCCCTGCACGCCGGTGAGCCACTCCGACCACGGCTCGTGCGGCGAGGGCCAGAAGGCGTCGGCGGTCGGACGCACCTGGAGCACCACGGTGTTGAGCCCCCTGGCGACCGCCGCGTCCAGCAGCGCGTCCAGTTCCGCCTGTGCCGCGTCGGCCGACAGGCCGGTGGAGCGCGGCCAGTCGATGTTCGTGACGGTGGCGATCCACATGCCGCGGGTCTGGTCCACGGCGGGTGCCGCGCCGCGCGCGTCCGCCGTGACCGGCCGCCGCAACCGGTCGGCCGCCTCCGCCTGATGGAGCGTCAGCAGTCCGGTCACGGTGCCGATGGCCGAGAAGCCGAGACTGCGACGCGTGAAGTGGCGCATCACTTCCCCCTGTCAATCCATGAGGTGACGTGTACTCCGCACAGCGTGACGGACTTGCCCGCGTCCTACCCGGGTGACACACCTCTCAAGGCGAGGACATCCTCCCGACCGGCCGGGCACGCCCCGGCTCCCCCCGCCCGCGCGCCGGGGGTACGGTCTCCTGCAAGGACGAACGGGACGAACAGCGAAGGGGCACACCTGTGGACGGCCTGGGGAACGGCCAGGGGAACACCCCGGCGGACGGGATCACGCGCGTCGGCGTCGTCGGCTGCGGTCAGATGGGCGCGGGCATCGCGGAGGTGTGCGCGCGGGCGGGACTCGACGTCCGTGTCGCCGAGACGACGGGCGAGGCGCTGGAACTGGGCCGCACGCGGCTGGTCAACTCCCTGGGCCGCGCGGTCGAGCGCGGCAAGGCGACGGCGGCGCAGCGCGACGCGGCCCTGGAGCGGCTGTCGTTCACCACGGACCTCGGCGAGTTCGCGGACCGTGACCTGGTCGTCGAGGCGGTGGTGGAGAACGAGCAGGTGAAGACGGAGATCTTCCACGTCCTCGACCAGGTCGTGACCCGCCCCGACGCGATCCTCGCCTCCAACACCTCCGCGATCCCGCTGGTCAACCTGGCCGTCGCGACGAGCCGCCCCGCACAGGTGCTCGGCGTCCACTTCTTCAACCCGGCGCAGGTCCAGCGGCTGGTGGAGCTGGTGCCCGCGCTCACGACGTCGGAGGAGACCGTGGAGCGGGCGGAGCGGCTCGTGACGGAGGTGCTGGGCAAGCACGCGATCCGGGCACAGGACCGGTCGGGCTTCGTGGTGAACGGGCTGCTCGTCCCCTATCTGCTCTCCGCGGTGCGGATGTTCGAGGCGGGGGCGGCGAGCCGGGACGACATCGACCGGGGCATGGAGCTGGGCTGCGCCCATCCGCAGGGCCCGCTGAAGCTCGCGGACCTGATCGGGCTCGACACGGTCGCGTCCATCGCCGAGTCGATGTACCAGGAGCACAAGGAGCCGCTGTACGCGCCGCCGCCGCTCCTGCTGCGGATGGTCGCCGCGGGGCACCTGGGCCGGAAGTCGGGCGCGGGCTTCTACGCGTACCCCTGACGGCGCGCGGGCGGTCAGGCTCGCGCCGTCAGGAGGCCCGGCGCCGCGTGGCGGACTTCTTCTCGGCGGTCTTCTTGGCGGGGGCCTTCTTCGCCGCGGCCTTCCTGGTCCCCGACTTCGCGGCCCCCGACTTCCCTGCCGCCGTCTTCTTCGCGGCACCCTTCTTCGCGGGCGCGCGCTTCCGCGCGGGCTTCCCCTCGTCCTCGCCGTCCCCGCCCCCCTCGCCGCCGATCGGGTGCACCGTCGCGTCCTCCCCGGCCCCGGCCCCGTCGTCGTCCTCGCCGCGCCCGGCGCGCGCCGTGCGGACGCTGTCCTCCAGCGCCGCCATCAGGTCCACGACCTTGCCGCGTCCGCCCTCGGCCTCCTTCGCCTGCTCCGGTTCGACACCGGCCAGCTTGGCGTCCGCCAGCGTCTCGACGGCCTCGCGGTACTCGTCGTGCAGGCTCGCCATGTCCACCTCGCCGAGGGTGTCCATGAGGGTGTCGGCGAGGTCCAGTTCGGCGTCCCGCACGGTGACCCGCTCGGTCGGCGCGAGGCCGGACGCCGAGCGGATCTCGTCGGGCCACAGCAGGGTGTGCATGCCGAGCACCTCGTCGTCCAGGGCACGGACCAGCGCCAGCGTCTCCCGGCCGCGCATCGCCAGCTTGGCGATCGCGCCCTTGTCCGCGCGGCGCAGGGCCTCGCGCAGGAGGACGTACGGCTTGGCCGCGCCCGTGTCCGCCGTCAGGTAGTACGACTTGTCGAGCTGGTACGGGTCGATGCTGCCGACCGGCACGAACCCGAGGATCTCCACGGTCCGCGCGCTGGGCAGCGGCAGCAGGGCGAGGTCGTCGTCGGTGAGCTGGACGAGCGAACCGTCCGCCGTGACGTAGCCCTTGCCGATCTCCTCGCCCGAGACCTCCTCGCCGTCGAGTTCGCAGACCTTGCGGTACCGGATGCGGCCCTCGTCGGCGGTGTGGATCTGGCGGAAGGAGACCGCGTGGTTCTCGGTGGCGCTGACGACCTTGACGGGGATGGTGACCAGACCGAAGGAGATGGCACCCTTCCAGATGGTTCGCAACGTTCACCCCTTTCGTGCACTCTCAGGGTATGCCTGTCGTCACGGTCGAGGGCCGCCGTCTGCCGCTGTCCAACCTCGACAAGGTGCTCTATCCGGACGGCACCACCAAGGGCGAGGTGCTGCACCACTACGCCTCGCACGGCGCCGTGCTCCTCCCCCATCTGAGGGACCGGCCGCTGAGCCTGCTGCGCTACCCGGACGGCCCGCGGGGGCAGCGTTTCTTCACGAAGAACGTCCCGCCAGGCACCCCCGACTGGGTGAACACCACGGAGGTCCCCCGCTCGGGGGGCGGGACGCTGCGGCAGCTCATGGTCCAGGACCTGCCCGCCCTCGTGTGGGTGGCGAACCTGGTCGCCGAGCTGCACACGCCGCAGTGGCGGACGCCCGCGCCGGGGACGGCGGACCGGCTCGTGTTCGACCTCGACCCCGGCGCGCCCGCGACGGTCGTGGAGTGCTGCCGCGTCGCGCTGTGGCTGCGCGACCGGCTCGCGGCGGACGGCCTCACCGCGTACGTCAAGACGTCGGGCTCGAAGGGGCTGCACCTGCTGTGCGCGCTGCGCCCCGTGCCCTCGGAACGGGCGTCGGCGTACGCGAAGGGTGTCGCCGTCGAGGCGGCGGCCGGGCTGCCAGGACTGGCCATCGCCGTCATGGCCAAGCAGGAGCGACCGGGGAAGGTCTTCATCGACCACAGCCAGAACGCCGCGCGCAAGACGACGGCCGCCCCGTACACGCTGCGGGCACGGCCCACGGCGACGGTCTCCGCCCCGCTGACCTGGGAGGAGGTCGCCGACTGCACGGACCCTGCGGAGCTGGACGTCCGGCTGCCCGACCTGCCCGCCAGGCTCTCCCGGTACGGCGACCTGATGCGCCCCCTCACCACCCGCGCCGCGGCCCGGCCCTTGCCGTGACCCGTCGCTGTCAGTGCGTGTTCGTAGAGTGACGCCATGACTTCCTCGCCACAGCTCGGGACGATCGGACCGGAGAACGTCGATGCCGCCCGCCGGTTGACGGCGTGCCCGCACAGTCCGCACCACGCCTTCCGCGGCTGCATACGGCGGGTGCCTGACGCCCGTTCCGCGTCCACGCGCGTGAGGCGGCGCGGCGGCAGCGGGGGCCGGGCCGGGCGCGCGGCCCCGACCCCCTGCCCCCGTCCGCCCCCGCGTCACCTCGCCGCGGGGCACGGGCTAGACGAGCTGCGGGGCTCCGGTGAGCTGCACGCTGCGCTCCCACAGGCGCTCACGCGCCGCGGCGTCGTACGCCTGCTCGTTCGCCCGCACGTCCTCTGTGCGGTCGAAGAAATGCCCCGTCACCCCGGCCACCTCGTCCCCGACGGCGAGGCGGCGCGTGGCCGCGACACCCGACTCCACGCTGTCCACGCTGCGCCCGATCCAGTCACGCACCAGCTTGGTCGGCATGTACGTGCCGGGGTGCAGGCTGGTGAACGTGACCTCGTCGGCGGGCACCCGCGCGGCGAGGTGGAAGCCGGTCATGATCTGGGCCAGCTTGCTCTGCCGGTAGGCGCGTGCCCCCTCGTACCCGTCCTCCAGCATGAGGTCGTCGAAGTCGAGCGCGTGCTGCCCGAGCGAGGCGACGTTGACCACGCGCGCGGGGGCCGAGTCCCGCAGCAGCGGCAGGAGTTCGAGGGTGAGGAGGAATCCGGCCAGGTGGTTCACCGCGAAGCGCAGCTCGTGGCCGTCCACGCTGGTACGGCGGGTCACGCCGTCGGGCTCGCCGCCGCCGATGCCCGCGTTGTTCACCAGCACGTCGAGACGGCCGGTGCCCGCCCGCACCTCCTCGGCCATCCGGCGGACCTGGCCGAGGTCCGCGAAGTCCGCGAGGACCGTACGGGGCCGGGGCGCGCCGAGCCCGGCGACCTCGGCCGCGAGCCGGTCGAGCCGCCCCCTGTCCCGGCCGTGCAGGACGAGGCGGAAGCCGTCGGCCGCGAGGTCGAGCGCCAGGGCTCTCCCGAGGCCGTCGGTGGCGCCGGTGATCAGGATGGTGCGGGACTCGGTCATGGGCGGACCCTCCGGGACGCGCGGGTGAACGGTCGGACGTACGGCCTGCGGCCTGCGGCCCGCGGGCGAGACGGCGTCGGCTCCCCCGGGCGTACGGGCGCGGACAGGGCCACGGCCACGGAGGTCACTCTAGTTCCGCACGCCCCGCGCCGGGACGGGGCCTTCCCCCGCCCGACATGCCGCCGCCCCGCCGGAACAGGCCCGGCGGGGCGGCGTCGTGACGGTGCGTCAGGCGCGCAGGCTCGCGCCCGTGCGCTCCGCCGCCGCGGCGACGGCCGCCTCACGCGCGGCGGTCAGCTCGTCCGCTGTGAGCGTGCGGTCGGCGGCGCGGAACCGCAGCGCGTAGGCGAGGGACTTGCGTCCCGTGCCCAGCTGCTCACCGGTGAAGACGTCGAACAGCCGCAGGGACTCCAGCAGTTCACCGGCGCCGTCCCGCAGCGCGGCCTCCACCTCGGCGGACGGCACGTCGGCGTCCACGACCAGCGCCACGTCCTGGGTCGCCACCGGGAACGACGCGATCCGCGGCGCCTCCACGACCCCGGCCCCGGCCCGCTCCAGCAGGTCGAGGTCGGCCTCCATGGCGCAGGTACGGTCGGGCAGCCCGAGGGCCTTGACGACGCGCGGGTGCAGCTCACCGGCATGGCCGACGAGCGTGCGCTCGCCGTCCAGGTCAACCGACAGGGCGGCGCAGCGCCCGGGGTGCCAGGGGGCGTACGTGGCGTTCTCCACGTGGAGTTCCGCCCCCGCGGCGCGGGCGACCGTACGGGCGGCCTCGACCGCGTCGGCCCAGGTCGCCGGGCGGGCGGGGCCCCACCAGCCGTTCTGCTCGCGCCCCCCGGCCAGGACGACCGCGACCCGGCGGGGCTGCCGGGGCAGCGCGGAGTTCAGCGCGGCGATCTCCTCGTCGGAGGGCCGGGCGGTCACCGCGGGCCGGAAGGCTGCGGGCTCGTCGCCTTCCGCCAGGAAGACGAGGCCGGTCTCGAAGAGGGCGAGGTCCTGCGCGCCGCGCCCGTGGTTGCGGCGCAGGGCCTCCAGGAGGCCGGGGAGCAGCGTGGTGCGCAGCCCGGACTCGGTGTCGTCGAGCGGGTTGACGAGACGGACGGTCCTGCGGCGCGGGTCGTCGGCCGCCAGGCCGAGCGCGTCGTACTGCGCCGGGCCGGTGAACGGGTAGTTCGGTGCCTCGACGTAGCCCGCGCCCGCCAGGGCGCGGCCGGTCCTGCGGTGGAGCCGCTGGCGTCCGGTGAGCCCGCGCCCGGCCGGGGGCCTGGGCAGCCGGGACGGGAGGGCTTCGTAGCCCTCCAGCCGGATGACCTCCTCGGCGAGGTCGTTCGGGTCGGTCAGGTCGGGCCGCCAGCTGGGCGGGGTGACGGTCAGGACGTCGCTGCCCGTGACCGTGCAGCCGACCTCCTGGAGGCGCCGTACGACGGTCTCGCGGCCGTACGTCACACCGGCGACCGCGTCGGGGTGGTCGGCGGGGACGGTGATCCGGGTGGGCGTGCCCGGGCCGCCGACCTCGGTGACGCCGGGGTGGGCGGTGCCGCCCGCCAGCAGGACCAGCAGGTCCACGGCGCGCTGCGCGGCGGCGGGCGCGGCCTCGGGATCGACGCCGCGCTCGAAGCGGCGGGACGCCTCGCTGGCCAGCTTGTGACGGCGCGCCGAGCGGGCGACGGGGACCGGCGCGAAGTGCGCGGCCTCCAGGACGATCCCGGTCGTGCCCTGCGGCTGGCCGACGAGCGGCTGCTCGGCCGTCTCGGCGATCTCCGTGTCGGCGCCGCCCATGACGCCCGCGAGCGCGACGGGGCCCGAGTCGTCGGTGATGACGAGGTCCTCGGCGTCGAGGACGCGCTTGACGTCGTCCAGCGTCGTCAGCCGCTCCCCGGCGGTCGCGCGCCGCACGCCGATCGGGCCGCTGAGGCGGGCGTGGTCGTAGGCGTGGAGCGGCTGGCCGATCTCCAGCATCACGTAGTTGGTGATGTCCACGGCCAGGGAGATGGGGCGCATCCCGGCCTTCTGGAGGCGGCGGGTGAGCCACAGCGGGGAGACGGCGTCTGGCCGCACCCCGGTGACCCCGCGCAGGACGAGCCTGTCGCACGCCTCGGGGTCCTCGACGCGGGCCGGGTAGCCGTCCGCGTTGGGCGCGGGCACGTCGAGCAGCGCCGGGTCGCGCAGCGGCAGGCCGTACGCGGTGGCCGTCTCGCGGGCGAGGCCGCGCATCGACAGGCAGTAGCCGCGGTCGGGGGTCACGGCGATGTCGAGGACCTCGTCCACCAGCTCCAGCAGGGCGATGGCGTCGGTGCCCGGCTCGTGTCCCGGCGGCAGGACGATGATCCCGTCGTGGTCGTCGCCGAGGCCCAGCTCGCGGGCGGAGCAGATCATGCCCTCGGAGACCTTGCCGTAGGTCTTGCGGGCGGAGATCGCGAAGCCGCCGGGCAGCACGCCGCCCGGCAGGATGACGACGACGTGGTCGCCCGGGCGGAAGTTGGTGGCGCCGCAGACGATGTTCTGCGGCTCGCCGGTGCCGTTGGCGGCGCCGACATCGACCTGGCACCAGCGGATCGGCTTCTTGAAGCCGGTCAGTTCCTCGACGGCCAGGACGCGGCCGACGACCAGCGGCCCGGTGAGGTCGTCGCCGAGGCGCTCGACGGTCTCGACCTCAAGCCCCGCCGCGATGAGGCGGGTGGCGACGTCACGGCCCGTGGTCCCGTCCGGCAGGTCCACGTACTCGCGCAGCCAGGAGAGCGGGGCGCGCATCAGATCTCCATCCCGAACGGCCGGGTGAAGCGGACGTCACCCTCGATCATGTCTCGCATGTCCACGATGTTGTGGCGGAACATCAGCATCCGCTCCAGGCCGAAACCGGCGGCGAAGCCGCTGTACCTGTCCGGGTCGATACCGCAGGCGACCAGGACGCGCGGGTTGATCACGCCGCAGCCGCCGAGTTCGATCCAGCCCTCGCTGGAACAGGTGCGGCAGGGCCGGTCCGGGTTGCCGACGGACGCGCCGCGGCAGCGGAAGCACAGCATGTCCATCTCGGCGGACGGCTCGGTGAAGGGGAAGTGGTTGGGGCGCAGCCGGGTGTGGGTGCCTGGCCCGAAGAGCGACTGCACCATGTGGTCGAGGGTGCCCTTGAGGTCCGACATGGTCAGGCCCTCGTCGATGGCGATCAGCTCGACCTGGTTGAACACCGGCGTGTGCGTGGCGTCCAGCTCGTCGGTCCGGTAGACGCGGCCGGGACAGATCAGGTAGAGCGGGAGCTCGCGCGTCAGCATGGAGCGGATCTGCACCGGCGAGGTGTGCGTGCGCAGGACGAGCCCGGAGGCGTCGGGGGCGGCGCCCTCGCGGTCGTCGGCGACGAAGAAGGTGTCCTGCGTGGTGCGGGCCGGGTGGTCGGGGCCGATGTTCAGGGCGTCGAAGTTGAACCAGTCGGCCTCGACCTCGGGCCCCTCGGCGACCTCGTAGCCCATGGCGACGAAGATGTCCTCGACGCGCTCGGAGAGGGTCGTGAGGGGGTGGCGGGCACCGGCGGGCACGCGGTCCCACGGCAGCGTGACGTCCACCGCCTCCTCGACCAGCACGCGCTCGTCCCGCTCGCGCTCCAGCTGTTCCTGCCGGGCGGCGAACGCCTTGGAGACCGCGCCCCTGGCCTGGCCGACACGCCTGCCTGCGTCCGCCTTGGCCTGCGGCGGCAGGGCGCCGATCTCGCGGTTGGCGAGGGCGAGCGGCGAGCGGTCGCCGGAGTGGGCGGTCCTGACCTCGCGCAGCGCGTCGAGGCCGTCGGCGGCGGCGATCGCCGCCAGCGCCTCGTCCCGCGCGGCGTCGATCCGTTCCGGTTTCAGTGCCTCGACCTCGACTGGGTCGTACGACTTGTTGGGTGCCGACATCTCTTCCCGTGCTTCCGTGTGGTTGACGCCCCGCTGCGCGCCCCGGGGTGCCCGGTGACCGAGTCTAAGCGGGTGCGTGGTGACTTCAGAACGCGGTGGCGGCCCGCGGGACCGGTGGGGGCGGCCTTCAGGAGAAGAACGCCGGGGTGCCCGCGGGCAGGACGAATCGGAAGCGGGCGCCGCCCCGGTCGGAGCGGCCGACGGTGACCGTGCCGCCGTGGGCCTCGACGATGCCCTTGACGATGTACAGCCCGAGCCCGGTGCCCGCCCGGTCGCCGCCGCGCCAGAAGCGCGTGAAGACGCGGTGCATGACCTCTTCCGGGATGCCGGGGCCTTCGTCGCTCACGGTGACGGCGGTTCCTTCCTGGTTCTGTCGCGTCTCGGCGGCGGGGACGGGCCGCATCTCGATCGTGACGGTCCCGGCGCCGTGGCGCACCGCGTTTTCCAGGAGGTTGCCGAGGACCTGGTCCATCTTGTCCGGATCCGCCCACAGGCCGGGCAGGCGGCCGTCCACGTGCAGGGCGAAGCGGTCGGGGCGGCAGCCGCCGTTGACCAGGGTGGTGACGTGGCGGCGGACGGCCTCGTCGAGGCGTACGGGCTGGCGGCGCAGCTCCAGGCGGCCCGAGGCGATGCGGGAGACGTCCAGCAGCTCGGTGATGAGGCGTGTGACGCGGTCGGCGTCGCCGTCCACGGTCTGGAGCATCAGGCGCTTCTGGTCGTCGGTGAAGCGTTCCCACTTGTCGAGCATGGTCGCGGTGAAGCCCTTGACCGAGGTGAGGGGGGAGCGCAGTTCGTGGGCGACGGTGGCGATGAGTTCGGCGTTGTGGCGTTCCGAGCGCCGCCTGGCCTCGGTGCCGCGCAGGGTGACGACGAGGCGGCGCACCGGTCCCGCGGGGCGGGCGCGGACGTAGCGGGCGGCCACCAGGACCTCCCGCCCGTCGGGGAGGACGAGGTTGCGTTCCGGCTGTCCCGAGCGGGTGGCGAGGCCGTGGTACGGGTCGGTCAGCCGCCACCAGCGGCGGCCCTCGGGGTCCTCCAGGGGCAGCGCGTGCTCGATGGGTGTGCCCAGCGCTCCGGACGCCGGGCGGCCGGTGAGCCGCGCGGCCTCGGCGTTGAAGCAGGTGACCAGGCCGTCACCGTCGGCGACGACGAGTCCGTCGGGAAGATCATCGGGCCGGAGGTCCGACTCCCCGGCACCGGCAGCGGAATGCATCCCCGTGAGCCCCTCTCCCAGTGCCGGTCAGCCTACTAGGACCGGGCGTACCAGGGCTCCCCGTGTGCGGGGCGCCCGCGCCGGGGACGGGCGGTAGGGCGGGGGTTCAGCCGGTCGCGCGGCAGCCGCCGGGGGCGCGCTGGGCGCGGGCGGAGGCGTAGAGGCAGACGGCGGCTGCGGTCGCGAGGTTCAGGCTCTCGGCGCGGCCGTGGAGCGGCACCCGGACGACGGCGTCGGCCAGCGCCCGTGTCTCCTCGGGCAGCCCCCACGCCTCGTTGCCGAAGATCCAGGCGGTCGGGCCGCCCATGGTCCCGGCGTCCAGCTCGGCGTCGAGGTCGCGGTCGCCGCCGCCGTCACCCGCCAGGACCCGCACCCCTGCGGCGGCCAGGCCGCGGACGGCGTCCTCCACCGGCACGCCGACGGCGACCGGCAGGTGGAAGAGGCTGCCGACCGAGGCGCGGACGGCCTTCGGGTTGTAGGGATCGACCGAGGCGTCGGTGAGGACGACGGCGTCGGCGCCCGCGGCGTCGGCGCAGCGCAGGACCGTCCCGGCGTTGCCGGGGTCGCGGACGTGCGCGAGGACGGCCACGAGGCGCGGACGCGCGGCGAGGACGTCGTCGAGCGGCAGGTCGAGGAAGCGGCAGACGCCGACGAGCCCCTGGGGCGTGACCGTCTGCGAGATCCCCGCGACGACGTCGTCGTCCGCGAGGTGGACGGGGACGCCCTGCGCGCGCACGGCACCCACGAGGTCGCCGTGCCGCTCGGCGGCCTCGGGGGTGGCGAACAGTTCCACGAGGGTCGGCCGCCCCCCGGAGCGGTGCCCGACCGCCTCCCGGACCGCCTGCGGCCCCTCGGCGAGGAAGCGCCGTTCCTTGCCGCGGAAGCTGCGTTTCGCCAGCCGCCTCGCGGCGGTGACGCGCGGGGAGCGGGGGGAGATCAGCTCGGCGGCTGGACCCATGGGCACGCGCTCACCTTCTCGGGATACGGAACCTGCGGGGTCGGACGCGGCCGGGCAGGTCGGGGCGGGACAGCACGGGACCCGCAGGCCACCTGGCCTGCGGGTCCGTGGGACGAGCGATGACGCGGGAGCCGTCGGCTCAGGCGGCGGCCCGGGGGGCGTTCACGTCGCTGGGCAGGGCCTTCTGGGCCGTCTCCACCAGGACCGCGAACGCGTTCGGGTCGTTCACCGCCAGCTCGGCGAGCATCTTGCGGTCCACCTCGATCTCAGCGGCCTTCAGGCCCTGGATGAAGCGGTTGTACGTGATGCCGTTGGCGCGGGCGGCGGCGTTGATCCGCTGGATCCACAGCTGCCGGAAGTCGCCCTTGCGCTTCTTGCGGTCGTTGTAGTTGTAGACGAGGGAGTGGGTGACCTGCTCCTTCGCCTTGCGGTAAAGCCGAGAACGCTGGCCGCGGTAACCGCTGGCCTGCTCAAGGACCGCCCGGCGCTTCTTGTGGGCGTTGACCGCCCTCTTGACGCGTGCCACGTGTGTACTCCTTGCAGCGGGGCCGCGGATCGTGCGCGCGGCCCGGAAACGGATGGGTCCCGGTCGGTGCGGGGCGCGCGGCGGCCGGTGGTGCCGCCGGTCGCGCCCGTCTCACATGCCGAGAAGCTTCTTGATCCTCTTGGCGTCGGCCGGAGCCGTCTCCGTGGTGCCGGCGAGGCGGCGGGTGAGCGTGGAGGACTTGTGCTCCAGGTAGTGACGGCGACCGGCGCGCTGGCGCATCACCTTGCCGGAGCCGGTGACCTTGAAGCGCTTACCGGCACCGCTGTGCGTCTTGTTCTTCGGCATGTCGCCGTTCTCTCCTCGTCCTGTTACCTGCGGCGCCACCGCGGTCCCCCGCGGCGGCGGCGTGCGTGCCGACCCGTCGTCAGGCCGACGCCCTGCCCTGCTGCTGCTCGCGCTCGGCCTGCTGGTGCTCACGCTCGGCCGCCTGGCGCTCCGCCTTGCGGATGGCCTGGGCCTCCCGCGCCTCGGCCATGGCCTCGGTCTTCTTCTTGTGCGGGCCGAGAACCATGATCATGTTCCGGCCGTCCTGCTTGGGGTTGGACTCCACGAAGCCCAGATCCTGCACGTCCTCGGCAAGCCGCTGAAGCAGCCGGAAGCCCAGCTCGGGGCGGGACTGCTCACGACCGCGGAACATGATCGTGATCTTGACCTTGTCCCCCTGCTTCAGGAACCGGACGACATGACCCTTCTTGGTGTCGTAGTCGTGCGGATCGATCTTCGGCCGGAGCTTCATCTCCTTGATGACCGTGTGCGCCTGGTTCTTGCGCGCCTCACGGGCCTTCATGGCCGACTCGTACTTGAACTTGCCGTAGTCCATGAGCTTGCACACCGGCGGGCGGGCGGTGGCCGCCACCTCCACCAGGTCCAGGTCGTACTCCTGGGCAAGCTCCAGGGCCTTAGCAAGCGGCACGATGCCGACCTGCTCGCCGCTGGGACCGACGAGTCGCACCTCGGGGACGCGAATCCGGTCGTTGATACGTGGCTCGGCGCTGATGGGGCCTCCTCGGTTGCGCCGCACGGATGCCTGGCGGACAGCCGTGCCGGATCGTTCGTGTGGGCCGCCGCCTGGAGCCATCGCCGCCGCACGGCCAGATCAGGTCGCGCGGCATGAAAAAACGCCCCGGACGGCACGCATGCGGGGCTCCAACAGACCGGGAGCACCGCCGCGTGGACGCGGGGCGCGATCTCGACCAGTGACCTACCGACCCGGGGGGCCGGTGAGGTGGGAGCGTGGAGCCTCCACTTGCGGGCCGGGCACACGAGTGTCCGGCCGGTCCCTTCCAGATTACACCACCGGGCGAGCCCCCGCGCCCGGCCCGGCGTGGGGGCCGTCCGTGGGAGACGCCCTGGTCCGTGGCGGCCACCGTACGCCGCCCGGGGGACGTGGGGCAGCGCTTAAGGTGGTGCGCATGAGCGACACCGCCGCCTCCGCCGACCCTTCGCACGCCGCCCCCGACGTCGAGGGCCTGACCCGCGACATCGCGGACGTGCCCGCCGTCGAGGTGATCACGACCCTCGCCGTGCACCTGATGAGTTCGGCCGCCGTGCAGCTCGGCCTCGCCGAGGACGGCGAGCAGCACAAGGACCTGGACGAGGCGCGCAAGCTGATCATCGCCCTCGCCGGGCTGGTGACGGCCGCCGCCCCCGAGGTCGGCTCGTACCACGCCGCCCCGCTGCGGGACGGCCTGAAGACGCTCCAGCTCGCCTTCCGCGAGGCGTCGGCGGTGCCGGACGCGCCGGGCCAGGGGCCGGGCGAGAAGCTCACCGGTCCCGTGATCGGCTAGTCCGCAGCCACGACCAGTCGTTCAGCCACTCCTCGTCCTGCGCGTGCACGATCCGGTGCACCACCACCGCGATCGCCGCGCCCACCAGCGGGGCGACGATGAACAGCCACACCTGGGACAGCGCCGAGCCCGTCGCGAAGATCGCGGGCATCAGGCTGCGCGCCGGGTTCACCCCCGCGCCGGTGAGCGGGATGCCCACCAGGTTCACGAGCGCCAGGGTCAGGCCGAGCGGGATGCCGTCGAACGACCGCACGGTGACGCCGTGCGTCACGGACAGGTAGACGAAGACGAGCAGGAACGTGAGCAGCGCCTCGATCACGAACGCGCCGCCGAGCGACAGGCCGACGGCCGAGCGGTCGTCGAAGCCGTTGCTGCCGAAGGCCGCGTGCGTGCCGAGTCCTGGCACCTGCTTGGCCACCAGGAAGAGCAGCGCCGCGCCGATGGCCGCGCCGACGAACTGGGCGATCCAGTAGGCGACGGCCGTGCGCGTCTCCATGCGTCCCGCCAGGAGCATCCCGAGCGTCACGGCCGGGTTGATGTGCGCCCCGGACAGCGTCCCGAACATGTAGACGACGCCGAGCAGGGTGAAGCCGAAGGCCAGGGCGATGCCGAGGCTGCCGATGAACTCACCGGCCAGGACCGCCGAGCCGACGGCGAACAAGACGAGGAACATGCTTCCGACCAGCTCGGCCGCGAGCGGCTGCGCTTCGGTCTCCGTGGACATGGCGCCCTCCTGCTGCCGACAGTTGGTTTCTGTGGCAGTCTCGGGCGGCGCCGGGCGGGTCGCACCTCGGCGCGGCCGTGCGGGTGAACGGCGCGCGCCTCCCTCACTCCCTGCGGTAGGTCGGCTCCCCGGGGAACGGCGCCCCCGGCGGCAGGACGGCGAGCTGGAGCCCGCGGACGAGATGGACGCGCAGGACGGTGTCGGCGGCGAGCGCGCGGGCGAGGCGGGTGGCCGCCTCCCCCGTCGGCGCGCCGGGGTCGAGCGCGAGGGCGAGGGTGCCGTCCGCCTGCCCGCCGGGGACGAGGCGGGCGGCCCGTACGGCGGGCTCGGCGCGCAGGACGGCGGCGACGGCGGAGGCGACGGCCTCGGTGGCGGCCGGGCTCGCGCCGGGGTCGGCGGCGGCGCCGGTGAGCACCGCCCGCAGGGCGGGCCCCGACAGCTCGTACGTGACGGGGCCCGCGACGTCGAGGACGAGCGCGCCCGCGTTCTCCTGGACGGCGGCGCGCAGGGCCTGCCCTGTGGTGACGGCGACGGGCCGCGCGTCGGGGCGCCAGCGGGCGAGCGTGGCGGTGGCGGTGAAGACCGGCAGGGCGCGGCGGCCGTCCGGCAGGGCGAGCGTGAGCACGGCCATGTCGCTGTGCTTCTCGCGGCGCAGCCCGTCGGGGCCCTCCTCCGCCTCGCCGAGCACGGCGACGACCGGCACGAGCAGACGGGCGTCGGCCAGTGCGGTGAGGAGCGCGGGCTCGGCGGCGGGGTCGCGGGACCAGGCGTCGAGGGCGTCGCGCACGGTGGGGTCGGCGGAGCCGTCGTCACCGGCGAAGGCGGGCTGGGGGATGTTCTTGAGTGCCACGCGGCGAGGGTAACCGGGGTGGCGCGGGGGGTGCCGCCGCAGGGTCGGGCGGGGCACGGGCGGCCGTACGGTCTGTGGGGTTCGTCACCCCTGGTTACGCGTTCTTCACGTGCGCGGAGATGACTCGGGCAGGTGTGCGGGATACCGTGCGCTCATGAGCAGGAAGTCCCCTGGTGCGCCACGCCGGTTCACACCTGCCCTGGTGCTGAACACGGCGCTGGCCACGACTCTTCTCGCGGGGGTGTCCGCGAGCGACTCGGCGCGGGAGGCGGTGCGGTCCACGGTGGGTGCGGCGGAGGCTGCCGACACGCTGGACGGCGGGTCGGGGCCGGGTGACGGGCTGGACCACGTGCAGGTGCCGCCCTCCCGCGGCGTGACCGACGACGACGTCCAGTCCGCCGTCGTGTCCGACCTGCGCCTGGCCCGGGAGATATCCCCGCTGCTCGCGGAGGGCGCGGCCGAGGGGGCGCGTCTGTCGGTCTCGGTGCGGGCGCTCGGCAGCGGGCGCAGCGCCGTGTACGGCGAGGAGCACTTCGACACGGCCAGCATCGCGAAGGTGGACATCCTGGCCGCGCTGCTGTTGCGGGCGCAGGACGAGGGCCGCGCGCTGACGCCGATGGAGCGCGGGCAGGCCGAGGTGATGATCCGGGAGAGCGACAACCCGGCGGCCGACGCGCTGTGGGAGACGATAGGCGGCGCGGACGGGCTCGACGCGGCGAACGCGCGTCTCGGTCTGGTCGAGACGTCGGGGGGCCCGGGGGGGCACTGGGGGCTGACGCAGACGACGAGCCGTGACCAGCTGGCGCTGCTCGCGGCCGTCTACGGCACGGACTCGGCGCTGACGGCGGAGTCGCGCCTCTACATCAGGGGCCTGATGGAGAGCGTGGCCGACGGGCAGCGGTGGGGCGTGTCGGCGGCGGCGGACGGGGACGCGTTCGAGCTGAAGAACGGCTGGCTCCCGCGCACGCAGACGGGCCTGTGGGACATCAACAGCATCGGCCGTGTGACGTCCGGCGGTGAGCGGTATCTGATAGCGGTCGTCTCGGACGGTCACGCGTCGCGCGAGGCGGGGATAGCGGCCGTGGAGGCGGTGTCGGAGGCGGCGGTGCGGGCGCTCGCCGCGGACGGCGCGGGCCGTAGCGGCGTCTGAGCCCGCCAGGGGTCGTTCACCACTGGTCGGGCCGCCACCACGGCGCGCCCGTCCTGCGGCGGAGGCGGGCCGTCAGCACGGCGGCGCCGACCATGAAGAGCGTGCCCGCGGCCCCGGCGGCCGGGGCGAGCCAGGAGGTGTCGCCGCCGGTGACCGGGCGGGGCCCGGGGCCGAAGTAGCGGGCGGTGTAGGGCTCGGCGGCCGGTTCGAGGGGCGCGGCGACGAGTTCGGCCGCGGCCTCGATCGCGGCGGCCGGGTCCACGACGCCGCTGCCGAAGGTGTCGTCACGCCCGCCGGGCGGCGGGTTCTGGGCGGTGTCCGCGAGGAGGTCACGCACCTGCGCGGGAGTGAGGTCCGGGTAGGCGGCGCGCAGCAGGGCGACGGAGCCGGAGACGAACGCGGCGGCGGCGGACGTGCCCCATCCCGCGTAGTAGCGGCCGTCCGGGTCGGCGACGATGACGTCCTTGCCTGGGGCGCTGACCGTGGTGTACCAGCGGCGGGTGGAGAAGTCGGTGGTGGCCCCGCTGCGGTCCACGGCGGCGACGGCGATGACGCCCGGGTATCCGGCGGGGTACGAGACGGGGTCGCCCTCGTCGCCTCCGTTGCCCGCGGAGGCGACGACGACGGCGCCCTGGTCGAGCGCGTAGCGGACGGCCGCGTCCTGCTCGGGGTCGGGGCGGGCCGAGTCGCTGTCGTCGCCGAGCGAGAGGTTGATGACGTCGGCGCCCTGGTCGGCGGCCCAGCGGATGCCTTCGGCGAGCGCGCCGGTGCGGGTGCGGCGTGCCTCGTCGCGTTCCGGGTCGTCGTCCTCCAGCAGGACGCGGACGGGCAGGATGCGGGCGGCGGGGGCGACGCCGATGACGCCGCTGCCGTTGTCGGGGCCGTGGCCGCGTCCGGCGATGATCCCGGCCATGGCGGTGCCGTGCGCGGCCCAGGTGTCGTCGCCTGGCGAGGCGCCGAGGCCGACGAGGTCGTGGCCCGGGAGGACGGCTCCGGCGAGGTCGGGGTGGTCGGCGTCCACGCCGGTGTCGAGGACGGCGACGGTGATGCCCTCGCCGCGTGTCGTCTCCCAGGCGTCGGGGGCGTGGATGGCGTCGAGGGCCCACTGCTGCTGCTCGCGGATCGAGTCGGCGCGGGCGGGGGTGGCGACGGCGAGGGCCGGGGTGAGCACGGCGGCGGCCGTCAGGGCGGCGGCGAGGCGGGCGGGGCGGGTCATCGCGGCTCCGGGGCGTACCGGTCGGCCGCTTCGCGCAGCCGGGTGTCGAGGGCGTCCGCCAGCCCTTGGGCGTCGTGGCCGAGACCGGCGAGGGCGACGGTGCTGTCCGCGTCCTCGGCCGTGGCCTCGGCGGCGGGCTCGGGGTCGGGGAACGCGCGGCCGTCGGCGAAGCCGGTGACGGTCCAGCGGACGACGGGTATCTCGGTGGCGACGCGGACGGACCAGGAGGCGCGCTGGGCGTCGCCGAAGTCCTCGGCGGCCGTGCCGGGCGCCGCGTAGGGGCGGGGCAGGAGGTCGGGGCGTGCGGCGAGGTCCTCCTCGGTGAAGCGGGCTTCGAGGGCCGCCATGTCCGCGGCGTCGGCCGTGGTGAAGAGGAGGCCGACGGTGGTGACGGTGGTCTGCGTCTCGTCGGTGTAGGTGGCGCGGACGAGGCGGTGGCAGCCGACGGGTTCGAGGACGTCGGCGAGGAGCGGGTCGAAGGCGTCGGCGCAGCCGCTGTCGGGCGCGACGGCGATGCGCGTCCACGTGCGGTCGGCGCCGCCGGGGCCAGCGCCCTCGCCGGTGATCTCGGGCGGGAAGAGGTCGTCCACGGGGAGGTCGCGCCACAGGTCGCGGCTCTCGGTGAAGAGGTGCGCCGCGGTGTCGGCGGCGGCGTCGGGGCCGAGCCAGGTGCCCGCGGCGGCGCCGCCCAGCAGCCCGGTGCCGAGGACCAGGCAGGCGACGACTCCGGCGATGCGCAGCGTGCGGCTGGGCAGGCGGAGCGTGCCGGAGCGCAGGACGGGGCCGAACGTGCCGGGGGGTGGGGGCTCCGCGGGCGGCGGCGGTACGGCGGGCGGTGGGGGGACGGCCGGTCTCGGAGGGGCGTCGTCCGGCCGGTCGGCGGGGAGCGGCGCCTGGCGGGACGCCGGTACGCTCGGCCGGGTGGTGGCGGGCGGGGCTGCCGGGCGGGGTGGGAGAGGCCGCGGTGACTCCGAACGCCACGGGCCCTGTTCGGTGTTCATCCGCCCACTCCCCGGCCCCCGGCGTCCGCTGCCGACGCTTGACGGGGTCACTTTACGGTTGTCACCTCATACTTCGGTACCGGGCCCGGAGCCGGACGCGCGCAGTCCGGACAGAACGCGCGCCATGTCCTCGACCGGCGGCGCGGTGTCCCGGACGTCGAACGCGAGGCGCAGCAGGGCGAGTCCGCTGCCGTCCGGCGCGGGGAAGGCGACGGACTCGACCACCGCGTCCATCCCCACGCCGGTCTCAACCCTGGCCCGGACGCGGAATCCGTCCTGGCCGAGGACGGTGACCTCCTCGGCGTCGGTCTCCTCGACGCCTGTCACGCCGCTGTAGAGCTCGTCGGAGCCGTAGCCGTCCTCGGCGTGCAGTTCGATGTCGGCGCGCGCCAGTTCCTCCGGGCTGTCGGTGGCCTGCGGCAGGACGCCGAGGGAGGCGGCGCCGCCGATGCACTGCTGCTCGGTGTCCCCGGGGCAGGGGTACGGGTCGGCGCTGATCATGACGCCCCCCTCGACGTCGGCCTCGGTCCAGCCGTCGAGGAGCGGCAGGGCGACGCCACCGGCCTGGGCGGTGGTCACGGTGCCCCGCGTGCCGTCCGCCTCGTCCCGGCCGCCGTCACCGTCTCCGTCGCCGGAGAGCGTCACGTAGCCGACGGCGGCGACGACCAGGGCGACGACGAGGACGGCGGCCAGGACGACGACGGAGCGGCTGCGCGGCGTGCGGGGCGTCGGAGGGCCCTGCGGGTAGCCGTAGCCGTAGGGCGGGGCGGCGGCGTACGGGCCGATCGGCGGTTGCGCGTACGTCGGTTGTGGTACGGGCGCGGGGGCCGGGATCGTCGCGTCCGGCGGGCGGGTGTGGGCGGTCCACGTCTGCCCGTCCCACCAGCGCTCGGCGGGTGGGGGCGGCCCCGCGTGACCGGGGTCGGGGTACCAGCCGGCAGGCGTCGCCATGTTCGTCACGCTCCTTGTCCACCCCGGCACGCGTACGTTCCCCCGGTACGTCGTGCCCTCGATGGAGTGAATTTCTCACAGCAGTGCCCTGACCGGCCAGTCCGCCTCAGGGCTGCGGGGGCGCCGAACCGCGCGTCCGGTGAGGAACCGGGCTTTCCGCACGGGATCCGGTACGGGCGGGCGCGGTTGACGGCGCGTCAGCCGTGCGCCGCGTGGTCGTCCGGCACGGCGCAGCCGTCGGGCCCGCACGCCTCGGCGGTGTCGGCGACCACCACCGGGCGCGCCTCGGGGTGCGCGGCTGCCCACGCCTGCCGCAGGACGTCGAGCAGGGTGTCGGCGTCCTGGGCGCCCATGACGGCGAAGCGTTCGTCGATGACCGTGAACGGCACCCCGGTCGCGCCGAGCCGTGCGGCGTGCCGCGCCTCGGCCTCGACCTGGGCGCGGTACCGGCGGTCGGTGAGGGCGGCGCGGGTGTCCGCCGCGTCGAGGCCGAGGCGTTCCCCGAGGGACACCAGTGCCTCGACGGTGAAGACGGACTCGGCGCGCCCGAAGTAGCTGTCGAACACCGCGTCCCACGCCTGGGCGTGCTGCCCTTCCGCACCGGCGTGGGCCAGGAACTCGTGGACGAGGGCGGTGCTGCCCGTCTCGTTGTCGCCGACGACGTAGGGCGTGAGCCCCTCGGCGCGGGCCAGTTCCTCGACCCGGGAGGTCATCTCCCTGGCCTGGGCGGGCGAGGCGCCCATCTTGGCGGCCAGGGCCTCGGCCACCGGGAGCGTCGTGCCGACGGGGGCGGAGGGGTCGAGCTGGAAGGAGCGGTGGACGACGGTGACCTCGTCCCGGTGCTCGAACCGGCGCAGCGCCTCGGCGAGCCGGTGCCTGCCGAGCCCGCACCACGGGCAGATCACGTCGGACCAGACGTCCAGCCGCATGCCGTCCACCTTCGTCTCACCCATGCCCGTCCCCGCAGTCCGCTCGGTGCCTTTCCCCCATGATGCGCCGCCGCCCGGGGCGCCGTGGCAGGGCCCCCTCCCCTGCCACGGCGCCCCGGGCCCGTCCTCAGCGGCTCGTGGCCGAGGGCTCGGGTTCCGCGCCGCACTCGGTGTCCGGCTCGGGCACGGCCTCGCCGACGGCGGCGGGCGGCGACGGCTCCGGGCCATGGCCCGGCAGGACGCGCGCCAGCCAGTGGGAGCGGCCCGCGATCAGCGGCGCGACGACCGCGAGGATCAGCACGTATCCGGCGATGAACGGCGACAGGCGCGCGTCGAGCCCGGCCGCCGCCGCCATGGTCGCCAGGATGAGCGCGAACTCGCCCCTGGCCAGCAGCGTCGTCGCGACGTTGGCCGTGGGCCCGGCACCGAAGCCGTAGATCCGGGCGGTGAGCAGACCGGCGAGCAGGTTCATCGTCACCGTGACGACAATCGCGATGAGCACGGGCCAGATGACCGACGGCAGGTCGCCCGGGTCGATGGACAGGCCGAAGCCGAAGAAGAAGATGGCGCCGAACGCGTCCCGCAGCGGATGGACCAGCTCGCGGATGCGGTCGCCCGAGCCGGTGTTGCCCAGGATCAGGCCGACCATGAACGCGGCGATGGCGTCCGCGACCCCGAACGTCTCGGCGATCCCCGAGACCAGGACGGCGGCGCCGAGGAAGGAGATGACGAGCAGTTCGTTGTCCTTGGTGGCGAACAGCCTGCCGATGACGCCGGTGCCCCAGCGCGCGGCCACCGCGAGGACGACCAGGAAGCCGAACGCCTTCCCCATGTCGGTGAGCATCGCCCCGACCCCGTCCGCGCCGGAGATGATCGGCTGGAGGGCGGCGAGGTACAGCGCGAGGAAGATGTCCTCCACCACGATGATGCCGAGGATGGGACGCGTCTCCGGATTGCCGATGCGCCCCAGGTCCACGAGGATCTTGGTGACGATGGCCGAGGACGAGATGCCGAGGACACCGGCGAGCACCAGCGCCTCGGAGGTGCCCCAGCCCAGCGCGAACCCGAACCCGAGCCCCGCGCCGACGTTCAGCGCGAGGTACGTCGATCCGGCGACGGCCATCTTCCTGCCGCCGGTCCGCAGGTCGTCCATGTGGAATTCGAGGCCCAGGTAGAACAGCAGCAGCACCAGGCCGAGCGCGGAGAGCATCTCCAGGTCGTGCGGGTCCTCCAGGAGGACGTAGCCGGGGGTGTTCGGGCCGAGGAGTATCCCGGCCAGGATGAACAGGGGGATCGTCGGCAGCCCTATGCGGCTGCCGAGACGGGCGAGGAACGCGGCGGCCACGAAGGCGCCGCCCATCGCGAGCAGCGTGTCGGCGTGTCCCATACGGTCACCCGCCGCTGACGGTGGTGGCAGGGGGCGTCGGGGTCGTCGGCATGGAAATGTCTCCTCCTCGGCGTCCGGGCAGCTCGACACGCAGATGGTGGGTCAAGCATGCGTCAAGAAAACGTTAATACTTAGCCTATCAAACTATTTTTTTGGCCAAGGGGGTGCCCGTGGGATGTCCGAGGCGTGCGGCATGATCCGGGGTGTGACCAGACGCCTGATGCTGCTCGACACCGCCTCGCTCTACTTCCGCGCGTACTTCGGCGTGCCCGAGTCCGTGCGCGCCCCCGACGGCACGCCCGTCAACGCCGTGCGCGGCCTGCTCGACTTCATCGCGCGCCTCGTCGCCGACCACCGGCCCGACGACCTCGTCGCCTGCATGGACGCCGATTGGCGCCCCGCCTGGCGCGTCGCGCTGATCCCCACCTACAAGGCCCACCGCGTCGCCGAGGCGCACGGGGAGGGCCCGGACGCCGAGACCGTGCCCGACACGCTCTCCCCCCAGGTGCCGGTGATCGAGGCCGTCCTCGACGCCCTCGGCATCGCCCGCGTCGGCGTGCCCGAGCACGAGGCGGACGACGTGATCGGCACCCTCGCCGTCGCCGCCGCCGGTCCCGTGGACATCGTCACCGGCGACCGTGACCTGTTCCAGCTCATCGACGACCGGCGCGGCGTGCGCGTGCTCTACCCCGTCAAGGGCATGGCGACGCTGACCGCCTTCGACGAGACGGCGCTGCGCGACCGGTACGGCGTGGACGGCCCCGGGTACGCCGACCTCGCCCTGCTGCGGGGCGACCCGAGCGACGGCCTGCCCGGCGTCCCCGGCATCGGCGAGAAGACCGCCGCGCGACTGCTGGCGCAGTTCGGCGACCTGGCGGGCATCGCCGCCGCCCTGGACGACCCGGCGGCGCCGCTCACCCCGGCCCAGCGCAAACGGCTCACGGCCGCCGCCGCCTACCTGGAGGTCGCCCCGCGCGTCGTCCGGGTGGCGACCGGCCTGCCCCTGCCCGCGTACGACCCGGCCCTGCCCACCACGCCACGCGACCCGGCCGCCCTCGACACGCTCAACGCCCGCTGGGGCCTGGGCGGTTCACTGACCCGCCTGCTGAGCACCCTGGAGCGCCGACCGGACCGACCTGCGGTCAACCAAGGTTGACCACAGCGGTGGCGGTCAACTACGGTTGACCGCATGAGCGACGAAGGACTGACCGGCATCGCCGCGGCGACGGCCGACAGGGACCCGCTGGTGGCCCTGGCGGCGATGGCACGGCTGCGCGCCGAACTCGAACGCGCCGAGGCCGTACTCGTGCGCCGCGCACGGAACGAGGGAGCCACCTGGCCGCAGATCGCGGCGGCCCTGGGTGTCTCGAAACAGGCCGTCCACAAGAAGCACAGCGGCCGTGGCCTGCTGGGGGGCCGGTCATGACCGGCGCGGCGGGTGTCGAGGACGGATCGGCCGCCTGGCTCGGCGCCCTGCCGGGCTCCCGCCACCCCGTGGCCGCGGCGGCCGTCGTCTCGTCGGGGAACCTCACGACGGCGTACCGCGGCACGGGGCCCGACGGCGACTTCGAGATCGGCTCGCTGTCGAAGGGCCTCACCGGCCTGCTGTACGCCGAGGCGCGGACGCGCGGCGAGATCGGCGACGGGACGACGCTGGGCGACCTGCTGCCGCTGCGCGACGCCCCGGCGGCGCGGGTGACACTGGAGTCGCTGAGCACCCACCGCTCCGGCCTGCCGGGGCTCCCCCGCTCCGCCCACCCCACGCGCAGGACGCTCGCCCTGTGGCGGCACGGCACGAACCCCTACGGCGAGGACCTCGACCAACTCCTCGACCAGGCCAGGGGCGTCCCGCTGGGCAAGCCGCGGCCCCGCTACTCCAACCTCGGCTTCGAACTGCTCGGCCACGCCCTCGCCGCGGCGGCCGACACCCCCTACGCCGCTCTCCTCAGGCGGCGTGTCACGGACCCCCTGGGCTGCGACGACTTCTACGTACCGGCGACGGCCGACCAGCTCAGGCCGGGCGCCCTCACCGGAAGAAGCCGCCGGGGGCGGCCACGGGAGCCGTGGACCGGCGAGGCGGTGGGCCCCGCCGGCGGCGTACGCGCCACGCTCACCGGCATGGCCCGCCTCACGGCGGCGCTGCTCGACGGCAGCGCCCCCGGCGTCGCCGCGCTGGAGCCGGTCGCGCCCTTCGGTTCCGGCGCCCGCATCGGCGCCGCCTGGATCACCGTGCGCATGAAGGACCGGGACGTCACCTGGCACAACGGCGGCACCGGCGGCTTCAGGTCCTGGCTCGGACTCGACCGCGCCGCCGGGACAGGTGTCGTCCTCCTGTCGGCCAGCGCCGCGCCCCTCGACCGGTACGGCTTCGCGCTCCTGGCCGAGGTCGGCGCAGCGGCCGACGCGCCCGACGTCCGCTGACCCCGCACCCCCGGCGGGCGGTCAGCCCACCGAGCTGTACGCCACCACACCGCGCAGCAGCCGGTCCACGGCCCTGCGCGCGTTCCTGGCGACGGTGCCGCCCGCCGGGGCCGCGTTGGCGATCTGGCCGAGCACGTCGATGACCTGCTTGCACCAGCGCACGAAGTCCCCGGCGGGCATCCCTGCGTCCCGCAGGACGACGTCGAGCCCCTCGCCCTGCGCCCAGCGGTGGACCGGCCAGGCGAACCCGAGGTCCGGCTCCCGCTGCCCCACCCCCGTGACATGGCTGATCCGGTACTGCTCCTCCAGCGCGTCGAGCCGCCCCCAGATCCGCACCATGTCCCCGAGCGCGCGGCGCGCCTCACCGCCGGGCACCTCGGGCGCGGCGGCGTCGTCCGCGTTGCGCGCCTCGAAGACGAGCGCGGAGGCACAGGCGGCCAGCTGGGACGGGTCGAGCCCCTCCCAGACCTTGTCCCGCAGGCACTCGCTGGCCAGCAGGTCCAGCTCGCCGTACAGACGGCCGAGACGCCGCCCGTCGTCGGTGACCTCATCCCCCTGGAGGTAGCCCAGCTCGGTGAGCAGCGCGGAGACCTGGTCGAAGGTGCGGGCGATCGTGTTGGTACGGCCCTCGATGCGCCGCTCCAGCTGCCGCGTGTCACGGCGCAGCCGGTGGTACCGCTCCGCCCAGCGGGCGTGGTCCTCGCGCTCGTCGCAGCCGTGGCAGGGGTGGGAGCGGATGGCGGCGCGCAGCCGCGCGATCTCGGTGTCGTCGGCGGCGCTCGCGCGCTCCTTGCGGTGCCGTCCGGGGTCGCGGTGCCCCGCCTTCGTGCGCAGCGCCGAGGCGAGGTCGCGCCGCGACTGCGGGCTGCGCGGGTTGAACGACCGGGGGATGCGCATCCGGTCCAGCGGCTCCACCGGCGCGGGGAAGTCGATCATCGCGAGCCGCTTGACCTGCCGCTCCACCGTCAGCACCAGCGGACGGGGCCCCTCGTACGGGTCGAAGCCGCCGCGCGGGCCGCGCGGACGCCCACCGGGCGGTCCTGAACCCGGGTCCAGCACGAGCGCGAGCCCCGCGAACTTGCCGGTGGGCACATGGATGATGTCGCCGGGTCGCAGCTGCTCCAGGGAGGCAGCCGCCGCGGCGCGGCGCTGGGCCGCGCCCTGCTTGGCCAGCTCGTTCTCACGGTCCTTCAGGTCACGCCGCAGCCTGGCGTACGCGTCGAAGTCGCCCAGGTGGCAGGTCATGGCCTCGCGGTAGCCGAGCAGGCCCTCCTCGTTCTTGCGCACCTCGCGCGCGATGCCGACGACCGCCCGGTCCGCCTGGAACTGCGCGAAGGACGTCTCCAGCAGCTCGCGGGAGCGGTGCCGCCCGAACTGCGCGACGAGGTTGACCGCCATGTTGTACGACGGGCGGAACGAGGACCGCAGCGGATAGGTCCGCGCCCCGGCCAGGCCCGCGACGGCCCCCGGGTCCATCCCCTGCTGCCACAGGACGACCGCGTGCCCCTCGACGTCGATCCCGCGCCGCCCGGCCCGGCCGGTCAGCTGGGTGTACTCGCCCGGCGTGACGTCGGCGTGCTGCTCGCCGTTCCACTTGACCAGCTTCTCCAGGACGACGGAGCGCGCGGGCATGTTGATGCCGAGCGCCAGCGTCTCGGTGGCGAAGACCGCCTTGACCAGCCCGTGGACGAACAGTTCCTCGACGATCTCCTTGAACGCGGGCAGCATCCCCGCGTGGTGCGCCGCGATGCCCCGCTCCAGCCCTTCGAGCCACTCGAAGTACCCGAGGACGTGCAGGTCCTCGTCGGGGATGGCCGCGGTGCGCCGCTCGACGATCTCCCGCACCCGGACGCGGGCCGCCGGGTCGTTCAGCCGCAGCCCCGCGTGGAGGCACTGCTGGACGGCGGCCTCGCACCCGGCGCGGCTGAAGATGAACGTGATGGCGGGCAGCAGGCCCTCGGAGTCGAGCCGGTCGATGACCTCGGCCCGGCTCGGCGTGAAGACGCGGGCCCGCTGGCGCCGCTCACGCTCCCGGTCGGCCTCCCGCCTGCGGTCACGGGCGCCACGGGCGCGGTCCCTGCCCCAGCCGCGCCCCTGGTCGGAGCGGACCAGCCGGAGCAGGTCCGGGTTGACCTCGCGCTTGTCCCCCGACTCCTCGAACAGGTCCATCATCCGGCGCCCGGCCAGGACGTGCTGCCACAGCGGGACCGGCCGGTGCTCGGAGACGATGACGCGGGTGTCGCCGCGCACGGTGTCCAGCCAGTCGCCGAACTCCTCGGCGTTGGAGACGGTCGCGGACAGGGAGACCAGCGTCACCGACTCCGGCAGGTGGATGATGACCTCCTCCCAGACCGCGCCGCGGAAGCGGTCGGAGAGGTAGTGCACCTCGTCCATGACCACGTAGGCGAGGCCGTTCAGCGCCTGGGAACCGGCGTAGAGCATGTTCCGCAGGACCTCGGTGGTCATGACGACGACCGGGGCGTCGGAGTTCACGCTGTTGTCGCCGGTGAGGAGGCCGACCTGGTCCGCGCCGTAGCGCTTGACCAGGTCGGTGTACTTCTGGTTCGACAGCGCCTTGATGGGCGTGGTGTAGAAGCACTTGCCGCCCTGGGTCAGGGCGAGATGGACGGCGAACTCGCCGACGATCGTCTTGCCCGAGCCGGTCGGGGCGGCGACGAGGACGCCCTTGCCGTCCTCCAGGGCCTGGCACGCCTCGATCTGGAACGCGTCGAGCTCGAAGTCGTACAGCTCACGGAACGGGGTGAGCGCGGTGGCCTGCTCGATGGCTCGCCTGCGAGCGGCGGAGTAACGCTCTGCGGGGGACATGTCGTCGGTCATTGTGCGGTCGAGCCTACCGGCCGCCTGTGACAGTGCGGCGATCTTTACCGGCGGGCTGGGCTCACGGCGGGGGCGCCAGCAGCCGCAGGGCCCCGGGGACGCAGCGGGCCGTCAGCGGCAGCGGCCCCACCGGCTCCCCGTCCGCGTAGCCGGTGACGCCCGGCGCCTCCAGGGTGACGCGCGCGGCCCGGTGGACGGTGACCGCCGGGTGCGACACATGGGTGCCCCGGAAGACGCGCGGGAAGACGCGGACCAGCGTCGTGCGGCTGCACGGGCCGACGACCGTGACGTCGAGCAGCCCGTCGTCCAGCGCGGCGGCCGGGCATATCCGCAGCCCGCCGCCGTAGCTCGACCCGTTGCCGACGGCGACGAGCGTGGCGTCCATCTCGCGCCACGGGCCGTCGTCGAGCCGTATGCGGTACGGGAGGGTGCGCAGCGTCGCCAGTTCGGCGAGCGTCGCCAGGTCGTAGCGGAGCCTGCCGCGCGGGCGGCTCATACGGTTGCCCCGCTCGGTGACGCGGGAGTCGAAGCCGGTGGCGAGCACGCCGCCGAACCAGGTGCCGCCGATGCGGCCGAGGTCGATGCGCCGGTACGCGCCCGCCGTCAGCGCGGCGGCCAGGACGCGGCCTCCCGCCGCCGGGTCGCCGATCGGGAGGCCGCAGGCGCGCGCGAGGTCGTTGCCCGTGCCCGCGGCGACGAGGCCGAGCGGCGTGTCCGTCCCGGCGACCGCCTGGAGGGCGAGCGAGGCCACGCCGTCGCCGCCGACGGCTATGAGGGCGCGGGTGCCGTCCGCGACGGCGCGGCGGGCCAGCCGGAGGGCGTCGGCGGCGTCCTGGCCGACGAGGGTGTGGACGGTCAGTCCCGCCGCCTCCAGGGCGCCGACGGCCCGGCGGGCGGCGGAGCGGCCGTGCCCCCGGCCCGCCGCCGGGTTGACCAGGACGGTCGTGTCACCGGCCACGCGCGTCCCGTCGCGGACGGGCGCGCGGGTCAGGTGATGTCATCGAAGCCGTTCAGGCGCGAGGGCCTGTCGTCCAGCCGGGAGGAGGAGACCCGCTCCACCGGCTCGACGGCGGCCGGGGTCAGGTCGAGCGGCGACGCCTCGTCGTCGTCCAACTCCTCCTCGTCCTCCCTGCGTGCCTTGCGCCGGTCGTTGAGCACGGCGATGACGCAGGCGATGAAGTAGAAGGCGGTGACCGGCACCTGGAGGGCCACCATCGACATCAGGTCGGTCGGGGTGATGGCCGCCGCGAAGATGGCGATGCCGACGACCATCCAGCGCCACCAGCTGAGCATCCGCTTGCCGGAGACGATGCCGCCGAGGTTCAGCAGGACCAGCACAAGCGGCAGTTCGAAGGAGAGACCGAAGGCGAGCGCCATCCTGACCGTCAGGTCGAGGATCTCCTCCATCGACACGTAGTTCTGCGCCCCAGGCGCGCTGAAGCTCAGCAGGACGGGCACGGCGCGGCCGAGCAGCCAGTACGCGAACGCGGAGCCCGCCAGGAACAGCGGCACGCCCACGGCGACGACGGCCCGCGTGTACTTCTTCTCGTTCTTGTGCAGCCCTGGCGCGATGAACGCCCACGCCTGGTAGAGCCAGATCGGGGACGCCGCGATGAGGCCGACGAGCAGCGACACCCTCAGGTAGGTGCCGAACGGGACGGTCAGACCGTTCTGCGCCAGGACGGCACAGCGGCGGTCGCGCGCCGCGGGGTCCTCGAACGATTCGCAGACCGGGACCGGATCGGAGAGGAAGTCCATGATGTCCTTGGCGAAGAACATCGCGACGATGGTGACCACCAGGATGCCGGCGACCGAGATCCCGAGCCGGTTGCGCAGTTCGCGCAGATGCTCGGTCAGGGACATCCGTCCCTCGGGGTCCTTGGTCTTCTGCGGTGCCTTGGGCACGCCAGGTCCTCATCTCCTACGGCGGCCGGTGTCCGCCGAGCCGCCTGACCACACTCACTCCGAACACGTCCCGGCCGGCGGCCGGGCGTCAGCCCTGCTGGGTGGTGCTCCTGGGCTCCTCGACCGGCCGGGCGCTGGTGACGTCACCGGGGGCGGCCTGGATGGTACGGGCGGCGGTCGGCTGCTCGGCCGGGGAGGCGGCGGTCTCGGCCGTGTCGGCGGCGCGGCCGTCGTTCTTCATGGCCGCCGTCTCGCTCTTCAGGATGCGGAGGGACTTGCCGAGCGCGCGTGCGGTGTCGGGCAGGCGCTTGGAGCCGAAGACGACCACCACGACGAGGACGACGAGCAGGATGTGCCATGCGGAGAGCGAGCCCATGGTCTCGTCTTCTTTCTTCCGGGGGATTCGGCTGCCGTGCGGGACCTCGACATTCCGGACCGGCCGCACGAGTGGCAATCTTAACTCGCGGGGGTGAACACAAATCAATGCCTGCGCGACGATCTATTCGCCGTCCCCGTCCCTCCCGGACGCACGGCCGAACGTGCGGTGAACGGCTCCGCCCCTGGCCACGAGGGGTGCGGCGGACCGTTCGAGGGTCTCGGCCGCGGCGCCGATCCGCTCGGACGAGGCGGCCACGGCGCGGGCGAAACGACGGGCCTCGACGCCGACGCGGACCCCGAGGACGCCCAGGACGGCGACGCCGAGGAACGCCAGGGTCAACTGGAACATCGGCCAGAACACGTCAGCGCCCCTCCCCCGCCGCCGTCGCGTAGTGGTCGAGCGCCGCACGGGCCGCCTCCCGCGCGCTGTCGGCGAGGGCGGACGGCGCGACGATCCGGCCGTCCCCGCCGAGCCGCAGCGCCAGCCGCCGCAGCGTGGCGGGGTCGGGCGTGCGCAGCGTGACGCGCAGCCCGCCGTCCGGCAGTTCCTCGGCGGAGTCGTGCGGGTAGTACTCGGCGACCCAGCGCCCGCCTGGGCCCACCTCGACGACCACCTCGGGGTCGGTCGGCGCGGGCTGCACGAGACCTTCGCTGAGGTCACGCGGCTCGACGGGCGGCGGGTCGGCGGGGGTGTCGAGCAGTTCGATCCTGGCCACGCGGTCGAGGCGGAAGGTACGCCGCGCCTCCGACCGGTGGCACCACGCCTCGACGTAGGTGTGGCCGACGGCGAACAGCCGGATGGGGTCGATCTCCCGGTCGGTCAGCTCGTCACGGCCCGGCGAGTAGTAGCGGATGCGCAGGCGGCGCCGTTCGGTGATGGCCCGGTCCACGTCGGCGAAGACGCCGCCCTCGGACTCGAAGGTGACCGACAGGCGCGAGCTGGCCCCGGCCGCCTCGCCCGCCGCGGCCTCCAGCTTGGCCGTGGCCCGCAGCAGGGCGTCGCGGTCGCCGTCCCGCAGACCGGGGAGGGTGGCGACGGCACGGGCGGCGACCAGCAGGGCGGTGGCCTCGTCGGCGGCGAGCCGCAGCGGCTGGCCGGTGCCGGAGCCGACGGCCTCCGCGTTGTACCACCAGATGTGCTCGCCGTCGGTGTCGATGTCGAGCAGGTCACCGCCGCGAAAGCTGGTCCCGCACATGGGCAGGACGTTGAGGTCGGAGATCAGCTCGTCCTCGGTGATCCCGAAGGCGCGGGCGACCTCGTCCACCCGCGCGCCGGGGCGTTCCCTCAGATAGGTGACGAGCGACAGCATCCTGCGGGTCCTGTCGATGGCTGTGGTGGCCATGGCGGCGTCCTTCCTCAGCCCTTGGCGACGGCGCGCAGCCGGTCGATGACGTCGGCCCGCAGTTCGGCGGGCTCCAGCACGATCACGTCGGGTCCGAACTCGGCGAGCCAGGCGCCGAGGCCGTGCCCGTAGGGAATCTCCAGGTCGTCCCACCCGGCGCCCGAGGGCGCCTCCGTGACGGCGGTCGCCCGTGCGCGCAGCGGGTATCCCGCGCCGGTGCGCAGCCGGATGCGGGCCTGTCCCGTGGGGGTCTCACCGGCCCAGCGGGCGACGGACTCCCGCAGGGCGACGTGGTCGGGCACCTCGGCCGTGAAGGCGCCCGCACGGGACTTGACGCGGCCGGTGATGCGGGAGAGGCGGAAGACGCGCTCCGCCTGCCGGTCGCGGTCCCAGCCCGCGAGGTACCAGTGGCCGCGCCAGCACTCCAGGGCCCAGGGCTCGACCTGACGGCTCACCGGCCGCGCCGCGTTCGACCTGCGGTAGTCGAAGGTGACGGGGCGCCGGTCGCGGCAGGCGATCATCAGCGGCTCGAACGCCGCCTCACCGGCCGGGACGCGCGGCTCGATGGCGCTGTACGCCTCCAGCTCCTCCTGCGCCAGCGGCATCCCCGCGGCCCGCAGCTTCTGGAGGGCGCCGCTCGCCGCGCCCGCGAGGCGCGCCTGCTGCCAGACGCGGGCGGCCAGGCCGAGCGCGGCGGCCTCCTCGGCGTCCAGCGTGAGGGGCGGGAGCTGGTTGTGGTCGCGGCGGGCGAGGTAGCCGGTGTCGCCGTCGATGCTCTCGACGGTCTCGATGACGAGGCCCAGCTCGCGCAGGTCGTCCTTGTCCCGCTCGAACATGCGGTTGAAGGCGTCCTCGGAGCCGACCTCGCGGTACGCCTCGATGGAGTCGCGCAGTTCGCGTTTGCTCAGCGGGCGGCCGGTGCCCAGCAGGCACAGGGCCAGGTTCATCAGCCGCTCGGCCTTGGCAATCGCCATCGCGCGCCGCCCCTTCTCGTCCGCGAGCCCGAGTCGCGCCCGCGCCGGAAAGCGCCGTGGGCCCGTCCCCCGTAAGGGGAATGGGCCCACGGTACCGCTTGTGGAGATCAGACCGAGACCAGGTCGCAGACGAAGATCAGCGTCTCGCCCGGCTTGATCCGGCCCCCGGCGCCCGCGTCGCCGTAGGCGAGGTGCGGCGGGATCACCAGCTGACGGCGACCGCCGACCCGCATGCCCTGGACGCCGCGGTCCCAGCCGGGGATGACCTGTCCCGCGCCGAGCTGGAAGCGCAGCGGCGTGCCGCGGTTCCAGCTGGCGTCGAACTCCTCGCCGGTGCTGAAGGCGACGCCGACGTAGTGCACGGACACCTGCGCGCCGGCCTGGGCGACCTCGCCCTCGCCCTCCCAGATGTCCTTGATCTCCAGGTCGGCCGGGGGCTCGCCGCCGGGGAAGTCCACCTCGGGCTTGTCGATGTTCACGTGAAGATCACTCCTAGCGCGCTTGCTCGAACCCGCAGGATACGCGGGAGATGCGGCTCGCCGTGCGACGCTCAGACGGCGCCGACGATGTCCACGACGAAGACGAGGGTGGAGCCGCCGGGGATGGACTGGTTGCCCTGCTCCCCGTAACCGAGGTCCGGCGGGATCACCAGCAGGACGCGGTCGCCGACGTGCTTGCCGACGAGGCCCTCGTCCCAGCCCGCCACGACCTGGCCGGTGCCGATCTGGAAGGCGGAGGGGGCGTCACGGTCCCACGAGGAGTCGAACGGCTCGCCGTCCGCCCAGTTCACACCGGTGTACTGGACGACGAGGGCCTGACCCGCCTCGACCTCGGCGCCGTCCCCCTCGATGAGGATCTGCTGCTGGAGCTCGGCGGGCGGGTCCTGTCCCTCGGGGATGGTGATCGTCGGGCCCTCGCCCTCCACGGCCTCCACCGCGGGGAGGCCGTCCTCCGCCGGGGCCTGCTCGCCCTCGGCGCCCGCGCCCGGGTCCACGGCCGTCGCGCCGACGATGTCGAAGACCCACACGACGCCCTCGTCCTCCGGGAGGCCGAGGCTCGCGGCGCCCTGGCCGAGGAGATCGGCCGCGGGCCCCTGCACCTGGACGCGGCTGCCGACCGTCGCGCCGACCATCGGGTCGGTGACCGCGGCGAGGAAGACGGAGTCCACCCCGGCCTGGGCGATGACCTGACGGCGCAGGCCGTCGGGCAGCTCGGGGGCGGAACCGGCGGCGGCCTCGTTCGGGTCGGCCCAGGTGTTGACCAGCTCGCGGCCGTCCGAGACGGTCTGCGCCACGGCGTCGAGGCGCAGGTAGTCGCCCTCGGCGACCTCCGCGCCGTCACCTGGCGCGAGAACGTCGCTGATCACGTCGTCGCCGACGGTCGCGTCCTCCTCGATGACCAGCTCGGGCTCCTCGCCGAACTCGCCGGAGGCGGTGGCCACCGGCCCCGAGGCCGCGGGGGTCTCGGGTGAGTCGTCGGAGCTGTCGTCCGAGCCGCAGGCGGCCAGGCCGAGGAGGAGGGCGGGTACGGCGAGGGCGGCGACGAGGCGGCTCGCTCGTGGGGTGGGGGTCATATGTCCAACCGGGGCGTCGAGGGCGTGTCGGGGCGGAACCCGCTGGTCCGCCCCAGCCTACGGCCTCCGGGCGCGCGCGTTCCGGCCGCGCGCGCCCGGAACCGTCACATCCCGGCGATCAGTTTCTCGACGCGCTCGTCCACCGAACGGAACGGGTCCTTGCACAGCACCGTCCGCTGGGCCTGGTCGTTGAGCTTGAGGTGCACCCAGTCCACGGTGAAGTCGCGGCGCTGTTCCTGCGCGCGGCGGATGAAGTCGCCGCGCAGCCGGGCCCGCGTCGTCTGCGGGGGGACCGACTTGCCCTGGAAGATCTTCAGGTCGTTGCACACCCGCTGGGCCTGGCCCCTGCGCTCCAGCAGGTAGTAGAGCCCGCGGCGGCGGTGGATGTCGTGGTAGGCGAGGTCTATCTGCGCGACCCTCGGGTGGGACATGGTCAGGTTGTGCTTGGCGCGGTACCGCTCGATGAGCTGGTACTTCATGACCCAGTCGATCTCGGTGTTGATCTTGTCGAGTTCCTCGGCGCGGATCGCCTCCAGCGTCCTGCCCCAGAGTTCGAGGACCTGCTCGGTGACGCCGGTGCGCATGCCGCGGCGTTCGCAGAAGTCGAGGGCCTTCTCGTAGTACTCCTGCTGGATCTCCAGGGCGGACGCCTCACGGCCGGTCGCGAGGCGGACCTTGCGCTGGCCCGTGGTGTCGTGGCTGACCTCGCGGATGGCCCGGATGGGGTTCTCCAGCGTGAGGTCGCGCATGACGGTGCCCGCCTCGATCATGCGGAGCACCAGGTCGGTGGCGCCGACCTTGAGCAGCATGGTCGTCTCGGACATGTTGGAGTCGCCGACGATGACATGGAGCCTGCGGTAGCGCTCGGCGTCGGCGTGCGGCTCGTCGCGCGTGTTGATGATGGGGCGGGAGCGCGTCGTGGCCGAGCTGACGCCCTCCCAGATGTGCTCGGCGCGCTGGCTGACGCAGAAGACCGCGCCGCGCGGCGTCTGGAGGACCTTGCCCGCGCCGCAGATCATCTGGCGGGTGACGAGGAAGGGGATCAGCACGTCCGCGAGGCGGGAGAACTCGCCGTGCCGTGCCACGAGGTAGTTCTCGTGGCAGCCGTAGGAGTTGCCCGCGGAGTCGGTGTTGTTCTTGAAGAGGTAGACGTCGCCGGCGATGCCCTCCTCGTGCAGGCGGCGCTCGGCGTCCACCAGGAGTCCCTCGAGAATGCGTTCACCCGCTTTGTCGTGGGTGATGAGTTCGGTGACGTTGTCGCACTCGGGCGTCGCGTACTCGGGGTGCGAGCCGACGTCCAGGTACAGCCGGGCGCCGTTGCGCAGGAACACGTTGCTGCTGCGCCCCCATGACACGACGCGGCGGAAGAGGTACCTCGCCACCTCGTCCGGGGACAGCCGTCGCTGACCGCGGAACGTACAGGTGACCCCGTACTCGTTCTCCAACCCGAAGATTCGGCGATCCATGACTGAACATTACGCCTGATGCTTACTTCTGAAACCGGGTTCGAGTGCGGCGTTTCGATCATTTCGCGTTTCCCCGCCAGGACCGGTGGGGCGCCCGGGAACTGCGAGAACGCGCGCCGAGGCGAGCAGCACCAGCAGCGCGACGCACCCGGCCGCGCCCGAGACGGCGAAGCCCGCGGCGGCGTCGCCCCGCTCGACGACCGGCCCGGCGACGGCGGTGCCCGCGGCGGCGCCGACGCCGAAGGCGGTCACGAGCCAGGAGAACGCCTCGGTGACCGTGCCGGTGGGCGCGTGCCGGTCGATGACGACGAAGGCACAGGCCAGCAGGGGTGCGAGGAACACCCCGGAGAGCACGCTGAGCAGCGTCATGACGACCAGGCTGTCGGGGACGAGCGCCAGGGGCAGGTATCCGGCGGCCAGGGCGGTGGCCAGCAGCCGCAGCCGTGGCTCGGGAGGCCCGCTCCAGCGGACGGCGCCGTAGACCAGGCCGCCGAGCAGGGCGCCCACGCCGAGCCCCGAGGTGAGCCAGGTGGCGATCAGCTGGTCCCCGTGGCCGTCGGCGTAGGCGACGTCCGCGACCGAGATGGCGCCGAGGGCGGTGCCGACGAAGAAGAAGCAGGCGAGGAGCGCGAGCAGCCCGCGTGAGCGCAGCGCGCCCAGCCAGTGCGCCTCCCGCGCGGCGCCGCGCCAGCGCCGGGACGGGGCGGACAGGACCACGGAGAGCGCCCCGAGGACGCCGATGAGGTTGACGACCAGCAGGGCGGCGGCCTCGGACCAGGCGGCGACGAGCAGCAGGACGACGAGCGGCCCACCCGCGAACATCACCTCCTGCGCGACGGCGTCGAGCGCGTAGGCACGCTGCACCCCGCCGCCGTGCCGGATGACGGTGGGCCACAGGGCGCGCAGGCCGCCTTCGAGCGGCGGGGTGGCGAGACCGGCGACCGCGACGGCCGTCCATGCCAGGGGCGCCGGGTCGGTGCCCACGGCCGCGAAGACGATCATGCCGAGGGCGGACACCAGGGCGGCGGGCAGCATGACGCGCAGCTGCCCGTGGAGGTCCACGAGCCGGCCGAGCAGGGGCTGCCCGACGGCGGTGGCCACCCCGTACACGGCGGCGAGCAGCCCGGCCAGGGTGTAGCCGCCGCCCTCGGCGCGGACGAACAGGACGATGCCGAGGGGCGCGGTGCCGTTCGGCAGGCGCCCTATGAGCGTGCCCACGAGCAGGCGCGTCACATGGCGGACGCGCAGCAGTTCCCCGTAGCCCGTGGCCATGTGCAAACCCCTGTCGGTGGATCGTCGGAGCGGTCGATGAGGTGACGTGTTACGTATAACGTCGTCGATTGTACGTACGATGAGCGTTCTGGTGGACGGCGGATTCAGGACACCGGCAGGGAGGCGCGGAGGCTGTGGGCGAGACGGGGAGCGACGCGGGCCGTGACGGCGCCGTCCGGCCCACGAGCCGGGACGTCGCGCGGCTCGCGGGGGTGTCCCAGGCGACGGTGTCGCTGGTGCTGCGCGAGCAGTGGCGCGGACGCGTCTCCCCCGCCCGTGTGGCGGAGGTGCGGACCGCGGCGCGCGAGCTGGGCTACCGGCCGAACCTCGCTGCCCGCAGCCTGCGGCTCGGCAGGACGCGGACGGTGCTGGTCGTCGTCCCGGCGCTGACCAACGAGTTCTTCGCCCGCGTGCACGCCGGGGCGGCGCGGGTGGCGGCCGAGGCGGACGTGGGCGTCGTCCTCTACCCCTCGCCCGAGGGCGTCGGCGCGGCCCCCGACCCCTTCGCCTCGGCCGGGGCGACGCTGGACGGCGTCCTGGCGTCCTCGATGGCCGTGGAGGCGCTGGCGCAGCTGAGCGGGGACGGGCTGCCGCTCGTCATGCTGGACAGCGAGCCGCGTGACGGTCCGGCGGGCGCGACCGTCAACCCCGACATCGGCGCCGGGATGCGGCTGGTGACGGACCATCTGCTGACGCTGGGCCACCGGCATGTGGCGCACGTCGCCGCCGACGTGCCGTCCTGGACGTTCGAGGTGCGGGAACGCGCCCTGCGTGCCGGGCTGTCGGCCGTCCCAGGGGCGCGTCTGGTCGCGGCGGAGCGCGGCCCGATCAGCGTCGCGGGAGGGCTGGCCGCGGCCGAGCGCGCCCTGTCGGCGCTCCCCCGCCCGACGGCGCTGGTCTGCGACGACGACACGATGGCGGCCGGGGCGTGCAAGGCGGTGCGCCGCCTGGGCCTGCGGGTGCCGGAGGACGTGTCGGTGACGGGCTTCGACGACCTGGCGCTCGCCACGGCGGTGGAGCCGGAGCTGACGACGGTGCGGCTGCCCGCCGAGGAGCTGGGCGCCGCCGGGCTGCGGGCGCTGCTCGCGGTGCTCGCCGGTGAGCGGCGGGGGACGACGGTGCTGCCGGTGACGCTGGCCACGCGCGGCTCGACGGCCCAGGCGCCGCAGCCCGCGTGACAGGCGCGCGCCCCGGGGAGCGGGCTCCCCGGGGCGCGGCGTGCGTCAGTCGCCGCTCGTGTCGTCCGTGGCGCTGTCGGACGTGTCCTCGGCCGCGGCCTCGGAAGAACCGTTCCGCTCCAGCAGGGACGCGAGCTGCCGCACGGGCACGCGCTTGAACTTGCGGGTCTGCGGCCTGGTCCGGTCGAGGACGGCGACCTCCAGCTGATCGGCGGTCAGCTCACGCTCGCCGCCGCCCGCCTCACGGGTGAGCGAGTCCACCGCGAGGCGCAGCACCTCGCCCAGGTCCATGCCCTCGCGGTGCCGCTGGCCGAGATAGCTGCTGATCTGGTCGGCGTTGCCGCCGACCGCGACGGAGCCGTGCTCGTCGATGATCGAGCCGTCGTGCGGCAGGCGGTAGATCTCGTCGTCCTCCGGGGTCTCGCCGACCTCGGCGACGAGAAGCTCCACCTCGTAGGGCTTCTCGGCGGCGCTGGAGAAGATGTTGCCCAGCGTCTGCGCGTAGAGGTTGGCCAGCCCCCGGGCCGTGACGTCGGTGCGGTCGTAGGTGAAGCCGCGCAGGTCGGCGTAGCGGGTGCCGCCGATGCGCAGGCTCTCGTACTCGTTGTACTTGCCGGTCGCCGCGAAGGCGATGCGGTCGTAGATCTCGCTCACCTTGTGCAGGGCGCGCGACGGGTTCTCGGCGACGAACACGATGCCGTCGGCGTACTGGAGCACCACCAGGCTGCGTCCGCGCGCGATGCCCTTGCGGGCGTACTCGGCGCGGTCCGCCATGGCCTGCTGGGGTGAGACATAGAACGGTGTGGACACCGGCTACTCGTCCCTTCGACGTCCGTGGGAATTCCGGGATCTGGCGCTTCGCCCGGTGCCGGACGGGCCCGGCACCGCAATCTACACAGCCGGGGCCTGCGGCCCGTCGGGCAGTTGGAGCCGCCCGTCGTACACCGCGCGGGCGATCTCGCCGACCTCGGTCCCGCCGAGGCGGCGGTAGCCGTCCTCGGTGATGACCGTGACGATCGGGTAGATGCGGCGTGCGAAGTCGGGTCCGCCGGTCGCGGAATCGTCGTCGGCGGCGTCGTAGAGCGCCTGGACGGCCACGGTGGCCGCCTGTTCCTCGGACAGGTCGGGGCGGTGCAGCTTCTTCAGGGATCCGCGGGCGAACAGCGAGCCGGAGCCGATGGCCGCGAAGCCGTGCTCCTCGGACCGGCCGCCGGTGACGTCGTAGGAGAAGATGCGGGCCGCGCCGCGCTCCAGGTCGTACCCGGCGAAGAGCGGGACGACGGCCAGGCCCTGCATGGCCATGCCGAGGTTGCCGCGGATCATGGTGGACAGCCGGTTGGCCTTGCCTTCGAGGGAGAGCGTGTGGCCCTCGACCTTCTCGAAGTGCTCCAGCTCCAGCTGGAAGAGCTTGACCAGCTCGACGGCGAGCCCGGCGGTACCGGCGATGCCGACGGCGGAGTACTCGTCGGCGGGGAAGACCTTCTCGATGTCGCGCTGGGCGATCATGTTGCCCATGGTGGCGCGGCGGTCACCGGCGAGGACGACGCCGCCGGTGAACGTGGCGGCGACGATCGTGGTGCCGTGCACCGCCTCGACCGCCCCCTCGACCGGCGGCAGCGCGCGGTGTCCCGGCAGGCGCTCCGGGGCGTGGTCGGTCAGGAAGTCGAGGAACGAGGAGGAGCCCGGCCGGAGGAAGGCCGCCGGGAGTCGCCCCTGCTCGTGGGAGTTGGCTGCCACAGGGTTCCTTCCATGTGGAGGACGGTCCGCCGCCCCGGCCGGCGGTGCGGCCGGGGCAGCGGCAGGCTATGGCACGGACCCTACCCGTCCGGCGGTGGTGATCCACATCGGCCGCGGAAGCCGCGCGGCGCGGCGGGGGCGCCTACTGGCCGCCCTTCTGGACGAAGCTGCGGACGAAGTCCTCAGCGTTGGACTCCAGCACCTCGTCGATCTCGTCGAGCACCGAGTCCACGTCGTCCGTCAGGGCCTCCTGGCGCTCCTTGAGCTCCTCGGAGACCTCCGCGTCCTGGGACTGCTCCTCGACTTCCTCGCTGTTGCGCGACGCCTTCTGCTGGCCGCCGCCGGTGTCTTTGGTCGCCATCTCCCTCACCCCTGCTCAGCTTCGACGTGTCACGATCAGACCCTACTAGGCGGGGCTGACATCGGCCCTTTCACTTTTCCCGGGGATACCCGGGGGACTTTCCCCGCGGGATTTCCCCCGGAACACCCTCAACGTCAGGGGACCACCCTGATGATTCCCGGATCGGCGGGAAATCAGCCGCCGGAGAGGGCACGGACGAGATCGTCCGCCGTCGGACAGCGGTCGAGGAGGTCCTTCACGTGCTCGCGGGTGCCGCGCAGCGGGTCCATGGTCGGCACGCGTTGCAGCGAGTCACGGCCGGGGAGGTCGAAGATCACGGAGTCCCAGGAGGCGGCGGCGACGTCGTCGGCGTACTGCTCCAGGCACCGGCCACGGAAGTAGGCGCGGGTGTCGTCCGGCGGGCTGATCCTGGCGCGCAGGACGTCCTCCTCGTCGAGGAGCCTGGTCATGCGCCCACGGGCCGCCAGCCGGTTGTACAGGCCCTTGTCGGGCCGGACGTCCGCGTACTGGAGGTCCACGAGGTGCAGGCGCGCCGCGTCCCAGCCGAGGCCGTCACGGCGGCGGTAGCCCTCCATCAGCTCCCGCTTGGCCACCCAGTCGAGCTGGCCGGCCAGGCTCATCGGGTCGTTCTCCAGCCGGTTGAGGACGTCCTCCCAGCGGGAGAGGACGTCGGCGGTCTGGGCGTCGGCGTCGGTGCCCCAGCGCTCCTCCACGTACTTGCGGGCCAGCTCGCAGTACTCCATCTGGAGCTGGACGGCGGTCAGCGTCCGGCCGCTGCGCAGCGTCACCAGCTGGGTGAGCCCGGGGTCGTGGCTGACGCGGTGGAGCGTGCGGACCGGCTGGTCCACGGCGAGATCGACGGTGATGAAGCCGTCCTCGATCATCGACAGGACGAGCGCGGTGGTGCCCAGCTTGAGGTAGGTGGAGACCTCGGCGAGGTTGGCGTCGCCGATGATGACATGGAGCCTGCGGTAGCGCTCGGCGTCGGCGTGCGGCTCGTCGCGGGTGTTGATGATGGGCCGCTTGAGTGTCGTCTCCAGGCCGACCTCGACCTCGAAGTAGTCGGCGCGCTGGCTCAGCTGGAAGCCGTGCTCGCCGCCGTCCTGGCCGATGCCGACGCGGCCCGCGCCGCAGACGACCTGGCGGGAGACGAAGAAGGGCGTGAGGTGCCGCACGATCTCGGAGAACGGCGTCTCGCGCTTCATCAGGTAGTTCTCGTGGGTGCCGTAGGAGGCGCCCTTGTTGTCGGTGTTGTTCTTGTACAGGTGGATCGGCTGGGCGCCGGGGACCTCGGCGGCCCGGCGGGCGGCCTCGGCCATGATCCGTTCACCGGCCTTGTCCCACAGGAGGGCGTCCAGCGGCCCGGTCGTCTCGGGTGAGCTGTACTCGGGGTGCGCGTGGTCCACGTAGAGCCTGGCGCCGTTGGTGAGGATGACGTTGGCCAGGCCGATGTCCTCGTCGGTCAGCTGGCTGGCGTCCGCGTTGTCCCTGGCCAGGTCGAAGCCCCTGGCGTCGCGCAGCGGGTTCTCCTCCTCGAAGTCCCAGCGGGCACGCCGGGCGCGGTGCATGGCCGCCGCGTAGGCGTTCACCACCTGGGAGGAGGTGAGCATGGCGTTGGCGTTCGGGTGGCCGGGGACGGAGACGCCGTACTCGGTCTCGATGCCCATCACTCGCCGTACTGTCATGCGGCCCTCCTTGCCCGGCGGCGCACCGGCACCGGCCCGGTGCCGTCCTTCGCTGACGAGCGTAGGCGACACCGGGCCCGGCGCGCGGATCGCCGCCGGTTTCCTTCTGGACTCGTCCCGGGATCAGGACCGTCGCGGATCAGGACTGACTCGGAATGCACCGGCTGCGGGGCACGCCTTCGCGTGCCCCGCAGCCGGACGACGTGTGCGGGCGTGCCTGTGCGGGATGCCGCCCGTCTACCGGTGGTGGCCGGTCACAGGTACTGGCCGGTGTTGGCGACCGTGTCGATGGAACGGCCGGTGTCGCCGCCCTGCTTTCCGGTGACGAGGGTGCGGATGAAGACGATCCGCTCGCCCTTCTTGCCGGAGATCCGGGCCCAGTCGTCGGGGTTGGTGGTGTTGGGAAGGTCCTCGTTCTCCTTGAATTCGTCCACGCAGGCGGACAGGAGATGGGAGACGCGAAGGCCCTTCTGCTGGTGGTCCAGGAAATCCTTGATGGCCATTTTCTTGGCGCGGTCCACGATGTTCTGGATCATCGCGCCGGAGTTGAAGTCCTTGAAGTAGAGGACTTCCTTGTCGCCGTTCGCGTACGTGACCTCAAGGAAGCGGTTCTCCTCGGTCTCGGCGTACATCTGTTCCACGACGGTCTGGATCATGCCGCCGACGGCCGCGGCACGGCTGCCGTTGTGCTCGCCGAGGTCGTCGGCGTGCAGCGGGAGCCGCGGGGTGAGGTACTTCGAGAAGATGTCCCGCGCGGCCTCGGCGTCCGGGCGCTCGATCTTGATCTTGACGTCGAGGCGGCCGGGGCGCAGGATCGCGGGGTCGATCATGTCCTCGCGGTTCGAGGCGCCGATGACGATGACGTTCTCCAGGCCCTCCACGCCGTCGATCTCGGAGAGCAGCTGGGGGACGATGGTGTTCTCCACGTCCGAGCTGACACCGGATCCGCGGGTGCGGAAGAGGGAGTCCATCTCGTCGAAGAAGACGATGACGGGGGTGCCCTCGCTCGCCTTCTCCCTGGCCCGCTGGAACACCAGCCGGATGTGCCGCTCGGTCTCGCCGACGTACTTGTTCAGCAGCTCGGGGCCCTTGATGTTGAGGAAGAAGCTCTTCCCCGCGGGCTTGCCGGTGACCTCGGCGACCTTCTTGGCCAGCGAGTTGGCGACGGCCTTGGCGATGAGTGTCTTGCCGCAGCCGGGCGGGCCGTAGAGCAGGACGCCCTTGGGCGGGCGCAGCTCGTGCTCCCTGAACAGGTCGGGGTGCAGGTAGGGCAGCTCGACGGCGTCGCGGATCAGTTCGATCTGACCGCCGAGACCACCGATCTGCGTGTAGTCGATGTCGGGGACCTCTTCGAGGACCAGCTCCTCGACCTCGCTCTTGGGCACGACCTCGTAGACGTAGCCGGAGCGGGGTTCGAGCAGCAGGGCGTCGCCCGCGCGCAGGGTGGCGTCGAGCAGCGGCTGGGCGAGCTTGACGACCCGCTCCTCGTCGGTGTGGCCGACCACCAGGGCGCGCTCGCCGTCCTCCAGGATCTCCTTGAGGGTGACGATCTCGCCGGCACGTTCGAACTCCATGGCGGCCACGACGTTGAGCGCCTCGTTGAGCATGACCTCCTGGCCACGCCGCAGGTCGCCGAGGTCGATGCTCGGGCTGACGTTCACCCGGAGCTTGCGGCCCCCGGTGAAGATGTCGGCGGTGCCGTCCTCGTTGGCGAGCAGGAAGACGCCGAAGCCGGAGGGCGGCTGGGCGAGCCGGTCCACCTCCTCCTTGAGCGCGACGATCTGGTCACGGGCTTCCCGCAGGGTGGTCGCGAGCCGTTCGTTCTGGGCGGAGACACCCGCCAGACTGGTCTGCAGCTCGACGACGCGTTCCTCCAGGATGCGCGTGTGTCGCGGGGAGTCGGCCAGCTTTCGGCGCAGGACGGTGATCTCCTGCTCAAGGTCGGCGATCTGCCGGGCCGGGTCGTCGGGACCCCTCCCGGGTCGGACGCCGCGGTTGCTGTCGTCGTTCTGGGATACCACGGTCCTCACCTCCTCCAAGGGGAGCTGGACGCTTCCAGACCCTACCTGGACCGGTGCAGTTCGAAACCCCTAGATCACAAAGACGGTCGGGGTGTGTCCGATCTTCACCCTTGCGCACTCCCTCACGCCAGGGAATACCCACCCTGCGCTGCGGGAAAGCAGGTCGCTGTATGGTCGTAAGTGGTCAACACCCGCAAGGGATGGCTCTCTTTGACTCACGCCCAGGAAGAACGGTAGGCCAGATGACCGCGCCGAACGACACCGAAGAGATCGAGGTCTGGATCGATCAGGATCTCTGCACCGGGGACGGGATCTGCGCGCAGTACGCCCCTGAGGTGTTCGAGCTGGACATCGACGGGCTTGCCTATGTGAAGCCGCCCGTCCCGGCGGGCACCGAGGCGGAGCTGCTGACGGCCCCTGGGGCGACCGCCCGCGTGCCGCTGCCGCTGCTGCGCGACGTCGCCGAGTCGGCCAAGGACTGCCCCGGGGCGTGCATCCACGTCCGCCGGGTGGCCGACCAGGTGGAGATCCACGGCCCCGACGCGGACTGACGGCGCGGCCGGGCCCGCGGGCGGCGCCGCCCGCGGGCCCGGCGCGTCAGACGCTGTTCGGCGCGGGCTGCGGGCGCAGCGCGAGCCGGCCGTCCTCCCAGAGCCAGTCCACGTCGCGCACCAGGTCGGGGCAGCAGCGCGGGACCTCGTCCGACGAGTAGCCCAGCAGGCGGACGGAGACGGTGCCGCCCTCGGCTTCGAGCCGTTCCACGGTCATCCGCTCCGCCGGGTCCACCAGGGTGGCCGCGACCGTCGCGGGGGCGCCGTCGGTGGCGGGCAGGGTGAGCAGGTACATGCCGTTGGGCGGGGTGCCGGAACCGGCGTCGCAGCGGACGACGGCGAGCGTCTCGCGGCGCCCGTCGCCGTCGAGGTCCGTCTGCGCGCTGTCCGTGACCAGCACGTCGAGCGGCCCGCAGTCCAGGGGGTAGGCGGCGCCCTCGGGGTCGGGTCCGGCGACGGGTGCGCCCGGCTCGGGCGCGGCGCCGTCCACCGGGCCCGCCGCGTCCTGGCCGCCGGGGCGGGCGGTCGCCCCGGAGGGCTCGACCAGGGCGGCCACGGCGGTGATCGCGGCGAGTGCCAGGGCGGTCGTCACCCAGTGGAACGGGCGGGTGCGCGAGGCGGTCGGGTCGGCCGGGCTTGCCGGGAGCTGCACGCGGAGGACTCCTGGACGTCGTGAGGGGGTGACACCGTGCCGGGCCTGCGCGACGGCAGGTGACCGGCATCGTGCCACATCTCACGGAACGGCGGAACGGCGGGGTCCGGTCGGCCTGTTGGGCCGGGCGGGGCCGTCAGGCGGACGCGGAGCCAGGCCCCGTGTAGTCCGCGCCGTACGCGCCGGGGGCGGGGCGGCGACGGCGGCGCGGCGGCTCCACGCCGTCGGCGAGCCTGCGGGCGGTGACGAGGAAGCCGGTGTGCCCGATCATGCGGTGGTCGGGGCGGACGGCGAGCCCTTCGACGTGCCAGGTGCGGACCATGGTCTCCCAGGCGCTCGGCTCGTTGAACGTGCCGTGCTCCCTGATCGTCTCGACCGTGCGGGCCAGCTGGGTGGTGGTGGCGACGTAGGCGCACAGGATGCCGCCGGGCACCAGGGCCTTGGTGACGGCGTCCAGGCACTCCCAGGGCGCGAGCATGTCGAGGATGACGCGGTCCACGTCGGCGTCGTCCAGGTGGTCCTGGAGGTCGCCGACGGTCACCTGCCAGGCCGGGTGCGGGCCGCCGAAGTAGCGGGCCACGTTCTCCTGGGCGATGGCCGCGAAGTCGGCGCGTCGCTCGTACGAGTGCAGCATGCCCTGGTCGCCGATGGCGCGGAGCAGGAAGGTGCTCAGCGAGCCGGAGCCGACCCCCGCCTCCACGACGCGCGCGCCGGGGAAGATGTCGGCCATGGCCAGGATCTGGCCCGCGTCCTTGGGGTAGACGACGGCGGCGCCGCGCGGCATGGACAGGACGTAGTCGGGGAGCAGGGGGCGCAGCGCGAGATACTCGACGTTTCCCGTGGTGCGGACGACCGTGCCCTCGGGGGCGCCGATCAGCTCGTCGTGCGGGAAGGCGCCCTTGTGGGTGTGGAAGCTCTTCCCCGCTTCGAGCGTGAACGTGTAGTGGCGGCCCTTGGGGTCGGTGAGCTGTACCTGGTCCCCGACCTGGAAGGGCCCGCGACGGCGGGCGGCACCGGTCGGTTCGGACATGGCGGCAAGCCTAGTCCACGCGGGTGGTCCGTCAGTCCACGGGCCGGTGGGCGGGGGCGGCGGGACGGGCCATCGCGTCGATGAAGGCGCGCTCGACGTCGCTGGTGGACAGGACGCCGTAGATCTCGCCCGTGCGCTCCACGACCAGGTACTCGCTCGCCGGGGTGGCGCGCAGGTGGTCGAGCAGCCCCTCGCCCGCAAGGTCGGCGGGCACGCGCAGCCCCTCGCCCAGGTCCTGCGCGAGCGTGCCGACCTGGACCCAGGGCCTGCGGTGTTCCGGCACCTCGGCGATCCCGGCCTCGCGGACGAGGGAGAGCGGGTCGCCGTCCTGGTCCACGACGACGAGGGCGCGGGCGCCCGCCTCGTTGGCGCGGCGCAGGGCCTCGGACAGGGGCGTCTCCGCGGCCACGGGGACGGCGCGGCGGGTCAGCGTGCGGGCGTTGAGGACGGGGAGCCGTTCGCGGAGGCGGGCCATGCGCAGGCTGTTGCCCGCGCCCGTCCAGATGATGGCGGCGAGGATGGCGGCCAGCAGGGCGTCCGTCAGGGACTCGATGCCGCTGAACGCCTCGCGGTCGCCCGACGTCCCGACGTAGGTGGCCAGCGGGAACCCGACGAGGACGGCCACGGCGAGGGCCCTGCCGGTCCACGCGGCGGCGACCGTGCCGGTCATGGGGCTGCCGGACAGCTTCCAGATGACGGCGCGCAGCATCCGGCCGCCGTCGAGCGGCAGTCCTGGGAGGAGGTTGAAGGCGGCGACGATGAGGTTGGAGATCATCAGGCCCGCCAGCAGGACGCCGGGGATCGTGCCGGACTCGGTGACGAGCATGCCCGCGTAGAAGACGCCCGACAGGACGAGGGACAGCAGCGGGCCGACCCCGGCGAGGACGAACTCGCGGCCGGGGGTCTGCGACTCCTTCTCGATCTCGGAGACACCGCCGAAGAACTGGAGCTGGATGCGCCGCACCGGCAGGTCGAAGCGGAGGGCGGCGACGGTGTGGGCCAGTTCGTGCACGAGGACCGAGGCGTAGAACGCGACGGCGAAGAAGAGCGAGACGAGGTAGCGCCCCCCGCCCAGCTCCGGCAGGACGCGGTCGAGCTGGTTGCCGAAGAACCAGGTGATGAGCGCGGCCACCAGGAACCAGCTGGGCGCCACGTAGATCGGCACGCCGAGGATCCGGCCCATGAGGAAGCCGCCGCCCGCTCCCCGGCCGGGCCGTGCGTCCTCCTGGGCACCGGGCGAGGGCGCGCCCGTGGGACCTGTGGGCTTCGCCTTCCGGCCGTCGCCCGGGTCCGTCGTCGGGTCGCTCTCGGAGTCTGCCACCAGTTCCCCTCGTCGCCGTGGGCCGCCCGCACGGCTGTTCGGACATGCGCTGCCGTCGTGCACGCGGGCTCCCCGTCGATGGTAAGCGGCTACCTGTCAGTGACGCGCCGTAGGGTTCGCTCCATGACCGCTCCCATCGCCAGGCCGCCGGATTCCCTCTCCCCGTCACGGGCGGCCGATTTCATGCAGTGCCCCCTGCTCTACCGCTTCCGGGTCATCGACAAACTGCCGGAGGAGCCGAGCGCGGCGGCGACCCGTGGGACGGTCGTCCACGCGGTGCTTGAGCGGGTGTTCGACGCGCCGGCGGGTCAGCGGGCCATACCGCGGGCGCGTGCGATGGTCGCGCGGGAGTGGGAGCGGCTGCTCGCGCGGCGCCCTGAGCTGACGGCGCTCTTCGCCGCGGAGGGCGACGGCGGGCAGGGCGAGGGCGGGGCCGGGGGCGGTTCCGCCGGTGGGATGGACGCGGCGCGGCTGGCGGAGTGGCTGACGAGCGCCGAGGAGCTGGTGGAGCGCTGGTTCTCCCTTGAGGACCCGACGCGTCTCGAACCGGCGGAACGCGAGCTGTTCGTGGAGACCCGGCTGGAGTCGGGGCTGCGGCTGCGCGGGGTCATCGACCGGGTGGACGTGGCGCCGACGGGCGAGGTCCGCATCGTGGACTACAAGACGGGGAAGGCGCCCGGGCCGCGGTACACGGACGGCGCCCTGTTCCAGATGAAGTTCTACGCCCTGGTGCTGTGGCGGCTGCGGGGCGCCGTGCCGAAGCGGCTCCAGCTCGTCTACCTGGGCAGCGGCGACATCCTGACGTACGACCCCGAGGAGGCCGACCTGCGGGGCGTGGAGCGCAAGCTCGTCGCGCTGTGGCACGCGATCCGGCAGGCCACCGAGACCGGGGACTGGCGGCCGAGCCGCAGCAAGCTGTGCGGATGGTGCGACCACCAGGCGCGCTGCCCGGAGTTCGGCGGCACTCCCCCGCCGTACCCGCTGTCGGTGCAGACGGCGCTGCCGCTGCTGCCGGAGCAGGGCGCGCCGGTGGAGGAGGGCGCGGCGGACCCGCGCGCGGAGGCGTGAGCGAGAATGGTCGGCGGCGCTCCGCGCCCTCGGCGTCCCTGGAACGAAGGTCGGCCCATGCCCATTCGCGTGCTGCTCGTCGATGACCAGCCGCTGCTGCGCACCGGTTTCCGCATGATCCTGGAGGCCGAGGCGGACGTGTCCGTGGTCGGCGAGGCGGGGGACGGGCTTCAGGCGCTGGAGCAGGTGCGGGCGCTCCAGCCCGACGTCGTGCTGATGGACATCCGCATGCCGCGCATGGACGGCGTGGAGGCGACGCGGCAGATCACCGGCCCGGGGCACGACGGCCCGGCGAAGGTGCTGGTGCTGACGACGTTCGACCTGGACGAGTACGTGGTCGAGGCGCTGCGGGCGGGCGCGAGCGGCTTCCTGCTGAAGGACGCGCCCGCGGCGGAGCTGGTGCAGGCCATCCGGGTGGTGGCGGCGGGCGAGGCGATGCTCGCGCCGAGTGTGACGCGGCGGCTGCTCGACATGTACGCGGAGCGGCTGCCCTCGGGCGAGGAGCCGGTGCCGGACGCGCTGGGGCGGCTGACCGAGCGGGAGGTCGAGGTGCTGAAGCTGGTGGCCCGTGGCCTGTCGAACGCGGAGATCGCCGCCGACCTGTTCGTCAGCGAGACCACGGTGAAGACGCACGTGGGGCATGTGCTGACGAAGCTGGAGCTGCGCGACCGGGTGCAGGCGGCGGTGTTCGCGTACGAGAGCGGGCTGGTGCGGCCCGGCAGCTAGGGCCCGTCTTCACAGGGGTCGCCCTAGCGTCGGTCCGTGTCCTTGGCGATCTCCCAGAAGCGGAACGCCGTGGCGCTGTCGAGGGCCCAGCGCAGGCCGGTGACGCCCCGGGCGGCGACGGCCTGCTGCCGGTCCTGCCACAGCGGGAGGAGCGGCAGGTCCTCGGCGACGGCCTCCTGGACGGCGGCGAAGCCGTCGGCGGCGCGCTCGCGGTCCGTCGCGCGCTCGGTGGCCGGGACGAGGTCGTCGGTGACGTGGGGCGCGTCGTAGGGCGTGGGCAGGATGCCGCCCGCGCCGACGAGGGGCTGGAGGAAGCTGTCGGGGTCCGGGTAGTCCGGGCTCCAGCCGCGCAGGGCGAGGGGGCAGTCGCCGTCCGCCGCGGCGTCCGTGAGGTCGGCGGCGGGGAGCGCCCGCACCGTGACGGCGAACAGGCCGTCCGTCCCCAACTGGGCGGCGATCAGGTCGGCGGCGGCCGTCGCGTCGGGGTCGGAGCCGTCCGGGGCGCACAGCGTGAGCCGGACCGGCTCGGTGTGACCGGCGCCGCGCAGTTCCTCGCGGGCGCGTTCCGGGTCGGGGTGGTCGCCGTAGCGGTCGAGGAAGGGCGTGGTGTGGCCGAGCATGCCCGCCGGGACGAGGGACTGGAGGGGTTCCGCGGTGTCCGGCAGGACGTCCTCCACCAGGGCGTCGCGGTCGATGAGGAGGGCGAGGGCGCGGCGCACGGCCGGGTCGCCGGTGCGGGGGCCGCCGAGGTCGGGGACCAGGAAGTGGGTCTCCAGGCCGCTGCCGGTGACGGAGGTGAGGCGGCCCTCGTCGCGCAGTGCGGCGAGGTCGGTGGCGGTCAGGCCGCGGTGGGCGAGATCGACGGTGCCCGCGGTGAGGGCGTCCCGCAGAGCGGCCGGGTCCCCGGGGTAGAAGCGGACGGTCATGCCGGAGTTCCGTAGGTCGGCCGGTCCCTGGTAGCGGGAGTTGGGGGCGAGGACGGCGGTGGCGTCGTCGTGGCTCTCCAGCGTGTAGACGCCGGAGCCGTCCGTGCCGCCGTCGGTGCGCAGGGAGCCTGCCGGGTAGGAGCGGTGGTCCACGATCGCCCCGGCGGGGGTGGCGATCTTCTGGGCGAACGTCGCGTCGGGGCGGCTGAGGTGGAAGGTGACGGTGCGGTCGTCGGGCGTGTCGATGCGCTCCACGGCGGACAGCAGGGCGGCGGGGCCGTGCGGCGCGGCGATGCGCAGGGTCCGTTCGAACGAGTACCGGACGTCGTGGCTGGTGAGGGCGGCGCCGTCGGAGAAGGTCAGGTCACGGCGCAGACGGCAGGTGAAGCGCCGGCTGACACGGTCGGTGAAGCCGCACGCGTCGGCCGCCTCCGGCTGCGGCTCGGTGCCGCCGGGCGGCAGGCTCAGCAGGGACTGGAAGACGTTCCCGATGAGCAGCCAGGAGCCCGGGTCGTACGCGGCGGCCGGGTCGAGCGTGCGGACCGGGTCCGTGGTGCCCATGACCACGGCCTCGCCCTCGCCGCCCTCGCCGCCGTCCCACCAGCAGCCGGTGAGGAGGAGGACGGCGGCGAGGGCCGCGGACAGCGGGACGGGCCACACGGGTCGGGGCATCACGTTGCGTGACACTAACGGACGGGTGATCGGCGGGCGCCACCGGGGAGCGTCACGGATGGACGGGCGCTCCGGCCGTGCCGCCGATGCCGCGCGGGGCGGGGGCGGCGGCGACGGAGCGCAGGAACGCCATATCGACTTCTTCGAGTGACCCGACGACGGACCGGCCGGGCGCGGCGCCGATGGGGGCGATGGACGGCACGGCGATCACGCGGCAGCCCGCCGCCTCGGCGGAGGCGACGCCGGTGGGGGTGTCCTCGATGGCGACGCAGCGTCCCGGCTCCGCGCCCAGACGGGCCGCGGCGGCGAGGTAGGGGTCCGGGTGCGGCTTGGTGCGGTCCAACTCGTCGCCCGCGACGGTGGCGGCGAAGTGGTCGGCGCCGAGGGAGACCAGCATCCGCTCGATGACCGTGCGGTGGGACGCCGAGACGAGGGCCGTCGGGACGCGGTGGGCGGTCAGCTCGGTGAGCAGGTCGCGGGCGCCGGGCATGAGGGGCACGCCGCGTTCGAGGCGGCGGAGGAAGGCGGCGTTCAGCAGGTCGCGTACGTCGTCCAGGGCGATGTCGGCGCCGGTGACCTCGATCAGGTATCCGGCGCTGCGGGCCATGGGGCCGCCGACCACGATGTCGCGGTGCTCCTCGGCGAGCACATGTCCGAGGGCGCCGAAGACCTCCACCTCGGCGTCCCACCAGAATCCCTCGGTGTCCACCAGCGTGCCGTCCATGTCGAGCAGGACGGCCTGCGGGCCGGACCCGTGGGCAGCTCTGGTGTCGAGGGCGGGAAAGGAGCTTGTCATCCGCGCGCACCTCCATAAGGGGCCAGAAGGCCGGCCGTCCCCTGGGTGGGACGACCGGCCTGTACCGGATCGATCAGTCTACGTCGGCGCTGGTCGCACCGCCTCGGACCATGTGATCCGAACGGAGCAGCGACGGGCTAGCGTGCGTTGAAATAGCTCGCCTCGGGGTGGTGAAGGACGAGGGCGTCGGTGGACTGTTCGGGGTGGAGCTGGAACTCCTCGGAGAGGGTGACGCCGATACGTTCGGGTTCGAGGAGTGCGGCGATCTTGGCGCGGTCCTCCAGGTCGGGGCAGGCGGGGTAGCCCAGGGAGTAGCGGCAGCCTTGGTACTCGGTGCGGAACATCCCGGCCAGGGCGGCGGGGTCGTTGTCGGCGATGCCGAGTTCGGTGCGGACGCGGGCGTGCCAGTACTCGGCGAGGGCTTCGGCGAGTTGGACGGACAGGCCGTGGAGTTCGAGGTAGTCGC
>NZ_JOEK01000009.1 GCF_000719135.1 Streptomyces avicenniae | reverse complement strand
GCGTTCCGCAACGAGTTCGACGGTGTGCCGGGGAACTTGGAGAAGCTGCGGGATTCCTACGACTTATGTGCGCAGGCGTTGCACACGTACTGGCCGAAGCTCCAGACGGCGCAGGGCCAGGCGGATCGTGCCCTGGACCGTGCGATAGCGGCGCAGGCCGATCTGACGTCGGCGCGGGCGTCGTTGGGGGATGCGCAGGACTGGGTGTCGCGGGCCGGTGACGAGTCTGACCGGCTCCAGCGCGAGGGCGAACGCGACAACGCCCCGCCGCCGGACGAGGCGGAGGTCCGTGCGGCGACCCGCGACCGCCAGGCCGCCGACGCGGCACGTGACGCCGCGCAGGCGCGTGTCGATACCGCGCAGGATTCCCTGGACGCGGCCCGTGAACTGGCGCGGCAGGCACGCGAGATGAGGGAAGAAGCCGCGCGCGAGGCGGCCCGTGACATCGATGAGGCGTCCGACGCCGGGATCCGGAACCGCCGATGGTGGGAGGACGCGGTTCATTGGGTGAGCGAGAGCTGGGACACCGTCGTTGACGTGTGCCGGGTGATCGTCGCCGTCCTCGGCGTGGTGGTGCTGATCATCGGCGGGCCCCTCGCCTGGGCCGTCCTCGCCGCGGCGCTCGTCGTCCTGACCGACACCCTCGTCGGATACGCGCGCGGCGAAGCCGGACTCTTCGACGTCGCGTTCGCCGCGCTGGACTGCATTCCGGGCGTGCGTGGCCTCACCACCCTCGGCGGACTCGCGCGGGGACTTCGCGGCGGCCTCAGCGCCGCCCGCACCGGACTGCACGGCCTCCGCGCCGGGGCGGCCGGGATCGGGCGCGGCATCCGGAACACCGGCCGGGAGATCGGCAGCCTGTTCTGCCGCAGTGATCCGATCGACATGGCCACGGGCGACGTGGTGATGAGCGCCCTGGACGCCGAACTCCCCGGCGTCCTCACCCTCGCCGTCCGGCGCCACCACCGGACGTCGGTCGTCAGCGGCCGGTGGTTCGGCTCCTCCTGGGCCTCGACCTTCGACCAGCGGCTCGTCCTCGGCGCAGAAGGCGTCAGGTTCTGCACCGAGGACGGCATGGTCCTGCACTACCCCACCCCCCTGCCCGACGACCCCGTGATGCCCGTCGAGGGCCCCCGCTGGGCGTTGTCCTGGTCGGGTGTCCCCGGCGACCCGATGCGCGTGCGGCAGACGGAGAGGGGGCACGTGCTGACGTTCTCGCCCGTCGCCGGTCGGCGCGGCGGTGAACTGCCCGTGACCGCGCTCGTGGATCGCAACGACAACCGCATCGACGTGCTGTGGGACGGCGCCGGAGCGCCCACCGGCCTGGTGCACTCGGGCGGCTACCGCCTCGGCGTGACCACGGACGGGAGGCGTATCACCGAACTACGGCTCGACAGCCACCCGGGTCACCCGGTCCTGCGTCGCTACACGTACAGCGCGCGTGGCGACCTCACCGGCATCCACAACGGCGAAGGCGTCGCACAGCACCTCCACTACGACGACCGCCACCGTGTCACCGGCTGGGAGGACCGCAACGGCCTCCGGTACCGGTACACGCTCGACGCGGAAGGACGCTGCACGGCGACCGAGGGGACCGACGGCGCGCTGTCCAGCCGCATCGTCCACGACGCGGCGTCCCACCGGACGCTCTTCACCGACTCCCTCGGCCACACCACCGTCTACCAGTTCGACGACAGCTATCGGCTGATCACCGAGACCGACCCGCTCGGTCACCACACCCGCCGTACCTGGGACCGTTACGACCGGCTCCTCAGCCTGACCGACCCCCTGGGCCGCGTCACGACCCATGTCCACGACGAGGCGGGCAACCGGATCGCGACCGTCCGCCCCGACGGCGCACGGACGACGGCCCGGTTCGACGGCACGGGCCTGCCCGTCGATGTCACCGAACCCGGCGGGTTGACCTGGTCGTTCGCGTACGACGACCGGGGGAACCTCACCCGCGTCACCGACCCCGTCGGCGCCACCACGCGTCACACCTACGGCCCCGGCGGCGGGCTCACCAGCACCACCGACGCCCTGGGCGGCACGCTCACCTGCACGTCGGACGCCGCGGGCCGTACGGTCGCGACGGAGGACGCCCTGGGAGCGCGCACCCGGTACGACTACGACCCGTTCGGCCGGGTCACGGCGATCACCGGCCCGACGGGCGACCGCACCACCTTCACCTGGGACGCGGACGGGCTGCTGACCGGCCGCGTCTCACCCAGCGGCGCGCGGGAGCGCTGGGAGTACGACCACGAGGGCAACGAACTCGCCCATGTGGACGCCGCGGGAGCCGTCAGCCGGACCGAGAGCGTCTTCTTCGACCGGCCGCTCGTGCGCACCACGCCGGACACGGGTCGGCTCGTCCTCGCCTACGACACCGAGCTGCGCCTCACGTCCGTGACCAACGCGCAAGGTCTCGTCTGGCGCTACACGTACGACCCGGTGGGCAATCTGCTGGCCGAGACCGACTTCGACGGCCACACCACGACCTACCGCCACGACGCGGCGCGGCAGCTGGTCCAACGGGTCAACGGCGCCGGCCAGTCCGTCACCTGCCGCCACGACGTGCTGGGGAACACGGTCGAACGGTCGCACGAGGGCGGCACCAGCCGGTTCTCGTACGACGCCCTCGGCAGGCTCGTCACGGCGGGCGACGGGGCGACGCGCCTGCGCCTTGAGCGGGACGCGCGGGGCCGCATCGTCGCGGAGGAGTGCGACGGCCGGACGCTGGTCCGTCGTCACGACGCGCTGGGCCGGTCAGTCCACCGCCGCACCCCGAGCGGCGTGGAGAGCCGCGTGGAGTACGACGCCGCCGGGCGGCCCGCCCTCCTGCTCACCGCCGGATCGGCACTGCGCTTCTCCCACGACCCGGCGGGCCGTGAGACGGCCCGGGGGACGGACCGGTTCCGCATCGACCAGGAATGGGCCCCGGGCGATCTGCTGGTCGCCCAGCGCGTGACCCGAGCGGGCGCGGCGCCGACCCACCGGCGCTACTCCTACGGGGCGGCGGACCGGATCACGGAGATGAGCGCGCCGCACTCCGGCGCCCGTGGGTTCGCACTGGACGGTGCCGGGCGCGTCACCTCGGTGAGGGGCGCCGGATGGTCCGAGCGCTATGCGTACACCCCCGGCGGTGACATCGAGGACGCCCGCTGGCCCGCGGCGTCGGAGACCGAGGTCGGCCACATCGGTGGCCGCGCCTATGCGGGGACGCTGGTCCGCCGCGCCGGACACACGCTCTTCGAGCACGACGGCGCGGGCCGCATGGTGCGCCGCACGCGGAAGCTCCTGTCCGGCGGCTCGCGGACATGGACGTACGCCTGGGACGCCGAGGACCGGATGACCGCGGTCACGATGCCGGACGGCAGCCGCTGGACCTACGGCTACGATCCGCTGGGCCGCCGTACCGCGAAGACGCACTTCGGCCCCGACGGCGCGTGGCGCGAGGAGTACCGCTTCGTGTGGGACGGCACGGTGCTCGCGGAGGAGCGGCACCTGCCGTCGGGGCGGGTGATCACGTGGGACTGGCACCCGGACGAGGCCCGGCCGGTGGGACAGGCCGTCGGCGTGGAGGGTGGGGACGGCCCGCGCTTCTTCGCCGTCGTCACCGATCCGGTGGGCACGCCCGTGGAACTGCTCGACGCCGACGGTGAGCCCGTCTGGCACGGGCGGGACACGCTGTGGGGTGTGCCTCTGCTCGCCGGGCGGGACAGCGGCGAGGTGTCCTGCCCCCTGCGTTTCCCCGGCCAGTACCGCGACGCCGAGAGCGGGCTGCACCACAACTACTTCCGCTACTACGACCCGGCCCTCGGCCGCTACATCAGCCCCGATCCCCTGGGCCTGGCAGGCGGCCCCAACCCGGCCTGGTACGGCCCCAACCCGCTGGAGTGGACCGACTTCTTCGGCCTGGCGCTCTGCCGCAGGGCCCCTCGGCTGGAGGACGGGAACCACAACGAAGGCTGGCAGCACATCGACGAACGGCACATCACCGGCGATGCGCCGAAGGGGCCGGGTGACCTGATGCCACCGACGACTACGCGCGAGCAGGTACTCGCGGCCACCACCCGGATGGTCCGCAGGGGAACACGGGTGTCCGACCCGAGTAGGCGCATGCAGGTGTTCGAAAGCCGTATGCGGGTGAACGGGCACCGCGCCAACTACCGGCTTGTGGTGGACTCGGAGGACGGCAACCGCGTCATCACCTTCTTTCCCATGGGCAGGAGTTTCGAGTGACCCTCTGCGTCGAGTTCCGTGTCCGGGAGCCGTTGGAGGAGCAGGTCTCAGGGTTCGACCTGGGGGATGTGGACCTGAGGGGTTCCGGCGGGGAGACGTCGTCCCGGGGGCGTCGGCCGGATCAGGGGATGATGATCCACCTCGCGCTGACTGATCTCCTCGACGGGGCGCGGACGCTGGTGAGCCGTGAGCGTCCGGGACGGACCTGGAAGTTCGTGGGGACGGACTCGTCGTTCGTCCTGGATTTCCGCCTGCTGCGTGACGGGCGGCTGCGGATCTCGCAGGGCGGGCGGGTGCTGGACGAGTCGGACGCGGGGGAGACGCTCGCCGAGTTGCTGCGGGCGGCCGAGGAGTTCGCCGCCGTACATCTGCCGCCGCTGCCGGAGGACGACGCCGCCCGTGGGGACCTCGTCGCGTCGCTGGAGGACTTCCGCGCCTACGTCGCGGGCCGCTAGTCCCGCGCCGGCGCCGTGGCGGCGATGCCGTCGATCATCAGGCCGAGCTGCCGGTCCGCCCGGTCGGGTGGGAGCTGGTCGCGCAGCCATGCCGCCGCGCTGATGAGCGCGAAGACGTCGTCCGCCGTCACGTCCTGCCGGACCGCACCCGCCGCCTTGGCGCGGCCGAGCAGGGCCTCGCCCGCCGCGCCCATCCGCTTGCAGGCGCCGTACAGCTCGGACGACGTGTCATCGAGGCTCCCGAGCAACTGGTCGGCCAGGCCGCTGTAGACGGCGGCGTGGGCGGTGACCGCGCGCATCCAGCTGGCCAGCGCCGCGCCGGGGTCCTGGTCGGTCAGCAGGGTGTCGCCCAGCGCGAACACGTCGTCCTGCCGTTCGCGCAGCAGCGCTCCGAGGAGCGCCCGGCGCGTGGGGAAGTGTGCGTAGAGGGTGCCGATGGCGACGCCAGCGCGGCGCGCGACCAGTTCCAGCGACGCCTGGGCGCCCTGCTCCTCGAAGACGGTCCGCGCCTCGGCGAGCAGCCGGTCGTGGTTGCGCCGCGCGTCGGCGCGCATGCGGCGCGGCGTGCTGCCGGGGGAACTCATGCCCGCACTGTACCGACCCCCGCGGCTGACAAGTCGAGGGCTCCTCATGTATAACGGGCGGACAAACCCGAGGGCCCCTCGCTTTCGCCTGCGGCACGGCGCCGGGCCCGTCACGGCAAGGAGGCACGACATGATCGTGGTCACCGGGGCCACCGGCTCCATCGGCACCCGCCTCGTACGGCGGCTCACGGCGGCGGGCGCGGACTTCCGCGCGGTGGTCAGGGACGCGCGCTCGGGCGCCGCCCTCGGCTGCCCGTACGCCGTGGGCGACCTCGACCGCCCCGAGACCCTGGCCGCCGCCTTCGCGGGAGCCGACCGCCTCCTCCTCAACGGCCCGGGGGCCATACCCACCGCGGGACCGCAGCCGATGATCAGGCAGCAGAAGGACGCCATCGACGCCGCCGTGTCCGCCGGGGTCGCCCACATCGTGAAGGTCTCCGCCCTCGGCGCGCGGCCCGGGGCCAAGCTGTCGCTCGGCGCCCACGCGGAGATCGAGGCGCACCTCGCCGCGTCGGGCGTCGCCTGGTCGCTCCTGCGGCCGACCGGCTACATGGAGAACTTCTTCACCGGCCAGGGCTCCACCCCCGTGGCCGGGGACATCGTCGGTCCGTACGGCGACGGCCGGGTCGCGTACGTGGCCGCCGACGACGTCGCCGCCTGCGCCGCCGCCGTGCTCACCGGCGCGCCCGCCACGGGCGGGACGTACGCCGTCAGCGGGCCGGAGGCGCTGGACCACGCCGAGATCGCCGCGCTGCTCACGGCGGCGCTCGGCCGCCCCGTCGCCTACCGGGACGTACCGGCGGCGCAGCGGGCCGCCGAGCTGCGGGACGGCGGCCTGCCGCCCGGGTTCGTCGCCGATCTGGTCGAACTGTGGGCCGAGATGGCGGCCGGGGCGCAGAGCGAGGTCACCACCGCCGTGCGGGACCTCACCGGCGTCCGGGCCGTCACCTTCGAGGAGTTCCTGCGCGACCGGGCGGCGTGACGCGCCCCCGGCCCCCGGGACGCGCGGGCGCGGACCGGGCGGAACTTAGGATGAGCCGCATGGCCGTCACGCGACGTCGGCGCATACCGGTGGACCGCTTCCCGCAGCCCGCCCCGCACGCGCCGCACCAGGAGCCGCACCTCCATGACCGCACACCGCCCGCCGTCCCGCCGCGCCCCCCGCACCGCCGTCCTGGCCACGCTCCTCGTCCTGCTGACGGCCCCGCTGGCCGCCTGCTCGGGGGGTGACACGGCCGCCACGGCCGACGCCGCGCCACGGGGCACGGCGCGCGCGGTGGACGAGGAGCACAACGCCGCGGACCTGGCCTTCGTCCGCGCGATGATCCCCCGTCACCGGCAGGCCGTCGCACTCGCCGGACTGGTCGCGGACGGCTCCGGCTCCCCCGAGGTCCGCGCGCTCGCCGAGCGGATCGCCGCCTCCCAGCGCCCCGACATCACGACGATGACCGGCTGGCTCACGGCGTGGGACGGCCCCGCGCCCGACGCCGCCGACGACCTCCCGCCCGGGCTCGCCGACGCGCAGGGCGCGGCCCTCGACCGGGCCTTCCTCACCGAGATGATCCGGTGGCACGAGACGGCCGTGGAGCTGGCGGGGGCCGAACTCGCCGAGGGCGTCCACCGCCCGGCCCGCGAACTGGCCCGCGCGGTCGTCACGACGAGGACGGCGGAGATCGGCGAGATGAACGCGCTGCTGGCCGAGGGCTGACGGCGGCAGCGGCGGGACGCGGCGGCGTCAGCCGTCGTCCGCCGGGCCGCCCGCCGGGCCGTCCGCGCGCTGTGCCTCCGCCTCGTACGTCAGCATCGTCCGGACGAACAGCGCCCGTTCTGCCGGGGACAGCGGCTCGAACGCCTTGCGCCACGCCACCGCGCCGTTGGCCAGCCACCGTTCGATCGCGGTGCGGGTCTCCGCGTCCTCCGTGATCGTGACGATGGTGCGCCGCCGGTCGGCCGGGTCGGCGCGGCGGTCCAGCACACCCTGGCGGCTGAGGTCGCTCACCATGAGGCTGACGGTGGTCGGCGCGACCTCCAGGCGTTCCGCCAGCTCGCCCACCCGCAGCGGGCCGTCGAACAGCAGGTACGCGAGGAGCGACAGGTGCCGGGGCGCCAGGCTGAGGGACCGCAGGCGCTCGGGCAGCGGCGTCCGCTTCAGCCGTCCGACGACCCGGGGCATCTGGAGCAGCATCGCCCGGACCGCCTGGTCGGAGCTGAGCGCCTCCTGGCCGTCGTCCGCCCTCACCCGTCACCGCCGCCCTCGCGCCGCCGTCCACGTCCCGTCCCGGTTCACCGTACCGGAGCCCTCGCGACGGCGGCCCCGGCCCGCCTCAGCCGCCCTCGGCCGCCGAACCGGCCCGCGCCAGCGCCCGTTCCAGCATCCCCGCGCCCTCCTCGGCCTCCGCCTCCGTGAGCGACAGCGGCGGCGCGATCCGCAGCACGCTCCCGCCGGGGGCGCCGCCCTTCCCGATGAGCAGCCCCTCCTCCCTGGCCGCCTCAAGCGCCAGCGACGCCGCCTCGGGCCACGGCCGGTCGGTGCCCGGCCGCACCAGCTCGACGCCGATCATCAGCCCGCGCCCCCGCACCTCCCGCACGTGGTCGAGGCCCGCGCAGGACGCCCGCAGCCGGGCCAGCAGCGGGCCGCCGACGCGGCGCGCGTTCCCCGGCAGGTCGTGGTCGAGGAGGTGCCGCAGGTTGGCCAGCCCGGCGACCATCGTGACCGGGCTGCCGCCGAAGGTGGAGATCGAGTTGGCCGACAGGCCGTCCATCACCTCGGCGCGGGCCACGACGCCGCCGATCGACATGCCGTTGCCCAGGCCCTTGGCGAACGTCAGCATGTCGGGCGGGCCGCTCGCCGCGTGCGCCTGCCAGCCCCAGAAGTGGTCGCCGGTGCGGCCCCAGCCCGTCTGCACCTCGTCGCTGATCCACAGGATGCCCCGCTCCGCCAGCACCTCGCGGAACGCCGCGAACAGCCCGTCGGGGCCCGACGTGAAGCCGCCCACGCCCTGCACCGGCTCGGCGATCAGCGCGGCGACCTGCCCGCCCGCCTGGTCCAGCACGTCCCGCAGGTCCGCGACGCAGGCCGCCGTGAAGTCCGCGTCCGACAGCGCCGCGAACGGCCCGCGCGTGCGCACCGAGCCGTGCACGTACAGCGTCTGGAGCGGCGAGAGCGTCGTCGGCGACCAGCTCGTGTTCCCCGTGACCGCCACGCTGGAGAACGACCTGCCGTGGTAGCTGTTGCGCATCGCCAGGATCTGGTTCGAGCGCCGGTGGGACGTCGCCAGGAGGAGCGCCGTGTCGGTGGCCTCCGTGCCCGACGAGGTGAAGAAGACCCGCGCGTCCTCGATGCCGGACAGCTCCGCGATCCGCTCCGCCAGCTCGACCATCGGCCGGTTCAGGTAGAGCGTCGAGGTGTGCAGGACGCGCGTGGCCTGCCCGGCGACGGCCTCAGCGACGGCGGGCAGCGCGTGCTCCGTCATCGTGGTGAGGATGCCGCCGAAGAAGTCGAGGTAGCGGCGGCCGTCCGCGTCCCACACGTGACGGCCCTCGCCCCGCGTGATCTCCATCGGCCGCCCGTAGTACAGCGACAGCCACGACGGCAGCACGGCGCGGTGCCGCGCCCACAGGTCGTCGCCGCTCATGGCCGCACCAGCTCCCCGTAGGCGTCCGGCCTGCGGTCCCGGTAGAACGCCCACTCCTGGCGCACCGTCCCGATCAGCCCGAAGTCCAGGTCGCGCACGACCAGTTCGTCCGCGTGGTCGTCGGCCGCCTCGCCGACGAGACGGCCGCGCGGGTCCACGAAGTAGCTGGTGCCGTAGAAGTCGTCGTCCCCGTACGGCTCGACGCCGACCCGGTTGATCGCCGCGACGAAGTACTGGTTCGCCACCGCCGCGGCAGGCTGCTCCAGCCGCCACAGGTGCGACGAGAGGCCGCGCGACGTCGCCGACGGGTTGTACACCAGCTGCGCCCCGGCGAGCCCCAGCGCCCGCCAGCCCTCGGGGAAGTGCCGGTCGTAGCAGATGGACACGCCGATCCGGCCCACCGCCGTCTCGAACACGGGCCAGCCCGCGTTCCCCGGGCGGAAGTAGTACTTCTCCCAGAAGCCGGGGAGCTGCGGGATGTGGTGCTTGCGGTACCTGCCCAGGTACGAGCCGTCCGCGTCGATGACCGCCGCCGAGTTGTAGTACAGCCCTGGCGCCTCCACCTCGAAGACCGGCGCCACCACCACCATGCCCGTCTCACGGGCCAGGTCCCGCATCCGGCGCACCGTCGGCCCGTCAGGCACCGGCTCCGCCCAGCGGTAGTGCTCCGCCTCCTGCACCTGGCAGAAGTACGGCGCGTTGAACACCTCCTGGAAACCGATCACCCGCGCCCCGCGCCCGGCCGCCTCCCGCGCGTACGCCTCGTGCTTCGCGAGCATCGACTCCGTGTCGCCCGTCCACGCCGCCTGCACCAGCGCGGCCCTCACCACGTCCGCCATCCACCGCTCCCGTCTGCCGCCGCCGCGCACACCGCGACCGGCGCGTTCCGGGCTCGACGCTAGAAGTCGTCACGCACGGTGGCAAGGGCATCGGCGGAGCGTCGCGGCCGTGTCCGCCCCGCCGACCCCCGGCGTCCGCCCGGAGCACACGGGGGCGTACCGGGGCCGCCCCCCGGCGTACTCGTTCCCCACGGCCCCTCGTCCCCCGGCGCGCGCGCCGGTAGAGTCCCCGCCCATGGACGAGGACGCGCTCACCCTCCTGACCGCCGTCGCCGTCGCCGCCCTGGCCGCGTTCGTCGTGGGCTGGGCCGTGCGCGCACGGCTGACCGCACGGGCCAGGCGCAGGCAGCAGCGGTTCTTCGGGCTCCCCGACAACTCCGAATGCCTGCTCGTCGTCAGCAGGGACACCGGCACGGACGGGGCCGTCGCCAGGAACGACGTCTTCGCCCTGCTGGAGCTGGCCGCCGTCGTGAAGAACTGCGGCGCCAAGGCCGAGGTGGTCTCGGGCGAGAGCACGCGCCAAGGCTTCGGCGAGCGCACGGAGTTCTGCCTCGGCGGGCCCATGAGCAACCGGCGCATGGCCGCCCACCTGCACAGTCTGCTGCCCGGCGTGCGGGTCAACACCGACAGCGAACCCGGCCCCGACCGTGGCGCGTTCACCGTCGGCAGCGAGCGCTACCGGCTGGAGAACGGCTCGGTCGAGCACGTCCTGCTGGCCCGGCTCACGGCGGGCGAGGAGGGCCGTCCCGTCTTCCTCGCCTGCGGCCAGCGCTCCATAGCCGGGCAGGCCGCCGTCCGTTACCTCGCCAGGCACCACGTGCGGCTGGCGCGCAAGCACGGCTCGGGCGGCAGCTTCGTGCTGCTGCTGCGCGTCGTCAACTCCCAGGCCTACGGCCCGGATGTGGTCGAACTGGTCGCCGACGTCACACGCAGCGCCACCACCGCGCGACCGAAGCTCACGACCAGTGAGGAAAACTGACGCGCGGTGACGTAATCTGGCTCCGGGGACGCAGGGCGCACGCACGCCGCCCGCGGAAGGGAGTTCAGGGGATGGGTGAGAGCCGGCCCGTGTACCAGCGCATCGCCGACGATCTGCGGCAGCGGATCGACGAGGGGAGGCTGGCGGTCGGGGCGCGCATACCGTCGAGAGCGCAGCTGAAGCGCTCCTACGGCGCGAGCGACCAGACGGTGGACCGCGCGGTACGGGTGCTCAAGTCGGCCGGGTACGTGAGCGGCCAGTTCGGCCGGGGGGTCTTCGTCAGCGACCGGGTGCCGATCGGGGCGCTGCTGCGCTCCACCGACACCGTGGACTCGCCGCTGGCCGCCCGCGTCACCGTCCCCGCGCGCGGCCCCGCCGACGAGCCGCAGCTCGCGTGGGAGGCCGACTCGGCCACCGCCGTCGCCCCGGCCGCCATCGCCCAGCGGCTGCGCATACCGGCGGGCGAGCGCGTCATGCGCACGTCCTACGAGTACCTGGCCGACCGGCGCCCGCTGCAACTCGCCACCAGCTGGGAGCCGCTGGCCCTCACCGAGGGCACCGACGTCGTCTTCCCCGAGCGCGGCCCCTACGCGCGCCGGGGCGTACGCGGCCGGTTCGCGGCCATCGGCATCCGGATCGTCGAGGCCAAGGAGATGATCGGCTCGCGCCCCGCCACCACCCCGGAGGCCGAGGCGCTCGGCTGCACGCCGGGGCAGTGCGTCACCTCCGTCGAGCGCACCCACTACGACGCGGAAGGGCGCCCCGTCGAGACGTCCGACACCGTGCTGCTCGGCGACCGCTGGCGGCTTGAGTACGCGATCACCTTCGGCCGCTGAGCGGGGGCTCAGTCGCCCGCGACCTCGGCGTAGACCTGGGAGAGTTCGGGCGAGCCCGTGTCGGCCCAGTCCTCGCCCGCGGCGACGACGTCCACCTCGCGGCCCGACGCCATCACCACGATCGGTCTGCCGCCCGGCCCCGGGACCCACCGGGCGCCGGGCACCGTCCGCACCAGGACCGTCCCGAGGTAGAGCCCGGCGTCGTTGGCGAGCCAGGGCAGCTCCTCGGGGTCGTCGCGCCAGCGCGGCAGCAACTGGTCCAGCGCTTCGAGGGAGACGGGCGTGTCGCCCAGCACCACACCGGCGTGCAGCGCCCGGTCGCGGAGCAGGTCGCACTCGGACAGCAGCTCAGCCACCCCTTCGGGGTCCGGCCAGGCGTCACGCACGGTGGTGGTGGACTGCTTGCGCCAGTTGTCCAGGAAAGGGATGTTCATGCCTTCCAGGGTCCCACTCCTTCTGTCACCCGCACCACAGGCACGCGTCACCACTTGTTCACAGATCCGGTCGTTCACACGTCCAGATCGATCACCACCGGCGCGTGGTCGGACGCGCCCTTCCCCTTCCGCTCCTCACGGTCCACGTACGCATCTTTGACGGATGAGGCGAACGCCTGGTTCCCGTAGACGAGGTCGATCCGCATGCCCCGGTTCTTCGGGAAGCCCAGTTGCCGGTAGTCCCAGTAGGTGAACGGCCGGTCGTACTTGAGCGGACGCGGCACCACGTCGGTCAGTCCGGTGGCGCGCAGGGCGGCCAGGGCGGCGCGCTCCGCCTCCGTCACGTGCGTGGCGCCCTCGAACACCGTGATGTCCCACACGTCGGTGTCCTCAGGCGCCACGTTGAAGTCGCCGAGCACCGCGAACGGGCGGGCACCGGCCGCGTCCGCCGCGACCGAGGTCCGCAGCGCCCCCAGCCACTCCAGCTTGTACGTGTAGTGCGGATGCCCCACCTCGCGCCCGTTCGGCACGTAGACGGACCACACCCGCACGCCCCCGCACGTCGCGGCGACCGCGCGCCGCTCGGCCACCCCGTCGTACTCGGGGCAGCCCGGCAGGCCGTGCGTGACGTCGTCCAGGCCGACGCGCGAGAGGACGGCGACGCCGTTCCACCGCCCGTCGGCGTGCACGGCCGCCTCGTACCCGGCCGCGCGCAGCGCCTCGGCGGGGAAGGCGTCCAGGTCGCACTTCAGCTCCTGGAGGCACAGCACGTCGGTGCCGCTGCTCTCCAGCCAGGCCAGCAGGCGCTCCAGGCGGACGGTGACGGAGTTGACGTTCCAGGTGGCGATACGCATGGCAGTACTTCCGGACGGCGGGGACGGGCGGGCGGGGGCGGGCTGCTGCTCAGACGGTGACGGACGCGCCGGGGGCGAGCCGGTCGTACGCGGCCTTCCCGACACCGATGCCGTCCGGGCCCAGCAGCCTGCGGTACAGGCCGAGGCCGGTGTCGCTGAGCAGGCTGTCGTGGACGGCGTACGCCTGCTCGGGCCCCACGGCCCGCAGGTAGTCCACGACGTCGGCGACCTTGTTCCACGGCGCGTGGACCGGCAGCAGGAGGGTCCGCACCGGGCGCTCGGGGACGGTCAGCGCGTCCCCGGGGTGGAACACCTCGCCGTCCACGACGTAGCCGACGTTGGTCACGCGCGGCAGATCGGGGTGGATGACCGCGTGCCACGTGCCGTGCGCCTCGACGGCGAATCCGGCGGCCTCGAACGTGTCGCCGTCGCCCACGGTGTGGACACGGCCGGGGAAGGCGGCGGAGATCTGGTCGGCGACGCTGAGCGGGCTCCAGATCTCCGCGCCGGGCGACGCGTCCAGGGCGGCCCGCAGGCGGCCCTCGTCGAAATGGTCGGGATGCTCGTGCGTGACGAGCACGGCGTCGGCGCCCACCGCCGCGTCCGGCTCGCTGAAGCCGCCCGGGTCGATGACGAGCGTGCGCCCGTCCTTGGTGAGCCGGACGCAGGCGTGGCCCTTCTTGGTGAGCTGCATGCGCGCCATTGTGCTACGGGCCACCGACAGTGGCCCGTAACGCCCGGCGGTCAGGGCTCGATTCCGGCGCGCGCCTCGCGGCGGTTGTCCCGGAACGCGTACACGCGGCGCGCCATCGCGAACAGGGGGATCACGGCGCCCAGCACCAGCTGGAGCGCGCAGCCGGTCTGGAGCATGAGCAGGCCGCCCGGTGCGTCGAACGCCCAGCCCGTGAGCAGCGCCATGCTCAGCACGATCCACGCCAGCATCGCGGCGGCCAGCGGGCCGCGCGGCTTCGGGTACTCGACGCGGCTCACCATCAGCCAGGCGACCCCGACGATGGCCAGCAGCGTCGGCGTGAACGGCAGTTCCAGCAGCACGATGGAGACGACGGTCAGCGCCCCGAAGGGGCTCGGCATGCCCTGGAACACGCCGTCCGGCATGGTCACGCAGCTGAATCTGGCCAGCCGCAGCACCACCGCGAGCAGCACCACCGTCGCCGCGAGCGCCGACAGCGGTTCGTGGATGTCGCCGACGACCATGCCCCACACCAGCACGAAGTAGGCCGGGGCGAGACCGAAGCTGATCAGGTCGGACAGGTTGTCCAGCTCGGCGCCCATCGGCGAGGCGCGCAGCTTGCGCGCGACCAGGCCGTCGCACAGGTCGAAGACCGAGGCGAGGAGCATGAGCAGGACGGCGGTCGCCGCGTTGTTCCGGACGACGCCCGCGTCCCCGCTGTTGGTGAGGTGCGGGATCAGCACACCCGTGGTCGTGAAGTAGACCGCCAGAAAACCGCAGGTGGCGTTGGACAGGGTGAGCGTGTCCGCTATCGACAGCCGCATGGACAGCGGCAGCCCGTCGTCGGTGTCCTCGTCGTCCTCGACGGCCGTCCAGCGCGCCGGGGCGTTCCGGTCAGTCACGGTCAAGACGTGTCACTCCCGCGATGGTGTGCTGGCCCACCTCGACGGCGGGATCGATCCCCTCGGGCAGGTAGACGTCCACGCGTGACCCGAAACGGATCAGCCCCACGCGGTCGCCCTGCTCGACCTTGCAGCCCTGCGGCACGTACGGCACGATCCGCCGCGCGACGGCGCCCGCGATCTGGATCATCTCCAGGTCGCCCAGCTCGCTGTCGAAACGCCAGACCACGCGTTCGTTGTTCTCGCTCTCCTTGTCGAACGCCGGGACGTAGCCGCCCGGGATGTGCTCGACGGACTTCACGGTCCCGGCGACCGGCGCGCGGTTCACGTGGACGTTCAGCGGGCTCATGAAGATCGCCACCCGCGTCCTGCCGTCGGGCCACGGCATGATGCTCTGCACCACACCGTCCGCGGGACAGATGACCCGTCCCTCGCCGATCTCCCGCTCCGGGTCGCGGAAGAACCACAGCATTCCGGCGGCCAGCGCGGTGACCGGCACGGCCGCCGCGGCCCACCGGCCGGAACGGCGGGCCTTCACCAGGCTGACGCCCGCCGCTGCCACGGTGGGCAGCAGCCACGGGGACGCACCGCGCGCCAGTCGCACGGAGCGACCTGGTTGGGGAGAAGAGCGGTAAGGCATGCGAGACCTTCGTAGCGGGGAAACCACGCCTTTCCGAAGTGGCGCGGCTGGTTCGATGCTATAGGTCCCGGGCGGTAACTCGGCAAGCCAGCGGGCCGGTCGCGGCCGGATGTCCCGTCCGCCCGGGTCCTTCGTGGGGGAGATCACGCCCGCGCGCGGCGTGGAACAGGCGTTTTCCCTCCCGTCCTCATCTCCGCCCGGGGGCACGGGACTTCACGAGGCCGTCACACGGCGCGCGCGTGGCCGTCCGTGCGAGAGGGCCGTGACCGCGCATTTCCCGGCAATTGGCCGGAGGGGGCGCGGGCGCGTTCCGTAACACCCGTCCGGGTCTGCGACCGGGAGGTTTTCGGCGCGCCGGTCGCCGGTGACTTCCCGTGCAGGGCAAAGAACGTGTGCCCGAGATTTTGCGAGACATTTCTCTGGCCGGAAGTCGCCGCTGCCGCCGCGCATTCGGGCGCCGGGGCCCGCGCCCCCGCCGTGACCTGCGCCGGGACCGTTCCGGGGCGGGCCTGCGGGGCGCGTGGGGCGTGTCAGGCGGGCGGGGTGAAGGCGGACGTGCGCCGCAGCCCGGCGGCACGCCCCTTGCCCGCGACGACGAGCGCCATCTTCCGGCTCGCCTCGTCGATCATCTCGTCGCCCAGCATCGCCGCGCCCCTGGCGCCGCCCGCCTCCGAGGTGGCGTACGCGTAGGCGTCGAGGACGAGTTCGGCGTGGTCGTAGTCCTCCTGCGCGGGCGAGAAGATCGCGTTGCACGCCGCGATCTGGTCCGGGTGCAGCACCCACTTGCCGTCGAAGCCCAGCGCCGCCGCCCGCCGCGCCACCTCGTCGAAGCCCTCGGCGTCGCGGATGAGCAGGTACGGGCCGTCGATGGCCTGGAGGCCGTGCGTGCGCGCGGCGAGCAGGATGCGCATCAGGATGTAGTGGTACGCGTCCGCAGGGTAACCAGGCGGCTGTTTGCCGACGGTGAGCGACTTCATGTTGAGGGAGGCCATGAGGTCGGCGGGCCCGAGGACCAGCGTCTCCAGACGCGGTGACGCGCCCGCGATCGCGTCCACGTTCACCAGGCCCTCGGCGCTCTCGATCTGCGCCTCGATGCCGATGCGCCCCACGTCGAGCCCGTTCGCGCGCTCGACCTGGGTCAGCAGCAGGTCGAGGGCCCGCACCTGCTGCGCGTCGGCGACCTTCGGCAGCAGCAGGCAGTCGAGTTCGGCGCCCGCGCCCTCGACGACGGTGATCACGTCGCGGTAGGTCCACTCGGTCGTCCAGTCGTTGACCCGGACCACGCGCGTCCTGCCGTCCCAGCTGCCCTCGTTGAGCGCGGCGACGACCCGGTGCCGTGCCTCCTCCTTCGCCGAGGGCGCGCAGGCGTCCTCCAGGTCGAGGAAGACCAGGTCGGCGGGGAGCGTCCTCGCCTTGTCGATGAACCGCTGGCTGCTGCCCGGCACGGCCAGGCTGGAGCGGCGCGGGCGCTGGGGGCGCTGCGGGCGGTACGCGGTCACGTGCGGGACCTCCGGTGGGGGTGCGGGACGGTGCTCGGGGGCCGACGAGACGGCTCAGGGGCGCGCGGGGCCGCGTCCCGGACCGGCGAGCGCCCGTTCGATCGTGCGCATGACCTCGCTCAGCGGCGCGTCCGTGCGCGCGACCGTGACCAGGACCTCGCCCTGCGTCGAGGCGGCGACCGGCGGGTGGCCGCCCGCCGCCGCGATCACCGGCAGGGACGCGAAGGTGCGGCGCACGATGGCGAACGCGTGGTCCAGCTCGGCCTCGACGTCGCCCTCGCCGTCCCTGCGCAGCCAGCGGCGCAGCACGTGGTTGTGGGCCGTCACGACGGCGGCGGCGGCGACCTCGGCGAGCAGCGGCTCGTCGCCGTTGTGGGAGTTCTCGTCGAACTGGCTGAGCAGGTAGCGCGTGAACAGCCGCTCGTACCGGGCGACGGAGGCGATCTCCCGCTCGCGCAGCGCCGGTACCTCGCGCGTGAGCCGGTAGCGCTGCACCGACACGGCGGGGGAGGCGGCGTACATCTTCATGACCTCTTTGATGCCGCGGCACACGGTGTCGATCGGGTGCTCGTGCGCGGGCGCGGCGCCGAGGACGGTCTCGGCGCGGACCAGGGTGTCGTCGTGGTCGGGGAAGATGGCCTCTTCCTTGGAGCGGAAGTGCCGGAAGAACGTCCTGCGCGCCACTCCTGCGGTCGCGGCGATCTCGTCCACCGTGGTCGCCTCGTAGCCCTTCGTCGCGAAGAGTTCCATGGCGGCGTCGGCGAGCCGCCGCCGCACCTTGAGGCGCTGGGGCGTGCTCGGCTGACGGGCGGGCTTCACGGGAAGAGCCATGAACTGAACGTACTCCATGGCCAGGCCGGGGTGCGCGTGCGTTCCGCGCCGCCCCGGCGGGCCCGGCGGGGCCGTCACGGCCGCGTGTGGCGGACCTCCGCGACGGGCCGCCCGCCGACGTCCTCGGTGCGCGTGACTGGCTCGGCCCCGAACCCGGCGCGCTCGTAGAAGCGGCGGGCGCGGGCGTTGTCCGCCACGGCCCAGACGCGGACGCGCCGGTGGCCCAGGCCGTCCAGCAGGCGCAGGGCGGTGTCGGTGAGGGCGCGGCCCAGGCCCGTGCCGACGACGTCGGGCCGCACGTACAGGGCGTACAGCTCGCCGCAGGGGTCCTCGTCCGGCGGGTCGAGGCGTGGGTCGGGCCGGTAGGGGCCGAGGGCGGCCCAGCCGATGACTCCCGCGGCGCCCGCGTCGGCGACGAGGTCGGCCCGGCCGTCCGGGCGGGGGAGCCCGGCGCGCAGCCGGGCGGCGAACGCGGCGGGGTCGAGCGCGTCCAGGTGGGACTGCGGCATGATGCCCCGGTACGCGTACCGCCAGCCCGCGACGCGCACCCGTGCGACACCCTCGGCGTCGGCCTCCGTCAACTCCCTTATGAAGTAATCCACATGACGTAACGTAGCGAGCGCTCACGCGGGCGGCCATCCGTTTCCTGGCGGCGGGCGGGGTCCCCGGGCGCGCGGCGGGGTTTCCCCGGGAGCCGTGGATGGGCGAAGATCGTCGGGCGTCCGCGCTACGGAAAGGGGAGAACCGTGTCCGCCGATGTCTCCGGCCTGGGAGAACTGCCCCCGGCCTTCCTGGCCCCCGGGTCGTCCTCGTTCCTCGACTTCCTGTCCGACCACGCCCCGGCGCTGCTGCCGGGCGCCCGCCCCGTGCCCGTGGTGCGGGACGCGGGGGCCGTCCCGCACGGCACGACCATCGTCGCCGCCGCGTACGAGGACGGCGTCCTGCTCGCCGGGGACCGCCGCATCACGGCGGGCAACATGATCGCGCACCACGACGCGGAGAAGGTCTTCCCCGCCGACGAGTTCTCCGCCGTCGGCATCTCCGGCACGGTCGGCCCCGCCGTCGAGATGGTGCGGCTCTTCCAACTGGAGCTTGAGCACTACGAGAAGGTCGAGGGCGTCCCCCTCTCCCTGTCGGGCAAGGCCAACCGGCTGAGCACGATGATCCGCGGCAACCTCGGCCTCGCCATGCAGGGCCTCGCCGTGATCCCGCTGTTCGTGGGCTGGGACGTGGCGGCGGGGCGCGGGCGCCTCTTCTCCTACGACATGGCGGGCGGCTGCACCGAGGAGCACGGTTACGCGTCCACCGGGTCGGGGTCGCTGTTCGCGCGCGGCGCGTTGAAGAAGCTGTACCGGCCAGGACTGGCGGAGGACGAGGCCGTCACGGTCGCCCTCCAGGCGCTGTGGGACGCGGCGGACGAGGACTCGGCGACGGGCGGCCCCGACCCGGTGCGGCGTGCGCACCCGCTCGTCACCCTCGTCACGGCGGACGGTTTCCGGCGGCTGCCCGCCGAGGACGTCGTCGAGCGGTCGCGCGCGGTCCTGGCGCAGCGCATGGAGCGTCCTGACGGGCCGTACGCCGCGCCGCTGTGACGGGCCGCGGGCCCGGCCGTCAGTCGGTGAGGTCCGCCACGACCGCCGCGTGGTCCGAGGGCCACACGCCGCCCACCGGCCCGTCGCCCGTGCGCCGCACGGCCGTCACGCGCCCGGGGCCTCCGGCCTGCGGCGTGCCGGTGTGGATGTAGTCGATCCGCCCGTCCCGCACGCCCGGGCCCGGCCGGTACGGGTTGCGCGCCAGCCGCGTCGCGCCGGGGTCGCCCGGCGCGGCGTGCGTCCACGCGTCCACGAGCCCGGCCGCCGTGCCGAGCAGCCGCACCTCGGGCGTGTCGGGCTCGGCGTTGAGGTCGCCGGTGACGACGGGCGGGAACGCACCGTCGCCGCGCCGGTGCGCCACGAAGCGCGCGAGCGCGGCGGCCTGCGCCTGCCGCACGGCCGAGCCGTCGCCCGAGGAGTGCAGGTGCGTCGTGAAGAACGGCACGCGGTAGGGGCCCGCGTCGAGCAGCGCGAACAGCGCGGGCCGCAGCCGCTCGGGCCCCTCGCCCGTGGGCAGGCGCGCCACCGCCGTCGCCGCGATCGGCCAGCGGCTCAGCACGGCCACCCCGACGCCGGTGCGCAGCGCGGGAGTCGGCCCGCGTTCCCGCCAGTGCGGCATCACCTCGCCCGGCGTGAACGCCCAGTGCATGCCCAGCTCGTCCGCCAGCCGGGCCGCCAGGTTCGCGTCGCCCGCCGCCCACACCTCCTGGAGGCCGCAGACGTCGGGCCGCTCCCGGCGCAGCCACGCGAGGACGGCGTCGTGCCGCCGCTCCCAGGGGCCGAAGCGCCACCACAGGTTCCAGGTCAGGATGCGCACGGGCCGATGCTACGGTCCGGGACATGGCGATCCGGGCTGTTGTGTGGGACATCGACGACACCGTTTTCGACCACTCGGGCGCGGCGCGCACGGGGGCGCTGGCGTACTTCGGCGAGACGGGGCTGCTGCGCCGTTTCCCGTCGCACGAGGCCGCGCTGGCGCGCTGGGAGGAGGCGACGGACGTCCACTACCGCCGCTTCACCAGCCGCGAGCTGACGTTCGCCGGGCAACGGCGCGAGCGCGTGCGGGACTTCCTGGACCGTGAGCTGGACGACGCCGCGGCCGACGCCTGGTTCGAGGGGTACCGCCGCCACTACGAGGGCGCCTGGGCGCTGTTCCCCGACGTGCTGCCCGCGCTCGACGCGCTGACGCCCGCGTACCGGCACGGCCTGCTGTCCAACTCGGGCGTGGCGGCGCAGCACCGCAAGCTGACGGCCCTCGGTGTGCGGGAGCGCTTCGAGGTGCTGCTCTGCTCCGACGAGCTGGGCCACGCCAAGCCCGCGCCCGAGGCGTTCCACGCGGTGTGCGCGGCGCTGCGGCTGGCGCCGCGCGAGGTGGCGTACGTCGGCGACCGTCCCGATCTCGACGCCGAGGGCGCCGATGCGGCGGGGCTGCGCGGGATATGGCTCGACCGGCGGGGGAGCGGCGGCCTGACCGGCGCGGGGTCCGTGCCGCTCCGCCGGATCACGGGCCTGGGCGAACTGCCCGCGCTGCTCGCCCTGCCGGACTGAGCCGGGCCTGAACGGGCCGGGGCTCACCCGCAGTCGGGGCAGCCCGCCGTCCGGCCGCCCGCGAACAGCGGTGTGCCGAGCGGCGATTCTGGGGTGAACACCATGCGCAGCCGCCCGCAGGAGCAGCGCAGCCAGACGGTGGTGCCCTCGGCGGTCGTGTGCCGGGACAGCTCGGCGGGGCCGTTCCCCGCCGAGGGGGCGGCCGGTCGGTCGGTCAGCGGTGTGTGGTCGATGAGGGACATGCGACCAGTCTTGAACAGCCGACCGTTCACGTCCATTGCATGTTTTCGTACCCGACCGTGCAGTATGGCTGCATGATTGATCCGCGTCGCCTGCACGTCCTGCGCGCCGTCCACCAGCACGGCACGGTCACCGCCGCCGCGGCGGCCCTCCACCTCACGCCCTCCGCCGTCTCCCACCACCTGCGCGAGATGGCGCGCGAACTGAAGGTCCCCCTCGTCGAACCGCAGGGGCGCGGCATACGGCTGACGGGCGCCGCGCACCTCGTCGTCCAGCACGGCGACGCCCTCATGGCCCGCTGGGAGGAGGCCGAGTCCGCCCTTGAGTCCTACCGCGCGGGTGAGGCCGGGCTGCTGCGGATGTGCGCCTTCCCCAGCGCCGTGACCAGCCTCCTCGCCCCCGCCACCGCGATCCTGCGCGCCCGCCACCCCGGGCTCACCGTCGAGATCGCCCAGTGCGAGGCGCCCCAGGGCTTCGACATGCTGATGTCCACCGACGCCGACATCGCCGTCCTCGCGCCCCCCGACGGCTTCCCCCACCCGGGGGACTCCCGCTTCGACCAGGAGTCGCTGGTGGAGGAGCCCCTCGACCTCCTGGTCCCCGCCGGGCACCCCCTCGCCGGGCGCGCCGACGTCCGCCTTGAGGAGACGGCGGACCACGACTGGGTCCTGCCCTTCCCCGACAGCTGCGACCACCACCGGCGGGTCTCCGTCTTCTGCGGCATGGCGGGCTTCAGCCCGCGCGTCGCGCACCACGTGCAGGAGTGGTCGGCCATGGCGGCGCTCGTCGGCCACGGCCTCGGCGTCACGCTGTTCCCGCGCCTGGTCACGCCGCCCGCGGAACCCGCCGTCGTCCGGGTGCCCGTCACGGGCGGCCCGCCGCTCTCCCGGCGCCTCCTCACCTGCGTCCGGCGCGGGAGCCGTCAGCACCCGCTCGTGCGGCGCGGGCTGGACGCGCTCGCCGAGGCCGTCGCCGCGCACACCTCGCTCCCCGGCCGGGACCGGGAGGCCGTTGCGCCATAATGTGCGGCCGGGGGTGGTGAGATGACGGCGCGTCGTCTGTCGCGGCAGGACCTCATCCGGCAGCGGCGGGAGGCCGGATTCGTCGGGCGGCGCGGCGAACTCGCCGTGTTCCGCGACAACCTGACGCGCGACGTCGCCGATCCCGACTACCAGTTCCTCTTCCACGTGCACGGGCACGCGGGCGTCGGCAAGACGTCGCTGGTCCGCCAGTGGGAGAAGCTGGCCCGCGAACACGACGCCGTCACCGCCTACATCGGCGACGACGTGCACAGCCCGGTCGAGGCGATGGAGAGCATCGCGCACCAACTCGCCGCCAAGGACCGGCGGCTGAAGACGTTCGAGAAGCGCCTCGCCGTCTACCGGCAGCGCCGCCACGAGGCCGCCGCCCCGGCCCCCGCCGGGCCCGCGCCCGCCGACGCGTCCCCCGGCGCCGGGCTCGCCGCGCAACTCGGCCTCGGCGCCGCGTCCTTCCTCCCCGGCGTCGGCGCGCTCACGGCCGCGGTCGATCCGCAGCAGGTCGCCCAGGGCCTCGACCGGCTGCGCGCCCAGCTCAGCTCACGGCTGCGCGACCACGAGGACGTGCAACTCGTCATGACGCCCGTCCCCGTCCTCACGCCCGTGTTCGCCGCCGACCTCGGCGAGGTCGCCGCGCAGCACCGCTGGATCGTGCTGTTCTTCGACACGTACGAGCGCACCGGGCCCGTCCTCGACGTCTGGCTGCGCGACCTGCTGCTCGGCGACGGCTTCGGCGACGTGCCGCTCAACGTCCTGGTCGTCCTGTCGGGACAGGGCCGTCTCGCCACCGCCTGCTGGGGCGACTGGCTCGACCAGATCGCCGCGACGCCGCTCGACGTCTTCACCGAGGAGGAGGCGCGCACCCTCCTCACCGCCAAGGGCGTCACCGAACAGCGCACCGTCGAGGCCGTGTTACGGCTGTCCGGCAGGCTGCCCGTCCTCCTCGACATGCTGGCCCAGACCCGCCCGGCCGGGCCCGAGGCCGTCGCCGACCCCTCCGAGACGGCGGTGGAGCGCTTCCTCAAGTGGGAGCCCGACCTCGACCGGCGCGCCGCCGTCCTCGCCTGCGCGCTCTCCCGCGACCTCGACGAGGACGTCCACCGCACGCTCGTGCCCGGCGCGGGGCCGGGGGAGTACGCGTGGCTGCGGGCCCTGCCGTTCGTCAGCGACCGCGCGGGCCGCCACCGCTACCACGACGTCGTCCGCGCCCCGATGCTGCGGCTCCAGCGCGTCCGCTCGCCCGAGCGGTGGCGGCGCGGACACACCCTGCTGGCCGACGAGTTCCGCCGCCGCCGCGAGGAACTGGAGGAGCGCGTCCCCGACCCCGAGGAGCGCTGGGCCGACCCCGACTGGCGCGGCCACCGGCTCAACGAGACCTACCACCAGCTCTGCGCCGACCCGCCGCGCGCCCTCCCCGGAGCGCTGCTGGAGACCGTCCTCGCCTGCGACCACGGCCCCTCCACGCTGCACCGCTGGGTCGAGATGCTCGGCTGGGCCGCCGCCGACACCGACTCGGCGCCCATCGGCGGCTGGGCCCGCCGCCTCGCCCGCGCCGCCGGGCAGGAGAGCGGCACGGCCGCCGCCCTCACCCTCCTCCTCGACGCGCCAGGCCTCGACGCCACGGGCCGCGCGCTCACCCACACCGTGCGCGGCGACGCGTACCGCTTCGCCCGCGACCTCGGGCGCGCGCTCGCCGACCACAGCGCGGCGCTCACGCTCGATCCAGGACTGGCGCGCGCCTGGCTCGGGTCGAGCGCGACCCGGCTCGCGCTCGGCGACTACAGCGAGGCCCACGCCGACGTCGAGCGCGCCATGGCCCTGGGCCGCGACGACGCCACGGTGTACGCCCGCCGCGGCCATCTCCTCGTCTACCTCAGCCGGTTCGAGGAGGCGCTCGCCGACCTGGACCGCGCCGTCACCCTCGACCCGCGCGACGCCTGGGCCGTCGCCGAACGCGGCCAGGCCCACCGCTGCCTCGGCCACTACGCGGAGGCCGTCGCCGACCACACCAGGGCCGTCGAGCTTGACCCCGGCTACGCCTGGGCGTACGCGGAACGCAGCCGCTCGCACCGCTCCCTCGGCGACGACACGCGGGCCCTGGCCGACCTCGACCGCGCCATCGCCATCCAGCCCGACTACAGCTGGGCGTTCGGCGAGCGCAGCCGCGTGCACAGCGCCCGTGGCGACCACGCGGCGGCCCTCGCCGACCTCGACCGCGCCATCCGGCACGAGCCCGAGTACGCCTGGGCGTTCGGCGAGCGCGCCCGCGTCAGGACGTACCTCGGGCACTGGGCGTCGGCGTACGCCGACTACGCGCGGGCCGTCGAGCTGGACCCGGAGTACGCCTGGGCCCACGCCGACCGTGGCCGCCTCGCCACCGAACTGGGGCGCTACGCGGCGGCCTTGGCCGACCTCGACCGCGCCCTCGCCATCCGGCCCGACTACGCCTGGGCGTTCGCGCAGCGCGGCGAGATCCACCGCCTGCGCGGCGACCTCGGCGCCGCGCTCGCCGACCTGGACCGCGCCGTCGGCCTCGCCCCGGGCCACGCCGGTCACCACGCCGACCGGGGCTACGTGCTGCACTGCCTGGGCCGGGACGAGGAGGCCGTCGAGGCGTTCGACCGGTCCGCGGCTGTGGGCGGTGGCGACGTCGCCTGGGCGCTCGGTCACCTGGGCATGGCGCTCGGGGCCCTCGGCAGGCATCCGGAGGCCGTCGCCGCGTGCCGGGAGAACGTGGAGCGGCACCCGGGACGCGCCCTGGCCGTCCTCGGCCTCGTGATCGCGCTGCGCAGGGCCGGTGAGGGCGAGGCCGTGGAGGCCGACGCCGCCGACGAGCGGCTGACGGCGCTGTGCGCGGCCGGGACGGCGGGGGACGCGGGCGCCGCCGGGGAGCCGGACGCCTGGGGGGAACTGCTCGTCGTCCACTGCGCGCGCGGCGAGTGGACGGCCGCCGGTGCCGCCCTCGACCGGCTGTTGGACGCCGCACGCCTGCCGCGGCACGTGCACGACGTGCGCGGCGACCTGGGGGACGTGGCGCGCGTCCTCGGCCTGGACGGGGAGCGCCTGGCGCCGCTGCTGCGGCGGCTCGAAGCGGCGGCCGAGAGGCTCGCGCCGGACACGCCCGCCGCCCCCCAGGCGTCGTCGGCGCCTCCCGGTACGTAGGCGGGGCGACGGGCCGGGGGCAGTGCGACTGCGAAGAGGCAACGGCTCGTCGGACGCCTCGTCCCGCCGCGCGCGATCTCGTCGCGCGCCGCCCCTCCGGACGCGGCCATCGCGCCCCGGAGCGGCCCGACATGTCGGTGTTGTCAGTGGCCTGCGGCATGATCGGGGTACGTGACGGCCTGCCCGACCTGGCTTCCGAGGCCGTCCTGAGGGAGGGGGCCTGCCATGCGCAGACCAATCGCGGGAGAGGTGCGTGCGGACGACCGCGCGCTCTACGTCGAGAGCGATCCTGGCGGCGTCAGACCGGGGCTGTCCGCGGCGTTCGCAAGCCAGAACGTGGGGTTGTGCGGGGTCGCGGTCCCGGGCGCCATCCTCCTGTCCGTCGGCCTGTACGCGGGCGACGTCGGCCTCGTCGTGGAGGTCCACGACGAAGCCCCCGCGCTGGACGAGGTCTGGGAGGACGTGGTCGAGGCGTCCTTCCGTCCCGCGTCGGGGCGCACGCGGCTGGTGCAGGGGGACGGCGAGGCGGCGTGGGACCTGGGTCTCGCACGGACCGACTACCGGGTCCGGTACTGCGCCCGGGGGATGGACGAGGCGGCGGAACTCCCCTCCGGGAGCGCCGAGAAGGCGGACCTGCACAGCTATCTCCTCCAGTTCTGGCCCGCCCCACCCGCCCCCGACCGGGTGATACGCCGGACCACGTGGGCCGCCCAGGGCATGCACGATTACGCGCGCGCGACGACGCGGACGCCCGAGCAGCTCGCCGAGGCCGCGCGCGCCACCCGCGAGGTGTTCGCGCGGGCCGCCGAGGAGCGGGCCGAACGCGCCGCCGAGGAGCGACGGCTCCACCACGAGAAGTGGGAGTGGGGCGGACGGCTGCCGAGCGAGCGGCTGCGCGGTGCCAGGAAGAGCAACGTCCTCGGTCTGCTCCAGTTCGACAGCGACCTGGTGCACGTCCTCGACGCCGTGGGGCCCGAGGTCCAGCGCGCGGTGGCGCTCCTGGCCGCGCGCCGGGCCTGCGAGGTGTCCGGCCTGGCCGCCGTGCCCTGGGCCGCCCGGGCGCTCACCGAACTGGCGGGCGGACGCCCGCTGCCGCCGCCCTTCGACGACACGACCCTGATGTGGGCGACGCTGCGCTCCGACCCTCCCGCGCCGGGAAGGCCCGTGCTCGCGGCGATACCTCCCGAGCGCCCGCCCTACGTTCCCCCACCGTCGGCGGCCCGAGGGCACGCCTACGTCGAGGTCGTGTGTCCCACCGCCCCGCCGCAGATCCCCGGTCGGATCTCACAGCCGCACTTCGCCCTCCCCGCCGTGCTCGCCGCCGCCGGGCCCGACCCGCTCATAGCGGCGCTCGACGCGGTGTGGCACGCACTGCACACCTACGGCGAGCACCACCCCGAACTGCTGGACGAGATCCGGTCGGCCTGCGCCGGGCGGGTGGGGGGCATCGCCGCCGTGCTCCGTGCCCGCACCACGCCGCCGAGGCCGCTGGACGTCACCGCCGTCGTCCCTGAACTGGCCCCGCTGGCACGCACGGCGACGCGGCTTCACCCCCGCCCCGGAGTCCCTTCACCGCACGACAGTTCCATCGGTGGGCCGCTGCTGTGGCCCGCCGACGAGCCGTGGCCGCACTGCGAGGGGCCGCACGTGTGGGACGGGGTGAACGACCCCGTCGCACTGCGGGACGAACGGTTGCGGCGGCGCGGCCTGTCGGCAGCGGCGGGCGGGGCGCACGAGACAGCCGACACGTCCTTGCACACGCCGGACAAGCACGCGTTCGGGAAGCGGGCCGACGCCCGTCCCGCATGGCCCGAGGGCCCCGTGCCCCTGCTGCCCGTGGCGCAGTTGTACGTACGCGACGTGCCCGGCCTGCGCGTGCCCGGCGGGTCGGGGGCGGACGTGCTCCAGGTCCTGTCGTGCCCCTTCGACCACTCGGAGCCGCCCGGGACCGCGCTGTTCTGGCGGTCCGCCGCCACGGTCACCGACATCCTCGCCGCGCCGCCCGAGCCGCCTGTCATCCAGTTCCCCGGCTACCTGCCCGAGCCGTGCCTGCTCGCGCCTGAGCGGACGACCGAGTACCCGAGCCTGGCCGAGCTGGGCAAGGAGTCGCGCAGGCGGCTTGAGGACCGGAGCACGTGGCGGACGGTCGGGGGTGCGGTGGTCGGCTCAGACCCGCCCTGGTCGAAGGGGTTCTACGTCGATCTCTACACGGGCACGTTGTCCGTCGCTCCCGGCTGGAAGGTCGGCGGATGGACCCGCTGGGCCCTCACCGACCCCCAACCCCGGCTCTGCGCCGCGTGCGGCACCGAGATGGACGCGCTGCTGACCCTCGCCTCGCGCGAATGGAGCTCCGGCACGGAGAGCTGGATACCCGAGGAGGACCGGGCCGAGTCCTTGGCGTCCCTCACCGAGCCCCCGGCGCGGAACCCGGCCATGCTCGACCTCGCCCGGGGCTACGACCTCCAGCTGTACGCCTGCCCGGTGTCCCCCGACCATCCGCACCTCGAACTGATCCAGTGAGGCGCGCTCCGGCGGACGGCCGCGCGGCCGTCCGCCGGAACCGGCCGCCGTCAGGCGGTCAGGCCGACGAGCGCCAGGCAGGCCAGCCCCACCGCGACCAGCCCCTGCGTCACCCCCGAGACCGGCCTGCGGGCCCGCAGCAGGAGCGCGGAGCAGCCACCGGCCAGCGCGGCGGCCACGGCGAACAACGTGATGGCCGGGCCGTCGTCCGCCGCCTCGCCCCAGTTGTCCACCAGTAGGAGGAAGACGGCGAACACGAGGGCCAGCGCCTCGAACACGCACAGCGCGAGGGCGAGCAGGATGTCGGACACGACACGCCCTCGCCCGGAGGCGGGCCGGTCCTGGGACGAGATGGTCACCAGTGCATTGTGCGCCCTGCGCGCCGGGGCCCGGCGCCGGTCGGCGGGGTGCGGGGGACAACGGGCGCCGCGCGCCGGGGGATCGACGGCGCATCCCGTCAACAGGGCCGCCGAATGACACGTTTGGGAGACCGCGCTCGGGTAACCGGAGGGTGACGACAACCTCGCGCAAGAGGATCCTGCGAAAGGGAAGTCATGTCCACAGTAGTGATCATCATCCTGGCCGTGGTCGTCCTCGCACTGCTGGCGCTCGTCCTGGCGCCGTCTGCGGGGCCCGCGGGCACGGGGAGACTGCAACGTCGATTCGGGCCCGAGTACGACCGGGCGGTCGCCCGCCACCACGGCGACACCAAGGCCGCGCGGAAGGAACTGGCCGCCCGGCTCAAGGAGCACGGCGGACTGCGCCAGCGGGCGCTGTCCGCGGAGGACCGCGAACGGTACCGGCTGCGCTGGGCGCGTGTGCAGGAGAAGTTCGTCGAGTCCCCCTCGGGCGCGGTCGCCGAGGCCGACCACCTCCTCACCCAGCTCATCCATGACCGGGGCTACCCCTCGCACGCGTACGACGACCAGGTGGCCGCACTGTCCGTGCACCACCCGCGGCAGGTCGAGGGCTACCGCACGGTGCACGCCCTCGCCGGGCGTGAACCGGCGGACGGCACGGTGACGGAGGAGCTGCGGGAGGGCCTCGTCCGGGCGCGTGACCTGTTCAACGACCTGCTGAACGCCCAGGCGGCGGACGAGCAGCACCACAAGGGCCGGCGCATGGCCACGATCGTGCGCAGCAGGACCGACCGGACGGGCCGGGGCGCCGCACACCAGCGGACCGCCGGCACCGCGCCGCAGGGCGGCGCGGCCGGTACAGCGACGAAGGGTGGTGCGTGATGCACAAGCCGGAGGACAACGACAGGAACAAGGGCGCCGAGGGCGCGCGGGACACCACGTACACGACGACAGGCCCTGCCACCGAGACCGCCCCGGTCTACGGCGACACGCCCTACGCGCCGCAGGGCGCGGACGGCTTCGGCGACGGCAGGTTCGGCGACACCCCGCCCGAGGGCGGGAGCACCTACGGGGACGGCCAGTTCCTGGCGGGCGAGCTCGCCGACGGGCTGATCCCCGCCCCGGAGGCGGCGCGGCTGCGGGCCGAACTCCAGCACGCGGTCGGGGCGTTCGTTGACAGCCCGAAGCAGTCCGTCGCCGAGGCGGACACGGTGCTCGAAGCGGCCGTCGCCCGGATCGCCGCCTCGCTGGACGAGCGCCGCCGCGCGATGCGGACGACCTGGGACGGGAACGGCAACGGCGGCAACGGGAACGGCGACGGCGCGCACCACGACGCCGACGGTCTCGACACGGAGAAGTGGCGCGTGATCATGCTGGACTACCGCGACACGATGGAGCGGCTGCTCAGCGCCTGATCCACGCGTCCCACGAGCCGACGGCCCCGGGTGTCCCACGCCTCGGGGCCGTCACGCGTGTCCGGACGGGAGGCGGTCCCCGGCGCCCTGCGCGACGATGCGGTACATGGGCATCGACAGCATCCAGATCGTCTCCGTGCCGGTCTCCGACCAGGAGCGGGCCAAGAGCTTCTACGTGGACGTCCTCGGCCTCCGCCTGGTGCGGGACAACCCGATGGAGCCCGGCCGCCGCTGGGTCGAGGTCGCGCCGCCCGGCTCACCGACGGGCATCACGCTCGTCACCTGGTTCCCGACCATGCCGCCCGGCAGCCTGAAGGGGCTGGTCCTGCGGACGGGCGACGTGGAGGCGGACGCGGCGCGGCTGCGTGCCGCCGGGGTCGCCGTCGAGGGGCCGCAGGACGCCCCCTGGGGCCGGTTCCTCACCCTCGACGACCCGGACGGCAACGGCATCGTCCTCGCGGGGCCGCCCCCCGGCGGCGGCTGAGCGGGCCCCTCACAGCAGCGTCAGCTGCGTGCCCGGCTCCTGCCGGGGCGCGGGCTGCGGCACTGCCCGGTGGTCGCCCCGCCTGGCCGGGCCTATGCCGTACGCGGTCGCCAGCTCGTGGACCTCCCGCGTGACGCGCCGCTGGTACCACTTGGGCGCGTAGGCGCCGCCCGCGTACATCACCTCGTAGCGCCGCACCAGGTCGGAGCGGTGCCGCGCGAGCCAGGCCATGTACCACTCGCGCGCGCCGGGCCGCAGGTGCAGGACGAGCGGCGTCACGGACGACGCCCCGGCCGCCGCGATCGCGCGGACCGTCTCGCGGAGCTGGGCGGGGGAGTCGGTCAGGTACGGCAGGATCGGCGCCATCAGGACGCCGCAGGGGATGCCGATGTCGCTCAGGGCCCGGACGACGCCGAGCCGCCGGTCGGGCGCCGGGGTGCCGGGCTCGACGGTGCGCCACAGCTCGCGGTCCGTGAACCCGACCGAGACGGACACGCCGACGTCCGTGACGTCCGCCGCCTGGCGCAGCAGCTCCAGGTCGCGCAGGATCAGCGTCCCCTTGGTGAGGACGGAGAACGGGTTGGCGTGGTCGCGCAGCGCGGCGATGATGCCCGGCATGAGCCGGTAGCGGCCCTCCGCACGCTGGTACGGGTCCACGTTGGTGCCCATCGCGATGTGCTCGCCCTGCCACCGGCGGCCCGCCAGTTCGCGGGCGAGGAGCTGCGGCGCGTTGACCTTGACGATGATCTGCGAGTCGAAGTCCGCGCCGGTGTCGAGGTCCAGGTAACTGTGGGTCTTGCGCGCGAAGCAGTACACACAGGCGTGCGAGCAGCCCCGGTAGGGGTTCACCGTCCAGACGAACGGCATGCGTGACGCGCCGGGGACCCGGTTGATGATCGACCGCGCGCGCACCTCGTGGAACGTGATGCCGCGGAACTCGGGGGTGTCGATCGTCGTGGTGACGACGTCGGTCCCGAACAGGGCGGGCGGGGCGGCGGGGGTGTCGTCGCCCAGGTTGTTCCAGCGCATCGCGGGCCTCCTCACCGCCGGTTCTCCACCGACGCACGATTCGAACAGGTATTCGTTTGTCTGCATCTAGGACACATGTTCGAATCTCGGGTGTCAAGCCGATACGCCGGGGCGTGCCCCCGTTCGACACGGGATTCGAACGCGGCGGCCGTCGGGCCGGACGTCAACCCGCGCCGGGGCCTGCGGATTTGGGTATCGCCGTGCACGGATGGTTGGCTGACCGCCACATCCCGTACGACGGCAGGAGCAGGCGTGGCGCAGATCGAGGTCGTCAGGCAGCGAGAGATCCCGGCGGACCACGAGGACGTCCTGGACGCGCTCGCCGACTACCGCGACGTCCACCCCAAGCTGCTGCCCGAGCAGTACACGGACTACGCCGTCGAGGAGGGCGGCGACGGCGCGGGCACCGTGGTGCGCCTGCGGTTCCACGCCACCTCCAAGCGCGTGCGCGACTGCGTGCTGGAGATCAGCGAGCCGGGCGAGGGCCGCATCGTCGAGACCGACCGCAACTCCACGCTCGTCACCGAGTTCACCGTCGAACGCATCGGCGACAAGCGCGCCCGCGTGACGCTGCGCACCACCTGGGAGGGCGCCGGAGGCATCGGCGGCTTCTTCGAACGGACCTTCGCGCCGCGCTCCCTCGGCGCCGCCCACGACCGCGTCCTCGACAACCTGGCCGCCCACATGGCGGCCGTCTGACCCGGGACCCCCCTCCCGGCCGCGCCTCGGGGCCGGGAGCGCGCCCGCGACCGTTTTCCGCTTCGAAGGAGAAGCCGGTGGCCGCCGAACAGGACCCTCCGCACCCGCGCCGCCCCCGTGCCGGGGACACACCGGGCGACGGCATCCCCGTCGCCGTGGTCGTCCTCGACGGCGCCGCCGTCATCGCCCACTGGAACACCGGCGCGGCCGGGCTCTTCGACGTGCCGCGCGCGGCGGCCGTCGGCCGCCGGGCCGTGGACGTCATGCCCGTCGCGTCCGTCAGGGACAGCGGCCCCGCGCACACGGCCGTCCCCGACGACGGCGGGCCGCTGGACCCGGCACACCGCCGCGAGACCATCTTCGGCACGGACATGACGACCTTCGCCGCCGCCACGGCGGGCATGTTCTCCACCCGGGGCAGCGGCGCGCGGCCGTACCGCCGCGACCTGCTGTGGTGGGCGTACCCCCTGCGCGGGCCCGGCACCGCCCGCGTGCTCCTCCTCGCCGTGGACAGCGCCGCCGTCCGCCGCACCGGCCGCGACGCGTTCGCCCCCGCGCTCGGGGCGCACGACGGCCCCCCGGACGACCCGGCACGCCTGCACGGCAGCCTCGCCGGGCTGCTCCTCGGGATGCGCGAGGAGGACGCCGGACACATCGCGCGGCAGGTCGTCGCGTACGGCTACCCGTACCTCGAACTCCGCGACGAGGCGCGCTGGGAGCCCGTCACCCCCGACTGGGGCACGGCCGCCCCCGACCCCGATCCCGCCGCCGATACCCCCGCCCCCGAGGCGCCGCCGCCGCCCGCCGCGCCGCTCGCGCCGCCCGAACTGCTCGACCTGCTCCGCGCGATAGGCGGCGGTGCGGGCACCGACCTCGCGGGCGCCGTCGAGGCACTCGGCCGCTCCCTCGTGCCCCGCTTCGCCGACATCGCCGGAACGTATCTGCGCGAACAGGCCGTCACCGGCGCCCCGTTCCCCGCCGGACCGACCGACGCCACGACGCGCTGGCTCCGCGTCGCCCTCGCCCACTCCCACGACGGCGTACGCGCCGCCGGGCGCGCCGACCGCCCCACGGCCCTGCCCGCCGGGACACCGTTCGCCGAATGCGTGACGACCGGGCGGCCCGTCCTCGTGCCACGCCTCACCGAGGCCGACGCACGCGCCGTCGCCGCCCCGCTCGGCGCGCGCGACGCCATGCCGCCGCTCACCCGCCGCTCGCTGCTCACCGTGCCGCTCATGGCGGGACGCTCCGTCTTCGGCTTCCTCGTGCTGCTCCGCCACCCCGAGCGCCCCGGCTTCACCCGCGCCGACCTCACGGCCGCCGCCGACATCGCCGACCGCGCCGGGCCCCTCCTCGACAACGCCCGCCTGCGCGCCCTCCACGCGGAACCCCCCGGCCCGCCTCCCGCGCCCCTGTTCGCCTGCGAGACGGCCAGCCGTCTCCTGCCCGGCGCCCGCATCGGCGGCGCCACGGCCGACTGGTCCGACGCCATCCGTCTGCCCGGCTGCCGCACGGCCCTCGTCGCCGGACGCGCCCTCGGGCACGCCCCCGCGCACCGCTTACGCACCGTCGTCCAGACCCTCGCCGCCCAGGAGCCCGACCCCGCACACCTGCTGCGCAGCCTCGACGACCTCGTCCACCGGCTCGGCGGCCTCCCCCTCGCCACCTGCCTGTTCGCCGTCCACGACCCGATCCGCTCCGAGCTGCGCGTCGCCACGGCCGGTCACCTCCCGCCCGTCCTCATCCCGGCGCACGGCGCCGCCCGCGCGCTCGACCTGCCCGTGGGCGCCCCGGTCGGCGTCGGCGGCGTCCCCTTCACCACCGTGACCGTTCCCGTCACCGCCGGTGACCGCCTCGTCCTGTGCACGGACGGCCTCGCCGAGGTACGCGGCCGACACCCGGGCGTCCGCCTCGCCGCCCTGTGCGACGCCGCCGTCCGCGGCCAGGACCCGGCCGACGACCTGTGCGACGCCGTCGCCCGCGCCCTGGCCGCCGTCACCCCGGCCGGAGCACGCGACGCCGGGACGACGCTCCTCACCGCGCGCCTCGGCCGCGTCGCCCCGCGCGACACGGCGTTCTGGCGCCTCGGGCTCGACGCCTCCTACGTGCCCCACGCGCGGAGCCTCGTCCGCATGCAGCTGCGCGACTGGGGCCTTGAAGCCGTCGCCGACACCGCGACGCTCCTGGTCAGCGAGCTGGTCACCAACGCCCTGAGCCACGCGCGCCGCGGCCCCGTCGAGCTGCGCCTCGTCCGCGCCGACACGCTGCTGTGCGAGGTCACCGACGACGGACACGAGCGCCCCCTCCTGCTCGACCCGTCACCGACGGACGAGTCAGGCCGCGGCCTCCAGGTCGTCAGCCGCCTGGCGCGCAGCTGGGGCAGCGGGCACACCGACCACGGCACCACCGTCTGGTGCGAACAGGACCTGCCGCACCGCCCCTGATCTGGCTGATCACCGGTGACGGCCGGTAACGTGACGCGGCATGACGAAGATCCTTGTCTCGGCCGACATGGAGGGGGCCACCGGCGTCACCTGGCCCGCCGACTGCCTGCCGGGCACGCCCGAGTGGCAGCGCTGCCGCCCGCTGTTCACCTCGGACGTGAACGCCGCCGTCGCCGGGTTCCACGACGGCGGCGCCACCGAGGTCGTCGTCAACGAGGCGCACATGACGATGCGCAACCTGCTGCTCGAACAGCTGGACGACCGCGCCCAGCTCCTCACCGGGCGGCACAAGGCCCTCAGCATGGTGGAGGGCGTCCAGCACGGCGACGTGGACGGCATCGCGTTCGTCGGCTACCACACCGGCGCGGGCGACGAGGGCGTCCTCGCCCACACCTACCTCGGCAACTCCCTCACCGGCGTCTTCGTGGACGGCGCCCGCGCGAGCGAGGGCCTGCTGAACGCCCTGGTGGCCGCCGAGTTCGGCACCCCGGTGATCCTCGTCACCGGCGACGACCGCACCTGCGACGACGCCCGCCGCTGGGCCCCCGACGCGGTCGGCGTCGCCGTCAAGGACTACGTCTCGCGCTACGCGGCCGTCTGCCGCACCCCGGCCCGCACCGCCGCGGACATCCGCGCCGCCGCCGCGAAGGCCGTCGCGCTCGCCACGCGCCACGCCCCGCCGCCGCCGCGCGAGCGCCTCGTCGAGATCGAGTTCGACGCCGAACACCTCGCGGGCTCCGCCACTGTGGTCCCCGGCGTCGAGCAGACGGGCCCCCGCCGCGTGGCGTACCGCGCGGCGACGATGTACGACGGAATCAGGTGTTTCAAGGCGGTCACGACCGTGGTGTCCGCCGCGGTGGAGGAATGGTATGGCTGAGCAGCACATCGACGGCACGGCGCTTGAGGAGGCGGTCCGCTTCACCGCCGATCTCATCCGCCTCGACACCACCAACCGGGGCGGGGGTGACGGCGGTGAGCGGCCCGCCGCCGAGTACGTCGCCGCACGCCTCGCCGAGGCCGGGCTCAGCCCGCGGCTGCTGGAGAAGGCGCCGGGACGCACCAACGTCGTCGCCCGCGTGGCGGGCAGCGACCCGGGCGCCGACGCCCTCCTCGTCCACGGCCATCTGGACGTCGTGCCCGCCGACGCGTCGGAGTGGAGCGTGCCGCCGTTCGCCGGCGAGGTGCGCGACGGCGTCGTCTGGGGCCGGGGCGCCGTGGACATGAAGGACGCCGACGCCATGGTCCTCGCCGTCGTCCGCGCCTGGGCCCGCGCCGGTGTCAGGCCGCGCCGCGACATCGTCCTCGCCTTCACCGCCGACGAGGAGGACACCGCCGACTACGGCTCCGGCTACCTCGTGAGCGAGCACCGCGACCTGTTCGACGGCTGCACCGAGGCCATCGGCGAGTCCGGCGCGTACACCTTCCACCCCGGGGACGGCCGCCGCATCTACCCCGTCGCCGCCGGAGAACGCGGCACGGCCTGGCTCTCCCTCACCGCCACCGGCCGCGCCGGGCACGGCTCCCGCGTCAACCGCGAGAACGCTGTCACGCGCCTCGCCGCCGCCGTCCAGCGCATCGGCGAGCACACCTGGCCGCCGCGCCTCACCGCCACCGTCAGGGCCGCCCTCACCGAACTGGCCGCCCTCCACGGCGTGCCGCTGCCCGACCTCGACCAGCAGGACACCGCCGCCCTGGCCCGTACGCTCGACGACCTCGTCGCCGCCATCGGCCCGGCCGCCGCCCTCGTCACCCCCACCCTGCGCAACAGCGCCAACCCCACGATGCTCAGCGCCGGTTACAAGGTGAACGTCATCCCGGGCAGCGCCACGGCGCACGTGGACGGCCGCGTACTCCCCGGCTGGGACGACGAGTTCACCGCCACGATGGACGCGCTGACCGGCCCCGACGTCTCGTGGTCCTACCTGCACCACGAGATCCCCCTCGAAGCCCCCGTGGACGGGCCGACGTTCGCCGTCCTCGCCGAGGCCCTGCGGCACTTCGACCCCGGCGCGCACGTCATCCCGTACTGCATGTCGGGCGGCACGGACGCCAAGCAGTTCTCCCGCCTCGGCATCAAGGGCTACGGCTTCATGCCCCTGCGGATGCCGGAAGGCTTCGACTACCAGGCGATGTTCCACGGCGTGGACGAACGGGTACCGGTGGACGCCCTCCACTTCGGCACCCGCGTGCTCGACCGCGCCCTGCGCGCCCTCTAAGGAGACCCCTCCCATGCACCGCGCACCGTACGGCAGTTGGACCTCACCCATCGACGCCGCCATGGTCGCGGCGCACGACGGGAAACCCGAGTACCTCGGCGCCGTCGGCGACGAGCTGTGGTGGACCGAGCCCCGGCCCGCCGAGGGCGGCAGACGCGCCCTGCTGCGGCTCCTCCCGGACGCCGAGGCGCCCGTGAGCGTGCTCCCCGAGCCGTGGAACGTCCGCAGCCGCCTCGTCGAGTACGGCGGCGTCCCCTGGGCCGCGACGCCGCGCGCGTCCGGCGGGCCCCTCGTCGTCTTCGCGCACTTCGCCGACCAGCGGCTGCGCGCCTTCGAGCCCGACGCGCCGGGCGGCGCGCAGCCGCGCCCGCTGACGCCGCTGTCGCCGGTCGGCGGCGGGCTGCGCTTCGGCGATCTCGCCGTCGAGGGCGACGAGGTGTGGTGCGTGCTGGAGGAGTTCACCGGCGAGGGCCCGGGCGACGTACGCCGGGTGCCGGTCGCCGTCCCGCTGGACGGCTCGGCCGCCGAGGACCGCTCCGCCCTGCGCGAACTGACGGACGAGCGGCACCGGTTCGTCACCACGCCCCGGCTCTCGCCCGACGGCCGCCGCGCCGTCTGGCTCGGCTGGGACCACCCGCGCATGCCCTGGGACGGCACGGAGCTGCTGCTCGCCGACGTCACGGAAGGCCCCGGCGGCCGTCGGCTCACCGGCGTCCGCGTCCTCGCGGGCGGCCCCGCCGAGTCCGTCGCCCAGGCCGAGTGGACGCCGGACGGCGCCCTCCTCGCCGTCAGCGACCGCGGCGGCTGGTGGAACCCGTACCGCCTCGATCCCGCGACGGGCGAGGCCGTCGCCCTGTGCCCGCGCGAGGAGGAGTTCGCCGACGCGCTGTGGCACATCGGGTACCGCTGGTTCGCGCCCCTCGCGGACGGCACCGTCGCCGTCCTCCACGGCCGGGGCGAGGCCAGGCTCGGCGTCCTGGACCCCGCCACCGGCGACCTGGCCGACGTGCCAGGACCCTGGACCGAGTGGTCCCCGACGCTCGCCGTGCACGGCACCCGCGTCACCGGCATCGCGGCCGGTCCGGGCCGCCACCACGAGATCGTCCGCCTCGACACCAGCACGGGCCACTGCGTCGTCGTCGCGCGGGCGCACCGCGACGCGGTGGATCCCGCGTACCTGCCGCAGCCGCGCGCCGTGACCGTCACCCGCGAGGACGGCGCCGAGGTGCACGCCCAGGTGTACCCGCCCCGGCACCCCGACGCGGCGGGCGAGGACGGCACGCGCCCCCCGTACGTCATCCGGGCCCACGGCGGCCCGACCTCCCGCGCCCCGCTCGTCCTCGACCTGGAGATCGCCTACTTCACCTCGCGCGGCATCGGCGTCGCCGAGGTCAACTACGGCGGCTCCACGGGCCACGGGCGCGCCTACCGGGAGCGGCTGCGCGGCGCGTGGGGCGTCGTGGACGTCGAGGACTGCGCCGCCGTGGCCGCCGCGCTCGCCGCCGAGGGCGCCGCCGACCCCGCGCGGCTCGCCGTCAGGGGCGGCAGCGCGGGCGGCTGGACGACGGCCGCCTCGCTGGCCGCCCCGGCGCTCGCGGGCCGGTACGCGTGCGGCGCGATCAGCTACCCCGTCCTCGACCTCACGGCCTGGGCCCAGGACGAGACGCACGACTTCGAGTCGCACTACCTCGAATCCCTGGTCGGGCCCCTCGCCGAGGTGCCCGAGCGGTACCGGGACCGCTCGCCCGCCGGGCACGCCGACCGCGTCACCGCGCCGTTCCTGCTCCTCCAGGGCCTGGACGACGTCATCTGCCCGCCCGCGCAGGCCGAACGGTTCGTCGCCGAGGCGGCCGTGCACGGCGTGCCGCACGCGTACCTGACGTTCGAGGGCGAGGGGCACGGCTTCCGCGCCGAGGCGACCATCCGGCGTGCGCTGGAGGCCGAACTCGGCCTCTACCTGACGGTGTTCGGCGTGACGCGCCCCGACGTCCCGCCGCTCGTCCTGCGCGGCGGGACGCCGGAGGGGGTCAACCCGCCGACTCCAGCAGCCCCTTGAGCCTGGCGAGGTCGGCGGCGACCGTGTCGGCGTCGCGCGTGAAGTCGGCGTCGCTCATCCCCGGCCGCCGCCGCAGGGTGAACACCACCTCGCTCCCCGGTCCTTCGGCGATCACGCGGACCGGGTTGTAGACCTTCTCGCCCGAGGGGAGCGTGACGTCGTGGTCGAACACGCCCAGCGTGTTCCGGGGCGCGAACGCGACCACGACGCGCCCCATGGGCGAGGACGGCGCGACCCACTCGCCGTAGATCTTCTCGACGGAATCCCCCAGGCCATGAGCCCAGACGGGGAGGTTGACGGGGTCGGACGCGTAGGCGTACACGTCCTGGACGGGACGGTCGATACGGATGCTGATGTGGCGCGATTCCCTCGTGGTGCCGTTCATGGCGCCGACAGTAGGCCGCCACCCCCGCCGCGCTCTTGCACGAAACGGCCATCCGCGGCGGGCGTCGCGCGACGCGGCAGCCGAGCGCCCGCCCGGCCACCCGTCGAACTGATCGACGCCCCCCGCGCCGCTGCCCGTCCGTACGGCGGGCCTCGCCCCGCCCCGCCCTGCCACGCGGCCCGCCCACCCCATCCGTGCCGATACCGTCACCGGACGGACACGCAGGGTGTGCGGCGGCCGGTGTCCTCCGGCGCCCGCCCGTGAGAGTCGGAGGGAACGCATGGCTGACGTCGAACGCGGGGCTGACGTCGAACACATGACGCGGGCGCTGCGCGCGCTGGAGCGCGTCGTCCGGATGCTGGCGGAGGAGCAGACCCGTCTGGACGAGCTGTACGGCCGCCCCGCCCCGGGCGACCGCGCCGCGGGCGGCCCCCACCAGACGCAGAACGGCGCGCGGGAGCTGCACGCCGCCGCCGCGCGGGCGGCGGAGGCGCTGGCGCGAGCCCTCGGTTACCGCGTCGCGGGGCTCGACCGGGCGGCGGCGCGGGCCGAGGCCCAGGCGACGGCCAGGCCCGCCGGGCTGCCTGGCGGGCTCGACCGGATGGCACGCCCGCTGGGGCGGCGGACCGTCGAGGCGCTGGGCATCATCCGCGACCTGTCCTGGTTCGCGCCGGAACTCGGCGTCGAGATCGACGTCTGCCTCGCCGCCCCGCAGGCCACGTACCCGCCCGACGACTGGGACGCCTACCAGCGCGCCCGCGCCAGGCGGCGCACCGAGCCGTGAGCCGTGCGTCCGCCCACGGGCCCGGCGGTCGTGGGACGTGCCGACGTCCGGTGCCGCGGGCATGCTCCGAACATGACATCCGACAGGACATCCGACAGGACACCAGGCGTCGCGGCGGAGCCCTCGCCCCGGCTCAGTGACCCCAAGGAGCTGTTACTCGGCTACCTCGACCACTACCGCGGCGTGCTGCTCGCGAAGGTGGCCGGGCTGACGGAGGAACAGCTCGGCAGCTCACGGCTGCCGTCCGGCTGGACACCCCTCCAACTGCTCTGGCACCTCCAGCGCGTCGAACGCCGCCTGATGATCTGGGGGTTCCTCTCCGAGGACGTGCCCGACCCGTGGGACGACCACCTGAAGGACGGCCGGTGGACCGTCCCCGAGGGGCTGACCGTCGCGGAGGTGACCCGGCTGTTCCGCGAGCAGGCCGCACGCACGCACGCGATCGTCACGGCGGCCGACCTCGCCGACGTCGCCCCGGCAGGGGGCCGTGGCCGCTACCAGCGCGAGGAGGAGGCGCCGACGCTCGGCTGGATACTCCACCACCTCCTCCAGGAGTACGCCCGGCACGCGGGCCACCTCGACATCGTCCGCGAACTCGCCGACGGCAGGACGGGTGAGAACGGCGTGTAGCGGCCCGTGACGCGGGTGGGGGGAGACCGCAGGACGGGGGAGATGTCGCCTGAACAGCGTATATGCCGAGAAGTGATGAGAACCCGGACGAATGGGTACACGGGCCTCCGCGTCACCGTCAGGCCGTGGCGGCACGAGCGGCCGACCGGCGCGACCGAGGGGGGGAATCCCCCGCAGCCGACGAACTGGAGGAAATCCGATGACCACAGCGGCCGACATCATGACGCCGGGCCCCCAGTGGATCTCCGAGGAGGACACCCTCTACCGGGCCGCGCAGCTCATGCGCGAGCTGGACGTGGGCGCGCTTCCGGTGAGCGACTCCAAGGGCCGTATGTCGAGCATTCTCACCGACCGCGACATCGTGCTGCGCTGCGTCGCCGACGGGCTCGACCCCGCCGCCGTCACCGCCGGTGAGCTCTCGCTCGGCGCTCCGCACACGATCACCGCCGACGCCGACCTCACCGAGGTCCTGCAGCAGATGAGCGACCACCAGATCCGCCGTCTGCCCGTCCTCGACGGTGACAAGCAGCTCGTCGGCATCATCAGCGAGTCGGATCTCGCCCGTGAGCTGACCGACGACCAGCTGGCCGACTTCGTCTCCAGCGTCTACGCCTGACGCGGCGGCCGGACAACCGGCACCGCCGTCCGACGAGGGGACCGGGCACGGCCCGGTCCCCGACCCGGACGCTCTCACCGGGCGGGAAGGCGCGCGCGCTCGCATCCTGGTGCCATGACGTCCAGCCCGCGCAGCAGCACCACACCCCGGGCGTTCTGGACGCGGGGCCGCATCGTCATCGCGGTCGTCGCCGTCCTGACGCTCGTCTTCATCTTCGAGAACACCCGCCGCACCAGGATCAGGCTGCTGATCCCCGAGGTGACGATGCCGCTGTGGCTGGCGCTGGCCGCCACCGCCCTGATCGGCGTCATCTGCGGCATGTACTGGACCCACATGCGCACCCGCGACCGCTGACCCGGGCCCGGCGTCCCGCCGTACTTCCGGCCCCGTGGCGACGCGTGGGACAGTGCCGGGATGGCCAGGAGGCAGCGGGAATCCGTGCTCGTGCTGTGGGACGTGGACCACACGCTGGTGACCGTCGGCGACGTGAGCCGGGAGATCTACGCCCGGGCATTCCTGGACGCCGTGGGTTTCCCGCTGCGGAATCTGCCGCCGATGACCGGACGCACGGAACACGCGATCATCCGCGCGACCTTGAAGCTGCATGACGTTGACCCCACCCTGTCATTGCTCCGAGACTTCTACGCCGCTCTCGGGAGTGCCGCGCGCTCGCTGGAAACGCGGATGACCGAATCCGGAGCGGCGCTAGCCGGTGCGATGAACGCCATCGAGGAGCTACGCCACGAACGGGTCGTGCAGTCGCTGGTGACGGGAAACATCGCCTCTGTCGCACAGGTGAAACTGCGGGCCTTCGAGTTCTCCGGGCTCGACCGATCGGTGGGAGGGTACGGCGACGACGGGAGCGAGAGGGCACGGCTGGTTCAGCTGGCGCGCGATCGGGCGAGCGAGAAGCACGCAGTGGAGTTCGCGCCGGACCACGTCGTGGTCATCGGGGATTCGCCGCACGACGTGAAAGGCGCGACGGACTCCGGCGCTGTCCCCGTCGGAGTGGCGCGCGGTGCCAGCAGCGCCGACGAACTGAGGAGCTGCGGAGCCCACCTGGTGCTGAACGACCTGACGGAAAGCGCCGCACTGCGGCGCCTGGTCCTGGCTCTGCTCACCTCCGGCTGAGCCTGGACTACCAGGGGGACTCTCCCGCCTCCACGTACCGGGGGCTGTCGGCGGACAGGGCCTCGATCGCGGACGCGAGACGGCGCCGCACACGGGAAGGAAGAGCGGTCAGCGCATCCGTGGGCGTCAAGAACGCTCACTTCGGAGATCCCGCCGTCGCACGGTCGTAGCCGATCGGCCTCGGAAGGTGAAAGCTCTCCACCGTCGAAGACGACGACGATCTGGTCGTCCCACGGGCCGTGGGGAGGGTCCCAGGCAACGCAAGGGACGCCGCGCGGCCCGACGTGTATCCCGAGTTCCTCGTGCAGTTCACGTGCGGCGGCCTCTTTCCGGGGCTTCTTTCTCCTCCACCATGCCGCCCGGCAGGTCCCAGCCCTCTTTGTGCGGCCATGCGCTTACGCGCTTGCCTTTCCGTGTTGCCCAACACGGTAGTTGTTGCCAGCCGCCCCCTTCTCGCGCCGCGTGGTGGGTGACGTTCGCGGCGCTGGGGGCGTACGCCGGTGTCCGCGCTCCCGGTTCACTCGCGTGCGCATCGCGGCGGTGGCCGCGGGGTGCGTAGCGTGCGCCCTGGGGCCACGTGTTGCCGGGGGCGCGGCTGCGTGCCTGGCTGTGGACGTGGGGAACTGGGTCGCGGAGCTGAGGAGTTGAGGGCCGTGCGCGCGAGGGAATGGCCGCCGACGAGATCGCCGTACCGGATCGAGCCGGACGAGGGTCCGCAGACCGTCGAGGATCTGGAGGTGGCGCTGGCGCCGTGGCCGGACGACGTGGCGGAGCTGCACGCCGGGTTGGAGCGGGCGGCCGGGGACGAGGAGCGGCGGAGTCAGACGATCGGCACGGCGCGCCGGACGTGGGTGCTGCGGACCCACCCCGTGATCCAACAGATGCTCGCCGATCTGCCCGACGGGCCGCTCCCGGACGGCATTCCGGCCGACGTGGTGTGGGCCGAGTACGACGAGAACTTCGAGCTGCGCCCGGCGCCGGGACAGGCCGAAGGGGAGGAACCGGGCCGGTGAGGTACAAGGTGATCCTGGCCGCCGGGGCGCAGGTGGCCCTGGGCGGGTTGCTGCCACCTCAGCGCCGGGCCGTGCACGACGCGCTGGATGTCCTCGCCCGGCGACCGACCGAGGTGGGGCGGGTCCACACCGGGTCAGGACCGGAGGCGCTGCGGCAATGGGAGCTGAAGCCGGTCGAGGTGTCCATCCAGTACCGCGTGCGGGACCGGGCGGTCATGGTTGAGGTGGTGTGGCTTATCGCCTCCCCGTAGCTGTGCCGCGAGCCGCCATCGGGGAGGGCGAGACGTGCGCCGCGCTCCCACCGAAGGCGGCGCCCCTCCCGGTTCCGCCGCCAGCTAGTTGGCGCCCGTAATCGTCCGAGACTGCTGGTCCGCGTGACCGGCACATCGCAGTCCCTCGTCGCGCGCAACTCAGAGCAAGGCGCTCCCATCGGGCAACGCCGCGCAACAACCCCGCGTGTGCGGGGAGGAGACCAAGGGCGGGTCGATCCGGCGGCGGCCCGAGGGAACACCCCTGCGCGTGCGGGGAGGAGTGGCAGCAGCAGCCCATGCCGTCGATGCCGGTGGGAACATCCCCGCGTGTGCGGGGAGGAGACTAAGTGACCTGCGGGTTTATCCGGGCCGGGCGTGATTTTGCTTCACTTTACCCCGGGCGACTCCGGCGTTCGTCCGGCGGCCATTGCAGTTGTGGTGCGGTGATTCTTGAAGCTGCCGTCGCCGCACGGGCGTTGCCTCCTCGCCTCGTCCGCTCCTTAGCCATGTCCCATTGTCTAGCGCGCGGTTGGACCGGTCCCGCCGTCGTCGTCATCGCGCGTCGGGGTGGCCGGGGGTGTGAGGGCGCGGTGCCACAGATCGACCACCGCCCGTACGCGGTCGTCCGTCGTCCGGTCGTCGGCCGGGTCGAGGACCGCGCCGTGGATCTGTGCCTCGATGCCCTGGACGGCCAGCAGCGCCGACGTCTCCGGGTCGCTGCCGCCCGCGCCCAGGCGGCGCAGGTGGGACGCGAGCGCGGCGGCGGCGTGGTGTTCGAAGGCGCGCAGTTCCGCGACCAGGTCCGCCGTGCGCGGCGTGTGGTCGAACAGCAGCCGGTGCAGGCCGGGACGTTCGGTGTGCAACGCCGCGACGCCGCCGACCAGTTCCTCCAGGAGCGGGCGCAGCGGCAGCCGCCGCCCGGCGGCCCGCTCAAGGATCGCGTCCAACTCCGCAGCCGCGGCGTCCAGATGCTGCCGGGCCAGGGCGGTCAGCAGCGCGTCCTTGTTCGGGAAGTACTGGTAGAGCGAGCCGATGGAGACCCCGGCCCGCTCGGCGACCTTGTTCGTCGTCGTCCCGCTGTAGCCGAGGCGTTGGAAAAGCTGAGCCGCCGCCTCGCAGATCGCCTCCACGGTCTCCCGGGAACGCTGCTGACGTGGGGTTTTGCGCGGTACGGCCACGGGGCTCCCATGCGAGTACACAAAGCTGAGGATTGCTCGCATTATGGAGGGGCGGGCCCGCACCCGTCATCCCCCCTCTCTCCCGGAGACCTCTGCGCGTGCTGTCCGACCTGCTGTCCTACTCCGCCCGTGTCCTGCCCGGCCTCCTCCTGATAGCCGCCTGCTACCTGCTGCTCCGCCCCGTCCGTGATCCGCTGCCGCGGATCGTGCTGCTGATCCTCGGCTTCGTCCTGATCAGGGACGCGATGACCCCGGCGGGCCTGTGGCGCGTCGGTTCCGCCGGTGCCGTGCCGTGGCTGCGATTCACCCCCGACGCCGCCCTGTTGACCGTCTTCGCCGCGACGACGCTGGCGGCCACCGTGCTGATCCTGCGCGCCGATCGCGGCCTGGCGGCGCTCGTGCGTTGGGGGCGGCCCGATCTGGCGACGTTCGCGTGGGGCGTCGGTGGCGGGCTGCTGGCCGCCGCCCCCGTGCTGGCCCTGTCCGCCGCGACGCCGCTGGACGAGCGGGGCGGGGCGGTCGCGTCCGCCGTGCTGCCCGCGCTGGCCTTCTTCGCGGCGGCGGGCAACCTGGCCGAGGAAGTCCTCTTCCGCGGCTTCCTCCAGGGCCGCCTGGAACAGGACGTGGGCCCGCGCCGCGCGGCCGTGCTGTCCGCCGTGGCCTTCGCGGCCTGTCACGCCTTCCTGGCCTCCACGGTGACCGACGCCGGTTGGCCGCTGCTGCTCTTCACCCTCCACGAGGGGCTGATCTGCGCGTTTCTGCGCAACAGGCGGGGCGTGGCAGCCGCCGCGACGGCCCACGCCCTCGCGATCTTCCTGCTCGGCAGCGCCCTGCTCTGACCCGCGCGTCGGACGCGGGACGTGGCACGCGCAGCACGCGCGGCGCGGGCCGCTGGACGCCCACGCATGAGGGTGAGCGTCTGAACGATGTCCGCGCCGCGCGCCGTTCGCTTGACTTGGCGGCATGACACTCCTTGCGCTCGCCGCCGTCCTCCTCACCATCGCCCTCGGCTGCCTGATGGCCGGGACCTTCTTCGGCTTCTCGGTCTCCGTCATCCCCGGGCTCGACGCCATCGACCCCACGGAAGCCGTGCGGGCGATGCAGAGCATGAACGAGAAGATCCTCAACCCCCTGTTCCTCACCGCGTTCGTCGGCGTGCCGCTCGCGGCGGCCGGGGCCGGGTCGCTGCTGCTCGCGCTCGGCCACCGCGCCGCGGGCGTGCTGTTCCTGGTGGCGGCGGCCGTCTACGTCCTCGGCGTCTTCCTGCCCACGGGCGCGGTCAACGTGCCGATGAACGACGTGCTGGCCGCCGCCACCCCGTCGCCCGAGGCGTGGGCCGACTTCTCCGCGCGCTGGGCCAGGTGGAACGCGCTGCGGACCGTCGCGAGCACGCTCACGGTCGTCCTCGCCGCGCTCGGCATCCACGTGTGGCACGGCGGCCGGTGACGTCGCCCCGGCGTCACACCCGGCACAGCACCTCGCCGTGCAGCGAGGCGAACCACCCGTCCTCCTCCTCACCCCAGGCGCGCCACGCGGCGGCGATCGACTCCAGCGTCCCCGGCGTCGCGTGGCCGCCCGAGACGGCGTGCTCCGCGTAGGCGGAGGCCGTCGTCCGGTCGGCCCACAGCCCGCTCCACCACCGCCGCTCGTCGGGCGTCGCGTGACACCAGGTGGACGCGGTCGCCGTGACGTCGGTGAAGCCCGCCTCCCGCGCCCACGCCAGCAGGCGGCGCCCGGCGTCCGGCTCGCCCCCGTTCGCCCGCGCCACGCGGCGGTACAGCGCCAGCCACTCGTCCAGGACCGGCACCTCGGGGAACCAGGTCATCGCCGCGTAGTCCACGTCCCGCACGGCGACCACGCCGCCCGGTCGGCACACGCGCCGCATCTCCCGCAGCACCCGCACCGGGTCCGTCACGTGCTGGAGCACCTGGTGGGCGTGCACCACGTCGAACGAGTCGTCGGGGAAGTCCAGCGCGTGCGCGTCGCCCACGGCGAACCGCACGGAGGTGACCCCCCGCGCCTCCACCGCCTCGCGCGCGGCGGCGAGCACCGACGCCGTCCTGTCCACGGCCGTGACCTGCCCGGGGGCGACGCGCTCCGCCAGGTCGGCGGTGATGGTCCCCGGGCCGCAGCCGAGGTCAAGCAGCGCCTGTCCCGGCCGCAGCTCCGCCAGCAGGTACCCGGCCGAGTTCTCGGCGGTACGCCAGCGGTGCGAGCGCAGCACCGACTCGTGATGTCCATGGGTGTACGTGGCTTCCGTCATGGCACGCACTCTCCTCCTGTCTCGCATGCTGAGCAATTCTGTTCCGGAATATGGACACGTTCACCCGATCGGCCCCGCGTCCCGCCCGCCGGAATGGCACGCGCCCGGCCCGTGCCGGTCCATGGAGACGGACGCGTCTTCAGCCTGGGAAGAGGGACGAACCGGCGGAGGGAGGCCCCATGCCGGACCGGACGCGACGTGACGCCGCGCTGCGCCCGCTCTACGAGCGCCGCCGCTGGCCGCGCGACTTCGCCGACCGGCTGACCGCCCCCCTGCCCGGCCTGCGCACCCTCGTGCGCGCCGCCCGCCGCGGCGCCCTGCGGCCCACCCCCGAGACCGTCGGCGGCACGGCGGGCCTGCCGTACGCCCCCGCCCCGCTGCCCGACGCGCCGCCGGGGAGCATCGCCGTGACGTGGGCCGGGCACGCCAGCTGGGTCGTCCGCACGGGCGGCCTCACCGTGCTGACCGACCCCGTGTGGTCGGACAAGATCCTCGCGACCCCGCCCCGCATCACCCCGGTCGGCGTGCCCTGGGACCGGCTGCCGCCCGTGGACGCCGTCGTCATCTCGCACAACCACTACGACCACCTCGACCTGCCCACCCTGCGCCGACTGCCCCGCGACACGCCGCTGTTCGTGCCCGCCGGGCTCGGCGCCTGGTGCCGCCGACGCGGCTTCCGGCGCGTCACGGACCTGGACTGGTGGGAGGCCGCCGAACTGCCCGCGCGCGGCGGCGGCACCGTCCGGTTCGATTTCGTGCCGGCCGACCACTGGTCCAAGCGCACCCTGCTCGACACCTGCCGCTCGCTGTGGGGCGGCTGGGTGCTGACCGACCCGCGCGGGCGGCGCGTCTACTTCGCCGGGGACACCGGCTACGGCCCGTTCCTGCTGGACATCGGCGCGCGGTTCGGCCCCGTGGACCTCGCGCTCCTGCCCATCGGCGCCTACGACCCGCCGTGGCTGCTCGGCCCCGTTCACACCGACCCAGAGGCGGCGGTCCGCGCCTGCGCCGACGTGGGGGCCCGCCGGATGGCGCCCATGCACTGGGCGACGTTCCTGCTCTCCTCCGAGCCGCCGCTCGAACCGGGGCGGCGACTGCGCACCGCCTGGCGCGCCACCGGACGTCCCGCCGCCGAGCTGTGGGACCTGCCGGTGGGCGGCTCGCGCGTGCTCGGCCCCGACGAGTGAGCGCCGTGCCGGTGACCGCCGCGCTCAGGCGCGCGCCGCGTGCCCGCCGTCCGGGCCGTCGCCCCCGGGGCCGCGCAGGCGGCGCCACAGCGCGGGGGCCACGCCGATCAGCACGGTCAGCGACACCGCCGCGACCACGCCCTGCCACGGATGCGGGAAGAGCGCCCCGCCGAGCATGCCGAGCAGCTGGTACGTCGCCGCCCACGCGAGGGTGGCGGGCAGGTTGCCGCGCAGGTAGGTCCGCATCGGCATCCGCGCCAGCAGACAGGCCAGCATCACGGGGATGCGCCCGGCGGGCACCAGCCGGGAGACGAGGAGCACGGTCGCGCTGCCGTGCGCGAGCCGTTCCTCGGCCCGGCGCAGCCGCTCCGGCGCCACCTGGTCGTGCATCCGGTCGAGCCACCGCGACCCGTTCCGCGAACGCACGCCGCGCCGCCCCAGCCAGAACAGCGTGGCGTCACCGAGGAACGCGGCGACCGCCGCCGTCAGGAAGACGCCGAGGGACGACAGGACCGGCTCCGGGTGGTGGAACGCCACCGCCGCCGCCGAGCTGACGACCGCGCCCGTCGGCACCACGGGCACCAGCGCCCCCAGCAGCACCAGCAGGAACAGCGACGGATACCCGGTCGCCTGCTGCGTCGTCTCCGGCGACACCGAGCCGGACGCCGCGAGCCCCACGGCGGCCGGGCCGAGCGCCGCCGCCGTCATCCGGCCACCTCGGCGCGCACGCTCTCGCCGTGCCCCAGCCGGTGCACCCGCACCTCCGGCGCCAGCCGGGCCGCCTGCCGCACGAACTCGTCGCCCGGCGCATGGAACTCGTGGGGCCGCACACACGTCATCCCGAGTGGCCAGTACGTCCCGTAGTGCACGGGCACGGCGTCGCGCGGGCGCAGCCTGGCCAGCGCCTCGGCGGCCCGCTCGGCGTTCAGGTGGCCGTGGCCCAGCCCCGGGCCCCAGCCGCCGACCGGCAGCAGTGCCATGTCCACCGGCCCGGTCTCCCGTGCCATCGTGTCGAACAGATCGGTATCGCCCGCGTAGTACGTTCTCGCTTCCCCCTCCACCACGTAGCCCAGCGCCGGGACGCGTCCCGGGCCGAACGGCAGCCGCCGCCCGTCGTGCGCCGCGGGCACGGCCCGCACGGACACACCGCCCACCCCCACCCTGTCCCCTTCTGCCACCTCGCACACCTCAAGCCGCCGCGCCAGCCGCCGCAGTCCCGGCACGGCCCGGCGCGCGCCGCGCGGGACGAGCAGCGGCGTGCCGGGGGCGAGCCGCGCGAGGGAGCGCAGGTGCAGGTGGTCGGCGTGGAGGTGCGAGATCACGGCGACGTCGGGCCGGTGCGCGCCGGGCGGTGGAAGGGCGCCGCGCCGCCTGCGCAGATGGGCGAGGCGGCGGGTGAACAGCGGGTCGGTCAGCACGGTGGTGCCGGAGTCGCGGATGGTGACGGTGGCGTGTCCCCACCAGGTGATCTCCACCGGCACCTGCTGCCCCTTCCGCCGTGGCGCGCGTCCGCCGACCAGGCGCGTCGTACGCGTCCAGGATGCCAGCAGGGGGCACGCGGGTCCGGACGGAGGGGGAGCGATGTGGAGAATCGGTGCACCGAGGAGAGGCGGGTACGGGTGAGAGGGTGGCGGAACGGCGGGGCGGTCCTGCTGCGGGTGCTCGTCGTGTGGGCGGCCAGCACGGTGACGCTGGTGCTGCTCGCCTGGGTGATGCCTTCCTTCTCGCTCCAGTCGGCTGACGGGGAGAGCTTCACCAAGGTGGGGGTGACGGCTGCGGCGGGCGCGGGGCTCTTCGGCCTGCTCAACGCGCTCGTCTGGCCCTGGCTGGTACGGGCGCTGCTGCTGGCTCCGGCGATCGCGCTGGGGCTGCTGGTGTTCCTGCTGAACGGCTGGTTCCTCGTCTTCGCGCTGAGCGTGGTCCCGGCCGGGCGCGGGGGGCCGCCGACGGGCACGGCCGTCGTCATCGCGGCGGTGATGTCCATCGTGTCGTCGGCGACCAGCACGTTCCTGGCCGTCCGCGTCCGCGACCAGCAGCGCCGCCGGATGCGGCGGCTGGCGGGCTGGCGCGCGACCCGGGGCACCCCGCCGCGCACGCGGGCCGCCGGGACGGTGTTCCTCCAGCTCGACGGCATCGGCTACGACGTGCTGGCCGACGCCGTGAGCGGGCCGCGCCCCGTCATGCCGACGCTGGCCGCGATGTGCGCCACCACGCACCGGCTGACCCCGTGGCGCACCGACTGGTCCAGCCAGACGGGCGCCGCGCAGCTCGCCATCCTGCACGGCAGCAACTACGACGTGCCCGCCTTCCGCTGGTACGAGAAGGAGACGGGCGAGGTCGTCGTCACCAACCGGCCGTCCAGCGCCGCCGAGTTGCAGCGCCGCGCCGTCACCCGCAGTGGCGACCCCGGGCTGCTCGCCTACGACGGCGCGAGCCGGGGGAACCTGTTCACCGGCGGCGCCGAGCAGGTCGCGCTCGTCCTGTCCGTGGCGGCGCGGCGGGCGCGCGGGCAGCGGTCGCGCGCCGGGTACTTCGCCTACTTCTCCGACCCGGCGCACGCCGCGAGGACGGCCGCGTCGTTCCTCGTCGAGCTGGTGCGTGAGCCGTGCCAGGCGCTGCGGGCGCGGCTGCGGGGCGTCCGTCCGCGCGTCGGGCGCGGCGGCCTCTACCCGCTGATCCGGGCGTTCGCGACGGTCGTGCAGCGGGACGTCGTGACGGCCGCCGTGGTCGGCGACGTGCTGAACGGGCGCACCGCCGTCTACGCCGACCTCATCGCCTACGACGAGGTGGCGCACCACTCGGGGCCGCGCGGCCGGGACACGCGGCAGGTCCTGCGCGGCCTGGACCGCTGCGTCGCGGCGGTGGCCGAGGCCATGGTGTACGCGCCGCGTCCGTACCACCTCGTGCTCCTGTCCGACCACGGGCAGAGCCAGGGCCTGACGTTCCAGGCCGCCTACGGGCGCACGCTGGAGAGCCTGGTCCGTGACGGCTGCGGAAGGCCGGTGGCGGCGGGGGAGGGGGCCAGGCCCGCGCGGCGCCCCGAGGCGGGGGCCGAGGCGCGCGGCACGGCGCGGGCCGCGCTGCGGCGGCGCGAGCCGCAGCCGCTCCCGCCCGTGGTGGTGGAACCGGGCCCCGACCGGCGCTCGGCGCCCGTGGTCCTCGGCTCGGGGAACCTGGGGCTCGTCTCCTTCCCCGACCTGGCCGGGCGCGCCGACCGTGAGGCGATCGACGCGCACTACCCGGCGCTGCTGCCGACGCTTACCGGGCATCCGGGGATCGGCTTCGTGCTGGTGCGCAGCGCGGCCTACGGCCCGGTGGTGCTGGGGGCGGACGGCGCGGAGTTCCGGCTCGACTCGGGCGAGGTGCGGGGCGCCGACCCGCTGGCGCCGTTCGGGCCCGGCGCGGCGGCGGCCGTACGGCGGGCGGCGTCGTTCCCGCACACGGCCGATCTGATGATCAACTCGTCGGTCGATCCCGACACGGGCGACGTGCACGCCTTCGAGCAGCAGCTCGGCTGCCACGGGGGACTCGGGGGCGAGCAGAGCCGTGCGTTCCTGCTGTCGCCGCTGGCGCTCTCGGCGCCGGTCCCGGCGGTGGGCCAGGAACCGGCGGGGGAACTGGTCGGCGCCGAGGCCGTGCACCGGGTGCTGCGGCGCTGGCTGCACGAGGCGATGGCCCACTCACCGGGCCGCACGACCACCCCGGCACGAGCGGCGCGCTAGCGCGGCACCGCCCGTCGCGGGCGGCCCCCGGCCCGGCGGGTGCGGGGAGGAGGTCGTAGTCCCCGTTGTACGCCAGCACGGTCCGGGAACAACCCCGCGCGTGCGGGGAGGAGGTCCGCGTCGAACGCGCGCTCGCGGGCGGGAGGGGAACAGCCCCGCGCGTGCGGGGAGGAGAGTAAGTGACCTGCGGGTTTCTCGGGGCCGGTCGTGATTTTGCTTATTTTACCTTCACCGACTCCCTTGTCCGGGCGGGAGCAGGTGGAGTGGTGGTGCAGTGTGTGGCCCCTGTCCGTTGTCGGCGGTTGTCCGGAACGCGCTTTCTGCGCATGGCACTTGTTGCCTTCCTCGCCCGCACCTCAGCCATGTCCCGCATGCATCGGCAGGAGAAGCCGAACCTGCGGAGCAGCTCCCACCCCGGACTCCCGCGGCGCGCGCCGGACGGGGCGGTACCGTGCCGCCATGTGCATATCGACGGGTGAGGCCGCGTTCTCCGGCACGATCGCCTACTGCGGGCGCCTGAACCACCCGGAGCACGGCCTCGTGCACGTCCTCGGCTACCAGAACACGGCCGTCAACCTGGCGGGCGGCCCGAACGCCATGTTGTTGCACCTGCCCACGAGGCAGCTCACCCCCAGGCAATTCCTGCCCGTCGGGCACGCCGACGACGTCCTGAACCGCATGGTGGCCGCCGTGCGGCCCGTCGCCGCCGCGTCCGGCGGCATCGACTGGATGGGCGCGGCACCGCGGGGGGCCGTGCAGGTCTTCGACCACGACGTCTACACGGTGCTCCTGGCCGACGACCCCACCGCGATCCCCGCCGCCCTGGGGCAGGTGCCGCCGCACCGGCGCCCCGCCCTCGACCCCGACCTCCTGCGGTTTTACGCCGACCACTTCCCCGACCACACCGTCGCCGTGTGCTGCTTCGACAACGCCGACTCGCAGCGCGCCAAGCCCCTCCTGCTGTGGTACGCGCCCCTCGACCCCGACCGGCTGACCGTGCCCGCCCTGGACAGCCACACCGGCGGGGCGCCCGACCTCGACGCCGCCGTGCCCGTGGACCACTGGGTCCTGTTCTCCACCGACGAGGCCCCCGCCACCTGGGGCGCGCCCGTCGCGTACCCCGGGGACACGCGCCACAGCCTGCGCGCGTTCCTCCCCACCGCCGTCGTCGGTCGGCACTACGGCCCCTGGCAGACGCTGCCCAACGGCGACTTCACCCTCAGCCACCGCGACCTGCTCACCGGCGACCTCGGCCGCGTCGAGCGCCTGCGCCCGGCTCGCCGCTGAGACGACCGGGCCCGGCGGCGGCCTCGGCAACCCGAGCGCCGCCGGGGACGGAGGTCAGCCCGCGTCGAACTCGTCCGGGTCCGGGCCGACGCGGCCCCCGCGCTCCAGCGCGGCGAAGGCCCGCAGGTCCGCCTCGTCCAGCGCGAAGCCGAAGACGTCGAGGTTCTCGCGGATGCGGGAGGGCGTCACCGACTTGGGGATGACGACGTTCCCGAGCTGGAGGTGCCAGCGCAGCACCGCCTGGGCCGGGGACACGCCGTGCTTGGCGGCGACCGCCCCGATGCCCGGGTCGTTGAGCAGCCCCTGCCCCTGCCCGAGCGGCGACCACGCCTCGGTGACGATGTCCAGCTCGGCGTGGACGGCGCGCGCCTCCGACTGCTGGAAGTAGGGGTGCAGCTCGATCTGGTTGATCGCCGGGACGATGCCGGTCTCGTCCCGCAGGCGGCGCAGGTGGGCGGGGCCGAAGTTGGAGACGCCGAAGGCGCGCAGGCGGTCCGTGGCGTGGATCTCCTCGAAGACCCGCACGATGGTCAGGTAGTCGTCCCGCATCGGGCGCGGCCAGTGGATCAGGTAGAGGTCGAGGTGGTCGAGGCCGAGCCGGTCGAGCGAGGCGTCGAACTCGCGCAGCACGGCGTCGCGCGTCCATGTCTCCGAGGCGCTGTTCCACAGCTTCGTCGTGATGAACAGCTCCTCACGCGGTACGCCCGAGGCCGCGAGCGCACGGCCGACGCCCGCCTCGTTGCCGTACGCCTGTGCCGTGTCGATGCTCCGGTAGCCCGCGGTGAGGGCGGTGGTGACCGCCTCCTGGGCCTCGTCGTCCGGGACCTGGAAGACGCCGAAGCCGAGCTGCGGCATCCTGACGCCTTCCGCGAGGCTGAGGAGCGGGATGGGAGTAGGGCTGCTCACGTGCGCATCTGCCTCTCTCTGATCGCATCCGATCAGAAAACAATCGTTTGGTGTTTTTCTTCTATCGTTCGCAGGAGACCCAGCAGACGAGGCCCGCCGGTACGCCGGTCCAGGCCATGAGGAGAGAATGTCCGCCGTGCGCAGACTGGCCCGGTTCATCGACCCCTACGTCGTGCTGCTCCTCGGCACGGTGGGGCTCGCCGCGCTGCTCCCGGCGAGCGGGACGGCGGCCGACGCGGCGGACGGCGCCGCCACCGGCTTCATCGCGCTGCTGTTCTTCCTGTACGGCGCCCGGCTGTCCCCTCAGGAAGCGGTGGCCGGTCTCCGGCACTGGCGCCTGCATCTCACTATCATCGGCTGCACCTTCCTCCTCTTCCCGCTGGCCGGGCTGGCCGCCAGAGGGCTCGTCCCCTGGCTGCTGCCGCACGACCTGTACGAGGGGCTGCTCTTCCTCTGCCTCGTGCCCTCGACCGTACAGTCCTCGATCGCCTTCACCTCGATAGCCAGGGGGAACGTCGCCGCCGCCATCGCGGCCGGATCGTTCTCCAGCATCATCGGCGTGCTCCTCACGCCGCTGCTGGCCGCCGTGCTGATCGGCGCGAGCGGCGGCTTCTCCGGCGACTCCCTGCTCGGCATCGCCGGTCAGCTCCTGCTGCCGTTCCTCCTCGGCCAGCTGCTGCGCCGCTGGATCGGCGGCTTCGTGCGGCGGCACCGCGCCGTGCTGTCGCTGGTCGATCGCGGCTCGATCCTCGTCGTCGTCTACGCCGCGTTCAGCGAGGGCGTGAATGCGGGGGTGTGGCACGAGGTCAGCTGGCCCCGGCTGCTCGCGCTCCTCGGCGTCGAGGCCGTCCTCCTCGCCCTCATGCTGACCCTCACCCGCTGGGGCGGGCGCAGACTCGGCTTCGGGCGCGGCGACCGGATCGCCCTCGTCTTCGCCGGGTCCAAGAAGTCCCTGGCCGCCGGACTGCCGATGGCCAGTGTGATCTTCGGTTCGCAAGCGGCGCTCGCTGTGCTGCCACTGATGATGTTCCACCAGATGCAGCTTCTCGTCTGCGCCGTCCTGGCCCGCCGCTGGGCCCGCGACCCCGAGGCGCGGGACGCGGAGCGGCGCGAGCCGACGGACAGCCCCACGCCGCCCGGCTGACCGTACGGGTCAGTGCCCGGCGAGCCGGGGCGACGGCAGCACCAGGCGCTCGGCGCCCGTGTACACGTTCATCGACGCGCCGCGCAGGAAGCCGACCAGCGTCAGCCCCGCCTCGTCCGCCAGGTCCACGGCCAGCGACGACGGCGCCGACACCGCCGCCAGCACCGTCACGCCCGCCATCACCGCCTTCTGCGCCAGCTCGAACGACGCGCGGCCCGAGACCAGCAGCACCGCGTCCGTCAGCGGCAGCAGGCCCGCCTCCAGCGCCCGGCCGACGATCTTGTCCACCGCGTTGTGCCGCCCGACGTCCTCCCGCACGTCGAGCAGCCGCCCGTCGCCCGTGAACAGCGCCGCCGCGTGCAGACCGCCCGTGCGGGCGAACACCCGCTGCGCCTCCCGCAGCCGGTCGGGCAGCCCGGCGAGCACGGTGTGCGGCACGCGCGGCCCGCCGGTCAGCGGCAGCGGCCAGCGCGCGGTGGTCCGCACGGCCTCCAGGCTCGCCTTGCCGCACAGGCCGCACGACGAGGTCGTGTACACGTTCCGTTCGAGCGAGATGTCGGGCAGCGGCACACCGTCGGCGAGCCGCACGTCCACCACGTTGTACGAGTTGGCGCCGTCCTCGCCCGTCGCGCCCGCGCAGTAGGTGATGCGCGCCGCCTCCCCGCGCGCGGCGAGCACGCCCTCGGAGACGAGGAAGCCCGCCGCGAGCGCGAAGTCGTCGCCCGGCGTGCGCATCGTGACGGCGATCGGGCGGCCGTTCACCCGGATCTCCAGCGGCTCCTCACCCACCAGGGTGTCGGCGCGTTCGGAGAGGGCGCCGTCCCTGATGCGGACGACGCGGCGGCGTTCGGTGACCCTTCCCATGCCGCCATCATGCCCGCGCCCGGCACGGACGGCGCGGAACGGGGGCCGGTCCGGCCGATCCCGGCCGCGCCGAACCGGTGGGCGCCCGGCGGATTAGCCGGGCGCCGGAGTGGACATGCTCCCGGGGACGCGCCCTTGACGCCCCGGCGGCACCACCGGACAATCCGTCGCGGACCCCGGTGGACACCGGGCTCGGAACGCACAGGGAGGGGGACGGGGGTTCCATGAGCCGCACAGAACCGTCGGCCGCCCACTCCCCGCTGCCCCGGCTCCCGCTGCTGACCTCCCGCCGTCACATCGACCTGCTGCGTGTGTGCAGCACGGGCAGTCCCCGCCGCTGAGCGGCCCCGGCACGCGGCCCCACGGGCGCGTTCCCCCTTCCGCACACCTCCCCCGGCGTCCCGGCACGCCCCGGCGCCGCCCTCCCGGCCCGCCGCGCGTCCCCACCGCGCACGGCCCCCGTCCCGTCCGCAGCAGCTCCGAGGGAGTGTCATGTCCGAGCACCCGTCCGCCCGTTCCGTCCCGCCGTGCGCCGAACCGCAGGCCATCAGGGGCCGGATCGGACCCGACGCCGACCACGGATTCCACCCCGCGCCGCACCGCTACCACCTCTATCTGGCGCTCTCCTGTCCGGAGTGCCTGCGCGTCGCGATCACCCACACACTGCTCGGCCTCGACGACCGGCTGCCCGTCACCCACCTGCCCGCCGTGCCCGACATGCGCGACGGCGGCTACCGCGCGCTGCGCGACGCGTACGCGGCGACGAGCCACCCGTCCGTCGGGCCGTCCGCCGCCCCGGCGCTCGTGGACCGCTGGACCGGCCGTGTCGTCAGCAACCACGCGCCCGACATCGCGTACGACCTCGCCGTCCGCTTCCCCGGCGACGGCCCCGGGCTGCGCCCGTGCGGGAGCGAGACGCGGATCGCCTCCGTCGCCGCGCTGTGCGACGAGGACATCACGGCGGCGGCGCAGCGCGCCGGGGAGGTGGGCCCAGAACCGGGCTGCGAGGCCGCCCGTGAACGGCTGATGGACGCGCTCGACCAGGTGGAGCGGTGGCTCGCGGACGGGCCCTGGCTGCTGGGCGACGCGCCGACGGCGGCCGACGTGCACCTGTGGGTGACGCTGGTGCAGCTCGACCTGGTGCACCGCTGGCACCTGGACGCGGACGCCGTGCACCGCGTCGCCGCGCACCCGCGCGTGTGGGCCTACGCGCGGCGGCTCCTGGCCCACCCCGCGTTCGGCGGGCGGCTGCGGCCCGAGGAGATCACGCGGCGGCACCACCACCAGTGCGCGGGGCTCGAAGCGGCGGGCGCCGCCGTGCAGATCATCGACTGGAGCGACACGGGCGACCTGGTCCACGCGCCACGGGGCCGCTGACCGCGCGGCGCGGCGCCGTCCGCCAAGTCACCTCGGCCGGTAGGAGCGGACGGGGTCCGCCCAGCCGCCGAGCCGCCGGCTGATCCCGAACCGCGCGGGAAGCCACCGGCGCCTGCGGACGTGCCGCGCGCCGACGGCCGACCACGGCGGACCCGACAGGTCCTCGACGCCCCACCACGTCCGCACGGCCTTCGCCCCGTTCACCCGCAGCAGCGGCCAGCGCGGCACGTGCAGTCCGACGAAGAACATCGACACGTCGTCCCCGCATTTCGTCGTGTAGAAGTACCGCCCGGTGTCCGTGTAGCTGGCGCCGAGACCGTGCGAGAGCTCCATGGTGCCGCCCAGCCACGCCAGGGCGAGCCTGCCGCCCGCCGGGATCGACGGCACGAGCACCGGGTTGAACCACAGCTCGCCGTTCAGCCCGCGCGTGAGCGAGGTGCGCCGGGTCTGCGCGACGACGATGTTGGTGGCGGGCCCCGTCCCGACGTTGACGAGCCACCAGCGCGGCTCCCCGTCCGGCTCCCGCGCGTGCTCCCACTGGAACTGGAGCACCGGCATGTGGGACCGGCGGTCCGACGCGTACGCCAGACCCAGCGATCCGGCCGAGACGAGCACGGCCACGACGGAGATCACCACGGCCAGCACGAGCACCCCCCTGTGTCCGACGGTCGTCCTCGGCATACCCCGGGAGACGGCCGTGCCCTCCTCCCGTGCCCTCCCTCCGTGCCCCGCCGGTCAGTCCGGCGTCCTGACCGGCAGGCGGACGACGCGGTCGGCGGCCCGGGACATCAGCGCCGTGTCGTGGCTGACGACGAGCAGCGCCGCGCCCGCGTCGGCCGCCGCGCGCAGCAGCCGCAGCACCGCCGCCGCCGTCACGGTGTCCAGGGCCGAGGTCGGTTCGTCGGCCACGATCAGCGCGGGCCGCGCCGCCAGGGCGCGCAGGATCGCGACGCGCTGACACTGGCCGGTGGACAGCTCGCCGGGGCGTGCGCGCGGATCGACGCCGGTCAGGCCCGCCGCGTCCAGGGCGGCACGGGCGGCGGCCAGCGCGTCGGCGCGGCGGCGAGGGCCGCCCGGCTCGGCGAGCGTCCGCCACACCGGCCAGCGCGGGTCGAGGCCCGCGCGCGGGTCCTGGTGGACGGGCATGACCCACCCGCCGCGCGGCGACCAGCGGCGGCCGTCCCGCCAGACCGGCCCGCCCGCGTGCCGCAGCTCGCCCGCGTCGGGGCGCTCGACGCCCGCCAGCAGCCGCAGCGCGGTGGACTTGCCCACGCCCGACGGGCCCGTGAGCGCGACGAACTCCCCTGCCCGCACGTCCAGATCGAGCCCCGCCAGCACCGTCCCCGCGCCCGGGTAGCGCCTGGTCAGCCCGCGCGCCGACAGGACGGGCGGGCCGCCTGGCGGCGTGCGGCGTGCGGCGGCGCGCGGGCGGGGCAGCGCCTCCACCAGCGCCACCGTCGCAGGGTGCGCGGGCCGCCCCAGGACGTCGGCGGCCGGGCCGTCCTCGACGATCCGGCCTTCGTGCAGCACGGCGATGCGGTCGGCCACCGTCCGCGCGAGCCGCAGGTCGTGGCTGACCATCAGCAGCGCGCCGCTGTCGCGCCGCAGCGCGGCGAGGACGTCGTCGGCCAGCTCGGCGTCCAGCGCGCTCGTCGGCTCGTCGGCCAGGGTCAGCAGCGGCCCGTGCGCCCCGGCCGCCGCGATCGACGCCCGTTGCAGCATGCCGCCCGACCAGGCGTGCGGACGGTGCCGGGCGCGCACGGCCGCGTCCGCGATGCCGAGGGCCGCGAGGCGCGCCACGGCCGCCCCGTCCGGCGGCGCGCCGCCCCGGGCGCGCCACGCCTCGGCGACGTGGTGGCCCACCGACCGCAGCGGGTCGAACGACGCGAACGGGTCCTGGCCCACGTACCCGACCGTCCCGCCGCGCAGCCGCCGCAACGTCCGCTCCTGGGCGCCCACCACCTCGGTGCCGCCGACGAGCGCGCTGCCCGTCACCCGCGCCGAGCGCGGCAGCAGGCCGAGCAGCGCGCGCAGCAGCGTCGTCTTGCCTGAGCCGGACGAGCCCACCACGACGACGCACTCGCCCGCGCGCACCCGCAGCTCGACCGAGCGCAACGGCCGCACGCCGCCCGGCCGTTCGACCCCGAGGCCACGGACGTCGAGCACCGTGGCCCGTTCTGCGCGCGGCGTCATCCGGCGGCCCCCCGCTCCACGCGCGCCCGCAGCGCGTCGCCGAGCAGCGCGGCCGTGCAGACCGTCAGGAACACGGCGACGGCGGGCGCGGCGGCGACCCAGGGCGCCGTCATCAGGTCGTGGCGGCTCTCGGCCAGCATCTGGCCCCACTCGGCGGTCGGCGGCTGCGCGCCCAGGCCGAGGAACGACAGGCCGGCGAGGCCCAGCAGCACCTGCCCGAGGTCGAGCGTCGCGACCGCCAGCACCCGTACGCCCGCGCCCGGCACCACATGTCCCAGCACCGCCCGTACGCGGCCGACGCCCGCCATCAGGGCGGCCGTCACGTCGGGGCGGGCGAGTGCCCCGCGCGCGTATGCCGCCGCGAGCCGGGCCGTGCCCGCCCAGGCGGTGACGGACAGGGCCAGCACGAGGTTGCCGAGCCCGGGGCCGAGCGCCCCGGCGACGGCCAGTGCGACCAGCGTGTGCGGCAGCGCGAGCGCCAGGTCCGTCAGCCGCCCGCACGCCGCGCCCGCCCACCGGCCGCCGAGCGCGGCGGCCAGGCCGACCGCCATGCCGACGAGCACCGACGCCGTCCACACCAGACCTGCCGCCCCCAGTGACACGCGCGCCCCGGCGGCGATCCTGGCCGCCAGGTCGCGGCCCGCCTGGTCGGTGCCGAGGAGATGCCCGTCGCCCGGCGGCGCCAGCTTGTCGGTGTAATCGGGCAGATCGGGATCGGGCAACAGTAGCGGCGCTGGACCGGCGAGCAGCAGCAGGAGGCCGAGCAGTGCTAGCCCGGCGAGCGTGCCGGGGCGCCTCACGCGGCGTCCCGCGCCCGCGTCCCGCGCAGCCGCGGATCGATCGCGGCGGCGGCGGGTGCGGCGAGCGCGCCCGTCACCACGTACGCCGCCACGGCCAGCAGCACGATCCCCTGGATCACCGGCACGTCCCGCGCCTCGATCGCCGCGATCAGCTCCCGGCCGATCCCCGGCCAGGTGAACAGCACCTCGGAGACGGCCGCCCCCGCGAGCAGCCCACCCACCGTCATGCCCAGCACCGTCAGGAACCCGGCCGCCGCGTGCGGCACCCCGTGCACGAGCAGCAGCCGCGCCCGTCCGGCGCCGCGCGCCCGCGCGACCTCGGCGAACGGCGCCTCCAGCGCGTCGTCGAACCCGGTGCGCAGCACCCGCGCCCACTGCGCCGCCACCGCCCCGGCCAGCGGCACCGCGGGGAGCAGCGCCCCGCCCCAACTCCCGTCCGCCACCACGCGCCCCGCCCCCCAGCCGACCACCACCACCTCCAGCAGCACCACACCCACGACGAACCCGGGCAGCGCCGCCGCCGCGAACACCACGCCGCGCGCCGCCGCGTCAGGCCACCGCCCCGACCACCACGCGCCCGCCAGCGCGAGCGGCACGGCGGCGGCGAACGCGTACAGCAGCGCGACCGCCGTCAGCCGCAGCGTGGCGGGCAGGCGCGTGCCGATCTCCTCGGCCACCGGGCGGCCCGTCCGCCAGGAGACGCCCAGGTCGCCGCGCGCCGCGTCCGCCAGCCACCGCCCGTACCGCTGCGCGGCGCCGCCGTCGAGGCCCAGCTCGGCGCGCACCAAATCCAGCTGCGCGGGCGCCGGTTCCGTGATCCCGCGCGCGGCGAGCACCTGCCGCGCCGGGTCGCCCGCCGCCAGCTCCGTCATGCCCCAGACCAGGACGCTGGCCACCAGCAGCGTCGTCAGCGCCTGCGCGACCCGCCGCACGCCCGCGTCACGTCCGGGGGCCGACGTGCTGGAGGACGGACGACGCGCGGTAGTCCTCCCAGCCGGGCCCCGCGACGACGCGGGCGGGCCGCTCCGTCAGGAACAGCGCGTACGCCTCCTCGTCCGTGATCTCCTGCGCCCGCCGAAGGAGTTCGTCCTGCCGCGCCGTGTCGAAGACGGTGTCCAACTCCTCGATCAGCGCGTCGAGCCGCGCGTCGGCGACGCCGCCGAAGTTGTACTGGCCCGCGCTGTGCAGGAAGTCGCGCAGTTTCGCGCGGGGATCGAACGTCGTGCCGAGCGAGCTGTCGAAGCTGAGGCCGACGTGCCAGTCCGACGTCTCGGCCATCGCCTCGTAGTTGGCCGGCACGTCGCGCACCTCGACGGCGAAGCCGCTCTCGCGCAGCTGCGCCTGGAGGGCGGTCGCGACGACGCGGGTGTCGGGCTGCGTGCTGTACGAGACGACGGTGAGCGCCAGCGTCTCGCCGTCACGGGTCCGCGGGCCGTCGCCGTCACCGTCGCGGGTCCACCCGGCCGCGTCGAGCAGCGCCGCCGCCTCGTCGCGGTCCGTGCGGACCGTCGCCTCCGCGTACGGCACGGTCTCCGGGTACATGCCGAGCGGCGTGCGGTAGAAGCCGTCGAGCACGTCCGTGGCCAGTGCCTCGTGGTCCACGGCGAGGGCCAGCGCGCGCCGCACGGCCGGGTCGTCGAGCGGCGCCGCGCGGGTGTTGAGGAAGCCGCGCAGCGGGGTGGCGCCGCCGGTCGCCTCGACCACCTCGGCGCCGCTCAGCCCGCGCAGCGCCTCGGTCGGCGGGTAGAACGCGAGGTCGGCCTCGCCGCCGCGCACCGCGAGGACGCGCGCCTGGCCGTCGGGCACGAACCGCACCTCGACGCCGGGCAGCCGCACGTCGCCGCCCCAGTAGTCCGGGTCGCGGGCGAGGGTGAGGGCGTCGGCCGTCAGCGAGGTGACGGTGAACGGGCCGGTCCAGATCCCGGCATCGGCCAGCGCGGCGTTCCCCTCGCCCGCCTCGGCGGCGGCCCGCGCGTCGAAGACGGGGAAGACCGTCTCGTCCGCGAGGAGGTTGGGGACGTTGGGCAGGGGCCGGGCGGTGGTGAGGCGGACCGTCGCGGCGTCCACGGCCCGCGCGGTCGCGCCCGGCAGCGCGGAGGCGGCGCGGCTGTTGTGGTCGAGGTGCGCGGTCAGCAGGGCGACGAGGCCGTCCGCGTCGAGCGCGCGCCCGTTCTGGAACGTCACGCCGTCGCGCAGCCGCAGGTCCCAGGCGGTGTCGCCCGCGCGGTCGAGCCCGGCGAGCACCCACGGCTCGACGGTGCCCTCCTCCGTGGCGCGCATGAGGAGTTCGCCGTAGCCCCACTCGGGGGCCCACAGGCCCTGTTCGACGGGCGACAGGCTCTCGACGGCGTAGGAGGTGACGACGCGCAGCGGGCGCGCGCCGTCCTCGTCACCGGCCTGCGTGCCGCCGCCCCCGCAGGCGGCGGCCCCCAGCAGCGCGAGCGCGCCGGCGACGAGGCTTCGTATGCGTACTCTCGACATGCCCCTCACTCTAATGGACATGAAAAGCGTTTTCATCAACACCCCCTCGGGCGCCAGGGAGATCCGCCACCCCTCAGACCTGCCACCCCCGTGCCCGCCTCAACCCTGGGCGCCCGCCCGCGTGGACGAGCGGCGCGTCCGCGGCTCAGCCCGCGTGCAGCACGGCGCAGACCAGCACGCTGTTGTCGTCGGCGAACCACGAGGTGTACGCGGTCGGATCGCCCGGCGTGCGGGCGCACTCGGCCCCCGTGTGCTGCGCCGGGGCGGTGTAGACGCCCGTGACGTTGTATATCCGGCTGTACGGCACCGGCACTTCGCTGCTCTGGCAGTCCACCCAGCTCATGAGATTGGCGCTGCTGTCCGCCATGCCGAGGATGCACTGCCCGACGTCGAACACGCGCGTGACGCACAGCGCAACCGTCTCGTCGTCGCCCCCGGTGTACACGAGGCTCCGCCTGCCCGCGTCCGCGGGGCAGTCGCCCGGCGCGTCCGAGATCCGTGACACCCATAGGGCGGCGCCCTCGGCGTCGCAGGAGATGACCTCGGGCACCTCGGCCGACCAGGTGCTCTCGCCGGTCATCCAGTTGTGGAGGCAGTCGCCCGCGTTGACCGCCCGGTACGCGTCGAGCGTCGGGTCGGGTGCCGGCTCCGGCTCCGGCTCCGGCTCCGGGGTCCAGTCGTCGCCGCTGTCGCCGCCCGTCCACGAGCCGCCCGTCGCGTCGTCGTCCAGGCCGCCGCCGCTCGCGCCGGGGTCCGAGACCTCCAGGCCGGTCGGGGGAGAACCACCCGCGGAATCCCCGTCGAGCGCCCGCCGCAACTCGTCGTAGTTCCCGATGCCGAGGAATGCCAGCACGGTGATGGCCGACGCCGCCACGCCGACCCACGCCCCCACCTTCGCGACCCGTTCCACGCCCGCCCCTCCCCCCTCCCCGGCGCCCGCCCACCGTCGCCAAGGACCCCCACCACCATGGCAGTTGACGCGCCGGAGCCGCAAGGAACGCCATGCGGCAGCGCTGTGACAGTCCTGTCCCGGATCGTCACCACGCCGCTCTCCTGCCGCTCTCCCGCCGCTCAGCCCGCCAGCAGCGTCCAGGGCGTCGGCCGCGCCAGCGCCAGCCGGGGCTTGCGCGCCGCCCAGTGCCGTACGGCGGTCGCCATGACGGCCGCCGGGTCGGCCACCGTCCTGGTCGGCTCGAACGGCGCCGCCATGCTCGTGTAGCTCTGGAACATGGCGAGCAGCCGCACCGCCTGGTGCTGGAACGGCGACAGGTACCGCTCCGCCATCGGCAGGAAGAAACGGTTCCACGTCTCGGTCGCGACGACCGGCGGCCTCACGACGGGCCCGGCGCCCCGCGCGGCGCGGCACTCGTCGAGCGTCCCGCAGACCACGTCGAGCAGCCCGCCCAGCCGCATGCTGCCCGCCCCGCCCGCGATCACCTCCGTGCGCGGCGACGGCGGCGGCGCCGACAGCGCCGCGTCCGCCACGGCGGCGGCGACCTCGTCCACCGGCGTGATCTCCGCCCAGCCCGCCGGGTCGCCCACCACGACCGCCGCCAGCCCCGACACGAGCGCCTGGAGCAGCGTGTAGGGGCCGGAGAACCGGGCGATCGCCCCGGTGTCGCGGCGGCCGACCACCAGCGCGGGACGGACGACCGTCAGCGGCCCCCTGTGCTCCTCGCGGGCGATCTCCTCGCAGACGGCCTTCGACCACTCGTAGCCGTTCCGGTAGCCCTCGAACTCCGCACCCCGCAGGTCCTCGGGCGCGCGCACGCCCCCGACGTACGCCGTGGACAGGTGCACGAGGTGCGTCTCCGCGTCGGCGAGGGCGAGGACGGCGCGCAGCGGGCCGACGTTCGCCGCGAGCGCCTCGTCGCGGCTGAGCGTCCAGCGGGTCGCCGCCGCCGTGTGGACGATCACGTCCCAGTGGCCCGCCAGCACGTCGGGCGGCGGCTCGGCGCCCAGCTCCCAGCGGACGACCGACGCGTCGGGCGCGCGCCGCGCCACCCTCGTGTGCCGGACGGCCGCGAGCCGGTCGCTGACTTCGCTGCCCACCACTCCGGTGGCGCCGGTGACGAGGATGCGCATGGCCGCCGTTCCGTTCCGACTGGCGTCAGGTGGGGGACAGGACGAGGCAGGCGTTCTGCCCGCCGAAGCCGAAGGAGGTGGACAGCACCGGACGCCGTCCGACGTCCCGTGGCGCCCGGAGCACCAGGTCGAGCCCGGGCGGTTCAGGCGCCGTCGTCGTCGCCACGGGCGGCACCAGGCCGCGCCCCGCGCTCAGCAGCGCCACGACCGCCTCGACCGCGCCCGAGCCGCCGACCAGATGCCCCGTCACGCCCTTCACCGCGGTCACCGGCGGCGCAGCCGCGCCGAAGCAGCGCGCCAACGCGGCAGCCTCCGCCCGGTCGTTGAGGACGGTGGACGTGCCGTGCGCGTTGACGTGCCCGACGGCGGAGGGCGGCAGCCCCGCGTCGGCCAGCGCCAGCCGCATGCACGCGGCGGCCGTCGCCCCGTCGGGCCGTGGCGCGACGATGTGGAAGCCGTCGCACGTCGCCGCGTAGCCCGTGACCTCGCCGTGGATGCGCGCGCCGCGCGCCACCGCCAGGTCCCAGCGCTCCAGGACCAGCACGGCGGCGCCCTCGCCCAGCACGAAGCCGTCCCGGTCGGCGTCGAACGGGCGGCTGGCCAGGGCCGGGTCGCCGCCCGGCCCCGAGCCCCGCGCCGACAGGGCCCGCATCCGGGCGAACCCGGCCATGACGACGCGCGTCACCGGCGCGTCCACGCCGCCGGTCACGGCCACGTCCAGCTCGCCGTACCTGATGCGCCGCGCCGCCTCGCCGATCGCGTCGGTCCCGCTGGCGCAGGCCGTCGTGTACGTCAGGCACGAGCCGCGGAAGCCGTACCGCATGGCGAGGCGGCACGCGGGCGAGTTCGCCATCGTCTTCGGCACCGTGTGCACCGGCATCTGCGCGGGCCGCGCGCCGTGCCGTATCGCCACGTCCTCCATGCTGGGCAGCCCGCCGACACCCGTGCCGACGTGGACGCCGATCCGGTGCGCGGGCACCCCGTCCGCCGTCCCCGCGTCGGCCAGCGCGTCGGCCGCGGCGCACAGCAGCAGCGCCGTGGTCCTGTCGATCTGCCGCAGCTCGCGGCGGCCGATGTACGGCTCCCAGTCGAACGGCGGCACCAGGCACGCGATCCGCACCGGCAGCTCCGCCTCGGCCAGTTCAGGCACGACCGCCGCCGTGGGCCGCGCCGCCAGCACGGTGGCCCACGTCTCCTCCACGGACGTCCCCGCCGGGCACTTGACGCCCATGCCCGTCACCGCCACCCGGACGCGCCCGCCGCTCATTCCTGCCGCCCCAGCCACGCGCGCAGCAGGTCCACGGCCCGGCCCACCGTCGTGGCCTCCGTCAGCGCGTCCACCGGGATGCGCACGCGCAGCGCCGTCTCCAACCGCGCGCCGACGTCCATCAGTTCGAGGCTGTCGATGCCGAAGTCGCCCGCCAGGTCCGTCGTCTCCGTGATGTCCTCCGGCTCGATGCCCAGCACGTCGGCGACCGCCTCACGGACGACGCGCACCAGCTCCTCGCGGCCCGGCGGCCGACCGTCCGTCATGCCGTCGCCTCCCCGGCCGTGCGGCGGCGCCCGACCGCCGTCAGCGCCGCGTCGAGGAGGGCGGCGGCCTCCGCGACGTCCGCCTCGGACGCGACCAGCGGCGGCAGCAGCCGCACCGTCGTGGGCCGCCCCAGGCACGGCGACACGAGCAGCCCGCTCCCCGCCAGCTCCATGACGACGCCGCCCGCCGCCCGCGCCTCCGCGAAGTCGAGGCCGCGCAGCAGCCCCCGGCCGCGCACGGCCGTGACCAGCCCGGGATGACGCCGCCGCAGCCCCTCCAGCTCCGCGTCCAGCGCGGCGGCCAGCACCCGCCCGTGCCCGGCCAGTTCCTCGATCGCCCCGAGCGCGGCGGGCAGCGCCGCGCAGGACAGCGGATGCCCGGCGAACGTCGCCGAGTGCAGGAACGGGTCGGCCGCCAGCGGCGCGTACAACTCCTCGGAGCACACCACCGCCGACAGCGGCATGACCCCGCCGCCCAGCGGCTTGCCGAACAGCACCGCGTCCACCGGCAGCCCCTCGGCCAGCGCCACCGACCGCTCGCCGCAGCGCCGCAGCCCGCACTGGATCTCGTCGGCGATCGCGAAGGCCCCGGCCCGCGCCGCGTCGGCGCACCACCGGCGCAGCACCTCGACGGGCAGTTCCCGCGCGCCGCTCTCGCCCTGCACCGGCTCGAAGACGACGGCGGCGACCTCGCCGCGCGCCGCCTCGCGCGCGACGGCGCCCGCGTCGTCCGGCCTGACGTGCACCACGTCCACCACCGCGCCGCGCAGCCCCGCCCGGTACAGCGGGCTGTGCGTCAGGGCCAGCGCGCCGAGCGACTTCCCGTGGAACCCGCCCCGCACCGCCACGACGCGGCCCCGCCCGGTCGCGACGCGCGCCAGCTTCACGGCGATCTCCACGGCGTCGGAGCCGTTCAGCCCGAAGCACACCTTGGGCAGCCGCCCGCCGAGGTACCCGGCGAGCGCGGCGGCGGCGTGGGCCGTCACCGGGCTGGCCAGGCTGCGGGTCGAGACCGGCATGCGGCCGAGCTGGTCGCCGACCGCCGCGACGACGGCCGGGTGCCGGTGGCCGAGCAGGGTGACGGCGTACGAGCCGAAGTCGAGCGCCGTGCGCCCGTCCGACAGCGTCACGCGGCAGCCGTCCGCCGACGCCTCGACGGCGCCGCGCCCGGCGAAGGAGCCGGTGAGCGCGAGCCCTGGCGACAGGTGGCGGCGGATCAGGTCGAAGACGGCCGGGGCCGTCGTGTCGCCCGCGGGCCCGGTCACCGGGCGCCGTCCTCACCGGGTGCGGCGAGCCTGGCCTGGAGGGCGGCGAGCATCTGCGCGGCGTTCTCGCGCAGGGCGTCCGCCGCCACGGGGTTCAGCATGTCGGCCAGGAGCGGGATGCCGATGTCGAAGTCCACGTGCAGCGAGACGGTGCTCCCGCCGCCCGGCCCCGGCCGCACGCCCCAGTGCCCGGCGAACGCGCCGAGGTCGCCGCTGACCTGCCGGAAGTCGAAGCGGCGGGCGGACGCGTCGATCACCTCGTCCTCCGTCCAGCGCAGCACCGACCCTTGGAGGCGCACCGACCAGGCCGTGGTGCGGTGCCCGGCGCCCCGTCGCGCGACGACCGAGACGGCCTCCACGCTGTCCATGCACTCCGGATACGACTCGACGTCCACGACGGCCTCCCACGCGGCCCCTGGCGGCGCCGCGACGGACAGCTCGACCTCTACTCGGGGCACGGGGCTCGCCTGCCTTCCGGATGCGGTGGGGGAGGGGTCACGCCCGGCCGGGGCGCGTCCTGGGGCCGCCCGGCGTGCGGGCCGAGCGCCGCGGCGACGGAGCGCGCGAACGCGGGCGGCAGCAGGCGCCTGAGCACGGCGCGCGGCAGCGGGCGGACGTGCGTGACGGCGTGCCGCTGCGCGACCAGGCCGCAGCCCAGCTCGACCTTCGGGACGTACGCGGTCTGCGCGAACCTGATGTGGCGGCAGCCCTCGGCGAGCGCCAGCCGGATCGCGGCGTAGTGCACGTTGTGCCACAGCCGCGCGTCGTGGGCCAGCGCGTAGTCCAGCCCGATCCGGGCGCCCGTCGCGCCCGTGCCGCTGAACAGGCACAGGAGGAAGGCGACGAGGCGTTCGCCCTCGAAGCAGGCGACGAGCCGGACCCGCACCCCGGGCGCGGGGCGCAGCGCGGTGAGGAACGCGGCGTCCAGCTCGTCCAGCGTCTGGTCCGCGCGGTCCATCACCTGCCGGTAGAGCGCCAGCATGGACGGCACGAGGCGGGTGAAGTCGTCCAGCACCTCCATGCGCAGCGCGGGGCGGTGGGCGGCGTACTTGCGCTGGTTGCTGCGGGCGTTGCGGCGGGGCTTGGCGGGGAGCGCGGCGACGTGCTCGTCCAACGAGGCGTGGTCGAGCGGCAGTTCGGTGTCGGGCAGGCCTGGGACGGGGAAGAACCCGGCGTCGCGCAGCGCGTCGGCCAGCGGCGCCAGGTCGCGCGGCGCGAAGTCCTTGAACACGACGGTGCCCAGCCGCCGCGCCCGGGCGTACCGCAGGACGGACGCCACCAGCACGCGGGCCAGCGCGTCGTCGTCCGCGCCGTCGCCGCCGTCCCGGCCGCCGAGGACGTGGCCCTGGCCGAGGAGATGGCCGCAGAAGAGCGTCGGGACGCGCAGCAGCCGGGGGGCGACGCGCGCCACCGGGGCGAGCAGGCGGCGCTCGCGCGGGCCCGCGATCCGGTCGAGACGCAGGCCCCGGAAGACGGTCAGCGGCAGGACGGCGACCGGCCGTCCCGCCCGGTGTACGAGGAGGTACGCGTAGCCGTCGGGGCCGATCGCCGCGCTCTCCATGGCGGCGAACACCGCCCGTGACCACATCGGGTCGTCCGGCGGGGCGAGCGCGCGCCACAGGGCGTCCGGCAGGGCGTCGATGCCGGGCAGCACCTCGGCCCGGTACGCGCCCTCTTCTCCTGCTCCCGGTCCTGTCCGCACGGCGCCGTCACCCGATGCGCAGGGGGGAGCCGTGCAGGAAGTCCCGCAGGGGGGCGGCCATCCGGGCGCGGGACGGGGGGTGGAACGTCAGCCCCGCCGCCGCCGAGGCGAGGTAGGCGCCGTCCCCCGAGCCGATGAACGCCATGCCGCCCAGGGCGGCGAGGCAGTCCCGTGTGGCGCGGGCGATGGCGTCCTGCGCGGCGTACCGGGCGGCCAGGGCGGCGGCCAGCAGGGTCTCCGTCCACTCCTCGGTGGCCATGGCGCGGGCGACGGCCTCCACGGCGAGCATCGCCGCGTCGAGGCCGAGGGTGAGGGCCGCCGGGTCGCCGTCGCCTTCGCCCGGCCCGGCTCCTGCCCCGGGTCCGGCTCCGGCCCGCAGGGCGCGTTCGGCCAGTGCCCCGGCCACGCCCAGGTAGGAGGCGGTCATGAGGAGTTCGAACCACAGGAAGCCCGCGAGGTTCAGCGCGTCGGGCACGCCGTCGGCGGCGACGCCGGTGGGGACCACCATGGCGGGGTCGAGCGCGACGTCGGTGAGCACCACCTCGTCGCTCTCCGCCCCGGCCAGGATGTGCGTGCGCCAGAACGGCCGCACCTCCACGCCGGGGGTGTCGGCGGGGACCACGGCGACGGCCAGGTGCTCCACGCCGTCGCCGTCCGCCATGACGACGGACGCGGTCAGCAGGTCCATGGAGCGGGACAGGCTGCACGGCTTCTTGCTGCCGTTGAGGACGACACGGCCGTCCGCCCGCCGCCGTGCCGTGATGTGCGGGCGCAGGATGTTCTGTCCGGTGCGGCCCTCGGCGAAGCCGGAGGCGAGCAGCAGGCGTTGCCCGGCGATCGCCTCCAGCAGCGGCCCTTCGGCGCCGGTGCCCTCGCGCGCCGCGAGTACCAGGCCCGCGACGGAGAAGTGGTGCATCGTGGTGGCCACCGCGAGCGAGGGGCAGCGGGCGCCCACGGCGCGCTGCACCCGCACGGCGTCGAGCGGCGAGGCGCCGAGACCGCCGCTGGCCTCAGGGACGAGGAGGCCGGGGCCGCCCGCCTCGCGGAAGGCGGCGATCGCCGGGCTCGGGGCGCTCTCCAGCGCGGCGAGCGGGAAGGGGGCGAGGGCCGCGTCGAGCCCGGGCAGGTGCCGGTGCAGGGTGGCGCGCTCGCACTGCTGGAATCTCACGGGCAACTCCCTTCGGGGAACGGCTGCGTGGGCCTCGCGTCAGCCGGTGGCGGCGAGCGGCAGCCGCGCGAAGGCGCGCAGGCTGACGGACGCGCGCCGCACCGGTTCGCCCGCGGGGGCGAGCCGGGGGAAGCGTGTCACCAGCTGGCTCAGCAGCTCCGCGCCCTCGGCGCGGGCCAGCGCGGCGCCGAGGCAGTGGTGCGGCCCCGCGCTGAAGCTGAGGACCTTGCTGTCGGCGCGCAGCACGGTGAACGCGTCGGGGTCGGGATGCCGGGCCGGGTCGCGGTTGCCGGCGGCGAGGACGGTGGTGACGTTGGCGCCCGCCGGGACGGTGACGCCGCCGATCTCGGCGGGCCGCGCGGCGATGCGCTCCGTCATCTGGACGGGCGTGTCCCAGCGCAGGGTCTCCTCGACGGCGCCCGGCGCCGCCTCCGGCCGCTCCCGCAGGACGCGCCACTGGTCGGGGTGGGTCAGCAGGGCGTGGACGGCGAGCCCGAGGAGGTTGGCCGTGGTCTCGAACCCGGCGACCAGGATCAGCAGCAGGGTGTCCACGAGTTCGCGGCCGGAGAGCCGCCCGTCGTCCGCGTCCCTGACGGCGAGGAGCGCGGAGGTCAGGTCGTCGGCGGGCCGGGCGCGCCGCCTGCGGACGAGGTCGGTGAAGTAGCCGCGCAGCGCGACCACGGCGGCGTCGGCGCGGCGCCAGTCCTCGGCCGAGCGCACGGGCTCCAGCAGCCGCCCCGCGTCCTGGCCGAGCCGGTGGAACGCCCCTTGGTCCTCCGGCGGCGCGCCGATCAGGTGGCCGACGACGGCGACGGGCAGCGGGTAGCCCACCAGTTCCTGGAAGTCGGCGGTGCCGCCGTCCGCCGTGGCGTCCGCGAACCGGTCGAGCAGGCCCCGGGTGAGCGCGCGTACGGCCGGGAGCAGCGTCCGTGTCGCGCGGGTGCCGAGGGCGCCGCCGACCAGGCGCCGTACGCGGCTGTGGTCGGGGCCTTCGGTGCGCAGCAGGGAGGAGTAGAAGAACCGCGCGCCCGGGTGTTCGCGCCAGTCCGGTATCTCGCGGTCGCACCAGGCGCGTCCTGGCGTGTGGAAGGCGGGGTCGGTGAGGACGGCGTGGCAGTCGGCGAAGCGGGTGAGGACGTAGGTGGCGAGCCCGGCGTGGTGGTGGACGGGCGTGTGCCGCCTGAGTTCCGCGTAGGCGGGGTAGGGATTCTCCCTGCCTTCCGGCGTGAAAAGGGAGAGGAGGGCGGCGTCGGGGCGGGAATTCGAGGCGCTGTTTTTCCCGCCGTCCCTGGTGTTCTCGCCGGGGGCGATTTCGGTGTCCGGGCTGTCGTGGTCGCCGTCCGGCGGGATTTCCGCTGCGTTCTTCATCCCCCCGCACCCCTCCCGGATTCCCCGATCCTCCTGTTGTGCCTGCACGGAAGCCTAACCAGCCACAAGCGGGACACGCCAGGTGATCGGGTGAATCACCCCGGGAATTCACTGGATAGAGAATTGTGCGATGGTGCGATTAGCGGGATTTCCTGGGTGTGAAAGGGCGTGCGAAGGGGCGCGCTTTCCGGAAAAAGTCCCGGGTGTCCGCGACCACGGCGGCCTGGTCCCTGGCGTCCGAAATGCCGTGAATGGCCGTCAGACGCACCGGGACGCCTCCTCGCCCGGCCTGCGCATTCACCGCGCCGGGGCCGGGTAGAGCCCTTCGATGTCCGCCGCGTACGCCTCGGCCACCGCGCCGCGCCTGATCTTCATCGAGGGGGTCAGCAGCCCGTTCTCCTCGGTGAACTCACCGGGCACCAGCGTGAAGCGGCGGATCGACTCGGCGCGGGACACCGCCGCGTTCGCGTGATCGACCGCCTCCTGCACGGCCGCCCGCAGGTCCGCGTCGTCGCACAGCGCCTCCACCGGCGTGTCCCCCGGACGCCCGCGCGCGGTGAGCCAGTGCCGCAGCGCCCCCGCGTCCAGCGTCACCAGCGCGGCGACGTACGGCCGCCGGTCGCCGACCACCATGCACTGCCCGACGGGTCCACGGCCGCGCAGCCGGTCCTCCAGCACGGTGGGGGAGACGTTCTTGCCGCCGCTGGTGACGAGAAGGTCCTTCTTACGGCCGGTGATCCGCAGGTAGCCCTCGTCGTCCAGCGTGCCGAGATCGCCGGTCGCCAGCCACCCGCCGGGCGTGAACGCCGCAGCCGTGGCCGCGTCGTCGCCCCGGTAGCCGCCGAAGACCAGAGCCCCCTTCAGCAGGACCTCGCCGTCGTCGGCGATACGCACCGACGTGCCGGGCACCGGGCGGCCGACCGTGCCGGGGCGCGGGACCGGCGGCGGGACCACCGTGGCCGCCGCCGTCGTCTCCGTGAGGCCGTAGCCCTCGTGGACGGCGACGCCGCAGCCGAGGAAGAAGAGGTTCAGCCGCTCCTCAAGCGGCGAGCCGCCGCTGATCGCGTACCGCAGGCGCCCGCCCAGCGCCGCGCGTACGCGCCGGTAGACGAGCAGGTCGTACAGGCCCCTCGCCAGCCGCAGCCCGGGTCCTGGACCCCGGCCCGTACCGGCGTGCGCGCGCAGCCGTGCCGCCGCGTACGCCGTCGCGACCCGTTCGGCGCGGTCGAACGAGGCGGCGCGGCCCATCCGTTCGGCCTGCGCGCGCGCCATGGCGTGGATCTTCTCGAACAGGTAGGGGACGCCGACGACGAACGTCGGCCGGAAGGAGGCGAGTTCGGCGCGCAGCTCCTCCGGGCGGAGGCTGGGCCAGTGCGCCGTCTCGATGCGCGCCGACAGGCAGGCGAGGTGGATCGTGCGCCCGAGGACGTGCGCCAGGGGCAGGAAGAGGAGCGTCCTCGGCGTCTGCCCGGTGACCTCGCCGAACACCGGCGTGAGCAGCGCGACCAGATTCTCCGTCTCGGCGTGGAGGTTGGCGTGCGTGAGCACGCAGCCCTTGGGCCGCCCGGTGGTGCCTGAGGTGTAGACGACGGTCGCGGGGGTGTCAGGGGTGAGCGCGGCCCGGCGCGCGGTGACGTCCGCCTCGGGGGTCGCGCGTCCCAGGGCGGTCAGCTCGGCGAGCGCGCCGTCCTCGATCACCCACAGCCGTCGGCCCCCGAGCACCTGCCGGGCGGTCCGCGCGTGCCCCGCCGTCTCGGCGACGAGGAACGCGGCCCCCGAGTCCCGCAGAATCCAGTCGAGTTGATCGGCGGACGACGTCGGGTACACCGGCACGCCCTGCCCGCCCGCCGCCCAGATCGCGAGGTCGAGCACGGCCCACTCGTAGCGCGTCGCCGACATCAGGGCGACCCGCCCGCCCGGTTCCAGGCCCGCCGCGACCAGGCCCCTGGCCACCCCCGTCACCTCGCGGGCGAAAGCGGCGGCCGTGACCGGCTCCCAGCGCCCGTCGGGCCCCTTGCGGCGCACGACCACGGCCTCGGGGGCCTCTGCGGCGTTCCGGTACGGGATGTCGGCCGCGCTGCCCGACGTGGGGACCGGCACCAGCGGCGCGCTGCGCACCTCGCGCACCACGCCGTCCTCCCGTACGGTCTCCACCTCGGCGAACGGCGCGCGGGCGGCGCGGCGGCGTGCCCTCGTCAGATCACGTCCCAGGCCCATGGCCGGTCTCCTTCCCGCTCCGCGCCTCCGCCCGGCGGCTCCGCCCTGACGTCTCCCGGGCACCTACCCGGCGGACGGCGCGGGGCGACGGCCGCGCCGTCAGGCGCCCTGGCCCTCCGGGGCCCACACCTGGCCCGCGAGGACGTTCCGCATGCCGACCCAGGTCATGTTCATCAGACGGAGGGTGACGCGCTCGGGCGACTCGCCCGGGTGTCGCTCCATCCAGTCCGTCAGCGAGTCGGCCGCGCCGACCAGCGCGTGGGCCACGAAGTCGGCGTCCAGCTCCGTCAGGCGCACGGCGGGCGCCCGTCCCCGCGTGATCCCCTCGCCGACCAGGCCCGCGACCTCCGCCATCACCGAGCGGCGCGCCGCCGCCAGCTCGGCCGCCACCGCCTCGCTCTGCTCCGGCACCTGACGGTGCAGCACCAGCCAGCTGGCGCGCCGTTCCGCGACGAACGCGAAGAACGCCGACAGGCCCGCCCACAGCCGTTCCTCCGGCTCGTCCACGGCGGAGGCCGCCTCGCGGAACGCGGCCACCAGGCGGCCCGCCTCCCGGCGGACGCAGGCGATGAACAGGCCCTCCTTGGAGCCGAGGTAGAGGTACACCATCGGCTTGGAGATCCCGGCCAGCTCGGCGATCTCGTCCACGACGGCGGCACGGTAGCCGCGCCGGGAGAAGACCCGCAGCGCCGCGTCGATGATCTCCTGCTCGCGTACGCTCCTGGGCAGGCGGCGTCTTGGCTTGTCGGTCACCCGCGCCAGCCTACCCACCGCCGCGCGCACCCTACTCCGCGGTAAGTCCGCCGGTCGGCGCGGGGATCGCGGACCGCGCCACGCGGAAGCCGACGTCGTCCAGGGTCAGCGTCGGATGGCTGCGGCGGCGTACGGAGGCCCGGCAGCTCCAGTGCTCGTCGAACCAGCCGCCGCCGCGCAGCACGCGGTAGGTGCCGTAGACCTCGGGGTCGTAGACGTCCCAGCACCACTCCCAGACGTTGCCCAGCATGTCGTACAGGCCCCAGGCGTTGGGCCGCCTGCCGCCCACGGGGTGGGCGCGTTCTGCCGAGTTGCCGCGGTGCCAGGCGATCTCGTCCAGCTCGCCGTAGCGGGGGCCGTCCGTACCGGCCCGGCAGGCGTGCTCCCACTCGGCCTCGGTCGGCAGCCGGTACCCGTCCGCCGACGGGTACCGGACGACGCCCTCGGGCCCGACCGCCGTGCCGTAGGCGGGCGTCAGCCCCTCCCGGGCCGACAGCGCGTTGCAGAACCTGACGGCGTCGGGCCAGGAGACGTCGCGCGCGGGCAGCGGCGCGTCGTGCGCGTCGGCCGGGGCCCGGCCGGTCGCCGCCCGGTACTGCTCCTCGGTGACCGGCGTGGCGCCGAGGAGGAACGGCGCCACCTCCAGCGTCCACGCGCGCTCCGTCCGCCGGTCCGACAGCGTGACGTGTCCGCCGGGGACGGGGACCATCGTGGGTGCCGCGCGGGTGCTCATGGGCGGGCGATCCTAGCAACCGCCGGGTGGGTCGCCCCTGGTGGGCGGACGTCACACCACGGCGGGCTTCCCGAGTGCCCGGTGGCGGTACTCCCGTGGTGACAGGCCGAAGGCCGCGCGGAAGACGCGGGAGAAGGTGGCGGGGTCGGTCATGCCCCAGCGGGCGGCGACCTCGTGGATCGGCGCCGTGCCGAACACCGGGTCGGTGAGGTCGGCGCGGATGCGCTCCAGGCGCTGGGCGCGTATCCAGGAGGACGGCGTCGCGTGGTGGCCCAGGGTGCGGAAGACGCGGTGCAGGTGCCCGGGGGAGATGTGGTGGGCGGCGGCGATGCTGCGCGGGGTCAGCTCGGGGTCGGGCAGGCTGCGCAGGATGTACGCCTCGATGGCCGGGGCCAGCATGTGCGCGCGGACCTGCGGGGTGCCGTGCTCCTCGGCCTCCAGGCGCTGGGCCAGGGCGGCCGTGAAGAGGTCCACGATCACGCGTTCCAGCCGGTCCAGGGCGGTCGCGCTGTACTCGGCCGTGTCGCGGGTCAGCCGGGTGAGGAGGCCCGTCAGGAGGGCGCCGCTGCCCTCGCGCGCGGGGAATCCGTCGGCGACCAGCCGGGACACGTGGTCCTCCGGCAGGGACACCAGGCGGCGGGGCATTTCGAGATGGATCGCCACGGGGGCCGGGGCGGCGTCGCGTAAGGCGAGCCGTGTCCCGCCGGACGGCTGCTCCGAGGGGAACCGCAGGTGGTAGACCTCGGGTTCTGCCCGCCTCGCCGTCCTGGGCCGCCGCTCGAAGGGCGCCGCCGGGCAGGTCACGGGCCAGACGTGGACGCTGCCGAGACGCAGTGTCCTGGGCTTGCGCGGGGTGGTGTCGGCGGCTGTGCTGTCGGGTGCGGCGACGGGCGCGTCGTGCCGGTGTGTGTGCTGGGTCCGGGCTCGGGTCGTCGTCAACGTGACCTCCTGGAGCTGCGCGCGGAAGAAGGAAGCTCAAGGGAACGCGGAGCGGAGGAGGGGCCGCCGGTGTACTGGGTCGATCGGTGTACTGGGTCGATTTATAGATGATGAGGGTAAACGAACCGTCAACAGCGCCTGCCCGGCCTCGGAATGAGGATGCGGGGACTGGCCGCGTGGGGCAGGCGGCCGGGGCGTGGCCCGGAGCGGGACGAGCCCGCCACCTGGGTGTGCCACGTCACCCCGCACGCAGGCGCGAGCGCGCCGTCAGGCCGAGGGCATGGGACGACGTCCCGCGGCGCCGGTTCGACGGGGCGGCCGGGACGATTCGAGGCAGCGGCTGCCACGGAGTCCGACCGTCCGGGTACGGCCGTCGGCCGCACCGGAGACCTGGCGCCGGGAGGAGGTCACGCGGCCCTGGGGAGGCCTGGGGGAGAGGTGGGGTGTTCCCCGGAGGGACCTCCGGCGCCGGTGGCGGACACCGCCGCGGCTCACTGGCGTGGCCGATCAACTCCCGTCCATGGGCTGGACGCGGAGTGCGGCGCCGTTCCGGGCGGCGTTCGCGGCGGAGAGCGTTCCGCCGAGGAACCGTGATGCCTCACCGGGCGGGACGTGCGTCCCACGTGGTGCCTTCGCGCGCGTCCGCGACGAGGCGCGGCGTCGTGCGGGGCGGATGGTATGTCACCCATGTCGTGTCGTCCTCTCCTTGGCGTGCCTGCCGGGGCCTGGCCGGGTGTTCAGAGCCCTGATCGGCAAGGGACCCCTCCAGCCTGATCGCTGCCACGCCTCCTGTCCTTGACCTCCGGTCCTCGAATTGTTGATCCTCCGTGCCCACCGCCCTTCACCGGCCGTCGGGACGGTGGAGCCGCAGGACGGTCAGGCCCGTCACGGTGGCCATGGTCGCGCAGCAGAGGAAGGCGGCCGTGACGCCCGCTCCCGCCGCGAGATTGCCCAGCACGACGTTCATCACCAGCAGCGGACAGCTCTGCGCCAGCCCCACCACCGCCTGTACGCGGGCGAGATGGGATTCCGGCGTGCCGCCGAGGAGCAAGGGGGCGACATGGGTGGCGAACAGGCCCGTCCCCAGGCCGGACAGCGCCGCTGCCGCACCTGCCGCCACCGGCGAGGAGGCACCGGCCAGGAGCGCCGCCCCGGCTCCCGCCACGAGCAGCCCCCCGGCGGACGCCGCCATCGGCCGCGGCAGCCCGCCCCGCCAGGTGACCCACCCCGCCACCGCCACGACACCCAGCGTCTGTGCGGCCACCAGCAGCCCCGTCGTGCCCGCCGACCAGCCCTGCTGCCGGCCCAACAGCGGCAGCAGCAGGGACGGCACGGGTATCAGGCATCCGGCGGCGCAGGACGTCATGAGGAGCGCGGTCCGCAGCGTCCGGTCGCGCCGCACGAGCCGCAGGCCCTCGGTCAGGTCGCGCCGCACCCCCGTGCTCGCCGGGGCGCTCTCCCGCGTGGTGGCGGGTGGCCTGATCGTGAGCAGTACGGCGAGCATCAGCGCGAACGTCAGCGCGTCGAACAGGGCCACGCCGCCGAGGCCCGCCGCGCCCACCAGGAAGCCGCCGAGCGAACCCCCGGCCAGCGCGATCAGTTGCGCGCCCGTCTGCCGCAGCGCGAGCGCCCTGCCCAGCACGGCGGGCGGGACGAGACGCCGTGGCATCGAGCCCGACGCCGGGAGGTAGAAGGCGTCCACCGTGCCGACGGCCAGGCCGATGGTGATCAGCAGCCACAGCGGGCTCCCCCTCCACCAGACGGCCACGCACGCCGCCACGGCGACCACCAGCATCGTCGCGTCCCCGGCTATCAGCACGCGGCGCGCACCCCAGCGGTCCGCCACCGCACCGCCCACCAGGAGCAGCGCCGTTCGCGGCAGGCTGATCGCGGTGAGCAGCAGCCCGGCCGCCCCGCCGCCGTGCGCCGAGGCCGCCCAGCCGAGGCCGAAGTAGAGCACCGTGTCGCCCAGCACGGAGGCCAGGAGCCCGGTCAGCCACAGGAGATAGGTGCGGGGCAGCCGCTCCACGGGGCGGGCGGTCGTCGCGTCGTCGGTCTCGATCATGGGGCACACCGTAGAGGCCACCACTGACAGTCCGCTGTCGGAAGTGACGCGGAGTGACCGTCCCCGGGGTTCTTTCAGGTCACCCGTTCGGGGGAATTCGTGCGGTGAACCGCCCTGTTCCCGGCGGCTGTCGGAGCAGGATGCGGGCGTGCGAGACGACCCCGTGTACGCCCCGGCCCACCGCCCGTCCTGGGCCCGCCGCCCCTGGCCCGGGTGCGACATCTGCCGCCGCCCGCTGTGGCCCGACACCACGGCCGAGAACAGCCCGCCCGCCTGGGTCTGCCCCGCATGCCCCCGCCCGCAGGGGCGCTTCTGGCACCGGCACACCGGCGAACGCTGCCCGTACGGCTACCTGTCGCCCCTGGCCACCGACACGTCGGGCGGCCTCCACATATGCTGCTGAACCGCCGCGCCCCGGCGGCCCGTCGTCTCAGGCGCGCGCCGCGAGCCGGGCACCCGCGCCGGGCCAGCGCGTGAGTTCGACGCCCCCGGCCGCCATGACCTCCTCCTCCCACCAACCGGTCCCGTCCAGCCAGGACAGCAACCAGCCGCGCAGGGAGGGCGCGTCCTCGAACCAGGCGTCGGCCCAGTCGTCCCCGACCGCGTTCGGCTCGAAGAGGAGCACGGGAGCGCCCTCGCGCAGGCAGTCCACGGCGGCGTACATCCCGCAACCCCAGTCCAGCACCGGCACCATGCCGTGCGGCCAGGTCCCGGCCTCCGCGCGGAGCGCGCGGTACGTGGAGACCACGGTCCCCTCCTCGCCGACGAGCGGCAGCAGGAAGTACTCGGGCCCGAAGCCGCCGTCGGCGACGTGCCGGTACAGCCCGGCCAGCACGGGCGGCAGCGGGAAGCCGAGCAGCGACTCGGCCCGCGCCACGTCCTGTTCACCGACGCACGGGCGCAGGTCCCCCGACTCCCGCTCGGCACGGGCACGGACGCGCGCGAACAGCGTCGGCAGATCGCTCACCTGGGGTTCCCCTTCCTGACCGGATGCCGGGCCAGTATGCCGGGGCGCCGGAACCGCCGTGCAAGAGGCCGCCGTTCAGACGTCGGCAGCCTGGCGGCGGCGCGCACGCTGGCGGGCCGCCTCGTAGAGCATGACGGTGGCGGCGCTCGCCGCGTTCAGCGAACTGGCCGACCCCGTCATCGGGATGCGCACCATCGCGTCGCACCGTTCGCGCCACGCCGCGCTCAGGCCGGTCGTCTCGTTGCCGATCACCAGCAGGACGGGCCCGGTCAGGTCGAAGTCCGCCGCGTCCGCCGAGCCGTGCTCGTCGGTGCCGACCACCGTGACGTCCCGGCCCCCGCCCCGCGCGCCCGCGAGCCACTCCTCGACCTCACGCTGCCCCGGGCTGCGCACCACCGGGAGCGCGAACAGCGAGCCCGTGCTCGCGCGGACGGCCTTCGGGTCGTAGACGTCCGCCGCGTGGCCCGTGACGATCAGCCCGTGGGCCCCGAACGAGTCGGCGGACCTGACGATCGTGCCGATGTTCCCCGGGCTCGTCGGCCGGTCGAAGACGACGCCGAGGAAGCCGGGGCCGACCGGGATACGCCGCAGGTCGTCCTCGGGCAGCGCGGCGACGGCGACGACCTCGGGCACGCCCTCGTCCTTCTCGCCCAGTTCCGCGAGCAGTTCGGGCGCCATGGCGATCTTCTCCGCGGCGGTCCCGTCCAGCAGCTCTCGCGCCCAGGCCGTCGGCGGACGGCTCTCGTCGAACAGCAGGGCGCGCAACGGCCAGCCGTGCGCCACCGCCTGGGAGATGGGACGCACGCCCTGAATCAGGAATTCCCGTTCCCGCTGCCGCGTCCTGCGGTTGGACAGCTCCGCCTGCCACTGCTGGAAACGGGCGTTACGCGTAGTGATCCGCCGAGCCGCCACGCCCAGCAGGCTACACCGGCCGCCGACGGCGCCAGGGCCCGGACCGCCCGCGTCACCGGCGGCGGCGGGCCAACGGAGAATCGCCGGTCAACCGTTAGTCACGGTAGGCTGGGCCCGCCCCCCGGACGGCGGGCGGGCCAGGGAGGGAAGGACGCCGTGGAACGCCATCTGGCACTCGAACTCGCCGGTACCGTGCGGCACGACGGGCAGGGCGGCGTCACCGACGACCTGATCACCCCCGCCGGGCTGACCCACTGGATACGCGGCCAGTCCCCCCTCCTCGACGCCGCCGTCCCCGGCGGGATCACCGCCGACGAGCGGCTGCGCGCCGAGGTCGTCGCCCTCCGCCAGGCCGTCCGCACGCTCTTCGCCCGCGCCGTACGCCCCGGCCCGCCCAGCCCCGCCGACGCGCACCGCCTCCTGCCCGACGAGCAGGCCCTCGCCCGGCTCAACGCCGCAGCCGCCCGCGAGCCGGTCGCCCCGCGTCTGGAGTGGTCGGAGGCCGCCGCGCCGGTGACCGCCGTCCGCTCGGACGAGCAGGACCCTGGCGTACGTCTCCTCGCCGCGCTCGCCCGCGCGGCCATCGACTTCCTCGCCGGGCCCGAGCGCGAGAAGCTGCGCGCCTGCACGGCGCCGCGCTGCGTGCGCTACTTCGTGAAGGAACACGGGCGGCAGGAGTGGTGCAAGCCGTCCTGCGGCAACCGCGCGCGGGCCGCCCGTCACTACCGCCGGGTGCGTGACGCGGCGGCGCGCTGACCGGCGCCGCGTCCGGCGGGCTCAGCTCTCGTAGCCCTCGACCTCGCGCGGGGAGCGCATGGCCGCGCGGTCCGGGTTCTCGCCGAACTCGCCGCGTGCCCTGCGCTGCCGCAGCAGGTCCCAGCACTGGTCGAGCCCCACCTCGACGGCGGCGAGGCGTGCCCGCTCGTCCTCCGCCAGGCCCTGGCCGACGGACCGCTCGCGCAGGGCCTTCTCCTCGGCCACCAGCTCGCCGACTCGGGCAAGAATGTCCTGGTCGTCCATGGCGTCAGGCTAGCCCCGACCCCGGGGTCCGGCCATCCGGCGCAGGCGCCTGCGCGGGACGGCCGGGCGGTCGGGCGGTCGGGCGGTCGGGCGGTGCTCAGCCGAGGAGCGCGTCCACGTACGCGTTGCGGAAACGGCCCACCGGGTCGAGGTCGCGCGCCAGGGCCCTGAAGTCGTCCAGACGCGGGAAGCGCGCGGCGATCTCCTCGGGCGCCGCCGTCGTGAGCTTGCCCCAGTGCGGCCGTGCGCCGAGCGGCAGCAGGCGCTCCTCGACGGCGGCCAGGACGGGCGTGACGGCCGCCGGGTCCCTGATCCAGGTGAAGTGGACGCCGATCGAGTCACGGCCCTGCGCGGGGCTGAGCCACAGCTCGTCGGCCGCGATCGTGCGCACCTCCGACACCTGGAGGACGGGCCCCAGCGCGTCGCCGAGGCCGCGCAGCGCGGCGAACGCGGCGGGCGCCTGCGCGCGCGGCAGGAACAGCTCGGACTGCAACTCCTCGCCCTTGCTGGGCGTGAACTCCGGCCGGAAGTGCGGCAGTCGCTCGTGCGACGGCCCCGGTACGCCCTCCTGCCGGGTGCAGAAGTCGGCGGGCATGCCCGCGATCGGGTGCCACTGCCCCCGCGCGAGCGTCCCGCCGAGCCAGTTCTCGCCCGGGTGCCCGGCGCCGTCGCGGTCCACGCGGCGCTTGAGCACCACCGTGCCGAGACCGCTGCCCCAGTCGGTGAAGGTGCTGACGCTGTACGCCGCGCCGGTGACCGCGTCGAAGTCGGCGGCGACCGCGTCCAGCGGCACGCCGGTCCAGACCCACTGCGCGACGTCGAAGGCGGGCTCGACGTCCAGGGTGAGCGCGGTGACGACGCCCAGCGCGCCCAGGTTCACGACCGCGCCGGGGAACCGGTCGGGGTCGGTGTCGCGCGCGAGGCGCACCAGGTCGCCCTCGGGGCCGACGAGTTCGAGCGCGGCGACGGCGGAGGCGAGCCCCTGCTGTCCGTCGCCCGAGCCGTGGGTGCCGGTGGCGACGGAGCCCGCCACGGAGATGTGGGGGAGCGAGGCGAGGTTGGCCAGCGCGAACCCGGCCTCGTGCAGGGCGGCGGCGACCTCGGCGTACCGCAGGCCCGCGCCGACGGTCACGGTCCCGGCGGCCGGGTCCACCTCGACGCGGCGCGGCAGCCCGTCCACGAGGACCTGGTCGTCGTCCGTGTCCGCGATGCGGTTGAACGAGTGCCCGGTCCCGAGGGCACGGACCCGCCGCGCCCCGGCGACGGTTTGCCGCAGCTCGTCGAGCGAAGCGGGGCGGTGCACCCTTTCCGCGCCGAAGGTGATGTTTCCTGCCCAGTTGTGCGTGGGCGTCCCGGTCGTCTGCATGATCCGACGGTAGTACGGACGGGTGTACGGGCGACAGTTCCCCCCGTACGTGACCTTCGCCCCATTCCCGCAGGTCACGCCTCGTGTTCCGGCGGTGGCGCGGTACCGAACGTCTCGGAGGACATGGGGTCCGTCTCCTCGGCCCACCGCGCCCAGGAGGCGAGCGCGTCGTTGACCCTGATGCCCGCCTCGATGGCGACGCGCATCGCGCGCGCCTGCGGCCCGGTGCCCCACTCGCCGCGGTCCTTGGCGCCCGCGTAGGCGCGCAGCGTGCCCGCCGTCTCCTCGTAGAACGCGCGCTCGGCGCGGAGGTGCGCGCGCAGCGTCTCCGGCTCCATGAGCCAGAAGAAGTACGCGCGCAGCAGCGTCTCGACGCGGAAGGTGTGGTCCACCTCGCCGGCGGCCAGCCAGCGCTTCACCTCGGCGAGGCCGTCGTCGGTGATGCGGTACGCCTTCCGGCCGCGCGGGCCGTGGCTGTCCACCTCGATCAGGCCGCCGTCCGCGAGCCGGGCCAGTTCGGCGTAGATGCGGGGATGCTGCGCGGGCCACACCGAGCCCAGGGCCTCCTGGAAGCGGCGCGCGAGGTCGTATCCGCTGGCCGGTCCTTCCGCGAGCAGGCCGAGCAGACCATGGCGCAGCGACATCAACAACGCTCCTTCGCGATCAACCCCCGGCCCCATCTTGACACGTCCCCTCGCACAGCTACGCTTGGACATGTACAGATGGACATGTCTTCACCACCATATCCATGCCCGGCACAAGGACGGCCCGCCATGCCTCACACCCCCGCCGCGTCAGCGGCCTCCCCCGCGGTCCTGCTGACGGGAGCGACCGGTGGAATCGGCCGCGCGCTCCTGCGTGAACTGCTCGACCGGGGCTACCGCGTCCACGCCGCGGCCCGGAACCCGGCCGCCGATCTCGCCGACCTCCCCGGCGTCCACCCCGTCGCGCTCGACGTGACGGACGCCGCGAGCCTCGCCGCCGCCGCCGAGAAGATCCGCGCCCAGGGCGACACCGGCCTGCACGCCGTGATCAACAACGCCGGGACGATCGTCCAGGGCCCCCTCGAACTCGTCCCGGAACACGAGCTGCACCGCCAGTTCGAGGTCAACGTCTACGGCCCGGCGCTCGTCACCCAGCAGTTCCTGCCGTTCCTGCGCCAAGGCAAGGGACGCCTCGTCAACGTGACGGCGGGCACCGCCCGGCTCACCGTGCCGTTCCTCGGCGCCATCTCCGCCAGCAAGGCGGCGCTCCAGTCGTTCTCCGACGCGCTGCGCGTCGAACTGCGCCCCTGGGGCATCCCCGTCGTCGTGGTCGAACCGGGCGCCACCGAGACCGCCATCTTCGACAAGGCCGCCGACGCCGCCGACGCGGCGCTGGCCGGGATCGCCCCGGAGCGCGTCGCGCTCTACCGCGCCCAGCTCGACCTGATGGACGCCGTGCAGGCCAGGACCAAGGGATCGCCGCCCGCGCTCGTCGCCAAGGCCATCACGAAGGCCGTCACCGCCACGCGGCCGAAGGAGCGGTACACCGTCGGCGCCGACGTCCGCGCCCTCGGCGTGCTCTCGCGCCTGCCCCTGGGCACCCGCGACCGCCTGATCACCCGCGCGCTGGGCCTCCACAAGGTCCCCGCCGCGGGCTGACCCGATCCGGATTCATCCGATCGGGTGACGTGTCCGCCCTGGGGTAGGAATCACGTCGGAGAATCGGCATGTCCCGCCGAGCCGCCTCCGGCCCCTCCCAGGGCCAGGACGCCCGCAACGCGCCGGGCCACGTGCCGGGGCCCTCCTCGGCCCCGGCCGCCGTTCCCCGTACGGCGACCACGTGGCCCGGCGTCCCGTCGGGCGGCCTTCCGGGCGGCCGTCCCCGCGCGCGTCAGCGCCGCCCACCCCGGAGGAACCCCGCCATGACCCGCCCCGCCGACGAGTCCGCCTGGCTGCGCCGCTTCCACCCGGAAGGCCGCGACAACCCGGTCCGCCTCGTCTGCTTCCCGCACGCCGGGGGCTCGGCCAGCTTCTGGTTCCCCTACTCGCGCGACCTCGCCGCCCGCGCCGACGTCCTCGCCGTCCAGTACCCGGGACGCCAGGACCGCCTGCGCGAACCGGCCCTCCTCACGATCCCCGAGCTCGCCGACGCCCTCTACCCGGCCGTCCTCCCGCTCGCCGACCGTCCCCTCGCCCTCCTCGGACACAGCATGGGCGCCGTCCTCGCCTTCGAGATCGCCCGGCGGCTCGAACGGGAGGCGGGCGTCACCCCCGCCGCCCTCTTCGCCTCGGGCCGCCGCGCCCCCGGCACCCACCGCACGGAGACCGTCCACCTGCGCGGCGACGACGCCCTCCTCGCCGACATCCGCGGCCTCTCCGGCACCGACCCCCGCATCCTCGACAGCGACGAGCTGCTGCGCGTCGTCCTGCCCGCCCTCCGCGCCGACTACCGCGCCATCGAGACGTACCGCTACGTGCCGGGGCCGCCGCTCGGCTGCCCCCTGCACGTCCTCACCGGCACCGAGGACTCCCACGTCAGCGCGGCCGAGGCCGAGGCGTGGCGCGAGCTGACCACCGGCCCGTTCAGCCTGCGCCGCTACCCCGGCGGCCACTTCTTCCTGACGGACCACCAGGCCGCCCTCACACGCACGGTCGCCTCCCTCCTGTCCGGCGTCGAAGGCCCAGCTCAACAGCCCTGCTAGCGTGACCCGTTGACCGGAGGGCGGGGATCAGCGCATGGCATCCGACACGTTCAGCATCGGCGGGGACCTCGGCGTACGGCGGCTCGGTTACGGGGCGATGCGCCTGCCGACGGGACACGGCCGGGAACGGGCGGCGTCGATCGCCGTCCTGCGGCGCGCCGTCGAGCTGGGCGTCACCCTGATCGACACGGCGCACCTGTACGGCGGCGGCGCCAACGAGGAACTGATCGCCGAGGCCCTGCACCCCTACCCGGACGGGCTGCTCGTCACGACGAAGGTGGGCGTCGCCCGTTCGCCCGAGACCGGCGAGTGGGGGCTCGACGGACGGCCCGCCGTCCTGCGCGACCAGGTCGAACACGGGCTCAGGCGCCTGCGCGTCGAGCGGGTCGAACTCCTCCAGCTCCACCGCATCGACCCCGCCGTCCCGCTCGCCGACCAGGTCGGCACGCTGCGGGACCTGCGGGACGAGGGCAAGATCGGGCGCGTCGGGCTGTCCGAGGTCACGGTCGCCGAACTGGAGCGGGCGCGGGAGATCACCGGCATCGCCAGCGTGCAGAACCGCTACAACCTGCTGGACCGCACGCACGAGCCGGTGCTCGCCGCCTGCGAGGCGGCGGGCATCGCGTTCCTCCCGTGGCGGCCGGTCGCGGCGGGTGGGGCGGGCGCGGACGCGCGGATCGCGGCCGTCGCGGAGGAGACGGGCGCCACCCCGTCGCAGGTCCTGCTCGCCTGGCTCCTCGGCCGCTCACCCGTCGTCCTCCCGATCCCGGGCACGGCGCGCATCGACCACCTGGAGGAGAACGTCGCCGCCGCCGACCTCCACCTCACCGCCGCCCAGCGCGACCTGCTCGACGGCGCGCACGCGGTGGGCGCCTGACGGCACGCCCCTCCTCAACCGGCCGACTCCGGCCCCGCGCCGCCACCCGCCGCGCGGAAGCCGCGCCGCAGCTCGTCAAGCACCGCCCGCACCGCCGGGGACACCCACCGACCGCGATGCCGCACCACCTGCACCGGCACGGCGGCCACCGGCGGCCCGGCGACCACGGCGAGGCTCCCGTCCCGCAGCCCGCCCTCCACGCACACGCGCGGCAGCAGCGTCAGCCCGAGCCCGGCCGCCACGCACGAGCGCGCCGCCTCGATGCTCCCGAAGCGCGTCATCCGCGGCGGCCCGCCGGGCAGCGCGAGCAGCCGCCGGGCGAGCCGGTCGCTGTACGAGCAGCCCTGCTCGTGCAGGAAGAACGGTTCCGCGCCCAGCTCCTGCCAGGTCGCGGGGCGCCGCCCCTCGGTCAGCGGATGCCCGGGGGCGCCGACGAGGACCAGCGGCTCCGCGCCGATCCGCTCCGCCGTCAGGTCGGCGTGGGCGACGTGCTCCTCCAGCAGCAGCGCCAGATCGAGCCGCCCGGCGCGCAGCCCCTCGACGCCCCCGGCCGTGCCCGCCGCGTACAGGTGCACGTCGATCCCCGGATGGCTGCCCCGCAGCGCCGCGACCACCCCGGGCAGCCGCGCCGAGCACAGCGTCTCCCCGGCCCCGATCACGACCCGCCCGGCGGCCGGGCCGCCCTCCGCCGCCGCCGCGCGCAGCCGCGTCTCCGCGGCGAGGACGTCCTCGGCGTCCGTGAGCAGCCGCCGCCCGGCGGAGGTCAGGCGCGCGCCGCGCGGCAGGCGGTCGAACAGCCGCGTGCCCAGCTCCTTCTCCAGCGTCCTGATGTGCACGGTGACGGTGGACTGCGACAGGTGCAGCTCGCTCGCGGCCGTCGTGAAGTTCTCCGTGCGCGCGAGGGCCGTGAAGGTGCGGAGCAGGCGGGTGTCCATGCGGAAAGCCAATCGCCGGGATCGGAAACCATCGTTTCCCATCATGGCTCGGCGGTGGCACCGTGAAGGCATGACCACCGAAGCACCGTCCGACATCCTGCGGTACGCCGCCTTCACCGCCGACCCCGCGGGCGGCAACCCCGCCGGTGTCCTCCTCGACGCCTCGGCCCTCGGCGACGCGGACATGCTCGCCGTCGCCGCGGCGGTGGGCTACTCGGAGACCGCGTTCGTGACCGCCAGGGACGACGCGCGCCGCCGCTTCACGCTGCGCTACTTCAGCCCGCTCGACGAGGTCGCCTTCTGCGGCCACGCGACGATCGCCGCCGCCGTCGCCCTGGCGGATCGCCTCGGCCCCGGCGACCTGCTCTTCGACACGCCGGTCGGCGAGATCCCCGTCTCGACCGTGCGGGACGGCGGCGGCGACGGCGACGGCCCGCTGCGGGCCACGCTGGTCAGCGCCCCCGCGTCCAGCCGCCCCGCGACCGACGGCGAACGGGACGCGGCCCTCGCCGCCCTCGGCTGGGCGCCGTCCGATCTCGACCCGGCGCTGCCGCCGCACGTCGCGACCGGCGGCGTCCACCACCTCGTCCTGGCCGCCGCGACCCGCGCCCGGCTCGCCGACCTGGCCTACGACTTCGACGGCCTCGCCGCGGTCATGCGCCGCCACGGCTGGACGACCGTCCAGCTCGTCCACCGGGAGGCCCCCGGCCTCTTCCACGCCCGCGACCCGTTCCCGGTCGGCGGCGTCGTGGAGGACCCCGCCACGGGCGCGGCGGCGGCTGCCTTCGGCGGCTACCTGCGGACCCTCGGCCTGGTCACCGGGCCGACCCGCGTGACGATCCGGCAGGGCGAGGACATGGGGCGGCCCTCGGAACTGACCGTGGACATCGACGCGGACGACCCGCGCGTCCGCGTCTCGGGCCGGGCCGTCCCGCTGCCCGCCCCCTGAGCCGCGCCGTCAGAGCGGGGCGAGGCGGGCCCGCAGGAGGCAGAACTCGTTGCCCTCCGGGTCGGCCAGGACGTGCCACTGCTCGTCCCCCGTCTGACCGATGTCGGCCGGGCGGGCGCCGAGCGCCAGCAGGCGTTCCAGCTCGGCGTCCTGGTCGCGGTCGGTGGGGTTGACGTCGATGTGCAGCCGGGACTTGCCCTTCTCGGGCTCGTCCCTGCGGCTCAGGAAGAGCGTCGGCTGCGGACCGCCGAACCCCTCGCGCGGCCCGATCTCCACCGAGCCGTCGTCCTCACGACCGAGCACGACGAAGTCCAGGACCTCGCACCAGAACTGCGCCAGCACCTCGGGTTCACGGCAACCGAGCACCATCTCACCGATACGACATGCCATGGCACAACTCCACTCACTCGTGCCGGGACCGTGGGGAGCCCACGCGCGGACTCCGCGGCTCCGGCGGCGAAGACGATCCGGGGAGCGTACCCCAGGGGGTGAGCGCGCCCGTCAGTCCCACCAGCCCGCGCGGCCGTCGAGCGAGCGGCGCCGGTAGGCGGCGAGGAACTGCTCGAAGGACGGGGCGCGCACGCCGGACGGGCCGCCGTGGATCTCCCAGGAGAACACCTGTCCGCGCACGCCGTCACGGTCGGGGGCGAGGTCGATGCAGTGGAGATTGCCGCCGCCGTCCTGCGCGAACGGGACCCACCCGGGATGCCACCACCGGTACCGGACGGCCCTCTCGTCCGGATCCAGTTCGTACGGTTCCGCGCTGTCGAAGGTGCCTTCGGCGAGCAGGTCGGTGAGCCCGCGCCAGCGGTCGGTGATCCTCGGCACCGACAGGCCGTCGTACTCGAACACGTCGAGACCGGCCGCGCCGCCGAACAGCCTGAAGTACGCCAGGAAATCGGTCGGCAGGGGCTCGCCGACCGCGGCCTCCAGCTCGGCGACCGCGGCCGGGTCCGCCGGGTCCGCCGCGTCACGCCGGTCGGTGACGTCGGGCACGAGCGCGGCCAGCCGGACGGCGCAGGCGTCGATCCCGGCGGGATCGGGGACTTCCCGGTGCACGCGCGGTACGGCTGTGGTGGCGTGCGCGGCGCGCCACTGCGCCACCTCGGACGCGCCGTCGGTCGGATCCACCGCCCCGTGCCCGCGCAGCAGCGCGGCGACGTCGTCGTGACGGCGGGAACGGGCGGTGCGCAGGGCGTCGGTCCTGCGGTTCCCGCTCCCCTTCGCCGCGCGCACGTCCGCCCCGGCCGCCAGCAGCGCCTCCACGACCGCGACGTCCCCGCCGTGCGCGGCCAGCATCAGCGGCGTCCAGCCGTCGGGGCGGGGCACGTTCGGATCGGCTCCTGCCCGGAGCAGGGCGGACACGACGGGCAGCGGCTCGTCGCTTCCGACCGCGTGGGTGAGCACCGTCCCGACGTCCGGGTCGTCCGGGGCGCCCGGCGGGGTGTGGTTCACGTCCGCGCCCGCGGCGACGAGGTACTCGACCATCGGGAGGGAGCCGTTCATGGCCGCGACGCCCAGCATGGTCGGGCCGGAGGACCAGCCGGGGACCCGCGTATCGACCGGCAGTCCCGCGGTGATGAACGGGCGCAGCAACTCCACCACTCCGGTGTCGGCGGCCCGGAAGGCGACCAGGTCCACCACACCGTGGTCGTCGTACTCGGCCGCGGGATCGGCCCCTTGGGCGAGCAGACCGCTCAGCGCGGCGGGGTCGTCGTCGTCGATCGCGGCGAGAAGCGCGCCTGCCGGTTGTCGCACGCGCGGACGCTACCACGCGTGGCGCGGCCCGCCGATCGGCCTTCCCCGGTGGCGAGTTCGGCCGGGGCACGTGTCCTGGTACCGCGTGCCGATCCCGCCTGCCGGGCGCGCCATTGACGCTCCCGACGGGCCGTGCTTGCATCGATGCATGCCAGGTGCACGGATGCTCACCCGCCGCCGCTGCGTGGACTTCGTCCGCGTCGCCGCCGCGATCTGTCGCCCCTGCCGCTGACCAGGGCCGCCGCCGCGCGCGGCTGAGCCCCGCCTCCCCCTCCGCCCCGCGACCGCCGCGCCGGTTCCTTCCCGCGGGCCCCTCACCACACCTCCGCCGCCGCACCTCCGCCGCCGCACCTCCGCCTCCCCGCCGACGGCTTCGCGCGCCCGCACACCGCCGCCGACACGCTCGGCGACGACCGCGCCCGTCCGACCCCGTAAGGACTGCCCTGTGACGCTCACCTTCCACTGGTTCCTGCCCACCAGCGGCGACAGCCGCCACGTCGTCGGCGGGGGGCACGGCACGCCGGTCAACGCCGCGGGCGCCGACCGCCCGCCGACCGTCGCCTACCTCACGCAGATAGCCCGCGCCGCGGAAGACCTCGGCTTCGAGGCCGCCCTGACCCCCACCGGAGCCTGGTGCGAGGACGCCTGGCTGACCACCGCGATGATCAGCCAGCACACCGAACGCCTCAAGTTCCTGGTCGCGTTCCGCCCCGGCTTCGTCTCCCCGACGCTCGCCGCGCAGATGGCCACCACCTACCAGCGGCAGACCGGCGGACGGCTCCTCCTCAACGTCGTCACGGGCGGCGAGAGCAGCGAGCAGCGCGCGTACGGCGACTTCCTCGACAAGGACGCCAGGTACGCGCGCACCGGCGAGTTCCTCCAGGTCGTCCGCGCGCTGTGGCAGGGCGGCACGGTCGATCTGGCGGGGGAGCACCTGAGTGTGGAGGGCGCGCGCCTGACGCGGCTGCCCGATCCCGTGCCCGAGGTGTACTTCGGCGGCTCGTCGCCCGCCGCGCTCGGTGTCGCCGCCCGCCACACGGACGTCTACCTCACGTGGGGCGAACCGCCCGCCCAGGTCGCCGAGAAGATCGCCCGCGTGCGCGCCCTCGCGCAGGCGCAGGGCCGCACGGTCCGCTTCGGCATCCGGCTGCACGTCATCAACCGCGACACGTCGGACGAGGCGTGGGCCGAGGCGGGTCGGCTGCTGTCCGGCATCGACGAGAGCACGGTGCGCCGCGTCCAGGAAGGGCTGCGGCGCAGCGAGTCCGAGGGGCAGCGCCGCATGCTGGAACTGCACGGCGGCAGCCGCGATGCGCTGGAGATCCACCCCGGTCTGTGGGCGGGGGTCGGCCTGGTGCGCGGCGGCGCGGGGACGGCGCTGGTGGGCAGCCACGCTGAGGTGGCCGCGCTGGTCGAGGAATACCAGGCAGTGGGCATTGAGGAGTTCGTGCTGTCCGGCTATCCGCACCTGGAGGCCGCGTACTGGTTCGGCGAGAACGTGCTGCCGCTGCTTGAGGCGCGCGGGCTGTGGCGGCACCCGGCGCGCGGCGCCCTACCCGTCCCGGTGGGGGCCGCGCGCTGAGGGGGCCGCGCTACGGGGGCGTCGCGTATGCAGCGCTCCCCGGCTCCACATCCCCCGTCGCCCATGCCCGTACGCCGCTCCGCGAGGAAGTGACCCATGGCCGTCGTCCTGTCCATCCAGGGAAGCCCGTCGCCCACGTCCCGCACTGCCCGGCTGCTGCGCCATCTCGACGCCCGGCTCGCGCTCCAGGGGCACGAGGTCGTGCCGCTCGACGTACGGGCCCTGCCGTCCGACGCGCTGACCGGCGCCGACCCCGCGCACCCGGCGATCGTGGAGGCCGCCGCGCTGGTCGCCCGCGCGCAGGGCGTCGTCGTCGGCACGCCGATCTACAAGGCCGCCTACTCCGGGCTGCTCAAGTCGCTGTTCGACCTGCTGCCGCAGTACGCCCTCGCGGGCAAGACCGTCCTCCCGCTGGCCACCGGCGGCACCACGGCGCACGTCCTCGCCATCGACTACGCGCTGCGGCCCGTCCTGTCCGCGATGGGCGCGACGCACATCACCCCGGGCTGGTTCGTGCTCGACCGGGACATCCTGGTGGGCGAGGACGGCGCGGTGACGCTCGCCCCGTCCGCCGCCGGGCCGCTGGGGGAGGTGGTGGACGCGTTCGCGGCACGCCTGACCGTCCCGCAGCCCACGCCCCTCCCCTGAGACCCGGGGGCGGCGCGCGTCAGCGCAGCGTGGCGAGGGCCTTCCCCACGAGTCCCACGCCCTCGGCGATCTCGGCCGTGCCGCTGCTCGCGTACCCCAGGACGAGCCCCGGCGCGCCCGGCAGTTGGCGGTGCCAGGACAGCGGGTGGGCCTTCACGCCCAGGGCGAGCGCCGCCTCCGCGAGCGCCCGGTCGTCCCAGGGGGCGTCCTCCCCGAACGTCACCATCAGGTGCAGCCCCGCCGCCGCGCCGTGCACCACGGCGCCCGGCAGATGGGCGCGTACCGCGTTGATCATCACGTCGCGGCGGCGCCTGTGCCGCGTCCGCAGCACCCGCAGATGCCGCTCCAGCGTGCCCGACTCCATCAGCCGCGCCAGGACCAGCTGTGGCAGCGCCGCGTTCCCCAGGTCCGCGAAGCGCTTCGCCGTCACCAGTGGCTCGCGGTAGCGCGTGGGCGCTATGAGCCAGCCGATGCGCATCGCGGGCGCCAGCAGCTTGGACACACTTCCCGCGTAGCACACGCCCTCACCCAGCATGGCGCGCAGCGCGGGCGCGGGTGGGCGCCCGTACCGGTGCTCCGCGTCGTAGTCGTCCTCCACGATCAGCCCGCCGTCGGCCGCCCAGCGCATCAGCGCGCGCCGCCGCTCCCCGCCGAGCACCACACCGGTCGGGAACTGGTGCGCGGGCGTGAGGAGTACGGCCGCCGCCCCGCAGGCCAGCAGGTCGTCCACGCGTACGCCCTGCTCGTCCACGCGTACCGGCGGCGTCGCGAAACCGCCCGCGACGAGATGCTGCCGCACCCCCAGCGAGCCCGGCTCCTCGAACGCCATGGCGGTGACGCCCTCGCGCCGCAGCGCGTCGGCGAGCAGCCCGATGCCCTGGGCGACGCCCGAGGTGATGAGCACGTCGGCCGGTTCGCAGCCGATGCCCCGGTTGCGGGCGAGCCAGTGCGCGACGGCGCGGCGCAGCTCCGGGGCCCCGCGCGGATCGCCGTAGCGCAGGGACGTGGCGGGCATGTCCGCGAGCACGGCGCGCTCGGCGCGCAGCCAGGCGGCGCGGGGGAAGGCGGCGAGGTCGGGCGCGCCGGGGGAGAGGTCGATGCGGGCGGGCGCCGTCCGCAGCGTGTCGAACGCCTCGGGGCCCGGCGTCGCCGTGAACAGCGGCCCGCCGCCCTCCTCCCGCGGCCCGTCCGCGCGCTCCGCCACCCCCACGGGCGCGGCCACGACGACGGTGCCGTTCCGTCCGTGCCCGGCCACATGGCCGTCCTCCGACAGCCGCTGGTACGCCTCCGTCACCACGCCGCGCGACACGCGCAGCTCGGCGGCGAGGACACGCGTCGCCGGGAGCCGGCTGCCCACCGGCAGGCGCCCGTCGGCGATCGCGCCCCGCAGCCGCCGCGCCAGCCACTCCGTGATGCCGCCCGGCGGCGCGTCGCCCAGGGAGAGCTGGAGGAAGTCGGAACCGGCGCCCGCCGCACGGGGCCTCGCCGCTTCGGACCGGTCACCGGCACTGTCTTTGGCCCTGTCCACCGGGGCATTCTGGCCCCAGGGTGGTGTCCATGACCACCCGGACCACCCCCGCCTACGTCCACGGCTACTCGACGGACGAGGCCCACCGTCTCGGCGACCAGGCGGACGCCCTCGCGGACCTGCTGCACGACGGCACGGCGTACGCGCGCGGCAGCCGCGTCCTCGAAGCGGGCTGCGGCGTCGGCGCCCAGACGGCGCACCTCGTCACCCGCAGCCCCGGCGTGCGGCTGACGGCGCTCGACATCTCCGCGTCCTCCCTCGACCTGGCCCGCGCCCGCGTCACCGCCGCGGCGCCGGGGGCCGACGTCACGTGGCGGCGTGCCGACGTCCGTGAACTCCCCTACGAGAACGACACGTTCGACCACGTCTTCGTCTGCTTCCTGCTGGAACACCTCGCCGACCCGCGCGCGGCGCTCGGCGGGCTGCGGCGCGTGCTGCGCCCCGGCGGGACGATCACGGTGATCGAGGGTGACCACGGTTCGGCCTTCTTCGCGCCGGACAGCGACGCGGCGCGCGCGGCGATCGACGGCATGGCGCGCGTCCAAGGGGCCCTCGGCGGTGACGCGTTCACCGGGCGCCGTCTCCAGCCGCTGCTGGACGGGGCCGGGTTCGCCGACGTGCGGGTGGAGCCGCGCGTGGTGTACGCCGACGCGACGCGGCCCGCGCTGCGTGACGGCTTCGTGCGGCGGACGTTCGTCCCCGTCATCGCGGCGGCCGGTGACGACGCCGTGGCGGCCGGGCTGGCCACGCGCGAGGCGTGGGACCGGGGGATCGCCGACCTGTACCGCACGGCGGAGGACGGCGGCACGTTCCACTACACGTTCATGAAGGCCACCGCCACGGCCCCCTGACGGCGGGGCGCCTCTTCCTGCCGAGCGAGCGGTGGGCAGGGGCGCCCCGTCACCTCCACGTGTGGACGACGGACCCTAGGGCGCGTCTTCACAGGGGTCGTCCTGCTCGCGGCGCCTGGCACGCACGCTCGCTGCGTTGCCGCATCGCCCTGGTACGACCTGTACGAGGACGATCCGGCGCCTTGCGCTCGCACGCACCAGGCGCCGCGAGCGGCCGGACGCCCCTGTGAAGACGCGCCCTAGGCCGTCGCCGTGCGGATGCCCAGGCCGGTGAGGACGAGCCCGCTGACCCGCGCCGTCACCCGGCGGAAGCGGGCGCCGCGCACGACGCGCGAGGCGCGGTGGACGAGCCAGGCCCAGACGAGCAGCCACAGCGCGATGAGCAGCGCGTGCGCGGTGGCCAGGACGAGGATCTGCCCGGCGAACGGCTCGTGCGGCGCGACGAACTGCGGGACCAGCGTGAGGTAGATGGACGCCGCCTTCGGGTTGAGGACGTTCGCCAGCAGTGCCTGCGCGTGGACCGACCGGCACGGCCGCCGCCACCGGTGCCCGGCGCGGCGGTCCGTGGCCCCTCCGGCGGAGCGCCAGGTCCAGATGCCCAGGCCGACGAGGTAGGCGGCCCCGGCGAGTCTGACGGCGGTGAACGCCTCGCTCGACGCCGTCACGAGGGCCGACAGCCCGGCGATCGCGAGGGCCGCGTGGACGTAGAGCCCGGCGACCGTGCCGAGGACGACGGGGAGGGCCCGCCGTCCGCCGCCGTCGCCGACGTGCCGGACGAGCAGGGTCAGGCTGGCGCCCGGGGTGGCGACGAGGGGGAGGACCGCCAGGAGGAACCCGGCGACGGCGTAGGGGTGGATCACGAGGTCTCCGCGTCCTGGCGCCGGGTCACAGGACGACGCGGTAGTGGGTGGTGAGCCGTCCTTCGTCGTCGAGGACGTGGTAGGCGAGGCCGGGCGGCTGGTCGCGGTCCGCGGGGCGGTCGCCCTCCCAGGGGAGGCGGAGCGTCCAGGTGACGGCGGGGCCCACGACCAGGGGGAGTCCGGCGAACGTCGAGGCCGCCGCGGTGTGGGCGTGGCCGGTGAGGACGGCGGCGACCCGGGGGTGGGCGGCGAGGAGGGCGGCCAGGTCGCCGGGCTGTTCGAGCATGGCGGAGTCGGGCAGCGGGTGGTGGAGTTCCACGGGGGGCTGGTGGAAGGCGATCAACGCGCGCGTGTCTTCCGGGAGTTCGCGCAGGGTCGTGTCGATCCAGCGGAGCGTCCGGGCGTCGAGGCGGCCCTCGTCGCGGCCGGGGATCGTGGAGTCGCACATCAGGACGGCCGTGCCGCCGATGTGGTGCGCGCGGTTGACGGGTTCCGTGGCCGGCGCCTCGCCGAGCAGGGCCTTGCGGTAGGCGGGGCGCGCGTCGTGGTTGCCGGGACAGGTCAGCACGGGGAAGGGCGCGTCCAGGATGCGGGCGGCCTCCTCGTACTCGGCCTCCGTGCCGTGGTCGGCGATGTCCCCGGTGACCAGGAGCGCGTCCACCGGGCGTGGCAGGGCCCGGAGATGGTCCATCACGCGGACGGCGCGGCGGGTGGCCCGCTCGGTGCCGTCCAGGTGCAGGTCACTGATCTGCGCGAGCAACACGGTCATGGTCTTCCTCCGCGGTTCGGCCGCTCTCCAGTTTCTAACGGAAAATATCAAACTACCGTTAGGGCGGCCAGGGGGTGGGGCCTGTCGCCCGTCCGGGCGGGGATTGTCAGTGGCGGCGGTTACTCTCGGTAACCCGACCTGGAGGAAGGAGCGCGGACGATGAAAGGCCCGGACGCACTGCACACCGTCCCCTGGCGCGACCTGGAGCACGCCTACGACGACGCCGCCGACGTCCCCGAACTGATTCTGGCCCTCTACGGGTCGGACGACGCCGCGGCCGACGACGCGCGGCACGCCCTGTTCGGCACGATCGTCCACCAGGGCACGGTCCACTTCGCCTCGGCGCCCGCCGTCCCGTTCCTCGCCCACGCCGCCCTGCACGCCCCGGGCAGGCGCGCCGACGTGCTCATGCTGCTCGCCGCCCTCGCCGAGCACGACCCCGCCGACACCGAAGAGCCCTCCTGGAAGGGCAGCGCCGTCGCCGACACATGCGCCGAACTCTGCCGGGAGACGCCCGCGTTGCTGCCCCTGCTCGGGGACCGGGACCGCAGGGTCCGCAGGGTGGCGATCCGCGCGGTCGCCGCCGTGGCCGACCTGCTGCCTGACGGGCCGCGCGCGTCCGCCACGGCCCGCGCCGAGGAACTGTACGAGAGCGATCCCGTTCCCGGGGTGCGCGCCGACGCGGTGATACTCCTCAGCCGGTTCGGCCGGGACCTGGCGCCACTCGACAGCCCGCTGGGCGACGTCCGTCTCGCGGCGGCCGTCCTCGCGGCCGAACGGTCCGAACTGCCTTACCCGGCGCGGCTGGTGGAGATCATCGCCCAGGACAGCGCCGACCCCGACCCCGATACCGGGGACGACGACTTCCCGTGGGGCCTCGCCACGTCGGCAGAACGCCTCTCCCGCCTGCTCGTCCGCGACCCGGACCTCACCGTCGCCGCGCGCCGAATCGCCGCCGGGGACCCCGGCTCGTGCGCGCTCCCGCTCCTCCAGCGCGTCGCCGGGAGGTGGCGCGACCGTGACGCCGAGGTGATGCGGCTGCTGCTCGTCGCCCCGCCTCGCCGTGGCGCCCCGCCGCACGACACGGCCCGCCGCCTCGGCGTCATAGGCGACCTGATCGCCCGCGTGCCCGAACCGGCCGAGGACATACGTGACGCGCTCCACCGCCGCACGTCCGCCAGGGACGCGACCACGGCCGCCGCCGCGCTCGTCGCCCTCGCCAGGGCCCGCGACCCCCGCGCCGTGGACCTGGTGCTTGAGCGCCCCACCGCGCAGGCGCTCCGGGCGGCGGCCGTGCACTTCCCGCAGGGCGCCGACCGGCTGATACCGGTGATCCGCCGCGAACTCGCCGCGCCGGCGCGGGGCGTCACCGCCGTCGCCCTGATCGAGGCGCTCGCCCCCTTCGGTGCCGCCGCCCGGCAGGCGCGGCCGGAACCGCTCGACTGTCTCAGGACCCGCCGTGCCGCAGACCTCGCGGCGCGGAGCCTGGGCCTGGTCGGCGAAGCCACCGAGGAGACCGTCGCCCTGCTGCACGACGCCATGCGGAGCACCGAACGCCCCCTGCGGGCGGCGGCGGCCGGAGCCCACCACCGGCTCACGGGGGACGCGGGCCCGGCGCTCGACGTCTTCGGTGATCTGCTCGCCCGGGGCCACCCGGTCCATCCGGTCCTGGTGGACCTGAGACCGCTCGGCCCGGCCGCCGCGCCGTTGCTTCCCCTCGTCGAACCGCTGCTGACGGCCCGGTACGAGTGGAACCGGGTCCGTGCCGCCGAGGCGTACCACGCCCTCACCGGCGACATCGCGCGCGCCGTGTCGGTCCTCACCGAACTGGCCGGACCCACCCCCTTCGGTCTCCAGGCGTTGAAGACCCTCGCCGCCATAGGGCAGATACCGGACGAGCTGCGCGCCCCGCTGCGCATATGGGCCTCGTCCCCGTACCGCCTGCTGGACGACCCGCTCCTGCCGGTCGAGGGGCCGCACCCGGACGACGAACTGCTCTCCCTGGCACGGGACATGCTCGGCGCGGGGTAGGCCCCCGGTCTCCGGAACGGCGTCCGGACGGCGGCACCTGACGGCGCGCCCGGCTCCTCGCTCCGGCCGTGCCCCGGCAGTATCGGCAGGACGGATCGCTCCCCGTCCGTCCCGCGGCGGCGGCGTGGGCGACCGCGTCTTCGGACGGTCGTGCGGCAGGGCACTGCCCGGTGCCGACGCCAAGCACCGAGGTCCCTTGCCCGCGCCGAACGGCGCCGTGACGGCGGCGCGGCGGCGGCGCGGCGTCGGCTGCTCCCTGTTGGAGGGCACGTCGGTGTGCGCCTCGGGCAGCCCTCTCACCGTCGCTGCGGGTCTCGTCTCGCGCGGATTCCGGCTTCTCCCGGACGGTTCAGGTCACTTCTGCGTGGTCGAGCCCGGGGCGTAGGTCATCGGTGGCATGCGGGTAGCCGATGCGGGTCAGGGCCGGGGCCAGCCCGGTCAGGGACGCGTCCGCATTCACCTTGACGACGAGTTGCCGGGTCAACGGATGCAGCGCGTACACCTCACGCGCCGCCTGCTCCGTGGCGGCCCCGTCTCTCTCCTCGGTCCACCGCAGGTACGTCTCGGGCGAGGGATCGACCACGAGGTCGAGCAGGGCGTTCGCGCCATCCGCGTCGTGGGTCCCCTCGGGAAGGTCCACCGCGCCGTGGTGCCAGCGATCGTCCGTCACTTCACGCCAGAGGCACACCGTCACAGTTCCGTTGCCGTACTCGTCGTGCCAGAACTCGGCGTCGGCGACGAACCGCAGGATCCGCGTGGGCACGCCCTCGATCAGCCCCGGCGGGAAGACCGCCTCGCCCTCGTACGCCGCGATGGGCGCCCGGGGGTCGTATCCGCAGATCAGTGCTCCCGCCGGGGAGAAGACGAGGTAGCACACCCCGACGCCGTCGCGGCTCCGGAGGGTCGCCAGGTCGCACCCCCGTGACCAGTTCGCCTCGAAGTCCGCGTACTCGTCACCGCCGACGAATCCGTCATAAGCGATCGCCTCCAGCATCGCCAGCGAGCGGCATCGATCACGGAGTGCGGAGATCCCCGGGAGCCGGGGAGCGATCTCATGGACAGTCATGCAGCTCATCCCATCAGCCGAGGCCACCACGACGGAGCGGGTGCCCCACAACGCCGGATGCCGCCGCCCGCCGCGCCGTGGCGCGTCTCCTGTGGCCGACCAGCGCTCGTCCCGGTGGATGCCGGACCCCCGCCGCCCCCCGGCGGTGGCCGAGGTCCGTGTCCGTCGCAACGACGGTCAGGCCAGGCCCTCTCAGCCGTCTCCCCGACGAGCGGGGAATCGCGGAGAGTTGCCACGAGGAACTACGACACACCATACGGTGGAACCCGCCCTGTCCGGCGTCGAGGAGACCGTGGTGGCCGAGGAAGCACCCGCCGAGAGCAAGCCGGGCGCGCTCGCCCTGATCCTCACACCCGACGGGCGGATCGTCCTGCAACTCCGCGACGACGCCCCGGACATCCGCTGGCCGGGGCACTGGTCACTGCCGGGCGGCGGGCAGGAAGCCGGGGAGACTCCCCGGGACACGATCCTCCGCGAGATCCGGGAGGAGACCGGTATCACCCCTGACACCCTGCGCGAAGTCACCGTCACCCCCCACGACGTCCGCAAGACACCACCCCACGTCTTCGTCGGCACGTGGAGCGGACGGGAGGCCGATCTGGTCCTGGGCGAAGGCCAGGAGCTGCGGCTGTTCCCCGTGGCAGAGCTGCCCACGCCCATGCCGCCGCACGTCCGCCACTACATCCGCCACCTCACGCGCGCCGACTGAAGCGGCGTGGCGGCGGATCAGAGCGTCGCGGTCCGCGCCTTGCGGGTGTTGGTGACGGTCACGGTGGCCACGTCGGGACGGTACCGGTCGTCCGACCACTCCAGCGGCAGTCCGTGCGAGTCCGTCGTCACCCGGCGCTCCCGCAACAACGGCGCTCCCTCTGGCACTTCCAGCAGCGCCGCGTCGGTGGCGTCCGCAGCGACCGCGTCGAAGGTGTGCCGCGCGGAGTCGAGATCGACGCCACGCTCCGTCAGCAGCGCGTAGATGGACCCGGCGTCGAGGTCGGAGTCCAGCAGCGGGCGGCCGACCGGCTCCGTGTAGGTCATGCGCTCCAGCATCGCCGGACGACCGTCCAGCAGGCGCAGCCGCAGGAGTTGGACGACCAGGTCCCCCTCGTCGATCTGGAGGGCGGCGGCCATCGCCGGGTCGCAGCGGCGCAGGGCGATCTCCTGGAGCCGCTGCCCCGGCGCGTGACCGGTGAGCTCGGCCCGCCGCGTGAAGGAGAGGAACGACTCGAACGGCTGCGACGGCACGGAGTCGAGGACCACGCTGCGCCTGCCCTGCCCGCCGCCTATCAGCCCCTCGTCCCGCAGCGTGGCGAGCGCCTGGCGTACGGGCCCGCGTGACGCCGCGAACTCCCGGCAGAGGTCCGCCTCGGACGGCAACGCCTGCCCGACCTGGACGGCGCCGCTGCGGATGCGCCGACGCAACTCGGCCGCGACGCTCCGATGCAGGGGATCCCTCATGCGCCCTGACCTTACAGGCCGGCGTGGAACACACGACGACTTCGGGTTTTGACATGAACAGCGAATGACTTATCCATACAGGTCATTGTCCCGGGGGCCACGCCGCTGCGACGGTTTCGGCCGAGGAGGACACCATGACACCTGAAGGAATCCACCGCCGCTCGTTCGTGGCCGCCGGGGTCGGTACCGCCCTGACGGCCGGCGCCGTCCTGACCGCCCCCGCCGCGTCGGCCGCCCCACCGCGCGCGGCGGTGCTGGAGTTCACCGACCGGTGGACGAACGCCACGGGCTTTGCCGAACTGCTGCGCCGGGCCGGTTTCGCCGTGACGGCCCTGGACCTCTCCCGCCCCGCGACCGCGCAGGGCGTGGACCTGATCGCCTTCGGCAGCTTCACCAACAACGACTCCCGCTACACCACCTACGTCGCCGCCCAGGCCCCGTCGCTGCGCGACTTCGCGGCGGGCGGCGGCGTGGTGCTCGACCTGGCGCAGTCCGACCAGTACGGCGCGGCGGTCCCGTACCTGCCGTCCACCTTGGCGGCGGTCCGCACCGACAGCGACTACGACACCGTCCACCCCACCGCCGCCGACCACCCCCTCGTCGCCGCGCTCCCGGTCGTCTCAGGGCGCGTCTTCACCGGCCGGGCCTCCGGCATCCGGGTCAGCTGGGAGACGGTCACCTCCTGGCGGTCCCTGCGCGTGCTCCTCGCGTGCGCGGCCACCGGTTTCCCGCCCGCCCTGCTGGAGGGCGCCCACGGGGCGGGCCGGTTCCTGGTCGGCAGCCTCACCGTGGACAAGTGCTTCGACGCGGCCGGGACGGCGATCCAGCCCGCCGCCGCGGTCCGCGACAGCGTCACCTTCTTCACGGCCCTGGCCGGGTACGTCGCCCGGGTGCGGGCCGGAACGGCGCCCGCCGTGACGCCGACCCCCATGCCCGCCCAGGCCCCGGCCGGTCCGTTGGTCGGCCACGTGGACGAGACCGGCGCCCGCATCTGGGCCAGGCCGGGCCTCGACGCGGCGACGTTCCCCGCCTGGCGGTGCGTCGTCGCCCGCGCCTCCGGCGGCTGGTCCACGACCGTGGACACCACCGTCTCCACCGCCAACGACAACACGCTCCTGTTCGACGTGCCGGGCCTGCGGGCGGCGACCGCCTACACGTTCACGATCACCCCCCGGTCGGCCGCCCCCGGCTTCACCCCGCTCACCGGCTCCCTCACCACCGCGCCCCCGGCGGGCGCGCCCGCCCGCGTCACCATGGGCCTCGGCTCCTGCGCGCCGTCCACGCCCGACGCCGTCTGGACGCGGATCGTGGACGAGGGCTGCGACAGCTTCGTCCTGCTCGGCGACACGCCGTACGTGGACTCGGGCGACCTGGCCGTGGCCCGCGCCAAGCACCGGACGTTCCTCTCCCAGCCGCAGATCGCCCGCATGATCGCGTCCATGCCGGTCTGGGGCACCTGGGACGACCACGACTTCGGCGGCAACGACACCGACGGCACCCTCGCCGGGAAGCGCAACACCCGTACGGCGTTCGTCGATTACCGGGCCAACGCCTCCTTCGGCCACGGCGCCGACGGCGCGCGGCTGACCCGCAGGACCGACGGCGAGGCCGTCTACACCTCCTTCCGGCGCGGCCCCGTCGAGGTGTTCCTGCTCGATCCGCGCTGGTTCAGCAGGACGGGCCCGAGCTTCGCCGACCCGTCACGCCCGACCTGCCTCGGGACCGTCCAGTGGGAGTGGCTGCGCACGGCGCTGCGCGCCAGCACGGCGACGTTCAAGGCCATCGCCTCCGGGATGATCTGGGACGACAAGGGCAACTCCGAGTCCGACGACTGGGCGACGTACCAGCACGAGAAGGACGCGATCCTCGACCTCGTCGCCGAGGAGGGGATCCCCGGCTGCTTCCTGCTCAGCGGCGACATCCACTGCTCGCGGGCCCTGAACTACGGGCCCCGGGTCGGCTACGACCTGTGGCAGTTCATCGTCAGCCCGCTGCACGACAGGACGATCCCGAGCCTGAACGTGCCCAGCCCGCACCTGGTGGCCAGCGCCGTCGAGCCGCACACGTTCCTGAAGCTGGTGGCCGACACGACCGTCTCCCCGGCCACGCTCACCGCCACCTGGATCAACCGGGAGGGGCGGCGTCTCTTCGAGGTCCGGCGCACGGCCACCGAACTGGGCCACCCGGCCTGACGCGCCCCGCCCGGCGCCTTCGGTGAACAACGCCTGACCTGTCGATACATGTGGGTGACGCCGACCGGCGGGGGCGCGACCGTCCCCATGCCCCCGCCGGACGCGTCCGGGCCGCTCGTCAGGACGGCGCGAACCCGGCGACGTACTCGGCGAAGGGCGCGATGCCGACCGCCACCCGCAGGTCGTCCATACGCTCCGGGTCCTCGCACGGCCACGGGACCGGCGCCCCGTCCCGCACCCCGGCGATCTGCGTGCCGTAGACCTGCTCGCGGCCCTCGTTGACCAGCGTGCGATCCCGCAGGAACGCCAGCTCGCGCGCCCCGGCCCTGCCCGCCGACACCGCCTGCCCCATCAGGTCGAGGGCCCGGCGCTGGACGTCGAGCTGGCGGTCGGCGTGCTGGGCGATCAGCCACGCCGCCCGCGCCGCCTCCTCGCCGACCAGGTCGGCCGTGGGCCAGCCGTACGCGTCCATGATCTCGCCGAGCCGGTCGCCGTGCCGCGCGGTCAGGCGACGCCACGCCAGCTGCCGTGCCGGATCGTCGCTGTTCGCGCCCGCCGAGGACCGCTGATCGGCCGCGCCCATGTCCGCCAGCTCCGCCGCCAGCGCGGCGATGTCGTGCTCCACCCTCGAACTCCTCTCTCTGACGCGGGGGTTGTCCCCGCCGCCCTCACCCTAGGGGGCATTCCGGGCATAAAGATCATTCCGGGGAACGGTGACAGGGGCCTCTCCCTGCCGGGACAATGGATGTACGACGGAAACCCCTGGCCAGCCCGGGCGCCGCGGCGCCGTACGCCCCACGCGTCCGTTCGAGGCATTCGGCGGGCGTGTTCACCCGGGGGGAACACGCGCTGAAATGTCGGTCCGCGAGTGTCCCCAGGACTCCAGGACCGCGCCGTGGCAGGGGAAGCGGAGAGGCGACATCCGCGAATCGGCCGAGGAATCCGGACACAAGGTGTCTGGTATGGCTCCGAGCATGGCCCCACCGGTCGGCGTCGAGGGTGGACGCGGACCGGTTCTCCACGCACAGACAAGGACCCTCATGCGCGAAACGCCACAAGAGCTCGAAGAGCTGCAGGCCCTCCTCGACGCCTCGCTCTCCCGCTCCACCTCGCACCTCCGCTCGATCGTCAGCGCCGAGCGCACGCTGGACGCCGGGCAGCTCACCCGCCTCCTCACCGGCATGTGCACCCTCGCCCTGTCCACCGTGACGGCGAACGGCGAGCCGCGGATCAGCGGGGTGGACGGCCACTTCCTGCACGGCACGTGGCACTTCGGCACCGCGCGCGACGCCGCCAAGGCCCGTCACCTCGCCGCACGGCCCGCCGCCAGCGCCGCACACCTGCGCGGCGAGGACCTGGGCGTGTTCACGCACGGCACGGTCGAGGTCCTCAACCCCCGAGGCGGCGAACCGGCCGCGGAATGGCCGAAGTTCCTCGCGTACCTCAAGGACTTCTACGGCGACGACGTCTTCGACTGGGACAACGAGGTGGTCTACTACCGGCTCCGTCCGCACTGGATGACCGCGTACGCCCCCGACGTCGCGAAGCTCATGGCGGCCTCCGGGACCTGACCGCTCCCCCTGGCGTGGGCGGGAGGCTCCCCGCCCACGCCCTCACGCCCCCACGCCCGTCGTATCGAGTCGCGGTGTGCCGCGCCGCGTCGCACCGCCAGAAGGTTGGAAGAAGAGTGACCGCAATTCCAGGGGACCCCGCGCACACGGGGTTCGGGACCATCGACGTGGTGGGAGCCAGGACCAACAACCTGCGGGACGTGTCCGTGAGCATCCCCAAGGGCCGACTCGTCGCCTTCACGGGGGTGAGCGGCAGCGGCAAGACCTCGCTGGCCATCGACACCCTGCACAGCGAGGCCCAACTGCGCTACCTGGAGGGGCTGTCGCCGTTCGTGCGGCAGTACATCACCCAGCGCAACCGGCCCAAGGTGGACCGCATCCTCGGGCTCGGCCCGACGCTCGCCGTCGATCAGCGCCGCCTGAACCGCAACCCGCGCTCCACGGTCGCGACGATCACCGGCATCGACGGCCACCTGGGGCTGCTGTACTCGCGCCTCCCGGCGATCGCCGACGACCCGGCGACCCGGCTCGTGGACGGACACCTGACCACCGCCCACTTCGACCGCGACACGCCCGAAGGCAGCTGCCCGGACTGCCACGGGGTGGGCGGACGCTGGCAGGCGCAGGAGGACCTGATCATCACGCGCCCGGAGCTTCCGCTGTTCGACGGGGCCTCGGCCTGGTTCGCCAAGTGGCGTTCCGGGGAGCACGCGTTCGTGCCCGCCCTGGCCGAGAAGCGCGGCGTGGACCTCGCCCTGCCGTGGCGGTCGCTGCCCGAGCAGTTCCGCCACGAAGTGCTCTTCGGCACGGGTGACGAGACGATCGAGGCGACCGTCGAGATGCCGAACAAGAACGAGACGGCCGTCATGACCTACACCTCGGTCCAGCCGCTGCGGGGCGCGCTCGCCGAGGTGGAGCGGGTGTTCGTGAACGCCCAGACGTCCAGCGCCAAGCAGCGCTACCTCCCCTACATGCGCAAGCGCCCCTGCGAGACCTGCGGCGGCAGCGGCTACGACGCGGTGGCCAGGTCGGTGCGGCTCGGCGGGCTGGCGTACCCGGACCTGCTGGAGGTGGAGGTACGGGAGGTGCGCGCCTGGGCGGGGCGCGTGGGGGACGAACTCGGCGCCCGCCAGCGCGAGGTGGGCGAGCCGCTGCTCCAGGACCTGGGACGCAGGCTCGGCATCCTCGACCGGCTCGGCCTGGCCCACCTCCAGCTGTCCAGGAGCGCGGCGACGCTCTCCGGCGGCGAGTCCCAGCGCACCCGGCTCGCCGCGCAGCTCAGTACCGAGCTGAGCGGCATCACCTTCGTCCTCGACGAGCCGGGGACCGGGCTGCACCCGGCGGACAAGGCCCATCTGCTCGACATCGCCCTGGAGTTGCGCGAGGCCGGGAACACCGTGCTGCTCGTCGAGCACGACCCCGAGCTGATCGCCCGCGCCGACTGGCTGATCGACATGGGTCCTGGAGCGGGCCGCCTCGGCGGCGAGGTGCTGGTGTCGGGCCCGCCCGAGAAGGCCGCGGCCCACCCCCTGTCGCTCACCGGCCGCTATCTCGCCGGTGAAGGACCGCGGCTGCGCCGCGCCCGCCGCCCGGTCGGGGGCAGCACCGGCTGGGTGGAGTTGCGCGGGCTGCGCGCGCACAACGTCACCGCGGAGCTGGTACGTCTCCCCGCCGGTCGTCTCACCTGCCTGACCGGGGTGAGCGGCAGCGGCAAGAGCAGCCTGCTCGGCGCGCTCGGGGAGGGCGTGGCGGCGGCGCTGAACGGGACGGCGACGGACACGGTGCGGGAGGTGAAGGGCCTCGGCCGGTTCGGCTGGGTCGCGGTGGTCGATCAGGAGCCGCTCGGGCGGACCCCGCGCTCCAACCCGGCCACGTACAGCAAGGCGTTCGACGTGATCCGCAAGCTGTTCGCCGAGACCGGCACGGCGCGCGGGCGTGGGCTGAACGCGTCCTGGTTCAGCTTCAACACCGCGGGCGGCGGGCGCTGCGAGACCTGCACCGGCTACGGCCGCACGCTGGTCGATATGCACTTCCTGCCCGACGTGTGGGTGGTCTGCGACGCGTGCGAGGGGCGGCGCTACCGGCCGGAGGCCCTGGAGATCACGTATCGCGGGCTGGCCATCGACGAGGTGCTCAACCTGACCGTCGCCGAGGCCGTGGAGCGCTTCCCCGCGCCTCGGCTGCTCATGGAGACCCTGGGGGCCCTGCACCAGGTCGGGCTCGGCTATCTCCAACTCGGCCAGAGCGCGACGGAGTTGTCCGGCGGCGAGGCGCAGCGGCTGAAGCTGGCGTCCGCGATCCAGCGCGGGGCCGCGAGCCGCAAGGCCGGGCTCGTCGTCCTGGACGAGCCCGTCTCCGGCCTGCACCCCTCCGACGTCCAGCGTGTGGTGGACGCGCTCGACGTGCTGCTCGACTCGGGCAACACCGTGGTCGTGGCGGAGCACGACATCTCCGTGGCCGCGTCCGCGGACTGGGTGATCGACCTGGGGCCGGGCGCCGGGCCCGCCGGGGGAGCGGTGGTCGCGGAGGGCACCCCGGACGACGTCGCGGCGGCCGACACCCCGACCGCCGGTTTCTTCCGGCGGTACGCGGCGGGCCTGCCGCTCCTCGGGGCGCGGGAGGGCGCGCGCGGCTGAGGGGCGGCCGGGCGGCGTCCGGCGCGCGGGGCGTGCGTCATCGCCTCGTCAGGGCGACGGGGGCCGGTGTCCGTCCGCGAGGGCGCGGCGGATGCCGGTCAGGCCGTACTCGAACGCCTCCTCCACGTCGCCGCCGAGGCGGAAGGCGCCGTTCAGCTCCATCTCCAGGAACCCCGTCGCCCAGGCCGTCAGCAGGCGCGCGCCGTTGAGCGCGTCGCGCTCGCCGACGAGCGCCGCGCAGGCGCGCAGGACCGGGTCGGCGGCGCGGGCGAGGTCCGAGGGCCGGGCGCGGGGCGAGTGCGCGTGCATCAGCCGGAAGCCCTCCGGCCGGTCATGGGCGAACGTCCGGTAGCGGCGCATCAGTTCCTCGATCGAGCCGTCGCTCGCCTCCAGCCGGGCGGTCAGGTCGGCGACGGTGGCCTCGGCGACGGCGGCGAGCAGGGCGGCGCGGTTGCCGACGTGCTTGTAGAGCGACGGCGCCCGCACGCCCACGCGCTCGGCGACGCCCTGCATCGTCAGCCCCTGCTGGCCGCCGACCTCCAGCAGGTCGCGGCCCGCGGCGACGATCGCGCCGAGCGAGGTCTTCTCGGGCGTCGGCATGTCGGCCTCCCGGTCGATGGCTATTGACGTTAGCCATCATAGCTACGTACCTTAGCCATCGTACGTCGCCAGCACCACCCCCCGGAGACCCCCCATGAAGCTCGCACCCCACCTGCACCGCCTCGGCAGCGACGTGGTGGCCAGCTACCTCATCGACACCCCCGACGGCATCACCCTCATCGACGCGGGCCTGCCCGGCCACTGGCAGGACCTCCAGCGCGAACTGCGCTCCCTCGGCAAGTCCGCCGACGACATCCGCGGCCTCGTGCTCACGCACGGCGACTCCGACCACATCGGCTTCGCCGAGCGCCTGCGCAGCGAGCACGGCGTGCCCGTCTTCGTGCACGCCGCCGACGCCGCCCGCGCCCGTACCGGGGACAAGCCCAAGACCCCCGCGGGCCCCATGCGCCCGCTCGCGACGCTCGGGTTCCTCACGTACAGCCTCCGCAAGAACGGCATGCGCCCCCGCTACCTCGCCGAGGTCACGGAGGTCGCCGACGGCGACGTCCTGGACCTGCCGGGCAGCCCCGTGATCGTCGGCATGCCGGGACACTCGCCCGGCAGCGTGGCGATCCATGTCCCGCTCGCCGAGGCGGTGTTCGTGGGCGACGCCCTGACCACACGGCACGTCCTCACCGGCCGCACAGGACCCCAGCCCGCGCCCTTCACCGACGACCCGGCACAGGCGCTCGCCTCCCTCGACCGGATCGCCGGTCTGGACGCGTCCTGGGTGCTCCCGGGCCACGGCGCGCCCTGGAACGCGTCACCCGCCGAGATCGCGGCGGCCGTCAGGAACGGCTGAGCCCGCCACCGCCCCCGGGTCACCCGGCCCGCCTACACTGTGCGGCGATCCCGCCGGGCCGCTCGGCGGACCCGCCAGGCCGCGACCGGGAGGTCCAGACATGGCCAGCAAGTTCACCGAGATGGTCATCGACTGCGCCGACCCGGCCGGTCTCGCCCACTTCTGGTGCGCCGTCCTCGACTACGAGGTGCAGGACGAGGACGAGGAGGACGGCGTCGTCCTCATCGGCTCCCCGGCCGTGCCCGAGGGCAAGAGCCGCCCCGGCCCCGTGCCCCCGATGCTGACCTTCGCGCGCGTCCCCGAGGGCAAGACCGTCAAGAACCGGCTCCACATCGACGTGAACCCCACCGACAGGGAGCAGGCCGACGAGGTCGCCCGCCTGCTCGGACTCGGCGCGCGGCACGCCGACGTCGGCCAGGGCGACGCGAGTTGGGTCGTGCTCGTGGACCCGGAGGGCAACGAGTTCTGCGTCCTCGCCACCCGCTGCCCCTGACCCCGGACGCCGCGCCGCCCCGCCGCCCCGCGCTCCTCAGCCGGGGATCGACTCGATGCGCTCCCGGTTGAGCAGGTACCCGGGCAGGAACCGCTGCCTCGCGGGGAGCGGGAACCCGTCGTCGTACGCCAGGCACGCGATCGCCAGCGGCCCGAGCGCCACGTGGGCGCGCGGCGCCGCCGACCCGGCCCAGTACGTCCCGTGGCGCTCGACGGCCTCGGCCAGCGTCTCGGCGAAGGCCGCGTGATTGCGGGTGATCAGACGGTGGAAGAGCGCGACCGGCTGGTAGTCGATCCGGTCCACGAGGCTCTTCGGCGTCCGCACCGCGGCCTCGGGCCAGGACGCCTTGATGGTGGCGGTCAGCTTGTTCGCGATCTCGTCCATCGGGCGCTGGGTGACGTACGACCGCAGCGTGTCGATCCAGTGCAGGACGTACGCGTCGGCCGAGCTGTCCTGCCGCAGCGCCTCGAACGGCACCTGGCACAGACGGCCGAGGCGGTCCCGCTGGCGGCACACGAGCGCCAGGTAGAAGGCGTCGAGCCAGGCGCGGGCGTCCGGCGGCGGCGCCGCGGGGAGGGCGGGCAGTGGGCGTACGAGGTCCTCGCCGAGACGGCAGTCCAGCGCGCCCGTCCCGGTGAACAGCGCGGTGCCGAGCTGCACGGCGGCGGCCCACGCGTCCCAGGCGTCGATGCCCGCGAGGTGGGGGTCGGCGGCGCTGCGGACGTACGCCAGGTCGAGCGTGGCGGCGAAGGCCCCGGCGAGCCCCGACGGGTCCCGCGCGAGCCCGGCCACCGCGTCGGCGACGGTGCGGGTCAGCGTCTCGTCGTCCGGCGCCTTGTCCGGGGCGCGGCGGGCGAGCCGCCCGGCGGTGTCGAGCCGGACCAGGCTCCGCATGACGCCCAGCAGTTCGGCCGGTGGTTCGAGCGAGAAGACGCGGCTCTCGCCGTCGAAGACCGACAGCGAGGTGAGGCGGTCCCGATGCCACCAGTAGACACGGGGGGACAGCGGCCCCGGCCCGTCCTGGTAGGCGCCCAGGGCGTACGAGGCGAGGTCGTTGAGCGCGCCGACGACCGATCCGTCGGTGATCGGGTGGTACGCCAGCAGGTGCCGCGTCGGCACGACGACGAGCGCCCCGGCGTCCGGCAGCGCCTCCCCGGTCAGCTCCTCGGCCAGCTGGGACAGGATGAGCGCCTTGCTCGCGACGAACGGCGAGTCGCCGTGGACGGAGTGCAGCGACGCGCCGTCCGACACGGTCACCACGTCGTGGTTGACGGGGACACGCGCCAGGTTCGCGAACGCCGCCTGGCTCAGCGCCTCGTGCCCGGCGCGCTCGACGTCGGAGTCGGTGAGCGTGCGGATGGTGGTGGGCGCGTCGTGGGCGTGGACGAGGACGAGCCCTTCGGCGACGGGGCGTGCGTAGCGCATGGCCGCGGCGAGTTCGGGGGTGAGCGCGTCGGCGGGCAGCAGGCGCGCGTGCACGCCGCTCAGCAGCTCGGCGGGGCTCTCGTCGCCCTGACCCGCCTGCCGCAGCTGCGCGAAGTGCGTCCGCACCAGTTCCGGCCAGTGGTCCTCCGGGGCCTGGCGGCACAGGTACGCCAGGTTGTGCAGGGAGACGCCTTGGACGTGCGCGGTGTGCGGGGCGGCGAGCGTTCGCAGGCGCACGGCCTGGGCGGCCGTCAGCATCGGCAGCTCGGGGTCAACGTCGTTGTCACCATTCACCTTGGCAACTCTACGTGCCATTCGGATGATGATCACACCAAGGACTCGTATGCCCAGGTGAACATTGCTCCACCGAACCCGGAACACCCATGGGGCGGACCAGGCCCGTCACTTGAGCGACGGCCCTGGCCCGTCCCGCAGGAACGCGGGCGCCTCAGATCGGCAGATCCCAGCCGGGCCCGTCGTCGTCGCCGAGCCAGACACGCTGCCCCGCCGCCGACACGGTGAGGCCGAACCTCTCCTGGTGGGGCTCCCCGGCCGCCTGCCAGAGCTGAACGGCGCGTTCGACCCGGTCCCACAGGCGCACCGGTCCGCGCTGGACGACGGTCCATCCGCCGTCGGGGTGGGGCGCCGTCCTGGCCTGCGATCCGGTGGACACGTCCCAAAGGATCTGACGGTCGCCGCCCCCCAGGCGTTCGGCCGAGGGCGCCGCGAGCTGCGCGACCCAACCGCCGGTCCAGTCGTCGAGCTTCGCGGGGTCGATCCGGCTCGGACGCTCCTCGCCCGGCAGCAGGGCCAGGTGCGGGCGGGGCGGGCGGTCGTGCGGGCGCGCGATCATGAAACTGGTGTGGCCGGGCAGGAACCGGCCCGTCGCCTCACCGGGCCCGGTCACGTGGAGCAGCGCGAGCGCGTTGGCGTAGCTCCAGCCGGACAGGGTGACCAGGATCCGGCCGCCCGGCCTCACCTGGTGCAGCCACGGGAGCGGGATGTACCGGACGGAGCACGTGGCGATCACCCGGTCGTACGGTCCCCCGTCCGGGTCGCCGCGCAGCCCGTCACCGATGATCAGCCGCGGGGCGTACCCGGCTGCCCTGATCGCCGCCGCGGCGGCCTCGCCCACGGCCGGGTCGTACTCGACGCTGGTGAGGCGCGTGTCGCCGAGCCGGTGAGCGCCGAGGGCGGTCGAGTAGCCGGTGCCCGTGCCCACCTCAAGAACTTTGTGGCCCGCGTGGGCGCCCAACTGCTGCCACATGCGCAGCACGAGTGACGGCAGGGTGGACGACGAGGAGGGCGAGCCGGTCACGGTGCCCCCGGCCACGTCGTCGGGCCGGACGCGACCGTCGAGCTGCGTGACGAGCGTCTGGTCCGTGTAGATCCCCTCCAGCCATCCCGGCTCGCCCTCGCGCATCGGCCGGTAACCGGCCGGGAAGCTGTCGCCGACCCGCGTGAAGTAGGCCCTGGTGAACAGTTCGCGGGGGACGCTCCTGACGGCGTCGCGCCATGCGGGGTCGGTCGGCGTGCCGTGCTCGGCGAGGCCGTCCGCCAGGGCGGCGCGGAGTTCAGCCGCAGTGCTCACGTGTCGTGCCTTTCTCCAACTGGTCGGCGAGGGCGCGGGCGATCGCCTCGGTGGTCGCCGGGGGCTGCCAGGCCCATTGGCCGTTCGGGTTGCACTCAAGGAAGTACCAGGAACCTTCGGCGGTCACGGCGAAGTCGAACGCCCCGTGGACCAGCGCGAAATGACGGAGATAGGTGACGATCGAACGCGCCGTTTCCGGTGGGACCTCGATCGGCGTGCACGTCATCAGGTCCTGCCGTCGGCGCCAGTCGAGATCAGGGCTGTCGATACGGACCGCGAAGACGCGCTCCCCGACGGCCGTGACCCGCGCGTCGAACGCCTTGTCCACCTTCGCCTGGAACAGGTGTGGGCAGAGGGACACGGCGTCGGTGATCTCCTCCGCGCCGACGTCCCGCACCCACACACCGTGCGGCTCGCCACCGACCCGGTAAGGCGTGTTCCACAGCGGCTTGTAGACCGCCGCCCCGCGCAGTGAGGCGACGAACTCGCGGGCTTCGCGAGGATCGTTCGTGATGATCGTGTCGGGCAGCGGGAAGCCGCAGCGCTCCGCGGCCGAGAGCTGCGCGGGCTTGAACTCGGCCGCGCGGTTGGCCCATGGGTGATTGACGTAGTGCGCCTCCGGGAGTGACGCGAGGATGCCCCCGGCTCCCCACAGGGACTGGGCGGCGGCGAACCGGCGGTCCTGCGCGGCGAGTTCCGAAGGCCCGTCGTGCGGCGACGGCCTGCGTACCCAGACGGACCGGATGCGGCCGGTACGGACGCTCCGGGTCGCGGTACGCAGGGTGCCCCGTCGGCCGCCTGTCCCGTAGGTGGCGGTCAGCGAGGCACCCGCGTGCAGGTCGGTGCCGGGGTCGAGACGCACCACGGAGACCCGGCGTTCCGCGAGAACCCGCAGGACGACGTCCGCCGTCACGTCGTACGGGTTCGTCAGCACCAACACCGACCCGCCCGGGTCGTCCATCAGCCGGAACTCTCGTCCTGGTCGTACGATTCCGTGCTGTCGGCGTCCGACGCCACCTCCGGGGCGGCTCCGTCGCCCGGCGAGGTGGTGGTGGGCGTCAGGCCGCTGGTGCTGGTGCCGTGGGCGCCGAGTTCGACCGTACGGCCGTTCTCGTCCACGATCAGCGCGATCTGCGTCTCGGGGTCGATCACGGGTGTGGACCGGGGGACCTCGACGGCAGCCGCATACGGCCCCATCCGGCCAGTACCCCACGGTGCGGGCAACTGTGTCATCGGTGCTGCGCCTCCGCTTCCTGGCGGTGCCGACAGTGCAGCGGCTTGCTCATGCCGACCCCTTCATGTCGTCCGGTTCACGACGACACTAGAAAGGGACGAACCTCACCACACAGCCGATTGCATCCGATTGCATGCGAATCAGGCGAGCGAGTCCCTTGCTCTGACGATCAAGGCGCGGGCTCGTGCACCGTGGACGGCCATCTGCGCGAACTCGGCGAAGGTCTCGGCGTACGCGTTCACTTCACCGGGTTGGGTCAGGGTGAGATGTCCTGAGACCAACTCGACGTTGACCTGTCCCGCATCGAAGATCCAGAAGCCTTCCACGGGCATGCGTGTCCGCTCCAGACGGGTGGGGATGACGCCGATGCTGATCTGGGGAAGGGTGCTGACCGTGAGGAGTCGCTCCAACTGTTCGGCCTGCGTGTCGGCGTCCCCGAGCCCATTGCTCAGCACGGATTCCTCGATCAGGAACGCGAAGGTGCGTGGCGCGTCATGGAGTATGCGCTGGCGCTCCATCCGTACGGCGACGGCATCGGCCACGTCGTCCACGGGCACGCGCCGCCGTTGAACCGCGCGCAACACGGCCTCGGTGTATCCGTGAGTCTGGAGGAGGCCCGGTACCAACCAGGAGGAGTAGACGCGGAACCGGTGGGTGCGCTCGAAAAGAGGCAGTGCCGCCTGCTGTGACCGCCGGAGCCCCGATCGCTCCATGCGCCGCCACTCCACCCACATGCCCTCGACATCCCGCAGTGTGGCGACGAGGTCTTCCGCCTGGTCGTCGGCGCCGCAGGCGTGGCACCAGGCGCGGATGTCGTCGGCGCTGGGCTGTGTCTTCGCCGTCGAGATACGAGACACCTTGGACGGGTGCCACCCGCAGAGGGCGGCCACATCCTTGCCGTCCAGCCCGGCGTCCCTGACCAATTCCCTGAGGCGGTCGGCAAGGAGACGCCGGGCTCGTTGAACGCTTGATGACGCTGAATCGGACACGATTCAGGTCAGTTTATAGTCCTCATGTGGTGTCGCTCGTTCCCACACTGTCTCGAACGCCGTGCTCACCATGGCCAGCACGGACGGCTCCGTGGTCCATTCGCGATCCACCACGTCCCCGTCTCCCGAGAAGAACGTGAACAGGACCGTCGAGCCGTCGAACATCCACAGATCGGTCCCGGGCAGCGCGATGTCCGCTGCTTCGCGGCGAGGCAGCCAGCGCACCAGCTCACCCGCCGCCACATTGGCGAACGTCATGTCGTGCTCGTACCGGATGTAGTCGGTGACGGGTTCGCAGACGATGCGGGCGCGTCGCATCGTGACTCCGCGCGCCGTCGTCTCGCCCACGACGTCCGCCCACGCCGCCCACCAGTCAGGCAGCCTGGCGTGGTCACCGGCGTAGCGATGTCCCGCTCGCCAGCGGGCGAACTCGGGGGCGTCCGGGGTGTAGCGGTCCCGCATCTCCAGGTGCATCGCGGAGTGCCGGGCCGCCGCCAGTCCTTCACGGACGGGGTACTTCACCGTTGCTGCCTTCCGGTCGCGGAACGTACTTCAGCATCACTGCCGGGAGCCGGATGATCGTCTCGTGATCCGGGACGTCCGCGGAGTGGCCAGGGAGGGAACCGATCTCCTGGCACGCCTTCACTTCCGTCTCGGTGGCCTTGTACGACTGGATCAGCAGGTCGCCGGTCTCGTCGTCCAACCAGATGGTCGGGGACTCGTCCACCGGGCTGTTCGGGATGATCCCGAGGAACCGTAACTTCATGCCGCCTCTCCCGTAGTCGGTGTGGTTGCATGCGATTGCACGACCATCGCCCGGGCGGTGCGACGCGTCAAGTAGACATTTTCGGCCGTTGACTGCCACTCGGACCACGCCGACCACGCCGCCCGTCGTGGCGCGACAGCGGTATCTCGGCCGCCATTTCGGCGAGGCTGGCCGTGGGGCGCGCCGACTGGTGGCGAGTGCGCGTGACACGCGTGACCTGTGCTGAGCAACGAGCTGACGCAGCGGGGGAGCCGTCAGACCGTGAACTTGTCGTGGGGGACGGCTCGTTCCCACACGGCCTCGAACGACGCGCTGAACTTCGCGATCACCGCCGGGTCGTCGCACAACTCCTGGCCGACCGAGGAGCCGTCGCCCGCGAAGTGGCCGAACCTGATCAGCCGGTCGTCGAAGATCCACAGGTCGGCGCCGGGCAGGAGCAGCGTCGCCGCGTCCCTGCGCGGCAGCCACCGCAACTGTTCCCCGGCCTCCTGGTTGAGGCGCGAGACGTCGTGCTCGAACCGGATGTAGTCGGTGACCGGCTCGGACACGACACGGGCCCGGCGCATCTCGACGCCGCGACCGATCGCCTCCTGCACGAGTTCCGTCCACGGGCGGAAGTACGCGAGAAAGGCCGGGGTGATCCCACCGGCCTGCTTCCAGGCGGCGAAGTGCCCCCCCCGTCCTCGTACCCCTCGTAGGTGTCGCGTAGTTCGAGGTGCACGGCGGAGCGGTGACAGTCTGCGATCAGCTCACGGAACGGCGGAACGCTCGGCTTCATGACATGCCTTCCTGTTTCAACGGCACCCTGCGCGCGGATGCGGATCGGCGCGGAGTTGGGGACGGCCCCGTTTGTCCGGCGTTCCGCTTCCGTGTCGCCATCGGCCTACGAACTCTGGTTGTCCCCACACATGGTGAGGCATTCGTCGCCGTTGGTGTTCGGGTCCTCGGACGCGAGCGGCGAAGTCGTGATCCCTGCCCGCCGCGTGCTGGGGCGCGACCCAACTCGACCGCTTTGTCGGGTACTTCGGCGCGCTCGCGACCGGAGTGGCTGTGCGCTCGCAGGCATCCTTGTCCGAGCGGCTGAGCCAGGGGGGCAACTTGTGGACGACTACCGGAAGATCTGGGCGGGCAACGCCTCGTCCAACCTGGCCGACGGCGTGACCTTCGTGTCGCTGCCCCTGCTCGCCGCCACGCTCACCGAGGACCCGGTCGCGATCGCGGGGCTGTCGATCGCCTACACGCTGCCGCGTCTGCTGTCGGTGCTCGGCATCGGCGTCCTCGTGGACCGGGTCGATCGCCGCAAGCTGCTTTACGGGGCCGGGTTCTCACGTGGCGCGCTGTTCGCGGTGCTGACGCTGGTGGTGCTGAGTGACACGACGACCCTGACCGTCCTGTACATGGTGTATGCGGTGATGGGGGTGATCGAGACGCTGGCGGACAGCGCCGCCGTCGCCATCCTGCCCCAGGCCGTCCCGGCCGAAAGGCTCGACCGCGCGAACGCGCAGATCGCGGGCACGCAGGTGGTCGTGGACGAGTTCGTGGGGCCGCCGCTCGGCGGGTTCCTGTTCGGGCTGGCGGCGTTCGCGCCGTCGCTGCTGAACACGTGCGTCTTCCTGCTGGCGGCGCTGGCGTACGTCCGGCTGCGCGGGGCGTACCGGCTTCCCGAGCCCCAACACGGTGGCGAACGGCAGCGGTTCGTCCGGCAGGTGCGCGAAGGCGCCGCGTGGGCGTGGTCGAACGTCGTCGTCAGGACGCTGATCGCGATCGGGGGCCTGGCGAGCGTCGGCTACATGATCCCGTTCTCGTACCTGGTGCTGTACGCCGAGGAAGTGCTCGGCCTGGACTCCACCGGTTACGGGTTGCTGCTGTCGGCCTCGGCGGTGGGCGGGTTGCTCGGCAGCGTCGTGGCAGCACCGGTGAGACGGCGGATCGGCTACAGCGGGACCGTCATCGGCGCGCTGCTCGTCGGTGCCATGTCGTTCGCCGTCATCGCGGTGTCCGACAGCGTCTGGGTCGTCGGGTTCTTCCTGGCGGCCTACATCGGACACGCGGTGGTGTGGAACGTGATGGCCGCATCGATCCGGCAGAAGGTGACCCCGGCCGCCATGATGGGGCGCGTCGGGTCGGTCGGGCGCCTGGTCGGTATCGGCGGCCTGTCCGCCGGGGCGGGCCTGGGCGGTGTGTTGGCGGCGCGGTGGGGGTTCCAGACGCCGTTCGCCGTCGCCGCGGGCTGTTTCGTCCTGTGCGCCCTGCTCATGGTCGCCGCGATCGCGCACTTCCGCGCTTTCGAGCACGCGGACGAGTCGGGCGTTGGGGAGGAGGAGGCGTGACGGAGGCCGCGCCGCCGGGCGCGCCGTCGAACGCAGTCCGGGCCGGTGGTCGCGTGTCCGTCAGCGTGCTTCGAACGTGCCGTTGCGCAGGGCGGTGGTGAACGTGGTCCAGCTGTGGGTGGCGATGGTGATGACGGGGCCGTGGTTGTGCTTGGAGTCGCGGAGGTCGATGCCGTCGTGGGCGCGGTGACGCGCTGCGAGGCAGTCTCCGTTCGGGCCGCTGTGGCTGCTGGTGAACCATGCGGACTCGTTCGGTTGCATCGCAGTTGTCCTCTCGTGAGGCATGGTCGGAAGGGGCGGTCGAGGGGCGACCGTCAGCTGCCGGGCGGCGCGTGACAGTTGCGGGCGATCAGGGGAGCAGCAAACTGCTCTGGCCGTTCTGCACGCCACCGGTGAAAGCGCGGTAGTCGTCCTCGGAGAGGATGAGCACCTTCGCTTCCGGATTGCCCACGTCCCCGGAGTCCCGGAGTGCTACGACTCCGCCGACGAAGGCCACTTCCAGGCAGTTGTTCGTCCCGTTGCTCAGTTCGCTCTTGACCCACTTGGCGGTGGTCACGTCGATGTTGCTGATCATCCGCTTCGTTCCTCTGACGAGAGTTCACGAACGAGATGTGCAGTTCACCGGGGCCTGGGCGGGCTGGTGCTCGATCGCGACGCGATGGTCAGCGCGCGTCGAATGCGCCGTTCTGCAGGGCGGTGGTGAATGTGGTCCAGCTGTGGGTGTCGATGGTGATGATGGGGCCGTGGTTGTGCTTGGAGTCGCGGAGGTCGATGCCGTCGTGGGCGCGGTGGCGCGCTTCGACGCATTCTCCGTTCTGGCCGCTGTAACTGCTCCGGTGCCAAGTTGCGTTCTGCTTTTGCATCTCCTGGCTTCCTCTCTGATAGCCGATGCCGTTGTGACTCTACCCAGCTCTGGTCGATGAATAGACAGCCGGCGCGGCGCTAATTCTCCGGTCAGGGAAGCGCGGCAGGCGAGTCGTCCTCGGCTGGGGAAGCCGGGCGGCCTTCGTCCCAGAGGGTTTCCACGTGGGAGGCGAAGCGGTCGAACATGCCGTCGTCCTGGAGGCGCCGAAGGTGGAGCAGGGGTGAGTCGTGACCGACGAGGTTGGCCAGGTGGGGAGTGACGAGCATTTGGTCGTCGAATCGGAAGACCGAGAGGCTGATGTGTCCCTCGTGGTCGCTGTAGCGGGCCTCGATCCTGGGGGTTCCGGTGAGGCGTTGGAGGTGTTCGAGTGTGATGCGGATGCGCGTCGAGACGGTTAGAGCCGTCTGTTCGACGGCTTCCCGGCGGCGGGTGAGGTCGGCGTCGGGATCGCCGAGCAAGAAACGCACGGCGGCGCCGCCGCGTGCCTTCCTGCGGAGCACTTGGGCGAGATTGGCGTGGTCCAGCCACAGGAAATAGTTGGTGTACCCGGCGAACGTCAACTCCTTTTCGGCATCGGTGATGAGTGATCGCCACACCGATGACGGACAGGCCGAGCGATACGGATACACCGAGACGACCTCTCGATCGACCCCTGTCTTCAACACGGCCTTCGCAGCGCCGGGCCACAGCACGTTCTCATCAACTCCTAGCTCGTCAGCGACAGCGGCACGAGTTCCCGGACGTGGCACTCGCCCCTCGAACAGCCATCGATCGACAGTGCGATCCTCGACACCGCAGGCTTGCGCCAACATGTGTGCGCTTGTTCCTGAATCGGAGATAGCCCGCCTCAGCGCTTCGTTCAAGTCCACTCCCCGGTCATAACAGTCACTCGCCAACGGTATACGGGTAATGGCAGTTATGGCGACGGGTGACGGTGGCACTGCCGAAAGTGGTCGGGCACGCTCTGTGGGTCGTCGGAAGCGGAGTGTTCTGGCTCTGCTGCGTTCGCCCCAGGAGGTGTCATGACGGTTCCGGTTCGGTTCGCCGAGAGGCAGCACTATGCGTACGCGTGGGACTTACTCGCCGATGCCCGGGGGATCGAGACGTGGCGGTGGACGCTCGTGCTGGTCCTGCGGTCCTGGGGAGCGTCCGAGGCCGCCGTCGAGGTTGCGCGGATGGGGCTGTCGGAGGTCCTGACGAACGTGGTCCGGCACGTTGACGACCCGCACTGTCGTCTGTCGGCTGTGCTCGACGGTGGGCGGGTGACGGTGCGGGTCGAGGACCGGTCGCCGTGCCTGCCCGTGGTGACCGAGCCCGACTGGGACGCGGAGTCCGAGCCCGACTGGGACGCGGAGTCCGGGCGCGGCCTGTGGATGCTCCGTTCGATGTGCCGGGACTTCGGCTGCGACCCCGAAGTGGGCGGCAAGTGCGTCTGGTTCACCCTGGACCTCACCCCCGACCCCGCCCCCAACCTCGCCTCCGACCCCGGCGACGCGGACGACGAGGCGGTGGCGTGATGCGCAGGCTGCGGGCGCTCGGGTTCGTGCTCGGGCTGGTGAGCGTCGTCGGTGGCGGGCTGTGGCTGGGCTTCGTGCTGGTGATCCTGTGGATCACCCGCGTGATCGGCGCGCACGACCACGGCGGGAAGGACGACACGTGAACGAGTGGTTCGTCGGCGCCTGTTGGCTGTGGTGCGGACACCGGGTGACGCTCGTCGCCCCCGTCGGCACCGTGTCCAGCGGCGCCCCCGCCGTGCACGCGCCGCTGTACGCGTGCGGCCCGTGCGTCGAGCGTCTGCACGGCGCAGTCACCGACCACGCCCACGCCACCGCCAACCTCCCCATGGACACGGACGGTCGCGCCGTCCCCCTCTACACGGAACCCGGCGCGCCCGCCCCCCGCCGCCTCAGCCCCCGCACCCCCGGACGGCACCGCAGGCCGCAGACCCTGCTCGGCCGCCGCTGGCAACGCCACATCGACGCCGAAGACCCGGACCCCGCCATACGCGCGGCCCGAGGCGGCATTCCGCACACGACGCCGGGAGAGACCGTGGCACACATGACGGAGAGAACCGCACGCCAACAGGCCGCTGTCGCCGCCCTGTTGGGCGCCGCATCCGGCTACGCCGTCGCCCACGCCGCACGGCGGACCGGCGCGGGCCCCGCCGAGGCGGTACGCCGGGGCCTCGCCGCCGTCGATCGCCGCTGGTGGCGCGTCTACCGGTGGGCGCTGGTCTCCCTCGGCGAGGACCCGGGCGGCCTCGACCGCCGCGCACCGAAGCCGGGAGACGCGTGGCCCGACGAGCTGCACGCCGTACGCCTCGTCCTGCCCGACGAGTTCGACCTCGCCCGCCGCATCCTCCACGACCAGGACGGCGAACAGGACGGCGACCAGGACGGCGAAGGGGAGAGCGAGCGCTGACGACGGGACGGGCCCGGGGGAGTGGTGCGCCCCCCGGGCCCGTCCGTGCACGCGGTCCGTCGTGCGTGCGATCCGTCGCGCGCGTGATCCCTCAGAGCAGCGTCGCCGCCGCCGGGTCCCAGTCCACGGGCAGCGGCTCCGGCGCGACCGGCTCCCCGAGCCGGGGCGACGCGGCGGCGCCAGGCCGCCTGAACTCCCCGCTCTCCGCCGACTCGGCGATCGCCGCCATCGTCTTCAGCACATGCAACGCCAGCGTGCCCGACGCCCGGTGCGCCTCGCCCGAACGCAGCGCCCGCGCCATCTCGACCACGCCGAGGCCGCGCCCGAGCGCCGTGCCCTCGACCGGCAGGTCCACCCAGTCGTCGGCCCCGTTCGCCAACAGCCGCAGCGGCCCGTCGAAGTGGTTCGGGTCGGGAACGGACAACGTGCCCTCGCTGCCGGTGATCTCGATCACCGTACGGCGCACCGACGAGTCGAAGCTGAACGTCGAGTTGGCGCGCGGCCCCGAGGCGAACTCCAGCAGCGCGCTGACATGCGTCGGCACGTTCACCGGGAACTGCTCGCCCGCCTTCGGCCCCGAGCCGGTGACCCGCGTCGCCCGCCCGCGCGCCGCCGTGGCGGCCACGGAGGTGACCGGCCCGAACAGCGCGACCAGCGCCGTCAGATAGTAGGGGCCGAGGTCGAACAGCGGCCCACCGCCCGGCTGGTAGAAGAACGCCGGGTCCGGGTGCCAGCCCTCCGGGCCGAGGCTCTGCGTCGCCGTGTACGCGGAGACCGGCGTACCGATCTTCCCCTCGCGCACCGCGCGCAGCGCCGACTGGATGCCGGAGCCGAGGAACGTGTCCGGCGCGTTGCCGACGAGCAGCCCCAGCTCCGCCGCCTCCGCGAGGACCTTCTCGCCCTCGGCCGGGGTGGCGGTCAGCGGCTTCTCGCCGTAGACGTGCTTCCCGGCGCGCAGCGCGGCCGTGGCGACCTCGGCGTGGGCGACGGGCACGGTCAGGTTGACGACGAGCTCGACCTCCGGGACGGCCAGCGCGTCGTCCACGCCGCCCGAGACGGGCACGCCGTGCTCACGCGCGGCGGCTGCGGCACGCTCCGGGTCGAGGTCGGCGACGGCCAGGACGTCGATGTCGGGCAGCTGCGTCAGCGTCGTCAGGTACTGCCCGCTGATGACACCGGCGCCGACGATCGCGACGCCGACCGGTCCGCTGCGGCTCACGCGGCCTCCCCGATCCCGGCGAGGTACGTACGGCTGTTGCCGAGCGCGTCGAACAGGTCGCCGTCGCAGGCGTCCAGCTCCACGACGCGCCAGGCGGTCGGCGCGGCGGCCAGGATGTCCGGCACGGGCATGGCACCCGAGCCGACCGCGACGTGCGGCTCGTCCCTGACACCCGGGCCGTCCTTCACGTGCAGGGCCTGGACGCGGTCGCCGAGGGAGCGCAGCAGCCGGGGCACGTTCGCCCCGCCGACCGCCGCCCAGTACGTGTCCACTTCGAGGACGACGCGCGGGTCGAGGTGGTCGGCGAGCAGTTCGAGCGCGTGGCGGCCGTCGATGACGGGCTCCAGCTCCCACCAGTGGTTGTGGTAACCGAGCGTGATGCCCTGCGCGGCGGCCAGCTCGGCGAGGCCGTTCAGCAGGTCGGCGGCGCGGCGGATGCCGTCGAGGTGGGTGAAGTCCTCGGCGGGTATCCCGGCCGGGACGATGGCGAGCGTGGTGCCGAGCGTGGCGACCGCGTCGAGGACGCGGGCGGGGTCGTCCTCGCGGACGAGCTGGACGGCGTGGGTACCGGGCACGGTCAGCCCCAGGTCGTCCGCGACGCGGCGGAAGCCCTCGGGGTCGTCGGTCGGGGCGTACGGCTCCACGGCGGTGTAGCCGAGTGCGGCCACGCGCGCGAGGGTCCCGTCACGGTCGGCGGCGATCGCTTCACGGACGGTGTAGAGCTGGACGCCCAGTGGTGGTGCCATGGTTGTGCTGCCTCCGAAAATGTCCTGTCGTGCGGCTCTGGAGAAGCTAATCCGACTTGTTCTGTCGTGGCAACGGTTCCCCGTCACCCTCCCCGCAGACCACCCGTCCCACGCGAGGTGGCGGACGTTCCGGAACACGCCGCCGCGCGGCCCGCCCTCAGCCGACGGCCCGCCCATCGCGGGCCCGGTCCATCTCCTCGTGGTGGTCCACGGCCCAGTCGGCCAGCCCGGAGAGCGGGCCGAGGAGGCTGCGCCCGAGCGGCGTCAGGCTGTACTCGACGCCGGGCGGCACGGTCGGGTGCACCTCGCGCCGCACCAGGCCGTCCGTCTCCAGGGTGCGCAGGGTCCGGGTCAGCATGCGCTGGCTGATGCCCTCGACCGACCGCCGCAGCTCGTTGTAGCGGTGGGGCCGCTGCCCGAGCAGCACGATCAGCAGCAGGCTCCACTTGTCGCCCAGGCGCCGGAACACGTCCCCCACCGGGCACTCCGCCAGCTCGTCCGCAGGGACGGGACGCGGCAGCTCGTGGGTGAGCACCGAGGGAACACCGGTGTGCGTATCGGACATGAAACTGCCTTCTTCCGGGCGCCGGGAGCACGGCCCACGATGAGGGGGCCGCTATCGACAGTAGGGAGAACGACCGTGTCGGGACAACCGCGCAAGAACGTGATCATCAGCGGTGGGACCGACGGGATGGGCCGCGCGACCGCGCTGGCGCAGCTCGCACGGGGCCACCGCGTCACCGTGATCGGCAGCAGCGAGGCGAAGGGCCGCGCGCTGCTTGAGCACGCCGACGATCCCGGCCTGCACTTCGTGCGCGCGGACCTGTCCTCCCTCGACGAGGTGGAACGGGTCGTGGCGGAGATCGCCGGGCGGTACGAGTCCGTGGACGCGCTGGGGCTGTTCGCCAACCGGCTGAGCCCGCGCCGCCGGGAGACGCAGGACGGCCTTGAGTCCACCTTCGCGCTGTACTACCTCAGCCGCTACCTGCTCGGCCACCGGCTGCGCCCGCTGCTGGACGCCAGCCCCGCGCCGGTGATCGTCAACGTCTCGGGGACCGGCGCCACCGCCGGGCGGATCGTCTGGGAGGACCCGCAGCTGGTGAAGCGCTACGGGCAGGTGCGCGCCCAGCTCCAGGCGGGGCGGGCGAACGACCTGCTGGGCGTGGCGTTCGCGCGGCAGGACGCGGGCCGGGCCCGTTACGTGCTCTACCACCCCGGCTTCACGCGCAGCGGCACGGACGGGCACCCCAACCCGGTGGTGCGCCGCGTGCTCCGGGTGCTCGCCCGCTTCTTCGCCCGCCCGGTGGCCGACGCCGTCCGGCCGATCGACGGGTGGATCAACGAGCCGCCGACCGAGCCGCTGACCGCCGTTGACCGGGGGAAGCCGGTGCCCCCGACCCTGCGGACGCTGGACCCCGGGGACGCCGACCGCCTCGCCGCCTACACGGAGGACCTGCTGCACGGCCTCGGCCGCGTCGGCCGCGCGGCGGGCACGGCGTAGGGCGCCCGGCGGATCTTGGTGGGCCCGCCGCGGCCACATGAGGGCGTCCTCTTTCGTCCCGGCCCGCGTCGTGTCGTCAGCATCGGCGATGCGACGCGCGTACTGGTGCGAAGAAGTGGCCCTCGGCCCTCCGTCGCGTAGGTGAGAACCCTGCCGCCAGGATCTCGTCCGCCGAACTGCGGCGATGCCCTGCGGCAGGGCAAGGCGCGCCGAGATCCTTCCACAGACCTGATCAACCCCCGTCCAAGGGCTGTCCCGTACAGGGCTGTGAGTCGGGAGGTCGGCTGGCGGTACTGTCGGCCGATGGAGGCTGAGAAGTCGAACGGGTGCCCGCTTCATGGTGGTGGGGCGGCTGCACAGGGTCTCGTGGGACGCCTGCTCGTGGAGGTCGTCGGATCGCGGCATGTGTATGGCAGCGAGGCCCCTGCGGGGCCGCTGGACGTGTGGCTGGTCGATGACCGGGGTGCGACCGTTCACGTCACAACGGGATCGGACGGGTGTCTGATCGTCGAGGAGTCGGAGCCGCACACCGGCTACGACATGGGCGGCTCGGGACGCGTCACCGTGGGAGCGATCGGCGACGAGACACCGTTCGCGGATCACCTCGGGGAAAGCATTCTGGCGGTGCGGGAAGAGCACGAACCGAACACCGGACGCGTAGCTCTTGAGATCACGTTCCCCGGAGGGCGCGTCCGCTGCGAGAGCTGGGCCGAGGACCTCCGTCTGACCTTGATGTGACGCTTTTGGTGTGGCTGGTGTGATCACGGCGTCAGAGCCGTCCTGGAGAGCCCCGTTCACCGGCCTGAGCCCGCGGCGATTCGGGAAGCTGGTGACGCTGCTGCGGCGCGAGGGGGCCGACACGGTCCGCAGGGGTCGGCCGTGGAGCCGACCGTGCCCTGCTGTTCGGGGTGTCGAAGTCGGCGGCGGACCGGATCATCGACCCTCTCGGGCCGATGCCCGCGCTCCAGCCCCGTAAGCGGTTCGCGAAGGACGCTGTGCTCATCGTGGACGGCACCCAGGTGTCGTCAGGGCCTGCGTCACCGAAGGGGCCACGCGGCTGAAGTGCGGCGCCTGGCAGGCGGGTTCGGCGTAAGCCCCCTCCGTCCGGTGAGCAGATCCGGAAAGCACATCGTGTGAGCGGGGCCGTGTCCCCGTGCCGTGCCCGCTCGTTGGACGGTGCATGACGCCGGACGGGCCCCGACTCCTCCTCAACGCCGAGGCGTTCGGCTTCGGCCCGGCCGCCGCCGTCGCCCTGCTGGCCGCCGAACTCGCCCCGCGCTGCGCGGACCTGGCGTACGTCGGCGGCGGCCACACGCTCGACCTCCAGACCACCCCGCCGTTCGCCGCCGTCCACGACACGAGCGGCCTGCGCGAGGGCGACGTCCGGGCGCTGCTGCACCGCCTCGCGCCCGGCTTCGACCTCTTTCTCACGGCGATGGACGCCTCGACGGCCGCGCTGGCCCGCGAGGCCGGGCTCCGCGTCGCCTTCTACGACGCGCTCACCTGGTTCTGGCCCGACCTCCCGGCGGCCGTGCGCGACGCCGACCTCTACCTCGCGCAGGACTTCTTCGGCGTACGCGAACGCCTGGCGGCCGAGCCCCGGCTGCACGGCCGGGCCGTCGTCGTCCCGCCCGTGACCCCGCCGCCCCTCCCGCGCCCGCTGCCCGGCGCGCGGCGGGACGGGGCGCACGTCCTCGTCAACCTCGGCGGCCTCCAGAACCCGCTGTGGACGGAGGGCGACGCCGTCGCGTACGCGCGCGTCGTGCTGGCCGCCGTCCGCGCCTCGCTGCCCGCCGGGCGGCGCGTCGTCGTCACGACCAGCCGCGCCGTCGCCGCCGCGCTGGGCGACCCCGACGCCGTCACCCGCGACCACGCCACCGTCCTGCGCCTCATGTCCACGGCCACCCACGCCTGCATGACCCCCGGCCTCGGCAATCTCAACGACGCCGCCACCACCGGCGTCCCCACCCTCTGGCTGCCGCCCGCCAACTCCTCCCACCACCCCCAGGCCCGCCTGCTCGCAGAGCACGGGCTGAGCGACGCCGCCCTCGACTGGGCCGACATCGGGCGGCCCGTCGCCTACGACGGGTCGGACGCCGACGTGTCCCAGGCCATCGCCGAGACGGTGCGCGCGGTGTCCGCCGACCCCCGCTCGCGCGCACGGCTGGCCGCCCGCGTCGCGGAACGTACGGCCACGCTCGGCGCCACCGGCCGCGCCCGTGGGCTCGCCGACCGCTTCGGCCACGGTGGGGCGCGGCAGGCCGCCGACGCCGTCCTGCGCTGGTGCGCGGCCCGCACCCCGGCGGGGGAGGCGCGATGACCCCCGTCACCGGCACGCTCGCCGTCCCCGGCGCCCGGCTGTACCACGAGACGCGCGGCGCCGGGCCGCCGCTGCTGCTCATCGCGGGCGGCAACTCGGACGCCGCCGTGTTCACGGGCCTGGCCGACGCCCTCGCCGACCGCTACCGCGTCCTCTCCTACGACGCGCGGGGCTACTCGCGCAGCCCGCTCGACGGGCCGCCGTGCGACCAGTTCATCGAGACGCACGCGGAGGACGCCCACCGGCTCCTCACCCACCTCGCGCCGTCCGGCGGCCCCGTGCGGGTCTTCGGCAGCTGCTCGGGCGGGCTGGTCGCGATGGCGCTGGCCGCGCGGTACCCGGAGGCGGTGGGGCCGCTCGTCGTGCACGAGCCGCCCGCCATGCTGCTGTTGCCCGACGCGGCCGAACACCTGGCGCTCTTCGACGAGGTGCACGCCCTGTCCGTGCGCGAGGGCATCCCGGCGGCCATGCGCAGGCTGAGCGTGATCTTCGGCGGGCGGCCCGCGCCCGTGCTGCCCGAGGAGCGGGACAACACGGCCTTCTTCCTGGCGCACGTCGTCCGGCCGTTCGCCCGCCACCGGCCCGACCTCGGCGCGCTCGCCCGTACGCGGCGCCGCGTCGCCGTCGCGGGGGGACACACGTCGCGGGGACAGACCGTGCACCGCCCCGCGGTCGTCCTCGCCCAGCGGCTCGGCCGGGACCTCGCCCTGTTCCCCGGCGGCCACGTCGGCTACGCCAAGCACCCCGCCGCCTTCGCCGACCGCCTCGCCGAGGTGCTGTCCGGACTTGAGGACGGCCGCCCGTCCTCGGCCGAGTCGCCCGGCACGGTGGGCACCGATCCCGTCCGCGACGGCGCCGCCAGCGCCTGACGGGGGAGCGTCAGGCACCGGCGGCGCGGGCGGTCAGGAGGCGCGGGCGGCGGCGGCGTCGCCGTACGGGCCGGTGCGCGCGGCGCCGGTGTCCGTCGAGAAGCCGAGCCCGGCGTACCCTTCGAGGCCCACGTCACGGGCGCTGATCAGCACCGAGCCGGTGCCCGTGACGCCGGTGGCGGTGGCGCGCAGGTAGGCCACCGCGCCGTAGAGGTTCTCCCCGGGCACGCCCGCCAGGAGGTCGGCCCTGCCGTCCCCCGTCACGTCGCGCAGCGACACGGCGACGCCGAAGCCGTCCCACGTCTCCGCCGCGCCGGGCACCCCGGCCACCTCCTGCGTGAACGCCTGGGAGCCGGCGCCGCTCAGCCCGGAGGGCGAGCCGTACAGGACGGTCACCATCCCGGCGTCCTCGGCCTGGCCGACGTCCTCGCCCGGCGTGCCGACAGCGGCGTCGGCGTAGCCGTCACCGTTGACGTCCGCGACCGAGACGAACTCGCCGAACCCGTCGTCCGTCTCGGTCCCGCCCGGCACACCGGGCGAGTCCTGGTCGATGACGGTCGGGGTCTGGTCGGGGTCGGGCCCCTCGGGGCCGCCGTGCCACACGGAGATCCGGCCGCCGTCGATCCAGTCCCCGAGGACGAGGTCGTCGTACCCGTCCCCGTCCACGTCGCCGACCGCGCCCGCGTCGCCCACCGCCCCGTCGAGGGTGCGGGTGACGGCGCTGCCGTCCTCCCAGTCCTGGTAGGCGATGCCGTCCGGGTTCCCCTCGGTCGGGTACGGATAGAACCGCTCGGCGTCGCCGTCGCCGTCGAGGTCGCCCGTGAAGGTGGCCCAGTCGGAGCCGAACGGCTCCTCCACGTTCGTGGCCGCCCCCGTGGCGCGGTCGAACGGGCCGTACCAGGTGTGCGTGCCCTGCCAGGCCGTGGCGGTGACGTCGATGTGGCCGTCGCCGTCGAAGTCGCCCGAGGCCACGTCCGCGCCGAAGTAGCTCAGCTCCTCCAGCGCGGGCGACTGCCACAGCGCCGTGCCGCCGGAGAGACCGGCCGGGCCGCCCCACAGCACGGTGACCGCGCCGACGTCCTGCGCGCCCGCGATGTCCTCGCCGACCGCGGACACGGCCAGGTCCGTGTAGCCGTCGCCGTCCAGGTCGGCAGCCGCCAGCGCGCTGCCGAAGTAGTCCCCCTCCTCCACGGCGCCAGGGACGCCGGGCGAACCTTGGTGCACGACGGTCCTGCGCGTCTCGGAGACACCGCCCGACGCGCCGTAGAGCACGGTCACGGCTCCTGCGTCCAGCTGTCCGCCGACGGTCGCCCAGACGGCGCCCGAGGCGATGTCCTGCCGACCGTCGCCGTTGAAGTCCACGACCGGTGCCACGGGCTCTGCGGCGGCCGGTCCCGCCATCGCCGCGACCACTGCGCAGGCCAGCACTCCGCTCAGCGCCCCTCGCGCGGCATGACGGCGCACGTGTGTCATCACGTTCCCTCCCCAGGGTGAAAAATTGGTGAATCCCCCGTGAGATTAGATCAGTTGGCCGGTCGTCTGTCACGGCCTCCCCGGCATCACGCCCCGTCACCTTGCGCGCTCCTCGACTCCGCACGCCCGCGCCGCCTCCGCTCACCCACCTCGCGCCGTCCGGCGGCTCCGCGCGGGTGTCCGGTGGCTGTTCGGGCGGCTCGGCCGGGACCTCGCCCTGTTCCCCGGCGGGCACGTCGGCCACGCCAAGCACCCCGCCGCCTTCGCCGACCGCCTCGCCGAGGTGCTGTCAGGACTTGAGGACGGCGACGGCCCGCCGTCCGTCCGGGACGACAGCGCCGCCAGCGCCCGACGGGGGAGCGTCAGACACCGGCGGCGCGGTCGGTCACCCGCCGTACGGGCCGGTGCGCACCTGGCCGGAGTCCACGGCGTAGCCGAGGCCGCTGTTCCCGGCGAGGCCCGCGTCGCGGGCGCTGATCAGCAGCGATCCGCCGGTCGTGACGCCGGAGGCCGTGGCGCGCAGCCAGGCGACGGCGCCGTAGCCGTTCTCGCCGGGGACGCCCGCGAGGAGGTCGGCCCTGCCGTCCCCCGTCACGTCGCGCAGTGACACGGAGAGGCCGAAGGAGTCCGACGACTCCGCCGCTCCCGGCAGCCCGGCCACGTCCTGCGTGAACGCCTGCGCGCCCTGCCCGCTCAGCCCGGAGGGCGAGCCGTACAGGACGGTCACCATCCCGGCGTCACGGGCCCGGCCGACGTCCTCGCCCGGCGTGCCGACGGCGGCGTCCGCGTAGCCGTCGCCGTTGACGTCACCGACCGCGACGGACAGCCCGAACCCGTCGTAGTCCTCGGTCCCGCCCGGCACGCCGGGCGAGTCCTGGTCGATCACGGTCGGGGTCTGGTCGGGGTCGGGGCCGTCAGGGCCGCCGCGCCAGACGGAGATCCGGCCGCCGTCGGTGAGGTAGTCCCCGAGGACGAGGTCGTCGTAGCCGTCGCCGTCCACGTCGCCGACCGCGCCCGCGTCGCCGTCCGCCGCATCGAGGGTGTACCGGACGTCGTCGCCGTCCTCCCAGTCCTGGTAGACGATCGTGCCGGCCCGGTCCTCCTCGGTCGTGTACGGGTAGTACCGCTCCCCGTCCCCGTCGCCGTCCAGGTCCCCGGCGAAGGTGGTCCACTGCGAGCCGAACGGCTCGTCCACGTTCGTGGCCGCCCCGGCGACGCGGTCGAACGGCCCGTAGTACGTGTGGGTGCCGTGCCAGCCGGTCACGGTGACGTCCTGCCACCCGTCCCCGTCGAAGTCGCCCGACGCCAGGCCCGCGCCCAGCATGGCCAGCTCGCCCAGCCACGGCGACTGCCACAGCGCCGTGCCGCCGGAGAGCCCCGCAGGGCCGCCCCACAGCACGGTGACGCCGCCCACGTCCAGCGCCCCGGCGATGTCCTCACCGAGGGAGGAGACGGCCAGGTCGGTGTAGCCGTCACCGTCCAGATCGGCGCTGGTCAGGGCGCTGCCGAAGGTGTCCAGCTCCTCGACCGCGCCCGGGACCCCGGGCGAGCCCTGGTGCAGGACGGCGCGCCGCGTCGCCGTGACACCGCCTGGTGCGCCGTACAGGACGACCACCGCCCCCGCCGCCTCATGGCCGCCGACCGTCGCCTGGTCGGCCCCGATCACGACATCGGCCCAGCCGTCGCCGTCGAAGTCCACCACCGGCGTACCCGCCGCCCGCGCGGAGGCCGGTCCCGCCGCCCCCACGAGCACCCCGCACACCAGCAATCCACTCAGCGTTCCCCGCGCGACACCACGGCACGCACGTCTCATCACTGCCCCTCCCCAGGGTGAAGAATTGATGAATCCCCTCTGGGATTAGACCAGTTGGTTCATCGCCTGTCACCCGATTCCCGGGGTGGCCCGTGAGGACGGCGCGCCGGAACGACGGCGCCGCCGACGCCCGACGGGGGAGCGTCGGGCGTCGGCGGCGGTCGGTCAGGAGGCGGTCGGTCAGGAGGCGGTGCGTGCCGTGGCGGCGTCGCCGTACGGGCCGGTGCGCGCGGCGCCGGTGTCCGTGGAGTAGCCGAGCCCGGCGTAGCCTTCGAGGCCCACGTCGCGGGCGGTGATCAGCAGCGATCCGCTGGTCGTGACGCCGGAGGCGGTGGCGCGCAGGTAGGCCACCCCGCCGTAGAGGTTCTCCCCGGGCACGCCCGCCAGGAGGTCGGCCCGGCCGTCGCCGGTCACGTCCCGCAGCGTCACGGCGACGCCGAAGGCGTCCCACTGCTCGGGCGCGCCGGGGACCCCGGCGACCTCCTGCGTGAACGCCTGGGAGCCCCGGCCGCTCAGCCCGGTCGCCGAGCCGTACAGGACGGTCACCATGCCCGCGTCCTCGGCCGGGCCGACGTCCTCGCCCGGCGTGCCCACGGCGGCGTCTGCGTAGCCGTCGCCGTTGACGTCGCCGACCGAGACGAACTCGCCGAACCCGTCGTCCGTCTCGGTCGCGCCCGGGACGCCGGGGGAGTTCTGGTCGATGACGGTCGGGGTCTGGTCGGGGTCGGGCCCGTCCGGGCCGCCGTGCCACACGGAGATCCGGCCGCCGTCGGTCCAGTCGCCGAGGACGAGGTCGTCGTAGCCGTCGCCGTTCACGTCGCCGACCGCGCCCACGTCGCCCGCGGCGCCGTCCAGCGTGCGCCGGACGTCGTGGTCGCCGTCCCAGTCCTGGTAGGAGATATCGACGCCGAAGCCGCCGTCGGACGCGTACGGGTAGAAGCGCTCGGCGTCGCCGTCGCCGTCCAGGTCGCCCGCGAAGACCGACCAGTCGGAGCCGAAGGGCTCCTGGACGGTCGAGGCCGGGCCGGTGGCGCGGTCGAAGGAGCCGTAGTAGGTGTGGGTGCTCTGCCAGGCCGTCACGGTCAGGTCGATGTTGCCGTCACCGTCGAAGTCGCCCGACGCCACGTCGGAACCGAAGTAGCTCAGCTCCTCCAGGTCGGGCGCCTGCCACAGGGCCGTCCCGCCCGACAGGCCGGAACGGCTGCCCCACAGGACGGTCACCGCCCCGACGTCCTGCGCACCGGCGATGTCCTCGCCGACGGAGGAGACGGCCAGGTCGGTGTAGCCGTCGCCGTCCAGGTCGGCAGCCGCCAGCGCGCTGCCGAAGTTGTCGTCCGCCTCCACGGCGCCAGGGACGCCGGGGGAGCCCTGGTGCACGATGGCCCGGCGCCCCTCGGAGACGCCGCCCTTCGCGCCGTAGAGGACGGTCACCGCCCCGGCGTCGAGCCGTCCGCCGACGGTCGCCCAGACGGCGCCCGAGGCGATGTCCTCGTAACCGTCGCCGTTGAAGTCCACGACGGGTGCCCGGTCCGCCGCGGCGGCCGGTCCCATCATCCCCGCGACCACGCCGCAGGTCAGCAGCCCGCACAACGCTCCACGCGTGGTGGTGCGGCTCACACGTGCCCTCACATTTCCTCCCCAGAGTGAAGAATTGATGAATCCCCGGTCGGATTAGATCAGTTGGGGACCCTCCTGTCACTCCCCTTGACTGCTTTGACCTGCTGTCCCAGGAGATCCTTGACTCCGCAATCTTTGCGGTATGCTTGAGGAGTCAAGGAGGTGGCAATGACGGATGCGCTGGACGCGTCGCTGCGTCTCGTACGGGCCCAGACGGCCCTGGTCAAACGGTTCGACGCGAGCCTCGGCCGACTGCACGGGGTGAGCCTGGCCGACTTCACGGCCCTGCTGCGGCTGTCCCTGGCCCCCGGCGGCCGGATGCGGCGGGTGGACCTGGCCGAGGCGCTGGGGCTGACCGCCTCCGGGGTGACCCGGGGCCTCGCCCCGCTGGAGCGCATCGGGCTCGTCACGCGCGAGACGGACGCGCGCGACGCCCGCGTCGCCTACGCCGTGCTGACCCCCACGGGCCGCGATCGCCTGGCCGACATGCTCATCACCGCGGGGCAGGTCTCCGCCGAGATCTTCGCCGCGCCCCCCTGGGACGCGCAGGACATCGGCACGCTGTCCGCCCTGCTCACCCGACTCGGCGGGACCGGGCTCCCCGGCCACGGCACCCCGCCCCCCTGATCCCCCTGACCATCCCCCTGGAGCACCCCATGGACGCCATCCGCACGGAGGGCCTGCGCAAGGTCCACCCCGGCACACCCGACGGCCGCGCCGCCGTCCACGGCCTCGATCTCACCGTCGCGCAGGGCGAGTTCTTCGGCCTGCTCGGCGCGAACGGCGCCGGGAAGTCCACCACGATCGGCATGCTGACGACGCTGGTCACCCCCACCGCGGGACGGGCCTGGGTCGCCGGACGCGAGGTCGGCGCCGACCCGGTGGGCGTCAAGTCCCGTATCGGCGTGGTCTCCCAGGCGGGCACGCTCGACCGCGCGCTCACCGTCGCGGACAACCTCGCCTTCCGTGGCCGCTACTTCGGCCTGTCGGCCGCCGCCGCCAGGCGCCGCGCGGCCGAGGTGCTTGAGCAGTTCGGCCTCGCCGACAAGGCCCGGGCCAGGGTGCACCAGCTCTCCGGCGGCCAGGCGCGCCGCGTCATGATCGGCCGCGCGCTGATGCACCTGCCTGACGTCCTCTTCCTCGACGAGCCGACCGCCGGGGTCGATCCCCGGGCGCGCGAGGACCTGTGGCGGATCATCAGGGGACTGTACGGCGCCGGGCAGACCGTCGTGCTGACCACGCACCACCTGGACGAGGCCGAGGCCCTGTGCCACCGCCTGGCCGTGATCGACCACGGGCGGCTGCTCGCCTGCGACACCCCCGAGGCGATCAAGGCGGCCAGCGGCGCACGGACCGTCCTCACCGTCCGGTACGACGCCGACGCCTCCCCGCTCCGCGACGCCCTGCGCCGCATACCCGGCGGCCCGCACGAGACGACGGTCGAAGGCCCCGCCGTCCGCGTGCGCACCACGCGCCCTGACGGGCTCCTCGGCCACCTCCTGCGCGCGGGCGCCGACGCCGGGCTCACCGTCCGCGACGCCACCACCACACCCCCCAGCCTCCAGACGGCCTTCCTGACCCTGACCGGACGTGACTACACGCCATGACCCTCACCGAGACCCGCCCCACCACCCCGCGCGCGCCGTCGTCGCGCCGCGCCGCCTGGCACGCCTACGTCGCGCTGACCGCCCGTGACCTGCACGTCCTGCGCCGCAACCTGCCCGCGCTCCTGTTGCAGGTCGGGCTCCAGCCGCTGCTGTTCACGTTCGCCTTCGCCTACGTGATGCCCAGCATCGGCAGCGGCCTGGGCGGGGAGACGTCCTTCTCCACGATCCTGCTGCCCGGCCTGATAGCCAGCACGCTGACGCTCCAGAGCATCATGTCCGTCACCGGGCCGCTGGCCGCCGAGCTGGGGCCGGGCCGCGAGATCACCGACCGGGCCCTCGCGCCGCTGTCGCTGCGGGCCCTGGGGCTCCAGAAGATCACGTCGTCGGCGCTGTTCGGCCTGGTCTCCTCCCTCGTCGTCGTGCCGGTCGTCCGGCTCGTCCACGCGCCGGGGAGCGCGCCCGAGACGCACGTCGGGAACTGGCCGCTGCTCGTGCTCACCCTGGTGCTCAGCGCGCTGCTCGCCGCCACGCTCGGGCTGCTGCTCGGCACCGCGATCGACGCCTCCGCGTTCGGCGCGCTGCTCGGCCTGCTCCTGGCCGCGGGGACCATGCTCGGCTGCGTCTACTACCCCTGGACCGCGCTGGATTCGATCGGCTGGGTGCAGATCGCGACGCTCGCGAACCCGCTCGTCTACATGAGCGAGGGCCTGCGCGCCGCGCTCACCCCGTCCACCGGCCACATGCCCGCCTGGGCGTACCTGACGGCCCTCACCGTCGGCACGGCGGCCCTCGGCCACCTCGCGCTGCGCCGCTTCGCCCGGCGGGTCCAGGGCTGAGGGCGGACTGCGTGGTGAACCGCCGTGTGGCGGGCATGATCAGCGGGCGGGGACGTCGCGCGCCGGGGGCGCGGGAGGGAGGGTCACATGGCGGAGCGGTGGGGTCTGGTCGTGGAGGAGACCGCCGGGTCGGGGGACAACCGGCTGACCGTCGCGACCGTGCTCGAACACTTCACCGGCACGCGGGAGGAGGCGATGGCACGTCTGGAGGCCGTCGCCCGCGCCCACGCGCCGCGCCATCCGCTCAGCCCGACGCGGACGCGGCTCTTCAGGACCGCCGACGGGTTCCTGATGGTGAGTGAGGGGTCCATGCGCAGCTACGGCAGCCGCTTCTCGGCCGTCGAACTGCTCCACGACAGCGACGAGGTGAAGCGGGCGCAGGTGGCGGCCCGTGAGCGCGAGAAGGAGGAGCGGGCGGCGCGCAAGGCCGCCGACCGCGCCGCGAGGCGCGCGGAGCGCGAGGCCCGTAGGCGGCGCTGACGCCGCCCGCGCGGCCGGTCACAGGCGGGTGCGGGGGAGGTACGCGGGGTGGCCGAACGGGCTCTGCACGAGGGTGCGGTCCGGGGGCGGCGGCGCCGCGTACGGGGCGCGGCGGCCCGCGTAACAGGCCATGCACGCCTCGGACCTGACCGCGTCCAGCGAGCCGAGGCCGCCGAACGTGAAGACGTCGGCCGTCGAGCCGGGGCAGCCGTACGTCGGGCAGGGGCGGTTGGCGCGGATCTCGGCGCCGCCCGGCATCACCACCGGCACCCAGCCGCAGCGGACGCAGGGGAAAAGGAAGTTCCCCTCGGCGGAGAAGCAGACCGAGATGGCCCTCGGGGTGTCGCAATCCGGGCACGTGCGCGCCATGGCCTCTCCGCCGCTCGGTGCTAGGGAGTCCGCACCGTAACAAACACCGTGCACCGGTCATTTCGGCATTCACCGGAGAGTGCTAGCGCGAATTTCAGTGCTAATCCGCCGGGCGGTGGGTGGCGGCGTCAGCGCACCGGCGGTGCCGTGCGGCGCGTGGCGCGCAGGACGAGCGACAGCGCCGCCGCCGCGCCCGCCGCAGCCGCCACCGGCAGCAGCGCGCGCATCTCGGGCGCCGCGGGGCGGTCCGCCGTCACCGGCTCGCCGCGCAGCGCGGCGGCCAGCACCTCGGCCACGTGCAGCGGCGCCGCGTGGCCCGTGCCCGCCTGCTCGACCTGCGTGCGGCAGCTGAAACCGTCCGCCAGCACGAGCGTGTCCTCCCCGGCCTCCCGCACGGCGGGCAGCAGCCCCGCCTCGGCGCACGCCATCGACACCTCGTAGTGCCCCCGCTCGAACCCGAAGTCGCCCGCCAGGCCGCAGCAGCCCGAGTCCAGCACATCGGCGTCCACGCCCGCCCTGCGCATCAGCTCGCGGTCGGCGTCGAAGCCGAGGACGGCGTACTGGTGGCAGTGCCGCTGCACGAGGGCACGCGCGTCCACCGCCGGGGGCTCCCAGTCCGCCGCCCGCTCGCCCAGCAGCTCGGCGAACGTCCGCGTCTGCTCGCACAGCAGCCGCGCGTCCGGGTCGTCAGGCAGCAGTTCGGCCGCCTGCGAGCGGAAGACCGTCGTGCAGCTCGGCTCCAGGCCCACCACCGGCACGCCGCGCCGCAGGTCCTCGCGCAGCACGTCCACCGTGTGCGCGAGGACGCGCCGCGCGATGCCCAGCTGGCCCGTCGAGATCCATGTCAGACCGCAGCAGACCGCCGCCCGCGGCACCTTGACCCGGAACCCGGCCGCCTCCAGCACCTCGACCGCCGCCCGGCCCACGGCCGGGTGGAAGTTCTCCGTGAACGTGTCGGGCCACACCACGACCTCGCCCCGCCGCCCGTCCCCGCGCGGCCCGCCGCGCTCGCGCCACCACGCCGTGAACCGCTGCTCCGCGAACACCGGGATGTCCCGCTCCGGCGCGATCCCGCCCGCCGCCTTCGCCACGCGCGCCAGCAGCGGCACGCCCGCCAGCGCGTTCACCACACGCGGCGCCACCCCCGCCACCCGCGCCACCGCCGGGAGCCAGCCCATCGAGTAGTGCGCGAGCGGACGCGGCCTGCCCGCGTAGTGGTGGTGCAGGAACTCCGCCTTGTACGTCGCCATATCGACACCGACAGGGCAGTCCGCCTTGCAGCCCTTGCACGCCAGGCACAGGTCCAGCGCGTCCCGCACCTCGGGCGAACGCCAGCCGCCGTCCACGGGCGAGCCGTTCCGCAGCATCTCGAACAGCAGCCGCGCCCTGCCGCGCGTCGAGTGCTCCTCCTCGCGCGTCGCCCGGTAGCTCGGGCACATCACCCCGCCGCGCGACGAACGGCAGCGCCCCACCCCGACGCAGCGCAGCGCCGCCTGGCTGAAGCTCCCCTCGTCGTCCGCGTAGGCGAACGCCACCTCGGGCTCCCACGGCCGGTAGTCCGCGCCGAGCCGCAGGTGCTCGTCCAGCCGGTCGGGCACGACGACCTTGCCCGGGTTCATCCGCCCGCGCGGGTCGAACAGCGACTTCAGCCGCTCGAAGCCCTCGACCAGCTCCCGCCCGTACATCCGCTCAAGCAGCTCGCCGCGCGACTGCCCGTCCCCGTGCTCGCCGGACAGCGAGCCACCGAGCCGTACGACGAGGTCGGCCGCGCGCTCCACGAACGCCCGCATCCGCGCCACGCCCTCCTCGGACGCCAGGTCGAACGGGATGCGGTTGTGCACGCAGCCCTGCCCGAAGTGGCCGTAGACGGACGGCCGTTCGTACCCGAACTCCTCCCACAGCGCGCCGACCTCCCGCAGGTACTCGCCCAGCCGCTCCACCGGCAGCGCCGCGTCCTCCCAGCCCTCCCACGCGTCGGGCCGCCCCGGCGCGTGCGCGGTGGCGCCGAGGGCCGACTCGCGCACGAGCATCAGCTCGTCCATGTGCCGCCTGTCGTGGTACCAGGTGTGGTCCAGGCCGTCCGGCAGGTCGGCGATCAGCGCGCGCGCCTTGTCGCCCGTCTCGTCCTCCGTGTCGCCCGCGAGGACGGCCATCAGGTACGCCGAGCCGTGCGGCAGCAGGCCCAGCGCCTCCGGGTGCAGGTGCTCGCGGCGCTCGGAGACGACCAGTTCGTGGTCCACGCCCTCCAGCGCGTGCGGCGCGTGCCGCAGCAGCGCGGGCACGTGGTCGGCGGCCGTCGCGATGTCGGGGAAGCCCACGACGACGAGCGCCGTGTGGCCCGGCAGCGGGACCAGCTCAAGCTCGGCGCGCAGCACCGTCACGAGCGTGGACTCCGAGCCGGTCAGCAGCCCGGCGACGTCGAAGCCGTGCTCGGGCAGCAGCGAGTCCAGGTTGTAGCCCGACACGCGCCGGGGGATGTCGGGGAAGCCCGCGCGCACCGCGTCGCCGTACCGGTCGCGCAGCGCGGCCAGCTGCCGGTAGATCTCGGCCTCCCGGCCGTCGCCCGCCGCGAGGCGCGCCAGCTCCTCGTCCGGCGTGCGGCCGACCCACAGGCGCAGCCCGTCGTAGGTGAGGACTTCGAGCCGGTGCAGGTTGTCCACGACCTTGCCGTACGCCTGGGCCGTGGAGCCGCACGAGTTGTTGCCGATCATGCCGCCGAGCGTGCAGTTGGCGTGCGTGGCGGGCCTGGGGCCGTACTGGAGGCCGTACGGGGCGAGCTGCCGGTTCAGGTCGTCCAGGACGATCCCCGGCTCCACCACGCAGCGCCGCGCCTCCGGGTCGAGCGAGATGAGCCGGTCGCAGTACCGGCTCCAGTCGAGGACGACGGCCGCGTTGCAGCACTCCCCGGCCAGGCTCGTCCCGCCGCCGCGCGACAGCAGCGGCGCGTCGAACTCGCGGCACACCGCGACCGCCTCGACGGCGGCCTCCGGGGTGCGGGGCATGACCACGCCGTAGGGGACGCGCCGGTAGTTCGACGCGTCGGTGGCGTACGCCGCGCGGGTGCCGCTGTCGAACCTGACGTCGCCGTCCACCCGTTGCCGCAGGGCCTTCTCCAGCGCGCGGACGTCCGGCTCCGGCGCGGGGCGGCGGACGGCGGGCATCGGCAGTTCGATCGGCTCCACGGGTCCTCCTGGCGGTCACGGCGGGCGGCTGGGGAGGGCCGCGAGTCCCCTGGGGCGCCCGGGCGAAACCGGCCCGCGCGCCCGCTCACCCGCCCGGCCGTGCCGCCGCCACGGCCGCCGGGTTTCGGGGCGGGCGGCGGGGGCAGCAGGTGGTGCGTGCTGTGGACCGCAGCCACACCGGCGTCCGGCGTCCGGGGCCGGAGAAACGTTCCGCCCCACGGTCGGGCGCTCGTGCCTGACAGGAGAAGGGGAGACGGCCCATGCACGATGACGCCATGGACGGCAGAGAGAGCAACGACGGCAGACCCCGCGAGGAGCGCCACGCCAGAGGCAATCCGGTGCACAGGGGAGAGGGCGGGGAGGGCCACGACGGCGTCGCCGCGCTCCGCGACGAGACACCCATGGAGCGCGCGGACCGCAACTTCGCCGAGCTGCTCCAGGAACTCCGCGTCACCCAGACCGGCGTCCAGATGCTCTTCGCGTTCCTCCTCACCCTCGCGTTCAGCGCCCGCTTCCCCGAGCTGGACACGGCCCAGCGCGTCATGTACGTCACGACGCTGCTGCTCGCCCTCGTCGCCACCGTCATGTTCACGGCCCCGGCCGCCATGCACCGGCAGCTCTTCGGCCTCGGCGCCAAACGCACCATCGTGGACACCTCCTCCCGGCTCGCGGGCGCCGGGCTCGCGGCGCTCGGGCTGTCGCTGACCGGCGCGCTGCTGCTCGTCGTGGACGTCGTCTTCGGCCGTGCGGCGGGCATCGCGGTCGGCTCGACCGCGTTCCTGCTCTGCCTGGTCACGTGGGTCGGCCTGCCGCAGCACCTGCGCCGCAAGGCCGGGCCGGGTCCTTACGCCACGCAGGGCGCGGACGGCGAGTCGGGCGGCTGACCGCCCGGCGCGCGGGTAGCGGCGCGGCCAGGGGGTACTCGGCGTGTTTCACGCCGTCGAGGGTGTCCCACCCACCAGGCCGAGCCGTGAGGAGGCGGAAGGCATGAGTCGCTCGCGAGTGGTGATCGTCGGAGCGGGATTCGCCGGTTACCAGACCGCCAGGACCCTGGCCCGCCGCGCCCGGGGCAAGCTGGACATCGTCCTCCTGAACCCGACCGACTACTTCCTCTACCTGCCGCTGCTGCCGCAGGTCGCCGCCGGAATCCTGGAGCCACGGCGGGTCACCGTCTCCCTCACCGGGACGCTGCCGGGCGTGCGGCTGGTGCTCGGCGAGGCGCACGGCGTGGACCTGGACGCCAAGCGCGTGCGCTACACCGACCCCGAGGACGGCCAGGGCGAGCTGTCGTACGACACGCTCGTCCTGTCCGTGGGCAGCGTCAGCAGGCTGCTGCCGATCCCCGGCGTCGCCGAGCACGCGCGCGGCTTCCGCGGCCTGCCCGAGGCGCTGTACCTGCGGGACCACATCGTCAGGCAGCTGGAGCTTGCGGCGGGCGCGGACGACCCGGCCGAGGCCCGCGCGCGCAGCAACTTCGTCGTCGTCGGCGCCGGGTACACCGGGACCGAGCTGGCCGCGCACGGCGCGATGTTCGCCGACTCGCTGGCGCGCCGCAAGGACGGGCGGCGGGCCGTCAGGCCGCGCTGGACGCTGCTGGACGTCGCGCCGCGCGTCCTGCCCGAGCTGGACGAACGGCTCTCCCGCACCGCCGACCGCGTGCTGCGGCAGCGCGGTGTGGACGTGCGGATGAAGACCTCCGTCAAGGAGGCCAGGCACGACGGGATCGTCCTGACCGACGACTCGGCGATGGACACGCGCACGCTGATCTGGTGCGTCGGCGTCCGCCCCGACCCGCTGGTCGCCGACGTCGGGCTGCCCACCGAGCGCGGCCGGGTGTGCGTGGACGAGTTCCTGAACGTGCCGGGCCACCCCGAGGTGTTCGCCTGCGGCGACGCGGCGGCCGTGCCCGACATGACGAAGCCCGGGTCCGTCACGCCCATGACGGCGCAGCACGCGTGGCGCCACGGCAGGACGGCGGCGCGTAACGTCGCCGCGCTGTACGGCATGGCCGAGCGCCGCCCCTACCTGCACCACGACCGGGGGTTCGTCGTGGACCTCGGCGGGTTCCAGGCGGCGGCCAACCCGCTGCACGTCTCGCTGTCGGGGCCGCTCGCCGGGGCCGTGACGCGCGGCTACCACCTGCTGGCGATGCCGGGGAACCGCGTGCGCGTGGCGGCGGACTGGCTGCTGGAGGCCGTCCAGCCGCGGCAGGCGGTGCAGCTCGGGATGGTCCGCTCGGGCTCGGTGCCGATCGACTCGGCGAGCCCCGAGCTGGCGCGCGTCTTCCGTGACCAGGGGTCGGGCAGGCAGGCGGCGGGCGAGGAGGCGGGGCAGGGCCGCGACGCGGCCTGAACGCCCCTACGGTGGCGGTCAGGCGGGCACGTCGTCGGCGCAGACCATGCCGACGACCGTGTCCCCGTCCACCACCGGCAGGCGCCGTACCGCCGCCGCCCGCAGCAGCCGTGACGCGACGGCCACCTCGTCGCCCGGCGCCACCACGAGCGGGTCGGGCGTGCAGACCGCGTGACAGCGCACCAGCAGCGGATCGAGCCCCTCGGCGACGGCCCGCACCGTGATGTCGCGGTCCGTCAGCATGCCGAGGAGCACGCCGTCCTGCGCGACCAGCACCTCGCCCACGCCCTGGTCGCGCATCAGCCGCGCCGCCTCGACCAGCGACGCGTCCGGCCGCAGCGCCGTCACCACCGGCGTCATCACCTCGCCGACGCGCACCGTACGCCCGCGCGCCGCACCGTAACTGTCCATGACAGACCGCCCCTTCCCCCCGGGCGGTACCCGGGGAGGGGGGCGGCATGCCATGACAGGGCGGTACCGGTCACGCGGCGGGGTCAGGCCGCGACGCCGTCCACCTCGCGGTCCCAGTGCCGGTGGTACGCCAGGGCCTCGGTGAACGTCTGCGCCACCTCGGTCGGGCCCGCGCCCGTCCCGGCCGTCACGACGCCGTGGTCGTCCACGACGCCGTCACCGTCACCGGCGAGCCGCACGCCCGGCAGCCGCAGCGACCGCAGCAGGTCCACGCCCGCGCCGACCGCCCCGATGCTCTTGCCGTGCGCGAACGCCTCGCTCACGTAGTGCACCGCCCGGCCCATGGCGGCCAGCGTCCGCACGCTCTCCTCGCCGCCCGGCACCACCACGCCGTCGTACAGCGTGGACGCCATCGTCGCGATAGGGCGGTCCACGACGACGACCGTGCCGTCACCCGCCGCGCGTACCTCGCCCGCGCGCGGCGCCAGCACCTCGGGGACGGCCCCGGCCTCGGTGAGCGTGTCGCGCAGCGCCGCCACGTCCGCCTCGGACACGCCGTCCGCCACCAGGATGGCGACCTTGCGCGTGACGACCGTGCCGCCCTGGCCCGACGCCATGCTGAGGGCGGGGGAGGAGCGGCCGTGGTTCGGGATCGCGGGCCCGGCAGGGGCCGTCAGCCCCAGGCCCTCGGCGACGCGGGTGGCCAGCTCGTTGTCGATGTGGTTCAGCTGCTCGACGGTCCGCTCGCGGATCTCCGTGACGTCCACCTTGCCCAGCTCGAAGCGGTAGGCGGCGACGATGTGGTCCTTCTCCCAGTCCGCCATGCTGTTCCAGAACAGCGTGGCCTGGCTGTAGTGGTCGCCGAAACTCTCGCTGCGCCTGCGGATCTTGACGCCGTCCACGCGCTCCTGGAAGTGGACGTACGCGCCGGTGTCCGCCGTCGCCACGCCGGGGCAGCCGCCGCTGAGCGAGTTGGGCGCGTAGGCCGTGCGGTCCGGGTGGATGCGGTGCTGGCCGTAGCCGTCGCGCTGGTTGTTGTGCACCGGCGCGACGGGGCGGTTCACCGGCAGCTGCTGGAAGTTGGGCCCGCCGAGGCGGATCAGCTGCGTGTCGAGGTAGGAGAAGTTCCTGCCCTGGAGCAGCGGGTCGTTCGTGAAGTCGATGCCGGGGACGACGTGCGCCGTGTGGAACGCGATCTGCTCCGTCTCGGCGAAGAAGTTCGCCGGGTTGCGGTCCAGCGTCATCCGGCCGACCGGCCGCAGCGGCACGCTCTCCTCCGGGATGAGCTTCGTCGGGTCGAGCAGGTCGAAGTCGAAGGAGAACTCGTCCTTCTCGTCCACCAGTTGCACCGCCAGCTCCCATTCGGGGAAGTCCCCGGCGGCGATGGCCTCCCACAGGTCGCGGCGGTTGAAGTCCGGGTCCTGGCCCGCGATCTTCTGGCACTCGTCCCAGGTCAGCGAGTGCGTGCCCAGCAGCGGGCGCCAGTGGAACTTGACGAACGTCGCCCGCCCCTGCGCGTTGACGAAGCGGAACGTGTGCACGCCGAAGCCCTGCATCATCCGGTAACTGCGCGGCAGCGCGCGGTCGGACATCGTCCACAGCACCATGTGCATCGACTCGGGCTGGAGCGAGACGAAGTCCCAGAACGTGTTGTGCGCGGAGGCGGCCTGCGGGATCTCGTTGTCCGGCTCGGGCTTCACCGCGTGCACGAAGTCGGGGAACTTGATGGCGTCCTGGATGAAGAACACCGGCATGTTGTTGCCGACCAGGTCGTAATTCCCCTCCGCGGTGTAGAACTTCGTCGCGAAGCCGCGCACGTCCCGCACCGTGTCGGCCGAGCCGCGCGAGCCGGCGACCGTCGAGAACCGCACGAAGACGGGCGTGGCGCGGTCCGGGTCCTGGAGGAAGTCGGCCTTCGTCCACTCCGCCATCGACGCGTACGGCCTGAAGTGGCCGTACGCGCCCGCGCCCCTGGCGTGGACCACGCGCTCGGGGATGCGCTCGTGGTCGAAATGGGTGACCTTCTCGCGGAAGTGGAAGTCCTCCATCAGCGTCGGGCCGCGCTCTCCGGCGCTGAGGGAGTTGTCCGTGTCGTGCAGCCTGATGCCCGTGTTGGTCGTCAGGTACGCGTCGGCGCCGCTGTCCCGCAGCGGGTCGAGCTGTTCCTGCTTCTCCGGGATGCGGCCGTCCTTGTCCTGCTGGGACATCTGCGTCCTGTGTCCTTCCCTGTCGGGGCGGGCGGAGCGCCCTCCCGGACCACCCTGCCCGACAGGGGCAAACGTCACAAATCAGCCACTACGGTATTTTTCCGGCATGCCGCGCGAGGCTTCACGCGCCGGCCGCCCGGCGGCCCTCCCGCGCGGCGTCCCCCAGCGCCCACGACAGCTCGTCCGCCGCGTCCGACGCCGCGCCCAGCCACTGACGCCGCATCCCCGCCACCTCACGCCCGCGCCCCAGACACCAGCGCAGCCACGCGTCCAGCCGCCGTTCGTCCACCTGATCGGCCGCCACGAGCGCGGGCCAGCCGCACGCGCGCGCCTGCGCCGTCACCTTCGCCCCGCCGCGCACCGGGTCCACCGCCACCGGCGGCACCCCGACGCGCAGCGCCAGCACCAGCCCGTGCAGCCGGTCCGTCACCACGGCGTCCAGCCGCCCCAGCACCGACAGCAGCTCCGCCGGAGTGCCGCACAGCCGCCCGTCACGCGAGTCGAGGCGCGTCTCGACCATCACCGGCGCGCAGCGCGTCCCGGCCAGCCAGCCCGTGATCCGCTCCGCCACCTCGTCGTGCGCGCGCCGCCCGCCGTACTCCTGCTGCCCGTGCGTCAGCACCACGCCGACCACCGGCACCTCCGGCTCGCGCGGCGCGCGCAGCGACAGGTCCTGCGTCGGCGCACGGTCCGCCACGTCGCGCGCGAGGACGCCGTGGAACCCCGTCACCGCCGGGTCGTCCGGGTCGATCACCGACACGCCGACCGCCACGCGGTGGCAGTGCGCGAACCGCTCGTGCAGCCCCGCCACCTGCGGCCCGTGCAGCGGACCGCACACGAAGATCAGCCGCTCGTAGTCCCCTGGCCGCGCCGCGTCCAGCGCCAGGCCGTCCGGCCGGAACCGCGGACTCCACGCCACGTCGTGCGGGATGCCGCGCGCCTGGAGCACGTCGCACACCCGGCGCTGCGCCAGCACGTCACCCGCCGTCGCCTCACCGTCCAGCAGGCTGAACCAGCCGGTCACCAGTGTTCGTCCGCCCTCACTCAGCATCGGCCCCGGGTCCCCGGCACGCACCGGGCGAAACGTGCGGGGCGGCGGCGCGGGTTTCGCCGCGGGCGCGCCGGGCACTCGCCGCCCGTGCCGCATCCGTCCCTCGCGGTGGTCATCGCCACCCGCAACCGCGCCGCCAAGCTGGCCGCCACGCTTGAGCGGCTGGTCGCGCTGCCCGAGGACCCCGAGATCCTCGTCGTGGACAACGCCTCCACCGACGACACCCGCGCCATGGTCGCCGACCGCTTCCCGCACGTCGGCCTCCTCCCCATGCCGGACAACCTCGGCCCCCTCGCGCGGAACGCGGGCGTCCGCGCCCTGCGCCAGCCGTACATCGCCTTCAGCGACGACGACTCCTGGTGGACGCCGGGATCCCTCACCGAGGCCGCCAGGCTCCTGGACGACGACCCGCGCATCGGGCTCCTCGCCGCCCGCACCCTCGTCGGCGCCGACCGCGCCCCCGACCCGGTGAACTCCGCCCTCGCCGCCTCCCCGCTCAGCGGCCCCGCCGGACTGCCGGGGCCGCCCGTCCTCGGCTTCCTCGGCTGCGCCGCCGTCGCGCGCCGCAGCGCCTACCTGGCCGCCGGGGGCTACCACCCGCTGCTGTTCATCGGCGGCGAGGAGACGCTGCTCGCCTACGACCTCACCGTCGCTGGCTGGCTCGTCACCTACGCCCCCGAGATCACCGCCGTCCACGAACCCGCCGACGACCCCAGGCCCGAGCGCCGCGCCATGATGCGCCGCAACGCCAACCTCACCGCCTGGCTGCGCCGCCCGCTGCCCGTCGCGCTGCGCGACACCTGGCAGCTCGCGCGCGAGGCGCCCGCCGACGCCACCGCGCGGCAGGCGCTCGGCCAGATCGTCTCCCGCCTCCCCGCCGCCTGGCGCGACCGCCGCCCGCTGCCGCCGGAGGTGGAGGCGGACGTACGGCTCCTGGAGCGCACCCATGCCGCCGCCTGACGCGCCGCGGCCTGACGCGCTTCCGCCGGACGCGCGCGTCACCGTCGTCGTCATCACGCACAACCGGCGCGACGAGCTGCTGCGCACCCTCGACCGGCTCACCGCGCTGCCGGAACGGCCCCGGATCATCGTCGTGGACAACGGCTCCACCGACGGCACCGCCCGCGCCGCCGCCGCCCGCCACCCCGGCCTGCGCGTCCTCAGCCCGGGCGCCAACCTCGGCGCCGTCGGCCGCAACCTCGCCGTCCGCGAGGTCACCACCCCTTACACCGCGTTCTGCGACGACGACACGTGGTGGGAGCCCGGCTCCCTGCGCGCCGCGGCCGACCTCCTCGACGCCCACCCCACCGTCGCCACCGTCACCGCCCGCATCCTCGTCGAACCCGGCGGCACCGAGGACCCCATCGTCGCCGAACTGCGCGCCTCCCCGCTGCCCAGGCCCGAAGGGCTGCCAGGGCCCGCGCTCGGCTCGTTCCTCGCCGGGGCCACCGTGCTGCGCACCGACGCCTTCCGCGCGGCGGGCGGCTTCTCGCCCCGGCTGTGGCTCGGCGGCGAGGAGGAACTGCTCGCGGCCGACCTGATGACGGCGGGCTGGTGGCTCGTCTACGCCGGGGAACTGCGCGTCCACCACCAGCCGTCAGGACTGCGCGACCCCACCCGCCGCCGCGCCGACGGCATCAGGAACACGCTCTGGTACACCTGGCTGCGCCGCCCGCCCACCGCCGTCCTGCGCCGCACGGCGCACCTGCTGCGGACGGTGCCGCACGACCGGACGTCCGCCGTCGCCGTGCTGCGCGCCCTCGGCGGGCTGCCGTGGGTGCTGCGGGAACGCAGGGCGGTGCCGGACGACGTGGAGGCACGGCTGCGGCTGCTGGAGGAAGCCCAACGCACCTCCCGCGCCCGCCGCTACGTGGGGTGAGGCGCCGCGGCCGACCGCGGGTCAGGGCCACGGTTGCCCGAGCAGGGCGGCATGGGGAAACCTGGGGTCCCCGATCGGCCGCATCCCGGAGGAGCCGAACATGCCGAGGACCACCCAACTGCGCACGTACACCGTCCGGGAAGGGCTGCTCGACGAGTGGGCCGAGCGCTGGCGCACCCAGATCGTGCCGCTCCGCAGGGAGTTGGGCTTCGAGATCGGCGGCGCGTGGGTGGACCGGGAACGGAACCTCTTCTTCTGGCTGATCTCCTACGAGGGACCAGGGACGTTCGCCGAACGCAACGCGCTCTACTGGGCCGCACCGCAGCGCGCGGCCATGGACCTGGACCCGGACGACTACCTGGTGGCCACCGAGGAACACGCGGTCGATGCCGTCCTGTGACGGCGCCTGGCCCGGTCAGGGAGTGAGCGGCAGCATGTGGCGCAGCCGTTCCTCCCGGGTCAGCGACCGGAAGACGCGGTTGCGCGCGGTGGTCGTGAGCCGGTCCAGATCCGGATCGGCCGCCCAGACCCGGGCCGTGCCGTCGAACGACGCCGTCAGGAGCGCGCTGCCGTCCGGCGACCAGGCGACGGAGGTGACCTTGTCCTGATGGACCCCGGCGACCCCGATCTCCTCCGTCGTCCCCGCGGCCCAGACGCGGACCGTACGGTCGTCCGAGACGGTGGCGACCCGGCTGCCGTCCGGCGACCACGCGGCACCGCGCACCCGGCCGTCGTGTCCGCGCAGCGACCCGACCCGCCGACCGCTGGCCACGAGCCACAGACCCGCCGTCCAGTCACCCGACGCCGTGACGACGTGCCGCTCGTCGGGCGACCACGCCACGCCGTCCACGTAGCCCTCGTGCCCGCGCAGCACCGTGACCTGCTGGCCCCCGGCGACGTCCCAGATCCGGCAGGTACGGTCGTCGGAACCCGTCGCGAGGAACTGTCCCCCGGGCGACCAGGCGACGGCGCCCACCCAGTCCTGGTGGCCTTCGAAAGCCATGAGTTCGTCCCCTGACGCGACGTCCCAGACACGCACCACGGCGTCGTGCCCTCCGGTGGCCAGACGGCCGCCGTCCGGGGAGAACGCCACGGCCTCGACCGCGGCGTCACCGTGGGCGAGGTCGCGGGTGTGCTCCCCGTCGGTGATCCGGGCCGTCCTGTCGCCCGACCCGGTGACAAGGCGTCCTTCCGACCAGGCCACGCCCCACACCCTGTCCAGGTGACGCACCGGCAGATCCGTCTCCGCACCCGTCGCCGCGTCCCACCGCCGCGCCGTGCCGTCGTCCGACGCCGTGGCGATCCGGCCGCCGTCGGGAGACCACACCCCCTCGTTGACCGGCTGCCGGTGCCCGGCGACGAGGACGCGCTCGGCGCCGCGCGGCCGGACGTCCCAGACGCGGGCCGTCGTGTCCGAGGAGCCGGAGGCCAGACGTGTCCCGTCCGGGGACCAGGCCACCGCCCAGACGGTGTCGCCGTGCCCCCGGAACACCGCCAGCGGCTTGGCGTCCCGCGCGTCGAAGACGCGCACCGTGCGGTCCGAGGAGACCGAGGCGAGCGAGCGTCCGTCGGGCGACCACGCCACGCCCCACACGTAGTCGCCGTGACCCCTGACCAGCAGCCGCAGGTCACCGGTGGCGGGGTCGGACACACGGACGGTGTGGTCCCCCGAGGCGGTGGCGACGCTCCGTCCGTCGGGTGACCATGCCACGCCCTCGACGAAGTCGGTGTGACCGGCGACGGTCGCCACGGACCGTCCCGAGGCGATGTCCCACACGAGCGCCGTGCGGTCGTGCGAGGCGCTCGCCAGCCGCGTGCCGTCCGGCGACCAGGCGACCCCCCACACGTCGTCGGTGTGGCCGTGGAACTCCCGCACGAGGTGTCCCGTGTCCGCGTCCCAGACACGGACCAGTCGGTCCCGCGACGTCCCGGCGATCCGCGACCCGTCGGGCGACCATGCGACCGAGCGCCCGATGTCGGTGGCCCCGGTCAGGGACAGAAGGTGTGCACCGGACCCGGCGTCCCACACACGCACCACCCGGTCCCGGCCCGCGGTGGCGACCTTCGATGAGTCCGGTGACCAGGCCACCGCCTCCACCATGGACCCCCCACCGGAGAGCACCGCGCGGGCGCGGCCGGACACCGCGTCGAAGATCCGCGCCGTGCCGTCCCGCGACGCTGCCGCGATCCGTCCGCCGTCGGGGGACCACGCGACACCGCGGACGGTGTCCGTGTGTCCCACCAACTGGGCCCTGAGATGGCTGGAGGCAAGGGCCGCCATGAGGCCGCGCCCGGCCGTCGGCGTCCGCCCGCATTCGTCGAGGGCGGCCAGGGACAGCAGGAGCGAAAGCTCTGGATCCCGCTCCGCGTTCGCGAGCACGTACTCGCCGACGCTCTCGGACACGCGGCGCAGATGGGCCAGGTCGCGGTCGCGGGACGTGACGACCAGCGCGCGGACCGCGTCCGACGCCTGGCCGCTCTCCTCCAGCGCGGTCAGCCACCGCTGGGCGAGGACGAGCCGGTCCCCGGTCAGCAGGTAGTCGGCGCTGCGGTCCGCCCGCTGCCAGTCCGCCGCCCAGCGTTCCAGCTCCGCCCGCTGCCTGAGCTGTTCGGCACGGGCCTCGACCTCCTGACGCAGGGGCGGCCACTGGCGGAAGAGCGCCTCGTGCGCCACACGCGCGAACGCCTCGGGTGTCGCCCGCTCCCCGTCCCCTGCGTCGGTGACCAGGAGCCGGGCATCGACGAACGCATCGACGATGCGCCGCTCTCCCGACGTCAGTTCGGCGAGTGCCACCCGGCGGCGTGTCGCCTGGCCTCCCTCCACGGTGACGAACTTCAGCAGTGTCCGCGGGATCGACGCGGCGTTCTCCGTCTCGCGCAGTCCCGACACCACGTGGTCCGCCTGGCGCGCAAGTGCCCCGGCCACGCCACCGAGCCTGCGGTACAAGTCCTCGGTGACGGTGGTGCCGGGGCCGGAGGCGAAGTACAACTCCTGGAGCAGGTAGGCCAGGAGCGGGAGTGCGTCGCTCGTGCCGGTGTCGTCCAGGATCGTCTCGACCAGGCGCGGGGCGAAGGTCATCCCGACCAGCGCGCCCGGCCGCTCGACGGCCTCGGCCAGTTGCGGGCGCCCGATCGTGCCGATGGCCACGGGCTTCTGGAAGAGCTCCGCGTGCGGCGTGTCGAGGAAGTCGTGCAGGAACTCGATGCGGACGGTGGCGAGGACGTGCAGCCGGGAGTCCTGGGCGAGCGCGTGGGCCACGGCCTGGAGGAACGCCGTCCGCTCGCGCTCCCCGGCGAGCGTGATCAGCTCCTCGAACTGGTCGATCACGAGCAGCATGCTGCGGAAGCGGCCGTTGCGGCGCAGGCGGCCGAGTTCCTCGGAGAGCATCCCGGGCGACTGGCGCAGCCGCCGTGCGACCACCGCCCCGCTCTCCGCGCCGCCCGCCGCCTCGGCGAGCATGTCCGCCAGCGCGCCCAGCGGGTTGGCGCCGGGGCTCAGCACCGGCAGCACCGTCCAGCGCCGCTCGCGCAGGCGCGGCGTCACGCCCGCCTGGGCGAGGGACGACTTGCCGCTTCCCGACGCCCCCACCAGCGGGACGAAGCGCTCGGCGTCCCGGGGCGGTGACGCGTGCAGGCGCCTGGTCACCTCGGCGATCTGCGTCTCCCGGCCGAAGAACACGGCGGCCTCGGTCTCCGTGAAGGCGTCGAGACCGGGATAGGGGGCCTGCCGCCTGTCCCAGACGCGCGGTGGGGGAGCCGGGCGTTCCAGGCGGAGCACGGCGGCCTGGGCGAGGATCATGGCGAGGATCAGCAGACCGATCGCCGGGACCGCCACCCGCTGTAACACCTGGAGGGCGAAGGGCACGTCCTCGGCGTTGGTCGCGTAGTTGGTGACGATGCCGAGCAGGCTCGCGAGCAGGACCACGAGGATCTGGAGGGCGAGACTGAGCTGACGGTTCCTCATGCCGTCGCCCCCGGTACGCGGGGATGCGCCCCGGCGTGCCCGCAGCGTCCCCCTGGACCGCTCTCCGTCCCGACCATGCGCGCAACTCCTGCGTTACCTGGGCAACTTCCCCCGACCGCCCCATGATCGAGGATCGCCCGTGCAGGCCACAAGTGGCCGATGTCAGGCCGTGTCCGGGTGTGTCAGCGCAGGCGTGTGAGGGGGAAAGGTGTCGGGAGTGAGGCGAGTGCGGTGAGGACGTCGGCCGGTGTGATGCGCAGCAGGCGTGCGTCGGGGGTGGTGGCGTGGGGGTCGCCGGGGCGGGGGGTCGGCGGGTCGTCCGGGTGCCACAGCGCGCGGTGGCGTGGCAGGTCCGGCGGGCCCCACAACTGCGGGGAGACCGGGCCGAAGAGGACGACGGACGGTGTGCCGAGCGCCGTCGCCAGGTGGGCGATGCCGGTGTCGCCGACCACCACGGCCCGCGCCTCCGCGAGCAGGGCCGTCAGGTCGTCGAACGGCACGTCCGTCAGCACGGCCTCCTCGGGCAGGCCCGCGTCCGCCGCCACCCGGCGGGCGAGCGCGGACTCGGCCGGGCCGCCGGTCACCACCACGTCGCGCCCCTCGTCGCGCAGCGCCCGGCCCACCGCCGCGAACCGGTCGGCGGGCCAGCGCCGCGCCGCCGCGTCCGCGCCCGGGTGCAGCACGACCGCGCCCGGCGCCGGGGAGTACACGTCGGCGGCCTTGATCCGCAGGTCGCCGGGGTCGGCAGGGATGCCGTACCACTCCAACAGGCGGCACCAGCGCACCCGTTCGTGCTCGCCCTCGTCCCACGCGGGCCCCGACGGCTCCGCGTACGCGAACAGCGCGGCGGGCCGCAGCGCGCGCAGCGGGGCGACGCTCTCAGGGCCGCTGCCGTGCAGGTCCACGGCGAGGACGGGCGGCGGCCCGCTCCACGGGATGTGGCCGGGCACCTCGCGCCCGGCCGCCGTGGTCGGCACGAACTCGTCCACGGCGCGCGTCAGCCGGGCGGCGGGCCGCAGCGCCTCCGGCGCGGCGAGCACCAGCCACCGGTCCGGGCGCGCCCGGCGCAGCGCCCGCAGCGCGGGCACGGCCGTCAGCAGGTCGCCGAGCCCGAGCGCCCGCAGCACCAGCACACGGGGCGTGCTCACCGGCGGACGAACGCGGCGCGCCGCGCCAGTTCCGTCGTGGAGCGTCCGTCCAGGTAGGGCAGGACGAGGGTCTGGCCGCCCCACTCGCGCAGCGCCGCCGCCTCCGGCAGGTCGCTCACGCGGTAGTCGCCGCCCTTCACCCACACGTCGGGCCGCAGTTCCCGCAGCAGCGCCTCCGGGGTGTCCTCGCCGAACTCGGCGACCGCGTCCACGCAGCCCAGGCTCCCCAGCACGCGCAGCCGGTCCGCCGCCGGGTTCAGCGGCCTGCCTGGGCCCTTGAGGCGGCGCACGGACGCGTCGGAGTTCACGCACACGACGAGGCAGTCCCCGGTGCGCCGCGCGTTCTCCAGGAACTGCACGTGGCCCGCGTGCAGCAGGTCGAAGCAGCCGCCCGCGGCGACGACCGTGCCGCCGCGCGCCCGTACCGTCTCCGTCAGCGCGCGGATGGCGGGCAGGTCACGCGGCACGCCGCCCGGCACCTCCGCCGGGGCCGTCTGCCTGCGCCAGCCGACCGGGCTCGCCACGCCACCGCCCGTCACGAAGGCCGCCGCCGCCTCCACGGCCCGGCCGACCGCCTCGGACGGCAGCCCCCCGTCGGCGAGGACGGTCGCCGCCGTGGCGGCGAAGCAGTCACCGGCGCCGCACGGGTCGCACTCGCCGCCCGCCGCCACCGGCAGGTAGAGCGGGTCGTCGGAGTCGGCGCGGGTCAGGACGGCGCCGCGTTCGCCCAGCGTCACCGCGACCGCGGCGACCTGCCAGCGCTCGGCGAGCAGCGCGCCGCGCAGGCTGTGGGCGCGCAGCGTGTCGTCTCCCTCCTCGGCGGCGACGCCGGTGGCGCCGGGGCAGTGCTCGCGCACGAACCAGCGCGCCTCGTGCTCGTTGGGCGTGACGAGCCTTGCCCGCGCCACGGGGGCGCGTCCGCGCGGATGCGGGTCCCACACCACCGGGACGCGCCCGGCCGCCTCGGCGAGCCCCTGCCGCACGGCCGCCGCCGCGCCGCGCCCGTAGTCCGCGACGAGGACGGCGCCCGCGTCGGCCAGCGCACGGCGGACGGCCGGGCCCGGCTCGCCCACCGTGCCGCCGCCCCGGTCCATGCGGACCAGGGGGCGGCCGTCCGCCATGACGCGCGACTTGACGGGCAGCGTGCCGCGCAACGGCAGCTCCGCGAGGCGTACGGACGGCGGCAGCATCGCCCGTACCGCCTCGCTGGCGCTGTCCTGCCCGATGGCGGTGACGAGCACGACCTCGCGGCCGTCCCGCGCGGCGAGCGCCGCCGCGAGGCCCGCGCCGCCCGGCCGCCGCCGCTCGGCCTGCACCTCGACCACCGGCACGGGCGCGTCGGGCGCGAGGCGGGTGGCCTCGCCCGTCACGTCCTCGTCCAGCAGGATGTCGCCGACGACGACCAACGGCCCGCGCGGCGCGCTCATGCCGCCTCCCGGCGGGTCAGCGCGACGGGCGCGGGCGGCGCGTCCGCCGGTTCGGGGCTCGTGGCCTTGAGCTGCCGCGTGTGCGACATGTCCTCAAGCGCCTCGTCGAACGCCTCGCACACGACGTGCAGCGCGACGAGATGCGCCTCCTGCACGGTCGCCGTGCTGGGCGCATCGACGCACAGCACCGCGTCGGCCTGCGCCGCCAGCGGGTTGGGCATCGGCCCCGTCATGGCCCACACGCGCAGCCCGGCGGCGCGGCCCGCCGTCGCGGCGCCGAGCAGGTTGTCGCTGCTGCCCGAGGTGGACATCAGCGCGAGGACGTCGCCCTCGCGGCCGTGCGCCGCGACCTGGCGGGCGAACACCTCGTCGAAGCCGTAGTCGTTGGCGATCGCCGTCATGCTGGACGTCTCCGCGTGCAGCGAGATCGCCGAGAACGGGCGCCGGTCCGCCGCGTACCTGCCGACCAGTTCCGCCGTCAGGTGCTGCGCCTGCGCGGCGCTGCCGCCGTTGCCCGCCGCGAGGAGCCTGCCGCCCGACGACAGGACCTGGGCGAGCTGCCGCCCCCAGGCGACGGCCTGCGTCAGGCCGTAGTCGCCGTCGTCGCGGAACCCCCGGAGCGCGTCGTGGAGCGACTGGCAGTGCCGGTGCGCGCTGCGCGGTGCGTGCATGGTGACCTCCGGTGTGTGGCGAGGGGGCGGGGTGACGTGGGTCAGGCCGTGCCGCTGACGGGTGCGGGACGGCGGCTGCTGATGTCGCGGTAGACCTCCTCGGTGGCCGCCGCGACGGTCGCCCAGCGGTAGCGCGTCAGCACCCGCCGCCGTCCGGCCGCGCCGCGCGCCGCCCGTTCCCTGGGCGCGGCCAGCAGCCCGGCGGCGGCCTCGGCGAGCGCCAGCGGGTCGCCGGGGCGGACGAGGCGGCCCGTGCCGGGATCGGCGACGGTGTCGCGCTGGCCGCCCACGTCGCTCGCGATCACGGGCACGCCGCAGGCCATGGCCTCCAACGGCACGATGCCGAACGGCTCGTAGTCCGCCGGGCACAGCACGAGGTCGGCGCCGCGCAACAGCCGCGGCACCTCGTCGCGCCCGACGCCGCCGGTGAAGCGCACCCGCTCCGCCACGCCGTGCGCCCGCGCCACCGCCCGCAGCCTGCGGACCTCGGGGTCGCGCTCCAGCTCCCCGGGCGGCGGCCCGCCCGCGACGACCAGCTCGGTGTCCGGCACGCGCGCCAGCGCCGCGATGGACAGCTCGGCGCCCTTGCGCGGGACGAGCCGCCCGAGCTGGAGCATCCGGTGCCGCCACCTGCCGCGCGGCTCCGCCGGGCCGACCGGCGTGAACCGTTCCGGATCGACGCCGCACGGCACGACGCTGATCCGCGCGGGCGACAGGCCCATCGCGGTCAGCTCGGCCACCTCGTCGCGGCAGGTCGCGACCGTACGGTCGGCGCTGAGCCCGATGTAGCGCTCCCAGGTGATCCGGTCGGCCGGGCTGGTGTCGGCCGGGCCCTGGTGGCGCCGCTTGACGGTGCCGAGGGCGTGGAACGTGTGGGCGAACGGGATGCGCAGCGGGCCGGTCGCCTGGAGCGTCGCGACGCCCGACATCCAGAAGTGCGCGTGCGCCACGTCCGGCGGCGCCTGGGCCCACTCGCGCTCCAGGAAGCCGCCGAACTGCGCCATGAACGGCAGCAGCCGGTCCTTCGCGACCGGTTCCGGCGGCCCGGCGGGCACGTGGCGCACCGTCACGCCCGGCAGCATCGGCACGGTCAGCGGCAGCGCGGTGGAGTCCCGCCGGGTGTAGACCGTCACCTCGTGGCCGCGCCCGGCCAGTTCCGCCGCCAGCTGGGCGACGTGCACGTTCTGGCCGCCCGCGTCCTCCCCGCCGAGGGCCGCCAGTGGACTGGCGTGCTCGGAGACGAGGGCGATGGCCAGCCCCGCGGACGAATTGGGCCTCATCAGCGGATCACCTCCTCCAGCAGCAGGTCCCAGTCGTCCAGGAACCTCTTCAGGCCGTAGCGCTCCAGCGCCGCGTGCCGCGCCGCACGCCCCGCCTCGGCCGCCGCGTCCTCGTCGTGCAGGAACTCCTCGGCCGCCCGCGCCAGGACCTCGGGCCGCGTCGAGATGACCCCGGCCTCCCTGGGCACCGCGTCGGCGACCTCGGTGGTGGCGAGCGCGACGATCGGCATGCCGAGGTGCATCGCCTCGATCAGCGACAGGCCGAGCGACGTCCAGCGCACCGGGTGCAGGTACAGCCGCCGCCGCGCGACCTCCTGGTGCAGCCGCGCCTGCGGCAGGTCGTACGAGCGGCAGCGCGCGTACGGGACGCCGAGCTGTTCCGCCAGGCCCTCCGTCCGCATGCCGAAGACGTCGAGCGGCACGGCCGAGGCGAGCGCGGGCAGCAGGTCGGTGCCGGTGGTGCGCCCGCGCCGCACCGGCTCGTTGACGACGACCGCCGCGCGCTCCAGCTCGCCCGTCCAGCGGTGCCCCGGGTCCACGACGCCGTGCTCGACGACGGCGGTCCGCGTCCGGCCGCCGTCCCAGAACAGGGCGTTGAAGTGCGTGACGTGGACGAGCGTCAGGTCGTCGCGGTCGGCGCACGGGTGGCGCGTGTCCGGCACGTCGCCGTGCGGCGCGTTGTGCTCCAGGTAGACGGCCGGGACGTCACGGCCCGGCCTGCGCCCGCCGAGCCACCGCTCCGCGAGGTCCGCCTCGTGGGGCCGCTGGAGGACGACGAGGTCCACCGGCGCGTCGCGCAGCCCCTCGGGCGCCACCTCGGTCACCGAGTCCGGCCAGGCGTACGTCCGCGCCCGGCCGAGCCCGTCGGGGCCCCGGTCGGGCAGCACCGGCACCAGGTAGGAGTGGGGGCCCTGGACGAACGCCGTCGTCCACGAGCCGTGCACATGCCACAGGAGGATGTTCATGCGACCGCCTTCGGGCCGAGCGGGGCGTCGTGCCGGTGCCCGCCGCCCGTCAGCGCGGTGACGGCGGCCAGCACCTCCTGGTCGGTGACGGAGTCGAGACACGGGTGGCCCGCGACGGGGCACAGCCGCGCCCGGCTGTCCGCGCACGGGCTGTCCTGCCGCCCGAGCCGCAGGTGCGGCACCCGGTACGGCAGCCACCGCTCGGGGCTCACGACCGGCGCGAACAGGCTGATGACGGGGGTGCCGACGGCCGCCGCGAGATGGGCGGGGCCCGTGTTGCCGACGATCACGGCCCGCGCGCCCGCCAGCACACCGGCCAGCTCGCGCAGCCCCGTCCTGCCGCCGAGGTCGAGCGCGTCCTCACCGGCGACGCGCCGCGTCAGCGACGCCTCCCCTGAACCGCCCGTCACGACGACGCGGTGCCCGGCCGCCGCCAGCGCGGCGACGGCGCGCGCGGCACGCTCCGGCGTCCACGTACGGGCCGGTACGGCGGCGCCCGGATGGACGACGAGGTAGGGCTCCGCGCCGGTCAGCGCCTTCATGTCGGGGAAGTCCTCGACGCGCAGCGCGCCGTTGTCGCCCTCCGGGAGCGCGAAGCCCGCGGCCTGGGCCAGTTCGAGGGCCGCCGCCGCCTCGTGCCGGTAGGGGGCGCGGCGGTGCCGCAGCTGGAGGAGCGAGCCGGGGTAGTGCTCGCTGTCCGCGCCGATCCACGGGATGCCCGCCATCTTCAGGATGAGCGCCGCGGGCAGCGGGCTCTGGTGGTAGGACGCCAGGACGAGCGCGCGGTCGAAACGTTCCGCCGCCAGCCGTTCCACCAGGGCGAGCACGTCGTCGCGGCCCGGCTCGGGCGGCGTCAGGCTCACCCACGGGGCGTCGTACACCAGCAGCCGGTCCACGCCGGGCAGCAGCCGCCCGGCGTCCTCGCCGCGCGGGCCGCACAGCAGGGCCGTCGCGGCGGACCCGGCGGCGACGGCGCGGATCGCGGGCCCGGCCAGCAGGACGTCGCCCGCGCTGTCCAGCCGGACGACGAGCGTGCGGGGCGGTCCGCCGCCCGGCGTGGGGGCCGTGGCGGTCACCGCAGACACCCCTTCCGGTGCGTCCCCAGGCCCCCGCCGTCCGCGCCGGGCCGCAGCAGCAGCGCGACGGCGTCCCGCAGGTCGTGGGCCTTCTCCCGCGCCCCGGTGATCTCCGCGGCGCGCGTCGCCCCGGTCGGGACGAGGACGCCCCGCGCCCCTGCGGCCTCGGCCGCCGCGACGTCCGCGCCGATGTCGCCGACGACCGCGGTCCTCCCCGGCGTGACGCCGAGCCGCTCGCAGGCCGCCAGCACGAGCCCAGGCGCCGGTTTGCGGCAGTCGCAGCCGTCCTGCGGCCCGTGCGGGCAGACGGCCCACACGGCGAACGGCCCGAGCAGCTCCTCCACCCGCCGCCGCATCGCCGCCACGCCCGCGCGTCCGAACAGGCCGCGCGCCACGCCCGACTGGTTGGTCACCACGCCCACCGCGACGCCCCGCGCCCGCAGCGCGTCCACCGCCGCGCGGGCGCCCGGCATGGGCCGCACCAGCGCCGGGTCCGCGTTGTAGGGCACGTCCACGATCAGCGTCCCGTCGCGGTCGAAGAGCACCGCGTCGGGTCCGGGACCGTCCGGCGTCCGGCCCACGCCTGACACCCCGGACGGGCCGGGTTCCGGCGGAAGGAGCCAGGGGCCCCGTGGGCGATTAGTCATGAACGAGTGAGTTGCCCGATTTGGCTGGCTCAAACGAGCTGGGCCGCACCCGGTGCCTGATCACCGCGCCGATCCAGTACGCGGAGGCCACCGGCGGGATGACGGCGCTGGTCAGCAGCATGCGGACGATCTCCTCGCGCGTCTGCGGCCCCGGCAGGATCCGCGCCGCCGCGAACTCCGCCGTCCCCGCCAGCCACAGCGCCCCCCACCCGGCCGCCGCGGCGGGCCGCCGTCCGGCGGCGGACAGCAGCGTCAGCAGGCCCGCGGCCGTCACGGCGAGGTGACGCGGCAGCCGCCCGCGCGGCGCGCCCGCCCGCGCCCACCAGGCGGGGCCGTGCAGACGGTTCATCAGCACGTCGTCGGCGTTCCCCGCCTGCGTGCTGACGGACACCCACATCCCCGCCGGGCGCACCGGGTGCGTCGTGCGGCGCTCGCCGATGGCGAGGGCCCAGCCCGCGTCCAGGACGCGCAGGGCGAGGTCGGCGTCCTCACGGAACGCGCGCGGGAAGCGCTCGTCGAAGCCGCCCACGTCGGCGAGGGCGGAACGGCGGTAGGCCATGTCGGCGGTGATCCACTGCGCCGTCGCGAGCCCGGCCGTCGTGCGCTCCCAGTCGGTGGGCCGCCGGTCGGTCGGCAGCGGCACGGTGATCCGCGCCTGCACCCCCGCGGTGTCGGGGTCGGCGCGCGTCAGGTCCCTGGTCAGGGCCGCGGCCCAGCCCGGGCCTGGCACCACGTCGTCGTCGAGGAAGACGACCCAGGGCTCGCGCGTCGCGCGCCACCCCGCGTTCCGCGCGGCGGCGGGCCCGGCCCCGCGCCCCGGCACGATCTCGACCAGCGGGCGCACCTCGTCGGGCACGGTCACCGGCAGCGGCCTCGGGTCGTGCGGCGGCCGGTCGTCCACGAGGACGATCCGCGCCGGGCGCGGCCCGCGTTCTGCCGCCAGCGCGGCCAGCACCAGGTTGAGGCTGTGCCTGCCGAGGGTCGGGATCACGATGGCGAACGCGACGGGCGCGGGACGGCTCACGGCGTCACTCCTCCCCGGGCGCGAACAGGGCCGCGCGCCGTACGACGAAGGGGCCGATGGCCAGCAGATCGACGGGCGCGGAGCCGAAGCACTCCAGCGCGTCGCGCGGGTCGTCCACCATGGGCCGCCCCGCCGTGTTGAGGCTCGTGTTGACGACGACGGGCAGGCCCGTCAGCTCCTCGAACCTGCCGAGCATCCGCGCCACCAGCGGCTCCCGCTCCGCGTCCACGGTCTGGATGCGCGCCGTCCCGTCCACGTGCACCACGGCCGGGATGCGCTCGCGCCACTCGGGCCGCACCCCGTGCACGAACAGCATGTAGGGCGACGGCAGCGGGCCGCCCTCGAACAGGTCGGCGGCGCGCTCGGCCCGCACCATCGGCGCGACGGGCCTGAACTGCTCGCGGCCCTTGATGTCGTTCAGCCGCTCCAGGTTCCCCGAGCGGCCGGGATGCGCCATCAGCGACCGGTGCCCCAGGGCGCGCGGGCCGAACTCGGCGCGCCCCTGGAACCAGGCCACCACGGCGTTGTCCGCCAGCGCCTCCGCGACCGCAGCCGCGACGTCCGGTGGCCGTTCGAACGGCACGGCAGCCGTCTTCAGCCACGCCTCGATCTCCGCGTCCGACCAGCCGCGCCCGAGGTCGGCGCCGTCCATCGGCAGCGTCGGCGCCGGGTCGTGCTCGGCGGAGTGCAGCAGCGCGCCGCCGAGGGCCGTGCCCGCGTCGCCCGAGGCGGGCTGCACCCACACGCGGTCGAACGGGCCCTCGCGGACGATCCTGGCGTTGGCCACGCAGTTCAGCGCCACGCCGCCCGCCATCGTCAGCAGCGTGTCGCCGGTGCGGCCGTGCAGCCAGCGGACCATGTCGAGCAGCGTCTCCTCCAGCACGGCCTGCGCGCTGGCCGCCAGGTCCGCGTGCTCCGGCGTCCACGCCTGGCCGGGCCGCAGGCGCGGGCACAGCTCCGACCACGGCACGTCCACGGCGCGGAAGCCGCCGTCGCCGGTCGGATAGACGTACTTGCGCAGCTCGGGCAGCAGGCGCGGCGAGCCGTAGGAGGCCATCGCCATGACCTTGTACTCGTCGCTGGAGCGCAGGAAGCCGAGGTGTTCGGTCAGCTCCTCGTAGACCAGGCCGAGGGAGTGGGGGAGCTGCTGGCTGTACAGCGGTTCGAGGCGGTCGCCCACGCGCCGCGCGGCCAGGTGCGAGGCCGACTCGCCGCGCCCGTCGAGGACGAGCACCGAGGCGTTCTCCGCGTCGGGCGCCGCGAACACGGCAGAGGCGGCGTGCGCCATGTGGTGCGGCACGAAGCGGACGCGCTCGCGCTCCAGGCCCGGCAGCGCGGTGGCGAGGAAGGATGGGGCCTCGCGCGCGTACGTCAGGCGCAGCCCGTCCCAGGGGTCGTCCAGGCCCATCGCGTCGGCCGGGCGGGCGAGTTCGGGGTCGAACGAGTAGGTGACGGCGTCCAGGTCCTCCGGGCGCAGCCCCGCCTGGCTCAGGCACCAGGCCGCGGCCTGCTCGGGCAGCTCCCAGGCCGAGAACGGCACGGGGCGCTTGCCGTGCTTGCGCCGGGAGAACCGTTCCTCCTCGGCCGCGGCCACCGTCCGGCCGTCGATCACGAGGGCGGCGGCCGGATCGTGGAAGAGGGCGTTGATACCGAGTACGCGCATGGGGTCCTCCGTAGGGCGCGCGGGGGTTCACGGGTCTCGCGGGTCGTCTCAGGCGGCCTTGCGCGCCGCGCGGTCCTCCCGCCGCCCGGCGGCCTGGTCGGGCGCCCGGCCGCTCCCGCCGTACTCCTGGCCCTGCTCGCGGTACCAGGCGATCGTGCGCGCCAGGCCCTCGGCGGCCCGCACCCGCGGTTCCCAGCCGAGCCGTTCGCGCGCGAGCGAGATGTCGGGGCAGCGGACGGTCGGGTCGTCAGCCGGGCGCTCGACGTGCCGCACGGTGGAGCGCGAGCCCGTCAGCCGGATGACGGTGGCGGCCAGGTCGAGCATGGTGATCTCGTGCGGGTTGCCGATGTTCACCGGCCCGCGCAGGTCGGAGGCCGCCATGGCCAGCACGCCGCGCACGGTGTCGTCCACGTAGGTGAGCGAACGCGTCTGCGTGCCGTCCCCGGCAACCGTCAGCGGCTCGCCCGCGAGCGCCTGCCGGACGAACGTCGGCACGGCGCGGCCGTCGTACCCGCGCATCCGCGAGCCGTAGGTGTTGAACAGCCGCACGATGCCCACGTCCGTGCCGTGCACCTGTGCCTCGGCCATGGCCAGGGCCTCGCCGAAACGCTTCGCCTCGTCGTACACGCTGCGCGGGCCGACCGGGTTGACGTTCCCCCAGTAGCCCTCGCGCTGCGGGTGCTCCAGCGGGTCGCCGTACACCTCGGACGTCGAGGCGAGGACGAGACGGGCGCCGTGGCGGCGGGCGAGCAGCAGCGCGTTGCGCGTGCCGAGGCTGCCGGTCTCCAGCGTGTGCAGCGGCAGCCGCAGGTAGTCGGCGGGGGAGGCGGGCGAGGCGAAGTGCAGCACGAGGTCGGCCCGCGGCGTCACGTCGAACGGCTCGCGGACGTCCTGCTCCACCATGGTGAAGCCCGGGTGCCCGCTCAGGTGCACGACGGTGCGCGGATCGGCCGTGCTCAGGTCGTCCACGCAGGTCACGGCCGTGCCCTCGGCGAGCAGCGCGGTGCACAGGTGGGACCCGACGAAACCGGCTCCGCCGGTGACGACGGCGTGCTGATGGTGCATGGGCGTGCCTCTCCCGTGCGTCCGGCCCTCGGTGGCCTATGCGCGTTTTGTAGCGATTCGTCGCTGTATGACCCGTCCCAAGTACCCGCCGGAAAATCGGGCAAACGGGGTGTCGTGCCGACACCTCCGGGTACCTGGACCGTTCACGGCCGCCCGTGGCCGGACGGCGCCCCCGGTGAAGGGAAGTCCCATGCGCGTGGTGATCGTCGGAGCGACCGGCAACGTCGGCACGGCGCTGGTGCGCGCGCTCGCGGACGAACCCGCCGTCACGTCGGTCCTCGGCCTCGCACGCCGCGTCCCGGACCGTGAGGTCGCCAAGACGACGTGGGCGCCGGTGGACCTGCGGGACGCCGAGCACGTCGAGGCGCGGCTGCGCGGCTACTTCGAGGGCGCCGACGCCGTCGTCCACCTCGCCTGGCTCATCCAGCCCGCCCGCGACCCGGTGACCACCTGGCAGGCCAATGTCCTCGGCACGACGCGGCTGCTGAACGCCGTGGCCGCCGCGCGCGTGCCCGCGCTCCTGCAGTCGTCGTCGGTCGCCGCCTACGCGCCGGGCCCGAAGGACCGCGCCGTGGACGAGAGCTGGCCCACGCACGGCTGGCCGCAGGCCGCGTACAGCAGGGAGAAGGCCTACGTGGAGCGGCTTCTCGACGCCTTCGAGTACCGGCAGCCGACCGTGCGCGTCGTGCGGATGCGGCCCGGTTTCGTCTTCTCCCGGCACGCGGCGGCCGGGCAGCGGCGGCTGTTCGCCGGGCCGCTGGTGTTCGGGCCCCTCGTGCGGCCGGAACTGCTGCCGCTGATGCCGGACATGCGCGGCCTGCGCTTCCAGGTGGTGCACACGAGCGACGTGGCGGAGGCGTTCAGGCTGGGCATCACGGAGCCGGTGCGCGGCGCGTTCAACCTCGCCGCCGAACCCGTCGTGGACGCCGCGCTGCTGGGGCGGCTGTTCGAGGCGCGACCTGTCACCCTGCCCCGCCCGCTGGTGCGCGCGGCGCTCGCGGCGGCCTGGCGCCTCCGGCTGACGCCCGCCTCGCCGCAGCTGTTCGACGCGTTCGTGCGGCTGCCGCTCATGGACCGCACGCGCGCCGCCGAGGTACTCGGCTGGCGGCCCCGCGTCAGCGCCGAGGACGCCCTGCTCGAACTGGTCGGCGGCCTGCGGGACGGCTCGGGCGCCCACACGCCGCCGCTCGAACCCCGTGTCCCCGGCGGGCGCGCGACGGAGCTGGCCACCGGCGTCGGCCGCGCCCCCTGACCCCGCCCCCACCCCCCGGCACCGCACCGCCCGACAGCGACGTCGAAGAGAAGGTGACCAGGCCATGAGCAGCCGGAAGGTCGGCGACCACATCCTCGCCCGCCTGCGTGAATGGGGCGTCGAGGTCGTCTTCGGATACCCGGGGGACGGCATCGACGGCCTCCTCGCCGCCTGGGGGCGCGCCGACGACCGACCGGCGTTCGTCCAGGCGAGACACGGGGAGACGGCGGCGCTCCAAGCCGTCGGCCACGCCAAGTTCTCCGGCCGCGTCGGCGTCTGCGTCGCGGCCTCAGGCCCCGGCGCCGTCCACCTCCTGAACGGCCTCTACGACGCGAAGCTCGACCACGTGCCGGTCCTCGCGCTCGTCGGCCGGACGGACCACGGCGCGGCGGGCGGCTCCCACCCGCCCCACCAGCAGGACGTGGACCTCCACGCGCTGTTCAAGGACGTCGCCTGCTTCCTGGAGACGGTGCACGTGCCCGAGCAGCTGCCTGACGTCCTCGACCGGGCGCTGCGCACCGCGCTGTCCCGCCGCGGGCCCGCCGTGGTCGTCGTCCCCGCCGACGTCCAGGCCCTCGACCACACGCCCCCTGGGCACGCGCCCCCCGGCCGCGACCTCCCCAGCCGTTCCCCCGCGCCCGAGCCCGACGCGCTGCGCCGCGCGGCCGAGGTGGTCAACGCGGGGCGCGAGGTCGCCCTCCTCGTCGGCCGGGGCGCCGCCGGGGCGCGCGCCGAGATCGAGGAGTTCGCCCGCCTCACCGGCGCAGGCGTCGCCAAGACACCGCTCGGCAAGGACGTCCTCCCCGACACGCTGCCGTACGTCACCGGCACCGTCGGCCCGCTCGGCACCCGCCCCTCGCAGGACCTCATGGACGGCTGCGACACGCTGGTCGCCGTCGGCTCCGACCTCCCCCACGGCCGGTTCGCGCCCGAGCGCGGGCAGGCGCGCGGCGTCCGGATCGACGCGGCCCCCTGCATCCCCGGCATGCGCCACCCCCGCGACGTCCACCTCGTCGGCGAAGCGGCGGCCACGCTGCGCGCGCTGATCCCGCTGCTCGACGCGAAGGACGGCGCGGCGCGGCGGCACGAGGAGATCGAGAAGTCCGTGCTGCGCTGGTGGGAGGTGCTGGCGCGCCAGGCGGAACTGGTCGCCGCCGACCCCGTCAACCCGCAGTACGTCGCGCACACCCTCGACCCGCTGCTGCCCGACGATGCCCTCGTCACCGTGGACTCCGGCTCCGTCACCACCTGGTACGCCCGGCACATCACCATGCGCGGCACCATGCGCGGCTCGCTCTCCGGCACGCTCGCGACGATGGGCTGCGCCCTGCCCTACGCCATCGGCGCCAAGTTCGCCCATCCGCAGCGGCCCGTCGTCGCGCTCGTCGGGGACGGCGCCATGCAGATGAACGGCATGAACGAGCTGATCACCGCCGCCAGGTACCGCGACCGCTGGGCCGACCCCCGGTTCGTCGTCGGCGTGTGGAACAACCGCGACCTGAACGAGGTCACCTGGAGCCTGCGCGCGACGGCGGGCGCCCCCAGGTTCCGGCCCTCGCAGGAACTGCCCGACGTGTCCATGGCCGCCTTCGCGCGCACCCTCGGCCTGCACGCCGAGCGCGTCGAGCGGCCCGAGGACGTCGAGGAGGCGTGGCGCGCCGCGCTGGACGCGGACGGCCCGGCCGTCGTCGAGTTCGTGACCGACGGCTCGGTGCCGCCCCTCCCGACCTCGGCGAGCCGGGACCGGACGGAGTCCACCGTCAAGGCGCTGCTGAAGGGCGACCCCGACCGTGGCGCCGTGCTCACGCGGGGCGTGAAGGCGAAGCTCCAGGAGTTCCTGGCCGGGGGCGACCCGCAACCACGGCACGACAGGTGAGCCCGCACGGAGAACGGAACGACGGAACGCGAACGGAGGTGCCCCATGGGCACGGAGCACGGCGAGCACACGTACGAGGGCGGCGGGCGGCTGCGCGGTCTGCGGGCCGTCGTCACCGGCGGCGGGTCCGGCATCGGCCGCGCCGTCGCGCTCGCCTACGCCCGCGAGGGCGCCGACGTGCTGATCAGCCACCTGCCGGAGGAGGAGAAGGAGGCCGAGGAGACCTGCCGCCTCGCCGCCGAGGGCGGGCGCCGCGCCGTCGCCTTCGCCGCCGACCTGCGCGACGAGCGGCAGTGCGCGCGGCTCGCCGACCGGGCCGTGGCCGCGTTCGGTGAACTCGACGTCCTCGTCAACAACGCCGTCCACCCGGCGGCGTGGCCGGAGGAGGCCCCCGGCTGCCCCGCCGAGCGGTTCGACCACGTGCTGCGGGCGCACCTGTCCGGCATGTCCTGGCTGACCACGGCGCTCGTCCCCCACCTGCGCAAGGGCGGCTGCGTCATCAACACGACGTCACCCCAGGCGTCCTGGCCGGGCCCGCACCTGCTGGACTACGCGATGGCGAAGGGCGCCGTCGTCACGTTCACCCAGGGCCTCGCCGCCCAGCTGGCGGGCGACGGCATCCGCGTGAACGCGGTCGAGCCTGTGCCCGTGCATCCCGACGAGACGGCGACCGCGTACGTCCTCCTCGCCTCGCGGGAGGCGGGCCCCATGGCGGCCGAGGTGCGGGCCGCGACCGGCGGCGGCCCGCTGTGAACCCCCGGGACGGCGGCGGCGAGACGTCCGAGGTGAGCGTCGTCATCGCGACGCGCGACCGCCGCGACGAGCTGCTGCGCACGCTGGAACGGCTCACGGCCCTGCCGGAACGCCCGCCGGTCGTCGTCGTGGACAACGGGTCGCGCGACGGCACGCCCGCCGCCGTCGCCGCCCGCTTCCCCGCCGTACGGCTGGTCGCGCTCGCCCGCAACCACGGCGCCCCCGCCCGCAACGCCGGGGTACGCCTCACCGACACCCCCTACGTCGCCTTCAGCGACGACGACTCGTGGTGGGAGCCCGGCGCCCTCACCCGCGCCGCCGCCCACTTCGCCCGCTACCCGGCGCTCGGCCTCCTCGTCGGCCGCGTCCGCCTCGGCGACGGCGACCCCGGCGACGCGCCGACCGACCACGTCTCAGAGAAGATGGCCACCGCCCCCCTCGGCGACCCCGACGACCTGCCGGGCCCCGCCGTCCTCGGCTTCCCCGCCTGCGCCGCCGTCGTCCGCCGCGACGCGTTCACCGCCGCCGGAGGCTTCGACGACCTGGTGTTCTTCGGCGGCGAGGAGACGCTGCTCGCCCTCGACCTCGCCGCCCGCGGCTGGCGCGCCGCCTACGCGGCCGACGTCACCGCGCGCCACGCCCCCTCGCCCCGCCGCGCCCTCGCCCCCCGCCGCTGGGCCCTGCACCGGCGCAACGACCTGCTGATCCGCTGGATGCGCCTGCCCCTGCCCGACGCCGCCCGCCGCACGGCTGGCCTGGCCGCCCAGGCGACGCACAACCGCGCGGCGGCCCGCGCCCTTGCCGGGCTGCTGCGCCGCCTCCCCGAGGCGCTGCGCCGCCGCCGCGCCGTGCCCGGGCGGGTGACGGAACAGGTCGCCGCGCTCGGCGAGTTGCGCTGAACGGCGAGCTGCGCTGAACGACAGGCTCAGCCGTCGGTGTCCGGCAGGCCGCCCGCGCGCAGCGGCGAGACGCACGCCAGGCCGTCAGGCTCGACGCCCGACAGCAGCGCCGACGCCCACAGCTCCGCCACGTAGGGCGCCAGCGTCAGCCCCGAGGGCCCGTACCCCGTGAGCACGCTCAGGTTCGCCGCGCCCGGCAGGCGGCCGACCAGCGGCAGCCCGTCCCGCGACACCGGACGGAAGCCGACGCGCGTCTCGATCAGCGTCGCCCCGGCCAGCCCGGGGGCGGTCGCCAGGGCCTCGGCCAGCACCTCCGCCTGCCCGGCCGCCGTCACCCGCCCGTCGAACCCGGCGCCCTCCTCCCGCGTCGCGCCCGCCACCACACGCGAGTCGCCGAACGCCAGCAGGTAATGGCCCCGCGCCGACGACACGACGGGCCACGCCGACGTGTCCGTGCCCGGCAGGCCCAGGTGGCTGATCTGCCCGCGCTGCGGACGCACCCCCAGGTCGATGCCGCAGCCGCCCAGCAGCTCCGTGCTCCACGCGCCCGCCGCGACGACCACCTCGTCGGCGGGCAGCACGGCGCCGTCCACCGCCACCTCGGCCCGCCCGCCGCGCAGACGCAGCGCCGCGCGGCCCTCGACCGGCGTGGCGCCGCGCCGCCCCGCGGCGGCGAGCAGCGCGACGCGCAGCAGCCGCCCGTCCACACGCGCCCCCGCCGACGTGTGCAGGCCGACCAGCTCCGGCGCCAGCACGGGGAACAGCTCCCGCAGCTCCGCCCCCTCGACCCGGCTCACCGTCCCCGTCTCGTCCCGTGGCCGCTCACGCAACAGCGCCTCGGTCCTGTCCAGCTCGCCCGCGTCGCGCCCCACCCACAGGCCGCCCACGGCCCGGTGGCCCAGATCGCCCGGCCCCTCCTCGGCCAGCTCCGCCATCAGCCGCCCGTGGTGCGCCACCGCACGGCCGAACAGGTCGGCGTACGCGGCCGGGCCCACCCGCCCGGACGCCTTCACGATCCCGGCCCCCGCCAGCGTCGCCGCGCCCTGCCGCGACGCCTCCACGACCGTCACCTCGGCCCCCGCCCCGGCCAGACGCCACGCCAGCGCGGCCCCGGCCACACCCCCGCCCACGACCACGATGCGCACGCCGCGCCCTCCACTCCTCCGCCGCGCCTCCTCGGGCGGAGGCGGCACCCCACCACCCTAGGGGCGCCCGCCACGGCCTTCTGTACAGTCCCTTCGCGGAACCGGCCCCGGCCAGCACCCGCGCCGTGCCGCTCCCCGCCGGGACCGCCGGCGGCCCCGTCACGCGACCAAGGGACGACCGCCACCATGACCGCAGGAGACAGCAGCCCGTTCCCCCGCTTCCCCGCCGGATTCACCTTCGGCGCGGCGACCGCGAGCTACCAGATCGAGGGCGCGGCCCACGAGGACGGGCGCGGCCCGTCCATCTGGGACACGTACTGCCGCGAGCCAGGCCGCATCGCCGACGGCACCTCGGGCGACGTCGCCTGCGACCACTACCACCGCTACCCCGAGGACATCGCCCTCCTGCGCGACCTCGGCGTGGACAGCTACCGCTTCTCGATCGCCTGGCCCCGCGTCCAGCCCACCGGCGACGGCCCCCCGAACGCGGCCGGGCTCGACTTCTACGACCGGCTCGTGGACGCGCTGCTCGACGCCGGGATCGCGCCCGCCGCCACCCTCTACCACTGGGACCTCCCGCAGGCCCTGGAGGACGTGGGCGGCTGGCGCGTGCGCGCCACGGCCGAGCGGTTCGCCGCCTACACGGCGCACGTCGCCGCGCGCCTCGGCGACCGCGTCCCGCGCTGGATCACGCTGAACGAGCCGTTCTGCACCGCCTTCGTCGGCCACGCCATCGGCCGCCACGCGCCCGGCACCCGCGAGGGCAGCGCTGCCCTCGCCGTGGCCCACCACCTGCTCCTCGGACACGGCCTCGCCACCCGCGTGCTGCGCGAGACCACCGGGGGCGAGATCGGCGTCACGCTCAACCCCGACCGCCTCCTGCCCGCCACCGACACCCCCGCCGACCGCGCCGCCACCGACCGCGCCGAGACGCTGCACAACCGCGTCTTCCTCGACCCGCTGTTCGCCGGGCGCTACCCGGACAACGAGGCCGACACCTGGGGCGAGCTGGCTGCCGACCCCACCTGGCGCCACGACGGCGACCTCGACGTCATCGGCACGCCGCTCGACCTCGTCGGGATCAACTACTACCGGCCGATCACCATCGCCGCCGCGCCCCACACCGACCCCGACCCGGCCACCCGCACGGCCGTGGACATCCGCGCCATCGAGACCTGGCAGGGCGACGTGCGGCACACGGCGATGGGCTGGCCCGTCGTCCCCGCCACGTTCACCGACCTGCTGACGGACCTCGCCCGCCGTTACCCCGCCATGCCCCCGGTGCACATCACCGAGAACGGCTCGGCAGAGGACGACACCGTCGCCCCCGACGGCCAGGTCCACGACGCCGACCGCGTCGCCTACCTCGACGGCCACCTCCACGCCCTCGCCGACGCGATGGCGCAGGGCGTGGACGTGCGCGGCTACTACGTCTGGTCGCTGCTCGACAACTTCGAGTGGGGCTTCGGCTACGCCAAGCGCTTCGGGATCGTCCGCGTGGACTACGACACGCTGGAGCGGCTGCCGAAGGACAGCTACCACTGGTACCGCGCCCTCCTCGCCGACCACCGCGCGCGCACCGGCGGCGCCGCCGCGGGGGACGGGCCGACGCCGCCGGGCGCGGGCCGCTGAGGCGCCGCCCGTCCGCCGTCGTCAGGCGGCGGCGCGGTCCGCCGGGTCCGTCGCGGGAGCGACCTCCTGCACGGCCGTCCGCGCGGTCCGCACCGCGGCCTGCCCCGCCTTGCGCGCGGCCTTGCCCGCCGCGCGGGCCGGGGCGGGCGCGGCGGCGGCGTCGCCCTCCACCTGCTCCCGCACGCTCGCGCACGCCCGGCTGAGCAGCCGCGAGACGTGCATCTGCGAGATGCCGAGCTGCCGGGCGATGCGGCTCTGCGTCATGCCGTGGAAGAAGCGCAGGTAGAGGATCTCCCGCTCGCGCTCGGGCAGTTCCCGCAGCGGCGAGCGCACGGACTCGCGGTCCACCACCATGTCGAACCCCGGCTCGGGCTCGCCCAGGGTGTCCAGGAGCGAGTAGTCGCCGTCCGAGCCGGGGAGGTCGGCGTTCAGGGAGAGCGTGCTGTAGCTCTCCAGCGCTTCGAGACCGGTGCGCACCTCGTCCTCGGTCAGGCCGGTGTGCTCCGCGATCTGCTCGACGCTCGGGCCGCGGTCGTCCAGCCGGTACGTGAGCTGGCGCGCGGCGGCCCTGACCCTGTTGCGCAGTTCCTGGGTGCGGCGCGGGACGTGCAGGCCCCACATGTGGTCGCGGAAGTGACGTTTCACCTCGCCGACGATGGTGGGCACCGCGTAGCTCTCGAACGGGCGGCCCCTGGCGGGGTCGTAGCGCTGCACCGCCTTGACGAGGCCGAGCGCCGCGACCTGCTCCAGGTCCTCCAGGGACTCGCCCCGGTCGCGGAAGGTGCGCGCCAGGCGGTCCGCCATGGGAATCCAGGCGCACACCACCTCGCGCAGCAGCCGGTCGCGCTCCGGGCAGGGCGGCAGCTCGGCGATGCGTTCGAACTGCTGCCGCGTGTCGGGGGCGTCGTCGTGCGGATGACGGCCGCGCCTGCGGGGCGGCGCGCCGGACGCGCCGGACGCGCCGGGCGGGCCCGGCGGGCCCGGCGGGCCGGGCGCCGCGCCGCCGCCGTTCGCGTCGTCCCCCGTTCGCACGGGATTGGACGGCCCGTCACCGGGGGACTCGGTGACGGACCCGGGATGAGGGGGATGTGCGGGAGTGTTCATCTGCTCTCCCAGGTGAGGGGGCGTGCGTGCCGCTCTGTGCTCGCCACGGGAGCCGGTGGGACGTTCCTCCTCAGTCTGCCCGCACTTCGCCATTGCCACATCTCGGGCATATGCGGACAGAGGTTTCCCGGTGCCGGGGAGGGAAACCCGCCACCGGTACCGTTCCGCGCCCCGGCGAGGGGCCCTTCCGAGGAGAGGCAGCCGGACCATGACGTACGGAGAGTTCCTGAGCCGCGTCCGAGCGAGCGGCGACTACCCGGACGAGGAGGCCGCGACCGCCGTGGACGCCGTCGTGCGGACCCTGGGCGAACGGCTCCCGCAGCGCGCCTCCCAGCACCTCGCCGACCAGTTGCCCCAGCCCGTCGCGGGCATCCTGGAGGACGCCTCCGACATCGGCCGCCCCTGGGGCGTCGAGGAGTTCCTCACCCAGGTCGCGCTGCACACCGGCGAGGACAGGGACACGGCCGAGACCGACACCCGTAACGTCTTCTCCGCGATATCCGAGCGCGTCAGCGGCGGCGAGATGAACAAGCTGCTGAGCCAGCTCCCGTCCGGCTACGCCGAGTTGTTCGGGTACTCCGAGCTGGCCTGACCCGGGCCACCACGCCCACGAACGAGTCATACCCGGGCCCGCGCCCCCCGCGACGGTAGAACTGCCGCGGACCACGCGAAAGGACCCGGCACATGACGACGCTGACACCACCCCAGGCGCGGGTTCCCGAGGAACCCAGGACCGGGGGCGGCGGGCGGATCGCCGTCAACTGGCTGACGACCACCGACCACAAGAAGATCGCCGGGCTCTACTTCGTCACCTCCTTCGCGTTCTTCCTCTTCGCGGGACTCCTCGCGATGGCGATGCGCGCCGAACTCGCCCGCCCAGGGCTCCAGTTGCTCACCAAGGAGCAGTACAACCAGGCGTTCACCCTGCACGGCACGATCATGATGCTGCTGTTCGCCACCCCGCTGTTCGCGGGCTTCGCGAACGCCGTCATGCCGCTCCAGATCGGCTCGCCCGACGTCGCGTTCCCCCGGCTGAACATGCTGAGCTACTGGCTGTTCGCGCTCGGCGGCCTGCTGGTCGTCGGCTCCCTGCTGACGCCGTCGGGCGCCGCCAGCTTCGGCTGGTTCGCCTACTCGCCGCTCAGCAACGCCGTCCACACCCCCGGCACCGGCGCGGACATGTGGGTCATGGGCCTCGCCCTCTCCGGCTTCGGCACGATCTTCGGCGCGGTCAACTTCGTCGCCACGATCATCTGCATGCGCGCCCCCGGCATGACGATGTTCCGCATGCCGATCTTCACCTGGAACGTGCTGCTCACCAGCGTCCTGGTCCTGATGGCCTTCCCCGTGCTGGCCGCCGCGCTCTTCGCCCTCGCCGCCGACCGCGTCCTCGGCGCCCACATCTACGACGCGGCGAACGGCGGCGCGCTGCTGTGGCAGCACCTGTTCTGGTTCTTCGGCCACCCCGAGGTCTACATCATCGCGCTGCCGTTCTTCGGCATCGTGACGGAGATCCTGCCGGTGTTCAGCCGCAAGCCCGTCTTCGGGTACATCGGCCTCGTCGGCGCCACCATCGCCATCACCGGCCTCTCGATGACCGTGTGGGCCCACCACATGTTCGCCACCGGCGCCGTGCTGCTGCCGTTCTTCTCCATGCTGTCGTTCCTCATCGCCGTCCCGACCGGCGTCAAGTTCTTCAACTGGATCGGCACCATGATGAAGGGGTCGCTGTCCTTCGAGACGCCGATGCTGTGGTCGATCGGCTTCCTCGTGACGTTCCTCTTCGGCGGCCTGACCGGCGTGCTCCTCGCCTCACCGCCGCTCGACTTCCACGTCACCGACTCGTACTTCGTCGTCGGCCACTTCCACTACGTCGTCTTCGGCACGGTCGTCTTCGCGATGTTCGCGGGCTTCCACTTCTGGTGGCCCAAGTTCACCGGGAAGATGCTGGACGAACGGCTGGGCAAGATCCACTTCTGGACGCTGTTCTTCGGCTTCCACGGCACCTTCCTCGTCCACCACTGGCTCGGCGCCGAGGGCATGCCACGCCGCTACGCCGACTACCTGGCCGCCGACGGCTTCACCACGCTCAACACGATCTCCACCATCGGCGCCTTCCTCCTCGGCCTCAGCACCCTGCCGTTCCTCTACAACGTCTGGCACACCACCCGGTACGCGCCCCGCGTCACCGAGGACGACCCGTGGGGCTGGGGCCGCTCCCTGGAGTGGGCCACCTCCTGCCCGCCGCCCCGGCACAACTTCACGGCCCTGCCCCGCATTCGCTCCGAGGCGCCCGCCTTCGACCTCCACCACCCCGGCGTCGCCGCCCGCGACCAGGCCCGCCGCGACGGCAACCGCGACATCGGCGACGGCACGGTCCGCGCCCACGACGGCCACTGACCCGCGCCCGGCGTATCCCCGCACAAGGGGCGATCTTCGCGAATCGGGGTACACGGCTCCTCTGCGAGTCCCCCACGAGAGGTGAGCCGGAATGAAGGCGGCGGTGTGGCACGGCAAGCGCGACGTACGGGTGGACGAGGTGCCCGACCCGGTCATCCAGGAGCCCACGGACGCGGTGATCCGCGTGACCTCCACCGGCCTGTGCGGCTCCGACCTGCACGTCTACGAGGTGCTGTCCCCGTTCATGACCTCGGGCGACATCCTCGGCCACGAGGCCCTCGGCGTCGTCGAGGAGACCGGGCGCGACGTCACCGGGCTACGGCCCGGGGACCGCGTCGTCGTCCCGTTCGGCATCGCCTGCGGCACGTGCTGGATGTGCCGCGAAGGGCTCCAGAGCCAGTGCGAGACGACCCAGGTCACCGAGCACGGCTCGGGCGCCGCCCTCTTCGGCCACACCAGGCTGTACGGCGCCGTGCCCGGCGCGCAGGCCGAGTACCTGCGCGTCCCGCAGGCCCAGTACGGGCCCATCACGGTCCCCGCCGACGTGCCCGACGACCGCTACCTCTACCTCTCCGACGTCCTGCCGACCGCCTGGCAGGCCGTCCGCTACGCCGACATCCCGCCGGGCGGCAGCGTCGCGGTCCTCGGCCTCGGCCCCATCGGCGAGATGTGCTGCCGCATCGCCCAGCACCAGGGCGCCGGCCAGGTGATCGGCATCGACCTCGTTCCCGAACGCCTCGCCCGCGTCATGGCACGCGGCATCGAGGCCATGGACCTCACCCAGCACTCGGACGTCGCCCAGTCCGTGCGCGAGCGCACCGTCCGCGGCCCCGACGCCGTCATCGACGCGGTCGGCATGGAGGCGCACGGCAGCGGCGCGGGCCGCATGGCGCAGGCGCTCCCCGGCCTGCTGCCCGACCGGATGGCGGAGCGACTGGCGGGCAAGGCCGGGGTGGACCGGATGGCCGCCATCCACCTCGCCATCGACATGGTCAGGCGCGGCGGCACGATCTCGCTGAGCGGCGTCTACAGCGGGATGGCCGACCCGATGCCGCTGCTGCGCCTGTTCGACAAGCAGATCCAGCTCCGCATGGGCCAGGCCAACGTCAAGCGCTGGGTCCCCGAGATCCTGCCGCTGCTCGGCGACGACGACCCGCTCGGCGTGGACGACTTCGCCACCCACCACATGCCGCTCGACGACGCCACCTACGCCTACGAGCTGTTCCAGCACAAGGACGCCGCGAAGGTCGTCCTGCGGCCCTGACGCGCACCCGCGGCGGTGTGTGAGCAACGGCACGCGGCGCCCGCCGCCCTTGTGCCGCACGGAGTGACGGCGGCGGCGCCCGTCCCGGGGTGATCTTGGTCTTCCGGGCGCGGGCGCCGCTCTGCCATGGTGGGGACCGCTCCCGGCGGTGCGACGGCGCCCGGACCCGGAAGCCGTCCCGCCCCCTCCAGGTGCCCCCTGATGTCTCTCCTCGTCCCGGCCCGCCTGCGCGCCCCGCGCCCCGGCGGCGACCGCAACCCGTGGCGTTGTCTGCGACACCCCAGCATGCGCTGGTGGTCGATCGCCAACCTCTTCTCGAACCTCGGCACGTGGATGCAGCTCACCGTGCAGAACCTCCTGGTCCTGCACATCACCGGCTCCGCCGCCATGACCGGCCTCTCGCTGGCCGTCCAGGCGGGCCCAGGGCTGCTCCTCGGCCTCGTCGGCGGCGCCGCCGTGGACGCCTGGCCCCGCAAGCTGACGGCCGCCGTCAGCCAGGCGGCGCTCGGCCTCGTCGCGTTCACGACCGCCGCCATGGTCGCGCTCGGCACGCTGAACGTGCCCACGCTGCTGCTGCTGTCCGCCGTCACCGGCGTCATCGCCACCGTGGACGGCCCGGCCTGCTCCCTGCTCGGGAACGACCTGGTGCCCCGCAAGGACGTGCCCTCGGCCATCGCGCTCGGCTCCGCCGTGCACAGCGTCGGCCGCCTCGCGGGCACGGCCATGGCCGGTGCCGTCGTGGCGCTGGCGGGGACGGCCGCCGCGTTCGTCGCGAACGGCCTGTCGTTCCTCTTCGTCGCCTCGGTGATCCCCTTCCTGCGCCTCGCAGAACGGGACGACGCGCCCGCGCCCGCCGCAGGGCCCGCCCCCGCCGCGAAGGCCCCGGCGCCGCGCATCAGCGCCGACCCGCGCGAAGGGCTGCGCTACTTCCTGGGCCGCCCCCGGCTGGTCGCGCTGGCCGCCGTCACCGCCCTGAGCGCCGTCTTCGGCCGCAACTACGGCCTGACGCTCGCCGTCCTGGTCACGGGCCCGCTCGCGGGCGGCGCCGGGTCCTTCGGCACCGTCGCGACGGTGCTGGCCGTCGGCGGCATCGTCGGCGCCCTGGCCGCCGGAGTGCTCCAGCGGCCCTCCGTCCGCCTGGTCGCCGTCATGGCCGCCACCGGCGCCGTCCTCCAGATCGCGGCGGGGCTGTCCCCGTCCCTCGGCCTGCTGATCCTGCTGGTGCTGCCGATGGCCGCCGTCGAGTCACTGTCCGACACGGCGGGCGCGACCGTCCTCCAGACCGACCCGCCCGAGCACATGCGGGGCCGCGTCCTGGGCGTGTGGCGCAGCCTGAGCACCGGCTGGAGCCTCGTCGGGCCGCCCGCCATCGGCGTGCTCATGGAGGTCATGGGCCCCCGGGCCGCCCTGGTGCTCGGCGGCGTGGTCATCGCCGGTGTGTCCGGCGCGGGACTGCTCCTCCAGGCCCGCCGCACCCCCACCACCGCCCCGGCCGCCCCCGCCCCGGCGCAGGCCCCCGCGACGGCACGCGCCGCCGAACTGACACCGGTCGCCTGACACCCGCCCGCGCGGACCCCCGGCCCTCCCGGATCTCGAAGTCCCTCGCAAGCCCCCTGGCCGGGATGTCGCGACGACCACCAGAACGGAGGTCAAGGAAGCGGAGGCGCCTCGTCGTTCACCCGGGAGTGCACGACGGAGTCCCGCCATGCGCCACGCACCTGGACGTGGTGCCGGATACGCCCCTCCTCCTCCATGCCCGCGCCGAGGAGCACCGCGCGCGACGAAGCGTTGTCCGGCGCGCGTGCCGCCCATATCCGATGGAGCTCCAGCGGGCCGAAGCCGAACGCGACCAGTGCGGAGACCAGTTCGCGGCCGTAGCCGCGTCCCCAGCGGTCCGGACGGAGAGCGAACCCGATCTCCCCGGCGCTCTGCCCACCGAGCGCGAGCCGCGCGAACCCGACGAGCGGCCCGTCCGGGCCACGTTCGCAGACGGCGAGTGCGTACTCGGTGCGGGGCTGCGCGGTGGCGGACACCATCGACCGGGCCACGATGAGCCCGACCTGCTCCCGCGTGCGCGGCTCGAACGACAGATACCGCGTCGCCTCCGCGCTCCCGTAGATCGCCAGCAGGGCACCGACATCGTCCACGCCCACCTCGCGCAGTGTCAGGTGGGCGCCGCACTGGGTCACCGGGTACATGCCCGGTGACCCTACCGTCACGCGGGGGAGTGCGCGGCCCACCGCAGCGTCCCGCGCAGGGGTCATGACAGGTGCTCGGCCGGGCTCCGGCCCACGACGCCGGTCCGTTTCAGCGGGCCGGTCAGCCGTTCCAGGTGTCCAGCAGTTCGCCGACCGCGGGTGTTCCCCGGTGGGGCTGGAGCGCGCTGAACGTGTTCCTGAGCATGTCGTCGGTCCGGGGCGACGCGGTCTGGGCAGCCAGTTCGGCGGCCCGACGGGCGGACGCCACCGCCCCATCGATCTCGCCGGTCCCCACGCGTGCGTCCGCCAACCAGCAGTGCAGCAGCGACATCTCGCGGGCGTGTGTGTCGTCGTAGGGGGCCGTCAGCTCCTCGAACACGGCGGCGGCACGGTCATGCCGCCCCAGGGCCGACCAGACACGGCCACTCATGATCATGGACTCGTCACGGTTGATCCAGTACACGGTGTCGGGTTCGTCGTCCGAGGCGTCGTCCCGGCGGTCGTGTGCCTCCTGCGCCGTTCCGATCGCTCGGGCAGCCCCCTCCAGGTCCCCGGTGCGCGCGCATGCCCACGCGAGCCGGTCCGCCAGGACGACCCGCACCGCCGGGATGGCGTGCCGAGCGTTCGCCAGCGAGGCGCGGGCCATCGCGACGCCCTCACCGGGGTGAGCTGACGAGGCGGTCAGGTAGGACAGCTCGGAGAGCGCCGTCGCACCCAGAGTGCGGTCGCCAGCCCGGTTGGCGGCGTTCGCCGCCGCGAGCGCGAGCCCTCGTGCACGCTCGCCGTGCCCGGCGTCGAACGCCGTCCACGCGGTGAACTGGTACAGCTCGCCCAGTGTGGTGAGAAGTTGCTGTCCCACTGCCTGGGTGTAAGTGCCCGAGGACGCCATACCGGCGAGAGCGCCGATCTCCCGGATGGCCAGCGGGTAGACCGCGGCGCCGCCGCTGTAGTCGTCGAGTCGGCGCAGATCGGCCAGACGCGCCCTGGCACGGTCCACATCGGAACGGCCCAGGCGACGTCCCCCGGCCGTCGCGGGTGAGCTGATCGCGACCCCGGCGACAGCGCTGGCTCCGATGAACTGGCGGCGGTCCACAGGCATCTCCTCGATCTCGATCTCATGGATACCCGCGAGCTGTGCGGTCTGACCACGGTAACCGTTCAGGGAGATACCGAGCACCTGCTCCAGATGAGGGCGCCATGAGCTAGGGCATCGGCGCCCTTTCTCCCACCGGTAGACCTGGTTTCGGCCGGGGCCGTCCGTGGGGGCGCGACCTGCGGCGATGGCCAGCCGAGTTGACAGCCCCTCCTGAGTCAGGCCGCGCGCACGGCGCGCGTCCCGGATGCGGTCTGCGTCGGTCACGGCTTCCCTCAGGTAGTGCTGGACGACAAGTGGACGACAGTGGCCGACAGTCTGGCATCTCGTACCGCTCCGCATCGAGGAGTTGACTGGTTGTCACCCCCTATCGAGGTTGGTGAGACTGTGACCGGAACTCCTCTCCTTCATACATTCCCCGCTTGGGTACCGATCGACCGCCGGGTTCGCATAAGGCCGTTGGGTGAGGACTTCGATGCGGTGCGTGTGCCGACCTTCCAGGGGTTGTACGTGTTGCCGCGTCTCGCGTTGACGGGGTTGTCGGGGCCGGTGGTGGAGGATCCGGTGCAGCGGGTGTTGCACTGGCTGGTTCCGGTCGGTGCGGCGAACGGGCGGTGGTGGCCTTGCGGTGTGGTGCCGTTGGGGCGTGGGCACGTGCTCGCGATCCCGCCGGTCGATCGTGTCCATGGCCTGTGGGACGGGGACGCCGGCCTGCGCCCCGCCGTGACCCGAACCCGCACATCACCGTCATCACCGGCCTGGAAGGGCCGCTGCCCCGGCCCGTCTGGCGGGGGACACCGGCCACGGATGCCGAGGCGACTTCCGCGCCTTCTGCCGCCGAGGCCGGGCCGGGGGAGACGCCGGACGGGGGTGAGGGGTCGTGATTGCGGACGTGCGCTGCATGTACTGCGGTGCGACCGCTGGCGAGTTGGTGACCGTCGCTGAGATCCCGACAGGGGACGGGACCGGCCGCTGGACGTCGTACGCCTGCCGCCCTTGCCGGATCGGTGGGCGCCTCGTGCCGTTCCTCGCGCACCCGTCCGGGTCCCGTGGTGGCCTGCACTACTGGCCCGCTGCTGTTCCCTACGAACTGGTCGCGCGGCTCGCGGATCTGGGTGACGCGCCCCAGCTGCGGCCCATCACGGACCGGCTGTTCCCCGCTGTTGCGGCCTCCGCGTCGCGTGTGGTGGCGGGCCGGGATCGTGGCGCCGCGACCTCAGCCGTGCACGCCGCCGTCATGGAGCTACGGAAGGCGGCCGTGACCGACACCGACGACCGCCGGGAACCCGTGCACCTGTTCACCTCGCGTCTCTTCCCGGGCGGCGGCGGGGACGACGACACGACGGCAGCCGCGGAGTGGACGCGGAGCACACTCGACGCCCACGGCCTGTCCGCCGCGTGGCCCGTCGCGGACGCCATGATCACGGCCGGACGGACCCGACGCCCCTGGTGGCTGAGCCTGCGCGCCGACGAGGACGCCGTAGCCATCCAGATCCACCGCTCACGGGCCCACCGCACGCCAAGGCTGCCCGACCCGATCCCCGGCCTGGCGAACGGCGTCCGCCACGCGTACAGCGTCACCCCGGTGATGGACGGCCTGTGCATGTGGGCCAGCGTCGCCCTGTCCACCGCGCCCCCGCCGAGCCGGGACGAGGTGCTGGACACCCTCGCCGCCGCGAGCGGCGAACGGACGCGGCTGCCGTTCGCACCGTTCTGACCCCTGACCGCGCGTGACCCCACTGGCACACGCGGGCAGGCTGCCCGGCCGCCTCCGCCCGCACCGGCGGCGGCCGGGCACCCAACGACCACCACGAGCAGCGAGGAGTGGTACACAATGGGTAAGGCAAAGCCGCCGAAGGCCCCGAAGCCCAAGGCGCAGTGCGGGACATGCAGCGGCAAGGGGTACGTCCTGGTGGCTCGGCGGTCCACTGTCGAGCCGGGCGTGCCCACGGAGTACGAGGAGCGGTCCTGCGGCTCCTGCGGAGGGACGGGATGGATCAGCCAGTAGGCCCGCCGGACGACTGCCCGGGGCCGCACCAGCAGTGCCAGGCATGCACGGGCAGGCGCACCGAGGTCCGGGAGACGCTGTACGTCCCCGTGGCCGGCCCGGCCATGGGCGTACCGGCGCCGCACCGCTGTTGGCACTGCAAAGGCCGCGGCTACCTGTGCCGCGCGCCCGAGGACCGCTGCACACCTCCACACGAGTAGCAGGACGACGACGGCCCCCCGGCCTTCCGGGCCGGGGGGCTGTCGTGGCGTGCCACCGTTCACGGAAGGGGTGGCGGCGCCGTCAGTCGAAGAGCGCCTTCTGCACGTCGCTCGGCCGCTCGAAGGTGTCGCCCTTCAGCGTCTCCATGCGCTGCACGAGGCCCTGGTCGGCGTGGTTCTGCTTCGCCTGCTCGGCCAGGTCCGACCTGTCGGCCGGATAGCTGATGCCCTTGAGCGCCTTCTGCACCTCGATCGGATTCGGTTTGCCCATGCTCGGCCTCCTTCTCGATTCCGTGCGGTCCATCCGCTCTTGTCCGTCATGCGTGATTGGTCTGTTCCGTGTGCGTCTTCCGCGTACCCGACGGCTCGGCGCACCAATCAGGCCGCGCGCGGCGCGGGCGGGCCGACCAGCTCGGCCAGCACGTCCTCCATGGTCACGAAGCCCAGCAGCCGCCCGTTCCCGCCGATCACCGCGGCCAGGTGAGTCACCGTGCCGCGCATCGCCGTCAGCGCGTCGTCCAGCGGCGTGTCCAGCCTGACCCGCACCACCGGGTGCAGCGCCGTGCGCGGGAAGGGGCGGTCGCGCTCGGTCCGCTCCAGCGTGTCCTTCACATGCAGGAACCCCATGACCTGGTCGCCAGGACCGGTGACGGGGAAGCGCGAGTAGCCCGACTCGGCCGACGTCCGCTCAAGCCGCCGCGGCGTGACCCGGTGGTCCACCGTCACCATGCGCGCCAGCGGCACCATGACCTCGGCCACCGCGCGGCTGCCGAGGGCCAGCGCGTCCCGCAGCCGCTCGCCCTCGTCGGGCGGCAGCAGCCCCGCGTCCGACGAATCGCGCACCAGCCGGGCCAGCTCCTCGTCCGTGAAGACGGACGCCACCTCGTCCCGCGTCTCCACGCGCAGCAGGCGCAGCACGGCGTTGGCCAGCGCGTTGATCCCGAAGATGACGGGCCGCAGCGCCCGCGTCAGCGCCACGAGCGGGGGAGCGAGCAGCAGCACGGTCCGCTCCGGCGCGGCCAGCGCGACGTTCTTCGGCACCATCTCGCCGAACAGCATGTGCGCGTACGTCGCGATCAGCAGGGCGACGGCGAAGGCGACCGTGTGGCCGAGCGAGACCGGCACGCCCACGGCGTCGAAGGCGGGCTCCAGCAGGTGCGCGATCGCCGGTTCCGCCACGGCGCCGAGCACCAGCGAGGAGACGGTGACGCCGAGCTGCGCCGCCGCGAGCATCTGCGACAGGTGCCGCAGGGCCCACAGGACGGTGCGCGCCCGCCGTTCGCCCCGCTCGGCGCGCGGCTCGATCTGGTCGCGGCGCACGGAGATGAGGGAGAACTCGGCGCCGACGAAGAACGCGTTCGTGACCAGCGTCAGCACGCCGATCGCCAGGTGCACGGTGTTCATCCGGCGGCCTCCGCCTCCCCGCCCGCCTCATCCGGCTCCCGGCGCCCGTCCGGCCGGGTCCGAGGCGCCCTGATCAGCACGCGGTCCGCGCGGTGCCGCGACACGACCAGCACGTCCAGCCGCCAGCCGTCCACCTCCACCGCGTCGCCCTCCTCGGGGATGCGCTCCAGACGGGCGGCGATCAGCCCGGCGACCGTCTCGTACGGGCCCTCGGGCACCCGGAGGCCGACGCCCGCCAGCTGGTCCACGCGGACCCGGCCCTCCGCTTCCCAGCCGCCCGCGCCGACGGGCGCCAGGTCGGGGTCCTCGTCCGGGTCGTGCTCGTCGCGGACCTCGCCGACGACCTCCTCGACGATGTCCTCCAACGTGACGACCCCGGCCGTCCCGCCGTACTCGTCCACGACCACCGCCATCGACCGCGTGCCCCGCAGCCGCTCCAGCAGCCGGTCCACCGGCAGCGTGTCCGGCACGAGCGGCGGCTCCGTCCACAGCCGGGAGACCGGCGTGTCGGCCCGCACACCGTCGTCGAGCGCCAGGACGTCCTTGATGTGCACGAGGCCCACGATGTCGTCGAGACCGTCGTCGTAGACCGGGAAGCGGGACAGGCCGGTCGCCAGCGTGAGGTTCGCCGCGTCGGCCGCGGTCGCCGTGGCGGCGAGCGCGTGCACGTCCACCCGGGGCGTCATCACGTTCTCCGCCGTCAGGTCGCCGAGGTGCAGGGTACGGACGAACAGCTCGGCCGAGTCCGGCGGCAGCACGCCCTCGGCCGCCGAGTGCCGGGCGAGCGCCACCAGCTCCTGCGGCGTGCGGGCCGAGGCCAGCTCCTCCGTCGGTTCGAGCCCGAAGAGCCGCACCAACCGGTTCGCCGTGTTGTTCAGATGCCGGATGAAGGGCCCGAACGCGTGCGTGAACGCCCGCTGCGGCCCGGCGACGGCCCGCGCGATCCGCAGGGGGCTGGAGATCGCCCAGTTCTTCGGCACCAGCTCGCCCACCACCATCAGGACGACCGTGGACAGCGTGATGCCCAGCGCCACCGCCAGCGTGGACGCCAGGCCGTCAGGCAGCCCCAGCGACTCCAGCGGGCCGTGCAGCAGCGCCGCCAGCGACGGCTCCGCCAGCATGCCGATGACCAGCGACGTCACCGTGATGCCCAGCTGCGCGCCCGACAGCTGGAGCGTCAGCGCCCGCACGGCCCGCAGCGCGCCCGACGCGCCCTTCTGTCCCTCGGCCTCCGCACGCTCCAGCTCACCGCGTTCCACCGTGGTGAGCGAGAACTCCGCCGCGACGAACACCGAACACGCCAGCGTCAGTGCCAGCGCGACCACGACGAGCACGATCTCGGTCAGCATCTCGCCCCCTCTCCGTCCGTCCCTGGCCGGGACCGGCCACCTGTTCCCGCGATCCATCCCGGCGGCGCACATTGTCGGCGCGCACGGCCACCGGCGCGCGGACGCCGTGCGGGACGGCGGCGCGCCGGTACCCGAATGCATCTACCCGGGCCACCCGCCGCCATGGCGGCCCGCCCCCGGCGGCACCGCCCGTTAGCCCCGCCCGGCCCCGGGTACTCGCCGCCGATGACGTCACGCACCGACCCCTACGTGGCCGCGGAACCGGCGGCGGACCGCGAATTCCTCCGGGTCACCCTCGCCTCGGGCCGCACGGTGCGCTTCTCCTGCACCGTGCCGCTCCCCGGCGTCCTGCGGATACGCCTGGTCAGCCCGACCGGCGCCGACCCCGGCCCCCGGGGCGCGTCCCCCGCGCTCATGGACCTGCCGCACCGCCCGGCGCTGCTGCGCCGGGTCCCCGGCGGCACCGAGATCACGGGTCCGGGCGTCCAGGCGCTGTGGGACGAGGGCACGACCGGCGAGCTGCCGTCCCAGCAGGCCGCGCCGCAGGGGCTGCGCTTCGGCCCGTTCGCGCGGTTCTCCGAGCACGAGGGCGCGACCGTGCCCTTCCACGCCGGGCACCTGGCCGCCGCGCCCGGCCGCCCGGCGGGCTGGGTCGAGACGGTGCACCTGGCGCCCGACGCGGCCGTCTACGGCGGCGGCGAGAGCTACCAGGGCATCAACCTGCGCGGACGCCGCCGCAGCCTGCGCAACATCGAGGAGGACCGCGCGGCCGGGCGTGACTCCGCGTACCTCAACATCCCGTTCCTGTGGTCGGACGCGGGCTGGGGTCTGTTCGCCAACACCGGCGGGCCCGTCGCCGCCGACCTCGGCGCCACCCACTCCGAGGCCGCCCGCATCGAGGTGCGCGGCGACGAACTCGACCTCTTCCTCCTCACCGGCGACGCCCCCACCCTCCTCGACCGCTACCTCACCCTGACCGGCCACTCGGTGGACATGCCCGAGTGGGCGTACGGCGTGTGGATGAGCAGGTCCTCCTACTTCACGGCCGACGAGGTCGTGCGGACCGTGGAGGAGCTGGAGGCGGCCGACTGCCCGGTGGACGTGGTGCACGTGGACGAGTGGCTGGACGAGAACGTCCTCACCGCCGCCGCCTGGACCGCACCGGCCGACCGCGCGCGCTTCCCCGCGGGCTGGACCCGTCCCCTCACCGAGCGGGGCGTCCGCACCAGCCTGTGGATCAACCCCTACGTCCAGCGCGGCACGCCCCTGGCCGACGAGGTGGAGCGGCGCGGCTTCCTCGTCCACGACATCCACGGCCGCCCCGCCGCCACCGCCGACAACCCCGACTCGCTGCCGGTGGACTTCACCAACCCCGACGCGCACGCCTGGTGGGTCGGACGCCTCGCTGCCGTCCTGCGCGAGGAGGGCAACTCCGCCGTCCTCGCGGACTTCGGCGAGGAGATCCCCGACGAGGCCGTCTTCGCCGACGGCACCCGCGGCACCGAGCGCCGCAACAGCTACGGCCTCCTCTACCAGCGCGCCGTCCGCGAGGCCGGGCTGCGCGCCAGGGGCGGCGACTTCGTGCCCGTCGCCCGCTCCGGCACGGCGGGCTCCCAGCGCGACGCCGCACACTGGGCCGGTGACCTGCCCTCCACCTGGAGCGGCCTCGTCTCGACGCTGCGCGCCGTGCTGTCCATGTCGCTCAGCGGCTGCTCGGCCGTCAGCCACGACGCGGGCGGCTTCTGGACGCCCGCCGCCTACGAGCGCGCGGCGGTGCTGCGTGAACACATGACGCCCGACGGCGTGTTCGCCGACGTCGATCCCGAGCTGTACGGGCGCTGGGCCCAACTCGCCGCGTTCACGCCCCTCATGCGCTTCCACGGCGTAGGACGCCGCGAGCCGACGGCCTATCCGGAGCCCGCGCGTTCGGCCGCCATCGCCGCCTGCCGCCTACGGCAGCGCATGCGCCGCTACCTGGCGGCCTCGGCCGACGGCCTGCCGCTGATGCGCGCCATGCCGCTCGCCTACCCGGGCGACCGCGCCGCGCGCGACGCCGACCTCCAGTACCTGCTGGGGCCCGACATCCTCGTCGCGCCGCTCCTGGAGCCGGGCGGACGCAGCACGCTGTGGGTGCCGGAGGGGGAGTGGCTGCCGCTGCTCGGCTGCGCGCCGCAGCGCGGGCCCGGCTGGCGTGAGATCCACTGCGAACCGGGCGAGTACCCCGCCTTCGTGCGGGCGGAGCGCGGGCTGGACGGCGTGCTCACCCCGGCCTGACGGCGGCGGCGTTCAGCCGTCCCAGCCGGTCATGATCTCGCGGCCGTGCGGGACGGCGAGGTCGAGCAGGCCGGGGAAGAGGGCGTCGAGGTCGTCGCGCCGCAGCCGGTTGAGCCGCCGGGTGCCCTCATCCCGCTGGTGTATGACGCCCGCCTCCCGCAGCACCTTGAAGTGGCCGCTCTGGGTGGACTTGCTGACCGGCAGCGAGAACGTCGCGCACGCCAGCTCGCCGCCGGGTCCCGCGTCGGCGAGGCGGGCGGTGATGGCGAGCCGTACCGGATCGCTCAGGGCGGCGAGCACGGTCGTGAACCGCAGCTGGTCACGGCCTGGATGGACGAGCGGGGTCGCGGTGCGGCTGGCCATGGCGGCGAGCCTAGCAGAGCATGTTCGACTTTCTCGAACATCTGTTATGTTCGTCCAGGCCGAACATCGGAGTGTGGAGGAGTCGCATGTCCACCGAACGCCCCGCCGTCACGCGGCGGCACCCCGCCCCAGCCGCCGCCGTCCCCGGCGGGCCGCCCGCGCCCGGCGGCCGATGGCGGTTCAGGGGCGCCGCGTACACCCTCCTCGTCCTCCTCGTCGGCACCAACGTCCCCACCCCGCTCTACCGCGGCTACCAGGAGAGCTTCGGCTTCTCCGCCCTCGTCGTCACGCTGGTCTTCGCCGTCTACGCGGCCGTCCTCATCCCCTCCCTCCTGTCGGCAGGGCCCCTCACCGACCTGCTCGGCCGCCGCGCGCTGCTGCTCGGGGCCGTCACGCTGGCCGCCCTCGGATCGCTTGCCTTCGCGCTGGCCACGGGCCCCGGCTGGCTGTTCGCCGCCCGCGCGCTCCAGGGCATCGCCCTCGGCGCCGCCTCAGGACCGCTCACCGCCGCGCTGACCGAACTCGAACCGGCCGGCGACCACCGCCGCGCCGCCTTCGTCTCCACCGTGATCTCCGTCGGCGGCCTCGGCCTCGGCCCGCTCCTCGGCGGGCTGCTCGCCGAGTACGCCCCCGCGCCCGGCGTCCTGCCGTTCGCCGTGGAGATCGCCCTGCTGGTCCCGGCGGCCGTCGCGGTCGCCGCCCTGCCGACCGCCGCCCGGGGCGCGCGGCGGCGGCCCAGGCGGCCCGGCGTCCCCGCCGGGATGCGGCCCGTCCTCGTCTCCAGCGGAGCGGCCAGCTTCCTCGCGTTCGCCGTGACCGGCCTGTTCCTCACCCTCGTGCCGACGTACGTCACCACGCTCGCCGACAGCCGCAACCTGCTCCTGGCGGGCGCGTCCGTGGGCCTCCTGCTGCTGTGCTCCGCGCTCGCCCAGCTCGCCGGACACGGCAGGAGCGCCAGGCGCCTCGAACTGACGGGCCTGCCCCTCCTCGCGACCGGCCTCGTCCTGCTCGCGCTCGCCGGGGGCCTGTCCTCCCTCGCGCTGCTGCTCACCGCGACCGCCGTCGGCGGCGTCGGGCAGGGCCTCACGTTCCTCGGCGGCCTCACCGCCGTCAACCAGGCCGCGCCGCCCGACCGGCGTGCCGAGGCGCTGTCCACGTTCTACGTGATCCTCTACCTGGGCGTCAGCGTGCCCGTCGTCGGCGTCGGGTTCCTCGCCACCGTCGTGGGGCTCCTCACCGCCGTCCAGTGCTTCGCCGCCGTGACGGCGGCGCTGTGCGTGGCGGTGCTGCTGGTCCTCGCGCGGGGCCACCGGCGCGCGTGACGCCGCGCGCCCCCGCCGCCGGTGCCTCCGGGGCGGCGACGGGGGGCGCGGGCCACGCGGTCGCGGGTCAGGTGGCGAGCGCCGCCAGCTCCGTGCCCGCGAGCAGGAACGCGCCGACCCCGAAGTCGGCCGTCGTGCCGTAGTTCACCGGCTGGCTGGACTCCGGCCGGTCACCGACGTTCTGCACGTAGCCGAGGAAGCCGTCCGGGTGCACGGCGGTCGCGACCATCCCGTTCCACGCCCGCGCCGCCACCGGCAGGTACGTCGCCGCGTCCACGAGACCGGTGGCGGCGGCGTAGGCCGTCCCGTACGCGAAGAACGCCGTGCCGCTCGTCTCGGGGCCCGGCAGGTGCGCGGCGTCGGCCAGGTTCACGTTCCAGAAGCCGTCGGCCCGCTGTATCGGCCGCAGCGCGCGGACCAGTTGCGCCAGCGTGTCGCGGTACTCCTGGACGTGCGCGGCGTTCGCGGGCATCGTCTTCAGCGTCTTGACGTGCCCCGCCGCGACCCAGCCGTTCCCCCGCGACCACAGCACGGGACGGCCGCTCGGCGAGAGGATGCCGCCCGGCAGGAACCGGTCGTCCCGGTACCACAGGCCGCCCTGCGACGGCGCGTACAGCCCGGGGCCGCCCTGGACGCGCTTGGTGTGGTTGTACAGGCCGTACAGCTTCTCCCAGAAGCGCGTGTCGTTCCTGAGGCGCCCGATCCTGGCGAAGGGCGGCATGGCCATGTGCAGCGCGTCGTCCCACCACCAGTCGTCGTTCTTCTGCGGGCGATCGGTGTAGACCATGCGCCGGAGCGAATCCTCGATGGCGGCGATCTTGGCCGGTTCCGGCTCGATCTCGTACAGGTCCAGATAGGTCTGGCCCGCGTTGTGGTTGTCGGCGTGACGCGTCGTCACGCCCGCGTTCAGGCCGTAACCGTGCCGCTCGGCCCAGCCGCGCGCGTAGTCGAGGTAGCGGCGCTCGCCGGTGAGGCGGTGGACGGCCGTCAGGCCGCTGAAGAACGTCGCGCGCGCCCAGCGGTTGTCGCCCGGGTTGCCGTGCGCGCCGATCCAGTGGTCGGTGACGCGCCGCAGCACGGACACGATCGCCGCGCGGGACGGCAGCGTGGGGGAGGGCGGCGCGGCGTGGGCGGGTGCCGCCGCGACGAGCGGCACGGCGGGCGTGGCCGCGACGAGCGCGGCGGTGGCGAGGAGCTGTCGCCTGTCCATGGGACCAACCTCTCCGTCGGTGGGGGCTCCCATCGTCAAGGTCTAGACCTGACGTGTCCACGTCCTGAACACGGGCCGCCGAGATCCGGAACGCGTTCACCAGGCTGAACGCCGTATGCGTCAATCGCCTTACGGTTCCGGTCCGTTCAGCTCCTTGACACGAAACGGGGTCGCAACAACACTCCTGGCGATGGCGTGAGAGAGCGCTCTCTCCTGTGTTCACCCGCTTCCGCCCCCACCCAGGAGATCCCATGACATCCCTGTTCGCGCGCCCACCGGGCCGCTACCGACCGAGCTGGCAACGCTCCCGCGCCGCCATGCTCTGGGCCGTCCTGCTGGTCGCCGCCGGGCTGCTCGTCGCCCCCGCCCAGCGCGCCGAGGCCGCCCCGACGCTCCTTTCGCAGAACAAGGCCGTCACGGCCTCCTCCACCGAGAACGCGGGCACCCCCGCCTCGGCGGCCGTGGACGGCGCCACCGGTACCCGCTGGGCCAGCGCCTTCAGCGACCCCCAGTGGATCCAGGTCGATCTCGGCAGCTCGGCCACGCTCACCCAGGTCGTCCTCAACTGGGAGGCCGCGTACGCCAGCGCCTACCGCGTCGAGACCTCGGCCAACGGCACCACCTGGAACACCGTGTACTCGACGACCGCGGGCAACGGCGGCATCGACACCCTCAGCGTCAGCGGCACCGCCCGCTACGTCCGTGTCTACGGCACGCAGCGCGCCACCCCGTGGGGCTACTCGCTGTGGGAGTTCCAGGTCTACGGCGAGATCGGCGGCGGCGGCCCCTCGGTGCCCCCGACCGACCCGGCCAACCCGAACCTGGGCCCGAACGTCCTGGTGTACGACCAGTCCACCCCGACCGGCACCATCCAGAGCCGGATCAACACGATCTACAACCAGCAGCACACCAACCAGTTCGGTGAGCAGCGCTACGCCGTGCTGTTCAAGCCGGGCAACTACAACCTCGACATCCCGCTGGGCTTCTACACCCAGATCGCGGGCCTCGGCCGCAACCCGGACGACGTCAACATCAACGGGCACGTCCGCGTCGAGGCCGACTGGCTCCAGCAGGGCGACAACCCCGACAACCTCGGGAACGCCACGCAGAACTTCTGGCGCGGCGTGGAGAACTTCTCCGTCACCCTGCCGCCGAACCAGATCGAGCGCTGGGCCGTCTCGCAGGCCGCCCCGTACCGCCGCATGCACCTGCGCGGCATCGGCACGCAGCTGTGGAACGGCGGCGACGGCTGGGCGAGCGGCGGCCTGTTCGCCGACACCAAGATCGATGGCTTCGTCGAGTCGGGCTCGCAGCAGCAGTGGCTGACCCGCAACAGCGAACTGGGCGCCTGGAGCGGCTCGGTGTGGAACATGGTGTTCGTCGGTTCGACCGGCACCCCGCCGCAGAACTTCCCGAACCCCTCGCACACGGTCGTCGGCCAGACTCCGGTCGTCCGTGAGAAGCCGTTCCTCTACGTGGACGGCTCGGGCAACTACAACGTCTTCGTGCCCGCGGTCCGCCGCAACGCGGTCGGCACCAGCTGGGCGAACGGCAACGCGCCCGGCTCGTCCGTCTCGCTCGCCGACTTCTACATCGTCCACCCGGGCAGCTCGACCGCGACGATCAACGCCGCGCTCCAGCAGGGCAAGCACCTCCTGTTCACGCCCGGTATCCACCACCTGTCGGAGACCATCCGCGTCACCAACCCGAACACCGTCGTCCTCGGCCTCGGCCTCGCCACCCTGATCCCGGACACCGGGGCGACCGCCATCTCGGTCGCCGACGTGGACGGCGTGAAGGTCGCCGGTCTGTTCATCGACGCCGGTCCGAACAACTCGCCCAACCTCATGGAGGTCGGCCCGCCCGGATCCTCGGCCGACCACTCCGCCAACCCGACCTCGCTGCACGACGTGTACTTCCGCATCGGCGGCGCGCACGTGGGCCGGGCGACGACCAGCCTCACCGTCAACAGCGACGACGTGATCGGCGACCACCTGTGGCTGTGGCGCGGTGACCACGGCGCGGGCATCGGCTGGAACCAGAACACGGCCGACCAGGGCCTGATCGTGAACGGCGACGACGTCACGATGTACGGCCTGTTCGTCGAGCACTACCAGAAGTACCAGACCATCTGGAACGGCGAACGCGGCCGGACGTACTTCTACCAGAACGAGATGCCCTACGACCCGCCCAACCAGGCCGCCTGGATGAACGGTTCCTCGCCGGGCTACGCGGCCTACAAGGTCGCCGACTCGGTCAACACCCATGAGGCGTGGGGCGTCGGCAGCTACTGCTACTTCAACGTCAACCCGTCCGTCACCGCGGCACGCAGCTTCGAAGTGCCGAACAAACCGGGCGTGCGGCTCCACGGACTCGTGTCCGTCTCGCTCGGCGGCGTCGGCACGATCAACCGCGTGATCAACGACACCGGAGGAACGGCCAACCTGGCGAACCAGATCCAGTACGTCGCCAACTACCCGTAAGTCCCCCCGGTGCCGTCGGCACCGTCCTGACCCGGCCGGAACGCGGCGATCAGCCGCTCGGCCGCCAGCGTCGCGGTGAGTGCGCCGTCCCGGACCTGCTGCTCAAGCAGCGGTGCGAGGCGGCGCACTTCCGGGTCACGGCGCAGGCTGGTGAGCAGATGGTCGGTCACCATCGCCCACGTCCACTCGACCTGCTGGTCACGGCGCTTGGCCGCCAGCCGTCCCGTCGCCTCCAGCGTGGCGCGGTGGGCCTGGAGACGCTCCCACACCTCGCCGAGCCCGGCGCCCTCCCGGGCGCTGCACGTGAGGACCGGCGGCGTCCAGGACGCGTCGGCCGGGCCCATCAGCCGCAGGGCGCCCGCCAGTTCACGGGCGGCGCGGCGCGCGTCCCGCTCGTGCGGGCCGTCCGCCTTGTTGACGGCGACGACGTCCGCCAGCTCCAGGACGCCCTTCTTGATGCCCTGCAACTGGTCCCCGGTACGCGCCAGCGTCAGCAGCAGGAACGAATCGACCATCCCGGCCACCGCCGTCTCCGACTGGCCGACCCCGACCGTCTCGACCAGCACGACGTCGTACCCGGCCGCCTCCATGACCACGACCGTCTCGCGCGTCGCCCGCGCCACGCCGCCCAGCGTCCCGGCCGACGGCGAGGGCCGCACGAACGCCGCCGGATCGACGGCCAGCCGCTCCATGCGCGTCTTGTCCCCGAGGATCGAGCCGCCCGTACGGGTGGACGACGGATCGACCGCGAGCACCGCGACCCGGTGCCCGTCCGCCGTCAGCAGCGAGCCGAGCGCGTCGATGAACGTGGACTTCCCGACGCCGGGCACCCCGCTGATCCCCACCCGCCGCGCCCGCCCCGCGTGTGGGAGCAGCGCCAGCAGCAGCCGCTGCGCGAGCCGCCTGTGGTCCTCGCGCCGCGACTCGACCAGGGTGATCGCCCGCGCGACCTGGGCCCGTGATCCGGCGAGCACGCCCTCGGCCAGCGCGTCCGTGTCGATCGGCCGCCGCGTCACGCCGCCCCCCGGCTCACAGGTCGAGGCCGAGATCCGCGGCCAGCTCCGTCAGCAGCGCGTACGCCGCCTCCGGGATGACCGTGCCCGGCGGGAACACGGCCGCGGCGCCCGCCGCCCGCAGCGCCGCCACGTCCTGCGGCGGGATCACCCCGCCGACGACGACGGTGATGTCCTCCCGCCCCGCCAGGGCCAGTTCCTCCCGCAGCGCCGGGACGAGCGTCAGGTGCCCCGCGGCCAGCGACGAGACGCCCACGACGTGCACGTCCGCCTCGACGGCCTGGCGCGCGACCTCGGCCGGGGTCTGGAACAGCGGGCCCACGTCCACGTCGAACCCGAGGTCGGCGAAGGCGGTGGCGATCACCTTCTGCCCCCGGTCGTGCCCGTCCTGCCCCATCTTGGCGACGAGGATGCGCGGCCTGCGCCCCTCGGCCTCCGCGAACGCGGCGACCAGCGCGCGCGTCCGCTCCACACCCGGCGAGCCGCCGGCCTCCTCGCGGTACACACCGGAGAGCGTACGGACGCGGCCCGCGTGCCGCCCGAAGACCTTCTCCAGCGCGTCCGAGATCTCGCCGACGGTGGCCTGGGCGCGCGCCGCCGCCACGGCCCCCTCCAGCAGGTTGCCCCGGCCGGACGCCGCCGCCTCGGTCAGCCGGTCCAGCGCCGCGCGGCAGGCGGCTCCGTCCCGCTCGGCGCGCAGCCGCCGCAGCTTCGCGAGCTGGCTGGCGCGCACCGCCGAGTTGTCCACCGACCTGACCTCGACGGGCTCGTCGCTCGCCGCCCTGAAGAGGTTGACGCCGATCACCGGCTGCCGTCCCGAGTCGATACGTGCCTGCGTACGGGCCGCCGCCTCCTCCACGCGCAGCTTCGGGAGCCCCGCGTCGATCGCCTCGGCCATGCCGCCCGCCGCCTCCACCTCCTCGATGTGCCGCCAGGCGCGGCGCGCCAGGTCGTGGGTCAGCCGCTCGACGTACGCGCTGCCGCCCCACGGGTCGATGACGCGCGTGGTCCCCGACTCCTGCTGGAGGAACAGCTGCGTGTTGCGGGCGATGCGTGCGGAGAAGTCGGTGGGCAGCGCCAGGGCCTCGTCCAGCGCGTTGGTGTGGAGCGACTGGGTGTGGCCCTGCGTGGCGGCCATGGCCTCGACGCAGGTGCGCGTCACGTTGTTGAACACGTCCTGCGCCGTCAGGGACCAGCCGGAGGTCTGCGCGTGGGTGCGCAGGCTCAGGGACTTCGGGTTCTCGGGGCCGAGGCGCGACACCAGCCGCGCCCACAGCAGCCGCGCCGCGCGGAGTTTCGCGATCTCCATGAAGAAATTCATGCCGATCGCCCAGAAGAACGACAGGCGCGGCGCGAACGCGTCCACGGCGAGGCCCGCCTCCCGCCCGGCGCGCAGATACTCCACGCCGTCCGCGAGCGTGTAGGCCAGTTCCAGATCGGCCGTCGCACCGGCCTCCTGGATGTGATAGCCGGAAATGGAGATGGAGTTGTAGCGCGGCATGCGTGCCGACGTGAAGGCGAAGATGTCGGAGATGATCCGCATCGACGGGCGCGGCGGATAGATGTAGGTGTTGCGGACCATGAATTCCTTCAGAATGTCGTTCTGAATGGTCCCGGCCAGCTTCTCCGGCGGCACGCCCTGTTCCTCCGCCGCGACGATGTACAGCGCCAGGACGGGCAGCACCGCGCCGTTCATCGTCATCGACACGCTCATCCGGTCGAGCGGGATGCCGTCGAACAGCTGCCGCATGTCGAGGATCGAGTCGATCGCCACGCCCGCCATCCCGACGTCGCCCGTGACGCGCGGGTGGTCGCTGTCGTACCCCCGGTGCGTGGGAAGGTCGAAGGCGACGGACAGCCCCTTCTGCCCGGCCGCCAGGTTGCGGCGGTAGAACGCGTTGGACTCCTCGGCCGTCGAGAACCCCGCGTACTGCCGCACGGTCCACGGCTGGTTCACGTACATCGTCGGGTACGGGCCGCGCAGGTAGGGCGCAATCCCCGGGTAGCCGCCCAGGAAGTCGAGGCCCGCCAGGTCGTCGGCCGTGTAGAGCGGCTTGACGGGGATGCCCTCCGGCGTCTCCCACACCAGCTCGTCCACGCTGCGGCCGGTCGTCTCGGCGACCGCGGCGCGCCAGCGCTCGCGTGCTCCCGCGGCCTCGTCGTGCGGCGCGGGGCCGAGGGGGACGTCCGAGAAGTCGGGGATCGGCGCCATCGTCACGCACCCCCCGCCGCGTCGAGCACGGACGCCAGGAAGGTGACCACGTCGGCGCCCGCGAACACGAACCCGTCCACCCCCGCCGCGCGCAGCTCCGGCTCCCGTTCCCCCGGCCGCCCGGCCAGCAGCACCCGCCGCGCACCCGCCGCCCGCAGCGCGGCGGCCACCGCGACCGCCCGCTCCCCGTACAGCGCGTCGCTCCCGCACAGGCACGCCACCGCCGCGCCGCTCGCGGCGAACGCCGCGCCCGCCGACTCCTCGTCCACCGACACCGGCTCGTGCACCGGCGCGAGCCCCGCCGCCTGGAACACGTTCGCGGCGAACGTCGCCCGCGCCGTGTGCGTCGCGGCCGGTCCGAGCGCTGCCAGGAACACGCGGGGCCGCGCGCCCGTCGCCGCCTCGTGCGCGTCCGCGCGGGCCCGCAGCGCCTCGTACGCCTCGTCCCGCCGCACGCGCGGCAGCCCGCCGCCAGGTCCTGGCGGCGCCTTCGGCCGCACCACCGGTTTCTCCGTGACGTCCGCGAACTCGCTGACGCCCGTGACGGGTTCCGCGCGCGTCGCCAGCAGCCGCGAGCGCCGCTCCCACTCCGCCCCGATCCGGTCGGCGACCAGCCCCGACCGCAGCGCCTCCGCCTGCCCCCCGGCCCGCTCCAGCTCCTGGAACCACGCCCACGCCGCACGCGCCAGGTCGTCCGTCAGCCGCTCCACGTACCAGGAGCCGCCCGCCGGGTCCACGACCCGCGCCAGATGCGACTCCGAGACCAGCACCGAGGAGGTGTTCCGCGCGATCCGGCGGGCGAACGCGTCCGGCAGCCCCAGCGCCTCGTCGTACGGCAGCACCGTCACCGACTCCGCGCCGCCCACGGCCGCGCCCAGCGCCGCGACCGTCGTGCGCAGCATGTTCACCCACGGGTCGCGGCGCGTCATCATCACGCGGGACGTCACCGCGTGCTGCCGCTGCGCCCCCGCCGCCGCGCCCGCCCCCGACACCTCCGCGACGCGCGCCCACAGCCGCCGCGCCGCGCGCAGCTTCGCGACCGTCAGGAACTGGTCGGCGCTCGCCGCGTAGCGGAACTCAAGCTGCCCGAGCGCCGCGTCCACCGGCAGCCCGCCGCCGGTTAGCGCCCGCAGGTAGGCCACGCCGGTGGCCAGCGCGCAGCCCAACTCCTGCGCGTCCGAGCCGCCCGCCTCGTGATAGGGGAGCGCGTCCACCGTCATGGCCCGCATGCCTGGCAGCTCACGGTGCGCGCGGACGGCCAGCTCCACCGCCGCCCGCAGCTCGTCCGCCAGCCCCGCGGCGTCCCCCGTACGCGCCAGCAGGCCCAGCGGGTCGGCGCCGAGACCGCCGCGCAGCGCCGCGGGGGCGACGCCGCGTTCCTCCGCCAGCCGCAGCAGCAGCCGCGCGGCCGGTCCGACGTCCCGCCCCGGCTCCAGCACCACGGGCGCCAGGTCGAGGAGCACGCCGTCGAGCGCGGCGGGCAGCCCGTCGAGCGGCAGCCCGCCCTCGCCGAGCACCAGCCACAGCGACGTGGCGCCGCCCTCCAGGTCGGCGAGCACCGCCGCGTTGGTCCGGCCGGGGTCGGGGTCGGCGTGCCGCTGCCGCACGTCCCAGCCGCCGACCGTGCCGCCCGGCCCGGCACCCCGGACGAACGGCGCCGCGCCCGGGTAACCGGTCGCGTCCGGCGGGGCGTCCTCGGCCGTGTACAGGGGCCGCGCCACGACGCCGTCCGCCAGGTGAGTCGTGAACGCGTCCTCGACGGCTGCGCCACCGCCGTCCGCCGGGACCTCCCGGCCCGCCTTCCGCAGCACACCCGCGACCAGGGCCCGCCACTCGTCCCTCCCCGCAGGAGGGAAACCGGCGGCCAGGGGCAGGATCTCGTCGGACGCACTGCGGACCTCGGACATGGACGCTCCTCACCGGCTGCACTGCCTGCTGCCCCTACTGTCCCCCACCCATACGCCATACATACGCATCGCCCCCGTGACATCGGCTTAGGTGAAGCGGTGATATCGCGGCCTTCGTCAACCTCAGCGGCATTAGATCATTGCTCTTTGAGATGATTCCGAAGCGCGTGGTGTTACTGTGAGTTCTCCGTGTTCATGCCATAACTCTGGGGGTACTGCATGTACGTGATGGATCAGCTGGCACCGCTGTGCCGATTCATGATATATGCCGCGGAGTTCGTTCTCGCCACGTTCTGAGTCCCTGGCCTCATTCGTCGTCGTGATGTCGAATTCACACTTTCCCCGTCGGGCGAATGGCAGGGTGATTGTGTGCCCCGGCAGTTCGCCTGTGGAGGGCAGGAAAGCGGCAGGCGACGGTCAGGTGCTCAAGCTGCTGGTCCTGCACGGGACGGGCGGATGTCGGGAGAAAAGCGCTCGCCGTCCACGCGGCGCGTCTCCTCCAGGGCACCTGTCCCGGCGGACGCCTCTAAGCGAGCATGCGTGGTCACCACGGGCAGCCCCCGGTCGAGCCGATCGACGCCCTCGGCATCCTGCTGCGGACGGTCGGACACGAAGGCGGGCTGCCCAACCGCCTCGATGAGGGCGCGGCGCCGTGGCGCTCGTACACGGCGCACCACGCGGCCCTCGTTGTGATCGACGACACCCCCGTCATGCCGTCCGTTCCCCGTCCGGCGGGTGCGGCCGAGGCGCCTACCTGGACGGATCTCAACCGCGGCGATCCCGTGGCCGCCGCCGAGCACACCCGGACCTCTCGGCCTCCTTGTCCACGCTCTTAGCCGCCCCTTCCACTCCTGGGGGATGTGGGAGGTGGCGGCGGAGTTGGAGGAGGTCAGGGCGGTCCAGGCGATCGCCGAGATCGGAGGCGGCGGCGGGCCACTGGCGGGCCGCCAGGGGACTCTACGAGGGGCTCGGCCGGACGGCACCTCGACGCAGATCCGACCTGACGCCACCGGTGACGCAGACTGGGGGCATGGATCTCCAGATCACCGCCACCGATCCGCGCGACCCCGCGACGCTGCTCGACCTGCCGTGGCACATGCCGCTCGAAGAGTGGCCGGACAAGCACCTCGTCGCCCTGCCGCGCGGCATCTCGCGGCACGTCGTGCGGTTCGCGCGGGCCGGTGAGGAGATCGTCGCGGTGAAGGAGGTCGGCGAGTGGGCCGCCGTGCGCGAGTACGGGCTGCTGCGCGACCTCGACCGGCTCGCCGTGCCGTCCGTCGATCCGGTGGCCGTCGTCACCCAGCGGCGCACGCCCGAGGGCGAGCCGCTGGAACCCGTCCTCATCACACGGCAGTTGAAGGGCTCGCTGCCCTACCGCTCCATGTTCGAGACGACGATGCGGCCCGGCACCATAAAGCGCCTCCTCGACGCGCTGGCCGTCCTCCTCGTGCGCCTCCACCTGAGCGGCTTCGCCTGGGGCGACTGCTCGCTGTCCAACACGCTGTTCCGCCGTGACGCCGGGGCCTACGCCGCCTACCTCGTGGACGCCGAGACCGGCCAGATCCAGCCGACGCTGAGCCGCGGCCAGCGGGACTACGACCTGGAGGTCGCGCGCGTCAACATCGCGGGCGAGCTGATGGACCTGGAGGCGGGCGGCTCCCTGCACCCGGCCGTGGACCCGGTCCCGTTCGGCCAGGACATCGTGGACCGTTACAACGCGCTGTGGCACGAGCTGACCCGCACGTCCGTCTACCCGCGCGACAAGCGCCACTACATCGACCGCCGCATCCGGCGGCTCAACGCCCTCGGCTTCGACGTCGCCGAGATGCAGATCCAGCGCTCGCCTGACGGCGACGCCGTGACGTTCGTCCCCAAGGTCGTGGACGCCGGGCACCACCAGCGGCAACTGCTGCGCCTCACCGGACTGGACGCCGAGGAGAACCAGGCGCGCAGCCTCCTCAACGACCTGGAGACCTGGATGGCCTCCCAGGACGACTACGCGCCGGGCGACCCGCTCGGCGCCCGCGTCGAGGTGCTGGCGCACCGCTGGGTCCGGGACGTCTTCCGGCCCGCCGTGCGCCTCGTCCCCCTCGACGTGCGCGAGGCGCTGGACACCGCACAGGTCTACCACGAGCTGCTGGAGCACCGGCTGCTCCTGTCGGAGCGCCGCCGCGAGGACGTGCCGACGGAGGCCGCCGCCGCCGACTACACGGAGGTGCTGCGCGGCCGTCCGCCGATCGTCACGACCTGACGCCCCGGCGCCCGGCGCCCCGACGGGGGCTCAGACCGTGCGGACGCCGGGCGTGCCCGCGTCCACGCGCAGCCGCACCGGTTCGCGCTGCGGCGACGTGGGGGACAGCACGGTCTCCACCGTGCGGACCTGCGCGTCGATGCCGTCCGCGTCGATGTCGAACAGGTGGTAGCCCCGGTGCGCGTCCAGCAGCTTCCAGTGCGGGTTGTCGGCCCGCAGCGGGTCCCACTGGGCGCGGAACGCGGCCTGGTCCTGGTCGCCGTTGGAGGAGATCGAGCAGCCGACGAACTCCGCGCCGATCACGCGCGAGCCCGGGTCGGCGAAGTCGCGCTTGACGTCACTGACCATCGTCAGGTGCCGGTCGCCGCTGAGCACGACGGGGTTGCGCACCGCGGCCAGTTCGCCCAGCAGCGCGTTCCGCTCGGTCTGGTAGCCGTCCCACGCGTCGTAGTACCAGCGCTTGCCGACGCCGGGCAGCAGATCGGTCTCCGCCAGCATGATCTGCGAGCCGATCAGGTTCCAGCGCGCCGACGAGCCGCGCAGCCCGTCGATCAGCCAGCGCCGCTGGCTCGCGCCGAGCATGGTGAGCAGCGGGTTCTGCGCGCCCTCCTGCGTGGTGGCCTGGTCGCTGCGGTGCTGCCGCGTGTCGAGGACCTGGAGGCGCGCCAGCCGCCCGAAGTCCAGCCTGCGGTGCACGCGGATGTGCGGGCCGTCCGGCACGGCGCTCGCGCGTACCGGCATGTGCTCGTAGAACGCCTGGTAGCCCGCCGTCAGCCGGGCGACGAACGCGTCGTGCGGCTGACGGTCCGGGTCCTGGGGGATCTGCCCCGCGAAGTCGTTGTCCACCTCGTGGTCGTCGAAGGTGACGATCCACGGCGCGGACGCGTGCATGCGCGCCAGGTCGGGATCGCTGCGGTACTGCGCGTACCGGTTGCGGTACTGCTCCAGCGTGACCGGCTCGCCCGTGCCCTCGTGCCGCCGGACGGCGGTGGCGGACGGGCCGCTCTCGTAGATGTAGTCGCCGACGAACAGCACGGCGTCCGGGTCCTGCGCGGCCATGTCCGCGTAGGCAGAGAAGTAGCCGTGCTGCCAGTTCTGGCAGGAGGCCAGGGCGAGCCGCAGCGCGCCGACGGAGTGCGGCGCGGGGGCCGTGCGGGTGCGCCCGGCGGGCGAGAGCTGCCCCTCGGCGCGGAACCGGTACCAGTGGTCGCGGCCCGGCGCGAGCCCGCGCACGTCGGCGTGCACGCTGTGCCCGTACGCCGCCTCGGCGCGCGCCGTGCCGCGCCGTACGATCCGGCGGAAGCGCGCGTCGGTCGCCACCTGCCACTCGACCTCGACGGTCCGGTCCGGCATGCCGCCGCCGTGCAGCGGGTCGGGGGCGAGCCGCGTCCACAGCACCACGCCGTCGGGGAGCGGGTCGCCCGAGGCGACGCCGAGGGTGAACAGGCCGTCGGGGAGCGGGGCGACGGCGGGACGGTGTGCCGGGCGCGCGGCGACCGTGGCGCCCCGCGCCGCGCCGGGGGCGGCGAGCTGGCCGGCGGTGGCCGCGCCGAGGGCGGCTGCGCCCGAGGCGAGGAACCGGCGGCGGCCGGTGGGGGAGGGGATGGTCGGGTCCTGGGACATGTGGGGTCCCTCTCGTCTGTCGGACGAACAGGCAACGACGTGACGAGAGGCTGACAGCGCGACGGGACGGCGCCCTGAACGGGCGGGGACGGCGACATGACGCCGGAATGTGATCTGGCCGCCACGCTCGGCAGCGGGCCGGGCGCGGGGCACGGCCGCGCCGGGGCGGGGCGGGCGTCAGACGGGGACGGTCGCCTCCAGCTCGCCGAGCGCCGTCAGCCACAGCTCGGGCAGCGCGCCCGCGCCCGGCAGCGCCCCGTCGTGGACGACCGTGCAGCGCGCGGTTCCCCCGGTCCTGGTCAGCGACACGTAGCAGAGCACGCCGTGCGGCAGCGCGGTGAACATGCTGGACGCGCCCACCCGGGAGCCGAAGCAGCTGACGTCGTGCGGCAGATGGACGTTGCTCGCGATCAGCGAGATGCGGGGCGTGGTGATGGCGAGCTGTTTTCTTATGGTCGCCGCGGCGGGCGCCCAGTTGAAGAGGCGGCCCGCGATCTCCCGCTGCCCCGACGTGCGCAACTGCCGCGTGTCGCAGACGAGTTGCCTTACGCACTCGGCCGGGCCGTCCTGCGAGCACGGCAGCGCCACGCGCGCGAACACCAGACGGTTGCCCGGCGCGTGCTCCTCGCCCTTCCTGCGCAGGGACATCGGCACGACCGCCGTCACGTCGCCGCAGGGCATGCGCGGCGCGGGCCGCCGTGCGTGCCAGGCGCGGAACGCGCGGGCCAGCGCGGCGAGATACATGTCGTTGACCGTGCCGCCCCAGCGCGCGGCCAGGGCGCGCAGCCGGGAGTCCTGCGTGTCACGGTAGGACCAGGCGAGGTCGTCGGCCGGGGGCACGCCGAGCATGTGCCAGCTGCGGTCGCGCCGCAGCGAGCCGTACAGGTCGCGGCCGAGCCCGGTCAGGCCCCGCAGGGTGACGGGCACGGGCCGGTGCGCGCGCGGGCCCGGCGTGCCGGGGTCGTCGGCCAGCAGCCGGGTCACGGTGTGCGCGGCGCCCACGCCGTCCTGGAGTGCGTGGTGGATGCGGAAGCACAGGCGGTAGCCGTCCTCGCCCGGCGTGCGGAGCCGCCAGATGTCCCACATCGGCGCCGCCCCCGAGGGCAGCGGGAGGTGCAGCAGTTCCTGGCTCGCCGCGTCGAGCGCGGCCCGGCCCGGGGCGACGTCCCGCGTCCTGATGTGGAGTTCGGGGTCGAACGCCGTCGCCCTGCCCCACCGGGGGCCCGGCGCGGCGAGCTGGTGCAGCGCGGGCAGTTCCGCCACCCGGCCGAGCGCCCGGTCGCGGAGCGCGGCGACGGACGGCGGGGCGCCCGGGAGATCCATGAAGAAGCCGGTCGGGATCACTTTGCTCCCGGGGGAACCGAAGAGAAACCGTTCCAATGGGCCGGCCCGGAAGGAAACACAGTCTGCCATGGTTTTTCGGCGTCCTGACTACGCGAGTCGTGCGGAGCACTGTTGTCCAGGGCACCCTGCCCAGCGGGCAGCCGAACAGTACATCCGACGGGTGATTTTTCCATCTGAGAGGTGAGCGTATCCATGGATTCGCCGAATGGTGCGAGAGGGCGACAGGCTTTCGAGGAACGCCCTTTCCCCGGGTCACCCGGTAAGCGGTCGCTCTGTTATCCCATTCGCGCGAAAGCCGATATGGCGGGTGGTCATGCTGTCAATAGCCAGTATTTTTCCGCCGTTCTGCATGGATGCCCCGGCCGCCGGGGAGCGTTCGCAGCGCACGGCGATTTCCTCCGCCTCCTCCGCGGACCGCACGAGACGAGGTCCCCCCGTGAACCACCCCCCGTCGCCCGTTCCGCCCCGGGTCCGCGCAGCGGCGGCCCGCCGCGGCGGCTGATGTCCCTCGCGCACCGGGCAGGACCCGGCGCGGCCACCACGGCCGCCGACGTGCTCACCGGAGTGCTCGCCGACGCCCTCACCGCCCCAGGAGGAACGTTCACCCTGCGGGCCGCGCTCGACGGCCGCGTCGATCCCGTCCGGGCCCTCGGGGCCCTGCGCGCGAGCGGTGCCGACGTCCTCCTCCCGTTCCTCGTCGCGGGCCACCCGCTCACCCCGGGCGACGCGGCACTCGTCCGCGCCGCCGTCACCGCCTTCCCCGCCCCCGCGCCCGGCGCGCCCGAGGGTGCCGCATGGGCACTGCGCGACGCCGCGCTCACCCGCGCCCTGGCCGTGCTCGGCGTCCCCACCCACGACTGGGAAGGGCTCGCCACCCACCGGCTCACCGCCCTCACCGAGACCACCTCCCTGCCTGACCCCGCCGCATGGACGGCCTGGGGCGCCGAGGCCGCACGCCTGAGCACCCTCGCCTCGCCCCCCGTCACCGGCACCTGCCGCACCAGGTTCCGCGAGCACGCGCCCACCCTCACCCGCGGCCTCGTCCACGCGATCCTGCGCCACGACCACCTCGCCGCCGCGCGGATCGCCCGCTGGCTCGCCCTCGACGCCGCGGGAGCCCCCGACCCCCTGCTGCCCGCCGCGCTCACCCACCTCGCCGCACTCGGCCCCCACCCGCCCAGAACGCTGTTCGAACTCGCCGTCGCCCGGCGGCTGCTGGGAGGAGCGGGCTGATGGACACCACGACCACCGTACGGCTCGCGCATCGCGTCGCCGGAAACGCGCTCACCCGCCTGAGCGAGGCACGCGCCGACCTCGTGCTCCCGCGCGGCGTCCCCGACGAGGACATCCCCCCGGACGCCGTCCACGCGCTCGCCGCGCTGATCCCCGCCCCCGCCGCCGTCCTGCGGTCGCCCGCGACCGGCCCCGGCGCCGCGCGCACGGCCCAGGAACTCATGGACTTCGCCTGGCACGAATTCCGCGATGGCGATCTCCTCCACCAGCTCCAGCGGGACACTCCCGCGGCCACGCATCCGGTAGAGATCTACAGCCAGTTCGCCGCCGTGGGCTACCGACACGCCGGACTCGACGACCTCGCGGCGCACCTCCACGGTCTGCGCGCCGCCCGCGTCACCGAACACGCCCCGCATCGCAGGCTCGCCGTCCTCGCCGCCACCCGCCGCCTCGGCCTCCCCGACCCGCCCGACGCCGCCGAACTCACCGGCCGCACCTGGCTCGGCAGCACCCCCGAGCCGTGGATGCTCGACCGCGCGGGCGCCCGCGCCCTCGCCCGCACCGTCCTCCACCTCACCGACCGCGCCGCCCGCCCCGACGAACTCCCGCCGCGCCTGCGCGACTACCTGGAACGCTGGCTGCCCGTCTGGACCGAGGTGTTCGCCGACACGGAGTCCTGGGACCTGGTCGCCGAACTCCTCGCCGCCGGGATGTGCCTGCCCGCGCCCCGCTTCCCGCAGGCCACCTGGCAGCGCCTCGCCGACGCCCAACTCCCCGACGGGACGGTGACGACCGGCCCGCCCGGCGCGACCGGCCCGACGACGTGTCCGCACCCCGACCTCCACCCGACCACCGTCGCCGTCGTCGCGGGCACCCTCACCGTCCTGCGCGCGCTCGGCACCGTCACGGACCGGACCCCCGCATGACGCGTCCCGCCCTGCCCGCCTCCCGCGCGACCGACCTCCTCAGGGCCGCCACCGACCCCCTCGTCGCCGACCACACCGCGCCCGGCGTCGTCGGCGCGGCCGTCCTCGGCACCGAGGCCGCCGTCGTCGCCACCGGCCACCGGACGGCGGGCTCGGCCGAACCCGTGCGCACCGACACGCCGTTCGCCCTCGGCTCCCTCACCAAGACCCTCACCGGCCTGCTCCTCGCCGAACTCGCCTGCCGCGGCGACGTCTCCTACGACGACCCCATCGACCTCCACCTGCCACCCGCCGCCGCCCCCCGCCACGCCACCGCCCCCATCACCCTCCTCGACCTCGCCACCCACAGCGCCGGACTCCCGCGCCTGCCCGGCAACTTCTACCGCCGCGGCCTGCCGCACCTGCTGTCCAACCCGTACGCCCGCTACCGCGAGGAAGACCTTCACCGCGCCACCGCGCACGTCCGCCCACGCTCCCGCGTCGTGCGCTACTCCACCTTCGGCATGGGCCTCCTCGGACACCTCCTCGCGAACGCGGCCGGCACCGACTACGGCACGCTGCTCACGTACCGGCTCCTGCGCCCCCTCGGCATGACGGGCACCAGCGTCTCCGGCGCGGACGGCCCCCCGCCCGACGCCGCCACCGGCCACCGGCGCGGACGGCCCGCCCACCACTGGACGTTCGACGCCCTCGCCGGAGCCGGGGCCGCCTACGCCACCGGCGACGACATGCTCCGCTACCTCCAGGCCCAGCTCCGCCCGCAGCACACCGCCCTCAGCGCCGCGCTCACCGCGACCCACCAGCCGTACCACCCGTACCCGCGCAGCCCCAACGCCACCTGCCTCGCCTGGACCCACCGTGCCATGGACGACCACACGCTCCTGTGGCACAGCGGCGGCACCGGCGGCTTCACCGCGTTCATCGGCTTCAGCCCCGAGGCCCGCGCCGGGGCCGCCCTGCTGGCCAACACCACCCCGACACGCGGCCAGCCCGTGCTGCGCGCCGGGCGCCGCCTGCTCGACGCCGTGGTGGAGGCCGCCACCGAGCGCTGAGCGGGGACGCGGGGACGCGGGGATGTCGGGAAATGGGGCAGCGGGGACGTGGGGGCGCTGGGATACGGTATGCCGGGATGTGGCGGCCCTGTCCCGGACCGCCCGTCACGCAGGCAAGCCGTCCGTCACCCCACCAGGGAGTCCCCGTGACCTACGTCGCATCGGACCAGCGCTACGCGTCCATGCCCTACCGCCGTGTCGGCCGCTCCGGCCTGAAGCTGCCCGCGATCTCGCTCGGCCTGTGGCACAACTTCGGGGACGCCAAGCCCTTCGCCGACCAGCGCGCGATCCTGCGCCGGGCGTTCGACCTGGGCATCACCCACTTCGACCTCGCCAACAACTACGGCCCCCCGCCCGGCGAGGCCGAGCGCAACTTCGGACGCGTCTACGCGGCCGACTTCCGCGCCCACCGCCACGAGATCGTCGTCTCCACCAAGGCCGGATACCAGATGTGGCCCGGCCCGTACGGCGAGTGGGGCTCGCGCAAGAGCCTGCTGAACAGCCTGGACGAGAGCCTGGAGCGCACCGGCCTCGACCACGTGGACATCTTCTACTCCCACCGCCCCGACCCGGACACCCCGTTCGAGGAGACGATGGGCGCGCTCGACACCGCCGTCCGCCAGGGCAAGGCGCTGTACGCGGGCATCTCCAACTACTCGCCCGAGCAGACCCGCGAGGCCGCCCGCATCCTCGGCGAGCTGGGCACCCCGCTGCTCATCCACCAGCCGTCCTACTCGATGGTGAACCGCTGGGTCGAGGACGGCCTCCTGGACGCCCTGGACGAGGTGGGCGCCGGGTCCATCGCCTTCTCGCCGCTCGCCCAGGGCCTGCTGACCAGCCGCTACCTGAACGGCATCCCCGAGGGCTCGCGGGCGGCGGGCGACAGCCCGTTCCTCACGGCCGAGGGCGTCGAGAAGGCGCTCGGCACCGTCCGCGCGCTCAACGCGATCGCCGAGCGGCGCGGGCAGACCCTCGCGCAGCTCGCCCTGGCCTGGGTGCTGCGCGGCGGACGCGTCACGTCCGCGCTGATCGGCGCCAGCAGCGTCGCGCAGCTGGAGGACAGCGCGGGCGCCGTCCGCAACCTCGACTTCAGCGACGCGGAACTCGCCGAGATCGAGTCGCTGCTCCCCTGACACCCGCGCGGTGGCCCCGGGCCGGTCGTCACCGGCCCGGGGCGCCGCCGCCCGCCGTGAACGGGCAGAATGCGGTGCATGACCGCCCTGCCCGACGACCTGCGCGCGGCCCTCGACGACGCCCTCGACGGCCACGGCCGCCGCGACCTCGCGCGCGCCGTGGAACGCCTCAGCGGCCGGTACCGCGAAGGCCGCGCCGCCACCGCGCCGATCCTCGCGACGGCCGGTGACGTCGCCGCCTACGCGGGCTACCGCATGCCCGCCACCTACGCCGCCGTGCACGCGGCCCTGACGGAGGTGGCGCGCGCCGCGCGCGGCTTCGCGCCCACGACCATGGCCGACGTCGGCGGCGGCACGGGCGCCGCCCTGTGGGCCGCCCAGCGGACCTGGCCCGCGCTCGGCGAGCTGACCGTCACGGAGCAGGCGCCCGAGGCCATCGCGCTCGGCCGCCGCCTCGCCGCCACCGCCACGGCCCCCGCCCTGCGCGACGCGACCTGGCGGCGCGGCACCATCGACCCGGCCGCCCCGCCACCGGCCGCCGACCTCGTCACCCTCTCGTACGTCCTCGGCGAACTGCCCGAGCCCGCACGGGAACCCGCCGTCGGCTGGCTCGCCGACGCGGCCGGGGACGACGGCGTCGTCGTCCTCATCGAACCCGGCACCCCCGACGGGTACGAGCGGATCGTCACCGCGCGCGCCGCCCTTCTCGCGCGCGGCATGACCGTCCTCGCCCCCTGCCCGCACGACCTGGCCTGCCCCGTGCCGCGCGGCCAGGACTGGTGCCACTTCGCCACCCGCCTGCCCCGGCTCGACGCCCACCGGCAGATCAAGGACGGCACACTGGGCTTCGAGGACGAGAAGTTCTCCTACGTCGCCGCGTCCCGCCGCCCGTACGGCCGCGCCACGAGCCGCGTGCTGCGGCACCCGCTGAAGCGCAAGGGGCTCGTGGCGCTGCGGGAGTGCACGGCGGACGACGGGCTGGCAGACACCACCGTCACCAAGCGGCAGCGCGACCTGTACCGCGCGGCGCGCGACGTGCGGTGGGGCGACGCGTGGCCGCCGCCGTCAGGGGAGTGACGGCGGCGGCCACGTGCCCGCCGTGCGCGCGACGTCAGCCGATGCGGTCCCTGATCCACTCGCCGGCTTCCTTCAGCGCGCCCGGGTCGGCCCAGTCCCCGTCGTCACAGGTGCCCGGTTCGAAGACCGCGCCCGAGCGGAAGTCGTCGGAGAAGTTCCAGTTCGTCCAGCTGATGTTCTCGCGCTCCAGCAGGTCGAGGTAGCGCTGCGACATCCCGAAGTCGTTCGGCCCGTCGCCGGTGTACTCCTGCGTGCCGAACTCGGTGACGAACAGCGGCAGGTCCTGCGCCGCCCGCTCCAACGTGTCCAGGTACACCTCCTGGTGCGACGCGGCGTAGAAGTGGAACGTGTACATGATGTTCGTGGCGTTCACCGGCGCGTTGACGATCTCCGACTCGTCCGAGCCGTCCGAGACGCCGAGCGAGGACCAGCCGCGTGTCCCGACGATCACCACGGAGTCCGGGTCGCCCTCGCGGATCACCGGGATGACGTCGTGCGCGTAGTTCCTGATGGCCTGCCAGCTCACGCCGCTCGGCTCGTTGGCGATCTCGTAGATCAGGTTGTCCTGGTCGCCGAAGCGGGCGGTGATGTCGCGGAAGAAGCGCGTCGCCAGGGCCGTGTTGGCGTTCGGGTCGCCCGGGGTCAGCATGTGCCAGTCCACGACGACGTACAGCCCGCGCTCGGTGGCCTGCTCGATGATGCGGCTGGCGAGGTCCGTGTAGTACTGCGGGTTGGTCTCGTAGCCGCCCTCCTGGACGTACGTCGAGACGCGGAGGACGTCGGCGCCCCAGTCGTACGCCAGCACGTCGAGGGACTCGTCGGTGACGCACTGCTCGTACCACTGCGTGCCGTGCGTGCTCATGCCGCGCAACTGCACGGGCGTGCCGCTCTCGTCGCACAGCGACGTGCCGCAGACGGACACGCGGCCGTAGTCCGCGAGCGGTGTCGCGGCGGGGGCGGCGGCACCGGCGGGGGCGGTCGCCGCACCGGCGGCGACCAGGGCGAAGGCCATCGTGACCAGGCGCCGCCGCGCCGGTCGGCGGGGACGGTGGGGGGCCATGGCGGGTCCTCTCGGTGTGGGGGTGGAAAGCCTCGGAAAGCGCTTCCTGCGGAGGGAAGTTAGGGCGCGGGGCGGGAGTGGTCAAGACCATCGGAACAGGCGCAGCGGTACCGGTCCGCGATGCAGGACGTGCGGCACGTCCCCCCAGGGCAGCACGGGGTCGTCCGGGCCCAGGGTGCGGAGCCGCCGCAGCGCCCGGTCCGTCACCTCGGAGACGGCGCGGAGCGTCGCGGTCGTGAGGGGGAGATGGTCGTCGTCCGTGCCCGGCTCGGCGGTCATGGCACCGGGCCTGACCCGCATGAGCCGGACGCAGCAGCGTCCCGGGTCGAGGTCGGCCGCGTCGAGCGTGAGGACACGCACGTCCCTGACGCGCCGCCCGGAGACGCGTACCGCGTCGAACAGGACGGCCGGATCGACCGGTGAGAGGAACACGACGTCGGACCAGGTGCAGCCGAGCGGCGTCACGGGCTCGCGCAGGCGCTGCTCGCGGCCCGCGTACTTGGCGGCGTGGAGGGCGTACAGGTCGGGGTGCCGGTCGCGGAGCATCGCGAGCGGCAGGAGCAGGTCGCCGCGCGGTCGCGTGACGTCGGCGTGGAAGAGGGTGCCGTGGGCGCGGGGCGGCCGTGGGTGTGTGGGCATGAAAAAAGCGTCCGACCCGAGGTGACGGGTGGACGCGCCCGTACAGGATATCCGGGCATGCCCGGGGCGCGTTCAGCCCCAGGTGAGCGGGTCGAGATGCAGGTAGAAGCGCAGGCGGTCGCCGTCCAGGGGCATTCCGTACCGCGCGGCGAAGGCGGCGTCAGCCTCCCGTGCCCGCTCCTCGTCCGGCCATGTCTCCCGCGCGTTGGCGAGCAGCAGGGACAGGTCGGCGTGGCGGTCGGCGGCGCCGAGGCGGCCGAGGTCGATGAAGCCCGACACCGTCAGCGTCCTGGGGTCGAGGACGATGTTGGGCAGGCACAGGTCGCCGTGGCAGACGACCGGGTCGGCCTGTTCCTGCTCCCGCCGCCGCGCGAGCTGCGGGACGAGGCGGGCCAGCAGGTCGGCGGGCGGGGTGTCCCGCTGCTCCTCGGGGAGGAACTCGGGGTTCACCGCGCCCCGGCGCACGACGTCGCGCGCCGTCGTGGCCATCGTCTCCAGGTCGCGGTGGAACGGGCAGTCGCCGACGGGCAGTTCGTGCAGGGCGCGCACGGCGTCGGCGATGTTGTCCCAGGCGGTCCACAGGTCGGCGGCGGGCACCTGGTCGGCGGGCACGCCGGGCACGGCACCCGTCACCAGGCAGGCGCCCGCGTCGGTGGTGTGCCAGGCCAGCACGGTCGCGCCTGGTACGCCCTGGCCGCGCAGCCAGGCGATCCGGTCGCGCTCCGCGGCGAGACCGGCGGCGTCGGCCGGGAGCACGCACTTGGCGTACCGCGCCCCGTCCGCGCTGCGGAAGACGGCGGCCTCCGACTCGCCCGTGGTGACGGGCACCCAGGCGCCGCCGCCGTCTCCCGCGCCCAGCGTTTCCGGGGAGGCGGGACCGAGTCCTGGGGTGGCGTGCATGAGGGCGGCTCCGTGGTCGTCGCGGTGGGTCGGTGACGGCGCCTCGGGTCGGGGCACCGGGGGCGGGTCACTGGGCCAGATCGGCTGGCCTCGTCCGCAGTTTCGCGGCGATGCGGGCAAGGGCCCGCTGGTCGGCGGCCGTCAGGGGATCGAGGACCAGCTCGCGTACCGCGCGCACATGCACGGGCGCCGCCGCGACGACGACCTCGTAACCCGCGTCGGTCAGGGCGGCGAGCGTGACACGGCCGTCGTCGGGGTCGGGGGAGCGCTCCACCCAGCCCCGCGCCTCGAACCGCTTGACGACGTTGGACAGGCGGGAGAGCGAGCCGTTGGCGAGGTACGCCAGCTCGCTCATCCGCAGGCGGCGCCCGGGGGTCTCCGAGATGTGGCTGAGGGTCAGGTACTCGAAGAGCGTCAGACCCGCCTCGCGCTGGAGGGGGGACTCCAGCCGTCCCGGCAGGAGCAGGACGAGGGAGACCAGGCCGGTCCACGCCTCCTTCTCGGACGCCGTGAGCCACGCCGGCTCGCCGGGTGTGTCACCGCCCGTGTCCGAGGGCGAGGAGCGGATCATGCGGGCATCCTACCAAGCGGTCGTTACTTCATGCGTGAAGCGATGTGTGGTAGATTCACTTCATGCGTGAAGTCAATTGAGAGGATTTCCATGTCTGACACCACCCTTGCCACCCCCACCGGCGCCGGGTCCGGCGCGCCCGAGTTCTTCGTCACCCCCGGCTACGGCGCGAACCTCCTGGCCGGGCTGCGCTACAGCCAGGCCGTACGGATCGGGGACCGCGTCGAGACCTCGGGGCAGGGCGGCTGGGACCCGGAGTGGGCCCCGGGCGGCGGCCCGGCGTTCCCCGAGGCGCTGGAGGAGGAGATCGTGCGGGCGTTCGACAACGTCGCGCTGACCCTCGCCGAGGCGGGCGCCACCTGGCGTGACGTCGTCGCCGTGAACTCGTACCACGTGCCGAGCGCCGCCGACACCATCGGTGAGGAGCACAACCGGGTCATGGTGGAGCAGTTCCGTCTGCGCATGGGGGACCGCGCGCCCATCTGGACGCAGACCGGGGTGCCCGTGCTCGGGGCGCCCGGCATGCGCGTCGAGATCCGCGTCACGGCCGTCGTCGGGCACGACGGCTGACCGGCCGCCCGGCGTGGCGCCGGTACGTCGTGAGGGGACGGCCGGGCGCTGTGGCCCGGCCGTCCCCTCGTGTGCGTGTGTGCGTGCGCGCGTGTGCGCGCGATCCCGCGTTTCCGTGATCTCCCGTTGTCCCCCGGCCCGCCGTGCCTCGGCGGGCCGGTACCGCCGTCCGTCCTGCCGTGCGGGCCCCTCGCTCCGTGCCGCGCGGCGGTCCCCCTGCCCGGGGGACGTTCCGGCCACCTGGCCGGGGGACCGTCGCGCGTCCCGAGCCCACGGCGGACGGTGCCGTGAGCGGGGCCGTGTTCAGTACTGACGGACGCGATTGGCGACGAAGTTGCCGATGGCGAAGTACACCAGCGCCGCCAGGCCGTAACCGCAGACCACACGCGCCCATTCCTCGTCGAAGGTGAACAGGTCATGGGACCAGCCGGCCAGCCAGCGCGACGAGTCGTGGACGAAGTCCACGAGCGCGTTGCCCGGGTTGGCGTCGAGCAGGTACATCAGAATCCAGAGGCCGATGATGAATGCGGCCACGTCGGCGACCACGGCGATGATCGCGGCGGCCGGGCCGAATCTCCTTGTATTCGCGGACATGACATCCGCATTGCCCGGACCGGCGGCGTGAAACGCACCCCGTGACGCGGGGCGTACGCCGCCCCTGGCCCGGTGTTCCGCACGGCCGGGCCAGGGGGGTGGCGCACCCGTCAGGGCTGGATCGCGACGCAGGCCGGCGAGCCCACGGGCACGCGGTAGTCCTCGGTGAGGGAGCCCGTCCCCGGGTCCACCGTCAGGACGACCACCGCGTCGCTCTGCTGCGCGGCCACGTACATGCGGTCGCCGTCCAACGTGAACTGCCGCGGCCAGGCGGCGTCGAGCGTGTGCTCGTCCACCAGCGCGGGCTGCTCGGCGCCCAGTGCGAACGTCGCGACCGTGTCGGGGCCGCGGTTGGAGAGGAAGCCGAAGCGCCCGTCGGCCGACACGGCGAAGTGCGCGGGCATGACGTCCGCGTCGTGCCCCGAGGCCGGGCTCGACGCCACCGGCGCGAACGTGCCGGGGGCGCTCTCGGTGACGGCGATCAGCGCGCGGCCGAGCTCGGCCACGACGTACCAGCGGCTCTCCGCCGCGTGGACCAGCTGGCGCGGGCCCGTCCCGGCGGGCAGCGCGCTCGCCGCGACCCGCTCCAGCGTGCCCGTCTCGGCCACCAGCCGGTAGGTCCACAGCGTGTCGGTGCCGAGGTCGGTGACCGTGACCAGGCCGTCCGTGCCGTGCAGGGTCACCATGTGGGCGTGCGGGCCCTCCTGGCGGTCAGGGTCGGGACCCGAGCCGGTGTGCGTCACCAGGTCGGTGCGGCTCACCAGCGCGCCCGTCGTGTCCAGGGCGAAGACGGCGACGCTGCCCGAGCCGTAGTTGGCGGCCAGCAGGTGCCGCCCGTCCGGGGTGACGGCGAGGTGGCAGGGCTCCGCGCCGCCGGTCGGGAGCGTCCCGCGCACGGCCGGGGTGCCGTCGGCGTCGAACGCGACGGCGCTCACCCCGCCCTCGGCGAGTTCGTGCACCGCGTAGAGCACGGGCAGGGACGGGTGCCACTCCAGCCAGGAGGCGCCGGGCAGCGGCAGTTCGCCTGACGGCACGAGGCGCCCGTCGGGCCCCGTCCCGCGCAGGACCGTGAGGCCGGGGCCACGGCCGCCGGTCTCGTCCGTGTAGGAGCCGACACAGATCAGTCGATCGGGCATGTCTTCGAGTCCGTTCGCCGGAGGGAGTGACGACCCGGGGACGGTACCAACCTCCCGCCGCGCGGCGCCCGGAGGCCCGCGCCACCGGCCCGCATACCAGCCGCGGGCGCCGCCCGCCCCCGATCACCGCCGCTGATGACACGTTCGGCTGAACGGGCGTCTGCCGCGCCGACACCAGGGCAGGGGGGACCACATGACGCCTACGGACCCCTCGGCGGACGCGCGGACGCCCCTCAAGAAGGCCCTCACGACGCGGCTCCTCTTCCTGTTCATCCTGGGCGACGTCCTCGGCGCGGGTGTGTACGTCCTCGTCGGCCAGGTGGCCGCCGAGTCCGGCGGCGCCGTCTGGGTACCGCTGCTCGCCGCCCTCTGCCTCTCCCTCCTCACCGCCGCCTCGTACGCCGAACTGGCCACCAAGTACCCGCGCGCCGGGGGAGCGGCGCACTACGCCCACCTCGCCTTCGGGTCCCTCCCCGGCTTCCTGACCGGCTTCTGCATGCTCGCCGCCGGTACGGTCTCCGTCGCCACCCTCACGCGCGCGTTCGCCGGGGACTACCTGGGCGCCTTCGTCAGCGTGCCCACCGCGGCCGTCGCCGTCGTCTTCCCCTTCGCCCTGGCCCTCCTCAACGCCCGGGGCATCAGCGAGTCGATGCGCGCCAACGCCGTCGCCACCGTCGTCGAGGTCGGCGGCCTCCTCCTCATCGTGGGCCTCGGCACCTGGGTCGTGCTGCGCGGCGAGGGCGACCCGTCCCGGCTGGCCGATCTCGGCACCCCGGAGACCGGCGCCGCGGGCGCCGTCCTCGGCGGCGTGGTGCTCTCCTACTACGCCTTCGCGGGCTTCGAGACCTCGGTCAACCTGGCCGAGGAGACGCACGACCCGCGCCGCTCCTTCCCGCGCGCCCTCTTCTGCGCGCTCGGCGCCGCCGGGCTGATCTACGGGCTCGTCGGCGTCGTCGCCAGCACCGCCGTGCCCACGGAACGGCTCGTCGGCTCCAGCGGCCCGCTGCTCGAAGTGGTCCACGCCGCGGGCGGAGTCCCCGACCGGCTGTTCAGCGCCATCGCCCTCGTGGCCGTCGCGAACGGCGCCCTGCTCACCGGCATCATGACGTCCCGCCTCGCCTACGGCATGGCCCGCGACGGACTGCTCCCCTCCTTCCTGGCCCGGGTGCTGCCCCGGCGGCGCACCCCCTGGGTGGCGATCATCGTCACGACCACGCTGTCCACCTGCCTGGCGCTGACCGGTGACGTCGCCACGCTCGCCTCGACCATGGTGCTGCTCCTCCTGTTCGTCTTCGCCGTCGTCAACACCTCCGTCCTCGTCCTGCGCCGCGACCGTGTCGGGCGCGACCACTTCACGGTCCCCGCCGTCGTGCCCGTGCTCGGCGTGGGGTCCTGCGTCCTGCTCGCCACCCAGGTCGAGCAGGAGGTCTGGTTCCGCGCCCTGCCTCTGCTCGCGGCCGGACTGCTGCTCGCGCTCGGCACCGAGATCCGCAGGCGCCGGGCCGCCACCGGCGCCACGGTCCCCGCCGCCAGGGCCACCGAAGCGGAAGCCGATGCCGATGCCGAGGTGACCGGGACCCCTCGGGCCCCCGGCCCGACAGGCACCGCCGTCTGACGCCGGACCTACTGACCTCCCGTCATCTGACGTCCCGCCGTCTCACGCGCGCCGTCCGACGCGCCACCTGACGGCCGCCTCGCCCCTGGCCCGCCGTACACCGTGACGGCCGCCCGACACGCGGCGGAATCCACTGAGACCGGGACCGTGGATTGTGCTGTTCCACACTGTCGCGGGCCCGGGGGACCGATACAGTCGTCCGCACTCCTCGTCACACGCGGTGGGGAAGCGTGCCCCTAACGCCGTCGCTCTCCAGGGTGCGACGGCCGCCCACCGCCCCCGGCGGATATCACCTCGGCGCCGCCGACGCTGGGAATATCCTTGTCTCCCGGACTCCTCGCGATGTCGTCCGTATGATTCCTCCCGGTCTCCCGGCGGGGTGACGGCATTGCGCCGGTAAAATCCCCGTCTGGTAGGGGCGTGAATACCACTCCATTGGCCGTATACTCCCCGTCATGGCAAAGAAAGTGGTCACCATCTACACCGACGACCTCACCGGGGACGAGGCCACCGATGTCGGTACGCATACCTTCAGCCTCGACGGCGTGAACTACGAGATCGACCTCGCGCCCGACTCCTTCGACCGGCTTCTCGAAGCCCTCGGCCCATTCATCGACAAGGGCCGCAAGACCGGCCGCAGTCAGCGTGGCGGTTCCACCGTCAAGCGCCCCGCGCCCGGCGTTGACCCGGCCAAGGTGCGCGAGTGGGCCAAGGAGAACGGCTACGAGGTGAACGACCGGGGCCGTGTCCCCGGAAACGTCCAGGAAGCGTACGACAAAGCCCACTGAATCCACCCGGCCCCGCGCGGTCCTGAACCTCCCGGCACACGCGGCGCACCGGCGGTCCCCACCGCCCTGCCACCGCGTACGGCCGGGCCCGGCATCTCGGGGCGGCCGTCGCCGGACCGCCGGGCAGCACCCCTCCGCCCCGGCCCGCCGCACGTATCCGTCCCCGGTTTCCCCACCGGAACGGCTCTTCGTCAAAGGCCAGGGCCGCCCGAATGACCGGCCCCCACTCCGGGGCCGAAGCACGCTTCTCCCGGCCCGTGTCCGCCGAATCACCCAATTCGGCGGTCCGCCGACCGCCCGGAAATCGTGGCTGCTCCTCCCCGACGTCCGGAGCGTGAACCCGAAACGGCACCACCGTGCCCGTACGGCGACGTGTGACCGCCCGCTTGCCCGGCCATCGGCCCGGCAATGCGGGGTCAGGTCCGGCCCTCCCGATGTCGCCGCCGTATTCCTCGAACACCCACCACACGAAACCGCCCATCCTTTCCGGTCTCGGGCCCCGCGCTCCGCGTTTCCCTCAACGCACGGGTAACATTACTCTCCGTAATGGGCGAGGGCAAGAGCATTTCTCCCGGTATTCACCCCCTCGGCGGCCCCGCCGCCCTCGACGGACCGTCCGCCCGCCGTGCCCCTCGCATATCAGATCGATAACTTGCGTCCCGACAGGGCGAGTTGGTGATCATCGAACCGCCTCACCCGCCCTCCCGCGCGTTACTCTGACCCGGCACGCGCGCGGGGCGTCCGGAACGCGGACGGCACCGGAGAGATGGGAGGTCCGCGATGACGGATCAGCACGGCGGAACACCGGCCAGCGGCACGGCCCCGGAGATCGATCTCAGCAGGCCGAGCATCGCCCGTGTCTACGACGCGGTCCTCGGCGGCAAGGACAACTACGAGATCGACCGCGTCGTCGCCGACGAGGTGCGCCGCAACATGCCGCACATCAGCGACGTCGGCTGGTACAACCGCGCCGCCCTCGGCCGGATGGTGGGCCACCTCGCCTCGGACGCCGTGGGCATCGACCAGTTCCTCGACCTCGGCGCCGGTCTGCCCACCCTGGAGAACACCCACCAGGTCGCCCAGCGCGAGAACCCCGACGCCCGCGTCGTCTACGTGGACAACGACCCCATCGTCCTGGCCCACGGCCGCGCGCTGCTGGAGGAGAACGACCGCACCGCCGTCGTCACCGCCGACCTCCGCGACCCCGCCGCCGTCCTGGCGCACCCCAGCGTCCAGCGCCTCATCGACTTCTCGAAGCCCGTCGGCGTCATGCTGGTCGGCATCCTGCACCACCTCCACGACGACGAGGACCCGCAGGGTGTCGTCAACGCCTACATGAACGCCGTGCCGCCCGGCAGTTACCTCGTCCTCACCTGCTTCTGCGACACCGGCCCCGAGGCCCGCGCCGTCGAGGTGACGATGCTGGACTTCCTCGGGACCGGCCGCTTCCGCACCATCGAGGAGATCACCGCCTACTTCGACGGCCTCGACCTCCTCGACCCCGGGGTGGTCTCCCTGCCGCTGTGGCGCCCCGACGGCCCCGTGGCGCTGCCCCTCGACGTGGCCCAGCAGCTGATGGCGGGCGGCGTCGCCCGCAAGGCGTGACCCCGCGGATCACCGCGCCGGCGGGGGAGCGACCAGTTCCCCCGCCAGCATGTCCATCAACAGCCCGTCGCGCGTGAACCCGTCCGCGCGCCGCTCGTACTCCCGCATGACGCCCACGGGCCGGAAGCCGAGCCGCCGGTAGAGCCGCACCGCGCCCTCGTTCGCCACCGCCGGATCGATCGTCAGCCGGTGGTGCCCCACGGTCTCGAACAGGTGGCGCGCGACCAGGTACAGCGCCGCGCCCCCGATCCCGCGCCCGTGGAAGTCCTCGTGCACCGCGATGTCGAGCGCGGCGTGCCGGTAGTCCGGCGTCGTCTCCTCCCACACCTGCACGAGACCGGTCACGAGCCCGCCGTGCTCCACCGCCACGCACCACGCTCCCTCGGGCGGCGCGCACGACTCGTCCACCGCCTCCGCCGGGTCGCCCCACCACTTCCGCACGCCCGGGGCGTCGAGCACCGCCGTGAAACGCTCCCGGTCGCCCTCCCCGGCGTCCCGCAGCCGTACCCCGTGCCCCTCGATCACCGGCATCGCGCGTCTCCCGCTCCCGGCCCGCGTCGGTCGTCACGGGCCCCGGCGGCCCATACTGCCCGCTCGGGGCCCGCCGCTCAGCCCCAAATCTCGGCGGCCCACTCCGGATGGTCGATAAACGGATTCCTGTTGTGCTGGTAGGACGTGTAGATCGTCTCGTTGCGCCGCTCCTCGAACGCGTCCGGCGGGTCCGCCTCGTGCCATTCGAGCAGGGTCGAGAGCCGCCCCATGTACGGGCTGCCGCCGTTGTCCACCGCGTCGTTCAGCTCCAGGTCGGCGAAGCCGTCGCCGCCGTCCCAGCGCACCGCGAGGTAGAACAGCGCCCGGGCCACGTCGCCCTTGTCGGCGTCGCGCGGCTCCCACGAGTCGCCGTCCGTGTAGTTCCCCGGCGCGCCCTGGGCGGGGGAGCCGCCGTCGTCGAAGTCCTTGTTGCCGCGCGTGCTGTTGACCTGTACGTCGGTCGGCCGCAGGTGGTGCAGGTCGGTGCCGGGGCCGCGTCCTGTGCCGAAGTCGCCGTGCGACTGCGCCCACAGGTGCTCGCGGTTCCAGTCGCCGACGGCGCCGCCGTTCTCGTCCGCGTCGCGCAACTGCCCGGTGTAGAACAGGACGACGCTGTCCGGGTCGGACGGCGCGCGGTCCGTCACCTTGAGGGCGTCCCACACCTGCGCGTACGTCAGGGTCGTCACGCCCGTGCCGACGATGTCGTGCAGCGCGTCGCGCAGCGCGCCACCGGTCAGTCCTTCGGCGTCGTCGTAGTAACCGGCTGCCGCGCGGTGGGCGTCGGGGCTTCCGGCGCCGTCGGCCGAGGCGTGGGGCACGGGGGCGACGAGCGCGAGCGCGAGGGCCAGGGCGCCGGTGGCCAGCGGTATCCGCATGGAGAGGGCCTTTCCGTGGGGGGACCGGGTCGGTCATGACCAGTACTTTGATATGTACCTGCCACGCGCAGGCCGGAAACTACGCGCGTCACCCCGCCCGGACCCCGGCGCCCGCCCCGCGGACACCGGGCACGCCCTCAGAACATCCCCACCGCCACCTGCTCCGTGACCAGCATCCGGGGCGTCTGCGGATGCGCGAGCCCGTCGCACGGCTCCGGCGCCGCCGCCAGCCGCAGCGCCGGGAAACGCCGCAGCAGCGCGGGCAGGAACACCGACAGCTCCATCCGCGCCAGCGAGGCCCCCAGGCAGTAGTGGATGCCGCTGCCGAACGACAGGTGCGCCGCCGCAGAACGGCCCGCCGCCGGGTCGAGGTTGGCGGGCCCGAGCATCACGTGCAGGAGCTGGTCGCGCGGCACGCGCACACCGGCCAGCGTCCGTTCCTCCCGCGCCACCCTGCTGACCAGCGCCGCGGGCGGGTGGCGCCGCATCATGTCCTCCACCGCGTCCGCGACCTCGTCGGCCGGGGCGTCCCGCAACCGGTCGGCCAGCGGCGGCCGTTCGAGGACGATCCGGGTGAGCGTCGCGATCAGGGCCGCCGTGGTCTCGAAACCGGTCACGAACAGCAGCGCCGCGTTCACCCCGAAGTCGTGGTCGTCCAGCGGCGCGCGGGCGGCCCAGCGTGCCAGCAGGCCGCTCCCCGCCGCGTCGCCGCGCGCCCGCACCAGCGGCTCGAAGTACGTCCGCAGCTCGGCGTACGCCTGGTCGGCGTCCGCGAGCTGCGCCTCGCTCGGCGACAGCTCGTGCGCCATCGCGAAGCGGCGCGACAGCCCCGTGAGCACGGGCGCGTCCTCCTCCGGCAGCCCCAGCCAGGCGCACATCACCCGCGAGGGCAGCGGCTCCGCCACGTGCGCCGCAAGGTCGGCGTCCCCCGTGCGCAGCGCCACGGCGAGGCTGTCGAGACAGGTCTCGGTCAGCTCGACCACGGCCGGGCGCAGGGTCGCGACGGCCGTGCGCGAGAAGAGCGGCGCGAGACCGGCCCGCAGGTTCGTGTGGTGCGGCGGGTTGGACGTGAGCAGCGACGTGTACAGCGCGCGCATCGCGGGGTGCGCGCGCCAGCCGGGCTGGTGCCGGTCCCGCCAGTCCGTGTCCGGCATGACGAACGCCGGGTCGCGCAGGATCGTGCGGCATTCGTCGTAGCCGGTGACGAGGAGGGACCTGAACCAGGGCACCGGCAGGACGGGGCCGAGGGCCCGCAGCTGCTCGTAGACGGCGGCGGGGTCGCTCGTCGCGCGCAGGCGCAGCAGCAGCCTGACGGTCTCGACGGTGCGGGAGGACGGGGGCGCGGTGGCCGTGAGGGTGTGCATGACTGCTTTCGTGCGGGTGACGGGGCGGCCGGTCAGGCCGCCAGGAGGAGCAGGGCCGCGTTCTGGCCGCCGAGCGCGGTGGAGACCGAGACGGCCGTCCGCAGCGTCCGGCGCCAGGGCGCGCCGGTGACGACGTCGAGGGAGAACGCGGGGTCGGGGCGGGTGAGTCCTGCGGTGGGCGGGATCAGCTGGTCGCGCAGGCTGAGGGCGGTGACGACGGTCTCGATCGCGCCGGAGCCCGCGCCCGCGTGTCCCAGCGTGCCCTTGGTGGCCGTCACCGGCGGCCGGTGCGGCAGGAGCCGGGCGAGGGCGACGGCCTCGGCGCTGTCGCCGCCGCGCGTGGCGGCGCCGTGCGCGTTGACGTGCTCGACGGCGCGCGGTTCCCGTCCGGCCGCCGCCAGCGCGGCGCGTACGGCGTGCTCCGCGCCGGTGCCGTCCGGGTGCGGGGCGGTGGGGTGGTGGGCCTCGCCCGCCGCGCCGTGCCCGGCGAGCCAGGCGAGGACCTGCGCCCGGCGCGCGCGGGCGTACCCGGCGCGTTCCAGCACCAGGACGCCCGCGCCCTCGGCCGGGACGAAGCCGTCCCTGGCCGCGTCGAACGGCCGGGCCGCGCTGCGCGTCACGACGCCGAGCCGCGCGAAGCCCGCCGTGGTCAGCGGGTGGAGCAACGATTCAGCAGCTCCGGCCACGATGACGTCGAGGGCTCCCGACCGCAGCAGGTCGCGGGCGATCCCGACGGCGAGGGGCGCCGAGGCGCAGCCCGCCGAGGTGGCGAACGCCGGGCCGCGCGCGCCGAGGTCGAGCGCGACCTCGGCGGCGGGCGCGTTGGGCAGCGAGCGGGGCAGCAGGAGCGGCGAGATCGTCGCCGTCCGTCCGGCGAGCAGCTTGGGGTAGGCGTCGGTCAGCCCCTGGAAGCTCGACCCGCTCGCGCCGAACAGCACGGCGACCCGCCGCGCGTCCCAGCCACGCCCGGCGAGACCGGCCATCGTGACCGCCTCCCGCGCCGCGACGACCGCGAACTGCGCGACGCGGTCCAGCCGCCGCGCGAGCCGCCGTCCGAGCAGCCCGTCGCCGTCGAAGTCCCTTACGGAGCAGGCGAGTTCGGGGTCATGCCTGGCGGTGGGGAGCCCGCGGCACACCGCGTCCCACGCGCCGGGCACGCCGATGCCGCCCGGCGTCACCAGCCCGAGGCCGGTGACGGCGACGTCGGCCGTGCCGTCGCCCGTCACGCCGCGCTCCCGGCGGGCGGCGAGGGCGGGAAGGGCACGGTGGACGCGGCGGTGAACTCCGCGGCGGCGCGGCCCAGCGTGGTGTCGAGCCCGAGGTCGGAGTCCTCCACGAGGACGCCCGTCCGGTCGGCGACCAGCACCGCCAGCTCGGCGAGCGACAGGGAGTCGAGCTCCAGCCGCCTGAAGGTGGCCTCGGGCGTCACCGCGTCCGGCTCGCACCCGAACTCCTCGATCAGCAGCGCGGCCAGCGTCTCGTACATGAATCATCCCTCGAAACTCGGACATGTCCCCGAAGCACCCTTCTCCCTAACGAGGTTGGGCACCCGTGGTTACTGCGGGATCATGTCCTGGAGGACCCCCGTAGGCCCTGAACGGAGCGGAGAGACCACCATGAGCACGTCCGACACGCAGGCCGGCCCGTCCGGTATCGACACGACGGTGCCGCACTCGGCGCGCATCTGGAACTACTGGCTCGGCGGCAAGGACAACTACCAGGTCGATCGCGAGGCCGGTGACGCGTACCGCCGCACGGTCCCCGACATCGACGCCGTCGCCCGTGCCTCCCGCTACTTCCTGACGCGCTCGATCCGTCACCTCGCCGGGGAGGCGGGCATACGCCAGTTCCTCGACGTGGGCACCGGGCTGCCCACGGTGGACAACACGCACGAGGTCGCGCAGCGCGTCGCGCCGACCAGCAAGATCGTGTACGTGGACAACGACCCGCTGGTCCTCCTCCACGCGCAGGCCCTGCTGACGTCGGTGCCCGAGGGGGCCACCCAGTACATCGACGCCGACCTGCACGACCCGGAGACCGTCCTCGCGGGCGCCGCGCGCACGCTGGACTTCGGCCGCCCGACGGCGCTGATCCTCTCCGACGTCCTCGGCCACGTCACCGACTTCGAGGTGGCGCGGGACATCGTGCGCCGCCTCGTGGGCGGGCTGTGCCCGGGGAGCTACCTCATGCTCAGCCACGGCGCGGCGCGCGACCCCGAGCTGATCGCCGCGCAGGACGACTACAACGACACGGGCGCCGTCCCGTACATCCTGCGCTCGCCCGAGCAGATCACGTCCTTCTTCGACGGGCTCGACCTGCTCGACCCCGGCGTGGTGCCGATGCCCGAGTGGCGTCCCGACGTCGCGGTGGGGGACTACCCGCCGAGCGTCGGCATGGGCGGGGTCGCCCGCGTGCCGTGACGGCCGCCGCACGGGGGTGAGCGGGCCTGACGCGCGGAACGCGTACGCCCCGGCCGGGGGAGGAACCCCGGCCGGGGCGTACGGCGCCGCGCGACGTCAGGCGAGCGAGTCGATCGCCTGGTTGAACGTCTTCGACGGGCGCATCACGGCCGCCGCCTTCTCCGGGTCGGGCTGGTAGTAGCCGCCGATGTCGGCGGACGCGCCCTGCACGGCGGCCAGCTCGCCGACGATCGTCGCCTCCTGCTCGGTCAGCGTCCCGGCGAGCCCGGCGAACGCCTCGGCGAGCTGCGGGTCGTCGGTCTGCTTCGCCAGCTCCTGCGCCCAGTACAGCGCCAGGTAGAAGTGGCTGCCGCGGTTGTCGATGCCGCCGATCCTGCGGCTGGGGGACTTGTCCTCGTCGAGGAACGTGGCGGTCGCCCGGTCGAGGGTGTCGGCGAGCACCTGGGCCCGCGCGTTCCCCGTGGTCTGCGCCAGGTGCTCGAAGCTGACGGCCAGCGCCAGGAACTCGCCGAGGCTGTCCCAGCGCAGGTAGTTCTCCTTGACGAGCTGCTGCACGTGCTTGGGCGCGGAGCCGCCCGCGCCCGTCTCGAACAGGCCGCCGCCGTTGATCAGCGGGACCACCGACAGCATCTTCGCGCTGGTGCCCAGCTCCAGGATCGGGAACAGGTCGGTCAGGTAGTCGCGCAGCACGTTGCCGGTGACGGAGATGGTGTCCTCGCCCCGGCGGATGCGCTCCAGCGAGTACGCGGTCGCCTGCTCGGGCGCCAGGATCTCGATCGTCAGCCCGTCGGTGTCGTGCTCGGGCAGGTACGCGCGGACCTTCTCGATGAGGCGGGCGTCGTGCGCGCGGTCCTCGTCCAGCCAGAAGACCGCGGGGACGCCGGTGGCGCGCGCGCGGCCGACGGCCAGCTTCACCCAGTCGCGGACCGGGACGTCCTTCGTCTGGCACATGCGGAAGATGTCGCCCGCGCCCACGGCCTGCTCCAGGACGACGGTGCCGTCCTCGGCGAGCACCCGGACGGTGCCGGTGGCCGGGATCTCGAACGTCTTGTCGTGGCTGCCGTACTCCTCGGCCTTCTGCGCCATCAGGCCGACGTTCGGCACCGAGCCCATGGTGGCCGGGTCGAACGCGCCGTGCGCGCGGCAGTCGTCGATCACGACCTGGTAGACACCGGCGTAGCTGCTGTCCGGGATGACGGCCAGGGTGTCGGCCTCCTGCCCGTCCGGGCCCCACATGTGTCCCGAGGTGCGGATCATCGCGGGCATGGAGGCGTCCACGATGACGTCGCTCGGCACGTGGAGGTTGGTGATGCCCCGGTCGGAGTCCACCATGGCGAGGGCCGGGCCCGCGGCCAGCTCGGCCTCGAACGACGCCTTGATGTCGGCGCCCTCCGGCAGCGACTCCAGGCCCTTCAGGATGCCGCCGAGACCGTCGTTCGGCGTCAGCCCCGCCGTGGCGAGGGTCTCGCCCCAGGTGGCGAACGTCTCGGGGAAGAACGCGCGCACCACGTGACCGAAGACGATCGGGTCGGACACCTTCATCATGGTGGCCTTCAGGTGCACGGAGAACAGCACGCCCTCCGCCTTGGCCCGCGCGACCTGGGCCGTCAGGAACTCGCGCAGCGCCGCGACCCGCAGCACCGAGGCGTCCACGATCTCGCCCGCCAGCACGGGGACCGACGCGCGCAGCACGGTGGTGGCGCCGTCGTCACCCGCCAGCTCGATCCGCAGCGTGCCGTCGGCGGCGACGACGGCCGACTTCTCGGTGGAGCGGAAGTCGTCGGCCGTCATGTGGGCGACGTTCGTGCGCGAGTCGGCCGACCAGGCGCCCATCCGGTGCGGGTGGTTCTTCGCGTAGTTCTTGACGGACGCGGGCGCGCGGCGGTCGGAGTTGCCCTCGCGCAGGACCGGGTTGACGGCGCTGCCCTTGACCTTGTCGTAGCGGGCGCGGATGTCCCGCTCCTCGTCCGTGCGCGGGTCGTCCGGGTAGTCCGGCAGCGCGTAGCCCTGCTTCTGCAACTCGGCGACGGCCGCCTTGAGCTGGGGGATCGAGGCCGAGATGTTCGGCAGCTTGATGATGTTCGCCCCCGGCGTGCCCGCGAGGGCGCCCAGCTCGGCGAGCGCGTCGTCGATGCGCTGGTCCTCCGCGAGCCACTCCGGGAAACCGGCGATGATCCGGCCCGCCAGCGAGATGTCGCGGCTCTCCACGCGCACCCCGGCCGTCGAGGCGTACGCCTCGACCACCGGCAGGAACGAATACGTCGCGAGGGCCGGGGCCTCGTCGGTGTGGGTGTAGATGATGGTCGAGTCAGTCACCGGTGCTCCGCTCCACGTCTGCAACATTGCTCGACATCAAGATATCTCGTGTCCGGTGCGCGCTCGACAGGGCACCGCGCGTTCCGGCCGGGGGCCGGGGGTGGCGGCCCGCCCGGGTGCGCCGTACCCGGGTGGACGGCAGCCTGGTTGCCGCCGTCGGCCGGGCCGACGCTGGAGGCCGTCACCCACTCCGCGCGGGCCTCCCCGCCCGGCACGAAGGACAGGACCTCCCCTTGACCCCCTCGGACACCACCGACCCCGCCGTGCTCGCACAGCTCCGCCGCCGGTCAGGACGGCCGGACCGGCGCATCCTGTTCACCGGCGCGACCGTCGTCACCATGGACCCCGGCCTCGGCGTCCTCGACCGCGCCGACCTGCTCGTCGAGGGCGACACGATCGCCGCGGTCGGCGCCTGCCCCGACCGGCACGGCGCGGTCGTCGTCGATGCCACCGGCACCGTCCTCGCACCGGGCTTCGTCGATACCCACCGGCACGCCTGGGAGACCCAGCTGCGCCGCATCATGCCGGACGTCCACGACCTCGGCGCCTACGTGCGGGCCACGCTCGCGGGCCACGCCACCGTCTACCGGCCGCACGACATGTACGTCGGGACCAGGCTGGCCGCGCTGACGGCGATCGACAGCGGCATCACCTGCATGCTCGACTTCTCCCACAACTCCCGCACCCCCGCGCATTCCGACGCCGCGGTCCAGGCCCTGGCCGACACCGGTATCCGGGGCGTGCACGCCTCCATGGGCCCGCACTTCGGCGACTGGGCCGGGCAGTGGCCCGGCGACCTGGCCCGCCTGCGGGAGGAGTACTTCGCCACCGACGACCAGCTGCTCACCCTGCGCCTGGCGGCGCTTGCCACCGACGAGACCGCCGGGCCCGCCCTCGCCTACGGCCCCGAACTCGCCCGCGTCGCACGGGACCTGGGGATCGGCGTGAGCATCGACGCCGTCCTCGGCGACTCCTCGTCCCGGGCCGTCCTGGGCTGGGAGCGGCAGGGGCTCCTCGGCGCGGACGTCACGCTCGTCCACGCCACCGGGCTGACCCGCGAGGCGTGGAGGGCGATCGGGGGCTCCGGCACCACCGTCGCCCTGGCCCCCACCTCCGACGCCCAGATCGGCCTCGACTCCGCGGTCCCCGCCATCGACGAGGCCCTGTCGGTCGGTGTGCGCCCCGGCCTGAGCATCGACGTGGAAGTCGCCCTGGCCAGCGACATGTTCACGCAGATGCGGGCCCTGCACACGATCCAGCGGATGCGCGCGGTCAACGCCGTCCACGGCACGGACCGGCGGCCGGTACGGATCACCACGCACGACGTGCTCGACTTCGCCACCCTCCAGGGCGCCAGGACCAACGGCCTGGGCGCCGTCACCGGCTCGCTCACCCCCGGCAAGAAGGCCGACCTCCTGGTCATCCGGGCCGACGACCTCAACACCATGCCCCTCAACGACCCGATCGGCACCGTCGTCCTGGGCTCGGACGCCCGCAACATCAGCGCCGTCCTCGTCAACGGCGAGCCCCGCAAGTGGAACGGCCAGGTCCTCGACATCGACCTGCCCGCCCTGCGCGACGAGGTCCACGCCTCCCGCGACCACATCCTCGCGGCCTCCGCGGCCTGACCGCCCCCGACAGATCGAGGTACCGCCATGAGCGACGTCTTCCGTACGAACCCGCGCCGCGACCCGTCCGTCGCGCGTGACCTGCGCGACCCGAAGGGCCGTCCGCTGCTGCTGAGCGGCGGCGTCGTGATCACCGGCCATCCGCTGACGGGGGACTGGCAGGAGGCCGACGTCCTCATCGGCGGGTCCGTGATCGCGGGCGTCGGCCCCGGTCTGCTGACGGCGGCGGGCGACGACCACGCCCTCGTCATCGACTGCGCGGGCACCCTCGTCCTCCCCGCCGCCGCCGACTTCACCGCGCCGGGCACCGGCGCGACGCTCGCCCCCGGCGAGGCCGCCGAGATCGCCGTACTGCGCCTGGCCGACGCCCCCGGCACCCCCGGCGGAGCCGTGCCGGGCCGGGGCACCCACCTCGACGTCCTGGTCACCGGCGGGCGGGTCCGCCTCTGGGACGGCCGCCCCCTCGACGCCGCCGGCCACGCCACCGCCGCGCCCCCCGAAGACCTGCCCGACCACGACCCGGCACATCCTTTGCTCGGGCTGTGGATCGACGACAACGGATTCGTGCGCCAGGAACTGCTGCCCGACGGCCGCTACGACGAGGCCCGCGGCGACCGCCCCAGCGCCTACCAGGGCCGCTACTGGATCAACGGCAACCGCATCGACTACCTCGACGACCTGGGCTTCTGGGCCTTCGGCGAGTTCCGGGACGGGGCCCTGCACCACGCGGGCTACCGCTTCACCCGCCGCTGACCACCCCCCACCCCCGGGGGCCTACCGCTCCCGGGGGCGCCTGGTGGCGTGCAGACTGCCGAGCAGCGACAGCGCCTGCGCCGCGGGGCTCCCCGGCGCGGCGTGGTAGACCACCAACTGCTGCCCCGGCGCCCCCCGGACGTCGAAGCTCTGGAAGGTCACGGTGAGCGGCCCGACGTCGGGGTGGACGAACCCCTTGGCGGCACGGGTCTTCCCGTGGACGGTCTGCGCGGACCACAGCGCGTCGAACTCCTCGCTCGCCCCGGCCAGCGCCCCGACCAGCGCGCGCAGCCGCCGGTAGTCGGGATGCAGGCCCGTGGCGTGCCGCAGACCGGCCACGACCGCCTCGGCCGCGCGCTCCCACGGCGCGAAGAATTCCCGTGCGGCCGGGTCGAGGAAGGTCATGCGGGCGAGGTTGTCCGCGTTCTCGAACGGCGAGAACAGGGCGTCGGCCAGCGCGTTCGCCGCCAGGAGGTCGGTGGCCGGGTTCAGGACGAACGCCGCGGCGCCCGTGAACCCCTCCAGCAGCTGCCGCAGCGCGGGATCGACCGTCTCCCGCGGCTGCCGCCACGCGCCCTCAGGCGCGCTGCCCGCCAGCCGGTACAGGTGCGCGCGCGCCTCGTCGTCCATCCGCAGCGCGCGGCTGATGGCGTCGAGGATCTGCGGGGAGGGGCCGCGTTCGCGGCCCTGTTCGAGGCGGGCGTAGTAGTCGCTGTTCATCCCGGCCAGGACGGCGACCTCCTCCCGCCGCAGCCCCGGGACCCGCCGCGCGCCGTACGACGCGAGCCCGACGTCGTCGGGCCGCAGGCGGGCGCGGTGGGTGCGCAGGAAGTCCCCGAGAGCGTTGCCGGTCACCCCTTGAGGCTATGCCGCGCCCCGGCCGCGTGCCTGGGTGCGCGGTACCCCGGCAGCGCCTGTCCTGGCAGGTCCTGGCGCGGTCGTCCAGGCTCGTCCTCGACGACCGAGAGCGAGAGGGGACCTGGTGGAGTCACAACCGGAGCGGACGGGCGGCGGACGGGCGGACGTGGTCGGGATGTGGGTGACCGCCGACGGCCACATCCGTCAGGAGCTGCTGCCCGACGGCCGCTACGACGAGGCCCGCGGCGATCGCCGCAGCGCCTACACGGGCCGGTACACGGTGACCGGCGACCACCTCGACTACGTCGATGACACCGGCTTCACGGCGACCGGCGACATCCGTGACGGCGTGCTCTTCCACGAGCACCTCGTCCTGTACCGGGAGGAACGGGCCTGAGCACCCGCACCGCGCGCGGCGCGGCAGGACGCCGACGTGTCCTGCCGCGCCACGCCCGTCACTCCTCGGGCCTGGGCAGGCCGGGCGGGTTGATCTCGGAGACCTCAAGGGCCTCGTCCGCCAGGCCCCAGCGGTCGAGGACCTCGGCGTACGTGCCGTTGTCGATCACCTCGTTCAGCGCCGCCGCGAGCGCCTCGACCAGGCCGTTGTCCTTCTGCGTGGTCGCGGCGATCTCGCCCTGGAGCGCGTCGCCGCCGCCGGAGAAGACGCCGACGACCTTCGTCTCGCCGCTCACGCGGGCGTGGTACGCGGCGCTGGGGTTCGGGCCGAGGTAGGCGTCGAGGCGTCCCGAGGAGAGCGCGAGGTAGTAGTCGGTGGGGTTCGCGTAGTAGGCGATGTCCACGGGTTCGAGGCCCGCGGCGACGTTCTCCTCGCTCCACTCGATGAGGATCTGCTCCTGGTTGGTGCCCGAGCCGACGCCGATGGTGCGGCCCGCGACGTCCGCCGGGCCCTCGACCGTCCAGTCCGCGTCGGCGAGCGTCTCGAACGCCAGGCTGTCCAGCCGGTAGGTGGCGAAGTCGTACTTCTCCTTGCGCTCCTCGGTCACCGTGATGTTGGAGAAGCCGACGTCGTACTGGCCGCTGTCCAGGCCGACGAAGATGTTGGCCCAGTCCACGGTGTTGAAGCTCACCTCAAGGCCGAGCACGTCGCCGACCAGGACGGCGAGGTCGCTCTCGACGCCGATCACGGTCTCGTCGTCGCTCGCGTAGAAGTTCAGCGGCGGCACGGCGCCCACCGAGTTCACGACCTCAAGCGTGCCGCGCTCGCGGATCTCGTCCGGGAGGAGGGCGACGATGTCGGCGACCTCGTCGGTGCGGACGCGGTCCTGGTCGGGGCTGGTGTTCACACCGGCGTCGCCCGAGTCGGCGGCGTCACCTGAGGCGGAGCCGCCTGAGCCGTTTCCCGACTCGTCCGGATCGCCGCAGGCGGCCAGCCCTGCGGCGAGGACGAGGGTGAGGGCGGCGACGGTCCGGCGTCGGGCGGTTCGAGGAGTCATGGCAGTACTTTCCGGTCGGGTCGGTAACGAAAAAATGTGGGGCGAAAGGTGCAAAAGGTGCGCCGTGGGGGCAGGCCCGCCCACCGGCCGGTGCGGCGCGGGGAACGGGCAGGTGTGGGTGGGTGGCTACAGGACCTTCGAGAGGAACGCCCGCGTCCGCTCGTGGCGCGGCCGGTCGAGCACCTCGGGCGGCGGGCCCTGCTCGACGATCCGGCCCTGGTCCATGAAGACCACCGTGTCGGCCACCTCACGGGCGAAGCCGATCTCGTGGGTGACCACGATCATCGTGGTGCCCGCCAGGGCCAGGTCCTTGATCACGCCGAGCACCTCGCCGACCAGCTCGGGGTCGAGCGCGGACGTCGGCTCGTCGAACAGCAGCACCTTCGGCTCCAGCGCGAGCGCGCGGGCGATCGCCACACGCTGCTGCTGCCCGCCCGACAGGTGCCGCGGGTAGTCGGCCTCCCGGTCCGCGAGGCCCACCCGCTCCAGCAGCGCGCGCGCCTGCGCCACGGCCGTACGGCGCGGCCTGCGCAGCGTGGACAGCGGCGCCTCGATGACGTTCTCCAGCACGGTCAGGTGCGGGAAGAGATGGAAGTTCTGGAAGACGAAGCCGATGTGCGCCCGCTGCCTGAGCACGTCGCGCTCCTTCAGCTCGCGCAGGACGTGCCCCGAGCGGCGGTAGCCGATCAGCTCCCCGTCGATCCGCACCGAGCCCCTGTCCAGCTTCTCTAGGTGGTTGATCCCGCGCAGCAGGGTCGATTTGCCGGAGCCCGACGGCCCGATGACGACGGTCACCTCGCCGGCCCGCACCTGGAGGTCCACCCCGCGCAGCACCGGCAGCGTGCCGAACGCCTTGTGGACACCGCGCACATCGACCATCACGCCGCCCGCCGCGCCGCTCATCGCGCGCCTCCCGCGGCCGGTTCCGTGCCCCGTTCGCCCGGCAGCCGCCCCCGCCTGCGGGCGGCGCCCGCGCGCAGGTCCCCGGCGACCTTCCGCAGCCGCCGCGCCGGGCTCTGCGGCGCGTGCGACGTCGCCCCCCGGGCGAACCGCCGCTCCACGTAGTACTGCGCGACGGTCAGCACCGTCGTCAGCACGATGTACCAGACCGTCGCGACCATCAGCAGCGGCACGACGCGGCCGTTGCGCCCGTAGACCACCTGCACCTGGTAGAACAGCTCGCCGATCGCCATCACCGAGACGATCGACGTGCCCTTGAACAGGGAGATGATCTCGTTGGCCGCGTTCGGCAGGATGCCGCGCATCGCCTGCGGCAGGACGATGCGCCGCCACTGCCGCACCCGGGGGATGCCCAGCGCCGCCGCGGCCTCCCGCTGCCCCGCGTCCACCGCCAGCACGCCGCCGCGCACGATCTCCGCCGCGTACGCCGCCTGGTGCAGTGCCAGCCCGATGACGGCGGCCGTCATCGCGCCGATCAGGTCCATCGTCCCCACGCGCCACAGCACCGGACCGAACGGGATGCCGAATCCCAACTCCCGGTACAGGTACGCCAGGTTGAACCAGAACAGCAGCTGCACGATCAGCGGGATCGACCGGAACGCCCACACGTACGCCCAGGCGACGCTGCGCAGCACGTAGCTGCGCGACAGCCGCATGAGGCCGAGCACGACGCCGAGGGCGAAGCCCAGCAGCGTCCCGTACACGGTCAGTTGGACGGTCACCCACACCGCGCGCAGCACGCTGTCGGCCAGCAGGTAGTCGAAGAAGACCGGCCAGTCCCACGCCGGGTTCGTGACCAGGCCGTTGACGAACTGCGCGACCAGCACGAGGATCGCCGCCCCGGCCAGCCAGCGGCCGTAGTGCCGGGCGGGCACGATCCGCAGGCCGCTCACCTCGTCGTCGGGCGCCAGGCGTCCCTGCCGCTCGCGGGGCCCGTCCGGCGGTCCCGGCGCGGCGGGCGCGGGCGCGGGGGGCGGCGCCGCGACGGCGGACGGCGCGGCCCCCTCCCCCGGGGAGCCCGGCGGCGCGCCGCCTCTGTCGGCTTCCGAAGTCATGGTCGGGTCCTCCCCGGTTCTGCGGCGCCCGGCCCTGCGGCGGTCACGGTGCTGGCGGTGGTGGTGGCGGCACGGGGGGCGCCCCGGCCGAGGTGCTTCTCGAAGGGCAGCGGCCCGATGGTCTCCGGGTCGGCCGCCGTGTCGAACAGCGGCGTGTACCCGGCGGCCAGGTACAGGGCCCGCGCCTCCGGCTGCCGCGGCCCCGTCGTCAGGTACACGCGGCGGTAGCCGCGCGCGGCGGCGGCCCGCTCCAGCTCCTGCACGATCCGGCGCGCCAGACCGCTCCTGCGGTGGCCCGAGTGCGTCCAGATGCGCTTCAGTTCGGCGCTGTGCCCGTCGTACCTGCGGTACGCGCCGCCCGCCACCGGCTCGCCGTCGCGCAGCAGGAGCAGCAGGAGGCCGTCCGGCGGGGCGAACTCGGCGTCGGGGTAGCGCGCCATCTCGTCGGAGGCGATCGGGCCGTAGCGCGTCACGTACTCGTGCTCCAGCTCGCGCAGCATCGTCGCGCACAGGGGGTCGGAGAGCGTGACGGCCCTGACGGCGAGGCCGTCGGCGGCCGGGCGGCGGACCGTGGTCACGGGGGGTGCTCCTCCTGCGTCCGGCATCGGCGTCAGCCCGCCACCGGCTGCCCGCTCGCCGCGCGCGGCGTCGGGATGCCCAGGTTCTCGCGCAGCGTCGAGCCGGTGTACTCGGTGCGCAGCGAGCCCCGTTCCTGGAGCAGCGGCACGACCTTGTCCACGAACTCGTCGAGCCCTGACGGCACGAGGTGCGAGCCGAGGATGTAGCCGTCGGAGCCGCCCTGCTGCACGAAGTCGTCGAGCCGGTCGGCGATCCCCGTGGGCGTGCCGACGAACTCGGCGCGCCCGAAGACGTGGATCGCCAGCTCGCGCAGGCTGTACCCGTTCGCCTCCGCGATGCCGCGCCACTCGGCGACGGTCCGGTGCGGGTCCTGGAAGATGTTCGCCCGCCCCTGGATGACGCGGGGGCCCGCCGGGTCGGGGTCCACGTCGGGCAGCGGCCCTTCGGGGTCGTAGCCGGACAGGTCGCGGTTCCAGACGGTCTCCAGCAGGATCTGCGCCGTCTGCCCGCTGATCTGCCGCAGCACGATGTCCCGGTGCCGCTCGGCCGCCTCCTCCTCGGTGTCGCCGAGGACGACCGTCGCCGACGGCAGCAGCTTCACGGATCCGGCCGGGCGCCCCTGCCGCGTGGCCCGTTCCTGTATGTCTCGGTAGAACTCCTGCGCCTTGTCGAGCGGTTGCAGCGGGCAGAACACGGCGTCCGCGCCGCCCGCGGCGAATTCGCGTCCCTGCGGCGAGACGCCCGCCTGGAGCACCACCGGGTGGCCCTGCGGGCCGCGCGGCGTGGCGAAGCGTCCCTCGATGCCGAACTGCTTGCCCTGCACGGCGAACGCACCGGCGTCCGCCTGGCGCAGGAACGTGCCGCTGTCCTTGTCGGCCGCGATCGCGTCCTCGGCCCAGGAGTCCCACAGTTCACGCGCGGCGGCCAGAAACTCCTGCGCCCGCACGTACCGGTCGTCCCGGTGGAGGAAGCCGCCGCGCCGGAAGTTCTGCCCGGTGAACGCGTCGAAGGACGTGACGACGTTCCAGCCCGCGCGGCCCCCCGACAGGTGGTCGAGCGAGGCGAGTTGCTTCGCCAGCTCGTAGGGCTCGTTGAACGTGGCGTTGAACGTGCCCACCAGGCCGAGGTGTTCGGTGACGGCGGCCAGCGCCGCGAGCACCGGGAACGTGTCGGGGCGTCCGACGATGTCCTGGTCGAAGACCCGGCCGCCCCGCTCGCGCAGCGCCAGCCCCTCGGCCAGGAAGAAGAAGTCGAACCGGCCGCGCTCCGCCGTCTGCGCGACATGCCGGAACGTCGAGAAGTCGATCTGGCTCCCCGCCTGCGGGTCGGACCAGACGGTCGTGTGGTTGACGCCGTTGACGAAGGCGCCGAGGACGATCTGTTTCTTCGCTGCCGTGCTCATGGACGCTGTCCGATCCTGGAGGCCGCGCGGGCGGGGCGTGACGGGGTGACGGGGGCGGCGCCCGGCGCCGCTGCGCCGGTCACCTGGGGGCCGCGTAACGGTTGGCGGGCCTGCCGAGACCGAGCAGGCCGCGCAGCGTGGCCGCCTCGTAGGCGGTGCGGAAGACGCCCCGGCGCTGGAGTTCGGGCACGAGCGCGCCCGTCACCGCCGTCAGGTCGTCCGGCAGGACGGCGGGCCGCAGCCGGAAACCGGTGAGCCCGCCCTCGCGCAACGCCAGCAGCAGATCGGCCAGTTCGACGGCCGTGCCGGTGAAGTCCTGCGCGTCGCTGACCGGCGCGCCGCCCGCCCGCGCGTCCAGGGCCGCCCTGCGGTCCTCGGCCTCGGCCGACGTCGCGCCGAGCGTGACGCCGATGTCCGCGAAGACGTGCACGGTCTCCCCGCCGCGCCCCGCCGTCTCCTGCTCCGCGCGGATCTCGGCGACGACGGCCCGCGCGTGCTCCGTGTCGCGCGGCGTGACGTACACGACGTCGGCCGACCGCGCCCCCAGCCGGTAGGGCGCGGACGCGTGCGCGAGGACCGTCACCAGCGGCTGGCCCTGCGGCGGGCGCGGCACGATCGACGGGCCCCTGACGGCGAACCAGCGCCCGGCGAAGTCCACGTAGTGCAGCTTGTCGCGGTCGATGAACCGCTCGGTGGCGGCGTCGCGGATCTCCGCGTCGTCCTCCCAGCTGTCCCACAGCCGCCTGACGACCTCCACGAAGTCCTCGGTCTCGCCGAACGCGTCGGCCACCGCCCGCGCGAACTCCTCGGGCGGCGCCAGCCGTCCGTCAGGCCCCGGCTCGGGGAACGGCGCGACCTCGCGCCGCCCGAAGTGCGGCGCCTCAAGCGGCTTGGCGACCTGCGCCCGCCAGCCGCCGCGCCCGCCGCTGATGTGGTCGAGGGTCGCGATCGCCTTGGAGATGTGGAACGGCTCGGTGTGCGTGACCGTCACGGTCGGCACGAGGCCGATGTGCCGCGTCAGCGGCGCGACGCGGGAGGCGATCAGCACGGCGTCGAGCCGCCCGCGCACCTCGTCGGTGCGCGCGTCGTGCCGGTTCGGGCTCGTGGACTGGAGGGCCAGGGCGTCCTCCAGGGTGACGAAGTCGAGCAGTCTCGACTCGGCGCGGGCGACCAGGTCGGCCCAGTAGCGCGCCGTCAGCAGCTCGCCGGGCCGCGCGCCCGGCTCGCGCCAGGCCGCCGGGTGCCAGCCGGTGCCGTCGAGGGCGACCGCGAGGTGGAGGTGGTCGGGAGGGGACATCGGTGCTCTCGCTTCCTGGACGGGGAGACGCGCGGCCCAGGGCACGGCGCGGGGCCCGCGACGAGGCGGGGGCGGTGGCGCTGGACGGGACGGCGCTTGACGGGGACGGCGCGGGACACGGCTGCGCTGAACGGGGCTGCGCTGGACGGGCTGCGGTGGGCGCGCGGCGCGGAGGGTCCGCGCGAGGCCCGGGGGACGTCACGCGCCGTCCGCTGCGGGGACGGCGGCGTGAAACCTGGGGTCAGCTACAGAGCGAGCCGGCCGAGCGGCGCAGGTCGATCGACAGCCGCCGGTACAAGGACACGCGCTGCGTGGGCGGACAGGGGGCGGGGAGGGCGGACGGGGTGCCCGTGGTCCCGTGCGGGACAGCGGTCATGACGTGCCTCCTCACCCGGAGCGCGGCGGACCCGGCGGATGCCGCCGGGCGGATGACGGGAAGCTAACAAAGCCCCTTCCGGGTTGTCCATGGCCCCCTGGAACGCCGCGCGGACGCCCGCGAAGCCCCCGGAACGGCATGTGCGCCGCTCAGCGGCCCGCCCGCCCCGTCCGGTCCCGAGGTGTGTCCATGCCACAGACACGACATCGCAACATTCGGTGGCCACAGTGGGACCGTGCGTTCGATCGGACGCCCACACGACGCCACACGGCGCCACCCCGGCGGGACGTCCCCCGGGACGGCGCGTCCCCGCGGGGCGGAGCCGGGACACCCCCGGGGCCGCGCGCGTGCCGACGACCACAGGGAGACAGCCACCGCATGAAGCCACCCGCACCCCTCTCCGTGCTCGACCTGGTACCGGTCAGCTCGGGCTCCACGGCCGCGCAGGCCCTCCGCAACACCGCGGAACTGGCGCGCAGGACCGAGGAGTTCGGCTACCGGCGCTACTGGCTGGCGGAGCACCACCTCAACCCGGGCGTCGCCGGTACGACCCCGGCGCTCGTCATCCAGCTCGTCGCCCAGGCCACGCGCACGATCCGGGTCGGCTCAGGCGCCGTGCAGCTCGGGCACCACACGCCGCTCGCCGTCGTGGAGCAGTTCGGCCTGCTCGACGCGCTGTTCCCCGGCCGCATCGACCTCGGGCTCGGCCGCTCCGGCGCCCCGCGCACCGGGCCGGGCGGCGGGCCGCCCCCTCCCGCCGCCCCGCCGGAGCCCGGCCGTCACACGCCCGAGGGCCTGTACATCCCGCCCCGCTTCACCGGCTTCGCCCGCCTGATCCACTCGCCGCGCTTCCGTCTCCAACTCGGCCTGCTCCAGCAGCCGAAGGCCGAGACGCCCGACTACGCGGAGCAGATCGACGACATCCTCGCGCTGTTCGCGGGCACCTACACGGACGGGGAGGCCGAGGCCGTCGCCGTGCCGGGCGCGGGCGCGGACGTCGCGGTCTGGGTCCTCGGCAGCAGCGGCGGGCAGAGCGCCGAGGTCGCGGGGGAGCGGGGGCTGCCGTTCGCCGCCAACTACCACGTCTCGCCGGGGACGGTGCTGGAGGCCGTCGAGGCGTACCGGGCCGCGTTCCGCCCCTCCGCCGCGCTCGCCGAGCCGTACGTGCTGGTGTCGGCCGACGCCGTCGTCGCCCCCGACGACGGCACGGCCCGCGAACTGGCCGCCGGGTACGCGCCCTGGGTGCGCAGCATCCGCAGCGCCGAGGGCGCCATGCCCTTCCCGACGCCGGAGGAGGCGGCCCGCCTGCCGTGGACCGACGAGGAACGCGCGCTGGTCGCCGACCGCGTGGACACGCAGTTCGTGGGCTCGCCGGGGACCGTCGCCAAGGGCCTCGCCACGCTGCGGGACGCGACGGGCGCGGACGAACTGCTCATCACGACCATCACGCACGGCCACGAGGACCGCGTGCGCTCGTACGAACTGCTGGCCCGCGCCTGGGCCGCGACGGCGTGAACTGAACGACCCCGCCCCCGGGGCGGACCGCGCGGGTCCTTCCGGGAGCGGGGCAGGGGTGGTGCGGGGGTGGTGCGGCCGGATCAGCAGTACAGGTTGGCGCCCGGCGTGACGCCGAGGATGCCGGTGAACCGCTGGTAGGTCGTGACGCGGCTCTGCACCTGCGTCGGGTTGCCGCCGTTGCACTCAAGCGAGCCGTTGATGCTGCGGATGGTCTCGCCGAACCCGCGCTGGTTGACCATGGCGTTGTGCGCCGTCATGGTGCCGGGGCCGTTCTGCGTGTTCCAGTACCACAGGGCGGTGCGCCAGGCGACGGCCGAGTCGTTCTGCACGAGCCAGGGGTTGTTGAGCAGGTCGATGCCGAGGGCGTCACCCGCCGCCTTGTAGTTGAAGTTCCAGCTCAGCTGGATCGGGCCGCGCCCGTAGTAGGCGGCCTGACCGGCCGGGCAGCCGTACGACTGGCCCCAGTCGCAGTAGTGCGGGTAGTTGGCCGTGTTCTGCTCCACGATGTGGACCAGACCGCCCGTCTCGTGACTGACGTTCGCGAGGAACGCCGCCGCCTCCTGCCGCGAGATCGTCGCCCCGCCCGTGGTGGCGAACGCCGGGTAGGAGCTGAGGGCGGCGGTCAGGCCGCTGTAGCTGTAGAACGAGTTGCGGCCGGGGAACATCTGGTTGAACTGCGCCTCGGAGACGACGAAGCCGCTCGGGTTCGGGTTGCCGCCGCCCCCGGCGGGCGGGGCGTTCCACTTCTGGTTGGACGCGCCCGTGCAGGTCCAGATCTGGAGGCGTGTGCCGTTCGCCGACGAGGGGCCGGTGACGTCGATGCACTTGTTGGCCTGCGGGTTCACGATGTCGCGCGCGCCGGTGACGCTCCAGCGCTGGTTCGCGGCCCCGGTGCAGTCCCACAGGTGGAGCTGCGCGCCGTTGGCCGTGGAGTTGTTGCTGACGTCGAGACACTTGCCGAGCGCGCGGATGGTGCCGTCCGAGCCGACGTTCCACTGCTGGGCACCGGTGCCGTTGCAGTCGTAGATCTGCACCGGCGTGCCGTTGGCGCTCGACGCGCCCGCCACGTCGATGCACTTGCCCGCGTACCCGCTGATCTGGCCGGTGGCCGCGCTCGCGGGGGACACGGGCAGGACGCTCAGCAGCCCGACGACCAGCGAACCGGCCGCGACGTACCTGACCTTGTGGAGCGCACGTCTCCACAACTTCCTCATGCTCATGACACACCTTTCGCCGGAATCGGGTGCGGGAGTGGCCGATGGGGATGTCTCATGGCTGATTGAAGAAGTGAACACGTCCCCCCGTCAAGAGTATGGTCTGTACCAATCGAACTCCGGCGCGCCCGCCCCGGCGCCGCGTGCGCCCCGCCCCGTGGTCGCGGGTGCGAAGTCCCGCGAACCCCGGCGCGCGCCCTGCCCGTCGGCCGTCGCGGTGTCGGCCGCGCCACCCCCGCTCCCGCATGGCAGGCTGCTCGCAGGATCGGCGCCCCCGTCACCCGACCGACACCGGGGCGCGGCGGGACGGAGGTGGCGCCTCGTGCGCGTGGTGGAGCCGACTGACGCGGCCGTCCGGCGGCTGCTGGCCGTGTGCCGCTGGGAGGGGATCGACCCGGCGGCGGCGCGGGTCGTCGCCGACCTGACGCCAGGACTGTCCGGCGCGACCGTCCTGCGCGTGGACCTCGGCGCTCCCGGCGCCCGGGGCCGGAGCGTCGTGCTCAAGGCGCTCCGCGCCGAGGACGACCGCGGGCCAGGGGCGTTCCGGCGCGGCCCGTCCGGCGCGCGGCGCGAGGCGGACGTCCACCGCGCCGGGATCGTCGCCGTGCTGACGGATGAGGTGGTGACGCCCGACGTGCGCGCCATCGGCACGGTGGACGGCGTGGTGTGCCTGTGGTTCGCGGACGTGACGGACCAGTTGGACGTCCCCTGGGACGTCGCCGCGGCCGTCCGGGCCGTGGAGGCCGTCGCCGGGCTGCACCTCGGCGTCCTGCCGCCAGGGACGCGGGGCGCCGACTGGGCGAGCAGCGAGTACGACGCCTTCCGGCATCATGTCCCGGCCGCCACAAGGCGGGTGAAGGAGGAACTGGCCGGGGCGGACGGCGGGAGGCCGTCCCTCGTCCCGCCGCGCGACGCCGGGCTCGCGCTGCGCCTGCTCGACGGCGCCGAGGACTTCGCCCGTCAACTCGCCGCCGCGCCCACCGGTTTCCAGCATGGCGGCTTCCACACGGACAACGCGGGCCGCGCCCAGGACGGGCGCCTGCTGCTCATCGACTGGGCGCAGGCGGGCGTCGGCCCGCTCGGCGGTGACATCGCCGTCTTCTTGAGCAACTACCAGGCCAGGGGCGGCGATCGCGGCGGGCTGGGCCGCCGTGCGTTCGACGCGCTGATCACCGACGCCTACGGGCGGGCGCTCGCCGCGCGCGGCGCGGACCGGGCGCTGGTGCGCGCGGCCAGGCGCGTCATCGACCTGTGGTCGGTGTCCTGGGGCGTCCAGGTGCGGCTGGGGCCGGGGCTGGCCGCCGCCCGGGACGCCTCCCTCGACCCGGAGGTCAGGGCGTCCGTCGCGCAGGACATCGCCGAAGGGCTCGCGCGGGCGCGCGACGCCGAGGCCAGGCTGACGTCCGCGGGCTGACGTCCCGCGTGCCGTGCGCGGGCGTGCGCGCCCTCCCGTGAATGTCATGCGCATGCCAGAATGACGGCGCGGGCCGCCACGCCCCACCGTGGCGCCGCGTTCCTCCCTCTTCTCTCTTCCCCCCACGCCTCGCACCGAGCGACAGAAGGAGACCCCCACATGAGACGCGGCACCGCTGTGCGCCTCTCCCTGTCCGCCCTGCTGGTCACCGGCGCCCTCGTCGGGACCGGCACCGGCACCGCCACCGCCACCGCCACGGCCCCCGACGCCGCCGTGCAGCCCGCCTCGCCCGGCCTGCTCACCGCGCTCCAGCGCGACCTCGGCCTCACCGAGGACCAGGCCCGCACCCGCCTCGCCCAGGAGACGGCCGCCGCCGCGACCGAACCCGCCGCCCGCCGCGCCGCGGGCGACGCCTTCGGCGGCAGCTGGTTCGACCCGGCGGGCGGCGGCCTCGTCGTCGCGGTCACCGACGCCGCCCGCGCGGCCGACGTCCGCGCCGCCGGGGCCGAGGCCCGGCTCGTCACCCACACCGACGACGAGCTGGACGCGACCCTCGCCGCCCTGGACGGCCTCGGCGCCACGGCGGACGGCGCCCCCGCCGCCGTCGCGAGCTGGCACGTCGATCCGCGCGCCAACAGCGTCGTCGTCACCCTCGTCGCCGGGGCTGAACGCGACGCCGCCACCGAGGACTTCCTCGCGGCGGCGCGCGCGGCCGGGCCCGTCACCGTGGCCGCCGACGCGGCCCCTGCCCCCGAGACCTTCGCGGCCGGGACGGTCGGCGGCGACCCGTACTACACGGGCAACGTCCGCTGCTCCATCGGCTTCTCCGTCCACGGCGGCTTCGTGACGGCCGGGCACTGCGGCGGCGCCGGGCAGCAGGTGTCCGGCTGGGACGGCTCGCTCATCGGCCAGTTCCAGGGCTCGTCCTGGCCCGGCGACGACTACGCGTTCGTCAGCGTCGGCAACGGCTGGTGGACCGAGCCCGTCGTCCTCGGCTGGGGCGCCGCCCCCGACTCCCTCGTGCGCGGTTCGGCCGAGGCGCCCGTCGGCGCGTCGATCTGCCGCTCGGGCTCCACGACCGGCTGGCACTGCGGCACGGTCCTCGGCAAGAACGAGACCGTCAACTACAGCACGGGCGAGACGGTCCACCAGTTGACCAGGACGAGCGTCTGCGCCGAACCCGGCGACTCCGGCGGGTCGTTCATCAGCGGCGACCAGGCCCAGGGCGTCACCTCGGGCGGCTGGGGCAACTGCGCCTCCGGCGGCGAGACCTGGTACCAGCCGGTGAACGAGATCCTGGCCCGCTACGGCCTCACCCTCCACACGGCCTGACCCGCCCCGCCCCGTCCCGTACGGAACCCCCGGGCCGCCGCCTCCTGCACACGCGGCGGCCCGGGCCGTCGGTGAGCGTGTATTCCACGGATTCCGTAATTCGGCACATGACCGTAAGTGCCGCCTTTTCCTTCCCGTGCGACGCTCGATATCCCGTGCGTCCCGGTGGCACCTTCCTTCCCCGTGGCCAGTCGAATTCCCTCGCGTATCGCCGCCGGATGGCCGGAAAAGAGGGGCGGCGGGGCATGGAGTCGGTGATGTCGCCGGGTGCCCCTTTTCCGATACTCATCTCATCAGTAAGCTCATTTTTCCGGAAGATGGGATGAACGTGTATCGGGGGGATACATGCCGATCACCTTGCCCGGCGGCCAGGCCAACGTCGTGGACCGGCCCGGAATCGACGCGCCGGACCATCCCGCCGATTCCTTACGCGCATTCCCGCCGCCCGCCGTGACGGGCTGACCCGTGAGCGGCGTGGGGCGGCGCATCGCCGAGCCCGTCACGGAGATCCTCGTGTCGATCGCCGAGCACGTGCCCCGGGGGCTCGGCGCGGGCCACCGCCGCATCGGTGACCGCACGCGCCAGGCGGCCGACGCGTTCGACGACGCCGAGCGGCGCATCGAGGACAGCGTCCCCATCTACATGGTGGACAACGAGGGCAACGTCCAACGGCTCACCCCCGAGGGCGACTTCGTGCCCGTCGGCGGGGACGACAGGTCGGGCGTCCGCGGCCTGCTGGGCGCGGACGGCCGGGCCACCCCGAAGCGTTCCGGCCACCACAACCTGGCGACCGGGGTGCCGAGCCGTGAGCGACCGCGCGTCGATTCCCGCCCTGTCGTCGCCGGGACCACCGAGCTGGCGCGTGCCACCCAGCGCGCCCGGCTCGCGGCGAACGACCGCGGGGGGAACTACGCCGCGTTCCGCTACCAGGACGGCGACAGCCATTTCATCCTCGTGGGCCGGAGCGGGCCTCAGCAGAGCCTGCACTCGGAACAGAACGCCGGAGTACCCTTCATCGGCGCCATGGAGCGATTAGCGGGCGCTCCGCAGGAGATATACACGGAAAGGGCTCCGTGCACCACGCGTCGCTGTGATGCCTGGCTCGCACAGTACTTCGAGGGGGCCGATGTCACCCACACCTTCGAATACGGGGAGACCAAGGAATCCCGCCGGAAAGGGAACGACGCTCACGCGGAGTACATGGCCCGGCTGTTCAGGGACGATCCGGAAGATCCGTGAAGCCGGTGCGGGGGCGCGCCGCCGACGGTACCGACATGATCACCACTCAGGAGGAACCTCGTGAGTTTCGCCATCCTGCGCGCTGAGCTGGAGTCGGCTTTCGGGACGGGTCGGCTTGTCGCCATTCCGGACGGGCGGCTCAATCCACTGGTCACGCACCCGCAGACGCGGCGTTTCCTTGCCGAGGTGGGACTTCCGGTCGTGGAGGGCTTCGCCTACGAGCCGTTGGAGTACCTGGCGGTGGGCCTGCCGAATGCGGTGGACGGAGATCCGGAGTTCTCCGGGGTGCGGGGTCTGCCGGAGACGGCCGGTCACTGGGTGCTGCTCGGCTACTGCTTCGGTGACCTGATCTACCTCGACGGCGCCACCGGGCTCCTGTGGGAGCTGATCGACGGCACGGTGGTCAACAGCCGTGTCGATCTGTTCACCCGCAGCCTGCTCGTCCTGTTCCGCCGCTGGGACGACTTCGCGGAAGGAGTCCCCAACTCCTTCCGCGACTCCGCCGCCGAGAAGGCCGAGGCCGAGATCCAGGCGGTGGACCGGGACGCGGTGGACCCGGAGCCGCTGGACCAACCCGAACGGTTCTGGAGCCGCATCCTCGAAACCCTCGCCACCTACGGATGACTACGCCCACCCGCGGCTCCCCGCGTCAGGCCCCCGGCTCCGCGTCCCGCGCCAGGTCGCGGACGTACCGGTCGAACAGGCCGCCGTCCAGGCGCCGTACCTGCATGACGTACGAGAAGCCCGCCCGCACCGCCACCGCCGCCGAGCGGGGGTTCGCGGGGTCCACCTGGATCACGCCTTCCGCCGCACCTTCGGCCGCGGCGTACCGGCAGGCCAGCCGTACCGCCCGGGTGGCCAGCCCCCGCCCGCGCCAGGCCGGGTACAGGCCGTACGCGATGTTGACCTGGTCGGAGTCGAGCCCCGGCATGCCGAAGCGCAGGTCGATGGTCCCGGCCAGTACCGGCGGGCTGCCCACCCGCAGCCCGAACGCCCGCAGCGGGCCGCCGCCCGCCCACTGGGCGCCGCAGTACCTGACGTGCTCCTCGGTGGCGGCGCGGTCGCCCGTGCCGCCGTTCAGCCAGCGCACCAGTTCGGCGTCCTCGCCCGCGAGATGGGCGTCCACGTCCTCCGGCACGAGCGGGGACAGGGTGACGTCACCCTCGGTCAGCGTCGGGGAGGCAGGCATACGCAGATGGTCGGGCCCCGGGCGCGCCCCGCGCAAGCGCGGACGCCCGGGGGTGACCTGTCACACGGCGCGCGTGCGGTGCAGCAGCCAGAGGAAGTACGGCGTGCCGATGACGGCCGTCAGCAGCCCTGCGGGCAGCTGGTCGGGCGCGATCACCGTCCGCCCGACGAGGTCGGCCAGCACGACGAGCGTGCCGCCGAGGAGCGCCGCGACGGGGATGACCCACCGGTGGCGCCGCCCCACGAGCGTCCGCGCCGCGTGCGGGGCGACGAGCCCGGCGAACCCGATCATGCCGATGGCGGCGACCGCCGTCCCCGTCAGCACCACGCCGCAGCCCAGCAGGAGCAGCCGCGTGCGCGGCACGCTCAGGCCCAGCAGGCGCGGGGTGTCCTCGTCCAGCGAGATCAGGTCGAGCCGCCGGTGCGCGGCCCAGGCCAGGGGGATGACGACGAGGCAGCTGACGGCGAGCGGCAGCAGGTGCTCGTACGTGCGCCCGTAGGTCGAGCCGGACAGCCAGGTCAGCGCCTTCGTCGCGTTGAACGGGTCGGTGGTGACGACGAGCAGCGTCACCACCGCCGTCGTCATGTAGCTGATGCCGACGCCGACCAGGACCAGCCGGTCGGACGCGAAGCCGCCGCGCGCCGACAGGGAGAAGACGATCCCCGCCGCCACGGCCGCGCCGAGGCCCGCGGCGCCGGTGAGCGCCCAGAAACCGGCGAGGGGCACGTACGTCACCACCACGACGGCGCCGACCGACGCGCCCCCGGCGACGCCGACGATGCTCGGGTCGGCGAGCGGGTTGCGCGTCACCGCCTGGATCGTGGTGCCCGCCACGGCGAGCGCCGCGCCCGCGAGGAGCGCCGCCACGAGCCGTGGCACGCGCGTGCCCATCACGGTGCTGACGAGCGGCCCCGCCTCGCCGCGCGCCCACATCACGAGGTCGCCGAAGAGGAAGGAACGGTCGCCCACCAGCGCCGCCGTCACGAGCACCCCGGCCAGCACGGCGACGATCGCGCCCGTCAGCAGCCCCCGGTGCCTGGCGCCGGTGCCCCGGACCTCAAGTGCCTCGGAGGCGCCGCCGATCGGCGTGGCCCGCAGCCGCATCGCCAGCCCGATCATGAGCGCCCCGCCCAGCAGCGACGTGACGACGCCGGTGGGCACGCGCACGGCGCTCTGCGCCCCGATGGCGGCGCGCAGCAGCACGTCGGCGCCCAGGATGATGACCATGCCGCTCAGCGCCGACAGCGGGATCAGCGCCCGGTGCCGGTGCAGTCCCGGTACGACCGGCACCAGCAGCCGGATCACCGCGGGCGCGGCCAGGCCGACGAAGCCGATGGGCCCGGTCGCGGCGACGGCGGCCGTGGACATGAGCACGGCCACCAGCAGGACGCCGAACTGCGTGCCGCGCACGGGGACGCCGAGGGAGCGCGCCTCGTCGTCGCCCAGCGCCATCACGTCGAGCCGCCTGCCGAGCAGCAGCAGGACGGCGATGCAGGCGAGGATCGCCGGGGCCATCAGCCGCATGGTGCCCAGGCCGTTCTGGCTGAGCGAGCCGGACGCCCACGCGTACAGGCCGGTGCCCTCGGTCGGGTAGAGGATCAGCAGCGAGGTCGTGACGGACGACAGGGCGAGCGAGACGGCCGTGCCGCCGAGGACGAGCCGCACCGTGCCGTACTCGTTGCCGGTGAGCAGCAGGACGACGGCCGCGGCCACGAGCCCGCCGCCGAACGCGAGGGCGACGTCGCCGAAGTAGGGGAGGGACAGGCCGGTGGCGGCGCCGACGACGAGCGCGAGATGCGCGCCGTTGTTGACGGCGAGGACGTCGGGCGAGGCCACCGGGTTCCGCGAGATCGACTGGAGCACGCACCCGGCGGCGCCGAGCGCGGCCCCGACCGTGAGCCCGGCGACGAGCCGGGGGATGCGGGACTCGACGACGACGGCCGTCTCCAGCCCGAAGTCACGCCCCAGCAGCCAGGACACGAGGTCGCCGAGGCCGACGGCGGCGGTGCCCTGCGCGAGGTGCGCCGCCGACAGGAGGGCCAGGGCGGCGAGGAGGACCGCGGCGAGGGCCGCCAGCCGCCCGGCCGAGGCGGGTGCCTCGGCCGGGGGAGCGGTGGCGGGCCCGGCGGGCCGCCGGGTGAGCGTGCCGATGCTCATCGCGAGGTCAGCTCGCGGCGTCCACGACCGCGTCGATGAACTGCGTCATCGAGGCGGGGCCGCCGAACATCCAGATGGAGTCCGGGAGCCTGACCGCGTCCGCGGAGAAGGGCAGGGAGGCCCACACGGAGTTGTCGGGCAGCGTCTCGGAGAACGGGTCGGCCTCGCTGTCGTTGCCGATGTACCAGAACGCGGTGTCCTCGGGCAGCGCCGTCAGCCCCTCCACGTCGGTCTGGCCGAGGCCGTAGACCGGGTCGAACTCCAGGCCCTCCACGCTGCTCCACGCGTCGGTGAAGCCGAGTTCCGCCAGCACGCCGCCGATGAGCGAGCCGGGGCCGAACGGGCGTATGGAGACCGTCTCGCCCGTCTGGTAGCCGTCGGCGAAGGCCACGGTGCCGCCCTCGACACCGGCCTCGGCGAGCGCGGTGCGCCCGTTCGCCACGGCCTCGTCGAACGCCGCGCGCATCCCGACCGCGCGGTCCTCGGTGCCGGTGGCGCGCGCCACGAGGTCGAGGTTGTCGAACATGGTCCCGATCGGGTCCGCCACGTCACCGCCGGGCACGACGATGACGGGGACGTCCTCCTCGATCTGCTCCAGCGCGCCATCGACCATCTCGTCGGTGGCGAACACGGCGTCGAGGTCGAGCGTCGCGAGGGTGTCCATGCTGGGCTCGCCGCGCGTGCCGATGTCGGTGACGCCGTCGTCCAGCGTGACCGCGCTGTCCCAGGTCTCGAAGCCCTCCACGTCGGAGACGCCGACGGGCTGGACGCCGAGCGAGACCAGGTACTCCACGACGTTCCACTCGGTGCCCGCGACGCGGACCGCCGGGCCGTCGAGGGTGATCTCCTCACCCCGGGCGTCGGTGAGCGTGATGGACTCGCCGGACGACGCCGCGGGGGCGGACTCCTCGTCCTCGGCCGGGTCCTCGGTGGTGCCGCAGGCGGTGAGCGCGGCGAGCGCGAGCAGCGTGGCGAGCGCGGGGGCGGCGCGGTGTCTCAAGGGGTGTTCCTTTCAGGGGTGTTACGGGTCCGGGGCTGACGCAGGCGGCCGTGGTGCCTGGCGCGTGGCCTGGCGTGGACGAGCCCCGAGTCGGGGTCGCGGTGGACATCGACGTCGATGCCGTACGCCGCGGTGAGCAGGCTCGCGGTCATGACCTCGGCGGGCGTGCCGGTGGCGGCGATCCGGCCGCCGACCAGCAGCACGATGTCGTCGGCGACCGCGGCGGCCTGGTCGAGGTCGTGCAGGACGAGGCCGACGGCGATGCCGTGCGCGTCGGCCAGGTCGCGGACGATGTCGAGGAGTTCGACCTGGTAGCGCAGGTCGAGGAAGGTGGTCGGCTCGTCGAGCAGCAGGACGGGCGTGTCCTGCGCGAGGCAGCTCGCGAGCCACACGCGCTGGAGCTGCCCGCCGGAGAGGCTGTCCACGGGGCGCGGCGCGAGGTCGGTGACGCCGGTCATCTCCATGACGCGCCGCACGACCTCGGGCCCCTCGGTGTCCCCCGGCCCCCAGCGCGGACGGTACGGGTGGCGGCCGTACTCGACCACCTCGCGCACGGTCACGCCGCCGGGGGTGGGGCGTGCCTGTGACAGCAGGGTGAGACGGCGCGCGAGTTCCTTGGGCGCGAGATCGCGGACGGCCGTCCCGCCGCCGAGGTCGATCCGTCCCGCCGTGGCGGGGTGGAGGGCGGCCATGGTGCGCAGCAGCGTGGACTTGCCGCTGCCGTTGGGGCCTATGAGGGCGGTCACGCGTCCGGCGGTCAGCCGGACCGACGCGTCGTGCACGACGTCCGTGCCGCGGTAGCCCGCCCGGACGCCGTCCGCGCGCATCGCCGCCGACGCGGCGGACGCTGAGTTCACTGTCACGGGGACTAAGGTAAGGCATGCCTAAGCTGTTTTTTCACCCACCCCTGAACCGAGACCGACCGGAGATGTCCCCGGTACGCGGGGACGTGCCGAGCGGGCCGTCAACGGGGGTGCGTGGAAGCCTGGTTCACCACACGAGGGCACGCGCCGCCGTGCAGTGACCACACTCCGGTCCCCACGCCGGGTACGGGCCCGGCGCCCCCGCCCGTCACCGGTCCCGCGCGCTGCCGCGGCCTCTCCGTCGTCAAGCGGTGTTGGCCCGTCCGATGTGCTCGACCGCCAGGATCAGCGGGTTCCGGCTGACGATGCGGTAGAGCACGCGGTAGAGGCCGACGTGGATGCGGAACTCATCGCCTCCGTACGAGTGCGCCCCGGCGGGCTGCGGGTTCTTCGCCAGAAGGTTGATGCTGTCGAGCAACAGGTCGGCGCCCCGGGGATCGTCCTTCTGGAACCGGGCGAACGAACGCTTCGCCGGGTCGGCCCACTGCACCGCGCTCATGCGCCGCCCCTGAGTTCTTTCATGAAGTCCTCGTGCGACGTGAGTTCCTTGCCGTCGCGCCGGTCGATCTCGTTGCGCGCGAGGGAGAGGTTCTCCTCCAGGTCCTCCAGCTTCGGCAGGCTGATGACGACGGCGACGATCCGGCCGTCCGAGTCCGTCAGGGCGATCTCCTCGCGGGAGTCGGCCACGCGCCGGGCGACGGCCTGCAACTGCTCACCGGCGTCGGGGATCGGCATGGCGTCCCAGGGGCCGAGCCTCACCAATCCGCGCAACGGAGTGTATTCATCCATGCACGGAGGTTATCCGAGCGTGGGGACGGCGAGCGCCGGGCGTCAACCGCGCTGCACCGCACGGCTGTTCGTCATAGGGTCGCCTCATGGGTGCGGACGGCACGACACACGGGCTCACGGACCGCGCCGCGCTGGAGCGCGTGCTCACGGCGGTGCTCGACCGGATCGGCCGGGCCGCCCCACGGTTCGACATGCGGCTGGTCGGCACCGGCGCGGCCCTGGCGCAGGGCGTCCGCACGTCCGCCGGTGACGTGGACGTCCTGGTGGCCGACCGGAGCGACGTGGACGTGGCCGCCGCCGCGCTGTCCGGCCTCCCCTGCCCGGCCCCGCCGGTCTGGCTGCCGGACGCCCGGCAGTACTTCACCCGGTTCGAGGTGCAGGGAATCGCCGTGGAGTTCAGCACCGTCGAGGGCCCGACGGACATCGACACCGCCGAATGCGCCGGGCCCGGCCCGTGGAAGCACTCCGTGCCCGTGCCCCTCGGGCAGCACGTCGTCCAGGCGGTCCGCCTGGAACTCCGGCTGGTGACCGAGATCGTCCGCGACCGCCCCGACCGGCGCGCGCCGCTGCTGGAACACCTCCGCTCGCACGGCGCGGACCTCCCCCTCCTCCGCCAGGCCCTGGCCGACCACGGCGTGGACCCGGCGCTGCGCGAGCGCGTCCTCGACCGGCTGACGTGACCGATCAGGCCCGCGTGCCGTCGTCAGGCCCCGCGCCCAGCGCCCCCACGGCGCACGCCACAGCCGCCAGCGCGGCGGCGCCCCACAGCAGGGGCGTGACGCCCGCCGCCTCCACGACCGTGCCGCCGAGGAAGGCGCCCAGGGCGATGGCGCCGGTGAACACCCCCACGTAGATCCCCGAGACCTGCTCGACCCGGCGCGGCGCGGCCCGCGTCATCCAGATCTGCCCCGCCACCGACAGCCCGCCGTACGCCAGACCCCACAGCGCGACACCGGCCACCGTGACCCGGGCGACGCTCCCGAAGGACGCGAGCAGCACGAGGGCCGCGCAGACGCCCGCCGCCAGGCCCAGCACCGTACGGCGGGCGCGGCGCGCGGCGAGGGCACCGGCGGCGAAGTTGCCGACCAGCCCGCAGAGTCCGTAGACCAGCAGGACCAGGGCCACCGTCCCCGCCGACATCCCGGCGCGCTCTTCGAGGACGGGCCGCACGTACGTGTAGGCGCCGAAGTGCGCGGTGACGAGGAAGGCCACCAGCGTGAGCCCGACGGCCACCGGCGCGGTGCGCAGCAGCGGTTCACGCGCCTCCCGGCCCACCCCGCCGTCCCCGCCGTCCGGCGCAGCCGGTCGGGGCAGACGCGGCAGCGCCGCGCGCAGCCCGGCGGCGAGCGCCACGGCCGCGACGGACAGCGTCACGAACGCCGCGCGCCAGCCGAACCCGTTGCTGACCAGCGTGCCCAGCGGCACACCCGCGACCGAGGCCGCCGCGACGCCGCCGATCGTCACGGACACCGCCAGCGCGGCGTCACGCGGCGCCACGAGCCGCGTCGCCACGGCGGCCGACAGCCCCCACACCACCCCCATCCCGACCCCGAGGACGATCCGCGCGACGACCAGCAGGCCGAATCCTTGCGCCACGGCGGTCAGGACGTTGCCCGCCGCAAGCACCACCATGGCGACGGCCAGCACCGTCCGCCGGTCGAACGCCCCCAGGAGCCGCGGCACCGCGGGCGCGGTGACGGCGGTCACGACCCCCGTGATGCCCAGGCTGAAGCCCGCCGTGCCCGGCGAGATCCCGAGCCCGTCGGCCATCGGGGTCAGCACGCCGACCGGCAGCATCTCGGACGTCACGACCACGAACGTGCTGAGCGCGAGCGTCGCGACCGCCGTCCATCGCCGCGCCGTGGTGCGCGCCGCGCGGGCGGCGCCGTGGTCTTCCTGCGTCGGGGTGCTCATGGGTCCAACCCAACAGCCGGCCCTGGCCCGGGAACAACGACGAACTTCTCACGGTTCGATGAGCTGGACTGATCGACGGGCGGCGCCGGGAGGACCGATGAACCAGATCCACGTCCAGGAGATCGAGTGCCTGCTCGCCCTGGCCGAGGAGCTGCACTTCGGCCGGACGGCCGCCCGGCTCGGCTGTTCGCAGAGCCGCGTCAGCCAGCTCGTCAGCTCGCTCGAACGCCGCGTCGGCGTCCGGCTCGTCGAGCGCACCAGCCGGAGCGTGGCGCTCAGCCGGTTCGGCGCCCAGTTCGTCGGCGAGGTGCGCCCGGCGTACGAGACGCTGTCCACGGTCCTCGCCCAGGCGCGTGAACGGGCGGGCCGCGGCGCCCTGCTCCAGCTGCGCGTCGGCTTCCACGGGAGCGTCTACGAGGAGGTCGCGGAGGCGTTCCGCCGCCTGCGGCAGGACCACGACGTGACGTCGGCCATGAGCGAGATCCCGCTCGGCTCGCCCTTCTCGGCCGTGCTCGACGGCCGGATCGACGCCGCCGTGGCCGAACTGCCCGTCAGGGAACCGGAGCTGACGGTCGGCTTCCGCTTCCCGCCGCAGGACCGGCTGCTGGCCCTCGCCTCCACACACCCCCTGGCCGCCCCTGGCCACGTGCACGTCGAGCAGCTGGCGAGCCTGGACCTCGTGCACCCGGTCGGCGACGCCCCGGACTACTGGATGGCCGCGCGGGTGCCCAGGAGCACGCCGGGCGGCGCGGTCATCCGGTCCACCGCCGGGATCACGACCGTGCAGGAGGGGCTCGCCCTCGTGGCGGCGGGCGGGCACGGCATGCTGGTGTGCCGTCCGCTGGCCGAGCGCGCCCTGCGCAGCGACGTGGACTACCTCGCGGTGCGCGGCCTCGACGAGCCGTCCCGGCTCGGCCTCGTCTGGCGGACCGACCGCGCCACGCCCCAACTCGCCCTGCTCGCGCGGTTCCTGGACGAGGAGTTCCGTCGCACGCCGAGACCCGCGCCGCCGCGCGCGCCCGTCCCCGCGATCCCCGCCCGCCCTGCCTACCGCGCGTGATCCCGCGCCAGGGCCGCCGCCTCCCCGCGCGAGCCGACGGACAGCTTCTCCAGGATGTTCCGCACATGGAACTTCACCGTGTGCTCGCTGATGCCCAGCTCCTCGGCGATCCGCCGGTTGCGGTGCCCGCGCGTCAGGTGGTCGAGCACCTGTGACTCGCGCGGATTGAGCGCGTCCAAGGGATGGACGGGCAGCGGCGCCGACGCGCCCAGCGGCAGCGTCGCCGTGACCGTGCTGCCCCAGCCACGGGCCGCGTCCACCGCCAGCGTCCCGCCGAGCGCGCCCACCCGGTCCGCCAGGCGGTGCACGGCCAGCGCGTCGGGGGCGAGCGTGCCGGGGCCGTCGTCCCGCAGATCGACGCGGAGCCGGTCGCCGCCGGTGTGCCACGCCACGCGGACGCGCCGCACGCCGTCCTGCTCCAGCATCACCAGCACCACCCCCCGTGCCACCGCACGCGCGGCGTGCGCGACGTCGCCCGGCAGCGCACGTCCCTCCTGCTCCGGCGGCACCAACTCCAGCACCGCGCCGCTGTGCCGGACGAGCGCGCGCAGCCGCTCGGTGAGCCGCGCGAACGCCTCTCCCGCCGTCTCCTCGCTCAGCACCCGGTCCAGCCCGCCCGCCGCGCGCAGCTCCACCAGCGCCGAGACGGCGAGGTCGGTGGCCGCGCTCCTGGCCGCGGCGTCGTCCAGCGCGCGGGAGCGCAGCGCGCCGAGGATCGCGGTGAGGGCGGCCGAGTGCGCGTCGGTCAACTCGGCGAGGACGCGGGCACGTTCCCCGGCCGCGACACGGCTCCCCGCGAGCGGCTCCGGGTGGGCGTGGGCGGCGTACCCGGACAGGTGCAGGCACGTCAGGTCCCACAACTGCTGGACGTGCCGCCGCACCGCCTCCGTCAGGGCCGCGTCGTCCTCGGGGACGACGACGAGCAGCGCACCGGACGCCCCGGGGGGCGCCGACGCGGCGCCCAGCACCGGCCGCACGGCACCGGCGAACACCGCGGGCCCCGCGAAAGGGGCACCGACCCTCACCGAGCCCGCGATCCGCGCGAGTTCGGCGCTCGACACCCGCCCGGCCAGGGACGGTTCGCCGTGCGTGCGCATCGGGGAGCGCGCGCAGTCACCGGTGAGGGTGGCGAGCGCGCGGTGGGGCAGCGTCTCGGCCAGCACGTCGGACAGACGCCCCAGCGTCGCGCCCGGCGTGGCCCGCAGGAGCGTGAGGGCCGACGCCAGGGTGTGCGCCGGATCCGACCCGTGGCGGAGGTCCATGGCGGCGATCCTACGGCGCACGGCCCGCCCCCTGCCCTGTCCTTCCGGGCGGGTCACGCCGCTCGGAAGAGCAGTCCGCCGAGGAGGGCGCGGCAGGGAGGCTGGGACGCGAACCGCCCGTCCCCCGTGAGGAGATCAGACGCGATGAAGGCCCTCGTCGCCCCGTCGTACGGCCCCCTGGAACAGCTCGTCGTCACCGACGTGCCGACCCCCGTCCCCGGCCCGCGCGAGATCCTGATCCGCGTCGAGGCCGCCGCGCTCAACCCGCTCGACGCGGCGCTCGTCGTCGGCGCGATGCGTGACGTGTTCCCCGTCGCGCACCCGTTCGTCGTGGGGATGGACGCCTCGGGCGTCGTGGCGGCGGTCGGCGCGGACGTCACCGGCTACGCGGCCGGGGATCCGGTCCTCGCCCACACGCACTTCCACCCCGGCACCCTCGCCGAGTACACGACGGTCGCCGAGGGCCCCGCCGTCGCCCGGCGCCCCGCGGGCCTCGACCCCGCGCGCGCCGCCGCGCTCGTCTCCACCGCGCTCACCGGCGAGTGCGTCGTGGACGCGCTGGGGCCGGGCGCGGGACGGACCGTGCTGGTCATCGGCGCCACCGGCGGAGTCGGCTCGTTCACCGTGCAGTTGGCGTCCCGCGCCGGGCTGCGCGTCCTCGCCACGGCCCGGCCGGACGACGCGGCCTACGCGCGCGCCCTCGGCGCGGCCGAGGTCATCGACCACACCGCCACGGACACCGTGCGCGAGGCGCTGCGCCTGGCGCCGCAGGGCGTGGACGCCGTCGTCGATCTGGTCAACCGCGACCGGGCGCTCGCCGGTTCCGCGGTCGCGGTCCGACCGGCGGGACGCCTGGTGTCCACCCTGACCGGGCCGGACGAGTTCCCCGTCGGCGTCGGCGCGACGTACGTGCGGATGGCCGTCCGCGAGGGCCGCCTCCAGGCACTCGCCGAGCGCGTCGCCACGGGCGACCTGACCGTCGAGGTGACGGCCACCTACGCGCTCGCCGACGCGCCGAAGGCCCTGGCCGAGTTCGCCGCCGGACGCCACACGCGCGGCAAGGTCGTCGTGACGGTCTGACCCGCGCCCACGAGCCGGTGTCCCCGGCGGCGGCGACCCCGAACCGCCGCCGGGGACACCACGGGGAAGGGGGGACCAGCGCCGAGGGGGGAGCTGGTCCCCCCGCTCCCGCCCCGATCCGTCCCGCCGCAACCCCGGCCTCCCGTGGGCTAGTTTGGCCACACGACCACGGGGGAGAGGGCGCGCACATGCGGGACGCGGTACTGGCGGCCGTCCTCGAACGCCTCCGCTGCTTCCGCACGACCGGTGACGCGACGGCCCTGCACGACGACGGTGCGGACGACGCCCTCGGGCGGCTGCGCACACTGCTCGCCGACGCCGACGGACGCGACCCCGACGCGCTGTGGCTCCTGGTCGAGTTCCACCGTGCACGCGCCGAGGCCGAACCCGACCGGTACGGCGAGGACTTCCGGCGCGCGCTCGACATCGCCGCACCGCTCTTCCTGCTGAACCCCTTCGCCGTCCCCCGCGAGTTGTGGCCCGAGCTGACCGCGCTCACCGGCCACGACCCCCTGGCCGACCCCCTGGACCGGGCCGCCGACCTGGTCATCGACGGCAAACGGCGCGGCGACGCCACCGTCCTCACCGAGGCCGTCGCCCTGCTGCGCACCGCCGACGCGACCGGCCGCCAGGACTACCGCGACCTCGTGCTCGGCCAGGCCCTGACGCACCTGGCCGCCTCCCCAGGCCGCCAGGACGCGGAACGGCTCGCCGACGCGACCGAGGCCGTCCTGCTCCTCGACGCCCTCACCCGCGCCCCCGACCCCGGCACCGGGCGCTGGCTCACCTACTGCCATGCGCTCACCTGCCGGTTCGACCTCGCCAAGGACCCCGCCGACCTGACGGCCGCGGAGAACGCCTACCGGCAGGTCCTCGCCCTGGCGGAGGAAGGCGGGGACCAGCACACGCTGGCGCTGGCCGGGATCGGCACGGTGCACGGCCGCCGCGCCGAGGTCGCGCCCGACCCGGGGCACGAGGTGCGCGAGGCCGTCCGCTGGCTGCGCCGCGCGGTGGACCAGGCCCCCGGCGACGGCGGCGCCCACCGCGTCAACCTCCGCCGCGCCACGGGGCTGTTGGTGCAGCACACCGTCCGCGCCGCCCGTGCATCGGCGGCGCCCGCCGACACCGCCCTGGCCGGGCCGGGGCCCGCCGAGGACCCCGCGGCGCGCCGCCCGACCGAGGAATTCCTCGACATCGCCGCCCGCCTCGGCGCCCGCATCCTCACCCACGCCCAGGCCGTCGAGCTGGTGACCGACCCGGCCCGCGAGCCCGGCCCCGAGACCGTCGCCGCCGTCCTCGCCTCGGCCGCCCGCGCGCTCCCCACCGGGCCCGAGCAACGCCTGCTGCCCGCCCTCACCCTGGCCATGGCCGTCGCGGGCCCCCGCTGGGGAACCGCCCGCGGCGGCCTGTGGTGGTCGGCGGCCGACCTCTACGTCGAGGCGGCCCGCAGAAGCCTCGTCCACACGCCGAACGGCGCCGTCCTCCGGCGCGCCCGCGCACTCCTCGACCGGCAGATCGCCACGCTCAGGCCCGACCAGGACCCCGCCGCCGCCGACGAACTCGCCGAGACCCTGTTCGTCACCGGGCTGCTGCACCTCACCCCGTACGCCGGACACATGGCCGGGCTCTCCTTCGCGGGCGCCCACCACCTGTGGCTGCGGCGCGAGGCCCGGCTCCAGGCCGTCGGACCGCACGACGAGCCCGCGGGCGACCCGTCCGCCGCACCCGTCCACGTCACGATGCCCGACCCCGCGGAATCGGTCACCGAGGCCGTCGGCCACCTCAGGGAGGCGGCCGGGATCGCCACGGGCCACCTGCGTGGCCGCGTGCTGAAAGCCCTGGCCGAGGCGCTGTCGTTCCTCGCTGGCCTGACGGAAGGCCCGGGCCACGACCGCGAGATCCTGACGGCCGCCAGGGCGGCGCTCGATCTGCTGCACCCCGCCCGCGACCCGCTCGCATTCCTCTACGTGCTCCGCATCCTCACCCTCAGCGGCGAACTGGCACTGCCGAGCGACGTCACCGACCTCCTGCCCGTACCGCTCACCGACCTGCCGCCGCACGAGGGCCTGTCCGTCTGCACCGAAACCCTCGACCTGCTGGACGAGGCGGGCCGTCCCGACCTCACGTACCAGCTCCTCCGGCTCGCCGAGCGCCAGCTGCCGCCCCCCACCGACCCCGCGCAGCAACGCCGTTGGTGGGGCTCGGCCGTGCACGTCCTCCCCGGCGACCGGCTGCGCTGCGGCCCCGGGCTGGACGACGTACGGCGCGCCCTCGGCCACCTGCGTCCCGTCATGGCGGACGGCGACTGGCCGCCGTCCCGACGCGCCGCCGCCCTCGTCCACCTCGCCGCCCACGCCCACGGGCCCGGCACCGAGGACCTCGGCAGGGAGCTCCTGGCCGAGGCCAGGCGGACGGCGCCCGAGTGGGCCGGGTCCAGGGAAGTGCACCACCCGCTCACCTACCTGGACGCCCGGCTGGCACACGGCGCGGCGCTGCGGATCGAGGACACCGATCCCGGCGCCGCCGCCCAACGGCACGCCGCCGCGGCCACCGCCAACGCGGCCTGCGGACAGATCGATTCCGCCCTCGCCGACCTCGAAGCCGTCGTCCACTGCGCCGAGCGCTGCGCGGACGAGGAGGCGCGCACCGCCGCGCTGGCCATGGTCCCGGCCGCGGTCCTCCTGGGCGGCGGGCGGGACGAGGGCGAGGCGTGGGCGCTGCGCGACCTCTGGCAGCGGACCCTGCTCGCGGTCACCGGCGGGACCGTCTCGCCCGGCGTCCTGCTGATCCTCCACCAGGTCGCCAAGTCCCTCGCCCTGACCGGCGTCCTCGCGGCGGCTGGCCCGTTCGACCCGCCCCCGTGGCTCGCCGCGCGCCTGGACCGCCCACGCGCCGCGGACGAGGCGGACGATCCGCCGCCGGACGCCGAACTCCCCGGCAACGTCGAAGGGATGCTGTTCTACGTCGCCGAGGGCGAGGCCGAGCCGGACGGGACCGAAGGCGCCGAGCAGCGCAACCACCAGCGCGCCGTGGACCGTTGGCTCAGCGCCGGACTGCACGCCGCCCGCGGCCCGGCCGCGCTGCCCGTCCTCCCCGACGAGATCCAGGCCCGCATCGACCCCGACACGGTGCTCGTCTCCCTGTTCCTCGGGCACATGCCACGCCCCACCGACGGACGGCCGTGCATGGCACTGCGCGTCCTGGCCGTCACGCGCGAGGACATGTGGCACGGCTCCACGCGCATCCCCGACCTGGACGGCGGCCTGCTGCGCATGACGCGCGGCGCGCACCAACTCGCCGTCTCACCCATCGCGTTGCCCGTCAGCCGACTGCGCCGAGGCGTCACCGCCGACCCCCTCCACCGCGCCGTCAGCCGGGACGGCGCCCAACGGCTCACGCAGGACGCCGAGACGTTCCTCGGCCCCCTCGCCGACCTGCTCCCCACCTGGCAGGCGCACGGCAAACGCCACCTGTGCGTCTGGCCCAACGGCCCCCTGCACTACGTCCCCCACCACCTGCTGAGCCCGAACGGCCGCGCCCTCGCCGACGACTGGACGGTCACCCACCTGCCGAGCCTCGGCATCCTCGCCCCGCGCCCCCCGACACCCGCCACGGGCCGCACCGTCGGCGGCCTCGTCGCGTTCGCCGCCGCACGCGGCCCCGAGGACGCGGGCCTCGAAGAACACGCCGCGCGGGTCGCCGAGCCCTTCGGCGGCGCCGCCGTGACCGGCCCCGCCGCCACACCCCGCCGGTTCCTGGCGGACATCCCCGGCGCCCGCTACGTCCACGTCGCCGCCCACGGCAGGCACAACGAGTGGGCCTCCTGGTACCAGTGCCTCCACCTCACCCCCGAAGGCGACGACGACGGGCGGGTGTTCGCCCACGACATCCTGCGCGCCGACCTGCGCGGCGTCGAACTTGTCACCCTCAGCTCCTGCGAATCGGCGCTCGGCCGGTTCGACGTCAACGACAACCTCAAGGGGCTGCCCGCCGCCTTCCTCGCCGCCGGGGCCTCCGCCGTCATCGGCTGCCTGTGGCCCGTGCACCCGGAGGTCTCCACCCACTTCTTCGCCACGCTCTACCGCGAGTTGGGCGCCTCACCCGACCGCCGCGCCGCCTACCGCGCGGCCCAACTCGCCACCCGCGCGCGGTTCCCCGCCCACCGTGACTGGGGCGCGTTCTGCTTCGTCGGGGACTGGCGCACACCGCCCGGCCCCGACGACGCCCGGCCCGAGCACCAGGAGACACCCCTGTGAACGACGACAGCACGTCCGCCACGCACCCCATCGACCTGGTCGCGGAACCACGGCTGCACCTGCGCGCCCCGCAGTCGCGCGAGACCGGCCGCATCTCCATCGGCGCCCCCGCCGTGCGTCGGCTGTCGGCCGCCGAGGCGAGCGCCGTCGGCGGGGAGTGGGGGGCGTTCGTCGCGGCGGAGGCGCCGCACAGCGACTTCCATCTGCTCAGCCTGGCCTGCACGTTCCGCCCACCGGCGAACGGCGCCCCGCTGGTCGAGGCGGCGTTCGGCCTCCGGCTCGCCTCACCTGGCGAGCCCCCGGAACGGCAGCCGATCGCCTGGTCCCTCTCGCCCAAGGCCCGCACACGCCCCGTCGAACGGCGGACCGCCGTCTCGTTCACCGCCCAACTTGCCCTCGTGGAGGCGGGCGTCGAGGTCGGGCCGGGAAGCGCGGGCGAGGACCTGTTCGTGACGGGGATGGGGGAGCGGGACGGCGACCCCGAGTGGCGGTTCCGCGCCGTGCCCGACCACCCGCTGATCGGCGACGAGACGCTCACCACGGTCGTCCGGGCGGCGGCCGGCGCGCCGGTCCTCGCCCACCTTGTCGCCGCCGCCACCCTCAGGCACCGGAGGTTCGGGCTCATCCCCTACCGCGCCGCCCTGCCCCCCACGCTGCGCACCATCGAGGTGGCCCCACACGGCACGACGCCGTGAGCCCGCCCCCCTGCACCCGCACCGCACCCGAGAGACAGGTCCCCCGATGCACGCGGTCCGACTGACCACCGCCGACGCCGCGGCGACCGTCACTTCGCACACCGCTTCCGTCACCGACTGGTGCGCCCGGTACGTCCGGCCGTGGTGGTCGGCCGAGACCGTCCCGGCCGAGGAGCCGACGGCCGCCCCGCTGCTGGTGGCCGAGGTCGATCCAGGGCGGTACGCCAGCCTCGCCGCCGAGGTGTCGGGCGCCGACCACGCGACCGTCGCGTACGCCCGGACGCCCCTGCTCGTCGCCCGGGAGCACGCCGAGCGGGTCGTCACCGCCGTCAGCCCCGCCACCGCGCTCGCCTACCGCGCGCAGACCCACGCCGCACGGCTGAGCATCTTCGGCACCGATCCCGGGGAGGTGGCCACCGCCGCCGCCCGCCTCGTCCGCGAAGCCGTCCGTGGCGTGCTCCTGCGTGACGGGTGGACGGTGCTCCACGCCTCGGCCGTCGAACGTGACGGCCAGGTGGTGCTGTCCTTCGGGGGCAAGGGCGCGGGCAAGACCACCACCGCCCTCACCCTCGCCACGCACGGCTGGCGGCTGCTGGCCAACGACCGCGTCTTCGTCCGCCCGGACGACGCGGGGGGCGTCACCGTCCTGCCCTGGCCCTCGGCCGCCGCGCTCGGCCTCGGCCTGCTCAACGTCTTCGGCTGGTCCGACACCGTGCGCCACCGCCTCGAAGCCGGGGAAGCACTCCACCCGACGCAGGACCCACAGGTGACCGACGCCCTGCTCGCCGGCCGCCGCGAACCGCTGTGGCAGGGGAAGCGCGAGCTGAAGGCCCAGGTCTTCCCCGACCAGTTCCCCACCTGGCTCGGCATCCACCTCGCCAGCACGGGCCGCGCCGCACACCTGCTGTTCCCCCAGGTCACCCCGGACGCCGTACCAACGGTGCGGCAGCACTCCCGTACCGTGCACGACCACGACTTCATGACCGGCGCGACCGAAGACCGCTACCCCGACGTCTTCGGCCTGGCGGGCGGCGTGGACGGCGGCGGCCACGCGACCAGCCGCGAAACCGTCACCGCACTGCTCACCCGCCTTCCCCGCCACGCCGTGACCCTCGGCCACGACCTCGCCGCCAACGCCGACCTCCTCAGGAGGCTCACCTCCTGAACGGTCGGATCGTAACCGCCACGAGAAGTGCGCCTCCCGCCTGCTGCCCTCATGACCCGACGACAGATCGACTCAAGGTGGTGAGGGACTCCACGAAGCCCTGTCCCTCGCGATAACGGCCCATATTCGTACCGGCATCGACCATGGCACGTCCGTCCCCGGCGTTGATAGAGTCGATCGATCACCTGTGGCGAACCCGATCTGCAGGCATCCACGTGCCGACACCGATTCCGATTCGCGACCGAGGAGTCATCATGGCGCCCCTGACCTTGGTGAGTACGGGAGACGACTGGCTGCTGAACGCGGCCGACGACATCCGCAGCACGGTTCTTACTCAAGGCGCGGTTCTCGTTCGCGGTCTCGATATCCGCGAACCTGGCGATCTCGCGGCCGTCAGGGAATCTCTCGGCGTGCAACGGTATCGGGCGACGGAACTGTTCGGCCAGCGCACGGTGTACGGCGACGGAGTCACTTCACCGATCGAATGGCCAGCCGAACGCGAACTGTGCCCCTATCAGGAAGAAACGTTCAGCACGATCGTTCCCCGTATCACGCTGACCGCGTGCGTGCGTCCACCGGAAACGGGCGGGGAAGCTTGCATCGCCGATGCGCGCGAGCTGCTGCGCCGTCTGCCGGATGAACTCGTGGGCCGCTTCCGGGAACTGGGCTGGACGCTGACGCGCGTGTTCCACGGTGAATTCGGGATGGATTGGCGTGAGGCTTTCGGTCTCGACTCCTACGACGCGTTGACCGATCTTCTCTCGACGATCGGAATCGATCACACACGGGTTTCCAACGGCGCACTGCGCACGGTCCGCCGCCGACCGGCGACAGTGGTCCATCCGGAGACGGGTGAGGAGTGCTGGTTCAACCAGGCGGCGTTCTTCAACTCCGCGAGCCTTGAGCCACGAGACCTGGCGGTTCTCCGCCGAGTATTCGGGCCGGACATCCCGATGGAGACGAGCTACGGTGACGGCTCTCCACTGACCGCGGGCGAGGTCTCCCTCATTAATGAGGCATATACCAAGATCTCCACAGTCATCCCTTGGCAAGCCGGAGACCTGTTGGTCGCGGACAACATGCTCACCGCACATGGCCATCGGCCTTATACCGGCAACCCGCTGTTCTTCACCAGCCTGGGCGCTCCCGTCTCACTCTCCCTCTAGAGATCCCGACACTGCGACAACGCAGCCGTGCTGTCCGCTGCCTTTGCCGTGCTCGACGCAAGCCCGGCCTCGCCGAAGTGGCCGACCGGCTCGCCCTGCGCCAGGGGGGCGATCCGCTCGGGGCCGCACCGCCCTCGTGGACGCCTACCCGCGTCGTGCGCTCATGACAGTCGGACGAGGATCAGGTCGGTGAGGGACCCGGGCGATGGGGCCGTGACCAGGTCCCTGAGCCGCAGCGACACCCCCCAGGACCGCTTGACCGCGGCGAGGAGCTTGACACCGTCGAGAGACGTCCCGCCCGCGTCGAAGAAGTGCGTGTTCGGCGTCACCTTCGCCCCGGGGAGCAGCCGCGAGAACGTTTCGAGCAACGCCGCAAGGATGCCCTCACGAGAGCCCGAGTCATCGTCCGTCTCATCACGCGTCATTTCTCCTCTTCCAGCGCCTGTGGAGTCGTGGCGATTCACTTCTCGACCAGGGCATCCTCGATCGTGCTCAGCGGGGAATTGTAGGCTTGCAGCAGTATGGTCTCCATGCCGGAAACCCAGGATCGCAGCTGGTCTTCCCGATAGATCGACGTATTGAAAGCAAGCGAAATCGCCCAGGTGCCACCTGGGCGTTCGAACTGAATATTGAGGTCATACCTGGATCGGGGAATCTCCAGTGGAATTTCCTGCCCCAGTGCGTTATCCGTGTGAGCTGAGGTCAGCTCCGGAGGGAAACCGACAACAAAGTCCGGAGTCGGCCAGCGCCGGGGCAGCCGATAGCTCTCCTCCAGGCTTCGCTTCTGCTGGACTCCGTAGAATCTTTCGGTCACAGTGAAGAGGTCGAGTAGCTCGTCGCCGATGCGGGGCAGGACCTCGACAAAACGATCCGTATCAACCTGCCACCGCAGGCTGAGCGGCGCCACGACTGTGAGGTGGCCGACGACATGCAGCAACGACGGGTTGGTGCGCAAGGAGACGGGGACGCCCAGGACGACGTGGGGAGAACGAGTCCGACTGGCAATCATCGCGCTTATCGAGCCCAGGAGAACGGCGAACGGAGTGACACCGACACTCGTTGCCAGCCGACGTACGACTGTCGGCAAGTCAGGCGAAAGGAGCGACTGCATCCTCCCGATGAGACCCTGCTCACGTGACGGACTCGGAGGCGAGGAATTCAGACGGGCAAGATTCGACGCCAAGAGGGAACCAGCGTCAGGCTGGTCCTGACCCTCGCCCTCCGCATGAATCGCTGCCACCAGGTCCTTGGGCTGGAGGGAACACTGTGCTGGCATGCCGTGGTACGTGGCCAAGAGATCCTTGGCTAGCAACGCCAAGGCTTGCCCGTCGAATGCCACATGATGCCCCACAAACGTGAGCAGTGAACGATCGTCGCCCAACGGCGTCAACGAGAAGCGCCACAGTGGTGCGCTTTCCGTGTCGAACGGAAGCAGCGCGAAACTCCTGGCCTCAAGAATCGCACTGTCCAGGTTTTGTACCTGCTCCCGGTGAAGTAGGGCGGCGGACACGATGTCGCGCTCATGCCCCTCGATGACAGCGCGGCAGGGGCGATCGACGAGCAGGGGAAATGACGTACGCAGCGCGTCGTGACGCTTGACCAGCGACTGGAGAGCCTGCCGCAAAGGATCGACGTCGATATCGACCGCGACAAACGCCATCGCAATGTTGTAGCTGGAGTCGTCTGCTTCAAGGAACTGGGTGTCGAGCCAGAGCGACAACTCAGGTGGCGTGAGTGCGGAGAGGTGCACGTAGGGATCCTGTCGATGAGAAGCCACATGAATGCTCGGTGTCACTCGATGATTGCTCTATCCCTGAAGGGTTCGGCACTCTGCCTACGCGTTCGCCAGTCGTGGAACCTCGGCAACGCTGTCCACCCGGCCTCTATCGGGAGCACTGGCGAGCGCATGACCCACCCTTCGGTCACTCGTGCACTGACACGAGTCTATGCGCGGTGTACTCCCCTCTCACTCCTGACGATTGCCAGGGTTCCCGCCCGGCCTCTCGTGGGCCCAGTGCCGCAGACCACGCGAAGCGCGACGGCCCACCACCTCGGTCGGCCCGCCGAGGCGGTACCCCTCCACCCAGTTGACGCCAACACCCCGACCGGATCACCATGCATCGGACTCAACTGTGCCGTAGCCATGACCTGTTACCCGCACACCAAAGAGCTTGCGTCGATCCGCAGTTGTAGCACCTGGGCGCGTGACAATTGTGTGCTGGAACTCTTTCGGGAGGTACACGATGTTCGATGATGAGAACGCGCAATGCGTGGTGGTGAGGAACCACGAGGAGCAGTACTCGATCTGGCCGCAGGACGAAGAAGTCCCGGACGGTTGGACCGCGGTCGGATTCTCAGGTACCAAGGCTGCCTGCCTGGCTCACATCGAAGAGGTATGGACGGACATGCGTCCGCTGAGTTTGCGCATCAAGCTCAATGCGACAGTCAGTCCATGACCTCCGAGTGAGTCCAGCTCCGCAGGACCGTGGCCGACGTGCGCCACGCTGAGGTAGCCGGCGTAGGCCCCGTGCCGACAGCGCAGGGCGCGGTCGGCACGGGCTGAGAACGATGCGCGCATACGAGCCGCGCGCGACCGCGCCGGTCCCCGGCCCTACGCGTACGACTCGTCCTCGGGCCCACCGTCGCGGTTGGCGTGGACGACCGCGAGCGCGATGCGTTCGAGCCCAAAGGCGACACAGGTGCTGTGTGCCGGACTGCCGTCCGGCAGCTCGATCCCGAAGGTCTCACCGAAGTGGTCCTTGTGACAGTTGGCTGACGCCACGGCCTGCCGCAGGCCGTCTGCCACCGGTGCCACCAGTTCGAACTTGAGCTCCTGAGCACGCTGGTTGACGGAGAGCAGCTTCGCCCCAGGGCCGAAGAACGGGTCGTTGGCCGCCTCCACGGCGACGTCGAGACCCAGCCCCGTCAGCCAGTCCGCGACCGTCTGCTGCCAGCGGTCGCGGAACTCGACGCAGGCGTCCTCCGTGCCGACATACACCAGCTCCCGCATGCGGAACGAGCGCAACCGTCCCGGCTCGGTGCTGGCCTCGTGCCGGTAACAGCACGCCTCCACGGCGAAGCGGGCCGGTGCGGTCACCGTCGTGCCCGCCAGGAGCGGGTAGGTGTGGTAGCACGCCGCAGGCGTGAGGACGACGTCGGCGATCTTCTGGTCGTCGTGCCACATGCCGCCAGGGACCGCCTCAGCACGCCGGGACAACCAAGCGGTCGCATCGCCGCCGTAGTTGTGCACGGAGCCGAGCAGATTCGGAAATTCGCGCACGTACCCGGATCGCTCGACGACGTCACGGGGCAGCACCTGAGGCGCGGTGAGCACCGTGAAGTCCTCGGCCTCGGCCATCTTCTCGATGTCCGCGCGCAGGCGCGTCACCACACGTTCGAATTCCGCCGGAAAGAGGGCTACTCCAGGTACCGCGGTCGGCACCGGGAGGGTTTCTCGCGCTTCGGTGGTCACCAGCTTTTTCCTTTCGCCATGCAGTCTCACGCGCGGCTGACGGCGTGCGCGCGGTGCTGAAGTCGGCCGGGGGACAGGACGAGGACCGCCCTGGCGCGAAGCGGTGTTCCGGTTCTCCACCTTCAAGGGAACGCCAGGGAAATGGGGTTCGACTCGGCAAGCTCGGGAGCATCGGTAAGGACCACAGATCTGACATCGCGAGCATCGCAGTTGTTCAGCCTGGACACGAGCGAGCAGATGCTTGAGCCGGAGCAGCCCCGGCCGCCAGGGAGCCTATCCCCGCGCGACCTGCCGCTGAAGAGCGCGACCGCGTACTACTTCGCCGCCTGGCGGGTCCAACGGGTCGAGGATCCACGTCAGCGCGCCCCGGCTCACCGGGGCGAACACGTCCACCTGACGCGAGCCACAGAGACGCCGCGCTGAGGATGCTGGGGAATTCCGGCACGTCATCCCGCATGCGGTGCCGCGTCTGCCCCGGCCCCGCAGCAGATACTCGGCGTGCCGGGCGCGAGCCGCCGCAGCTGGCAGCGCGTACCCGTCTACGGCCCGGATCCCTGTCATCCATGAGGATCGCGACGGAGTCCCCATGACTTAGTATCCGATCAGTTGCCGCCGACCGTAAGGCAGGCCAATATGCCCGAATATCGCGATTCCGATCTTCCGGCAACAGTCGGTGGCCGCGCAGCGCCGCCCCTCTGAGGAGCTTCCTGGATGAAGGCCGAATACCAGAACGAAGCGGATCGCACAGCGGCACTGATGGGGATCTGGCGCGAGGTTCTCAACCCGGAGGAACTCGACGAGAATTCGGATCTTTTCGAGGCCGGTGGAACGTCGATGCACGTTCTCCAGATCGTCGGCCAGGTCTCCGATGTCATGGGGGTGGATCTCCGCCTGCGTCAGATCTTCGAGCACGCGACACCGAAGAGCCTTTCCGTGTTCCTCGGGGCCTCCGCACACGAGCCGCAGGGGTGAGTCGGGCGTGCACACCTGGGATCAACGCTTCGAGTCGCTGCTGCGCGCGGCGCTGCGTGACCTGCCGGACGACCAGGAGCTGACCCCGGATCTGGACACCAGGGCCGCCGGTCTGACCTCCCTCGCCGCCGTCGAACTCCTGTTGAACATCGAAGCGGCCTACGGGATCTCGATTCCCGAGGGCGAGCTGAACTTCGAGAGCTTCAGCACGCCTGGCGCACTCTGGTCGCTGGTCAGCGCCGTGGCGTCGTGAGGTGCCGGCTCGTCCTCACCGACCGGGTCGGCAGCCGCTCGGCACGTCCCGCGATCAGGTCGAATGCGCCACCGCGACCGCCGCATCCTCCGCAGACGCCACCCCCCGCCTGATCCGTCGGCCCGCACGTCCGCCCCATCCCCGAGGAGAACCCCGGAATGTTGTGCTCACTGGCCGGCTGAGCATCAGGCACTGACATCACATACCGAGAGCGGGCTCATGCTGACGATCTACACCTCCACCCCATGGCCGATGGGTGAATCCAGCGAAGAGCCGCTCCGGTATCTCGACGACGTCATCGTGTGGACCGAAGAGCTGGGTTGCGACGGGATGCTGATCTTCGCGGACAACACCTCGTTCGACCCATGGATGATCGCTGGCCGGGTCCTGGAGAAGTCGCACGGCCTGGTCCCGCTCATTGCGGCGAATCCTGTCTACCAGCACCCCGTGTCCGTCGCGAAGAGCATCAATTCCATAGCCGCTGGCCGCGGTCGGCGCGTCGCTTTGAATCTGGTGACCGGAGGTTTCTCCAGGCACCTGAGGGAGATCGGCTGCGACCTGGACCACGGGCAGCGATACGACCGGCTCGCGGAGTTCGGTGCCATCATCGCCGAGCTGACGTCAGCGGAACGGCCGATGAAGTACCTCGGCGAGTACTACCGTCTGGACGGGCTCCGTCCGTCCCCTCCACCGGTGGCCGGCCTGGAGCCGCACCTCTTCGTATCAGGGGTGTCGGAGGACTGCATCCGAGTACAGAAGAAACTCGGTGCGACGCGGTTGAGCTATCCACGAGAGCCGAGCGAATATGCCGAGGGATCCATCTCCGCGGACATCGGGTTTCGACTGGGAATCATCGCTCGAGAGGATGCGAACGCCGCCTGGCGGCTGGCCTACGAGCGGTTCCCTGTCGATCTGTTCGGTGAGGATGTACATGATCTCGCCGCCAGGTCGGTCGAATCCCACTGGCATCGTCAGCTCTCGGAGGATGCCCTTGAGGAGAGCGCTCCCATAGGCAACTACTGGATGTATCCCTTCCGGGCATACAAGACGTTCTGTCCGTATGTCGTCGGCGACTACGCGGAGACGATGGCCTACCTGCTGCGGTATATGCAGCTCGGCGCCTCAACCTTCATCCTCGATGAGGGGAGCAAGGACGACCTGTTCCACTCCGTTCAGGTCCTGCGTATGGCGTGGTCGAAATTCACCTCGAATGGTTCGTGAGGCTCCCTCGGGCTCGTCCCACTGTGAACCGAAAAACTCTTCCATGGAGGCAAGAATGCAGGATCGCGATCTCCTCACTTCTCGGCAGATCGAAGATTACCGGCGAACTGGCTTTCTCTTTCAGCCCGGTGCCCTCGAAGCAAGCGACATCGAGCTGCTGAGGAGCGAGGCCGAGAAAGAGCTTTCCCAGGATTCGCCGAGGCGGACCGTCGAGGCTGCCACCGGGCTCCCCTATCGTGTCCACGGTTCTCATCTCCACAACGACGTATTCTCACAGTTCGTCCGTACTCCGCAGATGTTGGGAGTTGCTCGACAGCTGCTGAATGAGGACGTGTATGTCCATCAGTTCAAGATCAACAAGAAGCGGGCCTTCCAGGGCGAGATCTGGCGATGGCACCAGGACTTCATGTTCTGGCACAACGAAGACCAGATGCCCGAGCCGCGCGCGCTCACTGTCGGTGTTTTTCTTGACGAGGTGACAGAATTCAACGGACCCCTGATCGTTGTTCCCGGCGGTCATGCGGAGGGTCTCATCAACACTCCTCCCCAGACCGAGGGGTGGGAGTCAACGTTGACCAATAAACTCAAGTACTCCCTTGAGGATTCTGAGGAGATGCAAGCGCTGGTTGACCAGCACGGCCTCGTCGCCCCCAAAGGCCCGCGGGGCTCCTTGCTCTGGTTCCACTGCAGCATTCCCCATGGCTCGGCACAGAATATGTCGCCGATCGATCGATCCTTGCTTCTCCTGAGCTACAACGCCGTCAGTAACGCTCTCCCGGCTCCCAGCCCACGCCCAGAGTGGCTGGTGGGCAGGGACTTCTCTCCTCTCGAACCCTTGGAGGGGAGCCTCACCGCCCCGTCCCGTGGATAGCGGCAAAAAACTTTCCTCGTGAAGTCGTGTTCATCTACCGAGGGAATGCGGCCCAGCTTCCATGTGGTCAGCTGCCTGTGACGGATATGACCAAAACTGCGGTGGGGGTATCTATGTCCGATGAATGCGACGCCGTCGAGAGCCTGGAGCTCGACCCTGCGACGACCGATGCCCTGCACGTTCTGGCGGAGCGTCAGGGCACCTCGGACTTCGTCGTTCTTCTCTCGGCCTTCATGGCAACGCATTATCGCCACACCCGAGAGGACCTGGTCACTGTCGGTCTGGTCCTCGACGAACGTCCGTCTGATTCCGGTGCAGTCGTCGGTGGCCGTACTGCAACGATCCCATTCCGAGTACCTCTTTCTCCGGAAGTTACTTTCAAGGACTTCCTGAAGAAGACGGCAGTATCGCTCGGCGAGGTCATCAAGCATCGAAAGTCGTACTCCGGCACGGGCGATGAGGCGTCCCATCAATTCCCGCTCAGATTCGCTGTCACCGACCTGGACGCACATGATCCGGACATAGCGCTTCCCGGCCTTTCTGTCGAATCGGTGAATATTCCTGGCCGTGGAAAGCTGCCAGGCGCCACCTGTACGGTTGGTTCGAGAGAAGTGGCGATGCTGCTGGATCCCGACTGCGACAGGCGTTCATTCTCGGGCATCGGCCCTCATCGCTGGCTGCGATCGTTCCGTGCGTTGCTTGAGGATGCCGTGAAGCGGACACACGCACGCATTGATGATTTGCGTATGCTCTCCGGCGATGAGGAGGAGGGGTGTGCAGCTGTCATCAACTCGACCTTCGATGTGTATCCCGATCTTCAGCCAATTCATCGGCCTTTCGAATCAGTCGCACGGAATCACCCCGATCTTATGGCGATTCGATTCGGCGACGTTGCCGTCACTTATGGTGAGCTTGAGCAAAGGGCCAATCGCGTGGCTCAGTCACTCACCGGCGCGGGGATCGGTGTCGCACAGGCCGTCGGCATCTGCATGGAACGTTCGCCGGACCTTGTTGTCGCTGTTCTGGCGACACTGAAGGCGGGCGCGGCATTCGTCCCGCTCGATCCCAGTCTGCCTGTTGGACGTATTCAATCGATCGTATCGAGTGGCGAGTTGGCCGCGATCATCACCGAGGAGGAGTTCGACCCCCTGCTCGAGAGCAGTGGGGCCATGCTCCTGCAGATCGACGGCACTGGCTCAGCCACGCGTCCTGCGCCGATCGAGGTCGGCTTGGACGACACTGCCTACATCTACTTCACCTCCGGATCGACAGGCGAGCCGAAGGGTGTCGTCATCGACCATCGCTGTGCCGCCGGGCGCATCGAGTCCCTGGCGCAGCGGTTTCCTGTCAACGAGGGCGAGTCCGTTCTTCTCAAGACGCCCTTGATTTTCGATGTGTCGATCTGGGAGATCTTCGGGCCGCTCAGCGTGGGTGCAACCATCCAGATGGCACTTCCTCGCGGCGAGGTGGACATCGACTACCTTGGCCGACTGCTGAGCACGCCCGGCCTTGTCGCGGCACATTTCATCCCCTCCATGCTGAGCGCATTTCTCGACTATGCGCAGCCGCGGGTGTATCCCGACCTTCGATGGATATACCTCTCCGGAGAGGCCGTGTCCACCTCACTGCTGGATCGCTTCACTCAGCACTTCAGCGCCGAGTTCCACAACCTGTACGGGCAGACCGAGACATCGGAGGTGGCTGCCTGGACGGGATCGAGTCATGAGTCGGTGCACGGTGTCCCGATCGGCAAGCAAATGGGCGTGTACCGACTCTTCGTCCTCGACAACGCGCTCAATCTGGTGCCGCCAGGAGTTGTCGGACAGGTGGGAGTCTCCGGAGCCGGAGGGTTGGCCAAGGGGTATCTGAACAACCCGGATCTCACCGCCGAGCGATTTGTGGCGCATCCTTACCCGGCTTTCCCGGGTGAGCTGATCTACCTCACCGGCGACCTCGCGCTCGTTGACGAGCAGGGGATCATTTCCTTCCTCGGCCGTTCCGACACGCAGATCAAGATCCGTGGATGTCGAGTCGAACCGGGGGAGGTCGAAGCGGTTCTCGAACGTCTTCCAGGCGTTCGACGTTGTGCGGTCCTGGCCCGTGAGGACAGTACGGGTGGAAACGAACTGGTCGCCTACTTCGTAGGAGATGACATATCCGTGAAGGCCCTGGCCGCTCATGCCGGTCAGTACCTTCCTGAGTACATGCACCCGTCAGCCTACGTCCGTATGGACGCGTTCCCCCTCGGTCCTTCGGGCAAGCTCGACCGGCAGATTCTGCCGCCTCCCTCACCCGCGGATCGCGCGGCGAGGGCCGGTGGGACCACTCCCAGCACCGCCATGGAGCTGGCCCTCGCCGAGCTGTGGAGAAGCATGCTGAGCCTGGAGTGGGTCGGATGTGAGGACAGCTTCTTCGACGTCGGAGGAAACTCCCTGAAGGCCGTGGTGATGCTGAACCGCCTCAAGCCCGTCTTCGGAGTCGATATTTCCACGAGGGACTTCTCCGCCGATCCGACGATATCGGGTCTCACCGAGATTCTGTCACGGAAGGTTCTCTAGGGCGCGTGGCGCCTCATTACGAGGAGACATCGAGTACGGTGCGGAGAATGGAACTGGAATGACAACCAGAGTGGTCAGCCTGGACTTTCCCGGGCGGCGGGCCGAAGCAAGAATCGCCGACCTGCGTATGTCGGACTTCGGCATCGAGGTGGTTCCGCTCATGGGCGACTCGCTTCCGACGCGTCTCAGTGCCAGAGAATATGCCGCGGAACTGCTTTCCCTGTCACCTCTCAGTGACCACGGGGTGCGCGCCATATTCGCGTACTGCGCAGCTGCGCCAATTGCCCAAGAAGTGGCACAGCTGATGCTGGAGCGGGGTGATGGTCCGTTGCCGGTGGTCTTCTTCGACGCCGACCCATGTGAACCAGAGACGCTATGGCAGGCATACGTGGCGTGTATCGCCCAGGTGGAAGAACAGGTGTCAAGCGCCCCGTTGAGTGCATCCCTACTGTCGGAGCTCCTGGACGATCCGCGCGCCCTGGTCGGCGCTCTCGAAAGAGATCTGGCCGATCGTGTGACCAGAAGTCTGACCGCGGAGGGGTTCACTGAGGAGGAGCTGACTCACTATCGAGGACAGATCATGCGGTCTGTCCTCGACTATCTCGTCTACCTTGTCGCGGCGCACCATTCCGCGAGCCCTTCATGGGGTGGACGTCTTCTCCATGTCGTGTCCGAGGATCATCCGTACTGCGGGCCATGGGAAGGCGCTCCTCAAACGCGGTTGGTGCGAGTGAAGTGTGACCGAGCAGGTCTGCTTCGTCATCCGGACGCCGTCGAGGCGGCTCTGGCGTTCGTGACGTCGCCTTGAGGATCGCCTCCCGCGCCCGCAGCCTGCGCCCCCACTCCTCTGCTCGTGTCGCTCACGCGAGGGTCGCTGGAATCCGGAAGGTCGTGGTCGGTGCGCGGATCAGCTGCTCGGCGCCCCGTCCGCGGCCATGAGGCCGCAGTAGCCCATCACCGCATCTGGAGGGCCCAGCGCGTCGGCGATCCGGCGGACCGTCGCTACGGTCGTATCACCGCGCTCGTGCAGCAGCCGGTGCCGCGGTGGCCCCGCCTGGTCCTCCGCGAGCCGGACCATGACGTTCTCCTGTACCAGGAAGCCCTCGGGGACGCGGGTGACCTCAGACCGCGTCCACAGTCCACTTCTTCTGTGCGGTTCCGGACAACGATCCGGCGACCCGTTCGCCGATCATGATGCAGGTCAGGTTGGTGTTGGCCCGCACCGATGAAGGAATGACCGAGGCATCCGCGACACGGAGCCCGTCCGTGCCGAAGACCTGGCATTCGCTGTCCACGACGCCTGTGGCGGCGCCCGACGCCATGGCCGCGGTGCCGCTGGGGTGGTGCGCCGTCTGTATGTGCGTCGCGATGTAGCGGTCGGTGCTCGCGTCGTCGTCCACGGACCAGTCGCCGATGTCCACGAGTCCTTCGATGAACCGACCGATCCCCGGGCCGTCGGCTATGCGCCGCGCCAGGCGCAGGCCGTCGCGGAGACGGGCCCGATCGGATGCCGCCGCGAGGTAGTCGAGGTGCACCGAGGGGTGCTCACGGGGATCGCGAGAGGCCAGCCGCACGGTGCCCCGCGATTCCGGCCCCATCAGATTCGCGGTGATCACGAAGGCGTGGCTGCCTCGTACGGAGGCGGCTCGGCTCGGCATGTACTTGCTCATCTCGACATGGTTGAGCAAGCACAGCTGCATGTCGTTCGCCATGGTCGAGCCCTGCGCGCGGTAACGCAGCAGGACCTCGGCGCAGGGTGCGGAGAGGTCCACCGCGCCCGGCGGCGGGGCGCAGATCAGCGGTACCTGCGAGTGGTCCGCGAGGTTCCGGCCGACGGCTGGGAGGTCGGCGACGACGTCGATCCCGAGCGTGCGCAGGTCCTCGGCCTTGCCGATGCCGGATCGCAGCAGGATCGCCGGGCTGCCGATCGCACCTGCGGAGAGCGTCACCTCAGCCGCACCGATGTCGCGCTCCCGTCCATCGGAGACGACCCGCACGCCGACCGCCCGCGATCCGGCGAACAGGACGGAGTCCACCAGGGTGTCCGGCATGACGGTGAGGTTGGCTCGCTGCCGAGCCGGCTCGAGAAAGGCCCCCGCCGTCGAGATCCGGCGCAGCGAACCGTCAACGTTCAACGGGAGGGCGCCCACGCCGGTGCTGCCGGGCTCGTTGTGGTCGGCGATGCTGTCGAATCCGGCCTGCCGGCACGCCTCGGCGAAGGCTCGGGACAGCGGGGTCATCCGCTCGCTCGGTATCCGGGCGAGCCGGAGCGGGCCGTGACCGCCGTGGTGGTCGCCGGCCTGGTCGATGTCGGTCTCCACGGCGATGAACCCGTCCAGCACCTCTTCCCACGACCAGCTCGTCCGGCCCGACGGCCAGTCGTCGAAGTCGCCGGGCTCCGGCCGGAGCGCGATGCAGGTGTTGATACTCGAACAGCCGCCGACGACCTTGCCGCGGGGGAGCCAGAACTCGCTCTCGCCGGGGCCCTGGACGGTGTATCCCCAGTCGTGGGACCCCAACGACGGTGTCCGCCCGTCCTCAAGCTCCGCCGGAAGGGCACGGCCGTGGTAGTCCGGTCCGGCCTCGATCAGCAGGACGCGGCGGTCGGTCCGCTCGGCCAGCCGGGCGGCGATCACCGCGCCCGTTGACCCGGCGCCGACAACTATGTGGTCAAAGAACGCAGATGAGCGTGTGCCGCGCCGCATGCTCTCCCCTTCGGCCGCTCGGAGAATGACACGACTCTAAGCGAGATGCATCGTGCAACGGTCCCTGACAACAGCCAGGGTGCCCGACGGACTTCTGTCACGGAACGCACGAGATTGTTTCGCCGAGCAGACGGTGCCAACAGGCACCGTCGCCCAGGAGTTGAGGCCCGTGGCCTGCTCCCCATCGACGACGAGAGCGAGCCTGATCTGCTTGTCCTTGAATGACACAGAAGCGGAGAAGGCCGCCGAGAATCCGATGGATGACCCTCTCCGCTGTTGAGGAGACTTTTTCCTGAGGAGACGTCATATGTCATAGGCATGGCGTTCGAGGCGACGACGGCATGCCTGAGAAAGACGGCTGAAGGGCGCGGCATGCATCCGCATATTTGATCTCTGCATACCCTTCATCAAGGAAGTCTGCCCTCGTCTCCAGAGGGCCCCAGTCCGTTCGAGTCGAGCGACATGTCACAGGAGAGGCGGCATATGAGTTCGACCGCCTCTCCTGTGACATGACCCGAGACTTCTCCCGCGGCTACGTCGCTGCGCTACGAGGGGAGACTTACTCGGATCAGCCCCAGCAGCGTCCATAACCCCCTTGTTGAATCATGTATCAGTGCGCGTGCATCATGCCTCCAATTCTTTCCTGATGCGCGGCGAGAGATAGGGAACGGGGGATCTCGGGTACGTCGAGGGCAAGGGAGATCGGGCACAAGAAAACGGCCGAAGATCTTCTTGGCGGTGTCATTTCTCTGACTGTCGTGTCGCGACTCCAGCCAGGGGACTCACCCATCAAGGTTTGGCAAAATCGAACAGGCCGTTCCCGCAATTCGAGGGCCAAGGTATACCTACCCCACGACTGCCCGAACTCCGGCACCGCCTACGCCCACTGCTTCGCGAGATCGCCCCGACCTCGCGCGAGCTTCGTCCCGCATCGGTGCCATCCACGGCCAGCGGCTCACGCTGGGATGCGATCAACGGCTCGACGGGAGGCGGGGCTTGCAAGCAGCTGAAGATCCTCTTCGTTCACCAGATCGAACCGGAGCGCGAAGGCGACCAAGGCCTCGCGCTTGGAATGCTTCGGCCCGTCGTCCTCACACTTGGACCACTGCCCCACGGGAAGCTTCCGCCCCGCCAGGTAGTCGATGTGATAGTTGACGCTGCTGCGATTCGCGTCCCTGAATTGATCGACTTCCCTCAATCTCTCGACGACCTCCCGAAGTGAAGGCACGGCCGCCATGGAGGACCCGCGCAGACGTGGTTCGCACAGCGCGACGAGGACGGCGAAGTACTTGCTCGTCTTGTCCAGACTGATGGACGAAACCATTGCCTGTGTGGCCAGGCCCATCTGAAGCAGACGCGGAGGAGGGGCGTAGACGGTGAGTGCGGTGGCGCCCCCGCTGGTCGGGATCAAGATCCGCGACATCTCGAACGGAATCATCAGGTCCAGCTGGCGAGGGCGTACCTTGACCAATTCTGCGCCTCCTTCCAGATTCTCGACCGCATAGGTGGTACTCGCCGTGAAGTTGGACACCACGGGCCGCTGGGCGAAAATCTTGATCGCTCCCAGGCTGAGTTCGGCATTCGGTTGGACTTTCCCCGAATTTTTTGATATTCCGAAATTGAGTTCTTCTCCGGGCCTCAGGTTGATCCGCCCCCCATTGCTGTGTCCCCGCAGACGAGCGGAGTCGCCTTGCCAAGTCACGATCACCTCGACATCCGCTGCGGTTACCTGACCACCCGCCATAGCCGCCCCCTCCATGTCGCGCTTGAGTTGTGCTGGTAAGCCGTACGTTGCGTGCAACGAGTCAGTAGCTCCAGAGACTTCTCGAACGTTTCCCGACTTATGAGCCCCTGGCATCGGTTCTGTGCCGGATGAGGACACGAGGACCACGCGAGGTTGAAGTGGTTGAAGATCTCGATCTGGTAGATGCTCCCCCGGGTCCGCCTCGGTTATCAAGAGGTGGTCCCCTCCGGACGCGGCGTCAGGCATCGCCGAGTCGATGAGGGAAGCGTAGAGTCACCATGCACCTGCAGGACCCTCGGTCGCAAGACGGTTGCACTCTGTGCGTATCGAAAGCCTGCCGGGCCCAGGGCGGCGCCCACGCCTCTGCCCAGGCGGATACGTCGAAACTCGCCGACTTCGTCACGAACGTCTCTCCCGGCGCGCGCGGAACGTGGCCGCCGCCACCGAAGCTCACCGTCCCTCCTCGGACGTGCCTCATGCGGTGAGTGGCGCTGTGCGGTCAGATCGCATTCAACCTTGCGACAACACTCCGTGATCGCCTCTGCGTGTGTAATGACTGACTCGGACTTGTGCCTGGCTTCTTCTGCGCCCTACGGACCAGGCAATTATGGGCCGGATACTGTGGCGGACGGGAGAGGAGATTCAGTTGAAGAGTTGTCAGGGTTTTGTTCATGGCCATGGGAATGAGGGCCCGATCTTCGCCGGGCTCTGGATCCCCTTTCTTGTCTCCGCTCGCAGGACGGCGAGGAAGGCGAGGGCTGGCACGGAGAGGGTGATGCGCCGATGCCACGCGGTGTAGCTGTGGGCCCGGCAGCGGTCGAGTCCGGTCTGGTTCATCGGAACCCGGAAGCATTCCTCGACCATCCACCTGGAGCCTGCAATTCGTACATGTTCCTCAAGGGGGGTTTCTGGCCGGGCAGAAGCGGCTGTCGCACGCGATGTTCGCGGAGCTCGTGAGGCAGCGTCAGGTATGTGGCCGGTGGCGCCGGTTCTCGCGCCGCCAGGGTCGGATCGCGGCCACGGTCCGGTAGTGCTCACGTCGGCCGCGAGCACCGTCATCGCAGCTCAGACGCGTCCACGCGTCCTCGGGTGACCGACTGATCGGCGCGTAAGCCCGAGCCTCGCCGAGCAACTCCACGGTCATGACCATCTGTGATTTCGGGACCGCGAGGACGTGAGAGATGTCGAGTTCCTCCCACCACATCAGGAACCGGCTCGTCTGCCCGGAGAATTCGTGGGCGATCACCAAGCCGAACGGGGCTCCAGAATCCACGGTGCGCGTGAGCATGCGCAGCTCCAGGTCAGGTCTCGGTGGCGAACTCGACGGCGTCACCGATGCCAGCCGACCGGTGGCGTTCACGGTCCATTGCCCGGTTCTGCGGGAGATACAGCTCGCGGTCGATCAGAGCCCGCCCCTCCTCGGATCCGTGTGCCAGGACGACCCCGACCTGTGAGTTCTCGACCCGGCCTGCCGTCCCGGAGTACGGTCGAGCCATGCTCGCCGAACGGATGCCTTTCTTGAGGAGTTCCGTCGGGTCGAGAAGCGGAATTCCTCGTCCGGGATCCCCGACGTGTTCCACCACCCCGTTGCGAACATCGTCACGCAGAGCATCGGCGTCGTACTGCTCAAGGTCGTGCAGCCGAGCCGAGCCGAGCCGTGTCACGGTCGGGTGGCTCTGGCTGGAGGCGTTCGCCCTGGAGGCGGCCGTGGCAGTGTTCGGCCGAGATGCGGGTGCGTAAGGCGACGAGCGCGCGGTTGATGCCCCGGCCGCGGCAAGCCGGACCGGTGGGGCAGTTCGCCGAGGCGTTGGGCATGCCCGGCGGTTGGGCAGGTCGAGGTCGTCCAGGGCGACGTTGCGGCAGGTCACCGGCTCCTTCCGCCATCCGGCGAACAGCTCCTTGATCTCCGCCTGCCCGGGCGGGATCCGCCGTCACCTCGTTCAGCGGACACTCGGCCGCACGGCCGTGAGGTTGCCCCGCTCGACCTGGTGCCGCGGCTCAAGGAACCGGAAGAACTCCGCCGGCGCGCCCGCCCGGCCGGGGACGGGGCGACGGTTTGGCGTGACGAAGCGCTTTGCCGAAACAAACGTCGGTGTCGGTCGGCTCCCTCTCCTACGGCGGGCGACCGGCGGGGGCTGACCATCGGTCAGAAATCGTGGTGACCTCGCCGTCCGGGACGGAGGCAGATCCTCACGGCGGATGTGTGGTCCTTCAGCTGGGGCGAGACGACTGCCCAGGCCGCGACTGGCGGGGGGTGACGAAGCTGTTGTTGATCACGTAGCCATCCAGGCCGTGTTCCTCACCGTACTCGATGAGGTCGCTGGTCCGGTTGATGAAGCCGCGTCCGTTGTGGTTCAGCGAGGTGTTGCACAACACGCTGAAGCCGGTGCGGTCACGGAACGCCTCCAGCAGGTCCGCGATGCCGGGGTTGCGCTCACGTGTGACCGTCTGGGTCCGCGCGCTGCCGTCTACGTGGGTGATCGCCTTGAGCTTGTCCGAGGTCACGTGGTTGAAGTAGAGCATGTACGGGTCCACGGCGGACCCGGTGAACCACTGCTGAGCGTCGGACTCCAGAACGATCGGCGCGATCGGGCGGTAGCCTTCGCGGCGTTTGATCGTGTTGAGGCGGACCGTGGTCTCCTCGGTGAACGGTGCGGCCAGGATGGAACGGTTGCCCAGTGCGCGGGGTCCCAACTCGTACCGTCCGCGTGCCCAGCCGATGATGTTGCCGCGCTCGACGAACGCCGCGACCTCGCTGGCGACGAGCGGACGTACGACGTACGTGGCCGGGTCTGGCTGGACGTCCTCCACGAACTCCTCGCCCGCGTACACCGACCACTCGATGCCGGCCCGACCGGTGTAGTACCACTGGGCGTCGATGGCCGTGCCGAGCGCGGAACCGCTGTCGTTCGGGCACGGCGGGACGAACACCGACTCGAACAGGCCGCTCTCGCGCCACAACCTGTTCCAGTCGCAGTTGAGGCCGCACCCGCCCGAGATCAGCAACGGCAGACCCTCGGTGAGGTTCTTCTCGGCGTAGTCGTGGAACGCGTGGAAGATCGCATCGGAGTGCCGCTTGGCGATGTTCCTGTACCCCTGGGACTCGACGCCCTTGTTGTGTACGTGCGACCACGACATCGCGTCCTTGGGCAGGGAGGAGTAGATCCTTTCCTGCTTCAGGATGAACTCGATGGTCTCCTGCTCCTGCTCGGTGATCGCTGTGTCCTCGGCGAAAGCGGTCAGCGCCATCTGCTTACCGGCGTCGTTGAAGCGGAACACGTCACCGCTGGAGTACGTCGGGTCAGCCAGCGCGAAGAGATAGGCGTATTTGCTTCCGGGGTCGCTCATCACCTGCTCCAGGTGCGTGGCCTCGCCCTTGGCGTCCACGCGGTAGAACGAGCCGATGTGGCCCTCCCACACCAGCGCGTAATATTCCTTGCCGGGAGCCTGCGGTGCCATACCGAGCGAAGCGTAGATGTGGGACCGCTCGTGCGTGGAGGAGAAGTATCTGACCTTCTTGCCGAACAGCTTTCCCTCTTCGTCGGATATCGAGCCTTCGCCGACCCCGAAATACCCTGTACGTGAGGGCGGGTTCGCCAAGGAGAATCCCTTCATCCAGCCCCCCAGGGCCACGACATCCGGTTGGCGACCGATCAAACCGAGTCCTCGGGCGATGACCTCGGCGGTCAACCTGTCGTACCGCGGGAAATTATCCTTCTCCGCTTCGAGCGCAAAGAGCAGCTTTCCGTCCTCGATCGCTGCAATGCCCCCGTCGTGACCTTCCTTCATCGCCAGGATCAGCATGCCGGAACTCCTCTGTTCGCGTTGGGTGTGGACGAACGGCGACGCATCCAGGCGCGCTTCCGCTCGGTCCTTCCGGATTCACACTGTTTGCCGCGGACGAACCGAGGGCGAGTCTTTGGCGCATGGGTGCGAGAATTCGCCGCGTGCTGCCGTCGGATCCGGGCGAAGTTCTCGCGCCGGACGGCGTCCGGGAACGTGCGTTGATATCGCCAGCCGGGACAATTGAAGAGATCTGCGCAGTGTCAGATGATCGAGAGAGAACACGCGCACGCGCGCAACATCGGGAAGTCTCTCTCACATGCCGCATTGGGGCGAGTCAACAGTTCGAGGGCTTTGTCGAAAAGCTCGACGATTGTAGCCGCTCCTGGCTCGGTAACCACGCTCGCAAACGGTACCATCCAGGACGTGTATCAGGTCCTGACCGGTGTCAGTGTAGGTAAAACACGCCGATAGCTAAGCTTGATCATTAGCCCGTGCGGCATGGGGTCGCTGACTCTTTCGTTCGCCGTTTCGTGGTGTCTGGTTTGTGGGCCGTGTGTACGTGGGTGCTCTGGCGGACGCGGGAGGGAGTGAGCCGGTCCGGCCAACTTGGGTTCTCCCATGGTCGTCAGAGGTCGGCGTACGCGCGCCGAGACCGATCAAGACCCGGGCCGAGATCCCCGGCCGCTGCCAGCCCGAGACCTGTGCCGCGGTCCGGCCAGCCGTGCGCCCCCACCCTCGTGCATTCAGCGGCACCCTCTCGATCCCCTCACCGCCTCACAAGAAAGTAGGCATGATGACTGCTACCGAACCTGCCGCGTCCCTCCCGCTGCCGCCGATTCCCGAGCCGTTCCGACTGCCCTTCTACTGCGGAGCGTGGCACAACGTCGGCATCGACTACCTGGTGGATCTCGGGACGGCTTCGAAGATCCTCGGCCGCACGCACCCGCGCCTCGCCCCGGCCGAGTTCGACGGCCGCGCCTGCTTCTCGCTCAACTACCAGCTCTACTTCGCCCAGTACGGAGAGGGTGCGAGCATCACCGAGGAGGTGGAGATCAACATCATCGCCTACCCGCAGGGCGAGGAGCACCGCATGTTCCCGGTGTCGTACGCGCAGTACGCCACCGGAATCGACCAGACCAAGATGCTCGGCATCGGCAGAATCCATGTGCTCTGCGACAACGTGATGGCGATCGAGGCCGGTTCCAAGATCTTCGCCGAACCCAAGCGACCGGCACGGTTCACGGCGACCATGCCGTCGCTCAACGGCCCGGAGACGTCCGACTGGCACATCCGCGTCCTGGACGCCGACTTCGCCGAGGACGGGAGCGTCACTCCCGGCGGGCGCCAGCTGTTCAGCATCGAGGCGCAACTCGGCGGCCTGGCCGGTGTCCCGGTGAGCAGCACGCCCATCACCGGCTACGGAACCGACGCGGAAGGCCGCCTGCTGACCAGTCGGCAGAGCGTCTATCACCCCTATCAGTACTACGCGCTGGACTCCGGAACGGCCGCACGGGTCTCGGTGGACGTCGCGGAGCCGGCCTCGGTCGTAGGCCAGGACCTCACCGCGCTCCTCGACCACGCCGACCCGGCCGGCGTGTGGACCCACCAGTCCGCCCCGGTCGCCGCACACAGCCGGCCCTACTACCTCGCCTGATATCCGTGACCCAGACCAGGTCCGGCCCGATCGGGCGCCTGTGCCGCGGTCCCCTCTCGCCCTGCTCGGGAATTCATGGCGACTTGCGGCATGAGCGCGCCTCCTGACGATCTCTCGCCGCCTAGAACTGAAGGATCACGAGGAGGCATCACGCATGCCGTGAGTGGTGGGACCCAGGCGTATGCGGAACGTAGCGGCGTGACGGATATCGGGTGAGACGGGTTCAGGCGACTCCGCGCGACTTCACTGACACGATGAGGGATCAGAATGTCGGATGCGAAAACCGTCGTCCGCTGCGACGACGCCCACAGCTACGAGCAGCTGGCCGCGTCATGGCGACCCGGCTTTCCCTTCCCCGTCATGAACGGCCCCTCACTCACGAACTATGAGGAGGTGCTCCGCGCCGAGGGCACGGTCGGGCTGCCCGAAGTGACCAGCGCTTCCTGGCCGGGAGTGGTCGTCTCCCTGGGAAATCCTGTGGCACACGCCGCCGCGGGGTTGCTGGCGCGTGCGACTTCGCGTCCTCACCGCCGCGTCGATTCGGCCGGTCTGTACCCCGCTCTCGAGGAGTTCGAGGCCGTTCCGGTCGCCCTGGTCGCGACCGCGGCCGACATCGCGGCGCTCGGCGACTGGCCCGGTAGCCGACATCCTCGCTTCGGTCTGGTGACGAGCCGGACCGACGAGTCGCTGTCCAGTCTGATCTACCGCACCCTCACGCTGCGTTCCAGGGCAGCGGCGGATGACATCCTCATGATCCATCCGACGGCGGTCGGTGCGGACAAGGCTGATGCCGTGGCCATGGACGAGCTGCGCCCATTGGTGCGTGGGCCCAGCAGGACCCTTCAAGTGCTCACCCACGGACGCGAGTGCTGCCTCGTGCTCTTCGACGGACTCGTCTGTGGCAGGGGAACCGCTGCACCGCCAGCGGAAGTGGACCTCCCGGCGCATACGAGAATGCCGTCGTGTCTGCGCGGTGAAGGCTGCTGGCGCCAGGATCTCGGAGACGAGGACCGTATCGCGGCATCGTCGATCGACGCGCGGCTCGTGGTCCTGCAAACCTGCGACTCGATCGCTGTCGGCAACAACGCGCACCCCCTCTCCGTGGGCGTCGGGTTGGGCTTCATGGACGGTACGACCGTCGCGGTCGTCGGCACCGTGGGATTCCATATCGCCCAGGGGCCGGTCTTCGACGACGTGGCGGACGCCCTCCATGAGGGAGCCCGCCTGGGCGAGGCGGTGGAGCGACTGAACGCAGCGGGAGAGGCGAACAGGGAGTTCGCGGAGTTCGGGCTCTTGGGGGACCCGTCGTTGCAGATGGACCTTTCTGAGCCACGATCGCCTCGACGGAACCACACGGCTGCGCGGGAAACCGAACCCGTCGAGGACGGACTGATAGCGCAGCAGGTGATCTTGGGGAGGCTGCGTTCTCTGCTGCCGCTGGCACTACCCATGGACGAACGCCGTCTCGGCGAGGTGGAGCGGGACATCCGCCGAGGTCTGCTCTCGCGTGGAGACGGGCGGGCCGACGCGCTCCACGAAGTTCGGCAGAGCATCGACGAGATCCAGGCCGCCACCGTGCGAGAACTGGTGCGCAAGGCCCATGACAGCTGGTGGGGGCTTTACAGTGACAAAGCGCGGGCGTTTCGACAGGTGTCCAGTGCGACGGTCATCTGCCCCGTGTGCCGTCGCGATTCCGCGGTCCGAGTCGAACTCGCCTACCGTCTGCCCGTGGACTTGACGATCTTCACCGTGCAGTGCCGGAGATGCGGAGACCTCTCCTCGTCCACGTCGGCGTCCACGGACTTCGATGTGACTTCCGACCATGTCGTCTACGTGCCGAGACAGCAGGACGGCGAGATCACCTGCGACCTGGCCAGCGAGCGGGACAGGGCAGCTCATGGACACGTCGGCTTCGCCTTTGTCGCCGGAGGAACGAGTCACCTGCCACGTGGGGAGTCACGACCTGTGCGCGTCGGCTCCCGCAGCACCCGGCAGGAGACATGGCGCTTCCGCCTTGGCGAGCGCGTCCAGGCCGCCGAACACTATGCAGTGGTGGCCAGTCTCATCGAGGGCGAGTTCCGATGCTCGAACGTCTTCGTCAACGTTCCCTCGGCGGCGTGAAGAATCAGTCATCGGACAACCGCGTATCCCCCACTGACTGAACATGGGGACTCTGTCGGTGATCTACAGATGAGGTCAAGGGGGAGGCAGGGCTCGGGGAAGCGGACTGCCTGGGAGCGCTGCTCTGTCGAAAACGTCCGTCCCAGCCCTCCTCCGCCACCGTGAGAAACCTGGCAGAGCCGGAAAATTGACACATCCTGACAGATGTCAGTATTGGTGGTGCACATCTCTCGATAAGTTGATCTCTGTATCGGGATGATCTGCGGGAAGCCTCTCCGAATTATGCTACAGTCTGCCGTCGAGTCATTCATGGCAGGCACGCGAATCGAAAGTGACTGGGGCGGGCGCAGGTTGGTTCGATGTTGTTCATCCGTGCCGGATGCGATAAGAGATATGTGGTTATGCCGATTGTGGCGATCGGGTCGGGGGATTTTTGATTTCTCCTGCCGCCCGAACGGCTATGTGATCAGCAATGGCTTTGTTCGCACCTCTTCGGTTTCGGGCCTTGGCCTTGATCTGCGACTTCTCATCCGGCGCCGAAGACCAGCGTGCTCTTCGGCGTCGAACCGTGCCTGCCTCTTGCGCACCGTTTTCCGCGAGATCCCCGGATCCACCGCCGACCGGCCCTTCGCACGACAGCACAGTCCGCGATCGCTGCCAGCGCCAAGGGGTCTGGATCAAGGAGCACGTCACCCTACAACCGACAGCGAACTTCTGACCCAAGGTACTTCATACCTTTGATGGTTGAGGTTACGGCGCCCGGAGCGTCACCGGAACTCGCGCCGACAGCTGCAATCATTGCGCAATTCGAAAGGCAGGCACCGTGCATGACCGATATCGATGAGGCTCCGGCCTCCTCGCCCACTCGCGGAAAGTCACTGTGGCACAACCGCGACTTCATGTACCTGTGGGTCGGGCAGTCGGCGAGCGAGATCGGCTCGGGGATCACGCAGATGGCGATGCCGCTGGTCGCGGTCCTCGTCCTGGACGTTTCGACTCTCGCGATCGGCATGCTGAGCGCGGTGACGATGTTGCCGTTCCTGCTGGTGGCGCTGCCGGCCGGGGCGATCGTCGATCGCCGGGCGAAGCACCGGCTCATGATGTGGTGCGACGTGGGCCGCCTCCTGCTGATCGCCTCGATCGCGCTGGTCATGATTCCAGGTCTCGATCTCGGCCTGACGTATGCGCATCTGATGATCGTCGCCTTGCTCAGCGGTATCCTGACGGTATTCTTCGATGTCGCTTATCAGAGCTATCTCCCGACTCTGCTGGATCGCGAGGAACTGCGGGAAGGCAACAGCAAACTGGGGACGACCCAGTCGTTCGCCCGCTTTGCCGCGCCGCCCCTCGGCGGTGGCCTGATCGCGGTGTTCGGGGCGGCATGGACGTTCGCCGTGGACACCTTCACCTACACGATCTCGGTGGTGTCGCTGTTCCGGATCAAGAAAACTGAGCCCGCTCCCGAACCGCGCCCCGTGGGGCAGAAGATGCGGTACGAGATCGCCGACGGCCTTCGATTCGTGTTCAAGCAACCAGTCCTGCGCAAGATCGTGGCATCCACCGGCACGTCGAACCTCTTCACGAGCATGAGCTTCGCCATGGAGACGATCTTCCTCGTCCGCGTCCTGGACGTGGAGCCCGGCCTGGTCGGCCTGGTGTTCGCGGTCATGGGGGCCGGGGGAATGGTCGGCGGGATCTTCGCCGAGCGCCTGAGCAGGTGGTTCGGCACCGCACGGATCATCTGGCTGTCGGGCCTGGTCTTCCAGCTCCCGATGTTCCTGATCCCGCTCGCGACGCCCGGTTGGGGCGTGCTGCTGTTCATGGTGGGGTCGTTCTTCCTGGTGGCTTCTAGCGTGGTCTACAACGTGTCACAGCTCACCTATCGCCAGGCGATCACGCCGCCGGCAATGCTCGGTCGCATGAACGCGAGTGTGCGGTTCATCGTGTGGGGGACCATGCCGCTGGGTTCCGCGCTCGGGGGAGTGCTCGGTTCGCAGTTCGGCATCCGCGAGACGCTGTGGATCGCGATGATCGGAGCCTGGAGTGCCGGGCTGTGGGTCTTCTTCTCGCCGCTGCGGAAGAAGCGGGACATCGAGGAGCTGGAGGAGTACCGCGCGAACCAGGCTTAGGGCGACTCCCGTGCTGGGCAGGGGATGAACTGCGCCGTTGACGTCGCTCGTGCCGGACGGTCGCCGGTTCGCGGCCGATGCGTTGGAGAAGCCGTACGGGCAGCTCGTCCTGTTCGACGTGCGGTTGACTGCGCGGGTCGTGGAGCTGGAGCGCCGGATGAACCACGGTTCCGGCGGCTCCAGCTTTCCGTCCTCGCCGGACGTGCTCGGGTGACTCATGGCCGTCCGACTCCGCCTCACAGCCGCGAAAGCCGCAGCTCGACGCGGCAAGCGTCAGGGCGTCCCGTCCACGTTGACTGGCCTTGCTCGGACCGGTGGGCTCCGCCTGCGCCGCGAGCGGTGTCCGGCCGCGACCTCCGCGGCCAGCCGACGACACGCTCCGCTTCACCGGGCCGCCCTCGAGAAGTCACCGTCACGGCCAACACCGGCGTGCGCGCGCCCGGACCGGTCAAGGCCCGGGCCAAGGTCTCCGGCAGCCACCGGTCCGAAACCGGTTTCGCGGTCCGGGCCACCGTGCTCCTTCCTCGACACCATCCGGCGGGCCTTCACCGGTAACCTTTCGACGCCCTCATCGATCTGCGCGGCTGAGCGGCTGACATCACACAGCGTCAGTCATGGCGGCCGGTCCTCATGAACGCTTACCTTCGGCGGCAAGTTCGCCCGCTGATCAACCCAATGCCCGACCGAACCCTGATCGGTGACGACCCCCGATAACGGCGCAGGCATTAGCGCTATCCCTCGCCCCTCGCCTGCACTTCGGAACTGCCGAGAAGGTGAGGATCTACGACTGAGGAACACAAACCGGTTGGTCACCCTGGCAGTTGTCAGGAGCGGGTGCAGAGTCGGCCTTGCATAGAATAGGTCAATCTACGGGCGGCCGAAGGGCAGGTCATGCGCTCGACAGTGTTCGTTGACCACACGATAGACCGCGTCGAACAGGGGGAATCCCTTGACGGCGGCGCCTGGTCCGGCGTCCGGGTGACGAGACTTTCGACCTGCTCGTCCGTGGTCTTCCTCGGTGCCCTCGAACGCGGCTTGTCCATCACGCCGTCCGGGCGGTCGATGGCGAACCGGGCCTGCCCCTTGCGCGCCATTTCTCGCGCGATCCTCGGATCCTTCGCGACCTTCGTGTTCGACCGGTCCTCCGAACACGCCAACACGATCCGAAACCGCGACACCAGCGGCTGAGACGCCGACCGCTGACATCACCCGCCTACGACCGACAGCGAATTTCCGACTCACGACACCAGTCTCATCGATATCAACGGGCAATGATGAGCTCTCGGCTCGAATTGCGAATGGGGCGCATATTGATCAGAAAGTCATGGGGTTCTCGCCGAGGACGTAGCTGACGTGTGCCCGCCGCGGAGGAGGCGGGGGTTCGGCGGCGAGTTCGGCCTGATCGCGGGGTCGGTGCTGTCCGGGCGGGCTCTGCTCAAGGGCCACGTAGATCAGTTGCTCAGGGTTCAGGCCTGACGAGCACGGGGCGGGAAGTGCAGCTCGACGTCGTCGGGATGGTCGCGACGAGCCGGTCCAGGAGACGGCGTTTCACCTCGGCGGTGAAGTCTTCGACGAGAAGCGGGAAGTGCCCTGGGCCCTTGGAGCTGGTCGCCGACATCGCGTTCACCGAGAACCGTTCTCGCGCCGTCTCGGATCAAGAGAAGTCGCTCGCCAGTGCAGCTGATCGAGAGCAAGAGTCCGATTCACCCAGGAGAGGGTGTCCACTGATATGACGCAGGAAGAGAAGAGTGGGCCCGACAGGTCCGAACTGGAAAGAGTGGTACTCGGCGCAGTCGAAGAGGTTCTTGAAGTCGCCGAGCTATCTCTCGATGACTGCTTCCTCGACATCGGTGGTCATTCTCTTGCCGCGATCAGGGTGCGGGAGTTGATCGGTAACCGGACGAGCGTCAACCTGAAGACGAGGGTGATTCTCGAGGCGGCGGACCTGAGGGACATCGTTGACGAGCTGGAAGTGCAACGGATGAACGGTGTGGCTCGTGCGCCGTCACGACAGCCGCTGGTCAGGTATCCGCTGTCACACGCTCAGCAGCGCACACTCTACGAGGTCCTGACGGCGCCCGAGGTCAATGCCTACCAGAACCAGGTGACCATTCGCATTCCCCCCGCGATGTCAAGCGCAACGGTTGAGCAAGCATGCCGACAATTGCTGGAGAGGCATCCGGTACTGCGGTCGGTCGTCGAGTTTTCCGGGGAAGACTCTTTCATCCGGATCGCGGACCCGTGGACACCCGACATCAGTACGGTCGATCTCCGATCGGAAGGCGAGAGCCGCATACGCCTGTCGCGCGAGCTGAGGCACCATGCGGACCTTGAATGGGACCTTCAGCAGGGGCCCCTCATCCGCTGGCGTATCTTCGTCGTGTCGGACGAACTCTGCATCCTGAGCCAGGTCGAACATCACTTGATCCACGACGGCCTCTCGTTGGCCATGGTGCTTCGGGATCTCCTCGCCGGACTCAGGGGTGAGGAACTGTCACCTGTACCGGAGGGTCGAGAGGTTCGCGAGTACGCGGACTACGTCGCATGGGAACGAGCAACCATCGATCGTGTGCAGACCGACACGGGCTTCGAATCCTATATGGCGGACCTTTCCCGGCCCGGCTATGAGCCCACGGTGCCTGCGCCGGACCTCGTGACGGACGACTCCGCGTTCGTGCCGACAATCGGTGACTCCGTGAGTGTCGTCCTGGAGCCGCTCCTGGTCGAGCAGATGGAGAGGCTTGCTCGGAAGAGCAGGGCGACAGTGTTCGAGCTGCTCTTCGCGACCTATATGCATACGCTGCACGAGATGACGGGTGTGACCAAGCTCGTTTCCGGGTCGGCGGTCGCCGGACGCCCCATGGGTTTCGGCGAAGTGGTGGGCATGTTCGTGAATACCGTGCCTGTCCAGTGCGACTGGTCGCCCTCCTTCACGGAGACGTTGACCAGCCTCAAGGATGCGCTCCGTCGAGCGAATGACTGGGGAGACATTCCCTACGATGTCGTGCTCTCGGAGGTGCGGCGACGAACGGGCGGTGGTCGGAAAGCTCTCTACCACTGCATGTTCAGCGCACATGACACGCAGATGCCGGACCTCGCCGGTGAGGAGGACTTCGGCTTCGCTGTTGACTATCACACCAACGACACCGCGAAGAATCATCTGGACGTCGTCGTGCTCCCGAAGCAGGCACACGCCGACAAGCACGCGCCCGATGGTGGAATGCGGTTGATGTGGGAGTACTCCTCCAGCCGTTATTCGGCGGACTTCGTCAGGTCCATGGTGCGTCGGCACGAGGAGGTCATGCGCCAGCTGTGCCGGGCGAGCGAGGACGGGGAAGCGCTGGAAACGCTCCGGTGGCCTGCTCCCCACCCGGTGGTGCGCAGGGGTGAGAAAGCCCGAAGGCGTCCGCTCGTGCCTGATCTGATGTTGGGCAACAAGCCGGCCATCGAAGCGGCTGGTCAGACCTACAGTCATCGGGCGTTCCGTGATCTGGTGACGGAAGCGGCAGACCAGCTGCGTGGGGCGGGCGTCGCACCAGGCGACCTGGTCGCCCTGCCGGGAACCCGGACGGTCGAGCACTGGGCCAGGACCATGGCCGTGCTGGCGCTGTCGGCCGGCGTCTCACCCTTCGATCCGGACGGACCGTCACTCCGGCGTGAGCTCCTGCTCGCGGAATGCGACTTCGAGTGGACCGACCAGGGCCTGGTGCGCTCGGGAAGGTCCACGGCCGGCGAGGGGGAGATCGCCTACCAGGTCCAGACGAGCGGGAGTACCGGTGAGCCCAAGCTGGTGTCCGTCTCCCGCGAGAACCTTGAGGTCTACTGCCAGTCCAGCGTGGAGGCGCTGAAGCTGACCTCGACCGACGTCGTGGCAGGCATCAACTCCCCCTTCTTCGACGCGGCGTTCGAGGAGGCACTGCCCATCCTGTCGGCTGGCGGGACCCTTGTACTCCCCGACCTGGCCGAGGGGCTTGAGGGAGTGATGGAGACCCTGGCCCGCCACCGCGTCACCGTGCTGAACGTGCCCACCGCGTTCCTCCTGTTGATGGCGCAGCACTTCGAGCGAACGGGTGCCGCGCTGCCTGACAGCGTGCGCATCGTCGTGACCGGCGGAGAGGCGTACGACCCCGAACAGGTGTCGAAGCTTCTCGCGCACCACGGCGGAAGGGTGCGAGTCGTGAGCACGTACGGGCCCGCCGAGTGCGGGATCTCCGTCACCTCGCACGAGATCACCTTCGGCCACGGTGAGGGCGATCGACCGCAGCTCGGCAAGCCGCTTCCCGGTGTTTCGCTGACGTGTGTGGGGGATGACCTCGAACCCGTGCCCCTGGGCCGAGCGGGCCTTCTCGCCATTCACTCCGCAGGCATCGAGCAGGGCAATTCCCGCCTTGTCCACCTGCCCTGGACGGAGAGCGGCGTCTTTGTGACGGGAGACATCGTTCGCTTCACGCACAGCGGCTCCTTGGAGTTCATCGGGCGGAAGGACAACCAGCTCAAGATGAAAGGGTTCCGGGTCTCACCGGAGGAACTTGAGCGGGCGTTGCTGAGAGTGGCGCCGGTCGAAACCGCTCTGGCGGTGCCCCTTCGCACAAAGGATTCGACCCCGAGGCTCGGCCTCGCCGCGGCAGGTGAAAGCGCTACGACGCTCTCCTTGGACGATGTCCGGAAGGCTCTCCAGGGCCAGTTGCCAGCCTATATGCTGCCCAGCGCATATGTCGGACTCGATCAGATGCCGCTCAACGGCAACCGTAAGGTCGATCGTGGACGCGTGACCGCGCTCCTGAATGCCACGTACACCATGAGGCGCGACGCGGAGCAGCACTCCGAGTTCGAGAAAGATGCGCATGCGTTCGACCCGGAGATCACGCGGGAATTCACTCGTGTCTGGCGGCACGTGCTCATGCCGGACGCCGACCTGAGCCAGAGCTTCATCGATGCGGGGGGCGATTCGCTGTCGGCCATACGCCTGGCTGCTGCCGTCGAAGGTGAACTAGGGCTGACCCTCCCGGTCAAGCAGGTGTTGCAAGCGGCTTCAGGAGAGGCATTGCTGTCGCTGCTCTGTGATTCGCGCGTGGACGGCTGAAGTGGCTGACAGTTCGATGTCGGCCAAGGTCTGGGGGACACGGTGAGCGAACGATCGGGCAGTACTTCCATGGCGCGGTCACGGGCGAAATCGAGAGAGGGTGACCGTATCCACGAGGAGACCAAGTGGTTCGCGTACGGCGCACCTGATCCTTCCAGGACGCCGCTCTTCGCGTTCCACTATCCGGGGTCGGGTGCGGCCTCCACGTACGCGGCCTGGCCTCGCAGTCTCGGTCCCGCTCAGCTCTGCCCGATCCAGCCACCGGGGCGCGAGAACAGGCACCGGGAGGAGCCTGTGAGGACGATGCCCGAGTTCGCGGCTCGGTGCGCCGAGGCGATACGGCCTTACACGAACAACAAGTACGTGATGATCGGTCATTGCGGTGGAGCAAGTCACATGCTCCATACGGCGGCGGAGATCTGTGCGCAGGGTGGTGCGCCGCCGAGCCTCATGATCGTCTCTTCCTGGGGGGCGCCGTTGACCGAGCCCTATGGACGTCTGAATCTGACTCCGCTGGAAGACATCGATGTCGTGGAAGAAGTGCGAGCCGCTTCCCGATTGCGCCTCGGCCACCCCTTGGATCCTGATCTGGAGCCACTCGTGGCCGGCGTGCTCGAACTGGATCTCCGTCTTCAGCGGACAGCGCGGTCCGGGCTCCAACCACCAGCGGTACCCATACTGCTCATCGGATGGTCGAACGACGAAGTCGTGGCCTCGCAAGAAGTCTGGCCCAGCGTGTGGCCGTCGAGCGAGGTCATTCGCTTCCAGGAAATGCGCGGTGATCATTGGGCGTACCTTCGCTGCGAGGAGCCTTTTGCGAAGGTGCTCGTGAGGGAGATGGAGGCGCATGGCTGAGTACACGGCCGAGCGGCTCAAGACGTGAAGAAGTCGATGGGAAGGCAGTGTAGATGTTCTCTGTATCGAAACCCGAACTGGACCCGGCGGCCTGGGTCCATGGGCCGGTCGCCGACATTTTCTCCTCCTACATAGCGGCGACGGCTTTGTCCGCGGCGCATGAGCTGGGGCTCCTGGATCGCCTGGCCGACAAGGGACAGGCGCAGCTCGACGGGGACGACGGATGGAGCGATCGCCTTCATGGCGATGCCGTCCGCGCCATCTACAGGACTCTTGGCTGGGCCGGCGTCACCGAGATCAAGAACGGGGAAGTCGTCGTCCCCGGCCCGCGGTTCGAGGAGGCATATGCGGCACGAGGGTATTTCTACTGGCTGGTGCGCGGTTGCGGTGAGTTGTTCAGCGTTGCTCCGCACGTCTCGGTGGAGAGCAACCGAAGCGGGTCCTTCTACCAGCGGGACATGCGTGCGGTAGCACTGGGCTCACGTATTATCGGCGATACCGAGGTCGAGCCGCTGTTCGACGCCCTCTTGGCGGGCAAGCCCGCGCGGAAGGTGGTGGATCTCGGGTGTGGATCGGGTCAGCGGCTGATCCGTATTGCCCGTGCACATTCCGAGACGGAATGCATCGGCATCGATGTCTCACCCGCTGCGGTGGACACGGCTGCCGCCGCGGTCTCGGAACAGGGGCTGGACGGCCGGATCGTCATTCGACAAGGTGACGCGCGAGAACTCGCGCCGGAACCGGCCTTCGCCGACGTCGATACCGTGACGTGCGTCTTCATGGGCCACGACCTGTGGCCGCAGGAGGAGTGCGTGCGCGCTCTGCGGGGGCTTCGGGAGGCGTTCCCCCGCGTGGAGCGCCTGTTGCTCTGTGACGTGGTGAGGACTACCGAGGCGCCAGGTTCCGACACGGCGATCTTCACGCTCGGCTTCGAGATGGCCCATGCGCTCATGGGCGTCTATCTGCCCAGCCTGGACGAGTGGGAGGACGCGTTCGCCGAGGCCGGTTGGGTGTGCGAAACCGTGCGTCCGACCACCACCCCGCCGAACGGCTTCTTGTTCCAGCTTCGGCCCGCGTCCGTGGTCGAGGACCCCCGATGACGGCGTCTCCTTCAGGCTTGCCGCAGTCGCAAGGGGATGCCGGGGCTCGCCCGGGCCCCGATACGGTTGACGCGCTGGCGGCGCTCGCGACGGTTCTGCATCGCCGTACCGGCCAGGGAAGCGTCACCGTCGCCTGTGCGATCGAGGGCGAGGAGATCTCCGGAGCGGCCACGCTGGATTTCAGCGACGATCCTGTGTTCCGCACGGTGCTCGACCGCGCCGCACAGGAACTCGGGAATCCGCGGCTTCATGGCCGGGTGCACCTGGGCGAGGGAGGCGGCGACGAGATTGTCGCGTGCCTGTGGGTTTCGGCGACGGGCGCGCCCGGTCCTGACTGGATGCTGGAGATCGTGGCCGCCGCCGGGGTGCCTCTCGTCACGCTCGGGGCCGGGACGGCGAGTGGCGTCCGCCCGGTGACGGCTGAGGGCGGGAGTCGGAGGCGCGGCTGGGAACCGGGGGAGGGGCCAGCGCTCGCGGGACTGGTCGGTGCCGCCGCGCAGGCCGGTCAGCGGGACGAGAAGACACCCGTCTCGGTGCTGGACCTGTTGGCCCCGGGCGACGCCGAGAGACTGCGGACACTCGATGGGACCGACCGCGCTCCCGTGGAGGCGGAGAATCTTCACGATCTCATCGCTCGGCACGCGGTGGCGACGCCGGACGGCCCGGCGGTGACGTGCGGCGGGCTGACCCTCTCCCACCGGCAGCTCGACGACCAGGCGAACGCCGTGGCGGCGGAGCTGCGGGCTCGCGGCGCGCTCCCGGACACCGTCGTGGGCATCCTCATGCCCCGGTCCGCCGAGCGTGTGGCCACGGTCCTCGGGGTGCTGAAGGCGGGCTGCGGCTATCTGGGCCTGAGCCCCGACGACCCGCCGGCCCGGCTGGAGCAGCTGGTCAGGGAAGCCAGCGTGCGGTTCACACTCGTCACGCGAGCGTTCGTCGATCGGGTGCCGACAGGCACGGATCCCCTCGTCACGGACTCGATCGCCGCGGGTGACGCCGCGCCGGTCTCCGTCGGGATGAGCCCCGACCAGCTCGCGTACGTCAGTTTCACGTCGGGCTCGACAGGAACACCCAAGGGGGTCGCGGTCCCGCACCGTGGCGTCTCACGACTCGTCCGTGAACCCAACTGGATGCGGATTCGGCGCGACGACGTCTTCCTCCAGATCGCGCCCCTCGGCTTCGACGCGGCCACGCTGGAGATGTTCGCCGCGCTGGTGAACGGGTGTCGGCTGGCCGTGCTGCCGGACGGCCCGGTCAACGAGCAGACGGTCGCCGACGCGGTACAGGAGCAGCGCGTGAGCGTCCTGATCCTGACGACCGGTCTGCTGCATCAGATGATTTCCACCGCGCTCCCCGCGTTCGCCGGGGTCAGACATGTGATCGCCGGTGGGGAAGTCGCCTCGGTGAGACTGCTGGAACGGCTCCTCGCCACGTATCCGGGCCTGCTCTTCACCAACGGGTACGGCCCGACAGAGAACACCAGCTTCACGACGTGCTGGACGTCCGGCGAGCCACCCGCCGGGGCCAGCGTGCCGATCGGCGTTCCGATCGACGGCACGCGCATCTCGGTGCTCGACAAGCTGGGGCAGCCGGTGCCGCCGGGGATCGTCGGCGAACTGTACGCGGCCGGAGAGGGCCTGGCCCGCGGGTACGTGGGCCGTCCTGCGCTCACCGCCGAACTGTTCCTGCCCGACCCCGCCGGTCCTCCTGGCGCACGGGCGTACCGAACGCGCGACCTCGTCCGCAGGCAGCCCGACGGCGTGATCGAGTTCGTCGGACGTGTAGACGCACAGACGAAGATTCAGGGGTATCGAGTGGAACCAGAAGAGGTCGAGGCGACGCTGGCGGCTTGTGCCGAAGTGGAGCGGGGCGTCGTCACCGTGCACATGGACGGCAACGGGCGTAAGCGGCTGGTCGCGTACGTGGTGTCCGACTCGTCGGACGACGACGCGGACCTGGCGGCACGTCTGCGTGAGCAACTACGGCTCAAACTGCCCGCGTACATGCTCCCCTCGGACATCGTGGTACTGCCCGACCTGCCGCTGAACCGCAACGGAAAGGTGGATCGCAAACTGCTCGTGGGGTCCAGTCGCCGACCGCAGCACATCAGGACTCCGTTCGTCGCGCCTGAGAGCTCGTTGCAGCGGCGTATGGCAGAGATATGGGGGGCGGTACTCGGCGTATGGCCCGTCGGGATCCACGACGACTTCTTCGAGCTGGGAGGTCACTCCTTGACGGCGGCTGAGCTGGTCGCTGTGCTCAGACAGGAGCTCGGCGTGAACGTCTCTGCTCAAACCTTGTACCTGCGACCGACCGTCGCGGAACTCGCGGAGTCGGTGGCAAGCCCTTCCGGCGCAGAGCTGAGCGAATAAGGACACCTTGTGAAATCCTCTCCCGCCCGATGCCCGTTCACAGGTGACGCGAAGGATCTCATCTCCCCCGGGCTGTTCCGTGACGGAGACCCGCATGCGGTATGGCGTTATCAGCGCCATATGGACCCGGTGAGTTGGCAGCAGGTCACCGACGGGCTCGGATTCTGGTCGGTCACCACATACACGGACGTCGAACGCGTCCTGCGCGATCACGAGAGCTTCACGTCGGAGCAGGGCACGATGCTTGTGCTGCTCGGGCGGTCCGACCCGGCGAGTGGTCGGCAAATGGCGGTCACCGATCCGCCGCGGCACGGGGAACTCCACGACCCGGTCCAACGCGCCCTGCACGTCAAGGCGATGGAGCCCCGGCGTGAGCAGATGCGCGAAGCCATCGTCGAACTGCTGACGCCGCTGGGCGAGGACGACAAGTACGACCTCGCCGAGCACATGGCCCAGGTGCCGATGGCCATGATCGGTTCCCTCATGGATCTGCCGCGTGACGACTGGCCGCACCTCACCAGGTTGAGCCTGGCGAGTGTGGCGCCCCTGGACCCGATCCTGGAAGAGACCGGCGACGCCGAGAGTGTGCTGAACAACGTGCATCGGGAACTGTTCGCCTACTTCGCGGACTTGGCCGAGCACCGTCGGAGACATCCGGGCGATGATCTTGTGAGCCTTCTGCTCGGAATGGAACGGGACGGGCGCCCGCTGACGATGGGCGAGATCAGCTCGAACTGCTACGGCCTGTTGGTCGGGGCCAACGCCACGACCGGCCAAGTGGTGCTCAACACGCTGGCCGACCTGATGGGGACGGCCGTTCTCGCCGAGTGGTCGGAAGATCCCGGCCTGCTCGCCACCGGGGTGGAGGAGGCCCTGCGCTGGGGCACGCCCACGTCACACTTCATGCGGTACGCCCGCACCGACGTGGAACTGCGGGGCAAGCAGATCCGCGCCGGTGACGCGGTGGTGGCCTGGCCGGGGTCCGCCAACCGGGACGAGGAGGTCTTCACCGCCGCGGACACCTTCGACGTACGGCGTCGGCCGAACCGGCACCTGGCGTTCGGTTCAGGTCCCCACTACTGCGTGGGACACAGCGTCGCCCGCATAGCGCTGCGCTTGCTCTTCGCGGAACTCTTCAGCCGATACAGCGATTTCGAGCCCACGGGTCCCGGGGTGCGGATGTACTCGAACATCATCCATGGCTGGACCAGGATGCCCGTCACCGCCAAGGTACGCACGCGACGGCTCCCGCCCGCGTACTGACGGAACGGCCGGGAGCGCCGAGGAACGGTGTCGGTGTGCGGCGCGGGCGGGGTGAACCGTCCGCCCGGGGGCTGCTGCCCCGCCGTGCGCCGGTGGAATCTCTGACGTGCGGAGACGTCCCTGGTGGCGCTGCCGGCCGCCGAGGCGTGCACCATCGGCCTGCCCCTGGTCATCGACCCGGGCGACGCGGCGCTGAGCCGGGGGCGGGCCGACACCATCGCCGTGGCGAACGGCGCCCTGATCGAGGCCCAGGGGTGGGTTGCGATCGTCACCCACCGGGGCGAGGGGGGTGCTCGCCTCGGTGGAGGGGCTGTGGTCAACGCGGATCCCTCGCCGGAGTGCTTCCCCTTCGAGTGGGGCGTCACCTGGTTGAACGCCGTCAACGACCAGGCCGCGGGCATCGAGCAGAGGGTCGTCCCCGGCATGCCGCGGGTCTCGCTGCCCATCCTGGACGCCCTGCGGGGCCTGGATGTCGTCGCTCGGCCGGAGATGGCCGTCGTCGGGCGCGCGGTCGAGCTGCTGGACGTCCTCGGGCTGCCCGTCCGAATCCGCCGACCGGAGGCCCCGCTCACCCCCGAGGAGATCGACCTCCGCCCTGCGCAGGTATGCCTGGGACGCGGCGAGACGGGTGTCCCGGGTCCCCGCCAGCGGCAGGCGTGGCCGAGCTCGCCCTGACCGGCACCGCCGGGCGCCGGGACCCTCGCCTCCCCGGTCGCCACGGTTGGCGCCGCATCCTCCGCCTCGCCAGCCTCTGGACTTGGATCGATGTGCTCACCAGCGCTCTTCAACGGCTCGCGTTGCTGCCGAACCCCGGCTGATCAGCTCAGTTACCCGTCCCGACAGGAACGGGAATCCGACCTGCCAGCCGCACCATGAGAGATCGAGGTGAGGGGGTCTTATCGCGGCGTACCGCTCTGCACGTCGCCGCGGAAGTCCGGCGTGCCGGGCGCGGGGCACCACAACCGGTACCGAGTGCGCGTCCACCGCCCGAACCCCTGTCATCCATGAGGATCGGGGTGGAATCACCATGACTTAGTATTCGATCAGTTGCCGCCGACCGCCAGGTGGGCGCAGGTGGCGGGGTATCACGTTCTGATCTTCCGGCAGCAGCTGGTGGCCGCGTCGTGCCGCCCTTCTGAGGAGCTTCCAAGGATGAAAGCCGAAGAACGAGGCGGATCGCACAGCGCCATTTATGGGGATCCGGCGCGAGGTTCTCAGCCCGGCGCACATTGATCAGGAAAGGGCGGCCTTCCGCCGGAAGGCACAGGGGAGAGTCGCCCCCCGTCATCGGGAGTTGAACCTTCGGTCCGAGGATCGAGGGCTCAAGATCAGTCGGCATGTATCGCGGTCTTGTCGATCGCCCCGCTCAGGGGCTTTTCACAGCGAGATTCGTGCGAAGAGCGGGGAGCCGGGTGATGGACGCGTCGGGTCGCCGACGCCGGCTCCGCTTTCCTCAATCACCCACGTGAGCATGGAAGGGTCGTGTCCGATGTCAGATGATGTCGTGCAGGTGGGAACCAAGCTGGTTCATCAGGACGAACGCGTCCGCGTCTGGACGTTGGACCTGGCGCCCGGGGAGCAGACGGAGATTCATCAGCACCCCTGCGACTACGTGTACGTCGTCGTGGCCGGTGGGCAGACCGAGACGGTCCACGCCGATTCCACGGTGCATCCGGGCGACGATCAGGTGGGAGACGCCGTCTACCACGAGGCCGGTCAGCCGCATCTCCTGAAGAACGTGGGGACGACGCACTACACGAACATCATCGTCGAGCTCGTATCGACCGGAAAATAGGACGTCGTGTCCGCAGACGACGCCTACGACACGCTCGTCCGGGCCGGTGTGAACTTCATCAGCGGCGTCCCCGATTCCCTGTTGAGTCCGCTTCACCGCCGTGCGGCCCGACGACCGGAGATCGACTACTTCCCGGTGTGCGACGAGGCCACGGCGGTGGGCATGGCCGCGGGGGCACGACTCGCCGGGGCCCGCAGCCTCGTCCTCATGGAGAACTCGGGCCTGCGCCGCGCCTGTGAGACGTTGGCCCGCCTGACCATGAGTCATCGACTGCACACGGTGGTGCTCCTCGGACGCCGCGGCGCTTTCGGCGAGGCGAACTGGTGGGGCCTTCCCCACGAGGAGACCATGCACAGTCACCTGCGCATGCTTCCCCTCGTGGCGGAAGAGATCGACTCGCTGCGGGACTTCGAGGTCCTGGTCCAGCAGGCGTACGCCACGTTGGACACCGGCCAGTGCTCCGTCGCGTTGATCGCCAATCCGCGGTTCGTGCAGCAGCTACGGAACGTTCCATGAAGACGTCCGAATTCCTGGAGGCGTTCCTCGCGCACCTGCCCCCCGACTGCGTGCTCGTGTCAGGACTGGGGCGCACCAGCGAGGAACTCGCCCGGCTCGCTCCCGAGCGCACCCTCTTCACCGACACGATGGGCGACGTGTCGGCCCTCTCGACAGGGATGGCCGCCGCCATGCGACCCCTCCCGGTGGCTGCTCTGGACACGGACGGCAGTTTCCTCATGAACCTGTCCGTGCTGATGGCCCTGGGCGGCCGGTCGGCGGCGCTGGACAACCATGTGCTGGCCATCGTGGACAACGGCCTGTACGAATCCGCCGGAGGGATGCCGAGCCGGACGGCGCCGCTCGACTGGCAGCAGCTGTTCGCCGCGGTCGGTCTGCGAGCGGTCCCGGTGCGGGAACCCGCCGACATCCCCGACACGATCCCGCTGCCGGGCGTCGTCCTCATCGCCCATGTCGTGAACGACGACCCGGCACCTGACGCGACCAAGACCTACGACGGCGTCGAGTCGTCCTACCTCATCGAGCGACTCATCGCGGCACAGCAGGGCAGGCCGCAGCGCCGACCGGCACTCAAGGCATGAGGGGCAGGTATGAAACGAGTCCGCTGCGCCGACGGGAGCAGCCTGTACGCGTACACGTCCCCGGGGCCCGCCCGGATCCTGGTCTGCTCGACGCCGTCGTCGCGGCGGCTGCTCACCGACCCCACGATCTGCGGCGCCGCGTACCGACAGCTGTCGCGGACCGCCGTCGCCGAGGCGTTGCGCCTGCTCACCGACGCGGACGTCGCCGGGCTGACGACCACGCCTGCCGATCAGTTCGCGGCGCTCACCGTCCTGCGGGGCGGGCTCAGTTTCGGCGTGGAGGACGCGGTCGGCCAGGTGCTCGGCGCCGACCCGGTGGTGAGTTTCGTCGGGACGGAACGGCCGTCAGACGGGGCGGTCGAGCTGACGTACGACCGGTGGGAACTGGCGGAGGCGACCTTCCTGGTGGTCGGCGACATCATCGGCACCGGGGGCACCTTGGCGCGCACCCTCACCGAGGCCGTGGAGCGCGCGGCGCGGCGGGGCCGACCGCTGCGTTCCCTCCTCGTCTTCACCATCGGCTCCCGGCTCGGCGTGCAACGCCTGGAGGCCGCACTGGCCGACGTGGACGCGGCGTCGCGCCCCTCGTTGATCGTCGTTGTGCTGGAATCCCTCTATGAACTGCCCACCCCTGGGACGCAGGCCCCCTTCGCCCGCTTCCCGTTCGACCTCCTCCGATCCCCCGTCACCTCGGCGCCCGAGTACGAGGAAGCACGGCTCAGGGCCGTGGGAAGCCTCTTCGAGCGCTGCGCCGTCTACGACGGAGGGGTGCGGGCGTTCACTCCCGCGGAACACGGCGAACTCCGCTCCGGCTGGTGGGCCGACGTGGTGGACCGCAAGGTGCGCCTCGGCGAACTGGCCGCGCTCACCGCAGGACTGGAGACGTACCGGCTGCCCCTGGAGGACTGGAAGCGCGTGATCCCGTGGTCCTCCCACGTGGACGAAGAGGGCGCGGCCGTCATCCACGGCCTCGGACGAGCGGCCCTCTCCCTCTCGGAACGTCTCGACACCCATGACTACCTCAGCCACTTCCTGACAGGGAAGGGAAAACTGGTCGGCACCGCATGATCGACAAAATTGCATGGATCAACATCGCCAACGGTCGCATTCTCTCGACACGCTCCAAGGGCAGGGAGCGCTACTACCTGCCCGGCGGGAAGAGGGAAGCGGGGGAGAGCGATCTCGACACCCTGGCACGCGAGATCAAGGAAGAACTCTCGGTCGAACTCCGGCTGGACACGGCCCGGTTCGTCGGGGAGTTCCGCGCTCAGGCGGACGCGCATCCGGACGGGGTCGAGGTGAGGATGCGCTGCTACGAGTCCGACTACGAAGGTCAGCTCAGCCCGGCCTCGGAAATCGCCGAGATGATCTGGCTCCAGTACGCGGACCGCCCTCTGACCTCGGCCGTTGACCAGATCATCTTCGATCATCTGCTCGCTGAAGGACGCATTCGTTGACCACACGCCTATCGAGCCATGGCGCGTACATCGTATTCGGAGGACGCAGTGACAATAGCCGAGTGGATCGAACAGAACGTGACGAAGGACAAGCGCGCGCTGGACTGGTACCGGTCCCCTGAGAGCGAACCGCGCATCGTCCGGGCGTACCAGGAACTGCTGAGCGGCTACGAGACGGACACGTCCAAGATCCTCAAGACGACCTGCCTCGTCGAGGGGGAGCACACCGGCGCGGTCCGCATCCGCGACATCAACTACTACTCGATCTGCGCGCACCACTTCCTGCCGTTCTTCGGGACGGTGGACATCGTCTACATCCCCGGGAACCGCATCCTCGGGCTCGGCAAGTTCCCGCGTCTGGTGCAGGCGTTCAGCCGGCGATTCCAGATCCAGGAGCACCTGGTGAAGGACATCGCGACCGAGATCGTCAGCAGCGGTGGGGCCCGCGTCGCCCAGGCCTCAGCCTCCGGACGGCACATGTGCATGTGCAGCCGCGGCCCCTCGGACCAGACCGTCATCACCGACACGTCCTACGTGGCGGGGGACGCCGCGCTGCTCAGGGCCTCGGAAACGCAGGCCCTGCGCACGCTCTGAGCCGCTTCACCGGCCGACCTGCTCGCCTGTCACCTTCCGCCCCGTGCGGCTCGACAGCGCGGCGCCCCGGCGGACTTCTGCACGTCCACGTCATGACCACCGGCGACAGGCACCTCCGGTCGCCGGTGAACCTCAGCTCCCGAGGTCACCCTGGAGGAGAAGAGATGAGCGAGATCGTCCTCGCATCCGGCTCGCCCTCGCGTCTGGACCTGCTGCGCAGGGCGGGGCTGGAACCCACGGTCGTGGTGAGCGGGATCGACGAGACGGCCGTGCCGGGAGAGGCACCGGCCGACCTCACCCTGCGCCTGGCGCAGGCGAAGGCCGCGGCGGTCGCCAGCACCTTGCGGGGCGGGTACGTCATCGGATGCGACTCGATGTTCGAGATCGACGGCATCGCGTACGGCAAGCCGGGAAGCGCGCGGCCCGCCATGGACCTCTGGACGCGCATGGCCGGGCGGAAGGGGACCTTTCACACGGGGCACTGCGTCATCGACGCCGCATCGCGGCGTCAGGTCGCCGAGGTCTGCTCCACCGTGGTCACCTTCGCCACACCCACGCCGGCGGAGATCAGCGCGTATGTGGAATCCGGTGAGCCGCTGGCGGTGGCCGGCGCCTTCATGATCTCGCGCAAGGGCGGCTGGTTCGTCGAGAGCGTGGAGGGCGATCCCGGCAACGTGCAGGGACTGTCGCTGCCCGTGGTGCGCAGGTTGCTCGGCGAACTGGGCGTGAGTGTGACGAACCTATGGGTGTGAAGGCAGGCCGCCGATCGCCCGTCACCCTGCCTGACGCGGGACACGTCCACCGAGCTGCTGCGGGAGACCGGGGCACGTCGGCGGCGAGGACGTCCGGTGGGCGTGCTCGGACGGTTCGGTGATCAGGATTCCGGCACGGACGATCGAGACGGCCGACTCCACGGGCGCGGCGACGCCCGGTCCCGACGAGGAGGGCCGGATGCATGAACCAGTTGCCCGGCCCGATCCCAGCCCAGCTACAGAGGAGCACACGTGACCGAATCCCCTTCAAGCGCGCGTCCTACGGGAGTGGCCGGACTCAAGTACGCGATCTCCGTTCCTCCTCATGGCGACTACGGCGATCCCAAACGGCTGGCCGAACTGGCACGAGAGGCGGAGGACGCCGGCTGGGACGGCTTCTTCCTCTGGGACCACCTCATGTTCATGCGGGGCTTCAACGGGCCGATCGTGGATCCTTGGATCAGCCTCGCCGCGGTGGCCACCCGGACGCGGACCATTCGCTTCGGCACGATGGTCACCCCGCTGGCTCGGCGGCGTCCGTGGAAGGTCGCCCGGGAGACGGTGACCCTCGATCACCTCTCCGACGGGCGGTTCATCCTGGGTGTGGGGCTCGGCTATCCCGCGGATTCCGAATTCGAGGACTTCGGCGAGGACGGTGACGCACGAGTCCGGGCGGACAAACTCGACGAGGCCTTGGACATCATCGTCGGCCTCTGGTCGGGAGAACCCTTCAGCTACAAGGGGCGGTATTTCCAGGTCGAGGAGTGCACCTTCCTGCCTCGCCCTGTTCAGAAGCCCAGAATCCCCATCTGGGTGGCGGGGTACTGGCCCAATCGCCGACCGTTCAGACGTGCCGCGCAATGGGACGGCGTACTGCCAGGACGTCTCTCCCTCGAACGCAGGAAGGCGTGGACGCCCACGATGATCCCCACGGAGACGTACGGGGAGATCGTCCGGTACGTCGAGGAGAACCGGTCCTCCGACGCACCCTACGACTTCGCGATCGGCGGCTACACCGACGGTGACGGCGGCGACCGGGACCGGGAGCGCGTCACCGCCTACGCCGACCTCGGTCTCACCTGGTGGTTCGAGAACCTGCACGGATTCCGCGGCGGTCTCGACCAGATGCGCGAGCGCATACGCCTCGGCCCGCCCCGCGTGGACGGCGTCTAGACGCGCGACCGCGCAGCTGGGCGATCCCGGCGGGACCCGCCGTCCTTCCGCGTCGGCCCCGTTCGCGCCATCTGCCATCGGGCCACCCCGAGATCGGCAGTTCCATCGTTCGATGTACTCACCCCTGGGAGCGGCATGTCGCGGAACACTGGGCCCACAGCCTCGGAGAGATCGGAGTCCCGAGCCGACAGCTCACGCTCGGCATCCTCTGCCCGCCCGGGGACCAGGGGCGAGGAGACAGGGGATCACGCCGAGTGCGACCTGCCCGGCCGGATCGAGTATGTCTCTTGTGCGCCGACCGGATCGGACGACCGATGAGCGGGGGTCACGGGGCCGGTGCCGTGGACGGCGGTGAGGTGCTCGATGTCGCCGGTGTCGGATTCGGTCCCGCGAATCTCGCGCTGGCGATAGCCCTGGACGAGTTCGACTCGGCCGGGCGAGCGGTCACCGCGAGGTTCTTCGAGGCCCAGAAGCGCTTCGGCTGGCATCGCGGCATGCTCATCGAGGGGGCGACGATGCAGGTGTCGTTCCTGAAGGATCTGGTGACCATGCGGAACCCGACCAGCCGGTTCTCGTTCCTGTCGTTCCTGCACTCGCGCGGCAGGATGGTTGACTTCGCCAACACGCAGACGTTCTTCCCGCTGCGGGTCGAGTTCCACGAGTACTTGTCCTGGGCTGCCGAGCAGTTCGAGAAGCATGTCTCCTACCGGTCCGAGGTGACCGAGATCCGGCCGACCGCGGGGACGGGTGTGGTCGAGTCCGTCGATGTCTCGGTGCGGACCGGAGCCCTCGACGCGGTGCCGCAGGTCCACCGGGCCCGCAACGTGGTGATCGCGGCGGGCGGGCGACCGCGGATGCCGGCAGGTCTTCCCGAATCCGAGCGGATCTGGCATTCCTCCAGGCTGCTCGACCGCGCGGACGCCATCGCCGCGTCGAAGCCGTCGTCGTTCGTGGTCCTCGGCTCAGGGCAGAGCGCCGCCGAATGCGTTGACTACCTGCATGGCCAGTTCAAGCATGCCCAAGTGCATTCCGTGCACTCCCGATACGGCTACAGTGCCGCGGACGACAGCGCCTTCACGAACACGATCTTCAACCCCGAGGCCGTTGACCACCATTTCCAGGCCCCCGAGAGCGTGCGGAAATCGTTGTACGGCTACCACGCGAACACCAACTACTCAGTGGTGGACGAGGACCTGATCCGCCACCTGTACCAGACCTCCTATCTCGAGTCGGTGACCGGGCGGCGGCGCCTCAACGTCCACAATGTCTCGCGGCTGGTCGAGGTGACCCGTACCGACGACCGTCTGAACGTCGTGATCGAGTTCCTCTCCGACGGGAGCACCACCACGATCGAGGCCGACGCGCTGGTCTGCGCGACGGGCTATGTGCGAGCCGATCCGAAATCCCTGCTGGGCGACCTGCTTCCCCGCTGCCGACAGGACGGCCAAGGACGTCTGCTCCTCGACCGCAACCGCCGCGTGGTGACCGACGAGTCCGTGAAATGCGGCATCTACGCCCTCGGTTACGGGGAGCACTCGCACGGCCTGTCCGAATCCTTGCTGTCCCTCACGGCGGTCCGCGCGGGTGAACTGGCCGAGGTCCTGACCAAGGAGCTGGCGTGAGAACGAACCGTGCGTACACGGGCCGCCGGGCGGAGGTGGACGGATGCTGATCCCTCCGATGTACCGGGTGGACGGGGAGAGTTGGGCGGTCGGGGTCATCGACCGGCATCCCCTGGCCCTGCTCGTCAGCAACGGGACGGCGGTGCCCGAGGCGACCCAGGTGCCCGTCGTGCGGCGACCCGGGTCCGGCGACGACCTGCTCACCGGCACCAGCCTGCTGGGGCACATGAACCGGACGAACCCGCACTGGGCGTCGCTGTCGGACGGGACCACGGCCAAGCTCGTCTTCACCGGGCCAGGCGGTTATGTCTCGCCGACGCTCTACCACACCGACGTGGCCGCGCCGACATGGGACTTCGTCACCGTCCACCTCCTGGGAACGGTGCGGCTCGCCACGGATCTCGCCGAATCCCTGTCCGTGGTCACGACGACGGCGCGAACCCTGGAGAGCCGCTTCGGCGAAGGCTTCGACTTCCATGCCTCGCACGAGTACCACCGCTCGATCGCACCAGGTGTGGGCGCGTTCTCCTTCCACGTGGAGAAGGTGGAGGCGATGTTCAAGCTCAGCCAGGAGAAGAGCCCTGAGATCCAGGAGCGGGTCATGGCCTGGTTCGCGGACGGCCACGGCGGCCCCGGCACCGACATCGTCGGCACGATGCGGGAGCTGGGGTTGGGCGAAGGCGTCGCGGAAGAAGGGGAAGCCAGGATCGGCCTGAACCCACAGCCGCATTCCGCCTGATCCTTCCTTGGCGCAATGCCCCTCCGAGGGCCGCCGAGCCTGCGTGGCTCGGCGGCAGCGTCGGTGGCGTCGGTGGGCGGGATCGGCCGATCGTCGCGACGGCGTCGTTCACTGCACGGGGGTGCCCAGGTAGCCGGGAAAGCGGCCCTCCGGATCACGGGCGGCCCTGATCCGCTGGAGCCTGGACCAGGCCGCGTCGGAAAGGATCCTGTCCGGGCGGACGGTGAGGTCGCTGTCGCCGAGGTAGCAGCCCTCCGAGAACGGCGCCAACCTGTCCATGGTGGCGTCCAACCAGGATCGGCACCGGGCGTCGTCGGCCGGGCCGCGGCTGACGACATACGCGGCGAAGTACAGGTCGGGACGGAGCGAGACCGCCATGTCCGGCAGGTCGCGCGACAGTTGAGGGCTGAAGTCGCTGAGGATCGTGAAGGTCTCGGACGTCGGCAGGTCGGCGAGGGCCGGTGCCACTGCCGGGACCAGCTCGGAAGCGGCGCCGGTGACATAGGCGTTGTCCACGAAGTAGCGCAGGCCGCTCGGGCTGCCGTCCGACTGCTCGGCGAACAGCTCGCCCATGTCCGTCGGCCGAGCGACGGTGGACTTCAGGGCCCGGTCGGCCACCGGGCAGGTCTCCAACGGGGCCAGTGAGGACGGGCCGCCGTCGAAGGAGATGCCGTCGATGATCACCACGGGGGAGTCGAGGCCGGACGGGGCGGCTCCGACGGCGAGAAGTCCCACGGACGCGTCCACCTCGTGCCGCACCGAGCTGAACCAGGTCAGCACGTCGGCCGCCAGTTCGGCCGGGTAGACGGAGGTGGACCGGGTCAGGCTCCTGTGACGGGGGCGGGTGCGCAGCCGGAACTCGGTGACCACGCCGAAGAAGCCGGGGCCCGACCCGCGCGCCGACCAGAAGAGATCCGCGTTCTCCGTCTCGGAGCAGCGGACCGCTTCCCCTGACGCGGTGACCACGTCCATGGAGGCGACGGACTCCGCGGCCCAGCCCCAGCCGCGGCAGTTCCAGCCCATCCCGCCCTGGAGCAGGAATCCGCCCATGCTCACGGTCGGGTGGTGCCCGACGGCGAAGAACCGGTCGTGCGTGGCGAGGAACGGGTCCAGGTCCAGTCCGCTGCGTACCGCGGGGCCGACCGCCGCGATGCCGGTGTCCGCGGAGTAGCGCATCCCGTTCAGGGCGGCCAGGTCGATGAGGAGGGCGTCCTCGCGCAGCGACCAGGCGTCCCAGCTGTGGCCGCCCGAGCGGACCGACACCTGCCAGCCCTCCGCCGCCGCCAGCTTCACCCCGGCCGCCACGTCGGCGGCGTCGGCGGCGCGCAGCACGGCCGCCGGACGTCGCGCGGGCAGGCGGCCGTTGAAGATGTTCGCGAGCGCGGCGTCGGAGAAACCGGCGTCGCCGCTGCGCCGGAGGGCGCCGGTGAAGGCCCCCATCAGCGGGCGTCCGAGAGGGCGAATCCCGCAGCTGCGTCGATGAGGGATTCGACGGCCGCCGTGGGGATCGCGTTCTCGTCGTAGCGCACGGCGAGTTCCGGGGCCGCTCCGTCGAGGTACCACGCGAGGACGAGGGGTTCCACCAGCCCGTGTCCGGCCGGTGCCTCCAACGCGACGGACTCCGCCCGTGTCCCCGCGAGAGGCGACCCGTGGAAGCCTTCGCCCGTCTGGTCGAGTGACATGAGCACCCCGCTTCCGTCGCTCACGGACGTCGGGTCCTGGTCCCCGTACTGTCCGAGGACGCTGAACGGGGGCGCGTACTCGAAGGCGTCGAGGCTCTGCGCGAAGACGTGGCGGACCGTTTCCAGCGGACCGCCCGGTCGCCCGTCGAGGCGCATGGGGACGGCCTGGACGAACTGGCCGAGCGTCCTGGCGGTGTGGGGCAGGACACGGCCGTGGTGAGCGACACCGACCTCCACGGTCGAGGCGCTGGTCACCTCCTGGAGGCCCGCCAGGACGGCGGAGGTCACCACGACGAACGGCGTCGCCCGGGCACGTCGCGCGAGTTCACCCACGCGATGATGCGCGTCCTTCGGCAGTGCGTGGCGCACCGTCCTGAGCGAGGGCTCGCCCTCCGTCGTGCCGACGACGGAGAAGGCCGGAGAGGAGGCTTCCCACCTCTCGGCGTACGAGAGCCAGAACGCTCGGCACTTCTCACCCCAACTGCCCGCGAATTCCCGCCGCAGCAGCGAAGCGAATTCCTGATAGGAATCGGCGCGGCCGAATTCCGCGGCGATCGACTCGCCCGCGAGGGCGCGTCCGTACAACTCGCCCAATTCCGCGACGAGAAGATTCCACGAGGTGAGGTCGGTGATGTTGTGGTCGAGTGCGATCCCGAACAGGTGCCTGCGCTCGTCGCGCTGCACGACGACGATGCGCGACAGTCCCACGGCGTCGAGGCGGAAAGCCGATCCGACGAGGGCGACGCGCATCGTCTCGAGCGCTTCGGCGTCCGTGTCGGCGGTGTGGAAGTCCACCTCGGTCAGGGGTTCTTCGTAGGTGCACGCCTCGTCCGGTGAGAGGTAGGCCCTGCGCATGACGTCGTGTCGCAGACTCAGGACGCGCCATGCCGTACGCAGGGCGGCGAGGTCGAGCCCTCCGGTCAGCCATGCCGCGGAGTAGACCAAGTTGTGCCAGTGCGCGTACTGCCCGTTCAGCCGAGCCATCTCGGCGAACGATGTCGGACCCCGCGTAGCCTCAGCCCGGCCCACCGCCATGTCCCTTCCTCCTCGGATCAGGATTCCCACTGGAGCGCGGTGCCAGGTCAGTCGAGCGCGGCGACGGCTCCGCCGAGCTTCTCGACGAGCTCCAGCGACTCGTCGGCGGTGATCGTCAGGGGCGGCGCGATCCGCAGCACGCCGCGCTCGCCGCGTACGAGAAGGCCCTGCCGCATGGCTGCCGTCGCGAGCACTCCGGCCGTCTCCGGCGAGTCGGCCTCGATGGCGATGACGAGGCCCTGCCCGCGGATGTCGGCGATCTTCGGATGGGCCCGGAAGGCGTCGAGGCCCGCCTGGATCCTGGCGCCCTGGGCCGCCGCGTTCTCGACGAGCTTCTCCTCCGCCATGACGTCGAGCACGGCGATCGCGACCGCTGCGGCGACCGCGTGCCCGCCCGTCGTGTGCCCGTAGCGGAGGCCTTGGGCGACCTCGGAGTTCCTGAAGGTGTCCTTGATCGCCGTCGTGGCGGTCAGCGCGGCGAGCGGGATCAGGCCGCTGCTGATGCCCTTGCTGGAGACGACGATGTCGGGCGTGATCCCGTCGTGCTCGAACCCGAACATCCGGCCGGTGCGGCCGAAGCCGGTGAAGATCTCGTCCAGGAGGAGCAACGTCCCGTGCTCGTCGCACAGCCGCCGGAGCCCGGCGAGGAAGCCCTCGGGGAGCACGACGCAGCCACCCAGCCCCAGCAGCGGCTCGACGACGACCGCGGCGGCCGGTGTGCCGTTCTCGAGCGCCTGGGCGAAGCGCGCGAGCAGGGCTTCGGCGCCTTCCGGCGTGCGCAGCGCGCGGGGGGAGGCGGGCAGGGTCACCTGGTCCACCGGGAACCGGTCGTCCCAGTCGTTCACGGTGAACGGCAGCCCCGACAGTTCCTGGCCGAGGGCGGTGGTGCCGTGGTATCCGGCCGCGAAGGAGATGACGCGCTCGCGCTCCTGGCCGAGGTTGCGCCAGTACTGCCAGACGATCTTGAGCGCCGCCTCGATCCCCTCCGACCCGCTGTTGAGGAGGAAGGTCTCGTTCAGGTCGCCCGGCATGATCTCGGCGAGCCGCGCCGCCAGGTTCGCCGCGGGCTCGTGGGACGCGGCCATCGGGTCGTAGTGGGCGAGCCGCCGCATCTGGCTGGTCGCGGCCTCGATCAGCCGAGGATGCCCGTGGCCGCACGACGCGTTCAGCACACCGGAAATACCGTCGAGATACCAGGTGCCTTCCGCGTCGCGTACATGGCATCCCCGCGCCTCGGTGATCTGTAGTTCAACAGGCTCCGTGACCGGTATCCAAGGCCGCCAGAGGAAATTCGAGGAAGCCGATCGGCTCAAGGCATTGCCCTTCGTACGTCGGGTCGTCGGGATTGCCGTGCGGATGAGGTCGCGGACCGTGCATGGTTGTGGCGACGGTCATGCGAAACGGACGCTCACCCCGGACACGGAATGCATTTTCCGTCAGGCTACTGACACCTGTGACGCCCGCGTACTGGCAGGTATCAGGGGCGGGGGAGTGGGCCCGGACTTCCCGTGGGGCTCGTGGCTGACCCTGGCCGACCTGCGCGGCGAGGCGATGGTGGGAGCGGCGTCCGCACCGTCCTGCCCCCCCCGCCGCATCGGCCACGACATCGCACCGGGCCGCCGGACAGGCGGGGGCCTTCCATGAGAAACGGGTGGTGCTGGCCTGAATTCGGCCAGCACGAGACCGCGAACCGCATCCGCGAGGAGTTCCACAGCCTTCTGGCCACCGACGCAGGCCGCGGCGCGCAGCTCATCGTCGCCGCCGAACTCCTCCAGTCCGCCTCACGCGACGATCACACCACCCTCGTCCCACCACATCGGGAACTCATCACCCGGACGAGAACCTGACCTGCGGTACCTCACGACGCCCATGCAGAGAACTGCCCCACCCCGCTGCATGCGGGGTGGGGCGGTTGTCGGCCGCCACGGTGGCCTGTCGTGCTCAGAGCGTGGGGGCCCTACCGACATGCTCGATGCTGATGATCACCGGCTTCCGGCTGACGATCTTGTAGAAGACCCGGTAGAAGCCGACCCGCATCCGGAACTGGTCCCCGCTCCACCGATGCACCCCCGTAGGCTGCGGGTTCCGCAGCAGAAGGTTGATGCTGTCGATGACCTGGTCCGTCCCTGCGGGATCGGACTTGTACAGGCGGGCGAGCGCGCGTTCCGCGTCGGGTGCGAACTGGACCTTCGCCCGGTTCACGAGGTGCCCCTCAGCCTCGCGACGACCTCCTCGCCGTCAAGGGGCTCCTTGCCGTCGCGGCGGTCGATCTCGTTGCGGGCGAAGGCAAGTTCCGCCTTCAGGTCTTCGAGCACCTCGGGATTGATGATCAGGGCGACGATCCGGTCCTCCCCGTCGGTGAGCGCGATGTCATCGCGGGACTCCGCGATCCGGCGCGCCACAGCCCCCAACTGTCTCTGCGCGTCCGGAATCGACATGACGTCCCACGGGCCCAGCTTCCTGAGCCCTTCCAGCGGTGCGTAATCGTCCATATGTCAAGCGTAACGGGATGCTGGCTTCGAAGTGGCTCGTGCAGGGGCCGCATGGCACGGCCACGACCGCGTGTTCGCCCGGGACTTCTTCACGGTTCGCGACCCGGCCGAGCCAGGCGGGCCGCAGGACCCGGAGAAGGTGTCGGCTCGCTGGCGCACCTGCCGCGTGCGCCTCGGGCTCCCGGAGGAATTCCCGGTGCGCGACCGGCGGGCGTCGGGGGCACCAACGACCTGGCCGCCTCACGCTCCAGCCGGATCAGGCTGGGCACGGTCGCCTGACGAACACGATCGTTTGCTGGTGTCCGAGGGGGGACTTGAACCCCCACGCCCATAAGAGGGCACTAGCACCTCAAGCTAGCGCGTCTGCCATTCCGCCACCCGGACGAGGTGTGCGCGCGGGCCCGTGGGCCGCGGTGACACGGGCAACCATATCAAGTCCCGAGCGGTGCCACCGCCGCCTGCACGGAGCGTGAACGAGAAGGAGCGGCAGGTCAGGACGCCAGCTCGGACGACGGGCCCAGCGTCTTGAGCCAGGAGGGGCCGCTGAGGAGTTCGAGCAGCAGCAGCAGGCGGGTCAGCGGGTCCCAGTCCGGGTCGTCGGCCGCCGGGCCGTCGGAACGGTCGGTGCGCGCGTCGTCGGAGAGCAGCGCCCAGACCGCCTTGCCGTGCCGGTCGGGCGTGGTCCAGCCCCAGTTCGCCGACAGCGCCGACAGGACGTGCAGCCCGCGTCCCGACTCCTGGAAGTGGTCGGGCTCCTTCACTCGGGGCGCGCCCTGGCCCGGGTCGAAGACCGCGCACAGGACCGAGCCCTCGCAGTGCACCAGGCTCAGGAGGAACGGCTCGTCGGCCGTCGCGGGCGGCAGGGGGCGGTGGGCGCGGCTGAGGGGCCTGCCGTAGCGGACCGCGTTCGTCACCAGCTCGGAGACGATCACCGACGCGTCGTCCACCAGGCGGCCGAGGTTCCAGCCGCGCAGCGTGCGCTCCGTCATCCGCCGGGCCTCGCCCGCGGCTCCCGGGGAGCAGCCGAACGCGAGAGTGGCGAATCCTGCCGCGTCGGCGGCTCCGCCCGGGGACGGCGGCACCTCGTAAGGGGCCATCGTGGCGAACGGGAGAGCTGTCATGAACGACCTCCGCGACGTGCTGGCTCCGCCCTGGGGCGGCGGCTCCGCTAAGTCCATCCTCATCCAGCTCAGCGTATCCCTGCAAGTACATCTGAAAGAACGAATGCAAGAACAGGTGCAAGAACAGATGCAAGAACGCTCACAGTTGAGGCACTATTCGGTCAGTGGCTGTCCACACCCCACGGGCGACAGCCGGACCAACAGAACGTAGGAGTCGAAATGCCGCAGCTCGTCAACGGTGTCCCGGCCGGCCTGATCGAAGGCGCCGCATGGCGCAAGAGCGGACGCAGCAACCCCAACGGCAACTGTGTGGAGGTCGCGGGCCTGCCCGACGGCGACGTGGCCGTCCGCAACTCGCGCGACCCGCGCGGCCCCGCGCTCATCTACACCCGCGCGGAGATGACGGCCTTCGTCCTGGGTGCGAAGGACGGCGACTTCGACGACCTGGTGGACCGCGCCTGACCGATTCGCCCTGAGCTGCCCGGTGTTGCCCGGGAGCAACTGTACGACTGGCTGCAACAGTGCGACACTGGGCCCGATTTCAACAACTCAGGGGACAAGATCATGGCGTCAGCTCAACCAGGCAACGCCTCCTCGGTGCGGGACCTCCTGGCCCATCCGAGGGGTGGACCCACGGTCCTGCGGATCGTGCTCGGCACCCATCTGCGCCGCCTCCGTGAGGAGTGCCGCATCAGCAGGGAGGCCGCCGGGGACGCGATCCGGGGCTCGCACGCCAAGATAAGCCGCCTGGAGCTGGGCCGGGTGGGTGCGAAGGAACGGGACGTCGCCGATCTGCTCACGCTCTACGGAGTGCACGACGAGCCACGGCGCGGACAGCTCCTCGCACTCGCCCGGCAGGCCAGTACGCCGGGCTGGTGGCAGAAGTACAGCGACGTCCTGCCCAGCTGGTTCGAGACGCTGATCGGCCTTGAGGAGGCCGCGTCGGTGATCCGCACCTTCGAGGTGCAGTTCATCCCCGGTCTGCTCCAGACGCGCGACTACGCCCGCGCCTGCATCAGGCTCGGCAACCCGAGGGCGAGCGAACGCCAGGTGGAGCGCCGCGTCGAACTGCGCATGGAGCGGCAGAAGATGCTGTTCAAGGACCACGCGCCCAAGCTGTGGGCCGTCGTGGACGAGGCCGCGCTGAGCCGCACCCTGGGCAGCAACGAGACGATGCGCGGCCAGATCCGCCACCTGCGCGAGCTGGCCGACCGGCCCAACGTCACGATCCAGGTGGCGCCGTTCCGCATGGGCGGACTCGCCGCCGCGGGCGGGCCGGTCACGATCCTGCGCTTCCTGGAGCCCGACCTGCCGGACATCGTCTACCTGGAACAGCTCAACAGCGCCCTCTACCTCGACAAGCGCGACGACGTCGAGGACTACCTCGCGGTCATGGACAGCGTGTGCGCCACCGCCGAGCCGCACAGCAAGACGCCCGATCTGCTGGACGGGCTGCGCGTGCTCGACGGGCTGAAGAAGACGCTCTGAGCCGACGCCGGGACGGCCGCCGCCCTCACTCCGGCAGGCGGTCGTCCAGCCACGCGACGAGGTCGTCCCGCACCTCGTCGCGGTTCGTCTCGTTGAGGATCTCGTGCCGCGCGCCGGGCCAGGCCCGCCACGTCAGGTCGCCCACGCCGCCGTACCTGAAGTCCTCCAGCAGCTCGTAGACCAGCGACATCCCCGCGTGGCACGGGTCCTGGTCCCCGACGACGACGCGCACCGGCAGGTCGTCAGGCACCCGCGCCTGCTGCTCCGGCTCGTTGATCTTCCGCACGCCGAGCACCCAGTCGAGCGCGAGCCCCGCGCTGAACGGGAAGCCGCAGCCCTCGTCGGCCACGTACGCGTCCACCTCGGCCTCGTCACGCGACAGCCACTCGAAGCCCGTACGGAACGGGTACGGGTCGTTGAACGACGCGAACAGCTCCGGCACGAACTGCGACGCCGCGCCCCGGCCGCCCGCCTCGATCTCCGCGCCCAGCCGCTCGACGGCCGTCTCCGGCTCGCAGCCGGGCAGCGACCTGAAGGTGCCCGACAGGATCAGCCCGGCGAGCCCTTCCCCGTGCTCCTGCGCGTAGTCCCTGGCCAGTTGCGAGCCCATGCTGTGGCCGAGCATCACCAGCGGCAGGCCGGGGAGTTCGACGCGCGCCTGCTCGCCGACCGTCCGCAGGTCACCGACGACGGCGCGCCAGCCCGAGTCGCCGACCACGCCGATGCCGCCGGTGTGCGGGGCGGTGGCGCCGTGACCCCGGTGGTCGGAGGCGACGACGGCGAAGCCGTGCGCCGTCAGCTCCTGCGCGAACCGGTCGTAGCGCAGGGCGTGTTCGGCCGCGCCGTGGACCAACTGGACCCAGGCGCGGGCCGGTCGGCCGGACGGCAGCCAGGTGTACGTCGCGACGGGCACCCCGTCGGCGGCCAACGTGAACTCGGTGCGGGCGGCATGGTCCTGTGCACTCTCCACGATCACTCCTCCTGTGCGCTCTCTCCACCGTTCTCGAACGCCGGTACCCGCCGATCCGCCTTTTCGTGCGAGCCTGGGCGGAGCATCCGTGCTCCGCCCCGAATCCCGTTGCGGGCCCGCGTGTCGGCGGACGACCATCGAGGATGACCGCCCACCCCGAACTCCCTCCCGACGTGCTCGCCTACTACGCCCAGGGCCGCGAGGACGGCCGTCTGTCCGACAGGGACGGCGCCCCGGCGGACACCCGGCTCGAACTCTGGCGTACCCAGGACGTCCTGCGGCGCACGCTGCCCCCGCCACCCGCGCGCGTCCTCGACGTCGGCGGCGGCAGCGGCGTCCACTCCCGGTGGCTCCGCGACGACGGGTACCGGACCGTACTCCTCGACCCCGTGGCGCCGCACGTCGCGCAGGCCAGGGCGTACGGCCTCACCGCCGAGCCGGGCGACGCGCGGCAACTCCCGGTCGCCGACGCCTCGTTCGACGCCGTGCTGCTCCTCGGCCCGCTCTACCACCTGCCGGAGCGCGCCGACCGGCTGCGCGCCCTCACCGAGGCACGCCGCGCCGTCCGCCCCGGCGGGCTCGTCGCCGCCGCCGCGATCAGCCGCTGGGCCCCGCTGACCGACGCCATGCTCCAGGGCCATCTGTACGCGCCGGGGCGGCTCGACAGGACGCTGGAGCACGTGCGCACCGGCCACCTGCCCGACGGGAGCATGGGCTTCACCACGGCGTGGTTCCACGAACCGGCCGCGCTCGCCGAGGAGTTCGCCGAAGCCGGGCTGCCCGGCGCCGTCACGCACGGTCTCGAAGGCCCCGCCTGGCTGATCGGCGACATGCGGGAACGGCTCGACGACCCCGCCGCGCGCGCCACCGTCCTGGCCGCCCTGCGTGCCGTCGAGACCGCGCCCGCGCTGCTGGGCGCCAGCGCCCACCTGCTGACGACCGCACGCGCGGCCTGACGGTCCGTGTTGACGGGGGCGGGAGCGCCGGGCGATGCTCCATCGCGCCGCACCCCGCAGGCACGTGCCCCCGCCCGGTCACGCGCCGTAACGGAGGGGGCGTGCCTGAGCCGCCGGGCGGAACCCAGTGGAGAGTCGAGGCCGCGTGAGCGAGAGCAGGACAAGGGTCACCGTCGTCGGGGAGGTACTCGTCGATCTGCTGTGGCGCTCCGGCGCCACCGAGCTGCGGGCCGTGCCGGGCGGCAGCCCCGCCAACGTGGCCGTCGGCCTGCACCGGCTGGAGCGGCCTGCGACCCTCCTCACCGCCTGGGGCGACGACCCGCCGGGCGCGCTGGTCGCCGCGCACCTCGGCCACATCGGCGTGGACGTGCGGCGCGTGCCGTCCGGCACGGACCGCACCGTCGTCGCGCTCGCCTACCTCGGCGCGGACGGCGGCGCGACGTACGACTTCCTCGCCGACTGGGACCCGCGCGAGCTGCCCGTCCCCGAGGACACGGCCGTCCTGCACACCGGCTCGCTCGCCGTCGTCGTCGAGCCGGGCGCCGCGCGCGTGCGCGACCTGTGCCGGGCGCAGCGGCAGCGCGGCGTCACCGTCGCGGCCGACCTGAACGTACGGCCCGCCGTCCAGCCCGACCGCGACGCCTACCGGGCCGCCTGCCGCGCGCTCGCGAGCTCGGTTGACGTGCTGAAGGCCAGCGACGAGGACCTGGCCTGGCTCTACCCGGGCACGCCGCCCGCCGATGCGGCGCGGCGGCTGCTGGACGCGGGGCCGAGGCTCGTCGCCGTGACCCTGGGCGCGCGCGGCGCGCTGGCCGTCACCGCGGCGCACGAGGTGCGCGTCGCCGCCCCCGAGGTCACGGTCGTGGACACGGTCGGGGCAGGGGACGCCTTCCAGGCGGCGCTGCTCGACGCCGTCGCGGGACAGGGCGGGCCGCCGACCGATCCCGGGGTGCTCTCGGCCGTCCTGGCGCACTGCGCGACCGCCGCGTCCGTCACCTGCACGCGCCCCGGCGCGGACCCGCCGACCCGCGCGGAGCTGGCCGCTCTGTGACGCGGCCGACGCGTCAGCCGTCCGCCTCGCCGTCCAGCCGGAACCCGACCTTCAGCCCCACCTGGAAGTGCGCCACCGCGCCGTCCTCGATGTGCCCGCGCACCTGCGTCACCTCGAACCACTCCAGCAGCCGCAGCGTCCGCGAGGCGCGCGCGACGCCGTTCCTGATCGCCGCGTCCACGCTCTCGCTGGACGACCCGACGATCTCCGTCACCCGGTAGACGTGCTCGCTCACCCTGGCCTCCGATCGGCGGCGGGCGAGGGGGTGCCGCACCGCCCCTCCACGGTGCACCTGACCCGGCCGTTCCGCGACCTCGGCCCCCGCCGCCCGGAGGGCGCGGTGCTACCCTCGCACCGGGCCGTGACTGGCGCGTCGAAGATGGACAACCATTGGGGAGCGGCCCCCCGTCGGAGCGATGAGGAGCCGTGCGCCTGGGCTGTCGCCACTCACTCTCAGGAGGCCCCATGACCACGGAATCCCCGCAGCGCTCGACCGCCGAGACCGCGTCCGCCGCGTTCCGCGACAGCCTGGACGTCGTCCGCGGCGTCGAGCCGCGCATCGCCGACGCCATCGGCCGCGAGATCGAGGACCAGCGCGCGTCGCTCAAACTCATCGCCAGCGAGAACTACGCCTCGCCCGCCGTGCTGCTCACCATGGGCAACTGGATGAGCGACAAGTACGCCGAGGGCACGGTCGGCCGCCGCTTCTACGCGGGCTGCCGCAACGTGGACACCGTCGAGTCGATCGCCGCCGAGCACGCGCGCGAGCTGTTCGGCGCCCGGCACGCCTACGTCCAGCCGCACTCGGGGATCGACGCGAACCTCGTCGCGTTCTGGGCGGTGCTCGCCTCGCGCGTCGAGAGCCCGGCGCTGGAGCGGGCGGGTGTGCGCCAGGTGAACGACCTGGACGACGCCGACTGGTCGGCGCTGCGCCGCGAGCTGGGCGACCAGCGGATGCTGGGCATGTCCCTGGACGCGGGCGGCCACCTCACGCACGGCTTCCGCCCCAACATCTCCGGCAAGATGTTCGACCAGCGCAGCTACGGCACGGACCCGGAGACGGGCCTGCTGGACTACGACGCGGTCCGCGCGGCGGCCCGCGAGTTCCGCCCGCTGATCCTCATCGCCGGGTACTCCGCCTACCCGCGCCTGGTCAACTTCCGCGTCATGCGGGAGATCGCCGACGAGGTGGGCGCCACGCTCATGGTGGACATGGCGCACTTCGCCGGGCTCGTCGCGGGCAAGGTGCTCACCGGCGACTTCGACCCGGTGCCGCACGCCCAGATCGTCACCACCACCACGCACAAGTCGCTGCGCGGCCCGCGCGGCGGCATGGTGCTGTGCGACGACTCGCTCGCCGACCAGGTGGACCGCGGCTGCCCGATGGTGCTGGGCGGCCCGCTGCCGCACGTCATGGCGGCGAAGGCCGTCGCGCTCGCCGAGGCGCGGCAGCCCGCGTTCCGCGACTACGCGCAGCGCATCGTGGACAACTCCCGCGCCCTCGCCGAGGGTCTGACGCGGCGCGGCGCCCGCCTCGTCACCGGCGGCACCGACAACCACCTCGCGCTGATCGACGTCTCCGGCTACGGCCTCACCGGCCGCCAGGCCGAGGGCGCCCTGCTGGACGCGGGCATCGTCACCAACCGCAACGCCATCCCGCGCGACCCGAACGGCGCCTGGTACACCTCCGGCATCCGCATCGGCACCCCCGCTCTCACCACCCGTGGCCTGACCACGGACGGCATGGACGAGGTCGCCGACCTGATCCACACGGTCCTGTCCCGCACCACCCCCGGCACGGCCAAGAGCGGCGCCGCGTCCAAGGCCACCTACGTGCTGGAGGACGGCGTCGCGGCGCAGGTCGCGGACCGCTCCGCCGACCTGCTCGCCAAGCACCCGCTCTACCCGGGCATCGACCTGAGCTGACCCGAGCTGAGCTGAGCTGACACGACGGTGATCGACCACACCACCCCGGCCACCGAGGAGGAGGCGACGGCCACGCAGCTGCGGCTGCGCGCGCTGACCGTCCTCGACTCCTCGGGGCCGCGCCCCGGCGCCCCCGGGACCCTCGTGGCCGGGGTGGACGTGGCGTACGACGACGAGCGGGGCGTCGTCGCCGCGGCGGCCGTCCTGCTGGACGCGGCCACCCTCGCCGTCACCGAGACGGCGACGGCCGTGGGGCCCGTGCCGTTCCCCTACCTGCCCGGGCTGCTGGCCTTCCGCGAACTGCCCGCCGCGCTTGACGCGTTGGGCAGGCTGAGTCGTACGCCCGACCTCGTCGTCTGCGACGGGTACGGCATCGCGCACCCGCGCCGCTTCGGGCTCGCCAGCCATCTCGGCGTGCTGACGGGGCTGCCCGCGATCGGCGTCGCGAAGACGCCGTTCCTCTTCACGTACGAGCCCCCTGGGCCGCGCCGTGGCGACCGGTCGCCGCTGCTCGACGGCCCCGACGAGGTCGGCGGCGCGCTGCGCACCCGTGACGGCGTGAAGCCCGTCTTCGTCTCGGCCGGCCACCGCACGACGCTCGACGACGCCTACGCCCACACCCTGCACCTGACGACGCGCGGCTTCCGCCTCCCGGAGACCACCCGCGCCGCCGACCACGCATGCCGGGCGGCACTGCGCGCGGCGTGACTGTGACAGACCTGCGACCCTTCGTGTGGGCCGCGTCACAGGCGGCCTGGCCCGTCTCTGCTCCACTCGGCGGATGACCCTTCCTGCCTTCGCCGCACATGGCGGAAGAACCTTGAGGCGGTGCGCATGCTTCCCCTGCTCCTGACCCTGTGCCTGCTCGCGGCCGTCCCCGTGCTCGCCTGGCGCGGCGTCAGGGCGCTGCTGCGGCGCGACGGGGAACGCCCCCGGTCCGTAAGCCTGTTGCGCGGCCTGGCGACGCTCGTCGGCGCGCTCACGGTGGCCCTGTACGCGTGGGGGATGCTCAACGGCTGGCTCTCGGACGCCACCGCGTCGAGCGGGGGCACCGACTCGTCGCCGCCGCAGGAGTGCCGCACGGAGGGCTGGCAGGACCGGCCAGAGATCACCGGCCACCACCTCGACTACGTGCCGCTGCGGTTCGTGTGCACGAGGGCCGACGGCAGCAGCTACGCCACCGACGACGTGCCCGCGTACGTCAACCCGGCGGTGTTCGGCGCCGCGTTGACGACGGCCGCGCTCTTCGTCGCGGCGGGTGTGGAGTCGGAGCGTCGCGAACGGGCGGCGCCCGCAGGGCAGTACGCGAGGTCCAAGAACCGGACTCCGACATGACGGTGGAGTGGCGCGGGCCGTGGACGCCGTACTGGTGGCGGCTGACGCACCGCGATGCGGGAGGCAGCCCGTGGCTCCCGATGGGCCCCGGCCCGCTCACGCCCGTGCCGAATCAGGCACTCGCCACCGGCACGCTCGCCGACTGGGCCGCCGAACTCCTCGCCGGTGCGGTCGATGAACTGGACGACCTGCGCGGCGAGTTGCGGCTCGAATGCTTCGACCACCCCATGCCCGCGCCCGACTCCGCGCCCGTCCTCACCCGCACGGCCGGGCTGACCGGCCCCGGGCGCCGCTGAGCCGCCCGCCCACGCGCCCCCGTACGGCGCGTGGGCGAGATGGCGCGCCGTCATCTGTCCGGGCAATCATCCGCACAGGCGCGCAATTCACCCCGCTTGCACGGTGCGTCGCCGCGTGGAAACGCTAAGGTGACGCCCGGCGCCGGAAGTCCGCGCCGCGCGAACCGGGAGAACGAGGCGCGTGAAGGACCTGGAACCGTCGTACCCACGGCGGATCGGGGCCTATCGGCTGTTGGGGCAGCTGGCCGAGGGCCGTACCGGCGTCGTCCACCTCGCCCGCGCGCAGGACGACGCGCCCGTCGCGCTGAAGGTGATCAGGCCTGAGCACGTCCGCGCCCCCGGCTTCCGCCCCCGCTTCGAACGCGACGTGGCCGCCGCGCGCCACGTGCGGCACCCCCACCTCGTCACCGTCATGGCGGCCGACACGGCGGGCCGGACCATCTGGGCCGCCTACCCCTACCTGCCAGGCCCGACGCTGCCCCGCGCCGTCGCCACACGCGGCCCCCTGCCCGTCCGCAGCACACGCATCCTCGGCGCGGCCCTCGCGCAGGCGCTGCGGGCCGTGCACGCCGCCGGGCTCGCCCACCGCGACGTACGGCCGGGCCACATCATCCTGGCCACGGACGGGCCCCGGCTCACCGGCTTCGGCGGCAGCGGAACCGTCCCGTCGGGCCCCGGCACGGACGCGGCGCGCGACATCCTCGGGCTCGGGCACGTGCTCGCCGTCGCGGCGGCGGGCCGCCCGGCCCCCACCGGTGGGGAAACGTGCGAGCCCCCGGACCTCGCCGACGTGCCGCGCGCGCTCCGCGAGATCGTCCAGGCGTGCCTGGCGGCCGACCCCGTCGTACGGCCCACCGCCGCCGACCTGTGCGCGGAGTTGGCCGAACGCCGCCGCTTCGGCTGGCTCCCCGCACCGCTCGCCCAGGACGTCGCGGACCGGTACGCCGCGCCGCTGCCCGACCCGGAAGGGGCCGCGTCCGACGCGGACGTGACGCCGGAAGTCCCGCCCGGCGCCGGGCCGTTACCCCGCCGCCGCGCGGGCGCGCTGATCGGCGTCGCGGCCGTCGCCCTGGCCGCCGCGGGGACCGCGGCCCTGACCCGCCGCCGGGGCGGCGGCGCCCCAGGCGAGCACTACACCATCGGCCTCCAGGCCGATCTCAGCGGCCCGCACTCCGTGTTCGGCACAGGACAGCGGCACGGCGTGACGCTCGCCGTGGAGGAGCTGGCCCTCCTGCGCACCCTCCCGTTCACCGTCACGGCGCGGACCGTGGACGACGGCGGCGATCCGCAGCGCGGCGCCCTGCTGGCCCGCGAACTGGCCGCCGACACGTCGGTGATGGCCGTCATCGGCCCGACCACCGACGACGTCGCGGGCGCCGTGACCGCCCTGTACGCGCGGGCACGGCTGCCGCTGCTCGCGCTGTCACCCGGCGGGTTCGAGCCGGGCCGCGGCCACGACACCGTGCTGCGCGGCAGGCCGGGCAGCGCGCAGGCGGGACGGGCCGTGGCGCGGCTGATCGGCGCCGAACTCGGCGCGGGGCGCGTCGGGTTGGTGGAACCGGCGGAGTCGGGCCGCTCCGGCGGGCCGCGCACCGACGTCGTCCGCGCCGCGCTCGGCGAGCACCGGATCACGGTGCTGCCGACCGTCCGCGTACCCGCGTCGGGGGCCCTGGGACCGGCCGCGGCCTGGCTGGTCGCTAAGCACGCCGACACCGTCCTGCACGTGGGCCCCGCCCGCAGCGCGGGCCGCCTGGCCGCCGCGCTGCGCAAGGCGGGCTTCACCGGCGTCGGGCTGGCCACGCAGGAGGCGCTGGCGCCGCCGTTCTTCGCCGAGGCGGGCGACGCCGCCGAGGGCTGGCACTTCGTCACCCCCTACAGCGACCCGACCGCCGACCCGGCGGGCAAGGGCTTCACCGCAGCGCACGAGGGCCGCTTCGGCGCGCGCCCCGACCCGTACGCGGTGGAGGCGTACGACGCGGTCCGCTTCCTGACGGACGCGATGGCGCGGCTGCGGGGGCGCGGACCGCTCACGAGGGACGCGCTCGTCGCCGGGCTGCGGCACGCGGCCCGTTGGGGCATCGGCAGGCAGCTCGCCTTCGACGCGGCGGGGAACTACACGGGGACGGGCCCGGCCGTCTACCTCTACCAGGTCACCGCCGAGGGGCTCGCGTACCGCTCCAGCGGGGTGTGACGCGCGGGGCGCGCCGCGTCGCGGGGGACCGGCGGGTACCGGGAAAGTTCCGGCGTCACCGGTTATTGACATGCCCTCAGCATTGCGGAAACACTCCCTGGCATGGGAGAGCGCTCTCCCGGGCTCTCCCGCTCCCATCCCCCACTGGATCGAGGAGATCAGATGCCTCGCAGATCACTCCTGTCCTCCGGCCTGTCGGCCGCCGCAGCCCTCCTGCTGACGGTGGGCGGGCTCGGCGTGATGAACAGCGCCGCCGCGTCCGACGCCCCGGCGTCCGCCGCCGTGGCGGCCCCGGCCGCCGTCGGCCCGGCGGCGGCGCCCGGCGGGTGGATCCCCGTGGACCCGCCGGTCGAGGGCATCCCGCCGTCCCCCGACGTGCCGTACGCGTCCCACCACGAGTTCCAGGCCAACTGTTCCGTCAACCACACCGCGCCGGACGACCCGATCGTCTTCCCCGGGCTCCCCGGCGCCTCGCACGACCACACGTTCATGGGCAACGACACGACCTACGCCGGTTCGACGCTCGACTCCCTCAGGGGCGGCGACACGACCTGCAAGGTGCCCGGCGACCTGACCGCGTACTGGATGCCGACCATGTTCAACGGCGACCAGGAGGTGCGGCCCATCGGTGAGCAGGTCATCTACTACAAGGCGGGTGTCACCGACTTCAGGACGGTGCGGCCGTTCCCGCCCGGGCTGCGCTACGTCGTCGGCGACCCGGCGCAGAGCGAGCAGGCGTTCCTCGACGCGACGGTCGAGGGCTGGGAGTGCGGCGACTCGTTCTTCAACTCCAACATCCCCGACTGGTGCGCGCCCGGCTCGCAGCTCAACCTGCGCTACCAGGCGCCGAGTTGCTGGGACGGTCGGCACCTCGACTCGCCCGACCACAAGGCGCACATGGCGTATCCCGTGCCGGTGGCGAACAACCACGACGTCTGCCCGGCCAGTCACCCGGTGGCCGTGCCGATGATCGAGTTCAAGATGGCGTTCCCCGTCAGCGGGGACACGTCGCAGGTGCGGCTCGCCAGCGGTGAGGGCTACTCGTTCCACTACGACATCTTCAACGCCTGGGACGTCCCGGTCCTCGCGCGGCTGGTCGAGCACTGCATCAACGGCGGTCTCCAGTGCGACGCCAGGGGCTTCGACCAGTACAAGCCCGAGCGCGGCGCGGCGCTGAACGAGAACTACGAGCTTCCCTGACCGGGCCCGCGCGGTGGAGCGCTCTCCCTCCACCGCGCGGCGCCCTCGCAAGAAAGAGCCGTCCCCCGGCCGCCGTTTCCGGCGACCGGGGAACGGTGCTGTGCGGGGAGGCACAGCGTACGGTCCGGGGCGGCGGCCCCGGATCAGGTGCGGTAGACGCCGAACTCGAAGAGCGAGTAGCCCCAGCCGGTGCCGCGCTCGGTGCCGAGCACCCGCACGTACCGGCCCGAGCCGTTCACGGCGGCCGTGTCCACGCCGCCCTGCCCGCCCGTGACCTGGTGGATCGTGCGCCAGTCCGTGCCGTTGTCGGACGTCTGGACCTGGTAGGCCCGCGCGAAGGCGCCCTCCCAGAACAGCTGGACGTGCTGGAACGTCGTGACCGACCCCAGGTCGATCTGGAGCCACTGCGGGTCGCTCCAGTCGCTCGCCCAGCGCGTCGTGCGGCTGCCGTCCGTGGCGTTGGACGGCGGGAACGGCGCGCCGTCACCCACCGCCTGGAACGAGGACGCGGTGGTCGGGCGGCCCTGCGCGATGTTGGTGCCGGGCACCGGCGGCGGGACGACGTTGATCGTCGTCGTCTCGATGCCGATGTTGCCCTGCCCGTCACGGGCCTGGAGGTAGACCTTCCAGACGCCGGGGCGCGTCGGCGCGGTCACGGCGAAGCTGCCGTCGCCCCGCCGCGTGAACTGCGCGTCCACCAACGCGCCGTTGTCGTCGATGTACTTGCTGCTGAACGCCACGGTCGGCGTGACCGTGTCGCCGTTCGGGTCGGTGACCGACGCGCCGAGCGTGAACTCGTGCCCGGCCGGGACCGCCGTACGGTCGCCCGAGACGGTCAGGTTCGACACGACGGGCGGGGTGTTGGTGCCCACCGAGCCGCCGAAGATCCCGGCGACCGAGTAGTACGACAGCCGCCGCTCGCCGCCGGGCAGCAGGTTGAACCAGACGCCGCCGAAGTCGCGTTCGGTGCCGTAGTGGAAGAGCGTGCCGCCCAGCGCGACGCCCTCGTGGCCCATCAGGCAGTCCCACGCCTGCTCGTAGCCCTCGGCCTTGGCGACGTCGGTCGGCTCCTGCGGGACGCCGTTGACGTCGTCGTCGGTCTCCCACTCACCGGCCGGGCCGCCCTCGGTGAGGATGTAGGGGCGGTCGTAGCCGCCCTCGGTCCAGAACTCCTCGATGTCGCAGACGGCGCCGTAGGAGTTGACGGCCAGGAGGTCCAGCTCGGGGCTGTGCTCCTGGTAGTACGGCCACGCGCCGGTCCAGGCGTCGGTGGAGGTCACGGGGTGGTTGGGGTCGAGCGCGTGGATCTCCTGCGCCGCGACGTTGATGAACTGCGCGTACGCGTCGCGCTGGGCCTCAAGTTCGGCGCCCGAGTAGCAGTTCTGGAGGCCGAGCAGCGACTCGTTGCCGACGTTCCACATGAGCACGCCGGGGTGGTCCTTGTACGCGGCGACCCATTCGTTCATCAGGTAGAGCTGATAGCCCTTGTAGTCGTGGTCGTTGACGTAGTCCACGCAGCCGCCGCTGCCGGGACCGCCGCCCGGCTGGAGCCAGAAGCCCGCGATGACGCGGATGCCGTTGGCGGCGGCCGTGTCGAGCAGCGGGAGGGTGGTGGCGTCGGTGCCCCAGGTGCGGATGGTGTTGACGCCCATCGAGGCGAGGTCGGGCATGTAGCGCCCGGCGTCGGCGATCGACGGGCCCCAGGTCAGGCCCTTGACGGTGTACGGCGCGCCGTCCACGGTGAGCTGCCAGTTGCCCTGGCCGCCCGTCACCTCGACGGTGCCGCCCTCGACGGGGCCGGGGCCGCCGCCCGTGGTGCCGTAGACCTTGAACTCCCAGAGGGAGTAGCCGTATCCGGTGCCCCGCTGGGTGCCGAGCAGCCGGACGTAGCGGCCGGTGCCGTTCAGGGTGACGGTCTGGCTGCCGCCCGAGCCCGCCGTCGTGGTGTGCGCGGTGCTCCAGTTGGTGCCGTCCTGCGACGTCTGGATGGTGAAGGCCCGGCCGTAGGCGCCTTCCCAGTCGAGGACCGCGCGGGTCAGGGTGGCGCTGGAGCCCAGGTCCACCTGGAGCCACTGGTTGTCGCTCCACTCGCTGGCCCAGCGGGTGTTCGGGTCGCCGTCCACGGCGAGCGCGGCGGCGAAGCCCGCGCCCTCCTGGGACGAGGCGGTGGCCGTCCTGCCCTGGGACAGGAGCTGCTCGTCGGCCGCCGCGGCCGGTGCCGGCCGGAGGGCGACGAGGGCCCCGGCCAGCAGGGCGAGTATCACCAGCAGGAGTGCGGGCGGCCTGGCGAGGCCGCGCAGGGGTGTTCCGGTGACTGGCACGGTTGTCTCCTCGGTGCGGAGGACGGCGGCGTCGTACCCGTCCTGGCAGGGGGCGCCGCCGTCGGGGGTGGGGGGTCGGAGAGCATTGGGAGAGCGCTCTCCGCAGAGACTGGCCCGTGCCTTGACGGGTGTCAACGGGCGTGACGTGAGAAGTCCGCGTTCCGGAACGCGGCCACCCGCCGCGCGCCGCCCGCGCCGCCCGTTACGCCGACTGCCGTACGACCAGGGAGGGTTCGAAGATGACGGAGGTGGGGCGGCGGCCCGGCGTCTCGATCAGGTCGAGCAGCAGCCGCGTCATCTCGGCGGCCATCTCCTCGATGGGCTGGCGCACCGTGGTCAGCGCCGGACGGCACGCCAGCGCGGCGCTGCTGTCGTCGAACCCGACCACGGCGACGTCGCCCGGCACGTCGCGGCCCGTCTCGCGCAGCGCGTGCAGCGCGCCCTGCGCCATCAGGTCGTTGGCGACGAACACGCCGTCGAGCGCCGGTTCCTCCGCGAGCAGCCGGTGCATCGCCGCCTCGCCGCTGTCGAGCGTGAAGTTGCCCTCGGCGGCGGGCACGTACGGGTGGCCGTGGCGCGCCATCGCGTCGCGGAAGCCCGTCAGGCGGTCCTGGCTCGCCAGGACGTCCAGCGGCCCGGTGACCGTGCCCACCCGGTGGCAGCCGCGCGCCACGAGGTGGTCGGCGGCGAGCCGTGCCCCGTCCTGGTGCGCGAGGTCAACGAAGCTGACGGGCGCGGGCCTTGCGGGCCTGGCGAAGAGCACGGCGGGCAGCCCGGCGGCGGCGAGTTGACGGGGCAGCGGGTCGGCGGCGTGCGTCGAGACGAGCAGCGCGCCGTCCGCGTGCCCCTGCCGCAGGTGGCCGACGACCTGGCGGCGCGCCTCGTCCGAGTCGGCCAGCATCAGCACCGGGTACATGCCGCGCGGGCGCAGGTAGCCGACGACACCGCCCGCGATGCGGCCGAAGAACGGGTCGCCCGGCAGCCCGGCGCCCGCCCCCTCCTCACCGGCGCCCGAGACGACGAGGGCGACGTCGCCCGCCCGCCGCGTGACGAGTGTGCGCGCGGCGCGGTTGGGGATGTAGCCGGTGTCGGCGATGGCCTGACGCACCACCTGCTGGATTTCCGGGTCCACGTTACGGATCCCGTTGATCACGCGGGAGACCGTGGCCCGGGAGACGCCGGCCTCCCGGGCGACGTCCTCCAGCGTGGGAGAGCCCTTGGCCGCCCTGTCGCTCATGGGCGTCTTTATAACACAACCGGAAAGCGCTCTCCCGCTCCTTCGCGGCGCGGGATAGGTTGCTCCTGAAGGGCACATGGGTGAAGCGAATGGGTGAAACGAAGCGCCGGACCGTCCGTGATCTGCGGCGCGCCAACCGTGCCGCGCTCCTGCGGCATCTGTATTTCCACGGACCGCTCAGCCGCCAGGAGTTGGGCCAGGCCACCGGCCTCAGCTCGGGGACGGTCAGCACCGTGACCTCCGGGCTGCTCGCGGACGGGCTGCTGTGCGAGGCGGGTTCTGTCGATTCCGACGGCGGACGGCCGCGCACGCTGCTGCGGGTCGATCCCGCCTGCCACCGGCTGATCGGCGTGGACGTGGGCGAGACCCGGGTGCGCGTCGAGCTGTTCGACCTGGCGCTCACCGAACTGGCCCGCGCCGACTATCCGTTGGCCGAGGAGCGCGGCCCCGCCGGGGAGCGGCGCGGCGGCAGCCACGACGTCGAGCTGATCGTCCAGCACGTGCGCGACGGCATCGCCACCGTCCTCAAGGCCGCGGGCGCCCCGGCGGAGGCGCTGCTGCTCGGCGTCGGCGTGGGCGTGCCCGGCGTCGTCACCCGCGATCCTGACGGCGGCGTCGGCGCCGTGGTGCACGGCCAGACGACCGGCTGGGACGGCGTCCCGCTGGAGCGGCTGCTGCGCGGCGCGACCGGGCTGCCCGAGCGGGTGCCCATCCGCGTGGCGAACGGGGCGCGGACCTGCGGCCAGGCCGAGCTGTGGTTCGGCGCGGGCCGGGGCGCCCGCGACGCGGTCATCGCGCTGCTCGGCTCGGGCGTCGGCGCCTGCATCGTGACGGACGGTGAGCCGTACGGCGGCGCGGGCAGCGGCGCGGGGGAGTGGGGGCACACCACGCTGAGCGTCGGCGGCAGGCTGTGCCGGTGCGGGGCGCGCGGCTGCCTTGAGGCGTACGTCGGGGCCGTCGCGCTGCTGGAGCGCTGGCGGGAGGCGGGCGGCGGGGCGAACGGCCGGGACCAAGAGGCGTCGATCGCCGCGCTGCTCGCCGCGGCCCGCGCGGGGGACGCGCGCGCCGTCGCCCTGCTGGACGAGACGGCCGAGTACCTCGGCGCGGGCATCGCCGACCTCGTCAACCTCTTCAATCCGGAACGCATCGTCATCGGCGGCTGGATGGGGCTCCTCCTCGGCCCCTACCTGCTGCCCGCCGTGCGGGAGGCCGCCGGTGCGTACGCGCTGCGGCACCCGGCGGCGCGGGCCAGGATCGAGCTGGGACGGCTCGGCCCCGACGCCGTCACGGTGGGCGCCGCGACGCTGCCGCTCGCCGAACTGCTCGACCGCGGCGGCCCATCGTGGTGACGGCGCCCGCCCGCCGGTGATCCACGCCGCCGCGCGGGCGGCCCGGCCTTGTGCGCCCGCGGGCCGCGTTCCTATCATCGCCCCCGTCCGCCCGTCCCTCCCCGGGAATCCGGGGCCGCGCACACCCGGGAGCCCGATGGCAGCAGGGACGCCCAAGGACGGCACCGGCCCGCTGGCCGGTGTCCGCGTCGTCGAACTCGGCGGCATCGGCCCCGGCCCGTTCGCCGGCATGCTGCTCGCCGACCTCGGCGCGGACGTCGTGCGCGTGGACCGCCCCGGGCACGGGCCGGGACCCGACGGCGCCCGCCTCGACCCGCGCGCCGACCTGACCCGCCGCGGCAAACGGTCCGTCCACCTCGACCTCGCCACGCCGGACGGTGCCCGCACCGCCCTCGACCTCGCGGCCCGCGCCGACGTCCTGATCGAGGGCTTCCGCCCCGGCGTCGCCGAACGCCTCGGCGTCGGCCCCGCGCCCTGCCACGCCCGCAACCCCCGCCTCGTCTACGGCCGGATGACCGGCTGGGGCCAGGACGGGCCGCTCGCCGCCCGCGCCGGGCACGACATCGGCTACACCGCGCTCAGCGGCGCGCTCGGCATGATCGGCGCCGCGGACGGCCCGCCCGCCATACCCGCCAACCTCGTCGGCGACTACGCGGGCGGCGCCCTCTACCTGGTCACCGGCGTCCTCGCCGCCCTCCACCACGCGCGCGCCACCGGCCACGGACAGGTCGTTGACGCCGCGATCGTGGACGGCGCCGCCCACCTCACCACCCTGTTCCACGGCTTCCTCGCCGCCGGCCTGTGGCAGGACCGCCGTGCCGTCAACCCGCTCGACGGCGGCTCGCCGTTCTACGCCGTCTACACGGCGGCGGACGGCGGCCACCTGGCCGTGGGCCCGCTCGAACCGCGCTTCCGCGCCGAGTTCCTGACGCTGCTCGGCATCACCGACGCCCCTGGCGACCCCGACGACCCCGACGACCCCGACGACCCCGAGCAGGCGTCCGCGCTGCGCGCCCGCATCGCCGCCCGCCTGGCCACCCGCGACCGCGACGCCTGGGCGGCCCACTTCGCCGAATCCGACGCCTGCGTGGTGCCCGTCCTCTCCCTGCGCGAGGCCGCCGCGCACCCCCACCTGACGGCCCGCGGCACCTTCACCGACCACGACGGCGTACGGCAGCCCGCGCCCGCGCCACGCTTCTCGCGGACGCCCACCGCCCTCCGCCACGGCCCCGCCGTCCCCGGCGCCGACGCCGACGCCGTGGCGCGCGACTGGGCCCTGCCACGCCCCGACGCCCCGCCACCCCCAGGGACACCCACCGATGCAGCGTGAGATCTGGACCGCCGACCACGACGCGTTCCGCCGTACGGTCCGCACCTTCCTGGCCAAGGAGGTCGCGCCGCACTACGACGCGTGGGAACGGGCGGGCGTCGTCTCCCGCGACGCCTGGCGCGCCGCCGGGCGCCAAGGGCTGCTCGGGCTCGCCGTGGACGAGGCGTACGGCGGGGGCGGCGCGGACGACTACCGCTTCTCCGCCGTCCTCGCCGAGGAGTGGTCACGGGCGGGCGCGCGCGGCTTCGCCGTGCCGCTGCACAACGACGTCATCGGCCCCTACCTCACCGCGCTCGGCACCGAGGAGCAGAAGCGCCGCTGGCTGCCCGGCTTCTGCTCGGGCGAACTGATCACCGCCGTCGCCATGACCGAGCCGGGCGCCGGGTCCGACCTCCAGGGCATCCGCACCACCGCGACCGACCAGGGCGACCACTGGCTGCTGAACGGCGCCAAGACGTTCATCTCCAACGGCCACCTGGCCGACCTCGTGGTCGTCGTCGCCCGCACCGCGCCCGAGGGCGGGGCGCGCGGCCTGTCCCTCCTCGTCGTGGAGCGCGGCACCCCCGGCTTCGAACGCGGCCGGAACCTCGACAAGATCGGGCAGAAGGCGCAGGACACCGCCGAACTGTTCTTCCACGACGCGCGCGTCCCGAAGCGGAACCTCCTCGGCCGCCTCGACGGCGGCTTCGGCCACCTGATGGACCACCTCCCGCAGGAACGCCTCACCATCGCCGTGGGCGCGACGGCGGCGGCCGAGCGGCTGGTGGAGATCACGACGGCGTACGTGCGGGGGCGCGAGGCGTTCGGCCGCCCGCTGGCCGCGCTCCAGCACATCAGGTTCGAGATCGCCGAGATGGCCACCGAGTGCGCCGTCACACGCGCCTTCATCGACCGCTGCATCACGGCGCACGCGGCGGGCGAACTGGACGGCACCGAGGCGGCGATGGCCAAGTGGTGGGCCACCGAGCTGCACAAACGCGTCGCGGACCGCTGCCTCCAGCTGCACGGCGGCTACGGTTACATGGCCGAGTACCCGGTCGCCCGCGCGTTCACCGACGGCCGGATCCTCACGATCTACGGCGGCACGACCGAGATCATGAAGGAGATCATCGGCCGCTCCCTCCTCGCCGACGAGAAGAGGCCCCCCGTATGACCCCCGCCAGCCCGCACCCGCCCGACGCCTACCTGTACGACGCCGTCCGCACCCCGCGCGGCCGGGGCAAGGCGGGCGGCGCGCTGCACGGCACCAAGCCCGTCGATCTCGTCACGGGCCTGCTCCACGCGCTGCTGCGCCGCAACCCCGGGCTCGACCCGGCGGGGATCGACGACGTCGTCCTCGGCGTCGTCAGCCCGCACGGCGATCAGGGCGCCGACCTCGCGAAGGTCGCGGCGCTGGCCGCCGGGCTGCCCGACACGGTCGCGGGCGTGCAGCACAACCGCTTCTGCGCGTCGGGGCTCGAAGCCGTCAACTCGGCCGCTGCCCGCATCCGTTCCGGCTGGGAGGACCTGATCCTGGCGGGCGGCGTGGAGTCGATGTCGCGCGTGCCGATCGGCTCGGACGGCGGCGCCTGGATGATGGACCCGGCGACCAACCTGCGCGTCGGCTTCGTGCCGCAGGGCATCGGCGCCGACCTCATCGCCACGCTCGACGGCCTCGGCCGCCACGACGTGGACGCGTACGCCGCGCTCTCCCAGGAACGGGCGGCGCTGGCGTGGAAGGAGGGCCGCTTCGCCCGGTCCGTCGTGCCGGTGACGGACGGCGCCGGGCTCGTCGTCCTCGACCACGACGAGCACATGCGGCCCGGCACGACGGCGCAGAGCCTCGCGGGGCTGCGGCCCGCGTTCGCCCGCGCCGGGGCGGAGGGCGGGTTCGACGCGGTGGCGCTCCAGAAGTACCACTGGATCGAGCGCGTCGAGCACGTCCACCACGCGGGCAACTCGTCGGGCATCGTGGACGGCGCCGCCCTCGTCGTCGTCGGCTCCCGCGCGGCGGGCGAACGGCACGGCCTCACGCCCCGCGCCCGCGTCGTCTCCGCCGCCGTCACCGGCTCGGAGCCGACCGTCATGCTCACGGGCCCGGCGCCCGCCGCCCGCAAGGCGCTCGCCCGCGCGGGGCTGACCATGGACGACATCGACCTCGTGGAGATCAACGAGGCGTTCGCCGCCGTGGTACTGCGCTTCCTGCGCGAGACGGGCCTGTCGGCCGACCGCGTCAACGTCAACGGCGGCGCCATCGCCATGGGCCATCCCCTCGGCGCCACCGGCGCGATGATCCTCGGCACGCTGCTGGACGAGTTGGAGCGCCGCGACCTGCGCCGTGGCCTTGCGACCCTGTGCGTCGGCGGCGGCATGGGCATCGCCACCGTGGTCGAACGCGTCTGACGCGCCGCCGTCCCCCCGTCCTCGCCCCGACCCCCAGGAGACCCCACCGTGCCGGAACCGCACGCCCAGGGAACGGTCCGCGCGCACCGCGACCCCGACGGCATCCTCACCCTCACCCCCGACCTCACGCACGACCCGGCCGCCGCCCTCACCGCCACCGCCGACCTGCTGGCTGCGGAGGCCGAGGGCGTACGCGGCGTCGTCCTCGCCCTGGCAGGGCGCGCGTTCCTCGCGGGCGACCCCGACGACCTGCGGCACGCAGGGCACGCCGACGCCCCCCGCCTCTTCGACGCCGCCCGGCGCGCCGGCGACGCCCTGCGCCGCGTCGAGACGTCGGGCATCCCCGTCGTCGCCGCACTCGGGGGCGACGCGCTCGGCGGCGTCCTGGCCACCGCCCTCGCCTGCCACCACCGCATCGCCCTCGACACCCCGGGCAGCCGCATCGGCCTGCCCGACATCCGCCTCGGGCTGCTGCCAGGCGGCGGGAGCATCACCAGGACGGTCCGCCTCCTCGGCGTCGCCGCCGCGCTGCGGCACGTCGTCCTCGACGGGACGGAACACACCCCCGCCCGCGCCCTCGACCTCGGCCTCGTCCACGAACTGGCCACCGACCAGGCGGACATGACGCGCCGCGCCCGCGCCTGGCTCGACAGCGACCCCGACCCGCGCCAGCCCTGGGACGCCCCAGGCCACCGCATCCCCGGCGGCACCCCCGCCGACCCCGCCTTCGCCGCGACGCTCCCCACCCTGCCCGCGCTGCTGCGCGAACGGACCGGCGGCGCCCCCGCCCCCGCCCCGCGCGCCGCCCTGGCCGCCGCCGTCGAGGGCACGCAGGTGGACCTCGCGACGGCCACCACGATCGAGGCGCGGTACCTCACCGAGGTCGCCACCGGCCCCGTCGCCCGCGCCATGCTCCAGGCGCTCCACTCCGACCTGGCCACCGTCCGTGCCGCCCACCCCCGCACCGCCCCCGTACGCCGCCCCCGCCGCGTCGCCGTCCTCGGCGCGGGCGGGACGGGCGCGCGCCTCGCCCGCCTGTGCGCCGCGGCGGGCGCCGACGTCACGGACGACCCGACCGGCTGCGACACGGTCGTCGAGGCCACGGAAGGCGACACCGCCCAGGCCGCTGCGGCCCTGCGCGCCGCCGAGGAAGTCGCCGCGCCAGGCGCCCTGTTGTGCGCCACCACCCCCGGCACGCCGCTCGCCGCACTGGCCGCGGCCCTGCGCGCGCCGCACTCCCTCGTCGGCCTGCGGGCGTTCTCCCCGGTGGACGGCACGCCGCCGCTCGCCGAGATCACGCGCGGCACCGCGACGGACGACGAGGCGACCGGCCGCGCCCTCGACGTCGCCCACGCGCTCGGCGCCACCCCGCTGGTCGTGCGCGGCGACTCCCTCGTCCTGCGCCTGACCGGCCGGTACCTCGCCGAAGGGCTCGCGCTCGTCGCCGAGGGCGTTCCCGCGCCCTCGATCGAACAGGCCGCCGCCCAGGCCGGGTTCACGACGCCGGTCCTCGCGCTCCTCGACGCGACCGGCCACGCCGCCCTGCGCCTGATCGCGTCCGGCCTCGCCGGCGCGGGCGCCGACGCCGTACTCGCCAAAATGGCCGGGGAGTTCGCCCGGCCGGGCCGCGCGGCGGGCGCCGGGTTCCACGACTACGAGGACGGCCGCCGCGTCCGCCTGTGGCCCGGCCTGCGTGAGCACTTCGCGCAGGCCACGCCCCCACCGCCGTTCGACGACCTGCGGGAGCGGCTGCTCCTCGCCCCGGCGATCGAAGCGCTGCGCTCGCTGGACGACGGGACCGCCGCGTCGGCAGCCGAGGCGACCATCGGCTCGCTCCTCGGCCTCGGCTTCCCCGCCTGGACCGGCGGCGCGGTCGCGTACGCCCACGGCAACGCCGCACGCGCCCGCGACCTCGCCGGGCGATACGGCGCGCGGTTCACGCCGCCACGGTGAAAGGGCTCAGGCCGCGTCGGCACCGGCCGAGGACACGCGCACCCACACGCACTTGCCCTCGTCCGTCGCCTCGAAGCCCAGCTCGTCGGCCATCTCGCGCAGCAGCCACAGGCCGCGCCCCTCCTCGGCCGTCCAGTCGGGGAGGGTGATCCTCGGCAGCGTCGCCGACCTGTCGTGGACCGCCACGCGCACGGCGTCGCCGAGATCGGTCAGCTCCAGCGTGCAGCGCGGATTGTCCACGTGCCGCGCGACGTTGGCCAGCAGCTCGGTGACGCCGTGCAGCACCACCTCCACGACATGCGGCGGCTGGTCCCACTCGCGCAGGGCCAGGGACACCAGCCGCCTGAAGCGCGCCAGATCCTCCCGCCGCGCTGTCAGCAGCCAACTGTGGGTGAGCCTCCGGGCTCCGGTGCCGGGGGTGGTGAGCGTCATGGTCCCTCCAGACTCCCGGCGGGCCACCGGGAGAAACAGCCGCACGTGGGGAGTTCATATCACCTGCGGGCCAGTCCAGTTGACTGATGGTCAGGTTCCGGAACTCACGGCGGGCCGCCCGCGCGTGCCGTCAGTGCCCGCCGCCGCGCCAGTCGGCGGCCAGCGCGGAACGCAGCGCCGCCACATGCTCGTCGGTCGCGCTGAGAAGCCCCTCCGCGCTGACACCCCGCGCGACGTCCCAGCTGAACGCCGCCTGGAGCGCCGTCACGGTGAAGATGCCCGCCAGCAGCGTGGGCCGCGGATCACCCGGCGGCGTGCCCTCCCTGGCGGCCAGCACACCACCGAGCAGCAGCTGCTCCTCAAGACCGAACCGCAGACACGCCACCCGTGCCGCCGGGTCCGCGCAGATCACCCGCAGGGCTGACAGACACAGGCCCATCGGGTCCTCCACGATGCCCGTCACCGTGGTCCTGCACGCCTCGCGCAGCGCGCCGAGCGGCGTCTCCTCGGCGGGCCTGCCCGCCACTTCGTCCCTGAACCGGGCGCTGGCCTCGCGTATCGGATGGAGGACCAGGTCCTCCTTGCTGCCGAAGTAGCGGAAGAAGGTCCGCTCCGACACGTCACCCCGCCGCGCGATGTCGCTCACCGTCGTACGGCCGTACCCGTGCGCGCGGAACAGATCGAGACCCGCGCGCAGCAACTCGCCGTGCGTGCGCTGCTTCCTGACCTCGCGCAGACCTGGGGACGGTGCGTCGGAACCCATGCACGCATCGTACGGGGACCCACCCGCCTCTCCCGACCCTCCGCTCGCCCCCGGCCACGCAAAGCGAGATCGCCCGCCGCCGCGCGACGTGCCGCCGCGCGACGTGCCGCCGCGCGGCGGAAGCCGCCCGTTGTCGGCGGCGCCTGTCAGAATGCACAGCGCGGCGCACCGGGCGTCGGGAAAGCGGAGCGTGATCGTGACCATCGAGATCAGGATCGCCGAGGAACTGGGCGTACGGGAGGGGCAGGTCCAGGCGGCCGTCGGCCTGCTGGACGGCGGCGCGACGGTGCCCTTCATCGCCCGCTACCGCAAAGAGGTCACCGGTACCCTCGACGACGCCCAACTGCGGACCCTGGAGGAACGTCTCCGCTACCTGCGCGAACTGGAGGAACGGCGCGACGCCGTCCTGGAGTCCGTGCGCTCCCAGGGCAAGCTGGACGACGCGCTGGAGGCGACGATCCGCGCGGCCGACACCAAGGCCCGCCTGGAGGACATCTACCTCCCCTTCAAGCCCAAGCGCCGCACCAAGGCCCAGATCGCCCGCGAGGCCGGGCTCGAACCGCTCGCCGACGCCCTTCTCACCGACCCCGGCACCGTCCCGCAGGAGGCCGCCGCCGCGTACGTGGACGAGGCGCGCGGCGTCGCCGACGGCGACGCGGCCCTCCAGGGCGCCCGCGCCATCCTCACCGAACGCTTCGGCGAGGACGCCGACCTGCTCGGCGAGCTCCGCGAGAAGATGTGGACGACCGGGCGCCTCCTCTCGGCGGTCCGCGAGGGCCAGGAGACCGAAGGCGCCAAGTTCGCCGACTACTTCGACTTCTCCGAGCCCTTCACCGCACTCCCCTCGCACCGCGTGCTCGCCATGTTCCGCGGCGAGAAGGAGGGCGTCCTCGACCTGACGCTCGAACCCGAGCCGCCCGCCGACGTGGCCGACGGCCCCTCCTCCTACGAGCGGGCCGTCGCGCACCGGTTCAACATCCGCGACCGGGGCCGCCCCGCCGACGCGTGGCTCGCCGAGACCGTCCGCTGGGCCTGGCGCACCCGCATCCTCGTCCACCTCGGCATCGACCTGCGCACCCGGCTGCGCACCGCAGCCGAGGACGACGCGGTCGGCGTCTTCGCCGCGAACCTCCGCGACCTCCTGCTCGCCGCCCCGGCCGGGACCCGGCCCACCATGGGTCTCGACCCCGGCCTGCGCACCGGCGTCAAGGTCGCCGTCGTGGACGCCACGGGCAAGGTCGCCGCCACCGACACGATCTACCCGCACGCGCCCGCCCGCCGCTGGGACGAGGCCCTGACTCGCCTCGCCGCCCTCGTCGCCGCGCACGGCGTGGAGCTGATCGCCATCGGCAACGGCACGGCGTCCCGCGAGACCGACAAGCTGGCCGGTGAACTGATCGCGGCGCTCCCGCCCACGGCCGGTGTCTCCCGCATGGTCGTCTCCGAGGCCGGTGCCTCCGTCTACTCCGCCTCCGCCTACGCCGGGCAGGAACTCCCGGACCTCGACGTGTCGTTGCGCGGCGCCGTGTCCATCGCCCGCAGGCTCCAGGACCCGCTGGCCGAGCTGGTCAAGATCGACCCGCGCTCCATCGGCGTCGGCCAGTACCAGCACGACCTGTCCGAGGTGAAGCTGTCCCGCTCGCTCGACGCCGTGGTCGAGGACTGCGTCAACGGCGTGGGCGTCGATGTCAACACCGCGTCGCCGCCGCTGCTGGCCCGCGTGTCGGGCGTGAGCGGCACGCTCGCCGAGAACATCGTGGCCCACCGCGACGCCAACGGCCCGTTCACCAGCCGCCGCGCTTTGAAGGACGTGGCCAGGCTGGGCCCGAAGGCGTTCGAGCAGTGCGCGGGCTTCCTGCGCATCCGAGGCGGCGACGACCCGCTGGACGCCTCAGCCGTCCACCCCGAGGCGTACCCCGTCGTCCGGCGCATGGTCGCGGCGACGGGCGGCGACGTGCCCGCGCTCGTCGGCAACGCGACGGCCCTGCGGGCGCTGGCGCCCGCCGACTTCGTGGACGACACCTTCGGCCTGCCGACCGTCACCGACATCCTGCGCGAGCTGGAGAAGCCGGGCCGCGACCCCCGTCCCGCCTTCCGCACGGCGACCTTCAAGGAGGGCGTCGAGAAGATCGGCGACCTGGAGCCCGGCATGGTCCTGGAGGGCGTGGTCTCCAACGTCGCGGCGTTCGGGGCGTTCGTGGACGTCGGCGTGCACCAGGACGGCCTGGTGCATGTCTCCGCCATGTCGCGCAAGTTCGTCTCCGACCCGCGCGAGGTCGTCAAGCCGGGCGACATCGTCAAGGTGAAGGTCCTCGACGTGGACGTGCCGCGCAAGCGCATCTCGCTCACGCTGCGCCTGGACGAGGAGCGGCCGTCGGGCGGCGGCAGGCCGCGCGACGAGCGCGGCGGCGGCCGGGACAGAGGCGAGCGCGACAAGGGCGAGCGGCGCGGTGGCGCCCCGCGCCAGCGCGACCGCAGGGGCGGGACCGGGGGCGGTGGTGGCGGCCAGCAGCGCCGCGAGGGCGCCCCGCCGCCGTCCAACAGCGCGATGGCCGACGCGCTGCGCCGCGCCGGGCTCGTCCGCCCGGAGCGCAAGTCGCGCTGACCGTACGCCCGTTGCGGGCCTCCCCGTCCCAGTACGCTGCGGGGCGGGGAGGTCACGCATGGATGCGACGACTGTCGGGGTACGGATGGCCACGGCCGTGGTCGGGCCGCTGGTGCGGAAGCTGTTCCGCTCCCGCCCGCCGGGGGCGGGGCTCGTGGACCGGCCGGTGCGGCTCGACGCGCTCGTCGCCCTCGGCGCCGAGAAGGACGCGCTGTCGCCCGACGATCTCCGCTCGCTCGCCGAGGAGATGGTCCGGCGGGGCCTGGCGGGGCTCGGCCCGGAGGCCGCCGGACTACGGGAGAGCCGCGACCTGCTCACGGAGGTGCTGGCGGCCCGCCTCGCGCGCCTCGGCGCGCTGGACATGGACGACGTCCAGGCCGTCACGCTCGGCCCCGACCACCTCGCGCGGGAGCTGACCGAGCCGCAGGCGGAGACCGCCCGCCGGGGACTGTCCGCCCAGGAGGAGGACTTCTGCGCCTCGATGACGTGGCTGGCCTGCGTGCACATCATCGACTTCTTCACCCGCCGCTCGACGTTCGTCGCCCGCACGCTCGTGGAACAGACCCGGCGGACCGAGCGCCTGGTCACCGTGCTCGACCTGCTCGCCACCCGGCTCCCCGACCGGAGCGCCGAGGACGCCGCGTTCGAAGAACGCTACCGGCGGTATCTCGTCGGACGGCACGGGCGGTTGACCGTCTTCGGCCTCGACCTGGACGACGACTGGCCGCTGGACGACGCGTACATCCAGCTGGAGACGACCACGCGCAGCGGGCCCCCTGGCGACCTCGCCCAGCCGCCCCAGCGGGCCGAGGAGGCGCTGCGGCTGCGGGACCGCGTCCTGCTGCGCGGGATCGCGGGGGCGGGCAAGACGACGCTCGTGCAGTGGCTCGCGGTCACGACGGCCGAGCACCGCGTCCCCGAACCACTCAACCACCTGCTGGGCCGCGTGCCGTTCGTGCTGCCGCTGCGCACACTGACCCGTGGCGACCGCGAACTCCCGCCGCCCGGCGACTTCCTGTCCACCGTCGGCTGCCCGCACACGCCGCCCGCCGGGTGGACGGAGCGCGTCCTCGGCGACCGGCGTGGCCTGTTGCTCATCGACGGCATCGACGAGATGCCGGAGGAGGGCCGGGCGGCGGCCAGGGCGTGGCTGCGGGAGCTGCTGCGCGAGTTCCCCGGGAACGTCACGCTGGTCACCGGCCGCCCGTCCGCCGTGGGCGAGGACTGGCTCGCGGCTGACGACTTCACGGAACTGTCCCTCGCGCCGATGACGCAGCAGGACGTGGCGACGTTCATCCACCGCTGGCACCGCGCCGCCGAGGCGCCGGAGGACGACGCGCGCGACCTGCTCACCGCCGTCCGCTCCCGCCAGGACCTGGCCCGCCTGGCGACCAACCCGCTGATGTGCGCCGTGATGTGCGCGCTGCACCGGTCGAGCCACGGCTACCTGCCGCACGGCCGCACCGCGCTGTACGAGGCGGCGCTGCGGATGCTGCTGGAGCGCCGCGACCGTCAGCGGCGCGTGCAGTCCGCGATCCACCTGGACGCCGAGACACAGACCTTGCTGCTCCAGAAACTCGCGTACTGGCTGATCCGCAACGGCCACGCGGAGATCGACCGCGCCGACGCGGAGGCGGTGATCGCCGCCGTGCTGCCGCTGATGCCCCAGGTCGAGGCGCAGGGCGACGCCGCCGCCATCTGCCGCTACCTGCTGGAGCGTTCAGGGCTGCTGCGCGAACCGGCCGCCGACCAGATCGAGTTCGTGCACCGCACGTTCCAGGACTACCTGGGCGCCCGCGAGGCGATCGAGGCACGCGACATCCCGTTCCTGGTGCGGAACGCACACCGCGACCAGTGGGAGGACGTCGTACGCATGGCCGTCGCGCACGGCCGCCCTGAGGAACGCAAACGGTTGCTGACCGCCTTGGTGAAACGCGGCGACGACGTGAAACGCCACCGCGTCCGCCTGCACCTGCTGGCGACGGCCTGCCTGGAACACGCCCCCCAACTCGACCCGACGGTCCGCGAAGCGGTGACCTCCCGCGCTGCGGAACTGCTGCCGCCGAGGACCGACGCGGAGGCGGAGGCACTGTCGGACATCGGCCCGGTCGTCCTGGAACTCCTCCCTGGCCCGGAGGACCTGTCCCCGGACGAGGTCGGACCTGTCGTGCATACGATGTGCCGGATAGGCGGGGAACCTGCCCTGGCACGATTGGCGCAGTTCGCCGGTCACCCGGATCGGAAGGTGCAGGGCAAGCTGGCGAGCGCTTGGATGTACACCGAGACGGCCGTCTACGCCGACACCGTTCTTCCCGGACTCGGGTCCGATGTGCGTCTGCGTGCCAACTCGGAGAAGCACGTCCCTTACCTGGCCGCCGCCGACCAGGATTTCGACGCTCTGGAAATCCACCCGAAGTCCCTTGTCGAGGCGGGTATCGCGCACCGGTGCCGTTCTCTGGACGTCAACTGTCCCTGGGACGTCTCGCTTCTCAGCAGGTTCACCGGTCTGCGGGACCTCCAGCTTCGCGGCATCGCGATCCCCCCTGATCTTTCCGTTCTCTCCGGACTCGGTCTGGAATATTTTCGGCTCTCTCCGCACGAGGGTCAGGCCGTTCCCTTGCTTGACCATCTCGCCGACATCCGGCACTTGATCCTCAGCCCCGTCGGGCTGCTGGACGGGAGCACGCTGCTGCCCGGCGCCCCGATCTCCGGCCTGGCATGGCCGATGAACGCGCGAAAGGTCAGCTCGCTCACGACGTGGCCACGTCTGAGGACCATCTGGGCCGCGGATTCACGCGTTCGCCTGGCAGCCGATCACTGCCGGGTCATCGAACGGACAGCTGTCTCGACGCTCCTGCTGTACGGCGGGGCGCTGCGCTCCGTGCTCGACCATGGCCTGGCCCTGCCGGGGATCACCTCGCTGACCGTGTGGCGCTCCGGTCCTCGGCCCGATCTCGACAGGCTGGTATGCACCTTTCCACGCCTCGAAACGCTGCGGGTCCCCGTGGAGCCGCGGCAGGATCTCCGCCCCCTTGCGAAGCTGCCCCTCCTGCGATCCCTCACCATCGACGGAGTCGAGGAGTCCGACCTCCCCGACCTCCCGTCCGGCGTGCGGGTCACCACCACGCCTTCCTCCCGCTACGGCCCTTCCACCTGACCGGGGCATGGCGAGGGTCGGGCAAATCACGTCGTGATGGTGTCCGATTCCCTTGCCAGACGGTCAGGTAACAACTTACGGTGCCGTAACCTACGGTCTCGTAGGTAGTTGCCGTCACCGTGCCCAGGAGCTTTCGTGACCTCCAGTCCCACCCCGATGACCAGGCCAGGCGAGTGGACCGACGTCCGCCTGATCCATGCCCTGGAGGAGGTGGTCGAGCGGGAACTGAACCGCCACCTCGCCGTCGCGAAGGACTGGATGCCGCACGAGTACGTGCCCTGGAGCGACGGCCGCAACTTCGACGGCCCCCTCGGCGGCGAGCCTTGGGACCTGTCCCAGTCCAAGGTCACCGACGTCGGCCGCACCGCGCTCGTGGTCAACCTCCTCACCGAGGACAACCTCCCGAGCTACCACCGCGAGATAGCCAACATCTTCGGCCAGAACGGCGCCTGGGGCACCTGGGTGCACCGCTGGACCGCCGAGGAGGGCCGTCACGGCATCGTGCTGCGCGACTACCTCCTCACGACCCGCGCGGTCGATCCGGTCGAGCTGGAGAACTTCCGGATGTCCCACATGTCGGAGGGCTACGACTCCGACAACAGCCACTCCATGCTGCACTCGGTGGCCTACGTCGCCTTCCAGGAGCTGGCCACCCGCATATCCCACCGCAACACCGGCCGCGAGTCCGGCGACCCCGTCTGCGACCGTCTGCTGGCGCGCATCGCCACCGACGAGAACCTGCACATGGTCTTCTACCGCAACCTGCTGCGCGCCGCCTTCGAGCTGGCCCCCGACCAGACCATGTGCGCCGTCCGCGACGTCGTCACCCGCTTCCGCATGCCGGGACACGGCATCCCCGGCTTCGAGCGCGCCGCGGCCCGCATGGCGCTCGGCGGGATCTACAACCTGCGCATCCACCACGACGAGGTGATCCAGCCCGTCCTGCGCTACCTCAAGGTCCTCGAAGTCCCAGGGCTCGGCCCCGAGGGTCTGAAGGCGCAGGACGAACTCGGCCTGTTCATGGACGGTCTGGACGCCGAGGCCAGGACGTTCGACGAGCGCATGGCCGCCCGCGCCGCCCGCCTGGCCGCGCGCGGCCAGAAGATCGTCCCGTAGCCGCCACACCCCGCGCCGCCCCCGCCTTCCGGCGGACGTCACGCCCGCCGGAATCCGGTTGCCGCGCGCGGCCGTTGGCCCCTACCCTCGGTGCGGTTCTGTCGCCGCACGGGGGAGAGGTCGTTGAAGAACTGAGGTCGTAGACACCGCGAGCCCGTGGCAGACGTACCGCCGGTACGTCCCTGTGCCGCGCGCCGCGACCGACCTCAGACGCGGACGGCCACTCCCTTCTCCCGGCCCCACCCGTTCCCCGTCGCCCCCGGTCAACCCGTGCCCGGTCGGCTTTGCCCCCGGCTCCGGTGTCTCCACGTTTCAGGACATTCCCGAAACTTCCTCAGGAGACCTCGCATGAGCCATCCCACCCCGTACCTCACCTGCACCGGCCTCGCCTACGTCTGGCCGGACGGCACCCCGCTGTTCAGCGGCCTCGACTTCAGCGCGGGGCCGGGACGCACCGGCCTGATCGGCCTCAACGGCAGCGGCAAGTCCACGCTGCTGCGGCTCGCCGCCGGTGAACTGACCCCCGCCGCCGGCACCGTCCGCGTCGGCGGCGAGACCGGCCACCTGCCGCAGGACGTCACGCTCGACACGACCCGCCGCGTGGACGAGGTCCTCGGCATCGACCGCGTGCGCGCCGCCCTGCACGCCATCGAGCGCGGCGACGCGTCCCCCGCCCACTTCGACACCGTCGGCAACGACTGGGACGTCGAGGAGCGCACCCACGCCACCCTCGACCAGCTCGGCCTGTCCCACATCGGGCTCGACCGCACGGTCGGCCGCGTCTCAGGCGGCGAGTCCGTCCTCCTCGGCCTCGCCGCGCTGCTGCTGCGCCGCCCCGGCGTGCTGCTGCTCGACGAGCCGACCAACAACCTCGACATCGCCGCGCGGCACCGCCTGTACGAGGCGGTCGCCGCCTGGCGTGGGGTGCTCGTCGTGGTCAGCCATGACCGGGAGCTGCTGGAACGCGTGGACCGCATCGCGGACCTGCGCGGCGGCGCGGTCACCTGGTACGGCGGCACGCTGTCCGCGTACGAGGCGGCCCTCGCCGTCGAACAGCACGCCGCCGAGCGGACGGTGCGCTCCGCCGAGGCCGACGTGCGCCGCCAGAAGCGGGAGTTGATCGACGCCCACGACAAGCTGGCGGGGCGCGCCCGCGGGGCGAGGAAGGCGTTCGAGAACACCCGCGCCCCCCGCGCCGTGATGCGGGCGCGCAAGTCCACTGCCCAGCAGAGCGCGGGCAAGTACCTCGGCCTGCACCAGGAACGGCTGGCCGAGGCGCGCGGGCGCCTGACCGAGGCGGAGGAGGCCGTACGGGACGACGACGCGATCCGCGTGGACCTGCCGCACACCGCCGTCCCGGCCCGGCGCCGCGTGCTGACCCTGCGCGACCTGGAGACCCGCCACGGCTCCCTGGTCTCCCTCGACGTCCTCGGGCCCGAGCGGATCGCGCTCACCGGCCCGAACGGCGCGGGGAAGACGACGCTGCTCGACACGCTCACCGGGACGCTGGCGCCCTCCGGGGGAACGGCCGAGGTTCATGTGCCGCTGCGCCACCTGCCGCAGCGTCTCGACCTGCTCGACCCGGCGGCGAGCGTCATGGAGAACGTCCGCCGGTTCGCGCCGGGCGCCGACCCGCAGCGCGTACGGGCGCAGCTCGCGCGGTTCCTGTTCAGGAAGGACCGCCCCGACCAGGCGGTCGGCTCGCTGTCGGGCGGCGAGCGGTTCCGCGCGTCGCTGGCGGCGCTGATGCTGGCCGAGCCAGCGCCGCAGCTGCTGCTGCTCGACGAGCCGACGAACAGCCTCGACCTGTCCGGGGTGCGCGGTCTCACGACGGCGCTGGAGTCCTACCGGGGCGCGCTGATCGTCGTCAGCCACGACCTGGCGTTCCTGCGGGGCCTCGGGATCACCCGGCGGCTGTGCCTGGACGGGGAGCTGACCGAGGAGGGGCCGCTGTGACCGTACGGCCGCCGTGACGGTCGCCCGTGACGGCCAGGGGGCCCGGGGGCGGCCGGACCGGTGTCCGACCGCCCCGTCGGGAGCCCGCGGCCTCCCGGGGACCGGCTCAGGTCATCTGACGCGCCTGGAGCCTGGCGTACGCCCCGCCGAGCCGCAGGAGTTCGGCGTGCGTGCCGATCTCCTGGATGCGGCCCTGCTCCAGGACGACGATGCGGTCGGCGTTCCGCACGGTGGACAGGCGGTGGGCGACGACGAACACCGTCCGTCCGCGCATCAGGCGTTCCATCGCCTCCTGCACCAGCGACTCGGAGCGGGTGTCGAGCGCCGAGGTCGCCTCGTCGAGGATCAGGATGCGCGGGTCCCTGATGAGGGCACGCGCGATCGCGATGCGCTGCCGCTGGCCGCCGGACAGGCGCGCGCCGCGCTCGCCGACGACCGTGTCGAGACCGGCGGGCAGCCGGTCCACGAATTCCAGGGCGTTCGCGTCGGCCAGCGCCGCGCGCACGGCCTGCTCGTCCACGTCCGGCATGCCGTAGCCCACGTTCTCGCCGATGCTGCCCTCGAAGAGGACCGACTCCTGCGGCACCACCGACAGGAAGCGGCGGTAGCTGCGCAGGTCGAGCGTGGACATGTCGGTGCCGTCGAGCACGATGCGCCCGGAGACCGGCCGGATGAAGCCGATCAGCAGGTTCAGGACGGTGGACTTGCCCGCGCCGGACGCGCCGACCAGCGCGACCGTCTCGCCGGGCCGTACCGCCAGGTCGAAGTCGGTGACGGCGGCGTCGCCCTCGCCGTCGTAGGAGAAGTCCACGTGCTCGAAGTCGAGGCGGCCCTTGACCGCGGTGACCTCGGTCTTGCCCGCGTTGATCTCCAGGTCGGGGGCCTGGAGCACCTCGCCCGCCGATCGCACCGACTCCAGGCCCTTGGTGATGATCGGCGCGAGGCCCATCAGCATCGTCATGGAGCCGGTGAGGGTGGTGAAGAAGGTGCTGAGCATCACCACGTCGCCCGTGGTGATCGGCAGCCAGGAGTAGTAGCAGATGAGGGCGGCGCCGGACAGGAAGCCGATGCCGATGGTGTTGAGCAGGATCCAGGCGATCGCCCCGAAGTGCCCGTTGAGCAGGTCGAGCCGTATGCCCGCCGTCAGGACCTGCCGCAGCGAGCCGTCCACGCGGACCAGCGCGGCCCGTTCCAGGCCGTGGGCCCGGGTGACGGGGATCAGGCTGGTCATCTCGCCGACGCGGGACGACAGTTGTTCGACCTGCCGCCGGTATTTCTCGTTGTGACTGCGCAGTCTGCCGCGCAGTCTGCGGACCAGGAGGGTCGCGGCCGGTACGAGGACCACGAACGCGGGCAGCGCCGCCGGGACCCGTACGGCGATGACGCCCAGACCGCCGACCAGCGTGATGATCGCGGCGAGACCCGTGTCGGCGCTCTGCTGCACCGACTGCTCGACGTTCTCGACGTCACGGATCACCTTGGTCTGGAGCGCGCTGGCGCTGACGCGTGAGTGGTAGCCGATGGACAGCTCCTGCATGCGTCGGCACAGGGCAGAACGCAGGCCGGTGCCCACACGCCGGACACTGCCGTGCATGCAGCGGACGTACAGGAGGTGGGTGGGGTAGTTCAACAGCAGGACCACCACCAGCACGAGGGTGTTGGCTCCCATTTCGGAGATGGGCCGCTGCTCGACGACGATGTCGATGATGTTCGCGGTGATCAGTGGCAGCAGCCATACCGGGCTGTGCTTGACGACGAAGGCCAGCACCGCGGTGAGAAGCCGCAAGCGGTCTTCCCGGAAGAGGTAGGCGAGGGTCCGCACCGGGTGTTCCCCCTGGTAACGGTGTTCCAGAGGACCTTGCGGAAGAGCCATGACAGCAGCACTCCAACGTCCAGGGAATGAGTTGGGTTGACCTTGCCCCTGAAATGGATCGAACACTCACCGAAATGTCGAAAGCGGGTGGACTCTTCCCTTTTCCTTCAGGTTCGCGGTAATTCATATACATGGTGAGAGTAACCAGGTATGGCGCCAACTCTTTCCCAAACGGCGGCGGTGTCATCCCCCAGCGGTCCGATCTCGCAACTTCCGTATAGTCGCGCAACACGGCGTGCCGTGCGCCCCCGCGCTATTCCGCCGGACATTCGCAACCACGCGCCTCGGCCGGTCGGGTGACCGGGGGCGTGAAGGGCCCGGCGGCGCTCCGGACGAATACGTTCTGCACAGCGCCAATTTCCTGACGCATCCGATCGAATTCCATCCGATATCCGACGAGTTGGCGTCACCGGGTCATGCCGCCCTGGCACATGCCAACACTCGGACCATGGACAGCAGATCCGGCGCCCCGCCCTACTCCGGTCTTCCCACGACGCCCGCCCACGCCGGGGCCTGGCGCTTCACCGTCCCGCCCGACGACCTCTCGGTCCCCCAGATCCGGCACGCGGTCCGCGACCTGCTGCACCGCAGAGCCGCCCCGCTGTCGGCCGACACGCTCCACGGCGTGCAGCTGATCCTCTCCGAACTCGTCACCAACGCCGTCCGGCACGCCGCCCTGCTCACCCCGCAGATCGGCGTCGAGATCGCCCTCGACGACCGCTGGATCAGGATCTCGGTCGAGGACGGCCACCCCTACCGGCCCCGCGCCCTCGCCCTCACGCCCGACCGGCACGGCACCGGCGGACGCGGCCTGCTCCTCGTCAAGGCGACCGCCACCGACGCGGGTGGCGCGTGCGGCGTCGAACCGACCGCGGCGGGCGGCAAGGTGGTGTGGGCCACCCTGCCGCTCGACCTCCCCTGACACCCGGCCGGAGCCGCCTCACCACCCGGCGGCCCGGCCGGTGACCTCCCTGATCCCCGGCCGCGCCGCGTCGAGCACCGTCCCGAACCACGCCGAGAACGGCTCGCCCGCCCGCAGCTCCGCCAGCTCCTGCGGCGTGACGAACGCCGTCTGCGCCACCTCGTCGGGATCGGGCCGCAGCGGCGCCGTCACGACACCGGCGTACAGGTGGTTGAACTCCTGCTCCACCAGCCCCGACGCCGGGTCCGGATGGTTGTAGCGCACGGTCCCCGCCGCGCGCAGCAGCACCGGCGCGGCGCCCAGCTCCTCCGTCGTGCGGCGCGTCGCCGAGAGGAAGGGCTCCTCGCCCGGCAGCGGATGGCCGCAGCACGTGTTCGACCACACGCCGGGGGAGTGGTACTTGCCGAGGGCCCGGCGCTGGAGCAGCAGCCGCCCCGCCGGGTCGAAGAGGAAGACGGAGAACGCCCGGTGGAGCTGCCCGGGAGCCTGGTGGGCCGCCAGCTTCTCCGCGGTGCCGACGGCCGTGCCGTCCTCGTCCACGAGTTCCAGCATGATCGGCTCCGCGCTGACGGTGCTGCTGTGGGGCATGGCGTCCTTTCCCTCGGTTCCCTGGCACGCCGGAACGGCGCATTTCCCAGGTTTTCTGGCTTTCCCGGGATCTGCCCGGTTTCCCGGCCAGTCTGCCGCACGAGGCCCCGCGCGCGGGCCCGCTTGCGGGATGACGCACGGACGCGCGCGTCCACCCGCGGGTGGACGCGCGACCCCGCCCTGTGGCCTGGCGCGTGACGCCGTTCATCATCCCGCCGCGGCGCCCGTCCCGACCCCCGTCGCACACGCCCCGCGGGCCACGGGTTCCCGGCCGCGCGCGGCGGCGCCCGATTCGCTAGGGTCGCATCGGCCCGCGGCACGCTCCGTGACATGAACGCCGGGTTTCCTCACGCCGACGCCATTCTTGCCGCACGGTGGTCATCGGATAATCTCTGCCGACGTGCAGGCCGCGCAGGGCGGTTCTGCCTCAAGGAGTGGGTCAAGCTGTCGATCGCGATCCTCACCGGTTCGCCCCTTCCCGGGTCGCCCCTCGAAGACGACCTGAGCGCGCTGGGATTCACCGTCACGGTGGCCGAGACCGCCGCCGGATTGACCGACGCCCTCGCCGCCGCACCGGCGGGGGAACGCGTCGCGCTCGTCGATCCCCGCTTCATCGGCCACCGGCACAGCCTGCGTCTTGGACTGACCGATCCGCGCTTCGACGCCGCCGCGATCCCCGGCGCCGTGACCGCGGCCCCCGGCGTACGCGCGGAGTTGACGTCCGCGCTGCACGCGGCGGCGGCCGTCCCGCAGGCGCCCGCCGGGGTCCGTGACCCGGCCGCGAGAGCGGCGCCTCCCGCCACCGGCCCGCGGCCCGCGGCGCCGCTCGCCGACCGGGTCGCCGACGCCGTCGCCGCGTCGGGCACCCCCGTGCACCGGCCCGAACTCGGCACGCTCGTCGCCGTCGTGCCCGGCGACGACGCAGAACGCGCCACCGCCACCGCCGCCGTCGCGGCCGTGGACGAGGAGGCCGTGCGGCTGCGCTCCGCCGTCAAGTCACGCGACGGGTTCGTCACCACCCACCTCGTCAGCCCGTACTCCCGCCATCTCGCCCGCTGGTGCGCCCGGCGCGGACTGACGCCGAACCAGGTCACCACCGCCTCGCTCGTCACCGCGCTGATCGCCGCGGGCTGCGCCGCCACCGGCACCCGTACCGGCTTCGTCGCCGCGGGCGTCCTGCTGCTGCTGTCCTTCGTGTTCGACTGCGCCGACGGCCAGCTCGCCCGCTACTCCCTCCAGTACTCCACCCTCGGCGCCTGGCTCGACGCCACCTTCGACCGCGCCAAGGAGTACGCCTACTACGCCGGTCTCGCCCTCGGCGCCGCCCGCGCCGACGACGACGTGTGGGCCCTCGCGCTGGCCGCGATGGTCCTCCAGTCCTGCCGCCACATCGTGGACTTCGCGTTCAACGACGCGCACCCGCCCGCCCCGGGCAGCGGAGGCTCCCGCGCCCCCGCCGTCGCGATCTCAGGACGCCTCGACAGCATCGGCTGGACGGTCTGGGCACGCCGCATGATCGTCCTGCCCATCGGCGAACGCTGGCTGCTCATCGCCGTCCTCACCGCGCTGACCACGCCCCGCGTCACCTTCGTCGTCCTGCTCGCCGCCTGCGGATTCGCCGCCTGCTACACGACGGCTGGCCGCCTGCTGCGCTCCCGCCGCCTCCCCGGCCCCACGCCGGAGGCCGCCCGCACGCTGACCGGCCTCACCGACAACGGGCCGCTCGCCGACCTCGTCAGCCGCCTCCCGGCCCGCCGCGGCCCGTTCCCCGCGCCCGCCTGGGCGCTCGGCGGCACCGCGCTGCTCGTCGTCACGGCGCTCGGCGCGGCCGACGGCGGCGGCTGGTTCGTCGTCCTGGCCGCGGCCTGCTACGCGTTCGCCGCGGGCCGCGCGCAGGCGGCCCCGCTGCGGCGGCCGTTCGACTGGCTGCTGCCGCCCCTGTTCCGCGCGGGCGAATATCTGACGATCCTCGTCCTCGCGGCCCGCAGCGGGGTGAACGGGGCGTTGCCGGCGGCTTTCGGTCTGGTGGCCGCTTGCGCCTACCATCACTACGACACGGTGTACCGCCTCCGCGGCGGTGCCGGGGCGCCTCCGCCCTGGCTGGTCCGCGCCACCGGGGGCCACGAGGGACGCACCCTCCTGGTCACCGTCGCCGCCGCCCTCTGGGCGTCGGGAGGGGGCCTCACCGTCGCGCTGACCGTCCTTGCCGGGGCGATGGCGCTCCTGGTGCTGGTGGAGAGCATCCGATTCTGGGTCTCCTCGCAGGCACCGGCCGTACACGACGAAACAGGAGAACCCGCATGATCGGCCTCGTGCTGGCCGCAGGCGCCGGACGGCGTCTGCGCCCCTACACCGACACCCTGCCCAAGGCGCTGGTGCCGGTCGTGAACCACGAGGGCGAGGCCGGGGAGACCAGAACCGTCCTCGACCTCACGCTGGCCAACTTCGCCGAGGTCGGCCTCACCGACGTGGCGGTCGTCGTCGGCTACCGCAAGGAGGCCGTGTACGCGCGCAAGGCCGACCTGGAGAGCCGCTACGGCGTGAACCTCACCCTCGTCGAGAACGACAAGGCCGAGGAGTGGAACAACGCCTACTCCCTGTGGTGCGCCCGTGACGTCATCGCCGAGGGCGTCATCCTCGCCAACGGCGACACCGTCCACCCCGCCTCCGTCGAGCGCACGCTGCTCGCCGCGCGCGGCGGCGACCGCCGGATCGTCCTCGCCCTCGACACGGCCAAGAAGCTGGCCGACGAGGAGATGAAGGTCGTCGCCGACCCCGAGCGTGGCGTGCGGCGCATCACCAAGCTGATGGAACCCGCCGAGGCCACCGGCGAGTACATCGGCGTCACGCTCATCGAGCCGTCCGCCGCCGCCGAGCTGGCGGACGCGCTGCGCACCACCTTCGAGCGCGACCCGCAGCTGTACTACGAGGACGGCTACCAGGAGCTGGTCAACCGCGGCTTCCGCGTGGACACCACGCCCATCGGCGACGTCAGCTGGGTCGAGATCGACAACCACGAGGACCTCGCCAGGGGACGGGAGATCGCGTGCCGGTACTGACCCGCCTCATCCCGTCGCCCGTCTCGGTGGACATCACCGCCGGGGCGCTGGACAACCTGGGCGGGCTCCTCGCCGACCAGCGGATCTCCTCGTCGGGACGGCTCGCCGTCGCGATCAGCAAGGGCTCGGGCGCCGCCCTGCGGGAGCGCCTGAGCCCCGCCCTGCCCGGCGCCGACTGGTACGAGGTCGGCGGCGGCACCATCGACGCCGCCGTCCAGCTCGCCGACGCCATGCGCTCGGGCCACTACGACGCCGTCGTGGGGCTCGGCGGCGGCAAGATCATCGACGCCGCCAAGTACGCCGCCGCGCGCGTCGGCCTGCCGATGGTCGCCGTCGCTACCAACCTGGCGCACGACGGGATCTGCTCGCCCGTCTCCACGCTCGACAACGACGCGGGCCGCGGCTCCTACGGCGTGCCGACGCCGATCGCCCTGGTCGTGGACCTCGACGTCATCCGTGACGCCCCGGTCCGCTACGTGCGCTCGGGCATCGGCGACGCCGTCTCCAACATCTCGGCCATCGCGGACTGGGAGCTGTCCCACCGCGAGACGGGCGAGCAGGTGGACGGCCTGGCCGCCGCCATGGCGCGGCAGGCGGGCGAGGCCGTCCTGCGCCACCCCGGCGGCTGCACCCAGGACCCGTTCCTCACGGTCCTGGCCGAGGCGCTGGTCCTGTCCGGCATCGCCATGACGATCGCGGGCCACACCCGCCCCTCGTCCGGCGCGTGCCACGAGATCTCCCACGCCCTCGACGTCCTGCACCCGAAGCGCTCGGCGCTGCACGGGGAGCAGGTCGGGCTCGGCGCGGCCTTCGCGATGCACCTGCGCGGGGCGCCCGACGACTGCCGGCTGATCGCCGACGTGCTGCGGCGCCACGGGCTGCCCGTGCTGCCGGGCGAGATCGGCTTCAGCACCGAGGAGTTCGTGACGGCGGTGGCCTTCGCCCCCCAGACGAGGCCGGGCCGCTACACCATCCTCGAACACCTCGACCTCACCACCGACGAGATCAGGGACGCGTACGCGGACTATGTCAAAACCATCGGTAGCTGACCTCAGACCGGTCGTGCACCCCGCCGGGGTCAAGGACCGGCGCAGCGGTGAGCACTGGGCAGGGCGCCTGTACATGCGGGAGATCTCGCTGCGCTGGACCAGGCATCTGGTCGGCTCGCGGATCAGCCCGAACCAGCTCACGTACCTGATGGTCGTGGCGGGTGTCGCGGCGGGCGCCGCCCTGCTGATCCCCGGCCTCACCGGCGCGGTCCTGGCCGCGCTGCTCATCCAGCTCTACCTGCTGCTGGACTGCGTGGACGGCGAGGTGGCGCGCTGGCGCGCGCAGACGTCCGTCACCGGCGTCTACCTGGACCGCGTCGGCCACTACCTGGCGGAGGCCGCGCTGCTCGTCGGCTTCGGCGTACGGGCGGCCGACGTCTTCGCGGTCGAGGAGGCGGCGCCCAACTGGCTGTGGGCCTTCCTCGGCACGCTGGCGGCGCTCGGCGCGATCCTGATCAAGGCCGAGACGGACCTGGTGGACGTCGCCAGGACCCGCAGCGGCCTCTCGGCGGTGCGGGACGAGGCGGCCACGCCGCGTTCCTCCGGTGTCGCGGTGGCGCGGCGTGCGGCGGCGGCCCTGAAGTTCCACCGGCTGGTCGGCGGCGTCGAGGCGTCGCTGCTGATCCTCGTCGTGGCGGTCCTCGACCTGATCGGCGGCGACCTCTTCTTCACCCGCCTCGGAGTGGCGCTGCTCGCCGGGATAGCGGTCGTGCAGACGCTGCTGCACCTGGTGTCCATCCTCGCGTCCAGCAGGCTGAGGTGACGGCGGTGGGCACGGCACAGCTCAAGCTCGGCGCGGTCGTCCTGACGATGGGCGACCGGCCCGTGGAACTGCGCGCGCTGCTGGACTCGGTGGCCGCGCAGGAGGGCGAACGGGTCGAGGTGGTCGTCGTCGGCAACGGCGCGGCGCTCCCCGACCTGCCCGCGGGCGTCCGCAGCGTCGAACTCCCGGAGAACCTCGGCATCCCCGGTGGCCGGAACGTCGGGATCGAGACGTTCGGCCCCGGGGGCGGCGATGTCGATGTGCTGCTGTTTCTGGACGACGATGGACTACTTCCAGACAAAAACACGGCGGAATTGGTTCGTGCCGCGTTCGCCGACGATCCGGGGCTCGGCATCGTGAGCTTCCGCATCGCCGACCCGGAGACGGGCACCACGCAGCGCCGTCACGTCCCGCGGCTGCGCGCCTCCGACCCGCTGCGCTCCTCGCGCGTCACGACGTTCCTCGGCGGCGCCAACGCCGTGCGCACCCAGGTGTTCCAGCAGGTCGGCGGCCTGCCGGAGGACTTCTTCTACGCGCACGAGGAGACCGACCTGGCCTGGCGCGCGCTGGACGCCGGGTGGTCCATCGACTACCGCGCGGACATGCTGCTGTACCACCCGGCGACCCCGCCGTCCCGGCACGCGGTCTACCACCGCATGGTGGCGCGCAACCGCGTCTGGCTGGCGCGGCGCAACCTGCCCGTGCCCCTGATTCCCGTCTATCTCCTGGTATGGGTGCTGCTGACCCTGGCCCGCCGCCCGTCGGGCAGCGCGCTGAAGGCGTGGTTCAAGGGCTTCGCCGAGGGCTGGCGCACGCCGAGCGGTCCCCGCAGGCCGATGCGTTGGCGTACGGTATGGCGCCTGACCCGTCTGGGACGCCCCCCTGTCATCTGACAAGCTCGGGTCTGAGACCATCCCGGTGCCGCCGTACGGCGGCAGTGCCTACCGCCTTTGCCCTGCGAGGACGAGAGTTACCAGGTGAGCGAGACCACGCGCGAGAGTGCGCCCCCACGCGCCGTACCACTGGCCGAACTGGCGGCCAGACACGGCCTGACCGTCAGTGGCGCGCGGCCTTCCCTGCCGGAGTACGTGAGGCAGCTGTGGGGGCGACGGCATTTCATCGTCGCGTTCTCCCGGGCCAAGCTGATGGCCCAGTACGGCCAGGCGAAGCTGGGCCAGCTGTGGCAGGTCTTCACGCCGCTGCTGAACGCCTTCGTCTACTTCCTGATCTTCGGCCTCGTCCTCGGCGGACGCGCGGGCATGGGGAACCGGGAGTACATCCCCTTCCTGGTCACCGGCGTCTTCGTCTTCACCTTCACCCAGGCGTCGGTGCTCGCGGGCGTCAAGTCGATCTCGGGCAACCTCGGCCTGGTCCGCGCCCTGCACTTCCCGCGGGCGTCCCTGCCGATCGCCTTCTCGCTCCAGCAACTCCAGCAGCTGCTGTACTCGATGATCATCCTGCTGGTCATCGTGGTCGGCGCGGGCCACTACCCGGGCTGGACGTGGTTCCTCATCCTCCCGGCCCTCGCCCTCCAGCTGATCTTCAACGCGGGCCTGGCCATGGCCATGGCCAGGCTGGGCAGCAACACCCCGGACCTCGCCCAGCTGATGCCCTTCGTGCTCCGCACCTGGATGTACGCCTCCGGCGTCATGTTCCCGCTGCGGGAGATGCTGGAGGACCGTGCCAACGCCCCGAGCTGGGTCGCGACGGTCCTGGAGGCCAACCCGGCGGCGGTCTACATGGACCTCGTCCGCTACGCGCTGATCGACAGCGACACCCACAACGCCATACCGGCGACGACGTGGCTGTGGGCCCTCGGCTGGGCCGCGGTGATCGGGTTCGGCGGATTCCTGTTCTTCTGGAAGGCGGAGGAGAAGTACGGCCGTGGCTGACAACACCCCGGCCCTGGCGGCCGACGACGGGCGCAGGCCCACCGTGATCGCCGAGGACCTCCACATCGTCTACCGCGTCTACGGCGCGGGGAACCGCGGCAACGCCACCGCCGCCCTGCGCCGCATGGTCCGCCGGGAGCCGTCCCGCCGTGTCCGCGAGGTGCACGCCGTGCGCGGCGTCAGCTTCGTCGCCTACCGCGGCGAGGCCATCGGCCTCATCGGCACCAACGGCTCGGGCAAGTCCACGCTGCTGCGCGCCATCGCGGGCCTCCTGCCCGCCGAGCGGGGACGGGTCTTCACCGACGGCCAGCCCTCGTTGCTCGGCGTCAACGCGGCCCTGATGAACGACCTGACCGGCGAGCGCAACGTCATACTCGGCGGCCTGGCCATGGGCATGACCCGCGACCAGATCCGCGCCCGCTACGCGGACATCGTGGACTTCTCGGGCATCAACGACAAGGGTGACTTCATAAGCCTGCCCATGCGCACCTACTCGTCCGGCATGCAGGCCCGGCTGCGGTTCTCCATCGCCGCGGCGAAGGACCACGACGTGCTGATGATCGACGAGGCCCTGGCCACCGGCGACAAGAAGTTCCAGCGCCGCTCCGAGGCCCGCGTCCGCGAACTGCGCGAGGAGGCGGGCACCGTCTTCCTCGTCAGCCACAACAACCGGTCCATCCGCAACACCTGCGACCGCGTCCTGTGGCTGGAGAAGGGCGAACTCGTCATGGACGGCCCGACCGACCAGGTGCTCAAGGCGTACGAGGAGGAGACGGGCAAGTAGCCCGCCACCCCGCCCCGCCCGGAACCGGGGCACGGCCGCGTGTCCCGGGCCGGGCTCATCTGACCATAAGGTAAAACAGCAGACATGACGACCACGGCGTGCTGGACGACGAGGGGCCGCCCGTGCTGAGCGCCACGCCGGGCGACGGCGCCGGGACCTCCGAGGGCGTGCTCGCCAAGGCGGCCCACGAGAACTTCCCCGTCGCCCCCCGCTTCCTCCCGCGCGCCTGGCGTGACGACCTCATGGCCGTCTACGGCTACGCCCGCCTCGTGGACGACATCGGCGACGGCGACCTCGCGCCGGGCGGCGGCGACGCCGTCCTCCTCGGCCTCGACGCCGACGCCGTGACCGACCGCCCCGCGATGCTCGACGCCGTCGCCGACGACCTGCGCCGCGTCTTCGCCAGCGCCCACGGCGGCACCCCGCCCCGGCACCCGCTGCTGCGCGAACTGGTCCCCACCGTCCGGCGCGCGGCGCTCGGCCCCGAGCCGTTCCTCGACCTGATCGAGGCCAACCGCATCGACCAGCGCGTCACCCGCTACCCCGACTGGGACACGCTCCTCGGCTACTGCCGCCTCTCGGCCAACCCCGTCGGCCGCATCGTCCTCGGCCTCACCGGCACCGCGACCGAGGAGAGCGTGCGCCGCTCCGACGCCATCTGCACGGCGCTCCAGATCCTCGAACACCTCCAGGACGTCGCCGAGGACCTGCGCCGCGACCGCATCTACCTGCCCGCCGACGCGATGCGCCGCTTCCACGTCACCGAGGACGACCTCGCCGCGCCCACGGCCAACGCGTCCGTGCGCACCCTGGTCGCCTGTCTGACCGACCGGGCACGTAGGCTGCTGGACGAGGGAGCCCCGCTGGTGGGGAGCCTGCACGGGCGGCTGCGACTGCTCCTCGCCGGGTTCGTCGGCGGCGGACGGGCGGCGGCCCAGGCCATCGCCGGCGCCGGGTACGACGTGCTGGCGGGACCACCCCGACCGTCCAAGGGCGGCCTGCTGTACGCGGCGGGAACGACACTGCGAAGAGGAACGTGAGCTTCAACCCCGTGAGCCCCGCACCCAGGAGAGCCCCGCTGTCGCCCGCCGTCTTCGCGGCCTACGAGTACTGCGCCGCCGTCTCCACCCGGCACGCCAGGAACTTCAGCTACGGCGCCCGCCTCATGCCCCTGGCCAAGCGCCGCGCACTCTACGCCCTCTACGCCTTCGCCCGCCGCGTGGACGATATCGGTGACGGCACCCTCGACCCCGCGGTCAAGGAGACCCGGCTCGGGGAGACGCGCGACCTGCTCCAGCGCGTGCGCGACCAGAAGGTCGCCGAGGACGACACGGACCCCGTCGCCGTCGCCCTGGCCCACGCCACCGGCCGCTTCCCCATCCCCCTCGACGGCCTCGACGAACTCCTCGACGGCGTCCTCCTCGACGTGCGCGGCCACGCCTACGAGACGTGGGACGACCTGCGGCACTACTGCCGCTGCGTGGCCGGGGCCATAGGCCGCCTGTGCCTCGGCGTCTTCGGCACGGCGCCCGGCGCCCGGGGGGCCGAGCGGGCCGCCGAGTACGCCGACACCCTCGGCCTCGCCCTCCAGCTGACCAACATCCTGCGCGACATCCGCGAGGACGCCGCCAACGGCAGGACGTACCTCCCCGCCGAGGACCTGCGCGCGTACGGCTGCGAGGCGGGGCCCCACCTCGTCCCGCCGCCGCCAGGCGCGGACTTCGCCGGGCTGGTCCGCTTCGAGGTCCGCCGCGCCCGTGACCTGTTCGCGCAGGGGCTGCGGCTGCTCCCCCTGCTCGACCGCCGTTCCGCCGCCTGCGTCGCCGCCATGGCGGGCACCTACCACCGGCTGCTCGACCTGATCGACGAGGACCCGCACGCCGTCCTGCGCGGCCGGGTCGGGCTCCCCGGCGCGCAGAAGGCCGTCGTCGCCCTGCGCGGCCTGACGGGGTTCGACACCCGCCGTGTCGCGCGGGCGGGCCGCACATGACCCCGCCCCCCCACACGGCGGTGGTCGGCGGCGGACTCGCCGGGATCACCACGGCCCTCGCCCTCGCCGACCGCGGCCACCGCGTGACCCTCCTGGAGACCCGCCCGCGGCTCGGCGGCCTCGCGTTCTCCTTCCGCCGCGACTCGCCCGCGGGCCAACTCACCGTGGACAACGGCCAGCACGTCTTCCTCCGCTGCTGCACCGCCTACCGCGGCTTCCTCCAGCGCATCGGCGCCACCTCCCTCGCGCCCCTCCAACGCCGCCTCGACGTCCCCGTCACGGACGCCGCCACCGGCCGCACCGGCCGCATCCGCCGGAGCGCGCTGCCCGTCCCGCTCCACCTCGCGGGCACCCTCGCCCGCTACCCCCACCTGTCGCCGGGCGAGCGCGCCGCCGTCCCCCGCGCCGTCCTCGCGCTGCGCCGCCTCGACCCCGCCGACCCGGCGCTGGACGACGAGGACTTCGCGTCCTGGCTGCGCCGCCACGGCCAGAGCGACCACGCCGTCACCGCCCTGTGGGACCTCATCGGCGTCGCCACCCTCAACGCGCGGGCCGCCGACGTCTCCCTCGGCCTGGCCGCCATGGTCTTCCGCACCGGCCTGCTCACCGAGCCCGGCGCCGCCGACATCGGCGTCCCCGAGGTGCCGCTCGGCGAACTCCACGACACCAGGGCCCGCGCCGCCCTCGACCAGGCGGGGGTCACGACGCACCTCGCCACCCGCGTCCGCCGCCTGCGGCCCGCGCCCGGCGGCGGCTGGCGCCTCACCCTCAGCTCACGCGCCCTCGCCCCGGGACCGCAGCCCGTCCGGGAGCTGACCGCCGACTCCGTCGTCGTCGCCGTCCCGCCCGACGCCGCCCGCGCCCTGCTGCCCCACGAGGCGCTGCACGACCCGTCCGCCCTGGCCGGATTCGGCACCGCGCCCATCCTGAACGCGCACATCCTCTACGACCGCACGGTCCTGGACCTGCCGTTCCTCGCCGCCCTCGGCAGCCCGGTCCAGTGGATCTTCGACCGCACGCGCGCGGCCGGGGTCACCGAGGGCCAGTACCTCGTCCTGTCGCAGTCCGCGGCCCAGGAGGAGATCCAGCTCCCCGCCGACGTCCTGCGCAAGCGCTACCTGCCAGAACTGGAACGCCTGCTGCCCGCCGCACGCGACGCACGCGTCCGCGACTTCTTCGTCACGCGTGAACGCGCCGCCACCTTCGCCCCCACCCCCGGCGTCGGACGGCTGCGCCCAGGACCCGGCACCCGCGCCCCCGGCCTGTACCTCGCGGGCGCGTGGACCGCCACCGGCTGGCCCGCGACGATGGAGGGCGCCGTCCGCAGCGGCCACGCCGCCGCCCGCGCCGTCGCCCCGTGACCGCCCCACCCCACGCCCCGCACGGCGCCGAGCGAGGCGCCGCGCACGGAACGCCCCGCCCCGACGACGTCCCACGGAAGCCCCACGGAACGACCGCAACCCAGCGCCAAGGAGAGCACGTGAACCCCGCAGAAGCCCATCCCGACGGCGCCGTCCCGGCGCTGCTCGCGCGCGGGCGGGCGCTGGCCGCTCCCGCGCTGCGTTCCGCCGTCGCCCGGCTCGCCCCGCCCATGGACACCGTCGCCGCCTACCACTTCGGCTGGATCGACGCCGAGGGGCGGCCGACCGACGCGGACAGCGGCAAGGCCGTACGGCCCGCGCTGGCGCTGCTCTCCGCCGAGGCGGCCGGGGTCCCCGCCACCACCGGCATCCCCGGCGCGGTGGCCGTCGAGCTGGTCCACAACTTCTCGCTGCTCCACGACGACCTGATGGACGGCGACGAGCAGCGCAGGCACCGCGACACCGTCTGGAAGGTCCACGGCCCTGCACAGGCCATCCTCGTCGGCGACGCCCTGTTCGCCCTCGCCATCGAGGTCCTCCTCGAAGTCGGCACGCCGGACGCCGCCCGCGCCACCCGCCGTCTCGCCACGGCCAGCCGCAGGCTGGTGGACGGCCAGGCCCAGGACATCGCGTTCGAGCACCGCGAGCGCGTCGGCGTCGCCGAGTGCCTGGAGATGGAGGGCAACAAGACCGGCGCCCTCCTGGCCTGCGCCGCCGCCGTCGGCGCCGTCCTCGGCGGCGCGGACGACCGCGTCGCGGACGCGCTGGAGGACTACGGCCAGCGGCTCGGCCTGGCGTTCCAGGCCGTGGACGACGTGCTCGGCATCTGGGGCGACCCGGCCACCACCGGCAAGGCCGCCTGGAGCGACCTGCGGCAGCGCAAGAAGTCGCTGCCCGTCGCCGCCGCCCTGGAGGGCACGGGCCCGGCCGCCGAGCGGCTCGCCGAGCTGCTGATGGGCGACGCCAAGAAGTCGCCCGAGGAGTTCGAGGACTTCGACGAGGCCGAGTTCGCCACGCGCGCCGCGCTCATCGAGGAGGCGGGCGGGCGCCGCCTGGCCGAGGAGGAGGCCAGGCGGCAGTACGACGGGGCGCTCGCCGCCCTCGACGGCCTCGACCTGCCGGACGGCGTACGGGAGCGGTTCGCGGCGCTCGCCGACTTCGTGGTCGTCCGCACCAAGTAGGACGCGGGCTCCCGCGCGGTCACCCGGCCGTCCACCGGTGGGCGCATCATGGAGGGCGTGAGCGACGAGCTGTTCCCCCGCGTGCGGGCCGAGCCGACGCCGGGGGCCGTGCACCTGCCCGACCGGCTCGGCCCGGCGGAGCGGCACGCCCTGCTCGCCGCCTGCCGGGAGTGGGCCCGCCCGCCCGCGGGGCTGCGCACCGTCCGCTTCGGCGGCGGCGTCATGTCCGTGCGGCAGCTCTCGCTCGGCCGCCACTGGTACGCGGGTGGCTACGCGGCCACCGCCGTTGACGGGGACGGCGCGCCCGTCAAACCGTTCCCCGCCTGGCTCGGCGACTGGGCACGCCGGGCCGTCGCCGCCGCCGGACTCCCGCCGCCCGCCGACCCGTACGACATCGCGCTCGTCAACTTCTACGACGCCTCGGCCCGGATGGGTATGCACCAGGACCGCGACGAGCGTTCCTCCGCCCCCGTCGTCTCGTTCAGCCTCGGCGACTCCTGCGTCTTCCGCGTCGCCGGCGCCGGGCACCGGGGACGGCCCTGGACCGACACCGAACTGCGCTGCGGCGACGCGTTCGTCCTCGGCGGCCCGGCACGCCTGGCCCGTCACGGTGTCCCGCGCATCCACCCCGGCACCGCGCCGCCCGACCTCGGCCTCACCGGGCGGCTGAACGTCACCGTCCGCGCCTACGGCCCCGGCTGACCGCGCGCACGGCGCGGTGGGTCAAGACGGCCCCGGCCCGATTCACTCGTTGGGAGGTGGCGAGGGGTGGCGATTGGCGGAACTGTAGCTCTGCGCAGCGGCGTTGAGTCATAGCGTGGCCTCGGTACATTGATCCGCCCGATAAGGACACCGATGCCCGAACAGCTACGCACCGGGGCACCCACCGGCCGCCACAGCCGGCCAGCCGGCACGGCGCCGGGCGCGGGAGCGCCGGGATGCAGACGCCGACTGCTGCGCCTGGCGGTGCTTCCCGCCGCCCTGGTCACCGTCGTCGCGACGGTCACCGTCGCGTACCTGCTCGCCGAGGGCGGGCCCCGGCAGGGCGCGGCGGGCGGCTTCGCGCGCTGGGCCGTCCCGGCCGCCGCCGCTGTCCTGGTCGGCACGGTCCTGGCCGGGGCGGTGCTCCTCGCCCTGACGGAGGCCAGGCTGCACGCCGGGCGCCTCACCGCGCTGCGCCGCCAGGCCAGCCGGGGCCGGGTCGAACTGCACGCGCTGCTGCGGAAGGTGGAGCGCGGCGAGCGGATCAAACCGCCCGAGGGGGCACCCCCCGCCGAACCCGACGACGCCGACGCCTACGGGCAGCTCGGCCACGAGATCGCCGCCGCCGGGTACGCGGCCGAGTCCGCCGTCGCCCAGGCCGCCTCCCTGGCGGGCGCGGTCTGCGCGGGGGACGAGCGGGTCGAGGTGTTCGTCAACCTGGCGCGGCGGATGCAGTCGTTCGTGCACCGCCAGCTCGAATACCTCGACGAGTTGGAGAACGACGTCGAGGATCCCGAGCTGCTGAAGGGCCTCTTCCACATCGACCACCTGGCCACCCGCATCCGCAGGCACGCGGAGAACCTCGCCGTCCTCGGCGGCGCCGTCTCCCGCCGCCAGTGGACGCGTCCTGTGTGCATGTCCGAGGTGCTGCGCTCCTGCATCGCCGAGGTCGAGCACTACTCGCGCGTCAAGCTCGTGCCGCCCTTCGAGGGCACCGTGCGCGGCCACGCCGTCGCCGACGTCGTGCACCTGCTGGCCGAACTCGTCGAGAACGCCACGGAGTTCTCCGCCCCCCAGACCCAGGTCCTGCTGCGCGTGCAGCGCGTCACCGCCGGGCTGGCCATCGAGGTCGAGGACCGGGGCCTCGGCATGACCGTCACCGAGCAGAACCGCATGAACGCCATCCTGTCCGGCGCGGAACGCCTCGACGTCGCACAGCTGTTGGAGGACGGCAGGGTAGGCCTGTTCGTCGTCTCGACGCTCGCCAAGCGCCACGACATCGTCGTCCAGCTCCAGAGCAACATCTACGGCGGCGTGCAGGCCGTCCTCGTCCTGCCGCACGAGCTGCTCGGCGACGAGTCGGAGGGCCACTACGTGCCGGGCCGCCCCGTCGCGCAGGCGGCGGAGCCGTACGTGCTGCCCGCACCCGCCGCCGCACCCGCGCCGCCCGCCGTGGGGAGCGCGCCGGAGCAGGACGCCGCCCTGCCGCCCCGGCCCACGCAGCCCCCCGCCGCCCCCACCACCTCGACGGCCCCCACCCCCGCGACCCCGGCCACCGACCGGTCGGGACGCCCCCCGCTGCCGCGCCGCCGCCGCCCGCAGCACCTCGTGCCGCCGCCGCGCGACACCGGCCAGCCGCCACAGCCCCCGCAGCGCGGCGGCCCAGGTCCCGTCCCCGCGCCGCTCGACCCCGGGCTCACCGCCGCGTTCCGGCGCGGCGCCCGCCTCGCGGACGAGGAGGGCGAACGATGACACGCCCCCTCCCACAGGTCCCACCTGTCCCGCCGACCGCCCCGGCCGCGCCGTGGTGACCGACACGCCCTGGCCCGCGCGGACCGACCTCGCCTGGCTCCTCGCCCACCTCGTCGAACGCCTGCCGCACGCCCGCAAGGCGGTCCTCCTCGGCAGCGACGGCCTGCCCCGGGCCGTCCACGGCATGGACGCCGAGGACGCCGACCAACTGGCCGCGCTCGCCGCCGGACTGCACGCCCTGGCCAGGACGGCGGGGACCCGGCTGCCCGACGCCGGGGGCCGCGTCCGGCAGATCACCGTCCGCCTCGACTCAGGACTGCTGATCGTCACGGCCGCGGGGCAGACGGCCGCCCTCGCCGTCCTGGCCGACCCGGAGGCCGACGCCGCCGCGCTCGGCCACGAGATGGCCCTCCTCGTCCGCAGCGTCCGGGCGTCCCTCGCCATCCCGCTGCGGCAGGGGGCCAGAGGATGAGAGGCCCAGGCACCGGCCCCCCCGCGCCGCCCGCCGTCCCCGGCGGCACGCGCGCCCGCGACCTGCGGACGCGCGCCCCGGCCGCCGTCACCCCCGAACCGCTGCTGGACGAGGACGCGGGCCGCCTGGTCCGCCCGTTCACCGTCTGCGGCGGCCGTACCAGGCCCGCGGCGCGCCTCGACCTGCTCACGCTGGTCACGGCCACCGGGCGGCGGATACGGCGCAGGCTCGGGCCCGAGCACGCACAGGTGCTCGGCGCCTGCCGCGGGCCCGCCTCGGTCGCCGAGATCGCCGCGTACGTCGGCCTGCCCGCCGCCGTCACCAAGGTGCTGCTCTCCGACCTGCTGGACTCGGGAGCCGTCACCGTCAGCCCACCCCTGCCCCCGGGCCGCTGTCCCACCGACCCGGACCTGCTGCGCGCCGTCCTCCACGGGCTGCGGCAGCTCGTGTGACGCCCGCCAGGCGGGGGCGGCCCGCATCCGATCCACACAAGGAACACCATGTCCACGATGGGTTTCGACCCCACAGGCCGGCTGCTGCTGACCCCCGACGACCCCGACGCCCCGGCGCGCGCGGAACGGCTGCGGGAACTGGGCGTCGGCGGCGCGCCCGACCCGGCGTTCGACGCGGCGGCACGCGACCTGGCGCGCCTCGCGGGCACGCCGTTCGCGCTGGTCAACTTCATCGGCGAGCGGGAGCAGTTCTTCGCCGGTCTCTACGCGGCGCCGGGCGAGGGCACGGGTCGCACGATGCCCCGTGACCGCGGCTTCTGCCCGTACGTCGTCGTGCGCCGCAAGGCGCTGGTGCTCGACGACGTCGGCGACTACCCGCGGTTCGCGGGCAATCCGCTGGTGGACGAGGAGGGCATCCGCTCCTACCTGGGCGCGCCGTTGCTCGACGCCGACGGGCGGGCGCTCGGCACCGTCTGCGTGCTCGACCGGCTGCCGCGCCCGTGGGGACGCGCCGGTCTGGAGAGCATCAAGGCCGCCGCGGCGGAGCTGTCCGGCCGCATCCTGGCCGGGAAGACCCCCTGAACGGCGCGGACGGACGGACTCCCGCGGGGCGGGGGCCCGTCCGTCCGCGTGGGGCGTCAGGCGTCGGCGGTGTCGCCGCCGAAGCGCGCCCGGTAGCCCTCCAGGTCCTCGTCGGTGATCTTCGCGAAGAGCACCGGCGGCACGGTGAACGCCGTCCCGGCCGGGATCGCGTCCAGGGCGCGCGCCTCCTCGGCCGACACCCACGTGGCGGTGTCCTCGGCCGCGAAGACCGAGCGCATCGTGCGCGCGCTGAACGGGATGACCGGCTCGGACACCACCGCGTAGAGGCGGATCAGGTTCATGGCCGTGCGCAGCGTCAGCGCGGCGGCGTCCTCGTCGGTCTTGATCTCACGCCAGGGCGCCTTCTCCTCCAGGTAGGAGTTGCCCGCGCTCCACAGCGCCCGCAGCGCGAAGGCCGCCTTGCGGTACTGGAGCGCCTCCAGGTGCTCCTCGTACTCGGCGAGCAGCCGCGCCACCTCCTCGCCGAGGCGCCGCTCGGCGTCGCCCGCCGCGTGCCCGGCCGGTACGGCGTCGCCGAACCGCTTGCGGGAGAACGTCAGCACGCGGTTGACGAAGTTCCCCAGCGTGTCGGCGAGGTCCTTGTTGACCACCGAGGAGAACAGCTCCCAGGAGAACGACGAGTCGTCCGACTCGGGCGCGCCCGCGACGAGGAAGTACCGCCAGTAGTCGGCCGGGAGCAGGTCGAGGGCGGTGTCGGCGAAGATGCCGCGCTGCTGCGACGTGGAGAACTTCCCGCCGTAGTACGTCAGCCAGTTGAACGCCTTGACGACGTCCACCCGCTTCCACGGCTCACGCGTGCCGATCTGCGTGGCGGGGAACATCACCGTGTGGAACGGCACGTTGTCCTTGGCCATGAACTCCGTGTACCGCACGTCCTCCTCGGCCTCGTACCACCACGACCGCCAGTCGCGCTCCTCGCCGGGACCCGCCGCGTCCGCCCACTCCTTGGTGGCGCCGATGTACCCGATCGGGGCGTCGAACCAGACGTAGAACACCTTGCCCTCGGCGGCCAGTTCCGGCCACACGTCGCCCGGCACCGGCACGCCCCACTCCAGGTCACGGGTGATGGCTCGGTCGTGCAGCCCCTCGGTCAGCCACTTCCTGGCGATGGAGGAGGCCAGCGTCGGCCACTGCCCGTCGTGCGCCTCCACGAAGGCGGCGACCTCGCTCTCCAGCTTGGTCTGGAGCAGGAAGAGATGCGTGGTCTCGCGGACCTCCAGGTCCGTGCTGCCGCTCACCGCGGACCGCGCGTCCACCAGGTCGGTCGGGTCGAGGACGCGCGTGCAGTTCTCGCACTGGTCGCCGCGCGCCGCCTCGTAGCCGCAGTAGGGGCAGGTGCCCACGATGTAGCGGTCCGGGAGGAACCGGCCGTCGGCGGGGGAGTAGACCTGGCGGGTGGCGCGCTCCTCGATGAAGCCGTGCTCGTGGAGACGGCGGGCGAAGTGCTGCGTCACCTCGACGTTCTGCGCGGACGACGTCCGGCCGAAGTAGTCGAAGTCGAGGCCGAAACCGTCGTAGACCGCCTTCTGCGCGTGGTGCTGCTGGGCGCAGAACTCCGCGACGGGCAGCCCTGCGGCCTTCGCCGCCAGTTCGGCCGGGGTGCCGTGCTCGTCGGTGGCGCAGATGTAGAGGACGTCATGGCCGCGCTGCCGCAGGTAGCGGGCGTAGACGTCGGCGGGGAGCATCGAACCCACCATGTTTCCCAGGTGCTTGATCCCGTTGATGTAGGGCAACGCACTGGTGATGAGGTGTCGGGCCATCCTCGAATGCTCCAATGATCAGAGAAGGTGGAGTGACGGGGTCACGGTAGGTGAAGAGTTCTTCTGTTATGGACATCACGCAGCGTACCGATTCGGCGGAGCCCGTCCCGACCGGGTTTCCCGCGGGGCGGCCCCTCCGGGTGGTGGGGATGCTCAGCGGCACCTCCTGCGACGCCGTGGACGCCGCGGTCGCCGACCTCGCCTTCGCCGACGACGCCACGGTAAGTCTGCACCCCCTCGGCATGCACTCCGAGCCGTACCCCGCCCCGCTGCGCGCGGCCCTCGCCGCCTGTCTGCCCCCGGCGGCGGCCGACGCCGCCGCCCTGTGACGCCTCGACACCGGCCTCGGCCGTTTCTTCGGCGACGTGGCGGCCCGCGCCGTCGCGGGCCCGGGCGGTGGCGTACGCAACCCGTCCTCATGCGCCGCATCGCCGACGCCGCCGCGCCCACCCGCGTCGAACGGTCCGAGGCCCACGGGCTGCCCGCGCAGGCGAAGGAGGCCTACCTCTTCGCGCTCCTCGGCTTCCTCAGCTGGCACGGCCTGCCCGGCGCGCTGCCGTCCGCCACCGGGGCGCGGAGCCCGGCGCTGCTCGGCTCCTTCACGCCGGGCGCAGGACCGCTGCGGCTGCCGGAGCCGCGCGCCGTGCCAGCTGCGCGTTCAGACCGCCTCGGGCAGCCGCTCAGGCGGTCCAGGCCGCGCGTAGAACCAGCCCTGCGCCGAGTCGCAGCCCAGCTCCCGCAGCCGGTCGGCCTGCGTGGACGTCTCGACGCCCTCGACCGTCACCGACAGCTCCAGCGTGTGCGCCAGCGACACGATGCCCTCCACGATCTTGAGATCGACCGGATCGGCAGGGGCGCGCTGGAGGCCCAGCGTGAAGGAGCGGTCGAGCTTGAGGGTGGTGGCCGGGAGGCGCCGGAGGTTGGCCAGATTCGAGTAGCCGGTGCCGAAGTCGTCCAGGGCGATCCCGACGCCCAGTTCGGCCAGCTGCCGCAGGGGCCGCAGCTCGTTCTCGTCCGCCCGTATCATCGCCGTCTCGGTCACCTCCAGGCACAGCGAGCTGGGCGGCAGCCCGGCCTCCTCCAGCACGGAGATGGTGTCCTCGACCAGCTCGGGATGGTGCAGCTGGCGCGGCGAGAGATTGACGTTCACCTTCAGCGGGCGCGGGCCGCCGATGCCGCGCACCTGCCACTCGCACGCCTGCCGCACCGCCTCCTGGAGCACCCAGCGGCCCAGCGGCACGATCAGCCCGGTGTGCTCCGCGAGCGGGATGAACCGGTCGGGGCCCAGCACGCCGTGCCGGGGATGGCTCCAGCGGACCAGCGCCTCGGCGCCCTCCAGGCTGCCGTCCTCCATCTTCACCAGCGGCTGGTACTCGATGAAGAACTCGGCGCCCTTCAGCGCGGCGGGCAGGTGGTGCGTGAGGTGGTGGCGGCTGATCGCGCGGGCGTCCGAGTCCGGGTCGGCGACGGCGTACCGGTTGCCGCCCTCCGCCTTGGCCCGGTACATCGTGATGTCCGCGCTGCGCAGCATCTCTGCCGAGCTGAGGTGCCGCGCCGGGCCCTCCACGACGCCGATGCTCGCCCGCACCATCAGCTCACGGCCGCCGACGTCCACCGGCGTGGACAGCGCGTACAGGGCGCGTTCCGCCAGCTCCGTCACGGTCCCGGGCGAGGGCGGGTCGAGGACGAGGGCGACGAACTCGTCCCCGCCGATCCGCGCCAGCATCTGCCCAGGGCCCGACGCGCAGCCGTGCAGCCGCTCGGCCACGGCGATCAGCAACTGGTCGCCGACGGCGTGGCCCAGGCTGTCGTTGACCGCCTTGAAGCCGTCGAGATCCAGGTAGCACAGGCCGATCCTGGCCGTGTCCGAGGCGCGGGAGAGCGCCTGCTCTAGGCGCTCGAAGAAGAGGGAGCGGTTCGGCAGGTCGGTGAGCGCGTCGTGCGTCGCCTGGTAGCGCAGCCGCAGGTTCAGCAGCCGCCGCTCCGAGACGTCCTCGACCATCGCCAGCATGTAGCGCGGCTCCCCGTTCGCGGCGCGCAGCAGGGAGACGGTGAGGTTGGTCCACAGGGCGGTGCCGTCGGAGCGGCCGTAGGACTTCTCGACCTGGAAGTGCTCCCGCTCGCCGCGCATCAGCTCGCGCTGCATCCGCCAGATCTCCGGCGGGTCCTCCGGGTGCGTCCACTCCAGGATGTTGCGGCTGCGCACATGGTGCTCCGAGCCGCCGAACATCCGGGCCAGCGCGTCGTTCACGTCCAGGACCCGGCCGCTCATGTCCGCCAGCGCGATGCCGAGGGCCGCGTCCTTGAAGACGGCGCGGAAGCGCGTCTCGCTCTCGTGCAGCGCCCGCGCGATCTCCTGCTGCGCGCTGAGCGCCGCGCGGGACAGGGCCTCCTGTTCCGCGCGCGTCCGCTCCTGGAGCGCGGCGGCGTACCCGGCGGCGATGGCGTGCTGGAGACGCGTGCTGCGGATGCGCGCCTCGTCGGCGGGCAGTTCCGCGGGGTCGGAGCAGTAGAGCGGCAGGTAGGCGTCCACGACGCCGAGGACGCGCGGCAGCGCCTCCGGCACGGTGCAGTGCGCGGCCACCAGCGCCTCGCCCACGGCGCGGCCCGGCGAGGGGTCGAACGGGCGGCCGTGCAGCGCGTCGGCGAGCAGCCGGGCGAGACCGGTCATCAGCTCCTCGAACTCGGCCCTGGTCATCGACGTCGCCGTGTCCGCGTAGACCGCGCGGCACCAGATGCGGGCGAAGCGCCGCAGGCCGTCGGGCGGTTCGCCGCCTGGCGCGTGCGCGGGCGGGCCGAGGGGCCCGGTGGGCGGCGTCACGCCCTGCGCCCCACTCCGGCGAAACCGGCGGAGACCACGGCATCCTCCTCGTCGGCCGGCCCGTCGGGCCGCCACTCGGGCAGCGGGACGAGCCCCGGTTCGACCAGCGTGAAGCCGTCGAAGAATCGCGCGGTCGCGGTCAGGCCCCGCATCACGAGGGTGGAGCCGCCGCGCCGGTAGACCTCGCTCAGCTCGGCGCCCTGTTCGTGGGTGGCGAGCCCGGCCTCTGTGGTGGCGTGGGTGAGGACGAGGAGGCTGCCGGGCGCGAGGGCGTCACGGTACCTGGCCACGTGCTCCCACGGCCGGTCCTCGTCGGGCAGGAAGTGCAGCAGGGCGACGAGCAGCAGGGCCACGGGGCGGCGCGGGTCGAGCAGGCCGTCCGCCTCGGCGTGGGCCAGGACGGCGTCCGGGTCGCGGAAGTCGGCCGCCGCGACGCCCACCCGCGCGTCACCGGCCAGGACGGCGCGGCTGTGGGCGACGGCGACCGGGTCGTTGTCCACGTAGAGGACGCGGGCGCCGGGGTCGGCGGCGTGGGCGACCTCGTGGACGTTGCCGAAGGTGGGGATGCCCGAGCCGATGTCGAGGAACTGGGTGACGCCCTCGGCGACGGCGTACCGTACGGCCCGGCGCATGAACGCGCGGTTCGCCTGCATGATCTTGGGCAGGCCGGGGAAGGCGGCGATGGCCTTGCGGGCGGCGACCCGGTCGGCCTCGAAGTTGTGGGAGCCGCCGAGGTAGTAGTCGTACATCCGCGACACGCTCGGCACGGTGAGGTCGATGCCCCGCGGCGCCCATCCGGGTCGTTCCATCGGCGCCTCCAAAGTCCCCTGCGTACGCGCTGATCGGCCCCCAGACGGTCGAGCGTAACGACCTGGTACCTGATGAGGGAAGGAAACGCCGGGCGGACGTCCCCCGGTCGTGCGGTTACTAGAGCATCTGTCCTGATACGGGCCGGGGGCTCCGGCGGGGCGTCAGACGCGCACGCCCTTGCCGCGGAGGTAGGCGAGCGGGTCGATGTCCGTGCCGAAGCCCTGGCCGGTGCGGATCTCGAAGTGCAGGTGCGGGCCTGACGAGTTGCCGGTCGATCCCGAACGGCCCAGGCGCTGACCGCTGCTGACGGGCTGTCCCGCGGAGACGGAGATGGCCGACAGGTGCGCGTACTGGCTGTACCTGCCGTCGGCGTGCCGGACGATCACCTCGTAGCCGAACGAGCCCGACCAGCCCGCGGAGACGACCTCGCCCGAGGACACCGCCTTGACGGTGGTTCCGGTCGCGACGGGGAAATCGACGCCCGTGTGGTAACCGCGCGACCAGGAGCTGCCGGTGGCGTGGTAGGCCGTGCCGGTGGCGCCGCTGACGGGCGCGGTCCAGGCACCGGCGCGCTCGCGCTCGCGTTCCCGTTCGCGGGCGGCGGCCTGTTCCGCCTCCTCCCGCTCGGCTGCCTCCGCCGCCTCGGCGGCCTCGCGTTCGGCCGCCTCGCGTGCCTCGGCCTGCTCGGCCTCCTCCCGCGCCGCCCGCTCGGCGGCCTCTGCCTCCGCCGCTGCTTCCGCCTCGGCGGCAGCGGCGGCCTCGGCGGCCTCCGCCTCCGCGGCTTCCGCGGTCTCCTGCGCGGGCTCCGGCTCCGGCTCCGGCGCGGGCGCGGGTGCCGCCGTGTCGGGCCGCGCGGGCGCCTCGGTGGCCGCCTCGCCCTGGAGCGTCAGCCGTTGCCCGGGGAAGATGAGGTCGGGATTCCCGCCGACCACCTGGCGGTTGAGGTCGTAGAGCGACTGCCAGCCGCCGCGTACGTCCTGCCTGGTCGCGATGGCCGACAGCGTGTCACCGCTCACCACGCGGTAGCGGCCCGCCTCCTGGGCGGGGCGCGCCGGTACGGCCGTCGCCTCGGCGGAGGCCGGGCGCGCCTGCTCCGCCTCGGGCGCGGCCTCCTGCTCGGGGGCCTCCCGCTGCTCGGGCTCAGGCGCCGCGAACGGCGCGGGGCCACCGCGCGTCAGGCCCGCCTCGCCCGAGCACGAGGGCCAGGCGCCGGGGCCTTGGCCCGCCAGCACGGCCTCGGCGACCGTGATCTGCTGCTCCCGGCTGGCCAGATCGGCGCGCGGCGCGTACCGCGTGCCGCCGAACGCCTCCCAGGTGCTCTGCTGGAACTGGAGCCCGCCGTAGAAGCCGTTGCCCGTGTCGATGTCCCACCGGCCGCTGCTCTCGCACTCGGCGACCTGCTCCCATGTCTCCTCGGTCGCGGCCGAGGCGCCGCTCGCGCCGATCAGCGGGAGCGCGAGGCCCGCGCCCGACGCGGTGACGGTGAGCGACGCGCGGGAGACCGCGTTCGGCCGATAACGGCGGTGACGTCCACGGGTGGTCACGGGCGGTCCCCTCTCCCCTGGGCCGAGATCGGCCCTGTCGCCCAGCTATTTCCTTCCCTGGCAAGGGAGTTGCCAGGGCGGACCCCACCATAGGGGCGCGTAATCGGCCTCGGCAAGGTGTGTCGCGACCGCGCGCCGGGTGGTGCGCCGGTGCGCTCGCCGGGGTGCCGGGCGCCGTGGATGAGGCGCCGGGGGAGAGGAGGGGGAACGGGTTCAGGGAAAAGCGGGGGAGGGGCCGTATACCGGGCCGGGGAATGACGCGCGCAGGCCGTTTCCTGGCCCGTTCCGACGCCGCCTTGCCCGGCGCAGGGGAAGGGCGTCGGTGACGTGTACGCGCACCGGACGGCGCACGGTCGCATTCCGCCGGGAAATCGTGCTCCCGCCGTATTGCTGACTCTCCGTAAGGGCGGCGGGAAAGGCGGGGAAGAAGGGACGCAAGGGAAAGGGCGTGCCCCGGGTGAACGGTGTGAAGCCGTTCACCCGGGGCACGCCCCGGCGTCCGTCCTGATCAGCCGTCGCGGTGCGCGAGGTCCTGCCGCGCACCCGCTCCCGTGGGCGCGCCGGTCGCGGCGGGCGTGGGCGCGGTGGCCGGGACGGCGGGCTCGTCGGCCCTCTCCCGCGTCGCGTCCCGCGTCGTGTCCCGTGCCGCGTCGGGCGCGGGCAGGTCGCGCCGCGGCGGCGCCAGCACCATGAGGATGATCCCGAGGAAGACGGCGACGACGATGCCGTCCATCCAGTAGTGGTGGCCCGTGCCGACGACGGCGGTGATCGTGATCGCCGGGTGCAGCAGCCACAGCCAGCGCAGTCGGCTGCGGCAGGAGACGATCAGCGCGATCGCGATCACCAGGGCCCAGCCGACGTGCAGCGACGGCATGGCCGCGAACTGGTTGGACAGCGAGTCGGCCTCCGGCTTCCCGTAGACCGCGGGCCCGTAGACCATGCTCGTGTCCATCATCCCGCTCGTGTGGAAGAGGCGCGGTGGCGCCAGCGGGACGAGCAGGTGCAGGACGAGCGCGGCGGCCGTCAGCCAGGTGAGCACCCAGCGCACCCACAGGTAGTGGCCGGGGCGGCGCCAGAACATCCAGACGAGGAAGAGCGCCATCGCCGGGAAATGCACCGTCGCGTAGTACACGTTGATCGTGCGGATGACGGGCTCGAAGTGCAGGAGGAGATCCTGCACCCAGCCCTCCGGCGGGAGATGGAGCGCGCGCTCCAGGTTCCAGACGCGTTCGGCGTTCTCGTAGGCTTCCGAGAACTGCCCGTTGGCCACCCGCCGCCCGTATTTGTACGCGGTGTAGAGAATGGTCACGAGCACGAGTTCCCTGACGAACGGGGGTCTCGCCGACTGGGCGGGCCGTTCGCGGGGTGTGAGGGCACGTTTCAGGACATCCGTACGTCGCATAAGGCTCGATTCCCGAATGGCAGGATTCCGGGCCGTGGTGTGAAACGCCAGCGCCTCCTGCGGCCCCTGTTCTGTCTTCTTCTCTCCGCGTGATGGTACGGCGCCACCCCCTTCGGACGGCGTCGGCCGTACGGCTACCCTCTTTCCTCCGCCTCACGACAAACCCGAACGGCCCCCTCCCCGGGACGACCGACGCGGGGTCGTCCGGCCGCCGCCCACCCGGACGGCCGCGCACCGGCGCCGCGCGCCTGTCCGGAACCGCCGTCCCGGCGCGCGACGGACGGGCTTTGTCCTGCCAGAGGAAAAAGTCCAACGGAACTGTGCCGAAGTTCTTCCCAGTCCGGAAGCGCGCTGCTATGTTCCCCTCGCAAGCCCGGCGGAACAGATCATGGCCACCGGGAACCGAGGCCGACGGTGGCGGGAGGGGCAGATGAGGCGGATGACCGCTCGTCCCGCGAACTCCCACCAGGCACGGCTGCTGCGGCTGCTGCGCGACGGCGGCCCCAGCTCACGGGCCCAGCTCGGTGACCACATCGAGCTGTCCCGTTCCAAGCTGGCCGTCGAGGTGGACCGGCTGCTCCAGACCGGACTGGTCGTCGGCGACGGCTTCGCCGCCTCACGCGGCGGACGCCGCTCGCACAACGTCCGCCTCGCCCCCCAACTGCGTTTCCTCGCCGTGGACATCGGCGCGACCTCCATCGACGTCGCCGTCACGGGGCCCGAGTTGGAGGTCCTCGGTCATCTGACCGAACCGATGGACGTGCGCGAAGGCCCGGTCGCGGTCTTCGAGCGGGTCCTCGCCATGGCGGCCAAGCTCCGCGACGCCGGTCTGGCCGAGCGGTTCGACGGTGCCGGGATCGGCGTGCCGGGGCCCGTGAGGTTCCCCGACGGCGTCCCCGTCGCACCGCCGATCATGCCCGGCTGGGACGGATTCCCGGTGCGCGAGGCGCTCAGCCAGGAGCTGGGCTGCCCCGTGATGGTGGACAACGACGTGAACCTGATGGCCCTCGGCGAGCAGCACGCCGGGGTCGCGCACTCGGTGCAGGACTTCATCTGCGTGAAGATCGGCACCGGCATCGGCTGCGGCATCGTCGTCGCGGGCCGTGTCCACCGTGGTGCCACCGGCAGCGCGGGCGACATCGGCCACATCCAGGTGGAGTCCGAGGGGCGGCAGTGTCCCTGCGGCAACCGGGGCTGCCTGGAGGCGCACTTCGGCGGCGCGGCACTGGCGAGGGACGCCGAGACCGCCGCCCACGAGGGCAGGTCACCGGCGCTCGCGGCCCGGCTCGCGTCCGGCGGTGAACTGACCGCGGCCGACGTCGCCGCAGCCGCGGCGGCGGGTGACGTCGCCTCGCTCGACCTGATCCGCAAGGGCGGCAGCCGTACCGGGCAGGTCATCGCGGGCCTCGTCAGCTTCTTCAACCCCGCGCTCGTCGTGATCGGCGGCGGTGTGACCGGCCTCGGCCACACGCTGCTCGCGAGCATCCGCACGCAGGTCTACCGGCAGTCGCTGCCGCTGGCCACCGGGAACCTGCCGATCGTCCTGGGCGAGTTGGGCCCCGCCGCCGGAGTCACCGGCGCCGCCCGCCTGATCAGCGACCACCTGTTCAGCTACACGCCGACCTGAGTCCCCCCCGGCCCCGTTGGGTCGGCACATCCCCCACAGCACGACCCGCAGTACACGACCGCACCACCCGCAGTACACGAACCATCCGCAGGACCCGTACCACCCGCAGAACCCGCAGCACCGCACCGCCTCCCCTCCGGCACGAGCCGCGCGCCGGGGACCGGTGGCGTACCCGCACCACCGCACCACAGGGCACCACCGCACCACCGGCCGCTCCCGGGCAGGCGTCACGCCCGTGGAACGACCGGGCACCCGCACCACCCGGCGCACCACTGCTAGCCCTGGCACCACCGCACAGCCCACCGCACCACCGTGTCCGCCACCCGCCGGTACGAGCCGCGTACCCGCACGGCGGCCGGACACACGCACCGCCCCGTCACACAGGAACCGCACAGCGCAGCGCCGCACAGCCGCCAGGAGGCCAGCCATGGCAAGCGCGCCACCACCGATCCTCACCCTGACCGGAATCACCAAGTCCTTCCCGGGCGTCCGCGCCCTCGACGGCGTCGATCTCGACGTGCTGCCGGGCGAGGTCCACTGCCTGCTCGGCCAGAACGGCGCGGGCAAGTCCACGCTGATCAAGGTGATCTCGGGCGCCCACCGTCCCGACGAGGGCGAGATAGCCTGGAACGGCGAGCAGGTGCAGCTCAGCGCGCCGACCGCCGCCATGAACCTGGGCATCGCCACCATCTACCAGGAACTCGACCTGGTGGAGCACCTCTCCGTCGCCGAGAACGTCCATCTCGGCAACGAGAACGCCCGCGCCGGCTTCGTCCGCCGCGCGGCGGCCCGTGAGACCACCGCGGCCCTGCTCGCGCGCCTCGGTCACCCGGAGATCAGCCCGGACCGCATCGTCGCGACGCTCCCCGCGGCCGGGCAGCAGATCGTCAGCATGGCCCGCGCGCTGTCGCACGAGGTCAAGCTCATCGTGATGGACGAGCCGTCGGCCGTCCTCGACTCGGACGAGGTGGACAACCTCTTCCGCATCGTGGCGGACCTGACCGCCGACGGCGTCGCCGTCGTCTACATCTCCCACCGCCTGGAGGAGATCCGCCGGATCGGCGACCGCGTCACCGTCCTGAAGGACGGCCGCGCCGTCGCGCGGAACCTCCCGGCGGCCAGCACGCCCACCCGTGAGGTCGTCGCCCTCATGACCGGCCGCGACACCGAGCAGGTCTTCCCCGACCGCCCGGCCGAGGCGCCGCGCGCCGCCGAGCCCGTCCTGCGGGCCGAAGGGCTCAGCCGCAAGGGCGAGTTCGAGACGCTCGACCTCGACATCTACCCCGGCGAGATCGTCGGGCTCGCCGGACTGGTCGGTTCGGGACGCTCCGAGATCCTGGAGACGATCTACGGCGCCCGCCGCCCCGACACGGGCAGCGTGCAGGTCGAAGGCCGCCCCCTGCGGCCCGGCAGCGTCACCGCCGCCGTCCGCGCCGGACTCGGCCTCGCCCCCGAGGAGCGCAAGGCCCAGGGCCTGTTCCTCATCGACTCGGTGACCCGCAACGTCTCGATCTCCTCCCTGTTCCGCTTCGCCCGCGCCGGCTGGATCGATCGCGCGAAGGAGCGCTCGGCCGCACGGGGGTACACCAAGGAACTGTCCCTCCGTCCCGACAACCCCGACGTCCAGATCCGCACCCTGTCCGGCGGCAACCAGCAGAAAGCCGTCCTCGCCCGCTGGCTGCTGCGCGAATGCAAGGTCCTGCTCCTCGACGAGCCCACCCGGGGCGTCGATGTGGGCGCGCGGGCCGAGCTGTACGCCCTCATCCGCCGCCTCGCCGACGACGGCGTCGCCGTGCTCCTGGTCTCCAGCGAGATACCCGAGGTCCTCGGCCTCGCCGACCGGGTCCTGGTGCTCCGCGAAGGCACCGTCGTCCACACCGCCCCCGCCCGGGAGCTCGACGAGCACCGGGTCCTCGATCTCGTCATGGAAGGGAGCCCGGCATGACCCACGGCGCCACCTCAGAACCCGCCACCCCGGCCGCCGAGCCCTCGCTCGCCAAGCCCGCCGCAGGCGCGGGACACCCGCCCTCCTCGCCCGGGACCGGCCGCCCCGCAGGCCGCGGCAAGCTGCCCGCGGTGGTCAACGCCCAGAGCCTGTCGCTGCTCGGCGTGCTCCTGGCCCTGTGCGTCGTCGGCGCGATCACCGCGCCCGACCAGTTCCTGAGCACCAGCAACCTCCAGCTCGTGCTGGTCCAGGCGTCGGTCATCGGCGTCGTCACCGTCGGCATGACCTTCGTCATCATCAGCGGCGGCATCGACCTGTCGGTCGGCGCGATGGTCGCCCTGGCGTCCGTGTGGTGCACCACCGTCGCGACGCAGGAATTCGGCTTCATGGGCATGCTGTTCACCGCCCTGCTGGTCGGACTCGGCTGCGGCCTGGTCAACGGCACGCTCATCGCGTACGGGCCGATGGTCCCGTTCATCGCGACGCTGGCCATGCTCGCCTCGGCGCGCGGCCTCGCCCTCCAGATCACCGGCGGCAACACGCAGATCGTCACCGTCGATTCGGTGCTCTCGCTCGGTGAGCGCGACTCCTACATCCTCGGCGTGCCGCCGCTGGTCATCATCTTCGCCGTGGTCGTCGTGATCGGCTGGACCGTCCTCAACCGGACGACCTTCGGCCGCCGCACCGTCGCGATCGGCGGCAACGCCGAGGCCGCCCGTCTCGCCGGTATCTCGGTGAAGCGCCAGCGCCTGATGATCTACGCCGTCTCCGGCCTGTGCTGCGGCATCGCGGCCTTCATGCTCGTCGTGCTCTCCGGCTCGGGACAGAACACCAACGGCAACCTGTACGAGCTGGACGCCATCGCCGCGGCCATCATCGGCGGCACGCTGCTCAGCGGCGGCCGGGGCACCATCGTCGGCTCCGTCCTCGGCGTCCTGGTCTTCACCACGATCACCAACCTGTTCATCCTGAACAACCTGGAGAGCGCGGTCCAGCAGATCGCCAAGGGCGCGATCATCGTCGTCGCCGTCCTGCTCCAGCGCCGCACCCCGTACGGGCAGACCTAGACCCACCACGGGCGCGCCGCCCGGCGTGCCCGTCCCCCTTCTTACCCCGTGACCCCCGCGTCCCCCCGGTTGTCCCGCACCTCCCGCAGCACCCCTACCGATTTCCCTGTCCCGCACGGAAGGCCATAAACACCATGAGACCTCTTCCCCGCCCCAGCCGCCGCGGTCTGCTGTTCGGCGGCGCCGCCGCCTCCGCCGGCGTGATGCTGAGCGCCTGTACCAGCAACGAGCCCAGCGACAGCGGTGACGACGACGGCGCCACGCAGGCCGCCGTCTCGAACGACGAGCCCGGCACGCCGGTCACCATCGGCTTCGCCGGCCCCCAGGCCGACCACGGCTGGCTCAACGCGATCAACGAGCAGGCCAGGAGCCGCGCCGAGGAGTACTCGGAGGTGACCCTCAACATCACCGAGGGCTCCAACGACACCGCCCAGCAGATCGGCCAGATCGAGGCGCTGATCAACGACCAGGTGGACGTCCTGGTCATCCTGCCCGCCGACGGCCGCGCGCTCACCCAGATCGGCCTGACCGCCATGCAGGCGGGCATCCCGGTCATCAACCTGGACCGCATCTTCGACAACCCGCAGGCGTACCGCTGCTACATCGGCGGCGACAACTACGGCATGGGCCTGAACGCCGGTCACTTCATCGGCGAGCAGCTGCGCGACGTGCCGAACGCCCGCGTCGTGGAGCTGTCGGGTCCTGACAGCCTGGAGCTGACCGTCCAGCGCACGGCCGGTTTCGACGCCGCCCTCGCCAACTACCCGAACATCGAGAAGGTCGCCCGGCAGGCCGCCGAGTTCACCGTCGAGTCGGGCCAGGAGGTCATGGCCGGTCTCCTCCAGGCGCAGTCGCAGTTCGACGCCATCTGGAACCACGACGACGACCAGGGCGTCGGCGCGGAGCGCGCCATCGAGCAGGCGGGCCGTGACGAGTTCATCATGGTCGGCGGCGCCGGTTCCCGGCACGCCATGGAGGCCATCCAGTCGGACAACTCCGTCCTGAAGGCCACCGTCCTCTACCCGCCGACGATGGCCGCCTCGGCGATCGACCTGGCCCGCGCCCTGGGCCAGGCCAAGGGGATCGGCGGTCTCGCCGAGTTCGAGATCCCCTCCTCCGTGACGCTGTACTCCGCCGTCGTCACCCGGGACAACGTCGAGCAGTACCTGCCGACCGGCTTCAACTGACGGACGCCGCGTGCCGGCCCGGACCGGGCCGGCCCGGAACTGACGGATGAATCACGCAACGGACAGGGAACAGATGCCGAAATCCACCCCACCCCCGCTCGGCGTCGGCATGGTCGGCTACGCCTTCATGGGGGCCGCTCACTCGCAGGGCTGGCGCTCCGTCGGCCGTGCCTTCGACCTGCCGCGCACCCCGGTCATGGCCGCCGTGTGCGGACGTGACGCGGAGGCCGTGTCGGCCGCCGCCGCCCGCCACGGGTGGGCCGCCGCCGAGACGGACTGGCGCGCCCTCATCGCGCGGGACGACGTCGATCTCGTGGACATCTGCACCCCGGGTGACAGCCACGCCGAGATCGCCATCGCCGCGCTTGAGGCCGGGAAGCACGTCCTGTGCGAGAAGCCCCTCGCCAACACGGTGGCCGAGGCCGAGGCCATGGTCGAGGCCGCCCGCGCCGCCGAGGCGCGGGGCCAGATCGCCATGGTGGGCTTCAACTACCGCCGCGTCCCGGCGCTCAGCCTGGCGCGCAAGCTCGTGGCGGAGGGCCGTCTCGGCACGCTGCGCCACGTCCGCCTGCGCTACCTCCAGGACTGGGCGGTGGACCCGTCGGGCCCGCTGGTGTGGCGCCTGCGCAAGGAGGCGGCCGGTTCCGGCGCCCTCGGCGACCTCGGGGCGCACATCATCGACCTCGCCCTCTACCTCACGGGCGAGGACCTGGTGTCGGTCTCCGCACAGATCGAGACCTTCATCAAGGAACGGCCGCTGCCGGACGACCCGAGCCGTACCGGCGAGGTCACGGTGGACGACGCCGCCCTGATCGGCGGCCGGCTCGCGTCGGGGGCACTGGCCTCCTTCGAGGCGAGCCGGTTCGCCACCGGTCGTAAGAACGCCCTCTCGGTCGAGCTGAACGGGTCGGACGGCTCCCTCGTCTTCGACCTGGAGCGCCTGAACGAGCTGGAGTTCCACGACCACACGCTGCCCGCCACCGAGGCCGGTTTCCGCCGGATCCTGGTGACCGAGCCCGGCCACCCGTACCTGGAGGGGTGGTGGCCCCCGGGCCACGGCCTGGGCTACGAGCACAGCTTCGCCCACCAGGCCCGTGACCTCGTGCACGCCATCGCCGAGGGCACCAGGCCCGCGCCGTCCTTCGAGGACGGGCTGCGGGTCCAGCGTGTCCTGGCAGCCATCGAGGAGAGCGCGGCGAAGAACGCCGTGCTCACGCCCGTACCCACCGCCCCCGAGGCGTAGCCCGCCCGGGGAAGGAGAACGACATGTCCCGCAAGTTCACCCTGTTCACCGGTCAGTGGGCCGACCTCCCCCTGGAGGAGGTCTGCCGGCTCGCCCGCGACTTCGGTTACGACGGTCTCGAACTCGCCTGTTGGGGCGACCACTTCGAGGTCGATCGTGCCCTGGCCGAGCCCGACTACGTGGCCGGGCGCCGTGCGCTGCTGGAGAAGTACGGCCTGGAGTGCCTGGCCATCTCCAACCACCTCGTCGGCCAGGCCGTCTGCGACAACCCGATCGACGAGCGCCACCACGGCATCCTGCCCGCCCGCATCTGGGGCGACGGCGAGGCCGAGGGCGTCCGGCAGCGGGCCGCCAAGGAGATCGCCGACACGGCGCGCGCCGCCGCCGCGTTCGGCGTGGACACCGTCATCGGCTTCACCGGCTCGTCGATCTGGCACCTCGTCGCGATGTTCCCGCCCGTGCCGCCCGGCATGATCGAGCGCGGTTACGAGGACTTCGCCGAGCGCTGGAACCCGATCCTCGACGTCTTCGACGCCGAGGGCGTGCGCTTCGCGCACGAGGTGCACCCGAGCGAGATCGCGTACGACTACTGGACGACCAAGCAGGCCCTGGAAGCGGTGGACAACCGCCCCGCGTTCGGCCTGAACTTCGACCCGAGCCACTTCGTGTGGCAGGACCTCGACCCGGTCAACTTCCTGTACGACTTCCGTGACCGCATCTACCACGTGGACTGCAAGGAGGCCCGCCGCCGTCTCGACGGCCGCAACGGCCGCCTCGGTTCGCACCTGCCCTGGGGCGACCCGCGGCGCGGCTGGGACTTCGTCTCGGCCGGGCACGGGGACGTCGCCTGGGAGGACGTCTTCCGCATGCTGCGGGCGATCGGCTACGAGGGCCCGATCTCCGTGGAGTGGGAGGACGCCGGGATGGACCGTCTGGCCGGTGCCCCCGAGGCGCTCGCCCGGCTGAAGTCCTACGACTGGCCCGCGCCCACCGCGTCGTTCGACGCGGCCTTCGGCGGCGGTGAGTGAGCGACCGCTGACCGGCCACCACGCGGGGGCCGCCGGGCCGAACGGCCGGGCGGCCCCCGTGGCGTGTCGGGGCGCCGTCAGCGCTGCGCGGTGACGAGTCCCGCCTCGTAGGCGAGGATCACGAGCTGCACGCGGTCGCGCGCGCCCAGCTTGGACAGCAGCCGCGTCACGTACGTCTTCGCCGTGGCGACGCTGAGGTGCAGGTGCTCGGCGATCTCCGTGTTGGACAGGCCGGAGCCCACCAGGGTCAGCACCTCGCGCTCCCGCGCGGTGATGCCCGCCAGCTCGCGCGGGCGCGGCGCCGCCTCGGGCCGCCGGGCGAACTCGCGGATCAGGCGCCGCGTCACGCCGGGGGCGATCAGCCCGTTCCCGGCGGCCACGACGCGGACCGCGTCCAGGATGTCGTCCAGCGCCATGTCCTTGACGAGGAAGCCGCCCGCCCCGGCGCGCAGGGCGCCGAAGACGTACGCGTCGTCGTCGAACGTCGTCAGCACCACCACGTGCACCTCCGGGTGGGCCGTGGTGATCAGCCGGGTCGCCTCGACGCCGTCCATGCCGGGCATGCGCAGGTCCATCACGACGACGTCGGGCCGCAGCGTGCGCGCCAGCTCGACGGCCTCGGCGCCGCCGCCCGCCTCGCCCGCGACCTCCAGGTCGTCGGCCTCGGCGATCACCATGCGCAGCGCGGTACGGACGAGTGGCTGGTCGTCGGCGAGGACGACGCGCACGCGGTCCGCGGTGGGGTCCCCCTGGTACGTCGCGGTCATGCCCCCAGCGTAGGCGCGGGCACGACAACGTCCGGCCACGAACGGGGCGGTGGGAGGCTTTCAGCGGCGCTCGGCACGTCCGATCAGGGTCCCGATGTGGCCCGGTTCCGGAGCCGCCAGGACATGGACGTGAGCCCCGTGCAGTCCTGCGTCCGACAGGAAGTCTTCCCACACCTCGGGTGTGTAGCTGTAGCGGTAGGTGAACATGGCCGGTCCGGCGAATCCTCCCTTGTACATTCCTTGCGGACCGTAGGCGCCGGGAATTGCCGGGGGTTGTGAGAACACGAACACCCCGCCGCGGTTCAGCCGTTGTGCCACCAGAGGGAAGAGCCGCGCGGGATCGGCGAACCATGCCGCCCCGAAGATCGAATAGATGGCGTCGTAGGTGGTGGGGTCGCTCTCCAGGTGCGCGACGACCTCGGCACAGACGAACTCGACGCCGAGTGGTCCCCACCTCTCGGTGGTTCGCTCGACCATGACCGGGGAGAGATCGACCCCCGTCGCCTTGACGCCTTGCTGCGCCAGGTAGGCGAGCGCACGGCCGGTGCCGCAGCCGATCTCGAGGACGCTGTCCGGCTCTCCGAGAAGTTCGGTCCCTGGCCCGTGGTCGCCGTACTGCGTCCACCGGAACACGGCCTCGGCGTCGGTGACAGCCCCCCGGGTACTTTCCGCGTAGGTGTCCCAAAGTGCGCGCTCATGGTCGTAGTTGTGCTCAGCGGGCACGGCATCACCTCTCACGTAGGGGCGCACCCCCGTCCGAGGTGTCCGGGCGGGGGCACGCACTCTAGCGGGTGCTAGTGACTGTCGGGAGCCTTGTCGTCACACGGAGAGCAGTCGGCGCCGTCCATGGCCCACAGCTCCTCGTCCGGCGCGAAGCCCTGCTCTCGGACGACATCGACGGTCCGGAGGACCAGCCCGTCATGTCGCCGTTCGATCAGCGGCGCGTGGTGCTTGTACTTTCCCCCGTTGTAGACCTCGCAGAATGCGAAGTAGACGGGAGTGTCGAGAATCAACGTGTGCACGCCGATATCGACGATCTTGCCGACACCGATGTGGATTTCCGGACGCTCCATGGCGGTGATCGTGTACGCGATGGCGTCAGCCATGATCCGCTCAGCCATGTCTCGAACCATGATGTTGTCGCGCATCATGAGGCGGATCTCCCGCTCCCACAGCGAGATTTCCGAACCCGGGCTTTCCAGGACGTTGTACGTGCACTCCCTGATGTGCGGCCGAACCGCATCAAGGAGGGCCCGAGGGTCACGATGAGCGGTAGCCACCGATTCCTCGAACATGATCGTCATTTACCCCACCCTCACTCTGATTGTCTCCATCCGATCCCAGCTCCTCGCGAGTGGCGGAGGAAGCGGCAGTCACGATGCCTCGGCCCGGATATCAGCGCCTAGGGCATCATCGAGGCGAGCCCTTATGTCGCACCGCTTGCCAGCGAGACACATGTCGCACTCCGTGACGTGCATCAGCCAGGCCCCGTCGAGAACTGCTTGGTCCTCCCGGCGCATTTCCGGTCTGGAATCACTCGCGCTCATGCTTACCGCCCTTCCGCTGGGCGACGTTCTCCGGGGGCGCCTGCCACTCGTCGCCACCATCGACCGGACGCACCATGGCGAACGGTCCCGCCCGGCCCCTGTGGACGCCCACGACGTTGGCGGCCTGATCTCCGACCACCGTTACCACGCTCGGGTGATCATGGCCGACCTTGCTCACGGCTGCCTGTCCTCTCAGGTGGTCCGCGCCCCCGGACGTCGGCCCGTCGCGGGGTACGTGCTCGGCTGCGATTCCCTTCGAGCTTCGATGCAGCGCCCTCCGTGTGGAACCACGAACGGGGAACCCCGCAAGCCACTTCGGGGAACCCCGCGACGGGGATCCTCCGGGCTACCCTTGGCTTGGATCACTCCCGTCCCTGCTAGGTGGCCCATGGACGCCCGCGCAGCCGAACGCCCCGGCTACCCCCTGACAATCCCTGATGCGCTGTTGAACAGCGAGGCGATGCGGAAGGCGTGTGCCGTCCGCGACTTCGCCGAAGTCTTCCGGCTGGTGAACCGCCGGACGGGCACCAGCCAGGCGGACATGGCCGCAGCCATCGGGAAGATGACGAACTCGCGGATCAGTGATGTCATGCGCGGGGTTCGAAGCATCCGGGGCACAGACGTCATCGAACGTATCGCCGACGCGTTCGGTATCCCAGGGCATATGCTCGATTTACCTCCTCGCCCGTGGGAGCGTTCCCCGGAAGGGGCTGACGGAACGAGCATCGATAACAAAAGGGTTCCGGGCGCGCTCGTCAATGAGCAAGGGGGCGCCGATGGTTCCGGATCTGGAACTTCGCAGGAATCGGAGGTTGCGCCAGTTGGCAGAAGCGCTCTCGACTCCGCCGGAGCTGCCGCGTTGGCGGCTGGTCACATGCCAACGGTGCAGATGGCCCGTGGGCGATGCGTCGTTCAAGCGCTTGAGGTGATGGGCAGTGACAGTCCCGGCGTCATGGTGGATGCACTCGGAGAGCTGATTGATCATTACGCATCGACGATCTCCGGTGCGGTACCCGTCGAAGTCTACGACGAACTTGTCGTGGTGAGATCGCACGTAAATGAATATCTCAAGGATTCGAGAGCGATGCGGCTATGCAAGGACATGGGCCTTGCGGCCGGCTGGCTGTCGTGCCTGCTCGCCATCGCCGCTTGTGACATGGGAGCACATGCGGCATCGAATCTCTGGTGTGCGGACGCTGAGCGACGGAGCCGCGAAACCGGGCACCCCGAGCTGGCAGGCTGGGCCATGCTGACGAGATCCATGATCGCCTATTATCAAGGGCGGTCAGGCCGGTCGGCGGCTCTTGCTTCCCAGGGGCAGAGATCTACTTCCCTGGGAACGATCGTTCATGCGAAATTGGCCGCACAGGAAATGCGGTCGGCGGCTATGGCTGGTGACGCGGCAGGGATGGACGATTCCCTGCGCTACGCCGCGACGGCGATGAGAAGAATTCCCTCATCCAGTCTCGGGCTGACCGGAGCTTTCTCCATCGCCTCGGCGGAAGATCCGCCTTATACCGCGACGTCTCTGATGCTTCTCGGTCGATTCTCGGAAGCTGTTTCGGCGACCGACCGAGTGATTCAGGCTCATCACCGGCCGGAAGCGCATAGGCAGGGTGAGAATCCGTCAGGTCACGCCCGTGCTCTTCTCGTCATGGGGCTTGCGCAAGCAGGTAGGGGAGACCTGGAGGAAGCCGCTGCGGCAGGGCACGCAGCCCTCACCCGCAGCCGTCCCGCATGGCCCACGGTCGTGCTTGCCGGGAAGCTCGATCGTGTTCTTGAACGTGACTTCTCCACCGCCCGGCAGACGGCCGAATACCGGGCTCGCTACCTGGAAACCGCTAGCCGTCTGAGAAGCCCGAACCCATCGCCTATGCCTGAGGGGCGTGAATGAGCAGCGAAAGCCTGACCTCCGATCAGGTCAGGGAAATCACGGAATTCGTGGACATCGAGGCGCCGCCACCCTCAGGGCAGCCGACCGCCCATCTCCTCTTCGGTACTCATCAGATCCAGCCGGTTGACATCGCCGCGGAAAGATACCATGAGGGACTGGCTCCGCTGATCATCGCTACCGGCGGAGTCAATCGGCACAACGGCGTCGTGGAAGGGAGTATGTTCCGCGATCTATTGCTTGAGCGGGGCGTCCCCGAGTCGGTCATCCGATACGAAGACCGATCGGCCAACACGTGGCAGAACGTGGAATTCGCGCGTCCGTTTCTGCGGGAAGCCTTGGAATCCGGGTTGGCGTTAACGTCGATCAGTAAGTGGTTCCATCGCCGTACAATTCATTGTCTTACGTCCTTGCTCCCCGATATCACGCCCTTCTACGCAATCTCATGGGATCCCGTGTACGCGGGACGGCCGGTAACCCGGGTCGATTGGTTGGAAATTCCCGATGGAAAGCGACGAGTGATTCGAGAGTGGGAAGAAGTCTCCCGTCGTGTCACCGACGGCAGCTTCCGTGCGGCGGAACGAGTTGATGGCGCATGGAACTGCTGACCCGCCACGGTCCCGCGACTCGTTCGAGTCGAGGCCGTCCCCATCCACGACCGCGCGCGTTGTGCCGATCACTCCTCCCCGGCGTGGGCGACGCGGACCGTCATGCGACGGCCGCCGGGACGGGGAGTCGTGCCGTGACGCGGAAGCCGCCTCCGGGGGCCGCGCCCGCGGAGAACTCGCCGTGCAGCAGCTCGACCCGCTCCCGCATACCGACGAGCCCGTACCCGGCGCCCGGGGAGGCGGTCGGGCCGCGCCCGGCGTCGCGGACCTCGATGGCCAGTCCCTCCCCGGCCCGGTCGATCGTCACGCGGCACGCGTCGGTCCCGGCGTGCCGCACGACGTTGGTGACCGCCTCCTGGACGATCCGGTAGGCCGACATGTCGATCTCGGGCGGCAGCGCCGCCGCCTCGCCCCGCCACCGCACGTCCACCCGCACCCCGGCGGCCGTCGTGTCGGCGGCCAGCCGCCCCAGCTCCGCGAGGCCGGGCTGCGGCGCGAGCGGCGCGGACGAGGGACCGTCCTGCGGCCCCGACTCCCGCAGCGCGCCCAGCATCCGGCGCAGCCCTGACAGCGTCTCGCGGCCGGTGATCTCGATGCTGTTCAGGGCCTCGCGCGCGCCCTCGGGCTGCGTGTCGATGACCCGCCGCGCCGCGCCCGCCTGGAGCGCGATGACGCCGATGCTGTGCGCCACCATGTCGTGCAACTCGCGCGCGATGCGCAGCCGTTCCTCGGTCACGGCCCGCGCCGCCGTCTGCGCGCGCAGCGCCTCGCCGTGCGCGCGCGTCTCGTGCGTGGACCTGCCGATCAGCCAGGCGATGACGGTGACGAGGGCGACCGCCAGCTCGGCCGACGTGCCGATGGTCCAGCCCGCGAGCAGCCGGACGCCGAGGTAGAGGCCGAGGGTGCCGAGCGCCAGGCCGAGCGCCACGACGCCGGTGCGCTGCGGGCGGGTCGCGGCGATCACGTACACGGCCGTTGCGACGGCGAGGAACTGCGCCAGGGGGATCTCGCCGACGCTCAGCGTCGTCGTCGCGACAACCGAGCCGAGCAGCAGCAGGCACATCGCCCCCGTCGGCCGCCGTTCCAGGACGTGCGAGCCGCTCAGGGTCAGCGCGGTGCCGACGGCGAGATACAGCAGCCCGTCCCAGCGGTAGAACAGCACGCCCGCGGTGACGGACGCCTCACTCTCGCCGGGCAGCGCGAGGCGGATGAGGAAGGTGAACGCCAGCCCCGCGAACCAGGCGAAGGCGGTCCACGCGCGCGGCGACATCCGCTTCGGGAGCGGCACGGGGGGTGCGGCATGCATGGGCCCAGCCTAGGCACCCGGTCACGCGCGGCCATCGGACCGTGGACGTACACCCGGGGGTGACATCGGCGTCCGGCAATGTCCTCACCGGCTGGACGACGCGCGGTGCCCGCCCCGGCCAGGGTGGTCCGCATGATCGAAGTGGACGAGCTGACCAAGAGGTACGGCGCCAGGACCGTCGTGGACGCGCTGTCGTTCGCGGTGCGGCCGGGCCGCGTGACGGGCTTCCTCGGCCCGAACGGCGCCGGGAAGACCACGACGCTGCGCATGGCGCTGGGGCTGTGCCGCCCGTCCGAGGGGGCGGTGCGCGTGATGGGCCGCCCGCTGGGGGAGCGGGCGCGTGCGCTGACCTGCGTCGGGGCACTGCTGGACGCGGGGGACGCGCACGGGGGCCGCTCCGCCGTGGCGCACCTGCGGGCGCTGGCGCGGTCGAACGGGGTGGCGCAGGCCCGTGTGGACGAGGTGCTGGACGAGGTGGGGCTCGCGGACGCGGCGCGGCGGCGCGTGGGGGGCTTCTCGCTCGGCATGCGTCAGCGCCTGGGCATTGCGGGAGCGCTGCTCGGCGACCCGCCGGTCGTCGTGTTCGACGAGCCGCTGAACGGGCTCGACCCGGAGGGGGTGCGCTGGGTGCGTGGGCTGTTCAGGCGCCTGGCGGGGGAGGGGCGCACGGTCCTCGTGTCGAGCCATCTGATGGGGGAGATGGAGCACACGGCGGACGACCTGGTGGTGATCGGACGGGGGCGGCTGATCGCGGCGGAGACGCTGGCGGCGTTCGCCGCGCGGGGGAGTGGCGGCGGGGTGTGGGTGCGGGTGGACGATCCGGCCCCGCTGGCGCGGGTGTTCGCGGCCGAGGGGGTGACCGTGCGGCCCGAGCGGGACGGCGGGCTGCTGGTGTCGGGGATCGACGCGGGCCGCGTGGGCGAGCTGGCGGCCGGGGCGGGCCTGGTGGTCCGGGGCCTGGCCGAGCGGTCCTCGTCCCTGGAGGACGTGTTCATGGAACTGACGGCGGACAGCGTCGAGTACGGGACGGAGCGCAAGCGATGACGGACACGCGCACACGGGACGGCGCCGGTACGGCGGAGACGTCGCCGCCCGGCCGGGAGGCGGCGCCCCGCGCCCGGTTCACCGATCTCCTCGCCGCGGAGTGGATCAAGCTGCGCACCCTGCGGTCCACCTGGTGGGGGCTGCTGGTCAGCGGCCTGGTCGTGCTGGCGTTCAACATCGGCACGGCGTGGGACACCTACCGTTACTGGAGGCCGGGCAGCGACGCGGCGGGGTACATCGCCGACGGCATACCGCTGTACCACGCGTTCACGACGAACGGCGCGACCGTCCTCGCGCTGTGCGCCGGTGCGTTCGGCGCCCTCGCCGTCACCGGCGAATACACGTCCGGTCTCGCGCGCACGACGTTCACCGCCGTACCGGCCAGGCGTCCGGTCATGGCCGCGAAGGTGCTCGTGCTCACGGCGGTCACCGTTCCGTTCGGTGCGGTCCTGGCGGCCGTCTCGTTCTGGGCGACGCAGGCCGTCCTGCACCGCAGGGGCGTGGGCGTTCCGCTCGACCATCCCGGCGCGCTGCGGCTGGTCGTCGCGTCCGCGCTGCTCGCGCCGGTCTGCGTGCTCGTCGGCGCGGCACTCGGTGCCCTGCTGCGGCACGGCCCCGGCGCGGTGTTCGCGTCCATCGGGCTGCTGCAACTCCTGCCGCTGGTGCTGACGGACGACCGGTACTGGCCCGCGCTCCTCGACCACGCCACCGTGCTGAGCGCGTGGGTCCGCTTCAGCGAGACGGTCTACGACCCGGCGGACTTCGCCCAGCCCTGGTCGGTCGGCGGCGCGTGGACGGTGTTCGCCGTCACGGCGGTGGTCGCGGGGCTCGTGACGGTGGCGGTGGAGCACCGGCGCGACCTCTGACCGGGAACCTCCGGGGCGTGGACGGGCGTTCGACCGGTGAATCCCGCCGACCGTCACGCGGTGTCACAGGCATCAACTACAGTTGCGTCAATCCGCGCCCAGGGAGGTTCATATGTCCGAGCCAACCACACCCACCGCGCCAGGGGCGGCCGGTCACCCCGGCAAGCGCCCCACCGACGCCCCCTCTTCGCGATCCCTGCTCTCCCGGCTCCGCCCGTCCGGCTTCGGCGCCGAACCGTCCGGTGACCGGCTGGCACGGGTCGAGCGCTCCCCGCAGTTCCGCGACGGGGCCTTCCGCAATCCGCAGGGAGCCGGTGCGGGCAGCGCCCGCAGCACGCTGCCCCTGCTGCGCGACCTCCTGCGCCGGGCCGACCGCGTCCGCCGCAAGCCCGCGGGACGGCTGCCCGTGGTGCACCCGTCCGCGGGCGACCTCGACCGCGTCCCCGCGTCCGGCCTGCGGCTCACCTGGGCCGGGCACGCGGGCGTGATCGTGGACATCGACGGCCACCGGCTGCTGTTCGACCCCGTCTGGGGCGAGCGCTGCTCCCCGGTCTCCTTCGCGGGCCCCAAGCGGCTGCACGCGCCGCCGCTGCCGCTGGGCGACCTCGGCCGCATCGACGCCGTCGTCATCTCCCACGACCACTACGACCATCTCGACATGACGACCGTCAAGGCGCTCGCCGGGCGGGACACCGTCTTCGCCGTCCCGCTCGGTGTCGGGGCGCACCTGGAGTTCTGGGGCGTGCCGGCCGCGCGCATCGTCGAACTCGACTGGTACGAGTCGGCCGACGTCGGCGACCTCACGCTCACCGCCACCCCCGGGCAGCACTTCTGCGGGCGCGGGCTGCGCAACCAGGGCCGCACGCTGTGGGCGTCCTGGGCCGTCACCGGGCCCACGCACCGCGTCTTCCACAGCGGCGACACCGGGTACTTCCCCGGGTTCGCCGACATCGGCGCCCGCCTCGGGCCGTTCGACGCCACGATGATGCAGATTGGCGCCTACAGCAGCGCCTACTGGCCCGACATCCACATGACGCCCGAGGAGGGCGTCCAGGCGCACGTGGACCTGTCGGGCGGCGCACCGCAGGGCGTCTTCCTGCCCATCCACTGGGGCACGTTCACCCTTTCCCTCCACCCGTGGGAGGAGCCCGCCGAGCGGACCGTCGCCGAGGCGCGCCGACGTGGCGTGGCCGTCGCGCTGCCCCGGCCCGGCGAGCCCTTCGAACCGGCGGGCCGGGTACCGGCGGAGGCGTGGTGGCGTGAGATAGCCGTGCGCCCGGCGGGCGGCGGCAAGACGGCCGCCTCGCTCAACGCGCGCCCGGCGGGCGGCTGAACGCCGGCCCTCCGGAGTCCGGCACGGCGCACGCCGTGCCGGACGGGACGCCTCGCACGCCGCCCGCCTCCCTCACGTCGCCACCCTCCCAGCAGGAACGTTCCAGCGGCTAGGCTCCCCTCACCGCGGACCCTCGCCGAGGGCCCGCGGCGCACCGGCAGCCCACCCACGGCACCCACCCCGGGCGGCGCCCGACCCGGAGGAAGGCGGCAGCGATCCATGACCCTGCGACACCCCGCACTCGGCCGCAGCGGCGTCACCTTCAGCGAACTCGCCCTCGGCGGCGCCCCGCTCGGCGGCTCGGGCGCCCCCGTCACCGACAGCGACGCCCGCCGGGTCATGGAGACCGCCTGGGAGCTGGGCATCCGCGGCTACGACACCGCGCCCCACTACGGCCTCGGCCTGTCCGAGCGCCGCATGGGGGCCGTCCTCTCCGGCCTGCCCCGCAGCCAGTTCACGCTCTCCACCAAGGTCGGCAGACTTCTCGTCCCGAGCGAGGACGGCCCGGCCGACGACGCCCCCCACGGCTTCCCGGGCCTGCGCACGTCCCTGCGCCGCCGCTGGGACTTCAGCGCCGAGGGCGTCCGCCGCAGCCTCGCCGAGAGCCTGGACCGGCTCGGCCTGGACCACGCCGACATCGCCCTCATCCACGACCCCGACGACCACGGCGAGCAGGCGCTCACCGAGGCGTACCCCGCCCTGGAACGGCTCCGGGCCGAGGGCGTGGTCGGCGCCATCGGCGCGGGCATGAACCAGTCGGCCATGCTGACGCGCTTCGTCCGCGAGACCGACGTGGACGTCGTCCTCCTCGCGGGCCGCTACTCGCTGCTCGACCAGAGCGGCCTGGACGACCTGCTCCCGGCCGCCGCCGCACGCGGCACCTCCGTCATCGTCGGCGGCGTCTACAACTCGGGACTCCTCGCCGACCCGCACCCGGGCGCGACGTACGACTACGTCCCCGCCAAGGCCGAACTCCTCCAGCGCGCCCTGCGGATCAAGCAGATCACCGCCCGCCACGGCGTGCCGCTGCGCGCGGCGGCCGTACAGTTCCCGCTCGCCCACCCCGCCGTCGCCTCGGTCCTCGTCGGAGCCCGCTCGCCCGCCGAGGTGCGCGACGCCGCCACGATGTTCCGCCACTCCATACCCGCCGCCCTGTGGGAGGAACTGCGCGAGGAGGGCCACCTGCGGCCGGACGCGCCGGTGCCGGGCGTACGGAGGCACGCGGCCTGACGGCCGTACCTCCCACGCCCGGCACCCGTGACGCCGCGCCCGGCCGCCCGCCGCGTCAGCTGCTCTCGGAGCGCAGCGGGTCGTGGCCCAGCGACATCAGCCGGTAGCGCCAGTCGGGCTCGGGCACCGACGGGCGCGGCCCGGCCTCCCGCTCGCCCGCGACGGCGTCCACCACGTCGTACATCAGCTCGATGTCGGCGTCGGTCAGATCCATCTGCCGCTTCCGCAGGATCGCCAGGACGCCACGGCCCTGCTCGCTGCCCGCGGTCTCCGGCGTCTGCTCGGTCTCCTCGCCCGCGCTGCTCGTCCGCAGCCAGGCGGCGAGTTCCTGGGACGTCATGTTCACCGCACTGTGGAACTCGGCCCACAGCGCGTCGATCTCCAGTGCCTCCGTGTCGGCCATGGTGTCTCCCCTGTCGGGTGGAGTCGGGTGGGGACGGACTCGTATGCCGGGTCCCCCGCCGCCCGCGTGCGGAAACGTCGCGCTCAGCGGGCCGCCGCGGCTTTCACGTCCTTCGCGAGCTTCGCGTCCAGGGCGACGCGCACCAGCCCGGCGCTCAGCCGCGCCATGTCCTCCTCGGCCACCAGCCCGCCGATCGCCCGCGCGGACCGCGGCAGCCCGACCCGTTCCGCGCCGCCCTGGACCTTGCGGTCCACGTACGGCGCGTACTCGGGCCAGACCGCCTGCGCCTCCCGCAGGAAGATGTCGGCCCCGGCCGGGCCGATGCCCCGGAACTCCGTGAGCCGCCGCGCCGCGCCCCCGTCGCCGTCCCCGCGCAGCCGCCGCAGGTCGCCGCCGTACCGCTCCAGCACGAGGTCCGCCTCGTCGCCGAGCTGCGCGGCGGTCCGCTCGTCGTAGCGCCGGTAGTGGCCCACGCCGAGGGCGTCCACGCGCTGCTGCCAGGACGCGTCCCGCATCGTCCGCGGGTCGCGCATCCCGGCGTCGAACAGGGCCCGCGTGGCGGACGTCGCGACGTCCGCCCGGATGCGGGCCGACAGCAGATGCGCCATCACGAGCAGCTGGTACAGGGAGGACGGCGTGTTCCGCAGCCGGATGCCGGACTCCTCCGCGTACGTGCGTCCGCAGCGTTCCAGCAGCGTCTGCGCCGTCCTCTCCTGCCGTTCGGTCCGCGTGCTCATGCCGTCGTCACCTCCGCGTGTCACGTGCCCCCGCGTCGGCCGGTCGGCCCTGCCGTCCGGTCGGCCGGTCAGTCGGTCTCGGGCCGCTCGTCCTCCGGCCGCGCCGCCTGGTCCGACGCCGTGTGCGTCTGCCAGCGGGGGGCCAGGTACAGGGCCTGGTCGGGGTCCTCGCGCACCGGGCCCGCGGCCGATCGCCAGGGCGCGTGGTGGATTCCATAGGCGTTGCTGGGCCGTTCAGGCATTCCTCATCACCTCGGTGTCAGCGGGTGCCCGTGTCGTCGCAGCCGAAACACACGGGCACCATCCGTCTCGCACGCCCCAGGCATCACGGCGTGCGGTCCCCGGGCGGGTCGCCCGGGAAGCTCTGTCGGCGGCGCCACCGGCCGCCCAGTGCGGGAGCGAGCCAGCCGGGCGCGCCGGTCCTGAAGGCGGCGGGCGGCAGCGCCCCTGCGCCCTCGGGGACGGCCCCGAGCAGCGGGAGGCCGGTCACGGCGGGCAGGTCGGTCAGGTTGCAGCGCTCCGCGAGCCCCGGCGCGCCCGGCATGCTGCCGAGGACGACGCCCGGGCAGGACAGGCCCCGCGCGCGCAGGGCCTCGACGGTCAGCTCGGTCGCGTTCAGCGTGCCGAGCCCGGCCGCCGCGACGACCAGGACCGGCGCGTCCAGCAGCCCGGCGATCCCGGCGATCGTGCCCCCCGCGTCGTCGAGACGCACGAGCAGCCCGCCCGCGCCCTCGACCAGCACGAGGTCGTGCTCGGCCGCCAGCGCCCGCGCCGTCTTCGCGATCACCTCCGGGTCCACCGGCGGCAGCCCCGACCTGCGGGCGGCCGTGGCAGGGGCCAGCGGCTCGGGGTAGCGCGCGGGCTCGGCCGTCGTCACGCGCCCGGCCAGCCGCGCCACCTCCGCCACGTCGCCCGGCTCGCCCGGCGCGACGCCCGTCTGCGCGGGCTTGAGCACCGCCACCGACCGGCCGCGCGCCAGCGCGGTCGCCGCGAGCGCGGCGGTCACCACCGTCTTCCCGATGCCGGTGCCCGTGCCGCTCACCACCAGCACGCCCGTCAGCCCGTCCGCACGCACGCCCCGCTCCTCACCCGTCACCGCGTCGCCCCCGTCATCCTGCCAGCGCCGCGTCGCGCACGGCGGCGCAGATCAGCGCGAGGTCGTCGTCGCCGGTGACGTAGGGCGGCATCGTGTAGATCAGGTCGCCGAACGGCCGCAGCCACACGCCCGCCCGCACCGCCGCCCGCGTGGCCGCCGCCATGTCCACGGGGTGGTCGAGCTGCACGACGCCGATCGCCCCGAGGACGCGCACGTCCCGCACCCCGGGCAGCCCCGCCACCTCCGCCAGGCCCTTGGTCAGCCCGGCCTCGATCCGCCCGATCGTGCTCGGCAGGTCCTGGCCGAGCAGCAGGTCGATCGAGGCGTTCGCCACCGCGGCGGCCAGCGGATTGCCCATGAACGTCGGCCCGTGCGCCAGCACCGGCACCTCGCCGCGCGAGATGCCCTCGGCGACACGCGTCGTGCACAGCGCCGCCGCCATCGTCAGATAGCCGCCGGTGAGGGCCTTGCCGACGCACATCACGTCGGGCGCCACGCCCGCGTGCTCCGCCGCGAACAGCGGGCCCGTGCGCCCGAAGCCGGTCGCTATCTCGTCGAACACCAGCAGCACCCCGTGCTCGTCGCACGCCTCGCGCAGCACCCGCAGGTAGCCGGGGGAGTGGAAGCGCATGCCGCCCGCGTTCTGCACGACCGGCTCCACGACGACGGCCGCCACCTCGTGCGCGTGCCGCGCGACCAGCGCGCGCAGCCCGGCGGCGTACCCCTCGTCCACGGCGGCGTCGAAGCCGGACGGCGGGACGTCCGCGAACACCTGCCGCGGCAGCGCGCCCGACCACAGCGCGTGCATCCCGCCGTCCGGGTCGCACACGGACATCGGGTGCCACGTGTCGCCGTGGTAGCCGCCGCGCCAGGTCAGCAGCCGCCGCTTCTCGGGACGCCCCGCGGAACGCCAGTACTGGAGGCACATCTTGAGGGCCACCTCGACCGACACCGAGCCCGAGTCGGCCAGGAACACGTGCCGCAGCGGCTCGGGCGTCACCGCGACCAGCCGCTCGGCCAGCCGCACGGCGGGCTCGTGCGTGAGCCCGCCGAACATGACGTGGCTCATGCGGCCCAGCTGCCCGCTCACCGCCTCGTTCAGCGCCGGGTGGTTGTAGCCGTGCACCGCCGACCACCACGACGCCATGCCGTCCACCAGCTCGCGCCGCCCGTGCGTCTCCTCCGCCAGGCGCAGCCGCACCCCTGACGCCGACTCGACGAGCAGCGGCTCCACCGTGCCAGGCATGGGGCCGTAGGGGTGCCAGACGTGCCGCCGGTCGAGGTCGAGCAGCTCCCGTACGCGGCCCGGCTCAGGCATTGGGCGGCAGCTCCGTGCCCGCGCCCCGCTGCCGCACGGCGACCAGGTCGCGGCGGTGCTCGGGCAGCGTCGTCTCCTGCGCGCCCTCCACCTCGAAACCGGCGTCGGCGATCATCTCCAGGTCGGCCTTGCCCGCCTGCCCCTCGCTCGTCAGGTAGTCGCCCAGGAAGATCGAGTTGACGAGGTGCAGCGCCAGCGGCTGGAGCGACCGCAGGTGCAGCTCCCGGCCGCCCGCGAGCCGCACCTCGGCGTCGGGGCAGACGAACCGCACCATCGCGAGGATGCGCAGCGCCCGCTGCGGCGTCAGGTTCCACTCACCGGCCAACGGCGTCCCGTCGAAGGGGATGAGGAAGTTGACGGGCACCGAGTCGGGGTCGAGGTCGCGCAGCGCGAACACGACGTCCACGAGGTCCGCGTCGCTCTCGCCCATGCCCGCGATCAGCCCGGAGCAGGCCGACAGCCCGGCACCCTGTGCCTTGCGCACGGTGTCCACGCGGTCGGCGAACTCGTGCGTCGTGCAGATGTCCTTGTACGTCGCCTCGGACGTGTTGAGGTTGTGGTTGTACGCGTCGGCGCCCGCCGTGCGCAGCCGCTCCGCCTGACCGTCCGACAGCAGCCCGAGGCAGGCGCAGACCTCGACGTCGCCGTGCCGCTCGCGGATCGCGCCGATCGTCTCGGACACCCGGTCCACGTCACGGTCGGTCGGCCCCCGGCCGCTGGCCACCAGGCAGACGCGCTTCGCCCCGCCCGCCACGCCCGCGCTCGCCGCGTCCGCCGCCTCACCCGGCTTCAGCCAGGTGTACTTCAGCACTCCGGCGCGTGAGCCGAGCCGCTGCGAGCAGTAGGAGCAGTCCTCGGGGCACAGACCCGACTTCAGGTTCACCAGGTAGTTCAGCTTGACCCGGCGCCCGAACCACTGCCGCCGCACCCGGCCCGCCGCCGCGACGACGTCGAGCAGGTCGTCGTCGCCCGTCGCCAGCACGGCCAGCGCCTCGTCACGGGTGGGCGTCTCGCGGCGTAGCCCTTTGTCCACAAGGGTGTTCAGGAGGGTGCTCAGCAGGTCCATGAGCCGATCCTGACCCATCCCGGCACCCGCGGGAAAGGAAGAAACCCACAAAGCGAGCGACCCGAGTGTGTCCAATGTGGCCTGTCACGGGGCACTGCGTGCCACTACCTTTATATGTACCCCACAATGGGCCCGGAGGCCGGGCCGTCAGGACGGGAGGCCGTATGCCGGGCAGCACCCCGGACGCCGGGCGGGTCTTCGACTGGCTCGACGCCGCGCGCGACACCCGCCGCCGCGCCGGGCTCACCCGCGCCCTGCGCCCGCGCGCCGCCGACACGCCCCTCCTCGACCTCGCGGGCAACGACTACCTCGGCCTCGGCCGTCACCCCGAGGTGACGGACGCCGCCGCCGACGCGGCCCGCCGCTGGGGCGCCGGGGCCGGGGGCTCACGCCTCGTCACCGGCAGCACCGAGCTGCACGCGCGCCTGGAGCGCGAGTTGGCCGCCTTCTGCGGCTTCGAGGCCGCCCTCGTCCTCGCCTCCGGGTACGCGGCCAACCTCGCCGTCCTCACCGCGCTCGCCGGGCGCGGCACCCTCGTCGTCTCCGACGCGGGCAACCACGCCTCCCTCATCGACGGCTGCCGCCTGTCCCGCGCGGCCGTCACGGTCGTCCCGCACGCCGACCCCGCCGCGTTCGGCGCCGCGCTGAGCGGCTACCCGGGACGCACCCTCGCCGTCACCGACACCGTCTTCTCCGTGGACGGCGACGCCGCGCCGCTCGGCCCGCTCGCCGCTGTCTGCCGCGCGCACGGCGCCGCCCTCGTGGCCGACGACGCGCACGGCCTCGGCGTCCTCGGCGACGGCGGGCGCGGCGCGGTGGCCGCCGCGGGGCTCGCGGGCGCCCCCGACGTGGTCGCGACCGTCACGCTCTCCAAGGCGCTCGGCGGCCAGGGCGGCGCCGTCCTCGGCCCGGCCCGCGTCGTCGAACACCTCGTCAACGTGGCGCGGGCGTTCATCTTCGACACCGCGCTCGCCCCCTCCGCCACCGGCGCGGCCCTCGCCGCCCTGCGCGTGCTGCGCCGCGAGCCCGGCCGCCCCGCGCGCACCCGCGCCGTCGCCGCCGCGCTGCACGGGCGGCTGACGGCGGCGGGCCTCGCGGCGGTACGGCCGGACGCCGCCGTCGTGTCCGTCCGCGCGCCGTCCCCGGCCGCCGCCGTGCTGTGGGCCGAGCGCTGCCGCGCGGCCGGGGTCGCCGTCGGCTGCTTCCGGCCGCCGTCCGTGCCCGACGGGGTGGCACGCCTGCGCCTGACCGCACGCGCCGACCTGACGGACGACCAGGTCGCGCACGCCGCGGACACCGTCGTCTCCCTGGCGCCCGAGGCCGCGCACCCCGGCGGTTGATCCGGTCCCGCGACGGCCCCGTGCGTTACGTTGGAGGACACGGCTGAGCCGACCCACCGCAGGAGCTGATCCCATGGCCGACGACGCGGCGAACCCCCGATCGGAACCCATCTCCAAGATCGACCAGAGCGTGCCGCACTCGGCCCGTATCTGGAACTACTGGCTGGGCGGCAAGGACAACTACGAGGTGGACCGCGCGGCGGGCGACGCGTACTGCCACGCGTTCCCCGGCATCGTGGACATCGCCCGCGCGTCCCGCGCCTTCCTCGCCCGCTCCATCCGCTACCTCGCGCAGGACGCGGGGCTGCGGCAGTTCCTCGACGTCGGCACGGGGCTGCCGACCGTGGACAACACCCACCAGGTCGCGCAGCGCGTCGCCCCCGAGGCCCGCGTCGTCTACGTGGACAACGACCCGCTCGTCCTGCTGCACGCCCACGCGCTGCTCACCTCGACGCCCGAGGGCGTCACGCAGTACGTCGAGGCGGACCTGCAGGAGCCGGAGGACATCCTCGCCCGCGCCGCCGGGACGCTCGACCTGGGGCGACCCGTCGGTCTCATCCTGAGCGGCATCCTCGGGCACGTCGCCACGTACGACGAGGCCCGCGACATCGTGCGCCGCCTCATGGCCGGTCTGCCGTCCGGCAGTTACCTCTCGCTCAACGAGGGCACCGACACGGACCCCGTGTACGTCCGCGCGCAGGGCGACTACAACGCGTCGGGCGCCATCCCCTACCGGCTGCGGCCGATGGAGGAGATCGCCGGATACTTCGACGGGCTCGACCTCGTCCCGCCCGGCGTCGTGCAGGTGCCCGCATGGCGGCCCGACATCACGCCGTCCGGCGACCAGCCCGCGGACATCGGCCAGGCGGGCGGGGTGGCCCTCAAGCCGTGACGGGAGGCGTACCGCCCGTCAACTCCCCGCCCGCCCTGGGTGGTTCTGCCGCTCAGACCGCCGCGGCCGGTTCCGCGTCCTGGCCCGGCCCCGAGCCGGAGCCCGCGCCGCGCCGCCGCCGCAGCTCGCTCCACACGACGAACGCCGCGAGCAGCAGGCCGAGTACGAGCAGCCCGACCGGGAGCACGATGCCGACGAGCCACAGCGCCTGCGAGTTGGAGTCCGCGTCGTCCGCCCGCTCCGTGACCCCCTCGGGTGTGCCCTCGACCGCCATGGAGCTGACGGGCGCGAGCGTCACCGGGCCCTCGGGACCCTCGGTCTGCGCCACGATCGTCTGCTGCAACGAGCCGTTGAGCACCGCGCCCGTCCCCGCGTCGATCCACGCGACGCGCTGGGTCGTGGCCGCGTAGGTGAGCGGGACGGTCTCCGGCAGCTGCGCCAGGCCCGCCGGGTCGGGGCGCTGCTCCGCGGGCAGGGTCTCGGCGATACCGGCCAGGACGTCGCGGGGCAGCGACAGCGGCAGGTTCTCGGAGATCTGCGTGTCGGCCAGCGGGCCCGCCGCGTCGATCACGTAGACGTACGCCTCACGGCCCTCGACGTCCTCGGTCCTGTCGTAGACCGCGGGCGCCTCGGTGGCCGTCGTCGGGTCCCAGAACGTGTAGTCACGCTCCTCGGGCTCCAGCGGCCAGGAGATGACCAGGCCCTCGTGCAGCTCGGCACCCGAGTCCTGGGGGGCGGGACGCGCCTCCAGGTCGCTGCGGTCCACGGCCCAGCGGTGGGACGTCGCCGACAGCTGGGTGTCGCCGGGGCCGGTCACGACCACCTCGTCGCTGATGACGGCGGTGCTCCCGTCCGTGTCGATCACCTCGACGCGCCGGTCGAGCGTCACCGGCACGTCGCGCAGCAGCGCGTTGGCCAGGTCACCGGTCTCCAGCGCGGCGGCGTTGAGCGTCGTCGCCGTGCCGCTGTAGACGAACGTGCTGTCGGTGTCGGCGGGCAACTGGTGCACCGACGGATAGATCATCAGTCGGACGACGGCCGACGCCACCACCAGTAAGGCGGCGACACCGGACAGAATCCAGTTGCTGGTACGCATGGTTACCCTCCCGAGCGCGCGGACGTACAGCGATGTACGACGGCTGAGTCAACTTAGAGTTGACCGAAGGGCGCGTCAATAAGTCCGACCAGTCGTTCATCAGTACAGGCCGACGTACCGGCGCACGCCGGGCGCGCACGGTGCGCGCGTCTCAGCGCTCCCGGGGCTTCCTGGCCCGGCTCGGCTGCACGCGGGGCGGCTCGCCCGGCGCCTTCGGATGCTCGGGCGGATACGGCAGATCGCCGAGCCCGTGCTCGCTCTCGTCCCGCGCGGCGAGGTCGAGCGCCGCGTCGAGCGCGTACGCCCGCCCCTCCATGTCCGCGTGCACGTCGCCCAGTTCGGCGAAGCGCGCGGGCATCGTCGCCAGGTCGAAGTCCTCGGGGCGCGCGTCGGGCACCTCGTCCCAGCGCAGCGGGGCCGAGACGGTCGCCCGCGCCGTGGGCCGCACCGAGTAGGCGCTCGCGATCGTCCGGTCGCGCGCCGTCTGGTTGTAGTCCACGAAGATCTTGGCCCCCCGCTCCTCCTTCCACCAGGCCGTCGTCACCCGGTCGGGATCACGCCGCTCCAGCTCCCGGCCGATCGCGATCGCCGCCCGCCGCACCTGCGGGAACGTCCAGCGCGGCGCGATCGGTACGAACACGTGCAACCCGCGCCCGCCCGACGTCTTCGGCCAGCCCACGAGCCCCAGGCCGTCCAGCACCTCGCGCAGGGCGAGCGCCGCGCGCACCGCGTCCGCGTAGTCCGTCCCCGGCTGCGGGTCCAGGTCGATGCGCAGCTCGTCCGGGTGCTCGGTGTCGCCGCGCCGCACCGGCCAGGGATGGAACGTCAGGCAGCCGAGGTTCGCCGCCCACACGACCGCCGCCGTCTCGTCCGGGCAGATCTCGTCCGCGTACCGCCCGCTCGGGAACGCGATCCGGCCGGTCGGGATCCAGGATGGCAGGTTCTTCGGCGCCCGCTTCTGGAAGAACGACTCGCCGGTGACGCCCTCCGGGTAGCGCTCCAGCGTCGTCGGCCGCTCCCGCAGCGCCCGCACCACCCCGTCGCCGACCGCGACGTAGTACCGCGCCAGGTCCAGCTTGGTGAAGCCGCGCTCCGGGAAGTACACGCGCTGCGGACTGGACAGCCTGACCGTCCGGCCGCCGACGTCGAGCTGCATCGCGTCCGCCATGCCGCCACCGTAGGACGGCCCACCCGGACGCGCCCGCCGACGGGCGGCGGCCCGCGCCCGTACCGACAATCCAGGCATGGACCTGCCGGTGATGCCGCCCGTCGCCCCGATGCTCGCCAAGCCCGTCGCCGCCATCCCGCCCGGCATGCACTACGAGGCGAAGTGGGACGGCTTCCGCGCCCTCGTCTACCGCGACGGCGACGCCATCGAGATCGCCAGCCGCACCACCAAGCCGCTGACCCGCTACTTCCCCGAACTGGCGGACGGCCTGCGCGCCGCGCTCCCGGCCCGCTGCGTCCTCGACGGCGAGATCGTCGTCGCCCGCGACGGCCGCCTCGACTTCGACGCGCTCCTGGAGCGCGTCCACCCCGCCGCGTCACGCGTCCGCCGCCTCGCCGAGGAGACGCCCGCCGCCTTCGTCGCCTTCGACCTCCTCGCCCTCGGCGACGAGGCCCTCCTCGACACGCCCCTCACCGCACGCCGCGCCGCCCTCACCGACGCCCTGCGCGGCGCCGGCCCGCCCCTCCACCTCGCCCCCGCCACCCGCGACCTCGCCACGGCCCGCGACTGGTACGACCGGTACGAGGGCGCGGGCCTGGACGGCATCGTCGCCAAGGCGCCCGACCTCACCTACCACCCCGGCGAACGGGTGATGCTGAAGATCAAGCACGAGCGCACCGCCGACTGCGTGGTCGCCGGGCTGCGCCACCACAAGAGCGGCCCCGTCGTCGGCTCCCTGCTGCTCGGCCTGTACGACGGCGCGGGCACGCTCCAGCACGTCGGCGTCTGCGCCTCCTTCACCGCGCGCCGCCGCCGCGAGCTGATGGACGAGCTGGCGCCGCTCGTCCTCGCGGACCCCGCGGGCCATCCGTGGAGCGGCGGCGAGGCCGACGCGGAGGGCCGCACCCCGGGCGGCCCCAGCCGCTGGACGGCGGGCAAGGACCTGTCGTGGGTGCCGCTGCGCCCCGAGCGCGTCTGCGAGGTGGCGTACGACCACATGCAGGGCGACCGCTTCCGGCACACCGCGCGCTTCCGCCACTGGCGGCCCGACCGCACCCCGGACAGCTGCACCTACGCGCAGCTGGAACGGCCCGTGCGCTTCGACCTCAGCGACGTCCTCACGCCCCCGCCCCGCTGACCCGCCCCTCCCCGGCCGCCGCCCGCACCCGGGCCGCGACGTCGGCCGCCTCCGCCTCGTCCGCGTACCGCCCGCGCGGCCAGAAGAAGCCGCGCAGCCCGTCCTTCCTGCGGCGCGGCACGACATGGACGTGCAGGTGCGGCACGGACTGGCTCACCCGGTTGTTCTCCGCGACGAACGAGCCGTCCGCGCCCGTCGCGCGCTCCACCGCCGCCGTCACGAGCCGCACCCGCAGGAAGTACGGGCCGACCTCCCCGTCCGCCAGATCGGTCAGCGTCTCCAGGTGGCGGCGCGGCACCACCAGCGTGTGGCCGGGGAACAGCGGCCTGGTGTCCAGGAACGCCACCACCGCCTCGTCCTCGTACACGCGGTGGGCGGGCGCCTCGCCCGCGACGATCGCACAGAACACACACTCCACGCGCCCCAGTCTCCGGCCGCCGGGCGCGGGAAGCCAGGGGAGCCCCGGCGCGTTGGACACGGCATGGAGCACACGCGGGTCGTCGTCATCGGGGCGGGGCAGTCGGGGCTGTCCGCCGCCCACCACCTGCGCCGCCGCGGCCTGACGCCCGGCGACGGCTTCGTCGTCCTCGACCACGCGCCCCACCCCGGCGGCGCCTGGCAGCACCGCTGGCCCACGCTCACGTACGGCCGCCTCCACGGCATGCACTCCCTGCCCGGCAGGGAGCTGACCGGCGCCGACCCCGACCGGCCCTCGTCCGAGGTGATCGGCGCCTACTTCGCCGCCTACGAGGACGCCTTCGACCTGCGCGTCCTGCGCCCCGTGGACGTGAGCGCCGTGCGCGACGCGGGCGACGGGCGGCTCCTCGTCACCTCGTCGGCGGGGGAGTGGAGCACGCGCGGGCTGATCAACGCCACCGGCACCTGGGACCGGCCGTTCTGGCCGTACGTGCCGGGCCGCGAGACGTTCCGCGGCGAGCAGCTCCACACCGCGACCTACCCGGGGCCCGCCGCCTTCGCGGGCCGCCGGGTGGTCGTGGTGGGCGGCGGTACGTCCGCCGTGCAGCACCTGCTGGAGATCGCCGACACGGCCGCCGCCACGACCTGGGTCACGCGCAGGCCGCCCGTCTTCCGTGACACCGCCTTCGGCGAGGAGCAGGGCAGGGCCGCCGTGGCGCTGGTCGCCGACCGGGTGGGGCGCGGCCTGCCGCCGCAGAGCGTCGTGTCCGTCACCGGCCTCGTCATGACGGACGCCGTGCGCCGGGCCCGCGAGCGCGGCCTGCTGGAGCGGCGGCCGATGTTCCGCCGCGTCACCCCGGACGGCGTCGCGTGGGACGACGGGACGGTCCTGGCCGCCGACGTCATCCTGTGGGCCACGGGCTTCCGCCCCGCCGTGGACCACCTGGCGCCGCTCGGGCTGCGCGAGCCGGGCGGCGGCATACGGCTCGACGGCACGGCCGCCGTCCGTGACCGGCGGGTGCACCTGGTCGGCTACGGACCGTCGGCCAGTACGGTCGGCGCCAACCGCGCCGGACGCGCCGCCGTCCACGCGCTCCTGCCGCTGACCGGCGGCGACGCGCCCCGCGAGGGCGCGGGCGACGCCCCCGCGCCACGCGCCGGGGGAGGGCGTGCACCGGCGGCCGACCTCATCCGTTCATGACGTTTTATCGACCAAGCGATAGGCGCCGTCTATGATCCCGTGCTGTCATTGATCACCGTGGGACGGGCCAACGGCCTGCCCGCGGCACGGCGATCCGCGCGGTCACCCGAGCCCAGAGCACCACCCAGCACAGCAGTACAGGAGAAATGCCCCGTGACCGACGAAGCACCCATGATCGACATCTCGGTGCCCCACTCGGCTCGGATCTGGAACTACTGGCTGGGCGGCCAGGACCACTACGAGGTGGACCGCGCCGCCGGGGAGCGCTACCGCACGGCCTTCCCCGGGATCACGCTGCTGGCCCGCGCGTCCCGCGGCTTCCTCACCCGCGCGGTGCACCACCTCGTCGCCGAGGCCGGGATACGGCAGTTCGTGGACATAGGCACCGGCCTGCCCACGGCGGACAACACCCACCAGATCGCCCAGCGCGTCGCGCCCGAGGCGCGCATCGTCTACGTGGACAACGACGCGCTCGTCCTCGCCCACGCGCGGGCGCTGCTGATCAGCGGGCCCTCGGGCGTCACCGACTACGTGCACGCCGACCTGCACGAACCGGCCGTCATCCTGGAGGCCATGGCCCGCACGCTCGACCTCACCCGGCCCGTCGGGCTGATCCTGAGCGGCGTGCTCGGCCACATCGCGTCGCACGAGGAGGCGCGCGCCATCGTGGCGCGGCTGCTGGAGGCGCTTCCGTCCGGCAGCCATCTCGCCCTCAGCGACGGCACCAACGTGTTCGCCAAGGCGTGCGTCGCCGCCCAGCAGGAGTACAACGAGAGCGGCGCCGTCCCCTACCACCTGCGCTCGCCCGAGGAGCTGGCCGTCTTCTTCGACGGGCTCGACCTGATCGAGCCGGGCTTCGTGCCCTGCTCGCGGTGGCGGCCCGGCACGCGGGAGCCGGAGCCTGGCGAGGAGCTGGACATCTTCGGCGGCGTCGGCCGGAAGTCCTGACGCGCGCCCTCCCCCGGGCACCGGCTGCGGGACCGGACCCGGGCGCGATGACAGCATGTCAGCAGCTTGAGAAAGGCGGCTCACCCGATGGCGTACACCTATGGCCGGACCATCTCCCACTGCCCCTACTGCGGAATCGCCTACGCCGTGGAGGCGGGATGGCCGCGCGACTGTCCCGGCTGCGGCGAGACGCACTGGGCGAATCCGCTGCCCGTCGCCGTGGCCATGCTCCAGGTGCGGCTGGAGCACGGCCTCGGCCTCGTCGTCGTGCGGCGGGACATCGAGCCCTGCCGTGGCGAACTGGCCCTGCCCGGCGGGTACATGGAGCTGGGCGAGAGCTGGCAGCAGTCCGTCGCGCGCGAGCTGCGCGAGGAGACGGGCCTGATCGGCGACGCGGCGGACGTCACCCTCTTCGACGTCCACAGCGGCGACCGCACGGTCAACGTGTACGGGCTGCTGCCGCCCGTTGACCTGGCCGACCTGCCGGAGTCCGCCCCCACCGACGAGACCACCGAGTGGCTCGTGCTCGACAAGCCCGTCCCCCTGGCCTTTCCCGGCCATGACACGGTGGTGGAGGCGTACTTCAGCCGCGTCCGCGGCGCGGACGCCGGGACCCCGGCGCGGTGAGCGTCAGCCGACCGCGGCCTGCTCCGTCCTGCGGCTCTGCCCGGTCACCGCGGGCCGCGCCGTGGTCCAGGAGCCGAGCGAGATCTCCGCGGTGATCCCCGGCCCGAAGCCCGCGATCACCCCGCGTGCCCCCTCCTGCGCGCCGCCGTCGGCGAACAGCCGCTCCAGCGCGTCGAAGACGACACAGCTCGCGATGTTGCCGCGCTCGGTGAGCGTGGCCCTGCTGTAGCGGTACATCTCCGGCGCGACGTCGAGGAAGTGGCACAGGTCGTCGAGGATGCGCGGGCCGCCCGCGTGCACGATGTGGAAGTCGAGACCGGCCATGTCCCAGTCGTGCGCCGAGGCCAGCGTCCGCAGCGCGGGCGCCAGCATCTTCATCGTCGTGGGGACCCGCTTGTCCAGCAGGAAGTGGAAGCCGGTGTTCCGCACGGCGTAGGAGATCCAGTCCTCCGTGTCCGGCACGAGGTGCGAGCCGTTGCGCTCCAGGCTCACGCCCGTGCCGCCCCGGCCCCGCACGACGGCCGCCGCCACGGCGTCGCCGAACAGCCCGTTGGACAGCAGCGAACCGACGCCGAGGTCGGTGGGCTGGTAGCACAGCGAGCAGAACTCGCACGCGACGATCAGGACGTTCGCGTCCGGATAGGCGAGACAGAAGTCGTGCGCCCGGTTGATCGCCGCGCCCCCGGCGGCGCAGCCGAGCTGCGCGATGGGGAGCTGCCGCGTCTCCGGGCGGAAGCCGAGCGTGTTGATGAGCCAGGCCGTCATCGACGGCATCATGAAGCCGGTGCACGACACGTAGACGATGAGGTCGATGTCGCGTACGCCGAGGCCCGCGTTGTCCAGGGCCCCGTAGACGACCTGCGGCACGCGCCGCTTGGCCTCCGCCTCGTAGACCTTGTTGCGCGCCTCGAAGCCCGGATGCTTCAGCGTCTCCTCGATGGGCTGCACGATGTGCCGGGTCTTGACCCCGGTGTTGGCGATCAGCCGCAGGGCGAGGCCCAGTTGCGGATGGTCGGCGTGCATGGTGCGGGCGAGTTCCAGCGTCTTCTCGACGGTGAGGACGTTCTCCGGAACGGCGATGGACGGTCTGCACAGGGTCGCCATGATTCGATCCCCTCCCCTTGCCTCGGCGGTCACGGTCGTGGCCGCCGCGGTATCGATGGCTGTTCGGTGGTGTGTGTGCGGGTGACGGCTCCGGTCACCAGGTGACCGGGAGTTCGTACGGGTAGCGCCAGATCGACTCGTCGTTCCAGCGCACCTCCTCGGGCGGCACGGCGAGCGCCAGGCGCGGGAACCGCTCCAGCAGGCTGCCGATGGCCAGCTCCAGCTCCATCAGCGCCAGCGGGGCGCCGATGCAGTGGTGCGCTCCCCAGCCGAACGTCATGTGCGGCGAGGCGGGCCGGTCGATGTCCAGCTCGTCAGGACGCTCGAAGCGCGCCGGGTCGCGGTTGGCCGCCAGGTAGGAGACGTGGACGGCCTCGCCCGCGCGGATCAGCACGCCTCCGACCTCCACGTCCTCCGTCGCGACGCGCGGGATGCCGACGCCCTTGCGGAACGGGATGTACCGCAGCAGTTCCTCCAGCGCGCGCGGCAGCGCCTGCGGCTCCGCGCGCAGCCTGGCGAGCTGCTCGGGCCGGGTCAGCAGGGTGTAGGTGATGTTGCTGAGCTGGTAGGTGCTCGTGTCGTGGCCGGTCATCAGCAGGACCATGGCCATGACGGTCAGCTCGTCGGGCCCGAGGATGTCGTCGCCGTCCTTGGCGGCGGCGAGCGAGCTGATCAGGTCCTCGCCCGGGTGCGCCCTGCGGTGGCGCGTGAGGTCCGCGAAGTAGGAGCGCAGCTCCGCCTTCGCGCGGACCGCCGCCTCCTTCGTGGCCGGCCCGACCGCCATCATGTCGATGGCCCTGCGGCGCAGTTCGGGCCGGTCGGTCTCCGGGATGTCGAGGACCTCGCAGATGCTCGTGAGCGGCAGCTGCATCGACACGTGCTTCACGAGGTCGGCTGGCGGCCCGTGGTCCTCCAGGCCGGAGAGCAGCGTGTCCACGATGCGCTGCGTCTTCGGCTTCATGGCCTCCACCTTCGGCGCGGTGAACGCCTGGGAGACCAGTCTGCGCAGCCGGTTGCTGGCCGGTGGGTCGAGCAGGTTGATCGACTCCGACTGCACGATCGGCGCGGGCGTCATGCGCGGGAAGTCACGCCCGGCGACCGCCGCCCTGCTGAACCTGCGGTCGGTCGTCACCAGACGCACGTCCTCGTAGCGCGTGACGAGCCATGCCTCGCCCTCGCCGTAGGACATGGTGATGCGGGCGACAGGTGCCTCCGTCATCAGTTGCCGAAGCAACGGGTCGAACTCAAGGCCGTCCGCGAAGTCGAACGGACAGGCCCACACCTTGTCGGAGGTATCCACTCCGGCGCTCCAATCGTCAAGGACCGCCGTCATTCGGCGTCTCTCCCCTGGACGACCGATGTGTCCCCGTCGCGGAACGCGGTCATGTGCGCGGGCACCGGAATTAACCCGTTAGGGAAACCGGTGCCGAACACCCTTGCGGCGCCCGGTTCTCCGACCGGAGTGTTTCGCGGCAGCGACGGCTCGCGCGCACGCGGGGCACGCCTCCGCCCGCCGGGGGCGCGCGCCGCAGGATCACCCGCACGGGGCACGGCGGCGGCGCCGAAGCGCCCGGCCGGGTCAGCCCCCGGCGGCCCCCGCCACGTGCGGCCGGAAGCCGTCACGCGCCGGGACCAGCTCGGAGCGCAGCACGAGCGCCGCCGCGCCCACGGCAGGGGCGGTCGCCGCCGTCCTGGACAGCCGCACGGTCACGCCGTGCGTGCCGCGCGCGAAGAAGTGACGCTCCAGCTCCTCCCGCACCACCGGCAGGTACAGCGGACCTGCGACGGCGAACCCCGGCCCGGTCAGGACGACCTGCTCCAGGTCCGCCACCGTGGCGAGCGTCCTGACGGCCACCGCCAGCCACCGCGCCGAGCGCCCCACCAGCGCCCCGGCCCCCGGGTCGCCCCGCAGCGCGGCGCGCGCGACCGCCGCGAACTCCGCGGCCCGGCGCGGCCGTCCCGCGGGCTCCCCGGTCAGCCCCGCGGCGCGCGCCACCGCGGGATCGGCCCGCGCCGCCGCGACGACCGCGCCCGGCCCCGCCAGCGCCTCGACACAGCCGCGCGCCCCGCACCAGCACTCCGGCCCGTCCACGTCGAGGCAGATGTGCCCGATCTCACCCGCGTTGCCGCTCGCGCCCCTGAACACGACCCCGTCCGCCATCAGTCCGGCGCCGATCCCGGTGCCCAGGTGGACGGCGGCGAAGGCCGCTGTTCCCCTGACGTCGCCCGACCAGTGCTCGCCCAGCGCCGCGGCCGTGGCGTCGTTCTCCAGCACCACGGGCAGCCCCACGGCCGACCCCAGCGCGCGGTCCAGCGCGAAGCCGTCCCAAAGCCGCATCGCGGGCGGAACCAGCCGCCTCCCGCCCGCCTGGTTCATGGGGCCGGGAGCCACGACTCCGAGGCCCAGTATCCTGCTGCGGTCGATGCCTGCGCCCTCGATCAGGGCCTCAACCTCCGTGGCCATCCTGGCCACCACGACCGGGGGATCGTCGGTGCCGACACCCGCGCGGGACATCCTGGCCACCACCGAGCCGCCCAGGTTCGTGAGGACGTAGGTGAGGCCCGCGTGGTCCAGATGCACGCCCACGGCGAACCGGGAGGACTGGTTGAGCTGGAGCAGCACCCGGCGCTTCCCGCCGGTGGACGCGGCCCGGCCCGTCTCCACGACGAGGCCGTCGTCGATCAGGCGCCTGACCACGGTGGAGACCGTCGCGCCGGTGAACCCGGTCGCCGCCGCGATCCCCACCCGGCTGATGGTGCCCGCCGCCCGGACGGCGTCCAGGACGGCCGCCCGGCTGCTGGCGTGCGGGGTGGCTCCCGCCGGTCCGCTCACTGGCTCCTCCGCATCGCGCACGGCGGTCCCCGGCTGCGCTGCGCGCCGCCCTCGTGACTCTGTGCGCGGCTCAGTTTATTTGCCGCACGGGGCTCCGTGGGGAACGGGCGGCGTCCGCGGCCCGGCGCCCTCCGTGCCGGGGGAGGGGCGGCCTCCGGCCGGTCCGGCGGCCCGGCGATCATGTCCCCGCCCAGTGACTCCGCCCATGCCTCGACGGCGGGGCAGGCTTCGAGAGGAACGAATATGTCCCAGCACGTAAGGCGACGGGTGCGCACGGCGGCGGTCGGGGCGGTGTCGGTCGGCCTGCTCGCGTCCGCGTGCGGCGGGTCGGACGACGAGGGCGCGGCCCCGCCCGACACCCTGGTCGTCTACGCAGGGCAGGCGGGCGACTACCAGAGCAACTTCAACCCCTTCTCGCCGTCGAGCATCGAGGGGCCGGGGACGATCTTCGAGCCGCTGTTCTTCTACAACGTCGCCGCCCAGGGCAGCATGGTCCCCCGGCTCGGCACCGAGTACGAGTGGCGGCGCGGCGGCACCGAGCTGGTCATCACGCTCCAGGAGGACGTGACCTGGTCGGACGGCGAGCCCTTCACGGCCGACGACGTGAAGTTCACCTTCGACCTGCTCGCCTCGGGCGCCGTGCCGAACCCGAGCGGCTTCGCCGGCGAGACGACGGTGGATGACGCGACGCGCGTCCGCGTCACCTTCCCCGACCCCTCGTTCATGGAGGGGCCGCAGCTGCTCGGCAGGACGTACATCGTCCCCGAGCACCTGTGGAGCGCGATCGCGGACCCGGGGGCCGACCCGGTCACCGAGCCGGTGGGCACCGGGCCCTACGTGCTCAGCGACTTCGCGCCCGACGCCTTCGTCCTGGCCGCCAACCCGGAGTACTGGGACGGCGAACCCGCCGTGACGAACGTGCGCTACGTGACGCTGTCGGGCGACGACACGGCGGCCGACGCCCTGGACTCGGGCGACATCGACGTCTACACGGGGCCCGTGCCCGACATCGCGAACGTCGAGTCGGACTACGACGGCTACAAGGCCATCACCGTGCCGATGAACCAGATCGTGCTCGCCGCGTGCTCGGACGCGGACCTGGGCTGCGAGGGGCCGCAGACCGACCCGGTCGTGCGTCAGTCGCTGTACATCGCGATGGACCGCGAGGAGCTGAACTCCCTCGCCTACCAGAACACCGCGAGCGAGATCTCGCCCGGCTTCGCGCTCCCCGAGCGTGACGCCGCCTACATATCCGCCGGGCTGAACAACCGTGTCGCGCCGATGTCGTCCAACGTCGCGCAGGCCGAGAACGGCATGGAGGACTCCGACTACACGCGGGGCGAGGACGGGATCTTCGAGAAGGACGGCCGCCGGGTCTCGCTGACGGTCTCGGTGGCGAGCGACCAGGCGGAGCACATCACGGCGCTCGAAGCCCTCGCGGAGCAGGTGCGTGCCGCCGGGATCGAGCTGGTCGTGCAGGAGGTCGCGCCGCACGAGCTGGCGCAGGCGCGGACGGACGGCGACTTCCAGCTGGCGCTGGACACGCTCGCGCAGGGCCCGTACCCGGACCCCTACTACCTGTACCGGACGTACTTCGACAGCGAGAACACCGCCGAGGTCGGCACCCCGGCCGGGACCAACTACGCCCGGTACGCCAACCCGGCGGTGGACGAGGCCATCGAGGAGCTGAGCCGTCTCGACCCGCTGAGCCCGGAACGGCAGCAGCACTACAACACGATCCAGAACGCGCTGGAGCAGCAGCTCCCGTACATCCCGGTGCTGACCGAGGGGACCACCACCGAGTTCAACGTGGACAAGTTCAGCGGCTGGCCCACGCGCGTGTACCTGTTCGCGTTCCCTGCCCTGTGGAGCCACCCGGACCAGGCGCAGATCTTCGCGAACCTCGTGCCGAACGGCGAGTGACGCGGCCGGTCCTTCCGCACACGGCGCCGCCGGGAGCCCCGCTCCTGGCGGCGCCGTGCGCGTTCCGGGCGGCGGGGAGGTGCGTCCTTGACTTACTTTCTTCGGCTGCGAAAGAATCTCGCCCGTTCTGGTCCGATTCGGTCAGATCCGTTCCGTTCAGGTCTGTTCTGGTCCGCACATGGGCGACACCCCGGGAGAGTTCACGATGATCCGCCACACGCTGCACGACGGCTGGCGCCTCACGGCGGTCGCCGGGCCGGTGCCCGACGCCGTCGCGGGCCGCGACCTGCCCGCCCAGGTCCCCGGCAGCACCCACCTCGACCTGCTGGCGGCCGGGCTCATCCCCGACCCCTACCTCGACCGCGTCGAGGAGGACCTGGTCTGGCTCCACCGCACCGACTGGCGCTACACCACCACCGTCGATGCCCCGGCCGCCGCGCCGGACGAGCGCGTCGATCTGGTCTTCGACGGCCTCGACACGGTCGCCACCGTCGAACTCGCGGGCCGCGTCCTCGGCACCACGGCCAACATGCACCGCTCCCACCGCTTCGACGTGACCGGCCTCCTCGACGGCACCCCGGCCGCGCTGTCCTTGACCTTCCGCTCCGCCCTCGCCCACGCCGAGGAGGTCGAGGAACGCCTCGGCGCCCGCCCGCACGCGTACCCGCACCCGTTCCCCATGGTCCGCAAGATGGCGTGCAGCTTCGGCTGGGACTGGGGACCCGACCTCCAGACCGCCGGTATCTGGAAGCCCGTGCGCCTGGAGCGCTGGCGCACGGCGCGCCTCGCCGAGGTCCGCCCGCTCGTCACCGTCGCCGCCGACGGGACGGGCCGCGTAGAGGTCCATGTGCGCGTCGAGCGCTCGGGCCGTGCGGACGCCACCGCGCTCACGCTCACCGCCGCCGTCGCCGGACACCGCGCCGAGACGACCGTCCCGGCGGGGGAGGACACCGCGCGCGTCACCGTCGAGGTGCCGGACGTGCGCCTGTGGTGGCCGGTCGGCTACGGCGAACAGCCCCTGTACGACCTGGAGATCACCCTCGCCTCGGCCAGCGGCACCCTAGAGCGCGCCGAGCGGCGCGTCGGCTTCCGCACCGTCACGCTGGACACCACCCCCGACGCGACCGGCACGCCCTTCACCTTCGTCGTCAACGGTGTCCCCGTCTTCGCCAAGGGCGCCAACTGGATCCCCGACGACCACTTCCTCACCCGCGTCACGCGCGACCGCCTCGCACGCCGCGTGGACCAGGCCGTGGACGCGCACATGAACATGCTCCGCGTCTGGGGCGGCGGCATCTACGAGAGCGACGACTTCTACGACGTCTGCGACGAGCGCGGCGTCCTCGTGTGGCAGGACTTCCTCCTCGCCTGCGCCGCCTACCCCGAGGAGGAGCCGCTGTGGGGCGAGTTCGAGGCCGAGGCGCGGGAGAACGTCGCCCGCCTCACCCCGCACCCCTCCCTCGTCCTGTGGAACGGCGGCAACGAGAACCTGTGGGGCTGGCGTGACTGGGGCTGGCAGGAGCCCCTCGGCGACCGCACCTGGGGCCGCCGCTACTACACCGAGCTGTTCCCCGCGATCGTCGCGGAGCTGGACCCGACCCGCCCCTACGCGGACGGCAGCCCGTACAGCCCCGGCTCCGGCCCGGAGGGCGTCCACCCCAACGACCCGGACCACGGCACCCGCCACGAGTGGGACGTGTGGAACCGCGTGGACTACACCGAGTACCGCACCGAGATCCCGCGCTTCTGCTCGGAGTTCGGCTTCCAGGGCCCCGCGACGTGGCGGACGCTCACCGACTGGGTCCACGACGCGCCGCTGACCGCCACCTCGCCCGGCTTCCTCCTGCACCAGAAGGCCGAGGACGGCAACGGCAAGCTCGACCGCGGCATGGCCCCGCACCTGCCCGACCCCGGCACGTTCGCCGACTGGCACTGGGCCACGCAGCTCAACCAGGCGCGCGCCGTGCGGTTCGGCGTCGAGCACTTCCGCTCCTGGTGGCCACGCACCGCCGGGGCGCTCGTCTGGCAGCTGAACGACTGCTGGCCGGTCACCTCCTGGGCCGCCGTGGACGGCGACGGGCGCCGCAAGCCGCTGTGGTACGGGCTGCGGCACGCGTACGCCCCCCGGCTGCTCACCGTCCAACCGCGCGAGGACGGCCTCGCGGTCGTCGCGGTGAACGACGCCGCCGCGCCGTGGCACGGCACGCTCACCGTGCGGCGCGTGACGTTCGGCGGCGAGGTCCTGGACAGCGCGGAGATCTTCCTCGACGCGGCGGCCCGCTCGGCCGTCACGCTGCCGCTGCCCGCCGCGCTGGTGACCCCGGCGGACGCCGCCCGCGAGGTGCTGGTGGCGACCGTGGACGACGCCCGCGCCGTCCACCTCTTCGCCGAGGACCGCGACCTGGCCTACGACCCCGCCGCCCTCGACGCCGAGGCGACCGCCGTGCCAGGCGGCTACCGGGTGGACGTGCGGGCCCGCTCGTTCGCCCGCGACGTCGCGCTGCTCGCCGACCGGGTCGCCCCCGACGCCGAGACGGACGAGATGCTGGTGAGCCTGCTGCCGGGCGAGACGCACTCCTTCACCGTCCGCACCGCCGCCCCCGTCGATCCCGCCGCCTTCACGCGGGCCCCGGTGCTGCGCAGCGTCAACTCCCTGTTCGCCCCGGCGGCGGACGGCCAGGGGTGAGCCGGGCCGGGGCGGTCGGCCTCGTCCTGGCCCGCCCGGCGCGGCTGCTGGGCGTGGAGCCGTTCTTCATGGAGTTCATCGCCGGGATCGAGGAGACGCTCGCCGACCGCGGCCTGTCGCTGCTCCTGCACGTGGTGCCGTCCCACGACGCGGAGATCACCGCGTACGGCCGCTGGGCCGCCCGTGGCCTGGTGGACGCGGTCGTGGTGGTCAACCTGGCCGAGGGCGACCGCAGACCGGCCGCGCTGCGCGAGCTGGGCCTGCCGTGCCTGCTCGTCGGCACGTGGGCCGCCGATCCGGCGCTGCCCGCCGTCACCACGGACGACACGGGCCCGGCCCGCGAGGCGGCGAGCCGTCTCCTGGACCTCGGCCACCGCGTGCTCGCCCGGGTGAGCGGGCCCGCCGGGCTGCTGCACACACGGGCGCGGACGGACGCGTTCACCGCGCGTTGCCGCGAGGCGGGCGTCGAGCCGGTGACGGTCGAGGGCGACTACTCGGCCGAGTCGGGCGCGGAGCTGACCGCGCGCCTGCTGCGCCGCCCCGACCGGCCGACGGCCGTCGTGTACGACAACGACGTCATGGCCCTCGCGGGGCTCGCGCGGGCGAGGGAGCTGGGCGTGTCCGTGCCGGGCGAGCTGTCGCTGCTCGCCTGGGACGACTCGGCGATGTGCCGCCTGGCGTCGCCCGCGCTGTCGGTGATGCGGGGCGAGGTGCACGACTTCGGGACGGCGGTGGCGCGTTCGGTGCTCGAACTGACCGACGGCGTCCCCGTCGTGCCGCGCGCGTCGCCCGCCGTGCGGTTCGTCGCGCGCGGGACGACGGCCGCGCCCCCGGCCTGAACCCGGTGCCGTCCGCCGCGGCGGCGACGGACGGCACCGGGAGGGGCGGGACGTCAGGCGGTCGTGGCCAGCTCGCCCGGGTGCGTTGCCGTGGTGCGCTGCCTGACGACCTCGGCGGCCACCTCGCGCACCTCGGTCGCCACCTCCGTGACGGCGACCCGGCCGCCGAGGCGCAGCCCGTCCACGGCGCCCGCGTCGCCGCTCGTCAGCAGCCGCACGGCGGCCCACGGCAGGTTCACGCCGCTGAACGCCGTCTGGAAGATCCCGGCGGACGGCCGCGGGTTCGCCTCAAGCAGCACCGGCCGCCCCTGCCAGTGCCGCAGCTGCACGTTCGACAGGTACGCGAGCCCGAAGTGGCCGACGACGCGTGCGGCGATGCCGACGAGCTCCGGGTCGTCCAGCAGCAGCCGGTAGCGCCCCTGCTTCGCGCGCGGCACCGCCGCGAGCAGCGCGCCGCCCGGCGCGGAGAGGCAGTCCACGCTCACCTCGGGGCCGTCGAGGTAGGGCATGACGATGAACTCGGGCACCTTCTCGCGGGCGTCGGCCGCCCGTTTCAGCGCCTCGGCGACCGCGCCGACCGAGACCAGCGGACGTGCCGGTTCCAGCAGGTCGCGCAGCCGCAGCGGCCCGTCCTCCAGGATGCGGAACCCGAACGCCGAGTACTCGCCCGCGGGCTTGATGCACACGGGCCCGCCCAGCGCGCCCAGCTCCTCCACGGCGCCGCGCAACCCGTCCGCGTCGGAGACGACGCGCCACTCCGGTACGGGGACGCCGATGGCGCGGGCGGCCTCGTAGGTGCGGCTCTTGCTGGTCAGCACGCGGATGGCGGCCGGGGACGACGTCATCAGGCGCGTCCCCGCCTCGGCGAACCGCGCGGCGTGCGGCGCCAGGGCGTCGAGGCGCCGGGGCGGGATCAGCACGTCGATGCGGTGCCTGCGGCAGAAGTCGAGGGCGAAGTCGGCGTAGTGCCGGTCGGACACGCGGTACGGTTCGACCTCCGCCACGTCGCACGCCGCGAGGGCGGGCGCGGCGGGGTCCACGTTGGTCCCGTGGATGCGGACCGGGGTGGCGTCCGGATTGTCGCGCAACATCCGGATCACCTGGGTCGTGGCTGCTCCCGCGCTGCTCAGCCATATTCGAAGTGCTATCGCGCACGCTCCCGTCATCACCGAGGTCAGCAGATCGACGTGTGGTCCACCGCGTCGGGATCACGGGGCGGGTGCCCGCGGACGCCGTGGACCAGGGCGTCAGGGCCCGCCACGGCCGCGGGCTCAGGCGGCCATGGCTCCTGTGATGATCATGAGAGCTGTGAGCATAGTCCACCTGGATGTCACCTGTGTTTCACCGGCGTACGCCCGCGCGAACAGCAGGCCGACGGCACGTGTCCGGCCGTCACGCGCCGGGCCGCTGCTGCGCGATCGGCACGGAGTCCCGGGGCAGTCGCTCGGCGGCGCGCTCCGCCGTCCCGCGCGCCCAGCGGCCGGTGGTCAGCGCGCCGATCGCGAGGACGAGGAGCCCGCAGCCCGCGATGACCCACCAGCCCGCGGTCCGTGAGCCCGCGCCCAGCGTCGTGCCGACCACGGCGACGCCGAGCGCCGAGCCCATCTGCCGCCCGGTCGAGGCGATCCCGGCCGCCACGCCCGACTGGGAGCGCGGCATGCCGGTCACGGCCGTGTTCGTCAGCGGCGCGTTGACCAGCCCGAAGCCGATGCCGAACAGCGCGTAGGCGCTGAACAGCAGCGGGAGCGACGTGTGCGGGTGCAGGCGCGTCAGCAGCAGCCCGCTCGCGGTGATGGCGGTGCCCGCCAGCAGCAGCGGCACCCGGGGGCCGATGTGGCCCACCAGGTAGCCGGACAGCGGCGAGAAGAAGAGCGTCACCGCGGCCATGGGCAGCAGGTGCAGCCCGGCGTCCAGCGCGGAGAGGTGGCGGTCGTCCTGGAGGTAGATCGTGTTCAGGAAGAGGAAGCCGCCCAGGCCGGAGAACGCGGCCACGGCGATGCCGAACGCCCCGCTGAACGGCGCGCTGCGGAAGAACCGCACTTCGAGCAGCGGCTCGGGGCGGCGCGGCTCGTACGTCAGCAGCGCGATCAGCGCGCACGCCGCGATGCCCACCGGGACGACCAGCAGCGGCGACGTCCAGCCCTGCTTGCCGCCCTCGATGATGCCGAAGGTCAGGCCGCCGAGCACCGCGATGACCAGCAGCTGCCCCACCGGGTCGGGCCTGCGGGGGTGCGGCGCCCGTGACTCCGGCACGAACCGCATCGTCAGGAACAGCGCCGCGAGGCCGATCGGCACGTTGATCCAGAAGATCGCCCGCCAGTCGAACGCCTGCACAAGCGCGCCGCCGACCACCGGGCCGACCGCCATCGAGATCCCGACGACCCCGCCCCACACGCCGATCGCCCGCGCCAGCTCCTTCGGGTCGCGGAACGTGTTGGTGATGATCGACATCGCGACCGGGTTCAGCATCGACCCGCCGACGGCCTGGAGCGCCCGGAACGCCACCAGCCAGCCGAGGCTCGGCGCCAGCGCGCACAGCACGGAGCCGGTCACGAAGACGACCAGCCCTGTCCGGAAGACCCGCCTGCGCCCCACCCGGTCGGCCATCGAGCCGGACAGCATCAGGAACGAGGCGATGACGACGGTGTAGATGTCCACCGTCCACTGGAGGCCCGAGATGTCGGCGTCCAACTCGCGCTGGAGGGACGGGAGGGCGACGTTCAGCGCCGTGACGTCGAGGCTGACGATCAGCAGGCTCATGCAGCAGATGGCGAGGATCAGCGTGCGGCGGCGGGGCGGGAGCGCGTCGGGCGTGGCCATGGTCCAGCAGGCTAGTACCCGGGGACGCTCCGCGATCTTGACCGCGGGGGCGCCACGGCGGTGGATCACGGGGGCGGCGGCCGGAGCTTGTCGCAACCTTCGGGTTGCCATAGAGTGACGCAACCGAATGGTTGCCATGGAGGTACCCGCATGCCGCTCCCCGACCGCATCGAGCGCACGCTCGACCTCGCCCACCCGATCGAGAAGGTGTGGGCCGCCCTGACCACCACGGAAGGACTCGGCGGCTGGCTCGGCGACACGGCCGAGATCGACGAGCTCCGGCCCGGCGGCCGGATCAGGGCGCGCTGGGACGGCACGTGGTCCGTCCTGCGGATCGAGACCGTCGAACCGCCGCGCCGCCTGTCCTTCACCTGGCCGATCGACGGCCTCCCGCCCCGCGACCCGCGCCGCACCCGCGTCGAGATCACCCTGGACGCGCTCGGCGACGGCACCAGACTCAGCCTCACCGAGACGGGCTTCGCGCAGCTCCCCGCCGAGCTGGACGCCGCCTACCGGGGCAACGCCGAGGGCTGGCAGGTCGAACTCGCCAAGCTGGCGAGGCACCTCGACGCCCGTGGCTGACCCCGAGACCGTGGCGGTGGCCGTGTTCGCCGCGCTGGCCGACGCCAGCAGGCGCGCCGTCCTCGCCGAGCTGGCCGCCCGCGGCCCCGCGACCGCGACCGACCTCGCCGCGCGCCTGCCCATCTCCCGCCAGGCCGTCGCCAAGCACCTCGCCCATCTCTCCGGCGCCGGTCTCGTACGGGCGGAACCGGCGGAACGCCGCCGCGTCCGCTACCACCTCGAACCGGCCCCGATGGCGACCGCCCAGTCCTTCCTGGCCGCCCTCGCCCGCGACTGGGACCACACCCTGGACGCCCTGCGCACCTACCTCGACCACGAACAGGAGAACCGGCCATGAGACCCACCTTCCAGGGCGGCCACAACATCGCCATGAAGCTCCCCAAGGCCCACTACGACAGCACCGTCGCCTTCTACCGCGACGTGCTCGGCATGGAGGTGACCGAGGACGACGGCGAGGCCACGGGCGGCACCGTGGCGCGGTCCGCGTCCGTCCGGCTGGGACCCGTCACGCTCTGGCTCGACCAGGTGGACACCTACGCCCAGGCACAGCTGTGGCTCGAACTGTTCACCGACGACGTCGAGCAGGCCGCCCGCCACCTCGCCGCGCACGGCGTGCATCCGCAGGACGAGCTGGAACCCCTGCCCCCCGGCCTGGCCGCCCACTGGATCAGCAACCCGGCCGGCATCCCGCACATCGTGCGACTTCCCGACGAGCACACCGGCTGACGCGGCACGGCCGCACGCCGTACCGTGACCCGCCCGGAGGTGGGGCGGGCGGTCCGCACGGGAATAACGTTCCGGTCGGCATCGTTCACCGGGTGCGGCACACCGACATCCGTGGGCCGGTCCGGCAGCGAGCGCTAGGAGGACAACCGTGCCCGAAGCCACTCCGGAGACCAACGTCATCGCCTACCGCGCGGCCGAGCACCTGCTCGACGCCCGCGACCCGCGCGGCGCCCTGAAGCTGCTCGACCCGGTCATCAGCGCGCACCCCGAGAACACCGCCGCGCGCCTGCTGCGCGCCCGCGCGTTCTTCCTGGCCGCGCAGCTGCGGGCCGCCGAGATGGAGTTCGGCCTCGTGCTGGAGCGCGAGCCCGACAACCCGTTCGCCCACTTCGCCCTCGCCCGCACGCTGCAACGCGCCGGGCGCGGCGACGAGGCGCTGCGGCACTTCAGGCTCGCCGCCGCCCTCGACCCGAGGCCCGACTACCTGGCCGCGGCCCACTTCGACCGAGCGGGCTGAGGGGATGCTGGTCGGGGACGCCAGAGCCGCCGCCACCGACTGGGTGACACGCCACGGAAGCCGCCTGCCCGGCTTCCGTGGCGCCTACCTGACCGGCTCCACGCTGACACTGCCGCCCGGGGCCGAGGTGCCGGTCGGCTCCGACACGGACGTCATGGTCGTCCTCGACACACTCCCCGAGGGCCACAAGCCGGGCAAGTTCCTGCACCGGGGCGCGCTCCTCGAAGTCTCCTACCTGCCGCACGCCCGGCTCGCGGACCCCGAGGCCGTCCTCGGCTCCTACCACCTCGCCGGGGCCTTCCGCACCGACGTCGTGCCGGGCGGCACGCTGCTCGCCGACCCCTACGGCGAGCTGGCCAGGCTGCGCGCGACGGTCGGCCGCGCGTTCGCCGACCCGCGCTGGGTGCGCCGCCGCCGCGCCGAGGCCCGCGGCAACGTCGAACGCGCCCTGACCGGCCTCGACACCACCGCGCCCTGGCCGCGGCTCGTGACGTCCTGGCTGTTCCCGACAGGCGTCACGACGCACGTCGTCCTCGTCGCGGGCCTGCGCAACCCGACCGTACGGCTGCGCTACCTCGCCGTCCGCGACCTCCTGCTGTCCCACGGCCTCGGCGACGCGTACGACGGCCTGCTGCGGCTGCTCGGCTGCCAGGACCTCACCGCGCGGCGCGCCGAGGAGCATCTGCACGCCCTGGCCCGCACGTTCGACGCGACGGCGCCCGTCGCCCGTACGCCGTTCCCCTTCAGCTCCGACCTGACGCCCGCCGCCCGGCCGATCGCCATCGACGGGAGCCTGCGGCTGATCAGGGCGGGCCGTCAGCGCGAGGTGATGTTCTGGATCGCCGCGACGTTCGCCCGCTGCCACATGGTGCTCGACGCGGACGCGCCCGGCCTCGGCCGTGAGCTGGCCCCCGCCTTCGACGCGGCGCTCGCCGACCTCGGCATCGCCTCGGCCGCCGACCTGGCCGCGCGCGCCCGCGCCGTCCTCGCGCACCTTCCCGCGGTCGAGGAGGCGGCGGAACGCGTCCAGGCCGCCACCCTCGCCGGGAAGGCGGGGGCGGCGGCCGGGTAGCCCGCGGGCGGCGTCAGACCGTGCCGTGGTCGGCCGCCTGGCGGCGCACCGCCGTGGCGATGGCCGAGGCGTCGATGCCCGCCGCCTCCAGCTGCTCCGCCTCGGTCGCCGAGCCCGGCATCGAGGAGACCGCGAGCCGCAGCAGACGCGGCACGGGGCGGCCGTCCGTGAACGCGTCGAGCACGGCGTCGCCGATCCCGCCCTCGGGGTGGTGGTCCTCCACCGTGATCAGGCAGCCGGTCTGCTCCGCCGCCTCACGCAGCGTGGGGGCGTCCACCGGCTTCACCGAGTACAGGTCGATGACGCGCACGCGGATGCCCTCGTCCGCCAGCTCGTCCGCCGCCTTCAACGCCTCGTGCACGGTCACGCCAGCCGCGACGACGGTCACCACGTCGTCGGACGAGGCCCGCAGCAGCTTGCTGCCGCCGATCGGGAACTGCTCGTCCGCGCCGTAGATGACGGTCATCTTGCCGCGCGACGTCCGCAGGTAGCCGATGCCCTCCAGGTCCGCCATACCGGCGACCAGGTGGCCCGTCTGGTTGGCGTCGCAGGGGTACAGGACGGTGCTGCCGTGGATCGCGCGGAACATCGCGATGTCCTCAAGCGCCATCTGCGACGGCCCGTCCTCGCCGATCGCGACACCCGCGTGCGACCCGGCCAGGCTCAGCTTCGCCCGGCTGACCGCCGCCATGCGCAGGAAGTCGTGCGCGCGCGTCAGGAACGCCGCGAACGTCGAGACGTACGGCGTCCAGCCGCGCACCTGCATCCCGACCGCCGTCGCGACCATCTCCTGCTCGGCGATGTAGCACTCGAAGAACCGGTCGGGGAACTTCTCGGCGAAGACCCCCGAGCGCGTCGAGTCCGCGACCTCGCCGTCCAGCGCCACGACGTCCTCGCGGACCGCCCCCACGGCGGCCAGCGCCTCACCGTACGCGTTGCGCGTCGCGACCTTGTCGCCCTTGTCCCAGGCGGGCATCGTCGTGTGCACGCCCTGCGAGCGGCGCGGCGCCGTCGCGGCGGGCGGGCGCTCGACGTCCACACGCAGGTTCCTGATGCCGCCCAGCTCGGCGATGGCCTCCGTCTCGTCGGGGACCGGCTTGCCGTGCTTGCCCTCCTGATCCTCCACGGCCTTCACGCCGCGGCCCTTGCGGGTGCGCGCCAGGATCACGGTGGGCCGGTCCTCCTCGCCCTCCGCCAGCGCGTAGGCGCCGCCGATGGCCGACACGTCGTGGCCGTCCACCTCGACCACGCGCCAGCCGAAGCCCTCGGCGCGGCGCGCGTACGCGTCCAGGTCCCAGCCGTGGCGCGTCGGGCCGCGCTGGCCGAGCCGGTTCACGTCCACGATCACCGTGAGGTTGCCGAGGCCCTCGTACCCGGCGTGCTCGAACGCCTCCCAGATCGAGCCCTCGGCCATCTCGCTGTCGCCGCACAGCACCCACACGCGGTAGGGCATGCGGTCCAGGCGGCGCCCGGCCAGGGCCACGCCGACGCCGATGGGCAGCCCCTGCCCGAGGGACCCGGTTGCCACGTCCACCCAGGGCAGGCGCGGCGTCGGGTGCCCTTCGAGACGGCTCCCCAGCGAGCGGAACGTCATCAGCTCCTCGTCGGTCACCACGCCCGCCGCCTTGTACATCGAGTACAGCAGCGGCGACGCGTGCCCCTTGGAGAAGATCAGATGGTCGTTCCCCGGGTGGTCCGGCCAGTCGAAGTCGTACCGGAAGTGGCGGGCGAGCAGCACGGCCATGAGGTCCGCGGCGGACATCGACGACGTGGCATGGCCCGAGTGCGCGCCCGAGGTGGCGCGTACGGAGTCCACGCGCAGCTGCTGTCCCAGGTCCACGAGGAACTGGTCCGTGGTCGTGTCGATCGTCGCGGTCATGTCCGAGCCTCCCAGCGTCCCCGGTCCGATTCCGGGCGCGGGTACCCGTTCGGGCCCCGCGCCTAACGCCGGGCGGCCGTCACCACGGCACGGCGCGGTGCCCGCCGCCCGGGACGCCGCCGTCCCGGTACGGCCAGCGCAGCAGGCCGCCGACGCCGCCCGAGGGCAGCTCCATCGAGCCGAGCGGCGGCCCCAGGTCCTCGTCCCGCGCGTCCGCCTCGGCGGGGAGCGGCACGACCTCGGCGCCGGTCGCGGCGGCCGAGCGCAGCAGCGCGTCGTCCGCGCGCGCCGCGAACGGGTCCCGCACGCCGAGGGCGTGCGCGTCCGTGCGCCGCATCGCGATCTGGTCGGGGTCCTGGCCCACCCACACGTCGCGGTGCAGGTCGGGGCCGCCCGTGCGCATCAGCAGCGCGTCGATCCGGTGCTCGGTCGCCGCGTCCACGAGCGAGGGCACGCCCTCGGCCGCGTCGCCGTACGACGGCATGCGCCCGGCCCGGAAACGGTCCAGCGTCTCCGCCGCCCGCTGCCGCGCCACGTCCACGCGCGCCGCCTCGATCTCCGCGTCGAGCATCCGGTTGTCCGCACCGGCCGCCCGGCCGCCGCACTCCGACTCGTACGCGACCTGCCGCACCGGCTCGGGAAGCCGCTCCCACACCGAGCGCCGCTCGCGCGTGTCGCCCGCGATGACGACCAGCTCCGCGCCGGAGCGCGCCGCCTCGGACGCCAGCGCGTCGGCGATCTCCGCGGCGTTCTCCTCCCAGGTGTTCTCGACGGCGAGCTGGAAGTGCCGCTCGCCCCAGTCGTCCCTGGCCGTCCGGTGGATCGGCCACTGGCGGCCCGTCACCTGACCGGCGTCGGAGGGGTGCCGCCCGATGCCGCGCAGCTGGAAGTCGGCGCCGCGGCGGTCCACGTACGCGACCAGGCAGCGCGGTTCAGGGCCGCCGTGGTCGAGCAGCGGGCCCAGCCGGGCGAGCGGCGTCCAGTCGGTGAGCGGCGGCGACTGCGGCGCCTGCGCGAGGGGGACCGTCAGCACGGTCTCGCCCGCCGTCGCGAAGACGGCGTGCCCCAGGTGCTCGCGGTCGAGCCCCTCGACCGTGGCGCGGACGGCGCGGCGCGTCGCCTCGTCCGCGCCCTGCTCGCCGAGGCGGTCGTACGTGTCCCGCGCCTGGAGCTCGTCGATCGGCACGGCGTTCTCGGCCGTGCGCGAGGTGTCCACGTAGGCCGACGCCCACGGGCCCGGCCTGCTCAGGAGAGGCTGAAGGATGTCGAGGTTCATGCGATCGCCTTCCCGAACTCGTTGAGCATCGCCTCGTCGAACGCCGGGAGGTCGTCGGGACGACGGCTGGTCACCAGCGTGTTCGGCCCGCTCGTGCAGACGGCCACGCGCTCGTCCACCCAGTGCGCGCCCGCGTTGCGCAGATCGGTGCGCAGGCTCGGCCAGGACGTCATCGTGCGGTCCCGCACGACGTCCGCCTCGACGAGGGTCCACGGCGCGTGGCAGATCGCCGCGACCGGCTTGCCCGCGTCGAAGAAGCCCTTCGCGAAGGCGACCGCGCGCTCGTCCAGCCGCAGCGCGTCCGGATTGGCGACGCCGCCCGGCATGACGAGCGCGTCGTACTCCCCGGCCGACACCTGGTCCACCGTCCGGTCCACGGGGAACGTGTCGCCGTGGTCCAGATGCTTGAACGCCTGGACGTGGCCGGGCCTCGTGGAGACCAGCTGCGGGGTCTCGCCCGTCTCGGTCAGAGCCCGCCAGGGCTCGGTCAGCTCGACCTGTTCGACGCCTTCCGGCGCCACCAGGAACGCGATGCGCATGGGATGCCTGCCTTTCCTCCGGCGTTGTGCGGTCCATGGCGTGGTGCGGGTGAGCGACCGCCGTGCGTACCGGGCCGTTCCACCACGCTCCGGTGAGGCGGGTAACCGACGCCTCCGCCCGCAAAACCCGGGGCCGGTCGCCGCGCCGCCCACGGGTCCCGCGCGCCGTTTGCGCCCCGCGGGGAGGGGAACCCGGCGCAGGTGAGCGCACGCAGGAAGCGGGAGATCCAGGTCGGCGGGCGGCAGGTGCCCCTGTCGAACCCGGACAAGGAGATGTTCCCCGAGGACGGCATCACGAAGGCGGACCTGTTCGCCTACTACCGCGCGGTGGCCCGTCCGATGCTCACCTACGTGCGCGACCGGCCCGTCTCCATGGAGCGCTACCCGGACGGGTACGAGGGCAAGTCGTTCTTCCACAAGGACATCCCGGCGCACTTCCCCGACTGGGTGCACCGCCAGGAGGTGCCCAAGGAGGGCGGCAGCCTCACCATGGCCGTCTGCGACGACGCGCCGACCCTCGCCTACCTCGCGAACCAGGCGTGCATCACGCCGCACATCTGGCTCAGCAGGACGGAGAGCCTCGACCACCCCGACCGCCTCGTGTTCGACCTCGACCCACCGTCGGGCGACGAGGGCGGGACGGCGCGCGCGGACTTCGGGACCGTACGGCGCGCGGCGCTCGACCTGCGCGACCTCCTCGGCGAACTCGGCCTGCACGCCGTCGTGATGACCACCGGCTCGCGCGGCCTGCACGTCCTCGTCCCCCTCGACGGGCACAGCGACTTCGACACCGTGCGCGCCTTCGCGCGCGACGTCGCCGACACCCTCGCCGCGCGCCGTCCCGACCTGCTGACCACCGAGATCCGCAAGAACCGCAGGGAAGGCCGCCTCTACCTCGACACCCAGCGCAACGCCTACGCGCAGACCGCCGTCGCGCCGTACGCCGTGCGCGCCAGGCCCCACGCGCCGGTCGCCACCCCGCTGACCTGGGACGAGGTGGACGACCCCGGCCTCGGCCCGCGCGACTGGACCCTGCGCACGCTCCCCGACCGGCTCGCCGATCGCGGCGACCCGTGGAGCGGCCTGCACCGCGCGCGCCGGTCCCTGCGCCCGGCGCAGCGCCGGCTCGCGGCGCTCGCCTCCTGACCGGGCCCCCACTGCCCCCGATTCCCCTGAACGAGTGGATTGACGGCCATGGCGACCCTCCGTGACCGGCTGATCGGTACGTTCGCCCATGCGGCCGGGCGTCACCGCCCACGGCCGCGTGGGGATCTGTCGCACACGCTTGCTGCACAACGGGGGAACACCATGGAGTACACCGCAGACACCTCAGACACGTCCGCGTCCGAGGCCGCGTCGGCGTCGGCTTCCACGTCGGCGTCGGCTTCCACGTCCACGTCCGCCAGGACCGGCTCCGTCACGACCACGCTGACCGACACCGCACCGCCCAGGACCGCGCCGCCGGTGACCGCGCCCCGCGCCCCGGAGAGCGTCACCACCCGGCCCGTCCCACCGCCCGTCCCGCACCAGGGCGACGCCCCGAGCCAGGCGCCCGACCTCCCGCTGCGCCGCAGCACCGAGATCCAGGGCGACGTCCTCGCGGGCTTCAAGAAGGACCACGTCCAGCTCCTGTTCCTGACCTTCGGCGGCGGCGAGCGCGCCCGCCGCTGGCTCGGCCGCCTGCGGCACCGCATCGCGACGACGCGGGACGTCGCCGCGTTCAACACCGAGTTCAGCCGCGCCCGCCGCAACTCCGGCGGCGACGACCCGCACAACATGAACGCCGTCTGGCGCTCCGTCAGCTTCACGCACCCGGGCCTCGTGACCCTGGTCGGCGGCGCCCCGTACGCGGACGTCCCGCGGGGCAGCTCGCAGGAGGCGTTCATCCAGGGCATGGCCGCCCGCGCCGCCTCGCTGGGCGACACCGGCGAGAACGCGCCGTCCGGCTGGCTGTTCGGCGCCGACCACACCCTGCCCGTGCACGCCGTCCTGACGGTGGCCGCCGACCGCGTCGAGGACCTGCACGCGGCGCTCGCCAGGGAGCGGCAGGAGGCCGCGTCCCACCGCGTGACCGTGTCGTTCGAACAGTACGGCGCGACGCTGACCGGCGACCGGCGCGGCAAGGAGCACTTCGGCTTCAAGGACGGCATCAGCCAGCCCGCCGTGGAGGGCTTCGACGAGCGCGACCCTGACGACCCGCAGCACCAGCGCGGCAAGCCGGGCACACGCGTCCTGCCCGCGGGCGAGATCGTGCACGGCCACCCGACCGACCACCGGCTCGGCCCCTACCTGCCCGACTGGATGGCCGACGGCTCGTTCCAGGCCGTGCGCCGCCTCGCCCAGGACGTGCCGGGCTGGTGGGCGCAGGTCGCCGACCAGCTGCGGCTGCTCAAGGACGCGGGCGCCGTCCCCGAGGACGTCGGCTCCGAGTGGCTGGCGGCGCGCCTCTTCGGCCGCTGGCGGTCCGGCGCGCCGGTCACCAAGCACCCGGACGCCGACCCGGCCGCCGTGCTCGTCGGCGACGCGGACAACGACGTGACGTTCGCCGACGACTTCGAGGGCCGCATCACGCCGCTCTGCTCCCACATGCGGAAGTGCAACCCGCGCGACGGCCTGCTGGTGAACGCGGACGACGAGGCGGCGCTCGAACAGAAGGGCGCGCTCGACGGGCGGCGCCTCATGCGGCGCGGCATCCCGTTCGGCCTGCCGTTCGACCCGGCGGCGGGCGGGGGGAACGGGCCCGACGCCCCGCGCGGTCTCGTCTTCGTCAGCTACCAGGCCGACCTGATCGCGCAGTTCGAGTTCGTCCAGCGCACCTGGATCGACGGCCACGACTTCCCGGTGCGGGACACGCCGGTCGGCCGTGACGCGGTGCTCGGGCGTGAGGGCAGCGTCTCGTTCCCCGCCGGGGGCCCGGGCGGCGAGGGGAACGTGCAGCTGACGCTGCGCCAGTTCGTGCGCACGGAAGGCGGGGTGTACGCGTTCACGCCCTCGCTGACGGCGCTGCGGCTGCTCGCGGACGGCGCGATCCCGCCGGGCGGCGGCCCGCCGCGCGACCGCGTGGTGGCCGCGCCCGCGATCCTCGCGCGCGGCGAGGTCGTCAGCTCGGGCACGGCGCGGCTGCGCTACGAGGGCGACGCGACCACCGCCACGCGTCCCACCGACGACGACGTGCCGCCGCCCGTGGGCGCCAACAACCTCGTCCTGCGCGACGCGCAGGAGCAGTGGGTCTGGGACGCGGGGATGGCCGGGAGCACGGGCGTGCGTGGCGAGTTCCGCGAGGACGGCTCGCTGGCGCTGGTGGACGTCACCGGGCTCGTCCTGTGGTCGAGCGGCACGGAGGGCAATCCCGGCGCGACGCTCGTCGTCCGGGCCGCAGGTGACGTGGTGATCCGCTCGGCGGACGGCCGCATCCTGTGGAGCACGGGCAACGCCCGCTGACATGCCCTGACCCCGGCCGGCGGCGGGGGCGTGGACCAGGACCGGTCCGCGCCCCCGCCTCTGCCGTCATCCCCGCCGCGCGGCGTCCGGCGGCTCAGACCCTCGCGCCGCGCGGGGTCAGGGCGCGCAGCCTGCCCGCCAGTTCGTCGCGGAAGAACGCCAGGAAGCCGTCCGCGTCGGGGCCCGCGTTCAGCAGCGCCAGCCGGTCGAAGCCCGCGTCCACGTACCGCTGGGCCATGGCGACATGGTGGTCGGGGTCGGCGCCGCAGGCGAACTGCCGCAGCATGTCCTCCTCGCGGACGGTGGTGGTGGCCGCCTCGAAGTTCACCGGGTTCGGCAGCTCGCTCATCACCTTCCAGCCGGTGACCGCCCAGCGGTTGGTCTCCAGCGCGGCGCGCGCGGCGGTCCGTTCGTCCGGCGCCCAGGCGAGCGGCACCTCGGCGTAGGCCGGGCCACGGCCGCCCGCCTCGCGGTAGGTGTACACCAGCTCGGGCCGCGCCTCGGTGGCGAACAGGCCGCCGCCGATCTCGGCGGCGAGCCGGGCCGCCTCGTGCCCGCCCGCCGCCACGGCGATCAGCGGCGGCTCGTCCGGCAGGTCGAAGACCCGCGCGTCCTCCAGCCGCAGGTACGTGCCCTCGTAGGACCGGTAACCGCCGCGCCACAGCAGCCGGATGATCTCCAGCGCCTCCCGCAGCATCGCGTGCCTGACGGGGACCGAGTCGGGGAATCCGCGGCCGACGACGTGCTCGTTCAGCCGTTCACCCGCGCCGACGCCGAGCGTGAACCTGCCGCCCGACAGGAGGGCGAGCGTGGCGGCGGCCTGGGCGACGACCGCCGGGTGGTAGCGGACGGTGGGGCAGGTGACGCCGGTGGCCAGGCCGATCCGCTCCGTCCGCGCGGCGATGGCGCCGAGCACGCTCCAGGTGAAGGGGGAGTGACCCTGGTTGTCGAGCCAGGGGTGGAAGTGGTCGCTGATCTCGACGAAGTCGAAGCCCGCCTCCTCGGCGGCCACGGCCTGCCGTACCAACTCGTCGGGCCCGAACGCCTCGGACGCCAGCTTGTAACCGATCTGCATGTGCACTCCTCGATCCGGGGTCCGCGCCGGGGCCGCCGCCGCACGGGGCACGGTGCCAGGCGCGGCGGAGGAGGCCCCGGCCGACAGGCCGTCCGCCGCGTCCGGTCCGCCGGATGGCGGACCGCGCGGGGGACGACCCCGGCGCCCCGACGCGCAGGGTGACGAGAGCGGGCACGCTCGGTGAGAGCGGGGGGACGGATCGGGCATTGGTCCGTACCGTTACCGAATCGAGGCCGGTTGCCCCGTGGGCAGTCACCTCAAACCTGCATACCGTCTCCCACCAGGGACAACACAGGTCTCACGCAAGGGAGCGTGGAACGAGATGTCATCGTGACCATGAGACGGCGACGCTGGTCAAGCCAAGTGCAACGTTTTCCTCGTTCAACCTGTGAAGGCATGTGGCCCCCTGAGTGCTCCTCAAAAGACCGAACCGCCATCTCTTGACGGCTTCGGAGCGAGCCGGTTAACTCCCACGCAACATCGCCGGAACCGGTTCCGGAACCGGTGTCGGCGCTGCCGCCGAGTCGGACGGCAGCCCTCAGTGTGCCGAGGAGCCCAGTCCATGCGTGTCACCATCGCCGACGTCGCGCGTACCGCGGCGGTCAGCAAGACCACCGTTTCGCGCGTGCTGAACGGCAAGGGAGAGGTGGACTCCGAGACCGCGGACCGCGTCCGGGCCGTGATAGCCGAGCTGGGCTACGTGCCCAGCTCCCGCGCCGTCGGCCTCGCCCGCGGCAGCAGCCGCACACTGGCCATGCTCGTGCCCTCCCTGACCTGGCCCTGGGTCGGCGAGATGGTCCAGGGCGTGGCGGACACCGTGGAGGCCGCCGGGTACGGCCTGCTCCTGTTCACCTGCAACCGCGGCGAGGTGTCCATGGCGCAGTTCACCAGCCAGGTCTCCGCCCGCGCCTTCGACGGCGTGCTGGTCGTCGAGCCGGAGAACACGCTGCGGATGATCGCCGCGCTCCACCACCAGGGCCTGCCGCTCGTCATGATCGACGACCGGGGGCAGCGCCCCGAGTTCCCCTCGGTCGCCACCACCAACGCCGAGGGCGCCGCCGCGGCGGCGAACCACCTGCTCGCCTCGGGATGCCGCGCCCCCCTCACCATCACCGGGCCCCGGCACTTCGGCTGCGTGCAGGACCGGCTCACAGGTTTCGGGAGGGTGCTGCGCGAGAACGGCGTGGCCCTGACCGAGAAGTACGTCCTGTCCGGCGACTTCACCGTCCGCAGCGGACAGACCCTGATCGAACGCGCGCTGGCCGACGGTCTGCACTTCGACTCCGTCTTCGCGCACAACGATCTCAGCGCCACCGGAGCCCTGCACGCCCTGCGGGGAGCCGGTCGCCGGGTCCCGGACGACGTCGCCGTGATCGGGTTCGACGACATCCCGATCGCGGCGTACACAGAACCGCCCCTCACCACCGTCCGACAGCCCATGCGGGCGATGGGCGAGACGGCGGCACGGCGGATGCTCGACCATCTCGGCGGCGTGATCCCGCTGGACACGGAACCGGTCGTGCTACCCACCGAACTCGTCGTCCGGTCCTCCGCGCCGGGCTGACGGTCCCCCCGTCCTCACCACCCCGCACCCCCCACAGCGCCGACGGGCGGCGCGCCACCGCAAGACCTTGAGAGAAGAAGAACGGCGCCGGTCCCAGCACCACCGGGACAGTGCACGACAGGGCGCCGAGAGAACAGCATTGCCCTACGGGAGGTTCCAGAAGATGAGAGTCCGTACGCGTTCGCGCAGAACGCTCGCGACCGCCGCCAGCGTGGTCATCGCGCTCGGCGTCATCGCCGGCTGCTCCGGCGGCGGCGAAGGGGCTTCGGGTCCCGGCGGTAGCGGCAACGGCGACGGCGTCCTGAACGTCGGCATGCCGAACGGCCCGCAGACGAACAACAACAACCCGCTCCTCGACACCTCCGCCGGCGCCTCCCTCGGCTACCGCGCGATGATCTACGAACCCCTCGCGATGACCAACCCGGTCCGTCCCGACCAGGACCCGGACCCGTGGCTCGCCGAGTCGTGGGAGTTCAACGAGGACTTCACGCAGGTCACCTTCACCGCGCGCCAGGGCCCCACCTGGTCGGACGGCGAGGAGTTCACCGCCGAGGACATCGCGTTCACCTTCGAACTGCTGATGAACACCCCGGCCCTGAACACCGCGGGTCTGCCCTACTCGGACGTGGCGCTCGACGGCAACACCGTCACCGTCTCCTTCGAGTCCTCGCAGTACGTGAACCAGACGCGCATCCTGGACACCTACATCGTGCCCGAGCACATATGGGCCGAGGTCGAGAGCCCGGAGATGTTCGAGAACCAGGACCCGGTCGGCACCGGCCCCTACACCCTGGACACCTTCACCCCGCAGACCATCACGCTGGTCGTGCGGGACGAGTACTGGCAGGACCTGCCCGAGGTCCAGGAGCTGCGCTACACGTCGTACAACGACAACAACGCGCAGACCACCGCCCTCGCCAACGGCGACAGCGAATGGTCCTTCGTCTTCATGCCGGACTACGAGAACGTCTTCGTGGCCCGCGACGAGGAGAACCACAAGCTGTGGTTCCCGACCGGCCTCGGCATCCACGGCCTGTGGATCAACAACGAGCGCGCCCCGTTCGACGACCCGGCGCTGCGCCGTGCGATGAGCATGGTCATCGACCGGGCCGCCATCAGCGAGCAGGCCCACGCCGGTCTGTACCCGCTGCTGGAGAACCCGACCGGTCTCCCGCTGCCCGCCGGTGAGTCGTTCCTCGCCCCCGAGTTCCAGGGCGTCGTGCAGGAGCCCGACGTCGAGGGCGCCCGCGCGGTCCTCGAAGAGGCCGGGTACGAGCTGGACGGCGACACCCTGCGCACCCCGGACGGCGAGGCGGTCTCCCTGACCCTCACCGACCCGGCCGGTTGGTCCGACTACCTGACCGCGCTGTCGATCATCCGCGACAACTTCGCCGAGATCGGCATCGAGGCCAGCGTCGAGACGCAGACCGTGGACGCCTGGACCGACGCGGTGAACGCGGGCGGCTTCGACGCCACGCTGCACTGGACCAACACCGGTGCGACGCCGTACGACATGTACGCCAACATCATGGACGGCGACCTGTACAAGCCGATCGGTGAGGCGTCCCCCGGCGGCAACTTCGGCCGCTTCCAGAACGAGGACGCGACCGCCGCCCTGGCCGCCTACCGCGAGGCCCCGGACGAGGAGTCCCGCAACGAGGCGCTGTTCGAGCTGCAGCGCATCCTGGTGGACGAGGTCCCGATGATCCCGACCGTCGCCGGTCCCATCGGCGCCGAGTACAGCACCAGGAACTGGACCGGCTGGCCGACGGAGGAAGACCCGTACGCCCCGCCGCAGCCCACGCAGCGTGGTGCCCTTGAGGTCGTCCTGAACCTCGAAGCAGCCAACTGACGACGGGCACCCCCCCAGCACGCCGTCAGGACCTGTGGCCAGGCCCCCCGATGACGAGGACCGCCTGACAAGGCCCGAGTGACAAGGACCCCGCCGGGTCCGCCAGACCCGCCCGCCCCCGCCGCATCCACACCACGCGCCAGCACCGCGGCGGGGGCGGGCGCCTCTCGCCCTCGTACGACAGGACACCAAGTCATGCCCGAAATCCCCGATCCACCCACGGCGGAAGTGCCGGTGTCGGACCGCGAGATCGTGCTGGAGGCCAAGGACCTCAGCAAGCACTTCGCCGTCCGGCGCAACCTCCGCAACCTCGCCGACCGCAACCGGCCGGTCGTCCACGCGGTGGACGACGTCAACCTGAAGCTCCGCCGCGGCACCGTCACCGCCGTCGTCGGCGAGTCCGGGTCAGGCAAGTCCACCATCGCCCGGCTCCTCGCCCAGCTGTACCCCCTCACCGGCGGGCAGCTGCTGCTCCAGGGCAAGCCGGTCCGCGCCGCGCGCGGGCGCGCCTTCCGCGCGTACTGCCGCCAGGTCCAGATGATCTTCCAGGACCCGTTCGGCTCGCTGAACCCGACGCACACCATCCGCTACCACCTCACCCGCGCGCTGAAGATCCACAAGCGCGCCGGGAACACGGCGGCGGACCTGGAGCAGGCCCTGAAGGAGCTGCTCGGCCGCGTCCACCTGACGCCGCCGGAGCGCTACCTCGACTCGTTCCCGCACGAGCTGTCGGGCGGCCAGCGCCAGCGCGTCGCCATCGCCCGCGCCATGGCGGCCGACCCGCAGGTCCTGCTCGCCGACGAGCCGGTCTCCATGCTGGACGTCTCCATACGCCTCGGCATCCTGAACCTGCTGCGCGACCTCAAGGAACGCCTCAACCTGGCGATCCTCTACATCACCCACGACATCGCGTCCGCCCGGTACTTCGCCGACGAGACCCTGGTGATGTACGCGGGCCGCATGGTCGAGGGCGGCGACAGCGAGACCGTCACCCAGCGCCCCGCGCACCCGTACACCCAGCTCCTCATCGGTTCCGCGCCCGACCCGGACCGTGTCGCCGTCGAGGCGGGCGCCCCGGCGGGTGAGCCCACCGAGGCCGCCGACGCGGTCGCCGAGGCCGTCGTCGCCACCGAGGACGACGACCGGGCCGGCGAGCCGCCCAGCCTCATCAACCCGCCCAGCGGCTGCCGGTTCCACCCGCGCTGCCCGAAGGCGATGGAACGCTGCCGCACCGAGCTGCCGCCGCGCTTCGACCTGCCCGGCGGCCAGTGGGCCGCCTGCTGGCTGTACGCCGAGGACGCCGAGGAGCGTCCGGTCCTCAAGGGGGCTCCGGCGTGAGGTACTTCATCCAGCGGGTGCTGTTCTACGCCGCCACGGCGTGGGCCGCCATCACGATCAACTTCTTCATCCCGCGCCTCATGCCGGGCGACCCGGTGCAGTCCCTGATCAACCGGTACCAGGGCCAGCTCAGCACCGAGGCCATCGACTCCCTGCGGGTCCTGTTCGGCCTCGACAACGAGACGTCCCTGTGGCGGCAGTACCTCGACTACTGGGGCAACCTGTTCAACGGTGACCTCGGCACGTCGTTCACCTACTTCCCGACCGGCGTCTCCGACATCATCAGCCAGAGCATGCCGTGGACCCTGACGCTGATGGGCCTCACCACGGTCATCAGCTTCCTGCTCGGCACCGGCCTCGGCATCCTCGCGGGCTGGCGGCGCGGCTCGTGGCTCGACTCGATGCTGCCGGTCACCACCTTCTTCGCGGCCATCCCCTACTTCTGGCTCGGCCTCATCGCCATCGCGGTGTTCGCCGTCCAGTGGCAGTGGTTCCCCGCGTCCGGCGGCTACAGCAACGAGTTCGTCCCCAGCTGGGACCTCGACTTCATCGGCAGCGCCCTGTACCACGGCGTCCTGCCCGGCGTGACGATCATCATCAGCTCCATCGCGGGCTGGATCCTCGGCATGCGCAACATGATGGTGTCCGTCACCGCCGAGGACTACGTGCTCGTCGCGCAGGCCAAGGGCCTGTCCGAGCGCCGCGTGATGTTCTCCTACGCCGCGCGCAACGCCATCCTGCCGAACATCTCGAACTTCGCCCTGTCGCTCGGCTTCATCGTCGGCGGCACCCTGCTCGTGGAGATGGTCTTCTCCTACCCCGGCATCGGGTTCGTCCTCTACCAGGGCGTGAGCGCGAAGGACTACCCGCTGATGCAGGGGGTCTTCCTCTTCATCACGCTGGCGGTGCTGGCGGCCAACCTGGTGGCCGACATCGTCTATCTGCTGCTCGACCCACGCACCCGGCGGGAGGGGTAACGACATGGCCCTGCAAGCCACAGAAGCCGCCATCGCCTCCCCCGAGGCGGCGGCCCCGCGCCGCGACAGGTTCCGCTTCCTGCGCAACCGCAAGACCGCCATCGGCCTCGGCATCCTCGGTGTCTTCCTGCTGATGGCGATCTTCGGCGAGGCCCTGGCGCCCTACGACCCGTCGGCGCGCAGCGACGACCTGCTCCAGTCGCCGTCCTGGGACCACCCGTTCGGCACGACCCAGACCGGCGAGGACATCTTCTCGCAGATCCTGGTCGGCACCAGGGGCGTGCTCCTGGTGGGCCTCCTGGCCGCCGTGATCGCGACCGTCCTCGGCGTCCTCATCGGTGTCACGGCCGGATACCTTGGCGGTGTCGGCGACGACGTGCTGTCCTCCGTCAGCAACGTCTTCCTCGTCATCCCGTCCCTGCCGCTGATCATCATCATCACCAGCTTCCTGCCGGAGACGGGCGACCTCATCATCGCCCTCGTCATCGGGCTCACCTCCTGGGCCTGGGGCGCCCGCGTCCTGCGGGCCCAGACCCTGTCCCTGCGCGGCCGGGACTACGTGCAGGCCGCCCGCGCGTCCGGCGAGTCCACCTGGCGCATCATCGTCTTCGAGCTGCTGCCGAACCTGACCCCGGTCATCGCCTCCGGCTTCATCGGCACGGTCATCTTCGCCGTCCTGTCCGAGATCACGCTCGCCTTCATGGGCATCGCCGACATCTCGAACTGGAACTGGGGCACCGTGCTGTTCTGGGCCCAGAGCAACCAGGCCCTCGCCCAGGACGCGTGGTGGTGGTTCGTCCCCGCCGGTCTGTGCATCGCGCTGCTCGGCACCGCGCTCTCGCTGATCAACTTCGGCATCGACGAGTTCATCAACCCCCGGCTCAGGAGCCAGGGGCGCGCGGAGCGTTCCGTCAAGATGCGTGTCGGCTTCACCCCCGTGGTCCGTGACGGTCGCCCCGCGACCGGCGCCCCGCGGCACGCCGCCCCGCACGGTACGGCCCCGTCGGAACCCACCGACCCGCCGGCCGTATCCAAAGGAAAGGGGAACCTCCGGTGACCACGCCAGCCGTTCTCGACATTCGCGGCCTGAACGTTGACTACGGGCTCGGGTCCAAGGCGGTGCACGCCGTCCGTGACGTCAACCTGACCCTGCACCGCGGCGAGGTCCTGGGCCTCGCCGGGGAGTCAGGCAGCGGCAAGTCCACGCTCGCCTACGCCGTCACCCGTCTCCTGTCGCCCCCCGGCGTCATCACGGGCGGGGAGGTCATCTACCACCCCCGCAAGGGCGAGCCGATCGACATCCTCGACCTCGGCAGCGAGCAGCTGCGCGCCTTCCGCTGGCAGGAGATCTCCCTGGTCTTCCAGGGGGCGATGAACTCCCTCAACCCGGTGCACACCGTGCGCTCGCAGCTCACCGACGTCCTGAAGGCGCACCGCGCCGACATGCCCAGGGCCGCCCGTGACGCGCGCGCCGCCGAACTGCTCTCCCTGGTCGGCATCTCCAGGGACCGGCTCGGCAGCTACCCGCACCAGCTCTCCGGCGGCATGCGCCAGCGCGTCATGATCGCCATGGCGCTGGCCCTCGACCCGGACATCGTCATCCTGGACGAGCCCACCACGGCCCTCGACGTCGTGATGCAGCGCCAGATCCTGCGCCAGCTGACCAGGCTCCGCGCCCAGCTGGACTTCTCGGTCGTCTTCATCACGCACGACATCTCGCTGCTCATCGAGTTCTCCGACCGCATCGCGATCATGTATGGCGGCAGAATCGTCGAGGAGGCGGGCAGCAAGGAGATCTACGAGACGTCGAACCACCCGTACAGTCACGGGCTTCTGCACTCGTTCCCCGCGCTGCACGGCCCCCGCCGGGAGCTGACCGGTATCCCCGGTTCGCCCCCCGACCTGACCGCCATGCCCTCGGGCTGCGCGTTCCACCCGCGCTGCCCGCGGAAGTTCGAGCCGTGCGACCAGCGCGTGCCGGTCCTCGCGCCGCCCACGCCCGGCAGCGACCGCAGCGTCGCCTGCTGGCTGCACGCCGAGCACTGACCGACCGACCGCGCAACATACAGGAGCGACGACAGCACCATGACCTCCATCGCAACGCCGTCCGGCCGGCCTGACGCCGCGCCGGTGGCCGTCTCCTTCCCCGAACTGGCCACCGATTTCCGGTGGGGGGTCGCGACCTCCTCGTACCAGATCGAGGGTGCAGTGGACGAGGACGGCCGCACCCCCTCGATCTGGGACACGTTCTGCCGTGTCCCGGGCGCCGTGGTCAACGGGGAGAACGGCGACATCGCCTGTGACCACTACCACCGCGTGCCCGAGGACGTGGACCTCATCGCCGGTCTCGGCGTGGACACGTACCGCTTCTCCCTGGCCTGGCCGCGCATCCAGCCCGGCGGCCGTGGCCCGGCCAACCCGGCGGGCGTCGCGTTCTACGACCGCCTCGTGGACACCCTGCTCGACCGGGGCGTGACGCCCTGGGTCACGCTCTACCACTGGGACCTCCCGCAGGAGCTGGAGGACGCGGGCGGCTGGCCCGCCCGTGACACGGCCTACCGGTTCGCCGACTACGCCGAGCTGGCGTACGACGCGCTGGGCGACCGTGTCGTCCACTGGACGACGCTGAACGAGCCCTGGTGCTCGGCCATGCTGGGCTACCACCTCGGTGTCCACGCGCCGGGCCGCAAGGACTTCGGCGACGCCATGAAGGCGGTCCACCACCTGCTGCTGGGCCACGGCCTCGCCGCGCAGCGCCTGCGGGCCCGCGCCACCGGCCCGCTCGACCTGGGCATCACGCTCAACATGGGCCACACCATCCCCGCCTCGGACTCGGAGACCGACCGTGCCGCGCAGCGCCGCGCGGACGCCCTCGGCACCCGGATCTACATGGACCCCCTGGTGCACGGCCGCTACCCGGCCGACCTGCTGGAGGACTTCGCGTCCCGAGGCATCGAACTGCCCGTCGAGGACGGCGACCTGGAGATCATCTCCACGCCGCTGGACGTCGTCGGCGTCAACTACTACACCAGCCACCAGTTCGCGGGCACCGACGAGAACGGCGCCACGACGGACGAGGACGGCCTCCCGGTGGTCCGTGGCGTCCCGTTCGGCCGCCCGGTGACCCACATGGACTGGGAGATCGTCCCGGAGGGCCTGACGAGCCTCCTGGTGCGTCTGCACGAGGACTACGGCGTGCCGCTGGTCATCACGGAGAACGGCGCCGCGTTCGACGACACCTCGGAGGAGGACGGCACGGTCCACGACACGGACCGCACCGCCTACCTCGCCGACCACATCGGGGCGGTCGCCAAGGCGCGCGCGGCGGGCGCGGACATCCGCGGCTACTTCGCGTGGTCCCTTTTCGACAACTTCGAGTGGGCCTACGGGTACGACAAGCGGTTCGGCATCGTCCGGGTGGATTACGACACCCAGCGCCGGACCGTGAAGGACAGCGGTCAGTGGTACGCCGACAGCATCAAGCTGACCCGGGAATCCGTAACCGGTTCCGGAACCTGACGCCATAGTTGACATGCACGCAATCTGCTCGTGACCATCACAGGTATCTGAGAGCGCTCTCACTTTCTTCGCGAGGCGTTTGACGAAGGGTCACCACCTTCCCTGCATCACCCCATGAGCAGAAGTGGAGCGTCATGTTCCGCAGTCGGATACGTGCACGCAGCAGGATCCTCGCCCTCGGCGTGGCCCTCCTGTTCATCGTCACCGGAGTCAGCAACACCGCCGCCGCCGACCCCACGGGTGGGGTCGGGGCGGCGGCCTGGAACAGCGACCTGGCCGCCTCGTCCGCCGCCATCAGCCCCACCCGCGTCACCTCCTCGGGCGCGGAGAACGCCGAGTACGCGGCCAGCCGGGCCTTCGACGGCAACGGCACCACCCGCTGGTCGAGCAACTTCGCGGACAACGCCTGGGTCGCGATCGACCTCGGCTCGACCTTCCGCATCACCGAGGTCCGCCTCGCCTGGGAGGCCGCCTTCGGCCGCCGCTACGCCCTGGAGGTCTCCTCCGACGGCACCAACTGGCGTTCGTTCTTCACCGAGAACGCCGGTACCGGCGGCAACATCACCGCCCGCACCTACCCGCAGGAAGTCACCGGCCGCTACGTCCGGCTGCGCGGTATCGAGCGTGCGACCCCCTGGGGCTACTCGCTCTTCTCCTTCGAGGTCTACGGCGGCGTGACCGCCCCGGCCTCCACCACGACCACCAACCTGGCCCTGAACCACCCGGCCTACGGCGACCTCTACCAGGACGCCGCGCACTCCCCGGCCTACGTCACCGACGGCGGCTACCCGGCGAACCTGCGGGACGACGTCAGCCGCTGGGCCAGCGACTGGAACGCCAACCGCTGGGTCGGCGTGGACCTGGGCGCCACCTCGCGCATCACGTCCGTCGATCTGTACTGGCAGGCCGCGTACGCCGTGGACTACCGCATCCAGGTCTCGGACGACAACCGCAACTGGCGTACGGTGTGGCAGCCTTCGGCCTCCGAGGTCGCCGCGCGGCGCGCCAACATCCAGGGCCCGGGCGAGGCCGTGGGCCGCCACGACACCGTCACCCTGAGCACCCCGGCCAATGCCCGGTACATCAGGATGCTCGGCGTCGAGCGCCGCTCCTTCTACAACCCGGCGCCGTCCACCGCCCAGTTCGGTTACTCGCTCTACGAGTTCCAGGTCTGGGGCACGGGCGGCAGCGGCTCGGTGCAGTACGCCCCGCTGCCCGCGGAGTCGAACGGCACCTACCGCACCACGTTCCTCGACGACTTCAACGGCACCGCCATCGACCGCAACAAGTGGCGCGTCGTCACCACCGGTTCCACCATGAACTCGGTGAACGGCGAGTCGCAGGCGTACGTGGACTCCCCGCAGAACGTCCAGGTCGCCGGTGGCACCCTGCGGCTGCGCGCCAACTACTGCGTCCGCTGCACCACGGCCCCCAACGGCGCGGTGTACGACTTCTCCTCGGGCCGCGTGGACACGAACACCAAGTACGACTTCACCTACGGCCGTGTGAGTGCCCGTATCAGGATGCCTGTCGGCGACGGCTTCTGGCCCGCCTTCTGGCTGCTGGGCAGCAACGTGGACGACCCGAACGTGTCCTGGCCCGGCAGTGGTGAGATCGACATCATGGAGAACATCGGCTACGCCAACTGGACCAGCGCCGGTATCCACGGCCCCGGTTACTCGGCCGACGGCAACATCGGCGCCTCCCAGACCTTCCCGGCGGGGCAGTCCATCGACCAGTGGCACAACTACAGCGTCGAGTGGACCCCGACGGCCCAGCGCTTCTACGTGGACGACCGTCTGGTCCACGAGCTGACGCGCCAGAAGGTCGAGGCGACGCGCGGCGAGTGGGTCTTCGACAGCAACCAGTACGTCATCCTCAACCTGGCGCTCGGCGGCGCCTACCCCGGTGGGTACAACGGCGTCACCAGCCCGTACTGGGGTCTGCCGCAGTCCAGCGTGGACCGCATCGCCGCCGGTGGCGTCCAGGCCGAGGTGGACTGGGTCAGGGTCGAGCAGAAGTCCTGACCCGCCGCCACGGCGGCGCGTTCCGGCGGCCTGACCCGACCGCCTGATCCCGCCGCCTCGCACCACCCAGGTACGGCCGGGTGACCGGACCGCCCCGTCCGTGCGGCTCACTCCGCACGGACGGCCGGTCACCCGGCCAGCACCACCGCACCACCGCACCACCGCGACGCCGGTCCCGAGCCGTCAGCCGTGCCTCGGGACCGGCGCCCGCACACGCGGCCCGGTCTCCCCACGCAGGAGACCGGGCCGCCGCACTGCCCACCCGCCCCCCTCGCCGCGCAGTCTCCGGCCGGAACCCGTTGCCGAGCGCGGCCCCCGGACGGCACCAGGTCGCTAGGGTTGGAGTCATGACCGCGGTCGGGCGCGTCGTCGTTGTCGGAGCTGGGGTGGCGGGACTGACCACCGCCGTTGTTCTCGCCGAGGCGGGCATCCCGGTGCGTGTGATCGCCGAACAGGTGCCTGGCGTCACTCGCGGACGCTGCCCCGGCCTCGGTGATCGTCAACTGCGCCGGTCTGGGCGCACGCGAGCTGGCGCGGGACCCCGGCCTTCACCCCATTCGCGGCCAGCACGGAGGACGACGGCGACGTGGGCATGCGCGGTCGGGCTCCTGCTACTGGATCTTGTACTCGTCGTGCGGGGTGGCGCGGCTCCAGACGGATTCGAAGGCCGCGGAGCAGAGCGCCGCGGCGGCGACGTCGTTCGTGATGTCCTCGCCCGTCCACTCTCCTGTGCCCGAGAAGTGGTTCCAGTGGACCCATTCCTCGTCGAAGAGCCAGAAGTCGTTGCCCGGCAGGGCGATGTCGGAGGCGTGGCGGCGCGGGAGCCACCGGACCTGTTCACCGGCGGCCACGTTGGTGAACGTCCCGGAGTGCTCGAACCGGATGTACTCGCTGACCGGTTCGGACACGATTCGCGCCCGGCGCATCACCACCCCGCGCGACACGGTTGCCGACACCAGGTCGAGCCATGGGCGCCACCACGAGTCCCGGTCCGCCGGGTCGTGGCGGAAACCGTTCCGCCAGGCGGCGAAGGCTCCCTCCTCGTAGTCCACTGCGTAGGAGTCTCGCATTTCCAAGTGCACGGCGGATCGGGAGCAGTTCCCGATCAGCTCATCGAAGCTGGGAACGCTCGACGGCATTGCACGCCTCCCTGACCAGATGAATCATTCGTGCAGGAATACGGACCACGGCTTCATTGTCCGGGATGCCGACGCCGTGTCCGGGGTGCGAGCAGATCACGGTGACGCCTCGATGGTTCGGTCAGCTGTGCCAGGTGTCGAGCAGGTCGCTGACCAGCGAGGTTTCCCCAGTGGGGTCGCGGACGTGCTGGACGCGTTCCTCAGCATGTCGTCGCTCCGGGGTGACGCGGTCCGGAGGGGGCCGTGGATCGACCGACCTATGCTGGTGAGTGACAACCAAAGAGCACAGGCGGTGGATTCTCGAATGGACGAGAACGACCTCACGGGGCGGCGTGTCCGCAGGGCACGGGCCGATCTGAATCTGACGCAGGAACAGCTCGCCGAGCGCGCGGGCTGTCACGTCAACGTGGTGAAGAAGATCGAGGCCGGTGGGGCGGCGCGCATCGACACGTATCACGCGCTCGCCCGCGCTCTCGGCCTGCGCACCTCCCAATTGTTCGAGTCCCCGGGGCTCGGCGCGGATCTCCACGCCGACGACCGGGCCATGGCGCTCATGGCTCTGCGTCAAGCCGTCGCACCAGCCGTCGGACTGACAGGTCTGCCCCGGACGGACGTGGACGAGTCACTGAGCCTGCCGCACCTCCGCCATGCGGCCCGAGAGCTGGCCGCGGCCTACTACCGTGACGACTACGTCGAGCTGGGCCGGATGCTGCCGCCCGTCGTCATGGGCGCCCACCACGCCGTCTCCGTGCTGGGGGTCGAGGCCGCCGGACTGCGGGCCGACGTTATGCTCATGGCTGGGCGGTACCTCACCCAGGTGCGCGCCTACGACCTGGCACACATCGCGTTGCGCGAGGCCGTTCGCGAGGCCGCCCGTGCCGGTGACCAGACGCGTGCCGCCGCGGGCGTCTACCTTCAGGGGTGGATGCTGCTGCGCCAGGGGCGGCTGGACGAGACCGAGAGGCTGTCGGTCGAGACGGCGGACGCGGTCGAACCGCGTCTCTCCCGCGCGACGCGCACGGAGCTGGGCGTGTGGGGGCGGCTGCTGCTGAGGGGATCGGCGGCTGCGGCGCGGAACAACCGCCCACAGGAGGCTCGTTCGCTGCTGCGTGCGGCCCGGACCGCCGCGCTCGCTCTGGGCGGCCGGACGGCGACGGAGCCGAACAGCTGGGGCCGGTTCGACGTGGGAAGCGTCGCGATGCAGGCGATCGAGAACTACGCGGTCAACCGGCAACCTGCCCGGGTGCTGGGGCTGTCACGACGGCTGCCGACCACACTCACGGCCGCGCTGACGTCGAACACACGGAATCGGCACGTGCTCGACGTCGCGCAGGCGCACACGCAGCTCCGCCAAGGGGACGAGGCTCTGCGGCTGTTGGGAGGGCTACGGGACGTGACCCCCGGATGGCTGCGGCATCAAGGGCTGGCGCGCGATGTGTTCCGGGCCGCACGGGCGTCGCGACGGCGCCCACTGACCGGCGCTCAGCGCGAGTTGGGCGAGTTCCTACGGGTGCCATGACGTACGCCGCACATCTGCCGCCGACCGGCCGCCCTCTGTGACGGGCGGCCCGGTCGTTCGAAGGGGTGGAATCGGGGTGCTCCGCCATCCCGACGCGGGTGTTCCCATCGCCGCCGGACGAACGCATCGACCAGGTCGGCACAACGCGAATCCCGCCACTTGGTCGGCTCCTCCACGGGTGGAGGATCTGCGCGACGACACGGGCTTCATCAAGGGCGACGTACCCGTTGCGTGTACCTGGGCTCCTCCGGGAGGGCCGACAGCCGATCGCGCTCCGCGTCTGTAACGTGACATGCGCTCTCCGTAGCGTCGTGGTGACCGTCTTCCCTCGGAGGAGTTGCCATGGCGACGACCGCCCGCCTGTTCCTGCCTTGCTGGATGCCCACCAGGCGAGTGCACATAAGGCCGCTCGGTGAGGACTTCGATGCGGTGCGTGTGCCGACGTTCCAGGGGTTGTACGTCCTGCCGCGCTTGGCGTTGACCGGCTTGTCCGGGCCGGTGGTCGAGGACCCCGTTCATCGCGTGCTCCACTGGTTGGTCCCGGCCGGTGCCGCCGGGGCGCGCTGGTGGCCGGTTGGAGCCGTGCCCCTCGGACGCGGCTACTCCCTCGCGATCCCGCCCGCCGACCGCGTGGCCGGGCCGTGGGACGGGGACGCCGACGGTGAGGTGCGGTGGTTGGTGATTCCGCCGTATGCCTGCGCCCCGCCGTGACCCGAACCCGCACATCACCGTCATCACCGGCCTGGAAGGGCCGCTGCCCCGGCCCGTCTGGCGGGGGACACCGGCCACGGACGCCGAGGCCGAGGCCGGGTCGGGGGAGACGCCGGACGGGGGTGACGGGTCGTGATCGCGGACGTGCGGTGCATGTACTGCGGTGCGACCGCCGGGGAGTTGGTGACCGTCGCGGAGATCCCGACAGGGGACGGGACCGGCCGCTGGACGTCGTACGCCTGCCGCCCCTGCCGGATCGGTGGGCGCCTCGTGCCGTTCCTCGCGCACCCGTCCGGGTCCCGTGGTGGCCTGCACTACTGGCCCGCCGTTGTTCCCTACGAACTGGTCGCGCGGCTCGCGGATCTGGGTGACGCGCCCCAGCTGCGGCCCATCACGGACCGGCTGTTCCCCGCCGTCGCCGCCACCGCGTCGCGTGTGGTGGCAGGCCGGGACCGTGGCGCCGCGACCGCAGCCGTGCACGCCGCCGTCATCGACCTGCGGGCCGCGGCCGACATGACGACGGGCGAACTGCCGTGACCGGCCTTTCCGCCTCGCGCCTCTTCCCCGGCGGCGGCGGACCCGACGACACGACGGCGGCCAAGGAGTGGGCGCGGAGCACGCTCGACGCCCATGGCCTGTCCACCGCGTGGCCCGTCGCGGACGCCATGATCACCGCCACCAGGACCCGGCGGCCGTGGTGGCTGAGCCTGCGCGCCGACGACACGGCCGCCGTCGTCGTGCAGATCCTCCGCGCACGGGCCCACCACACACCACGGCTGCCGGACCCGATACCCGGGCTCGCAAAGGGCGTTGACCACACCTACGCCACCGCCCGCACACCGGACGGCCTGTGCGTATGGGCCACGGTCGGCGCCGCAGCCGAGGCGGTCCGGCCCAGGTCCGCCGACGAGAGGTGGACGAGATGAGCCCGGAGCGCAGCGGGGACAGGCCGGAGGAACCGGTGGAGTGGGTCGATCCGCGGTACGCCGACCTGGTCGAGGCGTTCGACCTGCGGCGACGCGAACACCCGCGCCGGGACGGCGCGTCACCCCGGTTCTTCCTGTTCGAGCTGCCCGACCGCCCGCCTGACCGGCGGCCCCGTGGACGTACGTCGGCCCCGCCCCTGCCCCTTCCGGGACAGGGACGGGACCGGCGTGCGGTGCGTCAGTCCTGCTGCTCGCTGCGGTCGCCGCCCCACAGGGTGTGGTACGAGCCCTCACGGTCGGTGCGCTCGTACGTGTGCGCGCCGAAGAAGTCGCGCTGGCCCTGCACCAGCGCCGCGGGCAGTCGCTCGGCCCGCAGCGCGTCGTAGTACGCGAGCGCCGACGAGATGCCGGGCACGGGGACGCCCAGCTCCGTCGCCTGCGCGACCACGTGACGCCACGGGTTCTGCGCCGCGCCCAGCGCCTCCGCGAAGCCCGGGTCGGCCAGCAGCGTCACCGGCGCGCCGCCGCCCTCGTGGTAGGCCGCCCTGATCTGGTCGAGGAAGCGGGCCCGGATGATGCAGCCGCCGCGCCAGATCTTCGCGACCGTGCCCCGGTCGATGTCCCAGCCGTACTCGGCGCTGCCCGCCTCGATGAGGTCCCAGCCCTGCGCGTACGCGACGATCTTCGAGGCGTACAGCGCCTCTTCGACGTTGCGCGCGAAGCGCTCCGCGTCGTCCGGGTGCAGCTTCGGGCGTGACGGGCCCGGCAGTGCCCGCGCCGCCTCGCGCAGTTCCGCGTGGCCCGACAGCGAGCGCGAGAACGTCGCCTCGGCGATGCCCGTCACCGGGACGCCGAGGTCGAGCGCCGTCTGCACGGTCCAGCGGCCGGTGCCCTTCTGCTCGGCCCGGTCGGCGACGATGTCCACGAACGGCTTGCCGGTCGCCGCGTCCGTGTGCGCCAGCACCTCGGCCGTGATCTCGATGAGGTACGAGTCGAGGCGCCCGGTGTTCCAGCCGCGGAAGATCTCGGCGATCCGCGCCGGTTCGTACCCGGCGATCAGGCGCAGCAGGTCGTACGCCTCCGCGATCAGCTGCATGTCGGCGTACTCGATGCCGTTGTGCACCATCTTGACGAAGTGCCCGGCGCCGTCGGGGCCGATGTGCGCGCAGCACGGCTCGCCGTCCACCTCGGCGGCGATGCTCTCCAGCAGCGGCCCGAGCGCCTTGTACGACTCCTCCGAGCCGCCCGGCATGATGCTCGGCCCGTTGAGGGCGCCCTCCTCGCCGCCCGAGATGCCGCAGCCGACGAAGTGCAGGCCGCGCTCGCGCAGGGCGGCCTCGCGGCGGCGGGTGTCGGCGTAGTGCGCGTTGCCGCCGTCCATGATCATGTCGCCCGGCTCCAGCAGCGGTGCGAACTCGTCGATCACGGCGTCCGTGGGCGCCCCGGCCTTCACCATGACGACCAGGCGCCGCGGCCGTTCCAGGGAGGCGACGAACTCCTCGGCCGACTCGGAGGCGATGAAGTCGCCCTCGTCGCCGAACTGTTCGACCAGCTCTCTGGTCCGCTTCGCCGTCCTGTTGTGCACCGCGACCGTGTGGCCGTGCCGCGCGAGGTTGCGCGCGAGGTTGCGCCCCATCACCGCGAGTCCTGTGACCCCGATCTGAGCCTGCCGCCCCATGTCTTCAACTCCTTGTTCCGGTAGGTGCCGGACGTCGTGTCCGGCGCTTTCGCCGCGTCGGTGACCGGGGCGCGCGCCTGCCCCGGGCACCGTCAGAACTCTTCGTGCGTGTCCGGGTCCCCGCCCAGCCGACGGTGCGGCCGGTCGGAGACCGCGGCCAGTTCGCCGTCGTCCAGCCCGAAGCCGAAGACGTCGAAATTCTCGCGGCGCCGCGCCTCGTTCCCCGACTTGGGGATGGGCACGGCGCCCAGTTCCACGTGCCAGCGCAGGATGACCTGCGCCGGGCTCACCCCGTGGGTCCGCGCGATGTCGCCGATCACGGGGTCGCCCAGCAGGTCGCTGCCCCGGCCGAGCGGGCTCCAACTCTGCGTGACGATGCCGCGTTCGGCGTGGAACGCGCGCAACTCCTCCTGGGGGAACAGCGGATGCATCTCGATCTGGTTGACGGCGGGCAGTACGCCGGTCTCCCGCTCCAGGCGCAGGATGTGCTCAGGCGTGAAGTTGGAGACGCCGATCGAGCGGACGGTCCCCGCCTCGCGCAGCTCGATCATCGCCCGCCAGGAGTCCACGTACTTGTCGATCCTGGGGAGCGGCCAGTGGATGAGGTAGAGGTCCACCTGCTCCACGTCCAGCCGCGCGCGGGACTCGGCGAACGAGGCCAGGGTCTCGTCGTGGCCCTGGTGCCGACCCGGCAGCTTCGTCGTGACGGTGAACGCCGCGCGGGGCAGCCGGGAGGCGGCCAGCCCCCTGCCGACCCCCGTCTCGTTCCCGTAGTTCACGGCCGTGTCGATCAGCCGGTAGCCGTCGGCGAGTGCGCCCGCGACGGCGGGTTCGGCCTGCGCGTCGTCCAGCGGATAGGTGCCGAAGCCGAGGGCCGGCAGGGTGTGTGAGTCGTTGAGGGTGTGGATGGGGGCGGACGCCACGGCTCCTCCTCGATCGGTGATGTGCCTGACCGGGTCATTTCCGGATCAAACTCGATCATGTTCGGCCAGCGTAACGCGCCCGCCGTCCCCCACGGGGTGCTTTCCCCGCACGCCTCGCGGAAGTCCTCCCTGACCTGACGCCCCACCGGTCACGGCGCCGTCAGCCCGCCACGCCCGGCGGCGCGAGGCGGCGTACCTCGGCCAGGTAGGCGGTGATCGCGTCCCGGTTGCGCTCCAGGCAGGCGACCCGCTCCGTCATCCGGTCGCGCTCGCCCTCCAGCGTGGCGAGCATCTCCGGCGTCGCGTCGGTGAAGTGGATGACGCGCGGCTTGTCCAGGCAGGGCAGGATCTGGCGGATGATGCGCGTCGGCAGCCCCGCGTCGAGCAGCCCCCGGATCTGGAGCACGCGGTCCACGAACCGCTCGTCGTACTCCCGGTAGCCGTTCGGCGCGCGCTCGGCCGCGATGAGCCGCTGCTCCTCGTAGTACCGCAGCAGTCGCCGCGGCGTCCCCGTCCGCTCGGACAGCTCCCCGATGCGCACGTTCCCACCCCGCTCCCTCACACGCGTGTCAAGGATGGAGGCTACACGGTCCCGCCCCCTGGCCGGGGGAGACCGCTCACCACCCGGTCGCAGCGCGCGCGGGAGCGCTCGACGAGGTCGGCGTTCGGGCGGTCGTTCGCGTCGATCCAGGCGCGGGCCGCCGCGTGGGCGCGGCCGTGGCCGGTGTGCCGCAGCATCAGGCGCTCGTCCCGCAGGCCGGTCGGCGCGTCCACGTACCAGACCGCCGTCATCAGCGCCCGCGCCTCGCGCCAGCCGGGCAGGTCGCACGCCAGGTAGTTGCCCTCCGTCACGACCAGCCGCGCGGCGGCGGGCACCCGGTGGCGCGCGGCGACCGGCTCGTCCAGCGCGCGGTCGAAGTCCGGCACGTACACGTCCCGCCCGCCGCCGCCGTCCGCCCCGTCCGCCAGCAGACGGCGCAGCAGCGCCTCGTACCCCCACACGTCGAAGCTCGGCTCCGAGCCCTTCCGGTCGCGCAGGCCCAGGCGGTCGAGCTGGCCGTTCGACAGGTGGAAGCCGTCCAGCGGGACGTACGCCGCCACCGGTCCGAGCGCCGCCGCCAGGGCGCGCGCCAGCGTGGACTTCCCGGCGCCGGGCGGGCCCGCGAGCCCCAGCACCGCACGGCCGCGCGCGGGCACCAACGCCCGCGCGGCGGCGATCACTTCAGCGGTCATTCCAGGAGCGTAGGCCATCCCCGCGCCGTGCCCCGGTCACGGACGGTACGGGACGCCGCCGGGCCGTTCCACCGCCTGCCACAGCCGCGCCGACTGCGGATCGGTGCCGACCGCGCCCTCGTGCGCCACCTGGTACTCCTCCAGGTACGTCCGCAGCAGCGCCCCGCTGACGGTGTCGGGCGCGCTGCCCGCGAACGACGGGTCGGCGTGCAGCACCACCAGCAGCATGTCCGGCACCCGGCGGCGGCCCTCGCCCATCGCGGGCTGGAAATAAGGCAGTTCGAGCACCCGCGCGCCGTGCCGCAGGTAGAAGCGCAGCCGCGCCGCCGGGTCGCCGTGCGCCGCGCTGCCGTCGTGCCGCTCGGGATCGGCGACCTCGGCGAGGACGAGGCACGGCTCGAACGCCGCGCCCCACGCCGCGACCGCCGCGTCGAGCAGCGGCCCGCCGAGGCCGGAGCCGCGCCGCCCCTGCCGTACGGCGAGCCAGGTGAGCAGCATGATGCGGTGCCCAGGGTCGTACGTGCCGACCGCGGCGGCCAGCGGGGTGCCCGCGCCGTCGTCACGCCACAGGACGGTGATCCGCCCGGCGGCGACCCCCTCGGCCAGCTCGCCGGGCGGCGACAGCTCGTCGTCGTCGAACGAGGGCCGCAGGATCTCGTCGTAGATGCGGTCGAGTTCGGGCCCAGGGCCGTGCAGTACCCGGATCTCCGCCGCGTCCGTCACCCTGCCGCCCTCTCGCCTCGTCACCCCGTCGGTACGTCACCGTCAGGCACCCTACCGAGGGGGCCGGGCGGAAGGCCCGGATTGCGCCGTATGCCCGGCCGTGGCGCCGCGCCGGGCGCCGGGAACGCCGCCGCCCGGCGGGTCCGGCGTCGGCCGGTCCGTCGGGCGGGGTACGTGTGGGGGGCGGCGTCGCGGTTACGCGGTGGCCGGAGGGCCGAGGCGGACGGGGACCCGCTCGTGGCCGTTGGAGATGAGGCTGGGCAGCGGGCGCAGCTCGTCGGCGCCGACGGCGAGCCCGATGCCGGGGAAACGGGTGAACAGCGCGGACAGGGCGATCCGCGCCTCGATGCGGGCGAGTTCGGCGCCCAGGCACAGGTGCGCGCCGTGGCCGAAGGACAGGTGCTCGCCCGAGGTGGCGCGGCCGACGACGAACGCGGCGGCGTCCTGCCCGTGGACGCCGGGGTCACGCCCGGCGGCGGCGTAGTTGATCGCCAGGGCCTCGCCCCGGGCGAAGGTCAGGCCGCTCGCCTCGTCGTGGACGTCGCGGACGGCGAAGCGCAGCAGGATCGTCGCGATCGGCGCCTGGTGGCGCAGCGCCTCCTCCACGACCTGGTCCCAGCCCGCCTCGCCCGAGGTGGCCTTCGCGAGCTGCTCGGGGTTGCGCATGAGGTTGACGGCGGCGTGGTCGAGGAGGTTGACGGTCGTCTCGTGCCCGGCGCCGATGAGGAGCATGAGGCTGTCGGCGAGCTCCTGGTCGGTCAGCTCGCCCTCGGCGTGCGAGGCGACCAGCGCGGACGTCACGTCGTCGCCCGGCTCGGCGCGCTTGAGGGCGATCAGCTCGGTGATGAGCCCGTAGACCGCGACCGGGGCCGCCGCCGCCTCCTCGGGCGGCAGGTCCGTGGCGAAGAGGCCGCCGATCGCGTCGCGGAAGCCGTCGTGCAGCTCCTCGGGCACGCCCAGCACGGCGTTGACGACGAGCAGCGGCAGGCGCCACGCGAAGTGGGCCCGCAGGTCCACGGCCTCGCCGGGGGCGGCGGCGTGGAGTGCGTCGAGTTCGTCGAGGAGGGTGTGGGTGATCTCCTCGATCCGCGGGGCCATCGCCCGGACACGGCGCGGGCTGAAGGCGGACGCCAGCGGGCGGCGCAGGCGGCGGTGCTCGGAGCCGTACGCCGACAGGGCGTTGCGCACATCGACCCAGATGCGCAGCGGCCAGTCCTCGGGTATCTCCTTGTCGATGTACGCGGGCCAGTGCTGGTGGGCGTCCTTGGAGATGTCGGGGTGGGTCAGCAGGCGGCGAATGAGGTGCGGGTCCGTGACCGACCAGGCGGGGATGCCGCCGGGGAGCACGACGCGGGCGGCCGGGCCGAGGGCGCGCAGGGCGTCGGCCTCGCCGTGGATGTCGGCGGCGGCGCCGTCGAGGTGGTAGGGGCAACCTGCGGTGGAGGGCTTGGCTGTGGTCATCACGCTCACCTTCTGTACGGGACGAGTCGGGTGTCGGGCTGGAAGCGGACGGGCAGCGCGGTCAGACCGGCCAGGAACGTGCCGGGCCGGTTGTTCAGCTCGGACTCGGGGACGGCGAGGTCGAGGCCGGGGAGGCGGTCGAGGGCGCGCTCCAACGCGGTCTCGGCGATGATGCGGGCGAGGTCGGGGGCCGGGCAGGAGTGCGCCCCGGCCGAGAAGGCGAGATGGCCGCGGTTCCCGGCGCGGGCGCCGGGGGCGACGGCGAGGGCCGGGTCGCCGTTGGCGGCGGCGAAGGACACCAGGATGGGGTGGCCGGGCCGCAGCTCCACGCCCTCGAAGCTCTGCTGTCCCAGCGCGTAGAGCGGCGAGTAGTTGGGGACCGGCGGGTTGTCCCACAGCACCTCGTCGAGCGCGTCGGAGACGGGACGCACGCCGTCGTGGACGCTGCCCGCGAACCGCGGGTCGGTCAGCACGCGGCGCAGGCCGTTGCCGATGTGGTTGCTGGTGGGGGGCGCGGCGGCGCCGATGACCAGCAGGATCGTCTGCACCAGCTCCGGGTCGGTGAGCCCGGCGGCGATCAGCCAGGACGTGATGTCACGGCCGGGCCTGTGGCGCTTGAGCCGCGTCAGCTCCAGGCAGGCCGCCTCCAGGTCCGCGTTGGCCTGCGCGGCGTCCGAGCCCGCGTCGAACAGGCGCGTGACGGCGGTGACGATCCGGCCGCCCAGCTCCTGCGAGCAGCCGAACATCTCGATGACCGTGAGCATCGGCAGCGGGTCGGAGAACTGCGCGACGAGGTCGGCCTCGCCCTCGGTGGCGAAGCCGTCGATCAGGCTGTCGGCGATCCGGGTGACGGAGGCGGCGAGCGCGTGCGTGTTGACGCGGGCCAGGCTGCTGGTGATGGCCTGGCGCAGCCTGGTGTGCTCGGGGCCGTCCTTCCACAGCGCGTTGTCGCGCGGCATCATCATGGCCGCGGCCGGGCTGTCCGCCGGGACCTGGCCGAGGCGCAGCGCGTCCCAGTGCTGCGGGTCCTTCGCGAAGCGCGTCGGCGTGTTGCGCAGCAGGTGGAGCGCCGCCCGGTAGGTGACGGCCAGGTACCCGTACACGCCGGGGGAGATCTCGACCGGCACGATCGGCCCCTGGGCCCGCAGCCGGTCGTAGGTGGCGTGCGGGTCGGCGGTGAACGCGTCGCCGTGGATCGGGATCGGGCCGGTGGGCGCGGCCTCGGGCTCCGCCTGGTGGGCGGGGCATCGTCCGGCGGCGGGCTGGTGCTGTGTGGTCATCGGACGGCTTCCGGCGTGAGGGTGAGCAGGTGGCTGACGAGCGAGATCAGCGCGTCGCGGGAACTGACGCGGTCGCGGGCGTCGCACCAGACGAGCGGGGTGCGCTCGTCGAGGTCCATCACCTCGCGCAGCCGCTCGTCGGGGATGACGGGCGCGCCGTCGAACGCGTTGATGGCGACCGTGTAGGGGAGCTTGAGGTCCTCGACGAGCTGGAGTATGGGGTACGTCTCCGCCAGGCGGCGCGTGTCCACCAGGACCAGCGCGCCGAGCGCGCCGACGGAGAGGTCCTCCAGGACGGGGAAGAACCGGGGCTGCCCCGGGGCGCCGAACAGGTAGAGGACGAGCTGGTCGCTCAGGTGCAGCCTGCCGAAGTCCATGGCCACCGTCGTGGTCGTCTTGTCGGGCAGGCTGGTGCGGTCCACGTCGGCGGCGGCGCTCGTCATCACCTCCTCGGTGCTGACCGGTTCTATCTGGGACAGGACGTTGACAAGGGTCGTCTTCCCGGCGCCGAAGTGACCGGCGACCAGGATCTTGGCCGTGCGCTCGTCCCCCCGGAGCTTCGGCGACGGTTCAGAGGTTGCGAAGGCCGGCAAGGACTTCCTCCAACAGCGAGCGGGTCGGGTCGGCAGCGTCGATGGGCTGCCGGGTGGTGATGTGCCCGAACTCCATGAGATCGGCCAGCAGGATGCGCAGGACGCTCACCGGCTGGTGCAGATGGGCACTCAGCTCGGCGACCGACTGGGCGCTGCCCGCCAGCTTGTCCAGGATCATGTGGTGTTCTGGGCCGAGCTGGGCGCGGCTGAGATGGACGGCCGAGGTGGACAGGGCGACGAGGGTGATGTGGTCGAAGTGGTTGCGGCTGGCGTGCGCCCGGCCGGAGGTGACCACATAGGTCCGCACCAGCCGGTCGCCGCTCCGCCGGGGCGGCCTCACGCGCGCTCGGTCTGCGGCTGCCGGGGAGCGACCGCGAGTTCGTCCCCGAGCCGTTCGACGGTCTTCGCCATCTGGTAGGAGAAGGCGCCGACGTCCACGCTCGCTCCGGCGGAGGCCACCAGGAAGGAGCCCTCGGCCGCGGCGATGACGAAGAGGAAGCCGTCCTTGTAGCTGACCATCGTCTGCTGCCACGGGGTCTCGTCGTCGCTGACGAACCCCGCGCCGCTGCGGCTGAGGGACTGCATGCCCGAGGCGATGGCGGAGACCCGGTCGGCCATGTCGCGATCGACACCGGCGGAGCCCGCCGTCGCCAGTCCGTCGGCGGAGAGCAGCACCGCGTGCCGGGCCCCCGGCGCCGACACGAGCTCGTCGAGAATCCAGCTCAGGTCAGGGGCGGCGTGGCTGTTCACGATGTGACTCCTCAATCAGTCGGGTTACGCGCGGCCTCGGTGCCGCGGACGAAGGCGGCCAGCGCCTGGCTGGCGTCGGGGGAGGGCGGTTCGGCCGCCTGGCGGGTGCGTTCCGGCCGCTCGCCGCGGGCGCGTCGGCGCACGGGCAGCCCGTCCTCCGCGACCGGGTACTCCTGCGGCTCGTCCGCCGGGGCCTGGGCCGCCGCGGACGGCCGGTCCTTCACGGCGGCGGACGCCGCGGACGTCTTCGGCGCGGGGGCGGTGCGGCGGGACGTGGCGGCCTGCTCCGACACGGCGCTGCCGGGCGGGGCGGCGAGCAGTTCGCGCGGCACGTGCAGCACGGCCCTGACGCCGCCGTGCACCGAGTGCTCCTCGTCCACCGAGGCGCGGAAGCCGTACTGCGCGGCGAGCGCGCCGACGCCGAGGTGGCCGAAGCTGGGCGGGGTGCGCAGCTCGGTGAGCCGGATCGGCCGCTCGCCCGACAGCCGGCGCCCGGCCTCCTCGCGCGCCTCGGCCCGCAGCCCGGGGCCCGCGTCGTGGATCTCGATGCTGATGCCGTGGTGCGCTTCGAGGAAGCTCACCTCGACGGGGGTGCTCGGCGCGCTGTGCCGGGCGGCGTTGTCCAGCAGCTCGGCCACCGCGAGGACGATCGGCTCGACGTAGCGGCCCGCCACGTAGTGCGCCGACTCCTTGGGGACCCGCACGCGGTGGAAGTCGCGGATACGGGAGACGCCGCCGCGCACCGTCTCCAGCAGCGGCGCGTCGTCACGCTGCCGTCCCGGCCACATGCCGGTGAGGACGCCGAGGATCTGGAGGCGCCGTGCCAGCTGGCTGGCGGCGTGGTCGATCGGCTGGACGAGTTCGAGGAACTTCTCGTCGTGCTCGGTGTCCAGCAGGTGCGTGATCGCCGACTGCTGCTCGTAGACCAGCGCCTGGACGGAGCGGGTGACGGCCTGCACGGCCGAACGGGCGGCGCCCTCCGCCTGCTCGGACGCCTCGGCCGCCACCGCGTTGACCTGTTCGAGTATCGACAGGTACGCCTTCCCCGCGACCGTCCCGGCGAGCTGCGGGTGCCGGGTGCCCCCGGCGGCCTCCATGGCGTCGGTCCCGTCCTGGAGCGCGTACACGAGGGCGGGGAGCCTGACCTCGGCGAGGTGCTGGGCCTCCTCGTCCCGGACGGCGATCCACCGCTCGGCGTCCGCCGCGCGCGCTCCGGCGGCGGCGGCCTGGGACTCGAACGCCGTGGCGCGGGTGCGCTGGTCGGCCGCCTTCTTGCGGTAGTGCAGCGCCAGCGCGCCGAGGGCCAGCATGCCGCCCGTCGGCGCCCACACCAGCGCGTCCTCTATCAGGGGTGTCATCAGATCCTCACGGGCTTGCGGAACGGGGGGCGTGCGGCGGCGGCGCCGCGTCGTCAGGGGCGGGAGGGTAAGGGCGGCGCGGCGGCGAACCGCCGCCGGGCGCCCGCCCGTACGCGTCCCGGCCGTGGCCGCCGCGCCGCCGGGGACGGCCGGGCCGTACCGGTGGCGTGCGCGCCGGGTGCGATGCTGCCGGGCATGTCCCGCCTAGGGGGTCGGGTCCTGCGCGCCGACGGGGACGGTCCGGCTCCTGGGCACGGGTCCGGTCGCCTTCCGCCCCGGCCCGCGGGGCGACGCGCCGTCAGCCGCCCCCGGGGGAGGGCCGATCGGCAGCGGTCGGGTCAGAACCTGGCCCCTGGCTACGGGACATGTCCCTGCGATGATCACGCCGAACAGGGTACGGGCCGGATGTTCCGGCGCGAACGCGCCTCCGCGCATGCCGCGCCGTGACGGGAGCCGGTGGTCCGTCAACTCGCCGCGCGCGGAGCCGGGATGACGGCGGGGTGGGCGCGCGCCGTGCCGTGGGCGCTCCCGTGTGGGGGGACCGTACGGCAGGGAACGGGCGGGCATCTCGGTCCTTCCGGTACGGGAAGACAGCGGACGCACATCCTGACGGTGCGCGACGAGTCGCCCAACTATGCTCGTCCCACAAGCAAGTTGGCAACCCATGTATTGCCACTTGTATAGTGACGTCCGCCCCCTGCCGTGACGGTCCGTCGTTAACGCCGGGAGGTGTATGCGGGACAAACACGCAGGGGAACCGGTCGGCGGTCGGGAGATTACGGTGATGCCCGCCGTCGCCCCCCGTCCGGAGCACCCCGCGATCGTATGTACGATTACGGCCGGACCGCAGCTGTGCTGGCCAGACGGCACGACGCCCGGCGGGCGGCCCCGAAGTCGTCTTTCCGCCCGGGGACTTACGCCGCGCCCGCCGCGCATTCCCCCGAATGCGTGTTCGCGAAAGCAGACGGGGCGGGCCCGCGAGTTCCGTGGAGAGGGGCTCCCGATTTTCCGGGGAACGCTCCCGGCGTCCGGTGGTCCAGTGCGCGGTACCGGTGCCGTCGGCGGGCAATGCGCTGATTATCCTCACATCTGTGGAAGGGCTCTCGCATAACCTCCCGGCCGGGCGCACCGTGCGTCTCCCGGCCGCGGCCGACCCCTTTTCCCGCACGCGTCCGCCCCGGCACCGCCCGCGCCGGGACGGTGGCCTTCGTCACGCCTCCCGCCCGGCCGTGGCCCGCGGCGCGCGGTGGGGTAGGAGCGGGGCGTGGACCGTACCCCCCGCGCCCCCGCCCGTCAGGGAATGTCCCGGGCGCCCGGAGCATTGAACACCGCGACGACAAGATCCGCAGGAGACACGATGCGTACCGCACCACCACAGGGCCCGTCCGTCTCCGCCGACCACCCACAGGGGCGGCCGACCGCCGCCCGGGAGGGCTGACCCATGACGGACTCCGACACGTGGAGCAATCCGCTGCGCGACACCGCGAACGACCGGCGGCTGCCACGCATCGCGGGGCCCTCCGGGCTGGTGATCTTCGGCGTCACCGGTGACCTCTCGCGCAAGAAGCTCATGCCCGCCGTCTACGACCTGGCCAACCGCGGGCTCCTGCCGCCCGGCTTCTCGCTGGTGGGCTTCGCCCGCCGCGACTGGGAGGACGAGGACTTCGCCCAGGTCGTCCACGACGCGGTGCGCGAGCACGCCAGGACGCCGTTCCGCGAGGAGGTCTGGCAGCAGCTCGCGGAAGGAATGCGCTTCATACCCGGCCAGTTCGACGACGACGCCGCCTTCAAGCGCCTCGGCGAGACCATCGCCGAGCTGGACGCGGCGCGCGGCACGGGCGGGAACTTCGCGTTCTACCTGTCGGTGCCGCCCAAGTTCTTCCCTCAGGTCGTGCAGCAGCTGAAGCGGCACGGGCTGTCCGACCCGCCGTCCGGCTCGTGGCGGCGCGCGGTGATCGAGAAGCCGTTCGGCCGCGACCTGGCCACCGCCGAGGAGCTGAACGCCGTGGTGCACGGCGTGTTCCCGCCGGCGGAGGTCTTCAGGATCGACATCGGCGGGCGTGCCGGGTACTACGACGGCATCGGCTCCGCGCGTGACGTCATCCAGAACCACCTCCTCCAACTCCTCGCGCTCACGGCCATGGAGGAACCGGCCGACTTCGACGCCGACGCGCTCATGGCCGAGAAGCTGAAGGTCCTCAAGGCGGTCAAGCTCCCCGCCGACCTCGCGCGGCACACCGTGCGCGGCCAGTACACGGCCGGGTGGCAGGGCGGCGAGAAGGTCCCCGGCTACCTGGAGGAGGACGGCATCGACCCGCAGTCGCGCACCGACACGTACGCCGCCGTCCGCCTTGAGGTGGACAACCGGCGCTGGGCCGGGGTGCCGTTCTACCTGCGCACCGGCAAGCGGCTCGGGCGGCGCGTGACGGAGATCGCCGTGGTCTTCCAGCGCGCCCCGCACTCGCCGTTCGACACCACCGACACGCAGGAGCTGGGCCAGAACGCGCTGGTCATCCGCGTGCAGCCGGACGAGGGCGTGACCGTGCGCTTCGGCTCCAAGGTGCCCGGCACGCAGATGGAGATCCGCGACGTCACGATGGACTTCGCCTACGGCGAGTCCTTCACCGAGTCAAGCCCCGAGGCGTACGAGCGCCTGCTGCTCGACGTCCTCCTCGGCGACGCCAACCTCTTCCCCCGCCACCAGGAGGTCGAGGAGTCCTGGCGCATCCTCGACCCCGTCGAGGCGTACTGGGACACGCACGGCAGGCCCGCCCCCTACGCGTCCGGCACCTGGGGTCCCGGCGAGGCCGACGACATGCTCGCACGAGACGGAAGGACGTGGCGGCGGCCATGAGCACCGAACTGACCGGCACCACCTCGGCCAAGATCAACGCGGCGCTGATCGCCGCGCGCCGCGCCGCGGGCAGCCCCGCGGTCGGCATGGTGCTGACCCTCGTCATCGTCACCGACGAGGAGAACGCCCACGACTCCCTGAAGGCCGCCCGCGACGCGTCCACCGAGCACCCGTCCCGCATCCTCGTCGTCATCCGCCGCCCCGGCAGGAGCGCGCGGCGCACCGAGTCGCGGCTCGACGCCGACGTGCGCGCGGGCGCGGCGGCCGGGAACGGCGAGACGGTCCTGCTGCGGCTGCACGGCGAGCTGGCCGACCACGCCGACTCCGTCGTCCTGCCGCTGCTGCTGCCGGACGCGCCCGTCGTCGTCTGGTGGCCGGTGGACGCGCCCGACGTGCCCTCCCGCGACCCGCTCGGCGCCCTCGCGCAGCGCAGGATCACCGACGCGTACGCCGTCGAGGACCCGCCGACGCAGATCAAGGCCCGCGCCGCCGCCTACGCGCCGGGCGACACCGACCTGGCCTGGACGCGGCTGACACCCTGGCGCTCGATGCTCGCCGCCGCGCTCGACGAGGTCGGCACGGACGTCACCGGCGCCACCGTGGAGAGCGAGGCGGACAACCCGAGCGCCGAACTGCTCGCCCGCTGGTTCGCCGACCGGCTGCGCGTCCCGGTCGAGCGGATCGTCACCGAGGGCCCGGTCGTCACCGCGGCCCGGCTGCGGACGGCGCAGGGCGAGATACGCATCGACCGCCCGGATGGCCCCGTCGCCCGGCTCGCGATCCCCGGCCAGCCGACCAGGACGCTCGCCCTCAAGGTGCGCAGCACGGCGGAGCTGATCGCCGAGGAACTGCGCCGCCTCGACCCCGACGAGGCGTACGCCGCCGCGCTCGCCGCCCGCGTCACCCCGCCGTCCGCGCCGCGCGCGGGCGGGTCGCGGGACGCGGCCGGGGGGAGCAGGATCGGTGAGCAGGACACGGACGACCGGCGGGAGACCTCCGATGCCTGACGCGACGCGCCTGAACCGGCTGCCCGAGTGGACCGCCCTCGCGAAGCACCGCGAGCAGGCGGCAGGGCTGCGGCTGCGCGAGGCGTTCGACGCCGACCCGGGCCGCGCCGAGCGCTTCACCTCCCAGGTCGGCGACCTGCGGGTGGACTGGTCGAAGCAGCTCGTCACCGACGAGACGGTCCGGCTGCTGCTCGACCTGGCCGCCGCGCGGGACGTCGCGGGGCAGCGGGACGCGATGTTCCGGGGCGACAAGATCAACGTGACGGAGGGGCGTGCCGTGCTGCACACGGCGCTGCGCGCCCCGCGTGACGCCGTGGTGGAGGTGGACGGGGAGAACGTCGTCCCAGGCGTCCACGAGGTGCTGGACCGGATGGCGGGCTTCGCGGACGCCGTGCGCGAGGGCCAGTGGGCGGGCGCGACGGGACGCCGTGTCCGTACGGTCGTGAACATCGGCATCGGCGGCTCCGACCTCGGCCCCGCGATGGCGTACGAGGCGCTGCGCCCGTACGCCGACGACCGTGTGGAGGTGCGCTTCGTCTCCAACGTGGACGGCTCCGACCTGCACGAGGCGCTGCGCGGCCTCGACCCGGCGGAGACGCTGTTCGTCGTCGCCTCGAAGACGTTCACGACGATCGAGACGATCACCAACGCGACGTCGGCCCGGCAGTGGCTGCTCGACGGCCTCGGCGCAGGGCCCGAGGCGGTGGCGCTGCACTTCGTCGCCCTGTCCACGAACGCCGACGAGGTCACGCGGTTCGGCATCGACACGACGAACATGTTCGAGTTCTGGGACTGGGTCGGCGGGCGCTACTCCTTCGACTCGGCGATCGGTCTGTCGCTGATGATCGCGATCGGTCCCGATCACTTCCGAGAGATGCTGGACGGCTTCCGGACCGTTGACGACCACTTCCGTACGGCGCCGCCGGAGGAGAACGTCCCGCTGCTCCTGGGGCTGCTGGGCGTCTGGTACGGGGCGTTCTTCGACGCGCAGGCGCACGCCGTGCTGCCCTACAGCCACTACCTGTCGCGGTTCACGGCCTATCTCCAGCAGCTCGACATGGAGTCCAACGGCAAGTCCGTGACGCGCGAGGGCGAACCGGTGGACTGGCAGACCGGGCCCGTCGTCTGGGGCACGCCCGGCACGAACGGGCAGCACGCGTACTACCAGCTGCTCCACCAGGGCACCAAGCTCATCCCCGCCGACCTCATCGGCTTCGCCCGCCCCGTGCCCGGCCTCTCGCCCGGCCTGGCCGAGCAGCACGACCTGCTGATGGCGAACCTCTTCGCGCAGGGCCAGGCCCTCGCCTTCGGGAAGACGGCCGACGAGGTGCGGGCCGAGGGCGTCCCCGACGCCCAGGTGCCGCACCGCACGTTCCCCGGCGACCGGCCGACCACCACCGTCCTGGCGCCGCAGCTCACGCCCTCGGTGCTCGGCCAGCTGATCGCGCTGTACGAGCACAAGGTGTTCGTCCAGGGCGCGATCTGGGACATCGACTCGTTCGACCAGTGGGGCGTGGAGCTGGGCAAGGTGCTCGCCAAGCGCGTCGAGCCCGCGCTCACCGAGGGCGCCGACGTCCCCGGCCTCGACCCGTCCACGACCGCGCTCGTCGCCGCCTACCGGAGCCTGCGCGGCCGTGGGTGAGCTGATCCTCGTCCGGCACGGCGAGACCGAGTGGAGCGCGACGCACCGGCACACCAGCTGGACCGACGTCCCGCTCACCGCCCACGGCGAGGAGCAGGCGCGCGCCGTCGCGCCCCTCGTCTCGGGCCGCCCCGTCGCCGCCGCCCTCGTCAGCCCGCTCGGCCGTGCCCTGCGCACGGCCGAGCTGGCCGGGATCGGCGGCGCGGAGCACGTCGATGACCTCCACGAGTGGGACTACGGCGCCTACGAGGGCATCACCACCGAGGAGATCCACCGCACCCGCCCCGGCTGGGACCTGTGGACCGACGGCGTGCCGCCGGGGCCGGAAGGCCACCCGGGGGAGACCCCCGAGCAGGTCGGGGCCCGCGCCGACCGGGTCATCGCCCGCGTCGCCCCGCTGCTGAAGGACCCGGAGGCGCACGACGTCGTCCTCGTCTCGCACGCGCACTTCCTGCGCGTGCTGACCGCGCGCCGCCTCGGCCTCCCGGTGACGGGCGGCAGCCTGTTCTTCCTCGACACCGGCACGGTCAGCCGCCTGGGGCTCGAACACGGCCGGGCCGTCGTCACGGCCTGGAACGCGATCGCCGTCGGCGGCTGAGCGACCGGCGCCCCGGGCGTTCCCGGCGGCGCGGGCCCGTCACTTCCACGTGTTGATCGGCACGCTGCGGACGCTGTGCCCGTGCCGGTCGAGGACACGGCCGACGTGCTTGAACGTCCGCAGGATCACCGCCCGCTCCTCGACCCGCAGCCGCAGGTGGCCCAGCTCGCGCGAGATGTGCGCCTCCAGCGCGTGCACGTCGTGCAGCGTGCGCAGCCAGACGTCGAGGAACAGGTTGTGCGGCCCGGCCGTCATCGTGCAGAAGCGCAGCTCGGGCAGGGTGCGCAGCGCGGTCGCCGTCGCGTCCAGGTGCTCGGCCGGCACGGACGCGAAGTACATCGCGGACACCGGCCAGCCCGTCAGCGGCCTCGCGAGATTGCAGCGCAGCGCGAGGCGTCCGCTGTTCAGCAGCCGCCCGAGGGCGCGCCGCGTCGTCGCCACGCTCGCGTCCACCTCGCGGGCGAGCGCGGCCAGCGGCATCCGCCCGTCCGTCCCCAGCGCCACGGCGATCCGCCGCTCGACGGGCCGCAGCGGCTCCGCCGTGACGGGCGTGCCCGGGGCGGGCCGCGTCTCGTCGAACTGCCGCAGCCGCTCGCGCTGCCCCGCGTCCAGCGACCGCAGCCGCCACTGGCTGCCCTCGAACGGCGTCGCCGTGATCACGTGCACCCGCGCGCCCTGCACCCCCGGTACGCGGCAGACGCGCTCGCTGACGTACTCCGCCAGCGTGTCCACGTCCCGCGCCTGCACCAGCGCCACGAGATCGCGGCTGCCCGAGGTCTGCTTCAGGCTGAGGACCCCCGCGTCGTCGCACAGCGTCCGCACGACGTCCATCAGCCGCGCGCCGTTCACGGCGATCTCCAGCTGCGCCCAGGTCATGTCCTCCTGGGCCGGTGACAGGTAGCCGTCCACCCATGCCGCCCCCACGTCGCGCAGCCGCGCCCAGCGCCGGGCCGCCGTCACCGGGTCGATCTCCAGCACGGACCCGACGAGCGTCCAGGGCGCCCGGGGCTGGATCTGGAGGGCGTGCACGATCGACAGGTCCAGCTCGTCGAGCCCGATCGCGCCGCCCCCGGCGCCCGGGGCGCCCGATCCCTGCGTCTCCATGGGGTGACCGATTCCTGCGGTCATGGCATCCTCCGGAACGAATCCTGCGGTTTAACACCCTCTTCATAGTATGAACGGACGCTAAGTGCCGTGTCATCCGCCCCTGGGAGGGACCCGCAGTGCCGACCACACCCCTGACCTTCACCGGCGCCCGCCTCATCGACGGGACGGGCGCCGCCCCCGTCACCGACGCCGAGCTGCACACCGACGCGAACGGCGACCTCACCTACGCGGGCCCCGCCGCCGGTGCCCCGCCGCGCCCCGAGGGAGCGAGGACCGTGGACGTGGCGGGACGGACGGTCCTGCCCGGCTTCATCGACTGCCACGTCCACTTCGCCGTCGCGACACCGGCCGAGATCGGGCAGCGCTTCGCGGCGGACCCGACCGTCGCGACCCTGCGCACCGCGCGGCGCATGCGCGAGACGCTGCACGCGGGCGTCACCACCGCGCGTGACCTCGGCGGCGCCCCCGCCGGGTTCCGCACCGCCGTGGCCGACGGCCTCATCGAGGGCCCCCGCCTGCACACCGCCGTCCGCATCCTCGGCCACACCGGCGGCCACGCCGACTTCACCACCCCGGACGGCTACGACACCAGCTCGGGGCTCGGCGAGATCGTGGACACCGTGGACCAGACGCGCATCGCGGTCCGGCGGCTGCTGCGCGAGGGCGCCGACGTGATCAAGCTGTGCGCCACCGGCGGCATGGGCAGCCCGCACGACCAGCCCGACGACGAGGGGCTGAGCGAGGAGGAGATCCGCACGGTCGTGGACGAGGTCTCCCGGCACGGCGGCCGTCCGGTCGCCGCCCACGCCCAGGGCCTCGCGGGCATCATGAACGCGCTGCGCGGCGGCGTGACCAGCGTCGAGCACGCCTACGGCCTCGACGACGAGGCGTGCGACCTCGCGGGCGAGCGCGGCGCCTTCATCGTGCCGACGCTCTCCACCACCTTCGAGGGCATCGACCCGGCGCGCATGGAGCCCTACCACTACGAGAAGAAGATCCGCTGGTCGGAGCGGACCAAGGTCAACATCGCGCGGGCGATCGAGCGCGGCGTGAAGATCGCGCTCGGCACCGACTCGGGCGTCTGCCCCCACGCGCGGAACCTGCGCGAGCTGACCCACCTCGTCGCGCTCGGCATGTCCCCGATGGACGCCCTCGTCGCGGGCACCAGGACCGGCGCCGAACTCCTCGGCATCGCCGACCGCGTCGGCACCCTGGAGCCCGGCAAGGCCGCCGACCTGGTGGTCTGCGACGGCGACCCGCTCGCCGACATCTCCGTGCTCGCCGACCCCGCGCGCATCCACCACGTCGTCCAGCAGGGCGTCGTCCGCAAGTCACCCGTCCCCGCCGCCTGACACGCGCGGCCCCGCCGCGTTCACGAAAGGTACACCGCGCACCATGCAGGAATCCCTCGCCCGGTCCCCGGGCACCGGCCCCGGTCCCGGCGGCGGCTCCCGGCTCCTCGACCGCGTCCTCGGCGGCATCGAGCGCGCGGGCAACCGGCTGCCGCACCCCTTCTTCCTCTTCTGCGGCCTCTTCGTCCTGCTCGGCACCGTCTCCTCCGTCCTCGCCGCCGCCGACGCGGACGTCGAGGTGCCGGGCAGCGACGAAGTGCTCCAGGTCAAGGGGCTGTTCACGGGCGAGGGCGTCCAGTGGCTGCTGGAGAACCTCATCCCCAACTTCACGGGCTTCCCCTCGCTCGGCACCGTGATGCTGATGATGATGGCCGTCGGCGTCGCCGAGCGGACCGGGCTGCTGGAGACGGTGGTCCGCGCCACCATCGCCCGCGCCCCCGCGCGCTGGCTGCCGTACGTCGTCGCGTTCGTCGCCTGCCAGGGCCACGTGATGAGCGACATCGCGATCCTCGTCATCCCGCCGCTGGCCGCCCTCGCGTTCCGCAGCGCCGGGCGCAACCCCGTCGCCGGCCTCATCGGCGGCTTCGCCTGCACCTGCGCCGGATACGCGGCCGGGTTCATCGTCGGCTCGCTCGACGCCCTCTACGTCGGCATCACCGAACAGGCGACCGCCGTCCTTCCCATCGGCGCCGACGCCCCCACCCACATCCTCGTCAACTACTTCTTCACCGCCGCCGCGAGCGCCGTGCTCGGCGCGCTGGGCGGCTTCCTGATCGACCGCGTCCTGGAGCCCCGGCTGCCCGAGCCGGACGCCGAGGCCGCCGACCTGGCCGCCGAGGGCGTCACCACCGAGGTCACCGCGATCCAGCGGCGCGGCCTGCTGATCACCGGCGCCGCGCTGTCCGCCTACGCCGCGGTCGTGCTCGTCGGCTGGCTCATACCCGGCAGCCCGCTGCGCGGCGAGGGCGGCGCGCTCGTGCAGTCGCCGGTGATGTCGGGCATCGTGCCGATCCTCTTCTTCGCCTTCCTCGTCGCGGGCATCGTGTACGGCGTCACCGTCCGCACGCTCACGAAGGCCGAGGACGTGCCGAAGCTGATGGCCGAGTCGGTCACCAGCATGTCGTCCTACATCGTGCTGATCTTCGCGATCGCGCAGGTCATCGCCGTCTTCAACTGGTCGAACGTCGGCACGCTGCTCGCCGTCAAGGCCGCGGCGCTGCTGGAGGACATCGGGCTCACCGGCTTCACGGGCATCGCCCTGTTCGTCGTCCTCGTCACGCTGCTCAACCTGTTCATCACCTCGGGCTCCGCCCTGTGGTCGCTCATGGCCCCGGTGTTCGTGCCGACGTTCATGCTGCTCGGGATGGAACCCGCCCTGACCCAGGCGGCGTTCCGCATCGGCGACTCGGCCACCCAGATGATCACGCCGATGAACCCGTACCTCTTCCTCACGCTCGCGCTGCTGCGCCGCTACGAACCGTCCGCCCAACTCGGCACGCTGCTCGCGCGGTTGTCGATCTTCGTGGTGCCGTTCCTGCTGGCCTGGCTCGCGGTGCTCGGCGTCTTCTACGGCTTCGACCTGCCCCTCGGCCCCGGCGCGGGCATCCACCTGCCCTGACGGACACGCCACCGAAGGACCGGGAGCCCCCGCCGCCCCACGGCCGGGGCTCCCGGCACGCGCCGGGGCTCAGCCCGGCCAGGTCTCGTCCAGGCGGTCGGCGTAGAACGCGAGCGCGTCGCGGTAGTCCGTCACGGACGTGTCCGCGCTCGTCCCGGCCAGCAGGTGCAGCAGCAGGCCGACGGCCTCCCGGTGCTCCCCGGTGTTGTACAGCGCCATGGCGAGGAACGTCCGCAGGCCGCCGTGCCCGGGGAACTCGGCGACGCCGCGCCGCAGCGTCGCCACCGCCTCCTCCGGGCGGCCCAGCGCGCGGTAGCTGCTGCCCAGGCCGAGCAGCGCGCCCTGCCGGTCGGCGGGGGAGAGCCCCGGACGGCGGGTCGCCGTCTCGTAGTACGGCACCGCCTCCGCCTCCAGGCCCAGCGCGTCATGGGCCCAGGCGGTCTGGAACGCCACCTCGACGTCCTCGGGGAACTCCCCGGCCAGCGCGACCAGTCGGTCCTTCGCGCCCGCACGGTCGCCCGCCTCGCGCAGGGCGACCGCCTCGGCCAGCCGCGCGTCCCTGGTCCGTGCTGTCATACCGGCCATTCTCCCCGAGCCCCGACCCGCCAGGGGTGGCGGGCCCGTCGCCCGTGGCACCGGCGAACGTCGCTGACTCGTACGCTCGTTCGTCGCCCGGTCACGGACCGTCCCGCCCCACCCTTCTCCGTCCGCGCGGCGCGTGTCGGAAATGTCCTGGCTGTCCTTTCCCGGAGAAGATCACCAGTGGTCGTCAGGGAAGGAACTCCATGTCCGCATTCCTCTTCCGGCTGGGGCGGTGGGCGTTCCGGCGCAGGCGCCGTGTCCTCGCGGCCTGGCTCGCCGCGCTCGTGCTCACGGCGGTCGTCGCGGGGCTGAGCGGCGGCTCCACCAACGACGTCTTCACCATCCCCGGCACCGAGTCGCAGGACACCACCGACCTCCTCGAACGCCGCCTCCCCGCCTTCGGCGGCGGGCAGGCCCAGGTCGTGATGGCGACGCACGGCGGCGAGAAGGTCACCGACCCCGGGCCGCGCGCGGGCATCGAGAAGGCGTTCAAGGAACTGGCCGACGTGCCGCAGGTCGCGTCCGTCACCGACCCGTTCGGCGACCGGCCGCAGGTCTCGCGCGACGGGAAGGTCGCCCTGGGCGACGTCCAGTTCTCCACGAGCGCGGGCAACGTGGAGCAGAGCACCCTGGACGCCGTGCAACGCGCCGTGAAGCCCGCGCAGCGCGCCGGGGTGCAGGTCGAGTACTCGGGCAGCGTCTATCCCGGCTGGCAGACGGAGATCAGTGAGGCGCCTGAACTGGCCGGTCTCGTCGTCGCCCTGATCATCCTGCTGATCACCTTCGGTGCGGTCGTCGCCGCGTTCCTGCCGATCGTCACCGCCGTCATCGGCATCGCCATCACGATGACCGGCGTCACGGCCGTCGCCTCCGTCGTGGACATCGCGTCGGCGTCCACCACGGTCGCCCTGATGCTCGGCCTGTCCTGCGGCATCGACTACGGCCTGTTCATCCTCTTCCGCCACCGCAACAACCTGCTCGCCGGGATGGACGGCGAGGAGGCCGCCGCGCTCGCCGTCGGCACGGCGGGCGGCTCCGTCGTCTTCGCCGCGCTCACCGTGATCATCGCGCTGTGCGGCCTGTCGGTGGTCGGCATCCCGTTCCTGACCGTCATGGGGCTGTGCGCGGCGGCGTCCGTGCTGATCGCGATGCTCATCGCACTGACGCTGCTGCCCGCGTTCCTCGGCTTCGCCGGGGGGCGCGTCGTGTCGTTCGTGCGCGTCCCCGGCCGCCCCGGGCACCCCGAGCGCATCGCGCGGCGCTCCGCGAACGACCCGGGCAGCACGGCGGGCGCCGCCTGGGCGCGCTTCGTCATCCGCGCCAGGGTGCCCGTGCTGATCGGCGGCGTCGCGCTGCTCGGCGTCCTCGCGCTGCCCGCGACGCAGATCGAACTCGGCCTGCCGAGCGGCGCGTCCAAGCCGAAGTCCGACACGCAGCGCAAGGCGTACGACCTCATCGCCGACGGCTTCGGCGTCGGCGCCAACGGCCCGCTGCTGGTCGTCGCCGACGGCGTGGACGGGCAGGAACCGGTGCGGCGGATCACCGCGGCGCTCGGCGACCTGCCGGGCGTCACCAGCGCGGAGCCCGTCGCGCGCAGGAACGGCGTCGCGGTGATCCAGGTCGTGCCCCGCACCGGGCCGAGCGACCCGGCCACCGCCGACCTCGTCCACCGCATCCGCGACCGGCGCGCGTCCATCGAGGAGGGCACGGGCGCGCACGTCACCGTCGGCGGCACCACGGCGTCCAACATCGACGTCTCCAGCAAGCTGTCCTCCGCGCTGCCGGTCTTCCTGGTCGTCGTCATCGGGCTGGCGTTCGTCCTGCTGACCTTCGCGTTCCGCACCTTCTTCGTGCCGCTCAAGTCGATCGCGGGCTTCCTGCTGTCGGTGTGCGCCGCGTTCGGCGCGCAGGTCGCGATGTTCCAATGGGGCTGGGGGCGGCACCTGCTGGACATCACGCCGACCGAGACCGTCAGCTTCCTGCCGATCATCATGCTGGCGATCATCTTCGGCCTGTCCAGCGACTACGAGGTGTTCGTCGTCTCCCGCATCAAGGAGGACCACACGGCGACGGGCGACGCGCGCGGCGCCGTGGAGCGCGGAACGGGCGCCGCCGCGCGGGTGGTGACGGCGGCGGCGCTCATCATGTTCTCGATCTTCGTCGCCTTCATGGTCACCGACGACCCCATCATCCGCTCGATCGGCTTCAGCTTCGCGGTCGGCGTGTTCCTCGACGCGTTCGTGGTGCGCCTGACGCTGGTGCCCGCCGTCATGGCCCTCGCGGGCCGCCACATCTGGAGCCACCCGCGCTGGTTCGACCGCCACCTGCCCGACCCGGACATCGAGGGGCACCGCCTCGAACGGCCCCACCGGGACCGCCCGGTGGAGGGCTGATCCGCCGGGCCATTGCGCCCGTTTCCGGCGCCAGGTTACGGTTTGGCTGGGCCCACCGCCTCAACTCGTCGATACGGAGAGCCAGATGATCCGGCCCGAGACCGCCGGATCGCCGATCCGCCCGGCCCCGACCGCGACCACCACCCCCACCACCCCGACGACCGCCGGTGCGGACACCGGCACGGCGCTCACCGTCACGTCCGCCGCAGGCGGCGGGCCCCGCGTCCTCGACCTGCGCGGCGCCGACCACCCGGGGCCGCTGACCCTGCGCTGGCCCGCCGGGGACCGCGTCGTCGTCTCCGGGCTCCCCGGCGGCGGCAAGTCCACGCTGATGGCGCGCCTGGCCGACCCCGGCGTCAGCGCGCTGCGCATCGACTCCCAGGACGCCCGCGACCGGTGGGGGAGCAGACTTCCCGCCAGGCTCCCGTACGCCGTCTACCGCCCGGCCGTCCGGCTGAGCCATCACCTGGGCCTGTGGCGGGTGTTACGGTCGCCGCTCGCGCTGCTCGTGCACGACTGCGGGCGCGGCGGCTTCGTGCGGCGCCGCCTCGCCACGGGGGCACGGCGCGTCGGCGCCGACCTGCACCTGCTGCTCCTGGACGTCCCCCCGTCCCTGGCTCGCGCCCGCCAGGAGGAGCGCGGACGGACCGTCTCCCCCCGCGCGTTCCGCCGTCACCGGCGGGCGATGGCCCGGCTGATCACGGCCATCGAGTCCGGCCGTCTGCCGCGCGGCTGCGCCTCCGTCACCCTGCTCGACGCGCGGGCCGCGCAGGACATCACGGAGCTGGGGTTCCTGCCGGACTGAGGGCGCGCGGGCGGCGCGCGGGCGGTCAGCGTGACAGGCGCAGCCGTACCTCGAACTCGTGCTCGCCCGGCACCCGGCCGACCTCGTCCGCGCGGAACGCCGACGCGAGGACCCCGACGACCTGTTCGACCCCGGCGGCGCTGCCGGTCACCGTGGCGTCCACGCTGCCGTCCAGCGGCGGCGGCGCCTGCGTGCCGAGGTCGCGCAGGGCGTCGGTGGCGACGACGGTGCTCCACACGACGGGGTGTCCCTCGCGCGAGCCGCCGTTCCCGCCAGGGGTCTCCGGCGCGGGGGAGTACCCGGGATAGGCCGTGGCCAGGACGCCGAAGACGGTACCCGCCGCCTCGCGGTCGCAGTCGGTGAGATGCACGCTGACGCTGTTCTCGTCCTCGGACGTACCCATGGTCATCACCACTTTCGGAGAGTCGCGCAGGGCGCGGGGAACGGGTCCCTGGTACCCGCTGCCGGGCGGCCCACCGGCCGCGTACCGGGATTGCCTGCCCGATAAGTCCGCCATGCCGGTTTCGCGCACAAGCTACCACGCCACCCACCGGGTCAGTCGGTGACCTTGATCTTCTTCATGGTGGGCTGGGAGATGACCCGGGCGACCCCGGGGATGCCGATGATCCGCGACGTCTGGAACGTCTCGTACGCCGCGTGGTCGGCGACGAGGACGCGCAGCTGGTAGTCCGGGGTGCCGAACAGGCGGCGGAACTCGACGACCTCCTCGTAGCCGACGATCGTCGCCTCCAGGTGCTCCAGCGTCCGCAGGTCGCTGACGGACACCTCGATCGACACCAGCACCTCAAGGCCCCGCCCCGACGCCGACGGATCGACGCGCGCCCGGTAGCCCGTGATCACGCCCGCCTCCTCAAGCCGCCGCACGCGCCGCAGGCAGGGCGGGGGCGTCAGCCCGACCCGCGCCGCAAGCTCGACGTTGCTCAGCCGACCGTCCTGCTGGAGATGGAACAAAATATCGCGGTCGATCCGATCCAGTTCCCGTTCCTTGCTCATGCGCCGATTCTAGAGCCACTTTTGGAAATCAAATAAGGCGCCTTTTCTTCTAAAATTGCAGCATGACTTCCCCCGCGGTCGATGCCGCGCCGCGCGCCGGAACGCGTGCCGATCTGGCGCGCGCGGTACGGGACTCGGGATCTGTCGGTCCCGGCGCGTTCCCGACCGGCGTGGCCTTCGGCGTCCTCGTCGCCCAGTCAGGACTGCCCTGGTGGTGGGCGAGCGTCTTCTCCGGGCTCATCTACGCCGGTTCGCTCGAATTCCTCTTCCTCGGGCTGGTCACGGCGGCGGCGCCGCTCGCCGCGGTCGCGGTGACCGCCTTCCTGGTGAACCTGCGGCACGTCTTCTACGCCTTCTCGTTCCCCCTGCACCGGGTCAAGGGCCGCCTCGGCAAGGCGTACAGCACCTTCGCGCTCTCCGACGAGGCGTTCGTGGTCGCCACCGGCCACGCCGCCCGTACGTTCCCCGGCCGCCGCATCCTGTGGCTCCAGGCGTGCATCCACCTCTACTGGGCCGGCGGCGCCACCGTGGGCGCGCTTCTCGGCTCCGCCCTCCCCGCCGGGACCGGCGGCCTCGACTTCGCCGTGACGGCGCTGTTCACCGTCCTCGCGATCGACGGGCTCCTCGCCCACCGTGACGTCCCCGTGCCCCTGCTGGCCCTCGGGTGCGCGCTGGCCGCGCGCTTCACGGTGCCGGGGCAGATGCTCCCGGTCGCGTTCGCCTCGTTCGCGGCGCTCATGACCGTCCGTCATCTCCTGCGGCGACGGGGGGAGGACGCCCGTGCCTGAGACCGGCTACCTGGTCGCCGCAGTCGCCACCGCAGTCGCCGTCACGTGGGCCCTGCGCGCCCTGCCGTTCGCCGTCCTCGCCCGGCTGCGGGCCGGGCCGCTGACCGTCCTGCTCGGCGCCGCCATGCCGGTGGGCGCGGCCGTCGTCCTCACCGTGTACACGCTGCGCGACTTCGACCCGGGCGTGCCCGAGGACGCGTGGCCGACCGCCGTCGCGCTCGCCGTGACCGTCGCCCTGCACCTGTGGCGGCGCAACGTCCCCCTGTCCATCGTCGGCGGCACCGCCGCGCACGCCGCGCTGTCCGCGCTCCTCGCGGGCTGACGCCCCTGGCTCACGGGCGCTCGCGGTACGCCGGTGCCCGCTGCGGGCCGCCGCGCGGCCTCTCCGCCAGCAGCGGCTGCGTCCGCGGCGGCACCACGACGGACAGCACGACCACGCTCGTCGAACGGGCCACGGTGGGCGACTGGTTGAGGGCCAGCAGCGTGGCGTGCAGGTCCTGGTGCGAGGAGGCCGCCAGGCGGCACAGGACGTCCGACTCGCCCGTCGTCGCGTACGCCTCCAGCACGGCGGGCAGCGCCGCCAGCTCGGCCGCGACCTCCTCAAGCGCGCCCTGCGCGATCTCCAGGCTGACGAACGCCTGCACGGGGAAGCCCGCCGCCGCGACGTCCACGTCAGGCCCGTAGCCGGTCACGACGCCCGCGCGCTCCAGCCGGTCGAGCCGCGCCTGGACCGTCCCGCGCGCCACACCCAGCAGCCGCGACAGTTCGAGCACCCCCGCGCGCGGATGCCCGCGCAGCGCGCCGAGCAGATCGACGTCGAGCTGGTCGATGTCGAGTGCGCCCATGGCCACCTCCCCAAAGCTGGACAGATTGTACAGCTGGTCACCCGAACGGCCCGGCGATCAGGGCGGCCGGTGCAGGACACGGCGGGCCGCTTGCGCAGTACATCGGCGGCGGAGTGTTCTGGTTGACCACGAGCGTGTGACGCGGCGAGGAGGCCCGACGTGACGATGGAAGCATCCCTCACGAGCCAGGAGCGACTGGCCGAACTCGATCTCGACCAGCTGCGCCGCCTCGTCGGCCTCGTGGACCACGACGCGGCGGGCGACCCGTTCCCCGTCTCGGGCTGGGACGCCGTGGTCTGGTCGGTCGGCAACGCCACGCAGACCGCCCTGCACTACCAGACGGTGTACGGCATGGAGCTGGTCGCCTACGCGGGGCCAGAGACCGGCAACCGCGACCACCAGGCGTACGTCCTGCGCTCGGGCGCCATCCGCTTCGTCGTCAAGGGCGGCGTGGACCCGGCGTCCCCGCTGCTCGACCACCACAGACGGCACGGCGACGGCGTCGTGGACATCGCGCTTGAGGTCCCCGACGTGGACCGCTGCGTCGCGCACGCCCGCGCGCAGGGCGCCACGGTGGTCGAGGAGCCGCACGACGTCACCGACGAGCACGGCACCGTGCGCCTCGCGGCCATCGCCGCCTACGGCGACACGCGCCACAGCCTCGTGGACCGCTCCCGCTACGACGGCCCCTACCTCCCCGGCTACACCGCCCGCACCTCCGGCTACGTCAAGCCGGACGGCGAGCCCCGCCGCGTCTTCCAGGCGCTCGACCACGTCGTCGGCAACGTCGAACTGGGCCGGATGGACACATGGGTGGACTTCTACCGGCGCGTCATGGGCTTCACCAACATGGCCGAGTTCATCGGCGACGACATCGCCACCGACTACTCGGCGCTGATGAGCAAGGTCGTCGCCAGCGGCAACCACCGCGTCAAGTTCCCGCTGAACGAGCCCGCGGTCGGCAAGAAGCGCTCGCAGATCGACGAGTTCCTTGAGTTCTACGGGGGGCCAGGCGCCCAGCACCTCGCCCTCGCCACCAACGACATCCTCACCACGGTGGACGTCCTGCGCGCCAAGGGCGTCGAGTTCCTCCAGACCCCCGACACGTACTACTCCGACCCCGCGCTGCGCGCCCGCATCGGCGAGGTACGCGTGCCGGTCGAGGAACTGCGCAGCCGCGGCATCCTCGTGGACCGCGACGAGGACGGCTACCTGCTCCAGATCTTCACCAAGCCGGTCGGCGACCGGCCCACGGTCTTCTTCGAGTTCATCGAGCGCCACGGTTCCCTCGGCTTCGGGAAGGGCAACTTCAAGGCGCTCTTCGAGGCCATCGAGCGCGAGCAGGCCAGGCGCGGCAACTTCTGAGCCCGCGCCCACCCCGACCGTCCGGAGATGCCATGCCCCACTACCGCAGCGTCGGCGACGTCCCCCGCAAACGGCACACCCAGCACCCGCGCCCGGGTGGCGGGCTGCACTACGAGGAGCTGATGGGCGAGGAGGGCTTCTCGTCCGACTCCTCGCTGCTCTACCACACGGGCGTCCCCTCGGCGATCACCGCGGCGACGACCTGGCAGCCGGGCGACCTCAGCACCACCCCCAACGCACCGCTGCTGCCCAGGCACTTCAGGCTGCCGCTGCTCTTCGACCCCGCGCAGGCCGCCGACCTCGACGTCGTCACGTCCCGGCGGCTCGTGCTCGGCAACGCCGACGTCCGCATCTCGTACGTCGTCGCGGGCGCCCCGAGCCCGCTGTACCGCAACGCGCTCGGCGACGAGTGCGTGTACACCGAGGCGGGCACGGCGACCGTCGAGACCGTCTTCGGCGCGCTCGACGTCGGGCCGGGCGACTACCTGATCCTGCCGCGCGGCACGACGCACCGCTGGCTGCCCACCGGGCCAGAGCCGCTGCGCTGCTACGTCATCGAGGCCACCTCGCACATCGCCCCGCCCGCCCGCTACCTCTCCCGCCACGGCCAACTCCTCGAACACGCCCCCTACTGCGAGCGCGACCTGCGCGGCCCCGCCGGGCCGCTCCTGGCGAGCGGCACCGACGTCGAGGTCCTGGTCAAGCACCGCTCCTCACGGCCGGGCGACGGCGGCGTGACGGGCACGCGCTACGTCTGCCCGACGCACCCGTTCGACGTCGTCGGCTGGGACGGCTGCCTGTACCCGTACGCCTTCAACATCGCGGACTTCGAGCCCCTCACCGGTCGCGTGCACCAACCGCCGCCCGTGCACCAGGTGTTCGAGGGCGCGAACTTCGTGATCTGCAACTTCGTGCCTCGCAAGGTCGATTACCACCCGCTGGCCGTGCCCGTGCCGTACTACCACTCCAACGTGGACTCGGACGAGGTCATGTTCTACTGCGGCGGCGACTACGAGGCGCGCAAGGGCAGCGGCATCGGCCAGGGCTCCGTCAGCCTGCACCCGGGCGGCCACGCGCACGGCCCGCAGCCCGGAGCGGTGGAACGGTCGCTCGGCGCCGAGTTCTTCGACGAACTCGCCGTCATGGTGGACACGTTCCGCCCGCTGGAGCTGGGCGAGGGCGGCGCCGCGGCCGACGACGGCCGCTACGCGTGGAGTTGGGCGGGCGGCCCCCGGTGAGCGCCGCGCCCGCCTGGCCCCCCGCCCCGCCCGGCCACCCCTTCGGCCCGCACACCCTGCCGTACGGCAGCTTCCGCGCCGAGGGCGCCGAGGGGCGGCGCGCCTGCGTCGCCATCGGCGACCTGGTCCTCGACCTCACCGCCGCGACCGCCGCGCTCCTGCCCGAGCGCGCCCCGCTGTTCGCCGACGGCACCCTCGACGGACTGCTCGGCGCCGGGCCCGCCGTCTGGGCCGAGGTCCGCGCCGCGCTCACCCGCTGGCTGACCGACGCGCGGCACCGCCCCGCCGTCGAACCGCTGCTGCGCCCGGCCGCCGACGTCACGCTCACGCTGCCGTTCACCGTCGCCGACTACGTGGACTTCTACGCGAGCGAGCACCACGCGACGAACCTCGGCCGCCTCTTCCGCCCGGACGGCGACCCGCTCACCCCCAACTGGAAGCACCTGCCGATCGGTTATCACGGCCGCTCCGGCACGGTCGTCGTCTCCGGCACCCCGGTCGCCCGCCCGGCGGGCCAACGCCGCACCGCCGGGGGCGACCTCGCCTTCGGCCCCTCGGAACGCCTCGACATCGAGGCGGAGGTCGGCTTCGTCGTCGGCACCCCCTCGGTGCCGGGCCGCCCGGTGCCGCTCGCCGACGCGGGGCGCCACCTGTTCGGCGTCTGCCTCGTCAACGACTGGTCGGCGCGCGACATCCAGGCGTGGGAGTACGTGCCGCTCGGGCCGTTCCTCGGCAAGGCGTTCGCGACGTCCGTCTCGCCCTGGGTCGTGCCGCTCGCCGCGCTCGGCCACGCGCGGGTGGCGCCGCCGCCGCGCGACCCGCGCCCGCTCCCGTACCTCGACGACACGGGCGGCGAGCCCTGGGGGTTCGACATCGAGCTGACGGTGACGCTGAACGGGCACACGCTCAGCCGCCCGCCGTTCGCCGCCATGTACTGGACCGCCGCCCAGCAGCTCGCGCACCTGACATCGGGCGGCGCCCGCGTACGCCCCGGCGACCTGTTCGCCTCGGGCACGGTGAGCGGCCCCGTCCCCGGGCAGTACGGGTCGCTCATCGAGCTGACGCGGGGCGGCGCCGTCCCGCTGGAACTGCCGGGCGGGGAGGCCAGGACGTTCCTGCGGGACGGCGACGAGGTGGTCATCGGCGCGACCGCGCCCGGCCCGGACGGGAGCCGGATCGGCCTCGGCTCCGTCCGCGGCCGGATCGTGCCCCCCGGCACGCCGACCGGCCACGCGTAGGGGGGCTGGCGGCCGTCAGGAGACGGCCGCCAGCAACTCCTTCTCCTCGTAGGCGAAATGGTCCTCAAGCCCCGTGACCAGCCGCTCCAGACCCGCACGCAGCCGCGCGACGTCCGGCGCGGCGCCGTCCGCCGTCAGCTCCGCCTCGAACGCGGCCAGCGCCTCGGTGACCCGGCCGTGTTCCGCCCGCAGCCGCGCTATCGCGGGGACGAGGGCCGGGTACCGCCGCTCGAACTGCGTGAAGGCGCCCTCCTCGCGCGTGTGGTGCAGGTGGAGGCCGTAGCAGTACGTCAGGCAGTGGTCGCGCAACTGCTCGGCGAGCGCGGCGGGCGCCGCCTCCTCGCCCGCGTCGAGCGCCGCCCGCAGCCGGGCGAGCTGCGCGCGCAGGTCGTCGTGGTGCCCGAGGAGCTGCCGCACGACGGCCGGGCCCACGCCCGGGTCCGCCGCGAGGTCGAGCAGGTGGAGGGCGACCACGGCGATGGTCCTCGACGTCTTGCGCTCGTACGCGCGGAACGCCGGGTCGTCCGCGCACTGCGCCTCCCACAGCCGGTCGCGCTCGGCGCCCGCCAGCGGCACGGCGCGGGCGGCGAACGGCAGCGCGCGCCCCTCGTCCGTCCCCAGCTCCAGGGTGACCTGCGGGGACGCCAGGATGTTGCGGAACCAGTCGGGCTCCTTGTCGCTGCCCGCGTTCGACGCGAAGACGACGTAGGCGGCGCCGTCGCGCCGGTAGACGGCCGGGTTGGTGTGCGGCCTGCCGCTGCGCCGCCCCGCCGTCGTCAGCAGGAGCAGCTGGGCGCCCTCGAACATCCCGCCCACCCGGCCGTTGTTCGCCCGGAACTCGGCGATCACCTGGTCGTTCCAGCCCATACGTGGTCCTCTCCGCCCGGCGCGCGCACGGCGGCGGCGCGCCGGGCCGCCTCGGGTACGGGACCAGCGTAGAGCTATTTGTTTTGAAAGCAAATACAACTGAGGGAGCCGTCAGCCCGCCCACTCCTCGCGCCCGGTGACGACGGGCTTCCCGGTGCGCGCCGACTCCTCGATCGCCAGGCTGAGCAGATGGTCCTGGAGCCCCTCCGCCAGCGGATACGGCGCGGGCCCCTCGCCGCGCACCCAGGCGCCCGTCCTGCACAGCAGATCGACCACGGCGAGGTCGTCCTCCGAGAACCCGGCGCCGGTGTACTCGTTGCGGTGGACGACGCGCCCCTCGAAGGCGATGTGCCGCAGCTCGCGGCCCTCCAGGTTCAGATCGACGCCGGTCGCGCGGCGCACGAGCGGCGACTCGACGGGCGTGCGCGGGTCGGCCATCCGCACCACCGTGTCGTCCGCGATCTCGCCCAGCGAGCCGCGCACGACCATGCGGCGCGCGCGCAGCGGGTTCCACCACTGGTTGTCCGTGAAGTCGTACAGGCCCATGCGCCCGCCGAAGTCGAGCGTGGCGATCGTCGTCGTGGCGTCCTTCGGCGTCAGGTCGCCCGACCAGCCCTTGGGCGAGAGGGGATCGGCCAGCGGCGCCGTGAACGCCCCCGCCGTCACCGTCGCCGGGTCGAAGCCGACGCCCAGCAGATGCCTGATCAGCGACACCGCGTGGTACAGGTGCGTGGACGACAGCTGCACGGACGTCACCTCGCCGATCACGCCCTCCCGCACCAGCGCGAGCCGCGCCGCGTGCCCCGGCATCAGCGTGTACTGCTCCGCGACCTGCACGAGGCCGCTCGCCCCGGTGTCCCGCCACAGCGACCGCAGCCCGGCCAGGTCGGGCGCGGGCGGCGTCTCGGCCAGCACCGGCACGCCGAGGGCCACCAGCTCCCGCGTCGCGTCCGGCGTGACCGGCCACGGCACCGAAGGCACCACGAACTCCGGCGCCTCGCCGGAGCGCACCAGCTCCTCGGCCGACAGGTGCGCGGGCACGCCCCACGCCGCCTCGATCTCCGCGGCCCGCTCGGTGGTCCTGGTCACCACACCGGTCACCGCGAGCCGTTCCGGCAGGGCCTTCGCCAGCCGGACGAAGAACTCCGTCCGCCATCCGCTGCCGACCAGCCCGAAACGCACAGGTGCTGCACTCACGCGACTCGCTCCTCACTTCCCACGGCCGGAAGCCACGGACGGCCCGGCTGCCCGAGCAGCGTACGACCCGGCCCCTCCGGGCGCCCGCCGCCCGTCCTGGTGCTCGTCGGAAGGGCTCCTGGTCGGGGTGTCCGTTGCCATCCCAAGTCCGCTGCTCGGCAGCCGAGATGGGTGTCCTGGCGCTCGCGGAGAGGCTTTACAACGTCCCCTCGTCGAGGTGTTTCTGCACGTAGTCGCTCTGATGAATCTGCCGATAGGTGCCGTCGAGGAGGCCGACGGCCTCGGCCTCGGCCCTCTTGATGTGCCGCATGCGGCCTCCGGCTGTTTCCGCGACGCCATACGGGCTCTGGTCGGTCCCCGGCCGGTGGTAGATCTCCGGCTCGTGTGGAAACAATGCGCTGAGATCCGGGTCGTGGCCGACAGTTCTCCACCCCCCTTCCGCGATCAGCTCTTCGTCCGTGTAGACGGGGTAAGGGACGGCGGCCTGGCGCTCACTGCCCCCGACCCGAGGCGTCGAGAAGGTGCCCCGGAAAAGCCCCAAGGCCGTGCCGAATCTGTTACGGACGAGCACCACGGCCATGTGGAATCCACCGTCCTTCGCCGGGATGGCCACGATGTCGCCGCTCTTCGGCTTGGGTACGCGTCTGGGCGGACCGGCGGGAGTGATCCTCAGCAGTTCCCCGGTGTTGACGTCGGCGAAGCTGATCGGCGCGGAGGTGAGGACGGTCACGACGGCCGCTGTCAGTTCCGTGACACCGACCGGGCCACCACTCGCGGCATGCGCGTGTTCGGCGAGGAACGCCAGTAAGTCGGTTGCGTCGCTGAAAGTTGCGTCGGTCAGGTCGCCGATGCGTGAATTTCCGGCCGGTGCGTACCGCCGGCCTTTCCGCAGAGTCGTCTTGAACTGCTGCGGGAGAGCGACCGCGTCGGCCAGGGCAGAGTTGCCTGTCGGGATCGCCCAGCCCAGGACCTCTAGGAATTCACCCAGCGTCGGCTGATCCTCCAACTCCTCTGCAATGTTCTCGACAAGCTCGGTGAGCTGCGTCAAGGCTTGATCGCGGACGTCATGGGAAAAGGGAATGCCGCTCATGGGGATCCTAAGTTCTTCTTCTTCCGGTGTTCATATGCCTCGTACTCGGGCATGCGGTCACCGTCGAGTGGATTCTGCCGGTTGCCGCGGTAGTTGTCACCGTCGCGCCCGATGTAGGTGCCGTTCTGCTCCATCAGCCTCTGTTCCATCAGCCTGGACTCACCGTACGTCCGGATTCCCGGCTGGACGTCCATGGTGTCGCCGTCCGAGAGGCTGAACCGGTTGTGGTTGCGTCCATGGCGCCTCTGGGCTCGGGCGCTGGAGGAACGGGGACCGAACATGCCCGAGTAGTAGGCGTTGCCGTCTCTGTCCCTCAGCATGTAGTTGCTGTACCCAGGACGGTCGAGATGGCGGTAGCGGCGTCTGCTGATCCGATAAGGGGCGAGGCCCAGCGGGTCGGCCCAGATGTGGGGATTGTGCGGGTACGTGTACGGGTTGGGTGCCGGGGCGAGACCCAACGGATCCTGCGTCGCGTAACGGGCGGTCGCGGGGTCGTAGTGCCGTTGGTGGTTGTAGTGCCAGCCGGACTCCTCGTCGGCGTACTGGCCGGGGAAGCGAAGAGGCGTCGTCGTGCGGTTCCCCGGTGCGGCCACCGTGGATCCCCACAGGGTGGCGCGGGACTCCCAGGCGACGTCCCCGGTGTCGGTGACGAGGTGGGTCGGCGCACCCACGAGGTCGGTGACGATCGCGAAGAAGCGCTCGTCGATCTCCGCCTGCCCGGCCGCGGCGAGATCCTGCCGGATTCCTGGCTCCTCCGGGGCCGGGCCGCGTTCCGTCTGGGCCACGGGCCTGAGCCCGCGGTAGTCCCAGGTGAGCGTGACCGGGGGAGGGCACTTCTCGCTTCCCGAGGTCGTCTGCTCCACCAGGGACAGCAACCACCACGTGAAGTCCACCCGCTCCTCCACGGTGGCGCCGTCGGTGGCGAGACGCTCCTTCGCCACCCGGCGGCCGAAGGGGTCGTAGTGGTAACGCCACAGGCTTCCGTCCGCCGCGGCGACGGACGTCAGCCGGTCCTCGGCGTCCCAGGTGTAGCGCCAGGTGTCGGCCGGGCGTGAGAGGTGCTTCCGCTGCCGGAGCGTGACCCGGCCCGCAGCGTCGTACTCGTAGCGGACCGCCCCTGCCTGGGTGAGGAGGGCTCCGGTGTAGCTTCGCTCGCCCACGGCTTCCTGCGACAGGCCGGGGACGTTCCACCGGCCTGTCGTCTGGTTGCCCGTGGTGTCGTAGGCGTAGAGCTCCGCCCAGCCGGGAGCCTGGACGGCCGTCACCCGCCCGGCCGGATCAAGCGTGTAGCGGGTCGTGCCGCTCGGGGCCACGAGCGAGGTGAGACACCCGTCGGCGCGGTAGCCGTACCGCCGCTGGTGGAGGACGCGGCCGGACGCCCCGGAGCCGAGGACCGCAACGGTAAGGCCGGTGAGGCGCCCCGCCGGATCCCACTGCTGCGAGATGTCCAGGGATTCGCCCACCCGGCACGCTGTCTCCCGGCCGAGTGGATCGTGCTCGAAGTCCATCGTGTGACCAAGGGAGTCGAGACTCACGACCTGACCGACGGCGTCGTACGTCCAGGTGCTGGTGTGGCCGCTGGGCGTGGTGCGCGAGGTGACACGGCCCAGCGCGTCGTAGGTGAGTGACAGGGTGCGCCCGTTGACGGTCTCGGACAGGAGGTTGCCCAGAGGGTCGTGGACCCGCTCCAGTTCGGTGCCCGGGGAGGTCGCACGGGTCACCCGGCCGAGGGGATCCAGTACGTAGGCGGTCGTGCGTCCGTCGTCGGAGCTCCAGCCGGTCAGCTCTCCTTGCGCATCGTAGGTGTAGGTGACCGACTGGCCCGCGGCGTTGGTGCGTGACACCGTCCGGCCTGCTGCGTCATGGGAGTACGTGGTGGAGCGGCCGTCGAAATCCGTCTCGGACACCATCCGGCCTGCCGCGTCGTAGACGTACTGCCACGAGCGGCCCTCCGGGTCGGTGACCCGGGTGAGTCTGAGTTCCGCGTCCCGGGTGAAGGAGTGGCGGACACCGTCGGGGCCGGTTCGGGACGTCGGCTGGTCGAAGGGGCCGTAGGTGTAGCGAACGGTGTCACCGGACGGTCCGGTGTGGCTGGCGAGGTTGACCTCGGCGTCCCACTCCCAGAGCTCCTCGTGCCCGAGTGGGTCGGTCCGGCTGCGTGGCTTGCCTTCGACGGTCCAGGTGAGGCGGGTCTCGCCACCGAGCGGATCGATGACGAGGGCCGGTCGGCCGAAGGCGTCGCGGTGGACACGTGTGACCTCGCCGAGCGGGTCGGTGACCGCGACGGGGAGACCGGACGGGTCCGTGCGGATACGTGAGGTGTTCCCCTCCGCGTCCGTGACGCGGACGAGTGCCCCCCGGCCGTCGTAGCCGAAACGCGTCCGGTTGCCGAGCGGGTCGAGCAGCACGGTACGGTTCCCCGCCTGGTCGTAGGACTGCAGCCATTCGGATCCGTCCGCCTCCACGACGGACTCCGGGAGCCCCAACTCGTTGTACGTGGCGCGGAGCCGCGCTCCGTCGGGCCGTACGACCGTCGTCACACGGCCTTCGTCGTCGCGCTCCAGGACGGTGATGGCGCCGAGGGGATCGGTCGTCGTGAGTGTGCGGTCGTAGCGGTCGTGGGTGTGGAGGGTGGTGTTGCCGAGGGGGTCGGTCTCGGCGATGAGCTGGAAGCAGTCGTTGAACTGGTAGGTGGTGGTGTTGTCGAGGGCGTCGGTGCAGGTGGTGCGGTGGTGGGCCGGGTCGTACGTGTAGCGGTACTCCAGGGCGCGGTCGGTGCCGGTGGCGAAGACGCAGCGGCCTTCGGCGTCGTAGTCGTAGCGGTACCAGTTGCCGCCGCGGTCCTGCCAGCGGGTCATCCGGTGGTGGCTGTCGTAAGCGAAGTGCTGCGGAATCCCTGAGGAGTTGTACACGCGGCTCAGGTCGCCCGCGGTGTCGTAGCCGTACCGGACGAGGGAAGGCCCGTCGGGGTCGCTGAGCAGTGTCAGCTCGGTGACGCGTCCGCGGGTGGTGGCGATCCCGAGCCGGTAGCCCCCTGAGTGCGCCAGTTCCTGGGGCGCGCCGTCCGCGTCGTAGCGCAGATCCAGGCGGTTCTCGTTCCGGTCGGTGACGGCGGTGAGGAGGAGCTCCGCGCCCGGGTGGCCGGGGACGGAGGAGAAGTGGAGTGTGTGGCCGTTCTCCGGCTGGTGGACGCTCATGGACGAGCCGGGGAGGCCGTCCCAGGAAAGTGTCCAGCGCGGCCCCTCCACCGGCAGGACGCCGGTCGCCAGGCCGGACAGCGGGACCGGGTACTCCAGTGTCATCCCGTCCGCCGAGTGGAACCGCACCCCGGCGTCCCGCAACTCCAGCCGTTGGTCGAGGCTCGACGCCCACGACGGCCCGAACCACCTGCCGCTTCGGTAGTCCGACAGGTGGTGGCGCTCCATCGTCAGCGGTAACACGCCGGGAAGCTCCACGTCGGTTGCGGGCATGACCACCACGCCCGTGGCCAGGTCCACCGGGTCTCTCGAGAGGTGCCTGCGGCCGAACTCCACCGCGCTCTCCCGCGCCCGCCGTCCAAGGCCCCGTGCCCCTTGAGCGGCACCCCGTATGCCGGTGCGGGCGGCTGCCAACATGCCGCGGGCCCCGCGTGCGAGGCCGCCGAGGGTGGTGAGGCCCCGCCCGCCGGGTATGCAGTCCATGGCGGCGAACGCGACGTCGAGCAGTCCGCACTGGCCTCTGGCGTATCTGATGAGTGTGTCGGTGAGGACGACGAGGGCGGCGGCCAGGACCACCCAGGCGAGCGGTCCGCCGATGATCAGGACGACGACGCCGAGGACCGCCACGACGATCCGGCAGACCTCGACGAGGGTGTCCCAGTTGTCGGCGGCCCAGTCGATCGCCCGTTCCCACCAGCGGCGGTTGTGGATGCCCGCGTCTGAAGCGGCGTCGAGGTCACGTGCGCACTCGCGGGCCGCCTCCTCCCGCGTCTCCCGCGCCTGCACCGCCAGTTCGCGCGCGGCGATGAGGCGTTCCTCGGCGTCGGCGACCCGGGTACGGGCCGTCGCGGCGGCGGCCTGGGCCGCCTGGTGATCGCGGACCGCGCCGCGCACCTCCGACTCGGATGGCGGCTCCGCGGCGTCACCCGGACGTTCGTCCTGGAGGCGTTCCGCCTCCTCACCGGCGTGGGTGACCCAGTCCTGCGCGTCGCCGAGCGCCGCTTGCGCGGACGTCAGATCGGTCTGCGCCGCGAGCGCGCGGTCCAGCGCCCGGTCCGCCGTCGCCTGCGCGGATTGGAGCGCGGGCCAGTACCTGGCCAGCGCGTCGGCGGCCATGTCGTAGGACGTACGTAACTTGTCCAGGTTGTCCGGCACGCCGTCGAACTCCGCGCGGAACGCCTCGGCCGAGAGCCCGGCCCAGTTCAGCACGGCGCGGTCGCCCGCCATCCCGCGGACCCTGCCCAGCGCCTCCCCCACGTCGTCCGCGAACGTCTGCAACTCCTCGGACAGCTCACGGACCCGCTCCGGATCACCCGGCGTCGGGTCCGACTCCATCCCGACCGGACTCCAGTCGGACGGCCGCCCCATCTCCACCCCCGTGTAATCGGCCGACTACGAAGGTGATGCTAGGGGTCTCCCTCCCCGCATCTCAACCACACCGTCACGCGGAGGACGTCCGCGTGCCCCGGGGTTTCGTCGGGTGGGCGGGCGGCGCAGGATGGGCTGGCGCACCGTACGGCGAAAGCGAGCAGCACCGTGGCAGACCACCTCCTCGACCCCGCGCCCGGCACCGTCACCGACGTGCTCGACCCCGGCCTCCCGCCGGTGCTCGCGCTCGACCCGGGCGACTCGCTGACCGTCCGCACCCTCGACTGCGCGGGCCACCTGGAACGGCAGCTGGCGCCGGGGGAGCGGCGCCCCCGGCTCATCGAGGACAGCCGCGGCCACTGCCTCGCGGGCCCGGTCCTCGTGCGCGGCGCCGAGCCCGGCACGACGCTCGCCGTCCGCCTCGACGCGCTGCGCCCCGACGTCTGGGGCTGGACGACGGCCGCCGGACGCGACACCCCGCTCAACCGCCGCCTCGGCCTCGCCGACACGCCCCCGGCGACGCTGCTGTGGGAGCTGGACGCCGACCGGGGCACCGGCACCGACCAGTACGGCCACACGGTCGCCCTCGCGCCGTTCCTCGGCGTCGTCGGCATGCCGCCGCCCGAACCCGGCGCGCACTCGACGATCCCACCGCGCGCCCACGGCGGCGGCAACATCGACTGCCGCGAACTGGTCGCGGGCTCGACCCTGTTCCTGCCCGTGACCGTGCCGGGCGCGCTCCTGTGCGTCGGCGACGGCCACGCCGCACAGGGCGACGGCGAGGTCTCCGGCACCGCGATCGAGTGCGGCATGACGACGCGGCTGATCGTGGACCTGCTGCGCGAGCCCCCGCCCGTCCCCGGCATCCACGCGCTGACCCCGGCGGGCCGCGTCACCTTCGGCTTCGACGCCGACCTGAACGAGGCGTCGGCGCAGGCGCTCGCGGCGATGACCGACTGGATCGCGGCGCTGCACGGCCTGCCCAGGGCGACGGCCCTCGCGCTCGCCAGCTCGACCGTCCACCTGCGCGTGACCCAAGTGGCCAACCGGACCTGGGGAGTCCACGCGCTGCTCCCCGAAGACGCCCTCCGCTGACGGCCGTACGCACCCCGCCGTTCCCCCGCGGCGGGGGCATGGGCTATCATGCGGTACGTCACCGGAGCGGCGTCGCACGACGACATGGCGCGCGGAGTGGGTAATCCCACAAACCCCCGCGAAGCCGTGCCAATCGACTTGCTCCGGCGTTCGGCATGGGAGTTGACTTCCCCCATGCAGAAAGCGCCGAACTCCGCTGCGCAGGGCAACCCCCTCGACCATCGCTACCAAGGCGAACACCCGGTCCGTACCCTTGCCTATCTCTTCCGGCCCTACCGTTCCCGGCTGATCGCCGCGGTGGCCATCTTCTGCGTCCGGCACAGCCCGCTGTGGCTGCTCCCGCTCATCACCGCGAACATCATCGACATCGTCGTCCAGCACAAGCCGCTCGGCGACCTGTGGGTGAACGCGGCGATCCTCGCGGTGATGTTCACCCTGAACTACCCGGCCACCATCGGCTTCGCCCGCCTGATGAGCGGCAGCATCCGCCGCGTCGGCACGAGCCTGCGCTCCGCGCTCTGCGGCCGGATGCAGCAACTGTCCATCGGCTACCACTCCAAGACCAGCGCCGGTGTGCTCCAGGCGAAGGTGGTCCGCGACGTGGACGCCATCGAGGAGAGCGCCCGGCAGACGGCGGAACTGGGCCTCGGCGCGATCACCACGCTCATCGGCGGCCTGGTCGTCATCGGCTTCAAGGCACCGGTGTTCCTGCCGGTGTTCCTCGTCGTGGTCCCCGCCGCGTCGCTGCTCATACGCTACCTGCGCAGCCGCGTGCGCAGTCACAACGAGTCGTTCAGGCGCGAGGTGGAGCTGGTCTCCTCCCGGGTGACCGAGATGACCAGCCTCATCCACATCACCCGCGCCCACGGCCTGGAGCGCACGGCGCTCGGCCGCGTGGACGGCGCCCTCCTCCGGCTGCGCAGCGCGGGCCAGCGGCTCGACATCCTGAACGGCCGGATCGGCTCGCTCGCCTGGATCATGCTGAACGCGCTGGGCATGGTCTGCCTGATCGGCGCCGCCCTGGTGGCGTACCACGGCTGGCTCGACGTGACGGCGGGCGACATCGTCATGCTCAGCACCTTCTTCACGACGCTCACCGCGTCCATGAACGCGCTGATGGGCCTCACCCCGATCCTCAGCAAGGGCCTCGAATCGGTCCGCTCCATCGGCGAGGTCCTCCAGGCCCCCGACCTGGAGACCAACGCGGGCAAGCACGAACTGCCGCGCCTGCACGGCCGGATCGACTTCCAGGACGTCGAGTTCCGCTACGAGGGCGCCGACACCCCGTCGATCAGCGGCTTCGAACTGTCCGCGCGGCCCGGTGAGACGGTCGCGCTGGTCGGCCCGTCGGGCGCGGGCAAGTCCACGGTGCTCAACCTGCTGATCGGCTTCATCAGGCCGACCGGCGGCCGGATACTCCTCGACGGCACGGACGCCGCCGACCTCGACCTGCGCACCTACCGGCGCTTCCTGTCGGTGGTGCCGCAGGAGTCGATCCTCTTCGACGGCACGATCCGCGACAACGTCACCTACGGGCTCGACGACACGGACGACGAGGCGCTGGTGGAGGCGCTGCGCGCGGCCAACGCCTGGGAGTTCGTCCAGCGCCTGCCGCACGGTCTGGAAACCCTGGTCGGCGAGCGCGGCGCGCTGCTGTCCGGCGGCCAGCGGCAGCGCCTCGCGATCGCCCGCGCGCTGATCCGCGACCCGCGCGTCCTCATCCTGGACGAGGCGACCTCCGCGCTCGACGGGCGCTCGGAGACCCTGGTGCAGGAGGCGATGGGCCGCCTGATGGCGGGGCGCACGGTCTTCGTCGTCGCGCACCGGCTGTCCACCATCCGGGGCGCCGACCGCATCGTGGTGATGGACCAGGGCCGGATACGCGAGGTCGGCAGGCACGACGAACTGCTCGCGCTCGGAGGCCTGTACACGCAGCTCGGCCCCGGCCAGGTCGCCTGAGCGGCCCGGTCAGGCCTTCGTCACCGCCGTCAGGATCTCGGGGAGCCTGGCGGCGGTGCGCGGCGCCGCCAGCCGCAGGCCGCCCCAGGCGACCAGCAGCCCGTACCCCAGGCCGAGGGGCAGGACGAGCGGGAGCAGCGCGCTGCCCGAGCTGTCCAGCCAGATCGCGAGGGCGATCACCGGCGCGGCCAGGACGGCGCAGGAGACGGCGCCCGCGACGATGCCGCCCCACGCGAGACCGCCCTGCCCCGGTGCGACGTTCTTCATCGCGTTGTCCTCCGGGATGGAGTAGGGGAAGCGCACGCTCGCCATCGCGCCGGTCGCGACCATCGACCCGAAGATCGCTGCGGACAGGCCCATCGCCTCGGGCAGCCGCGCCCAGTCGTCCGCGAGCCCGGCCGCGAGCACGGCGACCAGCAGCACGTAAGGCAGCGCGATCAGCGACAGCCCCAGCGCGCGCCCGCGCAGCTCGGCGTAGGCGTCGGCCGGGGTGCTGATGGTCTGCGCGACCAGCCAGAAGCCGCTGTAGTCCTGCCCGAACTGGTTGTACATCTGGAGGCCGAGGAGCGCGGCGGCCCAGTAGGCGCTGTGCACGCTGCCGCCGCCCTGGACGGTCAGCAGGACGGGCATCAGCGCGCCCATGCCGAGGGCCATCGTCCAGCCCATGCGGGCCTTGGGGTCGCGCCACGCGTACCGGAGCGTCCGCAGCATCACCGTGCCGTTGCGGGTGCGGGACAGGCGGGTGGCGAGGCCGCCACCGGCGGCGCGGGTGGGGCCGCCGTCGGGGGTGGCCTGGAACGTCGAGGCGTCGGGCGCGGTCATGAGGCGCGTCAGGCTGCGGCGCCACCAGTCCACCAGCAGCAGCGTCAGCGCGGCCGTCCCGGCGAGCGCGGCGAAGGCGACGCCGTACGCGCCGTCGCCCGCTGCCCTGACGCCCTCGACGGCGGCGGCGGGCGGGAGCCAGCGCAGGACGTCGGCGACGCTCTCGAACGGGGCCAGCGACCCGCTCTCGGACAGCTCGGACAGGGCGACGTTGACGAGCTGGAGCGCGGCGACGACCACGAGGCCGCTGAAGACGGCCAGGTCACGGCCCCGGCGGCTGGTGAGCAGCCGTGCGTTGGCCGTGGCGACGGCGCGGGACAGCGAGGTGCACGCCAGCAGGATCAGCGGCACGGCGAGCACGGCGGCGGCCGTCCCGGCGGCGCCCCGTGTGGTCCCGATGGCGATGCCGAGCAGCACGAGCAGGGTGAACAGCGGCCCCGGGCCGATGACGGACGCGGCGAGCTGCCCGGCCATCATCTGCCGGGGGCGCAGCGGCAGCATGGCGAGCCGCCCGGGGTCCAGCGTCTCGTCGGCCGCGCCGAGGAACATCGGCATGAACGCCCAGGAGACCGCGAGGACGGCGGCGAAGGTGATCCCGACGTCCGCCGCGTGCCGGTTGCCGCGCAGCGCGGACAGGCCGAGCAGCGCGAGGAGGCCGACGAGCGTGGCCAGGATCAGCGTCGCGATGAACGCCGCCGAGCGGCCGGTGGACTGGCGCGCGCCGTTGCGCAGCAGGCTCAGCTTGAGCCGGGCGAAGGTCGCGGCGACGGCCGGGAGCGAGAGGGGCACCGGGCCGGGCGCGGCGGCGCTCCTGGGCGGGGCGGTGGGGGAGGGGAGCGTCATCGGGCGCCTCCGAGCCAGTCGAGCCGGGAGTCGCGGCCGATGTCCTGCGCGCCCACGAGGTCGAGGAACGCGGCGTGCAGCGTCGGGGCGTCGCCCCGTATCTCGTCCGGCGGCCCCGCCGCCCTGATCCGGCCGCCCGCCATGACGGCGACCCAGTCGCACAGCGACTCGACCAGCTCCATGACATGGCTGGAGAGCACGACGGTCGCGCCCGTCGCCGTGTACCGCGCGAGCACGTCGCGGATGACCTGGGCGGAGACCGGGTCCACGCCTTCGAACGGCTCGTCGAGGAAGAGGACGTCCGGGTTGTGCAGCAGTGCGGCGGCGAGGCCCGTCCGCTTGCGCATGCCGGTCGAGTAGTCCACGACCATCGTGTGCTGCGCGGACGCCAGGCCGAACACGTCGAGGAGCTGGTCGGCGCGACGCTCGACCTCGTCGGGCGGCAGTCCGCGCAACGAGCCCTGGTAGGTGAGCAGTTCGCGCCCCGAGAGCCGTTCGAACAGGCGCAGTCCCTCGGGGAGGACGCCGATCCGCGGCTTGACCAGCTCGGGGGTGCGCCACAGGTCGTGGCCGCCTATCTCGACGGTGCCCGCGTCGGGGCGCAGCAGGCCGGTCAGCATCGAGAGCGTCGTCGTCTTGCCCGCCCCGTTGGGGCCCACGACGCCGACGAAGTGGCCCGCGGGAAGGTCGAGATCCACCCCGCCCACCGCGATCCGCTCGCCGAAGGACTTCCACAGGCCGCGTGCCCGGACGGCCCGGCCCCGCGTCGGATCGTCGTCGTTCATGCGCGCCAGGATACGCGGCGCCCGTCGTGCCGCCCCCTGGCGCGGAACGGGCGTGACGGGCGGGGGCCGCCTCGTGCGCGCGGCCCCCGCCCGTCCTCCTCCCACTCCCCGTTCAGGCCCCGCCCCGGCTCAGCCGTTCCCGTCCATCGACGGCTTCAGCAGCACCTTGGTCCAGCCGTCGGTCCGCTTGTCGAACCGGTCGTACGCCATCGGCGCCTGGTCGAGCGGCAGCCGGTGCGAGACGACGAAGCTGGGCGTCGCGCGCCCGGCGACGATCAGGTCGCGCAGCTGCCGGTTGTACGACTTGACGTTGGCCTGTCCTGTGCCCATCCGCAGGCCCTTCTCGAAGAAGCGGCCCATGCTGAACACGAGCTGGCCGTGCTGCGCCGCCTCGGTCGGGCCGCCGGGGTCGGAGGGCACGTACAGCCCGACGACGCCGATCGCGCCGGTCGCGCGGACGCAGTCCACCAGCGAGTTGAGGATGATGGCGGGCTGCTCCTCGCCCTCGCCCACGGTGGCCTGGTAGCCGACCGCGTCGATGCCCTTGTCCGTGCCGTCGCCGTTGGTGCGGTCCTTGATCTGCTCGGCCGTGTCGCCCGCGGTGAAGTCGATGGGCGTGGCGCCGATCTGCTCCGCGAGGCGCAGCCGGTCGGGCTGCCGGTCCACGACGAAGACGCGCGAGGCGCCCCGGAGGAACGCCGAGTAGGCGGCCATCAGCCCGACCGGGCCCGCGCCGAAGACCGTGACCGAGTCGCCCGGCTCGACCCCGGCCAGCTCGGTGGCGTGGTAGCCGGTGGGGAAGATGTCGGCCAGCAGCGCGAAGTCGTCCTCGTGCTCGGTGCCCTTGGGCAGCTGGAGGCAGTTGAAGTCGGCGAACGGCACCCGCAGGTACTCCGCCTGCCCGCCGCGGTAGGGGCCCATCGACACGTAGCCGTAGGCGCCGCCCGCGAAGCCGCTGTTCACGGTGAGGCAGAACCCCGTCTTGTGCGCCAGGCAGTTCTTGCAGAAGCCGCAGGCGACGTTGAACGGCAGGACGACGCGGTCGCCCTTCTTCACGCTGACGACGCCGGGGCCGACCTCCTCGACCACGCCCATGTTCTCGTGGCCGAAGACGATCCCGGACTCGGCGCCCGTCCTGCCCTCGTACATGTGCAGGTCCGAGCCGCAGATGGCGGTCGTGGTGATCTTGATGACGACGTCGGTGGGCGCCTCGATCCTGGCGTCCGCGACCTCTTCGACCGCCACCGAATAGGGCTCGTGGTAAACAACCGCCTTCACTGCTACCTCCCGGGACGTCCGTGACGGGTACACGGGCTGGGCTGCTGCGCTGACTGGTGGCGCCTGTGCGTTATGCGGCCTATGTCGCGATTACGCCACTCGTGTCATCGTAAGGTCCGTCTCCCAGGGCGGCCACCCGGCGGGCCTCCTCCGTCCGCGCCGCCAGCCGTTCGCGCTGCGGCAGCACCGTGTACCTCGGGTCGCGCGCCGACGCCACGCCCGCGTGGAAGATCCCGAAGCGCGTGCACGCCGACGCCGCCAGCAGCGCCGCGCCGCTCGCCGCAGCGGCCGTCCTGCTCCTGCCGCCCAGCAGCGCCGCCCCGGCCGCGCCCGCCGCCGCCAGCCCCTCGGCGGCCCGCAGCAGCCGACCGGCGCGCCCGGCCGCGTACGTCTCGGCGACCACGCCGACGCGCCGCCGCAGCAGCCGCGTCATCAGCAGTTCCCCCGCCGCGCCCAGCACGGCCGCCCGCCGCGCCGGGCCGTTCTCCGCGCGCGGCCCGGCCAGCAGCGCCATCCCGGCAGCGGCGGTGGCGGCCGACGCCGTGAACAGGTACGGCAGCTCCCGGTGCCCCTCGTGCCAGGCGGGCACCGCCGTGTCGGCGAGCAGCACGCCCGTGTACGCGGCCACCGCCGGGCCCGTCAGCGCCGCGCCGCAGGCCGCCGCGCGGCCCGCACGGGGCAGCAGCCCCGTCACGTCGGACGCGGCGGCGGCGCCCGCCAGCGGCCCGTACACCGCCAGCAGCCACGACCCCATGTTCATCGGCGACGTCGGCTTGACCACCCGCAGCATGTTCACGAACCGCTCGGGCCGCCCCAGGTCGTGGATCAGCGCGACGGCCGACAGCGACACCGCGCCCAGCGAGCTGAGCTTCATCGCCCGCGCCGTGCGCCGCCGCCCGCTCAGGTCGGCCCCGGCCGCCAGCACGGAGCCCGCGCCCGCGAGCCCGCCGAGGAACAGGTAGCCCGCGATGTCGGTGGCCGCCCAGGACGGCGCCTTGATCACCGGGCGCCCGTAGTAGGACGTGAACTCCGCGTCGGGCACGAGCCGTCGCTCGCCGCCGCGTCTCCCGCGCCCGCGCCGCCGCCGCGCGCCTTCGCCGTCCATGCCGTTGCCGAACAGCGCGTCGCGGCCCGGCCGTTCACCGGCCAGGCCCTCGCGCGTCACCCGTGCCTCGCTCACCGTGTCTCCGTCCCGTGGTCGTCGTGCTGGCCGTGCCCGCCGCGCGGGGTCACCTGCCGTGTCCCCGCCGCCCCGCGAACGTCCCCGCGAGCCCGCCGAGCAGCGCCAGCGCGGCCACGCCCGCGTGCCGCCACATCCGCGGCAGGTCGCGCGTCGTGACGACCGGGTCGGGTGGCAGGCCGTACACCTCGGGCTCGTCCAGCAGCAGGAAGAACGCGCCGTCGCCCCCGACGCCGTCCGACGGGTCAGCGCCGTACAGCCGCGCGTCCGGCACGCCCGTCTCCCGCAGCCGCTCGACGCGCGCCGCGGCGCGCTCCCGCAGCTCGTCCAGCGGGCCGAACTGGATCGACTCGGTCGGGCACGCCTTCGCGCAGGCGGGCTCGGCGCCCGCGCCCAGCCGGTCGTAGCACATCGTGCACTTCCAGGCGCGGCCGTCGCCCGGCCGCTGCTCGATCACCCCGTACGGGCAGGCGGGCACGCAGTACCCGCAGCCGTTGCACACGTCCTCCTGCACCACGACCGTGCCGAACTCCGTGCGGAACAGCGCGCCGGTCGGGCACACGTCGAGGCACGCCGCGTGCGTGCAGTGCTTGCACACGTCGGACGCCATCAGCCAGCGCAGCTCCGTGCGCCCCTCGGGCGAAGGCGGGCCCGGCGTCGTCGGGCTGACGGCGGCCTCCGCCACCGGCGTCCCCGAGCCCTGCGCGGCCAGCGCCAGCACGTCGATCCCCGAGTGGTCGAGGTGCGCCTCCTGGCCGCCCAGCGGCTTGTTCTGCTCGATGAACGCGACGTGCCGCCACGTCGAGGCGCCCAGCGCGCCCGTGTTGTCGTAGCTCATGCCGGTGAGGAGCAGGCCGTCCTCCGGCACGGCGTTCCACTCCTTGCACGCCACCTCGCACGCCTTGCAGCCGATGCACACGGACGTGTCCGTGAAGAACCCCACGCGGGGCGGCGCCCCGACGTGCCCGGCGTCGGCCGCCACGTCCGGTTCCTGGCCCGACAGCAGCCGCCGCGCGCGGCCTTCCCCGTCCACCTGGCTCGTCATCGCCTCAGACCTCCAGTCCCGTGCGCTCGTCGCTCCCGGCGCGCCGCCGGTAGTCCGCCACCAGCTCCCGCAGCGCCGGGCCCCGGGGGCGGCGGCCCGGCCTGATGTCGGCCGACAGGGCCTTGACCTCCTGGATGTGCACGTTCGGGTCCAGGACGATGGCCGACAGCTCGTTCGCCGCGTCGCCGCGCGTGAGGCCGTTCGGCCCCCAGTGGTAGGGCAGGCCGATCTGGTGCACGGTGCGGCCGTCCGCGCGCAGCGGCGCCATCCGCGTCGTCACCAGCACGCGCGCCTCGATCGCGCCGCGCGCCGTGACGACGGTGGCCCAGCCGGTGTGGTCCAGGCCCCGCTCGGCGGCCAGCTCGGGCGACACCTCGCAGAAGAACTCCGGCTGCAGCTCGGCGAGATAGGGCAGCGTGCGCGTCATGCCGCCCGCCGTGAAGTGCTCCGTGAGCCGATACGTCGTCACGACGTAGGGGAAGACGGCGCGGCCCCGCTCGCTGCCCGAGGGGTGGTACCTGTTGCCCTCGTGCGGGAAGAGCAGCCGTACCGGCGAGCGGGGGTGCTCCGGGTAGAGCGCGTTGCCGAACGGCGAGTCCTGCGGCTCGTAGTGCGTCGGCAGCGGCCCGTCCGCGAGCCCCGCGGGCGCGTACAGCCAGCCCTTCCCGTCGCCCTGCATGACGAACGGGTCGTCGCCGCGCAGCGCCGCGACGCCGCGCGCGTCGTCGGGCGGGACGAAGCCGGGCGGCAGGTCGGCCACGAAGTCCGGCACGTCGTGCCCGGTCCACCGGCCCGCCTCCCCGTCCCACCACACGAACGCCTTGCGCTCGCTCCACGGCGAGCCGTCCGGCGCGGCGGACGCCCGGTTGTACAGCACCCGGCGGTTCAGCGGCCACGCCCACGCCCACTCGGCGGCCACCCAGTCCTGCTCGGTGTGCGGTGTGCGGCGCGCCGCCTGGTTCACGCCGTCCGCGCGGACGCCGCAGTAGATCCAGCAGCCGCAGGCCGTCGAGCCGTCGCCGCGCAGCTCGGTGTACGCGGACAGCGGCGCGCCGTCCGGGCCGTGCCCGTTGATCTCGGCGAGGACGGCCTCGGCGTCCGGCTCGGCGTGCGGCCCGACCTCCGGGTAGTCCCAGGCGAGGTCGAGGAACAGGCGGTCGGCCGGGTCGTCCGAGGCGGCCAGCCGCTCCCTGATCCGCCGCTGGAGGTGGTGCGCGAACCACAGCTCGCTGCGCGCGTCGCCCGGCGGCTCGACCGCCGCGTGGTGCCACTGGAGCCAGCGGTTCGTGTTGGTGAACGAGCCGGACTTCTCGGTGTGCGCGGCGGCCGGGAAGAAGAAGATCTCGGTGGCGACGTCCTCGGTGCGCAGCTCGCCGCTCTCGATCTCCGGGCCGTCGCGCCACCACGTCGCCGACTCGATCAGCGAGAAGTCCCGCACCACCAGCCAGTCGAGGTTCGCCATGCCGAGCCGTTGCAGCCGGGCGTTGGCCGAGCCGACCGCCGGGTTCTCGCCGAGGAGGAAGTAGCCCTTGCAGGCGCCGTCGAGCTGGGCGAGGACGGTGTCGTACGTGCTGTGCGAGCCGGTGATGCGCGGGAGGTGGTCGAAGCAGAAGTCGTTGTCCGCCGTCGCCGCGTCGCCGTAGTACGCCTTCAGGAGGCTGACGACGTAGGCGCGCATCTCCGCCCAGAACCCCTTGTGCGTGCGGACGGCCTCGACGAACGTGCCGAGGTCCGTGTGGGCGGGGGCGTGCGGCATCGGGATGTAGCCGGGCAGCAGGTTGAACAGCGTCGGGATGTCGCTCGACCCCTGGATGCTGGCGTGGCCGCGCAGCGCCTGGATGCCTCCGCCCGGCCGCCCGATGTTCCCCAGCAGCAACTGGAGGATGCTCGCCGCGCGGATGTACTGGGCGCCGACGGTGTGCTGCGTCCAGCCCACGGCGTAGCAGAACGCGCTGGTGCGCTCAGGGCCCGAGTTCGACGTCAGCGCGTCGCAGACCTTCGCGAACGTCGCGCGCGGCACGCCGCACACCCGCTCGACCATCTCGGGCGTGTAGCGCGCGTAGTGCCGCTTGAGCACCTGGTAGACGCAGCGCGGGTGCGTCAGCGTCTCGTCCCTGGCGGGGTGGGGCGGTACGTCCTGGCCGCCGGAGCCGTGCGACTCCGCGCCGCCCGCCTGGTGCTCGACGGCCACGCTGCCCCGGCCGGGGACCGGCTGCGCCTCCTGCGAGCCGGTGGGCGAGGCGACGTCGGCGCCCTCGTACGCCCAGCTCGCCGGGTCGTAGTGCCGCCGCTCCTCGTCCAGCCCCGAGAAGACGCCGGACAGGTCCTCGGTGTCGCGGAAGTCCTCGGAGACGAGGCTCGCCGCGTTCGTGTACGCGAGGACGTACGGCCTGAAGTCCTTCCCCTCGGCGAGCACGTGGTGGATCAGGCCGCCGAGGAACGCGATGTCGCTGCCCGCCCGGATCGGGACGTGCAGGTCGGCGAGCGCGCTGGTGCGCGTGAAACGCGGATCGACGTGGACGATCGTCGCGCCGCGCGCCTTCGCCTCCATCACCCACTGGAAGCCGACCGGATGGGCCTCCGCGTAGTTCGAGCCCTGGATCACGATGCAGTCGGAGTTCTGGAGGTCCTGCATGAACGTCGTCGCGCCGCCCCGGCCGAACGACGTGCCGAGCCCGGCGACCGTGGCGCTGTGGCAGATCCGCGCCTGGTTCTCGACCTGCACGACGCCGAGCCCGGTGAACAGCTTCTTGAGGAGGTAGTTCTCCTCGTTGTCGAGGACCGCGCCGCCCAGGGACGCGATGCCCATCGTCCGGGCCACCCGCGCGCCCTCGTGATCCCACTGCCAGGTCGCCCGCCGGGTGGCCACGACGCGGTCGGCGACCATGTCCATCGCCGTCTCCAGGTCGAGCGGCTCCCACGCGGTGCCGTGCGGGCGGCGGTACAGGACCTGGTGGCGCCGCGCGCCGCCGGTGACCAGCTGGAGCGTCGCCGACCCTTTGGGGCACAGCCGCCCCCGGCTCACGGGCGAGGCCGGGTCGCCCTCCACCTGCACGACCCGCTCGTCCTTGACGTACACCTTCTGCCCGCAGCCCACGGCGCAGAACGGACAGATCGAGTCCACGACGCGGTCGGCCGTCTCCGTGCGCGCCGTGAGGCCCGCCGTGCGGCGCGACATCGCGGCGGCGCCGCGCCCGAGCGGGTCCTGTCCGGTCAGCTGCCGATACACGGGCCAGTCCTGGATCCAGGTCCGCACGCCCATGGGTGTCCTTCCGCTCGGTTGCCTGATCGCCGGTTCCCCCGATTCGGCATCTTTATGGAGAAAAGGGAAACAAGCACCCGATCGGCGCGGCTGCCGGGCGATGATTCACCCGGCGGGCCCCCGGCGGCGCCCTGGCCGGACGCCCCCGCCCGAACTCCCCCCGCGAAACGACACGTTCGCCCACGAACCCCCACGCGGACGCGGGGCGCGGGCCCGGGCGTCCCTTCCCTCCCGGCCGCCCACCTGCACGGTCGCCCGTTCGGGGGAGTAGGTTGAGCGTTCATGGAACACCGTCTTCTCGGCCGCAGCGGCCTTTTCATCAGTGAGATCGCCTACGGAAACTGGCTCACCCACGGCTCGCAGGTGGAGGAGGAGGCCGCCACCGCGTGCGTCCGCGCCGCCCTCGACGCCGGTATCACCACGTTCGACACGGCCGACGTCTACGCCGCGACCCGTGCCGAGTCGGTGCTCGGCCGCGCCCTGAAGGGCGAGCGCCGCGAGGGCCTGGAGATCTTCACCAAGGTCTACTGGCCGACCGGCCCAGGACCGAACGACCGCGGCCTGTCCCGCAAGCACATCATGGAGTCGATCAACGCCTCCCTGCGCCGCCTCCAGACCGACTACGTGGACCTCTACCAGGCCCACCGGTTCGACCAGTCCACGCCGCTTGAGGAGACGATGTCGGCCTTCGCCGACATCGTGCACTCGGGCAAGGCCCACTACATCGGCGTCTCCGAGTGGACGGCCGACCAGATCCGCGCCGCCCACGGCCTCGCCCGTGAGCTGCGCGTCCCGCTCGTCTCCAGCCAGCCGCAGTACTCCATGCTCTGGCGCATCATCGAGCAGGACGTCATCCCCACCAGCGAGGAGCTGGGCCTCGGCCAGATCGTCTGGTCGCCGATCGCGCAGGGCGTGCTGACCGGCAAGTACCTGCCGGGCCAGCAGCCGCCCGCCGGGTCGCGCGCCACCGACGAGAAGGGCGGCGCGAACATGATCAGCCGCTTCCTGAACGACGACGTGCTGGAGGCCGTGCAGAAGCTGCGCCCGCTCGCCGACGAGGCCGGTCTCAGCCTCGCCCAGCTCGCGGTCGCCTGGGTCCTGCAGAACCCGAACGTCTCCGCGGCCATCGTCGGCGCCTCCCGTCCCGAGCAGGTCGGCGAGAACGCCAAGGCGGCCGGGGTGAAGCTGGACGCGGACCTCCTGGCCCGCATCGACGAGATCACGGCGCCCGTCGCCGTGACCGACCCGATCCAGGTCCACAAGAACACGCCTCCGAAGCGCTGATCGCCCCGGGGCCACGGCGGCCGACGCGGACCTCCGCGTCGGCCGCCGCTTTGCTGTGTCGTCGTCCGGTTGCCCGCAGGCCCGGCGGGTATCTTGTCCCAGTCTGTACCGGGCCGCCGCGCTCCTTCCCGCGCCCGGTGGCCGGTGCCCGCACCCGGCGGTACCCCCACACACGGTGCTCACCGTAAGAAAGGACCGCGACCGTGACCGACACGACGCCCCCCGCAGTCACCGCCCCCGTCCCGCCCGACCAGGGCCCCGCGCCGTCGGGCGGCCAGGACGCCGACGTGATCGTCGTCGGCGCGGGCCCGGCCGGATCGTCCGCCGCCTACCACCTCGCCCGGCAGGGCCTCGACGTGCTCCTCCTGGAGAAGTCCGACTTCCCCCGCGAGAAGGTCTGCGGCGACGGCCTCACGCCGCGCGCCGTCCGGCAGCTCCTGCGCATGGGCATCGACACCGCGGCCGAGGGCTGGCACCGGAACCGGGGCGTCCGCTTCTACTCCGCCCACGACAGTCTTGAGGTGGACTGGCCCGAGAGCAGCCGCTTCCCCGGCTACGGACTGACCCGCAGCCGCCACGACTTCGACGACCTCCTCGCCCGCCAGGCCGTCCACGCCGGTGCCCGGCTGTGGACCGGCGCGCGCGTCACGGCCCCCGTCGTGGACCGCGCCGGGCGCGTGCGGGGCGTGGAGGCCGTCGTCGGCAAGGAGAAGCGGCCGGTCACCTGCGCGGCGCCTGTCGTCGTCGCCGCGGACGGCGTCTCCGCCCGGCTCGCCGTCGCCCTCGGCGTCGATCGCGACCCCGCCCGCCCCATGGCCACCGCCGTCCGCCGCTACTACCGCAGCCCCGCCCGGCACGCCGACCCGTACCTCGACGTCTGGTCGGAGCTGCGCGCCCGCCCCGGCGGCCCCGCCCTGCCCGGCTACGGCTGGGTCTTCCCGATGGGAGACGGGCGCGTCAACGCCGGTCTCGGCCTGGTCAGCACGCGGGGCGCCGAGGGCGGCGACCTGCGCCGCCTCCTCGACACCTGGCTGTCCACCACCCCCGCCGCGTGGGGGCTGCGCGACGAGGCGAACGCCGAGGGCGAGGTGCGCAGCGCGGCGCTCCCCATGGGCCACAACCGCAGGCCCCACTACACGCGCGGCCTCGTCCTCGTCGGCGACTCGGGCGGCATGGTCAGCCCGTGGAGCGGCGAGGGCATCCCGTACGCGATGGAGTCGGGCGAGGTGGCCGCCGAGATCATCGGCGACGCCCTGGCACGCCCCGACGCGGCCTGGCGCGAGCGCGTCCTGCACCGCTACCCGCGGGAGATCCACGACCGCACCGGCCGCTACCACCGGCTCGGCACGGCGTGGGCAGCGCTGCTGACCCGCCCGGCCGCCGCCTCGTTCGTCAGCGGCCGGGTGCTCAGGTCGCCCACCGCGATGCGGGCGATGATCCGGCTGCTGACCAACCTCACCGACGACCGGGGCGGCGACGCCGTGGACCGCGTCCTCACGACGCTGGTGCGCGCCGTCCCCGCGCGGGCCCCACGCCGCCCGGCGCCGGTGGCCCGCGCGCGAAGGCGCTGAACCCGGCGCCGCTCAGTCCCGGGAAGGCGCGGCGCCGTCCAGGCGCAGCAGCATGGTGTCCGCGTCACCGCTGCGGCCGACCGTACGGAAACCGCGTGCCGCGTACAGGCGGACGGCCGCGTTGCCGTCCGCCACGGCGCGCGCGACCAGCGCGTCCAGCAGTGCGCCGCCGAGGGCGATCGCCTCGGGCGTGAAGCGGCCGGGGGCGTCCCAGGTGAACGCCGTCAGCAGGATCTCCGCCAGGAAGGCGGCGTCGTCGGACGCGGCGGGGAGGCGGGCGCCCGACCTTACGGAAGGGCGGCCCGTCCGCGCCACGCGGTTCAGCGCGTCCCGTGGCGTGCCAGGGCGAGGGTGCGGTGCGCCCCGGCGACGATGGCCGGGTCCACGAAGCGGCCGTCGGGCAGCGCGAGCGCGCCCGCGTCCGTCGCCGCCGCCCTTACGATCTCCGCCGCCGCCGACACCTCCGCGTCCGAGGGGAGGAACGCCTCGCGGATCACAGGGAGTTGGCGGGGGTGGATCGCCGTCCGGCCGAGGAAGCCGAGGGCGCGCCCCTCCGCGCACGACCTGGCGAGGCCCGCCGTGTCCCGCACGTCCGGGTACACCGACTGCGGCGGGGGCGCCAGGCCCGCCGCGCGCGCCGCGACGACGACCCGGCCGCGGGACCAGGCGAGCCCGCCGTCGTCCCGCACGCCGAGGTCGGCGCGCAGGTCGGCCTCGCCCAGCGCCACGCCCGCCACCGCCGGGTGCGCCGTGGCCACCGCGTACGCCTGCTCGACGCCGAGCGCGCTCTCCAGCAGCGCGTACAGCGCCGGGGGGCCGGCGGCCCAGGCGGCGACGCGGGCGATGTCCGCCGGGCCGTTCACCTTCGGCAGCCGCAGCGCGCCCAGGCCCGGCAGCGGCGCGAGCCGCCGCACCTCGCCCGGCGCGAGCGGCCCGTCGAGCGCGTTCACCCGGACGTGCACCGGCACCTCGTGACGGTCCGCCAGCAGCTCGGCGGTGGCGTCCAGCGCGTACCGCTTGCGCCCGGCGGCCACCGCGTCCTCCAGATCGACCAGCACCACGTCCGCGCCGGAGCGCAGCGCCTTCGCGACGGTCTCCGGCCGATCGCCCGGCACGTACAGCCACGTCAGGTACACGTCCTGCGGCGCGAGGACGCCGCCCTGCGCGGCGCCGCCCGCCTGGCCGCTCACAGTGCGCCCTCGTCGCGCAGCCGCCCGATGTCCTCGCCGCTGAGCCCGAGGCCGGTGAGCACGGCCTCGGTGTCCGCGCCGTGCGGGCGGCCCGCCCACTTGACGCCGCCGGGGGTGGCGGAGAGGCGGAAGAGCACGTTCTGCATGGTGACCTGGCCCAGTTCCTCGTCCTCGACGGTGGTGAACGTCCCGAGCGCCCTGTACTGCTCGTCCTGCATGGCGTCCCTGATGTCGTAGACCGGGGCGATCGCCGCCTCGGCCTTCTCGAACGCGGCCAGCACCTCCGCGCGGTCGTGCCGGGCGATCCAGGCGGCGACCGCCTCGTCCAGCTCGTCGGCGTGCCGGGCGCGGCCCGCGCCGGTCGCGAACCACTCCTCGCCGATCACCTCGGGGCGGCCCACCAGCCGCATCACGCGCTCCGCGATGGACTGCGCCGAGGTGGAGACGGCGACCCACGAGCCGTCGGCCGTGCGGTAGGTGTTGCGCGGCGCGTTGTTGGTGGAGCGGTTGCCCGTGCGCGGCTGGACGTAGCCGAGCTGGTCGTACCACGTCGCCTGCGGCCCGAGGACGGACAGCATCGGCTCGATGATCGCCATGTCCACGACCTGGCCCTCGCCGGTACGGTCGCGCCCGGCCAGCGCCGTCATGACCGCGTAGGCGGTGGACAGCGCGGCGATCGAGTCGGCGAGCCCGAACGGCGGCAGCGTCGGCGGCCCTTCCGGCTCGCCCGTCACCGCCGCGAAGCCGCTCATCGCCTCGGCCAGCGTGCCGAACCCGGGGCGCCGCGCCGAGGGGCCGAACTGCCCGAAGCCGGTGACGCGTGCCAGCACGAGGCGCGGGTTGGCGGCCGACAGCTCGGGCCAGCCCAGGCCCCAGCGCTCCAGCGTGCCAGGCCTGAAGTTCTCGATCACGACGTCGGCCCCGGCGGCGAGTCGCAGCAGCACGTCACGGCCGCCAGGCGTGGACAGGTCCAGGGTGATGGTCCGCTTGTTGCGGCCGAGCACCTTCCACCACAGGCCGACGCCGTCCTTGCTCGGCCCGTGGCCGCGCGAGGGGTCGGGGCGGCGCGGGTGCTCCACCTTGATCACCTCGGCGCCGAAGTCGCCGAGCATCGTCGCGGCCAGCGGACCGGCGAACAGCGTCGCCAGGTCGAGGACGCGCAGGCCCTCCAGGGGCGAGGGACGGGTCATCGGACGGTCCTTCCTTCCACTTCCTGACGGTGCGCGGCGGCGTGGAACGCGTCGATCTCGGCGCGCTCCGGCATGGACGAGGACGCCCCGGCGCGGCCGACCGACAGCGCCGCAGCCGCTGCCGCCCAGGCCAGCGCGTCCGGCATCGGCCTGCCCTCGCCCGACGCCACGGCGAGCGCGCCGGTGAAGGTGTCGCCCGCCGCCGTCGAGTCCACCGCGCGCACCGGCACGGCGGGGACGGTGACCGGCGCCGCGCCGCGCGCGGCGTACAGGCTGCCCGCCTCGCCGAGGGTCACGACGACCTCGGGCACGAGCGCGAGCAGCGCCTCGGCGGCGCGGCGCGGGTCGGCGTGGCCGGTCAGCGTCTCGGCCTCGTGCTCGTTGGGCACCAGCAGATCGACCAGGCGCAGCAGTTCGTCGGGCAGTGGGCGGGCGGGCGCCGGGGTGAGGACGGTCCGCACGCCGTGGGCGCGCGCCGCCCGCGCCCCCGACAGGACGCCTTCGAGGGGCAGTTCGAGCTGGAGGAGGAGGGTGTCGGCGCCCGCGATCAGCGCCTCGTCGGCGGGGGTGAGGGCGGTCACGGACGCATTGGCGCCCGGCACGACGACGATGGCGTTGCCGCCGTCGTCGTCCACGACGATGTGCGCCGTGCCGCTCGCGCCCGGCACGGTCCGCAGGCCCGCTGCGTCCACACCGGCGCCGGTGAGCGCCGCGCGCAGCCCGGCGCCGAAGCCGTCGTCGCCGACCGCGCCGACCATGCGGACGGCGCCGCCCGCGCGCGCGGCGGCGATCGCCTGGTTCATGCCCTTGCCGCCCGGCACGGTGCGGAACGCGGTGCCGGTCACCGTCTCCCCGCGGCGCGGCGCCGTGGGCACGTAGGCGACCAGGTCCATGTTGCAGGAGCCGAGCACGGCGATGGACGGGGTCATGCGGACACCTCCCTGGTGAGGGCCGCCAGGTCGTCGAAGCCGATGCCGTCGAAGCCGCCGACGCTCGTCGCCAGCCGGTTCTTCAGCGGCGCGGTCCAGTGCGCGCCGAGCGCGGCGGGCGTCCCGGCGAGCAGCCCGGCGACCGATCCGGCGGTCGCGCCGTTCGAGTCGGTGTCCCAGCCGCCGGACACCGCGCGGCAGACGGACGCCGAGAAGTCGCCGTCCGCGTGGGTGAGCGCGGCGGCCAGCAGCGCCGCGTTCGGCAGGACGTGCACCCAGTGGTGGCCGCCGTAGCGGGCGTGCAGCTGGTCCACGACGGTGTCGAAGTCACCGCCGCCCGCCGCGCGGGCCGCCTCGATCCCGAAGCGGACGGCCTCCGCCAGCCGCGAGCGCGGCGGCACGACGGAGAGCCCGGCCCGCAGGCAGCCGTGCACGTCCGTCCCGCCGCCCGCCGCCGCCGCGACGGCCGCCGCGGCGAACATCGCGCCGTACACGCCGTTCGCCGTGTGCGTCAACGCGGCTTCCCGGAAGGCGAGTTCGGCGGCCGTGCCCGGGTCGCCCGGGTGCGTCCAGCCGAAGACGTCGGCGCGGATCACGGCGCCGATCCACTCGCGGAACGGATTGCGGTACGTCGCGGTGTCCGGCGGTTCGACGCCCGCCAGCAGGTTGCGGTACGCGACCCGCTCCGCCGTGAACGTCCGCCCGGCCGGCAGCTCGTCCAGCCACAGCCGCGCGACGTCGGCCGTGGTGAAGTCCCGGCCGTGGCGGCGCAGGAGCAGCAGGCCGAGCAGCGGGTAGTTGAGGTCGTCGTCCTCCGGGCAGCCGTCGAGGGTCTCGGCCAGCGACGTGGCGCGCGACCTGCGGTTCCAGGGGTGGGCGGCGGCGACGTCGGCGGGCAGGCCCTCGGCCGTGAACCAGGTGCGGACCGGCCAGTTGCCCGTCGCGCGGCCGATGGCCCTGATCCCGTCGAGCGGCAGCTTCTCCACCGGTTTGCCGAGGACGCAGCCGACCGCCCGGCCCAGCCAGCCCGCGTGCAGCCGGTCGAGGGCGGCGGGCCCGGCGGGCGCCGGGGGCGGCGCGGGCCAGTCGGGGCAGGCGGCGCGGATCGCGTCCAGGCCGCCGGGCTCCTCGGCGGCCAGCGGCGAGGGCAGCAGCACCAGTTCGTCGAGCAGCCGCTCCGCGAGCGAGCGCAGCGCCGGATCGCCGGGGCCTGGCGACGCCCCGGCGCGCTCCGGCGCGGGCGGGCCGCCCGCCGCGCGCCAGCGCCGTTCGATCCCGGCCGTGTCCCGGCCGTCCTGCGCCGCCTGGCGCAGCTCGTGGCCCACCAGGTCCTCGGGCTGCACCCAGGTCAGGCGGATCTCGTCGGTCACGGCGCTCACAGCCCCGCGATCGCGTGGAACAGCGTCTCGTGCTCCCGGCGCCGCCTGGTGTCCAGCGCGAACACCTCACGGGCCACCGCCGCGAGCGCCCCGGCCGGGGCGCGCAGGTCGAGGCGGCTGGCGCGCGCGATCTCCTCGCTCCACTCCGCGGGCACCGCGTCCTCGCCGCGCAGCGCGCCGACCAGGGCGCCGCTCATCGTCGCGATCGAGTCGCAGTCACGGCCGTAGTTCACCGAGCCGAGCACGGTCTCGCGGAAGTCGCCGCCGCCGACCAGCAGCATGCCGAGCGCCACCGGCAGCTCCTCGATGGCGTGCAGCCGCGACGGGCGGCGCGCCCCCAGCGACGGCGCCCGGTACTCGGGACCGACCGTGTCGAACGGCGCCACCGCCGCCCGCAGCGGCGCGAGCGCCGACTCGAACCCGTCGTGGCCCGAGGCAGCCGCCGCGACCGCCTCGATGGCCGCGCGCGTCCCGTCCTTGGCCAGCGCCAGCGCCTCCGCGACCACGGACTCCGGCGTCGCGCCGGGACGGCAGGCCGCCGCGACGGCCGCCGCGAACACCCCGGCCGCCTCCCGGCCGTAGCTCGACTGGTGCGCGCCCGCGACGTCCAGCGCCTCCGCGTACGCGCCCGCCGGGTTGCCCGCGTTCACCAGCCCGACCGGCGCCATGTACATGGCCGCGCCGCAGTTGACGATGTTGCCGACGCCCGCCTCGCGCGGGTCCACGTGCCCGTAGTGGATGCGGGCCACGATCCACTTCTCCGCCAGGAAGATCCGCTGGAGCGGCAGCGCCTCGGCGCCCAGCTCGGGAATCCAGCGCGGCGTGCCGATCAGGTCGGGCACCAGGTGGTCGGCCACGGCGTACGCGTCCAGGTGGTCGCGCACCTTCTCGTAGACGCGGACCAGCGCGTGCGTCATCAACGTGTCGTCCGTGACGTGCCCGTCGCCCTTGTGGTAGGGCGCGATCGGGCGGGCCGTCCGCCACTCGTCGCGGTGGAACGGCTCGACGATGCCGCGCACCCGGCCGCCGTGCCGCTCCGCGATCGCCTCGGGGCTCCAGCCCTCGACCGCGCCGCCCAGCGCGTCGCCCACGGCCGCGCCCAGCAGGGCGCCGGTGACACGGGACTCCAGGGACAGCACGGGGGTGGTCGTCGTGCTCGTCGTGGTCATGCGGGATGTCCTTCCGAACGGTCCGAGAGGGGGGACAGGAAGCGGGTACGGGTCAGCCGCCCGGCCAGCTCGACCAGGTCGGCGCCGGCCAGGGAGGGGAGCGCGCAGCCCGCCAGGACGCGGCAGCTGTCACGCCAGGTGGCGGGCAGCGCCTCCGCGCCGCCCAGCGCGCCGGTCAGCGCGCCCGCGAGGGCGGGCGCCGAGTCGGCGACGCGCGAGAGACAGGCCGCGCTCGGCACGGCCTCGGTCACCGCACCGGCCGCCGCCGTCGCCACGGCGAGCGCCACCGGCACGGTCTCGGCGGCGGCGATGCCGTAGCTGTAGACGTGGTCCACGATCTCGTGCTCAAGCACCGGGACCAGCGCGAACGCGTTCCCCGGCTGCCCCGGGCGCGCCGCGACGGCCGAGCGGCCCAGGCCCACGGCCCGCAGCGCGTTGCGCCGGATCTCCGTGCCCTCGGGCAGCTGCCGCAGCGCCGCGTCCACGCACTCGTCCACCGGCGTGCCGCCGAGCGCCGCCGCGATCGCCGCGGCCATGGCCCGCGCGCCGTGCACCCCGTCGCCGTCCTGGGTGTAGCGGGCGTCGAACTCGGCCAGGTCGGCGGCGGCCTCGGGGGCGCCGGGATGGACGGTGGCCAGCACGGTCGCCCGGACGCAGGCCGCGTCGTCGAAGTAGTGCGGGTTGTCGTGCCCGGTCGCCGGGGGCAGCAGACCGGCCGCCAGGTTGCCGAGCCCGGCGCGCACCGAGATCCGGGCGCGCATCGGGATCTGCGCCGACTCGACCTCGTCCGCACGGTCGGTCGCGGCGGCCACCTCGTCGGCCAGCCCCTGCCAGGCGCCCGCCAGCGCGGCGCGCACCCCCGCGTCGTCGGGCCGCCTGCCGTCCGCCGCCGCCGACAGGACGGCCAGCGCGGTGAACGCGGCCCACTCGGCGTCGTCGGACGGGCCGAGCCGCAGCGGCTCCGGCGGCTGGTTCAGCGCTATGGGCACGGGCAGCGTCGTCGTCGCGTTCTGCTCGGCGAAGGTGTCCAGCTCACGGGTCAGCCGCCGCGTCCACTCCGGCAGCCGCGCCGCCCGGTGACGGCCCGAGGGCCAGCCCGCCGCGTCACCCGCGGCCAGCCCGAGCAGCAGCCCCTCGACGCGCCGCACGTCGTCCGGCACACGCCCGGCGGGCACGGCACCCGTCATCGCCTCGGCGGTCACACCGTCACCCCCTCGGCGGCCAGGGCGGGCCCGGCCGCGTACAGCAGGTCGGCGACCTCCAGGACGTGCCGCCCCGCCATCGACGGCAGGCAACTCCCGCGCACCGGGCCGATCTTCCGCGCCCACGCGGCCGGTACGGCCCGCTCGCCGCGCAGCGCCCCGGCCAGGGCCCCGGCGACGGCGGCCGTCGTGTCCGCGTCACGCCCCATGTTCACGGCCATCCGCACGGCGGGCGCGAACGTGCCGCGCGCGGCGGTGAACGCGCCGAACGCCAGCCCGACCGCCTCGGGCGCCAGGTCCGTCCAGGGGTAGCCGCCGATGACCGTCGCGGAGCGCACGGTCCGCTCCATCGTCACCTCGGTCGCCAGCGGGTCGCGCCGCGCCCGCCGCGCGGCGTCCACCGCGCGGTGCAGCGAGCGGGCCGTCCAGGAGTCCTCGGGCACGACCGACAGGGCCGTGCGCACGACCTCCTCCGCGTCGTCCGTCACCATCGCGGCGGCCACCCCGGCGGCCACGGCCCGGCCGCCGTAGATGCCCTCGCCGTCGTGCGAGACCGTGCCGTCGATGGCGACCAGCCGCGCCGCCTCGGCGGGGCGGCCCGCCGCGTACACCCCGAAGGGCGCCGCGCGCATCGCCAGCCCGTCGCTCCAGGCGTGCCGGTGCTGCGCGGAGATGGGGGCGGCGAGGCCGCGCCGCAGGTTCTCCAGCGTGCCGCGCTCGCTGAAGCCCGCGCCGTGGAACGGGCCCTCGTCGCGGTCGGCGATCCAGGCGTGCCATGCCGCCTCGACGTGCGCCACGGTCAGCCCGGCGCCGTGCTCGGTGAGCAGCAGGGCGGAGAAGATGGCGTACTCGGTGTCGTCGGTCCCGGCCGGGTCGTCGGAGACGTAGCCCTCGATACGGCCCCAGCGGGCGCGGATCTGGGAGGGTTTCATGTTCTCGGCGGGCGCGCCGAGCGCGTCGCCCACGGCCAGGCCGAGGAGGGCGCCGCGGGCGCGTTCCGCGCCCGTGGGCGGTGCGTCGCCGGTGGCGGGCCCAGGCTGCGGGGCGCCGCGTGGCGCGGGGTGGGGGGACGGGTCGGGGGAGACCGACAGGCTGTCGAGGCTGACGCTCATGTGCCTTCCGTGCTCACTGCTCGGTGATGCGGGTGCGGGTCGTGGCCGGTGCCCGCGGGCGGGCACCGGCCGTTTCGTCATGGTCTGCGCCGTGCTGTCATCATCAGCGCTGATACCGGTCGAGGATGCGATTGCCGTCGTCGGTGAGCTGTTCGCGCAGGTCGCCGAGCCCCGAGCCGCCGTCGTAGTAGCGCTGGAACGCGGGGGTGGCGATCTTGTCCTTCCACTCCGGGTAGCCCCGCACCCCGAGGACGGGCGAGGGCCGCAGGTACTGCGCGACGGCGACCCCGGTGCTCCAGCCCAGCTCGTCCGTGGTGAGCGACGGGTCGGTCAGGGCCGTGCGGCTCGTCGGCAGCATCCAGTCGCCCTGCGCCAGTTCGACGGCGTGGTCGGCCTGGGTGAGGAAGGCGATGAAGTCGGCGGCTGCCTGCTGGTGGTCGCTGTCCTCCGCGACCGACAGCGTCTGCGGCGCGACGCCCTGCACGAGCCCCTCGGGGCCGCCGCCGGACGGCATCGGCAGGACGGTCCAGTCGAAGCCGTCGGGTGCCTGCTGCGAGACCTGCTGGCGGAACGAGAAGTTCAGCGGCAGCATCGCGTAGCGGCCCGCGAAGAACCCGGGCAGCGTGTCGGAGCCCGACATGCCGAGGCTGCTGCTGGGCGCGGTGCCCTCCTCGTTCACCTGCCGGTTGATCAGCTCGGCGACGGCGGAGTCGTCGGCGCCGAAGCGGATCTCGTTCTTCCCGTCGTCGTCGCTGTGGAAGATCCGGCCGCCGGTGGACAGCGAGAGGTTGACCGACTGGCTGACGGGCTCGCGCATCGACCAGGCGACGCCGTACGTGTCGGTGCGGCCGTCCCCGTCGCCGTCCTGGGTGAGGGTGCGCGTGACGTCCTCGAACTCGTCCCAGGTCCAGGGGTCCTCGGCGGTCGGCACGCGGACGCCCGACGCCTCAAGCAGCTGCGTGTTGGCGATCAGGACGCGCGGCTCCTGGAGGAACGGGACGCCGTAGATCCCGCCGTCGAACGTCGTCGTCCCCCACGACTCCTCGGGGATGTCGGCGCGCAGCGCGTCGGGGAGCAGGTCCGTGAGGTCGGCGAGGTAGCCGCCGTAGGCGAAGTCGGTGAGGTCGGAGGCGTCGTTGTGGATGATGTCCGGCGCCTCGCCGCCCATGAAGGAGGTGAGGAGCTGGTCGTGGACGTTGTCCCAGGAGCCCTGGACGTAGCGCACCTGCACGTCCGGGTTGGCGGCGTTCCACTCGTCCACCAGCGCCTGGTTGGCCTCGACGGACTCCTGCTGCCAGGCGAGGCTCAGGTAGTCGAGGGTGACGGTGCCGTCCCCGCCGCCGTCGCCCGAGCCGCAGGCGGCCAGCGTGACGAGGGACAGGACGGCGGCGCAGGCCGCGGCGCGTGACCGCAGCCGGTTCCTCGTGGCGCGCATCAGCCCTTCACCGCCCCGGCGATCATGCCGCCCGCCAGCCGCCGCTGGAGCAGCGAGAACAGCAGGAGGCTCGGCAGCGTGGCGAGGACGGCGGCGGCGGCCAGCGGCCCGAGGTCCGCGGCGCCCTCGGCACCGATGAAGTGGGTCAGGATCACGGACATCGTCTGGTTCTCCGGTGACTTGAGCAGGACCAGGGCGAAGAAGAACTCGTTCCAGGCCGTGACGAACGAGAACATCAGCGTCGCCACCACGCCCGGCACCAGCAGCGGCAGGACGACGGAGCCCAGCGTGCGCAGGCGGCTGGCGCCGTCCACGGCGGCGGCCTCCTCCAGGGAGAGCGGCACGGCCTTGACGAACCCGCGCAGCATCCACAGCGAGAACGGCAGGTTCCACACGACGTAGACCATGACGAGGCCGGGCAGCGAGTCGATGAGGTGCAGGTTCCGCAGCACCAGGAACAGCGGGATGATGATCAGCACGAACGGGAACATCTGGCTGATCAGCACCCAGCCCGTGCCCGCCCGGGTGACGCGCGAGCGGTTGCGGACCATGACGTACGCGGCCGGGACGGCGATGGCGACGGCGATCAGCGCCGCACTGCCCGCGACCAGCAGGCTGTTCAGCGCCGAGCGCAGCAGCGGCTGGGCGTCGAAGGCCGCCCGGTAGTTGTCGAACGACGGCTCGCGCGGGATCCACGTCGGGTCGATCGAGCCCAGCTCCTGCGGCGACTTGAACGACGTCGAGATCAGCCACAGGAGGGGGAAGGCGAGGAAGGCGAGGTAGCACAGCAGGGCCGCGTACTGTCCGGTGCGGCCCGCGGCGGCCCGGAGCGTACGGCCTCTCGGCCGCCGCGTGGCGGGAGTGACGGCGCTCACGGGGTCTCCTCCTTGAGACGGTTGCGCAGGAAGACGGTGAGCAGCACCGCCATGACGCCGACCAGGACGAGGCCCATGGCCGCCGCGTAGCCGAACTGGCCGTAGGTGAACGCCTCCTCGTAGACGAAGAGGCTCGGCAGCCGCGTCTCCCCGGCGGGGCCGCCCTGGGTGAGTACGTACACCAGGCCGAAGGAGTTGAAGTTCCAGATGAAGTTGAGCGCGGTGATGGCGAGCACGACCGGGCGCAGCGCGGGCCAGGTGACGCTGGTGAAGCGCCGCCAGATCCCGGCGCCGTCGATCGCGGCGGCCTCCCGCAGCTCGTGCGGCACGTTCTGGAGCCCGGCGAGCAGGACGACGGTGGTCTGCGGCATGCCCGCCCAGACGCCGACGACGATGACGGCGGGCAGCGCGAGCGCCAGGTCGGTGAGCCAGTCCACGTTGTCGCCGTTGCCGAACAGGCCCAGCAGGCCGAGGTCGCCCAGCGTCTTGTTGAGCACGCCCGCGTCCTGGTGGTAGACGAGGCGCCACATGATGCCGACCACGACCTCGGGCATCGCCCACGGCACGAGCGCGAGGGTCCTGGCCAGCCAGCGGAAGCGCAGGCGCTGGTCGAGCAGCAGCGCGAGGCCGAGGCCCAGGACGATCTGGAGGGTCGTGACGCAGACGGCCCAGACGAGGCCGATGCGGAAGGAGTCCCAGAACAGGCTGTCGAACCGCAGGTCGGCGAAGTTCGCGAGGCCCACGAACTGGGTGGACTCGGTGCGCCCTGACTGGGAGTCGGTGAAGGCGAGGGATATGCCGTACAGCAGCGGCACGACGCTCAGGATCAGGATCGGTATGAGCGCGGGGAGGAGCAGGAACCATGCTCCTCGGTCCAGGCCCAGGGCGCGTCTGCGCTGGGCCGGGGTTCTCGGGGGCGGGGCGCCGCGGCTGCCCGGGGCGGCGTCGGCCCGGGGGGCGGTGAGACTCATGCGCACCTCATGCTCGGGGATCGGTGGGTGACGGGGAGGTGGGGTCGGGGGACGGGGGGACGTGCGGTGGGAGTGGGGCGTCCGGCGGCGCGGTGGACGCGCGGACGACGAGCCGCGGCGGCGCGGTCGTGGTGCGGGGCTCCGGCGGCGGGGGCGCGCCGCCGTCGAGCCGGTCGAGGAGCAGTTCGGCGGCGCGTCGGCCGCGTTCGGACGAGCCGAGGTCCACGCTGGTCAGCGGGGGCCAGGCGGCGCGGGCGAGGCTGCTGTCGTCCATCCCGGCGACGGCGATGTCGGCCGGGATGCGCAGGCCGCGCGAGAGCAGCGCGTGGGACGCGCCCAGCGCCAGCTGGTCGTTGGCGCAGAACAGCGCGTCGGGGCGCGCGGCGAGCAGCGACTCGGCCGCGGCCGTGCCCTCGGCGATGCCGAACTCGGTGTGCGCGACGAGGCGTTCGTCGTACGGCAGGCCGCACTCGGCGAGGGCGGCGCGGTAGCCCTCGGCGCGGTTGGCGCCCGGCACGGTGTCGGCCGGGCCGTTGACGAACGCGATGCGGCGCCGTCCGGTGCGGTACAGGTGGCGCACGGCGCCCGCCGCGCCCGCCACCGAGTCGGCGCGCACGCTGTCCACCGGGGTGCCCGGCGGCAGCGAGCCGATGACGACGACGGGGCCCGCCGCGTTCTCCAGCGCGCGCAGGTGCTCGTCGGTGATGCGGATCGGGACGAGGATCAGGCCGTCGCTGGTGCGGTCGCGCAGGCTGCGCAGGACGGCGAGTTCGTCCTCGGCGACCGCCTCGGTCGAGTGCAGCAGCAGCCGGTAGCCCGCCTGTTTGGTCACGGACTGGATGGCGCGGACCATCGCGACGTAGACGGGGTTGCCGATGTCCGGCATGGCGAAGGTGAGCTGCCGCGTCCTGCCGCCCTTGAGGGAACGGGCCACGGCGTTCGGCACGTAGCCGAGTTCCGCGGCGGCGCGGCGCACCCGCTCGGTGGTGTCGCGGCGGGCGCCCTGGCCGTTCAGCACGCGGGAGACCGAGGCGATGGACACGCCCGCGTGGGCGGCTATCGACACGATGGTCGGCTGGCCGCCGTGCTGCCCGCTGTTCGGCATCCCGACTTCTCCTCGGCTGGTTCGGGTGGTTCGCCCGTCATGCGTGGATCGCTGTAAACGTTTTCAGCGACTGGAATCGTTTACAGATGGTGCGACCATATGTCCCTCTCGTCAAGGGGTTCACCCACGGAATGTTGACGGCGCGCGTCCGGGGTGACGCCCCGTCAGCCCGGCGAAGGACGCTGCGCGGGGTGTTCAGGCCGGGAAGACATCCCCCGGGGGCGGTCCCGCACCGCCCGGGAAGGGACACGGATGAACCGTTTCGACGCCAGGAACCGTTTCCAGCAACTCCGCGCGCTCCGGGAGGGGGTGTCGAGCGACGAACTGGACCGGATATGGTCGGGCCTCGACCCCGTCCCGGCCGCCGACATCCTCGGCCGCTGGCGCGGCGAGGGCTTCGCGACCGGCCACGCCCTCAACGGAACGCTCCGCTGCTGCCGGTGGTACGGTAAATCGTTCAACTCTCTCAGTGACGCCAAACCCCTCATCTGTTACGACGAGAACGGCGAACTGTTCTCCAACGTCGAGCTGGGACGGGGCGAGGCCAGCCTGTGGAACGTCGAGTTCCGGGGCGAGGTGACGGCCGCCATGGTCTACGACGGGCGGGCCGTCCTCGACCACTTCAAACGGGTGGACGACGTCACCCTCATGGGGATCATGAACGGCGACGCCGAACTCGTCCTCCACAACGGGCGGCACTTCTACTTCCTCCTGGAGAGAGCCTGACCCGCCCCCACCCCCGCAGCGGAGGAACTGGCCATGCGGATCACCGCCGCGGTCGCGCGCGCCCCCCGGGCGCCGTTCGTCCTTCAGGCCCTCGACCTCGACGACCCGCGCCCCGACGAGATCCTGGTGCGGATCACGGCCGCCGGGCTCTGCCACACCGACCTGGTGATGAAGGCGGCGGCCCCGGTGGGACCCGCCGTCCTCGGCCATGAGGGCGCCGGAGTCGTGGAGCGGGTCGGCGGCGCGGTGCGGGGCGTGCGCGTGGGGGACAGGGTGGTCCTCAGCTACCGGAGCTGCCGCGCGTGCGGGCTGTGCCGCCAGGGGCGCACCGCCTACTGCGAGCGCACCGCGCAGCTGAACAACTCGGGCCGCCGCGCGGACGGTTCGGCGACGATGTGGCAGGACGGCGTCCCGGTGGCCGGGTCGTTCTTCGGCCAGTCCAGCTTCGCGACCCACGCGCTGGCCAGCGCCGACAACGCCGTCGTCGTCGGCCGCGACACCGACCTGACGCGGGTGGCGCCGCTGGGCTGCGGCTTCCAGACGGGCGCGGGCGCCGTGCTCAACGTGCTGCGCCCCGGGCCCGCCTCCCGCCTGGTGGTCTACGGGGTCGGCGCGGTCGGCCTCGCGGCGCTGCTCGCGGCCGACGCCGCCGGGGTGCGCGGGACCGTCGCGGTGGACGTGCACCCGGAGCGCCGCGCCCTGGCCGCGCGGCTCGGCGCGGGCGCGGTCGTGGACCCGGCGGGCGCCGACCTGGTGGCCGCGGTCAGGGACGCCACCGGCGGCGGGCCGACGCACGCCCTGGACACGACCGGGGTGCCGTCCGTCGTGGCCGCCGCCGCGAAGGCCCTGGCGCCGACCGGGACGCTCGTCGTCGTCGGCCTCGGCGACGCCGAACTGACCGTGGACCTGCGGGACATCATGGTCGGCGGCAAGACGGTGCGCGGCTGCGTCGAGGGCGACGCGGTGCCGGAGCGGTTCATCCCCCGGCTCCTCGCGCTCCGTGCGGGCGGGCGCTTCCCGGTGGAGGAACTGGTGACGGCCTACCCGTTCGAGGAGATCAACCGCGCGGTCGCCGACCACCGGTCGGGCGCCGTCGTCAAGCCGGTCCTCGTCTGGTGACCCGCGGCGCGGGGCGATAGGTACTCTCCCGGCCCGCCGCCGTCGTCGTGTGCCCTGCAGTGCTCACCCAGCGTGTCTCTCCCGTGACTCTTCCGCTCGCCGACGGATCGACCCTTGACGTGTTTCGGGCAGCGGTCCACACTTCCGGTTAAGTTCAGTCATCTTTCCACGATTGCAGTCAGCGAGGACGGCATGCTGCCAGCGGAACGCCACCGCCGTATCACCGCGGCCGTGAACCAGGCCGGGACCCTCAGCACCGAGGAGTTGGCCGCCGGGCTCGGCGTCTCCGCCGAGACCGTCCGCCGCGACCTGGCCCAGCTGGAGCGGCGCGGCCAGCTCAACCGCGTGCACGGCGGCGCCGCCGCCCTGGCGCTCGCCCGGGAGCTGACCGGCGAGGAGGCCCCGTACGCCGAGCGCTCCCTCGCCCAGCGCGAGGCGAAGGTCGCCATCGGCCGGGCAGCCGCCGCGCTGGTCACCTCCGGCATGACCCTGGTGATCGACGTCGGCACCACCGCCGTCGAGGTGGCGCGGGCCCTGCCCGCCGACTTCCGCGGCAAGGTCGCCACGCCCTCCCTGCTCGTCGCGGGCGAGCTGGCCGGACGCCAGGACGTCGAGGTCTTCGTCCCCGGCGGACGCATCCGCGCGGGCGACCTCGTCTGCTCGGGCGCCACGACGGCCGGGTTCTTCGGCGACTTCCACGCCGACCTCGCCTTCGTCGGCTCGGGCGGCATAGCGGCCGACGCCGGGGTGACGGACTTCTACTACGACGAGATCGCCACGAAACGGGTGATACTCGCGCACGCCGCCCGCACGTTCGTCCTCGCCGACTCCCGCAAGCACGGGCGGATCGCGCCCCACCGCATCTGCGACCTCGGCGGCTGCACCGGCGTCATCACCGACCAGGCGTGCGACCCCGAGCTGACCGCGGCCATCGACCGCGCGGGCGGCTCCGTCCTCACCGCCTGACCGGCCCCGCGTTCCCCCGAGGCGGCCCGTCCCCACGGGCCGCCCGCACACGAAAGGCAGCACGACCCATGGCTCACGCGGAACCCGGAACGCCGGGCTCGACGGCACCGACCGGCGCCGCCGGATACCAGCAGGAGATGCCACGCGAACTGGGCTGGTACGCCTCGTTCTCCATCGCCTTCGGCTTCGTCTCCATCGCCACCGGCCTGTTCACCGCCTACGGATCGGTCCTCAACACCTCGGGCCCGCGCGGCATCTGGGCCTGGCCCATCGCCGTCGTCGGGCAGCTCGCCGTCGCCCTCATCTTCGGCGCGCTCGCCGCCCGCATCCCGATCAGCGGCTACGCGTACCAGTGGGTCTCGCGGATCGTCGGCCCCGTGTGGGGCTGGATCATGGGCTGGATCTCGTTCGCGTTCCTCGGCGTCGTGGTCGTCGCCGTGGACTACACCATCGCGTCCACGATCCTGCCCGAGCTGTTCCGCTACCAGGGGACGACGCAGAACGCCTGGTTCATCACCGCGATCGTCATCCTCCTCCAGGCCATACTCGTGGCCGCCTCGACCCGTGCCACCCACCGCGTCAACAACGTGGCCGTCACCGTCCAGCTCATCGGCATGGTCTCCCTGACCGTCCTGCTGTTCGTCGTCGGCGCCGCCACCGGCAAGATCGACTTCGGCACCCTCTTCGAGGCCGCGCCCGCCGACCCCGACGGCTACTTCGCCCTCGGCAGCGCCGGGCACGCCGGGCCGTTCGCCCTCGCGTTCCTCCTCGGCGCCTTCACGATCGTCGGCTTCGAGTCCGCCGCCAACCTGGCGGAGGAGACCAAGGAGCCCGCCCGCGTCATCCCCAAGGCCATGGCGCAGGCCGTGATCTCCCTCGGCGTCCTCGGCTTCCTCTTCCTCGTCGCCATCACCGCGCTCGCCGACGACACCACGGCGCTGGCCGCCTCCGACACCCCGGTCGCCGCGATCATCACGGACGTCCTCGGCTCGTTCCTCGGCAAGCTGATGCTCGTCCTGGTCGTGATCTCGATCTTCTCCTGCGGCCTGGTCATCACCCTCAGCGGCACCCGCCTGGTGTGGGCGATGTCCCGCGACCAGCGGTTCCCGGCCTGGCAGGCCCTGCGCCGCGTCCACCCGCGCCGCGGCACCCCCGTCAACTCCTCGGTGTTCATGCTGGTCGTCGCCCAGCTCGTCCTGCTGGCCTTCTCCGGCTCCACCGACGCCCTGTTCGACCTCTTCTCGGCGGCCACGCTGCTGCCCGCCCTCATCTACGCGGGCACCGTCGTGATGTACATCGCCAAGCGCCGCTCCCTCCCGCCCAGCCGCGGCTTCACCCTCGGCCGCTGGGAGATCCCGGTCATCGTCGTCGCCTCGGTCTGGCTGGCCTACGAGCTGCTGATCTTCCGCGACTCGTCCTTCCGCAACCCCTGGCTGTACGTCCTGATCCTCTTCGCCGTCGGCGCCGTCTACTTCGTCCACCTGCTCGCCACCCGTGGCCGGGCCGCGCTGACCATGCCGGACATGCAGGACATCGACAAGATCCTGGACGCGGACGGCGGCGCCGGGCAGCGGCCCGCACCCCGGCAGGCCGACGGCGCGGACCTCGCACAGGAGCGCTGATCCCATGACCACCGTCCTCGCCATCGACCAGGGCACCTCGGGCACCAAGGCCCTCGTCACCGACACGGCGGACGGCACCCTCGCCATCGCCGAGGAGACGGTACGCCCCACCTACCTGGACGGCGGCGGCGTCGAGCAGAACCCCGCGGAACTGCTCACCTCCGTCCTCCGGGCGGGCCGCCGCGCCGTCACCGCCGCCGGGCGGCCGATCGACGCCGTCGCCCTCGCCAACCAGGGCGAGACCGTCCTCGCCTGGGACCCCGCCACCGGCACCCCCCTCACCCCGGCGATCGTCTGGCAGGACCGGCGCGCCGAGTCCGTCTGCGCCGGGCTCGCCGACCACGCCGCGCTGATCGCCGCACGCACCGGGCTCGTCCTCGACCCGTACTTCTCCGCGCCCAAGATGGCCTGGCTGCGGCGGAACCTCACGACCGAGGGCGTCGTCACCACCACCGACACCTGGCTCGTGCACCACCTCACCGGCGCGTTCGTCACCGACGTGACCACCGCCAGCCGCTCCCTCGTCCTCGGCCTCGACGCCGTGGACTGGGACCCGGAGCTGCTGGCGCTGTTCGGCCTCCAGGACGAGCGGCTGCCGCGCATCGTCGCCTGCGACGAGATCGTCGGCACGACCCGGGCGTTCGGCGGCGAGATCCCGGTCACCGGGCTCGTCGTGGACCAGCAGGCGGCGCTCCTCGCCGAGGGCTGCCTCACCCCCGGCACCGCCAAGTGCACCTTCGGCACCGGCGCGTTCCTCCTCGCCAACACCGGCGACCACGCCGTCCGTTCCACGTCGGGGCTCACCACGTCCGTCGCCTGGCGCGCCGCGGGCGACACGCCGTACTGCGTGGACGGGCAGGTCTACACGGCCGCGTCCGCCATCCGCTGGATACAGGACCTCGGTCTCATCGACGCGGCCACCGACCTCGACGCGGTCGCGGCGGACGACACGGAAGGCGTCCTGTGCGTCCCGGCGCTCGCCGGGCTCGCCGCCCCCTGGTGGCGGCCCGACGCCACCGCCACATTCACCGGCATGCGCCTGTCCACCCGCCGCGAACACCTGGTGCTCGCCGTCCTCCAGGGCATCGCCGCCCAGGTCGCCGAGCTGTGCCGCCTCGTCGAGACCGACCTCGGCGCCCCCATGACCCGGCTGCGCGCCGACGGCGGCCTCACCCACAGCCGCGCCCTCATGCAGGCGCAGGCCGACCTCGCCCAGATCCCGGTGGACATCTACCCGTCCGCCCACGCCACACCGCTCGGCGCCGCCGCGCTGGCCAGGCTGGCCCTCACCCCGGGCCTCACCCTGGCCGACGCGGTCGGCGACTGGCGGCCCACCACCGTCCACGAGCCCCGGTGGAGCGCCGATCGCGCCGCCGACTTCCGGGCCCGCTGGAGCGCCGCAGCGGCCACCGCCGCCGCCACAGGAAGGGGCACCTCACGATGACCGTCAGCGCGGACCGCGCACCGGCCGTCCACGACATCGCCGTCATCGGGGCGGGCATCGTCGGCTCCGCCCTCGCCCGCGAGCTGGCAGGACACGACCTGTCCGTCGCGCTCGTCGAGGCGCGCGACGACGTCGGCGACGGCACCAGCAAGGCCAACACCGCCCTGCTGCACACCGGTTTCGACGCCAAGCCGGGCACCCTCGAATCCCGCCTCGTCGCCCGCGGCTACCACCTCCTGGGCGCGTACGCCGAACGCACCGGCATCCCGGTCGAGCGCACCGGCGCCCTCCTCGTCGCCTGGAACGACGAGGAACTGGCCGCGCTCCCCGGCCTCAAGGAGAAGGCCGAGGCCAACGGTTACCACGCGTGCGCGCTGATCGGCGCCGACGAGGTGTACGCGGCGCTCCCCGCCCTCGGCGACGGCGCGCTCGGCGGTCTCACCGTGCCCGGCGAGTCGATCATCTGCACCTGGACGACGAACCTGGCGCTCGCCACCGACGCCAAGCGGCGCGGCACCGACGTCCTGCTCGGCCACGCCGTCACCGCCGTCACCCGCGACGACGCCACCGGCGTCACCACCCTCGCCACCACCGGCGGCGACGTCCGCGCCCGCTGGGTCGTCAACGCCGCCGGGCTCGGCGCCGACCGGATCGACCGGCTCTTCGGCCACGACCGGTTCACCGTCACGCCCCGGCGCGGCGAGCTGTTCGTCTTCGACAAGCTGGCCCGCCCCCTCGTGGACCGGATCGTCCTGCCCGTGCCGACCTCGCGCGGCAAGGGCGTCCTCGTCTCGCCCACCATCTACGGCAACGTCATGCTGGGCCCGACCTCGGAGGACCTCACCGACCGCACCGCCACCGGCACCTCCGAGGACGGCTTCGCCTTCCTGCTCGGCAAGGGCGAGAAGCTGATGCCCCGGCTGCTGAAGGAGGAGGTCACCGCCTCCTACGCGGGCCTGCGCGCGGCCATCGACCACGGCGACTACCTGATCGAGGCGTCCCCCGAGCAGCGCTACCTGCTGGTCGGCGGCATCCGCTCCACCGGCCTCACGGCGGGCATGGCGATCGCCGAGCACGCCCTCGGCCTCCTCGCCGACGCCGGGCTCGCCCTCACGCCGCGCGACGACGTGCCCGCGCCGCCGCGCATGCCCAACCTCGGCGAGGCCACCACGCGCCCCTACCAGGACGCCGAACGCATCGCCGCCGACCCCGCCTACGGGCAGATCGTCTGCTTCTGCGAGCGCGTCACCGCAGGAGAGATCCGCGACGCCTGCCACGCCACGCTCCCCGCGCCCAACCTGGAGGGCCTGCGCCGCCGCACCCGCGCCATGAACGGCCGCTGCCAGGGCTTCTTCTGCGGCGCCGAGGTCGCGCGGCTCCTCGCCACACGCGGCGCGGACACCGGCAGCGGTGGCGGCAGCGACAGCGGCAGCGGTACCCACGAGCCCAGGCAGCACGAGGAAAAGACCCGATGAGCAGCACACCCACTCCCCCCACGCTCACCCCCGACGTCCTCGTCATCGGCGCCGGGCCCGCCGGGCTCACCGCCGCCGCCCGCCTCGCGCCGCGCGTCGCGGGCGAGGTCCTGGTCGTGGACCGCGAGGCCGAGGCGGGCGGCATCCCCCGGCACAGCGACCACACCGGCTACGGCCTGCGCGACCTGCGGCGCGTCATGACGGGCCCCCGCTACGCCCGCCACCTCACCGCCCGCGCCCTCGCCGCCGGAGCCGTCATCCGCACCCGCACCATGGTCACGGACTGGGCCGACGACCACACCGTCGAGGTCACCAGCCCGCAGGGCCGCCTGCGCATCAGCGCCCGCGCCGTCGTCCTCGCCACCGGCGCCCGCGAACGCCCCCGCCCCGCCCGCCGCATCCCCGGCGACCGCCCGCACGGCGTGTACACGACCGGCCAGCTCCAGAACATCGTCCACCTCCAGCACGGCAGGGTGGGGAAGCGGGCCGTCGTCGTCGGCGGCGAACTCGTCAGCTGGTCCGCCGTGCTCACCCTCCGCGAGGCGGGCTGCGACACGGCGCTGATGGTCAGCGGCTACCCCAAGGCCGAGTCGTACGGCGTCTTCACGGTGCCGGGCCGCGCCGTCCTCGGCGTCCCCGTCGCCACCAGGGCCCGCGTCACGCGGATCATCGGCAAGGGGCGGCTCACCGGCGTGGAGATCGAGAACCTCGACACGCGCGCCCGCCGCGTCGTCGCCTGCGACACCGTCGTCTTCACCGGCGACTGGATCCCCGACCACGAACTGGCCCGCGCCGCCGGGCTCGACCTCGACCCCGGCACGCTCGGCCCGCTCGTGGACACCGCGCTGCGCACCAGCACGCCGGGCGTCTACGCGGCCGGGAACCTCCTGCACCCGGTGGACACCGCCGACATCGCCGCGCTCGACGGCAAGCACGTCGCCGACCAGGTGCTGCACCGCCTCGCCGGGACGGACCGCGCGCCGGACGGGCCCGGCGGCGTCCGCCTGCACGCCGAAGGCGCCCTGCGGTGGATCGCCCCCGGGCTGCTCCGTCCTGGCGACCCCGCGCCGCCCAGGAACCGGCTGCTGCTGTGGACCGACGAGTTCGTCCGCGTCCCGCGCGTCACCGTCCGGCAGGACGGCCGCGTCGTCGCCCGCCGCACCCTGCCCTGGCCCGCCGCCCCCGGACGCGTGCTGCGCATCCCGTGGTCGGTCATGAAGGACGTGGACCGGCACGGCGGCCCCGTCACCGTCGGCGTCACCTGACGGACGCCGCGCGGGCGCCCGTCACGCCCCGGAGTGACGGCCGGGGCGTGACCGGCGCCCGCGCACGCGGCGGGACCGTCAGGCCCCGGCGTCACCCATCACGCGGGTGAACTCCGCCGGGTCCGTGTCGAAGCCGCGCAGCGCGGGCCGCAGCCCCCACTCGCCCGCCCCGTCCCGCACGAACTCGCCGATCACCGCCGCCGTGGCGCCCGCCACGGCCGCGAAGTCCCCCTGCGCCAGCTCCGTGTAGCCCTCGGCCACCCGGAACCGCGTGCTCGGGATGTCGGCGAAGGTCCTGCGCCCCGTGCGCTGCTGGATGGCCACGCCCACGACGACCCGGGCGTACGTCGAGGCCAGGCGCTCCAGCTCGAACGTCATCACCTCGTCGTAGCCGAAGCCCTGGCCCGTCGTGCTGTCCCGGCTCAGCGTGATCGTCCCGTCGGGCGACCGGCTGTCGAAGTGCACCAGGTAGACGGGCGCGCCGTGCGGCGCGTCGGCCGCGTACGTCGCGGCGATGATGTCCACGTCGTGATCCGGCTCACCCATCGCACTGGCGTCCCACTTGACGGCCACCTCGACCTTGCCCAGGCCCTTGCTCGGACTGCCCATCGGACTTCCCCTTCCCCGGCCCCTGCCCCGGCGCCCGCCGGGGGGCACAACGACACGTCGCGACTTGTCAGTTGCTCATAGTGCCATGATCGACGCCGCGCCTCACCGGTGCCGCGCGACCCCACGGCGCGGGCGCGGGATGCGAGGATCGGATCGCACCCGATCAGCGAGGATCAGGAAGGACGGCCGTCCCATGGCACAGGAAGTACGCGGCGTCGTCGCGCCCGGCAGGAACGAACCCGTACGGGTGGAGACCGTCGTCGTCCCCGACCCAGGGCCAGGCGAGGCGGTGGTGCAGGTCCAGGCGTGCGGCGTCTGCCACACCGACCTGCATTACAAGCAGGGTGGCATCAGCGACGACTACCCGTTCCTCCTCGGCCACGAGGCGGCGGGCGTCGTCGAGTCGGTGGGGGAGGGCGTCACCGACGTGGCGCCCGGCGACTTCGTCATCCTCAACTGGCGTGCCGTCTGCGGCCGTTGCCGGGCCTGTCTGCGCGGACGGCCCTGGTACTGCTTCGACACGCACAACGCGCGGCAGAAGATGACGCTGACCGACGGCACCGAGCTGTCCCCTGCGCTCGGCATCGGCGCCTTCGCCGAGAAGACCCTCGTCGCCGCCGGGCAGTGCACGAAGGTGGACCCGGCCGTCGCCCCCGAGGTCGCCGGGCTGCTGGGCTGCGGCGTCATGGCCGGGATCGGCGCGGCGCTCAACACCGGCGCCGTCGGACGCGGCGACTCGGTCGCCGTCATCGGCTGCGGCGGCGTCGGCGACGCCGCGATCGCGGGCGCACGCCTGGCGGGCGCCGCCCGCATCATCGCCGTGGACATCAACGACGCCAAGCTCGCCACCGCCCGCGCCATGGGCGCCACCCACACCGTCAACTCGACCGCGGACGACCCCGTCGAGGCCATCCGCGACCTGACCGGCGGACACGGCGCCGACGTCGTCATCGAGGCGGTCGGCCGCCCCGAGACCTACCGGCAGGCGTTCTACGCCCGCGACCTCGCGGGCACCGTCGTCCTCGTCGGCGTCCCCACGCCGGAGATGAAGCTCGAACTGCCCCTGCTCGACGTCTTCGGCCGCGGCGGCTCCCTCAAGTCCTCCTGGTACGGCGACTGCCTGCCCAGCCGCGACTTCCCGATGCTCATCGACCTGCACCTCCAAGGCCGCCTGGACCTCGGCGCGTTCGTCACCGAGACCATCGCCCTCGACCAGGTCGAGCACGCCTTCGACCGGATGCACACCGGCGACGTGCTGCGCTCGGTGGTGGTCCTGTGAGCGCCGCCCGCGTGGACCACCTCGTCACCTCCGGCACGTTCAGCCTCGACGGCGGCATCTGGGAAGTGGACAACAACGTCTGGATCGTCGGCGACGACACCGAGGCGTACGTCATCGACCCCGCCCACGACGCCGCCGCCGTCGAGGCCGCGCTCGGCGGCCGGACGCTGCGCGGCATCCTGTGCACCCACGCGCACGACGACCACGTCGGCGCCGCCCCCGCGCTCGCCGACCGCACCGGCGCGCCGATCCTGCTCCATCCGGACGACCTGCCGCTGTGGCGCCTCACCCACCCCGACCGGCTGCCGGACGGCGAACTGACGGACGGGCAGGAGCTGACGGTGGCCGGGACCACGCTCCGCGTCCTGCACACCCCTGGCCACGCGCCCGGCGCCGTCTGCTTCCACGTGCCGGATCTCGGCACCGTCTTCACCGGCGACACGCTCTTCCAGGGCGGGCCCGGCGCGACGGGGCGTTCGTACTCGGACTTCCCGACCATCATCGCCTCGATCCGCGACCGGCTGCTCACCCTGCCGCCGGACACCGTCGTGCGCACCGGCCACGGCGACTCCACCACCATCGCCACCGAGGCCCCCGCACTCCCTGAGTGGATCGCACGCGGCCACTGACCCGGCGGGGGAGAGGGGGGCCGGGCCGGAACCGGCCCGGTCTCCCGCTCGGGCACCGCGCGGCGACGACGGTGCCCGCCGATCACTCCGCGTCGTCGTCGCCTGGCACGTAGGGCGGGATCGTCCAGCGCATCGTCGTCCGACCCGTGGGGCCGCGCTGAAGGGTCACGGGATAGACGTGTCCTTCGTCGCGTTCGCCGCGATGCCGCATCGAGTGGTCGCCGCTGTCCCAGGCGATCCCCAGAACCGGGCGGTCGGCGACCACGACGGCACCGATCCCGAGCGGGTGGGTCGCGCCCGCGCGGTGGAAGCGGTGGAAGTCGGTGTGCTCATCGACCGCCACCATGACGCCCCGGCCCTGCGCGTCGCCCACCCAGGAGTTGAGGGAGTCGCCGAGCTTCTTCGCGGCGTCGAGCGGAAGGTCGAGCCACCCTCGCACCTCACCGCCGTCCCGCCGGATCAGTTCCCCGCCGAACCGACGACGGGCGGCCTCCGCGTGGCCTCCCCAGTAGGTGACGTCGGCAAGGCCGTCGGTCGAGGGGTGGTCGTCCCCGGTCCAGGAGTCCAGGGCAAGCGCGTCCCCGAGCACCATGCCGCAACGATCGACCGGCAGGTCACCGAGGACGACCGGTTCGTCGCCCGGGGGGCCGACCCACGGCAGACCGAGATCGACCTCCAGGACCGCGATGGTCGGTCCCGCGTCGAAGGGCGACGCCGCCGTGCTGGCCCGCACCGTCAACGGCCTGTCGTCGGCGGCGCGAACCGCGACCATCTCACAGTCCCCGTCATGGACGTGTCCGCCGCCGATCGCCGCGGCGGCACTCGCGCGCTCGGACAGCGGTCGGCCCACCTGCGGCCAGAAGTCGATCCACGACGCCATCCCCAGCACGAGGACTCCCGACGGCGCCGTCACGACTCCCAGGTCGATGTCAGTCCCAGCCATTCGGCGATTGAACCGTCCTTCTGCCGTAGGCACAAGCTGCGGCCAGGTCGGCGCCCGTGGTCACCCGCGGCATATCAACCACAGGTTCTATCGCCCCGATGACCCGGGGGCAGCCCTGCGCGTGCGGGGAGGAGGACGACACGCCCCACCCGGCTCCCGGCGGACTGGGAACAACCCCGCGCGTGCGGGGAGGAGCGCACGTAGGTCGTGAAGCTTGCCTGAGCGACGGGAACAACCCCGCGTGTGCGGGGAGGAGTCGGAACCTGGGACGGCGTCCGCTACCCAACCGGGAATAACCCCGCACGTGCGGGGAGGAGGACGACACGCCCCACCCGGCTCCCGGCGGACTGGGAACAACCCCGCACGTGCGGGGAGGAGCGCCGCGCCGCGACCCGAACCCCGAGATCACCGGGAATAACCCCGCACGTGCGGGGAGGAGCCGTGGAACGCCGCGGTGAACCGGGTCTGGCAGGGAACAACCCCGCGCGTGCGGGGAGGAGCGCCTCCAGCCGGGCGGGCGCCACCCCGACCCGGGAACAACCCCGCGCGTGCGGGGAGGAGGCTTCGGCGCTGGACCAGCCGATCCAGCGGCTGGGAACAACCCCGCGCGTGCGGGGAGGAGTCGTGGCGCTGGGCGGCGCACCGCGTGCACAGGGGAACAACCCCGCGCGTGCGGGGAGGAGGGCGACGGCGGCGGCGTACATGCTGTCGAGCCGGGAACAACCCCGCGCGTGCGGGGAGGAGCACTGCGCGCAGGGAATTTCGTTACGTATTTCGGGAACAACCCCGCGCGTGCGGGGAGGAGAGTAGTTGACCTGCGGGTTCACGGGCGGGGGTACGGGATTTTACTTACTTTACCTTCAGCCGCCGCAGACGCGGGGCGTGTGCGGCGGCCTCGTGTTCGGCCCATGACTCCGTGACCGCCACGATGTCCACTGACTGTCTCGCCTCGATCCGACCGTACTTGGGCCATGCTGCGGCCGTCCCCACGGGGCCCGAAGCCGGGCCCTCGTCGGGTTTCTGCGCTCCCGTCGCGACGTCCGTGAGCGACTGGCCGGGCCGCGGCGCTCATGGGCTCTCCCAGTGGAAGCGTCCCTTGTGGTGGTCGGGCTGGCGAAGACGTAGGCGTAGTTGAGGAGATACGAACCGTCATCGTCCTCTCCGGTGTCGCGCGTCGTCATACCGGGCACGCTACGACGCCGCGTGCGGGACGCGGGCGACGCCGGCCCAGATCGAGACGGTCTCCGGTGTCGCCTCCTCGGGGGCGGGGCCGTCCGGCCGCCAGTCCTGCGGCGGGACGAGGCCCGGCTCGACCATCTCCAGGCCCGCGAAGAACCGTTCGATCTCCGCCCGGGTCCGCACCTGCCCCGTCTGCCCGGTGGCGGCGCGGTCGCCCGCCGTGACGCGCGCCCAGGTGGGCGGGTCGAAGTCGGGCGTGACGTGCGTGATCAGCAGGTAGCTGCCGGGCGCCAGCGCGTCCACGTACGTGCGGACGAGGGACAGCGCGTGCACGCCACCCGCCTCGTCGTCCGCGATGTAGTGCAGCAGCGCGTTCAGGCACAGCGCGACGGGCCGCGACAGGTCGAGGACCTCCTTCAGCCTGGGGCTGGCGAGGATGCTCGGCGGGTCGCAGAAGTCGGCGTGCAGGTAGGTGGTGCTGCCCTCGGGCGTGCCGTCCATGAGCGCCTCGGCGTACCGCAGGACGATCAGCCGGTTGTCGGTGTAGACGACGCGCGTGTCGGGCGCCGCCGCCTGGACGACCTGGTGGATGTTCGGCTCGGTCGGTATGCCCGTCCCGATGTCGAGGAACTGCCGGACGCCCGCCTCGGCGGCCAGCCAGTGGACGGCGCGGTTCAGGAAGTCGCGGTTGGCGCGGGCGGCGACGCGAACCCCCGGCCACATGCGCTGCACGCCGAGCCCGGCGGCCTCGTCCGCCGGGTAGAAGGTCTTGCCGCCAAGGAACCAGTCGTACACCCGCGCCGGGTCCGGCCTGCCCGGGTCGATCTGCTCCTCAAGCACCCTTGCTCTCCTCCCAGTCGGTGGACCATTCGCCGATGGGCACGCTGTCCGCGACCGAGGCCGCCGAGTCGAGCGCCATCAGGTAGTGCCGTACGACGTCGGCCTGTTCGGTGACGGTCGCGCCGTCGCCTGTCTGGAGCAGCAGCCGGTCCGCCAGCTCAGGCGCCCGGAAGCGCAGGTACTGGACGGGGCCGCTCATCAGCGCGATGTGCGTCGTGTGGAGCGGGGTGACGCGGATGGTGACGCCGGGGCGCGCCGCCAGGGCCCGCAGGTGCGCGAGCTGCCGGTACATCACCTCGGGGCCGCCGACCCGGCGGCGCAGCGCGGACTCCTCGATCAGCGCCCACAGCACGGGCGGGCGCGGCGCGGACCGGTCCAGGACGGCCTGGCGCCGCGCGAGCACGTCGAGGGAGCGCGCGACCTCGGCCTCGTCCGCGTCCGGCGTACGCCCGCGCAGCAGCGCCGCGCCGTACGCCGGGATCTGGAGCAGGTCGGGCAGGAACAGGGGCGCGTACAGCCGGATGACCTCCGCCTGTTCCTCGCCCCTGAGCTGGTCGGCGAGCCACTGCGGCACAATGTCGCGGTACGCCTCCCACCACGCCGCGCGACGGGTCCCGGCCGCCTCGGCGAGCACCGAGTCGGTCTCGGCCTGGCGGCCGTAGAGCGTCAGGAGGGGGCGTACCCAGGCCGGTTCGAGGTCGATCCGTCCTGCCTCCAGGCCGCGTACGCGGTCCGGGGGGACGCCGAGGGCCGCCGCCGTCTCGCGGACGGACCGCCCCGCCGTGTCACGCATGGTGCGCAGCCGTGAGCCCAGCTGCCGCAGTGCGGCCGAGCCCGAGTGTTCCACCGGCATCCGAGCTCCCTTCCCGCCTGAAGTGCGAGCGACATTCTGCCAGTTGCAGAATGATCGCACGACGGGGCGGCGTACGCCGGTGGAACGGCGCTCCGGCCGCGCGCGGGGGCGCGCGCCGGGGCGCGCCCCGTCAGGCGGCTGTGCGGAACGGGCCGGTCACCTCGTACGTGACGCCGTCGTCGTTGCTGCCGCGCGCGCCGCGCTGGGAGGAGAAGTACAGCCGGTCGCCCGCCGGGCTGAAGGCCGGGCCGGTGATCTCCGAGCCGCCGTGTCCGCTGATCCGCAGGAACGGCGCCACGACGTCGTCCGGCGTGATGACGCAGATCTCCATCGTGCCGCCGTCCTCGGCGACGAACAGGTCGCCGCTGCCGGTGCCCGTGATGTTGTCCACGCCGGTGAGCGGCGGGGAGGTGACGAGGCTGTCGTCGTAGACGACGGCGAGGGTCGTCGTCCGTGTGTCGAGGGCCCAGACCCGGTTGTCGCCCTTGGTGGTGAAGTAGCAGAGCCCGCCGCGGTAGTAGCAGCCCTCGCCGCCGTTGAACACGCGCGTGCCGCTCACCTGGCGCCGCGTCTGGCGGCTCGCGGCCGACGGGTCGGGGACCGTGCGCCAGGCCGACGTGGCGCCGCTGCCCGTCAGGACCTGGAGCGTGCCGGACGACAGGTCGCCCCAGGTCTCGGGCACGAACCGGTAGAACGCGCCGTCCGGTTCGTCCTCCGTCAGGTACACGACGCGCAGGTCGGGGTCGCAGGCGGCGGCCTCGTGCTTGAAGCGGCCCATGGCGTCACGGCGCACGGCGTCCGCCTCGCCGTAGGGGTCCGTCTCGTACACGGCGCCGCGCGTCGTCTCCTCGCACGACAGCCAGGTGTCCCAGGGCGTCGCGCCGCCCGCGCAGTTGGTGGACGTGCCGGACAGGATGCCGTACGCGTCGGTGACCGTGCCGTCGGCGGCGAAGCGCAGGGCGCTCACGCCGCCCGCGCCCGAGCCCAGCTCGGCGTTGGAGACGTAGATCCAGCCGGAGCCGTCGGCGAAGCAGGCGCCGCCGTCCGGGGCGCCGTGCCACGTGTGTCCTGTCCCGGCGACCTCGCGGGCGGAGCGGGCGACGATCCGGCTCGTGAAGCCGCTGGGCAGGTGCAGGCCGTTGACGTCCGCGGGGCCCAGGGCTCCGTACGGCCCGGTGCCCGGCTGCGCCGGGTAGGCGAACGAGGCGCGGGTCATGGTGAAGCCGAGGACCACGGTGCCGGTGCCCGCGACGGCACCGCGCAAGAGGGAGCGGCGTTGCATGGCGATTCCTCCTGATGGCACGGGGTGGGGGTGCGGTGGCGCGCGTCACGGTGCGCCACCGGTCGTGCGCGCTCAGCTTAGGGGCGCGCGGGCCCGGCCCTGAAGCCACCGGCGCGCGAACTCCCGGCGGCGTCACGCCGACGACCTGACGACGTGGCGACATGACGTCCGCGCCCCGCCCGCCGTCCGGCCACCCAGGGACGCCGGGCGGCGTACGGAGGGCCGCTCCCGTCCCGAGCGACCGACCTCGGCGCACTCGTACAGGAACGGATGCCCCCGGATCGCCGCCCGACGCCTCCCGTCACGTCAGGTGTGTCAGGCGTCCCACCGCCCGCTGTAGTGGCGCAGGTCGTCACCCGGGCCACTGGACGGGAAGTGTCCTGCCCACTCGGCCACCCCCGACGGCCGAAGCCCCTCGGCCAGTCCCGCGGCGGCCAGGCCCGGCAGCCCGTCCACCCGCTGCCACAGCTCCGCCCACTGCTCGTACCGCAGGGACAGGTAGAGCAGGCCCTTCATCTCCGCGACCACCTCGATGTCGCGCACCGACGCGCCGGACAGGTCCAGGCCGTACACCTTGGGGCACTCGCGCAACGGGGCCAACTCCACCGGCCGGGCGTCCCGTATCTTCACGGTGCGCAGCGTCGGATGCCCGGCCAGCGGGGCGAGGTCGGCGGCGTGCAGGCCGAGTTCGAGCGCTTCGACGGGTATGTCCCGCAGCGGCGTCAGATCGACGGGCACTCCCTGGTGCAGCGCCATCCGCCGCAGCCGCCGCGCGCCCCGCAGCGGCGCGAGATCCGTGTCCCGCTCGTCCCGGAGGCGGACCGTCTGGACCTCGTCGAGTGCCGCCGCGGCGGCGTCGGTGGTGAAGTGGCCGAGCGCCTCCGGGTGCCGGTCCGGCAGGTCGGCCTCCGTCCACAGATGACCGCTGTCGGCGTCGTACGTGTAGCTCCCCCGCTCCAGGGCCTCCAACTGGGACCTGAGCAGCGCGGTCACCGATTCGGCGACGTGCACGGCGCCCTCGCCGTAGTCGCGGCCGACCCGGATGACCTGGCCGGGCCGCCCGCCCGCGGCCGGGTCCATGTCCACGGCGAGGAAGTTGCCGCCGGTGTCGGTCGTGAACGGTATCCACCCCGGACGATCGACGGAACGCCGCACGGCCCCGAGCGGCCCGGCGTCGAGGCGTACCCGGTCGAGGCGGTGATAGCGCCAGGTCTCACCGGCGGCCCACCAGCGGGGCCCGGAGTGCAGCGAGACGACGTGATGCAGGCCGAACCAGTCGTGCCCGCACAGAAGCCCCTCCGCGTCGTCACCGTTCGCCACCGCGTAGAGCGCGCGCAGGTCGTCGGGGAGCGGAACGGGCACAGAGCCCTCCAACCGCGCGATCCGGGCGGCGTCCAGCGGCTCGGGAAGGGCACCCGCCGTCCCCTCGTCCCACCCGGTGTCCACCGTGCCCTGTCCCGAGATCTCCGCCCGCTTCCCCAGGTAGCGCCGCAGGACTTCGACCGCCTCGCGCGGATCACCGGCCTGAGTGGCGTCCAGGGGCCCGTCCTCGTCGTCGCCCGGGTCCGGGACGCGGACACCGGGCCTGAGGGCGTACACCAGGCCGCCGGTGTCCGAGCCCAGGTCCCTGCTGATCGCCCGGCTGGTGAACGCCTCGAATCCACCCCGGACATCGACGCTCACCTCGATGGCCAACTGGTCGGCCCCTGAATCGTCCAGCTCACTTACTTGGCGCAGTTCCGGCAGAAGCAGGAAGCCACCCGACCGCTCCCCGCCATCGGCCTGGTCGATCCACAGACCCGGGCCGCCCACCCCGTGCTCATGGGCCGAGGCGCTCAACCGCACGCGCGTCCAGTCCTCGGACGCCACCTCGGCCATCTGCCGCGCCACCGCGCCCAACAACTCCGCGACCGTCTGATCCTGCCCCGCCGACATCCGCGCCCCTCCCTGCGCCCGGCCCTCACGGCCGGGTTCCTCGCAAAGAGTCTTAACAGATGCCACTGACAACGGGTTTGCGCGGACGTCCCCGCGCCCGCGTCCCCGTGGCCCGTCACGCCCGTCACGCCCGTCACCGGGCGGCCGGGCGGGAGCGCGCGCGGCTGCCGGGTTCGCGCCCGCCGGGCGTACAGTGGTTCCCCTGTCGGGCACACGCCCCGCCGATCCCCCGGCAACCGCCGGAGCGGCCCGGAGGGTGGCGGCCCGGGCCCCGGTCCTTCCGACGGCCGCTCCCGGTCCCGAAGGGCGCGACGTCCAGTTTTTCGGACAGGGTGTCCTCGGGCCGTGTGCGACGGCCACAGTCGGGCACGCGGATGTGGACGGCAGGGGGAAGAACCATGGAGCGCAGGGGCGTGACGACGGAAGAAGTGGTGGGCGAGCACCTCGGACGAGCGGTGCCCACGAGCGCGGCGGCGGCGCGCCACCATGTCCAGCACCTGCTGCGCGGACTCCTCCCCGCCCCCGGCGTCGATCCCCGCGACGACCTGACGCTCGCCGACGTCCTCCTTGTCACGTCGGAGCTGGTCACCAACGCCATACGCCACGGCGGCGGGGTCACGCACTTCTCCGCCGAGGTCACCGACGACGGCCTGCACCTCTCCGTCGGCGACCGGAGCGACGCGGTCCCCCACACCACCCCGAGGACCGGCACGGACGGGCGCTTCGCCGTGGGTGGCTACGGCTGGCCGCTCATCCACCGCCTCGGCCGCGACGTCGCCGTCGTCCCGCTGCCGGGCGGCGGGAAGACCATCCGGGTCGTCGTCCCGCTCGGCTGAGCGCCGGGCACTGCGCACCGAGGGCTGAGCGCCGAGCCGTCAACGACACCGTCTCCGCGTCACCTTCACGATCCGTTCACGGCCACCCCACCCTCGCCGCCAGGGGTGCATTGCATGCCGGAGGCCGATGCGGGATGGTGGATTCCGGAAGACGCGCCGCGCCGCGCGCCAGGGTAGGCAAGAGAGGTGGTGGGGTCCCGCCCACGGTGGTACCCCGAGAGTGGACACGTCCGACATCCGTACCGACAGACCGTCCCATGCGGCCGACACCGGCAGCACGGTCGGTACCGTCGTCGCCCCGGGCGAGGCCGCCGCCTGGGAGGCAGCCCCCTGTCCCGCGCTCGTCGTGGACGGCTCGGGCACCGTCCGCCGCGCCAACGAGGCCGCCCGCAGGCTCCTTCCTGACGCCACGCCAGGCACACCCCTCCACCGCGCGGCCCCCGGCTGGCTCGTCACCGCCCACACCCGCGTCGGCCCCCGCGTCGCCACGCACGGCCCCGTCGCCGACCGCCACCTCACGGCCCACCCCACGCCAGGGGCCGACGGCGACATCGTCTGGTGGCTCGTGGACGACACCGACCGCCGCCACGCCGAGGAGGCCCTGCGCCGCGAACGCCGCCGCACCGCCTTCATGACCGAGGCGTCCGAGGCCCTGCTCGCCTCCCTCAACCTCGAACGCTGCTCCGAGGTCACCGCGCAGCTCGCCGCACGCCACCTCGCCGACGCCGCCGTCGTCGTGGCCCCGCCGACGGGCCGCCGCCTGCCCGTCACCTACTGCGATCCGGGCGGCGACGTCACCCACGGCCTCGTCCGCGCCGACCCCGACCAGGTGCCGGGGCTCGGCGAGGCGCTGAGCGGCTTCCCGCCCGTCCCCTCCCGCTGGATCGACCCCGCGTCCGCCCCGGCCTGGCTCCTACCGCCAGGATTCGACGGCGAGGCCGCGTCCCTCGTCATCACCCCGCTGCCGGGGCACGGCGTCCCGGCCGGGGCGCTCGTGCTCCTGCGGCGCGCGGGACGCGGCGTGTTCACCGAGGGCGAGGAGGAGACGGCCCGCCTGTTCGCCGCGCGCGCGGGCGTCGCGATCTCCGCCGCCCGCCTGTACGCCGAGCAGGCCGGGACGACCGCCACCCTCATGGAGGAGCTGCTGCCGCCCCGCCTCCGGCAGACGCACGGCGTCGAACTGGCCGGGGGCTACCGCGCCGCGCGCGCCGGGGAACGCGTCGGCGGCGACTTCTACGACGTCTACCGCGCGCCGAACGCCGAGCGCGAATCGCTCGTCGTCCTCGGCGACGTCTGCGGGAAGGGACTTGAGGCCGCCGTCCTCACCGGCAAGGTCAGGAACGCCCTCCAGACCCTCGCGCCGCTCTCCGTCGGCCACCAGCAGATCCTGGGCCTCCTCAACGAGGCGCTGCTCGACTCGCGGCACACCCGGTTCGTCACCCTCGTCCTCGCCTCCGTCCGGCGCGAGGCGGGCCGCGTCCGGCTGCGCCTGACCAGCGCCGGGCACCCGCCGCCGCTGCTCGTCCGGGCGGACGGCACGGTCACCGAGGCCGAGACGCAGGGCTCCCTCATCGGCGTCCTGCCCGAGGTGCGCTCCACCACCGCCGTCACCCACCTCGCCCCGGGCGAGACCGCGCTGCTGTTCACGGACGGCATCACCGAGGCGCGGGGCGGCCCGCTCGGGGACGAACTCTTCGGCGACGCCCGCCTGCGCGAAGCCCTCGGCCAGTGCGCGGGGATGCCAGCCGAGGCCGTCGTCGAGCGCGTCCAGATGCTCGCCTCCCAGTGGATCGGCGACCGGGGGCACGACGACATGGCCGTCGTCGCCATCACGGCGCCGCGCCACGCGCACCTGAGCGCGGTGGACGGCCACACCCCCGGCAGGTACACGGCATGACAGGCACGCCCCCCACCCCGCACGTCCCCGCCCGGCAGGCCCGGCAGGCCCGGCTGTACGCGGCGGCCCTCGCCGGGGACGAACCTGCGGCGACCGCCGTCGTACAGGACGCCCTCGCCGACGGCGCCGACCCCGAGGACGTCCTCCTCGACCTCATCGCCCCCGTCCAGCGCACGGTGGGGGAGGAGTGGGCCGCCGCGCGGATCACCGTCGCCCAGGAGCACGCCGCGTCCGCCGTCAACGAACGCGTCATCGGCGCGCTCGTCCGGCACGCCGCCCCCACGCCCGCCGCGCCGCGCCCCGGCGCGCGGCCCCGGCGCGTCACCGTCGCCTGCGTGGACGGCGAGTGGCACGCGCTGCCCGCGCGGCTGCTGACCGAAGTCCTGCGCCTGCGCGGCTGGGAGGCGGACTTCCTCGGCGCCCAGGTGCCCACCCCGCGCCTGGTCGAGCACGTCAACCTCACCGGGCCGCGCGCCGTCGCCCTCTCCGGCTCGCTCGCCACCCGGCTGCCCACCGCCCACGCGGCGATCGCCGCCTGCCAGGCCGTCGGCGTCCCCGTGCTCGCGGGCGGCGCCGCCTTCGGGCCCGACGGACGCTACGCCCGGCTGCTCGGCGCGGACATGTGGGCCCCGGACGCCCGTGCCGCCGCCGTCCTGCTCGCCGAGCACGAGCCCACCGCAGCCCGACGCCCCCACCCCGCCGCGCCGCCGCACCTCGCGGACCAGGAGTACACCCTCGTCGCCCGGTCCGCGCCGCAGCTCGTACGGGCCACCCTCGCCGGTCTCGAAGGCACCTTTCCCGCGTTCCGCGACTACAGCGCGCGGCAACGGCGCCACACCGCCGAGGACATCGCCCAGATCGTGGACTTCCTCGCCGCCTCGCTGTACGCCGACGACCCCAGGCTGCTCGTGGACTTCCTCCGCTGGACCGCCGACGTCCTCACCGCCCGCGGCGTCCCCGCCCACGCGCTGACGCCCACCCTCGACGTCCTCGCCGCCCGCCTCGCCGACTTCCCGCGGGCCGTACGGCACCTGTCCGAGGGGCGGTGGGCCGTGAGCGCCGCGCCGTCCGGCCCGGCCGGGCACTCCGGGCACTCCGGACACGGGGAGAGCAGGGGGACCGCATGACCACCCCGCCGCCCCGCGCCGTGACCGCCACGTCCCCCGGCCCGTTCACCGTCCGCCTCCAGGTCCACGGCGACCTCGACCGCGACACCGCCGACGAACTGCTCGAAGCCGTCACGGAACAGCTCGCCCGCCACGCAGGACTGCTGCACCTGCGCCTCGACTTCGCCCGGCTCGGCGACTGTGACGCGCTCGGCCTGTCCTGCCTGCTGATGATCCAGCGCCGCGCCGCTGCCGCACGCGTCCGTCTGCATCTCGACAACCGCACGCCGCGCCTCGACCAACTCCTGCGTACCACGGGCACGTTGCACCACCTCACGCCCGCGCCGCCGCGGACCGGGGAGCGCGGCCCCGTCCGGCCGAGACAGCAGGGCGGCGACCGCCCGGCGGCCGACTGACGAGGGCGCCGGAATTCCCGTCGAAAAAAAGAGGCATGGTCCTCCAGGACCCGGGTACGTGCCCGTTCAGGCACAACAGTCGAGCAGGTTTGGGGTGGACGCGATGGCAGCCGTGACGGCGACGACGACGCACTCGGTGACGGAGACCGCGCAGGACACGGCGCAGGCCCCCCTCCCGCAGATCGGTTCCCCGCAGAAGGTGGCCCCGCGCGACGCGAGGGAACTCTCCCGCGTCTTCTTCGCCCGGCTCGCCGTGCTCGAAGAGGGCACGCACGAATACCAGTACGCCCGTAACACGCTCATCGAGATGAACCTCTCGCTGGTCCGCTACGCCGCCACGCGCTTCCGCGGCCGGGGCGACCAGATGGAGGACATCGTCCAGGTCGGCACCATCGGCCTCATCAAGGCCATCGACCGCTTCGAGCTGTCCCGCGAGGTCGAGTTCACCTCCTTCGCGGTCCCCTACATCGTCGGCGAGATCAAGCGGTTCTTCCGCGACACCAGCTGGGCCGTGCACGTGCCGCGCCGCCTCCAGGAGGCCCGCGTCGAACTCGCCAAGGCCACCGAGGAACTGCGCACCCGCCTCGGGCGCACCCCGACCGTCGCCGAGCTGTCGGTGCTGATGAGCCTGCCGGAGTCCGAGGTCATCGAGGCCCGCAAGGCGTCCAACGGCTACCACTCGACGTCCCTCGACGCCACGCTCACCGGCGAGGCCGGGCTGGACGGCGAGGCCGTCCTCGCCGACTTCATCGGCCACGAGGACCCGGGGATGCAGCTGGTCGAGGACATCAGCACCCTCGCCCCCATGGTCAGCAAGCTCGGCGAGCGCGACCGCCGCATCCTCCACATGCGGTTCGTGGACGAGATGACGCAGGCGCAGATCGGCGAGGAGCTGGGCATCTCCCAGATGCACGTCTCCCGCCTCCTGACCCGCATCCTCACCCGGCTGCGGAAGGGCATGCTCGCCGTCAACTGAGCCGCGGAGCACCCACGCGACAGCCGACATCGGCACACCCGCGCACACCGGGACACCACCGGGGGACGCGTCCTCTTCCCTGACCGGGGAGGACACGTCCCCCGACCCGTGCGCGCCCGCACACGGCGCCGCCCGACGGCGCGAGGTCCCGCGACAGGAGGGGGGACGCGGTGTCCGCCGCGCCGATCGAGGACTACGCCCTGCTGGGCGACCTCCAGACCGCCGCACTCGTCAGCAGGGAAGGCTCCATCGACTGGCTCTGCCTGCCCCGCTTCGACTCGCCCGCCTGCTTCGCCGCCCTCCTGCACGACGAGAGCGCCGGACGCTGGCTCCTCGCCCCCGCCGCGGGCGGCAGGACCACGTCCCGCCGCTACGTCGGCGAGTCCCTGGTCCTGGAGAGCGAGTGGAGCACGCCCGAGGGCACCGTCCGCGTCCTCGACTGCATGCCGCCGCGCGGCGAGGCCGCCGACATCGTCCGCGTGGTCGAGGGCCGCTCGGGACGCGTGCCGATGCGCATGGACCTCGCCCTGCGCTTCGACTACGGCGCCCTCACCCCCTGGATACGCCGCGAGGACGGCGACCTGCGGGCCATCGCGGGCCCCGACGCCGCCTGGCTGCGCACCGACGCCCCCACCACCGTCACGGACGACGGCCGGATCACCGCCGAGTTCACCGTCACGGCCGGGCAGCGCGTGCCGTTCGTCCTCACGCACCAGGCGTCCCACCTGCCGCGCCCCGAGCCCGTGGACGGGCCCTGGGCCGTCGCCGACACGCGGCGCTTCTGGGAGTCCTGGATGGAGGGCTGCCGCTACGACGGCGGCTGGCAGGAGCCCGTACGCCGCTCCCTCATCACGCTGAAGGCCCTCACCTACCGGCCCACCGGCGGCATCCTCGCCGCCGCCACCACCTCCCTGCCGGAGGAACCGGGCGGCACCCGCAACTGGGACTACCGCTTCTGCTGGCTGCGCGACTCGACGTTCACCCTCCAGGCCCTGCTGGGCACCGGCTTCGTGGAGGAGGCCCGCGCCTGGCGCGAATGGCTGCTGCGCGCCGTCGCGGGCGACCCCGCCGACCTGCGGATCATGTACGGCCTCGACGGCACCCGCCGCATCCCCGAGACGACGCTCGACCGGCTCTCGGGACACCAGGGCAGCCGCCCCGTCCGGATCGGGAACGCGGCGGCCGACCAGTTCCAGCTGGACGTGTGGGGCGAGGTCCTGGACAGCCTGCACCTCGCCGAGGAGAGCGGCATCGACCCGGACGCCGACGCCCGGCGGATACAGCGCGCCCTCCTCGACCACCTGGAGGGCGCCTGGGACCGGCCGGACAACAGCCTGTGGGAAGTACGCGGCCCGCGGCGGCACTTCACCCATTCGAAGGTCATGGCCTGGGCCGGGCTCGACCGCGCCGTGCACTCCGCCCGCCGCCACGGCGACGACGCGCCGGTGGAACGCTGGGCCGCCCTGCGCGACCGCATCCACGCGGAGGTCTGCGCCGAGGGCTACGACGCCGAACGCAACACGTTCACCCAGTTCTACGGGTCACGCGGGCTCGACGCCGCCCTCCTGCTGCTGCCCCGCACCGGCTTCCTGCCCTGGGACGACCCGCGTGTGCGCGGCACCGTGGACGCCGTGCGCCGCGAACTGCACAGCGACGGCTTCGTCCTGCGCTACCGGCCCGAGGCGGACGGCGAGGTGGACGGACTGCCGGGCGGCGAGGGCGCGTTCGTCGCGTGCAGCTTCTGGCTCGCCGACGCGCTCCACGGCACCGGGCGCACCGCCGAGGCACGCGACCTCTTCGAGCGGCTGCTCGGCCTGCGCAACGACGTGGGACTCCTCAGCGAGGAGTACGACGTCGTGCGCGGGCACCACCTGGGGAACACACCCCAGGCGTTCAGCATGGTCGGGCTCGTCAACACGGCGCGCGCGCTCAGCGGTGAACGCATCACCACGCACACGCCGCACACGCCGCGTCCCGCGCGCGACGGCACACCCGTGCCCGCGCCCACGGGACAGCGGCGTCAGACGCCCGTCCGGTAGTACTCGTCCACCTGCGGTTCCGGCGAGACGGGCTCCATCCCCGCCCGCCGCAACTGCGCCGCCCACCGGTCGGACGTCGTCACGAAGGCGCGCAGCAGCGCCTCCAGCCGGGCCAACCGGGCGCGCTGCTCCCGGTTCTCCTCGCTGACGCGCTCCACGCTGGCCTGGAGCACGGCGAGATCGGCCCGCCGTTCGTCCGGCCCCGTCGTCACCAGTGCCGCACGGGTGTGCGCGTCCCCGGTGATCAGCGCCGCGGCCTTCGTCGCGCGTGCCGCGAGCCAGCCAGCCGCCAGCGCGCCGACAGGCCCGCCGATCGCCGCCACCGTCGTCCAAAGACTCATGCCGCCCCTTCCTTGACGGGACGCGCCGCCGGTACCGCCGGGGGAGCCGCCGCGAACTCCGGTATCGCACTGGCCCACATGATCACACCGACGTGTGACGACAGGTACCAGGCGGCGATCCATAGCCCCCTCGTGTACTCGCCCGCGAGCCCGGCGGCCACGTACGCCGTGGACCACACGGTCGGCGGCGCCAGCGCGGCGGCGAATCCAGGCCAGTCACGGCCGATCCGCACGGTCGCCGCCGCGACCGCCGCCACTCCCGCGACCACCCACATCCACGCCCAGTAGTGCACGGGCGCGACCTCCGTGAGGAGCGTGAGCCCTTGCGGGTTCGGCGCCGGATCGAGGACGAACTGGAGGCCCCAGATGATCTCCCCGGCCCCGACGATGACCAGAAGGGCGCCGCGGCGCCCGAGATGCCGCCGTATACGGGGGAACAGCATGGCGTGTCCGTTCTGTTGGAGTCACTCACTAGCTTATGTGCCACGGAGTAATCCCCCGGTAACGCCGTGTCGCCCTCCCGGGTGGGTGTCCCGCCGTCCCGGCCGCCGACGGCACGGCGCCCGGCCGCCGCGCGGGACGCACGGGACGGCCGAGGGCCGTGGGACGTACGGTTCCGGCCGCCCGTGGACGCGGGGCCGCCCTCTCCCGCCGGGTGCTTCGAGGCGCCGGGCGGACGCGCCGTGCGCGCCCCGCGTCCGACGGAAGATCCGACCGAGGAGCGGGGCCTCTACTGCGTCCGCGGTAGGCGAGGTGTCCACGTACGGAGGACGACGCGTCGCCCGGCAGGGGGCAGGATAGGTCGGCCGAGCGTTCCCCCGCACCCCTGGCCGCGCCGGAGCGGCGGCTGCGTACGGTGAAGGAGTGCGGATGATCCGGGATGTGTGGCGCGTGCTCCAGTCATGGCCGCGCGCGCGTGACGCGTTTCCCGCGCTGGTCGTCGTCGCCGTCGCGGTACCCGTGTCGATGGCCGGGACCTCCGGCGCGTGGCACGCGCCGCGCGAGGGCGTGGTGGCGTGGACGGCGCTCGCCTGTGTCCCGCTGGTGTGGCGCTCGCTGCTGCCCTGGCAGGTGACGGGCGCCGCGCTCGCCCTGGAGTACGCGCACGTCCTCGCCGTTCCGGAGGACGGGCTGTTGCCGGGCGCCAGCCTGGTCGCCCTGTTCACCGCCGCGTCCCACTCCTCCCGGCGGGTGGCCTGGTCGGCCGGTGTGGCGCTCGCGACCGCGACGACACTGCTCCTCGCGCTGGCCCGCTCCGAGCCGGTGCTCACGTCGGGCGGCGTCCTGGTCTTCGACCTCCTCGTCCTGGCCACGGCGCTGGGGGACACCTCGCGCTCGCGGCGCGCGTACGTGGCGGCGCTGCGGGAGCGTGCCGAGCGCGCGGAGCAGACGCGCGCCCTGGAAGCCGCCCGCCGCGTCACGCAGGAGCGGATGCGCATCGCGCGTGACCTCCACGACGTGGTCGCCCACCACATCACGCTGGTCAACGCCCAGGCCGGGGTGGCGCGGCACCTGTTCCGCAGCGACCCGCAGGCGGCCTACCTGGCGCTCGAACAGGTGCAGGACACCAGCAGGGCGGCGCTCGACGAACTGCGCGCCACCGTCGGCCTGCTGCGCCAGGACGGGGACCGGCCCGACCCGCGCACCCCGACGCCCGGCCTGGCAGACCTTGAGGAACTGGCCGGGTCCTTCCGGCACACCGGCCTGCCCGTGACCGTCACCCGCACCGGCGCCTCCCGCCCCTCGGCCCCCTCGGTTGACCTGGCCGCCTACCGGATCATCCAGGAGGCGCTGACCAACGTCGCCAAGCACGCCGGTCCCGCCACCGCGCACGTCCGTCTCGACTACGCGGAGGAGACCCTGCGCGTGACGGTGACCGACACCGGCCGCGGCCCCCTCACCTCCACGGGCGGCGGCGGCGCGGGCGGCCACGGCCTGATCGGCATGCGGGAGCGCGCCGCCGCCTTCGGCGGACGCCTGACCACCGGCCCCGCCCGGCCCCACGGATTCCGCGTCGAGGCCGACCTGCCCCTGCCCCCGGCCCCGGCCGCGGAGGCCGTCCGATGACGATCCGCGTCCTCCTCGCCGACGACCAGGCGCTGCTGCGCGGCACGTTCCGGCTCCTCATCGACCGCGAACCCGACATGGAGGTCGTCGCCGAGGCCGCCACCGGGCTGGAAGCCGTCGAACGGTCCAGGACGCACCGCGCCGACCTCGTGCTCATGGACATCCGCATGCCGGGCATGGACGGCATCGAGGCCACCGAACGCATCTGCCGTGACGAGGACCTCGCCGGGGTGAAGATCCTCGTCCTGACCACCTTCGAGACCGACGAGTACATCGTGGACGCCCTGCGCGCGGGCGCCAGCGGCTTCCTCGGCAAGGGCATCGACCCCGCGGAACTGCTGCGCGCCATCCGCACCGTCGTCTCGGGCGACGCCCTGCTCTCGCCCGTGGCGACACGGCGGCTGATCGCCCGGTTCGTCGCCCAGCCTGACACGCGCGACCGGTACGCCACCCACCGGCTCGACGCCCTGACCCCGCGCGAGCGGGAGGTGATGGTCCTCACCGCCCAGGGGCTGTCGAACCAGGACATCGCCCAGCGCCTCCACGTCACCCCCCTCACCGCGAAGACCCACGTCAACCGGGCCATGGCCAAGCTCGACGCCCGCGACCGGGCGCAGCTCGTCGTCATCGCCTACCGGACCGGCCTCGTCCACCCCTGAGGGGACGCCCGCCCGTCCGCCTGCTGCGTCCGCGGCAGGCCACATGTCTGCGGACGCGCGATGACGCGGCAGGGCACGGCACGGCAGCGTGGGGGACGTTCCCCCCACCCCACCGCACCGACCCCCGTCGCACCGACCTGACGAAAGACGTTCCACGACTTCATGGCTACCTTGCTCTACCGGCTCGGCCGGGCATCGTTCCGCCGCCGCGGGCGCGTGATCGCGCTGTGGCTCCTCCTCCTCGCCCTGCTCGGCGCAGGGGCCGCCGCCTTCAGCGGCGAGACCTCGGACGACTTCACCATGCCGGGCACCGAGTCCCAGGACGCCCTGGACGCCCTGGAACGCGACTTCCCGCAGGCCGCCGGGGCGGCGGGCACCGTCGTCGTGGCCGCGCCCGAGGGCGCGGCCCTGGACCAGGAGATGCTCGCGCCCCTGGTCCGTGACGCCGCCGCCATACCCGGAGTCGTCGCCGCGACCGACCCGTTCACCACCGGCGCCGTCTCCGAGGACGGCCGCCACGCGCTGATCCACGTCCAGTTCGACAGGGCCGCCGAGGACCTGTCCGCGGCGCAGACCGAGGCGTTCGAGCGCGTCGGTGCCGAGGCGCAGGGCCTGCGGGTCGAGCACAGCAGCGAGGCGCTGTCCGAGGAGGGCGTCCACATGGGCGCCACCGAGGTCGTCGGCGTGCTCGTCGCGGCGGTCGTGCTGGTCGTCACCTTCGGCTCGCTGGTCGCGGCGGGCATGACGCTGCTCAACGCGCTCGTCGGTGTGGGCGCCGGGATGGCCGGGCTGTTCGCGCTCAGCGGCGCGGTGGAGCTGACCTCGACCGCGCCCGTCCTCGCCCTGATGCTGGGCCTGGCCGTCGGCATCGACTACTCCCTGTTCCTGACCTCCCGCTACCGCCAGTACCTCACCGAGGGCATGGACCCCGAGGAGGCGGTCGGCCGCGCCACGGGCACCGCGGGGTCCGCCGTGGTCTTCGCCGGGGCCACCGTGGTCATCGCGCTGGGCGGCCTGTCGGTCGTCGGCATCCCGTTCCTGTCCGTGATGGGCCTGGCCGCGGCCGGGACCGTCGCCGTGGCCGTCCTGGTCGCCCTCACCCTGCTGCCCGCCGTCCTCGGCCTCGTCGGCCACCGGGTGCTCCCGCGGCGGCTCCGCAGCGGGCGGTCCGCCGGGCGGCCCGTGACCGAGGGCGCGGGCTTCGGCTGGGGCCGCCTCGTCACCCGCCTGCGGGTGCCGGTCCTGCTGGTCGGCGTGCTGGGCCTCGGCCTGCTCGCCCTGCCGGTGCAGGACATGCGCCTGGCCCTGCCCGACGCGTCCACCGCCGCCGAGGACTCGCCCGAGCGCCGCGCCTACGACCTCGTCGCCGAGGGCTTCGGCCCAGGACACAACGGCCGCCTCGTCGCCGTCGTCACGGCCGACAGCCCCGAGGCGACCCAGGAGGCCGCGCAACGGGCCATGGCCGCGATCGAGGGCACGGAGGGCGTCGCCGCGGTGACACCTCCCCAGGCCAACGCGCAGGGCACGACCGCCCTGCTCGACATCACCCCCGTCACCGGCCCGTCCGACGCGGCGACCGAGGACACCGTCCGCGCCGTCCGCGACCGGATCTCCGGCATCGAGGGCGCCGACTTCGCCCTGACCGGCACCACGGCCGTCGCCATCGACGTCTCGGGGAAGCTCGCCGACGCCCTGCCCGTCTACCTCCTCCTGGTCGTCGGCCTGTCCGTCCTGCTGCTGATGCTGGTCTTCCGCTCCGTGCTGGTGCCGCTGAAGGCCGCGGCGGGCTTCCTGCTCACCGTCGGCGCGACGTTCGGCATCACGGTCGCGGTCTTCCAGCAGGGCCACCTCGCCGACCTCGTCGGCCTGGACACCACGGGGCCGCTGATCAGCTTCCTGCCGATCCTGCTCATCGGCATCCTCTTCGGCCTGGCCATGGACTACGAGGTCTTCCTCGTGTCGCGCATGCGTGAGGACCACGTCCACGGCGCCGACCCCCAGCAGGCCACCGTCAACGGCGTCGGCCACAACAGCCGTGTCGTCACCGCCGCCGCCGTGATCATGATCGCGGTCTTCGCCGGGTTCATCTTCATGGACGACCCGGTCATCAAGTCCATCGGCTTCGCCCTGGCCGTCGGCGTCCTCATCGACGCCCTGATCGTCCGCCTGACGCTGGTGCCCGCGGCGATGTCCCTCCTCGGGCGTGCCGCCTGGTGGCTGCCCCGCCCGCTCGACCGGGCCCTGCCCGACCTCGACATCGAGGGCGAACGCCTCCAGCACCGGCTCGCCGCAGCCGCAGCCGCGCCCGAGAAGGAGCACGCGCGCCTCTGACGGGACGGACGCGCGGGCCCCGGCCCGTCCCACGGCGGACGCCGCCGCTACCAGGCCGCGGCCCGGAGCACGTCGAGGGCGATGTCCTGGACCGTGCGGCCGTCCGTCGGGATGCGGACGGTGCCCGCCGGGGCCCGCTCGTCCAGGTGCCGCGCCTTCCGCAGGCTCGACGCGAGGTGCGCGTCGAGCTGGGACCCGATCTCCCGCCCGGCGAGCCGCGCCCGCACGGTCGCCTCCTCGGCCGTGAGCAGGACGCGGGTGGACCTCACCGCGTCGCCGCCCATGGCCCGTCTGATCAGCGGCTCGTCCAGGACGCTCATGGTGTTGCTGTAGAGCAGGCGGCGCTGGCCGAGGGCCGCGTAGTTCGCCCAGAGCGCGGCGGTGTTCCGCTCCGTGATCGCCGAGCGGTCGGGGTCGTCGGCGGGGGCGGGGTGGATCTGGTCCATGTAGTCGCCCTCGATGAAGCAGTGCGCGGTGCCCCTTGCCCGGAGGGCCGCCGACACCTCCCACGCCACGCTCGTCTTCCCGACGCCCGCGCCGCCGCCGATGAGCAGGAGTTCATACGTCGTCATGGCCGGGAGCCTCGCAGGGCAAGGCCCGTGGTGGCACGCGGTTTTGCCCGGGTCAGCCGCCGCCCGCGAGCCCGTAGGCGAGGTCGGGCGAGAACACGCCGGGGGCGGCGGCGCAGCCGTCGGCCTCGCCCGGCGGCTTCACCCACAGGTAGGCGCCGATCGCGGCGTCGCCCGTGTCGGTGGTGGGCCGCTGGCCGAGGCGGCGTCCTGCCGGGTCGCACCACTCCTCGCCGACCGGGCCGTTCCCGTTGCGGCTGGTGTCGATCACGGCGTGCAGGCCGCCGCCGAGTGCGGCGAGGACGGCCTTGGCGTACGCCGTCTCGTCCGCAGTGGCGCGGAAGTTGGCGACGTTGGTGAAGATGCCGTCGGCGCCCTCCCGCGCGCCCGCGGCCCGGAGCCTCGCCGCCATGTCGGCGGGGTCGAGCCACTGGGAGTGGCCCGCGTCGAGGTAGACGCGGGCCCGGGGGGTTGGCGGCGTGGAGCGTGTCGGTGGCGCGGGCGAGGGCGGCGTCGCGCGCCTGCCGGGCGTCAGGCGCCATGCAGTCGTTCAGGGCGAGCGAGTCGGGTTCGAGGATCACGAGCACGGGGCGGCTGCCGAGCCCGGCGGCGAAACGTTCCATCCAGCCGTCGTACGCCGCGACGTCGGGGGCGCCGCCGCCCGAGTGGCCGCCGCAGTCGCGGCTGGGCAGGACGTAGCTGACCAGCACAGGCACCGTGCCCGCCGCCTCGGCCGCCGACGTCACCGACCGCACCTCGCCCGTGATCGAGTCCGGTTCGTACCGAGTGAACCAGACGCCCTGCGGGACGGCCGCGATCTCCTCGGCGATCACCGCGCGCCTGCTGTCCTCCGGATTGTCACCGACCCAACGGCCCGCCTGCGCCTGCGGATTCACGAAGAAGTCCGCCCGTACGGGCGGCGCGCCCCCGGCCGTGTCGTCCGCCGTGTCCTCCGGCGCACCGCCGCCCGCGTCCTCCCGCTCGCTCCCTGCGTCCGCGCCAGGACCGTCGCCCCCGGGCGACGCGGGGACGAGGGACTCGTCGGGCGACGGGGCCAGCAGCGCCTCGCGCGCCGGAGGCGCCGCGACGGGCGACGGCCTGCCGGGCGTGGCGCCCGCCACCGCCTGCGCGCCGCCCGTGCGCCCGTCGTCGCCCGACGTCACGACCACGGCGCCGCCCACGGCCACCACCCCGGCGACCCCGGCCGCCAGCAGAACCTTCGCGCGCGCGGACAGGGGACCACGGGCGTCGGGCGTTCGGTTCGCTCGCACAGCGGCGGAATCCTCCTCGGCCGGTGTACCCCGGGGCGCGTACGCCCCCTGCCGATCAGCTCAGCAGATCATTCACGTTCGCTGATCGCCCGTCAATCCCCGCCGGGACCGCCCCGGCTCCCGCGTGCCCATGGCGTTCACGAACCGGAAGGACCGGCGGCCTCCCGGCAGTTCGCCCCTGCCCGGGCGCGCCCGCGCCGCGACCGTCCGGCCGCGCGGGAGCCACGGCCGCGCGGCCACCCCGTGAGACCGTGGAACCGCTCCCGGCCCCCCACCGGCATCCCGGCCCACCCCCGGAGGACCCCGCGTGCCCACCCCCGACCACCGCCGCCTCGCGGCGCGCAGCCTCGCCGTCATCACCGGCCACCAGGACCCGGGCGGCGGCTACCCGGCCGCCCCCGACTACCCCGTCTATGGCTTCTCCTGGCTGCGCGACGGCTCGTTCATCGCCGAGGCGGCGTCCCGCGCGGGCGCGCCAGGGTCGGCGACGGCGTTCCACACCTGGTGCGCGCGGGCCGTCACCGAGCGCGCGGAGCGCGTCCGGCGGGTCGTCGCCGCGCGCCGCGCGGGCGAACGGCCCGCCGAGGGCGACTTCCTGCCGACGCGCTACACCCTCGACGGGCAGGACCCGGACGTCGCGGGCTGGGGCGAGTTCCAGACCGACGGCTACGGCACGTGGCTGTGGGCCCTCACCGCCCACCTGGAGCGGCACCGCCTCGACCCCGCCCCGTACCGCTCCGCCGTCACCCTCACCGTGGACTACCTGGCCGCCACCTGGGACCTGCCGTGCAACGACTGGTGGGAGGAGTCGGACGAGGAGCGGCACGGCTCCACCCTCGGCGCGATCCACGGCGGCCTCGCCGCCGCCGCCCGCGCGGGCCTGGCGGAACCGGCCGCCGTCACGCCCGTCCTCACCGCCCTCGGCCACCTCGTCGCCCGGCACGGCACGCACGAGGGGCGGCTCACGAAGTGGCTCGGCGGCGAGGCGGTGGACGCGAGCCTCCTCGCCTGCCTGACCCCGTTCTCGCTCACCGACCCGTACGGGCCCCTCGCGACCCGCACCGTCGCCGCCGTCGAACGGCAGCTCCTGGAGCCGGGCGGGGGAGTGCACCGCTACCGGGGCGACGTCTTCTACGGCGGCGGCCAGTGGCCGGTCCTGGCGGGCCTCCTCGGCTGGCACCACGCCCGCACCGGCCGCACGGCCGCCGCGCGCCGCCAGCTCGACTGGATCGCCGCGCAGGCCACGGGCGACGGGCTGCTGCCCGAACAGGCCCCGGGCGCACGGCTGTTGCACCCGGAGCACCTGGCGCGCTGGGTCGAGGAGTGGGGCCCGAACGCGACGCCGCTCCTGTGGTCCCACGCGATGTACCTGATCCTCGCCGACGCCCTCGACATCCGCCCCTGACCCGCCCGCCCCCCCCGGAGCGCGCTCAGCGCCCGGCCGGGCGGGCGCGGACATTGAGCATGTGCGCGGGACCTAGACCGGCAACGCACTGGATACATGCCCCTCTTCAGCTGCCGTCATCCAGTTGCCTGATGTGCCGGGTGCGTGAGAGGACCTGCTCGCTGCCGATGACATTGCCGCTGGTGATGACCAAGACATCCGCCAGAGGCATTGTCTTGGGAAACGAGGTCAGGTCGATGGTTCCCGGAAACGAAAAAACCAGTGTCCTGAGTTTATGGAAATTGGCCAACCATTCCCACGTGCAGTTCATTTCCGTCGATATCTTGAGGTGTGTCAAGCGGTTTGGGTTGCATGTGGACCGAAAGTCCTCGGGTGACATGGGGCCGGCTATCTCGATATGTGATCGTCCGCCATGAGGAGCGAGTAATGCAAGCTCTTGCCGACTTGTCACCGGGAAGTACATGCCGTGCTCGTCCACATGGGAAAGTACTTCTTCCATGTATCTTTCCGAATCGAAGCGCGCCCAGGATCTGATGAGCCGCGTCCTTATCGCGCTGTCCGTGAGAGAGCGATATTTGGCGAGAACTGGTATGGCTGCGTCCGTGGCAATGGTTGTCGCAGTCAGCACGATGTGGAACCGGTCGCTGTCGGTCAGCCCTTCGGGGCCGGGTAGTAGCTCCAGAACCACAGGTCCGACTTCTGCCAGTGCCCTCGCCTGGCTGATGGTCTTGGGCGGGATGAGCTGGGCGGCCCGCTTTTGAACCTCATGGCGTACGCCTGGGTCCAGTTCCGTGGCGTGTTCGAGGCAGGCTGCCGCCAGCAGATGGAGTCGTTCACGATCGGTCTTGGAGCTGTCACCCCGCCAGATGAGGGAGGTGAGCAGTCGGGACCGCTCATCGGGGCGGGCGTGTGCGACTGCCATCCGAACAACATCTTCCCATTGATCCAGATGGGCGTTCTTGACCATGTAGTCGAAATCAAGCGACTCTACCGCTGCTTTTGCTGCCAGGTAGTCCTGGAAAGTCCGGTGAATGAAATCAACTGTCTCATTGCTTGGTTCGCGGAGAAGACCACTTCGAATGATGAGGTAGCGGTAGATCTCCTGAGGGCTGCCTTGCTCGGCTATGGTGGGCATCGTCGGAAGTGCGCGACACAGCAGGTCCATCGCGTCGGACCTGTCTATCTCCGAACGCCCGTTGCGGATCATCCAGTAGGCGATTCTCTGTATCAGTTGAACTTGAGGCGCTTCACTCATGCGGAAGTCGCCCAGCTGGTGAATCCCGCGTTCCCGATCGCGCCTGGAGAGCAGCATGGAAAGTGCGGCGTCGTAGAGTTCTTTGCGGCCATCGGGAAGGTAGCCCCGCCGGTCGCGGTGCAGTGCGCAGATCAGCCCACACATCAGAGGATTGATTGCCAGTCGGCCCAGGTCCTGTTTGGTCCACAGGACTTGGAGCAGTGAACGGGCGTACGAGTCGCCGACGCCCGCCGCGCTGTGCCAACGAAACACGAATGAGGCAACGTTCTCTCGTGACATCGGGGCGAGGTCGAATTCGGTGAAGTCTTCGGTTCCAAGCCAGTCGTGACGTACTGCTGACGGCCTCGAAGTGATCAGCCATCGATTTCCGGGATAGGCGTGCAGTAGTCGTCGAAGCCACTGCCTGACGGGGCCGCGCTCATTCTCGGGAACCTCATCGATTCCATCGACCAGTACCAGCCCTCTCCTTGAGGTGAGGACTCGGTCCGGCCAGCCGATCGGCTGGGCCGATGCTATAGGGCATCCGACAGAGGCGAGGAACTGATCCGGTCCCGGCAGGTTGGCGCCACCGCGGGTGAGCGTACGTAGCGGTAGCACGAAAGGGATCAGGCCGTGCAAGTGGAGTAGGTTCTGATCGAATTCGTTGCGTGCGGAGGTGACGGCGAGCCACTGGACCAGTGTCGTCTTGCCCGACCCCGCCACCCCTCGCAGAAGCACACGGCTTCGCCTCGCGAGCACCTGCTCCGCAGGGAGGAAGGCGGGGTCTTCGTTCGTCGAGCTGGGAGCTGCGTCAAGGCTCAGGTAGGCCGCGTCCATCGGCCATCGCTCGGGAGCGTCGGTCAGATTGAGGCCGAAGATCGACAACTCGTTGTACGTCCTCGCCACGTAGGACCCGTAGCGTGTCTCGAAGCTGTCATCCCCAGGGGAGGACGTACGGGAAATTACTTCGTCGATCTTGGTTAATAACTCATGTATCTGACGGCTCTGTTCGACAAGAGTCCGGGCCACGAAGGTGGAGCGCCGTGTAAAGAAGTTCAGGATGTGCAGAGATGCTGTGTCGAGCACCCTCTCGTAGAAGACGACCGCGTCTCTTGACAGTCCCACAGTCGTACTCGGAGTCCGGGCATGAAGGCGTTGCGCAAATGCGCGGTGTCCGAGATTGACGGCTTGCGCGTCATCCATGTCGAGGCTTCCGAGCGCCCGTAAGGAGTATGTGAGGGCATTCTCCACGGCGCGCAACTCGTAGTCCGGTAGCTTCTCGTGCGGTCCGATCGCGTGACTCGTGCGTTCGACCAGCTCTTTGGAGATGGAGCGGAAGTCGCGTTCTGTCAAAGTGCGCTTCTGGCCCTGAAAGGAGACGAGGGATCCGATTCGCATCGGTTTGTCAACCAGGCCGGCCCCGGCTTCGTCGGTGCGGAAGAGTCTCTTCACCAGTGGAGCTACGAAACCTGATGTAAGCCGAGCGCCAATCAGTGCCGGATCCATGTTCCCCTGCTTCTCAGCGGCTTGCGTATCGGCATGGTATCGACACGTCTCTTCCGTGTCCCGCGCATCCGAGTTTCTCTGCCTTCTGGCATATGCCTTCCGAGGACTCCCGGGCCGCCATCGGTTCTGAGATGTGCTGTCGAGCGCCCGCCCCCCACGGAGCGCGCTCAGCGCCCGGCCGGGCGGGCGCGGACGTGGACGCGTTCGCCCTGCTTCCCGAAGAGGGACAGCACCTCGACCGGCCCGGGGCCCGCGCTCACGAACCCGTGCGGCACCCGGGTGTCGAACTCGGCGGCCTCCCCGGCCGTCAGCACCATGTCGTGCTCGCCCAGCGCGAGCCGCAGCTCCCCGGCCAGCACGTACAGCCACTCGTAGCCCTCGTGCACGCGCTGCTCGGGGCGCGGGTCGTCCCGCGAGCCGCCGCCCGGGATGATCATCTTGTACGCCAGCAGCCCGCCCACGTTCCGCCCCAGCGGCACGAACGTCCTGCCGTGCCGCACGAACGGGCGCGGGTGGATGCGCGGGTCGCCGGTGGGCGGCGCGCCGACCAGCTCGTCCAGCGGCACGCCGTACGTCCGCGCCAGTGGCAGCAGCAGTTCGAGCGTCGGCCTGCGCTGCCCCGACTCCAGCCGCGACAGGGTGCTCTGCGAGATGCCGGTCCCGGCGCTCAGCGCGGCGAGGGTGAGCCCCCGGTCCGACCGCAGGGCGCGCAGCCGGGGGCCCACGGTGCTCAGTACATGCGTCAGGTCGTCGTCCGCCACGCCCTCTATTTGCCGACCCGGCAACAAGGTTTGTCAAATGATGAGGGCCCGGCCGACCATCGCCGGGAAAGGGAGGTACTCACATGACTTCACCCGCCGCATCCGCGTACGACGTCGTGGTCATCGGCGGCGGCGCGGCCGGGCTGAGCGGTGCGCTCGCCCTGGGCCGGGCCCGCCGCCGCGTCCTCGTGCTCGACGACGGCACCCCCCGCAACGCGCCCGCCGACGGCGTGCACACGCTCCTCGGCCACGAGGGCGTCGCGCCCCTCGCCCTCCTGGCCACCGGCCGCGAGGAGGTCGCGCGCTACGGCGTCGAGACGGTCTCGGCCGCCGTCGCCGGGGCGGAGCGGACGCCGGAGGGCTTCCGCGTCGTCCTCGCGGACGGCACCTCGGTCGGCGCCCGGCGGCTGCTCGTCACCACCGGCCTCACCGACGTCCTGCCCGACGTCCCCGGCCTCGCCGACCGCTGGGGCCGCGAGGTCCTGCACTGCCCGTACTGCCACGGCTGGGAGGTCCGCGACCTGCCCCTCGGCGTCCTCGGCACCGGCCCGCTCTCCTTCCACCAGGCCCTGATGTGGCGGCAGTGGAGCGACGACCTGACGCTCTTCCTGCACGCCATGCCCGAGCTGACCGACGAGCAGGCGGAACAGCTCGACGCCCGCGGCGTCACCGTGGTGCGCGAGCGGGTGGCGCGCCTGGCCGTGGCGGACGACCGCCTCACCGGAGTCGCGCTGGCGGACGGCCGCGTCGTCCCCGTGGAGGCGCTGGCCGTCACCCCGCTGTTCACCGCCCGCACCGGCTTCCTGGACGGCCTCGGCCTCGTCCCGGTGGAGCGGGAGCGCGGCGGGCAGGTCGTCGGGACCGTCCTGCCCGTGGACGAGACCGGCGCGACGCCCGTCCCCGGGGTCTGGGCGGCGGGCAACGTCACGAACCCGTCGGCGCAGGTCGTCGGCGCGGCCGACGCGGGGGTACGCGCGGGCGCCGCGATCAACGCGGACCTGACCGCGGAGGAGACCGCCGCGGCCGTCGCCGCCCGCCGCGCCGCGCGGGAGTGGGACGAGCGGTACGCGCAGAGCGAGCGCGTGTGGAGCGGCGAGCCGAACACCGAACTCGTGCGACACGTCACCGCGTTGCCGCCCGGCAGGGCCCTCGACCTCGGCTGCGGCGAGGGCGGCGACGCCGTGTGGCTCGCGTCGCGCGGCTGGCGGGTGACGGCCGTGGACGTCTCACGCGTCGCCCTGGGGCGGGCCGCCCGGCACGCGGCGGACGCGGGCGTGGCCGACCGGATCGACTGGCAGCGGCACGACCTGGCGACCTCGTTCCCCGCCGGGAGCCACGACCTGGTGTCCGCGCAGTTCCTCTACTCCCTGACGGACATGCCGCGCGAGCGCATCCTGCGGTCCGCCGCGGCGGCCGTCGCGCCGGGCGGCGTCCTCCTGATCGAGGGGCACGCGGGCCTCCCGCACTGGGAGGACGCCGACGCGCACGGCGACATCCACCTCCCGACACCCGACGAGGTCGTCGCCTCGCTGCGGCTCCCGGCGGGGGAGTGGGAGGTGCTGGTGAGCGAGGAGCACGAGCGCACGCAGCTCGCCCCCGACGGCACGCCCGCGGTGCGCACCGACAACACCGTCATGCTGCGGCGGCTGCCTCGCTGACGCCGGTGCGCACGGCCAGCAGCAGCCCGGTGGACCAGGCCAGCCTGACGGTGCGGAAGCCGGGAGGGGCGTCCAACTCGTCCAGGAGCCGCCGCACGTCGGTCTCGTGGCCGGCGGGCCAGCCGGGCACCGGGTCCAGGTCGTCCACGAGGTAGCTGCCGCCGGGGGCCACCAGCGCCAAGGCCCGGTCCAGGTGGGTGAACTTGCCCGGCCACGTGTCGGCGAACACGAGGTCGAACGGCGGCCCGTCGTACGCCTCAAGCCAGGCCCCGCCGTCACCGGTCACCAGGGTCAGCCGCGGGTCGGCGCCGAGGTGGCGGCGGGCCACGCCCTGCACCTCGGCGTCCTGCTCGACGCTGACGAGCGAGGCGGTCGCGTCCATGCCGTCGAGCAGCCAGGCCGCGCCCTCGCCCGCGCCGGTGCCCAGCTCCAGCACGCGCGCGCCCGGCCTGGCGGCGGCGAGGGCGGCGAGCAGGGCGCCGGTGCGGGCGTCGCAGGAGAGGGTGAAGCCGAGCGCCGCGGCGTCGGCGCGCAGGGGGTCGAGTACGGCGGGGAGGTGCTGAGGAAGATCGTCCATGCCGAAGATGGTTGCACAACACACCTTTCAGTGGACGTCGTTGGGCACGAAACCGAGATCGACCGGCACGGCGGGCAGGCCGTCGCGCCGCAACCCGTCGAGGAGCGCAGGGAGTTGCGGCGGCCACAGGGCCTCGTCGGCGGCGGCCAGTTCGGCGGGGGACCACCACCGCCAGCGCAGGATGCCGTCCGCCTCGTGGGCGGCGGTCAGGTCGCCCAGCGGGTCGCGGCGCGGGCCGTACGCGAGGTAGACGCGTTCGCGCTGCCGCACGGGCACGTCCTCGCGGGTGTAGTCGTGCTCCCACAGGAACAGCGTCCCGAGCAGGGCGAGCCCGGTCCAGCCGGTCTCCTCCCGCACCTCGCGGGCCGCCGCCGTCTCCGGCGTCTCGCCCGGGTCGATGCCGCCGCCCGGCATCGCCCAGTGCACGCCCACCTCGGAGTTGTCGTACCGGAACATGAAGACCGCGCCCGCCGGGTCGAGCACCGCGACCCGGGCGGCCTGCCGTGGAATCCGCATCGCCCCATCCTGCACGAGCGGGCCCGGTGCGCCGCCGCGAGGATGGAAGGATGACGCTGCCGCCCGACGACCATGTGCACACCGAGTGGTCCTGGGACGCCCCGGCGGGCGCCATGGACAGGACCTGCCGCCGTGCGCTCGCACTCGGCCTGCCCGCCGTCGCCTTCACCGAGCACGCCGACCTCGCCCCGTGGACCCTCCCGCCGGGTACCGACGTCCCGGACAGCTGGCGGCCCCTGGTGACGGACGGCGTGCTCACGCCGCCCCCGCTCGACCTGGAGGGCTACCGGCGGAGCCTGGCGGAATGCCGGGAGCGCTACCCGGCGCTGCGCATCCTGTCGGGCGTCGAGCTGGACGGGCCCCACCGGCACGCCGACCGGGCAGCCGCGCTCCTGAGGGAGGGCCGTTTCGCGCGGGTGCTGGCGGCCGTGCACTCGGCGGCACTGGACGGCGGCGGCCACACCGAGGTGTCGGCCCGCCACGCCGACCTGCCGTCCGCGCAGGTCGTGCGGACCTACCTGGCCGACACCCTGGAACTGGTCGAGCAGTTCGGCGACTTCGAGGTCCTGGCCCACCTCGACTACCCGGTGCGCTCCTGGCCCGGGGACGCCGGGCCCTACGACCCCGGCGACTTCGAGGAGGAGTACCGGCACGTCCTGCGCGCCCTCGCGGCGAGCGGCAGGGTCCTGGAGTTCAACACCAGGGTCCCGCTGCACGGGCGTGTCCTGGTGTGGTGGCGGCAGGAGGGCGGGCGGGCCGTCTCCTTCGGGAGCGACGCGCACGACCCGGCGGCTCTCGCGGCGGGCTTCCGTGACGCCGCGCGCACCGCCGAGGCGGCCGGATTCCGTCCCGGCCCCGACCCGTACGCCTTCTGGCGGCGCGCCTGAACGCCGGTGCGGTCAGGGCAGGGTGAGGACGCGCGGCCCGTCGTGGGTGACGGCGACGGTGTGCTCGAAGTGGGCGGCCCTGCTGCCGTCCACGGTCTTCAGGGTCCAGCCGTCGGGGGCGGTCACGTACGCGTCGGCGCCGCCCGCCATCAGCATCGGCTCGATCGCCAGCGTCAGGCCGTGCCGCAGCGGGAAGCCGCGCCCTGGGCGCCCGCGGTTGGCGACGTGCGGGTCCTCGTGCATCTGGCGGCCGATGCCGTGGCCGCCGAAGTCCAGCGGGCTGCCGCAGCGGGCCGCCCGGGTCACGGCGGAGACGGCGTGGCCGATGTCGCCTGTCCTGTTCCCGACCGTGGCCGCCGCGATCCCGGCGTCGAGCGCCCGCCGCGTCGCGTCGATCAGGGCCACGTCGGCGGGGCGCGGCGTGCCGACGATGAAGCTCACCGCCGCGTCGCCCGTCCAGCCGTCGAGTTCCGCGCCGCCGTCCACGCTCACCAGGTCGCCGTCGCGCAGCCGGTACCCGTCCGGGATGCCGTGCACCAGCGCGTCGTTCACGGACACGCAGATCACGGCGGGGAACGGCGTCGGCGCGAACGACGGCCGGTACCCGAGGAACGGCGAGCGGGCGCCCGCCTCCGCCAGCACGGCCCGCGCCGCCGCGTCCAGGTCGTGCAGCGGCACGCCGACCGCCGCCGCCTCCCGCGCGGCGGCCAGGGCCCGCGCGACGACACGCCCGGCCTCCCGCATGGCGTCCAGCGCCGCGTCCGTCTTGATCTCGACCATGATCCGTCCCTCTCCTCGCACGGGGAAGGGCATCCGGGACCACCCGGCCTTCCCCCAATACTTATACCGGTATTAGTATCACGACCATGGTGAGGACTCCGTTGACCCCGTGGGAACGCGAACGCGGCGAGCGCTTCGGCGCGCTGCTCCGCGCCGCCAGGGGCGACCGCAGCATGGTGGACGTCGCGGCGGCGGCCGGTGTGTCGGCCGAGACGCTGCGCAAGATCGAGACCGGCCGCGCGCCGACCCCGTCGTTCTTCACGGTCGCCGCCCTCGCGGGCGCCCTCGGCCTGTCCCTGGACACGCTCGTCGGCGAGGCGGCCCCCGCCGGGGACGAGGCCGCCACGGGGCGGGCGCTCTCCGCCTGACGCGCGCCCCTCTCCGGCGGAACACCCCTGCACGCCATCGGGTGAACCCGCGGACCCCGGCGGTTCGCCGCAGGCGGCCAGGGAAGTGATCGCCCACAGTGGTCCATGCGCCATGGTCGATGCGCTGGAGTTCTCGCCCCTGTGAGGGAAACGCAGATGCCGGAGTCCACCGTCCTACCCCTGCCGCTGTCCTCGCACAGCGGCGACGGACTGCGCCGCCGTGCCCGCGCGCTGGCGGCCCGGCTGGCCGGGGAACCGGGGGACGGACCGCCCCCCGCCCGCCAGGGGGCACCCGTCTACCCGGAGCACCGCGCCGTGCTGCTCTACTCCGACCGGGCCGACTGCCTCGCCGGGCTCCGCAGGCTCGCCGCGGGCGAGACGTCGCCGCAGGTCGTCCGGGGGGTGGCCGCCGAATCCGCCCAGCCGGTGCTGGTCTTCCCCGGCCTCGGCGCGCAGTCGCCCGCCATGGGGCGCGGCCTGCTCGCGGACGCCCCCGTCTTCACGCGGCGGATCGAGGAGTGCGACCGCGCGCTGCGCCCGCACACCGGCTGGTCGCTGCCCGGCCTGCTGTCCGGCGCCCCCGGCGCGCCGTCCATGGACCGCATGGACGTCTGCCAGCCCGCGCTGTTCGCCGTCACCGTGTCCCTCGCGGCGCTGTGGCGCTCCTACGGCGTGCGGCCCGCCGCCGTCATCGGCCACAGCATCGGGGAGTTCGCCGCCGCGCACGAGGCGGGGGCGCTGACGCTGGAGGACGCCGCCAGGGTCTGCGCGTCCTGGGGGCGCGCGCAGGCGTCGCTCGCGGGTACCGGTGAGCTGATCGCCGTACGGCTGCCCGTCACGGAGACGGCGGCCCGGCTGCGCACCTGGCCGGGGCTGACCGTCGCGGCCGTCAACGGGCCACGGTCCGTCGTGGTGTCGGGCGACCGCGAGGCGGCCGAGCGGTTCCTCGCCGGTCTGGTCGCCGACCGCGTGGGCGCCCTGCGCGTCCCCGCGGGCTACGCCGCGCACTCGCCGCCGCACATGACCGCCCTGCGGGAGCGGCAGCTCGCCGACCTCGCCGGTGTCACCGGCCGCAGCGGCGCCGTCCCGTTCTACTCGACGGTCACCGGGCGGCTCCTCGACACCGCGCTGCTCGACCCCGCCTACTGGTACCGCAACCTCAGCGGGCCCGTCCGCTTCGAGGCCGCGGTGCGGGCCGCCGCCCTGCGCGGGCACGCCGTGTTCATCGAGGTCGGCCCGCATCCCGTGCTGACCCTGGGCATGCGGCAGACGCTGGAGACGATCCACGAACGTCCCGCCGTCGTCGCCTCAGCCGTCCGCTCGGACGGCAGCCCGGGGCGCTTCCTGCGCTCGGTCGCCGAGGCGTACGTGGCGGGCGTGCCGATCGACTGGACGGCCGCCTACGCGGGCGTGGACGTCGGCGCCATCGGCCTGCCGCTGCCCGTGCTCGCGCCCGCCCCGCACCCCGGCGGAGCCCCGTCCCCCAGCCGCAGCGCCTGACCGGCGGCCCCCGCCCGGTCACGCACGGCGCGCGGCGGGTCGCGGGGCGCCGTCCGCCGGGCGGACCGCCGTTAAGAAGCTGTCAGAGAATTCCCGCCGCCCCCCGCCCCACGGGGCCTCCCGGACGCATCCCACGCACGCGCCCCGCGCCCCATCCGCGCAGTCCCGCACGGCAGTTGGGCCGCCGGGCCACCCCCGGCGGCGCCCCGCCCCCCGCCCGCGCGGCCTCCCGCGCCCGGCCCCGCCGCCCCCCGCGCTCGGCGATACTCGCTCCTCGTGTCCAGCGCATCATGTGCAGACGGAGGTGCCCGGCCGTGACCGGCACCCAGGAGACGGCCGCCGCCGCACCGGTGGACGGCGGCGCACGGGCGGTCCCGCCCCGCCGCTTCCGCCGCTGGCTGCTCGACGGCCTGAGCGAGCGCACCGCCCGCCACCCCGGCCCGCACGCCACCGGCCCCAGCAGGTCCGACGGCCACCCGTGGTGGCGCGTCATGTGCCTGACCGGCGTGGACTACTTCTCGACGCTCGGCTACCAGCCCGGCATCGCGGCACTCGCCGCCGGGCTGCTGTCCCCGCTGGCCACGCTGGTCCTCGTCGGCCTGACGCTGCTCGGCGCCCTGCCCGTCTACCGCCGCGTCGCCCGCGAGAGCCCGCACGGCGAGGGCTCGATCGCCATGCTGGAGCGGCTGCTGCCCTGGTGGGCGGGGAAGGTGTTCGTCCTCGTCCTCCTCGGCTTCGCGGCCACCGACTTCATGATCACGATCACGCTGTCCGCCGCCGACGCCGCAGCCCACGCCGTCGAGAACCCGCTCGCGCCCGGCTGGATCCACGACGGCAACGTCTGGATCACCCTCCTGCTGATCGCCGGGCTCGGCGCCGTCTTCCTCAAGGGCTTCCGCGAGGCCATCGGCATGGCCGTCTGGCTGGTCGGCACCTACCTGCTGCTCAACGTCGTCGTGCTCCTGACCGCGCTGTGGCACGTCGCGGGCGACCCGGTCGTCGTGGACGACTGGTGGGCCGCGGCCTCGGCCGAGCACGCCTCACCGGTCGCGATGATCGCCGTCGCCCTGCTGGTCTTCCCGCGCCTCGCCCTCGGCATGTCCGGCTTCGAGACGGGCGTCGCCGTCATGCCGCAGGTGCGCGGCGACGCCACCGACACCGAGGAGCGCCCCACCGGGCGCGTCCGCGACACCAGGCGCCTGCTCACGACGGCCGCGCTGGTCATGAGCGGCGCCCTGCTCGTCTCCAGCGTCGCCACCACGCTGCTCATCCCCGAGGAGGAGTTCGAGCGCGGCGGCGAGGCCAACGGCCGGGCCCTCGCCTACCTCGCGCACCGCTACCTCGGCGAGGCGTTCGGCACGGTCTACGACGTCTCGACCATCGCCATCCTCTGGTTCGCCGGGGCCTCCGCCCTCGCCGGGCTGCTCAACCTCGTGCCCCGCTACCTGCCCCGGTACGGCATGGCGCCCGAGTGGACGCGGGCGGTGCGCCCGCTCGTGCTGCTCTTCGTCGCCATCGCCTTCACCGTCACGATCCTGTTCGACGCCGACGTGGACGCGCAGGGCGGCGCCTACGCGACCGGCGTGCTGGTCCTCATGGTCTCCGCGTCCTTCGCCGTCACCGTCTCGGCCCGCCACCGGGGCCGCCGCCGCGCCACCGCGGGCTTCGGCGTCGTCACGGCCGTCCTGCTGTACACCCTGGTCGTCAACGTCTTCGAACGGCCGGACGGCCTGCGGATCGCCGCGCTGTTCATCGTCGGCATCCTCCTCACGTCCTTCGGCTCCCGCGTCCACCGCGCGTTCGAACTGCGCTCTGGCGAGATCACGCTCGACGCCACCGCGGCCCGTGTCATCGACGAGGCCGCCGCCTGGGGCCCGCTGCGGATCATCGCCAACGAGCCGGACGCGGGCGACGAGCGCGAGTACCGCGAGAAGCAGGACAGCCAGTGCGAGGAGACCCCGATGCCCGACCGGGCGCACACGCTGTTCCTCGAAGTGACCGTGGACGACTCGTCCGACTTCGCCGCCGACGTGACGGTCCACGGCGAGGAGTGCCACGGCTACCGGGTCCTGCGCGTGCGCGGCGCCGCCGTCGGCAACACCATCGCGGCCGTGCTGCTGCACCTGCGCGACCGCACGGGCGCCGTCCCGCACGTCTACTTCACGTGGACCGAGGGGCACCCGCTCGGCCACCTGCTGCGCTTCCTCGTCTTCGGCGACGGCGAGGTGGCGCCGGTCGCGCGCGAGGTGCTGCGCCGCGCCGAGCGCGACCCGGCGCGCCGCCCCCGCGTCCACGTCGGCTGACCCCGGGCGCCGATTCGTACGACTAGTTCACCCCCAGGGGTGTCCTGCGGGCGGAAAAGTCGTCCGGACGGCCGCGTACGGCTATCCACACGGTATGCCGATCATTCCGCGAGCCGCCCGGGGCGGCCGATGACCGACGCCTGCCGCGCACGGCCGCCCCGCCTCGCGGCCCACCGCGAGATCCTGCGCCCCTGGGACCTCCTCACCATCCCCCTCGTCACCGCCACCGGCGCCGCCCTCGCCGACCGCGGCTGCGACGGCACCCGCGTCCTGCTCGCCGCCGCCACCGGCCTCGCCGCCTGCGTCGGCACGCTCTACGCCGCCGACCTCCTCACCCGCCACGACGACCGGGCGGCCAAGCCCCACCGCCCCCTGCCCTCCGGACGGCTCAGCGAGGCGACCGTGGCCCGCTGCGCCGTCCTGGCCACCGTCACGGCCGTCGCCCTGTCGCTCGGCGCCGCCCCCACCGCGCTCGTCTTCATCGCCGCCGCTGCCGCCGCCCAGTACGCCTACTGCCGCGGGCTCAAGGACGCCGGGCTGTGGGGCGACGTCATGAACGGGCTCTCCGGCTGGTCCTGCTGCGTCCTCGCCGGCGCGTGCTTCACCGCGGGCCTGCCCTCCGCACCGCTGTGGGCCGTCGCCCTGGCGCTCGGGCTCCAGGGCACGTTCAGCAACGCCCTGCTCGCCCTCCACGACCTCGCCGCCGACCGCGCGGCGGGCAGACGTACGCTCGCCGTCCGCCTCGGCCCCGAGGGCACCGTCACCGTCCTGGCGCTCCTCGCGGCCGCCGCGTACATCACCGCCATCACCACGCCCGGATTCCTGCACCACCGGCCCGGCACCGCCTTCTTCGTCCTCCTGGCGGGCGCCGTCCTGCTGTGCACCGGCTGCCTCGCCCACGCCGCGCCCCGCCCCGGCGCGCCCCCGGCGCCCGAGCGTGCCATCGAGTGGCACCTGTACGAACGGCTGGCGCTGCCCGGCGCCTTCCTCACCCTCGCCGATGACGGCCCCACGGTCCTCGGCCCCCTGGCCGCCGCCGCGTGCCTGCTGCGCCTCACGCCCCGGCACGCCCTCAGGACGTGACGCGCGCGGTCGCCGCGCCGCGCGACCGGGGCTAGCGTGACGAGGGGGGCGACACACTTCTCGACTCTCGACGGAACGGCGAACCACCATGCCCAACGCTCCCGCTGTCGTCCTGGTCCACGGTTTCTGGGGCGACGCCGCCCACTGGGGAAAGGTCGTCGTCGAGCTGAACAGACGCGGCTACGACGACCTCCACGCGGTGGAGAACCCGCTCACCTCACTGGCCGACGACGCCGAGCGCACGCGCCAGATGGTCCGGCAGATCGACGGGCCCGTCCTCCTCGTCGGCCACTCGTACGGCGGCGCGGTCATCACCGAGGCGGGCGACCTGCCGAACGTCGCGGGCCTCGTCTACATCGCCGCGTTCGCCCCCGACGCGGGCGAGAGCCCCGGGCAGATCAGCCAGGAGCAGCCCGCCGAGGCGGCCGGGAACATCGCGCCGGACTCCGACGGCCACCTGTGGATCAAGCCGGAGGCGTTCCGCGAGAGCTTCTGCCAGGACCTCGCCGCCGACGAGGCGCTGGTCATGGCCGTCACCCAGAAGGCACCGCTCGCCTCGACGTTCGGCGACAACGTCACCAGCCCCGCCTGGCGTAAGAAGCCCAGCTGGTACCAGGTCTCCACCGGCGACCGCATGATCCACCCCGACGCGGAACGCCGCATGGCCCGGCGCATGAACCCCCGCGCGCTCGTCGAACTCGACACGGGCCACGCCTCGCTCGCCTCGCAGCCAGGACCGGTCACCGACCTCATCGAGGCCGCGGCGCGCGAGGTGGCCGCGGCCTGAGCCGCCGGGGCGGGCGGGCGCGCCGCCGTCAGGCCGCGCGCTCCGCCCGCACGGCGTACGGCGCGACGAGCGCGCCCGCGAGCCCGACGGCCGCCGCCAGCCAGAACAGCGTGGTGTACGTGCCGTCGCCCGGCAGGCCGCCGTCCGCGCCCGCCGTGAAGACGGCCGCCGTGACCTGGCTGCCGACCACGCCGCCGACCGTACGGGCGATGTTGTTCAGGCCGTTGGCCGTGCCCGTCCGGTGCGGCGGCGCCAGCGCGCCGACGCGCTTCGGCAGCGCGGCCATGACGAGCCCCGAGCCGACACCGACCAGCGCGTAGAACACCAGGTGGTGCCACATCGCGCCGTGCGCGAGCGCCAGCAGCGCCGAGCCCGCCACGCACACGAGGAACCCGGCGACGAGCGGCGCGCGCTCCCCGGCGCGCGCGGCCAGCGGGCCGGTCGCCATGCTCGCGGGCAGGATCGTCAGCGCCCCGGGCAGCATCAGGAGCCCCGCCACGGTGATCGTCGCCCCGAAGCCGTAACCGGCGGCCTCCTCAGGCGTCTGGGCGAAGCGCGGCATCGCGACGTAGAAGACGTACGACAGGGCGCCGAACGCGAACGCCGACAGGTGCGTCATCAGCATCGGCGCACGCGTGAACTCCACGATGTCCACCAGCGCGTCGTCCCTGCCCTTCTCGAACCACGCCAGCAGCGCCGCGCCGCCCAGCGACAGCGCGAAGAGCCCGAGCACCCGCCACGACGTCCAGCCCCAGGCCGGCCCCTCCGTCAGCGCGAGCAGCAGCAGGACCAGCGTGAGCCCGAGGAACGCGGCGCCGCCGAGATCCAGCCGCCCGCCGCCCGCCTGCGGCCCGGCGGGCACCCACAGCAGCACCAGCACGAAGCTCACCGCCGCCAGGGCCGCGCCCAGCACGAACAGCGCCCGCCACGAGAAGTGGTCGGCGAGCAGCCCGCCCACGACGAGGCCCGCGCCCGCCCCCACCCCCATGACGCCCGACACCAGGCCGGTGCCGAGGTGGAGCCGTGCGGGCGGCAGCGCCTCGCGCAGGATGCCGAACGCCAGCGGCAGCACGGCCAGCGCCGCGCCCTGCACGACGCGGGCGGCGATCAGCTGGCCGATGTCCTGCGACAGCGCGGCGCCCACGGTGCCCGCCGCGTGGACGGCCAGCACCCACAGCAGCACGCGGCGCCTGCCGTACTGGTCGCCCATCCGGCCGATCAGCGGGGTCAGCACCGCGCTGGAGAGCAGGAACGCGCTGAGGACCCAGGCGGACCACACCGGCGTCGTGTCCAGCTCGGTCTGGAGCAGCCCGAGCGCGGGCACGACGAGCGTCTGCATCAGGGCGTACCCGGCGACGGACACGACGAGCGCGGTCAGCACCCGGCCCGACCGGGCCGTGGACGCGACGGGGGGAGCGGTACGAGAGGTGGTCATGCGGGGACGCTAGAAGGCAATGCTCTCTTCTGGTAAGGGCATACCTCGAAGTAAGCTCCGGGCATGGAAGCCCGCTCCCAGGTCACGCCCGCCACGCCACCCGACCCCTGTGACGCGTTCAACAGGGACTGCCCAGGACGTGAGGTGCTCGACCATCTCACCAGCCGCTGGGGCCTGTTGATCCTGGTCGGTCTCCAGGGCGGCCCGCTCAGGTTCCACGAGCTGCGCACGCTCATCGACGGCGTCAGCGAGAAGATGCTCTCGCAGAACCTGCGCACGCTCGTCCGGGACGGCCTGCTCTCCCGCGAGGTGCTCCCGACCGTGCCGCCGAGCGTGCGGTACGCCCTCACGCCGCTCGGCGCGGACGCCGCGGCGCCGCTGGAGACGCTGCTGCGCTGGGTCAAGGGCAACGCGCGGGAGGTCGTCGCAGCCCAGACCGGCCACGACGCCGGGGCCGTCACCGTGCCCCCGCAATAGCCGCGACCGCCGCCCAGGGCCCGTGCCACACTGCCCGCCATGACCACGCAGGAGAGCCCGCCGCACCGCCAGATACGGGCCGCGTACACCGCCGGGACCGTCACCGTCTACCAGGCGTACGCGCCCGCGCTCGGCCTCCCGGCGGCCCGCGACGGCCGCTTCCCCCCGGCCTGGGAACGCGGGCGGATGACCTGGGTCAAGCCCTCGTTCCTGTGGATGATGTACCGCTGCGGCTGGGCGACCAAGCCCGACCAGGAGACCGTCCTCGCCGTCGAGATCACCCGCGAGGGCTTCGCCTGGGCCCTGGAACGCGCCTGCCTGTCCCACCACGACCCCGACCGGTACGCGGACGCCGCCGACTGGCGCGCCACGCTCAGGCGCTCACCCGCGCGCGTCCAGTGGGACCCCGAACGCGACCTGCACCTGCGCCCGTTGCCCCACCGTTCCCTGCAACTCGGCCTGCACGGCGAGGCGTCACGCCGCTACGCCGACGAGTGGATCACCGGCATCACCGACGTCACGCCGCTCGCCCACGAGATCCGGGCGCTCGTCCGCGCGCGGCGCACCGAGGAGGCCGCCCGTCTCCTCCCCGTGGAACGGCCCTACCCGGCGCCCGCGTCGCCCGTCCTGTGACGGGCGCTCAGCAGGCCGCCGGAGCGCCGCTCCCGGCCGGTGCCGTGGCGGCGATGACGCCGTCGAGCCTGTCCCGCGCGGCCAGCAGGTCGGCCACGGCCGCGTCGATGCGCGCGCGCTCCCGCTCCAGGTCGGGCAGCATGCCGGAGCAGGCGGGCGCGAGGGTCCGCCCGTCATCGACCATGCAGGGCAGCACTTCTGCGATGGTGGCCGTGCCGAGCCCTGCGGCGAGCAGGATGCGGATGCCCCGGACGGTGACGACGTCGTCCTCCGTGTACTCGCGGTATCCGCTCGGCCGCCGCGAAGGACGCAGCAGCCCCTGCTCCTCGTAGTACCGCAGCAGGCGCTGGCTGACCCCGGTCCGCCGGGCGAACTCGCCCATGCGCATGTGACGACCCCCACGTCCCCTTGACTCTCACATCGATGTGACAGACAAGTCTAGGGCGCATGACGCATCCTCACCTGCCCGATCCGCAGCACCCGCCCGTCACCGTCGTCGGCCTCGGACCCATGGGCCACGCGCTCGCCGCGACGCTCGCCGACCGCGGCCACACCACGACCGTCTGGAACCGCACCCCGGGGAAGGCCGACAGCCTCGTCGCCAAGGGCGTCCGCCGCGCGGCGACCGTCGCCGAGGCGGTGTCCGCGAGCCCCCTCACGCTCCTGTGCCTCCAGGACTACCCGACCACGGACGCGGTCCTCGCCCCTGCCCGGGACGCCCTGCGGGACCGCGTCCTGGTCAACCTCGGCACAGGTACGCCGGAGGAGGCGCGCGCGGCGGTCGGTCGGGCGGCCGACCGGGGCGCCCGCTGGCTGGACGGCGCGATCATGGTGCCGCCCCCGCTCGTCGGGGACCCCACGTCCGTCTTCCTCTACAGCGGCGCGCGGGACGTCTTCGACGCGCACCGGGCGACGCTGGCGACCCTGGGCGACCCCCGCCACCTCGGCCCCGACCCCGGCCTGGCGCTCCTCTACAACACGGCGCTGCTCGAAATGATGTACGCGACGGTGAACGGCTTCCTGCACGCCACCGCCCTGGTCGGTTCCGCGGGCGTCCCCGCGGTCACGTTCGCCGATCTCGCGCTCGGCTGGTTCATGCCCTCGGTGCTCGACCCCACGTTCGCCGGGCATCTCCCCGACCTGGACCGGGGCCATTACCCCGGCGAACTCGGCACCCTGGAGATGAACCTCCACGCGCTCGACCACGTCACCCGCACCAGCGAGGAGCAGGGCGTCCACACCGACCAGCCGCGGCTCATGCGGGAGATCGCCAGGCGGGCCGTCGCCGAGGGCCACGGCGCCGAGAGCTACCTGTCGGTGTTGGAGGTCTTCAAGAAGGCGGCACGCGTCCCGTGACCTCCCGCACGGCGACGCCCGCGGACGCGTCGCCCCCTCCGACCGTTCCCCTGCGGCACGCCCCGCGGCCCGTCGCATAGGGTCGGCCCCGGCACGGCGGCACACGCCCCGTGCCGGGGTCCGACCAGCGAGGCACAGCCATGGACAACACCGCCCGGACGAAGGACGCGCCCACCCCGCGCCCCACCCACCTCACCGGGAACGCCGAGATCGCGCGGCACTTCGCCACCCTCACCACCCCCCACGTCGCGGACGCCTGCCTGCGGCTCGGGCTGCCCGTGCGCTGCGCGCCCGCCGGGCTGCGGCCCGTCCTGCCGGGCACGCGCCTCGCCGGACGCGTCCTGCCCGTGCGGCACACCGGCAGCGTGGACGTCTTCCTCGAAGCGTTCGAGACGGCCGCGCCGGGCGACGTGCTGGTGATCGACAACGGCGGCCGGACCGACGAGGCGTGCGCCGGTGACCTGGCCGTCCTGGAGGCGCGGGCTGCCGGGGTCGCGGGCGTCGTCATCTGGGGCCTGCACCGCGACACCGCCGACATCCGCGCGATCGGCCTGCCCGTGATCAGCCTGGGCGCCGTACCGACCGGCCCGCAGCGCCTCGACCCGAGTCCCGCCGACGCCCTGGAGTCCGCGGAGGTGGGGGAGTGGACGGTCGGCCGCTCCGACCTGGTGCTCGCCGACGACGACGGCGTGCTGTTCGTCCCGGACGCCGACGCCGCCCGCCTCCTCGACACGGCGGCCGGTATCCGTGACACCGAACGCGCCCAGGCCGACCGCATCCGCGCCGGGGTCACCCTGCGCGAGCAGGTCGCGTTCCGCCGCTACCTGGAGCGCCGCCGCGAGAACCCGTCGCTCACCTTCCGCGAGCACCTGCGGACCGTCGGCGGCGAGATCGAGGTCTGAGCGGGCCAGGCCGGGCGAGCCGGGTCAGGCCGGGTCGAGCCGCTCCAGCAGCCACGCCGTCACGGCGCCGTACGCCGCGTGCGGCACGACGTCGCTGACCCAGTCGGACGCGCTCCACGTCCGGGGGTCGGTCACGCGCAGCAGCGTCATCGGCCCGTTCGAGGCCACCAGCGCGGCGAGCGCGGCCGTCGCCCCGCACAGCACCGTCCCCGGCCGCCACCCCGCCGCGCGCCAGGCGCCGAGCAGCGCGCCCGCGCCCACCCCGGCCGCCAGGCCCGTCAGCGCGCCGAGGCCGGTGAACCGGTTCGGGCGCGTCCCCTCGTCCCCGGGGATCGTGACGTGGGCGTCGCCCGCCAGCTTCTCGACCGTCGCCTCCGGCGTGCTGCTGGCGGGCCTGCCCCGCAGCGCCATGTCGGCGTACGTCACGGTGTTGAGCGCCGTCGTGCCCGCCGCGCCTGCGGCGGCGCCGGCGACCAGTCCGAGGACGCGTGAGCGGTTGCGGGACATGCGGTCCTCCCTTTCGCGGGCGTCCTCCGAGGCTAAGCGCCCCGCCGCGCCTGCGCAGCCGGGGCGCCGCCGCCCGCGTCCGGCCGCCGCACCATGAAGACGTCGATCGCGTCCTCGGACTCGACGGCGAACCCGTGGCGCTCGTACAGCCGCCGCGCCGCGCTGCCCCGCAGGACGTCCAGCCGCACGGGCGTCCCCTCGGCGTCGGCCCGCTCCAACAGCGTCCGCAGGACGGCGGAGCCGAGCCCCCTGCCCTGGAGCCCTGGGACGAGGTAGAAGTGCTCCAGCCATCGCCCGTCCTCGGCGGGGCGCAGCGTGACGCACCCCGCGAAGGCGCCGCCGGACAGGATCACCGACGTGTAGCGGGGCGAGAACGCGTCACGCAGCCGCTGCCGTACCCGGTGCGCGTCGAACCGGCCCAGCCGCTCCAGGTCCGCGCGCATGACGGTCGCCCGCAGCTCCGCGATCACCTCGACGTCGGCGGGCTCCGCCGGACGCAGCTCCCACGCGGGACGGCCCGGCCGTGTCCCGTCCGCTTCCCGCTGCGCGCTCGTCTCCATGACCGCAGTCTCCCAGGCGCCCGCGCTCACCCGGTGGGCCGCCCGTGACGGGTGCCGCGGCACGGCGCGTGATCGACTGGCCGGGTGCGGTACGGGGCCGTGCGCTCGCCAGGGAGGCAGCGATGGGGCCGATGGGTCAGGACCGGCCGTTCGGGCGGGTGGCGGTGGTCACCGGCGCGGCGCGAGGGGTGGGGGCCGCGACGGCGCGCCGTCTCGCCGGGTGCGGGCTGCGGGTGGCCCTGCTGGGGCGGGAGCTGGAGTCGCTGCGCCAGGTGGCCGCCGGACTGCCCACGGAGACCTGCTGCTTCGAGGTCGATGTCACCGACGAGCCGACGTTGCTCGGCACCGCGCGCGCCGTGCGGGCGCGGCTCGGCCCCGCGTCGGTGGTCGTGGCCAACGCCGGGATCGCCATCGCGGGCTCCTTCGCCGCCAGCGAGACCGCGCTGTTCAACCGCGTCATCGAGGTCAATCTCATCGGCAGTGCGAACACCGCCCGCGTCTTCCTGCCCCAACTCGTGGAGACCGGCGGCTACTTCCTCCAGATCGCCTCCACCGCCTCCTTCGGGTCCGCACCCCTGATGAGCGCCTACTGCGCCTCCAAGACCGGGGTCGAGTCCTTCGCCCAGGCCCTGCGCACCGAACTGCGCCCCGAGGGCGTCGATGTCGGCATCGCCTACCTCCACTGGACCGGCACCGACATGATCGACGCCCTCGACGAACACCCCGTGCTGCGCGCGCTGCGCTCCCACCAGCCCGCCTTCGCCCAGCGCGTCTACACCTCCGACCGTGTCGCGGCGTGGCTGACCCACGGCATCCGGCGCCGCGCCACCAGCGTCTACGCGCCCCCGTGGCTGCGCCTCGTGCAGCCCCTGCGCCCGCTGCTGCCCCTCCTCGTCTCGGGCGTCGCCCGCCGCGTCTTCTCAGGACCGCCCGACGACGACCTGCGCCTGGCCGCCCACGTGCTGGGGGCGGGAGGCCGGGCCGACTGGGACCAGGAACGGCCCGGAGCCCCGCCGCCCCCACCCGTCTCCCCTCCTCAGCTCTGACCCGCATCCCGGGCGTCCGACTGCTTCGGCGGTCGCCCCGGCACGCTCTCGCCGACCGGACCCACCCCGGCGACAATCCCGGCGATCACCACGACCGACGGCCGCGAGTTCATTAGGGTGAAGCTGTGCGGCGCCTTGCGGTTCTCTTCGATCTCGACAACACCCTCGTGGACCGGGCGGGAAAGCTGGCCGACTGGGCTGCTGAGTTCACCACCCGGCACGGTCTGGGGGACGAGGAGCGGACGTACGTCCTGGGCATGCTGGCCGAGCGGGCCAGCCCGTCCACCTTCGACGCGATCCGCACGCGCCTCCGGCTTTCGGCGCCGACCCCCGAGCTGTGGCGTTCCTACCGTTCCGAGATCGCGGCAAGGGTGTCGTGCCCCGCCGAGGTCCTCGGCGGCCTGGACGAACTGCGTGCCGCGGGCTGGCGGGTGGGGGTGGCGACCAATGGTGCCGCGGACATCCAATGGGCCAAGCTGAGGGCCACGGGCATCGCCGAACATGTCGATGGCGTCGTCGTTTCCGAGGAAGTAGGCGCGCGTAAACCCGAGATGCGGCATTTCGAGATGGCCCTCGCCCGTTGTGGGGCCGTACCGGGCGAGGGGGGATGGATGGTGGGTGACGACCCCGGCACCGACATCGTCGGAGGTCGCTCGGCGGGGCTGCACACCATCTGGGTGGCCAACGGCCATGGGCGGGCACCGCAGGCTCCTGCCCCGGACCACACGGTTCCTCATGTGCGTGCTGCTATCGACATCCTGCTCCTGCGTACGGCCGATCACGTAGGGATCGCGTCATGACGGTGGTTGTGGGGCTTCTACACCCCGGCAGCATGGGGGCCGCCTTCGGCGCACAACTACGCCTTCGGGGCCACACGGTGCTCTGGTGTCCCGACGGCCGCAGCGACGCGACCCGACGCCGAGCACAGGACGCCGGCCTTCGAGCCGCCGGACTGCCCGAGATCGTCGCCCGTTCCGAGGTGATGCTGTCCCTCTGTCCGCCAGCCGCTTCCGAGCAGATCGCAGCCGACGTGGCGGAGTTGCGGACCGGTTCGGAAGCGGTCTACGTCGAGGCGAATGCCGTGGCGCCGTTCCGCGTGCAGCGCATCGCCGACTCCTTGGGCCCGACGCCGGTCGTCGATGCCGCGGTTGTCGGGTCGCCCCCGGTGGGAGGCAAGTCGCCGATGCTCTACCTGGCTGCTGCCGCCGGACACACCGACCGGATCGTCGAACTGTTCGCGGGCACCGATGTACGGACGCACATCGTCGGTGACCGCCTCGGCGCAGCCTCCGCGCTGAAGCTCGCGTACTCCAGCTACCAGAAGGTCTCCCGTGTGCTGGCCGCCGTGGCTTACGGGGCGGCCGATGCATACGGCGTCGGTGACGAACTGCTGGCGATCGCGGCCGAGCGCACCGGCAGCTATCTCGTCGAGACCGACTACATCCCCAAGACCGCTGCCCGCGCCTGGCGCTGGGGCCCGGAGATCGAGGACACGGCCGCTCTGCTCGCCGCCGCCGGGTTGCCGGACGCCCTCATGCACGCGGCTGCCGAGACGCTCGCCCGATGGGACAGTTGCAAGGACGCGTCGCTCGATGTCACCGAGGCGCTGGAGGCGCTGCGCGCGGAAAGGGACGATCCGAGCTGAGTCGGCTGCGCCGGTGTGGCCTTGCCGGTGAGGCGTTCGAGTGGTCAGAGGTGAGGTGTGATGGTCCGGACGACCGCGTCGATCCTTCGTGCCGCTTCCTGAGGAGCCGTCACATCCGTGTCCACCCGCACCTCCCACCGCGCCTGCGGATGCGCGGCAAGGTCTGCCTCGGTGGCGTCCCAGGCGGTCAGCCGAGCCGCCGTGTCGGTATCGCTCCGCTGCGCTGATCGCCGTGCCGTGGATTCTTTGGAGCACCAGAGCAGAACACGGGCCCAGCGCGCGGGAAAGCGGGCGCTCACCTGCTCCATCCCTGCCATCTGGCCGAGGTGGACGACGGGTGTCCTCCCTCCGTTCGCGGCGCCTTCGAGGCCGGGCCGGTCCACGACGTAGACGTTGCCGTACCGCTCGTTGCGGTAGACGACGCCGCCGTTCGCCTCCAGGACGGTCAGCTGTTCCGGCGTGCCCATCCGGTATCCCGTCGTCTTCCCGCCACCGATCTTGAGCCGGGCGAAGGGCACGTACCGTGGGTCGAGCTCGCCCAATGCCGCCGTGACCGTGTCCTTGCCTGCCGCTGGCGGTCCGTACAGCAGAATGCCGTGGATCACAGGAACACCGTGCCGAAGACCAGGCGTACCTGATCCGTGAACGAGATCGCGGCGCCGAGCCGGTTATCGACGATCAGGTGGGGGACGACGGGGCGCAGTTCCAGATCGATTCCTGCTACGTACGTCGCCCAGTTCTGGAGCTTCCAGCTGTCCCGGGCCGCGGAGCGGAAGCCGATGTACTCGTGCATGGTGTCGAGGTCGCACTCGACCCAGACCACGACGACGGTGACGCCGCGCGCTTCGCAGCGGTTGATCAGCCGCCGCATCCACCGCGGATCGGTCGCCTCGGCGAGGAACGGCGCGGTGAGCACGGTGCTGATCGCGCAGTCGATGTTCGCGTATGCGGTTTCCAGCAGGCACTGGTACTCAAGCGGGCGGATTCTGTTCCGGTAGAGGTCGGTGTGCCGGTCGTTGGGCTCGCTGCCCATCGCCACCAGGAGACGCTCGACAAGAGGACGTGTGATCGAGTCCTTGTCGAGGACGGGCCAGCCGGTGAGTTGGGATATGAAGCGGGAGAACTCCGACTTCCCGCTGCCCGCATAGCCGCCGACCATCATCAGCGTCGGCCTGTTCGGATCGCCGCCCGTATGACGTCGTTTCCAGGCGTCGAGGATCCGCTGCTGCACGCCGGGCCCGTCGATGTCTTCGGTGCCGGGTACGAGTTGGAGCAGTGCGCGTTCCACCGCCAGGACGTGGGATCCGTCGTGCGGTTCGCTCGACGCGGTGAATCCGAGCTTGGTGGCCTCGTTCGGCAGAGCACGCCGGAAGCCGAGTTCAGGCTCGGTCGCGCGGTACAGGAGACAATATGCCCGCCGGTAGTGCGGCCCGGGGTAGACCTCACCCTGCTCGTGCTGCCAGAGCGTCTGGAAATTTGCGGCCGGTACGGCCAGTCCGGCGGCCCGGGCCACGTCGCGTAGACGTTCGCCCGCGCCTTCCAGCGTCAGACCGTGAGCCTCGCGCTGCCGTCGAAGATTGTCCGGGCGCCACCCGGGGCGAACTTTCCCCACCTTGCCTGCCCGTCCGTGGTCATGATCGGGAGCTTGGGCAAGCCTCTCATGAAAGGAGCAGCAGGCCATGGCCGAGCTCGTCCGCGTGGTGCGGCCGGGGGGAGTCGTCGTCGCCTCGGTCATGTCCCTGTGGGGAACCTGGCGCGCCCGGCTGCCCGGCGCCACCGACCTCGAAGCCGAGCACGGCGCCGACGTCGGCGACCAGGTCCTGCGTACCGGTGATCTGCGCCACGTACCCGGGATGGAGCACGTCTGCCGCATGTTCACATGGTCGGAGATCGTCGATCTGGTCGCAGGGACCGGCGCCGCACTGATCGACGGCTCTGCCAGCAACTGGGCCAGCCTGCACAACCTCGAACTCCTCACGGAGATGGAGGCCGATCCATCTCGATGGCAGCAGTTCCTCGATCGGGAGGCTGCCGCGTGTGCGGCGGAGGGAGCCCGTGACGGTGGCACTCACATCCTCTTTGCCGCTGAACGCGGAGCATGAGGAGGACTGTCCGTTCCGTCGGCCGGTCCCCTTGCCCGTCCTCGGCCAGCGCAGCGGGCCTGCCGGGTCCGACGGGGAACGCCCGCGCGTCCGGTGGGCGGGGGTGGTTGTCGGACCCCGCCGCTAGGCTCCGCGATCATGGGATTCGACACGAGCTTCCACCCCGTGGACCTGCCCCTCGTCCAGGGGCGCCTGCTGCCGTACATCGCCGGGCAGGGCCCGGACGACGCCCTGGACGACCTCCTCGCCCGCGCCGCCGCCACGCGCCGCACCGGCTTCCGCGCCAAGCAGTGGGCGCTCAAGGCGTTCGAGGCGGCGAGCGAGCAGGACATCGACGCCTTCGACGCCCAGCTGTACGTCTGGGGCCGCCCCTTCCTCGTCACCGGGGACGACCCCGCCGCCGTCACCGCCGGTGTGCTGCGCTGGATCGGCACCCCCTACGAGGCGGCGGACGAGCTGGCCAGGGAGACGCTGGCCGCGCTCCACCCCGGCCTGGCCGACGTGCCCGCGCCGCCACGTGACGAGGTGCCGTCCGAGGCGGAGCTGCGGCGCGAGATCAGCTACCGCGTGCGGGTCCTGCGCGCGGCCGTCGCGGCGCTGCGTGCAGGAAAGGACACGGTGCGCGACCCCGAGTCCGGCGAGACGTACCCGCCCACGGGCCTGGTCGAGCGGGAGATACCCATGGCGGTCGTCGCCTTCTCGGCCGCCCTCGTGCCCGGCTGGATGTCCCGCGGATACACCTGGCCGAGCACGCTGTGCGAGCGCGCGGGGACGTCCACGGCGGAGTTCTCCGCGCCCACGGAGCTGCTCGCGCCGCTGTGGGACGAGTTCCCCGACCTCACCTGGTTCGCGCCGCCCACCATCGTGGAGAACGACATGGTCGGCGGCCTGGTGGCGGCGGCCGACGTGCCCGCGCTGCGGGCGCGGCTGCGCGCGGAGCGCCCGGCGCTGGTGGCCCCCGCCGAACGGGACGGCTGGGGGGAGGGCTGCGCGTTCGAGCTGGACCGGATCGACGAGGCCCTGGCGCTCGCGGGCCACCTCGGGTTCGCCTTCTGCGAGGCCACGGAGATCTACAGCGGCTTCAGCGGCGCGCTGAACTGACCACGGCCCCCGTTCCCGTGACGCCATGGAGCGCGATCATGGCGCGGCGTGCGGCGGCCTCGGCGCCGCCGCGCCCCTTTCCGGTGGCGCTGCTCACACGCTTTTCCCGGCCCACTACCGCGCTTAGGGGAGAGGTAATGCCAGGGGGCCCGGGACTTTCGTCCCGAGGCGCGGGGACCGAGGAAATCCGACGTCGCGCTCCGCAGCGCCGCCTTCACGGACGGGCGCGGGAAACCCCAGGTCAGCGCGGTGCGACGGCCGGGTGACGGGAAAAGGGGTCACCCGGCCGGGACATTCCGCGGATTCCACCATCGCATCGTCCTTCTTCCCTACTAACCCGCACAGGGAATGCCTTACTTGAACCCCTCCCACGTCGGCGGTTATCCATGGACGTGTCAGCCCGGACCTGGGCCGACGACCCCCGAATACTGCGAGGTACTCCCATGCCGAACAGCACCACGATCCGCAGCCTGACGCACATGCGACTGCGCTCCCGTGCGGGTGTCGCCCTGGCCACCGGTCTGGTCGCCTCCGCGGGCGTCACCGGCGCTCTCGCCGCCGACGGCGGCACCGCAGAGGCCGCGCCCCATATCGACACCGCCGCCACCGCGAGCGGCCTGGCCGACAGCACCGGCGCCCAGGCCGACGCCCAGCACAAGGCCGCCACCACCTGGACCGACCCCATCGGCGGCGACTACGACCTCACCGCCACCTACGGCAACAGCGGCGACCGCTGGGCCCACAAGCACAGCGGCCAGGACTTCGCCGTGGACGTCGGCACCGAGGTCCAGGCCGTGCACGGCGGCACCGTCGTGAAGGCGGGCGGCAACGGCGCGGGCGACGGCCCCGCGTACGGCAACGCCGTCGTCGTCCAGCACGACGACGACACGTACACCCAGTACGCCCACCTCGACGCGATCCACGTGAAGCCCGGCGACAAGGTCACCACCGGCCAGGAGATCGCCGCCTCAGGCAACACCGGCAACAGCAGCGGCCCCCACCTGCACTTCGAGGTCCGCAGCACGCCCGACTACGGCTCCGCCGTGGACCCCATGCCCTTCCTCCACGAGCACGACGTGAACGCCTGACACGCACCCCCACGACCCCGGGCCCCGGGTCGGCACCTCCGACGTGCCGACCCGGGGCCCGTGGGCGATGGTGGAGACCACGAAGGTGCGCGGGGCGTCCGGGCCGCGCCGCGCCCCTGACATCCCCGCCGCGCACTGTGAGGTCCCCCCGAGTGACGAGCCCCGCAGCCCCCGCAGACCCCGCCCACGGCACGGGGGACGGCCCTCCCTGGGACGCGGTCCCGTGCCCCCTGCTGCTCGTGGGGGCCGAGGGGACCGTGCTCAGGGCGAACGGGGGCGCCCTCGCGCTGCTGCCCGCCGTCGTCCCGGGCCGCCCGCTGCGGGCGACGGCACCCGACTGGCTCATCTCGGCCCACCGACACCTCACCGGGAGGCCGCGCGGCGTCACCCCGGGTGACGGCGACATCGTGTGCGGCCCCGTGGGCGGCAGGACCGTACGCGCCACCCCCACGCCGGGCCCGGACGGCGGCGTCACCTGGTGGCTCGCCGACGACAGCGACGACCGGCACCTCGCCGACGCGCTCCGCCACGAACGCGACCGCACCGCCTTCCTCACCGAGCTGTCGAACCGCCTCCTCGCCTCCCTCAACCTCGACCGGTGCATGGAGGCCACGGCCTGGCTCGCCGCCACCCACATGGCGGACGGCGTGACCGTCATCGCCTCCACCACGGACAGGACCCACCACGTCACGCACTGCGTCCGGGGCGGCGAGCCCGAGCGCCGCGCCCTGTCCCTGGACCTCGACGCCCTGCCAGAACTGGGCCTGGCACTGAGCGGCCACCCGCCCTCCGCCCGCGGCATCGACCCCGCCGCGCTCCCCGCACGCCTGCTGCCCCCCGGCATGGGCCCCGTCGGCTCCGTCCGGCTCACCCCGCTGCCCGGCCACGGCAGGTCGGCGGGCGTGATGCTGCTGCTCGGCGGCCCCGACCGGGACGTGCACGGCGAGCAGGAGCGGGAACGCGACGACGTGACCCTGCGGCTGTTCGCCGCCCGCGCGGGCGCGGCGATGTCCGCCGCCCGGCTGTACGCCGAGCAGGCCGCGATCACCGCGACCCTCACACGCGACCTCCTGCCACCCCACGCGCCCCGGCTCGAAGGCGTCGAGCTGGCCACCGGCTACCGCCCCTCGGGCGACACGGAACGCATCGGCGGCGACTTCTACGACGTCCACCCCGGCTCGGCCGACGTCCCCGAGCCCCTGGTCGTCCTCGGGGACGTCAGCGGCAAGGGTCTGGACGCCGCCGTCCTCACCGGCAAGATCCGCACCACCCTGCACGCCCTCATCCCCGTCGCCCCCGACCACCGCCGCCTCCTCGACCTCCTGAACGGGGCGCTCCTCGACACCACGGGCGACCGGTTCGCCACGCTCGTCCTCGCCTCCGTCGGCCACGACGGGCCCGCCCTGCGGCTGCGGCTCACCAGCGCGGGCCACCCCCCGCCCCTCGTCCTGCGCACGGACGGCACGGTCGAGACCGTCGCCACCAGCGGCACCCTCCTCGGCGTCCTGCCCCACGCCGAGGCACGCACCGCCGCCGTCCGCCTCGCCCCAGGCGACGCCTGCCTCCTCCACACCGACGGCATCACCGAGGCCAGGGGCGGCCCGACGGCCGACGAGTTCTTCGGCGAGGAACGGCTGCGCGCCGTCCTCGCCGAGTGCGCGGGCCTGCCCGCCGAGGCCGTGGCGGAACGCGTGCAGATGGTCGTCGCCCAATGGCTCGGCTCCGGGCGGCACGACGACATCGCCCTCGCCGTCCTGCGCGCGCCCGCCGCCCCCCGCCCCGGGCGGGCGGCGCCCCCATGACCCCCGCACGGCAGCCGGGCGACTGGGCCGACGCGCTGTGGGACGCCGTCCGCGCCGGTGACGGGAGCGCCGCCACCGGGGTCGCCCTCGCCGCCCTGGAGTCGGGGCTCGGCCCCGAGGACGTGCTGCTCGACGTCGTCGGCGAGGTCCAGCGCAGGGTCGGTCAGGCGTGGGTGGACAACCGTGTCGGCATCACCGACGAGCACGCCGCCACCGCCATCGACAGCCGCGTGATCGACGCGCTGCTCGCCCACCCCGCCGTCACCCTGCCGGAGCCCACGCACGGCAGGGTCACCGTCGCCTGCGTGGACGGCGAATGGCACGCGCTCCCCGCCCGGCTCCTGGTCGAGGTGCTGCGGCTGCGCGGCTGGCAGGTGGACGACCTGGGCCCGCAGGTCCCCGTGGCGCGGCTCCTGGAGCACCTGCACCGCACGGGGCCCGCGCTCGTCGCGCTGTCCGCCTCGTTCTCGACCCGGCTGCCCGCCGCGCACGAGGCGATCCTCGCCTGCCAGGACGCGGGGACGCCCGTCCTCGTCGGCGGGCCCGCGTTCGGGCCCGGCGGCGGGTACGCGCGGCTGTTCGGCGCCGACCTGTGGTGCCCCGACGCCCGCGCGGCGGCCGAACGGCTCTGCCGCGGCCACCTGCCAAGGCCCGCGCCCGGCCGCCAGGCCGTGGACGACCTGCCGCACCTCGCCGACGAGGAGTACGCGCACGTGACCCTCCGCGCCGCGCGGCTGGTCAGGGCGGCCACCGCCCCCGGGGACGGCGTCCCGTCGGCCCAGCGGACGGCCACCCTCGTGGACTTCCTCGCCACCGCGCTCTACACCGACGACGACGCGCTGTTCTCCGGCCACCTCGCCTGGTCGGCGCACATCCTCGCCACGCACGGCGAGCCAGCGACCGGGCTGCCCGCCGCGCTCGACGCCCTCGCCGCCGAGCTGCGCGACCTGCCCCGCGCGCGCCGCGTGCTCGCCGCGGGCCGCGCGGCACTCGCCGCCGACGTGCCCCCGCCGCCGTGACCGGCCGCCGCGTCACAGCCCGGGGATGCGCCCGTTCCTGAACAGGTCGAGGAAGATCTGATGATCGGCCCGCGCGCGTGCCCCGTAGGCGTGGGCGAAGTCCACCAGCAGCTCCGCGAAGCCCTCCCCGTCGTCTCCGATCGCCTCGTCGATCGCGTGCTCGGTCGAGAACGGCACCAGCGACTGCCCGCTGGAGTCGTCCGCCGCCGCGTGCATCGTCGCCGTCGCCCGCCCCAGGTCCGCGACCAGCTCGGTGATCGCGGCCGGTTCGTCCAGCTCCGACCAGTCGAGGTCCACGGCGTACGGCGACACCTCGGCGACGAGCTGCCCCGCCCCGTCCAGCTCGGTCCAGCCGAGCCACCGGTCCGCGTGCGCCTGGAGCGCCCGCTGCGAGATGACCGTACGGTGCCCCTCGTGCCGGAAGTAGGAGCGGATGCGCTCCTCGGTGATGTGCCGCGAGACGGCGGGTACCTGGGCCTGCTTGAGGTAGATCACGACGTCGTTCTCCAGCGCGTCGCTGTTCCCTTCGAGCAGCACGTTGTACGACGGCAGGCCCGCGCTGCCTATCCCGATGCCCCGGCGCCCCACCACGTCCTTGACGCGGAAGGAGTCGGGCCGCGAGCGCCGTGACTCCGGCAGCGTCGCCAGGTACGCCTCGAACGCCGCGAGCACCTTGCCGCGCGTCTCCTCGTCCAGCGCCACCGAGCCGCCGCCGGGCGCGAACCGCCGCTCGTGGTCGCGGACCTCCGTCATCGAGTCGAGCAGCCCGAACCGCGTCCTGGCCCGCGCGTCCCGCAGCGCCCCGAGCATCGGCCCGGTCGCCGTCTCCAGCGTGAACGGCGCCACCGCGCCCTCCTCACCCCCGCGCGCCAGCACGCCGATGCGCTCGCGGTACGCGCGGGCGTAGGCGCGCACGAGGTCGCCGATCATGCCGTCGCTGAGCGCCTTGGTGTAGCCGAGCAGCGCCACCGACGCGGCGAACCGCTTCAGGTCCCACAGGAACGGCCCGACGTACGCCTCGTCGAAGTCGTTGACGTTGAAGACGAGCCGCCCGCCCGCGTCCATGTACGTGCCGAAGTTCTCGGCGTGCAGGTCGCCGTGTATCCAGACGCGGCCGGTGCGCGCGTCGAGGAACGGGCCGCCGTCCCGGTCGGCCTCGACGTCCTTGTAGAACAGGCAGGCCGTGCCCCGGTAGAAGGCGAAAGCCGACGCCGCCATCTTCCGGAACTTGACGCGGAACGCCGCCGGGTCGGCCGCCAGCAGCTGGTGGAACGCCGTGTCGAGCACGGCGAGTATCTCCGCGCCGCGCTCCTCGTCCGAGGGGTCCTGCCGGGACGTCGTCGGCATCGTGCACCTCCACACAGGCGGGAGGGCAGGACGCTCCGGCCCTTCCCGGCGCGGAGCCTACTCCCGGGTGTGCGGGGCGGGCCGCGCCGGGCCCGCCCCGCACGGGGTCACAGCTCGGGGACCCAGTAACGGTCCAGCGTCACGGTCGCGTTGTTCGCCGCGCCGACCCGGGTACCGACCGTGTCCACGGCCAGGGTGTACCAGGAGTCCACGTAGTCGGGGTCGTCCGTCCACCAGTCGTCGGGCAGCGCGTTGAGCAGCGCGTCCACCAGGGGGATGTACGCGCCCCCGTCGATGATGGTCAGCAGCGCGCTCGCGACCGCGCGCGCCAGTTCGAGGTAGTTGGTGCTGCCGTCCTCCTCCATCAGGACGACGTCGGCCAGGCTGTACTTGTAGTACGACCAGTTGACGAGGATCTGGCCGGGCGAGTAGGTCTCCCCGTCCTCGTCGAGGTACGGCAGCTCGACCGGATCGACGCGGACCTTGCCGTCGTGGCCGAAGCCGGTGACCAGCGCGTAGATCTCCGCGTCGCCCTTGGGCCAGGGCTCCTTGTCGTCCTCCAGGCGGATCGAGGTGATCCGGGAGCTCCAGAAGCCCGCCTGGGCGGTGACGTCCGCGGCGTCGAGACCCGCGGCCGTCAGTTCGTCCCGCAGGACGCCGAGTCCGGCCGCCAGGGCCTCCTCGCCGTCGATGTCCACGACGTACACCGGGCGCGCGGGCACGGTGTCGGCGTCGAGGGTGTGCGCACGGCCCGCGCTGTCGTAGGCCGTGACGGTACCGGCGCGGTCGTCGTCCAGGGTCGCGGCGGCGACCAGGGGGGAGCCGCCCGCCCGGGTGAGCGCCGCGCGCATCCGGCTGTCGCCGAGCCGCAGGGAGAGGAGGGAGTCGGCATGGCCGGTCAGCCCCTTGACGCGGGCGAGTCCGGCGTTGGCGCCGTCGAGACGGTCGGTGAGGCGGGGGGCCGCGCCGGGGCGCGCCGCCAGGTCGGCGAGGTCCACCTCGTCGGCGGACAGCACCGCCCGGCGGACGTCCGCGCTCCAGGCGGAGTCGGTGAGGGAACGGGCGAGGTCGCGTGCGACGGTGTCCAGGATGTCGGCGGGCTGTGCCGCCCGCTCGCCGCGCGGCTGCGCTACGGCGCCGCCTGCGGTGAGCAGCAGGACCAGCAGGGCGGTGACGAGGGCGAGGGCGTCACGCCGTGCGGTGGAACCGATTCTCAAGAGAACCTCCGGGAGGTGTTCTATGCGAGTAGATCGGAGCCCGTCCAGTGTGATGCATTCATGACAAGCGGAGCAACGGTGCCCCGGCCGGTCCCGGCCGTCAACTCGCCTTTCCGGCCGAAGAGTTGACGCGAAACGCTCGCCCGTCCGCCGCGCCCCGCCCCGCCGCGTGGCGCCGTCTGGGGGCCGTGGGGAGAGCGGGGAGAGCGCGCCGGGCGCCGGGCCGCCGGGGGCGCGGGGGCGCGCGTCGGCACCGTACGCATCCACGCCGTTTCGCACGGTCAGGCGCAGGCGGCCCGCCGGGGCGGGGCCAGCAGGCCGGTGACCGACGCGGTCAGGAACGCCCCGACCTCCTGCCACGAGTCGAACGCGCGCGGTGAGCCGTGGTGCAGCTCCGCCTCGTGCTGCGCGCAGGTGTGCGTCGCGAGCAGCGTGATGAGGCGGCTGCGCGCCGCCAGCACGGCGGGCGCCAGGTCCTCGGTGTTCTCCCGCAGCCAGCCCCGGATCTCGGTGACGGACGGGCTGGCGTTGTTCGACGCGTGGCACAGCGCGCTCGCGTCGGGATCGGCCAGGGCCTGCTGGACGAACCGCGCGTAGAAGGTCGGCACCGGCAGCGCGGCCAGGTGCTCGGTCAGCGGCAGGATGAGGCCGCCGACGTAGTCGCCCGCCTCGCCTGTGCGGCGCGCCTGCGCGAGGCGTGCGGCCCGCAGTGGCTCGACGGCCGCCTGGTGGCGCCCGAGGATCTCCTTGATCAGCCCGCGCCTGCTGCCGAAGTGGTAGCCCACCGCGTAGTTGTTGCCGGTGCCCGCTTCAAGCGCCACGCGGCGGTTGGAGACCTGGGCGATGCCGTGCTCGGCGAACAGGCGCAGCGCGACGGCGAGCAGGTGCTCGCGCGTGGCGGGGCCCTGGGCGGCGGGCTTCTCGTCCTCGCGCACTGTCCCCCGTCCCCCGTAGGCCGTCGCGGGCCTTCCGGGGCCCGTAGGCGGACACTTTACGAGTTCCGCGCCCGGTCGGGCCCGGCCCGGCGGCGCGTCCACGCGGCGCGGGGCGTGCGGCGCGCGCGGGACGCCGTGGCGCGCGGCGCCCGGTGGGGGAAAGGCGGGCCGTCGCGCCGGAATGGCGTGAATCCGGTCGCGTGCGTCGCGGAACGCGTCGGGGAAATATGCCGTCAGGGAAAGGATGGAGCCAATTACCTGCGGCCGGGGAAAGGGTCTCTTATGGATGAACGCGCGTTAAGTCGCTTGACTTAACGGTGTGTGGCTGATCCTGTCGGCGCCCGGCCGCCGGACGCCGACCTGCGTGTTTCCTCCCGGCACGGCCCCCGGCGCCGCCCGCGCGGCCCGTTCCGGCCGGGGCACGGCGCGTGGGTGCCACGTCGGCGCGAAGGGGCATGTGGCCCGAAGGAATCCCCGCGCCCTTGCCGCCAGGTGTGCCCGCTCCTAACGTCACCGTGTCCACCGGAAAACCCGCGCGACCGCCCACCGGGCGGTCCCCGCGAGGGAATTCACGCGCGTCGCCCCGAGGCGGGCGCGCGCCCACCGAGAGGACCGGGAGGCCCCATGGAACGGACGGCGCCGGTGCACTACCCCTTCAACCGGACGGACGGACTCGACCTCGCCTGCCCCTACCGGGAGGCACGCGGCACGCCGGGGCTCACCCGCGTCCGCATGAACCACGGCGACGCGGCCTGGCTCGCCACCCGCTACGAGGACGTCAGGTTCGTCCTCGGCGACCGCAGGTTCAGCCGCGCGGCGGCCCTCACCCACGACGAGCCCCGGCAGTCCGACGGCAGGCGCAGCGCGGGCATCCTCGCCATGGACCCGCCGGAGCACACCAGGCTGCGGACCCTGGTCGCCAAGGCGTTCACCGTCCGGCAGGTGGAGCGGCTGCGCCCCCAGGTCCGGGCCCTGGCGGGCGAGTTGCTGGACGCGATGGAGGAGACGGGCCAGCCCGCCGACCTGGTCGAGGACTACGCGCTGCCGATCCCCGTCTTCGTGATCTGCCAGCTGCTCGGCGTCCCGGCCGCGGACCGACCGCAGTTCCGCGTGTGGAGCGACAGCCTGCTCTCCACGAGCCCCATGACCGCAGGTGAGTTCACGGCCGTGCGCGGCGAACTGCGTGACTACATGGCGGGCCTGGTCGCCGAGCACCGCCGCGCGCCGCAGGACGACCTGATGACGGCCCTGGTCAACGCCAGGGACCAGGACGACCGGTTGAGCGAGGAGGAGCTGATCGACCTGTGCGTCGCCGTCCTCGTCGCCGGGCACGAGACGACGGCCACGCAGCTGCCGAACTTCGTCCTGACCCTGCTGCGCCACCCCGACCAGCTCGCGCGGCTGCGCAGCGACCCGGAGGCCGTGCCCGCCGCCGTCGAGGAGCTGATGCGCTTCGTGCCCCTCGGCGCGGGCGCGAGCGCCGCCCGGTACGCCACGGAGGACGTCGAGGTCGGCGGCACGCTGGTCCTGGCCGGGGAGCCGGTCCTCGTGTCGATCGGGTCGGCCAACCACGACGGGGGGCGCTTCGAGGACGCCGACCGGCTGGACGTCGCCCGCGCCGACACGCACCACCTCGGCTTCGGCCACGGCGTGCACCACTGCCTCGGCGCGCCCCTGGCCCGCCTGGAGCTCCAGGAGGGCCTGGCCGCGCTGCTCGCCCGCTTCCCCGGGCTGCGGCTCGCGGGCGAGATCGTCTGGAAGGACGAACTGCTCGTCCGCGGCCCCCGCTCCCTGCCGATCGGATGGTGACGCGATGACCGCCTGGCACCTCGCCGTGGACCGCGACCGCTGCATGGGCACCGGCATCTGCGCCGGTACGGCCCCTGCGCTGTTCCGGCTCGACGGCCGCCACAGCGCGCCGGTGAACGACAGCATCGACCCGGACGAGAGCGCGCTCGACGCGGCCGACTCCTGTCCCGCCGCCGCCATCACCGTCACCGCCCGCGAGACCGTCATCGGCCCCCGTCCCTGACACAGGCCCCCGCGCCCACGGTCCGCCCGTGGGCGCGGGAGACTCGGGGCATGAACGGGAGGAACGTGGGGGACGCGCCCCTCGTGGCACGGGAGTTCCGCGCGTCCGACGCCGCGCCGCTCACGGCGATGCTGCACCGGGCGTACGCCGAACTCGGCCGCGCCGGGCTGAACTTCACGGCCGTCGATCAGGACGAGGCGACCACCCTCGCCCGCGCGGGCGCCGGGCGGTCCTGGGTGTGCGTGGACGGCGGCGCCGTCGTCGCCGCGCTGACGCTCTCGCTGCCGCCCGGCCCCGCCCTGCGCGCGCTCAGCCATGAGGCGACGCTGCCTGGCCGCGCGTGGCTCAACCAGCTGGCGGTCGATCCCTCCCGGCGCGGCCAGGGCCTCGCCTCCCTGCTGTGGCGCACCGGCCGGGAGTGGGCCCGTACGGCGGGGGCGACCCACGTCGGCCTCGACACCGCCGCCCCGGCGCGCCACCTCGTCGCGCGGTACGAGCGCTGGGGCTTCCGTGGCCGGGAGACGATCCGCTGGCCTGGCAAGACGTACGCGAGCACCGTGATGGTGCTGCCCTTGCGCGACGGCGGCTGACGGCGGTCAGTCCACGCTCACCCCGGTCAGCCGCTCGCTGAGCCCCCACAGGCGGCGCGCCGCCGCCGGATCGACGGCGTACGGCATCACGCCGAAGGCGGGGCCCGGCCCCTGCGCCTGCTCGGCGCCCTCCGGGACGAGCGGCGCGACGTCGCAGTTCTCGCAGTAGACGCCGCCCAGCCCGTCCAGCTGCGGCGACGCCGCGCACCACACGGCCGTCGCCGCGCCCTGCTCGGGCGTCTTCATGTTGCGCGAGGGGTCGATGACGGGGTCGCCGTTCTCGTCGATGACGCCCATCCGCCGCAGGTTCGCCGGGTCCGTGTGCCGCCCGAGCGGCGTGATGATGCTGCCGGGGTGCACGGCGAAGCCGCGGATGCCCTCGTCCCGGCCGCGGCGGTCCAGCTCGACGGCGAACAGCACGTTCGCCGTCTTCGACTGGCCGTAGGCGTCCAGCGGTTCGTACGGGCGCGCCGTGAAGTCCACGTCGTCCCAGTCGATGTCCGCGCGCCGGTGCCCCCAGGACGAGACGGAGACGACGCGCGCGCCCCCCGCCCCCAGCAGCGCGGGCCACAGCCGCAGCGTCAGGCGGAAGTGGCCGAGGTGGTTGGTCGCGAAGTGCGCCTCGTGCCCGGCGGCGTCGCGGCCGAGCGGCACGGCCATGATCCCCGCGCTGTTGACCAGCATGTGCAGCGGCCGTCCCTCGGCGAGGAAGGTGTCGGCGAACGCGTCCACGGACGCGGGGTCGGCCAGGTCCATCGGCCGGACGTCCACCCCGTCGATGCCGTCGAGCGCCCCCGCGGCCCTCGCCGGGTCACGCGCGGGCACGACCACGTCGGCGCCCGCCGCGCGCAGGGCCCGCACGGTCTCGACGCCGAGCCCGGACGCGCCGCCGGTCACGAGCGCGGTCCTGCCGGTCAGATCGACGCCCGCGACGGCCTCGTCCGCGGTGGTGGACGGCCCGAGACCGGAGCCGAGCGGGCGTTGTGGCGTGGTGGTCATGGTGCGGGTCCCTTCCCGGTGCCGGGGCGTGCACCCGTGCGCCGTCCCGGTTTTGCCGGGGGTGCCCAGGGCTCTTACAGTGGCGAAGCGGAGAGTCCTCCGTTCGGCTTCCCGAACGTAACGGAGAACTCTCCGGTAAGGCAAACCGGCGCGCAGGCCCCTGGAGGAGACGATGCCCGAGCCCCCGCCCCCGGGGGGACGTGTCCGCGCGGACGCGCTCCGCAACCGCGAGCACATCCTGCGCGTGGCCCACGACGCGTTCGCCGAGTCCGGCACGACCTCGCTGAACACCATCGCCAAGCGTGCGGGCGTCGGCCCCGGCACGCTCTACCGCCACTTCCCGACCCGCGAGGACCTGATACTCGCCGTCTACCGCCACGACATGCAGCGCCTCGTGGACTCGGTGCCAGGCGTCCTCGCCGCCCACGGCCCGCTCGACGCCTTCCGCACCTGGTTCCTCACCCTCGCCCGCTACGTGCGGCTCAAGCACGGCCTCGGCGAGGCCCTGGGGACCGCCGCCGTCCAGCACGCCGTCAAGGAGTCGTACCCGCCGGTCACCGCCGCCGTGGGGACGCTGCTGCGCGCGTGCGGCGAGGAGGGCAGCCTGCGCCCCGGGCTCGACCCGGCCGACGTGCTGCTGCTCATGGGCTTCCTGTGGCGCGTCCCGCAGGACGAGGAGGGCGAGCGGCAGGCGCGCCGCGTCATGGAGCTGGTGATCGACGGCCTGCGCCCCCTGACCTGACGGGCGCCCCCGGCCAATAATTGGCGCGACGCGCCACTCATGTCACATCGCGCCAAAAAGTGTGGTCTCCTGGAGGAGCGGCGACGGACACCGTCCGCGCCGCCGCCAGGGCGCGCCCGACAGCGCCGTCACGCCCTTCCCTGGTGTCGCCGCGCACGCACGCCCCGCCGCGCGTGTCCGTCCGAGGAGAGGTGCATGGAGACCACGCAGTCACCGCCCACACCCGCAGGAGCCGCGGAGACCGGCCCCGCGACGGGCCCCGCGACGGGCCGCAAGGCGACCGTCGCCCGGTACGCCTTCGTCTTCGGCTTCCCGTTCGTGCTGGTCATGATGCTGGTCGGCATCTACGTCGGCTCCATGCACGCACCCGCGCCGCACGACATGCCGGTCGCCGTCGTCGGCAGCGGCGCCGAGGCCGAACGCGCCGTCGCCACGCTGAACGCCACCGACGGCTCGCCCGCCGACGCCCGCCTCGTCGCCACCCCGCAGGAGGCCGAGGAGCTGCTGCACGACCGCGACATCGCCGGGGCCCTCGCCCTGCCCGGCGCGGGCGGCGCCGACGACGGCCAGGCCGTCCTGTACACCGCGCAGGCCGCCGGCGCCTCCCAGACCATGACGGCGACCCAGCTGCTGACCCCCGTCGCCGCCGGGATGGACCTGACCGTCGTCCCGCACGAGGTCGCGCCCCTCCCCGAGGGCGACATGAGCGGCGTCGCCGTGATGTTCATGGGCGTCGGCATGATGCTCTCCGGATACATGGCCGTCACCGTGCTGAGCAACGGCGCGCCCGAGCTGATGACGCTGCGCAGGCTCGTCCCGCTGCTGATCGGCTGGGGCGCGCTGATGAGCCTGGTGATCTGGACGCTGGCCGGGCCCGTCGTCGGCGCCGTCAGCGGGCACACCGCCGAGATCCTCGGCATCGGCTGGCTCGCCGTCGTCGCCGTGGGCCTCACACAGGCGCTGCTCTCGCGCCTGGCCGGGCCGCTGGCCGTCATCCCCGGGATCGCCCTGTTCATGTTCCTCGGCGTGCCCGCCTCCAACCTGGCGCTGTCCGTCCACACGATGCCCGGCTTCTTCTCCTTCCTGCACGACGTGCTGCCGCTCCCCGCGGCGGGCGAATCGCTGCGCGCCGTCCTGTACTTCGGCGGTGACGGCGCGGGCGGCCACCTGCTGACCCTCGCCGCCTGGGCCGCCGCCGCGCTGCTGCTGACCGCCGTCATCGACACGCTGCGCGGCCGTAAGGGGGAGCGCGCGGACGCGCCCGCCCTCGCAGCCGCCTCCTGACCACCGCGCACCCTCCGCGAAGGACACCGATGAGCCCCACCACGCCCCAGCCCGCAGCGGGGAAGACACCCCCGCCCGCCGCCGTCAAGTACGCGATGCTCGCGCTGTTCCCGTTCCTGATGGTCGTCCTGATGGTCGGGATCATGCTCACGGGCATGCACAAGCCGACCCCCAGGGACATGCCCGTCGCGGTCGTCGCCGCCACCGCCCAGCTGGCCGGGCAGACCGCCCAGGGCCTGGAGGACGCCCTCGGCGACAGCTTCGACCTGCGGCCCCTCACCTCCGAGGACGAGGCACGCGCCCTCCTGCACGACCGCGAGATCGCGGGCGCCTACGTCCTGCCCGCCGCCCCCGGCGAGGACGCCACGCTCCTGACGGCTGGCGGCGCGGGCATGAGCCAGCAGCAGGTCGTCAGCCGCACCTTCGGCCAGATCGCCGCGCAGCAGGGCGTCACCCTGGACAGCCAGGACCTGGCGCCGCTGCACGAGGACGACTCCATGGGCACCGTGAGCCTCTACCTGACGATCGGCTTCACCCTGTCAGGCCTCATCCTCGTCGTCATCCTGTCAACCGCCGCCCCCGAGCTGATGCGTACGCGCAAGCTGCTGCCGGTGATCGCGGGATGGGCCGTGTTCATGGCCCTCAGCGTCTGGCTGGTGGCGGGCCCGATTCTCGGCGCCGTCCACGGACACGCCCTGCCCGTCCTCGGCCTCGGCGCCGCGACGGTGGCCACGGTGGCGTTGCTGACGGCCCTGTTCGCCCGCTTCCTCGGGCCGCTCGCCGTCATCCCCGTCGTCACGCTCACGATGTTCCTCGGCGTGCCCGCCTCCGGCGGCGGGATCTCGGTGTGGATGGCGCCGTCGTTCTTCCACACGCTGCACGGCGTCCTGCCGCTGCCCGCGACGCTGGAGTCCGTCCGCGCCGTGCTGTACTTCGGCGGCGACGGCGTCGGCCCGCACCTGCTGACCCTCGGCGTCTGGGCCGCCGCCGCCCTGCTGCTCGGCACGGCGGCGGAACGCCTCACCGGCCGCCGGGGGAGCGGCACGCCCGCCGCCGCGGCCCCCGCAGGACCGCCGCGCCAGGAGCGGCAGGCCGTCGTGCCGGGCCCGGCCTGACGGGACGCGGCGGCGCGGCGCCGCGCCCGTACGGGGGTTAGGGTGCCCCACAGCACGCAGTCGAAGGAGGCGTCCCGCACCATGTCCGAGGCCGAGGGCCAGGAGAGCCGCACCGGCGCGACCGGCACCAGGACCGGGCGCCCCTCCTTCACCGAGACCCACCGCCGGGCCGTCCGGCTGGAGATCGCCAGGGCCGCCGTCGATCTCTTCACGCTCCAGGGCGTGGAGCGCACCTCGGCCGCCGAGATCGCCGACGCGGCGGGCATCTCCCTGCGCACGCTGTGGCGTTACGTCCCCTCCAAGGAGGAGACCATCACGCAGCTGTTCACGCTGGCCGCCGAAGGGCTCGCCGCCCGGCTGCGCGACTGGCCGCGGGACGTGGCCCTCGCCGACTTCCTCACCGGCGGCTCCTGGCACCCCGAACTGGACGCGAACACGCGCGCGTTGCTGCGCGAGGCGTCCCGCCTCACCCGCGCGGAACCGGCCCTGCGCACCGTCTCGATGCAGGCCGCCTTCGCGTTCCAGAGCCACATCGCCGCCGCCTTCGCCGAGCGCGCCGGGCTCCCCGAGCCCGACCTGGAGACCAACGTCCACGCGGCGACGCTCCTGGCCACCCTCGCCGTCGCCGACCAGGAGTACGCCTGGCACCACGAGGGGCCCGACGACGAATCCGTCCGCCGCGCGCTGACGGCCCGCGCCCTGCGCGCGGCGGCACGCGGACTTCCCTGACCGGACGTCCCCCGGTCACCCGCCACACCTACGCTGACCGGGTGATGGTCAAGATCTCCTACCCGCTGCCCCTCCCGCTCGGCCACCGCGTCGAACTCACCTGGTACACCCGCCCGGTGCGCGGCGGCCGGTGGAAACCCGACGCGGCGGACACGCCGTTGGCGCGCGACCTGACGACCGGCGTCACCTACGTGGGGGACAGGCACGTCGCCGACCGCACCGCGTGGACCATGGGCCTCGTCGGCTCGCAGCGCGTGGAAGGCGTCGTACCGCCCGCCCTGGAGTCGGCCTTCGCCGTCGAGCCCCCGAAGGGCCGCGCCGTCCACCGGCGGATCACCGGCGTCGTGACGGGCTGCACCGTCCTCCAGGAGTCGGACTGGGCGCGCACCGTGCTCACGCTCACCGTGCAGGAGGACTCGGGGGCCGCGTGACGGCCCGTCAGTCCGCGCCGACCGCGTGCCGCCGCGCCTCGTAGAGCATGACGCCCGCGGCGACCCCCACGTTCAGCGACTCGGCCGTGCCCACCATCGGGATGCGCAGCCGCCCGTCCGCGCGGGCCAGCACGCCGGGCGGCAGGCCCTCGCGCTCGCTGCCGAACAGCAGCGCGAGCGGCGGCCGGTACTCCGCGTCCCAGTGCGCGTCGGCCGCGCCGCCCGACGCGGCCAGGACGCGTACGTCCTGCGCGGCGGCCCAGGCGAGGAACGTGTCGGCGTCCGGCGCGTGCGCGACGTCCACGGCGAACAGCGAGCCCATGCTCGCCTTCACGGCCACGGGCCCGAAGGGGTCCACGCAGTCGCCTACGAGGACCACCCCGGCGCCGCCCGCCGCGTCCACGGTGCGGATGACCGTGCCGAGGTTCCCCGGGTTCGCGATCCGGTCCAGCGCGGTGAACACGGCGCCTGGCGTCACCGTGAGGTCGTCCAGCGCCCGCGTCCGCGTGCGGACGACGGCCGCGAGCCCGGCCGGGCCGTCCCGGTCGGCCAGCCGCTCGAACAGGGCGCGCCCGAGGCGCGCGACCCGCGTCCCCGCCGCCTCGCGCTCGGCGACCATGCGCTCGGCCGCCGTCCCCGCCAGCAGTTCCGGCGCGACGACGAGGGTGTCGATGTCCCAACCGGCCTCGACGGCCCGCCACACCGGCTGCACGCCCTCCACGACGAACGCGCCCTCACGGCGCCTGTGCCTGCGGTCGGCGAGCGAACGGACGCGCTTCACCACGGGGTTGGCGGCGCTGGTGATCAGACCGTCCACGGCGCCCGTTCCCCCGCCCCGCCCGGCCGCCGCGCCGCGCACGGTCCGGACATCCGACTTGACGCGGGCCCTGGCCCACCGGGACGCACCCGGCCAGGCCCCCGTTCCGCCCCTGCCCCGGAGGGCATCGCGGCAGGCCGGGGGGCGTGCGGAGGACACAGCGGGCGGCCGTCGCCTTGTTCCGGAACTCGGCCGCCTCGTACGCGAAGGGTGTGCAACATCCGATGTCTCTGCTAGGTAGTTCGTGACGGAAGTGGCGAGGCAGGGCCGCAGGCACGCCCTGTCCCCGACCCGGAGGCGATTATCCATGGCTGGTCACCCACCGCCCGACGCCGCGGCGCGGAGCGGACCGCGCCCCGCCGTGCGGCGTGCCCGGCCCCCCTCCGGCGGGCCCCCCGTACACGCGGCGCTCCCGCGCCGCACGGGCCCGCACCGCCGTCGCGACGGCCGCCACCGGCACGGGGAGGACCCGCCCGTGCGCTGACCGACGCAGAGGCCGTCCCCGCCCGGCGGTGCCCCACGCCCCGGACGACCACCACGACGGCCCCCATCCCACCCCCACAGACCGGCGCCGCCCCTGCCGCGCGTCGGCCGACTCAGGAGCCGCTGATGTCCCCCCACACCAATCGCAGGAAGTTCATCGCACTGTCGGCCGCCGGCGTGGCCGCCGGTGCCGCCGCCACCGGCGCGGGCGCCCAGAGCGCACTGGCCGACCCCGCCGTCCCCGCCGTGGACGGCGTGCGCCCGGCGGCCGACGAGCCGCTGCGCCTGTGGTACCAGAACCCCGCCTCCGAATGGCTCCAGGCCCTGCCGCTCGGCAACGGCCGCCTCGGCGCCATGGTCTTCGGCGGCGTCCAGACGGAACAGCTCCAGCTCAACGAGGACACCATCTGGGGCGGCGGGCCCTACGACCCCGCCAACTCCGACGGCGCGGGCAACCTCGCCGAGATCAGGCGCCGCGTCTTCAACGGCGAGTGGGCAGCCGCCCAGTCGCTCATCGACACCACCTTCATGGGCAACCCGCGCGGCCAGATGCCCTACCAGACGGTCGGCAGCCTCCGTCTGACGTTCCCCTCGGGCGGCAACGCCTCCGGCTACCACCGCGAGCTGGACCTCACCACGGCGATCGCCCTCACCCGCTACACGCGCGACGGCGTCACCTACACGCGCGAGACGCTGGTCAGCGGCGCGGACCAGGTCGTCGCCGTGCGGCTGACCGCCGACTCGGGCGGCCGGATCTCCTTCACCGCGACCTTCGACAGCCCCCAGACCTCCAACCGCCACTCGCCCGACCCCCTGACCGTCGGCCTCGACGGCTCGGGCGAGAGCGTGGACGGGCTGCCGGGCCGCGTACGGTTCAGGTCGCTGGCGACGGCACGCGCCACCGGCGGGTCGGTCCGCAGCGAGAACGGCACCCTGACGGTCGAGGGCGCCGACGCCGTCACGCTCCTCGTCTCGGTCGGCACCAACTTCGTCAACTTCCGCGACCTGACCGCCGACCAGGACGGCCGCGCCGCCGACCCGCTGCGGACGGCGGGCGACCGCACCTGGGACGACCTGCGCGCCCGCCATGTCGCCGACTACCAGCAGTACTTCGGCCGCACCACGCTCGACCTCGGCACGTCCTCCGCCGCCGCGCTGCCCACGGACCAGCGCGTCGCCGCGTTCGCGAACGGCTCCGACCCGCAACTCGTCACGCTCTTCTTCCAGTTCGGCCGCTACCTGCTGATCTCCGCCTCCCGCCCCGGCAGCCAGACGGCGAACCTCCAGGGCATATGGAACGACGTGCTGCGCCCGCCGTGGAGCTCCAAGTACACGATCAACATCAACATCGAGATGAACTACTGGCCAGCGGGCCCGACCAACCTCATCGAGCTGATGGAGCCCGTCCTGCGCATGCTGGACGACCTCTCCGTCACCGGCGCCAGCACCGCGCGCCTCCAGTACGGCGCGGGCGGCTGGATGTGCCACCACAACACGGACGGCTGGCGCGGCACGGCCCCCGTGGACGGCCCGTTCTGGGGCATGTGGCAGACCGGCGGCGCCTGGATGGCCCTGCACATCTGGGAGCACTACCGGTTCACCGGCGACACGGAGGCCCTGCGCAGCCGCTACCCGGTGCTGAAGGGCGCGGCGCAGTTCTTCGTGGACTCCCTCGTCGAGGACCCCTCGACGGGCGCGATGGTCACCTGCCCGTCCAACTCCCCGGAGAACGCGCACCACCCCGACGCGTCCGTCTGCGCCGGGCCCACGATGGACATGCAGATCATCCGCGACCTGTTCAACGCCGTCGCGGACGCCTCGGAACTGCTCGGCACCGACGCCGACTTCCGCTCCCAGGTGCGCGGTCTGCGGGACCGGCTGGCCCCGACGAAGATCGGCGGCCAGGGGCAGATCCAGGAGTGGCAGGAGGACTGGGACGCCATCGCCCCCGAGCGCAGCCACCGCCACGTCTCCCACCTGTACGGCCTGCACCCGAGCAACCAGATCACCCCGCGCGGCACGCCCGAGCTGGCCCAGGCCGCCCGCACCACGCTGGAGCAGCGCGGCGACGACGGCACGGGCTGGTCCCTCGCCTGGAAGATCAACTTCTGGGCGCGCCTGGAGGACGGCCGCCGCTCCTACAAGCTGCTGCGCGACCAGCTGACGCCCGAGCGGACGGCGCCCAACTTGTTCTGCCTGCACCCGCCGTTCCAGATCGACGGCAACTTCGGCGCCACCGCGGGCATCACCGAATGGCTGCTCCAGTCGCACGCCGACGAGGTGAACCTCCTGCCCGCGCTGCCGCCCGAGCTGCCGAACGGCTCGGTCACGGGCCTGCGGGCGCGCGGCGGGCAGGCCGTGGACATCACCTGGGAGGGCGGCGTCATCACCGCCGCGACCCTGCGCGCCGGGCACGACGGCACGGTCACGGTCCGCGCGGGACGGCCCCTCAGCGTCGCCACGGACGGCGTGCGGACGGCCGTGCGGCGGCCGGAGGGCAACGTCCTCACGTTCACGGCCGAGGCGGGCAAGGCGTACGTCCTGACGCCGCAGTAGTGCTGCAGCAGAACCGCCAGCAGCCCGCAGCAGAACCGCACGGCCCCGGCCGTGGGCAGCCGCCGCCCGGCGCGGCGGCTGCCCACCCGGGGCCGTAACTCCCGGAAGGAGGAGGACCGCAGAGCGGAGGTGGCCTGTCGCCGCGCGGGGGCACCTCGTACGATGGCACGCGCGCCGACGCCGCCCCGCGCGAGCACGCCAGGGCCGCACCGGCGCACCGACCCGCTCCACACCGACACCGCGGCGGCAGGAACCGCCCACGACCACGCGGGCCGACGCGCCCCACCGGGCGCCGTCGCGCACGCCGGGAGGGCAGCCCGTGGCCGAGGCCCCGAGGCGCTACGCGTGCTCCGCCAGGTCCGCCACGGCGCGGCTCACGGCCGTCGAGCGCGCGCACCGTCCCCCCTCGGCGCCCGCCGCCCCCGCCTGGCCGCGCCCCCGCGCCCCGCACGGCGCGCACCACGCCGGACCCCGCCACCCAGCCGCCAAGGCCGCCACGCGGCCAGGAGGCGACACCGAACCCGCCGACCGCTCCCGCGGCCCGGCGCAGCATCAGGCCCCGCACCGCGCCCCGCACCGGCCGCCGCCCCCCGTCCCCCAGACGCCGGGCGACCCCCGGCCCCGGGACGTCGGGCCGCCGGACGCGGACGGCACGGCCGGTCGGCCGCGCATCAGCCCGGACCTGCCGCCGCCCGCCCCCGCGGGCACGGCGGGAGCTGCCATCTAGGAGATTTCGGTGTCGTTCCTCCAGGACATCATCCCGCCCAAGGGGATCGTCCGCGTTCTGTGCCTGAGCAACCTGTCGAAGACGTCGGCCCACGGCATCCTCATGACGGTCAGCGTGCTCTTCTTCACGCGCGCCGTGGACCTCCCGGCGGCGCAGGTCGGCCTCGCGCTGACCATCGGCGCGGCGGTCGGCATGGCGGCCAGCATCCCGGCCGGACGGCTGGCCGACCTGCTGGGCCCGCGCAACATGACGGTCGTCTGCCTGCTGCTGCTCGGCGCGTTCACCTGCTGCTACGGGTTCGTGCAGAACTTCCCCGGCCTCGTCCTCGTCACCAGCCTGGCGCTGGCCGCCGAGTCCTCGACGGACGCGGCGCGCGGCGCGCTGGTCGCCGGGCTGATACCGCAGAAGGAACGCGTCCGCGCCTGGTCGTACATGCGGGCCGTCAGCAACCTGGGCGTCTCCCTCGGCGCCGCCGGAGGCGCCGTCGCCCTGTACTTCGACAGCCGGACGTCGTACACCGTGATGCTGGTCGCCGGTGGCGTCCTGTTCATCGCGGCAGGGCTCGCCTACCTGACGGTGCCGCAGGTCCCGCCGGTGCCGCGCGGGACGGACGGCGGCCCGCAGTGGGTCGTGCTGCGCGACGTGCCCTACGTGTTCGTCGCCCTGCTCAACTCCGTCCTCATCATGAACATCGGCATCCTCACCGTGGCGCTGCCGATCTGGATGACGGACGAGACCTCGGCCCCCACCTGGCTCTACTCGATCCTCATCATCCTCAACTCGGTGGTCGTCGTCCTCTTCCAGGTCCGCGCGGGCCGGGGGAGCGAGGAGGTGGCGGGCGGCGCCCGCGCGCTGCGCAGATCGGGCGTGCTGCTGGCCGTGTGCTGCGCGTTCTTCGCGATGGCGGCCGGTCAGCCGACCTGGCTCGCCGTGGTGCTCCTGGTCGTCGGCGCGCTGATCCACGTGGGCGGCGAGATGTTCTACAGCGCCGGGGCCTGGTCGCTCGCCTACGGCCTGGCCCCCGACCACGCGCAGGGCCAGTACCAGGGCATGTTCGGCATGTCCACGCAGTTGGGGACCGTCGTGACGCCCGCGCTGGCCACGGCGCTCATCGCCGGGCTCGGCTGGCCCGGCTGGCTGGCCTTCTCCGCGCTGCTGCTGGCCGCAGGGGCTGCGGCCCCGTCCGTCGCCGCCTGGGCCGAGCGCACCCGGCTGCCCGCGCCGTCCTCCGTCGAGGAGTCCGTCGCCTAGGTCACGGCCCAGCTCTCCCGCCAGCTCTCCAGGACCCGGAGGACGCGTCGGCGACGTGTCCTGGCCGGGTCCGCGCGCCGTCCGGCGGTAGGGTGGTGCAGGATGTCGCAATTGCCGGATCTGCCGCAAAAGTTCGGGGGCTTGGCCATGATAACCGTCCCTGCGCGGTGAGTTCGGCGGGCCGCCCGCTGCGCGGCCCGCCACACCGCCCCGGCACCCGGAACCGCGCCCGTGGCCCGGGGCGGCGGGAGCACGTCCCGGCGCGCGCCGGGACGGGACGGGCTCAGCAGCCCGGCGTCCCCCGCGCGCCGCGCCGTGCGGCGCGCGTCCTGCACCACCCCTCCCGGCCCTGCCCGCCGCGTACCGGCGTCCGTGCTCCACGGGGGAGGAGTGCACCACCCTGGAGTGAACAGATCGTGTCAGATCCGCTGCGCCCACCACACGCCGTACGCCCCGTCACCGCCCTGACGGCCGTGCTCGCGATGCTCCTCCTCACGCTCTCGGCCGTCCCCTCCAGCGCGGCGCCGCGCCCCGCCGCGGACCCCGCCGCGCAGGCCGCGCTCCTCACCGAGGGCCCCGCGGTCACCTCGCCGGACGGGACGCTGACGCTCGCGGTCTCGGTCCTGGACGGACGGCTCACCTACGGCGTCTCCCGGGCGGGCGCCGTCCTGGTGGCCCCCTCGGGACTCGGACTGCGGCTCACCGACGGCACGCTGCTGGGCGGCGACGTCAGGATCACCGGCCACCGGACCCGTTCGCACGACAGCACCTGGCGGCCGGTGTGGGGGGCCGATGCGGAGGTCCGCGACCGCCACGAGGAACTGACGGTCGAGCTGCGGCAGCGCGACGGCCGCACGTTCCGTCTCGTCGCCCGCGCCTACGACGACGGCGTGGCCTTCCGCTACGAGGTGCCGCGCCAGCGCGGCCTGCGGTCGCTGGAGATCATCGACGAGGCCACCGAGTTCGCCCTCACCGGCGACCCGACCGCCTGGTGGACCCCGCGCGACGACAACTCCGACGAGAACGCCTGGCGTTCGACCCCCGTCAGCGCCATGGGCGCGAGCAACGCGCCCGTCACCTTCCGCTACGCGGACGGCACCCACCTGTCGGTCCACGAGGCCGACCTCACCGACTACGCCGCCATGACCGTCGTGCCACGGGACGGACGCCTCCACGCGGAACTCGTCCCGACCCCGGGCCGCGAGGCCGCCGTCGTCACCGGCACCGGCCGCGCCCTGCCCTGGCGCGTGCTGACCGTCACCCAGGACGCGGCCGGGCTCGTCGCCTCGCACCTGCTGGAGAACCTGAACCCGCCCTGCCGGATCTGCGACACCGACACCTCGTGGATCGAGCCGGTCAAGTACGTCGGCATCTGGTGGGTGATGCAGCAGGACCAGGCGACCTGGGAGACCGGGCCGCGGCACGGCGCGACCACCGAACGTGCCAAGCGCTACATCGACTTCGCCGCCGCCAACGGCATCGAGGGCCTGCTCGCCGAGGGCTGGAACGAGGGCTGGGGCGGCGACTGGGGCGACCAGTCGTTCACCCGCTCCACGGCCGACTTCGACCTGGAGGCCGTCGTCGCCTACGCGGACGCCAAGGGCGTCGAGTTCATCATGCACAACGAGACGGGCGCCAACGTCGAGAACTACGAGGCCCAGCTCGACGAGGCGTTCGCCCTCTACGAGCGGCTCGGCGTCAACTACGTGAAGACCGGGTACGTCGGCGACATCCCCGGCCACAACCACTACGACCAGTACATGGTCAACCACTACCGGCGCGTCCTGGAGGCCGCCGCCGAGCACCGCATCAACGTCAACTGCCACGAGTGCGTCCACGCCAGCGGCGAGATGCGCACCTACCCCAACGCCCTGTCCCGCGAGGCGGTGCGCGGCCAGGAGTGGGACGCGTTCAGCGAGGGCAACTCGCCGGAACACACGCTGATCCTGCCGTTCACGCGCGGCCTGTCCGGCCCCATGGACTACACGCCGGGCATCATGGACATCCTGTGGGACCCGCAGCGCCTCGGCCGCCGCGTCCACACCACGGTGGGCAAGCAACTCGCCTACTACGTCACCTACTTCTCGGGCCTCCAGATGGCCGCCGACCTGCCGGAGCACTACCGGGGCGCGCCGGGGCTCCAGTTCATCCGTGACGTCCCGGCCCGCTGGGACCGTACCGAGGTGCTGGCCGCCGAGGTCGGCGACCACCTCGTCACCGCGCGCCGCTCGGGCGACGAGTGGTTCACCGGCGCGATGACCGGCGAGCACGCCAGGACGCTCCGCTACCCGCTGTCGTTCCTCGGCGCGGGCGACTGGGTCGCCGAGGCGTACACGGACGCGCCGGACGCCGACTACGAGACGAACCCGACCGCGCTCGCCGTCACCCGCACGCTCGTCACGGCCGCTGACACGTTCACCGCCGAACTCGTGCGCAGCGGCGGCCAGGCCGTCCGCTTCCGCCCCGCGACGCGCGACGACCTCGCGACCCTCCCGCGCCTCGGGGCGGCCACCGCCAACCCCTGACGCACCGCCTCTGACGCACGGCATTCCTGGTGCGGGAGCCCCGCGGCTCCCGCACCAGTTTTTTGTTCTTCGGGGGCGAGGACTCTTCCGCTGTTGCCCCGTACGGGTGATCCCGCGCGGCCTCCCGGGGCCGCGTGCGACGGCGTCCGCTCGGGCTGCTGTTCAGGCTGCCGTTCAGGCCGCGATCCGGTGGTCCGCCGGTGTGTCCGGCGTGGGTGCGGGGTGGGGGAGCGTGGCCCAGGTGGAGGTTCCGGCGGCGGGTGGGCAGGCGGGGGCGTAGCCCCAGGCGCCGAGGCGCTTGTCCACGAGGTCGCGGACCTCCGCGAGGGAGGATGTGCGCCGCTTGTCGCAGACGGCGGCGAGGTGGCGGTGGGTGTGGGCGGCGTGCATGTCGTGGGCGGTGATCTCGAACGCGGCCCGCGTGCGGCGCAGCGCGAGGTGGATCATCTGTCCGGCCCCGGTGAACCGGCAGGCGTGGATGGCGAGTTCGTGGACGAGCCGCAGCGACGGGTCGAGCAGTTCGTCCTCGACGCCGTGGATGTCGAACATGACCTCGGCCGATTCCTGCGCGACGTCGGGGGTGCCGGAGGCGGAGGGGAGCGTCAGGGCGTAGAGGAGGTTCGTCGGCGACGGCTCGGCGAGGTCCGGGGCCGGGGGCGGGCACTGGCCGAACCTCGGGGCGGAGTACAGGGGGAAGGGCGCGACGAGGTGGGGGGCATGGCTGCCCGGTCCGTGCGTGACCGGTGTGGGGATGGACGCGTTGTCGTACATGGGCAACTCCGCTCGCTGGTGCGGTGGATGGTGACGCGGACAGATCGACGCGTTCAGCGGACGACGAGGCCGTGGCCCGTCCCCCCGCCGCGACCCCGCCCCTCCCGGGGGAGGAAGACTCCGGGCAGGCTCGCGTGATGCTCTTCGCTCTCGCCGTACGTGAACGCCGCATCACTTAAGGTAGAGCACATGCTGCAACATGCGCCACCGAGCCAGTGGAACTTTGCCACCATAGAATTACTGTTCCCCTACCCGGCAGACTGGACCGCGTACCAAGGAGGAGGGGTGCTCGATGCCACCTCGCACCACGCCCACACAGCGACAGCGCCGACTCGGCGCGGAGATCAAGAAGATGCGGACCGACGCCGGTCTGACGGCGGAATACGTCGCCGGGCTCCTCGGTATCGACCGGGGCAAGGTCTCGAACATCGAGTCGGGCGTCCGGAACATCAGCCCTGAGCGCCTGCGCACCCTGGCGACGCACTGCGAGTGCGTGGACGAGCGCTATCTCGCCGCGTTGCTGGAGTTCACCGAGCCGCCGCAGCCGCGTTGGTGGGACGAGTACCGGGGCAGGCTGTCGCCCGGCATGCTCGACATCGCCGAACTGGAGTGGCACGCCACGCGTATCCAGACCATCCAGACGGTGCATGTGCCAGGGCTGCTTCAGACCGAGGACTACGCCCGCAGCGTCTTCTCGACCGCGCTGCCTGCGCTCTCACGCCTGGAGATCGAACTTCGCGTGGCGCATCGGATGGACCGCCAGCGGGTGCTAACGCGTGATCATCCGGTCGGATACATCGGCTACGTGCACGAGGCGGCTCTCCGTATGCTCTTCGGCGGGCGCGAGGCGACCAGGGACCAGCTCAAGACGCTGATCGAGGCGAGCGAGAGGGATGGCGTCGTCGTACGGGTGGTGCCCGTGGAACGAGGCAGCTTCCCCGGAGCAGGGCATGCGCTCCTCTACACGGAAGGGGCCGTGCCTCAGCTGGACACGGCACAGCTCGACTCGGCTCACGGGCCCGAGTTCATGCATGCCGACCGTCAACTGGACAAGTACCGGGCTCACCTGAGCTGGATGGACAGGGAATGCCTGTCGCCGGACGCATCCCGGGAGTTCATCCACAGCATCATGCGCGACCTCTAAGGAACCGGACCATGGCTGACATCACTTGGGAAGAGCCCTTCTGCGCGGAGGGTAACAACTGCTTCCGCATCGGCACCGACACCGACGGCAACGCGTACATAGCGGTCGCTGGTCAGGAGGAGCACCACCTCACCGACACCCGTGAAGCTCTCCAGACGCTGATCCGTGACATCAAAGCCGGGAAGGCCGACCATCTGCTGTAGCAGTCCGGGGGTGGGAGCGACCTGGCTGTTTCTGTCACGGTTATGTCAGGTCCGGTGATTTCGTGCTGGGCTTGACTGGCACTGGGATGGGAGAGCATGTCGTGGCTGACATCACTTGGGAAGAGCCCTTTTGCGCGGAGAGTTCGAGCTGCTTCCGCATTGGCACGGACGCCGATGGCAAGGGGTACATAGCGGTCGCTGGTCAGGAGGAGCGCCACCTCATCGATACCCGTGAAGCTCTCCAGACGCTGATCCGTGACATCAAGGCTGGAAAGGCCGATCACCTGCTCTAGCGGTCAAGGGGTGGAGGTGTCTTGGGTGTTCTGTCATGGTTATGTCAGGTCCGGTGATTTCGTGCTGGGCTTGACTGGCACTGGGATGGGAGAGCATGTCGTGGCTGACATCACCTGGGAAGAGCCCTTCTGCGCGGAGGCCTCCAACTGCTTCCGCATCGGTACGGACGCCGATGGCAAGGGCTACATCGCGGTCGCCGGGCAGGAGGAGCGCCACCTCACCGACACCCGCGAAGCTCTCCAGACGCTCATCCGCGACATCAAGGCCGGGAAGGCCGACCACCTGCTGTAGCGGCCCGGGGGTGGAAGCGTTCTGGCGCTTCCACCCCCGAGCGGTTCACGAGCGGTGTCCGCCTCCCTGATCTCCTACCGGCGCGACTGGTGCCCTTTCTATGCGACGTTCGCTTCCTCGGGGGCGTCCGCACGGTCCAGAGCGTTGGCAAGGCGGAGCGAGTGTTCCGCGATCGCCGGTCAGGGGACGCCGACGACGAGACGAGCCCCCGCTCGTCGTCAGCGGCCCGCTCGTGACGGCCTCGGACTCGTTCACCGTCGAGCTGGTGAGCGGCGGCGGCCGGGCCGTCCGCTTCCGCCCCGCGAGGGCGCGACGGAACGTCAAGAGGTGTGTCACCCGTCGCCAACGACTCCCCGCCCCCCGCCGTGTGACGGTAAGGGTGCACGGACCGCCGCGGGGGATCTCCTCGTGGCAGCTGGCACCTTGAGGGGGGAATTCTCATGAACGGGAAAGGCAAATTGCTGCTGGGGGCAGCACTGGCCGCGGCTGTGGTGCCGCTGGCACTTCCCGCGACGGCCGTCGCGGACACGGCCGGGCCGACCGTGACGGTGACGGACGTCGGTCCTGCGGCCCCGGGGGAGTGGGACTACCTCGGCTCCCGCAACTTCTGGTGGTCGAGCGCCGGGGGACACTACCGGACCGACCACGTGAACTCGGGCGGAGGCGACTTCCAGATCTGTGTCGCCGCCAGTTCGAACACGCGGCAGGGCTACGTCCTCCGGGAGTACGACCCGGACAGCGCCGACGAATATGTCGGCCCGACCATTTTCTTGGCAAGCGGGGACTGCGTGGTCTACCGGGGCATCGGTGGCTACGTGGACGGGACCAACAACCGCGCCGAGTTCTACTTCAGCACCCTGAGCAGTCTCGCCAACAGCGCCTCCTACTGGGACTGAGGCCCGAGGGCGGCGGGCCTCTCCGCCCGCCGCCCACCGGGCATTGCTCTCACGCAGTGTGCGCCACCCGGCCCGTCGGCGTTTGAGTGCGACGCGGTGGCCAGGTGCCCGGCGCGGACGACACAGAACGTGGCGGCCTCGCCGACGGAGACCGGCCGTCCGGCGGTCCCGTCGATCCGGCCGATCACGGCCGGGCAGGAGGAGCACCAACTCTCCGACACCCGCGAAGCCCCTCCGGACGCTGATCCGTGACATCAAGGCCGGGAAGGCCGACCATCTGCTGTAGCAGTCCGGGGGTGGAAGTGTCCTGGCGCTTCCACCCCCGAGCGGTTCACGAGCGGTGTCCGCCGCTTGATCGAGCCCGGCTTGTCGCCGATACGGACTCGGTTGCATTGGGCGACAGTTGATCGCCTATCGATCCGGGCCCCACTCGGTGACGGCAGGTCCGCGTTCCGGGAGCGCTCACATCGCTCGATGAACGATGAGGCCGGGGCCACGTCCCGGACCGCCCTGGCTCAGCCCAGCGCGTCCATCAGGGCGGTGACATAGGCATCCAGCCGCTCCTCCACGGCTCGCCTCGTCAGCTCCGTCCGGCCCGCCTCGCGCCACGGCCGTGACACCAGGTGCACTTCCTCCGAGCAGGCCAGCCCGTCCCGCACCAGCCAGTACAGCCGCTCGTCCGGGGCCGCTGCCAGCGTGCCGCCCGCCTCCTCGTAGGCCTCGGTGAATCGCAGACCCCACTCCGGTCCGTGCAGCAGCGCGAGATTGGTGGCGCAGTGCGCGACGTCGAGGTCGGCCGGGCCCCAGGAGGTCGCCGCCCAGTCGATGACGCCGCTGATCCGGGCCCCTGCCGGATGTGCAGGCGGCACGTCGAACAGCACGTTGCCGGGTTGGAAGTCCCGATGCAGGAGTCGCCCCTCGTATGGCGGCGCGGGCCTACGGATCACGTCGATCGCCGCGGCCCATACCGCCGTGTCGGCACCCTGCGGAACGACGACGGTGTCGGCGGTCGTCAGCGTCATGTACGTCGGGGGTCGCTCGGCGGGTCGTAGCGCGTGGACCGCCACGAGCTGGCGCGCCAGCAGCGGGACACGCGTCTCCACTCCCTCGTCGTCGAGGACCGCCCGGCCCGGTAGATGCGTCATGAGGAGCGACGGGTACTCGCAGTGCGCGGCGGTCGGATCAACCGCGACCAGTCGAGGAGCCTGCACGTCGGTCCCCGCGAGCAGCGTCAGAGCGCCCGGCTCCCTGGCCATCGAGTCCTCGGCGTGCCCCACGTAGAACGGTTCGACAATGCTCCGCAGCACCAGAGCACGGGTGCTGCCGTCCGGCGTGCCGATGGTCAGCTTCCGCATCTCGGAGGTGATGCCGCCGTGCAGCGTCTCGGTGCCGACGACCCGTTCGTGGGCCTCCAGGTGCCGACTCACCCAGGCCAGTGTCAGCGGTCGAACAGCCGCCGCTCCCTCGTGGTCGATCATCGTGCCACCTCATCATCCGGACGGTGCTCCGAACAACCCGACAACCTTGATTCCGATCCCACCGGACGGCGGGGTGTGGTCGGCTGTGGCGTATGGGTGTGCTGCGTGTTGCTCGGTTCCGCCGGTACCTGTTCGGTCAGGGGATCTCCCTGTTCGGGGACAGCCTGGTTCCGCTGACGATCGCGTTCGCTGCGCTGGAGGTCGCCGGGCCTGCCGGGCTGGGTGTCGTGCTGGCGGCGAACCGCATTCCGGTGGCGGTGCTGGTCCTGGCGGGCGGGGCCTTGGGGGACCGGTGGCCGCGCCGGGGACTGATGGTCGGGGCGGACGTGCTGCGGTGCGTCGTCCAGGCGGCGAGCGGGCTGCTGCTGATCACGGGGCACGCCGGGCTGGTGGCGCTGGTGGTGTTGCAGGCGCTGGCCGGCGTGGGGACCGCCGTCTTCGTCCCGGCCGCGTCGGGGCTGGTGCCGTCCCTGGTCGGCGAGGACCAGGTACAGGAGGCGACCGCGCTGCTGGGGCTGGTCGGCAACGTCAACAAGGTGGCGTCGATCTCGGTGGCGGGCGTGCTGGTGGCCGGCGTGGGACCGGGGGTGGCGCTGCTGGTGGACGCGGCGACGTTCGCGGCCAGCGCGCTCGTGCTGGCGGGGCTGCCGCTTCCGGCGGCCGTCCGCCGCAGCGGGCGGCCGGGGCTGTGGCGGGAGGTCCGGGACGGTGCCCGCCTGGTCGCGTCGATGCGCTGGCTGGTGACGCTCCTGGTGTACGGGGGGCTGTTGCAGGCGCTGGTGATCGGGCCGCACATGGTGGCCGGGCTGCTGGCGGCCGAGCGGAATTACGGGGGCGCGGCGGGGTGGGCGGTGATCGGCGTGGTGCAGGCTGCCGGTTCGATCGCGGGCGGGGTGGTGGCGCTGCGGTGGCGGCCCCGCCGACCGCTCACCGCGGCCGTCGCCGTGGGTCTGCTGATGGTTCCGTACCTCGTCGTCCTCGCGCTCGGCGGCCCGCTGTGGCTGGTGTGCGTACTGGCTGTGCTGGTCGGCGGGCAGGGTTCGGTGGCCATGGCGGTGCAGACGGCCCAAGTCCAGCGGCGGGTGCCCGAGGATGCACGGTCCAGGGTGGCGGCGTGGTCGCAGATCGGGAACCTCGTCGCCCTGCCCGCGAGTCTGGCCGCCACGGGGCCTCTCGCCGCGCATGTGGGTGCCGGACCGGTTCTCCTGGCCGCCGCCGGATGGCTGAGCGTCTCCACCGTGCTGGTCCTCGCCACCAGGGCCCTGGATCTCCCGGGCCCGTCCGGCGCGCGCGCACCGGGGCCGGGGGCAGCGGCACCCGCTCGGTAGCGGGCGGGCACACACTGCCGGGCCTGCCCCGGGCGAACGCGCGCGTCCTCGGCGAGAGGATCAACGGGCGGACGGACGCCTGCGGGCCGGTGCCCGCGGTTCGCCCCGGGGGCTCGGCGTACGGGGGACCGCAGTGCTGTCGTAGAGCGTGCGCCAGCTGTCGGCGGGGCCGGGCACGTGCACGGCCAAGGCCTGCCGGACCAGCGCGGACAGACGCCGCCCCGGCATCAGGTGTGCCGGATCGGCAGGTCGCGCAGGGTCACCTGCGGCTGGCCGTGTCGGTGCAGGTAGTCCACGCAGTAGCGGGCCGCCCGCCGCTTGATGGTCCCGTGGGCGTAGGTGGCCAGGCAGGCGGCGAACCCGTCCGCGATGTACCGCGCGTCCATCTCCCAGATGTCCGGGTGGTTCGAGTCGAGCTGGGCGAGCGAGTAGTTGCGCTTGATGTTGGGCACGACCGCGACCTCGGCGGCGGACAGGGCATCGATGCCGCGCAGCATCTCCTCGTAGCTGTCCGCGCCGAGCACGTAGTCGGTCTCCACGATCCCGAACCCGGCCGCGCGCGCCCGCCGGTACTTGCCCAGGTGCTGCTCGAAGGTGATCGCGCCCTTGTGCCGTCCCCACTGCCGGACACGCTCGGCGTCGTTGACGCACTCGATGGTGCCGATGAAGCCCAGGCAGCCCGCCTCCCGCAACTGGTCCATCGCCGCGCGGGAGTCGATGGCGTACGTGAAGGGGAAGAACCCGGCGTTGGTGAAGCCCTGGCGGCGGTACTCCGCGATCAGCCGCAGCATCATCTCCAGCTCGCGGGCCTCGTCGGGCTGGCAGCCGGTCGTGATGTTCACGCTGACCAGCTCGGCGCGGTCCCAGCCCCGGCGGTCGTAGTCGTCCGCCACGGTGGCGACGTGCCGGGCGATGTAGTCGCGCGGCGGCGGCGTGAACGAGCCGACCTCGTTGCGGTTGCACCCCAGGCAGCCGCCGGCGCAGGTGCTGTACGGGCTGATGATCGCGGCCGTCGGCAGTTCGGCCAGGTCGGGGGCGACACGGCTGTAGTAGTGGCTGGAGGCGCCGAAGATCCCGGCGTGCAGCCGCGGCCGGGTCAGGACCTCCCCACTCGGCTTCCACACGATCCGGCATCCAGGCCCGTCCGGGTCGCGCTCGAACCGCAGCGGCGAGGCCGGCGCGTAGTACGGGACGCAGATCGTCTGGAAGTTCCGCTTCCCCAGGTCAGGGTCGCTGTAGACGAGGGTGTAGGTGCGCTGGTCGCGGCTCTCGGCGGTGTCGCAGCCGGTGAAGCCGATCGCCAGGCTGAGTAACTGGGTGCGTGAAAGGCTGGTGTCCGGGTCCGGCAGGTGCGTGTCGTCGGCCGGGGTGTACGCGTCAACGTACGAACGGGCCCGGCCGAACCACTCGACAAGCCGAGCCGTCACCCTCGGATCGGCCGTCTCCGCAGGCTGCCGGTTACGCACCATCAAGGGCAACGACACCGGAGCCACACCAGCGGACAGTTCCACAGTTCCTCCTCGGACCGGGGCCGGGCATCGGCCACTGGATCAACGTCCCTCAGCCGTAGGGAGCGTTCCAAGGTGGCGGACCGGCGGCGAAAGCCCGGCGAACCGCCCGGCGAACCGTGCTCAGCGCAGCCGCCGGGGCCGATTCTCGACCGTGCACCACTCCAGGCGGCATAATGTCCAGCCCGTCCACAAAAGGCCGTTCAGCATCCCGGCCTCGGTGAGAAGGACAGCGGCCGTGGCCCACGACACGCCATTACCTCCGCAGCCAGCACGCGACCCCGAAGACTATCTCCCGGCCGACACACCCCTGCGCTACTGGTTCCGCCGGTCGGGGATGAGCAAGAACGCCTTCGCCCGCGCCATCGCCGCACTCGCCGCAGAACGCGGCCACGCCCAGGTGCGGCCGGACGGATCACGCGTACGACGCTGGATCGACAACGGCGAGCGGCCCCGCCCCCCGGTCCCCGACCTGCTCGCCGAGATCCTCTCCCAGCACACCGGCTACCGGCTGACCGTCGCCGATCTCGGACTCGCCGCAGCCCCTGCCCCTGCCGAGGACGAAGCCCGCTACCGCGGACCCAGCGAAATCCTGAGCGACATCCACCACACCACCAGCACGCAACTCGCCCACGGACCCCACCGGGCCGAGCAGGCCGAATACGAGGACGAACCGCAGCAAGCGGAACCCCGGCACCTGCTCACCGCACTGGAAACCTGGTCCTGGAGCGCCGCCCGCCCCCTGCCCGGCGTCGCAACAGCCGGCCGCCTCGGGCACACGGACGCCGAACGCATCGCCGCCCACACCAGCGCCCTGCGGCAGATGGACAACAGCTACGGCGGCGCCAGCATGCTGCACATGGCCACCGCCCACCTGGCCACCACCAACACCGCCATCCGACACGGCACCTACACGGAACAGTCCGGCCGCGCCCTGTTCCGCGAACTCGGCGACCTCGCCGGCGTCGTCGGATGGGCCGCCCATGACGCCGCCCACTACCCCCAGGCCGTCACATACCTCACCCTGGCCGTCCACGCCGCCCGCGAGAGCGGAGACCGCAACCTCACCGCCCACCTCCTCCAGTGCCTCGCCCGCGTATGGGGTTACATCGGACACCCCCAACTCGCCCGCGACTGCATCGCTCTCGCCCTGTACGGGGCACGCAACACGGCCAGCCCCGTACTGCGCGCCGGACTCCACGCACTCGACGCGCGCTTCGCCGCCCTCCTCGGCCTGCCTCGCGACGCCGTGCGCGCCATCCACCATGCTCAAGAGATCTTCGCCGAGGACAGTCCGGACCCCGCACCGGCGTTCGTCTCCTACCTGGACGAAGCCGAACTCTCCTCCACCTGCGGCGAAGTGCTGCTCTTCCTCGCCCGCACCACCGCCACGCCACGCCACGCGCAGGATGCGATCGGCCTGCTGGCGACCGCCGCCGATCACCGCGCCGAACACCGAGTGCGCTCCCGCACCTTCGACGCCATCGCTCTGGCACGGGCCCAGCTGTTCTCCGGACAGGTCGAGGCTGCCCACGCCACCGCCGAACAGGCCGTCACCATCGGAGCCGGACTCGACTCCGCCCGTGTCCGCCGCCGCTACCGCGACCTCGCCCGCGAGGCAGCCGCCCACCCCACCATCCCCCACGCCTGCGAGCTCCACGAACTGCTGACCACCCAGCCGTGGCCGACGGACGGCTGATCACCGAGACCCCACCATCCTTCCGCACCCGGACAACAAGCGGACGGTGCCCTCCGCCGCGCCGTAGACGGTGGTGAGGCGTCCACTCGTCCAGGTCCTCGATGGCCTCCGCCTTCGGGCGCACGTCCGGCGTCGGGGTCCCGGCCGTGCCCGACCGCTCCGGTGAGTCCGCTCCGTCGCGCCGCTCTTGGCGGTGACGAGCGGATTCGCTGCCACCGCCGTCCGCTGCCTGATCGGCTTGTGGCGTGGGCTGGCGACTGGGCGTCAGGTCGGCCACGGAGCGCTACGTGCCGCTTGGTTCGCCGTTCGCCGACGGCGGTGCGGGAGAACGGGGAGTAAACCTCCTGGATCGCTCATCGCGTGTCGAACACCTCATATCGCCTTGTTTCTTATGGCGCTCCTCAGGAAACGTGGTTTTTACGGCGAGGAAAAACGGGCGACGCCAAAGAGGGAGGTGCGCGCCGGTGATCTTCGAGACAAGAGCGACAAGACGGGACTTTTCGCGAATCCTCGGCGTGATGGCGGTACGACGACGTGTGACGGCGCCGAGACCACTTTTCAGTCGATTTATGGCCTGACGGCGACCATCGGTGCAGGGCCTGGGCGCGGTCATCGGCCCGCCACCTTCCCGGCGAGCCCGGTCGGCCCGGCGTCCACCAAAAGAAACAGCCTTCCCCGGGGGATGGCCAGCTTGACGATCCCGCACGGTGCAGCAAAAATTACCGCCGAACACAGATCTCATTCTTGAATGGGTCGAGAGTGTTTTCCGTTCGCCTTCCGGAATTCCGGCACGAAAGGCGTCCGGATTCAGGACGGATGAGTCCCGATCTTACGTAGGGCCGCTTTCCGCTCAGGCAGTCCCCGCTGTGCATCGTGGTGCTTCGCACTCGCTCGCGAGGTGGTCATTTGTCAGGCTATGGTCTGACACTTGCCGCCGAGATCGAGTCGCACGTCCGGTCCCAAAGAGGTCGAAACGGTGCACCGCTGGGCGCTCGGCCGTGCCCTCCGTAAGACATTCTTCCGCGAATCGAGAGGGGTGGGCGCCGGCGGACAGGGCGATGGCTCCTACGCAAGAGACGAACGGCTGTTCTTCGAAGATACCGGACGGGAAAATGGTAATTTTCTCTCAAGCGCAGACGGTGGAGAGCCGGGAGGGCTGGCATCAGAAAGCGTTGAAAGACATCGAGTCCCGGCTCGCCGACCCGACATTCCCCTGTGTTTTCTCCAGGAATGCGTACCGCAAAAAGCTTCTGCGTTTCATATTCGTGGCCGACACGGAACAGCAGAGCATGCAGCGCCTCGCCGAAGGACTTCGCGAGTACGTGGAGCTCTCCCAGGACTGGGACCAGCGCCTGGACACCGCGTACCCGCTGCTCGTGGTGTTCGCGCCGGGTGCCACCGACGCCAGCACGGTCGCCGAGTACCACGCCTTCGGCTGGCAGGTGCTCCAGCAGCTCCACGCCCTCGACCCCGGCGACTGGCCGCACGGGGTGAGCCGCGACCCCGAGTCCGACGCCTGGTCCATGTGCTTCGCCGGGATGCCGCTGTTCTGCAACATGAGCAACCCCGGCCACCGCACACGCCGCAGTCGCGACCTCGGCGACCACTTCGTCCTCGTCGTCAATCCCCGCGAACGCTTCGACGTCTTCGCCGGTGACACCCCGAGCGGTCGCAAGGTGCGCGCGAACATCCGGGACCGCATCGCCCGGTACGACGGCGTCCCCCATTCCCCGCAACTGGGCTCCTACGGAGCCGGTGCCCTGGAATGGCGCCAGTACGGACTCGCCGACGAGAACGTGGAGCGGTCCGACAGATGTCCCTTCCGCTTCCGGGAGGAGTGACGGCGAACTCCCTGTTCCGTTTGGCATCGCCCCCGTCTTCCCGTGACACCGGTCCGCACCGGCGCCGCGGGGCCTCACAACGAAAAGGAACCCGCCCATGTTCGACCTCATCGTCTCCCAGGGCCGTGTCGCCGACCGGGAGGCCCGGATGATCGAGGGCGCCGCCCGCACCGCCCGGGCCCTGGAGAAGACCTACGGCGTCACCGGCCGTTTCGTCGGCACCCCCGCCCCGGCCGCCGACGACGACTGGACCGTCAGCCTGCCCCAGGCCGAGGCCACCCTTGAGGGCCTGCGCAAGGCCGTCACCGAGAGCCTGCGCGGCGACGACCTCACCGTGATGGTCAACAACACCTGCTCCGCCAGCCTGGCCTCCCTTCCCGCGGTGGCCCGGGCCCACCCGGACGCCGTCGTCCTCTACATCGACGCGCACGGCGACTTCAACACCCCCGCCACCACGGACACCGGGTACCTCGGCGGCATGGTCCTCTCCGGCGCCTGCGGACTCTGGGAGAGCGGCCACGGCGCGGGGCTCAAGCCCACCCAGGCCGTGCTGGTGGGCGCGCGCGACATCGACGGCGGCGAGCGCGCGCTCATCGCCCAGGCCGGAGTCCGCGTCATCCCGCCGCCCGAGGCGACCGCGGAGAACGTGCTGGCCGCCGTCGGCGAGGCACCGGTGTGGGTGCACATCGACTGGGACGTCCTCGACCCCGGTCCCGTCCCGGCCGACTACACCGTGCCGGACGGCATGACGCCGGAACAGATCAGGGCCATCTTCGAGGCCATCCCCGCGTCCCGGCTCATCGGCTTCGAGATCGCCGAGTTCAACGCCACCTTGGACGACACGGTCAACGAGCGGGCCGTCGCCGTCATCCTCGACATGATCGCCCCCGCCCTCACGGCCGCCACCCGCGCGTGAGACGGCCGACGCGACGACGGCGCGGCCGGTTCCACACCCCTGGGGAACCGCGCCGCCCCCTGGGAACGAGAGCCGGCCGCGTCACGCGACGATGAGGAGGAGGACACCCATCACCACGCCAACCGAACTCCGCTTCAGCAAGGTCCACGGCGCAGGGAACGACTTCGTGCTCCTCGACCTGCGGGACACCCCCGCCCCCTCAGCCGAGCTGTGCCGGGCGCTGGCCGACCGGCACACGGGCGTCGGCTGCGACCTGATCCTCGGCGTCGCGGGCCCGCGCACCCCGCAGGCCGTCGCCTCCTACGCGATCTGGACCGCGGACGGCGCGCCTTCCCAGCAGTGCGGCAACGGGGCACGCTGCGTGGCGGCCTGGGCCGTCCGCGAGGGCCTGACGGCGGCGCCGCGCTTCGCCCTCGACAGCCCGAGCGGTACGCACCTGGTGGAGCGGCTCGACGAACAGGACTGGTACCGGGTGGACATGGGACCGCCACGGTTCTCACCGGGCCAGGTGCCCCTGCACGGCTTCACCGCTGAGCAGGACGTCTACCGCGTCGCCCTGGAGGACGGCGCGGAGGTCGCGTTCTGCGCCGTCTCCATGGGCAACCCCCACGCCGTGATCGAGGTGGACGACGTCGCCGCCGCCCCGGTCGGTCGCGTGGGGGCCGCCCTCCAGGGCTCCGGGGTGCTCCCGCCGACCGTCAACGTCGGCTTCGTCCAGGTCGAGAGCCGCGACCGCGTCCTGCTGCGCGTCCACGAGTACGGCGCCGGTGAGACGCGCTCGTGCGGCAGCGGCTCCTGCGCCGCGGCGGCCGTCCTCATGCGCCGGGGCCGCGTCGCTCGCAGCGTCTCGGTCCTCTCGCCCGGCGGCACGCTGCGCATCAGCCAACCGGACCCCGACGGCCCGATGTTCCTGGCCGGACCGACCTCACTCGTCTACGAAGGAACCTTCCACCATGCCTCTCTATGACAGCATCCTCGACACCATCGGCCGCACGCCCATCGTCCGGCTGCACCGGATGGCGCCCGCGCACGTCACCGTGTACGCCAAGGTCGAGTCCTTCAACCCCGGTGGCTCCGTCAAGGACAGGCTGGCGCTCGCGGTCGTCCTCGACGCCGAGGCGAAGGGGCTGCTCAAGCCGGGCGACACCATCGCCGAGTGCACGTCGGGCAACGTCGGCATCGCCCTGGCCATGGTCGCCGCGGCGCGTGGCTACCGCTTCGTCGCCGTCATGTCGGACACGTACTCGGTGGAGCGCCGCAAGCTGATCCGCGCCTACGGCGGCAAGGTGCTGCTGTTCCCCGGCCACCTGGGCAGCAGCGGCGGCAACCGGATAGCGGACGAACTCGCCGAGAAGCACGGGTGGTTCCGCGCCCGGCAGTTCGACAACCCCGCCAACCCCGCGTACCACCGCGAGACCACCGCCGCCGAGATCCTCGCCGACTTCGCGGGGGAGCGGCTGGACTACTTCGTCACCGGCTTCGGCACCACCGGCACCCTGACCGGCGTGGGCCAGATGCTGAAGCTCGCCCGCCCGGCGGTGCGGGTGGTCGCCGTCGAACCGGAGAACGCGGCGGTGCTGGCCGGTCAGGAGTGGAACGTGCACAAGATCCAGGGGCTGGCCCCCGACTTCGTGCCGAGCCTGCTCGACCGCAGCGTCATCGACGAACTCACCACGATCGACGAGAACGTGGCCCGCGACACCTCCCGCCGCCTCGCCGCCGAGGAGGGGATCTTCGTGGGCATCTCGGCCGGTGCGACGCTGGCGACGGCTCTGCGCGTGGCCGAGACCGCCCCGGAGGGCTCGGTGCTGCTCGCGATGCTCCCGGACACCGGCGAGCGCTACCTGTCCACCTTCCTGTTCGACGGGGTCAGCGAGGGCTCCGACGACGCGTGGCTCAGCTCCCTGGACGGCGGGTCGGGCTCCGCGTGAACCCGCCAGCTCCTCATCCCGGCCCGCGAGGGAGGTCGGGCGGCGGCCACGCGTCCCGCCCGCTCCCTCGGAGGGCGTCCGCCCGCCCACTGTGGGAGTAGGTGCATGAGAGAGTTCATCCCCCCGGCGACCCGGTTCATCGACCTGCCGGACCGCTTCCCGATGCGGGACGGCGGCCTCCTCCGTGGTGCCCGCATCGCCTACGAGACGTTCGGGCGGCCGAGCGCCCGGCGGGACAACGCGGTGCTGATCCTCACCGGTCTCTCCCCCGACGCCCACGCCGCGTCCCATCCGGACGATCCCGCTCCCGGCTGGTGGGAGGCGATGGTGGGGCCAGGCAAGCCGGTCGATACCGACCGGTGGTACGTGATCTGCGTGAACTCGCTGGGCAGTTGCAAGGGTTCCACCGGCCCGGCCTCCCTCGATCCGGACACCGGTGCTCCCTACGGCCTGGCCTTCCCCGAACTGGCCGTCGAGGACATCGCCGACGCCGCCGCCCACACGGTGCGGGCCCTGGGCGTCGAGCGGCTGGCCTGCGTGATCGGCGCCTCGATGGGCGGGATGACCGCGCTGGCGCTGCTGTCCCGCCATCCGGAGCTGGCTCGCAGCCACATCAGCATCTCCAGCGCGGTGCACGCGCTGCCGTTCGCCATCGCCGTCCGCTCGCTGCAACGCGAGGCCATCCGCCGTGACCCGCTCTGGAACGAGGGGCGTTACGACGCCACGGCGTACCCGCGCCACGGCATGACCACCGCCCGCAAGCTGGGCATGATCACCTACCGCTCGGCGCAGGAGTGGGACGTCCGCTTCGGCCGCAACCGCATCGCCGAGGAACACCGCACCGACCAGGACCCGTTCGGCCCCCGGTTCGACGTCGAGGGCTACCTGGAGTTCCAGGCCCGGCGTTTCGTCCACCACTTCGACCCCAACAGCTACCTGTACCTGAGCCGTTGCATGGACCGCTTCGACCTCGCCACGTCCAGCGGCACGACGACCGAGGCGGCGCTGGCCGCGATACGGCTGGAGAAGGCGCTGGTGATCGGCGTGGAGACCGACACCCTCTTCCCTCTCCACCAGCAGCGGCGGATCGCCGAAGGGCTGAGCGGCGGCAGCACCGACGTGGAGTTCCTGCCGCTGGAGTCCACGCAGGGCCACGACGCCTTCCTCGTCGATAGCGGCAGCTTCGGCCCGCCGGTGGCGAAGTTCCTGTCCGTGGACTGGTGGTGACAGGCCCGCCCGTCCGGTCGCCGACCTCGTCAACCCCGCATCCCTCCAGGGAGATCCGTGACATCCGCACAGCCAGAGAAGACCGCACTCGTCACCGGCGCCAACCGCGGTATCGGCCGGGAGATCGCCCGCCAGCTCGCCGCGGCGGGCGTCCACACCCTCGTGACCGGCCGCGACCGCAAGGCGGTGGCAGAAGCGGTGGAGGAACTGCGCGGCGACGGCCTCCCCATCGAGGGGCTCGCACTCGACGTGCTCAGCTCCGACAGCATCAGGGCCGCCGCCGACGAGGTCGCCCGCCGGTTCGGGCGCCTGGACATCCTCGTCAACAACGCGGCCGTCCGCGTCGAGGAGTACGGCAAGCTGCCGTCCCAGCAGCCGCTGCACCAGTGGCGCGAGACGTTCGAGAGCAACCTCTTCGGCGTCGTGGAGGTGACCTGTGCCCTGCTGCCGCTGCTGCACGCGTCCCCCGCTGGCCGCATCGTGAACGTCGCCAGCATGCTCGCCTCGCTGACCCGGCACAGCGACCCGGAGTCCTACACCTACAGCGCCACCTTCAAGTCGCTCCCCGCGTACAGCGCCTCCAAGACGGCCGTCAACTCGTGGACGGTGCACCTGGCATGGGAGCTGCGCGACACCCCGATCAAGGTGAACTCCGTGCATCCGGGCTACACGAAGACCGACCTCAACGACGGGGAGGGAGACCTCGACATCCCCACCGGGGCCCGCACCGGCGTGGAGATGGCCCTCCTCGGCGCAGACGGCCCCACCGGCACGTTCGTGCACCTGGGCGACGTCCTGCCGTGGTGAACCGTTCCCGCACCGCTCTCGCGAAAGACCCCACCGCGCCGTAGCGCTCTCCCGACAGCGCCCCGGCCTGGCCACGCCCGCGAGGTGTGGCCCGCCCTCGTCCCACCTCTCTCCAAGGACGGCCCGCATGGCTCCCCTCTGCCTGGCAACCGACGAGACCAGCCTCCCCATCGACCACGACATGACGCTCCTGCTGGAGGCGTGCCGCGAAGCGGGCCTGAAGACCGAGGTGTGCGCCTGGGACGACCCGGACATCGACTGGTCACGCTTCGGCGCCGTCGTCCTGCGTTCCCCGTGGACGTACGTGGAGCAGCTGCCTGAGTTCCTGGCGTGGTGCGAGCGGGTGGACGCCGCGACGCGGCTGCTGAACCCCCTGCCGGTGGTGCGCTGGAGCCTGGACAAGCACTACCTGGCCGATCTCGCCGCGCACGGCGTGCCGGTGGTGCCCACCACCTTCCTTGGCCGGGACGCCGATCCGTCGCGGACGCTGCGGGAGTTCCAGGCCGCGCACCCCGAGGCCGCGGAGGTGGTGGTGAAGCCGACAGTCGGCGCCTACTCCCTGGGCGTACGGCGCTTCCCCCGCGCGCGGCACGCCGAGGCGGCCGACTACGCCGCCGGTCTGCTGGCGAAGGGAAGCGAGGTCATGGTGCAGCCCTACCTCGACGCGATCGACCTGGAGGGCGAGACCGATCTCATCTACTTCGACGGCACGTACAGCCACGCGATACGCAAGAGCGCGATGCTGGCGGCGGACGGCACGGTCAACGTCCCCCTGATGGAGTTCCGTCAGGCGCGTGACGCCGACGAGGGCGAGCGCGCCGTCGCCTCCGCCGTTCTCGACGCCGCCGCCGCGCATCTGCGCCTGGACCAGCCGCTGCTGTACGGCCGCATCGACCTGGTGCGGGGGAGTGGGGGCGAACCGCTCGTGCTGGAGGCCGAGTTGTGCGAGCCGTCGCTCAGCCTGCCGTTCGCCGAGGCCGGTGCCACGCGGTTCGCCGAGGCGATGGCGGCCCGGCTCGCCCGCCCGCGCTGAGGCGTCCGCCGCGGGCCGTCACCCCTCGGCGAGGAGCGGCGCGAGGCGGCGGACCGCGTCGTCAACGTCCGCCGCCGACGGCGCCCCCACGTAGCTGAGCCGGAAGTGCGGGGCGCTGCTGTCCACGGGGTAGTAGTGGTCTCCCGGGGTGACGGCGACGCCGCCGACCAGGGCCGCCGCCGCGAACTCCGCGCCGTCGAGGTGGCCGGGGAGCGACACCCACAGGTGGTAGCCGCCCCGCGGCCTGACCGTCAGGGCGTCGGGTCCGAAGGTCGCCGTCACCGCGGCGACGGCGACCTTCCGCCGGTGCTCCAGCGCCGTGGCGAGGGCCGCCAGGGAACGCCGCCAGGCCGGTGCCGTCACCAGCTCAAGCACGGTGTACTGCAGCGGCGCGGGCACGAACATGGTGTCCACGACGTGGGCCGAGCGCAGCCGTGCCATCACCGGCCCGCGGGCGGCGAGCGCGCCGACGCGCAGGTTGGGCGAGGCCACCTTCGTGAGCGAACGGATGTGGACGACCGTGCCGTCCGGGTCGTCGGCGATCAGCGGGGGTGGTGTCGGCCCGGCGTCGGCGTGCCCCAGGTGACGGGCGAAGTCGTCCTCGACGACGAACGCCCCGTGCCGCCTGGCGATGTCGCGGATCGCCTGCTGCCGGTGCGCCGGAAGACTGGCCCCGCTGGGGTTCTGGAACAGCGGCTGGACGATGACGACACGGGCCCGGGTACGGGTGAGGGCGTCGTCGAGGTAGTCGGGGCGCATCCCCTCCGCGTCCAGGGGGACCGGGATGGTCCGCAGTCCTGCGGCGTGCGCGGCGGCCATGGTGCCGGGGTAGGTGGGCGACTCGATGACCACGGGATCGCCCGGCTGGCCGAGCGCGCGCAGGGTCGTCGCGAGGGCGCTCTGCCCGCCGCCGCAGACGAGGATGTCGTGCCGCCCCAGACCGCCGCCGATGTCGGCCGCGAACCAGTCCCGCAGCTCCGGCACCCCACCGGCGGGCGGGCGGTTCCACGCCTCGGGGCGCCGGGCGGCGCGGGAGAGCGCGGTGCCGAGGTGGGCGAGCGGCTGGAGCCCCGGGTGCAGATACCCCCCGTTGAGGTCAACGACGTCGGGCCCTGGGGAGGCGAGCGCGCCCAGCAGGGCGGGCGCCTTGTACCTGCGGGTGGTGCCGGTCGCCGAGTCGATGTTGTGGGTCAGTTCGAGGGCCGCCTCCTGCCAGGACGTGTCGCCAGGACGGGTCACCGGCCGCGTCTCGGTGCGGAAGGTCCCGGCACCCGGGCGTGAGGCGATGAGGCCCCGTGCGGCGAGCTGCGCCAGCGCCTCGGAGACGGTGGTGGCACTCACCCCGAAACGGCGTACCAGTGCGCGGTGCGTGGCGATCCGCGTCCCCGCCGGCTGGTCCTCGATCTCCTTCGCGAGAACGGCGGCCACCACCTGCGCACTGCTATCGTGATTCATGACACCTGATCGTAGCGCTATCGTCAGCGCCCCAATAGCGCCATCGTCGGCACGCACGTCCCCGCGACCGTCGGCGATGCGGGACGGCACCCTCTTCGCCGCCCTCGGCGTCCTCAGCTTCTCCTTCAGCTTCCCCGGGACCGTCTGGGCCCTGGAGGGCTTCGGCCCCTGGAGCGCCACAGGGGTCCGCGGCGTGCTGGCCGCCGCCCTCGCCCTCGCGGCGCTCCTGCTGACCCGGGCCCCCCTCCCGGCCCGTTCCGACCGGGCCGCCCTCGCCGTCGTCGCCGGTGGCTGCGCCATCGGGTTCCCGCTGCTGACGACCCTGGCGCTCCAGACCTCATCGACGGCACACTCTGCGGTCGTCATAGGGGCGCTGCCGATGGCCACGGCGTGCATCTCCGCCCTCCGTACCGGGCGCCGTCCCTCGAAGGTGTTCTGGGCCGCCGCCGGTACCGGCGCGGCCACCGTCATCGCCTTCACGCTCTCGCAGAACCACGGCCGCCCGAGCCTCGCCGACCTCTACCTCTTCGCGGCCCTGCTGGTCTGCGCGGCCGGTTACGCCGAGGGCGGCCGACTCTCGGCCCGCATGCCGGGCTGGCACGTCATCGCCTGGGGGGTGACGCTCGCCGCCCCCGTCAACCTGCTGGTGTCCGTGGTGGCGCTGCCGCAGGAGCCGGTGCACCTGACCGCCCAGGCCGTCGGCGGCATGGCCTACATCGCCGCCGTCTCCCAGTTCGGTGGCTTCGTCGTCTGGTACAAGGGCATGGGCCTGATCGGGGTGGTGCGTGCCAGCCAACTCCAGCTCGCCCAGCCGCTGCTGACGCTCGTGTGGGCGGTGCTCCTGCTCGGCGAGCGCCTGACCGCCACCGTGCCCCTCACCGCGGCGGTGGTGCTCGCCTGCATCGTCGTGACCCAGCGTGCCCGGACGTCCTGACCGGGCGCCCCTGATCCCGCCTGCCCGCCGTCCCCGTGGCCGCGTCACGCGTGCCCACTGTTCCCGGCTGCCCCGCCGAGCCGGTGAGAGGATTCGTGTGTCCTCCAACCGCATCCCGACAACCGCTTCCCCGGGACGGGCCCCCGCCGCCTCTCCCGAGGCACGACGAGGTGCGTCCGGACTCGTCGAACGTCTGGTCCCCGACGAACTGTGGAGCCTCTTCCGCGAGGTCGTGCCCCCGACGGTCGTCAGCCGCCCGCAGGGCGGCGGCCGTCGCAGGGCCGACGACCGGGAGGTGCTGGCGGCGATCTTCCTGGTGGCGAGCGCCGGATGCACCTGGCGGCAGCTGCCGCCGGGCTTCGGGCCCTGCTGGCCGACCGTCTACCGCCGGTACGCCGAATGGAGCCGGGCCCACGTCTGGCCGCGCCTGCACCAGAGCGTCGTGGACCGGATGGGCGAGTGCGAGGCCGCGCGCTGGTCCCTGCTCGCCATCTCCTCCGTCACGCTGAGGAGGGGCCGGAGCAGCGGCTGAGGTGGCGGCGTCCTGACGCCTGGCCTGGCGGGGACCCGGTGGGCCCTGACCCCCGGCCGGTGCGTCGCCGTTGACGACCGGACGGGGACCAGGGCCCACCGGGCACGGTTCTCACGCCGCGTGCGTCACCCGGCCCGCCAGGGCCGTGAGGACGACGCGGTGGCCGAAGTCGCGCCCGTGGAACGGCGAGTTGGCCGACCTGCTGTGCCAGGTGTCCGGTGCGGCCCGCCAGTGCTCGGCGCGGACGACGCAGAACGTCGCGGGCTCGCCGACGGAGACCGGCCGTCCGGCGGTCCCGTCGATCCGGCCGATCACGGCCGGGCGGGCGGACAGTACCGCGCCGACGGCCTCCCAGTCCACCGTTCCGGTCCGCCCGTCCGTGAACACCTCGGCCGTGACCGGCAGCGCCGTCTCCAGCGAGGTGAGGCCGAACGCGGCGCTCTGCCACGAACCGGTCTTCGTCCGCGCTGGATGCGGCGCGTGGTCGGTGGCGACGATGTCGATCGTGCCGTCCCGCAGCGCCGCGCGCACCGCCGCGATGTCCTCGGCCGCGCGCAGCGGCGGGTTCACCTTCATCGCGGGCCCGTGCCGTACGGCGTGCTCGTCACCGAGGACGAGATGGTGCGGCGTCACCTCGGCCGTGACGGGCAGTCCCGCCGCTTTCGCCGCCCTGACGAGGGCCACGCTGCCCGCCGTGGAGACGTGGCAGACGTGCAGCCGTCCGCCGGTCGCCGCGACGAGCGCCAGGTCCCGGCCGATCACCGCCTCCTCCCCGGCCGCGGGCCAGCCGGGCACGCCGAGCAGCGGCGCCACCGGCGCGTTCACGACGCCGTCCCGCACGATCGCGCCGCTCTGCGCGTGCTGCGCGAACGCCGTGCCGCGCCTGGCCATGCCGGTGAGCAGGTCGAGGACCAGGCCGTCGTCGTCCACGCAGCGGCCGTCGTCCGAGAAGAGCGTCACGCCCGCGTCGGCCAGCGCGTCCACGTCCACCGTCTCGCGCCCGGCGAGCCCGACCGTGGCCGCGCCGACCGGGTGCAGCCGCACGCCAAGGCCCTCGGCGCGGCGGCGCAGTTCGGCGACGCGCTCCGCCGTGTCCGTGACGGGCGTGGTGTTGGCCATGGCGAACACGTCGGTGAAGCCCCCGGCCGCCGCGGCGCGGGCGCCGGTGCGCAGGGTCTCCGCCTCCTCGCCGCCCGGTTCGCGCAGGTGGGTGTGGAGATCGACCAGGCCGGGCAGCACCGTGCCGCCGGTGAGGGCGACGTGCTCGCCCGGCGCGGGCCGCCCGGTGGCGGGGCGGATGTCGGTGATCCGCCCGTCCGCGACGCGCAGGTCGAAGGCCCCGTCCCGCCCGGGGACGGCGACGTCCGCCAGCCACCAGGGCGAGCCGCCGCCGGGCGCGGACACCGTCACCGGTCGGCCTCGTCCAGGCGCAGCAGCGTACGCAGCAGGACGCGCACGCCCGGCACGATCTGCTCGGTGGGCGTGAACTCGTCGGGGGAGTGGCTGAGTCCGGCCTCGCTCGGCACGAACAGCAGCCCGGCGGGGATAATGTGCCCGATCTGCTGGATGTCGTGGCTCGCGCCGCTGGGCAGCACCTGGTAGGGCAGGCCGAGGCCGTCCGAGGCGGCGCGCGCGTGGTCGGCGACCCAGTCGGGGAGCGTCACGGGCGGCGTGTCGGCGATCGTCTCGGTCACCAGTTCGACGCCGCGCGCCATGGCGACGGCCGCGAACTCCTGGGCCAGCACGCGGGCGGTCTCCCGCTGGCGCACCGGGTCCACGTCCCGCACGTCCACGAAGAACTCGACCTCGCCGGGGATCGTCGTGATCGAGCCGGGCTCGACGGTGAGCCTGCCGACCGTGACCCGCACCCCGCGGCGCGCGGGGTCGCGCGCGATCCGGTCGCCCAGCACGACGCACTCGGCGGCCACCACCATGGCGTCACGCCGCAGGTGCATCGGCGTGCCGCCCGAGTGGGTGGCGCGGCCCGTCGCCCGCACGCGCAGCCTGGTGCTGCCGGAGATGACGTCCACGACGCCGACGTCCAGGCCGCGCGAGCGCAGCACCTCGCCCTGCTCGATGTGCAGTTCGACGAACGCGAACCAGTCCTCGGCCCGCCAGCGCGAGCGGTCCACCAGGTCGGGGCGCAGGCCGACACCGGCCATCGCGTCGGCCATCGTCACGCCGTCCCGGTCCGTGAAGCCGGACAGGTCGGCCGACGACGTCAGCCCGGCGGCCATCCGGCTGCCGTTGCACGCCTGCCCGAACCGCGCGCCCTCCTCGGCCGCGAACGCGACGAACCGCCACGGCCTGCGGTGCGGCGTGCCGCTGCGCACCATGACCTCGGCGACCTCCATCGCGGAGACGACGCCCACGATGCCGTCGAACCCGCCGCCGCTCGGCACGGTGTCGAGGTGCGAGCCGGTCCCGATCGCGCGCGGCTCGCCCGTGCCGGGGAGTTCGGCGACGGTGTTGCCCGCGTGGTCGGTGCCGACCGACAGGCCGAGGTCGGCCATGTGGCGGGCGAAGACGGCGTGGGCCCGGCGCTCCAGCGGGCTGAAGGCCAGCCGCGTGCAGCCGGGGCCCGGCTCGGTGAGGTCGGCGAACGTCGCCAGGTGCGCGGCTATCCGGCTGGCGTCCACGCCGCCCTCCGGACCCGCCGCGCGGGGGGCGCCTGGGGTGCCTGACTCGGCTTCTGTGGTCATGAGCGTTCTCCTGGGTGCACGACATCGACGTCTTCCGGGCGGGCGGCGTCCGCGGGCGGCGGGGTGAGCGAGCAGACCGCCGCCACCTCTCCGCCGTGACTCGTCACCGCGCGGACCAGGCGCGGCAGTTCGCCGTCCGGGTCGCCGAGGGTGACGAGCACCGCGCGCGTCCCGGGTGTCAGGTCCTCGACGATGAGCCGCCCGAGGTCGGCGACCACCACGTGCCGCCGTACGCCGAGCGTGCGGGCGACGACGTGGGCGAGCAGCACGTCGGTGGTGGCGTCCGGGCTGACCACGGCCGCGGGCGTGTACCGGGCGGCCAGCTCCGCGAGGGCGGCGCCCGCGCGCTCGACGGCGGCCGGGTCGTCCTCACGGAGCGCCGTGCCGGGCGGTCCCGGCGGGGACGAGGGTTTCGAGCCGGTGCTGGGGGACGGGGACATGCTGCTCTCCTCTCGGGTCAGGCGGTGCCCCGGGCGGGCGGGCCGCCCGGGGAGAAGCTGCCGCCGCGTCGGCCGGTGCCCGGGAGTGGGCGGGACACCTCGTCCGGCGTCCGCGGCGGCAGGTCTTGGGGCGGCGCGGTCACAGCCGTTCGCCGCCGGGCGCGGGCACCGTCCCGGGGAACGCGCCCGCCGTGGCCGCGTCCCCGTCGAGCAGCGCGGCGAGTTCCTCCACGCCGGGGTCGGGCGTGAAGGGCCCCGAGTAGCCGGAGTCGCGGGAGAGCGCCTGCGCCGTGTCCAGGACGACGCGCGCCGCCGTGGCGCGGTCGGCGGGGTCGGCGATCCTCGACCAGGCGGCGCACACCGTCACGGCCGAACTGACCCGCCCGGCCGGGCCGGTGCGCACCGGCGCGGACACGGCCCACACGCCCTCGTCCAACTCGTTGTCGCAGACGTCGAACCCGCGCTCGCGCACCAGCGCGAGGTGGTCGATGAGCCGGTTGATCTCCCGCAGGGTGCCCGAGGTGAACGGCGCGCGCGGGTAGGACGTCAGCAGCATCTCGACGAACGCCGGGTCCTGGTGCGCGAGGATCGCGCGGGCCGACGCCGCCGCGTGCAGCGGCACTTCCTGCCCGAGCCGCACGAACAGCCGCAGCGGGCGCTTGGTGCCCGCTATCGACACCGCCACCACGCGGCCGTCGATGAGCTGGGTGAGGACCACCGTCTCGCCGCACTGCCGCTCGGCGTCCACCAGGGGTGCCGGGGGCTGGATGACGAACGGCTCGTAGTCGTTGACGTGTCCGAGCGCGAGCGCGCCGGGGCCCAGCACGTACCGCTTGGTGGTGGGGGAGCGGCTGACGAAGCCGGTGTGCTCCAGGGTGCTCATGACGCGGTGCATGCTGCCCACCGGGATCTCCAGCTGCTGGTGCAGCTGTTGCAGGGTCAGGCCCTGCCGGTAGGCGGCGAGATGCGAGAGCACCGAGAGCGCCCGCACCACCACGTGCATGGGTTTGTCCGACCCGGACCTGTCGGTGCCGGTCTTCTCCATGGAGTGACCCCATCCCCTCGGTTTCGCCGTTGTTACCGCCAACGGGTTTCCGTAACACAGAATCAACACCTCGATTCCGTGTCCTGGAGTATCAAAGCACGCGGGCGTCCCTGTCAATGCCGGTCCCCCTTGGGGCGGGCGAAGCCGACATAACAAAGCAGGTCAGCACCTCGACAACCCTTGACATGCCGAACAACGCGTCCCAATACTGGCGCATCCGCACAGCGGAAGTGAAGTTTCCGTCTCGCGGAAACCGCTCACGAAACCAAGGGAGGAGGATTTATGGCCGACTCTGGCGTCGTGGTCCCCGCACCACCAGCCGCCGCCCGGCCCCGGGAACGTTCCCGAGGACGTCTGCCACGCGGCGCGCTGCTCATGGCGGCCCGCAAGCTGGGAGGCGCGCTGCTCGTGGTCTGGGGTGTCGTCACGTTCACGTTCGTCGTCGCACGTGTCGTGGCACCCGACCCCATCGGACTGCTGGTCCCGCCGGGAGCGACCCAGGAGGCACAGGACGCGGTGAGGGCCGACCTCGGCCTCGACAGCTCGGTGGCCGAGCAGTACGTCATCTACCTCCGGGACCTGATCACCGGCGACCTGGGCACCTCGTTCGGCACCGGCCGCGCCGTCACCGACGACCTGATGAGCAGGCTCCCCGCCACGCTCGAACTGGCCGTCCCCGCGCTGATCGTCGGCATCGTGCTCGGCACCGCGCTCGGCGTCATCAGCGCCGTACGCCGCGGACGTCTCCTCGACCACGCGATCCGCATCGTCACCGTGATCGCGCTCGCCATGCCCCAGTTCTGGCTGGGCCTCGTGCTGCTGTCCCTGTTCTACGTGCAGCTCGGCTGGCTCCCAGGACCGCTCGGCAGGCTGCCCGTCGGCGCGCAGATACCCCCTGAGGTCACCGGCAGCTACGTGATCGACGCGGTCATCGCCGGTCAGTGGGAGACGGCCCGCCAGGCCATCGACCAGCTGATCCTGCCCTGCGCCGTCCTCGCCTGCGGCATCTTCGCCCCCATCACCCGCGTCGCGCGGTCGGGGATGGTCGAGGCCCTGCGCAGCGAGTACGTGAGGACCGCCCACGCCTACGGCTTCGGACGGTCCACCGTCTACCGCGGCCACGCCCTGCGCAACGCGCTGCTCCCCGTCATCACGATGATCGCCGGTGGTGTGGCCTTCGCCTTCACCGGCGCCGTGCTCGTCGAGGGCGTCTTCGGCTGGCCCGGCATCGGCCAGTACGCGCTCACCGCGGTCGAGCAGTCCGACTTCCCCGCACTCCAGGGATTCGTGCTCTACGCCGCGATCATCTACGTGGTCCTGTACGCCCTGGTCGATCTCGCCCACTCGCTGGCCGACCCGAGGACGCGCTCATGACCGCACCCACCCCGATACCCGCCGCCGACCCGGTCGCACCGCCGGGGCCCGCCGCCGACATCCCCGCGGCCCCCGCACGCAAGCGCCGCCTCGCCGGGCAGCCGATCACGCTGCTCCTCGGCTGCGCCCTCATGGTGCTGCTGGTGGTCACCGCGGCGGTCGGGCAGATATGGACGCCCTTCGACCCCGAGGCACCAGGCGTCGGCCTGCCCTTCCTCGAACCGGGCGGCGACCACTGGTTCGGCACCGACCAGGCGGGCTCCGACGTCTTCTCCAAGACGCTCGCCGCCACCTGGACCGACCTGTGGCTGACCGTCGTCGCCGTCGCCATCGCGTTCGTCGTCGGCAGCGTCCTGGGCGCCGTCGCCGGTTACTGGGGCGGCTGGGCCGACGCCGTCATCATGCGCGGCACCGAGATCCTCCAGTCCTTCCCCGCGCTGCTGCTCGCCCTGCTGCTCGTCACCACGCTGGGCTCCGGGCTGATCAACGTGATCGTGGTGGTCGCCTTCGTCGGCCTCCCCGGCTACCTGCGCCTGCTGCGCGCCGAGGTACGGGCCCGCAAGTCCTGGGAGTTCACGGACGCGGCGATCCTCGCGGGCAACAGCGGACCCCGCGTCCTCGCCCGCCACCTCGTCCCCAACGGCATCATGCCGCTGATCTCCTACGCGGCCGTGAACGCCGCCTGGGTGGCCATCGTCGTCTCCAGCCTCGGCTTCGTCGGCGTCGGCATCGAGCCGGGCAGCCCCGAGTGGGGATCCATGATCGCGGGCGGCAGGACGTCCCCCGACTCCTACTGGATCTCCCTCTTCCCCGGCCTCGGCATCCTCCTGCTCGCCACGGCCTTCTACCTGATCGGCGACGGCCTGACCGACCGGGAGGACCACCGATGACCGGCAAGACCACCAGCGCGCCCAGGACCGGCGCGGCCCCCGCCCCCGGCGACGACACGGGCCCCCTGCTCAGCGTCACCGGCCTCTCCGGCGCCTTCCACACCGCGCACGGCAGCACGCAGGTCCTGCACGACGTCACCTTCGACGTGCCGCGCGGCGGCATCACCGCCGTCGTCGGCGAGACCGGCAGCGGCAAGTCGCTGTCCGTCCTCACCGTCATGGGCCTCATGCCGCCGGGGCTGGCCGTCCAGGGCTCCGTCCGCTTCGACGGCCGCGAACTGATCGGCCTCGGCGAGGACGGCTACCGCGAACTGCGCGGCAACCAGATCGCCATGGTCTTCCAGGACGCGCGCTCCTCCCTCAACCCGGTGCTCACCGTCGGACGGCAGCTCGCCGCCGTCGCCCGGCTCCACCGGGGCGTGGGGCGCAAGGAGGCCGAGGAACTGGTCGCCGACACCCTGGCGCGCGTCCGCATCCCCGACCCCCGCCGCCGCATGGCGCAGTACCCGCACCAGTTCTCCGGCGGCATGGCGCAGCGGGCGATGATCGCCATGGCCCTGCTCTGCCGCCCCCGGCTCATGCTCCTGGACGAGCCCACGACCGGCCTCGACGTCACCACGCAGGCCGACGTGATGGAGCTGGTCGTGGAGCTGGCACGGCAGGACGGCCTCACCGCCTGCCTGGTCACCCACGACCTCGGCGTCGTCGGCGAGACCTGCGACCGCGTGATCGTCATGCGCCACGGCCGGGTCGTCGAGGAGGCCGCCGCCGAGGCGTTCTTCCGCGCACCCGAGTCCGCCTACGCGCGGACCCTGCTCGCGGCCAACCGCATCGACGAAGCCCCGGGGAGCCCGACATGAGCACGACCGCGGAGACCACCCGCGACCACGCCGAGGCCGAACCGGTCCTCACCGTCGCCGACCTGCGCACCGACTTCACGCTGCGCAGCCGCGGCCGACGCCACACCCTGCACGCCGTGGACGAGGTGTCCCTCACGCTGCGGCCAGGCGAGACCCTCGCCATCGTCGGCGAGAGCGGCTCGGGCAAGTCCACCCTGGCCCGCAGCATCCTGCGGCTCGTCCCGCCCACGTCGGGCGAGGTCACCCTCGGCGGGCGGCCCGTCGCCGACCGCCGCGACCGCCGCGAGGTCTACCGCGAACTCCAGATGGTGTTCCAGGACCCCCGCGGCTCCCTCGACCCGCGCCAGCGCGTCCGTTCCATCCTCGACGAACCGCTGCGCCTCCACCTGAAGATGCCCGCCGCCGACCGCGACCGCCGCATCAAGGAACTGCTCGCCTCCGTCGAGCTGCCCGAGACCGTCCTCGACCGGCTGCCCGCCGCACTCTCCGGCGGCCAGCGGCAGCGCATCGGCATCGCCCGCGCGCTCGCCGTGCAGCCCAAGGCCGTCATCCTCGACGAGCCGACGGCCTCCCTCGACGCCTCCACCCGCGGCGTCGTCCTCGACCTGCTCGCGCGGCTCCAGCGCGAGCAGGGCATCGCCTACCTGCTGATCTCCCACGACCTCCAGGCCGTACGGCGCATCGCCCACCGCGTGCAGGTCATGTACGCCGGGCGCGTCGTCGAGTCCGGGACGACCGACGAGGTCCTGACCAACCCCGCCCACCCCTATACCCGCGCACTGCTGGACGCGGCCCCCGTGGCCCAGCACGGCGGACACACCAGGACGATCCGGCTCACCGGCGAGAACCCCGGACCGTTCGAGGTGCTCCCCGGCTGCGCACTCGCCCCCCGCTGCCCCTTGGCGGAGGAGTCGTGCACGGCCGGGCGTCCCCCACAACTGCCCTTCGGCGGCACCCACGAGGCCGCCTGTCCCGTCATCCACCGGCAGGTCAGCGCGGACCTGGCGGATGCGCGAAGAGACAAGGAAGACCACCATGACCAGTGACTCCCCGCGCCGCACGCGCCTGCTGGCGTGTGCCGCCGCGGTCACCGTCACCGCACTGCTCGGCGCCTGTTCGTCGTCGTCCTCGGGCGGCGGCGGCACCGGCGGGCAGGGCTCGGCGGCGGCGCCCGACACGCTCGTGGCCGCCTGGCCGAGCGACATCTCCACCATGGACCCGGGCAACGTCAACACCGACCAGGACAAAGAACTGGCGATGAACGTCTACCAGAACCTGGTGGGCTACGAGACGGTCGAGGAGGACGGGTACGCGGTCTCCGACGGCCTGGCCGCCGCCCCCGCCCTCGCCGAGTCCTGGGAGATCGAGGGTGACACCGTCACCTTCACGCTCCGCGACGACGTGACGTTCCACCCCAGCGGCAACCCGCTGACCTCGGCCGACGTCGTGTGGTCGCTCCAGCGCGCCCTCGAACTGAACGGCGCCGTCGAGCTGAACAACAGCGGCGTCTTCGAGGCCGACCAGATCACCGCCCCCGACGACACCCACGTCGCCATCAGCTACCAGGACGCCGAGGGCGAGCCGGTCCCCGCGAGCGAGGTCAACATCGCCACGCTCCGCACCTGCTGGTACGGCGTGATCGACTCGGCCGCCGCCCTGGAGCACGCCACCGACGAGGACCCGATCGCCGCCGACTGGCTGAAGGAGAACGTCGCCGGTTCCGGCCCGTACTACGTCGAGGGCCGCCAGCCCGGCCAGTCCCTGGACCTCGCCGCCGTGCCCGACGCGGTGGTGAACCCCGCCGCCTTCGCCGGGGTCAACCTGCGGGTCAGCAACGACGGCAACGTCGCCTCGCTCCTGCGCGGCGGCAGCGTCAACATCGCGCAGTACGGCATCAGCCCGCGCGACGCCCAGGACCTGGGCGAGGCGGGCTTCCGCGTCGAGCACGCCAACACCCCCAGCTACCTGTTCGTCCAGATCGCCTCGGACACCGGTCCCTTCACCGACCCGCTGGTGCGCCGCGCGGTCGCCGAGGCCCTGCCGTACGACCAGATCCTCGACACCGTCTACTACGGCGAGGCCGAGCGCGCCGTCTCCTACGTCGCCGAGAGCGCCGCGGGCTACGAGCCGGCCTGGGAGGCGTACGGCGACGCCGGGCGCGCCCAGGAGCTGATGGACGAGGCCGGTAACCCCGACATCACCACCACCCTGCGCTACCCCAGCGACAACGCGGACTTCGCCACCGCCGCGCAGCTCATCAAGAGCGCCCTGGAGCCCATCGGCATCAACGTGACGCTCCAGCCGCAGACCTCGGCCGCGATCATCACCTCGATCATCGGCCGCGCCACCGCCGACTCGGCCGGGGCCCCGGACGACGGCATCGTCCTGAGCAGCCTGTCCACCTACGTCGAGGACGCCAAGACCCCGGTCAAGCTGTGGAGCGTCACCGGCGGCGTCGTCAACTTCCCGCGCACCAGCATCGCGGAGATCGACGACCTCCAGCACGAGTTCGCCATGGCCGCCCCCAGCCCCGAGCGTGAGGACGCCTACCGGCAGATCCAGCAGCTCGCCGCCGAGGACGCGTCCTTCATCCCGCTGGTCGTCACCGGCCGCAACCTCGTCTCGGCCCAGGGCGTGACCGGCCTGACCTTCACCCCCGAGCCCCTCACCCTCTACTGGACACTGGAGCCCGCACAGTGACCGATGATCACTCCGGGGCCCGGTCGGCGGCAGGACGGGCACACGCCCGGCCCGTGCCGCCGCCGGGCCCCGGCCCGGCACCCGAGGAGCTGTGGCGCCGTCCCGCACGGTGGCTCGCCGCCGCGTACGCCTCCGGCGCCACCACCCCCACCGACGTCGTCGAGGCGGTGATCGCGCGCGCCGAGGAGGTCGAGGGGCGGATCAACGCCTTCGCGTACCGCGCGTTCGACGACGCCCGCCGCGCGGCGGCGGACAGCACGCAGCGCTGGCGCCGCGGCACCCCGCTCGGCCCGCACGACGGCGTGCCGCTCACCGTGAAGGACAACATCCCGGTCGCGGGCCTGCCCTGCGCCTGGGGGAGCCGCCTGTACGCGGACCGCGTGCCCGAGCGCGACGAGCTGTGCGTCACGCGCCTGCGCCGCGCGGGCTGGGTCATCCTCGGCAAGTCGAACGTCTCCGAGTTCACCCTCGGCCTCGGCAACGTCAGCACCCTGCTGCACGGCACCACCCGCAACCCGTGGAACACGGCCCTCACCACCGGCGCCTCCACCGGCGGCGGCGCGGCGGCCGTCGCCGCGGGCGTCGGCCCGGTGGCCCTGGGCACGGACGGCGGCGGCTCCATCCGCTGGCCCGCCTCCTACTGCGGCCTCGCCGCCCTCAAGCCCACCACCGGGCGGGTCGCCCGTCATGACGGCCTCCCGGTGGTGCTCCACGACCTGGAGGTCGTGGCCCCTGTCGCCAGGACGGTCGGCGACCTCGCCGCGCTGCTCGGCGACGTCGCCGGGCCCGACCCGCGCGACCGCCGCTCCCTCGGCGTCCCCGACACGCCGCTCGCCACCGGCCGCCCGCTGCGCATCCGGCTGGTGGACCGCTTCGGCGACTACCCGGTGGAGCCGGAGATCTCCGCCTCCCTGGCCGCCGCGGCCAACCGCCTCACCGGCCTCGGCCACCTGGTCGAGACCGGCCCCGTCCCGTTCGACTTCGCCCGCTTCGACGCCCACTGGCGCACCATCGGCACCACGGGTCTCGCCTGGCTCATGTCAGGGCACGAGGACTGGCGCGAGCGGGTCGGCGACATCTACCCCCCGATGGTGGAGCACGGCCGCTCGCTGACCGCGGCGGACTACCTCGCGGCGCTCGACGCGTTCCGCGACCTGTTCGCCGAGCTGGCCGTCTTCTTCACCGGCACGGACCTGCTCCTCACCCCCGTGGCCGGGGCCATGCCCTGGGCCGCCGACGAGCTGGCCCCGCCGTACCAGCGGGTCTTCACCGGCATCGCGAACGCCACCGGTGTGCCCGCCGTCAGCCTGCCGGGGCCGCCGTCGGCCGCCGGGGTGCCGATCGGCTTCCAGCTCATCGGCCCCTACGGCGCCGACCGGGCCCTGCTGAAGGTCGCACACGACTACGAGACCGCGCACGGCTGGGCCGACCGCTGGCCCGACCCGACCGGTCACCTCCCGAAAGGCACCGCAGCATGACAGTCAGGATCGACTCCTTCGACACCGCGGGGCCGGGCGACACCGCGGGACTGACGGACCGTCTCGGCGCGCTCGACCCCGGTCGCGTCCGGCGCCTCGCCCTGCTGGTGAAGACCGAGGGCAACGCCGACGTCAACGACTTCTCGCGCGAACTCGCCGCCTGGCGCGCCGAGGAGGCCGTCCTCGCGCACGGCGGCGCGAGCCTGCTGGAGCGCTCGGTGTTCCTGCACTCGACGGGCGCCGAGGGCGCGATGACGCCGTTCGGCTACCTCATCGCCGACCTGACCGACGACGCGGACGGCACCGACGGCGCGGTGGGCACCGATGCGACGGAAGGCGGCGGCACGCTCGCCCTCGGCGTCGGCCGCAGCCGCATCGTGCGCGGCGGTGAGATCGGCTCGCAGCAGCACGTCGCACTGGCGGAGCAGGCCGTGACCGACGCCGTCGCCGACGCAGGGCTGACGCCCGACCAGGTGGCCCTCGCGATCGTCAAGACCCCGCTCGTCGGCCACGACGAGCCCACCCGCGTCACCTCCGCCGAGGCCAAGGCCGTCGGCGCGCTCGGCGCCGCGCTCGCCCTGGGCGAGGTCGAGCGCTCCCGCGTCGTCTCCGGCGCCTTCGGCCGCGACCTGACGCTCTTCTCGCGCCGCTCCATGGTCTTCTCCAGCTCGGAGGCCGCGCGCGTCGAGGTGCTGGTGCTGGGCAACAGGCCAGGCGCCGGCGGCGACCTGCGGATCGCCTCCGGGCTGCTGGACGACGTCCTCGACGCCCCCGGCATCCGCCGCGTCCTGGCCGCAGCCGGGGCCGGGCTGACGGCGGACGGCACCGTCGCGGACCCCGGCCGCGTCGCCGCGCTGCTCGTCAAGGCGGGCCACCGGCACGACGGCACGCTGCGCGGCGCCCGCACCACCGTCCTCACCAGCCACATCGACCCCGACAAGCACATCAGGACCGTCATGAGCGGCGTCGCGGGCTCGGTGCTCGGCACCGGCCGGATGTTCATCTCGGCCAACTCGGTGCACCAGGCGCACGACGGCGGCGGCCTGTGCGTCGCCGTCGTGCGGGCCGCCGGTGCGGCGGGGACGGGGGAGACGGCATGACCGCGCCCGGCATCCCCCTGGTCTCCGACGCCGACGTCCGCTCGGTCATCACCGTCGCCGACGCGCTTGAGGCGGTCGAGGGGGCATGGGCCGACCTCGGTTCGGCCCGTCTCTCCCTGTCGTCCCCGACGATCACCCGGCTCGGCGGCGTCCCGCACGGCTTCAGCCTGAAGGGCGCGCTGCTCGACCGGTACGGCGTGGCGGGCGTGCGCGTCACCCCCACCCACACCGGCGGGCGCAACAGCTGGTGCCTCGTGCTGGAGACCGACTCGGGCCGCCCGCTGGTCGCCGTCGAGGAGAGCTGGCTGTACCGGCTGCGGACGGCGGCGTCCGCCGCGGTGGCGGCGCGGATGCTCGCCCGCCCCGAGAGCGGCGTGCTGACGGTGGTCGGCGCGGGGCGGATCGGCCGTCTCATGCCCGCCGTGTTCGCGGAGGCGTTCGCGCTGCGGGAGATACGGGTCGTGGCGCGGCGGGCGGAGTCGGCGGCGGAGTTCGCCGCGGAGGCCGCCGGGCTCGGCGTGCAGGTCACGGCGGGCACCGACCTGGACGCCGCCGCGCCCGGCACCGACATCCTGGTGGCCGTCACGTCCTCGCGTGAACCCGTGGTGCACGGGCGGCATCTGCTGCCCGGCGGCACGGTCCTCGGCCTCGGCGGCGGCGCCGAGCTGGCCGCCGACGTGCTCACCGGCGCGGGCCGCACGGCCGACCGGCTGTACGTGGACGACCTCGACTACGCCCGCGAGGTCGGGTCGATCGGGGCGTGGCTCGCGGACGGGATGGAGCCCGCGGTCCTGCGCGAGCGGCTGACCGGTTCGCTGCCCGACGTGGCCGCCGGTCTGCTGCCCGGCCGCACGGACCCGGACGAGACGATCCTCGGCGTCGTCCAGGGCGTCGCCGCCTGCGACGTCGCCCTCGCCTGCGTGGCGATGAACCGCCTCGGCATCTCCTGACCGAGCGACCGTCCCCCCACCTGCCGCGTCCCCTTCCCCGGGAACGCGGCAGGCGCGCGGCGCCTCGGCGCCGTCCTTCCCGTCAGACGACGGCGATGCCCTCGCCGCCCACGCCGCCCGGCACGGGCACCGAACCGGCCGGGGCAGGCTTCCCGTCACGCCCGATGGCGAACACGTCCACGGTCGAGGAGCCGCCCGTCCGAACGTAGAGGTGCCGTCCGTCCGGCGACACGGCCGCGTCGATGGGCCCCGTCCCCGTCGGCGTGTTGCCCAGCGACGTCAGGTTCCCGCCGCGGTCGCCGCGGACGGTGGTGACCGTGTTGCTGCCCGCGTTCGACGCGTAGAAGAACCGCCCGCCCGCGGCCACCCAGCAGGTCGCCGCCTCGCCCGTCACCTGCTCGTCCACCAGGCGCAGACGGCCGCCGCGGGTGAGGTCGAACAGCGCGACGGCGCCTGGCCCCGCCTCGGCGAGCACCAGCCGCCCGCCCCGGTCGAAGGCGAAGCCGAACGGCGCGGCGTCCGGCAGTTCGGTGACGACGGGCCGCGCCGCGAGCCGCCCGCGGTCGTCGATCCGGTAGTGCAGCACGCGGTCGCCGTTGTTCTTCGTGGTGACGAGCAGCGCAGAGCCGTCCGGCGTGAACCCGACCTGTCCTGGCGTGTTGAGGAACTGCGGCGTGGCCGAGGGGTCGAGGCCGAGGTCACGGTGCGCGCGGGGGACGCGCGCGAGCCGCCCGTCCTCGTACGCGTACCCCTGGACGCTGCCGCCGCCGAGCGCGTTCAGCACGTACACGCGGTCGCCGTGCGCGGTGACGCTGACGGGGAAGTCGCCCTCGGTGGGCAGCACCTGGAGGCGCTTCAGCTCCGTGCCCCTGACGTGGAAGACGGTGAGGGTGTCGCTGCCCGCGTTGACCGCGTAGAGGCGTTCGTGCCCCGGGTCGTACGTCAGCGAGCCCTGGGAGGCGAGGAGATCGACGACCGCGCCGTCGAGCGCGCCGCCCTCGCCGCCGGTGGGGTAGGTGGCGCGCTCGGTGAGCGTGCCGTCGTGGGCGCGCTCGTAGGCGATGATCGCGTTGCCTTCGAGGTCGTTGTCCTGCACGAACACGGCGGACGGCTCGGGCGCCGCCGCGCCCGCGGCGGGGGGCGCGGCCAGGGACGAGCCCAGGGCGAGTGCGGCGACCGTGACGGCGGCCCGCGTCAGGTGGGCGGTGCGTCCACGGTGAACGGGTCGCGCGGCGCGGGTGGTTCGGCTCATGTATCCCCTCGGGACGGTGGGCGCGCGCCGGTCCTGCCGGTCCGTCACACCCATGGCTGAAAAATACGGAAATGTGCCAATAGGAACTATTCCGTCGCGTGACGGTACCCCCCGCCCCGCGCCGGGGGCCGCCGCGACGCGGCGGCCGTGCGCCGTTCGGGCGGTGGTCGCCCGCGTGTTCGGCGCCGGACCCGAACGGGCAGGAACATCAGGACCCCGGGCCACCCCCCGGCGCCTTCCGCTCTCCGCCCGTGCCTCCCCGAACGGGCAGCCCCCACAGGAGTGTCAGACGTGCATGCGAACGAGCTGGCGGACTTCGGCGTCTCCCCGACCGAGGAGTCCGTGTACCGCCACTTCCTGCGCCACCCCGACACGGCCGCCGACGGCCTCCACCTGATACTCGACGCGGACCGCGACGCCGTACGCGGCGCGCTCGGCCGCCTGACGCGCCTCGGCCTGCTCAGACCCGGCGAGACCCCCGGCTGTACCACCGCCGCCGACCCCGAGACCGCGCTCGCCCGGCTCAGCGAGCTGCGGCTGCGTGCCATGTACCAGGAGATCCAGCGCATCACCCAGTACCGCCACGTCCTGGACACGCTACGCGCGGAGACCGCCCGCCGTACCGCCCCCGGCCAGGCCGTCGAACAGCTCGACGGCGGCAGCGCCATCCACGACCGGATGGACGACCTCGCCTTCTTCGCCCGCGAGGAGATCGTCTCCGCCGAACCCCGCGTCCGCCTCACGCCCGAGCACGCCGGGAGCGTGACGGCCCGCGACGTCAGGGCGCTGCGCCGTGGCGTGCGCCGCCGCACGGTCGTCACGGCCGCCGCGCTCGCGCACGAGCCCACCGCCGCCTACCTCGGCGAACTCGTCCACCATGGCGCCCGGGTGCGGGTGGCCGCCGACATGTCGGACCACGTCGTCGTCTACGACCGGCGCGCCGCCCTCATGCCGCTCGACCCCCGGCAGGCCACCCGGCGGGCGCTGCTGGTGCGGGACGGGGTCCTGGTCGCGAGCCTCGCCGGGCTGTTCGAACGCATCTGGGAGCAGGCCGAGGACGTCTCCCTCGCCGTGCGCCCCCCGGCGGACCGGCGGCCAGGACTGTCGGACGCGGAACTGCGCGTGCTGCACCTGATGTGCACCGTGGGCAAGGACGAGGCGGGCGCCCGCGACCTGGGCGTCTCGGTGCGCACCTACCGGCGTCACCTTGCGGATGTCATGCGCATGCTAGGGGCGTCCACCCGGCCGCAGGCCGCGCTGCTCGCCCGGGAGCGCGGCTGGATCTGACGGACCCTCACCCCGCGCCCACCCTCCGTGACGGCACGCCCGCCCCCAGCGCCTCCCTGGCCGCGTCCGCCAGCGCCCCTATGCCGGTCGGCAGCGCCGTGCGCACGTCGGGCGCGAACGCCGGTGAGTGGTTCCCGGGCAGCGGCGGCGCGCCCGGCTCACGCGCGGCACGCCAGCGCGCCGCCCGGACGGTGCCGAGCATCCAGTACGCGGTCCGCACCGCCGCGCCGCCGTGCAGCTCGGCCCCCGCCGGGCCGAACCACGGGAAGTCCTCGGCCGCCGTGGACGGCTGCCACTCCAGCACCGCGCCCGCGCCGAGCCGCCGCGCGTGCGCGGCCCGTACGCGCCCGGTCAGCTCCGCGTCGGGCACGAGCACGGGGGAGCGGGCCGTGACCGTCAGCTCAGGCGGGCGCGGACAGCCCGACGCGTCGCTCTCCGCCCGCAGCACGCGCCGCACCGCGTCCGTCATCCGCTCCAGCGTCTCCTCGCCGAACGCCCGCAGGCTCAAGGACAGTTCTGCCCGGTCGGGGACGACGTTGGCCAGCTCGCCCGCCCGCAGGCGGCCGACCGTCAGCACCGCCTGCTCCGACGGCGCCGTCTCCCGCGAGACGATCCCCTGGAGCCGCAGCACGGCCGCCGCCGCTGCCAGCACCGGATCGACCGTCAGGTGCGGCGTGCCGCCGTGGCCGCCCGTGCCGTGGAGGACGGCGTCCAGGGTGCGGCTGCCCGCCAGCACCGGCCCGCGGGCGTGCGCCACCGTCCCGGCGGGCAGCGGCGCCGCGTGCTGCGCGAGCACCGCGTCCGGCACGCCGCACAGGCCGTACAGGCCAGCCGTCAGCATGTCCCGCGCGCCGGTGAGCGTCTCCTCGGCGGGCTGACCGACGACCAGGAGCGTGCCGCGCCAGGACTCCCCGTCCCGGGCGAGCGCGCGGGCCGCACCCGCCAGCGCGGCGAGGTGCAGGTCGTGGCCGCAGGCGTGCATCATCCCGGGGATCGCGCTCGCGTACGCGAGCCCCGTCTCCTCGCGCACCGGGAGCGCGTCGAGTTCGGCGCGCAGCATGACCACGGGCCCGTCGCCGCGCCTGAGCACCCCCGCGACACCGTGCCCGCCGACGCCGGTGGTGACGTCGTACCCGTCCGCGCGCAGCCAGGCGGCCAGCCGCGCCGCCGTCCGCTCCTCGGCGCCCGCGGGCTCCGGGTGCGTGTGCAGGGCGAGATACAGCTCGACGGCGGCCCGCAGCACGTCGGGTGCGACGCCCATGCCCGGCTCCTCTCCGCCGTCCCCGGCCGTTCCCCGGCCTTCCCGTGCCTCCGCCTCCCCGCAGCATGCCCCGCCCGCCGCGCGCCGTGGGGACAGGTCGCTGACACCGGGTGTCAGCGACCTGTCAGCGGAACCGGGGCCGTCCTGCCGCCGGGGCGCGCTGCAATGGGACGGCGGCGGGCCGCAGCCGGTGACACCGGCGCCCGCCCCGACCCGAGGAGGCGTCATGTCGCACAAGCCGGAGCTGTCCACGCTCGCCGACGAGATCCTGGAGCTGGAGTCGGAGACCTTCGAGATCTCGGACTACTCGGACGAGGCCGAGGTCGTCCTCGCCGCCTCCACGTCCTGCTCCTCCACCTCGACCTGTTCCAGCACCACGAGCACGACCTCGTGCAGCGCCTGATCCAGGCCACCGCGTGACGCGGCCCTCCCGGTGCTCCACCGCGCCGGGAGGGCCGTCGTCGTGCTCGGGTGCCCGGTCTCAGGGGAACGGGTGCGGCACGGGGTCGCGCCCCGCGTCCTGGCCGCCGACCGCCCGCAGCCTCGGCATCAGCAGGGCGCGCTGCCGCGCCCAGCCGAAGTCCAGCGGCAGCAGCCCCGGCACGAGCGTGGCGACCGTGTGCAGCCCTGCCGCCCGCTGCTCCGGCGTCGTCTGGACGACGGCGAGCACGTCGTGCCCCGCCCCCGCCAACTCGTCGCGCAGCAGCCGCAGGTCGTCGCCCAGGTCCGTGGTGCGGGGCCGTACGCGCTCCCAGTCGGCGAAGACCTCGCCCAACGGGCGGGCGGGCGACGGCGCGAGGAACGTCTCCGCGTGCCGTGCCATGCGCGGCAGCCCGTACAGCTGCGCGTGGTCCCGCAGTTGGCGCACGAGCCCGAAGTCGTCGGCCATCGCGTCGAGTTCGGCCCGGCGTTCCCCCACCTGGAAGGCGAGGTGCGGGATGTAGGTGAGGACTTCGCCGAGCGCCCCCGCCACGGTCTGCTCCGGGTCGAAGCCCGCCGCCGCGCCGAAGGACAGCAGCCCGGGGCCGCCGTCCCTGCGCACGGCCAGCGCCGTGACGACGGGCACCGGCAGGTCGGCGCGGGTGTCGTACGCGTGCACGTCGTAGCCGAGCAGCGCGGCGCGGTCCAGCGCGGCGCGGATCGCGGGCGTGCGGCAGGACGCGAGGTCGATGCGGCCGGGCGTGCGGCGGCCGTACCAGGCGACGAGGAACGCGTCGCGCTCGACGAGTTCGAGCAGCCCGTGCAGCACCGCCTCGGCCGGATGGCCGCCGGTGGCGCAGCCGTTGGAGCACTCGAAGACGAAGTTGTCGGCGGCCAGGCCCGCGCCGTAGTGCACCAGCCTGGCGGGCACGAGCACCGGCCGCTCGTCGCGCAGCGAGTAGCCGTGCAGCCAGGGGATCGGGCGGTCGGGGTCGAACGGCGCCACCATCGGGTCGTCGCGGTAGGTCTCCGGTGCGTAGAAGCCGCAGTCGGCCGGGTCGAGCACGCCCACGCCGCCGCCCCGCGCGGCGCGCGCCAGGTCGCGGTAGGAGGCGGTGACCGGCAGCAGGCCGCGCCGGTTGTGCGTCCCGGCGTAGCGTTCGAGACCTTCGAGGAACGCGAGCGTACGGCTCGTCGCGTAACTGTCGCCCTGGCCGCTCCACGTGACGTCGTTCAGCCCCGCGTAGCCGCGCACGAAGTTGCTGCCGGAGACGGGCGCGGTCGTCGTGGAGGCCGGGTTGAGGTGCGTGCGGGCGCCGAGGGCTCCGCAGACGGGGTTGGCCAGCGCCTCGGGCCGCAGCGTGAACGCACCGGTGGGCCGTACCCGGTAGGTGCCAGGCTCCGGCTTGACCGCGCCCGACAGGTCGGGCACGCCGTCCTCGGCCCGGGCTGGGCGGGGCGTGACGCAGTGCGGACACAGCGGCTCCGGCAGCAGCGGGACGGTGACCAGGGCCAGCGTCGCGAGGTCGATGCGCGTGACGCGCGACGGCCCCGGCAGCCCTGCCCGCGCGGCGACGGCGCGCGCCGCCGCCCAGACGGCGTCCGCCGCGTGCGCCGTGACGAGCGGCCAGCCCGTGGCGCCGACGGGCTCCGCTCCGCCCTCAAGCGCCTCGCGCTCCGAGCGGGTGCGCAGCCGCTGCCAGCGCATCGCCAGGCACTGCCCGCACGCGGCGCCCGTCCCGCCGCCCCAGGGGCCGAGGAGCACGGCGCGCGCCGCGAGGTGGAAGAAGGCGGCGGGCCGCTCGTCCGCGTGCGGATCGGCGCCTGGCGTGAGGACGTCGGCCGCGCCCAGCGGGACGACGTGCGGGGCCGGTCCCGGACGGCCGCCGTCCGTCCAGCGGCGCCGCAGCGCGGCCTGGAGCAGGGCGCGGCCCTCGGCGAGCGGCGCCGCGCCCGGCGTCTCCCGTGGCGGTGCGGTGACAGTCATGGCCGGTCGCTCCAGCGGAAGGTGCGGAACGCGACGACGCCGAGGACCGCCGTGAACGCGACGAGCACGGCGGCGGCCAGCCCGATGTCCCCCAGGCCCCCCGAGCCGGTGAGCGCGGCGGACACCCCGTCGTTCAGGTGCCGCAGCGGCAGCACCCACGAGACGGTCTGGAGCCACGACGGCATGGCGTCCAGCGGGTAGAACGAGCCGGACAGGAACGCCATCGGCACCATCAGGCAGTTGGCGACGGCCGCCACCGCCTCCGGCGTGCGCGCGTACGTCCCGACGATCGCGCCGATCGCGAGGAACGCCGAGACGCCCAGCACCAGCAGGGGCAGCGCCAGCGGCCAGCCCGCGTCGAGTGCGAGGCCGAAGCCCGGCAGCATCGCGACGGCGACGAACACCACGCCCTGCACCGCCCCGATGCCCACCGCCAGCACGTACCGGGAGCCGAGGACGGCGCCCAGCGGCGTCGGCGTCATCCTGATCAGCCGCAGGATGTCGTCGCGGCGCCACTGCATCAGCGTGAAGCCGATGCCGAACACGGCCGCGTTCGCGACGCCCCACGACAGCACGCCTGGCGCGATGTAGCTGATGTACGGCCTGCCGCTCTCCTCGACCTCCTGGCCGCTGAAGATCAGCCCGAACACGACGAGGAACAGCAGGGGGAAGGCGAACGTGAAGAACAGCGTGGTGCGGTCCCGGGTGTACGCCCGGTACCCCGCCCCGCGCAGCGCGGTGTAGGCGCTCATGCCGGTGGCTCCTCGGTCGGCCGGGCGGGCGGCCCGTGCGGTGGTCACAGCTGCTCCCCGACGGTCTGTCCTGTCAGGCCGAGGTAGACGTCCTCAAGCGTCGCCGTGCGTGTCTGCACGCCCTGGAGCCCGGCGACCTCGGCGACGGCCGCGAGGACCGGCCCCGCGTCCGCCGCCTGGAGCACGACGACGTCGCCGTCCAGGTCGGCCCGCAGCACGCCGGGCAACTCCCGGGCGGCGCCCAGGTCCAGCCGGTCGGCGGGGACGAGCAGCCGGGTCACCGCGCTGCTGCCCGCTATCAGGCGGTTCGGGCTGTCCAGCGCCGTCACGCGGCCCTTGGCCATGATCGCGACCCGGTCGCACAGCGCCTCGGCCTCGTCCAGGTGGTGCGTCGTGTAGACGATGGTGCGGCCCGCGCGCTTCAGGTCGCGCAGCACCCGCCACAGCGACCGGCGGGCCTGCGGGTCGAGCGCGGCGGTCGGTTCGTCCAGGAAGATCAGCTCGGGGTCGTGGACGAGGGCCGCGCCGATGGCGAGGCGCTGGCGCTGCCCGCCCGACAGGTCCTCGACGCGTATGTCCGCCTGCTCGTCGAGGCCGACGGTGCGCAGCGTCCGTGCCGCCGCGTCGTGGTCGGCGCCGTAGAGCGCGGCGACGGTCCGCAGGTGCTCGGCCGCGGTGAGGCGTACGAAGAACGCCGACGCCTGTGTCTGCACGCCGAGCCGTGGCAGGAGCGCCGTGTCGCGGGGCCAGGGCGGGGTGCCGAGGACGCCGACCGTGCCCGCGTCCGCCTTGCGCAGCCCCTCCATGATCTCGATCAGCGTCGTCTTCCCCGCGCCGTTCGGCCCGAGCAGGCCGAAGAACTCGCCCCGGGCGATGGTGAACGAGACACCGTCCACGGCCCGTACGTCGCCGTACGTCTTGCGCACGTCCTCCAGCACGACCGCCGGGGGCGGCGCGGGCGCGCCTGTCCCGTCGTCCTGTCCTGCGGACCGGGGTGGGTGGGCCACGGGTGTCTCCTTCACGGTGTCACGACGCTGTCAGCAGCGCGTTGGCGAGCAGTGCTAGCGCGGCGAGCAGCGTTGCGCCCGCCGAGAGGGCGCACAGGCCGTACAGCGTGTACGCGGTCCGCGCCCGGCGCGGGTAGGCCGCCGCGGCGGGGGCGCGGCGCAGCGCGAGCGCGAGGTAGGCGCGGCTCGACGCCGCGAGCCGGGTGGCGCCCAGCGCCTGGCCGACGATGGTGTAGCCGTCGAGCGGCGGCAGTGGTACGAGCATTGCTAGTGCCTGGAGCGTGCCGAGGAACAGGAGCCCCGCTAGCGCGGCGCGCGTGTCGCCCTCGGGCGAGAGCAGCCACCACACGAAGAACGGCGCGAGGAACAGCAGGTTCGTCACGGCGCCCGCGCCCGCCACCGCGATGCGGCGCCACCGCGTGCGCAGGAACGGGTAGTCGTCCACGGTGCAGTACATGATCACGACGGGCAGCCGCCAGCGCAGGCCGATCTCGCCGACCCGGCCGCCGTGGTGCCGCGCCGTCACCGCGTGGCCCAACTCGTGCAGCGCCGTGCTGCACCACAGCGCCGTCGCCACCGCCAGCAGCAGCGCCGGGTTGCGGAACACCGACGCCGCGCCGTCCACCAGTTCCGGCAGGTGCCAGGCCAGCGCCGCCGTCATGCCGGTCAGCAGCGCCAGCAGCACGACGGCCGGGACCGGCCGCAGCAGGAACCCGACCGCGCGGTGCAGCCGCCCCGCGGTGGCGTGCGCGTCGGCGACCAGGCGGACGCTGCCGCGCAGCACCCCGCGCGGCGTCGGCGGCGCGTCGTCCGCCGCGGGCCGCCCGGCCGGGCCGCCCGCCAGCAGGCCGCGTCCGCCGAGCAGCGCAAGCAACTGCCGCCAGTTCGCCTCGCCCAGCCTGCGGCCGAACTCGCGCGCGTACGCGCCGCCCAGCTCGTCCAGCGTCCGCGCGCCGTCCATCCGCTCCATCAGGAACCGCTCGCGCGGGCCGACCTCGAAGATCCGCCCGCTGTCCGGCTCCCGCACCAGGTGCACGGTGCGCGGCCCCGACAGCAGCGGCTCGCTCACGAGGACGCCCGGCCGCAGCCGGGGCCGCAGGCCCGCCAGGGACCCGGGGGCGCTCACCGCTCCCGCCCCGCGGGCCCGGCCGCCGCGCGCGGCGGCAGCTCCAGGCGCAGCGCCCGGCCCAGGACGTGCGCGAGGTACGCCTCGTCCTGGATCGTCACGTGCAGCCGGTTGTTGGTCATGTGCATATAAGGCGAGAGCAGCCGGACCAGCGCCTCGTCCCTGTCGGTCACGCGCTCGTCCCGCTCGCCGTCCCAGGAGCGGAACGTGAGCCCGCCCCCGTCCGCCAGCTCCCGTACGCGCGCGGCCAGTTCGGCGCAGTGCGCGGCCCAGCGGGCGAGGAACGCGGGCAGCCGCCCAGGCTCCCCCGCGGCGACGGCCTCCCTGATCCGCGCGTACCAGCGGGCCAGCGGCGGCGCCACCTCGTCCGCCTTGCGCTCGTACGCCGTGCTGCCGATGAAGCCGGTGCCGGGGAACGCGCGGTGCCAGAACGTGTAGTAGTCGTCCAGGTAGCCGGACAGCGCCTCGTCCTCGGCGACGAAGCAGGCGGACATCACCATCATGAGCTGCGCCGACGTGCCGAGCAGGACGGTGCGCAGATGCAGGTTCTTGTCGCGGAGCGCGTCGATGACCAGCTCGCTTGAGTGCCGGAAGTGCCACTCGGCGAGCGCGACGCCCGCCGCGCCGCCGTACTTGCCGTACTCGGGCTCGTACGGCTCCCAGGTACGCGAGTTGTTGGGCCGCAGCCGCATCCGGCCCTCGCCGTCGAGGTGCGGCGCGCGGTCCTCGCCGCTGAACTCGATGTCGAACAGCTGGTTGTAGAAGCCGTTGAGGAAGCCCGCGTCCACCTCGTACAGCGCCGGGCGCGCGGCGAGGAAGCGGTCAACGGCCCGCTCGGTCCGCGCCCTGACCTCCGGCTCGGCCGCGGGGGACGCCGGGCGCAGGCGGAGGCGCACGTGGGGCCCCTCCAGCCAGTAGTTGATGAAGAACCAGCCGTCCAGCAGACCGTCCGCCGTCAGCTCCGCGACGAGCGGCCGGACGCAGGTCAGCAGCAACGGCCGGGGATTGGCCGCGTAATGGACATGGACAGCCTGCCACGCTCCGGTCGGGCTCACGACCCCTCCTCGTCCCCGCGCGGCACCCGCGCGGTCTCGACGGCGAACTCCGTGACGTGCGCGCCCCGTCCGGTCGTGACGCGCGGCCCGTCCCCGTCCGGCAGCGCCTCCCGGAACACCACCCGCGCCTCCGGGCGCCGCAGCAGCCCCTCGAAGGCCAGCAGCGACAACGGGCTGTCGAAATCGACGTACTGGGGCTTCGCGCCCGTCGCGCCCCGCGCGCCGCCGTCCTTGACGGTCGCGAACACCCGCTCGGGCAGGCCCTGCCGTCGGCGCCACCGCTGCCAGCCCAGGTACCAGGCGGCGTCGCCCCCGGCCTGCGCCGTGCCCGCGCGCGGCGGCAGCGCGTCGGCCGGTGCGCTCCAGCTACGCCTGGCCAGCACGAGACGCCCGTGCCGCACGCGGGGGCGGCGCGTGACGCCCTCGTACGCCGCGCCCTCCGCGATGCCGCCCCACACGTCGAGCGGCGCCATGCTCGTCGGCGACAGGAGCAGCAGGGTGCGCGGGATCTCCGGCAGTGCCAGGGGCACCAGGTAGCCGAGGTACACCGGCACCACCTCGCGGCCGAGTCGTTCCGAGCGCAGGACCAGCCGTTCCGTGGCCGGGTCGTGGGTCAACGTCAGGTCTTCCAGGGGCAGTCGGCGGTCGGGCGGCGCGTCGCTCGTCTCACCTGGGCAGACGATCTCGTGGTCGGTGAGGCGCCCGTGCAGGTTCAGGTTGCTGGTGACAGGTCCGCCGGTGACCTCGGCGAAGACGGCGCCGGGCGGCCGGAGCGCGCGGGCGCGGGCCCGCAGGCGCGCGGCCAGGTCCGCGTCGTCGTGGCAGTGGGTGAAGCGGCTGAACGGGAACGACAGGCCGCCGTAGGAGCGGTTCAGCACGACCAGGGGCTCGCCGCCGCCGCGTTCGTCGTCCGCGAGCTGCACGTGGTGCGCGGAGATCGCCGTCCCCGGCGACAGGCCGTCCAGTTCGGCGGCCGTCTCGGCGAACAGCCCCTCGGGAAGCTCCAGTTCACGCACCCCGTCCGGGCCGGCCCCGGCCGCACCGCTCGTCTCCCACAGTGCGCGCACGCCGTCCTGGAACACCTGCCGCGCCGTGTCCAGGGACTTCAGCTGCGGCAGCCCGAGCCAGTTCTCCTCAGGGACGTGCCGCCCCTGCGCGTCGAACCGGTCGCGCCGCGCCGTGAACGACAGGTACTGGTCGAAGAAGTCCTCGTGGAAGTCGTGGATCAGCCGCACCAGGTCGTCGCAGCGCCCGCCACGCCCGTGCCTGGCGACGAAGAAGCCCGTGAACGTGAGCCGTTGGGGCAGCGTCAGGTCGAACGCGGGCAGCACCCGCTCCACCGACCGCAGCGGCTCAGCGAGGGCCCGCGTGAACGCCGCACGGTCCGCCGTCACCCAGGGCACCGACACGTCCTCGTACACCACGGTGCGCGGCACGCGCGGCTCCCGCGCGCCCAGCGTCCGCTGCACGTCAGCGAGGTGGCCGCGCAACTCGGCCAGGAGCGCGCGCCGTTCGGCTGGCGGTGCCTCCGGGTAGCGGGCGAGGCAGCGCGCCGGGCCGTCGAGGGCGTCCGCCGTCTCCCGCGCCCACGGCCGCTCCAGCGCCCGCAGCGACCGCTGGAACGCCCGCAGCGGATCGGTGTCGTGCACCCCCGTGTCCAGGCTCGGCACGCGCACCATCCCGACGTCCAACAGCGCCGCGAGATAGCGCTCGACGTCCCGCACGGGCTCCCCCAGGCCGTCCGCCAGCCAGCGCGCCACCTCGCCGTAGCGCAGCCCGGGGCGTTCGCCGAACAGCGTCAGCATCCGGTCGAGCACCCCGCTGCGCCGCAGGAAGAACAGCCGGTCCCGCACGGTGTCGAACGTGACGGCCGCCTCGTCCGCGCCGGTCGTCACCCAGCGGCGCACGTACCGCACCCGGTCCTCGTCCCGGCCCCAGCCGGGCGCGGGGGCGACCGGCAGGTCCGCGCGGCGCGCCGGGTCGGCGACGATCACCTCGGCGATCCGGCCGAGGACGGCGACGTTCAGCCGGGGGTGGCTCGTCCACGGGCCCGCCGCCTCCAGCGCGCCGGGCCCGCGCCCGTCGCCCTCACTGTCGGCCAGGGTGCCGAGCGCGACGCCCGTGAAGGTGCTGAACGGGCTGGTCTTGCACGCCGTCCGGTACAGGTAGGCGAGCAGCGACCGCTCCGTCTTCCGCGCCCGCTTGTCCGGGCCGCCCGTGCCCGGGTCGCGTGCGAGGTGGCCGTCCAGCTCGGCGTCCAGCGAGGGCGAGGCCAACAGCAGTCCGGCGCGCAGCCGTTCCTCCCCGGCCAGCGCGCGCAGCGCCGCCCGCGTACGGGCCAGGTCGGCGGCGACGACGGCGGGCCCCGCCGCCTCCCGCGCGGCCAGCCGCGCCCGCTCCGCCAGCCAGCCGGACAGCGCACGCCCCGCCCCGGCGTCGAGCCGCGCGACCAGCGCGACGGCCTCCTCTGGCGCCTGCGGCAGGCGGTTGTTGAACACCTCGCGCCGCAGCCGCAGCAGGGCGCGCCGCGCGTCGTCGTCCTCGTTGCTGCCGACGAGACCGTGCAGCAGGTCCGCGACCCGCCCGCCCGCCTCGCGTACCCGGGCGTCGCCCTCGACGACATCCCGCGCCCAGGCGCCGCTGTCCGGCGCGCGCAGCCCGTGCACCGTCTCGGGCGGCAGCCCCGCGACGCGCGCGGTGAACAGCTCGCCCAGCTCCCAGCGGTGCCCGCGCCCGCCGCCCGTACCGTCACGTCCGTCCACGCCGTCCGTCCTCTCAGGCGATCCTGTAGCGGAAGTCGGCAGGCGCGGGGCGCTCGTGGCCGACCATCATGATCAGGAGCGGCTGCTCGCCGTCCCCGTCCCCGTCCCCGCCGCCGTCGTCGTCCGGCATGCCCAACTCCTCGCGGTACGCGATGTTGTCGAAGCCGAGCGCCACCCCGCAGCCCACGCCCAGCGCGGCGGAGGCGGTGTACGTGGCCTGCGCGACGGCGCCGACCACCGCGTTCACCAGCCGGTAGCCCCGGCCGCCCACCGCGTCCAGCACGGCGTGCGTGCGGATCGCCGGGACCAGCACGGCGGCGGCCTCCTCCAGGTTGTAGTTGGCCAGGAAGTAGTTCTTCTGGAGGAACGGTCCTGGCGGCCCCGCCTTCACGGCCAGCAGCCCGCCCCCGGCCGGGTCGTACGCGTACGCGCCCGGCGCGATCCCGGCGACGTGGTTCACGAACACGTACAGCCGCGTCAGGTCCGCCGCGCCCGCCGCCTCCGCGTCGCCGCCCAGCCGCGCCGCGCCGTGCGCGGCGGCGAGCAGCGCCGCCAACTCGCCGCCCTCCAGCGGGCGTCCGGCCGCGAACCGGCCGAAGCTGCTGCGCCGCGCCCGCAGCGCCGTCCGCAGCCCTGTCTCCAGCGGCACGGGCGCGGGCAGCGGCTCCGCCCCCCCGCTCCTCGGACGGACGGCCGCCGGGGCCAGCGCGCCCGGCGGCGGACGCCGCGCGGCGTCCGCCGAGGTCGCCTCCTGCATGGCGCGCAGCGCGTCGAACTCCACGACCCGCCGCGACCGTTCGACGTCCCGCCGCGCCACACCCGCCGCCACCGGCGCGGCCGTCGCCGCCCGCCCTCCGGCCCAGGGCAGCGGCACCACCGCGAAGATCCCCTCCTCGGCGCCGCGCACGCCAAGCAGCCGCGCGAGCCGCGCCTCGTCGAACCACAGCGCCGGTTCGAGGGACAGCCCGCGCGCCCGCGCCCACGTCCGCCAACTGCCCAGCAGCGCACCGACGTCCATGCTCACCGCGTGGAACGAGAAGCTGTTGTACTTGAACGCGTTCTGCCAGTACTTGACGCCGAGCACGAGGTACTGGTCGGTCCCTCCGACCGGCCCCGGCGCGCCCTCGCCGAGCGCCGCGCGGACCTCGCCCGTCACGTCGCCGGTCAGCAGCCGCCGCAGCGCGTGGTGGCGCGGCGAGTAGTGGTGGACGCCCGGCGGCACGGGGCCGCCCGCCCCCGACACCCAGTAGACGGCGACCGGGTAGAGGCCGCCGCCGGAGGCCGTCCCGCGCGACCAGTTGGCCAGCGGGTAGGACGGCAGCGCGTCGAGGTCCGTGTTGGCCTGCACGCCGAGCCGCCGTCCGGTCAGCCCGTACGAGTCGCCGAGCAGCCCCGCCAGTTCCGGCAGCCCGAACTCGCCTTCCGACAGGACCGGTTCCGGGCTGTCGCCGCCGAGCCCGCGCCCCGTGGTGGCCGACGTGGGCCAGGGCCCCGCGTCCGGCAGCGGCAGGCGCTCCGTGCCGGGGTAGAACTTCGTCTTGCGCGGCCCGTCGGCCCAGTCGGGGACGAAGTCCACCGGCTCCATCGGGACGCGTCCGCGCCGCATGATCGCGGCGGCGTATTCGTGGGCGTACCCCATCGTCTGCTCTCCTCAGCTCAGGGGAACGGGTGCGGGGCCGGGTTGAGTTCGGCGGGCAGGAGGTCGCGGTCCCGCAGCCCCGCCTCCCGCAGCCCGCTGCGCATGCGCGGCATGCCGAGCGCGCGCTGCCGCGTCCAGCCGAAGTCGATCGGCAGCAGTCCCGGCACCAGCACGCCGACCGTCGCCAGGCCCAAGTCCTTCTGCTGCGGCGTCGTCTGGTCCACGGCGACCACCTCGTACCCGGCCGCCGTCACCGCAGCGACGCACGCGGCGACGTCGTCGCGCACGTCGTCGGCTGGCCTCAACGTCCGCCCGTCGTGGAACAGTTCGCGCAGCCCGTGCCGTGGCGGCGTGGGCGCTCCGGGCGATCCGAGCAGGAAGTCGGCGTGCGCGCCCATCTCCGGGACGCCGTACACCAACGGATGGTCGTGCAGCGCGGCCACGCGGTCGAAGTCGGCCGCCATCGCGCGCAGCCGCCCCTCCTCGCGCTCCGTGCGGCCCGTGAGGTTCACCGCGTCGGTCGCGATCTCGCACAGCGCCGACGCGAGCGCCGCCTCCGGGTCGAGCCCGGCGCCCGCGCCGAAGCACATCCGGCCCAGGCCGCCGTCCCGCCGCACCGCGACGCCCGTCACCACGGGGAAGGGGAACGTCAGCGCCGTGTCGAAGAACCGCGCCTCGTACCCGTACATCGCCAGGCGCGCCACCATCTGCCGCGTCGCGGGCCGTTCGCTGCTCGCCGGGTCGATCTCGGGCAGCGCCGCGCGGCCGTACCAGGCGAGGAGGAACGCGTCGCGCTCGACGACCTCCATCAGCCCGAAGTAGACCGCCTCGGCCGTCGAGCCGCCCGAGGCGCAGCCGTTGGAGCTCTCCTGCACGAAACGCCCGGCCAGCCCCGGCGTGTGGTAGTACGTCAGCACCTCGGGCACGAGCACCGACCGCCCCCGGCTCAGCGACCAGCCCCACACCCACGGGATCTCCCGCCCGGGCGTGAACGGCGTGATGTGCGGGTTGCGCCGGTGGAAGTCGGGGGAGTAGAGGCCGCAGCGCCGCGGGTCCACGACGTCGGCGCCGTCGGCCGTCAGCGCGTCGAGGCTGGCGTGGACGGCGGCGGCGCGCGTGCGGGGCCGCATCCCGGCGTAGCGCTCCAGGCCCTCAAGGATGCCGATGCGGACACTGTCCGCGAACGTGTCGGCGTGCCCGCCCCAGAACGTCTCGCGCAGGTAGTCGCCCGAGCGCAGCGTGAAGCTGCCGATGGTCGCCGACGTGGACGTGGACGACACGTCGTACACCACGGACGGGCCCAGCGCCCCGCACACCGGGTTGGCGTACGCGTCGGTCGGCAGGTCGTAACTTCCGATCTCCCGCGTCCGGAACGAGCCGGGGCGCAGCTTCGGCGCCGCGTCGAGCGTCAGGACCGCCGCCTCCGCGCTGTCGCGCTCGGGCAGGCCGCAGCCAGGGCACTCGGGGTCGGCGACGAGCGGGTAGCGGCGCACGGTGAGCGACGCGAGGTCCACCAGGTGCACGGCGGCGCGCGGCCCTTCGCCCGCCGTCCGCCCGGCGACGACGGCGGCCACCGCGTCGGCGGCGAACGGCGTGCCGTACGGGGAGCGGCCGACCGCGCGCGTGCCGTCGCCCAGCTCCAGCGCCTCGCGCAGCGCCACCGAACGGACGGCCTGCCAGCGGCGTTCGAGGCAGTGCGCGCAGGGCCGCGCGCCGTCCGCGCCGTTCGCACCCTCCACGCCGTCCGCGCCGGGCAGCGGGCCGACCACCGCGTGCCGCCCGTACACCCGCACGGGCACGCCAGGACCGGCGTCCGGCGCGGCGCGGAAGGCGTCGCGTCTGCCGAGCGGCCCGACGTCCACGGCCTGTGCGGCGCCGAGCCTCGCCAGGCTCCGCCCGATCAGCGCGGACAGCTCGCCGTACGGGGCGTCCGCCGGCTCGCCGCCCCGGGCGGGGGCCGGTGGCGCGGGCGCCTCAGCGGTCCGCATCGCTGCCCCCTGACGTCAGCAGCACGCGCGCCGTGTACAGGCCGCCCGCGCGCAGGTCGGGCGGCGTCGTGTCGGCGTACAGCACGTCGCGGCCCGCGGCGCGCAGCCGGTCGAGCAGCGCGGGGAACGTCGCCTCGGGCCCGGCCCGTCCCGCCGGGTCCGTGACGGCGATCGCGCCCGGCGCGAGGTCGGGCAGCAGCGGGTCGCCGGTGTCGGGCGGCGTGCCCGTCCCTGCCGTGACCTGGAGCGTGCCCAGCAGGTCGCGCAGCGCGGCCGTCGCCGCCGCACCGGCCGTCAGGTCGCAGGCGACGGCCCACTCGGCGCCGCCCTCGTCGTCCGCCGCGCGGCGCGCCAGCACGGCGTGGGCGCCCGAGCGGGCGTCCTCGCCCAGGTCGAGCACCTCGACGCGCGCGCCGAGCGTCTCGGCCGTCCGATGCAGGAACACCAGCTCGGCGTCGCCGTCGCCTGGCGGCGGCGGTATTGGACGTACGGTCGCCGCGCCGCGTACCGCCCGCAGCAGCGCGTCGTGCGCCAACGCCGAGAGCAGCGCGTGCCCCGCCGCCTCCTGCGGCGTCTCCCCTGCGCCTGCCCCGGCCGGGCCGCGCTGGACGACCAGGTCACGGTTGTGCGGCCCGGCGGGACGCACGGCGGCGGCCGGGACGGCGGCCCGCTCCTTCGTCAGCAGCGACGTCACGGCCGACCAGGCCGCGACGCCCTCGGCGCCCCGCCCCGTGCCGCACGTCAGCGCGCCAGGCCGCATCACCGGCAGCTCCCCTGGACCGCCCGGCAGGACGGCGGCGGGCACGGCGTGCTCGGTGTACGCCAGCGCGGCGGCCCGCAGCGCCCGCCGCCGCGCGCCCGCCAGGTGGTGCACGTCGAACGCGGCGATCAGCCGCGTCCCGCCGGGGCCGAGCGGCAGTTCGAGCCGGGCCGCCTTCAGCGGGATCTGCGTCAGCTCCTCGTCCTCCCAGCGCGTGAACACCCCGGCGTGCGGGCGCACCAGCGCCGTGCTCAGCCGGTTCAGCTCGGCGACCAGTTCCTCGGCGTCGCGCGCCGTCTCCACCGTCGTCGTCCGCGCCACGGCCAGGGCGCCGGGGAGGGTGTCGGCCGGGGCGCCGGGCGTGCAGCGGCGGCAGCGCGGATGCGGGCGGAGCGGTTCGGCCGTCACGTCGAGCGAGTCGAGGTCCTGCACGAGGATCTGGCCGTCGGTCTCGGCGGGCAGCGCGCCGGTCGCCGTGCGGAAGATCTCGTAGCTCAGCAGATTGCCGAGCATCGCGGCGACGGGACCGGCCAGCGGCCCGCCGGGCGCCCCCTCCGACGGCCGCGCGCCCGAGGCGAGTTCGCTCCACAGCCCGGCGGCCGTCGCGGCGTCGAGTGTGGCGCCGAAGCGCAGCAGCGCGCAGGAGACGCAGCCCACGCTGTCGGCCGCGCCGCGCGGGCCCACGACCGCCAGCTCGCCGAACGTCCAGACAGGCAGGACGAGTTGACCGGGCGGCGGGCCGTCGTCGAGCAGCCGCCGCGTACGGGCCAGGGCGTCCGCGCCCGTCACCACCACGACGTCGTACGCCGCCAGGTCCCCGCCGCCCGGCAGCGCCGTGACCCGCGCGCCGCTGCCCGCCTCCGCCGCCTCGTCCGCCTCGGCGCGGGCGGCGGGCGCGTCCGCCTCGACGTCCACCCGCGCGCAGCCGTTGCGCACCAGGCTCAGCGCGCACCAGGCCGCCACCTCGCCCTCGCCCAGCACGGCCACCGACGTCGCCCGGAAGCGCGCGAACCGGGCCTGCGCGTCGTCCGTGTAGTGGTCCACGTACGCGATCTGCGCGGCGAACCGTTCCCGCACCGCCTCGGGGAGACCGGCCTCGGCGTCGCGGGCGGGCGCGGCGTCGCGCGCGAAGTCACGTTCCAGCAGTGAGCCGACCAGCTTCGCCACCATCGCCCGCTGCTGCTCGCCCACCCCCGCGCAGATCTCGGCCAGCGGCCGGGAACCGTCCAGATGCGGCACGACCAGCGTCGCGAACCGGTACGCACCCCGCCCGGCCAGATGGAAGCCGCCGTCCGCGTTGTGGAAGAGCACCCCGCCCGGCGTCCGCGTGAACAGCACGTCGCGCCGGATGCGCGGACGGACCCCGGCCAGCTCGTCGAACGCTGTTGCCATCCGTGTCACACCTTCTGTCTCGGTCGGAGCCGGTCACTGCCGGCGTGGCGGGCGTGGCGCGCGTACAGGCGCAGCAGCCCGTGCATGCGGTAAGGGCCCGGCGGGCCGTCCTCCAACAGCCCCGCGGCCACGAGCCGTTCGAGCACGCGGTCCGCCTCCGTCTCCGGCAGGCCCAGCAGCCGTGCCGCGTCGGCCGCGCCGAACCGGGCGGACGGCAGCCCGCCCAGGGTCAGGAACGCGTCGGCGAGCGCGGCGTCGGGTCGGCCCAGCGCCTCCCGCAGCACGCGCGGGACGGACATGCGCGGGTCGTCCTCCAGGGACAGCCGGGACAGCGGGTCGGCCGCGATCCACCGCACGCCGTCCTCCATGCTCAGCGCGGGCCGCGTCAGCAGCCGCGCCGCCGCGATCACCAGCGCGAGCGGGTGGTGGCCGCAGGCGGCGGCCAGCGCGGCGGCACCGGCCGTCCCCGCGGCCACCCGCTCGGCGCCCAGGACGGACGCGAGCAGGTCGAGCGATTCGCGCGGCGGGAACGTGTCGAGGCGCTGCACCCGCCCGCCGTGCGTCGCGATCAGCCCGGCGAGGCCCAGCCTGCTCGTGACGACCACCGCGCCGTCGCCGCCCGGCGGCAGCAGCGGACGCGCCTGCTCCGCGTCCGTCACGTCGTCCAGCACCAGCAGCGCGCGCGGCGCCCCCGCCCGGCCGAACGCGGGCAGGAGCGTGGCGACTTCGGCCGCCGCCTCGGCGGCCGGACGCGGCGCGCCGTCGGGGCCCGTCATGCGCAGCACGAGCCGCCCGCCGGGGAACCGGTCCCGCAGCAGGTACGCCGCCTGCTGCGCGAGCGCCGTCTTGCCGATGCCGGGCGCCCCGCACACCAACTCGGTCACCGGGCCGCCGGCCCCGCCCGGCTCACGTCCCAACCGCTCTGTCAGCGCGGCGACTTCCGCCGATCTGCCGGTGAACCACGGCACGGGCGGCGGCCCTTGCGGCGGCGCCTGCTCCACCCGCCGTACGGCGACGGGCTGCGCGGCGGGCAGCGCCCGCACGGGCGGCCCCGCGGCGGGGCCCAGGTCGTCCCCGCGCAGGATCGCCAGCTCCAACTTCCGCAGTCCGGGCGACGGGTCGAGGCCCAGCGACTCCAACAGGAAGCCCTTGAACCGGCGGTACTCCGCCAGCGCCTCCGTCTGCCGCCCCGTGCGGTACAGCGCCTCGATCAACTGCTCGCGGAACCGCCCGTGCCCCGGGTGCGCCCGCGTGAGGCTCCACAGCTCCACGAGCGCCTGCCCGCAGTGGCCGAGCGTCAGGTACAGGTCGCAGACGCGCTCCACGATGCGCAGCCGCTCCTCGCGCAGCCGGGGCACCTCGTCCCGATGCATCAGCTCGGAGCGGACGTTGGCCAGCAGCGACCCCTGCCACAGCGCCAGCGCCTCGCGCAGCGCGACGAGTTCGGCCTCCGGCCCGCCGTCCGACCGCGTGGCCCGCCTGGCGCGCTCGCGGAAGTCCACCAGGTCGAGCGAGCGCGCGTCGGCGCTGATGCGGTAGCCGCCCGGCACGGCCTCGATCGGGGTGCCGAGCACGGCGTGCTTGGCGAACAGGCGCCGCAGGCGCAGCACGCAGGTCTGGAGCGAGGCGCGGGCGGTCGCGGGCTGCTCGTCGCCCCAGACCATCCGCTGGAGGTGGTCGGCCGACACGATGGTGCCCGACCGCAGCAGCAGCGCGGCCAGCAGGTTGGCGGGCTTGGACGGCTGGAGCACGACGGTTTCCGTCCCGTCGGTGATGCTCAGCGGCCCGAGGATCTGGAACCGCACGGCCACTACCGCCGTCCGCCGGGCGACGGCGGAAGGAGGTGGGGGGCCGGGGGTGGGGGGAGTGTCATCCGTCATCCTCCTGCGGCGCTCAGCGGAGCCAGGAATCTGCCGTGGGCACCGACGCTACCCGCGTTGAGTCCGGCGGTGGAGGGCCAGTCGCGTCCGCAAGTTGCAGACCGCGCAGGCAGCTTGCTGCCAGATCGGGCATGCGGCGACAACCGTCCCCCGGACCACCCCGGCCGGACACACCCGCCCCGCCCGGCCCACCCCGCACACCGGCACAATGGTCACCATGGCCCGACGCAGCCCCCGCCCCCAGCCGCCCACCGCCTGCCCCTGCGGCGGACCCGAGGCGTACGCGGCCTGCTGCGGCCGTGCGCACCGGGGCGAGGCCGCCGCGCCCACGGCCGAGGCGCTGATGCGCTCGCGCTACAGCGCGTTCGTCCAGGGCGACGCCGCCTACCTGCTGCGCACGTGGCACCCGGACACGCGTCCCGCCGTGCTCGACCTCGACGGGGGCACGCGCTGGACCGGCCTGGAGATCCTGGCCGCCGACGACGGCACGGCCTTCCACGCCACCGGCACCGTCACGTTCCGCGCCCACTACCGCGCCGCGGGCCGCCCCGGCGCGCTCCACGAACGCAGCCGCTTCACGCGCTACGACGGCGCCTGGGTCTACGTGGACGGCGACATCCTCGCGTAGCCCCCGGCGCCCCGGCTTCGGCCGTCCCGCGCGCCGTCGCCATCCGGCCGCTCCGTCTCAGGCGGACGGCGTCCCTTGGTGATCAGGCGCCTCCGCGAGGGCGCGTTCGTAGGCTGCCCGGAGGGCTGTGGAGGCCAGCGGGCGGTCGGGGTGCGGGCGGGGGATGCCGAGGTGCACCTCGCGCAGTTCGTCCATCAGGTCTTCCTGGAAGGACGGCCCACCCTCCTCCAACAGGCGTGCGCGAACTGTCAGTTCGTGGGACGTGGGGCGGTGGCGCATCCCCCAGGAGCCGAGCGCGACCATGAGCGGGACGGTCTGGATGCCCGCCTCGGTGAGGCTGTAGGTCGCGCGTCGTCCGCGCCCGGCCTCCTCCTGCGTGAGCAGACCACCGACGACGAGGGCCTTGAGGCGGCTGCTGAGGATGTTCGACGCGATGCCCTCCGTGGAGTGGGTGAGCAGCTCGCGGAAGTGGCGGCGCCCACCGAAGATCACGTCGCGCAGCACGATGAGACTCCACTGGTCCCCGAGCGCCTCCACCGCCGCGTTGATCGCACACCCGGACCGCGGCTCGTCTCGCATGCCCACCTCCAGTGATTGCATTCTGCCACCACCGAGCCTACGCTCGTCCCCGCAGGTGATTGCAGTTAGCAATCACATCCATCGAGGGTAGGAGCCACGCCATGTCCCGTGTGAGGGTGCACAACTTCTCCGTCTCCATCGACGGCTTCGCCACGGGTGAGGGGCAGACCCTCGAAGATCCGTTCGGCCACGCCGGTCATCGACTCCACGAATGGTTCTTCCCGACCAGGACCTGCCAGCGGATGCAGGGCAACGAGGACGGGAGCACCGGGGTCGATGAGGCTGTCGCCCACACCTGGAACGTCGGTGTCGGGGCGGAGATCATGGGCCGCAACAAGTTCGGTGCCGAGCGTGGGCCGTGGGAGAACCATGACTGGAACGGCTGGTGGGGGACCAACCCGCCTTTCCACACACCCGTGTTCGTCCTGACCCACCACCCCCGCCCCTCGGTGGAGATGGAGGGCGGCACCACGTTCCACTTCATCGACGCCACGCCGCAGGAGGCGCTCCGCCAGGCGCGCGAGGCCGCGGGCGGCCTGGACGTGAGGATCGGCGGCGGGCCGACCACGGTCCGCCAGTTCCTCGCCGAGGACCTCGTCGATCACCTGCACATCGCCGTCGTCCCGATCGTCCTGGGCCGCGGCGAGCGCCTGTGGGACGGGCTCGAAGGACTGGACGAACGCTTCCAGGTCGAGTCCGTGACCACCCCCAGCGGCGTGACGCACATGACCTTCACCCGGCCGTAGCCCCGGCCCTGGCGCGCCAGGCGGTCCGGCGCCTTGGACCGGTGCCTGGACCGGCGCCCGCACCGGCGCCCGCACCGGCGTCGGCGGGCCCGGCGACTCCTCGACCGGGCCGGGCGGCACCCCACGTCCCTGGACACGGCGTCGAGGCTCGGTCCGCCGACGTGCGCCCTGTCCAGTGGCGTAGGGCCGGCCACGTGCCACTCCTCCCTCGGTCACTCCCTCCAGTCGATGCCGAGTGCGGCGAGCAGCGATTCCGCCTGCTGCTCGGGGTCGTGGATCTGCCAGGAACACGGCGGCGCGTGGCCGGAGAAGAGCACGCAGTAACGCCGGGTGTCCTCCCGCCCCTCTTCCAGGAGGCAGTCCGCGAGCTCCCCGAGAACGGGGCGTGACGTCTCGTCCCGCCACCTGGCCCACACGGCAAACGGCCCCGGCCGCTCCGCCTCACCGGCGAAATCGTGATGCGGCGTGGTGGCGGGGTGCTCGGCGCAGCGGCACCTGAGCTTCATCCCGATCACCTCGCGTGGCGCGGTGGGGTGCGCGAGCACGGTGATGCGCGCGCCACAGACGAACACGGGGTCGGTCATCCGCGCCCCCGCCTCACGCCTCCCACGGGCCGCAGGGAGACGTGTCCACCCAAGGTGTCCATCACACGGCCGGTGCGTCCCTCGGCATCCGTCACGAGTTGTCCGCCCACGAACATCGTGGCGTCCTCGTCACCCGAACCGCTGTTCCCCGCCTCTTCAGGCGTCGTAGCCTGATTCACGGTCACCTGTTTTCATCACGTCAGGTCGCCCATGCCCCCGGGCCGGTCGCACGGCCGCGGGGGTGCGTTCGTCGTGATCGAACGCTTCGGCTCGCCGCATCGCATCGGCTTCGCCGTTGACCGGCCGCCGTTGACTGTTGACTGGTCGTGGTCGGCCCTACGCTGAGAGTGTGAACATCGAGGAGATCAGGGCGGCCATGACCCGGCGGGCCGTCTCCGTGCGTGAGATGGCTCGCCGCACCCACTACGACGCCGCGTACATCTCTCGCGCCCTGCGTGGCATCCAGAAGCCGTCAGGAGACCTGGTGCGCACACTGGCCGACGCACTGGACTTCACCGACGAGGACGAACGTGTCAGCTACGCGGCGGCGCACCCGACGCGGGCGGACAAGGCGGCCGTCCGTGTTCTCGCGGAGGCCCTGGCTGCCCAGCGGCGAGCCGACGACGTGGTGGGACCGGTGCCGCTGCTCGGAGCGGCAGAGGCACAGCGTGACGCGCTGTTGACCATGCTGCGCGGGACTCAAGGCGTTCATCGTGATCTGCTGTGCGAAGTCGCTTCCGAAGCGAGTCAATTCGCGGGATGGCTGAACATCCAGATCGGCAAGTACGCGCGAGCGGGGGACTTTCTCGACGAGTCCATCGAGCTGGCCGATGACATCGACAATCCCGCCCTGATCGCGCAGGCGTACAACCTCAAAGGGAACATCGCGCGGCAGAAGGGCCAATGGCGCGCCGTTCATCGGTACTTCACCGCGGCTCACATCGGCGCCGATGCGCTCAGGCAGAAAGTCGTCAACGGTGCGCAATCCGCTTCGGCCCTGGCGGTGCTCGGGCGCCGCAAGGAGGCCGAGAAGCTGTTGGCGGAAATGGAGCAGCTGCGGGACAAGGCGGCCGACAGTGAAGTGCCCGGAACGTCGTACTGGCTGACGGTGGAATGGCTGTCACTGCCGATCGGTCACGTCTACCTCAACCTCGGCAGGCGGGGGCAGGCGGCCGAACACCTCAGACACGGTCTGGACAGCCTGCCGCCCGAGCACAGGTACGCCTTGTGGACGAGCGAGGCCCGGGCGGCACTGGAGCAAGCGGAAGGCGGCGCTTAGCGTTCTTTGCCGCGGAGTCCGAGAAGCCACGCTTCCCGGGAGCGTGCGGCGTAGCTTCCGTCACGCGGTGCGAGTCCGGGGTGGCGGCGTTGTCGGGTACCGGCTCGGCTTCCGGAGAACCGACTGGTCCTGTCTGCACACCTCACCCCAGGAAAGACGCGTGCCGCCCGGTGGGGGAAACCGGGCGGCACGCGTGGGGGGTGCGGACAGTGGTCAGTCCACCGGGGTGAGGATCACCTCGGCGCTCCCGGTCAGCGGCGGCAGGCCGTCCGTGCCCGGGTCGGTGTAGGTGGCGTTGAAGACGCCGGACAGGTTGTCCTCGCCCTCGTGGCCCTCGGGGTGGCCGGTCTGGATGGTGCCCGAGCAGCCCGAGGCGGACGACTGCGGGTGGCCGTGCTCGTCGTGGCCCAGGATGTACGTCACCGTGACGCGGGAGCAGTCCACCTCCTGGTCGTCCGTGACGGCGACCTCGAACTGCACGGCGTCACCGAAGGAGAACTCCTGGCCGTCCACCGGGGAGACGAACGAGACCTGCGGCGCCTGGTTGCCCACCACGACCTCGACCTCGGCCGACGCCGAGCGGCCACGGTGCCGTCCGCCGACGTCCGTCACCTGGAGGCTGGCGCGGTACACACCGTCCTCGTCGTAGGTGTGCGAGGGGTTGGCCTTGCGTGAGTCCACGCGGCCGTCGGAGTCGAAGTCCCAGGCGTAGCGCAGCCGGTCGCCCTCGGCGTCCTCGGTGCCCTCGCTGGAGAACTGCACGGTCAGCGGCGCCTGCCCCGTCGTCACGTCGGCCGAGACCGCCGGGACCGGCGAGTGGTTGCCGCCCTGCCCGATGTGGTCGATGCGGGCGAGCATCGCCTCCTCGTTCTGGGCGAAGTACCCCTTGCCGTACTCCAGGACGTACAGCGCGCCGTCCGGGCCGAACTCCATGTCGATGATCCCGGCGAAGTCGATCGACGGCAGGACGTCCTCGATGCCGCTCAGCTCACCGGTGTGGTGGTCGAGCGGGAACGCCTTGATGTAGTCGCGCGTCCACTCGTAGAAGAGCGGGATGCCGTCGTAGGACCGCGGCCAGGCGACCGGGGTGCGGTCGAACGCGGTCAGCGGGCTCCAGTCGTACGCGGGCCCCGCCATCGGCGCGACGCCGCCGGTGCCCAGCTCGGGGAAGTCGGACGACGCGGCGCCCGGGTACCACACGTCGGGCTGCTCGACGGGCGGCAGCTCGGTGAGGCCCGTGTTGTGCGGCGACTCGTTGACGGGCGCGGCGCAGTCGAACGGCTCGCCGGACTCGCCCGTGGCGAAGTCGTAGTCGATGTAAGGCAGTTCAGGCGTCACGCAGTACGGCCAGCCGTGGTTGCCCGCGTCCCTGGCGACGAACCACTTGCCGTGCCCGTTCGGCCCGCGGTCGGGGTTGGGGCTGCCCGCGTCCGGTGAGTAGTCGGCGACGTACAGGTCGCCCGTGTCCCTGTTGACCTCGACGCGGAACGGGTTGCGCAGGCCCATTAGGTAGATCTCGGGCCGCGTGTCCGGCGTGCCCGGCCGGAAGAGGTTGCCGCGCGGCACGGTGTAGGAGCCGTCCCGGCCGACGCGGATGCGCAGCACCTTGCCGCGCAGGTCGTTCGTGTTGGCCGCCGTGCGCTGCGCGTCGAACGCCGGGTTGCGGTCGGCGCGTTCGTCGATCGGGGCGTAGCCGCCCGAGGAGAACGGGTTGGTGTCGTCGCCGGTGGCCAGGTACAGGTTGCCCTCGCCGTCGAAGGCGATGTCGCCGCCGACGTGGCAGCACAGCCCCCGGTCGGCGTCCACCTCGATGATCTTCTGCTCGGAGCCGAGGTCGAGCCTGTCGCCGCGCAGCTGGAACCGGGAGAGCCGGGTGACGCCCTCGAACGGCGCGAAGTCCTCCGGCGTGCCGGTCTCCGGCGCGTCGCCCTCGTTGACGTCGGGGGTGGCCGGGTCGTCCGCCGGGGTGTCCATCGGCGGCGCGTAGTAGAGGTAGACCCAGCGGTTGGTGACCCCGTTGAACCCGGGATCGACGGCGACCGACTGGAGGCCCTCCTCGTCGTGGAGGTAGACGTCCAGCTCGGCGGCCAGGGTGTTCAGGCCGGTGTCCGGGTCGTTCAGCCAGAGCTGGCCGTTCCTGGTCGTGTGCAGGACACGGGAGTCGGGGAGGACGGCCAGGTCGATGGGCTCGCCCGGCGTGTCGTTGAGGACGACCTTCTGGAACGCCTCGTCCGCCGGGGCGGGTTCGGCGGGGGGTGGTTCGTGGGCGACCGCGGTGAGAGGAGATGCCAGCAGCGCCGCTGCCACGAGCGCTGTCGCGGCAAGGGTGGGGGTGGTGCGCATGACGACCTTTCAGACGTGCCAAGTGGTGCGGCCCGGCGGGCGGTCAACCGCCCGCCGGGGTGGTACGGGTCGTGCGCCCGCCGACCGGGGCGAACGGTCGGCGGGGTGGTGCCGTCGTGTCGTGGGGAGACGCTCAGCAGCGCACGTTGCGCAGGTAGGAGTAGCCGACGCGCGCCGTCTGGAGCGGCGTGACGTCCGGGGTGTCGTTCTCGACGATGTACTCCTCGACCGCGTGGGCGCGGAAGATCCGGGCGAAGTCGATCATGCCGGTGCCCAGGTCGGCCATGTCGCCGGTCACCGGGTCGCGGTCCTTCACGTGGTACTGGCGGACGCGCTGCGGGGCGCTGCGGATGACGTCGATGGCGAAGCGCTCCGGGTCGCGCACGCCGTCACCGCTGTTGATGCCGCCGGTGACCACCCAGTAGATGTCGATCTCCAGGTGGACGAGGCGGCGGTCCAGCTCGCTGGTGAGCACGTCCCACGGGGTGACGCCGCCGCCGAGGTCGCGGGTGAACTCGTGCGCGTGGTTGTGGTAGCCGTAGCGGATACCGGCGCGGCGGGCAGCCGCGGCCTCGTGGTTCATCTGCTCGGCGTAGCGCTTCCAGTCGTCCAGGTTGGGCGAGTCCAGGTAGGGGACGTTGATGTACGACTGGCCCAGCGTACGGGCGTTGCTGATCTTCGTCGCCAACGCGGCGTCGTCGCCGCTGATCCCGTCGTGGCTGGACGTGCAGCGCAGGCCGAGACGCCGGTAGAACGCGCGCAGTTCGGCGGCCGAGCGGCCGAAGTAGCCCAGGGCCTGCTCGACGCGCGGGTACCCCGTCCTGGCGAGGGAGCGCAGCGTCGCGTCGAACCCGGCCTCGCCGTTCAGGTCGTCCCGCAGGCTGTAGAGCTGGATGCTGATGAGGTCACGGGGCACGAGCGTTCTGCCACGCCCACGTGAGCCGGCCTCCGCCGTCCCGGTGAGCGCGGCGGTCGCGCCGAGGCCGACCGCACCGGCGACGGCGCCGCGCAGCAGCGCGCGTCGGCCCGTCCCTCCCGTCTGCGCGGCGGCGTGTGCCTGGTGGTCGGAGAATCCGTAACACATGGCGGCTCCTGTGAAGACATTGCCTCGTGCGGCACCGGCCGCGACGGGGTGGTTCGGATGGACGTCGGGGAACTGGACGGACGTCGGGGGCTGTCGAGGGGGGAGCGGCGTGCGGTGGTGGCGCGTGCCGGTGCGGTCAGTGGGGTCGTGGGGCACGGGACGGGGGCACTGACGGGCAGCACGGCGGGTGGACGTCGCCCACGTCCACGCGGTGGCGATCAGGCCGTTCCGGGCACCGACCGCGCTGCCATGGCGGACAACGTAGGAACACTTTTACCGGCCGTCAATAGAAAGTCCCGCTTCACCTGGTGCAACTCGCGGCCCATTCGCGTAAAGAAGACCCTGCTGTAGCGTAAGCAACGGGCTGCTTTGGCGAATTGCGGTGGAGGAGACCTCATGAGACGGACCGGACCTGTGTCCGCCGGGCCCGCCGCGGGCACCGCGGCCGTGCTCCACCTCCTGCGCGACGGACGGCCGAGGACGCGGGCCGAACTCGCCACCGAGGCGGGGCTCGCCCGCTCCACGGTCGCCGAACGCGTGGACGTGCTGCTGGAGTCGGGGCTCGTCGGGCGCACCGACAACGGCCGCTCCACCGGCGGCAGACCGCCCTCGATGTTCGTCTTCAACCCGACTGCCCGCGCGGTACTGGCAGTTGACGTCGGCGCGCGGCATGTCCGTACGGCCGTCACGGATCTGCTGGGCGCCGTCCTGGCGGAGGACTACCGTGCACTCGAAGTGACCGAGGGGCCGCGGACCGTTCTGCAACACGTCTGCGAACAGGGCGCGGCGCTGCTGGCCCGCGCGGGGCGCACCCCCTCGGACCTGCTGGGCACCGGGATCGGGCTCCCCGGCCCGGTGGCGCACGCCACCGGGCGGCCCACCAACCCGCCGATCATGCCGGGCTGGGACGGCTTCGACGTGCCGGGATTCGTCCGGCAGCGGCTCGACACGGCCGTCCTGGTGGACAACGACGTCAACATCATGGCGCTCGGCGAGCACCGCACCCACTGGGCGGATCGCGCCGACATGATCTTCGTCAAGGTGGCCACCGGCATCGGCAGCGGCCTGATCGCCGGGGGCGAGCTGCACCGCGGATCCCAGGGCGTCGCGGGTGACATGGGGCATGTGCGGCTGCAAAGCGGCATCGGGGCTGTCTGCCGCTGCGGGAGTACCGGATGTCTGGAGGCCGTCGCGGGCGGCGCGGCGATCGCCGCCCGGCTGACGGCGGCGGGCATCCCCGCCGACACGAGCACGGACGTCGCCGCGCTGGCCCGCGCCGGGTCGATGCCCGCCGTGGCGCTCGTCCGGCAGGCGGGGCGCGCCATCGGGGAGGTGCTGGCCACCGCCGTCAGCTTCTTCAACCCCTCGGTGATCGTGATCGGCGGCGGCCTGTCCCAGGCGGGCGCGCATCTCATCGCCGGGGTACGCGAGGTGGTCTACCAGCGGTCACTGCCGCTCGCCAGCCAGGAGTTGCGGATCGTGCACTCCCACGCGGGCGACCGGGCGGCCGTGCTCGGGGCGGCGTTCATGGTGATCGAGCAGGCCCTGGACCCCACGCATCTGCCCGCGCTGCTCGGCCCCTGACCTCCGCCTCCCACACCGTGGGCCGGGCCGGTCAGCGGCCCAGGCCCGCGACGGCGACGGCCGCCGCCTCGGCGATCAGCGCGTCGTCCCGCTCCGCGCCCTCCCGGTCGCGGCTCGACATGACCGCGAGGACGATCGGGTCGCCGCCGTCGTCGGGCCACAGGACGGCGATGTCGTTGCGCCCCCCGTACCCGGCGGTGCCGCTCTTGTCCGCCACGTCCCAGGTGCCCGGGACCCCGGCGGCGACCAGCGTCTCGCCGGTGGTGTTGGTCGTCATCCACCGCCTGAGCAGCCTGCGTTCGTCCCGTTCCAGCGTGTCGCCGAGCAGGAAGGCGCGCAGGCCGTCCGCCATCGCGCGCGGGGTGCTGGTGTCACGGATGTCGCCCGGCACGGCGTCGCTGAGGTCCGGCTCGTAGCGGTCCATCTCGGTCACGTCGTCGCCCAGTTCGCGCAGCACGGCCTCCAGACCGTCGGGCCCGCCGAGCGCGTCGAGGAGGAGGTTGGCCGCCGTGTTGTCGCTGTACCAGAGGGTGGCGGCGCACAGTTCACGCAGGCTCATGCCGGTGTCCACGAAGTTCTCCGTCACCGGCGAGTTGGCGACGAGGTCGGCCTCCGTGTACGTGACCACCTCGGCGAGCCCTTCCGTGCCGCGCTCCCGCAGCACGGCGCCCACGGCGAGCGCCTTGAACGTCGAGGCGTACGCGAACCGGTCGTCCGCCCCGTGGGCGACCTCGCGGCCCGTGCCGGTGTCGAGCGCGTACACGCCGAGCCGCGCGTCGAACTCCTGCTCAAGCGCGCGGAACGCCCGTCCGGTGGACTCGGCGGACGGTGCGGACGCCTCAGCCGACGCCGCGGGAGCCCCGGGCGGCGACGGCGCCTCCTCCCGCCCGCACCCCTGCAGCGTCACGAGCACGAGCAGCCCGGCCACCCAGGCGGTGGCACGCCGTGCGCGATGCATGGTCGTCATGGATGGAGAACCTCCGAACTCCCGGGAACGCCCCGGGCACGGCACCACCCTCCAGCTCACCGGCCTCCGTGTCCAAGACGCGGGCGCGCCGCCCCATGCCGATCCGGCATGACGGCCCCGGGCGCTCAGGCCGTCGCCGCCCGCAGCCGGTCACGCAGCCGCCTGGCCACCTGCCCCATGAGCGCGTCGGCGCCCGGCTGGCTGCCCGCCGCCACCCGCGACTCCGTCAGCGCGGCCACCGCGTAGCTCCGGCCGTCCGCGTGCTCGACGACCCCCACCTCGTGACGCAGGTTGAGCAACGTGCCCGTCTTGGACGACCAGGTGGAGGCGTCGGAGGCGAAGTCGGGTGCCAGCCGGTGCCGCAGCAGGTTGTCCGCCATGAGCGTGCGCAGCCGCGCCGCGACGTCGGCGTGCACGGGCGACGGCCGCGTCCACACCGCCTGGAGCAGGTCAACGAACGCGCGGGCTGAACCGGTGTTGGCGCGTGCCATGTCCAGCTGCGGCACGCGATGGCCGCCGCCGGGCGTCCCCGCGTCGATCGCGAGCGCGTGGGCGAGGTGTGCCTGCGCGGCGTCGAAGCGCTCCACCGGCGTGTCCGTCAGCTCCGCCATCGTGTGCCGGACCGTGATGCCACGCAGCCCGTACCCGCGCAGGACCTCGGCGACCTCGTCCGGCGGCGTCAGCCCGAACAGGGCGTCGGCGGCCATGCCGTCGCTGAGGGAGGTGCTGAGGTAGAGCAGGTCGTCCACGGCGATGCGGGCGGGGTGGCGGAACCGGCTCACGCCGGTGGGCCCCGGCGTGGTGATGCGCCCCGGCGGCACCTCAAGCACGGCCGCGCCGTCCAGCTCGCCCCGGCGGATGCGCTCCAGCGTCGCGAGGGCGAGCGGGACCTTCACGAGGGACGCGACGGGGAACGCGCGGTCGGGGTCGATGCCCAGCTCGTCGCCCGTCTCCAGGTCGCGCACGAGGAAGGAGCCGCGCAGCCCGCCGTCGTCCAGGGCCCGGCGCAGCTCGGCCAGCAGCCGTCCGTGACCGGCGCTCACGCCGCCGCCCCCAGGCAGCGGGCGAGCGCCCGCGCGCACGCCAGGCGGACGCGGGCCGCGTCGTCGTCCGCGTCCTGGGCCGCCGCCAGCGTGAACCCCCGGGCGAGGCCAGGGGATTCACCGAGGGCCCGCCAGTGCAGGCGCAGCTCCGCCGCCTCCCCGGGGGAGCACAGCAGCGCGTCGCCCCGGCCGAGCACGTCCGCCGCCGCTGCCGCCTGGGTACGGGCCACGGCGACCTGCGCGGGACGCAACCCCACGGCGTCGCCCAGGCGGGCGAGGGGATCGCGCACGTGCAGCACGTCGTCCTCGGGCTGCACCCGCACGTGCCGTGGCCGCCGCTCGCGGTCGGCCCTGCCGGGGCGCAGCGTGTCCAGCCAGAGCGGCCCGCCGCCCGGGTCGTCGGCGACGGCGAGCCCCAGCGGCACGCGCCACTCCGCCTCGCCCGGCGGCACGGCCAGCAGCGCGCCGTGCACCTCGCCCGACGCGACGAGGTCCGCGCGCTCCGCCGGTGCGCCGGGGCGCGGGTCGAGCGGGATCCCGGCTCGGTGCGCCTCGGCGATGAGCCGGGCCAGCGCGGCGGGTGAGCACGTGAGCGGGACGGCGAGCCGCAGCGGCCGGTCCCTGGCGGTCTCCGCCTCCTGTTCCAAGCGGTCGGCCAGCTCGACCAGACGCCGGGTCAGCGGCAGCATGTCCCGGCCGAACGGGGTGAGGCCCGCCGTGCGCGCTGACCGCTCCAGCAGCCGCCCCCCGAGGTGCCGCTCCAGCGCGGCGACGCGGCGGCTCGCGACGGACTGCGCCATCCCGGCCGCCGCCGCGCCGACGGTGAAGCTCCCCCGCTCGCTCACACTGACGAACGCCCGGCATGCCGCGACCAGATCCACAGGGCGCCATTATGCCGAGACCTCGCCGAACGCCGTCCACCACGCGGCGCACGGGATGCCACGGGCCTACCGACCGATTCGTGACGGTCACTCATATGCCTTGCCCGGCGCGCGAGTCGGGAAAGGGGGCGCGTCAACGCCGCCTCACCCAGGCGAAGTTAGGTTTCCCTTACCTAAGCTGTAGAGTGACGCATCCGTGCGGCCGAGGGAAGGGACCGGGGGAGTCATGGGTGGCGTGCGGCTGGTGGCCGAGAAGCTCGATGTCGGACACGCGGGACGTCCGGTGCTCGGCGGCGTCGATCTGACGCTGCGCGCGGGAGCGGTGAGCGTGCTCGTCGGCCCCAACGGCTGCGGGAAATCGACCCTGTTACGCACCGTGGCCGGGCTTCTCCCGCCGATCGGGGGAACGGTGACGGTGGACGGGGTGGCGCCGGGGACCCTGACGCGCCGCGTGCTGTCCCAGCGCCTCGCCTTCCTCCCGCAGTCGTCGCTGACCCCCGCCGGGGTCACCGTGCGCGAACTCGTCCGCCACGGACGCTACGCCCACCGCGGCGTGTTCGGCCGCCACACGGCGGAGGACACCGAGGCGGTCGGCTGGGCCCTCGACGTCACGGACGCGGCGCCCCTGGCCGACCGGCGGCTCGACGAGCTGTCCGGCGGGGAGCGCCAACGCGCCTGGCTGGCCACGGTGCTGGCCCAGCGCGCCGGGGTCCTGCTCCTCGACGAGCCCACCACCTTCCTCGACCTGCGGCACCAGTTCGAGGTCCTCGACGTCGTCAAGCGGCTGGCCACCGAGCACGGCATCGCCTGCGGCGTGGTCCTCCACGACCTCACCCAGGCCGCCGCCTACGCCGACGAGGTCCTGGTCACCGCCCACGGCCGCGTCGTCGCGACCGGCGCCCCGGAGGACGTGCTGACCCCCGAGGTCATCGACGCGGCCTTCGGCATCGAGGTCAGCGTCGTCCGCGACCCGGGGACGGGCTATCTGGCCTGCTTCCCCAGCCGGTCCCGCTCCGGCACGCACTGAACAGCTGCCCGGCGCACACCCCGCCGGGCGACTGCGACCACCTGACAACCCTGGAAAGGAACGACCTCCCTTGCGCGGATTACTGCGGTTCATGACGACAGCCGGCGCCACCGGTGCCCTCCTCGCCGCCCTCGCGGCCTGCGGCTCCGACACCGCGGGCGAGAGCGGCGGCGACGGCGCCGACGGCGCCGGAAGCGGCCAGGACAGCGGCGGCATCGTCGTGAGCACGGCGCGGGGCGACGTGACCCTGGACGACCCGGCCGTCCGCGTCGTGTCGCTCGAATGGGTCTACACCGAGGAACTGCTCGCCCTCGGCATCACCCCCGTCGGCAACGCCGACAACGCGGGTTACGGGGACTGGCTCACCGCCGAGGGCGCCGAACTCCCCGGCGACGTCACCGACGTGGGCCTGCGCAACGAGCCCAGCATCGAGCGCATACGCGTCCTGGAACCCGACATCATCGTGGGCGACGAGGACCGGCTCGCCGCGAGCTTCGACCAGTTGCAGGACATCGCCCCCGTCGTCTCCTTCGCCTACACGCCCCAGCCGCAGATGGAGACGATGCGGACGAACTTCACCGAACTCGCCGAGGCCGTCGGGGCGCAGGACCGCGCCGTCGAGGTCCTGGACCGGATGGACGCCGCCGCGGCCGACCTCGGCGAACGGCTCGCGGCGGCGGGCGCCGAGGGGCAGACCTACGCCCTCGGCCAGGGGTTCACGCTCGACGGCAGCGCCTCCGTCCGCATGCTCACCGACGACGCCTTCTCCGCCCAGGTGCTGAACCTCGCGGGCCTGGAGAACGGCTGGGAGGGCGAGGCCGACGAGTGGGGCATGACCACGGTCGGCGTCGAGGGCCTGACCAACGTCGCGCCCGAGGCCGAGTTCTTCTACGTGGCCAGCGGCGCGGACGACCCGTTCACCGGCGCGTTCGCGGGCAACCCGGTCTGGGAGGGCCTGGAGTTCGTCCAGGAGGACCGCGTCACCGCCCTCGACCCCGGGCAGTGGCTGTTCGGCGGCCCGCTGTCGGCCCTCCAGCTGCTGGACGAGGCGGCGACGGCGCTGGACGTCGGATGACCGTCGCGGCCCCACCGGCCGCGCGCCGCCCGCGAGCCTGGCTCGCGGGCGGCGCCCTGCCGCTCGCGCTGTGCCTGGTCGCCGCGCTGCACCTCAGCCTCGGCGCGTCGGACGTCGGGTTCGGCGACGTGCTGTCCCAGCTCGCCGGGCAGGGGAACCAGCACATACAGGACGTCCTCGTCGGCTCCCGGCTGCCCAGGACGCTCACCGGCCTCGTCGTCGGCGTCGCCCTCGGCGTGTCGGGCGCGCTCATCCAGGGGGCGACCCGCAACCCGCTCGCGGCGCCCGACACCCTCGGGGTCAACGCGGGCGCCTACCTCGCCGTGGTGCTCGTCGCCTGGACCGGCGTCAGCCTCGGCCCCGTCCCCTCGGGCGGCGCGGCGTTCCTCGGCGGTCTCCTGGCGATGGGCGTCGTCCTGCTGCTCAGCAGCGGCGGCGTGCTCACCCCGGGACGGATGCTGCTGGCGGGCGCGACCGTCGCGATGGCGGGCACGGCCGCCGCCGAGTTCCTCCAGATCCTCGACGAACACGCCACGCAGGGGCTGTTCTTCTGGGGCAACGGGACGCTGATGCAGTCAGGACTCGAACGCCCCGCCGTGCTCGGCGTGACGGTCGCCGTCGTCCTCCTCGGCGTCCCGCTGCTCGTCCGGCCGCTCGACCTGCTCTCCCTCGGGGACGAGACGGCGCAGGCCATGGGCGTCAGCGTGCCCCGGGTGCGCGGCGCCGCCCTCCTGGTGGCCGTGCTGCTGGCGGCCCTCGCCGTGTCGCTCGCCGGGCCCATCGGCTTCGTCGGCCTGATCGCGCCGGTCATGGCGCGCAAGCTCGCCGCACGCCGCCACGCCCTCCTCGTCCCGGTGTCGGGACTGCTGGCGGCCGTGATCGTCCTGGGCGCCGACGCGACGGCCCAGATCGTGTTCCCCCCGTCCGCCGGTTACGGGGAGCTGCCGGTGGGCGTCGTCACGGCGCTGATCGGCGGCCCCGTCTTCGTCGCGCTGGCACGCCGCGTGTCCACGGGCGACGCCGAGACGGGCGCGGCCGTCACCGTCTCGGGGCGACGCCGCCCGTACGGGTACGCGCTCGTCCTCGGCGGCGCGGTGCTGACGCTCGCCCTCGCCGCCGTGCTCGCCCTGCGGGCCGGTGACGTCACGGTCGGCTGGGGGCAGATCGTGCCCTCGCTGCTCGGCACGGGCGACCAGCTCTCCGAGGCGGTGGTCTCCTACCGCCTGCCCCGCATCCTGGTCGCGGCCCTCGCGGGCGCCTGCCTGGCCGTGGCGGGCGTCGCGGTGCAGGCGGTGGTGCGCAACCCGCTCGCCGAACCAGGACTGATCGGCGTCACCGCGGGCTCCTCGGCGGGCGCCGTGCTCGTCATCCTCGTGATCCCCTCCGCACCCGCGTTCCTGCTGCCGCTGGCCGCCGGGGTCGGCGGGGTGGTGGCGCTCGGCCTCGTGCTGCTGCTGGCGGCCGGCGGACGTCGGGCGGGGGCGGCCGGGCTCGACCCGACCCGCGTCGTCCTGGTCGGCCTCGGCATCGCCGCGACGACCATGGGCCTGGTCAACGTCCTCGTCGTCAGCGCGCAGATGAACATCTCGGCCGCCCTCACGTGGATGGCCGGGAGCACCTACGGCCGGGACTACGACGCGCTCAGCTGGCTGATCCTGCCCGCGCTGGCCGCCGTCGCGCTGACGCTCGCGGCGCGGCCCGTCGATCTGCTGGCGCTCGGCGAGGAGGCGCCCCAGGCGCTCGGACTCCACCTCGGCCGCGCGAGGCTGCTCGTCCTCGGCGCCGCCGCCGTGCTGGCCTCGGGCACCGCGGCTGCCGTGGGCGCCGTCGGCTTCGTCGGGCTCGTCGCGCCGCACCTGGCGCGCAGGCTCGCCGGTGGCGCCACCGGCAGGACGGTGCCGCTGGCCGCCGCGCTGGGGGCGGTGCTCGTGGTGTCCGCCGACGCCCTGGGCCGCTGGCTGCTCGCCCCCACCGAGATCCCGGTGGGCATGATGACGGCCGTGCTCGGCGCGCCCTACCTCGTGTGGCTGCTGCGCCGCTCGCCCGACCGGCCGTGAGGTGACGGTTCGTGACGGGCGGACACCTGACGGCATTGAATATTAGGAAAGCCTAACCTAATCTTGTGTCGGTTTCCGGGCCGCAGCCCGGTCGGCCCCACCCCACCCACCCTCGGAGCCGCTTCATGCCCAGGCGCCCCAGCAGCAGCGACGACCGACAGGCGGCCACGCCCGCACCGCCCGCCCACCCCGTACCCGACCTGGCGGACGTCGCCCCGGCCGCCTGGCGCGCGTCAGGCCGCCGGCTGCTCGCCAAGGCACTCGGCGAGTGGTGCTTCGAGGACATGCTCACCGCGCAGCGCACGGGCGAGGGCCGCTACCGGGTCGATCTCGACAGCGGCACCACCTACGCGTTCGCCGCCCGCCCCGGCGCGTTCGGCTGGCTGCGCGTCGATCCCGCCACCGTCACCCGCACCGCCACGAGCATGCTGGGCAACGCCATCGCCGAACCCGCCTGGGACGTCCAGCGGTTCCTCATCGACGCGGCGTCCACCCTCGGCACCGACGCGGCCACCGTCGCCACCTACCTCACCGAACTCGCCGCCACCCAGGCCGTGGACGCCGCCCGCGCCACCCACGGCGGCGAGACCGCCGCCGAGTTGCGCGCCCTGGACCACACGGCGCTCGAATGCCGCATGACCGGACACGACCTGCTGGTCGCCAACAAGGGACGCATCGGCTTCTCCGCCACCGACGTCCGCGCCTACGCGCCCGAGTCGGCGCGGCCCGTCCGGCTGCGCTGGATCGCCGTCCACCGCGGCCTCGCCGAGTTCCGCGGCACGTCAGAGCTGTCGGAACGCGCCGTCCTGGAAAGGGAGTTGGACGAGGACACCAGGGCCAGGTTCACCGCCGTCCTGGAACACGCCGGCCTGGCGCCCGAGAGCTTCGTGTGGATGCCCGTCCACCCCTGGCAGTGGGACCACGTCGTGCAGACCCTGCACGCGGCGGACATCGCCCAGCGCCGCATCGTGCCCCTCGGCGAGAGCCCCGACGCGTACCTGCCCGGCCAGTCCATCCGCACCATGGCCAACATCACCACGCCGGGGCGCTACGACGTCAAGCTGCCGCTGAAGATCCTCAACACCCTGGTGTGGCGCGGCATCCCCCCGCACTGCACGTCCGGCGCCCCCGTCGTCACCGAGTGGCTGCGCGGCCTGCTCGACCGCGACAAGCTCCTCGCCGAGGAGACCAGGACCGTGTTCCTCGGCGAAGTCGCCTCCGTCACGGTCCGCCACCCCTACCTCGACGCCCTGCCCGACGTCCCCTACCAGCACCTGGAGACGCTGGGCTGCATATGGCGCGAGTCCGTCTCCTCCCGCGCCGACAGCGGCGAACGCGTCCGCACGTTCGCCTCCCTCCTGCACGTGGACAGCTCGGGAGACGCCTTCGTCGCCGAACTCGTCCGCGCCTCGGGGCTCGCCGCCGAGGACTGGCTCCAGCGGCTCTTCACCACCCTCCTCGACCCCCTGCTGCACGTCCTCTACCGGTACGGCGTCACCTTCAACCCCCACGGCCAGAACACCCTGCTCGGCTACGACGCCGACGACACCCCGGCACGCCTCTACCTCAAGGACTTCGTGGACGACGTCTGCGTCTCCTTCGACGACGTCCCGGAACGCGGCCCCGACCCCGACAGCCACGGCCACATCCTGCCGCGCAAGCACCCCTCCGTGATCCGCCAGCACGTCATGGACCAGGTCTTCGTCGGCCACTTCCGCTACCTCGCGCCCCTGTGCGCCGACCATCTCGGCGTACCCGAGACGACGTTCTGGCGCATGGTCCGCGCCACCATCCTCGCCTTCCAGGCCCGCTTCCCCGAACTCGCCGACCGGTTCGCCGCGTACGACCTGCTGGTCCCCGAGATCCCGCGCTACGGCCTCAACCGCGACCGGCTCGTCGTCACCCGCTACACCGACCGCGCGCTGCGCCACGCGCTGTACCCCAACGGCACCCACCCCAACCCGCTCGCAGGCTGACCCGCCCGGCAGGGCCGCGTGCGCGCCGCAGGGCAGCCCGCCCGCGCGCACGCGGCCCCACCGTGCCCCCACCCCCAGCCCGGCCGAGGGCGCGACCGCCACCGGTGACGCCCGCGTCGGCCGCGCCCCGCGCATCCCAGGAGAGTGTCCCGTTGAGCCCCACCCCGACACCGGCCCCCGCCCTGGCCCCCACGCCCACGGCCGACCCGCTGCACCACCCCGACGCCCGCGCGGCGGCGGAGCACGCCCACCTCGAAGCCCTGCTCAGGTGCTGGCTGAACGAGCACCCGGCCGCCCCGGCGTCCGGGCAGGTACGCGTCGAACTCGCGGCGTCGGGGCTGACGCTCACCGCCCCCGTCACCCACTGGTCCCCGACCGGCTGGCACCGCTTCGGGCCCGTCACCCTGCACGGCCCCGGCGGGCGCCTCGGGACGACCGCCGACCCCGTCACGGCCCTCGCCCTCCTCGCCACCGAGGCCGCCGTCTCCGGCGGACGGCGTGACGGCGGCGTGCCGTCGGGCGAGGTCGCCGACCTGGTCGAGCGCACCGCCGAATCCGTGCGCCGCGTCGCCGTGTTCATCGCCGCCCGCCGCGCCGCACCCGCCCCGCCGCCCGCCATCGACGGCTTCCTCGACGCGGAACAGGCCCTGACCCTCGGCCACCTGCACCACCCCGCGCCCAAGAGCCGCGACGGCATCTCCGACCGCGACGCCGCCGCGTTCTCGCCCGAACTGCGCGGCTCCTTCCGGCTGCACTGGTTCGCCGCCGACCCCGCCGTCGTCTCCCACGACGCGGTGACCCCCTCCCGTTCCCTGGACGGCCGCGACTGCGTCGAACTCCTCGCCGACCTCGCCGGGACGCCCGCCCCGCCCGGGCGCGTCCTCGTCCCCGCCCACCCCTGGCAGGCCCGCGACCTCCTCCACCGCCCGCGCATCGCCGCCCTCGTCAACTCGGGCGCCCTCCAGCCGCTGGGCGAGCTGGGCCCGCACTGGTGGCCCACCTCCAGCGTCCGGACGCTCTACCGGCCGGGCGAGGCGGTCATGTTGAAGCTCTCCCTCGGCCTGCGCCTGACCAACTCCCGCCGCGAGTCCACCCGTACGGAGCTGCGCCGGGGCCTGGAGATCGACCGGCTGCTCGCCGCCGGTCTCGGCGCCGCCACTTTCCGCGCCCACCCCGGCTTCACCGTCACCCGCGACCCCGCCTGGCTCGCCGTGGACGAACCCGGCCGCCCCGAGGGGCCGGACGTCACGGGCCTGGACGTCGCCGTCCGCGAGGTGCCCGCGCACGTCGCCGAACTCCGCTGTCTCGCGGGCCTGGTGGCGCCCCGGCCAGGACTCGGCCGCAGCCGCCTCGGCGACCTGGTCGCGGCACAAGGCCCCGGAGCGGCCGAGCAGTGGACGGCCGACTACACCGACCGGGTCCTCGTCCCCATGCTGCACCTGTACGCGTCCACCGGCATCGGCCTCGAAGCGCACCAGCAGAACACCCTCGTCCGCCTCGACGCCGAAGGCCGCGTCACCGGCGGCGCGTTCCGCGACAACCAGGGCTACTACCTGGCCGCCTCCCACCTCGCGCGCCTGCTGGCCGTCTCCGGCGACGCGTCCTCGACCCTCGCCGTCGTGGACGACCACCTCGTGGACGACCGCCTCTCCTACTACCTGCTGCGCAACCAGGCCCTCGCCGTCGTCGGCGCGCTCGCCGTGGACGGCCTGGCGTCCGAGCCCGCCCTGCTGGCCGTGCTCGCCGCCCGGCTCCGCGCGGCCCTGCCCGCCCTCGCGCAGGCCGGGCCCGAGGGCGACCGGCTGCCCCGCCGCTGGCTGGAGGCCGCCACCCTGCCCAGCAAGAGCAACCTGTTCACGCGGCTCCACGGCATCGACGAGGTGCTCGCCCCGCTCGACGCCCAGTCCGTCTACTACGACGCCCCCAACCCCCTGAAGGGGACGGGCGAATGACCGGGCCGCGCACGGACCCCCCGGCGGACGACCTGGTGCCCGGCCCGCCGGTGCCGCTGCTGCCCGACGGCTGGACCGCCCGCCCCGCACGCGCCGTCGGCGAGGACCTGGACACCGTCCACCGGTGGATGACGCGCGCGCACGTCGCCGCGTTCTGGCACCAGGACTGGCCACGCGAGCGCTGGGCCGACGAACTCGCCACCCAGCGCGCCGGGAACCACTCCCTGCCCTGCCTCGTCGGCCGCGACGGGACGCCCCTCGCGTACATCGAGGTGTACCGCGTCGCCCGCGACCGCCTCGCCGGTCATTACCCCTGCCACCCGCGCGACTTAGGCGTGCACATCGCCATCGGCGACGCCGACCGCCTCGGCAGGGGCCTCGGCCGGGGACTGCTGCGGGACATCGCCGACGGCCTGTTCGCCGCCGACCGCCACTGCACCCGGGTCGTCGCCGAGCCCGACGAGCTGAACACCGCGTCCATCCGGGCGTTCAAGGCGGCCGGGTACGCGTTCGCGGGCCGCATCACACTGCCGGAGAAGACGGCGGAACTCCTCATCCGCACGCGCGACGGGAGCGGCCCACCCTGAGCCACCGGCGGCGGCTCACCGGCGCGGACCCGTCCCCGGCGGGGCCGCCGCGTCCGCGCCGGTCCGCTCCGCCACCGCCCGCACGAAGTGCGCGCAGCCGGTGACGTCCTCCCGCTCGCAGCCCATGGCGCACTCGACCAGCTCCAGCGCGGCCCGCCCGGCGGCGACACGGGCGCGCAGCGCCTCGGCCTCCCCGCGCAGGACCTCGCCGCGCCGCCCCGGCTCCGTGGGGGAGACGAGGGCACGGATGACGTCGAGGGACAGCCCGGCCTCCTTCGCGCGCAGGACGACGGCGACCCGCGTGACGTGCTCCTCGCCGTAACGGCGGCGTCCGGCGGCGTCACGGGACGGCGCGAGCAGCCCGCGCTCCTCCCAGTACCGCAGCACGTGCGTCCCCAGCCCGAACCGTTCCGCCAGGGCGCCGATGCCCATCCCGTTTGACCTCATGCCGACATGAAGTCGCAGTCTGCCTCCCATGACAAGCCGCACAGGGAAGCTCCACGCTCACGAACCTGACCTCCTCGCCCGCCTCGACGCCGCGGAACGCCTGCCAGGCGCCGAGGAACTGCGCGCGTACTCCTACGACTTGCTGCGCGCGGCGCCCGGGGCGCGCGTCGTGGACGTCGGCTGCGGCGCGGGCCGTGCCGTCGCAGAACTGGACGCGCGGGGCCTGCGGGCGGCCGGAGTTGACCCGGACGCGCAGACGCTCGCGGTCGCCCGCCACCGCTGGCCGGGCGCGGACGTGCGCGTCGCGGACGCGTACGGCCTGCCGTTCGCCGACGCGTCGCTCGACGGCTGGCGGGCCGACAAGGTGTTCCACGAACTGCGCGAGCCCGCACGGGCGTTGGCCGAGGCGCGCCGCGTCCTGGTGCCCGGCGGGCGGGCCGTGCTGCTCGGACAGGACTGGGACACGGTCGTCATCGACTCGGACGACCCGGCGCTCACCCGCGCCCTCGTGCACGCCCGCGCCGACGCCGTCACCGCCCCCCGCGCCGCCCGCCGTCACCGCACGCTCCTGCTTGAGGCCGGGTTCCTGGCGGTGACGGCCGAGGTCCGCACGGTGGTGTCCACCGGGCCCGCGACGCTGCCGATGCTAGTGCAGCTAGCCGCGCTAGCCGGGGCCTTCCCGCGCGAGCGGGTGGACGGCTGGCTCGCCGAGCAGCGCGAACGCGCCGCCACCGACCGGCTGTTCGTCGCCGTCCCCGTGTTCCTCGCGGCGGGCACGGCGCCCGGCCGACCCCCCGCCCGGGGCCGCCACCGCGGCGGTCAGCCGCCGTCCACCCCCACGACGGCGGCGTCCGGGTCCTCCCGGTCCGTCCAGAACTCGGGGCACGCCAGTCCCTCGGCCGCGGGCAGGGCGTCCCTGTACACCTCGGCCGTCCCCGGCACCTCGCCGTCCAGGGCGAAGTCCGCCGGGGCGTCACGGTCCTCGTAGACGGTGACGAACACGCGCTGCCCCACCCGCAGTTGTGTCGCCGGGTCGGGCTCCAGGATGTCTAGCTCCACCGGGCCGCCCTCCCCGGCGGGCACGAGCGCTTCACGGACGTCGAGGCCGAGGACGATCCTGCCGCTCTCGGCCGACGGCCTGATGCCCGTCACCTCGCCTTCCCCGACGAAGGCCGCGCAGGCGATCGCCTCCGCCACGGTGAGCCCCACGCCCCCGCCCCCGCCCTCCCCGTCCCCCTCGGCGGGACCGCCTCCCCCGGACCCGCCGGTGAGCGTGACGCCCACGGCCAGCGCCGCCGTGCCCACCGCCGCCGCCACGGCGAGCGCCGCCCGCCGCCCCGCGCGCCGTGACCCGCGGAGCGCGAGCGCGTCGGCGGGCTCCCCGCGCCCCGCCTCGGCGCCGATGATCCCGAGCGCCGTGCGCAGACGGTCCGTCTCACGCGGTGTCAGTCCGCCGTCATCCACGTCCACGGAAATCCCCCTCCTTCTCGGTCAGTCGGCCCCGCAGCGCGGCGGCGGCCGAGTGGAGCCGGCTCTTGACCGTGCCCTCCGGAATCCCCAGCAGGGAGGCGATCTCCGCGACGCTCAGGTCCATGTAGTACCGCAAGGTGATCACCTGTCGCTGGGGCCTGGACAGGCTCTCCAGACCCCTCGCCACGGAGAGGGCGAGCGGAAGATCCTCCTGCGGGTGCTCCGTGCCCCCGTGCCGCTCCCAGCGGGCCGCCAGCCGCGCGCGCAGACCCGCCTCCCTCGCCCTGGCGCGGTGCCAGTCCACGGCGACGCGCGAGGCGACCACGGCCGACCACGCGTCACGGTCGCGGACGCCGCGGCCCGGCCCGGCCTCCTCGGTGAGCAGCTTGAGCCGCACCTGCTGGAGGCCGTCGTCGAGATCGCCCCAGGGCACCCCGCCCAGGGCGAGCACGGCCCGTATCCGCTCGGTCTGCTCCCGGACCGGCGGGGGTTCCTCCTCGGACCCGGTCCCTGCCTCGCGCTGTCCGCGCATCCTCGTCCTCTCCTCGGTCGTCCTATGACGGAGGAGCGGGCGGAAACGTTCACCGTGACGCGGTCGGGCCCCGGGCGGACGGAGGGGCCGTCAGCCGACCTCGATGCTCGTCACGCCGAAGACGCCCGACGTGTCCGTGTCGGGCACCGGGCCGGTGTACATGCGGGCGCACTCGAACACCGGTGTGAACCCGAGGCGTTCGACCAGGCGCAGGGCCGGGGCGTTGACGTCGGGGACGTCCAGCACCAGCGGCGCGGGCGGCGCGGTGGCGGCGAGGCCGGTCAGCAGGGCGTGCGCGACCGCCTCCGAGTCCGCGTGCAGCGGCCCGACCCGCGTGCCCCTGGCGGCCGGGCGCGCCACGGCGAAGCCGCGCAGGCCGCCGTCGCCCACGGCGGCGAGCGACGTGTGCGCGGGCTGCGTCACCCACTGCGAGAGGAACGCGTCGCGCTCGCCGGGGAAGTGGCGGCGGTCGTGGTCGGCCAGGACGGCGAACGGCAGCGAGCGCCCGTCCACGAGGACCGTGCCCCCGGGCACCTCGGCGGCGCTGACCGGGACCGTCCCCTCGTACCGCAGGTGGTTCCACGCGTGGTGGAAGCCCGACCTGCGGTAGTTCTCCTGCTGCGCGACGACGCCGTCGAGGCCGACGTTCCGCCCGCCGAGGCGGTCCATGGCCGCCCGCCACATCCGCATCCCGTAGCCCTGCCCGCGCACCTGCGGGCGGGCGATGTAGAGGCCGAGGAAGCCGAAGCCGGGCCCGTGGCGCACGGCCGAGACGGACGCCACCGGCTCGCCGTCCAGCCGTCCGACGAGGAAGCCGCGCGGGTCGGCCGCCTGGAAGGCGGTGAGGTCGCGGTCGCCCGGGTTCCAGCCCTCGTCCGCGGCCCACTCCCGCAGGGTCGCCAGGTCCCCGGCTCCCGCCGTGCCGATCTCGAAGTTCCGCACTGTCTCCTCCAATGCCGGGCGGATCATGCTCCGGGCCCAACGACGCGTCCGCCCGCGGGAAACGGGTCCCGCGGCGCCCGCCGTGGCGTATGGGCGACCTCGTCCGTTTCCTGGTGGGATGGGCCGCGAGCGCGCCGCCGCAGCGCCGCGCGGCCGTGGGCGCGTATCCGCTGGCCACGGGCGGCCCGCCGCCCTCGCGCCGTCCACCGCGGCGAGGAAAGATCCGATGTATCGTGCCTGGGACGGCGTGGCCCGCTTCCGTGAGGACGCCCCCGCCGGGCGGCCGACCCCCCGGTGAGGAAACCCGGGGGGCGCCGTGCGAAGGCCCGCCGGGAAGGCCCGGCCGGGGGACGAGGGGAGAGCGCGATGTCGGTGACCGACGACGCCATCGAGGCGATCAAGCAGATGATCGTGAGCGGCGAGCTGAGCCCGGGGGACCGGCTGCCCAGGGAGCCCGACCTCGCCGAACGGCTGGGCCTGTCGCGCAACTCGCTGCGCGAGGCCGTACGGGCGCTCGCGCTGATCCACGTGCTCGACGTCCGGCGCGGCGACGGGACGTACGTGACCAGCCTGGAGCCGTCGCTGCTGATGGACGCGATGAGCTTCGTGGTCGATTTCCACCGCGACGACACGGTCCTCCAGATACTGGAGGCCCGCCGCGTCATCGAACCGGCGACGACCGAGATGGCCGCGCTGAAGATGCCGGAGGCCGACATCGAGGCGCTCACCGAGCTGCTCGACTCGCTCGGCGACTCGCCCACCATCGACGAACTGGTCGAGAACGACCTGGAGTTCCACCGCCGTATCTCCGCCGGCTCGGGCAACGCCGTGCTGGCGTCGCTGGTCGAGACCCTGTCGGGCCGCACGCAGCGCGCGCGGACCTGGCGCGGCCTCACGCAGGAGGGCGTGGTGGAGCGGACGGTCGGCGAGCACCGCGCCATAGTGCAGGCGCTCAGCAGGCGGCAGCCCGGCCTCGCCGCCGCGCTCGCCACCGTCCACATCGCGGGCGTCGAGCAGTGGCTCCGCGAGGTCCTGATCGACCCGAGCTGAGGCTCCCCCGCGCGGCGGCGGGAGAGCCCGGGCCCGCCCGGGTCAGCTGCCGGGCGGGCGCAGCCGCAGGTCCTGCATGCCGCCGTCCACGGCGATGCCGACGCCCGTCGTGGACGTCGCGAGCGGGCTGGCCAGGTAGGTGACGGCGTGGGCGATCTCCTCGGGGGAGACGAGCCTGCCGTGCGGCTGCCTGGCCTGGAGGGCGGCGCGCTCCGCCGCCGGGTCGTCCGCGTTGCCGAGCAGCCGCCCGATCCACGGGGTGTCGGCGGTGCCGGGGTGGACGCAGGAGACGCGGATGCCCTCGCGCAGGTGATCGGCGGCCATGGCCCTGGTCAGCGCGGCGACCGCGCCCTTGGTGGCGCTGTACAGCGCCCGCTGGGGAAGCCCCGCGGTGGCCGCGATGGAGCCGATGTTGACGATGGCCGCCGCGCGGGAGCGGCGCAGGTGGGGGAGCGCGGCGCGGCTCGTGCGGACCATGCCGAGGAGGTTCACGTCCAGGACGCGCAGCCACTCGGCGTCGTCGTTGTCCGCCACGGTGCCCTGGGCGCCGATGCCCGCGTTGTTGACCACGATGTCGAGGCCGCCGAAGTGCGCGGCGACGGCGTCCACCCCGGCCCGTACGGAGGCGTCGTCCGACACGTCCGCGCGGACGCCGAGCAGCCCCTCCTCGTCCGCGACGGCCGTCAGGTCGAGGGCCGCGACGCGCGCGCCGCGCTCCCGCAGGGCGCTCACCACGGCGGCGCCGATCCCGGAGGCGCCGCCCGTCACCGCGGCCACGAGGCCGTCGAACTCACTCATGCCGACACCTTCTTCTCCGTCGCGACGAACTCCTGGCGCTGGCGGCCGAGGCCCGGGATCTCCACCTCGACGACGTCGCCCGGGGAGAGGTAGGGGAAGCGGCCCGACAGGGCGACGCCCTCCGGCGTGCCGGTGAGGACCACGTCGCCCGGCTCCAGCGCGAGGTACTGGCTCAGGTGCCAGATCAGGTACTCCACGCCGAAGATCATGTCGGCGGTCGTGGAGTCCTGCCGGGGCTCGCCGCCCACCCAGCTGCGCAGCCGCAGGGCGGTGTGGTCGATCTCGTCGGGGGTCACGAGCCAGGGGCCGAGCGGCGTGAAGCCGGGGCCGCACTTGCCCTTGCTCCACTGCCCGGCGGACTCGTCCAGCTGCCAGCGGCGCTCGGAGACGTCGTTGGCGAGGACGAAGCCCGCGACGTGCGCCAGGCTGTCGGACGGCGCGTCGAGGTAGAGGGCGCGGGTGCCGATGACGACGCCGAGTTCCACCTCCCAGTCGGTGCGCTCGCTGCCCGGGGGGATCGCGACCGGGTCGTCCGGGCCGCCGAGGGTGTTGGGCGTCTTCAGGAACATGGGCGGCACCTCGGGCGGCGTCGCGCCCGACTCCGCGGCGTGCGCCGCGTAGTTCATGCCGATGCAGATGACGGCGCTCGGCCGGGCGACGGGGGTTCCGACGCGCAGCGCGTCCGCGCCGGGCAGCTCCGGCAGGCTGCCCGCGTCGAGCGCGGCGCGGACGGCGGCGAGTCCTCCCGAGGCGAGGAAGGCGCCGTCGATGTCGGTCGTGAGTCCGGTCAGGTCGTACGTGGCTCCGGCATTGACGACAACGGGCCGCTCCTGGCCGGGTGGGCCCAGACGGGCGAGCTTCACCGTGTACTCCTCGCGTCATTGATCGGGTCTATCAGGCTGAACCTGCGCATGTTAGGGCAGTAAAGCAGCACGACGCGAGTCTTGACGCGCTAGACATCGGATGTCTATCGTCCACGTGATATAGATCATACAAGGGAGTGTGTCCGTGCCCCGCTTTCTCGCCATGCACGCCCACGACGTCCGGTTCCCCACCTCGCAGACGCTGGACGGTTCCGACGCGATGAACCCGGACCCGGACTACTCGGCCGCCTACGTCCGGCTGGTCACCGACGCGGACGACGGCCTGGAGGGACACGGTTTCGTCTTCACCATCGGCCGCGGGAACGACGTGCAGGTCGCCGCACTCCAACTCCTGGAGAGCCGGCTCGTCGGCCGCGACGTGGCGGAGACGCTGGACGATCTCGGCGGCGTGTGGCGCGAGTTGGTGCACGACTCGCAGCTGCGCTGGCTCGGCCCCGAGAAGGGGGTCATGCACATGGCCATCGGCGGGGTCGTCAACGCCCTGTGGGACCTGCGCGCCAAGCGCGCGGGCAAGCCCCTGTGGCAGCTCCTCGCGTCCCTGACGCCCGAGGAGATCGTCGCGCTGGTGGACTTCCGCTACCTCACGGACGCGCTGACGCCCGACGAGGCCCTCGCCATCCTCCGCGCCGCCGAGCCGGGCCGCGCCGCACGCGAGGCCCGCCTCCTGGACGAGGGCTACCCCGCCTACACCACCACGCCCGGCTGGCTCGGCTACGACGACGAGAAGCTCGCCAGGCTGTGCCGCGAGGCCGTCGCCGAGGGCTTCTCCCAGATCAAGCTGAAGGTCGGCGGCGACCTCGCCGACGACAAGCGGCGCCTCGCCATCGCCCGCGAGGCCATCGGCCCCGACATCCAGCTCGCCATCGACGCCAACCAGCGCTGGGACGTCCCCGACGCCATCCGCTGGATCGAGGCGCTGCGGCCCTACGACATCGCCTGGGTCGAGGAGCCGACCAGCCCCGACGACATCCTCGGCCACGCGGCCATCGCCCGCGCCATCGCGCCCATCCCGGTCGCGACCGGTGAACACGGCGCGAACCGCGTCCTGTTCAAACAGCTCCTCCAGGCCGAGGCCCTGTCGGTCCTTCAGCTCGACGCCACCCGCGTCGCGGGCGTCAACGAGAACATCGCGATACTCCTCCTGGCCGCCAAGTTCGGCGTCCGCGTCTGCCCGCACGCGGGCGGCGTGGGCCTGTGCGAGGCCGTGCAGCACCTCGCGATGTTCGACGGCATCGCCGTCTCCGGCACCACCGAGGGCCGCATGATCGAGTTCGTGGACCACCTCCACGAACACTTCGTCACCCCGGTGGACGTCCGCGACGGCCACTACTACGCGCCCAAGGCACCGGGCGCCGGGACCGAGATGCTCCCGCAGTCCATCCTGGAGTACTCCCGTGGCGAGTGAACTCCCGCAGGACGGGGGCGCGGAACCCGTCCTCGACACCCATCTCCACCTGTGGGACCGCTCCGTCAGCACGTACGCGTGGCTGCCCCCCGACGGGCCGCTGCACGCCGACTTCACCGCGGAGGCCGCCCACGCCCAGCTCACCGCGGCCGGGGTCGGACGCGCCGTCCTCGTCCAGGCGGAGGACTCGGAGGCGGACACCGCGTTCATGCTGGCGCAGGCCGCACGCCACCCGTGGATCCTCGGCGTCGTCGGCTGGGTCCGCCTGGACGACACCGCCACCGCGGGACGCCAGCTCGACCGCTGGCAGGAGCACCAGGCGCTGTGCGGCATCCGCCACCTCGTCCACGACGACCCGCGCGACGACTTCCTCGAACTGCCCGCCGTCCGGCGGTCGCTGGGGCTCCTCGCCCGCCGCGGCCTGCCCCTCGACGTCCCCGACGCCTGGCCACGCCACCTCACCGGCGTCGCCGCGCTCGCCGACGCCGCCCCCGCGCTCACCGTCGTGATCGACCACCTCGGCAAACCCCCTGCCGACGCCGAGGAGTTCAGGTCCTGGCAGACCGCCCTGCGCGCGGCGGCCGAACGCCCCAACGTCGTCGCGAAGCTCTCGGGACTCCAGACCCCGGGCGTCCCCTTCACCGCCGACACCGCGCGCCCCGCCGCCGAGACCGCGTTCGACTGCTTCGGCCCCGAACGCCTGATGTACGGCGGCGACTGGCCGATGACGCTCCCGCACGGCGGCTACCCGCGCACCTGGGAGGTCACCTCCGCCCTGATCGCCCAACTGTCCGCCTCCGAGCGGGCCCAGGTGCTGTCCGGCACCGGCACCCGGGTCTACGGTCTGCGGGAGCCGGTCCGGTGAACGAGAGGCTGACGATGACGAAAGCGCTCCTGGAGGTCGAGGGCGTCGGGAAGAGCTTCCCCGGCGTCCGGGCCCTGCACGACATGCGGCTCGACCTGCGCCCCGGCGAAGTCCTCGCCCTGGTGGGCGAGAACGGCGCGGGCAAGTCCACGCTGATGAAGCTCCTGTCCGGGATCTACGTCCCCGACGCCGGCGCGTTCCGCCTCGACGGCGAGCCCTACGCGCCCACAGGACCCGGACACGCGACCCAACTCGGCATCAGCATCATCCACCAGGAGTTCAACCTGGTGCCCGACCTGACGGTCGCCCAGAACATCTTCATCGGCCGCGAACCCCGCCGCGCCGGGCTGCTGCTCGACGACCGGAAGCTCAACGCCGACGCCACCGCACTGCTGGACCGGCTCGGCCTGCCCCTCGACCCGCGCGCGGTCGTCGGCCGACTCACCGTCGCCAACCAGCAGATGGTGGAGATAGCCAAGGCCCTGTCGTACGAGCCGCGCGTCCTCATCATGGACGAGCCGACCGCCGCGCTCAACGACGCCGAGGTCGATACCCTGCACGACCTGATACGCCGCTTCGTCCGCCCGGACACCGGCGTCATCTACATCTCCCACCGCATGGCGGAGATCAAGCGCATCGCCCACCGCGTCACCGTCATCCGCGACGGCGAGTACATCGACACCCTCGACGTGGCCACGGCCGGGACGCCCGAGATCATCAGCCGGATGGTCGGCCGCGCCATCGCCACCGACGCCACCCCCGAGGACGTCCGCCCCGACCGCGAGGTCCTGCTCGACGTCCGCGGCCTCACCACCAAGGCGCTCCTGACCGACGTCTCCTTCGAACTGCGCCAGGGCGAGATCCTCGGCTTCGCCGGGCTGATGGGCGCGGGGCGCACCGAGGTCGCCCGTGCCCTCGTCGGCGCCGACCCCGTCCAGCAGGGCACCGTCACCCTGCGCGGCAAGCAGGTCCGCATCGCCAACCCGGCCGACGCCGCCCGCCTCGGCATCGGCTACCTCAGCGAGGACCGCAAGCGCTACGGCCTCCTGCTGGAGCAGGACGTCAAGGCCAACATCGCCCTGAGCGCGCTGCGCGACCGCTTCACGCAGGGCGGCTTCGTCCGCGACGGCGCGCTGCGGGCCACCGCCGAACAGCTCATCGGCAAGCTGCGCATCAAGACCCCCTCCGCCCACCAGACGGCGAAGCACCTGTCAGGGGGCAACCAGCAGAAGGTCGTCATCGCCAAGTGGCTGGTGAAGGACTGCGACGTGCTCATCTTCGACGAGCCGACACGCGGCATCGACGTGGGCGCCAAGGAAGAGATCTACCAGCTCCTACGGGAGCTGGCCGCGCAAGGCAAGTCGATCATCATGATCTCGTCCGAGCTGCCGGAGGTCCTGCGCCTGTCCCATCGCGTCGTGGTGATGAGCGAGGGACGGGTCACCCGCGTGCTCGAAGCCGACGAGGCGACCCAGGAGAGCATCATGCACTACGCGACGCTGCGGCCCGACGAGGTCCCGGCCGACGCCGTGGAACTCGGGCTCATCGCCGGCGCCCCCACGGAGGCGGCCGGTCTTCCGGAGAAGAAGGCAGGGCAGCCATGACAACCGCGAAAGCGCCGGCGTTCACGCGGCAGGAGGAGAACGGGAAGGGCGCCGCGCTGAAGAGCCGGCTCCAGCAACTCCTGGCCTTCGCCAGCCTGATCGTCATCTACACCTACTTCGCCTTCGCCAGCGAGTTCTTCTTCACCTACGACAACTTCATCTCGATCCTGTTCTCGACCGTGGTCATCGGGACGCTGGCGATCGGCACGACCTTCGTCGTCATCACCTCGGGGATCGACCTGTCCATCGGCACCGGCATGGCGCTGTGCGCCGTCATGGCCGGTGTGTTCATGGTCAACGCGGGGCTGCCGCTGGCCGTCGGCGTACCGCTGACGATCCTCTTCGGCGGCCTCATGGGGCTGATCAACGGCTTCAACATCGCGGTGCTGGGCATCCCGCCGTTCATCGCGACGCTGGCGATGATGCTCGTCGCCGAGGGCCTCGCCCTCGTGGTGTCCGACAGCACCCCGATCTACTTCAACGAGGTGGACGGCTACACCGACCTGTCCACCGGCCGTCTCATCCCCGGCGTGGACATCCCGAACGCCGTGCTCATCCTGGTGGTCGTCGCGATCATCGCCGGGGTCCTGCTCACCAAGAGCGTCCTCGGCCGCTACACCTACTCCATCGGCAGCAACGAAGAGGCGACCGGCCTGTCCGGCATCAACGTCCGCCGCTGGAAGATCGCCATCTACGTCTTCGCCGGACTGTTCACCGGCCTCGCCGGCGTACTGATCTCCGCCCGGCTCGGCTCGGCCCAGCCCGCCACCGGCATGGGGTACGAACTCCAGGCCATCGCGGCCGTCGTCATCGGCGGCACGTCGCTGTCCGGCGGAAAGGGTTCGATCATCGGCACCCTGATCGGGGCCCTGATCATCTCCGTCCTCAACAACGGCCTCCAGATCATGTCCATACCGCAGGAATGGCAGAACGTCATCCTCGGCTGCGTGATCCTCGTCGCCGTCTACACGGACCAGGTCCGGAAGGAATTGCAATGAGAACGTCCCCGACCAGAACGAAGGAGATCTGGCGATGAAGCTGAGAAGGACCACGGTCGCCGTGATCGGCGCGGCCCTGATGGTACTGACGACCGCCTGCGCCGAGGACGGCGAAGGCGGCGGGTCGGGCGGCGCCGACGGCGGCGGCTCCGGCGACGGGCCGACGATCTCCATCGTCTCCAAGGGGTTCCAGCACCAGTTCTGGCAGGCGGTGAAGCAGGGCGCCGAGGAGGAGGCCGAGGCCCGGGGCGCGCAGGTCACGTTCGTCGGCCCCGCCACCGAGGCGGACGTCGAGGGCCAGATGGACCTCCTGACCAACGAACTGGCCAGGAACCCCGACGCCCTCGGCTTCGCGGCTCTCGACTCGCAGGCCGCCGCGCCGCTCCTGGAGCAGGCGCAGTCGCAGGACATCCCGGTCGTCGCGTTCGACTCCGGCGTGGAGAGCGACGTGCCCGTGACGACGGTCGCCACCGACAACAGCGCCGCCGCCGCCGAGGCCGCCTCCCACATGGCGGAGGAGATCGGCGGGGAGGGCACGGTCGCGCTCGTCGTCCACGACCAGACCAGCCTCTCAGGACAGCAGCGCCGTGACGGCTTCCTGGAGTGGATGGAGGCCAACGCCCCCGGCATCACCGTGCTCGAACCGCAGTACGGCGGCGGTGACCAGCTCGCGTCGGCCGAGATCGCCCAGTCGATCATCCGCAGCAACCCGGAGCTGTCGGGCATCTACGCCTCCAACGAGGGCTCCGCGATCGGCGTCATCAACGGCGTCCGGGAGAGCGGCCGGGACGACCTCGTCGTCGTCGGCTTCGACTCGGGCCAGGCCCAGATCGACGCCATCACCAGCGGCGAGATGACCGGCGCCGTCACCCAGGACCCGGTGGACATGGGCCGTCAGCTCGTCATCGCCGCCCTGTCGGCCATCGACGGCGAGGAACTGCCGGAGAGCATCGACACCGCGTTCCACTGGTACGACCAGACCAACATCGACGACCCCGAGATCCAGGGGGCGATCTACGAGTAGGACCGACCGCGTGGTCGGTCGGGAAGGCGTCCGGGACAGGGTCCCGGGCGCCTTCCGGCGTCCTCACGCCCGGCCCGCCGGGCGCAGGAACCGCGACACCGCCGCGGCCTCCGCGTCGATGCCCTCCCGCACGGCGGCCGACAGCGGACCGAACGCCTCGACCTCCACCCCGTGCCGTCCCGCGCGCCGCCACGTGCCGACCACCAGGCCGTCCACCGTCACGGTCGGACGGATGACCCCGCCGCCGGGCCACACGCGGCGCCCGTGCTCGGCGGGGACGGCGAGGTCCCGACCGCGGTAGCCGAGCAGGTAGTTGTCGTACGCGGGCAGCAGCCGCACGTCGGGAGCCGCCGACGCCGCGTCCGGCTCACGTGCCTCCCGCGCGGCGAGGGCACCGGCCGCGTCCAGCGCCTTCCACGCCCGCCGCGCCCAGGTGACGGGCAGCCCTGACCAGGCGGCGAAGTCGTCCGCTTCGGCGGGCGCGTAGGCGCGCAGGTACCGGCGGGCCAGCTCGGCGAGCGCGTCGTCCCCCTCGGGCGCGTACGCGTCGGGCGGTCCCGGCAGCCAGTCCTGCGACAGCACGAACGTGGCCTCCCCGTCGCGCCACGGGCCGTGGCACAGCAGGCCGTTCAGCGCGGCGTGCCGGATCAGGTGGAACGGCGCCTGGCCCTCGGGCGCGACGCCCAGGGCGGTCAGCCGCTCCGTCAGCGCGGCGCGGCCGAGCGGTCCTTCCGACGCGACGGCGTCGCGCAGCAGCCGGTCCGCGCGCTCCCGCAGATCCGCGTCGAGCCCCAGGTCGCGGTAGCGGTGCCCCGTCCCGGCCAGGACGCGGGGGCCGAGGAGACGCAGCAGCCAACCGGCGTCCTCGCTCGGGACGGTGTGCAGCGTGCCGCGCATGAACCAGCCCCGCACGACGGCGCGTTCGTCCTCGTACGCCGCCCGCACCGCCTCAGCGTCCAGGTCGCGCCCGCGCGCCAGGACACCCAGGGCCGCCGCCGTGGCGTCCTGCGCCTGCACGGCGAAGACCCGCCGCACGACCCCGGCGGCCGTCGCCTCCCGCACCCCGCCGCCGATGGCCTGCGCACGCGCCCGCAGCGCCCGCGTACCCGCCTGATCACCCATCGCCGCGCTCCCCGTCCCCGCTCGACACCACCACACCCGGCACGCCACGGTACGGCCCCCGCCCCCTCCCCGTGGGCGCGCCCCGCCCCGGACGATCTACGGTGAGGCCATGGCCGACACCCGACAGCGACTGATCGACGGCGCCATCGAGACGATCAGGCGGCACGGCATCACCGGCACCTCCGCACGGACGATCGCCGCCACCGCCCAGGTCAACCAGGCACTCGTCTTCTACCACTTCGGCAGCGTCCACGAGCTGCTGAAGGCCGCCTGCCTCGCGGCGACCCGGGCGCGGGTCGAGCGGTTCACGGACGGGCTGGACGGCGTCGCGAGCCTCGGCGAACTCCTCGCCCTGGGGCGCCGGTTGCACACGGAGGAGCGGGAACTCGGCAACGTCACCGTGCTCGCCCAGATGCTGGCCGGTGCCCAGGCCGACCCGCAGCTCGCCGAGGCGACGTCGGCGGCGCTCGACCTGTGGATCGAGCCGGTCGAGCGGACCATCACGCGGCTGATGGCCGACTCGCCGCTGTCCGGCTACGTCGAGGTCGCCGGGCTCGCGCGGGCCGTGAGCGCCGGGTTCATCGGGCTCGAACTGTTCGACGGCGTCGATCCTTCGGGGGCCGACGACGCGCTGAACGCGCTGGGCCGCCTGGCCGAACTGGTGGAGGTGATCGACGGCCTGGGCCCCGTCGCCCGCCGCGCACTCCGCGCCCGCCTCCGCCCATGACCGCCCGCCGCTGCCGTCAGGCCGCGCGCAGCGCCCGCGCGGTACGCGCCGCCTGCGCGGCGACGCCCGCGACGCTGGACGTGATGAACGGCCCGCCGCCGACGAGGTCACCGACCAGGTGCACGCGCGGATCGGCGGGGACGACCCCGCCCGACGGATGGAAGGTGGCGAGACCCGCGCCCGTCACGGCACGGACCAGATCCCGGGCCGCCACCGGGACCGCCTGCGCGGGCGGGTTCACGGCGCTGACGACGGCATGCGCGGTACGCCGCCCCCCGCCGTCCCGCACCAGGAACCGCCCGTCCACCGGCTCGATCCCCTCCGCACCCGAAGAGAGCGTGAGCTGGCCGGAGTCCAGGAGCCGCATCAGGACCGACGCGTTCACCGGGACCATGGGCGACGCGACGCTCGTCGCCGTCCGGAGGTGACGCCGTATCCACGCGCGATCCGGCTCGCGCAACAGGCGCCAGGCGTAGGGGCCGACGGTGTGCGCCGTCTCCTGGAGCACGCGGCGCCCGATCCGCGGGTCATCGACCGCGGCGATCTGCTCCCGCAGGCGCCGGACCGGGTCGTCCGTCCGCGTGCCGCCGAGGAGGGCGACGAGTTCGCCGAAGTCCTCTCCCGCATCGGCCAGTTCCTCACGCAGCAGCCCGACGAGGTCGTCGAGTGCGAGCTGCCCCCGGGCGCGGTGCAGCTCCGCCACCCGCTCGACGGTCACGTGCGTCGGGCGCCGCTCGACCGGACGCTGCCACACGTACGGCAGCACCCCGCTGCGCGACAGGAGGGTGATCCGTCCCTCGTACCGGTGCGCGGCCAGCCCCACGACGACGTCCACGGCGGTCAGGCCGCTGCCGATGACCGTCACGTCGGCGGCGGCGGCGATGCGCTCCAGCGTGTCCGCGAGCGGATAGGGATCGGCCGTGAAGCCCGCCGCGCCGCCGAGTCCGTACACGTCCGCGGGCGTTCCCCCGCCCACGCACAGCGCCATGCGGTCGGCCTCGTGCTCCTGCCCGTCGTCCGTGCGCAGGACCAGGCGCGTGCCCCCGCGGACGGCGGCGTCCGTCACCCGCGCGGCCACGACGCGTACCGTCCAGCCCTGTTCGCCCAGCGCCGCCACGGCCTTCTCGGCGGTGTGGACCAGATAGTCGCCGTAGAGCGCGCGCGGGACCAAGGGGCGGCCGAGGAGCGGGTCCAGGTGATCGGAGCCCCGGTCACCGAGCCAGGCCGCGAAATGCCCGACGTCACGGCCACGCACCGACATCAGCGCGGGCGGCGTGTTCACCAGCACCGCTTCCAGGTCGGGCCCGTACGGGCGTCCACGCCACAGGTGCGGCGACGGCTCGAAGACCGTCACCGTGCCCGTTCCGCCGACCGCGCCGTCGCCCTCGGTCGCGGCGAGCGCGTCCAGCAGGCTGACCGCCGCTGCGCCTCCACCGACCATCGCGATATCCATGAGCTGCCTCTCCCGTCGTCCGTGTGGCACCGACCTTGCCCGTCCCCGGCGGCGCGCCCCATCCCCCGCTCCCGGGGGACCGGCGGGGAATGACTCCCCCGAACGAGGGGTTCCGTGGGGTGAGGACGAGCGGGCAGGCTCGGGGACGGGCGGATCGGCCAGGGGGACACACATGACGACGGATCGACGCCGACCGGTGCTCGCGGCGGCGCAACAGGCCGCCGACGCACTGGACTTGTTCGGCCGCGTCTCCGCCAGGCTGCGGCGGCTGGTGCCGTTCCACTCGGCCGTGTGGACCGCCACCGACCCCGAGACCGGCCTGATCACCGCGCCGATGCTCGTCGAGAACATGGGCGCGGGCGAGGGCTGCGCCGCCTACTGGCGCAGCGAGCTGCTGGAGGAGAACGTCCTGCCGTTCCGCGACCTGGCACGCGGCGCCGTCCCGGCGGCCGGACTGCGCGCGGCCACCGGCGACCTCCCGGCCCGCAGCGCCCGGTTCCGGCACCTGCTGCGCGGCCAAGGCGTGCACGACGAACTGCGCGCCGCCCTCCGGATCGGCGACCGGCCGTGGGGCCTGGTGAGCCTCTTCCGCACCACCGACGCCTTCCTCCCCCACGAGACCGCGCTGCTCGCCGACCTGTCGCGCCCGCTCGCCGAACGGCTGCGGACGCTCACCCGGCCGTCCGCCTCCGCCCGCGGCACGGACTCCCCGGCGCCCGGTCTGATCCTCTTCGACGGGTCGGGCGAGGCCGTGTCCGCCAACGACGAGGCACGGCACCACCTCGCGCACCTGCCGGAGGGGCCCTCGTTCCCCACCGCGCTGGGGCTGCGGCTGCCGATCTGGGTGATCGGCACGGCGCTCCAGGCACGCGCCGTCGCGGACGGCCGTGACCGTGGCAGCGCGCGCGTGCGCATCCGGACGACCGAGGGCCGGTGGCTGACCTGCCACGCCTCAGGACTCAGCGGCCCCGGCGGCGCTCCCGGGCCGGTGGCCCTCGTCATCGAGCCCGCGACGCCCGCCGACCTCGCGGTCCTCGTCGCCGAGGCGTACGGGCTGACGGCGCGGGAGCTCCAGGTCACCCAGCTCACCGCGCGCGGGATGACCACCGTCGAGATCGCCACGGCGCTGTTCATCTCGCCGCACACGGTCCGCGACCACCTCAAGGCGATCTTCACGAAGGCCGACGTCTCCAGCCGGGGCGCCCTCGTCGCCCGCCTGTTCACCGACCACTACTGGCCCGCGCTGCCCGAACCGGAACCCGTACGACGCCCCGGCCACCTCCCCGCCAGGGCACGCCGTCCGCCAGGTGGAGGCGCGGTGGCGGAGCCCATCGCTCTCCGGCCGCCCTCCTCCCTGCGCACGGAGTCCGCTTGATCAGGCGGCGATGGTGGTGGCGATCCGCTCACGGAAGGCGCGCACGGCCGGGACCGCGGACTGCTCGCCCATGCTGGCGGCCAGCTCGCGCAGGGGTCCGGTGGCGCGGTGGGAGCTGATCTCCTCGGCGAGGTCGAGCGCCTTCGTCGTCATGGCCGCCCCCGGTGACGAGGCGACCGTACGGAGCGCCGCAGAGCTGCGCGAGCTGCTGGCGGCGGCCGGGTTCCGTCGCGGCGTGTCCGAAGGTGCCGCGTTCGGGGTCGTGGCGGTACGGACCTGAGTGGGGGACGGGCGGGTCAGAAGGCCCAGGGGTCCGGGTGCGGGGTGCGTGTCGGGTCCTCCGACCAGCACAGGCGGTCCTCCAGGTCGTCCCCCAGACGGGCCGTGAGCAGGTCGGCCGCCCAGCCGTTCCAGTAGACGCCCTCCGGGTACTGCGGCACCCGGAACGCGGCCAGGCCGGTGGGCACCGCCTCCGGCCGGAACACGGCCTTCTTGATCTCGCCCGTCGCCCTGCGTGGCGCGGACGAGCGCCGGGCGTCCAGGCAGTCCACGACCTCGGTGACGAGCAGCAGGGAGTACGCGCCGTCCCCCACGTCCTCCGGGTCGCCGGTGTCCACCGGCAGCAGGTCGCCCGACGCCGCAAGCCCCTCGCCCAGCAGCCCGACCAGGCGGCGGCTGAGCATCGGCGCGCACGGAAAGCCGCTGGGGAACTCCGACTTGGGCTCGGTGGCGCCCTCGTACCAGCTGCCGGACACGGCGGTGGGCCGCGCGGCGTCAGCACCGGCCAGGTGCCAGCCGATGACCCTGTCGAGCGACCTGTCGTCCAGGCCGAACGTCGCCCTGTCGCCGAGCAGGCCGGGCAGCAGGCGGTGGACGGACAGCGGCTCGCGGGTCGTCTCGCTCATCACGCGGTCCAGTATGCGTTGGCGCCGGGCCTGCCGGTCCTCAGCTCGTTCTCGACCTGGCGCCCGACACTCCGCAGCTCCCTGCGGATGTCGGCGCGGATGCCGCGGGCGCCCCGGCCCGTCAGACGGCCCCTGCGCTCGATGTGCCGCAGGCGCAGGTCGAGGCGGCTCAGGAAGCGGTTGGTGTGCGTGAAGTTGTGCGGTGTGGGGTGCCCGAGCGGGATGCCGTTGGCCGCGTCGTTGATGTCGATGTTGTAGCGGCTCAGCAGGCGGCGCATCGCGGGCGCGCCACCACGGTTGAAGCCGGACGGCACGATGTGGGCCGCGGCCTGGCCCGGTCCGACGATGCGGTTCTCCGCCGCCAGGTTCCGCCGCAGGATCGCGGCGTTCTGTGCGCACGTCAGCAGGCCCAGGTAGTCGAACCAGGACAGCGGATCGGGCACGTAGGCACGGTGGTTGGGGCCGGCGTCCAGGCCCAGGGGGTCGGGCGTGACGTAGCGGGCGGTGAGGGGGTCGTAGTGGCGGAGGAAGTTGTAGTGCAGCTGCGTCTCCTCGTCGGCGTACTGGCCCGGGAAACACAGGGGCGTGCGGGCCGTGGCGCCGGGGGACGGCGCGGTGAGGCCCCACAGGGTGGCGTCCGCACGCCAGACGACCTCGCCGTTCTCGTCCAGCAGTTCGGTGGGTGTACCGATGAGGTCGGTGACGACGGCGTAGAAGTGCTCGTCGATGACGTCCTGCGGCGCGTCGGCGAGGTGCCGCCGCTCGGTCTGCGCCACCGGCCGCGCGCCGTCGCGCTCCCAGGTGAGCGTGACCGCCTTGGCCTCCCCCGCGACGAGGGTGGTCTGCTCCACCAGGTCCACGTCCGCCCAGGTGAAGCGGGTCTCCTCGGCGACCGAACCGTCAGGCGTCGTACGGCGTTTGGCCACGCGCCGCCCGAGAGCGTCGTAGAGGTAGCGCCACAGGGTGCCGTCCGGCGTGGTCACGGAGGTGAGCCGGTCCTCGGCGTCCCACGTGTAACGCCACACGTCGGGCTTCCGCGACAGGCGGACCTTGCGCCGCACCACCACGCGCCCCGCCGCGTCGTACTCGTACGCGACGCCCCCGGCGTGCGTGAGGCGGGTGCCCTCGTAGGAACGGTCGCCGCGCGCCTCCGGCTCCGGGCCGCTCCCCGGCCAGGCCGCGCGGCTCTGGTTGCCCGCCGCGTCCCAGGCGTACGTCTCCGTCCAGTCGTCGGCCCTGACGGCGGTGACGCGCCCGGCGGCGTCGGTGTCGAAGGCACGCCCGCCGGTGCGCGCGTCGTCCACGGCCGCCACGGTGTCGTCGGCCCGGTAGCGGTAGGCGCGGCGCAGGACGGGCGAGGCGGCGGTGACGGTCTGTTCCGTGAGCCGGTCGGCGGCGTCCCACGCGTGGTGGAGCACGACCCCCGCCGCGCCCAGGCCGCGCCGGGTCTCACGGCCCGCCGCGTCGTACGCCGACGTGAGGACGCGCCCGGCGACGCGCACGGTGGTGCGCTGCCCCGCCGCGTCGTAGGCGTACGTGGCCGTCGCGCCGGTGGGGGTGGTCCGCGCGACGGGACGGCCGAGCACGTCGTGGACGGTGCGCAGGGTGCGGCCGTCGAGGGTCTCGCCGGTGATACGCCCGGCGGCGTCGTAGGCGAAGGCGAGGGCGACGTCCGGGCCCGTCGCCGTGAGGATGCGGCCGTCGGCGTCGTTGGTGTAGGCGGTGACGACCCCGTCGCTTGTCGTCGTGACGAGGCGGCCCGCGACGTCGTAGGCGTACCCGACGGTCTGGCCGAGCGCGTTGGCGCGGCTCAGCAACTGCCCCGCCGCGTCGTAGGTGTAGCGGACGGTGTGGCCGTCGAAGTCGGTCTCGGACAGCGGGCTGCCGAGCGGGTCGTAGGTGTAACTCCAGGTCAGCCCGAGCGGGTTCGTGACGCGTACGAGGCGCTGCTCGGTGTCGTGGTCGAACGTGTGGCGCGCCCCGTCGGGGGTGGTGCGGGCCGTGAGCTGGTCGAAGGGACCGTACTCGTAGTGGGTAGTCCGGCCGAGGGCGTCGGTGTGGGAGAGGCAGTTGCCCTCGGCGTCGTGGGCCCAGCGCTCCGTGGCCCCGTCCGGGTGCGTGACGGACGCGGGGCGGCCCTCCACCGTCCACGTGTGCCGCGTGACGGCGCCCAGCGGGTCGGTCACCTGCCGGACGCGGCCGAACGCGTCGTAGTCGATGTCCGTCACGCGGCCCAGCGGGTCGCGTGAACGCACCGGCTGCCCGGCCGCGTTGCTGGTGAAGTGCTGGACGGCGCCGGTCGCGTCCGTGAGGGTCGCGAGGGCGCCGCCCGGGGTGCGGGTGAAGCGGGTGACGGCGCCGGTGGGCTCGGTCACGGACAGGCAGTTGCCCGCCGCGTCCCACTCCGCGCGGCGCACGGCGCCGTCGAAGCCGGTCACCTCGACGGGCAGGTCGTGCTCGTCGTAGCGGGCGCGGGTGGTGGCGCCGTCGGGCCGTTCGACCGCCGTGAGGTTGCCCGCCGCGTCCCACGTCAGGCGGGTGGTGTGGCCGAGTTCGTCGGTGCGCGCGAGGAGTTTGTCGCGCCGGTCCCAGTCCTGCCGGACGGTGTGGCCCAGCGGGTCGGTCTCGGCGACGAGCTGGTAGCAGTCGTTGAACGCGAACTGCCGCGTGTGGCCGAGGGAGTCCACGGCGGTGGTGACGCGCGCCCCGGTGTCGTACCGGAAGGTGTAGTCGAGGACGCCGCCCTCCCCGCGGGTGGCGACGCAGCGGTCGGCGTCGTCGTAGGTGTAGCGGTACCAGGTGCCGTTGCGGTCCTCCCAGCCGGTGACGCGGTGGCGGCCGTCGTGGTCGATCCGGAGCGGCAGCCCTGAGGAGTTGACGATCTCGGCGAGATTGCCCGCCCTGTCGTAGCCGTAGGCGACGAGGGTCGGCTCGTCGGGGTCGCTGAGCAGGGTCAGCCGCGTGACCCGGCCGTCGGCGCAGGTGACGCCGACGCGGTAGCCGCCGTGGTGGGTGATCTCGGCGGGCAGTCCCGCCGGGTCGTAGGTGAGGGTGAACGCGTTGCCGTTGCGGTCGCTGATCGCGGTGAGCGGCAGGGTGGCGGCGGGGCGGCCGGGGACCGGCCGGAAGTGCAGCGTCAGGCCGGTGCCGCGCTGCCGCACCGTCATCTCGCCGCCGGACTCGCCGTCCCACAGGAGCGGCCAGTGCGGGCCCTCGACGGGCAGCACGGCGCAGTGGGGCGGCGGCACCGGGTAGCGCAGGACCATGCCGTCGGCCGTGTGCAGCCGGGCCTCGCGCTCGTCCAGTACGAGGCGTTGGTCGAGCGTGCCCGCCCAACTCGGCCCGAACAGCAGGCCGGTGCGCACACCGGTGCGGTGGTGGCGTTCCAGGAGCAGCGGGTGGACGCCGGGGAGTTCGACGTCGGTGGCCGACATGACCAGTTCGCCCGTGGCCATGTCCACCGGGTCGCCGCACAGGGACAGGCCGCGGACGCTGCGGCTCATGCGCCGGATGCTCTCCCCGAGCCCGCGCACGCCCACGGCGATGCCGCGAAGGCCGGTGGTGGCGAGGCCGCGCACTCCTCGTACGAGTCCGCCGAGACTGGTGAGGCCGCGCATGCCCGGGATGCAGTCCAGGGCGGCGAACGCGACGTCCAGCAGCGAGCCTTCGCCGCGCGCGTATTTGATGAGGGTGTCGGCGAGGACGACGACGGCTGCCGCGAGGACGACCCAGGCGAGCGGGCCGCCGATGATCAGGACGATGATGCCGAGGACGGCGACGATGACCTTGCAGATGGCGACGATGGTGTCCCAGGCGTCGGTGAACCAGCGCACGAGGTTCTGCCACCAACTGCGGTTCTGGATTCCGGCGTCGGACGCCTCGTCGATGTCACGGGCCGCCTCCCGCGCGGCCTCCTCCCGCATCTCCCGCGCCTGCGCGGCGAGTTCGCGGGCGGCGTCCAGATTGCCCTGGGCCTCGTCCACCCGGCCCTGCGCCGCGGCCTGGGCCTCGTCGGCGGCCTGACGGTCACGGGTCGCCGCCCGTACCGCCTCCTCGTCCGGCGGCGGCGCGCTCGCCCGCTCA
>NZ_JOEK01000008.1 GCF_000719135.1 Streptomyces avicenniae | reverse complement strand
CAACGGGTTGATAGGCCGGAGATGGAAGCCCTGTGAGGGGTGGAGTTGACCGGTACTAATAGGCCGAGGGCTTGTCCATAGATGCTCGCGTCCACGAAACGCCCGGTAACATTCCGAACCCGGAAGCTAAGCTCTCCAGCGCCGATGGTACTGCATGGGGGACCGTGTGGGAGAGTAGGACACCGCCGGACAATCTTTGATAGGACCTCTGGTTCTTCAGCGACATGCTGAAGAACCAGAGGTCCTTTTTTGTTTTTCCCTTTCGTGTGTAATGAGGCAGGAGTCATGTCAATGACGAATTCATCGGATGAGCGGCCGGCACGGTCGGAAAGCGAGTCGCGGGGTCCGCGGCGCGACGACGACCGTGGTGGTTTCCGCCGCGGTGGTGGGAATTGGCGTGACGATCGCCGTGACGACCGCCGTGGTGGCGATCGTGACGACCGTCCGCGTTCCTTCGAGCGCCGTGACGACCGGCCGTGGCGTGACCGCGGCGACGACCGGCGCGGGCCGAGCGACCGTGCTGGGCAACGTGGTGGTGAGCGGCGTGATGACCGTCCGCGTTCCGACCGTCCGTGGAGCGACCGCGGCCGTGAAGGTGGTGGGCGTGAAGGCGGCGGGGAGCGGCGTGAGTTCCGTCCCCGTGAGGACCGTGGCGGTAGCGGGCAGGGGTTCCGGCGCGATGACCGGCCCCGTTACGACCGTCCGCGCGATGACCGGCCGCGCTTTGACGACCGGCGTGGTGGTGAGCGGCGTGATGACCGTCCGCGCTCCGACCGTCCGTGGAGCGACCGCGGCCGTGAAGGTGGTGGGCGTGAAGGCGGTGGCGAGCGGCGTGAGTTCCGTCCCCGTGAGGACCGTGGGGGCAGTGCGCAGGGGTTCCGGCGTGACGATCGGCCCCGTTACGACCGTCCGCGCGATGACCGGCCGCGCTTTGACGACCGGCGTGGTGGTGAGCGGCGTGATGACCGTGGGGGGAGTGCGCAGGGGTTCCGGCGTGATGACCGGCCCCGGTACGACCGTCCCCGTGACGATCGACCGCGTTTCGATGATCGGCGTGGTGGTGAGCGGCGTGATGACCGTCCGCGTTCCGACCGTCCGTGGAGCGACCGCGGCCGTGAAGGTGGCGGGCGTGAAGGCGGTGGGCGTGAAGGCGGTGGCGAGCGGCGTGAGTTCCGTCCCCGCGACGACCGTGGGGGCAGTGCGCAGGGGTTCCGGCGCGATGACCGACCCAGGTACGACCGCCCCCGTGACGACCGGCGTGGCGGCGAGCGGCGCGATGACCGGCGTGACGGCCGGGGTGGCGCGCGCGGTGGTGGCTTCCGACGGGACGGCGACTTCCAGCGCTCGGGCCAGGGCCGTCCCGACCGTGAGCGCACCCAGCGCCTCCCCATCCCCGACGAGGTCACGGGCGACGAGATCGACCGCTCGGTGCGCCAGGAGCTGCTGAGCCTGCCGAAGACGCTGGCCGTCGATGTCGCGCGGAACCTCGTCATGGTGGCCAAGCTGCTGGACGAGGAGCCGGAGCGCGCCTACGCGTACTCGCGGGTCGCCCTGCGCCTCGCCTCCCGCGTCGGCGCGGTCCGTGAAGCCGCGGGCTTCGCGGCCTACGGCGTGGCCAAGTACGCCGAGGCGCTGACGGAGTTCCGCGCCGCGCGGCGCATGACGGGCTCGGTCCACCTCTGGCCGCTGATGGCCGACTGCGAGCGCGGCATCGGGCGGCCGGAACGCGCGCTGGCGATGGCCGGTGAGCCCGAGGTGCAGCAGCTCGACAAGGCGGGCCAGATCGAGATGCGGCTCGTCGCCGCCGGTGCCCGTCGCGACCTCGGCCAGGCCGACGCGGCCGTCGTGACGCTGGAGTGCGGTGAGCTGGGCTCCACGGCCGTCCACCCCTGGAGCGCGCGCCTGCGCTACGCGTACGCCGACGCGCTGCTGGCCGTGGGCCGGGAGCAGGACGCCCGCACCTGGTTCGCCAAGGCGCTCGACGCGGACCAGGGCGGCGTCACCAACGCGTCCGACCGGCTTGCGGAGCTGGACGGCGTCGAGTTCGTGGATGCGCTGGACCCCGATCTGGACGACGAGGACGAGGACGAGAGGGAAGGCGGGGCGGACGACCGGGCCGACGACCGTGCGGAGGACGCCCTGGACGAGGACGGCCCGGACGACGAGGACGGGCCCGAGGAGGCCGACGCGCGCGGTCAGGCGTAGGCGGCGAGGGGGTTCCGCAGGGTCCCGGCGTACTGGAGGGTGCTCGTCGGGTCCTGGAGGTCCACCATCTGCTGGTTGTCGCGCAGTTGCAGACGGTTCAGGCAGGACAGGGGGAACGTTTCCTTGAAGAGGTCGTGCTGCCTGAACCGTTCCGCGAACTGGGGGGCGGTCTTCTGGTAGTCGCGGACGCAGTCGGCGACCGCGCCCCAGAAGGTCGCCTCGTCCAGCACACCCTCCGCGCACAGCGTCGCGCTCAGGAAGCGGAAGAAGCAGTCGAACACGTCGGTGAGGACGGCGAGCGGCCACTCCTCGTCCGAGACGCGCGCCCGGATGCGCTCCACCTCGGGTGGCAGCGGCACGTCCGGGCTCATGACGGCGATCTCCTCGGCGATGTCCTTCATGATGACGCGCCGGGGCACGCCGTCCTTCAGGACGAGGATGAGGTTCTCGCCGTGGGGCATGTACGCGAGGTCGTAGGCGTACATGCTGTGCAGCAGCGGCGTCAGGTAGGCGCGCAGGTAGTGGCCCAGCCAGTCGGCCGGGGCGAGGCCCGACAGGGCGATGAGGGCGGCGGCGAGCGAGCGGCCGTCGCGGTCCACGTGGAGCAGCGAGGCCATCGTGGCGAGACGTTCGCCGGGCGCGAGCCCGGGGACGGGGCTCTCGCGCCACAGCGCCGCGAGCATCTTGAGGTAGGGCGACCCCTTCTCCGTCGCCGCCTCGAAGTGGCGGTGGTGGTAGCCGAGGGCGGCGCGCTCGCGCAGGATCGAGAAGCCGGTGTCCTTCAGGACGCCGTCGCGGGCGATCAGGTCGGCGAGCCAGTCGTTGATCGCCGGGGTCACCTCCATGTAGGCGGCGGACAGGCCGCGCAGGAAGCCCATGTTCAGCACCGAGATCGCCGTCTTGACGTAGTGCTTCTCCGGGTGCGCCGCGTTGAAGAAGGTGCGGATGGACTGCTGGGCGCGGTAGGTGTCGGGGCTCTCGCCGAGGAGGACGAGCCGCCGGTGGGCCAGCTCTCCCGCGAAGGTGACGGACAGCCGGTTGTGCCACTGCCAGGGGTGCGCCGGGAAGAAGTAGTAGTCCTCGGGGGCGAGGCCGAGGCCGGTGAGGCGGTCGGTGAACGCCGCGCGGGTCGCCTGGCTCAGTTCGGCGGCGATGAGCGTGTCGTAGTCGAGGTCGGTGCAGGACGTGAACGTCGCCACGTCGCGCCGGGCGGCGAGCCAGACGAGCCTGACCGGGGCGCCCGCCTCGGGCGCGTAGGCGTGGTACTCGGCCGAGTCGAAGCCGAGGCGGCCGTTGTTCGCGACGAAGCAGGGGTGGCCCTCCGTCATGCCCGCCTCGATGTCCTGGAATCCGGCCTCGGCCAGCTCGGCGGCCGACCTGGCGGGGAGGGAGAGCTTGTACGCGGCACCCGCCAGCGTCGAGGTGATCTCCTCCAGGTAGGTGGGCAGGACCGTGGCGGACAGGCCGAGGGTGGCGCGCAGCTCGGTGAAGAAGGCGAGGGCGTCGAGGGGGAGCGGGGCGCCGTCCGCCGTTCGTTCGCGGGTGATGCCCTCGGCGTCGATGTGCCAGTGGTCGAGGGCGTGACGCGTGGCGGTGAACCGGTAGGTGACGGTGTCGTCGTCGGTGGTGACGGAGTAGCGGCCGTCGGTGGGGTCCTGACGGGGGGTGAGCAGGCGCTCGTGCGAGAACTCGGCGAGCGCCTTGCGTATCAGATGGCGTTCCGCGCGCGCCCAGAGCGCGGGGGTGAGGTGCGCGGTGACGTCGGTGCTGGTCATCGGGTCGCTCCCGGGGAGACGGCGGTGGTGAACTGCGCGCGGGTGCAGAAGCTGAGGAGCGCGTCCTTGCCCGGCAGGGGGACGGTCCGCGCGGCTTCGAAGCCGACGGCGGCGTTGAGCCGGTGGACGGGCTCGTTGCGGATGTCGGGTTCGACGACGACGCGCCGGACGGACGGGTCGTCGAAGAGGAACGCCATGACGGTCGTGAGGACGGCGCGGGTGAAGCCGGGCTGCGGCGTGTCCGTGGGCGCCGTGAGGAAGTGCATGCCGATGTCGCCAGGCTGGACGGTGAAGGCGCGGCCGACCGGGTCCGCGGCCGGGTCGTAGCGCTCGGCGAGGAATGCGGGGCGGCCCTTGTGCAGGCCGAGGAACGCGTCGTGCGTCGGCCGTTCCGCGAGGGTGCGGTACTCCTTCTCGACGTCCTCCACCGTGGCGTCTCCCATCAGCCAGAAGACCGATTTGGGGTGGGTGAGCCAGCGGTGCAGGAGCGGGCTGTCGCGGCCGGGATCGACGGGGCGCAGGGCGAACTCGCCGAGGCGTGCGTCGTGTCGGGCGAAGAGGGCAGTGCTCACGGGACTCCCGGTGCGCGGTGGGAAACGACCGGAAGTGAGGTTAGCCTAACCTAACCTTGAGGTGCCAGGCGGGGCCGCCGGGCGCGTCAGGACTGGTCGGTGAGCGCGCGCATCACGAGGCCGGTGAGCGGTTTGGGGCCGAACGAGGTCGATTTGCGCGGCATGGTGACGCCCCGTTCGGCGAGCGCGCGGACGGTCTCCTCGCGCACGGGCCGCAGCAGGACCGCCGTGCCGCCGAGCCGCGCCGCCTGGGCGACTGCCGCCGGGGCGTCGTGCAGGTAGGCGATGGCGCCGGGGCGGTCGGGGACGTGCCACAGCGCGTCGAGCAGCGTCGCGTGCAGGACGGTCGCGTCGAGGCGGCGCCAGGCGGCGGGGCGGTCGGCGGGGACCGTGCGCTCCAGCAATGCGCGGTCGGGGCGGTCGAGCAGATGGAACGAGCCGCCGTTGTCGGCGAGGAGGAAGGCCGTCCCCGGCGTGGCGTCCAGGGTGCGCAGGGCCGCGTCGAGCGGGGCCGCGACCTGACGGACGCGGAACGCGCCGGTGAGCCGGGCGAGCGCGTCGGCGGGCCGTAGGCCGGGCAGGACGCGGTGGATCGCCTGCACGCGCAGCGGGTGTCTGGCGGTGTCCACGAGCAGGACGAGCGTCCGGTCCCACGGGGGGCGGGCGCCCTGCTCGTCGCGCAGCCGCAGGCAGGTGGCCCAGCGGTGGTGGCCGTCCGCGATGAGCGCGTGGTGGGCGGCGAGGGCGTGGGTGACGGCGGCCTGGCGGGCGGGGTCGGCGACGCGCCACAGGCGGTGCTCCACGCCGTCGTCCGTGGTGAGGGCGGTCCACGGGGGATCGGCCGCGGCGGTGTCCACGGCCGTGGCGGCGGCGTCGTCGGCGTGGCCGCGGTAGGAGAGGAGCAGCGGCTCGAAGTTGGTGGCCGTGGCGCGCAGCAGCGCGGCGCGTTCGGCGACCACGTCGGGCATGACGTCCTCGTGGGGGAGCACGACGCGCTCCGCCGGGGGTGTGAGGCGCAGGGCGCCGATCAGGCCGCGCTGGAGGACGGTGCCGGCGGCGCGCTGCTCGTACACGTACAGGGCGGGGAGGTCCTCGCGGACGAGGATTCCGTCGCGGCGCCAGGCGGTGAGGGTGGCTGCGGCACGGTCGGGGGAGGGCGGGAGGATGAGCCGGACGATGTTGTGCGCGTCCGCGGTCTCCAGGGCGCGCTGGCCGTCCGGCCGGACGACGACGTCGTACGGCGGCGAGGTGACGCCCGCCAGCCCTGCGGTCCGTCCAGGGGCGTAGCGCAGGGCGCGGAACGGGGCGAGATCGAGGCCGCTGGTGCGCACCCTGGCATCGTAGGCCGCCGGTGTCATGGGGGATGATCGGTGCGAGATGACTGATACGAAGAATCCTCGAACGCGTCCCGACGGCTCCGGCCGCGCGCTGCACACGGCCTACGACACCGCGCTGCTCGACCTGGACGGCGTGGTCTACGCGGGCGGTGACGCGCTGCCGCACGCCGTCGCGTCCCTGCGTGCCGCGGAGGCGGGCGGGATGGGGCTCGCCTACGTCACCAACAACGCGGCGCGGACGCCCGCGACGGTCGCCGAGCATCTGACGCGGCTCGGTGTGCCCGCCGACGCGTCCGAGGTCGTCACGTCCGCGCAGGCCGTCGCCCGGGTGATCGCCGACGACGTCCCGGCCGGGTCGCGCGTGCTGTGTTCGGGCGGCGAGGGGCTGCGCGTGGCGCTGCGGGAGCGCGGCCTGGTCCCGGTGGACTCCGCCGACGACGACCCTGCGGCCGTCGTCCAGGGGTACGGCGGCCCCGACATGCGCTGGGCGCTGGTCTCCGAGGCGGCGCTCGCGGTGTGGCGCGGCGTGCCGTGGTACGCGTCGAACACCGACCTGACGATTCCGAGCGGGCGCGGCATCATGCCGGGGAACGGGACGGCGGTGGAGGTCGTGCGGCTCGCCTCCGGGCGGACGGCGGGGCCGGTGGTGGCGGGGAAGCCGCTGCCGCCGATGCACCGCGAGACGATCCTGCGGACCGGCGCGAGCAGCCCCCTCGTGGTGGGCGACCGGCTCGACACGGACATCGAGGGCGCCCACGCCGGGGGCGTGGACTCGCTGCTGGTCCTGACGGGGGTGACGACGCCCGCCGGGCTGCTGACGGCACGTCCCGACCACCGGCCGACGTACGTCGCCGCCGATCTGCGGGGCCTGCTCGTCCCGCACCCCGAGGTGGTGCGGGACGGCGGGGACGCCTGGCGCTGCGGCGGCGTCCGTGCCCTGGTGCGGGACGGGCGGCTCGTCACCGAGGGCGAGGGGGACGCGCTGGACGGCCTGCGCGCCCTGTGTGCGGCGGCCTGGACGGCGGCCGGGGACGGGAGTTGCGAGCTGTCGGCCGGGGAGGCGCTGGAGCGGCTGGGGTTCGCCGCGTAGGGGTGGTCAGGCCGTGGCGGCGATGGCCTCCTGGATGAGGGTGTCCTCGGAGGCGTGGCGGCGCCAGTAGCCGGTGAACGTGACGTGGCGCCGGTCCATGCCGCGCTCGCCGACCAGGTGGCGGCGCAGCGCACGGACACTGCTCGCCTCGCCCGCGATCCACGCGTACGGCGCGCTTCCGGGTAGGGGGGTGGCGCGCAGGGCGGTGAGCAGGGGGTCCTCCTCGGATGCCGGGTGGGGGACGGCCGGGTGCGTCAGCCAGGTGATGTCGGCGTCGGCGCGGGTGGGCAGGTGCTGGTGGTCGGCGGGGTCGGTCGTCTCGACCAGGACGGTCGCCGGGGTGCCGGGCGGGAGCCAGGCGAGGATTCCGGCGATGGCGGGCAGCGCGGAGGCGTCGCCCGCCAGGAGTACGGCGTCCGTCGCTGCGGGAGGGTGGAAGCCGATTCCGGCGTTCTCGTCCTCCACCGGGCCGAGGATGGTGGCCGGGTCGCCGGGGCGCACGCGCGTGGCCCAGGACGACGCGGGGCCCGGGTGGGGGTGCAGCGCGAAGTCGATGTCCAGTTCGCCCGCGTCGCGGCGCAGTTCGCGGACGGTGTAGGTGCGCATGAACGCGCGCTCGGCCGGGTGCATGCGCTGCCAGGCGGTCCACCAGTTGGCCGCGTCGTCGCGGGGCACGGCGATCGTCCGCTGGCCGGGGTGGGGCACGAACAGCTTGATCCGCTGGTCACGGCCCGCGTGTCCGACGGCGGCGATCTGCCCGCCGCCCAGGGTGACGCGGAGGAAGCCGGGGCCGAGACGGGTGGTGCGCAGGACGTCGAGGTCGAAGAAGGCGAAGGGAGCCGTGGCCATGGTGCGGGGTCCTTTCAGCGGGGGCGGCCGGACGGGGGGTGTGCGGGGCCGGTGCCTGGTTCCCGCCGGACGTCGGAGGCCGCGCGCGGCGGCGCGGGACGTGCGGGATGCGGACACAGGGCCCTGCGCTCTCCCCCCGGGAGGCCGGGGCACGAGGTCCGTAAGCGAGGTTAGGCTAACCTAACTCTACGGTGGTCCGGGAGGCCGCGTGCGGGGGGCCGGGGAGCGCGACCGGCGCGTTCGTGCCGTGCCGGCGGCGGGCGGAGCGGCGTGGACGGCGGCGGCTTCCGGGCCCGCGGCTGGTGATGTGACGCACTGTCAGACCCTGGCCCTAGGGTGTGGGCATGGTCGCTTTCCTCTTTGCTCGCGAACTGTCCCTCGGCCCTCTGCTCACCGCTCGCGCCCTGTTGGCGGGGCCCGATCCGGCCGGGGTGATCCGGCTGCTCGCCCGTGCGACGGGTGAAGCCGCGCGGTTGGCGGCGGTGGTGTGCCGCACCTCGGCGGAACGCCGTCGGCCGGTGGACGCGCTGCGCGGACGGCGGATACTCGGCCTCGACGCGGCGCGCGGCCCTCCCGCCGCCGCGCGGGCACATCGGAACGGTCAACGCGGTGGCCGCCGCCATGACCGGTGGGACCTCGGGAACCGTGCTTGTGCGGCGCCGACCGGGTCCTCCCCCGGCCCGTGACCGCGCTGGCGCTCTCCAGGTGGGGACAGCCGGTCGTCCGCCCCGACGACGACGTCGCCGCCCGACACGGCGGCCCGGAGGGAGGTGAAGCGATGAATCGACACAGGATCGGCGCGCCGCCCGCCGCCTGCGCGCGCCGCCCGCCCGATCCGGCGGTCGGGCGCCACGGCCACCGGGTAGCGTCGGGGGCATGGACGCGCCCCACCTCACCCCGGCCCAGGCCCCCGCCGAGCCGCTGCCGCCCGAGCCCGCCACCCCGGAAGCCGCTCCCGACGACGGCCCGCGGCCCCTCGGCATCGGCGTCACGCCCACGGGCCACGCGCCGCTCGACGCGCGCCTCCAGCGCCTCACCGACGCCGACCGCGTCGGCGTCACGGGTCACTTGGAGGTCTACGAGGACGTCCACCGCGCGCTGCGCGAGACCCTGTCAGGACTCGACCGCCCCGCCCCGGGGGCCTGACGCCATGTCACCCGCCACGCAGCGCCGCCTCGCCCGCCTCGACGCCGAACTCGTCCGCAGGAAGCTCGCCCGCTCCCGCGAGCACGCCAGGACCCTTATCGAGGCGGGGCGCGTCACCGTGAACGGCTCGCCCGCCGCGAAACCCGCCACCCAGGTCGCCACCAGCGCGGCCCTCGTCGTCACCGAGGACCGCTCCGACCCCGAGTACGTCTCGCGCGGCGGCCACAAACTGGCCGGTGCGTTCGCGGCGTTCACGCCCCGCGGGCTCGTCGTCGCCGGGCGCCGCGCCCTCGACGCCGGGGCCTCCACGGGCGGCTTCACCGACGTGCTGCTGCGCGCGGGCGCCGCGCACGTCGTCGCCGTGGACGTCGGCTACGGGCAGCTCGCCTGGTCGCTCCAGGCCGACGCGCGTGTCACCGTCAAGGACCGCACCAACGTCAGGGACCTGACGCCGGACGACCTCGACGGCGAGCCTGCCGGGCTGGTCGTCGGCGACCTGTCGTTCATCCCGCTCGGCCTCGTGCTCCCCGCGCTCACGCGCTGCGCCGCGCCGGACGCCGACCTCGTCCTCATGGTGAAGCCGCAGTTCGAGGTCGGCAGGGAACGCCTCGGCAGCGGCGGCGTCGTCCGCAGCCCCGCGCTGCGGGCCGAGGCGGTGCGCGGGGTCGCCGAGCGCGCCGCCGCCCTGGGGCTCGGTGTGCGGGGCGTCACGGCAAGCCCGCTGCCCGGCCCGTCAGGCAATGTTGAATACTTTCTGTGGCTTCACGCCGGGGCGCCGCCACTCGACCCGGCCGACCTCGACCGCGCCGTGACAGAGGGACCCCAGTGACCAGCAGCCCAGGCACTTCCGGCGGGACCGGGCGACCGGCGCCGGACCGCACCGTCTTCCTGCTCGCCCACACCGGCCGCCCTGCGGCCATCCGCAGCGCCGAGCTGGTCGTGCAGGGCCTCCTCGCGCACGGCATCGGCGTGCGCGTGCTCGCCGAGGAGGCCGCCGACCTGAGCCTGCCCGAGGCCGCCGAGTGCGTCGAGAAGGCCGCCGCCACCGACGACGGCGCCCGCGCGGCCGTCGAGGGCTGCGAACTGCTCGTCGTCCTCGGCGGCGACGGGACGCTCCTGCGCGGCGCCGAGTTCTCCCGCGCCACCGGCGTGCCCCTGCTCGGCGTCAACCTCGGGCGTGTCGGCTTCCTCGCCGAGGCGGAGCGCGACGACCTCGACCAGGTCGTGGACCGCGTGGTGCGCCGGGCGTACGAGGTCGAGGAGCGCATGACGCTCGACGTCACCGTCCTCGTGGACGGGGAGACGCGGCACACCGACTGGGCGCTGAACGAGGCGTCCGTCGAGAAGGCGGCGCGCGAGCGCCTGCTCGAAGTCGTCACCGAGGTGGACGGCCGCCCCGTCTCCGGCTTCGGCGGCGACGGCGTCGTCTGCGCCACGCCCACCGGGTCCACCGCCTACGCCTTCTCCGCCGGGGGACCCGTCGTCTGGCCCGAGGTCGAGGCACTTCTCATGGTGCCGATCAGCGCGCACGCCCTCTTCGCGAAGCCCCTCGTCACGGCCCCGAACTCGGTCCTGGCCGTCGAGATCCGGCCGGGGACAGGACCCGGCGTCCTGTGGTGCGACGGACGCCGCACGGTCGAACTGCCCGCGGGCGCACGGGTGGAGGTGCGGCGCGGCGCGGTGCCCGTCCGGCTGGCCAGGCTGCACCACGCGCCGTTCACGGACCGGCTCGTCGCGAAGTTCGCGCTGCCCGTGGCGGGCTGGCGGGGGGCCCCGCACTGAGTTTCGTACGGATGTTCGGGTCCCGTCGTCGCCATCGCGCCCCTTAACCTCGTATGGTCGTATCCGTGTTGGAGGAGATGCGGATCAAGGACCTCGGCGTGATCGACGACGCCGTGGTCGAGCTGTCCACCGGATTCACCGCCGTGACGGGCGAGACCGGGGCCGGCAAGACCATGGTCGTCACCAGCCTCGGGCTGCTGCTGGGCGGGCGCGCCGACGCCGGCTACGTGCGCGCCGGGGCACCGGCCGCCGTCGTCGAGGGCCGCCTCGCCCTCCCACCGGACGCCCCGGCCGCCCGCCGGGCCGCCGAGGCGGGCGCCGACCTGGACGAGGGCGTGCTCCTCGTCAGCCGGACCATCTCGGCCGAGGGCAGGTCACGCGCGCACGTCGGCGGCCGGTCGGTGCCCGCCGGGCTGCTCGCCGAGCTGGGCGAGGACCTCGTCGCCGTCCACGGGCAGACCGACCAGCAGGGCCTCCTGCGGCCCGCCCGCCAGCGCGGCGCCCTCGACCGGTACGCGGGCGACGCCGTCGCCGTGCCGCTCGCCGCCTACCAGGACACGTACCGCCGCCTGCGCGCCGTCAACAGCACGCTCGCCGAACTCACCACCCGGGCGCGCGAACGTGCCCAGGAGGCCGACCTCCTGCGCTTCGGCCTCGACGAGGTCGCCGCCGCCGAGCCCCGGCCAGGCGAGGACGCCGAACTGGCCGCCGAGGCCGCCCGCCTCGGCCACGCCGAGGCCCTCGCCTCCGCCGCCGCACTCGCCCACGGCGCGCTCGCCGGGGACCCGGCCGACCCCGAGGGCGTGGACGCCGGGACCCTCGTCGCCGGTGCCCACCGCGCCCTGAACGCCGTGCGCGGCCACGACGCCGACCTCGCCGGTCTCGGCGACCGGCTCGGCGAGGTCGCCATCCTCCTCGCCGACGTCGCCCAGGAACTCGCCGGATACGCCGACGGCCTCGACGCCGACCCGCTGCGCCTGGCCGCCGTCGAGGAGCGCCGCGCCGCGCTCGCCCACCTCGTACGCAAGTACGCCGAGCCGGGCGCTGCGGCCGAGGGCGGCTGCTCCGCCGTCCTGGCCTGGGCGGAACGCGGCGCCGCCCGCCTCGCGGAACTCGAAGGCGACGACGACCGCATCGGCACGCTGACCGCCGAGCGCGACACCCTGCGCGTGGCCCTCACCGACCTGGCCCGCACCCTCACCGACGCCCGGCACGACGCCGCCAAGCGCTTCGCCGACGCCGTCACCGCCGAGCTGACGCAGCTCGCCATGCCGCACGCCCGCGTCCAGTTCGCCGTGACCCAGCCCGACGCCGCGCCGGGCGAGGACGCCCTCACGCTCGACGGCCGCCAGGTCGCCTACGGCCCGCACGGCGCCGACGACGTCGAGCTCCTCCTCGCCCCGCACCCCGGCGCCCCCGCCCGCCCCGTCGCCAAGGGCGCGTCCGGCGGCGAGCTGTCCCGCGTGATGCTCGCCATCGAGGTCGTCTTCGCCGACGCCGCGCCCGTCCCGACCTACCTGTTCGACGAGGTGGACGCCGGTATCGGCGGCAAGGCGGCCGTCGAGGTCGGACGCCGCCTCGCGAAGCTCGCCGAGTCCGCGCAGGTCGTCGTCGTCACCCACCTGCCGCAGGTCGCGGCGTTCGCCGACCGCCACCTGGTGGTCGAGAAGACCAGCGACGGCACGGTGACCAGCAGCGGGGTCCGCACGGTCCACGGCGAGGGCCGCGTCCGCGAACTGTCCCGCATGCTCGCCGGGCAGGAGGACTCGCACCTCGCCCGCGCGCACGCCGAGGAACTCCTCGCCACCGCGGCCCGGCTCGGGCGGGGATAGCCCGTGCGAGTGGCCGCGCTACCGCCGCCGGTACCGGGACTGGCATCCTGGACCCCCCGCGACCCCAGCGAACGAGAGGCCGCCGTGAGTCACGCGCGTCCACGAGCGCGGTCAGCCCTCCTGCGGCGGGAGGCGCCGTGAGCGGCCCGTCCGCCGCCCACCACGGCCCCGGCCCGCTGCACGTCGTCCAGCTCCTCGGGGGCGGCAGCGCGGGCACGGGGGCACACGTCAGGTCCCTGTCCGCCGGGCTCGTCGCCCGCGGCCTGACCGTCACCGTCTGCGCCCCGGCCTCCGCCGAGCGGCGCTACGACTTCACCGGCGCGGGCGCCCGGTTCGTCCCCGTCCCCGTCACGACGCGCCGCGCGGCCGTCGGCATCCTGCGGACCGTCTGCGCCGGGGCCGACCTGGTCCACGCGCACGGCATGCGCGCCGGGACGCTCGCCGCCCTCGCCCGCCGCCGCCGCGACACCAGCCCCCTCGTCGTCACCTGGCACACCCGCTCCACCACCCCGGGGCTCCGCGCCCGCGTCCGGCGGCTGACCGAGAGCTGGGTCGCGCGCACCGCGTCCGTCGTCCTGGGCGCGACCTCCGACCTGGTCGAACGCGCCCGCAGGCGCGGGGCCCGCGACGCGCGGCTCGCGCCCGTCGCCCTGCCCGCCCCACCGGCCGCCCAGGACACCGCGCAGGTTCCCGGGGGCGCCGCCACCGACCCGCACAAGCTGCGCGCCGACCTGGGCGCCGTGGACCGGCCGCTCCTGCTGACCGTGACCCGCCTCGACCGCGACCCCAGCCTCGACGTCCTGCTGACGGCCGCCCGCGCCTGGCGCGGCCTCACACCGCAGCCCTTGCTGCTCGTCGCGGGCGAGGGGCCGGGCCGCGCGGCCCTCCAGCGCCGCATCGACCGCGAACGGCTCCCCGTGCGGCTGCTCGGCGGCTGCCCCGACCCCGCGCGGCTCCTCGCCGCGGCCGACGCCGCGCTCCTCGTCGTCGAGTGGGCGGGGCGGGCGCCGCTCGCCCTGGAGGCGCTGCGCCGGGGCGTGCCGCTGGTCGCCACGGCGGTGGGCGGCGTGCCCGAGATGGTCGGGGAGGCGGCCGTCCTGGTGCCGTACGGCGACCCCGTCGCGCTCGGCGTGGCCGTCCGCGCCCTGCTCGGCGACCCGGCGGGACGCGCCGCGCTGGCCGCGGCGGGCCGCGTGCGGGCCGGGAGCTGGCCGACCGAGGACACCACCGTCGCGCACGTCCTCAGCGTCTACGACGAGCTGACGCGCACGGGCTGACGCACGGGCTGACGCGCGTCACGTCGAGTCGCGCACGACCAGCTGCGCCGGGGTGACGATCGACGCCAGGGGCTCGTCCGGCGGCCCGTCCGGGGGGAGCAGCCGCAGCAGCAGCGCCGCCATCAGCTCGCCCATCCGCCGCACGTCCTGCCGTACGGTCGTCAGCGCCGGTTCCGACCAGGCGGCGGGCTCCAGGTCGTCGTACCCCATCACCGCCACGTCGTCGGGCACCCGCAGCCCCCTCGCGCGCAGGACGCGCAGGACGCCGGTGGCCATCAGGTCGTTCCCGGCGAACACGGCGTCGGGCGCGGGCGAGCGGTCCAGCAGCTCCGCCATGGCGCGGGCGCCGCCCTCGGCGGTGAAGTCCCCGTGGACCAGCAGCGCGGGGTCGGGCGTGGCACGGCCGAGGGCGTCCAGGTAGCCGTCCAGCCGGTCCACGGCGGCCGTCTGGTCCAGCGGGCCGGTGATCACCGCGATGCGCCGCCTGCCGCGCGCCAGGAGGTGCCGTACGGCCTGGCGGGCGCCGTCCCGGTTGTCCGTGTCCACGTAGAGGAGGCCGGGGTCGTCCGCCGCGCCCGGCCAGCCGGGGCGTCCGCCGTACACCGTGGGCAGCCCGGAGGCCGCGGCCATGGCGGGCAGGGGGTCGTCGGTGTGCACCGAGAACATGAGCACGCCGTCCACGTGGCCGCCGGAGAGGTAGCGCTCGATGCGCTCGTAGTCGGTGCGGCCCTCCAGCAGCATGAGCAGCAACTGCATGCCGTGCGCGGACAGTTCGCCGCCTATGCCGCGCAACTGCTGCGCGAAGAACGGGTCGGCGAAGACGCGCGTCTCCGGTTCCGCGATGACGACGGCGACCGCGCCCGTGCGGCGGGTCACCAGGCTGCGGGCCGCGAAGTTGGGCACGTAGCCCAGCGCGGCCACCGAACGGCGTACGCGTTCGCGCAGCTCGGCGCGCACGCCTGGGGTGCCGTTCACGACGCGGGAGACGGTGGCGCGGGAGACACCGGCGTGCGCCGCAACGGCCTCCAGGGTGGGATGGGCAGGCTGCACCCGATCGCTCCTTTCCCCGACGCGGGGTCCGACGCCGCCGACGTGCGGCGGCGGAGTGCTGGGACATGGTGCGAGAGCGCTTTCATCCTCTCGCGCCGACGCCCCCGCCACACCACCGCCCCGGCCGTGACCTCATGTCCCGGGCCGCTGTCTCGTCATACCGGTGGAGAAGCGGGAAGGTCCGCACGAGGAGAGGAACGGGTGCCGATGTCCACACAGCGCGACAGGGACGAGGGCGAGGTCAGGCGGCGGCTCGACATGATCGTCGAGGGGATCCGGGCGAAGGACGCGGGGATCCTGGAGCGGGTCTACGCGGCGGACGTCGTCTCCTTCGACGTCGAGCCGCCGCTGCGGCACGTCGGGCGCGAGGCGAAGATGCGGAACTGGGCGAAGGTGTTCACGTTCTTCCAGGACGTCGGCTACGAGATGCGCGACCTGACGGTCGCCGTGGACGGGGATGTGGCCTTCGCGTACTGCCTCGCCCGCCTCAGCGGCACGCTGCAGAACGGGGTGGCGACGGACGGGATGTGGGTCCGGGGCACCTTCTGTCTCCGCAGGACCGACGGCACCTGGTTGGTCGCGCACGACCAGGCGTCCGTGCCGTTCGACCTCACGACCGGCAGGGGAGTGGCCGACCTTGAGCCCTGAACCCCGGGGGCCGTCGAGGCCGTGCGGGCGGCATCGTCCCCCACGACGTCGCCCTGTGGTGCGGCTCCCTTCGGACAAGGACCGGACCGCCTGAGCGCGCCCTGAACGGCTCCCGGGGCCCGGCGAGGAGGCGGACACCTCCTCGCCGGGCCCCGGGACGCGCGCGCCCGCCTCAGCCGCCGTACGCGCCCGACGCGGTGAGCCGCAGCGCCGTGTCGATCAGCGGCACATGGCTGAACGCCTGCGGGAAGTTCCCCACCTGCCGCATCCGCCGCGGGTCCCACTCCTCGGCCAGGAGCCCGAGGTCGTTGCGCAGCGCGAGCAGCTTCTCGAAGAGCTTGCGCGCCTCGTCCACCCGCCCGATCATCGCGAGGTCGTCCGCCAGCCAGAACGAGCAGGCGAGGAACGCGCCCTCGTCGCCCTCCAGGCCGTCCACGCCCGCCTGGTCACCTGCCGTGGGGTAGCGCAGGATGAAGCCGTCCAGCGTGGACAGCTCCCGCTGGATCGCCTCGATCGTGCCGATCACCCGCTTGTCGTCCGGCGGCAGGAAGCCCATCTGCGGGATCAGCAGCAGCGAGGCGTCCAGCTCCTTGGAGCCGTACGACTGGGTGAACGTGTTCCGTTCCTTGTCGTAGCCCTTCTCGCAGACCTCGCGGTGGATCTCGTCCCGCAGGTCACGCCAGCGCTCCAGCGGGCCGTCCACCTCGCCCGACTCGATGAGCCGCACGGTCCTGTCCACCGCCACCCAGGCCATCACCTTGGAGTGGACGAAGTGACGGCGCGGGCCGCGGACCTCCCAGATGCCCTCGTCCGGCTCGTTCCAGTGGTCCTCCAGGTAGCGGATCAGCTTCAGCTGGAGAAGATTGGCGTGATCGTTGCGGGCCAGACCGGTCATGTGCGCCAGGTGCAGCGCCTCGGTGACCTCGCCGTACACGTCCAGCTGGAGCTGCGCCGCCGCGCCGTTGCCGACCCGGACGGGCTGCGAGTTCTCGTAGCCGGGCAGCCAGCTCAGCTCCGCCTCCGACAGCTCGCGGTCGCCCGCGATGCTGTACATGATCTGGAGGTTCTGCGGATCACCCGCCACCGCGCGCAGCAGCCATTCACGCCAGGCGCGCGCCTCCTCGTGGTAGCCCGTGCGCAGCAGCGAGGAGAGCGTGATCGCCGCGTCGCGCAGCCAGGTGAAGCGGTAGTCCCAGTTCCGGGAGCCGCCGATCTCCTCGGGCAGCGACGTGGTCGGCGCCGCGACGATGCCGCCGGTGGGCGCGTACGTCAGCGCCTTCAGCGTGATCAGCGAGCGGACCACGGCCTCGCGGTACGGCCCGTGGTACGTGCACTGCGCGACCCAGTCCCGCCAGAACTCGGCGGTCGTCTCCAGCGCCTCCTCCGCGTTCGGCACCGGCGGCGGCTCCTTGTGGGACGGCTGCCAGCTGATCGCGAACGTGACCCGGTCGCCGGGGGCGACCGTGAAGTCGGAGTACGTCGTCAGGTTCTTGCCGTACGTGTCCACGCTCGTGTCGAGCCACACGGAGTCCGGCCCGGCGACCGCGACCGTCCGGTCCGCGACCTTGTGCACCCACGGCACGACCCAGCCGTAGGAGAACCGCATGCGCAGCACCGAGCGCATCGGCACACGGCCGCTGACGCCCTCCACGATGCGCACCAGCTGCGGCGCGTCCGTGCCGCGCGGCGGCATGAAGTCGATCACCCGGACGGTGCCGCGCGGGGTGTCCCACTCGGACTCCAGGATCAGCGAGTCGCCCCGGTAGCGCCGCCGGCTGGCCGGCGGCGGGGGAGCGTCCTTGCCATGGGCGGGTCCCAGCCGCCAGAAGCCGTGTTCCTCCGTGCCCAGGAGCCCGGCGAACACGGCGTGGGAGTCGAATCTGGGCAGACACATCCAGTCGGCCGAGCCGTCCCGGCAGATGAGCGCGGCGGTCTGCATGTCCCCGACGAGTGCGTAGTCCTCGATACGCCCGGCCACTTGCGTCTCCAGTCGAACAGCGCTCCGCCCCCCGTGGGACGTGCGGGTTTCCGTCGCCCATTCGAGCGTCCGAGCAGAATACGACGGGACCAGGCCCCTCGCGCGTCGCGTGGCGGAGACGGTGACACGGCGCTGGGTGAGCTTGTTCACGTTGCGTGCGATAAGTCGGGATCGGGTTCAGCGAGTCTTCAGCGAGCCGTCAGCGCACGTGCGTGGCCCTCCCGCGCCGCGGACCGGTCCCGTCCGCTGTTACCCTGGTAGCCCGTGGACCGGAGGGCAGCCGAACCCCCGAAATCCAGCGACGGCAACCAGACCCGCACGAGGCACCGCCTCCGCCGGGCGCCGTCACGCATCCGATCTCGCGACCACGGGAGCTTCTGTTGGCCATTCCGCCCAGTACCACGACGACCAAGCACATCTTCGTCACCGGCGGGGTCGCCTCGTCGCTCGGCAAGGGCCTCACCGCGTCCAGCCTGGGAGCACTGCTCAAGGCGCGCGGCCTGCGCGTCACCATGCAGAAGCTCGACCCGTACCTGAACGTCGATCCCGGCACGATGAACCCGTTCCAGCACGGCGAGGTGTTCGTCACCGACGACGGCGCGGAGACCGACCTCGACATCGGGCACTACGAGCGGTTCCTCGACGTCAACCTCGACGGCAGCGCCAACGTCACCACCGGCCAGATCTACTCCACGGTGATCGCCAAGGAGCGGCGCGGCGAGTACCTGGGCGACACCGTGCAGGTCATCCCGCACATCACCAACGAGATCAAGCACCGCATCCGCCGCATGGCGGGCGACGACGTGGACGTCGTCATCACCGAGGTCGGCGGCACCGTCGGCGACATCGAGTCGCTGCCGTTCCTGGAGTCCGTGCGCCAGGTGCGGCACGAGGTGGGCCGCGACAACGTCTTCGTCGTCCACATCTCCCTGCTCCCCTACATCGGCCCGTCGGGCGAGCTGAAGACCAAGCCGACGCAGCACTCGGTCTCCGCGCTGCGCAGCATCGGCATCCAGCCGGACGCCATCGTCCTGCGCGCCGACCGCGAGGTGCCGCTCGCCATCAAGCGCAAGATCTCGCTGATGTGCGACGTGGACGAGGCCGCCGTCGTCGCCGCGATCGACGCCAAGTCGATCTACGACATCCCGAAGGTGCTGCACGGCGAGGGCCTCGACGCGTACGTCGTCCGCCGCCTCGACCTGCCGTTCCGCGACGTCAACTGGACGCAGTGGAACGACCTGCTGCGCCGCGTCCACCACCCCGAGCACGACGTGACGGTCGCCCTCGTCGGCAAGTACATCGACCTGCCGGACGCCTACCTGTCGGTCACCGAGGCGCTGCGCGCCGGGGGCTTCGCGAACAACGCGCGGGTCCGCGTCAAGTGGGTCACCTCGGACGACTGCCGCACCGCCGCGGGCGCCGCCGAGCAGCTCGGCGACGTGGACGCGATCTGCGTGCCCGGCGGCTTCGGCGAGCGCGGCGTCGAGGGCAAGATCTCCGCGATCCGCTTCGCCCGCGAGAACCGCGTCCCGCTCCTCGGCCTGTGCCTGGGCCTCCAGTGCGTCGTCATCGAGGCCGCGCGCCACCTCGCGGGCATCGAGACGGCCGGTTCCACCGAGTTCGACCAGGGCACCCCGCACCCGGTCATCTCGACCATGGAGGAGCAGCTGGACATCGTCGGCGGCGAGGGCGACATGGGCGGCACGATGCGCCTGGGCATGTACCCGGCGCGGCTCGCCGAGGGCTCGCTCGTGCGCGAGGCGTACGGCGACGTGCCGTCCGTCGAGGAGCGCCACCGCCACCGCTACGAGGTCAACAACGCCTACCGCGCCGAGCTGGAGAAGGCCGGGCTCGTGTTCTCCGGCACCTCGCCGGACAACCAGCTCGTCGAGTACGTCGAGTACCCGCGCGAGGTGCACCCCTACCTGGTCGCCACGCAGGCGCACCCCGAGCTGCGGTCGCGCCCGACGCGCCCGCACCCGCTGTTCGCCGGGCTGGTGCGCGCCGCCGTCGCCGCGCGGTCGGCGGCGGACGTCACGCCGGGCGCCGGTGCGTAGGACACTGACTGCCATGACCGAGCAGACCGGCGACTTCCTCGCCGACACACCGGCACACTGGCCCGTCACCGTCACGGAGACCCCCTTCACGGGCAACAAGACCAGCGTCCGCGCCGACGAGGTGGTGATGCCCGACGGGTCCGCCGCCCGCCGCGACTACCAGGTGCACCCCGGCTCGGTGGCCGTCCTCGCGCTCGACGAGCGGGACGAGGCCGTCGTCATCGAGCAGTACCGCCACCCCGTGCGCCACAAGCTGTGGGAGATCCCCGCCGGGCTCCTCGACGTGCCGGGCGAGAACCCGCTGCACGCCGCGCAGCGCGAGCTGTACGAGGAGGCGCACGTCAAGGCCGACGAGTGGCACGTCCTGGCCGACGTGTACACCTCGCCCGGCGGTTCCGACGAGGCCGTGCGGATCTTCCTCGCGACCGGGCTGTCGGACGCGACGGGCGAGCGGTTCGCGGCGACCGAGGAGGAGGCCGACATGCGGCGCGCACGGGTGCCACTGGCCGACCTGGTCGGGGCCGTGCTCGCAGGACGGGTCCACAACACGTGCCTCGTGGTCGGCGTGCTGGCCCTCCAGGCGGCGCGCTCGGGCGACGGCGTGCAGGCGCTGCGCCCGGCGAACGCTCCCTGGCCCGCGCGCCCGTTCGGTGCCTGACGTGCGCTGACGTGTCCTGACCGGCCCGCGCGCCGACCGTGGCATACGCTCGGGCGCGTGAGCGACGTGACGCACCCGACAGTCACCGACAGGCCACCCGCGCCCGAGTTCCTGGGCCGCCGCCGCGAGCTGGCGGCGCTGCGCTCCGACATCGAACGGGCCGGTCTTGACACGCTCGCGGGCCGCCCGGCCCCCCGCTGCCGCGTCCTGCTGATCGCGGGGCGGCCCGGCACGGGCCGCTCCGCCCTGGCCGCCAAGTTCGCCCGCGAACTGGCCGCCGCGGGGGACCACCCCGACGGCGTGCTCCACGCACGCCTCACCGACCCGGGGGGCGCGGCCGTCCCGGTCGCGCATGTCGCCCGCGGGCTGCTGGCCGCCCTGGGCGAGCCAACCCCGCCGGGCGCGGACGGCGACGAGCTGAGCGACACGCTGCGCGAGGCCCTGGCGGAGCGGCGCGCCGTCCTCGTCCTGGACGACGTGCACAGCGCCGCGCAGCTCAGCGACCTCGTCCCCGACAGCCGGGACAGCCTCGTCGTCGCCGTCGCGCGCGGCCCGCTGACCGGGGTGCCCGACGTCAGGCCCTGCACGCTCGGCGGCCTCGACCGGCAGACCGCCGTACGGCTGCTGGCGCGCGGCGCGGGGCCGGTGCGCGTCACCGTGGACCCCACCGCCGCCGAGAGCCTGGCCGAGGAGTGCGCCGACCTGCCCGCGGCGCTCGTCCTCGTCGCGGGGTGGCTCGGTGCCCATCCCGAGGCGACGGTCGCGGACGCCCTGCACCGGATGCGCGCCGACCACATCGGCCCGCTCCTCGCCGAAGGTGCGGACGGCGCCGGGCCGGACAGCGCCGTGGAGAGCGCCGAAGAGGCCGACGACACCCCGGCGGCCGACCCCGGCCCCGAGGAAGACCCCGGCCTCGCGGACGGCCCGCTGCGCCGCGCGTTCGGCCTCGTCCACGCCTCCCTGCCCGCACCGGCCGCCCGGCTCCTGCGCCTGCTCACCCTCGCGCCCCCCGGCACGGTGGACGCGCACACCGCCGCCGCCCTCGCGGGCTGCCCGGTGCAGGCGGCCCGCGCGGCCCTCGCCGAGTTCGCGGCACTCGGGCTGCTGCGCCCCGCGCCCGAACCGGGCCAGTACCTCCTGCCCCGCTGCTTCGAGGCGCTCCTCCAGGCCCTGACGCGCACACAGGAACGCCCGGCCGAGGTCGTCCTCGCCCGCGCCCGGATGCTGGAGCGTACGGTCCGGCGGCTGCGCGCGGCCGAGGCCGTCACCGAGCCCCCCGGCTCCGCCGCCCGCCGCTGGCTCTCCGGCCTGCCCGCCGCGCTCCGCTTCGAGACACGGGAGGCCGCCGCGGGCTGGCTCACCGCGCGCGGCCCCGCCCTGCTCGCCGCCGCCCGGCTGGCCGTCGCGGACGGCGGCCTCGACACCCTGGCACGCCGCCTGCTGTCCGCGCTGACCCGCGCCCTCGTCGCGCACCGGGGCGGCGAGGGCGCCGCCTGGGAGCTGTACCAGCTGCACGAACTGGTCGTCCAGGTGGCCACCCGGCAACGGCTGCCGCGCGAACTGGCCGCCGCGCACCTCAACCTCGGCGACATCGACGCGCGCGCGGACCGTCACGCCAAGGCGCTCGTCCGCTACCGCGCGGCCCTCGACGCGGCCAGGGACGAACGCGACCAGGCCGACTCCGCCACCCTCGGCCGCGCCCTGGAATCCATCGGCGACGCCTACACCGAACTGCGCGACCCCCAGCGCGCCGCCGACTGGTACGGCCGCGCCCTGGCCCTGGCCCAGTCGCGCGGCGACCTGGACGGCACGGCGCGCCTGCACGGCCGCATCGGCGCCGCCCTCGTCCGCGACGAGCAGTGGAACGACGCGCTGCGCGCGTGGCGCGCGGCGGGCGCAGCGCACCGGCGCCGCGGCGACATGGCGGCGCAGGCCCACGCGCTCGCCGAGGCGGCCCGCGTCCTGGAGTACGCCGACCGGACGCGGGAAGCCGTACGCACGGCGGGGGACGCGCTGCGACTCGCGGTCAGGGCCGGTGACCGGCGCCTCCAGGCGGCGCTGCACCTGCTGCTCGTGGACTGCGCCGAGCGCCTGGGGGACGCGCCGGCCGCGGACCGTCACCGGGCCGCCGCCGAGGAGGCGCTGAACCCGGCCGTCCTGTCGCTGCCCGAGGCGCTTGGTTTCGAAACGTAGCCATCAGCTCGAACAGGCTGACTGAAAGCAAGGCTGGACAACGACAAGCCCTTCAATACACTGGCCATGCAGGAGCGCTGTGCAGTGCCGTACGAGCCGAGGAACGTGATCCGCATGAAGGTCGGCATCCCCCGCGAGGTCAAGAACAACGAGTTCCGCGTCGCCATCACCCCGGCGGGCGTCCACGAACTCGTCATGGCAGGTCACGACGTCGCCCTGGAACGCGGCGCCGGGCTCGGCTCGGCCATCCCCGACGAGGAGTACACCGCCGCGGGCGCCACGCTGCTGCCCACGGCCGACGACGTCTGGGGCACCGCCGACCTGGTGCTGAAGGTCAAGGAGCCGGTCGCCGAGGAGTACCACCGCCTCCGCAAGGACCAGGTGCTCTTCACCTATCTGCACCTGGCCGCCTCCCGCGAGTGCACCGACGCGCTGCTGGCCTCGGGCATCACCGCGGTCGCGTACGAGACGGTCGAGACGCCGGGGCGCGCCCTGCCGCTGCTCGCGCCGATGTCCGAGGTCGCGGGCCGGATCGCCCCGCAGGTCGGCGCGTACCACCTCATGCGGTCGGCGGGCGGGCGCGGCGTGCTGCCCGGCGGCGTGCCCGGCACCCCGGCGGGGCGCGCGGTGATCATCGGCGGCGGCGTCTCCGGCTTCCACGCGACGCAGATCGCCGTCGGCATGGGCTTCCACGTGACGCTGCTGGACACCGACGCCGCCCGGCTCCGCGAGGCCGACCGCGTGTTCGGCACCCGCGTGCAGACGGCCGCGTCCAACGCCTACGCGCTGGAGCGCGCCGTCCTCGACGCCGACCTCGTCGTGGGCGCGGTGCTCGTGCCCGGCGCCCGCGCGCCGAAGCTGGTGCCCGACGCCCTGGTGGCCCGGATGAAGCCGGGAAGTGTGCTTGTCGATATCGCCATCGACCAGGGCGGCTGCTTCGAGGGGGCGCGCCCGACGACCCACGCCGAACCCACCTTCCGCGTCCACGACTCGGTGTTCTACTGCGTGGCCAACATGCCGGGGGTCGTCCCGAGCACCTCCACCTGGGCGCTGACCAACGCGACGCTGCCGTACGTCTCCCGCCTCGCGCGGCACGGCTGGCGCGACGCGCTGCGGCACGATCCCGCGCTGGCCCTGGGGCTCAACGTCCATGAGGGGCAGGTGGTCTCGGCACCCGTCGCCGAGGCCCACGGTCTGCCGCACACCGAACTCCGGTCCGTGCTCGGCTGACCGCGGGGACACGCCGGTCAACTCCCCGCGTCAACATCGGGAATGTCACACACCGCGTCGGCCGCGCGGCGCCCGTCCGCCGGTGGGTCGGCTTCAGGCCACTCGCCGACGAGGGGTCAACTCGCCGCGAAGATGGCCCTTTAACCGATTCGCACGCAGGGGAAACGTCCCACTGGCGCGGCTTGTGCGGTTGGCAGCCGAATGTTCGACGGCCGACACATCCGTGCCGGTCCGGCGGATTGTGTTGCTGTGGACCGCCGACACGCCATAGAGTCGCCAATCGTCGGCATGGTGCAACGCTGACTCTGTCCAGATGTTTCCTGGTCCCCAAGGAGGTAAGACGACTTGTGAATGAGTCGACAATTACTCCCGGGGGAGGACACCCAGGAGTCCAGGCCGGGCGTCACGGCGCCTTCGATCACACGGGCCCTGGCTCCGTCGCCGTCCATACCTTCGCAACCCACCAGAGCCAACTGAGCATGACTGCGCATCAGAGCACGGACGGCCATGTGACCACCACCATGGCAGCGGACCGCACGGCCGGCGACGCCGACCGTTTCCCCGACTACGAAGAGCTGCCCGACGGGCAGTTCTACGACCCCGACGCCGAGTACGAGCCCGACCCCGAGTACGCGGCCACCATCGCCCCCGACGCGGCGCGCCAGCGGCGCGAGCGCATCGGCCCGACCGGCCGCCCGCTCCCGTACTTCCCGATCCCGGGCCCCCTCACCGAGCGCGGCCCGGCCAAGATCATCGCCATGTGCAACCAGAAGGGCGGCGTCGGCAAGACCACCTCCGCCATCAATCTGGGCGCCGCCCTCGCCGAGTACGGACGCCGCGTCCTCCTCGTGGACTTCGACCCGCAGGGCGCCCTGTCGGTCGGCCTCGGCGTGAACCCGATGGAGCTGGACCTCACCATCTACAACCTGCTCATGGAGCGGGGGATGGCGCCCGACGAGGTGCTGCTGAAGACCGCCGTCGCGGGCATGGACCTGCTCCCCAGCAACATCGACCTGTCGGCGGCCGAGGTCCAGCTCGTCAGCGAGGTCGCGCGCGAGTCCACGCTCCAGCGCGCCCTGCAACCGCTGCTCGCCGACTACGACTTCATCCTCATCGACTGCCAGCCGTCCCTCGGCCTGCTCACGGTGAACGCGCTCACCGCCGCCGACAAGGTGATCGTGCCGCTCGAATGCGAGTTCTTCGCGCTGCGCGGCGTCGCGCTGCTCACCGAGACCATCGAGAAGGTCCAGGAACGGCTCAACCCCGGGCTGCACCTCGACGGCATCCTGGCGACGATGTACGACTCGCGCACCGTGCACAGCCGTGAGGTCCTCGCGCGCGTCGTCGAGGCGTTCGACGACAACGTGTACCACACGGTCATCGGCCGCACCGTCCGCTTCCCGGAGACCACGGTGGCGGGCGAGCCCATCACCACCTACGCCTCCAACTCCGTCGGGGCCGCCGCCTACCGCCAGCTCGCAAGGGAGGTGCTCGCCCGGTGCCACGCCGAGTGAGTCTCCCGGCGGCTGACGAACTCTTCCGTACCACCGGTGGGGCCGGCGTGCAGTCCTCCACCCCGCCGGACAACGGCGGGGGCGCGGAGGGCGGTGCCGCCCCACGGCTGCCCGCCCCCGCGGTCGAGCAGCAGCCCGCCGGGTCGCAGGGCGGCGAGGAGACCGCGGGCGCCGGGGCGGCGGAGGACAACCGCCGCGCCCGGCCGGGCGGCGAGCGGCCCCCGCCCGGCGGCGCGCCTGGCCGCCTGACCCGTGAGCAGGCCGCCGCCACGGGCACGGCCGCGTCCGGCACGCCCACCCCCCCCAAGCAGACGCGGAACGGCGCCGGGACGGGCGCCGCCCCCACCCCCGCCGCGCAGTCCTCCCGCCGCAACCGGTCCGCACGCCGCCCGAGCGGCCGGGAACGGCACGACGAGAAGATCACGGTCTACGTCTCCGCCGAGGAACTGATGGACCTCGAACACGCCCGGCTGGTCCTGCGCGGCGAGCACGGTCTCGCCGTGGACCGGGGGCGCATCGTGCGGGAAGCCGTCGCGGTCGTGCTGGCCGACCTCGAATCGCGCGGCGACGCGAGCATCCTCGTCCGCCGCCTGCGCGGGCGCTGACGTCCGCTTCGCCCGATACGGCGCGGTAGTCTGCCCCGCGATGACCCCGTCCGCCCCCGATCCCCGCCGCCGCCGTTCCCTCGGCCGTGGCCCGGGAACGGCGCCGCACCGACCCTCCGCCGCGCCGGAGGACGCGCCGCCCCCCGCCCCGCCGGGACACGGCACGCCCGACGACGCCCCCGGCCCCCCGCCGGGCGGCGACCGTCCCGACGTCCGAGCCCCCGACACGGCTCCGCCGGAGGAACCGGCCGCGCTGCAAGAGGCAGCCCCGCCGGACGAACCGCCCCCGCCGGAAGAACCAGCCGCGCCCCCCGGCACCGGCGCCCCCACGGCACCGGCCGCGCCGGACGACGGCCGCTTCAAGGTCGTCCTGGCGAACTTCGAAGGCCCCTTCGACCTCCTCCTCCAGCTCATCTCCCGGCACAAGATGGACGTCACCGAGGTCGCGCTCTCCCGCGTCACCGACGACTTCATGGCCCACATCCGCTCCATGGGCCCCGACTGGGACCTCGACCAGACGACCGAGTTCCTGGTCGTCGCCGCGACACTCCTCGACCTCAAGGCCGCACGGCTCCTCCCCGTCGCCCAGGTCGAGGACGAGGCCGACCTCGCGCTCCTCGAAGCCCGCGACCTGCTCTTCGCCCGCCTGCTCCAGTACCGCGCGTACAAGAAGGTCGCCGAGATCCTCGCCGGACGGCTCGCCGCCGAGGAACGCCGCCACCCCCGCACCGTCGGCCTCGAACCCCAGCACGCCGAGCTGCTGCCCGAGGTCGTCATCCGGCTCGGCCCCGAGGGGTTCGCGCGCCTCGCCGTCAAGGCCATGCAGCCGAAGCCCAGGCCGCAGGTCTACGTGGACCACATCCACGCGCCGCTCGTCAGCGTCCGTGAGCAGGCCGACATCGTCATCGCCCGCCTGCGCGAGGCGGGCGAGGCGACCTTCGCCGAGCTGACGCGCGACGCCCCCGACACCCTCACCGTCGTCGCCCGCTTCCTGGCGCTGCTTGAGCTGTACCGGGAACGCGCCGTCCTCCTCGACCAGGACGAGGCGCTGGGCCCCCTCCTCGTCCGCTGGAGCGGCGCGGCGGCGGAGGACCGCCCGCTGGTCACCGACGAGTTCGACCAGGAGACCGCGGCGGCAGCCGCGGGGAAGGACCCGCGACCATGACCGCAGACGCCGTACCCGCCCCGTCCGAGCCCACCGCGGCCGAGCCCTCTCGGACGGTGCCTCCCCAGGCCGCTCCGGCCGGGGACGTCGCGGAGCTGCCGCTGCGCCCCGCCCTCGAAGCCGTCCTCATGGTCGTGGACGAGCCCGCCACCGAGACGCACCTCGCCAAGGTCCTCGGCCGCCCCCGCCGCGCCGTCGCCGCCGCGCTGCGCGAACTGGCCGACGAGTACACCGCCCAGGGCCGCGGCTTCGAGCTGCGCCACGTCGCGGGCGGCTGGCGCTTCTACGCACGCCCCGACTACGCCCCGGCCGTCGAGGGCTTCGTCCTGGACGGCCAGCACGCACGCCTCACGCAGGCCGCGCTGGAGACCCTGGCCGTCGTCGCGTACCGCCAGCCCGTGAGCCGTTCCCGCGTCTCCGCCGTCCGGGGGGTCAACTGTGACGGGGTCATGCGGACCCTGCTCCAGCGCGGGCTGGTGGCCGAGGCGGGCACCGAACCCGAAACAGGTGCGATCCTGTACGGGACGACGCACTACTTCCTGGAGCGGATGGGCCTGGGCAGCCTGGACGAACTTCCCGAGCTGGCCCCCTTCCTCCCCGAGGCCGACCAGGTCGAGGGCGAGAGCCGGGAGGGCGTGCCGTCGTTCAGCGTGGATGCAGATGCAGACGACAGCGGCGACTCCCCAACGGATCATTGATGCGAAGCAGTGGCAGTAACGACAACCGGAACAACCGGGGCGCGGGCAAGGGCCAGGGCAGAGGCCAGGGCCAGGGTCAGGGCGACCGGCGGCAGGGGGCGGGCCGCCCCCGCCCCGAGGAGCGGCGCCACGGCCAGGGAGGCGCGTCCGGCGGCGGGCGCCCCGGCTCCGGGCAGGGCGGCGGCGGAGGCAAGGGGGCAGGCAAGCGCCGCCCCCAGGCCCCGGCGCGCTCCCGTGAGTACGAGGCCCTGATCGAGGACCGCAACCGCGAGCGGCACGCGAAGCCCGCCGCGAAGCTGCCGAAGACCTTCGGCGACCAGGAGGGCGAGCGGCTCCAGAAGGTCCTCGCCCGCGCCGGGCTCGGCTCGCGGCGCGCCTGCGAGGAACTGATCGAGCAGCGCCGCGTCGAGGTCAACGGCAAGATCGTCACCGAGCAGGGCCGCCGCGTGGACGTCGAGAAGGACGAGATCAAGGTGGACGGCCTCACGGTCGCCGCCCAGAACTACCTCTTCTTCGCCCTCAACAAGCCCGCGGGCGTCGTCTCCTCCATGGAGGACCCCGAGGGCCGCCAGTGCCTCGGCGACTACGTGCAGAACCGCGAGACGCGGCTCTTCCACGTCGGCCGTCTCGACACCGAGACCGAGGGCATCATCCTGCTCACCAACCACGGCGAGCTGGCCCACCGCCTCACGCACCCGCGTTACGGCGTCACCAAGACCTACCTCGCCGCCATCCGCGGGCCCATCCCGCGCGACCTCGGCAAGCAGCTCAAGGAGGGCGTCCAGCTGGAGGACGGCTACGCCCGCGCCGACCACTTCCGGGTGATCGAGAACACCGGCCGCGACTACCTCGTCGAGGTGTCGCTCCACGAGGGCCGCAAGCACATCGTGCGCCGCATGCTCTCCGAGGCGGGCTTCCCCGTGGACCGCCTGGTGCGCACCCACTTCGGGCCCATCGCGCTGGGCGACCAGAAGTCGGGCTGGCTGCGCCGCATGACCCACACCGAGGTCGGCCGCCTGATGAAGGAGGTCGGGCTGTAGATGCGCACCGCTCTCGTCGTCGGCACGGGCCTCATCGGCACGTCCGTGGCGCTCGCGCTGTCCGCGCGCGGCGTCCGGGTGCACCTGGAGGACCACGACCCCGACCAGCCGAAGACCGCCGCCGCCCTGGGCGCCGGGACGGACGAGCCGCCCGCGGGGGCGGTGGACCTGGCCGTCGTCGCGGTGCCCCCCGCCCACATCGCCAGGACCCTCGCCGCGCTCCAGCGGCGGGGCGCGGCGCGCGGTTACGTGGACGTGGGCAGCGTCAAGGGCGGCCCGCGCCGTGAGCTGGCCGACCTCGGCGGCGACCTCGACAGCTACCTCGGCACGCACCCCATGTCGGGCAAGGAGCGGTCGGGGCCGCTGGCCGCGACCGCCGACCTGTTCGAGGGCAGGCCCTGGGTCCTCACGCCGACGCCCGGCACCGACACCGAGGTGCTGAACCTCGCGCTCGAACTCGTCGCGCTGTGCCGGGCCGTGCCCGTCGTCATGGACGCCGACGCGCACGACCGCGCCGTCGCCCTCGTCTCCCACACGCCGCAGCTGGTCTCCAGCCTGGTCGCGGCGCGCCTGGAGGACGCGGCGGAGTCCGCGGTCCGGCTGAGCGGCCAGGGGCTGCGGGACGTCACCCGGGTCGCCGCCTCGGACCCCCGCATGTGGCTGGACATCCTCAGCACGAACCCGGGCCCGGTCGCCGACGTGCTCGCCGCCCTGGCCGGTGACCTGGACGAGGCCGTCCGCTCGCTGCGGGCCCTGGAGTCCGCCGACGAGGCGAAGCGCGACGTGGGCTTCGCCGGGGTCGAGGACCTCCTGCGGCGCGGCCGGGCAGGGCAGGACCGCGTGCCGGGCAAGCACGGCGCCGCACCGGCGGCGTACGAGACGGTCGCCGTCCACATCAGCGACCGTCCCGGCGAGCTGGCCAGGATCTTCGCCGACGCCGGTTCCGCCGGGGTCAACGTCGAGGACGTCCGTATCGAGCACGCCACCGGCCAGCAGGCCGGTCTCGTCCAGCTCATGGTGGAGCCCACGGCCGCGCCCGGTCTCATCGCCGCCCTGCGGCAGCGGGGCTGGCCGATCCGGCAGTAGGGCCGCCCGGCGGGACCGGTACCCTTCTTCCCCGGGGGGCGGCCGGTCCCGTCCCCGCCGCGCCGCAGAGGCGCGGGCCGGTAAGTGAGAAAGGTGCGCACCTCCGTGGCTGTCCCTGTGGCTGAGAACCCCGTCATCGTCGCCATCGACGGCCCCTCCGGCACGGGCAAGTCCAGCACCTCCAAGGCCGTCGCCGTCCGGCTCGGTCTCGCCTACCTCGACACCGGCGCCCAGTACCGCGCGATGACCTGGTGGATGCTGGAGAACGGCATCGACGTCGCCGACCGTGCGGCCGTCGCCGCCGCGGCGGCCAAGCCCGTCATCGTCTCCGGCACCGACCCGCGTTCCCCCACCATCACCGTGGACGGCACGGACGTCGCCGCCCCGATCCGCGGCCAGGCCGTCACCGCCGCCGTCAGCGCGGTCAGCGCCGTGCCGGAGGTCCGTACGCGCGTCACCGGCCTCCAGCGCGCCATCGCCGCCGAGGCGGGCGGCGGCATCGTCGTCGAGGGCCGCGACATCGGCACGACCGTGCTGCCGGACGCGGACGTCAAGATCTTCCTCACCGCCTCGGCCGAGGCACGGGCCGCCCGCCGCAGCGCCGAGCTGACCGGCAAGGAGGCCGCCGACGTCGCGACCACGCGGGCCGACCTCGTCCGGCGCGACGCCGCCGACGCGGGCCGCACCACGTCCCCGCTGGCCCAGGCCACGGGCGCCGTCGAGGTGGACACCACGGAGCTCACCCTCGATCAGGTGATCGAGCGCGTCGTGCGGCTCGTGGACGGGAAGCGGCGGTCGAGGTGACGGAACCGCGCGCCAGGGGCGCGGCGACGGGCAGACGGCTGGCCATCGGCATCATCAACGGCGCCTGGCGTCCGCGCGTGCTGGGCGCCTGGCGGGTCCCGCCGGGCGGCCCCGTGATCCTGGCGGTCAACCACACGCACAACGTGGACGGGCCCGTCGTGCTCGGCACCTCGCCCCGGCCGGTGCACTTCCTCGTCAAGAAGGAGGCGTTCGTCGGCCCCTTCGGTCCCTTCCTGCACGGCATCGGACAGGTCCGGGTGGACCGCGACGGCACGGACCGCACGGCCGTGACCGGCGCGCTCGACATCCTGAAGGGCGGCGGTGTTCTGGGGATATTCCCCGAGGGCACCCGTACCGAGGGCGACTTCGCCGCCCTGCGCGCCGGGCTCGCGTACTTCGCGCTCCGCTCGGGGGCGCCGGTCGTCCCGGTCGCGGTGCTGGGCAGCAACGAGCGGCGCGGCCGTCTCCTGCCGGGCCTGCCGCCGCTGCGCAGCCGGATCGACGTCGTCTTCGGCGACCCGTTCCCCGCCGCGCCTGAAGGGGCCGGCGGGCGGCGTACGCGGGCGGCGCTCGACCAGGCCACCGTGCGCCTCCAGGAGCGGCTGACCGCGCACCTGAAGGACGCCCGCCGTCTCACCGGTCGCTGAGCGACACTGGTCACCGGGGGCCACGCGCACGCCCCCTCCCCGCGCCCCCGGCGGCGCGGCCCACCGACAGACAGCACCACCGACGGACGAGGTACAGAACTCCATGACCGACCACAACCACCCAGGCACCGATGCCCCGCTCGGTGCCCTCGGGGGCGCCGAGTACGAGGAGTTCATGGCCCTCGCCGCCGAGGAGGGCTTCGAGGCGGACGAGATCGCGGGCGAGCTGGCCGCCGCCACGGCGGGCCCGCTGCCCGTCCTCGCCGTCGTCGGGCGGCCCAACGTGGGCAAGTCCACGCTGGTCAACCGCATCCTCGGCCGCCGTGAGGCCGTCGTCGAGGACAGGCCGGGCGTGACCCGCGACCGCGTGACGTACGAGGCGGAGTGGTCGGGCCGCCGCTTCAAGGTCGTGGACACCGGCGGCTGGGAGCAGGACGTCCTCGGCATCCAGGCGTCCGTCGCCGCGCAGGCCGAGTTCGCCATCGAGGCGGCCGACGCCGTCGTCCTCGTCGTGGACGCCACGGTCGGCGCCACCGACACGGACGAGGCCGTCGTGCGGCTGCTGCGCCGCTCGGGCAAGCCCGTGGTGCTGTGCGCCAACAAGGTGGACGGCCCCTCGTCCGAGTCGGACGCCGCCTACCTGTGGTCCCTCGGCCTCGGCGAGCCGCAGCCCGTCTCCGCGCTGCACGGCCGCGGCACCGGCGACATGCTCGACAAGGTCCTCGAAGTCCTGCCCGACGCGCCCAGGGAGACGTTCGGCACGACGCTCGGCGGCCCGCGCCGTATCGCGCTGATCGGCCGTCCCAACGTCGGCAAGTCCTCGCTGCTGAACAAGGTGGCGGGGGAGGAGCGCGTCGTCGTCGATCCCATGGCGGGCACCACCCGCGACCCGGTGGACGAGCTGATCGAGCTGGGCGGCGAGACATGGCGCTTCGTCGATACGGCGGGCATCAGGCGCCGCGTGCACCTCCAGGACGGCGCGGACTACTACGCGTCCCTGCGCACGGCCGCCGCGCTGGGCAAGGCCGAGGCCGCGGTCGTGCTGATCGACGTCACCGAGCCGATCAGCGTGCAGGACACCCGCATCATCACGATGACCGTGGACGCCGGGCGCGCCCTGGTGATCGCGTACAACAAGTGGGACCAGCTGGACGACGAGCGCCGGTACTACCTGGAGCGCGAGATCGAGCAGGAGCTGGTCCAGGTCCAGTGGGCGCCGCGCGTCAACATCTCGGCGCGCACCGGCCGGCACATGGAGAAGCTGGTGCCCGCCATCGAGACGGCGCTCGCGGGCTGGGAGAGCCGCGTCCCGACCGGCAAGCTGAACGCCTTCCTCGGCGAGATCGTCGCCTCCCACCCGCACCCGGTGCGGGGCGGGAAGCAGCCGCGCATCCTCTTCGGCACCCAGGCGGGCACGCGTCCGCCGCGGTTCGTGCTCTTCGCGTCAGGATTCCTTGAGGCGGGCTACCGGCGCTTCCTGGAGCGGCGGCTGCGCGAGGAGTTCGGCTTCGAGGGCACGCCGATCCAGGTGTCGGTGCGCGTGCGCGAGAAGCGCGGGCGCAAGAAGTAGGCGGGGCCCGGGAGGGCCCCCGGGGTATGCGGAAGGGCCGCGCACACGCGCGGCCCTTCCGCATACCCCTCCGCCCCGGCGAACGGCGTCACAGGCCCTGCGGCGCGGCGTGCGCCCCCGGGTCCTGACGCGACGGCAGCACCGCGGGCACGAGCGCGGCGGGCGCGTGGAGCGACCCCGCGTAGCCGTACCCGTACGCCGCCAGTGCGCTGCCGGGGCCGTGCCCGTGCTGCGCGCCGTGGAACGAGCCGAAGGCGACGAACGCCAGATGCTCCTCGCCCGAGCGGTCCCCGGGCAGGGACCGGAACAGCCGCCGGTACTCGGCGCACAGGGCGTCGAAGATGGGTGTCTCCGACGTCACCGCGTGCTCGTACGGCGCCCGCATGCCGGGAATCCCGGTGCGGGTCGTCGCGTGCCGGGGCGAGTGCTGCGGTCGGGAAGGGTCGTATGGGTGCACGCCCCTCCAACGAGCGGGCCGTCGGACGGATGCGGGGCGCGGGAGCGCTCTACCCGATCGCCTCGGCCCGCGCCCCGGCTCCCGGCGCGGGCCGCGTGCCCGGTGACGGGGCTCAGGTGCCCGCGAGCGGCATCGCCGCCGCCACGAGGAGCCCGCCCGCCGCCGCCTTCTCCAGGGCCTCCCGCATGAGGTCCTCGCGCGGCTGCTGCCCGATCGCACCGGCCGGCGCGCAGTACACCAGCACGTTGTTCTGCTGGTTGGCGCTGGCACGCCAGCCGTCGGTGACGGCGAGCGGCTGGTGGGCCTGCCACCAGGCGATCGGCTGGCCGCCCGGGTTGGCCTGGAGCACCGCGTGCAGCTGCCCCATGGCCACCAGCACGGACCAGCCGGGCAGCTTCTGCGGCGGGGAGGCGACGTCGGTGACGGGCACGAACCCGGCCTCGATGAGCAGCGGCAGGAAGTCGTCGCCAGGCCCGTCCGCGCCGGGCCGCGCGATCGGGCCCGTCGGCTCCACGACGATCGCCGGGAACAGCTGCTCGTTCACCAGGATCTGACCGCAGGTCACGCCGAGGACGGCCTGCTCGGCCGGGAGGTCCGCGCCGTCCGGGGCGAGGGCCTGGGCGGGCACGCTCCCCACGGGGCTGTCGCCGGTCAGCGACCGCACGGCCCCCTTGAGCTGTTCCTCGGAGACCGCCACGACCTGCGAGGGGATGCACGAGGCGTGGGCGAAGGCCAGGACGGCGGTCTCCTCCCCGACGAACAGCACCGTGCTCGTGTGCTCCTGCTCGGTGTTGCCCGGGGTCCGGCAGGAGGTGCAGTCGTAGCTGCCCGGGGCGTTCTCGCCGGCGAGCAGCCGTTCGGCTTCTTCGTCGCCGATCTCGGCGCGTACGTCGTCGCTGACGTCGAGCAAGGGGGACACTGTCGCTCCTCGGTTCGGGCTGTGGCATCTCGGGCGCCCCGCCGTGGGCGGCGAGGTGCCCCGTGCTCAACGGACAAGGCGGCGCCCGGGTCACGCCCGAGGGGCGGTCAATCCTGCCCGGCGTCGCGTCCACCCCCCGCCGCGCCCGCGCGAGGGGGGCACCACCGTTTAACCCCGCCGTCCCTCCCGTTCACCGTGGAGGTGAATTCGGGGTGTCGCGAATTGTGTTCACGGGGCGTCGGGAAGCGCGTCGTGAATTCCTTCCCTCCTGCCGCGGAGGTGAATAGGGGAAGGCGTGCGTGAACGTCCGGGCGGTGTTGGGCCGAACGGGTGGCGCGGGCCGCCGCTGTGACACAAGCGTGACAGTTCCCCGGCCCGGCCGGGACTTCCTGCTGATCCCGCGCAGGCCGTACGGTGGCCGCATGGCACCCATACCGCGACCGCAGCAGCCGCCGCAGGACGTCCCCGACAGCTACGTCGGCATGCGCGCCGACGACGCCGAACGCCGTGCCACGGACCGGGGCTGGGCCCGGGTCCGCAGGCTGGCGCCCGACGCGATCGTCACCATGGAGTTCATGCCGGGACGGCTCAACCTGGCCGTGCAGGACGGCGAGGTGGTGCGCTGCTGGCAGGGCTGACCGGGGCGGGCCCGGTCAGTGGCTCCCCACCGGCCGCACCGGGTGTTCCGGGTGGCCCGTGTGCCCGGGGTGCGCCGGGTGGTCCGGCTGGTGCGGGTGCGCGTGCGGCCCCGTGGCGCGCAGCCGGATCGCGCCGATGCGCGCGGGTTCCCCGGCCACGGCCCGCTGCTCGTCCGCCACACGCGCCGACGCGGCCACCGGACGGGGCGTGGGGCCCAGCGGGCGCAGCGCCCCGGCACGGGGCCGGGAGGCGGCGCCGAGGGCGTAGCCCCACAGCCCGAGCACGATCCGCTCGACACGGGTGATGAGCGGTTCGCACCAGGGGAGCGCCAGGAGGATCAGCAGCCCCGCGGCCCAGCCGAGCAGGACGTCGCTCACCCAGTGGGTGCCCAGGTAGACGGTGGTGGCGCCGACGCCGAGCGCGCACAGGGCGGCGATCACGGAAAGGGCGCGCCTGGCGCGGGGCGTGGTGGCCAGATAGGCGAGGATCCCCCAGGTCACCACGGCGTTGGCGGTGTGGCCCGAGGGAAATATATCGCCGGTCAGGAACATCTCGTTCGAGCCCATGACCGTCGCGTAGTGCGGCCCTTCGCGGCCCATGCCGAGCTTCGCGGCGCCCACCGTGACGTTCAGCAGCAGCAGCGCGCAGGCCATCACCAGCAGCGGGCGCGGGGTGCGCTGCCGCCAGGAGCGCCAGCCGAGCCACGCCGCGACCAGGGCGGCGGTCGGGCCGCGCTGGCCGAGGACCACGAAGTAGTCGAGGAACGCGTGCATCTCCGGCCACTGCTTGTACGGCCGGAACAGCATCACCTGCCAGTCCAGCCGGACGAGCCAGGACGTGCTGAGGACCGCCGCCACGATGGCCGCGTAGAAGCCCAGGGTGGCCCACAGCAGCGCGGCACGCGTGCGGCTCATCCCAGGAGCCGGCGCGTCGGGTGGCGCGGGCTCCTGTTCGAGGCGGGCGAGGAGTCGGTCGGTACGCACTTTTTCAAGATTACAGCCCGTGATAGCAGCCCTCCTGCGCGGCCCCGCCTTCGTAATGGCTATGTGATGTATGGACCGTCAATTCACCCGCCCGGCTTCGCCCCGTTTTTGCGAATGCGGGGCATCCCGGAATTGTGTTCCTGTCAATTACCGCGAGGGTGAAGGGTGTTTTGCGCGGTGCCCCGCAGGTGAACGCCGCCCCTTGTCCCCGTGACGGGCTGCCGTAGTCTGTCTGACCATCTGCCCGCACCACCGTGCCCGGCGCGGCGCGCGCCGTCGGGAGTCCCCCGCGGTGGCGGGGACACCGTCCGCGCGGAGGAAAGGTGCCCCATGTCCGGGATCGCCCCGCCCGGAGTCCGCTCCCGCGCCGTGAACCGCTGGACGGTCCTCGTCGTGCTCTGCGTGAGCCTGCTGGTCGTCGCCGTCGATGCCACGGTGCTGCACGTCGCCGTCCCGGCCGTCAGCGAGGACCTGCGGCCCAGCGGCGTCGAACTGCTGTGGATCGTTGACGCCTACCCCCTGGTGTGCGCGTCGCTGCTCATCCTCTTCGGCACGCTCGGCGACCGTGTCGGCCGCCGCCGCGTGCTGCTGATCGGCTACGGCTGCTTCGCGCTCGCGTCCGCCGCCGCCGCGTACGCCTCCGGGGCCGGTGTGCTGATCGCCGCCCGCGCGCTGCTGGGCGTCGGCGGGGCGATGATCATGCCCGCCACGCTGTCCATCCTCCGCCAGGTCTTCCCCGACAGACGTGAACGCGCCCTCGCCATCGGCGTGTGGAGCGCCGTGGCCGCCGTGGGCGCCGCGCTCGGCCCGCTGGTCGGCGGCGTGCTGCTCGAACACTTCTGGTGGGGCTCGGTCTTCCTCGTGAACCTGCCCCTGATGGCCGTCTGCCTGCCCGCGGCCCGCGCGCTGCTGCCCGAGTCCACCGGCGACCGCACGGGCCCCTGGGACGTGACGGGCGCCCTGATGGCCGCCGCCGGGCTGTTCTCCGTGATCCTCGCGGTCAAACGGGCGGGCGGCGGCGACCTGTTCACCGCGGGCACGGTGCTCGCGGCGGGCGGCGGCGCGCTGCTGCTCGTCCTGTTCGCGCGGCGCCAGCGGCGGCTGCCTGAACCGCTGGTTGATCTGGCGGCGTTCGCCAGGCCCGCGTTCGGCACGGCGGTCGGCTGCATCGTGCTGACGGTGCTCGCGCTCGTCGGCCTGGCGCTCGTGGCGGCGCAGTACCTCCAGCTCGTCCTCGGTCTCTCGCCGCTGGAGACGGGCCTGCGGCTGCTGCCGCTCAGCGTCGCCGCGATCGCCGCCGGGCTCGCCGGTTCGCGCCTGCTGGACGCCCTGGGGCCGCGCCGCATGGTGGCCGCCGGGTTCGTGCTGACGGCGGTGGCCGTCCTGGTGCTCATATCCCTGGACGACCACGACCGGCCGCTCCTCATGGTCACCGGCTTCGTCCTGCTCGGCTTCGGCCTGGAGACGACGCTGTTCGCCTCCTACGAGTCGATGCTGAACGACGTGCCCGTGCGGCAGGCGGGCGGCGCGGCGGCCATCGGCGAGACGGCGTACCAGTTCGGCGCCGGGCTCGGCATCGCCGTGCTCGGCAGCATCATGAACGCGGTGTACGGGCCCGCCGTCCAGCGGTTCAAGGGCGTCTCGCCGACGGACAGCGCCGCCGCGGGGCACTCGCTGGGCGAGGCGTACACGGTGGCGTCCGACGTCGGCGGCGGGACGGGGGAGGCCCTGCGGCAGGCGGCGCGCGAGGCGTTCGTCCACGGCATGAAGGTCACCCTGGTGGTCAGCGCCGTCCTCCTGCTCGCGGGCGCCGTCGCCGCCCGGCGCCTGCCGCGCGGCCTGCAAGGACCCGCGCTCCACGGCGCCGACCGGGCCGGGGAGTCCGCTTGCCCCGGGGCGGCGGGGGACCGTAGCGTCGCGGCACGCGCGGCCGGGCCCGTCCCCCCGCGCGGCGACAGCTGACGAAAGGCGCCCCGCCGTGCAGGACCGTCCCGTCTTCGACCCCGCCGATCCCCTCGGCATCGACGAACTCCTCGGTGACGACGACCTCGCCGTCCGCGCCGCCGCGCGCCGCTGGGCCGCCGACCACGTCCTGCCGTACGTCGCCGACTGGTACGAGCGCGGCGAACTGCCCGACCCGCGCGGCCTCGCCCGCGGCCTCGGCGCCCTGGGCGCCCTCGGGATGCCGCTGGAGGGCTACGGCTGCGCGGGCGCGTCGGCCGTCCAGTACGGGCTGGTCTGCCTGGAGCTGGAGGCCGCCGACTCGGGCATCCGCTCCCTCGTCTCCGTGCAGGGCTCCCTCGCCATGTACGCGATCCACCGGTACGGCTCCGAGGAGCAGCGCCGCGCCTGGCTGCCCGGGATGGCCGCAGGGGAGACCGTCGGCTGCTTCGCCCTCACCGAGCCCGACCACGGCTCCGACCCGTCCGGCATGCGCACCCGCGCCGAACGCGACGGCCGCGGCTGGCTGCTGACCGGCCGCAAGACGTGGATCACCAACGGGTCGATCGCCGACGTCGCCGTCGTCTGGGCCAGGACGGACGACGGCGTGCGCGGCTTCCTCGTCCCCGCGGGCACCCCCGGATTCACCGCCACGCCCATCCGGCACAAGGGCTCGCTGCGCGCCTCGGTGACGAGCGAGCTGCTGCTGGAGGGGGTGCGCCTGCCGGACGAGGCGGTCCTCGCCGACGCGCGGGGGTTGCGGGCGCCGCTGAGCTGCCTGAGCCACGCGCGGTACGGCATCGTCTGGGGCGTGCTCGGCGCGGCGCGCACCTGCTTCCGTACGGCCCTGGAGTACGCGGGGACGCGCGAGCAGTTCGGCAGGCCCATCGGCGGCTTCCAGCTGACGCAGGCGAAGCTCGCCGACATGGCGGTGGAGCTGAACAAGGGGCTGCTGCTCGCCCTCCACCTCGGCCGCCGCATGGACGCCGGGCGGCTCCTGCCCGAGCAGGTCAGCCTCGGCAAGCTGGGCAACGTGCGCGAGGCGCTGGACATCTGCCGCACCGCCCGGACGATCCTGGGCGCGAACGGCATCTCGTGGGAGTACCCGGTGATGCGCCACATGGCGAACCTGGAGACGGTCCTCACGTACGAGGGCACCAGTGAGATGCATCAACTGGTGCTCGGCAAGGCGCTCACCGGACGGGACGCGTTCCGCGGCTGACCCGCCCGGTGGGGGCGGATCAGCTCTGGTTGTAGAAGCCGTCCTCGGCGGAACGGTCCCGCTGCGCGGTCACGATCTGGTAGTCGGCCGGTGTGAGCAGGAACACGCGGTTGGCGACCCGCTCGATGGTGCCCCGCAGACCGAAGGTGAGCCCGGCCGCGAAGTCCACGACGCGCTTGGCGTCGCCCGAGTCGAGGACCGTCAGGTTGATCACGACCGGCACGCCGTCGCGGAACAGCTCGCCGATGCGGCGCGCGTCCCCGAAGCCGTCGGGCGTGACCGTGGCGATACGGCCGCCCTGGTCCTGCGCGACCTCGGCCGCGACCCTGACCCGCGGGTCGGTGGTCCACGGACCGGCGTCGTCGCCGGGCTCGGGGCCCTCCGCGTACTCGTCGTCGTAGTAGCGCATCTCGCGGTCCTCGACGAGACCCAGCCAGGCGCTCGCCTTTCGTACCGATCCCATGGATGCCTCCTCTCCTCCCGGGCGGCGGCCTAACCCCGTCCGCATCCCCCCCATGGTCGTCCATCATGCGGATGATGCGCCAAGGGTATGCCCATCCGATCCCGTTTTCGTGACGGTTCTGGTGCATTCGATGTGCGGCTTCATCAGCGGCGTTGCCGTTCACGCATGCTGACTGCGAGTAAGTTTCACGCGGCCCGCCGATTGGGTGACGGAAGCGTGCGCGCGGTGTCCAAAAGGCGTTCTTTTCAACGGCGTCGGCGGTGAGAAGACTCTGCACCAGCGCTTGTCAGGGTCATGGCGGACGGGGCGCCCCGTCCGCCGTCCCTGGCCACGCCTCACCCCTGCCCAGACAGCCATGGGCTCCGGATTCCTTACCTGGAGGATCAAGTGGGTTTGAAGCGCACCAACCCCCACGGGCGGATGTCCCGTCGGCTCCGCCTGGCCGCCGCGGCGTCCGGCCTGCTCGCCGCCGCCGCGTTCGTCATGCCGAGCACGGCCTCGGCCGAGCCGGTCTCCACCTTCAGCTCCTCGCAGCTGTCGGCCGCCAGCGCCGCGGTGCTCGACGCCGACGTCGCGGGCACGGCCTGGACGGTGGACAAGCAGTCGGGCCGCGTCGTCGTGACCGCGGACGAGACGGTCTCGAACGCCGAGATCGCCGAGCTGCGCAGCAGCGCGGGCGCCCTCTCCGGCGCCCTGACGGTGGAGCGCACCGAGGGCACGCTGGAGCGGTACCTGGCCGGTGGCGACCCGATCTACGCCTCCCTCGGCTGGCGCTGCTCGGCGGGCTTCAACGTCTCGATCGGCGGCGCCGCGTACTTCCTGACGGCGGGCCACTGCACGGACGGCTACCCCGGCTGGTACACCAACCCGTCGCTGACCACGTACATCGGCCCGACGGTCGGCTCCAGCTTCCCGGGCAACGACTACGGCCTGGTGCGGTACGACAACGCGTCCGTCCCGCGTCCCGGCGTGGTCAACCTGTACAACGGCACCACGGTGGACATCACCGGCGCCGCGAACCCGTCGGTCGGCCAGGCGGCGCAGCGCTCCGGCAGCACCACCGGCCTGCGCAGCGGCTCGATCACCGGTCTCAACTACACGGTGAACTACGGCGGCGGTGACATCGTCTCCGGCCTGATCAGGACCAACATCTGCGCCGAGCCCGGCGACAGTGGTGGCCCGCTGTTCTCCGGCCGCACCGCCCTCGGCCTCACCTCCGGCGGCAACGGCAACTGCAGCGTCGGCGGCACGACGTACTTCCAGCCGGTCGTCGAGGCCCTGAGCGCCTACGGGGCGACCATCCTCTGACGCACGACGCACCTCCGCAGGACGCTGCGCCCCGCCGGTCCCCGACCGGCGGGGCGCAGTGCTGTTCCGGGCACGGCCGCGGGGGCGCGGCCGTGCCCGGTGCGTGTGTCCGCCGGTGGTGTCGTCCTGTGGTCCCCGCCGCCACGTGGCCCGTGCGAGGCGGTGCGGGGCGGTGCGGGGACGCGTGGGCGGACGGCGGCTCAGGCGCCTTCCCCTGCCGCGCCGTCGGCCGCGACGCCCGTCCGGCGCCCGGGGCCGCACGAGGCCGCACGAGCCCGCGTACGCCCGTGACCTGCGCGTACGGCCCGCCCCGCGGTGTTCCCCGCGCTCCGCCCGACGGCCCTGCGCGCGGCCTTGTCCGGCGCGCACGGCGGCCTCCTGACGGCCCGCCACCCGCCGGGCGCGGCGGACGGACGGCGGGGCGCCCGCGCCGTGACGCGCGTCACCTCACATCTGTTCGAGCGGACGGGTATGTGGGTGAAACGCGCGTAGCCACCGGCGATTTCCAGACAGGTCCAGACCACTCGACGGGGTGGATGTCGCCACGCCCCGCGAGCGTACGCATGCGCAAGGTGTCCCCGGGCTGTCCGTCCCGCGCAGGAAAACCCGGAGTGTTCTGGATGGTTTACGCGCATTACCCCTACCGGTGTGCTCATATGGCTGGGGCAAGTTCTCGGCCTTGTGCGGCGCCCTGCGGACTCGGATACTCGCCGGTATCGCTTGGCATGAACGTGACTGGCCCGCGCCGGGTTGGCCGGGTTCATGCTCTCTCCGGAGCCCTGGCTCCACCCCCCACAGGAGGAAAAGAGCGTGACACACCGACGTACGTCACACCGGCGACGTGTCGCCGCCGCCGCGACCGGAATCGCGGCCCTCTTCGCCGGCACCTTCGCCGTCGCGGAGGCGAACGCCGAGTCCGCAGCGGTCCCCACGGCCGCTCCGCAGGTTCTCTCCTCAGCCGAGGCGGGCACCCTCGCGGCCTCACTCTCCGCGCAACTCACGCCCGAGACCTCGGGTGGTACCTACTACGACGCCGACTCGGGCACGCTCGTGGTCAACGTCACGGACGAGACGGCCGCCGCGACCGTCCGCAGCGCGGGCGCCGAGGCCCGCGTCGTCCGGCACAGCCTCGCCGAACTGGACGAGGTGAAGGACGCCGTCGCCGGATTCGCCGTCGCCGGCACCGCCTGGGCCGTGGACCCGGTCTCCAACACGGTCCGCGTCACCACCGACAGCACGGTGCGCGGCGCGTCCCTGGCCGACCTGCGGGCCTCCGTCGCCGAACTGGGCGCGCGCGCCTCGCTCGACGCGGTGGCAGGGGAGTTCCAGCCCTTCATCGCGGGCGGCGAGGCCATCTACAGCTCGGGCGCGCGCTGCTCGCTCGGGTTCAACGTCTCGATCGGCGGCTCCGCGGGCTTCCTGACCGCGGGGCACTGCGGGAGCGTCGGCAGCTCCTGGTCCGCCTCCTCGGGCGGCCCGGCCCTCGGCACCCTCACCGCTGGGCAGTTCCCCGGCGCCGACTACGCGCTGGTCGAGTACTCGGCCCCGGCGCCCGACCACCCGAGCGCGGTGTTCCTGTACGACGGCACCACGCAGGAGATCACCGGCGCCGCCGAGGCGACGGTCGGTCAGAGCGTGCAGCGCAGTGGCAGCACCACCGGTCTCCACGACGGCGAGGTGACCGCCGTGGACGTCGCCGTGCGCTACCCGCAGGGCACGGTGGAAGGCACCATCCAGACCACCGTGTGCGCCGAACCGGGCGACAGCGGCGGCGCGTTGTTCGACGGCAGCAACGCCATCGGGCTCACCTCGGGCGGCAGCGGCAACTGCACGTCGGGCGGCACGACGTTCTTCTACCCCGTGACGGACGCGCTCGCCGCGGTGGGGGCTACGATCCCGTAGCGGTAGACCGTCAGATCACCGGCACGTCGCTTCACGGAGCCCCCGGTCCGACAGGGACCGGGGGCTCCGCTGCGTGCCGTAGCAGGGGGGAACAGGGGATGTTCGGAATCGTGCGGCCGTGCAGGCACCGGCTGTCCGAGGGGCTGTTCGGCGAGTGGATGGGGCATCTGTGCGGGCTGTGTCTGGCCCTGCGGGGGATGCGGGGGCAGGCGGCGCGGATCGCCACGAACTACGACGGGCTGCTGATATCCGTCCTGTTCGCCGCCCAGGCGCCTGCGGAGGCGCGGGTACGGCGGACCGCGGGGCCGTGCGCGCTGCGCGGGATGCGGACGGCGTCGGTCGCGGCGGACGAGGGCGCGCGGCTCGCGGCGGTGGTCTCCCTCGTCCTGGCCTCGGCCAAGCTGCGTGACCATGTGGCGGACGGGGACGGTGTGTTCGCCCGGCCCGTCCTCGCCGGCGCGGCGCGGCGGGTGGCCTCCGGCTGGGACGTGGCGGGCGCGCGGTCGGGGGAGTCGGTGGGCTTCGACACGTCCGTGCTGGTGGACGCCGTGGCGCGGCAGCCCGAGGTGGAGGGGCTGGCGGGGCCGGGGACGTCCGTGCTGGCCGTGACCGAGCCGGTGGAGACGGCGACGGCCGCCGCGTTCGCCCACACCGCGCAGCTGGCGGGACGGCCGGGCAACGCGGGGCCGCTGGCCGAGGCGGGCGGGCTCTTCGGCCGCCTCGCGCACCTGCTGGACGCCGTGGAGGACCTGGAGGACGACCGGCGCAACGGCGCGTGGAACCCGATCGACGCCACCGGCACGCCGCTGCCCGAGATCCGGCGGCTGTGCGACGAGGCGGTCACCGGCATCCGCCTGGCGCTGCGGGACGCCGAGTTCACCGACGACAAGCTGGCGCACCTGCTGCTGGCGCACGAGGTCGGCCGCTCGGTGGACCGCGCCTTCGGCGGCCACGCGCACGGCGGCCACACCCACGCCCACGGGTCCGGCGACACCCGTACGCCGCTGCCGCCCGGCCTCCCCGACCTGCCGGACTTCCCCGGCCTGCCCGAGCCGCCAGGCCGCCGGGGGAAGCGGCGCGGCTTCTGGTCGGGCTGCGCGATGGCGGCCGGGCTCTTCTGCACCTGCCAGATCTGCTGCGCCGAGAGCTACGACGGCCCCTGGTCGGGCAACGAGCGGCACGGTGCCTGCCATTACGCGGAGCCCTGCGGCCAGTGCGCCGACTGCTGCCAGACCTGCAACTGCTGCGGCGGCGGGGGCGGCGAGGGGGGCGGCGGGTGCTGTGACGGGTGCTGCTGCGACGGCTGCTCCTGCGACTGCAACTGCTGACCCCGCCCCGCCCCGGCCGCCCCGCGTGCGCGGCGGCCGGGGCGCGTCACGTCACAGCTCGGCGGCGACCAGCTCCGCGATCTGCACCGCGTTGAGCGCGGCGCCCTTGCGCAGGTTGTCGTTGGAGACGAAGAGGGCGAGCCCGTGCTCCACCGTCTCGTCGGCACGGATGCGGCCGACGTAGCTGGCGTCGCGGCCCGCGGCCTGCTGCGGCGTCGGGATGTCGGACAGGGCGACGCCGTCCGCGCCCGCCAGCAGCTCGCGGGCGCGGGCCGGGCCGAGGGGGCGGGCGAAGCGGGCGTTGATCTGGAGCGAGTGGCCGCTGAAGACGGGCACGCGCACGCAGGTGCCGGAGACCTTCAGGTCGGGGATCTCCAGGATCTTGCGGCTCTCGTTGCGGAGCTTCTGCTCCTCGTCCGTCTCCTCCAGGCCGTCCTCGACGAGCGAGCCGGCCATCGGCAGGACGTTGAACGCGATCGGGCGCACGTACTGCTGCGGCGCGGGGAAGTCCACGGCCTGCCCGTCGAAGGTCAGGCGGGCCAGGTCCTGCCCGACGGCGGCGCGCACCTGGCCCTCCAGCTCGGCCACGCCGGACAGGCCGCTGCCGGAGACCGCCTGGTAGGTGGCGACGACGAGGGCCGTCAGCCCCGCCTCGGCGTGCAGCGGGCGCAGCACGGGCATGGCGGCCATGGTGGTGCAGTTCGGGTTGGCGATGATGCCCTTGGGGCGGCGCGCGGCGGCGTGCGGGTTGACCTCGGAGACGACGAGCGGGACGTCGGGGTCCATGCGCCAGGCGGAGGAGTTGTCGATCACGACGGCCCCGTCGGCGGCGACCTTCTCGGCGAGCGCCCTGGAGGTGGCCCCGCCCGCGGAGAACAGGACGATGTCGAGGCCGGAGAAGTCGGCGCCTGCCGCGTCCTCGACGGTGACCGCACCGTCCTGCCACGGCAGCGTGCTGCCCGCCGAGCGGGCCGAGGCGAACAGCCGGAGGTCGTCCACCGGGAACTTCCGCTCGGCGAGGATGCCGCGCATCACTCCGCCGACCTGTCCCGTTGCTCCGACGATCCCGATCTTCATGAGGCTCCTTCGAGGTTCCGCCCGTCCGTCCGTACGGCCGGTGACGCGTCCGGTGGGTGTCCCGCCGTCCCTCCCCAGACTGCCCCGGGCGGAGCGCCGAAGGCCAATCCATTCGTGCCGATGATAGTTCTGTTTGGAAGTAACGCCACCGTAACGAGGTCGAACTAACCTCCGGAACCTGGCGTTTCCGGTTCCCGGACACCCCCACGACAGCAGAGGTGGAAGGCGTGCAACTGACCCCGCGCGAGCAGGAACGACTGCTCATCCATGTGGCCGCGGACGTCGCCGACCGGCGGCGCGCCCGGGGCCTGCGGCTCAACCACCCCGAGGCCGTCGCGCTGATCACGGCGCACGTCCTGGAGGGCGCCCGCGACGGCCGCACCGTCGCCGAGCTGATGGAGTCGGGCCGCCGGGTCCTGACCAGGGCCGACGTGATGGAGGGCGTGCCGGAGATGATCCACGACGTCCAGGTCGAGGCCACCTTCCCCGACGGCACCAAGCTCGTCACCGTCCACGAGCCCCTCGCGTGAGCGGGCGGGAGGAGGGAGGCCCCGTGATCCCCGGGGAGATCCTGTACACCGACACGCCCGTGGTGCTCAACGAGGGCGCCCCCGTCACCCGGCTCACCGTCGTCAACGCCGCCGACCGGCCCGTCCAGGTCGGCTCGCACTACCACTTCGCCGAGGCCAACCCGGGGCTCGCCTTCGACCGCGCCGCCGCGCGCGGCAAGCGCCTCGCGATCGCCGCCGGCACCGCCGTCCGCTTCGAACCTGGCATCCCGGTCGAGGTCGAGCTGGTGCCGCTGGCCGGGCGCCGCGTCGTGCCGGGACTGCGCGGCGAGACCGGCGGCGCCCTGTGAGCGCCCCTGTGACCACCACCGCCACGCGCCAGGAGAGGGGACGGGTATGGCCGAGCTGACCCGCGCCGTGTACGCCGACCTGTTCGGACCGACCACCGGCGACCGGCTGCGGCTCGCCGACACCGACCTCCTGATCGAGATCGAGGACGACCTCGCGGGCGGTCCAGGCCGGGCGGGTGACGAGGCCGTCTTCGGCGGCGGCAAGGTCATCCGCGAGTCCATGGGCCAGTCCCGCGCCACCCGCGCCGAGGGCACCCCCGACACCGTGATCACCGGCGCCGTCGTCCTCGACCACACCGGGATCGTCAAGGCGGACGTCGGCCTCAGGGACGGCCGTATCACCGCCCTCGGCAAGGCGGGGAACCCCGACACCATGGACGGCGTCCACCCCGACCTCGTCATCGGTCCCGAGACCGAGATCATCGCGGGCAACGGCAAGATCCTCACCGCGGGGGCCATCGACGCGCACGTCCACTTCATCTCGCCGACCATCGCCGACGAGGCCCTCGCCTCCGGCGTCACCACCCTCCTCGGCGGCGGCACGGGCCCCGCCGAGGGCACCAAGGCCACCACCATCACCCCCGGCGGCTGGCACCTCGCCCGCATGTTCGCCGCCCTCGACGGCATCCCCCTCAACATCGGCCTGCTCGGCAAGGGCAACACCGTCTCGCGCGACGCCATGCTCGCCCAGCTGCGCGGCGGCGCCGTCGGCTTCAAGATCCACGAGGACTGGGGCGCCACCCCCGCCGCCATCGACGCCTGCCTGGGCGTGTGCGAGGAGACGGGCGCCCAGCTCGCGATCCACACCGACACGCTGAACGAGGCGGGCTTCGTCGCCGACACGCTCGCCGCCATCGCCGGACGCGGCATCCACGCGTACCACACCGAGGGCGCGGGCGGCGGGCACGCTCCCGACATCATCACCGTCGTCTCCGAGCCGAACGTCCTGCCCAGCTCCACCAACCCGACGCGCCCGCACACCGTCAACACCGTCGAGGAACACCTCGACATGCTGATGGTCTGCCACCACCTCAACCCGTCGGTCCCCGAGGACCTGGCCTTCGCCGAGTCCCGCATCAGGCCGTCCACCATCGCCGCCGAGGACGTCCTGCACGACCTCGGCGCCATCTCGATCATCTCCTCCGACTCCCAGGCCATGGGCCGCGTCGGCGAGGTGATCATGCGCACCTGGCAGACCGCGCACGTCATGAAGCGGCGGCGCGGCGCACTGCCGGGCGACGGCGCGGCCGACAACGCGCGGGCCCGCCGCTATGTCGCCAAATACACGATCAACCCGGCCGTCGCCCAGGGCCTCGACCACGAGATCGGCTCCGTCGAGCCGGGCAAGCTCGCCGACCTCGTGCTGTGGGACCCCGCGTTCTTCGGCGTGAAGCCGCAGCTCGTCCTCAAGGGCGGCCAGATCGCCTGGGCCCAGATGGGCGACGCCAACGCGTCCATCCCCACGCCGCAGCCCGTCCTGCCCCGGCCCATGTTCGGCGCCGTCGGGCGCGCCCCGGCCGCCAACTCGCTCAACTTCGTCACCCCGCTCGCGCTGGAGGACGGGCTCGGCGCGCACCTCGGGGAGCGGTTCGGCGTCGCCAAGACCTTCACCGCCATCACGAACACCCGGGGCGTCACCAAGGCCGACATGCGGCTCAACGACGCGCGGCCGTCCGTCACGGTGGACCCCGACACGTTCACCGTCACCGTGGACGGGGAGGCGATCGTCCCGGAGCCCGCCACCGAACTGCCCCTCGCCCAGCGCTACTTCCTCTTCTAGAAGGCGCGACGCGATGAGCACCCGCCGCACAGCCCTGCTGCTCCTCGCGGACGGCCGCTTCCCCGCCGGGGCACACGCCCACTCCGGCGGCGCCGAGGCCGCCGTCCGCGCGGGCCGCATCGACGGCCCCGCCACCCTGGCCGCCTTCTGCCGGGGCCGCCTCCACACCACAGGACTGGTCGCCGCCGCCCTGGCGGCAGCCGCCTGCGCCGGATGCGACCCGTACGCGCTCGACGCCGCAGCCGACGCCCGTACGCCCACGCCCGCCCTGCGCGACACCGCCCGCAAGCTCGGACGCCAGCTCCTGCGCGCCGCCCGCGCCACCTGGCCCGCGCCCGAGCTGCACGCCGTGGCCGCAACCAGGCCGCGCGGGCTGCACCAGCCCGTCGTCCTCGGCCTCACCGCGCGCGCCGCCGGGCTGACACCGCACGACGTCGCGCAGGCCGCCGCGTACGACACCGTCAGCAGCCCCGCGACCGCCGCCGTACGGCTGCTCAGCCTCGACCCGTTCGACGCCACGGCCGTGCTCGCCGGTCTCGCCGACGCCATGGACGCCGTCGCCGCGCAGGCCACCGCAGCCGCCGAGGCCGTCCTCGCCACCGGCAGCACCGACCACCTGCCCGCCGCCTCCGCGCCCCTCCTCGACATCACCGCCCAGCAGCACGCCGCCTGGCCCGTGCGTCTCTTCGCCTCCTAGGGAGCCCCGCCCCATGCACCTCGACCACCCCGAGACGTTCCCGCACCGCCACACCTGGAGCAGCGCGGCCCCGACCCTCCCGGACGGGACACGGCGCGCCCTGCGGATCGGCCTGGGCGGGCCGGTCGGCTCCGGCAAGACCGCGACCGTCGCCGCCCTGTGCCGCGCGCTGCGCGACCGGCTGTCCATCGCCGTCGTCACCAACGACATCTACACGCGCGAGGACGCCGACTTCCTGCTGCGCAACGCCGTCCTGCCGCCCGAGCGCATCGCCGCCGTCGAGACCGGCGCCTGCCCGCACACCGCCATCCGTGACGACATCTCCGCCAACCTGGAGGCGGTGGAGGAGCTTGAGGAGCGCACCGGGCCGCTCGACCTCGTGCTCGTCGAGTCGGGCGGCGACAACCTCACCGCGACCTTCTCCACGGGGCTGGTGGACGCGCAGGTCTTCGTCATCGACGTCGCCGCAGGGGACGACATCCCGCGCAAGGGCGGTCCTGGCGTCACCACGGCCGACCTGCTCGTCGTCAACAAGACCGACCTCGCCCCGTACGTCGGCTCCGACCTCGACGGCATGGCGCGGGACGCGAAGGCGCAGCGCGGCGACCTGCCCGTGGCGTTCACGTCGCTGCGCGGCGAGGACGGCGTGCGGCCGGTCGCGGACTGGGTGCTGGAGCGGCTCGCCGCCTGGACGGCCGGGCGCCCGGTGCGGGCCGCCGCCGTATGACGGGAGTCACGGCGCACGCGCGCGTCACCGCCGCGCCGGACGGCTCGCTGCCGCTGCTGCGGGGCGACGGGCCGTTCGCGCTGCGGCGGACGCGGGCGGCCGGTCCCTGGAGCCAGGTCACGGTGGTCGGCGCGATGAGCGCGCCGCTCGGCGGTGACCGGCTGCGGCTCACCGCCGAGGCGCTGCCTGGCGCGGCGCTGCGCGTCACCTCGGCGGCGGCGACCATCGCGCTGCCGGGGCGGGACGGCGACGGGGCGACGTACGACACGGCGCTGACCGTCGGGGCCGACGCGTCGCTGTGGTGGCTGCCCGAGCCCGTCGTCTCGGCGGCGCGCAGCGACCTGCGGATGACGACGCGTGTGGACGTGGCGGACACGGCGCGGCTCGTCTACCGGGAGGAGCAGATCCTCGGGCGGGCGGGGGAGGAGCCGGGGCGGCTCGTGGCGCGGCTGGTGCTGCGGATCGGCGGGGTGGTCGCGCTGGACCAGGAACTGGCGTACGGCCCCGGGGTGCCGGGCTACGACGGCGGGGCGGTGCTGGGCGGCCACCGGGCGGTGGGGCAACTGCTCGTCGCCGACCCGGCGTTCGCCGACAAGCCGCCCGAGGCGGCGCTGCTCGGCGGGACGGCGGTGGTGACGCCGCTGGCCGCCTCCGCCGCGCTGGTGACGGCGGTGGCGGCGGACGGCCTGGCGCTGCGCCGCCTCCTCACGGCGGGCGCGGAACACCTGGGCGTGGTGGCGTAGGGGCTGGCCGGGCGACGGGTCAGGGCACTTCGCCACCGATGGCGCGCAGCACGTCCCCCAGCCGGACGAAGCCGTGGCCGGTCACCCGCGACTCGTCGTCCGGCATGGCGTCGAGCTGGGGAGTGGACCAGAAGGCTTCCGTACGGATGCCGGGGTGCCGCATATCGGGGGAGAATTTCGCGTACTTCGCGCAGCCTTTTCCGCCGGTACTTCGAGCCGGTGGTCGGTCGTCACCGGTTCTTCGCTTCGGCCGGACACTCCGCGCGGCCTCCCCCCGGAAAGCTTCGGCGCACCGTCATGTGAGAGGGCCACCGATTATCTCGTACGCACACCGCGCGCCGATGGCGTACTGCTTGGAGTACTCGCCCTCCTGCTGTACTTGTTCCGGGAACCATGTGTCGGGCCCCGGGTCGAGGTCGAGGAGGCAACCGGTGGGCGAGCAGTCGAGTTTCAGCCCGTCCGACAGAACGTAGTAGGAGTATGCCTCGCCCAGGACGAAACGATAGGCCGTGAGTCCGTCGAGGGTGAACCGGACGAGCCGCCATGTGTGGCCATCCGTTGCATCTGCCGCCGTGATGTCCACGGTGAGGCTTCTGCCGTCCTTGGGGGGCAGCGGCGAGTGGATGTGAGTACCTACGATGACCGCATCCTCGAATCCACCGAACCTTTCGGCGAGTTGCGGCGAATTCTCTTCGGTGAGTTCGATGGCAGGCATGGCGCTCCGGTGTGCGTGGGTGACTGGAGGTTCGGCGGCGTTCGTGTCGGATCACTCTGCCATCGACGGTGGCGGCACCTCTCCGAGCCGGGCGAACTCCGGATGCATGAGGCGGGGTTGCCCGGCCTCCCGGACCTCTCGTGGATTGCGTGACTCCGCGAGCCTTTGCTGTCGGGATCAGTGCGCGTCCGGTCCCGATTCAGGACCGATGTAAATTTCCCTTCCGTCGGCATCCCATGCCCTGCTGTGACCACCAGCAGGGGCAGCCACGATGAGAGCCCCCGATTCCATGGAAACCATGCCGTCATCGCCTCCTCCGAACCATTCCACCGCGATGGGTCTGCCTGGCTCCAACATGTACTCAGCTGCTGTCGGCTCGAAGGCCACTGCAATGTGCCGGTCCGTGCGCATGGTGAATCTCATTTTCATCCTTGAAGGTTGTCCATGTGGTACTGGAACAAATCTGCTCTTGATCCGGTGCTGGGATTGACTCTTTCCGGGTTGTCGGGGAACTTTTCCGCTGACCTGTCGTGAATGTCTTGATGAAAGTTTCGCCAGATTTGGGCGTCATCGCGGGTCATGCCGATCGCCCTCATTACCTCTACCTGCTCAGGAGTCTTGAGCCTGCTGGCGTCTGCGAGGCTCCGACCGCCCCACGCCATATCACCAAATTCTGAGCGATTCGTGAACCCCATCCGTTGCCATGTCGAATCGAGGTCCACAACGCTGGGAACTGCCCGGTCGCAACTGGCCCGCGCCTCGGCCAGGGCGATGGCCTCCGCGCTCCGTGTCTGTTCGGACGAAGTCGGCAGAAGTCCGGAGAGCGGCGCGGTGGACAGGGGAACTGTCCCTGTCCGTCTCCCGCGCCATCGTCTTACGCCTTGCGACGGTCCGCTTCACTGCGACGCCGGTCCGTGACGGGGGTACGAGGGAAGCGGGACGAGTGCGAGTCGATGACGTGTCCGCGGATAAGGTCATCTGTGGTCTTTCTCATGTTTTGAGCGTGCTATGTGGTAGTTGTAGGTAATTTATTTGCCGACATGGCGATAGGGCGTGTTGCGTGTATCGTGCATGTAGCAGCGTTGAGCGCTGATCGTGAGGGGAAAGTCCCCACATGTGGGGAATGTGTAGGGGAAGTCGCCGTGAACATCACGTTCCTGCTCAACAACGCCTACGGCATCGGCGGCACCATCCGTGCCGTCTCGAACCTGTCGGCCGCGTTCGCCGAGCGGCACACCGTCACGGTCGTGAGCCTCCACCGGCACCGTGACGCCACCAGCTTCACGTTCGACCCGCGCGTCAGGATCGTGCCGCTGATCGACGGGCGGGAGGGCGCGCAGGACGCCGCGCTGCTCGCGCAGGCCGGGCCGAGCCGGGTGCTGCCGGAGTGGGACCTGAACGGGTCACGGCTCAGCGACGAGCGGATGGGCGCGTTCCTCGCGGACACCGACGCCGACGTCGTGATCGGCACCCGGCCCCCGCTCAACACCTACCTCGGACGGCTCGGCGACGCCCGCTACCTGCGGGTGGCGCAGGAGCACTCGCAGCTGGGCACACGGTCCGCCGTGTCGCGTGACCTGCAACTGGCCGTCGTGCCGCTGCTGGACGCGTTCCTCCCCGTGACCGCCGCCGACGCCGCCGACTACCGCGCGGCGCTGCCCGGCGTCCGCACCCGCATCCTCCCCCTCCCCAACGCCTCGCCCGCGCCCGCCGTCGCGCCGTCCACCGGGGACAGCCGGGTGATCGTCGCCGCCGGGCGGCTGACCCCGACCAAGCGCTACGACCGGCTCCTCGACGCGTTCGCCAAGCTGACCGGCGAGTTCCCCGACTGGGAGCTGCGGATCTACGGCCGTGGCCCGGCGAAGCCCGAGCTGCGGGAGCACATCGAACGGCTCGGCCTGTCCGACCGCGCCCGCCTCATGGGGGCGGCGGCGCCCGTCGAGACCGAGTGGGCCAAGGGCGCGATCGCCGCCGTGACCTCCGAGTACGAGTCGTTCGGCCTCACCGTCGTGGAGGCGATGGCCTGCGGCGTGCCGGTGGTCTCCGTGGACTGCCCCGTCGGGCCGCGCGAGATCATCACGCACGGCGAGGACGGCCTGCTCGTCCCGCCGGAAGGCGGCCCCGACGCCGTCGCGCAGGGCCTGCGGACGCTGATGACGGACGCCGCGCTGCGCCACCGCATGGGCGCGAAGGGCAAGGTCACGGCGGCGCGCTACCGGCCGGACGCGATAGCCCGCCGCTACGAGGAACTGTTCTGGCAGTTGCGGCCCGCGCTGCGCCCGGCCGGGAAGCTGCGGAGCCTGCTCGGCGGGCGGAAGCGGCGGGCCGCCGCCCCCGTGACGGCCGAGCCCGCGCCGGGGCCGCCGTCCGCCCGCTGCGCCGCGACCCCGGACGGCGGGTTCACCGTCGCCCTCGGGCCCTCCGCGCGGGGAGAGCTGGTGCTGCGGCTGCGCAGGTCGTCCCCGCGCCGGGAGATACGCGTTCCCTTGACCGGGGACGGTGACGGACGCGCCGCCGTCCCGCGTGCCGCCCACACGCTCGCCGAGGGCCGGTGGGACTGCTTCCTCGCGACGGGGGACGGCAAGCCGCGGCGCGTCGCCGCCGCGCTCGTCGAGCAGGCCGCGCTCGTCACCGCGCCGCCCGCCGTGGACGCGGGGGGCGTGACCTCCTGGATTCCCTACACCACCAAGGACGGCAACCTCACGATCCGCGTCTGGCGGCGCCCCGTCCACGCGGAGGTCATCGGCGTAGCGGCGCACGAGGAGGCGGCCACCGTCACCGTGCGGCTCCTCGGCGGCCTCGCCCCCGGGCAGGTGGAGGGCGTCTTCGCCGCCTGCGCCCTCGACACCGGGCGTGACTTCCCCGTATCGGCCGAGGCCCTCGACGGGGAGCGGCTGCTGCTCACCCTGCCCTACGGGGAGGCGTTCGCCCGGCGGGCGCCGGAGGGCGCGACCCGGTGGGAGATACGGCTGCGGACCGCGGACGGCCGCGTGATCACGGCCGGGCGCATCGGCGGGGACGGCGCCGATCGCAAGGGGACGGACGTCTACCCGGCGGCCGTCCGCGGCGGGGCGGCCGTGCGCGTGGGGTACACCTCGGACAACGCGCTGGTCATGAGCGCGCGGGCCGTCGCGCCGCCCGCCGCCGACGGGTGAGTCAGACGCCGATGCCGAGCAGCCCGGGCAGCGCGCGCATGTCGTCGAACACGACGGTCTCGGGGCCCGCCAGCCACTCCGCAGGGGTGAGCCCGCCCGCGTAGCCGAACGAGCGCATCCCGGCCGCGCGGGCGGCCCGTACGCCGTACTGACTGTCCTCCACGACGACGCAGTGCTCGGGCGGCACGCCCATCCGCTCCGCCGCGTGCAGGAACAGGTCGGGCTCCGGCTTGCCGCGCGCCACCTCGGTCGCGCTGAAGATGCGCCCGGCGAACCGGTCGTACAGCCCGGTACGGCTCAGCGTGCGGCGCATCTTGTCGTGTCCGCCGCTTGAGGCGATGCAGTGGGGGAGCGGGCCGAGCGCGTCCAGGGCCTCGGAGATGCCCTCGATCTCGGTCAGCTCCGCGTCGATGACGTCGGCCAGCCGCAGCCGGTACTCCTCGCCCCAGCGCGCGGCCAGGGCCTCGCCGAGCCGCTGCGCGACCTGGAGGCGGACGGACTGCTCGGAGCGGCCGAGGAAGCGGTCGATGATCTCGTGCTCGGTGAGGGGCCAGCCCAGTTCGGCGCCCAACTCGACGCACACGCGCAGCGCGAGGGGTTCGCTGTCCACCAGCACGCCGTCGCAGTCGAAGATCACCAGTTCAAGGGGAAGCGCCACCCGGGCAGCCTAACGCGTACGGATTCCGGCCACGGTGCGGGGACGGTCGCCGCTGACCTGCGGCGCTTATCACTCGTACACATGTTCGATGGCTGGTTTATGGTGGACCCCAGGGCCGGCGAGGGACGCGAGGGGCGGGGGGCCGAGGCATGACGGGAGGTGCGGATGACCCCGCGTTTCACGCACCTGCACGCCGTCTCCGGCTTCTCCGCCCGCTACGGCGCCTCCCACCCCGGGCGCCTCGCCGAGCGGGCGGCTGAGCGCGGCATGGACGCCCTCGCCCTGACCGACCGCGACACGCTCGCGGGCGCCGTGCGCTTCACCCGCGCCTGCGCCGCCGCCGGGATCAGGCCGGTCTACGGCGTCGAGCTGGCCGTCGCCGCCCCCGACCCCGCCGACGGCCCCCCCGGCACGGCCGCCCGGCGGCGCACGCCCGCGCGCGGCGGCGCGTTCACCGACGAGTCCGCGCCCCGCGTCACCTTCCTCGCCCGCGACGGCGCCGCCGGATGGGCCCGGCTGTGCCGCCTGATCACCGCCGCGCACGCCGCCGTCGCCGGGACGGGCGAACGCCCCCTGCTGCCCTGGGACGAGGTGACGGGCGGCGGGCTCGACGGCCTCGTCGTCCTGCTCGGCCCCGACTCCCCGCCGGGACGCGCCCTGACGGCGGGCCGCCCCGACCGTGCCGCGCGGCTGCTCGCCCCCTGGCGCGAGACCGCCGGTGACGGACTGCGCCTCGCCGTGGACGCCAGCGGCCCGCCGCGCACCGCCGCCCGCACCCTCGGCCTCGCCGCCACCGCCGGTGTCCCGCCCGTGCTCACCAACGGCGTGCGCTACGCCGACCCGGGGCAGGGGCAGGTCGCCGACGTCCTCGACGCCGCCCGCCGCCTCGTCCCCATCGACCCGCGCGGGCCGCACGACAACGGCGAGCGCTGGCTCAAGGGCCCGGCCGCCATGGCGGAGGCGGCCGACGCCGTCGCCACGGCGGCCGGGATGGGCGCCACCGAGGCGCGCCGCCTGCTGACCGTCACCGAGGAGACGGCGCAGTCCTGCCGCGTCGATCCCGAGGGCGACCTCGGCGTCGGCAGCGTCCACTTCCCGGAGGCGCGCCTCGTCGGCGCGGCCGACCGGACGGCCGACCGCGTCCTGCGTTCGCGCTGCGCCGCCGGGATGCTGGCCCGCCGCCTCGAACGCGACCCGGGGCGCTGGGCCAGGCTCGACGCCGAGCTGGACGTGATCGCCCGCCTCGGGTTCGCGTCGTACTTCCTCACCGTCGCCCAGGTCGTGCGGGACGTCAGGGGCCTCGGCATCCGCGTCACCGCGCGCGGCTCGGGCGCGGGCTCCCTCGTCAACCACCTCCTCGGCATCGCGCACGCCGACCCGGTGGAGCACGGGCTGCTGATGGAACGGTTCCTCTCGCCGCGCCGCGCCGTGCTGCCCGACATCGACATCGACGTGGAGTCCGCCCGCCGCCTCGACGCGTACCGGGCGATCTTCGAGCGCTTCGGGGAGCGGCGCGTCGCGACCGTCGCGATGCCGGAGACGTACCGCGTCCGGCACGCGATCCGCGACGTCGGGCTCGCCCTCGGCCTCGACCCGGCGGAGACGGGGCGGCTGGCCACGGCGTTCCCGCACATCAGGGCCAGGGACGCGCGCGCCGCCCTGGCCGAGCTGCCGGAGCTGCGCGGCCTCGACGCCGACGCGTACGGGCCGCGCATGTGGGACCTGGTCGAGGCGCTGGACGCCCTGCCGCGCGGCGTGGCCATGCACCCCTGCGGCGTGCTGCTGTCGGACGTGTCGCTGCGCGACCGCACCCCCGTCGTGCCGACCAGCGGCGAGGGCTTCGCCATGTCCCAGTTCGACAAGGAGGACGTGGAGGATCTCGGCCTGCTCAAGCTCGACGTGCTCGGCGTGCGGATGCAGTCCGCCATGGCGCACGCCGTCGCCGAGACCGGACGGGCCAGGGGCGAGCGCATCGACCTCGACCGCGTGCCGCAGGGTGACCCGGAGACGTACCGGCTGATCAGGACGTCCGAGACGCTGGGCTGCTTCCAGATCGAGTCGCCGGGGCAGCGCGATCTCATCGGGCGGCTCCAGCCGGAGGACTTCCACGACCTGGTTGTCGATATATCGCTGTTCAGGCCGGGGCCGGTCGGCGCCGACATGGTGCGGCCGTTCATCGAGAGCCGGGCCGGGCGGCGGCCCGCGCGGTACCCGCACCAGGACCTGGAGCCGATTCTGCGCGAGACGCACGGCGTCGTCGTCTTCCACGAGCAGGTCATCGGCGTGATCGCCCGCATGACCGGCTGCGACCGCGCGCTCGCGGACGAGGCGCGCCGCGCGTTGTCCGACCGGGAGCGGCAGGGGCGGGTCGGCGCCTGGTTCGCCGCCGAGGCGGGGAAACGGGGGTACGCGCCCGAGGTCGTCGCGCGGACCTGGGAGATCGTCGAGTCCTTCGGCTCGTTCGGCTTCTGCAAGGCGCACGCCGTCGCGTTCGCCGTGCCCACCTACCAGTCGGCCTGGCTCAAGGCGCACCACCCGGCCGCGTTCTACGCCGGGCTGCTCACGCACGACCCGGGCATGTACCCGAAGCGGCTGCTGCTCGCCGACGCGCGGCGGCGGGGGGTGCCGGTGCTGCCGCTGGACGTGAACGCGTCGGACACCGCCTATCGAATCGAACTGGAGTCCGAATCAGGGCGGTGGGGTGTCCGGCTCGCCCTCGGCGACGTCCGGGGGATCAGCGGCGAGGAGGCGGAACGGATCGCCGCCGGGCGCCCGTACGGCTCGCTGACCGACCTCTTCGCGCGCGCCGCGCCGTCCCGGCCGGTCGCCGAACGGCTCGCCATGGTCGGCGCGCTCGACGCCTTCGGCGCGAACCGCCGCGACCTGCTGCTGCACATCGCCGAACTGCACCGGCAGCGCGTCGGCAGCGGGCCGGGCGGCGGCCAGCTCCCGTTCGGCGACGACGCCGCCCGCACGCCCCCCGCCGGGCTGCCCGACCTCGGCGCGGACGAACGGCTCGGCGCCGAGCTCGACGTGCTCGGCATGGAGACCCAGCAGCACCTGCTGACGGGGCACCGCGCGTTCCTCGACGAACTCGGCGTGCTCACCGCCCGCCGCCTGCGCGAGGCGCGGCACGGCGACACCGTGCTGGTCGCGGGGGCCAAGGCCGCCACCCAGACCCCGCCGATCCGCTCGGGCAGGCGCGTCGTCTTCGCCACCCTCGACGACACCACGGGGCTCGTGGACCTGGCCTTCTTCGAGGACAGCCACGCCGCCTGCGCCCACACCGTCTTCCACTCCTGGCTGCTGCTGGTGCGCGGCACCGTCCAGCGGCGCGGCCCGCGCACGCTGACCGTGGTCGGCGAGGCCGCGTGGGACCTCGCCGAACTGGCCGACCTGCGCCGCACCGGCGGCCTCGACGCGGTCGCCGAACGCCTCACGGCGAACCCCGCGGACACGGAGGCCCCCGAAGGCGTCACCCGCCGCATCGACCTGGGCAACGGCTACACCCTCCACCCCTGGGCCGACCTGCGCCCGGCCGGTGGCTCCGCCGCCCCGCGCAAGCTGTGGCACTCCAGCCCGGGGAGCGCGGGATGACCGGACGGCACGTGCTCTACGTGCGCTACCTCACCGGCCCGCGCGCCACGGACGGCGCCGACCGCTCGGCCCACCCCGGGCTGCTCGGCGTCCTGCACGGCATCACCCCCGTCGTCCAGCCGCTGCCGCCCGACGCCGCGCTCGCCGACGTCCGGGGCGCCCTGCGTTACTTCGGCCTCGACGCCGTACGGCTCGCACGGCTCGTCCGGGTGCGCGGCCTCGCCCTGCACGGCACCGACTGCGCCATCGGCGTCGGCCCCAACCCGCTGCTGGCGCGGCTGGCCGCGGCCCGGCCCGGCGGCGGCCCCGGGATCGCCGCCGTGCCCGACGACCCGGACGCGATCGCCGCCTTCCTCGCCGACCGGCCCGCCGCCGACCTGCACGGCGTCGGCCCCGCCACCGCCCGCGCCCTCGCCGCGTACGGCATCGGCACCGCGGGCCTGCTGGCCGCCGCCCCGGCCCTCACGCTCCAGCGCATCCTGGGCGCCTCCACCGCCCGCCGGGTGCAGGACCTCGCCCGGGGCATCGACCCGACCTCCGTCGTCCCCGGCACACCGGCCAGGTCCACGGCGGCCGAGCACCGGTTCGGCCACGACGAGCTGGACCCCGCCGTACGCCGCCGCGCCCTGCTCACCCTCGCCGACCGGCTCGGCTTCCGGCTGCGCGACACCGGGCAGACCACCCGCGCCCTCACCCTCACCGTCCGCTACGCCGACCGCACCGTCTCCACGCGCCGCCGCACCCTGACCGAACCGACCGCCCACACCCCGGCGTTGGCCGGCACCGCCTACGCCCTGCACGACGCGCTCGGCCTCCAGCGGGCCCGCGTCCGCGCGGTCGCGCTGCGCGCCGAGGACCTGACGGACGTCTCGCACAGCGCCCGGCAGCTCTCCCTCGACCCGGCGGACGAACGCCGCCGCCGCGCGGAGGCGGCGGCCGACCGTGCCAGGCGCCGCTTCGGCGCCCGCGCCGCCGGGCCCGCCGGACAGCTCGACGCGGCCTGAACCGCGGCCCCTTCGCGCCGTGTGCTCAGCTGTCCCCATGGCATCACCGACGCCCCGTCAGCCGATCCGGCTTCGGCGTCCCCGGGGCAGGGCGCGCCCCACGTGGCCGAGGAGCGCCTGACGTTCGACGGATCCCTCGGCGGCGTGCCGAAGGTGGAACTGCTCGACGGCGGCGTCGCCCTGCTGGAGCTGGGGCCTGAGCTGTTCCCGCCCGACCGGTCGGCCGGGCCGCTGACCGCCGCGCTCACCCTGGTCGCGCCCGCCCGCGCCCTGATCCTCGACCTGCGGGCAACCGGGGCGGTTCCCCCGGCGCCGTCTCGTACGTCTGCACCTATCTGTTCGACGGGCGGACGCACCTGAACACCCTGCACCGGCGCGAGGGCGACCGCCACGAGCAGTTCTGGACGCTGCCGCACGTGCCGGGACCGCGCTTCGGCGGGACGAAACCGCTGTACGTCCTGACCAGCGGTGTCACGTTCTCCGCCGCCGAGGAGCTGGCCTACGACCTTCAGCAGCCCGGCCGCGCCGTGGTCGTCGGCGAGCGCACCGCCGGGGGCGCGCACCCGTGCGACAGCTGGCAGGTCCACCCGCACCTGGAGCTGACCGTCCCGATCGCGCGGGCGGTCAACCCGGTCTCGGGCACCAACTGGGAGGGCATGGGCGTGCTGCCCGACATCCCGTGCGCCGCCGCCGACGCGCCCGGCGTCGCCCTCGCGCAGGCCCGCGCGCGGATCGCGGGCTGAGGACACGGGAGCCGTCGGCCCGTCAGGCCGTCAGCCTGCCGGTCCGTCAGCCCTTGTACAGCCCTTCCACGTACTGCGGTCCGTAGTGCTTCTCCAGCACCTCCAGCGCGTCGTCCGGGCGTTCCAGCGCCTTGGAGATCCGCGCGCGGGACGGCAGGGCGTCCGGCTGCCAGGTGGCCGGGTCCCACAGTCCTGAGCGCAGCGCCGACTTGGCGCAGTGGGTGAATATCTCCTCCGCCTCCACGACCAGGGCGAGCCGCGGCCGGTTGCCCTTGACCGTCATGCGGTCGAAGAACGGCGCCTCCCGGACGATGCGCGCCCGCCCGTTGATCCGCAGGGTGTCGCCCCGCCCGGGTATGAGGAAGATCAGGCCGACCCGGGGGTTCGCCAGGATGTTGCGGAAGCCGTCCATCCGTTTGTTGCCCGGCCGCTCGGGGAGGGCGAGGGTGCGGTCGTCCAGGACGAGCGCGAAGCCGGGCGGATCGCCCTTGGGCGAGACGTCGCACGTGCCGTCCGCGGCGGACGTGGCGATCAGGCAGAACGGTGAGCGGGCCAGCCAGGCGCGGTCGAGGGCGTGCAGCGTGGTCCGGGTCTTGTCGCGGGTGTACGGGGCGGGTTCGCCGACCAGCTCCCGCAGCTCCGCCTCCGACGTGACGTCACGCACCCCGCCGCCCTCCGTCGCTTCCCACGTGTCCGTGTCCACCGGCGACCTCCCGTCCCGGCCCACCCGTCCCGGCGGGCCTCCTCCGCACCTCACCGAGCTTACGCCCCGGCACTGACAGCTCCGCCGCCGTGACCCCCCGCACACCGAGGCCCTGTTGACATGGTTAGGTATGCCTAACCTAAATTGATCCGGGTGAACGGAGACCGTCCGTCCGGCCCTCGTCAGCCGACCACCGGCTCCCGGGCGCGCCCCCATGTCACCGATCAGCCGCCGATACAAGGGACACCCACAGAACCCATGAGCATGCCCGGCCATGCACCACCCGCCCCCGCACCCTCCGCCCTCCTGGAGCCCGACCTCCTGGCCGCCGACCCCGCCGGCCTCGCCGAGGTCGGACGGCTCGTCACCGAGCTGACCAGAGAAGCCGCCGGGGCGCTCCGCCGCCGCAGCGGACCCCTCCCCGCCCTCACTCCCGACGAGCTGTCACATCTCATCGACGCCCAGCTCCCCGACGGCCCCCTCCCGCGCACCGGCAAGGGCCGCGACGCCGTGCTGGCGCTGGCCCGCTCCTACGCCGCCCACACCGTGGACCTCGCCGACCCGCGGGCCGCCGCCCATCTCCAGCCCCCCGCCCTGAGCGTCGCCGCCGCCGCCGACGTCCTCGCCTCCGTCTTCAACGCCTCCGTGGACACCTGGGACAGCGGCCCCTACGCGGTCGAGCTCGAACGCCGCCTCGTCCGCTCCCTGACCGACCTCGTCGGCCACGGCCCCGGCGCCGACGGCGTCCTCACCCCCGGCGGCACCGCCTCCAACCTCCAGGCACTCCTCATCGCCCGCGACGCCGTCCTGCGCGACCGCGGCGACATCCGCAGCACGGGGCTGACCGGCCTGAGCATCCGCCCCGTCGTCTACTGCTCGGAGCTGGCGCACTTCTCCGTCGCCCGCGCCTGCGCCCTGCTCGGCCTCGGCGAGCACGCCGTCCGCGCCGTCCCGGCCGACGCCGAGCACCGCATGGACGTCGCCGCGCTGGAGCACGCCCTCGCCTCCCGCGCGCCCGACGAGATCCCCCTCGCCGTCGTCGCCACCGCGGGCACCACCGACTACGGCTCCATCGACCCCCTGCCGGAACTCGCCGTCATCGCACGCCGCGAGGGCATCCGGCTGCACGTGGACGCGGCCTACGGCGGCGGCGCCCTCTTCTCCGACCGGCTCCGCCCCCTCCTCACCGGCCTGGAGTCCGCCGACACGATCACCATCGACCTGCACAAGACCGCCTGGCAGCCCGCCGCCGCCAGCGTCCTGCTCGTCCGGGACGCCCGCGACCTCGCCGCCACCACCGGGCTGCGCGTCGCCTACCTCAACCCCGACGACGACGGCGCCGCCGGGTACGACGGCCTGCTCGGCAACTCCCTCGCCACCACCCGCCGCGCCGACGCCGTCAAGGTCGCCGCCACCTTCCTCGCCCTCGGCCGCGAGGGCATCGGCGCCATGCTCGACGCCTGCCACGACCTGGCGGGTCACGCCGCCGCCGCCGTGACCGCCCACCCCCGTCTCGAACTCACCACGGAACCCGTCCTCACCACGGTCGTCTTCCACTACCTGCCCCGCACCGGCGCGGACCCCGACGCCGTCAACGGCGCCCTCCGCCGCCGCCTGCTGCGCCAGGGCAGCGCCCTCATCGGCCGCACCGACCTGCCGGGCGGCGCCGTCCGCCTGAAACTCACCCTGCTCAACCCGCAGGCCACCAAGACCGATCTGGACGAACTGTTCGCCGCCGTCGTCGCCGCCGGTGAAGCCGTCGAGAGCACCGGAGAACATCTGTGAGCCCCGCCCCGCACGCCGAACCGCCGGTCCTCGACCTCGCCGCCGTCGGCATCGGCCCGTTCAACCTCTCCCTCACCGCGCTCGCCGACGAGGTGGACGACCTCGCCTACGCCGCGTACGACCGCCGCCCGGCCTACGACTGGCACCCGGGCCTCATGTTCGACTGGGCCAAGCTCCAGGTCGGCTTCCTCGCCGACCTCGTCTCGCTCGTCCGCCCCACCAGCCGCTGGTCGTTCCTCAACTACCTCGCCGAGCACGACCGGATGTACCCCTTCTACATCGCCGAGCGCTTCCACGTGCCGCGCCGCGAGTACGCCGACTACTGCGCCTGGGCCGCCGCCCGCCTGCCTGGCGCCCACTTCGGCACGGACGTCACCGCCGTCCACTGGGACGCCGACCGCGCCCTGTGGCGGCTGACCCTCACGCCCACCGCCGGTACGGACGGCGCCGCCGCCACGGACACGTACGCCCGCAACATCGCCCTCGGCGTCGGCACGGAACCCCACCTGCCCACGGCCCTCGCCGTCCCCGCCGCCCGCACCCCCGACCGCGTCTTCCACTCGGGCGAGCACCTGCACCGCGTGGACAGCCTGCGCGAACAGGGCGTACGCGACATCACCGTCGTCGGCTCGGGCCAGTCGGGCGCCGAGGTCTTCCTCGACCTGCTGCGCCGCCAGCGCGACGCCGGATGGTCCCTCACCTGGCTGACGCGCTCCTGGGGCTTCGCGCCGCTCGACTACTCCAAGCTCGTCCTGGAGTACACGACCCCCGCCTACATGCGGTACTTCAACGGCCTCGCCCCCGGCGTCCGCGACCGCCTCGTCGCCTCGCAGTGGCAGCTGTACAAGGGCATCGACACCGAGACGATCGACCTCATCCACGCCGAGCTGTACGACCACATGCTCGACGGCGACCGCCCCCCGGTCACCCTTCTGCCCGGCACGGCCCTCCTCGGCGCGCGCTCCGCCGACGACGGGACTGTCCGCCTCACCACCTCGCACGCCGAGACGGGCACGGAACGCGAGCTGGCCACCGGCGCCGTCATCGCCTCCACCGGCTACACGGCCCGCCGCCCCGACTGCCTGGAGCCGGTGGACAAACTCATCGCCTGGGACGACCAGGGCCGGTACGACATCGACGCGGGCCACCGCGTCCGCACCGTCCCCGAGGTCACCGGCGGCCTGTTCGTGCAGAACGCCGAACTGCACACCCACGGCGCCGCCGCCCCCGACCTCGGCATCGGCGCCTACCGGGGCGCGACCGTCCTGAACACCGTGACAGGCCGCCAGGTCTTCAGGACCCCGGAACGCACCGCGTTCCAGACCTTCGGCTGACGCGGTTCACCCCCCGTCCCACCCGCCGCGCGCACGGCCGGCCCCCCACCGGGCCGGCCGCCCTGCGGCACAATCGGGCGGGTGAAGCTGACCATCGACCCCGCCTCGCCCGTCGCGCCGTACGAGCAACTGCGCGCCCGGATCGCCGCCCTCGCGAGCAGCGGCGACCTGCCCGTCGGCCACCGACTGCCCACCGTCCGCGGCCTCGCCGACGACCTCGGCCTCGCCGCCAACACCGTCGCCAAGGCGTACCGCGCCCTGGAGGGCGACGGCGTCGTCGAGACCCGGGGCCGCCACGGCACCTTCGTGGCCGCCGCCGGGGACGCCGCCGCGCGGCAAGCGGCGGCGGCGGCCCAGGCGTACGCGCAGCACGTCAGGCGGCTCGGCCTGGACCGGGAGGAAGCCCAGGCCGCCGTACGGGACGCGCTGCGGGCCGCGTACGACCCGGCGGACTGACCGGCTGACCTTGCCGCCTACCGCAGCGCCGCGCCGCCGCCCCACAGCCACACCGTCGTGTCCGGCGGCAACAGCCCGCCGGTGATCCGGTCGCTGGTGAGCAGCACACCCCAGTCACGCGGCAACGGCATCGGCTCGCCCGAGAAGTTGACCGCGCACCGCAGCACCGGCGAGCGCTCGAACGCCAGCACGCCCTCCGGGGCGTCCAGCCAGCGCAGCGTCCCACTGTCGAAGCCGGGCTGCTCCCTGCGCAGCCGCAGCGCCGCCCGGTACAGCTCCAGCATCGACGCCGGGGCCCCCGACTGGAACTGCGCGCTGAAGTACTCCCACTCGCCCGGCTGCGGCAGCCACGGCGCCTCGCCGCCCGCGGGACCGAAGCCGAACGGCGCGTCGGAGCCCGACCACGGCAGCGGCACGCGGCAGCCGTCACGGCCGCGCACCGTGTGCCCGCTGCGCTCCCACGTCGGGTCCTTGAGCGCCTCGTCCGGCAGGTCCTCGACCTCCCACAGGCCCAACTCCTCGCCCTGGTAGAGGTACGCGCCGCCCGGCAGCGCCAGCATCAGCAGCGCCGCCGCCCGCGCCCGCCGGGTGCCGAGCGCACGGTCCGTCACGGCCGCGCCCTCGTCGCGCCGCCCGAACGCCGTGTCGCCGCGCCCGAACCGCGTCACGTGCCGCGGCACGTCGTGGTTGGACAGCACCCAGGTCGGCGGGGCGCCGACCTCGGCCGGGGTGCGCACGCCCCGGTCGATCACCTCGCGCAGCACGTTCGGCTCCCAGGCCGACTTGAGGAACGCGAAGTTGAACGCGCTGTGCAGCTCGTCCTGGCGCAGGTACAGCGGCAGCCGGTCCTCACGGACGTGCGCCTCGGCCACGAACACGCGGTCCCCGGCGTACGACTCGGCCACCTTGCGCCACGTCTGGTAGATCTCGTGGACCCCGTCCTGGTCCCAGTGCGGATGGTCCTCCTTGCCGCCCTCGTGCTCGAAGACGGCGTCGTCCGCGATGCCCAGGTCGGGCAGCGTGTGGTCCTTCACGAGGCCGTGCGCCACGTCGATGCGGAAGCCGTCCACGCCCCGGTCGAACCAGAAGCGCAGGATCGCCTCGAAGTCCGAACGGACCTCCCGGCTCGACCAGTTGAGGTCCGGCTGCTCGGACGCGAACAGGTGCAGGTACCACTGCCCCGGCGTGCCGTCCGGCTCGGTCACCCGGGTCCACGCCCGGCCGCCGAACTCGCTGCGCCAGTCGTTCGGCGGCAGCGCGCCGCCCTCGCCCCGGCCGTCGCGGAAGACGTACCGGTCGCGCTCGTGCGAGCCCGGCCCGGCGGCCAGGGCGTCGGCGAACCAGCGGTGCCGGTCCGAGGTGTGGTTCGGGACGATGTCGAGGAGGACGCGCACACCGAGCGCGTGCGCCTCGGCGATCATCTCCTCCGCCTCGGCCAGCGTGCCGAACGTGGGGTCGATGGCGCGGTAGTCGGCGACGTCGTAGCCGCCGTCCGCCATCGGCGACGGGTACCACGGGGTGATCCACACGGCGTCCACCCCCAGTTCCCTGAGGTACGGCAGGCGGGCGCGCAGGCCGGCGATGTCGCCGACGCCGTCGCCGTTGCCGTCGGCGAAGCTGCGGATGTAGACCTGATAGACGACGGCGGTGCTCCACCAGGGGGCTGCCGGTTTCTGGGAATTACGGGTGCGGGGCACGTATCTTCCATTCCTCTTGCGAGTTGACCCTGGAAAATGCGCGGATCGAGCGGCTCACCGCGCAGTAGTGCGGCTGTGCTGGTCCGGTTCAGGTCCCGGCCGAGGTGAGGAGATGTGATACAGGGATCGCGCGACGCGGGCCGCGCCCGTGGTGCCCCGGACGACGAGCCGGGTCGGCACCACCACCCGGGTCGGCTCCTCGCTCGCCCCGGACAGCGCGTCCAGGATCTGGCGGGCGAGCAGCTCCCCCTGGTGAGCTACGGGTTGGGCGACGGTGGTGAGGTCGAGCAGCTCGGCCGCCTCGTGATCGTCGAAGCCGATCACCGAGACGTCGTCCGGTGCCCGCAGTCCCATGCGGGTCAGGGTGCGCAGCGCGCCGAACGCCATCTGGTCCGACTCCGCGAACACGGCTGTCGGCGGGTCCGGCAGGCTGAGCAGCTTGGCCATCGCCGAGGCCGCCGCCTCTATCTCCAGGTGACCCGGCACCTCTAGGTCCGGGTCGTACGCCACCCCGGCCTGTGCGAGCACGGTCCGGTAGGCGTGCTGCCGGACGATCGGCGTGGTGAACCCGCGGGGGTCGCCCAGTGCCCCCGTGATCATGCCGATGCGCCGGTGTCCGAGGTTGATGAGATGACGGACGGCGGTGCTCGCGCCCTCCGCGTTGTCGATGGAGACGTGCCAGCAGCCGGGGATACGGGTGCCGAGCACGGCCGTCGGCACGTCCATCGAGACCAGCGCCTCGCACTCGGCCGCCGACAGCGGCAGGTTGAGCACGATGAGCGCGTCCACCCGGCGGCGCAGCGGCATCCGGGCGAAGAACCGCTCGTGCACCCGTTCGTCGCCCAGGTTGTACAGCAGGACGTCCAGGTCGTTGGCGCGCAGGACCGAGTCGATCCCGGCGACCACCTGGCTGTAGAACCACCGGTTCACGAACGGCAGGATCACGCCGACCGTCCCTGTCCTGCCGGAGGCGAGGCGGGAGGCGTGCGGGGAGACGCTGTACTGCAACTCCTCGGCGGCCCGCAGCACCCGTTCCCGAGTCGCCTCGGAGACGTTCGGCAGTCCGCGCAGGGCGCGCGACACGGTCGCGGTGGACACTTCCGCGCGCCGGGCGACGTCGGTGATGCTGGCGGCCATAACCCTCCGATCACGGCGGTGAGCCGAACGTACTGCCGACTGCGGAGAGAATGCAATCGCTTGCAGGAAAAGATCTTGTGACCGGACCGAATCAGCCGCGGGAGGCCAACTCGCCCTCGGTGAGCGGCAGCTGGCGGCGTGCGGGGACTGATGTAAACGTGTACATGGTTTTTTGACGGACCCCGACAATTGACAGCCGCCCCCGGCGGGGGGATTGGTGCAGGATCAGGGCATGAGCAATCTCGATCTGAGGCCGGTCCCGACCCCGTGCGGCGGGACCCACGGGACGGGGCCCGTACGCGAACTCCTGGCGGGCAAGTCCGTGCCGCTCGGCGAGAGCACGGTGGTCCGCCGCCTGCTCCCGGCGATGGGACGCCGCATGGTCGGCGCCTGGTGCTTCGTGGACCAGTACGGCCCCGACGACATCGCGGACGAGCCGGGGATGCAGGTGCCGCCGCATCCGCACATGGGTCTCCAGACCGTCAGCTGGCTGCACGCGGGCGAGGTGCTGCACCGTGACAGCCTCGGCAGCCTGCGGACCGTACGGCCGCGCGAACTCGGCCTGATGACGTCGGGTCGCGCCATCGCGCACTCGGAGGAGTCGCCCCGCGCCCACGGCCCGACGCTGCACGGCTCCCAGCTGTGGGTCGCCCTGCCCGACGGGCACCGCCACCGCGACCCGGCGTTCGAACACCACGCCGTCCTGCCGGAGATCGCGGGCGGCGGCGGGCTGCGCGCGACGGTGATCCTCGGCACCCTCGACGGGGCCACCTCGCCGGGAACCGTCCACAGCCCGCTGGTCGGCGCCGACGTCACGGTCGCGGCCGGGACCGCCGCGCGGCTGCCGGTCGAGGAGGAGTTCGAGTACGCGGCGCTCGCGATGTCGGGCGTCTGCGAGGTGGACGGCGTGCCGCTGGGCCCGGACGCCCTGCTCTACCTCGGCACCGGCCGCCGCGAACTGCCGGTACGCGCGGACGCGGACGCGTCGTTCATGCTGCTGGGCGGCACGCCGTTCGAGGAACACCTCGTCATGTGGTGGAACTTCATCGGCCGCTCCCACGAGGAGATCGAGGCGGCCCGCAAGGACTGGATGGAGGGCCCCCGCTTCGGCGAGGTAAAGGGCTACGACGGCACCCGCCTCCCGGCCCCGGAACTCCCCCCGGTAGCCCTGAAACCACGTGGTCGGGTGCGCTGACCTGGCCTGATTGATCCCGTCGCAGCCCGCCTCGTGGTCTTCGCCATGCCCCTCGCCAGCGTGGCGAGGGGGCGCGGTTGTGTCCGCTGCTTGTGCCTTCTTGGTGGAGGTTGCTGTTGCAGGTGTTGGCACCTGTGACCAGGTTTAATCAAACACTTGCTGACCCTTTGCTGACCTTACTGCGGAACGCCCGTCCGGGAGTACACGCTACCGGGTGCTTCCATGGATGTGCTGTGCGATCTCTATCGCCCCACTACCGTGGAGCCATCATGGAAAATGGCGGATCCGTAGACCGGAAGAAGGTATTCCGAACCGGCGTGCGTTGACGCTCCGGTATTTCTACGGAAGCCCACCGCGACCGGCTTCCGCACTGTCCGCGCCGATTTCTTGAGGCGGCTCGGCGAAAGGCACTGTCCGCGCGGAGCGTCGGGCCCGATCGACGGGCCCGAGGCACCGATCGACGGGCCCGAGCACCGGGTGAGCTGGCGCCCAGACGTCGCTCACCCGGTGCCGGTGCGGCCCTCCTCAGCCGGGTGTCCCCGCCTCCTTGGGCTCCGCCGTCGCCGGGGCGGTGCGGCCCGGCAGTGCGATCGCTGCCACGGCGGCACCGGTCAGGGCGGCCACCACCCCGACGCTCATCGTGACGGACTGGGCGTGGGCGAAGGCCGAACGGGCCGCTTCGGCCAGCTCTCCGCCGTCCGCGAGGCCCGTGGCGTACGACAGCGTGGCCCCGAGCGAATTCATCGCGTGCTCGGGCAGGGCGTCCGGCAGCGAGTTCCGGTAGACGGAGGCGAGCAGACCGCCCAGCCCGGCCACGCCCAGCGCGATGCCGAGCTGCTGGTGCGTGTCGTTGAGCGCCGAGCCCATACCGGCCCGCTCGGGCGGCACCGCCCCCAGCACCGTGCTGGTCGCCGAGGGCCCCGCGATACCGGATCCCGCACCGGCCAGCGCCAGCCCGATGGACACCGCCACATAGCCGCTGCCCTCGTTCAGCGAGGCCAGCACCGTGAAACCGGCCGCGGTGATCATGAACCCGGCGACGATACAGGTCCGCGTCCCGAACCTGGCCGGTGCCCGGCCGCCCACGGCCGAGCCCGCGACGACGCCCGCGGCGAGCGGTACCGCGGCCAGCCCCGTCTCGAAGGCGCTGTAGCCCAGGGCCAGTTGCAGATACTGGCTCAGGACGAACAGGGTGCTGCCCGTGGCGATCGTGATCACCGCCACCGCGAAGCTCGCCCCGGAGAACCGCCGGTCGCGGTAGAGCCGCAGATCGACTATGGGCATCGGGGAGCGGACCTGCCGTACGCCGAAGGCGACGAGCGCCGCCACCGCCACCAGCGCCCCGGCCAGTACCGGTGGCGCGGTGTAGCCGTATGCCGGGGCCTCGATGAGAGCCCACACCAGGCCGATCATGCCCGCGGTGACCAGGAGGGTGCCGTACAGGTCCGGTCCACGACTGCCGGCGACCCGGGTCTCGGGCACCAGCCGGGCCACCCCGACGAGAGCCAGCGCCACGACCGGGACGTTGATCAGGAAGACCCCGGCCCAACTCCACGCGTCGACCAGCGCGCCGCCGAGCAGGGGCCCCGCGGCCATGCCGACGGAGGCGACCGCGCTCCACGCCGCGAAGGCGCGCGGGCGTTCCTTCGCGGGGAAGACCGCGACGAGCACCGCGAGCGTCGCGGGCATCACCAGCGCCGCCCCGACCCCCATCAGAGCCCGCATCGCGATCAGCCACCACACCGACGGCGCGGCGGCCGCGAGGGCCGAGGCCGCCCCGAAGACCAGCAGTCCCACGATGACGGTGCGTCGCCTGCCGTACCGGTCGGAGAGCACTCCCGCGGTGATGAGGAGACCGGCGAAGACCACGACGTACGCGTCGATCACCGCCTGGAGCTGTCCGGTCGAGGCGTCGAAGGCTTCGCCGATGGCGGGCACCGCGACGTGCAGCACCGTGTTGTCGATGACGATCACCAGCAGCGCGGCACACAGCGCGACCAGGATCGCCCACCGGCGCGGGTGACCTTCTTCGTCGCTCATGTCCCTCCCTCGTTCTCAAACAGTGTTGGATTTTCTCCACCACTGTAGGGGAGGTGGACGGGTGTCGGCAACGGAGTAGGCTGCGGCCTCGTGAGCGCGAAGCCGAACAAGCACGAGGGAAACAAGACGCTGGAAGACGCGCCGGGAGCCGTATGGTTCCGCGCGGAGAAGACCACCCGGACGCGACCTCACCTGTCGCACGAACGGATCATCGCGACTGCCGTCGAACTGCTCGACCGCGACGGCGTGACCAAACTGAGCATGCGTCGGCTCGCGGACCGGCTCGGCGCGCACGCGACCAGCCTGTACTGGCACGTGGCCACCAAGGACGACGTCCTGGACCTGGCCCTCGACGCGGTCTTCGCCGAACTCGACATCCCCGCCGCGCACAGCGCCTCGTGGCAGGACGACATCGAGACGTTCATGACCGGGCTGCGCGGCGTACTGCTGCGGCACCCGTGGGCCGCGGCCCTGGCGAATTCGCGGCCCCTCGTGGGACCGAACGCCCTGCGCTCCTCGGAGTTCGCCTACACCGCACTCGCCGCCGGTGGCTTCCACGGCGCGTACCTCGCGTCCGCCGCGGCGGCGATCAGCCACTACGTGATCGGCTCCGCGTCCTCCGAAGCCGTGTGGCAGCAGCGAACCGACGAAGCCGCCACCCGCGCGGCGATGGATGCCCACATCAGTGCGCACACCGACGCGTATCCCACCCTCGCCGGCCACTTCCCGCTTCTGGAGGACGACGACTGGGACTCGCATTTCGACCGCGGCATGCGCCTCCTCCTGGCCGGCCTGGCCTCGCACGGGGACCACGCGTAGCGCCTTCGGCGTGATGCTCGCGTGGCGCCTCGGTGAAGCGACTCGGTGAAGCGCCTCAACTCGGCGGGAGACACGTGGTCGAGCCCTCGGCAACCGGTTTCTGTGTGTTCTCGCGTCGAGTGGCGGAGGTCCGGGTCGTTGCGGTGCGGCGGGGTGCCGTCGGGGCTTACGCCCCGGCGGCACCCCTGCTCGGATGCGGCGGGGGTCAGCCCGCGGCGCCGTCGAGGAGCCGGCTGTAACGCAGCCGCAGGGCTCGCTCCGTGCTGGACACCACGCTGGCGACCACGACCGTGACGTTGAGCCAGGCCGGCAGTCGGACGGGCGAGGTGAACGTCCCGAAGCGCTCTGCCACGGGAGGTACCTCGCTGAGCGGTTCGGCGATCTGCGGGATGAGGAGAAGCAGGGCGATGACCAGCACGGTCGCCGAGAGGAAGCCGATGAGGCCGCTGAGCGCGGGGTGCTCGCGGTCGAACCGGGCGCGGCGTCCTTCGGAGGAGCGGGGGTCCGGGTCGAGTTGGTACTCGGCTCCGTCGGCGGTGACGTAGTGGCAGCGCTTGAGCCCGAAGGTGCTCATCCTCACTTCGATGACGCCGCCCGGGACGGGGAAGGCGGCAGGGAGCCTGGCCCGTGCGTGATGCCTGCCGTGGAGGTACAGATCGGCCTTGTACTCGCCGGTCTGCTGATCCCCCCACCGCTTGGCGTCGACGGCGTAGACGGTCTGTTGGCCGTTGTGGCCGGGCAGTCGCAGGTAGAGCAGTACGCGGCTGAGCGACTGCCACCAGCGGAACTCTTCGAGCGCTCGCCCGTCCCCGGGCTTGACCCGCCGCACCGCCCGACGCTGCCGCGACGTTCCGAACATGACTCCCGCTCCCTCACTACTCGATCGGCTCGGCCGGGCGCGCCCTACTCGGCGGGTTCCGCCGCGCAGGCGAGGTCGCGCTCCGGCCGCTGTCCGGTGGTCACGAACGTGGTCACCGAGTCGTTCGCGCAGGTGTTGCGGCCCCAGGGGTAGATACCGTGGCCGCCCTGGTCGGCGGTCACCAGCGTGGCCCGGTTCCCGAATGCCCGCCGCAGCTTCTGGGCGCCTACCAGCGGCGATCCCGGGTCGCGCTCGTTCTGTAGCAGGAGTACGTTCGACGGCCCCCGGTCACCGATCCGAACCGGCGGCTCGACCCGCTCGTCCGGCCAGAACGCGCACGGCCCGATACCTGCCGACGACGCGCCCAGCATCGGGTACTTCAGCCGGTCGACGGCGACGTTGCGCTGGTAGTCCCGGACCTTGTCCGGCCAGCGCGTGTCACCGCAGACCACGTAGAAGCGCGAGGACATGAAGTTCTCCGGGTTCGGCACCGGCGGCTCCGGCGGCGGCTTCTGGCCGGTGTCGTGCGCCTGCCAGACCTCGCCAGATGGGGCATGGATCCGTCGCCGTAGAGGCTGCCGAACGTGATGGCCCGGAACATCGTCCCGTCCGTGCCGTGGGACGGCTTCTTGTCCAGCCGCTCGGCGAGTTCGAAGAACTTGGCCTTCACCTGCTTCGGGGTGGTGCCCAGTGCGTACTCCGGGTGCGCGGCGGCGAACTTCGCGAAGTCCGGGAACCGGTCCTCCAGCCCACGGCCGAACAGCCGCATGGCCGTGACGTCGTAACCGCCGGGACCCACGTTGCTGTCGAGCACGATCCGGTCGCTGCGGCCGGGGAACAGCGTCGTGTACACCGCACCGAGGTAGGTGCCGTAGGAGTGACCGAGGTACGAGAGCTTCCGCTCTCCCAGCGCGGCCCGGATCCGGTCCATGTCACGCGCGGTGTTCGCGGTGGTGGTGTGCGGCAGCATCCACGACGTCTTCGACGTCGCGCACTGCTTGGCGATCTTCCGTGCGTTCCCCGCCTCCCGCGCGACATCGGCCGCGGAGTGCGCGTACGGAGGGAAGTTGCCGCGTGCCTCGCTGCCTGGCTCCCCGACACCGAGCGCGACCTCGCTGGCTACTTGCTGGCGTTCGCGTCGTGAGCAATCCCGGCGAGCAGGTCCGGTGACGTGAGGCGCCGTGGCGTGCCTTACTGCGGATGAGTCTCTTCGACCACCCAGGACAGGTACGCCTCCGATCCTCCGGTCACGGGCAGGGTGATCCACTGGGGGACGTCAAACGGATGGTTCTCGTGCAACCACGCCTCCAGCGCCGGGAGACGGTCCGTTGAAGTCATGTAGGAGATCCGCCACTCCTGCGCCGCTTCGACCTCCCCCTTCCACCAGTAGAAGGCGCTGACCGGCGCACGTTCCCGTACTACTACCTTTCGAACCAGTGGCAGCGAATAAAGAGGTCTGAGGAGATTGATATCCCCGAGGGGATGGTCATGTACGGTTTCCGTCACTTCTTTTCTTCGAACTGCCTTTCTAAGCGCATCCCGATAACCGATGTGGCTGAGTGGATGGGGCACAACAGCATCGACGTCACGTTCAAGATCTACCGTCACCTCTTGCCTGGCTCGATCGGCAGGGCGGCCAAGCTCCTCGACGTAGGTCTGACAGCCTGAGATCGTGGCGTGCTCTGTCGCAGTCAGGTCTCAACGTGATCGCCGTGGCCGCCATGCTGACCTTTTGCTGACCCTCTAAGGTCCTCACCCCGCTTGACCTGCAGATACACCGAGACAGTGTGAGATGTGGTGGAACTTCATCGGCCGCTCGCACGAGGAGATCGCGCGGGCCCGCGAGGACTGGGCCACGGGCGACCGTTTCGGCGAGGTCCACGGCTACGACGGCCCCCGCCTCGACGCCCCGCCCCTCCCGCCGACCCCGCTCAAACCCCGGGGCCGCGCCCGCTGACCTGCGGTTTCCTTCCGTGCGCCAGCTGTCCGGACACCTCGCTGAGCGTGCTCTGTCCCAAGCTGTTCCGAGCGTCGTCCCCCGGGCTTGACCAGGATCCGGATGGTCAGGAACGGGGGGCTTCGCTTCTCAGGTTCGAACGGGTGTGACAGGGGCTACCGGACTTCTTGCTGGCCCATGCCGAGTCACCTGACGGTCGATCAGTCCGCGTCGGGCCTGTCGCCTGGCCTGAGCCGGCTGGTCGTGAACAAGTGGCCGAAGCACGTCCCGCCCAGCGTGAGGGGCGCCCGGTGAGACGGCCCCCGGAAGGGCGTGGTGGGGTCCTCGGCGGGATCGACTGGAGCCGGTGGGGCGTCGTCCTGCTCAAGCCCGACTGCGTGCGCCGCGGCTTGGCGGACACCGTGCTCGACCGCCTGGCCGCCGAGGCGGACGTCCGGGGCCGAAAGGATGTGACGGTGGCCGACTGGCAGGTCCCCGTCCACCACGGGGACCCGCTGGTCGATGCGGACTGGTTCACGGATCTCGACGTCCCCGCCTGCCTCCGCTCGACGTACCTGGACCACCAGGTCACGGTCGCCCTCGCACACGGTCCCTCCGGCATCTTCGGCGAGCGCCGCGTCTCCCCGCTGCACCTCTTCCGCCGACTCCCCCTGAAACCGCGCGGACGCACGCCCACCGGCGCTGCGGGGCGTGAAGACGCCCGGGGCCCGCAGCTCTCCGCGGAGGCCGGGGCGGACGACACCGTGCTCGACCGCCGGGCCTTCCGCGGCGGTGTCCGGCATCGTGATCACGGACGTCGCGGAGGCCGATCGCAGGTGGAGGACGGCGCAGGCCGCCGGGAACTCGTCCGGTGTCGAAAAAAATCGCCCGGTCCTCCCTCTGAAGCCGGTGATCCCGCCCGCCACCGGCCGCGACGATCGCTTCCGCCCCCGGGGACAGCCGCGGCCTGCCCGCGGGTGGTCCGGGAACGTCAGTCGTCCCGGGCCGCCGCGTGAACCGGCGCGCTCTGCGCGGCCCCGTCGGCCGTGGGCCGTCGGAGCCCGATGGCGACGCCCGCGGCGACGAGCAGCGCGCCGGTGATGTCGGCTGGCCCGGCCCGGTCCAGCCCGAGCGCGACGGTGGTGAGCAGCGCGCCGACCGGCACGAGACCGGCGAAGAGACCGGCACGGTCGGCGCCGAGGCGACGCAACGCGTCGTACCAGAGGAAGAACGCGGCGGCGGTGACGACCGCCCCGAGGTAGCCGAACGCGACCGCCTCGCCGGACGTGGGCACTCGCAGCGCGCTCGCGCCCTCCACCACGAGGCTCACGGCCAGCAGCAGGGGCACCGACAGCGCGGCGGGATAGGCGGCGACCCGCAGAGGGCCGAGCTTGGGGAGCAGCGGGACGGCGAGCAGGGAGAAGGCCACCTCGCCGACAAGGGCCCCGAGCGACAGCAGGAGCCCGGTCGCGCTGCCCGAGCCGAGGCCGGCGGCGACGGCCGCGCCGAGCGCGACCACGGTCGCGGCGCCGACGGTGCGGGCGGCGGGACGTCGGCGTTCCGTCAGCGGCCCGACGAGGGCGAGTACGAGCGGGACGGCGCCGACCACGGTGGCGATCATGGCGGGCCCGGCGTGGCGGGTGGCCTCGACGAGGAACAGGTTGAACCCGGCGAGACCGGTGGCGGCCAGTGCCGCCAGCAGCAGGACGTCGCGTGGCGTCAGGCGGACGCGTGGCAGGCGCCGATGGCGCACGACGGCGAGCAGGATCGCGGCGGCGAGCGCGTAGCGCAGCGCCTGTCCGGCGAGGACCGGGTAGTCGGCGATGGTGGCGGACACGGCCGTCGAGGTGCCGACGAGAAGCATCGCCGAGGCCGCGCCGACCGGGGCGGGAACGGACCTCATGCGGCGTCTTCCCGACCCGGCGCCGAGGCGGCGGCCGAAGCCGAAGGGGTCAGCACCTTGCGGGTGACGCGTTCGGCGATGGCGGCGACCAGGGTCCGGGGGCGGCGGGGCGTCAGGTGCGCGCCCAGGGCGTTGCCGAATCCGGGGGCGACGTAGCCGCGGTCGCGCTCCAGCGCCCGCAGCGCGGCGCGTACGACGGGTTCCGGCGTGGTCATGGAACCGGTGACGGCCGCCCTCCGGGTGCCGATGGTGTCGAAGAACGCGGTCTCCACCGGGCCGGGGCACAGCGTGAGCACGCGGATGCCTCGGCGTCGGTACTCCTGGCGCAGAGCGAGGCCGAAGTTGAGGACGAAGGCCTTGGCCGCGCCGTAGACGGCGAAATAGGGGGACGGCTGGAACCCGGCGTTGGAGGCGACGTTGAGGACCGCGCCACGGCCTCGCGCCAGCATGCCGGGCACCAACTGGTGGGTGAGATCGACGAGCGCGACGACGTTGACCATCAGCTGGTCGTGGTCCCTGGCACCGGATATCTCCTCGAACCGGCCGCAGGTGCCGAAGCCCGCGTTGTTGACCAGCAGCTCGACGCGCAGCCCGCGGGCCGCCAGCCACTCGGCGACGCGGCGGGCCGCGTCCGGCTCGGCGAGGTCCTGGACCAGGACGTGGGTGCGGACGCCGTGCTCGGCGGTCAGGCGCTCGGCGAGCGCGGCGAGCCTGTCGGCCGACCGCGCCACCAGGATCAACTCGGTTCCCCGGGCGGCGAGCTGCTCGGCGAACTCGGCGCCGAGGCCGGACGAGGCTCCGGTGACGAGGGCGGTGCTGTACATGAACTCCTCCTGGGCACAGGGACGATGGCCGCCGTCCGTGGTCGGCGGCGGGCAGTAACTGAGAAGAGACAGTACCTTTAATCCGCAGAACTGCAACATGCATGATGCGGTTGAGTCCATGAACGCATCTGCGATGTAGGATCTACCGTGGCAAGTGGACAGGTCGGCACGCGGTCGAGCGGGAGACGCGATGGATGAGACGGCGGCACGCCCGTTGCGGGCGGACGCGGAGCGCAGCGTGCGCGCGGTGCTGGAGGCGGCCGAGCGGGTGCTCACCGAGGACCCCGGCGCCTCCATGGAGCAGATCGCGGCTGCCGCCGGGGTGGCCAGGACGACGATCCACCGGCGGTTCGCCAACCGTCAGTCGCTGATCGAGGCACTGGCGTTGTCGGCGGCCCGCCAACTCGCCCAGGCCGTGGACGACGGCAGGCCGGACACCGCGCCGCCGCTGGTGGCGATGCACCGGATCACCGCCAACGTCCTCCAGGTCAAGAGCGCCTGGGCGTTCGCCCTGGAGCAGTCGGCCGACCGAGGCAGCGAGGCCGCCGCCCTCCACGAGGCCATCGCCCGGCGCTGCACCGCCGTGCTGGAGCGGGCCCGGGCCGACAGGCTCATCGACGCGGAGGCCGACCTCGACTGGGTGCGCCGGGTCTACTACGCGCTCATCGGGGAGTCCCTGCGCGGCACCGCGGACGGCGCCGACCCGGACGCCCTCGCCGCCCGCATCATCGACACCCTGCTGCGCGGCGCCGGTCCCCGCGCCTAGGTCCTGTCCGGCAGGTCGCTCCAGGCCTGAGCGTGCCGTACGACGGGCCCGGAGCCCCGTCCGCCGGGTCCGGGCCCGTTCCTGTGCCGGGTGTCAGGACGTGGGGAAGTCCTTGCCCGGCGGGGTCTCGCCGTCGGCCCACAGGCGTTGCAGACGTACGGAGGGAGAGGGGCTGTCGGGGGACTTGACGAAGAAGTTCTTGATCGGGAAGGCGATCAGCCCCGAGGCGCACCGGAAGCGGATCCGGTTGAAGTAGAAGACGCTGTAGCGGGGGTCGTCGCCGTCCACCGGCAGGCCGCGCAGGATGAAGAACAGGTAGCGCTCGTAGGTCCCGCCGACCTTGAAGAGGTCGATGCGGCCCCACTGCTTGTCGGCGACGGTCAGGTCGGAGCCGACGGCACCGGTCGAGGTCCAGGTGGTGCTGTTGGTGCTGCTGTGGGTGTAGCTGCCGGAGAAGGAGGGGTCTCCGATGCCTCCGACCGAGATCTTGAAGGAGCCTCCCACCGAGTAGCCGTCGGTCTCGCTGTGGGTGTTGCTGATGGTGTTGGTGACCGTGAAGCTGAGCTTCGTGGGCCCCTGCGCGGTGTCGGTGGACACCGCCCACGGGTAGCGCACGTCCAGCGTGCCCGAGGTCACCAGGCGGTTGGCGCCACCGGCCGCTTCGAGGAAGTCCCCGAAGTGGTCGTAGATGTACTTCTCCGCCTCGTTGGTCGAGGTGGAGTCGATGAACGTCACGCCCCCGCCCTTGGCGAACTCGTAGTCGCTGAAGCAGTCCCCGGCCAGGGACCTCAGCTCACTCAGCTGCCCGTCGGTCAGCGAGGACGTCCACTTGTCCACGCGCTCGGCGTCGTTGGCCAGTCCGGCGGCGGCGATGTCCTGGGGGATGCGGTAGCCGGGGTCCTCACCGGCGTCCACCAGCGGGATCCCCTCCACGGCCTGCGGGGTCTCGCCGGCCTCCAGGTCCGCCTGCCCGGCGAAGAGGAGCGGAGGGCCCATGGGGGCCTTGTCGCCCTCGTACTGCCCCCCTTCGCCGGCAGTCGCGGGCCGCATCTCCAGCGGATGGTCCGCAGACGCCATCTCAAGATCCATCAGGACTCCCACGTGATCGAGGTCGGGGCTTCGCCGTACGGCTGCTCAACGCCTCGCACCACGGGACGTCACGTCCGTGGGGGCCACGGGACCGGCGGTGGGGACGACCGGGCCTGGCCGCGCGCCGGGGCGTGGGCGCGGCGGCGCGCCACCGCCGACACCCGCGTCCTTCCGCCCCGTCCCCCGTCCCGCGGAACCTCGCTGGAACGTGTGACGTCCCCGCCCCGGCCCGCTCCGGTCCCTCGACCGGGGCGGGCCGGGCCGCGTCACAGGCCGCCGGTGTACAGGAGGCGGTCGGGCGAGCCGACGCCGGGGGAGGTGACGGCGCCCTCGGTGGCCGCGGCGGTGAGACGGCGGACGACCTCCCGGGGAGAGGACTGCGGTGCCTGTTCCAGGAGGAGGGCGGCGGCTCCGGCGACGTGCGGCGCGGCCATGGACGTGCCGCTGAGGGTACGGGAGCCGCCGCCGAGCTGCGCGGAGGTGATGGAGACGCCGGGGGCGTACAGCGTCAGGCAGGGGCCGAAGTTGCTGAAGTCGGCCTGCTCGTCGTGCCGGTCAACGGCGCCGACGGTGAGCGCGTTCTCCGCGCGGGCCGGGGAGTGGCCGCAGGCGTCCTCGGCGCTGTTCCCGGCCGAGACGACCGGCAGGACCCCGAGGCCCGCGGTCGCGTTGACGGCGTTGTCGAGCGCCTCGGACGCGGGCTCGCCGATGGACGCGTTGACGACGGCGGGCCCCCGGGCGTCGGCCGCGATCCAGTCCAGGCCCGCGAGGGTCTGCGCCACGGTCCCCTCGCCCTGGCAGTCCAGTACGCGGACGGCGACGAGGGACGCGGAGGGCGCCACGCCGTAGGTGGAGCCGCCCACGGTTCCGGCGACGTGCGTGCCGTGGAGGTGGCAGTCCTGGCCGTCGCGACCGTCCCCGACGGCGTCGAACCCGGTCGTGGCGCGCCCGGCGAACTCCTCGTGCGCGGTCTCGATCCCGGTGTCGAGGATGTAGGCCGTGACGCCCTCGCCCGTGCCGACGGTGCCGAAGCGGCCGTCGAGCGGCAGGTGCCGCTGGTCGATCCGGTCCAGCCCCCAGCTTTCCGCCTGCGTGTCGGCCCGGGCCCGTCCTTCCGTCGTGTCGAGGCCGACGCGGCCGTTCTCCTCGATTGCGCCGACGCCCGGCAGGGCACGGACCAGCCGCAGTTGGGCCGGTGTGAGCCGGGCGGCGAACCCGCGCAGCGCCGTGCCGTAGGTGAACATCGGCTCGACGTCCAACTTCGTCAGCACGTCACCGGGTGAGGCGTCCGGAGCGAGCGTGACGATGTACTCGCCCGGCACGGCCAGCGGGGACTGTCCGACGGCGACGACCGGACTCGTTCCGGGGACGGCCGCGGCGCCCGAGGTGCCGGTCGCGGTGACGAGGGAGACGAGGGAGACGAGCAGCAGGAGAGCTGGTCGCCGGAGTGCGTGCAGGCCCATGGAGGTGTCCTTGTGGCATCGGGGAGGGGAGGAGGAGGGCATGCGCCGCCACTGGGGGTGCGTGGATCGGCTCCCTCGCTACCGCAACAACCCGCTTCCCGCGCGTCCCGTAACGGCCGTGACCTGAACGGGGGGAGGGCGCGGGCGGCTTCCGCCCGCGCCCTCCCCGCTGCTCCTCGCCGCGTCAGTGGGCCGTCCAGCCGCCATCGACGGGGAGGACCGCGCCGGTGAGGTAGGACGCCGCGGGGCTCGCCAACAGCAACGCCGCGCCGGACAGTTCGCCCGGCTGCGCCCAGCGCCCGGCCGGGACCTGGTGGGCCAGGAAGTCCTGGACGCGCGGATCGTCGTCGATGCCCTCGTTGAGCGGCGTACGGAAGGGCCCGGGCGCGAGCGCGTTGACGCAGACGCCGGAACCCGCGAGCTCCACGGCCAGGCTCCGTGTCAGCTGGACCACCGCCCCCTTGGTCGCGGCGTAGCCCGCGCGGCCCGCGGCGCCCACGAGCCCGAGCGCGCTGGCGAGCGTGACGATGCGGCCGTACCCCGCGGCGCGCATCACCGGCACGGCGGCCTGGCAGGCGAGGAAGGTGCCGACGACGTTGACCTCCAACGCGTGCCGGAGTGCGGCGACGTCGAGGTCGGTGATCTCCCCGCGCGCCTGGACACCGGCGCTGGTCACCAGCACGTCCAGGCGGCCGTGACGGTCCACCACCTCGTCGGTGAGCAGGCGGACGGCGCGCTCGTCGCTCACGTCGCAGGCCAGGCCGAGCACCGGTCGCCCGGTCGCCGCCGTGAGCTGCGCGGCGGCCTCCCGGCACGCGTCCCGACGTCTGCTGGCGATCACGACGGAGGCACCGGCCCGGGCCAGGGTGCGCGCGATGGCCAGGCCGAGACCGGCCGAGCCCCCCGTGACCAGCGCCGTCTGCCCGGTCAGGTCGAAGCCGTCCGTGTCGGCCGGTCTGCCGTTGTTCATGTGCCTTGCCCAGTCCCTCCGGTGTGGTCGCCCGACGGACCGGCCTGCCCGGCCGTGAGCGCGTGACGGTTGTACCAGGCGAGCGCCGCCGTCGCCGTCAGGACGAGCAGGGGGACGGCGAACCCGGCCCGCGCCCCGCCGGAACCGTCGATGAGCCGCCCGGTCGCGGCGGCGGACACGGCGATGCCCGCCGCGCTCGCGGAGTTCGTCCAGGTGAACGCCTGCGTGAGGACCGACCTGTCCGTCGCCGACCCGACGAGTGTCGAGGCCACGATGATGCACGGCGCGACGCACGCCCCGGGCAGCAGCAGCGCGAGGCCGAGCTGCCAGGGGGAGTCGGCCAGGAGCGGCAGCAGCGACGCACAGGCCAGGAGCGTCAGGATCACGGGCAGTTGGGTCCCGGCCGGGAGGTGCCCGCCGCGTCGTCCGTGGAGCAGACCGGTCAGCAGGCTCGCCGCGCTCATCAGGCCGTAAAGGAACCCGGCGGCCGTGGGGGCGTGGTGGGCCTCGGCGAAGGCGCTCACCGACACCTGGGTCGAGCCGAAGAAGACGCCGAGGGCCAGGTTGACCACCAGCAGCGTGGCGAAGGTCCGGGTCCACAGCGTCCGTCGGCCCCGGGCGGCGTCACGGTCGCGGGCGGGCGGCGCGGCGGGCGGCGGGGCCGTGCGGCGCAGCGCCGCGAAGACGAGTCCCGCGCCGACGACGAGCGCCCCGGCGAGCACCGTGCCCGCCGCCGGGTGCACCTGCGTCGCCACCAGCACCGCGAGGGCGGGGCCGACGAGGAACGCCGCCTCGTTGCTGAGCGTTTCGAGCGCGAACGCCGGGGTCAGCTCCGGCCTGCCGTGCAGCAGCGCCGACCAGCGCGCCGCCGAGAGCGCGCCGAACTGCGGGACGGTCGCCCCGGCGGCGAGACCGGCCGCCGTCAGCGCCGCGGCGGACGCCTCCGACAGGGCGAGCGCCACCAGCGCGGCGATCACCACGGCGTGCGCGCACAACAGGGGGACGAGGACGCGCGGTTGTCCGAAACGGTCCATGAGGCGGGCCGTCTGCGGGCCGACCAGGGTCTCGGCCACGGCGAACGCGCCGGTGACCAGCCCCGCGGCCCCGAAGGACCCGGTCCCCGCGTGGACCATCCAGACGATGCCGAGACCGGCCATGGCCACCCCGACCCGGGCGGGGGCCGCGGCCAGGAAGAAGGCCGCGGCGCCCGGGACCCGTAGGGCGGAACGGTAGGAGGCGGTGCCCGTCGTACGGGCGGGGGCGTGCGTGGGGGTACGGAACCGGAGCCGCGGCGTCACGGCGAACCTTCCGCTGCGCGGTGGGACGGTCGGGGAGGCGGCGCCCGTCGTGGGCGCGGCCTCCCGCCGCCAGGAGTCGTCCAGGTGACGCGGACGGGACGGACACGCGGCCCTCGTCGGCGTCGGCTCCAGCGCCGGGCAGAAACGTTGAGTGGTGGGATCGAGCGGGACCACGATAGCGGCGCCGCCCGGGGGGCAGGGGACCGCCCCCGCGTTCCCCTGCCCCCGGCCCGCCTACCGCCCCTGCGGTACGGGCACGTCCTCGTGCAGCAGGCCCTCGGCGACCAGCTCGGCCCAGAACGCGGCGGGCACCGGTGCGCCGAACAGCGCGGCCCCGTCCCGCGCCTCGGCCTCCGACCGCATGCCGACCAGCACGCTCGACACCGCCTGATGCCCGGACGGGAACGCCAACGCAGCCGCCCGCAGCGGGATGCCGTGCCGCGCCGCCACGGCCGCCATCCGCTGCGCCCGCTCCAGCAACGCGTCGGGCGCGGCGGCGTAGTCGTACGTCGCGCCCGGCCTCGGGTCGGCCAGCAGGCCCGAGTTGAACACGCCGCCCACCACGACGGACGTGCCGCGGTCGGCGGCGGCCGGGAGCAGATCGGTCAGCGCCGACTGGTCGAGCAGCGTGTACCGCCCGGCGCACAGCACGACGTCCACGTCCGTGTCCTGCACGAACCGCGTCAGCATCGCCACCTGGTTCATGCCCGCGCCGATCGCGCCGACGACGCCCTCGGCGCGCAGCCGCTCCAGCGCCGGGTAGCCCTCGCCGAACGCCTCCTCGGCGTGGTCGTCCGGGTCGTGCAGGAACACGACGTCCACCCGGTCCAGGCCCAGCCGTTCGAGGCTCTCCTCGACGCTGCGCCGCACGCCGTCCGCGCTGAAGTCCCACACGCGGCGGTGCGTCGCGGGGACGGCGAAGCCGTTCGCCAGGTCGTCGCCCTCGCCCGGCCCCGGCACCAGCAGGCGGCCCACCTTGGTGGACACGGTGAACGCGTCCCGCGGGCGGTCGGCCAGCGCCTCGCCGAGCCGCCGCTCGGACAGGCCGAGCCCGTAGTGCGGCGCCGTGTCGAAGTAGCGGATGCCGCTGTCCCAGGCGGCGTCCACCGCCGCGCGTGCCGCGGCCGGGTCCACGGGCGCGAACAGGTTGCCGAGGGCCGCCGCGCCGAACGACAGGCGGGTCACGGGGACGGCGCCGCGGCCCAGCGTGGCGCGCGGCAGGGCGGGGGTGGCGGCGCCGGGCGTGTGCGTCGGCTCAGTCATGCTGCGGTGCCCCGCTTCCCGGGTGGACGTGGTCGGTGAGGGAGCCCGGGTGCATCGTGGCGGAGAAGCCGGGGGCGGTCGGGGCGGCGTAGTGCCCGTCGCGGATCACCACCGGGTCCACGAAGTGCTCGTGCAGGTGGTCCACGTACTCGATGACGCGGCCGTCCGTGCTGCCCGACAGGGCGACGAAGTCGAACATGGCGAGGTGCTGGACGAGTTCGCACAGCCCGACACCGCCCGCGTGCGGGCACACCGGGACGCCGAACTTCGCCGCCAGCAGCAGGATCGCCAGGTTCTCGTTGACGCCGCCGACCCGCGTCGCGTCGATCTGCGCGACGTCGATGGCCCCGGCCTGGAGCAGCTGCTTGAACAGGACGCGGTTCTGGACGTGTTCGCCGGTCGCGACCTTGACGGGCGCGACCTCACGCCGGATCGCCGCGTGGCCCAGCACGTCGTCCGGGCTCGTCGGCTCCTCGATCCAGTACGGGTCGAACTCGGCGAGGGCGCGCGTCCAGGAGACGGCCTCGGGGACGTCCCAGCGCTGGTTCGCGTCGATCGCGATGCGCACGCCGGGGCCGACCGCCTCCCTGGCGACCCGGCAGCGCCTGATGTCGTCCGCCAGGTCGGCGCCGACCTTCAGCTTGATCTGCGCGAAGCCGTCGGCGACCGCCTCGCGGGCGAGCCGCGTCAGCTTCTCGTCCGAGTACCCGAGCCAGCCGGGCGAGGTGGTGTACGCCGGGTAGCCCTGGGCGCGCAGCTGCTCCTCCCGTTCGGCGGCGCCCTTCTTGCCCCGGCGCAGCAGGTCCAGGGCCTCGTCGGGGGTCAGCGCGTCCGTGAGGTAGCGGAAGTCGAGCTGGGAGACCAGCCACTCGGGTGTCGCGTCCGCGAGCAGCTTCCACAGCGGGACGCCGGCGCGCTTGGCGGCCAGGTCCCACACGGCGTTCACGACGGCGCCGATCGCCATGTGCATCACGCCCTTCTCCGGGCCCAGCCAGCGCAGTTGGCTGTCGCCGACCAGCGCGCGGCTGAGCGAGGCGGGGTCCGCGCACAGGGCATCGACCGGCAGGCCGACGACGTGGGCGCGCAGGGCCTCGATCGCGGCGACCTGCACGTCGTTGCCGCGGCCGATGGTGAAGACGAATCCGTGTCCCTCGGCCCCGTCGCCCGCGTCGGTGCGCAGCACCAGGTAGGCGGCGGAGTAGTCGGGGTCGGGGTTCATGGCGTCCGAGCCGTCCAGGTACCGGGAGGTGGGGAACCTGATGTCGAACGTGTCCAGCGCGGTGACGCGCGACAGGGCTGGGGGCACGGTTTGCCTTTCAGGCTCGCGTGAAGGTGTCGGGGTGGGGCGGTCTCGTCGCGCGGTCTCCCGGGGGAGATCCGTGGCAGCCGCGTCACCCATGGTAGGACACATTCATCGGACCAATATCTTGTAATGTGCCGCTTCACCCCTGGATGTCTGGTTCAAAGGGGCGAAGAGGTCGGGTCAATTGCCGCGCGGAGGCGGCGGGGGAGGACCGGGCCCGGTGCTACGGGAGGGCACCACCGGGCCCGGCCGTTCTCAGGCGCCGCCGGTCAGCGCGGGGTGACGCGGTACGTCCGGCCCTTGCCGGTCCGCACCGTGATGACCCCGTGCCGCACGGAGGCGTCCACGCGGTGGCCGCGCGAGTCGGTCACCGAGACGCGGTCGCTCCGCCAGGGGTTGGCCAGCTTCAGCGTGCCGCCCGCCTCGCTCGTGAACTCGGCGTAGCGCACCGTGCCGCCCTTCAACGCGCTGGAGACGAGGAACGCCCCCGGCAGCCGCAGGTCGTTGAAGTGCGCGTCGGCGTCGGACGGCCACACGGGGAACAGGGACACGACCCCGTCGTGGCTCTGCACCAGCATGCTGTTGACCGCCTCGGTCGCGCCCGACTTCTCGATGCCGTGGTGCGGGTCACGGATGCGCAGGTTGGCCGCCAACTCGCCCTCGACGACGCCGACGAAGCGGTCGATGAGCGACTGGGCCGGGTAGCCGATCCTGGCCGCCTGCGTGAACACCTTCGGGAAACTGTTGTCGTTGCCCCAGGAGTTCATGACGTCGAGGGTGTCGATGGCGATCTGCCGCCGCTCCTCGTCCGAGGTGACGCCGAGGTAGTCGGCCGGGTGGATGAACTCCAGGTTGACCGTGTTGTCGCCAGGACGGATGTCGCGGGTGTCGCCGACCATGCTGCCCGCCTCGGCGAGCGTGTAGACCGTCCGGCCGTCGTACTCGCCCGTGGCGGGCTCCGCGAGGCGGTCCAGGATGTGCTGCCAGGTACGGCGGCGCCCCGCGTCGCGGCGCAGCTCCTCGGACGCCTTGATCAGCGCGCCGAGCGTCTGCCGCAGCAGCCCGATGTCGGCGGTCGAGTCCTTGCCCCAGGAGCCCTCGTGCGGCCCGCTCCACAGGACGTAACGGCGGGCCGACGCGTCGTACTCCAGGTAGTGCTCGAAGAACTCGGCGACCTCGGAGAGGAAGGGGTACAGCTCCTCGCGCAGGAAGTCACGGTCCAGCGTGTACTCGTAGTACTCCACGAACTGCGAGGCGGAGAAGAGGGAGTTGGAGACCTGCTGCCAGTAGCTGTTGTCGGTCGTGGAGCCCCAGGGGCCGATGCCGACCGGGAAGAAGACACCGCCGGGCAGGCCCCCCGAGGGGAAGCGCGCGTCGATGTAGTCCTCCTTCAGCCGCCGCAGGTCCTCCCGCGCGCGGCGCTTGGCCTCCGGCACGTACTCCAGGATCGCCTGGTGGAACGGGCGGACCAGCTCGGGCCTGTTGCTGGAGTAGACGCCGTAGAACGGCGCCTGCGCGTTGTAGTTGAGGTGCAGGTCGCCGCTGAACTGGGGGAAGTCCGTCGTCGTCCACAGGCCGTAGAGCCCGGGGGACACCTTGCCCGGGCGGCTTGAGGCGCCGAGGAAGTACTGCGCCGCGTAGTAGAAACGCTCCAGCGTCGCCTTGCCCAGGTGGACGTCCGAGCGCAGCCAGTACTCCTTCCACCACGCGACGCGCCTGCTGTCGAGGTCGCGCAGCGAGCGGCTGTTCTGCGCGCCCGCCAGGGCGAGGGCTTCCCGCTTCGGGTCGCGCGGCGCGCGTCCGCCACCGGCGATCGCCGTCACGATGTCGATGGTGCGGCCCGGCCTGACGGTGACGTACGTCTTCACCGTCGCGCCCGAGACCTCGGGCGTCTCGACGGACGCGCCGAGGACGCGGGTGGCGAGGACGGCCTTGGACACCCAGTTGTCGCCGGGGGCGGTCGTGCGCTCGGCCCACAGGGTGCTGCCGTCGGCACCGGAGGCGTTGGTGTACTGGGCGCGCGCGATCGGGGTGCCCGCCCAGGTGGACAGCTGGAGCCGCAGCGGCGCGTCGCCCCGGGACGTGAGCGTCGTGACCAGCACGTTCCGCTCGGCGGCCAGGCGGGTCGTCAGCTCCAGGGGGGTGCCGTCGATCGTCAGCTTCGTCGTGATCCTGCCGTCCAGGATGTGCTGCTCCTCGCGGAACGGCGCGCCCTCCGGCGGGGTGTTCGGGTTCTCGGCGCTCGTCTCCGCGTACAGCTCGATCTGGCCGACGCGGGCGCGCGGGTTCGCGGTGGAGTCCTCGGTGTCGGCCTGGGTGGGCTCGGTGATGAAGAACCGCACGTGGCGGGCGGTGACGCGCGCGATGTCGCGGTCGATGACCGGGGCGCTGTTGCCGGTCACCGCGTCCACGTCCTGCCAGGAGGCGCCGTCGGCGCTCGTCTGGAAGACCAGGTCCTTCGTGTTGTTCGACCGGTTGCCGGGGCGGGCCGCCTCGTCGTTGCGGACCACCCAGCGGGCGATCGTCTGCTCGCTGCCCAGGTCGAGGGCGATCCACTGCGGCTTGCCGACCGGGGACACCCAGCCCTCGTACCCGCCGGTCCACTGCCCGCTCACCGCGCGGTCGGGCGTGAACGCGTCGTGGCTTGCGCTCGCGGTCGCCGTGGCGCCGCGCGCCAGGTTGCCGAAGTCCTGCGGCACGGCCGAGCCGATGCTCACGCCGCCGACCGCTGCCGGGACCGGGCCAGGGTTGCCGTTCCAGAAGTCGCCCTTGGCGATGCGGAACGTCTTCACGCCTGGGCTGCCGCCCGAGGTGACGCCGACGTCGCCGTTCCCCAGCAGCGCCGTGTCCGGCATCGTGTTGTTGACGCCGCCGACGTAGTTCTCGTCGGTCCAGACGCCGGTGATCGCCGCCAGCTTCGCGTGCAGCGTGTCCCAGCGCTCCCGCTCCGACGGGCGCGAGCCGCCCGACCCGTGCCGGCCACCGGCCGACGACTGGGCGAGCGCCTGCCCCTGACCTGCGAGCGGCGCGGCGACGCCGAGCGCCACCGAGGTCGCCAGGACCGAGCGCCTACGGAACCCGGGTGTTTCGCGCGCTGTTCTCTCCTGCCCCATGATGTCTCTCCTTCGAGCGGGGTCTGTGCGGTGAACTGCGCGTGCGTGAGCGCACGCGTGAGGAAGGGGGACTGTGTGAGGTGACGGATGGGGGGTGGCGTGGGGGGTGGCCCGTGACGCGTGGTGCGCGCGCCACGGGCCACGTTCGGATCAGACCGGGTCCACGCGGTACGTCTGTCCCGCGGCGGTCTGGACGGTGATGACACCGCCGGTGGTGGTGAAGGACACGGGCTGGCCCGCCGCGTTGGTGACGGCGATCGTCCGGCCCGGCCAGGCGTTGGTCAGCCGCAGCGTGCCGCCGACCTGGCTGACGACGTCGGCGTACAGCACGGCGCCGCCCTGCCGCGCGCTGGACACGACGAACGCCCCCGGCATACGCAGCCGGTTGAAGCTCGCGTCACGCGCGGACGGCCACACGGGGAACAGCGTGATCACGCCGCCGTGGCCCTGCACCAGCATGTTGTTGATGGCCTCGGTCGTGCCCGACTTCTCGATCCCGTGGTACGGGTCGGTGATGCGGAGGTTCGCGGCCGTGCGGGTGGAGATGACGGTCTTGAACCGGTCGATCAGCGACTGGGCGGGGTAGCCGACCCTGGCCGCCTGCGTGAACACCTTCGGGAAACTGTTGTTCTGCCCCCAGGAGTTCATGGCGTCCAGCGTGCTGATGCCGATCTGCCGCTGCGCCTGGGCCGAGGTGATGCCCAGCACGTCGCCCGGGTGGACGAACTCCAGGTTGATGGTGTTGTCGCCCGGCCGGAAGTCCCGCGTGTCGTCGCCCTGCATGGTGCCGCCGCGCACCAGCGAGTACACGGTGGTCCCGTTCCGGACGATCGTCGCCTGCTCGGGGAGCCGGTTCAGGATGTTCTGCCAGGTCGCGCGGCGTCCCGAGTCCACGCCCAGCGTCTGGCTGCCGCTGATGACCGCGCCGTACACCTGCTTCAGCAGGCCGATGTCGGCCGACGAGTCCTGGCCCCACGTGCCCTCGTGCGGGCCGCTCCACAGGCGGTAGCGCCCGGCCGCCGCGTCGTACTCCAGGTAGTGCTCGAAGAACGTGGCGACGTCCACCAGGAACGGGTACGCCTGGTCCCGCAGGAACGTGCGGTCCTGCGTGTACTCGTAGTACTCGACGAACTGCGAGGCGGAGAACAGGGCGTTCGACACCTGCTGGTGGTACTGGTCGTCGGTGGTCGAGCCCCAGGGGCCGATGCCCACGGGGAACAGCACACCGCCGGGCACGCCGCCCGAGGGGAAACGCCCGCCCACGTAGTCGGACTTCACCCGCCGCAGGTCCTCCCGGGCACGGCGCCGCGCCTCGGGCACGTAGTCCATGATCACCTGGTGGAACGGGCGCGACAGCTCGGGCCTGTTGCTGGAGTAGACGCCGTAGAACGGCGCCTGCGCGTTGTAGTTGAGGTGGTAGTCGCCGCTGAACTGCGGGTAGTCCGTCGTCGTCCACAGGCCGTACAGCCCCGGCGCCACCTTCCCCGCGCGCGCGGAGGACCCGATGAAGTACTGCGCCGGGTAGTAGAAGCGCTCCAGGGCGGCGTCCCCGAGGTGGACGTCGGACCGCATCCAGTAGTCACGCCACCAGGCGACGCGCTCGGTGTCGAGGGTCGCGATGGTGCCGACGGCCTGCGCGGCCACCAGGGCCCTCGCGTCCGCCGCCGGGTTCGCCGGGTTGCGCCCGCCGCCCGCGATCGCGGTGATGATGTGGGCCGTCGCGCCGGGCTGGAGCGTGAAGTACACGCTGGCCGTCGCCCCGGAGGCCCGCGGGGTCTCCACGGACGCGCCGCCCAGGATGCGCGTCGCCAGGGCCGCCCGGGACACCCAGTTGCTGCCGGGCGCCGTGGTGCGCTGCGCCCACATCGTCGCGCCGTCCACGCCCGAGGTGTTGGTGTACTCGGGCCTGGCCGTGGCCGCGCCTGCCCACGTCGAGGACTGGAGCCGCACGGCCTGGGAGCCGCGCGAGGTGACCGAGGTGATGAGGATGTTGCTGTTCGCGGCCAGCCGGGTCACCAGCGACAGCTGCGTGTCGCCGATGTACATCTCGGTGTTGATGTCGCCGTCCACGATCTGCTGCGTCTCGCGGAACGGGCGGCTCGGCGGCTGGTTGCCGCCCGGCTGGGCGTACAGCTCGATCTGCCCGATCCGCGCGCGGGGGTTCTGCGTCGTGTCGGGCGTGCTCGACTGGGTCGGCTCGGTGATGTTCAGCCGGACGTAACGCGCCCGCGTCGCCGTGACGTCGCGCTGGATGACGGCGGCGGTGTTGCCCGTCACCGTGTCGATGGTGCGCCAGGTGGTGCCGTCCGAGCTGACCTGGAGCGTCACGTTCCGCGTGTTGTGCGCGCCGTTGCCGGGGCGGGCCGCCTCGTCGTTGCGGACCACCCAGCGGGCGATCGTCTGCTCGGCGCGCAGGTCCAGCCTGATCCACTGGGGCTTGCCGACCTGCGACACCCAGCCCTCGTAGCCGCTGCCCCACTCGCCGTTCACGGCACGGGCCGGCGGGAACGCGCCGTCGCTGCTGCTCGCCGTCGCGGCGGCGCCGAGCGCCAGGTTGCCGCCGGGCTGCGCGGTCGCCGGGCCCAGGGTGGTGCCGCCGATCGCCGCCGGTATCGGGCGCGGGTTGCCGTTCCAGAAGTCGCCCTTGGAGATGCGGAACGTCTTGACGCCCTCGCTGCCGCCCGAGGTGACGCCGACGTCACCGTTGCCGAGGAGCGCCGTGTCCGGCATCGCGTTGTTGACGCCACCGGCGTACGCCTGGTTCGTCCACACGCCCTCGATCCCGGCGAGCTTGGCCCGCAGCGCGTCCCAGCGCTGGGCGTCCGTCGGCCGGGCGGCTGCCGCAGCCCGGACGGCGGTGGTCTGTGCGAACGCCGATCCTGGTGCCCCGAGCTGGCTGGCCGCCGCGAGTGCCAAGGGTGCGGCCAGCATCGCGCGCCTCCGGAAACCCGGAGTCTCGCGCGGTGTTCTCTCCTGCCCCATGATGTCTCTCCTTCGAGTGGGGTCTGGTGGGGAGTGCGAGGTGGATCTGTGCCGTGCCGGGCGGCTCACGACTCCCGTACGGGGAGGGAGAAGCCGACGGCACGGACGTTCGTGAGGCGGCCGAAGGGGGTCTCGACCCGGCCGACCCGGCGGCCCAGGCTCTCGATCCCGGCCTCGATGCCGAAGAGACCGGCGAGGACGGTCTCCGTCACGGCGACGGCGGCGTTGCTGTCGCGGTTGGCCACGCCGCGCTCCGCGACCCGGTACCCGCCGTCCGCGGTGACCTCCATCGCCTGCCCCCACAGCGCGCCCGAGGTGGCGCGGTGCGCGCGGCGCAGCAGCCCGGCCGCGTCCTCGTGGCGGCCGAGGCGGCACAGGCCGAAGGCGGTGGCGCCCGGCCAGGCGGCGAAGGCGCCGCCCGCGCCGTGGTCGGGCCGGTCGGACAGCGGCGCGATCGGGTCCTCGGGGTCGAGGGCCCGCATCCAGTCGCCGTCGATGAGGTGGCCGGTGACGAAGTCGGCCATCTCGGCGCGGTGCCGCTCGGGCAGGTCCTCGCCCATGTCGGCGACGACCAGTTCGAAGTCCAGGCAGTGGCCGATGACCTCGTCGCCCTCGGGGTGCGCGATGTTCCAGCGCCCGCCGCCCGCGTACTGGCCGAGCACGGCGTGGGCCAGCTCGTCGGCGTCGGCCTGCGCCGCCTTGGCCTCCAGCTCGTTCCCGCCGTCGGGGTCGAGGACGCGCAGGAGGGCGGCGAGGGAGCGCAGCATCCCGACGTGGCCCGCGTTCAGGGAGACCACGCCGTCCCGGTAGTTGGGGACGCACTCCAGGAGCTCCCACGCGTCGCGGCCGAAGTCCATGAGCACCCCGTCCCCGAACGCGGCGCGGCGCTCACGCGGCCGGTAGGCCATCGCGCGCAGGTGGTCGAGGACGCTGCGATCGCCCGCCGTCTCGTCCAGCAGCGACAGGTCGCCGGTGACGCCGAGGTAGGCCTTGACGCTGCGGAAGATGGCGTGGTCGTTCGCCGCGTAGTGGTTGCCGACCGGCAGGACGTTGCGCGTGTCGAACGAGTGGCAGTGGTCGTACGGCACGGTCATCGAGGCGACGAGCCAGGCGCGTACCCCCGCCGGGTCGAGCAGCGCGGCGGTGCGGGCCCATTCCGACTGGTCCCAGAAGAACGTGGTCGTGGGGCCGAGGCGCGGGCCGCCGGTGAGGAACACCGGGCCGATCGGGCTGACCTGGGTGTTGCGCATGTAGACGGCGAGGAGCGCGCCGAGGTAGTAGGTGCGCGAGAGGTCGGCGTCCTGCGTGTGGAACGTCGGCAGGTGGCCCGAGAACTCGGCGTTGCCCGGGGTGAACGCGGCCTGCCACGTCTCCCGCCAGCGGTCGGCCACGGCGTCGAACGCCGCGGTGAAGCCGTCGGCCGTGGCGCGGGAGCCGGCGAGCGCCTCGCCCGTGGAGTCGGCGATGTCGAGGACGAAGCCGATGGCGACCTCCTGCCCCGGCGCCAGCGTCACGTCCCAGCGGGCCGTGCCGCGGGCGCCCTCGGCGGCCAGGGAGGTCGGCGCCGTGTCGAAGGAGTAGGCGGAACGGGCGGCGCTGCGGGCGTCCTCGACGACGACGGACGCGCCGTCCACGCGCGCGTTCCAGCGGCGGCCCGACCACCAGGGCGTGGTGCGCAGCGCCGCGGCGCCGTCCACGGACAGCTCGGCGGCCTCGTCGTCCAGCCGCACCGTGACGGTGTGCCAGACGCCGGTCGGCAGCGGCTCGGCCGCCGTCTCGTGCTCGCCCGCGATCCGCAGCGACAGCCGCCCGTCCTCCAGGGCGACCTGGAGGGAGTCGGGGTGGTTGCCGTGGGTCAGGACGACGCCCGACCCGCCCGCCTGCCCGACCAGCACGTCGAAGCGGAACGTGTCGCCGGTGCGCAGCTCGACGGCGTCGAGCCGCCGGTCGGTGTCGGGCCGCACGGCGTGCTCCGCGGCGGCGTCCCCGACGTGCTCCGTGCCGCCGTCGGCGCGCACCACGGCGATGCCGCGCACCGTGCAGCTCGCGCCGGGGGCGCGGACGCGACCCGAGTCGGGCGTGGAGTGGTCCGGCAGCTCGAATTCGAGCAGCATCGGCGCGGAGTCCTCGTCCCGCTGGATGCCGGGGATGCGGGGGCTGCCGAGCCGCACGAAGCGCGGGCCGAGCGGCGCCAGCTGCACCTGGCGGGGCCGCTGCGCCGTGGTCTCGGCGCGCAGGCGCTCGGTCGTGTAGTAGTCGTGGTGGTGCCCGGCGGTCCAGGGGGTGCCGTACAGCCAGCCCCAGTCCACCTCCGAGTGGGCGAACATCGCGAGCAGTTCCTGCTCGACGGCGGCGGTGACCGGCGCGGCCGAGTCGTTGCGCAGCGTCAGTCGCCACAGCAGACGGCTGCGCTCGTACCCCATGCGCGTGTCGGTCGTGACGCTCAGCCCGCCCACGCGGGCGGCGCGCTCGACGCCCCACGGGGACCAGCGCAGGCGCGTGGCGGCGGGCAACTGGCCGTCGATGCGCAGGGCGCCGGTGTGGTAGCCGCCGCTGTAGGGCGGGAACGCGACCCAGGACAGGGACGTCAGGTCGTTGTTGACGTGGCCCTGGCCCCACTGGTTGCGCAGCGACGGGAGGTGGGCGAGGGCGGAGCGGTCGGTCCAGGCACCGGCCAGCTCGTCCAGGGCGGGCAGGGACAGGGTCGGCAGGGACAGGGTCGGCAGGGAAGGCGTGGGCTCGGTCATCGGGACGCTCCGGACATCAGGCCGTGGATGAATTCGCGCTGGCTGACGAGGTAGCCGACCACCGGGATGACCGCCGCGAGGAACATGATCGCGAAGAGGTGGCTGTAGTCCGTCGAGTAGGCGCCGAGGGACACGTAGATGCCCGTCGTGATCGTCTGGCCCTGGAGCGGGCCGAGGATGAACTGCGGGTTCAGGAAGTCGTTCCACACCCACAGGCCGAGGAAGATCCCCACGGTCGCGGTGGCCGGGCGCACGACGGGGAAGATGATCCGCCACCACACGCGCAGGTCACCGGCGCCGTCCACGCGGGCCGCCTCGATCACCTCGCGCGGCACGCTGCGCAGGAAGCCGACGTAGACGAAGACGGCGAACGACAGGTAGCCGCCGCCGACGTTCGACAGGATCAGCCCCGTATAGCTGTTGGACAGGCCGAGGTCCTGGAGCTGGAGCACGATCGGCAGCAGCACCACCTGCGGCGGAACCATCAGGCCCAGCGCGAAGAGCGCGAGGAGGGCGCCCCTGATCCTGGGGGAGCGCTCCGAGACGTAGAAGGCCAGGGCGGAGCTGAGCGGGATGACGATGACGAGCGTGGCGACCGTCACCAGGATCGAGTTGAGCAGCCCGGCCTGCACCAGGTTGTCGGGCCGTTGCAGCGCCTCGGTGATGTTGTCGAAGGTGAACGGCGCGGGCGGCGCGGCCGGGTTGGAGAGGATCTGCTCCTGCGTCTTGAACGCGCTGACGAACGCGACGTAGACGGGCAGGACGAAGACGAGCGTGACCGCCCACGCGCCCGTCAGCCGCGCGCCGCCGCGCAGGGACGGCCGCTGTGCCGAGGGCCGGTGGATCGAGGCAGACCTGCTCACAGGCTGACCTCCCTTCTGCGCAGGAGGGACGTGACGACGTAGGAGACGACGGCGGTCAGCGCGAGCAGCAGCATGGCGATGGCCGAGGCGTAGCCGAAACGGTTGCCGGTGAACGCGACGTTGACCAGGTAGAGCGCCGTGGACTCGGTCGAGTTGGCGGGGCCGCCACCGGTCAGGACGGCGATCACGTCGTAGAGCTTCAGCGTCGTGATCAGGCACAGGACGACGCTGATCGTCATGCCGGGCGCCACCATCGGGAGGGTGACGTGGCGGAAGCGGCCGAACGCGCCGGTGCCGTCCATGCGCGCCGCCTCGTACAGCTCGCGCGGCACGGACTGGAGGGACGCCGTGTAGACGACGGTGGCGAAGGCGATCGTCACCCAGCTCACGACGGCGCAGATGGAGAACGTCGCCAGCCCCGAGCTGCCGAGCCAGGCGACGGGCTCGTCGATGACGCCGATCTGCTCCAGGAGCTGGTTCAGCAGGCCGTTCTGGGTGAGGAGGCTGCGCCAGATGAAGCCGACGACGACCCCCGAGAGCACCTGTGGGATGAAGATGAGCGTCCGCATGACGCGGTAGTTCGCGGTGGAGCGGTTGAGGATCATGGCCAGCAGCAGCCCGGCCGCGTTGGCGACCACGGTGACGGAGACGACCACGATTCCCGTGAACATCAGGCTGTCCATGAGCCGGTCGTCGGAGAGCAGCTCCCGGTAGTTGTCGAGCCCGACGAAGTCGCTGTCGGTCTGGAGCGGGCTCCGGTCGGTGAAGCTGAAGAGGAAGCTGCGCACCAGCGGGTAGAGCAGGAACATCCCGTAGAGGATGAACGCGATCCACGCGACCGGGGCCAGTCCGAGCCTTCGGCTGGAGAGTGGTGTTCGTCTGCGCACGGCGAGGTCCTTTCCTGCTCCGCGACGGGCGGGGCGGAGCAGGCGTGGCGTCAGGGATGGTGGTCTGTGTCGTGCCGGTGAGGCGTGCGGTGCGGTGTGGTGCGGGGGGTCGGCGGGCGCCGCGGGGCCGGTGCCCCGGCACGCGCCCGCCGACCGGTGGCCGCGGTTACTGCGCGGAGGCCGCCTGGTCCCACGCGCCGTCGAACGTGGCGAGCTGGCCTTCCACGTCGCCGTCGGTGAACAGGGCCTGCGACAGGGCGTTGAACTGGTCCACGAGGCCGGGCGGCAGGGCGTCGTCGTTGTTGACCTGGCCGAACGCGCTGACCTGCAGGGGCTCGTCGGTCACGAACCGGTAGGCGTCCGTGTAGACCTCGGTGACCTCGGCGCCGAAGTCCTCGAAGGGAACGTTGCTCAGCATGGGGAAGGCGCCGTCGGTCTCGATGAGGGTGCGCATGTTGTCCGTGGACAGGGACCACGCCTGGGCGAACTCGACCGCGCCCTCGACGTCCGAGGATCCTGAGCTGACGGACGTGGTGCCACCGGTGTTGAACGGCACGACGGCCTCGCCGGTCTCGCTCGGCAGCAGGAAGGTGCCGAAGTCGGCGGCGTCCTCGGCGGGGATCTGGCCGATGAACCAGCTGCCCATCGGGTACATCGCGGCGCCACCGGCCAGGAAGTCGGCGTTGGCGTCGGCGTAGTTCACGCCCAGGGCGTTGTCGTCGAACGCACCGGCCTCGATGAGCTGGCGGTACTTGCCGACGGCCGAGACCATCTCGGGGTCGGTGAAGGAGACGTCGCCCGCGTACCGCTGCTGGATCCAGTCCGGGTTCGCCCCCAGCACGTCGGCGGTGATGATGCCCGCCAGCGGGAGGGACGCGGACCACGGCTCGCCGCCGGCCAGCTGGACGGGCGTCACGTCGGCCTCACGCAGGGTGGTGACCACGTTGACGAACTCGTCCCAGGTGGTCGGCACTTCGAGGTCGTGCTCGGCGAAGATCGTCTTGTTGTAGAAGACCAGCGGGATGATCTGCGAGTTGGACGGCGGGATGTACGTCGCGCCGTCGATCGCGTTGCCGTCGGGGTCGGTGAAGTTCTCCTCAAGCCACGCCTGGTCGAACGGCTCCAGCAGGTCGGCGCCGGTGAAGTCCTTCGGGTTGATCGACGACAGGATGTCGGGGAACTGCCCCGACGCCTGGAGCTGCTTGGCATAGGCCGTGCGGTCGGCGTTCGGGGTGACGATCTTGCTGACCTGGACGCCCGCCACCTCCTCGGCCTCGGCTATGGAGGAGTCCCAGAAGTCGGCGGTCAGCGCGGGGGTCTCGAACGTCATGAACGTGAGGTCGGAACCGCCGGAACCGCCCCCGGAGCCTCCGGACTCGCTGGTCGAGCACCCCGTCAGGGCCAGTGCGGTCATCAGCCCCGTGACCATGGCAAACGTGGAACGTCTGCGCTTCATGCCATCCTCCTTGATGATCTGGTCGAACGCGCGCCCGCCGGGCGGGTCGCGGTTGTCGTAGCGGTCCACGCGCCGTGCGTGGACGGGTGAACGGTGGGGGGTCCTCGGTGAACGGGGGGCGCGGCCGGTCGGCGCTCAGGCGACTCTTCGGTCGTCGATGGCGTCCCGGTCCCAGTCGATGCCGAGCCCGGGGGTCTCCGGGGGCACGGCGTGGCCTTCGACGATCTCCAGCTCGCCACGGGTGATGGCGCGCAGCTGGGGGATGTGCTCCACGTAGCGGCCGTTCGGGATCGCGGCGGCCAGGCTGACGTGGAGTTCCATCAGGAAGTGCGGGCAGACGTCGCTGCCGAAGGCGTCCGCGAGGTGCGCCACCTTCAGCCAGGGCGTGATGCCCCCGACACGGGCGGCGTCGGCCTGGACGACGGACGCCGCGTCCTGCGTCAGGTACGCGCGGAACTGGCCCAGGGAGTAGAGCGACTCCCCGACCGCCACGGGTACGGAGGTGGAGCGGGCGAGGAACGCGTGGCCCTGCGGGTCGTCGGCGGGCAGCGGCTCCTCCAGCCAGGCCAGGCCGAACGGCTCGAAGGCGGCGGCACGCCTGCGGGCCTCGGCGCGGGTCATCGACTGGTTGGCATCGACCATGAGGTCCATGCCGGGGCCGACCGCCGAGCGCACCGCGTCCAGCCGTTCGACGTCCTCCGCCAGCCGGGGCTTCCCGACCTTCAGCTTGACGCCGGGCCAGCCGGCGGCCTGCGCGGCGAGGGCACCGGCGACCAGCTCGTCGGTCGTGAGGTGGAGCCAGCCGCCCTCCGTGTCGTAGAGCGGCACCCGGTCGCGGAACCCCCCGGCCAGCCGCCACAGCGGCTCACCGGCCCGCAGGCACCGCAGGTCCCACAGGGCGGTATCGACGGCGGCCAGCGCGAGCGACGTGATCGCGCCCACGGTGGTCGCCCGCGTCGCCGCGAACAGGTCGTGCCACAGCGCCTCGACCGACCGGGCGTCCCGGCCCGCGAGCCGGGGGAGCAGGTGGTCCCGCAGCAGGGCGAGGACGGAACTGCCGCCGGTGCCGATGGTGTACGTGTATCCGACGCCGGTCAGGCCGTCGCTCGTCCCCAGTTCGACAAAGATCGTCTCCTGCTTCAGGAACGCCTGCACCGCGTCGGTCCTGACCTTTTCCACCTCAAGGTCGGCCATGTAGGCGCACGCATGGACAATCCGTGTCATCTGTGCCCTCTCGCCTGGTGTTTCCGCCCGGCGGGGACGTCGGTCGAGGCCATGCCGCGACCTCGCTGTGCTGCGCCGGATAATATACGTTTGACGAGATTAGCTTTGTTCGAACGCGTGTCAAGGGCTTCCCCTCCGTTTACTCAATCGAGACGAACCGGGCAGTCATCTTGTGATCAGGGCGCGCGAAACCACAGTTCAGAGCGTGTGCGCACCCGGAATGTCCGATCTGGCGTGCCGCGGACGGCAGTTTGGCTCCGGCGTGGCAGCGGCCGGGTGATCGGCATCGACATCGCGCCAAGAAAATACGATCCTGGGTGTGCGCTACATTCAGCCGAAGCATGGCGACGCGATGACGGTCTTGTGTGAAGACGGTCATGGGAGACGGGCAGCGGGAGGGAACACGATGACGGCCGCACCGCAGCGACAGATGCTCGCGGAGATGGTGTACGACTCGATCCGTCGGCGACTGGTGGACCACGAGATCGAGCCCGGCTCGAAGATGAACATCAACACCCTGGCGCAGGAGCTGCGGGTCTCCCCGACCCCGCTCCGCGAGGCACTCGCCCGCCTGGAGGCCGAAGGTCTCGTGGTGAAGCGGTCGTTGGCGGGCTACACCGCCGCGCCCCTGCTCAACGCCCGTGACCTGGACGAGCTGTTCGAGGTCCGGATGCTCCTGGAACCGGCCGTCGCCGCCCACGCGGCGGAGCGCTCACGCCACGAGGACCTCGGCCAACTCGCCGAGCAGCTCGCCGAGATGCGCCGGGTCCGTGACGACGGCAGTCGCACCACCCTGATCCGCTACCTGCACCACGACGCGCTGTTCCACGACCAGATCGCCGCGCTCAGCGGCAACGGCCTGCTGCGCATCACCCTCGCCCGCCTCCACGCGCACGCCCACCAGTACCGCCTGCACTTCGAGGAGGGCATGGCCGAGGAGACCCGCCTGGAGCACGAGCGGATCCTGGAGGCCCTGCGCGAGAAGGACACCGAGACGGCCGCCGCCCGCATGGGCACGCACCTGCGCCGCGCCCGCGCCCGCCTGGTCGGCGCCGCCGACCCGCTCCCGCGCGTGGCGGAGGACCGGATGACGACGGTGGCCCGCCACCGTCTGACCGCGCTCCCGCGCCCGGCCGCCTCCCTCGCGGTCCCCCACGACACCACCGCCCGGGAGGGCTGAGCACATGCGGATCGCGCTCCACTCCGTCATCAGGCAGGGCCAGGAGGCCGGTTACGAGGCGGTGCACGCGACGGTGCCGTCCGACCTGCTGGCCTCGCTGCGCGCGGCCGGGATCTCCGACTGGACGATCTGGCGCAGCGGCGACCACCTGTTCCACCTCGTGGAGACCGACGACTTCGCCGCGGCGATGGCCGCGCTGGACGACGACCCGGTGAACCACAGGTGGCAGGAGTTCATCGGCGCCTACGTGGACCACTTCGAGACGACGGACGGTCACCCGGCGGGCCCCGGCGCCGGGATGGCGCTCGGTCAGGTGTGGAACCTGGCCGCACAGGCGCGCACGCAGGAGGAGCCCGAGGCGTAGCCGCGGCTGCCGGGCGGCCCCCGGACACGCCGCCAGGCCCCCTCTCCCCGACCGGAGGTCGTCCCGGTGTCACCCGCACGGATACTCGTCGGCGCCGCCTCGGCCCTGGCGATCCTCGCGCTGCCCGGCTGCTCCTTCCCCTGGGGCTGCACGGACACGTGGGCGGAGCGCGGCGAGGCCACCGCCAGCGTGCGGATCGTGGACACGTCGGGGCAGGCTCTCGGTGTCACCGCCGAGGTCGTCGGGTGGCGTCTGGAGCCGCACCCGCAGACGCCCACCGAGGGGGACAGGGTCCACTTCACCTACCGCTTCGACGGCGTCGCCGGGACGGACGGCGGCCCCGCGGTGGACGCCTGCGCGGTCGATGGGAGGCGCGTGGCGCTGATGTGCCTGACGGTCCATGCGTCCGGCGCCTGGCCCGAGCCGGACGGTTCCCGCACGGGCGACGACTGGCTCCACGTCGAGCACCCCGACCGGGTCGCCGGGGTGCTGTTGATCCCCGACGACCAGTCCTACCAGGGGCGCACCTGTGCGCAGGACGTCAAGGACGGTGGCGGGACGCATCCTCCCGAACCGGCGCGCCGCGGCGATCAGTTGTAGCGCGCCGACGTGGCCGGGCGCTGCCCGTCACGGCATGACGTGGTCGTTGCCCGGCCGACCGATGACGATGTCCCGTCCGCCGTCGCCGCTGATCATGTCGTCCCCGGGGCCGCCGACGAGGACGTCGTCGCCCTCGCCGCCCGAGATGTGGTCGTCGCCCGCGTCGCCGTAGGCGAGGTCCCTGCCGTCCCAGCCCTCGATCATGTCGTCGCCGGGACCGCCGTGGAACACCTCGTCGATGGGCTGGCCCATCAGGTGGTCGTCGCCGTCGCCGCCGAACAGGACGCCGTTGCCCATCAGCATGTCGTCGCCGCCCTCGCCGAGCACCAACTCGGCCGTGTGGGCGTGCAGTTCGTCGTCGCCCTCGCCGCCCTGGACCAGGGTGACGGCGTCCTCGCTCGTCACGGCCGCGTCGTCACCCGCCCCGAGCCGGACGCGTACGCTCTCCGCCAGGCCGCCGCCCACCGGCAGCTCGCAGGCGACGAACGTCGCGTCCCCCGGCGTGACATGGGCGCAGTGCGGGCCCGGCACGATCGGCACCACGTCGCGGAACCCGACGCGCCGCACCTCGGCGCCGGTGTCCATCGGGAAGACGTGCAGGTCGTTGGCCTCGGGGCCGCCCTCGAACGTGACGGTCCGCACGAGGCCGGACCAGTCGGCGCCGACGGTCGTGGCGTCGCGCGCCGCGGCGGGTGTCGCGCCGAGACCGGCGGCCAGCAGGGCAGTGACGGCCGCGGAGGAAGCGGGGATGAGCCGTGACCGCATCATGGGTGCGTCCTCACTTCGAGACAGAGTAATGACGTGTACAAGGCAACATTCGTCACTCTGCTGCATCACGCCCGTCCCGTCCACACCCGCTCCGCCGATCCGTGCCTCCCGCCGGGCGCACGGCTGCTGACAGGATGGCGTCCGTACGATGGCCGACGTACCGCAGCGCAACGGGGGTGACCAGCCGTGGCAGAGACCGACTTCACGCGCGAGGACGTCGAGACGGCGGCCGACGCGCGGCCGTGGAGCCGCCGCCACGCGTTCCTCGACGAGATCGACCCCGACGGCATGGCGGAGACCGCCGCGCAGTACGCGCGGGCGGCGGCCGAGGCCGATGACGCCGGGGACCTGGCCAGGGCGGCGACCCGGGCGGCGGAGACCTCGGGGCACCTGGACGGCGGCTCCCTCATCGACGACCGCGAGCGGATCGACTCCACCGCACGCGGGCTGCACGGCAACGGCGCGGAACTCGACGCCGTGACCGGCCTGTTGGTGCGGGCCATGAACCGGGCCCTGGAGGCCGTGGAGGAGATCGACGTCCTCGTCGAGGGGCCGTGCGGGCTCGACGTCTGCCACCGGACGCAACTGGAGGCGGCGCGGGCCGAACTCGCCGCGCCCCCGCTGCTGTTGACCGGCGGCACCTACGAGGGCGGTGACCTGCTCACCCCCGGCGCCGTGGCGGGCGGCGAGCTGTCACGCGCGGCCATGATCAGGCTCCGCCACCTCGGCGTGGTCGCCGACCGTGCGAGCCTTACCGACCGCGAGATGGGCGACGCCCTCGCCGCCTACCGGCGGAAGCTGGCCGAGTACGGCACCGAACTCGACGGCCTGGGCTACGACATCACCGGCGGCCCCCTCGACCTGTGGACCACCACCGGCATGGCCGCCTTCGCCGCCGACCGGCTGACGGACGCGCTGCGCGGCGACGTGCCCGACGTGGAGGAGTTGCAGCGCTGGACGACGACCCTGGCGGCCATCGGCTCGCGGCTGTACGACCCGCTCACCGGCCGCCCCCTGCCAGGCGTGACGCTGACCGCGGGGGAGATCGCCTACCTCCAGCGGTTCTACGCCGCGCTCGACGCCCGTGAACTGGCCGCTCTCGGCGCGCTGTCCGGCGGCGGCCCCCACGTCCTGAGCCCCGCGGCCCGCGACTCGCTCGCCGACGCGCTCGGCCGCGTCGCCGACGGCGTCGTGACGCTGACCGACCCCGCCGTGGGCGGGTCGATCGACCGCCTCCCCCTCGCCGTCGCCGCCTACCTCGGCGTGAACGACGACGCCGACCTGCCGCCCCGGGACACCGGGGAGCTGGGCAGGGAACAGTTCGAGGACTTCGCCGACCTGATGTCCACCGCCACCGCCACACCCGGGGGCGAGCTGGCCCGCGAACTGGACGTCCAGCGCACGGTCGTGGCCCTGTGGGCGCGCGAGGACGCCGGGGACGACACGCGGCCCGGCCGTGAGGCGGCCCTGCGGACGGCCTTCGCGGCGATGGACCCGGTGGCGCGGGCGGAGTTCTGGCGGGCCCACCGGGACGACCTGCTCGACGCCGGGCTGCTCTCCGCCCCGCCGGACAACCACCACGACCCCGGCGCCGGCCCTTACGACTCGCAGGACGCCCGGCGCGGCGACTACGCCCTGTGGGCCGAGCTGCGGGGCGGCTCCGCCCTCCTGGACATCGCCGGTATGCCGGACGCGTCCCGGTTCATGGACCACTACCTGAGCGGCCGCGGCACCCCGCTGGAGGCGGACGTCGATCGGATGCTCAGGGACTCCGCCGGGCTGCGGTTCTCCGTTGACGCGGCGATCGCGGAGGGCCGCCCGAAGTGGGTCGAGAAGGCCGGTGAGGCGTTCGAGAAGTCGGGCGGTCAGCCCGTCTCGATCCCGGTGCACGGCCGGGCCCGGGGGTTCAGATCCTTCGAGGACGACAACTGGAACCTCGCGGTGGGCGGCCTCGATCGCGGTGTCTCCGGCGTGGTGACCGTGGAGCCGGGCGCGGACGGCAGGCCGCAGGCCCGCCTGGAGTACCAGGTCAACATCTGGGACCGCTACAACTGGGACAGCGGCAAGAGCATCGAGATCGGCCCGACCACCATGAACGACAGCGACGTCGGCCGACTGCACACCACCGGGCTCGCCAAGGAGTTCGACGTGACCGGCCGCAGCTCGCCCGTCTCCGTCCCGCTGTCGCTCGTCCCGGACAGCAGCCTGGTGCCGGGCCCGGTCCCCGACCCGGGACGCGACGGCACCCGCGCCGACCCGGGGCGCAACGGCGACGCCCGCTGAACGGCCCTGTCCACCACGGCCGTTCACCGGCAACCGGCGGGCGGGCGGGGCTCGTCCTCCCTCGTATGACCACTCCGCCCCCCTGGCCGCACTGCGGGCGCGGCGCCGGTCCCGACGACCCCGTGGGCTGCCGCGGCATTTGCGTCGGCGGCCACACCGCCTGCCTCGTCCACCTCGCCGACGCCGACCGCACCGCCCATCTCGCCGCGCTCGCCCCCGGCGCCGACCTCGACCACCGCGGCACCACCTTCACCCCCAGCCTGCTGCGCGGCCTCGTCAACGCCTCGCGGACAATGGAGAATCCGCAGGGGCTCCTGGGCAACTGCCGCTTCGAGGAGGCGACGTTCGCCGGGGACGCCGCGTTCGGACACGTCACGTTCGGCGGCGACGCCAGGTTCGGCCGTGCGGTGTTCCAGGGCGAAGCCCTCTTCTCCGGGGCCACGTTCGCGCGCGACGCCGGGTTCGACGGGGCGGTGTTCGCGCGCGACGCCGCGTTCGGCGGCGTGACGTTCGGCGGCGACGCGGTGTTCCGGGCGGCGTCCTTCGCGGGGCACGCCCTGTTCGGGAAGGCCACCTTCCAGGGCGACGCGGTGTTCGCCCAGGCGTCCCTGACGCGCGCCAGGTTCTGGGAGGCGGACTTCCGCGGGGACGCGCTGTTCCTCGGCGCCGAGTTCGGCGGGGACGCGGTCTTCGTGGCGGCGTCCTTCGCCGAGTGGGCCGCGTTCGAGCGGGCCGCGTTCCGCGCCGACGTCACGCTCGACGCGGCCTCCTTCGCCGGGGACGCCGTGTTCGGCGGCGCGCGCTTCGAGGCCACGCAGCGGCTCGGGCCGCTGGTGGGCGCGGGCCGTGTCGTGCTGGACGGCGCGCTCTTCGGGGCGCCCGTCACGCTGGAGCTGGCGGCAGCCGAGGTCTCCTGCGTGCGGACGCGCTGGGAATCGACCGCCACCCTCCGGCTGCGCCACGCGACCGTGGACCTCACCGACGCGGTGCTCGCCGCGCCCATCGCCGTGACCGCCCACCCCGCGCCCTTCACCCGGGAGTGGACGCCAGGCTCGCCCGTCGAGGTCGGGGAGGCGGCCCTGGCGGGCCGGGACGACGCGGTGCGGGTCGCGTCCGTACGCGGCGTGGACGCGGCGCTGCTCGTGCTGAACGGCACCGACCTGTCGAACTGCCTGTTCGCCGGGGCCTTCCACCTCGACCAGATCCGCATGGAGGGCCGCACCCGGTTCGACCCGCCGCCCAGGGGCCAGCACCACCGGCGCCTCCTGCCGCTGCGCTGGGCGCGCCGCCGCACGCTCGCCGAGGAGCACCACTGGCGCGCGGCGGCGGGCCGTCAGCCCTTCCACGTGCCGGGACGCAAGCTGCCCAGCCGCGCCTGGCGCCCGGGCCCCCACCACCCCGACCCGGGCCGTACGCCGGGCCCCGAGGCGCTCGCGGCGACGTACCGGCAGCTGCGCAAGGCGTTCGAGGACGCCAAGGACGAGCCGGGCGCCGCCGACTTCTACTACGGCGAGTGCGAGATGCGCCGCCACGACCGCACCGGCACGACCCCCGCGGAACGCGGCCTCCTCGCCGCCTACTGGGCGCTGTCCGGCTACGGGTTGCGCGCGTCGCGCGCGATGTGCTGGCTGCTGCTCCTGATGACGGTGACCGTCCTCGCGATGATGCTGTGGGGCCTGCCGGGGGAGGACCCGAAACCGGTCACGGCCGGACGCCAGGTCGAGGCCGGGCGTGACCTGTCGCTGACCACCGACACCCCGCCGCCCGTCAACCCCACCGGGCCGCTCGCCGACCGCCTCACCACCGCGCGCTTCGAGAAGGCCCTGCGCGTCGTCATCAACTCCACGGTCTTCCGCTCGTCGGGCCAGAACCTCACCACGGCCGGGACCTACACCGAGATGGCCTCGCGCCTGACCGAACCGCTCCTCCTCGGGCTCGCCGTCCTCGCGGTCCGTGGCCGCATCAAACGCTGACCGCGGCGGCATGGCGTACGTCACACCCGGCGGCCGTACGGGGGCGCCACCTGCCGTGCGCGGGCCGTCCGCCGTACGGGGAGCGCGCGCCGGAGCGCGTGTCCCGCCGGGCAGACGATTCCTCCGTGTGGGTGGATGGCGGCGCGGCGTGGCGGGCAGGGCGGGACGGGCGGGACAAGCCGGGCGCACTGGGCTTTTCGAGGGGTTCCGTGCCGAGGAGGCGTCGAGCGGTGTTCGTCAACCCCGTTGCGGGGAAAGGTGAATCGTGGGCCCGGGATACCCAGGCGCTCAGGTGGGGCGTTAGGGTTACTCTGCCCGGACCGGGTGTCGTTGTACGGGTGGGAGAGTCATGGAGCAGATAACAGCGCGCAGCAGGCCGCCCCGCGTGCCTGCCATCAACTGCGGGAGCAGCGCCAACAGTGCGCGGCTCGACCGTCACCTGAGTGTGCTCTCCGGGCCCCCCGTGCCGCAGCGCGACGCGGAGGAGGCCACCACGCTGATGCTGGAGCTGACCCGCCGTGACAAGCACGCGGCGCACACCAGCCGTGGCGCGCGCGTCCTGCTGTTCGCGCCGCTGCGGCGACTGCGCCGCACGCTCTTCGGCGGACGGGGCTGACCGACCGGCGGACGCCGCCGACCTGTTGAGGGGCGGCGGTGTCCGCGCGGCGTCGCCGCCCGCCTCTCCGCCGCCCACCCACCGACCTTCCCGTTCCGGCCACCGCGCGACGACACCCGGGTCGATGCGGTGGCCGTTCCCGTTCCCTGACACCTGTTGTGTGACGCCCACGCACGCTCAGCGGCCCCCGGCGGGCACGGTCCGCGTCAGCAGCTCCGCGGCGCGCTTCCTGTTCCGGTAAGGACGCAGGGCCTGCCGCATGTCGCGCAGCGCGCGTTCCGCGTCGCCCGAGCGCAATCGTTCCTGCGTGAGCAGGAACCCCTCCCACGCCGCGCACGCCTCCTCCAGATGCCCCGTGCGCAGCAGCAGTTGACCGAACCGCGCCTGGCTCAGCGCCCGGCCGCGCAGGTCGGCGGGCGAGCGCTCACCCGCGGCCCTGCGCAACGCCGCGAGGGCGCCAGGCAGTTCCCCCAGCGCCTCCAGCATCGCCGACGTCTGGAAGTGCAGCGCCGCCACCGGGTAGCTGTCGAACGGCGAGGCGCCGTTGTGCGACCGCTCCGCCGCCCGCTCCGCCCGCCCCATGACGGCCAGGGCGCCGCGCCGGTCGCCGTTCTGCGCCAGCACGACGGCCAGTTGGGCCTGGACGTACGCCTGGTGCGCCTGGGGCGCGTGCCTGGCCCCCTCGTGCGCCGCCTCGGCCAGCTGGAGCGCCGCCGGGAGGTGCCCGAGGCGCTGGGCCTGGGCGCTCATGGCGCGCAGCACGACGCTCCATGCGGTGCGGTCGCCCGACTCGCCCGCCAGGCGGTGGGCGTACGTGTAGTAGCGCTGCGCGACGCCGTGCAGCAGCCCGTCCTCGTACATCCGCGCCAGCAGGAACGCCAGGCGGGAGGCCAGGACGAGGAGTTCGGCCCGGTGGCGGCCCTGCGGTGCGGCGGCGAGGAGCGGGGCGACGTCGTCGGCCAGGTAGGCGGCCAGGGCGCTGCGGGCGTGCCGTCCGCCGTGCGTGTCGATGGAGGCGGCGAAGAACGTCACGGCGTCGTGCAGGGCCGTCGTCTCGTCCGTGCGCGAGCCGAGCGGCCTGGCGGGCTCCTGGGCCTCGGGCGGGGCGGGCACGGTCGCGTCCGCGACGCGGTAGGGGCGCTGGTGCAGCGGCGCGCGGCGCGTGGTGTCCGCGTCGGCGCGGGCGAGCGCGGCGAAGCCGCTCACGGCGTCCGTGGGGACGGGCTCGCGGGCCGCCCCGGGGAAGCCCGCGGCCTCGGGCGTGACGGACCTGCCCAGGCGCCGTGACAGCGCCTCGGCGGCGAGTTGGGGCACGGGATGCCGGGGCTGCGTGCCGGAGAGCCAGTGCGCGACGGCGGTGCGGTCGTACCGCAGGGCGGCGCCTATCTCGCCGCCGAGGCTGTTCACCGCGCGGGCCAGGGCCTCCTGGGTCCAGCCGGCCTCGATGAGCAGCGTCCGCAACTGGTGGTTCGGGCCGCGCCGGTTCGTCATGTGTCCTGTCGTCTCATGCCCGCGGCCCGGCCGACAGGGCGCACGGGTGCGTTCCGGCCGCCGACCCCGCCCCGACATCACACCATCGGGTTGCTTTTTCGGTATTTCGTCATGTCAAGTGGCATGAAGTAGCCGGTTCGTTGACGGTGAGTACATGAATGATCCCTCCGCGTACGCGGCAGTTGTTTTTCCCCCGCACATCCCGGCGCACACGGCGCACGCGCCGTCCCGTGCGCGCGTCCTGACGGACGGGCGCGCCGCGGCCGTCCCGCCCGGCACGCCCGTCACCGTCCGGCCGTCCGTCCCGCCCGCGCGCGCCGTGCCGGTGAGGGGGGCGGCTCAGAGGTAGTAGCGGGTGACGGTCTCGGCGGCGCAGACGGGCCGCTCGCCGCCGTCGCGCTCCACCGTCACCGCCAGCGTGAGCTGCACGCCGCCGGGCACGTCGCCCACCTCCGCGATCCGCCCGGTGGCCCGCACGCGGGACCCCGCGGGCAGCGGCGCGGGGAAACGCACCCTGTTCACGCCGTAGTTGACGGCCATCCGCGCGCCCGCGACGTGCAGCAGGCCGGGGACGAGCGCGGGCAGCAGCGCCAGCGTCAGGTAGCCGTGCGCGATGGTCGTGCCGAAAGGACCGGCGGCGGCGCGGACCGGGTCCACGTGCAGCCACTGGTGGTCACCTGTCGCCGCCGCGAAGCGGTCGATCCTGTCCTGGCCGACGTCGAGCCAGTCGCTGGTGCCGAGACGCTCGCCGACCGCCGCCCGCAGGTCGGCGGGCGACGCGAAGATCCGGGGCTCCGCCATCCCGCCACGCTACCGCCGCGCAGGGCAGGGGAACAGGCGCGGGCCGTACGCCGTCCGCTCAGCCGCCGGTCACCAGGACGACGGCGCACACCGCCGTCCCGAGCATCGCGCACGCGGCCCCGGCGACCGTCGCGGCGGACGGCGCGGGCGGTCGCCGCCCCGCCAGGACCAGCAGCCGACGGTGCGCCAGCACGAGGAAGCCCACCCACAACGCCGCGCCCACGGCCACCGCCGCCCAGCCCCGGCCCGTCCGCGCGCCCTCCCGCACCGCCAGCACGACGACCACGGCGAACGCCAGCGTCGTACGCCGCCACGCGAGCCCGGTGCGCTCCGGCTGCGCCCCGTGCGGCGCGGTGGCCGTCATCCGCCGACCAGCACGGCCACGATCACGGCGACCGCGGCCAGCGCCGTCGTCACCGCCAGGAGCGCGGGGAACCGCCCGGCTGGCAGGTCCTCGCCGCGGCGCATGGCCTGCTCGACGCGGACCCAGTGGTTGACGGCGCGGATCGCGCACAGCCCGCCCGCCGCGAGCAGCACGACGGCGACGGCGGCGCGGAACGGGCCGGGCAGGTCGGTGAGGAACTGGTCCACGGCGATCCCGCCCGCGAGCAGCGCGAGCCCGGTGCGCAGCCAGGCGAGCATCGTACGTTCGTTCGCCAGGCTGAACCGGTAGTCGGGCACGGTGCCCTCGGCCCGCACGCGGTGCGGCGAGAACCACAGCCGCACCGCGTCCCTGGCCTGTCTGATCATGCGACGAGCCTATGTCGGGGGCGCCCGACCGGCCCACCGGCGTGCTCCGCGAGGGCGCCCATCACGCGCCTCCCGCCCCCGTCCACCCCGCGCACCGCAAGAGCACGGGAATCTCCGGAGAACACCCATCGAACTCTCGCCCTGTCGTCATCACGGAAAAGGCACATGGTCATTACGGCATCCGGCGGTGCCCCAGGCTTGTGATCATGACAACGACCCGTGCCCGCCGGGGCGCACTGACCGCCGTCGCCACTCTTCTCGCCCTGTCCGCCACCGCGTGCGGATCGGACGGCGACGACGGTGACGCCGCCGCTGCCTCCGAGCAGCCGACGGCCTCCTCCGGCACCGAGGAACAACTGCGGCAGGCCGTCGAGGACAGCTTCGCCGCGATGACGTCAGCCGACGCCGCGTCCGTCCACGCGGCCCAGTCCGCCGCCTGCCGTGAGCTGACATCGGTCGAGGAGGTCGAGGCTTTCCTGGTGCTCATGGAGGACTTCGACGAGCCGCCGACCCTCCAGGAGGTCGAGATCGAGGAGTTCGACGGCACGAGCGCCCGGGTGCGCGCCATCACGACCGACACCTCGCTCGCCGGGACCCCGGTGATCGACACCCTCGACTGGGTGTGGGAGGAGGGTGCATGGCACGACAACTCCTGCGAGGGGGAGCTGGACGAAGGGGTGGGGTCGGTCCCCGCCTCGTCCGAACTCGCGGTGGGGGAGACCCACACCTGGGACGACGGCATCTCCATGACCGTCGCGTCCCTCACGGAGGTCACGGCCGAGAGCCTCGGCGACCTGGTCGAGGTCACCGAGGGGCACACCCCGTTCCGGGCCGAGGTGACCGTCGTGAACGACTCCGAGGTGCCGATCGAGCTGGACCTCTTCCAGCCGTTCGTGGTCGGTGCGACCACCGGCGGTGAGGCCGACGGCCTGCACCTCGCCGAGGGGTACGAGCCCTTCGGCGGCCGTCTCGCCCCCGGAGAGACGAAGGAGTTCAGCCCCGCGTTCAGCATCGACACCGCCGAGTACGGCACGGAGCTGACGGTCCAGGTCTGGTACGGGACCGAGACGGCGGGCCCCCCGAGCTGGACCGGCTCCCTCTCCTGACCCGGGGGCCGGGCGGCATCGGCGTGGTGCCGCCCGGCCTGGCAGACTGCCGCCATGACCGGCCCCCCGTCCGACGACGTGCCCGGCCGGTCTCCGGGGCGCCCGCCCCGACCGTCGCACGAAGGCCACCCCTCCGCTGAACACCGCACTCGCCGAGACCCTGTCGATCGCCCTCCTCGCCGCCGTGCTCCTGAGCGCGGTCTTCCGGCCGCGCGGCTGGACCGAGGCGGTCGTCGCCGTGCCCGCCGCCGCGCTCGTCGTGCTCACCGGCGCCGTCAGCCCCGGGCACGCGGGGGAGGAGCTGGAACGCCTCGCGCCCGTCGCCGGGTTCCTCGCCGCCGTGCTGGTCCTCGCCAGGCTCTGCGACGGCGAGGGCCTGTTCCGGGCCTGCGGCGCCTGGATGGCGAGGACGGCGGCGGGCCGCCCCCACCGGCTGCTGGGGCACGTCTTCGTCACCGCGTCCCTCGTCACGGCCGTCCTCAGCCTGGACGCCACCGTCGTGCTGCTCACCCCCGTCGTCCTCGCCACCGCCGCACGCCTCGGCACACGGCCCGAGCCGCACGTCTACGCCACCGCCCACCTCTCCAACACCGCGTCCCTCCTCCTGCCGGTCTCCAACCTGACGAACCTGCTCGCCTTCACGGCCAGCGGCCTCGGCTTCGCCCGGTTCGCCGCCCTGATGACGCTGCCCTGGCTGGCCGCCATCGCCGTCGAGTACGCCGTCACCCGCCGGTTCTTCGCCACAGAACTCGCCGTCCGCGCCGCCCCGTCAGGCGACCGGGAACCGGTCCGCATGCCGCTGTTCGCGCTGCTCACCGTCGTCCTCACGCTCGCCGGTTTCGTCGTCGTCTCCGCCCTCGGGCTCGAACCGGTCTGGGCCGCCGCCGCGGGGGCCGCCGTCCTCGCCGTCCGCGCCCTCGCCCGCCGTCGCACGACCCCCGGCGAGCTGTACCGCGCGGCGGGGGTGCCGTTCCTGGCCTTCGTGCTGGCGCTCGGCGTCGTCGTCCGCGCCGTGATGGACAACGGGCTCGCCGACGCGCTCGGCCACCTCGTCCCGCACGGCACGTCCCTGCCCGCGCTCCTCGGCGTCGCCGCGCTCGCCGCCCTGCTGGCCAACCTCGTCAACAACCTCCCCGCCGTCCTCGTCCTCCTCCCCCTCGCCGCCCCCGTCGGCCCGGGCGCCGTCCTCGCCGTCCTCATCGGCGTGAACATCGGCCCCAACCTCACCTACGCCGGATCGCTCGCCACCCTCCTGTGGCGCCGCACCCTCCAGAGCCACGGGACGGACGCCCGCCTCGGCACGTTCACCCGCCTCGGCCTCCTCACCGTCCCCGCCTCCCTCGCGCTCGCCGTCCTGGCGCTGTGGATCTCGCTGCGCCTCATCGGCACCTGACGGCACGCCGCCCGACCGGCCCGCGATGATGGACGCAGGCGGACCCCGGCACGGCGAACGGTGAGGGACATGACCCGGCACGACAGCACAGGACCGACGATCGACCTCAACGCCGACCTCGGCGAGGGCTTCGGCCGCTGGCACCTCACCGACGACGACGCGCTGCTCACCGTCGTCACCAGCGCCAACGTCGCCTGCGGCTTCCACGCGGGCGACCCCGCCACCATGCGCCGCGTCTGCGACCTCGCCGCCGCCCGCGGCGTCGCCATCGGCGCGCAGGTCGGCTACCGCGACCTCGCCGGGTTCGGCCGCCGCGCCATGGACGTCCCGCACGCGGAACTGGCCGCCGAGGTCGCCTACCAGATCGGCGCCCTCGACCTCTTCGCCCGCGCCGCCGGTTCCCGCGTCTCCTACGTCAAGCCGCACGGCGCGCTCTACAACCGCGTCGTCCACGACGCGCGGCAGGCCGCGGCCGTCGTCGAGGGCATCACGCTGGCCGGATCGCCCCTGCCCGTCCTCGGCCTGCCGGGCTCCCGCATCCACGACGCGGCCCGCGCCGCCGGGCTCCCCACCGTCGCCGAGGCGTTCGCCGACCGCGCCTACACGGCCGAGGGCACCCTCGTCCCCCGCGGCGAGCGGGGCGCCGTCGTCACCGACCCCGACACGGTCGTCCTCCGCTCGCTCTCCCTCGCGCGTGACCACGCGATCACCTCCCGTGACGGACAACGGGTGGAGGTCCGCGCGCGTTCCCTCTGCCTCCACGGCGACACGGACGACGCCCAGCACCTCGCCCGGCGCGTCCGCGACGCCCTCACCGCCGCCGGTCTCACCCTGGAGCGCTTCGCGTGAACGTCCTGCCCTTCGGCGAGCGCGCCCTCCTCGTGGAACTGCCCACCGGCGCCCACACCCGCGCGCTCCACGCCGAACTCCTGCGCCGCCGCGCCGCCGGGACGCTGCCGCCCGTCACCGACATCGTCCCCGCCGCGCGCACCGTCCTGCTCGACGGTCTCGCCGACCCGCAGGCCCTCGCCCGCGCCCTGCCCACCTGGGACGTCCCGCCCTTCACGCCCGGGGCCAGCGGCGCCGTCGAGATCCCCGTCCGCTACGACGGGCCCGACCTCGCCGACGTCGCCGCGCTGTGGGGCGTGCCGCCAGCCGAGGCCGTCCACCTCCACGCCACGACCGAGTTCACCGTCGCGTTCTGCGGCTTCGCCCCCGGCTTCGCGTACCTCACGGGCCTGCCCGAGGACCGCGCCGTGCCCCGCCGCGCGACCCCCAGGACCGCCGTACCCGCCGGGTCCGTCGCGCTCGCGGGCCCTTACACCGGCGTCTACCCCGGCGCGTCGCCCGGCGGCTGGCAGCTCATCGGCACCACCGACACCGTCCTGTGGGACCCCGACCGCGACCCCGCCGCCCTGCTGACGCCCGGCACCCGCGTCCGCTTCACCCCCGTGGGGCCCGCCGCATGACCGACCGCACGACCGACCGCGCCTGCACCGTCGTACGCCCCGGCGCCCTCACCACCGTCCAGGACCTCGGCCGCCCCGGGCTCGCCCACCTCGGCGTCCCCCGCTCCGGCGCCCTCGACACCCCCGCCCACCTCCTCGCCAACCGCCTCGTCGGCAACCCGCCCGACGCCGCCACCCTGGAGACCACCCTCACCGGCTGCGCCCTGCGCGCCCACGCACCGCTCACGGCCGTGATCACCGGCGCGCACTGCCCCGTCACCCTCGACGGACGCCCCGCCCCCTGGGGCGCGCCGTTCACCGTCCCCGCCGGAGCCGTCCTCGACGCGGGCCCCGCCCTGCGCGGCGTCCGCGCCTACGTCGCCCTCTCCGGCGGCATCGCCCGCCCGCCCGTCCTCGGCAGCCGCTCCACCGACCTGCTGTCCGGCCTCGGCCCCGCTCCGCTCGCCCCCGGCGACGTCCTGCCCCTCGGCGCTCCCACCGCGCCGCCCGCCCCCGCCGACGCCGTGCCCCAGCCCGCACCGCCCGCCGAACTCGTCCTGCCCCTGCACCTCGGGCCGCGCGACGACTGGCTCACCCCCGACGCCCCCCACACCCTCGCCACCGGCCACTACCGCGTCTCCGCCGACAGCAACCGCGTGGGCCTGCGCACGCAGGGCCCCGCCCTCACCCGCGCCCGTGACGGCGAACTGCCCAGCGAGCCGATGGTCACCGGCGCCGTCCAGGTCCCACCCGACGGCCTGCCCGTCGTCTTCCTCGCCGACCACCCCACCACCGGCGGCTACCCCGTCGTCGGCGTCGTGCCGGAACGCGCCCTCGCCGCCGCCGCGCAGGCCACCCCCGGCACCCCGCTCCGCTTCGTCCCCACACACCCCGGCCGTTGACGCCACGCCCGGCGCCACCGAGGATCGGTCACGACATCTGCGGCGCGGCACGGGAGGCACGACGGGTATGGGGTACGACGCCGACGTGATCGTGATCGGCGCGGGGCTCGCCGGTCTCGTCGCCACCGCCGAACTCGCCGACGCGGGCCGCCGCGTCATCCTCCTCGACCAGGAGCCCGAGGCGTCGCTCGGCGGCCAGGCCCACTGGTCGTTCGGCGGCCTCTTCCTCGTCGGCTCCCCGGAACAACGCCGCCTCGGCGTCCGCGACAGCCACGCCCTCGCCTGGCAGGACTGGCTCGGCACCGCAGGGTTCGACCGCGCGGAGGACCACTGGCCGCGCCGCTGGGCCGAGAGCTACGTCGATTTCGCGGCCGGGGAGAAACGTTCCTGGCTGCGCGGCCAGGGCGTACGGTTCTTCCCCGTCGTCGGCTGGGCCGAGCGCGGCGGCGACGCCACGGGCCCCGGCAACTCCGTGCCGCGCTTCCACATCACCTGGGGCACGGGCCCCGGCGTCCTCGCGCCGTTCGAACGCCGCGTCCGCGACGCCGCCGAACGCGGCCTCGTCCAGCTCCGCTTCCGCCACCGCGTCACCGGACTCGCCCGCACCGCAGGGGCCGTGGACACCGTCACGGGCGACCTCCTCGCCCCCAGCTCCGCCGGGCGGGGCGCCGCCAGCAACCGGAACGTCAGCGGCGCGTTCAGCCTGCGCGCCCAGGCGGTCGTCGTCACCTCGGGCGGCATCGGCGGCGACCAGGACCTCGTCCGCGCCCACTGGCCCGAGCGCCTCGGCCGCCCGCCCGCGCGCCTCCTGTCCGGCGTCCCCGCCCACGTGGACGGCCGCATGATCGGCGTCGCGGAGGCGGCGGGCGCCCGCGCCGTCAACCGCGACCGCATGTGGCACTACACCGAGGGCATCACCAACTGGGACCCCGTCTGGGCCGGGCACGGCATCCGCATCCTCCCCGGGCCCTCGTCGCTGTGGCTCGACGCGACCGGCGAACGGCTGCCCGCCCCCTACTTCCCCGGCTTCGACACCCTCGGCACGCTCGCCCACATCACCCGCACAGGACACGACCACACCTGGTTCGTCCTCACCCGCCGCATCATCGAGAAGGAGTTCGCGCTCTCCGGCTCCGAGCAGAACCCCGACCTGACGGGCAAGAGCGTCCGCGACGTCCTGCGCCGCGCCCGCTCCGGCGCCCCCGCGCCCGTCCAGGCGTTCATGGACCGCGGCCCCGACTTCGTCGTCGAGCACGACCTGTCCGCGCTCGTCCGCGGCATGAACGCCCTCACCGGCAAGCCGCTCATCGACGAGGCCGCGCTCCGCCGCCGCCTGGAGGACCACGACCGCGAGATACGCAACCCCTTCGCCAAGGACCTCCAGCTCGCCGCCGTCCGCGCCGCCCGCCGCTACCGCGGCGACCGCCTGATCCGCGTCGCCCCGCCGCACCGCTTCCTCGATCCCGCCGCAGGGCCGCTCATCGCCGTCCGCCTCGGCATCCTCACGCGCAAGTCGCTCGGCGGCCTGGAGACCGACCTGTCCGCGCGCGTCCTCACCGACACGGGCGACCCGCTCCCCGGCGTCTACGCGGCCGGCGAGGCCGCGGGCTTCGGCGGTGGCGGCATGCACGGCTACCGCTCGCTCGAAGGCACGTTCCTCGGCGGCTGTCTCTTCTCCGGCCGGGCCGCGGGCCGCGCCGCCGCGGAAGCCGTCGGCTGACAAGTCCCGCACAGCCCCCGACCTACCCCGACCCACCCCGACCCGCCCTGATCCACGGAGGAACCCCGCCATGCCCGCCACCCCGTACGACGTCATCGTGCTCGGCGTCGGAGGCATGGGCAGCGCCGCCGCCGACCACCTTGCGGCGCGCGGCGCCCGCGTCCTCGGCCTGGAGAAGTTCGGGCCGGTCCACGACCAGGGATCGAGCCACGGCGACTCCCGCATCACCCGGCAGTCCTACTTCGAGGGCGCCGCGTACGTGCCGCTCCTCCTGCGCAGCTACGAGCTGTACGAACGCCTGGAGCGCGCCACCGGCCGCACGGTCGCCACCCTCTGCGGCGGCCTCATGATCGGCCGCCCCGACAGCCGCACCGTCGCCGGCAGCCGCCACTCGGCCGAGACCTGGGACCTCCCGCACGAGATCCTCGACGCCCCCGAGATCCGCCGCCGCTTCCCCACCTTCGCCCCGCACGACGACGACATCGCCCTGTACGAGACCCGCGCCGGGCTGCTGCGCCCCGAGCAGACCGTCGCCGCCCAGATCGAACTGGCCACCGCCGCCGGGGCCGACCTGCGGTTCCACGAGCCCGCCACCTCCTGGGAGGCCCTGCCCGGCGACCGCGGCGTCCGCGTCACCACCGCGCGCGGCACGTACACCGCCGGGCACCTCGTGCTCTGCCCCGGCGCCTGGGCGCCGCGCCAACTGCCGGACCTCGGCGTGCCGTTCACCGTGGAGCGGCAGGTCATGCACTGGTTCTCGCCCACCGGCGGCACGCGCCCCTACGAGCCGGAGCGCCACCCCGTCTACATCTGGGAGGACCCGGAGGGCTCCCAGATCTACGGCTTCCCCGCCCTCGACGGCCCGGAGGGCGGCGTCAAGATCGCCGCCTTCCGCAAGGGCGAGGAGTGCACCCCGGAGACCATCGACCGCACGGTGCGCCCCGACGAGATCGCCCACCTCGCCGCGTACGCGTCCACCCGCCTGCCCACCCTCCCGGGCCGCGCCCTGCGCGCCGTCACCTGCATGTACACGACGACGCCGGACGAGCACTTCGTCATCGCCCCCCACCCCGCGCACCAGGCCGTCACCGTGGCCTGCGGCTTCTCCGGCCACGGCTTCAAGTTCGTGCCCGTCGTCGGGGAGATCCTGGCCGACCTCGCCCTTACCGGCGCCACTGCGCACCCGATCGACCTCTTCCGCCCCGACCGCTTCGCCCCCGGGCCCGCCTGACCCCGCCGCGCGCCGCCCGCACGCACGACCGCCGGTGCGCGCCGCTCCCGGCACGCACCGGCGGTCCCGCGCCGGGCCCCTGCCTCAGCCGCCCGCGGGCCGTGCGGGCCGCGGCTCGGCCGCCGCGACCGGTCCCTCGCCGTTGCCGGGACCGATCCGGATCTCGAAGTCCCCGTCGTACTTGTCGTTCCCGGCGATGACCGCCATCTCGACGGCCTCCTCGCCACGCTGCCCGCGCACGATCAGCGGATCGCGCCGCAGGTCACGCATCAGCGCGACACACAGTCCGATCATCACCAGCGCGAACGGCACGGCCGCCAGGATCGTCAGGTTCTGCAACCCGTCGAGCGCCGAGGACTCCCCGCCGCCGACCAGCAGCATCACCGCGCCCACCGCGCCGGTCAGGACACCCCAGAACACGACGACCATCCGGCTCGGCTCCAGCGTCCCGCGCTGCGACAGCGTGCCCATGACGATCGAGGCCGCGTCCGCGCCCGAGACGAAGAAGATGCCGACCAGGATCATCACCAGGACCGACGTCACCCCCGCGATCGGGTACTCGCGCAGCACCGCGAACAGCTGCCCCTCCGGCGTCGCCTGACTGGTCAGGTCCGCGCCGTGCTCCTCCAGCCGCATCGCCGTCCCGCCGAAGATCACGAACCAGACGAGGCTGACCGCGCTCGGCACCAGGATCACGCCGCCGACGAACTGCCGGATCGTCCGGCCCCGGCTGATCCGCGCGATGAACAGGCCCACGAACGGCGTCCAGGAGATCCACCACGCCCAGTAGAAGACCGTCCAGCCCGACAACCACCCGGCGACGTCCTCGCCCCCACTGGCCTCGCTGCGCGCGGCCATCCCCGGCAGGCTGTCGATGAACGAGCCGATCGACGTCGGCAGCAGGTCGAGCATCAGCACGGTCGGCCCGACGACGAACACGAACACGGCCAGCACCCCGGCCAGCACCATGTTGATGTTCGACAGCCACTGGATGCCCTTGGCGACGCCGGACACCGCCGAGGCGATGAACGCCGTCGTCAGCGCGGCGATCAGCAGGACGAGCAGCCCCGTGCCGACGTTGTCCAGCCAGCCGACCTCCTCGATGCCGCTGCCGATCTGGAGGGCGCCCAGGCCCAGCGAGGCCGCCGAGCCGAAGAGGGTCGCGAAGATCGCCAGGATGTCGATGACGCGGCCGACCGCGCCGTTCGCGTGCCGCTCGCCGATCAGCGGGGTGAAGACCGCGCTTATGGTCTGCCGCCGGTTGCGGCGGTAGGTGCTGTAGGCGATCGCCATGCCGACCACGGCGTAGATCGCCCAGGGGTGGAGCGTCCAGTGGAACAGCGTCGTCGCCATGGCCGTGGACATGCGCTCGCCCGCGTCGTGCGGCGACGTGCCGGGCGGGGGAGTGGTGAAGTGGCTCAGCGGCTCGTTCACGCCGTAGAACATCAGGCCGATGCCCATGCCCGCGCTGAACATCATCGCGACCCAGGACACCGTCCTGAACTCCGGCTTCTCGCCCTCGGCGCCGAGCGTGATTCGGCCGTACCGGCTGATCGCCAGCCACAGGGCGAACACGACGAACGCGGAGGCGGCGAGGACGAAGCCCCACCCGGCGTTGTGGATCACGCTGTTCAGCGCGCTGGAGGACGCGTCCGCCAGGGAGTCCGTGCCGACGGCGCCCCACAGGACGAATCCCAGCGTGACCGCCGCCGTCACCCCGAAGACCACCGGGTCGGTCTTCCCGTCCGCGAACGACGGGCGCCACGACCGTCGCGCGGGGCCCCGGATCTGCTTGTCGCCTGGCACGCTGGTGCCTCTCTCTCTGTCCAGGTCAGCCGGATAGCTGTACAAGGAAACGAACTAATGCGCAGCGGCTACCCCGGATCACTCCAGGCATGCGAACAAGTTTCCGCCTCTTCCGTCCCGCGCCTCCCTCCGGATATCGCACAGCGTAGGGACTGTGCAGCTCCGGGTGACGGCGGGCCGCGCCGCGGACGGGGGAGTCGTGGCGTCCGGACGGGTGGGGAGGAGGGCGCTGCGCGCGGCGCCGGGACGGTCGGCGCCGGGGGAGGTCAGCTCTCGGGGCTTCGCTCGGGCACACCCTCGGGCAGCCCGGCGTCGTCCAGGCAGCCCAGGTGGTCGGCGAGGGCGCGGGAAAGGGACGTGGCGAGGGTGATCTGCGCGTCGCGGGTCTCCGGGGAGTCCTCGCTCGTGTACAGGTTCGCCTCGACCCAGCCGGGGCCCGCCGTCGCGCAGGGGAAGACGACGATCGCCGAGGCGTTGGTGGCGTACGCGTAGTCACCGGCCGTGTAGCGGATCTCCATGGGGCCTGGCACCTCCGGCGCGTTCGCGGTCTCCCGCAGGCCGAAGGCGATCCGGGCGAACGGCTCCTCGCCGCCCGGCACGCCGATGTGGCAGAAGTCGTCGTAGTACGCCTCGGAGGTGGGGAGGCGCTCCGCGTAGGCGGCCAGATCGGCGGCGGGGGCGTCGGCCGGTTCGTTGAACTCCGTCGCCCCGGTGAGCAGTTGCAGTGCCTCGCCCGCCTCGGGCGAGAGCGTCCCGTCACAGATCTCGGAGGCCGAGACCGGATCCCCCGGGGGACGCGGCGTCCCCGTCTCCGACGGTGCGACCACGCTCTCCCGCGTCTCCTCGGCTTCCGCGTCCGCCCCGGAGTCCGAGCCCGACGAGCAGGCGCTCGCGGCGACGACGAGCAGGGGGACGACCAACGAGGCGACGATCCGCGCGGGTCGGGCGATGACGCTCGGCATGACGTCTCCTCAGTCTCCACGGGGCGGGGGAGCCTGACCGTGGAGCCTAGCGGCCACCCCCCACGGACGGAAGATCGCGCCCCACCCCCCTCACCCGCCGACCCGCCGCGGCATCCCCTCGGGCAGCCCCGCCTCCTCCAGACACCCCAACTCCCCGGCCACGGCCCGCGCGACGGAGTTGGCGACGAGTATCTGATCGTCACGTGTCGCCATGGTGTCCCCGTACGTGTACAGATTGACGACCACATAGCCGCCTGAAGCGTTCGAGCAAGGGAAAGAGATAATTCCTGATGCCTGGGCTGCGTAAGCGAGTTGCCCGGCGTCGTAGAAGACTCTGAGCGGGTCGTCCTGCGTATTGGTAATCGGAGTGTCGCTCATGCCGAGCTGCAGATGTGTATCAGAGGATTCGCCACCCGGTGTGTAGAGGTCGCAGAAATCGGTGTACTGCGTCTCTGCTGTGGCGGCCTCGCGAAGGGTGCGGGCGAGGTCGGATTGATCGGGCTCGCTGAACTGGCTTGTGCCCATGATCTCTTCGAGAGCTGCTCCGGCTTCCGGGGAGATGGTTCCGTCGCAGAGTTCGGACGCCCGCGCGTACTCCTCGGCCGGTTCCTCGGTCGCCTCGCCGCCGGACGAGCAGGCGGTTGCCAGGAGGGACAGCGACGTGGTGACGCCGAGAACGAGACGACGCCACCCGCCTCTCGCGACGGAACGCGGTGCGTGCGGGGTCATCCCTCGATCCGCTGGGGTGCGCCGCTCGGCAGTTCCGCCTCTTCCGCGCACCCCAGCTCTTCCGCGACGGCGCTCGCCATGGCATTGAGAACTTCCATCACGAGGTCGGGCTCCGTGATCCCGCCCGACCGGCGGATGGTCAGGTAGCCGACGAGCTGGTCGTACTCCTCCACCTCGCCAGCAGAGCAGGGAAATCCGATGAACCCGGAGTCCCCGACGATCCATGCCTCGGAGCCCGCCGCGTAGATGGCGGTGGCATCGGGAATCGGCGCAGAGGGTTCCTCGGAGGTCGGTATCCACAAGAAACGTACTACCGCGAACGGGAAGGCCATGTCGCTGGGGGTGCGGATCGTGCAGAAAGTGACCGCGTTGGCACCGGTCGGCCGTAGTTCCTCGGTGAAGCCCGTCATCTCTGGAGGCACTTCGCCTTCCATGTCGGTGAACTGAGTCTCTCCACTCAAGCTTTCCAAGGCTGCGGCACCCTGATCGGACAGTGCCCCATCGCAGACTTCGACGGCGGGAACCGGATGCTCAAGTCGTGGAGCAGGTGTACCTCGCTCCGTCAGTTCCTCCGGCGCCTCGCCGCCGGACGAGCATCCGGTTGCCAGGAGGGACAGCGACGAGGCGACGCCGACAACGAGACGACGCCACCCGCCGCTCGCGACGGAACGCGGTGCGTGCGGGGTCATCCCTCGATCCGCTGGGGTGCACCGCTCGGCAGTCCCGCCTCTTCCGCGCACCCCAGCTCTTCCGCGACGGCACCGGTCATCGCGTTGAGGACCTCCATCATGAGGTCAGGCTCGTACGACGCACCCGGCTGAATGAAATCCAACCTGCTGAGAAGTTCGCTGCGTTCCTCATCGGCAGCAACGGGGCAGCTGAAGAGCATGAAGGCTGAGGATTCGCCGGTCCAAGCGCTTCTTCCTGCTGCGAAGTTCGCGGTCGCACCGGAAACCGGAGAGGGCGAGGAGGTGGGCGCAGAGGTGGGGCTCCACGAAAACCGTACCGTCGCCAATCCCGAGCTTTCATAATCCGGGGTGTAGATCGTGCAGAACGTGAAGGTGCCTTCGTGTGGACGGCGCAGCTCATCTGCGAATGCGCCCACTTCCGCGCGCGGTTCGTTCACCATCTCGCTGAACTCGACCCCATGGCTGAGCGATTCCAGGGCTTCGGCGCCGAACGCAGCCAGCGTGCCGCCACAGACCTCCTCGGCGGAAAGTGGATGCTCCAACGGAGTCGGGCCCTCTTCCGGTTCTTCGGACGAGGAACACGCGCCGAGAAGAGTGATTGTCGCGAGCGCGGCGCCGAGGGACTGAGAGGTCCTACTCATGTAGATCTCCTAATTGCCATGGTTTGTCGCGAACGCCTGGCCACGTACGTATGCGTCTGCTGCCTCACCGGTTCGCAAGGTCATGTCCTCCATGGCGAGACCTCGCTGGGCACCTTCATCTGTCAAAAGGTTCACCAAATTCGAGGTTTCTTGCGTTCCGGCTCCGAAGAACTGCTGCTCATCCAGTTGTCTTGCACGGGAGTCAGCCTCGAAGTGGTGCGCCCCATCGACTTCCTGGTTCATGAACTCACTGATGAGAGGCACGGTGGCACCTACCGCCAGTGGCACGGCCACTGCGGCTGCCCCACCCGTCAGGCTGATGGCCAAGGCCGCCGTACCAGCGCCGACCAGTGCTCCCAGCCCCGCCTTCGTCCACCCGGCAGTTCCGGCCAGCCCTTGTTGCGCCGCCTCCGAATCGGCTCCATGCTCAGCAGCAAGACGATCCACAAGGGACTGATCCAGTAGTCCGCGGACCGTAGTGGCCGTCTCCACCGCAGTGACTCCCTGCCCGAACGCATCAAGGCTGTCGAGGTCCAGCGAGCTCATGACGCCGAGCGTGTAAAGGTATTCGGCCTGCGACACGATCTCGTGAGATTCAGGTACTTGCGCGACCTCACTCAGGAAGCGGGTGGTGCCGAAGAAGCCGTTCGACAGTCGTTCACCGTACGGAGCCTCGAACAGGATGCCGTTCACCTCACGATTGGGTTCGGCAGGGTCCGAGAGCCAGTAGTTCACGTCGTTGATGTACGCGGCGGTCATCTGCCCCAGGGCGGGTGCGAGGGCTGGTTGCTCCGCCAGACGGCCGGGTTCCAACGTGCCGTAGAGATGCATCACCTGGGACGTAATCTGCGCGGTCTCCTGCGACCGGTTGTCGGGCAGCGAGGCGAGCGCCTCGGGATCACCGCTCGCGTACACGGATGCCGGATGGCCCGTCGTGGCGGCGAGGAGAGCTTCACCCAGGGCCGGGTGCGCGGTCAGACCGTTCATGTCGATGAGCGTGTCTTCCGAGGTGAGCCACCATTCCCTCTCCGTCGTGAGGTAATGCAGCCGTTCGTTCACCTGCGCGCCCTCGGTGTCGGCATCGACGGCGCCTTCGGTCAGGGCGTCCGTCGGGACGAAGTCGCTCGGTGGCGAGAAGAACCGGGTCGATGCGTCGGGGTTGTTGCCGAGCGCGGTCAGGAATCCGGTCATCGGATCGCGGCCGAGATCCCCGGCGTCCGCCTCGGTGACCGGAAAGTTGAACACCGGCTCGGGGTATGCGTCCCAGACGTCGTAGGCCGTACCGTCGCCCGCCTGCTCGAAGTCCAGCAGCGCGTCACCGTAGGCGAGGAGGAAGTCGGAGTCGTACGTCCCCGAGTTCATGAGCGCGCTCATCACCAGGAAGTTGTGGGCACTCTGCTCGTACACGTCCCCTGCCACACGCTCGGGGCCCAGGGCGATCATGGACTCCTCCCAAGCGTCCATGGCATCGGAGTCCGACTGCGTCGCCAGGCCCAGCGTGTTGCCCAGATTCGTCTGGAGCGTGGCCATCGTGTCCCACAGCTCGGAGCCCCTTTCGACGGAACGGGAGCCCGTGATGTCCGTCCAGAGTGTCACCGTGCCCTCGGGGCCGAGGCCGGTCGCGATGCGTTCGGCGAAGGCGGGGTCGTCGGCGTGGTCGGCGAGCAGGCGCGACAGTTCGGCCAGTTCCGCGTCCGTCAGCTCCTGCCCCCGGTCGGCGAGGTCCAGCACCGTCCGCGCGTCCTCGATCGCCGTGTTCACCTCGTCGATCGAGCCGTAGGCGACCGGGCTGAAGCGGTACGGGTCGGTGCCCATCGCCTCGCGCACGGCCTGGGCGATCAGCGCGTCCTCCTCCACGGTCCGCCGCAGGACGTCCTGGATACGGGCGGCGATCTCCATCACGGCATCCTGTCGGGCCCGCCTGTCCTCGCCGTCGAGGCCGTCGTAGTCGGCCGTCACCTCCCCCGAGGTGCTCACGTGCACCCGCGCGGCGGGCGCGTCCGACTCCATGACGGTGAGCAGCGCGTCCCGGCAGGACGTGAGGCGGCCGTGCCCGTCCCGCAGGAGCGCGGCGATCGTACGGGCCTGGGTGAGCGCCGCGTCGAGCTGGCCGGACGTCTCCCCGATGTACGCGACGGACGCCCGCTCGTTCTCGCCCCTCCACCGCGCCGCCCGCGCCGCACCGACCATGTTCGCGGCGCATTCGCCGAGTTCCTCCAGCTTGGCGACCTGCGACTCCCAATCGGTCACAGCCCCCGTCACCTGGCCCAACTGCAGGTTGAGCAGTGTCTCGACGGTCAGTCCCGCGCGTGCCATCCGTGGCGCCCCCCGTCCGCGCTCACCGCGCCTGCGGACGGTGGGGCGACATGCCGGCGGCGTTCAGGCCGCCGATGATGTCGAGTTCCACGTCCGCCATCCGCTGGATGGTCTCCCGCATGTGGCCGCTGATCGTCAGGCACGCGTCGCGCAGCGCCTCGGACTGGGTCCCCCAGCGTTCCACCAGCTCGATCAGCGCCGGACCCGTCTCCAACCCCGGCGTGCGCAGGAGGACTCCGGCCACGTGGGTCGAGTTCTCCGCCATCTGCCCGTGCGTGGACAGGGTGTCGCCCAGCTCGATCGCGTGGGTCTCGACGTCCTGCAGCCCCTCCTCATCGTGATCGACGCCCGCGCCTCCGGAACCGCCCCCGCCGCCGGTCGTGTTGAGCCGTGTACGCGCCCCGCCCGCCGCCTGCTGCTGCGCAACCTGCTCACGCGCGGCGGCCTGCATCCCGGCCCATTCCGCGTCGAAGTCGGTCATCCTCACGCCCCCCCGGGCTCGTGTGACGTCAGATCATCTGTGCGGCGCACATCGTAACCGTCACCGCAGCGGCACAGCGCGGCCACCCGCCGGAGCCGAGTCCTCGAGACGCGCCACGAGCCGGTTCAGCAGCGCGGCGAGCAGTTCGTCGTCCCCGCCCCCCGGCAGCCCGGCCCAGCTCTCCGCCACCCGCCGGTCGAGCGCGCCCCACAGGTCGAGGCCGCGTGGCGTGAGGTACGCCAGGATGCGACGCCGGTCCATCGGGTCCACGCGCCGGTGCACCAGGCCGTCGTCCACCAGTTGGTCCATCAGCCGGGTCAGCGTCGGCGGCGGCAGCAGTACGCACGCGGCGATCGCCGTCATGCCGTGCCCGTCCCCGTCCGCGAGCAGTGACAGCACGCGCCACGCGTCGGTCGAGCAGCCGGTGCCGTCCAGGGCGGCGCGCAGCCGCCGCTCGGACAGCCGCTCGGCCCGGGTCAGCGCGGCGGCCAGGTCCACGGGTCGTTCCTCGCTCGGTACGGCCATCTCACTCCTCGGGCGACAGGTCAACCATCGTACAAACCCGGGATGATGGGCCGATGTCCGACGGACAGTGGCTCGCCGCCGACGCCGACACGTTCGGCGTCGCGCTGGTCGTGCCGCGCCAGGGCCCGGCCGGGATCTTCGGGCCGGCCTGCGAGCTGTGCGCCCGGCTCGCCGCCGACGAGGTGAACGCGGCGGGCGGCGTGCTGGGCCGGGAGATGCGGCTGGTCACGGTGGACGGCGGCGCCCCGCCGCAGCGCGTGGCCGAGGAGGTCGCCGCGCTGGTGGACGCGGGCATCGTGCGGGCCGTCACCGGCTGGCACATCTCGTCGGTGCGCCGCGCGGTCGCGCCGCGCCTCGCGGGCCGTGTGCCCTATGTGTATACGGCGCTGTACGAGGGCGGTGAGACCACGCCGGGCGTCTACCTCACCAGCGAGACCCCGGACGGGCAACTGCGCCCCGCCATGCGGCTGTTGGCGGCCGAGCACCGCGTGCGCCGCTGGTACATCGTCGGCAACGACTACGTCTGGCCGCGCCACACGGCCCGCGCCGCCCACGTCTACGCCCGCGAGAGCGGCGGCCGGATCTGCGGCACGACGTATCTCCCCCTGGGCACACACGACTTCACCCCCGCACTGCGGCGCATCGAGCGGCACGACAGCGACGCCGTCCTCATGCTGCTCGTCGGCAGCGACGCCGTCCGCTTCAACCGGGCCTACGCCGCCGCCGGGCTCGACCGGCGCGCGCTGCGCCTGAGCACCCTGATGGACGAGAACATGCTGCTCGCCAGCGGCCCCGACGCCACCCGGGGCCTCACCGCGACGGCGGGCTTCTTCGGCTCGCTCGCCACCGCCGACACGCTCGACTTCCACGGCCGCTACGCCGCCCGCTTCGGCCCCGGCTCGCCCGCCCCGAGCACCCTGGGGGAGTCGTGCTACGAGGGGGTGCTCCTGCTCGCCGCGCTCGTCGGCCAGGCCGGTTCCTGGCACGTCCCGGCCATCGAACGGGCCGCCCAGCGCGTGAGTTACGAGGGCGCGCGCGGCGTACTGCGCCTGAGCGGGCGGCACGTGCGGCAGCGCATCTACCTCGCCGAGGCCGACGGTCTCGACTTCCATGTGACGGCCGACCTCGACGCGTGGAGCGTCCGGCCGGGCTGACGGGGCGTCCACGGACCGGCATGTCCTTCCGGGCGGAAGTGTTAACTGTTGAGAAATCCCGGAGAAATCATGTCTGTTGAGGCTGTGGCATGTTCAGGCCGGGCGACGCGGCCCGGTGTCACCTTCCCCTTACCCCGCCCCAGGGCGGGACATGGAGGACGGACATGCCCAGAATCCGTGGACAGCGCCACCGCCTGTTCGCCGCCGCCGTGACGGCGCTCACCGTGATGTCCCTCGCCGCCTGCGGCGCCCGCACCGGCGAGGAACCGGCCTCCGGCAGCCAGGCCGCCGAGGTGGACACGTCGGGCGACACGATCAAGGTCGGTCTGCTCAACTCCCTCTCCGGCACGATGGCCATCAGCGAGGTCACCGTCCGCGACGCGCTGCTCCTCGCCATCGAGGAGATCAACGCGGACGGCGGCGTCCTCGGCAGGCAGATCGAGCCGATCAGCGAGGACGGCGCCTCCGACTGGCCGACGTTCGCCGAGAAGTCGGAGAAGCTGATCCAGCAGGACGGCGTCGCCGCCGTCTTCGGCTGCTGGACGTCGGCCAGCCGCAAGGCCGTGCTGCCGGTGTTCGAGCAGAACGGCTCGCTCCTCTTCTACCCGGTCCAGTACGAGGGCCTGGAGCAGTCGCCCAACATCTTCTACACCGGCGCGACGACCAACCAGCAGATCATCCCGGCCCTCGACTACCTGCGCGAGGAGGAGGACGTCGAGTCGCTCTACCTCGTCGGCAGCGACTACGTCTTCCCGCGCACCGCGAACCGCATCATCACCGCGTACGCCGAGGAGCACGGCATCGAGATCGTCGGCGAGGACTACGCGCCGCTCGGCTCCACCGAGTTCGCGACGATCGCCACCAAGGTCGAGGACTCGGGCGCCGACGCCGTCTTCAACACCCTGAACGGCGACAGCAACGTCTCCTTCTTCCGCGAGTACGCCGCGACCGGCCTGACCGCCGAGACGATGCCCGTCCTGTCCGTCTCCATCGCCGAGGAGGAGGTCGCGGGCATCGGCGCCGAGTACCTGGCGGGCCAGCTCACCGCCTGGAACTACTACCAGACGACCGAGGGCGCGGCCAACGAGAGCTTCGTCCAGGCGTTCCAGGACCGCTACGGCGAGGACCGCCCGACCTCCGACCCCATGGAGGCCGCCTACACGTCGGTCTACCTGTGGGCCGCGATGGTCGAGGAGGCCGGTTCCTTCGAGGTGGAGGACGTACGCGCCGCCGCCGACGGCATCACCTTCGACGCCCCCGAGGGCACCGTCACCGTGGACGGCGACACCCAGCACCTGTTCAAGACCAGCCGCATCGGCCGCATCGGCGCTGACGGCGCGATCACCGAGGTCTGGTCCTCGGGCGAGCCGATACGCCCCGACCCCTACCTGGAGACCTACCCCTGGGCCGAGGGCCTGTCCTGACATGACGGTCTACCTCAGCCAGTCGTTCACCGGGATCAGCATCGGCGCCGTCCTGCTGCTCATCGCCCTCGGCCTGTCCCTGACCTTCGGGCAGATGGGCGTGATCAACATGGCGCACGGCGAGTTCATCATGGCGGGCGCCTACACGGTCTACATGCTCCAGGGCCCGATCTCCGACGCGGGCGTCTCGCTGCTCCTCGCGCTCCCGGTGGCCTTCCTGGTCGCCGGGGCCATGGGGGCGCTCCTCGAATGGCTGCTCATCCGCCGCCTGTACGCCCGCCCGCTGGACACGCTGCTGGTCACGTGGGGCGTCTCCCTGATGCTCCAGCAGCTGGCCAGGGACGTCTTCGGCGCGCCGAACGTCCACACCTCCTCGCCCGACTGGCTGTCAGGGCGGCTCACCCTGATCGGCGGCGAGGACCCGCTGACGCTGGCGTACAGCAGGCTGTTCATCCTCGGCCTCGCCGTCGCCGCCGTCGCGGCCCTCACGCTGACGCTGCGCCGCACCCCGCTGGGCCGCCGCATGCGGGCCGTCGTCCAGCACCGCGACCTCGCCGAGGCGTCGGGCATCGCGACCGGCCGCGTGGACCGGCTCACGTTCTTCCTCGGCTCCGGCCTCGCGGGCCTCGCCGGTGTCGCCCTGACGCTGGTGGGGCCGATCGGCCCCACCATGGGCACGAACATCATCATCGACGCGTTCCTCGTGATCGTCGTCGGCGGCATCGGACGGCTGCGGGGCGCGGTCGTCGCCGCGTTCGCGCTCGGCGTGCTCCAGGCGGTGATGGAGTACTCGACGACGGTCAGCGTCGCGCGCGTCACCGTCCTGATCGCCATCGTGGCCTTCCTCCAGTGGCGCCCCCAAGGCATCCACACCCTGCGGACCCGGAGCCTGGCATGACCTCCACACTCACCCGCTGGCGCGCGCCCGCCGGTTACGCGCTCGGCGCCCTCCTCCTGTTCGCCGTCGCCCCGGCGCTGCTCAGCGACTTCAGGCTCGGGCAGCTCGCCCGCTACCTGTGCTTCGCGATCGTCGCGGTCGGCATCGCGCTCGCCTGGGGCCGCGGCGGCATGCTGACCCTGGGCCAGGGCCTGTTCTTCGGCCTCGGCGGCTACGCCATGGCCATGCACCTCAAGCTCACCGACGCGGGCGCGGGACAGCTCCCCGACTTCATGCTGCTGTACGGCGACACGAGCGAACTCCCCTGGTGGTGGGAGCCGTTCCGCTCCCCGGCCGTGGCGCTCGCCGCCGTCCTCGTCCTGCCGATGGGGCTGGCCGCGCTCATCGGGTACGCGGTCTTCCGCCGCCGGGTGCGCGGCGCGTACTTCGCCATCCTCAGCCAGGCGCTGGCCGCCGCGTTCGCCATCCTCCTCGTCGGCCAGCAGGCCACGACCGGCGGCACCAACGGGCTGACCAACTTCCAGGGCTTCTTCGGCTTCTCCCTCCTCGACCCGGTGAACCGGCGCACCGTCTACTTCCTCATCGCCGCCGTCCTGCTGCTCCTCATGATCGGCGTCCGGCAGCTCTTCCTCAGTCGCTACGGCGAACTACTCGTCGCCGTGCGGGACTCGGAGGAACGGGTCCGCTTCCTCGGCTACGACCCCGCGCTCGTCAAACTGGTGGCCTACGTCCTGTCCGCCGGGACCGCGGGCATCGCGGGCGCCCTGTTCGTCCCGGCCGTGGGGATCATCTCCCCGGCGCTCATCGGGATCGTGCCGTCCATCCAGTTCGTCATCGGCGCCGCCATCGGCGGCCGGGCCAGCGTCGCGGGCGCCGTCATCGGGGCCGTCGCGGTCGCCTGGGCGCAGACCACGCTGTCCGAGGAGTTCCCGGCGGCCTGGACGTACTTCCAGGCCGGACTGTTCATCGCCGTCGTGGCGTTCCTGCCCGGCGGACTCGTCTCGCTGCGGCGGCTGCTCGCCCGCCGCGGCCCGCGCGTGGCGGAGGTGCCCGCATGACGACCCCCGACGAGCCGCTGAAGGGCCTGCGGATCACCGACCTGCGTGTCTCCTTCGACGGTTTCACCGCCGTGGACGGCGTCAGCCTCACCGTCGGCCCCGGCGACCTGCGCTTCCTCATCGGACCCAACGGCGCGGGCAAGACCACGCTCGTGGACGCCGTCACAGGACTCGTGCCCGCGACCGGCTCCGTCGAGTTCGGCGGCACCGAACTGCTCGGGCGCCCCGTGCACCGCATCGTCCGCCTCGGGATCGGCCGCACCTTCCAGACCGCGACCGTCTTCGAGAACCTCACGGTCCTCCAGAACCTCGACATCGCGGCGGGCGCCGGACGGTCCCCCGCGGCGTTGCTGCGGCGCCGCAAGGGCGTGCCGGACGCCGTCGCCCGCGCGCTGGAGACGATCGGGCTCACCGACCGGCGGGGCGACCTCGCCGGGACGCTCGCGCACGGCCGCCGCCAGTGGCTGGAGATCGGCATGCTGCTCGTCCAGGACGTGCAGCTCCTGCTGCTCGACGAGCCGGTCGCGGGCATGAGTCACGACGAACGGGCCGAGACCGGAGGCCTGTTGCGCCGCATCGCCGAGGACCGCACGGTCGTCGTCATCGAGCACGACATGGACTTCATGCGCACCTTCGCCAGCAGCGTCACCGTGCTGCACGCGGGCCGTGTGCTCAGCGAGGGGTCGGTGGCCGACGTGCAGGCCGACCCACGCGTCCAGGAGGTCTATCTCGGCCACAGCCCCGGCGAGCCCGTCGCGGCACCCGCCGGGGGAAGCGCGGGAGGAGAGGACTGATGCTGGAGATCACCGGCCTGACCGCCGGATACGGCCGCACGACCGTCCTGCACGACGTGTCGCTCGCCGTGCCGGGCGACGGCGTCGCGGCCGTCCTCGGGCACAACGGCGCGGGCAAGTCCACGCTGCTGCGCGCCGTCCTCGGCCTGCTGCGGCCCCGCGCGGGCACCGTCCTGTTCCAGGGCGAGGACATCACGCGGCTGCCCGCGCACCGGCGGGTACGGCGCGGCCTCGCGTACGTGCCGCAGGGGCAGCAGAGCTTCCCGCAGCTCACCGCGCTGGAGAACCTGCGGCTCGTCGCCGACGGGCGGCGCGACGCGCGCGCCGCCGTGGACGAGGCGCTGGACCGCTTCCCCGCGCTGCGCGCCGTCACCGCCCGCCGCGCCGGGCTGCTCTCCGGCGGCCAGCGCCAGCAACTCGCCATCGCCCGCGCCCTGATCACCCGGCCGCGGCTGCTGCTGCTCGACGAGCCGACCGAGGGCATCCAGCCGTCCGTCGTCGCGGAGATCCAGGAGACGGTCCTCGGCCTCGGCGCGTCGGGTCTCTCGGTGCTGCTGGTCGAGCAGCACGTCGCGTTCGCGCTGCGCGCCGCCGAGCGGTACTACGTGCTGGAGGCGGGCCGGGTCACCTCCTCGGGCAGCCGGGGCGAGGGGGCGGAGCGCGCGGTCAGGGAGGCGCTGAGCGTGTGAGCCGCCCCCGGCCCCGGGACCGGCCCGCACGCCGGACCGCCCGGCCCGTGCCCCTGGGGAGAGGCGCGGACCGGGCGGTCGTGGGGCTCGTGGCCCCGGCTGGGGACCACGAGCCCGCTCGATGGCGGATCAGGCCAGGCGCTGCCTGGTCGCCGGGACGGACACCGGCGCCGTCGCCGGTTCCCTCCCGGTGTCCTGCCGGTCCGACGCCGCCCCGGTGTTGCCACCGGTGAAGACGAACTGGGAGCCGGGCTGGACGACGATGTCGCCGTCCGCCGAGTCCGTGATCGTCACATTGGTGAGCGTCGCGCTGCCGCGCACGCCACCCTGGGCGAGGATGCCCGCACCGTTGTTGGAGCCGTCGATGCGGACGTTGGTGAGCTGGGCGCCCGGCACGCTGCCGCCGCCCTGCTTGAACTGGATGCCGTCGTACGTCGAGTCGTAGATCTCGGTGTCACGGATCACCACGCCGGGGATGTTCTGCGAGGCGGGGAAGATCGTGATGGCGCCGAACTCCTGCGCCTCGCCCCAGAACGCGCCGCCCGTGCGGTGCAGCACGTTGTTCGCGATCAGGGTCTGACCCGAGAACGGCAGCGGGTCGTGGTCGGTCGCGAGCATGATCCCCGGGTAGTTCATGGTGTCGGAGATGATGTTGTTCTCGATGCTGTTGTCGTAACCGCCGTAGATCGCGATGCCGTTGGCGCGCCAGGGCAGCTGGATCGTGTTGTTGCGGAACGCGTTGTCGTGGCCGACGTCCACGGACGTGTCGCGCACGTAGCGGCTGGCCCACACGGCGAGGGAGTCGTCACCGGTGTTGCGGAACGACGAGTTGAACACCGTGGAGTTGCGCGTGCCGTTGGTGAAGTTGACACCGTCGGCGTAGGTGTTGCGCACCCGCAGGCCGCTGAACTCCAGGCCGTCGCCCGGACCCCACAGCGCCGGGATGTTGTCGAAGTCGCGGCCGACCCAGACACCCACGTTGGCGTGCTCGATCCACACGTTGCGGATGGCCGTGTTCTCACCGAAGCGGCCGTTGAGGCCGACGCCGCCCTCGTGGTTGCCGTCGCCGCCGCGGATGGTGCCCGAGCCGAAGATGGCGATGTCGGAGATCTGCGTGTTGTCGTCGATGTCGAAGCCGAAGTTGCCCTCGTGCGGGTGGTTGATGCCGTTCGCCAGGTGCGGGGCGGTCAGCGTGTAGAGCTGCGAGTGCCACATGCCCGCGCCGCGGATCGTCACGTTGCTGATGCCGACCTGGTTGAACTGCCCGCGGTTCAGCGGGTCGTCCGTCAGGATCTTCTGCTCCTGGCGCCACTGACCGGCCGGGATCCAGACGCAGTTGATGGTGCCGTTCTGGTCGGCCGTCACGGCGCGCTGGATCGCCGCCGTGTCGTCGATCCCGTCGTTCGGCACCGCGCCGTACTCCGTGATCGAGGTGCACTCGGCGGGCTTGGCCGCCGGGGGAGCGACCTGCTCCAGGTCGATCAGGTCGATGATGTAGAACGACGCGGTGTCGTTCGCGTCCCGCTGGAGACGGAACACGGTGCCCGCCGGGTAGCTCTGCGTCAGCAGCGCGTTCGACTCGTCGAACAGGCGCCTGGCGTCGCCGCCCGGGGTGTTGGTCAGGCCCTCGGGGCTGTCGGTGTTGCCGTACAGCCAGCTGTACTTCGAGGACAGGTTGATCTTGCGGACGAACGTGCCGTTCGCGTAGAGGCTGATCGTCGCCTCCTGGCCGCCGCCACCGGGGGCGTCGGGGATGGAGTTGCGCACGACGATCGAGTTCGCCGGGACGGTCGAGGTGAACTCGACGTACTGGCCCGTGCTGTTCAGGCGCACCGACTCACGGCCCGAGGACTCGGTGGCGTAGTTGGTGTGGCCGAAGGTGCGCTCCGGGTCGGTCTGGAGCAGCGTGCCGTTGTGCCTGCCGTCCTCCGCCTCGTACTCGGTGTACGGCACGGCCGCGCCGCGTCCGACCACGATCGAGCGGGAGAACACGTTGTTGTTCTCGTTGGTCTCCGTGACGGTGTTCGTCGCGTCGGCCGTGGCGGTGAGGGTGGCGCCGCCGTTGGTGGCGGTCCAGGTGCCGCTGACGGCCACGTCCACGGTCGCCCCTGCGGCGATCGACGGCGTGCTCGTGTTGAGGGTGGTGGTACCGGCCAGCAGACGCGTCACGGTGGTGGCGCCGGTGGCGGTCGTGCCGCGGTTGTTCACCTTGACGGTGAAGGAGACCGGGGCCCCCACGGCCGGGTTGGCCGGGGTGTGGGTGATGCCGAGGACCTGGAGGTCGGGCCCGGGGCTCTGCGCGACGACCAGCGGGGTCGTGGACGTGCGGCTGTTGTTGTCGTTGTTCTGCTCGACGACGGTGTCGGTCGGGTCCACCACGGCCGAGACGCTGTAGCTGCCCTGGGCGCGGCGGCCCGCGTCCACCGTGACGGTGGTCTGGGCACCGGCGGCGAGGGCGCCCACCGGGGCGCTGCCGACGACGCTGCCTTCGAGGCTGAGGTTGACCGTCGTCGCGGGCGAGGCGGCCGAACCGGCGTTGCGCACGGTGGCGCTCAGCCGGATCGCGTCGGTCTCGGTCGGGGACGTGGGCGTCCACGACAGGGCGCTGACGGTCAGGTCGGGGTTGGGGGCCGGGGTGCCGATGACCTGGAGGTCCGCGACCTGGCCGCCGGGCGCGCCGGTGTTGCTCGTGAAGCGCAGCTGGAGGTCGGCGACGCGGCCGGTGACCGGGATGGTCACGGTGTTCTGGTTGGCCGAGGGGCTGAACGAGTAGGTCGCGGCGGCGCGCAGCGAGGTGAAGGTGCTCGCGTTCTGCTCACGGCCGAGGATCTGGATGTTCTGCGTGCGCGGGCCCCAGGCCGCGTCCGGGTTGAGCCGGACCACGACCGTGTTGACGTCCGCGTTGGAGCCGAGCTTGACCGTCAGCGTGGACGGGAAGCCGTTCGACTCCCAGTAGGTGGAGACGCTGGCGTCGTTGGCGTTGGTGGCGACGAAGTTGAACGTCGTCGAGGACGCCTCGATCGGCTTGCCCGCGGCGAGGTTGCTGCCCTCGCCCGGCTCACCCGGCTCCTCGGGCTCCTCGGGGCCCGGGTCCTCGCCGTCCTCGCCGTAGATCTCGAACTCGGAGACCTGCCCGGCGGGCCAGCCGGTGTTGGCGGTGATCTGCACCCGCACGTACCTGACCGCCGCCGCGGCGAAGTCGATCGTGACGGTGTTGGCCGAGCCAGGGGTGAACTGCCGCCCCGCGGAGGCCGCGAGCGCGGTGAAGGAGCTGCCGTTGGTGCTGCCCTGGACGCTGAGCGTCTGCGTGCGCGACTCCCAGGTGGTGGGGAGCTTCAGCACGACCTGATCGACGTCGGTCGCCGCGCCCAGGTCGATCTGCACCCACTGGGGGAAGGAGTTGTTCGGGCTCTCCCAGTACGACGCCTGGTTGCCGTCGTTGACGCTCGACGCGGGGAAGCCGCCGTTGGTGCCGCTGGCGGTGGCCGTCTTGCCGAGCGCCAGGTTGGGTCCGTCGGCCGCCGACGCGGTGGCCGAGAGGGGCAGGAGCCCGACGACCAGCATGCCGGCCAGGACCAGGCCGCTGATCAGCCGCCGGCCCAGTTGTTTCCATCTCATGGAGTTGTCCTCAGTTCCGTGGGAACGACGCAGGGGGCTGCCGAGGGACCGGCCCGGCCCCGGCGACGCACCGGGTCAGGGGCGGAACGGTGGACCGCGACAGACAGGGCAGTGCGCTTGCCGAGAACTTGCAAGAATCTTGCAGAGAATTGAGCTACTTAGTCGATCTCTTGCGAGAGGGTAGTCAGAGTTTTCAAGCAGGTCACGAGTTTGTCAACGGTTTGCACACGGCAGGGACATGTCGTGTCCGCGTCGTATCGCGGCGGTCACCTTGTGTGCCTCCGGCGCGTGTCCCGCGCCGCCCCGCCCGGAGTCGTGAAACCGAACAAACCATGCCAGAGTGGGGGTAACCGTACGTACCGAGGTCCCCAGATGAGCGAGAAACGGCGGAACCGGCCGAACGAGCCGGAGGCGCTCCCCGAGGACTGGCCCGTCCATCCGGACACCTCCCTCGCCCTGAACCGCATGGGCAGCTTCGACTGGGACCTCGACCACGACGTGATGCACCTGGACGAGGCCGCGCTCGGCGTCTTCGACCTGCGCGCCGACGAGTGGGACTCCCGCCCCGCCTCCCTTGCCAGCCGCGTGTCCCCGGCGGAGGGCGACCGGCTCGAAGCCATGCTCCGGCGGGCCGTCGGCGACGGCAGCAACGGCTACGGCGCGTACTTCCGCATCAGGCGCCGCGACGGCGAGTCCCAGTGGACCCACACCCAGGCCCACATCGAACGCGACACCGACGGGCACGCCCGCCGCATCATCGGCATCGTCCGCGACGCCACCGCCGAACTGTCGCACGCGGTCGAGCGCAAGGCCGTCGCCATCGAGCGGCGCAAGCAGACCGGCATCGTCGAGGAGACGACCCGCGCCATCGCCAACGCCCGCACCGTCGAGGACGTCACGGACGTCCTCGCCGGCCCCGAGGGGTTGCGGCTCATCGGCGCGGGCACCGTACGCCTCGGCCTCGTCGAGTCGGGACACCTGCGCGTGGTCCTCGGCGCGCGCGCCGCGCCGCCCGAGCTGGAGTTCCAGCGCCTGGAGGACGACCTGCCGATGAGCAGGGCGGTCCGCGACCGCACGCCGCTCTTCCTCTCCTCGCGGGAGGAGTTCCTCGCCCACTTCCCCGACCTGCGCGAGGGCCTGAGCGCGTACGGGCTGCACGCCGCCGCCTACCTGCCGCTCATCGCCCAGGGCGTCGCGCTCGGCGCGCTCGGCGTCTTCTTCCACGAGAACCACGCGTTCCCCGCCGAGGAGCGCAACCTCCTGGTCGCCCTGAGCAGCACCATCGCCCAGAGCCTCCAGCGCGCGGTGCTCTTCGAGCAGGAGCACGACCTCGCCGAGAACCTCCAGCGCGCCATGCTCCCGCGCGAGGTGCCCGAGGTCCCCGGCGCCCGTATCGCGGTCCGCTACCGCTCCGCCGGGCTCGGCCGGGACATCGGCGGCGACTGGTACGACGTGATCCCGCTGCCCGGCGGACGCGTCGCCACCGTGATCGGCGACGTCGAGGGCCACGACACGCACGCCACCGCCGTCATGGGCCAGCTCCGCATCGTCCTGCGCGCCTACGCCTCCGAGGGCCACCCGGCGGGCACCGTCATGGCGCGGGCGTCGGCCTTCCTGCGCGGCCTGGACACCGACCGCTTCGCGACCTGCCTGTACGCCGAGCTGAACCCGAAGACCGGACGGCTGCGGCTCGTGCGCGCCGGGCACCTGGCGCCCGCGCTGCGCTCGGCGGACGGCGACTGCGCGCTCCTGCCCGTGCCCGGCACCGTGCCGCTCGGGGTGGACACGGGCTTCCGCGAGCCCGAGTACCCGGTCACCGACAGCCTGCTCGCCCGCGGTGACACGCTGCTCATGTACACGGACGGCCTGATCGAACAGCCCGGCTGGGACCTGGACGAGGGCATGCGCCGCCTGACGTCCGAGCTGCGCGCGGGCCCGGGCGACCTGGAGGAGCTGGCCGACCACATGTCGGAGATCCACCAGGGCCCCGAGGAGGACGACATGGCCCTCGTCATGCTCCGCAGGCTGTGACCAGGGCGGGCGGCCCCGCCCGCCTCAGTCCTTCCTGGCGATCTCCGCCCACACCGTGCAGCCCCCCGCGGCGTCGGGCGCGACCACGCCCCAGCGGCTCGCCAGCGCGTCCAGCAGGATCAGCCCGCGCCCGCACTCGTCCTCGGGCCGCACCGGGTCCGTCCGGCCGTGGCCGGGGCCCCTGCCCTCGTCCGCGACCTCGATGAACAGCAGCTCGGTCCGCGCCTCGACGCGGCAGACGACGCGCTCGCCCCCCGAGTGCAGCACGGCGTTGGTGACCAGCTCCGACATGACGAGCAGCGCGGTGTCACGCGCGTCCCCCGCGACGCCCCAGCGGCGCATGCGCTCGCCGGTCGTGCGGCGCGCGGTGGCGACGGCGGCCGGTACCGCGGGCAGCTCGAAGCGGTCTCTGCGCCCGTCGGCCCCCGGCCAGGGGGAACGGGGGAGCGGGAGCGGCGTGGCGCCGCATGAAGGGGACACGGGCGGACGCGCCTTCCGGGGGACCTCCGAACGGGCCGGAGCGGTGGTGAGCCGGATCACCTGTTAACTATGCGCAATGCTGTGGGCAGAGCGCAAGGGGAGTTCTGCGATTCGCAGATCGCGAAACCGTCTCTGTCGATCCCGCTACCGCGTGTGGCAAACTTCTTCCCGGTACCGGTACTTGGGGCCGCCGACTCGCGGCGGAAGCCGTCAGGAGGCGATGTGGCAGAGGCGCGGCCCGGGCCTACCGTGGGTCAGATCGTGCTCGGCCTGCGCCTGCGCGACCTGCGGGAGGGCGCCGGCTGCTCCTTCGCGGACGCCGCCGCCGCGCTCAGCGTCAACAGCACGACCGTGCGCCGCATGGAGAAGGCCGAGGTCGGCCTCAAGCCGCTCTACGTGAAGGCGCTGCTGGAACGGTACGCCGTGCCGCCCGACGAGGCGGCGGCCTTCCTGCGCCTGGTCGAGGAGTCCCACCGGCCCGGCTGGTGGCACCGCTTCCGCGACGTGCTGCCCGACTGGTTCAGCCTCTACGTCAGCCTGGAGGGCGAGGCCGCCCTGATCCGGGCCTACGAACCCCACTGCGTCCCCGGCCTGCTCCAGACCCCCGACTACGCGCGCGTCCTGTTCAGGACCGGCTTCCCCGGCGCGCCGCGCGAGGAGATCGAGCGCCGCGTGGCGCTGCGGATGGAGCGGCAGGGGCTGCTCACCCGGCCACGCGCCCCGCTGCTGTGGGCGGTCGTGGAGGAACACGTGCTGCGCCGCCACGTCGGACCCCCGTCCGTCATGCGCGCGCAGATCGACCGGCTGATCGAGGCGACGGCGATGCCGAACGTCACCCTCCAGATCATGCCGTTCAGCGCCGGTCCGCACCCCGGCATGTTCGGGCCCTTCCAACTGTTCCGGTTCGAGATCCCGGAACTGCCCGACATCATCTACACCGAGAGCCTGACAGGCGCGGTCTACCTCGACGAACGGCCCGACACCGTGGCCTATCTGGAGGTTCTCGACCGCATGGGTACGCAGGCCGCGCCGGTACAGGACACCGGGGTCATCCTCGGTGAGATTCGCAAGGAGCTCTGAGACCCATGGGTCAAGGGAAGCGTCGTCAGACGGACTTCATCTACAACGGCATGCCCGCCGGGGAACTGGGCAGCGACGGCTGGCGGAAGCCCTGGAGCGGCACCAACGGCGGGAACTGCGTCGAGGTCATGAAGCTGGCCGACGGCCGGGTGGCGCTGCGGCAGTCCACCGACCCGGAGGGCCCCGCCCTCATCTACACCCCCCACGAGATCGAGACGTTCATCCGCGGCACGAAGCGCGGCGAGGCGGACTTCCTCCTCGCCTGACCCCGGCGCGCGCGACGGCGGAACCCCCGGTCCCCAGGGGCCGGGGGTTCCGCCGTGCGCGGGGGGAGGCCGCGCGGCTCAGTGGTGGCTGCGCAGCGCCACCTCCTTGACGAAGACGGTCAGCACGAGCGCCGCCAGCGCGGCGGGCGCCGCGTACAGGAAGACGTCGCCGACGCCGTGGCCGTACGCGCTCTCCAGCACCGAGCGCAGCGGCAGGGGCAGCGCGTCCATGTCCGGGATGCCGCCGCCCGTCCCCCCGGCCGTGGCGGGGTCGATCCCGGCGTCGGCGAGCCCGTCCGCCGTGTAGGTGGTGACGCGGTTCGCCAGCAGCGCGCCGAGGGCGGAGACGCCGATCGCGCCGCCGAAGGAGCGGAAGAACGCGACGACGGAGCTGGCCGCGCCGAGGTCCTTCGGCTCCACCTGGTTCTGCGTGGCGAGCACCAGGTTCTGCATCATCATGCCGATGCCCAGGCCCATCAGCGCCATGAAGACGGCGACGCGCCAGTAGGGGGTGTCGTAGCGGATCGTGCCGAGCAGGCCGAGGCCGGCCGTCACGAGCACGCCGCCGGTGACCAGCCAGTACTTCCAGCGGCCCGTGCGCGTGATGACCTGCCCCGAGACCGTCGAGGACACGAACAGGCCCGCGATCATCGGGATGGTCATGACGCCGGACATCGTCGCGCTGCGGTCCCGCGCCAGCTGGAAGAACTGACCGAAGTAGACGGTGCCCGCGAACATCGCGACGCCGACGAAGAGCGAGGCCACCGAGGTGAGGGCGATCGTCCGCACGCGGAAGAGCCGCAGCGGGATGATCGGGTCGCTCGCCCGGCTCTCCACGAGGAGGAAGAGCGCGGCGAGCGCCAGCGAGCCGCCGACCATCAGCGCGGTCTCGCCGGACGCCCAGGCGAACGAGTCGCCGGCCAGCGTGACCCAGATGAGCAGCAGGGAGACGGCGGCGCTGACCAGGAACGCGCCTGCCCAGTCGATGCGCACCTCGCGCCGGACGGTGGGCAGCCGCAGCGTGTGGTGCAGCACGAAGAGGGAGGCGATCGCGAACGGCACGCCGATGTAGAAGCACCAGCGCCAGCCGAGTCCCGGCGTGTCGGTGAGGACGCCGCCGATCAGCGGCCCGCTGACCGTCGCGACGGCGAACGTCGCGCCGAGGTAGCCGCTGTAGCGTCCCCGCTCACGCGGCGGGATCATCGCCGCGAGGATGATCTGCGAGAGGCCGACGAGCCCGCCGACGCCGAGACCCTGCACGACACGGACGGCGATCAGCATGGCCGGGCTCTGCGACAGGCCCGCGACGACCGAGCCCGCGACGTAGACGACCAGCGAGATCTGGATCAGCAGCTTCTTGCTGAACAGGTCGGCGAGCTTGCCCCAGATCGGCATCGACGCGGTCATCGCCAGCAGCGTGGCCGCCACGACCCAGGTGTACGCCGACTGGCCCCCGCCCAGGTCGGAGACGATCCGCGGCAGCGCGTTGGTGACGATCGTGGAGGAGAGGATGGCGGTGAACATGCCGAGCATCAGCCCGGACAGTGCGCGCATGATCTCCGGGTGGGTCATCGCGGCGGGGGCGCTCGGGGGCCCCTCGACTATGTCGGTCTGCGTCGTCGCGTCCTCACTGTGCGTGGTCACATTCTCCCCATCGGTAGCAACTCCGCGCTCGACGATACGACAAGATGCTTACTACACGTAAAGGTGTTGGGGAAAGCTTTAGCCTCCGCGCGGGCGCCGGTCAGTCGTCCTCGCCACGCCGCGCGCCCATCGGCGCCCGGACCAGCGTCTCGTCGGGGAAGCACCACCGCCAGTCCTCGCCGGGTTCGAGCGACTGGATGATCGGATGCCCCGTCGCGCGGGCATGGCCGCTGGCGTGCCGCAACGGCGAGTCGTCGCAGCACCCCACGTGCCCGCACGTCACGCACAGCCGCAGCTCCACCCACTCGCTGCCCGCCTCCACGCACTCGGGGCACACGTCGGTGTCCGTCTCCGTCACCCGGATCTGGTCGAGATGGGTGCACGACGTGCTGATGGTCTCCTCCCGCACGTACCGCCAGCCGGGACGCAGCAGCCAGTCGGGCATGAAGCGCGCCAGGTACTGCGACTTGGACGCCAGCAGCGGACTCAGGATCGCCAGTACCAGCACGTACAGCGCCACGAACGGCCCGATCCGGTGGTCGAGCCCCGCGCCCATCGCCAGCGTCGCCAGGATCAGCGAGAACTCCCCGCGCCCCAGCACCGTCAGCCCGATGTTCGCCGCGCCCCGCTGGTTGAAGCCGAACAGCCGCGCCGCCACGACACCGGCCGACACGTTCGCCAGCACCGTCAGCACGACGGCCGCCAGCACCGGTACCAGCACGGGCCCGAGGTCGGCCACGTCGATCGTCAGCCCGAACGTCACGAAGAACACCGCCGCGAACACGTCACGCAGCGGCAGCACCAGGCGCTCCACCCGCTCGTTCACCGCCGTGCGCGACACCACCAGGCCGATCATCAGCGCCCCGATCGCATCCGAGACCCCCACCTCCTGGGACAGGCCCGCCGAGATCAGGACCAGCCCGATCGTCAGCACGGCCAGCAGCTCGTCCTCCTGGCTGCCGATCAGCCCCTGCACGGCCCGCGCCCCGAACCTGGCCACGGCGAACAGCAGCAGCAGGAAACCGAAGCTGCGCGCCACGTCCTCCACCAGCGTCGCGACGCCCCCGCCGCCCGACAGCACGGGCGAGAGCAGCGCGAGGTAGAAGGCCAGGAACAGGTCCTCGATCACGATCACGCCCAGCAGGACCGGCGTCTCCGCGTTCGTCAGCCGGTGCAGCTCGATCAGCGACTTCGTGACGATCGCCGACGACGAGATGCCGAGCGCCCCCGCGACCACCAGCGCCTCGGGCACCCCCCAGCCCAGCGCGAAGCCCAGCAGCAGCCCCGCGCACATGTTCAGCGTGATGTAGCAGCCCGCCGTCGCGAACAGGCGCCGCCCTCCGCCCACCACCTGGTCCACCGGGAACTCCACCCCCAGGTGGAACAGCAGCAGCACCAGGCCGAGCGCCGCGAGCAGCGACAGCTCGCCGGGATGCTCCACCAGCACCGGCCCCGGGGTGCCGGGCCCCGTGACGATGCCGACGAGCATGTAGCACGGCACCGAGGGCAGCCCGAGACGCCGCGCGCCGCGCGCCAGGAGTCCCGCGAGCAGGACCGCGACGCCCAGGCCCAGCAGATCGGCCTCCGCCACCGGGGCCGCCCCCTCAGTCCTCGAAGAAGGTGGCCGACAGCACCGCGGCCACCTTGCGCGCCTGCTCCTCCGACAGCTCGATCACCGCCGTCGGGTCCGCCGACGCGGACGCGAACACGTAGAGGTCACGCACCCCGCCCGACCTGATGACCACCGAGATCCGCTGATCGGGGCGGCCCAGGTCGATGTCGTACCGCTTGCCCACCCCCGGCAGCTCCGTGACGTGCACACCTTTGCCCATGACGGCTCCTCACGTTCCGCCGGGCGCACCCGCGGGGGCGGCGCGCCGCCCCCGTACGCGTGCGACGCGGCGAATGTTGTGGATGTTCCGGATCCTCCCGATTCTCGCCCCCTGGTGCCGGGAAACCCGGAAGACAAGTCGCCGTGTCGATGTTCCGCGCCGCAGCCAACCGGGGGGACGCCCGGTGCGTCCCTGGGCGTGAGGGCGGGCGCACGTCCCGTCGCGACGGAGAGTGTCCGACCCATTGGGTACCGTGGGACGATCTTGGGCAGCAGGCAGTGAAGGGGCGCGCGACACATGAGGATCAGATGGCCGGAACGCCGCGGCCGACCGCTCGCCGCCGCAGCCGCGCTCGTCGTGCTGATAGGCGCCGGTACCTGGACCGCGCTCGCCGGTGACGGGCCCACCGTCCGGCACACCGACCAGGTCCTCGACCTGCCGACCGCCCCCGGCGAGGCGGCGACGGTCCGCATCGACACCTCGTTCTTCACGACGGGCTCCTCGGCGGACGGCGGCGGCGCCCGCCGCCCGGCCGTCCTCCTCGCCCACGGCTTCGGCGGCAGCAAGGACGACGTGCGCGACGAGGCGGAGGACCTCGCCCGCGCCGGATACGCCGTCATGACCTGGTCGGCGCGCGGCTTCGGCGACTCCACCGGCCGCATCGGGCTCAACGACCCGGACGCCGAGATCGCCGACATCAGCCGCCTGATCGACTGGCTCGCCGACCGGCCCGACGTCCTCCTCGACGCCGAGGGCGACCCCCGCGTCGGCATCACCGGCTCCTCGTACGGCGGCGCCGCCGCGCTGCTCGGCGCGGGCCACGACGACCGCGTGGACGCGATCGCCCCCCGCATCACCTACTGGGACCTCGCCGAATCCCTCTTCCCCGGCGGCGTCTTCAAACGCCTGTGGGCGGGCGTCCTGTTCACCACCGGCTCCACCGAGGCGGGCACGGACGGCACCGACGCGGACGGCGCCGCGGACGGCGAGGACGCCGCCGAGCCCGGCTGCGGCCGGTTCACCGCCGAACTGTGCGGCCTGTACGAACGCGTCGCCGTCGCCGGTACCCCCGACGAGGACGCCCTCGCGCTGCTCCACGACCGCAGCCCCGCCGCCGTCGCCGACCGCATCGACGTGCCGACCCTGATCACCCAGGGCCAGCACGACTCGCTCTTCCCCCTCGACCAGGCCGACGCCATGGCCACCGCCATCGCCGCCAACGGCGCGCCCGTCTCCGTTGACTGGGTCTGGGCGGGACACGACGGCGGCGTCTCCGAGGCAGGGCGCACCGAGGGCAGGATCACCGACTGGTTCGACCGCTACCTGCGCGAGGACCCCGGCGCCGACACCGGCCCGGCCTTCCGCGTCACCCGCGTCACCGGCTTCGACTCCACCAACGGCGACACGCTCCTCAGCAGCGCGTCGGGCGACCACTACCCGGGCCTCACCGGCACGGGCGACGTCTCCGTGCCCCTCGGCGGCGACGCCACGACCTTCGTCAACCCGCCCGGCGGCGCCCCGCCCGCCGTCTCGGCCGTCCCGGGGCTCGGCAACGTCGTGGGCAACCTCGCGGGCATCGGCCTCGGCCTCGCGCTCGACTTCCCCGGCCAGTACGCCCGGTTCGACTCGGAACCGCTGGACCACGCCGTGCACGTCACGGGAACCCCCACCGTGCGCGTGCGGATCACGTCCGACACCCCGTCCGTCGTCCTGTTCGCCAAGCTCTACGACGTCTCGCCCGACGGCGGGCAGCAGTCCCTGCCCGCCCAACTCGTCGCCCCCGTACGGCTGGACGGCACCGGCGAGGGCCGCACGGCGGAACTGACCCTCCCCGCCATCGACTACCCGTTCGCCTCCGGGCACCGCATGCGGCTGGTGCTGTCCACCACCGACATGGGGTACGCGTCCCCGGCCGAGCCCGCCACGATCACCGCCGAACCCACGGGCGACGGCCTCCTCCTGCCCACCGCGCCCGGCATCTCCACCGGGGGCACCGGCCTGCCCTGGTGGACCTGGGGACTGCCGCTCGCCGCCCTCGCCGTCGCCGCCGCGCTGCTGCTCACCGGCCGCCGCACCACCGCGGCGCCCGCCCCCGACCCGCGGCTCGCCGACGTCCCGCTGCGCATCACCGGCCTGAGCAAGCGGTACGCCCGCTCCGCCGACCGGTACGCCGTGCGTGACCTCTCCTTCCAGGTCGAACGCGGCCAGGTCCTCGGCCTGCTCGGGCCCAACGGCGCGGGCAAGACGACCACGCTGCGCATGCTCATGGGCCTGATCACGCCCGACAGCGGCGAGATCCGCGTCTTCGGCCACGCCGTACGGCCCGGCACGCCCGTGCTGTCCCGCGTCGGCGCCTTCGTGGAGGGCGCGGGCTTCCTGCCCCACCTCACCGGCCGGGCCAACCTGGAGCTGTACTGGCGTGCCACCGGCCGCCCGGCGGCGGACGCGCACCTGGACGAGGCCCTGGAGATCGCCGGACTCGGCACGGCCCTGGAGCGCGCCGTCCGCACCTACTCGCAGGGCATGCGGCAGCGCCTCGCCATCGCCCAGGCCATGCTGGGCCTGCCCGACCTCCTCATCCTGGACGAGCCGACGAACGGGCTCGACCCGCCCCAGATCCGCGCCATGCGCGACGTGATGACGCGCTACGCGGCGGACGGCCGCACCGTCATCGTCTCCAGCCACCTGCTGGCCGAGGTCGAACAGACCTGCACCCACCTCGTGGTGATGGACGGCGGGCGGCTCGTGCAGGCAGGGCCCGTCGAGACCATCAGCGGCTCGGGCGACACTCTCGTGGTCACCACGGGGGAGCCCGTCACCGACGCGCAGCTCGCCGAGATCGCCGCGCTCCCGGGCGTCGCCACCGCGGAACGCGGCGGGGACGGCCTGCTGGTGCGCCTCGACGGCCTCTCCGCCGCCGGGCTGATCGGCGACCTGGTACGCCTGGGCATCCCGGTGAGCGGCGCGGGACCGTACCGCCGCCTGGAGGACGCCTTCCTGACCCTCATCGGAGGTGCCCGATGACCCCGCCCGCCGGGCCCGGCACCGCCCCCACCACCGCCGCGCTGGACTCCGCGCCGGGCTTCACGCCACGGCGCACCCTGCCGGTGCGGGTGGAGGCCGTGCGCCAGCTGCGCCGCCGCAGGACCCTCGTCATCGGCGCGCTGCTCGCCCTGCTGCCCGCGGTGGTGGCGATCGCCTTCGCCGTCGGCGGCGCACCGGACGGTGGCGGCGAGTCCACCCTCGTGGACGCCGCCACAACGTCCGGGGTGAACTTCGCCGCCACCTGTCTGTTCCTGTCCGCCGGATTCCTGCTGGTGGTCCCCGTCGCGCTCTTCTGCGGCGACACCGTGGCATCCGAGGCAGGCTGGTCGTCCCTGCGCTACCTGCTGGCCGCGCCCGTCCCCCGGTCGCGGCTCCTGCTCGTCAAGCTGTGGGTGGCCCTGCTGTTCAGCGCCGCCGCCATGGTCCTGCTGCCGCTCGCCGCGCTCCTGATCGGCACCGCCGCCTACGGCTGGGGCCCGCTGTCCCTGCCCACCGGCGGCAGCCTGTCCGCCGGTGACGCCCTGGGCCGCATCGCCGTCACGGTCGCCTACCTCTTCCTGTCGCAACTCGTCACCGCCGCGCTGGCCTTCTGGCTGTCCACGGCGACGGACGCGCCGCTCGGCGCGGTCGGCGGGGCGCTGGGCCTCACCATCGTCGGCTCCATCCTCGACGCCATCACCGCGCTGGGCGACTGGCGCGAGTTCCTGCCCGCCCACTGGCAGTTCGCCTGGACCGACGCCTTCCAGCCGGAGCTGGAGTGGGGGGCCATGACGCGGGGCGTGTCCGTCTCGGTCGCCTGCGCCGTCGTCTTCCTCGCGCTGGCCTTCCGGGGCTTCCGCCGCAAGGACATCGTGTCCTGAGCGCGGCCCGTCGGCCGGGTCAGTCCGCGACCCGGCCGCCGCCCGCCTCGATCAGGTCGAGCAGTTCCTCGGCCGCGTGCTCGACCAGTTCAGGACGCCCCGGCCGCACCAGCTTGCCCGCCCGGTCGCCGTACCCGGGCGACACGTTGTAGCGCGAGCCGTCCACCCGCATCGTCACGGTCATCCCGCCGGAGAACCGGGCCTTCCCCGCCTTCACGTTGCTCACCGGCGCGCTCGCGATCAGGTGCCGGTCGGACCCCAGCAGGTTCAGCACGCCGTCCTCGACCGTGACGTAGCCGTGCTGCGCGACCGGCCGGATCCCCTTGCCGATCTGCACCTCGTCGAACACTCGCGCGTACTTTCCGTCGGTGGTCATACCCTTTCTCCGATCTTCCGTCATCCGGAATACATCGGTTACCCCGTTCTACGCCGTGAAACCAGGCCGTCACCCCAGCACCGGCCCCCCGGCCGCCGCGTCGGACCCAGGACCCGCCGGTCCACGGAACGCCCCCGACAGCTCCCGGTCGCCCCCCACCAGCGTGAACGAACCGTCCTGGTGCACCGTCACCTCGACCGACAGCGGGTCGTCCTCCGCGTAGGGCCAGGCGGCCAGATTCTCGCCCGCCTGGATCTCCAGCACCCCCGTGCCGCTCTCGCCCGAAGGACTCCGCCCGTCCACCCCGCCGCCGTCCACGAGCTGGATCAGCCCCACCGTCCCGATCCGCACCCGCGCCACCCCGTGCGTCGCGTGCGCCGTCCCGACGTGGACGCGCGTCCCGGCGGCGACGGGGTACTCGACCACCACGGGCAGCCGCGAGTCGTTGGTGACGGTGCCGAAACCCCACATGTCGTGCTCCATCCGCAGGGAGGGGGAGGATTGCCAGTGGCGAAAGCCTCCCCCCGCGCCCGCCCGGCGGCCACCGCGCCCGCTCCGGGCCGGGCGCCACTCCACCCCAGCGGCCCAGCGCCCCGACCCGACCGGCCCATCCGCCGGGACGGCCCCTCAGCGCCCGCGCCGCCCCGCCAGCAGTTCCTCGAACAGCTCCGACCAGCGCCGCCCGATCACCTCGGGCGCGTACCCCTGCACGGTCGCCAGCGCCGCGTCCCCCATCCGCGCGCGCAGCGCCTCGTCCGCCATCAGCCGCCGCATCGCCCCGGCGAGCCCGCCGACGTCACCCGGCGGCACCAGCAGCCCGTCCGTGCCGTGGGTCAGCACGTCGGCGGGCCCGGTCGGACAGTCGAAGCTCACGACCGGCACCGCGTGCGCCATGGCCTCGATCATCACCATCGGCAGGCCCTCGGCCCGCGAACTCAGCACGTAGAAGGACGCCTTGGACAACTCCTCGTCCAGCTGGTCGGTCTTCCCCATCAGGAACACCTGGTTGTACAGATGGTGTTTCTCGATGAGTTTCCGCAACTGTTTCCTGCGGTCGCCCTCGCCGTAGATCCGCAGCTGCCAGTCGGGGAATTCCCCGGCCACCTCGGCGAAGGCCGGGATCAGCAGGTCGAAGCCTTTCTGGGGCCGCAGCCGCCCCGCCGCCACCGCGATCCGCCCGGCACAGGTGGACGGCTTCTGCTTCAGCGAGTGCACGGCGTTCGGGATGCGCTCCACCCGCGCCCCCGGCGCCGCGACCCGGTAGTCGTCCTGGTCCCGGTGGGTCAGCACACTGATGGCCTCCACCCGCGGGTACCAGCGCGCGATCGCCGCCCGCACGTCGTCCTGGTGCACCCCCAGGTTCATGTGCTCCTGCGCCACACGCACCACACCGCCCGTCGCGAACCGCGCGGACAGCAGGTTCAGCGCCGGACGCGTCGTGACGAGCACCCCGTCCGTCAGCTGGGCGAGGTAGGAGACGAGCTTCCGCTCCAGACCCCGGTCGAACGCCCCGTAGCCGCTCTCGCCCGGCGGCACCCAGCGCGGCGGCCTGGCCGCGAGCCGCGCGGCCCGCCGCGCGCGCAGCCGCCCCGCCCCGCGCCCCGGCCGGGGCGGCACCCGGCCCGCACCGGCCCGCCGGTCGTCCAGCGCCGTCAGCCGCACCCGCGGGTCGAGCGTGAAGTACGGCTTGTCGGCGCGCCGTACGACGCTGACGACCCGGACGTCGTGCCCCGCGGCGGCGAGGGCGTTGGCCTGCGTGAAGACGGTGCGGATCGTCCCGCCCATGCCGTAGGCGTGCAACAGCAGGTAGCGGATCTTCATCGCTTCGGCCGGACCTCGACCGACAGGTTGTCCTTGACGGTGTAGTACGGCCGCACGAGGACCGCCGTGTCCGTCCTGCTGACGGACTGGCCGGGAAACACCATGATCTCCTTCTTGCCGGTGACGCCGTCCAGGAACCTTCCGGCCCGCAGCCGCGCGGAGCCGTCCGCCAGCCACACGTCCCAGCGGGCGGGCAGCCGCAGGGCCTCCGGCGCGAGGTCGGCCACCGGCAGCGTGACGTCGAAGCGCGCGCCGTCCAGCCGCGCCGGGTACCGCAGCCGCCAGGGACGGCCCCGGTCCTCCCGCAGCACGAACTGGACCGACCACTCGCGCGCCTCCGCCGTCCGCGTCCGCAGCCGCCCGAGCGCGCCGCGCGCCGCGTGGCCGGGCGGGGGACCGTGCAGGCGCCCCACCAGCCGCAGCCGCCCGTCGCGCGGCCACACCTCGTCGATCTCCGCGTGGCCGCTCACCGCGCGACACCACCGGGCGCCGCCGCGTACTCCCACGCGTCGCACATCTCGCGCAGCACGGCGGGCACCGCGTCCGCCTCCGGCAGCTCACGGCCCGGCTGGACGCGGCCGGTGCGGATCTTGTCCCGCCAGTCGCCGAGCCCCTTCTCCAGCCCGTCGATCTCCCGCGCGCGCCCCGCGCCGTACTCGACCATGCCCGGCTCGAACTCCTCGCCGAGGAACGCGCACAGGGCCCGCAGCGCCGCCTCGGGATCGTCCGTCAGCTCCTCGTAGCGGACGGTGTGGCCCGGCAGCGCGGCGCGGGCCCGCTCGACGGCCCGCATGTAGCGCAGCGCGTCGTGCGCCGCCTGCTCGGGGTCGCGGCGCACGGGGTCGGCCTCGTGCCAGGACCGCGCGATCGCGGCGGGGTGGCGCAGCAGGAAGACGAACCGTGCGTCCGGCCAGCAGGCGGCCAGCCGGTCGTGGACGAACGCGTTGCTCGGCGTCTTCTCCACGAGGCACTGCTTGCCGGAACGGACCAGCTCGCGGTGCAGGACGCGGTCCCACAGCAGGTGCTCCAGGTCGGTCCTGCCGAGGTCGAGCACCGACAGGGCGCGTTCGGCGAGCCGGGTCCCGCAGCGCACCTCAAGCCGCCGGAAGTGCAGCTCGTGCGGCGCGTGCAGCCGCGAGTGGGCGCCCAGCGCCATGCGCAGCAGCGTCGAGCCCGAGCGGACCGGGGCGATGACGAACACGGGCCGCCGCAGCAGCCGGTCCGTCGAGGGGTGCGCCGGGGCGCGGTAGGCGGGCGGCTCGGGCCTTGCGGCGGGGACGGTCGTGCGGGCGGCGGGCTCCCGGGCCGCCGGGGGACGGACGCGGCAGACCCGGAATCCGGTCGCCGAGCCGAGTGCGGCATTGATTTTCCGTAGCAGAGTCATCGCTGTGTACCGAACACCAAGTGGGGTTAGAACAACGGAATGTCCTTCAGGTTTGTTCTTACACCAGAAATCGAGGCGCGGGAAAACCCCGCGCTCCTCGGCGCGTTGGCGTGACGGTCCGCGAAACGGAAACGCTCACTCGCGCGGGTGAATTACGGCGCGAGTGAGCGGGACCGGAAAAGGGGACGGGGGAGCGGGCGCTACGCCGCCGGGGCGCCGCGCCCGTGCCTCACTCCTCGCCCTCGAACGCGTCGCCGATCTCGTCGATGATCTCCGCCGCGACGAAGCCGCCGACGACACCCGCCGCCACCCCGGCGACCACGGCCCCGGCCCCGGGGCCACGGCGGTGGTCGTCGTGGTCGCCGTGGCCGTGGTGGTGGCCCTCGTGCTGGCCGTAGGCCGGGCGCTGCCCCCCGGCCAGCTGCCCCACCCACGAGTTCACCAGCGCCGTGAAGTCGGTGCTGCCGACGTCGTGGTGCGCGACCGTGTAGCGGTTGAGCGCGTCGTGCCCCTGCGAGAACCAGCCGCCGCGCTTGTCCGCCTCCAGGACGACCTCAAGGCCCGCCGGCGAGGCGAGGAAGCTGATCTCCAGCTCCTGGATCGCGTGCGCGTACTGCGGGGAGGGCGTCAGCTCGATCTCCTGGTAGAACGGCAGGGTCTGTCCGGTGCCGCCGATGCGGCCCAGCTCCAGGTCGGCGGAGCGGAAGCCGAAGCCGAGCTGCCCGAACGCCTCCAGCACGGCCTCCTGCACGGGCAGCGGCCTGACGAGCAGCTGGTCGAGGTCGCCCTTGTCCACGGCGCCCGCGACCGCAAGCTCCGTCCGCACCCCCAGCACGATGCCGAGCGGCTGCCCGTACAGCTCGGTGATCGGCGTCTCCCACGGGACGGGCAGCGAGAACGGCACCTCGACCGACTGGCCCTCCGCGAGGCGGAAGCCGCCGCCGACCTGGGCGCGGTCGAAGACGACGGTGCCCTCGCTCTCCTGCTCCTGCCCCTCCGCCTCGACACGGGCGATGAAGTCGAGGGTGATGTGGCTGATCTCCACGTCCATGGAGCCGCCCTGCACGAGCACCCGGCCGGTCAGCAGCGAACCGGGCACCACGGCCCCGCTGTCGAGGACCGTGTCCACCGAAGGGCCACCCACGCCGATTGCCCCGAGCAGCCGTTTGAACACCATCCCGGTGTCTCCTTCGTGTCATGTCGTGTGTCAGTGGTCGAGCCGCCACGGCCGTCCCGCGGCAACTGTCGTGCGCCGAAAGGCCGGTGGTCACGCTATCGCGCGCACCGGCCGTCCTCGGGAAGGACGCGGGAGATGCCCCGGGTGGTTCAATCCCGCACCGATCCGGTCCTTTCCGGCCCCCGCGAGGACCGGAACCGCTGCGTGTCCGGACGGGTGCGGTCGGCACAGGTTCCCTGGAGATCGCCCATGAGTACGATGACCGTCGATGAGCCGAACAGGTGACGGACACGGTGGGACGGACGGCCGGACGGCCGGTACCGTCGCCGCCCGCTGCCTGCTCGTCCTCGTCACCCTGCTGTGCGCCTTCGGCCTGTGCACACCGGCCGCGGACGCCGCGGGGCACAGCGCCGCCGGGCAGCCGCCCGCCAGCACACGGGCCGAGCCGCTCGACGCCTACGAGGACCCGGCCGACACCTGTCACGGCACCCCCAGGGCGGCGGTCAGCCCGGTCCTGCCCGGCCCCGTCGCGCTGCACGTCCCCCCGCAGGACCCGCCGCCGCCCGCCGTGCGGCCGGTCGCCGAGGGCCGCGTCACCGGGCCCGTGCACGACGCCACGCCCGCGGTGGACCTCCACCGGCTCCAGGTCCACAGGACGTGACGGGAAGTCCCGTGCCATCCGCCGACGTACCCACCCGACCCACCCACCCGTGACAAGGACTTCCCCATGGGCACCAACAAGACGAAGCGCGGGCCCGCCGCCGACCGCCGCGCCAAGATAGCCGAGGCGCGCCGCCTGGAGCAGGCGCGCGACCGCCGCAACCGCACGATCACGATCGTCGCCGTCGTGGTCCTCCTCGCCGCCATCGTCGGCGGCGGCGCCTGGCTCGTCGCCACGACCGGCGGCGACGACGAGACCCCGGCCGCCGACGCCGCCAACGTGCAGGGCGAGGAGGTCTACTCCGACCTCGGCCGCGACCACGTCCAGGAGACCGTGGACTACCCGCAGACCCCGCCGGTCGGCGGCAACCACAACCAGGCGTGGATGAACTGCGACGGCGACGTCTACACCGAGGCGATCCCGAACGAGAACGCCGTCCACTCCCTGGAGCACGGCGCCGTCTGGATCACCTACAACGACTCGGCCGCCGAGGGCGACGTCGAGTCGCTGAGCGAGCGCGTCTCCTCCACCCCCTACACCCTGCTGAGCCCGGTCGCCGACCAGGAGAGCCCCATCACGCTCACCGCCTGGGGCCACCAGCTCGGCCTGGACAGCGCCGACGACGAGCGCATCGACGAGTTCCTTGAGGCGTACGTCTCGGGCCCGCAGACCCCTGAGCCGGGCGCCGCGTGCACCGGCGGGATCGGGCAGTGACGGCGCTCGGCCGCCGGTGGCTGACGGCGGCGAGCGGCCTGGCCGCCGTCGCCGCGCTGCTGCTCGTCGCCCTCGCGGCGTTCGCCCGCGCCGACTCGGGGCCCTCGGTCCCGGCGGCGGACTCGGCGGACGTCGGCTTCGCCCAGGACATGGCGATCCACCACCAGCAGGCGGTGGAGATGTCGTTCCTCGTCCGCGACCGCACCGACGACGAGGAGGTGCGGCTGCTCGCGTACGACATCATCAACACGCAGGCCAACCAGCGCGGCATGATGCTCGGCTGGCTGCGCAGCTGGGACGCGCCCGTGGCGTCGGGCGGCGCGCCGATGGGCTGGATGGCTGAGATGTCCGAGGGTGGTCACGGGGCGCACGAGGCGCCGGACGGTGCCCTCATGCCCGGCATGGCCACCGACGCGCAGCTCGACGAGCTGCGGGCCGCCTCGGGCCGTGACGCCGAGGTGCTGTTCCTCGAACTGATGACGGTGCACCACCGCGCCGGTGTCGAGATGGCCGAGGCGGGTGCCGAGCTGGCCTCGACGGACGAGATCCGGGACCTCGCCGCCGGGATGGCGGCGGCCCAGGAGTCGGAGATCGGGCTCATGACGGATCTCCTGACGGCCCGCGGCGCCGCGCCGCCGCCCGCCGACTGACCCGTGGGGGGCGGCGCCGCGCCGGGATGCGCGCCGCCGCCCCCGGCGGGACGATGGCCCGATGGGCATCACCGTCACGGACAACGAGGACGCGGGCCGCTTCGAGGCCACGGACGACGACACGGGCGTGGTCGCGGGCTTCGCCGACCACCTGCGGGACGACCGGCTCGCCGTCTACCCGCACACCGAGGTGCGCCCCGAGTACGAGGGCCGCGGCATCGGCGGGTCGCTGGCCCGCGCCGCCATGGAGGACACGCGGCGCCGTGGCCTGCGGGCGCTCGTCGTCTGCCCCTTCCTCACCGACTGGCTGACGCGCCACCCCGAGTACGACGACCTCACCTTCCGGCCGGGGAGCAGCGCCTCCGACTGACGGCGCCCCGGCCGCCCGGAGCGGTCACAGGCCGCGCAGCCGGTCCACCTGGCGGCGCTCCCGCTTCGTCGGCCGTCCCGTGCCCCGGTCCCGCAGCCCGGCGGGGGCGGGGGCCTCGACGCGGGGCGGGGGCGGCGGGCTGTTGTCGAGATAGCACTCGACGGCCACGGGGGCGCCGACGCGCTTGCTCAGCAGGCGCTTGACCACGACGATCCGCTCCCGCTCGCCCTGCCGCACCCGCACCTCGTCGCCGACCCGTACGTGCTGCGCGGGCTTGGCCCGCTCGTCGTTGATCCGCACGTGCCCGCCCCGGCAGGCGGTGGCCGCCTGGGAGCGGGTCTTGGCGAGCCGGACGGACCAGATCCAGCTGTCCACGCGCACGGTGCTCTGCTCGGTGTGCCCCGGCTCGGGGCGGGGACGGTTCTCTGGCACGGCCATACAGGCGACTCTAGGCCCTGCCCGGCGGGTGCGGTCCAGGACCGCCTTCCGTGCCCAGGTCCCGGGCGGTGCGGCCCCGCGGCGACGGGCGGCGGCTGCTCACTCCTCCCCGTCGGCGGAATGCAGCTGGAAGTCGATGACGACGCTACCGACCTGTCCGTCCTCGGTGCGGCCGATCCAGACGGGGTAGGACCCGTCGCCCTCGCCCGCGCGGAAGGCGATGACGTTCGGCTCGGTCCCCGTGCCGGGCAGCTCGACGCTGACACGGCTGTTGAGGGGGAGGAACACGTTCTCGTCCAGTATGTCCTCGGCCACCGTCCTGGTCGCGTCGAGGAAAGCCGCTGTGCCGGTGTCCACGCCGACCCCGTAGAACTGGCCCTCGCCGAGCAGCTCCATGTCCTCGTCGGGCAGCAGGGCCATCTCCCACGCGTGGGGCGGGGTGTCCAGGAACGTCACCCTGGCCGCGGCGACATCGGCCCCGTGTACCGTGCGCAGGAGCGACAGCGTGACCGGGTACTCGCCCGGTGGCACGGCGACGGCCCGTGGGGTCTCGTCGATCCAGCCGGGGTCCGAGATCACCAGCTGCCCCGACGGAATCCGCAGCACGCCGGCGTCAACGGGCTCGACGGCGGCCGGACCCTCAGGCGTTGCGCACGACCCCGGGGTGAACAGCCGCTCGATCCCGGTGGCGCGCAGCGGTCCCGACCCCTCGTCCACCGACACGTCGTTCAGGACCACGTCCGCGGCGGGCTCGTGGCCCTGCTGCGCGAGGAACGGCACGAACACCTGCCAGTCCCCGAACTCCGGTGCGGGGCAGAGGAAGCCCTCGACGGGCGCCGTGAACCGTCGCACGTGCGGTGGCTCCGTCGCCGCGCCGCTCGGCCCGGCGAGCTCGGACTTCACCTCGACCAGCCCGTCGGGCGAGACGGTCGTGGTCTCCTGGACATCCCACTTCCCGTACGCGTACTCCTGCTCGCCGGAGAACTGCCATCGGGTGTTCCGCCGAGCCAGCAACTGCCCCGTGCCGTGCGGTGTGAAGTCGATCGTCTGCATGCGCCAGGACCTGTCGTCGTACATGTACACGCGCCACATCCGGCCCGGCCAGTACTCGACCACTGCCAGCGGTCGTTCCCGGGTGGACAGCAGAACCGCGTAGTCGATCCCGGCGGCGTGCTTGCGTGCCGCCAGCGCGCTCGACATCGGGTCCGGATGGGTCGTTCCCCGATGGGGACCCCACAACTCTCCGTACGACACATCGAGACTGTTGAACTTCACAGCCGCGCATCCCCTTCCGTGGCACCCGTCATCCCCGAGCAGTGGCACGCGACGGGTCACCCCCGCGCCCCTGCCCTGCCGACGCTCTGTCGTGCCGCCAGTCTGGCACCGGGGTCTGACACAGACGTTCGTGGGAGCCCCCGTGACCTGCGGTGACGCGTCCCCGCCGTCACGTGTTCCGAGCCCCGCAGCCGCCAACTCCGCACGGTAGGCGAAGGGTTGTCCACAGGCCCGGTGCGCGGGCGCGGGAAGCATCCGGCCGTCGCCGCGGTTCTGTGCACGGAGTGGTCCGAGGAGTGCCGACCAGAGGGGCGAGGCCGTGTCAGAGCTGTTCACCGAGGAGATACGCAGGCTGCTCGACGGGAGGAACTTCGCCACCGTCGCGACGCTGAACCGCGACGGCGGGCCGCAGACCTCCGTGGTCTGGATCGCCAGGGAGGGGGACACGGTGGTGTTCTCCACGACGGCCGGGCGCCAGAAGGCGCGGAATCTCGCGCGGGACCCACGCGTCAGCCTCACGGTGTTCGACGTCGCGGACCCGTACCGGTCCGTGGACATCCGTGGCACGGCCGAACTGATCGACGACCCGGAGAAGTCACTGCCGCGCACGCTCTCCCGGAAATACCTGGGCGAGGACCCGCCCGCCGAGCCGGACGACGTGCTCCGGCTGATCGTCCGGGTGACCCCGCGGAAGGTCACGGGATTCTCCCTCTGAGCTTCATGGACGCGTGCCCGCCCGGACGGCCGCGGTGCCGGGACGTCAGGCGTCCGGGACGGGCCTCACCAGGCCCGTCCCTCCGGGAGGCGGGCCGCGCCTGGAGCGGACAGGTGCAGCACCTCGTAGCGTTCGGTGGCCGCCTCGTCCGCCGCCACGGTGTCCTCCCACAGGACGAACCGCATCAGCTGCCAGGACCGCGGGTCGAGGGCCAGGGCGACGGTGTGCACGTCGTCGCGGCGGGCGATGCCGTGCAGTTCCTCCACCTCCCGTTCGACCGCGGTGCTCAGGCCGAGCCCGTCGGCGCCGGTGTCGGGGTCGGCAGGGAGGGAGGTGAGGCGGCGCGACGCCGCCTTGGGGAACGCCGCGCGGGCCGGTCCCGCGTGGCAGGCGATCCCGGTCCACTGGTGGACGGCGGGCCGCCCGAAGTCGCGGACGATGTTCTGGAATCCGCCGCCGCCGAAGAGGAAACGGGCCATCGCGCCGGTGTCGTTCCACAGGTAGAAGGGCGCGTACTGGTTGACCGGCGAGCCGTCGATGCCGCGCTCACGGATGCCGTACGCCTTGAGGGCCAGTCCGGCGCGGTCGTCGAGGGCGTGCCCTCCGGCGGCCACCCGCCTGCGGATGATTCCCATGTCGTAGTCGGCGGGCAGGGTGATCTCGTACTGCATGGCGTACATGGGGCGTGGTGCCTTTCTGGGGCGGACGAGAGACGCGACGGGGGAAGCTTCCGTCACGCGTCGGCGGTCGTGGTGTGCGCGGCCAGCAGCCCGAGGACCCCGGTGATCGCCTGGTCGAACGGGGCCGCGGAGTCGGCGGCGCGGGCCAGCACGTAGCCGCCCTGGAGCACCGCGACGATCGTCGCCGCGGTGGCCTGCGGGTCGAGCGCGGCGGCCAGTTCGCCGCTCGCACGCCCCTGCTCCAGCACCTCGGCGAGACGCCCGCGCAGCCAGGCGAGGGTCTCCTGGACGGGGGCGCGCAGGGCGGGGTCGGCCATGAGGTCCGCGTCCTGGGTGAGGCCGCCGACGGGGCAGCCCTTGAGGACGTCACGCTCGCGGCGCAGGTACGCGTCGATCCGCTCCGCGGCGCCGCCAGGGGCGGAGAACTGCGCCTCGGCCTTGGCGCGCATCTCCTCGGCGGTGCGGGTGAGCGCGGCGAGCGCGAGGTCGTGCTTGCCCGTGAAGTGGTGGTACATGCTGCCCTGCCCGGCCCCGGCCCGCTGCTGGATGGCCTTGGGGCTGGTGGCGGCGTAGCCCCGCTCCCACAGCAGTTCCCTGGTGCTCTCGACGAGGCGTTCCGCGGTGCTCATGCGGCTGAGTGTACATACCAGTAGGTACAGTCGGGGTGCGGCTGCTGTGGTCGGGTGCTCCCGGAGCCCTACGGCCGCTCCGCCCCGTACAGCACGTCCCAGGCGGTCAGGGTGGTCTCGGCCGTGCGCTCCAGTTCGGCGCGGGTGGCGCCGTCGCGGGCGCGGATGGACATGCCGTGCAGGACGGCGCCGAGGAACGCGGAGGCCGCCGCCGTGTCGGTGCCCGCGGGGACGTCGCCGTCACGGACGCCCTGTTCCAGCCGCCGGGTCAGTGCCTCGTCGCCCTCGCGCCGCCACCCGGAGAGGAAGTCGCGGGCGGGGGAGTTGGCCTGCGAGCAGTTCAGCGCGGCGACGACGATCATGCAGCCGGTGGGCCTGCCGGGCTCGGTGCAGGCGCGGGCGGTCTCGCGCAGCACCGTGGCGACGGCCGCCCGCGCCGTGGGCTCCTCGCTCAGGGCGCGGGTGACGGCCGTGCCCTCCGTGGCGTCGTACAGCGCGACGGCCTCGCGGAACAGCTCCTCCTTCGAGCCGAAGGCGGCGTACAGGCTGGGGGAGTTGATGCCCATGGCCGTGGTCAGCTCGCCCATCGTCGCGCCCTCGTAGCCCAGCGCCCAGAAGACCTCCATCGCGCGGGCGAGTGCCGCGCCGCGGTCGAAGCCCCTGGGGCGTCCCCGTGGCCGTCCGCCGGGCCGTGCCGCCGTGGTCATCCGTCCCACCGCCTTTCTGTGTCGCTCGTCAAACATATGCCTTGACGTGCGGCGTCGGCCAGGTGCAAGATTTCTGTGCTGACCGACACAGAAATGAGGCACCCCCATGAACGAGCCGTCAGGCGTGCTCACCGGCACCACCGCCCTGGTGACGGGCGGAAGCAGGGGCATAGGCGCCGCCATCGTCCGGCGGCTGGCGCGCGAGGGGGCCGACGTGGCCTTCACCCACGTCAGCGCCGCCGGGGCGGAGCGGGCGGCCGCCGTGCTCGCCGACGTCGAGGCCGCCGGGCGTCGCGGTCTCGCGATCCGCGCCGACTCCGCCGACCCGCGGGCCGTGACCGCAGCCGTGGAGCGGACGGTCGCCGCGTTCGGCCGCCTGGACATCCTCGTCAACAACGCGGGCGTCGCCCCGATGGGCCCCGTCGAGGACGTCACCGCCGAAGAACTCGACCGCGCGCTGAACGTCCACGTCCGCGCCGCGTTCGTCGCGGCGCAGGCCGCCGTCCCCCATCTCCCCGAGGGCGGACGCATCATCAGCATCGGCAGCAACCTGACCGAACGCGCCCATTTCCCCGGCATCGCCCTGTACGCCATGACCAAGTCGGCGCTCTCCGGCCTGACCCGGGCGCTCGCCCGGGAGTTGGGCCCGCGCGGCATCACGGCCAACGTCGTCCACCCCGGCTCGACCGACACGGACATGAACCCCGCGTCCGCCCCCGAGGCCGACGCCGAACGCGCCCTCACCGCCCTGGGCCGCTACCTGGAGCCGGACGACATCGCCGCCACCGTCGCCCACCTGGCCGGCCCAGGCGGGCGCGGCATCACCGGCGCGGCGATCACCGTGGACGCGGGGGCGAACGCGTAGCGGCGGCGCACCCGCCCGTCCTGTGACGGGAGTGGCGCGGGGGGCGGTCGATCCCGGGGGGCCGTCTGACAGAGTGAGGGCGCACAGCGAGCCGATCCGGGCGGAGGACGGAATGCACACGCGCCTACGGACATGGGGTCTGGTGACGGTGGTCCTGCTGGGCACCGCGGCCTGCGGCGGTGGCGACGGCGGGCCGCAGGGCCCGGACGGCGGCGCCTCCGCGTCGTCCGACGCCGTCCCCCAGCCCGACTCCGGCATCACCGAGCCCTCGCCCGACGAGGGGCTGACCGACCCGCAGCCGGACGACACGGGCCTCGGCGGCAACGACCCACGGCCCGGCGCCTCCGGCTCCGTGCCCGGCACGCCGCAGGACCCGTCCACCGAGCCGGACCCGGAGGACGACACGCCGACGCCCGACGCGTCCGACGGCTCGGCCGCCGAGGACGCCCTCCGGCTCTTCTGCGAACTCGCCCGCTCCTACGAGGAGGACTGGGACGCGCAGACCGAGGCCCTCTGCTCCCCCTTCCTCGACGGCTGACGCCCGCCCCCGCCGCCCCGCGTCAAAACCGGTTGCGGCGGCGGCAGTTGGCGCGTGACCCTCGGTCCCTGGCCATCGGGTGAGGGGAGAGGCGCGTGCTGTCGGAGGCGCAGATCGAGGCGTTCGTACGGGACGGGCACCTCCGTCTCGACGGCGCCGTGCCGCGCGCGGTCGCCGAGCGCTGCCGCGACGAGCTGTGGGCGGCCACCGGGTGCGACCCCGACGACCCGGCCACCTGGACGCGGCCCGTCGTCCGGCTCGGCGGCTTCGCCACCCCGCCGTTCCGCGAGGCGGCCAACTCCCCGGCGCTGCACGAGGCGTTCGACCAGCTGGCCGGCCCAGGGCGCTGGATCGCGCCGCAGGGCCTCGGCACCTTCCCCGTCCGCTTCCCGAGCGACGAGCCGCCGGGCGACGACGGCTGGCACCTGGAGGCGAGCTTCGCCGGCGACGCGGGGGAGTACCGCGTCAGCCTCGCCTCACGCGGCCGGGCGCTGCTGATGCTGTTCCTCTTCTCCGACGTCGGCCCCGACGACGCCCCCACCCGCATCCGCAGCGGCTCCCACCGGGACGTCCCGCCGCTGCTGGCGGGCGCGGGCGAGGCGGGACGGCCGTGGGACGAGCTGTGCGCCGACGCCGTACCGGCCAGCGCGCACCGCCCCGTCACGCTCGCCACCGGCGGCATCGGCGACGTCCACCTGTGCCACCCGTTCCTCGTCCACGCCGCGCAGCCGCACCGGGGCCGCGTGCCGCGCCTCATGGCGCAGCCGCCGCTCGTGCCGGTCGGGGAACTCGACCTGTCGGGTGCCGCGCCCACGCCCGTCGAACGCGCCGTGCTCGACGGGCTCGGCGCGCCCGGCGGGCGGGCGGCTCAGGAGCCGTCGCGGTAGGTCTCCAGCAGGCGCAGCCAGATCTCGCTCATCGTCGGGAACGCCGGGACGGCGTGCCACAGCCGCTCGACCGGCACCTCGGCCGCCACGGCGATCGTCGCCGCGTGCAGCAGCTCGCCGACTCCCGGCCCGGTGAACGTCACGCCGACCAGCGTCCGCCGCTCCTCGTCCACGACCATCCTGGCCCTGCCCTTGTAGCCGTCCGCGTGCAGCGCGGCGCCCGAGACGGAGCCCAGGTCGTAGTCCACGGCGCGGACGCGGCGGCCCGTCTTCTGCGCCGCCTCTGCGGTCAGGCCGACCGACGCCACCTCGGGCTCGGTGAACACGACCTGCGGCACGGCCGTCGCGTCCGCCGTCGCCGCGACCGTCACCGGACGGCCCTGCGCCCGCGCCGCGATCGCCTCGCCCGCGATCCGCGCCTGGTACTTGCCCTGATGCGTCAGCAGCGCCCGGTGGTTGACGTCCCCCACCGCGTACAGCCACCCGCCCTCGACGCCGTCCACCAGCAGCGTGTCGTCCACGATCAGCCAGGAGCCCGGTTCGAGACCGACCGTCTCCAGGCCGATGTCCCCGGTACGCGGGCTGCGGCCGGTCGTGAACAGCACCTCGTCCGCGACCAGTTCGCCCTTGTCGCCGTCCAGGACCAGCGTCACGGGGCCGTCGGGGTCCGGCCTGCGCAGCTCGGTCACGGACGTCCCCGTCCGCACGTCCACGCCCCGCGCCGCAAGGCCCTCCGCCACCAGGTCACCGGCGAACGGCTCCATGCGCGGCAACGGCCGCTCGCCGCGCAGCAGCAGCGTCACCTCCGAGCCGAGCGCGCTCCACGCCGCCGCCATCTCGGCGCCGACGACCCCGCCGCCGACGATCGCCAGCCGCCCCGGCACCGTACGGGCCGACGTCGCCTCGCGGCTCGTCCACGGCCGCGCCTCGTCCAGCCCCGGGAGGCTGGGCAGCCGCGGGTCGCTGCCGGGGCAGACCGCCACGGCGTGCCGCGCCCGGTACTCCTCGCCGTTCACCACGACCGTGCGCGGCCCGCTCAGCCTGGCGTCGCCGCGGATCAGCTCGATCCCGGCCGACTCCAGCCACGAGACCTGCCCGTCGTCCTTCCAGTCGCTGGTGAACGAGGTGCGCCGCTCCAGCACCGCGGCCGCGTCGAGCCGGCCGTCCCCGACCGCCTCACGGGCGCCGCCGACGGCCTTGGCCGCGTCCAGCGCGGCGGACGACCGCAGCAGCGCCTTGCTCGGGATGCACGCCCAGTACGAGCACTCGCCGCCGACCAGTTCGCGCTCCACGACCACCGTGCGCAGTCCGGCGGCGCTCGTGCGGTCGGCGACGTTCTCCCCGACCGGTCCCGCCCCGATGACGATGACGTCGTACTCGTTGCTGCCGCTGCCGCTGTCGCTCATCAGAAAGATCTCCTCCACCAGCCGACGAACCGCCCCCACCGTAGGCGAGGCGGCCCCGGGACACGGCGGTCAGGATGCCCCGGACACCTCCGGTGCAAGCCAAACGGCGGTGTCGGGCGGCAGGGCCCCGTCCGGCGTGAGCGGCCCTGCGGCCAGCACGACGCGTTCCCCGGCGGGCAGGGGCAGCGGCGCGTCCCCGAAGTTCACGCGGCACACCAGCGCCGCGCCCTTGCGGAACGCCAGCTCGCCCGGCCGCGCCGGGAGCCAGGCGAACGACACGTCGCCCCGCGCCGCGCGCCGCAGCCGCAGCGCCTCGCGGTACAGCTCGTGGAACGACCCCGGCCGCCCGCGCTGCGCGGCCACGGACCGCTCGCCCCACCCGGCGGGCTGCGGCAGCCAGGCGGCGGCGCCGGGACCGAAGCCGTACGACGGCCCGTCCGTCGTCCACGGCATCGGCACGCGGCAGCCGTCGCGCCCGCGCACGCGGTGCCCCGTCCGCTCCCACATCGGGTCGCGCAGCGCCGCCTCCGGCAGGTCCGTGACCTCGGGAAGGCCCAGTTCCTCGCCCTGGTAGAGGTAGCTGGTGCCCGGCAGCGCCAAGGTCAGCAGCGCGGCGGACCGTGCGCGCAGCTCCCCGGCCGCCACGTCGGGCGGCGGGTCCTCGCCACCGGCCGTCAGCCAGGCGCGGTGGTCGGTGCCGGACGGCAGCGCGTAGCGGGTCAGGTGGCGCATCACGTCGTGGTTGGACAGGACCCACGTCGGCAGGGCGCCGACCGAGCCCGCCTCGGCGAGCGAGGTGTCGATGACCTCGCGGAAGGCCGCCGCGTCCCACGGACAGCGCAGGAAGAAGAAGTTGAACGCCTGGTGCAGCTCGTCGGGCCGCGTGTACAGCGGCAGCCGGTGGGCGCTGACGCCCGCCTCGGCGACGGTCACGCGCGGCGGCGCGTACGAGTCGGTGATCTTCCGCCAGGCGCGGTACACCTCGTGCACCTCGTCGCGGTCCCAGAACGGGTGGTCGTCGCCCTCGGGCGGCGCGTTCAGCGGCGCCGTGTCGCTGCCGTGCGTGTCGCGCAGCGGCGGCGTGAGGTCCTTGCGCAGGCCGTGCGCCACGTCGATGCGGAAGCCGTCCACGCCCATGTCGAGCCAGAACCGCAGCGTCTTCTCGAAGTCGGCCCAGACGTCGCCGTTCTCCCAGTTCAGGTCGGGCTGCTCGGCGGCGAAGATGTGCATGTACCACTGCCCGTCCGGCACGCGCGTCCAGGCCGGGCCGCCGAACTTCGACTGCCAGTCCGCCGGGGGCAGCTCCCCGTCCGCGCCGCGCCCGTCGCGGAAGACGAACCGGTCCCGCGCCGCCGATCCCGGCGGCGACGCCAGGGCCTCGGCGAACCAGGGGTGCCGGTCGGAGAGGTGGTTCGGCACGACGTCGATGATCACGCGCAGGCCCAGGGCGTGCGCGCGGGCCAGCAGCTCGCGGAAGTCGTCCAGCGTGCCGTGCCGGGGATCGACGTCCCGCGGGTCGGCCACGTCGTAGCCCGCGTCGGCCCAGGGCGAGGGGTAGAACGGCGTGAGCCACACGGCGTCGGCGCCCAGCTCGGCCACGTGGTCCAGCCGCCCGGCTATGCCCCGCAGGTCGCCGATGCCGTCGCCGTCGGAGTCGGCGAAGCTCGGGACGTAGATCTGGTAGACGACGGACTCGCGCCACCAGTCCGCCGTGGTGGTGTGCGTCACGGTGACCTCTCGGGAAGACGAACGGATGCGGCGGTGCCGCGATCGGCACGGGCCCCGGCCCGGCGCGGAGGGCGCCGCCGTCCCGGGCGGGCCTCCGCCGGGATGGACGCGCGGGGCCCTTCCCCGGGGGAAGACATGCGGACGCTGCCGGGAACGATCGGTTCCCGCAGGTCACCCGGCCAGCGTAACCGAACGGCCGCCACCCCGGACGGTTTCCCCGTATCGCGCCGTTCACCTGCCCCGGCGGGCCCGTGCTCCGTACGATGGACGCCCCCGGTGGGGACCGGGGACAGGGGGGTGCCCGTGGGCAACGACGAACCGGACAGCGGCGCGCGGCGCGGCGGACCGTACCAGCACGCCATCCAGGCGTCGGTCAACATCGGACAGGTCGTCACCGGCGACAGCCACTTCAACATCACGTACCAGCACGGCGCGCACCACCTCGGCCGCGACGAGGAGGAGGTCCGCCGCCTGTCCGAGACGCTGGGCCCCGACCATCCCGACGTGGCCGCCGCCCTCGGCACGCTCGCGGCGAATTACCGCGAGGCGGGGCGGGTCGGCGACGCGCTGCCGTACGAGCAGCGGGCGCTCGGCATCGTCGTCGCGGCGCTGGGCACCGAGCACCCCGCCTACGCCCTGCGGCTGAGCAATCTCGCCGCGACCTACCGTGACCTGGGGCGTACGGCGGAGGCGTTGCCGTTGTTCGAGCGGGCGCTGCGCGTCAGCGAGGCGGCGCTCGGCCCCGACGACCCGAGCGTGGCGGTGCGGCTGGGGAACCTTGCCGCCGCCTACCGTGACCTGGGGCGTACGGCGGAGGCGTTGCCGTTGTTCGAGCGGGCGCTGCGCATCAGCGAGGCGGCGCTCGGCCCCGACCACGCGGACGTCGCGGTGCGGCTGGGGAACCTCGCCGCCACGTACTACGCCCTCGGCCGCCCGGCGGAGGCGCTGCCGCTGGAGGAACGCGCCCTGCGCATCACCGAGGCGGCGCTCGGCCCGCGCCACCCGAGCGTGGCGGTGCGGCTGGGGAACCTCGCCGCGACGTACGACGCCCTCGGGCGGTCGGCGGAGGCGCTGCCGCTGGAGGAACGCGCCCTGCGCATCACCGAGGCCGTGCTCGGCCCCGGGCACGCGGACGTGGCCGTGCGGCTCGCCAATCTCGCGGCGACCTACCGTGACCTGGGGCGTACGGCGGAGGCGCTGCCGTTGTTCGAGCGGGCGCTGCGCATCAGCGAGGACGCCCACGGGCCGCGGCACCCGGACGTCGCCACCGCCCTGGGCAACCTCGCGGCGACGTACCGGGACCTGGGGCACGCGGCGGAGGCGCTGCCGTTGTTCGAGCGGGCGCTGCGCATCAGCGAGGCGGCTCTCGGCCCCGACCACGCGGACGTCGCGGTGCGGCTGAGCAACCTCGCCGGTGCCTATCAGACGCTCGGGCGCACGGACGAGGCGTTGTCCCTCTTCGAGCGGGCGCTGCGCATCAGCGAGGCGGCGCTCGGCCCCGACCACCCGGACGCGGTGCTGCGGCTGAGCAACCTCGCCGGTGCCTATCTGACGCTCGGGCGGGCGGCGCAGGCGCTGCCGCTCTTCGAACGGGCCCTCGCCACCCTCAACAGGGTCCTCGGTCCCGACCATCCCGACATCGCCAGCGTCCTCGCGCTCCTGGGGGACGTGTACGCGAGCCTGGGGCGGCAGGACGACGCGGCGCGCGCCCTCCACCGCGCGCTGGACGTGAGCAGGGCCGTGCTCGGGAAGGACCATTTCCTGACGCGCAACCTCGTCGCCAGGACCCGCGCCCTCGGGGAGGGCGGGGAGGGGGGCGGCGATGGCTGACCAGGAGGCCGAGCACGCGGTGATCTTCGAGATCATCAGGAAGCAGCTCGACATCATCCAGCTGATCACCTCGGCCGACGGCGCGGGCCCCGGCACCGCCCCGGAGGCGGCCGAGATCCGCGAGCGCGTCGCGACCATCTTCCACATCGAGGACAGCCAGGTCAGCATCGCCAGCCGCAGCGGGCTGGAGAAGGAGGAGACCACCGTGACAGGCGACTCGTTCAGCAACATCGGCGCGGGCGCGACCGTGATCAACCGCAGCCTGCTCGCCAACTCGCTCAACCGCGTCGGCTCCGCCCACGGCCCGGAGACGGAGGCGGCGCTCGCGCGCGTCGCCGAGATCGTCGAGGAGGCGGGGAACGAGGAGGCCGCCGAGAACTTCAACGCCCTGTCGGCCGAGCTGGCCGAGGACACCCCGCGCCGGGGCGTGCTGAGGGCCCTGTGGGCGGGCGTCGTGACGGCTCTGCCCACCGTCACCGAGCTGACGTCGCTCGGTGAGCAGCTCGGCGGCGTCCTCGGCTGACCGCGCGGGGCACCACCGGCGGGGCCCCTTCGGGGCACGGGGTCCTGCACTCGCCAGGACGAGCGGCGCCCCGTCCGTACCTGCGGCTCACCGCTCCCGGGGCGGCAGCGGGGGTGAGCCGAGGACGATCTCCGCGGGCGTCCGGTCCGGGCGCAGGCCACGCCACGCCGCGTGCCGCAGCCGCCCGTCGCGCGTCCACGTGCGGTGCGTCACCTCGCCGACCACCTCGGGCGCCGTCCACCGGGCCTTGCGCGCGCGGTCGCGCGGCACCGGCTCGTCGAACGGGCTGCCGCCGCGCGCCAGCGGCTCCAACCGGTCCGCGAGACCGGACAGCGCCGCGTCCGAGAAGCCCGTCCCGACGTGCCCGATGTAGCGCAGCGCGCCCTCCTCGTCGTACGCGCCCAGCAGCAGCGAGCCGATCCTGCCCGCGCGGTGCCCCTCGCCCGGCTGCCAGCCGCCGACGATCACCTCGCGCGTCACGAACAGCGGCTTCTTCACCCACAGACGTGACCGTTTGCCGGGCAGGTAGGGGGAGTCGAGGCGCTTGGCGACGATGCCTTCGAGGCCGTTGCCGCGCGCCACCTCGACCAGGCGTGCCGGGTCCGCGTCGTCGCCGGTGTAGGCGGGCGGGACGGCGAACGCGCCCCGGCCGTCGAGCCCCAGCGCCTCCAGGGCGGCGCGGCGCTCCGTCCACGGGGCCCCGGTCAGGTCGCGTGAGGCGAGGCGGAGCAGGTCGAAGGCGAAGAAGGTGACGGGGATCTCGGCGAGGAGCCGGGCGCCCGGGTTGCGGCGGGTGCGTCGCTGCAGCTGCCCGAAGTCGGGGCGCCCGCCCGCGCCGAGGGCGACGAGTTCGCCGTCGAGGACGGCGGCCCGCCCGTCCAGCGCCTCGGCCGCGCCGCCCGCGACCTCGGGGTAGGCGGGCGTGAAGTCGTTGCCGTTGCGGCTGGTCAGCCGGGCCTTGCCGTCGGCGGACACGGCCAGGCAGCAGCGGTAGCCGTCCCACTTGTACTCGTAGGCCCAGGGGCCCGTGGGCGGTTCGCCCTCCACGGCCAGTATCGGCGGGACCGCCTGGGGGATGCCTGCTGCCATGCCGCCCAGTACACGCCCCCGCGCGCGCCGGTCCCGGCAGGACACGCGCTACCCGTCGCCGTCGGGCGTGCGCGCGGCCACGGCGCAGGCGCCGCCCGGCCGCAGGGGATCGTGTTCGGGGCAGGTGAGCCCGGCGTCGGTGAGGAGGCCGCGCAGTTCGGCAGTGGTGCGGGGGTGGAAGGGGAGGAGGTGACGGGCGGCGGCCTCGGCGGCGTGCCGGACGTGCGGCAGGTCGGGCGGCGCGGCGGCGAGCAGCGGCGAGCCGGGGGCGAGCACGTGGGCGAGGAGGCGGGCGATCCGGCCGGGATCGCCGCTACGGGCCAGGGCTTCCGGCAGCAGCACGCACACCGGTCGGCCGGGGTCCAGGCCGCCGTCACCGACCGCGCGGGCGAACGCCGCGCCGGGGTCGGCGGCGAGGTCGGCGCGTACGACGGCGACGGCGCCGTGTCCCGGCCGGGCGGGACGCTCGGCGTACGCGCGCAGCGTGGCGGCGGCGACGGGATCGGGCTCCAGGTACACCACGGTGGCGCTGGGGGAGGCGTGGTGGACGGTGGTGTGCAGGTCGGGGCCCGACGTGCTCGCGGTCGGGTAGCCGTAGTCCGTGACGAGGACCTGCCGCACGCCGAGCACACCCACGGCGTGCCGCGCGGCCGCGTGGACGGCCGCGCGCAGTTCGGCGGCTGCGTGGGCGATGTCCGGCCAGGCGGTGGCCAGTTCGGCGGCGGCGAGGCGGTCCACGGCGTAGTGGTCCTTGCCACCGAGGAGCAGGTCGCGGATCCGTGCGCGGGACGGGGCGGTCAGGGTCTCGCGCACGGTCGGCCCGTCGTCGTCCGGCGGTGCGGCCCGGTGGTCGGCGAGGGCGGCCTCCAGGCGGGCGCGGTCCGCCGCCGTCACCCCCGTGCCGTTCCCCGGCCGCACGGCGGCGCCGTCGAGCAGCGCGTCGAGCCGGGCGGACGTCCGTTCCCACCGGGCGGGTACGTCCTCGCCCGCTCTCGTCGTGTCCTCGTTCGTCGTCACCGTTCCTCCTGATCCGCTCGATCCGCGCGGGCGATCGCCCGTACGAACAGGGCGACCAGGACCATCCCGGCCGCCATCGCCACCAGACCCACCCCGGCCAGCGCGCCCACCGTCCACCACGCCACGGCCCACCACTTCCGGCGTCCGGGCCGCCGCGTCACCCCGTGCCCCCGCCCTGCCGCACGGCGTCCCGGTACAGCGCTTCCAACTCCCGCGCGCACCTGGCCCGGCACAGCCACAGCGGCACGGGGCCCGCGTCGCCGACGAGTTCGCCGTGAACGGCCAGGCCGCCGTCCACGGCGCCGCAGCGCCAGCACCGCCGCGCGGCGGACAGCGCCACCGCCACCTCCCGGACCACCCCTCGGCCCGACACCCACGGGCCGTTCACCCGGCCTCCGCCCGGAGCATGGCGGGGAGCAGCGCCCACACCGACTTCGTCGTCTCGCCGACGTCCACGCCCCACGCGAGACAGAGCCCGGTGATCAGCGCCAGGCCGCGCCCGCACTCCGCGTCGGCCGACGTGGAGAGCCCGGGGCAGGACGGCGGCAGGGCGGTCGGCGCCCCGTCCACGACCAGGACCCGCAGCATCGCGTCGCCCGCGCCGCAGGACACCTGCGCGACGATCAGCCCGCCGGGCACGGGCAGGGCGTGGCGTACGGCGTTCGCCGCCAGCTCGGACACGACGACGGCGGCGTCGCCGATGGTCGTGGCGGCCATCTCCCAGCCGCGCAGGGTGACTTGCACCTGCCGCCGCAGCACGGGCACGCTCTGCACCCCGTACGGCACAGACACCTGCCGCAACAAACACCCCTGCTGCCCGCCCCCGCTCACCACGCCCCCACCTCCGGGTGAGACGGAACCGGCAGCCCGGCAGGCGACACGGCGTGTGTGATGCCTGCGGGACCTGGCGTGTGTCTGGGTGTATCGGTGGTTCGGGGGGCAGCGGGTCGTGGGTTGCTGAAGTTCGCCATCGCCATCGCCTCGTTCGCGGGGGAAGGATGCCGTGGAGGGGCGCACAGCCATGCTGCCTGCCTCAATTCGGCCTCGTCATCCACGGTCTCCTGTGCAACGCTGAAGTTTCAAGTGAAACTTCACGACTTCAGCCCTGCGTCCCGAATTGGCACATGCCACGGCACGCAGTTGGGCTGTGGCGACAACCAGTTGGCGTGTCACACTGCGCAGATAGGGCCACCGGCCGCGCAGATACGCCGGAGAGGAGAGAACATGCCCGGACCGACCCGGCCCACCCTCCGCCGGATTGAACTCGGCTACGAACTGCGGCGCCTCCGCGAGCGCATCGGGATGTCCCGCGAGGATGCCGTCAAGGGACTGCGACCGCGCTTGAGCGACACCAAGTTGCTGAGGATCGAAACCGGCCTGCATGACCTACGCTCCGCCGAACTGCTCCGGCAGCTGCTCGACCGCTACGAGGTCACCGACCCCGACACCGTGGACGAGCTGCTGCGGGTCCAGCGCGAAGCCCGTAGCCAGGACTGGTGGGCCGGTTACCGCAGCGTCATGCGACCAGGCATGCCGCGATTCGTCGGGATCGAGTCCGCAGCCGTCGCCGCAATGGCATGGCACCCGATGCTGATCCCCGGCCTCCTGCAGACCGAGACCTACGCCCGTGCGCTCCACCAGCTCGCCAGGCCGGTCGATGAGGTGACCAGCGAGTTCGGCGAGCGGAACGTCGAGCTGCGGATGCGCCGCAAGGCCGTACGTCTTCTCGGTGACCAACCGCTCGCGTTGTCCGTCATCGTCTGGGAACCGGCCCTGCGTTACTGCCCCGGAGATCCCGAGATCCTGGTCGAGCAGTACGCCGAAATCGCACGCTTGGCGGCGCTGGACCACGTGACCTTCCAAGTTCTCCCTCAGACCACACGCGGCTACATCACTCCATACGACCTCACTGTGATGGACCTCGGCCCCGTCCTCCCCCGCGTCGTTCAGGTGGACGCCGGTGGCACCCCTTCTGTCACCGACCGGCCGCGCGACGTCGCGCACTACACGCGTATGTACGAGTCGATGACCCGGTCCGCTCTACCGCCCGAGGACACCCCACGAGTTCTGCACGACCTCACACGAGAGATTCAGCGATGACGACCCCATGCACATCCACACCGCCGCCCGCTGTGTGGCGCCGGTCTACCTTCAGTGACGGTTCCGGGGGCAACTGCGTTGAGATCGCCGTACTGCCCGGCGTCGAGGCGGTGGCCGTACGCGACTCCAAGACTCCCGACCGGCCACATCTTCGCTTTTCCCGGCAACAGTTCGCCGTGCTGATCACTGCCCTCGCCGGCGACTGACCGATGCGACGCGTATGCCCGGGTTCCGAGATGGCCGGGCCCACCTATCTGGGCATGCTCGATCCCACGCCATGCTGCACTGGAAGCGCGACTGCATACGCAGACCTCGCGCCTTGGCGCCGTGAACTCAGCGAAACGGTTCACGCGGCCGGAACGCGCACATTGTGAGGTCTCTCTGTTCGAATGCCTGGTCTCGCTTGCTCTGCCGGGAACTGTGGGCAAGCAGAAACAGGAAGTAGGCCAACCAAGGGAGTGGGCATGGCTGGTTACGCAGAGATCGTGGATCACTTCCGCAGACTGATCACGAGCGGCGAGCTGCGGCCAGGGGAACGGCTGCCGATTGTCCGAGAGGTGAGGGGGACCTGGAACGTCTCGGTCGCGACGGCGACGAGGGCCTACAACACGCTGCGCGCGGAGGGGCTGACCCATGCCAGCACCGGGGCTGGAACGGTGGTGGCCACCGGTAGCCCCACGATCGCGACACGGGTGCGCACAGACGCGTCCACCGGCCGCGCCCTGGGCAGGGGCGAGGAGTCGCGCATCATCGAGATCGGCATCACCGGGGCCGACGAGACGGTCGCGCCCCGGCTGGGCGTGGAGCAGGGAACACCTGTGCACGTGCGACGGCGGGTGGTCAGCCGAGAGGGCGTGCCCGTGCACACGTCGTCCTCGTTCTACACCGCCGACGTGGTCGCGGCGGTCCCCGAGCTGGCGGAACCCGTATCCACCGGGCGCAGCCGCGAACTGGCTGCGGAGCGGCTCGGGTCTCCGCAGGACCGGGTGGTCGAAGAGGTGACCTCACGTCTGGCGACCGATCCGGAGAAGGACGCCCTCGGCCTGCGTGGACCCGGCGTGATCGTGACGCAGGTCGTGCGCACGGTCTGTCTCGAAGACGGACGGATCGTGGAAGTGGCGGTGAAAGTGGTCAGCGGCTCGACGGTGCAGAGCTGGTCCACTCCGTTGCGCTGAGCACGCGCAACTCAGGCCCGCACTTCAAGAGGTGCGGGCCTGCGTTGTGCTTCCAGCGCGGCATGGATGTGCAGTCCCGCACAGGGACCTGCTAGGTCACCGCGCGGGGATCGGGTACGCCTGATGGGGTGGCGATGGTGTACATCTCGCGCCACGGCGCAGGCTCATGTCGATACCGTGGCACCTGGCGCGGAGGGAGTGGGTCGATGGAGGTCGAGTTGCTCGATGGGCCGGGGGCTGCTGCGGCCGAGGACGCCATCCTGGCTGTCTACGCGGAGGCGTTCGCCGAGCCGCCGTACCTCAAGACGGCGGCCGATGTCGCCGCGAACCGGCGGCGGTTCCGCTCCCAGGTCCGGAAACCCACGTTCCGCGCTGCTCTCGCAACGACCACCGCCGGAGGCGAGCCGGTCGCAATGGCGTACGGCTATCCGCTCAGCCCCGCCACCGGCTGGTGGGCACGGCTGATCACCCCCGTCCCCGAGGAACTGTCCCGCGAGACCGGGAGCCGGACCTTCGGGCTGATCGAACTGGCCGTGCGGGCAACCTGGCGGCGACAAGGCGTCGCCCGCCGACTGCACGACGCCCTCCTCGACGGCCCCGAGGAACGCGTTCTACTGAACGCGAGACCCGACGCCGCCCCCGCGCAGGCCGCCTACCGCTCCTGGGGCTACCGCATCGTCGGCCGGGCCCACCCCTGGGACGGCGCCGCCCTGCACGACGTGATGCTCAAAGAACTACATCCCCACCCGACCACGACCACCAGAACCTGAGGACGAGATGGCTACTCCACTGACCGCCGACCAGCTCGACGCCGCCCTGACAGGCCTGCCCGGATGGAGTGTCGAGAACGGCGATCTCACCGCCGTTTACCGCGTCACGCGCGACCAGTTGCCCGCCCTCTACGCGGCGGTGGCGCGCGCGGAGGACTCGGCGAACCACCACGCGCGGATCACCGTGCTGTACACGTCGGTGACGTTCGCCCTCAACACGCACGACGCGGGCGGCGCGATCACCGAGCTGGACACCGACCTCGCCGCCCAGATCGACACCCTGGCGCGCGCACATGGAGCCCAGGGCGCGTGATCGCCGAGGGCCGCCTTGGCGAGACTGACCTGTCCCAACTTAAGGACTCTAGAAGTGACTGCCGAAAACAGGCGCCGCCTGATGGCATCAGTTTTTCCGGGTGCGACCTGGAAGAAGTCGAAGCGCAGCGGAAGTGAGTCGCAGTGCGTCGAGGTCGCTGACGTGATGTCCACCCGCGCCGGTATGGTCATCCGAGACTCCAAGGACCCTGACGGCCCCGCGCTGCTGGTGGATTCGGAGAGCTTCCACGCATTCATCGCCTACGTTCGCCGAGTCTGATTCTGCTTCAAGTCTTCGGCCAGCAGGGGAGATGTCGGCACCTGGTGCAGAACCTCGTGCAGCGATGGGTCCGGCCGCAACTGCGTCGAGATCACCATTCTTCCTGGCGTTGAGGCGGTCGCCGTATGCGACGCCAAGACTCCCTAACGACCGGAGCTCCTCTTCCCTCGCGAGCGGTTCCGCACGCTGATCGCCACTCTCGCCCGTCGCTGACCGCCGAGGCGCGTGTGCCCCAGTACGGAGATGGCCGGGGCACACGCACCCGGGACGGAGCGCGGGCGGCCGACATATACAGAGCCACGCCCGCGCGCCCTGACCCGCGAGGCTGTGGGCGGCGACCGCGCTGAGCAAGGACGGCCAGCACGACTATGCGACCCGCGTCATGCAGGCGGCGACCCGCGACTTCGAGGACTTCACCGAACCCGATGACTGGTCGGTGGCCCACCAGAAACTCGCCCTCGCCCGCCGTGGGGTCGGCGACCTGGCCCAGGCCCTGCACTTACATCGACGTCGCCCGCAGCAGCGGAACGACCGACTCACCGATGCAACGCGTGCGACTGGACACGGCTCGCGGCCACATCCTGCTCTCCGATGCGGCGACCCGGAATGATGGACTTCTCGTCCTCGACCAGGTCGTCAAGGTGGCCGCGCAAAACGGACTCGTGCACCAACTGCGCAGTATCGAGGGCATCAAGGCCATGAGCGAGGGGTCGGTCGGCCCCCGGCAGCGGTGACCAGGGAGAAACACGTGGGCAACGGCCAGCGGGGCGTCACCGAGGACCAGTGGCGCCAAGCCGAGCTGATCTGGGACTACCACCGGATGCAGCACGAACTGCGGCCCGTCGAGGTGGCGATCGGGCTGGGCAGTCATGACCTCGGCGTCGCGGCCCACTCCGCCGAGCTGTACCGCTCCGGGCTCTTCCCGACCTTGGTGTTCACCGGCGGCAACAGTCCCACCACCGCCGAGGTCTTCCCGCGCGGGGAGGCCGTCCACTTCCGCGAGCACGCCATCGGCCTCGGCGTCCCCGCCGAGGCGATCCTGCTGGAACCGAACGCGGGCAACACCGGCCAGAACATCACCCTCTCGCGAGAGGTCCTCGTCGCTGCGGGCATCACCCCGGCGTCGGTGCTGCTGGTCTCCAAGCCCTACATGGAAAGGCGGTCGTTCGCGACCGCACGCATGCTCTGGCCCGATGTCGAAATCCTCTGTGCGTCGGAGCCGCTGGAGTTCGACGACTATCTGAAGTCCATCGGCGACGACAAACTCGTCCTGGACATGCTCGTCGGCGACCTCCAGCGGGTCATCGAGTATCCGAAGCGCGGATTCGCCATCGAGCAGGAGGTTCCGGAGGATGTGCACGCGGCGTACGAGTGCCTCATCCGCGACGGCTTCACCAGCCGCCTCATCACCCCCTGACCTGCCCGAGCCGTGTGCCATCCATCAGCCGAATTCCCTGCCGCAGCTGGCCAAGCTGCTCGCGGCGGACCACCGCACGCAGGTTGTGCGCACCGTCTGTCTCGAAGACGGACGGATCGTGGAAGTGGCGGTGAAAGTGGTCAGCGGTTCGACGGTGCAGAGCTGGTCCACTCCGCTGCGCTGAGCACGCACAAGCACGGCATGGATGTGCAGTCCCGCGCGGGGACCTGCGAGGTCAGCCGCGCGGGGATCGGGTACGCCTGATGGGGTGGCGATGGTGTACATCTCGCGCCACGGCGCGGGCTCATGTCGATACCGTGGCCTGGCACTTGGAGCACATGGAGTGGCCATAGGGGCCGAGTTGATGGGTCGGGGACTGCTCGGCGTCGCAACGCTTGAAGGGGAACTCGCATGACTGACGAGGCAGGCCGTGTCTTCCGGGAAGCGTGGATCGCCGGAGTCATGAAGCATCACCCAGGTGAGCCGAAGCCTGGCTATGTGGCGCCATGGGAAGAGACGGCCGAATGGGAACGGCAAGCGGCTGCCGCCGTGTATCACCAGATCCGGCAGTTCGCGGAGATCAGTGGTGGGAACACGGTGAAGTTGACCCGGGAGCAGAAGGGGCGCTTCGTGGCGATCTGCTGGGTTGCGCAGATTCACCAGCACTTCGAAGAGCCCAAGCCGAGCTACGTCGCCGACTGGGAAGCACTTCCGCAATGGCAGCGTGAGACCGACAGCGACATCTTCGAAGCGATCGAGTGATGCCGCGACCGAAGACGAGCACGGGAGTGCGCTCCTGGCCCTGACCGACGACCGCGTCGCCTGTCCGTCTGCTCCTCTGCCCGTCTGCCCGGAGTGACAATTCCCAGCATCCGTGGTGTCGGCGAGGCACCATGACCTGTCTCAACCGTCGTCGTATCAAGGAGCCGTTCCCATGACCGCCACCGCCGCCACGTACGACCACCTGCCCGCGCGCAGCAGACTTGTTGCCGAGGCACTGGCGGCGGCGGGCGCGACCGGCACCGTACGGGAACTGGACGTGCCCGCCCGAACCGCTGCCGAGGCCGCCGCCGCGCTCGGCTGCGCGGTGGGTGCCATCGCCAACAGCCTCGTCTTCATCGGCGAGGACGGCCAGGGGCACGGCGAGCCCGTGCTCGTCCTCACCAGCGGCAGCCACTGGGTGGACACCGAGGCGCTCGCCCGGCGTATGGGCCTCGCGGCGCTGGCACGCGCCACCGCCGACCAGGTGCGCGCGGCGACCGGACAGGCCATCGGTGGCGTCGCACCGGTCGGACACCCCGCGCCGCTGCGGACGGTCGTGGACCTGGCGCTCGCCGCCCATCCGCGCGTCTGGGCGGCTGGTGGCACGCCGCACACGATCTTCCCGACCACGCACGCCGAACTGCTCGTCCTCACCGGCGGCGCCGCCCTGGCGGTCACCCCCTGACGGTCAGCGGCACGTGTCGGGTTCCTGGCCGAGGCGGACGCCGACGCGCCGTACGTGCTGGAGTGCCCGGCGGCTGGAGAGGTACAGCGGGATGAGCAGCGCGGCCGTCATCACCCACAGCAGGGCCGCCGTGTCCCGGCCCGCCTGCCACTGCACGGCGCTCGTCGCCAGGAACACGGCGCTCAGCAGCGGCCAGATCCAGCGGCTGCGGCCGAGCTGCCTGCGCTGCCGCCGCACGAGCCGCGCCATCGCGCGGCGGGCCGCCGGGTCGCGCGGGATGCGTTCCTGCCGGATGCGCCGTGCCAGGACGGGCAGCCGGGCGGGCGGCACGCCGATCTCCGACGCGTAGGTGCGGCTCGCCGCCCGGCTCAGTCCGGCGGACAGCGCCATCCACACCGCCCAGGCGGCCCCCAGCCCCAGGGCCTGCGGCGCGTCGGCCGCCCAGGCGACCACCACGGCCGTCACCGCGCCGAGGGCGCCGAGGACACCCATCAGGAGCCACGGGCTGTCGAGGGCGCGGCGCTCCCCTTCCCAGTCCGGCTCGTCGCCGGTGCCGGTACAGGCGCCGTCCGTGCGTGGCGGGGGGTCGTGCTTCGGGCGTTCTTCGTCTCCGGGGGGCATCGGCTCGCCATCCCTTCCCTCGGTCCGTGTCGCCGCGCGGGCCGCACGCGGGGCCGCGTCCTCCCGGATTCCGCGCACGCACCGCCCTGCCCGTCCGGATACCCGCCGCACCACCGCCCAAAGACCCTCGGTCAACGAGGAGTTGACGGGGGCCGCTGTGGGCGCGTCCGCAGGGTGAGACGGTCTTACCCGGCGTTCGAACGCTGTGCCAAACTCTTCGGCGAGGTCACGAGTGACAGCGACATGGGCCCCGGCCCGCTGTCCGGCAACCCTCCGTCGTGGCGGGGTGCCCCGGGTGATGACCGGGCGGTGGGACAGAAGTCCCACGGCAAGTGCGGCTTCGAGGAGTACTCCATGCGAATGCGAATGCGGTAGAGCGCGACGCGCTCACCCTCCCCACCCCTCGGCCCCACGGCCGAACCCCCTTTCTCCGCCACGGCGGCCGGTTCCCCTTGTCCGGGCCGTTGCCGCGCCATGCCCCGGGAGGCCACCCATGACCATCTCCGACATCCCCGCTCCCTGCGCCACCTCCGCTGACGCGACCACCCCGGACGACGACGCGCTCGCCGTCCTCAGCGCGGAGGTCACCGCGCCCCTCGTCACCGGCGGCGAGGTCGGCTACGCCGCGCTCGACTACGCCGCCAGCGCCCCCGTCCTACGCCGCGTCTGGAACGAGGTCGCCGCGTACGCGCCGCTGTACGGCAGCGTCCACCGGGGCACGGGCCACCTCTCCCGGCTGTCCACCGAGCTGTTCGAGGCGAGCCGCGAGACGGTCGCCTCGTTCCTCCACGTGCGCCCCTCCGACCAGGTCGTCTTCACCCGCTCCACCACCGACTCGCTCAACCTCCTCGCCTCCGCCCTCCCCGCCGGGACGCGCGTCCTCGTCTTCGAGACCGAGCACCACGCCGCCCTGCTGCCTTGGGCCCACCACGGCCACGACGTCACCTACCTCGACGCCCCCGCCAGCCCCGCCGACGCCGTCGCCACCGCCGAGGCCGCGCTCGCCGCGCTGCCCGAGGGCCCGGCGCTGCTGTGCGTCACGGGCGCCTCCAACGTCACAGGCGAGCTGTGGCCGGTCCGCGAACTGACCGCCGCCGCCCACCGCCACGGCGCCCGCGTCGTCCTGGACGCCGCGCAGCTCGCGCCGCACCGTGCGATCGACGTCGCCGACCTCGACGTGGACTGGGTCGCCTTCTCCGGCCACAAGCTGTACGCCCCCTTCGGCGCCGGTGTCCTCGCGGGCCGCGGCGACTGGCTCGACGCCGCCACGCCCTACCTGGCGGGCGGCGGCGCGACCCGCGTCGTCAGCCGCCGCCCCGACGGCGGGGTCGCCGTCGAGTGGAACGACGACGAGGCACGCCACGAGGCGGGCTCGCCCAACGTCATCGGCGCCTATGCCATCGCCGCCGCCTGCCGCGCCCTCACCGACGCCGGGCTCGACACGCTCCTCGACCACGAGCGGCGCCTCCTCGGCATCCTGCGCACCGGCCTCGCCGCCATCCCCGCCGTGCGCGAACTGTCGCTGTTCGGGCCGGAGTCCGACCGCGTGTCCGTCGTCTCCTTCACCGTCGCGGGCTGGGACAGCGCCGACCTCGCGCGGACCCTCTCCGACCGCTACGGCATCGGCGTGCGCTCCGGCCTCTTCTGCGCCCAGCCGCTGGTCCGCGCCCTGCTCGGCTCCGAGACGGCCGACGCCTGCGACGGCCCCGTGCAGGCCGTGCGCGCCAGCTTCGGCGCCGGGACGCCGGAGGAGCACGTCACACGGCTGGTCGCCGCCGTCCGCGAGCTGGCCGGGGACTGACCGGCGCGTCACGGCGAGCCCGTTGCGGAGGGGCCGTTCGGCGGCCTGCGGTGATCGCAAGCCGTCCGGCCCGCTCAGCCGCGCTGCCAGGAGCCGTCACGTGGCGAAGGCGGCGATCCGTTCGGATGCTTCCTGGACCCTCGGTTCGTGGCGGTGAGGGGCGAAGGCGCGGCTGACCTCTTGGAGGCGTTCGACGCTGCGCTGGGAACGGATGCCGTCGTCGATGAGGTCGGCGGCCCTGTGCGTGGCATCCAGTGCGCCGTCGAGGTCGCCGGTCTGCTGGTAGGCGAGCGCGAGTGTGCCGTAGCGGACCGCGCGGTCACGTGGGGCGGACTGGACGACAGAACGTTCGAGGGCCTCGGTGGCCTGGCTCGCCTGGCCGCTCAGGAGGAGGAAGCGCCCTTCTGTGGAGCGAAGTTGCGATTCGCCGAACCAGGTGAGGTAGGCGGGGGTCTCGGAGGTGTCGGCGCGGCCGAGTGCATCGAAGGCTCGGTTGAGCGCTGCGGCGGCCTTCCGATTCTCTCCCGCCTTGCTGTAGACCGTGGTCTGGTGGGCGGCCACGGACGCCCGCATGAGGGCGGGGACTCGGCTCCGGACCGTTTCTGCGGCGTCCATGAGGCTGACGGCGGCGCGCTGTTCGCGCTGGTTGGCGGCCTGGGTGGCCATGAAGCAGAGGGTGTGGGCGCCGAGGGTGTCGTCTCCGGCGGTCCTGGCGGACCGGAGTGCGGCCGTGTAGTGCTGCTGTGCGGCCGTGTGGAGGCTGGCGTCGTAGCTCATCCAGCCCAGCAGACAGCAGATTTCGGCGGCCAGCGTGTAGAGCCGCTGCTCGGTCGCCTCGGTGTAGCGGCCATGGTCGAGCATGCGGGTGATCAGGCGCAGGTCGGTCCGTGCGGAGTCGAGGTAGTCACTGCCTCCGGTCTCCTGCTCCATGGCGCGCAGCGACTCGACTCGCTCACTCATCCGGTCCACCGTGGCGGGTGTGATCGTGTCTCCGGTCGTGGCCGCGGCGACCGCCGGATCGGCGGTGGCCCACTGTGCACCGATGCCTGCGAGTGCCGTACCGCCGATGCTGAGGAATCCCCTCCGGTCCATGGATGCACGCTCCGCAAGTCGAGTCAGGGACTCCAGCGTAGCCGTCCGGGACCACGGCGCGGCATGGGACGAGTCCTCCCAAGCGGGCAGCCAGTACGGCCAGGGGACGGATGTGCGCGCCGAGTCGGGAATCTCCAGCATGCGGGCGATCACCCACTGAGTGACGGCGTCCGGTGCGTGATCGCCCCGTTCCCATTTGAAGATCGTGGATCTGGTCGTTGCGAGGTTGCAGCCGAGGGCGCGCCCGTGGAGGCGGACCGCCTCGGCGAACTTCGTCTTCCCTTGCCCGAGCCGCGCCCGTACGTAGGCCAGCGGGTGGTGCAGTGCTTCGTCTGGCCGACCGCCCATAACGACTCCCCGTCGCCTTCCGGACGCTCAGCGTAGCGCGGCCTTCGATGTGTGCCGCAGGCCCGAGAAAGGGTGAAACCCCTCTGAAACCTTCCGCCTTCGAGGCCGTGCGTGGATCGTCGTTACTCCGTCCCGGAGTCCGGGTGACCCGAGAAAGGGAGCAGCGGAGCAGGGCTGATGCAGGTCTTTGGACGAAGAAGTAACCCTCACCGTGTTCCAGCACCGGGCCTTGCGGGGCCTCGGCAGCGCTGTACCGGTCCGCGTCTCGGTGGACCGGACCTTACGCGTCAAGGTCATCGATGCGTGCGGGATGACGTGCACGTTCTGCCACAACGAAGGGACACCGGTCAGCGCGGACAACCGCGTCCCACAGTCCGGGGCATTCAACACCGTCGGTCCGTCCGGCCGGGCGTCCATCTATCTCGCCACGAACGGTGCGCGTTTCGTCGCGGCTTCCGTCCACCCCGATGAGAGCTTCCGCGCCGCCTTGGAACAGCTTCGGGAGGCACTCGGCCTCACCGAGGTGCACCTCACGGGCGGAGAACCCACCTTGCACCCCAGGCTCGCGCAGCTCGTCGCGCTGGCGGGCAACAGCGGTTACCGGGTCAGCGTCACCTCCAACGGCGAGAACGGCGCACGGATCCTGCCCGGATGCGTGCAGGCAGGGCTTCAGCGTGTCAACTTCTCGGTCTTCGGCACCGACCCGGACCAACTGGCCACGGTGCAGGACGCGAAGTTTCGCAGAGCGTCCCTGGCCGCGGCCAAGATCAAGGCGTTGGACGCATCGATCCGCGTGGCACTGGATCTGGGGCTGGGAACGAGGGCGAACATCGTCCTTCCCGACCGTTCTCACGTCGGGCGCGTCCATCGGCTCCTGGAACGGTACTCCCCGCGACTTTCGGTGCGTGTCCTGTCGTCCCTGGCGGACGGTGAGGAGTCGCTGGATGCGATCGACATGCTGCTGGCCGAACTCGGAGCAGAACCGCACGAGGTGCACCTGATCGCAGGCACCTCGGGCTTTCGAGTCACCTACCGGCTGCCGAACGGGCGTGTGCTCGTGGTCAAGCACATCCGCCCGCTGCGGCTGCCCGTGACGTGCGCCGGATGCCCGTTCGACAACGACACCGACTGTCACGAGGGGTACTACGGCGTACGGCTCTACCGCGACCCGGCGGGCATCTTCCACGTCGGTGTGTGCATTCGACGCATGGACCTGTGCATGCCGGTGGGAGAGTTCATCCGCAGCGGCCTGCGCGATGAGATCAGGGAACTGCGCGACCAGGAGTTCCACGAGTTGCACGCGTGACGACCGACCCTACCGAAGGAGAGCGATGGCGGAACACGAGTACGAGGCCAAGTTCCTGGCGATCGACGCCGAGTCGATCCGGGGGAAGCTGCGCGCCGCCGGAGCGGAACAGATCTTCTCCAGGACGATGTTCACGCGGCTGATCTTCGAGAACGACGCCGTCCGGGGCGAGCAGTGGCTGCGGCTGCGTGACGAGGGCGGAAAGAAGACGCTGACGCTGAAGCAGGTCAGCGACGCCTCCCACATCGGCGGCACCACCGAGATCGAGATCGAGGTCAACGACCTCGACACGACGGCAGAACTGCTGAAGGCCGTCGGCCTGCGGCAGGTTCGGTACCAGCAGAACTACCGCGAGGAATGGCAGCGGGACGACATCACCTACGACTTCGACACCTGGCCCGATCTGCCCACGTTCCTCGAAGTCGAGGGCCCGTCCGAAGAGGCCGTTCGCCGGGCGGTCGCGGACCTCGGACTGGACTACGCCGACGCGCGGTTCGGGAGCGTCGATCTGATGTACAAGAGCGAGGCGGATCGCGACATTCTCGCCGAACCGACGCTCCTCTTCCGGGAGTGATGAGATCGCCTTCACGCCGGTGACAAATCCCGCCAGGCGGCGGATGTGCTTCTCGCCGGTTGCGTGCCCGAGGGCCGCCGCGCGGAGGCGCGGCGCCCCGAGCCAGTGGGTTGGCCCCGGACCGCCACGAACAGGCCCGTGTCAGCCTCCGGCGCGGGAGCGTAGGGGCTGCCACCAGGACGGGTGCTCGCGGTACCAGGCGACGGTCGCCGCGAGCGCGGTGGGGAAGTCGGCGCGCGGCGCGTAGCCGAGGCGGTCGCGGATCTTCGTCCAGTCCACCGCGTACCGCCGGTCGTGGCCCTTGCGGTCCTCGACATGCCGGATGCGGTCCTCGCCCGCGCCGCAGGCCGCCAGGATCAGCCGCGTCAGCGCGAGGTTGGTCAGCTCGGTGCCGCCGCCGATGTTGTAGACCTCGCCTGGCTCGCCCCCGGTCCTGACCAGCTCGACGGCACGGACGTGGTCGTCCACGTGCAGCCAGTCGCGGACGTGCAGCCCGTCGCCGTACAGCGGCAGCGTCCCGCCCTCCAGCAGCCGGATCACGAACGACGGGATCAGCTTCTCAGGGAACTGGTAGGGCCCGTACGTGTTGGAGCAGCGCGTGATCCGCACGTCGAGGCCGTGCGTGCGGTGCTGCGCCAGGGCCATCAGCTCGGCGGCGGCCTTGGACGCGGCGTAGGGCGACGTCGGGTCCAGCGGATGCGTCTCGGGCCAGGCGCCGTCGGCCAGCGACCCGTACACCTCGTCCGTCGAGATGTGGACGAACGTCCGCACGCCGCCGAGCCGCGCCGCGTCCAGCAGCACCTGGGTGCCCAGCACGTTGGTGGAGGCGAACAGGCCGCCGTCGCGGATCGAGCGGTCCACGTGCGACTCGGCCGCGAAGTGCACGACCTCGTCGTGCTCGGCGGTGAGGCGGCCGGTCAGGGCGGCGTCCCTGACGTCGCCGTGGACGAAGCGGAACGCGGGGTGGGCGCGGACCGGCTCCAGGTTCGCGCGGTGGCCCGCGTACGTCAGCGCGTCGAGCACCGTCACCGCGACGTCGCCCGGCCCCTCGGGGCCGAGCAGCGCGCGGACGTAGGCCGAGCCGATGAAACCGGCGCCGCCGGTCACGAGAATCCGAGTCGTCATGAAGCCTTCCGCGCCGCCGTGCCTGGTCCTTCCGGTACGACCGTACCCGCAGGTCCCGGGCCCGGACCCGGCGGCGCGTGGCCGGGCGGGGGGCGGTGTCAGGTCAGCGTCAGGCCGTACACGGCCAGGATCTCGTTCACCGGCTGGAAGATCGAGACGCCGCCGACCGTGCAGTTGCCCGAGCCGCCGGAGAGGACGCCGAGCGCCCGGCCGACGGTGCCGCCCGTGCCGGTGCGCGTGAACAGCGGGCCGCCGCTGTCGCCCGGCTCGACGCAGATGCTGGTCCGCGTGATCCCGTAGACCAGCAGGCCGTTGCCGTAGTTGACGGTCTGGTTGACGGCCTGGATCTGGCCGGAGCGGCAGCCGGACGGGCCGGAGAACCAGACGAGCTGCCCCACGGTCGGGTTGGCGGGCCCCGTGATGTCGATGTCCAGCCCGTTGCAGACCACGCTGCCCGGCCGGGGGACGGCCGGGTTCGTGTAGCGGATGACGGCGTAGTCGTCGATGGGGAAGACCGAGCCGGTGACCGGGCCGATCGGCACCGTCAGCCCCGGATCGGTGTACCACGTGCTGCCGACACTCGCGCAGTGCCCGGCGGTCAGGACGAAGTCGGCGCCGCTGCCGCTGCGCGCGTTGAACCCGGCGGTGCACGAGCCGCCGCCGCTGTAGATGGGCTCGCCGCCGCGCAGGTGGGGCCTGAACGTGCCGGGCGTCCGCTCGACGACGAGGGCGCCCGCCAGGTCGCCCGCGCGCTCGCGGAGCGCGGCGAGTTCCGCGGCGGAGACCGTCGTGTCGGCGAGGACCTGCACGGTGCCCGACGCGGGATCGACGTGCCAGGCGGTGCCGCCGATGTCCGCGTCGAGGACGGCATCGCTCGCCGCCTCAAGCTCGGCCGCGCTGTAGACGCGCGGCGTGGGCGCGGGCGCGGCCCCGGCCTGGCCCGGCAGGAACAGGACGGTGGCGAGCAGGGCCGCGGCGGTGGCGGCCAGGCGTCTGACGAGGGGCGTGCGCTGAGGGATCATCCGGTCCTCCCGGGCGGCCGGCGGCGGGGCGTGCTCCTTGACGGGCCGTGCGTGGGGCAGGCGGTGCGAGGCCGTGCGCTGCGGGCACCGGCGCGCGCCGAGCCGTGAACGGGCGCCGCGCCGGGGTGCGTTCGGATTGTCCCACCGTGGGGCCCGCGGCCAAGGGGCGCTTTCGGCCAGCCGGGGCGGCCCGGGTCAGCCGACCGGCACGCCCGTCAGCTCGTCCACGAAACGGTCCAGCTCCGGCTGCCAGTAGTGCGCGACCTGGCAGTGCAGCGTGCCCGCGCCGTCGGGCAGCCGCAGCGTGACATGGCCGAAGAGCGTTCCACGCCCGGAGTCCTCGACCAGGTAGCTGCCGTCCCTCGGCAGCGTCCAGCGCCGCGCGCGCGGCCCGGGGAAGCGGAAGCCGCCGACGTCGTGCACTACCACCGTGCGCTCGGTCAGCGTCACGAAACAGTCCTTGGCCAGCGCGCGGCCCAGCCAGTCGAGCCGCTTCCAGGGCCGCGACGCCCCGAAGGCGTGGAACGTCACCAGCGGCCGTTCCCCCGGGTCGCTGCGGGCGATCTCCTCCGCGGCCTGCGCCCTGACCCGTTCCTTGTCCCAGCGGATCGTCATGACGACCTCCGTCCTCACCGGTCCGGCTATCTGCCGTCCAGGACTTCCGGATGGGCGGAAGCGGGCGGAACAAACCCGACCGGGGCATAGGTGGCCGATTCCCCGTGCCTGCCCGGGGCGAGGTGACGTGTTGACATCCCTCCGGACGCGGCGGAGCATCGCGCGGGTGGACGCACAGGCGAAGGTCGAAGAAGTGGTGCAGCGGTACGTCGCGGAGGGCCGGGAGACCGGCCTCCAGGTCGCGGCGTACCTGGACGGCGAGCTGGTCGTGGACGCGTGGGCCGGGACCGCCGACCCCGCGACGGGCCGCCCGGTGGACGGCGACACCCTCTTCCAGCTGTTCTCCTGCGGCAAGGGCCTCACCGCCACTGCCGCGCACCTGCTGGCCGAGCGGGGCGCACTCGACTACGACGCGCCCGTCGCCGCGTACTGGCCCGAGTTCGGCGTGCACGGCAAGGACGGCGTCACCGTCAGGCAGGCCCTCGCGCACAAGGCCGGGATACCCCGCCTGCCCGAAGGCTTCACCCTCGGCGACCTGGCCGACTGGGACCGCGCCACCGCCGCCGTCGCCGACCTCACGCCCCGGTGGGAGCCCGGCACACGCTCCGGCTACCACCCCGAGGTCTTCGGCTGGCTCATCGGCGAGACGATCCGCCGCGTGGACGGCAGGCGCCCCGACCGGTTCGTCCGCGAGGAGATCACCGGCCCCCTCGGCATCGGCGACGACCTGAACTTCGGCGCCGCCCCCGCCGCCCTGCCGCGCATCGCCCACCACACCACCCCCGGCGACCCCGCCACCACCCCGCACGCCCCCGCCGACACGCCCCTCGGCTCCCTGTCGCCCGCCGCGCAGGCCAACCACCCGCTGCGGCAGACCGCCTGCGTCCCCTCGTCCGCCATCGGCACGGCACGCGGCCTGGCCCGCCTGTACGCGGCGCTCGCCCTCGGCGGCGCGCTCGACGGCGTCCGCGTCCTGACCCCCGAGCGCATCGCTCTCGCCACCACACCGGCGTTCGAGGGCACGGACGCCACCCTGGGCACGCCGGTGCGGCGCGGCCTCGGCTACTTCCTCGGCAGGCCGGGCACCCCCATGGGCGACCCCCGCGCCTTCGGGCACGACGGCCTCGGCGAGGCCATCGGCTTCGCCGAACCGGCGCACCGCTTCTCCGTGGCCGTCGCCAAGAACCACCTGACGGAGGTCTGGTCCCCGGCCAGCACGACGTACGCGCTGGTCGCCGCCGTGCGCGAGGCCGTCGGCCTCCCCGGGCCCGCCGGGGCCTGACGCCGCCCGCCGCGCGGGGCCGGTCAGACCTCCAGCGACCGGCCCCGCACCGCGCCCTCGACCGCCTCCGCGTAGACGCGCGCGACGTCCGCCGCCGGGGTGCCGTCCGCCGGGTCCATGCCGAGCGCGACCAGCGTCTCGCGCACCCAGCCGGGGCTGACGACGTTCAGCCGCACCCCGCGCGGCATCTCGGCCTCGGCGGCGCGGACGAACGCGACGAGCCCGGCGTTCACCAGGTGCCCGAGCGTCGCGTGCGCGAGCCCGTCGGGGATCAGGCCGCCGGTCAGCGTGACGGACCCCCCGTCCCGCAGCCACGGCAGCGCGCGCCGCACCAGGTTGACCTGCCCGACCAGCTTGCCGCCAAGACCCGACCAGTACTCCTCGTCCGAGCTGCCCTCCAACGGCGCCAGCGCCCCGCTCTCCGCGCAGCACACCACCGCGTCCACCGCGCCGACGCCCTCGAACAGCGCCTCCACCGACGCCGCGTCCGTGACGTCCACCCGCACCGGCCCGCGCCGTGACGCCCGTACGACCTCGTGCCGCGCGCCGAGCGCGTCGGCCACCGCGCCGCCGATGGTGCCGCTCGCCCCGATGACCACGACCCTCATGCCCGCTCCTCCACGCCGCCGATCCCGCCCGGTCTCCCCACCACCGTCCGACGCGCCGCCCGCCCCACCAACCCCTCCGCCAGGGGTACACCTGCCAGGGGCAGGATCGCCCGCCGCCCCTCGGGGACACTGGACGCATGAGCACACAGGACGGCCTGGGCGCGTTCCTGCGGTCGCGCCGCGCGCGCCTGCGGCCCGAGGACGCCGGGCTCACCACCTACGGCGGGCGCCGCCGCGTGCCAGGACTGCGCCGCGAGGAGCTGGCGCAGCTCGCCGGCGTCAGCGTCGGCTACTACACGCGGCTCGAACAGGGGCAGAGCCCCGGCGCGTCGGACGCCGTCCTCGACGCCGTGGCCCGCGTGCTGCGCCTGGACCACGCGGAGCGCGGCCACCTGTACGCCCTCGCCCGCCCCCGGCCCGCGCCCCCGCGCCGCGCCGAGGGCCCCGAGCGGGTGCGGCGCGGCGTGCGCATGATGCTCGACGCGCTGGGCGACGCGCCCGCGCTGGTGCTCGGCCGCTTCCTCGACGTCCTCGCCTGGAACCCCATGGCGCACGCGCTGCTCGCCGGGCACCTGCCCGCCGACGCCCCCGACCTGCCGGACGAGCGGCCCAACTACGCGCGGCTCCTCTTCCTCGACCCGCACACCCGCGAGCTGTACGCGGACCGGACGCGCAAGGCCCACGCGACGGTCGCCGACCTCCGCCTCGTCGCGGGCCGCTTCCCCGGCCACCCCGAGCTGACCCGCCTCGTCGGCGAACTGACGCTCGGCAGCGACACGTTCGCCCGCCTGTGGGCCGCGCAGACGGTCGGGGACTGCGGCACCGACACGCGGCCCTACCGCCATCCGCTGGTCGGCACGCTGGAGCTGAGCGCCGAGTTCATGGCCCTGACACGGGACGAGGGGCAGCGGGTCGCCGTCTTCACCGCAGAACCCGGCTCGTCCTCGGCCGCCGGGCTCGCGCTGCTGGCCGACCTGACGCGCGCCGCCGCCCGCGTCTGACGCCGTCAGTCACGTCGGTCACGCCCCGCCCCCGCCTCCGCGTCGTCCGCCAGCCGCTCGGCCAGCTCGTCTGGCGACAGCGACGCGCGCCGCACGACGCCCGTGCGGTACGCCGTCCGCCCCATCACCTGCCCCAGCACCGGCACGGTGATCAGCTGGAACACCACCACCAGCGCCAGCACCACCGCCTCCTTCGCCGGGGTCTGGAACGCCACGCCCAGCATCACCAGCAGCACCCCGAGTGTCTGCGCCTTCGCCGCCGCGTGCAGGCGGCTGATCGGGTCGGGGAACCGCAGCACGCCGATCGCCGCCAGCAGGCTGAAGCACGCGCCGACCAGCACGAACAGGCCCGTCAGCAGGTCGAGGAGGACGCTCACCGCAGGTCCTCCCGCTGCTCGACGAGGTGCGCGGCCGTGATCGACCCGATGAAGCCGAGGAGCGCGAGCACCAGCAGCAGCGGGATCGCCGCAAGGTCGTCGCGGGCCGCGACGTCGATGGCGATGCCCGTCACGATCAGCGTCACCAGCACGTCGAGCGCGACGATCCGGTCCAGCGTGCTCGGGCCGCGCAGGAGCCGACCCGTCGTCAGCCCGGCGGCCACCGACACGAGCGTCAGCGCCGCCGCGTACACCACGTTCATCCGGTCTCCTCCTCGTCCGCCGCGCGCGCCGCCTGCCGCCGCTCACGCTCCGCACGGACCACCGCACGGACCTCGGCCGCCGGGCCGAGGGCGCGCACGACGGCCCCCTCGTGCTGATGCACCAGCCGCCGCCCGTCCGCCACCGCGCGCGGGCCCTCCATCGGCAGCACGTGGACGTACAACTGCCGCCGCCCCCGGTCGATCTCCAGCACCAGGCTGCCGGGGGAGATGGTGGTGAGCACGGCCGTCGCCGTGATGAGCAGGTCGCTGTCGGACGCGAGCCGCACCTCGACCACCGCGGAGGGCACGCGCGGCCCGAGCCGCACGGCCGCCCAGCCGACGCGCACCGCAGAGGCCACGAGGTCGCCCGGCATGCGCGCGACCAGCGCCAGCATCCGCGCCGGGCGCGCCCGTACCCGTGAGCCGACCTCCGGCATGGGGAACGCCGCCAGCACCACCGCGCCCACCAGCAGCCCGCCCAGCACGACGACCGCGCTGAGCGACGCCCACAGCACCACCCACAGCGCGAGCAGCCACGCGAGCATGGGCAGCCGCCGCAGGAGGCGGCGGGCGGGGGAGCGGGCGTCGGGGCGCCGCGTCGTCGGCGTCATCCGGGCTCCTCCGAGGCCGTCACGGCGTGCCGGTACGTCTCCGGCCGGTTCAGGTCGGCGGCGGCGCGCTCGGCGACACGCGCCAGCGGGCCCGCGAGGACGGCGATCGCGAGCCCCGCCGCGACCATCCCCGCCGCCGCGCCGACCGTCAGCGTCCGCGCGCCGTGCCCCACCGGCTCCGCGTCCCGCGCGGCGGGCGCCGACACGGCCCGCCACACGCGCACCATCGCGTAGAGCGTGAGCAGGCTCGTCACCAGCGCGGCGCCCGACAGCAGCCACGCGGCTGCCCCGCCGTCCGCGGCAGCCGCCCGCAGCAGCGCGAACTTGGCGATGAAGCCGGAGAACGGCGGCAGGCCCGCGAGGGACAGCGCGGGCAGCATGAACAGCACGGCCACCACCGGCGATCCGCCGCCCTCGCCCTCCTCGCCCTCCATGCGGTGCAGCGCCGAGGTGCCCGTGCGCGCCACCACCAGGCCCGTCACCAGGAACAGCGACGCCTGCACGACGATGTGGTGGACGATGTACAGCAGCGTCCCGCCGAGCCCGGCAGCGTCCGAGAGGGCGAGGCCGAAGAGCATGAAACCGATGTGGCTGACCAGCGTGAAGGACAGCAGGCGGTTGACGTTGTCCTGGGCGATGGCGCCGAGGATGCCGACCAGCATCGTCGCCACCGCCGCCCACACCAGCAGCCACCACACGTCGTCGCGCGGGAACAGCAGCGTCTGCGTGCGCACCATCGCGTAGACGCCGACCTTCGTCAGCAGCGCGGCGAACACGGCGGTGATCGGCGCGGGCGCGGTCGGGTAGGAGTCGGGCAGCCAGAAGTGCAGCGGCACCACGGCCGCCTTGATGCCGAACACGACCAGCAGGAACGACGCCAGCGCCGTACGCACCCCGCCGGGCAGGTCCGCGGTGCGGTCGGCGAGTTCCGCGAAGCTCACCGTGCCGGTCGCGCCGTAGACCAGCGCGATGGCGGTGAGGAACAGCAGGGACGACGTGAGGCTCGTCATCACGTACGTCATCCCGGCCTGCACGCGCGCCTCGCCCGCGTTCAGCGTGATCAGGACGTAGGACGACGCGAGCATCACCTCGAAGGCGACGAACAGGTTGAACAGGTCGCCGGACAGGAACGCGAGCCCGATGCCGCCGACCAGCAGCAGGTACGCCGGGTGGAACGGCACGGCCGTCTCCGACGAGTCGCCCGCCGTGCCCTGCCCCACGGCGAACACCAGGACGGCGAGCGCCACCAGCACGGCGACGGTCAGCAGCAGGGCGGCCGTCAGGTCGGCGACCAGCGCGATCCCCAGCGGCGGTCGCCAGCCCCCGGCGGCCACGACCGCCGTGCCGTCGCGGTCCACGTGCAGCAGGAGCGTCACGGCGTCGGCCAGCACGACCGTCAGCACCGCGGCCGTCAGGACGCGTTGGGCGGACGCGCGGCGCGCCAGCGTCAGCGACACGCCGCCGGCCAGCAGCGGCAGCAGCACGGGGAGGACGACCAGCCACGTCGTCATCGCGGCCCCCCGTCGGGTGCTGGATCTTCTGGCGCGGGGACGTCGGGCGCGGGGTCGTCGGGCGGCAGCGCGGCCGGTTCGGCGTCGGCGCGCTCGCCGACCGTGCCGATCCGCCGGTCCTCGATGTCGTCGCGCACCTCGTCGTGCCCGGCCAGCCGCCACGACCGGTAGGCGAGCGCGAGGAGGAACGTCGTGATGCCGAAGGTGATGACGATGGCCGTCAGCGCCATGGCCTGCGGCAGCGGGTCGGCGAACCGGTCGCCGTCGCCCGACGCGCCCTCGGGCACGACCGGCGGGTCGCCGGGGGCGCCGCCCGAGACGAGGAGCAGCAGGTTCGTGCCGTGGCCCAGCAGGATGAGGCCGAGCAGCGTGCGCATCAGGGACCGCTGGAGCATCAGGTAGACGCCGGTGGCGAACAGTCCGCCCACCACCAGCGCCATCGTCACGTCGAGGGTCCTCACGGGGTGGCGCCTTCCCCGGCCGGGGCGCGCTCAGGCGTGGACGCCACCGCGCTCGCCGCCCCGAGCAGCTTCAGGATCACGCCCACGACCAGCAGGTAGACGCCGATGTCGAAGAAGACGCTCGTGCTCGCGTGCACCTCGCCGAGCACCGGCAGCGTCAGGTGCCACACGGCGGCCGACAGCGGCGCGTGCCCGAAGGCCACCGGCACCAGCGCGACCACGGCGGCGATCACCAGCCCGCCGCCCAGCACGCGGTTCGGGTTCGTGGGCGCCGCGAGCCCCAGGTCGGCGTGCCCGCCGACGAGATACCGCAGCACGAACGCCTGCCCGGCCACCAGGCCGCCCGCGAAGCCGCCGCCGGGCCCGTAATGGCCCGAGAACAGCAGGAACAGCGACAGCACGACGATCGACGAGAACAGGGCGCGCGTCACCACTTCGAGCAGCACGGAGCGTTCGGTGCCCGGCAGTTCACCCGCGCCCGGCAGCCACCGCTCGCGCGGCGCGTCCCAGCGGGCGGCGGGGGAGGTCACGGCGGCGGGCTCCCGCACGGCGGGCACGGCGGCGGCACCGCCCCACACGCGCACCAGGCTCAGGACGCCCACGGTCGTGATCATCAGGACGGAGATCTCCCCGATCGTGTCGAGCGCGCGGAAGTCCACGATGATGGCGTTCACCGCGTTCTCCGCGCCCGTCTCGTGCACGCGCCCGGTGTAGTCGGGACGCCGCGAGGACGGCGCCCGCGCGTGCGTCGCGACGAGCGCCAGGGCCGTCACGACGGCTCCGGCCGCCACCGCGATCACCCCGCGCGTCCACCGCGCGCCGAGCGGCTGGCGCTCGGGCGTGAAGCGCGCCGGGAGCCGCCGCAGCATCAGGGCCGTCACGACCAGCGTCAGCGTCTCCACGAGGAACTGCGTCAGCGCCAGATCGGGCGCGCCGCGCACCACGAACAGCACCGCGACGCCGTACCCCACCGCGCCCGTCAGCAGCACGGCCGCCAGCCGCTGCCGCGTCAGCGCGACGGCCAGCGCGCACGCGAGGACCACCAGCGCGGGCGGCACCTCGGCGATCGACTGCCACAGCGGGACGGAGCCCACGGGCGACGCGCCCACGAGCAGCGCCCCTGCGCTCAGCAGCACGACCGTGGCCATCACGACGGCGAGGTACGCGGGCAGCGAGCCGACCTGCGTGACGCGCGTGACGCGTACGGCGAGTGCCACCGTGCCGCGCACGGTCCTGCGGTACACGAGCTGGCCGTCGGGCGGCCTGGGCAGTCGCCGCTGCGTAGCGATCACCTGTGCACGCCACGCGTGCAGTACGGCGCCCATAGCGAACGTGAGCAGTGCGAGCAGCAGGGTGAACCCGATGCCGTGCCAGATACCCAGGTGGTAGGAGGCGTGCCCTGCGGCCGTGTCGTGGAACATGTCGGCCCACGGCTCGGTCAGTCGCCCCGTCAGCGACGGCCACACACCCAGCAGCACGCCCAGCGCGGCCGGTACGGCGGCGGGCCACAGCATGCCGTAGGGCGTCGGCGTGGGCCCGGCGTCTGGCACGCCGGGCTTGCGGGCGAAAGCGCCCCACACGAACCGCGCGGCAAGCGCCACCGTCAGCCCGGACGCGACGGTGAACCACAGCAGCGCCCACGCACCGCCCGGCAGATGGTCGTTCAGATATCCGTCGAACGCGGCGTCCTCGCCGACGTAGCCGATGAACGGCGGCAGCCCCGCCATCGACGCGGCGGCCAGCACCGCCACCCCGCAGACGACGGGCATCCGCCGCCCCAGGCCCGACAACCGCCGCAGGTCACGCGTGCCCGTCGTCCGGTCGATGAGGCCCGTCACCATGAACAGGCACGACTTGAACAGCGCGTGCGCCAGCAGCATCACGGCGCCGCCCAGGACGGCGGTCCGCGTGCCCGCGCCGAACAGCGCGATCAGCATGCCCAGCTCGCTGACCGTGGCGAACGCCAGGATGCGCTTCAGGTCGTTCTCACGCAGCGCGTGCCACGCGCCGATCGTCATGCTGGCCAGGCCGACGCCGAGCACCAGGGGCCGCCACACCGGCGCGTCGGCGAAGCCGGGCGCCAGGCGCGCGACCAGGTAGACGCCCGCCTTCACCATCGCGGCGGCGTGCAGGTAGGCGCTGACGGGCGTGGGCGCCACCATCGCGGCGGGCAGCCAGGAGTGGAACGGGTACTGCGCCGACTTCGTGAACGCGCCGATCAGGATCAGCACCAGCGCGGCCGGGACGACGCCGCCGCCCGGCGGGTCGGCCACCAGCGCCGAGATCCGGTAGGTCCCGGCTGCCTGACCGAGCATCACCAGTCCCAGCAGCATGGCGAGGCCGCCCGCCACGGTCGTCAGCAGCGACTGCTCGGCCGCCCTGCGCCGCTCGGTGGACGGCCGCCGCCCGGCGATCAGCAGGAACGACGCGACCGTCGTCAGCTCCCAGAACACGTACAGGACGAACAGGTTGTCCGCCGTGACCAGGCCGAACATCAGCCCGGCGAACCCGGTGAGCAGCCCCGCCTGCCGCCCCTGGTCCTCGCCCCCGTACGCCGCGCCGTACGCGAGCACCAGCACGCCGATGCCGCTCACCACCAGCGTGAGCAGCAGCGCGAGCGGGTCGAGGCGGAAGTCGAGCCGCAGCCCCAGCGTGGAGGCCCAGGCGACGCCCTCGTGCAGCACCTCACCGTCCAGCACGCGGCGCGCCCAGACCACGGCCCACAGGAACGTCGCCAGCGGGGGGACGGCGGCGATCAGCCAGACGGCCTGGCCGGTACGGGAGGGCAGCAGGGGCAGCACGGCGGCGCACACCAGGTGGGCGACCACCAGCACCAGCATGCAGGCGCTCCCTCGCGCGTCGATCGGGCCGCGGGCCGCCCGGACTCCGGCGCCCGCACGCGGACGTGACCCACGCCTGGTATCCCCGCACCCGCGGCAGCAAACGGGGCAATTGTGCCGATAGCCGCGGCAGGCTGGCCGGGTGACTCGCCGTCAGGTCGCCCGTCCGCCGTCGCGGTGGGCAGGGTGCCGGGGTGTCAGGCGCGCGGCGCGCGGCCCGTGCGCAGCATCCGCAGCACCGCGTCCTCCACGGCGCCCTGCGTCGCCGGGCTCCCGGCCGCCGCGCCCGCCCCCAGGCGCTGGAGCGCGGGCTCCACCGTCACCCCGCGCCCGTACAGCTCGATCACGCGCGGATTGATGTACGACGCCCGGCAGACCGCCGGGGTGTTCCCCAGGTAGTCGGCCACCTCCCGCACCGCCCGCGCGACGGCCCGCTTGCGCGCGGCGTCCGTACGCGCCGCGTTGTGCGAGACGGCGAGCCCCACGGACGCGAGGACCGTGCCGTGCCACGTGCGGAAATCCTTCGCCGTGACGTCCACGCCCGCCAGATCCTTCAGGTAGGCGTTCAGGTCCTCACCCGTCACGTCGTGCCACGCGCCGCCCGCCCAGTACGCCAGCAGCCTGTCACCCCCGCTGCGCCTCCTGCGCAGCGCCGACACCGCCCTGCACACCTCCGGCGCCATCACGGCCTGCACCTGCCGCTTCCCGTGCTTGCCCGGGTAGGTGAACGTCGCCCGCCCGTCCCCGCAGCGCACGTGCTCCCGCAGCAGTGTCGTCAGGCCGTAGGTGTTGTGCTGGTCCGTGTAGCGCTCGCTGCCCACCCGGAAGAACCCCATGTCCAGCAGACGGGCCGCCATCCCCAGCACGCGTTCCTGCGTCAGCCCGCGCTGCGCGAGATGGTCCGCCGCCCCGGCGCGTATACGCGGCAGCGCCTCCGCCACCTCCAGCACGTTCGCGTGCTTCGCCGTCTCCCGCTGCGCCCTGAACTGCTCGTGGTAGCGGTACTGCCGCCTGCCCGCCGCGTCGGTGCCCACCGCCTGCAGGTGCCCGTGCGGGTGCGCGCAGATCCACACGTCGCGCCACGCAGGGGGGATCACCAGGCCGCCGATGCGCTCCAGCGCCTCCGCGTCCCGCAGCGGCGCGCCGTCCACGTCGAGGTAGCGGAAACCGCGCCCGTGGCGCTTGCGCAGATACCCCGGGTCGGTCGGACGTGTGTGGCGCAGGCGCGCCCGCGACACGGCCCGGGGGCGGGACGTCGGCTCGTTCACGCCCCCCGGGTTCCCCACCTGTCACCAGGGAAACGACCGCCACCGCTCCCCGCCTCCCGGCGCCGCCACGCCTCCTCCACGGCCCTCCTGACGCGCCGGGAGCGCACCTCGTCGCCGATACGCCCGGCGATCCGCAGGCAGCCGAGCAGCGGCAGCAGCCTGACCCCGTCGCCGCGTATCCGCCCGATCTCCTCCAGCGCCAGGTCCAGACGTCGCCCCGCCTCCTCCGCGTCGCCGCTCTCGCCCCCGCCGCCGTCGTGCGCGGTGAGCGCCGCGTACTGGTGCCGCAGGACGCGCGTCTCCCAGCTGTCCTCCGCGTCCAGGAGCCGCCGCGGCGGCTCACCCCCGTCCAGCACGTACGCGCGCATCGCGCACAGCACCGCCGTACGGTCCGCGCCCAGCGCCTCGTACACGGCCCCCGCCGCCCGCGCGAACCGCGCCGCCCCCGGCAGATCGCCCGCCAGCTCCGCCACCTGCCCGCCGAACTCCAGCGCCCCGGCCCGCCCCGGCTCGTGCCCCATGCCGTCGAACACGGCGTACGCCTCGGCGGCCATCGCCCGCGCGCCCTCCGCGTCCCCCGACAGCTGCACGAGCATCGCCGCGGAACAGCTCACCACCGCGTGCAGCAGCGGCGCGTCCGACACCTCCTCGCGCAGCGCGAGACACCGCTCCAGCGCCCCCGCGACCGGCGTGTCGCCGTAGACGAGGAACAGCGACAGGTTCCCGTAGATCTCCGCCGTGCCCAGGCCCATCCCGAAACGCCGCATCCGCCCGTACGCCGACTCCAGCAGCTCCTCGGCGCGCCGGTAGTCGCCCGCGCGGGCCGCCCGCAGGCCGTCCCAGGTGTCCAGCCGCGCCAGGGCCGTCGGATCGTCCACCGTCCGCGCCAGCGCGCGCAGCCGCGGGCTCTCCCGGTCGCGCACGACCGTCTCCGTGACGAGCAGGTGGAAGGCCGCCGACACGTTCCCGCGCAGGCCCGACACGGCCGCTATCCGCTCCAGCGCCTCGTCCGGCCTGCCGGTCGCCACCAGCGCGTACGTGTCCAGCGCGGCGATCTCCAGCGTCAGCGCCTCGTCCGCGCCCGCCAGCTCCCGCGCCCGCCCGCACAGCTCCACGGCACGCGCCACCTCCGAGCGGGCGATCGCCTGCCGCGCCGCCGCCACCAGCGAGCGCGCCGCCAGCTCCCCGGCCGCCCGCGCACCGGCCGACACCGGGTCGAACTCCCGCCAGAAACCCTGGCCACGCACCGCGTGCAGCACCGCGAGATCCAGCACGGTCGGATCGTCCTGCACCGCGCGCAGCATCCCCTCCGCTATCGCGACATGCACCTTCGCCCGGTCGCCCAGCACCATCTGCGCGTACGCCACCTCCGCCGCGACGTGGTTCCCGATCAGCCCGGCCGCGTCCAGCTCTTCGAGCGCCGCGTCCAGCTCCGCCTCCCGCAGGTCGCACACCGCGTCGAGATCGCCCGGCGCGACCGCCCGCTCGCCCGCGCCCAGGCAGGCCAGGACGTGCCGCGCCGACGCCGACAGCGGCTCGATGCGCGCCCCGAGCGCGGCCTCCGCCGAGGGCGCGATCTCGTCCACGATCCCGTCGCCCGCGAGCGCCGCGAGCTGTTCGAGGAACAACGGGTTGCCGCCGCCCCGCCGCACCAGCGGCTCCGCCGTCATCGCCGAGTGCAGCGCGATGTCCCCGCCGACGACCTCAAGCAGCGTCTGCGCGTCCGCATCCGTCAGCGGCGGCACCCGGTACGTCCGGTCCGCGCCCCAGTCGCCCTCACCTTCCGCGCCCTCGTCGTCCGCCGCGTCGCGGCCCGCGAGGACGAAGACCCGCGGCCCGCCGTCCCCCGGCGGGGGCCGCAGCAGCTCGCGGAAGGCGGGCGACGCGTACGGGAAGTCGTCCACCAGCACGACGACCGGGCCCTCGTCGCGGCTGAGCGCCGCCAGCGTCCCGCCGACCCGCCACACCAGCTCCCGCACCGACGGCACGGCGCTCCCGCCCCGGCGCGGCGCCCGCGGCCCGGCCAGCTCGCGCCGCAGCTGTTCGAGCCGCGCCGCCTCGTGCTCCCGGTCGTCCGGACGGCACGCGAGCCGCACCGTCCGCAGCCCGGGACGCCGCGCCAGCTCGTCCGCCAGCCGGTCCAGGACCCGGCTCTTGCCGCTGCCCATCCCGCCGCGCAGCGCGAGGACCGTCACGCCGTCCCGTCCGGTGGCCGCGCGCACGTCACGCCGCAGCCGCCCCATCAGGTCCGTCTGGTTGACGAACGCGCCCTGCGTCTCGTCCGCCGCGCCACGCGGCGTCGTCACCCAGGCCCGCAGCGGCCGGTCGAAGCCCTTGGCCGCCACCGGCGGCACCGCCTCGCACCGCACGCGGTCCCGCACCAGCAGCCAGGTGCGCACGTCCACCACGACGCCGTCCACCGGGGCCGCGCCCTGGAGCCGCGCGGCGCGGTTCATCACCGTCCCGATCGCGAAGGACGACTCACGGTCCGTCGTGACGGCGCGCCCCGACGCGATCCCGTACCGCACCGAGAGGCGCAGCCCGTAGCGCGCCAGCAGCTCCGCGTTGCGCGTGGCCAGCCGCTCAAGACCGGCGAACGCGCCCTCGACGGCCCGCACCGCGTCGTCCTCGCCCGCGAGATCGGCGCCGAACACGCCGACCACCGCGTCGCCGATGAACTTCTCCAGACGGCCCCCCGCCGCCGTCAGCGCGCCGCCCACCTCCGCGAAGTACGCCTCCAGGATGCCGTGCCACACCTGCGGGTCGAAGCGCTGGGCCAGCTGCGTCGAACCCGAGATGTCGCAGAACACGACCGTCACCAGCCGCAGCCGCGACGGCTCTCTCACCTGGGTGAGGCTGCCGCCGCAGTACATGCAGAACATCGCCATGGACGGATTGGCCGCATGGCAGGAGCCGCAGGTCAGGTCGGCGGTCACCACACGACGCCCCCGCCCTCCATGCCGTGGCCCTCCACGTCACCGGCGACGTCGTCGATCTTCCGCTTGATCCGGGCGAGCACCTGGATCTCCTCGTCGGTGAGCGCGTCGAGCGCCGCCAGCTGGTCGGGGCTCAGTCCTTCGGGGTCGAGGCCGAGCGGGGACAGGCGCGATGGGTCGGTCATGGGTCCGCTCCCAGGGTCGGGTCAGGCACGGGCTGATCGGGTCCTGGCGGGACCTGTGGGTCCTGGCAGGGGGCCGCGCCCGGCGGGGGTCCCCCGGCCGGGCGCGGTGGCGGGGTGAGGTCCGCCAGCAGATCGACGAGGCCCTGCGCGCTGGCCAGCGCGCTCGTGACGACCAGCCGCCGCTGCTGCTCGTCCAGGGGCAGTTCGGCGAGCAGCCGCTCCAGCGCGGCCCCGTGGCCGACGTCCAGCTCGGCGTGGCGCGTGAGCGTGCGGAACGCGTCGGGCGGCAGGCGCAGGCGGCCCGTCAGCCGCTCGACGGCCTCGGGCAGCGGCGGGTTCCACTCCAGGACCGCGATGTGCCCGAGCAGCGCGACGGGATGCGCGTGCCGCACGTAGTAGTACTGGGCGCCCGCGAGCCGCGCGACGGCGGGGGAGGGCACCCGCCCCTCCAGCGCGCGCGGGTCGCCGCCCGCCGCCGCGTGGTCCTCCGCCAGCCACACGTCGTGGCCCGTCTCCTCGACGACCTGCTCGGCGAAGTACCAGGCGAGCCGCGTCTCGCCCCGGCGCACCGACTCCGCCAGCGCCTCGGCGAGCAGCGGCGCCGTGGCCCGCACCAGGTCGTAGGAGGTCAGCAGCCAGCGCCGGTACGCCTCCACCGTCCCCACCGAGCGCCACATCCCCGAGGCCGCCCGCTGGAGGTCGGGGCGCAGCACGTCCAGCAGCCCGCGCAACGTCATGGCCCGCCCACCGCCTCCACGAACGCGGCGCGCCGCGCGTACGCAGCCCGAGCCCGCCCGTCCGACGCGGCCAGCCGCGCGCCCGCCCAGCAGGCGCCGCAGACCGACCGCTGCTCGTCGCGCACCGTGCCCGCCAGGCCGACGGGCCCCGCCGTCCCGATCAGCCGCAGCACGGGGTCCGCGCGGAAGCCCGCGAGCGCGGCGGCGACGTCCGCGCCGTCGTCCACCCGCGCGCGCAGCGCGGCAGGCCCCGCGCCCATGATCACCGCCTCGTCGCAGCAGGCGGTGACCACGCCGTCGTAGCGCACGGTCGGCGCCGTCAGCAGGCGGCAGGGCCCGAACGCGTCGAGCGGCCTGCGTGCCCCCGGCCCGAACATCCCCGCGCCGCGCCCCGCCCGCACGGGCGCCACCACGCTGACCTCCGCGTCCGGCCACCGCTCCCGCACCGCCTCGGCCGCCCCCGGCTCCGCCAGCACCTGCACGACCAGCCGGCACCCGGCCTCCAGCACGGCCCCGGCCGCGCGGTCGAACGCCGCCCTGCCCATGCCGGGGCGCGCCGCGTGGAACGAGTCGGTGCTCAGCCAGACCGTGCCCGTCGCCGCCAGCACCTCACGCACCCACGACGCGACCGCGCGCCGCGCCCAGGAACCGCTGGTGAACACGACGACGGCCTTGTCCGCGTCGCCCAGCACGCCCACCGCCTGCCGCAGGCCACGCCGTTCCGCGAACGGCTCGCCGCCCGTGACCGCCACGGCCCGCAGCGACGGCAGCGCCGCCAGGCCCGCCAGCAGCCGCCCGAACAGCGGCCAGTCCCTGATCGTCGGGCTGCGCGGCAGCGACCCGACCGAGCAGTGCCCGCAGCCCACCGGGCAGCGGTCGGTCAGGAACAGCACGGCCGTCGCCCCCGGTACGGCCCGCAGCCGCTCCGTCTCCCCGTACGTCAGCCGTCTCATCGGCCGCTCCAGCCCAGCTCGACCGCGTCCGCGTGCCGCCCGGCGCCCCACCGGCGCGCCAGGTCCGCCGGACGCTGCGCGGCCACCATCCGCTCCACGGCCAGCGACATGCCGGGCGACACCTCCGGGCCGCGCCGCAACGTCACACACGTCTCGCAGTAACCCGCGCACACGGGGGCGCCGACCCTACGGGCCGTCTCCTGCGGGCCGAACGCCCGCACCGCGCGCAGCACCCCGTCCCCCATGGACCTGCGCCGTATCTCCGGCCACCCGTCACGCGCCGCGTGCCCCAGCACCAGATGCGGGGGCCTGTGCCGCCGCGCCATGCTCTGCCGTGAGCAGGCCAGCACCGTGCCGTCGATGTCCACCAGCGGCCACATCGCGAAGCCGCACGGCTCCGCCCCGCCGCCCGGCGGCCCCGCGCGCTCCCGTACGAACGACCGCGCCCGCCCCGTCGCCCGCACCCGGCCCACCAGCGCGGGCACCCGCTCCCCGAACGCCCGCCGCAGCTCGCCCAGCACCCGGTCCACGTACGCGTCGTCGTCCGAGGTGACGTGCACGCTGACCGACGGCACCAGGTCGAGCACCGTGCCCAGCGCGGCAAGCACGTCCGCGCGCGCCACCTCCCGCTCGTGGTGCACGTCCAGGCTCGCCGAGAAATGGTCCAGCGCCCCGACCGCCCGCCGCACCGCCGGTGGCACCCGGCCGCCGCGTGCGAAGAACATCCCCGACAGCGCCGCGCTGCGCACCCCCGACTCCCGGCCGCGCGCCGCGACGTCCGCGACCAGTGCGGGCCGCAGCAGCGGCTCGCCCCCCGACAGGAAGAGCAGGTCAGGCCGCTCCTGCGGCGTGAACGTGGACACGAACCGCAGGAACGGTTCCTCGCCGAACTGCGCGCCGTCGGGCCCCGACCGCGTCGAGCAGTGCGCGCACGACAGCGGACACCGCTCGGTCAGTGCGAGCAGCACCCCCGCCGCGGGACGCGCCCGCAACCGCAGGATCTCGGCCAGATGCACAGCGTTCCTCTCGTGTCCTTCCGTGGCTCAGGTCAGCAGTTTCGTCAGGGCGTTGACCAGGTCCTGGAGCGCGTCCTCCTTCTCGGGGCCCACCCGGTCGAGGAGCGCCGCGAACTGCGTCACGGCGCCCGAGGGGTCGGTCCGCCTGGCGCGCTCCCTGCGGTCCTGGAGCATCAGCGCCAGCGCGGCGCAGCTCTGGTTGGCCAGCTCCGTCAGCAGGTCGATCGCGGACAGCTCGCCGACCCCGTCCAGGCGCGGGTCCAGCACTTCGAGGACGCCCAGCACCTCGCCGTCGTGCTCGATCGGCGCGGCGAGGATCGTGTCGGGCACGAGGCCCGTGCCCTCCGCGAAGTCCGCGTTGAACCGGTCGTCGTCCGCGACGCCGCGCACCACGATCGGCTCGCCCGTGTTCGCCACCCAGCCCGCGATGCCGACGTCCGCCGGGATGGACACGCCGATCAGCCGGTCCTCGCCCTGCCCCGACGACGCCTCGAAGACCAGTGACTCCGACTCCTGGTCGTACAGGCACACCGACGCGGCGGCGGCGGCGAACGACAGCCGCGCCAGCCGCACGGTCGAACGCAGGATCTCGTCGTGGGTGCTCGTGTTCATGGTCTGCTCCTCGCCGGTCTGCCATCGACGTTGTCCGCGACGGCGGCGAGCACCTGTCGCAGCTGGGCGGTCCTGAAGCGCGGGTGCCGCTCCAGGACGCGGGCGCTGAGGCCCACCACGTGGGGGGTGGCGAAGCTGTTCCCCGAGACGACCTTCGTGCCGCCGCCTGGCCAGGGGACCCGTACGTTCACCCCCGGCGCGAAGACGTCCACCGGCGGGTCGGGGTTCACCTCCAGGTACTCCGGGTCGTCCACGGCGTGCGAGCCGACCGAGATCACCGAGGGGAACCGCCACGGGTAGCTGATGATGGGGGAGTTGTGGGCCGCCGAGACCAGCGTCACGCCCTTGAACCACGCGCGGTCCGCCAGGTCGTGCAGCCGTTCCTTCAGGGACTCCTTGCGGGTGGACAGGCTCATGTTGACGAGGTCGAAGCCCTCGTCCACGGCCCACGACAGCGCCGCGAGCATCGCCTCGCCGTTGCCGCGCAGGTTCTTCGTCAGCACGCGCACGCTCGTCGTCTCGGCGTCGGGCGCGAGAGCGCGGATGATGCCCGCGCAGGCCGTGCCGTGCCCGGCGACGTCGCCCGCCTCGTCAGGGACGACGCGCCACCCGCCCTCGTCGTCCTCCTGCGCCACGTACAGCGGCACGCCCCCGCCGACCAGCGGGTGCGTCGGGTCAACGCCGCTGTCGATCACGCACACCCGTACGCCCCGCCCCGTCGCAGACCCCCACGCCCAGGCGCGGTCCACCGCGGCGGGCAGCGGGATCGTGTCCGGCGGCACGGTCGCGCCGAGCGAGGTGTGGGCGAACCGTACGGTGCGCATCTCAGGCCGCGCCCACGGGCCGGTAGCCCATGCCGAGCGCCGCCGCGTCCAGCCGTTCCGCCCAGTTGTACTTCACGCTGGGGCACGGCACATGGCCCTCGCGCCACAGCTTGGGGCAGCTCCCGCCGCACACCGGCAGCAGCGGGCACCGGCCGCACTGCTGCGCGCCGTCGCCGACCTGCTCGTACCAGTCGTCGAACTGCCCGGCGGGGCGCGGCGCGGCGCCCGTCAGGTCGTCCACCGTCGCGACCACGCCGCCGGCCTCCGCGCCGGGCACGAGCGGGTGTTCCGAGCAGGCGAAGACGCGCCCCGACGGGTCCAGGATCTCGCGGCGGCGCGACGTCGCCGCGCAGGTCGTGCGCTTGACGGCGCCAGGCATCGTCGGGATGCCGAGCCCGAGCGAGCGCGCCAGCCGCAGCCACTCCGCCTCGCGCTGCGCGTACCGCCGCGCCTCCAGCTCGACGGCCGACACGTCGTTGCCCCACGAGTGGACGGGCATCGGGTGGATCTCGACCTGCGGCGACGCGAGGCCCAGGCACGCGAGGTCCACGAGCAGGTCGGGGACGGTGTCCTCGTTCTGCTCGTCCACGTTCATCCGGATGCCGACGCGCATGCCCGGCACCGTCCCCTCGCGCACGGCCTCGGCCAGCGCGGCGACGGTGCGGTGGAACGCACCCCGGCCGTTGCGCTTCAGCCGCCGCCGGTCGTGCACGGCCTCCGGCCCGTCGATGGTCACCTCAAGCGCCCGCACGCACAGCTCGTCGTGCAGCTCGCGCAGCGTACGGCGCGTCAACAGGCTGCCGTTGGTGACCAGCCGGGCGTAGTAGCGCGTGCCGTGCCGCCCGGCCGCCGCCGTGAAGCGCGCCGTCATCTCCCGGATGACGCGCAGCGCGAGCAGCGGCTCGCCGCCGAACCACGTGACGACGACCTCCTCCGTTTCCGGGTCGGCGATGACGCCCTCGACGCGGCGGATCACCCGCTCGACGCGCGCGTTGTCCACGGGCGCCTTGAAGTGCTCCTGGCCGCAGTAGTCGCACGCCATATTGCAGTAACTCGTCGGCATGACGGTGATCTTGCGGGCGCCCGCCGCGTCCGAGCCCTCGCGGTAGCCGGTGAGGACTGCCGCCAGCTCGTCCTCCGCCGTGTCCACCACGGCGTGACGCGCCGCCAGCCCGGCCAGCGTCTCCGCGTCGAGCGAGGCGAGGGCGTCGGCCCCGCCACCGGCCAGCCGCGCGGCCGTGCCCTCGTCGAGCGCGAACATCGACGCGTCGCGCGCCGAGTACGCCATCCTGACCGTGCGCCCCGCCCTGTCCCGGTACCGCTCCTCGCCGAGCAGCAGGTACCGGCTGCGCCTCCATGTCATGACCAGTCCCCTGACGCCGCGGTGAGATCGATCCGAAGGTCGGCCGAGGCCGGGTTGTACGCGTCGCCCGCGCCGACGGCGAGCCGCAGCGTGACGCCGTACCGCGTCGCGTTCACCGGCCCGTCCACCGACGAGAACCCGCCGCCGCGCCGCGTGCCGAGGCGCAGGGCGCGGGCCGTGCGGGCGCCGTGCACCTCGACGGCGCGGGTGAGGAAGTGGCGCAGCGCCGGGTCCCGGCAGTCCACCGCCGTCACCAGGCCCTCGGCGACCGTGAGCGTCACGGGGCGGCCCGCCAGCCGCGCGTCCCACGCCGTCCGCCGGTTCACGGCGAGCGCGCCGTCGGCGACGAACGTGCCGTCCGCCGCAGTCAGCGGCGCCTCGACGGTGCCCGCCGGTCCGCCCGGCACGGCCCCCGAGGTGACGCAGGCGAGGTCGCCGCCGTCCCCGGTGCGCACGCGCGGCGCGGGCGGCAGCGCGGCGAGCAGCGCCCGTACGGCGGCCTCGGTCGCGTCCTCGGGCCGCCACAGGTCGAGCGGCGAGTCGTCGTCGGTGCCCGCGAGTTGCACGACCGCGGGCGGCAGCCGCAGCGCGCCGTCGGCCAGGACGAGCACGGCCGTGCCCGGCTCGCCCGCCGCCGCGGCGGCGCGGCTCTCCACCTGCTCGACGGGCCAGCGCCCGGCGGCCCGCACCTCCGACGTGACGCCCCCTGCGCGCAGGTACGCCGCCAGCCATCCGGCCTCGGCCGAGCGCGGGCCGGTCAGGAACACGACGACGCGCCGGGCGCCCCGTGCGCCGACGAGCGTGTTCACCAGCCCGCGCAGCGCGGCGCGCCGCCGGTCCGTCAGGGCGGCGGGGGCCGTGGCCGTGCCCGTGGCGGCGCTCACGCGGCACCGTCCGCATCAGGGCGCGCGGCGTGCCGCAGCAGGGGACGGATCGCCAGCAGCCCGGCGGTCATCATCATGAGCGCTCCGCATCCGTAGATCGTGTCGATCCGTCCGACGTGCATGCCGAGGAGTTCGCCCTCGAAGTCCCGCAGCGCCGTGCTGGCCAGGAAACCGGTGACGGCCATGGACAGGACGGACGCCAGGTAGACGGCCGGGTTGAGCACCGCGTTGACCCTGCCGAGGAGGTGCTGCGGCGTCACGCGCAGCACCAGCGGGCCCACCACGACGTTCACCGACGCGATGGTGACGCTGGCCACCGCCAGGATCGCCAGCGCGGCCCACAGCTCCGACTGCCGCGAGTACAGCAGCACGACGACGCCCGTCAGCGCGATGCCGAACGCGAACACCCGCGTCTCGCCGAGCCGGTGGGCGTACCTCGCCGCGAGCAGCGACCCCGCGATGCTGCCGATGCCGAACGCGGCGTTGAGCGTGCCGAGCCAACTCGCCTCCACGTGCAGGTTCTCGGTGACGAAGAAGACGTTCAGCACGCTGAGCGTGCCCACCCCCAGCATGTACACGAAGACCGTGCCCACCAGGAGCAGCAGCACGCGGTTGCGCACGAAGAAGCGGAAGCCCTCGGCGAGTTCGGCGAAGAACGCGCCGCCGCCCGACCGCTCGCCAGGCGCCGCCCGCGGCACCCGCAGCATGCGGATCGCGACGAACGACACGAGGAACGAGCACACGTTCACCACCAGCGCCCACTCCTCGCCCGCCGCGAACAGCAGCGGCGCGGCGAGCGGCGGCCCGACGATCGCGGCCGTCCCCGTCGTCGCGGTGAGCAGGCCGAACGCCCGCGTCCTGTGCTCCTCGTCCACGAGCGACGCGATCAGCGAGAACCGCGACGGGTTGAAGAACTGCGCGGCCGAACTGCTCAGCGCCACCATGGAGTAGATCAGCGCGACCTGCACCCAGGCCGGCCAGTCGTCCCCGGCCAGCGGGATCACGAGCAGCACGCCGATGAACGCCGCCCGCAGCAGGTCGGCCACCATCATGACGCGCCGCCGGTCCCAGCGGTCCACGTACACGCCCGCCAGCGGCCCGACGACCAGCACCGGCACGGCCGCCGCGATCAGCACCCCGCTCACGGCGGCGGGCGCCCACGGCTGCCCGGCCGCGACCGTCGTGCCGATCCACAGCAGCACCGTGGTGTTGAAGACGTGGTCGCCGAGCACCGACACGGCCTGGCTGAACCACAGCCGCTGCCACCCCCGGTTGCCCCACAGCGTCGTCGCCCCGGGCGGCGCCTGCGCCGTCGCCGTCATCCGTCGCCCCCGCCCCCGCGCAGCGCGGCCAGCAGCGCGCCCGGCACCGGCGTGCCCGGCACGGCGCGCGCCATCAGCTCCCGCGCGCCGCCCGAGGCCGTCAACTCCTCCAGGCAGGCGGCGAGAACGGCGGCGCGCTCCCGCAACAGCGCCTCCCGGTCCGCGCCGGAGAACGCGGGCGGCAGCGCCTCGCGCAGCTCCGCCCGCCCGTCCGCCGCACGCTCCACCATCTGCCGCAGCAACAGGCCCCAGGTCACCGGGCGCAGCGCCACCGACAGGTGCAGCGAGGGCTCCGACGCCGCCTCGGCCGCGTGCACGAAACCACGCGGCACGTACAGGCAGTCGCCCACGCGCAGCGTCGTCTCCACGACGGGCTCCGTCACGGCCGTACGCCGCCCCCGGTGCTCCCGGAGCGGCCACGGCTCCACCGGGCGGCTCACCCGCCAGTGCTTCGAGCCGGACAACTGCCGCACGAACACGCTCGCCGTGTCGTGGTGCGGCGCGACACCCGGATGTCCCGCCGGTGTCAGGAATGCGGTGCAGTACGTGTCGTAGCCGGTCGCCTCCGAGACCGCGGCGGCGAATTCGGCGACGGCCGGGCAGTACGCCTTCAGATTCTCCAGAATCAGCGTCGCGCCCGATTCGATCCGCCGCGCCACTTTCGCGCCGTCCGTCACACGATCGGCCGCCGAACGGCCATAACGCCCGTCAGCCGCGACCGAACCGGCCGGAACCGCACGGCCATCCAGGACGAGACGCACGGAATCCACCGGAAAACCACGCGCCAGCATGGCGTCCACTTCCGCCAGGGACAACAGATCCCCGAAGTCGTCGAGCCCCGTGCTGAGTACGGGTTCGCGTTCCCAGGCCGATTCGAGAATCGCGATGTCATCGACCAGGCGGAGCAGGCAGTCCATGGTCCTCCCTCAAAGGCACCGGCCCGGGATCTCGCTCGGAGAGTACGCCGCCCCCCGCGGGCCGACAAGCGTTGACAGAAACGCAACACTGTGCAACTCGCCGCGCCCCGCGCCCATTTGGGAATAGCGCGGCTCAGATGTCGCCCGATCGCTTTCCACCGGACCGCTTGACAGTGTTCTTTCACCGGAGGAATCTGAACTGCGCCGTATCCGGCGGCGCCCGGTCGTGTGTGGGGACACCGAAGACCCGGCGCGGAAATCATGTCCGGATAGCGGATACCCCTGTGTCACACACGCACCAGCGCAATGGCTCTGCCCTGCACCATGTCAGTCTCCATCAGTTGGCCAGTCAACGGAGGACGTCATGACCGAACAGAACGAGCCCGGCAAGGAAGAGATCGAGGCCGCCGCCGCCGAGGTCGAGGAGGCCGAAGAAGACGTCGAGGGCCACGGCATCCGTGAGGCGCAGCCCGTCGAGGCGCCGTTCCTCGACATCAACTTCGGCTGCTGACACGGAACACTGAAAAGTACTTCCGAACCGGCCGTATGACGGATTCCCGTCCGTCGTACGGCCGGTGCACCGTGCCTTTCCCGCGAGGAGCGACCCCGACACGGAGGAATTCCCATGGGCGCCGCGACGAACCACGGCGGAACACCGTTCGGCTTTCTCTCCGACACCAGGCGCGCGCCCGCAGGACGCGCCGCCGCCCTGTGCACCGTGCGGGAACTCCTGGGCAGCGGCGAACCAGAAGAGCTGTATCGCGCGTGCAATCTTCTGGCGCTTCTCCATTTCCGTTCCGGATCGGCCGCCGAGGCCCGCCGCCTCTGCCTCGACCAGATCGCGTACGCGCGCGCCCGGCACGGCACCCCGCTCGGCCCGCGCTTCACCGTCCTCGCGCTCCAGCCCCAGGTCAACCTGATCCGGCTGCGCGGCTACACGCCCGCGCTCGCCGACGAGGCGCTGCGCGACCTGGCCGCCCTCGAACCGCTCGTCGCCGGACGCGGCGTGGTGCTGCCCGACCTGACGTACGACACCGTCACCGTCCGCCGCCTCACCGAGGACGGCCTGCTGGACCGCTCCGTCGTGCGCAACATCGTCGTCCAGGACACGCTCCAGATCCTGTGGCGCCACCGGCAGTACGACCGCCTCCTCGCCGCCGCCACCCGCTTCCGCGCCCTGTGGCCCGACATCCCGCGCGAGCGGACCGTGCAGCACGCCGACGAGGCGCCCTGGCTCGTGGACGCGCGCACGCAGCCCGTGCTCACCCCCGCCGCCCTCGACCACGCCACCTCGCCCACGGCGGCGCGCCTCACGTACGTCCGCCTCCTGCACATCGCCGCCGACTCGGCGCACGCGGACGACACCACGGGCCGCGACCGTGCCCGCACCCTCGTCACGGCCCTCGCCGCGCGCAGGACGTCCCTCGACGGCGCGTTCGCCTCGACCGTCACCCCCCTGCGCTGGCTCGGCCACCTGGCCCTCACCGCCACACGCGCCGCCCTGCCGGACATCGCGCGCACCCTGGTCGGCGAACTCGCCGCCCAGCGGGCGACGGCCGACGACCCCGTCCTCGACGGCGTGGTGCGCGCACGGCTCGGCCGCCCGCCGCGCGTGGTGCCGCCCGACGAGCGCGCGCCGGTCCCCGGCGACCTCACCGACGCCGTCCGCGAACGGCTCGCCGCCGACACACCCGCCGCCGTATGACCGGCCGCACCACCCCACCGGCGCGGAGGCCGCGTCAGGAACCGCGAAGGGACCCCCGAGGATGACGCAGACACCGGGCGACGGCGACCTGCTGTACGCCGTGGACCCGCTGGTGATCGAGGCCACCGCCGCCGGGCTCGTCGTCTCCAGCCCCCGGCTGCCCACCCGCCTGCACGTCCAGCCGCACATCGCCGACCTCCTCCTCGCCGCCCGCGACGGCGTCACGCCCGACGGCGGGGGAGTGGCCGCGCCCGGCGCGGTCGCCCACCTCGCGCGCGCCGGATTCCTCGTGCCCAAGGAGGACACGGCCGCCGAGCCAGGCATCCCCTGGGACGCCTGGGGCGTCACCGCCTGGAGCCTGCACAACCAGACGCGCGACACCCCGTTCGTCGGCTCACGCTCCGACGACCCCGCGCACCTGCGGGACGTGCTGGAGGAGATCGCGTCACGCCCCCGCCCCTCCGCCGTCCGCGCGCCACGCACCGACCGCATCCTGCTGCTGCCCCGCGTGCGCGCCGCGATGGACGTGCCCTACCGCGACGTCCTCGAACGCCGCCGCACGCACCGGGACTTCGCCGACGAGCCGATCGGCCTCGACACGTTCTCCGACATGCTGCACTACTGCTTCGCGCCCCTGCGCTTCGCCGACGCCGGGCCGATGGGCGTCCTCCAACTGCGCGCCGCCGCGTCGGGCGGGGCGCGGCACGAGACGGAGGCGTTCGTCTTCGTGCTGCACGTCACGGGGGTGCGGCCCGGGCTCTACCACTACGACCCGGTGCGCCACGGCCTCGAACCCGTCGCCCCCGACGCCGGACGCGACACGCTCGAACACCTCACGTACGGCCAGGGCTTCTTCCGCCACGCGGCCTTCGGCGTGCTCACGGCCGCCGTCTCGCACCGCATGTCCTGGAAGTACCGCCACCCGCGCGCCTACAAGCTGCTGCTCCAGAACGTCGGGCACGTCGCGCAGGTCTTCTCCATGACGGCGACCGCGCTCGGCCTCGGCGCGTCCCTGACCGGCGCGATCCGCGACACCGAGGCGGACGCGCTCCTCGGCCTCGACAGCCCCGCCGAGTTCACGACGTTCGCCCTCGCCTGCGGTGTGCCGCTGCGCGGACCGGACGGGCTGCCCCTGTCCATCAGGACACCGCAGGAGCCGCCCGCCACGTTCTGACGGCCCGCGCCGCCCCCCCCCGCCCGTCAGGCGAGCAGCAGCGACTGCGGCTGCGCCGACAGCGTCCTGTCGAGCACCAGGCACGCCGCGCCGACCGCGCCCACGTCGTCGCCGACCTCCGTGCTCGTCACGCGCGTCGGGTGCAGACTCTTCACGAACGGCGACTTCTCCACCAGCGCCGGGACGATCCGCAGGAACCGGTCGGCCACGTGCGGCCAGATCGGCCCGCCGAACACGATCAGCTCCGCGTCCACCAGCGTCGCCGCCGCGCACACGCCGCGCCCGACGCGCACGGCCTGCCGGTCGATGATGTCGCCCGCCGTGGCGTTCCCCTCGGCGGCCAGGCGGCACAGCTCGGCCAGGCTGCGCTCCGCGTCGCGCGGCCCGATCGGCGTGAAGTCGTGGCTGAGCACGCCCAGATGGATCGCCTCGTCCACCATGCCGCGGGTCGTGCAGGCGGCCCCGAGACCGCCGACCTCGCCCGCGTTCCCCGACACGCCGCGCAGCACCGTGTCCTCGACCACCAGGCCCATGCCGGAACCGGTGCCCAGGTAGAAGAACAGGAAGTTGCCGCTGTGCGCGGCGGCGCCCGCCCAGCGCTCGGCGATGGCCGCCGCGATGACGTCCTTGTCCATCACGACCGGCAGGCCCGTCTCCTCGGCGAGGTAGTCGCGCAGCGGGACGCGGCCCCATCCCTCCAGCTCCGGCGGGTCCACGACCAGCCCTGCCGCCACGTCCACCGGCCCCGGCGCCGCGATGCCGAGGCCCAGCAGCCGGTCGGCGGGCACGCCCGACTCCTCGATGAGTTGCCTTATCGACTCGCTCAGCCCGCTCAGCGTCTGCTCCGGGTCGGCCACCGGCGGCGTCGGCACGCGCAGATGGGCCACCACGTTGCCCAGCAGGTCGAGGACGACGTACGTGATGACCGCCGGGTCGAGGTGCACGCCGACGGCGAACCGCGCCTCCGCGTTCACCCGCAGGAGTGTCCTCGGTTTGCCGCTGCCGAAGCTCTTCTTGCCGGTCTCCAGGGCCAGCCCGTGGTCCAGCAGACGGCGGCAGATGTTGGAGACGGTCTGCGCGGACAGGCCGGTGGACTCGGCGAGTTCGACGCGGCTCAGCCCGCCGGGCACGCGCCGGATCGCGTCCAGGACCACGGACTCGTTGAAGTCACCCATGCGCGGCAGGTTGGTGCCGCGCCGGATCGCTGTCTGTCGAGTGCCCATCACGCTGTCCTCCAGGCCGCGGAAAGGTCGGTGCGCCCGTCGGCCCGCGGGCCTGACGGGTGGGTCGGGACGGAGGCGCGGCGGCCTCCCACACAGCCGCGGGCCGCGCCTGGCCCGTGCCAGGGGTCGGTGCCCTGGCCGGGCGGCGTGGCGTCCGCCGGCGCGCGGCCCGGTCCGCCTCCCGGGAGTGACGGCGCCAATCTACCGCCGTCTCCCCCGGTCGCGGTGCCGGTCCGCCTCCGGCGGGCGCCCGACGAGGCCATGGTCAGAGCTGCCGCAGCAGCAGGAGGGACCAGGGCGCGAGCGTCCGGTCCACCCGCAGCGTGCCGTCCGCACCGGCCACCGCGCTCCACCGGTCGGTGGCCCGCGCCAGCCGCGCCAGCTCCGCCGTCTCCTCGCGGGTGGGCTCCGCAGGGGCGCCCATCGCCCGCCAGGCGCTCAGCGCGTCGCCGTGGCCGCCGTCCAGCACCTCGACGGAGAACCGCGCCCCGGCGGGCAGGCCGTCCACGGTCAGCACCAGGTCGCGCGGCGTGCCCTTGCCCTGCGTCGTGTCCGCGACCGTGCGGTCGTCGAACGAGGCGGGCACGGACAGCGGCTCCTCCACCGGGTAGTGGTGCACGAGCGCCGTGATCCGGCCGCTCGCCGCCTCACGCGTCGCGACGGCGTCCTCGGTGCGCGTCAGCAGCGTGTCGCCGAGCGCGGCGAGCATCCGGTAGGCGTGGAACGTCGGCTTCGGCACGCCCTGGAGCGTGATCATCCCGAACCCGCCGTGGAACAGCGTGTCGCCCGCGCCGCCCTCCTCGAAGACGTCGGTGAACGTCCAGTAGGCGAGCGAGTCCACGGTGCCGAGCGAGTGCAGCACCGAGCGGACCACGTACGCGGCGGCGGGCAGCGTGTCGTGCGTGAAGTCGCGGGGGGACGAGGACGAGTTCCACTCGGTGAGGTGGATCTCCGCGTCGGGGAACGGGCTGGCCTTCACGAGGTCGCGCAGCAGCGCGAGGTCCTTCGGGGTGGCGTCCTTGCCGCGCGTCAGCTTCTCGCCCTGGCCGTGCTCGTCCAGCGCCCAGTCCGTGGGGTAGGGGTGGGTGGACACGAAGTCCACGGGCAGGTCCTCGCGCGCGCAGAACTCCAGGAACGCCTCCACCCACACCGGCCGCCACTCCAGCGAGTCGATGTCGTCGCGCCCGGCGACGATACGGCGCTCCACGTCCTCGTTCTCGCCGCCGAACCGCTCGTCGGGGACGAAGTTGGACGTCGCGGGGCCGCCCACGCGCAGCCGCGGGTCCACGGCCTTCACGGCCTGCGCCGTCACGCGGTAGATCTCGAAGTACTCGCTGCGGGTGCCGTGGAAGAAGCCCCAGAGGTTGGCCTCGTTCCACACCTCGAAGTACCAGCGGCTGACCTCGTCGATGCCGTAGCGGGCGACCCAGTGGCGCACGGTGCGGTCGATCAGCTCGCCCCAGCGGGCGAGGTCGGTGGGCGGCGCGCCGTGGGCGCCCCACCAGAAGACGGTCTCCGTCTCGCGGGCGAGGGCCCGCGGGCTGAAGCCGAACTCCACGAACGGGCGCACCCCGGTCTCCAGGAGCGCGTCGAACAGGGCGTCCACGTACTGGAAGTTGTAGACGGGGGTGCCGTCCTCGCGCTCGGTGTAGACGAACATGTCGTCGTGGAAGAGGCCGTGGAAGCGTACGTAGTCGAAGCCGCACTCCTCCCTGGCCGTCCGCAACTGCGCCTGCCAGTCGGCCCGCAGCCCCTCGTTGGCGCGTCCCGCGCCCACGACCCTGCTCCAGAAGTGGTCCAGGGGAGAGCCGTCGGCCGTGGCGTCCACGGTCAGTGTGATGGGTGCGGACACGGTGTTCCTTTCGGTGGTGCGTCCCGGCCGGGCGGCCCGGTGCGGGGGAACAGAATAAATCAAGATGATGGATTTAAGGAGGGGGTAACCGCTTGCGTGCTTCCCGATCAGGGACGCTGCACACTGCCGTCCGCGTTGCGCAGCAGCGCCCACCTGTCGTGCTCCAGCGGCGCCGTCACCGGGTACTTCCTCGCCAGCGCCTCGTCGAAGTCCACGCCGAGGCCCGGCGCGGACGTCGGCCGCAGCGCGCCGCCCTCCGGGACGTGCGCACCCGGGAACACCTCACGCGTCGCGTCCGTGAACCGCGCCGCCTCCTGCACGCCGAACGCGGGGGAGCTGATGTCCAGCGCCACGTTCGCCGCCATCCCGACCGGGCTCACGTCGCCTGGCCCGTGCGGCGCCGTCCGCACCCCGAACATCTCGCACGCCGCGACGAGCTTGCGCACCGGCGTCAGGCCGCCCAGGGTCGGAATCCTGATGCGCGCGAAGTCGATGGCGCGCTGCTCCAGCAGCGGCAGGTACGTGTACGGGTCGGCGTACAGCTCGCCCACGGCCAGCGGCGTCGTGCCCGCCGCGCGCAGCTGCGGGAAGTAGGCGATGTCCTCGGGCGCCAGCGCGTCTTCGAGGAAGAACAGCTCGGCGTCCTGTACCGCGTGCACCAGGCTCCGTGCCTGCGCGGGCGTCATCCGCTCGTGCACGTCGTGCAGCAGCTCCACGCCCGAGCCGACGAGTTCGCGGACCTTGCGCAGCGCGGGCGGGACGTGCCGCAGGTACGTCGTGGAGTCCCAGGTCCCGGCGCGCAGCCGGCGCCGTCGCGCCTCGGCCTCGTCCGCCGGGGCCGCGCCGTAGGTGTCGGAGCCCGGCACCGACACCTGCACGCGCACGTGGCGGTAGCCGCGCTCGACGGCGGCGAGCACCTTGTCGGCGATCTCGTGCGCGTCGTCGCCGTCCACGTGCGTGTAGGCGTCGGCCGCCTCCCTGGCCCGGCCGCCCAGCAGCGAGTACAGCGGCAGCCCGGCCACCTTGCCCTTGATGTCCCACAGCGCGACGTCGATCGCGGCCAGGGCGTTCGAGGCCATGGAACCGCCGCGCCAGTAGGCGCTGTTCATCAGCAGCCGGTGGATGTCCTCGATGTCGCCGCTCTCGCGGCCGGTGAGCATCGGGCCGAGGTAGGAGTCGATGATCTCGCGGATCGCGACCGTGCGCTGCGGGTCGCTGGCGCAGCCGAGGCCGTAGAGACCCGGCTGGTCCGTCTCGACGCGGACGATCACGTAGGGGCAGCCCTGGGGGGCGCACAGGAAGGTGCGGACGCCGGTCACCTTCGGTGACGGATCGGCTCCCGACCAGGGCGCGAGGGCAAGCGGCACAGGGGTTCCGGGGGCTTCAGGTGCCATGGGACGTCTCCACATCGGGTTTCGACGAGATTTCGGCGTGTGACGAGCATTGACACAGTACATCAAGTCGATTTAGGTTCCGGGGCACGCCGCAGCCCCGTGCACGGCGCCAGGATGAAAGGCCCAACGACGTGACTGGACACCCCCGCCGCCTGGCGCGGCGAAGTGTGGCCCTGGCCTCCGCCGTCACCATGACCGCGGTGCTCGCCGCGTGTGGCGGCACCGGCGGCGGGTCGCCCGACGAGCTGGAGATGTGGACGTTCAAGCAGTCCCATGTACCGGCTCTTGAACAGGCGGCCGAGCAGTTCGAGCAGGAGACCGGGATCACCGTCAAGATCCAGGCGATCACGCCCGACGACGCGTTCCTGACCAAGGTCGCCGCCGCCGCGCGTACCAACGACCTGCCCGACATCCTTGAGGTGCACTCCAACGGCGACGACCACACCTTCGGTGGGGCCGGTCTGCTGGAGGACCTCTCGGGTGTCGTGGACGAGGAGTGGACCGACCAGTACCTCCCGGCGGTGGCCGACGAGGGCATGGTCACGCAGGAGTACTACGAGAACTCCCTCACCCCGGGATCCAAGTGGCTCGGTGTCGAGGAGGGCCAGCGGTTCAGCGTCCCGCTCACCATCGGCACCTTCGGCATCGTCTACGCCAACAGGGAGCGGCTGGCCGAGGTGGGCTACACCGAGCCCCCGGCCACCTGGGACGAGTTCATCGAGATGCTCGACGCGGTCGGCCAGGCCCGCCCGGACGACGGCGGCATCGCCAACGGTTTCCGCGCCCCGTCCACCGGCCTGGAGTGGCTGCTCCAGCCGATGGCCTACGGCATGCTCGGCGACCAGCCCTACCGTGACCTCTTCTCCGACGACCCGGCCGCGAACTGGGGCTCGGAGAACGGCGTCGCCGCGCTGACCGAGTACGGGCGCATCCAGCCCTACTGGACGCCCGGCACGCAGTCCCTGAGCATCGACGAGGCCGACCTCTCGTTCGCCCACGGCGAGTCCACCTTCGACGTCGGCGGGACGTTCACCCTCGCCTTCCTGGAGGCGAACGGCTTCGACCCGGACAACGCGATGACCTTCGCCGTCCCGCCGCCCGAGGGCGCCGCGATCCCCGACATGGGCCTCGCGCCGTTCGCCCTCACCGGCCTGTCGGTCACCAAGGACACCCACAACAAGGAGGGCGCCCTCGACTGGGTGCGCTTCCTGTCGCAGACCGACGTCGCCCAGGACTTCGCGCGCAACGCGCTCGACCTGCCCCCGAACGACCTCGGCCCGAACCCGGAGGACGCCGTCGGCCCCGTCCTGGGCGCCATGGCCGCGTCCCTCAGCTCGGACGAGAACGCCTACCACGCCGCGGACACCAGCTACCGGCCCAACGCGTACGACTCCGCACGCGTCGGCGAGGTACTGGCCGACTTCACCCCGCTCGACCGGGGCGATCCGGCCGATGCCGGGCGTAACCTCGCAAACCTGATCGAGTCCTACTGGTCGGAGCAGAATCGGTGAGCGTCAACGTCACACCCACACCCCGGCTCACCAGCCGCCCCGACGGCACGTCAGGCAAGAACCGCAAGGTCAAGCCGCCGTCCAGCCCGGCCGCCCGCCGGTCGCGCCGCAAGGAAGCCCTCTGGGGCTTCGCCTTCATCGCCCCCGCCGTGATCCTCTTCGCGGTGATGGGCCTGTACACCGTCGGCTACGGCTTCCTGCTGAGCTTCGCCCAGTGGAACGGCTTCTGGCCCGACTGGAACTGGGTCGGCTTCGACAACTACGCCGACCTCCTGTGGCGCAGCCCCGTCTACTCGCCGATCGTGCACGACGCCGCGTGGAACACGCTGTGGGTCATGATCGCCGTGCCGGTGCTCACCGTCGCCATCGCGTTCCCCCTGGCCGTCGTCCTCAACTCGGTCAAGCGGCTGAGCGGCGTCCTGCGCTCCATCTACTTCCTGCCGTACGTCACGACCGGTATCGCGGTCTACTTCGCCTGGCAGTACATCCTGGAGCCCAACGGCGCACTCAACCTGCTGCTGAAGAGCGTCGGCCTCGGCTCGCTCTCCCAGCCGCAGGGCTTCCTCGGCAACCCGGACACCGCCCTGCCGACCCTGATCATCGTCATGGTGTGGTCCGCGGTCCCGGTCGCGATGCTGTTGTTCCTCACCGGCCTCCAGACCATGGACAGCTCCCTCCTGGAAGCCGCCCAGTTGGACGGCGCCGGCTGGTGGCGCACGCAGTTCAGCGTCGTGTGGCCCCTGCTGCGCCCGATCACGGCCGTGATCGTCCTGCTGAACCTGAGGGACTCCCTCCAGGGATTCCAGATCTTCCTGATCATGACCAACGGCGGTCCCGGCAACGCCACCAACGTCCTCGGCCTCGAGACGTACCGCCTCGCCTTCCTGAACGAGCTCGCCCCCACCCTGGGCCTCGCCAGCGCCCTCGGCTGGATCCTCTTCGTGGTGGCGCTGATCGTCGCCTTCGTCAACCAGCGAGCCATGAGGAGGCTGGGATGAGCGCCAGCGCCGTCTCCACCCCGCGCCGTGCCACCGGCGCACCGAGCAAGGAACGCGCGCCGCGCAACCCTCGCACCATCATCTCCCGCAGCGTCGTCGGCCTCCTCCTGGCCCTGTACGCCGCCATCAGCCTCTACCCGTTCGCGTGGATGGTCTCCGCGGCGTTCAAGGACAACGAGGAGGTGCTGGAGGGCGGGCACCTGATCCCGCGCAACCCGACACTCCAGACGTTCTCCGACACCTGGAGCCAGCTCCACTTCTTCGACTACTTCCGCAACAGCCTCCAGGTCACGCTGCTGACCACCGTCCTGGTGGTCGTGGTCTACGCCGCCGCGTCGTACGCGTTCGCCGTGCTGCGCTTCCCCGGCCGCACGGCCCTGTACCGGCTCTTCCTGGTGCTGCTGTTCGTGCCGGGCGTCGTGACCCTGCTGCCCATCGTGCTCCTGGAGCACGAGCTGAACATCCTGGGCACGCACTGGGGCCTCGTCCTCCCGTTCGTCAACGGCACGGCGCCCCTGGCCGTCCTGCTGCTGACCAACGCGTTCTCCACCGTCCCGTCCGAGCTGCGCGAGTCGGCACGGATGGACGGCGCGGGCGAGCTGCGGGTCTTCGCGTCCATCTACCTGCCCCTGGCACGGCCCGCGCTGATCACCATCGCGCTCCTCACGGCGATCCCGACGTGGAACGAGTACCAGCTCACCCGTGTCTCCCTGAACGACCCGGATTCGTACACCCTGCCGATCGCCCTCCAGGCGATGCAGTCCGAGAGCGTCGTGCAGTACAACACCCTCATGGCAGCAGCTCTCATCCTGGTGGTACCCATCGTGCTCCTCTTCCTCAGCGCGCAGCGCTACTTCGTCAACGGCCTCATGGGGGCGGTCAAGGGATGACCGCGCTCCGCCCCGGCGACCCCGTGCTCGTCACGGGGGCCGCCGGTGTCATCGGCCAGGTCGTGGCCGCGCACCTCACGGCCGCAGGCTTCGCCGTGACGGGCACCGACCGCGTGCCCGCCGGGCCGGGCGCGGGCCGTCACCTGGTGGGGGACATCCGCGACCCGGAGTTCGTCGCCACCTGCCTGACGGGCCCCACCGGGCCCGTGGCCGGTCTCGTCCACCTGGCGGCGATCCCGTCGCCCGGCGGGTTCCCCGAGACCGAGATCCTGGACACCAACGTCCTGGGCAGCTACACCGTCCTCGACCAGGCGGCCCGCGCGGGCGTGCGGCGCATCGTCACCGCGTCCAGCCTCTCCGCGCTCGGCCTCGCCTGGGCCGACCGCGACCTGACGCCCGCGCACTTCCCCATCGACGAGGACCACCCCACCCTCGCCGTGGACGCGTACGGGCTCTCCAAGGTCCTGGCCGAGGAGGTCGCGGCCTTCACCACCCGCCGCTGGGGGACGCCGACGATCAGTCTGCGCTTCCCCTTCGTCGGCGACGGCGCGCGCCTCCAGGCACGGCTCGACGAGGTCGCGGCGAACCCCGCGGGGAACCGCCGCGAGCTGTGGGGCTGGCTCGACACCCGCGACGCCGCCGAGTCGGTCGCCGCGGCCCTGCGGGCGGACACGGACGGCCACCACGTCGTCAACGTCTCGGCGCCGGACACCGCGGCGCAGGTCCCCACCTCCGACCTGCTCGCGGCGCACTTCCCCGACGTGCCGCTCCTGCGCGACCTGCCGGGACACGCCGGGCTCTTCGCCACGGAGCGTGCCGAGAAGCTGCTCGGGTTCCGGCCCGCGCACCGCTGGCGGGACACCGCCTGACCCCACCGGGCACACGACACCCGCCGACGTCGGCCCCCGCCAGCGACCACGCTGCCGGGGGCCGACGCCGTTCCGCACCGCCGGGTGCGTCAGAGCAGGTCCTCCACCACGATGGGCAGGTTGCGCACGCGCCTTCCGGTCGCGTGGTGGACGGCGGCGGCGATCGCGGCTGCCGTGCCCGCCTGGCCGATCTCCCCGACGCCCTTGACGCCCAGCGGGTTGACGACGTCGTCCGTCACCTCGACCAGCTCCACGTCCACCTGCGGCGCGTCGGCGTTCACCGGGACCAGGTAGTCGCCCAGGCTGGGATTGGCCCAGCGGCCCGCCCGCCGGTCCATCACCGACTGTTCGAGCAGCGCCTGGCCCATGCCCCAGAGCATCCCGCCCATCAGCTGGCTCTTGGCCGTGCGCGCGTTGAGCACCCGGCCGGGCGCGAAGGCGCCCACGAGCCGCCGCACCCGCACGAGCCCGAGGTCCCGATCGACGGCCACCTCGGCGAAGTGCGCGCCGAACGTCATCATCGCGTGCGTGGGCTCGCCCTGCGGCGGGGCCCACGAGCGGGTGGCCTCCGCGTCCGGCTGGTGCGCGCGCAGCAGCAGCTCGGCGTAGCTCTCGCCGGTGTCCCGGCGGTCGCGCAGGACCATCCGGCCGCCGGACAGCCCGACCCGGCCCGGATCGGCCCCGTGGAGCGGGGACCCCGGGTCGGCGACGGCCTGGGCGATCAGCTGGTCACGCAGCGCGACCGCCGCCCGGTGCACCGCGGCGCTGATCATCCCGGCGCCTGTGGACCCGACGGCGGACGCCAGGTTCGGCAGGTCCGTGTCGCCCGCCTCGAAGCGGACCCGCTCCACGGGCAGGCCGAGCGCCTCCGCGGCCACCTGCGCCATCGCGGTGCCCACCCCCGTCCCGAACTCGGAGGCGGCGGCCTGCGCGACCGCGCTCCCGTCCGCGTAGACCCGCACCCTGGCGCGCTGCGGGTTGACGGGGCCGGCCGCCGGATAGGCGGCGCTCGCCATGCCGAGACCGACCAGCCAGTCGCCGTCCGCGACGGGGCCCGCGGCGCGCCGGTGCCAGCCGATCAGCTCGGCGCCGCGCCGGTAGCACTCCTTGAGCCCCTTGCTCGACCACGGCTTCTCCGTGACGGGATCGGTGTCGGCGTGGTTGCGCAGCCGCAGCTCCAGCGGGTCGAGGCCCAGCTCCCCTGCGAGCTGGTCGAGCGTGGACTCCAGGGCGAACAGGCCGCTGGCCTCGCCGGGACAGCGCATGAACGTCGGCGTCATGGTGTGGGCGCGGCCGAGCCGGTAGACGCCCTCGTAGGCGTCGCAGGCGTAGAGCTGCGCCCCGACCTCCAGGGAGGTCTCGGCCCAGTCGTCGTGCTGCGAGGTGGGGGAGAGCTTGTGGTGGCGCAGCGCCGTCAGCCGTCCCTGCCGGTCGGCGCCGAGCGAGACGCTGTGCTCCTGCTCCTCCCGGTGGCCGCAGGAGGTGAACATCTGCTCGCGGGTGAGCGCGAGACGCACCGGACGGCCCACGTGCCGGGCGGCCATCGCGGCCAGGGTGGAGTGGTGCCAGATCGACGCCTTGGCGCCGAAGCTGCCGCCCACGTAGTGGCTGATCACGCGGATGTCCGCGTGCGGGACGCCGAGCAGCGCGGCGACGGTGTGCTGGGTGGCGTTCGGCCCCTGGGTGGCGTCGTGGAGGAACAGCCTGCCGCCCTCCCAGTGGGCGGTGGTCGCGGAGGTCTCCAGCGGGTTCTGGTGGTTCGCGGCGAGGTGGTAGGTGGCGTCCACCCTGACCTCCGCGCGGTCGAGCGCCGCCTCGACGTCGCCGCGGGACGAGTGGCCCGGCACGAAGCCGCCGAAGAGCGAGTCGGGCACCTCGGTGCGGTCCCTGATCTGGTCGATCACGGTGACCGCCGGCTCCTCCTCGTAGGTGAACTCGACCAGGCCGGCCGCGTGCAGCGCCCGTTCGTACGTGTCGGCGACGACCAGGGCGACGTGCTGCCCCCCGTAGTGGATCGTGGCGTCCTGCATCGGGAAGAACGTCTCGCCGGGCGAGGGCCCGCCCAGCAGCGACGGCAGCACGGGGGGCTGGGCGGCGATCCGCGGCAGGTTCTCGTGGGTGAGCACCGCGATGACGCCGGTGGCGGCCAGGGCGGGAGCGGCGTTGACACGGGTGATCCGCCCGGCGGCGATCCTGGACCCGGCCAGCACGGCGTACGTCAGCCCGGGCAGGGGGATGTCGGCGCTGTAGCGGGCGGCGCCCGTGGTCTTGGGGCGCCCGTCGATGCGGGGGAGGGGCTGGCCGATGACGGCGCTCATGCCGCGCCTCCCGCCGGGGTCAGCGAGGTCAGCGCCCGCACGATGGCGCGCTGGGCCAGCTCGACCTTGAACGCGTTGGCGGGCGTCGGCCGCGCGGCGGCCATCTCGGCGCGTGCCGCGACCGCGTACGTCTGCGCGTCGGCGGTGCCGCCGAGCAGCATCCCCTCGGCCTGCCGTGCGCGCCACGGCTTGGTCGCCACCCCGCCCAGGGCCAGCCTGACCCCGGTGACCAGGCCGTGTTCGACGCGCAGCGTGGCCGCCACCGAGACGAGCGCGAACTCGTAGGACTGCCGGTCGCGGAGCTTGAGGTAGCGGGAGTTCCGCGCGGTGGGGGTGTCGGGGATCTCGACGGCGGTGATCAGCTCGCCGTGCTCCAGGGGGTGTTCGCGCTCGGGGGTGTCGCCTGGTTCGAGGAAGAAGTCGTCGATGTGGTGGGCCCGTTCGCCCGTCGTCGTCGCGGTGAGCACCCGCGCGTCCAGCGCGGTCAGCGCCACGGCCAGGTCGGAGGGGTGGACGGCGATGCAGCGGTCGCTGACGCCGAGCACCGCGTGGTTGCGGTTGACGCCGGTCAGCGCGGCGCAGCCGCTGCCGGGGGCGCGCTTGTTGCACGGGGACGCGCCGTCCCTGTAGTAGCCGCAGCGGACGCGCTGGAGCAGGTTGCCGCCGATGGACGCCATGTGGCGCAGCTGCGCGGACGCGCTCAGCTCCAGGGACTCGGCGACGAGCGGCAGGTGGTCCCTGACCGCCGGGTCGGCGGCGACGTCGCTCATCCGCGCCAGCGCGCCGATCCGCGTCCCGCCGTCGTCCGTGCGGTCGATGCCGGTGAGCGGGAGGGCGTTGATGTCGATGAGCGTGGCGTGCCCGAACACCCCTTGCCGCAGCAGGTCCACCTGCGTCGTGCCGCCCGCCAGGTAGGTGCTGTCCCGGTCGCCGCTGACCGCCTTGACGGCCTGGGACACCGCCGTGGCGCGCGCGTAGCCGATCGGTCTCATGCGTCGTGCTCCCTGTCGTGCGCCGCCATGTCGTCCCGCGCCGCGAGGATCGCGGTCCTGATGTGCGGATAGGCGGCGCACCGGCACAGGTTGCCGCTCATCCACTCCTTGATCTCGGCCTCGTCCGAGGCGCGCCCCTCGCGCACCAGCGCCACCGCCGACATGAGCTGGCCCGGCGTGCAGTAGCCGCACTGGAAGGCGTCCGCGTCGATGAACCGCTGCTGCATCGGGTGCAGCGCGTCCCCGTCCGCGAGGCCCTCCACCGTGGTGACCTCGTGGCCCTCGCAGGTGATGGCCAGGGTGAGGCAGCCGAGGACGCGCCGTCCTTCCACCCACACCGTGCAGGCGCCGCAGGTGCCCTGGTCGCAGCCGCGCTTGCTCCCTGTGAGGTCGCAGCCGTCGCGCAGCGCGGACAGCAGGCTCACGCGCGGCTCGATGTCCAGGTGGTGCGTGGTGCCGTTGACCTTGAGGGCGACCGTCACCGGGCCCGGGCCGCGCAGGAGGGGCGGATCGGTGTCCGTCCCGCGCGTCACTGGTTTCTGCGTCGTCACCGTGGAGCCTCCACTGTGTGCCTTGAGGGGGGTTTGTCGTGTTCTGTCCGAGCGGTGGCGAGTGTAGTGAACGGGGGGCGCCGTGGGCGTCGCGCCTGGCGTGGTGTCCGTGTGCCGTCCGGCCGGTCCGTGTGGCGGGGGAGGGGACGCGCTCAAACCTCTCCGGCGCAGATTTTTGCCTGGATTACTCCTTTTGCCCCATTCGGGTATCGGTCGTAGCGTCGAAGGAGAGCGTGTCCCGCATCGGCGCAGCCGGCATCGGCGGACCGAGCCCCGGACACTCGGCAACCGGCACACCTGAGAGGACGAGTCGCATGACCTTTGTGACCACGCGCGACGGTACGGACATCTTCTTCAAGGACTGGGGAAGCGGCGCGCCCGTCGTCTTCATCCACGGCTGGCCGCTGAACGCGGACGCGTGGGAGGACCAGATGAAGCTGGTCGCCGACAACGGTTTCCGGGGCATCGCGCACGACCGTCGCGGCCACGGCCGCTCCGACCAGCCGTGGACCGGGTACGACTTCGACACCTTCGCCGACGACCTCCACGACCTCATGGAGGCGCTGGACCTGCGGGACGCCACCCTGGTCGCGCACTCCATGGGCGGCGGTGAACTGGCCCGCTACATCGGCCGCCACGGCACCGCCCGCGTCAGCAAGGCCGTCATGGTCGGCGCCATCCCGCCGATCATGCTGAAGTCCGACGCCAACCCGCAGGGCACGCCGCAGAAGGTGTTCGACACCCTCAAGGACGGCATCCTCAACGAGCGGTCGCAGTTCTGGATCGACACCGCCGAGATGTTCTACGGCGCCAACCGCCGCGGCAACAAGGTGACCGAGGGCAACAAGCGCGCGTTCTGGCAGATGGCCATGATGGAGAGCATCGAGGCCGGTGTCGCCTGCGTGGACGCGTTCTCCGCCACCGACTTCACCGAGGACCTGCGGAAGTTCGACATCCCGACGCTCCTCATCCACGGTGACGACGACCAGATCGTGCCGATCGACGCGGCGTCGAAGAAGTCCGTCGAGATCATCCCGGACGCGACGCTGAAGATCTACGAGGGCGCGGCCCACGGCCTGGCCAACGTGCCCGGCACCAAGGAGTGCTTCAACAAGGACCTGCTCGCCTTCCTGCGCAGCTGACGTCCCGCACTCCTGGCAACCCCCGGCATCGCGCCGGGGGTTGCCGCGTCGCGCGGGTATCCGCGTCGGTCCGCCCCCGTCGCCCTCGCCCGCCCCTCGGCACACGCGTTCAGGCCCGGGGCGAGGGATCGAGGCACCCTCGACACCGAGCGGAGCAGTCAGTTCACTCTCCGCATGGGAAACAGGAAACAACCTCGACCGCCTTGTCCCCCTCGTGCTCGGTGCGCCAGGCTGACGTTCAGTGATCGAGCGCTTCACAGGCGGCTCGTTCGTGGGAGTCGGGATGCCTGAGCGCACGGAGTCGTTCGGACCTGAACTCCGCAGGCTCCGCATGGCAGCCGGTCTCACCCTCGACCGTCTGGTGGGGCATGTCCACTACAGCAAGAGCCATCTCAGCAAGGTCGAGAACGGCCAGCAGCGGCCCACGCCGGAGCTGGCGCGGCTCTGTGACGTGGCGCTCGGTGCAGGCGGTGCTCTCGCCGCCCTCGTACCGGTACCCGAGGTGCCTGCACGGCCCTCCCCTTCCCAGAACGACGGCGAGGTGTGGTTGTTGCGTATGGAGAAGAACGGTTCGAGCCGGTTCGATTCCGTGGACCGGCGACAGGTCGCCGCCGCCGGCGCCGGTTCCATGCTCACCCTGAGTCTCGGCGGCCTTCCGGCTTTCGCCGATGAACAGGGCGCGAGCCTGGTGGACGCGTCCCGTCTCCTGTTTGCCCAGTTCCGCAGGCTCGGCCAGACCACGGCTCCCGGACTGCTCCTGCCCTCCTTGGTCGCCCAGACCCATGCCGTCGAACAGATGGCCCAACGGTCGGGGGGCCGTACCCGCGGTCAACTGCTCGCCATCGCGGCACGTTTCGCCGAGTACACCGGCTGGATGGCCCAGGAGTCGGGCAGTGAGGAGGCCGCGCTCTGGTGGACCGACCGCGCGGTGGAACTGGCGAGAGCGGGCGCCGACACGCACCTGGCGGCCTACGGTCTCGTCCGCCGGGGGCTGGTCAGCCTCCTGCACGGCGACATCGCCCAGGCCACCGCACTCACCGAGCAGGCGCTCAACACGCAGGCACCTCCCCGGGTCCGTGGGCTGGCGGCCCAGCAGCAGGCCCAGGGACACGCCCTGCGGGGTGACCACCACGCGTGCATGCGCCGACTCGACGAGGCGCGCGAGTTACTCGGCGCCGACGACGCGGACTCCGGTATGCCGGTGCTCGGCTCCGCACACGTGCCGGACGTCGTGTCGATGTACACGGGCTGGTGCCTCTACCACCTGGGACATCCGCGGCGCGCGGCCGAGATCCTCGCCCGCGAGTGCGCCCGTATCCCCGAGCACGCCGTGCGGAGCAGGACGCGCTACGGCGTCCGTCTCGCCCTGGCGTACGCGGGCGACGGGGAAGTCGAGCGCGCCTGCGAACTCCTGCACCCCTTGCTCGGCCAAGCCGGGCTGGTGCATTCCTCGACCATCACCTCGGACGTGCGACGTATCGCCCGCATCCTGGGCCGTCACCCGCGCAACTCCGCGGTCAGGGCGTTGAGTCCGGACCTGGCCGCCGCCCTGGCCACCCTGCCACCCCCCGCGTCCCGATGACACCCTCCCCGAGAAAGGACACGCTCCCGTGCCCGCAGTATTCATCAACTACCGCACGACAGACGGAAAGGAAGTGGCGAACACCTTCTACGACGAGCTGTCCCGGCGCTTCGGTGACGGCGCCGCCTTCCTGGCGGCGAAGTCCATCCCTCCCGGCAGCAACTACATCGACGCGATCCACGAGGGAGTGCGGCGCTGCTCGGTCCTGCTCGCCCTCATCGGCCCTGGATGGCTCGACACCCCCCACAAGGAGCAGCCGGGCATGAGGGCGCTCGACGCGGAGAAGGACTGGGTCCGCCGGGAGATCGAGGAGGCGTTCGCCCACGGCGTGACGGTCATCCCCATCCTGATCGGGCGGAGCGCCGGGCAGCTCGACCGCCGGGCCCTTCCCGCCTCGATCGCCGGACTCGCGGAATGCCAGTACATGCGCTGGACCTTGCGGACCACGCGGCACGACCTGGCGCACATCGGTGATCGGCTGGCCCAGCAGGTGCCCGAGCTGGCAGCGGCCGACCAAGGCGCCCTCCCTCAGCAGGCCGAGGGTGCAGCTCGGCCTGAGGCACTCCCGGACCGACACATCCGTGACGAGGTCCGCACCACAGGTCAGAGCGGAGGGATCGGCAACGTGAGCGGCGTCCACGGAACGGTCATCGGGGAGGCGAACGCGCCGCTCCACACCGGGTCAGGCACTCAGGTCAACGGCACTCAGGTCAACGGGACCCAGGTCAACGGGACCCAGGTGCACGGCACCCAGATGAACGGGACCGAGGTGAACGGCGACGGCAACGTGGTCGGCGGAAGCGACTTCGGCGGGCTTCAGCAGCAGTTCGGTCCGTCCCGTCGTCGGCGGGAGCAGGACCGGTGACATCGGCCTCCACCCATGTCTCCCAGGCCGCCGGTCCCATGGCGACCGGCTCGGGGGATCAGTACAACTTCACCGTGCTGATGTCCGAGGTCTTCGAGCGGCTCGGTACGCGGAGCCGTGATCCCCGGACCGTCGCCGAGCACGACCTCCGCTGGCTCAACCAACGCTTCGTCCGCCCCAGGCATTTCATGAGGGCGAGCAAGCTGCTGCGTGAGCACAGGACCGTCGTCCTCACCGGGCAGCCGGGCAACGGCCGTCGCACGGCTGCACTGATGCTGCTGTACGAACTCACCATGAGCGGCAAGGGAATGCACGAGATCGACCCCGGCGCTGATGAGGACGGCGCTGTGCTGGAGCGTGGGTCCGTCGGGGAAGGCGACCGGGTCTGGCTGGACCTGTCGGCAGGCGACGCGTCCTACTTCCGACAGGTGCAACCCGCCCTGTCCTCGTTCCGTGCCGAGATCGAGGAGCGCCGGGCCCACCTGGTCGTCGTCGTCCCGGCACACCTGTCGGCGGTCGCACCTGAACTGGACGCGCTCAGAGTCACCTTGGGGCGACCACGCGCGGACGAACTCCTGATGAGGTACCTCCGCCGGGAGCAGATCACTCCCTCGACCGGTGACCTGTCGGCACCCGAGCTCTCGGAGTTCCTCGCCACCTCTCCCCTGCGCGACGTGGCGAGGCTGGCCGGCCTCATCCGTGAGGCGAGTGCGGCTGCCCCGGAGGGACGGTTCGGCGACTGGTTGCCCGGTGCCCTTTCCGAGGTCTCGGACAGCGGCTCGGCCACCGCCGCCTTCGTTGCCGAGCTGGAGAACGGACGTCAACGAGCCCTCGCCCTCACGGCCGCCATGTTCCACGGCTGCCCCCCGGACGCCGTGCACGGCGCGCTCGCCGAACTGCTGAAACGGGTGGGCCACCCCGAGGACGGACGCCCCCGGCTCGACCGATCCGATCTCACCGCGGAGCTGGACCACATCAAGGCCCGTGCCGTGTCCTCCTCAGGCATCCGCTTCGATCACCCAGGCCGTGACCGGGCGGTCCTGACGCACTTCTGGACGTATTTCCCCGACCTGCGCCCGGCCTTCCGGGAATGGGTGCAGGACCGCGTGGCCACCGCAGGTCTGACGTCGGACCAGCGGCGTGACGTCATCTCCCGGTTCGCCGGGCAGACACTCCGCTGCGGACACCCCGGAGATCTGATGGAACTCGCACGCGCCTGGACGGCGACCACCCCGGGGGCACAGCTGGTCACCGACGCCGTCCAGGCACTCGCGGAGGGGCTCCGGCACGACTCGGAGAGCCGCGATCTGCGTCGCCAGATCCTCGACCAGGCGCGCGAGCCCGGCCGTCCATCAGCCTTTCGCCTGGCGCTCACCATGGCCTGTTCGCAGGTCATGGCCGTGAGCCATCCTGATCAGGCACTGGTGCGCCTGCACCATCTCGCACGCCATGAGACGACTGCCGAACGTCGGCCCGCGCGCGATGCGCTGCTCGACCTGGCGCTGGGCGAAGCCCGGTTGTGCGGTCTGCTGCTCGGCCGCCTCGCTGTCCACGGGCTCGTCCCGGGACGCACCTTCGCCCCGGACAGCGCGATCTTCCTGGCGCTCGCGGACCGCTTGTCCACCCAGGCACCGCCACACCACGCCGTTCCGGCAGGAGAGCGCCTGACCGCCTGCTGGGCCGCCGTGCTCCGCCATGGCACGCACCAGCAGTGGGCACCTCACGTCCTGCACTGGCTGGAAGCCGCACGGACCGCGGACGAGGACCGTGACGATCTTCTCGCCACCCTTGCCGTAGCCGGTGCGTCGCAACCACAGGCCACCGCCCGGATGTACGTCATCTCCCAGCGCTGGGCCACGGCGCCCGCTCCGGACCGTCCGGACCGTCAACGCGTCGCGGACCGATTTCGGTTCGCGCTCGACACGGCGCAGGGCATCGGAGAGACGGTCACCTGCGGGGCGCCCACCGAGGAGCCCGCGCAGTGACCTCGGGACACCGGACACTCACCGCGTTCCTCGCGGTCATCTGCTCCCTCGTTCTGGCGATCCTGGGGCTCAGCCTGGACTGGCCCCCGTGGCTGTGGTGCGTCGCCGGGACCGGGCTGCTGGCCGTGGTGCTCCTCGCGCTCGGTACGAGTCCCCGGCCGTACGGCTACATCCCGCCGGAGAACACGCTGGAGCCCGACGTGCCGCAGGCCCCGCCACGTCAGGAGCAGCGCGTCAGGGACGTGGCGCTGCCCAGTGCACTGCCCGACTACGACTTCCTGTTCTCGGCGACCATCCGATGGGTGCCCGAGGAAGCCGATCCTCCGCCGTACTTCGACCCGGGCGCCCTGGCCATGCAGGGAGTCGTGCTGCGAGCCCGCGCCTTCGCGGCGCGACAGGACCCCAGGAGCAGTTCCCTGGCCCAGCACCAGCTCAGCGGGGTCCTGGGCGTGATGGAACCCGATCCGTCGTGCCGTGTGATCGCCATGGCCAAGGACGTCAGGCTGACGCTCTCGGAGACCGATCAGCGGCGCCTGAGCGCGCTGTCGGACGTACGCAAGGACGAGGAGGTGTGGGAGCACGAGCGCAACTACGAGCGCAGCAAGCGCACCTACCTCACCGACGACGTGCTCAAGGACCCGGGGAGTGCCGTTGTCTGGTGGCTGGCGAGGAACGGCGAGCAGGTGGAGCACACGGTCGAGCGGATCGGTCTGCTCGCCCGGCTCTCGGCGGCGGCCAACAACAGCGAGGTCGTGGAGCCGTTCCGTGACCTGGCGTACCCGTACCCACCTCCTCCTCGGGAGACCTTCGCGGACGAGGCACCGGCCGAGCCGTCGCAGGCCCGGTCGGCCGAGTCCCTCGCCGAGGATCTGATGAGCTGGCTCGGCCTGGACCGGGAGGATCCGACGATGCGCCTGCTCGCCGACCGGTTCGCCGACTACCTGCGCGCCGCGGGCAAGAAGGAGGAGGCGGACGACTTCGCAGAATTCTTCCGGCTCCCCGAGGAGGAGCCTTCGGACGATCCTCCGGAGGACGTGACTCCCTGACACCCCGGGATCTCGCCGGGACAGCACCTCGGCCGGGCCGGTCGTCCCGGCCCGGCCGTTCGGTCATCGAGCGGCGGGAAGGTGCCGCGAGGGATGGCAGGCGTCGTCACCGTCGGGGCGTCAGGACCACGCGGCGTGTGCCGTACACGGTGGCGCCGAGTGCCAGGACGGTGGCGCCGGAGGCGACCGAGGAGAGCGGCAGGGTGAACGCGAGCGCGGCGCAGCCCGCCAGGCCCACGGCCGGGACGAGCCGCGGCGGGCGCCCCTCGGCCGCCGACAGCGTCCAGGCTGAGGCGTTCGCGACGGCGTAGTACGCCAGGACGCCGAACGACGAGAAGCCGATCGCCCCGCGCAGGTCGGCCGTCAGCACCAGCACGGACACCACGGCGCCCACCGCCAGTTCGGCCCGGTGGGGCACCCGGAACCGCGGGTGCACGGCCGCCAGCCCGCGCGGCAGGTGGCCGTCCCGCGCCATCGCCAGGGTCGTGCGCGAGACGCCGAGGATCAGCGCGAGCAGCGCGCCGAGCGCGGCCACGGCGGCGCCCGCGCGGACCACCGGCACGAGCCCGTCGGCCCCCGCCGCCCGCACGGTGTCGGCGAGCGGCGCGTCGCTGCCCGCCAGGGCGCCGGGGCCGAGCACCGACAGGGCGGCGGTCGCGACGACGGCGTAGACGGCGAGCGTGACGCCGAGCGCGACCGGCACGGCGCGCGGGATCGTCCGCGCCGGATCGCATACCTCCTCGCCCAGCGTCGCGACCCGCGCGAACCCGGCGAACGCGAAGAACAGCAGCCCCGCCGCCTGGAGCACCCCGTACGCGGACGCGTCGGCCCCGATGTCCAGCCGGGCCGCGTCCGAGGCGTCCGAGGTCAGCGCCGCGACCGCCACGGCGGCCAGCACGGCGAGGACGACGGCGACGATCGCCCGCGTCAGCCACGCCGACTTGCGCACTCCCGCGTAGTTCACGGCCGTCAGCGCCACCACGGCCGCCACCGCGATCGCGCGCTCCTGACCCGGCAGGACGTACGCCCCGACCGTGAGCGCCATCGCCGCGCAGGACGCCGTCTTCCCGACGACGAACGCCCACCCCGCGAGGTATCCCCAGAAGGCGCCGAGCTGTTCGCGCCCGTAGACGTAGGCGCCGCCCGACGCGGGGTGACGGGCCGCCAGCCGCGCCGACGACGTGGCGTTGCAGTACGCGACCACGGCCGCCAGCCCCAGCGCGGGCAGCAGCCCGGAACCCGCCGCGTCGGCCGCCGGTGCCAGCGCGGCGAAGACGCCCGCGCCGATCATCGCGCCGAGGCCGATGACCACGGCGTCGCCCGTCCCGAGCCGCCGCTCCAGACGGTCGGGCGTCCCGGCGGCGGGCACGGCTTCGGTCATGACTCGCTCCCGGGCGGCACGGCTGCGGTGCTCCTCGGCACCGGCGCGAGGGTACGCGGTAAAGGTGAACTCCCGGACGCGCGCCGGTGTACGCGTCGGCCGCCGCCGCCGTGGCGAGGCGGTCGGCTCAGCGCGCCACCGGGTCGCCGTCCTGGATCAGGCCGTCGATCGTGTCCTGAAGGTAGTAATGGTCCGTATGCCCGTACTTGTCCTGCGGGCCCTTCCCGGCAAGCTCCTCCGCGTGACGCCCGGCCGCGTCCAGCACGTTGCGCCGCGCCGCCGCCTGCGGGCTGTCCGGCTCCAGGCCGCCGCCCGGGTCACGCGTGCCCTGCGCGATGTACCCCGCCGCGCCCCGGCTGTCCTCCCACTGCTGGCGGAGCAGCCGGTCGGCGAGATCGGAATGCCCCAACTGCTCGGCGGCCGACGCCTCGTTGAGCCCCGCCGCGTGCAACAGCCCGACGCCGCCGACGTTCTCGGTCCACGTGTCGGGCGACAGCTCGAAGAGGAAGTAGTCGCGCGGCTCGTACTGCTCCGTCGAACGCTCCTGTACCGCCACGGCGTTCAGGGCCAGGCGCTCGCTCAGCTCGTCGCTCGTCGGCACGGTCGCCTGCGCCAGCACGTTCCCGAAGCCGTTGTACTGCTCCAGCGCGGCCTTGAACCCGTCGGTGCCCGGTTCGTGTGCGAACAGCGGCCCGCCCCAGGGCGTGACGAACGGGTCGGAACCGCTGATCGCCCGGCCGAACAGCAGCCCGTTCTCGACGCCGACGTCCATGACGTCGAGGTTGCGCAGCAGCATCACGCCGTCGGCGACGCCCTGGAGCGCCGCGCGCTGGGTGTCGCCCTGGGCCGGTGCGAGACCGTCGGTGCCCAGGTTCCCGAGCGCCGCCAGCGCGTCGGCGTCCAGCCCGGCGTAGAACTCCATCAGGTACCGGCTCTCCTCCGCGCTGAGGTCACGCGGCTTCCCCGGGCTGCCGTCGAGGACGTCCCGCGCCAGCGCCCGCAGCGTCTCCGTCCAGCGGGCGAGGTCGGCCGGGTCGGGGCGGCCCTCGCCGCGGAGCAGTTCGGCCAGCTCTCCGGCGGCGTAGCGCGCCATCTCCGGGCTCCGCCACAGGCCGAGCGGCCCGCCCGCCAGGTCGTAGCCGTGCTCGTTCAGCTCCTGGCCGTAGCGCGTGAGCGTCGAGCGGTACGCCTCGATCTCGGCCCCGACCTCCGCGTCGGCCTCCCGCGCGAGGACGACGGCCTCCGCCAGGCGCTTGGCCAGGACGGACGGTCCGTGGAACGGGGACGACGAGGCGTCCATCTCCCGCGCGGCGGTCTCGCCCAGCTCCTGCACGCGGGGGCTCAGCCGGTCCTCGACGAGCGCGCGGACCCGCTCCTCGGCGGAGACGGCGGCCTCCATGGAACGGTTCAGGTAGTCCGCGACCGTCTCCATGTCCGTGCCCCGGCCGCCGAGGCCGCGGTCCGTCGCGGCGGTGCGCTCCCAGGGGTCCGCCATGGCGCTGTCGTCCAGCGTCCCCGCCTCGGCGGCGAGCCGCGAGGCGGTCTCGGCGACGTCCCCGGAGACGCGGGCCTCCCCGAGGGCCCTGCGGTAGACGACGGCCGTGTCGGCCATGTCCTCGGGGGAGATCTCGGCGCTGAACGCCTCCTGCGTCCGCCACGGCGAGACGCCCGCCGTGCTCGCGACCAGTTCGCGGGTGAAAGCGACAGGCGACAACAGGACCTCCGGGACGCGCGAACTGCGTCGAACGCTAGACCGGGGGTCGCGGCGCTGTCCACGCCGACCGGACTGTTTTGAGGAGGACTTGAGATTGCACGCGCAACCCCCGCCGCGCCGCGGCCCGCGTGCGCCCGGACGGGTGAACGCGGGCCGCGGCGCGCCTCACTTCTCGCGGTGCGGCAGCTTCCAGCCGGGGCGCACGAAGTGGCACGTGTAGCCGTTCGGGTAGCGCTCCAGGTAGTCCTGGTGCTCCGGCTCGGCCTCCCAGAAGTCCCCGACCGGCGCCACCTCGGTGACCACCGGCCCCGGCCACAGCCCCGACGCGTCCACGTCCGCGATGGTGTCCTCTGCCACGCGCTTCTGCTCGTCGCTCGTGTAGAAGATCGCCGACCGGTAGCTGAGCCCCACGTCGTTGCCCTGCCGGTTCTGCGTGGACGGGTCGTGGATCTGGAAGAAGAACTCCAGCAGCTCGCGGAACGAGGTCTTCTCCGGGTCGAAGACGATCTCCAGCGACTCCGCGTGCGTCCCGTGGTTGCGGTAGGTGGCGTTCGGCACGTCGCCGCCCGAGTAGCCGACGCGGGTCGAGACGACGCCGGGGAAGCGCCTGATCAGGTCCTGCATGCCCCAGAAACAGCCGCCCGCCAGCACCGCGCGTTCCGTCGTCCCAGCCATCCCGTGACCTCCTGCCGCCGTGAACAGTGCCTTCCCCTCCGGAGGATACGCGGACGGCCGCTGCTCGGCCGCTCGGCCGCGGCGCGCGGGCCCCGGGCCGTCAGCCCGCCTCGAACGAGCGCCGGGACAGGCCCATCATGTGGCCGTCGATGACGGTACGGGCGGGCCGCGCGCCGTCCTCGGCCGCGCCCAGCGTGACGAACAGGGGCAGGAAGTGGTCGGGCGTCGGGTGGGCGTAGGGCATGCCGGGGGCGCGTTCCGTCCAGGCCGACAGCTCGTCCAGGTCGCCGCGCTCCACGGCGTCGGCGGCCCAGGCGTCGAAGTCGGCCGACCAGCCGGGCACGGCCCGGCCGGTGATCATCTCGCGGGTCAGGAAGGGCAGCCCGTGGACCATGAAGCCCGAGCCGACGACGAGGACCCCCTCGGCGCGCAGCGGGGCGAGCCGCCGTCCCAGGGCGAGCAGCCCGGCCGGGTCGTGCGTGGGCAGGGACAGCTGGAGGACGGGTATGTCGGCAAGGGGATACATCGCCATCAGCGGCACCCACGCCCCGTGGTCGAGGCCGCGGGTGGGGTGCTGGTGCACCCGCTCCGTGCCGGGCAGCGCGGTGGCCACGCGCCGGGCCAGGGCGGTGGCGTCCGGCGTGGCGTAGCGCATCCGGTGGTAGCGCGGGTGGAAGCCGCCGAAGTCGTACACGAGCGGGGTGCCCGCCGCGGGGGCGGACAGGGTCGGCGGCGCGGTCTCCCAGTGCGCCGAGACGACGAGGACGGCCCGCGGCCTCGGCAGCGACTGCGCCCACGCGAAGAGGGCGTCGATCCAGGGGCCGTCGTCGAACAGCGGGGGAGCGCCGTGGCTCAGGTAGAGGGCGGGGAGCGGGCCGTCCGCCGGTGTCCACGCCCGGCGGGCGCGGGCGCGGGGCAGGGCGCCCGGGAGGAAGGCGTCGTAGGCCCCGGCGGGTACGGCGGGACGCGTGAGGTCGGTCATGCGGTGCTCCTGGCCGTGCGGCCGGTCAGTCCTTCAGGAGCGCGGCGAGCGTGTCGCGCAGGGGAGTGGTGGGGCGGCCGGTGAGGCCGGACAGGTCGCCCGGCGTGTCGGCGAGCGCCCCGGCGGCGATGTCGGCCTCCATCCCGGCGAGCAGCCGCGCCGTGGCCTCGGGCATCCCGTTCCCGGCGAGCGCGTGCGCGTACGCGTCGGGCGTCAGGTCCCGGTACGCGACGGGGGTCCCGGAGACCTCGGCGAGGTCGGCGGCGAACTCGGCCATGGTCCACGCCGTGTCGCCCGACAGCTCGTAGGTCTTCCCGGCGTGCGCGTCCCCGCCGGTCAGGACGGCGGCGGCGGCCTCGGCATAGTCGGCGCGGGAGGCGGACGCGATGCGGCCGTCGCCCGTGGCGCCGATGACCGTGCCGGTGGCGACGCCCTGCCGGGCGGCGGGCGCGTAGTTCTCGGTGTACCAGCCGTTGCGCAGCAGGACGTACGGCAGGCCGGAGGCGGTCAGGTACTCCTCCGTGGCGCGGTGCTCGGGCGCGATGGACAGCGTGGCCCGGTCGGCGTGGAGCACGCTCGTGTACGCCACCAGCCGCGCCCCGGCGGCACCCGCCGCGTCGATCACGGCGCGGTGCTGGGGCACGCGGCGGCCGACCTCGCTGCCCGAGACCAGCAGCACGCGTTCCGCGCCCGCGAGGGCGGTGGCGAGCGTGTCGGGACGGTCGTAGTCCGCCTCGCGGACCTGGACGCCGTGGGCGGCGAGACCGGCCGCCCGCTCGGGCGAGCGTACGGCGGCGACGATCTGCCCGGCCGGAACGCCCCGGGCGAGCAGGGCCTCGACGGTGAGACGGCCGAGCGGGCCGGTGGCGGCGGTGACGACGATCATGACGGTGCCTCTGTTCCTCGGTGCGGGAGTCCTGGAGTTGTCGGAGGTGACGGGGGCGTCGGGGGTGACGCGTCCCGGGGGACGGGCGGCAGCGCCGGGTCGGGACCGATCGCCTCGTTGACGCGGCGCCCGATCTCGCGCAACTGCCCGAGCTGCGCCGTGGTCAGCGGGTCGAGCACCAGACGGCGGACCTCCGCGACATGCCCGGGCGCGGTCGCCGCGACCTTCTCCCACCCGTCGTCGGTCAGCACGGCCAGCGTGCAGCGCCCGTCGTCCGGATCGGCCCTGCGCCGGACCCAGCCGCGCTCCTCAAGGCGCCGCACGGTGTGCGACAGCCGGGAGAGCGAGCCGTCCGAGCAGCGAGCCAGGTCGCTCATGCGCTGGGTGCGTCCCGGGGCCGTGGAGAGCCCGGCCATGACCTGGTACTCGAAGTGACTGATCCCGGCGTCCCGCCGCAGCTGGGCGTCCAGCGCGGCGGGGAGCCGTACGACGGTGCTGACGAGTGCGAGCCACGCGCTCCGCTCGTCGTCGTCCAGCCACCGGATGTCCCGCTCGTCCATGCCCCTACCGTAACTTGAAGCGTCAAGTGAACGACGGGCGGGGCGCGGCGGCCGTCAGCCCTTGACCGAGCCGGAGGCGAACCCGGACGTCACCTGCCGCTGCATCAGCAGGAACACCAGCAGCGCGGGCAGGGCGAACAGCGTCGAGGCCGCCATCGTCGCCCCCCAGTCGGTGCCGAACGTGTTCTGGAACGACGTGAGCCACACCGGCAGCGTCCGGCTGTCCTGGTCGTTGATGATCAGGAAGTTGGCGTACGCGAACTCGTTCCACGCCGTGATGAAGCCGAACAGCGAGGTCGCCATGAGCCCGGGCGCCAGCAGCGGGAAGACGACCCGGCGGAACGCCTGCGGCCGGGTGCAGCCGTCCACCTGCGCCGCCTCCTCCAGCTCGGCCGGGAGCGTCGCCAGGAAGCTCCGCAGCACGACGATGGTGAACGGCAGCGTGATCATGAAGTAGATCAGGGTCAGCGTCGGCAGCCGGTCCAGCATCCCGGCGTCCCGCGACATCAGGTAGATCGGGATGATCAGCGACTCCCAGGGCGCCATCTGCGCGCAGAAGACCATGAGCAGGAAGCCGCGCCGCCCCCGCCACCGCATCCGCGCCACGGCGAACGACGCGGCGAGCGCCACCACCAGCGCGAGCAGCACCGCGCTCACCGTCACCAGCAGGCTGTTGCGCCAGAACAGCCAGAAGCCGTCGGCCTCCACCGCCGTGCGGAAGTGCTCCAGCGTCCAACTCGTCGGCACCAGGCGCGGGTTGTCGGTCTGGATGTCGCCCGTGGGCTTGAAGGACGTGGAGATCATCCAGTACACGGGGAAGACGCAGAACACGAAGACGACGGCGGCGGCCGTGCTGCGCAGCGGGTGACGGCGGCGCCGCCGGACCGGGCGCGCGAGTGCGGTGGTCACTGCTCGGCCTCCTGCTTGTAGAGCTGGCGGAAGTAGACGACGAGCACGCCGGACATGAGGGTGACGGTGATGACGGACGCCGCCGTGCCCAGGTCGTAGCGCTGGGCGGCGAGCGCGGTCTGCACGGCGTAGACGGGCAGGATGGTCGTCGCGTCCCCCGGGCCGCCCTGGGTCAGCACCCAGATCTGCACGAACGCACGGAACGTCCAGATCACCTCAAGGCAGATCACCAGCATGAACACCGGCCGCAGCATGGGGAACGTCACCGAGCGGAACGCCTGGAACCCGCTCGCGCCGTCGAGTCGCGCCGCCTCGTTCAGCTCGCGCGGCACGGTCGTCAGCGCCGCGTAGAGCGTGACCGCCGCGAACGGCACCGACTGCCACACCACCAGCACCACGAGGATCGCGAACGCCGCCGGGCCGTTCGCCAGCCACACGTACCGGTCGAACGACTCGAACCCGAGCCGCGTCAGGCCCCAGTTGACGACCCCGTACTCCGAGTGGAACAGCCACTGGAACACCGTCGTCGCCGCGATCACCGGCATGCCCCAGGCGAGGACGAGACCGCTGAGCACGGCGGTGCGCCCGAAGCGGCCGAGCCGCGAGATGAGCAGTGCCACGAGCGTCGCCAGCACGACGATGAGGACGACGTTCACCGCCATGAACAGGAAGGTGCGGCGTACCACTTCCCAGAAGCGCGGGTCCTCCAGCAGTGTGCGGTAGTTGTCCAGGCCGACGAACTCGGCGTCGCCGTTGATGAGTTCGCGCAGCCCGAACTCCTGTGTGGAGATGACGAGTCCGCGCAGCAGCGGGTAGAGCAGCAGGAACGCGGCGCCCGCGACGGTGGGCGCGATCAGCAGGTAGGGCCACCATCCCGAGCCGTCCCGGCGGCGGGGGCCCCGCCCCGCCCCGCCCTCCGAGGGCGGGGCGGGACGGGCGGCGGGGACGGGGGCGGGCGCGGGTGTGGGGGCGGTGCGCGGGCCGGTGACCGGCATGGCGGGGTCCTCCCGTTTCCTCCGGTGCGCGGTCAGGGGTTGAGTGCCCGGGTGATGACCTCGGACGCCTCGCGCGCCGCCTCCTCGGGGTCACGTCCGGTGAGGACGGCCGTCATGTAGTCCTTGATGGGGTTCTCCGCCTCCACGGCCGCCCACGCGGGCGTGTTGGGCGTGGCCCGCCCGTTCGCCGCCCCGGCGGCCATGGCGGCGGTGCCCGGGTCGTCCGCCGCGGCGGCGGCGAGCGTCGTCTTGTTGGGGACGTAGCTCATCGCCTCGGCCAGGCGGGTCTGCCACTCCTCGCCCGTCAGCTCCTCGATGAAGGTGTGCGCGTCCTCCTGGTTCGCGGCGGCGGCCGGGATGACGAGGTCGGAGCCGCCGGTGAAGACGGAGCCCGGCGTGTCCGCCGTGACGCCGGGGACCGGGAAGAAGCCGAGCCTGCCCTCCAGTTCGGGGTTGCGCTCCACGGCGAGTCCCGCGCCGCCCGGCACCGCGATGATCTGCGCGACCTCCTGGGAGGCGAACACCTCGACCTGCGGCGGCTCCGCCTCGTCCGAGTCGCGCGGCCCGTCGCCGTGCGCCTGGAGCTGCCGGTAGAAGTCCATCCCGGCCAGCGCCTCCGGCGTGTCGAGCGTGCCCTCCCAGGCGCCGTCCTGCTCGACGGCGAGGTCGCCGCCCTCGTCCCAGATGAAGCCGGACAGGACGTACCAGTTCTGGCCCGGCAGGTAGATGCCCTGCTGCCCCTCCGGCCCGTTCAGCGCCTCGGTCGCCTCCAGCCACGCCTCGCGCGTGGTCAGCGTGGCGGGGTCGATCCCTGCGGCCTCGAACAGGTCGGTGCGGTAGATGACGACGCGGTTGGCCGCGTAGTAGGGGATGCCGTACTGGGCGCCCTCGTAGACGCCCGGCTCGGCGAGGCCCGGCAGCCAGTCCTCGCCGCCGAGGGCGGCGACGCGGTCGCTCAGGTCGAGCAGGCCGCCGCTGGCCGCGTACTGCGCCACCTGCGTGTTGCCGACCTCGATCACGTCCGGCGCGTCGCCGCTGGCCAGGGCGGCGGTGACGCGCTCGCCGATGCCGTTCCACTGCTGGATCTGGATCTCCAGGCTGATGTCCGGGTGCGCGTCCTCGAACGCGGTCGTGAACTCCTCCTGGAACTCCTGGCTCACGCTGTCGCGCATCAGCCACACGTCGAGCGTCCGTTGCCCGCCGTCGTCCCCTCCGGAGTCGTCCGAGCCGCCGGAACAGCCACTGAGGGCCATGCCGGTGGCGAGCGCGGTCAGGCAGGCCAGGGTACGGATCTTCACGGTTCACCTCGGGGTCGGGAGCGGACGGGCCGGGTGGCGCGGAACACGAGGGGTGCACGGGGACGAGAGGTGCACACGAGGCGGGAGCGGCAGGGCCGTGACAGCTGTGACACGGGAGGCGAGAGAGACCATGGAGGCAGTTGGGATGACCAATTGGCCTGCTCCCCGGTGATGAGAATCGAAAATGGCATAGACCTTTTCAGCCCGTCAAGGGGCGGGGTGCGGCCCGGTGCCCCCGGCACGCCTCCCGCCCTGTTACCGCACAGGAACCTCAACTCATGTTTCGGCCCGTGAAGTTGATCATGCGGCCGGGCGGGGCGCGGCCCCCTTGACGACGGCGGGCGCGGACTGTCACGTTCATGGCCGACACCGACCCGCCCCTTACCAATTGGCTCGGTGGTCATGTCGTCCCGACCCCCACGCCCGGCCACCGCCCCGGGCCCAGCCGAAGGACCGGAGGCACCCCGTGCTCGTCCCGCTGCCCAGCCGACTCCACGAACGCTCCGGCCACTTCGTCCTCGCCCAGGACACCGCCCTGCGCGTCATGCCGGGCGCGGAGGCCGCCGCCGACCTGCTGCGCTCCACGGTCTCCCCGTCCACAGGACTGCCCCTGCCCGCACGGAGCGACGGCCGGATCACCCTCACCCTCGACCCCGCCCTCAGCGGCCTCGGCCCCGAGGGCTACGGCGTGACCATCAGCAGGCAGGCCGTCCTGCTGCGCGCCGCCACGCCCGACGGGCTGCGCCACGGCGTCCAGACCCTCCGCCAGCTCCTCCCGCCCCCCGCCCTCTCGGCCACCCCCGTCCGCGGCGTCCCCTGGGAACTGCCCTGCGTCGAGATAACCGACCGCCCCCGCTTCCCCTGGCGCGGCGCCATGCTCGACGTCGCACGCCACTTCATGCCGATCGCCTTCCTGCACCGCTTCGTCGATCTCCTCGCCCTGCACAAGCTGAACGTCCTCCACCTCCACCTGACCGACGACCAGGGCTGGCGCATGCCCGTCCCCGGCTGGCCGGCGCTCACCGCCACCGGCGCCTGGCGGCCCCGCTCCCGCCTCGGCCGCCGCACCGGCGGCCTGTGGGACGAACGCCCGCACGGCGGCTCGTACACCCGCGCCGAACTGACCGGCCTCGTCGCCCACGCCGCCGCCCGCGGCGTCACCGTCGTCCCCGAGATCGAGATGCCCGGCCACGCCCGCGCCGCCCTCGCCGCCTACCCCCACCTCGGCAACGACCCCGGCCGCGAGCTGCCGATCTGGACCGACTGGGGCGTGTGCGACACCGTCCTCGGCGTCCACGACGAGGCCCTCGCCTTCTGCCGCGACGTCCTCACCGAGGTCATGGACGTCTTCCCGTCCCGCCACGTCCACATCGGCGGCGACGAGTGCCCCGCCACCGACTGGGAGACCGGCGAGCAGGCCAGGCGCCGCGCCCGCGAACTGGGCCTGCCGGACGCGGCGGCGCTGCGCGGCTGGTTCCTGCGGCAGATCGCCGACTTCCTCATCGCCCACGGCCGCACCCCCGTCACCTGGGACGAGGCCGAGGAGGGCGCCCTGCCGCCCGAGGTGATGACCATGCCCTGGCGCACCACGGGCCACGCCCGCGCCGCCGTCGCGCGCGGCCACCGCGTCGTCGCCACCCCCATCCGCCACACCTACCTGGACTACGCCCCCACCGACGACCCGGACGCCCTCGGCCACCCCGGCGCCGTCACCCTCCAGGACGTCATCGGCTGGGACCCGGCGCCCGCCGCCGAGTACGGCGCGGACGCGTCTGCCGTCCTCGGCGCCCAGGCGCAGCTGTGGACCGAACTCATGCCGACCCCCGCCCACGTCGAGTACCTCGCCTTCCCCCGGCTCGCCGCGCTGGCCGAGGTGGCGTGGCGCGCGCCGGGAGCCGTCCACGAGCGCGGCCCCCGCTCGTTCGACGCCCGGCTCGTGCGCCACGGCGCCCGGCTGGACGCCCTCGGCGTCCACCACCGCACGCCCCCCGCCTGACGGCCGCCCCGGGCCGCGCGCGTCAACTGGTCATATGCTGGTCAACGTTCACCGGCGGGACGGGGAGGCGGACATGACCAGGACGCCGCGGGGCACCGCGCCGAAACGGGACCGCGTGCGCGACCATCTGCTCGGCCTGATCGAGGAACGGCGGCCGGGCGACGCGATCCCCTCGGAACGCTCCCTGTGCGCCCTGCTGGACGTCTCACGGCCCACCCTGCGCGCCGCCGTGGACGAATTGGTCTCCACCGGACGGCTCGTCAGGGAACACGGCCGCGGCATGTTCGTCGCCCCGGGCAAGGTGACGCAGGAACTCCTCGCCGACGGCGGGGCGTTCACCGTCCCGCCCGCCGCGGGCGCCTGGAGCAGCCGCGTCCTCGCCTTCGGCGTCGAGGCCGCAGGGGCACGCGTCGGGCGCAAGCTGCGGATGTCCCCGGCGGGGCGCGTCGTGCGCGTCGCGCGGCTGCGGCTCGTCGCGTCCGCCCCCATGGCCGTCGAGTACCTGCACCTCCCGGCCGACCTCGTCCCAGGACTCGCGCCGCAGGACCTGGCGGCCGGGGACCTCCACGACCACCTGCGCGACCGGCACGGCATCCGGGTCCGCGAGGCCGTCCAGGCGATCGAGCCGACCGTCGTCAGCGAGGCGGAGGCCGCACTCCTCGACGTGCCGCCCTTCTCGCCCGCGCTCCTCTTCGAGCGGATCACGACCGACGAGGAGCGGCGCGTCGTCGAGTACTGCCACTCCCTCTACCGGGGCGACCGCTACCGCATCGTCTCCCGCCTCACCCTCGGCCCCGCCGCCCCGCTCACCGGAGCCACCGGCCCCCACGGCGGCCACCACCCCGGCATGCCGCCCACCGGCCCCGGCACACCCCGCCCACTCCTCGCCGCGACCACGGGCGACGTCCACGCCGACCACTGACCCCGTCACGCGCGGGCAGGGGCGCGGTAACCTGGTGACAGGACAACGGGGGTGCCTGACATGACAGTTCGCGAGCAGGGCGAGCGTGACGAACTCACCGTCGAGATCATGTTCGCGTTCGTCACGGCCTCGGTCCTCGCCGCGGTGGTCGCGTGCGCGCTGGCCGCTCCCGCGTGGCTGCTCGCGCTCGACGGCGGCCCCGAACGCGCCGTCCACCTGACCGCGCTCGCCTGCGCGGGAGCCGCGTGGATCTGGCGCGCCGCCTCCGTCCTGCACCGTCACGCCCGCCCGTCGCCCGGCTCCGCGACATCACGGGGCGCGGACGCCGCCTGACGTGGTGAGCGGACGAGCGGACGGCTGACCTCGCGCCGCGGCCGCGCCACGATCTCCGCGTCGCTCAACCCCGCGGGCGGCGTCATCACGGCGGGACGCCTGCATCAGGCCCGCCTTGCGCGCTCCGCATCGAGCACGTCGCGCAGCTCCACGGCGCGTTCCGCAAGCCAGTCGAGGTAAGGCCCGGGTGTGTCCGCCGCCGGGGCACCGAACCACAGATCGGCGCTGCGCTCCAGCGTGCCCGCAGCCCACCCGGGTCGATCGGCCACCACCCTCTCCACACAGGCGACGACGTCCGACGCCCACCAGGCGGCGTTCCTGGCCCTGATCCCGAAGATCTCCAAGGCTTCGTCGTCGGGAGTGGTGCGCCACATGTCCTCACACAGCTCCGCGAAGAACAGATCGGGGTTCTCCTCCCGCCACCGATGATCCTGTTCGATCAGGTGGAGGATCTGTCGGCCCAGTTCGTCGTTGCCGCTCACATGCAGCTCCCCGTCGCCCCTTCGCCGGACGTGCGTGACGTCGCGTCGGGCAAGGAGCGTATCCGCCGACTCCACCCGCCACCCAGCGGGCGGCGGAGCGCGCCTGCTCGGGTGCCGGAGCTGAGGTTGACCAGGCCCCGCCCGGCGAGTGCGGTCGCCCGCCTCGTGCGCGCGTACGAGGCCCGACCGCCCCGTCGGCGACACACCTCGTCCGGGTGGCGGAATGGCAGACGCGCTAGCTTGAGGTGCTAGTGCCCTCTTATGGGCGTGGGGGTTCAAGTCCCCCCTCGGACACCATCAGGAACCCCAGCTGAGCTGGGGTTTTTTGTTTCCCTGGGGCCTGCCGCGACCAGCCCGGTCCACCCTCGTCGGGCCGTTCGCCGTACCGGCTCATGGCATAGCCGGGCGCGTGCTACCCGACCTTCGCCGACACCTCGACCGCATCCCGCGTATTCCTGCCGCCCTGGACACGTCATCTCGCCATGACATCCGTGAAGACCGGGGCGACCCGCGGCCTGGAATCGCTCGATCCACCCAGCAACCCCGCAGGTGATTCATCGACGCACAAGGACGGCGACGACACGGCTGGTGACACCGCGGTCGGATGCCCCGCGCACCCGTCACCACAGCGTCGGGGGAGCCTCGGGTTCCGGGACACCGGGCAACCGTGCGGCTTCGGCGAGCCCTTCCCATGTCGGGTAGTTCTCCGCCAGGCGCAGCAGGAGCCGGGCGGCGGCGTATGCGTCGAACGTCGCCCGGTGTCGCTGTCCTGGGGCCTGTGAGAGGTCCAGGTCGAGGTGTTCGATCAGGGCGTCGAGGTTGTGGCCTGGGGCGTCGGGAAGTGTCGCCCGGCTGAGGCGGAGGGTGTCGAGGACGCCGTCCGGCTTCCAGTCGGGGAGGTGGCGCCGCAGGGTCTTGTACTCGACGCTGGCGTTGTGTGCGCAGATCCACGCGGTCCCGAGCAGCGCGCCCACCTCGGCGGCCACCGCGCTCCACGGCGGGCAGTCGGCGAGGTGGGCGTTGTCGAGTTTGTGGACCCGTGTCGCGAACGGGGTGACCGGCACGGGTGGCCGGATGAGCCAGGCCCTGGCCGTCGCCGGATGGGGAACGCCTCCGGTCAGGGGTAGCACGGCGATCTCCACCAGGTCGGGCGGAGCGGCGCCGTTGCCCTCGACGTCAACGATCATCAGTCTCGGCCAGGACTCGTGGATCACGGTGCGGGTGTCTCCTCGGTGGGCCGGCCGATGTCCGCACGGCCGTGTCGGCGGTGGTGGTGAGGCTTGCTACGGTCATGGACCTGGTGCCCGTAGCCGTGCCGGAGGTGGTAGCGCGGCGGTTCGTCCAGGCCCTTCACCATGATGGCCCGGTCGGTGAGTTCGATGGCGCCGATGGCCCCCAGGCGGCGGGCGTCTTCCGCCACTTCGGCCATGTTCGGCGCTCTCCAGGCCGAGGCGCAGAGGTTGAGCTGGCTCACCGGGCAGATGGGGCAGAGTTCCCGGATGCCGTAGTGGCCGTTGCAGTCCGGTTCTCCGTGGGCGTAGGCGACCGCGCAGGACGTTCTCCGGAACAGCGTGCCCCAGGGCGCCGCGCGGTCGCCGGGCTGGCGGAAGTGTTCGAGGATGCGCTGTTCGTCCTGCTCGGACATCCCCGCCCGGAGTCATGCCCCGCGGCGCCGGGTGGCCGGATCCCTTCCGCACGCGCCGCAGGAACGTCGCTGACACTCCGAGGGGAGGAACGGCAGTGCCCCCTGCCTCGGCGACGTGCGCGCGTCGAAGGGCGGGCGACGCCACTCGTCGGCGGATACGCTTGACGCGTGGATGACTACGCGCCGTTGGAAGGGCTGAGGAAGCTGGGCCCCTGGGACGTCATGTCGATCCCGGACGCACAGCGGCAGTTGGGAGCCGTGGCCCGCCGTATCTCCGAGTCCCGCGACGACATCGCGCTCACCGACGCGGAGGACCGGATCGTCGCCCTGATCATCAACCCCGCGGTACTCGAAGACCTGGAGGACGACCTCGCCCTCGCGCGCAGCGAGCTTCGGAAGCTGCGAGGCGAGGAGGGAGTTCCGCACGAGGACGTTCTCCGGGAGACACGGGACGGCCGATGAGCAGGATCACGTGGGATCCGAAAGCCAGGGGAGGCTTCGCTCGTCTGGTCAAGGAGGACCCCAAGGGCGCGGATCAGGTGCTCGACAGCATCAATCTCCTGGCCGACGATCCCCGACCCGCTGGCGCCCACCCCTACGGCAGGAGCCTTCTGCGCATGCGCGTGGGCTTCTACCGGGTCGTGTACGAGGTCGTCGGCGAGAAGCCGTTGATCATCTCCGTCGAGCACGTCGGCAGGAGCCTCACGCCCTGAGCCACGTCGGGTCGCCGTCTCGCCCGACGAGTTGCAGCTTCGCCCCGACCCGCCGGTTCGTGCCGGGGACACCGCAGGAGGACTCGGAGTTCCTTTGATCCCGGTGGGGGTTCCTCACCCCGTCCCTGGACGCGCTGGCGTCACTGTCCTCGGAACGGAGGCCGGGCCGGACCCCGCCGAGCCAGGGCCGACGGGGACGCCTCGGCACGACCGGGGCTCGCGGGGCCCGCCTACCAGGGGTGACAGCAAGGACGCTGGCACCCCTGGCGTGGACGCGGCCCGGCGGTCACATGCGTTCGAGCGCGGCGATTCCGAGGAGTTCGAGCCCCTGGCCGAGCGTCGAGCGGGTCAGGTCGCACAGGGCGAGCCGGTTGTCGCGCACCTCCGTCGGCACATCGGTCTTCAGCACGGGGCAGGACTCGTAGAACGTGGTGAACGCCTTGGCGAGTGTGTACAGGTAGTTCGCGAGCTGGTGCGGTTCGAGCGTGCGGGCCACCGCCGTGAGCACGGCGGTGAACTCGTCCGCCGTGAGCGCGAGGGCGCGCTCGGCCGGGTCCAGGGTGAGAGCGGGCCGGAAGCGCCCGCGGCCGTGGCCCGCCTCCTCCGCCCGGCGGAGGAGGGACGCGATGCGGGTGTGGGTGTACTGGAGGTAGACGCCGGTCTGCCCGTTGAAGCTGATCATGCGGGCGACGTCGAACGAGTAGTCCCTGGTCCGCGAGGTGGACAGCTCGGCGTACTTCACCGCCCCGATGCTCGCGGCACGGGCGACGGCGTCGAGTTCCTCGGGGCTGAGGTCCGGGTCCTTCTCGGCGACGACCTCCCGCGCCCGCTCCAAGGCGTCGTCCAGGAGATCGGCGAGGCGTACGGTCCCGCCCGCGCGGGTCTTGAAGGGCGTGCCGTCGGGGCCGTTGATCGTGCCGTTCGCGGCGTGCACCGCCTGGATGTCGTCCGTGAGCCAGCCGGCGCGACGGGCGGTCTTGAAGAGCATGTCGAAGTGCTGCGACTGGCGCGCATCGACCACGTAGACGAGGCGGGTGCCGTGAAAGGTCCTGATGCTGTGGCGGATGGTGGCCAGGTCGGTCGCCGGGTAGCCGAAGCCGCCGTCGCTCTTCTGGACCAGCATGGGCACAGGCTCGTCCTCGGGGCCACGGATGTCGTCGAAGAAGACGACCTTGGCTCCCTCGCTGTCCTCCAGCACGCCCTTCTCGCGCAGCGCGTGGACGATCTCCTGGAGCCACGGGTTGTAGAAGGACTCGCCCCTGACGTCGGCCTGTGTCAGCAGTACGCCGAGGCGTTCGTAGATCTGCTGGAACGCGTTCTCCGACTCCGCGACGATCTCCCGCCACGTGGCGGTGGTCTCCTCGTCCCCGGCCTGAAGGGCGACGACGCGCCGCTGCGCGCGCTCCTTGAAGGCAGGGTCGCCGTCGAACGCGCCGCGGGCCGCCCGGTACAGCGCGTCGAGAGCGGACACGGCCCCGGCCGTCCCGGACGCGTCCAGCTCCTTGTCGCGCCAGGCGGCTTCCGGGTGTTCGAGAAGGTACTGGATCAGCATCCCGAACTGCGTTCCCCAGTCGCCGACATGGTTCTGCCGGACGACACGCGCGCCGAGGAAGCCCAGAGTCCGCGCGAGGGCGTCGCCGATCAGTGTGGAGCGCAGGTGGCCGACGTGCATCTCCTTGGCCACGTTGGGCCCCGAGTAGTCGATGACGGCGACTTCGGCGGCCTGCGACCGCGGCACACCGAGCCGGTCGTCCCGCGCCCTGACGGCGAGACGGTCGAGCAGCGCGGCGTCCGACAGCGTGATGTTGAGAAAGCCGGGGCCGGAGACCTCGACGGCCCTGATCCAGTCCTCACCGGTGAGCTGATCGCGCAACGCCTCGGCGAGTCCACGAGGGTTGCTCTCCGTGCGCCTGGCGAGGGACAGCGCGACGTTCGCCTGGTAGTCCGCGTGTTCGGAACGGCGGACCAGCGGGTCCGCCGCCGCGTGCTCGGGCGGAAGAGCCGCCGCCATGGCCGCTCGAACGGCGGCCTCTACATCGCTCGCCAGGGGCCGTACCCGCTCCACCATTCCTGTCTCTCCTCCCGTTCGACTCGGTGCTCGTCGCGCGTGGCCGCGTGCCGTGTTCGGCTTGGTCGGCCAGATGTCCAGGGCCCGGGTGATCGGGGCCACCCCGCCCCGGAGCCTGTATGACAGCCTGTCAGGAGAAGTGGCGTGGCCGCCAAGCACTTTGCGGCCCGGACGGCCCGCTGCCCGTCATCACGCCCCCCGGAAGAGCACCGCCGATGTCAACCGCCGTGTGCGGGAGCGGCGTTCCTCAGCTGTGAGGCCGGGGCGGGGGTCCATGGCACCGGCATCGCGTGGGACGAGGCCGGTGCCCCTGGAGCCGTTCAGTTCAGCGAGCGGGTGGCGACGTGGTCGAGGTGATCGCGGAAGACCTTGTCCGCGTCGGGATTGAGCGTGGCGAGGGCCACCATCGCGGTGAGGATGACGTCGCACAGCTCTTTCTCGACGTCCGTCCACGTGTGGCTGGCTCCCTTGCGCGGGTTCGAGCCCATGGCGCCGTGCACGGCCTCGGCCACTTCCCCGGTCTCCTCCTGGACTTTGAGGACCCGGAGGAGCCGGACGACGTCCGGCGGATTGGCGTCGTTCCGGTCGAGCCACTGCACAAGGGCGTTGATCGTGCCCCAGGTGGCGGATTCCATGTCTCACCCGTTCGTGATCGTCGGATTCGGCAGACCTCGGAGGAGAGTTGCCGCGGTCTGCGCGGTGGTCGGGTCGGACGCTAGCAAGGCAGGTCCGACAGGAACGCCCAGCTCGGCCGACTCACGCGTAGGTGGTGATGCCGCGGCGCAGCCGCCGGAAAGCGTCCGGCTCGTACCTCGTCGTCGGTGCGGATGGCGGGGGCGGGGTCAGTGGCAGTGGGCGAGGCAGTCGAGGACGCGGTTCCAGTGGCGCTCCGGCTTGTCCTGGCCCGGCGCGTCGGGGTCGAGGACGGTCGGGTCCACCGTCCGGATCTCGGCCTCCGCGGCCTGTGCGGCGGAGAGACGGGAGAGGTACGGGACTGCCGGGCGGAAGATGTCCCAGCGGCGGTGGAGGGCGAGCAGGGTGCGGGTGAAGAGATCGATGCGGGTGTTGACCACGGTGCCGTCGATCAGTTCCCACAGGAGGCCGGTGGCGCCGTCGAGGCGGATCTGGTCGCCGAAGCAGTAGCCGAGCGGTACCCAGTGACCTGCCGTCTCCGGCAGGCCCTCCACCTCGGCGAACTCCGGATCGTCATCGACCGCGTCCGGCAGCCCCACCGCCAGGTACTCCAGCGGGTCGTAGACGAAACCGTCCACGACAGGCAGGCCCACCTCGGTGAGGAAACGCCGCGTCTCCGGGTGCGTGACCAGCGGATTCAACCGCTCGTCCGGAACGGCCACCAGCCGACCCGCCCCGAAGACCGAGACCAACTCAGCGCGCAGGACGGGGAGATCCACGATGCCCCTCCTGACTGCTGTTCATGGCCGCGTCCTTGGTGGCGGCATGGTCCCGGGCGTGAGGGTGCGGGTCAGGTGGGGGTGAGTTCGCCGGGGTGGCCGCAGAGGTGTCGTACGGGTTCGCCGTGCAGTGCGGCGAGTGCCGCGGTGATGCGCCAGAGGGTGTACGGGGCGACGAGGTCGGGCAGGTCGGGGACCGGGGCCCAGCGGTACCCGGACAGTTCGTGGGGTGGGAGGGTCAGTGTGGTGGCGGCGGGCACGATCCCGCCGTCGAAGACGAGGTTGTAGCCCTCGGTGGCGGTGTCGGTGGCGGGCATCTGGTGGACGGCGAGGACGCGTTGGGGCACGAGGTCGAGGCCGGTCTCCTCGCGTACCTCGCGCTGGCAGGCGATCGGCGCGGGTTCGCCCGGCCGGGCGCAGCCGCCGGGCAGTCCGTACCGTTCCGGGCCCTGGCGGTACGCCTTCTCCACCAGGAGTACGTCACCGAACTCGGATGTGATCAGTGCCAGGGCGCCGATCCGGCGCGCAGGTGGGTCGGTGAAGTCGTTCTCGGAGTGCATGTCTCCCCTTGTCGTTGAGATGTGTTGAGGCCCGCCCCGGGGGCGGGTCGGTCACGCTGCGGCGGTCACCGGCCGGCGCCCTCGACCGCCGTGCTCACGGCATCGGCGCTGTGGAGCGCGGTCAGGGTCGCGAGTGCGTGTTCGACGGCGACCGGGTCCGGAGGCTTCTCGTCCAGGGCCGCCGGGTCTTCGCCGAGGGCGATGAGTGCTCGGCGGTAGGCACGCCACCACTGCTGGTCCATGGCGAACAGGACCCGCCTGGAAGCCTCCGCCGGGCCGAGCGCGGCCACCCGCACCCCCACACCGACCACCGCCCCCGCCAGCCCGGCCACCACGATCCGCCGGACACCTCGTCCGCCCACCACGCCCCCTGTCCCGTCCCGTACCCAGGCGGCCGTCGCCGAAGGACGGGCGTTCGAATGAATGAATCGATCCCCGGTATGACGGGCTCCCCGGCGTTCTCCGCCAGTCCCCGCCAGCGGCGCCCCAGCAGCGTTCGCGGTCTGCGATGCCGCCCCCGCGGACGAAGGCCCGCGCTTCCGAGCGCTGGGCCTGGCTTGACGTACAGGCCGTCGCCGTCCGGGCCGTTCGCCGCGATCTCGGTGTAGTCGCGCACCGCGTCGTGCAGCCGCTGCACGCACGACCCGCACCCGTACAACGGCGCCTCGGCGGGCGGGTCCCCGACCGTGACGGCCCCGATCCGGACCACGAGTGTCACGCGGTGCCCGCACCAGAACCAACACGCCCCGACCAGCCACCGGTTGTCGTCACCCGGCGCCGTGAAGCCGCTCACGACCGCTCCTCCGCCCCACGCAGCACCCGCACCAGCCACAGGAACAGCAGCAACAGCCCCAGCAGAACGCCCCCGGCCACCACCGCCACCACACCGAGCACCCTCCCCGCACACCACCACACCGCCATCAGGCCACCGCCCGCCCGACCGGCTCCACCGGGTCCAGGTCCACCGCGAACCACACCGTCTTGCCGCCCTCGTCCGGCTCGCACCCGAAGTCCCGGCACATCGCCCGCAGAAGCCACAACCCACGACCCGACTCCGAGGTCCACACCGGCTCGGACACCACCGGCACACACGACGAACGGTCCTCCACCAGCACCCTGACCAAGCCGCCGTCGAGCACCACCGACAACCGGCACAACGGGTCCTCCACATGCCGCACCACGTTCGCGAGGAGTTCGCTGATCCCCATCCGCGCCACCTCAACAGCAGCGTCCGACGCACCCCACGACCGCAGTACCAGCGCCACCGTTCTGCGCCACGTCTCAATCCCCCGAACACCAGCAAGCAACTCCCACGTGAACGCGCACTGGTGTCTCTCGGCGATCCGGCCCGGAACTGTCATGGCATCTCCCGCTGTGTGTCTACGGCCAGTCAACGCGGCAGACACACTCGTCGGCAGGACACCCGACGACACAAAGCGTTTAGCGTGTATAACCCTGTGCAGCAGGCGGACGCTAGGTTGGGCATAACGCGCAATCGAGGGGGAACGGTGAGGCAGCGGGACAGGACTCCCAACACTGCGTTGAAGGCACTGCTCGCAGGCGGAGGGGTGACATACGACGCGTTGGCCACGTGCATCCGGATGACCGCGGCCGAGACGGGCAGGACGCTCCGTACGAACCGGAGTGCAGTTGCGCACTGGATCTCCGGGACGCCGCCTGCGCCCACCACCGTTCCTGTCATCGTCGAGGCGCTGTGCCGGCTGCTGGGGCGTTCGTTAAGCGCTGCCGAGATCGGGCTGGCCCAGCTGGCATCGGACGATCTCATCAGCTGGGATGCGGATACGCTGGCGGCATTGGGCGAGTTGGGAAGGCGGGACTTGGACGTGGAACGCAGACAGGCCCTCGCAGTCGCCGCTTATTCCCTTCAAGCCTTGGCCCTCCCCGGTGATCGCTGGTGGGCTCACCGCGCGGAGAAGTCGGCACATCCCTCCGGGGCGAACGGCCGACGTGTCGGTCGCGGCGACCTGGAGGCCGTCCGGGAAATGGTCGCGGCCTTCTCACGAATCGACCAGCGGCATGGCGGCGGCCACGCCCGCACGGCGGTGGTGCAATACCTCATCACCGACGTCAGCAACTATCTCCATGGCCGATTCATCGACGATCACGTACGCAATGACATGTTCTCCGCCGCGAGCGAGCTGGCCTATTTGGCAGGTTGGACGGCATTCGACAACTCCGAGCACGCCGTCGCGCAGAGGTACTTCGTCAGTGCCCTGAAACTCGCGGCGGAAGCGAACAATCCCCCCACGGCCGGTCATGCACTCCGTGGCATGGCCTACCAGGCAGTTGATCTCGGGCATGGCGCACAGGCCGTGGGCCTGATCGAAGCGGCAATGGAAGGCAAGCGGTACTCACTGGCCAGCTCACGAGAACGGAGCATGTTCGGGGCACAGTTGGCTCGAAGCCAAGCCGCGGCCGGAAGACACAAGGCCGCCGCCGCAGCGCTCGCCCGCGCGGAGAGCGATCTCGCTTCCGATCGGTCGCGGACCGAGGAACCGGGCCGGCTGTTCATCTTCGGCGAGGCGGACCTCACCTTCCAACGCGCCTACACACTTCGCGATTTCGGGGACCTGCACGGCGCTGCCCGTGAGTTCCGCAGGAGCGTACGTATCCGGAACTCGACAGCGTTCGCCCGAGTACATGTGGTGACCCTGGGCGAGCTTGCTTCCCTCCAGGTACGTCAAGGCGCCGTCGAAGAGGCGTGCGCCACCTGGTCGCGGGCGTTGGATGCCATGGACGGTATCCAGTCCGCGCGAACGCGTCGGGTGGCTTCCGACATGCGGCAGGCGTTGTCCCCTTTGCGCCGGCGTGGCATCCGCGCCGTCGCGCAGTTGGACAACCGAGCTGCCGCTTACCTGAGAGATTCGGTGTGACACGGGCCGTGGGAAGGGAAGGTATGGAGAACGCGTACTCCGTCGTACCAGTCGCCCAAGTGGTCGGCGGCCGACGTGAACCCACGGACGACTTCTGGGGCGGGACACGAGCGATCATCCGCATCGACCGGCCCATCGGCGGAACAGCGGTCTTGGACGCGTAGCTCGTCTACATGGTGTCCACATACTGACGATGCCGGACCGTTCGCTGATGTCGTACGTGCAATCGGCCCAGATGGGCGGGAGGTTATCTCGGTGGGCCGGTGCTGGCTTTCCCGACGGCCGCGTTCGCGTCGTTCGTGACGGACGTGAAGACCGGGAGGATCGGCACCGCCTGACCACCCCGGTCACCCGCGCCCGAACCCAGTCGATGCCGGAATCTCGGTGGGCCGGTGCTGGCTTTCCCGACGGCCGCGTTCGCGTCGTTCGTGACGGACGTGAAGACCGGGAGGATCGGCACCGCCTGACCACCCCGGTTCACCCGCGCCCGAACCCAGGGTTGCCCCACCGCGCACCACGGTGGGGCAACCCCCCTGCCACGACCAGCGCGTGACCACGGCCTCGTGCTCCCGACGGTGAACGGCGCCTCTCCGCCTACCCGAGTCCGCCGAGGCGGAGCGCGTCCCTCATCTCGCTCAGCCTCACGGCTGCCGCCGGGGTCCATTCCTGCGCCTGTTCGCCGCGACGGAGGGCGTCGTCGATCTCGTCGAGCTTCGCCGAGGACAGGACGCCCGCCCGCTCGATCAGGTCGTCCCGGGACACGGTGGTCAGCCACGTGCAGGGGGTGAGACCCGGGCGCGGGAACCCGACCCGCAGCACGCCTTCGAAGGGAAGTCCTTCCGCGGCACCCACGTGCACCTCGACGCCCAGACCGCCCAGATCGACGCCCGCAGGAGCGACGACCTGCATCGCCCGGAGGCTGGACGCGTCGTCCGCCGCCAGCAGGACGACCAGCCGCCGCTCGTCGAACTCCACCCACCAGACTTCACCGCGTTGCACGGGTCCTCCTGACTCAGAGCGGCAGGCGGAACCGCGCGCCCCTGACGAAGGGACGGTGTCCGCAGGTCACAGCTTAGAACCCGCCCGTCCGCCGGACGCGTTCGAGGCCCTGACGGTCCGGACCGTGCGCCGCGCCGTGCCGTCGAAGGGCGTGCGGAGTACGCGGGCCCTCGGCAGCGATCCCCGCCGAGCGGGTCGAACGCGCCGCCCCTCAGGGCTGGTGCCGGGGCGCCGGTGCCGGGACGATGGGGGCGGCGTGCGGGGGCACGTGCGCGAAGCGAGAGGGGCGCCATGCGGACCTACGCCGGTGTGCTGGTCGGCAAGCTGGTCTTCTTCACCATCTGCTGCTTCCCCGTACCGCTCGCCTTCCCCGTCGCCTACACGGCCTGGCAGGAGGGCGAGGACTGGGCCTGGATCGCGCTCGCCGCCGGACTGGTCGGCTCCGCCCTCGTCGTCGCCCTCGCCGTACGCGCCACCCGCAGCTCCCTCCCCCTCCTCACGCGCCGGGACCGGCCGAAGGACACGGGCATCGCGTACGGCGACAACACCTTCGTGCTGTGGGCACCCCAGTCCCCCAAGGGGCCCCAGGGAGCGCGGCTCGTACGCGCGGACGTCCTGGAGGCGTCCCTCGCGCGCTACGCCCCCGAGGGCGAGGCCACCTTCACCACCTACCACGGCAACCTCACCCCCGACGAGTTCACCCCTCTCGTCAGGCTGAGGCTGCGGGTGCAGCCCGACGAGGAGGGCGACGCAGGGGGCCCGGCGCCCGGCGCGTTCGAGGTCACGGACGAGTGGCGGGTGCCGTCCGTGTGCCTGTCGGCGGTCACGGCGGGCCGCCTGGCCGTCCTCGTCGGCCCCGCCGAGCCCGGCACCCCCGGCGCGGTCACCCCCCTGTGGCCCCGCAGCGCCCTGCTCGCGGGCACGAGGACATGCCGAGTGATCGGCCTCGACGGCCACGTCACCGAGGTGACGGGACACCCCGTCCGCCAGCTGCGGCAGATGCGCATCTCCTGGGAGGGCGGCGGCATCGCCATGGACGGCGACGTGATCGACCTCCGCCGTCTGGACGCGGCGACCGCGGCACGCTACGCCGCCGTCGCCGAACACGACCGCGCCCACCCCGAGGACCGGGCGCCGGTCACCGAGCCGGGGGAGGGGGCCCGCTGGACGGTGGACGATCTCCCCGGCGAACAGGGCGCGTTCGGCGCAGTCGGCCGACGCTGGGCGCGGCGCGGCGGCGTCCTCGTACGGGCCAGGTTCGTCCACATGGCGTCCACCCACACCTTCCAGGACCACGGCCCCGTCCTCGACACCGTGCTGCGCATCCGCCCGGCGGACGGCACGCCGCCGTTCGACGCCGCCAGACGGCTGACCGTGCCGATGAACTACCTGGCGCTCCTGCACCGCACGCGCGAGGTCGTCCTGACCGTCAGCCCCGACGGCAGGGCCCACCTCGTCGATTGGGCCCGCACCAACCTCCTCGCCGGTACGACGGCGGCCAGCGTCGTCACCCCCGACGGCCGCCAACTCCCCGTCACGGGACGCCCCGACGTGATCTGGGCCCTGATGAACCTGCTCGCCTCCCACGGCCTCTCCCACCCGACGCCCGTCCTCGACCTGCGGCGGCCCGACACGCACGCGGTGGCGGACGCAGTCCTGGACCTCGTGCCCGGCGGCCGTGCGCAGGCCGACACGGCCAGGCTCTGACCTCAGCCGACTCCGGTCCCGCCTACAGATCCGCCCCTGCCGGTCCACTGTTCGAGCGCTCCTAGGATGGGTGGGAACCATCGCAGCAGGAGGCAGCGTGAGCCAGGCAAGCCCCACCCCGCCGGAGGAATCCCGGATCAGCGAACGCGGCGAACAAGAGGCCGTCGAACTGTGCCGCGACCTGATCCGCATCGACACCAGCAACTACGGCGACCACTCGGGCCCGGGCGAGCGCGCCGCCGCCGAGTTCGTCGCGGAACAGCTCGCCGAGGTCGGCCTCGAACCGCAGATCTTCGAGTCGCACCCGGGGCGCGCCTCGACCGTCGCGCGGATCGAGGGCACCGACCCCTCACGGCCCGCCCTGCTCATCCACGGTCACACCGACGTCGTGCCCGCCAACGCCGACGACTGGACCCACCACCCCTTCTCCGGCGAGATCGCCGACGGCTGCGTCTGGGGCCGGGGCGCCGTGGACATGAAGGACATGGACGCGATGACGCTCGCCGTCATCCGCGACCGGCTGCGCAGCGGACGCAGGCCGCCCCGCGACATCGTCGTCGCCTTCCTCGCCGACGAGGAGGCGGGCGGCGTGTACGGCGCCCGTCACCTGGTGGACAAGCACCCCGACCTCTTCGAGGGCGTCACCGAGGCGATCAGCGAGGTCGGCGGCTTCTCCTTCACGGTCAACGAGAAGCTGCGCCTCTACCTGGTGGAGACGGCGGAGAAGGGCATCAACTGGATGCGCCTCACCGTCGAAGGCACCGCGGGACACGGCTCGATGACCAACGAGGACAACGCCGTCACCGAGCTGTGCGAGGCCGTCGCCCGCCTCGGCCGCCACCGCTTCCCGGTCCGCGTCACCAAGACCGTCCGCTCCTTCCTCGACGAGTTGTCCGACGCGCTGGGCACCGAGCTGGACCCCGAGGACATGGACGAGACGCTGGCCAAGCTCGGCGGCATCGCCAAGCTCATCGGCGCCACCCTGCGGAACACCGCCGCCCCCACGCAACTGGGCGCCGGATACAAGGTGAACGTCATCCCGGGCCAGGCCACCGCCCATGTGGACGGCCGCTTCCTGCCCGGCTTCGAGGAGGAGTTCCAGGCCGACCTGGACCGCATCCTCGGCCCGCGCGTCGTGCGGGAGTCCGTGCACTACGACCGCGCGGTGGAGACCGAGTTCGACGGCGCGCTGGTCGGCGCGATGCAGACGGCGCTGCGCGCCGAGGACCCGATCGCGCGGGCCGTCCCCTACATGCTGTCCGGCGGCACGGACGCCAAGTCGTTCTCGCGCCTCGGCATCAGGAACTTCGGCTTCGCGCCCCTCCAGCTGCCGCCCGAGCTGGATTTCGCAGGCATGTTCCACGGGGTGGACGAGCGGGTCCCGGTTGACGGACTGAAGTTCGGTGCCCGGGTGCTTGACCGGTTCATCGAGCTGAGTTGACGGTTCCTCTGAAGAAATTCTCTTAACAAAATCGCACCGACGTTCCCAATCCACCCAGCAGGGTGAAAGAGTCCCGCGCCACGTGCCCATGATCCGACGTCCTCGTTACGACGAGTGCGGTCCCCGGCTGGGGCCGCGTTGTCCCAAGGAGGAATAATGATCAAGAAGGTCGTCGCCGTCGCGGCTGCTGCCAGCGGTCTGATGCTCGCGGGCGCGGGGCTCGCTGTCGCCGATTCCCACGCGGCCGGTGCTGCCGTCGGTTCGCCCGGCGTCCTGTCCGGCAACGTTGTCCAGGTTCCGGTCCACGTGCCGATCAACGTGTGTGGCAACACCATTTCCGTGATCGGTCTCCTGAACCCCGCCTTCGGCAACACCTGCGTCAACGGCTGATCACCGCGCCCCATCCCATGAGGGCGTAGAGCCGGTGGCCCCGGAGCGCGCACCACTCGCTCCGGGGCCACGCCGGGCCAGACCCCGGGCGCGGGTGCCCTCAGCCCCCACCCCGCGCCCCACGGAAGAACAAGGCAGGGGAACACCACCATGCGACAGGTCACGAAGAAGGGCCTGCTCTCCGCCGCCGCCTTCGGCGGCGTCTTCGCGCTCTCGGGCGGAGCCGCGTTCGCGGACTCCGGCGCCGACGGCCTCGCGGCGAACTCGCCCGGCGTCGCGTCCGGCAACAACGTCCAGGTCCCGGTCGATGTGCCGGTGAACATCTGCGGCAACACCGTGAACGTCATCGGCGTCCTGAACCCCGCGTTCGGCAACAACTGCGTGAACACCGGCGGTCACGGCGGCGGTCACGGCGGTCACGGGGACAGCGGTGCCCAGGCGGACGGCGCGGCCGTCGGCTCGCCCGGCGTCGCGTCCGGCAACAACGTCCAGGTCCCGGTCGAGGTCCCGGTCAACGCCTGTGGCAACAGCATCTCGGTCGTCGGCGTCGGCAACAGCGCCTTCGGCAACGGCTGCGCCAACGGCGTCGATGCCGAGCACCCGGGCGAACCGGGTGAGCCGGGTGAACCTGGCGAGCCGGGTGAGCCCGGGGAGCCTGGGGAACCGGGTGAGCCGGGTGAACCTGGTGAGCCGGGTGAGCCCGGGGAGCCTGGGGAACCGGGTGAGCCCGGCGAGCCGAACGAACCGGGTGAGCCCGGTGAGCCCGGCACCCCGGAGGAGCCCGGCACCGTCTCGCCGGAGCGTCCCGGCGACACCGGCCCGGAGACCGGCCCCCAGGCCGGTGCCGAGCCCGCCGGTGGCGAGCTGGCCGAGACCGGCAGCGGCGTCCCCATGGGCGCGGTCCTGCCGATGGGCGCGGGCCTGCTGCTGGGGGGCACGCTGCTCTACCGCCGCTCCCGCGTCGCGAGCCGCGTCTGATCCGGCACCCCACGCGCCGGCCACCGCGCGCCGTTCACCGGCCGACGACCGCTCCACGGTGACGGGCCCACCGTGTCCCTGCCCGCCGGGTACACACGGTGAGCACCGCCCGTCGGCCGGTCAGCGCGCGTACACGAGTGGGTCCCGTCCGTCATGGGACCCACTCGTCACCATGTCGGGCGCAGCTGACGGATGATCCTGCGACGCAACCGCACGCGGCGGCTGCCGTCGGGGTACAGACGGAGTCGTGCCAGCTCCCAGTGACCGTACTCGGCGTGATCGGTCAGCAGGCGCGTGGCGGCGGCACGGGAGACACCCCGCGGGACGTACACATCGCGAAACTCGTATTCCGGCATCGCAACCATTGTGCGCGCCGGGCCTGGATGCCGATACCGTCTGCACCATGTCTGATGCTGTGCAGCCGACCGCTGCCGAAGTCCGTGCCGCCGCCGACGCGCTCAAAGAGGCGATCGACCGGCACCTCGCCGCCGTCGAACGCCGGGCCGCCGGGCCCGAGACGGGCACCGAGGCCGACGCCGCCGTGTTCGCCGCGTTCAACGAGCTGGCCTCCGCGGGCGAGGTGTACGACGAGCTGCTGTACGACGTCTACGACGAGGTGACCCCCTTCGAGGTGCCGGAGACGGACGGGGGCGCCGCCTACGACGGGCCCGACGAGCCGGAGGCCCTCAGCGTCTTCATCCGCCGCGACTACACCCTGGTGGAGCCGCGCAGGCTGCTCGCACAGGCGCAGCGGATCGCCGATCTCGACCCGGACAGCGCCCTGGCCGGTGGCCCCGACCCCGACGAGCCGGGCGGCCGGAGCGTGCAGACGGCGCTCGGCGTCCTCTTCGGCGAGTACGACCCGGACGAGATCGCCGGGCGCTACAAGGAGTTCGGCCTTGAGGAGGGCGACGCGACGCTCTGGGTGACGGTCGCCGACGAGCCCGCCGAGCCGGGGGAGTGGCTGCCCGCCCCGTTCGACGCCGTCGATCCCGAGCGGGTCGTCTGCCGCTTCGACATCAGCGAGGCGTTCGAGGAGGACGACGACCTCGACCCCGGCGAGTGAACGGGAGCGCCGGGCCCCGCCCGTGGCGGCGGCACGGGCGGGCGGCGCTCCGCCCCGCTCAGGCCCCGGCGGGCGCCGAGGCGGCGAGCTGCTCGCGCAGCAGCGTCCGCAGCCGCGTCGTCCGCGGCGGCGCGGGCGGGCCCGTGACGACCGCCGCGAGCCCGGGGCCGCTGCCCTGCACCACCGACAGGTGTCCCTCCCCCCGGCTGAACGCCGTGTAGACCCACGAGCGGTCCACGGTCCCCTCCGCGTCCCCAGGCAGCACGACGACGGCGGCGGGCCATCGGCTGCCGACCGCCTGGTGCGCGGTGAGCGCCCACCCGTGCCTGACCGTGTCCGCCACCTGCGCGGGGGCCACCACGAAGCGGCCGTCCGCGTCCTCAAGCCACAGGCCCTCCGCGTCGGCGGAGGCCACCGTCGCCGTGCGGGTGCGGCCCGGCGCGGGGGAGTGGGCCACCCGGTCGCCCGGGTCGAAGCCGCCGAACCGGCCAGGCCCGGGGTTCAGCCGCTCCTTCAGCGCCGCGTTCAGCGCGCGGGTGCCCACCGGCCCGGCATGGCCTGGCGTGATCACCTGGATCTCGGCGACGGAGCGCCCGAAGGCGCGCGGGATGGAATCGGCGACGAGCTGCACCGTACGGTGCACGGCCTCGCCCGGGTCGCGTACCGGCACGACCACGACCTCCTTGCCCGGCGCCTCCGGCTGGAGCAGCTCGCCCACGCCCACCCCGGACACGAGCTCGCCGACCGGCCCTTCGTCGGGCGTCCGCGAGGCGACGCGCGGGCCGAAGTCCGCGCCCAGCACGTCGTCCAGGACCTGCCCTGGACCTGCCGGGCCGAGCAGCGCCTGATCGCCGCTGAGGACGAGCCGCGCGCCGTCCGGCAGGGCCTCCACGAGGGAGGCCGCCGCCTCCGCCGACAGCTGGGCAGCGTCCAGGACCGCGAGCAGGTCGAGCGGCAGCAGGCCCTCGCCGTCACGCCCGGGGCCCTCCTCGCCCGACAGCAGCCCCGCCACCGTGACCGCCGCGTCCGCCGCGCCGCCAGGCAGCAGCGCGGCGAGGCCGCGCCGCCCGTCCGCCGTGTGCGCCGCCGCGCAGGCCCGCAGGCCCAGGGACCTGGCCGCCGCCACCAGCGCGGCAGGCTCCGCGCGCGCCGCCGCGCCGCCGGTGTGGACCACGACCGGATGTGCGGCGACGGCGCGCAGCAGCTCGGCGGCCGAGGGCGACGGGGCGCCGCCCGCCGCCGTCTCCCAGGCCACGGCGGCCTCCTCGGCGAGCGGTTCGAACGTGCCGCGCAGCCGCGACAGTCCGTCCGCGAGGCTCTCCTCGGCGAGCGCGTACCGGTCGAGGCCGAGCAGCAGCGTCACGGGCACGTCCTCCTCGCCGTCCTCCCCGCGCGGCGTGCCGGTCGCTCCCGGCGGGGGCGGCGCCGCGTCGCGGAAGACGAGGACCGCCCCCGACTCGACCGCGTCCCGCACCGCCTCGTCCGGCTCGGGCACCGCCTGCGCGGCGAGCCCCTTCGCGACCGTGGCCGCCGCCACGGCCGTGTGCCCGGCGAGGGCCGCGCGCTCCAGCAGCCAGACGGTCAGTGCCCGCGTCCGCCGCTCGTCGCCAGGGCCCGCCTCCGCGCCGAGCGTCGCCCGCGCGAAGCCGTCCGCCGCGTCGGGGCGCACCCCCGGCACGGCCAGCAGACGCCACGGGTCGTCGCGCAGCTCCTGCTCCGCCGCCTCGCCGAGCGCCGCGGCCACCGCCCCGGCCAGCCCCTCGGGGGTGCCGCCCGCCGCGAGCAGCGCGGGCAGCCCCTCCGGCACAGGCACGGGCGTGGGCGCGGGCACCGCGGCGGGCCCTGGGCGGGCCCCCGGGCCCGGCGCCGCCGCCCGCGCCGGACGGGCCGCGGGACGCGCGGGCTCCGCGAAGAACGAGGCGGCCGGGCGCTCCCCGCTCTCCACGGCCTTCACCGCGGCCCGCAACCGGGCGGCGGCGTCCTCCGGGGGCGGGGGCGAGGCGTTGTCCGCGGTCACAGCGTGCTCCAGTCGTGGTCGGGATAGTGGTGCACCGGGGCCGACACGTCGTCCAGCGCCCGGCTGATCTCCTCCGGAAGCGTAAGGTCCTCCACTGACAGCGCCTCCTCCAGCTGGCGCGCCGTGCGCGCCCCCAGCAGCGGCGCCGCGACCCCCGGCCGGTCCCGCACCCACACCAGCGCTACCTGCGCCGGGGTCACCGCCAGCCCGTCCGCCGCTATGGTCACCGCGTCCACGATCCGGGCCGCCGCGTCGTCCAGGTAGGGCGCCACGAAGCCGCCCAGCCGCGCGGACGCGCCGCGCGAGCCCGCCGGGCGCGCCCCGTTGCGGTACTTGCCCGTCAGCACCCCGCGCCCCAGCGGCGACGACGGCAGCAGCCCGACGCCGAGGTCGAGGGCGCCGGGCAGCACCTCGCGCTCCACGCCCCGCTGCACCAGCGAGTACTCCATCTGGGTGCTCGCCAGACGGGTCCGCGTCCCCGGCGCGGCCAGCTGCCACGCCGCCGCCTTCGCCAGCTGCCAGCCGCTGAAGTCGGCCACTCCCGCGTACCGCGCCCGGCCGCTGCTCACCGCGATGTCCACGGCCTGGAGCGTCTCCTCCAGCGGCGTGGCCGGGTCGAAGGCGTGCACCTGCCACAGGTCCACGTGGTCCGTGCCGAGCCGTTCGAGCGACGCGTCGAGCGCCGACAGCAGGTGGCCGCGCGAGCCGTCGAACCTGCGGTAGGGGTCGGGCACGCTGCCCGCCTTCGTCGCCAGCACGACGTCCCGCCGCGGCACGAGCGAGCCGACGAGCCGCCCGAGCAGCAGCTCGGCGCCGCCGTCGCCGTAGACGTCCGCGGTGTCCACGAGCGTGCCGCCCGCCTCCCAGAACGCCTTCAGCAGCTCCGCGGCGTCCGCCTCCCCGACCTCCCTGCCCCAGGTGAGCGTGCCGAGGCCGAGCCGGGAGACGCGCAGGCCGGTGCGGCCCAGGTGCCTGAGTTCCATGGGCGTTGAGCGTACTTGCGACCAGGGGTTACAGTCCCCGGAGACGACTGGTTACCCGCCGGTAAGCGCCAACAGGAGGAGCGGACATGCGGCTCGGAGTGAATCTCGGCTACTGGGGCGCGGGCCTTGACGCGGACAACCTGGAGGTCGCCCGCGAGGCGGACCGGCTCGGCTACGCGGTCTGCTGGGCCGCCGAGGCGTACGGCTCGGACGCCCCGACCGTCCTCGCCTGGGTCGCCGCGAGGACGGAGCGTATCGACGTGGGCGCCGGCATCCTCCAGATCCCCGCCCGCGCCCCCGCCATGACGGCGATGACCGCCGCCACCCTCGACACGCTCTCCGGCGGCCGGTTCCGCCTCGGCCTCGGCGTCTCGGGGCCGCAGGTCTCCGAGGGCTGGTACGGCGTACGGTTCGACCGCCCGCTCGCCCGCACCCGCGAGTACGTCGAGATCGTCCGCGCCGCCCTCTCCCGCGAACGGCTGACGCACCAGGGCGAGCACTGGACGCTGCCCCTTCCGGACGGCCCCGGCAAGCCGATCAAGCTCACCGTCCACCCCGTCCGCCCCCACATCCCCGTCTACATCGCCGCGATCGGCCCGAAGAACCTCGCCCAGACCGGCGAGATCGCCGACGGGGCGCTGCTGATCTTCTTCGCGCCCGAGCACGCCGAGGAGACGACGCTCCGCCACCTGCGCGCCGGGCGCGAGGCCGCGGGGCGCACCCTGGACGGCTTCGACGTCGTGCCCACCGTGCCCCTCGCCGTGGGCGACGACCCCGTCGCCCTCGCCGACCAGTTCCGCCCCTACACCGCGCTGTACGTGGGCGGCATGGGCAGCCGCGACCAGAACTTCTACAACCGCCTCGCCCGCCGCATGGGATACGAGAAGGAGGCGGCCGAGATCCAGGACCGCTACCTGGCCGGTGACCGCGACGGCGCAGCCGCCGCCGTCCCCCGCAGCCTCATCGACGCGACGACCCTCGTCGGCCCGGTCGAGCGCATCGCCGACCGGATGCGCGCCTACGCCGACGCGGGCGTCACCACGCTGTCCCTCGCCCCCGCCGGGTTCACGCTCGACGAGCGCATCGCCGGACTGCGGGCGGGCGTCGAGGCACTGGAGAGGGCCGGGCTCGCCTGACCCCCGCCCCCGTCCCCCCAGGACCTAGGCTGACGCCATGCCCACTCTGCTGCTCCTGCGCCACGGCCGGACCACCGCCAACTCCTCCGGCCTCCTCGCCGGTCGTGCGCCCGGCGTCAGCCTCGACGAGTACGGGACCACCCAGGCCGCCGCACTCCCCGGGCGCCTGTCCGGCATCCCGCTGGCCGCCGCCGTCCACAGCCCGCTCCAGCGCTGCGCCGAGACCCTGGCACCGCTGCTGGCCGAACGCCCCGACCTGCCCGTCCACGTGGACGAGCGGGTCACCGAGTGCGACTACGGGGAGTGGACCAACCGCGCGCTCAAGGACCTCGCCGACGAGCCGCTGATGGCCACCGTGCGCACGCAGCCGTCCGCCGTCACCTTCCCCGGCGGCGAGTCGATGCGCGCCATGCAGGCCCGCGTCGCCGACGCCGCCCGCGACTGGGACGCCCGTCTCGGCGCGGAGCACGGCCCCGACGCGATCTGGCTGATGTGCACCCATGGCGACAACATCAAGGCGATCACCGCCGACGCCCTCGGACTCCACCTCGACCTGTTCCAGCGCCTGGCCCCGCACCCGGCGTCCGTCACCGCCGTCCGGTACGGCAACCCGCCCCTCCTGCTGCGGTTCGGCGATACGGGCGACCTGGCCGAATTCGTCCCCAGGACCGAGGCGGCGGAACGGGACAGCGCCGAGGCCACCGAGACCCCGGTGGGCGGTGGCGCCTGACCACGGTGATCGCGAAGCGCAGTAGGGTGCCCTTGTCCCACGCAACCGACACACAGGAGCAGTGCGTGTCCCGTCAGGTGTACCTCTACGACCCGCCCGACCGCTTTGTCGCCGGGACGGTCGGGCTGCCTGGCCGCCGTACCTTCTTCCTGCAAGCCACCGCGGCGGGCCGCACCACCAGCGTCGCCCTGGAGAAGGCACAGGTGGAGGCGCTGGCCGAGCGCATCGACGAACTGCTGGACGAGGTCGTGCGCAGATCGGGCGGCAGCACCACCGTCCCCGCCGTCGCGCCGTCGGAGGTCGCCGACACCGGCCCGCTGGAGACCCCCGTCGAGGAGGAGTTCCGCGTCGGCACGATGGCCCTCGCCTGGGACAGCGACAACGAGCGCATGATCGTGGAGGCCCAGGCCCTGGTCGAGCTTGAGGTCGAGACCGAGGAGGAGTTCGCGGAGGCCGAGGAGCGGCTGCTGCGCGACGACGAGAACGGTCCGCCCATGCTCCGGGTGCGCCTCAGCGGCACCATGGCCCGCGCCTTCGCCAAGCGCGCCCTTGAGGTCGTGGGCGCGGGCCGCCCGCCGTGCCCCCTGTGCAGCCTGCCGCTCGACCCGGAAGGACATGTGTGTCCCCGCCAGAACGGATACCGCCGCAGCCGCGCCTGAGCGGCGACGTCATGGCCGACACCGCCCTGGCCCAGGGCGAGCTGACCGTGCGCGGACGCATCACCGACGCCTCCAACGCGGTGCTCTACGCCGTCGCCGAGCTGGACGGGCGCAGCGTGCCGTGCGTCTACAAGCCGGTGCGCGGCGAGCGCCCCCTGTGGGACTTCCCCGACGGCGACCTGGCCAGCCGTGAGGTCGCCGCGTACGAGGTCTGCCGCGCGCTGGGCTGGGACCTCGTGCCGACGACCGTGCTGCGGGACGGGCCGTTCGGCCCCGGCATGTGCCAGCGCTGGATCGGCCCGCCGCCGGACGACGACGCGGAACCGGCCGGGGAGGCGGACGCCGAGGAGCCCGACGACCTGCTGTCCCTCGTGGACGGCGACACGGCCCCGCCCGGCTGGAAGGCCGTCGGCCACGTCCAGCTCGACGAGGACACCACCGCCCTGCTCGTGCACCGCGACGACGAACGCCTCCGCCGCGTCGCCGCGCTCGACGCCGTCATCAACAACGGTGACCGCAAGGGCGGTCACCTCCTGCCCGTCGCCGACGGCGGGCTGTACGGCATCGACCACGGCGTCTCGTTCCACACCGACAACAAGCTGCGCACCCTCCTGTGGGGCTGGGCGGGCGAGCCCCTGCCGGACGCCGTCCTGACCGCCCTGCGCGGCCTCGACGCGGCCCTCGCGGACGGCGCGCCCCTCGCCGTCCGGCTGCGCGAACTGCTCACCGACGCCGAGATCGGCGCCCTGCGCGCCCGCACGTCCGCCCTCCTGAGGGACGGCCGTCATCCCCTGCCGAGCGGCGAATGGCCCGCGATCCCCTGGCCCCTGGTCTGACCGCGCCCCCCACCGGGCGGGCACGCCCTGTCGTGCGCCGCCCGGTCCGGCGGTTAGGCTCGGGCGCATGCATGCCTGGCCTCCCTCCACAGTCCCCGTTCTGCCCGGTCAGAGCCCTGAACTGTCGGTCCACGACACCGCGACCGGCGGCCGGGTGACCCTGGTCCCCGGACCGGTCGCCCGCATCTACGTCTGCGGGATCACCCCGTACGACGCGACGCACATGGGCCACGCGGCCACCTACACCGCGTTCGACCTCGTCCAGCGGCTGTGGCTGGACACCGGACGCGAGGTCCGCTACGTCCAGAACGTCACCGACATCGACGACCCGCTGCTGGAGCGCGCCGCCGCCACCGGCGAGGACTGGACGGCCCTGGCCGAGCGCGAGACCTCCCTGTTCCGCGAGGACATGACGGCCCTGCGCATCCTGCCGCCCGCGGCGTACGTGGGCGCCGTCGAGTCCATACCGCACATCGTGCCGGTCATCGAACGGCTGCGTGAGCTGGGCGCGGCGTACGACGTGGACGGCGACACCTACTTCTCCGTCGAGGCCGACGACCACTTCGGCGGTGTCTCGCACTACGACGCGTCCGTCATGCGCGCGCTGTCCGCCGAGCGCGGCGGCGACCCGGACCGGCCCGGCAAGAAGAACCCGCTCGACCCCCTGCTGTGGCGCGCCGCCCGGCCGGGCGAGCCGTCCTGGGACGGCGCGAGCCTCGGCCCGGGACGCCCCGGCTGGCACATCGAGTGCGTCTCCATCGCGCTCGACCACCTCGGCATGGGCTTCGACATCCAGGGCGGCGGCTCCGACCTCGTCTTCCCGCACCACGAGATGGGGGCGTCGCACGCGCAGGTCCTCACGGGCGAGCACCCGTTCGCGGCCGGGTACGTGCACGCGGGGATGGTCGCCTACGAGGGCGAGAAGATGTCCAAGTCGAAGGGCAACCTGGTCCTCGTCTCCCGGCTCCGCGCCGCGGGCGTGGACCCGGCGGCCATCCGCCTGGCGCTGCTCGCGCACCACTACCGCTCCGACTGGGAGTGGACGGACGCCGTCCTCGACGGGGCCGTACGCCGCCTCGACCGCTGGCGCGCGGCCGTCTCCCGGCCCGACGGCCCCCCGGCGGACGGGCTGGTGGACGCGCTGAGGGCTGCGCTCGCCGACGACCTCGACGCCCCGGCGGCGCTGGCGGTCGTGGACCGCTGGGCCGCCGCGCAGGAGGCGGAGGGCGGCGCCGACATCGGCGCCCCCGGCGTCGTGAGCAGGGCGGTGGACGCCCTGCTGGGCGTCGCCCTGTGACGGCCCGTCCGCGCCGCGCGGGCACCTGACACGGGACGGGCCGGTACCCCTCGGTACCGGCCCGTCCCCGCGGTCACTCCTCCGGCTCGCCCGGCTCCTGCCGCTCCGGCTCGGTGCCGCCGCCCTCGGCGGGGCGCCGTCTCGGCAGGCCGCGCGGGCGGCCGGGGTCGCGCAGGTACGAGCCGGGCTCGCCGCCCGGCGGCTGCCCGTCCCGGCGGCGCAGATACCGCTCGAACTCCTTCGCGATCGCCTCGCCGCTGGCCTCGGGCAGTTCCGCCGTGTCCCGCGCCTCCTCAAGGGACTTGACGTACTCGGCGACCTCGCTGTCCTCGGCGGCCAGCTGGTCCACGCCGATCTGCCAGGCGCGGGCGTCCTCCGGCAGGTCGCCCAGCGGCACGCCCAGACCGAGCAGGTCCTCCAGCGCGTGCAGCAGCGCGAGGGACGCCTTCGGGTTCGGCGGCTGCGCGACGTAGTGCGGCACGGCGGCCCACAGCGTCACCGCCGGGACCCCGGCGTGCGTGCACGCCTCCTGGAGGATGCCGACGATGCCGGTCGGCCCCTCGTAGCGCGACTCCTCCAGGTCGAGCGTGCGCGCCAGGTCCTCGTCGGAGGTCACGCTCGTCACCGGAACAGGACGCGTGTGCGGGGTGTCACCCAGCAGCGCGCCGAGGACGACGACCATCTCGACGCCGAGTTCGTGCGCGAAACCGAGGATCTCGTTGCAGAACGAACGCCACCGCATGCTCGGCTCGATGCCGCGCACCAGCACCAGGTCACGCCGCTTCACCGGGCCGTTCTCCGACCCGATCCGCACCACGGACAGCCGGGTCGTCGGCCAGGTGATGCGCCGGACCCCGGCGTCCAGCCAGATGTGCGGCCGGTTCACCTGGAAGTCGTAGTAGTCCTCCGCGTCGAGCGCCGCGAACACCTCGCCCTTCCACTCGCGCTCCAGATGCGCCACGGCGGCGGAGGCGGCGTCACCCGCATCGTTCCAGCCTTCGAACGCGGCCACCATGACCGGGTCAACCAGCTCGGGAACCCCTTCGAGCTCGATCACCCAGCGCCTCCTCCCGGCCGGTGCGCGAGCGGCGCCCCGCCCCGGCTGACGATGTCTTCGTGCGGCCCCACCCTACGGCGTGACCGTTCCCAGCCCGCAGTCCTCGTACGCCTGGGCCCCGGCCGGGGTGTCCCGGCCGGGGCCCTCGGACCACCGCCGCCGCTCAGCCGCCGAGCACCCCGGCGACCCGCGCGCGCACCTCCTCCGTGTCCAGGCCGCGCACCGTCAGGGTCAGCCTGCGGCGCAGCACGTCGTCCACCGTGTCCGCCCACTCGTGGTCGCGCGCGTAGACCACCTGGGCCCAGATGTCGGGCCCGTCCGGGTGCACGCGCGCGCCGAGCGCCGGGTCCTCCCTGACGAGCCGGACGACGTCGAACGCGAGGGACCCGTAGTGCGTGGCCAGATGACGGGCCGTGTGCTCGTCGAGCCCGGACTCCGGCGGGTCGGCCAGCAGCCGGTGCGCGACGGCCGACGGGTTGGCGACGCCGGGCAGCGGCGTGTGGCGCACCAGGTCGGAGACGGGCGCCATGTCCTCGGCGACCGGGCTGCCCGGCAGGGTGGCCACCTTCTCCAGCACGGTCCTGCCGATGTGCCGGTACGTCGTCCACTTGCCGCCCGCGACCGACAGCATGCCGCCGCTGCCCTCGGTGACCACCGTCTCGCGCCGCGCCGACTCGACGCCGCCGGGGCCGCCCGGCAGCACCCGCAGCCCGGCGTACGCGTAGGTGATCAGCGAGCGGTCCAGGTGCTCGGGCCGTACGGACAGGGCGGCCTCGTCCAGTATCTGCTGGATGTCGGCCTCGGTCGGCGCGACCTCGCCGGGGTCGCCCTCGTAGCTCTCGTCCGTCGTGCCAAGCAGCAGCTGGTCCTCCCAGGGCAGCGCGAACGTGACGCGGTACTTGTCCACGGGCGTCGCCATCGCCGCCCGCCAGGGGACGGTGCGGCGCAGCACCAGGTGGGCGCCCTTGGACAGGCGGATGCTCGGTTCCGCGGTGGGGTCCTCCAGGCCGCGCAGGCGGTCCACCCACGGGCCGGTCGCGTTGAGGACGAGGCGGGCGTCCACGCCGAACTCGGCGCCGTCGAGCCGGTCGCGCAGGTCGGCGCCGGTGACGCGGCCCCGGGTGAAGCGCAGGCCGGTCACCTCGGCGTGGTTCAGCACCGAGGCCCCGGCGCCGACGGCGGCCCGCACCGTCATGACGGCGACGCGTGAGTCGTTCATCTGGTGGTCGCCGTAGACGGCGACGGCCTTCAGCCCCTCGGTGCGCAGCCCGGGGTTGGCCGCCGCCGCGGCGGCCGGGGAGATCACCCGGCCGACGCCGTCGCCGAAGGCGGACAGCGCCGAGTACGCGAAGACGCCCGCGCCGAGCTTCGCCGCGCCGTGCGGGCCGCCCTTGTAGACCGGGAGGTAGAACGTCAGCGGGTTGACGAGGTGGGGCGCGACGTCGCGGGAGAGGATGCGCCGCTCGTGGTGGTTCTCGGCGACCAGCCGGACGGCGCCGGTCTGGAGGTAGCGCAGGCCGCCGTGGACGAGCTTGGAGGACGCCGACGAGGTGGCACCGGCGAAGTCACCGGCGTCCACCATCGCCACCCGCAGGCCCGACTGCGCGGCGTGCCAGGCCACCGAGGTGCCGAGGATGCCGCCGCCGACGACGAGCAGGTCCCAGGTCGTGGAGGAGAGACGGTCACGGGTGCGGGCGCGGCGTTCCGCCCGGTCACGGGCCGCCGTGTCGGAGGGGCCGGGTGCGGTCACGGTGGCCTGTCCTGCGGCCGGGTGCGGCGCGTTCATCCGATCAGCTCCCCTCGTCCAGCCAGCCCATGGTGCGCTGCACGGCCTTGAGCCAGAACGCGTACTCCTTGTCACGCTCCGCCGCGTCCATCTCCGGCGTCCACTCGGCGTCCTGGCTCCAGTTGTCGCGCAGGTCCTCGATGTTCTCCCAGAAGCCCACGGCGAGCCCGGCGGCGTAGGCGGCGCCGAGGCAGGTCGTCTCGGCGACGACCGGGCGGACCACCGGGACGTCGAGGAAGTCGGAGATGGTCTGCATGAGCAGGTTGTTCGCCGTCATGCCGCCGTCCACCTTGAGGGTGGTCAGCTCCATGCCGGAGTCCTTCTTCATCGCGTCCACGATCTCGCGGGTCTGCCAGGCGGTCGCCTCCAGCACGGCGCGCGCGATGTGGGCCTTGGTCACGTACCGCGTCAGACCGGCGATCACGCCGCGGGCGTCCGACTTCCAGTACGGCGCGAACAGGCCGGAGAACGCGGGGACGAAGTAGGCGCCGCCGTTGTCGTCCACCGAGCGGGCCAGCTCCTCGATCTCCGGCGCGCTGCTGATCAGGCCGAGCTGGTCGCGCATCCATTGGACGAGCGAGCCGGTCACGGCGATCGAGCCCTCCAGCGCGAAGACGGCGGGCTGGTCCCCGATGCGGTAGCCGACGGTCGTGACGAGACCGGCGTAGGAGTTGATGATGTCGGTGCCGGTGTTCATCAGCAGGAACGTTCCGGTGCCGTAGGTGGACTTGCCCTCGCCGACCGAGAAACAGGTCTGGCCGAAGAGCGCCGCCTGCTGGTCGCCGAGCGCGGAGGCGACCGGCACGCCGTCGAGCGCGCCGCCCTTGGCCGTGCCGTACACCTCGGCCGACGAGCGGATCTCCGGCAGCACGGACATCGGCACGCCGATGGAGTTGCAGATCTTCTCGTCCCACTGGAGCGTGCGCAGGTCCATCAGCAGGGTCCGGGAGGCGTTGGTGACGTCCGTGACGTGCACGCCGCCGTCCGGGCCGCCCGTGAGGTTCCAGATGACCCAGGAGTCCATGGTCCCGAACAGCAGCTCGCCGCGGTCGGCGCGCTCCTGGAGGCCCTCGACGTTGTCCAGCAGCCAGCGGACCTTGGGCCCGGCGAAGTAGGCCGCCAGCGGCAGGCCCGTCTGGCGGCGGAACCGGTCCTGGCCGACGTTGCGGCCGAGCTCGCGGCACAGCGCGTCGGTGCGGGTGTCCTGCCAGACGATGGCGTGGTGCACGGGCTCGCCGGTCGCCTTGTCCCACAGCATGGTGGTCTCGCGCTGGTTGGTGATGCCGATGGCCTTGACCTGGTCCTTGCCGATTTTGGCCTTCGTCAGCGCTCCGGCGACGACCTCCTGGACGTTGGTCCAGATCTCGGCGGCGTCGTGCTCGACCCAGCCGGGCTTCGGCAGGAACTGCTCGTGCTCCTTCTGCTCGATCGCCACGATGTTGCCGCCGTGGTCGAAGACGATGCAGCGGCTCGACGTCGTGCCCTGGTCGATGGCCGCGATGTACTCGCGCTGGCCTGTGGTGTCCTGTGCGTCCGGCATGGGGCGGCTCCTGTGGTCGCTCGGTGGGGGGATCTGGCGGCGGCTGCGGCGCGTCAGAACAGCGCGGTGTGGATGCCCGCGGCGATCGCGCCGCCGGCGAGCGGGCCGACGATCGGGATCCAGGCGTACTTCCAGTCGGAGCCGCCCTTGTTGGGGAGGGGGATGAGCTGGTGGACGATCCGGGGGCCGAGGTCACGTGCCGGGTTGATCGCGTAACCGGTCGGTCCACCGAGGGACAGGCCGATGCCGACGACGACCAGGGCGACGATCAGACCGCCGGTGCCCGAGAGGGTCAGCCCGTCGTTCAGCCCGACACCGAGGACGAGCAGGACCAGCACCGTCGTGGCGACGATCTCGGTCGTGAGGTTCTGCACCGTGTTCCGGATCTCAGGGGCGGTGGCGAAGATGCCGAGGACAGGGCCCGGCTCGTGCCGTGAGGTGGGCTCGCGCTCCTCGACCTCGGCGGCCTCCTCCTCGAACGCCCGGGCGCCCGGCGTCCTGGAGCCGCTCTCGACGTCCATGGCGCGCAGATGCGCCTGGAAGTGGCCGTAGTAGGCGAGCCACATGAGGAACGCGCCGATGATCGCACCGGCGAGCTGCCCGGCGACGTAGGTGGGGACGTCGTTCCACTGCCCGCTGTCGATGGCGATCCCGAGGGTGACGGCCGGGTTCAGGTGTGCGCCGGAGAGCTGGGTGGAGACGTAGACGCCGGAGAGGACGCCGATGCCCCAGCCGAACGAGATGGCCACCCACCCGGCGTCGAACGCTTTGGACTTCGTGAGGATCACACCGGCGACCACGCCGGTGCCTAGCACGATCAGTACGGCGGTCCCGAGAAGCTCGCCGAAGAAGATATGGAGGCTGGACATCCGCGACTCCTTTGTCCGTCGCCCAGGGGGTTTCCTGGGCGATGTCCGTCCAGTGTTCGGCAATGCCGACCAGTGAACGGGAGTGTTCTCCCCGGGACACCTGCCGTCAAGACCGTCGGGGCAGTTATCCGCCGGATATGCCTATTGTCCTAAAATCGCCCGGATCCGAGGTCCCGGGAAACCGCTCGCGCGCAGTCCCGCACCGCCGCGACCAGAGCCGACCGGGGCTCGTCCCCGGACAGCACGCGTTCCACCGCGCCGGTGATTCCCACCGCTCCGACGGCCGTTCTGCGGCGGTCGAGGACCGGCGCGGCGATCGAGGCCACGCCCTCCCAGGTTTCCCCGACTTCGCTCGCCCATCCGCGTGACCGCACCTCTTCCAGGGCCAGGTCGAAGGCGGCGGCCCCCGTCACCGTCCGCGCGGTGAGCGCGCCGAGCCCCGCCGCGAGCGCCGCGTCGCGCGTCGCCGGGTCGTAGGCCGCGAGCACCTTGCCGAGCGCCGTGCTGTGCAGCGGCTGCACCGTGCCCACCTCACGGTCCTGGCGGCTGTCGTCCGGCCGGAAGACGTGGTGGACGATCAGCACGCCGCGCCCGTGCGGCGCCCCGAGGTACGCGCTCTCGCCGCTCGCCCGCGCCAGGTCGTCGGCCCACACCAGGGCCCGCGCGCGCAGCTCGTTGCCGTCCAGGTAGGCGCGGCCGAGACGCAGCGGCTCGGCGCCGAGCCGGTACCTGCCCGAGGCCGGGTCCTGCTCCACGAACCCCTCCCGCTGGAGCGTCCGCAGCAGGCCGTGCGCCGTCCCCTTGGCCAGCCCGGCGGCTGAGGCGATGTCGGAGAGCCCGAGCCCGCGCTCGCCGTCCGCGAGCAGCCGCAGCACCGCCGCCGCGCGTTCGAGCGACTGAATGGTCCGCGCCATGGGGATGTCTCCTCGCCGTCCGTTCCTCCTCAGCCTGCGGTTCGGTAATGTCGAACACCAGTGGGGCATGCCGATTCCCCGGAGGTCGGCACGAGTCTACGGGCGCCCCTCCCGGCCGCCCGGCCGATGCGCGGCCACTCCCTGCCCGCACGCCCTTGCGGTTAGGCTGACCACGTGCGTGCCGCCTGTGCGCCACGCATAGCCGACAGCCGTCGCACTCCCGGGAGTATCCCCATGGCCTCGTCCATCCCGTCCGTCGTCCCGCAGGCCCAGCGGGCCGCAGCCCTCCGCGAGGCGTTCGCCTCACGCGTCGTCGTCGCCGACGGCGGCATGGGCACCATGCTCCAGGCGCAGGACCCCACCCTGGACGACTTCCAACAGCTCGAAGGCTGCAACGAGATCCTGAACGTGACGCGCCCCGACATCGTCCGCTCCGTCCACGACGCGTATTTCGCGGTGGGCGTGGACTGCGTCGAGACCAACACCTTCGGCACCAACCTCTCGGCCCTCGGCGAGTACGACATCGCCGACCGCATCGTGGAGCTTGCCGAGGCGGGGGCGCGGATCGCCCGCGAGGCGGCCGACGAGCGCGCGGCGGGGGACGGGCGGCTGCGCTGGGTGCTCGGCTCGATGGGGCCCGGCACCAAGCTGCCCACCCTCGGCCACGTCACGTACACCGCCCTGCGTGACGCCTACCAGGCCAACGCCGAGGGCCTCGTCACCGGCGGCGCGGACGCCCTGCTCATCGAGACCAGCCAGGACCTGTTGCAGACCAAGGCCGCCGTCCTCGGAGCCCGCCGCGCCCTCGCCGCCACCGGCACCGACCTGCCCGTCATCGTCCAGGTCACCGTCGAGACCACGGGGACGATGCTGCTGGGTTCGGAGATCGGTGCGGCGCTGACGGCGCTTGAGCCGCTCGGCATCGACATGATCGGCCTCAACTGCGCCACCGGCCCCACCGAGATGAGCGAGCACCTGCGCCACCTCGCGCGGCACGCCGGAGTCCCCCTGTCCTGCATGCCCAACGCGGGCCTGCCCGTCCTCGGCAAGGACGGCGCCCACTACCCGCTCAGCGCGGGCGAACTCGCCGACGCGCACGAGTCGTTCGTCGCCGAGTACGGCATTTCCCTCGTGGGGGGTTGCTGCGGCACGACGCCGGAGCATCTGCGGCGGGTGGTGGAGCGGGTGCGGGGTGTGGTGCCGGGGGAGCGGACGCCGCAGCCGGAGCCTGGGGCGGCGTCGTTGTATCAGTCGGTTCCGTTCCGGCAGGACACGTCGTATCTGGCGATCGGTGAGCGGACGAACGCGAACGGGTCGAAGAAGTTCCGTGAGGCGATGCTGGAAGGCCGCTGGGACGACTGTGTGGAGATGGCGCGTGACCAGATCCGCGAGGGCGCGCACCTGCTCGACCTGTGTGTGGACTATGTCGGCCGCGACGGCGCGGCGGACATGAGTGAACTCGCCGGACGCTTCGCGACGTCCTCGACCCTCCCCATCGTGCTGGACTCCACGGAGGTGGGGGTTCTGCGGGCGGGGTTGGAGAAGTTGGGTGGGCGGGCGGTCGTCAATTCGGTGAACTACGAGGACGGGGACGGTCCTGAGTCGCGGTTCGCGCAGGTGACGGCGTTGGCGCGGGAGCACGGCGCCGCCCTGATGGCCCTCACGATCGATGAGGAGGGTCAGGCGCGGACGGTGGAGCAGAAGGTGGCGATCGCGGAGCGGTTGATCGCGGATCTGACGGGGAACTGGGGGATCCGTGAGAGCGACATCCTGATCGACTGCCTCACGTTCACCATCTGCACCGGGCAGGAGGAGTCGCGCAAGGACGGTGTCGCCACGATCGGGGCGATCCGTGAACTGAAGCGCCGCCACCCGGACGTGCAGACGACGTTGGGTCTGTCGAACATCTCCTTCGGTCTGAATCCGGCGGCTCGTCTGGTGTTGAACTCGGTGTTCCTGGACGAGTGTGTGCGGGCCGGGCTCGACTCGGCGATCGTCCACGCCGCGAAGATCCTCCCCATCGCCCGCATCGAGCCGGAACAGGTCGAGGTCGCCCTGGACCTGATCCACGACCGCCGCCGCGAAGGCTACGACCCGCTCCAGCGTTTCCTCGAACTCTTCGAGGGGGCGACGGCTGCGTCGTTGAAGGCGGGCAAGGCGGACGAGTTGGCGGCTCTGCCGTTGGAGGAGCGGTTGCGGCGGCGGATCATCGACGGGGAACGCAACGGCTTGGAGGCGGACTTGGACGCCGCGCTTGCCGAGCGGCCTGCGTTGGAGATCGTGAACGACACGCTGCTGGCGGGGATGAAGGTGGTCGGGGAGCTGTTCGGGTCGGGGCAGATGCAGTTGCCGTTCGTGCTCCAGTCCGCGGAGGTGATGAAGACGGCGGTGGCGC
>NZ_JOEK01000007.1 GCF_000719135.1 Streptomyces avicenniae | reverse complement strand
GGGCCCCCCCCCCGAGCCCTGCCCCGGCCGCCGCTCCGGCGCCGGTGACCGTCCACCGGCTGCCGGGCGCCCGTGCCCCACCACCCGCCCACCGCTCCACCCCACCCGGCCGGGCGGCGACGCGACGCCGCCCGCCTCCACCTCCGCCGGGACCGCTCGTCAGCCGTCCCCGGGCTCCCCTCCCGACCCTCGCCGCCGCGCGAACCTCGCACCGGCGGCCTCGTGGGCCCCACGCAGCAACCCCACGACCGTCTCCCTCGTCCTGGCGCCAGGGTTCACGACGGATATCCACCCGAGCCCCCCGTACACGGGGTGCGGCATCACCTCGTCGGACGCCGTGTGGTCCCGAGGCGTCACCAGACCGCGCGGCTCCTCACCCGTCACCTCACGGAACACCGCCCGATCGACATGGACGTTCACCCGCCACCGACCCGGCGGATCAAGGGCGGACGCCGTGTCACCCGGGTAGTCCTTCGTGACGATCGTGCCGTAGGGCTGGACGGTGCGTGGCATCACACCGTCGGGGGCGTAGTAGAAGAACGCGTCCCCCCATGCCAGTTCCGGGAAGTCACCACCCGGCCCGGGGGCCACCACGAGCGCCCCCTCGAACCGCCGGACAGCGGCGATGATCTGCTCCATACTCATGGTTCAAGCGTCACCTTCAAGTGCTGATGGAGGGTTCGGTCATGAGCGGACCGGCCGATGGACCGGCGAACGCGCCGCTGCGGACCGCCGATGTCGCCAGGGAGTCGGGCTACTCGCTCCAGCAGGTCCGCGATCTCGAACTGCTGGACGTCATTCCCCCCGCCGCCCGCTCGGAGACCGGCTACCGCATCTACTCGCCACTCCATGTGCGCGCACTGCACGCGTACAGAGGAGTCGCGGGCGCCGTCGGCCCCGTGGAGGCGCGGCGGCTGCTCATCGGACTGCATGCCGCGCCGATCGAGGAAGCGGCGTCGGTGATCAACGGCGTCCACGTCCGGCTCGCCCGGGAGAGAGAAGAAGCCCTGCGCGCCCAGGAAGCCCTGCGCGCGATCCGCGCCGAGACGGACACGCCCGGCACCCCGCAGGACAGCGACACGATGACGATCACCGCGCTGGCCGGAGCGCTGGGGGTGCGCACCTCCACCCTGCGGTTCTGGGAGGACGAAGGGCTGGTCTTCCCCGAGCGGGTGACGTCCTTGCGGGCACGCCGCTACGGGCCCGCCGCCATCGGCGCCGCCCGTATCGTCGCCGCCCTCCGCGCGAGCGGATACGGCATCGCGGCGGCCCGTGAGGTGATGGGCTCCCTGGACCGGCTCGACGGGCTGGAGGAGGCGGAGCGCATCCTCCGGAAGCGCCTCGACCGGCTCGCCTCGCGGTCCGTGGCACTGCTGCGGGCGGGCGCCGACCTCGCGGCCGTCGTCACGTCCGGCCAGGGACCGGCCGACCGACCCCAGGGCGGCGGCCGCCCCGCCCCCCGCCCGTCAGGGACGGCCACCGGCCGCCCCCCTGCCACCGACGCCAACCCCAATGCCGACGTCAACGCCGAGGGCGACGCCGGGGCCAAGGAGGACGTCGATCCCGCCCCCGACCGCGACGTGGGTGGCCGGGGTGTCGGGCGGGCGGGAGGTGAACCCGGCGCCCGGTTTGGTGACTCAGAGTGAGTGTTCATGGGTTCACCGTAAGCGGTCGGTAGTCGTTTGGGTATCGCTCGTGCGGGTGAACCAGGCTGCTGGGGGCGAGGGGTCAGGGCGCCGGGACGGGATCGACGTCGAGGACGACCTTGCCCGCGACGCGACGCGCCAGCAGCGCGTCGGCGGCCTCGGCGACGTTCTCCCAGGAGTCACGCCGGTCCACCTCGGCCGACAGCCGCCCGGCCGCGACGAACCCCAGCAGGGTCGCCAGGTCGGGCCCGACCTCACGGGCGTCGCCGAACGTGCTCAGCGTCCTGGAGGCGCCCAGCGAGAACAGCGAGTGCGGCGGGAACTCGGCCGGTTCGCCGGAGGCCCAGCCGATGTGCTGGATGTCCCCGCCGGGCGCGAGAAGCCCCCAGAGCGCGACGAGCTGCGCGCCGCCGACCGTGTCGAGGACCAGATCGACCGGCCGGTCGATGCCCTCCAGGCCGATCACGACCTCGTCGGCGCCCAGCCCGGCCAGCCCCTCGGCGCGCGCCCGCGACCCCACGGACGCGACCACGTGCGCACCCCCCAGCGCCGCGAGCTGGACCGCGTAACGGCCCACGCCCCCGGCCGCCCCGGTGATCAGGACGCGCCGCCCCAGGATCGGACGCGTCCGCAGCGTCCGCAGCGCGGTGAACCCGGCCATCGGCAGGGCGGCGGCGTCCGCGAGACCGACACCGGCGGGCACCTCGGCCACCGCCCCGGTGTCCACGGCCATCCGCTGGGCCCACGCGGCGGCGCCGAAGGCCGCGACCCTCGCGCCCGCCGGCGGTCCGCTGCCGTCCGCCGCCGCCCGCGACACGACACCCGCCGCGTCGTAACCGTGCACGGTCCCTGGCGGGAGCTGCCCGGCGAACTCCACCTCCCCCCGGTTGAGCGAGATGTGTCGGACGTCCAGCACCAGCTGGTGCGCCGCCGGTTCCGGCTCCCGCACCGTCCCCAGGCGCAGCGAGGCAGGGGCGGCGGGATCGGCGACGAGCGCGCGGATGTCCATCAGCGGTTCCTCCGGGGCATGAGATATCCGGACCGGCGGTCCGTATGGCGGGCACGGTAGTATCCGGACCGACAGTCCGTCCAGCCCGGAGATGCCGATGCCCGAGCAGCGCGCCGAACGTGCGGAGCGCGCCGACGCCGTCCGCAACCGGGGCGCCGTGCTCCGCGCCGCCGAACGGCTCCTGGCCGAGGGCGGCGGCGACCACGTCTCGCTCGACCGCGTCGCCGCCCTCGCCGGGGTCGGCAAGGGCACCGTCTTCCGCCGCTTCGGCAGCCGCGCCGGACTCCTCCAGGCACTCCTGGAGGAACGGTCCCTCGCGCTGCGCGAGGCCATCGCGACCGGCCCGCCGCCGCTCGGCCCCGGCGCGCCCGCCCCGGAACGGCTGCTCGCCTTCCTCGACCGGCTCGGCGCCATCGCCGAGGGCAACGCCGCCCTGCTCTCCGCCCACGAGGCCGCCTGCGCCGAGGAGAAGTACGACGACCCGAGCTACCGGCTCTGGCACGGCCACCTCACGGCCCTCCTCGCCGAGGCACGCCCCGACCTCGACGCCGGATTCCTCGCCCACACCCTGCTCGCGGTCTTCGACGGCGACCTGATCCGCCACCTCACGCCGCCCGACGACCCCCGCCGCTTCACCCGCTCCGTGCAGCGCACGGCCATGGCACTGCTCGACGGCGAACCCGACCCCGACCCCGCCCACGACCCCGACCCCTGACCACGGACGGGCGCCGCGGCCCGCCGGTCACACGCCGCCCCCCCAACAGGCCCGGATCATCCGGTCATTAAGCTCACGTCCCATGGACGTGGTCATCAACATCGTGGTCGCCCTCCACATCATCGGGATTGCCGCCCTGCTCGGCGGCTTCCTGACCCAGGTGAAGGCCCTGCGTGCCGGCGGCGCCCGGATGACCCCGGGAATGCTGCACGGCGCCCTGACCATGCTCGTGACGGGCGTGGCGCTCGTCGGCCTCAACCAGGCCGACGACCAGGAGGTCAACAACCTCAAGATCGGCATCAAACTGGCGATCCTGGTGGTCGTCCTCGTGCCCGTCTACCTCAAGCGGGACGACGAGAAGGTCCCCACCGGCCTGTTCGGCATGGTCGGCGCCCTGACGACCGCCAACCTCTTCATCGCCACCGTCTGGACCTGAGCCCACCCCCCCCGCCACCGGGCGGCCCTCACCCCGCGCCCTCCTCCCGCAGCGACCGGACGAAGGCCCGCCACGCCCCCGGCGTGAACACCAGCGGGGCGACGGCCGCGTTCTTCGAGTCGCGGACGGGCACGGCCCCCGGCACCCCGACCGCCATCTCCACACAGTCCCCGTTCTCCGCCCCGCTGCGACTCGACCCACGCCAGACGGGACGCGCCCCCGCGCCGAGCCCGCCGCCGTCAGCCGTCATCGCCGTACTCCTTCAGATACCCGCGGATCAGCTCCAGCGAGTCACGCACCGGCGACGCCAGCGACCTGGCCGTGTCGAACCGCTGCGCCAGACCGAGGACCCGCTCGGCCGACTCCGCCTCCTCACCGGACGTGAAACTCTCCACCAGCGCGGTGGTCCTGCCGTCCCGCAACGTCAGGAGCGTCAGGCTCCCCCCGAGCATCGGATGCAGCCCCTGCCCGAACGGAAGCACCTGCACCGACACCCGAGGGCCGGACGCCAGACGCAGGATGTGCTCCAGCTGCCCGCGCATCACGCCCGCGTCCCGCGCGGGCCGCATGAGCGCCGCCTCGTCGATGATCGCCCAGTAGTACGGCGGGTCAGGCCGCTCGAAGATCCGCTGTCGCTCCAGACGGGCGTCCACCCGCGCCCTCACCTGCTGCGGCGACGGCGCCGACAACCCCGCGCGGAACAACTCCGTCGCATACTCACGCGTCTGCAACAGCCCGGGGACCAGGCTGCTCGTGAACACCTGGACCCGCACCGCCTCCCGCTCCCTGCGGACGAAATCACGGCTGTACCCGGCGATCAGCGCGTCATGCGCCAGCCCCCGCTGCTCCGCGAGCGCCCCGCCCGTCGCGAAGTACGCGTCCAACGTCGCCACGAGCGCGGCGGACGCGGGCTGCTTCCCCAGCTCCACCCGCCCGAGGTAGCTGTGCGAATAGCCCGTCACGGCCGCGGACAGCCCACGCAACGACAGCCCCCGCGCCGTGCGGAAGCTCCTGATACGTCGCCCGAGGCGCGCGTCCGGGGTCAGCTCCCCGTCCTCGCCGGTCGGCTTCACGGCAGTCACCCGATCCCTTCGTGAACCGATCGTCACCTAGAGTGATGCGGTGACATCCGCCATGCGTACCCCACCCGGCCGCCGCGTCATGCCTGGGACATGTGAGCGGACGCCGCCCGGCGCTGTCAGCGGTGCATGGCACCATCGGGAGGGTGAGCAGCAGAACCGCCGACGCCCAGCGCCTGCGCGACCTCGCCCGGCTGCGGCGCGTACGTGACCGCATCGACCGGGAGTACGCGCAGCCGCTCGACGTCGAGGCGCTCGCGCGCGGCGTGAACATGTCCGCCGGGCACCTCAGCCGCCAGTTCAGGACCGCCTACGGCGAGTCGCCGTACTCCTACCTCATGACCCGGCGCATCGAACGCGCCATGGCGCTGCTGCGGCGCGGCGACATGAGCGTCACCGAGGTCTGCTTCGCCGTCGGCTGCGCCTCCCTCGGCACCTTCAGCACACGCTTCACCGAACTGGTCGGCATGCCCCCCAGCACCTACCGGCGCGAGGCCGCGCGCTCCACCTCGGGGATACCGCCGTGCGTGGCGAAACAGGTCACCAGACCGGTCAGGAATCGAGAAGCACCAGGCACCGGCCACGATTAGCGTGGCGGTCATGAACCTCACCATCCACACCACCGTCCTCCCGCACGACGACCCCGACGCGTCCGTCGCCTTCTACCGCGACGCGCTCGGCTTCGAGGTCCGCTCCGACGTCGGCCAGGGCACCATGCGCTGGATCACCGTCGGCCCCGCAGGACAGCCCGACACGTCGATCCTCCTGGCACCCCCGGCCGCCGACCCCGGCGTCACCGAGGACGAACGCCGCGTCATCGCCGAGATGATGGCCAAGGGCACCTACGGCTGGCTCCTCCTCGCCACCGAGGACCTCGACGGCACCTTCGAGAAGGTGCAGGCCACCGACGCCGAGGTCATCCAGGAACCGGTCGAGCAGCCCTACGGCATGCGGGACTGCGCCTTCCGCGACCCCGCGGGCAACCAGATCCGCATCCGCGAGGTCAGCTGAGACGATCAGCCGCAACCCCCCGCCGCCGACCTGAAACCCCGAGCGGGAAAACTCTGTTGAGCACTCGGCCGGTGCCGCGCCGCTCCACCGTCAGGTGAACGGCCGCCCCGCCCCGCCCCCGAGGGCGGGACCCGCACGCCCGACAAGAGAACCAAGGAACCCCGGTGCTCCTCTCCCGCATCCTCGTCGCCTGCGGCTGCGCCCTCATCGTCGGCGCCCCGCTCCTCGCCGCCGCCTCCTGCGCGCTCGCCCGCTGAGCACCGGCTGCGGGCGAGGCGCGGGGCAGGCGGGGTACGGGTCAGCGCGGCGCGAGGACGTCCTCGCGGATCGCGGCCCACCGCAGCGAGTCCCTGATGCCCTCGGCCAGCGTGTACCTGGCCTCCCAGCCGAGGAGTTCACGCGCCCGGTCCGTCCGCGTCCAGGCGCCCACGACGTCGCCGGGGCGCGCCGGGCCCTCGACGGCCTTCACCGGCGTGTCCAGCAGCCCGTTGAACGCGGCGAGCAGCTCACGGACGGTGGTGCCCTCGCCCGTCCCCAGATTGACGACGAGGTACGGCCGCTCGTCCGTCAGGTGCTCGTCGAACCTGCGCAGCGCCGCCACGTGCGCCGTCGCCAGGTCCCAGACGTGCACGTAGTCGCGGATGCCGGAACCGTCACGGGTCGGCCAGCCGGTGCCCGTGATCTCGAACGGGACACCTTCGTCCGCCGCCTGGATCATCTTGCCCAGCGCGTGGCTCGGGCGCGGCAACTGGAGGCCCGTGCGCAGCTCCGGGTCCGCGCCGATCGGATTGAAATAGCGCAGGGACAGCACGCGGAGCGGCTGGGAGGCCGCGATGTCGGCGAACATGCCCTCGCAGACCGCCTTCGTCCGCGCGTACGGGCTCTGCGGCGCCAGCTCCGAGTCCTCGTCCACCGTCAGGTCGTCGTTCGCGCGGTAGATCGAGGCGGACGAGCTGAAGACGAGACGGCCGCAGCCGTTGCGCAGCAGGTGACCGACCAGGTCCAGGCTCTTCACCACGTTCGCCCGGTAGTAGCCCACCGGGTCCGCCACCGACTCCGGGACGACGATCAGCGCGGCGCAGTGGATCGTCGCCTCGATGTCCGGATGCTCCGCGAAGATCCGGTCGATGAGGGCGCCGTCCGCGATGTCGCCCTCGTAGAACTCCCGGCCCGCCGTGAACTCGCGGCGGCCCGTCGCGAGGTTGTCCAGCACGACCGGGGTGATGCCCGCGTCCAGGCACGCCTGCCCGACCGTGCTCCCGATGTACCCCGCGCCGCCCGTGATCAGGACCTTCATGCCGCTCCTCCCGCGTGACCGGTCTGGCAGCCTACCCGTCGGCCCCGGCGGCCCACGGGGCGGCGACGGCGACGCGGACCCTCCGCCCCGGCCGCGGAGCAGCAGATCCGTCCGGGCACCCACCGAGCCCTGCTGTCGGGCGTCCCCGTCGGCGCGACGGTCCGTCCCTGCGCATTCCTGCCCCACGACCCGAGACGCGGGCACGGATACGGCCCGGGCCGCAGTCCGCCCGTGCGCCCTTGGCCGTTCACCGCGCGACGACCGGGCTACACCTCCTCGTCCGCCGACCCGGACGCGTCGCGGAGCAGTTCGGCGCGCCAGTGCGGGGAGGGATGCGCGGTGAGGACGTGGTCGGCCGCCTGGCGTGGCGGGAGGGCGGCGAGCGCGAGGAGTGCCCGCGCCGTCTCCGCGCGCCGCAGCCATGTCCGCCGCTCCGGCCAGCTCGGTATCCGGGGCAGCGCCGCGTCACCGGCACGGCGCGGCGCCGCCTCCTCCGCCAGCACGGTCCGCAGCCGCAGGCCGAGAGGGGAGTCGTCGTCCACGGGAGCCGCACGCCCCGCCCGCAGGTCCGCGAGCGCGCCCGCCACCACCGGGTCGGCGGCCAGACCCGTCGCCTCGGCCATCCGTGCGGTCGCCGCGACAAGTGCCGGGCCCAGCCGCTCGTCCGGTATGCCGACGACCACCTCGGCCACCGACTCCGACGGACGTGACCACGGAGGCACGTCGGGCAGCACCGGCAGCACCGGCACGAGCCGGGCCGCGCCCGCCACCCCGGCGACCTCCTCGGGCGTCAGCCCCACACCCACCGCGACGGACAGCCGCTCGCACACCTCGACAAGCTCAGGCGGCACACGGGGCTCCACCGGCTCCACCGGCTCGGCAACCGGGGCCGAGCCACCGATGCGCAGCGCGACGCCCTGCGCCGGGACGTCCTTCGGCCCGGCGGGTATCACCACGCCCGGCATCGAGCCGAGACCGCGCCCCTCCGCTCCGCCCCCAGCACCGGTACCTGCCCCGGCCGCCGGTATCCGGCGCGGCTCCCACCGCACGCCGTCCCGGTAGACCAGGACCGGCACCGGCCCCGTGAGCGTCGCCGTCGCCGCCACCGTGCCCCGGGACAGGCGCCGTAGCGCCTCGGGGCGCCCCGCCTCGTGCTGATCCCTCTCGACCACGAACGCCCACTCCCCGCTCCGGCCCACCCGCACGGACGGCAACGCCGCGTTCGGCTCGCGAGCGGCCCCCGGCGCGACCGGCGGCGCGCCCAGCCGCGTCAGCACCTCCTCCTGGCCCAGCCCCCGCACCACGGTCACGAAGAACCGGCCACCAGGCCACTCACGCGGTGGGACGCCCGCCCCCAGGGCCACCGACGACTCGGCATCCGCGCAGTGCTCCGGCACGGGCTCCCACAGCAGCCGCCCGGCGAACGTCACCGGCACCTCCGGCGGGAAACCGCCCGGCGCGTGGCCCTCCTCCAGCCCGTCGGCGACCGCCGTCAGCAGCGCCGTGAACGAAGGCCACCCGCCGAGGCGCGGCCCGACGCCCTTCGTATGGCTGCCGACCCTCCCGTGGCCCGCGCCGGGACGGCAGTCCAGCAGCAGCCCGTCCCCCGCGACGGTCAGCGTGAACCGCACGAACGACAGGTGCCAGTACGAGCCGTCCCTGAGATGTTCGCCGTCCTCCCCCTCCCGCCGCGCGAACGAACGCCACCCCTCGGCATGCCGCGCCATCCCGGCCACGTCCAGCAGCCGATGGCCACCCGGCAGCGGGAGACCCGCCCGCCCCCCGTCCGCCTGACCGTCGTGCCGCAGCAGCGACGCGACCAGGTCGGCGGGCAGCGCCACACCCACCTCCCGCTCCAGCGCCTCGACGTCCGCCCGCGCCGCGGGCGGCGGGAGCGCCGCCAGCGTCAGCGGCGCGTACGCCGCGAGCCACGCCTCCATCCGATCCCAGGCCCGCCCGACCCCGGCCGCCACCTCGGCCCCGACGCCGCCCCCGTTCCCACCCTCGTCCGCCTTCTCGACCATGCCCCCCAGTGGAGCAGACACCACTGACAGTCACACCCGACATGCCCCACGGCCCCCACCGTCAGGGGCGCCCGGCCTCCGCCAGCCACTCCGTCCACTCGTCCAACAACCCCAGCGCCGACCGCAGTTCCGACAGGAACTCCCGCACGTGCGCATACGCAGCCACCCGCTCCGCCGCCGTCACCCGCCGGTGCCCCAACGCCCGCCACAACATCCACGCCGCCCCACCCACCCGCTGGTTCAGCTCCCCGGCGAACGCCCCACCCGACGGCGCCACCGTCGCCCCGCCCGCCGCCCGGTACGCCCGCATCACCTCCACGAACCCGGCACGCCCCGGCCCCTCCGCCGTCCGCCCGAACGCCAACGCCGCCCGCACGGCCTCCCACGCCGCCAGATCCGCCCCCGCCCCGTCCCAGTCGAGCAGCACAGGCCCCGCCGCCGTCACCAGCACGTTGTCCGGCTTCACGTCCGCGTGCGTGAACACCGGCGCGACGCCCGGCCGGTCGAGCACCGCACCGATCAACCCGAGCGCCCGCCCCACGTCCGGCAGGAACTCCCGCACCTCCCCGACGAAGCCCCCCGGCACGTCACCCGGCGCCGAGTCCAGGCCCTCCCGCCACTCGGCGAGCGTGTGAGGCCGCCGCAACACCCCCGGCCCGCCGATCCCCGGCGGCGGGGGCAGCCCGTGGAGCCTCGCCACCGTCCGCCCCGCCCACCGCCGCACCTCCGGCGCCACATCCGTCTCCGGCACGCGCCCGCCCTCGCACCACTCGTGCACGAGGAAGCTGTACATCCCCCCGGACGCGTCGTCCCCGACGTCCGCCAACAGCGGCTCCGCCCCCGGCCGCAGCGGCGGCACCGGCCGCGGCATCGGCACACCGTGCGCGAACGCCCACTCCTGCACGGCCGCCGCCACCCCGTACTCGGCCGACCACCACGCCTCACGCGACCGGTTCAGGCGCTTGACCGCCCAGGTCCCCCCGTCCGTCCGCAGCCGCCACACCAGATGCGCCCGGCCGCCCGCCACCGGCACCGGCTCCTCCCGCACCCGGCCGAGACCGAAGACGGCGGCCACCTCCGCGCCGTCGATGCGCGGAGGTGGCCGCCGTCCGCCCGTCTCCCGTGTGGTGTTCGTCATAGCCGCACGGTAAGGCGGGGGTGCCCGTTCAGTCGCGCGGGATCTTGGCCGCCATGTCCAGGTAGAACGCGTCGATGCTGCGCACCGCGTCGGTGAAGTCGTCCAGGTTGACCGGCTTCGTGACGTACGCGTTCGCGTGCCGCCGGTACGCCGCCGACACGTCGTCCGGCGCCGCGGACGTCGTCAGGACCACGACGGGGATCATCTTCAGGTCGTCCTCCTGCTTGAGGACGGTCAGCAGCTCCCGGCCGTTCATCCGCGGCATGTTCAGATCGAGAACGATCAGATCAGGCCGCGGATTGGCCGGATTCTGGAGGTAGTCGAGGGCCGCGACGCCGTCCTCGACCTGTGCCAGCGCCCGCTCAGGGCCGCGCTGACGCAGCGCGTCCTCGATCAGCATGGCGTCGGCCGGGTCGTCCTCCACGAGCAGGATGTCGTACGGGGGCGCCGGTGAGGCGGCCATGGAAGCGGTCATACGGGATCAACTCCGGTTCCTGACGGGTCGATGTGGTGCGGGCCCGTGGGGTGTGCCCACGGGCTGCGGGGGGTCGCACACAACGGGCTCGCGCCGGAGTCCGCCGGACGCGGACGCGTGCGCGCTCGCCGCGCGCCCGTCCCGTCCGCCGTCCGGTCCACCGCGCACCGGGGCTGTGCCGGGTGTGCCGGCCCGTCGGTCATCGCACCCGTGCCGACCCCGCCGTCCCGCGAGGGAAGACGTGAGGCCGAACGGATACCGGGCATGGGTACGAGGTTAAGGTTCCCGGTCACGGACTGACAACCGCCGTCCCTACTTCCCCTGTATCGTGACCGGACGCGCCGGAACCGGAGGGTCGCTCCCGACTCCCGGACCGGCGCAGTGTCGTGGGGGGACAGGAGGACTCTCATGCCGGTCGTTGCCGGGAAACGGTCGGGCCGGTGGACCACCCGCCGCTGGCTCGCCGTCGGCGTCACCACCACCCTCGCGGTCTTCGCCGTCCTCGGCGCCATCGGCGCCTGGACCCTGGCGCGGACCTCGGAATCGACCCGGCAGCTCGCCGAGATCTCCTCGCCGTCGCTGGTCTCCGCCGTCTGGCTGGAGCGCGCCCTCATCGACCAGGAGACCGGGGTCCGCGGCTACGCGCTCTCCCGCCGCGACGACTTCCTCGACCCCTACCGCGAGGGCCGCGCCGACGAGGAGGCCGCCGCCCGCCGCCTCGGCGAACTCGTCGTCGGCGACGAACAGGCCCAGGAGGACCTGCGCACCGTCCTCGCCCGGGCCGACGACTGGCGCGAACAGCTCGCCGAGCCCATCGTCAACGCCCCGCAGGACGAGTTGGCCCAGCTGACCGCCGACTACACCGAGCGCGGCAAGACCACGTTCGACGCCGTCCGCGCCGCCGTCACCGAGCAGCAACGCCACCTCGCCGACGTCCGCGACACCGCCCGCGACAACCTGCGCGAGACCCAGGTCGTCCGCAACGTCGTCTTCACCGTGATCGCCGTCCTCATCGTGACCGTCACCCTCCTCGCCTACGCCGCCACCCGGCGCAGCGTCACACGCCCCCTCGAAGTCCTCTCCCGGGACGCCCGCCGCGTCGCCGAGGGTGATTTCGCCCACCCCATCACCGCCCCCACCGGGCCCGCCGACCTCGCGCAGCTCGGCGGGGACGTCGAGGACATGCGCCGCCGCCTGTCCGACGAGCTGGGCTTCGCCGAACGGGCCAGGGCGCGCCTGGACGAGCAGGCCATGGAGCTGCGCCGCTCCAACGACGAGCTGGAACAGTTCGCGTACGTCGCCTCGCACGACCTCCAGGAGCCGCTGCGGAAGGTCGCCAGCTTCTGCCAGCTGCTCCAGCGCCGCTACGGCGGGCAGCTCGACGACCGCGCCGACCAGTACATCGGCTTCGCCGTGGACGGCGCCAACCGCATGCAGGTCCTCATCAACGACCTGCTGCTCTTCTCCCGCGTCGGCCGCATGAACGCCGAATCGCGCCCCATCGACCTCGACGCGACGCTCACCTCCGTCCTGGACGCGCTCAGCGTCAGCGTCGAGGAGACCGGCACCGAGGTCACGCACGACCCGCTGCCCCACGTCACCGGCGACGCCAGCCAGCTCGTCATGCTCTTCCAGAACCTCGTCTCCAACGCCGTGAAGTTCCGCGCCCCCGACCGCGCCCCCCGCATCCACGTCGGCGCCGAACGCGACGGCGACCTGTGGCGCCTCTCCGTCACGGACAACGGCATAGGCATCGAACCCGAGTACGCCGAGCGCGTCTTCGTCATCTTCCAGCGCCTCCACACCCGCGACGCCTATCCAGGCAGCGGCATCGGCCTGGCGATGTGCAAGAAGATCGTCGAATACCTCGGCGGAACCATCTCCGTGGACCCCACGCACGGTGACGGCACCCGCATCGTCTTCACCCTGCCCGCCGCCCCGGGACACGACGCCCCCCCGGACTCCGCGCCCGCCGACGCCACGGCCGACCAGGCCGACGACGACCGGACGGCACCGGGCGGCGGCGCGGAACCTGGAAAGGTCTCTGTGAGATGACGACCCCCGGGCAGAGCGGCCCCGTGCCGCCCCCCGAGAACGCCGCCCCCCTGCGCCTCCTCCTCGTGGAGGACGACGACGGCGACGCCCTCCTCGTCGAGGAGATGCTGTACGACACCGGCCTGACCTACGACCTGCGCCGCAGCAAGACGCTGGCCGAGGCCCTGGACGACCTGGGCACGGGCGGCCCCCTCGCCCGCGACCGCGGCCCCGACTGCGTCCTCCTCGACCTGCACCTGCCGGACGCCTCCGGCGTGGACGCCGTCCGCTCGCTGCGCCAGGCCAGCCCGGGGACCGCCGTCATCGTCCTCACCGGCCTCGCCGAGTCCGACGCGGGCGCCGAGGCCGTCGCCGCCGGTGCGCAGGACTACCTCGTCAAGGGCAAGGTCGAGGCCGAGCTGCTGCGCCGCGCGCTGCGCTACGCCATCCACCGCAAGCAGGCCGAGCGCGCCAACGCCGAACTGCGCGAGAACCGCATCCTCGCCGCCGAGAACGCCCGCCTCGAACACAGCCTGCTGCCCACGCCGCTGCTTGAGGCCCCGTCCGTGGGCGTCCTCAGCCGCTACGTGCCCGGCCGGGAGCGCGCCCTCCTCAGCGGCGACTTCCTCGACGTCGTGCAGACCGGCGACGGCCTCATCCACGCCGTCATCGGCGACGTCAGCGGCCACGGCCCCGACCAGGCCGCCCTCGGCGTGTGCCTGCGCATCACCTGGCGCGCCCTCACCCTCGCCGGGCACGGCGGCATCGGCCTCCTCGACCTGCTGGAACGCATGCTCGTCGCCGAACGCACCGGCGGCGACCTCTTCGCCACCTGCACGCTCCTCACCGTGGACCCGGCCGCCCGCCGCGCCACGCTCCACCTCGCCGGACACCACGAGCCGCTGCTCCTCACCGGCGCAGGCCCCACCGAGGCCATCCGCGAGGTCAGCGGACAGCACGGCCTCGCGCTCGGCATCGTCCCCGGCCTCAGACGCTGGTACCCGACGACGTTCGAGCTGCCGGACGAGGGCACCCTGCTGCTCTACACCGACGGCCTCATCGAGGGCCACCGCGACGCGGGCGGCGACCGGCTCGGCACCGACGGCCTGATCGAGCTGATCCACGCCACGGGGACGGGCGACCCCGACGCCCGGCTGGACGCCCTGCTGACGACCGTCCGCCGCATGGACGCCGGGCGGCACACCGACGACATCGCCATCCTCCAGCTCAGCTGGCCGCACGGCGCGCCCCAGGCGATGACACCCACCGGAGTCATCGGGTCGCAGCGGGTCGTCGGCCCCGGGAGCCGCTGACCGGCGCGCGGCGCATGCCTCGCGCCGTCGGGGGTACTCCGAAAGGTCCGCGCCCGCATCCCGGCGGGCCGGGAACGGAGGAGGGCACCGGTGAGTCACGCGGCCAGGACCGGCACCCCTGACACGACGAGGGCGGCGGGCGCGGCACACGCCGTGGACGCCGGGACGACCGCCGACGTCTTCGTCATCGGCATGGACGAGGCGAACGAGGCGGCCCTGCGCGACGTGCCCGACGCGGCGGCCCACCGGCTGCACCCGCTGCTGACCCTCGCCGAACTCCAGCACGGCGAGGTGGACTTCCCCGCGCTCGTCCGCTCGGCGGAACGGCAGCTCGACGCCTTCGACGGCACGATCGACGCCATCGTCGGCTACTGGGACTTCCCGGTCTCCACCCTGGTGCCGATCCTCGCCCGCCGCTACGGGCTGCGCAGCACGAGCCTGGAGTCCGTCGCCAAGTGCGAGCACAAGTACTGGAGCCGCCTCGAACAGGCGGCGGTGACGGACGCCGTGCCGCGCTTCGGCCTGGTGGACCTGTCGGCGGACGACCCGGCGCCGCCGGAGGGGGTGCGGTTCCCCATGTGGCTGAAGCCCGTGACCGCCTACTCCTCCGAGCTGGCCTTCGGCGTGCACGACCGCAACGAGTTCCGCGCGGCCGTCGCCGAGATCCGCGCGGGAGTCGGCCGCGTCGGTCACCCGTTCGAGTTCGTGCTGGACCGGCTTGAGCTGCCGCCCGAGATCGCCGAGGCGGGCGGCGCGGCCTGCCTCGCGGAGGAGGCGATACGCGGCGAGCAGGTCGCCGTGGAGGGCTACGTCCGCGACGGCGAGGTGACGGTGTACGGGGCGCTCGACTCGCTGACGTACCCCGACAGCCCCTGCTTCCTGCGGCACCAGTACCCGTCCCGGCTGCCCGACGGCGTCGTGGCACGGCTGGAGGACATCGCCCGGCGGGTGATCACGCGGATCGGGATGAACGACGCCACGTTCAGCATCGAGTACTTCTACGACCAGGAAACCGACAGGATCAATCTCCTGGAGGTCAATCCGCGTCATTCCCAGTCGCACGCGGAACTCTTCGCCGCCGTGGACGGCGCCTCGAACCACCACGCCATGCTCGCCCTCGCCCTCGGCCGCGAGCCCGGCCTCCCGCACCGCGAGGGCGCCCACGCCGTCGCCGCCAAGTGGTACCACCGCCGCTTCACCGACGCCGTCGTCACCCGCGCGCCCACCGACGCCGCCCTGGCCGACCTCGCCCGCCGCGTCCCCGGCACGCTCGTCAACCACGTCCCGCCCGCGGGGACGCGCCTGTCGGAACTGCCCGAGCAGGACAGCTACAGCTTCGAGCTGGCCCACGTCTTCACCGCGGCCGACAGCGAGGAGGAGATGGTCGCCAAGTACGAGGAGTGCGTACGCTCCCTCGACTTCGCGTTCACCGTCCCCGACGGCGGCCCCGACGACGGCGACGGCGGCGGGCGCCCCGAGGAGGGCCCCGCCTGATGCGCGTCACGGACGACCTCCCGCACCCCGTCCTCCGCGAGGACCACGTCACCGTCCCCGTCTCGGACGGCATCCGCCTCTCCGCCCGCGTCTGGCGCCCGGAGAACTCCGGCACCGAGCCGGTCCCCGCCGTCCTGGAGTACATCCCCTACCGCAAGGGCGACCTCACGTCCGTCCGCGACTCGGTCCACCACCCCTACATCGCCGGGCACGGCTACGCCTGCGTCCGCGTCGATCTGCGCGGCACCGGCGAGTCCGAGGGCGTCCTGCTGGACGAGTACCTGGAGCGCGAGCAGACCGACGCCGAGGACGTCCTCGCCTGGCTCGCGACCCGCCCGTGGTGCGACGGACGCACCGGCATGATGGGCCTGTCCTGGGGCGCGTTCAGCGCCCTCCAGGTCGCCGCGCGCCGCCCGCCCAGCCTGCGCGCCATCGCCATCGCGTCCTTCACCGACGACCGGTACGCCGACGACATGCACTACATGAACGGCTGCATGCTCTCCGACAACCTGGCCGAGGCGGGCACCATGTTCGCCTACGCCACCTGCCCGCCCGACCCCCTGCTCGTCGGCGACGCCTGGCGCGCCATGTGGTTCGAACGCCTCGCCGCCGCCCGCCCCTGGGTCGAACGCTGGCTGCGCCACCAGCGCCGCGACGCCTACTGGCAGCACGCCTCCGTCTGCGAGGACTACGCCGCCGTCCGCGTCCCCGTCCTCGCCTCCAGTGGCTGGGCCGACGGCTACTCGAACGCCGTCACGCGCCTGCTCGAACACCTGGACGTGCCCCGCAAGGGCCTCATCGGCCCCTGGTCCCACAAGTTCCCCCACCAGGGCGAGCCGGGACCTGCCATCGGCTACCTCCAGGAGATCGTCCGCTGGTGGGACCACTGGCTGAAGGACGCCGACAACGGCGTCATGGACGGCCCCATGCTGCGCGCCTGGATGCAGGAGAGCGTCCCGCCCTCCACCGCCTACGAGGAACGCCCCGGCCGCTGGGTCGGCGAACCCTCCTGGCCGTCCCCGCACATCGAGGAGACCGCCTACCCGCTGCTCGGCCCGCGCCTCGGCAGCCCCGAGGAGAAACCGCTGCGCGCCTACCCCGAGGCGACGGTCCGCTCGCCCCTGTCGGTCGGCCAGTTCGCCGGGAAGTGGGCCTCCTACAACGCGCCGCCCGACCTGCCCTACGACCAGCGCGAGGAGGACGGCGGCTCGATCGTCCACGACAGCGACCCCCTGGCCGAACGGCTGGAGATCCTCGGCTCGCCCACGGTCGAGCTCGAAGTCTCCGTCAACCGGCCCGTCGCCATGATCGCCGCGCGCCTGTCCGACGTCGCCGAGGACGGCAGCGCCACCCGCGTCACCTACGGCCTGCTCAACCTCACCCGCCGCGACAGCCACGACGCGCCGCAGCCCCTGGAACCTGGCCGCCGCTACCGCGTCACCCTGCGGCTGAACGGCGTGGCGCAGGCGTTCCCGCCGGGCCACCGCGTCCGCCTGTCCCTGTCCACCTCCTACTGGCCGCTGGCCTGGCCCCCGCCCGAGCCCGTGCTGATGACGGTGCACGGCGGCGGCAGCCTCGTCCTGCCCGTGCGCCCGGCAGGGGAGCCGGACAACGTCGGTGCCCACCCCTTCGCCGAGCCCGAGGGCGCCCGCCCCCTCACGACGACCCGGCTCGAACCCGGCGAGCAGCGCTGGGAGGTCTCCCGCGACCTGGTGCACTACCGGTCGGCGCTGGAGATCGTGAAGGACATGGGCGTCGAGCGCTTCGAGGACAACGCCATGGAGGTGCGCCGCCGCGCCTACGAGCGCTACGACTCCGTCGCCGACCGCTTCTGCTCGGTGCGCGGCGAGTCGGCGTGGACCATGGGCTTCCGGCGCGGCGCCTTCGACACGCGCACGGAGACCAGGACCGTCCTGGAGTGCACGCCCACGGAATTCCTCATGCACGCGACCCTCGACGCGTACGAGGGCCCGCACCGCGTGTTCTCCCGCACCTGGACGGAGAACGTCCCCCGCGACCTGCTCTGACGCCGCCCGCGCTCAGGAGAAGTCGAGGACGAACCGGCCCCGCACCCCGCCCGCCTCCAACGTCGCGTGCGCCCGCGCCGCCTCCCCGGGCGGCACGACCTCGGCGACGCGCGGCGTGAGCCGTCCCGCCGCCAGCGCCCTCGCGATCTCGTCCATCAGATCGGCCCGCCCGAACCACTCGTGCACCCCGAACGTCCGGTACGAGATCCCGCGCGGCGCCGGTGAGGGCAGCAGCTGCGTACCGGCCTCGCCGAGCTTGCGCAGGCTCGCGTAGCGGCCCCCGTCCCGCACGGCGGGCAGCACGCGCGGGCCCAGCAGCGCGCCGTCCACGAGGGCGTCCACCCCCTGCGGCACCACCTCCCGCATCCGCTCCGCGACGTCCGCACCGCGCCGCACCACCCAGGTGGCGCCCAGCTCACGCAGCAGCGCGTCGTCCTTCGGCGCGGCGTCCGCGACGGTACGGATGCCGCGCACGGCGGCCAACTGCACGAAGGCGCCGCCGAACGCCCCGGCCGCGCCCGTGACCCCGGCGGTCTCGCCCCCGGCCAGGTCCATCGCCTCGAAGGCGCTCAGCACGGTCAGCGCGTTCATGGGCACGGTCGCGGCCTCGTGCGGCGAGATCCCCTCGGGCACGGCCACCGCCCACCCGGCCGGTACGACGACCCGCTCCGCGTACCCGCCGCCCTCCGGCCGCACCGGGAGCACGACCGCCATCACCCGATCGCCCAGGGAGAGCGACGTCTCCGTGCCGGGGCCGATCCCGTCCACGACGCCCGCGACGTCCATGCCGAGGACGTGCGGGCCCGGGAACGCCGTCACGGCGCTGCCCTCCGCCCGCAGCAGGGTGTCCGCCGGGTTCACGCCCGCGCCGTGCACCCGCACGCGGATCTCGCCAGGACCCGGCGTCGGCTCCGGCAGCTCCACGACGGTCAGCACCTCGGGTGCGCCGCCACGCTCGAAGGCCACGGCTCGCATGCGTCACTCCTCGTCTCCCCGGCCCCTCGGCCCGGGGGACAGGGAACAACCACGGTGGGCCCTCTCTTCCCCCGGCCGTCAGTCCCCGGGGGAGCCGAACCCTTCGGCGGCCGTACGGAACACCGCGCGCGCCAGCTCCGCCGGGTCCCGCCCGTCCTCGGCCGACTCGGCCAGCGCGCCGTCCAGCCACAGCCCGGCGAAGCCGTGCGCCAGCGACCAGGCGGCCAGCATCACCAGCCGCTCCCGCTCCGGCCGCCCCGCGGCGCCCCGCGCGCCGCTCACCAGGACCGCACGGGAACGGGCGCGCGCCGCCGCGACCGCCGGATCGTCCGCCCGGTACAGCTCGGGCCGGAACATCACCGTCCAGTACGCGGGCCGCGTCACGGCGAACCGCACGTAGGCCGCGCCCACCTCGCCGAAGTCCCCGTCCGCGCGCTCCAGTTCGTCGGAGAGCGCCGCGTACCCCTCGGCCGCCACGGCGGTCAGCAGCCCCGCCTTGTCGCCGAAGTGGTGCGCGGGCGCGGCGTGCGAGACACCGGCGCGGCGCGCCAGCTCGCGCAGGCTCCAGCCGGACGGCCCCGTCTCCCCGATCGCCTCCAGCGCGGCGTCCATGACGGCGCGGCGCAGATTCCCGTGGTGATAGCCCTGCTGGCTGATCGTCCCCACCTCCAGGTCGCTCCTGCGCACCCCATCTTGCCACTGGCAGGATGCCCGGTCACGTCCGTCACGGGGCACGCCCCCCACGCAGCCGCAGCCGCAGCCGCAACCGGGCGCGGGCGCCCCACGGGCTCACCGGATTCCGGTACCACAGCCACGGGATGACGCCGTAGCACAGGACGGCGGGCAGCAGCAGGGGGTTCGCCGAGTCCACGGCCAGCACCGCGAACTGCGCCACGCATACGGACACCCACACCCCCAGCCGCATCCACGGGTGCTTCACGGGACTCCCCGGCGGCATGCTCCAGTCGCGGTGGTTGGCCCACGCCAGCGCGCCGACCGCCGCCGTGTAGCAGCCCCACGCGACGGCCCTGCCGGTGTACCCGGACACGACGAACAGCACCGTCACGCCCAGCGACCAGGCCGTCCACAGGCCGGGGAGGACGAAGACGCGCGTCAGCGCGCGCCGGTCGAGCCGCGCGGGCGAGACCGGCGGCGGCTCCGGGACGTCGGACGGCCCGCCGTCCAGCCCGGCGCGCAGCTCCGCCCACTCCTCCCGCACCCGGTCGGCCTCCTCCGCGCGCTCCTGGAAGCGCAGCAGCTGGTACCGCGCGTCCAGCAGCGCCAGCCGCTCGTCCGGCATGGGGTGGGACCGCGTCAGGTCCAGCGCCTCGTCCAGCAGCGCGTCCACCCGCGCCGTCGCGCCCTCGTCGGCGCAGACGAACGCCTCCGCCGTGAGCGCGTACACGAGGCGCCGCACGTCCCCCGACCGCCTGGCCAGGTCGAGCCCGGCGCGCGCCGGCGGCCCGGCCCGCTCGGTGTCGCCGACCTCGCTCCACAGCAGCGCCGACCTGGCCAGCGCCTCCGAGGCCCCTCCCAGGTCCCCGCAGCCCTCCGCGACCGCCACGGCGCGCTCCCACGCGTCCAGCGCCTCCGCGGGCTGGTCCAGTTCCGCGTGACTCCTGCCGAGCCCGAGGAGCGCGCTCACCAGCCGCGCGTCGTCACGGCGCTGCGTCGCCTCCCGCGCGGCCCACCGGTAGTTCGTCACGGCCCCGGCCCACTCCTCCGACCGGAAGGCGATCGTGGCGTGCAGTTCCAGCGTGTGCAGCGGGAACGACCCCGCCCGCCGGTAGAGCGCCCCCGCGGAGTCGAGGCAGCGCACGGTGAACGCGGGGTGTTCGAGGTCGAGGTAGCGCGCGGCCAGGTCCACGAACAGCCCGGCCTCGCGCAGCCGTTCGCCCCGCTGCTGCGCGGCGGCGATCAGGTGGCGCAGCACCACGACCGACTCCCGCAGCCGCACCCGCCGGGTGAGATGCGCGTCCAGCGGCGGCCCCAGCGTCTCGACATGGCCGGTCGCGCCCGCCTCGGCCGCCGTCCCGAGGAGCGCGAGCAGCGTCCCCTCCTCCCGCGTGAGCCAGTCGGCGTCGCCCCGCGCGGCCAGCTCGCCCGCGCGGGTCAGCAGCCGGTCGAGGGCCGCGGCGCGTTCGTCCTCCCGCGTCCCGCCGAGAAGCTCCTCCGCGTACGCGCGCAGCAGGTCGTGCAGCCGGAACCGGCCCTCGCCGTCCGTCCGTTGCAGCAGCTCGGCACGGTGCAGACGGCGCAGCGCGTCGGCCGCGTCCGGCACGCCGAGCAGCGCGGCGGCCGACCAGCCGTCGATCGCGCCGCCCGGATGCAGGGCCAGCAGGCGGAACAGCCGGGCGTCCCGCTCGTCCAGCGCGCCGTACGTCGCCGCGTAGACCGCGCGCATGTCCAGCTCGGCCAGCCGCCCCCCGGGCTCCCGCAGGACGGTGAGCAGCGGCCCGGCGCCGTGCCCCGTGTCGTCCCGCAGCCGCCCGGCGGCGACGGCGAGCGCCAGCGGCAGGTCCTCGCACAGCGCGGCGATCTCGGCGAACTCCCCTTCGCTGATGCCCTCAAGCGGCACGCCGGTGCCGCGCAGCAGCTCGGCGAGCAGGGCGCGGGACTGCGCGCGCTCCAGCGGGCCGAGGCGCAGCAGCGGCAGCGTGGACCAGTCGCGTGCCGTCCGCGCGGTGAGCAGCAGCCGGTGCCGGGTGCCGCCGGGGAGGAACAGGCCCGCGGGGAAGTCGGGCGGCGCGTTGTCGAGCAGGACGAGCACGGGGCCGCGCGCGTCGCCGCGTTCGCGCAGCGCGTCGCGGAAGAGGGCCGCCAGGCCGTTGAGGTTGTACCGCTCCACGTCGCCGCCCGTGCCCGGCAGCAGGGCCCGCAGCAGCGTGCGCAGGATGGCCTCGGCCGTCAGCGCTCCCGGTCCTTGCGGGCGGTGCCCGAGCAGGTCGGCGTACAGGAATCCGCCGGGGAACCAGCCCTCGCGCCGCGCCACGGCCGCCGCCTGTGCGGCCAGCGACGTCTTGCCGACACCGGCCGGGCCCGTCACCGCCAGCGCGCGACCGCTCGGCACCGGGGCCGCCCCGGGCCGCAACGCGTCCAGCACGGCGGCCAGTTCGGCGTCCCGGTACCGGAACACGGCGGGCGGGGGCGGCGGGTCGGCGAGGGCGTCGGGCAGCGAGGGCGTCGCGGGCGTGCGGGCCAACCGGCCGCGTACGTCCGGCAGTCGGCCGGGCGCGAGGTCCGCGCCGAGGTGGGTGCCCAGCGTGGCGAGCGCCTCCGGCTCGGCGCGCAACCGGTCGGCCCAGCGGTCGATGCGGGTCGCCGTCAGGCGCTCCTCGCCGGGGGAGCGGTGCGCCGCGACGACCACGCCGATCAGCAGCCCGCGGCTGAACACGGGCGCGCCCGACATGCCCTCCCACGCGGAGCCGCCGCGCGCCAGGGCCTGCGCGACGGGCCTGGCCGCCAGGTCGAACGTGCCCTCGCGCCGGTTGGACAGCGGCAGGAAGGTGGCGGTGAGCTGATGCGTGTCGCGGTACCGGCCGCCGCCCGTGCCGTCCTCGCGCAGCGACAGCAGCGGGAATCCGAGCGTGGAGAACGGGACTTCGCCGTCGAACTCGCCGACCCGTCCGACGACGGCCGGGGCCACGCCGTCCTCCGCCCCGTCCGCGGGCCGGTACGTGAGGACGGCGATGTCGAGCGCCCGGTGCCGCCAGGCGACGGCGGCGGCGGCCGTCCGTTCGCCCGGCAGGTCGGCGTCGAACCGGACCGTGATCCCGGCCGCGTCCTCCGGGACGACGTGCGCGGCGGTCAGGACGCGGCCGGGCGCGATCAGGTAGCCGGAGCCCCGCGCAGAGCCGCCGCCCGCCCGCCGCGCGATGATCTCGGCGACACGCCCCGCGACCAGGCCGTTCCCCCCGCCGTCAGCGCTCGCCGTCAACGGAGTCGCCGCCGATCAGCGCCCTGTCGTAGGCCCCGTCGGGGCCGAGGACGCGGGGCTGGAGGGTGAGGGTGACGCGCTGGGTCTCCCCGTGCGCGGCGCGCGCGGCGCCGCCCGTCTCGACCACCCAGAAGCGGACCCTGCCGTCCGCCGTCGCCTCCCGGTCCACGGTCAGCGTCGCCTCCAGCTCGACGGAACCGATGTCGAACCGCAGGGGCTTGCCGTCGCCCTCGGCCACGGCGTCGGCCAGCTCGCGCCGCAACTGGGCGATCAGTTCGGACAGTTGAATCACGTTTCCCCCAGCCGCCGAGTCGTTCCGCGAGCGTATCAACGGCCCCGCGCGCCGGGCCTTCAGCGGAAGTCGGCCACGTGGTCGGCGGCCCACTGCGCGAACGTCCTGGCCGGGACGCCCGTGACGTCCCGCACGGTCGTCGTGATCTCCGGCGGCGTCCCGACCGACGCGCCGAGCGCGTCCAGCATCTCCTCGACGACCTGCGGCGGCATGTGCGCGTACAGCGCGGCGGCCTCGCGCCCGGAAAGCTCCGTGAAGCGCAGCGGGCGGCCGAGCGCCGCCCCGATGGTGAGGACCTGCTCGGCCGTCGTGACCGCCTCGGGGCCGGTGAGGCGGTGGGCACGGCCGTGGTGCCCGTCGTCCAGCAGCGCGCGGACGGCGACGGCGGCGATGTCCCGCTCGTGGACGGGCGCCTGCGCCGCGTCGCCGTGCGGGGCGCGGACCTCGTCCCCGGCGCGGATCTGCCCCGCGTACGCGAGGGTGTTGACGGCGAACATGTTCGGCCGCAGCATCGTCCACTCCACCCCGGCCGCCCGCACCGTCCGCTCGGCCGCGACGTGCCAGGTCGCGATCACGCCCCGGTCGTCCGCCTCGTCGTCGGTGACCGCGCCCGAGGAGAGCATCACGACGCGCGTCACGCCCGCTCGGACCGCCGCCGTCACGACCTCCTCGGTCGCGTCGCCGACCCCGGCGAGGTTGAGGAAGAGCGCGTCGGCCCCGGCGAACGCCGCCTTCAGCCCGGCGGGCCCGGAGAAGTCCGCCGGGGCGGCCTCCACCCCGGCGGGCAGCGTCGCGCGCGCCGGGTCGCGGGTCAGGCCGCGCACGGCGTGGCCCTCTGCCGCGAGCTGCGCCGCCAGCGCGTGCCCCACGTGTCCCGTCGCACCGGTGATGACGATCATCGAATCTCCCGATCCTTGCGCCGCTCGGGACCCGGACGGGCCCCGCGCCCCAGGCTGCGACCTCAACAGCGGTGGAAGTCAAACCCGGACGGGCGACGCCTCGCGGGGGCGCGGCTAGGGTGGACGCGTGACCACCCCGCAGGACCAGCCCACGCGACGGATCGGGGACGCCGACCGCGACGCCGCCGTCCGGCGCCTCCAGGACGCGTACGCCGAAGGGCTCCTCACCCACGAGGAGATGGACGAACGCGTCGGGCTGGCCCTCGCCGCAGCGACGCGCGGCGAGCTGGCGTCGGCCCTGGACGCCCTCCCCGACGAGGTGCCCGAGGCACCGTCCACCATCGCCGCGTACGGCGGGCGGATCGAACGGCGCGGCGCGTGGCGCGTGCCCCGGCACGTGAAGGTCGAGTCCGCGTTCGGACGCGTCCGCCTGGACCTGTCCCGCGCCGTCATCGAGCACCCGGTGGTGCACATCGAGCTGCACCTCGGCACCGGCAGGGCGAAGATCACCGTCCCGCGCGACGCGGTCGTGGACGTCGAAGGCCTGAACACCGGCTGGAAGGACTCCCGTTACACGCCCCGGGCGCGCCCAGGCCCCGCCGGTCCGACGATCCGGATCACCGGCACGATGGGCTTCGGCCGCCTCAAGATCCGCCACGCGCGCCGCTGACGCCCGGCCAGGCAAGGCAGGACACCCGACCCGTGGGCCACCCCCGGCACCCCGACCCCGCGCGCGTCCTGGCCTGGGCGACCGAGGACCACGACAGCGTCCTGCGGCTCACCCAGACCCTCGTCCGTATCCCCAGCCGCGGGGGCATCGACCCGTACGCGCCCGTCATCGAGGCCCTCACCGGCTGGATGAACACCCACGGCCTGACGCCCGCCGTGCTGCGCGACGCCACCGGCGCGCCGGTCGCCGTCACCGCCGACGTCCCCTGCGGGCGCCCCGGGCCGCGCCTCGTCCTCGACGCCTGCCTCGACACCGCGCCCTTCGGCGACGAGGCCGCCTGGACGCACCCGCCCACGTCCGGCCTGATCGAGGACGGCTGGCTGTGGGGCCGTGGCAGCTCCGACTCCAAGGCCGCCGTCGCCGTCTTCTGCCACCTCGCCGCCCGCCTCGCCACCCACGCCGACCAGCTGCGCGGCACCCTCACCCTGCTGTTCGACCTGGACGAGCACACCGGCGGATTCGGCGGCGCCACACGCTACTTCGAGGGCCAGGGCGCCCCCCGCGACGTCGCCGGGGTCATGATCGGCTACCCCGGCGCCGACGCCCTCGTCATCGGCGGCCGAGGCGTCCACCGCTCACGCCTCCGCGTGCACGGCGTCTCCTCCCACTCCGGCGGCAGACGGACCACCCCGGGCGCCATCGACAAGGCCGCCCACCTCGTCCGCGAACTCGGCGCCGCCGAACTCCCCGGCCCCTCGGCCGATTTCCCGCTGCCCGGGAAGCTGACCTTCACGGCCGTCACCGGCGGCGAGGGCTACTCCGTCACCCCCGACCTGTGCACGCTCCACATCGACATCCGCACCACCCCCACGTTCGACGGCACCGCCGCGGCCGAACTGCTCGCCGCCACCACCGCCCGCGTGGACCGCAGTTGGCCCGGCACCCCGCCCACCCACGTCCACACGCACACCCGCTGGCCCGCCTACGCCCTGCCCCCCGACGCGCCCCTGCGCCACGCCCTGCTCGACGCCGCCCGCCTCCACCGGCGGCACCTGGCGCCGAAGATCGCCGGACCGTCCAACATCGGCAACTACCTCGCCGGTCTCGGCATCCCCGCCACGGCCGGATTCGGCGTGGACCACCTCGGCCTGCACGCCACCGACGAACGCTTCCGCACCGACAGCGTCCCCACCGTGCAGGCCGTCCACCACACCGCCCTGCTCACGCTGCTGCGCTGAACCGTGCGGACCGGCCGCGCGCCGGTCAGGCCGGGTCCGCGTAGCGGGCGGCGAGGGCGGCGGCGCGCTCGCGCAGCGCGACGCGCAGCGACTGCGGGGCCAGCGCCTCCCCGTCCGTCCCGAGCTGCCACAGCGCCCAGGTGGCGTGGCGCCGGTCCTGGAACGTCACGTCGAGCCGCAGCCAGCCGTCGGCCTCCGGCTCCTCCGCGCGGACGGCCAGCGCGGTGTTCAGCAGCTCCTCCCGCCGCGTCGGGTTCAGCCGCAGCAGCACGGTCATGTGGTCGCCGCCCGCGAAGAACCGCGCCGAGCGTTCCCGCCAGATCCGGTCCAGGTCCACCTGGTCGGGGCGCTGGGCCGGTTCGGGAAGCTCCTCGGCAGCCAGGACGCGCGACAGCCGGTAGGTGCGGTCCTCGCCGGAGCGCGTGGCCAACAGATAGGCCCGGTCGCGCACGGTGACCAGACCGATCGGGTCCACCGTGCGCCAGCGCGGCGGCTGGCCCGTGGCGGCGTAGTGGAGGCGCAGCTTGTGCCCGGCGAGCACCGCGCGCCGCACCTCGACCATGGTGGAGCCGGGCACCTCCTCGGTCACCGTCCTGCGGGAGAGGAGATCGGTCTCCGGGTCGATGAGGAAGCGCTGAGCGGCGTCGCTCGCGGAGGTCTGGTGGCTGGCCGGAAGCGCGTCCACCACCTTCCGCATGGCGGAGGCGAGGGCGGAGCCGAGGCCGAACACCAGCTCGCCGCGGCCCGAGCCCGCGGTGAGCAGGGCAAGGGCCTCGTCGTGATTCAGCCCGGTCAGCTCGGTCCTGAAGCCGGGCAGCAACGCGAAGCCGCCGTGTCGGCCGCGTTCCGCGTAGACGGGGATGCCCGCCGCGGACAGCGCGTCGATGTCCCGCAGCACGGTGCGGGTGGACACCTCAAGCTCGCGGGCCAGCGTCTCCGCGGTCAGCCGACCGCGCTGGCGCAGCAGGAGCACCAGCGAGACCAGGCGGTCGGCGCGCATACGAGAACCCTAGCCGGAGCCCGATCGGAATACGTGACGATGGGTGTCGTGATTCATTGGGAGGCTCGTCACCGACGTCGAGGCCGGTGTTCGCCGAGCTGAGGGCGTCCGTATGTCCGATGAATCCGATGGAGTGATGTGGCGATGGAACGAACGGCGATCAACCCGGTGGCGTGGTCGGCTGAGTTGGGCTTCAACCAGGGTGAGGTCGTCTCCGGGCACACGCGGACCCTCTTCGTCTCGGGGCAGACCGCGATGGACGCCGAGGGCAAGCCACGGCACGAGGGCGACATGGCGGGGCAGCTGGCGCTGAGCCTCGACAACCTGGAGGCCGTGCTCGACCAGGCGGGGATGTCGCTGGCGAACCTGGTCCGGCTCAACGTCTACACGACCGACGTGGACGTGCTCTTCCAGCACTACGGCGTGCTGGCGGGGCGCCTCGGCGCCGCGCGGGTGGCGCCGACCACCACGATGCTCGGCGTGACGCGCCTGGCGATCCCGGGGCAGCTGGTCGAGCTGGAGGGCACCGCGGTCGCGTGACGCGGCCCCGTCACTCCGCGGGGGTGAGCGGGAAGCCCTGCCACCGCGTTCGCCGGGGGCGGGGCTTGTCCGCTGTTCAGCGCTTGAGGTGGTTGGTGAACGTCGTCCAGGCGTGTGTGCGGATGACGATCACGGGGCCTGGGTTCTTGCTGTCGCGTACGGGGACGGCGCCGGGGATGCCTTCCGTGACCTCGACGCAATCGCCATTGGCCTGACTCCGGCGTGGAGCGCGCCAAGTGAGCTGGTTGGGGAGGTGATTGTCAGGGGTGTTCATGCCCGCCCTCCGTCCCTGCCCGTGTCGGCATGCACCGGGCTGTCTTGATTGTCGGGCGTTCCGGGCAGCGTGCACAAGAAAGCAGCCCCACCCGCCGCGTTCGGCGTCGGTGGGGCTGCTTCGGAGTGACTGTCGCGCTCAGTGCTTGAGGTGGTCCGTGAACGTCGTCCAGGCGTGTGCGGGAACGATGATCACGGGACCGGGGTTCTTGCTGTCCCGCACGGGGACGAGGCCGGGGATGTTGTCCGCGACCTCGACGCAGGCCCCGTTGGCCTGACTCCGGCGCGGAGCGCGCCAAGCGGCGCGAGCGAGGTCGGCGTCCCCAGCCTCTTGCGTCTTCATAGTTCCTTCTTCACGCTCCGGATCATCGCCTGCGTCTGCGTGACACTGACGGCGCTGCCTCTGAGGTTATCGAACAGCAGCGTGTACCGCTGCGCCTCATCCGGGTACGGATCGTTGTTCGCCTCGACGTACACCACGTCGCTGTCTTCCATGTCCGGGAACCGCAGGACGATGAACGGCCCTGCCAGTGTCCCAGGATGCGCGCCCGCCGAGAAGGGAATGACCTGGAGCAGCACGTTCGGCAGCGAGGACAACTCCAGCAGCCGGTCGAGCTGTTCGCGCATCACCTCGGCCCCACCGACGCGCCTGCGCAGCGCGGACTCGTCGAGAACGGCTCGCATCATCAGCGGACTCGGACCGTCGAGTACGTCCTGCCGCTGCATCCGCACGTCCAGCCGCGTCTCCAGAGCCTCTTCGGAGAGACCGGGATCCGTCGCCCGGTTGATCTCTTCGGCGTACCGGCTGGTCTGGAACAGGCCGGGGATGACGGTCTCGAAGGTCAGCATCGACTCGGCTGCCGCCTCAAGGCCGATGTACGTGGAGTACGGGATGTCGCTGTAGAGCTGCCACCAGCCCTTCTTCCGCGCCTCGCGCGTCAGCTTCGCCAACTTGTCGCGCTGCTCCGGGTCGTGCACGCCGTACAGGTCGAGGAGCCGCGTCACGTCGGAGGGCACCGGGGCGGTCCGGCCCGCCTCGATGCGGGACAGCTTCGAGGGTGACCAGCTGAGGGCCCGCGATGCCTCGCCTCCCTTGAGGTCGGCGGCCTCCCGCAGCCGCCTCAGTTCGAGGCCGAGTCGGCGCCGCCGCACTACCGGGCTTGCAGTCGTCATGGTGCCAGTCTCCCATCCCCTGGCGCACTCCCGTGTGAATGCGCAATTGCATGCTGACGCTACATTGCATTCCGTGGCCGTATCGCTGCATGCTGGTCAACGAAGCAACCGCCCGCAAGTGACGGGGGGTTGCTTCGGCGCCGCCCGTACGTGTCGGCGCGCCACGGAGCCCAGGAGGTGCGATGACGGTCCTCACGCGGTCTGAGCAGGCCAAACAGCGGTTCGTGTGGGACTTACTGGCCGATGCGCCACTGTCGTTTGTCGGTACTGCCGGACGGTGGGCGGGTGACCGTGCGGGTGGAGGACCGCTCGCCGTTCCTGCCGGTCGTCGTGGAACCGGCCTGGGACTCGGTATCCGGCCGTGGCCTGTGGATGCTGCGCACCATGTGCCGGGACTTCGGCTGCGAGCCCGAGGCAGGCGGCAAGGCCGTGTGGTTCGTCCTGGACCTCGACCTCGGCCTCGACACCGGGGACGCGGACGGCGGGGCGGCGGGGTGACGACCGTGCTGCGCTGCGCCGGGACCGTGCTGGGAGCCGCCGCCCTGGTGGCCGCAGGCGTCCTGCTGGGTCTCGTCGTCCTGTTCCTCTACCTGGTACGCGTGTTGGGCGAGGACGAACGGTGAGCCCCGGCAGGTTGGTCCGCCAAGCGCTGACCGCCGGACTGCTCGGCGCCCTGGCAGGCGCGCTGTGCGCGGCGTACCGCCGCCGCACGGCGACCGCGCCACGGCACGGCAGCGCGCGGCGGACGGCCCGTGCGTCCGAGCCCGTCATCGCACACCCCGGCGAGATCGACCTCGCCTTCCGCATCTTCGCCACCCCCGACGACTGACCACCCCCTAACCGAAATCCCGGCGCCCAGGCCCGAGAAGAGACAATCCCCCCGTGTCCCGCGAACCCGACTTACGCGCCCCTGGCCCCCACGGCGCCCCCGTGCCCGACACCCCATCGGCGCCCCAGACCTGGCCCGGCCGCCCCACCGCCCTCGCGCTGCTGATAGCCCTCGCACTCGCCGTCGTCCTGCGCGCCCTGTGGCATCTGCCCGACCTCACGCCCGCCCCGGCCCCGCCCGCCGCCACCGAGCAGCGCACCGCGCCCTGACGAGTACGGTGTGACGGTGGAGAACGCGCCCGACCTCGCCCTCGCGCGGAAGGTGCTGGCGGCCCAGCCGTTCAGCGCCCTCCTCGGCACCCGCCTGACCGCCTTCGGCGACGGCGAGGCCACGCTCGAACTCGCCGTCCGCGACGACCTGCGCCAGCAGGACGGCCACCTGCACGGCGGCGTCCTCGCCTACGCGGCGGACAACGCCCTGACGTTCGCCGCAGGCACCGTCGCCGGGGCCCGGCTGCTCACCGCCGGGTTCACCATCGACTACCTCCGCCCCGCCAGGGGCACGCTGCTGCGCGCCCACGCCCGCGTCGTCCGCGCCGGGCGCTCCCGCGTGGTCTGCCGCTGCGACCTGTCGGCCGTGGACGACGCCGGTGAGGAGACGCTGTGCGCCGTCGCGCAGGGCACGATCGCCGTCCCCGAGCCGCCGGTCACGGCGGCTCGGGGACGAGTCCCGCCACCAGGAACGTGAGGCGCAGCGACATCAGGTCGGTCCCGGCCCTGGTGTAGTGGAGGTCGGCCTCCACGACGGCCCGCGCGTCGTCCGGCCCCCGGCCGTCCGCGCACAGCAGGGCGCCGCCGTCCTCGGCCGACGTCAACGCGTCCTCGATCAGGCCCTGTTCGCGCTCGGTGGGCAGCGGGCGCAGCGCGCGGCCGTCGCGGACGACGGCGCGGATCTCCGCGCAGTGGTCCGCCAGCAGCTCCGCCTCGTCGCCCTCGGGCGGCAGGGAGGTGAAGGTGAGCGCGGGGGCGATGCCGAGCGCCGCGTCCAGGCGGTCGAGCACGTCACGGCCGCCCGCCCGCTCCCACTCCGCGACCTCCGCCGGGGCGGGCGGGGGCGGGGGTTCGTGCCTGAACTCGGCTGGCAGGCTTTCGCGGTTGGCCATCGCGTCGGGCAGGCCCGTGCCGTCGAACGGCGACAGCGCCGCGTCCGCCGCGACGAGCAGGCAGAACGCCGCCACCAGGACGCCAAGCCGCCTGACGGGCCGCGTCCGCCCCCCGGCGCGCGCGCCCGCGCCGTCGAGCGAGACGGGCCTCGGCCGTTTGCGGGGCATCGACACCCCCGCCGCCGCGATCAGCGCGACCACGGCCGCGTAGAAGAGGAGACGGGCGGCCCGGCCCTCCGTCAGGTCCACGGTGAACAGCACGGTGAACAAGGCGCCGACGTACAGGGCCGATTGGAGGCCGGTGGCGCCGTGGTCCATCCGTCCCCTGCGCGTCAGGAAGGTGTGCCGCTCCTCCCAGCTCGGGTGCGCGCGCCACAGCCCGGCGAACCAGCGGCCCGCCGCCCGTGCCCAGCCCTCGCGGCGTGCCTCCGCCTCGGCCTCGGCCGCCGTCCTCCAGACGGCGCCTTCGGCGCCTGCGAGGTGCACGGCGTCGAAGTCCGCGACGAGTTCCCTGTGCCGCAGCACCTCGGCGCGGCTGAGGTAGCCCAGGAGCGCGGCGGCCAGGCCGGGCGCCAGCGTCCCGGCGGCGGGCGCCTGCTCCTGGGCGGGGAGCCAGGGCGAGAGCAGCAGGAAAGGCACCAGGACGGCCGCGCAGTACACGCGCCACAGCGCGACCGTGAAGTAGGTGATGCCGATGTCCCCGTTGCGGACGTGCGCCAACTCGTGCAGGACGACGGCCTCGAACGCCTTCTGACGCCTCGCGCGGCAGGACAGCAGGCCCGCGCCCAGGCAGACCGTCGGCCGCCTCGGATGCCCGAAGACGACCGCCCCGGCGGCGTGTTGACGCGGGTCCACGACGAACACGGGCGCGCGTCGGCCGAGTTCCGACCGGCTTACCAGCCGTTCCAGGTGCACCGTGAGCGGCAGCCACGTGGGGCGCCCGCCGTCGAACCGTTCCGCCGGGCGCAGACGTCGCCCCCGCCACACCGGGATGGCGAGGCACAGCAGCAGCGCGGCGACGACCACGCCGCCGGTGAACGCGAGCGCCATGCCGGAGGCCCACGCCTCCTCGCCCACACGGCAGTCGGTGAACGCGCCGCTGACGGCGAGCCTGTTCCCCACCTCCTCGGCCGGGAGCCCCAGGTCCACCCCCGCCCGGTCCGCGCACCGGCGGAACGACGCCTCCGAGGTGAACGCCCGCACGGCGCTCCGCGCGGTCTCCAGCACGGCCGCCACCAGCACGACGAGCGTCACCACGTACCGCCGCACCGTGCCCCGGTCCGCAAGGGCGCGGACGTCGTTCGCCCCCACCGTCGCGCCTACTCGCCGCCGTCCCTGGCCAGCCGCGACACCACCGCGTCGGCCAAGGCCTCGGCCTCCTTCGGCCCGATCCCGGCCGCCGCTCCGCGCTCCACGACCAGCTGGTGCACCACGACCAACTGCTCGCGCGTGAGCGCCGGAACCTCCGCGGCCTCCTCCGGCAGCCCGCGCCGCCCGAACCGGGACCGCAGCCGTCCGAGGACGCTGTCGGCCGCCGCCCCCACGCCCCGGTTGACGACCTCGTCCACCACCAGCCACACCACCGGCACGACGACGGCCGTCGCCTCGGCGATCCCGAACCCGAGCGTGTCCCCGCGCCGCGCACGGCCGCGCAACGCCCTGCCGACCTCCTCGTCGTCCAGGACGAGCAGCGTGTCGAGCAGGGCGAGTTCACCCGGCGCCCTGGCCGCCACCACGTCGCGGACGACATGACGCACCGTCGATCCCATGGCACCACAGCGTAGACGGCCGGGCGAAGTCCGCGCTCCGGCAGGACCGTTCACTCCGTAGAATGGCCGGTCCTCGGACGGGGGTGGGGATGTGGCCCGGGTGGTGGGCGTGCACGGGATCGGCAAGCAGGTGCTGGGGGAGGAGACGCTGAGGTCCGCGTGGGCCCCTGCCCTGGCGGACGGGCTGCGGCGGGCCGGGGCCGGTCAACAGGCCGACCTCGCAATGGCGTTCTACGGCGATCTGTTCCGCCCGGCCGGGCAACTGCTCGCGGTGGGCGACCCACGCGTGACGGCGGCCGACGTCGAACCCGGATTCGAGGAGGAGTTGCTGGCCGCGTGGTGGGCCGAGGCGGCGCGGAGCGACCCGGGCGTCGTGCCGCCGGGCGCCGACACCCTTGTCCCGACGCCGCGTTCGGTGCAGGCGGCGCTCCGGGCGCTGTCCGGCTCGCGGTTCTTCGCCGGGCTCGCGCTGCGGGCGATGGTGCTCGACCTGAAACAGGTGCGCCGCTACCTGACGGACCCCGCGCTGCGCGAGGCCGCGCGACAGCGGGTGCTGGACGCGCTCGGCGACGACACGCGCGTCGTCGTCGCGCACTCGCTGGGATCGGTGGTGGCGTACGAGGCGCTGTGCGCGCGGCCGGGGCACGGCGTGCGGGCGTTCGTCACCCTCGGCTCGCCCCTCGGCGTCCCGCACCTCATCCGCGACCGGCTCCTGCCGCCAGGCGGCGTCTGGCCAGGGGGAGACGGCCTCGTGTGGACGAACCTCGCCGACGAGGGCGACGTCGTGGCGCTCGTGAAGGACCTGCGGCCCGCCTTCGGGCAACGGCTGCGGCAGGGCATCGTGCGCAACGGGGCGCACGCGCACGACGCGTCCTCCTACCTCACGGACCGGCTGTGCGGCGCGGCGGTCGCGGCGGGCCTGTCGTGACCGGGCCCGGCAGGTACCTCATCGCGACGGCCGTGTCCCAGTACCAGAAGAACCCGGCGTGGGACCGGCCTGGGCTGGTCGCGGCGCGCGAGCGGACCATCGACGTCTTCACCGGCACCCTCGGCTACCGGCACGAGACCGCCCTCGGCCTCAACCCCACGCGCGACCAACTCTGCCGCCAGCTGCGGGATTTCTGCCGCTCCGACCAGCGGCGCGAGGACGACCTCGTGGCCGTCTACCTGTCCGGGCACGGCGACGTCCTGGACGACGGCGGCGACCACGTCCTGTACCTCGCCGACACCGACCCGGCCGACCTCGCCTACACCTCCCTGCGCACCGCCAACCTGGCCGCCGTCATCCTGCGGGACACGCCCGTGCGGCGGCTCCTGCTGATGGTGGACACCTGCTACTCGGGGCAGGGCGGCAACGAACTGGCCGTCGCCGCGCTGGAACGCATCACGCCACAGTGGCGGACGGCGGACGGCGCCGGGCTCGTCATCGTCTCCTCCGCGCAGCCCCACCAACAGGCGGACGCCGGGCTGTTCCCGCGCCTGCTCGGCGAGGCGGTCGGCAGCCTGTCCACCGCCGGGCACGGCCCGGACACCCTGTCCGCGACGGCCGTCGTGCAGCACATGAACAAGCCCGCACCCGATCGCCCCGGGTACCAGCAGACCACCCTGACGCAGATCGGACTCACGGGCGAGCCGCCCCCGTTCTTCCGCAACCCGCGCCGCGACCGGCGGCTCACGGGCGTGGACCTCGCCATCCAGGAGGCCGCCGGTTTCGGCGAGGAGGCGCGGCGCCGCGACACCGAGCTGACGACGCGCCTGCTGGTGCGGGCCATGGGGTATCCCAGCGGCGCGGCGCGGAGCTGGTGGTTCGCCGGGCGGCGGCAGGCACTCGCCGACCTGAGCCGCTGGCTCGCCGCGCCCGCCGGGGGGCCGGTGCGCGTGGTCACCGCAGGGCCCGGCTCCGGCAAGACCGCCGTCCTCGGGCTGATGGCCGCGCTGAGCCACCCCGAACGGCGCCGCAGCGTGCCGCTCGACAGCTTCGCGCTGGCCGCCGACCAACTCCCCGGGGCAGGCAGCGTCGATGTCGCCGTGTACGCGCAGAACCTCACGGACGACGACGTGTTGCGCGCCCTGTCGGCCGCCGCGAACGTACGGGCCGGGACGGTCGGGGAACTCCTCGAAGCGCTCGCCGGACGCACGCGCCCGTTCACCGCGCTGATCGACGCACTGGACGAGGCCGCCACCCCCGACACGCTGTGCGCCCGCATCCTGCGGCCCCTGATCACCCACGCGGACGGCCGTGTCCGCCTGCTGCTCGGCACGCGCCCCTACCTCCTCGACGGTCTCGGAATCCCGCCCGCCGAGCGTGAGTTCGGCCGCCAGGTCATCGACCTTGACCACTATCTCTACGCCGACCCCGCGGCGCTCCGGCTGTACGCCGCCCGCAACCTCCTCGAAGCGCACGCCACTTCGCCCTACCGCCGCGACCCCGACGCGCTGCGCCTCGTCGCCGACGCCGTCGCCGAGGCGGCGGGCAATTCGTTCCTCGTCGCCCGCATCACCGCCGGAACCCTCGCGGCGGCCGACCACGTGGCCCGTGACCCGGCTGACCCGGCGTGGCGGGCCGGTCTGCCGAAACTGCCGGGCGACGCCATGCGCCAGGACCTCGCCCGCCTCGGCGAGCACACCCGCCGCGCCGTCGATCTGCTGCGGCCCCTCGCGTACGCCGAGGGCCAGGGCCTGCCCTGGGAGGACATCTGGGCCCCGCTCGCCTCGGCGCTCTCGGGCCGCGCCTACACCGACGACGACCTGATGTGGCTGCGCGCCTCCGCCGGGGCCTACGTCGTCGAGGCGACGGAGAACGGCCGCTCCGCGTACCGCCTCTACCACCAGGCCCTCGCCGAACACCTCCGCGAGGGCACCGAGGAGCGGGCCGTCCACGAGGCGTTCACCGACGTGCTGACCAGCCGCGTCCCGTACCACGCCGACCTGACGCGCGACTGGTCGCGCGCCCACCCGTACACCCTTGACCACCTGGCCACGCACGCCGTGCGCGCCGACCGCCTCGACGCGCTCGTCACCGACACGGAATACCTCGTCCACGCGACCCCGCGCCGCCTCGCCCCGCACCTGCGCGCGACGCGGAGCGACGAGGCGCGCCTCGCGGCGGCGGTCTACCGCACGTCGGTGCACCTGCACGAGTCCGCCACCCCACCGGAGCGCCGCCAGAGCCTCGCCTTCGACGCGGCCCGCGCGGGCGCGCACGCCCTGCACCTAGACCTGACGGACCGCATCCCGCCGGGGGAGTGGGCCACGGTGTGGGCCACCGGCGGCGCCTTCACCCCGGCGCTACGCCACACGTTCACCGGCCATGTGGGCGACGTCTCGGTGACGTGCGGGGTGATGGACGGCCGCCCGGTGGCGGTCACCGCCGACTGGCGTGGGTTGGTGAAGGTGTGGGACCTCGCGGAGGGGCAGCAGGTCGCCGAGCTGCTGACCACCGATCGGCGCTGGACGCCCGAGGTGGCGCTCAGCGCGCTGGACGGCCGCCCGGTGGTGGTGACGCTGAGCGGTGGCGCACAGATAGAGGTGTGGGACCTCGCGACGAAGCGGCTGATCAGGGAGATCGACACAGCCTTTGACAACGGGATGCTGGCGTTGGAATGCACTGTGATGGAAGGACGCCCGGTAGCTGTCATTGGCGGGTGGAACGGGAAGGTCCAGGTGTGGGACTTGTCGGAGGGGCGGCAGGTCGGTGAGGCGTTCTACGGCGGCCTCGGGGGGCCGATGGGGTTCGCCTGCACGACGCTTGGCGGCCTTCCTGTGGTGGTGACCAATGGCACGGACGCCGTGGTCCGAGTGTGGGATCTCGTGTCAGGACGGCAGATCGGCGGGTGGTTCCGTGGACTGCGTCACGAGCGAGGAGTGTTGGCCGCCGGGGTGGTTGACGGGCGTCCTGTGGAAGTCGTCAACGATGACGACGGGAAGCTCCGGCTGTGGGATCTGTCCGGGGAGAGCTGGATCGGCGAGCCACTGGCGGCCCACGACGGCGGGACACACCGCCTCGCCTGCTCTGAGGTGGAGGGGCGATTCCTGCTGATCACCGGCGACTACGGGATGGCTCGGGCGTGGGATCTGACCGAGGAGCGACGGCTCGGTCAACCGCTGGCCGCTCACGCCGCGGGCGTGAACGCCGTCGCCTGCGCCGAGGTGGAGGGCCGTGCCGTGGCGGTCAGCGGCGACACGGTCGGGGTGATGCGGGTGTGGGATCTGGCGGAGGGGCGGCAGACGGGCAGGGCGCTGACCGACCGGGGCTACACGATCTACGCGGTTGCTTGCGGAGCGGTGGAGGGGCGCCCGATGGCGGTCGTCAGCGATTGGGGCGGCCTGGTGCGCGTGTGGGACATGCGGAAGGGGCGGTGGATCGGTGAACCGCTCCAGGTCTCCCCGACCGAGGTGCCCTTGGTCGCCTGCGGGGAGGCGGTGGGCCGCCCGGCGGTGCTGATCGCCGCTGCAAACGGGATCCTTTATGTCCGGGATCTCGCGCGGGGGATGCTGATCACCGAGTTCGCGCACGGCCACGAACACGGGCTGTCCTCACTGACCTGCGGGGTCATGAACGGCCGCCCGGTGGCGGTGACGGGGAGCGTTGACGGTTCCGTGCAGGTGTGGGATCTGGACGAGGGGCGGCCGGTCGGTCAACTGTCGGAGGCCGACGGCGTGGCGGCCACCGCGCTGGCCTGCGGGACGGTGGAGGGACGTCCGGTGGTGATCGCGGGATTCGGGGACGGGACGGTCCTGGTGTGGGACGCGGCGCGGTCGCGGCTGGTGGGCGAACCACTTCACGCCCACGACGGCGCCGTGACCGCCATCGTCTGCACTGTCCTCGACGGCCGCCCTGTCGCCGTCACGGCGGGTGGCGACGACGCGATCCGCGTCTGGGACCTGCGGACAGGGGAAGACAGCCTGGTCGCCTACCTGTCCGCCCCCGCCCACCTCGCCGTCACGGCCGACAACCGCCTCGTGGTCACCACGGGCCCCGACATCGCCGTCCTCACCCGGCGGTAGGCCGGGCGCCGCCTCAGCCCGGGCGGCGGGCGCTGTGGAAGGGCATGTAGTCGATCGACTCGTAGCGCACGTACGCGCCCGGCTTCGGCGCGTGGATCATCATCCCGTCGCCGATGTACAGGCCGACGTGGCTGATGTCCGCGTAGAAGAACACCAGGTCGCCGGGCCGCAGTTGGTCGCGCGGGACGGACGTGCCCGCGTTCACCTGGTCCCACGTCACGCGCGGCAGCTCCACGCCCGCCGCGCGCCACGCGGCCTGCGTCAGCCCCGAGCAGTCCCAGCTGTTCGGGCCCGTGCCGCCCATCACGTACGGCTTGCCGAGCTGCGTCTCGGCGAACGCGATGGCCTGCTCGGCCCGGCTCGACGTGTCGCTGTCGCTCCCGCCGTCGTCCGTGGCGGGCGGCGGGGTGTCGGCCGGTGCGTCCGCCTGCTCCTGCTCCGCCGCCTCCCGCGCGGCGGCCTCGCGCGCCGCCTCCTCACGCTCCGCCGCCTCGGCGGCGGCAGCGGCGGCCTGACGCTCCGCCTCCTCGCGCTCCAGCCGCTCCAACTCGGCGAGCTGCGCCTCCTCCTCGGCCGACAGCTCGTTCAGCAGCGCCTGCGCCTCCGCGAGGCGGCCCTGCACCTCCTCCTTCCGCGCCTGCGCGTCCACCTGCGACGCCTCAAGCCCGGCCAGCGCGTCCGCCGCCTCCGCCCGCCGGTCCTCGGCGGCGCGCTGCTCGGACGTGAAGTCGGTGAGTGCCTGCTGCTGCACCTCGCCGAGGCGGTTGAGCGTGTGGCGGTTGCTGAAGAAGCTCTGCGGGTCGTCGGAGAGCAGCAGGTGCGCCGTGTCGGAGAGCCCGGTGCCGTAGCGGTACTGGGCGGCGGCGTACGCGCCCAGGGTGCGGCGCGCCTCGTTCACGCGGTCCGTGGCGTCCGCAGCCTCGCCCAGCAGGTCGTCCACGGACCGTTCCTGACGCTCCACGGCCTCCTGCGCCTCGTTGTAGCGCTGCGTGGCCGCGCCCGCGTCGCGGTACAGGGCGTCCACCTGCTCGCGGACCTCCAGGGCCCGGCCGCGCGCGTCGTCCGCCCGGTCGCGCTGCTCCTCGACGGAGGGCGGGTCCGCGTCGTCGGCCGAGGCGGGCTGGGACAGCAGCGACGCGGAGGCGAGCGCGGCGGCGCCGACGCCGATCGCGCCACGGCGCGCCGCGGGGGAGTCGAGCACTCCGGTGCGCGGCTTGCGATGGGTACCCACGGCCGTGGCCTCCTAGCGTTCCGTGGCTCCCGGTCCGCGCGGGGCGGGTGGGGCGGGAGCGGCGGGCCTTCTGGCGCTGCACGCTAGCCACCCGGGGCCCGTCTTGTGAAGGCCGATGTGCGATATGACCGAAACCGATTTGTGATCTGCGCCGCGTCCGCGCCCCGGGGCGGTCAACCGGCGCGCGCCGCCCCGGCGGTCGCGGTCGCGGTCGTGGTCGCGGTCGCGTCGGCGGCCCGCCCGGCCGCGCCGCCGACGATGCGGGCGACGGCGTCGGCCGTCAGCGCGCGGTCGTGCGGCTCGGTGTCGAGCGCGCGGTGGATCGACATGCCCTCGATGAGCGCGTCGAGCTGGCGGGCCGTGGCCGCGTCGAAGTGCCGCTCCAGGATGCGGCGGCTGCGGTTCATCCAGGTGTGCGTCAGCTCGCGGTAGGCGGGTTCGCGGGCGGCCAGGGTGTACAGCTCGTGCGTCAGGACCAGTTCGCGCTGGTCGCCGGAGGAGAGGTGGTGGATGAGGCCGGTGACGGCCTCGGCCGCCTCCTCACAGGTCGCCGCCGCGCCGAGCCGTTCCTCGAAGACGGCGACGACCGTGCCGGAGAAGCAGGTGAACGCCTCCCGCAGCAGCGCGTCCATGCTGCGGAAGTGGTACGTCATCGAGCCGAGGGGGACGCCCGCGCGCGCCGCGATCTTGCGGTGCGACACCCCGGCGACGCCCTCCTCGGCGACGAGGTCGAGGGCGGCGCCGATGATGCGCTCCCGCCGTTCGGGATCGACATGGCCGGTCGCCACCTGGTGCCTCCTGGACTGGTCAGGGCGTCGGAACCTCAGAGCGTACGGATGACGCGCGCCGGGTTGCCGACCGCGACGACACCGGCCGGGACGTCCTTCGTGACGACCGACCCGGCGCCGATGACGCTGTCGTCGCCGATCGTCACGCCCGGCAGGACGATCACGCCGCCGCCGAGCCACACATTGTCGCCGATGGTGATGGGCAGCGCGGCCTCCAGCTTGTCGCGGCGCGGCTGCGGCTCGACCGGATGGGTGGGCGTGAGCAGTTGGACGTTGGGCCCGATCTGGCAGTCGCGGCCGATGGTGATGGCGGCGACGTCGAGGGCGGTCAGGTTGTAGTTGACGAACGTGTCCTCGCCGACGCTGAGGTGCGCGCCGTAGTCCACGTACAGCGGGGGCCTGATGTGCGCGCCCGGCGCGAGGTGCCCGAGGAGTTCGGCGAGGAGGGGACGGGCGGCGTCCGGGTCCGCCACGTACGCGGCCTGGTAGGCGGCGGCGAGGCGGATCGCGCGGCGCTGCTCCCGCTCGATCGCGGGGTCGTCGGCGATGTACAGGTCTCCGGCGAGCATCCGCTCGTGCTGGGTGCGGGGGTCTCCGGCGAAGTGGTCAGTGGTCACGCGTACGATCGTACACTTGAGGCGTACGAACGTACGCTCGTCGCACGGAACCGCACAGCGAGGCCCGCACACCGCCATGGACGTCCGCACCGCCACGATCCGCCGCCACCGCGCCGCGATCTGCCTGTACATGCTGGTCACCGGCATGAGCTTCGCCTCCTGGGTGGCCCGCACCCCGGCCGTCCGGGACGCCCTGGACGTCTCCACCGGCACCATGGGCCTCGTCCTCTTCGGGCTCTCCACCGGCTCGATGACGGGCGTCCTCGCGTCCGGCGGCGTCGTGCGCCGCCACGGAGGCCGGGCCGCCATCGGCGTCGGCGCCGCGCTGATGACGGCGGGCGTCGCCGCCGTCGCGGGCACCGCCGCCGCATCGCTGACGCCCGGGGTCTTCGTCGGCCTCGCGCTCTTCGGCGCAGGGGTCGGCCTGTCGGAGATCGCCGTCAACATCGAGGGCGCCGCCGTCGAACGGGCCCTCGCGCGGCCCGTCCTGCCCGTGCTGCACGGCTGCTTCAGCCTCGGCACGGTCGTCGGCGCGCTGCTCGGCATGGTGATGACGGCCGTCCCCGTCCCGGTCGGCCCGCACCTGCTGGCCGTCGCCGTGCTCACCGCCGCCGCGTCCGTCTGGGCCGTCCGCGCGATCCCGCCCGGCACGGGCGCCACCGAGGCGCCCGTCGAGGGCGCGCGGGGCCTGGGCGAGCGGCTGCGCGTGTGGCGGGACGGGCGGCTCGTCCTCATCGCGTTCGTCGTCCTCGCCATGGCCTTCGCCGAAGGCGCGGCCGGGGACTGGCTGCCGCTGCTGATGGTGGACGGACACGGCACGGGCGCGACCGCGGGCTCGCTCACCTACCTCGCGTTCGCCGTCGCCATGACCGCCGGGCGCTTCGCGGGCGGGCCGCTGCTGACGCGCTTCGGGCGCGTCCGCGTCGTGCGGGCCAGCGCGCTGGTCGCGGCGGCCGGGGTGGCGGTCGTCGTGCTCGCGCCGAGCCCGGCCGTCGCCGGGGCGGCGGTGGTGCTGTGGGGCCTCGGCGCCGCGCTCGGCTTCCCGGTCACGATCTCGGCGGCGGGCGAGCACCCGCGCGACGCGGCGGCGCGCGTCGGGGCCGTGGCGACGGCGGGCTACTGCGCGTTCCTCGTCGGCCCGCCGTCCCTCGGCTTCCTCGCCGACCACGTCGGGCTGCGCGCGGCCATGACCGTCGTGCTCGTCCTGCTGGCGGGCGCCTCCCTCGTCACCGGCGCGCTGCGCCCCGCGCGCCCCGAGGCGGCGCCGGACGCGGCGGGTGCGGTGCGGGACTAGCCTGGGCAGCCGATCGACAGGCGGAAGGGGGCTGGTCCCGTGCCGGAATCCGACCTGCACCTCGACCTGTCACCGACCGGCCCGCGCCGCGCCGCCCTCGCGGCGGCGCTGCGGGACGCCGTCAGGACGGGACGACTCGCCCCCGGCACCAGGCTGCCGCCGTACCGCGCGCTGGCCGCCGACCTGGGCGTCGCGCGCAACACCGTCGCCGACGCGTACGCCGCACTCGTCGCCGAAGGCTGGCTCACGGCGCGCCAGGGCTCCGGCACACGCGTCGCGGAACGCGTCGCCGCGCGGCCGACGAGCGCCCCCGGGAAGCCCCCGCCGCACGCGGCCCACGCCCCGCACGACCTGCGCCAAGGCCAGCCCGACGCCACCGCGTTCCCCCGTACCGCCTGGATCGCCGCCGTACGCCGCGCCGTGACCGCCGCCCCGCACGACGCCTACGCGCCAGGCGACCCGCAGGGGCGGCCCGAACTGCGCGCCGCGCTCGCCGACCACCTCGCACGCGTACGCGGCGTGCGCACGTCCCCCGACCACATCGTCATCTGCTCAGGCGTCGCCCACGGCCTGCGGCTGCTCCTCGGCGGCGGCGTCCTGGCCGGTCCGCTGGCCGTCGAGCCGTACGGCCTGCCGTTCCACCGCGGCATCCTGGACGCGGCCGGCGTCCGCACCGTCGCGCTCGGCCTCGACCCCGCCGGCGCCAGGACCGACCTGCTCGCCACCCACCCCGGCACCACGGGACGGCACGGCGCCCGCGCCGTACTCCTCACGCCGGCCCACCAGTTCCCCACCGGCGGCCCCCTGGCCCCCGCCCGCCGCACGGCCGCCGTGGACTGGGCGCGGGCCCGTGGCGGCGTCGTGCTGGAGGACGACTACGACGGCGAGTTCCGCTACGACCGCGAACCCGTCGGCGCCGTCCAAGGGCTCGACCCCGACCACGTCGTCCACCTCGGCTCGGTCAGCAAGAGCCTGTCCCCGGCGATCCGCCTCGGCTGGATGGTCCTGCCGCCGCGCCTGACCGACGCCGTCCTCGCCGCGAAGGGGCAGCGCGAGGCGTGGGCGGGCGTCACCGACCAGCTCGCGCTCGCCGACTTCCTCACCTCGGGGCAGTACGACCGGCACGTCAGGCGCATGCGGCAGCGCTACCGTACGCGCCGCGCCGCGCTCCTCGACGCGCTCGCGCGCACCGCCCCGCACGTCGAGGTCACCGGCATCGCCGCCGGGCTGCACGCCGTCCTGCGGCTCCCCGACGGCACCGAGGCGGCCACGGTCGCGGCGGCGGCCCGCGCGGGCCTGGCCCTCGACGGCCTCGCCGCCTTCCGCCACCCCGACAGCCCGCAACCGCACCGCGACGGCCTGGTCGTCGGCTACGCCACGCCCCCCGACCACCGCTTCCCCGCCGCCCTCGACGCGCTGCGCCGCGTCCTCCCCCCGCCGCCGCAGCACGGCGCGGGCGCCGCCTGAGCCAGGCGGCGCCCGCGTTCGTCCCTCCGCCGCCGGTCAGACGGGGACGACCTCACGGCCCTCCGCCGCGGGGGCGTGCCGCGCGACGTACGCCGCCCCCGGCCCGCGCAGCCCGAGCGCCACCAGCGCCGTGACCGCGATCCCGGCAGCCGCTACGAACACCGCCGTGCGCAGGCCCTCGGTGGTCGCGGAGCGGAGCGCTTCGCCGCCCAGGCCGTCGAGCCCCGCGTTGGCCACCGCCACCAGCAGCGCGAGCCCCACGGCGCCGCCGACCTGCTGACTCGTCGAGGCGACCCCCGAGGCGATGCCTTGGTCCTCCGCCGCGACCCCGAGCGCGGCGGCACCGAACATCAGCGTGTAGCCCGCCCCCTGCCCGATGCCCAGCACGACGAGGCCGGGCACCAGGGCCAAGTACGAGGCGTCCGTCGCCATCGCGGCCCCGGCGAGCACCGCGCCCGCGCCGCCGACGACCAGCGAGGCGACCAGGACCGGACGGATGCCGTGCCGGGTGGCCAGGCGCCCGGCCGTCTGCGAGCCCAGCGCGATGGCGGCCATGGGCACCAGGAACGCGAGACCGGTCGTCAGCGCGTCGTAGCCGTGCACGCCCTGGAAGTAGACCGTCAGGAAGTACAGCAGCGTCCCGAACGTGCCCATGTAGAGGAACGTCACGGCCGTGCCCACGCTCAGGTTCCGGTTGCGGAAGAGGCGCAGGGGCAGCAACGGGTCGGCGCTGCGCAGCTCGACGCCGACGAATCCGGCGAGCAGCACGGCGCCCCCGACGGCGGCGGCCAGCACCTGGGGCGAGAGCCAGCCGGACTCCGGGCCCTGGACCAGCGCGAACACCACCGCCGTGACCCCGAGCGTCGAGGTCAGCGCGCCGACGACGTCCACGGAGCGTCCGCCGCGCCGCGCCGCGTCGGGGGCGATCACCACGAACGCGAGCAGCGCGGCGGCCCCGGCCAGCGGGACGTTCACGAAGAACACCGACTCCCAGCCGAACGCGTCCGTCAGCACACCGCCGAGCAGCGAGCCGAGGATCATGCCGCTGCCCCCGGCCGTGCCCCACACGGCGAACGCCCGGTTGCGCTCCCGGCCCTCGGCGAAGCCCGTGGAGACGAGGGTCAGCGTCGCGGGGAAGAGGAAGGCGCCGCCGACGCCCTGGAGGGCGCGCGCCGCGATCAGGAGCGCCGGTGATCCGGCCAGGCCCCCGAGCAGCGAGGACGCGGCGTACAGGCCGAGGCCGAGGACGAACATCCGCCGGGGCCCGAACAGGTCGCTCGCCCGGCCGCCGAGCAGCAGGAAGCCGCCGAAGGCCACGGCGTACGCGCTGATGACCCACTGGAGGTTCTGCGCGGAGAAGCCGAGGCCCGAGCCGATCTCGGGCAGGGCGACATAGACGATGTTGTAGTCGATGGAGATGATCAGCTGGGCGAACGCCAGCAGCGCGAGGGTCGGTCCTGGACGGCGGCGGGGCGCCGTCTCCGGTGCGGTGACGGGCATGGCGAGGTCTGCTTTCCGGGGCGGGACGAGGGGGGCGGCGGCGGGCCGTCAGCGTGCGGCGAGCGCCTGCTGCCACACCGGGCTGTCGAAGTAGTGGTTGTCGTACTGCTCGGAGCTGTCGCGGATGTCCTGGACGGTGGCCTCGCCGCGGTGGACGCGCTCCAGGAGGCGGTAGTAGTCGAAGCGGTGCAGCCCCGGCGTGAACACGACGAGCAGCTCCGCCTCCGCGCCGGGGGCCGGGGCGAAGGCGTGCGGCACGGTCGGCGGCACCGTCAGGAAGTCGCCCTTGCCGAGGGTCAGGACCGTGTCGTCCACGAGGATGCGCATCGTGCCGTCCAGGACGAAGAACAGCTCGGTGGCCTTGGTGTGGAAGTGGGCCGGGGCGCCGGGGGAGCCCTTCGCGAAGGTCGCCTTGTTGGCGGTGAGCGCGCCGCCCGTGGCGCCCGCGTCGGCGAGGAGGGTGATCAGGCTCGTGGCGCCGTCCTGGAGGGTCTCGGCCTCCTCGGCGCGGACGAGCACGGGGCGGGTGCGGGGCGTGGTGCTGCTGGTGTCCATGACGTCTCCCCTGTCGGGTGGGTCCTTGCTGTCACCACCGACGTTACGGCCGCGGAAGACCCGTCATGAGGTGCATTGAAGGGCCACTTCCGTGGGTCAATTCCCGGCGGCACCCTGGCCGGGACGCACCGGTGCCCGGCACCCCGCGAACGGGGGGCCGGGCACCGGGACGAGCGCGCCGTGCGGCGTCAGAGGCGTTCGATCACGTAGTCCACGCAGCGCGTCAGCGCCTCGACGTCGTCCGGCTCGATCGCCGGGAACATCGCGATCCGCAGCTGGTTGCGGCCCAGCTTGCGGTACGGCTCGGTGTCCACGATCCCGTTGGCCCGCAGCGCCTTCGCGACGGCCGCCGCGTCCACGCCGTCCGCGAAGTCGATCGTCCCGATGACCTGCGAACGCTGCTCGGGGTCCGTCACGAACGGCGTCGCGTACTCCGACTTCTCCGCCCACGCGTACAGCCGCCCGGACGAGTCGGCCGTGCGCGCGGTCGCCCAGTCGAGGCCGCCCTGCCCGTTGATCCACTCCAGCTGGTCCGCGACGAGGAACAGTGTCGTCAGCGCCGGGGTGTTGTACGTCTGGTTCTTCTTCGAGTTGTCGATCGCCGTCGGCAGCGAGAAGAACTCGGGGATGTGCCGCCCGGACGCCGCGATGCGCTCCGCGCGGGCCAGGGCCGCCGGGGAGAACGCCGCGATCCACAGGCCGCCGTCCGCCGCCAGCACCTTCTGCGGCGCGAAGTAGTAGACGTCGGTCTCGGTGATGTCCACCGGCAGGGCGCCCGCGCCCGACGTCGCGTCCACCAGCACGAGCGACCCGTCGTCCGCCCCGGGGACGCGCGCGATGGGCGCGGCGACACCGGTGGACGTCTCGTTGTGCGTGAAGGCGTACGCGTCGGCGCCGCGCTCGGCGCGCGGCTGCGGGTGCGTGCCGGGGTTGGCGGTGATGATGGTCGGCTCGTCCAGCCAGGGCGCCTTGCTGGCGGCCTTGGCGAACTTCGAGGAGAACTCCCCGAACGACAGGTGCTGCGACTTCGCCTCGATCAGGCCGTGCGTCGCGACGTCCCAGAACGCGGTGGTCCCGCCGTTCCCGAGCACCACCTCGTAGTCCTCCGGCAGCGAGAACAGGGAGCGTACGCCGTCGCGCACCCGCCCGACGAGGTTCTTGACCGGCGCCTGCCGGTGGGAGGTGCCGAGCAGGGAGGTACCGGTCGCGGCCAGGGCGGCGAGCGCCTCGGTGCGCACCTTGGAGGGGCCCGCGCCGAACCGGCCGTCGGCGGGCTTGATGTCAGCGGGGATCTGGATATCGGCCACGGGCCGGAGCGTAGTCCCTCCGGCGCCCCTCCCGCACATCAGGACCAGGGGATGAACAGCGGCGCCGCCCCGCGGCCCGGTTCAGCGCCCGCCCGCCCCCCGTTCCGCCGTGGGCTGGAAGCGCACCGGGAGCGCCGCCAGGCCGCGCCGCCAAGGCGAGGGGCGGCGCGACGGGGCGCCGCCCTGGGTGTCGGGGGCGATGTCGGGCAGCCGGTCGAGAAGGACCTCGACGCCGGTGCGCGCGACGGTCTCGGCGATCTCCTGGGCGGGGAACGGGCAGCGGTGCGTGCCGTGGCCGAAGGAGAGGTAGGCGCGGTTGCCCGCCGTGCTGATGCCGGTGAGGCCCGTCACCCAGAACGCGGCCTCGGCGTCGGCGCCCGCCGCGCGGCGGATCTCGGGGTCGCCGTTGGCGCCCTGAAGGCCGAGGACGAGGAGGTCCCCGGCGGCGATGCTGCGTCCGCCGAGCTGGGTGGCGCGGGTGGCGCGGCGGCCGGGGGCGTTCTGCGTCGGGGTGTCGTCCCACAGCACCTCGTGCAGGGCGTCGCCCGCGTTGTGCCTGCCGCCGGAGACGGGCGCGGAGAAGCGGTCGTCCGTCAGCATCAGGCGCAGGGTGCTGCCGATCCAGTCGGCGGTGGGGCGGTGGCCCGTGGTGAGGAGGGCCGTCGTGTCGCGCGTCACCTCCTCGTCGGTGAGGGCGCGCGGGTCGGCGAGGAGGCGGGAGACGAGGTCGGGGCCGCGGCCGTCGCCGGAGCCTGGCGGTGGCGCGGTGGCGCGGCGGCGGGTGACGAGCGCGGCCACGGCCGCCGTCAGGTCGGCGCGGGCCGTGCTGCCTTCGTCGCCCTCGCCGCCCTCGTCGGGTGGCGCGCCGAGCGCGGCGGCGACCAGGTGCGCCTCTGCGTCGGGGAAGCCACAGAGCCCGGTCAGGACGCGGGCGGTCAGCGGCTCCGCGAAGTCGGCGGTCAGGTCGGCGCGGCCCCGGGCGCAGAAGGTGTCCACCAGGGCGTCGGCGGCGCGTTCCGCGGCGCGGCGCAGGCCGAGCGGCTCGGTGGCCTCCAGGGCGTCCCCGAGCGCGCCCGCGCGGCGCTCGTGGGCGTCGCCGTCGAGCGCGGCGAGGGACGGCGGCCCGCCGTGCCCCGCCGTCCCCGGGTCGCGCGCGAAGATCTCGGGATGGCCCGCGACGTGGTGCGCCTCGCGGTAGCCGATGACCAGCCAGGCGGGCCGCCCGCCGGTCAGCGTCACCGGCACGACCGGCCCGTGCCGGTCGCGCAGGCGCCGGTACAGGGCGGCGGGATCGCCCGCGAACCGCGTGCCGTCCAGGGGCACGGCGCCGGGGGTGGCGTGGGGTGGGGTGTCGGGCGTCATACGGCGGTCTCCCGGCCGGACAGGTGGTGCACGAGGGTGAGGAGGACGGCCTTGCACGAGGCGCGGGACCTGGCGTCGCAGTCCATGAGCGGCACGTCCTCCCGCAGGTCGAGCGCCTCGCGTATCCGGGCGTGGCTGTGGCGCGGCCCGCCGAAGTCGTTGTGCGCGACGACGAACGGCGTGCCCTGCGCCTCCAGCCGGTCGATGGCGTACCAGGAGTCGGCGAGCCGCCGCGTGTCCACCAGGACGACCGCGCCCAGCGCGCCCGTGAACAGCCGGTCCCACAGGAAGCGGAAGCGCTCCTGCCCCGGCGCGCCGAAGAGGTAGAGGACGGTCCGCTCGTCCAGCGCGATCCGCCCGAAGTCGAACGCGACGGTCGTCCCGCCCTTGCCGCGCACGCCGGTGAGGTCGTCCACGTCCTGCCCGGCGCGCGTCATGATCTCCTCCGTGTCCAGCGGCCTGATGTCGCTGACGGAGCGGACGAGCGTCGTCTTGCCCGCGCCGAGGCCACCGGCGACCAGGATCTTCAGGCCGGTGTCCACGGAGGGCCCCAGGGGTGGGGGGCCGGGGAGCGGGTCAGAGATTACGGAGTCCAACGAGTACCTGCTCCAGGAGTCGGGGGTCGGCCTGCCCGGCGGACGAGGCCCGGGCGCGGCGGACGGACACGCCGCCGGAGACGAGCAGTTCGCCGAGCATCATCCGCACGAGCGTGACGGGCAGGCCCAGTTCTGCCGCGAGCTCGACCACGGCGGCCGGGCGGCGGCAGCGGCGCAGGATGCGCGCGTGCTCCGACTGCATGCCGGGGACCGGTTCCGCCTCGCTGACGACGAGGGTGACCAGGTCGAACGAGGCGGCGGCGGCGCGGGCGGCGCGCCCGCGCGTCCCGACGAGGGTGTACAGACGCGCGGGGTCGTCGTCGTCCCGGCCCGCCGGGCTCATGCTCTGTCGCCGCCCGGGCCCGTGGCCGGGTCCGCGCCCTCGCGGGGCGCGGCGCTCAGGTACTCGCCGAGCTGCTCGACCAGCTCCGTCATGTTGTGGCCGATCAGCCCGGCGTCCGCGTCGTCGTCGGCGACGAGCGCGAGGTGTGCCCCCGAGCCCGCCTCGACGATGAACAGCAGGCCGCCGTAGAACTCGGTCATCGACTGCCTGACGCCGCCGGTGCCGTCGCCGAACTCGATGGACGCGCCGTGCGCCAGGGACTGCATCCCCGCCGCGATCGCGGCCAGTTGGTCGGCCGAGTCCTCGGACAGCTCGGGCGTACGGCTCAGCTTCAGCCCGTCGCGTGACAGCACGAGGGCGTGGCGTGCGCCGGGGGTGCGGCTGACGAGGCCGGTCAGCAGCCAGGCGAGGCGGTCGTCGGCGGTGCCGGGGCCGTGGTCCGTCCGTGCCTGGGGGGCACCCGGGGAAAGGGCGGTCATGGGGTGTCGTCCTCCAGGGGCGGGGTGGTGCGGTCGGTGTCCTGCGTTCCGCCCTGGACGGCGCGCCGGAACGCGCCGAAGCGTGCCGCCGATTCGGCGGGGGAGTGCGGCCGGGCGGCGCCGTTCCCGCTGCTGTGGGTGCTGCCTTCGCCGTCGTCCGTGCGGTGGGCCGCCGCGCGGGCCGCGCGGTCGCCGGTGAGCGTGCCGCCCCGGCGGCGCTGCGGCAGGCCGCCTGGGCCTGTCGCGGGCCGTTCGGCCGGTGCCGCCTCCGGGCCCGGGGCCGGGGGGAGTTCTGCGGGCTTCGGCGCGGCGGCGAGGCGGCGGGTGCGGACCGTCCTGCCCGTCTCCAACGCGGCGGCGCCCTGCGGACCTTCCGGCCGGTGCGCGGTGATCAGTTCCTGCGGCACGAGGAGCAGCGCGCCGGTCCCGCCGCGCGCCGAGGGGCGGAACGAGACGGACAGCCCGTGCTTGCTCGCCAGCACGCCGACGACGGCGAGGCCGAGCCGCGTGCCGGAGAGCGTCGTCAGGTCGATGGCGTCGCTGGCGACGGCCCGTTCGGCGCGCCGCAGGGCCGCCTCGCTCATGACGAGGCCGCTGTCCTCGACGGTGACGACGACCCCGGTCGGCACCTGCTCGGTGTAGACGTGGACCTCGGCGGTGGGCGGCGAGAAGTTGGCCGCGTTGTCGAGCAGTTCGGCGAGGGCGTGCATGACGGCCTCGGCGGCGTGCCCGGCGACGGCGACGTCGAGCGCCGAGTGCAGCCGCACGCGCTGGTAGCCGCCGATGCGGCCCATCGCGCCGCGCAGCACGCTCTCCATGCCGATGGGTTTCGGCCAGCGCCGGCCCGAGCGCGCCCCGGTGAGGACGGCGATGCTGTCGGCGAGCCGCCCGGCCTGGGCCGTGCGGTGGTCGAGGAGCAGCAGGTCCTCCAGCACGGCGTCCTCGGTGTGCCGGTGCTCCATCTCGCGCAGGCTGGCGAGCGTGCTGGTGGCGAGGGCCTGCATCCGCCCTGCGGCGTTGGCGCAGGCGGCGGTCGCCGCGGCCTTGCTCGCCTCGCTGCGCCCGATCTCGGTGGCGAGGACGCGCATGACCTGCCGTGACGCCTCGTCGGCCGGTTCCGGGAAGGACGCGAGGACGGTCTCGGGCGACGCGCCGCCGCGCAGCCTGGCCACCATCTCGGGCACGGTCCCGCCGACGAACGCCTCCGCCTCGCGGTCGGCCTCCACGAGCGCGCGGCGCAGGGCCCGGTGGGCGCCGCCCGCGCGGACGGCCAGGGTGACGGCGGTGACCAGCGCCGCCCCGGCGACGCCCGCGCCGACGGCGAGCGGGGCCCTGAAGGATGCGGGGGCCGCGAGGACGGCGGCGAACCAGCCGCCCGCGGCGACAGCGGTGGAGAGCGCGAGGGCGAGGAGGGTGTGCCTGAGGGGAGGACGCGCCGTCCAGCGGCGCGCCGGGGGGATGTGCGCTGTCATGAACGAATCCCTGGGGCCGGGAGACGGGTGGTGCAAGTGGCCCACACTATAGGCGGCTTGGGGTCACAACAGGGCAACTCTTCTTTCGGAAAATGAACGTTTTCCTCCGCCCCTCGTCGTTCGCGATCGGACACGCCGCGCGGCGCGCCGCTCCGCAGGGTGCACGCTGGGGGCATGGAGCCGATTCTGCACACAACGGAGCTGGCGGCGGCGCTGCGTTCGGCCGTGCGCGGCACGGTCGATTTCGGCACGGCGGCGCGCGCCCTGACGACGATGGACGCCTCGAACTACCGGCGCGTGCCGGTCGGCGTCGTCGCCCCGCGTGACGCGGACGACGTGGCCGCCGCGCTGGCCGTCTGCCGGGAGCACGGCGCGCCCGTCGTCCCGCGCGGCGGCGGCACGAGCATCGCCGGACAGGCCACGGGCACCGGCGTCGTCCTCGACTTCACGCGCCACATGAACCGCGTCCTGCACGTCGATCCCGACGCGCGCACGGCGGTGGTGCAGCCCGGTGCGGTCTGCGACACGCTGCGCGCCGCCGCCGCACCGCACGGCCTCACGTTCGGCCCCGACCCGTCCACCCACAGCCGCTGCACGCTCGGCGGCATGATCGGCAACAACGCCTGCGGCTCCCACTCCGTCGCCTGGGGCACGACGGCCGACAACGTGCGCGCCCTCGACGTCCTCACGTACCGGGGCGCGCCCGCCCGCCTCGAACGCGGCGGCGCGGGCGTGCCCGAGGGGCTGCGGCGCGGCGTGGACGAGCTGGTCTCCGCGCGGCTGGCGCTGCTGCGCACCGGCTATCCCGACCTGCCGCGCCGCATCTCCGGCTACGCCTTGGACGAGTTGCTGCCGGAGAAAGGACGGGACTGGGCGCGCGCCTTCACCGGCAGCGAGGGCACGCTCGGTGTCCTCACGGAGGCGACGGTCCGGCTGGTCGAGGCGCCACGGGCGCGGGCGCTCGCCGTCCTCGGCTTCCCCGACGAGTCGGCCGCCGCCGAGGCCGCCCCCGGGCTGCTCGCCCACGGGCCGCTGACCGTCGAGGGCATGGCGGCCGACCTCGTGCCGTCCCCCGCCGCGCGGGCCGCGCTGCCGCCCGGCGGGGCGTGGCTGTTCGTCGAGGCGGGCGGCGACAGCCCGGCCGAGGCGGAGCAGCGGGCCCGCGCGCTCGGCCGCGCGGCCGGGGACGCGACCACCGGGCTGCGCGTCGTCACCGCTCACGCGGAGCAACGGCTGCTGTGGCGCGTGCGCGAGGACGCGTCGGGCACGGCGACGCGCATGCCGGACGGCGGGGAGGCGTGGCCCGGCTGGGAGGACTGCGCGGTGCCGCCGCAGCGACTCGGCGCGTACCTGCGGGAGTTCCGCGGGCTGCTGCGCGACCACGGCCTGCGGGGCGCGCCGTACGGGCACTTCGGGGACGGCTGCGTTCACATTCGCATCGACTTCGACCTCCTCACGGCGGACGGCATCGCGCGGTTCCGCGAGTTCGGCGGCGAGCTGGCCGATCTCGTCGTCGCGCACGGCGGATCGCTGTCAGGCGAGCACGGCGACGGCCTCGCGCGCGCCGCGCTGCTGCCCCGGATGTACGGGGCCGAACTGGTCGGCGTCTTCGGCGACTTCAAGGACCTGTGGGACCCGGACGGCGCCCTCAACCCCGGCGTCCTGGCGCGCCCTGCGGCGATCGACGCGCACCTGCGGTTCGCCGGGATGCCGCGGCGTCCTGAACCCGTCGCGTTCGCCTACCCGCAGGACGGCGGCGACTTCTCCGCGGCGGTGCGCCGCTGCGTCGGCGTCGCCAAGTGCCGCGAGACGACGCCGGGTTCCGGCGTGATGTGCCCCTCGTACCGGGCCACGGGCGAGGAGACGCACTCGACGCGCGGCCGGGCCCGGCTGCTGCACGAGATGCTGATCGGCGAGGTCGTGACCGACGGGTGGCGCTCCGACGAGGTCCGCGAGGCGCTGGACCTGTGCCTGTCCTGCAAGGGCTGCCGCAGCGACTGCCCGGTCGGCGTGGACATGGCCACGTACAAGGCCGAGTTCCTGCACCACCACTACGCCGGGCGCCGCAGGCCCGCCGCCCACTACGCGCTGGGCAGGCTGCCCGAGTGGCTGCGGCTCGTCGCCGCGCTGCGCGCCGCGCCCGCCGCGAACGCCGCCGCGCGCGTCCGTCCGCTGGCGGCCCTGGCCAAACGCCTGGCGGGCGTCGCACCCGAGCGGGCCGTCCCGCCGCTCGCCGCGCGGCCGTTCACCCGGCGGTGGCGCGGCGCCCCGGGGCGCGCCGCGACCGGGCGGCCCGTCGTGCTCTTCCCCGACACCTTCACCAACCACCTGTCGCCCGAGGCGGGCGACGCGGCGGCCGACGTGCTGACGGACGCCGGGCTGCGCCCCGTCGTCCCGCCGCGCACGGTCTGCTGCGGCCTCACGTACGTCACGACGGGGCAGCTCGACCGCGCCCGCGCCGTCATGCGCCGCACCCTCGACCACCTCGCGCCCGCGCTCGACGCCGGGCTTCCCGTGACCGTCCTGGAGCCGCCCTGCGCCGCCGCGCTGCGCACCGACCTGCCCGAGCTGCTGCCGGACGACCCCCGGGCCAGGCGGCTCGCGGACGGCGTGCGGACGTTCGCCGAGACGCTGGAGGAGTACGCCCCCGACTGGCAGCCGCCGCATGTCGGGCGGCCCGTCGTGGGCCAGACCCACTGCCACCAGCACGCCGTCCTCGGCGACGCCGCCGACCGGCGGCTGCGGGAACGCGCGGGCCTCACCGGCGACCTGGCGGCGGGCTGCTGCGGCCTCGCGGGCAACTTCGGCTTCGAGCGCGGCCACCACGCCGTGTCCGTCGCCTGCGCCGAGGAGACGCTGCTGCCCGCCGTACGGTCGGCGCCGCCGGGGGCTGTGCTGCTCGCGGACGGCTACTCGTGCCGCACCCAGCTCGACCAGCTCGGCGGCGGCCGGGCGCGGCACCTGGCCGAGGTGCTGGCCGCCGCGCTGCGGACGGCGGGCGACGCCCCGGGGTGAGCCCCACGCGGCGGTACGGGACGGCACGGCGGTGAACTCCCGCCGTGCCGTTTGCCGTTCAGCCAGCTGAACGAGGACCCGGCCGGGCGGCCGTGCCCGGACCCTTGACGCTCCTGGGGCGCACTCCTACAGTTGCGTTCCGTCCGTTCAAGATAATGTTCCCCGTTCAGATAGATGAATGGGCGGGGGCGAGTGAGTGCCGTCAGACGATGTGGATGAACCGCCCTATGCGCATACGTGACCTCACCATCACCCCCGTCGCCTTCCGCGACCCGCCGCTCCTCAACGCCTCGGGCGTGCACGAGCCGTGGGCCCTGCGGGCGATCGTCGAGATCGTCACCGACGAGGGCGTCACCGGGCTCGGCGAGACCTACGGCGACCTGGCCCAGCTCGAACGGCTCCACGCCGTCGCCCCCCTGCTCACCGGCATCGACGTCCACGCGCACCACGCCCTGTACGCCGCCGTCGCCGCGGGCCTCGGCGGCGACGTCGTCTCCGACCGCCACGGCCTCATCGGCGCCTCCACCCCCCGCAAGACCGTGGACTCCGTCTTCTCCCCCTTCGAGGTCGCCTGCCTCGACATCCGCGGCAAGGCCGCCGGACTGCGCGTCGCCGACCTCCTCGGCGGGCCCGTACGCGACGCCGTCCCCTACAGCGCCTACCTCTTCTACAAGTGGGCCGCCCACCCCGGCGCCACCCCCGACCGCTTCGGCGCGGCCCTCGACCCCGCCGGGATCGTCGCCCAGGCCCGGCTGTTCATCGAGGAGTACGGCTTCGGCTCGATCAAGCTGAAGGGCGGCGTCCTGCCGCCCGACCAGGAGATCGACGCCGTCCTCGCCCTGCACGACGCCTTCCCCGGCGTCCCCCTGCGCCTCGACCCCAACGCCGCCTGGACGCCCGAGACCTCGGTCCGCGTCGGCACGGCGCTCGCCGGTGTCCTCGAATACCTGGAGGACCCCACCCCCGGCATCGAGGGCATGGCACAGGTCGCCCCCCAGGTGCCCATGCCGCTCGCCACCAACATGTGCGTCGTCACGCACGAACACCTGCCGCCCGCCGTGGCCCAGGGCGCCATCGGCGTCCTCCTGACCGACCACCACTACTGGGGCGGCCTGCTGCGCTCCTCCCATGTCGCCTCGCTGTGCGACACGTTCGGCATCGAACTGTCCATGCACTCCAACACCCACCTGGGCATCAGCCTCGCCGCCATGACCCAACTCGCCGCCGCCACACCGGGGCTCACGCACGCCTGCGACACCCACACCCCGTGGCAGGACGGCCAGGACGTCGTCGCCCCCGGCGCCCTGCGCTTCGTGGACGGCGCCGTCCCCCTGCCGGAAGGGCCGGGCCTCGGCGTCGAGTTGGACCGCGACGCCCTCGCCAGGATGCACCGGCAGTACCTCGACTGCGGCGTCCGCCACCGCGACGACACCGCGTACATGCGGACCTTCGCCCCCGACTTCGTTCCCAAGCGAGCCCATTGGTAAGTCCCTTCCCTTCTCAAGGAGCCGCGGATGTCCGCGTTGGACTGGATCGTGGTCGCCGGTTACTTCCTCGTGGTCGTAGCCATCGGCTGGTGGTCGAAGAACCGCATTCACAGCGTCGCCGACTTCTTCACGGCGCGCGGACAGATCCCGTGGTGGCTGTCCGGCATCTCGCACCACATGTCCGGCTACAGCGCGGTGATGTTCGTGGCGTTCGCCGCCGTCGCCTACAACGACGGCGTCACCGTCTACTTCTGGTGGCCGCTGACGATCGGCCTCGGCGTCGGCGTCGGCGCGTTCCTCTTCGCGGCCCGCTGGAACCGGCTGCGCGCCAAGCACGGCGTCGCCTCCCCGCTCGAATACCTCACGCAGCGCTACAACCTGCCGACCCAGCAGGTCCTCGCCTACAGCGGCGCGGCCCTCAAGGTCGTGGACATCGCCGCCAAGTGGGTCGCCATCTCGGTGCTGCTCCAGGGCTTCGCGGACATCCCCCTGGAGACCGGCATCCTCTTCACCGGCGTCGCCACCATGGCGTACATGACGGTCGGCGGGCTGTGGGCGGACGTCCTCACCGACATGGGCCAGTTCGTCATCCAGGCGGTCGCGGGCGTCGCCATGCTGGTCGCGGTCATGATCGAGCTGGGCTTCGACTTCCCCTTCACCATGTGGGGCGACCTGCCCGACGGGCACGGCGACCCGGTCAACGGCTCGGTCACCACCTGGCTCATCCTCGCGTTCCTGCTGGTCAAGACCTTCGAGTACAACGGCGGCATGTGGAACCTGGCGCAGCGCTACATGGCCGCGCCCTCCGGCTCCGAGGCGAAGCGCGCGGCGGCGCTGTCCAGCGCGCTGTGGCTCGTGTGGCCGCTGATCCTCTTCCTGCCGATGATCGCCGCGCCCCTGATCGTGCCCGGGCTCGGCAACGGCGAGGAGTCGTACATCGCGCTCGCCCAGGAACTGCTGCCCGCCGGGCTCATCGGGCTGATGCTCGCGGGCTTCTTCTCCCACACCATGGCCATGGTCGCGTCCGACTCGAACGTCATCACCGCCGTCATCACGCGCGACATCGCGCCGGTGCTGGTGCCGCGCGTACGGCGTATGACGGACGCGGCGCAGCTGCTGTTCGCGCGGATCACGACCGTGCTGTTCGTGTCCGTCAGCATGACCCTGGCCATCGCGACGGGCGGCGAGGGATTCGTCCTCGAAACCACCGTCGAACTCGTCGCGGCGACGATGGGACCGATCTCCATCCCCCTGATGCTCGGGCTGCTGCCCTGGTTCCGCCGGATCGGGCCCACGGCGGCCATCACGTCCTGGGCCGGTGGGCTGCTCGTCTGGTACCTGGTGCGCTACGTCGCCGAGGACTCGACGCAGGCGGCGATCGTCGGGCTGCCGCTGCTCACCTCGCTCGTCCTCTACCTCGGCGTGGGGCTGCTGCGGCCCGAGCGGACCGCGGAGCGCGACGCGCTGCTCGACTCGCTGAACACCGACCCGGTCGAGGACGCGGGCGGCGCGGCGACCGTCCCGCCGCAGGGGCGGACGCCGGGCGTCACCGCGGGCTGAGCGCCGCCGCCCGCCGCCCCACGTCCACCCGTCCGCCCCCGCCGTCCACGCGGGGGCGGACGGGCCCCGCACTCACGCCTCGGGCCGCCTGGCCACGAACACGAACTCCTTTCCGGGGCGGTCCGGCGCGTCCCGCACCTCACGGACGGCGAACCCGTGGGCGGCCAGCTCGGCCTCCACCTCGTCCCGCTCGCGGAAACGCAGCGTCGAGTCGGACGTCAGCCTCCGGCCGTCGGCGAAGACGTACGTCCAGCGGAACGTCACCAGCGGCCAGGCCACCTCGGTCAGCTCGGCCCAGGTCTCGACGGCGCCGACGCCCGGCACGTCCGTGACCTTGTGCGTCGCCCCGCGGTTCCAGCCCTCCCAGGCGCGCCGCGCCGGGTCCCGCGTCTCGAACACCAGGTGCCCCCCTGGCCGCAGCGCGGCGTGGGCCCCGGCCAGCGTCCCGTGCCACGCCCCGGGATCCACGATCGCCTGGGCGACGTTGCCCGTCATCGTCGCCAGATCGGCGCGCAGCGGGGGCAGCGCGGTGGCGTCGCCGTGCAGCCAGGTGACCCGCTCCGCGCCCGGCTTGGCACGCGCCACGTCGAGCGACGCCCCGGCCGGGTCCACGCCGACCACCTCCACGCCGCGCCCGGCCAGCAGGAGCGCGAAGACCCCCGTGCCGCAGCCGATGTCCAGCACGCGCCGCGCGCCGAGTTCGTCCACGAGGCGCAGATAGGCGTCGAGATCGAGGCGGTCGGACTCGACCGGGTCGTAGAGCGGGGCAAGCCGGGGATCGTTGAACAGCTCGTCAGCCATGCGGGCGACCGTACGCGGCACGGGTCGCGGGCCCCACCGGGTTTCCCGCGCGGCCGATCAGCCGCGCGGACGCAGCCCCGAGAGCGCGGTCTCCACTATGGCGTCGGCGTACTCGACGGTGAGCGGCCCGCTGCGCTGGAGCCAGCGGTTGGTGACCGGGCCCCAGATGATGTCCACCACGAGGTCGAGATCGGCGGTCTCCGTGAGCTGACCGGCGCGCTGCGCGCTGCGCAGACGCCGCTTCTTCAGCTCCTTCATGGGCTCGCCCAGCCGCTCGGTGTAGGCGGCGGACAGCTCCGGGTCGTGCGCGATCTCGGTGGTGAGCGCGCGCATCGGCTCGTCGTAGGCCGGGTCGTTCAGCTCGGTGACCGTCGCGCGCAGGACCTGCTTCAGGTCCGCCTCCAGGTCGCCGGTGTCGGGCAGTTCGGCGCTCTGCGCCTCGGCGTCCTCGGACAGCATGAGGAACGCGTCGAACAGCACCGCGCCCTTCGACGGCCACCAGCGGTAGATCGTCTGTTTGCCGACACCGGCCCGTGCGGCGATGCCCTCGATGCTGAGCTTCGTGTAGCCGACCTCGCCGACCAGTTCGAAGGCGGCGGTGAGGATCGCGCGGCGGGCGGTCTCGCTGCGGCGTGCCGTGTTGGGGCGCTGCGTCATGACCCCAGCCTACCCATTCGCGAGACGAGACGCACCGTCTTGACGGTCCGCCGCCCCGCTTGCTACATTCATTCCAGTGAGCGAGACGGGCCGTCTCGTCTCGCCAGGGGCGGCGCCCAGCCGCTCAGCCGCCATGACGACGGGAGACCAGCATGACCACCACCGCCACAGTTGCCACCGCCGCCACCACCGATGCCGCCGCCCCGCGTGTCTGGTTCGTCACCGGCGCCGGACGCGGCCTCGGCCGCGCCTTCACGGCCGCCGCCCTCGGCCGGGGCGACCGTGTCGCCGCCGCCGTCCGCACCACGGGAACCCTGGACGACCTCGCCGCCGAACACGGCGACCGGCTGCTCGTCCTCCCCCTCGACGTGACGGACCGCCAAGCCGTCACCGCCACGGTCCGCCGGGCCGCAGCCCACTTCGGACGCCTCGACATCGTCGTCAACAACGCGGGCACCATGGCCCTCGGCATGGTCGAGGAGTTCACCGAGGAGGCCGCCCGCGCCCAGTTCGACGTCAACTTCTTCGGGGCCCTGTGGGTCTCCCAGGCCGTGCTGCCGGTCCTGCGGGCTCAGGGGTCGGGACACATCGTCCAGATATCGAGCATCGGCGCCCTGGGCGGCCACCCCAGCACCGGCCTGTACAGCGCGAGCAAGTTCGCGCTGGAGGGCATGAGCGAGGCGCTCGCCCAGGAGGCCGCCGAGTTCGGTGTCCGGCTGACCCTCGTCGAGCCCGGCGGGTACTGGACCGACCTCTATCTGAGCATGACGTCCGCCGACCCGCTCCCGGCCTACGACCCGCTGCGTGCGCGGCTGGCCGAGCACGCGGGGGAGAGCACGGACAGTCTTCCGCACCTCGCGGCGGAGGCGGTGCTGAAGCTCGTGGACAGCGACGACCCGCCGCTGCGTCTCCTGCTCGGCAGCGCCGTGTACGACCACGCGATGGACACCACGCGCCGCCGCAGGGAGACATGGGAGGCCTGGGAGGAGATATCCCGCGCCGCCGAGCACCCCGTCCCGATGCCCGAGGGCTACGGCCAGGAGGCCCGCGCCTGACCGTCCTGGGCTCCCGGCACGGGGGACGGAGTCCCGGTGGCCCCGTCGCGGCACGGGCTCACCGGGAGACGCCGGAGCGGACACCGCCGCCTCCTGACGCGCCGCGCGTCGGGCGGTACCGTCGGGGGCATGACCGAACGCAAGCCGCCCGGCGTTCCCTTCGAGTCGTGGATCGACAAGCAGATCCGTGAGGCCGAGCAGCGCGGCGACTTCGCGAATCTCCCCGGCCGCGGCAAGCCGCTGCCCGATGCGCGCGAGCCCTACGACGAGCTGTGGTGGGTGCGCCGGAAGGCGGCGGCCGAGGGCCTGTCCCACCTGCCGCCCAGTCTCGCGCTGCGCAAGGAGGCGGAGGACGCGCACGCGGCGGCGCTCGCCGCGCCCACCGAGGCCGCCGCCCGCCGCCTCCTCGACGGCATCAACGAGAAACTGCGCGCCGCCGCGCGCCGTCCGCCCGAGGGCCCGCCGCTGCGGCGGCCACCGTTCGACGTCGATGACGTGCTGGCCGAGCGGCGCGCCGCCAGGTCCGACCCGTCGGCCGGGGGCGACGGCTGACGCCGCCGCGCCCCCGCGCCGGTCAGTCCGGCAGCCGCACCGTGCCCTCGCCCACGATCACCGTGTGCCCGCCGACCGAGACCGAGGCCAGCGCGCCGTCCCGCGTACGGGCCGAGGCGTGCAGGTCGCTCGGCCGCCCCATGGCCACGCCCTGGTCGATCCGCAGCCCGTACTCCTGGGCCCGGCAGCCGTGCCGCTGCGCGAGCGTCGCGGCCAGCCCCGCCGCTGCCGACCCGGTCGCCGGGTCCTCGCCGCCCTCCAGCATGTCGGGGAACGAACGGGCGTACAGCCGCCCGCCGTCCGTGAGGTGCCCGGCGAAGACGTAGATGCTGGCCGCCCAGCCGTCGGCCGGGCCCGCCTGCCACGCGGCCCGGTCGAACACCGTCCGGTCCACGGACGCCCGGTCCGCGAGCCTGACGAAGCAGAACGGCAGCCCGACGCCGCCGTACCACGTCTCCACGACGTCCTCCGGCGGCACCGAGAGCGCCGCCGCCACGGCCGTCACCGAGGGGTAGTGGTCGGGCGTCTCGTAGGGCGAGGCCAGCGTGAGGCGGCTGAACGTGCCCGCCACCTCGACCGTGACGAGCCCGACGCCCTCCTCCAGCACCAGCCTGTCCCGCACCGCGCCCCGCGCCGCCAGCACGGCGGCCGTGCCGACCGTGGGGTGCCCGGCGAACGGCAGCTCGGAGCCGGGCGTGAAGATCCGCAGGCGCCGCGTGTGCGCCGGGTCGTCCGGCGGCAGGACGAACGCGCTCTCCGAGAAGTTGAACTCCCGCGCCAGCGCCTGCATCTCGTCGTCGGACAGCCCCCGCGCGTCCGGCAGGACGGCCAACTGGTTGCCGCCGAAGGCGTGTTCCGTGAACACGTCGGCGAGCACGAAGGTGTACTCCCGCATCAGCCCTCGACCTCCCGCACCCCGCGCGGCGCCGGGCCCACGTAGCGGGCCGACGGCCTGATCAGCCGCCCGGTGCGTTTCTCCTCCAGGATGTGCGCCGACCAGCCCGCCGTCCTGGCGCAGGTGAACATCGCCGAGAACATGCTCGCCGGTACCTCGGCGAAGTCGAGCACGATCGCCGCCCAGAACTCGACGTTCGTCGCCAGCACCCGGTCCGGCCTGCGGGCGGCCAGCTCCGCCAGCGCCGCACGCTCCAGCGCCTCGGCCACCTCGAAGCGCGGCGCCCCCAGCTCACGCGCCGTGCGGCGCAGCACCCGCGCCCGCGGGTCCTCGGCACGGTAGACGCGGTGCCCGAAGCCCATCAGCCGCTCGCCGCCGTCCAGCGCCCGGCGCACGAACGCCGCCGCGTCGCCGGTCCGCTCGACCTCCTCGATCATCCCGAGGACGCGCGCGGGCGCCCCGCCGTGCAGCGGCCCCGACATCGCGCCGACGGCCCCGGAGAGCGCCGCCGCCACGTCGGCCCCCGTCGAGGCGATCACCCGGGCGGCGAACGTGGACGCGTTCATCCCGTGCTCGGCCGCCGACGTCCAGTACGCGTCGAGCGCCGCGACGTGCCGGGGGTCGGGCTCGCCGCGCCACCGGCGCAGGAACCGCTCGGCGATGCCGTCCGCCGCGTCGATCTCCCGCTGCGGCACGACCGGCAGGTCGGCGCCGCGCGCCGACTGCGCGACGAAGCTCAGCGCCATCACGGCCGCCCGCGCCAGGTCGTCGCGTGCCTGAGCGGCGTCGATGTCCAGCAGGGGCCGCAGCCCCCACACCGGCGACAGCATCGCCAGCGCCGCCTGGACGTCCACCCGCACGTCCCCCGAGCGCACCGGGATGGGGAACGGCTCGGCGGGCGGCAGCCCCGGCGAGAAGGCGCCGTCCACCAGGAGCCCCCAGACGCGGCCGAACGGCACCCGCCCGACCAGGTCCTCGATGTCCACGCCCCGGTAGCGGAGCGCGCCGCCCTCACGGTCCGGCTCGGCGATCTCCGTCTCGAACGCGACGACTCCTTCGAGCCCGGGAACGACGTCCGGCATGAAACTGCTCCTCGTGACGGGACGCGTGCGGTACGCGCCTTTGGTGCGGGTAAGTCAGGCGGTCACCTTAACTCCGGGTGTCCGGCGGGCGCAGGGCGCGGGACGGAAGGCGCGCGGCGTACCCGGCGGTCCGCCCGGTACTGCAAGATATGGGCCGTGTCCCACGATGCCGGGCTCCCCGCCCCCGACCGGTCAGCCCCCGACGACCCGCCCGACGGGCCGGTGCCCGACCCGTCCGTCATGCGGGCGAGGTACCGGGCCACGGGCCTGGCCGAGACGGACCTCGCGGCCGATCCCCACGAGCAGTTCGGCCGCTGGTTCGCGCAGGCGGCGGACGGCGGCCTCGCCGAGCCGAACGCGATGGTCCTCTCGACGGCGGACGCGGACGGCCGCCCCAGCGCGCGCACCGTCCTGCTCAAGCACTTCGACGCGGCCGGGTTCGTCTTCTTCACGCACTACGACTCCAGGAAGGGCCGCGAGATCGCGGCCAACGCCGCCGTGTCCCTGCTGTTCCCCTGGCATCCGATCGCCCGCCAGGTGATCGTCACGGGGCGGGCCGGGCGTACGGGGCGGGACGAGACGGCCGCCTACTTCCGCACCAGGCCGCACGGTTCGCAGCTCGGCGCCTGGGCGAGCGAGCAGTCCACACGCGTGGCCTCGCGGGCCGATCTGGACCGGCTCTACGCCGAGCTGGCGCGCCGCTACCCGGAGGGCGAGGACGTGCCCGCGCCGCCGCGGTGGGGCGGCTACCGGGTGGTGGCCGAGACGGTGGAGTTCTGGCAGGGCCGGGACAACCGGCTGCACGACCGGCTGCGCTACGTGCGCCGGGACGACGGGGCGGGCTGGGCGGTCGAGCGGCTGAGCCCGTAGCCGCCGGGGAGCGGGGGGCTTCTGCCCGCACACGCAGACGATCCGCGGGCCTGTGGTCCCCGGAGGCGCGGTGCGCCGCCGGGGAGCCGGCCGGACTTACCGGCGGCCCGCGGATCGGGTGACTGCTGGGAACTGGCCGGCTGTGCCGGCGCCACGTTTCGTGGAGCGTCGGCCGTTAGGCCGCAGCCACCTCACGCGTCCGGTTGTCATACATCTGACGAACCACCTCCCTTCTCGTGTGCGCCCACCGTAGGCGCGCCCCTCCCGGACGGGCAAGGGAATTACGTCCCGCCTTCCCCACGGCGGCAGAGACCCGCCCCGAGGCGCCCGTCACGCGCCGACGACGCAGAAACTGTTGCCCTCCGTGTCGGCCAGGACGACCCAGCCCTCCTCCTCGAACCGCCGCACCTCCGTGGCCCCCGGCCCCCGAATGCGGACGACCTCCCCGGCGAGGTCCTCCAGCGAGGCGGTGTCCTCGCCCGACGTCGCGACCCGGTACCCGGTGACCTCCCGCCAGAACGCGAGCGCACCGGGCAGGTCGAGGCTGTCGATGCGGCTCCACCGGCGCGGCCTGCCCCCCGCCGGGACCGCCGCCGGAGCCGCGGAACGCGACCGGGCCGAGGCGGTGCGCGAGGGCCTGCGCGCGCTGATCGCCGACAACAACGCCGAACCCGTGTCCAGCCCGCACCCCGACGGCCTCGCCCCCGAGACAGGGAACCGCCTCGCCCGGCTCGCCCGCGACCTCCCCCCTCGTCCTCGACGTCACCGCACGCCCGCCCCGCCTGACGCCCCGGGGCGCGCCGTCCGTGGACGCCGCGCTGGCCGCGCTGCTCGCCGTCGCCGTCGTCGCCGACGCCGTGGCGGACGGGACGTGGGCCCGGCTCAAGACCTGCCGTGAACCGAGCTGCCGCTGGGCGTTCTACGACCACTCCCGCAACCGGCGCAGGACCTGGTGCTCCATGGACATCTGCGGCAACCGCGTCAAGGCCCGCGCCTCCCACCGCCGCAGGACCGCCGCACGGCCCTGACCACGCGCCGGGCGACGAGGGGGACAACGGGGGGACAACGGAAAGCGCCGAACGCTGTGTGACGGCCGTCACGATGGAGTTGAATGGGCCCGCGCGCCCGCGACCGGCGCCCACTCTCCTGTGCTGGGGGTATACAGGTGACCACTCCATCCGGCGTTTCCCATGCCCAGCAGGGCTTCGGCCCGCCCGGCGACGCCTCGTCCGCCGCACACGGCGCCGCGCCCCTCCTGCCCGCGCTGCTCGACGGACTCGACTCCGCCCTGTTCGCCCTCGACATCACGGGCCGCGTCACGCACTGGAACCGCCAGGCGGAACGGCTCCTCGGCTGGTCGCGCGACCAGGCCGTCGGCCGCGCCGGACTCGGCGGCTGGGCCGTCCGCGCGTGCGACGAGGCCGACGTGCACGGCCGCCTCGCCGCCGCCGCGCGCCAGCCGGGCGTCCGGATAGCGCAGGAGCTTCCCCTCCTGCGGCAGGACGGCGCCCGGCTGCTCGTCCACGGCGCCGCCGTCGCCTGGACCGACGCCGACGGGCGGCCCGCCGGGGTCTACTGCGCCTTCGGCGAGGCGCGCGCCCGGCTCGCGGGACAGCGCGACCTCGCCCTCGCCGCCGCGCTGCTGGGCGCGTCACCCTGGGCCGTCCTGGTGCTCGACCCCGACCTGCGGACCGTCTCCGTGAACGCCCGCGCCTGCGCCACCCTGAACCTCCCGGCGGCCGAGCTGCTCGGCGAACCCCTCGCCGAGTCCTTCCGCGGCGGGCTCGACGAGCTGGAGAGCGCCCTGGAGCACACCCTCGCCGGGCAGGCCCCCGACGGCCCGGTGGACCTGTGGCTCACCCCGCGCGACGCCGCCGAGGACGCGTTCGCCGACCCCGTGCACGCCGCGGCCACCGGCCTCGGCGGGCCGTCGCGCCGCTGCCTCCAGAGCGGCTTCCTCCGGCTGACCGGCCGGGAGGGCGACGGGGCCGCGCCGCTGGGCGTCGCCTGGCTCTTCGAGGACGTGACGCGCCCCCGCCTCGCGGCCCAGGAGGCGGCGCGCCGCCGCTTCCGCGACAGCCAGCTCGCCCGCGCCACGCGCGCGGCGGCCGAGTGCGAGGACCCGATGGAGGCCGCCGCGCTCCACCTGCACTTCGCGCTGACGGGCTTCGCCGAACACGCGCTGCTCGACGTGCGGGTGCCCGCCACTGGCGTGCTCGTGCGGACCGCCGAGTCCCCCGGCGCCTTCGGCGCGCCCGCCTCGGCGACGCGCGGCGTGCCCGTGCGGTACCGCGCCGGGCACCCGGCGCCGCAGGCGTTGGAGACGGGCGTGCCGGTGCGGGCGACCGGCGGCGTGGGGCGGTCCGGCTGGGCGGCCGACCACCGCTGGCCGAAGGACGCCGAGCACGCCCTGTGCGTCGTCCTGCGCAGCGGCGGCCGGAGCCTGGGGGTCCTCACGTTCCTGCGCGGCGCGGCGCGGCGACCGTTCGACCGGGACGACGTGGCGTTCGGCGAGGACGTCGCCCTGCGCGTGGCCGCGGCCGTTGACCTCGCCCTGCGGACGCCCAGGACGTGAGCGCGCCGCCGCTCCCGTGCGGGACCGGCGGCGCGGCGGGCGCGGTCAGCGGCGCCAGAGGATCTGGTCGGAGCGCTCCGCGAACACCTGCTCGTTCCACTCGGGTCCGCCGTCGATGTTGGCCGACCGCAGCAGCGGCGGCTCCATGCCGGTCGCCGCGATCCGGCCCGCCGCCTCGGCGACGACGGCCTGGAGCAGGGCACAGGTGACGACGGTGGAGGCGGGGGCGAAGGGCGCGCCGATGTCCTCGCGGGTCAGCGTCGCGTCCCCGATCGGGATGCCGGTGTCGAGCACGAGGTCGCAGTTGTCCTTGAGGAAGGTGCCCGACGGGTGGCGCGGCGTCGTGTGCTCTGCGTAGCCGACCGCCGTCACGCCGAGGACGGTGAGACCGCGCTCCCGCGCGTGCCGCGCCATCTCGATCGGCAGGACGTTGCGCCCGGACAGCGAGATGATCACGAGCAGGTCGCCCGGGCGGGACGGGCTGTTGTGCAGGACGGCCGCGGCCAGGCCCGTGACGTGTTCGAGGGCGCTGCCGAGTGTGGCCGGGTTGCCGTCCACCCCCGTGGCGCCCGGGACGCCGAGGAGGTTGACGACGGCGAGGCCGCCGGCGCGGTAGACGAGGTCCTGCGCGGGCAGGGCCGAGTGGCCCGTGCCGCTGACGAAGATCCGTCCGCCCGCGGTCACGGTCCTGGCGATAAGGTCGGCGGCCTGGTCGATGCGGTCCTTCTCCTGCTCGCGGACGCGGCTCAGCAGACCGATGGCGGCGTCGAAGAACTGGTCGGCGAGCGTTCCGGCGCTGTCGCTCATGAGTGGTGGGTCCCCTTCCGCCCATCCGCTGGTGGCACCGGTCCACCTGTGGCGGACCGGCGGGCTCACCGTAAAGGTCTGGACCAGCGGGAAACAAGATCCCCGTGGCGGCGCGCACGGGCCGGAGGCGTTCCGTGACGGGGCCGGTTGTCGGTGGTGTGCGTCAGAATTGGTCCAGGGCCACCGCACGAGATATCGAGGGGCGCTTTATGTCCGGACTTATCGACACCACCGAGATGTATCTCCGCACCATTCTGGAGCTGGAGGAGGAAGGGGTGGTTCCGATGCGGGCCCGCATCGCCGAGCGGCTCGAACAGAGCGGCCCGACGGTGAGCCAGACGGTGGCCCGCATGGAGCGCGACGGGCTGTTGACCGTCGCGGGGGACCGCCATCTGGAGCTGACCGGTGAGGGGCGCAGGCTCGCCCAGCGCGTCATGCGCAAGCACCGGCTCGCCGAGTGTCTGCTCGTGGACGTCATCGGGCTGGAGTGGGAGCACGTCCATGCCGAGGCGTGCCGCTGGGAGCATGTGATGAGCGAGGCCGTCGAGCGGCGCGTCCTCGAACTGCTGAACCACCCGACCGAGTCCCCGTACGGCAATCCCATCCCCGGCCTCGCCGAGCTGGGGGAGAAGGGGGTCGCCGACCCGTTCCTCGCCGAGGGCATGGTCGCGCTCTCCGATCTGGACGCGGCGGGCGGGAAGACGGTCGTCGTCCGGCGGATCGGGGAGCCGATCCAGACGGACGCGCAGGTCATGCAGACGCTGCGGCGAGCGGGCGTGCGTCCCGGGGCGTCGGTGAGCGTGTCCGCCGGTGCCGGGGGGGCCGTCCAGGTCGGCAGCGGCGGCGAGGCCGCCGAGCTGGAGCCGTCCGTGGCGATGCACGTGTTCGTCGCCAAGGGCTGAGCGCGGTCCCGGGGAGCCGCCGAGGCCCGCGGGGGGACCGCCGACGGGCGAGGCCGCCCCGGGGCCCCGAGCTCTCCGGGGTGGCCTCTTCCCTGCTGCATGTCTCCCCGGCGCCACGCCGATCAATCCTGCGCACCCCTCACCCGAACGGGGCTTCTTTTCCCGGGCGGCCCCGGCGGGCGCCCCACCCTGCCCGCAACTGTTCACCCGATAATCCGCTTGTAGCCTCCACGAGTTGGCCCAGAAGATGGATCTTCTGGGGTGATTCCGTGGACACAGGGGGGTTCGGGATGGTGAGGGGATGGCGCGGACGCGCCTTGCCCGGCATTGCGGGGGCGGTCGCGCTGACAGGGCTGCTCACCGGGTGCGCCGGTGGCACGATCGGGCTGCCCGACGAGGCCGTCACGGCGGCGGCCGAGGAGTCGGCCGCCGACCGGGACGCGGACCGCGACACCACCGGGAGCCCGGTGGAGGACGGGCCGGAGGAGCCAGCCGGGGAGCCGGAGGCGTCCGACCTGGTCGAGCGGAGCATCGACGCCCTGAACGGCGCGTCCTCGATGCGGATAGCCATGGACCTGACGACCCCGGGCGCCGGGCACGGCCAGGTGGACGTCCACCTCGACGACGAGGCGAACTGCACCGGCACGTTCACCTCCAGCGAGCAGGGCACGGCAGACGTCATCCGCCGGGGCGACGACACCTGGACCCGCTTCGACCGCTCCGGCTGGCAGTACCTGGCGGCGGGCACCGGGACCCCCCTCGACGCGGAGACGATCGACCTCCTCCTCGGCTACTACCTGTACATGCCGGCGGACGCTCAGGAGTCCGGCATGCCGGCCACCTGCGACTTCGGCCCGCTGCTCGGCCTCATGGAAGGTCTGAGCGAGAGCCCGATGCGGCTCGGTGGGACGACCACCCACGACGGGGTCCCCGCGCGGACGGTGGAGTTGCTGGAGGAGGACGGCACGGTGCTCGTCGCCGCCGGCCCCGAGCCGTACCTCCTCCATGTGGAGACGGCGGACGGGGAGATGACCTTCAGCGACTTCGGCATCCCCGTGGACGCGGTGCCGCCGCCTGACGACCTGGTCCTCGACCTCACCGACCTCAGCTCGGGCCAGATCCCCGCCTGAACGCGCCGCCTCAGGCGCCCTCGGCGGTGGGACGGTGGTGGACGTACTCCACCACCGTCCCGTCAGGGTGCCGCGCGGTGAAGCCCGCCCCGGTGGGCACCTCCTGGAGCGGCAGGACCACCGCCGCCCCCTCGGCGACCAGCCGGTCGTGGTACGGCCGCACGTCGTCCACCAGCAGCGTGCCGGTGGTCGCGCGGTACGGCCGCAGCTCCTCCTCCGTGCCCGCGATCAGCAGGAACGCCCCGACCGTCGCCAGCCGCAGCGCGCCGAACGTGAACCGGGCGTCGGCGCTCCGCCCCTGGAGCCGCTCGTAGAAGCCGATCCCCGCCTCGATCGCCTCCGGGGCGAGGAACACCCGGACCAGCACCCGGGGCTCGGTCAGCCCCGACGAGTCGTTCTCCCGGCGCCACATGGCGGGCGCCTGCCGCTTCCCCTGCGTCATGTCCTGTGTCATGCGCCCACACTCGCCGCCGCGCGCCGCGCGCGGCAGGCAGGCGTTCCTGGGGGTGAGCGGCGCTCATAGGATCGCAGGCGTGGACGAAGCCCTGCGCCGTGAACTGGGCGCCCATCTGCGGGCGGCCCGCGAGCAGGTGACGCCCGAGGACGTCGGCCTCGGCCGTGGCCCGCGCCGCCGCGCGCCCGGCCTGCGCCGCGAGGAGGTCGCGGCCCTCGCCGGTGTCAGTGTCGCCTGGTACACCTGGCTGGAACAGGGACGCGTCCGCACCACCCGCCAGGTCATCGACGCGCTCTGCCGCACGCTGCGGATGGACGACGACGCCCGCCGTCACGCGCTGGCCCTGGCCGGGTTCCTGCCCGGGGCACCGCTCGCCCCCGGCGAGCACGCCCGTCCAGGGCCCGGCACCCGTGCCCTCCTCGCGGGCTGGGACGGCACGCCCGCGCTGGCCCTCGACGAACGGCTCGACGTCCTCGCGTCCAACGCCGCCCACCGCGCCCTGTGGGGCGATCCTGAACACCTCCCCGCCGAGCGGCGCAACCTGCTGCTCCACCTCGCCGCGGGCCCGCCAGGACCCCGCCGGATCGCGGACCCGGAGCCCCTGCTGCGCGGCCTCTACCAGCACTTCCGCACCGCGACCGCGCACGTCCCCGACGACCCGCGGGCGGCGGAGATCGTCCGGCTCCTGCACCGCGAACGCCCCGACGCCGCCCACTGGTGGGACTGCCGGACGGTCGCCGAGTTCCGGCCCGTCACGGTGACGGCGGGGCCCGAGCGGCTGACGTTCACCCTGCTGCGCCCGGTCGGCGACCCCGGCGTCCTGCTGCTCACGCAGACCCCCGCCGGGGCATAGGCCGGGGCCGTGGCCGACGGGTCAGCGGGCGCCGAGCCAGTCCAGCGACCGGCCGCCCTCGCCCACCGGTGCGCCCACCAGCGCGAGGAACGCGTCCTGGAGCGACGCCGCGTCCCCCCGTACCTCCGCGAGTGTCCCCCGGGCCCTGACCCGGCCGTCCGCCAGGACCGCCACCCAGTCGCACAGCGACTCCACCAGCTCCATCACATGACTGGAGAACACCACGGTCGCCCCCGACGCGGTGCAGCGCTCCAGCACACCCCGGATCGTCTGCGCCGACACCGGGTCCACGCCCTCGAACGGCTCGTCGAGCACGAGCACCCGTGGATCGTGCAGCAGCGCCGCCGCCAGCCCGATCTTCTTCCGCATCCCCGTCGAGTAGTCGGAGATCAGCCGGTTCTGCGCGGGCGACAGCGCGAGGACGTCCAGCAGCTCGTCCCCCCGCCGCTCCGCCTCGGCGGCAGGCAGGCCCCGCAGGCGCCCGAGGTACGTCAGCGTCTCCCGGCCCGTCAGCCGCTCGAACAGGCGCAGGCCCTCAGGCAGCACCCCGATCCTGGCCTTGGCCGCGGCCGGGTCGCGCCAGACGTCGAGCCCGGCGACCTCCACGCTGCCCTCGTCAGGCCGCAGCAGCCCGGTGATCATCGACAGCGTGGTCGTCTTGCCCGCGCCGTTCGGCCCGACGAGCCCGACGAACCGCCCGGCGGGCAGGTCCAGGTCGATCCCGGCGACGGCCACCCGTGGGCCGAAGCGCTTCACCAGCCCGCGGACCCGTACCGCCGCCGCCTGCCCGTCCCGTATGCCGTCCGCCGTACCGTCCATGCCGCCCACTTTAGGGCGGGCCCTGCGCGGCGCGTGGTCACCGGTCAGCGCTCGTCCTGCCCGCAGGCGTACGCGAGCGCGGGCACCAGGTCCGCCGCCTCGGGCAGCCAGCGGTTCGCCGTCGTGGGATGCCGCACCCACTGGACGGACCCGCCGCGCGTGCCCATCCGCGTCGGCGCCGCCACCACGTAGTCGCCCTCGCCCCGCGCCCCCATCGCCCCCGCCACGGGGGCCCAGCCCGTCCGCCGCAGCAGCCCCGGCAACTGCGCCGCGCCGCCCGGCCGTACGAAGAACTGCATCCGCCCCGACGGCGTCACCGACACCGGGCCGAGCGTCACCGCCGTACGCTCCATCCGCGCCAGCGCCAGGCAACCGGCCGCCTCCGGCACCTCCACCACGTCCAGCACGCGCCCCGTCGGCAACAGCAGCGCCGCGCGCGGCTCCTCGGTCCACAGCCGCCGGGCCGCCGTCGCGCTGCCCGTGGCCTGCGCGGTCCAGTCCGGGCGGGTGGGGTGCGCGCCAGGCGCGCCGCACCGGGGTACGGCGCACGAGCAGCGCAGCACCCCGCCGCCGTCTTCGAGCCAGGTGCCGGGGAAGACGTCCCAGTGGCACTCCGCCGTGTAGCGCACCGCGCTCTCCACGAGTGAAGCGGCGCGCTGGAGAGGGATCTTGGCGAGGGGCGGGGCGACGACGGGGACCTGTGTGACTCCGATGCTGTTCTCCACGCCCCACTCAACTCGACTGCTCCACACGGGTTACGGCCCGGCGCGCACCGGTGTGTGCGCCGGGGGTCCCGCACGCGGGGCGCACCGGTGCACCAACGGGGCATACGGGATGGAGCCAGGAGCTGACGGGCAGTGATGACGGGGGATCTTCCCGGGCACATCAGCGAGGAGCAGCCGACATGACCGCGAGACCACTGATCGCCCGCCAGCCGAACGAGCGGCTGCTGTCCCTCATCAGGGAGGCGGCGTGCTCCAACGCGGGGCTGGCCCGCCGCGTGAACATGTGCGCGGCCGAGCGCGGACTCGACTTCCGCTACGACAAGACGTCCGTCGCCCGCTGGATCCGCGGGCAGCAGCCGCGTGGGCGCGCGCCCGAGATCATCGCCGAGGCGCTGGGCCGCAAGCTGGGCCGTACGGTGACCGCCGACGACATCGGCATGGGCGCGTCGCGTCAGCTGACCGCCGCGGTCGGCCTGCACTTCGCGGCCGGGCTCGCCGAGGGGGTGGAGCAGGCCGTCGAGCTGTGGCGTTCCGACGTCGCCAGACGTGAGGCGGGGGAGACGGGCGTCACGGGACCGTACGGGCCCGGCGGCGCGCAGGTGGCGCCCGCCGCGCTCGTGGAGCCGAGCCGCGACTGGCTGATCACCCCGGCCGACGCCGACGTGGCCCGTGCCTCGGGGCAGCGCGTCGGCAGCGCGGACGTCGCGGCGCTGACCGCCACGACGGCCGCGCTCGTCGATCTCGACCGGCGCTGGGGCTCGGGACACGTCAGGCCGGTGGTGGTGCACTACCTGGACACGGTCGTCGCCGGGCTCCTCGGCGGCTCGTACCGCGACGCGGTGGGCCGTGAACTCTTCGGCGCCGCGGCCCGGCTCACCGAGCTGGCGGGCTACATGGCGATCGACACGGGGCTGCCGGGGCTCGCGCAGCGCTACTACATCCAGGCGCTGCGCCTCGCGCAGGCGGCGGGCGACCGCGGCTTCGGCGGGTACGTCCTGGCCGCGGGGATGAGCCATCTCGCCGCGGAACTGGGCAATCCACGCGAGGTCATCCAGCTCGCGCGCGCCGCCCAGGAGGGCGCGCGCGGCCGGGTCACCCCCCGGGCCGAGTCGCTGTTCCTGGCGGCCGAGGCCCGCGGCTACGCGCAGCTCGGCGACAACGAGTCGTGTCGGCGCACGGCGGGCGCCGCCGTCGCCGCGCTGGAGCGGGCGGACGCGGAGGCGGGCCCGGGCGACGACCCGCCCTGGGCCGCGCACTTCGACGCCGGATACCTCGCCGACGAGCTGGCGCACTGCCACCGCGACCTCGGCCAGGGCCGCGCCGCGCAGCAGCGGGCGGCCGAGGCGCTGGCCGTCCATCCGCACGGGCGGGCGCGCCGCCGGGCCATAGGACTGCTGATCATGGCCACCGGCCAGTTGCAGGAAGGTGATCTGGAACACGCCTGCCACACCGCCGACGAGGCGGGCACGCTGCTCGACGGCCTGCGCTCGCGGCGGGGTGCCACGTACTTCGCGGACTTCAGGGCACGTCTGGAGCCGCACCGGGGGCAGTCGAGGGTCCGCGAGTTCACGGCCCGCTGGCAGCTGCCCTGACCCTGCCGGGACTTGGCGCCGGGGCGGGCGGCGCGCGGCCGTCCGCGCCGAGCCGGTACCGTGACGACCCGGTGTACGGCCAGGAGCGAGCGAGGAGCCCGGGTGACTACCCACAACGGAGCGGACGACGAGCCCCGCGAGGGAGTAATACTGCCGTCCGGGGGTGGTGACGCCTGGCCGCCGCAGGGCGGTGGGCCTGGACCGGCGCAGGCTCCGCCGTCCTCCGGCAGCCCGTGGGGACAGCCCTGGGGGCCGGAGGCGCAGGGCGGCCAGCAGCACCAGCAACAGCCGCCCGCGGGGCAGCCCGCCCTGCCGGGACCGGCCACGCCGCCGCGTCCGCCCGTGCCGCCGGACTCGGCCGACGCGGCGGACACGCAGCTCATCCCGCCGATTCCCGCAGGTCCCGTCGCCCCGGCGGCCCCCGCCGTGCCGGGTGTCCCCGGTGAGCGCGACACCGAGACGACCACGCAGATCCGCGCCATCCCGCACCGCGCCGCGCGCGGCCCGCAGGGCGGCCAGCAGCCGCCGGGGCAGGGCGGCGACGAGGGCGCCACGCAGATGATCCCGCCGGTGCGTGACGACGCCGCGCCGACGCAGATGATCCCGCCGGTCCGCGACGACGCGGCCCCCACGCAGATGATCCCGCCCGTCGCCGCGGGCGACCCCGAGGCGACCACGCAGCTGCGCGCCGTACGGCCGGGGCGCGGGCCCGCCGCCGCGCACCCGCAGCGTCCGCAGGGGCAGCAGTACCCGCAGGGCCCGCAGGCGAACAACGGCGCCTGGTCCCCGCAGCAGCCCGGCCCCCAGGGCCCGCCGCCCGGCGGCGCCTTCGACAACCTCTTCCGCTCCGCCTCCCAGCCCCCCGGGCCCCCCGGCCCCGGCGGGCCGCAGTACCCCTACGACGACGACCCGCAGCCGCGCCGTTCCCCCAAGGTGCTCTTCGCTGTCGCCGCGATCGTCGCGCTCGCCGTGATCGGCCTCGCGGCGGGGGCCCTGCTCGGCGGGGGCGGCGACGACGGCGGTGACCAGGCCGCGACCACGGGCGAGCAGTCGGCCGAGGCGTCGTCCGACCCCTCGTCCGACCCGTCGGCAGAGACCGGCGGCGAGGAGGGGCAGGACGCGGAGGACGGCGGGAACGGCGACGAGGAGACGAGCGAGGCGCCCGACGACGAGGCCGCCCGCGCCCAGGCCACCGCCCTCTCCGACCTCCTCGCGCAGAGCAACAGCAGCCGCGACGCCGTCATCCGGTCCGTCGAGAACATCCGCGGCTGCCGCGAGCTGGAGGCCGCCACCGCCGACCTGCGCGCCGCCCGCGACCAGCGCAACAACCTCGTCACCCAGCTCCAGGCCCTCGACATCGGCGCGCTGGAGAGCCACGCCGAGCTGGGCCAGGCCCTCACCGAGGCGTGGCAGGCGTCCGCCGAGGCCGACGAGCACTACGCGGTCTGGGCCGAGGAGGCGAGGACGAACCCGCAGGTCTGCCAGGGCGGCACCGCCCAGCACACCGACCGCGCCTCCCAGGGCGACGCCGCCAGCGGCCGGGCGACCGAGGCCAAGCAGCGCGCCGCCGACCTGTGGAACCCGCAGGCCGCCGGATTCGGCCTCCCCGAGCGGGAGCCGAGCGCACTGTGAGCGACAGCCCTCTACGATCGGGTCCCGTGCACACGCAAAGTCAGGAGAAGTCTTCCCGCCACGCCCGCCGTTCGTCCACCATGGCAGGCATGCCACTCAACGACATGCCCTGGTGGCGCTGGCGGGCCAATGTGCGCTCGGCGCTGCACATGCTCTCCGACCCCGTCTTCCACCAGGAGCGCTGGGTGCCCGCCACCCCCGGCTACGGCGACGTCACCGACGCCGTCTACCGGCTGGTCGAGGACACCTGGCTCGACAACTGGTCGGCCGAGAAGTACATCGGCACCGTCTTCCGGGACACGCAGGAGGCGGCGCTCGTGGACGTCGCCGTGCTGCGGGTGCTGCGCATCATGCACCAGGTCGGCGCCGACGCCCCCGCCACCGCCTATCTGCGCCACCACGGCTGGCCCGAGGCCGTCCGCGCGGCGCGGGAGGCGCACGTACGGCTCGCCACCGCCGACGGGGACGACCCGGAGGCGAGGCCGCGCTCGCTGGACGAACTGGCCGCCGCCCTGCGCTCCGCGTGAGCGCGGGTGCGGGGCGCGTCGCGACTGTGCCAGGGTAGGGGCCATGAGTCCCTCGACCGCCGGACCGGCCGAACGCTCCGGCCAGTACGTCCTCACGCTGTCGTGCCCCGACAAACCGGGCATCGTCCACGGCGTCTCCAGCTTCCTGTTCATGACCGGCTGCAACATCGAGGACAGCCAGCAGTTCGGCGACCGGGACACCGGGCTCTTCTTCATGCGCGTCCTCTTCTCGGCGACGGAACCGGTCACCCTGGAGAAGCTGCGGGCCAGCTTCGCGGCGGTCGGTGACTCGTTCCGCATGGACTGGCAGCTGCACGCGGCGACCGAGCGGATGCGCGTGCTGATCATGGTCAGCCGCTTCGGGCACTGCCTGAACGACCTGCTGTTCCGCTCCCGCCTCGGCGCGCTGCCCGTCGAGGTCGTCGGTGTCGTCTCCAACCACACCGACTTCGCCGAGCTGTCCGCGTCCTACGACATCCCGTTCCACCACCTGCCGGTCACGCCCGACACGAAGGCGGAGGCCGAGGCGAGGCTGCTCGACATCGTGGACGCCGACGAGGTCGAACTCGTCGTCCTCGCCCGCTACATGCAGGTCATCTCCGACGACCTCTGCAAGCGGCTGCCCGGCCGGATCATCAACATCCACCACTCCTTCCTGCCCAGCTTCAAGGGCGCCCGGCCCTACCACCAGGCGCACGCCAGGGGCGTCAAGCTCATCGGCGCGACCGCGCACTACGTCACGGCCGAGCTGGACGAGGGCCCGATCATCGAGCAGGAGGTCGAGCGCGTCGGGCACGGCCTCACGCCGCAGCAGCTCGTCGCGGTCGGCCGGGACGTCGAGTGCCAGGCGCTCGCGCGCGCCGTGAAGTGGCACAGCGAACGCCGGGTCCTGCTGAACGGGACGCGCACCGTCGTCTTCGCCTGACGCCGCCCGCGGCCTCGGGTCAGAGGCGGGACAGCCCGGCCGCGGCGGACAGCACGTCCCGTATCACCAGCCGGTCGCCGTGCTCGCCCGAGGGCGCCTCGTCGGGCGGGACGCGTCCCGCCGCGAGCTGGCAGAACACCACGTCCTCCAGCGCCACCCTGGCCACCGGCGTCCCGTCCCACGCGCCGGACACGGCGGCGTCCGGCGCGTCCACGGGAATGAACCAGTCGCCGCCGCCCGCGCCTTCGACCTCCAGGTGCAGCGCGCGCCCCGGCTCCCCGGCCGGGGCCAGCCGCGTCGGCGACTGCGCCAGGCCCGACCTGCGGCGCCGGGCGACGCTCCCTGGCAGCCGCCGCGCGACCAGGTCCACGAACTGCCGCAGATGCGGGCCGTGCGGCGGGGCGTACGGGTAGTCCACGGCGTCGGCGATGTCGCGCGCGTGCGTCCAGCAGGCGAACGCGCACTCGCGGTACGCGTCGGGCAGCGGCCCGTCGTCCCCCTCGCCTTCCCGGTCGGCCGCCACGCGGACGAGCGCCCTCACCAGCTCACGCCACGGGCCGCGCGCCCCGGCGCCCGTGTCCGCGCCGCGTGGGGCGGGCGGGTCGGGCAGGCCCGTCAGCCGCGCGAGCGACGCGTCCAGCATGAACAGATGGCCGAGGACGCCGCCCGCCGTCGTGGCCGTGCCGGGCCGTCCGCCGTCCTCGCCGCAGCGCAGGACGATCCGGGTGTCCCACTCGTGCTCCGCCATGTCGTCGAGCAGCGCGTCCAGTCGCGCCGCCTCGGCGTCCAGCGGCGCGGCCCACTCCGGCACCGGCCGCGTCGCGGGCCGCCGTGCCAGGCAGCCCGCGAGCACGCGCTCCCGCAGGCCCGGCTCCATGTCCAGGCCGCGCGGGGGCTCCAGCAGTGTCGCGGCGCCGCCGAGCCGCGCCGCCTCCGCCGCGCACGGGGCGCACGTCCCGAGGTGCGTCTCGACGCGCTCGTACTCCGCCGGGGTGCAGGCGGCCAGTGCCCAGGCGCCGAGGAGGGTCATCAGCTCCTGATGGCCGTCGGGCGCCGCCTCGGCGGACGCGTCGCCGCGGGGAAGTGAGGACATCGGTTCGCTCGCCTTCCGCTGCCGGGGGGTCGGGACGCACGGGTGTCCTGTGCGTCCGGCCTGACCGCCGGGGCGCGCCGTCACCGGTCCGTCCCGTCCGCCGCGTCCGGGTCGTAGCGCGACGCGGAGGACAGCAGCTGGAGGCCCAGGCGCAGCCTGCGGTGGGTCTCTGCCTCCGTGATGCCGAGGCGCCGCGCCGTCTCCCGGCAGTCGTGGCGGCCGAAGCGGGTCAGCCGCAGCGCGTCGTGGAGCGGCGCGGGCATGGAGCCGACGATGTAGTCGGCGCGGGCGGCCGTCGAGGCGGCGCGGACGCGGGCGGCCGTCTCGTCGGGCGTGCCGGGCCCGGCGCCCTCGCGCAGCGCGGCGACGGCGAGCCGGTGCGTCTCGGCGGCGATCCACGTGCGCAGCGGGCCGCGCGCGGGGTCGAAGGCGGACGGCCGTTCCCACAGGCGGGCGAACACCTCGCCCGTCACGTCGCCCGCGGCGCGCTCGTCGCCGTCGAGGATGCGCTGCGCGATGCCGTGGGCGAGGGTCGCGAAGCGGTCGTACAGCTCGGACAGGGCGGCGGCGTCGCCGTGTTCGAGGCGGCGGCGTATGTCGCGGTCCCACTGTGGTGGCGTCAGATGCGCCATCCGGCTCTCCACTTCCGTCCGCCCGATGGGTGGTGCAGGCCCCGTGCGTGTGTCAAATGTAGTGCGGGTGCCCCCTGATGCGCGCCCGCTCGCGAGGATCCGGGCGGGGGAGTGGGGTGTGGGCGGGGCGCGGCGGTTTCCGTCATCGCGTGTGCGGACGGGGTGGCCGGATGGCCGGATCGTTGCACGGACGGTACGGCGGCGTACGCGTGGTCCCACGAGAAGTGGGCAGGCCGCACATAGAGTGGGCCCGGCACGGGCCCCCGGTCCGTGACCGTGGCATAGCACAGAAGGGCCCGACGCTCGTGACGTTGACCGTGCAGGGGGAGCAACGGGGGGAGTGGACCGTGCTGCGGGTCGCGGGCGAGCTGGACCTCGCGACCTCGCCGCTCGTGCGCCAGCACGTGCACGAGGCGGTGGCCGAGGGGCGCAGGCTGCTGGTCCTCGACCTGTCCGACGTGCTGTTCTGTGATTCGAGCGGCGTCGGCGTCCTGGTCGCCGCGCGGCGGCTGATGCGTTCCTGCAGCGGTGAGCTGCGCCTGATCCTGCCCGCGCGGGGCGCGGAGGACGGCAGCCACGTCAACCGCGTGCTGGCCGCGCTGGGTGTGCGCCGCCTCTTCGACTGCTACCCGGACCTCGCCTCGGCGGCGGCGGGCGCGCGCCTCACCGCCTGACGCCCCGCGCCGTACGCCGTGCCGTTCGAGCGGCGTGGCAACCGTTCGCACACAGGCGCGGGTCCTTACTCCTTTGCGCCGGAATATGCCGGAAGCGCTTGTTGTCCGAGTCTGCTGTCAATCATGCTGTGCGGAGCCGGGGTTACGCCTCGGTGAGTGGCGATATGTCCGCCGGTTCGGATGGTGTGAACGGTGCAGGAGCTGGAAGAGCAGTTGGAGGTCGCCCCCGAGCCCTCGGAGGTGGGCCGTGCCCGGCGCTGGGTGCGTGCGCAACTGGGCCGGGGACAGCCCTGCCCGGCCTGCCCCGACGACGCCCGTACGGACACCCTGGTGCTGCTGGTGTCCGAGCTGGTCACCAACGCGGTGGTCCACACCGGGCGGCCCGCCGTGCTGCGGCTCGCGGTGCGTGAACCGGAGTCCGTACGGCTCGAAGTGGTGGACGACAGCGCCCGCGCGCCCCGTCCGCGCCGGGCGCAGGGCGAGGACACCGGCGGGCGCGGTCTTGAGCTGGTCGAGGTGCTGGCGGACCGCTGGGGCTGGCAGCCCGAGGGTGCGGGCAAGCGGGTGTGGTGCGAACTCGACTGCCCGCACGCGGCGGAAACCGGCCAGGTATTGACGAGTCGTGGTGGCTTGATGACTCTGAGAAGTGTTCCGCCCGGGGCTGTGGAGGCCGGTCCGGGCGGGGCGGGGTGATGCGTCGCGAGGGGACGCCGAGGGCCGCCGGGCGACCGGGGGTGTCTCGGCGAGTGCGGATCGCCCCCGCGGGTCCCTTCCCATCGCCGGAAGGGGCCCGTCAGCCCTTGCTGCGTGCGGCCGCGGCGACGGCGGCGGCGATCTTCGGTGCGTCCCTGGCGAGTTCGCGCAGCATGCCGCTGAGGGGGCTCGTGTAGCCGGTGAAGTACAGCCCTGGCGCGGCCGGATGGGTCCTGCGGCCGTGCACCAGCGGCAGGCCGCGGCCGTCCAGCAGCCCCAGGTGGGCGACGAGCGGTTCGAGGCCGCGCCGGTAGCCGGTGGCGGCGACGACGACCTCGGGCGTGATCACTGTGCCGTCCGCCAGCCGCACGTCGGCCCCCGCGAACTCCTCGACCGCGCCGACCGGTTCGACCTTCCGCCGCCGCACGGCGCGGATGAGCCCCGCGTCCAGCACCGGGATGGCGCCCTCCCGCACCCGCGAGTAGATCCCGGTCCGCGCGCGCGGCAGCCCGTAGCGCGTCAGGTCGGGCAGCGTGTGCTCGACCGGCCGCGCGAGCCGGTCCACCAGCCGGACCGGGAGGCGGCGGCACAGCACGGCGCTCGCCTGCGAGGGCCAGCCGAGCGTCGAGCGGCGCAGGATGTGCGGCGGCGTGCGCACCGCCAGCCGTACCCGTCCTGCCCCGCCCTCGGCCAGGTCGGCCGCTATCTCCGCGCCGGTGTTGCCCACGCCGACGACGAGCACGTCCCGCCCGGCGAACGGGCTCGGCTCGCGGTAGCGCGAGGCGTGCAGCAGTTCGCCGGTGAACGACGCGCGGCCCGGCCAGTCCGGCAGCCACGGCGTGTGGTTGTAGCCGGTGGCGACGACGACGGCGCTCGCCCGCAGCCTGCGTCCGCCGGTCGCCTCAAGGAGCCAGTCGCCGTCCCGGTCCGGCACGGGGTCCCTGGCTATGCGGAACACCTCGACGCCGGTCGCGAGGTCGAGCTTGTGGTGGCGCGCGTAGACCTCCAGGTAGCGCACGAAGTCGTCGCGCCGCACCCAGCGCCCGGCGGAACGGGGGATGGACAGGCCGGGGAGCGAGGACCAGCGGCGCGTGGTGTGCAGGCGGAGGCGGTCGTAGTGCCCGCGCCAGGAGGCGCCGACGTCACCCGACTTCTCCACGAGGACGGTCCGCACGCCCCGTTGGGCCAGCGCGGCGGCGGTGGCCAGCCCGCCGGGGCCGGCTCCGATGACATGGACGGGGGCGGACGGCGTCGGCATGTGCCCGAGCATACGCAGCCCGCGCAAGGGCGCCGCCCCGTGCCCACCGGGGAAGTGGTGGGCACGGGGCGGCGGTTGGTGGTTGCGCGGCGACGGCGGGGCGCCGTCCCGGGGACAGGGACCGGGCGGCGGTGCCCGGCGCGCTACTTGGCGGGCCGGCGCCCGGTGACCCCGAGGTGCACCAGCGAGGTGAGCGCCGGCTTCAGATCGACCTGCTTGGCACCGAGTGCCTGGAGACTCTTCGGCTGCGCGGAGACCGCCGCGAGCATCGTGACGAGGGCGCCCGCGAGCGCCGCCGGTGAGGTGTCCGTGTCACCGCCGCGGCTGCGGCTGCGCAGCTCCTCGATGGTGTCGGCGAGGGGCTTCACGACGGCGCCCTGGACGCGTGTCCTGATCCGCACGAAGCGCCGGTCGCCCTCGGCGGCCCCGAGATCGATCACCCGGAGGATGGCGTCGTGTTTGCGCCAGAAGGCGAGGAAGCCATCGACCAGCTCCTCGGCCGTCTGACGCCCCGCGCGGCCGGCCCAGGAGCGTCCGGTGACCAGCTCGGAGAGTGCCGCGCTCTCCTGTGCGGTGGTCTCGGCGAGTTCCAGGACGGCTGCTTCGACATCCGGGAAATACTGGTAGAAAGTGGCCGGTGACGTGCCCGCTTTGCGTGCTACGTCGATGACTTTCACGTCGCGGTAGGGCGAGGAGCCCAGCATTTTGCCGAGGCAGTCGAGCAGTTTCTGCCGTGTGGCCTGACCCCGTCGGCCGGCGACCCGGCCGTCAACGGTCGTTACCTGTCCTGTCATGCCAGTCAGCTTATCTACGCGTGATCTCGGCGCGATTTGATCGCATCCGAATGGGGAATCCTTACCGACCGGGCCGGACATCTGCCGACACTCCGCCCAAGCCGGACCCCGGGTTCGCCACGGTCGCTCCCGGCAGGAAGAATCGTCCCGGAGCCCGCAGCTTTCCGGTGGCGGATGAGATGCTGCACGGGGCGGGGAAGCAGCGCCCTTACGGGGAGGTGCAGGAACAGTGGAGCAGCTGACGCAGCACGATCCACGGCGGATCGGGCAGTTCGAGGTGCTCGGCCGACTGGGCGCCGGGGGGATGGGGCTCGTCTACCTGGCCAGGTCCGCCTCCGGCCGCCGCGTCGCGATCAAGACGGTGCGCAGCGAGCTCGCCGAGGACCAGCTGTTCCGTGTGCGCTTCACGCGTGAGGTCGAGGCCGCGCGGGCGGTCAGCGGCTTCTACACCGCCGCCGTCGTGGACGCCGACCCGGGCGCGGCCGTCCCCTGGCTGGCCACCGCGTACGTCCCCGCGCCGTCCCTGGAGGAGATCGTCGCCGAGTGCGGGCCGCTGCCCGCGCAGGCCGTGCGCTGGCTCGCCGCCGGGATCGCCGAGGCGCTCCAGTCCATCCACGGCGCCGGGCTCGTGCACCGTGACCTGAAGCCGTCGAACGTGCTGGTGGTCGAGGACGGGCCGCGCGTCATCGACTTCGGCATCGCGTCGGGCGTCTCGAACACGCGGCTGACCATGACCAATGTCGCGGTCGGCACGCCCGCGTACATGTCGCCGGAACAGGCGCGCGACTCGCGCAGTGTCAGCGGCGCCAGCGACGTCTTCTCCCTGGCCTCCACCATGGTCTTCGCGGCCACCGGGCATCCGCCGTACCGGGGGGCGAACCCGGTGGAGACCGTCTTCATGCTCCTGCGCGAGCGCCCCGACCTGACGGGCCTGCCGGACGAGCTGCGTCCGCTCATCGAGTCGCTGATGGAGCACAAGGCGGACGACCGGCCCACCCCGGCGGAACTCCAGGCCGACCTGGCCCCGCACCTCTTCGCGGCGAGCGACGACAGCGGGACGGCGTCGGCGTGGCTGCCGCAGGGCGCCGTGGAGATGATCGAGCGGCGCCGGGGCGGTGTGCCGTCGCGGCCTCCGGAGCAGGACAGGCGCAAGGCGCCGCCGCCGGTGCCGCCGCAGGCGCCGGGGCCGCGTCCGCCCGCCCCGCCGTTGCCGCCGCCGTCGTCCCCGCCGTACTCGGCCGCCGTCTCCCGTCCGCCGGGGCCCGCATCGTCACCTTCACCGTCCCCCGCGCACGCGTCGGCGCCGCGGCCCGGCGCGGACGTCCTGCCGCCGCCGACCGGGGACCCGGTGCGGCTGCCGGGCGTGCGCATGCCGATCGGCCCCGGGCCGCACCGGGGCGAGCCGTCCGGTCCTGGCGACCACCTGGTGCCGCACTCGCCCGACTGGGCCAGGCCGCCGACCGGCGCGCCGGGGGCGGCAGTGTCCCACCCGAGCACCGCGCATCAGGGGCAGACCACGCCGCCACGGCGGGTGGCGCCCGCCCGCTGGCGGCCCTGGCGCTTCCGGATGAACCACGAGCTGTGGGGCTCGCCGACCGTGCGCGGCGGGCTGCTCTACGTCACGTCGCACGAGGTGCACGCGCTGGACGTCGCGAGCGGGCGCAGGCAGTTCAAGAGCAGGGAGCCCGCCTGGGCGCTGGCCGTCACCGGCGGGCGGGTGCTGGCGTCGGACGGTTCCGCGCTCTACGCGCTGGACGCGACCGACGGGTCGGGCCGCTGGCGTATCCCGGCCGAGGGCTGGATCTACGGGCTGCGCGCCGATCGCGGGACGCTCGTCACGGCCACCCGGGGCGGCGGCGTCCAGGCGTGGGAGTCGGCGAACGGCGAGCGGCTGTGGGAGCTGTCCGGCGTGCAGACCGACTTCGAGTCGCCCGACACGGCGCCTGTCGTGCACGGCGGGACGGTGTACGTGTGGGGCGAGGGCCTGCTGTACGCGCTGGAGGCGCGGACGGGCGCCGAGCAGTGGCGGTATCCGGTCGGGGACGTGGCGGCGACCGGGGGTGTGCCGGTCCGGGTCGCGCCGTCGGAGGACGGCGCCGTGCACGTGAGTGCCGGGTCGCGGGTGCTGGCGCTGGACGCGGCGACGGGTGCGGAGCGGTGGCGGTTCGACGCCCCGGCGGCGATCCTGAGCCCGCCCGCGTACGAGTCGGCGCGCAGCCGTGCGGCCGGTGTCTACTTCGCCGACTACCTGGGCACGGTCTACGCGCTCGACGTCGCGACGGGGGACGACCGGTGGCGTATCGCGACCGAGGGCAGACAGACCACGGAGCCGGTCGTCGTCGCGGACGGGCTGGTGCATCTGGGCAGCGGCGCGGCGATGTACACGCTGGACGCGGTGAGCGGGACGCCGCGCTGGCGGTTCGCGGCGGGGGAGTCGATCGTGGGCTCGCCGGTGGTCCGTGACGGGCGGCTGCACTTCGGGTCGGCCGACCACTGTCTGTACACGCTGGACGCGGTGAGCGGGCGGCTCAGCTGGAAGCTGGAGACCGGGGGCGAGATCACCGGGACCCCGGCGGCGTCGGACGGCATGGTCTTCGCGTGCAGCAAGGACCACTGCGTCTACGCGCTCGACGCGGCGCGGGGCACCCGCCAGTCCTGAGCGCGGGGGCGGCGTGGCCGCCGATTCTTCACTCGAACGGGCGAATAACGCTCTGTGCTCTTCCCTGCCTCGGCGTGGTCACTTAGGGTGACGGTGTCGTGACGTGTTCGGGAGGAGGGGAGCGCGATGAGAGACGTGTTCTCGCGGGGGTCTCCGGGGAGCCGGTGTCCGCCCGCCGTGACCGTGGGCACGGCCGTGGCCGTGGCCCGGCGGGGACGTCCTGCCCGGTGCGGTGACGGGAAGCGGGCGGCGTACCGGCCGGCGGGGCCGGTACGCCGCCCCCGGGAGGGCGCTCTTGCGGGAGAGGGGTCAGGCCGCGTCGCGTCCGCGGTGCTCCTCGCCCGGCCCTTCGTCCCGGTCCGTCCGCGCGTCGTGCTCGTCCTGCGCGTCACGGTCGCGCTGTTCGCCCGTGCGCTCGGGGCCGTAGCGCTCCTCGTAGCCCTCGTGATACCCGCCGTGGCCGCGCTCGGCCCCGTCGGCGGGGCGGTCGTCGGGGGCGTTGCCCGGGGTGCTGTCGGACTCGTCCGGCGGGTGCTGCCACGCGCCGGGCCGCACGGTGTCCTCCGGCCGGGCGGCGCGTGCCTCGGGCGCGGGCGCGGGCCCGGATGTCCTGCGGTGCCGGGCCTGGTGCCTTCCCTGCCCGGCCGCGAGCTGCCGCGCGGCCCTCCTGCCCGGCATGAGGGCCGAGGCGAGCCAGAGCACGGCGCCGCTGATCAGCGCGAGCACGGCGGGGAACTTCAGGTTGCCGTCCCCCACGGTGAGGGTGTCGCTCACCTGGTACTGGCGCACCATCCACAGGATGGTGAAGCCCAGCACGATCAGTCCGGCGAGCGCCACCAGCCACCGGGACATCAGCAGCACCCCCAGCAGCGTGACCGCCGCGGCGACGAGCATCACCAGGAAGAGCCCGGTGAGCAGGTTCGCGTTCGCACGGGTGATCCCGTCGCTCGTGAACAGGTGCGTCAGCTTGTACAGCCGCCCGTCGCGTGAGCCGTACCAGTGGAAGAAGACACTGATGATGGCCGCCGCTGCGGCCAGAACGGCGAGCACGGTCCCGAGTGTGTTCCGCCACATGGCGAGCCTCCTCGACCTCTCGTCCTCCGATCGACGCTACGTGCGTCCGGCCTGGTCCGCACCCCGAACGGACGGCACCCGAGGCCCTGGCACTACCCTCAGCCGTCATGATCCCCATGACGCCGGAGCGCGCGATATCCCCGCTCACGGCCGTGACGACCGTCGCCGCGCTGGAGACCCTGCGGGTCGCGGGAACGGTGACGGGCACGTCCATGACCGGCGTGCTGCTCCTGGTCTGCGTGGCCGCCCTGGGCGGGCCGCTGGTCTGGTGGCTCGGTTCGCGCGCGGCGCTGCCGCTGGGGCTGGCGGCGGCGGCCGTGGCGCGGCTGGTGGTCCAGGTGCCGGGCGCGCGCACGTCGTTCGTGGCCGCCGTCGCGGCCGGGGTGGCGCTCGCCGGGCTGGTGCTGGTGGCGCGCCGGTCCTCGCTGGGATCCGTGGCGCGCGCCGTGGCCCTCGGCGTCGGCGCGGATGTCGCCCTGCGGCTGCCGCTGTCCGGCCTCGACCCGGTCTGGCGCGGCGGACCGGCCGGATGGACGGTCGCCCTGCTGACCGTCGCGGCCCTCGGCGCGGGCGCCGCCCACCTGCGGCGGCACCCCGTGCCGGTGCCCGCCGAGCCGGTGGGCGACGCGGGGCTCGCCCTGCTGGGCCCGGCGCTGGCCCTGTACGGGCCGCTCCTCGGCTCGCCCGCGCTGCTCGCGGCGCGCGCCGGTGTCCCCTGGGACACGGCGGGACTGTGGATCGCGGCGGGCACCGGCCTCGCGGTCCTGGCCCTGACGCGCCCGCTGCCCGCTGGCGAGCGGTGGGTCTCGCCCGCGGTGGCCACGGGCGGGGTCGCCGTCGTCCTGCTGGTGCCGTCCTGGCCCGCCGGGCCCGGCGTCCTCCTCGCCGTCGCCGCGCTGCCGCTGGTGCTGCGCCGGGCGCTGCGGCTGCCGCTGCCGTCAGCCGTCCCGGTGCCGCTCGGCGGGACGGCGCTGGCAGGGGCAGGTGCCGCGCTGGGGTACGCGCTGGTCGCGCTGCCGTCCGGCCTCGGCGCGCCGCACATCGCCCTGGCGCTCCTCGCCGTCGCGTGCCTCGGCGCGGCGGCCGTCGTCCTCGCCAGGTCCGAGCCCACGGCCCCCGCCGCGCTCCCGGGGGCGTTCCGCTCCGTGGTCCTCGCCGCGCTGTTCCTGGCGCTGCCGCCCCTGGCGGGCGCGCTGCGCGCGGCTCCCGAGCCGCTGCCGACCGACACGGCGGGCGGCATGTACCGCCTCATGACGTGGAACGTGCATCACGCCGTGGACCGTGACGGGCGGCTGGACCCGGAGGCGGTCCTCGACGTCGTCCGGGACTCGGGGGCGCACGTCGTCGTCCTCCAGGAGGTGCCGCGCGGCCTGGCCACGGCCGGTGGACTCGACCTGCGGACCTGGCTGGAACGCCGCCTCGACCTCAGCACGGTGTGGGCACCGGCCGCCGACCGGACGACCGGCAACCTCCTGCTGACCGGCCTGCCCGTCCTGGACGCGGTCACCGGTGAACTGCCGGGCGGCGACCGGTCGGCGGCCACCGTGGACCTGCGCCTGACCGATGGCGAGACGGCCCGCGTCGTCACCGCCCACACCGGGCCCGACCTGCCCCAACACGAGGCGCTGCTCCGCGCGGTGGACGGCGACCCGCACGCCGTCCTGGCCGGTGACCTGAACGCCGAGCCCGGCTCTCCCGGGATCGACGCCTACCTGGCCGCCGGGCTGCACAGCGCCCAGGACGGCGCGGAGGACCTCGCCGACCGCGACACCGCCGTCTCACCGCCGCGCCGGGTGGACTGGATCCTCGGCGGACAGGACGTCACCTTCGGGGACGTGCGGCTGACGGACACCGACGCGTCCGACCACCTGCCGCTGACGGCCACGGTCTACCTGGACTGACCGGCGGGGCGGTGGGGCGGTGGGGTGGTGGGGCGGTGACCGAAAAGTTGGCGAGACCAATCATTCAACGATAGCGTTGGCCTCACCAATCATTTCCGCCCGGAAGGTGCCACCCCATGTCAGGCATCCGCGACACCTCCGCCACCGCCCCGGCGCACGACCCGCTCGCCGACCGTCTGGAGCTGACCGAGCTGACCAACCGCCTCGGCCCCTGGCTGGACGACAAGGCGTTCGACGAGATCGCGTCCCTCTACACGGCCGACGTCGTCGGGGAGTTCCCCGGCGGCACGGTCGAGGGGGCGGCGGCGCTCGCGGCCCAGGCCCGCCGCACCCACCCCGCCGACGTCGTCACCCACCACCTCACCGCGAACGTGGTGATCGCCCTCGACGGCGACGAGGCCACCGTCCGGGCCAACCAGACCGCCACGTTCAACGTGCCGGGCGCGCCCCTTGAGCCCGCGTTCGCGGTCGGCGAGCGGTACGACCTGCGCGCGGTCCGCACCCCCGACGGCTGGCGCTTCGCCCGGGTGCGCGTGCACCAGGCGTGGCGCTCCTGAGCCGGTCAGGGCGCGGGCGCCCATCGGGAAAGAGGTCCCGGGCAAGCCGGTGCCACCGGCCGCGGCGCCGCCTCACGGAGACCGGCCGTCCCCCGCGTCCGCCCTTCCGGGCGCCCGGCGCCCGCGTCCGTGCCCGCGCGGAACGGCAAGACGGGCCCTAAAGGCTGTCCCGTAGCTCTTGCAGCCGCTTACCTGTGTCCAGTTCGCCCCGATTGGTCAGGTCATGGCCGGGGCCGCGAGTCGCACCAGAACCGGACAAGCCGACCCATCCGCCGTAGCCCGCTGGCCTGTGCGTCGAGTTACGGGACAGCCTTCAGCCGAGCCCGCCGGTCACCCGGAGGTTCTGCCCCGTGACCCATCGCCCGTCCGGCCCCGCGAGGAACGCGACGACGTCCGCGATGTCCGCCGGTTCCCCGAGCCGCCCCAGCGGTGTCAGGCCGGGCACCCGTTCGAGGGCCGCCGCCGGGTTCGCCGACCGCAGCAGATCGGTGTCGGTGGCGCCCGGCGAGACGGTGTTCACCGTGATCCCGCGCCCTCCCAGCTCCAGCGCCGCGACGCCCGTCAACTGCTCAAGAGCCCCCTTGCCCGCGACGTACGGGCCGATGCCGGGCGCCGGGCGCGCGGTGTTGAGGGTCGAGATGGTGACGATCCGTCCGCCCGCGCGCATGGTCCGCGCGGCATGCCGCAACGTGACGAACGCCGCCTTGAGGTTGACGGCGAGCATGGCGTCGAAGGCGTCCTCCTCCGTGTCCGCCAGCGGCGTGGGCGAGAAGGAGGCGGCGGCGTTGTTGACGAGGATGTCCAGGCCGCCGAGGAGGCCGTCGGCCCGTTCCATGAGCCGCGCGGCGGCGCGCGGGTCCGTGAAGTCGGCCGGGACCGCGTGCGCCGTCCCGCCCGCCGCCGCGACGGCGTCCGTGACCTCGGCCGCCCGGTCAGCGGCCCGCGCGTAGCTGAACACGACCTCGGCGCCGTCCCGTGCGAGCCGTTCGACGACCGCCCGCCCGATCCCGCGCGAACCGCCGGTCACGACGGCCGCCTTGCCCTTCAGCGGATGCGACATGGCCCGAGCCTCCCAGGGCGGGCGGCGCGCGGAAAAGCCCTTCTGCCGACAGCAGGGCCCGCCGTACCGTCGCGGCATGAGCGACACCCGCACGCGCCGCCTCGTCGTCGGCGACACCGTCTGGTGGTGGAGCGTCCGGCACCGGCACGCCCCGCCGCACTGCGGCGACGTCCTCTCCCTGCGCCGGGACGGGACGCGCGGCACCCTCCGCCTCGTCTTCCGGCAGGGGCCCGGCCGGTTCGGCGCCGACGCCCTGACGCCCAGCGGCACGGTGGGCGACGGGCGGACGTGGCTCAACCTCCACCTGCCCCGCGTCGTCCGCCGCTTCCTCGACGCCGCCGTCGCCGACGGCCTGATCCCGACGGTCCCCGGCCCGGTGGAACGCGACGGCTGGCCGCTCTTCGACACGCTCGCCGCCGCGCCGCCCGACGTCCCGCCTCCACCCGCCCACCCCTGACCGATCATTCTTCAGATCGACTTTGCCTTTGCGACGCCTCCAGGTCACCCGGGGAACCGGCCCCGGCGCCACCATCGCCACCTGACCGATTCCCTCAACGGCACGGTGGTGGACGGACATTGCCCGGATTCGAGTACACGCGCGAGGAGATCGTCGCGCGGGCAGGGCGTGACCCCTGGGAACGGCAGGCGCGCTTCTCCGCCGAGATCGACCCCGAGGAGATGGCCAGGACGGCCGCCGCCTACCAGCGGGCCTCCGGCGAGGCCGACGACGCGGTGGATCTCGGCCAGGAGGCGTCCCGCCTCGCCGCGGAGGCGGGCGATCTCGACGGCGCCTCGCTGGTGGACGACGCGGGGCGCATCCGGATGACGACCGGCCATCTCGACATCCCCGGCATGGAGGCGGCCGTCCACGGCGTCCAGCGGGCGATGAACCTGGCCGTGGACGCCGAGCAGGTCGTGCGCGCCATGATCTGGGACCCGGGGCTCGAACTCTCCCGCGCCCAGCACGGCGCCGCCGCCGAGATCGAGCGGCAGGGCTGGCAGGCGGAGCTGGAACGCGTCGCCCCGGCGACCGGCACGGAGACGATCACCCTCTCCTACCGCGGCGAGATGCAGGAGGTGGTCCCCGCGCTGAACGGCGCCGGGCTCGCCGTCTACGGGTTGCCGCCGTCGCTGATCGATCGCATCAGGGAACGTCACCTCGCCGACGCCGTCGAGAGCGCGCTCTCCTACGACGACGCCATCGCCGACGAGATCGAGAGCTACCGCCACCGGCTGTCCACGTACGCGGCGGAACTCGGCAGTGACGCGCCCGGCCTGGCCGGAGGGCCGCTCGGCATCTTCACCACGCCCGAGATGGCCGCCTACGCCGCGTCAGGGCTGAAGGAGGAGCTGTCCCGCGAGCATCCGCGCTCCGACGTCCTCGACCGCTGGACCCGCGTCCTCGACGGGATCGCGCGCGGTGTCTGGGGCACCACGCACTACAACCCCCTCGCGGACAGCTGGGACCCCGTGCGGCCCATGACGGACGCCGAGGCCGCCTACCTGCGGGAGTTCTACTCGCACCTGACCGCCGAGGAACTGAGCGACCTGGGGCGGCGGCTGTTCGAGGACGAGTGGGTCCACCAGGAGGACGGGCCGCACGTGACCGGCATCGGCGGCATGTCCGCGGGCACCGCGCTCACCAACGGCATCCAGCTCCTGATGAACCCGGAGATCGGCGGCCTGGACCTGACGACCCCCGCCGGGCGGGCCGCGACGCCCGACTTCGTCAAGGAGCACGTCCTGAACGAGGACATCCAGTACTGGAACCCGGCCTGGTCGGACGAGGAGCTGGAGAACGCCGAGGCGCACCTCCACTTCGGCTCGCTGCTCGGCACGGCGACCGTCCCCACCGGCACCGCGTACGCGGACAGGCTGGAGATCGCCTCCTCCACGCTCCAGGACTCGCACCACACCTCGGGCTCGTACTACCGCGACTGGTACGAGAGCTTCGACGACCCGCCGAACCCGGCGACCTTCGAACCGGTCACCTTCGGCCTGGTGCCGGGCAACGACGGGTTCGGCTGGGCCGCGTCCCGTGACCCAGGGCACCGGAACGACGTCATCAACTCCCTGCAGCCCTGATCCCGGGCAGGGCGCGGCGCGGCTTCCGGGGCGGGATTGTCAGACCCTCCCGTTACGCTCGGCCTCCAGCAGCCGACCCGGCGCGGGACGGCGGCTCGCCCGGACCGTCCGGAAGCCGACCCGGAAAGTGGGTACGGTGTACCCGGATGTCCGGCGGACCCGTCGTCCCCGCCGGAACCGCACCCTGCCTAGGAGTACCGTCATGCCCGACGATCCCCGCGCGCCCCGGACCGCCGAGGCGGACAGCCACTCACTCATCCAGGTGCGCGGCGCCCGCGAGAACAACCTGCGCGACATCTCGCTCGACATACCCAAGCGCCGCCTGACCGTCTTCACCGGCGTCTCGGGCTCGGGCAAGTCGTCCCTCGTCTTCGGGACGATCGCCGCCGAGTCCCAGCGGCTGATCAACGAGACCTACACCGCGTTCATCCAGTCGTTCATGCCCAGCCAGTCCCGGCCCGACGTCGATGCGCTGCACGGCCTCAGCGCCGCGATCATCGTGGACCAGGAGCGGATGACGGCCAACTCCCGCTCCACCGTCGGCACCGTCACCGACGCGTTCACCATGCTCAGGATCGTGTTCAGCCGCCTCAGCACCCCGCACGTCGGCACGGCGACGCACTTCAGCTTCAACAGCCCCGAGGGCATGTGCCCGCGCTGCGAGGGCACAGGACACGTCACCGACATCGACCTCGACCAGCTCTTCGACCGCGACCTGTCCCTGAACGACGGCGCCATCACCGTCCCCAACTTCGGCGTGGGCACCTGGTACTGGCAGGTCATGGCGGGGTCCGGCTTCTTCGACCCCGACCGCAGGCTCCGCGACTTCACGGAGCGGGAGTGGGACGACTTCCTCAACAAGCCCGCCACCAAGATCTCCACGGGCACGCACAACACCAGCTACGAGGGCCTGCTCGTCAAGGTGCGCCGGATCTTCCTCGCCAAGGACCGCGACGCCCTCCAGCCCCACATCCGCGCCTTCGTGGACCGCGCCGTCGTCTTCGCCACCTGCCCCGAGTGCGACGGCAGCCGCCTGTCCGAGGCGGCCCGCACCGCCACGGTCGCCGGCCGCACCCTCCCCGAGTGCGCCGCCCTCCAGATCAGCGACCTCGCCGAGGTCGTCCGCGACCTCGACGACCCGTCCGTCGCGCCCCTGCTCGCCTCGCTGCGCGGCCTGCTCGACTCCCTCACCGACATCGGTCTCGGCTACCTCAGCCTGGACCGGCCGTCCGGCACCCTGTCCGGCGGCGAGGCGCAGCGCGTGAAGATGGTCCGCCACCTCGGCTCCAGCCTCACCGACGTCACCTATGTCTTCGACGAGCCGACGACCGGCCTGCACCCGCACGACATCCAGCGCATGAACCGCCTCCTGCTGAGCCTGCGCGACAAGGGCAACACCGTCCTCGTCGTCGAGCACAAGCCGGAGGTCATCGCGATCGCCGACCACGTCGTGGACCTCGGCCCCGGCGCCGGTACGGCGGGCGGCGAGCTGTGCTACACCGGGGACGTGGCGGGGCTGCGCGCGTCCGACACGCTCACCGGCCGCCATCTCGGGCACCGCGCGCGGCTGAAGGACTCGGTCCGCAGCCCCAAGGGCGCGCTCACCGTGAAGGGCGCCGACCTGCACAACCTGCGCGACGTCACGGTGGACTTCCCGCTCGGGGTCCTGACGGTGGTGACCGGCGTCGCCGGGTCGGGGAAGAGTTCCCTGGTGCACGGCTACCTGGCGAAGCACGACGGCGTGGTCGTCGCGGACCAGACCCCGATCCGGGGCTCGCGCCGCTCCAACCCGGCCACGTACACCGGGCTGCTCGGCCCGATCAGGACCGCGTTCGCCAAGGCCAACGGCGTGCGGCCCGCGCTGTTCAGCGCGAACTCGGAGGGCGCCTGCCCGCGCTGCAACGGCATCGGGCTCGTCTACACCGACCTCGCGATGATGGCGGGCGTCGCGTCCGTGTGCGAGCAGTGCGAGGGGAAGCGGTTCACGCCCGAGGTCCTCGCCTACACGCTGCGCGAGCGGAACATCAGCGAGGTCCTGGACATGGCGGTCACCGAGGCCGCGGACTTCTTCCCCGGCGGGCAGGCCCGTGCCATCCTCGGCCGCCTGGTGGACGTCGGCCTCGGGTACGTGCGGCTCGGCCAGCCGCTCACGACCCTCTCGGGCGGTGAGCGCCAGCGGCTCAAGCTGGCCATCCACATGGCGCAGGACTCGTCCGTCTATGTCCTCGACGAGCCCACGACCGGTCTGCACATGGCCGATGTCGATCAGCTTCTGGCGCTTCTCGACCGGTTGGTGGACGGCGGCAACACCGTCGTGGTCATCGAGCACCACCAGGCGGTCATGGCGCGCGCGGACCATCTGATCGACATCGGTCCTGGCGGCGGCCACGACGGCGGCCAGGTCGTCTTCACCGGCTCACCGGCCGAACTCGTCGCGCAGGGCGAGACGCTGACGGCCCAGCACCTGCGCGCCTACGTGGGCGGCTGACGGCGCGGGCGGCTGGGGAGGGCGGGCCACCTGCGACCCGCCCTCCAGGTGCCCCGCCCCGCGCTCGCCGCGACGACGGCTCGCGGGTCGAAGGGGTACCGGACCGGGGGAAGGGTGACCGGTACCGGGGCACACCCAGGGCCACGGCGGTGGCCCGCCGGCGGGCAGCGTGTGCCCACCGTACGGTTCCGTATGTTACGTGCGGCGCGGTCGGTCGGCAAAACGCCGTGCCGGGCGATCCGCGCGGAGGACGGGGCGCGGAGAACGGGGCGCGGAGAACGGGGCGAGGACGCGGGCGGCGCACGCGACGCGACCGGCCCGGACGGCCCCCCTCCTGCCGTCCGAACCGGTCGCCGTCGGGCCGGGCGACTCCCCTCCGTGCCGCCCGGCTCCTGTGCCGGGGTGTCCGGCGGCTCCCCCGCAGCCGCCGGGCACCTCCCGAGGACCCGATCGCGCACCCCTGTGCGATCGGACTCCTAGAGAATGGCACCCACCCATAAACAGGTGATAAACGCAGTCGGCGGGCCCCCCGGGGACCCGCTGCCGGTGGCCGCGCCGGTGGTGGACCGGCATGGCCGGAGACGCGTACGGCGGGCCCCGGAGGACCCGCCGTCTTCGCGCCGCGTGCCCGGCATCAGTCGCCCTGGCCGCCCGTGACATGGCTGTCGGTGGGTTTGACCTGCCCACCGGTGACGTGGCTGTCGGTGGGGCGGGGCGTGCCTTTGGTGACGTGGCTGTCAGCCACCGCCGATGCCGCGCCCGCACCCGTCAGCACCACGGCGACGGCACCGGCGGCCAGGATCTTCCGTAAACGGGACATGGCTGGATCTCCTCACACAGCAGGCGTCAGATGGTTTCGTTCTGTTGACCTATTGCTCACACCATGCCCAGCCCGGGCGCATGCGGAACCGGCCACGTCGGCGGACGAACGCCTGGCGCGGCCGGTTCCCTGCGCGGGGTGGGTCGGTGGCCCGGACCTCAGTCGCCGGTGCCGCCCGTGATGTGGCTGTCGGCGGGCGCGGGCGCGTCCGGCTCGCCGGTGATGTGGCTGTCGGTGGGCTTCGGCGCCTTGGGCTCGCCCGTGATGTGGCTGTCGGCGGGCTTGGGCGCCTTCGGGCCCGGAGCCGCGGTGATGTGGCTGTCCAGCGGCCTCGGGCCGCCCGGCGCCTTCGGCTCGCCGGTGATGTGGCTGTCGGCGGGCTTCGGCGCCTTCGGTGCCTTGGGCTCGCTGGTGATGTGACTGTCCAGCGGCTTCACGTCGGTCATGTGAACTCCCGTAATTTTCAAGCGGACGGTGTGGGACAGAGCCGCCCGGTGACTCCCCCGTGGTCTGCGGGAGGGCCCTGCCTGTCAACCGCCGGTTCCCCGTGGGGCGGTTGTGCGCACGACGGTCGCACCCCGCGATAAACGATTGATGAATGCCTGGGAATCGACGGTTTGAAGCCTCAGACGGTCGTGGCACCCAGAAGGTTCCGGACACGCGCGACCTCGGGGCGGCCGAGGGTCGTGTACGTGGCGAGCGCCGCCTCCCAGCAGGCACGCGCCCTGCCCGGCTGCCCGGCGGAGTCGAGCGCACGGCCGAGAAGCACCAGCGCGTCGGCCTCCCGGCGGGCGCCGCCCACCTCCCGCAGCTCGGCGAGCGCCTGCTCCGCCAGCGTGGCCGCCTGCCCGACCGGGCCGGTCTCCAGATGCAGATCGGCCAGGCGGAAATAGGTCATGCCGACCCACAGCCGCTGCCGCGCCTCCTGGAATCCGGCCAGCGCCGCGAAGAACTCCTCACGCGCCGCCTCCCCCCGGCCGTGACCGGCCAGCGCGATCCCCAGCGCGTAACGGCCGTTGGCCAGGCGCAGCTTCGAACCGACCGCCCGGTAGAGCCCCAGCGCCTGTTCCGCCAGCTCGACCGCCTTGTCCGGCGCGCCGAGCACCAGCTGCACGCGCGACAGGTTGCTCAGCGCGCTGGCCTCGCCCGAGCGGTTCCCCTGCCGCCTGAACGCCTCAAGCGCCTGTTCGAGGTAGTCCCGCGAGTCCTGGAACCGGTCCTGGTAGAACGCGCTGATGCCCCGCTCGTTCAGCCCGTGCGAGATGGCCACCTGGTCCCCGGCCGCCACGCCGAGGAGCATCGCGTGCTTCGCGTGCTCCTCCGCCTCCTCGCTGCGCCCCGACGTGCTGTACGCGTGGGTGAGCGCGACACGGATACGGGCCTCGGCCAGCGGCTCGTCCAGCGGGGACGTCGCCGTCAGCACGGTCTCGGCCGCCCGCACGAACTGCTGCGCGTAGGCGCCGGATTCGGCCAGGTCACGCGCCATCACCAGCAGGTCCGCTATCCGCCGCGCGTGCGCCCCGTCGCCCCTGGCCTGCCGCGCGCTCGCCAGGAGCGTGTCCGCCTCGCCGAACAGCCAGTCGAGGGCCGGGCGCACGCCGTCGAAGCGCAGGCCGGGGCGGTCCGTCCTGTGCATGTGATCGACCGTCGCGTCCCCCGGGCGCTCCAGCGCGTAGACCGCCGAGGCCGTCGCCAGGTAGAAGTCCAGCAGCCGCGAGACGGCCGCCGTGCGTTCCGCCGGGGGCTGCTCGTCCCGCTCGGCGCAGGCGCGCGCGAACAGCCGGACCAGGTCGTGGAAGCGGTAGCGCCCTGGCGCCGCCGACTCCAGCAGCGAGGTGTCCACCAGACCTTCGAGCAGTTCCTCGGCGACGTCCACCTCGCGGTCGAGCAGCGCCGCCGCCGCGTGCAGCGAGATGTCGGGGCCGGAGGCCAGGCCCAGCAGCCGGAACGCCCGCGCCTGCGAGGGCTCCAGCTGCCCGTAGCCCAGCTCGAACGTCGCCTTGACCGCCTGGTCACCGGCCTGCAGCTCGTCCAGCCGCCGCCGTTCGTCGCTCAGCTTGCGCGCGAGCACGGAGACGGTCCACGTCCGGCGCGCCGCCAGCCGGGAGGCCGCGATGCGGATGGCCAGCGGCAGGAAACCGCAGGCCGCCACCACGTCCATGGACGCCTCGCGCTCCGCGCTGACCCGCTCGTGCCCGACGATGCGGGTGAAGAGCGTCAGCGCCTCCTCGGGGCTCATGACGTCGAGGTCCACCAGGTGCGCGCCCGCGAGATCGACCATCCGCACGCGGCTGGTGATGAGCGTGGCGCAGCTCGGGGTGCCGGGCAGCAGGTGCCTGACCTGTGCGGCGTCCCGCGCGTTGTCGAGGAGCGTGAGCATGCGGCGGCCGTCCAGCAGGGAACGGTAGAGGGCCGCGCGCTCCGCGATGCCGTCCGGTATGGAGCTGTCCGGGGTCCCGAGGGCCCGCAGGAACGCGCCGAGCACCGTCTGCGGATCGGCCGGGGCGGCCCCGGCGCCCTGGAGGTCCACGTACAGCTGCCCGTCGGGGAACTGGTCGCGCGCCGCGTGCGCGACCTGGACGGCGAGCGTCGTCTTGCCCACGCCGCCGATGCCCGCGACCGCCGAGACGGCCATGACCTGGCCGCCCGCCGTGGCCAGCTGGACGCCGAGTTCGGCGACGAATCCGGCGCGGCCGGTGAAGTCCGGCACGGCGGCCGGGAGTTGCGCCGGGCGCACCAGGACGGGGACGGACGAGGGCGCGGGCGCGGCGGCGTTCAGCGACGCGTCCGCGTTGAGGATCCGCTGCTGGAGGTCGGACAGCTCGGCACGCGGTTCGACGCCCAGCTCGTCGATCAGCAGCCGCCGCGCGTCCGCGTAGACGGCCAGCGCCTCCGCCTGCCGCCCGCTGCGGTACAGCGCGAGCATCAGCAGCTCCCGCAGCCGCTCGCGCAGCGGATGCGTCGTCGTCAACGCGGTGAGTTCGGACACGGATTCGGCGTGGAACCCCGCCTGCAGGCCGATGTCGAGCCGCTGTTCGACGATGCCGAGGCGCTGCTCGGCGAGGCGGGCGCGCTGGAGTTCGGCCTCGGGCCCGGGCACGCCGCCGAGGGCCTCGCCGTCCCACAGTTCCAGGGCCTGGCCGTACAGTTCGTGGGCGCGCGGGAGGTCGCCCGTCGCCGCGTGCTTCTCGGCCGTGGCCGTCAGCGTCGCGGCCGTGTCGAGGTCCAGCTCGTCGTCCGACGCCAGCCGCAGCGCGTAGCCGCCGTACTCACTGACCAGCACGGACTGCCGCACCCCGAACGACTTCCGCAGGCGGGAGGCGTACGTGCGCAGCGCCGCGAGCGCCTGCTGCGGCGACTCCTCGCCCCACAGCGCGTTCACGAGGTCCTGCGCGGTCGCCGCCCTTCCCCTGCGGAGCAGCAGGGCGGCGAGCAGGGCCCGTTGCTGAGGAGATCCGGTCGGCAGTGGCTTGTCCCCGTACCGGGCGCGCACCGGCCCGAGCACGGCGAAGCGCAGCGCAGGAGCGTGCCGCCCCGTGGTCCCTTCAGCATCGACCATGGCGTCCTCTGCTTCTCAACCTCATTAACGTATGGGGCGAACGTGGAAGTCTATCGGCCTCAACCTGCTTCCAGGAAGACGGGATTGGTCATCCCGGCCATGGCCCCGGTCGGCTCGCCCCCGTGCCGGACCTCGGCCCGTACGTGGGCCGAGGCCGAGACCGTTGTGTGCCACATCACCGTACCGCTACCTGAGGTGGGCAGTCGGGCACCGAGAATTACACCCTGGTCGGTAACGAGCCTCGCCGTGCCGCCGGGAACGCCGCGCACGTCGAGCGTCACGGTCACCGGCGCGTCCGGCGGCGCGGCGAGCCGTTCGCCGATCCCGGCGCTTTGGCCGTCCCGTCCGGCGGTGGCCGTGAGGGCGAGGGTCACGGCGGACGACTCGGCGAGGTAGCTGCGCCCGGCCGCCAGACCGGCCAGGATCGCGCGGCGGCCCAGTTCGTCGGCGAGCACGACGGTCTGCGGCAGGCCGACGGCCTGCGGTTCCCGGTGGCTGTCGCTGTTGCCCATCGCGGGCGGCCAGCGGCCGTCGCCCCTGGCGTGCAGGAGGCCGCTCCAGGTGGCGAGGGCGGCCTCGTCGTCCGGCGTCCAGGGCCCGTTCCACACCTCCACGGCGTCCACGTCCGCGAAGCCGAAGCGCCAGGCGCAGCCGACGCATTCGGCGTGCGGATGGGACGGCACGACGATCCCGCCCGCCGCGCGGATGCCCCGCGCGGTGGGGGCGTACGCCGTCTCGCGCGCGCGGTGGCGGAAGTCGATGAACGTGCCGGGCTCGACGCCGAGGGCCAGGCAGTGGCCGGTGCGCGTCGTCACCTCGACGCCGCACATCACGAGCAGGTCGTCGCCCCACAGGCCCTCCCACGCGCCGTGCGCCGAGGGGGTGTTGTGCTCGGTGGTGGTGAGGAAGTCGAGCCCGGCGGCGCGTGCGGCGGCGGCGATCCCGGCGGGGGTGCGGCGCCCGTCCGAGTGGACGGTGTGCAGGTGGCAGTCGCCCCGGTACCAGGCACGGCCGCGCCCGGCGACGCGCTCCGGCGGGTGGACGGGCGGCGGCGCGGCCGGTTCCGGCGGGCCGTGCTCCAGCGTGACGGTCAGCTCGTACGCGATGCCCTGCGGGGAGACGGTGTAGGGGCCGAGGGCGACGTGCCACGTGCCGGGGTTGACGGGCCCCGGCAGGTAGCCGGGGGTGGCCCCCGAGGCGCCGACCGTGAAGGTGTCCCTGGCGCCGCCCGACCAGCCCCTGAACCCCTCGGCGCCGGTGCCGCGCTCGTCGAACAGGCCGATGTCGAGTCCGTTGCCGTACGCGCCGGGCGGCACCTCCGGCCGGTCGTACCGGTAGGCGACCGTCAGGCGGCGCACCCCGGCGGGCACCTCCACCGGCACGTACACGAAGTCGGGAGCCCCGGGCGGCAGATGCCCGCGTACGGTCCGCGTCGCCCCGCCCGATCCCGCCGCATGCGCGAAGTTCACACCCGTGAGGCTAGCCGTCCTGTGGCTCAGGACACCATGTCCGGATGTCACAGTCCGCTTCTATGCTCGGAGGATGAATACCAGTCCGTCTGTCCCCACCGCCAACGCGATGCGCCGCGCCCTGCGGCGGGCCGAGGACGGCGTCAGCCTGGACGTGTCCGAGGCGGCCGTCCTGCTCCAGGCGCGCGGCGCCGACCTCGACCGGCTCGCCACGGCGGCGGCCCGGGTGCGGGACGCGGGCCTCGAAGCGGCCGGGCGGCCCGGGGTGATCACCTACTCGAAGAAGGTGTTCATCCCCCTGACGCGCCTGTGCCGCGACCGCTGTCACTACTGCACGTTCGTCACCGTCCCCGGCAAGCTCCGCCGCGCGGGCCACGGCATGTTCCTCTCGCCCGACGAGGTCGTCGAGATCGCGCGGCAGGGCGCCGCGATGGGCTGCAAGGAAGCGCTGTTCACCCTCGGCGACAAGCCGGAGGACCGCTGGCCCGAGGCCCGCGAGTGGCTGGACGCCGCCGGGTACGACGACACGCTCGCGTACGTCCGCGCGATGGCCGTGCGCGTGCTGGAGGAGACGGGCCTCCTGCCCCACCTCAACCCCGGCGTCCTGTCCTGGCTCGACCTCCAGCGCCTCAAGCCGGTCGCCCCGTCCATGGGCATGATGCTGGAGACCACCGCGACCCGCCTGTGGTCCGAGCCGGGCGGCCCGCACCACGGCTCGCCCGACAAGGAGCCCGCCGTCAGGCTGCGCGTCCTGGAGGACGCCGGGCGCTCCAACGTGCCGTTCACCACAGGGCTGCTCATCGGCATCGGCGAGACGTACGAGGAGCGCGCCGAGTCCGTCTTCGCGATCCGCGCCACCGCCCGTACGTACCGGGGCATCCAGGAAGTCATCGTCCAGAACTTCCGCGCCAAGCCCGACACCGCGATGCGCGCCATGCCGGACGCCGAACTGTCCGAGCTGGCCGCGGCCGTCGCCGTGACGCGCCTGCTGCTCGGCCCGGCCGCCCGCATCCAGGCGCCGCCGAACCTGGTGGACGAGGAGTACGCCCTCATCGTCCGCGCCGGGATCGACGACTGGGGCGGCGTCTCGCCGCTCACGCCCGACCACGTCAACCCGGAGCGGCCCTGGCCGCAGATCGACGACCTTGCGGCCCGTACCGCAGCCGCCGGGTTCGAGCTGCGCGAACGCCTCACGATCTACCCGGAGTTCATCCAGCGCGGCGAGCCCTGGCTCGACCCGCGGCTCCTGCCGCACGTCACCGCGCTCGCCGACCCGGTCACCGGCCTCGCCCGCGAGGGCGCCATGCCGCGCGGCCTGCCCTGGCAGGAGCCGGACGAGCCGCTGACCGCCACCGGCCGCACCGACCTGCACCGCACCATCGACTCGCAGGGCCGCACCGCCGACCGGCGCGACGACTTCGACGACGTGTACGGCGACTGGGCCGCCCTCGCCGAACTCGCCGTCCCGGGCAAGACCCCCCAGCGCATCGACACCGACGTCCGCGCCGCCCTCGCCGTCGCCGCCGACGACCCGACGCGCCTCACCGACGACCAGGCCCTCGCCCTCCTGCACGCGGAGGGCCCCGCGCTCGACGCCCTGTGCCGCGTCGCCGACGACCTGCGCCGCTCCGTCGTCGGCGACACCGTCACCTACATCGTCACGCGCAACATCAACTTCACCAACGTCTGCTACACCGGCTGCCGCTTCTGCGCCTTCGCGCAGCGCCGCACCGACGCCGACGCGTACACCCTCTCCCTCGACCAGGTCGCCGACCGCGCCGAGCAGGCGTGGGACGTCGGCGCCGTCGAGGTCTGCATGCAGGGCGGCATCCACCCCGACCTGCCCGGCACCGCCTACTTCGACATCGCCCGCGCGGTGAAGAAGCGCGTGCCCGGCATCCACGTCCACGCCTTCTCGCCCATGGAGGTCGTCAACGGCGCGACGCGCACGGGGATGTCCGTCCGCGAGTGGCTGACCGCCGCCCGCGAGGCCGGGCTCGACACCATCCCTGGCACGGCCGCCGAGATCCTGGACGACGAGGTCCGCCGCGTCCTCACCAAGGGCAAGCTGCCCGCCGAGACCTGGATCGACGTCATTAGCACGGCGCACGAGCTGGGCATCCGCTCGTCCTCCACCATGATGTACGGCCACGTGGACCAGCCCAGGCACTGGCTCACGCACCTGCGCACCCTCGCGGGCATGCAGCAGCGCAACGAGGAGAAGGGCGTCGCCGGGTTCACCGAGTTCGTCACCCTCCCGTTCGTCCACACCAACGCGCCCGTCTACCTGGCCGGTATCGCCCGCCCCGGGCCCACGGCGCGCGACAACCGGGCCGTGACCGCCATGGCCCGCCTCCTGCTCCACCCGCACATCACCAACATCCAGACGAGCTGGGTGAAGCTCGGCACCGAGGGCGCCGCCGAGATGCTGCGCTCGGGCGCCAACGACCTCGGCGGCACGCTCATGGAGGAGACCATCTCCCGCATGGCAGGGTCCTCGTACGGCTCCTACCGCTCCGTCGCCGACCTGCGGGCCATCGCCGAGGCGGCGGGCAGACCCTCGCGGCTGCGCGACACGACGTACGGCGAGGTCACGCCGGAGCGCGCCGCGCGCGCGGCCGAGGCGGACGGACAACTGCCCAAGCTCCTGCCGGTCCTCGGAGGTGGCGCGTGAGCGGCCCGACGGGTGGGCGGCTGTGGGGCCGCGCGGACCAGCAGGACTACCGCAGCCGGGTGCGCGGCTGCCTGCTCGGCGGCGCCATCGGCGACGCGCTGGGCGCGGGCATCGAGTTCGACTCGCTCGACGCCATCCGGGCGGCCCACGGGCCGTCGGGCGTGACGGACTACGTGCCCGCGTACGGACGCCTCGGCGCCGTCACGGACGACACGCAGATGACGCTGTTCACGGTGGACGGGCTCATACGCGCGCACGTCCGCCGCGACACCGGCGCCTGGCACCCGCCGACCGACCTCCACGCCGCCTACCGCCGCTGGTACCACACCCAGCGCGACTGGGGCCCGGACGAACGCCGCCAGGACAACGGCTGGCTGGCCCGCCAGGAGTGGCTGTACGCCCGCCGCGCCCCCGGCAACGCCTGCCTGCTCGGTCTCGGCGACGCCGTGATGGGCACGGTCGAGAAGCCCAAGAACCCGGATTCCAAGGGCTGCGGCACCGTGATGCGCTCCGCGCCGTTCGGGCTGCTCGTCGGCTGGGACGCGCCGCTGGCCTTCCAACTGGCCGTCGAGGGCGCGGCGCAGACGCACGGCCACCCGACCGGGCAGCTCGCCGCCGGGGCGTTCGCCGCGATCGTGCACGCGGTGGTGCTCGGCGACGACCTGGACACGGCGGTGCAGAAGGCCCTCGTCCTGCTGGCCGCGCGTCCCGACCACGAGGAGACGACGGCGGCGCTGAAGCAGGCGCTCGGCGCGGTCCGCCAGGGACTTCCCACGGCGGAGCGCGTCGAGTCGCTGGGGGAGGGCTGGGTCGCCGAGGAGGCGTTGGCCATGGGCGTGTACTGCGCGCTGGTCGCGGAGGACATGGCCCACGGCCTGCTCCTGGCGGTCAACCACGGCGGCGACTCGGACTCGACGGGCTCCATCTGCGGCAACCTGCTCGGCGCCCTCCACGGCGAGACGGCGCTGCCGCCCGCCTGGCTGGCCGGACTCGAAGGCCGCGCCACGATCCTGGAGCTGGCCGACGACTTCGCGATGGAGATGACCCAGGGCCCGGCCCTGCACACCCCCGCCGAGTCCTCCCCGGCCTGGCTGGACCGCTACCCGAGGGGTTAGTCCCGGTGCGCGTCCTTCACGTGCCCGAGGAACGCCCCCCACACCTCGGGCCGGACGCGCACCAGCCCGGCATCCACGTCCTTCGAATCCCTGACCATCACGCCGACCGGAGCACCGGCCGCCACTTCGACGCACTCACCGTCGGCCTCGCTGTAGCTGGACTTGATGAAACGGCTGTCGGACATGGGAGCCCTTTCCCCCGCCTGCCCCTGATGGCTGGTCGTGCTCAATTGTGGGCGGAGCGTCCGGCTCGGCGGAAGGGCGCGAGTCGTCGATCAGCACGGCCGCCCCGCTTGCCTCACGAAGCGGCTGAAAGCGCTCCACACCGCGGGAGTCGTGTGCACCACGACGCCCGTCGTGTCCTTCGAGTCGCGGACGGCCACGGTCGTCGGCACATTGGTCGCCACCTCGACACAGGTGCCGCCATCGGTGTTGCTGCTGTAGCTGGATTTGTGGAAGTCCAGTTCAGGCATCATCTGCTGGTCTCCTTGCGGATATCGTCCAGCAGGCTGCGGGACTCTCCCGCGTCGAGAGCCGCACCGGACATGGCCCCGAAGTAGTTCCGATAGGCGGCGCTGTCATGTCTGTTCTCCGCCACAAAGCTTGATTCGACGCCGTCCGCGTACACCACGTCGATGGACTCGGCCGGGGCGAACGAGAGGATGGTGAAGGGGCCGACAGGACAACCGGCCGCTCCGGCGCGGAAAGGAACGACCCGCAGGCTGATGTTCTCCTGCCGGGACACGTCCAGAAGATGCCCGAGCTGGCCGCGCATCGTTTCCGCACCGCCGACGAGTTGGCGTAGCGCGCCTTCCCACACCACCGCGTCGAGAGCGACCGGATGCTCACCGGTGAGCCGCTGTTGCCGCTTGAGCCGGATCTCGACCGCCGCCTCGCGCTCGGCCGGTTCCCGCCCCGGCCCGCCCTGGAGCAGGGCGCGCACGTACTCCGGAGTCTGGAGGAGGCCGGGGATCGCGCTGAGTTCGAGGTTCAGGATGCCGATGGCCACTTCCTCCATGGCCAGGTACTCACGCAGCGCGGCGGACGAGGCGGTCTCCGTCCGAGACCAGCGCCCTTGCACCTTGCGGCGCTCGCGGTCCAGCCGAGCCAGCTCGCAGAGGCGGCCCACGGCCTCCGGATCGCTGACGCCATAGGCGCGACAGAGTGCCTGGATGTCCGGATCCCGCATGGGGACCAGGCCGTTCTCCATCTTGGCGACCTTCGCCACAGAAGCCGACAGCGCCTCGGCGGCGTGACTCTGCCGGAGGCCGAGCCGTTCGCGCAGGAGCAGCAACTCACCGCCGAGCCTGCGTCCGAGGACTGTCGAGACCGTGGCCCCGCGCTTCGCCCGATCTGCTGTCATGAGGCCATTACTACGTGACGCGCGGTCATCCCGGCAAAGCGGGTTCCCCGCCGCAAGCACGTGCGAGGAAAATTTTCCTCGGGAAAAGTTGATGCGATTCGTGAGCCCGAGTACGTTCGGTAGCGCGTCAGGCACCTTCGGCTATGCCCGGCTCGATGCCTGACGGGACCTTCGTTCTCACGAGGAGATCATCATGGCCGTACCTCCCGCGTCGCCCGAGCCCCGCGCCGTCCTCCAGGAAGACCGCCTCACCTACACGCCGTTGCCCCGCAGTGTCCGGCTCGCGCGGATGCGGACGGCGCGGTTGGTGGGGGAGGTGTGGGGGCTGCCGGAGATCGCGGGGGACGCCGCCGTCATCGTGAGCGAGCTGTCGAGCAACGCGATCTTCCACGGCCGCGTGTCCGGACGCCTGTTCAGGGTGCAGCTGACGCGCACCGCCGGGACGTTGCGGATCGAGGTCACCGATCCGCGCACCGAACGCCTCCCCGAGCCGCGGCTGCCCGCCGACGACCAGGAGTACGGACGCGGCCTGCTGCTCGTCGGCGGCCTCTCCTCGCGGTGGGGCACCGAGCCGCTGGTCGTCGGCAAGACCGTCTGGGCCGAGATCGACCTCAAGTAGCCCTGGCGCAGGGCGGGGTACAGCCAGCTGTACCCCGGACAGGGCAGGTGGCCGGATGGTTCCCGGGGCGTGCGTCGGCGAGGGTGGGTCCTGCTACGCGGCCCGCTCCCGGCGGTCCCGCGGACCGAGAGAGCGAGGGCCGTCCGATGGCGTTGCCGTTCCGTCTGTTCCTGTGGGTCGTGCTCGTGGTCGGCGTCGCGGCGAACGCCACGCTGTCCCTGACCGGCGGCGACACCGCCGCCGAGATCGCCTGCGGCGCGGCGGCCGTGACCGCCGCCGCCGTCCTGGCCGCCCTGCGCCTCAACCGCCGCCGGGCGGTCAGCCGTTCGTCGGCGGGACCACGCGCACGTTGAACCCGTAGGACCCCAGGGCGCCCGCGATCCCGAGGAACAGCAGGGCGAAGTGCTCCTGCCCGCGCGCCGTGCCGATGCCGCCGAGGTCGAGGACGGAGTCCGCCGTCCACCCCAGGTCACGCAGCAGCCCGCCGACCGTGCGCTTGGCGCCCTCGTCGTCCCCTGACAGGAACACGGTGCTCGGCCCGTCGAGCGAGCCGGGCGCGACCATCACCCCGGCGTCCACCGTGCACAGCGTCTTCACGACACGGGTCGCCGGAAACGTGCGCTGCAACTCCTCGCCCAGGCTCTCGACCAGGTGGTAGAGCGTCCCGTCCGCGCCGAAGCCGACCGCCACGTCGAGCAGCACCTTCCCGGCCAGGGCCGCCGGTCCGACCGAACCGAGCAGCGGCACGGACACGGTGCCAGGCGTCGCGTTGACGACGACCTCCGCGTCGGCGACGGCCGCATCCAGGTCGCTCACCCGCACGTTCTCCCCGAGCACGGGCACCAGCGCGGCCCGTACCTCCGGAGCGCCCGGCCGCCGCGACCCGAGGACGACCTCGTGCCCCGCACCGCCCCACCCCGCCGCGAGCGCGCGTCCGACGTTGCCTGTCCCCAATATGCCGATCCTCATACCTGCGACGCTAGGCGCCGCCCGACGCCGCCGCCTCGGCCCGAGGTCGTCACTCCCCCTACGGCATCGGTCCTACGCCACGCGCGTCGGCGCCGGTTAAGGTGGCCGCCAGGGGCGGACGAAGGGGGACGCGTGGCGACGGCGCAGCACATCCGGGTCGAGCTGGTCGGCGAGGCGGAGGCCGGGAACCCGGGAGACCCCGGGGACGCCGAGTACGCCGAGTACGCCGAGGAGAGCCTGCTCAGCCTCATCGGCGAGCTGGACCACCTCGACCTCACCCACATCGAGCGGGCCCCCGCCCCGCTCCCCCCGCCCCCCGGGACGCGCAGCGCGGGCGCCGTCGAGATCGGCGCGCTGGTCCTCGGCCTCGGCGGCGGGGGCGCGCTGCTGCCCGTGCTCGCCGGTCTTCTCCAGGACTGGCTGAACCGTCGGCGGTCCGGCAGCATCCGGATCAGGATCGGCGACGACGAGATCGAACTCTCCGCGTCGTCCGAGGAGACGCGCAGACGCGCCCTGGAGGAGTTCCTGCGCCGCCACGGTGAGTGAACCGCCGTGGCGAAGCGTGCCCTGATCATCGCCAACAGCCGGTACGACGACCCGCACTTCACGCCGCTCCCGGCCGCCACCGCCGACGCGGCCGCGCTCGCGGGCGTGCTCGGCGACCCGGACATCGGCGGCTTCGCGGTCGAGACGCTCATCGACGGCGACCAGCGTTCCGCGCAGCGTGCCCTCGAATCCCTCTTCACCCGGGCGGGTCCGGACGACCTGCTCCTCCTCCACCTGTCCCTGCACGGCTGGAAGGACCTGCGGGGCCGGCTGCACTTCGTCATGCGCGACACCGAGCGCGACCTCCCCGGCTCCACGGCCGTCCCCGCCGACATGGTCGGCGACTGGATCGGGCAGAGCCGCTGCCGCCGCATCGTCGTCCTCCTCGACTGCTGCTACAGCGGGGCGTTCACGGTGAACGCCCGGCGGCGCGGCGGCGACCCACCCGCCGTCGATGTCGCCGAGCCCTTCGCGGGCAACGGCCGGGTGGTGCTCACGGCGTCCACCGCGCTCCAGTACGCGCACGAGGCCGAGCGGGACGTCCGCTCCAGCCGTGCGCCCGCCGAGCCGTCCGTCTTCACCTCGGCGGTGGTGGACGGCCTGCGGGACGGGTCGGCGGATCTCGACGGCGACGGCCTCGTGTCGGTCCACGAGCTGTACACCTACGTGCACGACCGGGTGCGGCGGCGCGTCGCCGCCCAGACGCCGACGCTCAGCGTGGACAACGCGCAGGGCACGATCCACATCGCGCGCAACCCGCGCCACGGCGACGCCGAGCGGCTGGCCGAGCTGCGGAACGCCGTCCTCGGCCCGGAGGCGTGGCGGCGCGCCGGTGCCCTGCACCTGGTCGAGCGGCTGCTCGGCAGCGTGCGCGGGCCGAACCGTGACGCCGCGCGCGACGCGCTGCTCACGCTCACCGCCGACGCCGACCGCGACGTGGCCGCGCGGGCGCGGGCGTTGTGGCACGGGCGCGGGCTCGGCGAGATCCCCGCGGCGCCGCCGCCACGCCGACCGCGTGACAAGGACCGCGGGCGCGGGCGGGACACCGGCCCCCGCCCGATCGTCGGCATCGACTTCGGCACGACGAACTCGGCGATCGGCGTGGTCGAGGGCGGGGACGTCCGGCTGATCCCCAACGCCGAGGGCGCGTTCACCACGCCGAGCGTGGTCGCCGTCACCGCCGAGGGCGATGTCCTGGTCGGCACGGCCGCGCAGCGGCAGGCCGTCACCAACCCCGAGTACACCGTGCGGGCGGCGAAGCTGCGGCTCGGCACGGACTGGAGCGTCACGCGCGGCGGCGTACGTCTGACGGCGCAGGAGGTCGCCCGGCTGATGCTCGCCCGCCTGCGGGCCGACGCCGAGGCCGCGTTGGGCGGGCCGCTCGGCGGGGCCGTGCTGACGGTGCCGGTGGGCTTCGGCCTCGACCGGCGGGCGGCGCTGGTGCGGGCCGGTGAGCTGGCGGGGCTGCGCGTGGCCCGCGTCGTCAGCGAGCCCACGGCCGCGTCGATGGCCTACGGCCTGAACCGGGAGGACTGCACCGTCCTGATCTTCGACCTCGGCGGAGGCACGCTCGACGTCTCGCTCGTGGAGATCGGCGACGGCGTCGCGGAGGTCAAGGCGGCGGCGGGGGACGACCACCTGGGCGGCGACGACTGGGACCTGCGGATCGTCCGCGACCTGACCGACCGCGTGCGGCGGTCGCACGGCGTGGACCTGAGCGGCGACGTCGCGGCGGTCCAGCGGCTGCGGGAGGCGGCGACGACGGCGAAGTTCGAGCTGTCGGCGGCGCACGCGGCGTCCGTCCGGCTGCCCTACCTGGCCACCGGCCCGCGCGGCCCGGTGCACCTGGACGAGGTCGTCACCCGCGCCCAGTTCGAGGACCTGACGCGCGATCTGCTGCTGCGCTGCCGCAGACCTGTCGAACAGGCCCTGCGCGACGCCGGGCTCGCGTTCGCCGACATCGACCGGGTGATCCTGACGGGCGGCGCCACCCGGATGCCCGCGATCGGCGAGCTGGTCCGTGAGCTGACGGGCGGGCGCGAGCCCTATCGCGGGCTGATCCCCGAGGGCGTCGCCACGGGCGCCGCGCTCCAGGCCGGTGTCCTGACCGGCGCGGTGAAGGAGGTGCTGCTCCTCGACGCCTGCTCCGCGTCGCTCGGGGTGGGGACCAGGGGAGGGATCACCGTGAAGCTGATGCAGCGCAACACGGTGATCCCCGAGAAGCGCCGGGAGACGTTCACCACCGGCGCGGACGGCCAGCCCGTGATGCTCCTGCGCGTCGTGGAGGGCGAGAGGGCCGCCGCCGCCGACAACAGGACCCTCGCCGTCCTCGAACTGGCGCTGCCGCCCGCCCCCAGGGGCGTGCCGCGCGTCGAGGTGGCGATGGACGTGGACGCGAACGGGGTGCTGCACGTCGCGGCCCGGGACCTCGGCACCGGCGCCAGGGTGGCCGCCACCGTCGATCACGCCACCGTGGAGGCCGCCGCCGCCCGTACGGCGTCGCCCGGCTGGAGCGACAGGTACGCCCCCGTGCTCCTCCCGTGACGCGCGCGGCCATATCCCTTGTATACGACGGGACTTAGGCTGTCCCGGTGAGCCTGTTCCGACGACGCCCCGGCCGACGGTCCGCCGTGCCCGCGTGGTGCGCGTGGTTCAGCCCCGAGGAGTGGGACGCCTTCAAGGCACTGGTCGAGGAGAGCGTCACGGACGAACGCGGCGACGGCGTCCGCGTCGTGGGCGACGAGCCCCTCGCGCGCGGCCACGCGCGCGACGGACGCCCGTACATGACCGAACTCGGCGACCTCGCCGCCGAGTTGCGGGGCCTGCCGCGCGACGCGTGGCCCGACGCGCTCGCCGCCCACTTCGAGCGGCGCAACGCGACCGTGGACCTCGGACTCGGCCTCCTCGACGGCCCCTTCGACGCCGCGCGCCACCACCTCCTGCCCCGCGTCTTCCCCGACGACGGCCAGCCGGGCGGCTACGGCCGCACCCACGCCCGTGGCCTCGGCGGCGGCCTGTACGCCACCCCCTGCCTCGCCACCGACGGGGGCAGCTTCACGGTCGAGACGGCCCACCTCGCCCGCTGGGACGTCTCGCCCGACGAACTGTGGGCCGTCGCGCTGCACAACCTGTACCGCGAACCGTGCGACTCCGGCACGGTCGGGCAGCCCGGCGCGGAGTTCCACGCCCTCGCGGGCGGCGGCTGGTGGACCGCGTCCCACCTCCTGCGGATGCGCGAGCTGGCCGGACCGGCGCCGTACGGCGTCCTGGTCGTCGCGCCGCGCACGGACGCGCTGCTGTACTGGCCCGTCACCGGCCTCGACCTGTTCGTCGCCGGGCCCGCCCTCCACGCCGCCGGGCGGGACCTCTTCGGCCGACCCGGCGAGGACGGGCGCCAGCTGACGCCGGACCTGCTGTGGTGGTCCGACGGCCTCCTCGACCCCGTCACCCTCCCCGTCATGGGCGACAACGGCACCACCGACGGCTCGCGGGAGAACCCGCACGTCCTCAAGGCCACGCCCCGGTTCCTCGACATGCTCAAAGCCCTCGGCGCACTGGGAAGTTGACCGATGTTCCGCCGCTCCGCGCCCCCGCCGCACCTCGCCGCCGTCCAGGCCCGCATCGACGCCTGGCAGGGCGCGCGCGACGCCGACGCCGTGCTCGATCCCGAGGCGAGCCACGAGGCCACCGCGCTGATGACGGAGCTTCCCGATCGCGGCGGGCGCGCCGTCTGGGAAGCGGGCGTCCTCGCCGCAGGACTGCTGCGCTGGTGCCAGTACGAGGCCCTGACCGCGCGCGGCGAGCACGGACGGGCCGACGCCCCCTACCAGGCGGCCCTCGCCCAGCTCTACCTCATCGACACCTCACGCCGTGGAGGCGCGCGCCGCGCACTGCCCCCGCCCGTCGTCGCCCTCTTCGCCCGCACCCCCGCCGTCCGCCGCGACGCGCAGGGCGCCATGGCGGACGCCGCCCGCGCCATGGGCGACCTGGCGGCACGCGGTATCCCCGAGGCGGAACGCGGCGGCCTGCCCCCGCCCACCCTGCCCGACGACGTCGGCGAACACGCCGTCCTGGACCACGCGGTGGCGACGTTCGACCACGCCATGGCCGCCGTCGGCGCCTACACGCGCGACCACGACACGGCGTCCCTGCTGCTGTGCATGGCGCTGATCCAGCGGTACGAGCGCGGCGGCCCGCCGCCCGACCTGGAGCGCGCCGTCGCCGTCCTGCGCTGGATGACGACGCCCGGCGGCATGACCGGCGATCCGACGCAGGCCGAACGGCTCCTCGGCCACGCCCTCTACCTGCACGGCAGCGCCACCGACGACGCGGCGGAGCTGGACGAGGCGATCGTCCTCCTCCGGGCCGCGCTCGACGGCCTCCCGCCCGACCACCCCAGCGTCCCCGAACGCTGGAGCCTCCTGGCGCGCGCCCACTACGCGCGGCACCTCGCCGCGCCGGACGACGCGGCGCTGAACGCGGCGATCACCGCCGTACGCGCCGCCGTCCGCGTGTCCGGCACGCTCGGGCAGGCGGACCGCGCGCTGCGGCTCGCCGAGCTGAGCGACATGCTCGTGGAGCGCCACCACCGTTCCTCCGACCGCGCCTCGGCCGACGAGGCGCTGGCCGCAGCCCGGGAGGCGAGGGCCGTCGCGGGGGACCCGTCGGCGGCCCGCCGCGCCGGTGCCGCCCTGGGCCGGGCCCTGCTGGCGCGCTTCGCGTACGCGCCCGACCCGGCGTACCTGACCGAGGCCGTGACGCTGCTGCGCGACGCCGACGACCCGGCGGGGCCGCAGGACGTGACGAAGCGGCTGGACGACCTGGCCGTCGCCCTGCTCCTCACCCACCGCCACCGCGCCGCCGTCGAGCCCGGCAGCACGGACACGGCCGCGCTCGACGAGGCGATCGCCCTGCTGCGCGAGGCGGCCGAGGCGGCGCCCACGCCCGCCGCGCGCGCCAACGTGCTGATCAACACCGGCGCCGCCCTCGTCGGACTGCACCGGATCACCGGAGATCCCGGGCTGCTCCCCGAGATCGCCGCCGCCTACCGCGCCGCAGCCGACGGCGCCTCCCAGCCGGGCACCCGCGCCACGGCGCTGCACAACCTGGCCCAGATCCTGGGGGAGCGTGCGACGGACCACGGCGAGGTCGCGCTGCTGCCCGAGGCCGGCGCCGTCATGCGTGAGCTGACGGACATGGCGGAGGCCGCGCCGTGGCTGCGGCTGGACGCGGCCCGGGCCTGGGGCGGTTGGGCGGCGCGCGGCGGCGACTGGGCGGGCGCCACGGAGGCGTACGCGCGGGCCGTCGCCGTCCTGCCCGAGCTGGCGCCAGGGCATCTGCGGTCCGCCGACCGCGTCGGCCTGCTGGCCGGGAACTTCCAGGTGACGCGCGACGCCGCTGCCGCCGCCCTGCACGCGGGCCGCCAGGAGACCGCCCTCGAACTTCTCGAACAGGGCCGCGCCATCCTCCTGACGTCCGCCCTCGCCCTCGACCACGGGGCCGCCGACCTGCGCGCGGCCTCGCCCGCCCTCGCCGACGCGCTCGAACAGGTCCGCGACGCGCTGGCCTCGCGCGTCACCGATCCCGACCGGCGTCACGAACTCGGCGGCCAGTGGCGGGCGCTCGTCGCGCGGGTCCGTGAACTGCCGGGCCTCGGCGACTTCCTGCGCCCGCCGGACGCCGCCGCGCTCGCCGCCTGCGTCACGCGGGGCCCGGTCGTCACCGTGAACGTGAGCGCGCACCGCTGCGACGCGCTCGTCCTGGACCGCGACCGGCTGCGCGTCGTCCCCCTCGACGCCCTGGACCCCGGCGAACTGGACGACCGCGCCCGCCGGTTCGCCCGTGACGTGGCCGTCGCGCAGGACCCGGCCGCCCGGCGCCCGGAGCGCGTCGCGGCCCAGCGGTCCCTGCGCGACACGCTCGCCTGGCTCTGGGACACGGTCACGGGTCCTGTCCTCGACGCGCTCGGGCACACCGCGCCGCCGCCGGACGGCGCGCCCTGGCCGCGCGTGTGGTGGTCGCCGACCGGCGCGCTCACCGCGCTGCCGCTGCACGCCGCCGGGCACCAGGGCACGGACCTGACCGTCCTCGACCGTGTCGTGTCCTCGTACACGCCGACGGTGCGCGCCGTCCGCGCCGTGCCGCGCGCGTCGGGCGACACCTGGCTCCCGGCGCTGGTCGTCGCCGTGGCGGACTCACCGGCGGCCCCGCCGCTGCCCGGCGCGCCGTCGGAGGCGGCGTTCGTCCACGGCGAGATCGGCGGACGGCTGCTCACCGGCCGGGACGCGACGCGCGAACGGGTGCTCGCGGAGCTGGGCCCCGGCGGGCTGGCGCACTTCGCCTGCCACGCCCACCTCGACACGCTCGCCCCGGCGATGGGCCATCTCGCCCTGGACGACCAGCCGTTGCTGATCTCCGACATCCACCGGCTGCGGATCGCGGACGCGGAGCTGGCCTTCCTGTCGGCCTGCGCGACCGGCCTCGGCCCTGACGAGGTGGCCGACGAGTCCGTGCACCTGGGCTCCGCCTTCCGCCTCGCGGGGTTCCGCCACGTCGTCGCGACGCTGTGGCAGGTCCAGGACAGCGCGGCGGAACGGCTCGCACGGGACTTCTGGACGGCCCGCGGCGCGCACGGCGACACGGCGCTCGCGCTGCACGAGGCCGTCCGCGCCGCGAGGGAGGCGGCGCCGCCGCTGGTCACGGTCTGGGCCGCCCACGTCCACACGGGTGTCCAGGCGCCCCCCGCGGCATGACCGGGGAACCGCGCGCCCGGCGCCGTACGTCCCCGCCGACGGCGTCCTGACGGGTGGCGGAGGAGACGGCATGGCGCGGGAACCGGGGGCGGAGTCGGCGAACGCGGGGTGCCTGCTCGCCGTCGCCGGTGGTGTGGCGGCCCTGCTGACGGGCGCGCCGCGCGCGTCGTTCAGCCTGAACGGCGGATTCGAGGGGCACGCGCGTGACCTGACCGTCCCGTTCGTGCAACTGCCGCTGATCGTCCTCGGCGCCGCTCTGCTGCCCCTCGCCGTCGGGGCGCTGACGCGGCGCCACACGACCCGCGCCTGGCTGCCGGTCGCCGTGTCCCTGACCGCGCTCGCGCTCGGGCTGGCGGGCGTGACGGCCTGGTGGACGCCGCGCCAGGAGCCCGATCCCGGCTACGGACCGGGCATCTGACGTATCCGACCTGGCTGGCGGGCCGTCAGCCGCTCTCCTCCTTGGCGCCGCAGGAGCGGCGGATGATCAGCCGGGGCTGCATCGTCACGCGGCGCGGCGCCGAGGGGTGGGCGTCCAGCTGGTCGAGCAGCATCTCCGCGGCCAGCTCGCCCAGTTGCCGCTTGGGCGGGGAGACGGCGGTGAGCGGTACCTCGGCGAGCGCGGCGATCTCGTCGTCGTAGGCGATCAGCGCCAGGTCCTCGGGCGAGCGCATCCCGCGGGCGCGCAGCCGCTGGAGGAGTTCGATGGCGTCGTGGTCGGAGTGCACGAGCGCGGCCCGCACGCCTCCGGCCAGGCAGCCGTCGATGAACGCGTCGTACTGCCGCGCCGCATGGGACGAGCCGAGCGCGGTGCGTTCGGCGTCGATGACGGGCGCCGCCGGGTCGAGACCGAGCGCGCGGACCGCGTCCGTCCAGCCCTCGCGCACGACCGACGCGGTGGGCGTGTCCGTGAGGTAGAGCGCGACGCGGTCGTGCCCCAGCGACCGCAGGTGCTTCACGGCGAGGAACGCGCCCTGGCGGTGGTCGGTGATCACGTACTGGCAGGGCTCGTACGGGTCGAGGGGCTGGCGTTCCATCAGGACGTACGGACGGCCGCAGTCGCGCAGCGCGGCGAGGGTCTCCTCGGGGAGGTGGTGCGGGCCCGTGGTGGCGGCGAGGATCCCGGCCACGCCCGAGTCGCACAGCTCCTCGATCTGCCGCACGTCGCGCGGCCGGTCCACGTTGGTCAGCCCGATGACGACCCGCGCGCCGCGCCGCGCCGCGACCTCGCGGACCCCGGCGAGGACCCGCGGGTAGTAGTACGTCGCGGAGGGGACGAGCAGGCCGAGCGTACGGTCGCCCGCCGGGGGCGCGGCCTCGGGCGCGGGGGGCGCCGCCGGTTCGTCGGCGGTGTCGGGCCGTGACGACGCGCGGTCCAGGAGGATGGCGCCGCCGCGGACCTTGGTGAGGCGGCCGAGGTCGGCCAGCTCCTGGAGGTCGCGCCGGATCGTACCCGTGGACACGCCGAAGCGCTGGGCGAGCTCGGCCACGCGTACCGCACCGGTGGCGTGCAGCTCGCGCAGCAGCAGCTCCTGGCGTTGTTCCACGAGCATGTCGGCCATGTCCGTGAGTCCTCTCTCGATGCTGCATGCAGCTTAATGGACGATCGTAGAGCTTGATGAACGAAGTTGATTGTTTCTATTGACTGATTGTCGATGCTGGGCCAGTGTGCTGGGGCACAACGCCAACGAAGGAGAGGTGCCTCGTGCTCCGACGCATTGTCGCGGCGGCGGCTTCGGTCCTGATGCTCGCCTCCTGCGGGCTGGCCGACGGTGGCGCCGACGGCCCGACCGAGATCACCTACTGGTCATGGGTGGCCGGTTCGCAGGAGATCGTTGACCGGTTCAACGCCACACATGACGACATCCAGGTCAATTTCGAGCAGATCCCGGCGGGGACGTCCGGCGGCTACTCGAAGATGTTCAACGCCGTACGGGCGGGCCGCGCCCCCGACGTCGCCACCGTCGAGTACCCGCAGATGCCCGGCTTCGTGACGCAGAACGTCATCCAGCCCATCACCCGCTACGGCGTCGAGGACCTCGCGGGCGAGTACCCGGAGTGGGCCTGGCGGCAGGCCGCCCTCGGCGACGAGGTCTACGGCCTCCCCAAGGACGTCGCCCCCACCGTGCTCTTCTACCGCTCCGACCTCTTCGAGGAGTACGGCCTCCAGCCGCCCACCACCTGGGACGAGTACCGCGCCACCGCCGAGCAGTTGCAGGAACGGAACCCCGAGGCGGCCATCACCACCTTCAGCACCGCCGACGCCGGACTCGTCTCCAGCCTCGCCTGGCAGGCGGGCGCCGACTGGTTCGACACCTCCACCGGCACCTGGGCGCTGGAGACCGACGACCCCGCGACCACGCGCATGACGGAGTACTGGGACGGCCTCATCGCGGACGGCCTCGTCAACGCCGAGCCGACGTACGCCGAGAAGCACATCAACGACCTCAACGCGGGCACCTCCCTCACCCTGCTGGCCGCCCCCTGGAGCGCCGCGAACCTCTCCCGGTTCGTGCCCGAACTCGCCGGGAAGTGGGGCGTCGCCCCCCTGCCGACCTGGGACGGGCAGCCGCGCGCCGGGAACTACGGCGGCTCCGTCATGACCCTGCCCGTCGGCTCCCCGCACCCGGACGAGGCCATGGAGTTCGCCCGCTGGGTCTCCACCTCCCCCGACGCCGTCGAGGCCGCGTCCACCATGTCCACGGCCTTCCCCGCGAACGTCAACCTGGCCGACGCCTGGGGCGCGGCCACCGAGGCGGCCATGCCGTACGTCCAGGGCATGAACCTCACCGCCGTCGCCAGGGAGGCGGCGCTCAGCATCGACCCCGCCTGGGAGTGGGGCCCTGACATGACCAACGGCTTCCAGCGCCTCAACGACCGTACCGGCGCCGCCGTCGGCTCACCCGGCGGCCTGACCGCCGCCCTGCGCCGCTGGCACGACGACATGCTCGACGAGATGCGCCAGCGCGGCTACGAGGTGACGGGCTGACGGGCCGCCGATCCGGCAGGACATCGTCACCCGACGGAGAGGAACGACAGGGACAGTCATGGCATCCATCACCGGCACCCCGGGCCGCACCGGCACCAAGGGGAAGGGCACCGCCGCCACACGCGGCGGCAGGCGAGGCGGCGTACTGCTGCTGCTCGGCCCCTTCTTCGCACTCTTCACCTTCACCTACATAGGGCCGATGCTCTACGCCCTGTGGCTCAGCTTCTTCCGCGACCGCTACGACGGCATCGGCTGGGACGGCCCCCAGCGCGTCTTCGCGGGCTTCCACAACTACGCGCGGGCGCTCACCGACGAGCAGTTCCTCCAGGGCACGGGCCGCGTCCTGCTCTACGGCGTCATCTACGTGCCGCTGCTCATCGCGCTGTCCGCGCTCTTCGCGCTGCTGCTCGACACGGCGATCACCGCCGGGCGCCGCTTCTTCCAGACGGTGCTGTTCCTCCCGCACATCGTGCCGGGACTGATCGCCGCCATCGTCTGGGTGTACCTCTACACCCCCGGCCTCAGCCCGATCATCGACGCGCTCGACGCGATCGGCGTCCAGGCCGACTTCCTAAACGGCGGCGGCGTCCTCGGCTCGCTCGTCAACATCGCCGTCTGGCAGTCGCTCGGCTTCAACGTCGTCCTCATCTACGTGGCGCTCCAGGCCATACCCAAGGCCACCATCGAGGCCGCGCGCATCGACGGCGCGGGCGAGATCCGTACCGCCTTCTCCGTGAAGCTGCCGCAGGTCTTCCCCGCGGTGATGGTCGCCACGCTCTTCACCATCATCGGCTCGCTCCAGCTCTTCACCGAGCCGCAGATCATGTCGGCCTCGGGCAACAGCTCGGTGACCAGCACCTGGACGCCGAACATGCTCGCCTACTCCGCCGCCTTCAACAGCAACGACTACCACTACGCCGCCACCGTCTCCGTGCTGATCGCCGTCCTCGCCGGAGTCCTCTCCTTCGCCGTCACCACGTTCGCCAACCGGAGGAGCGCACGATGACCGACGTCCTCACCCCGGAGCGCCCGGCACCGCCCACGCCCCGCGAGTCCCGCCCGGAACAGCACGGCAGCGCCTGGTGGCTGCGCCGCTCCACCGCGACGATCCTGTGCGCGATCGCCGCGATCTACACGCTGATGCCGCTGGTCTGGCTCGTCTTCGGCGTCACCAAGACGCTGCCCGAGCTGTACAGCGCCAACGGCTTCTCGCCCTCGGCCGGTTTCCACGTCTTCGACAACATCGCGGACCTCTTCCGCCAGGACGACGGCATCTTCGCCCGCTGGATCCTCAACACGGCGGGCTACGCCCTCGGCGGCGCCGCCATCGCGACGCTGCTGTCCGTCGCCGCCGGGTACGCCTTCGACAAGTTCCAGTTCCCCGGCCGCGAGAAGTGGTACGCCGTCGTCATCGCGGGCGTGCTCATCCCGCACACCGCGATCGTCGTCCCGCTGTACCTCATGATGTCCGAGGCCCAGATGACGGACACCTACTGGTCCGTCCTCATCCCGGTCATGGTCAACCCCTTCGGCGTCTACCTCGCCCGCGCCTACTCCTCCGGCGCCATCCCCGACGAACTCCTGGAGGCCGCGCGCCTCGACGGCGCCAGCGAACTGCGCACCTTCTTCTCCGTCGGGCTGCGCCTCATGGGCCCGGGCGCGCTCACCATCTTCCTCTTCCAGTTCATCGCCATCTGGAACAACTTCTTCCTCCCCCTGGTGATGATCACGGACAACGACCTGTTCACCATCGGGCAGGGCCTGTTCACCTGGAGCTCGGCGGACGGGCAGAACCCGGACTACACCCGCATGGTCGTCGTCGGCTCCGCCGTGGCGACGATCCCGCTCATCCTGCTGTTCATACCGCTCCAGCGCCGCTGGCGCGCGGGCCTGACGGAAGGCGGCATACGTTGAGCACCTCCCCCCGCAGCGCACCCACCCCCACGGCGGCCCGTCCACCGGACGACCACCGCCTCTCCCCGCACACCGGCTTCACCCGCGCCCACTGGGAGTGGGCGGCGGACAGCATGCTCGCCGCCGTCCGCCCCCACGCCAACGCCAGCGGCTCCCTCATCGACCTGCCCGGGCCCGCCAGCGTCTCAGGGCGCTGGAGCGACGGATTCGAGGGCTACGCGCGGACGTTCCTCCTCGCCGCGTTCCGCGCCGTCCACGCCGCCGACCCCGAGCCGATCCTCGCGCCCTACGCCACCGGCATCGCGGCGGGCACCGACCCCGCCTCGCCCGAACGCTGGCCGACACCCGAGGAGATCGGCCAGGCGCGCGTCGAGGCCGCGTCCGTCGCGCTCGCCCTCCACGAGACGCGGGCCCTGCTGTGGGACCGGCTGGACGACGGCGTGCGGCAACGCGCCGTCGCCTGGCTCTCCCAGATGTCCGGCATCGACGTCCCGCAGAACAACTGGGTGTGGTTCCGCGCCGTCGTCGCCGCGTTCCTCCGCTCCGTCGGCGCCCCCCACTCCACCGCCGACATCGCCCACGCCGTCGCCGCCACCGACGGCTGGTACCTCGGCGACGGCTGGTACACGGACGGCGGCGAACGGAACTTCGACCACTACAACGCCTGGGCCATGCACCTGTACCCGCTGTGGTACTGCCGCATCACCGGCGACACCCCGGAGACGGCCGCACTGTCCGCGCGCTACCGCGAACGGCTCCACGCCTTCCTGCGCGACGCCGCCCCCTACCTCGTCGGCGGCGACGGCGCCCCGCTGTTCCAGGGCCGGTCGCTGACCTACCGGTTCGGCGCCGCCGCCCCCTTCTTCAACGGCGCGCTGTTCGACGCCACCCCGCTGTCGCCCGGCCTCACCCGCCGCGCCGCCAGCGGCATGCTGCGCTACTTCCTCGACCGGGGCGCGACCGAGGAGGACGGGCTGCTGTCCCTCGGCTGGCACCGCCGCTTCGAGCCCGTCAGGCAGCCGTACTCGGGGCCCGCCTCCCCTTACTGGGCCAGCAAGGGCTTCACCGGCCTGCTCCTCCCGCCCGACCACCCGGTGTGGACCGCCGAGGAACAGGACCTCCCCGTCGAGGCGGGCGACTTCACGCTCACGCTGCCCGTGCCCGGCTGGCTCGTCTCCGGCACGTCAGCCGACGGCGTCGTCCGCATCGCCAACCACGGCACCGACCACACCCCGCCGTACCACCACGTCTACAGCCTCCGCGCCTACACGACGCACACCGCCCCCGACCACGACGGGCCCGACCCGGACCGCGAAACCCCCGTCGAGCGCCTGTCCGTCACCGGCCGCACCGCCCTGTCCCGCTCCGGCAGCACCACCACCGCCGCGGCGGTCAAAGGCCCCTGGGAAGTACGCGTCGTCCACGTCACCGGCTCGGACCCCGTACGCATCCCCGGCCACACGCTCGCAGGGCCCGTCCCGCCCTCGGGCGACCACGGCCTGACGCGCCGCACGGACGGTCTGACCAGCGCGCTGCTCGTGCTGTACCCGGCGTTCAACGCCACGGTCACCCTGCGCCGCGGACAGGACGTCAATCCCTACGGCACGCACAGTGCCACGCCCGTGTACGAGGCCGCCGCCTCCGCCGGCGCCCCCCACGTCGTCGCGCTGTACCTCGGCTCCACACCCCCCGGAACCCTCCCCACCGCACCCCGCGTCGCGCTCCACCCGACAGCTCCCACCGCCACCGTCACGTGGCCCGACGGCGAGAGCGACACCTTCCCCACCGGCGCCGCATAGGCGCCCGTCCTCCCACAGGCCGAGCCGAAGGGCCGCGTCCACCATCACCGCAGTGGTGGGCGCGGCCCTCGCGCGTGCCCGCGCCCCGGCAGGTCGCTGGCCACCTCCGGTACTCGGTGATACGTTGTACTGGTACTCGGTGATACCGGGTACCGGGGTGGTCGAGAGGACGCGCGATGGACGACCTGACGGAGATGCTGAAGGGCACGCTCGAAGGCTGTGTGCTCGACATCATCGGCGCCGAGGAGACGTACGGGTACGCCATCACCCGTCGGCTGAACGAGCTGGGCTTCACCGACGTCGTCGAGGGGACGGTGTACACCATCCTGCTGCGGCTGGAGAGGAACGGCCTCGTCCAGGTGGCGAAGCGCCCCTCAGGGGTCGGCCCGCCGCGCAAGTTCTACACGCTCAACGACGCCGGACGCGAGGAACGCGCGAGGTTCTGGGCGAAGTGGGAGTACGTCTCGTCGCGCATCGACAAGCTCAGGGAGGGCGGGAGATGACCTACTGGGAAACCGTCACGGGTAGTGACCTCACCAAGGAGTGGAAGGCGTTCGCGGCACGGGCCGCGGCCCTGCCGGAGGGCCACCGGGCGGCCTGGGAGCAGATCACGGTCGCTCTCCTGCCGCACGGGGACTTCACCGGCCGCAATCTGCTGCCGCTCCTCGACGCGGCCCTCGGACTGCTCGAAGAGACGGCCGCGGACGGGCAGGGTGTCCACGAGGTGCTCGGCGACGACATCCCCGGTTTCGCCACGGCGCTGGCCGGTGGAGCGGGCGCCAGGACCTGTCGCGACCGATGGCGCGAGCAGCTCAACAGGGACGTCGCGAGGAAACTGAGCCGGCTGGGAGGCTGACATGGGCATCCAGGACATCGTCGAGGGCAAGAAGCAGTGGCGGGCCCATGTGGCCCGGGTCAAGGCGCTCCCGCCCGACTACCGCATCGTCTACAAGGAGATGCAGAAGTACCTGTTCAAGGTCGGACCGATCGACCTGCCCGACGGGCCCCTGCTCCCCGGCATCGTTGACTTCTTCGAGGAGGGCGTCGCCGCGCGCAAGGGCGTCCTGGAGCTGATCGGCGAGGACGTCGCCGCGTTCTGCGACGGCCTGGTCATGGACTCACGCACCTCCGCGGACGCCTACCAGGAATCCCTCGGCGGGAGGCCCGGCACGGCCGGGACGTGACACCCGTCGCCGCTGCCCGGCCCGTTTGCGCAGGCGCGCCCTCCCCGACGACCGTTCAGGACAGGGCGCGCCTGTGGCGTGCCACCCACGCGTGCGCCGCCCGCACCTCGTCCGGCACACCCCGCTCCCGCAGCCGCACCATCGCCGCGTCACCGCCGTCCGCCCCCGCCTCGATGCCCCGCGCGCAACGCTCCTGCCACCACAGCACGTTCCCCACCACGTCCGCCGCCGTCAGCGCGCGCCCCCCGACCTCCCCGTACGCCTCGCACACCGCACGCACGGCCCGCGCAGCCCCCGGCACGTCCCGCACTCCCGGCCCCAAGCCCAGGAACTGCCAGCACAGATGCGCCACGTCGTGCACCCGCTCGCCAGGACCCGCCAGATCCCAGTCGATCAACGCCACAGGGCGCGACGTGCCCGGCGCGTAGACGGTGTTCCGCGGCGACAGGTCGTTGTGGCACACCACGTCGCCCCCCTCGCTCAGCGGCGTGCCCGCCGTCAGGTCGTGGAACGCGCGCACCAGCCGCACGACCGCCGCCAGCGCCTCCGGCGCCCGTACCTCCCGCTGCCGCGCGTCCGTCAGGGCCGCCTCACCCGGGACGAAGCCCAGCACCTCCCGCCCGTCGTCGTCCATGCCCAGGTAGCGCGGCGCACCGCTCCACCCCCGCCGCGCGAACCACCGCAGCAGGTCGTGGACGTACGCCGCTCGTTCCCCCGGCCACCGGCGCACCGTCGAGCCGGACCTCACCACCTCGTTCACCAGCCCGCCGGGCAGGGGCCGCAAGCCGTCCGCGACCAGGGCGTCCTCCGGCAAGGCGCTGACCCGCACCGGATCACGCGTCGCGTCGAGGACGACCACGGGGAACGTGTCACCCGGCCGCGGCAGTGGCGCCCCATTGCGCCACGCGGGCAGTTTCGCGTTGTCCACCAGCCCCGCCGTGCCGTCCTCCAGCACGACCAGGACCCCCCAGGGGACAACGGACGTCACCCGTGCCGCCGACCGCTGATGGTCGAACACCCGTCACCTCCACTGCACCCGGCCGCCATGGCACGGGCCCCGGAGGCTCAGGCTATGCGCGCGAACGGCGCGGCCACATCCCGCGCCCTCGGCTGGGACTGCGGCTGCGGCTGCGACAGACGCCGGGCCACACCCGCGTAGCCGTGTCTTCGCGCCATGCTGCCCGCCTGCCGCTCCAGCAGCGTCCGCTCCGCCGTCTCCTGCATGCTCGCGACGAGCCCCACCATGGCGTGCAACTCGCCCCGCCGGTAGCTCAGCCCGCGCGACACGGTCAGCGCCGCCTGATGGTGGCCGACCGCCTCCAGCCGGTCGCCGATGAGCGTCATCGCCCGGCCCGCCGCGTTGTGACACTCGGCCAGGGCCCACCGGTCGCTGTGCGACTCGGCGATCAGCAGCCCCTCCCGTACGGCGGACCTCGCCTGCCCCTGGAGCCCGCGCCCCGCCTGCAACACGCCGAGATACGCCTGCGACAGCGCCGCCGTCCTCGGCAGCTCGCCGCTGAGCGACAGCGCCGCCTCCTGCGAGGAGAGCGCCAGGTCCTCCTGCCGGAGCTCCTCCTGCGCCACGCCCAGCTCCGTCAGCGCCATGGCCTCCAGCTGCCGCATGCCGAGGGCACGGGCCAGCCGCAGCGCCGTCCGGTAGTGCCGCAGCGCGATGTGCGGACGCCCGAGATCCACCTCGACCCGGGCCAGTCCGCACAGCGCCAGCGCGATCTGCCCCGGCCGCTCCACGGCCGTGAACAGCCGCAGCGCGTGCGTCAGCAGATCCCGCGCCTCCGTCAGATCGCCGCTCAGCCAGCGCAGCCTGCCCAGGAACTCGTAGGCCGCCGCCTGCAATCCGGGCAGCTCCTGCTCCCGCCCGATGGACAGCGCCTGCTGCGCGTACTTCTCCGCCTGATCGACCTTCCCGCCGATCAGCATCGCGTCGATCAGCGAGACGCTCAGCTCGCCCTCCGCCTGACGGTCACCGGCGCGCCGCGCCGCCCGCAGACCGGCGAGCGCCCCGGCCAGCCACTCCGGCATCAGGCTCTTGTGCTTGCACATCCCCCACAGCCGCTGCGCCAGCATCCAGGCGGCGGGATAGGGCCCGTGCTCCGCCGCGCAGCCCGCGAGCGCGGGCAGGTTCAGCAGCTCGGCGCCCGCGTCCCGCCGCACCGCGCGCGCCGCCGCGCTGTCCGGCGCGGGCTCCGTCGTGATCGTCCCGCCCGGCGACGCCACGTGCAGCCGCGCCGAGCCCCCGGCCAGCACGGACGCGGCCCGCAGGGACCAGGCCGTGAGCCGGTGGACGGCCGCCTCGCGTTCGTCCGGCCGCTCGTCGGTGAGCACCCGGCGGCGTGCGTACTCGCGCAGCAGGTCGTGCGGGAAGCGGTAACGGCGGGTGCCGAAGGGCTCGATCAGGTTCGCCGCCACCAGCGAGTCGAGGACGCGTTCCGTCTCCTCCTCGCCGAGGCCCGCCAGCGCGGCGGCGGCCCGCCGCGTCAGCTTCGGCCCCGGCACCAGCGCCAGGCGCCGCAGCACGAGGCGGGACGTCTCGTCCAGCGAGTGGTACGACAGGTCGAGCGACGCCGACACGGACAGCTGCTCGTCGCCCGGCACCGCGGCGTGGGCGAGCGGGTCCTCCGAGGTGAGGCGCCGCGCGATGCCGTCCAGGTCCTCCGACGTCACCGACGCGCCCGCCGCCACCAGCCGCAGCGCCAACGGCAGGTAGCCGCACAGCCGCGCGATCTCGGCCGCCGACTGCCCGGCGGCCGGGCCGAGCATGGTGTGCAGCAGCTGCTCCGCGTCGTCCGCGGGCAGCACCGGCAGATCGACGTGCCGGGCGCCCTCGCCCGCGACGAGCCCGGTGAGCCGCCGCTGACTGGTGATCAGCACCGCGCACCCCGAACTCCCCGGCAACAGCGGCCGTATCTGCTCGGTGTGCGCCGCGTTGTCCAGCACCACGAGGACGCGGCGCTTGGCGAGCAGCGAGCGGAAGAGGCTCGACCTCTCGCGCGTGTCCGGCGGGACGTGCTGGCCCGCCACGCCGAGCGAGCGCAGGAACCCGCCCAGGATCTCCGTCGGATGGGCGGGCCCCAGCGGGTCGAATCCGCGCAGGTCGGCGAAGAGCTGCCCGTCGGGGAAGTCGTCGATGACCTGGTGCGCGCAGTGCACGACCAGCGCCGTCTTCCCGACGCCCGCCGTGCCCTCGACGTACACGATCGGCATGCCGCCCGACCGCAACAGGCCGGTGATGCGCTCGACCTGCTCCGTGCGGCCGGTGAAGCCGTACGCGTCGTGCGGCAGTTGGGCCGGTACGGCTGCCGGTGCCTCCGCCGGGCGCGGTCGGCGCGGCGCCTGGGCGCCTCCCGACAGCACCAGTTGGTGCGCGGCCCGCAGCTCAGGGCCCGGGTCGGTGCCGTACTCCTCGGCGAGGCGCTGCCTGATCCGCGCGTAGACGTCGAGCGCCTCGATCTGCCGTCCCGAGCGGGCGAGGGCCCGCATCAGCAGGCCGTGCAGGTGCTCGCGCTGCGGATGCTCGGCGGCCAGCCGTACCAACTCGGGCACGTGCTCCGGCCCGTGGCCCAGGTCGAGGCCGAGCGCGTGGCTCTCCTCCAGCGCGATGAGCTGCTGTTCGGCGAGCCGGTCCCGTTCCAGTTCTATGCCGGGACCCATCGTGTCCTCGGCGAGCGGGCCGCGCCACAGCGCCGTGGCCCTGGTCAGTGCCTCCGCGGCGCGGGCGGGTTCTGCCTCGTTCTTGAACGAGCGCGCCGCGGCGAGGAGTTCCTCGAACTCCCACAGGTCGAGGCCGCCGCGTGGGTCGATCGCGTAGCCCGCCGTGGTGAGAGTGATCGGTGCGGTGGCGGGCAGGCAACGGCGCAGGCCCGACACGTACTTCTGGATGAGGTTGACCGACGGGGTGGGCCCGTCGGCCCCCCAGACGGTCGCGATGATGCGCTCGGCGGAAACAGGCCGTGGCGCGCGCAATAAGAGTGCGGCGAGAACGGCGCGTTGCCTGGGCGGACCGAGGGGGATCTCCACCCCGGCCCGCAGTGCTCTCAGTGGACCGAGAACCTCGAATCGAACCCCGTATTCAGTCATGACGAAACCCCGTATTCGATCACAACGTACCCGAAATGGTCACTTTCGGTGGTGCCCCCAGCTGATATGTGGAGCATAGGCGATGGCGCGTGTGGGTGGGCGGACGGTTACGTGGTGTTCATCAACACCCCTCCCTTAGATACCAAATGGTCGTTCATGCGCATTCTGGGCAACACATCGCGCAGCCTCTTCAGCGTTTCTTCCAGCCTCCGGTCAGCGCGGACCGTCATCGTCGCCGACAGGGCACCGGGGGGTGCCCGCACGGACCCGGAAGGAGAGCACGGCATGACCCTGCCCATGGAACTCCCCTCGTCCACCACGCGTGACCGGCTCACGTACGACGCGACCGTCCCGCGCGCGATGGTGCACCGGGCCTCGATCGCCGAGGTCTTCGTCACCGACTCGGTCGCCGCGGCGACCAACGGCATCGGCCGCTCGGAGGCGTCGTTCGAGGTGGCCGCGCAACTGCCGCGCGGCCACGTCATCGGAGAGAACTCGGCCGGCTACGACTTCCTGCTCATCGTCGAGGTGATGCGGCAGGCGGGCGTGTACGTGGCCCACCAGCACCTCGGCGTGCCGCTGGACACGGCCTTCATCTTCAAGTCGATGAACTACTGGGTGCGTTCGCTCGAAGCCCTGCGCATCGGCCCGCGCCCGGCCCATGTCGTCGTCGTCCTGACGGTGCGTCCGGAGCGCAACCGGGCCGGACGCGTCCTCGGCTTCGACTTCGACGGCACGCTCCTGGTGGACGGCGTACGGACGCTGGAGGCGTCGGGCGGGCTCGCGTTCGTCGGCCGCCGCGCGTTCGGCATGCTGCGGGCCAAGGGCCGCGACCGGGCGGCGAACGCCGAACCGGCCGCCGTCCTCAGCTCCCGGCTCGCACCCGCGGCTGCGGCCACCGTCGGCCGCCGCGACCGCCGCAACGTCGTCGTCACCGAGCCGACGATCGGCCCGCGCGGCACCGCGCAGTCGCGGCTCTACGTGGACACCGAGCACCCGCACCTCTTCGACCACCAGCTCGACCACATCCCGGGCAACCTCCAGCTGGAGGCCGCCCGCCAGCTCGCCGTCGCCGCCGTGGCACGGCTCCACGGTCTCTTCCCCGGCGAACTCGCCGTCACCCGTCTGCGGGCCGACTTCACCGACTTCGCCGAGCTGGACCTGAACACCACCGCCGAGGCGAGCGTGGACGGGGTGCGCCACGCGAAGGAGCTGGGCCTGCTCGCCGTGCCGGTCGCCGTCCGGCTCCGCCAGGGCGACACCACGGTCAGCGACATCGTCGTCGAGGTGGCGCAGTGGCACTGACGCCCGGTGACCCAGGCCACCGGGCCGTCCGCCTCATCCCGCTCGCGGACGACTACGGCCAGACCCTGTCCGACCCGCTCGCAGGCGCGCGGGACGGCCGGGACGGCCGCGGCCGAGGGGAGACGGCGGGCCGCTCCGGCATGCCGTCGGCGACCGTCGCCGCCGCCGTCGAGGCGGCCACGGAACGGCACGGCGCCGCGCTGATGGCCGAACTGGGCAGCCGCCTGCCGCCGTGCGCACCGGACGCCACGGAACACGGCGGCGACAGCGACACCGACGCCGCGGACGCCGAGTCCGACGCGTCGGATCCCCGCACACGGGGGCAGCCCGCCCCCACCCGGCGGCTCCCCCTTCCCCTCGCCGCCCCACTCCCGCACATCTCCCCGTTCCGCATCACCACCCCGTCCGCCGTCCGGGCCGCCTGACCACGCGGCCCACGTCCCCTGAGTGTTTCGCACCTCCCGCATGTCCCGCCCCGGCGGCCACGCGCCGCCGGGCTCTTCCGCATGGCGTCCGACGCCATGCTCCCCACCGCGCCCCACGCCCCGTACGACACGACGCGACGTGAAAGGTCCCATCACGATGGCGCGCGCCCGAACACCGCTCCTGGCAGCCGCGGCTGCCCTGCTCTCGCTCACCCCGCTGCTCCAGACGGAGCCGCGCCAGGCGTGGGCGTCCTCCGGCAGGCCCTCGGGCCCGCCCGTGACCCCGGCGGCGACGACGGCGCCCGGCGCCCCGCCGGAGGCCGAACTGCCGCCCGACGTGGTCGAGCTGCCCGTCAGCTTCACCGTCAGGAACGTCAACCGCTCCCGGGCCGCCTGCGCGGTGGACGGCGGCACGTACACCGTCCGCGGCCACCTCACGGCCCCGCGCGCCGCCCTGGAGCGCGGCGACGGCCTGTCCGTGACGCTCTTCCAGCACGACATCGCCAGCGGCGAGTGGTTCTGGCGCCTCGACGCGCAGGGCTTCCACGTCGCCCGCGAACTCGCCGCCCGCGGCCACGCCTCGGTCACCGTCGATCGCCTCGGCTACGGCGCCAGCGACATCCCGCCGGGCACCGGCCTGTGCCTGGGCGGCGGCGCCGACATCGCCCACCAGATCATCGGACAGCTGCGCGCGGGCGACTACGGCACGGAAGGACGGGACGCGGAAGGCGAAGGCACGGACACGGCGCCGACGTTCGACCGCGTCTTCCTCGCGGGCCAGGGCAACGGCGCCCAGCTCACCCAGATCGCCGGGTACTCCTTCGACGGCATCGACGGCCTCGTCCTCATGGACTGGACCGACCTCGGGCTCGACCCGCAGATCAACGCCCCCTTCTTCGCCGCCCTGCCCACCTGCCTCGCGGGCGCCGACAACGGCTACACCTACTACGACGCCACCCCGGCCGACTTCGCCGAGGAGAACTTCGCCGACACCCCGCCCGGCCTCCTCGACCTCGCCGTCCCGCTGCGCAGCCCGCACCCGTGCGGCGAGATGGTGTCCCAGCCCGCCGCCGTGCTGGCCGACGTCCAGTACCTCCGGGACATCGACACGCCCGTGCTCTTCCTCTTCGGCGAGGACGACGCACGGGTCGGCGACCCCGAGGCCCAGCGCGCCCTGTTCACCGGCGCGGACACCGAGCTCGTCACCGTCCCCGGCGCCGGGCACTACGTCACCTTCGGCCGCCGGGCGTCCGTCCTGCACGACGCGCTGGCCGACTGGCTCACCCGCCAGGGCCGCTGAGCCAGGGGCGGGCGCGCCGTAAAGCCGCGGCGCGCCCGGCCCCCGGCTGGAACAATCCGCCGGATGAACGAGCCAGAGGTACCGCTCACCGGCGGCAACGTCAGCGCGGGCGTCGTACGCGTCGGGGAGACCGTACGGCGCCCCGCCGGGCCCTGGACCCCGGCGGTGCACGCGCTGCTGCGCCACCTCCACGCGTCCGGCTTCCGGGCCGCGCCCCTGCCCCTCGGCATCGACGAGCGGGGCCGCGAGATCCTCACCCACGCGCCCGGGACCACGCTGTGGCCCGACCGGATGGACGTCCTCGCCCCGCCCGACCGCCTCGCCCGCGTCGCCCGCCTGATCCGCGCCTTCCACGACGCCGCCGAGACGTTCACGCCCCCACCCGACGCCGCCTGGCAGCGCCTCCTGCCGGTGCTGGACGACGGCCCCACCCTCGTCGGCCACCACGACATCGCGCCCTGGAACCTCGTGGCGGACGGCCCCTCAGGCGCCTGGACCCTCATCGACTGGGACGGCGCGGGCCCCACCACCCGCCTGTGGGACCTCGCCTACGCCTGCGCGGGCTTCGTCCGCCTCACCGGCGCCGCCCCCTTCGCCCGCCCCGACGAGGAGACGGCCGCGCGGCTGCGGACCTTCGCCGACGCGTACGGGCTCGACGGGCCCCGGCGCCGCGCCCTCGTCCCGCTGCTCGGCCGCCGGGTGCGGGGCATGTACGACTTCCTGCTGGAGCGCGCGGCCCTGGGGGAGCGGCCCTGGGCCGACCACTGGCGGGACGGCCACGGCGACGCGTGGCGCGGGGACGCCGAGTACATCGAGGCGCGCGAGGACCTGTGGACGCGTGCCCTGCTCGCCTGACCTCGGCCCGCCTCCGTCCGCCCGCCTCCGTCCGCTCCGTGGGCGGCGCTGGACTTCACGCGGCGCCCGGCCGAGGATGACCGCACGACGTGACAGGACGTGACGGAAGGCGGCGGTTCTGCGTGGGGCACGAGGTTCGGATCGAGTACTGCACGCAGTGCCGCTGGCTGCCGCGTGCCGCCTGGCTCGCACAGGAACTCCTCACCACGTTCGAATCCGAGCTGTCCTCGCTCGCCCTCCAGCCCGGCACCGGCGGCGTGTTCCGCGTGAGCGTGGACGGCGAGCAGGTCTGGGACCGCAAGACGCAGGGGTTCCCCGAGCCCACCGCCGTCAAGCGCCTGGTGCGCGACCGCGTCGCCCCCGGGCGTTCCCTGGGCCACTCCGACTCCACCGCCGCCCCGCCCGCGTGACCCCCGCCGCGCGCCGCGACGCGGTCCGGGCGCTGCTCCTGGACCGCGCCCGCCGGGACGCGCGGATCACCGGCGCCGCGCTCACCGGCTCGGCCGCGCGCGGCACCGAGGACCGCTGGTCCGACATCGACCTCTTCCTCGGCCTCGCCCCGGACGTACCGGTCGCGTCGCTCCTGGCGGACTGGACCGCGTACCTCTACGGCGAGCTGGGCGCCCTCCACCACTTCGACCTGCGCGCGGGCGAGGCGACGTACCGCGCCTTCCTGCTGCCGGAGCCCGAACCGCTGGAGGTCGATCTCGGCCTCGCCCCCGGCAGCGCCTTCGGGCCGGTCGGCGACGGCGGCTTCCGTACCGTCTTCGGCACCCCGGTGGCCGCCAGGCCGGGCCCCGTGCCCGACACCGGGCACCTGACCGGGCTGGCCTGGCACCACGTGCTGCACGCCCGGATCGCCGTCGAGCGCGGCGCGCTCTGGAACGCGGAACACTGGATCAGCGCGGTCCGCGACCACGTCCTGACGCTCGCCTGCGCCCGGCTCGGCCTGCCCACCGCGTACGCCAAGGGCGCCGACCGCCTGCCGCCCGGCGTCACCGCCCCGCTGGAGGCGACGCTGGTGCGTGCCCTCGACCGCGCCGAGCTGACCCGGGCGCTCGGCGCGACGGTGGACGCGCTGCTCGGCGAGCTGGAGCACTCCGCGCCCGAGGCGGCCGGGCGGCTGCGCACCTGCCTGCTGGCCCTGGCGAACGGGGGCGGGGGCGGCGGCGGGGACGGGGGCCGGGGCCGTGACGACCGGGACGGTCAGGCGGGGCGCGGCCGGTAGACGGACACGCGGAACGAGGCGGTGACCTCGACAGGCGTGCCCAGCCCCGCCGCCCGGTCGCGCAGCTCCTCCTCCGTCACATGACGGGCCGTCGGGCCCATGCCCACCAGCCTGACGACCTCGTCCGTGTCCAGGGCGAGCGCGTGGTCGCGCTCCTCGTGCTCCTGCCGCGTGAAGTGGGCCCCGAGGGTGTTCCTGAGCCGTTCGTCCTTGGCGCCGTCCACCGACAGCAGCCCCAACCGCCGCTGCAAATCGGCGAGATGGCGGTCCGTGGGCGTCACGACGAGGAGGGCGCCCGTGGGGGAGAGCACGCGGTGGAACTCCGGGCCGTTGCGGGGCGCGAAGACGTTCAGCAGCACGTCCACCGAGCCCGTCCGTACCGGCAGCGGCTGCCAGACGTCCCAGCTCGCCGCCACGGCCCTCGGGTGCGCGCGGGCGGCGCGGCGCAGCGCGGGCACGGACGTGTCGAGGCCGAGCCCTGCCGTGTCGTCCGGCAACGCGTCGAGGACGGCGGCGAGGTAGTGGCCCGTGCCCGCGCCTGCGTCCAGGAGGACGCCGCCCGGCGGGCAGAGCGCGGCCGTTCTGGCGGCCAACGTGTCGGTGAGCGGTGCGAAGTGGCCCGAGCGGAGGAACGCGTCGCGCGCCGCGACCATCCCGGCCGTGTCGGCGGTCGCGGCCGGTCTGCCGCCCGCCAGCAGCGGGGCGTACCCCTGGCGGGCGAGGTCGAACGTGTGCCGCCGCTCGCAGCGCAGGGTGCGGCCGGTCAGGGTGAGCGCGCCGCCGCACGGTGGGCAGCGCAGCACGCCCAGCAGCCGGGGCCAGGGCGCCGGTGTGTCCGTGTCGGTGTCGTCGTGCGGGGCGGCGCTGCGGGTGAGGTCGGGCATGCGAGGTCCTCGGCAGCCGTTCCGGCCGCGGGTCGGGGTGGGGTGGTCCGCTCGGGCGCGCACAGGGGGAACAGCGGCGGCCTCTTCGAGGTCACGCCGCTGTTCCGTCCTCCTCGTCATCGCCGGAGGAACGCGTACGGTCCGGGGTGGCATGCCATGCCGCCAGGCTACCCGCGGCCCGCCGCCGCACCGCCGTCGCGCGTCACCGCCCGTCCACGACCGGCTGTTCCACGGGCCCGCGCCGTGTCCAGCGGTGCCACCAGTGCGGGCGCCGGGGATACAGGGCGCGGCTCAGGCGGCGGCCGACGATCAGGCAACCGATCAGCGCGCCCGTCGTGTTGAGGATGACGTCGTCGATGTCGAACGCCCTGCCCTCCACGATCAGCCCCTGCGCCGTCTCCACCATCACCATGACGAGCGCCGTGAACAGCGCCACCCGCAGCAGCCCTCTGATGCGGGGGAAAAGGACCGGCAGCAGCACGCCGAACGGCACGCCGAGCAGCACGTTGCCGCCGATCTGCTGCACGGTGTCCGACCAGTCCGGCTGGTCGAGGTAGGTGCCGATCGACGCGCCGGGGCGCAGATTCGTGTGGATCAGGGCCGCCGAGTCGGGGGACGGCACCAGCGTCACGCGTGCCAGCGCGACGGCGAACGCGACCATCAGCACCAGGGCCGACGCCAGGATCAGCACGCGTGCCAGCGCCGCGCGCCAGGTGTGCCGCGCGAACAGCGGCGGACGCGGCGCGACCGGCGCCTCGTCCGGCGCGGGCCCGCCGAGGTCGGCGCCGTCGTGGACGTACGGCCGCGTGTCGGCGGGTGTGTCGGTCAGTGTGTCGGAGGGCGCGCCGACAGGCTCGGGCGCCTTGGTGCGACGGTGTGGACGAAATCGCTCGACGATGGCCATCGTGACCCTCCCGGTGGGTGCTTCCGCAGGGTCCGGCTACCCCCGCCCGGACGCCGCACGCCGGGCCGAACTTCATCTGACGGAACGGCTTTCGGCCCGCCGCGCCCGCTCCCGTCTCACGGCCACAACAGGCCCCGTGACCAGTGGTCCGCCTCACCCCTCTCGTAGCGCAGCCGCACGTGCCCGCGCCCCTTCTCCCCCTGCCAGAACTCCACGGCCGTCGCGCGCAGCCGCCAGACGGTGTGGCCCGGGGCGATCTCGCCCGGGTGCTCCGCGAGCCGCTGCCGCGCGTCCGCCAGCGCGCGGGCGAAGTCACCGGGAGAGGCCAGCGGTTCGCTCTGCCGCGCCACGAGCCCGGCGGCGCGGGAGAGCGGCGAACGGCTCATAAACTCCTGCTCCGCCACCTCGCCCGCCGCCCGCTCCACCGGCCCACGGACTCGCACCTGCCTGCCCTGCGCGGGCCAGTAGAACGTCATGGCGGCGGCGGGGACAGCCGCCAGCTGACGGCCTTTAGGGCTGCCCTCGTCGCTCGCGAACACCCAGCGGCCCCGCGTATCGACGTCCCGCAGCGCGACGACGCGCGCGTCCGGCAGGCCGTCCCCGTCCGTGGTGGACAGTGTCACGGCCCCCGCGTCCAGGACGTCCGCGTCGGCCGCCTCGGCGAGCCAGGCGACGAACAGGGCGCGTGGATCGCCCGGCGCGCCCGCCGGGTCGAAGGGCGGCAGGTCCCGCGCCATCACCGGCCGGGCGGCCAACAGCCGCCGCACCGCCTCCTCCTCACCCGCGCCACCCGCGCCGTCCCGCTCATTCCGCATGGGTCACCCTCACTCCTGTCCCGAACACGACGCCACGACAGCACCCGCCCGACCACGCACCGCCCTGGACCGTCAGACGCACGACGCGAGGCGACGACACGCCCCCCCACGACCGGGCAGACCACCGGAACACCGCCTGCACCAGCACCCGTCCGCCGCCGGTCGGCCTGCCCCCGACCGCCTGCCGCCGGGGTCGTCCGTGCGGCCGCCACGGCCATTCAACACGGACCCTCCGGCCGACGGCGGCAACGCCACCCCCGGCGACCACCCCACCCACCGACGCCGACGGGGGAGTGGTGCGGGCGTGCCCATCGGGCAACGCCACCGTCCGGTGACCGCCCCGCCCGGCGCCAGCCCGGCCAGCCCACCAGCCCCGCGCCCGCCCCACCCAAACGGACACCCCCCACTCCCCGAGAAGCCGCCGAGTCCTGCCAGGCTGCTCCTCCCCTTGGGGCTGCACCGGCACCCCGGCTCCCCGAGGAACCGCCGACACCCCAACCCCTGCGGCACCCCTCGCACCTCACCAGCCGGTGGACACCGCTGCCGCGACGGCACGCACCGTACGTACCTCCCGCTCCCTCCCGTCCCCTCTCAGTCCGTCAACGCCAACTCCGCCACGACCGCCCGGTGGTCGCTGCCCGCCACCGCCTCCTCGTGCACCGACACGGCCGCCAGCCCAGGGCCGTGCAGGACGTGGTCCAGCTGGATGAGCGGCGGGTACCACTCGCCCTCCGGCCAGGTCGGCGCCCAGCCCTCGCCCAGCTCGTCATGGACATCCGTCAGCCCGGCCGCCAGCAGACCCCGCATCCTGGCGTGGTCCAGCGTGGCGTTGAAGTCACCGAGGAAGATCGTGTCCTCGTCCCTCCGCCGCGCCTCGTCCCGCAGCGCCGTCATGTCGGCGTCCCACCTGCCCGGATCACCCAGTGGGTAGTAGGTGTGCACCGCCACCAGGCGTACGGTCCGCCCGCCCACCCGGACCGCCGCCCCCGTCTGCGGCCAGAACGTGCCCAACCGCAGCAGCCCACCGTCCGTCAGAGGCAGCCGCGAGTAGAGCGACGAGTCGGCCTCGGGGTGCAGCTCCCGGTAGGGCATCAGCGAGGCCATCCCCGCACGGTCCAGAGCGCGGGCCGTCTCCGCCGACAGCTCGGCCACGGCGAGCACGTCCACCCGCTCCGTCCTGACCAGATCGACCAGCGCCGCCGGATCGACCGCCCCCGCGTGCGCGCTGCTCGTCGCCACCCGTAGCCGGGGCGCGTCCGCCGGTATCTCGCCGCCGCCTCCCAGGAAGCGGGGCAGCAGCAGACACACCTCCGCCACCACCATGGCCGCCGCCGCGGCCGAGAGCACCCAGGACCGCAGCAACAGCGCGGCCAGGAGCGTCAGCAGGCCGAGGGCCACCGCCCAGGGGAACACGGCCATGACGAGCACGAGGTACGAGTCCACGTCCAGGCCCGTCGCACGGATCAGCACCACGGCCCACGACACGGCGACCGCGACCGCGCACACCAGCCGGGGCAGCATGCGCACCCGCGCCCGCCTCGCCGTCCCGAACTCCTCGCTCACCTGTCCCCTCCCCTCCACCCGACACCCCCGCCCCGTTCGATCCGATCACACCCCCTGTCTCTCCGCCCGCCCGCCCCGCCGTCCCCCGCCGGAAGCCGGCGGGGACGGCGTCGCCCTTCCACCGTCACGGGGCGCTGCCCCGCATCACCCGACCATGACCGGCTCACCGCGCTGCCGCAGCGCTTCGTCCGGCACGGCCCCGGCCGTCCCGCCTCCCGGCGACGCCCATGTCCAGTCGGCGAGTTCGCGGACCGCGGCGCGCGCGTACCTGCCGTCAGCCCGCGGCACCAGGCCCGCCCGCTCGGCGCGCACCTCGAACAGCCCAGCCGACCAGCCGAGCAGCCGAGCCGCCTCCTCCACGGTCGCGCTGGAACCGATCCACGCCAGGCGCTCACCCACCACCGCGCTCACCTGCTCGGGCGGCAGCGCCTCCAGGTCCCGCACCGCGTACACGGGGCTGCCCCGATACCTGCCGACCGGGCGCAGCGCCCCCAGCGCGACCAGTTCGAGAATGTCCGTGCGTTCCACGGCCAGCCCGGAGTGCGCGGCCAGATGCGCCGCCGCGTTCACCGAGCCGAGCCCCGGACGGTCCCCGACCGCCTCCCGGATCTCGTCGGCCCGCTCCGGCAGCGTCTTCGCCAGCGCCTCCGACCAGCGGCCCCCCGTCACATCCGGGGGCGGGACGAGCCCCCGCTCCCTGGCGTACGCGACCTGCCACGCCGCCAGCCCCAGCCACTTCGCCAGCTGGACCGGCCCGAAATCCCTCGTCCTCGCCATGATCCCCACCTTTCCGAGTCAGTGCCGTCACTCTAAGTGACGGCACTGACAATCCGGTCCGGCGTCAGGCGTCGAGCACGGCTGCCACCGCCTCGATCTCCACCAACTGGTCGTCGTAGCCCAGGACCGTCACGCCCATCAGGGTGCTCGGCACGTCATGCGGGCCGAACGCGTCGCGGACCACCTCCCAGGCGGCGACCAGGTCGTCCTGACGCGTCGTCGCGACCAGCACACGCGTGCTGATGACGTCCTCCAGGTCCGCCCCGGCGTCGCCGAGCGCGACCTTGAGGTTCTCCACGGCCTTCGCCGCCTGCCCCGCGTAGTCGCCGACCGCGGCCGTCGAGCCGTCGTCGTTCAGCGGGCATGCGCCCGCCAGGAAGATCAGCCGCGCCCCGGCGGGCGCCGTCGCCGCATAGGCGTACTCCGCCACGTCCGACAGCGTCGCCGACCGGATCAGGGAAACCGCACGCTCCACAACCGCTCCTCGCCTCATCGCGACCAAAACGCCCGTCATCCTGCCACTTCCCCTCCGCCCCCCGCCGCGCCATTTCCCCGGCCGCGCCCTCAATTACCAAAGGAATCGTTGACAGTTGAGAAATCCCAAAGCAAGCTTTGGTTCATGCGGATACGTGACCCGAAGGCCATGCGCGCCCTGGCCCACCCCCTGCGCTTCGACCTCATCGAACTCCTCGGCATCCGCGGTCGGGCGACCGCCGCCGAGTGCGCCCGCCACCTCGGCACGAGCCAGGCGTCCTGCTCGTTCCACCTCCGCCAGCTCGCCAAATACGGTTTCGTCGAGGAGGCCGAGCCCTCGGACGGTGACCAGCGCAAACGTCCCTGGCGGCTCACCGACACCCACCAGTCCTGGTCGGTGGAGGACCACCCCGTCGCCGCGCGCGAGTTGGAGCGCGTCTTCGTCGAACGCGAGGCGGTCCGCCTCCTCGACTTCGTCGCCGCCCGCGGACACCTCACGGCCGACTGGCGCGACGCGTCCTTCCTCTCCGGCCTGAACGCACCCCTCACCCCAGCCGAACTGACCGAGCTGCACCGCGCCTTCGCCGAACTGCTCAAGCCCTACGAGGCGCGGGCCCAGGGCAGCGCCCGCGCCCCGACCGATGCCCGCTGGACACGCCTCTTCCTCAGCGGCGCACCCCTGACGACCCCCGAGGAACGCCGCCGCGCGGACGGCGACCCGGACGAGCCCCGGTGAACGGCCCCCTCGGCAACCCGTGCTTCGTCCGCTTACTCGTCGGGCAGACCGTCTCAGCCTTCGGCGACAGCGCCCTCTACCTCTCGCTCGCCATCTGGGCCAAGGACCTCACCGGCTCCGACGCGGCGGCGGGCCTCGTCCTCCTCTCCCTCGCCGCGCCAGGACTCGCCGCTCCGTTCTTCGGGCACCTCGTGGACCGGGTGCGCCGTAAGCGCCTTCTCCTGATCACCCACGCCGCGATGGGGCTGCTCGTCCTCAGCCTCCTGGCGGTCCGCTCCGCCGAGCAGCTGTGGATCATCCATCTCGTCGCGGCGGGGCACGGCGTGATCGGCGTCATCCCCGCGCACCACGCGCTGCTCAAGGACGTGCTGCCCTCGGCCGAGGCCGCCGCCGCCCGATCCTGGCTGATCACCTCGCGGCAGGGCGTGCGCATCGTCTCCCCGGCCGTGGGCGCCGCGGTCTGCACGGCGGCGGGCGGCGGCGCGCTCGCGCTGGTGAACGCCGCGACCTTCGCCGTCGCCCTCGCCACGCTCGCCGGGCTCCGCGTGGCCGAGTCGCCGCCGGAACGCCGCGGCGGCGAGCCCGTCCGCCGCGCCATGCTCGCGGGTTTCCGCCACGTGCGTGACCTGCCGCTCCTCCGCCGTCTCACCCTGACGCAGGCCGCGTTCATGGCCGTGGCCGGCCTGGTGGAGACGGCGGCTTTCGCCGCGATCGAGGCGCTGGGCCGTCCACCGGCCTTCTTCGGGGTGGTCGTCGCCGTGCAGGGCGCCGGTTCGGTCGTGGCCGGGCTGCTGGCCGTCGTACTGGTCGGCCGCGCGGGCGAGGCACTGACGGCCGGACTCGCGTACGCATGCCTCGCGACAGGCATGCTGCTCTGCGCCATGCCGTCGCTCCCTCTCTTCCTGGCGGGAGCCGTCCTCATCGGCATGGGCCTGCCGCTGATGAGCGTCTCCCTGGGAATCGCCCAGCACCTCTACACGCCGCCACGCCTCCAAGGCCGCGTCGGCGCCGCGGTCGTCATGCTGTGCGACGGAGCGCAGACCCTCTCCATCGCGGCCGGTGCCGCGCTCATCGGCCTTGTGGACCACCGCCTGCTGTACGTGACCGTCGCCGCGGTCGCCGTGCTCTGCGCCGCCGCCGTCGTCACGGACCGCCCACCATCCCCCGCAATCGCCCCCTCCCCGGCCGACCGCACACCCGCGCCCCCGGCCGTCAGCCTTCCACCGGCGCCCGATACTTGGGCCGCTTGTTGTAGCCGATCCGCGGATCATTCGCCCGATGCTCCACGATGAGCTGTGTCTCCACCCTTCGGACCTCGCTGTCCTCGGCGGTCTCGCTCTCCCAGAGGATCTCCTTGCGGATGGTGAAGTCCCGCAGCATCTCCCGGTCGGTGTCCGCCTCCAGTAACTCCACCGAGGGGCTGCCGAAGTACCTGAGCCGCGTGTCCGTCAGGTCCATCCCGACGTAGATCTTCCCGTTGGGATACGTGATCTTGTAGACGACCTTCATGGACGCGACTGTAACGCTGCGCACTGACAGCGCGACAGGTCGCACATCCGCACGCCCGTCGCCTCCGGTCAGGAGCCACCCGACGACGGGCGGCTGCCGGGCGCCAGACCGCTGTACTCGTCGGCGAGCAACGCGTCCATCGTCGTCCGCAGATGGTCGAGGAACTCCTCGAACTCCGCGAGCCGTTCCTCGCTGTAGCGCGCCATCTCCGCCGCCATGCGCTCGGCGTACGGACCGAAGAACCGTTCGGCGAGCGGCTTGACCTCCGGGCTGCTGCGCAACGTCACGACCCGCCGGTCGGTGTGCTCACGGCTGCGCGTGATGTGCCCCGCCGCCTCAAGGCGGTTCAGCAGCGCCGTCGTCGCCCCTGACGACAGGGAGATCCGCTCGCTCAGCCGGGCGGGGGACAGCGGCTTGCCCTGGTCCTCGGCGTACAGGACCTCCGCCAGAGCGGCGGCGTCGGTCGAGTGCAGCCCGAGCCAGCTCGCGAAGCGCCGCGTGAACTCGGTGTAGTCCGCGCCGAACGCCCGCAGTCCCTCCATCAGCCGGTCGCGCCGTGCCTCGACCCCTCCGGACTCGCCGTCCTCCGCCGCCATCGCCCTCGCCTCACTGTCCGGTCCGCGCGACGCCGCGCTCCCTCTCCGTGGTTTGACAACCTATCCCGGCCCATTTAACTTCACCATGAAGATACACCACCATGGAGGAATCTTGAGCGGGACCGCACCACCCCCGACCCGGCAGCAGTGGCTGGGACTCGTCGCCATATCCCTGGGCGTCGCCCTGATCGTCGTGGACATCACCATCGTCAACGTGATCCTCGCCCCGATCATCGACGACCTGGAGGTCGGCTCGGCCGAGGCCCAGTGGGTCCAGGAGTCGTACGCCATCGTCTTCGCCGCGCTCCTCCTCGTCACCGGGCGCCTGTCCGACCTGCACGGCGCGCGGCGCGTCTTCCTCGTCGGCCTCGTCGTGTTCGGCGTCACGAGCCTGCTGGCCGCAGCCGCCCCCGGCGGCGGCACGTTGATCCTGGCCAGGGCCCTTCAGGGCATCGGCGGCGCGATGATCCTGCCGACGTCGCTCGCCCTCCTCAACATGACGTTCACCGGCGCGGCCCGGGGCAAGGCGTTCGCCATCTGGGGCTCGACCATCGGCGCCGCCGCCGCGGTCGGACCGCTGCTCGGCGGCTGGCTCGCGGACTTCTCCTGGCGCTGGGCCTTCGGCGTGAACATCCCCCTGGTCGCCCTGATCATGACCGGCGTCCTGCTCTACCTGCCCGCGTCGCCCAGGACCCGGGGCCGGGTGGACTTCGTCGGCGCACTCCTGTCCGCGCTCGGCCTCGGCCTGTTCGCCTTCGCCCTGATCGAAGGCCGCACCCACGGCTGGCTGCTCACCACCGCGCCGCTCGACATCGGCGGGCTCTCCTGGTCGGGTGGCCCCTCCCCGGTGCTCGTCTCCTTCGCCGCGGCGGCGCTCGCCCTCCTCGCGTTCTGGCGTCGGCAGGCGTCGCTCAGCCGTGGCGGCGAGGAACCGCTCATGGACGTCGGGCTGTTCGCCATCCCCTCCTTCAGGAACGGCAACGTCGTCACGCTCACGGTCGGCCTCGGCGAGTTCGGGATCATCGCCGTCCTCCCGCTCTGGCTCCAGTTCACCCTCGGGTACAGCGCGTTCGAGGCGGGCCTCGCCCTCGTCGCCCTGGCCGCGGGCAGCTTCGTGGCCAGCGGCGCGAGCTTCTCGATGACGGCGACCGTGCCGCCCCTGGCGCAGGTACGGATCGGCCTGGTCCTGGAGGCCGTCGGCCTGCTGGTCCTGGCGCTGACCGCCACGACCGACAGCGCCTGGTGGATCATCGCGCTCGCCCTGTTCGTCTACGGCGTCGGCGTCGGCTTCGCGACCGCGCAGGTCACCAACATCGTCCTGGCCGACGTGCCCGCCGAGCGCGCCGGACAAGGCGCGGGCATCCAGAGCGCGGCCCGCGAACTGGGCTCCGCACTCGGCATCGCCCTGCTCACCACGCTGTTCTTCAGCACCCTCACCTCCGGCCTCCGCGACCGCCTCACCGACTCCGGGATGCCCGCCGACGCCGCCGACCAGCTCAGCTCCACCGTGACGGAGAGCGCCGGATCGGTGATCCCCTCCCTCCCCGACGCCACGGCGGACGCCGCACGCGAGGCGATGACCGGCGGCCTCGCCCTCTCCGGCTACGTCTGCGCCGCGCTCCTCGCGCTCGCACTCCTGGCCACGCTGTTCGTCACCCCGCGCACTCCCGCACCCGACAAGGCCGAGGCGAACCGGACCACCGCCTGAGACCACCCCGGACTCCCACGGCATCGGCGGACGTCATTCCGACGCATCGATCCCCGCCCAGAAACGCCGCCGACGCGAACACTGACAACCCCACACGCCACCAGAATGGCAAGCGCGCTCCGCCGAAAGCGTACTTTCACGGCCAGGCGTGACGCTTCCCAGGTCACCGAGTGGCAGTATCAGCAATTCCGCGTCGAACGCCGCCGCAGGAACGGGGCGGATCCCATCCCGGTGATCGGGCGTGGCACAGACGCCTTCGTACGGGATGCCCGACTCATCGCCATGGACCGGACCGAGGAACGGCCATCGGATCACGGCCTCGTGCTCGCCGCCGATCCCCGTCCGCTCCCCAGGGCACCGGCATCCTCGGACGACACCTCGAACAGACTCCGGAAACGCCGAGGTCCCGTCCGATCGGATCGATCGGACGGGACCTGATCGGCCGCTCTATCTGGGGTAGCGAACGGGCTTCAGCTGTGGATCCCGAGAGAATTCGGACCCGGTCCTGCCTCGTTGTGAACTACGGGCGTGCTGGTTGGTGGGGATTCTGCCGAGCTGGCCGGTCGGCCACCCGAGATGGCTGACGGGGGAGGGGGCAGCAGTCGCGCTGGTTGCTGTACACCTCTGGTGTGCCGTAACCGAGGCGCGCCGTACCACCCGTCAACGGCATCTCATGTCCGAGACGGCTGGCTATCGGTTTCCACCAACACGCTTTCCAAGTCTGTTGGCGGGCTGCTGAGCCCTGCCTCGGGCCGTTAACCTCTGAACGGCACTGAATGAGACGGAAACTGAGACGGACAGCGGATGGGGCTCCCTGGCATCCTTGGCATCAAGGAGGAGCAATGCCACTGCCACACAAGGGCACGCGACGCATCATCGTCAACGGCATGATGTTCCGATGGCGGCTGCGCCGATGCCGATCCACGCCCTGGCCCTGTGCTGGACTCCGCGCACCTTTGCGGTCGAGCACGCAGCCACCCCTGGGATGACGCTCGTCGTTACCACCAACCAACCAGCCGCACGCCAGCAACTGGGCTGGCCGTCCGGCCAACCCCGTGGTGCCACACGACGTCGCCCGAGCCATCGAACATGCCGTCCAACAAGGTTGGACCTCAACGCCTCCCTGATCCCCCGTTCCAGCTCGACTAGTCCGCCGGTGTCGTTGCCTCACGGTGAGCTGAGGTAGAGAGAACGTCGTGGCAAGGCAACATTCTGTCGTCTGAAATGGAACCGTCCCGAACCGAACACATCTCGGGCAAGTCTACTTATCGAGCCGCTGAGAGGTGTCTCCGTGTGCCTATGGTTGCGGTGGTTGCCGTACTTCGCTGTTGTACAGCCACAACTGATCACAGGCGGCCATCACCTGCTGCCACGGAAACGATCAATGCCCTGAGGCGCTGCCGACTTGTCGGCACCTGTCGATGTTGGTCACCGTTGAGCCCTCTTCCACAGCCCGGGGACACCCGTGAGGCAGTTTCTTCCATAGGGGGGTGACATGCGGGCGTTTATGTGGAGCTTCACCTACCAATACAGGCGTTCGAGCCAGTGGAGCGGTAGTTCTTTGCCTAGGCTCACGCTGGCTGTGCGGGTGAACGGGAAGGTAGTCACTAGGCGCATTCTCCCAGTGGAGATCAATCCGCACTCCCGTCTGGCGTATCTCGCCTCCACAGTTCCGTCTGGTTTTTAACACGCGGGGCGAGTATGGTATGGCTATGACCTCCCCATCCGACCCGTTCCGCATTCAACAAGGGCTCAAGTATCTTCGGCTGCACATCACCAACTTCCTCTCGTATCAGTCTGCCGTACTAGATTTAGCAGATTTGGTTGCGCTTGTTGGGCCGAATGCCACAGGGAAGTCGAATGCAGTAGCCGCGATCAAGCTATTGCGTGAAATCCCGATTCATGGCCTGCCGATCGCGATCGCTCGCAGAGGTGGTTTCGATCAGCTGAGGCATCGTAGTTCTGGGCGGCCATACAACCCTGCGCTGCGCCTGGATTTTCAATTTGATAATGAACCCATCTCCTACTATGAGCTGAAGTTGCGCGGCCTGGAGGGGAAGAGGTACGAGGTAAAGCAGGAGCGCGGTTCGATCTTCCTTCGTGGCGATAGGTATACATTCATCAATAAGGGAGGGGAGCTCACTTATAACGAAAAGGAAGAGGGGGGTGCGGTTCACACGAACGGCGACCGCAAGATCCCTGTTCCGGTCGGCCAGAGTGCTGTAAGCTTCCCGGCCACATTTGGTATCTATATCGTGACTCGCATACTGCAGCTCATGCAGACGGTGGAGATTAACCCTGCCCTTGTGGGGGAGTTGCAGGAGCCTTCTTCAACGCGCGAATTCGAACCAGATGGCTCAAATGCTGCCAGCATGTTTGAGGAATTGAATTCTGAAACAAGATCCGAACTGGTCGATGAGCTCGCGGCGATCGTGCCCGGGATTCGGCGCATCGAGCTACGACGACTAGCAGATAAGGTCACCCTGGCCTTTGTGCAGGAGGTTAGCCAAGGGAAGAGGCGAGAGTTTCTGGCGAAGCAAATGTCCGATGGAACGTTGCGTGCTTTCAGTATATTGCTCTCAATGCTGCAAGAGAATCGTCCGGCCTTGCTGGTTATCGAAGAGCCTGAGATCGCAATTCATCTTGGAGCATTGCGTACGCTCGTGGATATCTTCCGGCAGCAGTCGGAATCCACTCAAGTGCTGATCACAACGCATAGTGCCGATATCGTCGACACGATCGATATCGATGCCCTGCGGGTTGTATGGACCGAAGATGGAGCATCCCGCATCGCCCCAGTTGCTGAACATACGCGTGAACCTGTACGCCAAGGACTCATTACCCCTGGGCAGCTTCTTCGTAGTGACTCGCTCGACCCGGAGTTGTCATGACTGCAACCCCTGGAAAGCCTCACGTTGGTTTGGTTGTAGAGGGGCCTGGCGATGCTAATTCGGCGCCACTTCTCCTCAGGAATTGGCTGCAACTAAGGAATGATTATAGCGATCCTTTGGGAAAGCCTATTCCGTGCAACGGAAGAGAAAATGCTACGAGCCTGGGTGGTCTCGAAGGGTACGTTGCAACTGCAGTTGCCCGACCTGGCTGCAAGTCAGTTCTCGTCATTCTCGATGGCGAGGGCGACAATGTCTATGAGCTGGGATCCAGGCTGATGAAGAGATTGAGATCCATCACGCATGTTCCTGCGGCGGTATGCCTGGCAGACCAGAATTGGGAAGACTGGCTTTACGCGTCAGCGGAAACGATGGAGATACCTAGCTTTACCTATGAAGCTGGGAAGCGTAAATCTATCGCTGCCGCGTTGAAGCCGACCAAGTATGTGAAGCCGACATGGCAGCCTAGGCTAACCGCCCGCATGAATATCGAGTTAGCCGCGAGTCGGAGTCCGAGCCTTGAGCATCTGTTGCGGAAGTTTGATGCGCTCGCGAGTCACTGCACAACGAGTGATATTCACGGTGCATAGGTCGGTGTAGCCGGCTTTGGACGGGAGCTGGCTTGGGGCGAGGGATCGAGGCCCGTACGCTGGCGGCGGATCGGGCAGGTTTGTGGATCTGCCCGCAAGTGGCAGATGTGGGCCCTGATCTTCGAGGCTCGCCCCAAGCTGGCTGCCTAAAGCCGCGGAACCGGCCGCCTTCGCCACGTCGGACCGCTTCAACCGCAACCAGGTTGCAGCCTGTTGGTCGCGCGGTCGGCGGGCTCGGTTCGTGGCGGGGCGGAGACTGAAGCGGCGGCCCGGGGGCCGCCGCTGCCGTGCGCGCCGCGCCGGGGCGCGGCGTCTTGATGTCGTAGGGAAAGTTGTTACTCGCGGGCCTGGCGGTGGTGTTGGGCGCGGGTTTCGTGGCGTTGGTGGTCGGTTTCGATCTCTCGGGCGATGGTTTCGGCGCAGTCGATGACCATGCGGAGCTTGGCGAGGATGGCGCGGGCCTGCGTGATGAGTTCGCGGTGGTCGGGGTGATCGCCCTTGGGGGTCCACAGGCGTCGGTGGCTGTGGCGGTCAACGACGTCATGGCAGTACAGAACCACCGAGTCCATGGCGCCGGAGATCTCGTAGCGGTAGCACTCCGCCACCTCCGCCAGAAGACAGAACGGTACGGGTTCCTGGTCGGTCATCGTGCCTGCCTCGAAGATCGGGAGCCGGGGGCGGGGGAGGCGGTCAAGACGTAGGTGAGGGCGCCGTCGTGGATCGTGTGGGCGTAGGTCTCGCCGAGGAACAGCGCGGTCAGCACGCGCTCTTGCGCCAGGTGATCGGCGATCCACCCGTACACCGGGCATGCGACAGGTGCGTCGAGCTGGTGGGCGATGTGCTCCGCCCGCACGTGAAGCCACCGCAGCGCCAAGCGGGCCGTGGTCGCCGAATGCGGGCCGGTCAAAGCGTGGCCTGTGTTGGTGACGGTCTCATCCCCCAGCGTCACGGCCAAGAGGAACCCGCCGTTGCCGCTCGCGGTGTGCGTGATCGCGTTCCGCCCAACTCGCTGACGATCAGGGCGGCGTCATCCGCACACGGGAGGGTACCGAGAATGTCCCGGGTCCAGCGACGCGCGTGACTGACGTTCCGGCACAGCAAGATCGCGGTCACCATGTAGGTCTTCGCGCACGGCGCTGCGGAAGCTCGGCAGGGGACCTTGGGGGCGCTTCGTAGGGTCCAGCAGGGACCCGTCGCCGTACTTCGCTGCTTGCAGGCAATGCGAGAGGCCCCGCCGACCGGAGTCGGTGGGGCCTCTTGTGTGCCGTTCTACCTGGTGTAGCGAACGGGCTTCAGCTGTGGACCTGAGGGGATTTGAACCCCTGACCCCCTCGTTGCGAACGAGATGCGCTACCAGGCTGCGCTACAGGCCCTTGCTGCGTGGAAAACTCTAGCACCACCTGCGCGTCGGGCCGAAATCAGCTACTCCCCGGCCGCCCTGCGGCGGTCGTCGTCCGCGTACTGGTCGAAGAGCGGGGTCCGCTGCGGGCCGGGCGGCTGTGCCGGAGGCGCCGTCGGGCCACCCGCCGTGGTGGAGCGGGCGGCGCTCCACGTGTCCGGCGCGTCCATGTCCACGCCGCGCGCCGTACGCGGGGCCACCGGGGCGTTCACGTACGTCGGCAGCGGGACGGGCGCCGGGTCCCAGCTCTGCTGCTCGTCGGCCGCCACGGGCGCCGCCGCGCGGCGCTGCTGGTCCACCCACTCCGCGTGGTCCGTCTGCTCCACGATCGCCTTGGACGGCTTCTCCGGCCGCGCCTGCGAACTGGCCTGCGTACGCTGCCGCAGCCGCCGCGCTGCCTCCTCGGCCCGCCGCCGGTCCACGGCCACCGCGTAACGCCGCCGCTCCTGCCGCCGCACATGCACGATGTACGCGGCGAGCAGTACGGCCGGGATGCACGGCAGCCACAGGTGCCCGCCGCCCGACAGGGCGTAGATCCCCCCGAGCGTGAAGCCCGCGAAGAGGACCATCGTCGTGCGCCGCCGCCGCGCCAGGACGGTCGCGCGGGCCTGCACGGCGCCCGGCGCCGGTGCGGGCTCGGGCGGCTCCGACACGGGTTCGGCGAAGGCGCGGACGTCCGCGGAAGGGATGGCCGGGAGGGAGGCGTCGGACGCGGGTACGGCGACGTCCCGGGGGGCGCCCGGTGCGTCGCCCTCGCCGCCGCCGACCGTGGCGGTCGCGCCCGTCGCGGGCGCGCGTCTGCCACGTGTCAGCAGCCGGATGGCGGTGCTGAAGCGTTCCGTCGGCCGGGCCTCGTTCAGCTCGTCCTGCCTGCGGAGCCACATCGGCACGAGGTACGCGGCCCAGGCGCCGACGATCACTGCGAAGATGAGGCCACTGCTGCTCACGGTGACACCGTAGAGGGGATCCCCTGAGTCCATCGGCCAAATAGGACGGTGTGTCGCACGATCAGCCCGTCATCTCGGGTGTTTCTTCGGATTGTTATCAACCATGACTCGAATGGGGTCCTCCATTCGAACGCACGTTTTATTTCTGTGGCGCGTTGCGGTTTTCCCGCCACCGGTTCAGCAGCCCGTCCTGCATGTCCTCGGCCGTCAGCGCGAAGACCAGGTGGTCACGCCACGCCCCGTCGATGTGGAGATACCGCGGACGGACGCCCTCGGGCCTGAATCCCAGTTTCTCCACGACGCGGCGGCTCGGCCCGTTCTCCGGCCGGATGCAGATCTCCACGCGGTGCAGCCCGAGTCGGCGGAAACAGTGGTCGGTCGCCAGCGCGACCGCCGTCGGCATGACGCCACGCCCGGCGACCGCGCGGTCGATCCAGTACCCGATGTGGCCGGAACACATCGATCCCCAGGTGATCCCCGCGACCGTCAGCTGCCCGACGAGCCTGCCGTCGTACGTCACGACGAACGGCAGCATCCGCCCCGCCTGCGCCTCGGCACGCAGATGCCGCACCATCTGTCGGAACGTCGGCCTGCGCGGCGGCAGATGGCCGGGCGGGGCGGGTGGGATGGTCGCCTCCCAGGGGCGCAGCCAGTCGCGGTTGCGCTGGTTCACCTCGCGCCACGCGCCCTGGTCGCGCAGCCGGATGGGCCGCAGGCCGACCGGTCCCTCCGTCAGCTGCGTGGGCCAGAAGTGCGCGCTCACGGCTGCGGCCGGTGGTCGCCGCCGCGCAGCTGGTCCACGGCGTGCCGCAGCAGCGGGCGCAGCACAGTCAGCCCGTCGCGTACTCCTCCGGTGGAGCCCGGGAGGTTGACGATCAGGGTGCGCCCGGCGACGCCCGCCAGACCCCGGGAGAGCGCGGCGGTCGGGACCTTGGCCGCCCCGGCGGCGCGGATGGCCTCGGGGATGCCGGGGATCTCGCGGTCCAGGACCGCGCGGGTCATCTCCGGCGTGCGGTCGGTGGGGGAGATGCCGGTGCCGCCCGTGGTGAGCACCACGTCGTAGCCCTCGGCGACGGCCGCGCGCAGCGCCTCGGCGACGGGCTCCCCGTCCGGCACGACGCGCGGGCCGTCCGTCGCGAACCCCAGCTCCGTCAGGGCCTCGGCGAGCAGTGGTCCGCCTGTGTCGGCGTACACACCGGCGGCGGCGCGGTTGGACGCGGTGAGCGCGAGGGCGCGGTAGACGGTCACCGGGCGCGGCTCCAGTCGCCGGACGCGCCGCCGGACTTCTCCTCGACCCGCACGTCCGTGATGACGGCGGCCTTGTCCACGGCCTTCACCATGTCCACGAGGGTCAGCGCGGCGACGCTCACGGCGGTCAGCGCCTCCATCTCGACGCCGGTGCGTCCCGTGGTGCGGACCGTGGCGGAGATCTCGACGGCGGTGTCCGTGACCCGCAGGTCCACGGTCACGCCTGAGACGGGCAGCGGGTGGCACAGGGGGATCAGGTCCGGGGTGCGCTTGGCCCCCATGATCCCGGCGATGCGCGCGGTGGCCAGTGCGTCGCCCTTGGGGACGCCCTCCCCGCGCAGCAGCTCCACCACCTCGGGCGCCACGAGGACGCGGCCGGTGGCGCGCGCCGTGCGGTTGGTGACGTTCTTGTCTGTCACATCCACCATCCGTGCGGCGCCCGTGCCGTCGAGATGGGTGAGATGAGGGGTACTCATGAGCATTAACGGTACCCCCCTGCTCAGTTCAGAAGCAGCACCGTCAGCTCCGCCCCGGCGGCCACGTGCGTCACGTCCTCGGGGATCTCGATCAGGGCGTCGGCGCGGGCGAGCGCGGCCACGAGGTGCGACTCACTGCCGCCGACCGGGCGTACCGTGCCCAGTCGCTCGCCCGTAGCGGGCGCGGTGTAGGCGGCGCGCAGGAACTGGCGCCTTCCGGGCGGCGACCCCAGCGTTCCGTCCGTAACGAGACGTGCCGTGGTGCGTGGCCGCCGCAGGGTGTCGGGCGCGTGCCCCGCCATGGCACGCAGCGCGGGTCGCACGAACAGCTCGAACGACACGTAGGCGCTGACGGGGTTTCCCGGCAGGGCGAACAGGGGTGTGCGGCCGGGCCCCAGGAGGCCGAAGCCTTGCGGCTTGCCAGGCTGCATGGCGAGGCGGCGGAAGTCGATGGTGCCGGTGAGCGCTTCCTTCACCACGTCGTAGGCCCCCACGCTGACGCCCCCACTGGTGACGACTGCGTCGGCGCGCGCGAGCTGGTCGTCGAGGGCCGTACGCAGGGAGACGGGATCGTCGGCGACGGCGGTGGTGCGGAAGGCGACGGCGCCCGCGTCCTGGGCGGCGGCCGTGAGGAGGTAGCTGTTCGAGTCGTGGATACGCCCGGGTGTCAGCGGTCTGCCGGGCGGCACCAGTTCGCTGCCGGTGGACAGGACGACGACGCGCGGGCGCGGCCGTACGGTGACCGTGGCGTGGCCGGTGGCGGCGAGCAGGCCGAGCTGCGGGGGGCCGAGCACCGTACCGGCGGTGAGGGCGACGGTCCCGGGGCGCGCGTCGCTTCCCCGGGTGCGGATGTGCTGCCCGGCGTGGGCCGGGCGCAGCACGCGGACCTCGCCGCCGGTGACGGACGGCATCATGTCGGCCGGGCCGCCGCCGAGCCCGCCGTCGGTCCACTCGACGGGTACGACCGCCTGCGCGCCGGGCGGCAGCGGCGCGCCGGTCATGATGCGCGCCGCCTGCCCCGGTCCTACGGCGGGCAGTTCGCCGTGCCCGGCGGCGATGTCGCCGACGACGGTGAGGACGGCGGGGAACTCCGCGCTCGCGCCCTCCACGTCGGCCGTCCGTACGGCGTACCCGTCCATCGAGCTGTTGTCGAAGGGGGGCAGCGGCGCGGGGACCGTGATGTCGTCGGTGAGGACGCAGCCGGTGGCGTCGAGGAGCGGCAGGGCGAGGGGTTCCAGCGGCGTGACGGCCGCGAGGATGTCGCTCAGGTGCTCATCGACGGACCAGGTGTCAGTCAAGGCCGGGCATCTCCTCGGTGACGTACGTGCGCAGCCAGGACCGGAAGCCGGGGCCGAGGTCGGGGCGTTCGCAGGCGAGACGGACGATGGCCCGAAGATAGTCGCCCCGGTCGCCCGTGTCGTAACGGCGTCCCTTGAAGACGACGCCGTGCACCGGGCCGCCGAGCGCCGAGTCGCCGGTCATGGCCTGGAGGGCGTCGGTGAGCTGGAGTTCGCCGCCCCGTCCCGGCGGGGTCTTGGCCAGGACCTCGAAGACACCCGGGTGGAGGACGTAGCGGCCGATGACCGCGAGGTTGCTGGGCGCGTCGGCGGTGTCGGGCTTCTCGACCAGGCCGGTGACGCGCATGACGCGGTCGGTGACGGGCTCGACGGCGGCGCAGCCGTAGAGGTGGATCTGCTCGGGGTCCACCTCCATGAGCGCGATGACGCTGCCGCCGTGCTCGGCCTGGCAGTCGATCATCATGGTGAGGAGGGGGTCGCGGGGGTCGATCAGGTCGTCGCCGAGGAGGACGGCGAACGGCTGGTCCCCGACGTGCGGCGCGGCGCACTGGATGGCGTGGCCGAGGCCCTTCGGGTCGCCCTGGCGGACGTAGTGCATGGTGGCCAGCGTCGTGGACGCCTGGACGCGGGAGAGGCGCTCGTCGTCGCCCTTGCGGCGGAGGGCGTCCTCCAGCTCGTAATTGCGATCGAAGTGGTCTTCGAGAGGCCGCTTGTTGCGCCCGGTGATCATGAGCACGTCGGTCAGCCCGGCCGCCGTCGCCTCCTCCACCACGTACTGGATGGCCGGCTGATCGACGACCGGCAGCATTTCCTTGGGCGTGGCCTTGGTGGCGGGGAGGAACCGTGTGCCGAGCCCGGCGGCGGGAATGACAGCCTTGCTGATCCGGGGGCGTGGTGACGTCATGCCGGTCACTTTATCCATTTAGTGTGCGTGGACCGAGTACTTTGCGGATGAACGTCATGTTATGCGCGGGTTTGGTCTTCGGCTGAATGTGTGGAAGACGGGAGCATATGTGAAGGGAGTGGGTGGGGAGCATGGAGGAAGCCGCGCTGCTGAAACGGGTGGTGAGGCGGGATCTGCTGGCGGTCAGGGCGGCGATGGCGGACGACGAGATCGCCCAGGCGGCCCGCGCCCTCGCCGGGCGCGCCCTTGAACTGCCGGAGGTGTCCGGCGCGTCCACGGTCGCCGCGTACGTCTCGGTCGGCAGCGAGCCAGGGACGGCCGAGCTGCTGACGGCGCTCACCGGACGCGGCGTCCGCGTCCTGCTGCCGGTGCTGCTCCCCGACGACGACCTGGACTGGGCCGTGTACGAGGGCCGCGAGCGGCTGGTCGAGGCCGAGCACGCCGGACGCATCCGGCTGCTCCAGCCGGGCGGCCCGCGCCTCGGCCCAGACGCCGTGACACAGGTGGACACGATCCTGCTGCCCGGCCTCGCCGTGGACCGGCGTGGCGTCCGCATGGGACGCGGCGGCGGCAGCTTCGACCGGGCGCTCGCCCGGCTGGCGGCGTCCGGCAGGCGTCCTGCGCTGGTGGCCCTGGTGTACGGCCACGAGGTCGTCGCGAAACTGCCGCGCGAACCCCATGACCAGCTCGTCCACGCGGCCGTCACCCCCGAGGAGGTCCTCCGCTTCCCCGGCGGGCGGTCCGGGGGCGCGGCGGGCTGAACGGTCGGCGGCCGGGCGTCCGGCCGCCTCCCCGCGGGAGGGGGACGTACCGGACACACCGGGGGAACGGGCGGGCCCGTCCCCCGGTTCCCGGCGTGTCACCCCCCGCTCGGGCGTAGCTCCAGCGTGTGCGCGGACGCCTCGCCGACCGCGTCCCGGCCGTAGGCCCACGGCAGGTACTCGCCCCGCGCCCACAGGTCCGTCTGGTCCGTGTAGTTGGCGTGGTAGGCGTGCCCCGACGCGCCGGTGAGGTTGATCCACAGCGACTCGTCGAAGTCGTCCAGGCTGACGATCATCCGCATGGACGGCACCCAGGTGATCTCGTAGCCGCCCGCCGCGTTCCAGCCGCTGGCGTCCACCGCGTCCGTACCGCCCGAGAGGTTCCACGGCCCGCGGTTGAGGAGCCACTGCACCGGCCCCGGGCCCTCCGTGCCGAGCGTCTGGTTGTTCAGCATCAGGCGGTGCAGACGGCCCCAGCTCCAGGTGCTGACGTCCTTGCCCAGCTCGGCCGTCAGCTCCCAGCGGGCGTCGCGCAGGGCGCGGGCGAGCAGCTCGTCACGGTTCGCGGCGGCGGGCTGGTCGGCGGTCTCCGGGGACTGCCACCACGCGTTCTCCGGGTCTTCGAGCAGCCCGCGCACGACCTCGAACCAGCGGTCGCCGCCGTCAGGCTGCGCCGTCTCGGGGGACCGCTCGCCGCATTCGAGGACGGTCCTGGGACGGCCCGTCAGGTCGTCGGGCGGCGCCGCGTCGTCGGTCGGGGAGACGCGCAGGCACTGGTCCTCGACACGCAGCTCCTTGGGCAGCTTCTGGCCGAAGGCGAGGTTCAGCAGGTTGCGCCACACGGCGTTGAAGTACGCGGCGCCGGGTGAGTCCGCGTCCTGGCTGAAGTCCCAGCCCTCCAGCAACTCCTGCGCCTCGCGGACGTAGGGGTCGGACACGTCGATGTCCAGCAGGTAGGGGACCAGCTCCTCCGCCATCGCGTTCTGGTTGTCGAGCTGGATCTCCTGCATGTCGCCGAGGGAGATCTTGCCGCCGTCGGCGATCTTCTCCGCCAGCAGCTCCCCGATGCGGTTGCTGCGCGTGCCGTAGCTCCAGTCCTCGGTCAGGAAGACGTCGTTCGCGTCGTCCTCCGGAGCGATGACGGCCTGGTTGGCGGTGACGATGTAGCCGCGCTCGGGGTTCTCCTCCCAGGGGAGGTCGTCCTGCGGGACGTACGCGTCCTCCCAGTCGTAGGACGAGTCCCAGCCGGGCGCGGGGTAGCGGCCGTCGCCCTCGCCGCGTACCGGGATGTCGCCCGGCGCCTGGTAGCCGATGTTGTTCTCGGTGTCGGCGTAGATCATGTTCTGCGACGGCGCGGCGAAGTCACGGGCGGCGGCGCGGAACTCGTCGAAGTCGGTCGCCCGGTCGAGCGCGAACACGGCGTCCATCGTGTTCGAGGGCCGCAGCGCCGTCCAGGTGAGGGAGACCGCGTAGCCGTCGCCGCGGTCGGGGGCCGACTGGTCCACCGGCGCGCTGTCGCCCACGAGGGACAGCTCGTCGAGGCGGTCGGAGATGATCGGCCCGTTCTCCGTGGATCTGATGGTGATCTCGCGCGACTCGCCGCCCGCGACCTTCAGCGTCTCGGAGCGCGTGTCGTACGGGATCTCCTCGCCGTCGCGCAGGTAGTTCCCGTCGCTGAGGTTCTCCAGCCGCAGGTCGGTGACGTCCGCGCCCAGGTTGGTCATGCCCCAGGCGATCGACTGGTTGTGGCCGATGATCACCCCCGGCATGCCGGAGAAGGTGAAGCCCGACACGTCGTACGGGCACTCCGCGCTCAGCTCCGTGCAGTGCAGCCCCATCTGGTACCAGATGCCGGGCAGCGACGGCGAGAGGTGCGGGTCGTTCGCGAGGAGCGGCGCGCCGCTCGTCGTGTACTCCCCGGAGACCACCCACGAGTTCGAGCCGATGCCGCTGCCCTCAGGGCCCAGCAGGCCCGGCAGCTCGCTCAGCGTCTGCGACAGCGCGCCCAGCTGCGTCGAGGCGCCCTCCAGCGCCTCCGTCGCGCCCATGGTCCCCAGGTCCTCGCCGACGGGCGGGAACTCCTCCGTGTTGTCTCCCGGTTCCTCGACGATCGGGGTGCTCGTCCCGTACGGGTAGTCCGGGTACAGGTCCTCGATCTGCTCGGGGGAGAGCCGCTGGCCCATCAACGCCCGGTCGATCTCGTCCTGCATGTTGCCGCGCAGGTCCCACGCCATGGCCTTCAGCCAGGCGAGCGAGTCCACGGGGGTCCACTCCTCCGGCTGGTAGTCGTTGACGAAGCCGAGCGCCGCGTACTCCAGGGACAGCTCGGCCCCGCTGTGCGTCGCCAGATAGCCGTTCACGCCCTCGGAGTACGCCTGGAGGTAGGCCCGCGTCTCCTCCGAGATCTCCTGGTCCCACTCCTGCTGGGCGATAGCGTGCCAGCCGAGGGTGCGCAGGAACGCGTCGGTCTCCAGCTGGTCCTCGCCGAACATCTCCGACAGCCGCCCTGCCGTCATGTGGCGGCGTACGTCCATCTCGTAGAACCGGTCCTGCGCCTGCACGTATCCCTGCGCGCGGAACAGGTCCTCGGGCGTGCTTGCGTACACCTGCGGGATGCCGTTCGCGTCACGCTCCACGGTGACCGGTCCCGAGAGTCCGTCGAGTGCGAGTTCCCCCGACACCTGCGGGTAGGAGGCTCGCACGGTACTGACACCCCAGTACGCGCCGTAGCCGAGACCGGCCAGGAGCATGACGACGAGCGCGATCACAAGCAGACGACCGCGTCGCCTGGGCTTCTTGGCGGGCATTTCTGTCCTTCGCAGGGCAGCTGAGCGTTGGGAAGCAACCATAGACATACGGCCACTGAGGTGAGCCTACGGGGAGTCAGCAGCCCCAACCGACGCGTTCATATGATGGTAAATTCGCGGCAAACGGCGCGAATTACCCCATCCGCGCCCCCAGAACACCCCGAGAAGAGGACCCGCCCCTGACCGTTGACCGCCTCAACGAACTGCTGCTCGCCGCCACGCTCGTGCTGCTCGTCGCCGTCGCGGCCGTCCGCCTGACGTCCCGCAGCGGCCTGCCGTCCCTGCTGCTCTACCTGGCCATCGGCGTCGCCCTCGGCTCGGACGGGCTCGGGATCGAGTTCAGCGACGCCGAGCTGACCCAGGTCCTCGGCTACGCGGCCCTCGTCGTGATCCTCGCCGAGGGCGGCCTCGGCACGCGCTGGCAGGACCTGCGGCCCGCCATCCCGGTGGCCGCCGTCCTGTCCACCGTCGGGGTGGGCGTCAGCGTCGGCGTGACGGCCGCCGCGGCCCACTACCTCGTCGGCCTCGGCTGGCAGTCGGCGCTCGTGATGGGCGCCGTGGTGTCCTCGACCGACGCGGCGGCGATCTTCTCGGTGCTGCGGCGCGTGCCGCTGCCCCGGAGGCTGTCCGGCGTGCTGGAGGCGGAATCCGGCTTCAACGACGCCCCGGTCGTCATCCTGGTGGTCGGATTCTCCGAGCTGGGCTCCCACGACGCCGCCGAGCAGTGGTACATCCTCCCGGCCGAAATGCTGCTGGAGCTGGCCATCGGCCTCGCCGTGGGCCTCCTCGTCGGACGCGTCGGCGCACTGGGCCTCCGGGGCGTCGCGCTCCCTGCTGCGGGGCTGTACCCGATCGCCGTACTCGCGCTCACCGTCCTCGCGTACGCGGCAACAGCCCTCATCCACGGCAGCGGATTCCTTGCGGTCTACGTGTGTGCCGTGGTGCTGGGGAACGCAGGGCTGCCCCACAGACCCGCGACGCGGGGGTTCGCCGACGCGGTGGCGTGGCTGGCGCAGATCGGGCTCTTCGTGCTGCTGGGACTCCTGGTGAACCCCGGGACGCTGGGCGACGACCTGGTGCCCGCGCTGATCGTGGGAGGCGTCCTCACACTGCTGGCACGCCCACTGTCCGTCCTGCTGTGCCTGCTGCCGTTCCGCCGCCCCTGGCGGGAGAACGTCCTGCTGTCGTGGGCAGGGTTGCGTGGGGCCGTGCCCATCGTGCTGGCCATCATCCCCGTGGTGGCCGACGTGCAGGACAGCGACCGGATCTTCAGCATCGTCTTCGTGCTGGTCGTGGTGTTCACGCTGCTCCAGGGCCCGACACTGCCCTGGGTCGCCCGGCGGCTGCGGCTCGGCGACGGGGAGAAGACCGTGGACGTGGACATCGAGTCGGCGCCGCTGGAGAGGCTGCGCGGCCACCTGCTCTCGGTCACGATCCCGCAGCGATCGCGCATGCACGGCGTGGAGGTCGCGGAGCTGCGGCTGCCGCCCGAGGCGGCGGTCACCCTGGTGGTGCGCGACGGCCGCAGCTTCGTCCCCGGGCAGGACACCGTGCTGCGTGAGGGGGACGAACTGCTGGTCGTGGCGACGGACGCGGTACGTGACGCGGTCGAACGGCGTCTCGTCGCGGTGGGCCGGGGCGGCAAACTGGCGGGGTGGCTGACCGAGCCGGACGCCGTCGCGCTGCCGCCGCGCATCGAGTGAGGACCGTGCGGGCGGGGTGGCGCGGAGGGGCGGCAGTGGACTTGGAGGGCCGGAATGTTGCACGATGGAGAGTGGTTAGCACTCCAGAGGGATGAGTGCCAGGAGGATTGAACGTGCCGACGTATCAGTATCAGTGCACCGCCTGCAACGAGGGTCTCGAAGTGGTGCAGAAGTTCACCGACGACGCCCTCACGGTGTGCCCCGCATGCCAGGGGCGGCTGAAGAAGGTCTTCTCCGCCGTCGGCATCGTCTTCAAGGGCTCCGGTTTCTACCGTAACGACAGCCGCAACGCGACGTCGTCCAGCAGCCCCGCCTCCTCGTCGGCCAAGGCCGACAAGAAGGCCGACCCGGCGGGCGGCTCGTCCTCCTCCGGTTCGTCCGGGGACTCCGGCTCGTCGTCGGGGTCCGCGGGATCCTCGGGGTCCGGCGGTTCCTCCGGTTCGTCCACCACCTCCACCACGAGCGCGGGCAGCGCGGCCTCCGCCGCATGAGCCTGCCCGCAGCCGACGTCGGGGTCATCGGCGGGTCCGGGTTCTACTCGTTCCTGGACGACGTGACCGAGATCACCGTCGAGACGCCCTACGGCCCGCCGAGCGACTCCCTGTTCGTCGGCGAGCTGGCCGGGCGCCGCGTCGCGTTCCTGCCACGGCACGGCCGTGGACACCACCTGCCGCCCGCCAGGATCAACTACCGGGCGAACCTGTGGGCCCTGCGTTCCCTCGGCGTCCGGCAGGTGCTCGGGCCCTGCGCGGTCGGCGGGCTGCGGGCCGAGTTCGGCCCGGGCACGCTGCTGGTCCTCGACCAGTTGGTGGACCGCACCAAGAGCCGCGTCCAGACCTTCTACGACGGCGAGCCGCTGCCCGACGGGCGCCGCTCGAACGTCGTGCACATGACCTTCGCCGACCCGTACTGCCCGGTCGGCCGGTCCGCCGCCCTCGCCGCCGCCCGTGAGCGCGACTGGGACGCGGTGGACGGCGGGACGATGTGCGTGATCGAGGGGCCCCGGTTCTCCACCCGGGCCGAGTCGGTCTGGCACGCGGCCCAGGGCTGGTCCGTCGTCGGCATGACAGGACACCCGGAGGCGATCCTCGCCCGGGAGCTGGAGCTGTGCTACACGTCCCTCGCGCTGGTCACCGACCTCGACGCGGGCGCCGAGGTGGGCGAGGGCGTCTCGCACGCCGAGGTCCTTGAGGTGTTCGCCCAGAACATCGGGCGGCTGCGGGACGTCCTGTTCGACGTGGTGGGCGCGCTCCCGGACAGCGGTGACCGCGACTGCCTGTGCGCCGGGGCCCTGACGGGCCAGGACACCGGGATCACCCTGCCGTGACGGTGCGCCCTGTCGTCGGACGGGGCGCGCGAACCTGATGTCGTGGAGGGGCCCGTGGTGCGACCACGGGCCCCTTTCGCTGTGCCGCCGGGGCAGGCCGGACACCTTGCCGGGCCGTGGAGGAGTCACTCGTACGGGTGAGGAAGTTGTCCACAGGCGCCGAGCTGTCCACAGGGCTCAGCAGGATTCCGGCGGGCCGGGCACGGTGTGCGCATGCGTACTTCACGGCAACCCGGCGTGATCCCCGGCCTCCCTCTCGGACGCCGCCTGTCCGTCGCCCCCGGCGGCGCCCCTCGTGACGAGACGGTCGTGCCAGGTGAGGCGGGTTCTCCGTCTCTCCCACGGCCCGCTCCGCCCTCCGCGTCCACCGTCCCGGGGTTCGCCCCGGTGAGACCGCGCGGCGGGCGGCATCGGCTGCGGCGTCTGCTGCACGGTCGGCGGCGCCTGTCCGCCCTCGCCCTCGCCGCGACGGCGGCCGGACTCACCCTCCTCGCACCGGGCACTGATGTGCGAGCCGCGCCTCCGCCGCCGGAGCCCGCACCGGCGAGCGCGCGGGAAGGTCCTGACACCCGCCGGGTCTCCGTGCCGGTCAGGATCGGCGACCCGGCCGTGGCCCGGCTCGTCGGGCCAGGCGACCGGGTGGACGTCCTCGCCGCGTCCGGCGCCGCTGGTCAGACGCCCGGCCCGGCCAGGGTGGTGGCCCGCCGGGCGAGGGTGGCCGAGGTCGTGGACGTCGCCGTGGACGGGGTGCCGACGGGCGTCTCGGGGGCGCTTCTCGTGCTCTCCGTGTCGCCGGACACGGCCGCCGAACTGGCGGGCGCCGCGGCCGTGGCCGAGCTGGCGGTGGCCCGGTGGTGAACGTGTCGCTGACGCTCGACTGGACAGGTGTCCGCGTCCTGATGCAGCGTGTCCGGCGCAGTGGACACGGATCGGCAGGAAGGCGCAGCGGTGAGCGACGAGAAGAGGGGTCTGGTGACGGGGGCACGCGAGGTGATGGGCGGATTCCGCGACTTCCTCCTGCGGGGGAACGTCGTCGAACTCGCCGTGGCCGTGGTGATCGGCGCGGCGTTCACGGGGATCGTGAACGCCGTGGTGGACGGCCTCATCAACCCGGTGATCGGCGCGTTCGGCACGCAGGATCTCGACGACTACTCCCTGTGCCTGCGCGGGTCGTGCGCGACGGGCGACGGCATCGGGCTCAGGTGGGGATCGGTCGTCAGCGCGTCCCTGACCTTCCTGATCACGGCCGCGGTCGTCTACTTCCTGATGATCCTGCCCATGAACCGGTTCCTCGCGAGGCGGCGTGCCGACGCCCCGGTCGAGCCGCCGGTCGAGACCGAGCTGGAGCTGCTCGCGCAGATCCGCGACGAGCTGATCGCGCAGCGGGCCGGCGGTGTCACGGTGGGGGCGCAGCGGACGGCGGCGGAGGAGAGCACATCGCTGGACAAGCCCTCCGACGGGCGGGACGGGCGGGCCTGACCGCTCTGCGCGCGCGGGCGGCGACGGTGGCGCGGCTCGCGCTGTCCGGCCGCCCGTGGCCGCGGATCCCGTGGTCTCAGATGTGGTGCGGGGGCTTCTCCCGCAGGAAGCGGACGGTGTCCCCGGCGCCGCCGTCCTCGGACAGGCGGTCGCCCCACCCCTCGTCGGTGTCGTCGTGCGACGTGCGGGCCAGGGGATCGTCGAAGACGATGGCCGCGGGCGGCGTCGCGGCGTCGGGCCGGTCGGCGGGGGAGGCGCTGCTCATACCCCCAGAGTACGGCGGGGTGGTCGCCAGCCCTTCGGCCAGTGCCTCGTGCCACCACCGGTCCCGGCCCGGTGTCCAGGGCACCGGGCGGGCGTGCTGCGGGACCACGAGGACGGTGTGTATCTCCGGGCAGTCGCGGAGATACCGGTCGAGGGCGGCCTTGACCGGGTATACCTGCCCCTCCACCCGGCACGCGTCGGCCGCTATGGCGACCCGGGCACCCGACTCCCGTACGCGGTCGCGGACGAGCGTGGGGTGCGGGGCGACCGGCAGGGAGACCCGCCGGGCGCCGAGCTGGATGATGCCCACGGTCACGGCGACGGATTCGAGCCCCATGGGCAGTTGTACGGCGACCGCGTCGCCCGCGCCGATGCCCATGCGGGCCAGTGTGCTCGCCACGCGACCGCCCTGCCAGAGCAGCTGGGCGTGGCTGACCACATCGGCGGGGCCAGATCCGTCCCACGGGCCGTCGTGTCGTTCTCCTCCGGACATGCGCACAGCCTGCCCGCGCGGTGTTGACGTCCTATAAACGTTCGCTGGACGGCGCCTCGGGCCAGGACAGGCCTGGACAGGCCGGGCCGGGCCTGGACAGCCCGCGGCCCCCGTGACGGGATGTGTCACGGGGGCCGCGGGAGGGACGGGGCGCGTGTGCGCCCCGGCCCGGGGTGGGGATCAGTGCACGAGCACCGGGACGGGCTGGTTGTCCTCGGCGCCGTCCTCCGTGGCCGCGCCCCGGTTCCCGCCGTGGCCCTTGCTGTTGATCAGCAGGGCGGCGGACGCCGCGGCGGCCACCAGGATGCCGAAGGCCCACCAGATCGCCGACGTGTAGCCGTGGACCATGGAGGCGAACTCCAGTGACTGCGGGTCCGTGGCCGTGGCGCGGTGCGCCACGGCGTAGGAGGCGGTCGCGCTGGCGGCGACGGTGTTCAGGGCGGCGGTGCCGATGGCGCCACCGACCTGCTGGGACACGTTGACCATGGCGGACGCGATGCCCGCGTCCGTCGGCCGGATGCGCTCGGTGGCCAGGCTCATGGCGGGCATGAACGACGTACCCATACCGAGGCCGAGCAGGATCTCGGCGGGCAGGACGATGGTGACGTACGAGCTGTCCGGCTCCAGCTGGGTCAGGATCAGCATGCCCAGCGAGGCGACCAGCAGGCCGGGCACCATCAGGGCCCGCGGCGGGACGCGCATCACGAGGCGTGCGCCGATCTGCGTCGATCCGATGATCATGCCCGCGACCATGGGCAGGAAGGCCACGCCGGTACGCACCGGCGAGTAGTCGCGCACGACCTGGAGGTAGTACGTCAGGAACAGGAACAGGCCGAACATGCCGACGATCGCGAGACCGAGGGAGAGGTAGGCCCCGCCCCTGTTCCGGTCGGAGACGACGCGCAGCGGCAGCAGCGGCGAGCGCACGCGCGACTCGACGAGCACGAACAGCGCCAGCAGCACGCCCGAGGCGATGAACGTGGCGACGGTCAGCGACTCGCCCCAGCTCTCCTGCTCGGCGCGGGTGAAGGCGTAGACCAGCGCGACCAGGCCGGACGAGGCGAGGATGACGCCGGGCACGTCCAGCCGCGCGTGGTTACGCGCGCTCTCGGGCTCGGTGACGGTGAGGATCGCGCCGACGGCGGCGACGACGGCGAACGGGATGTTGACGAAGAACGTCCAGCGCCAGTCCAGGTAGTCGGTCAGGGCGCCGCCGAGCAGCAGGCCCACGGCCGCGCCCGCACCGGCGATGGCACCGAAGACGCCGAACGCCTTGGCGCGCTCCTTGGCGTCGGTGAACAGCACCGTCAGCAGGGACAGGGAGGCGGGCGCCAGCAGGGCGCCGAAGACACCCTGGAGCGCACGGGAGCCGAACATCATGGCCTCGTTCTGCGCGGCGCCGCCCAGGGCCGACGCCAGGGCGAAGCCGATGAGGCCGATGACGAAGGCGCGACGGCGCCCCCACATGTCGGAGATCCGGCCGCCGAAGAGCAGCAGACCACCGAAGGCCAGCGCGTAGGCCGTGATGACCCACTGCCGGTTGGCGTCGGATATGCCGAGGTCGGCCTGGGCCGACGGCAGCGCGATGTTCACGATCGTGCCGTCGAGCACGACCATGAGCTGCGCGAGCGCGATGAAGATCAGCGCGGTCCAGCGCTTGGGGTCGAGGGTGCTGGGAGCGAGGCTCACAGCTTTGTCCAGGGATGGCATAGGGGCGAAAACCTTACGGTGCGTAACGGCTTATGACGGGACGAAGCGGTGGAAAAGGGAGAGTCGAAGGCATAGGCCGCCCGCGCGGCGTGGTCACGTCGCGGGGGAGGAGGGAACTCGGCGGTGAGTCAGCGGCCGGTGGTGGGGACGGCTGCGTCCCCGCCGGTCAGCGGCGGCGTGTGGTCCGGCAGATCTCGTCCTTGAGGTCGGCCAGCGACCGGGCTTCTCCCGGCAGGACGCCGGGCGCCGGTGCGCGCAGCCCGTCCAGGAAGATCTGGAGGTGGCGCCGGATCAGGACGGCGTCGTCCTCGCAGGTCCCCGGTACGGGGGAGGTGAGCCGACCGACCGCGACGAGGATGTCTCCCGAATCGACATCCGGTCGCAGCTGCCCCGAGGCGTGAGCCCGGTCCACCAGCCGCTGTACGGTCTCGTGCATGCGGGCGCTGCTCTCGGCCAGGTCCGGGGCGTAGAGGGCCGCGCCGCCCCCGAGCATCGGGCACAGCCCCCCCACCCGTTCCCCGGCGGCGCTGAGCACGAGCCCGTGCAGGGCCTCGAAAGGATCGGAGTCGTCCTCCAGGGCCCGTCGGGCGTCGTCGATGATGCGGTGGTTCACGTCCAGGACCACCGCGATCAGCAGGGCGTCCCGGTCGGGAAAGTGCCGGTACAGGGTGGCATTGCCCACCCCGGCGCGTCGAGCGATTTCGTCGAGGCGCGCGTCTGCGCCGTACAGGACGAACGCCTCCCGCGCGGCGGTGAGGATGCGCTCACGGTTGCGTACGGCGTCGGCACGCAGCCGCGTCCCCGTGGCCGTCGTGCTGCCCATGGGACGCTCCTCTCCGCTCGGGGGGCGCCTCACGGCGCCGGAACCACAATCGGGGACCAGCTCCCCGCTTGCGTCGGACACAGTCCCAAACGGACAGGGCATCCCCGGTTATTTCCCGGCGCCTCTGTGTGCTGCGTCACAGGCCCGCGCGGCGGGGGCACGCGGCGGGCCGCCCCCGGCCGAGGGCGGCGAAAAGCCCCGGCGCACACGGGGTGTGCCGGGGCTCTCGGTGGGCGGGTCAGGCCGCCGCGTCGAAACCGGAGTCGCTCGCCATCCGCTTCAGTTCGAGCAGCGCGTGCTTCTCGATCTGCCGGATGCGCTCACGGGTGAGGCCGTGCTGCTTGCCCACCTCGGTGAGCGTGCGCTCCCGGCCGTCCTCGATGCCGTACCGCGCCCTGATGATCGCGGCCGTGCGCTGGTCGAGGCGGCCGATGAGGTCCTCCAGACCCTCCCGGCGCATCATGACGAGCACGGACTGCTCAGGGGACGCCGCGGAGGTGTCCTCCAGCAGGTCGCCGAACTGGGTCTCGCCCTCGTCGTCCACCGACATGTTGAGGCTCACCGGGTCACGCGCCCAGTCCAGGACGTCCTGCACGCGCTCGGGGCTGGAGTCCAGCTCCTTGGCGATCTCCGCGGGCTCCGGCTCACGGCCGTGCTCGCGGTTGAACTCCCGCTGCACGCGCCGGATACGGCCCAGCTCCTCGACCAGGTGGACGGGAAGCCGGATCGTCCGCGACTGGTCGGCTATCGACCGGGTGATCGCCTGACGGATCCACCAGGTCGCGTACGTCGAGAACTTGAAGCCCTTGGTGTAGTCGAACTTCTCCACGGCGCGGACGAGGCCCGCGTTGCCCTCCTGGATCAGGTCGAGCAACGGCAGTCCGCTGCGCGGGTAGCGCCGGGCGACGGCGACGACCAGACGCAGGTTGGACCGGATGAACGTGTCCTTCGCGCGCTCGCCCGCCACGACGAGGCGCCGCAGCTCCTCGGGCGTGGCCGAGGCGACCGGACTGTCCGCGGGCGGCTCCTCGTCGCCGTCGAGGATGCGCTCGGCATACAACCCGGCTTCGATCGCGAGGGAGAGTTCCACCTCTTTCGCGGCGTCGAGCAGCGGTGTACGGGCGATCTCGTCGAGATACATCCCGACGAGGTCCCGCTCCGTGGCATCGCTGCCTGCGCTGGACCGGACACTGCCCGTCGTCTCGACACTGTCGGTGTCCGAGCGCCGGGCGACGGCACGGGTTGCCATACGTGCACTCCCTTACGAAGTGGTCGAAACCTCTGGCTGGTCTCTCGTGGATCAGGACCGGGACGCCCCCTTGCCTCCCGTATCCATAACGAATCAACGACGGGAATACGGACAGAATTCCCAACCGGCGCAACTTTCTTCGAGCGATGGAGTACCCTGCGCCCCTTCGCGCCGCGCGGTCATCCTCTCCCCTTCCCTGAAGACGAACGGGATCCTGACTTAGTTGCCTCCGGGTACCCGCCACCCGAACGTGGCATTCGGCGGCCTCCCCCTTGTGTCAGGGCACGCCGGGCGGCCGTCCGCCACGCGCCCGGCGCCCGGTCCCCGGCCTACGCCCGCGGCGCGGGACCCTGATGACGCCCGCCTGCGCCGCGGGTAAGTTGCCGCCCAGGGACCGGCCCGCCGTACCGCGTGGCCGGATGGGGCGGGGAGAACGATGCGTGGGTACCGATGGTCCGACGATCCTGCTGTCAGACGCTGGGTCGCGCGCCGCAGGAACGCCGAGTCGGTGCTCCTCCTGCTCGCCGTCGCCCTCGCCACCGGCGGTCACGCCGTCGTCGGCCTGACGCTGGAGGAGGCCGTGCCCACGGGCCTGCCCGCGTACTGCGGCGCCCTCGGCGGCGCCGCGCTCGCCGCCCACCTGGCGGTCCGCCGCTTCGCCCGGTACGCCGACCCGCTCCTCCTGCCGGTCACCGTGCTGCTCATCGGCCTCGGCCTGGTCCTCATCGACCGGCTCGACCACGATTACGCCCTGCACTACGCGCCGACGAACTACCAGTCCCTGCCGCTCGCGCCCGACCAGGCGATCTGGGCCCTCCTCGGCGTCGGCGCGCTGCTCGTGACCCTCGTCGTGATCCACCACCACCGGATACTCCAGCGCTACACGTACAGCGGCATGGCCGTCGCGATGGCGCTGCTGATGGCCCCCGCGCTCTTCGGCGCGGACGTGTACGGGGCGAAGCGCTGGATCACGTTCGGCTCGCTGTCCGTGCAACCCGGCGAGTTCGTCAAGGTCATGATCGTCGTGTTCTTCGCCGGGTACCTGACGGCCAACGGGGACGCCCTCGCGCTCGTCGGCCGCAGGTTCCTCGGCTTCCCGCTGCCGCGGGGGCGCAACGCCGGGCCGGTCCTGCTGGTCTGGGCGGTCAGCCTCGTCGTGCTCTTCTACGAACGCGACCTCGGCACCTCGCTGATCTTCTTCGGCGTCTTCGTCGTGATGCTCTACATCGCGACGCGGCGCACCGGCTGGGTCGTCCTCGGCGGCCTGATGGCGGCGGTCGGCACGGTCGTCGTCGCCACGACGCAGCCGCACGTGAAGGCGCGGGTCCAGGCGTGGCTCGACCCGATGGCGGTCTTCCTGCCGGAGGACCAGCGGCCCCCCGGCCTGATCTCCGACCAACTGGCCGAGTCGCTGTTCAGCTTCGGCGCGGGCGGGCTCACCGGCAGCGGCCTCGGCCAGGGCCACTCGCACATGATCGGCTTCGCGGGCCGCAGCGACTACATCCTCGCCACGGTGGGGGAGGAACTGGGACTGGTCGGCACGACGCTCGTGCTCCTGCTCTACGTCCTGCTCGCCCAGCGCGGTTTCGCCACGGCCCTGGCCGTCACCGACCCGTTCGGGAAACTGCTCGCCGCGGGGCTGTCCACGGTGGTGGCGCTGCAGGTGTTCATCGTCGCCGGAGGCGTCACGGGGCTGATACCCCTCACCGGCAAGGCACTTCCGTTCCTCGCCCAGGGCGGCTCGTCGGTGGTGGCGAACTGCCTGCTGGTGGCGCTGCTGATCAGGATCAGCGACGCCGCGGGGAGGGCCGCGACGCAGCCGGAGGGCAACGCTACGATCCTGACGGCGGCCGTACGCGACCCCGTTCGGCCCGAAATCCTCTGAGACGTCCCACCCGACCACTCCGCCACTCCTGCCGTTCATCCGCACACGGAAGACGAGGCCCCCGGTGAACCTCCGCGACGACGCCCTGTCCCTGTCCGACGACCTCATACGCCTGCGCCGCGACCTCCACGCCGTCCCGGAGATCGGGCTCGACCTGCCGCGCACGCAGGAGACCGTGCTCGGCGCGCTCGACGGCCTGCCGCTCGAACTGTCCACCGGCCAGGGCCTCAGCTCCGTCACCGGTGTCCTGCGGGGCGCGCTCCCGGGGCCGACCGTGCTGCTGCGCGGCGACATGGACGCGCTGCCCGTCCACGAGCGCACCGGCCTGCCGTTCGCCGTCCAGGACGAGCGGATGCACGCCTGCGGCCACGACCTGCACACGGCGATGCTGGCCGGAGCCGCCACGCTGCTCTCGGCGCACCGCGACCGCATCGCGGGGAACGTCGTCTTCATGTTCCAGCCGGGCGAGGAGGGGTGGGACGGCGCCGGGCAGATGCTCGGCGAGGGCGTGCTCGACGCCGCAGGTGAACGCCCGGTCGCCGCCTACGCGTTGCACGTCCTGTCGAACGGCACCGCCCGCCAGGTCTTCACGGCGCGCGGCGGCCCCGCCATGGCCTCCTCCAACGTCCTTGAGGTCACGGTGCGCGGCGCGGGCGGTCACGGCTCGGCGCCGCACCGCGCGAAGGACCCGATCCCGGCGGCGTGCGAGATGGTGACGGCGCTCCAGACGTTCGTCACCCGGTCCTTCGACGTGTTCGACCCGGTCGTCCTGACCGTGGGGCGCTTCCACGCGGGCACGGCGACCAACATCATCCCGGACACGGCGTCCTTCGCCGCCACCGTCCGCTGCTTCTCCGACGAGGCGCGCAGCACGCTCCGCGAGGGGACGCTCGCCGTCGTCCGCGGCATCGCCGCGGCGCACGGCCTGGAGGTGGAGGCCGAGTTCTCCGAGCAGTACCCGGTGACGGTGAACGACGTGGCCGAGGCCGCCTTCGCCGCCGACACCGTCCGCGAGATCCACGGCGAGGAGCACTACGAGCCGATGGAGAACCCGATCCTCGGCTCCGAGGACTTCTCCCGGGTCATCGACGAGGTGCCCGGCGCGATGATCTTCCTCGGCGCCACGCTCGACGGCCGTGACCCGGAGACCGCGCCGGGCAACCACTCGCCGCTCGCCGCGTTCGACGAGGCGGTGCTCCCGGACGGCGCCGCGCTCTACGCCGAGCTGGCCGTCCGGCGCCTGGCCGCGTCCGCCGCCTGACCCCGGGACCGCCCGGCCGCCCGCGCCCGCGCGGGCGTGCCGGGCGGACGACACCCGCCCGGCCGCCCGCCGCACGACGGGCGGCCCCCGCCGCCGTAGCGTGAGGTCATCAACCCCTGCAAAAGGGGCGGAACGGACGCGCGGAGGTGGCGGATGCTGGACGAACGCGATCCCGGCGCGACGGCGCCCCCGCGACGCCTCCGCCCCGCCGCGCCCGCACTCGGTCGCGGGCCCGGGACCGGCGACGACCGGCTGTGCGAACGCGACGCCGAGGCGCACATCGCCCGCGTCTGCTTCACGGCCGGTACCCCTGAGCGCGTCGGCGTCGAGCTGGAATGGCTGATCCGCGACGCCCGTGACCCTACGAGGCCCGTCCCGCCCGCCACCCTCGACGCCGCGCTCGCCCCGCTCACCGCTCCCGGCGCGCTGCCAGGTGGCAGCACGCTGACGCGCGAACCCGGCGGCCAGGTCGAGCTGAGCAGCCGCCCGGCACCCGACCTCGCCACCTGCGTACGGGACGCCGCCGCGGACTGCGAGCGGCTGCGCGCCGCGCTGGCGGACGCCGGTCTCGGCCCGGTCGGCAGCGGTCTCGAACCCGAGCGCCTCCAGCCCCGGGTGCTCGACAGCCCGCGCTACCGCGCCATGGAGGACTACTTCGACCGCCAGGGCGTCGCGGGACGGGTCATGATGCGCGCCACCGCCTCCGTGCAGGTCTGCGTGGACGCCGGGGACGACACGGACGGACCGTCCGGATACCGCCACCGCTGGCAGCTCGCCCACCGCCTCGGCCCGGTGCTCGTCGCCGCCTTCGCCAACTCCGCCCTCTGGCGTGGCCGACCCACCGGCTGGCGGTCCACCCGGCAGGCCGTCTGGACCCGGATCGACCCCAGCCGCACCCGTCCCGCCCTCCGGGAGCGGCCGGGCCACGAGCAGGCGGACGGCGATCCGCGCGCCGCGTGGACGCGCTACGCGCTCGACGCCCCGCTCCTGTGCGTACGGCGCACACCACCCGCCGCCTGGTCCGCACCGCCCGGACGCTCGTTCCGCTCCTGGCTGCGCGGGCCCTACGGCGAGCGCCCACGCCTCGCCGACCTGGACTACCACCTGAGCACGCTCTTCCCGCCGGTCAGGCCGCGCGGCTGGCTCGAACTGCGCATGATCGACACCCAGCCGGGAGACGGCTGGGCCGTGCCCCTGGCCGTCGTCCGTACCCTGCTGGACGACCCGGCCGCCGCCGAGGCCGCCCATCTGGCCACCGAGCCCCTCACCGGCGGCGGGCCGCTGCCCCGTGCCGACCTGTGGCTGCGCGCCGCACGCCACGGACCGGCCGATCCCCTGCTCGGGCCCGCCGTCCTGGCCTGCCTCGCCGCCGCCGAGTCGGCGCTCGCCCGCCGTCCCGCCGACGCCCCGCTGCGCCGGGCCGTCGGCGCGTTCGCCGCGCGGTACGCGGAACGCGGCCGGTGCCCGGCGGACGACCAGCTCGACGCCGCCGCCCGGTCCTGACCTCCCGCCACACCTGCCCTTCCGCCACCCCCGGCCGCACGACCAGGAGAGCCGCCGATGAGCGAGGACATCCTCACCCCGGAGCCCCCCACCAGCCCCACCAGCCCCGTCACCACCACCCGCGTGACCGAACCTGCTGTCCACGGGACCGTCACCCCGGTCGGCGCGGGCGTGCTCACACCCCCCGGCTGCGCCGTACCCGACGCCGCGGGTGCCCCCGCGCCGCACGCGCGCTCCGCCCTGGAGGCGGCCAGGCGGCGCACCCTCGCCCTCACCGACTGCCTGCCGGACAGCGAACTGCTCGCCCAGCACTCCCCGCTCATGTCCCCTCTCGTCTGGGACCTGGCCCACATCGGCAACCAGGAGGACATCTGGCTCGTCCGCGAAGCGGGCGGCCTGCACGCGCTGCGCGCCGATCTCGACCCGCACTACGACGCCTTCCGCACCCCGCGCGCCGACCGGCCCTCCCTGCCACTGCTCCCGCCGGGGCCCGCGAGGCACTACCTCGCCGAGGTGCGGGAACGTGCCCTCGACGCCCTCGCGTCGGCCTCCACCGACGACCACTTCCTCTTCCGCATGGTCGCCCAGCACGAGCAGCAGCACGACGAGACCATGCTGGCCACGCACCAACTGCGTCGCGGCCCCGCCGTGCTCGACGCCCCGGCGCCCCGCCCGGCCCCGGCGGGCGCCGACCGGCTGCCCCGCGAAGTGCTCGTGCCCGGCGGGCCGTTCACGATGGGCACCGACGCGGCCGACGACCCCTGGTCGCTCGACAACGAACGCCCGGCCCGCACCGTCCACCTCGCCCCCTTCTGGCTGGACACCGTCCCGGTCACCAACGCCGCCTACCGGACGTTCATCGAGGACGGCGGCTACGAAGAACCCCGCTGGTGGCACCCCGAAGGCTGGTTCCACCGGCAGCGCGCCCGTCTGACGGCCCCCGGGTTCTGGCGGCGTGACGGCGACGTCTGGCTGCGCCGCCGCTTCGGCCACACCGAACCGGTGCCGCCGGACGAGCCGGTCTGCCACGTCTCGTGGTACGAGGCGGACGCCTACGCCCGATGGGCCGGGCGGCGCCTGCCCACCGAGCCCGAGTGGGAGAAGGCGGCCCGCCACGACCCGGCCACCGGCCGGTCCCGCCGCCATCCCTGGGGCGACACCGCGCCCGGCCCCGAGCACGCCAACCTCGGCCAGCGCCATCTCCAGCCCGCGCCCGCCGGGTCCTATCCCCAGGGCGCCGCCGCCTGCGGGGCCCGTCAGCTCCTCGGCGACGTCTGGGAGTGGACCGCCGACGACTTCAGGACCCATCCGGGCTTCACGGCCCATCCCTACCGGGAGTACAGCGAGGTCTTCTTCGGCACGTCCTACAAGGTGCTGCGCGGCGGCTCGTTCGGCACCGACCCCGTCGCCTGCCGGGGCACCTTCCGCAACTGGGACCTCCCCGTCAGACGGCAGATCTTCGCCGGCTTCCGCACCTGCCGCGACGTGGGGGCAAGCCGCTGATGTGCCGCCACCTCGCCTACCTCGGCCCGGAACGCCCGCTGGCCGAGCTGATCACGGCCCCGCCGCACAGCCTCTACGAACAGTCCTGGTCACCCCGCCTCCAAAGCCACGGCACGGTCAACGCCGACGGGTTCGGCATCGGCTGGTACCCGCCCGGGTCCCGTCACGCCCCGCCCGTCCGCTATCGCCGCGCCATCCCCATCTGGGCCGACGCCAATCTGCCCGGTCTCCTGGACACCCTGCGCAGCGGTGTCGTCGTCGCCGCCGTCCGGGACGCCACGGCGGGCAACAGCCGTGACGAGGCGGCCAGCGCCCCGTTCGCCTCCGGCCGGTGGCTGTTCAGCCACAACGGCGCGGTGGACGACTGGGAGTCACTGCCCGCCGACACCGGCGAGCCCCTGACCTCCGCCGAACTCCTGGGCCTCGAAGCACGCAGCGATTCCGCCCTCCTGTGGGTCATGGTCGCGCGCCGCCTCACCTCGGGACACACACCGGCCGACGCCCTCGCCGACGTGGTCCGCCGCACCCGGGACGTCCGCCCCGACGCCCGTCTCAACCTCCTCCTCACCGACGGCGGCGGCCTCACCGCCGTCCGTCTCGGCTCGTCGCTGTGGTACCGGGCCGCCCGGGGCCAGGTCACCGTCGCGTCGGAACCCGTCCCCGAGGAGCCGGGCTGGAACGAGATCCCCGATCACTCCCTGCTCACCACCCATGACAGCACGGTCCGCATAAAAGCCCTGTGAGAGGACGACCATGACACCTCCCTACACCCTCGACGACCGCCTCCCCGCCGACCACTACAGCCGCGCGCTCCGCGAGGACGTCGAGACAGGTCTCACCGCGACCCCCAAGTCCCTCTCGCCCAAATGGTTCTACGACGCCAGGGGCAGCGTCCTCTTCGACCGCATCACCCGCCTCCCCGAGTACTACCTGACCCGCGCCGAGCGCATGGCCCTGCGCGCCCACGCCGCCGACATCGCCGAACAGACCGGCGCCCGCACCGTCGTCGAACTCGGCTCGGGCTCCTCGGACAAGACCCGCGTCCTCCTCGACGCCCTCGCCGCCGCCGGGACGCTGGAGCGCTACGTGCCCATCGACGTCAGCAGCACCGCCCTGGGCGAGGCGGGACAGGCACTCGCCCGCGACTACCCCACCCTCGCGGTCACCGCCGTCCTCGCCGACTTCGAACACGACCTCGCCTTCCCGCCCGCCACCGAGACGGGCCCGCGCCTCGTCGCGTTCCTCGGCTCCACCCTCGGCAACTTCGACACCGAGCAGCGCGCCGCGTTCCTCGGCCGCCTCCGCTCCGCGCTGACCGGCGGCGACGCCCTCCTGCTCGGCATCGACCTGGTCAAGGACCCGGCGATGATGATCCGGGCCTACGACGACCAGCAGGGCGTCACCGCCGACTTCGACAAGAACCTCCTCGCCGTCCTGAACCGCGAGCTGAACGCCGACTTCGAGCCGGGCGCCTTCGACCACCGCGCCGTCTGGAACGCCGAACAGGAACGCATGGAGATGCGGCTGCGCGCCCGCGTCGCGACGTCCGCGAAGATCCCTCCCCTCGACCTCGCCGTCGATTTCGCGCGCGGCGAGGACCTGCGCACCGAGATCTCCGTCAAGTTCCGCCAGGAGCCGATGACGGCGGAACTCGCGGCGTCCGGATTCACCGTCGAGCACTGGTGGACGGACCCGCAGGCGCGGTTCGCCGTCGTCCTCGCCCTGCCGACGGCCTGACGGCGGGGGAGCGCCCCGGGGCGCCGCGCCGCCCGGCGTGGCGCCCTCCGGCGCACTACGCTCGCGCCATGCCCGCCCGACAGAACGTGACCTTCCCCAGCGCAGGCGCCACCGCCCACGGACACCTCGCCCTGCCTCCCTCGGGCAGCGGCCCCGGCCTGCTCGTCATCCAGGAGTGGTGGGGCCTGACGGACCACGTCGCCGACGTCACGGACCGGTTCGCGCACGAGGGGTTCGTCGCCCTGGCGCCCGACCTGTACGGCGGGCGGGTGGCGCACGACGCGGACGAGGCAGGCCGCATGATCGCCGAGGTGCCGCCCGAGCGCGCCGTCCGGATGCTCTCGGGGGCGGTGGACCACCTCGTCGCCCGCCCCGAGACCACCGGCGACCGCGTGGGCGCGGTCGGCTTCTGCATGGGCGGCACGTTCGTCATGCACCTGGCCGCGGCCGACGACCGCGTGGCCGCGGCGGTGCCGTTCTACGGCTTCCCCGAGCCGACGCCCGACTTCACCGGCATGAGCGCCGCCGTCATGGGCCACTACGGCGAGCACGACGCGAACATCCCGACCGAAGCCGTCACCGAACTGCACACCAGGCTCAAGCGCCTGACGGGCAACACCCCGACCCTGTACACCTATCCGGCCGGTCACGCGTTCTTCAACGACGCGCGCCCGGAGACCTACGACGCCCCTTCCGCCTCACTGGCTTGGACCCGCACTCTGGCCTTCCTGCGCGACCACCTTGGCACGGGCCACTGACAACCGCCCCCCACGGGCCGTCAGCGCGGGCGGCCACCGTGATGGCGGCTGACCGGGATCACCATGGGCGTCCCGCTCACCGGGTCCGGCTCGATACGGCAGCGCAGCCCGAAGACCTCCTCGACGGTCTCCTCGGTGATGACGGCGGCCGGATCGCCCTCGCCGACGACACGTCCGTCCTTCATCGCGACCAGGTGGTCGGCGTAGCGGCACGCCTGGTTGAGGTCGTGCAGGACCATCACGACGGTGCGGCCCTGCTCGCGGTTGAGGTCCGTGACGAGGTCGAGGACGTCGATCTGGTGCGCCAGGTCGAGGTACGTCGTCGGCTCGTCGAGCAGCAGCACCTCGGTGCCCTGGGCCACGGCCATGGCGATCCAGGCGCGCTGCCGCTGCCCGCCCGACAGCTCGTCCACGGTGCGGTCCGCCAGCGCCGTCATGCCGGTGGCGGCCAGCGCGTCGTGCACGGCGCGCTCGTCGCCGCCCGACCACTGCCGCCACCACGTCTGGTGCGGTGAACGCCCGCGGGTCACCAGGTCGATGACGGTCAGCCCCTCGGGCGCCACGGGCCCCTGCGGCAGGATGCCGAGCCGCTGGGCCAGCTCCCGTGTGGGGATGGACGACAGCGCGCGGCCGTCCAGGTGCACGGCGCCCGCACGGGGCGGGAGCAGCCGCGCCAGGGCGCGTAGCAGCGTGGACTTGCCGCAGGCGTTCGCGCCCACGATGGCCGTGACACGGCCTGGCGGTACGGCGAGGTCTATCCGCTCGGCCACCAGCCGGTCCCCGTACGCGAGCCGTAGCTCCTGGGCCCGCAGGTCGGGGCCGGGGGATAGCTGGGCACCGGGTGTGCCGGGCACCTCGGGATGCAGGGTCTTCACGGTCAGCCTCCTGAGCCCGCGCGATTGACACGGATGAGCAGCCAGAGCAGGAACGGCGCCCCCAGCACACCGGTGACCACGCCCACCGGCAGCTCGGTGTCGGGCAGCACCTCGCGCGCGGCGAGGTCGGACAGCACGACGATCAGGGCGCCGGTGAGCGCGGAGGCCACCAGCGGGGGCCACGCGGAACGGGTCAGACGCTGGGCTATCTGCGGCGCGGCCAGCGCGACGAACGCGATGGGCCCCCCGGCCGCCGTACCGAACGCGACCAGTCCGACCGCCGTAAGCAGCAGCGCCACGCGCGCGGGCTGCACCGGAGTGCCCAGCGCGGTGGCGACCTCGTCGCCGAGCTGGAGGGTGCGGCTCCAGCGGCTGAGCAGCAGCGCGACGGGCACAAGGACCACCATGGCCCACGCCAGCGTCTGCACCTGGTCCCACGTGCGCCCGTTGAGGTTGCCGAAGAGCCAGCCGAGTGCGGCCTGCGCCTCCAGTTCACGCCCCCGGGCGAGGAGGAAGTCGGTCGCACTGGTGCAGATCCACGAGACGCCCACACCGATGAGGATGATCCGATAGCCGGTGCTGCCACGCCGCCAGGACAGCGCCTGGATCAGCAGCGCGGTGGCGAGCGCACCGAGGATGCCCAGCGTCTGTGTGCCCAGGCCGCTGCCCCAGCCCAGCACGGTGCCCGCGACGACGGCGGTGCCCGCGCCCTGCGTGATGCCGATCATGTCCGGGCTGGCCAGCGGGTTGCGCGTCATGGTCTGGAGGATCGCGCCCGAGAGGCCGAACGCGGCGCCGACCAGCACGCCGACGAGCGCGCGCGGCATGCGGAACTCCTGCACCACCAGGAGGGTCCCGCTGTCACCCGACCCCGCGACCGCGCGCAGGACGTCGGCGAAGGGGATGGTGATCTCACCGACGGACATCGTCCAGCAGAACGCGAGGAACGCCGCCACGGCGAGCGTCCCGCAGACGACGAGCTGGCGGACCCGCACGACGCCCGAGACGGCGGGCCTGGTCAGGCGGAAGGTGTGCCGTGCCGAGACCTTCTCGTGCCGCGGCGCGGTCTCCGTACCGGTCATGTCACACCTCCGCGAAGCGATGGCGGCGGACCAGCGCGATGAAGAACGGCCCTCCGATGAACGCGACCAGCACTCCGGCCTGCACCTCGATCGGCCGGGCGACGAGCCGTCCGGCGATGTCGGCGATCAGCAGCAGGCAGGGTGCCAGGACGGCGGACAGGGGCAGCAGCCACCGGTGGTCGGGGCCGATACCGGCGCGCTGGGCGCAGACCCGCGCGATGTGCGGCACGGCCAGGCCGAGGAAGACCACCGGGCCTATGAGGGACACCGCTGTGCCGGTCAGCAGGGTGATCGCGGCGACGCCCGCCAGCCGGACGAGACCGACGCGACGGCCGAGCGCCGCCGCCATGTCGTCGCCCAGCGCCAGGCTGTTCAGCGACGGTGTGCACAGCAGCGCGAAGACGGTCCCGAACACGAGGAACGGCAGCACCTGGCCGAGCGTGTCGCCCGAGTCGCCGGCCAGCGAACCGGCCGACCAGAAGCGGAAACGATTCAGCGCCTCCGGGTGCGTCAGCACCATCGCGCTCGTCAGGGACGACAGCAGACCGGTCATCGCGACCCCCGCCAGGGCCAGCTTCACCGGCGTCATCCCCGCCCGCCCCGAGCCGCCCAGCAGGTACACGGCCACGGTGGCCAGCAGCGCGCCCGCGAACGCGAACCAGATGGAGGTGCTCGGCGAGGTGATCCCCAGCACCGAGGCCGCCAGCACGATCGCGAAGGACGCGCCCGCGCTCACCCCGAGGATGCCCGGATCGGCCAGCGGGTTCCGCGTCAGCGCCTGCATCAGGGCGCCCGACAGCCCGAGCGCCGCGCCCGTCGCGAGGGCCAGCAGCGTACGGGGCACGCGCGCCGCCCACACGATGTCGTCCACCCGCGCGTCCGGCGCGTCACCGAGCAGCGTGCTGAACACCTGACCGGGCGGTATGTCCCGGGAACCGAACATCAGGGAGAGCAGGCACAGCAGGAGCAGCGTGCCGCCCAGCGCGAGCACCAGCGCGAGAGGGCGCAGCCCCCTGCGGTGACCGCTCACCGTTCTCTCCCCCCTGGATTTCTTAGGCAAGGCGAACCTTAACTCACGTTCAGGACCGGTTCGTCCGCCCGCTCCCCGGCCTGGGGAACGGGCGGACCGGCGCTCGTCAGGAGGCGGGAACGACCGGCGTCGCCGGGTCGCCGTCCACGGCGGCCGACAGCAGCGGCACGATGGTCTCGACGGTGTACGGCAGGCTCAGGACCGTGCCGAACGACAGCGAGGCGCCCAGGTCCGACGACTCGTCCACGTACACCTCACGGCCCTGCGTGACGACGTCCAGGCCGCCGTAGAGCTCGTCGTCGTGCAGCTCGCGCGGGGCCCCCTCGGTGTCGCCGACGAGCCAGACGAGGGCCGACTGGTCGAGGAGGTCCGTGTTCTCGCGGCTGATGGAGGCGCCGAACTCCTGGCCGGTCACCTCGGCCAGCTCGCCCGGGATCGTGAAGCCGAGGTTCGCCAGCAGGTCGGAACGCGGGTCCTCGTCGCCGAACACGTAGTAGCCGTCGTAGGGCGTCGCCACGAGGCCTGTCTGGTCAGCGAACTCCGGGTGTGCCTCGCGGGTGTCGGCCAGCATCGTCTCGACGCCGGTGACCAGCTCGTCCGCGGCCTCCGGCTGTCCGAGCGCCGCGCCGATGATCCGCGTCTGGTCGTCCCAGGCGACGCCCCAGTCCTGGGTGCCCTCGGGCGCCGTCACGACCGGCGCTATCTGGCTCAGGCTGTCGTACTGGTCCTCGGTGAGCCCGGCGTAGACGGCCAGGATGAGGTCGGGGTTCAGCGCCGCGATGGCCTCGACCTGCGGCCCGGTGCCCGGGTCCGTCAGCAGCTCGGGACGGTCGGCGTCACCCAGCGCCTCCTCCGCCCACGGGCCGATGGCAGCGTCGTGCAGCGTCAGCCAGTCCGTCGTGCCCACGGGGACCTTGCCCAGCGCCAGCACGGCGTCCTGGTCGGTCAGCCCGACGGTCACGATCCGCTCCGGCTCCTCCTCGACGGTCGTCGGCCCGAAACGCCCGTCGATGGTCACCGGGAACGCGCCCGGCTCGGACGACGAGCCCGCGTCCTCGGCGGCGTCCGAGCCGCCGGAGGCGCCCGAGTCGTCGGAGTCGTCCGAGCCGCCGCACGCGGTGACGGCCGTGAGCAGCAGGGCGGCGAATGCGGCGACGGCCGCGGGCCGCCGTCGTCCTGGAAGGTGACGCATGGTGGTTCCTCTGGTCTCTTTCACTGTGGATCCGAAGGGGTGGGGTGGGTGGGGTGGGCCGCCGGTCAAGGGGCGACCGCGCGGGCGCTCGACCAGGTCTCCCAGAGCCCCGCGTAGACGCCGCCGGTGGCGCACAGCTCGTCGTGCGTGCCGCACTCCACGAGCCGGCCCCCGTCCAGCACGGCGATGCGGTCAGCGGCGCGCGCCTGGGTCAGCCGGTGCGCGACGATCAGGGCCGTCCGGCCCTCCAGGGCGCGGTCGGCGGCGCGTTCCAGGGCCCTGGCCCCGGCGCTGCCCGCCTCGGCGGTGGCCTCGTCGAGGACGGCGACGGGGGGATCGGCCAGCACGAGGCGCGCCAGCGCGAGCTGCTGCGCCTGGGTCGCGGTCAGACGGTGCCCGCCCTCGCCGACGACCGTACGCAGCCCGTCCGGGAGCGTCAGGGCCCACTCCAGCGCGCCCACGCGGTCCAGCGCCGCGTGCAGCGCCGCCTCGTCCGCGTCGGGCCGCGCGAGGCGCAGGTCGTCCTCCAGCGGCCCGGCGAAGACGTGGACCTCCTGGCTGACGAGCCCCACCGCGCCGCCGACGCGCACCGAGCCGCCACCCGCGTCGTGGATACCCGCCACGATCCTGGCCAGCGTCGTCTTCCCCGCGCCGCTCGCACCGACGAGCGCGACGCGTTCGCCGGGCTCGACCGTGAGGTCCACGCCGTGCAGGACCGGGCTGCCGGGCCGGTAGGCGTACGTGAGCCCGGTGATCGTGACCTCGCCGGGGCGCGCGTCCGGCGCCGGGGCCGCAGGCTCGGGCACCGGCAGGTCGGCGACACCCACCAGGCGCGCCAGGCCCGCCTGCGCGGACTGGGCGTCGTCCATCAGGACCAGGGCGGCGTTGATGGGGTTGAACAGGCTGTGGAAGTAGAGGGCCGCGGCGGTCGCCGTGCCGATGGACACGGAGCCGTCCCGCACCAGCCAGAAGCCCGTCAGCAGTACGGCCCCCAGGCCCAGGTACTCACCGATGTGCAGCCGTGCGTAGAAGCGCAGCACCAGCCGCACACCGCGCAGAGTCACGGCGACGGCGGCGGACGAGCGTGACGTCACCGCCTCTATGTGGCCGCGCTCCATACGGAACGCGCGCACTGTCGCCGCTCCACCGATCGTGTCCAACAGTTGCTGCTGTTGGGTGCCGGTCACGATGCGCTGCTCGGCGTACAGGGGCACGGCGCGGCGTACGTACCACTGCGCGGTGTGCGCCTGTACGGGCACGGCGATCAGCGCGGCGAGCAGGAAGCGCCAGTCCAGCACGGCGAGCGCACCGAACGTCAGCACGATGGTCAGGACGGAGCGTGCCAGCTCGGGCAGCGCGTGCCGTACGGCCTGTGCGACGACCGCTATGTCGCCCGTCACGCGCGCGGTCAGGTCGCCCGTACCGGCGCGCTCGACCTGCGTGAGCGGCAGGTGCAGGGCGTGCCTGACGAACCGTTCGCGCAGGCCCGCGAGGAGCGTCTCGCCGAGGCGGGCGATCAGGGACAGGCCGAACGCCGTGCCGATGCCCTGTGCCACGGCGACGCCGGCCAGCAGCAGCACGGGCACGGTCAGTGCGTCCACGCCGCGCCGCTCGGCGACCTCGTCCACGATGTGGCCCAGCAGGGGCTGGGTCAGCAGTCCGACGGCGGTGGCGGCGGCCATGGTGGCGAACGCCGCGACGGCTGCCCCCGTACGGCCGCGCAGTAGTTCGCGTACAGCGGCGCGGGTGCGGGGAGCGGTGGCCACGGGCAGCAGCTCACGGCCCGGGGTGTCCTGCGTAGCGCTCATGCCAGCACAGCCGATCGGTAGGAGGAGTGGCGCTGCACCAGTTCGTCATGCGGGGCGGTGTCCACCGTTCGGCCGCCGTCCACCCACACCACGCGGTCCGTGACGGCGAGCAGCGCGGGGCTCGTGGTGATCAGCACGGTGACCCGGCCGGGCTGTTCTGCGCGCAGTGCGCGCAGCCCGGTGGCGATACGGGCCTCAGTCACGGTGTCCACGGCGGTGGTCGGGTCGTGCAGTACCAGCACCGGGGGATCGGCGGCCAGTGCGCGCGCCAGGGCGACGCGCTGCCGTTGGCCGCCCGACAGGAACCGGCCGCGTTCCCCCACTTGTTGACCTGCGCCCTCGGGCAGCGAATGCACCAGCTCGTCGGCGCCCGCCGCGGCCATCGCGGCGGTGATGTCGGTCTCGGCCGGGGCGCCCGCCATGATGTTCTCGGCCACGGTCCCGTCGAACAGGTCCGCGTCGTGCGCTGCGACGAGTACCACACGCCGTACCCCTGCGGGGTCGAGCGCGGTCACCGACACCCCGTCCAGCTCGATGCCACCCGCCTCCGGCTCGGTCTCACGGCCCAGGCAGCGCACCAGCGCCACCGCATGGGCCGGATCGGTCACCGCGACGCCCAGCACCTCGCCCGGCAGCGGCTCCAGGTCGAACCCGCGCAGCCCGCCGACGTGCACGTCACGCAGCCGCAGGACGCCCCCCGACGCGCGGCCCGGCACCGGCCCGCCCACCGGGACGGCGTGCGGCGACGACAGCACCTCCGCGATCCGCGCGGCGGACGCGCGGCCCTGCGCCAGCTCGGCGTTCACCCAGGCGAGCGTCTGGAGCGGCGAGATGAGGAAGAGGGCGAGACCGACCGCGGCCACCAACTCGCCGAGGCCGACGTCACCCTCGGCGGCGAGCCGTCCGCCGACGAGCGCCACGACGGCGATGAACACGCCGATCAGCCCGGTCGTCAGCCCGTTCTGCCACGCCTCGGCGCGGGCCGCGCGCAGGGTCGCGGCGAGCGACGCCTGGCTCGTGTCCCGGTAGCGGCCGACGGCGGCGGGCACCGCGCCGATGCCCTTCAGCACACGCAGGCCCGCCACCAGGTCGGCGGCGACCCCCGAGGCGTGCGCGGCGCGCTCCTGCTCGGCGGCGCTGCGGCGCTCCAGCGGCTTGCTGAGGTAGTGGCCCAGCACGAGGATCACGGGCACGCCGAGCAGGACCAGCAGCCCGAGCGCCGGGGAGATCCGCAGCAGCACGACGGCGCCCACCAGCAGGCCCATCGCGGCGCCGATGCCGAGGGTCATGGCCATGCTGACGGCGCCGACCCGGCGGGTGTCCTCGGTCGCGACGCTGGCGAGCACCCCGGGGAGCCGCCCCTCGTCCGCGCCGCCGCCCGGGGCCAGGACGCGGTCCACCAGCCTGATCCGCAGCCCGTGCGCCGACCGTTCCGCGGCCCGTTCCCCGGCGCGGGCGCCGAGGCGGAAGCTGAGCGACAGCCCCACGTACACCAGGGCGAGGACGAGCAGCCAGCGCACCATCCCGTCGCCGTCGCCGGTCGCGACGGCACGATCGACGACGACGCCGATCAGCACGGGCACGAACACCTCGGCGGCCTGGTGCACCGCACCGAGCACCGCCGCCACGGCGACGTTCCGCCGCTGCCCGGCGACGGCCCGCCACAGCACCTGGCGTCCTGACACCTCCGTGGTGCGCATCCGCTCCCCGACTCCTCGCCTGGCCAAAAATTTAGGCAAGGCTAGCCTAAGTGATCGGTGGAGTCGCGGGCGCCCCCGCACGGAGGCCACGGGCGCGGCCGACCGCCGTACGTCTCAGCGCTGTTGGGCGTCCGCCACGTCGAGCGCGGCGCGACGGGCGGCCGACAGGCCGACACGGTGCCGGGGCTCACGCCCGCGACGTCGCGGGTCACCGGGCCGCGGGGTGCCTCGGCGCCGACTCACGGGGCCGGTCGGCGGGGACGGCGGCGGCGGTCAGCTCGGTGCGGTGGGTGTCCCGGACGAGGGACTGGCCCTCCCCGCCGCGTCTCTGTGACAAAAGGGGGCCGGGCCATACCCAGCCGCTGTGCTGCCGCCCGCCCGATCCCCTTGTCCGCACCGGTCAACCGGACGGCCTTGCCGCTTCACCGCTCCTTCTCTGCCTCGCGGACGTACGCACTCCCACCGGCCAACAGCCGGTGCGGGGAAAGGGGAAGGACCCGATGGCCCGGCGGGCGCCCGTCGCGGCAGGTCACTCACACGGCCCCGGGGGCTCACGGCGGGCACCCGCCGGGCCATCGGCTAAGCTGTCCCCGGCTCACGGGTCTGCCAACGGGCCCCGGCCCTCGTAGCTCAGGGGATAGAGCACCGCTCTCCTAAAGCGGGTGTCGCAGGTTCGAATCCTGCCGGGGGCACCAGCGCAGACGCCTCGGAGTGATCATGCTCCGGGGCGTTCGACGTCCGGGATCGACATCAACGGCGACGGTCAACGGCCATCGTCGCCGATGCTTGAGCGGCCGATCCATTGGCCGATCGCCTTCCGCCGGATGTCCCCCACGATGTGGGTGCAGACGTCATCACGGCCCGAGGCGCCACCCCGGCGGCGGTCAGCGGCGTCGCGCAGCCGGACCATCCGCACCCCGGCGCTGCGCGCGACCCGCGGGAACGACCGGTGTCGCGCGGTCCTGGTGGCGCATACTCGGGTGGCTCCCACCCATTGCTTCACCGCGCCGTTGTCCACGCCCGTCAGCAGCACACGACGGCCCACGCCTCTCCGGGCGTGCCGAGGGTGGTGGAGCAGCAGTGGGATCTGGTGGAGAGGTGGTCGCGGAAGCCGGGCATGTGTACCCGGATGCGAAGCCTGAGGCGTTCCGGGTCCTTCCGGGCGCCGCGTTGCAGGCGGCCCGGACGAGGCGTCGTGATCCCACTGACCCGTGAGCCTGGCCGAACATCTTTGCTGCTGCACTGAGTTGGCGGTAGCTTGTGGGGCCTTGACCAGGCAGCAGGACGGGGAAGTCACGTTGAGTCAGGCCGTGCGGGTGCGCGTGTTCGAGGAACTGCGGGGGCCGGAGGACGGGGCGTGGCACGTGGTGGAGTCGCCGCGTGGTGAGCATCTCGCGGTGCGGCTGGAGTTCGAGGGGATGGGACTGGAGTTCGCCGTCCCCGTGGCCGACGGGATGAGCGCCGAGGAGTTCCGGTCGCTGGTGGAACTGCTCCTCGACGTGCCCGAGGAGTTGTGCCGGGAGAAGGCGGCGGAGTGGCTCGACCGCGTCGCGGAGCGGGCCCCGGTGCGCTGGGTGGTCGAGGAGGAGGCCGAGGAGGACGGTGTCGCCGAGCGGTGGGCGGCCGTGGACGCGGACGAGCTGCGGGCGTTGCTGTCGGACGACCCGTTCGGTCACCCGGTCTCGATCCCGTTCCTCACCGAAGACGGTTATCAGCTCGCCGAGGACCCCGTCTCGGCCCGCTTCACACGGGTGCTGAGGCGGGCCGGTTGGTGCACGACGGGACCCGCTGCGTTCGTGATGGGCACGGGCCTCGGCCTCCGGTACGACGGCCGTGGCGGCGCCGTGTTCGACGTGGGCCAGGTGAACGACGAGATGCGGCTGCGCGTCGGACTGCCCAGGAACAAGGTCGAGTTCCGGCTGGCCCTGGACGACATCCCGGTGACGGACCGGCTGCTGCGCCTGCTGCTGGACTGGACGGACCGGCTCGGTACCGATCGGCTGCTGTGGTTCGCGGCGGAGGTGGCCGCCGCCGCGCCCGGCAGCCTGATGGGACCGGTACACGCCGCGTCCGAGCCGTTGCCCGCCGCCCCGTCGCCCCCACAGACCGCGACGGCCCCGCAGGCGGAGCGGGCCGCGACCATGGCCGAACGGCTGGCCGTGGCTGGCTGGCGGCCGGTGCGCCCGAGGCCCAGCGCCCTGTTCGCCACGCTGGCCGCCGTGGAACGGGAGATACCCGGGTCCGGCGAGCACTGGTACGCGGCCTACGTGACGACCGGCTACCCCGGACTGCCGGAGGCGCTGCTGGTGCAGGCGACGGGGCCGGAGCTGACGGCTCCTGTGCTGGACGGGCTGGTGGACGTGCTCGGGCACGACGACCCGGCGCTGTTCGGCATGCCGACGGGTGCGGAGCGGCTGGCCGCACTGCTCGAACGGCTCGCGGACCCCGGGCCGCGCGTCCGCACGCTGGCCTCGCTGGGGCTGCTGGGCGCCTTCCGGGCGCCGGTGCCCGGGGGGCTGCGCACCGCCCTGGTCACCGGGATTCCCCTCCGCAAGCTGGAACGGCACGCGGTACGCCCGCTGGCCGAACTCGAAGGGGCACCGGGCGGCGTCCCCTGGCTGGAGGCGGCGTTCGCCGCCATCGACGCGGAGCGCTGGGATCTAGCCGCCCGGGCGTTCGAGCGCGCGGCCGACGAGGAGAACGACGGGCTGGCGGACCTGTGGCTGGGCGCGCTGCACTACGGGGCGGACCCGGTCGGCGCGGCCGCCGCGCTGGACCGCGCCGCGCGGGCCGGGCGGATGCCGTCGCTGGCCCGCACCTATGAGGTGTGGCTGTACGAGCAGGCGGGCGACGCCGAGGCGGCGCTGACGGCGCTGGCCCGGGCCACCGAGGAGGCCGACGACGAGCCGGGTGTCTGGGCCCACTACGGTCTCGCGCTCACCAAGCGGGGGCGCGCCGACGAGGGGGTCGCCGCGCTGACCGAGGCGCTGGCGCGGCAGGAGGACCCCACGGTCCTCTGGTACCGGGGCTACGCGTACCTGGTGGCCGGTGACAGGGCGGCGGCGCTGGCCGACCTCACGCGGGCGGCGTGCATCGACGTGGAGATGGCCGAAAAGATCCACGCCGACCCCGACCTGGCCGCACTGCGCGGGGAGCCGGAGTTCGAGGCGCTGCTGAACGGCCCGGCCGCGTGGCAGGAGCACACGATGCACGGCGTGCGCAAGCTCCTGGACCGGTCCGGCTGGCGGGAGAACGAAGACGGCCACCTGGTCCGGTTGTTCGAGGACGAGGACGAGGACGGGGACGAGGACGACGGTTTCGAGGTCTTCGCCGTCCGGGTCAACGGCGACGAGCCGCCCGGCACGGTGACGCTGGACATCGACGACGGGGTGAACGGGTTCCTGCTCTTCCGCGTCGCGCTGGGCGACAGGACCGAGCCGTTCGTGGACGTGATGACCAGGTGGCCGCGGGAGTTCACCGACGACGGCCTGGAGGGCTGCGTCGATGTCGGCAGCCTGGTGCACGCGCTCTGCACCGCCTACCCCGGAGGCGTGTCGTTCCTGAGGTTCGGAGACGGCTGGGTCACAGCGGGAACCGGCGACGAGGGCGACTGACACCCTCTCCCTGGGCCCGTGGTCGTGCCCCGGCATCCGCCGGGAAACGGCGCCCCTGAACCGGCCACGGCATCGTACGGACCGGCAGTTCGGCCGATACCCGCGCCCCGGCCCCGAGGTTCTTCGCCCGCCGAGCCGAACGTCGCGGCGCGCCTCGCCGTGTCCCCGTGGTTCCGGGCCCCCGCTCAGTCCGGTTCAGCGAGGCACGCAGGGGTCAGGCCCGCCTGCCTTGGCCGGACCCGCACGGGGTAGGTACCCGTACGAGCCGCGCGTCCCCGGGCATCGGCGGACAGCGACGACGACGGACGAACAGCGGGCCCCGTGCCCTGGGGCGTACCGCGCCCTCGGCGACCGGATGGGCGGGGCCGCGGGGAGCGGCTAGAGTCGGGTCATCACTGCTGGTTACGGGGCCGGGGCCTGGGGTGTGACACCGGGGCGTCGGCCGGGGGAGGGCCTGTAGGGCATGAGTCGTCGCTCCAATGGGTTGGTCGGGATCTGGGCCGAGGCGCAGCGCCAGCAGCAACGGCAGCGTGAGGCGCAGGCCAGGGCCCAGCGGGAGCAGGAGAGGCAGCAGCGCGCGTATCAGCGGGACGTGGCGCGCAGCCATCGCGAGCAGAAGGCGGCGTACCGGCAGCAGCGTGAGGCGGACGCCAGGCGGCGTACGGACGAACTCGACGCGCGCGTCGAGTCGTTGCGGGGTCTGCTGGTGGCGGGATGCCGGGCTCCCGCCTTCTCCACAGGACCGCTGACACGGCCGGAGCGGATCGAGCCGTTCGCGCCTGGCCAGCTGGCGATCCCCCTCCGCATGCCGGACCCCAACCACTACCAGGCGCAAGGTGGTTGGACCGCCGCGCAGCGGGCCAACGCGCAGGCCGAGGCACGCGCCCGGTTCGAGCGCGACTGGCATGCCGCGCAGGCGGCGGAGACGCAGCGACAGCAGCAACTGGCCGCGTATCAGCGGCAGTACCAGCAGTGGGCCGACGCGCAGCTCGGGGAGGTCCGCCGCCACAACGCGGGTATCGCCGAGATGGTCAGGGGGCTGCGCAACGGCGACGCCGAGGCCGCGGTGGAGTACTTCTCCGCCGCCCTCTACGCCTCGACGGCGTGGCCGGAGGATCTGCCGCGCCAGGTCTCCGCCGCGTACGACTCCTCCGCGCGCCAGCTGGTGCTGAACTGGGAGCTGCCCGGGTACGGCGTCATCCCGGAGACGAAGTCGGTGCGCTACATGCCCACCGCCGACCGCGAGAAGGAGACGGCCCGGCCGGTCACCGAACGCCGTGCCCTCTACCGGGACGTGCTCGCCCAGTGCGTGCTGCTGGTCCTCCACGACCTCTTCGCCGCCGACGAGTTCGGCGCGCTGGAGTCGGTCGCCCTCAACGGGTTCGTGGACGACCACGATCCGGCGACCGGCAGGCGGGCGCACCTGTTCCTGGCCACCGTCATGGCGTCACGGTCCACCTTCGCCGGGCTGCACCTGGAGCAGGTGAACGCCGTTGACTGCCTGGAGGACGCCCTCCGTGGCCAGCTGTCGGCGCGCCCCGACCAGAGCGCGACGGTGCGGCCCGGCCGGGTGCCTGAGGAGATCGGCGACGGCGTCGTGCAGCACGGCGGCGACGACGACCCGGATCTGTACACGATGGACCCGCTGGCCTTCGAGTCCCTGATCAGGCAGCTGTTCGAGGCCATGGGCATGCACGCCGTGACCACCGAGCGCTCAGGCGACGGCGGCGTCGATGTCCACGCCGTGGACCCGACGCCGATCCGCGGCGGCGAGATCGTCGTCCAGGTCAAGCGCTACCGCAACACCGTGCCCCCGACGGCCGTCCGCGACCTCTACGGCACCATGCTGGCCGTGGGCGCCAACAAGGGCGTACTGGTCACGACGTCCGGCTTCGGCCCCGGCTCGCACACCTTCGCCAACGGCAAACCGCTGGAGCTGATCGCGGGCCCAGAACTGGTCGATCTGCTGCACCGCCACGGGCTGCGCGGGCGGCTCGGCGACGACCGTACGGTACCGGCCCAGCGGTCGGCGCCGGACGACGCGGACAACGAGGGCGATGAGGACGACCACAACGTGCTGGGCATGTACTGGTCGGGCGGCGTCGCCCTGGACGTGTGCGCGCTGGTCTGCCACGGCAACCGCGTCCTGGACGACGACCACTTCGTCTTCTTCAACAACCCCGCGACCCCCGACGGCACGGTCCGCGCGCTCCCGCCCGTCCCGCCGGACAGGGCCGCGATCCAGGTCTCCTTCGACGCACTCCCCGAGCGCGCCGACCGTCTCGTCGTCATCGCGGCGGTCGATCCCCTCGCCGACCCCGAGGCCGACCTCGCCGGGTTCACGCGCGCCGGTATCCGGCTGCTGGACGCCGGGGGAGCGGCGCTCGACCGGCTGGAGGTCTCCGAGGGCCGCGCCGGGGAGACGGCCCTCGTCCTCGGGTCCTTCCGGCGCCGCGCGAACGGCGACTGGGAGTTCGTGACGGGCGGCAGGGGATACCGCGGCGGCCTTGAGGAGTTGGTCAGGGAGTACGGCGTGGACGTGTCCTAGCCACCCCGCCGCCGTGCGACGGCGGGGCACCGGGGTCAGGCGCGGCTCTCGCCGATCAGCCGGACGGTGACGGCCGCCAGGACGGACCACCAGGCCCAGAAGGCGATCGTCCAGGCCGTGCCGGGGCCGGTGGTGGTGACCGAGACGGTCGCGACGAGGCTGCACAGTATGGAGACGGTGAGCGCGCGCAGAGCGGTCGGCATGTGCTCTCCCCCTTTTCCCCGGTGCATGTCCTGCCGGTCGCCGCGCGAAACCCGGCCGGGGCGCTCAGGTGGCCGGGTGCCAGCCGAGGGCCGGGCCGAGGTGGGTCGCGATGTCGGTCAGGATCTGCACGTAGTCGGCGTGCTCGAAGGTGAAGGGCAGCGGGAACACCGCCTCCCGCACCTGCTGGAACGCCGGGTCCGCGTACAGCTGTTCGGCGATCTGCGCCGAGGGGCCGACGAGGTCGGGCGCGTACATGATCCGGCGCGGCCCGTGCGTCGTGCCGGTGCGCGCGCGGCGGCGCTCGGCGTACGCCTCGTACTTCGCGCGCTGCTCAGGCGTGGCGCTGTCGGTCGGGATCACGACGAGGCCCTGGGAGACGCGCGCCCGCTCGCCGTCCGGGTGGTGCTCGCGGAACCGGCGGATGTGGGAGAGCTGGATCTGCGCGAAGTCCTCGGCCTCCTCGGCCTTCACGACGTTGCTCGTCAGCAGGTTCATGCCCTGCTCGCCCGCCCACTGCGCCGAGCCGAGGCTGGCGCCGCCGTACCAGACGCGGTCGGCGAGGCCGGGGGAGTGGGGCTGTACGTGGTCGGCGTACTCCTCGATGCCCTCGGTGCCGCTGAAGTCGCTGGCCGGGGCGCCGCGCAGGAGGTCGAGGAGCCGCCGGACGCGGTGGTGGCTGAAATCCTCGGCCTCCGCCGTGTCCGGGTAGAGGGCCCGCTTCACGCGGTCGAAGTGCATCGGCGGCCCGACGCTCACGCCGGGGTTCAGACGGCCACCCGACAGGACGTCCACGGTGGCCAGGTCCTCGGCGAGCCGGAGCGGGTTCTCCCAGCCCAGCGGGATGACGGCCGTCCCCAGCGCGATGCGGCTGGTGCGCTGGGTCGCCGCCGCGAGGACGGCGACGGGCGAGGAGATGCCGTACTGGAGGTGCCGGTGCCGCACCCACGCGCTGTCGAAGCCGAGCCGCTCGCCCAACTCGATGATGCCGAGGACCGATTCGTGCCCCCCGCGCGGGGCGGCGCCGTCGAACAGGCCGATGGTCAGGAATCCCATCCGGCGCAGCGGCTCCGGGGTCAGCGGCACGGGGCGCTCCTTCGTCGTCCGGCGGCGTGTCCTGCCGGACACGGAGGCGGTTTCCGATTGTGGCAGCCGAATGTTGCGCGGACCGGAACAGGCGCGCGTGGAAAAAGGACGTTTGCGCCCAGGAGTTCGCGGAACCTGTACGGGGGACGGAGAGAAAGGCAAGACACCATCCGGCCGAAAGCGAACGCCGGGTGACCACCTAGGGAGGTCAACCATGCTGAGGGCCATCGCTGATGTGTTCCGCCAGATCGGTGGCGCCATCGCCACTGTCGTCACGCTGCCCTTCCGGGCCGTGGCCCGGCTGTTCGGCGGCGCGTCGAGTTCGGCGCACGGGCGTCACTGAGTCTCCGCACACCACTGTGAACCCGCCCCGGTGACGATCGACCCGTCACCGGGGCGGTGACATGTCTCGTGTCAGGGCCCCACGGGTTCACGCCAGGCGGGCCGCACGACCGGGCCGTCGGGCAGCGGGATCATCGGCAGCGGCGCGAAGCCGTGCCGGACGCCTAGGTCGAGGAGGCGGGACGTGCTGCACTCGGCGTACGTGCCGACGCCGTCCAGGTCCGCCCGCTCCAGCAGCCCCCGCAGCAGGGCCCCGCCTATGCCACGCCCCTGGCGGCCGGGCCGTACGGCGCAGTACGCCACGTGGTAGTGCGCCGGGGCGCCCGGGTGGCGTCCGGTGAGGGTGTCGAGCAGGGTGACCGCGCGGTCGGCGTGCGGTCCGACGGCGGCTTCGAGACGCGCGGCGAGGCGCGCCGCGTGGTCGGCGGCCTGGCGGGGCGGGCCAGGGGGGACGTAGAGCAGGACGCCGTCGGGGAAACCGTCGTCGTCCGCGACGAGCGTCTCGCCGTGGGCCGCGAGATGTTCGGCGAACAGCACGTCGAACAGGGCGGGCAGCAGGGTCCTGCGGTGCCGTTCGTCGGGGAAGATCCAGCGCATGACCGGCTCCGCCTGGAACGCCTGGGACAGCAGCTCGATCACCACGGCGCAAGCCTCCCCACGCGCGGCCGGAACAGGCGCCGCCGTCCGCCGGTTCACCGCATCGGGTGAAGGGCGGGCCGCCACGGATGATGGGGGCATGCAGCGGGACAGCGCCCTGACGGGCCATTGGACGAGCGGGCCCTTCGACTACGGCGCGATGGAGAGCAGTGACCTGGTGTTCCTGCCGGGAGGCGACGGCTGGACGGAGTACGCGTCCGTGTCGGGCCTGCTGAGCGTCACCCGTTTCCGCTGGGGCTGCCCGCGACCCGGCGTGTTGGAACTGCGCATGACGCGGATAGTCGAGGGCACCTGGGGCGCCGTGCCGGGCTTCGCGACGGTGGAGAGCGACGAGCCGTACGAGGAGACGCTGCGCACCGCCTACGCGTTCGACGCCGCGCGGGGGAGCGGCGGCGAGGTTGTCGCGGCGGTGCGGTTCGAGGTCATGGTCGAGTACTGCCAGGTGTACGCGCGCGGGGGACGGCACGTCCTGCCGGAGGCGGACCCGTCGCGGTCACTCCTCTGAGGCGACCTGGCGCAGGGTGCGGCCGGTGCGCGCGGAGCGGGCACGGACCGGGTCGGGGGTGCCGTGGCCGGACGCGTGGCTGTCGTCGCGCTTCACCAGCAGCCACGCCTCGCCCTTGCCCTGCCGGAACCGCGTCAGCGCGTAGCCACCGTGCAGCTTGTGCCCGTCCAGCTCGAACGACAGGTGGCCCTTGCGCAGCGCCTCGGCGACGGACGAGCCGCGCTCCTGGTGCCACGTGCCCTCGTCCCAGATGATCACGGTGCCCGCGCCGTACTGGCCCTCCGCGATGGTGCCCTCGAAGTTCCGGTAGTCCAGCGGGTGGTCCTCCGTCGGCATGGCGAGGCGCTTGTCGTGCGGGTCGGTGGACGGGCCCTTGGGGACGGCCCACGACTTCAGCACGCCGTCCGCCTCCAGGCGGAAGTCGAAGTGCATGCGGCTGGCGTCGTGGATCTGCACGACGAAGACGGGCCCGCCGCCGTCCGCCGCGCCGCCGCGCGGCTCACCCGTCCGCCCGAAGTCCCGCCTGCCGCGGTACGCGGACAGCGCCTCGCCGTCGTCCTCGCCCTTCCGCTTCGCACTCACCCCTCCATGCTGACACCGGCCACGCCCACCCGCACGTCCACGCGACGCGCGGCCGACGGCGACGCATGATGGCCGCATGGCACGGCGGGAGCGGCAGCGCGAGCAGGGGCAGGGCGTGGGCGTCCGGGACCCGGCCGGTCGGCGGGTGCTGGGGGCCGCGGTCTTCGGCTCGGGGATGGCCATGCTGGACGGCACGATCGTCACCGTCGCGCTGCCCAGGATCGGCGCCGACCTGGACGTGCCGCTGTCCGACCTCCAGTGGACGCTCAACGCGTACATGCTCACCCTTGCGGGCCTGATCCTGCTGGGCGGCGGCCTGGGGGACCGCTACGGGCGGCGCCGGGTGTTCGTCATCGGCGTGGTCTGGTTCACCCTGGCGTCGGTGCTGTGCGGGATCGCCCCGAGCGGCGACGCGCTGATCGCCGCGCGTGCCCTCCAGGGTGTGGGCGGCGCGCTGCTAACCCCGGGGTCGCTGGCACTGATCCAGGCGACGTTCCGCCCCGGCGAGCGCGCCAAGGCCGTCGGACTGTGGTCGGGCCTCGGGGGTGTCGCGACGGCCTGCGGTCCGTTCCTCGGCGGCTGGCTGGTGGACGGGCCCGGCTGGCGCTGGATCTTCTTCATCAACGTGCCCTTCGCCGTCGTCGTGCTCGTGCTGACGCGCGGGGTCCCCGAGAGCCGGGACTGGGAGGCGTCAGGACGCTTCGACGTGACGGGCGCCGCGCTGGCGGCGCTGTCCCTGGGGGGCGTCACCTACGCGCTGATCCAGCGGACGCTGTGGGTGGCCGTGGTGGGCGTCGTCCTCGGCGCCCTGTTCGTCTGGCGTGAACGGCGCGCCCCGCGGCCCATGCTGCCCCTCGACGTCTTCCGCTCCCGCCTCTTCACCGCGGCCAACCTGGTCACCCTCTGCCTCTACGCGGCGATCGGTGGGGTCTTCTTCCTGCTCCCCACCCAGCTCCAGAACGGCCTGGGCTACTCCGCGCTGTCCGCAGGCGTCGCCACCCTGCCGACGACACTGCTGCTGACCGCGCTCTCCGGCCCCGCCGGTGCCCTGGCGCAACGCATCGGCCCCAGGCTGCCCATGACGGTCGGTCCCCTGATCGCCGCCGCTGGACTGCTCCTGCTGCACCGCGTCCACCCAGGCGGCTCGTACTGGACCGCGATCCTCCCGGGCGTCGTGGTGCAGGGCCTGGGCATGAGCCTCTTCGTCGCACCGCTGACCGCCACGGTGCTCGCCTCCCTGGAGGACCGGCGCGCCGGTGTGGCCAGCGGGGTCAACAACGCCGCCGCACGCGTGGCCCAGCTCTTCGCCGTCGCGGCCCTCCCGCTGGTCATCGGCCTGTCCACGGACCAGTACCGCGACGCGGGCGCGGTGGACGCCGCGTTCGGGCGCGCCGTGCTGATCTGCGCGGGCCTGATGGTGCTGGGCGCGCTGGTGTCGTGGTTCACCGTGCCGGGGGAACTGACGCAGGCGGGGGGAGGGGGCGGACGTCCGCCCGCGCCGCAGTGCCGTTCGCACTGCGCCGTGTCCGCGCCTCCGCTGGAGCCGCACCCCCATCCGCGTCCGCACCCCTGACGCGCCCCCGTGCGCGCCCGCCGGACACCCGTACCCGCATCGCACTCCTGCACGAGCCGGGCGATAGTGGGGCCATGACGTCCTCGCCAGGGCTGTGGTCGCGCAACTTCGCCCTCTTCTTCACGGCGCGCACGGTCGCCAAGCTCGGCGACATGATGCTGCCCGTCGCGCTGGCGGCGGGGCTGATCGCGCAGGGCGGCGGGGCCGGGGCCGTGGGCGGGGCGCTGGCGTCGTTCACCGGCTGCTTCGCGGCGTTCGTCATCTTCGGCGGGGTGATCGCGGACCGGTTCGACACGCGGCGGCTGATGATCGGCGCCGACCTCGTGCGCGTCGTCACCCAGGCCGTGACGGCGTGGCTGTTCTACGCGGGGCAGGCGGAGCTGTGGCAGCTGTGCGCCTTCGGCGCCGTGAACGGCGTCAGCGCCGCCATGTTCCAGCCGGGGGTGGCCAGCACCGTGCCCCGCATCGCCGACGACGTGCAGGGCGCGAACGGCGCGGTGCGCACCGCCGAGTCGGCCATGGCCATCTTCGGCCCTGCCGTGGCGGGCACCCTCGTCGGCATCACCTCGCCCGGCGGGGTCTTCGCCGTGCACGCCGGTACGTACCTGGTCAGCGCCGTCTGTCTCCTGCTGCTGCGGCTCCCGGCCCAGCGGCACGGCGGCGAACGCGGCGGCGGCACGTTCCGCGCCGACCTGGCCGAGGGCTGGCAGGAGTTCCGCGCACGGACGTGGATGTGGGGCGTCATCCTCATCTGGATGCTGCTGATGCTGATGGCCTGGGGCCCGGCCGTCCCGCTGGTGGCGACGCTCATGATCGGCGAGCACGGCGAGAGCGCGTACGGCCTGGTGAACTCCGCGCTCGGCGCGGGCATGGCCCTCGGCGGGCTGCTGGCCATGCGCTTCCGCCCGCGCTACCCGCTGCGCGTGGGGGCCGTGGTGCTGTTCGGGTACTGCCTGCAACCGCTGACGGTCGGTGCGGGCATGCCGGTGCCGGTCGTCATGGTGGGCTTCGTCATAGCCGGGGCCGGCATGGCGTTCTGGGGCGTCATGTGGGCAACGTCCGTGCAGACTCAGGTGCCGGGGGCCGTGCTGAACCGCATCCATGCGTACGAGGTCGCGGGATCCATCGTGATGATGCCGGTGGGCCAAGCCTTGGCCGGACCCGCCGCAGGGGTGTTCGGTACGAACGAGGTACTGCTGGCCGGAGCCGTCGCGTCGGTGGTGGGGCCCGCGACGCTGCTGGCGGTGCCCGCCATCCGGCGGCTGCCGCGCGTCGGCGGCACACGGCGCAACCCCGTCCCCGTCCCGGTGCAGCGCGGCGTGGTCAGCAGCGCGGAGGGCGAACAGCGGGGGTGACGGACGGTGTCAGTGGTGCAGGGGGCACGGCAGGCGCGGGTCGGTGCGGTTGGGCGAGCAGCCGATGACGTCGAGCGTCAGGAACCCGGTGCCACGCAGGTACCAGCCCGCGTGCACGTCGCCGCCCCAGGCGAGCGTCCGTGCGGCGGACCGCGCGCGGGCCGGTACGCGGTCCCGCTCGTGCGCCGTGGCGAACGCGGGCGCGGCGCGTGCCGCCTCCCGCCCGAACCAGTCGGCCGCCGCCTCGGGCCCGTCGCACGTACGCGTGACGGCGCTGCCGGGGCGCAGCAGCCAGTCGCAGACGCGCAGGGGCGTGCACCGGTTGGCGAGGAAGCCGGGGGAGGGCGGCAGACCGGCGGCGGTGGCGGGGCGCCGGTCGGCCTCCTGGTCGAGGACGCGGCGCTCGCCCTGCCAGTGGTACGCGTGGAAGTGTGCGGGCGGCATGCCCTGGTCGATCGGCCGTCAGGGGCGTCCGCTGGAGAGCCGGAATGGTGACGGGTCCGCGCACGTTGCGAGAACGGGGGGACGGAACCGACGAAGGGTGAGAATCATGGACGCGCTCTACACCGCTGTCGCCACCGCGAACGGACGGGAGGGCAGGGCCGTCTCGTCGGACGGGCAGCTGGACCTCGGCCTCGCGCTGCCGCCCGCGCTCGGCGGCGACGGCAAGGGCACCAACCCGGAACAGCTCTTCGCGGCGGGCTACGCGGCCTGTTTCGCCAGCGCGCTCGCGAACGTCGGGCGGCGCGAGAAGATCGACACGGGTGACGTGTCCATCACCGCCGAGGTGCAGATCGGCAAGGACGACGTGGGCTTCGCCCTGGCCGTCACGCTGCGTGCGGAGCTGCCGGACCACCTGTCGGGCGAGCAGGGCGAGCGGCTGCTGCGCGAGGCGCACCAGGTCTGCCCGTACTCGCGGGCGACGCGGGGGAACGTGCCGGTGACGCTGGTCGTCGAGTAGCCGCGGCGCACGTCCCCGTCCCCGGGCGGGGCGGTGCGGCGGGTGACGGCCCCGCGGTGGCGCCGGACCGGAACGGGCGACGGGGTCAAGCGCCCGGCCGCTCCCACCCCCCGCCCACCAGGTGTTCGAGACGCGCCGCGCCTTCACCGTCCCCACGCGCCGCCCCCACCCGGGGCGCCGACGGGCCCGCCCCGCGTCCGGCCGTCTCCCGCGGGCGCGTGCCGGTCCGCCGACAGACCTGCCCAGCCCGGGTGGCGCCCACACACCCGGCCGCGCGGCGGGCACGCCGCCAGGACGGGCGGGCCGCGCCACCGCGCGCACCGGCCGCCACCGCAGGTCAACGGCGTCAGGCCCGCCCCCCGGGCCCCAGCCGCCCGCCGCGCGGCCAGGCGTGCGCCGCGCGCGGCCCGCCCGCCCGCCGGCCCCACGCCGCCGCACCCGGCCGCGCGGCCCGCCGTACGCCCGGCGGCGCCCGCCGTACGTCCCGCCGCGTCCGCACCCGCGCCACCGTCCTGTCGCCAACCCCCGCCGCGCCGCCGGTGGCAGCGGCGCACCGCCCGGCGCCCTCATCCTGACGTCACGGAGACCGCGCAGCGACGGACTGTGCCGACAGCGGAAGGAGACATGTTCATGCCGATCGTCACCGCGGGGAACGCCCGGGTCCACTACACCGTCACCGGCGCGGGCCCGGCTCTCGTCCTCGTCCACGGCACGGGCCCGCTCGGCGCGGCGGGCACCTGGGGCGGGGTCGCCCCCGCGCTCGCCGACCGCAGGACCGTCCTCGCGCCCGACCTCTCCGGCACCGGCCGGACCGAGGACGACGGGGCGCCGCTCACCGTCGAGGGGCTGGCCGCGCAGGTGGCGGCGGTCATCGAGCACGCGGCGGCCGGACCGGCCGCCGTGCTCGGCTACTCGCTCGGCGCGCCCGTCGCCACCGCGCTGGCCGCGCTGCGCCCCGACCTGGTGGCCAGCCTGATCACGGTCGCCGGATGGGCCCACACGGACGGGGACGCGTACCTGAGCAACGAGTTCGCGCTCTGGCGATGTCTCGGCGGTCTCGACGCGGAGGCGTTCGGACGGTGTGTCACCATGACGGGCTTCAGCCGGGGTTTCCTCGGCGCGCTCGGGCACGAGGAGGTCGAACGGCTCGTGCACGCCATGCCGCCCACGCCCGGGACGCTGCGGCACGTCGATCTCGACCGGCGCATGGACATCCGCGCACTGCTGCCCCGCGTCCGCGCGCGCACCCTCGTCATCGGCTGCGCGCAGGACGCGACCGTCCCCGTGGAGCACAGCCGCGCGCTGCACGCCGCCATCGCGGGGGCCCAGTACGCCGAGATCGACGCGGGGCACGCCGCGTTCTTCGAGCAGCCGGACGAGTTCGTCAAGCTGGTGCGGGACTTCGTCTCCGCGTCCTGACCGGGCTTCCTGACCGGGCGTCCGGCCCGGTGGCCCGCCGCGTCAGGGCGCCGGTTCCGCGGCCTCCGACTCGGTCATGACCGTCTCCCCGAAGAGGGTGGCGTGTTCGAGGACGTCCTCCAGCGGGTCGTCGATCTGGCCGGTGCCGATGAGGGCGAAGCGCGGGCCGATGCGGGTGTCGCCCGCGTAGTGCTCGTCGGCCGCCGCGGTGCCCGTGCCGAGGGCGGCGCCCGCCGTGGCGAGGGCCAGGAGGGGCAGCCGTACCCACAGGTTCCGCCTGCCGCCGGTGGTGGTGTGCATGTCCGCGCCCTTTCGACTGCCCCGCACCGTGCGGGAATTCGGTCTGCTAATCAGGCGGGCGTCCAGAAGGTTACGGTTTCACCAGGTCGTATTACCGTGCGTCAGGTGACGATTGATCCCGCCCGCGTCCGCCGGGCCCTCGCGACCGCCGTACCCGCTCTGCTCGCCGCGTCCCTGCTGGCCGCCTGCGAGCAGGCGCCCGACCTCCCCGGCACGGACCCGGCGCCCCCGTCCGCGTCCGCCTCGGCGTCCGGCGGCGGGGACACGGCGCTCCCCGGTCTCCCCGACCCCGCGGCGGCCCGCGACCTCCTCGCCGGACTCACCGTCGCCGACGCGGGCTCGATGAGCGGCTACTCCCGCGACCGCTTCCCCCACTGGGCCACGCGGGACGGCTGCACGGTCCGCCAGCTCGTCCTCGCGCGGGACGGGGACGACGTCACGGCCGACGACGACTGCCGCCCCACGGCGGGCACCTGGACCAGCGCCTACGACGGCGAGACGTTCACGGAGGCGGGCGACCTCGACATCGACCACGTCGTGCCGCTCGCGAACGCCTGGCGCTCCGGCGCCGACGCGTGGACCGACGACGAGCGCGAGGCGTTCGCCAACGACCTCGACGGCCCGCAGCTCCTGGCCGTCAGCGCGTCGAGCAACCGCTCCAAGGGCGACCAGGGCCCCGAGGAGTGGCTGCCGCCCGCCGAGGCGTTCCACTGCGTGTACGCCTCGGCGTGGACGGCGGTGAAGGACACGTACGCCCTGACCGTCACGGCCGCCGAGCGGGACACGCTGGCCGAACTCCTCGACGGCTGCGGCTGATCACGGGCGCCGGGCCGCCGGGCCGCCGGGCCGTCGGGCCGTCCGAGGGCGGCCCGGGCGGAAATCCGTTTCGCCTTGCGGAATGCGACGATATGATCGCGCAGTTCACCTTTTCGGGTGTGCGGTACACGGACCGCTCCGCAAGCCGAGGAGTCCGCGGTGGATCTCTCCAGCGCCCACAGTTACCGGCTCGACTGGATCACCAGCTTCGTCGCGGTCGCACGCCACGGCGGCTTCTCCGCCGCCGCCAAGGCCCTGCACCGCTCGCAGCCCCGCATCAGCAGCCATGTCGGCGAGCTCGAACACGTCCTCGGCACGCGCCTCTTCGACCGCTCGGCGCAGCCGGTCGCCCTCACCCCCGAGGGCCGGGCACTGTTGCCGCACGCCGAGGAGATCCTCGCGCGCCTCGACGTGTTCGCCGAGGTCGCCGGGGGCGCGGACGGGGCGCTGCACGGTGAGGTGCGGATCGGGATGTACCCGAGCGCCGCCGCGTTCGCCTACCCCGCGCTCGTCCGCGCGCTGCGCCGCCGGGCGCCGACCGTACGCGTCACGCTCACGGAAGGACCGGCGCTGTCGCTGGAGGGCGCGCTGTCCGCCGGGGAGATCGACCTGGCCCTGCGGCCGGTGCTGCCGCTGGTGCGCGACGACCGGCTGGCGCACCGGCGGTTGTGGAGCGAACCGCTCGTCGCCGTCGTACCGCGCGGGCATCCGCTGGCCGGTCGCGGGCCGGTACCCCTCGCCAGGCTCGCCGAGTTCCCCCTCGTCACGATCGGCGAGGCGGGGGTCGAGGGCGCGCCCCGGCAGTTCGAGACGAGCCTCGCGTTCGCCGACGCAGGGGTGCGGCCCGCGATCGCCTTCGAGACGACGCAGCCGCAGACGCTGGCCGCGCTGGTGCGGGGCGGCCTCGGCGTCGGGCTCACCAACGCGCTCGCCGTGACCACGGCCGACCGCGAGGGCGTCGAGCTGCTGCCGGTCGCGGAGCGCCACATCAGGCGGCACGTCGCCGTCTGGTGGCGGGCCGACCGCCCGGAATCGCCGGTGCTCCCCCTGGTGCGCGAGGTGATCGCCGCACTTCCCGCGCCGAGCTTCGCGGCGGTGGGCGAGGAGCGGGACGCGGCCGACGCCGTGGCCTGAGCCGCCCGGCGCGAACGCGGGGCCGTCAGTGCGGCGGGCGGTAGTTCTCCGCCCTGTCGAGCGTCGCCGTGAAGCGCGCCCACTGCTCCGCGCCCTCCGCCGTGGGCCCCACGGTGAAGTCCGCGGGGTCGAGGAAGTCGAGCCGTTCGCGTGTGGCGGGATCGAGGTCCTGCCACGCCGCTTCGTCCTGCGGTGACCGAGCCACAGTTGTCGCACACCCAGCTGCCGTTGTGTCCACGTCGCCCACCGCCGCGACCTGCTGCGTCACAGATCCCGGCCGGGGAGGAACCGACTGTAGCGTGCCGTGCGGGGGTGCGGCAGTCCCTGGCGCCGCGGGGTGACGAGGCCGTCCCCCCGCGGCGCCGGAGGCGCGCGTGGCCGGTCAGGACACGCGGGTCAGCCGCTCACCGAACGCGGGCTCGGCCAGGCCCTCCGTCAGGGCGACCGGCACCTCCGTGCCCGCCACCGTCAGCGTCCCGACCCGGGTGCCCGCCTCCGCGCTGCCCGGCACGCCGTCCTCCAAGCCGGTGAGCGAGAGGTCCACGGTCGTCCCGTCCCAGCCGACGGCGGTGACGTCCTCGGTGACGGCGACCGGTGTCCTGCCCCCGAGACCGTCGTCCACATGGCCGACGACATCGCCCGCCGACAGGATCGTTTCGGTTCGCAACTGTTCCTGCGCGAAACGGATCAGGGTGTCGCTGGCGTTGAGCGCTCCGGTGAGTATCGAGTTGTCGGACTCGGCCGGTGGCTGGGCCAGGACGGCGCCCACGATGAGCCGGTAGTCGTCCTCACCCATCGGCTGCTCCACGGCGAAGAGCAGGTTGCCGCCCGCCGCGGTCGTCGTGCCCGTCTTGATGCCGACGACGTTGTTGAGCGGCACGAGGCCGTTCCAGTTGTAGTGCAGGTCGCCGTACATGTCGGTGTAGGACGGCTGGCGGGCGATCTCGCGGAAGACGCTGTCCTCCATCGCCGCCTGCCCGAGGAGCACCTGGTCGGCCGCCGTGCTGACCGTGGTGTCCTCCAGGCCGCTCGGGTCGGTGTACGTGGTGTTCTCCATGCCCAGCTCGCGGGCGGTCTCGTTCATCTTCTCGACGAACGCCTCCTGCGAACCGGCGTCCCAGCGGGCCACCAGGCGCGCCACGTTGTTCGCCGACGCGATCAGCAGCGACTGGACCGCCTCGTACTGGCTGATCTCGTCGCCCGCCCTGACATCGACGGTGGACTCGTTCTGCGCGCTGAGCCCGCTGTCCTCCTCGGCCTGCTCGTCGATCGGGATGGACGCGCCCTGCCTGGCCTCGTCCGTGACGGGGTGGTCGCGCAGGATGATGTAGGCCGTCATCACCTTGGCCACCGAGGCTATGGGCACCGGCTCCTCCTCGCCCGAGGAGCCGAACGAGCCGATCCCGGCGACGTCCAGCCTGGCCTGCCCCGACGCGGGCCACGGCACGGTCGGCGCGCCGCCGTCGAACGTGTACGTGTCCGCCGCCGTCAGTCGCAGCGTGGGCTCGGGCAGCGGGCGCAGGGCCTGGGCCACCACGAACACGACGACCAGCAGCAGGACGAACGGCGTCCAGATCTTCAGACGCCGCGCGACCGTGCGCAGCGGGGTGGGCGGGGGCGCGGGCCGGTTGGTCAGCGCGGCGAGCAGCTCCAGCGGGTCCTTGGGGTCCTTCGGGTCCTTGCCCGGCTCGGCCGGGGCGGCGTCGGGGGACTTCAGCGGCACGAACGCGCCGGGGGGCGCGGGCGTGGTCCGGCTGTCGGGTGCCGTCTCGGGTGCTGCGGGTGCCTCGGTGGGCGGCGCGGCCGGTTCCGCGGTCGCCGAGGGCGGCAGCCGCAGCGACGTGGTCCTCCGGTCGGCCGCGGGCGGCGCCGGTTCCGTGTCGGGGACCCGGAGGGACGTCGTCACGCGGTCCGACCGCTCCGGGGGCAGGGCGAGCATCGCCGTCGGCTGATCGACGGGACGTGCGTCGCCCTCGGTGTCGTCGCCCGCGCCGTCCCCCGGGCGCTCCTCGGCGCTGTCCTCGGCCGTGCCCTCCGCGCGCTTCGCGGGGGGCTCAGGCTCCTCGCGTGCCTCGGGCTCCTCGGCCGCACGCCCGCCGGTCGCGGCGTCGCGTTCCCCCTCGTCGTCGTCCCCGGGCGCTGAGGCCGTCTCCGCGTCCTGCGGCGCCTCGTCGGCCACCGGGACGCGTGGGTCGCGCGGGGGAGCCGTGCGGGCGGGCGGGATCGTCAGCGTCACGGTCACCCCGGCGCCGCTTCCCGCCGCCGCGCCGGTCCTGGGCGTCGCCCCGTCGTCGTCGGCCTCGTCGGCGGGCAGCGCGATCACCGCCGTGGGCTGATCGACCGCCTTCGCCGTGTCCTCGTCGGCGCCCTCGTCCTCGTCGCCGTCCCGGTCCAGCACCGCCGCCGCCACGGGCTCAGCGGCGGCCTCCGGGGTCGCCTCGGCCTCCTCGGCCTCCTCGGCCTCCTCGGCCTCCTCGGCCTCCTCGGCCTCCTCGGCCTCGGTCTCCGGCTCCCCGGGCTCGTCCTGGTCCGGCGCGTCTGCCGCGTCGGCCCGCACCGCCGGTTCCCGGCTCTCCCCGCTCGTACGGTTCTCCGCCGTGTCCTCCCCCGCGCGCACCGCGCGCCCCTCGTCGTCCTGCGTCACGTCGTCGTCCCCGGGAACCTTCGCGTCCTGGGGAACCTCAAGGGCCTCCCCGGACGTCTTCTCCGATGACTCCCGCTGCCGCTCCGAAATGTCCGGGGACCTGCCCGACACCCGTGCCTCCCTGCAAGTCGTTCTCGCCGCGCTGTTCGAAGTGCCCGTCGGCCCCTACCAGTCTGCCGGGTCCTGTGCACCTGGGTACGCCACGTCCGTGCCGACGGGTTTCTCCCGCCTGCCCTGGAGGACGACAACGACATATCTACGGGTTCCCGTCCATAGCGGCCACGCGCTCTCGACAGAACAATGTGAGAGGCGTCACCCTGTCTTTCATCCACGCGGGGAGGCATGGATGGGCAGGAGTCGTAGAACCATTCCGGAAGAGCTGCTGTTGCTCGCTCTGGACCCGACAACGGGCACCACAGCGCAGCCTCAGTCGCTCGACCTCGGCCTTGCCGGGGCACAGCTCGTCGAGCTGGCCCTGGCGGGTCGGATAGCCCCTGATGGGGACCGAATAGCCGTGATACTGGCACGGCCGACCGGAGATCCCACCCTGGACTCCGCTCTGGAACTGCTGCGCAGGCGCGGCAGCCCGGTGCGGGCCGTCCACTGGATCGGCGGGCCCAGACTGGGACTTCGCCAAACTTACCTCACTCATCTGGAACGCTGCGGCATGGTGCACGCGGTGGAGAACCAGATGTGCGGGGTGCTGCCGACGACCCGGTACCAGGCGACGGACAACGCCGTCAGCCGACAGATCCGGGCCCGTCTCGACACCGCGATCCGCACCGGCACACCGCCGGACGCGCGGACCGCGGCGCTCGCGGCACTGGCACACGCGGTCGGCCTCGGCAAGCACCTGTATCCCGGGAACGAGGGGCGGTCGTCCCGCTCCCGGCTCCGGGATCTGATCCGGCACGATCCGATGGGCGGACTGGTGGCGCACGCCGTCATGGACGTCCAGAACGGTGTGGCGGGCCAGGCCGCCGCCGCCCGGCGCCCGCAGCCCAGCGGCGCGCCACGGAAGGCAGGGCGCACTCCGGCGCCCGCGGCCATGGCTGTGGTCGGACAGCCGCCGTCGCCCGAGCAGATGAGGCGGAGAGGGGTGACACGCGCCACGGCACGTCCTTCGATGTCGCACTAGACGGCGCACCGGCGCATGCGCCGGAGCGCCCACGCGCCACCACACAAACACGTGCGAATCCGGACCACCGGGAGCCGCACCGTGAGCGTGGGGTGTGGCGACGGCCCCGGACGACGGCCGTAGCCACACCCCACGCTTGCCGTGGGGCGCGTCCGCACCGGTCCGATCATCGTCCTGTCGCCAATCGCCTGCGGCTGCGCCGCGTCGGATGGCACCCTGCTGGGGAGCGACAGGTACGTGATCGCTGACCGACGGAGGTGCAAGTCCGTGGCGGGCAATGTCAATCCCACAGTCAGGCGGCGCAGGCTCGGCCAGGAGTTACGGCGTCTCCGTGAGGAACGGGCGATGACCGCGGAGCAGGTCGCGGACCGGCTCCTGGTCTCCCAGTCCAAGATCAGCAGACTGGAGAACGGGCGCCGCAGCATCAGCCCGCGTGACGTCCGGGACCTCTGCGGCGTCTACGAGGTGGACGACCCGCGGCTGATCGACTCCCTCATGCAGATGGCCAGGGAGTCCCGGCAGCAGGGCTGGTGGCACGCCTTCGCGGAACTCTCCACCACCTACAGCGTCTACATCGGTCTGGAGACCGATGCCTCGTCGCTGCGCGTCTACGAACCGCAGGTCGTCCCCGGGCTGTTGCAGACCAAGGAGTACGCGGAGGCCGTGATCTCCGGCGCGCTGCCCGAGGTCGGGCCCGACGAGGTGACCAGCAGGGTCCAGGTCAGGATGCGGCGTCAGCAGCGGCTCTGGGACGACCGGAACCCGCTGCGGCTGTGGGCCGTGGTGGACGAGGCCGTGCTGCGCCGTGCCGTGGGCGGGCCGGAGACCATGGTCGAGCAGCTCCACCGGCTGGTGGAATGCGCCCAGCTGCCGAATGTGACGCTCCAGGTCATGCCCTTCTCCGCGGGAGCGCACCCCGGCGTGAACGGGCAGTACTCGGTAATGGAGTTTCCGGAGGCGAGCGATTCGACCGTCATTTATCTGGAGGGCGGCACGAGCGACCTCTATTTGGAGAAGCCGCACGACGTGCAGCACTACAGCGTGATGTACGAGCATCTGCGCGCCCAGGCACTGAGCCCGGACCACTCGCGGACGTTCATCGCCAAGTTGGCCGCAGATTACGGGAGTTGACGAGCCGGGTGCGGCGGGGAGCGGGGAGGGAATATACACGCTCGTGCCTGCGCCGGGTGGCGGAGTTCCGGGAGGAACCATCCGGTCGGGTGATGAAGTCGGTCGATTGCCGAGAGCGCCGGATACGGTCACGGGCGTTACTACCGACCGGCACCTTCCGGAGCAGACATGGCAATCGAGCACGGCATCACACGCACGTGGACACGGTCCTCGTATTCGGCGGGCAATGGCGCCTGTGTGGAGATGATGTCCCCGGCGGGCGATCTCCTGGCCGTCCGTGACTCCAAGGTTCCCGGCGGTCCCCGGCTCGGGTTCGCGCCCGGCTCCTGGTCGGCGTTCCTCGGCGTGGTGGGCCGGGCGGCGTTCGGCGGGAACAGCGGCTGACCACGGCCGGTGTCGTCCGAGGCCGGCCCGCCGCGCCCCTGGCGCGTCCTCGTGCGACACCGGCCCTCCCTTGCTCCCCGTTCGCCGTCGTTCCCTGATCCCCGCCCCGCCCTTCCCGCCCTCCCTCCGCCTCCCGTCCCGCCTGCCCGCGCCGGCCGGTCCTCCCCGCGTCAGCCGTCGCCGGGCAGCGGCCCCCCGCGCCAGCGCGGCAGCGGCCTGCGGCCGGTCGCGACCTCGAACGCCGCCTGCGCGGCGAGCCGCGTCGAGTCCAGGACCGGCAGGCAGACGTCCCCCGGCCCGACGAGGAGGGGTATCTCCGTGCAGACGAGGGCGACGGCGTCGCAGCCGCGCGCCGCCAGCCGGTCCACGACCCGTGCGTACGCCTGACGCGCCGCGGGGGTGAACCGCCCGTTCAGCAGCTCGGTGAAGATGATCCGGTCGATCGTCTCCCGGTCGTCCGCGTCCGGTGTCTCGGCCGCCATGCCCCACCGCGCGAACGCCTCGGGGTAGAGGGGGCCGTCCATCGTGAAGCGGGTGCCGAGCACGCCGATCCGCCGCCGCCCCTCGGCCGCCGCCCGCTCGGCCACCACGTCGGGCAGGTGGAGCCCCGGCAGCGGCAGGTCGGGGCCCGCCGCGCCGAGGGCGAGATGCGCCGTGTTGTCCGGGCAGACGAAGAAGTCGGCGCCCGCGCGGGCGAGGCGGGCCGCGCTCTCCGCGAGCGTGGCGCGGATCGCGAGGTGGTCCCCCGCGTCCCAGGCGGGCATCGAGCGGGCCAGGGGCACGAGGTCCAGCGTGACGTCCGGGTGGTCGTGCGGTCCGACGGTGGCGAACCCCTCCCGGCAGAAGGTGAGGAAGCAGTGGGCCGCCCCTTCCGCGCTGTGTCCGAGGATCCCGGCGTGCAGCGCGTCCGCCTCCGCCCCCGCCGTCGTCTGCTCCGACATGACCGCCCCCTTGTTCGCTGTGTCGAACTACCGTCCGTTACAGTGAACATCCTCGTCATCGTGTTCGTCAAGGCGAACGAATGGACTTCTCCAGCGAACACCCGAAGGAGTGACGTCCGTGGATCTCAACGCGACGATCGCCGCCTCGATCCGCCGGGAGCGTGCACGCGCCGGTCTCACCCTCACCGAGCTGGCCCGCCGCGCCCACCTCGCGAAATCGACGCTCTCGCAGCTCGAATCGGGCGGCGGCAACCCGAGCGTGGAGACGCTCTGGGCCCTGGCGGTGGCCCTCGACGTCCCGTTCAGCCACCTCGTGGACCCGCCGCGGGCGGCCGTCCGCCTCGTCCGCGCGGGGGAGGGCGCCCCGCACCACGCCGAGGACGCGGAGTACGCCGCGACGCTCCTCGCCGCGGGGCCTGCGCACGTCCGCCGCGACCTCTACCGGATCACGGCGGAGCCCGGCGACACCCATCTCTCCGCCCCGCACCGGCCGGGAACGGCCGAGCACCTCGTCCTCGCCACCGGCCGCGCCGAGGCTGGTCCGGCGGACGACCCGGTCGAGCTGGCCCCCGGCGACTACCTCGCCTACCCGGGCGACAGCCCGCACCTCTTCCGTGCCCTCGCCCCCGGCACGACCGCCGTGATCGTCATGGAACACCCCTGACCGTCACCCGACGTCCACTGTCAGTGGCGGATGGCACCATGCGGGCATGGACAGGCGAACGAGTGTCGTGGCAGCCCACTGGGACCGCACGGCGGCCACTTTCGACGAGGAGCCGGACCATGGCCTGCTCGACCCGGAGGTGCGGCGGGCGTGGTCGCGGCGGCTGACCGGCTGGCTGCCAGCGGCGGCGTGCGACGTGCTGGACGCCGGATGCGGCACGGGCACCCTCTCGGTGCTGCTGGCTGGAGCCGGACACCGCGTGACCGGCGTCGATCTCGCTCCGGCCATGGTCGCGGCGGCCGAGGCGAAGGCCGCTCGGACGGGCGCGCGGTCGGCCGTCTTCCTGACCGGCGACGCGGCCGATCCGCCCACCGGGCAGCGCCGCTTCGACGCCGTGCTTGCCCGGCACCTGCTGTGGACCCTCCCCGACCCGCACGCCGCGCTGCGGTCCTGGGTCGCGCGCCTGCGGCCAGGCGGGCGTCTGATCCTGGTCGAGGGCCGCTGGGAGCAGCCGTCGGGCGCGGGCCGTCCCTACGGGGGCGAGGCGGGTCCGCTGCCCTGGCAGGGTGGCGTCGGGGCGGCCGAGCTGGCGGAAGCCGTCAGGGCCGCCGTCCTCGACCGCGCGGGTGCGGCCGGGGAGGTGGACGTCACGGTCGAGCGGCTGGACGACGATCCGGAGCTGTGGGGGAGACGGGTCTCCGACGAGCGGTACGCCCTCGTCGCCCTCATACCCCCGGGTCCGCAGGACGAGGGGAGCCACCGCTGACGTACCGCAGCGCCTCGTCCACGACGCGCTCCAGGCGCGCGTGGTGCGCGCCGCGCCAGTAGACGCGCCCGCAGTCGGGGCACTCGGCGAAGACGTCGTAGGAGCGGCTGGTGCCGCCTTCGAGCCGGTCGCTCACCGCGTCCTTGTCCGCCTCGCGCAGCTCGCCGTTGCACGCGGTGCACCGCGTCCAGGGGGCGAGCGGCGGGGCGAAACGGTCGAGCACCTCGCGGACCTGCTCGTCGGGGTGCGTGGAGCCCACGTGGGCGCCCGCCCACAGCTCGCGCCGCCGTAGCAGGCCCAGGTCCCGGGACAGGAGGACGCGGCGCTCGGCCGCCGACCAGGCGGCCAGGGCGGCGTCACCCGGGTCGGGCGTCGTCCAGGCGGTGTCCACGCCCAGCAGGCGGAGTCTGCGGGCGAGCGTGCCGAGGTGCACGTCGAGGAGGAAGCGCAGCGGTGCGCCCGGGACGCGCTGGGGGAACGCCACCGGCAGCACGTCCACGGCGTCCCCGGCCCGCGCCACGTACGAGACCGGCACCTCGCGGCCGTTCACGAGCAGGCGGCCGACCTCCGTCAGCGGCACGCCGAAGGACTCCACGACGTGCCCGAGCGTGGCCGCGCCGTCCGTCACGACGGGTACGCGTCCCCCACGGCGGGCCGGGGCCGCGAACTGCCGCAGCTCCGGGGCGAGGGCGATGGTGATCCCGGGTCCCTCCACGCGGCCAAGCATGCCACCGGCGGGCCGGACCGTGTGCGGGGCGGCCCGGCCGGGCATACGCTGGCACCAGGGAGGTGGCGATATGTCCGAGACGCCCGGCACGCCCGAGACGCCCGACTGGAACGAGGCTCCGCAGGAGCCGCCGACCCCGGACGCCCTGCTGCACAGCGGTGGCGACCAGCCCGTCGATCCCGAGGACCTGGTGCGGCTCAGCGGTCGCGAGCCCACGCCGGAACTGATCGAGGAGGCCAGGCGCACGCTGGAACGCGAGGGCCCGGCGGCCGTCGAGCGCTACCTGCCCTGACGGCGGGGCGCGCCGCACGGAATGTTCGCGCGCCCGCCCTGGTTGTGCGAGGGAGACCCGCACCGACCAGGAGGCGTACCAGCGTGCCCGCAGGAGCCGACGACACCGACGCGACCGACGAGTACGGCGAGACCGGAGCAGCCGCCTGGGCCATCCCCGGCGCGGCCACGGCACCGGCGGACGAGATCAGGGGGGCGCCCTTCGGCACGGCGCCGGTGCCCCTGTCCGTCCTCGACCTCGCGACCGTCGGCAGCGGCATGACCGCGACCGACGCGCTGCGCGCCACCACCGCGCTCGCCCGCCTCGCCGAGCGGCGCGGCTACCACCGCTTCTGGGTCGCCGAGCACCACTCGATGCCCGGCGTCGCCAGCTCCTCGCCGACCGTCATCCTCGGCCACCTCACCGCCCACACCGAACGCATCCGCCTCGGCTCGGGCGGCGTGATGCTGCCCAACCACTCGCCGCTCGTCGTCGCCGAACAGTTCGGCACGCTGGAGGCCCTGGCGCCAGGACGCGTCGATGTCGGCCTCGGCCGCGCGCCCGGCACCGACGGCGCCACGGCCGCCGCGCTGCGCCGGGGGCGGACGGACGGCCCCGACGAGTTCCCGCGCCAGGTCGCCGAACTCTCGCGCTTCCTGGACGACGACTACCCGGACGGCCATCCGTACGCGCGCGTCCACGCCGTGCCGGGCCCCGTGCAGGGCACGGTCCCCGGCGGCGTGCAGTCGCCGCACCGCCCGCCCGTCTGGCTGCTCGGCTCCTCGGGATTCAGCGCGGAACTGGCCGCCCAGCTGGGCCTGCCCTTCGCCTTCGCCAACCACTTCTCGGCGGCCAACACGCTGCCCGCGCTCGACCTCTACCGGCAGACGTTCCGCCCCTCCGCCCTCCTCGACGAGCCGTACGCCCTCATCGGCGTCTCGGCCCTGGCCGCCGACACGGAGGCGGAGGCCCTGCGGCAGGTGCGGACCGGCGCGCTGTCCATGGTCAGGCTGCGCACCGGGCGCGCCGGTCTCGTGCCCACCCCCGAGGAGGCCGAGAGCCATCCGTACACGCCCATGGAGGAGGAGATGGCCGAGGGCTGGCTGGCCAACGTCGTGCACGGCACGCCCGACGCCGTCCGCGAGGGCCTGAACGCCCTCGCCAAGCGCACCGGCGCCGACGAACTGATGCTCACCACCCAGGCCCACGGCCCGCAGGCGCGCCTGCGCAGCTACGAACTCATCGCGGACGCCTACCAGGTCTGACGGCCCGTCGCCCCACGCTCCAGCCGCCGCGCCAACTCGGCGGCGTCCCGCGTGAACCCGGTCACCAGCAGGCCGCCGCCGTCCCGGAAGCGCACCCGGCAGTGCACGTCGGCCCCGACGGCACGCGCGGCGGCCTGCTGCCGTCCCGACTGCTCGACCGACGTGATCTCCGCCCACGGCACGGCCCGCTCGCCCCCTGGCCGCCGCCATACGACGCCGCGCTCGTGCAGCACGAACACCTCGCCGCGCGTCCGCCGTGCCCGCACGGCACGCGGCACCCCGTAACAGAGCGCCAGCAGCCCGATCCCCAGCGGCGCTCCCGCGACCGTGTTGGGCCCCGAGACGTCGTCGGCGCCGAACCACCAGACCAGCAGGGGCACTCCGGCCGCCACACCGAGCACCCCGACCGCCAGCGCCACGGCCGCGACCCGCGCGCACCGGCCGCTGTCCGTCGGATGCTCGCTCACCACACCGCCGAGCGACGCCGCTCCCGCCTCGGCCGTCATCGAACCGCCACCCCTCGCTCCCGCCCGGCCACCTGGCGTCAGTCTGTCGGCCGGGCGGGTACGTGGGCAACGCCGCGACGGGTATCCGCCGACACTTCCGCCCGAAGGGGTGGTAATCGGCGCCCCAGGAGCCGCTTTCAGGACCGATGTTGGTGACCTGGGAACGAAGTACTAGGGTTCGGCCGTTGTATCTCGCGCTACCGAACGGGGAAGCACCATGGCACAGCGGGTGCACCGGCCGGGCCTGCCCGGCGACCTGAGCGGGCCACGCCGCCTCTGGGCGCGGGCCGCCACCCTGGGCCTCCTTGCCACGGCGGGCATCGGCGGCGACACGTACGAGGCCACAGGCGACCGCCTGCGCTGCGTCAATCCCGACGGCAGCTACTGGTGGACCCTCACGCTGCACGGCGGCGGCCGGGCCGTGTTCAGCGGCCAGGACGCGGACGGCAGCCAGGGCCACCTGCGCGCCGAGCCCGTCGAACTCCTCGCCACGGCCCCCTCCTGGCTCCCGCAGGACGAGCTGCGCGCCCGGCAGACCGCCCGTGAACTCGGCTACGTCTACTGGTCGGACGGCGCAGGGTGGGCCCGCGCCCCCTACCCCGACGACCTCGCGGACGACGGGCTGGAGCTCTCGGCCGGCTGGGTCGGCGACGACGAGGAGGTCGCCGAGGAGCTGTGGGACGCGGCAGGAGGCGGCGACGACATGGCCGACGCCGTGCTCGCGTTCCTCGACCGCGCGGAGACCCGCACGGTGGACGCCGACGCCGTGAAGGCGCTGCTGGACGCCTGCTCGCCGAAGGAGCCGCCGTCCGTCGAGGCCGCCCTCGGCTTCGCCGTCAAGGCCCGCCTCACGCCCGGGGCCTGAACGCCCGTCACAGCCGCACGAGGCCCGCCCCCGTCGGCCGGAAGCCGCACGCGTCGAGGTAGAACTCCCGGTACTTCTCCTCGAAATCGACGTGCAGCCACTCGCACCCGGCCGCCCGCGCGTTCTCCACGGCGCACGCCACGAGGTCACGCCCCACGCCGCGGCGCTGCTCGGCCGTCGCCACGACGGTGTCCAGCACGAACGCGTGCCCCGACCCGTCCCAGGCGACGTTCACGAAGCCGACCAGCGCGCCGTCCGCCGCGCGCCGCGCGCAGACCCATCCGAGGCTGAACCGCTCCAGCTGCGCCCGCCAGTCGAAGTCGGCCGCCGGAGGATGCCCGAACCCGTCGGCGTGCAGTTCCTCGACCTCGGCGTTCCCGAACTCCCCACGCCACGCGTACGACACCGTCGTCATCGTCATGCCGACACGGTACGTGGATCGCCGCGTTCCCGCCCCTGCCGTGTCAGTCGGCCGGAGGGATCCCTGCGCGGCGGGCCAGGGCGACGGCGGCGAGCGTCGAGTGGACGCCCAGCTTGCTCAGCACGTTCTGCATGTGGGTGCGGACCGTGTGGGGCGACAGGTAGAGCCGCTCCGCCACGGCCTTGCGTCCCATTCCGGCCAGCATGCAACGCAGCACTTCGAGTTCACGGGGCGTCAGGGCGTCCACCAGCCGCTCGTGCTCGGTGCGGTGGCGCCGGTCGCGGTCGAGTTCGCGCAGGACGCCGGTCAGCAGCGCCGGGGGGACGTGCGTCTCGTCGCGCAGCGCGCCCCGGACGACCAGCAGCAACCGGGCGAGGGAACTGTCCTTCGCCACCCAGCCGCGCGCCCCCGCCGACAGCGCCTGCGCCGCGAGCCGCGCGTCGTCGGCCGTGGCGAGCATGACGGTGCGCAGGTCGGGGAAGCGGTCCCCTGCGGCGGTGAGCAGCGCGCCGTCGCCGTCGAGTTCGACGTCGAGCAGCAGGATGTCGTACGCCGTCCGTTCGAGATGCTGGAGGGCGGCCTGCGGGGTGCCCACGGCGGCTGCCTCGACGTCCTGTTCTGCGCCGAGGGCGGTGGCCAGGGACTCGGCGAAGATCCGGTGTCCGTCCACCACCAGCACCCGGATACGGTCCACTGCGCTGCCCTTCGAGAGCCCGGGGGAGCGGGGAGACGGTGGGTGGCGGCGGGCATCGGCGGGTACGGACGCCACGCCCGGCGGTCGTTCCGGCCGTACGGCCGCCGCCGTACCGCACCGATGCCGGTCGCGGGCACGCACCCGCCGCTCTCGCCCCCTGAAACAGCACCGGCCCCCACCGGTGCTGCCCCTCAGACTACGTGCGGCACGCCCGGCCGGGCAGTGGTTTAACAGAAGTAACCCGGGAAGAACCGCGCGGTCAGAGGGGGAGCCGGCGCGCGCCCGCGGACGGGACGGCGGCGAAGACGCGCGGCGCGCGCAGCCCGGCGTCGGCGAACGCCGCCAGGACCGCCGCGCCGACCGCCTGCGCCGCCTCTGCGTCCACGAGGACGACCGCCGAGCCGCCGAATCCGCCGCCCGTCATCCGCGCGCCCAGGGCGCCCGCCGCGCCCGCCGCCGAGACGACGAGGTCGAGTTCCGGGCAGGAGACCTCGAAGTCGTCGCGCAGGGAGGCGTGTCCCTCCGTCAGGACGGGGCCGATGGCGCGGGGGCGGCCCGCGTCGAGGAGGGCGACGACCCGCTCGACGCGCCGGTCCTCCGTCACCACGTGCCGCACGCGGCGGCGTACCACCGGGTCCGTCAGCCGGGCGAGGGCGTCGTCGAGGCGGTCGGGCGGCACGTCGCGCAGGAACGGCACGCCGAGGGCCGCCGCGCCCGCCTCGCACTCCGCGCGCCGCCGCGCGTACGCCCCGTCGGCGTGCGCGTGCGTGACGCCGGTGTCCACGACGAGCAGCCGCAGGCCTGCCTCCTCCATGGCGAACGGCACCTGGCGCCTGGTCAGGTCGCGGGTGTCGAGGAAGAGGACGTGCCCGGCCGCGCAGGCGGCCGACGCCATCTGGTCGAGGATGCCGCAGGGCATGCCGACGAAGTCGTTCTCGGCACGCCGGGCGACGCGCGCGAGGGCGTCGGGGGTGAGCCCGAGCCCGTACAGGTCGCCGAACGCGAGGGCCGTCACCACCTCAAGGGCGGCCGACGACGACAGGCCCGCGCCCACGGGGACGTCCGACGTGAAGTGGACGTCGGCGCCGCCCAGGGCGTGGCCTTCGCCGAGCAGCGCCCACACGACCCCGGCCGGGTAGGCGGCCCAGCCGCCGGGGCGGCCGGGCTCCAGGGCGTCGAGGTCGAGCGTGGTCACGCCGCCCGCGCCGTCCGCCGAGTGCAGGCGCAGCAGCCGGTCGGGGCGGCGCGAGACGGTCGCGACCGTGGAGTGGGGGAGGGCGGCGGGGAGGACGAAGCCCTCGTTGTAGTCGGTGTGCTCCCCGATGAGGTTGACACGTCCTGGCGCGGCCCAGCGGCCTTCCGGCGGGACGCCGAACACGTCCTCGTGGGAGGTCATCCCGCGCTCTCCTCCCGCCGGGCGAACGCCCACGCGTCCGCGATGATGCCGTCCAGGTCGGTGCGGCTCGGGCGCCATCCGAGGCGGTCGCGGGCGCGGTCGGCGGAGGCGACGAGGACGGCCGGGTCGCCGGGGCGGCGGGGGGACGCCGTCTCGGGGACGGGGTGCCCGGTGACGCGGCGGGCGGCCTCGACGACCTCGCGGACCGAGAAGCCGTTGCCGTTGCCGAGGTTGCAGATCAGGTGCTCGCCCGGGGTGGCGGCGCCGAGGGCGAGCAGGTGGGCCTCGGCGAGGTCGGCGACGTGGATGTAGTCGCGGACGCAGGTGCCGTCGGGCGTCGGGTAGTCGGTGCCGTAGACGGAGATCGACGGGCGGCGGCCCTGGGCGACCTGGAGGACGATCGGGATGAGGTGGCTCTCCGGGTCGTGCCGTTCGCCGAAGGTGCCCTCGCCGGTGTGGTGGGCGCCCGCGACGTTGAAGTAGCGCAGGGAGACGGCGGCGAGGCCGTGGGCGTGCGCCTCGCTGGTGATCATGTGGTCCACGGCGAGCTTGCTGGCGCCGTACGGGTTGGTGGGCGCGGTGGGGAAGTCCTCGGTGATGGGGCTGCCCGCCGGTTCGCCGTAGACGGCGGCGGTGGAGGAGAAGACGAGGCGGCGCACGCCTGCGTCCCGCATGGCGGTGAGCAGTTCGAGCGAGCCCGCGACGTTGTTGCGCCAGTACTTCCCCGGGTCGGTGACGGACTCGCCGACCTGGGACGAGGCCGCGAAGTGCAGCACGGCGTCGAAGCCGCCCACGCCGAGCAGGCCCGCGGCGTCCTGCACGCGGCCCTCGACCAGCTCGGCGCCCGGCGGCACGCCCTCCTTGAAGCCGGTGGACAGGTCGTCGAGGACCGTCACGCGGTGTCCGGCCGCCAGCAGATGGGCCGCGACCACGCTGCCCACGTAGCCCGCGCCGCCCGTCACCAGATACGTGCTCACTTGTCCGTCGCCACCTCTCGCAGCCGGTCGGCCGCGGCCTCCGGCAGCACGTCGTTCACGAAGGCGCCCATGCCCGACTCCGATCCGGCGAGGTGCTTCAGCTTGCCCGGGCTGCGGCGGATCGTGAACAGCTCAAGGTGCAGGGCGAAGTCCTCGCGGTCATCGATGCCGAACGGCGCCTGATGCCAGCCGGAAATATACGGTGTCGCGTCGGTGGTCCCGCCGAAGATCCGGTCGAAGCGGCGCAGCAGTTCGAGGTAGACGGCGGGGAACGCGGCGCGCGCCCCGTCGTCCAGGGCGGGCAGGTCGGGGACGCGGCGGCGCGGGTAGAGGTGCACCTCGTAGGGCCAGCGCGCGGCGTGGGGGACGAACGCGGTCCAGTGGGCGGTGTCGAGGACGACGCGGCGGGCGGCGGAGCGTTCGCCGTCGAGGAGGTGGTCGTACAGGTTGGCGCCGGTGGCGGCCCGGTGGGCGCGGACGGACCGCAGGGCGCGCGCGGTGGCCGGGGTGACGTACGGGTAGCCGTAGATCTGGCCGTGCGGGTGGCCGAGGGTGACGCCGATCTCGGCGCCGCGGTTCTCGAAGCAGTACACCTGGCGTACGCCGGGGTGCTGGGCCAGTTCCGCGGTGCGGTCGGTCCAGGCGTACAGCACCAGCGCCGTCTGTTCCTCGGTCAGGTCGGCGAACGACGCGTGGTGGTCGGGGGTGAAGCAGACGACCTCGCAGCGTCCTGTGCCGTCGCCGAAGGACGGGAAGCGGTTCTCGAAGACGGCGACCTCGTAGCTCGTGGCCGGGATCTCGGTGAGCCGGTCGCCCCGGGTGGGGCAGAGCGGGCACTGGTCGGCGGGCGGGCGGTAGGTGCGGTCCTGGCGGTGGGCGGCGTAGGTGACGTGGTCGTCGAGGAGCGGGTCGTGGCGGATCTCGGAGCGGGAGGGGGCGGGGGAGAGGGGGCGGCGGTCGAAGGCGTCGCGGACGGCGTCGTCGTGCGCGTCGTAGTAGATCAGCTCACGGCCGTCGGCCAGCCGGGTCGCGGTCCTCTTCATCAGCAGTCCAGATCCAGCGAAGTCCAACAGAATCAAACATTAGGCAGCATACAGTGCGGTACGCGCGGTGAGGAGGGGGCGCCGGCCGCCTGATGGCCAAGCAACTTGCGCAAGTAACTTGGCCAAACGTACGGTGGTCCCATGACCGGTCCCCAGGACACGGCGGACGTACCCCCGCCGCCCGACACCGTCGAGACCGCGCACCGGCTGGGCGTCGCCATCACCCGGCTGCGCTCCCGCCTGCGCGAGGAGTCGGGCACGCACGACACCGGGCTGTCCATCTCGCAGCTGTCCGTCCTGCGCCGCGTCATCGACGAGGGGCCGGTCACCGCCGCGTACCTCGCCGGGGCGGAACACGTCAGCCCGCAGTCGATCGCGCAGAACCTCGCCGCCCTCAAGGAGGCGGGCCTCGTCACGGCACGCCGCGACCCGGCCGACGGACGCCGCACGCTGATCAGCGCCCACGCCAGCGGCGACGAGCTGGTGCGCACCCTTCGCGCGTCCCGCGTGGCCTGGCTGACGCAGGCGCTCGACACCCTCGTCGGCCCGGAAGAACGCCCCGCCCTCGACGCGGCCCTCGACCTGCTGGAGCGGCTCGCCGCCTCCGACGTGCACAACCCCGGGCGGAAGGGGAGCGGCCGGAAGGGGGCCGCCCCGTGAGCGGAGCGCCGTTCTCCTGGCGGTTCACGACGCCGCTCCTCCTGGGCGCCTCGCTGAACCCCGTCAACAGCTCCCTGCTCGCCACCGCCCTCACCCCGATCGCGGGCTCCCTCGGCGTGCCGGTCGGCCGCGTCGCCGTGCTCGTGGCCGCCCTCTACCTCGCCAGCGCCGTCGCGCAGCCCACGGCGGGCAGGCTCGCCGAGGAGTTCGGCCCGCGCCGCGTCTTCATGACGGGCGCCGCCCTCGTCGTCGCCGGGGCCGTGCTCGGCGCCCTTGGGCGGAACCTGACGACGCTCGTCGTCGCCCGGGTCCTCCTCGGCATCGGCACCTCGGCCGCCTACCCCACCGCCATGCTGCTCGTACGGCGCCGCGCCACCGCCGCCGGGCTGGCCGAACCGCCCGGCCGGGTCCTCGGCGCGCTGTCCGTCGCGGGGCAGGCGACCCTGGCGCTCGGCCTGCCCGTCGGCGGCCTCCTCGTCGGCGCGGCCGGATGGCGCTGGACGTTCCTGGTCAGCGTCCCCTTCGCCCTCGCCGCACTGGCCATGACCTGGGCCTGGATACCCCGGGACCCGCCCGTGGCGCGGCGCCGGACGGCGCGCGAGGTCGCCGCCAGGACCGACGTCGCCGGGATCGCGGGCTTCGGCGGCGCCATGACCGCGCTGCTCGTCTTCCTCATGGCGCTGCCCGAGCCCGCCTGGGCCGCGCTCGCCCTGGCCGTCGCGCTGGCCGCGGCGCTCACCGCGTGGGAACTGCGGGCCGCCACGCCGTTCCTCGACGTACGGCTGCTCGCGTCGAACCTGGCGCTCGTGCGCACCTACCTGCGCGTCGCCCTCACCACCCTCGGCATCTACACCGTCATGTACGGCGTCACGCAGTGGCTGGAGGCCGGGCGCGGGCTGTCGGCGGAGCAGGCGGGGCTGCTGGTCCTGCCGATGAGCGGCCTCGCCGTCCTGATCACCCGGCCCGTCGCCCGCCGGAACCTGGTGCGCGGGGCCCTGGTGGCCGCCGCGACCGCCTCCCTGGCGGGGTCGGTCGGCATGCTGTTCCTCGGCACGTCGGCCCCCGTCCTGGCCATCGTCGGCGTCACGCTGGTCTTCGGCGTCACGGTCGGCACCCAGTCGGTCGGGAACCAGACCGCCCTCTACCTCCAGGCCCCCGCCGGGCAGATCGGCACGGCGGCCGGGCTGCTGCGGACCTTCGCCTACATCGGCTCGATCGCCTCCTCGACGCTCACCGGCGTCGTCTTCCAGGACGAGGTCACCGACGACGGCCTGCACACCATCGCCGTCGTCCTCATCGCCGTCAGCGCCCTCCTGCTGCTGATGGTCCTCACGGACCGCGCGCTGCGCCGACCGGCCACCACCCCTTCCGAGCACCCTTCCGAGCACCCTTCCGAGCACCCCTCCGAGCGTAAGGAGCACGCCGCATGACCACCCCCAGCACCCCCACCGCCGACGCCCGCACCACCGCCCTGCTCGTCATGGACTTCGAGCCCGCCGTCCTCGGCTCGCTGCCGCGCGACGAGGCCGACGCCCTCGTGGAGCGCGTGGCGGGCGCCGTCGCCGACGTCCGCGCGAAGGGCGGCACCATCGGCTACGTCCGCGTCGCCCTCACCGACGCCGACTACGACGCCGTGCCCGCCACCAACAAGGCGTTCGCCCCCCTCGCCGCGCACCGGGGCCGCCTGGACGCGGACGCGCCCGGCACCGCCGTGGACGCGCGGATCGCGCCGCGCCCCGGCGACATCGAGGTCCGCAAGGTGCGCTTCGGCGCGTTCTCCACGACCGACCTCGCCGAGCGGCTGCGCGAGCGCGGCATCACGACGCTCGTCCTCGCCGGGATCTCCACCAGCGGCGTCGTGCTCTCCACGGTCATCGACGCCGCCGACCGCGACTACCGGCTGTACGTGCTGTCCGACGGCGTCGCCGACACGCGGGCGGCCGTCCACGACGTCCTGGTCGGCGAGGTCTTCCCTAGCCGCGCCCATGTCATCGACACCGCCGCGCTGCGCGGTCTGCTGACGGCCGCGTAGGGCCCGTCTTCACAGGGGTCGCCCTGCTCACGGCGCCTGGCACGCACGCTCGCTGCGTTGCCGCATCGCCCTGCTACGACCTGTACGAGGACGATCCGGCGCCTTGCGCTCGCACGCACCGGACGCCACGAGCGGCCGGACGCCCCCTGTGAAGACGCGCCCCAGCCGGGACGCGCCCCCGGGACGTCCGCCGTTCAACGGCAGGAATTCATCCTGCCGTTAGGCCGACGCAACGTCAGTCGTCCAGGGCTTACGGTGAGTCGGTATGAGAACGGAAACATCCGACCCGTCACCACCGGAGCCCCCCGGCCCACCGCCGCAGGGCCGCGCCGCCCGCCGGGCCGCGCAGCGCGAGGCGGCGGCCAGCAGGACCGGACCGGCCGCGCTGATCACCGCCCTCGTGGTCCTCCTGGGCGGGGCGGGGCTGCTGATGCTGCTCGCCCCCGGCGGCCCCGGGGCCTTCACGGGGGGCGACGCCGGGCCCGTCCTGGTGACCGGCGGCGCGTCCGCGTCCCTGTACCGCTCGCTCACCGACGCACTGGCCGACGCGCCGCATCTCGTGCACCTCGCCCTGGAGATAGCGAGCGAGGGCAGCGTGATCGCCCTCGGCCTCCTCCTGCTGTGGACCTGCTGGTCCGCCCTGCGCCGGAGCGACGCGCGCACCGCCGCCGCGACCGTTCTCGCCGGTACGGGCACCCTCCTCGCCTACGCCGCCAGCGAGACGTTCAAGCTCATGGTGGACGAGGAGCGGCCCTGCCGCGCCGTGAGCGGCGCCGACCCCGTCGCCGCGTGCCCGCCGCCCGGCGACTGGTCCTTCCCGAGCAACCACTCGACGCTCGCCTTCGGCCTCGCCGTGGGCCTGAGCGTGCTCCGGCCCAGGCTGGCACCGATCGCCCTGCCCCTCGGCGCGCTGGCCGGGCTCCTGCGGGTGGCCGTGGGCGTCCACTACCCGCACGACGTGCTGGCCGGGTTCACCCTCGGGGGCGCCGTCACGGCCGCCCTGGTCCTCGCCCTCACCGCCGCGGCGGCGCGCGTCCTCGCGCCGCTGCTGGAGCGCTGGGGGCCCCGCCTGCGCCTCGTGCGGCAGACGGACGCGGCCGTGCCGCCCGTCACGCAGGGGCGGCGCCGCGCGTCGCGGCCCGTCGCCCCCCGCGCCGAGAACCTGCACGCCGACCCGCACGGCGACCACTACGCCGCGTCCGCCTCCGGGCGGTCCGTGGACGGCGGACGGGACGGCGGCCCTCCCCAGGGCACCCCGCCCCACTGACCCCCCGCCCCACTGCCCCCGCCTCACTGCCCTGCCCGGCCCCGCCGACCGCCCCGCGTGGGGCGGTCCGTGGGGCGGCTCAGCGGGGCGGCGGGCGGTGGTCGAGGAGCCCGGTCCGCACCGCCAGGGCGGCGGCCTCCAGGCGGGACGTCGTGCCCAGCTTCGTCAGCAGCCGCTGCACATGCGTCCGCGCCGTGCTCGGCGCCACCCCGAGCCCCTCGGCGATCCGGCGCGTGTCGTCCCCCTCCACGATCCGCGCCAGCACGGCCGCCTCACGGTCCGTCAGCATGCGGGCGAGCCTGGCGCCTTCCGCGTCAGGGCCGAGCCGGGGATGCAGCAGCTCGGCGAACGCGTCGCGCAGCAGCTGCGGCGCCACCGCCGCCTCTCCCGCCTTCGCCTTGATCATGGCCCGTTCCACCCCCTCTATGCGCTCGTCGTGGCGCACATAGCCGCGCGCCCCGGCGGCGAACGCCGCCGCCACGCCGCGCGGTCGCGGCACGGGCCCGAGGACCACGACGGCCACCCGCGGGTTCTCCTGCCGCATCCGCAGCAGCGGGTCGAGCGCGCCGGGCGCCTCCGGCGCGGCCGACCCCAGCAGGGCGACGTCCGGCTGCTTGCCCGCCGCCAGTTCGCACAGCCGTGTCACGGGTGCGCCCGCGCCCAGGACCCGGTGACCGCGCACCCGCAGCGCCGAGGCCAGCGCCTCGGCCACCAGCCGCCTGTCGTCCACCACCACCACGCGTACGTTCATGGCCTCCACCCCGCCCCGGTCGTCGCGCTCAGCTCTCCGGCCGGTACGGCGGGAGAGCGCCGGCGCCCGTGCGCGGGCCGCGCGGAGCACGCCGTCCGCGCGTGTGGGCGTGCGGACGGGCCGCGGCGGGTGCCGGTCGTGCGGGAGACGGACGCTCGGCGGTCCCGACTCCTTCTCGCGCCCCCTCCGGCCGGACGCCGCCGCCACGGTCGGCTCGACGCCGCCCGGGACCCGGTGTCACGACCGGCCCCTCCGGATCGCGAGTGACGTACAGATAGGCCATGATCCCCCCGCGCGCCACCCCGGACGGCCGGTTCAGGCCATCCCCCGGGCGGGCCCTGTGAAGACGGGCCCTAGCGGTAGACGAGCAGCGCGGGCGTGCCCTCCGCCGCGTCGGTCGCGGAGAACGACTGGCCGAGGAGCAGCAGCGTGCCCTCGTGCCACACGGGGATGTGGTCCATGACGAACAGGCCGGACATGAGGGTCCACTCCGCCTCGCGGGCCGCGGGGTCGAGGGTCATCACCGTGGACACCTCCTCGGTCTCCGGGTCGATCGCCACCACCGTCCCGCCCGTCCGTTCTGTGGGCGGCTGGTAGGCGAGGACACGGCCGTCCACGACGCCGAACGGCTGGACGGTCCCGCCGCCCACCGCCGGTATCTCGTACTCGCCCTGACCGGTCGCCAGGTCGAACGAGACGACGGCGCCGTCACCGCCGGGCACGTCCGTCCCCAGGTACAGGTGGCCGTCCCTGACGACGCCGAGCGGGCACTCCGCCAGCGTGTTGATGCGGCACGGCGAGACGTAGCGGTCGCTGTCGTAGTCCAGCCGCGTGGCGACCTCCTGGTACGCGTCGTCCACGACGAGCAGTGCCTCCTCGCCGATGCCGACCTCGTCCTCGCCCAGCTCCACCGAGACGACCAGCGGGTCGATCGACAGCACGGAGTTGACGGAGAGGAGTTCGTCCTCGTAGGTGGTGCCGTAGTCCCAGCGCCACAACTCGTCGCCCGCCTCGTCGGTGGCGCGCAGGGCGCCGCCGTCGTCGCCGCCCGAGGCGTCGCGGCAGGTGAGCTGCGAGACGAACACCCCGTCCAGCACGGTGAAGGCGTGCTCCACGCACCGCTCGGTGGTCAGCGCCGAGCGCCATATCTGCGCGCCCTCCGAGACGCTGTACCCGCCCCCGCCGACGCCCCACCCCACGGCGAGCGTGTCGCCTATCAGGGCGGGATAGTCGTTCTCGCCAGGGGAGACGTCGCCGCCGCCGACGGGTATGGAGACGATCTCCTCGCCGGTCGCGAGGTCCACGATCCCGGCGGCCTCGCAGTCCCGGCCCTGGAGGACGGCGATGCGGCCCGCGTCGGCCGTCGGCGAGGCGTTGCACTGGCCGCCGGACCGTTCGAGCGGCATCTCCCAGCGCACCGCGCCCGTCTCCAGGTCGTAGGACACCAGCGCATCGTCCATGAGCCGGACGAAGGTGTCGTCCGTGAACCAGCCGCCGCGCGCGTTGACCATGTGCTCCTCGGCGGAGACCTCGGGCATCGGCAGGTCCCAGGCGAGGGACGCCGCCACCGGCTCCGAGGGCAGCCCCCCGGCGTCGGGCCCGCCCGACGGGCCGTCGTCCGCCGGGCTCCCGCCGCCGTCGCCGCCGAGGGACCACACGAGGCCGCCCGCCCCGAGGAGCACGGCCAGGACGGCCGTGACGATCAGGACGGTCCGCGCGCCGCCGCCGCGCCGTCCGCCGCCACCGCCCCGCGGCGGCGGCACGGCGGCGTACGGTGCGGCGGGCGTGTACGGCGTGGGCGCCGGTGGGGGAGCGGACGGCGGCGTGTGCGGGCCCGACGGCGACGGCGGTCCGAAGCTGCCGACCGCCCCCTGCCCGGCGGGGCCGTACCCGTCCGGCGCGGGCGGGACCTGCGGCACCCGCGGCGGGTAGGCGTACCCCTGCGGCCCGGCCTGCTCGTCCATGCGCGGCGGCGGCCCGAACGAGCCCTCCGGCGGCGGTGTCGGCTGCCCCATACGTCCCCCTGCTGACCCGCCGGGCACAGGGCCCGGCGGTCCGAATCCGTCGCTCACCTGTTTACCACCGGCCACCGACAGTCGCCGCGCCGGTCCCCGCGGGGCGGCTCAGCCCTCGTCGGACAGTTCGAGCCAGCGGTTCTCCAACTCGTCCCGCTCCTCGCCCAGTTGACGCAGCTCGGCGTCAAGGCCCGCCACGCGCTGGAAGTCGGTCGCGTGCGCGGCCATCTCGCCGTGCAGCTCGGTCTCCCGCGCCCCGACGCGGTCCAGGCGCCGCTCGATGCGCTGGATCTCCTTCTGCGCCGCACGCGACAGCTGCGACGGCTTCGCCGCCACGGGCGCCGCCTGCGCGACGGCCGCAGGGGACGGCGCGGCGACCGCGACCTGCCGCGCCCGCCGCTCCAGGTACTCGTCGATGCCGCGCGGCATCATCCGCAGCGTGCCGTCACCCAGCAGCGCGAACACCTGGTCTGTGACACGCTCCACGAAGTAGCGGTCGTGGCTGATGACGACGAGCGATCCCGGCCAGCCGTCGAGCAGGTCCTCCAGCTGCGTCAGCGTCTCGATGTCGAGGTCGTTGGTCGGCTCGTCGAGGAACAGGACGTTCGGCTCGTCCATCAGCAGCCGCAGGATCTGGAGCCGCCGCCGCTCGCCGCCCGACAGGTCGCCGACCGGCGTCCACTGCCGCTCCTTGCCGAAGCCGAAGCGCTCGCACAGCTGGGACGCCGTCAGTTCCCTGCCCCCGCCGAGGTCCACGCGGGAGCGCACGTTCTCGACGGCCTGGAGCACCCGCCACTCCGGGTCCAACTCGCCGACCTCCTGCGACAGGTACGCGAGCCTGACCGTCCTGCCGATCGTGACGCGCCCCGCGCTCGCCTCGCCCGTCGCCATGGCGCGCAGCAGCGACGTCTTGCCCGCGCCGTTCACGCCGACCAGGCCGACGCGGTCGCCTGGGCCGAGCTGCCAGGTCAGCTTCGTCAGCAGCTCGCGCCGCGCGCCGCCCTCGCCGACGCTCACGGTGACGTCCTCCAGGTCGTACACCGTCTTCCCGAGGCGTGCCCCGGCGAAGCGCATCAGCGCGGCGGTGTCGCGCGGCGGCGGGACGTCCTCGATCAGCGCGTTCGCCGCCTCGATGCGGAAGCGCGGCTTGCTGGTACGGGCGGGCGCGCCGCGCCGCAGCCAGGCCAGCTCCTTGCGCATGAGGTTCTGCCGCTTCGACTCCTCGGCGGCGGCGACGCGTTCCCGCTCGGCGCGCGCGAACACGTAGTCGGTGTAGCCGCCGTCGTACGCGTGGACCGTGGCCCGCTGCACGTCCCACATGCGGGTGCACACCTGGTCGAGGAACCAGCGGTCGTGCGTCACGACGACCAGCGCCGCGCGCCGCGTCCGCAGGTGGGCGGCGAGCCAGGCGATGCCCTCGACGTCGAGGTGGTTCGTCGGCTCGTCCAGGACGATCATGTCCTGCTCGGCGATCAGCAGCTTGGCGAGGGCGACGCGGCGCCGCTCGCCGCCGGACAGGGGCCCGACGACGGTGTCGAGCCCGGCGGGGAAGCCGGGCAGGTCGAGGCTCCCGAACAGGCCGGTGAGCACGTCACGGACGCGTGCGTCGCCCGCCCACTCGTGGTCGGCCAGCTCGCCGATGACCTCCTGGCGCACGGTGGCGGCCGGGTCGAGGCTGTCGGTCTGGGTGAGGACGCCGAGGCGCAGCCCGCCCGCGTGCGTGACGCGGCCCTCGTCGGCCGGTTCCTCGCGCGTCAGGATGCGGATGAGGGTGGTCTTGCCGTCGCCGTTGCGGCCGACGACCCCGATGCGGTCGCCCTCCCCGACGCCGAGCGACACCCCGTCGAGCAGGGTGCGGGTCCCGTAGACCTTACGGATGGACTCGACGCTGGCGAGATTCCGCTGTTCAGGCATGGGAGACGATGGTAGTCGCCCCGGGGGCGGGGGCTGTTGTCGCACGGGCGTCGCGGCAGGTGCCCGACGCGGACAGGGCCGCGGCCAGCGTCCGCGCGCCCTCGGCGTCGGCGGCGAGGAACGCGACGCTGGGCCCCGATCCTGAGACCAGGCCCGCCAGGGCGCCGCCGCGCCCGCCCGCGTCCAGGGTGTCGGCCAGCGAGGGGCGCAGGGACAGCGCGGCGGGCTGGAGGTCGTTCGCCCGGGGCAGCGCGGCGGCCAGGGCGTGCGGGTCGCCCGCCGCGAGGGCGGCGAGGAGCGCGGGGTCGGGCTCGGGCGCCGGCACGGGGGTGGAGCCGCGCAGCCGGTCGCACTCGCGGTAGACGGCGGGCGTGGAGAGGCCGCCGTCGGCGAGCGCGAAGACCCAGTGGAACGTGCCGCCGACCGGCAGTTCCGTCAGCAGTTCGCCGCGCCCGCGGCCGAGGGCGGCGCCGCCGACCAGGCTGAACGGCACGTCGGAGCCGAGGCGCGCGCACAGGCCGAGCAGGACGTCGCGCGGGGTGTCCGTGCCCCAGAGCGCGTCGCAGGCGAGGAGGGCCCCGGCGGCGTCGGCGCTGCCGCCCGCCATGCCCCCGGCGACGGGGATGTCCTTGGCGAGGTGCAGGTGGACGGCGGGCTTCAGGCCGTGGTGCTCGGCGAGGAGGACGGCGGCGCGTGCGGCGAGGTTGGAGCCGTCGAGCGGCACGACGTCGCTGCCGGGGCCCTCGCAGGTCAGCAGCGGTTCCGCGGTGTCGGCGGCGCGTGCGGTGACGTGGTCGTACAGCCCCACGGCGAGGAAGACGTTGGCCAGGTCGTGGAAGCCGTCGGGGCGCGGGGCGCCCACGGCGAGCTGGACGTTGACCTTCGCGGGCACGCGGACGGTGACGGCTGGTGCGGGCGGCATGGTGCGACTCACAGATCCCGGCCGGGAGTTCCCGGCGTGCTGCTTCCGGCGATTCCGGAGGACGGCCTCAGTCTACGGGCGGGCCCGCGGGCGTCATCGCGCGCGGGAGCAGCGTGAAGAACGCCACGGCGTCCGCGCGCCAGGTGCCCTCCCAGCCCGCCGCCTCCTCCGACGCGGCCCGCGCGTGGCGCAGCATGGCGGCGCGCAGCGCGGCGTCCACGCCCCGGCGCGCGGCGATCCCTCGTATCCGCGCGACCGTCGCGGGCCCGCAGCCGGGGTCGCCGAGCGCCGCCTCGACGACGGCGCGTTCCGCCGGGTCGGCGGCGGCCAGCAGCGCGCGGACGGCGTACGTACGGCGGCCCTCGCGCAGGTCGGAGCCCGCGGGCTTGCCGGTGGCCGACGCGTCGCCGAACAGGTCGAGCCAGTCGTCGCGGAGCTGCCCGAGGACGCCGACGGCGACGGCGTACCGGCGCAGCGTCGCGTCGTGCGCCGCCGGGTCCTGGCCAGCCGCGAGCAGCCCGAGCCGCAGCGGCGCCAGCACCGAGTAGCGCGCCGACTTGAACTCGGCGACGACGTCGAGCAGTTCCTCGTCGGGCAGCGGGTGGAAGTCGCGCTCCAGGTCGGCGATCTGCCCGGCGACGGTCTCGGCCCCGGCGCGCAGCAGCACACCGCCCATCGCCAGCCGCACCGCGTCCGGCAGCGGCGCGGTGAGCACGGCGTCGGCGGACAGGAACGCCGCGAGGTCGCCCGCGAGCACGGCGAGACCGAGCGCCGTGCGCTCCTTGCCGGGGAACTCGGCGCGGTAGGCGGCGTGGACGGACGGGGCGCCGCGCCGCGTGGGGGAGCCGTCGATGATGTCGTCGTGCACCAGCCCGTGCGTGTGGAGGAGTTCGACGGCGACGGCCGCCTCGTCCAGGCCCGCGACGTGCGCGCCGGTCACCAGGCCGGCGGCCTCGTACAGGACGGCCACCCGCAGGCGCTTGCCGCCGCGCAGCGACTGGTCGCGCAGCAGGTCGAGGGCGCGGCGTGGGAAGCGGGTGAGCGGGGGCACGTCGAAACGTTCCTCCACCTGCGAGAACCACCGCGCGAACAGCGCGTCGAACCGCTCCCGGTGCGCCGCGAGACGCGCCACGGCGTCCTGCGCGGGAGGCGTTCCCTGCGCCGTCACCGCCCCGCGTCCGGCCGGTGCTCCGCGAGCCGCGCGAAGTCCGTCACCGTCAGCGCCTCGCCGCGCGCCGTCGCCGGTACGCCCGCCGCCCGGCACGCCTCCTCGGCCGCCGCGGGCGAGCCCGCCCAGCCCGCCAGCGCCGAGCGCAGCGTCTTGCGCCGCTGGGCGAACGCCGCGTCCACCACGGCGAACACCTCCGCGCGGCTCGCCGTCGTCACGGGCGGATCGCGCCGCTCCAGCGCGACCAGGCCCGAGTCCACGTTCGGCGCGGGCCAGAACACCGTCCGCCCGATCGACCCCGCCCGGCGCGCCTTCGCGTACCAGGCGGCCTTCACCGACGGCACGCCGTACACCTTCGAGCCGGGACCGGCCACCAGCCGGTCGGCCACCTCCGCCTGCACCATGACGAGGCCGCGCTCCAGGCTCGGGAAGGCGGCGAGCATGTGCAGCAGCACGGGCACGGCGACGTTGTACGGCAGGTTCGCGACCAGCGCGCGCGGCGGCGGGCCCGGCAGGTCCATGACGCGCAGCGCGTCGTCGTGCACCAGCGCGAAGCGGTCCGCGCGCTCCGGCAGGCGCGCCGCGATCGTCGCGGGAAGCGCGGCGGCCAGCACGTCGTCGATCTCGACGGCCGTCACGTGCGCCGCCTCGGCGAGCAGCGCCAGCGTCAACGACCCGAGCCCCGGGCCGACTTCGAGCACCGTGTCGTCCGGCCCGACGCCCGCCGCGCGCACGATGCGCCGCACCGTGTTCGCGTCGATGACGAAGTTCTGCCCGCGCTGCTTCGTGGGGCGCAGGCCCAGCGCGGCGGCCAGCTCGCGGACGTCGCCCGGACCGAGCAGCACGTCGGCGGCCGTCACGCGAACACCCGCCGCGTGTTCTCCGCGACGTGCCCCGCGAGTTCGTCCTCCGACAGCCCCTTCACCACGGCCATCGCGCGCAGCGTCACCGGGACCAGGTACGACGCGTTCGGCCGCCCACGGAACGGCGCGGGCGTCAGGAACGGCGCGTCCGTCTCCACGAGCAGCAGCTCGGGCGGCGCGGCGGCGAGCGCGTCCCGCAGCGGCTGGGCGCTGGCGAACGTCACGTTGCCCGCGAACGACATGAAGTACCCGGCCTCCGCGCAGACCTCGCTCATCTCCGCGTCCCCCGAGTAGCAGTGGAAGACGGTACGGCGCGGCGCGCCCTCCTCGCGCAGGATGCGCAGCACGTCGGCGTGCGCCTCCCGGTCGTGGATGACGAGCGCGACGTCCCGCTCCTTCGCCAGCCGGATGTGGCGGCGGAACGAGCGCTGCTGCGCGGCCGTGCCCTCGGGGCCCGTCCGGTAGTAGTCGAGGCCCGTCTCGCCGATGGCGCGCACCTCGGGGTGCTCCGCGATCCCGGCGATCTCCTCCAGCGCCGCGTCGAGCGCCGCCGGGCCGTGCTCGGCCTCGATGCGGGCGGCCTCGTTCGGGTGCAGGGCGACCCCGGCCCAGATCGCGTCGTGCTCGGCGGCCGTCTTGACGGACCACCTGGCGCGCTCCACGTCGCAGCCGATCTGCACGAGGCGCGTCACGCCCACGGCGGTCGCCTTGGCCAGCGCCTCCTCGACGGTCGGGGACTGCATGTCGAGATGCGTGTGCGAGTCGGCGACCGGCACGGCCAGCGGCTCTGGCAGCGGCGGCGGGACGATCTCCTCGGCCTTGGCCTTGGCGGACTTGGGCATGCCCCGATCCTACGGCGGCCCGCGCGGGCGCCCGCCCGCCGCTCAGCCGCGCTTGGCCGCCACCACCGCGTCGAACACCGCGCGCTTCGGCAGCCCGGCCTCCCGCGCGACCTCGGCGATGGCCTCCTTGCGCGCCTGCCCCGCCTCCTCGCGCCCGGCGACCCGCCGCGCCAGCTCCGCCGGGTCGGCCGCCGCGCCGTCCTCCTCGGGGGCCGCGCCCGCGACGACGACCGTGATCTCGCCGCGCACCCCCTCCTCGGCCCAGGCCGCCAGCTCCGCCAGCGGCCCGCGCCGCACCTCCTCGTACGTCTTGGTCAGCTCCCGGCACACGGCCGCCGCCCGGTCGCCGCCGAACGCCTCGGCCATCGCCCCCAGCGTCGCCGCGAGCCGGTGCGGCGCCTCGAACCAGACGAGCGTCCGCCGCTCGTCCGCCACCTCGCGCAGCCGCGCCGCACGCTCGCCCGCCTTGCGCGGCGGGAAGCCCTCGAAGCAGAACCGGTCCACGGGCAGCCCCGACAGCGCCAGCGCCGTGAGCACGGCCGAGGGGCCTGGCACCGCCGTCACCCGTACGCCCAGCTCCACCGCCGCCGCGACCAGCCGGTACCCGGGGTCGGACACGGACGGCATCCCCGCGTCCGTCACCAGCAGGACGCGCGCCCCGTCCGCCAGCTCCTTGGCCAGCTCGGGCGTGCGCGCCACCTCGTTGCCCTCGAAGTAGGACACGACCCGCCCGCCGATCCGCACGTCGAGGCCCTGCGTGAGCCGCCGCAGCCGCCGCGTGTCCTCGGCCGCCACGACGTCCGCCTCCGCCAGCTCACGCGCCAGCCGCGGCGGCGCGTCCGCGAGGTCGCCGATGGGGGTTCCGGCCAGTACGAGAATGCCTGTCACGCCCCACATCCTCACCCATCGCCCGCCCCGGCCGTCACCCGCCGGGGCGCCGCCCCCTCCGCCGTGGAGCGGGCGGATGCCAAGATGGCCCGTGATGAGCAGCCAGACCGCGACCGGCACACCGCCGGAGACCCCCCGGAACCCAGCCCCCGGCCCCGCCACCGGCTGGGAGCGCAGGCTGCGCAGGTTCGGCTACGCCGCGCCGCGGGCCGCGGGGGTGCGCGAACGCCTCGTCCCCCCGTACCCGGAGCCCGGCACCCGGCTGTGGCAGTACTTCGGCCTCGCCACCGGCACGGCCGCCCGCCTCGCCAGGATGACGGGCTGGGGCGGCCCGCTGCTGGTCGCGCTGCTCGCGGGGATCCTGCGGTTCGTCGATCTCGGGTCCCCCGACGCGGTGATATTCGACGAGACGTACTACGCCAAGGACGCCTGGTCGCTGCTCCAGCACGGCTACGAGACCGACTGGCCCGACGACGCCGACGAGCGGATCATCGCGGGCGACATCCCGGCGGCCGACGCCGCCGCGTACGTCGTCCACCCGCCCGCGGGGAAGTGGATCATCGCCCTGGGGGAGTGGCTCTTCGGGCTCGACCCCTTCGGCTGGCGCTTCATGACGGCCGTGCTCGGCACGCTGTCCGTCCTCATGCTCTGCCGCATCGGCCGCCGCCTGTTCCGCTCCACGTTCCTCGGCTGCCTCGCGGGCCTGCTGCTGGCCGTGGACGGCCTGCACTTCGTGATGAGCCGCACGGCGCTGCTCGACCTGGTCGTCATGTTCTGGATGCTCGCCGCGTTCGGCGCGCTGCTGATCGACCGCGACGCGGCGCGCGCCCGCCTCGCCGCCGCGCTGCCCGAGGGCGGCGACGGGCTGCTGCGCCCCGACGCGGACATCGCCCGCCGCCTGCGGCTCGGCGCGCGGCCGTGGCGCGTCGTCGCGGGGCTGTGCCTGGGCCTGGCGTGCGCGACGAAGTGGAACGGGCTGTACGTGCTCGCCGCGTTCGGCATCCTCACCGTCCTGTGGGACGCGGGCGCGCGCCGGGTCGCCGGGGCGAGGAGCCCGCACCGCGCGATGGTCCGCAAGGACGCGCTGCCCGCGTTCTGCGCGCTCGTCCCCGTCGCGCTCGCCGTGTACGTCGCGTCGTGGGCGGGCTGGTTCGCCACCTCGGGCGGCTACTACCGCAACTGGGCGGACACCACGGGCGCGGGCAGCTCGTACGGCTGGATCCCCGCGCCGCTGCGCAGCCTGTGGCACTACTCGACCGAGGTGTACAGCTTCCACGTCGGCCTCACCTCGGAGCACAACTACCAGTCGAACCCGTGGAGCTGGCTGATCGCGTCCCGGCCGGTCACGTACTTCTACGAGTCGTCCGACCCCGGCCAGAACGGCTGCGCCCACGCGAGCGGCTGCTCCCGCGAGGTGCTCGCGCTCGGCACCCCGGTGCTGTGGTGGACGGCCTGCGCCGCGCTGGCGTACGCCTGCTACCGCTGGCTGTTCCGCCGCGACTGGCGGGCGGGCGCCGTGCTGTGCGCGGTGGCGGCCGGGTACCTGCCCTGGTTCATGTACCAGGAGCGGACGATCTTCTACTTCTACGCCGTCGTGCTCGTGCCGTTCCTGTGCCTGGCGGTCGCCCTGCTGCTCGGCGCGCTCCTCGGGCCGCCGGGCTCGACGGAACGCCGCCGCGTCGCGGGCATCGTGGCGGCGGGCGTCATCGTGCTGCTGATCGTGTGGAACTTCGTGTACTTCTACCCGATCTACACCGGTATGGAGATCCCGCGCGACGGCTGGCGGGCCCGGATGTGGCTCGACAGCTGGATCTGAGGCCACGGGTCCGCCCGGGTGTGACGAAGATGTGACGCGGGGCTGCCCTCCGGGCTACCGGGCGTAGCGGTTATGCTGCGGCCATGCCGCCGGATTCCGGGGCATCTCAGTGAGGCCCGCGGGGCCTCCTTCAGGGGCGGGACAGGGCGTAAGCGATGCGGAGCGGACAGCGGATCGCCGTCACAGCGGGTGTCTGTGCGGTAGTTGTCTCGGCGGTGGGGTTCGGCGCGTACAGCCTGCTGGGCGGGGGCGACGAGGGCGGGGGCACGGCCAACGTCGCGTCCACCTCGGACGCGACGCCGTCGCCCGAGGAGCAGGAACCCCTCACGGACGAGGAGGTCACGGCGGCGTCGGCGGCGTTCCTCGACGCCTGGGCCATGGGGGACACCGCCACGGCGGCCGGGCTGACGGACGACGCGCAGGCGGCCCGCCTCGTGCTGGACGCGCTGGTCGAACGGGCCGGGCTCGCCGACCTGGTGCTTGAGGCGTCCCCGGCGGACGGCGCGCGGGTGCCGTTCGCGGCGACCGCGACCGTCTCGATCGACGACGACGCGATCGACCCGGCGCCCTGGGAGTTCGCCTCGGCGCTTGAGGTCGTCCGCGAGGAGGGCACGGGCGACGCGGTCGTGGCCTGGGACCCGGCGCTGATCCACCCCTCGCTCGCCGAGGGGCAGCTGATCGAGACGGGCCCGATCGACGAGCTGCCGCCCGTCGAGGTGCTGGACGCGAACGGCGACGTCCTCACCGCCGAGGACCACCCCTCGCTCACGCCGATCCTGGACGACCTGCGCGAGCGGTACGGCGCGTCGTCCGGCGGCACCGCCGGGGGCGAACTGCGCATCGTGGACGCAGAGGGGGAGACGGTCGAGCAGCTCGCCGTCCTCGCCGAGCCCGCCGCGGGCGAGGTGCCCACCACCATCGACCCGGCGCTCCAGGCCGCCGCCGAGGAGGCCGTCGCCGCCCGCGACAGCGCCTCGGTCGTCGCCATCCAGCCGAGCACCGGCGCCATCCAGGCGGTCGCCAACTCCCCGGCCGACGGCTTCAACACGGCCCTCGAAGGCTCCTACGCGCCCGGCTCGACCTTCAAGATCGTCACCGCCTCGCTGCTCATCGACCGCGGCCTCGCCTCGGCGGGCGCCCCGCACCCCTGCCCGCAGTACTTCGAGCACGGCGGCTGGCGCTTCCAGAACCTGGACGAGTTCGAGATCGAGGGCGGCACCTTCGCGGACAGCTTCGCCGCGTCCTGCAACACCGCCTTCATCAGCCAGGCGCCGGAACTCGCCGACGAGGACCTGGGCGACCAGGCGCGTGACGTCTTCGGCCTGGGCCTCACCTGGTCGGTCGGCACGACCTCGATGGACGGCGCGGTGCCCACCGAGGCCAACGCGCAGATGGCCGCGGCGCTCATCGGCCAGGGCGGCGTCCGCATGAACCCGATGACCATCGCCTCGGTCTCCGCCACCGTGCAGAGCGGCGTCTTCCGCCAGCCCTACCTGATCCCGCCGGACTTCGACGGCCGCCAGCTCGCCACCGCGCCGCGCGGCCTGTCCGCCGCGACCGGGCAGGAGCTGCGCGCCCTGATGAGCCGCACCGCGACCAGCGGCACCGCGGCGGAGGCGCTGGCCGGTCTCGGCGGCGACCTCGGCGGGAAGACCGGCTCGGCCGAGGTGGACGGGCAGGAGCTGCCCAACGCCTGGTTCACCGCCTACCGGGGCGACCTCGCCGTCGCCGCCCTCGTCCCCGAGTCGGGCCACGGCGGCACCAACGCCGGGCCCGTCGTCGCCGAGGTCCTGCGCTCACGGGGCTGAGCCCCGCCACCGGGCCCGCGACACCACACGGCGGCGCGGGCCCGTAGTCTGGCGCCGTAACGGCGCCAGGCGAGGAAAGGCCGGACGACCATGCGGGAGATCGCCGTCTTCACCGGCAGCGCGCATCCGGAACTGGCCGCGGAGGTCTGCGCCCACCTGGGCGTGCCCCTGCTGCCGACCAGGATCGACCGCTTCGCCAACGACTGCCTCCAGGCGCAGTTGCAGGCCAACTGCCGTGAGCGCGACGTCTACCTGATCCAGCCGCTGGTGCGGCCCGTGCAGGAGAACCTGGTCGAGCTGCTGCTCATGCTGGACGCGGCGCGCGGCGCGTCGGCGGCCCGTACGACCGTGGTGCTGCCGCACTACGCGTACGCGCGCTCCGACAAGAAGGACGCCCCACGCATCTCCATCGGCGGGCGGCTCATCGCCGACCTGATGGTGACGGCCGGGGCGAGCCGCGTCCTCGCGATGACGCTGCACTCGCCGCAGGTGCACGGCTTCTTCAGCATCCCCGTGGACCACCTGCACGCGCTGCGCGAACTGGCCGCGCACTTCCGGCAGTACGACCTGGGCAACGCCGTCGTCGTCTCGCCCGACCTCGGCAACGCCAAGGAGGCCGCCGCGTTCGCCCGGCTGCTCGGGGTGCCGGTGGCGGCGGGCGCGAAGCAGCGGTTCAGCGACGACCGGGTGCAGATCAGCGCCGTCATAGGCGAGGTCGCGGGGCGGGACGTCATCGTGCTGGACGACGAGATCGCGAAGGGCAGCACCGTCGTCGAACTCCTCGGGAAGCTGCGGGAACTGGACGCGCGCTCCGTCAGGCTCGCCTGCACGCACGGCCTGTTCTCGGCCGGTGCGCTGGGGCGGCTGAGCGCCGAGCCCGACGTGCTGGAGATCGTCTGCACCAACACCGTGCCCATCCCGGCGGCCGAGCGCACGGACAAGCTGCGCGTCCTGTCGATCGCGCCCGCGCTCGCCGAGGCGATGCGGCGCATCCACAACGGCGAGTCGGTCAGCGCCCTGTTCGACGCCTGACGCGCGGCGGTCAGCCGCAGACGCCGCTCACGGTGGTCGCCGGGCCGTTCACCAGCGTGCGGCTCGTGGTGGCGGTCCAGGTGACGACAGGACCCGAGGCGGACGGGACGGTCAGCGCGGTGATGTCGGTGCTGTTCCAGGTGTGGGCGAACGCGCCGCGCGCCGTGAGGCCGCCGCAGGCGCCCGTCCCCTCGAAGACCAGGGCCGAGCGGCCCGTCGCGACGTCGGTGTCGGTCGCGGAGACCTGCGCGTCCATCAGGAAGCCGATGCCGTAGGGGCCTTCGAAGGCCGTCGCCTCGGTCGAGACGTTGGGGTACTGCGGGGTGACGCCGCTGCGGTGCATCACGCGCGTGATCGCGGTGACGGGCCGGTCGAACCAGGTGACGACGCCCTGCGCGCCCGCCATCGGGTACGCGGGCGGCACCGTCGTGAAGTCCCAGTCGGTGATGGCGACCCACCGGTCGTGGCCGTTCACGGTGGCGATCCGGTAGACGTCGGGCGCCGCCACGGCGACGGGCCCGGTGGCGGCCGTGCCCACGGCGCCGCCCGCCCGTACCAGGCAGGCGTCCTCGGCGAGGACGCGGTCGGCCGCCGCCTCGTCGGGCGCGGCGGCCACGATGTCGAGCACCCGGTCGGCGCCGGCCTCGGTGTCGGCGCGCACGCGGGGTACGCACCCGGCCGGTTCCGCCGCCACGGCGGGCGCGGCGGCCGACGCGACGAGCAGGGTCACCAGGACGAACGCGGCGTATCCCGTACGGCGCACCACGGTTACCTCCCGACTCACCCATCGACAAAGCCACATTGTGCTCCCGTTGGTAGGGTCCGCGCCAGGAGGGCGCATGGACGAACCATCAGGAAATGTCACGGTAACCCCCTGGGAGACGGTCGGACGGCTCGTCGCGTGGCTGGACGCGCACGACCCGACGTCCCCCGAGGTGTCCCGGCTGCTGCGGCTGTACAAGATCGCGGAGGAGGCGGGCGAGGTGGCCGAGGCCGTCCAGGGCGTGATGGGCACCAACCCCCGCAAGGGACACAGCCATTCGTGGGGCGATGTCGAGGACGAGGTCTGCGACGTCATCGTCTCGGCCATGGTCGCCCTCGCCTCGATCACGCCGGACGCGGGCGCGGTGTTCGCCCGGCGGCTCGGGGCCGTCGCCGGGCGGGTGCTGGACGGCTGAGCGGCGCGGCAGGTCAGGGGCGGCCGGTCGTCAGCGGCGGGTGGTCCTGGGGTCGAAGCCGAAGGGCAGTTCGAGGCGGTGGGCCCGCAGCAGCGCCTCGTCCGCCAGCAGGTCGGGCGTCGGCCCGTCCGCGGCGATGACGCCCTCGCTCAGCACGACCGCGCGCGGGCACAGCTCCAGCGCGTACGGCAGGTCGTGCGTCACCATCAGCACGGTCAGGTCGAGCGACAGCAGGATCTCGGCCAGTTCGCGCCGGGCCGCCGGGTCGAGGTTGGCCGAGGGCTCGTCGAGGACGAGGATCTCCGGGTCCATGGCGAGGACGGTCGCGACGGCCACGCGCCGCCGCTGCCCGAACGACAGGTGGTGCGGCGGCCGGTCCGCGTACCCGGCCATCCCGACGCGGTCGAGCGCCCGCGAGACGCAACGCTCCAGCTCGGGCCCCCGCAGCCCGGCGTTGGCCGGGCCGAAGGCGACGTCCTCGCGGACCGTGGGCATGAACAGCTGGTCGTCCGGGTCCTGGAAGACGATCCCGACGCGCCGCCTGACCTCGGGCAGTGTGTCCTTGACCACCGGCGTCCCCGCGACGCGCACGGTGCCCGCGCCCGGCGTGAGGATGCCGTTCAGGTGCAGGACGAGGGTGGTCTTGCCCGCGCCGTTCGGCCCGAGCAGCGCGACGCGTTCGCCGCGCCCCACGGTCAGGTCCACGCCGAACAGCGCCTGGTGGCCGTCGGGGTAGGCGTAGGCGAGGCCGGACACGTCGAGGGACGGGGCCTGGCCCGGTGCGGGGTCGGGGCGGGTCACAGGGTCCATCCCAGCACACACACCACGAGCGCGGGCACGGGGAGTGCCGCCGCCCGCGCCCACTGGGCGCCGCCCGCCGTGAGCCGGTCGATGACGGGCATGCCGCCGTCGTACCCCCGGCTGAGCATGGCGAGATGGACGCGCTCGCCCCGCTCGTAGCAGCGGATGAACAGCGCCCCGGCCGTCTTCGCGAGGACGCTCCAGTGCCGGGGCCCGCGCGCGGTGAAGCCGCGGGACTCGCGGGCGATCCGCATGCGCGTCAGCTCGTCCGCGATCACGTCGGCGTAGCGCAGCATGAACGACGCGATCTGCACGAGCAGCGGTGGCAGGCGCAGCCGTTGCAGCCCGAGCAGCACCTGCCGCAGCTCGGTCGTCGCGGCGAGCAGCACGGACGCGGCGACGCCCAGGGTCCCCTTCGCCAGGATGTTCCAGGCGCCCCACAGCCCCGACTCGCTCAGGGACAGCCCGAGCCACTCGACGCGCGGCCCCGTCGCGATGAACGGCAGCAGGAACGCGAAGGCGACGAACGGGACTTCGATGACGAGGCGGCGCAGCACGAATCCGGCGGGCAGCCGGGCCACCGCCGCCACGCACGCCAGGAACGCCGCGTACGCCCCGAAGGCCCACACGGCCTCCCGGGGCGTGGCGACCACGGTGAGGACGAACGCCAGGACGGCGACCAGCTTGCAGTGCGCGGGCAGCCGGTGCACGGCGCTGGTGCCCGGCCGGTACAGGCGGGCGGCGGGGCCGTGGGAACCGCTCACGGGGCGACGGTCTCGCGGCGCCCTGACGTGCCCGTGGTGGCGTCGTCGGCACCACCGGGGCGGCGGCGCACGGCGAGGAAGACGGCCGATCCGGCGGCCAGCGTCACCGCGACCCCGGCGGCCCCGGCGAGGCCGGTGGACAGCCGGGCGTTGTCCACGTCGCGTACGCCGTAGTCGGCGAGCGGCGAGTCGGCCAGGTCGTGCGCGCGTGCCTCCTCGGCGATGCCCTCGTCGGTCGCGACGCGCTCCAGGCCGTCCGGCTCGGCCGAGGCGTAGAAGCTGACGAACGCGGCGAGGACCACGGCGACGCCGAGGCCGCCGAGCCACAGCGGGCGCAGCGGGCGGGCCGGTGCGGCGGCCGGTTCGGGCGCGGGCGTCGGGGTCACGGCGCCCGAACCGCCGCGGATCACGAGCGCAGGGCGCGTGAACGAGCGGGCGGCGCGCACCAGGTCGGGCCGCACGGCGAGGACGGCGCCGACCGTCGCCGTCGTGATGACGGCCTCGCCTATGCCGATGAGGACGTGCACGCCGACCATGGCGGCGAAGACGCGGCCGAGCGACACGTCGGCCGTGCCGCCGATCGCGTACAGCCCGGTGAAGGCGATCGCGGACGCCGGGACGGAGACGAGCGCGGCGGCGAACGTCGCGACCGCCACCGGGACGCGTGCCCCGCCCCGGCGCGGCAGGACGCGCAGCAGGCCGTGGAAGACGAGCAGGGCGACGAGCGCCGTGACGACGCCCATGACCGTGATGTTGGTGCCGAGCGCGGTCAGCCCGCCGTCGGCGAACAGCAGGCCCTGCATGAGCAGGACGACCGCCAGGCACAGCACGGCGGTGTACGGGCCCACCAGGACGGTCGCCAGCGCGCCGCCGAGGAGATGGCCGCTCGTGCCCGCCGCGACGGGGAAGTTGAGCATCTGGACGGCGAAGATGAACGCGGCGACCAGCCCGGCCAGGGGAGCGGTGCGCTCGTCCAGCTCACGCCGGGCGCCGCGCAGCGAGACGGCGACCGCCCCGGCGGCGACGACTCCGGTCGCCACCGACACCGGGGCGTCGAGGAATCCGTCGGGGACATGCATGCCGGTCTCACTCTCGTGGGGATAACAGGGGACTTTTCGAGCGACGTTCGATCATAGAGCCCTGTTGCGAAGGCTTCGCAAGAGCGCGTCGGTGACAACTGGTCGAACGGGAGCGGGCGGAACGTCCTCCCGTGCGCCCCCCGGCGCCTCTTCCCACCCCCCCCGGAACGCCGCGGAGCCCGGCCCCGCGCCACCGCTCACGCGGTGGTCACGGGACCGGGCTCCGTCACACGACACCCGGTGCGGCCCTTCGGCCGGGGGTCGGTTCAGCCCACGGACGCGGTCTCGGTCTCCCGTTCCGGTTCCAGGCTGTCGCGGCCCTTGCCGTTCGCCTTGAGGTAGCGCTCCAGCGACTCCCCCTCCACATCGACGTTGGGCAGCGCCCGGTTCAGCCACTTCGGCAGCCACCAGGCACGCTCGCCCACGAGCCCCATCAGCGCGGGGACGATCGTCATCCGGACGACGAAGGCGTCCAGCAGGACGGCGGACGCCATGCCGAGACCCATCATCTTGATCATCGCCTCGGCGGAGACCGCGGCGAAGGCGCCGAACACGCTGATCATGATGATCGCGGCGGCGGTGACCACCCGCGCGTTCAGCCGGAAACCGGTGACGATCGCCTGGTGCGCGTCCTCGCCGTGGACGTGCGCCTCGCGGATGCGGGTGACGAGGAACACCTCGTAGTCCATCGCGAGACCGAAGATCACACCGATCATGAAGATCGGCATCATGCTCATGATCGGGCCGGTCTCCTCGACCCCGATCAGGCTCGCGACCCAGCCCCACTGGAAGACCGCGACGACGATGCCGAGCGCCGCCAGGACGGACAGCAGGAAGCCGAGCGCCGCCTTCAGCGGCACCAGGATCGAGCGGAAGACGAGCACCAGCAGGATGAACGCCAGGCCGACGACCAGGGTGAGGTACGGCACCAGCGCGTCGTTCATCACCGTGGAGAAGTCGCTCTGCGCGGCCGTCTGGCCGGAGACCAGCAGCTCGGCGCCCGTCTGGTCGGCGAACGTGTCGGCGAAGTCGCCGCGCAGGGAGGTCACCAGGTCGGTGGTCTCCTGGCTGGCCGGGCCCGACTCGGGGAAGACCGTCATCGTGCCGACGTTGCCCGCCTCGTTGAACACCGCGGGCGCGGTGGCCACGACGTCGTCGTAGCCCTCCAGGTCGGCCGTCAGCGTGTCGGCGGCGGCCTGGAGGTCCACGCCGTCACCGCCTTCGAGGACGAGCAGCAGCGGGCCGTTGAACCCGGCGCCGAAGCCGTCGCTCAGCATGTCGTACGCCTTGCGCTGCGTGGTGTCGGGAGCCTGCGTGCCGTCGTCCGGCAGGCCGAGCTCCATGTCCGCGACCGGCAGGGCGAGCACGCCGAGGCCGAGCACGGAGCCCGCCAGGACGAGGCCCGGGCGGCGCAGGACGCCGCGCGCCCAGCGCACGCCCATGGTCTCCTTGCCGTTGCGCGACAGGGTGGCGGGGACGTGCGTCTCCGGGTTCTGCTTGCGGTGGGAGCGGCCGAAGATCCGCTTGCCGACCATGCCGAGCGCGGCGGGCACCAGCGTCAGGGCGATCAGGACGGCCAGGGCCACGGCGGCACCGGCGGTGACGCCCATCTTGGTGAGCAGCGGCACGTTCACGACCGCCAGGCCGCACAGCGCGATGATCACCGTCAGACCCGCGAAGACCACGGCGGAACCGGCCGTGCCGACCGCGCGTCCCGCCGCCTCCTCCCGGCTGTGCCCCTCGACCAGCTCCGCGCGGTAGCGGGAGACGATGAAGAGGGCGTAGTCGATGCCGACCGCCAGGCCGATCATCGTCGCGAGGATGCCGGTGGTGCCGGACAGGCCCAGCGTGGCGCTCAGGGCGGCGATGCCCAGCGTGCCGACGCCGACACCGATCAGCGCGGTGAACAGCGACAGACCGGCGGCGACGATCGAGCCGAAGGTGATGACCAGCACGAGCGCGGCCACGAGGATGCCGATCGCCTCACCGCCGCCGACCTCGGCCTCGCCCATGGCGATCATGCCCGACGCCTCGACGTCGATGCCCTGCGCGCGCCCGTCCTCCATGGTGTTCATCAGGGCTTCGTGCATGTCCGGCAGGTCGTCCTCCATGTGGAGGTCGTCGCTGTAGACGATCGTCGCGTAGGCGGTGGTGCCGTCCGGGCTGACGGAGCCGCCCTCCTCGGCGAACGGGTCGGTCACGGAGACGACGAAGTCGCCGTTCCCCGCCTCGTTCAGCACGCTGTCCACGGCGGAACGGTTGGCGCCGGTGGATATGTCACCGCCGTCCGGCGCCTGGAAGACGATCCGCGTCTCCACGGCGTCGGCGTTCGACTGCGGGAACTCCTCCTCCAGCACGTCGAACGCCTGCTGGGCCTCGGTGCCCGGCAGCGTGAATTCGTCCTCGGGCGCGTCACCGGCGGTGGCGGCGCCGGCGCCGATGCCGATGAGAATCGCCAGCCAGGCGAGGCCCACCAACCAGCGGCGCCTGAAGGCCAGGCGGCCGAGTTTGTACAGGAACGTGGCCACGGGGCAGGTTCTCCTGTCCGGATGTCGTGTCGTGTCATGGGGCGAGAAGAGCGTGAAACCGGGAAGTTCACGACTCGTACGGCGAGACGCCCGGCCGGTGCCCGGAAGATGAGCCACCGGTTGTGATTGTGACTTGAATCACAAAGGCTCGGGTCCAAGGACTTGCCGGTGCAATCGGGGAACCGAAGCATGGGACCTGTGAGCCACACATCCGAGCCATCCGCCCATGACCTTGCCGCCGCGTCCCCCGTCGATCCAGGGGCAGGTGGGTCCGATCCCGACGGATATCTTCGCTTTCCCCACGTCAACGGCGAGCTGCTGTGCTTCGTCGCCGAGGACGATCTCTGGCTGGCACCGTTGCCGAGCCGGAGCCGCGGCACGGTGGAACGCGCCTGGCGGCTGACTGTCGATCGTACCCGGCTCGGTGTTCCCCGCTTCTCTCCCGACGGACGCGCCATCGCGTTCACGAGCTGGCGCACCCACGACCCGGAGATCCACCTGGCGCCCGTGGACGGCGGCCAGGTCAGGCAGCTCACCCACTGGGCGTCCTACGACACCCGGGTCTGCGGCTGGACGCCGCCGGACGCCTCGGGCGCGAGCCGCGTCCTGGCCGTCGGGTCGCACGGGCAGCCGTTCGCGTACTTCACCTGGGCCTACACCGTGCCGGTCGGCGGCGGTCCCGGCGACCAGCTCCCCTGGGGGCCCGTCGCCGACCTCGCCGTGGCGGGCACGGGCGGCGACCGTCGCACGCTGCTGCTCACCGGCAAGGCGCCGCTCGAACCGGCGGCGTGGAAGCGCTACCGGGGCGGCGCCATGGGCAAGCTCTGGTACCACGGCAGCCGCGTCCTGGCCGAGCTGGGCGGCCACCTCGACAGCCCGATGATCGTCGGCGACCGGATCGCGTTCCTCTCCGACCACGAGGGGATCGGCAACCTCTACTCCTGCCGCCCCGACGGCTCGGAGCTGTGGCGCCACACCGACCACGACACGTTCTACGCCCGGCACGCGTCCACGGACGGGCGGCGCGTCGTCTACCAGTGCGCGGGCGAGCTGTGGGCCGTGGACGAGCTGGTCCCCGGGTCCGTGCCGCGGCGGCTGCCGCTGCGCCTCGGCGGCCCGCGCACCGGCCGCCGCCCGTACCAGGTGCACACGGCCGCGCACGTGGACTCCCTCGCCGTGGACACCACGGGCCGCGCCAGCGCGGTGTGCGTGCGCGGCGGGCTGTACTGGCTGACGCACCGCGACGGGCCCGCGCGGGCCATGGCGGTGACGGACGGCGTGCGGGTGCGGCAGCCCGAGATGCTGGGCGACACCGGCCGGGTCGCGTACCTCACGGACGCCGAGGGGGAGGACGCGATCGAGATCGCCTACCTGCCGCGCGCGGGCGGCGGGCGTGACCCGGTGCGCGTGGCGCGGGGCGAGCTGGGGCGGGTGCGGGAGTTCGTCTCGTCCCCCGACGGCACGGTGATGGCGGTGGCGACCCACGACGGGCGGCTGCTGGTCGTGCGGGTGCCGCAGGAGGAGCCGTCGGACGAGGAGGGCCCCGAGGAGGCCGAGGAGTCGGCGGAGACGGAGGAAGAGGAGTCGGAGGAGACGGCCGAGGAGTCGGCGGAGGAAGAGACGGAGGAAGAGACGGAGGAGACCGAGGAGGAAGAGGAGGCCGAGGACGTGGGCGTCGATGCCGGGGAGGTCGCCGAGGGCGTCGTCGAGGTCATCCGCTCCGTCAACGGCCCGGTCCGCGACCTCGCCTTCTCGCCCGACTCGCAGTGGCTCGCCTGGGCCCAGCCCGGCGTGGGCCGGACGCTCACCCAGATCAAGATCGTGCGGCTCGCCCCCGGCGAGCGGACCGTCCTGGACGTGACCGACGGCCGCTTCGAGGACGAGGAGCCCGTCTTCACGAGCGACGGCCGCTACCTCGCGTTCCTGTCCTGGCGCGGCTTCGACCCGGTCTACGACGTCCACACCGGTGACCTCTCCTTCCCCCTCGGCTGCCGCCCCTACCTGGTGCCGCTGTCCTCCGCGACCCGCTCGCCGTTCGCGATCACCCCGGAGGGCCGCCCGGCCGCGGGCGGGCTCGACCCGGACGACACGGGCAACGAGGACGGCACCGTGCACGTCGAGGCCGAAGGGCTCGGCAGCCGCGTCACGCCGTTCCCCGTCGCCGCCTCGAAGTACTCCTCGCTGCGGCCGGTCTCCGGCGGCGGCCTGGTGTGGCTGCGCTGGCCGATCTCCGGCGCGCTCGGCGAGACGTTCGTGAACCCCGACCACACCTCGGGCAGGCCCACCCTGGAGCACTTCGACCTGGCCAAGGCCAAGCGCACCGAACTCACCGACGACGTGGACTGGTTCTCCGTCAGCGGCGACGGCTCGCGGCTGGTCGTCAGCGAGGACAACGACCTGCGCGCCGTGCCCGCCACCGAGTCGGGCGACGGCGACTCGACGGTCCACGTGGACCTGCGGCGGATCGTGCACGTCGCCGATCCAGGGGCCGAGTGGCGCCAGTCGTTCGACGAGGCGGGCCGCATCGTCCGCGACCACTTCTGGGACCCCGGCATGTCGGGCGTGGACTGGGAGGCGGTCCTCGCGCAGTACCGGCCGCTGGTGGAACGCGTCGCGAGCCCCGACGAGTTCGCCGACCTGCTGTACGAGACGGTCGGCGAGCTGGGCACCTCGCACGCGTACGTCACCCCGGCCCGGCGCGACGAGGGCCCGCCGCACTACCAGCGCGCGCAGGGCCTGCTCGGCGCGAACCTGTGCCGCACCAAGGAGGGCGCCTGGCAGCTCCAGCGCATCCTGCCCGGCGACTCGTCCGACTCCCGGGCCCGTTCCCCGCTCGCGGGCACCGGCGTGCGCGAGGGCGCGCTGCTCACGCACGTCGGCGGGCGGCCCGTCGATCCGGTGACCGGGCCGTGGCCGCTGCTGGCGGGGACCGGCGGCACGAGCGTGGAGCTGACGTTCGCCGAGGAGGCCAACCCCGGGGCCCGCCGCCGCATCGCCGTCGTGCCGCTGATCGACGACCGGTCGCTGCGCTACCAGGACTGGGTCGTCAGGCGGCGCGAGGTCGTGCGCGAACTGAGCGGCGGCGCCTGCGGGTACGTGCACATCCCCGACATGGGCGGCTCGGGCTGGGCCCAGTTCAACCGGGACCTGCGCCTGGAGTTCGCGCGGCCCGCGCTCATCGTGGACGTGCGTGGCAACGCGGGCGGCAACATCAGCGAGCTGGTCGTCGAGAAGCTGACCCGCACCATCCTCGGCTGGGACCTGACGCGCAACGAGCAGCCCGTCTCGTACGCCTCCAACGCGCCGCGCGGCCCTGTCGTCGCCGTCGCGGACGAGGCCACCTCGTCGGACGGCGACATGATCACGGCGGCGTTCCGGCTGCTGGGGATCGGCCCGGTCGTCGGCACCCGCACCTGGGGCGGCGTCGTCGGGATCACCGGCGACCACCGCCTCGGCGACGAGACGGACATCACCGTGCCGATGAACGCCGCCTGGTTCGCCGGGTACGGCTGGGGCGTCGAGAACCACGGCGTCGAGCCCGACATCGAGGCGGTGCGCGGCCCGCTCGACTGGGCCGAGGGGCGCCCGATGGTGCTCCAGACGGCGGTGCGGGTCGCGCTCGACCTGCTGGAGCGGAAACCGGCCGCCGAGCCGCCGGGCTACGAGGGGGTGCCCGACCGCAGCCGCCCGCCGCTGCCGCCGCGCACCGTCCGGTGAGCGTCGTATGCCGGAAATGCGGCATGTGTCGCGTCGTGGGACGCTGGTGCTCCCGACCGTATCCCCCCGTGGAGGAGTGCAGCGCATGGGCATCTCAGACCAGTTCCGGGACAAGGCCAAGGAGCTCCAGAACCGGGCCAAGGAGGCCATGGACGAGCGGGACGAGAACCGCGGCCAGCGGCGCGGCGAGAGCCGTGACAAGCGCGGCGAGGGCCGCGACGAGCGCGGCGAGGGCCGTGGCAAGGCGGACGACACGCTGAAGCGCGGCAAGGAACAGGCCCGCAAGGCGCGCGAGCGCGCCAAGCAGATGCGGGACGAGCGCCGCGACGACGGCCAGTCCCACTGACCTCGCCTCCCGTGGGGCGCGTCCGCTCAGGGCGCGCCCCACGCGCACGTCCGCGCCCGCCCCGGCCTGTGTCCCTCGGTGACGGATACGGGTACGGTCTGCACCGTGAGCGATATCCCCGCCCCGCGGCCGGGCGACGCCGCCGAGCTGCGCGCCTCCGTCGCCCAGGCCTGCGCCGACCTCGACGACATCCGCGAGACGCTGGCGGACACGCCGGACGCCTCCGCGCTCGACGCCCTGACGGCCGCCGTGCGGGACGGCACGCAGGCCGACCGCGCCGCCGCCGTCGAGGCGCTGGACGCCGCCCTCCGGCGCGCGGGTGACGCCGTCGGCCTGCCAGGGGCCGTGGACACGGCCAGGCACTGGGGCGCGGACCGCTCGCCGGGGCCGTACGGCGGCGCCGCCCCCGGGTACGCCCAGGCGCCGATGACGCCGCGCCCCGCCGCCGTCGTCTTCCTGTGCCCGACCGACAGCTGCTCGCGCCGATGGGTGCCCACCGCGTCCGAGCCCCGGCCGCCCGCCTGCGACCTCGCCGGGGCGCCGCTGCGCTGGGAGCGGCTCTGACATGGGCGGGCTGCTGACCGAGCTGGGCAAGCACCTGGCCGAGCGCTGGCTGTCGCTGCTGGTGCTGCCGGGCGCCCTCCTGCTCGCCGCGCTGGCGGCTGCGGACACGCTCGGTCACGCCGACCCGTTCGCCGTCGGGCGGCTCGCCGACCGGCTCGACGCCTTGGCCGCGTCGCCCCGCCTCGACGGGACCGGCGGCCCGGCGCTCGTCCTGCTGGCCCTCCTGCTCGCCGCCGCGGGCGCCGGGCTCGCCGCCCAGGCCCTCGGCTCCCTCGCCGAACGCTGGTGGCTCACGCCGGGCTCCGCGCCCCGGCGGCTCACCGCCGCGCGGCTGCGGCGCTGGACGGAGCGCGCCGAGGCGTACGACGCGCGCGTCGTCGAGCTGGCCGACGCCCGCGCGGACGGCGTCGCCCCGCCGCCGGGCCCCGACCTGGCGACGGCCCGCGCGCGGCGGGACGCGATAGCCCTGGAACGTCCCGACCGCCCCACCTGGATGGCGGACCGCGTCAACGCGCCCGCGGTCAGGCTCGACCGCGAATACGCGCTCGACCTCGCCAGCGTCTGGCCCCAGCTGTGGCTGATCCTGCCCGACACGTCGCGGGCCGAGCTGACCGCGGCCCGCGAGGCGTTCAGCCGCGCCGCCACCCTGGCGGGCTGGGGCGTCCTCTACCTCGCCGTCGCCGCGCTGTGGTGGCCGGGACTGCTCGTCGCGGCCGGGACGGTCCTCACCGGCTGGCGGCGCGGGCGCGCCGGGGTGGACGCGTACGCGGCGTTGCTGGAGGCGACCGCCCGCCTGTACACGCCCGAGCTGGCCGCGCAGCACGGGTTGACGCCCGAGCCGGAACGGCTGACGGCCCGCACCGGCTGGGAGCTGACCTGCCTCGCCCAGGGGCAGGGCCACCTCATCGCCCTGACCGACCGCGCGCCGACGGGCGGAGCCGTGCCCCGCCCGGACCGGTGACGTCCGTACCGATGACTTCCGCGCGGCGCGCGGGTCCTACCTTTCGGACATTCCCGCCGTCCGGCCCGGCAGGGCCTGGCGGCGCGGACCGGCGGACGGAAGGAGTCGGCGCATGGCGCGGGACGACGAGCGGGGAGCAGGACCGGTGGGCGGGGACGGGCCGGTGGGCGGGCGCGAGCCGGTGACGGAACTGGACGCCAGGTACAGCGCGCCGGGCGCGGCCCCGACCCCCTGGCCCGAGGCCCGCGCCCTCCTGGCGGCGGCCGAGATCTCCTGGCTCTCCACCGTCCGCCCGGACGGGCGTCCGCATGTGACGCCGCTGCTGACCGTCTGGCTGGACGACGCCCTGCACTTCACGACAGGCCCGCACGAGCGCAAGGCGCACAACCTCACGGCCAACGCGCACTGCGTCCTGACCACCGGCGGGAACGCGCTGCTCACCGGGCTCGACCTCGTCGTGGAGGGCATCGCGCGCCTCGTCCGCGACGACGCGGAGCTGCGGCGGATCGCGGACGCCTTCGAGGCGAAGTACTCCGCCGCGTGGCACTTCGACGTGGCGGACGGCACGCTGCGCCACGAGGGCGTCACCTCGGTCGCCTACCGGGTGGCGCCGGTGACGGCGTTCGGGTTCAGGAAGGGTGAGTACGCGCAGACGCGCTGGCGCTTCGCGCCCGCCCGCGCCTGAACCGCCGCGCCAGGTGCCCGGCCGCCTGACCGCCCGGCCGCTCAGCCCGTGGGCGCGGCCGGGGCGTTCATCGACATGATGCCGCGCAGCCCCTCCACGACGACGTCGGTGTCGAGGGGGCCGACGAGGGCCGACTGGAGCAGATAGCCCTGCGCGCAGGCCGCCAGGGTCCTGGCGACGTGCTGTGCCGGGACGTCGGCGCGCATCCAGCCGTTGCGCTGGTAGGTCTCCACGATGACCTGCCAGTGCCCGACGAGACCGGTGAGCCCCTCGCGCATCACCTCGGCCAGTTCCGGGCTGCGCACGGTCTCGGCCCAGACCTGGACGACCAGGCTGGGCGGGAAGGCGAGCAATTCGGTGGCGCGGGTCAGGGCGTTCGCCAGGATCGCGTCGGGCAGGGGCGGGCGTTCGGCGAGCGACGCGTCCTCGAAGACCTCGCCGACCGCCCGCAGGACGCTGTGGGCGAGATCGACGATCATCGCCTCCTTGCCGGGGAAGTAGCGGTAGACCGCCCCGGCCGACAGGCCGGTCTCCTTCAGGACGTCCTGCATCGACGTCGCGTGGAAGCCGTCCCGGGCGAAGCAGCGGGCGGCGCCCTCCAGGATCTGACGCCTGCGGGCCTCAAGGTGTGCGGCGGATACGCGGGGCATGGGCGGATAGTAAAACGAACGTTCGTTTCTTGACAAGCCCGGGAGGCGTGCCGCACGGTGGGGCTCGCAAGAAAAACGAACGATCCTTCTTTTTGGGGAGGCAGCTGTGCCCGCATCACCCCACCCCACCCTGTCCCGCCGCGCGCTCATCGCGGTCGTCGTGGGGCTCCCGGTGTTCGTGGCCTTCGCCCTCTGGGCCTTCGCCTGGCCTGCGGCGCGCACCGCGCCGAACGATCTTCCGGTGGGTGTCGCCGGTCCGCCCGCGGCGACGAGCCAGGTCGCGGACGCCCTACGCGCCACGGACGGCGCGTTCGACGTCCACGTCTACCCGGACGAGGACGCGGCCCGCGACGCCGTGCAGGACCGCGACGTCTACGGCGCCTTCGTGCTGTCGGGCGACCCCGCGGGCGGCACCGAGGTCCTCACCGCCACGGCGGGCGGCCCCGTCGTGGCCCAGCTCCTCACCCAGGCCGCCCAGGAGCAGGCGCCGCCAGGCACCGAGGTCACGGTCACCGACGTCGTGCCCGCGCCCGAGGGCGACCCGCGCGGCAGCGCGTTCACCGCCAGCGTCCTCCCGCTCGCCCTCGCGGGCATCGCGGGCGGCGCGCTCGTCACCCTCGGCCGGTTGCGCGGCGCGCGTGCCCTGGTGGCGCTCGCCGGTTCCGCCGTCCTCCTCGGCGGGGTGGGCGCCGTGCTCGCCCACAGCTGGCTCGGCGTGCTGGAGGGCCCCTGGTTCACGGTCGCCGGGGTGCTCGCCCTGACGGTCGCCGCGGGCGGCGCCACCGTCGCGGGCATCGCCGCCCTCGTCGGCAAGGCCGGTATCGGGCTCGGCGCGCTCGTCGTGATGCTGCTCGGCAACCCGTGGTCGGGCGCCGGGGCAGCCCCCGAGATGCTGCCCGATCCGGCCGCGACGCTCGGGCAGTTCCTGCCGACGGGCGCCGGGGCGACGCTGCTGCGCTCGGTGGCGTTCTTCGACGGGGGCGGGGCCGCCGCGCCGGTCGCCGTGCTGGCCGTGTGGACCGCGCTCGGCGTGGGGGCGATCCTGCTCGGCGCCCGGCGTCAGGCCAGGAGCGACTTGGCGAAGAAGACGCTCAGCGGCGTGCCGCGGTAGACGCCGAAGCCCGCCTCCGCGGGCAGTTCGGTGAAGCCGCTGCTGCGGTAGAGCCCGATCGCCTCGGGCTGCCGCGTCCCCGTCTCCAGGACGAGCCGCGTCCGCCCGGCGGCCCGCGCCTCGTCCTCCAGCCGCGCGAGCACCTTCCTGGCCAGGCCGCGCCCCCGGGCCTCCCGAAGAACGAACATCCGTTTTACTTCGGCGTCCCCGGGGGCGTAGCCCTCCTCGACGTCCTCGTGGGCGCGCCAGGCGCCGGTGCCCACCGGACGGCCCGCGTCGTCGTAGACCAGCAGGTACAGGCCGCGCGGCGGCACGAACATCTCCGCGTCGAGCGGCGTCACGTCGCCCTCGCCGTCGTACCGCTCGGCGTACTCCGCCTGCACCAGATCGTCCAGCATGCGCGCGTCGGGGTCGTCGAACCGGGCGGTCACTATGGTCATGCGGCCATGGTACGAACCTGTCGCCACGCCGCCGCACACGCCGTGCGAACGGCCCACGGGGAGGGCGGCGCGTGCGCCCACCGCCCCACCCGCCCGTCGTGACGCGCGTACTTCCCGACGAGACGTACGGGTACGTCGCGCACCCGCACGCCCCCTCCACCCCGCACGACCGCCGCCGACAGGCCGGAGCTGCCCGCGCCCCACTCCGCCGCGGCCGTGTCGCCCGGCGACAGGTCGGTGGCTCCACGAGCCGGCGGCCCAGCCCCCGGCTCCCCCTGTGAACCCGCCGTCCGCCGTCCGCCGACGCTCTACGGCGCGTCGCCGTCGCCCCGCAGGTCGGCGAGCGCCAGCTCGATCCGCCGGTCGGCGGCCGACACGCGGGCTCCCTCGCCCGCCTCGGGGAACAGGTACTCGGCGCCCGCCGCGACATGCCCCGCCGCCCGCTCGTACGGCCGCGCCTCGGCGCTGCCGGGCTCCACCCCGGCCGGGACCGCCGTGCCGTTCTCGATCAGCAGCGCCGGGCCCGCGCCGTCCGCCCAGGGCAGGTCGAGCACGCTGTCCCGGAAGCCACGGTCGGCGAGCAGCCCGGCGGACACCTCGCCGCTCTCGGAGACCGCGCGGAGCATGCCGTCGGGGCCCGTCACCTCGATCGGCGGCAGGTTGTGCTTCCCGAAGTCGAAGGAGAAGTCGTTCAGTTGCGTCTGGACGCGCGTCGCCGCCCCGGCCAGGTCACGGCCGAAGTGCTCGCCGGGGCCGACGCTCGCGGTCGCCATGAGGCCGCCGAAGCCGTTCAGGTCGTTCAGGTCGCCCCAGCGGGCGTCCACCTCGGACTCGGTGACCGGCTCCCTGGCCCACGCGACCGCGGGTTCGTCGTAGACGAAGCGGCGTACGGCGAGCGGCACGTCGTCCGCGTTCGCCGGGTCACGCGGGTCGATGCCGCCGAGCTGCGGGTTCAGCAACAGGGACACCCCGTCGGCCAGCCGCTGGAGCGTCGCGGTGTGCCGCCCCTGGTCCCCCGGGTCCTCCAGCAGCGGCTGGTCGCCGCCGAGGCCCGAGAGGATGTCGGCCCGGCCGCCAGTGGGTTCCTCGTCCAGGGCGCGGAAGAAGGCGACGAGGAAGGCGCGTTCCTCCTCGGTCATGTCCCGCGCGGCGGCGCCGGGGTCGCCGTTCGTGCCGAACACCGACCGCACGAGCGCGTCGAGGCCCTCGCTGAAGTAGAGCAGCTTCTCCGTGTCGGGCCTCCCCCCGCCGTCGATGAACTCGCCGAGCAGCCCGCGCGCGGACCAGGCCGCCATCTCGGGTGTGGTCCACAGCCCGAGCGGTCCGCCGGTGAGGTCGAAGCCGTACGGGTCCAGCTCGGCCGACATGCCGATGAGTTCCCGCCGGTACACCTCGACGGCCTCCCGGATGTCGAGGCCGGTGTCCGTGGCGTCCGCCCGCGCCGCGTCCAGGTGGCGCTGCCTGATGCCCGCGACGACGTCCTCCCCGAGCCGGTAGACGCCGCCCGGCGCCTCGACGCGGAACGTGTCGCCGCGCACGGTGAGTTCCCAGACCGGCGGCTGCTCGTCCCCCTGCGGCACCTCGGCGTTGAGGGCCGCCACCGCGGCCTGCGCCGCGTGGTACTCGTCACGCACCCCGGCGAGGTGCTCCTCGAAGCGCTCGTCGAGCGCGCCGGGGCCGTGGACGAGGGCGCGGACCTCCTCCTCGGTGCTCACGGCCAGGTTCATGGACCGGACGAGGAGCCTGACGGTCTCCTGCACCTCGCCCTCGCCCAGGTCGCGTTCCGTCACCTCGATGCGGCCCTCGGCGTCCACGAGGGCGTCGCCGTCGAGGGCACCGGCGTCGGCCGACAGCTCCGTGGCCCTGCGGGAGAGGTCGCCCACGGTCGAGACCTCGGTGGCGGCCCGCAGGTAGGCCGCGGCCGTGTCGCCCATGTCCTCGACGTCCAGTTCGTCGGCGAAGGCCGCGCTGTCCGTCCACGGGGCCCAGCCGCCCCGTTCGACGTCGGCCCTCCCGAAATCGGCAGGTGTCTTCTCGTCCATGTCGCCCCCGCAAAGTGCGATGCCACGGTGATCCGCGCAGCCTACTCGCCAAGTGGCCTGCCCATAAGCCGGATCACGTGACGAGGGCCGGAAGGTCCCGCGGCTGACCTGGTGTTGTGAACAGCAAATTTCGAGGAGGTCGCCCTGGTGTGGGACGCGACACGTCCCCACCGCCGTCCCCCCGCCCCGGCGTAGGCTCACGGCATGTTCACCGTGACGACCGCGAACGTGAACGGCCTGCGCGCCGCGGCCGGGAAGGGCTACCGCGCGTGGCTGGACGCCACCGACGCGGACGTGGTCTGCCTCCAGGAGGTACGCGCCCTGGAGGAGCAGCTGCCCGAGGCCGTCCGCGCCCCCGACGGGTGGCACGCCGTCTGGGCCCCGGCGCAGGCGAAGGGCCGCGCGGGCGTCGCCCTGCTCACCCGCCGCGAGCCCGAGGCGGTCAGGATCGGCTTCGGCGCCCCCGAGTTCGCCCTGTCGGGCCGCTACGTCGAGGTGGACCTGCCGGGCGTGACCGTGGCCAGCCTCTACCTGCCGTCGGGCGAGGTCGGCACGGAGCGGCAGGCCGAGAAGGAACGCTTCATGGCGGCCTTCCTGCCCTATCTCACGGGCCTGCGCGCCCGCGCCGCCGCCGGGGGCCGCGAGGCGCTGGTCTGCGGCGACTGGAACATCGCGCACCGCGAGGCCGACCTGAAGAACTGGCGTGCCAACCGCGACAGGTCGGGCTTCCTCCCCGAGGAGCGCGCCTGGCTCACCCGCGTCCTGACGCCGGACGACGGCGGCTGGACGGACGTGGTCCGCGCGCAGCACCCGGGTCAGGACGGCCCGTACAGCTGGTGGTCCTACCGGGGCGGGGCGTTCGACCGCGACACGGGCTGGCGCATCGACCTCCATGTCGCGACGCCCGGCCTCGCCGCCCGCTGCGTCAAGGCGTACGTCGAACGCGCCGCGACCCACGCCGAGCGCTGGTCGGACCACGCCCCCGTCACCGCCGTCTACGACCTCTGACCCCGCCGGGCGCCGCCGTCGCGCACGAGGTGCCCGGCGGACGACGGCCCTCGCGCCCGGCGCGCGGTGGGTGTCCGTTTTGGCGTGAACACCCTCTTCCCGGCGCTCCCCGGCGGGCGGGACACTGGTCACGACAGGGGAGGGGCCGGGACGCCCCTTGACCGCCCTCTGCCGACTCCATCCGCACCCGGCCCGCCGTGGCCTTTCGTCGTGCCCCAGAGGAGTTCCGCATGAGCACGAGGCCCCTCCCGCGCACGGACACGTCCGTGTCCGCCCGATCCCGCCCGCGCGCCCGCGCCGAACAGGCCGCAGCCGCGCGCGAGTAGCGGTCGCGTCAACGGCCGCGCGCCGCGCGTCAGGGCATCGTCAGCGCCCGGCCGTCACCCCGGAACGCCGCATAACGTCGCTTTCGCGCCGTCGCCGACGACGGCGAGCACCGGCAGTACCGCAGCACGGCGGCACCGGCCGTCCGTGACGGAACCTGGGAGCGCACCATGACCCACCGCACGTCCCCCGGCGAAGCGGCCGGGGACCCGGAGGAGGCGGACCCCTGCGACGGGGGCCCGGCCGGACCACTGCACGTACCCGTCCGGCCGGGCCCGGCAGGGGTCACGGTCCGCCTGTTCCGTGACTCCCTCGGCGCCCGCACCGCGGTCGCCTTCACCACCCAGGACCGGCTGGTCGCCGTCCTCGGCCCCTGGCAGCAGTGGGTCCGCCTGTCGGAACCCGCGCTGCGCGCGCTCACCGCGCCGCTCGGCGCCGTCGCACTCACCCTTGACCCGCAGCTCGTCGCCCCGGCCGCCGACCGTACGCCGCGCCGGGCGCTCACCGCCGCGTGACGGGAAGGCACCCCGCATGACCACACAGACCCGCACCAGCCCTCGTTCAGGCCCGCAGTCCGGCCCGCAGTCCGACACCCCGCCCCGCTCGCAGCTCCCCCCGGCCACCCCGCGCGTCCCCGCGCAGGCGAGGTCCGCGGGCCCGCTCCGCGTCCCCGACCTGGCCGTCTGGCCGCGCTCCGCGCAGTTCGCGGCGGACGGCGGGGACATGCTCGTCGGCGGCGTCAGGCTCGCCGAGCTGGCCGACCGGCACGGCACGCCCACGTACGTCCTCGACGAGGCGGAGGTCAGGCACCGGAGCCGCGCCTACCGCGCGGCCTTCCCCGACACCGACGTGTACTACGCGGCCAAGGCGTTCCTGTGCCGCGCCCTCGTCCACTGGATCGAGGAGGAGGGACTCGGCCTCGACGTCTGCTCGGCCGGTGAGCTGGAGCTGGCCGCCGCCGCCGGATTCCCTGCGGAGCGGATGGTGCTGCACGGCAACGCGAAGAGCCCGGACGACCTGCGCGCCGCGCTGCGCCTGGGCGTCGGCCGGATCGTCATCGACAGCACGTCCGAGATCGTGCGGCTCGCGGCGCAGGTCCCGCGCGGGTCCCGACAGAAGGTGCTGCTGCGGGTGGCCCCCGGCATCGCGGCCGGGGGGCACGAGAAGGTCCGCACGGGCACCCTCGACCAGAAGTTCGGCCTCGCGCTGCCCGACGGCTCGGCGCAGCACGCCGTCGGGCGCGTCCTCGCGCAGCCGCGTCTCGAACTCGTCGGGCTGCACTGCCACCTGGGCTCGCAGATCACGTCGCCGAAGCCCTACCTGTCGGCGGTCCGCCGCCTCGTCGGGCTGCTCGCCCGGGTGCGCGACCAGTACGGCGCCGTCCTGCCCGAGCTGAACCTCGGCGGCGGCCACGGCGTCGCCTACCGCCCCGGGGACGAGGAGCTGGACGTCCGCGCCCTGGCGCCGCGCATGCGCGCCGAACTCATGGAGAGCTGCGCCGCGAACGGGCTGCCCGCGCCGCGCCTGGCGATCGAGCCGGGCCGCGCCGTGACGGGCCCGGCGGGGGTGGCGCTCTACCGGGTGGTGACGGTCAAGCGCGGCCCCGGCGAGCGGACGTACGTGGCCGTGGACGGCGGCATGAGCGACAACCCGCGGCCCGCGCTGTACGGGGAGCGGTACGCGCCCCGGCTCATCGGCCGCCGCCCGGAGAGCGGCCCCCGGCCGGTCACGGTCGTCGGCCGTCACTGCGAGGCGGGGGACGTGCTGGCCCGCGACGTGCCGCTGCCGGGCGACATCCGGCCGGGCGACCTGCTGGCGCTGCCGGTCGCGGGGGCGTACCACCTGTCCATGGCGTCCGCCTACAACATGGTCGGGCGCCCGCCCGTCGTGGCGGTGGCGGACGGGCGCGCGCGGCTGCTGGTGCGGCGTGAGTCGCTGGCGGACCTGGCCAGGCGCGACGTCGGCCTGTAGCCGGGCGCCGCCGGGGGCGCGCTCAGATCGGGATGTTGTCGAACGGCGCGGTCAGGACGCGCAGCAGCGCGGCGAGCTCGCGCCGCTGCCCCGCGGTCAGGTCGCCGAGGAGGGCGCGTTCCTGCTCCAGCAGCCGGGCCAGCGCCTCGTCGGCCTGGCGCTGTCCGGCGCCGGTCAGCCGCACGAGGACGCCGCGCCGGTCGCTCGGGTCGGGCAGCCGCTCGACGAGCCCCTTCTTCGCGAGGCGGTCGATGCGGTTGGTCATGGTGCCCGAGGTGACCAGGGTCTGGGTCAGCAGCTGGCCGGGGGAGAGCTGGTAGGGGTCGCCCGCGCGGCGCAGCGCGGTGAGCACGTCGAACTCCCACGGTTCGAGGTCGCGCTCGGCGAACGCCAGCCGCCGCGCGCGGTCCAGGTGCCTGGCCAGCCTGCTGACGCGGCTGAGCACCTCCAGCGGCTCGACGTCCAGGTCGGGGCGCTCGCGCCGCCAGGCCGCCACCAGCCGGTCCACCTCGTCCTCCATGCGCACAGTCTAGTTGTTGTGTCGATATGAAGTCTCACGACATGGAGTCTCATCACATCAAGTTTCTTGACGTCGAGAAATGAAGGGGGCAGCATGCGCCCATGACGCCTCGCCCCCCTGCCCCGGCCACCTGGGACCCCACCCAGTACCAGCGCCACAGCGGCCACCGCACCCGCCCGCTCCACGAGCTCCTCGCCCGCGTCCCCCCGCCGCGCCCCGCCGACGGGCAGACCCCGCGCGTCGCCGACCTCGGCTGCGGCCCCGGCAAGCCGAGCCTCGTCGTCGCGGACCACCTCCCCGCCGCCCGCATCACCGGCTACGACAACTCGCCCGCCATGCTCGCCGAGGCCCGCCACCACGCCGGGGCGCTCACCGGTGGCGGCACGCTCGATTTCGCGCAGGCCGACCTCGCCACCTGGCGGCCCGAGGAGCCGTTCGACCTGATCCTCTCCAACGCGGCCCTCCAGTGGGTCCCCGGCCACCTCGACCTGTTCCCCGACTGGATCGACGGGCTCGCCCCCCACGGCGTCCTCGCCTTCCAGGTCCCCGGCAACTTCGACGCGCCGAGCCACGTCCTCCTGCGCGAGCTGTGCGAAAGCCCCCGCTGGCGCGACCGCCTCGGCGACGTCCTGCGCCATCAGGGCGCCTCGCACCCCGCCACCACCTACCTGGACGCGCTGACCCGCCTCGGCTGCGCCGTGGACGCCTGGGAGACCACCTATCTCCACGTCCTGCCGGGCGACGACCCGGTCCTCGACTGGGTGAAGGGCACCGGCCTGCGCCCCGTCCTCACCGCGCTGGACGACGACCGCGAGGCGCACGACGCCTTCCTCGCCGCGTACCGCGACGCCCTGCGCGCCGCCTACCCGGCGGGGCCGCACGGCACCGTCCTCCCGTTCCGGCGGATCTTCGCCGTCGCCCTGCGGCTCTGAGCGGGCGGTTCCCCCACGGGCGTGAGGCGGTCATCCCGGTATGACAGCAGGTCAACGAGCGGCTGAAAGAGCCCCGGGATTGGTCGGAACGGGTGAACGGCGGCAACCGAATCCCTCCGTACGCGTTGTTCAGGTCGCTCCAAGAACAGGGCACCCCGTCATTCGGAAGGACAAGCCAGTGATCAAGAAGACGCTTGCCACGGTTGCCGTCGCGGCCTCCGCCCTCGGCGTGGCCGGTGCCGTGGCCTCCCCGGCCATGGCCATCGGCGGCGACGCGAACGGCCCGCAGACGGTCAACGGCAACGGCGCCGGGCAGGCTTACGGCAACACCACCACCGGTGGCTACATGAGCCCCAACATCGGCCTGATCAACGGCTCGCTGAACAAGCCCTGCATCGCCGTTCCGCAGATCGAGGCCCAGAGCCTGGTGGCGCTCGTCAACGTCGGTGTTCAGGACCTCCTGAACAACAAGGCGTTCCAGACCTGCTCCGACAACTCCACCCAGGTCCAGGGCGACGCGCCGCTGTCGCACCTCCTGTCGGACCTGTCGGTCCTGTCGGAGAACGGCGTCTCGCGCCACTGAGGCCCCGCGGACCCGGCTTCTTCGGCCTTCTGACCGGTGCTCCGCAAGCGGCGACCCCCTCCCCACACCACCCCGGGGAGGGGGTCGCTCGTGTCTGTGCCGCGCTCGTGCCCGCGCCGGGCTCGCGTCGGGGCCCGGCGTACGTCACGCCCGGCGGCGGCCCATGAGCCTCGGGTCGTGCTCCAGCCCCTGAAGGCCGTGCCAGGCCAGGTTCACCAGGTGCGCGGCGACCTCGCCCTTCTTCGGGCGGCGCACGTTCAGCCACCACTGCCCCGTCAGCGCCACCATCCCGACGAGCGCCTGCGCGTACATCGGCGCCAGCTTCGCGTCGAAGCCGCGGCTCTTGAACTCGTGTCCGAGGATGTCCTCGACGCGGGTGGCGATGTCGCCGATGAGCGACGCGAACGTGCCGGTCGCCTGCGCCACCGGCGAGTCGCGCACGAGGATGTGGAACCCGTCGGTGGACTGCTCGATGTAGTCGAGCAGCGCGAACGCCGCCTGTTCCAGCAGCTCACGCGGGTGCCCCGCGGTCAGCGCGCCCGTCACCATCTCCAGCAGCCGGGACATCTCGCGGTCCACGACGACCGCGTACAGCCCTTCCTTGCCGCCGAAGTGCTCGTACACGACGGGCTTGGAGACCCCGGCCTTCGCCGCGATCTCCTCCACCGACGTGCCGTCGAAGCCGCGCTCGGCGAAGAGCGTGCGCCCGATGTCCAGCAGTTGCTCCCGGCGTTCCGTGCCGGTCATGCGCCGACGCGCCCGCCTCGCGGGGCGGGCGGGCCGGTCCTTGCCGTCGTCTCTGATGCTGTTGTCGGTCGCCACGCTCTCCATCATGCCGCGTGGGCTGTGGTCGTCTCCTTCCGGTTTTGTTCCGCTTCGGCCTCATCCATGTCCGGCTTGTGGCGCTTCGCGTCGATACGTTCCGCCTTCGGCCAGCGGACGTCGTAGACCCAGCCCGCCTTCTCGAACCAGCGGATCAGCCGCGCGCTGGAGTCGAACTGCCAGCGGTCCACGCCGTGCCGTGCGCAGGTGGGGTCCGCGTGGTGCAGGTTGTGCCAGGACTCGCCGCACGACAGGATCGCCAGCCACCACACGTTCCCCGAGCGGTCACGCGACTTGAACGGGCGCTTGCCCACCGCGTGGCAGATCGAGTTGATCGACCACGTGACGTGGTGCAGCAGCGCGATGCGCACCAGCGACGCCCAGAAGAACGCCGTCACCGCCCCCTGCCACGACCACGTGAGCAGCGCGCCGAGCACGGCGGGGGTCGCCACCGACACCACCGTCCACAGCACGAACTGCCGCGAGATCCGCCGGATGTCCGCGTCCTTGATCAGGTCGGGCGCGTACTTCTGCTGGTTCGTGTGCTCGGTGTCGAACATCCACGCCATGTGCGCCCACCACAGCCCCTTGAGCAGGGCGGGCAGCGTCTCGCCGTAGCGCCAGGGCGAGTGCGGGTCGCCCTCCGCGTCCGAGTGCTTGTGGTGCTTGCGGTGGTCCGCGACCCAGCGGACGAGCGGCCCCTCCACCGCCACGGACCCGGCGATCGCGAGCGCGATCCGCATGGGCCGCTTTGCCTTGAACGCGCCGTGCGTGAAGTAGCGGTGGAACCCGATCGTGATGCCGTGGCAGCCGATGAAGTAGAAGACGGTCATCAGCGCCAGGTCCACCCAGCTCACCCCCCACCCCCAGGCCAGCGGCACCGCCGCCACCAGCGCGAGGAAGGGCACGACGATGAACAGGAGCAGCGCCACCTGCTCGACCGAGCTGCGCTGTTCGCCACCCAGCGTGGCGGCGGGCGGGGTGTCCGGTTCGTGCAGGGGCTGGCCGGGCGGGAGGGGTGGCACCAGATCAGGGGAAGAGCTCATGAACGTCCTCGGGTGGAGCGTCGCCGGACGATGTCCGGTTGCGGATCTCAAGGAATGGGATGGGCGGTCGGAGAGGTTTGAGGGGGGAGGCCGCGTGGGAATCCAGGGCGCGGTCACGGACGGCCGGGCCGACCACACGGCCGTAACCTACGGTGTCGTCAGTATTGCAGTAAGCGACGACACCGCACGGCCCCCGACCGCATCCGACCGCGCCCTGCCGGTCGCGTGACCGGGGCTGACTACGATTGACCCGTCGGACAGCGCGGTCCGCCCACGTGCAACGACCTGCCAAGAGAATGAGCTGCGAGGAGCCGCACCCGTGAGCAGTCCAGACAGCAAGAGAGCGCCGGAACCCCTGGGCGCGACGGACATCCAGGACACGAAGGGCGCCCCGGAAAGCGGTACCGCGCTGCGCGCCGACATCCGCCGTCTGGGCGATCTTCTCGGCGAGACCCTGGTCAGGCAGGACGGTCCCGAGCTGCTCGACCTCGTCGAACGCGTCCGGCTCCTGACCCGCACCGACGGCGAGGCGGCGGCCACGCTGCTGGGCGACACCGACCTCGCCACCGCGGCCAAGCTGGTCCGCGCCTTCGCGACCTACTTCCACCTCGCCAACGTCACCGAGCAGGTCCACCGCGGGCGCGAGGTGCGCGAACGCCGCGCGGCCGAGGGCGGCGTGCTGTCCCGCACCGCCGACATGCTGAAGGACGCCGACCCGGCCCATCTGCGCCAGACGGTCGCCAACCTCGGCGTACGCCCCGTCTTCACCGCGCACCCCACCGAGGCCGCCCGCCGCTCCGTCCTCACCAAGCTCCGCAAGATCGCGGAACTCCTCGACCGCCCCGCGTCGGAGGCCCGCTCCACCGACCTGCGCCTCGCGGAGTACATCGACCTCATCTGGCAGACGGACGAGCTGCGCGTCGTCCGCCCCGAGCCCGCCGACGAGGCCCGCAACGCCGTCTACTACCTGGACGAGCTCCAGGCCGACGCGGTCGGCGACGTGCTGGAGGACCTGACGATCGAGCTGGAGCGCGCCGGTGCCCCCCTGCCCGCGGGCAGCAGGCCGCTGACCTTCGGCACCTGGATCGGCGGCGACCGCGACGGCAACCCGAACGTCACGCCCACCGTCACCTGGGACGTCCTCCTCCTCCAGCACGAGCACGGCATCAACGGCGCCCTGCACCACATCGACCAGCTCCGCAGCGCCCTGTCCAACTCCATCCGCAACTCCGGCGCGAGCCAGGAGCTGCTGGACTCGCTCGCCGCCGACCTGGAGCGCCTGCCGGAGATCACGCCGCGCTACAAGCGGCTGAACGCCGAGGAGCCCTACCGGCTCAAGGTCACCTGCATCCGCCAGAAGCTCCAGAACACCAGGACCCGCCTGGCCGACGGCACCCCGCACACCGAGGGCCGCGACTACCTGGGCACCGGCGAGCTGCTGGCCGACCTCGCGATCGTCCAGACGTCGCTGCGCGAGCACCGGGGCGGGCTCATCGCCGACGGCCGGGTCGAGCGCGTGATGCGGACGCTGGCCGCGTTCGGCCTCCAACTGGCCACCATGGACGTGCGCGAGCACGCCGACGCGCACCACCACGCCCTCGGGCAGCTCTTCGACCGGCTGGGCGAGGAGTCCTGGCGGTACGCCGACATGCCGCGCGACTACCGCACCAAGCTGCTGGCCCGCGAGCTGCGCTCCCGCCGCCCGCTGGCGCCGACCCCCGCGCCGCTGGACGCGGCAGGGGCCAAGACGCTCGGCGTCTTCGAGACGGTCCGCAGGGCGCTGGACACCTTCGGCCCCGAGATCGTCGAGTCGTACATCATCTCCATGTGCCAGGGCGCGGACGACGTGTTCGCCGCCGCCGTCCTGGCGCGCGAGGCCGGGCTCGTGGACCTGCACGCGGGCTGGGCGCGCATCGGCATCGTGCCGCTCCTGGAGACCACCGACGAGCTGAAGATCGCCGACGAACTCCTCGACGCGATGCTGTCCGACCCCTCCTACCGCCGCCTCGTCTCGCTGCGCGACGACGTGCAGGAGGTCATGCTCGGCTACTCGGACTCCTCCAAGTTCGGCGGCATCACCACCTCGCAGTGGGAGATCCACCGCGCGCAGCGCCGCCTGCGGGACGTGGCGCACCGGCACGGCGTGCGGCTGCGGCTGTTCCACGGCCGCGGCGGCACCGTCGGCCGGGGCGGCGGCCCGACGCACGACGCGATCCTCGCCCAGCCCTGGGGCACGCTTGAGGGCGAGATCAAGGTGACCGAGCAGGGCGAGGTCATCTCCGACAAGTACCTGGTCCCCGCGCTCGCGCGCGAGAACCTGGAGCTGACGGTCGGCGCGACGCTCCAGGCGTCCGCGCTGCACACCGCGCCGCGCCAGTCCAGCGAGGACCTGACGCGCTGGGACGCGGCGATGGACACCGTCTCCGACGCGGCGCACGGCGCGTACCGACGGCTGGTCGAGGACCCCGACCTGCCCGCGTACTTCTTCGCCTCCACGCCGGTGGACCAGCTCGCCGAGCTGCACCTCGGCTCCCGGCCGTCGCGCCGCCCCGACACGGGCGCGGGGCTCGACGGGCTGCGGGCGATCCCGTGGGTCTTCGGCTGGACGCAGTCGCGGCAGATCGTGCCCGGCTGGTTCGGCGTCGGCACCGGCCTGGCGGCGGCCAGGGAGGCGGGGCTCGAAGACGTCCTCGGTGAGGCGTACGGGCGGTGGCACTTCTTCCGGAACTTCCTGTCGAACGTCGAGATGACCCTCGCCAAGACGGACCTGCGCATCGCCCAGCACTACGTGGACACCCTCGTCCCCGACGAGCTGAAGCACGTCTTCGACGTGATCAGGGCCGAGCACGAGCGCACGGTCGCCGAGGTGCTGCACATCACCGGCGAGCGGGCGCTGCTGGACGCCGATCCCGCGCTCCAGCGCACGCTGCACACCCGTGACGCCTACCTCGACCCGATCTCGTACCTCCAGGTGACGCTGCTGCACCGGCAGCGGGAGGCGGTCGCGCGCGGCGAGGAGCCGGACCAGCTGCTCTCCCGGGCGCTGCTGCTGACCGTCAACGGCGTCGCGGCGGGGCTGCGCAACACCGGCTGAGGCCGCGGGCCCGTCCGGTCCCGCCCGGCCTCAGCGCCAGCTCATCTCGCCCGTCGCCACCTTGGCGCCGAGGTCGAGGCTGAGCATGCCGTCGAGGCCGGGGAAGCGCCGCCGCATCGCGTCCACGAGCGCGGCGGCGCCGTCCGCCCGCGCCAGCTCCTCGTCGAAGGCGGCGAGGTAGGCGCGGGTGAACGTGAGCGCGGAGGCGTCGGTCGCGGTGTCCGCCGTGCGGTGGCCGGGGACGACGTAGCCCGGCTGGAGTTCCTGCGCGTCGGCGAGCGCGCGGTCCCAGGCGGCCCGTTCTGCGGGGGAGCGGGTGTCGGCCGTCCAGACGTGCAGACCGGCGAAGACCAGCACGCCGCCGAGCAGCGCGCGGTCCTCCGGCTGCCACAGGTACTGCGTCCTGGCGGCGAGCGCGGGGTCGGCCGGGTCGCCGCCGCGCACCTCGAACGTCCGGCCCTCCAGGTCGAGCGTCGTGCCGGACATGACCTCGGGGACGACGATCTCCTCGGCCAGGTTGGGGCCGAGGTTGCGCCAGGTCTCCCGTTTCTCCGCCCAGCTGGCGGCGATGCGCTCGACCGTCCCCGGCAGGGCGACGACGCGCGCGCGGGGGAAGGCGGCGCGGACGACCTCCAGGCCGAAGTAGCAGTCGGGGTCGGGGGCGCTGACGAAGACGGTGGTCAGCTGCTTGCCGCTGTCCAGCACGGCGGCGACGACCCGGTGCTGTTCCGCGACGGTGAACTGGCCGTCCACGAGGAGCGCTTCGCGTTCGCCCATGACCAGCACCGACGCCTTGTTGAGACCGGGTCCGCCCGCGGTGTGGACGGCGTAGGAGAGCGAGGAAGGCGGCACGTGACCAGCACATCACGGGGTGGGGGCACGCGCATTCCGGCGGCGGGCAGGCGGGCGGGTCGGCGGCCCGGCCGGGCTCAGCCGACCGCGGTGTCGATGCCGCGGAAGGTGCGGCGGTAGGCGCTGGGGGAGACGCCCAGGGCGCTCGCCATGTGCTGCCGCAGGGAGGCGGCGGTGCCGAAGCCCGCGCGTTCGGCGACGCGGTCCACGGGCAGGTCGGTCTCCTCCAGCAGCCGCCTGGCCCGTTCGAGGCGCCGCAGGGTCAGCCAGCGCTGCGGGGACAGGCCGGTCTCCTCGCGGAACCGCCGCGTGAACGTCCGCACGCTCATGCCCTCAAGGCCCGCCAGCTCGCGCAGGGTCAGGGGGCGGTCGAGCCGGTCGAGCGCCCACGCGCGGGCCCGGCCGGTCGCGTGGGTGCCGGGGCGGGGGAAGGGGAGTTCGACGTACTGGGCCTGGCCGCCCTCGCGGTGCGGGGGGACGACGGTGCGGCGCGCGACCCGGTTGGCCGCCGAGGCGCCGAAGTCGGAGCGGACCAGGTGGAGGCACAGGTCGATGCCGGAGGCGACGCCCGCCGACGTGAGGACGCGGCCGGTGGCGGTCGTCTCGTCGGTGTAGAGGATGTCGGGTGCGACGTGGACGGCCGGGTGGAGCGTGGCGAGGTGGTCGCACAGGCTCCAGTGCGTCGTGGCGCGCAGGCCGTCGAGCAGCCCGGCGGCGGCGAGGACGAAGGCGCCGGTGCAGATGGAGGCGATCCGGGTTCCCGGCCTGATGTGGGCGAGCGCGGCGGCGAGCGGCGCGGGGAGCGCGCCGGGCGCCAGCTCCTCGTCCACGCCGTGGGCCGCCGGGAGGATCACGGTGTCCGCCTCGGCGAGCAGCGCGGGGCCGTGCGCGACGTTGACGGTGACGTCGGTGTCGGTGCGCACCTCGCCGGGGACGAGCGCGCACGTCAGCACCTCGTACAGCGGCTCGCCAGAGGGACCGGCGGCCCGGCCCAGGATGCGGTGGACGATGCCGAGTTCGATGGGCAGCATCCGGTCGCGGACGAGGACGGCGACGCGGTGCCGGTCCCGGTGGGAGAACGAAGGTTCGTTTTCTTTAAGGTCGCGCGGCCGGGGCATGGCCCGATCCTTGCACATGATGGCCTCCGGGCCACTCGTTGCGCCCCGGGCCGCCCCGGGACGATCGTCGGGTGACCACATCGACGAACGTCTCCGCGCCGCCCGCCGCGCGACGGCCGCCCCGCGTCCACCCCGCCTGGTGGGTGGCCGCCGTCGCGTTCCTGGTGCTCATCGGCGCGGCGGGCTTCCGCGCGGCGCCCGGCGTGCTGATCGACCCGCTGCACGACGAGTTCGGCTGGTCGCGCGGCAGCATCTCGTTCGCCGTCTCCGTGAACCTCGTCCTCTACGGCCTCACCGCGCCGTTCGCCACCGCGCTCATGGAGCGCTACGGCATCCGCGTCGTCGTCACCGGCGCCCTCCTCCTCATCTCGACCGGCAGCGGCCTCACGGTGTTCATGACGAGCCAGTGGCAACTGATCCTGTTCTGGGGCGTGTTCGTCGGCCTCGGCGCGGGCTCGATGGCGCTGGCCTTCGCCGGGACCATCGCGAACCGCTGGTTCGTGGCCCGGCGCGGCCTGGTGACCGGCATCCTCACGGCGGGCGGCGCGGCGGGCAACCTCGTCTTCCTGCCGGTCGTCGCCGTCCTCGCGGACGGCCCCGGCTGGCGCGCCGCCTCCCTCACCGTCTCCCTCGCCGCGCTGGCCGTCGTCCCCCTCGTCCTGTGGCGGATGCGCGACCGGCCCGAGGACCTGGGCACCCTGCCCTACGGCGCGGGCCCCGACCACGTCCCGCCGCCCGCCCCGCCCCCCGGCGCCGCCCGGCGCGCGCTCGGCGCCCTCGCCACCGCCTCGCGCAGCGGCGTCTTCTGGCTGCTCGCCGGAACGTTCGCGATCTGCGGCGCCTCCACCAACGGCCTGATCGGCACCCACTTCGTGCCAGGTGCGCACGACCACGGCATGGACGTCACGGTCGCCGCGTCCCTGCTGGCCGTCATCGGCGTCTTCGACCTGGTGGGCACCGTCTTCTCCGGCTGGCTCACCGACCGCTACGACTCACGGCGCCTGCTCGCCGTCTACTACGGCCTGCGCGGCGTCTCGCTGCTGCTCCTGCCGCTGCTGCTGAGCGACAGCGTGCACCCGCCGATGCTGTTCTTCATCGTCTTCTACGGCCTCGACTGGGTCGCGACCGTCCCGCCCACCATCGCGCTGTGCCGGGAGCACTTCGGCGCGGACGGCGGCGTCGTCTTCGGGTGGGTGCTGGCCTCCCACCAGATCGGCGCGGCGGCCGTCGCGTTCGCCGCCGGGGCGATCCGGGACACCACCGGCTCCTACGACCTGGCGTGGACGTCGGCCGGGGTGCTGTGCGCGCTGGCCACCGTCATGGTCATGGTGATCCGCCGCCCCCGCGCCGCCGCGCCGTCCGCCGTCACATCCCCAGCGCGAACGTGACGCCGAGGGCCGTCAGCGACAGCAGGGCCAGCGACCACGCCGTCCGCGCCCAGCGCAGGCCGCCCCCGACGACGATGGCGGCCAGCAGCAGGGCGCCGGTCAGCGGCAGCCAGGCCAGCAGGATGCCCGCCGCGTCCGACCGCACCGCCAGGGTGCTGTCCGGCTTCAGCACGACGGGCAGCGTCTCGCCCGCCTCGCGCCCGACGGTCTGCTCCAGCACGACGGTCCTGCCGCCGGGCGAGAAGGTGCCGGTGCACGCGTCGCGGTCGCAGGCGGTGAGCAGCATGTCGCCCTGCTCGCGATCGCCCGGGAACATCGCGTGCGGCGCCAGGTCCCACGACTCGCGGACGCCACCGGCGACCAGCAGGGCCGCGACGAGAAGGAGCAGCAGGTTGCGCGCGAGCAGCAGGGCGCCGAAGGCGCTGTCGCCCGTCCGGCGGGCGGCGCCGCGGCGTGTTTCAGCCATGACCGAGATCCTTGGCCACGGCCGTACGCGCGGTCAAGCCCCGGCGCCCGAACGGTCACCGGCGACGCGGCGCCCGTCCCGCGTCAGCCGTTGTACGTGCCCTGGGCCCGTTCGAGCCCCTGCGTGACCAGCGCCTCGACGGCGTCGGCCGCGCGGTCCACGAAGTAGTCCAGCTCCTTGCGCTCCACGGAGGAGAAGTCCTTCAGCACGAAGGCCGCGACGTCCATCCGCCCCGGCGGCCTGCCCACGCCGAACCGCACCCGGAAGTAGTCGGGGCCGAGCGAGGCGGTCAGGGACTTGAGACCGTTGTGCCCGTTGTCGCCGCCGCCGCGCTTCAGCCGCAGCACGCCGTACCCGATGTCGAGTTCGTCGTGCACGACCACCAGCCGCTCGGGCGGCACGCGGTAGAAACCGCCGAGGGACGTCACGGGGCCGCCCGACAGGTTCATGAACGTCTGCGGCTTCGCCAGCACCACGCGCGGCGCGCCCGTGCCCGGCGCGCCGAGCCGTCCCTCCAGCACGCTGGCGCGCGACTTGTGCGCCTTGAACGAGCCGCCGATCCGCTCGGCGAGCAGGTCCACGACCATGAAGCCGACGTTGTGCCGGTTGGCGGCGTACTGCGGCCCGGGGTTGCCGAGCCCGGCGATGAGCCAGGGTTCGTCGTTCACACCGCGCATTCTCTCAGGCGCCGGTGGGCGCCCGGCCCCGGCCCTGACGCGCGGACGGGCCGCCGAGGGGGATCGGCGGCCCGTCACGGGTGGAGCTGCGACGCGGGGGCGCGTCAGGCGTTCGCGGCCTCCTCGGCACCTTCCGCGGGCGCCTCGGCGGTCTCGGCGGCGGGCTCCTCGGCCTGCGCCTGGAGCACCTGGATGACGACGTCGTCGCCGTCCACGGCGAGGGTGGTGCCCTTCGGCAGCGCGACGTCCTTGGCCAGGATGGACGCGCCGGGCTCAAGGCCCGCGACCGAGACCGTCACGGACTCGGGGATGTTGGTGGCCTCGGCCTCGACCGGCAGCGCGTTCAGCACGTGCTCCAGCAGGCCGCCGCCCGGGGCCAGCTCGCCCTCGGTCAGGATCGGGATCTCGACGGTGACCTTCTCGCCGCGCTTCACGACCAGCAGGTCGAGGTGGACGAGGAAGCCGCGGATCGCCTCGCGCTGCACGGCCTTGGGGATCACCAGCTCCTCGCGGCCCTCGATGTCCAGGGTGATGAGGACGTTCGAGGTCTTCAGGGCGAGCATCAGCTCGTGGCCCGGGAGCGTGACGTGCACCGGGTCGGAGCCGTGGCCGTAGATGACGGCGGGGACGCGGCCGGACGCGCGGACGCGTCGCGCCGCACCCTTGCCGAACTCGGTACGGGTCTCGGCGGCGAGCTTGACGTCAGCCATGTGTGCACTCCTTGTGACGGGACCTTCGGTCCTGGGGGTCATCGGTCACCCGGCCCGGCACGGACCTGCTACAAGGAGCGCGCGTCGATAACGGTCGGGCCACCGGGGCCCTTCCCTCGCCGAGCAACCCTCCCAGACTACCCCGCCGCCCGGGGCGCCTCGTCCGTGCCCAGCGTGAGGCGGCGGGTGCCGGGGGCGAAGGCGGCGAACGACTGGGCCCAGCTCTCGGTGGGCCAGTGGTACGTGACGCGGCCCTCGGCCGGGCGGTAGGCGGCCGTGTAGAGGGTGCCCCAGCCGCCCGTGAAGTCGCCCCCGTACAGCGGCGGGCGCAGCAGCGCGGCGACGACGGTGTCCGGCTCGTCCCCGGCGGCGGCGACGGCGCGCAGCCGCTGCCCGGTGCGGGTGGCGCGCTCCTGCTCGTCGGAGACGGGCAGGAGCTGGTGGTTGGCGGCGCAGGCGCCGGTGCGGGCGTCGGCCTCCGTGCCGACGACGGGCTCGATGTCCGGGCCGACGTGGACGACGGCCGTCCGTTCCCGATCGACCAGGACCACGTTCTGCACCGTGCAGACCGGCACGCGGCGCAGGACGGCCACCGCCTGGTCCACCGTCGCGCACGTCTCCAGCAGGTAGCGCTGGACCAGCGGTATGCCGAAGCCGGGGCCGCGCACGTCGCGTCCGCCCCAGGTCAGCGCGACGGCCAGCCCGGCGTCGTTCATCCCGTCGAGCAGCCCGAGCACCCCCTCGCGCAGCCCGATCACGGGGCGGAGGAAGGCGGAGCGGACGATCGCGCGGTCCGACGCGTCGAGGGCCCAGTCGTAGTTGCGCAGCAGCGCGCCGCGGACGGTCCGTACCGTGCAGCCCGCCGTGGCCGGGAACTCGCCTGACGTCGTCCACAGCGCCATCGCCGCCTCGTGGTCCAGCGGCGAGGTGAGGCGGTCGAGGAGCGGCGGCAGCTCGGGCATGTGCCGGGCCAGCGCGGCGCGGACGGCGGCGGCGCCCTCGTCGTCCGTGACCCGGGAGGGCTCGGGGACCCACCGTTCGATCACCTGCCGGGCGCCGGGCAGCGATGCGGCGGCCTCGCCGGTCCAGCGTCCGTCGGTCCCGTCGCCCAGATCGACGGCGCGCAGTGTCATCTCGGCCTGCATGTCTTCCTCCCCCATCCATGGCGCCGCGTGCGCGACGCCCGCGCAGCCTAGAGACATTTCAGGCCGGATTTCGAGCGCGGCGGCGGCCGGACGCGCTGATCTGGTGCAGCGTCCCGCCGGTGGCGCGCTTGCACAGGTACGCGGCCCGTTCGTACGACAGCCGTCCGCGCCCCGTCTCAGGGCACAGGTCGGCGGGGCGCGGCATCCGGGCGGGGACGGGCCTGCGGTCGGCCAGGAACACGGGCCCGCGCGTCCGGTCCGCGACGAGCCGCGCCAGCAGCGCGGCGGTCCCCTCGCCCCAGCGCAGGGCGACGGGACCGGCGCCGGTGGTCGCCGTGCCGCCGCGCAGGCCGGGCGCCAGCGACTCGACGTCCAGCGCGAGCGCCGCCCTGGCCGCCGCGCCCGACTCGGCGAGCAGCCGCCACAACGTGCGTTCGCGCAGCGCCACCTCCGGCCGGTCCGTCAGGGCGTCGAGCCGCCGGGGCGCGAGCGGCGGGAGACGGACGCGGTCGTCGTGGCGGCGCGGTATCCCGGCGGCCAGCTCCGCCGCGCCCGCCCAGGCGGCGAACGAGCGGACGGCGGCCCGGTGCCGGTTCCACGTGCGGGGCGCCACGTCGGCCCAGGCCACCGCGAAGCGGCGCGCCACCAGGGCCTCCGTCATCGCCGTCAGCGGCCTGTCCTCGCCCAGGTCGAGGCGCAGCCGCCGCAGCGTCTGCCCGTACGACCGCGCCGTTCCTGCGCGCAGACCTGCCTGTGCCAGGTAGGCGTCCGTGGCGGCGCCCAGCGTGCGCCCCGCGGCCGGTGCGGGGCCGCCCCTGGCGGCCCGTCGCAGGAGGAACGCGCGCTCCGCCTCGTTGCGCGTCAGCCGCGCGGCGCGCTCGAACTCGGGCCGCGCCTCGGCATGCCGCCCGGCCAGGGCCAGCAGGTCGCCGCGCACGCCGGGCAGCAGGTGGTAGTCGCGCAGCACCGGGTCGGCCGACAGGCCGTCCACCAGGGCGAGCCCCGCGTCAGGACCCTGCGCCCGGCCGACCGCCACGGCGCGGTTGAGCCGCACGACGGGCGTCGGCAGGAGCCGTTCGAGCGCGCCGTAGAGCGCCGCGATGCCCGGCCAGTCCGTGGCGGCGGCGGTCGGCGCCCGCGCGTGGCTGATCGCGATGGCGGCCTGGAGGACGTACGGGCCCGGCGGCCCGCCGCTCTCCCGCGCCCGCAGCATGGCGGCGAAGCCGCGGCGGATGTGCGCGCGGTCCCACAGGCCGCGGTCCTGCTCGTGCAGCGGCACGGGCGTGCCGTCCGGCGCCGTACGGGCGGCCGACCGCGACGCCTGGACCTCCATCAGGGCCAGCAGCCCGTGCGCCTCCGGCTCGTCGGGCGCGGCCCCGGCGAGCAGCCGTCCGAGGCGCAGCGCCTCTTGCACGAGGTCCTGGCGTATCAGGGCGTCGCCCGCTGTCGCGGCATAGCCCTCGTTGAACACGAGGTACAGCACGTCGAGGACGGACGCGAGCCGCCCGGCGGGACCGTCCGGCTCCGCCGTGAGCGCGCGGCCCTGCGCGGCCAGGGTGCGGCGGGCCCGCGCCAGGCGGCGGGCGACGGTCCGCTCGGGCAGCAGGTACGCGCGGGCGATCTCCCCCGTGCTCAGCCCGCCGACCAGCCGCAGCGTCAGCGCCGTCCGTTCCCCGGCCGGGAGCGCCGGATGGCAGGTGAGGAACATCAGCCGCAGCACGTCGCCCTCGGCCTCGGGCGCCGCCCCGGGGGTGCGGCCCGCCTCCTCGTGCGCGCGCTCCGCCCGTTCCCCGCGCCTGAGCCGATCGACGGCACGGCGCCTGGCGACCGCCGTCAGCCAGGCTCCCGGGGCGTCGGGGACACCCTGGACCGGCCACTGTTCGAGCGCGGCGACGAGCGCGTCCTGCGCCAGTTCCTCGGCCAGGCCGACGTCACGGACCAAGGCCACGAGCCCGGCGACGATGCGCGCCGACTCCGCCTTCCAGACGGCCCCGATCCGGTGGCGGACGTCAGCGGCGCCGGTCACCGCTCCGGCTCACCCGTGGACCTGCCGTATGCGGCCCTCGCCTTCGCCGATGAGTGCGAAGAAGCGGCGCGCCAGCTCGATCGCCGCGTCCCTGGACGGGACGTCGATCAGCGCGAAGCCCCCGGCCGCCTCCTTGGCCTCGGTGAACGGCCCGTCCGTCACGGTCAGTTCGCCGCCGGAGAAGCTGATCAGGCTGCCGCCCGGCTCCATGCCCCCGGTGGCGAGCAGCGTGCCCGAGGCCGTCAGCTCCTCGATGAACGCGCCCATCTCGGCGAACAGGCTCTCGTCCGGCGCCTGTTCGCTCTTGTGTGTCAGCAGGAACCGCATGGTTCTTCCTTTCGTGCCGTACCGCCAACGACCGGCCGCGCCTCTGCGTTCCCTGTCACATCGCCCGGACGACGTACGGGTGGAAGAAGGAACCGCACGCGAAGCACGGAGGAACGCACCATGCGGAAGATCACCGCCGGACTGTTCATGTCGCTCGACGGCGTCGTGGAGGCCCCGGAGACCTGGCACTTCCCCTATATGGACGAGGAGCTGGGCGCCGCGGTCGGTGCGCAGCAGGCGAGCGCCGACACGCTGCTGCTCGGCCGCAGGACGTACGAGGAGTTCGCCGCCGTCTGGCCGGGGCGGTCGGGGCCGATGGCGGACGGCATCAACGGCATCCGCAAGCTGGTCGTCTCCGGCACGCTGGAGCGGGCGGACTGGGCCAACTCGACGCTCGTCCGCCCCGACGCGACCGCCGAGCTGACGCGCCTCAAGGCCGGGCCCGGCGGCGGCATCGCCGTCACGGGCAGCATCACCCTCACCCGCGCCCTGCTGCGCGCCGGTCTCCTCGACGAGCTGAACCTGTTCGTCCACCCCGTGGTCCTCGGTGCGGGGCGGCGCCTGTTCGACGCCGACGGGGACCGGCTGCCGCTCGCCCTCGCCGGCTCGACGGCCTTCGGCTCAGGCGTCGTCCACCTCACCTACCGCCCCGCGTGACCTGCCCGCCTTCGCCCGACCACCACGAGAACGGATCGCACCATGCCGAAGCCCACCACCGTCGCCGAGTACACCGCCGCCCTGCCGGAGGAACTGCGGGCCGTCACCGACCGCCTCGTGCCGCTGATCGACGCGGTTCTCCCCGGGGCGGGGAAGGTCTGGCACGGGCACCCCGTGTGGGGCCCGGCGACGCCCCCGGTCGCGTACCTGAAGGCGTACGGCGCGTACGTCGCCTTCGGTTTCTGGCAGGGGCAGCGGCTGACGGACCCCTCCGGCCGTCTGGAGGCGGCTGCCCGGGAGATGGCGGCCGTGAAGCTGCGCACTCCGGCCGACATCGACGCCGCGCTGTTCACCGCCTGGCTCGAACAGGCCCGCGACCTGACCTGAGCGCGGGGCGGCCGTGTCCGCACCGGGGGCGCCGGTGACGTCCCGTTCGCAAGCGACACCGGCGCGCGGCCGTTCACGCGGGCGGCTGCCCGCATACGGAGCCGAACGGGCTTCCGTTGACGGGCTGTTCGCCCGGAGGCCACCTCCCCGACATGATCATGTTTGCAGCCGTTACGTGTCGCGCGGCACTCTCCTGGGGCATGACACCTCCTTCCCGCCGCGGGCGTCCGGCGTTCGTCGCCGCGTTCGCCGCGCTGCTCCTGGTCTGCTCCGGCGCCCTCTCCACGGCGAACGCCGCGCCCACCTACTGGACGTTCAAGAGCCAGGGCAACGGCAAGTGCCTGACCGCCTCCTCCAGCAGCTCGGTCTGGGTCGCCTCCTGCTCCGGCGCCACGAGTCAGCAGTGGGACTGGGTCGGCCCGGGCGTCGGCGCCTACCACCAGCTCAAGAACAGGGCCACCGGCCAGTGCCTGCGCACCGACGGCAGGACCGCCCGTAACGCCGTCTGGACGACGGTCTGCGACCACTACCAGGGGGAGGGGCAGCACTGGTCCTACCAGTCGGGCGTGCTGTTCACCTACTCCTACAACACGCAGCTGCGGACGACCCCTTCGGGCACCGCGGCCGTCTACACCTCGGACATGACGTCGGCCACCGACGACATCCCGCTCGCGCACTACGAGTGGAGGGGCACCCACAACTGACGGCGGCGTACGTCCGTGCACGTTCCCCGGCGGGGCCCGCCCCGCCGGGGGGCGCGCTCAGCGCGTGGCGGCGAGGCGTTTGTCCGCCCAGTAGTTGTCGTAGCGGCCGATCTCCTCCGCCGCCACCGGGCGGTTGAGCAGGGCGGCGTGCAGCACGCCGTCGCTGCCGGTGTTGGCGTGCTGGGAACGGATGCCGACGACGGCGGACGAGACCAGGTCCTCGACCATGCGCCGTGACGGGGTGGCCGTCGCGTAGCCCAGCACCTCGCCGAACTTCTCGAAGTCGCGCCAGGCGGAACCGCTCTCGCGCCACGAGTACACCTTGAACAGGTGCGCCATCGAGTCGGGCATCCACACCGTGTCGTGGCCGTAGGCGGTGAGCATCCCGTCCGCGAATCCGGCCGCGATGCCGCTGAGGCGGTCGTCGTCGGCGGGGGACAGGCCGAGGTCGTCGCGCTCCTGGAGGAGCCGCCCGAGGTTGACGAACGCGTCGCCGCCGCCGACGTGTTCGTAGAACGCGTCCAGGTACGCGTAGTCCTCCGGCGTCAGCTCGGCGTTCGGCGGCGAGGTGTCGGCGCGGCGGACGACGGCGAGCAGCTGCTCCATGTTGCGGAGCATGAAGTCCCAGTCCACGTCCTCCGGGCTGTCCTGCGCCTTCTCCAGTTCGAGGCGTACCCCTTGGGCGACGAAGGCGGCGTTGCCAGGCGCGAGCCACAGGTCGAGCGCGCCGTCCGTCACGTCGTAGCCCAGTGCGCCGAGTTCGCCCGCGCGGCCGACCATGCGGGTGCGGTAGGCGTGGATGGCGTCGGTCACGTCCTCGGCGACGGGACGGGCGTCCCCGACCGCCGCCCGCAGGTGCTTGTCCCTGATGGTGGCCGCCGCGTCGTCGGGGAGGTCCACCTGGCAGATGGCGAACGACCATTCGTTTTCCGCGGCGGCGATATGGCGGCGCACCGTCGCGTGCAGACCGTCGGGACCGTGCAGCAGCGTGGAGACGGCGCCCCGGGTGTCCATCGCGTCGGCCATGGTCAGGCGCAGCATGTCCACCACCGTGTACACGCCCTCGGCGCCACGCCCCTGGAGCGCGCGCGCCGTCTCGGCGAGGCGCTGCTCCGCGTCCGTGAAGGGGATGCCGTCGGCCGCGCCGGACGCGCCGCCCAGCGCGTCGGAACGCTCCGCGAGCTGCATCGAGTTGACCGACTCGGCGGCGGCGCGCGCGTAGACGACTGCCGTGTCGCTCATCTCCTCCGGGTCGATCTCCCGCAGGAAGGCGGGCCCGCCCGCCCAGGCGTCGTCCGCGCCGCCCTCCGTGACGGCCCGCCTGACGTCCTCCTCGGTGAAGCCCTCGTACTCCATCGCCGCCGCCTCCCGACCGGAACATACTCGGCCGTATGGTAGCGTCCGCGGCCCCACGCGCCACCGACCGCGAGGCCCGGCCCGTCAGGAGCGCCCGAGCACGTCCTCCAGCGCGTGGGCGTACGCCCGCGTCCACACCCGCGCCTCCTCGGGCGCGGGCGAGTCGGGCCGCAGCACCCCCGGCAGGTGGGCCACGCGCCACATGCGGAACGTGTCACGCAGCGCCGCGTCCCCCTCCCGCCCCAGCAGCCCGGCGACCGCGCGCACCGCCTCGGCGATGAGCGCCGTGGTCGCGGCGACGTCCCCGCCACCCGTCCCCGCCGCGCCCACGAGCGCGTCGAGGAACGCCGTCAGCTGGAGGTCACCGCCCATCCCGAGCAGGCGGTCCACGACGGCCGGGTCGGCCATGTCCGGCGGGAACGCCTCGATCGCGCCCGCGTACAGCAGCAGGTAGAGCCCGGTCTCCGCCGCGTCCCGGTCGGGCTGCGGCCCAGGCTCGTCGAAGACGGCCAGCGTGCCGGGCGTGAAGTCACCGATGCGCGCGACCAGTTCGAGCACGCGCGCCAACGTGTCGCGGTGCGCGTCCGCGAAGGCGGCGGGCGAGGTGACGGTGAGGGGACGCGCGGCGGCGCGCGCGCTCCCGAGGTCCACGACGGCCCACAGGGGGCCGAGGACGCCGTGGGCGAGCGAGGTCTCCGAGCGGGGCGGGCGGGCGTCCGTCATGGTGTCGGGCCGGTCTCTCTCGTGCGGCGGTCAGAAGGTACCGGCGAAGTGCCGACCGATCGCCTGGGTCGTCGGCAGGATCTCGGTGATGCCCGCGTTGACGCGCTGCACCCCGGTCAGCGTGTTCACGAAGAACTCCGGCTGGTCGCCGTTCGGCCCGCCCAACTGGCGGATGGAGGCCGCGAAGTCCTCGGGAACCTGGATGCGCACGACGTGTCCGCCGCGCCCGTACCCGGTGGCCGCGCGCGTGAAGTCGTCCGTCATGTAGACGCCCGCCTCCGGCGTGCCGGGCCGCCGCGCGGACTGGGACAGGTCGAGCGCGAACTCCGTGCCCTGCCAGTTCATCGAGCCATGGTACAGAATCACGTACGGGCCCAGGCCGAGCGGATCGGTCTGCTCCAGCGGGTTGCGCACGTAGGTGCGCGGGTTCGGCGCCGGGTCGAGCCCCAGGGGGTCCTGGGAGAGGTAACGGGCGGTCTGCGGGTCGTAGTAGCGGTGGTAGTTGTAGTGGAGGCCGCTCTCCGCGTCGTGGTACTGGCCGGGGAAGCGCAGCGGCGTGTGCGCGGCGCTGTCCGGCGGCCAGGCCGTCAGGCCCCACAGGGTGCGGTGGCCCTGCCAGACGATCCGGCCCGCCGTGTCCACCAGTTCTGTCGGTGTGCCGACGAGGTCGGTCACGATGGCGAAGAACCGGGCGTCGATGTCCGCCTGGTCCGCACGGTCGGCACGGTCGGCACGGTCCGCCTGGTCCGCCGCCCCGGCGCGGCGTTCGGTCTGCGTGAGGGGCGCGAGGCCGTCGTGCTCCCACGTCAGGCTCACAGGACACGGCAGGCCGCCGCCGCTCGTGGTCTGCTCGACCAGCGTCGTGCCGTCCCAGGTGAACACCGTCTCCTCGGCGACGCCCACCCCGTCCGCCGCGAGCCGCTGCTTGGCGGTGCGGCGGCCGAACGGGTCGTAGAGGTAGCGCCAGACCGTGCCGTCCGGCGTCGTCACCGCGACGAGGCGGTCCTCGGCGTCCCAGGCGTAGCGCCACACGTCGGGCTTGCGCGACAGCCGGGTCCTGCGCCGCAGGGTGACGCGGCCCGCCTTGTCGTACTCGTGGTGCACCGACCCGGCGCGGCGCAGGCCCGTGCCCCGGTAGGTGCGGTCGCCCTGGGCCTCGACGCCCGGCGTGCGGCCCCACCAGGAGGCGTGCGTCTGGTTCCCCGACAGGTCGTACGCGTACGACTCGACGCCGTGACGGCCGTGCACGTCGGTGACGCGTCCGGCGGCGTCGTGGGTGAGGCGGGTGTCGCCGCGCAGCGCGTCCCGCAGGCCCGCCAGGCCGCCGCCCGGCCCGTACGTCCAGCCGTGACGCTGGAGTACATCGTTGTCCTTCGTCACGGTCAGGTCCGTGGGGCGGCCCGCCCGGTCCCAGGCGTGGGTCAGCGCGACGGCGCCGTCCACCACGCGGCCGGTCTCGCGGCCGACCGGGTCGTGGGCGAACGTCACGGTGTGGCCCGCCGTGTCGAGGCGCACCGTCCGCCCGGCCGCGTCCCTGCCGTACGTGCTGACCGCGCCGGACGGCGTACGGCGCCACCTGCGGTGCCCCGCCGCGTCGTACGCGAACGCCAGCGTCCGGCCGTCGATCGTCTCGGACGTGACGCGGCCCAGCGCGTCGCGCTCCCAGGACATCGCCAGCCCCGGCCCGGTCACGCGGACCGTCCCGCCCGCGCGGGCGTGCTCGAACGTGTAGGCCACGCCGTCCAGCGTCTTGCGCGCCAGGCGGCCCAGCGCGTCGTAGGCGAACGTGACGGTCTGACCCGCCGCGTTGGTGCGGGCGAGCAGCCGGTCGGCGGCGTCGCGCCGGTAGGAGGTGGTGCGGCCGTCGAAGTCCTTCTCCGCCGAGAGGCGGCCCGCCGCGTCGTAGGTGTAGTCCCAGGAGCGGCCCCGCGGGTCGGTGACCGACGTGAGCCGCAGCGAGGCGTCGTAGGCGAAGGTGTGGCGGGCGCCGTCGGGGCCCGTGCTGGCGGTGAGGGTGTCGAAGTGGCCGTACTCGTGGACGGACGCGCGGCCCTCCGTGTCGGTGTGGCGGACGCAGTTGCCCTCGCCGTCGTACTCCCAGACCTCGGTGGCGCCGTCGGCGCCCTGCCTGCGGGCGAGCTTGCCGTCCACCGTCCACCACGCCCTGACGGTGCCGCCGAGCGCGTCGGCGTACTCCTCGACGCGGCCGAACGCGTCGTGGCGCCGCGTGCTGCTGTGGCCCAGCGGATCGGTGATCACGACGGGCAGGCCCGCCGCGTCGCACCGGACGCGCGTCGTCGCGCCGAGCGGATCGGTCACGGCGGCCAGCCCACCGCGCGCGTCGTACGCGTACCGGGTGGTGGCGCCCGACGGGTCGGTGACGGCCACGCAGTTGCCGCGCTCGTCGAACGCGCGCAGCCAACTCCCGGCGGGCAGGTGGGCGGTGGCCGTCCGCGTCGCGCCGTCCCACACCGAGCGGGAGACCGTGCCGTCGGGGTGGGTGACCTCGACGGGCCGCCCGGCCGCGTCGAGCGTGACCCGGGTCGTGCGGCCGAGGGCGTCGCTCCAGGCGGTGATCCGGTGGTGGGCGTCGTACGCCGTGCGGACGGTGTGGCCGAGCGGGTCGGTCTCGGCGACGACCTGCCAGGCGTCGTTGACGACGAAGCGCGTGACGGCGCCCTGCGCGGTGGTCAGGGTCGTGACGCGGTGGCCCGGCCAGGCCGGGTCGGTGCCGTCGTACGCCAGCGTGACGGCGATGTGCCCGGCCTCGCCGCCTTCGGAGACGCAGCGGTCCTGGGCGTCGTAGGCGTAGACGTAGCGGCGGTCGTTGGAGTCCGTCCAGGAGGTGACGCGCAGGCGGTGGTCGTAACTCAGGCTCAGCAGGCGGCCGGTGGCCCCGTGGACCTCGGTCAGCGACCCGTCGTCGTACCGGTAGCGGCGCACGGGGACGCGGCTGCCGTCGGCCTGGAGGAGGTCGAGGGCGGTGACGCGGCCCTGGTCCGTGGTCAGCAGCAGGTGGTAGCCGCCCGAGTGGCGGATGGCCGTGGGCGCGCCGTCGGCGTCGCGGTCGAACTCGACTCGGTTGCCGTTGGGGTCGGCGACGCACGCCAGCGGCGCGACGCCGGACCTGTCGGGCGGGGGGAAGTGGCGGACGAGCCCGGTGGCGGGGTCGGTGAGCGTGTACCCGCCGTCCGGGGTGCGGGTCAGCGGGTGGCGGGGCCCGATCTCCGGCAGGACGGGGGGACCGGACGGCGAGGGGTGCGGGTAGGCGAGGATCATGCCGTCCTCGGCGAGGTGGACGACGCCCTCGCGGTCCGTCTCCAGCCGTTCGTCCACGGTGGACGACCAGGTGGGGCCGAACCAGCGTCCGGCCCGGTAGCCGGAGTCCACGCGCCGGGTGAACGCGAACGGCAGGGTGCCGGGCAGCGTCAGGTCCGTCTGCGGCAGGAACATGCGGCCGGTCGCCATGTCCACGGGGTCGCTGCCGGTCGTGCGGATGATGCCGCGCATGCGGGACTGGAGCGCCTGGGCGCCGTTCGTCAGCATGCCGCGGCCCCGGGTCGCGAGGCCGCGGGCACCTTGGGCGAGGCCGCGGAGCCCCGTGGTGGCAAGTCCTCGCATGCCGCGGGCGAGTCCGCCGAGGGTGGTGAGGCCTTTCATGCCGGGGATGCAGTCGAGGGCGGCGAAGGCGACGTCCCAGAGGGATGCTTCGCCGCGCGCGTATTT
>NZ_JOEK01000006.1 GCF_000719135.1 Streptomyces avicenniae | reverse complement strand
CCGAGATCTACACACTGCATATCGTCGGCAGCGTCAGATGTGTATAAGAGACAGCCCACCCCACCATCCGCGCCGGGCTCGACGCGTACCTCGCCGCCCAGGGCGTGGACCTGCGCGGCGGCCACGTCCTGATGCTCGCCCACGCCCGCGTCCTCGGCCACGTCTTCAACCCCCTGACGCTCTACTGGTGCCACGACCCGGACGGCGCACAGGTCTGCGTCGTCGCCGAGGTGCACAACACGTACGGCCAGCGCCACTGCTACCTCCTGCGCACCGACGACACCCAACGCGCCAGCGTGCCCAAGGAGCTGTACGTCTCGCCGTTCTTCCCCGTGGACGGCGCCTACCGCATGCGCCTGCCCGCGCCCGGCGCGCGCCTCGACGTCACGATCCACCTCGACCGCGACGGCGGCACCCCGTTCACCGCCACCCTGCGCGGCACCCGCCGCCCCGCCACCCCCACCGGCCTCCTGCGCGCCGCGCTACGCCACCCGTGGTCCACCGCCGCCGTGTCGGCCGCCATCCGCGCGCACGGCATCCGACTGTTCCTACGACGGCTGCCCGTGCAGCCCCGCCCCCGCCAGCACCACCAGGAAGGCATGTGATGAACGCCCGCGTCGCCCGGAAACCGCACCGGTCGGTCCCGCCCGTGGACCGGGCCCTGTGGCCCGACGTGGCCGCCATACCCCGCGCCTCCCGGGCGCGCCTCACGGTCACCCGCGCCGTCGTCCGCCGCGCCGTCGCCGACCTGCCGCTCACCGTCCGGTTCCCCCACGGCGGCACGCTCGGCGCGGGCGGTCCGCTGCTGGAGGTCCACGACCCCGACGCGTTCTTCCGCCGCCTCGGCACGGACGGGCTGATCGGCTTCGGCGAGTCCTACATGGCGGGGGAGTGGGACGCGCCCGAACTCGCCGCCGTCCTCACCGTCCTGGCCGGGGACATCGGCACGCTCGTGCCCGCGCCCCTCCAACGCCTGCGCCGCCTGTGGGCCCAGCGCCAGCCCGCCGCCCAGCGCAACACGCCCGAGGGCGCCCGCCGCAACATCCAGCGCCACTACGACCTGTCCAACGACCTGTTCGCGCTCTTCCTCGACGAGACGCTGACGTACTCCTCCGCCCTCTTCGCCCACCTCCCCGCCACCCCGGCGGACCTCCCGGCCGCCCAGCACCGCAAGATCGACCGGCTCCTCGACCTCGCCGAGGTCGGCGCGGGCACACGGCTCCTCGAGATCGGCACCGGCTGGGGCGAGTTGGCCATCCGCGCCGCCGCACGCGGCGCGGACGTCGTGTCCGTCACCCTCTCGCACGAGCAGCGCGCGCTCGCCCAGAGCCGCATCCGCCGCGCGGGCCACGCCGACAAGGCCCAGGTCCTCCTGCGCGACTACCGCGAGATCGAGGGCAGTTACGACGCGATCGTCAGCGTCGAGATGATCGAGGCGGTCGGCGCCGAGTTCTGGCCCGTCTACTTCACCGCGCTCGACCGGCTCCTCGCGCCCGGCGGCAAGGTCGCCCTCCAGGCCATCACCATGCCGGACGACCGCATGCGCGCCACCCGCACCGGCTACACGTGGATCCACAAGTACGTCTTCCCCGGCGGCAAGATCCCCTCCACCGAGGCCATCGACCGCACCGTGCGCCGCCACACCCGCCTGCGCGTCGCCGAGCACGACGGCTTCGGGCCGCACTACGCCGAGACGCTCCGCCTGTGGCGCGAACGCTTCACCGCCCGCGCCGACGACGTCACCGCCCTCGGCTTCGACGCCGTCTTCCACCGCCTGTGGACCTTCTACCTCGCCTACTGCGAGGCCGGATTCACCGCCCGCTACCTCGACGTGAGGCACCTGCTGCTCACCCGCAAGGAGACCGCGTGAAGAACGTCGCCGCCGCGCTGACCGACCTCCTGGCGCAGCTCACCGGCGCCCGCCCGCCCGTCCGCATCCGCGCCTGGGACGGCAGCCAGGCCGGGCCACCCGGCGCGCCCCTCGTCATCCTGCGCACCCCCCGCGCGCTGCGCCGCCTGCTGTGGCAGCCCGACGAACTCGGCCTCGCCCAGGCGTACGTGACGGGCGAGCTGGACGTCGAGGGCGACCTCGCCGAGGGCCTGCGCACCCTGTGGAGCGCCGCCCGCGCACACGGCACGCGCCCCCCGGCCCCCTCCGCCGCCGCACGCGCCCGCGCCGCCGTCCTCGCGCTGCGCACCGGCGCGCTCGGCCCCCGCCCGCCCGCGCCCGCCTCCCAGGCACGGCTCACCGGCACCCCGCACACCACGTCCCGCGACCGGGCGGCCATCAGCCACCACTACGACCTGTCCAACGACTTCTACGCCCTCCTCCTCGACCCCGCCATGGCCTACTCCTGCGGCTACTGGACCAGCGACGCTCCCGACTACGGCCTCGCCGACGCCCAGCGCGACAAGCTGGAGCTGATCTGCCGCAAGCTGCGCGTCGAACCGGACACGCGGCTCCTCGACGTCGGCTGCGGCTGGGGCTCCCTCACGCTGTACGCCGCCGAACGCCACAAGGCGCGCGTCGATGCGATCACGCTCTCCGCCGCGCAGCGCGACCACGTCCAGGAACAGGTCAGGGCGCGCGGCCTTGAGGACCGCGTCCGCGTCGAACTGCGCGACTACCGCGCCGTCCTGGGCAGCGGCTACGACGCCGTCGCGACCGTCGAGATGGGCGAACACGTCGGCGAGGCCCAGTACCCCGGCTTCGCCGCCGTGCTGCACCGGGCGCTGCGCCCCCAGGGCCGCCTCCTCGTCCAGCAGATGTCGCGCGGGGCGAACGCGCCGGGCGGCGGGCCGTTCATCGAGGCGTACATCGCGCCCGACATGCACATGCGCCCGCTCGGCACGACCGTGGGGCTGCTGGAGGAGGCCGGGTTGGAGGTGCGCGCGGCCGAGTCGCTGCGCGAGCACTACGCGTGGACGATCGACGCGTGGCGGCACCGGCTTGAGGAGATGTGGCCGCAGGCCGTGGACACGGTGGGGGAGGAGGTCGCCCGCGTGTGGCGGCTGTACCTGGCCGGTTCCTCGCTCGCCTTCTCCGAGGGCCGCATGGGCGTGGACCAGATCCTCGCGGTGCGCCCGGCCGACGACGGGTCGAGCGGCCTGCCGCCCACACCGCACGCCTGGTACGGCCCCGACGAGCACGCCCACGCGCACGGGAAGGCGGTCGGCCGATGAACGGCTTCGACTGGGGCGCCCTCGCCGTCACCTCGGCGCTCTGCCTGGCCGCCGCGCTGGCCGTCCTGCTCGTCACGTTCGCCGTGGCCGTCGCGAAAGGGCTGCACCGGATCGTGGACGTCGCCTGGGGCCTCGGCTTCACGGCCGTCGCCGCCACCGCGTACGGCCTGTCGTCCGGCAGCGGCGACCCCGTACGGCGCGCCCTCGCCCTCGCCCTCACCGCCGCCTGGGGGATCCGGCTCGCCGTCCACATCGCGCGCCGCGGCCGGGGCCACGGCGAGGACCCGCGGTACGCGCGCATGCTGGAGCGGGCGCCAGGCAACCGGAACCTCTACGCCCTCCGCAAGGTCTACCTGCTCCAGGGCGCACTGGTGTGGCTTGTGTCGCTGCCGGTACAGGCCGCCTGCTTCGTCCCTGCGGCGGCCGGGCCCGTGACCTGGGTGGGCGCCGCGTTGTGGCTGGCCGGACTGCTCTTCGAGGGCGTGGGCGACCACCAGCTCGCCCGTTTCAAGGCCGACCCGGCGAACCACGGCCGGATCATGGACCGGGGGCTGTGGAGCTGGACGCGGCATCCCAACTACTTCGGCGACTTCCTCGTCTGGTGGGGCCTGTACGTGATGGTCTGCGACGACTGGCGCGCGGCGGCGCTCGCGATCGTCTCGCCCGTGGTGATGAGCCTGCTGCTCACCAAGGGAAGCGGAGCGGCCCTGCTGGAGCGCCACATGGCGGGCCGCCCCGGCTGGGACGCGTACGCCGCGCGGACCGCCGCGTTCTTCCCCCGGCCGCCCCGCGCGCGCCGCCCCTGACCCCTGACCCCGCCCGCCCGGGGGCCGGGCGGGGTCAGGCCCCTTCAGCCCTCCGAACAGCTCAGCCCTCGGACAGCTCAGCCCCCGAACAGCGCGATCAGCGCGTTCGCCGCCTCCACGACGGGCGTCCCGACCGCGCCGATCGCCGCCGCGATCCCCGCGACCGTCCGCGCGGCGGCGGCCCGTTCCGCCGGGAGCGCCCCGACGTCCGCCACGGCGGGCAGCGAGGCATCGACGACCGCGCCGCTCGCGCCCGGCAGCCGCTCGCGCAGCTCGTCCACCCGGATCAGCAGCAGCGCCAGGGCGTCGCGCACGGCCCGGTCGTCCGTGCCGCCGTAGGTGATCTCCTGCTTGCCTATGTGGTGCGAGCCGCCGTTGATGTGGATGTTGTCGCCGAAGTGCATGTCGCCGCCGGTCATGTCCGTTTCACCCCCGTGTTGCCCACACCCCCGTTGATGTGGACGGTGTCGCCGAAGTGGTAGTTGCGGGCGTTGACGGACAGCCGCTCCACGCGCACCACGAACTCGGCGCCCGGATGCTCGATGGCGTGCGCCAGGCGCCCGACCACCCCGCGCAGCAGGTCACGGCTCCTGCTGGTGACCACCGCCGTGGAGCTGCCCGCCGTCTCGACGGCCAGCACGAAGTGCGAGCGCGCGAACCACACCGACAGCAGCTGGACGAGGAAGAAGACCAGCAGCGCCAGCCACACCGGCGCGACGGCGTCGGCGAACTCCCGGACGTCCCGGTCGTTCTCCGCGACGACCAACAGCAGCAGCAGGGCGAGCGCGGCCGTCGTCACCTGCCGCAGGAAACGTAACCCGGCCGCGCCGTAGCGGGGCCGCAGCAGGAAGGTGTGGATGCGCGTGACGTTCGCCAGGGGGTAGGCGGCCTCGCCGATCCACAGCAGACGCTCGGTCACCCGCACGTCGATGGCCTCGTGCCCCAGTTGCGGCGGCGGCCCCCAGGTGTCGGCGCCCGGCCGGACGCCCCGCTGCTCGGACGACATCGCTCCCCCCTCTCGCCGGTCCGGCGGACGGCTCCCCCGAAACCGTGCCCTCCATTGAGCACCCGCCCGCGACGCCGCGCAAGGCCCCGGACGCGGGGAGTCGCGGGCGCCCGCCGGGCCGCCGCCCGCGCCGGCCGGTTACCGTCGAGGCATGACGTTCGACCCCGCCGACCCCGCCTTCCTCGACGACCCGTACCCCGCCTTCGCCGCCCTGCGCGCGGCGGGCCCGGTGCACCCGCACGAGGGCCTGGGGCTGCCGGTCGCCGTCACGCACGCCGCGTGCGCCGAGATCCTGCGGGACCGCGCGGCGGGCCGCCTGTGGCGCGACAAGGAGCCCGCCGCCGCGTTCCCCGCCTTCAACCTGCTGCACCGCAACTCCCTGCTGGAGGCCGAGCCGCCCCGCCACACGCGGCTGCGGCGGCTCATCTCCGGCGCCTTCGGGCGCGGCCACACCGAGCGGCTGCGGTCCCGCGTCCAGGAGATCGCGGACGGCATGGTGGCCCGGCTCGCCGCCGCGATCGAGGCCGACGGCTCCGCCGACCTGCTCGTCCACCTCGCCGGGCCGCTGCCGGTCGAGGTGATCGCCGAACTCCTCGGTGTCCCCACCGCCGACCGGCCGCTGCTCCAGCCGTGGTCGCACGCGATCGTGAAGATGTACGAGTTCGGCCTTCCGCCCGAGGGCGCTGCGGCGGCCGAGACGGCGTCCGCCGAGTTCGTCGCCTACCTCACCGCGCTCGCCGAGGACCGGGCGCGGCACCCGGGCGACGACCTGATCAGCGACCTCGTCGCGGCGCGCGACGGCGGCGACCGGCTGACGGCCGACGAACTCGTCGGCACCGCCGTGCTGTTGCTGATGGCGGGCCACGAGGCGACGGTCAACGTCATCGGCAACGGCGTCCTCGCGCTGCTGCGCCACCGCGACCAGTGGGACCGCCTCGTCGCCTCGCCCGCGCTGCTGCCCACCGCCGTCGAGGAACTGATCCGCCACGACGCGCCCCTCCAGCTCTTCGAACGCACCGCGACCGCGCCGACGACCGTCGCCGGGTACGCGCTGGAGCCCGGCGACCGGATCGCCGCCCTGCTCGGCGCGGCGGCCCGTGACCCGGCCGTCTTCACCGACCCGGACGCCCTCGACATCGGCCGCACCCCGAACCGGCACCTCGGCTTCGGCGCGGGCATCCACTACTGCGTCGGCGCGCCCCTCGCCCGCGTCGAGATCGCCGCCGCCCTCGCCGCGCTCACCACCCGCCTGCCCGGCCTGCGCCTGGCGGCGGAGCCGCGCCGCCGCCCCGAGTTCGTCATCAGGGGGCTCAGCGAACTGCGCGTCACGGCCTGACGTCTCGTACCCCCGGCCCGACCGATGAGGTCGGCTCCCGCGCGCGGTCAACACCTCGGAAGCACCGCACACGGAGGAGCAGCACATGGGACACCTGGCCGTCGTCAACTTCGTCTCGCTGGACGGCGTGATGCAGTCGGTCCTCTCGCCCGACGAGGACCGGGAGGGCGGGTTCGACCACGGCGGCTGGGTGTTGCCGTACGTGGACGAGGCGGTGGAGCGGTTCATGAGCGAGGCCACGGCGGGCGCCGGGGCCCTGCTCCTGGGCCGCAGGACGTACGAGATCTTCGCCGCCACCTGGCCGTACGCCGACAGGGACGACCCCGCGGTGGCCGCGATGAACGCGATGCCCAAGTACGTGGCCTCCCGCACGCTCGGCGATCCGGCGTGGGCCAACTCCACCGTGATCGGGCCCGACATTGCGCGGGAGGTCGGCCGTGTCAAGGCGGCGACGGAGGGGGAGACGGTGGTGCTGGGCAGCGGAAAGCTGCTCGGAACCCTGATCGAGCACGACCTCGTGGACGAGTACCGGCTGTTGGTCCTCCCCCTCGTCCTGGGCGGCGGGAAGAAGCTTTTCGCCGACGGCAGGACCCTGCGCCGCCTGAAGCTGACCAGCGCGCGACCGACACCGTCCGGCGTCCTGATCACCGTGTACCGTCGCGGCGGCGACAGCGCATAGGCCGTCCGCCCCGCGGCCGCGTCAGGGGTGCATGCGGGCGCCCTTGAGCGTCTTGTCCACCGCGCCGCGCGGCCCGTGGACGGCCAGGCCGACGAGATCGAGGTCCGCCGTCGCCACGGCGGCCACGGCGGCACGGTTGTCGCGGTCGTTCGACGTCGCGAACAGGTCGGACGTGAACACCGCCGTCGCGAGGCCGCGCGCCACGGCCCGCGCGTGCGCCCGGCCCAGCGTCTCCTTCGCCCCCTCGAAGACGAGCACCGGCTGCCGGAACATCGGCAGGTACGCGACGCCGTCCGCGTCCGCGTAGGGCTCGCCGACCACCTCGGGGACGCGGCTGCCGAGCCCGCTGACGAGGAACGCGGTGACGTTCAGCCGCTGCCAGGTCTCCAGGTCGTCCCGCAGCAGGACGGCGATCTTCGTGTCGAACCGGACGGGTCGTGGTGCGTTCTCCATGCCCGCGATCGTCGCGCGGGCCGCGCGGCGCGGTCTTGTACGATCCTGGCCGGTGCGACGGCCGTGCGTCCGTGCGGGGCCGTCCGTGAGGGGAAGTGGTTCCGTGCCCGGCGCGGTCTCCGAGATCACGGCCTGGCGCCCGGCGCTCCCGGGCGTCGCCGAGGTCCTGCACGCCCGGATGACCGGCCACGTCTACCCGATGCACACGCACGACACGTGGACGCTGCTCGTCGTGGACGCGGGCGCCGTCCGCTACGACCTGTCGCGGCACGAGCACGGCGCCCTCGGCCGGGGCGTCACCCTGCTGCCGCCGCACGTCCCGCACAACGGGCAGGCCGCCACCCCGCGCGGCTTCCGCAAGCGCGTCCTGTACCTCGAACCGACCGAGCTGGGCGAGGAGTTGATCGGCCCGTCCGTGGACAGGCCCGTCCTGCGCGACCCTGCCGCGCGCCGCCTGACCGACCGGCTGCACGCCGTGCTGTCCGCGCCGGGCCACGACCGGCTTGAGGCCGAGAGCCTGCTCGCGCTCGTCGGCGAGCGGCTGCGCGGGCACCTGGGCGCGCCGCCCGTGGCCGCCCCGCCTCCGACGCGGGACGCGGGCCTGGCGGGCGCGCTGCGCGACCTGCTGGACGGGCGCGTCGCCGAGGGCGTCACGCTGCGGGAGGCCGCCACGCTGCTGCACGCCCACCCGACGTCCCTGGTGCGGGCGTTCGGCAGGGAGTTCGGCATGCCGCCGCACCGGTACCTGACCGCGCGGCGCGTCGATCTCGCGCGGCGGCTGCTGCTGGACGGGACAGGGCCCGCCGAGGCCGCGGTCACGGCCGGGTTCCACGACCAGCCGCACCTCACCCGGCACTTCAGGCGCCTCCTCGGCACGACGCCGGGCCGGTACGCCGACTCGGGCCGCCTGTACGCGAGTTGACCGGCCGCCGCGTACAACGGAAGGCCCCCGGCGAGCGTCGTACACACGCACGACGTCAGGCACCGTCGATCCCCGCCCTGTGAGGCCCGTATGAAGCTCAGCCGTCCCCTCGCCGTGACCGCGGTGTCCGCGTCCGCCGTCCTGCTGCCCGTCACGGGCACCGCGCGGGCGGCCGACGTCCCCGCGCTGCCGGTGACCGGCGACGACCACGTGGAGTGCTCGGGGGAGGGCGGCGACATCCCGGTCACCGTCGAGGTGACGGACGGCCCGGACATCGTCGTGCCCGGCGGCTGGGACGAGCTGGCCGTCCGCTGGACGAACACCGGCGAGGAACCCCTCGTGAACCTCTACACGTACGCCGACCTGTGGGCCCACCCGGCGGAGGACGACGGCGTCTCCTGGCCGGTGGACATCGAGTGGCGGGCGCCGGACGGCTGGCGGGACGTCGTGTTCGAGACCGACCTCGCCGCCGGGCACTTCGCCGTGGCCAGGGACGTGCGGCCTGGCGACGGCGTCGAGGTGCGGCTGCGCGTCCGCGTGGACGAGGCCCCGCCCGGATACGCGGAGGTGGGGCTCGGGAGCATGAGCGTGTCCGGCGAGGCCGACTGCCTGCGCGGCGAGGACGCGCGCCTCACCTACCCGGTCGAAGCCTCGTCCACCCGGCCGGGCCCCACGCTGGTCGTCACCCCCGAGCCCGGCGGCACCGAACTCGCCGAGACGGGACGGGAGTCGTCGGTGCCGCTCGTCGCCACCACCGCCGCGCTCACCGTCGCCGCAGGGGCGGGCGTCGTCCTCACGTCCTACCGCCGCCGTCCTCGCTCGGACGGCTGACCACGGGCCGCCCCGCCGCGATCTCCGCCAGGTCGTCGGGCACGCGCGCGATGTCGGGCAGGGCGAGCGTCGCGAGGCGGGCGGCGCGCAGCCGCGCGGTCGTGGCCGGGTCGTCGAGGAGGGCGCGGCAGGCGGCGGCGAGGCCGCCAGGGGTGGGGTCGCCGAGGTGGCGGCCGAGGCCGAGTTCCGCGACGCGGCGCGCGTTGTGCGGCTGGTCGGCGAAGTTGGGCGCGACGGCCATGGGGGTGGCCGTGCGGATGGCCTCGCTGACGGAGTTGTAGCCGCCGTGGGTCACCAGCAGGTCGGCGCATTCGAGCAGCAGGGGCTGCGGGAGGTGGTCGATGAGGTGGACGTGCGGGCCCGTCGCCCGGCCGTCGAGGGGGATGCCCGCGGTGGCCACGATCGCGACGACGTCGAGCCGGGAGAGGGCGGCGACGATCGTGCGCAGTTGCGCCGCCGGATCGGTCAGGCCCTCGGGCATGCCTCCGTCCCGCGAACGGCTGCGGATCAGCGGCAGGGAGGTGCCGACGGACGCGAACACCAGCGGCCGGTCGGCCGGGAGAGCGGCGACCCAGGGCGGCAGCCCGGCGCCGTCGGCCGACGGCGGCTGCCGGTAGGCGAGCACGGGGATGGGGGAGTTGGCGAACGAGTAGGCAGGGGGGATGTAGTCCAGCCGCCCGTGCGGGTAGAGGGAGGCCGGGTCGTCCTGCGGGCGCAGACCGAGCCCGGCCCGCAGCCCGTTGAGGGCGGGGAGCAGCGCGGCGGGGTCGAGCATGTTGACGAAGCCGCAGGGGGTCGGCAGGTGCGGTACGTCCAACTGCTCGGCGAGCAGGCAGGATGCGAGGTCCATGCCGTGGCGCAGGATGAGGTCGGGCCGTACGTCGCGGGCGGCCGCGCGCAGGACGCCGAGGGTCTTGTGCGCGTAGGCGCCGCAGAGTTGGGCGGTGCGCCGGTCGAAGCGGCTGGCGCCGCCGGACGGTGACGGTGACGATGACGGCGGTGGTGACGGGGGCGGGGGCGGCAGGGGCGGCATCGTGGGGCGGACGCCGATGCCGTCCCGGGCGAGGAGGGGGGACAGGGCCTCGGTGGCGACGACGGTGACCTCGTGCCCGCCCTCGGCCAGCGCCCGCGCCAGGGGCAGCAGCGCCCGGCCGTGCGAGGGTGCGCCTGTCGCCGTGCAGAGGACACGCATGCGGTACCTCCCGGAGGGGCGCCCGGCCGCTGATCGGTCGGCGGTGGCACCCGTCGGTTACCCCGCCACGGTCCCGCCGCGCGCGATCCGGCCCCGGCTCACCCGTACCGGTGACCCGGCGGCCCCCGGCGCCGCCGTGCGGTCAACGGCCTTCAGCGCTCCGCCCGTTCGGCGTCCAGCGGCGCGGGGGTGGCCGTCGCGGCGGGGCGGGTCGGCAGGTCGCGTACGTGGCGCAGCGGGGAGAACAGGAGCAGCAGTCCGGCCAGGGGGACGGCGGCCGTCGTGACGAACATGGCCGTGCGCAGGTCCGTGACCGTGCCGAGCCAGCCGCCGAGCAGCGCGCCGAGCGGCACGGCGCCGTACGTGAGGAACGCGCCGCTGGCCGTCAGCCGCCCGAGGAGCGCGGGCGGGCACCAGCGCTGCTGGAAGCCGGACTTGAGGATGTTCACGGCGACGATGCCCGCCGTCACGCCGAAGCCGCCGATCGCGAACAGGGCCACGCCCGCGCCGCCGGTGGCCAGGGGCATCAGCAGGGCGAGGGAGGGCACGGGCAGGGCGAAGAGCAGGGCGGCCCGTGCCGTCCCGAGCGCCGCCGCCGTCCGCCGGGCGGCCAGTGCGCCGACGACGCCCCCCGCCCCCGTGACGGCGATCAGCGCGCCGACGGTGCCGGGTGCCATGCCGAGGGTGCGGACGAGGAAGAGGAACTGGATCGACTGGTAGCCCATCAGCGCCAGGTTGGTCGCGGCGCCGTACAGCGTGAACGCGCGCAGCCACCGGTCGCGCCCCACCAGCCGCAGCCCGTCGGCGACTTCGGCCGTCAGCGCGCGCCGCGCGGGGGTGGGGCGCGGCTCGCGGTGCCTGATGCGGGCGAGGCAGAGGAGGGAGACGAGGAACGTCGCGGCGTTGGCCGCCATCGCGTTGACCGTCCCGGCGGCCTGGGCGATGAGCCCGGCGGAGCCGAGCCCGGCGATCTGCGCGGCGGACGCGCTGCCGTGCAGCGCCGCGTTGCCCTCCGCCTGGTCGGCGGGGTCGAGGAGGCCGGGCAGGTAGGCGCTGTAGGCGGTCTGGAAGAAGACGGCCGCGGTGCCGCCGAGCAGCGCGACGGCCAGCAGCAGCCCGAGGCTCAGCCGCCCCGCCCAGGCGGCCAGCGGTACCAGTGCGAACAGGACGCACGAGACGGCCGCCGCCGCCAGCATCACCGGCCTGCGCCGCATCCGGTCGATCCACGCCCCGGCCGGGAGGCCGATCAGCAGCCAGGGCGCCCACGCCGAGGCGCTGAGCAGGCCGACCTGGAACGCGTTCGCGTCCAGCGTGGACACCGCGACGAGCGGCATCGCCACCGACGTCACGGACGCGCCGTACTTCCCCGTCGTCTCACCGCACCACAGGAGCCGGAAGTCCCGGTGCCTGCGCAGGAGTCCGCCCCGCTGCCCGGCGCTCACGCGTCCCCCTCGACCCGGCGCGGGAACGCCTGGATCTGTACGGTCACCGGCAGCGCGTCGGGCCCGGCCTGCGCGGCCTTCGCCGCCTCCGAGTGGCGGGCGAGGACGGCGAGCAACTCCTCCTGGAGCGCGCGCAGTCCGGCCGGGTCGAGCCGCAGGTCGCGCCACTCCACGACGGCCCCGGCCCGCTGCCAGTCCTCGTCCCACGCCTCGCCGAGGTAGTCCGTGACGCGGGCGAACTGCCGCCGCACGGTCTCCTGGAGGTAGAGGGAGAGCGCGCCGGACGCCTCGGGGTCGCCGCGGAACTCGGCGGTGTCCAGGACCTTGGCCTCCTCCACGACGCGCCACCAGCGCTCGCGGCGCGTGCCGCGTCCGGTGTCCTCGGTGATGAAGCCGTGCCGCGCGAGGTGCCGCAGGTGCCAGCTGACGGTGCCGCTGCTCTCGCCGACGCGGGCGGCGAGGCCGGTGGCCGTGGCGGGCCCTTCGAGGGTGAGGTGGTCGAGCAGGGTCATGCGCAGGGGGTGGGCCAGGCCGCGCAGGCTCGTGGCGTCGAGGCGGCGGCTGGGCCGGGAGGTCGGCGCGGGGGACGGCGCGGGGCGCTCGGGTTCGTCGGGCATGCGGCGAGCCTACCTTGCGAACGACTCTCTGCAAAGGACCCTCTGCGAAGAGATCTCTGCAATTCCTGCGCCCGTCCGCCCCGGGTCTCGTCCTGAGGGGTGTCGGACATGGCGCATTCCTCTTCAGGCAAGCCGAGTTGACAGGCGGGCCCGACGAGCCGGTCGCGGGGGGAAGCGCGCCGGACCAGGGGCGTTCACGACGGCGGACGCCGAGCGTCTCGGCGGGTCGGGCGACGAGGCGGAAGCGGGGCTCGCGGTCGTGGAACGCGTCAAGGCCGCGGCGTCCCTCCCGGAGGTCCAGGAGCGCCGCCCTACGCGACGTCAGGCCGTGTCATCAGCGGCGACCGCACATGCAGTTCGAGGCTGGGGCCGGTCAGCGGCGGTGTGCTCCAGGTCGCCGTCGCGGTTCCCGCGTCGGCATCGACGGCCAGCCGCACGCGGTGCGGGGTGGTGATGACGTACAGATCGGCGACGAAGGTGCTGCCCTGCCAGGCGCCGGCCGCGACGATCGGCCGGCCGAGCGGCGCGCACTCCCGCCAGTCGCCGTGCCCGACCTCGACGTCGAAGCGCGACTCGAAGCGTACGAGCCATCCGCCCTCGGTGGGATCGACGGTGACCGTCGTCCCGTCGGGCAGTGCCGACCCCTCGGCCGAGGCGTCGAGCCTCGCGCTGACCGTACGCCCCGGGTCGGCCGACCCCGGCACCGGCTGCAACGACAGTCGCTCCAGCCGATCGGCGAGGATCGCGTCGTCCTGGGCACTCCCCGCGTGACCCACGCCGGGCAGCAGGCACTCCCACAGCGCGTCGAACACGTCCTGGGACTCTCCTTCCGCGGTCACGGCGACGACGAGATCGTGGGACGGGACCACCACACACTGCTGCGCGTAGGAGCCATGACCGTGGTAGCCGTGACGCGACCTCCAGAACTGGTAGCCGTAGCCGTAGGAGAAGTCCGCCTGGTCCGACCCGTCCAGGGTCCACCCACTGTCGATGTGCCGACTGGTCGCCAACTCCACCCACCCGCGTGGTACGAGCTGTCGGTCGCCCCACACGCCTCCGCGCCGGAGCAGTTCACCGAAGGCGGCGACGCTCTCGGTCGTCAGGTGCAGTCCGTGGAATCCGAAGGCGGCGCCACTGGCCACCCGGTCCCACTCGGCCTGGTCGATGCCCATCGGCGTGAACAGGCGCGCGTCGAGGAACTCCGGGAGACCACGGCCCGTGACGCGCTCCACCATCCGGGCCAGGAGGTAGGTGGTCGAGTTGTCGTAGACGTGCCGTGTTCCCTCGGCTGTGGCGAACGGCAGGCTCAGGAAGCCCTTCACCAGGTCGCCCGGTTCCCGCTCCCACGCCTCGGCGAGGCTGTCGGTGGGGTGCCCGGACGTCATGGACAGCAGGTGGTGAACGGTGATGCGGCGCCCCTGCTCCGAGACGTCGGCCGGGACGCGGTCGGGCAGCACGTCCACCACGCGGTCGTCCAGCGAGAGCAGCCCGTCGCCGATCGCGAGCCCCACGGCGATCGACGTGAACGACTTGGTCAGCGAGTAGAGGAGGTGCGGGCGGTCGGCCGAGTACGGCGCCCACCACCCTTCGGCCACGACGTGACCGCGGTGCACGACCATGAGGGAGTGGGTCTCGCCCGAGCGCGCTTCGAGCCTGTCCAGCATCGCCGAGATCGAACGGGACGACATCCCCGAGGCGGCAGGCGCCGAACGGGGAAGGAGGGTGCGCTGAGACGGCATTCCGGCTTTCTACCATCTCCCCGGAGATCCGGGTTCGAGCGGGACGTCGAGTCGAACGGCTCCGTCGTCACGGAGCAGGATCACCGATGACCTCGATCCCACGAGGACCACGGGAGGACCGGACCGTCGAGGGCGGTATCCGCCGGAGTGCGGGGCCCTGGTCCTCGCCGCGACCGAGCGCCGTGAAAGGCCCGCCGCACGCGAGGTGTTGAATCCGCGCGCCCGGCGCGGAAATCCGTGTCCCCGCGCGGACGGCGAGGATTAGAGTCCGCGCGCATGACGCTCCTCGCGCGACTGCGCGCCGCCGCCCCGCCCTCCGCCGTGACCGCCGCGCTGGTCACCGTCCTCGTCGGCGTGACGAGTTCGGCGGCCGTCGTCTTCACCGCCGCGCGCGCCGCCGGTGCCGACGCCGGGCAGGTGGCGTCCTGGATGCTCGCGCTCAGCGTCGGCATAGCCGTGACGGGCATCGGCCTGTCGCTGCGCTACCGCGTGCCGGTGGTCACCGCCTGGTCCACGCCGGGCGCCGCGCTGCTGGCGACCAGCCTCGACGGCGTGACCATGGCGGAGGCCATCGGGGCGTTCCTGCTGTCGTCCGTCCTCATCCTGCTGAGCGGCGTGACCGGCTGGTTCGCCAGGGTCATGGACCGCATCCCCGTGCCGCTGACGGGCGCGCTGCTCGCGGGCGTGCTGGTGCAGTTCGGCACGGGGCTGTTCGCGACGATGGACGGCAGCTTCGGCGTGGCCTTCCCCCTGTTCGCCGCCTACCTGGTGTGCCGCCGCCTGCTGCCCAGGTACGCCGTCCTGGTCGCGCTCACGGTCGGCGCCGTCGCCGCCGCGCTGGGGGAGGGGCTGCCGCTCGGCGACATCGAACTCACCCTAGCCTGCCCCGAGTTCGTGATGCCCGCGTTCGACCTCCAGGCGCTCGTCGGGGTGGGCGTGCCGCTGTTCGTCGTGACGATGGCCTCGCAGAACCTGCCGGGCGTCGCCGTGCTGCGGAACGCCGGGTACGAGGTGCCCGTCTCGCCGCTGCTCGGCTGGACGGGCGGCGTGAACGCGGTGCTCGCCCCGTTCGGCGCGTTCGGCCTCAACCTGGCGGCGATCACCGCTGCCATCTGCACCGGCGAGGAGGCCCACCCCGACCGGGAGCGGCGCTACGTCGCTGCCGTGTGGGTGGGCGTGTTCTACCTGGTCATCGCCGTCTTCGGCGGCACGGTCGGCTCGCTCCTCGCGACGCTGCCGCCCGCCCTCGTCCTCGGCGTCGCGGGCATCGGGCTGCTCGGCACGATCGGCGGCGCGCTGACCGCCGCCGTCACGGACGAACGGGCCAGGGAGGCCGCCGTCGTCACCTTCCTCGCCACGGCGTCGGGCGTGACGCTCCTCGGCGTCGGCTCGGCCTTCTGGGGGCTGCTGGCGGGCGTGCTGACGCTCGCGGTCACCCGCGCCCGCCCCGCCGCCCGCCGCTGAACCCGCCAGGCGCCGCGCGCCCGGACGCCATGGCCTCCACCCCCGCGACGAGCATGGCGAGCACCGACTCGAAGAGGACGTCAGGGGGTTCGACGGCGGATTCGGCCGCGAGGCGGCGCAGGTGCGGCAGTTCCCCGGCCGCCGGGTCGGGCGGCACGCCGGTCCAGCCCGCCGGGTCGGCGCCCGGCGGTGGCCGGTCGTGCCAGGCGTCCCAGACCTCCGCGAACCCGGAGACCTGGAGGACGGTGATCGACCACGCCCGGTAGGCGTCCTGCGGGGAGAAGCCGAGGTCGAGGAAGAACCCCACGAGGATGTCGTCCGGCCGCAGCAGGTCGGCCGACGCGAACGCGGTCAGGTCCTCGGCGCGGGCCAGCGCCAGCATGCCCGGATGCGCGCGGTACCAGGCGCGCAACTCCCGGCAGTAGGCGCGCAGGCTCTCCTGCCAGCGCCCGGTGTCCAGCCGGGGCTGCGGCCGGTCGCCCTGGCAGACGGCGACGATCGCGCCGAGCAGGTCGCGCCGATCGGCCACGTAGTTGTACAGGGCCCGCGGCGAGACACCGAGGCGCGCGCCGACGGCACGCATCGTCAGGTCCGCAGGGCCCGTCTCACCCAGGATCTCCACGGCGGCCCGCGCGATCCTCTCCCTGGTCAGGGTGGGCCGCCCCTTGCGGAACTCCGGGCGCCTCCGCGCCCCGGCGCCGTCTGCTTCTGCCACGGCAGCATCCTAACGAGCCTTGAACTTCATAGTGCGTTGACTTTAACGGCGGCAGCGGGTTGGGTCGCACGCACCAAGGTCTCGACAATCTTCTGGAGGTTGGCATGCAGTGGTCGGCGGTCCTCGGGTACGGAATCGGCTACGGGGCGGCGCTCGGCGTGGTGTTCACCGCCGCGGTGTTCGCCGGGGCGGCCATGAGCAGGGACTTCCTGCTGGACGACTATCCGCCCGCGATCCAGCGCCGTTATGGCAGGCAGAAGAGCGCCCGGGGCCGCCGGGTGGCGGTGCTCTTCGGCGTGTTCGTCTGGGCCGTCTGCGGGGTTCCCCTGATGACCGGGGCGATGGTCGGCCTCGACGGCGCGCTGCGCGACGGCCTGGAGTTCTGGCCCGCCGCGGTCTGCGCGGCCCTCGTCTTCGCCACGCTGACGGTCTGGGACCTCGTCGTCCTCGACTGGATCGTCCTCGCCTGGCTGCGCCCCCGCCTGCTGCTCCTTCCCGGCACCGAGGACATGGCCGAGTACCGCGACCTCCGGTTCCACCTCGGCGCCGCGCTCAAGGGCGGCCCGCTGATCCCCGTCGTAGGACTGCTCACCGGCGGCATCGCCGTCCTGGTCGCCTAGAACGGGAGGCCGCACGCCGCATCAGGGAGCGACGGGTGCGGCGTGCGGGGCGGGTGGGGCGTCGGCGACCGGAAATGACCGGTCACACGCGTACCTTCCGTCCCACCTGCCTCAACTGCCCCACCCGTTACGGTCTTTGTCCTTCGCCGGGAGGAAGTAGACGCTTTCTGTGTCAAAAGGGTTCCCCGTAAGGGAGAAAGTGGCTACCTTCCAGTCCGTACGGGACTACTCGTGGGTCACGTCGCGGCACCCCTCCGTGCCGCACGCCCCCGGCGCGACGGCGCGCGCCACGGTCCCTGCACGACCGACGGCACATCCTCTCGTGCGCACCCGGAGGGCGCACGCGCGCGCACGACACCCGCTCACGTCCCGCCACCGTCCCGATCCCTCGTCCCAGACCGTCCCTTCCACGATCCTCCCGCCGCCCGTCCCCCGCCAGGGCCCCGCCCCGGCCGGTGACCGGCGGCTGCCCGCGCGACCCCGGCACACCAGCGGTACCGGCCCACCGGAAGAAGGAGTCCCCCCATGACCCCCGACGCCCCAGAACGCACCGGCCTGTGGCTCATCGGCGCCCGAGGCTCCGTCGCCACGACCACGATCACCGGCCGGGCCGCGCTGGCTGCGGGACTCTTCCCGTCCACCGGCCTGGTCACCGCCCTGCCGCCGTTCGCCGACGCCGGACTGCCCGCACTGGACAGCCTGGTCATCGGCGGACACGACACCGCCACCACCCCGCTGCCCAAGCGCGCGGAACAGCTCGTGGAAGGCGGCGTCCTGCCGCACGGCCTGCCCGCCGCCGTGGCGGAGGAGCTGGCCGCGGCCGACGCCGAGATCAAGCAGCCGGGCGACCACCTGGCCGACGACATCGCCGACTTCACCCGCCGCAACGGCCTCACGCGCACCGTCGTCGTGAACGTCGCCAGCGTGGAGACCGACCCGTCGATCAGCACCGCCTACGCCGCGGCTGCCATCGAGGCAGGCTGTCCCTACGTCAACTTCACGCCCGCCACCGGCATGCGCGCCCCCGGCCTCGCCGACCGCGCCCGCGCCGCGGGCCTGCCCTTCGCGGGCAGGGACGGCAAGACGGGCCAGACCCTGCTGCGCACCGCGCTCGCGCCGATGTTCAGCCAGCGCGCCCTGGCCGTCCGCTCCTGGTCGGGCGCCAACCTGCTCGGCGGCGGCGACGGCGCCACCCTCGCCGACCCGGTGGCCGCCGCCGCGAAGAACGCGGGCAAGGCCCGCGTCCTCACCGACATCCTGGGCTCCACGCCCGAGGGCACCACGCACATCGACAACGTGCCCGCCCTCGGCGACTGGAAGACCGCCTGGGACCACGTCGCGTTCGACGGCTTCCTCGGCACGCGCATGGTCCTCCAGACGATCTGGCAGGGCTGCGACTCGGCCCTCGCCGCGCCGCTCGTCCTGGACCTGACCCGGATCGTCGCCCGCGCGCACGCCGCCGGGCTGAGCGGCGAACTGCCCGGCTGCGCCTGGTTCTTCAAGGACCCGGACGCGGGCCCCGCCGATCTCGGCGCCCAGCACACCGAACTGCTCGCCCTCGCGGAATCCCTCCGGACCCGCCCGTGACCCTTTCGCGTACCGCCCTCGCGTGGGTCCAGCTCGTGCGCGGCCCCGCCGCCCTGACCGTGCCGGGCGACGTCCTCGCGGGCGCCGCGGCGGCGGGAGGCGCCCCCGTCCGCCGCCTCCTGCCCGCCGCGGGCGCCTCCGTGTGCCTGTACTGGGCGGGCATGGCCCTCAACGACTGGGCCGACCGTGACATCGACGCGCAGGAGCGGCCCGGCCGCCCCATCCCTTCGGGCCGCGTGAAACCCGCCGCCGCCCTCGCGGCGGCCACCGGGCTGACGGCCGCCGGGATCGCCCTGGCGGCCACCAGGTCACGCGGCGCGGCCGTCACCGCCACCGCCGTGGCCGCCGCCGCCTGGTCGTACGACCTGGGCCTCAAGCACACGCAGGCGGGCCCCGCGACGATGGCCGCCGCCCGGTCGCTCGACGTCCTCCTCGGCGCCGCCACCACCGGCCGGTCCGTCCTCCCCGCCCTCCCGTCGGCGGCGCTGCTGGGCGCGCACACGTACTCCGTGACCACGCTGTCGCGGCACGAGGCGTACGGCGGCCCCCGGTCGGCTCCGCTCGCCGCGCTCGGCGCCACCACCGCCATCACGGCGGCGCTGACCACCACCGGGCCCGACGCCGCCCCGCCCGCCACCCGTACGGCAGCCGCCGCCTACGCCTGGACGGCGGGCAGGCCCCTCGTGGACGCCGCCCGCACCCCGAGCGCCGACCGCGTGCGCGGCGGGGTCATCGGCGGGCTCCAGGCGATGCTCCCGCTCCAGGCCGCCCTCGCCTCCCGCTCCGGCAAGCCGCTCGCCGTCCCCGGCCTGCTCGCCGCCATGGCCGCCGCCAGGCGGCTCTCCCGGAAGGTGACCCCGACATGACCGGCCCGACCGGCCGCACGGCCACGCCCCGGTTCTCCTACGGCACCAACGGCCTCACCGACCTGCGGCTCGACGACGCCCTCGGCCTGCTCGCCGACCTCGGCTACTCGGGCGTCGCCCTCACCCTCGACCACATGCACCTCGACCCGTGCGCCCCCGACCTGGCCGCACGCGTCGCGCACGTCGCCGGGCGCCTGGACGCGCTCGGCCTCGGCGTCGCCGTCGAGACGGGCGCCCGCTACGTCCTCGACCCGGCCCGCAAGCACGGCCCGGGGCTCCTCGACCCTGAACCGGCCGACCGCGAGCGCAGGATCGGGCTCCTGCGCACGGCGGTCCGCGTCGGCGCCGACCTCGGCGCCACCGCCGTGCACTGCTTCAGCGGCCTGCTGCCCCAGGGCACGACGGAGGACGAGGGCTGGAAGCGGCTCGCCGACGCGATCGCCCCCGTCCTCGCCGACGCGCAACAGGCCGGGGTGCCGCTCGCGGTCGAGCCGGAGCCGGGCCATCTCCTCGACACCGTGGGCGCGTTCCACCGGCTGCGTGAACTGCTGGGCGACCCGCCGGGCCTCGCCCTCACCCTCGACATCGGGCACATCCGCTGCCTCGAACCCGAGCCGGTCCCCGCCTGCGTCCTGGCCGCCGCGCCCTGGGTGGCGCACGTCCAGATCGACGACATGCGGCGCGGCGTGCACGAGCACCTGCCGTTCGGCGAGGGCGAGATCGACTTCCCGCCCGTCCTCGCCGCCCTGGAGACCTCCGGCTACACAGGCCTGATCTCCGTCGAACTGCCGCGCCACTCGCACGCCGGGCCCGAACTCGCCCGGCGCTCGCTCGACTTCCTCCGATCCGCCCACCGGGAGGCCGCCCCGTGCTGACCGAGACCGACCTGCCGCCCGACGCCCGCGCCGCCCTGGGCGCCGCCCTCGAAGGGGACGCGTGGGAGCGGGAGTTCATCGCCGCCCGCCGCCGCGTCGGCCGCGAGGCCGCCGAGACGTTCCGCGTCCTGCTGCTGCGCGGCGCCCGCGCCGACGCCGCGACCGTCACGCGGCTGTACGAGCGCGGCGACGCGGGCGAGCGCCGCGCCGTCCTGCTGGCCCTGCCCGACCTGCCGGTCGGCGACGCCGCGTTGCCCCTGGTCGAGGACGCGCTGCGGGCCAACGACACCGGCCTGATCGAGGCCGCCGTCGGCCCCTACGCGGGCCGCCATCTCGACCAGCACCTGTGGCGGCACGCCGTCCTCAAGTGCGTGTTCACCGGCGTGCCGGTCGCCGCCGTCGCCTCCCTCGCGGAGCGCGCCGACGCGGAACTCGCCCGCATGCTCGCCGACTTCGCGGCGGAGCGCGCCGCGGCCGGACGCCCCGTGCCGCCCGACGTGCCCACCGTCCTCGCCCTCACCCCGCCCGCCGCCACCGGCCAGGAGGCATGATGCGCATCTTCGACCCTCACATCCACATGTCGTCGCGGACCACCGACGACTACGAGGCGATGCGGGCGGCGGGCGTCGAGGCCCTGGTGGAGCCCGCGTTCTGGCTCGGCCAGCCGCGCACCTCCGTCGGCAGCTTCCTCGACTACTTCGACTCCCTCCTCGGCTGGGAGCCCTACCGCGCCGCGCAGTACGGGATCGCGCACCGCTGCACCATCGCGCTGAACCCGAAGGAGGCGAACGACCCGCGCTGCGTGCCCGTCCTCGACGAACTGCCGCGCTACCTCGACAAGGACAACGTGGTCGCCGTCGGCGAGATCGGCTACGACTCGATGACCCCGGCCGAGGACCACGCCCTGGCCTTCCAGCTCGAACTGGCCCTGCGGCACGAGCTGCCCGCCCTCGTCCACACCCCGCACCGCGACAAACCGGCCGGTCTGGAGCGCACCCTCGCCGTCGTCGCCGAGTCGGGCCTCGCCCCGGAGCGCGTCGCCGTCGATCACCTCAACGAGGTGACGGTCGCCCGCGCCGCCGACTCCGGCTGCTGGATGGGCTTCTCCGTCTACCCCGACACCAAGATGGACGAGGACCGCATGGTCCGCATCCTGAAGGAGTACGGACTGGACCGCGTGCTGGTCAACTCGGCCGCGGACTGGGGCCGCAGCGACCCGCTGAAGACCCTCAAGGTCGGCAAGGCCATGCTCGCGGCAGGCTTCACCGACGACGACGTGGACCGCGTCCTGTGGCGCAACCCGGTCGCGTTCTACGGCCAGAGCGGACGCCTCGACCTCGACGCGCCCGACGAGGCCGTCAGCGACGGGACGTTCGAGGGCAACTCGATCCTGCGCGGCGCCCCCGCCACGCCCGCGGGGCGGTGAGCGGCCGTGCGCTTCCGCCACCCGGACGGCTCGCTGGTGCACCTGTCCTACTGCACCAACGTCCACCCGGCCGAGACCCTCGACGGCGTCCTCGCCCAACTCCGCGCCTACTGCGAGCCGGTACGGCGGCGCCTCGGCCGTGAACGCCTCGGCATCGGCCTGTGGCTCGCCCACGAGGCCGCCCACACCCTCGACACCGACCCGGCCGCCCTCGCCACCCTGCGCGAGGCGCTGCGCAGCAGCGGCCTCGAAGTCGTCACACTGAACGGCTTCCCCTACCGCGGCTTCGGCGCCGACCGCGTCAAGTACCGCGTGTACCAGCCCGACTGGACGACGGCGGAGCGGCAGGACCACACCGCCGCGCTCGCCCGCGTCCTCGCCGCGCTGCTGCCGGACGACGAGCCCGAGGGCGCCATCTCGACGCTGCCCCTCGCCTGGCGCACCCCCTTCCCGCCCGAGGCCCGCGCCAGCTCCCTCGCCCGCCTCACCGACCTGTCCGGCACGCTCGACCGGCTCCAGGAGACGACGGGACGCTCCGTCCGCCTCGCCCTCGAACCCGAGCCCGGCTGCGTCGTGGAGACGACCACGCAGGCCGTGGACGTCCTGACCGGGCCTGGCGCGCCGCCGCCGCACCGCGTCGGCGTCTGCGTGGACACCTGCCACCTCGCGACCGCCTTCGAGGACCCCGACGAGGCGATCCCCGGGCTGACCGCCGCCGGGGTGCCGATCGTCAAGGCCCAACTGTCCGCCGCGCTCCACGCGGACGAGCCCGACCAGCCCGGAGTACGCGCCGCGCTCGCCGAGTTCGCCGAGCCGCGCTTCCTGCACCAGACCCGCGAACGGGCCGCCGCGGGCCCCGAGGGCGTCCTCGCCCGCGACGACCTCGACGAGGCCCTCACCGGCCCCGAGCCGCTGCCCGCGCGCGGCCCCTGGCGCGTCCACCACCACATCCCGCTGAACGCCCACCCCGCGCCGCCGCTCGCGTCCACCCTCCCCGTGCTCCACCGCGTCCTCACCCACCTCGTCGGCGGCCCCGCGCCGCTCACGCGCCACCTGGAGGTCGAGACGTACACCTGGGAGGTCCTGCCGCGCGCCCTGCGCCCGACCGACCCTGACGAGCTGGCGAACGGCATCGCCGCAGAACTGGCCGTCGCCCGTGACCTGTTGCTCTCTCTCGGACTGAAGGAGGAGGCATGACCCGCCGCCTGGTCGTGATCGACGTCGTGGGTCTCACCCCCGACCTCCTGGACCACATCCCGAGCCTCGCCCGTCTCGCCCGCTCGGGCTCGCGCGCGCCGCTCGGGACCGTCCTGCCCGCCGTGACCTGCTCGGCCCAGGCCACCTTCCTCACCGGCGAACCGCCGTCAGGACACGGCATCGTGGGCAACGGCTGGTACTTCCGCGGCCTCGGCGACGTCCTGTTGTGGCGCCAGCACAACGCGCTCGTCGGCGGCGACAAGATCTGGGACGCCGCCCGCCGCGCCGACCCCGGCTACACGGTGGCCAACGTCTGCTGGTGGTACGCCATGGGCGCCGAGACGGACTTCACCGTCACGCCGCGCCCGATCTACCACGCCGACGGCCGCAAGGACCCCGACTGCTACACCAGGCCGCCCGAGCTGCACGACGAACTCACCTCGCGCCTCGGCCCGTTCCCCCTCTTCCAGTACTGGGGCCCGACCGCCTCCATCGCCTCCTCGCGCTGGATCGCCGACGCCGCCATCCACCTGCTGCGCCGCAACCGGCCCGACCTCACCCTCGTCTACCTGCCGCATCTCGACTACGACCTCCAGCGCTTCGGCCCCGACGGGCCCGAGGCGCGCGCGGCGGCGGCCGAGCTGGACGGCGTCCTGAAGCCCCTGCTCGCCGAGGCGGAGGCGGCCGACGCGACCGTCGTCGTCCTGTCCGAGTACGGCATCGAGCCCGTCAGCCGCCCCGTCCACATCAACCGCGCGCTGCGCCTCGCGGGCCTGCTGGAGACGTACGAGCAGGCCGGGATGGAGTACCTGGACCCCTGGGTCTCCCGCGCGTTCGCCGTCGCCGACCACCAGATCGCGCACGTCTACGTCCGCAAGCCCGAGGACCTGGAGCGCACGCGTGAGGTGCTGAGCGAACTGCCGGGCGTCGCCGAGGTCCTGGACGCCAAGGGGCAGGCCGCCTATGGTCTCGACCACCCGCGCTCGGGCGAACTCGTCGCCGTCGCCGACCCGGACGCCTGGTTCACGTACTACCACTGGCTCGACGACGCCCGCGCCCCCGACTACGCGCCCATCGTCGAGATCCACCGCAAGCCCGGCTACGACCCGGCCGAGCTGTTCTTCGACCCCGCCGACCGCATGGCCAAGCCGCGCGCCGCGCTGGCGCTGGCCCGCAAGAAGATGGGCCTGCGCTACCGGATGAACGTCGTGCCGCTCGACGCCTCCTGGGTCTCCGGCAGCCACGGGCGGCTGCCCGACGACGAGAACCGCGGCCCCGTGCTGCTGTGCTCCGACCCCGACGCCCTGACCGGCGAGCCCGTGCCCGCCACCGGCGTCAAGGACCTGCTGCTGCGCCTGCACGGCCTGGACGGGACCGCCCAGGACTGACCGGCCAGAACCGACCGACCTGCACCGACCGGCCCCCGCGCCCGTCCCCCGTGCCCGCCCGCGCCGACGGGCACGGGGGACGTCAGGCCGAACTCGCCGCGCCCGACCCCTGCCGCATCAGCTGGTCGAGGCGTGAGATGGCCCGTTGCAGCACCGCCCGGCCCGTCACAGCCTGGGCGAGCTGCCGTTCAAGGCGCTGATCGATCTCCGCCAGCTCGGTCGGCGGCAGCCCGGCCGCCGCGGCGCCCGGCAGCACCGGCGGCGCCGCGGCCCAGCAGTCGTCCGCCGCGAGCCGCGCCTGGCTCACGAGGGCGTTCAGCTCGTCGTCGGCCAGCAGGCCCGAGTAGGAGGCGAGCAACTGGCTGGTGCGCCGCTGCTCCGGGGCCAGGAACCAGTCGGTCGGCATGCCCCCGTTGGAGATCAGCTCGCCGAGCATCTCTTCCAGTTCGTGAAGCAGCCGGCGCAGCTCGAACGGTGGCAGGCGGACGGCGGTCCTGCGCCGCTTGAGGGTGATCACGAGAGCGGCGAAGCCGGCGGCCCCGCCCAGGGCGCTGAGGACGGACGCGATCGCGGCGATCCACTGGGGAGTCGTCGCCTCCGCCGCGAGTATCTCGTACATGGGCGGCAGGATGGCAGTGAAACCGGGCACGCGGGGGTTTCTTGAGGGCCATTTGAGGTTCGTCACTCTCGACGGACCACCCGTGACCGACAGACCGTCAGTTGACGCGCGGAGACCCGGCTCCGGGGGGTGCGAACGCCTTCGCGCAAGGTTAGTTGATTCGCGAACGGAATCGATTGCCGGGGTCGGCGCGAGGGTGCCGGACGGCCGTCCGCGCGGGTGCTTCCCGGCCCCCCGGACGGCGGGGCCCGCGCCCGCCGGGGCGCCCCGCCGGAGAACTGCGCCGCGCGCGCCCCCGGTTGTACCGGGAATGGGCGGGCGCCTTGACGGTCCATTGGTCCAGTCCTAGCGTCAGGGACAGGCGATGTTCATATAACGGTTCCGAGTTCATGAATGTGATCACCTCTCGTCGTCCCCGCAGCCTCTCGGAAGGCGTCCCCCACATGACCAAGAGATTCCTGGCACTGCTCGCGACTCTCTCCGCCCTGCTCGTCGCCCTCCTCCCCAGCGGGGCGGGCGCCGCGCCCGCCGAGCCCGACGCGGCGACCACCGACCTGCCCGCCGCCTACGCCGCGCCCGCGACGTTCACCCACCCGGGCGTCCATGTCAGCCGTCCGCAGCTCGACTTCATCCGCGGACGCGTCCAGGCGGGCGCCCAGCCCTGGGCGAGCGCCAACAGCCAGATGATGAACTCGCGGTACGCCTCGCTGTCCCGCGTCCCGAGGCCGCGCGCGGTCGTGGAGTGCGGCTCGTACTCCAACCCCAACAACGGCTGCACCGACGAGCGTGAGGACGCCATCGCGGCGTACACCACCGCCCTCGCCTGGTACATCACGCAGGACGCGCGCTACGCCCAGAAGTCGATCGAGCTGATGGACGCCTGGTCGGCCACCATCCGCGACCACACCAACAGCAACGCGCCGCTCCAGACCGGCTGGGCGGGCTCCGTGTGGCCGCGCGCCGCCGAGATCATCCGCTACACCTACGGCAACTGGCCGAACCAGGCGCGCTTCGGCACGATGCTGCGCAACGTCTACCTGCCGGAGATCATCAACGGCTCGAACAGCAACGGCAACTGGGAACTCACCATGATGGAGGCCGCCGTCGGCATCTCCGTCTACCTGGAGGACCGTGCCAGCTACGACCGCGCCGTCAGCCGCTTCCTGAACCGCACCGCCGCGTTCATCTACCTGGAGTCGGACGGCCCCCTGCCGCGCACCGTGCCGGGCAGCGGCCTCGACACCCGCCAGGAGATCATCAACTACTGGCAGGGCCAGTCCACGTTCGTCACCGGCCTCACGCAGGAGACGTGCCGCGACTTCACCCACACCGGGTACGGCCTCTCGTCCATCTCGCACGTCGCCGAGACCAGCCGCATCCAGGGCCAGGACCTGTACCCGCAGATCTCCGAACGCCTGCGGCACGCCCTCGGCTTCCAGTCCAGGTACGAGCTGGGCGAGGCCCCGCCGTCCTGGCTGTGCGGCGGCTCGATCCACCGCGGCCTCGGCCCGATCACCGAGGTGGGCTTCAACGGCCTCAACGGCCGCATGGGCATCCCGATGAGCAACACGCAGGCGCTCACCGAGCGCGGGCGCCCGCAGGGCACCAACAACCTGTTCGTCGCCTGGGAGACCCTGACCCACGCGAACCAGCCCAACTGACGAGCCCCCTGACCGGCCCTCCCCGGCCGATCGGCCTCCCCCGTCCGGCCCGGTCCCCGCGACCGGGCCGGACGCGCGCCGTCACGGCGCCGCGTGCCGCCCGCGATCCCGCACCGGACCCGCCTGGCCGCGCTCCGCCCGTTCCAGCAGCGCCAGTTCCGCGTTGAACTGGGCCCCGGTCAGCAGGCTCAGGTTGCACACCCACAGCCAGACCAGGAAGACGATGATCCCCGCCAGCGACCCGTAGAGCCGGTTGTACGTGCCGACGTGCGACGCGTACAGCGCGAACGCCGCGGACGCCACCAGCCACAGCACCACCGCGACCGCGCCCCCCGCCACCCCCCGCAGCGGCACGCCGTGGTCCACCGGGCCCGTGCGGAACAGCACCAGCACCAGCGCCGTCACGAACAGCACCAGCAGCGGCCACTTCATGACGGCCCACGCCGCCGCCCCCGCGTCCCCGAGCCCCAGCATCCGCCCGACCGTCCGCACCACCTCGGCCGTCATGATGAGCACCGTCGCGCTGCCCACGAGCAGGCCGAGCAGCCCCATGGCGGAGAGCATCGTGCGCGGGATGGCGCGCCAGGGCGGACGGCGGTCGATCACGCCGTGCATGCCGTGCTGCACGCGCCGGAAGATGCTCAGGTAGTTGTACGCCGACACGAGCGCGCTCAGGCCCCCGACCACCGTCAGCAGCCAGGCGGCCGAGCGCTGCTGCGCCAGGTCGTTCAGCGCCGACCACACCTCGCCGCGCGAGTCGGCGGGGACGAGCGCCGTGACCTGGCTGATCAACTCCTGCGCCGCGCCCGGATCGGCCAGCCCGACGAGCGACAGGGCGACGAAGAGCGTCGGGAAGACGGCCAGGACCGAGTAGTAGGTGAGGGCTGCCGCCCAGTGGTCGATGTCGTCGCGCCAGAGCGAGAGGGGGGTGCGGCGCAGCGCGAGGGCCCACCGGCTCGTTCTCGCGGGGGGCGGCCCGGTGTCCGGTGCTCCGGCCGGGGGATGGGCCGGGGGCGGCGGGATGGGGGAGGGAGTGGCGGTCACGGTCCGTCCTGCGGGTCGTACGAGGGGTGGGGCCTGGCGTGCTGCTGCTGCGACTGCTGCTCGGGGTGCGGATGCGGGGTACGGGGTGCGGGACCACAGTGCCAGCACCGCGCCCGGTGCGCGCCGACCGGTCGGCCGGACGGCGGTGGCGGGCGCGTCCCGCGCGCGGTGTCCCCCCGCCCCGGGGCGCCCCCGGCGCGGCCTGGGGAAGTCCCTGTGGGCGCACCCGGCGTCTTCTGCCCGCCCCCGTCGCGGACATGGCCGCACGCCCCTCCAACGGGTGACGCGGGGAGCGGGCGCGACCGCCCGTGCGGGCGACGTACGCCGGGGGCGCGCGTGGCGCCCCGCGCGCTACCCGGGGGCCCGTCCGTCCCGGCCGTCCCGCGGCTCCCACCCGTCGTGGCCGTCCCGCCCGTCCTGCGGCTGCATCGCACTCTCCCGGTCCCGAGCCGTAACGGGCCCATGCTCCCATCCGCCCGGGCCGGGGCGTGAGGCCGTCGCCCCGGTGTGGTGAGCGCCATGCGCGCGGGGGCGGTAAACCCCTGGGGTTGGCCGGTCAGATCATGGGATGATCGGGTCGTTCATTCCGAGTACCGGAGAGGTGCATGCAACAGCCCGGCCAACCCGCGGCGGCCGTCCCCGTCCCCGTCACCCCCCAGAACACCCCCCGTACCGCAGTCCCCTCCCCACCCCGGCCCGCCAGCGCAGGCGCCGCAGGAGCACCCCAGCTCTCGCGCCGGCAGCGGGCCGGACTGCTGCTCACCCTCATCCTCGGCAGCCTGTCCGCGCTGCCGCCGCTCTCGCTCGACACCTACCTCCCGGCGCTCCCCGAGGTCGGCGACGCGCTGCACACCAGCGCGTCCACCGCGCAGTTGACCCTCACCGCCTGCCTCCTCGGCCTCGGGCTCGGCCAGTTGGTCGTCGGCCCGATGAGCGACCAGCTCGGCCGCCGCTGGCCGCTGCTGTGCGGCATGAGCGGCTACGTCCTCGCCTCGGCCGCCTGCGCCGTCGCCCCGAACGTCGAGACGCTGACGGCCTTCCGCTTCGCCCAGGGCCTCGCGGGCTCCGCGGGCATCGTCATCGCGCGCGCCGTCGTCCGCGACCTGTTCGACGGCGTCGCCATGGCCAGGTTCTTCTCCTCGCTGATGCTGGTCTCCGGGCTCGCGCCGATCCTCGCGCCCGTCTTCGGCGGCCAGTTGATGCGCTTCACCGACTGGCGCGGCATCTTCGTCGTCCTCGCCGTGATCGGCGCCGTCCTCGTCGCCGTCGTCTTCCGCTGGCTGCCCGAGACGCTGCCCGCCGAGCGGCGCACGTCCGGTGGCGTCAGACCCGCGCTGCGGGACATGCGCGGGCTGTTCCGCGACCGCGTCTTCACCGGCCATCTCCTCGTCGGCGGGCTGACGTTCGCCGCGCTGTTCGCCTACGTGTCGGCGTCGCCCTTCGTGATCCAGGAGATCCACGGCGCCTCGCCGCAGACGTTCAGCCTGCTGTTCATGGCGAACTCCATCGGCATGGTCGTCATGAGCCAGGTCAACGGGAAGGTGTTCGTCGGCCGCGTCCCCGCGCAGCGGGTGATGGGCGTCGGGCTCGCGCTCATCGTCGCCGACAGCGTGGCGCTGCTGCTGCTGACGTCCGGCCTGTTCGGCGACGTCGGCCTGCTGCCCGTCTCCGCCGGGCTGTTCGTCCTCATGGCCTGCATGCCCCTGGTCCTGCCCAACGCCAACTCGGAAGGGCTCGACCGCGCGGGACACGCGGCGGGGTCCGCCTCTGCGCTGCTGGGGGCGTCCGCCTTCTTCGTCGGCGCGATCGCCTCCCCGCTCGTCGGCGTCGCGGGGGAGGGCACGGCCGTGCCCATGGCCGTCGTCCAGCTCGTCTCCGCGCTGCTGGCGAGCCTGTGCTTCGTCCTCCTGTGCCGCCCCCGCCGCGCCCGGCGGAGCGGCGGACGGCGGGCCGTCGCACCGGCCGGGATGTGACACGCGCCACCGTGAACCGGTCGGCGGCCCGGTGGACGACCGGCCGACGACCACAGTGTGAACGCTCCGGTACCGGTTGTTGCCGCGATCGGATGCGGAAAGTGATCGACCTGTGACGGAGGTGCGTACCGTGCGCGTACGGCACGCACCTCCCGATTACCCATCAAGGCACGCCACAGGGCAGGATTGCCCGGCACGGCGGAATAAAAGCCCCGGTCCCGACGCTCCAAGGCTCGACGGGCCGGACACCAGTGAGGTGGTAGGGGGAGTATGGGACGCGAGAGCCGCGAGAGCAGGATCATCCCCCGGTGGCTGCGCCGGGCGGACCGCCAGGCCGCGGCCGGGGCCGCCGCCGCGCGGGCACGTGAGGAACTGCTGCTCGCGGTGGCGACCGCCGGGTTCCCGGTCGCGCCCGCCGCCCACCCGCAGGGCTACGGCTGTTCCTGCGACCGCATCGGCTGTCCCACCCCGGGACGCCACCCCGTCTCGCTCGCCTGGCAGACGCAGGCCACGACGGACCCCGAGCAGATCATCCGCTGGCTGAACGCCGACCCGCTCGCCAACTTCGTCACCGCCACCGGCGCCGCCCACGACGTCCTCGACGTCCCCGCGCCCGCCGGGTACGCCGCCCTCGCCCGCCTCGCCGCCGAGGGCATCGAGCCGGGCCCCGTCGCCGTCGCCGACCCGGACCGCGTCCTGTTCTTCACCGCCACGCGCGGCACCCCGGACGACGAGGACGAGTGGTGGCCCTGCGAACTCGACTGCCACCCCGAGACCATGGACGAGCACCCGGGCCTGCGCTGGCACTGCCGGGGCAGCTACGTCCTCCTGCCGCCGTCCCGCGTCCCCCCGGCGGGCACCGGCGGCGTCCGTTGGCTCCAGGGCCCCGAGCGCCCGCTCCCCGAGCCGCTGACGCTCCTCGAAGCCCTCACGGACGCCTGCGCCGAGCACCTGGCGGCCCAGCCGGAGCAGGCCCACGCCTGGTGACGTACGGCCAGGCCGCGGCCTGGCCGTACGTCCGCGTCACTCGCCGGTGATCGCGACGGCGTCCTTCATCTGCGTGAGCAGCTGGATCCGCCCCTCGCCCGCCGGGACGAGCGCGGCCTGTATGGCGACCATGTCCAGCGTCAGCGACGTCCGCGCCTCGCCCTCCATCAGCGCGGCTGTCAGCTCGTTGACCTCGATCTCCTCGCCCTCGGCGACGGTCTGCCGCTGGTCGTGCAGCGACGTGAACATCACGAACGCGTCCCCGTCCACCGTCCGCATCGCCAGCGGCGCGTACTCGGCGTCCTCCGCGGGCTCGTCGCGGAACTCCGTGAGCGAGGCCGGGTCGTTGTTCACCGCGTCGCGGGCCGCGCGCGTCTCACTGGTGTAGGGGCCCTCCGCGAACGGCCCCTCGCCGCTCTGGAGATACACGCTGTACGCCGAGCTCAGCTCGGCGGGCGGCAGGACGAGGCCCTCGTCGTCCGCGCCGACCGGTATGTCCTCCAGGTGGCCGTCCTCGTCCTCGGCGAACCGCGGCAGGTCGGCGGCGGGCATCGAGGACAGGTAGGAGACGCGCCAGTCCTCGTCGATCCCCGAGCGCGTGAAGAACATCAGCCAGCGGTTGCGCCCCTGGTTGGTCGCCGTGTCCGCGACGAAGAACTTGGGCCAGCCCGCCTGCTGCGGGATGTGGAACCGCGTGTCGGAGACGGCCAGCGGGTCGAAGTCCTCGTCCCCCTCGGGCGAGACCTCGGCGCGGGCCGAGATGCCCGCGAAGTCGATGGCGCCCAGGCCGCCGCTCTCGATGGTGCGGTTCTGCTCGGCGTCGTAGACGCGCTTCGCCTCGTTGCTGATCTCGACGTACCGGTCCAGCGCGGCGCGCGCCTCCTCGTCGGTGGCCGCCGGGACCACGGCCTCCTCGCCGTGCACCGTCACGCAGCCCGACAGCCCGGCCGCCAGCGTGAGGGACGTCAGCAGTCCCGCCGTGGTCTTCGCCAGCCGCGCTCGCAGCCGCATGGTGGGCCCCTCCCCGTCGATCCTTACCGGCGCACGCATCGTATCCACTCCGGCGGAACGCGGCTGCACCGACGGGGCGTCATGACATGATGCGGCCATGGCAGGGGTGGGGACCGGCGGGGACGCGACCATGACCTTCCGCGCCGCGCTCACGCGGCTGCGCGAGGCACAGAAGACCAGCAAGGGCGTCTCCCTCTACTCCCGGTACGTGAACCGCCCGGTGGGCCGCGTGTTCGCCGCCGCCGCGTACCGCGCCGGGCGCACGCCGAACCAGGTGACGGCGCTCAGCGCCCTCGTCAGCTTCGCCGGGATCGCGGCGCTCGCGCTCGTCCCGCCGTCCTGGCCCCTGGCGTTGTGCGTGTGGGCCGCGCTCGTCCTCGGCTTCGCGCTCGACGCGGCCGACGGCCAACTCGCGCGGCTGCGCGGCACGTCCAGCCCGGCGGGCGAGTGGCTGGACCACGCCGTGGACTGCGCGAAGATCACCGCGCTGCACACGGCCGTCCTCGTCACCTTCCACCAGCACTTCGCGCTGCCGGGCGAGCGCTGGCTCCTCGTGCCGCCCGTCTTCCAACTCGCCGCCGTCATGATCTTCTTCGGCGGGCTCCTCACCGACAAGCTGCGCCCCCGGCCCGCCGCGCCGCCCGGCGCCCCGGCGCCCGCGCCCTCGCGGCTGCGCGCCGTGGCGCTGTTGCCGGTGGACTACGGCACGATGTGCGCGCTGTTCCTCCTGCTCGGCGACGAGCGGCTGTTCCGCCTCGGGTACGCGCTGCTGGCCTGCGTCTACGTGCTGTTCTGCGCCGCGTTCTCGGTGAAGTGGTTCCGGGAGCTGTCCGCCGCGGGCACGGCGGCGGGGGCCGCCAGCGCGTCGAGCGCGGCCCGCAGCTGAGTGCTTGAGGTGTGCACCGTGTAGGGGAAGTAGACGACTTCGACGCCGACCGTCGCGAAGTCCCGCTCAAGCCGCTGCCCCTTGGGGGTCCCGCGCCAGTCGTCGCCCTTGAACAGCACGTCGAACCTGACCTGTTGCCACGTCTCCAGCTTGTCGGGCACGGTCTCCACGAACGCCGCGTCCACGTACCGGACGGCGCGGATGATCTCCAGCCGCTCCACCAGCGGTATCACCGGCAGCCTGCCCTTGGCGAGCGCCGCCATCTCGTCCGACACCACCCCGGCCACCAGGTAGTCGCAGCGGCTGCGGGCATGGCGGAGAATGTTCAGGTGCCCCACATGGAAGAGGTCGTACACCCCCGGCGCATAGCCGACGGTGTGCCCTGCGCGGTGTGAAGGCGCCTCACGAGACTGCGGCATACGCCCGAACCCCCCACTGGCCCGTCGCGATCGCTGGCACCTCACCATAGCCGCCGGTGGTCCCTCCGCGCGGTCGAATGCTGACATGGCGTACAACTCTGCGGATAGGCTTGATACTTGATGTGGTCGGGGGACCCAGCAGGGGGAGGCATCTCACAGTGCGCGACAACTCGGTGCACGACGACACCTTGCGCGACAACTCCGTGCCGAAGCCGGACGCGGGGCCCGGCGGCCACCGCCCGGCGCGTGGCGAGCGCCTGCTGCTCGTCTCCACCAACTACGCGCCAGAGCAGGCCGGGATCGGCCCGTACGCCACCCAGCTCGCCGAACACCTCGCCGCAGAACGGCACTCCGAGGTCCACGTCCTCGCCGGGCTGCCCCACTACCCCGCCTGGCGCCTCGACCCGGCGTACGCCCGGCGCTGGCGCACCGTCGAGGAACGCGCGGGCGTGCTGATACACCGCAGGCGCCACACCGTGCCCGCACGCCAGACCGCCGCCCGCCGCGCCCTGTACGAGGCGACGATCCTCGCCCACGGCCTGGCCGCCCCGCCCCGCATGGCCCGCCCCGACGCCGTCCTCGCCCAGATCCCGAGCCTGGCGGGCGGCATCCTCGCCGCCCGCACCGCCCGCCGTCACGGCGTCCCGTTCGTGCCCGTCGTCCAGGACCTGATGGGCGCGGCGGCGGCCCAGAGCGGCATCAGCGGCGGCGGCAGGGCCGCGGCGGTCGCCGCCGCCGCCGAGCGCCGCGTCCTGCGCGCCGCCACGCTCGTCGGCATCATCCACGAGACGTTCCGCGCCCGCGTGGAGGCGCTCGGCGTCCCCGAGGGGCGCGTACGCCTCGTCCCCAACTGGTCGCACGTGCCCGCGCCTTCGCCCGACCCGGCGGAGCGTGCGCGCACCCGTGCCCGCCTCGGCTGGGAGCCGGGCCGCCCCGTTCTCCTGCACTCGGGCAACATGGGCCTCAAGCAGGGGCTCGACGTCCTCGTGGCCACGGCCCGCCACGCGCCCGACCTGCGCGTCGTCCTCATGGGCGAGGGCAGCCAGCGCTCCCACCTCGCCGCACTCGCCGCCGACGTGCCGAACGTCCACCTCCTGCCGCCCGCCGCAGAGTCGGACTTCCCCGCCGTCCTGGCCGCCGCCGACGCCCTCGTCGTCACGCAGCGGGCCGCCGTCCTCGACATGAGCGTCCCGTCCAAGCTGACCTCGTACTTCGCCGCGAGCCGCCCCGTCATCGCCTCCGTCGCCCCCGGCGGCGGCACGGCCGACGAGGTCCGCCGCTCGGGCGCCGGGCTCGTCGTCACCCCCGAGGACCCGGCCGCGCTCGCCGCCGCCGCCCGCGACCTGGCGGCCGACCCCGACCGCGCCGACGCGCTCGGCGCGCGCGGCGCCGCGTACGCCCGCACCCACCTGACCCGCGCCGCAGGACTGCGCCGGATCACCGACGTCCTGGACGAGGCACTGGCGCTCACCGCCCCGGTGCGCGAAGCTCCGGGTCCCGCCACACGAAGGGGAGCACCCGCATGAGCGCAGCGCGCGAGGACGTACGCGGGCACACCACCCCGTACGACGAACCCGACCTGCTGCGCGAGCAGTTCAGGCAACTCCTGCGCTACCGCCTCCTCATCGTCTGCGGCATCCTCCTCGGCCTCGCGGGCGGCGGCTGGCTCGGCCTCAGCGCCAACGAGACGTACATCGCCACCGCCGAGGTCACCGTGCGGATGCCGACCACCGACCCGTTCGCCGCCACCACGTCCGTGGACCGCATCGCCATGGGCTCCGAGCGCCGCACCGCCGTCAGCGACATCGTCGCCGACCGCGCCGCCGAGACGCTGGGGCGGCCCGACAGCGCGCAGCAGCTCAAGTCCGGCCTCCAGGTGACCAATCCGCCCAACACCGAGGTCCTGCGCTTCGCCTACTCGGCCGACGCCCCCGGCACGGCCGCCGAGCGCGCCAACGCCTTCGTCCGCGCCTACCTCGACAACCGGCAGGCCGACGCCGACCGGACCGTCGCGCACAGCATCGAGTCCCTGGAAGGCCGCCGCGCCCCGCTGCTGACCCGCCGCGACGAGTTGCAGGCCGAGCTCGACGACCTCTTCGAGGGCTCATCGACGTACGACACCGCCGTCGCCGACCTGTCCACCGTCACCGGGCAGATCTCCGAGATCAACGCCTCCATCGCCGGGCTCCAGGCCCTCGACACCACCGGCGGCCGGATCATCACCGAGGCCAGCCCGCCCACCAGCCCGTCGGGCCCCGGCCTGCCGCTGCTCCTCGGCCTCGGCTACGTCGTCGGCATCGGCCTCGGCCTGCTCGCCGCCTGGGTGCGCCTCGTGTTCGACCCGACCGTCCGCTCGCCCGGCGACGTCACCCGGGCCCTGCGCGCGCCCGTCCTCGGGGTCCTGCCGCGCACCGGGCGCGGCCACCCCGACCAGCTGCTCGCCGAGGGCAAGCTCGCCGAGGAGTACCGCTCGGTGGCGTTCCGCCTGGCCTACGACGAGACGTTCGCGCAGCGCCGCAGGCTGCTCGTCGTCGCCCCGCGCGGCAGCATCGAGACGCCGCTCGCCGCCTCCGTCAACCTCACCGCCGCGTTCGCCGAGATGGGCATGGACGCGCTGCTGGTCGAGGCCGACCTGCGCACGCCGAGCCTCGGCGCGCAGCTGCGCGAGGCGGACGGCGTGCGGCCCGGATGGGCGGCGGGCGACCGCGAGGCGGCGTACGCCGGATGGCCGGGGGAGCAAGTGCCCATCGACGCGGGGGAGTCGGGCATCTTCGACCTCGTGCCGGGACGCCGCGTCCGCAACGTGCCGCGCGCGCTCACCTCCGCCGCGGCGACCCGGCTGATCGGCCACGCCGACGCCAAGGGCAACGTCGTCGTCGTCCTCGCGCCCGCCGTCCTGTCGTACGCCGACGCCATCGCGCTGACCGACCGCGTGGACGGCGTCCTCGTCGTCTGCGACCCGAGCGAGGTCCGCCGCGACGATCTCGCACGGGTGCGCGAACTCGTCGTCGGCGCGGGCGGTATCCTCCTCGGCGCGGTACTGCACTCCTGGGGCAGCGGCGGCATCGACTTCGGTCCCGACGACCGTGAGGAAGGGAACGGCCCGCCCGGCGGCCACGGCCGCGACGGCGCCGCCACCACCGACCCGCAGCCGCCCGCCCAGCGAGTACGCCCGCGCACCGCGCAGCGCCCGCCCGTGCCCGACTACCGCGACATCGGCTCCGAGACCCTCGGCCTGCGCGTCCTCGACCCCGCAGAACTGGAAGACGGCAACCCCAGGCAGTGACCAGACACCCCGAGCCCGACCCCGCCCCCTCTCCCCCCGACGACCCGCCATCCGACGACCCGCCCCACGCCGCCGCGCACGGACACGCCGCGCGCGGCGCCGCCGCGTCCATAGCCGACCAGGGTGTCGCGGCGCTCACCAACATCGCCGTGGTCGTCTGCGCCGCCCGGCAGTCCACGGCGGACGACTTCGCGTCCTTCGCCGTCGTCTACACCGTCTTCACGCTGCTCCTCGGCGCGGCCGGTGCCTACGTCGGCCAGGCCCTCGTCCTGCGGCGGGGCACGGACCGCCAACTCCACCGCCACGCGCGGGCGTCCGCCCTCTTCACCCTCGGCGCGTCCGCCGCGGTCGGCGCCGTCCTCGCGCTTCTCGCCCTCGCCGTGAGCCGCGACGGCATCCCCGCCGGACTCACCGCGCTCGGCCTCGTCCTGCCGATCGTGCTCACGCAAGACACCCTGCGCTACGCCTTCTCGCTCCTCGGCAAGCCCCATCTCGCCCTGATCGGCGACCTGTTGCGGCTCGCCGTCGCCGTGCCCCTGCTCGCGTCCCAGCCCTACGGCACGGGCGCGGACCGCATGATCCTCGTCTGGGGACTGTCCGCCCTGCCCGCGCTGCTGCTCACCGCGGCGCTGCTCGCGTACCTCACCCGGGGCGCCCCCGGCGCCCGCCCGCTGAAGCTGCTGGACCGCCGCCACCTCGGGCGCCGCTTCGTCCTGGAGTTCGGCGTCGGCAACGCCGCCTCCCAGGTCGCGATCATCCTCCTCGGCGTCCTCGCCAGCCCCCTGGCGGTCGGCGCGCTGCGCGGAGCGAGCACCCTCTTCGGGCCCATGAACGTCCTGTTCAACTCCGCGACCGGCTTCGGCCCGCCCCTGCTGCACCGCGCCCCCGGCGCGCACCGGCAGGCCCGCGCCGCCGTCCTCGCCGGGGCGGCGCTCGCCGCGACCGCCGCCGTCTGGGCGGCCGTCCTCCTCGTGCTGCCCGACGCGGCGGGCCGCGCGCTCCTCGGCGACACCTGGACGGTGGCGCGCGACCTGCTGACCGCGACCGGCAGCCAGTACGCGTTCATGGCCTTCGGGACGTGCGGGCTGCTGCTCCTGCGCGTCCTCAGCCCGCGCGCGACGCTTCCGGTGCAGGTCGTCTTCTCCGCGCTGTCCGTGGTGTGCCTGCTCGTCGGGTACGCGCTCGGCGGCATCACGGGCGCGGCCTGGGGCCTGTGCCTCGGCTCGGCGGCCAAGGCGGGCGCGGTGTGGCTGCGCGGCAGCGTCGAACTGCGCGTCGCGCACCGCGTCTGACGGCTCAGCGCAGCTGCGCCCGCTCGTCCCCGCGCAGCGTCGTCACCAGCAGGATGCACAGGACGGCGATGCCGATGCGGCCCGACGCCTGGAGGAGCGAGCCGCGCAGCAGGATGAAGCTGTACCCGGCGAGCACGGGGACGATCACGGCCAGCACGTTGCCCGGCGACGGGTCGTCCAGCGTGCGCTGCACGTAGCGGCGGTCGATGCGGGCGGCCAGGTAGCCGATGCCGAGGAAGGCGGCCGTCATGCCGAGGGGGCCGAAGTCCAGCCACAGTTCGGCCCACAGGGGCGAGGAGAGGTTGGCGCTGTTCGTGCCCATCCAGCCGCCGACGAGGAAGCCGGTGTCCTCCGGCTTCGCCTCCCAGACGCCGCGCGGCACGAAGAACAGCGCGGCGCCGGTGACCTGGCGGCCGTACGCGTGGCCGTTCCCGTCCGCCGCGAAGGTGATGGTGTTCGCGAACATGCCGACCTGGTCGTAGTCCTTGATGACCAGCGGCTCCAGCATCGTGTTCGACTCGACGGGCTGCCGCCCGTCCTCGTCGTAGCGGAACCGGTCGGTGAACGGGAAGACGAGCAGCGCAATCACCACCCCGAGCGCCAGCGCGGCCCGGTACATCACCGGGCTGCGCGGGAACACCGTGAACAGCAGGGCGAACAGCACGGTCAGGAACCAGTAACGCGGGTTGGACACCGGGTTGTTCACAATGGTGTTGAGCACCACCAGGCCCGCCCATGGCAGGACGACGGAGGGGCGGCGCCGCGCCAGGCGGGACGTCACCAGCCAGCGCGTCAGCAGGAGCAGCGCCAGCATCGCCGGGACCGTGCCGAAGCCGCGCAGCAGCGCGTTCCCCGCCTCGCCGCCCGCGTCGCCCGACGTGCTCGCCGTCGCCTCGTTCAGACCGGCGCTGATCTCCTGGCGGCTGGTGAAGAAGATTGCGGGGCCGCCGAGTTGAAGGATCAGCAGCATGCTCGCCGCGTACGCGAGGGCCACCAGGAGGTACAGACGCGTGCGGTGCACCGTCGCGGCGGGGCGCCTGGCGCGGCGGAACGACGGCCGGTGCCGCGCCAGCAGCGCGCCGACGTCGAACGCCACCATCCCGCACAGCACCAGCGCCGTCGCCAGCACCATGTCCCCGCGCGGGCCGAGCACGGGCGTCGGCTCGCGTCCCAGGACGCTCTGCGCGAGCGGCGCGATGCCCATCGCGAGGTAGCAGAACAGCCAGAACGCGCCCTGCACCAGCCGCCGTCGGCCCGACAGCACCATCGCGGACAGCCGGACGCCCGCGTAGCAGGCGACCGTCAACTGGAGCCAGAACGCGGTGTCCCGCACGCCCTCGCCCGGCTGCGCCGCCACGGCCAGCGGCAGCGCGCCGACCAGTCCGCAGATCAGGGGTAGCGACAGCGCGCGCGACAGCACCGCACGCGGCGGAGGCGCCGCGCCGCCTCCCCGCCCCGTCGCCAGCTCGACCGCCACCACGCCACCCCTTCGCCCCGGGCCCCCGCTCCGCAGCCTAGATGACCGGCCCTCACATTCTCACGCCCCGCCACCGACCGACCACCCCGACCTCGCCGCTCCGGTTTTTCCTCCACTCTGAAAACCGACGGCGGCGAGCGAGTCACCGCCACACTCACTTCGACTGCGGAACATCCCTTCTGGTTGCCGGAAGTCGGGGCCCGGACAGACGCCACCGACCTGACCGTCGGCGCGTAGCTCCACACCGGCACCGGAGCCTCAGCCGAGATCACCGCCGTCTCAAGAAGCACCACGAGGGCGACAGTCCACAACCTGACCATCGAGGGCATCCACACGTACTATGTGCTGGCAGCCGAGACGCCAGTCCTCGTTCACAACTGTGGTGTCACCGGCCTCTCCAGTCTTCGCGGGAGGAGCCTGGCCGATGCCGAGCAGGACATGTTCGGACAGGGCTTTTCGTTCACTTCGGAGACCGGGGGCGGATATCGCCGCTATGGCCACTCTGACGGAAGTCAGATCTGGATCAGGCCGAATGGCGAGGTGCAGAGGCTCGGCCCCTCGATTGATCCTGGTCCGAATCAAAAGAACTACCGGTGAAGGTACGGCCCGGATGGGCAGGTTACTCAGAAACATTCCACGGGAGAGATGGTGATTCGGTGAGCTCGCTTCAGTCGTTTATTGAGGCCGCCCCGGGGTGCCAGGGGTACTTCCTGGACCGTTTCTCGCTGGACCGCATCGACGAGATTGATGCGCTGGAGGTGGGACTTCGTTGGGGGCCCGAAAAGCCGGATATGGCACTCGCCTTTCGTGACGTTTACTTTTGCTCGATTGAACGGCCTCCTGGTTCTGGTGACGCGCCGCTGGATCAGGTGACGGCACAAATTCTGGAGCCGAGTGATCTTCTTTGGCCTGAAGGACTGCCCCTTGAAATGATCCGCTCATCATCACTCCCGGCGTTGGTCTGGTTCCGGGTGGAAGGACCAGTTCAGATCAGTGTGCTAGCTGCGATTGCAAGCGTGTCGCTCGAAATCATGTGAGCGAATGACACCTGTAGTCCTGCCGGGCATGCCCGGCAGGACTACAGCGTGGGGTGACGACATGAAGTGATGACTCTGCGTGAGCGGTGGGGCGTCGCATGCTGGAGGCCGAGTACAGGTGCCTTGCCGACACGGGCTTGGTGCTCGGGGTGTGAACCTCACTGTCCTGCGCCCTCTGCATCGCTCATGTGGCGATGGGAGGAAGATGCAGTTCACTCCATCGCAAGAAAACGAGTCGCCCGGAAGAGAACTGGGTCGATGAGCATCAGGAGCGTCTGGAACAGGTGAGGCAGACCTGGCCAAGCGAAGTCATCGAGACGGCGCCGATGGCCTACGAATGGAGCCCAAGCCGTAGGCCCAGAGGCGTGTGAGCTGTCGATCTGGCCGACATCGCGTGTTCCATGTGAGTGCCTTTTGCGCTGCGATCGGCAGGAGTATGGTTGCGCATCGGATGAATCGGCAAGGTGAACGCACGTGGCGTCGTGGTCATTCCAGCAAAGGTTGAGTTCTCTGGCGGAGAGAGTCGGAGGAGGCGATGGTGATCTTCAGAGTGGACATGTTCGCTGGAGTATCTACTCGCGGGCGATTCCTGTCGCAGAGGAATGGCCTGAGCTGCTGGAGTTGGTCAAGCGGGAGCCGGACGGGCCACTTGCCTCGTCCGTGGTTGTGAAGATCATGGAATGTGTGTCCAGTTCTCTGCGGATGAAATATGTGGCGGCGCTTCCGCCTGGGAAGGGGCGCGAATTCGCGGCATCCCGGGCGCGCGAGATCTCGGTATTCGAAAGGTTCGCCGGGGAGAATGTAGAAATGGGAAGGGTGGATTCCAGTCCGCAGGGCTGGTCTGCGTGGCTCCAGCTACAGTTGGCTAACTCGGCTCGAAATGAGGAGGTTCTCCATATGCTTGTTGCGGATGGGAGAACGAGGCGTATCAGGGCTGCTGCGAAAGATCGTCTGCGGTTCCTGCGGAAATCTGGGGGGCATGCGGGTCGGGATGTCTGATCTGTTGTGTTCATCCGTGTCTGCTGCGGGCTCACGACTGTGCTGTGCTGATGGCTGAAGTCCCTTTCGGTGAGGAGCAGTAGTTGATTACCGTCTCTTTCACGCTCCCGGAGCCTGGTTCCCCCTGGCGTAGGACTTGGAACGATGTGAGGTGCGAGAGGGCTGTGGACCTCGGTGAAATGGACCTACGCTACAAGTACTTCGCCGCCAACGTGGAGCTGAGCGTGAACGGTGTTGAGTTCATCTCCAAGCGAAGGTTCGTCACTCTGGTTGACTTGGCCCTGTCCATCTCCGGTGTGGTGAGGCGTGTCTCGAGCGGGGGCGAGGCGGCGTTCGGTTTCACGGAAAGCGACGAGGTCGTGCGTGTGACGCGAGACGGTGACCTGGTTCGGCTGAGCTCGTCGAACAGGCCGGAGGTGGTGTCACTTCCCCAGGACGAGCTGATCGTCGAGTTTCGCAGGTTTCTTCATTCTGTTCACTCTCGGATGGTGGCAGAGGTTCCGGAACTGGTCCGAAATCCGACAGTTCAAAAGATTCTCCCTCCTGTCTGATTCACAACTCAGTGAGCGGGTCCCACCGCACTCGCAGCGACTGTGCCGCCCTTTTTTTGGTCTGCACATCAATTGTGAGGAACGCGATGATCCGATTGGTCCGGGCGCGAGAAGTGGTGGGCCCGTGATTCATGTTCACATCTTTCTCCGGGAGGAATCAGGATGGCATCTGCCGTGAATCCAGATGGCGACAACAGTCGCCCCGATGCGTCAATCACCGTGAATGTCACGCGATATGATCCCGAGCTCGGTCTGCGGACATGGTGGGATGGCGAAGCCGTTCTACGGGCGGAGGTATGGGAAGATCCGGAAAGAACTGTTGTGATCTCAGGGAATCCGGCCGGATTGCGGTCCCTTGCTCGGCACCTTTTGACCTTGGTGCAAGAGGGGGTGCCGAGCGGTCGCCATCTTGATTTTGACACCTATGGTGGAGTGCTGTCCGATGATTCTGTGGCGATCCGGGTGGAGGTGGAAAAGGGGTGACGCAGCTGACGTTGTTCACGGTTGATCCGCGAGACGCTCAAGTTCCATGCGGATCGCCTCGACGGAGACCGGGCTTCAATCGTGCGCATCGGTGTCGATCGCGCGAGCGCTGCGCGGATAATCGAGAAAATTCGTGGGGAGAGTGCGGAATTCCAGCTGTCTGAGATTCACGTACTGTTCGCGGCGTTGATTTCCACCTCGGTCTGGATTCCCTCTGAGGAGGCATTTCATGAAAGGATCGGATTCTTTCGGGAGCATGCATTCGCGCTGGCCGGCGGGTTGGTGAAGGCTGTTGATGGGGCTCCTTGACGGGACGGGTCTCACCGAGAGATCGGTCGCGCGAGGAAACCGGGGTGCTGGGGGGTGGGGTGGGTCGGTAGCCTCGCGGCATGGGTCAGGGGGCGCGGTTGCTGAATGTCGTGGATGTCGAGGCCACTTGCTGGGACACGAGTCCGCCAGCAGGGCAGGTGAGCGAGATTATCGAGATCGGGCTGACCGTGGTGGACGTCGTCGCGCGTGAGCGTGTCAGCCGTCAACGCCTTCTCGTGCGGCCGGAACGCTCGGCCGTGAGCGCGTTCTGCACGGAGTTGACCGGCCTGACGCAGGCCGAGGTGGACTCCGGCGTCAGCTTCGCCGAGGCGTGCGGGACGTTGGCCGCCGAGCACCAGGCGGGTAAGCGCGGTTGGGCGAGTTGGGGGGAGTACGACCGCAAGCAGTTCACGCGCCAGTGCCAGGCCGGTTCGACGGTCTATCCGTTCGGGAGTCGGCACATCAACGCGAAGGCGGTGTTCGCCGCCGCCTTCGACCTGCCCAAGCAGGTCGGCATGGCGCGTGCCCTGAAGATCGCGGAACTCCCGTTGGAAGGCCGCCACCACCGGGGCGACGACGACGCGTGGAACATCGCCGCCCTCGTTCTTCAGCTGGCCGATCAAGGGGCTTGGCCGGGGGTGCCCCCCAAGCCGTCCCATCAAAGCCGACGCTGAACCACCGGTCCGGGGGTCAGTCCCACCAGAACTGCCAGGAGTCGCCGTCCACGAGCCGTTCCGCGTAGGTGGCGAGGTCGCCGGGCCCCTGCCATATGTTGTCCGGGCAGAACGCGAAGTGCTCCGCGGCGACGGCCAGTGCCTCGTCACGGGTGGTCGGTGGTGCGGCGACGCTCAGGTACAGGGTGGCGAAGCCGACGGCCACCACACGTACGCCGAAGCGTTCCTCCCAACTCCGCAGCACCGCCGCGTACTTGCCGGTGTCACCGGCGTAGTTGACCGGGCCGTCCCAGCCGACGGCGGCGAGTGCGTCGGCCCCGCGCGGGGCGGCGACGAGGCCCAGCCGCGCCTCCGGCTGGAACGAGGCGAACGCGAGCGCGTACTCGGCGGCCAGTACGTCCGGTGCCTCGGTGCCGGGAGAGGTCTGCGCGAGGCCCGGCCAGTCGCGTCCGAAGGGCGCGGTGGCGGGGGCGCTGTCCTCCTCCGTGGAGATGTGGTTCCCCCACCACTCGGTCAGCAGCGCGGCGGCGTCGTGGTCCCCGGGCGAGGAGACGTTCTCGGGGAACAGCTCGCCCGTCGCCCACGGACGGAAGTCGTCGTCCCGGTCGAGGGGGAGGAGCAGGAGCGGCCACAGGCCGGTGTCCGCGTGCGCCGCCCGTATGCGGCCCCACAGGTTCATGGCGGGCGGTTCGTCGCTGAGCCACAAGGGCTGGACGTCCCCCTCGCCCTCGTCCGACGTGATCATCCGGCCGGGCGGGAGGTCGATGGCGGCGGACCGCAGTGCGTCGAGATTCACGGCCGGATGCTAACCCCGAGGTCTGACAACGGCCGCGTTCCGGCCCGGTCAGGCCCAGTCGAACTCCCAGTTGTTGACGTCGATCAGCTGCTCGGCGTAGGCGGTCAGGTGGTCAGTGTGCTGCCATGGCGCGGCGGGTGAGAAGGCGAGGTGTTCGGCCGCGACGGCGAGGGCTTCGTCCCGGGTGGTCGGTGGTGCGGCGACGCTGAGGAAGAGCGTGCCGGAACCCACGGCGACCACGCGGGCGTGGAAGCGGTCCTCCCAACTACGGAGCACAGCCGCGTGCTTGGCGGTGTCGCCGTCGTGGTCGCGCGGGCCCTGCCAGCCGACGGCGGCGAGTGCGTCGGCGCTGCGCGGCGCCTCCACCAGGCCCAGCCGCGCCTGCGGATACTCCTCGGCGAAGACCTCGGCGTACGCGGCGGCCATCACGTCCGCGTCCGAGCTGTCCCCCGGGGCGGGCGCGAGTCCGGGCCAGTCCGCGCCGTAGGGGGCGGTCAGCGCGAGCCGGATCTCCGGCGACAGGTCCTCCTCGTCGTCCTCCCAGTGCCGCCGCCACCAGGCCGCGAGCACGAGTTCGGCGTCGTGGTCCTCTGGCGAGGACATGTCCTCCGGGCGCAGCTCGCCCGTCGCCCACGGGCGGAAGCCGTCGTCCCCGTCGAGGGGCAGGAGCAGCAGCGGCCACAGCCCCGAGTCGGCGTGCGCGCCGCATATGCGTCCCCACAGGTCGGGGGAGGGCGGCTCGTCGCCGAGCCACAGGGGCTGACGGCTGCCGTGGCCCTCGTCCGAGGTGATCATCCGGCCGGGCGGGAGCGCGATGCGGGCGGACCGCAGAGAGGCGAGGTGCACGATCGGAGGGTAGCGGTGAGGTCTGACAACGGCCCCAGCCGTCACGGCCTGGGGCGCTCGCGCAGGGCGAAGTCGATCGTGTCGAGCAGCCAGGCCCACGAGGCGTCCGTCTCGCGCGGCGACCTGCTGAAGCCGCCCGCCGTCTCCAAGGTCACGAAGCCCGCGAGCGCGCCGGTGAAGAAGCGGAGCGCGTCCGTCTCGTCCGGCTCCGGCAGCCCGTAGCCGCGCAGCACGGCCCGCGCCATCCGCGACTGGCGGTACGCCGCCTCCTCCGCCACCGCCTCGCCCCCCAGCTCGAACCGGGCGGCGGTGAACCGGCCCGGGTGCCTGTGCGCGTACGCCCGGTAGGCGCCGGCGAACGCGACCAGCGCGTCCTTGCCCGCGCGCCCGGCCAGGGCCTCGGCGGCGGCGTCCGCCATCTCCTCCAGGGCCAGCGCCGCGACCCGGGCCTTCAGCTGGCGCGCGTTGCGGATGTACGCGTACAGGCTCGGGTCCTTCACCCCGAGGCGGCGGGCGACGGCCGACACGGTGAGGTTGTCGAAGCCCTCCTCGTCCGCCAGCTCGGCGGCCGTCCTGGTCAGCCGCTCCGCCGTGATCCCGGTCCGCGCCATGCGCCCTCCACCGACTAGACGAATAAGTCGTTCGCCTAAATATATTAGCCCGCGTTATCCTCGGCAGCATGAGACCGCTCACCGAGACGGACATCCGCGCGTCGTTCGTCAACCTCTCCAAGGGCGAGGTCAAGCGTCTGGACATGCCGCAGGGCTTCGAGGACTCCCCCTGGGCCGACCTCGACTTCCTCGGCTGGCGCGACCCCGGCGCCCCCGGACGCATGTACCTGGTAGCCGAGCGCGACGGCGCCCTCATCGGCATCGCGCTGCGCTCGGTCAACGGCGCCGTGCGCGGCTTCACGTCACGCAGCATGTGCACCCTGTGCCTGACCACGCACAGCGGCGGCGGCGTGACGCTGATGGCCGCGCGCCGCACCGGCAGCGCCGGGCGGCAGGGCAACACCGTCGGCCAGTACCTGTGCGCCGACCTCGCCTGCTCCCTCTACATCCGGGGCATCCGCGACACGACCGTGGGCCGCACCCTGGAGGAGACGCTGCCCACCGAGGCCAAGATCGAGCGCACCCTGCGCAACCTCGACACCTTCATCAAGCGGGTGACCGGGTGAGCGGATGACCCCTGTGGGACCTCCTGGCACGCCGCCGGGTCAGCCGTGCCAGGACCGCCACAGCCACGCGTACGAGCCCCCCGAGGCCAGCAACTCCGCATGAGTGCCGACCTCGGTGAGGCGACCGCCCTCCATGACGGCGATCCGGTCGGCGTCGTGCGCCGTGTGCAGCCGGTGCGCTATCGCGAGGACGGTACGGCCCGCGAGCACCGCCGCGAGCCCCCGTTCCGTGTGCCGCGCGGTCCGTGGGTCAAGCAGCGCCGTCGCCTCGTCCAGGACGACGAGGTGCGGGTCGGCCAGGACGACGCGGGCCAGCGCGAGCTGCTGCGCCTGCGCCCCGTCCAGGCGCAACTGGTCCGCCCCCTCGCCCAGTTCGGTGTCCAGGCCGCTCCCCGCACCCGCCACCCAGTCCGCCCCCACGGCGCCGAGCGCGGCGTGCATCTCCGCGTCGGCCGCGCCGGGCCGCGCGAGCAGCAGATTGTCCCGGACGCTCCCGCGGAACACGTGGTGCTCCTGCGTGACCAGCATGACGTGCCCGCGCAGCAGCTCCGGCGCCACCTCGTCCAGCGGCACGCCCCCCACGGTGATCGTCCCGGAACCCGCCCGCCCGATGCCCGCCAGCAGCCGCCCCAACGTCGTCTTCCCCGCACCCGACGGGCCCACCAGGGCCAGACGCTCCCCCGCGCGCACGTCCAGCGTCACGCCGCGCAGCACGTCGCTCCGGCCCTCGTAGGCGTAGCGGACCTCCCGGATGCCGACGGCGCCACCTACGGGCGCCCGGTCACCGGCGGCGGGCGCGGCCGGGACGGCCCCCAGGCCCTCGACGCGGGCGAACGACGCCGCGCCGCTCTGCACCTGCTCGACCCGCTGGAGGATCGTGTCCAGCGGCTGCCCCAGCAGCCGCACGTACAGGGCCGTCGAGACGACGACCCCCAGCGTCGCGGCGTCCGCCTCGACCAGGAAGCTCCCCACGACCAGCACGGCGACGACCGGGACGACGTACGAGACGTCCACCGAGGGGAACAGCACCGAGCGCAGCCGCAGCGTCCGCTCCCGCGTCACCCGGCACCGTTCGACCGCCTCCCGGCACGCGTCGATGCGCCGCTGCCGCAGCCCGAACGCCTCGACGGTCCTGGCCCCCGCCGCGGTGGCCGCCATGATCTCGGCGAGCGCCGAATGCGCCTCCCCCTCCGCGAGGTACGCCGCCGTCGCCCGCCGCAGGTACCAGCGGACGGCGAACCAGATCCCGAGCATCCCCACCAGCGCGCACGCCCCGAGCAGCGGGCTCAGCAGGAAGACGGCGGCGAGGATGAAGACGCTGTACACCGCGGCGACGAGCATGTCGGGGCCCGCGTCCCGCAGCGTGGTGGCGACCGCGCCGATGTCCCCGGTGCCGCGCGCCGCCAGGTCACCGGTTCCCGCGCGCTCGACCACCGAGGGCGGAAGGCCCAGCACGCGCCCCACGAACTGCTCGCGCACGTGCGCCGACAGGCGCTCCCCGAAGCGGTGGCCCACCAGCCGTGCCCAGCGCGTGAGCAGCAGTTGCGCCAGCGCGCAGACCAGGATCGCCGCGGCGAGCCGGTCCACCGTGCCGACGCCGGCGCCCGACGTGGTCTCGTCCACGATCCGGCCGACGAGCCAGGGGCTCGCCAGTCCCGCCAGCGCGGCGAGGGCGTTCAGCGCGAGCATCCCGGCGAACGCCCGGCCGTCCCGGGCGATCAGCAGCCGGGCGGCGGCGCGCACCCGCCGTTGCCCGGCCACGGGGAGGTGGCGGGCGGCGTGGTCGTCGGTGGCGCTCATCGGTGCGCCTCCTCGCCGGGTGTGTCGCCCGTGCCGCGCGCCACCAGCGCCCGGTATCGGGCGTCCTGGCGCAGGAGTTCACGGTGGGTGCCCGACGCCGTGACCCGGCCGTCGGTCAGGTGGTGCACGACGTCCGCCGTCTCCAGCAGGGCCGGGGACGTGGTGGTGACGACGGTGGTGCGTCCCCGCCGGAACGCCCGCACACCGGCGGCGACGACGGCCTCGGTGTGCGCGTCGAGCGCGGACGTCGGCTCGACGGTCATGAGCACGTCGGGCTCCGCGAGCAGCGCCCTCACCAGCCGGACGCGCTGGCGCTGCCCGCCCGACAGGTTGCGCCCCTGCCCGTCGATCCACGTGTCGAGGCCGTTCTCCAGGCCGCCCACGATGTCCCGCGCCGCAGCCGCGGCGAGGGCCGCGTCCAGCTCCTCGGGGGTACGGTCCGCGCGCCCGGCGACGACCTCCCGCAGCGGGCCCGCGAACAGGTCCGCCTCGTTGTCCGCGACCAGCACGCGGTCACGGACCCAGGCGCGCGGAATGCCGTCCAGCCGCACGCCGCCCCAGCGGGCGTCGGAGGCCGCGAAGCCCGCCAACCGGTCCACCACGGCCGCCGACTCGGCCGCCCGCGCGCTCACCAGCGCGGTCAGCGCGCCGGGCTCCACCCGCACGCCGGACGCCGGGTCCTCCAGCGCGGACGCCGTGGGCGGCGCGCCCTCGTGCCCGTGCGGCTCCTCGTCACGCTCCAGCCGCAGGAACCGCACCACGCGGCGCGCGGCCACCCGGCCGTGCGTCAGGTCCTGGCTCCCCTCGATGAAGAACGACACGGGCACGACGAGCACCGCGGCGTACCCGTACACCGCCACCAGGTCGCCGGTCGTGATCGCGTCCGTCGCCGCCTCGCGGGCCGCCAGCCAGGTGACGCCCGCCAGGAAGACGGTCGGCAGCCCGACCGCCAGCGCCTGTATCCAGCTGGTCACCGCCCCCACCCGGTACCCCTCGTCGCGCAGCCGCCGCGACGCGTCGCGGTAGCGGTCGGCGACCAACTCCCGCCCGCCGAGCCCGCCGAGGACCCGCAGCCCCCCGACGAGATCGACCAGCCGCGCCGTCAGGTCCCCCTGCTGCTCGCGGTAGGCGCTCTCCGCCGCCTGGAGCCGCCCGAGCAGCGGACCCACCAGGAGCGCGAGCACCGGCACGCCCAGCAGCACGACCCCGGCCAGGAGCGGCGAGACGGACAGCATCAGCAGCGTGACGACCCCGTAGGCCAGCACGGCGCCGACGCCCGGGCCCGTGATCGTCAGGGTGTTGGCGATCACCGCGATGTCCCCGTGCCCGATGGCGACGACCTCCCCGGCGCCGACACGTCCCGGCAGCGTCGCCCCCAGCCGTGTCGTCTGCCGCACGACGACGCGCGCCGAGCGGAAGTACGCGTCCTGACGCACCCGGGTCATCGTCCGGTGCCGCATGATCGCCAGCCAGGCGTTCAGCAGCCCCACGGCGAACAGCGCCCCCGACCAGCCGAGCAGCGCCCCCCGGTCGCCCGGCGTCAACCCGTCGTCCACGGCGCGCGACAGGAGGTAGGGCGGGAGCATCAGGCTCACCATCCACGCGCTGCCGAGCAGCGCGCCCCCCGTGACGCGGGCACGCTGACAGCTCACCAGCCACCACAAGTACCGTGCGGAGGAACGGACATCGGGGACGCCCGGCTCCTCCCGTACGTCCTGCCCCGCCCCTGCCCTCATCGACGCACGCTCCCTCCGGTCGCGCGGACGTCACACGGGCCACGGTAACCGTGCTGCCTGTCAAGGCCGTTGGCCGGGTGGCCGGGCGGTCGGCCGTCACGTGTCGGTGCGTGCCAGCCCCTCCCGCACCGCGCCCGCGGTGGCGTCCAGCGCCGCGCGCTCCTGCACGCGCCAGTCCGCGTCGATGCGGAACGGGTCACCCGCGAACCGGGGGAAGACGTGCAGGTGGAAGTGGAAGATCTCCTGGAACGCCGCCTTGCCGTCCGCGAGGAAGAGGTTGACCCCCTCGCACCGCAGCCCCGAGCGCCGCAGCGCCTTCGCGAGAAGGCGCCCCACCTCCCAGACGCGCACCCCGTCCTCGTCCGGCAGGTCCTCAAGGCCCACGGCGTGCCGCTTCGGGATGACCAGCAGATGGCCGGGCGTGACCGGTGCGATGTCCATGATCCCGATGACCCGTTCGTCCTCGTACACGACACTCGCCTCGGCCCGTCCGCCGACGATCTCGCAGAAGACGCAGTCCTCGTCGGACATGACAACCTCGCACGCTTCGGGGGCACTTAAGGACCAGTAGACAGCCCCCGGCATCCGCTCTCCAGGGGGCCTCACCGCCCCTCGGGCCTGGTCAGTGGTACTGAGCGATCTGGATCAGGTTGCCGCAGGTGTCGTCGAACACGGCCGTCGTGACCGGTCCTGTCTCCAGCGGTTCCTGCGTGAACCGGACGCCGAGCCCGCGCAGCCGGTCGGCCTCCGCGCGTACGTCCGTCACGGCGAAGGAGGTGACGGGGATGCCGTCCTGTGCCAGGGCCTCCTTGTACGGCCGCGCCGCCGGGTGGCCCTCGGGCTCCAGCACCAGCTCGGTGCCGTCCGGGTCCTCGGGCGACACCACGGTCAGCCAGCGGTACTCGCCGAGCGGCACCTCGGTCTTCTTCACGAAGCCCAGCACGTCGGTGTAGAAGCGCAGGGCCTTGTCCTGGTCGTCCACGAAGATGCTGGACAGGTGGATTCTCATGGGCGGTTCTCCGGTGTGTCGTGCCTGAGCCACCGCGTCATGACGCGCTCAAGCGGTGCGGTGTCGAGGTCGTGGAACTTGTAGCGGCCCTCGCGCCGCGTGCGGACCAGGCCCGCGGCCTCCAGGACCGCGAGGTGCTGGCTGATCGCCTGGCGGGACAGCCCCAGGCCGTGCTTGTTGGCCAGGCGTGTGCAGATCTCGAACAGCGACTGGCCGTCCCGTTCCGCCAGCTCGTCGAGGATGTGCCTGCGGGTGGGATCGGCCAGCGCCTTGAACACGTCGTCGGCCACGGCCCCACCATAGGCAAGTGGTCACTTGCCTATCAAGCGCAGGTACGCCTCCAGTTCCGCCGCACCGGCCAGCAGCGCCCGCCCCCGCGCGGACAGGCGGCCGTGCCAGTCGGACAGCGCCGCCTCCAGCGGCTCAAGGCCACCGGCCGCCCTGACCTGCGCGAGCAGCGGGGCGATCTGCTCCAACAGGTAGCCGCCGCGCCTGAGTTGATGCGCCAGCCGTGCGTCCCGCACGTCCGCCGCGTCGTAGACGCGGTACCCGGTCAGCGGGTCGCGGCGCGGACGCACCAGCCCGGCGCGCTCCCACTTCCGCAGGGTCGCGGGCCTGATGCCGAGCTGTTCCGCCAGCGGCCCGATGAACGTGCCGCCGGGCGCCGACGCCATGGCAGGGCCCGGCTCCAGGTCGCGCAGGGCGTTCTCCACGGCCTGGAGGGTCCGCCGGTCGTCGAGGAGCTGGACGTGGCTGCCGTCGATCAGGCGGTACGCCTCCTCCGGCGCGCCCTCGTTCACGGCCCGCATGATCGCGGTCGCCGCCGGGTGGCCGTGGCCCGGCACCAGGGCGAGGAACGCGCGCAGCGCAGCCGCGTGCAGCGGCGTGTAGACGCGGTAGCCGTGGGGCGTGCGGTCGGCGGCCGGGAGGACACCGGCCTCCTCGTAGTTCCTGACCGCCTGCGTGGACAGACCGTGCCCGCGCGCCAGATCCACCGGCCGCAGCCGTCCACCGTTTTGAGGGTTGGGCGCCATGCGGCCCACGATAGCGGGCCAAAGTCTCAACCGAAGGTTCAACGATACCGTTGAAGGCATGACCACCGACATCAAGGACGCGGTCCACGCCGTCGAGGCCGAGGCCGTCATGCGGCTGCTCCGTGGCCGCCCCCGGCTGCTCGCCCTCGGCGAGCCCACCCACAACGAGGACGCCCTGCTCCGGCTGCGCAACGACCTGTTCCGGCAGCTCGTGGAACAGGAGGGGTACCGGACGATCGCGATCGAGAGCGACTGCCTGGCGGGTCTGCTCGTGGACGCCTATGTCACCGGCGGCGACGGCCAGTTGGAGGAGGTGGTCAGGAACGGGATCAGCCACGACTGGGGCACCCTCGACGGCAACCGCGAGCTGGTCCGCTGGATGCGCGCCCACAACGAGGGGCGGCCCCCGGCCGAGCACGTCCGCTTCGCCGGTTTCGACGGCCCCCTGGAGACGGCCTACGCCGCCAGCCCCCGGCAGGCCCTCACCGCGCTCCACCGTCACCTCGCCGCCCGGCTCGACGCCGACCAACTCCCGTGCGACGAGGCCACACTCGACCGCCTCCTCGGCGACGACGACCGGTGGACGAACCCCGCCGCCATGATGGACCCGACTCAGTCCGTGGGCCGTTCGGCCGAAGCCGCTCAACTGCGCCTGATAGCCGACGACCTCGCCGCGCTGCTCGACGCGCACGCCCCGGAGTCCGTCGCGACGGTCCCACCGGACGACCGCTTCCGCGCCCGTCTCCACGCCCGCACCGCGACCGGCCTGCTGCTCTACCACCACTGGTACGCCGACACGTCAACGGGCCGCCTCACCAGGCTCGTCGGCCTGCGCGGGCAGATGATGGTCCGCAACCTCCTCGCCCTCGCCGAGCGCGACCCGACCCTCGTCCACGCCCACAACTCCCATCTCCAACGGGAGAAGAGCACCGTGCGGATGGGCGAGGTGCGGTTGGAGTGGTGGAGCGCCGGGGCGCTGGCGAGCGCCGAACTCGGCGCGGACTACCGCTTCGTGGCCACCGCCCTCGGCACGATCCGCCACCAGGGCGTGGACACGCCGCCGCCCGACACCCTCGAAGGACTGCTGTACGCGCTCCCCGAGGACCGTTGCGTCGTGGACCCCGCGCGGCTGGCCGCCGCCCTCGGCGACGTGCGGCCCGCGCACCGCGTGTCGCCCTGGTTCGGCTACGCGTCGTTCGACCCGGCCCACCTGGCGGACAGCGACGGCATCGTGTTCCTCAAGGACTCCGTGCGCGGCTGAGGGGGGCTGGGGGCTGGGGGGCGTGGACTTCAGCGCGTCGCGGCGGGGGAGTCCGCGCCGTCGTGCGGTTCGTCGTCCGGGTCGGCGAAGATGCGGCGGACGAGTTCTTCCTCCGGCACCATCCTGATCCCGGGCGGGGGACGGTCGTAGAGCTGCTTCGCCCCGGCGGGGTCCTCGTCCAGCCAGACCAGCAGCCCCTGGTGGAACCAGTACCAGCTCTCGTCCACCAGGCCCGCCAGCCGCCGGATGCCCTGCCGGGTCCTGGTGCGGGGGACGTACAGCACGGCCAGGCCGAGCGCCGCCCCGGCGGCGGCCAGCGTCAGGCCGCCCCGGGCGGCGGCCCCGCGCGGCGGGGGGAACGTGCGACGGTCGTGGTACGGCATCTGCCGAACTCCTCTCTGTCCGCCGGGCGGTCGGGCCCGGCCGGTTCAACTGACCTGGTGGCGCTCGGGGTTGCGGGGCCTACGGTTCGTCCCCGTCGATCACCCGCTGCCAGCGGCGCCCGAGCATGGTGCGCGGCTCGCGGTACCGGCCGCGCGGACGCGGGTGGGTTTTCGCGACCGGTGCCGCGCCCGGCGTGACGTAGAGCGGTGCCGCGCAGCCGTCGCCGTCGATCGGGGACGAGGCGACGGCGCCCGTGTGGTCGGTGACGGCGCCGTGCAGCCGCTCGGTGCACGGGCCGCAGGCGTAGAGCGGTGCCTCGGCGGGAGGAACGGCGGTCGAGACCGTGCCGAGCCGGACGACGAGCGTGACCTTGTGCCCGCACCACAGCCAGCAGGCGCCGACGAGCCAGCCGGAGCCGTCGCCAGGCACCGGGTACGGGCCGTCCTCTGATGGCGCGATCACGCCTCGTCCTCCCCGCCGTCGTCGTGCGCGCCGATCGTCCGTGTGATCCACAGGAGGATCAGGACCGCCGCGAGCCACAGGCCCCCGCCGACCACCGACACCAGCCCGAGGACGAACCCGATCCCCGCGAACGTGCGGATCACGCCGCGTCCTCCGCCGGGTCGAGGTCGAGCAGGAACCACACCGTCTTGCCGCCGAGTTCGGGTCGGCACCCCATGTCCCGGCACATCGCGCGGAGCATCCAGAGCCCGCGCCCCGACTCCGCGTCCCACGCGGGCTCGGCGACGACCGGCATGGACGGCGACCGGTCCTCGACCAGCACCCTGACCTGCTCGTCGTCGAGGAGCGCCGAGAGTCGGCAGCGCGGGTCGTCAACGTGCCGCACGATGTTGGCGAGGAGTTCCGAGAGACCCATTCGGGCGATGTCCACGGCGGCCTCGGACGCCCCCCACGACCGGAGCACCAGCGCCAACGTCCACCGCCACGTCTCGATCCCCCGGGCATCGGCGAGTAAGTCCCAGGCGTAGGCGTAGAGCTGCTTGTCGGTCAACCGAACCGGAACCGTCATGTAGACACCTCCTGGAGCGCGGATCGATGCTTCCGGGCAGAAGCACGTGTGGTGACGGTGCGAGAGCGCAGCGTCGCAGCCTTATGATGAGCAGTGTCCCGGCGGGGGGTCAAGCCTCTGAGTGGCAATCTGCCAATTCACTGTCACGATCAACTCGCGAGAGTGGCGCCAGGGACACTTGCTTGACGACATGCGCTGACGGGCGCGGGACTTGATCGGAGGTCATCCATGGCTGTGGTGGCGAATGTGAGCCCTCTTGCCGCTCGGAGACGGCTCGGCGCCGAACTCAGGCGCCTTCGGGACGGGGCAGCCTTGACCGCTGAGGAGGTCGGGGCGCATCTGAACTGCCACAACTCCAAGGTCAGCCGGATCGAACTGGGCAAGCGCGCCTGCGCTCCCGCAGACTTCGAGGGATTCATGAACCTCTACGAGGTGACTGGCGAGCAGCGGGACGATCTGGCTGACCTGATGAGGCGCGGGCGGCAGCGGATTCCGCCGTGGTGGAGTGTCTACGGCGATGTGATCAGCGCGAACTACGCTGAGTTTCTCGCCTACGAAGCGGAAGCTGTTCGCGGTAGTGAGTTCCAGTCGCTGCTGATCCCTGGCCTGCTTCAGACCGAGGAGTACGCGCACGCGGTGACGGCGCGTGGCTATGCGTTGCTCGGTCCTGACCAGGTCGAGAGCTTGGTGGAGGTGCGCATGCGTCGGCAGGAACGCTTGCACGAGAGCGATCCGCTCGTCCTCGAAGCCACGGTGACGGAGGCGGCGCTCCGCCTTCAGATCGGTGGTCCATCGGTAATGCGGGCGCAGCTGCGGCGGCTGCAAGAAGTCGTGGCGCTGCCCAATGTCACGTTCGGTGTCATCCCGTTCGAGGCTGGTGAGCGTGCCGTGAGTACGGGAGCCTTCTCGCTGTTCGCCACGGACAAGGACGGGGAGCCGGATGTGGCCTTCACCGAGTCTGCGGAAGCCACAACCACCCTCCGCGACGACCCTCGCGTGACGCGTCGGCTGAGCCGCGTTTTCAAGCGACTCTCGGACGCGGCCTTGCCGCTGCACGCTACTCTTGAGCTGCTGCAACGTATCGAAAGTGAGCTGACCTGAGATGACGAAGTCTGTTGACGTGGCGACGATTTCCGCTCAGCCTGAGTGGCGCACGAGCAGCTTCACAGCGAGCAACGGCAACTGTGTCGAGGTCGCGCTCGCGGCAGTACCGGAGATCTCGGTGCGTGACACGAAGGACCGTCTTGGGGGAACGACGCACGTCTCTCCCGCCGCATGGTCCGCATTCATCATGGCGGCGAGCACAGGGTTCTTCGACTCGTCGGACGGTAACTAGAACAGCTGCACGTTTACGGCAGGGGCGTGGTCGTGCGACATCCGCCGCGCGCTCCTGCCGGATGCGACCAGCAGTTCCGCCCGGCCCCCTGGCGGTGACGCGCTACGGCGTCGGACCATGGGGAGCATGGACAAGCAGAGCATCTACTCGGTCGATCCTGCTTCGCTCACATGGCAGAAGAGCAGCCTTACCGCCGACGCTGGTCAGTGCTTCGAACTCGCCCCCCTCCCCGATGGCGGGGTCGCCGTCCGAGACTCGAAGAACCCGGATCACCCGCATCTGCGCTTCACGGCGGGGGAGTGGGCGGCGTTCAAAGGTGGAATCACGCTCGGCGACTTCGACAACCTCTGACCTGCCACAGGTGGCACGCCTGCGTGCGACGTCAAGCGCTGGCTAACGCAGCCGGGGCCACGCGGCGAGACCCGACCGCCCGCGTGGCCCACCGAGATGCTGGCCGCTCACAGCCACCCCACGCCCCGGGCCGCGAGCTGTCCGCTCACAGCGTGTCCGAGAGGCCCAAGGCGCGTCGGATGGCGTCCGGCACGTGGGCGGCCTCCAGCTCGTGCCGCGTTCGCAGGGCGAGGTCGGCGAGTTCGATGTCGCGATCCGCGTCAGGAGCGGCGTACCCGAGGCCGCGCAGACTGCTCACGATCCTCGGCCACGAGTAGTACGGCGTTCCGTCGGTCTCCCCTTCCGGCGCCGGTAACCCGTCACCGGCGCGTGCGCGTGCCACGGCGGTCAGTTCGTCCCGGGAGGGCCCGTCCGGCAGCCGCTCGGCGGCCTCTTCGAGCGTCAGCAGGTCGTCCCGTTCGGCGGCGACAGCCCGCAGCCCCGGAATCCGCCGGATCGCGGACGCGGCCCTGGCCACCGCCTCAAGCAGCCTCGGCGCCTCGATCCCGCACACGAGACGGCTCGGGCCTGGCCCGTTTCTCGTGTAGGAGACGGAGCCGTCGGCGCACAGCGGCTCGTCGAGAGTGTCGAAACAGTCCGCTTCGCTCTCGGTCATCCCCCGGTTGAGCACGACCGTGAAACGCCACTCCGGCACTCCACCACCTCCTCGTACTGTCCGTTCCGGTGCACCGTACCGACCGCAGCCAGCCGTTCGGCTCACGCGAGACGTTCCACAGGCTTGCCCCACCGGGTGTTCGGCGCCTTCTCCGTGAAGATCTCCTGCCGGTCCGAGGTGATGCGGACACGGAAGTCCGTCACCGAAGGAGAACCGGCGTCCCGCCACGCGCCGATGGCGCGCTCGACCGTGTCCCACAGTGATACGGGCCCGCCCTGGCGCACGGTCCAGCCATCGCCCGGATTCCCGCCCACCACGGCGAACGAGCCGGACGGCTCGTGGAACCAGTAGTCGGCCGGTGGCTCCCCCTGGAGGCTCACGGCCTGGAAGAGGTTCACGCCGTCCAGCGTGCTGTCGATGACGAACCTCGCCGTCCAGTCGTCGGCGATCTCAGGCCCGAGGCCGGTGGCCCGCGCGTTCCCCTCGTCCGGTGAGGGGAACATGACGCTTCCGCTCGTCTCCTCCTGCCTGGCCCGCATGAACGACGCCTCGGAGACGAACACACCCTCGGCCGTGCCGTTCTCCCCGACCGTCAGCTTGGCCAGGCCCGACGACCAGAGTCCGCCTCGGACCGTGGTGAGGATTACCCCACCTTGCCTCGTCTGGGCCACCCACTCCGGACGGACTCGGCTGACGCCGCACGTGGCGATCACCCGATCGTAGGGAGCGCGTTCCGGGCAGCCGAACCGCCCGTCACCGACGATCACGGTCGCCGGGTGGCCGCACGCGTGGAGCGCGCTCCTGGCCCGGTGCGCGACGTCGGGGTCCGTCTCCACCGTCGTGACGTTCCCCGCACCGACCCGGTGGGCGAGGAGCGCGGCGTTGTACCCGGTGCCGGTGCCGATCTCCAGCACCCGGTGGCCGTCCTCGACGTCCAGTGCTTCGAGCATGTCCAGCATCAGGGACGGAAGGGTGGAGGACGACGAGGGCTGCCGGGCGATGCTCCCCGTGATGTCCTGCGGCAGCACGGTTCCGGCGATCTGGGTCACCAAGGTCTCGTCGGCGTAGCACAGCGCCAGCCACGCCTCCGACTGCTCGTCGGCCAGCGTCGGGGTGTACGAGGTGGGGGCGGAACCCGGTACGGGACGGAAGACGCCCGTGGAGAGGAAGGCGTGGCGAGGCACCGCGTCCACGGCGGAGCGCCACCCGGGCGAGGTGACGTGGCCCCCCTCCGCCAGTCGTTCGGCAAGCTGCCGCCGCAGTCGGGCGGCGGTCGGTCGGGGCTGGTTCACGGCCTGGTTCCCTTTTCGAGCAGGTCGGCGAATGCCGAGATCATCGGTAGCCCCGTCTCGTCTTCGAGCCAGGCCCACTGTCCGGACGGGTTGCACTCAAGGAACGTCCAGTTGCCCTCCTCCGTCACGGCGAAGTCGAACGCGCCGAAGACCAACCCGAATCGTTCGAGATAGCTGAACAGAGAGGCCGTGACGTCCGGGGGAGTGCTCACGGCACGATACGTGTGCCGACCGTAGGTGGTACGCCAGTCGAGCGCATCTGACTCGATCCGCACGGAGAACACTTTCCTGCCGATGACGGTGGTCCGAATATCGGCGACCTTCGGGACGATGGCCTGGAAGAGGTGCGCCGTGCCCGCGACTGAGTCGTCCAGTTGGTCGGCCGTGACTGGTTCCACGGAAACCGTGCAGGACACCCCATCACGCAGGTAGACCGGTACGTTCAGGGGTTTGTAGAGGACCGGTGCGTACCGTTCGGCGAACCGCTGAGCCGCGTCCCGTTCGTTGGTCAGCAGCGTGGGCGGGATGGTGAAGCCGGATTGGACCGCCGCCGCGAGCCCGGCGGGCTTGAACTCGGCGTCGCCGATACGGTTCGGGTGGTTCACGTAGAGACAGTCCGGAAGCGAGGTCAGGAGCCCACCGAGCCCGTGGCGGGCCTGCCCGACGGCGAATCTGGCATCCTGCGCCTCCAGATGAGGGAACGCGAACCCCGAGGGTCGCCGGTACAGCAGTGACCGGGCGTGTTCGAGTTGCAAGCTCCGGGTGGGAGTGGTCAGCGTCCCCGACCAGCCCTCGCGTTCGATCTGTGCGCTGAAGGTGAGCTGAGCGGGAAAGTCACCTGAGTCGAACCGCACGACCGGGACTTCCCGGCCGTGCAGTTCGGCGAGCACCAGGTCGGTGGTCGCGTCATCAAGGTTGGTGACGACCACGACCGGTCGAGAACCGTCGGTCACTGATCGCCGTCGTTCCCCGTGTCCTGATCCCCGCCTCCGCTGGGACCGCCGGGGCCCTTACCGTCGCTCGGGTTGCCGGTTCCGGTGGGCGGATTGGTCCCCGTGCTGGTGCCGTGTCCCGGCGCCCGGACCAGCGAGCCGTCGGCGTCCAGATAACGGGTCGTCTGGGTGTCCGGAGCGAGCTCGGCCCTGACATACTCGGGTGAACCGCTCGCCGGATACGGCACCATCCGGCGCACCCCCCACGGGCGCGGGGTGGTGACGCCATCGGGCAGAGGGCTTCCGGTGGGAATGCGGTCTGAATGAGCGAACACGTGATCTCCCAGGGCTTACTACGGCTTCTCGCCGCATCCGACGTCACTTCGCTGTCGCCGTGCCGCGCGGCCGTCCGGCACCAACGCAGAGGGCGATACGTGACACCGACCGTACGGTCCCCCCAGGTACCCGCTCCTCGTTCACCGGGGGCGCGCGGGAGCACATGGAGTCAGGGGATGCCGGAGGTTGCTTTCCCGCTGGTGACAATGGGGCGGTGAGTACTGTCGAACGCCCCGTGCCGCCCCTGAATGCCGATGAGCGCGTCACGCTCGAGAGCTGGCTCGACTTCCACCGCGCCACCCTCGCCATGAAGTGCGAGGGACTGGACGACGCGCAGGCCGCCCTCGCGTCCGTGCCGCCGTCCGGGTTCACGCTGACCGGGCTCGTCCAGCACATGGCCGAGGTGGAACGGAACTGGTTCCGGCGGGTGTTCGCCGGGGAGCACGCCCCGCCGATCTACGATCCGCAGGCCGATCCCGACGGCCCCGACGGCGGCTTCGACCTGGCCGAGGACGCCACCCTGGCCGCCGCCCTCGCCACCTGGCGCACCGAGATCGCCCGCGCCCGCGAGCTGTGCGCCGACCGCGCGCCGACCGACACCGGCCGTTTCCTGGGGCAGGACGTCAGCCTGCGCTGGGTCTACGTCCACATGATCGAGGAGTACGCCCGCCACAACGGCCACGCCGACCTGATCAGGGAACGCATCGACGGCGCCACCGGCGTCTAGACGGACCCCGGCGGTCGGACCGTCCGGCGGTAGACCTGGCGTGAGCCGCCCTCGGGGCCGGGGTCGGTGGCCTCGGCCGGGGTGAAGCCGAGCCGTTCGTAGAAGACGCGCGCGCCGCTGGTCACGGCGCCCGGGTGGTCGGGGCCGAAGGTGACGACCTCCAGGCTGCCGGGGCCCGTGACGAAACGGCGGACGGCGTCGTCCACGAGCGCGCGCCCGGCGCCCGTCCCCCTGGCCTGCGCCGACACGATCAGCCAGTGCACGTGGTACGTCGGCGGCTCGGCGCCGAACAGCAGCCCGCCGAGCGGCGCGTCCCCGCCGGGCCCGTCCCCTCCGGCCGCCACCGCGACGAGCGCCGTGGACGCGCGGATGTGCTCCTCCACGGCGGCGTGGAACCCGGGTTCCCCGACCATCCGGCCGAACCAGTGCTCGACCTGGGCGGCCAGGCCGAGGAACGCGCCGAAGTCCGCTTCACACGCCGGTCTCACGATCACGTGAGCAAGTCTCCCAGCCCGCCCGGCAGATGGGCGGGGCCCCCGGACGCCGGTGCGGGATCACCTCTCCCGCCCGACGCCCGGGAACCCTCGTCCGGTCACCGCAGCGTCGCCAGCTCCGCGTCGGTGACGGTCAGTTCGGGACGGTCGGCCGCGACGGAGACGAACGCGCCGTCCTCGCTGCGCACCAACTGCCCCTGCGGCCCGCCGGTGATGTAGTACTCGCCCGGCTCGAACTCCTCCAGGAAGAGCAGCACGGTGTCGCCCTCGGCGAGCGGCGTGTCCCCCTCGAACTCCAGGGTCACGCCGTCCGCCTCACCGCCGGTCTGGAGGACGTCGATCTCCGAACCGGCGGCCGGGCCGCCCCCGCCGATCGACTCGGTGATCGTCAGCCGGGCGACGGTGACCGGCAGGGACGCCGCCTCCAACTCCTCGTCCGACGGGCCCTCGTCCGTGCCCGCGTACGGGTTCTGCTCGGGGTCCTCCTCGTCGTAGGAGGGGGTGAACATCTCGGAACGGGACGCGCCGACCGTCCCGACGACGACGGCGTCCGCCGCGTCCGTCAGCGCGGCCACCGAGGCGTAGTGCGGGCGGTCCGCGTCCACGGTCCCCGACGAGGACGCGGAATCCGATGGCGACGAGGAACAGCCCGCCAGCCCGAGGGCCGTGACCGACAGGGCGAGCGCGCCGAGGGCGGAGCGCCGGAGAAGGTGTCTCACCGTGGGCCTCCTGGTAAGGGCGGGAAATCGCGGAACGGCCGAACGAGCGCAGGGTCACCGTCGAGCCGCGATGACATGGCTCTTCGTGATCGATTTACCGGAAGTGATCTCGTTTTGCGCGAAGTTGAACGCGTACCCGCACTCATGGACGTGGCCGCCGCGCACGGGGTTCCCAGAATTCGACGCGCTGCCCGAAATCCGCCACGAGTTCAGCCGTCACCCCCTCGCCACGAGGACCGCCCCCGCCGTCCCACCGCTGTTCGGCCACCGGATGACGCCCACCCGGAGCGCCCGCTCGGCACACCGCAACCCCGCTCGGTCGGCCCGCTGGACGCGCTCACCGCCTTTCATTCCTCCATGCCTCTCCTGTTTTCCCGAACCCCCCGTAAAAGAAGGGTAGGACGCCCCACGGAGCCCCCTCCGGCACCAGTCCCTTGGGCGCGGCATATGTCTCCCACACCCGCCCGTCCTTACCCACCGGAGGGAATTCCTTTCCCCGCCTCTACCGCCCGCCCGCTGGACGACGGCGCGGCCCCCGTCAGGCCGAGGCTGTCCGCGGGCCGTGGGGGATTGGTCTGGACCAGGGGGGCTCTTTGTCCGGTCGGAAGACAATGTGCGGTCAGTTTCGTCCTGACGGGTGTCCAGTTCGGCCGAACGCCGCTACCTTCTGGCTGTATCCCGCTCGAAGTCCGGCGCATGGCCACCCCCTCAGCCCCACGGCCCGGCGTCCGGTCCCCCCACCCGGTGCGGCGGCGCGCGCCTGTGCAACAGCCCGACGATCCATTCCGTCGTGAGCCACGGAGGACGCACGTGCACAGAGGTTTCAGAAAGTTGTCCGCCACCCTGCTCGGGGCCGCGCTCGCCTTCACCGGCACGCTGACCGCCGCCGCGGCCGGGCCCGCGCCCGCCGCCGCACCGGCGCGGGCCGTGGAGGCCGCCGCCGCCCCGCTGACCGACGTCCTGGTCTTCTCCAGGACCACCGGCTTCCGCCACTCGTCCATCGACGACGGCATCGCCGCCATCCAGGACCTCGGCGCGGCGAACGGGTTCTCCGTCACCGCGACCGAGGACCCGACCGCCTTCACCACCGCCAACCTCGCCCAGTACCAGGCCGTCGTCTGGCTCTCCACCACGGGCGACGTCCTGAACGCGGCCCAACAGGGCGCGTTCGAGGCGTACATCGCCGACGGCGGCGGCTACGTCGGCATCCACGCCGCCGCCGACACCGAGTACGACTGGCCCTGGTACGGCGGCCTGGTCGGCGCCTGGTTCCGGTCGCACCCGGCGACGCAGGAAGCCACCATCCACGTCGAGGACCGCGCGAACCCCTCCACCGAGCACCTGCACGAGGAGTGGACCCGCACCGACGAGTGGTACGACTACCGCACCAACCCGCGCTCGGACGTGAAGGTGCTGGCCAGCCTGGACGAGTCGTCGTACGACGGCGGCGCCATGGGCGGCGACCACCCCATCGCCTGGTGCCACGACTACCAGGGCGGACGCTCCTGGTACACCGGCCTCGGCCACACCGACGAGTCCTACGACGACCCGGCGTTCGTCGAGATGATCCTCGGCGGCATCCAGGTCGCCTCGGGCAACCGCGCCGCCGACTGCCGCCCCGAGACGGGCTACACGCCGCTGTTCGACGGCACGCAGGCCAGCCTGGACGCGTGGGAGCAGGCGGGCCCCGGCGGGTTCACGCTGGAGGACGGCACCCTGACGTCGTTCGGCGGCATGGGCCTGCTGTGGTACCCGGTGCAGACCTTCGGCGACTACTCGCTGAAGGTGGACTGGATGATGCCGGGCGACGACAACGGCGGCGTGTTCATCGGCTTCCCCGACCCGCAGGGCGACCCGTGGGGCCCGGTGGACCTCGGCCACGAGATCCAGATCGACGCGACCGACGCCGACCCGTCCCGCACCACAGGCAGCGTCTACAGCTTCTCCGCCCCGGACGTCGCCGCCCGCGACGCGGCGCTGAACCCGCCGGGCACCTGGAACACGTACGAGATCACGGTCGAGGGCCGCGACGTCACGATCTACCTCAACGGTGTGCAGATCAACGAGTACACCAGCGACCGTGACATCGCGAACGGCTACATCGGCCTCCAGAACGACGGCGACGGCTGGGACATCAACTACCGCAACGTCCGCATCAAGCACGACGACGGCGGCGGCGACCCGGTCACCGACCTGGCCAGGGGCCGCCCCGTCACCGTCTCCAGCGTCGAGCCGGGCAGCGGCCACGTCGGCGCCAACGCGGTGGACGGCGACCCGGCGACCCGCTGGGGCAGCGCGTTCGCCGACCCGCAGTCGATCACCGTGGACCTCGGCTCGGCCCGCACGCTGGAGCGCGTGCGCCTGAACTGGGAGACGGCGCACGCCCGTTCGTACTCCGTCCAGACGTCCACCGACGGCACGACCTGGAACCAGGCGTACGCCACCACGTCCGGGGACGGCGGTCTCGACGACCTCGCCGTCACGGGCACCGCACGGTACGTCCGCGTCACCGGGACGGAACGGGCCACCCAGTGGGGCTACTCCCTCTGGGACCTGGCCGTCCTCGGCAGCTGAGGCCGTCCGGCGGCCGGTCGCGCCCCGACCGGCCGCCGGACCCCGCACCACCCGCACCACCCACCCCGTATCGCCCGCACCACCTCACCACCCCCCACCCGCGACCGGCCCACTGGAGGTGCCGTGCTCTCGCGCGCCCTAGCCCTGCTCACCGCACTGCTGACCCTGTCCGCCCTGCTGCTCGCGCCCAGCGCGTCCGCCGCCGACCCGGCCGCGGAGGACGTCGCCCCCATGGCGCCGCCCCCCGCCAGCGCCTTCGAGAAGGTACGCCTCGACGGCGGCCTCGGCATGGGCGAACCCATCGAGATCGCCGTCACCCCTGACCAGAAGGTCCTCTACATCAACCGCGGCACGAGCGCCGCCGGTGGCCAGGTGCGGGTCTACGACCCCGCAACCGAGACGACCACCGTCGCGCTCACCCTGCCGCTCGACGCCCGGTTCGAGGACGGGCTGATCGGCATCACGCTGCACCCGGACTTCGAGGCGAACGGCTGGGTGTTCCTCTTCTACTCGCCCGCCTCCACGCCGCTGGTGAACCGGATCTCGCGGTTCACCTTCAACGACGCCACCAACACGATCGCGCCCTCGACCGAGGACATGATCATCGAGTGGCCGACGGAACGCGACCTGTGTTGCCACTCCGCCGGTTCCATGGACTGGGACAGCGACGGCAACCTCTACTTCGCGGTCGGCGACAACACCAACTCGGGCGGCGACGCGCAGGGCATGGCGCCCATCGACGAACGCCCGGGCCGCCACCCGCAGTACGACGCCCAGCGCACCTCGGGCAACACCAACGACCTGCGCGGCAAGATCAACCGCATCCACCCCGAGGACAACGGCACGTACACCATCCCCTCGGGGAACCTCTTCGCCCCCGGCACCTCGGGCACCCGCCCCGAGATCTACGTGATGGGGCTGCGCAACCCGTACCGCCTCTTCGTGGACGAGCAGGCGAACGACACCCTGTACTGGGGCGAGGTCGGCCCCGACGCGGGCGCCACCATCCCGGCGCGCGGCCCGGCGGCGTACGACGAGTTCAACCGCGCGACCGGCCCAGGGAACTTCGGCTGGCCCTACTGCGGCGGCCCCAACGTCGCCTACAACGACTGGAACTTCGCCACCAACCAGCCCCGCGGCTGGTTCCCGTGCGGCGGCTCGACCGGCCCGGTCAACAACTCGCCGCACAACACCGGACTCCAGCAACTGCCGCCCACGCAGGGCGCGCTGGTGTGGGAGCAGCACGGCGGCAGCGTCGAGTGGCCCGAGCTCGACACCCCGGGCGGCTGCGGTTCGCCGAACCACGCCGAGGTCTACCACTACGACCCGAACCTGAACTCGGACGTCAAGTGGCCCGCGTACTACGACAACAAGCTGCTGATCTCCGAGTACTGCCGCAACTGGATCAAGGAGGTGCAGTTCGAGGGGAACGACCCGGTGAACGGCGACCCGACCGCGATCGAGTCGGTGCTCGACGGCATGGGCCTCGTCCATCCCATCGACATGGAGTTCGGCCCCGACGGCTCGCTGTACCTGCTGGAGTACGGCAGCGGCTACTTCTCGGGCGCCCCGGATGCCGGTCTGTACAAGATCAACTACGTGCAGGGCGGACGGACGCCGACGGCCCTCGCGTCCGTGAACCGCGACAACGGCCTTGCGCCGCTCGCGGTGCAGTTCTCCAGCGCGGGCAGCAGCGACCCGGACGGTGATCCGCTCAGCTACGCCTGGGACTTCACCGACAACGGCTCCACCGACTCGACGGCCGCCAACCCCTCGTTCACCTACACGGGGAACGGCGAGTTCAGGGCACGGCTGACGGTCAGCGACGGCACGGGGCGCAGCAGCAGCGCGACCGTGCAGGTCGTCGTCGGCAACAACCGCCCGACGCTCACGATCTCCCAGCCACCGGCGGGCGGGGTCTACGAGTGGGAGGAGAACGTCACCGTCACCGCGTCGGCGACCGACCCGCAGGACGGGCCGATCAACTGCGCCGACGTCGTGGTCCGCGTGGCGCTCGGCCACCAGGAGCACGCGCACGAGGTGGCGCAGGGCAACGGCTGTTCCACCACGTTCGACACGGGGCCGATCCACTCCGGCCTCGACGCGACGCAGTTCTACGTCATCCGCGCCTCCTACGCGGACGAGGGCGCCCCGGGCAGCGCGCCGCTGACGGGTGAGACCGAGCTGACGCTGTGGCCGAAGCGCTGGCAGGCCGAGCACTTCGAGCAGCTGTCGGGCCCGCAGATCATCAACGCGTCGGGGGCGGAGGGCGGCCGTCGCCTCGGTGACGTGCAGAACGGCGAGTGGGTGCGCTACCACCAGGTGAGCCTCCAGGGCGTCACCGGCCTGTCGGCGCGGGTCTCCTCCGACAAGGCGGGGAACGTCGCGACGTTCCGCTACGACTCGATCACCGGCCCGGTCGTCGCGCGGGTGACCGTCCCGAACACCGGCGGCTGGGAGACCTACTCCCAGATCAACGTGCCGGTGACGAACGCCGACGACGCGCCACGTGACCTGTACGTGGTGTTCACCGGCGGGTCGGGGGCGATCCTCGACCTGGACAGCTACACGTTCACCGGACCAGGCGTCAGCACACCCTGACCCATCGGCACCACCTGATCCGGGCACCACCTGATCCGGGCACCAAGGAGGCGGCTCCCCACGCGGGGGCCGCCTCCGCTGTCGTCCACCTGCCCGCCGCCGTACCGCGCGACGGAGTCCGGGCCGGGTAGCCTTCCGGCCGGTGCACCACGGCCGTGGGGACGAGGACAGCCGGGTCCGCCGGTGCCCCGCCGATGCGTGAGCCGCCCGCATCGCCCGTGAGAGGAGACCATATGGCCGTCGCCGTACCGCAGTTGCCGAGCCCGCGTCCCGAGGGGGACCGGCTGGTGTACCGCGATCTGACGTACGCCGAGATCGCGGGCTTCCGGCCGCTGCTGCTCGACCTGTTCGTGCCGACCGGCGTGACGGGGCCGGTGCCCCTGCTGGTGTGGATCCACGGTGGGGCCTGGCTCTGGGGATCGCACCGTGTCTCGGAGTCGTGGCTGGGGGACAGGCCCGCCACCGATCCGGTGGAGGCCGCGCTCGCCGGGGGGTTCGCCATGGCCACCGTCCAGTACCGGCTCAGCGGCGAGGCCGTCTTCCCGGCCCAGCTGGAGGACGTACGGGCGGCCGTGCGCTGGCTGCGTGCCGCCGCGCCGGTCGTCGGTGTGGACCCGGGCCGGGTCGGCGTCTGGGGCGAGTCCGCGGGCGGCCACCTGGCGGGCATGCTGGCGCTGACCGCCGGGCGTGGTCCGCGCGAGGGGGACGCCGAGGCCGACGATGAACGGGTCGGGGCGGCCGTGCTCTGGTACCCGCCGACCGACTTCGTGGCACTCGACCAGCACGTGCCCGCGGCGGCCACGGGTGACCCCGACAGCGCCGATAGCGCCGACAGTACTGTTGGTACCGACAGCACCGCTAGCGCCGATAGAACTGATAGCGCGGACAGTCCGGAGGCCCGCCTGCTCGGCGTGGCGGTCCCGCTCGCCCCCGAGGTGGCCTTCCGCGCCAGCCCTGTCGCCCATGTGTCGGGTGAGGCACCGCCGATGCTGCTGATGCACGGCGACCGCGACCGGACCGTCCCGCACCGGCAGAGCGTGGATCTGGCAGCCGCGCTGACGGCCGCGGGCGCGAGCTGCGAACTCCTGCTTGTCGAAGGCGCCGACCACTGTTTCGAGGGCGTCGATCCGGCGCCGCTGGTCGAGGCGTCCGTGCGGTTCTTCGCCGCCCGGCTGTGAGACCCGGGGCCCCGTGATCACGCACGGAGGGGGCGTCCCCCCCTCTGACGGTGTCGCTCCCGGCCCCCGCCGCCACGGCCCCCCGCCGTACCCCGCCGACGGCCGGAACATGCCCCGCGCGGTGTTTCGGATCCGGCAGGCGTGGAACCGGGAGGCATGGCCTTTTCGGACAAAATCCCAGATGTCGCCGCCACCTTCCGCTCCCTGCTGCCCGAGCCCGACCGGCCGGGCCGGGTCCTCGCCACCGTGGAACGGATCGAGGCGTCCCAGGCGGCCGACCCGCTGCTCGGCCCGCTGCGCCGCGCCGTCCACACGCTCCCGCCCGACCTGCGGGACATCCTGCACGGCAAGCCCCTCGGGCACCCGGCGCACCCGGTCCTCGTCCAGCTGCCCATGGGCTCGTGGACGTCGGCGGCCGTCCTCGACATGCTGCCCGGCAAGGGGAAGCGGCGCGCGGCCGGGCTGCTGATCGCGCTCGGCGTGGCGACGGCCGCGCCCGCCGCGCTCACCGGCTGGACCGACTGGGCCGACCTGCGCAAGCCGCAGATGCGCGTCGGGCTCGTCCACGCGCTCGCGAACTCGGGCGCCCTCGCCCTCTACACCACCTCGCTGTGGAAGCGGCTGCGCGGGCGGCGCATGGCCGGGCGGGCGTACGGTCTCGCGGGCCTGACGCTCGTCTCCGTCGGCGGCGCGCTGGGCGGGCACCTCGCGTACCGCCAGGCGTCGGGCGCGAACCACGCCGAGCAGGTCGCCGCGCTGGCCGACACCGAGTGGCACGCGATCGCCATGCTGTCCGACCTCCCGGTCGGCCGCGCCGTCCGGGCCGAGGTCGGCGACATCACGGTCATGGTGGTCCGCGAGGCGAGCGGCACGGTACGGGTGCTGGCCGATCGCTGCTCGCACATGGCGGGCCCGCTGTCCGAGGGCGAGCTGGAGAACGGCTGCGTGCGCTGCCCGTGGCACGGCAGCACCTTCCGGCTGGACGACGGCTGGAACGTGCAGGGCCCCGCGACCGCGCCCCAGCCCGTCTTCGAGACGCGGGTGATCGACGGCCGGGTCGAGGCCCGTTTCCCCGAACACGCGAGGAAGAACGGCTGAGCGGGTACCCGGGGGCCGGAAGCGACCGCGACACACAACCGAGGAGGCCGCCATGTCGGAGGACGCCACGCCGAACGCCTCGGGGGACGACCCGATGGGCGACGACGTGTACCAGCCGACCGAGAGCACCGACCGGGACGACCCCACCTACACCGGGGACCTGGAGGACGCCCTCGACGAGCCCGGCCTCGACGACGTCCTGGACATGGGCTACTCGCCGCCGGAGAAGCCCCTGGCCGTGGAGGGCCACGGCCTCACCGCCCGCGAGCAGGAGGAGGGCGAGACGCTCGACCAGCGGCTGTCCGAGGAGGTGCCCGACGTCAGGCCCCCGCCCGGGGACGGGATCGGGGACCAGCCGGACGCGTGGGGCGAGCCGGTCGCGGACGGCGAGGCGGGCGAGGACCGGGCCGGGCGCCTCGTCGCGTCCGACACCGACCCGGCGGCCAACTCCGGCTTCGACTCGGGCCCGGACGACGCGCGCCCGGTGCGGCCCGACGACGTGACGGCGCTCGACGTCGGCATCGACGGCGGCGCCGCGGGGGCGGAGGAGGCGGCGATGCACATCGCCGACATCGACGACGCGACGGACCTGGACACGGCGGGCGACCCGGACGAGGAGGACCTGTGACGGTCCCGAGTGCAGTCGCCGGCTGACGGCCGGCGACTGCACGCCTGACGACGGGCGGCCGGGCCCCGCGCGAGGGGCCCGGCCGCCGCCGCGCGGGCGGCGGGGGCGCGCGGCGCCTGGTCAGCCGCCGCCGACGAGCAGCGTCACGAGCAGCTCGATCCGCTCCGTCTGCGTCGCCGTGGGCACCCGGCCGCTCATCCCGAGTGTGGTGAGCCCGTGCAGCGACGCCCACGACACCTCGGCCATGGCCAGCCGCTCGGGGTCGGCCGGGTCGAACGCCGCCACGAACTCGCCGAACGCGTCCCGCAGCGCCTGCGGCGTCTCCTCGTGCGCGAACTTGAGATCCGTGGGCAGGACGAACATCGCCTGGTAGAGCGCGGGATGCCGCGCCGCGAAGTCCCAGTAGGCCATTCCCACGGCCCGCAGCGTGCGGCCCGTGCCGTCCTCGGGGCCGTGCTCCTGGACGCTCTCCCTGGCCCGCCGCAGCGCGGCCGTCAGCTCCGTGAACCCCTCCAGGGCGACGGCCCGCACGATGCCGTCCTTGCCGCCGAAGTGGCTGTACAGCACGGGCTGGCTGTACTCGACGCGCTCCGCGAGCCGCCGGGTCGTGACCGCCTCCCATCCTTCCGTCTCGGCCAGCTCGCGGGCGGCCGTGATGATCAGCTGATGTCGTTGGGCGCGCTCTCGGGCGCGGCGTGCTGCGGTGGACATGCTCCCGAGACTAGCAGCGCTAGACATTCTCGTCTCGCTAGTGCTAGCGTCCAGCCATTCGCTAGCGCCGCTAGAACAACTGTCGCCGACAGTGTTCGTCCGGCCACGGACCACCGAAGGACACCGCCATGCTCACCGCCGCCCTCGTCGTCACCGCCGTCATCGCCGTCGGGATCATCGCCATCGGGCTGCGCTTCCTGCTCCAGCCGCAGGCCTCGGCGGCGGGCTTCGGCCTGCCCGCCGTGCACGGCGCGCCCCGCCCGTGGGCGAACATCAAGGGCGTCCGCGACATCACGTCCGGGCTCGTCCTGCTCGTCGGGCTGCTCCACGGGGACGACGTGCTCCTCGGCTGGCTCGTCCTCGCCTCGACGTTCACCCCGCTCGCCGACGCCGCGATCGTGCTCGGCGCCAAGGGCCCGAAGGCCGCCGCGTACGGCATCCACGCGGCCACGGCCCTCGTCGCCCTCGCCGCCGCGCTCGTCCTGATCCTGGCCTGAACCCAGCCTGAACCCGGCGGCCATTTCCCGGCCAGAACCCGGCCAGAGCCCGGCCAGAACCCTGCCGGAACCCGTTCTGGACGCGGCCAGGACAACAGGCCGGCCGAAGACGCCCGTTCGCGCCCGCCCCCGCCCCGGATCGCCTAGGGTGATCCACGGTGGCAGGGGGAGGGGCGCCCGGGATGCGGGTCATGCACGTCGTCACATTGCACACGCCGACACACGCGTTCGGCGGCCCGACACGGGTCGCGTTCCACCTCTGCCGCGGGCTCAACGCCCGCGGCGGACGCGCCGTGCTCCTCGCGCTCGGGGACGGGTTCCCGCCGGGGCCGCTGCCCCGCGAGGTGGACGGCGTGCCCGTCCGGCTGTTCCAGGCCCGCCACGTCCTGCCGCGCTTCGAGGTCAGCGGCATCACCTCGCCGGGCATGCTCGCCCGCGCCTGGTCGGCCGTCCGCTCCGCCGACGTCGTGCACGTCCACCTCATGCGCGACCTGATCACGCTCCCCGTCGCGCTGCTGGCCCTGCGCGCGGGCACGCCGCTCGTCCTCCAGACCCACGGCATGATCGACCCGACCGAGAAGCGCGTCGCCCGCCTCGTGGACGCCCTCGGCGTCCGCCGCGTCCTGCACCGCGCCGACGCCGTGCTCCACCTCACGGAACGCGAGCGCCACGAGACCGCCGCCGTCCTCGCGCCCCGGCCCATCGCGCCGCAGCACCGGCTCGTGAACGGCGTCCCCGCGCAGGAGCGCCGCCCCCGCCCGCCGGGGCCGCCCACCGTGCTCTACCTCGCGCGCGTCCAAGCGGGCAAGCGGCCCGAGGACTTCGTCCGCGCGATGCCCGAGATCCTGGCCGCGCGCCCAGACACCCGCTTCGTCCTCGCCGGGCCCGACACCGGCGCCCTGGCCGGGACCCTGGCCCTCGCCGACCGCCTCGGCGTGCGCGGCGCGCTCCACCACCCCGGCGCGCTCGACGGCCCCGCCGTCCTCGAAGCGCTGCGCGGCGCCGACGTGTTCGTCCTCCCCTCAAGCCAGGACGCCTTCTCCGTCTCGGTGCTCGAAGCGATGTCCGTGGGCACGCCCGTCGTCGTGCGGGAGGGCACCGGGCTCGCGCCCGACGTCGCCCGCGCGGGCGCCGGGCGCGTCGTCCCCCGACCCGAGGCGATCGGCCGCGCCGTCCTCGACCTGCTGGAACCCGCCGCGCAGGAGGCCGCGTCACACGCCGCCTGGCGCCTCGTCCGCGACGAGTTCACGCTCGACGCGGTGATCGACACCCTCCAGGACATCTACGCACGCGTCCGCGCCGCACGCACCTGACCGGACGCCGACCCCGCCAAATCGCCCCGAACCGGGAACCGTTACTGTCAGCTTCCCCGTGTGTGCGAGGGGGAGCAGGTTCCCTGAACCAGTGAACGTACGAGGAGACCTCCATGACCGGTCCCGACGACAACTCCCGCGACCACGGTGAGGGCCACGGCGACGGGCCCGGCGGCGCACCGGGGCCGCCGCCGGGCGATCCGCGCGCCGGATACGGCGGCCTCCCGAACACCCCGAACACCCCGCCGCCCCCTCCGCCTTCCGCGCCTCCGCCCTCCGCACCGCCGCCCGCCGCGCCGCCACCGTCCGCGCCCCCACCCGGCCCGCAGTTCGGGCCACCGCCCGCCGCCGCCCCCGGCTCCCCGTACGGCGCCCCCGCGGGCGGCCCGTTCGCCAACCCCTACGCCAGCCAGAACCCGTACGGCGGCCCCTACGGACCGCCCCCGCCCACGACCCCGCACGGCATCGGCCCCGTGATGTACGGCGACGGGTCCGCGCCGCAGTTCCCCCCTGCCCCGCCGACCGTCCGCCCGCCCCGGGACCAGCGGCTCGCCGTCACCGCCGCGCTGCTCAACCTCAGCGGCCTGGGCGCCGGTTACCTCTACCTGCGGCGCTGGTGGCAGGTCGTCCCCAGCCTGCTGCTGACCGGCCTGCTGCTCTGGGCGGTCCTGCCCGTCACGGCCGACGGCATATCCGGGCAGTGGGTCGCGCTGTACGTCCTCGGCCTGCTGGTCCTCGCCGCCGACGCCTGGCGCCTGGCGCGCCCCGAGACGCCGCGCCGCCGCCCGCTCCTGGTACCGCTCACCACGGGCATCCTGCTCCTGGCGATCCCGGCGGGCGCCGTCGTCTTCTTCGAGGACGCGCAGCGGCAGGCGCTGGAGGACGACCTCCAGGAGCGGCTGGCCCTCGCGGACGACCTCGTGGAACAGGCGGGCGACGAGCCGTTCGAGGAGGCCGAGCAGCGCTACCGCTCCGCCCTCGACGGCTACGTCGCCGTGCGGTCCGACCACCCCGACACGGACGCGGCGGCCGAGGTCCCCGACCGGCTCGACGCCCTGTACGAGCAGGCCACCACGCCCGCGGCCGACGCCGACGACCCCTGCGGCCCTCTCACACCGTTGCGCTTCTTCCGCGACCTGCCGGGCGAGAACGGCGAAGGCCCCGACATCGAGCGCCTGTCCGTACGGGCCGCGGACACGCTGCCCGAGCCGCTGCACGCCTGCGGCCTGAGCCGCACCGCCCAGGGCGACGTCGAGGGCGCGCGCGAACCGTTCACCGAACTGCTCGGCGACCACGCCGACTCCCCCCTCGCCACCGGCCTGCCGGAAGAACTCGGCGTGCTCCAGGGCACGGCGGCCGACGGCGTCGAGGGCGACCAGCCCTGCGACGCGCTCGACCAACTGCGCGACTGGAACGAGCTGTTCGGCGAACTGCCCGGCGAGCAGTTCGCGCAGCTCGCCGCCGACGGCCAAGGGCCCGTCCCCGACGGGCTGTTCGCCTGCGGCACCGCCCAGTTCCGCGCCGGTGACTTCACGGACTCCGAGGCGACGCTGCGCGACCTGCTCGCCGAGGACCCCGACCACCCCGAGGCCGACTACACGCAGGACATCCTCATCGCCGCCCAGATCGCGGCCCGGCTCCCCGCGGCGGGCGAGTCCCTGCCGCCGCGCCCCGGCGCGGGCGGCGGCGGGCCGACCATCACGGTCGAGGTGTCCAACGACTCGCCCAACGAGCTGGAACTCCTGTGGACCGGTACCCGCACGGGCAGCAGGACGGTGGGCGCCTGCGGCTCGTGCGACGTCTACACCAGCGACCCGGGCGACGCCGGATGCAGCGCGGACATCGACTACCCGACCACCACGCTCGAACTGCCCGCGGGCGAGTACCACTTCCTGCACCGCGCCCCCGACCTCGACGTGGACAACCTGGCGGAGACCACCGAGTTCGAGGCCAACTACGAGTACACGTGGTGCACCTTCACCATCGAGGGCCTTCAACTCCCCGCGCCTGACGGCACCGACGCCTGACCCGCCGCACCGCCCCGCACCAACCCCCGCACCAACCCCCGCACCAACCCCCGCACCACCCCGCGCCGCCGCCCGCCTCACCGGGCGGCGGCGCCCGCACGCGCGGGCCGCACGATCCACCACGTCACCCGCCGCACCGGCGCCGACGCGAGCCCCGCCGACAGCACGCACGCCAGCACCACCACCGACGCCTGCTCCGGCCACGAGCGCGCCCATGCCACGCCCCCCTCGTGCAGCAGCGGACGCAGCACCAGCGGATGCAGCACGTACACGTACATCCCGCCCGCCCCGAGCCAGCTGACCACCGGTATCCGGCGGCGCGGCATCAGCCGCAACAGCGCCAGCGCCCCGACGACGCCCGCCAGCAACACCGCCGCACGGATCGCCGGGCCCCCCGCCGAGTCGTACGCCTGCGCCATCCCCAGCCAGTCGTAGTCCACTTGGCGCCGCACGCACCAGGCCAGCACGCCCGCGCCCGCCAGCACCGCCACCGCCGCACGTCCGCTCCACACCACGCCGGGCCGCAGCGCCGCCGCGTACGCGCCCTGCCGCAGCTTCCAGCCGAGCAGGAAGAACGGCAGGAAGCACAGCGTCCGCGACAGGGCCAACCAGCCGCCTATCCACGGCACGTACCCGGCCACCAGCGCCGCCGCCACCGCCCAGACGACGGGCCGCCGCAGCCGCGCCAGCCACGGCAGCGCGAGGCGCCACACCGGCAGGGCCAGCAGGAACCACGCGCCCCACGCCGGGCTGTCCACGTAGAACCACCACCGGCCCGTCAGCCACCACTGCTGCGCCGAGTGCAGGAAACCGACGATCAGGTACGGCAGGAGCAGCGTCAACGCCACCTGCCGCGCGGCGTCACGCGTCAGCGGCGCGGCCGAGCTGAACCAACCGGCCACGAGGGCGAAGACGGGCACCCGCAGCGGCCACGTCGCCAGGTACAGCCAGACCAGGCCCTCCCGGTCGTGCAGGGTGTCCACGAGATGCCCGAAGAGGACGAGGGTCCCGGACAGGTAGCGGATGGTGTCCCAGTACGGGGCACGGACGGCGGCGCGCCGTGGCAGGAGAGCGGTCACGCCCCGCACGCTAGGAACCGGCCGCCGTCGCGGTCGTCCGTGGCGGTGGGGATCCCCCGCCGTCCTCCCGAGGGACTACGCGCGGGACGCGGCGCCTTCCTGGACGGTCACCTCGGGGTGCGCCGGGGTCAGGTGGTGGACGGCGGTGGCCGCGGTGTGCGGGGCGAGCAGGGCCCGGAGCGCGTCGGCGGCGGCCTCGACGTGGTGGCCGTCGCGGGGGGCCTGCACCGTCTCCAGGATGAACACGACGTGCGTCGAGTCCTCGGTGACGCGCGTGCGGTGGGCGTCGCGGTGGTTCCAGTGGCGGGTGAGGATGCCGCCGCTGTCGGCGTAGACGATCTCGCCCGCCTTGGTGGTCTCGACGGTGCCCGGCTCGCCGAGCGGCGTGAACTCCTCGCCGTCCGCGGCCTGTCGGACGACGACGTCGCCCGCGAGGTGGTCGAGGTCGAACGCGCCCGCGGGCAGGCCGTGCCGCACCGAGACGGAGTTGTACGCATCGACGGCGGGGTTGATCCGCGGCAGGGCGCCCTTCTTCGCGAAGCGGCGGCCGAGGGCGTCCACGCTGGGGCGGACGCGGCGCGGGTTGGTGCCGAAGGACCGGTAGGCGGCGTGCCACGCCTCGATCCGGGGATCGGTGTCGTCGGCGGGCCGCCACGTGCCGTCGGCGACCTGCCGCTCCAGCTCCTCCACGGCGGCGACGGCGCCAGGCCACGGCTCACGGCCGCGCAGGCCGGTGGCGGTGACCAGGGCGATCAGCGTGTCGGGGAAGGCGTCGGCGACGGCCGGGGCGAGGCGGAAGACGGTCATGGGCGGGGGCTCCGTTCCTTGGCGGTGCGGGGGCGGGTCCGTGCGGGCGCGCGTCAGCGGGTGACGCGTCCCTCCGACGACCTCAACGACCGGTCGCCCGAGGCGTTCCCGACACGCCCCGGACACCCCGCCGTCCCTGGGACGCGGGCGCAGGGCGTGCGTTCTTCGCTTCTCGTACGGCTGCCGCCGGTGCCGTCTGCCCGGGCAACCACAGGGTCCTCCCGTGCTCGACCGCCGTTCCTACCGAAGGATATCGGCGACCCGGAGGACATGCAGGCAAGAAGAATGGGCTAATCCCAGGTGAAGATATCGATCCTGAATGCCGAACAGATTCACGCATGGCCGAAAAACTTCTTACGCCTTGGCTGGATGATTTCTTGTAGCTCCCTCTCTGGTGATGAGTAGTCTTTCGAGCGTTCGTTCATGGTTGGCATGAACGAACGGGAGGGGAATTCCATGCGCAATTTCAAGCCGTCGGGTCGCTCCTTACGCAGGAGTGGTCTCCTTGTCGGCGCACTGTGCCTCGGCCTGGTGGTCACGGCGACCGGCCCGGCCGCGGCCGACAGCGACATCATCAATGCCTCGGGCGGGCAGTGTCAGGGGCAGTGGCTCTCCGCCGACAACCAGTTCCGCATCAGGGACGCCGACAACGACGACAGCGACTACTGCTACGTCGATTACTCGTGGAATTCGGCACACACCGAGAGGAGCCGCGTCTCTCGCCCTCAGGACATCAACACGAACTGGGGCTACTACGATGTGACGGTCACCGCTCAGGTCATCTACTTCCACGTGTGCAAGGAACGTCAGGACGACCCGGACGTCTGCTCGCGTTGGGTCTCCGCCACCACGTGACCTGGCCGTTGCCCGGTACAGGGCTGTGATCCGGTCGTTCCTCGACAGCTGAAGGAGTGCACGCGTGCCACCCGTTCTGCGGGCCAGGAATCTCCATGTTCGATACGGCTCGTCGGTCGCGGTGGCAGGTGTTGACATGCACGTCGATCCCGGGGAGGTGGTGGGCGTGGTGGGGGCTTCCGGGTCAGGGAAGACCACACTGCTCCACTGCCTCTCCGGGCTGCTGACCCCCGAGCGCGGCAGCGTTCTGTTCCGTGACCAGCCGATCGAGAGCATGCCGGTGGGCCGCCGGGACGAACTCCGCCGGTCACATTTCGGATTCGTCTTCCAATTCGGCGATCTGGTGCCGGAACTTTCACTGGTGGACAACGTCTCCCTGCCGCTGCGGCTACAAGGAGTCAGGGCAGCCGAGGCACGCCGTGGGGCGACCCGGCAACTGGAGGCCCTGGGGATCGGGCATCTCGGCTCACGCACGGTCGGCGAGGTCTCCGGGGGAGAGCTCCAGCGTGCCGCGATAGCACGGGCGTTGGTCCACCGACCCGACGTGGTCTTCGCCGACGAGCCCACCGGTGCGCTGGACGACGCCAACTCCGAGGTGGTCTTCGCCCTGCTGCTGGAGCAGGCCAGGGAGCACGGGGCGTCCGTGCTGCTGGTGACGCACGACCGGCATCTGGCCGCGCGGGCCGACCGCCAGGTGACGCTCGCGGGTGGGCGGCTGGTGGCGGACGCGTGAGGACCTGGCTGCCTCTGACGCTGTCGGTGGCCGTCCGGGTGGTGGTCTCCGCCCAGGGCCGACGACGCGCGCTGCTCCTCGTACTGGTCGGCACGCTCAGCTCGTTGTGCGTGCTGGCGACGTTCGCGACGGCCGCCTTGCAGGAACGGGAGAGCGCCCGTGCCTCGGCCATGGCACCGGTCCTCGGCGATCCGCCCGGGTTCGGCGGCCAGGTGGTCTTCAGCCGGCCCGAGGCCCGGGAGACGGGCTGGACGGAGCTCGAACACGACTACCGTGGGGACAGGGTCACCGTGGTACGTGTCAGCGACCCCTTCGCCCGCGGCCCGTTCCCGCCGGGTCTCGACCGGTGGCCCCGCCCCGGGGAGGTGCTGGTCAGCCCGGCCCTCGCGCGGCTGCTCGATGACGACGACGGGCAGATCCGGCAGTGGTTCGCCGGATCGGGCGTGGCCGTCCTGCCCCATGTCGCCGTGGGGAGCGCCGGTCAGCTCCTCGCCTATCTCGGGGTCGCCCCTGAGCACCTCGACTCCCTCCAGGGACCCCTGGAGGGCTTCGGGAGCCGTCCGGCCCCGGGGTTCGGCTGGTACACCGCGCTCGGCTGCATGCTCTTCCTCGTCATGCCCGCCTTCGTCCTGGTCCTCACCGCGAGCCGGTTCGGACGGCCCGTGCGCGCCGCCCGTTACCAGGCGTTGAGGCTGCTGGGTGTGCCCGTCCCCCGGGCGCGGCTGGGGAGTGCGGCCGAGACGGCGCTGCCCGTCGCGGCGGGGGCGCTGACCGGAGCGCTGGTGTGGCCGCTGGTGCTGCCGGACATGTTCGCCCTGCCGGTGACGGGCAGGTGGCTCTTCGGTTCCGACCTCCGCGTCCCGCTGTGGCAGGCCGCGTTGACGGTCGTCGGGGTCGCGGTGGTCGCCGGGGTGTTCGGCGCCGCGACGGTGTCCGGCGGCGGCCGGGGCTCCGGGCGCGGGGTGCGCTTCCTCAAGCCCGTCCGGCTGACGAGCCCTCTGGTCGCCGTCCTGTTCGCCCTGGGTCTTGTCCTCGTCTCGGTGGCGTACTTCCGCCACCGGCCCCGCGATCCGCTGCTGTGGCTGTCGGTGGTGATGTTGGGGGCCGGGCTGCCCAGCGTCTCGGCGTGGACGGGGCAACGGCTCGCCCGGCTGCTCGGCCGGGTGGAGGCCGGACTGGTCTGGCTGCTGGCGAGCCGCAGACTCGCGGCGGACGCCCAGTCCCGCTTCCGTGTCGCGGGGATGATCGGCATCGCGGTCTTCGCCGTCGGCGCCTCCCAGCCGGTTTCCCAGGTCCTCGCCCAGCCGCACACCTCCTGGGTCGCCCAGGCGCGCGCCGACGGCCAGGACGACCTGCTGGCCAGGGTGGAGACGCTGGAGACGGTGCCGCTGAGGCTGAGCGACCCCCCACCCGTCGTGCAGCACCTCGTTCCCTCGGTCGCCTTGTGGGGGTCCGGCCAGGAGCCGGGTGTGCTGCGGCCGGAAACCCAGGCACTGGTGGCCACCTGCCCCCAGCTGGAGGCCCTGTTCGACCAGCCCTTGCCCCGCTGCACCGGCGACCGCATGACCCTCGTCGGCGAACACGGCACCGAGCGGTCGGCGACCGGCGCCCTTCTGCTCAGCTCCCGGGACCGCGCCCGTCAGGTGACGATCCCGGTACCCGACGCGACGCTGACCGTCCCCGGCGGCCAGGACACCCCGGTCGGCGCCGGGATGGTGCTGCCCCCCGACGACCCGGCCCTGGCCGAGGTGGACGACCCCTTCTCCTACTCCGCGTACCTGAGGGTGGCGACGGACCGGACCGCCTGGGAAGCCGCCCGGGCGTGGGTGGTCGCCTCCTCACCGGCCTACCGGCTGGAGAACTCCTACCAGATGTCCGAGGTCACCGACAGCACCGGCAGCTGGGTACTCCTCGGCCTCGGCTCGGCGGCGGCCGTCACCGTGTTCGGGGCGGTCCTCACCGTCGTCGAGGACGGCGGGCGCCGCCGGGAGTGGTTCGGCCTGCGGGCCCTCGGGGTGGCCAGATCCCGGCTCACCGCCGTGCAGTTCGTCGAGGCGGCGTTCACCTCCGTGGTCGCCGTGGCGCTGGCCACCTTCGCCGCCGTCGCCGTCAGCCTCGCCTACCTCCGCATCAACGACGACCGCCTCGACACCCTCGCTCCCTTCGGCACGGCAGCCGCCGCCGGTGCCGCCGCGGTCGTCCTGACCGCCGCCCTCAGCAGCTGGATCACCTTGCGCGCCAGGAAGTAGGCGACGAACGACCTCGGCTGGACGGCGGGCCGCGGGCCTGAGACGTGACGGCGCCAGGGGGACGGTCCCCCCTGGCGCCGTGCGGTCACGTGTCGGTGTCGCGCCGCATCTCGCGCGCCCGCACGCCGATCTGCCAGCGGTAGAAGCTCATCGCCAGCGCGTAGTCCAGCCCGGCGCGGCCGTCCAGGAAGCCCCGGCGCGCCACGTACGCCCAGCCGAACGACAGCAGCGGCTTCAGCGGCGCGCGGTGGAAGAGCTGCCCCTGCCGCGTCTTGGCCGTCCTGATCTCCTCCCGCGCCTCCGGGTGCGTCTCCAGCCACGCCTCCCAGTCCGCGTACCTGTTGTGCCGCTCGAACCAGGTGCCCACCGGGTCGAGGTCCCGGTGCTCGATGGGCGCGCGCAGCCGGAACACCGGGTCGGCCAGCGGCTGGTAGTGCCCCTCCTGCTCGCCCATGCCGGGCGCCGCCAGGTCGTCCGGCTCGGGGAAACGGACGCGCGAGCGGTCCACGAGGGCGCGCTTCACGATGGTGTGCCCGTGCCGCAGCCTGCGGCCCGCGAACCAGTAGCCGAGCGGGATGTCGAACGCGGCCGGGCGTACCTGGCGGCCGTCCAGGAAGATCCGCCGCAGCTCGGCCAGCAGCTCGCCGCCGACCGTCTCGTCACCGTCGAGGAACAGCACCCAGTCCGTGTCGGTGCGGACGTGGTCGAGGATCCACTGCTTCTTCTTCGGGTACTTCCCGTCCCAGGTGTACGGGACGACCTCGGCGCCCTCCGCCTTCGCGAGGGCGCGCGTGTCGTCGGTGCTGTCGGAGTCCACGACGACGACGGCCTCGACGTGCGCGGCGACGGAGCGGACGGCCCCGGTGATGTTGGCCGCCTCGTTCTTCGTGGGGATCGCCACGACGATCGGCAGGCGGGTCATCCGTCCCCCTCGGGCAGCAGGTCGGCGTACTCGGGGCACAGGTGCGTCACGGCGTCCTCGACGCCCGGGATCTCCCCGTCGCGCACGGCCGCGCCGATCGACTCCGGGTCGTGGCGCTGGAGGTAGCCGAGGCGGTCGCACGCCTCGGTGCCGAGGTCGAGGATCGCCCCGGGGTCCACGCCCTCGGGCACGCGGTCCGTGAGGTATTCGCGCTGCTCCTCGGTGAACTCGCCGTCCGGAGGAGCGAGTTCGTCCTCGGGAACGGTCGGCGCCTCCGGGGTGCCCTCGTCGGGCGCGCCGGTTCCCTCGTCGGGCAGGGCGTCGCCGTCCTGGCCGCCGTCCGGCTGCGGGTCCTGGTCCTGACCCGGCTCCGTGTCCTGCGCGGACGCCGACGACGAAGGGCCGTCCGCGCCCCGCGCGTCGTCGTCCCCGCCACCGCCGCAGGCGGTCACCAGCAGCGCGGCGCCCATCGCCAGGGCGGGCAGCAGCAGCCGCCGCATCACGGCGCCCCGAATGTGAGGAGCAGCTGCGGCCGGTTCGCCGCCGCCGACTCGCGGGAGCCGAGCCACAGGCTGTCGGTGCCCTCGCTGACGAGCGCCACCGCGAACTGTCCGCCCAACGCGCCCTGCACCGCCGTGCGTTGCAGCGGGACGGTGTACGTGCCGTTCAGCGCGTCGGGCGACTCCAGCGTGCCGAGCGCCGTGGTCCCGAGCGCGGGGCGGGTCGCGTACGTCGTCGCCGCCTCGCTCCACGCCCCCTCGACCGGCACCACGGGGAAGTCGTCCAGCGCGCCCGCCGCCGCGTCACCGCCGACGCGCACGCGCAGCGACGCCGCCTTCAGCACCTGCCCCGCGGGCGCGGACGGCAGGTCGAACGCGAGGTAGCTCTCGTACGCGGGCGCGCCCCGCACCGCGAGCTGCTGGTGCGTGCCGTGGACGGCGCTCGGCGCGGCGCCGTTGACGTACGTGTCCGCGACGGGCGCCAGCTGCGTCACCGTGTCGGACGGCACGGACGCCGCGTCGAAGTGCGCGCGCACCCGCGCCGCCGACAACTGCGCCGGGTACAGGGCCGTCTCGTCCAGCTCGCCCGCGAAGTAGTCGCTCGTGGGCCGGTTGGCCCAGTTCGCCAGCGAGTCGCCGCCGGTACGCAGGTAGCCGGAGACGGAACGGGCCGACGTGAACAGCGGGTTGGAGTTGACCTGCGCCCCGTCCACGTACAGCCGCATCCCCGCGCTGCCGACGGACACGGCGATGTGGTGCCACTGCCCGTCGTTGTAGCGGCCGGGGGTGGTCAGCGTGCGGTTGCCGCCGTTGATGATGCCGAACGTGAGCTGACCGTTGTTGAGCATGTACAGGTTCGGGTCGCGGTTGGCGCTGGCCTGGAGCGTCAGGTTGCCGAGGCCCATCAGCTTGCCGCCGCGCGTCGTCGTCGTGCGGAACCACGTCTCCATCGTGAAGCGCTGCATGCCGGGCAGGCGCGCGTCGCTGTACGTGTACGCGTCGGTGCCGTCGTAGCCGACCGCCGCCGCGCCGGGGCCGGGGACGGCCGCCGGGGACGTGCCGCGCGCCGGGCCGCCGCGGTGGACACCGCTCGTGCCGTTGCCCGACGCGTCGGACGCGTAGTTGTTCGCCGTCTCGTCGAACCGCCAGTACAGCAGCGGGTCGTCGGCCAGCACCGCGTTCGCGTACGCCTGCGTGCCGCTCGCGACCGTCACCGACACGGGGGCGGACAGCGCGCTGACGTTGCCCGCGCCGTCGGTGGCCGTGACGCGGTAGCTGTGCGTCTCCCCTGCCTCGACGTCCGGGTCTGACCAGGTGAGTTGCGGGCGCACCCAGGGCAGCGATGAGCCCTCGACCGTGTGCACGGGCGTGCTCGCGCCGTTGCGGTAGACGCGGTACGTCAGCAGGCTGTCGTCCAGGTCCAGGCTCGCGCGCCAGCTCACGTCCACACGGTCGGCCGCCGGGCTCGCCGCGTGCGTCTCCGGCGTGGAGGGCAGGCCCGTGTCCGGGCCGGTCGCGAAGCGCGTGAGGCCCCACTGCGCGACACCGTTGACCGTCGTGAACCCGCCGCCGACCCACAGGAAGTCACGCGCGTCGTCCGGGTGGTCGGTCACCGGGATGAGGACGCGCGGGCCGAGCTGTTCGCCGAGGCCGTCGTTCGTGTTGGGGAACCAGCCGAGCTTCGCCGTGCCCGTCACGGCCTGCGCGAACAGGTGGTAGCGCTCCTGGTTCGGGAACTCGCCCATGCTCGCGCAGTCGTGCGCGTGGTGCCCGCTGTAGAGCACGCCGCCGTGCACCGTCACGCTCTGCGTCGCGCCCAGGCACGTGTCGCGCCAGCGCTGGTCGAAGGTGTCGAGGCTCAGCGCGATGCGGCCGTCGAACACCCCGCCGCCCGTGCCCTCGTTGCCGGTGTAGAAGCTCGTGCCGTCCGTCGCGATGGACTGGACCGTCGAGTTGGTCTCGATGAACCCCTCGGGATACGTACGGACGTTGGCGCCCGTGCCCGCGTCCACGACGGCCAGGGCGTGCGAGTTCGCGCCGTTGACCTCGAAGAAGTCGCCGCCCAGCAGGACGTGTTCGCCGTCCGGGGTGAGCGCGACGGCCTTGCCGATCTCGTCCGCGTCGGCCCGCCAGCCCGCGACCACGGCGCCCGCCGTCGTCACCGCGCCGAAGCGCGACCGCGGCTGCCCGGCGAGCTGCGTGAAGTCGCCGCCCAGGTACACCCGGTCCTCGCCCGCCGCGATGGCGCGCACGATGCCGTTCGCCGCGACCGGGAACGGGGCGCGCGCGCAGGTCGGCAGGTCGAACGCGGCGACGCTGCTGGCGCCGACGCCGTTCACCGAGCCGAACGTGCCGCCCACGTACAGCGTGCCCTTGTCGGGCGACACCGCGAGCGAGCGGATCGTCGCCGTGCCGGAGCCGACCGTGAACGACAGGTCGCAGCCCTCGACCGGCGCGCCCGTCGCGGCGTCCAGCGCCACGAAGTTGGCGACCGGCTGTTCCTGCGTCCCCGGATCGGCGCCCGGCGGCCTGACCGTCGAGAACGTGCCGCCGACGTACACCACGCCGTCCGCCTCGGCCAGCGCGTAGACGATGCCGTTCGTCTGCCACGTCGGCAGATCCTCGGCCGTCATGGTCAGCGGCGCCGTCAGCGCCTCGGCCTCCTCGGGCGCCGGTCCCGCGGCGACGAGGAGCCCGGCCGTCAGCGCGGCCACCGCCCCGATCCCCACCAGACGGCGGCCCGGCAGCGCCCCCGGCCGCACGCGCAGCCGCGCCGCGAGGGCCCGCCCCACCATCACGCTCATCGGAGCGCCTCTGTCCGACATGGCCTCACCCATCCTCCGCACGTCCTGCCCGTCCTGCCCGTCTCGCCCGTCCCGCATCGGCCCCGCCCGTCTCACCGGTCGATCCGCACACTGGCGCCGCTCAACTCGGCGTCGAGGGAGGCGATGTCGGCCTCCACCATCAGCCCGGCCAACTCACGCCAGCGCACGGCCGGTTCCCAGCCCAGCAGGTCGCGCGCCTTCGACGCGTCCCCCACCAGGGCGTCCACCTCGCTCGGCCGCTCGTACTTGGGGTCGAAGCGGACGTGTTCCGTCCAGTCCAGGCCCCCGGCGGCGAACGCCGCGCCGAGGAAGTCCCGCACGGTCGCCGGGACCCCCGTCGCGACCACGTAGTCGTCCGGCTCGTCCCGCTGGAGCATGCGCCACATGGCCTCGACGTACTCCGGCGCGTAGCCCCAGTCGCGGACGGCGTCCAGGTTCCCCATGTACAGGCGCTCCTGGAGCCCGGCCCTGATCCGGGCGACCGCGCGCGTGATCTTGCGCGTCACGAACGTCTCCCCCCGGCGCGGCGACTCATGGTTGAACAGAATGCCATTGACCGCGTAAAGCCCGTATGCCTCGCGGTAGTTGACGGTGGACCAGTAGCTGAACACCTTGGCGCAGCCGTACGGGCTGCGCGGGTGGAACGGCGTGCGCTCGTTCTGCGGCGGCGGCACCGAGCCGTACATCTCCGACGACGACGCCTGGTAGATCCGCGTCTCCACCCCGCTGGCCCTGATCGCCTCCAGCAGCCGCAGCGTCCCGAGGCCCGTGACGTCCCCCGTGTACAGCGGCGCGTCGAACGACACCCGCACGTGTGACTGCGCGCCGAGGTTGTACACCTCGTCCGGCCGCACCTCACGCAGCAGGTTGACCAGCGCGACACCGTCCGAGAGGTCCGCGTGGTGCAGCACCAGCGTGCGCTCCGGCATCTGCGGGCCCTGGTAGAGGTGGTCGATGCGCTCGGTGTTGAACGACGACGAGCGGCGCAGCAGCCCGTGCACCGTGTAGCCCTTCGCGAGCAGCAGCTCGGTCAGGTACGAGCCGTCCTGCCCGGTGACGCCGGTGATCAGCGCCGTCCTGCCCGAGGCGTTGTCCGTCATGGAAGTTCCCCCAACTGTCTCTCCTGCGCTTTCCGTTCACGTGCCCCACGCCGCGCGGAACGCCCGCGCGCGGCGCCGCCCCGCTGGCAGAATCCGGGCCATGACGACCCTCCTGCCGCCCACCGCCCGCGTGTTCGTCGCCGGGCACCGCGGTCTCGCCGGCTCCGCCCTCGCCCGCGCCCTCGCGGACGAGGGGCACGAGGTCCTGACCAGGACCAGGGAGCAGCTCGACCTGCGCGACGCCGACCGCACGCGCGCCTGGCTCGCCGCCGTCAGGCCGGACGCCGTCGTCCTGGCCGCCGCCACCGTGGGCGGGATCATGGCGAACCAGCGCTTCCCCGTGCCGTTCCTCGAAGACAACCTGCGCATCCAGCTCAGCGTCATCTCCGGCGCGCACGCGGCCGACGTCCCCCGCCTGCTGTTCCTCGGCTCCTCCTGCATCTATCCCCGGCTCGCGCCGCAGCCCATCCCGGAAGAGGCGCTGCTGACGGGCCCGTTGGAGCCGACCAACGAGGCGTACGCGCTCGCCAAGATCGCGGGGATCACGCAGATCCGCGCCTACCGGCGGCAGTTCGGCCGCGCGTACATCGCCGCCATGCCGACCAACCTCTACGGCCCCGGCGACAGCTTCGACCCCGAGACGTCGCACGTCCTGCCCGCGCTGATCCGCCGCTTCCACGAGGCGAAGGAGGCGGGGAGCCCCGAGATCACGCTGTGGGGCTCCGGCACGCCGCGCCGCGAGTTCCTGCACAGCGCCGACCTGGCGCGCGCCTGCGTGACGCTGCTGCGCGAGCACGACGACGAGGTGGCGGTGAACGTCGGCTGCGGCGAGGACCTGACCATCGCGGAACTGGCCGCGACCGTCGCCGCCGCCGTGGGGTACACGGGCCGTATCGCCTGGGACACCAGCAGGCCGGACGGCACGCCGCGCAAGCTGCTGGACGTCACGCGGCTGCGGGCGCTCGGCTTCACGCCGCGCGTGCCGCTGGCCGAGGGGATCGCCGACACGTACCGCTGGTGGCTGGCGCACGGCACGCGCGTGCGTGCGTAACCGGCGCGTGGCGCAAGTGTTCTGACGGCCCATCAGTAAGCGCCGCGCCCGTCGAGGACCGCGCGGACGGTGCGGGCCAGCACGTCGAGATCGCCGGTGACCGACCAGTTGTCGGCGTAGTCCAGGTCGAGCGCCAGGCCCTCGTCCCACGACAGGTCGGCCCGGCCGCCGACCTGCCACGGCCCGGTGAGGCCCGGTTTCACGACGAGCCGCCGCAGCTCCACCGCGCCGTAGCGCGCCACCTCGTCAGGCAGCGGTGGCCGGGGGCCGACGAGCGCCATCTCGCCGTTCATCACGTTGACGAGCTGCGGGAGTTCGTCCAGCGAGGTGCGGCGCAGCAGCCGCCCGACACGGGTGACGCGCGGGTCGCGGCGCATCTTGAACAGGGGCCCTGAACGGTGCTCGTTGGCCCCTTCGAGCGCGGGGCGGCGCAGCTCCGCGTCGGCGACCATCGTGCGGAACTTCCAGAGCGTGAACGGTTCGCCCCGCAGGCCGACGCGGGTCTGCCGGTAGAGCACCGGCCCCGACGAGTCGATCCGCACCGCCAGCGCGAGCAGCAGCAGGAGCGGGGCGAGGAGGGCGAGGGCGAGGAAGGCGGCCGTGCGGTCGATGACCGTCTTGACGGCGGGCTGCGGGCCGCTGCGCAGCGGCGGGGCGACGTGCAGCAGGCTCAGCCCCGCGGCGGTGGAGACGGTGACGCGGCGCAGCGCCACCTCGGTGAGCCCCGAGGCGACGACGAGGGAGAGTCCGGCGTCCTGCACGGACCAGCCGAGGTGCCGCAGCCGTTCCCCGGCGAGGGCGGCGCCGGGGACGGCGAGGACGACGTCGGCGGCCTGGCCGCGTGCGGCGGCGAGTACGGTGGGCCCGTCCTGGGCCCCGGGTATCAGGTCGGGGACGGCGGGCGCCAGTCTCCCCAACCGGGGCACGCCGCAGGGCAGTTCGGCCGTCTCGCCGACCAGGACCGTGCCGATGACGACATACGGGTGGTCGGTGCGCGCGGCGAGTTGCGCGGCCACGGCGTCCACCGGTCCTGGCTCGCCGACGACCAGGACGCGCCGCACGGACTGCGCGCGGTGCCGTCTGCGGGTGAGGTGGCGGTGGATCGCGGCGCATGTCGCCCCGGTGACGAGCGGCGCGGCGCCGAGCGCGAGCAGCGCGGAGGCGGGCGAGGACGACTCGCCGGTGACGGCGCGCAGGGCGGCCAGCAGGCCGAGGAGGATGAGCCAGTCGTGCGCGGCGGACAGCAGCCCGCGCCGCTCGCCGAGGGACCGCGGCCGGTAGCGGCGGTGGACGGCGCGGACGGCCGTCCAGGAGACGGCGGCGACGGTCGCGGCGGCCAACGGGTGCGGCTCGTCGGCGAGTTGGTAGACCGCGAGGACCGGTAAGAAGGCGCCGGCGGCATCGGCGCCGACGGCGACCGGTGCGTACCAGGAGGACTGCCCCGACCGGGGGACGACCCGGCGGACCGGGACCGCCTGTTCGCGCACGATTCCAAAGCGTGAAGAGTCCTGGCGACGCATGATCGACCCCCAAGGTGCGGAAACGGCGGCACGGGAACGGCGGCGCCGCGGGGCGCCACCCGCGCGACGGCGGCGGCGCCGTGCGGCGGGGCGCCCGGTGGGGACGGCCTGACAGGCGCGGGCGCGGAAGACGGAACGGGCGGCGGACCGTTCGGGCGAACGGTCGGGGAGCGGTGGCGGAGCGGCGGAGAAATGGGTGGATGGTGTGAGGAAGGCGTGTCCTCATCTCCCCGTGAGTGCGCGCCCGGTGCCGCAGAAGAGGCTAGGGCATGCGCACGGCGTTTGGCCGCTGTTTGTTGGAACTTTCCGAAACCGCCCGGTTCCGTGGCCGGAATCTCCGGTTCCGCTCGCCGCGCCGCTCACCCCACCCGGCGCGGCAGCACCAGGCGGGTGCCCGTCACCGGATGCGGCAGCACCTCCACCGGGTGCTGGTAGACGCGGCTGAGCAGGTCTTCCGTGAACACCTCGCCCGGCTGCCCCGACGCCGCGACGCGCCCCTCGTGCAGCACGGCGGCCCGGTCCGCGTACGCGGCGGCGAGGCCGAGATCGTGCAGCACGACCACGACGGCACGGCCCGCCGCCGCCTGCTCCGTGCAGACGCGCAGCACCAACTCCTGGTGCCGCAGGTCCAGTGCGGCAGTCGGCTCGTCGAGCAGCAGCAGGGGCGCGCGCTGCGCCAGGACGCGCGCCAGCGCGACCCGCGCGCGCTCGCCGCCCGAGAGCGCGGAGAACGGCCGGTCGGCGAACCGCGTCACCTCCGTCGCCGCCATCGCCTCGGCCACGGCGGCGTCGTCCTCGTCCTCCGCACGCGTCCCGGCCCAGGGCGCGCGCCCCATGCGGACGACGTCGGCCACGGTGAAGGGGAACGACAGCGTCGCCGCCTGCGGCAACACGGCGCGCCGCAGGGCGAGTTCGGGAGCGGTCCACTCGGCGGCCCAGCGCCCGGCGATCAGGACCTCGCCGCCGTCCGGCTGCTCGTCCGCCGCGAGCACCGACAGCAGGGTTGACTTGCCGGCGCCGTTCGGGCCGACCAGCGCCAGCACCTCACCGGCCGTCACCGCGACGTCCACGCCGTCCAGCACCGTCCGGCCGCCCAGGGCCAGCGACACCCCCCGCGCGGCGGCGGCCGTCTGCCCGGCGGCGGGCGGCACCGGCACCTCGACCTGCCGCTCGCCCAACAGCCTTCGCCAGCTCACGCCCAGCCTCCCTGCCGGTTACGGGTCCTGCGCAGCAGCCAGAAGAAGAACGGGCTGCCGAGCAGCGCCGTCAGCACGCCGAGCGGCAGTTCGGCGGGCTGCGCCGCCGTCCGCGCGAACAGGTCGGCCGACAGCAGCACCAGCGCGCCGCCCAGGGCGGCGGCCGGGATGAGGAAGCGGTGCCCGGGGCCGGCCACCATCCGCAGCAGATGCGGCACGACCAGGCCGACGAAGCCGATGACGCCCGCCACCGCGACCGCCGCCGCCGTCAGCAGCGCGACCAGCAGCACGAGGACGAGCCGCAGCCGCTCCACGTCCACGCCCAGGTGCCGCGCGGGCCGCTCGCCGAGGGCCAGCAGGTCGAGCCGCCGGGCGTACGCGGGCGCCAGCAGCAGCCCGAGCGCGGCGCACGGCAGGACGGCGAGGACCGTCGGCCAGGTCGCCTGTGCGAGGGAGCCGAGCTGCCAGAACGTGATCTGCGTGACCTGCGCGTTGTCCGCGAAGAAGATGAACAGGCCGATCAGCGCCATCGCGAACGCGTTGACGGCGATGCCGGTGAGGATGAGCGTCACGACCTCGGTGCGCCCGCCCGAGCGGGAGAGGGTGTAGACGATCAGGACGGTGCCGAGCCCGGCGAGGAACGCGAAGACGGTGAGCGTCCAGTTGCCGAGGAAGTCGAGGCCGAACGCGATGGCGGCGACCGCGCCGACCGCCGCGCCGGGCGAGATGCCGATGACGGCGGGCTCGGCCAGCGGATTGCCGAACACGCCCTGCATCAGCGTCCCCGCGCAGCCGAGCGACGCCCCGACCAGCAGGGCCAGCACGACGCGCGGCAGCCGTACGTCCCACAGCACGCTCTCGCCGACCCGGTCGAGCGGCTCGCCGCCCGCGCCGAGGCGGTGCGCGACGGACGCCAGCAGGTCGGGCAGCGGGATGTCGTACGCGCCGACCGACGCGGAGACCAGCGCCATGACGACCAGCGCGGACGTCAGGCCGGTGAGCAGCAGCGTCTGCCGGACGAGGACGCGGGCGCGGGGGCGTTCCCGGGGCGGCGGCTCCCGCCGCGCCTCCTCCGCCGCTGCGGACGGGAAGGCCCCCGGGGCGGGGGCGTGTTCCGTGCCGGTCATCCCGCCACGCCGCCCTGGTGGAGCTGTTCGGCGAGCGACGCCAGCACCTCGTCCGTGCGCGGGCCGTAGTTGAGGAGCATGCCGTCCTCGACGGACGCGACGCGGCGGTCCATCCCGGCCGGGGTCTGCGCGACGCCGGGGATCTCCAGCAGGCCGTCCACGCCGCCGACCGAGTCGAGCCCCTTGGTCATCACGAGGATCACGTCGGGCGCGGCGGCGGCCAGGGCCTCGCTGGTGATGGGCGTGAAGTCCTTCTCGAGGCCGGACTCGGAGCCCGCGTCCACGCCGCCCGCCGCCTCGATCAGCGAGACGGCGCCCGACTCGGAGCCGCCGAGGAGGTAGACGGACGCGGTGCCGCGCAGGTAGAGGAACGCGACGCGCGGCCGGTCGCCGTCCGCCGGGATGCCCTCCTGCGCCGCCGCGATGCGCTCCGCCGTGCGGTCGTTCAGCTCGTCGCCCGCGCCCGGCACGCCGAGCGCCGCCGCGACCGCGTCGATGCGGGGCGCGACGTCGTCCAGCGACAGCGCGGCGTCCAGGACGACGACGGGGATGCCCGCCGCCCTGATCTGGTCGATCGACTCGGCGGGCCCGGTGGTCGATTCGGCGAGCACGACGTCGGGGTGCAGGGACAGGACGCCCTCGGCCGAGACGTCGTGACCGCGGGTCACCACCGGGAGTTCCGAAGCCTGTTCGAAGGTGGCGGTCACGTCGCGGGCGACGACGCGGTCGCCGAGGCCGAGCGTCCAGACGATCTCGGAGAGCGACCCCGACAGCGGCACGATGCGGTCCGCCGCCTCGACGGTGACCTCGCCGCCGTCCGACGAGGGGACCGTCACCGGCAGTTCCGGCGTGGGCGGGGGGCCGTCGAGCGGTTCGACGCGGTCCACGAGGGCCGTCACGGCGCTGCCGCCGTCCCCGTCCCCGCCCCCGCTGTCACCGCCGCCGCAGCCGCCGACCAGCAGGCCGACGGCCAGCAGCGCGGCGAGAGTTCCCCGAGAGTGGCGCTTCACCGGTTCCGCACCCCTTCACTTCGCGTCCCGCAGGAGGACCGTGTTCGCATCATGCGACTGTTAGGTTAGCCTAACCTCACTTCACGCCCGGCGTCCGTGTCCGGTCCACCAGGGAGGACTTCTCGATGCTGCCCAGAACTCTGCGGCTGTGCGCCTGCGCGCTGCTGGCCGCCCTGTTCGCGGCCCTGCTGCCCGGCACGGCGCAGGCGGCCGAACGGACGATCGCCGGGGGCCGGTTGGACTGGGGCGTCAAGTCCTCGTTCCAGACCTATATCACCGGCCCGATCGCCCAGGGCAGCTGGAGCCTGAACGGGGGCGCCTCCACGGTCGGCCAGAGCCAGTTCCGCTTCCACTCCGCGCAGGGCACGTACGACCCGGACAGCGGCGCGTTCACGGCGCGCTACCAGGGCGGCGTGCGCTTCACCGGGCACCAGGAGGCGGACGGCAACCTCCAACTCGACCTCACCATCAGCAATCCGTCCGTCTCCGTCTCCGGCGGCTCGGGCACCCTCTACGCCGACATGCGCAGCAAGGACCGGGAGAGCGGCGCGATCACCGACAGCCGCCAGGTGCCGCTGGCCTCGCTCGACCTCGGCGGCATCGACCTGCGCGGCGGCACCGGCATCGCCGTCACCGGCATCCCGGCCACGCTCACCGCCGAGGGCGCCGTCGCCTTCGCCGGGTACTACGCGGCGGGCGACGCGCTCGACCCGGTGACGCTCAGCGCCGACAGCACCGCCCCCGAGCCCGCCGAGCCGACGCAGGACCCCACGGACGAGCCGCCCGCCGACACGGGCGAGGACGAGGAGGAGCCGGGCGGCGAGGCGGCGTTCGCCACCGCCGCCGTGGACTGGGGCGTCCGCCGCACCTTCCGCGAGTACGTCAGCGGCACCATCGCCCAAGGCGGCTGGGAGCTCGGCGACGGCGCCGAGGACGGCGGCGCAGTCTTCCGCTTCCCCGAGGGCGAGGGCACGGCCGACCCCGAAGCCGGGACGCTGGACGCCGCGTTCGCCGGGACGGTCACCTTCACCGGCACGGACCTCGACCTGACGCTCGGCGGCGTCACCGTCACCGTCGCGGACGGCACCGGCACGCTCGCCGCCGACGTCACCACCGGCGGGGACACCGCCGAGGACCGGCCGCTGGTCACCTTTCCCGCCGCCACCGACGCCCTCACCCCGGACGACGGCCTGCTGCTGCTCGCCGAGGTGCCCGCGACGCTCACCGAGGAGGGCGCCGAGGCGTTCGGCGGCCTCTACCAGGCGGGCGCCGCCATGGACCCGCTCACCCTCGCCGTCGCCCTCGACGACGGCGCGGAACTCCCCGCGCTCCCCGACCTCGGCAGCGACCCCGTCGATGCCCAGGCACCAGAACCCACCCCAACGGACGACCCCGCACCCGCTGCCACCGACACCGAGAACGCGTCGGAGGACACGGGCGGTACCCCGGTCGCCCTCATCGCGACCGGCGTGGGCGCACTGCTCGTCCTCGCCGCCGCAGCCGTCACTCTCACCCGACGCAGCCGCCGTGCGCCGCGCGTCGCGACCACACCCGAGGAGAACGACCCGTCATGACCCGGAACAGATCCCTGCTGCTCACCGCCGCCACGGCGACGGTGCTCGGCGTGACCGCCTTCGCGGGCCCGGCGCTGGCGGCCCCCGCCGCCCCCGCCGCCCCGCCGACCACCATCGGCCTGACCGACGGCACGCTCGACTGGGGCCTGAAAGCCTCGTTCCGCAACTACATCACCAGCCCCATCGCCAACGGCCAGATCACGGTGGCGGACGGCGCCGAGCGCAACACGGACGGCACCTTCCGGTTCACCGGCGGCACCGGCAGCTACGACCTGGCGACGCACGGCGTGGACACCGCCTTCGAGGGCGGCGTGCACTTCGAGGGCCACCACGGCGAACTCGACCTCGGCCTGTCCGACCTGCGCGTCGAGACCGAGGGCACCGGCGGCGCGATCGTCGCGGACGTGACGGTCGCGGGCGAGACGACGCAGGACGTCGAGTTCGCCACCCTGGACCTGACCGGCATCCGGCCGGGCTCGGGCGAGGGCGGCGCGATGGTGTTCGCGAACATACCCGCCACGCTGACGGCGGGCGGCGCGGAGGCGTTCGAGTACAACGGCACGCCGATGTACGCCGAGGGCACCGTCCTCGACCCGGCGACGCTGACGGTGTCGCCGGTGGAGGAGGAGCCGACGGATCCGACCGATCCGACGGACCCCACGGACCCGACCGATCCGACCGATCCGACCGACCCCGGTGACGCGGAAGACCCGGGCGTCGTCCACGACGGCACCCTGGACTGGGGCGTCAAGGCGTCGTTCCGCTCCTACATCACCGGCCCGATCGCGGGCGGCAGCGTCGAACTCACCGGCGGCGCCACGGAGAACGCGTCCGGCTACAGCTTCCCGAACGCCGAGGGCGCCTTCGACGAGGCCGCCCCAGCGCTGGAGGCGGGCTTCGACGGCAGCGTCCGCTTCACCGGCCACCACGGCGCGCTCGACCTCACCTTCAGCGACCTGAACGTGGACCTCGACGGCACCGAGGGCTCCCTCGTCGCCGACGTGGCCGCGACGGACGCCGAGAGCGGCGAGGTCACCGAGTACGACGACATCACCGTCGCCGAACTCGACGTGCCCGAAGGCGCGTTGACGGCGGACGGCGACGTCCTCACCCTCGACGCGCTCCCGGCCACGCTCACGGCGGACGGCGCCCAGGCGTTCGAGTACAACGGCACGCCGATGTACCCGGCGGGCACCGCGCTCGACCCGGTCAGCGTCCGCGTCACCCTCAGCGACGACGCCACCGTGCCCCCGGCCGGGCCCGGCGGCGGTGACGACGACGGCGGCGCGGGTGGCGCGGGTGGTACCGGCGGCACCGGCGGTACCGGCGGCGCCTCCCCGCAGGGCGGCGCGACCGGCGGCGCCCTCGCCAGCACCGGCGCCGGGATCGGCGCGGCAGCCGCGCTGAGCACGGCGGCGGCCCTCGCGGCGGGCGGCGTCCTCCTGCGGCGCACGGCCACGCGCCGCCGCACCGCCTGACCCGTACGACGCACGACCCGCACCGACCGGCAGCCCGCCCCCCCGCCACAGGGGCGGGCTGCCTCACGTCCGGCCGCCGCCCCGCGCCGGCCACCGTCACGGCCAGTCGGTCAGCACCTCCACCGCCGCCGTCAGCGCGCCGACCAGCGCCGTCACCGGTGCGGGGGCCGGGGGCGCGCCGTAGTAGGCGACGGAGATCCGCCGCCGGTCGGCCGGGAGACGGCCGATCCGCACGCCGTCCTGCCGGTGCGCCCGCAGCGCCAGGCCGGGCAGCACGCTCACGCCGAGCCCCGCCGCCACCAGCGCCTGCACCGCCACATGGTCGTCCGTCTCGAACGTGATGCGCGGCTCGAAGCCGAGGCCGCCGCACATCGCGACCAGGTGCAGGCGGCAGCGCTCGCACCCGGCGATCCAGTTCTCGGCCCGGTACGTCGCCAGGTCGCCCCCCGCTCCCGGCCAGCGCCGCGCGGCGGGGGTCACGACGTACATCGGCTCGTCCAGCAGCGGGAGGACGGTCGTGTTGCGGCGGTCGCCGGGCAGCGGGTCGTCGTGCTCGAAGATCAGCGCCGCGTCCACGTCGGCGTTCCGCAGCGCGGTCAGCGCCTCGGGCGGCTCGGCCTCGGTCAGTGCCAGCGCGACCCCCGGGTGGTCGGCCGCCAGCCGCGCCGCCGCGTCGGGCACCAGCGTGGCGAGCGCCGAGGGGAACGCCGCCAGCCGCACCCGGCCCGTACGCAGCCCCGCGTGCGCCGCCAGCTCGGCCCGCGCCGCCTCCACCCGGCCGAGGATCTCCTCGGCGCGCGCGACGAGCAGCAGGCCCGCGTCCGTCAGCAGGACGCCGCGCCCGGCCCGGCGCACCAGCGGCACCCCCGCCTCGGCCTCCAGCTTCGCCAGGTGATGGCTCACGGACGGCTGGGCGTAGTGCAGCGCCTCGGCCGCCGCCGTGACGGAGCCCTCCCGCGCGACGGCGACGAGCACCCGCAACCGTGTCAGATCCAGCATTCCCGCAGCGTAGCCCGCATCCATAGACGGTATCGATGAAAGTCGAGAAAACCGGCATTAGATCTATCGGTCCCTCGCCGCGCATGCTGGAGGCATGCGAGCACCGACCATCACCGACGCGCTCCACGCCCGCCGCCTGCTGGCCGACCACCTCCCGCCGACCCCGATGTGGTCCTACCCGGCGCTCGACGCCGCCGTGGGCGCCACCGTGCTCGTCAAGCACGAGAACGTCCAGCCGACCGGCGCCTTCAAGGTGCGCGGCGGCCTCACGCTCCTCGCGGGCATGTCGCCGCAGGAGCGGGCCCGTGGCATCGTCGGCTACTCGACGGGCAACCACGCGCAGTCCCTCGCGTACGCCGCCGCCCGCCTCGGCGCGCCGTGCGTCATCGTCATGCCCGCCGCCCCCAACCCGGCCAAGGCCGCCGCCGTGCGCGCCCTGGGCGCCGAACTGGTCGAGCACGGCGCCGACATGACGGAGGCGGCCGGGCACGCCGCCGACCTGGCACGCGCGCGCGGCATGCGGCTCATCAGCGCGGGCGACGAGCCCGCACTCGTCGCGGGGGTCGCGACCGCGTACCTGGAGATGTTCGAGCAGGCCCCGGGCCTGGACACGGTCGTCGTGCCGGTCGGCGGGGGCAGCGGGGCGGCGGCGGCCTGTCTGGCGGCGGCGGCCGTCGCGCCGCACTGCCGCGTCGTCGCCGTGCAGGCCGCCGCCTCGCCCGCCGCCCACGACTCGTGGCGCGCGGGCGAGCTGCTGACCCGGCCGAACCGCACGCGCGTCGAGGGCCTGGCGACCGGCTGCGCCTTCGCGCTGACGCAGGGCCTCATGCGGGAGCACCTGGCGGACTTCCTGCTGGTCACCGACGAGCAGATCGCGGACGCGCAGTGGCGCATGATGCGGGACGTCCACACGCTCGCCGAGGGCGCGGGCGCCACCGCGCTGGCCGCCGTCCTCACGCACCGGGACCGCATCCCAGGACGCACGATCGGCGTGATGTGCAGCGGCGGCAACGCGGCCGAGCGCGAACTGCGCGCCTGTGTGACGGCCCCGGCGGTCCCGGCCGCCGAGGCCGTCGCCTCCTGACGCCGGTCAGGCGGCCGGTTTCTCCCAGACGGACACGTGCCGCGTGCTCTCGCTCGTGAACGGCTCGCGCGTCCAGCCCTCCCAGCGCCCGTACGGCCGCAGCCCGGCGAGCTGGGCCATCAGGTCGAGCTCCGACGGCCACACGTACCGGAACGGGATCGACCGGTACTCGCCGCGGCCGTCCACGACCTCGACGTAGTTCGAGCTGGTCGCCTGGGTCGCGACGTCGTAGATGTCGAACGCCCAGCGCGTCGGGCTCACATGGAACGGCACCACGGTCTGCCCGGCCGGGAGCCTGCGCAGCTCGGGCACCAGGACCTCGACGGCGAACGTGCCGCCGGGGGCCAGGTGCGCCGCCGCGTTGCGGAAGGCGGCCACCTGCGCCGCCTGCGTCGTCAGGTTCATGATCGTGTTGAAGACCAGGTAGACGACGGAGAACGTCCCCGCCACCCGTGTCGTCGCGAAGTCGCCGATCGTGACGCCGACCGCCTCCCCGCCCGGCTTGGCGCGCAGCCTGGCGACCATCGCCCGTGACAGGTCGATGCCGTGGACCTCGACGCCCCTGCCCGCCAGGGGCAGCGCCAGCCGTCCCGTCCCGACGCCGAACTCCAGCGCCCGGCCCCCGCCCGCCAGCTCCGCCAGCAGATCGACCGCCGGGTCCACGGCGCCGGGGGCGAACATCTCCGCCGACGACCGGTCGTAGGCCGCCGCGACACGCTCTCCGAAGTAACCGTCCGTCTCGTCCATCGCCGGACCGTACTGCGTGAACACGCCGCGGCGCGCCCGAATTTCGGGCCGGTCCTGCTCAGGACAGGAACGCGGTCAGTTCCGCGAGGACGGCCTCCGGCTGCTCCTCGGGGAGGTAGTGGCCGCAGTCGGCGATCTCGGCGACGCGTACGTCCGTGCCCCTGCCCGGCAGGACGTCGCGCAGATACGCGTAGTTGCTCAGGTCGCCGCCGAGGCCGAGCAGCGGCGCGGCGACGGGGGCGTACGCGCGCTGGTCCTCGACGTCCTGCCGGAACGCGCGGTACCAGGCGTTCCCGGCGCGCACCGCGTCGGCCGTCCCGTAGGCGCGGGTGTAGACCTGCCGCGCGCGCTCGTCCACCGTGCCGGGGTCGAGGGCCTGGCGCGTGAACAGCCAGTCGATCAGCAGCCGGACGCGGCCGTCGAGCAACTGCTCGGGGAGGCCCGGGACCTGGTTGAACGCGAACCACCACAGGTAGGAGCGGATCCCCGGCTCGGGCGATCCGTCCGCGCGCTGGTCCGGCTCGGGGAGCAGCCGGAAGTCCGTCCAGCCCTCGTCGGGGTGCGGCACGTCGAGGAGGGCGACGCGGCCGGTGGCCTCCGGGTGGTTGGCGGCGAAGCTGTAGGCGACCATGGCGCCGATGTCGTGGCCGACCAGGTCGGCGCTCTCCAGGCCGAGGTGCCGGAGGAGGCCGAGGATGTCGCGGGCCATCGTCCGCTTGTCGTAGCCGCCCTGGGGCTTGTCCGAGGCGCCCATGCCACGCAGGTCCACGGCGATGACGCGGTGGTCGCGGGCGAGGGCGGGCATGACCTTGTGCCACTGCCACCAGGTCTGCGGCCAGCCGCCGAGCAGGACCAGCGGCGAGCCGCTGCCGCCCTCGACGTAGTGCAGGCGCACGTCGCCCACGTCGGCGTGGTGGCTGGCGAAGCCGCCGTCCAGGGAGCGGGCGAGCGCGGCGTCGGACAGGTCGGCGTCGGGGAGGTCGGGGAGGGGGGAAGCGGGCATGGCCGGTCCTCGGGTCGGGGGCGGGGTGTCGTTACGACCGTACGAGATGATCGAACGGTCGATCTGTACGATACTTTCGTACGGTCGTACCGGTCCTGTCAACCGCCCGCCGACGCCGCCGGGTCACTCCCTACGCGAAATCCGTACAGTGGGGGCATGGCCGTCCTCCACCACCCGGACACCGACCAGCTCGACCTGGTCCACGTGCTCGCGGCCCTCGGGCACCCCGTCAGGCTCGCCGTCGTCCGCGCCCTCGCGACCGGCGAGGAGACGTACTGTGGCGAGCTGGTCCCCGACCTGCCCCGCTCCTCCCTCACCCACCACTGGCGCGCGCTGCGCGAGAGCGGCGTGATCCGCCAGCGGCCCGAGGGGCGCCGCCTCTACCTCACGCTGCGCCGCGCCGACCTCGACGCCCGCTTCCCCGGCCTGCTCGACCTGGTCCTCGCGCAGCCCGACTAGCGTTCAGCGTCGGCCAGATGCCGCGCGACGTCGGCCGGATGCGTCAGCTGCGGGTAGTGCCCGGCCCCGGGTATCACGGCCACCGGGTGGCGGACGGCCTCGGTCAGCGGGTCGGCCGAGCCCGCGACGATCAGCACCGGCACGCGTACGCCGTCCAGCAGCTCCCGCGCCCGCTGCCGCTCCGCGCCGCCCGCCCGCAGCGCCGCGACCGTCCGGCGCGCCACCCCGGGGCGCCGCAGGTCGGCCACGGCGCTGTCCACCTCGGGCCCCTCCGGCACGCCGAGCGTCCTGGCCAGCCGCGCGGCGGACACCCGGCGCAGCACCGCCGCGGCGGGCGGCCTGGGCCCCGGCGCCTGGAGGAACGCCGGGGCGACGAGGACGAGGCCCCCGATCCGGTCCGGGTGTTCGGTGGCGAAGCGCAGCGCGGGCACGCAGGCGAAGGAGTGCGCGACCAGCGTCGGCCGGGTCCGTACGGGCTCAAGCAGCTCGGCCAGCCACGTGGCGGTGGACCGTTCCGTGGGGGAGGAGCGGCCGAGGCCCGGCAGGTCGGCGGCCAGCGTGGGGCCGGGGAGCCGGGCGGCGAGGGGTGCCCACAGGTCGGCGTTCATCGGCAGCCCGTGCAGCAGGACGTGCGACGGGCTCCGCCGCTCACCGGCCACCCACGTGCGGCTGCCCGCGACGGCGTGGAAGCCGTGCGGGCCCTGCCGGGCGGGCGCGGCGCCGAACCGGGCCGCCACCAGGTCGTCGGCCCAGGCGCGCAGGGCGTCGGCGGCCGGGGGCATCTCCAGACCGGCGCTCTCCGCGAGGGCGCGGGCGGACGCGGTCGGGTAGCGGTCGGTGGAGAGGAACGACAGCGTCTCGGGGTCGGCGCCGGTCAGCCTGCTCGGCAGCCGCCGCAGCAGGCCCACGGGCACCGTCCGCCGTGGCGCCCGGACGCCGAGGTGCGCGGCGAGCGCGCGGATCAGCTCGGGCAGCGGGGGCGTGGCGTCGTCCAGCACCCAGTGATCGACCCCGGCGGGCGACGCGGGCACCTCGGCCAGGAACCGCGCGAGGTGGCCGACGGTCACGATCGGCACGAACGTGTCGGGCCCGCCCGGCAGCGCGGGCAGCCGTCCGCGCCACAGGTCCTGGACGAGCGAGGCCAGGCCGATGTACTGGCCTGGCCCGATCACGCTGCTGGGATTGACGACGTTCAGCGGCACCCCCAGCTCGCGCGCCCGCGCCACGACCGCGTGATGCCCCTCCACCTTCGACGCCTCGTACGCGCCGAGCGCGGCGTAGTCGGGCGTGGCCTCGGCGGCGGCCACCCGGTAGCCGCTGAGGTGCACCAGGCGCCGCAACTCCGGCAGCCCGGCGGCCCATTCGAGCACGTGGAGGGCGCCGGTGACGTTCGCCGCCCGCGCCTCCCGCATGCCGAGGCCGAAGGCGTAGCGGGCTGCGGTGTTGTAGACGTCGCGCGCCGCGGGCAGCCCGGTGAGCGGGCGGGTGATGTCGGCGGTGACGACGTCGAGGCCGCCGGGGTCCACGCCCTGGGCGGCGAGCCAGGGCGTGAGGGTGTCGGTGCGCACGGCGGCCGTCACCCGCCGTCCTCGCGTGAGCAGTTCGGCGACGAGGGAGCGGCCGACGAAGCCGGTGGCGCCGAAGACGAGCGCGTCCATGGGAATCCTCACTGGATCGGTCTACATATTTTTCGGACGAGGGAACGGCCCGCCGGTCGCGGCGGGCCGTGGGTCAGGCGAGCAGGGCGCCGATCCGGCGGGCGACGGCGTCCAGCGGCGCGCGGCTGCGATGCGCCCGCGCCAGCAGCAGCGCCCCCTCCACCAGCGCCAGGACCGTGAGGGCGAGGTCGTCCGCGTCCGCGCGGTCCGCGAGCCGCGCGCGCAGCGTCGCCTCCCAGGACGCGTAGACGTCGGAGCACGCCGCGTGCAGCGGATCGCTGGTGGCGGCGGTCTCCAGCGCGACGGTGGCCACCGGGCACCCCCGGCGCCAGCCCGACGCCTCCAGCTGGTCGCCGAGGTGCCGCAGCACGCCGGTGACGAACTCCTCCGCCGACGCGCTCGCGGCGGCCAGCTCCGCGAGGTCGCCGTCGATCGCCCGCCCGGCCCGCCGGAGGGTTTCGCCGACCAACTGGTCCTTGCCGCCGGGGAAGTGGAAGTACAGCGAACCGCGCGGCGCCCCGCTCACCGCGACCACCTGGTTCAGCCCGGCGCCCGCGTACCCGCCCGTCTCGACCAGTTCCCGTGTCGCGTCCAGCAGCCGGTTCCGCGTCTCGGTGCCCTTCTGTCCCATGACGCGACAGTAGACCGATCTGCATATTCCCTGCAAGGCGAGGTCAGGCGGCGGCGCCCCGGGCGACCGCCACTACACTTGCGCCGATCGAACGAACCGTCGTCGCTGGTCCGGCAAGGAGAAGCCCCGTGCCCCTGGTGTCTGTCGTGATGCCCGTCTACAACTCGGCGGCCACTCTCGGCGCCTCGATCCGGTCGGTGCTCACGCAGACCCACGGTGACCTGGAACTGCTGGTCACCGACGACAAGTCCTCCGACGGCTCCATGGACCTGCTCACGGACCTCGCGCGGCAGGACGAACGCGTCCTGCCGAGGTCGGCCCCCGAGCGGGGCGGCGCCGGGCGGGCCCGGAACCTCGCCATCGAACGGGCGCGGGGCGACTACGTCGCGTTCCTCGACAGCGACGACATGTGGCTCCCGGAGAAGACCGAGCGGCAGCTCGCGTTCGCCGCGGCAGGTGACGCCCCGCTGACGTTCACGTCCTACTACAAGATGGACGCCGAACACGACGGCGAGAGCACCGAGTTCGTCCCCAACGGCCGCGTGATCCACGCGCGTGAACACGTGGACTACCGCGCGATGCTGGTCCGTGACCACATCGGCGCGCTCACCGCCATGTACGACCGGACGGTCCTCGGCACGCGGCTGATGCCCGAGATGCTGAAGCGGCAGGACTACGCCCTGTGGCTGTCCATCATGCGCGACGGCCACGACGCCCGGGGCCTCGCCGAACCCCTCGCGGTGTACCGGGCCCACCAGGCGGGCTCGCTGTCCTCCAACAAGATGTCGCTCGTCCAGTACAACTGGACGCTCTACCGCGACCAGGAGGGCCTGTCCGTCCCCCGCGCGACACGGGCGCTGGCCGGAGCCGTCTGGCAGTCGCTGCGCAACTCCCGGATCTGACCCCGCCGTTCCCGGCCGCGGAGCGGTGATCCCGTCGTGGCCCAGGGGGTGTCGTCAGGCGGGCTGCCCGTCGGCCACGTCCCAGGAGCAGGGGCCGCCGTGCCCGGCGAAGAAGCAGCAGACCTCCTCCTGCGGCCCCGGTTCCCCGTTGCGGCAGGGGCAGTCGAGCAGGACCGTCACGCCCAGCAGCTGCCCCGCCTGCCAGGTCGCCCAGATGGAACCCGTGTGCCGCCCGTCGAGGTCCGCCACGTACACGTGGTGCGGCCCTTCCCCGTGCGCCCCCAGCTCACAGCGCACCACCCCCGGCCGCAACTCCTCCGCGTGCTCGCCGAGCAGCGCGCCCAGCCGTGCCGGTGCGTACGTCCAGCCACCGCACGCCCGCACGCGCGTCTTCGTCAACTCGTCCACTGTCCTGCCTCTTTCCTCGCCCGTGAGCCATGTCGGACGGCTCATCCCCCGGATGCTCCCCCGCCTGAGAGTAGCGCAACCATCACTTGCCAAGTGCAATTGCACTTAGGAGGGGGCGGGTGGGGAGGCCCCGGCGGAGAGCGACATACTGTGACCACCGTGGGAGCAAGGGAGGTGACACGTTGGCAGCGGAACCGACGGTGACGCGTCGGCTGCTCGGCCTGGAGTTGCGCGGTCGCCGGGAGGCCGCCGCACTCACGTCCGAGGCGACGGCGGAGGCCATGGGGTGGCACCCGTCGAAGATGACGCGGATCGAGGCGGGCCGCAGCGGCCTGACCGGGCAGGATGTGCGGGCGCTCCTGGACTTCTACGGGGTTCCGGAGGACGACGCGGAGACCCGCGACGCCTTGGAGGGGTTCGCCCGGCAGGGGAAGCGGCGCACGTGGTGGCGGCCGTACAGCGATGTCCTCACGCGCCAGTACACCGACCTGATCGCGTTCGAGTCGGAGGCCAGCTCGGTAAGGAGCTACCAACTTGCGCTGATCCCGGGGCTGTTGCAGACACCTGACTACGCGCGAGCCGTCACGCGGGCCCTTCAGCCAGGCAGCAGCCCCGAGGCCGTGAACGCACTCGTCGATGTGAAGCTCCAGCGGCAGAACCAAGCGCTCTCCCGCGAGGACCCGGTGACGCTCCGGGCGATCGTGGACGAGGCGGCGATCCGGCGCGCCGTCGGCGGCGGGGCCGTCATGAAGAGGCAGCTCCAGACGCTCCTGGAGATCTCCGAGCGGCCGAACATCACGGTGCAGGTGATCCCGTTCGACGCGGGCGCGCACCTGGGGATGCTGGGCGCGTTCGTGATCTACGGCTTTCCGATCCGCAGCGACCTGGACGTCGTGTACATCGAGGGGCAGGCCGGGAGCCACTACCTGGAGCGCGCCCAGGACCGGGCGATCTACGACGACCATTTCGAGCACTTGAGAGCAGACGCACTCGGGGTGCGACAATCGCGGGACCGTATCTCGCGCGTTCTTAAGGACGATAGGTGATGCAGGACTTCCCCGCCGATACCTCCCGCGCCGCCTGGCGTAAGAGCTCCTACAGCGGAGCGCAGGGCGACTGCCTGGAGACGTCCGGCGACTTCGCCGGTGTGGTCCCGGTCCGGGACGGCAAATCCCCTGACGGCCCTGTTCTCCGCTTCGCCGCGCCCGGGTGGGCGTCGTTCGTCGCCGTGGTCCGCGACGGCGGGTTCCCCGCCGACGCCTGACGGAGGGGGCCGCCGCGTCCTCGGCGGCGGCCCCCTGCCGTGCGGTCAGGCCACGCGGCCGAGCAGCGTCTCGATCTCCGCCCTCTCGGCGAAGACCGCGAACAGCGGCCTTGCCGGGCCCGGGGAGCATCTCCAGGCCCGAGCCGGTCGGCGAGCGCGGTGAGTCCGGAGGCGTCGTCTCCGGTCAGGTGTCGCGCGCCGTCGTCACTGCCGGTCGAGGGCGCCGGCGACCTGGTCCATCACGTGTTGCCAGTGCGCCCGTTGCCGTTCGCGCTCTTCAGCGCTTGCCAGGTGCTCCTGGTGGAAGCGGAGCGTCGTCCGGGCTCCGTCGGCCGTAGGGGCGAGGGCGACCTGGACCGTGGTGGTGCCGTGGGTGACGCGGATGCGGTCCATGGGGCGGTGGCTGCGCACCTCGCCCGCCACTCCTTCGGTCGTCCGGTAGGGGGCGCCGCGTTCCGGGGTGAGGACCGCGCCGGTGCCGAGCCACAGGGCGATGCCCTCGGGGCTGCTCACGAAGTCCCACACGAGAAGTGCGGGATGGGGCAGGGTGCGGGACACGCCGATCTGCCAGCCGGCGTCCTTGGTGAGTCCTCTGGGCACGACAGTCATCCTTCCTCGGAGTGGCGGGCGCGCGGCGCCCTGACCTTGTGGCGGTTGCCGCAGTGTTCCATGGAGCACCAGCCGCGGCGGCCGGGGCGTGAGATGTCAACGTGGACGAGGTGGAAGCCCCCGGCGGCCTCGACAAGCTGTTGCCCCGGCCTGCTGCCGAGGGCCGACCCCGCGGGACCGGGTCGGGGTCACAGCAATCGATCGACCAGCCCATCGACGTAGTCCGGGGCGAGCGGGACCATGCCGAACAGGACGCGGATGTACATCGGGGCCAGGATGTGGTCCAGCACGCTGAACGCGTCGGGTGGGTGTTCGCCGCGTTCGCGGGCGCGATCGAGCATGGCCTGGAGTTGCCGCATGCGTACGGCGCGGAGCTCGTCACCGGCCTGCAGGCCCTGCTGACCGCTGCTGGACAGGGCGACGGCCAGGCGCACCACCGCCAGGCCGTCGGGTCCGGTGATCTCGCGGGCCACGTTGGCCGCGTAAGTGCGCAGGTCGCCGGCCAGGCTCCCGGTGTCGGGCATCGGTGACTGCGCATTGAGACGGGTGAGCGCCACATCGGTGAGCAGTGTTTCCAGGCTGCCCCACCGGCGGTAGATGCTGCTGTCGGCCACGCCCGCACGTGCTGAGACCTCGCCGACGGTGAAGTTGCCGTAGCCGCGCTCGCTGATCAGGTCGGTAACGGCCTGGTGCACCTCCGCGCCGACGCGGGCGCTGCGCCCGCCGGGCCGCCTGGCCTGCTGTCGCTCGTTCATCCTCCCACCTTAACGCAGTCGTGGCTTGCGTTTACGAGGAGCTTCCCCTATGGTCTCCTAACGCAGTCGAGGACTGCTTTAAGGTGCTCGGGTGTATCGCCGCCCACGTTGACCGTGGCGGGGTGCACCTGACGATCGAGAGGAATCCCCATCGCCGCATCACGTGTGACCGTAGGCAGCCGATCCAACCGGGCCGTGCTGCTCACGGTGACCTGCCTGGGCCAATTCATGGTCCTGCTCGACAACACGATCGTCGGAGCGGCGCTGCCCGACATGCAGCACCGGCTGGACACGCAGCTGACCGGTCTGCAATGGATCGTCGATGCGTACGTCCTGCTGGTCGCCATGCTGCTGCTGTCCGGAGGCATCTTCGCCGACCGGTTCGGCCGCAAGCGGGTGTACCTGACCGGTGTGGCGGTGTTCACCGTCGCGTCGGTGCTGTGCAGCCTCGCGCCCTCGGTCGGCTGGCTGGTCGCCGGCCGGGCGCTTCAGGGCATCGGGGCCGCTGCGCTGAGCCCCGCCTCGCTGGCCCTGCTCGCCGCCGCCTATCCCGTGCCGCAGGAACGGGTCAAGGCAATCGGACTGTGGGCCGGATTCAGCGGAATCGGTCTGGCCGCAGGCCCCGTGGCCGGCGGCGTGCTGACAGGGGCCTACGGCTGGCCCGCCATCTTCCTGGTCAATCTGCCCATGGGCATGCTCCTTCTGCTGGTCGGCCTGCGCCACCTCGGCGAGTCCCGTAATCCGAGCGCCCCCGCCATCGACATCCCGGGCACGGTGCTGTCCGTCCTGGGGGTAGGGGCGCTGACCTACGGGCTGATCGAGGGCGGTGCGCGCGGCTGGACGTCACCGGTCGTCCTGGGCGGCTTCGCCGCCGCGGCGATTCTCCTCGCCGCCTTCGTCGCGGTCGAAGCGCGTCGCTCCGCTCCGATGCTGCCGCTGCGGCTTTTCCGTCAGCGTCTGTTCACCGTGTCCAACACCGCGATGGTCGTGGTGGGGTTCGCGCTCATGGGCTCGTCGTTCTTCTTCTCCCAGTTCTTCGTGTACGTCCAGGGCAGCTCGATCCTGCGCGCCGGTCTGCAAACCCTCCCCGTCTCCCTCGCCATGGTGATCGTCAGCCCGTTCGCGGGCCGGTTCGCCGCCCGGTACGGCTTCCGCGTCGTGGTCACCACCGGCCTGGTCCTGGCCGGAGGGGGGCTGCTGGCGCTCGGCACGGTGCACGCCGACACCGGCTACGGGAACGTGTGGTGGCGGCTGGGAATCGTCGGCGCCGGCTTCGCCCTGACCCTGTCCCCACTGACGGGAGCCGCCATCCAGTCAGTCAGCCCGCAGGAAGGCGGCCTCGCGTCAGGCATCAGCAGCACCACCCGGCAGATCGGCGCGGTGCTCGGCGTGGCGGTACTCGGAGCCGTCGTCCGCACCCGGCAATCCGGCGGCGCCTCCTTCGAGACCGGCCTCAACAGCGCCTTCCTCGCCGCCGGAGCCGTCACATCGGCCGCCGCCGTGTTCACCGGCCTGTGGCTGGCGAGGTCCCGATCCGTGGAAGATTCCTCGGCGCCGCGACGTTCCACCGGTCCGGATGCGGTCACCACCCCGAACGAGGCGTTCGCGAACAGCCGTTGACAACCGCAGCCGCCTCGGATGGCCACCGTGCCGCGCCGGGAGCGCCCACGGCCCGGCCGACGCGTGGCCGACTCGGCTCGGCCTGAAGCCCCCGGACCGGTCGCCCGGCTCTCCCCGCTCCCGTACGGCCGCATGACCCTCGCCCCTCACGCCGGGCCGCGGTTCCTCCGGACAAGGCTCGGGCACAGCGACGTCCTCCCCACCCGCCCCACAAGGGCACCCGCCCCACAAGGGCACCCGCCCCACAAGGGCTAGCCGGACCGGACGTCACCCGATCGTGCGGCAGACCCGGGTGCGGCCGTCGGGCAGTGCGGAGGCGCGGGACTTGAGCAACTGCTACGGCGCGATGCCCGACATCGTGCGGATGGCGAGGACGTCCGGCGGTGGACCAGGGAACCCCGTCCTCTGTCGGGGTCGGCGACCGGGCGTGCCGTGGCCTCCGGACTTATTTCGCTACTGCCGTTGCGTAAATGGAGGCCGTCCTCTACTGTTATTTACGAAACGGTCGTAGCGAAAAGGAGTGCGCCATGGAACCCACCCCCCGGCGGGGGCGGCCACGCAGTGAGGGGGCGGACGCGCGCATCCTCGACGCCGCCCTGGAGTTGCTGGTCGATCGCGGGTACGACCGGTTCTCGGTCGATGAGGCGGCGGGGAGGGCGGGGGTTGCCAAGACCACGCTCTACCGGCGGTGGCCCACCAGGGACCACCTGATCGTCGCCGTGGTCGCCCGGCTGCAGGACGCCGTGCCGGTCGAGTACAGCGGTGACGTCCGCGCCGACCTCACCCGCTACCTCGGCGAGATCGTCGCGGGGCTGAACCGGATGCGGCGGGCGGGCCGCCCCGCCACGTCGGGCGACGGCTCCGCCGGGCTGGTCGCGGAGGTCGTCGCCGCAGCCGCCCGGCACGCCGACGTCGGGGCCGCCGTCCAGGCGATGTTCCGCCGACGCAACGCGCTGGTGTTGCGGCTGCTCGAACAGGCCAGGGAAAGCGGTGAGTTGCGTGCCGACGTCGAGCCGGAGGCGCTGTTCGACCAGCTCGCCGGTGCCCTGTACTACCGGCTGCTGATCACCGGCGGCCCGCTCGACGCCGAGTACGTCGATCGGTTGCTCGCCGGCGCGCTGCGCGGTGCGTCGGCCTGACGCGGAGCCGACGCCGCCCTGCACACCCCGCCCTCTCATCACCGTCACCGTCACGAGACAAGGACCGGCAATGCCTGCCACCGCCATACCCATAACCGCCAAAGACGCGGGACCGCGGCCGGTTTCCCGGCTTCGGCGCCACCCCCGGCTGTACGCCGTCCTGGGGGTGCTCGTCATTCTCCTCGCCGGCTACACGACCTGGGCGAAGTTCCACGCCTTCCGGATGACCGCCTCCATCGAGATCCAGGCGAGCCCGGAGGAGGTCTGGAGAGTGCTGACGGACTTCTCCGCCTACCCCGAGTGGAACCCGTTCATGACCTCGGCGCAGGTGACCTCACCCGGTGGCCTCAAGGAGGGCGCCCGTCTGCGCATCGTCATGCACGACGCGAGCGGCGACACCACCTTCACCCCCGAGGTGCTGACCGCCGACCCCGGCCGGGAGCTGCGCTGGCTGGGGAGGATGGGCCCCGGCTGGATCGCGGACGGGGAGCACCGCTTCACGATCGAGGAGATCGCCCCGGGCCGCGTCCGGGTGACGCAGGTCGAACGTTTCACCGGCGTCGCCGTCCCCTTCGCCACGGGCATGCTGGAGCGCGACACACTCCCGCAGTTCCACGCGATGAACCAGGCGCTCGCCCAGCGGGTCGGCTCGTCCCTCACGCCGGACTGAGCCCGATGATCGGCAGCCGACCCGGCACCGCGTGCTGCGGACAGCGGGGGAGGTCAGGGCGCACGCCCCGCACTGCCGGGTCATCTTCACGATGTCGGAGATGACCCGGCTCGGCCGCGACGCCTCCGGACTCGCCGCGCTCGCCGACCGCCTCACCGCCCACGGCTCGGTCCTGGAGATGCGCCCCCGCTGTTCGCGGTCTTCGCCGAGAGGGCGAAGACCGCGAACAGCGGGGGCGCATCCGCGAGTCCACGCCGGAAGGGCTCGACACCACTGCCCCCAAGGGCGAGCCACGCGGCACCGGCCGTCACCGACGCCATGACCGGGCGCCACCGTGATCACGGGGAGCCACTCATCGCTTCGCCACCGCTTCGGGAGAACAGGGCGCAGACTGTGCGATGTGGCCTGTGTTCAGCTCGACGTGCCTGCCGGTGAAGCGGGTTCGCATGCGGCGGTCGTGGGTGACGACGACGACCGCGCCTCGGTAGTGGGCCAGGGCTCCTTCCAGTTCTTCGACCAGGGCGGGGGAGAGATGGTTGGTGGGCTCGTCCAGCAGCAACAGGTCGATGGGTTCGCTGACGAGGCGGGCCAGTTCGATCCGGCGCCTTTGTCCGTAGGACAGTTCGCGCACTTTCAGGCGCAGGTCGGCAGGGCTGAACAGGCCGAGGGACAACAGATGGTCGATGTGCTCGTCCAGTTCGCCTCCGCGGCCGTGGGCGAACGCCTGCGGGACGGTCAGGCCGGGCGGCCACGGTGTCTCCTCCTGCCTCAAGTGCCCGACCCGGCCCCGCGTGCGCACCGTCCCCTCATCGGGCCGCAACTCACCCGCCAGCACCCGCATGAGCGTCGTCTTTCCGGCTCCGTTGGGCCCGGTGACCAACAGCCGCTCCTCGCCGCCGATCCGCAGCGAAGGTATGTGCAGCCGGTCCTCGACACGGATGCCGGTGAGTTCCGCCACGGCCTGCGACGTCCGGCCGTCGGCGGTGGTCATCCGAGGGGCGAAGACCAGCGGTTCGGGCGGCGGCGCGACAGGACTGTCCGTCAGCCGTTCGACACGCTCCTTCGCATTGCGGATACGGACCATCGCCCCGTGACCACGGCCGCGGGCACGGAAGCCGCCGTGGCCGAACACGGCGAACGGCAGCTTGCGAGGCACCGCCTCCAGTCGTGCCACGTTCGTGGCGGCCAACTTCTGGTTGCGAGCCAGCTCCGCGCACCAGTCCGCGTACTCCTGCATACGCCGCCGCCGCTCGGCGGCCTTCGCGGCAAGGTAGCCGTTGTAGCCGTCGCCGTGACGAGTCACCTTGCCCTCGCGGACCTCCAGGATCGTGGTGGTGACCCGTTCCAGGAACACCCGGTCATGGGTGACCGCGAGCACCGTGCCGCGATGCGCCCGCAGGTGTGCCTCCAGCCAGCTCACCGCCTGGTCGTCCAGATCGTTGGTCGGCTCGTCCAGCAGTATCAGCTCCGGCTGCGACGCCAAGGTCGCGGCCAGCGCCAGCCGTGAACGCTCACCGCCCGACAGCGTGCCCAGGGCCCGATCCCGGGCCAGACCCGGCAGGCCGAGCCCGTGCAGGGCGATGTCCACCCGGGCGTCGGCCTCGTAGCCGGCGCGCGCCTCGTACCGGGCGACCATGCGGGCGTAGGCGTCCAGCGCGGCGGTGAGCTCCGCCCCCGCCAGGCCCGTGAGTCCGGCTTCGGCGTGGTGCATCCGCGCTTCGAGTTCACGCAGGTCGGCGAGAGCCGTGTCCACCGCGTCCTGGACGGTGGCCTCGGGGGGCAGGGCCCACGACTGGGCCAGATAGCCCGAGCCGCCTGGCGCGATCACGGTCAGGTCGCCGTTGTCGGGCCGGTCCTGCCCGGCGATCAATCGCAACAGGGTGGATTTACCGGTTCCGTTGTCGCCGATGATGCCGACCCTCTCGCCCGGCTTGACGCTGAAGGACACGTCGTCCAGCACGACGTGGTCGTCGTAGCGGCGGGTGACGTGATGAAGAGACAGTTGTGCGGTGAGCATGGAGCCCCCTGTTCTCGGCCGGGCCGATCGGCACGGATGGACAGACGCATCCGCGCACGCCGGAACCACTCCGCGCACGCCGGACAGACGGCATCACGGGAGGAACGGAAGCACGGATGAGAACGCGCGACGACGGAGCCGAGCTCAACACGGCCGCGCGGGGACTATCACAGAGAACCCATGCGCAGCACTGTAGGCGGGGGGGCCGCGGGGCTCAAGCCGTTTTCTTCGGCGAGGTGGCAGAAAGGTGCGACAGAGACGGGCGGATCCCCGCGATCCCAACAGCGGAGCGCAGGGCAACTGCCCAGAGATTTACGGCGACTTCCCCGGTGTCGCCCCAGTCCGGGGCGGCGGGTTCCCCATCGCGGCCTGAAGGGTGTTGCGGAAGGTTGTGAGGGAACAGGGCGGGGACGAGCCCTCCTGTCCGGTGAGAAGGAGGGCAACGCCGAGCACCGCAGAGTCAGGGCCCGTGTCGGGCACACCTTCGCCCGGATGAAGCACTACAAGATCCTTCGCGACTGCCGCCGCCAGCGCGGCGACGGCCTGCACCATGCGGTCCAGGCCGTCGCCCACATGACCAGAAAGACCACGAGTCCGGCCCTGACCTGTCCGAACACGACCTTCCGCAACGCCCTTCAGCGCTTCAGCAGCGTCTCGATCTCCGCCATCTGCGCCGCGGTCAGCGGGCCGAAGGCCAGCGCGCCCGCGTTCTCCTCGGCCTGCGCCACGGTCCTGATCCCGGGGATCGGCACCGTACGCGGGCTGCGGGCCCACAGCCACGCCAGCGCGCCCTGCGCCGGGGTACGGCCGCCCGACGTCAGGATGTCCCGCACCGCGTCGAACCGCGCCTGCCACTCGGGCGCGACCCGGCCGTCCGAGAAGAACGACAGCCACCCGGGCGGCACCGACCGGATGTCGCCCTTGCCGGTGACGTCGCCGCCGGTGCCGTACTTCCCGGTCAGCACGCCCATCGCGAGCGGCCCCCGGTTCACCGCCGCGATGTCCACCTCGTCGCACAGCGCCAGCATCTCCGGCGCGTCCTGGAGCACGTTGAGGTTGACCTGCACCGCCGCGCAGTGCTCGCCCTCCGCGAACAGCCGCGCGCGCTCCGGGTCGTCCGTGGACCAGCCGTACGCCCGGATCAGCCCCTCGCGCACGAACTCCTCGCACGTCTCCCGCAGCACCGCCGCCTCCTCCAGCGGGCCCGCGTTCGAGTGGAACTGGTAGAGGTCCAGATGATCGGTGCCCAGGCGCCGCAGGGTCGCGGTCAGCGCCGACCTCGCGTACTCGGGGGTGAGGCCCGGCTCCCCGAACGCCGTCTTCGTCTCCTCGTCGAAGACCGAACTCCACTTGGACGCCAGCACGACGCCGTCGCGCCGCCCGGCGACCGCCTTGCCGAGCACCCGCTCGGAGTGCCCCGCGCCATAGGTGTCCGCCGTGTCGAAGAACGTCACCCCGAGGTCGATCGCCCGGTGGATCGCCCGGACGGACTCCGCGTCATCCACCGGCCCCCAGCCCAGCGGGTTGCCTTCCGTGTCGTGCCACTCGCCGCCGATCGCCCAGCAGCCGAAGCCGAGGGCGCTGACCTCGATGCCGCTGCGGCCCAGCGCGCGGCGGGATATGCCTGTCGTACTCATGCGGGCAGTCTGCCGCTTCGAGCGCACTCGACCACAAGGCATTACCGCCCGCCGGGCCGTCCGGCGCGCCACCACCGGTGTCACGGGAGCGGTGGCTGTTCCCGCACGTCGGCCGCACCGTGGAAGGAGCGCGCCCGCCGTCGGCGCGACCCGGCGACCCGAGGAGAACAGCATCGTGACCGACCGCATCCAGACCGGCTTCGGCTTCGCCACCCGCGCGGACGAGGTGCTCGCGGGGGTGGACCTGTCCGGGCGGCGCGCCGTCGTCACCGGCGCCAACTCCGGTATCGGCGTCGAGACCGCCCGCGCCCTCGCCGGGGCGGGCGCCGAGGTGACGCTCGCCGTACGCCGCCCCGAGGCGGGCCGCCCGATCGCCGCCGACATCACCGCGACGACCGGCAACGCCCACGTCCGCGTCGAACAGCTCGACCTGGCCGACCTCGCCTCCGTCACCGCGTTCGGCGGACGCTGGTCGGGGCCGCTGCACATCCTCGTCAACAACGCGGGCATCATGGCCCTCCCCGAGCTGGAGCGCAGCCCCGAGGGCTGGGAGGCCCAGTTCGCGACCAACTTCATGGGCCACTTCGCGCTCGTCCAGGCCCTGCACGACGCGCTCGCCGCGGCCGGGGGCGCCCGCGTCGTCTGCCTCAGCTCGACCGGCCACCTGTTCTCGCCCGTCATCTTCGACGACCTGCACTACCACTTCCGGCCGTACGACCCGTGGAGCGCCTACGGCCAGTCGAAGACGGCGGACGTGCTGCTCGCCGTCGGCATCACACGCCACTGGTCGGGCGAGGGCATCCTCGCCAACGCCGCGCACCCCGGCGCCATCGCCACCAACCTCCAGAAACACACCGGCGGCCTGCGCAGCCCCGAGCAGTTCCGCAAGACCCCGCCCCAGGGCGCGGCCACCTCGGTCCTGCTCGCGGCCTCCCCGCTGCTCGACGGGATCGGCGGCCGGTACTTCGAGGACTGCAACGAGTCGCCGGTCCTGGAGCGCAGCGGCCCCATGGGCACCGGAGGCGTCGCCCCCTTCGCCCTCGACCCGGCCAACGCCGACCGCCTGTGGGACACGGCCCTGGCCCTGCTGCCCTGACCCGGCCCGACGCCGTCGGTGTCGGCGTCGCTCTCCGCCACAACTCCACGGTACGGCCGCCACGCGCCGTGTCCCCGTGCGCCGTCCGGGTGGAGCACGCCCCCGGGCGGCGGACACCGCCGGTGCGGCACGGGCCGCCCGCCGTGCCCCGCCGTGCGGATAGTGAGGGCACGGTCCGCATCCCCTGGCACGAAGGGCACACCATGGCTCGTCACCGCGCAGCGCAGATCCCCGCTCCTGGGGAGGACTTCACCCTGGCCGAGGTGGAGACCACGGAGCCGGGGCCGCTGGACGTCCGCATCGCCGTCGAGGCGTGCGGCGTCTGCGGCTCGGACGGGGCGATCATCGCAGGACAGCAGCCGGGCGTGACCTTCCCCCTGACCCCCGGCCACGAGATCGCCGGGCGCATCGACGCCCTCGGCGAGCTGGTCACCGGCTGGGACGTCGGCGACCGCGTGGCCGTCGGCTGGTACGGCGGCAGCTGCGGCCACTGCGACGCCTGCCGCTCGGGCGACGGCATCCTGTGCCCCGAGGTGCGCATCCCGAGCGTCGCCTACCCCGGCGGCTACGCCGAGTCCGTGACCGTCCCGGCCGTCGCGCTCGCCGCGATCCCCGAGGGGATGCCGGCCGCGGAGGCGGCCCCGCTCGCGTGCGCGGGCGTGACGGCGTACAACGCGCTGCGCCGCAGCAACGCCCGCCCCGACGACACGGTCGCCGTCCTCGGCCTCGGCGGCATCGGCCACCTCGGCGTCCAGTTCGCCGCCGCGATGGGTTTCGAGACGATCGCCGTCGCGCGCGGCGAGGAGAAGGGCGCGCTCGCGCGCGAACTCGGCGCGCACCACTACATCGACAGCACCCAGGAGGACATCGCCGAGGGCCTCCAGCGCCTCGGCGGCGCCCGGGTGATCCTGGCGACCGTCAACCACGCCGCCGTCATGGCCGCCGCCGTGCCGGGGCTCGGACGGCGCGGCCAGCTCATCGCCCTCGGCATCGCCCCCGAGCCGCTGGAGATCCCCGCCCTCGCGCTGTTGGAGAACAACCGGACGATCCACGCCCACGCCTCCGGCATCGCGCTCGACACGCAGGACACGCTGCGCTTCGCCCACCGCCACGGCGTGCACCCCTGGATCGAGACGCGCCCGCTGGCGGAGGCCGGGGCCGCCCTCGCGAAGATGACGGAGGGCAAGGCCCGCTTCCGCATGGTCCTCACCCCGGCCTGACCGCCCGTCCGCCTGACCGCCCGTCCGCCGGGCGCGCGTCAGCCGTCCACGGCGCCGTGCGCCAGGGCCGACGGTGTCCGGCGGCCGACGATCGCCGGTGCCTCGCGCACCAGCGCGTCGTCCGTCAGCGCGGCCACCATGAACAGCGCGAAGTCGGTGCGCCGCGTCCTGTTGCTGCGCAGCACGGGGTCGCCGACGTGCCGACTCCACACGGGCAGGCCCTGGCTCTCCCCCTCCTCCAGGGCGCTGCCCCGCACCACGGTCCAGCGCGTGTCGCTGGCGAAGATCCGGCGGCACGCCTCGACCTGGTCGCGCAGGTCGGCGAAGCGCGCCCACCTGGCGAGGACCCCGCCGACCGCCAGGGCCGCCCGGAACAGCGGGCCGTAGACGTCCTTCCCGTCACGGCTGATGTGCCAGCCGCAGGAGAACACCAGGCGCGCCCCCGGCGGGGCGAGGTCCAGGACGGCCTGCGCCGTGCCCGTCGCATACTGCCGCACCCCCCACGGCACGAGCACGGTCAGCACCCCGTCGCACCCGGCCACCGCGCGCCCGATCACCTCGCGGTCGTCCGTCGCGCCCGGCACGACCGTCATGCTCCCCTCGAAGGCGGCCAGCTTCCCGACGCTCTGCTCCCTGCACACCCCGACGACCTCGTACCCGCGCCCCAGCAGATGCCCGACCATGTACCGCCCGAGCTTCCCCGACGCGCCGACGACGCAGACCCTCGGCTTCTTCCCGACTCCCACGACGACCCCTCCCCACCGCGACCTTATGCTGTAAGGGAAGCTAGGCTTACGGCGTAAGGCCGTCAAGTGCGCATGTCGGGACCGGAAGTGAGGCGGGGGAGTTGACGTCCGAACGGCAGCCGGGCCCCCGCGGGAGGCTCGACCGTGAACAGATCCTGCGCACGGCCGTCGGCCTCGCGGACGAGTCGGGCACCGCGTCGCTCACCATGCGCGCCCTCGCCGACCGGCTCGGCGTGGAGGCCATGTCGCTCTACCACCACGTGCCGGGCAAGGAAGCCATCCTCGACGGCATGGTGGACACCGTCTTCGCCCGCATCGCGCTGCCCCCGCCCGGCCTCCCCTGGAAGACGGCCATGCGGCAGCGGGCCCACGCCGTGCGCGCCGCACTCCGCGACCACCCCTGGGCCCTCGGCCTGATGGAGTCACGCGCCGACCCGGGGCCCGCCACCCTGCGCCACCACGACGCCGTCCTCGGCTGTCTGCGCGGAGCGGGCTTCTCCCTCCCGATGGCCGCCCACGCGTTCTCCCTGCTCGACAGCTACCTGTACGGCTTCCTGCTCCAGGAGCTGAACCTCCCGTTCGACGGCGCGGGCGAACTCGACACCGTCGCCGACGGCATCCTGCGGGACATGCCCGCGGGCGCCTACCCCCACCTCACCGAGCTGATCACCGGGCACGCCCTGCTCCCCGGCTACGCCTACGCCGACGAGTTCGCCTTCGGCCTCGACCTCATCCTCGACGCCCTCGAACGCGCCGTGGACGCCGAACAGGTCTGAGAACGGGGGCGGGGGACGGGGCACGGGCGCGCCCCCCGCCGTCCGCTCAGGCGAGCGAGAGGATCGCCCAGGCGAAGCCGTCCGCGCGGATGCCGCGCCCGTCCACCGTGACCCCCGAGCCCTCCACCAGGGACGCAGAGGCCAGCGCAGGGCGCGGCAGGGCGAGCGACGCGGCGTCGCGGCGCGGGTTCACGACCACCAGGTAACGGTCCCCGCGCACGTACACCAGCGGGTAGCCGGTGTGCAGCACCTCGACCGACCCGCCGCCGCCCAGCTCGGGCGTCGCGCCCCGCAGCGCGACCAGCCGCCGCACCAGGTGCAGCAACGACCCCTCGTCCGCCCGCTGCGCCGCCACCGTGGGCCGTCCTGGGTCGGGGTCGATCGGCAGGTAGAGCCGGTCGGCAGGGGCGGTGGAGAAGCCCGCGTTCGCCGAGTCGTCCCACTGCATCGGGGTGCGCGACCCCGCCCGGTTGTAGCCCGGCTCCAGCTCGCTCCCCTCGTGGTCGGGCAGCCCCGGCACGAACCGCATCCCGATCTCGTCGCCGTAGTAGATCGCGGGCAGCGTCGGCCAGGTGAGCTGGAACGCGAACGCGGCGGGCAGCTGCTCGGCCGTGCGCGGCCCGCAGCAGAGCCGGGAGAAGTCGTGGTTGGCGCTCGGCAGCGCGCTGAACCCGCGGTCGCCGATCACCGCGGCGACGGACTGCCAGGCCGTCACGAACGGTTCGGCCGAGCCGCCGCCGTCCGCGTCGAAGTACGCCTGCCGCGGCTCCCACAGGCTGTCCACCGTGCCGGTCCCGTTGTTCCACAGCGAGCGCAGCGGCAGCCCGTTCGCGGGGCCGCCGAACTGGAGGAAGAAGTCCGCGTGGAAGCCCGCGGGCACCGAGACGGCCGGGTCGCCCCACTCGGCCAGCAGCGCGGCCTCCGGGTGCGCCTCGTCCAGCCAGGCGCGCAGCTCCGTCCACAGCTTGCCGGTCTCGACCAGGTCGGGGTCGTCCTTGACCAGCGAGTGCGCCATGTCCACGCGGAAACCGGCCAGGCCGAGGCGCAGCCAGTGGTCCATGATCTCGCGCAGCGCGGCGCGGTTGGCGAGCGGACCGGGCGCGTCCACCGGCTGCCGCCAGGGCTCGGCCGGATCGGTGCGCGCGTAACCGAAGTTCAGTGCGGGCTGGCTGTCGAAGAAGTTCGGCAGGTAGCTGCCGGGCCGGGTGCCGGGGGAGGCGACGAACCGCGGCGGCTGCCCGTCCGCCCAGATGTAGCGGCCGTCCGACGGGTCGTCCCGCGCCGCGCGGAACCACGGGTGGTCGTCCGAGGTGTGCCCGGCGACCAGGTCGAGCAGCACCCGGATGCCCCGCTCCCGCGCCGCCGCGACCAGCGCGGCCAGGTCGTCCTCCGTGCCGTACCGGGGCGCCACCGACAGGTAGTCCGCCACGTCGTAGCCCGCGTCGCGGAACGGGGAGGTGAAACAGGGGTTGAGCCAGACGGCCGTGACGCCGAGCCAGGCCAGATGGTCCAGGCGCGCCGTGATCCCGGCGAAGTCGCCGACGCCGTCACCGTTCGAGTCGGCGAAGCTCTGCGGATAGATCTGGTACAGAACGGCGTCGGCCAGCCAGGACGGGGTGCTGCGCAGGGGCGGCATGGCGTTCCTCTCTCGTGCGGGTGCGGGTCAGCCCTTCACGGCGCCCGCGGTCAGCCCGGAGACCACGGCGCGGCGGAACACGAGGACGAGCAGGGCGATCGGCAGCACCGAGACCGTCGCCGCGGCGAAGATCGTCCCGTACGGCACGGTGAACTGGCTGCCGAACAGCGCCAGCCCCACCGGCATCGTCCGGTAGCTGTCGGCGGTGTTGAGCGTCAGCGCGATCAGGAACTCGGTCCAGCAGGCGGTGAAGGTGAAGATGGCCGCGGTGAAGACGCCGGGCGCGGCCTGCGGCAGGATCACGGAGAGCACGGTGCGCAGGGGCGAGGCGCCGTCCACCCATGCGACCTCCTCCATCTCCTTCGGGATCCCCAGGAAGAAGTTCCGCAGGATCCACACGGCGAACGGTACGTTGAGCGCCGCGTAGACGAGGACGAGGCCCTGGTAACTGTTGAGCCAGCCCAGCTCGCGCATCAGCAGGAACAGCGGCGCGGCCAGCGCGATCGTCGGGAACAGCGAGATCATCAGCAGCGAGATCATCACCGGCGCCTTGCCGCGCAGCGGCAGCCTGGCCAGGGCGTACCCGGCGAAGGTGCTCAGCCCGAGGACGAGGATCGTCGCCGTGATCGAGACGATCGCCGAGTTGAGCAGGTAGGTGCCGAAGTTGTTCGTGACGAACGCGTCCCGGTAGTTGGACCAGGTGCCGCTGTCGGGCCAGACCGTCGGCGGGTTGGCGCCGATCTCGTTCTGCGGCTTGAAGGAGCTGGCCGCCATCCAGTACAGCGGCGCGGCGACGAACGCGGCGATCAGCAGCGCGGCGGCGTGGACCCACGTGAACCGCACCTTGAGGCGTGGCACCGGCGTCATGACTGGGGTCCCTTCTGGTCGGATCGGCGGGCGGACGGCGGCGGGGCGCTCACGCGGTGGTCTCCTCGTCGCCCACGCGGGCGCGGAACGCCCGCAGGAAGACCAGGCAGCCCACCAGCACCAGCGCCGCCGTGCTGGCCGCGACCGCCGCCCCCGGGCCGAAGTCCAGGTTGGTGAACATGACCTGCCAGCCCAGCAGCGCCAGGGACTCCGTCGCGTCGCCAGGGCCGCCGCCCGTGAGGACGAACGGCAGGTCGAAGATGCCGAACGCCTGGAGGATGCGGAACAGGACGGCGATCGTCAGCGCGGGCCGCAGCAGCGGGAGCCGCACCCGCCAGAACGCCGTCCACGAGCCCGCGCCGTCCACGCGGGCCGCCTCCACGACGTCCGTCGGCAGCATCATCAGCCCGGCCAGCACGATGATGGCGACGAACGGCGTCGTCTTCCACACGTCCGCGACGGCCATGGACAGGATCGCCGGGCCCGGCGTGCCGAGGAACTGGCGCGGCTCGCCCGTCAGCCCGTTCGACAGGGCCGTGAGCACGCCGTAGATGCCGTTGTACATGTACGCCCACAGCTGCGCCGAGACGACCGTGATCATCGCCCACGGCAGCAGCAGCAGCGCCATCATCCAGCCACGGCTGCCGGACAGGCGCTCCAGGACCAGCGCGATCATCGTGCCGAGCACCAGCTCGGCGACGACGGTGCCCACCGTGTACAGCACGGTGAACACCAGCGCGTGCTGCCAGCGCGCCGAGCCCAGCAGCAGCGAGTAGTTGTCGGTCGTGACGCCGGAGAGCTGGAAGCCCCCGGAGGAGACCGTCACGTTGCTCAGGCTCATCGCGACCGAGAAGGCGATCGGGAAGAGCGTGACCGCCAGGACGACGACCAGCGCGGGCGCCGTGAAGATCCAGCCCATCCGGGCGAACCGGCGTTCGAGCGCCGAGTTGTGCCGCCCGGCGCGCGGTTTCCTGCGGCCCTGGCCGCCGGGCGGCGCGGCCTTCAGCGTCGTGCTGCCCGTCGTGCTGCCGCCCGTGGTCACACGGCGCGGTACGTACGCGGTGCTGCCCGCGTCCTCCTCCGGTGGACCACCGGCCGGGGGCGTGCCCTCGGGGACGTCGTCGCTCACGGGGTCTCCTCGTGTCCGGGGCGCCGCCCGCGGGCGTCCGCCCGGCCGGTGGTCTTCACAGCGCCCGGCCGTTGAGTGCTCGTCTGATCTCGTCCGACGCCGCCTCCAGGGCGTCCCGCGGGGTGACGGAGCCGGCCAGGGCGCCGTTGAGGTTGGTGTAGACGCCGTGGCTGACCTGGGGGTAGCGCGGCGTGTCGGACGGGCGCGAGACCACCGGGACGTCGGCCGCGGCGGCGAGCGCCGGGTTGTCCTTCTGGAGGTCCTCGTCGTGCAGCACCTCCTTGAGCACCGGGAGCACGGCGTTCTCGGCGAGCATGCGCTGCGCCTCAGGACCCGTCATCCACTCGATGAAGGCCAGGGACGCGCCGACCGCGTCGCTGTGCGGGTTCACCATCAGGTTCCAGCCGCCGGACGCCGAGGGGCCTGGCCCCTCCTCGCCCTCGAACGCGGGCAGCGGCGACATCCCGACCTTGCCGACGACGTGCGACGTCTCCGGGTTGTTGGACTCGCCCCAGCCGTGCGCCCAGTTCCGGTGGAAGGCGGCGTCGCCCTCGATGAAGGTCTGGAGGGACTGCGGCTCCTGGAAGCTGGTGGTCGCCGAGGGCGCCACACCGTCCTCGATCATGCCGCGCATGAAGCCGAGGACGCGCGCGTTCGCGTCCGAGTCGATCTCGGGCCGCTCGCCGTCCGCCGACACCGTCCTGCCCCCGGCGGCGGCGGACATCTCCGTCCAGTTGACGGTGAGGCCCTCGTAGTTCGCCCACTGGCCGACGTAGCCGTAGCGCACGTCGCCGGCGTCCTGGAGCTTCGCCGCCGTCTCGGCGACCTCCTCCCAGGTCTTCGGCACGGGGAGGTCGTGCTTCTCCAGCAGGTCCTTGCGGTAGTAGAGGAACCCGGCGTCGCCGTACAGGGGCGCCGCGAGGTGTTCGCCGTCGAACTCGGCGGTGCGGGAGCGTTCCTCGGGGAAGCGGTCCCAGAAGTCGTCGGGGAGGTGCGCGTCCAGCGGCATCGCCAGGGAGGCGTCGCCGAACTGCGCGGGCCACACGAGGTCGCCGCTGTAGACGTCGATGGCGTTCGAGCCGCCCGAGATCTCGGTGGTCAGCGTCGCCCGCATGGTGTCGGTGTTGTTGGGCGCGGGCTGGTAGGTCACCGAGATGCCGGGGTGCTTCGCCTCGAACGCGTCGATGAGCTTCTGCGGAAACCCCTCAGGGCCGAAGTTGATGGCGTACCAGGTGAGGGAACCTTTCGCCGGACCGACCGCCCGGGGCTCGACCGCTGCCGAACCGCCACCCGAGCCGCCGCAGGCCGTTGCCAGCAGGACCGTGATGACGCAGAACACTGAGGTGCGTGCGCTGCGGATGGACGTGCCCAGGACGTGCTCCTCGGGGGTGCGGCGCGGAAGTGGACCTCAGCCTCCCGCGCCCGCACAGCTCACCCAAGGGGAAAACGCGCTTATCGTGAAAAGTCACCGGAAAGCAGGTCTTCAAAGAGCGCCGTGTTCAAATCGAAGGCACGCTTGCACTCGTCGGCTATCCGCAGCCGCTCGGGGCCGTCCGCCGGGATCGCGTCCAGCCGGTCGCGGTAGTCCCGCTTGAAGGCCGCCGGGTTCGCGATGTCCTCGAAGACGTAGAAACGCACCCCGTCGCCCTTGCGCTCGAAGCCCCACAGCTTCTCGGCCGTGCTCCTGATGACCTGGCCGCCCGAGAGGTCGCCGAGGTAGCGCGTGTAGTGGTGCGCGACGTAGCCGCCGGGCCAGTCGCGCGCGACCTCCATGACGCGCGCCGCGTAGCGCTCGGTCGCGGGCAGCGGGCGCAGCGAGGTGCGCCAGTCGGCGCCGCCGTGCAGATGGTCCAGGTCACGGCCGAGCGCGCCGGAGCGGAACAGCTCCCGCCGGATGAACGGCCCCGCCACCGGGTCACCGGCCAGCCGGTCCGCCGCGCCCTCAAGCGCCCGGTACACGAACCACAGCTGCTCGGTGTAGCGGCGGAACGCCGCGACGCCCAGCTCGCCGCCGAGCAGCCGGCTCATGAAGGCGGAGGACTCCGCCTGCGTGTGCTGGGCCTGGGAGGTCTCCCGGATCTGGACGGAGAACGGGACGGCGGTGGGCGCGGGCGCGGCGGGGAGTGCGGACACGTGGACCTCCGGAAGAGACAACCGGGCGGAAACGCGACACGTCGCCGCGCCCCGCCATGGTGTCTACTTAGGCTTACCTAAGTCAAGGTTGTGTCCATTCCGTGGCGGCCCCGCGCGCCCCGTGCCCCGCGCCTCAGGGCAGCGTCAGGACCTCGGCGCCGCCGTCCGTCACCACCAGCGTGTGCTCGAACTGGGCCGTGCGCCGGAGGTCCCGGGTGACGACGGTCCAGTTGTCCGGCCACATCTCCCACTCGTGCGTGCCCAGCGTCAGCATCGGCTCGATGGTGAACGTCATGCCGGGGACCAGTTCGGTCGTCGCGTCCGGGTCGTCGTAGTGCGGGACGATCAGGCCCGAGTGGAACGCCGTGTTGATGCCGTGACCGGTGAAATCCCGCACCACGCCGTAGCCGAAGCGCCGGGCGTACGCCTCGATGACGCGGCCGATCACGTTGATGCGGCGGCCGGGACGGACGGCCTTGATCGCCCGGTCCAGCGCCTCGCGGGTGCGCTCCACCAGCAGCCGCGACTCCTCGTCCACGGCCTCCTCGCCGCCCACGAGGTACGTCGCGTTGGTGTCGCCGTGCACGCCGCCGACGAACGCGGTGACGTCCAGGTTGACGATGTCACCCTCGTTCAGCACCGTGGAGTCGGGGATGCCGTGGCAGATGACCTCGTTCACCGATGTGCACAGCGACTTGGGGAAGCCCCGGTAGCCGAGCGTCGAGGGGTACGCGCCGTGGTCGCACAGGTAGGCGTGGGCCACCGCGTCCAGCGAGTCCGTCGTCACGCCTGGCGCGATGTGCCGCGCCGCCTCCGCCATCGCCCGCGCGGCGATCCGCCCCGCCTCCCGCATCCGCGCGATCGTCTCCGCGTCCTGCACGTGGGGACCTCTGTACGGCGCGGGCGCCTTGCGGCCCACGTACTCGGGGCGCGGGACGGCCGGGGGGACGGAGCGTGGCGGCGAGAGCGTGCCGGGGACAAGAAGAGACTGGCCAGACATGCATGGGAGTCTACGGGCGGGCAGGATGAGGGAATGGCCCCCAACTTCGGACGCATCTTCAGGAAAACGGCCACAGGGCGTGAGGGCGAGTGGTTCTTCTGCCTGCGGCACGAGCAGGTCGAGGAAGGCCCCGACTGCCCGGCCAAGGACCGCCTCGGCCCCTACCCCACCCGCGCCGACGCCGAGCACGCCATGGACCTGGCGCGCGAGCGGAACGAGAACTGGCGCAACGACGCGCGCTGGAACGACCCGGACCCGGACGGCGACCGCCCCGACCACGGCGGCCACCACCCCGGTGACGGCGGCTTCGGCGGCGGCTTCGACGGCGGCGGCGCCCACGGCGACGGGTAGCCGCCCCGCCGACCACCGTGCCCGGCACGGTGGGAGGATTTCCCCATGACTGCGACCACACCCAAGGACCCCTGGGACCTCCCGGACGTCTCCCACCTCGTCGTCGGCGTGCTCGGCGGCACCGGAGACCAGGGAAGGGGACTCGCCTACCGGCTGGCCCGCGCGGGCCAGCCGGTCGTCATCGGCTCCCGCGCCGCCGACCGCGCCGCCACGGCGGCCGAGGAGATCGGCCACGGCGTGCGCGGACTCGACAACGCGGCCTGTGCCAGGGAGAGCGACGTCGTGATCGTCGCCGTCCCCTGGGACGGCCACCGGGCCACCCTGGAGAGCCTGCGCACCGAGCTGGCGGGCAAGCTCGTCGTGGACTGCGTCAACCCGCTCGGCTTCGACAAGCAGGGCGCCTACGCGCTCGTCCCCGACGAGGGCAGCGCCGCCCAGCAGGCCGCAGCCCTCCTGCCCGACTCCCGGGTCACCGCCGCGTTCCACCACCTCTCGGCCGTCCTCCTCCAGGACCCCGCCGTCGAGAAGATCGACACCGACGTGATGGTCCTGGGCGAGAAGCGTGCCGACTGCGAGATCGTCCAGGCGCTCGCCGGGCGCATCCCCGGGATGCGCGGCATCTTCGCCGGGCGCCTGCGCAACGCGCACCAGGTCGAGTCGCTGGTCGCCAACCTGATCTCGACCAACCGCCGTTACAAGGCCCACGCCGGGCTCCGCGTCACCGACGTCTGACCGCCCGGCCGCCCCGCCCGTACCACCCGCCCCGACCACGGAGCCGCCCCATGCCCCCCGCCGCCCCCGCGCCCAGCGACCCGGCCGCCGCCGCCGCGGCGGCACGCCGCGCCCGTCGCCTGGCCGGTTACGCCCTGCTCGTCCTCGTGCTGACGGTCGCCGCCGCCGTGCTGTCCTTCGCCCGGGGCAACTGGTTCGGCCTCATCTGGATCCCGCTGGCGGGCCTGGCGTCCAACATGGGCTGGTACTACCTGCGCCGCGCGAAGGCCCCAGGGCCCGTCTGACACGCCCAGGCGGCACCGCCCGGCCCCCGCGCCGGGGCCGGGCGGCGGCCGGGCGGCCGACGGCTCAGTGGAAGCTGTGCTCCTCGGCCGGGTACGTGCCGCCGACCACGTCCTCGGCGAACGACCGCGCCGCCCGGCCGAGCGCCGTCCGCAGCTGCGCGTACTCCTTCACGAAGCGCGGCGTCCGGCCGCCGGGCCACTCCGTCATCCCGGCCATGTCCGTCCACACCAGGACCTGCGCGTCACAGTCGGGCCCCGCGCCGATGCCCACGGTCGGGATGTGCAGACTGCGGGTGACCTCGGCCGCCAGCTCCGCCGTCACCAGTTCGAGCACCACGGCGAACGCGCCCGCGTCCTGCACGGCCTTCGCGTCCCGCAGCAACTGGTGCGCCGCCTCCTCGCCGCGCCCCTGCACCGGGTGGCCCCCGAACGCGTGCACGGACTGCGGCGTCAGGCCCACGTGCGCCATCACCGGGATGCCCGCCTCGACGAGCAGCCTGATCTGGTCGGCGGACCGCTCGCCGCCCTCCAGCTTCACCGCGCCGACCCCGGCCTCCTTGACCAGGTGCGTCGCGCTGCGCAGGGCCTGCGTCGCGCTCTCCTGGTACGAACCGAACGGCAGGTCCGCGACGATCAGCGCCCGCCGCGTGCCGCGCACCACGGCCGCCGACAGCATCGTCATCTGTTCGAGGGTCACCGGGACCGTGCTGTCGTAGCCCAGGTGCGCGTTGCCCATCGAGTCGCCGACGAGCATCACGGGGATGCCCGCCTCGTCGAACACCGAGGCCGTCATCGCGTCGTACGCGGTCAGCATCGGCCACTTCTCGCCGCGCGCCTTGGCGGCGGCGACGTCACGTACGGTCACCCGGCGGCTGCCCTTGCCGCCGTAGAGGGCCGGTGTCGCGGGCCGGTCGGCCGGCGCCCCGGCAGGCGTGTGCTGCGTCATCACGCTGCTCCTGTCCATGTCGTCTCGAAGCGCCACGGATGGCGTCCCCGGATCGCTTTCCATCGTCGCACCGTCCGCCGGTGCCCGGAAGGGGGGTCGCGCGGGGGCCGCTCCCGCACGCCCGCCTCCGACAACTGCGCGCCCTGGTACGGCTGATATAACGGAACCCCGAGCACCGCCGTGACCGTCTTGTGCTGCGACGCAGCCGGGGCTCGCGTAGGGTCCGGGCGGACAGCACGACGGGCAGCGAGGGCAGTGGATGGCACGCGTGGACACCTCCGGGACGCAGCAGGGACAGGGCGCCGGGGGAGACGGCGAGCCCGCTGACGGGTCCGGTGGACCGGCGAAGGCCCGCTGGAGCGACCGGACGGGGCGCTGGCGCCGCGGCTGGTGGCCCGCCGGGTTCGCGCTGGCGCTCGCGCTGCCGATGCTCCTGCACTCCCGCGTGCCGAACCGTATCGGCAACCTCGGCAGCCTCCTCCAGACGTTCCTGCCGTGGGTCGGGCTCGCCCTGCCGGTGCTCGTGCTGTGCGCCGTGCTGCGGCGCTCGCTGACGGCCGTGGCCGCCCTGCTCGTGCCGCTCCTGGTCTGGCTGAACCTCTTCGGCGGCCTGCTGCTCGACAAGACGGGCGGCGGCGGGGCCCTCATGGTCGTCAGCCACAACGTGGACGCCGACAACACCGACCCGTCCGGCACGGCGCGGCAGCTCGCCGCGTCCGACGCCGACCTCATCGCTCTCCAGGAGCTCCCGCAGGACACGGTCGGGGCGTACGAGGAGGCCCTCGCCGCCGCGTACCCGTACCACGCGGTGCAGGGCACGGTCGGGCTGTGGAGCCGCGACCCGCTGGGCGAGAGCGAGCCGGTGGACATCGGCATGGGCTGGACGCGCGCGATGCGGACCACCGTCAGCACCGACTTCGGGGACGTCGCCGTCTTCGTCGCGCATCTCCCTTCGGTGCGCGTGCAGTTCAGGGCCGGGTTCACCGCCGAGCAGCGCGACGTGGCCGCCGAGATGCTGGGCCGGGCCGTCGCCGCGGAGGACGAGGAACGCGCGATCCTCCTCGGCGACCTCAACGGCACGATGAACGACGGCGCCCTCGCCCCGCTCACGTCCCAGCTGCGCTCCACCCAGGGCGCGGCGGGCGCCGGGTTCGGCTTCTCCTGGCCCGCGGCCTTCCCGATGGCCAGGATCGACCAGATCCTCGTGCGCGAGCTGGAGCCGGTCTCCTCCTGGACGCTGCCGGGCACCGGGAGCGACCACCTGCCGGTCGCCGCCCGCGTGAACCCCTGACCGCGGGCCGTACGCCGCCTGCTCCGTCCGCTCCGTCCGCGCCACGGCGCGTGTCCGTCCCGCGCCTCTTGCGACCGAACAGTTCCTTCCGCCGCTTTTATGCGGACTGCCTTACGTTTGAGGTGGCAGGGCAGCCGAGGGACGGCGGTGGCCCAGGAGCAGCGGTGCCGGACCGCTCGGCACCGGGAGGAGACGAGAGAGCATGGCGCGTACCCGCTTCGCCCCCGACCGGGGGCTCACGAACCGCATGGTGCTCACCATGTTCCTCCTCGGGCTGCTCTACGTCGTCATCGTCGGCGTGCTGATCGTCGCCCTCGGCAAGGCGTGGCCGCTGATCGTGCTGATCGCCGGGGCGGTGTTCGTCGCCCAGTTCTGGTTCAGCGACCGCATAGCCGCCTTCAGCATGGGCGCCCGCGAGGTCACGCCGCAGGAGGCCCCCGAGCTGCACGGCGCCGTGGACCGGCTGTGCGCCCTGGCCGACATGCCGAAGCCGCGCGTGGCCATCGCCCGCACCGACGTGCCCAACGCCTTCGCCACCGGGCGCAGCCAGAAGAAGTCCCTGGTCTGCGCCACGACCGGGCTGCTGCGCCGCCTGGAGCCCGACGAACTGGAGGGCGTGCTCGCGCACGAGCTGTCGCACGTCGCGCACCGCGACGTGGCCGTCATGACCATCGCCGGGTTCCTCGGCGTCCTCGCCGGGCTGATCACCCGGATGGCCCTGTGGACGGGCCTCGGCCGGTCCAGGAACAACCAGAACCTCGCGTTCATCCTGATACCGCTGGTCAGCGCCGTCGTCTACGTGATCAGCTTCCTGCTCACCCGGCTGCTCTCCCGCTACCGCGAGCTGTCCGCCGACCGTGCCGGGGCGCTGCTGACGGGCCGCCCCTCGGCCCTGGCGTCGGCGCTGACCAAGGTGTCGGGGCAGATGGCGCGCATACCCACCCGCGACCTGCGGCAGGCCGAGCCGTTCAACGCCTTCTTCTTCGCCCCGGCCGTCACCGGCGAGAGCCTGAGCAGGCTGCTCTCCTCGCACCCCACGCTCCAGCAGCGGCTGGACCGCCTCGCGCGGCTCTCCGGCGAGCTGGGACGGCCGTGACACCGCCCGCCGCCTCGGCCGCCCGGCCGGGCCGCACCCGCCCCACCGTCCGACCGAGAGGCGTCCCATGGGCTTCCTCGACGTGATCCTGGGCCGCAGCAAACCCGTCAGGCCCGACCTCGACCAGCTGTTCGCCGTGCCCTCGGCCGCCGTCACGCTGGAGGCTGCCGCCGGCTTCGTGCCGACCGGGCTCGGCTCCGTCTGCTTCGCCAGCGTCGAGGGCGGCGCCTTCGACCGGGTGCGGGACGAGGTGCGGCAGCTCCTCGACGCCGACACCGCCACGGGCGACACCCCCGTCGAGTTCAGCCAGGACTCGTACGGCTACACCTGGGTGCTCGCCCGGCACGCGCCGGGCGACGTCGCCTCGCTCGTCAACGACCTGCACGCCGTCAACACCCAGCTCCAGGACTCCGGGTTCGGGCCGCAGCTGCTCTGCTCCATGATCGGCTTCCGCGCCGCCGCCGACGCCGCGCCCCTCGGCCTCGTCTACCTCTACAAACGCGGCACGTTCTACCCCTTCGCCCCGCTGCCCGGCACGGAGGAGCGCAGGGACAACGCCCTGGAACTGCGCATCCGCGGACTGCTCGCCGACGACCTGCGCATCGAGTCGGACCTCACCCGCTGGTTCCCGGTCTGGGGGGCGCCCGGCTTCTGACCGGACGCCCCACCCCGCCGCGGCGTGCCCCCGCAGCGCCGCGGCGTCCCGCACCCGGGTCAGTTCGGCCGCCCGTCCTCCCGCCAGCGGTTGGTGATCGGCAGCCGCCGGTCCTTGCCGAAGCCCTTCGGGGAGATCTTCGTGCCCGGCGGGTACTGCCGCCGCTTGTACTCGGCGGTGTCCACCAGCCGCAGCACCCGCGTCACCAGGTCGGGGTCGAACCCGGCCGCGATGATCTGCTCGCGCCCCTGGTCCCGGTCCACGTACAGCTCCAGCACGCGGTCCAGCACGTCGTAGTCGGGCAGCGAGTCCGCGTCCACTTGCCCCGGGCTCAGCTCCGCGCTCGGCGCCTTGCTGATCGAGTTCTCCGGGATGGGCGGCGTCTCGCCCCGCCCGGCCGCCGCCGCGTTCCGCCAGCGCGCCAGCTGGTACACACCCGTCTTGTACAGGTCCTTGATCGGGCCGTACGCGCCCACCGAGTCGCCGTACAGCGTCGAGTAGCCCACGGCCAGCTCGCTCTTGTTGCCGGGCGCCAGCACGAGGTGGCCCTCCTGGTTCGACACCGCCATCAGCAGCGTGCCGCGCAGCCGCGACTGGAGGTTCTCCTCCGCCAGGCCGGTCAGCTCCACCGAGGCCATGTACGCGTCGAACATCGGGCCGATCGGCACGGTCCGCAGGTCGAGCCCCGTACGGCGCGCCAGCTCCGCCGCGTCGCCGAGGGAGTGCTCGGACGAGTAGCGCGACGGCATCGCGAGCCCGTGGACGTTCTCCGCGCCCACCGCGTCGCAGGCCAGCGCGGCGACCAGCGCCGAGTCGATCCCGCCCGACAGCCCGATCAGCACCGACCGGAACCCGTTCTTGCGCACGTACGCCGCGAGGCCCGTCACCAGCGCGCGGTACATCTCCTCCGCGTCCTCCAGCGGCTCCGCCTGCCCGCCCGGGTACTCCGGCGCGTACGCGGGCACCGGCTCGGCGGACAGCGTGCGGTGCTCGATCCGCAGCCCGTCGTGCGTCAGCCCGGAGGAGGGGCCGCCGTCCGCGGCAGGCAGCTCCAGGTCGAGGAGCATCGACTCCTCGGCGAACTGCGGCCCGCGCGCCAGCACCGCGCCGCCCCGGTCCACCACGATCGAGTCGCCGTCGAAGACCAGCTCGTCCTGCCCCCCGGCCATCGCCAGGTACACCAGCGCGCACCCCGCCTCCCCGGCCCGCTTGCGGACCAGTTCGAGCCGCGTGTCGTCCTTGTGCACCTCGTAGGGCGACGCGTTGATCACCAGCAGCAGGCCCGCGCCCGCCGCCCGCGCCGCCGGGACCCGGCCGCCGTCCTGCCACAGGTCCTCGCAGATGGCCAGCGCCACGTCCACGCCGCGCACGCGCACCACCGGCATGGTGTCGCCCGGCACGAAGTACCGGAACTCGTCGAACACCCCGTAGTTCGGCAGGTGGTGCTTCGCGAACGTCAGCACCACCTCCCCCCGGTGCAGCACGGCGGCGGCGTTCTGCGGCGCACCGGCGGGCTGGCCCGCGCGCTCGCGCACCCGCTCCGACCGGTCGAGGTAGCCGAGGACCACCGGCACCTCGCCGAGCCCCTCGTCCCGCAGCCGCGCCGCCAGGTCGCGCAGCGCGACCCGGCTGGCCTCGACGAACGAGGGACGCAGCGCCAGGTCCTCGACCGGGTAGCCGGTCAGCATCATCTCCGGGAAGGCGACCAGGTGCGCGCCGCGCTCCACGCCGTCCCGGGTCCGGCGCACGACGGCGTCGGCGTTGCCGGCCAGATCGCCGACGGTGGAGTCGATCTGATGGAGAGCAAGTCGTAGCTGAGGCACGGGGTCGAGTGTAATCGTCCGAGTGACGCAATGGGGGGTCGGCGGGGCCTCGGCGGTTTCCGGCCGTCTCCGCCGTACCCACGGCGTGCGACCGCGAACGCGCGCCGTGACGCCGCGCCGCCCGTCCGCCGCGCGCCGTATCCGGGGGAGTGGCATCCGTAACCGCCGGGACCGCTCGGCCGTTACGGCATTCGGCCAGGATCACCGCCGCCCGGATTGCGGACTCGTGCCCGAGGGCAGAGCTTCCCCGCTCCGCCGTGCCGGTCGGCGGACCTCGGCCCTGCCCGCAGGACCCGCGCGCCGCGCGAGCCGGACCGGGCAGCCACGCAGCGCCGACCGAGCAGCCGACCGAGCAGTGTCCACCGAGCGGGACCGGTGGAGAAGGGGAGCCTCGCCATGCCGCAGACCATCGGTTTCTTCCTGCCCTTTGCCGCCCACCGCAACCCGGGGGCCGACCGGGCGCGGGACCACCACCTGGACTGGGTGCGCGCCCACGGGCTCGTCGCGGGCGAGGCCGCCCTGGGGCGCTACCGCGACTGGCGGCTCACCGACCTCGCCTCCTACGCCTATCCGGACGCCACGGGCGACGACCTCGACCTCGTGACGGACGCCGTCTGCCTCGGCTTCCCGCTGGACGACCAGTTCGACGGGCCCCTGGGCCGCGACCCGGAGGCGGCGGCCCGCTTCGCGGCCGGGCTCGCCGTCATCCCCACCCAGCCGCCCGGCACGCCCCCCGCGCTCGACGCGCCGGTCGCCCGCGCCTACGCCGACGTGTGGCGCCGCAGCGCCCTCGGCATGTCCGCCGCCTGGCGCACACGCGCCGCGGGCAACCTGGCCCGCTTCTTCCGCTCCTACGTCCAGGAGACGCTGAACCGCGCCCGCGGCGTCCCGCTCGGCGAGAAGGCGTACGTCGCGCTGCGCCGCCACGCGGTCGGCACCGCGCCCTGCTTCGACCTCATCGAGCGCGCCGGGCACTTCGAGGTCCCCGCCGAGGCGTACGAGAGCCGCGAGATGCGGCTGCTCACCCGCTGCGCGGGCGACGTCGTCTTCCTGTGCAACGACGTGCACTCGCTCGAACGCGAGGAGGCGCAGGGCGATCCGCACAACCTCGTCCTCATCCGCCAGCGCGCCAGGGGCTGTTCCCGGGCGCGGGCCCTGGAGGACGTGACGGGGCTGGTGCGCGACCGCGTGGAGCTGTTCATGACGCTGGCCGCGCGCCTGCCCCGGCTGGCCGCCGGGCAGTGGCGCCTCGACCGGCACGGGCGCGCCGCAGTCGCCCGCCAGCTCGACGGGCTGCGCTCCTGGATGGCGGGCAACCAGCGCTGGGGCTCCGTCACGGCCCGCTACGCGGGCGGGGACGGCGGCGCCGGTGTCGGGCCCGCCGCGGACGCGCTCAGCGCCGCCGCAGCAGGGCGAGCAGCCCCCGCCGCCCCCGCGGTGTCGCTCCCTGGGTGCCGGGGGCGTGACGCCTGACCCGCTCGCCGCCCGCCGCGCCGTCCGCGCCACCGGCGCCGTCCTCCTCCCGCCGCTCCGCGCCGTCCGGCGGGACGCGGCCCTCCGCCCCTTCCAGGTCGTCCGCCGCCTCCTCCGGCGGGCGCGGCCCGAACCTGACGGGCAGCTCGTCCAGGTGCCGCGACCAGGTGGACGCGGTCCAGCTCAGCCCGTCGGGCCCCACGGTGAGCCCCAGGTCGGGCAGCCGGGCGAGCAGGACCTCGATCGCCGTCTGCGTGATGGCGCGGCCGATGTCCTGGCCCGGGCACTCGTGCGGGCCCGACGTGAACGCCAGGTGCGAGCGGTTGCCGTTCATCGGCGCCCCCGGGGTCGGGCGCACGGCGGGGTCCGCGTTGGCCGCCGCGAGGCCGAGGAGTAACACGTCGCCCTTCGCGACGGCGCGCCCGCCCAGCTCGACGTCCAGGGTGGCGAATCCCCCGGGGCACACGGCGATCGGCGGCTCGTCCCACAGCACCTGCTCGACGGCCGCAGGGAGCGTCATCCGGCCGCCGTGCAGCGAGCCGCGGAACTTGGGGTGCGTCAGCACGACGCGCAGCGTGTTGACGATGAGGTTGGTCGTCGTCTCGTTGCCCGCGATCAGGACGAGCCGCAGGTGGTGGACGACCTCCTCGTCGCTGAGGTCGGCCGGGTGCCCGACCAGCCAGGACGCCAGGTCGTGCCCCGGGTCCTCGTGCTTGCGGGCCACCAGCGTCCGCAGCGCGCCCTGGATGTACGCGTCGGCGGTGACCGCCTTCTCGGTGCCGATGAGGAGCTGGCGGCTCGCCTCCACCAGGCGCGGGCCCTCCTCGTCCGGCAGGCCGAGGACCGTCGTGAGCGCCAGCATGGGGAGCTGCTGGGCGTACTGCGACAGCACCTCGGCCTGCCCGTCCGCCGCGAACCGGTCGATGAGCCCGTGCGCGTACCGCTGCACGTGGCGGCGCAGCCCGCGCCGGTCGAAGCGGTCCAGGCTCTCGTTGACGGCGCGGCGCAGCCGCTGGTGCACGTCGCCGTCCTGGTGCGTGCAGTCAGGGCCCCACAGCAGCACGGGCGCGATCGGCGAGCCGTTGCCGACGTGCCCCTCCTGCCAGGCGGCCCAGTTGCGGCCGTCGCGGCTGAACCGGCGCGGGCTGCGGGCGACTTCGAGCACCTCGTTGTAGCCGATCACCAGCCAGGCCGGGACGTCGCCCTCCAGCAGGACGGGCGCGACCGGCCCGTGGTCCCTGCGCAGCCGCTCGTAGAGTCCGGCCGGGTCCTCGGAGGCCGCCGGGCCGTACAGCCGCTGCACGCCGTCCGGGCCCGTCGCGTGCGCGGGGCAGCCGGCGGGCGGCGCGGAGAGCGGCGTGCCGTTCAGGGAGGAGCCGGGCGGGAACGAGTCGGGCATGGGCGCGGTCACGGTGCCTCCGATGGGTCCGGTGCGGAAACGGCGGTGGTGGCGGAGTCGTAGAGGTGGCGCAGCAGCGTCAGGAGGACGTCCCGGCCCGACGCCCGCAGCCGCGCGTCGCAGGCGACCAGCGGCACGTGGTCCGGCAGGTCGAGGGCGGCGCGCAGCTCGTCCGGCGGGTGCGTGGGGGAGTCGGGGAAGACGTTGACGGCCACGACGAAGGGGATGCCGTCCTCCTCCAGCCGGTCCATCGACGGGAAGCAGTCGGCCAGCCTGCGGCTGTCCGCCAGGACCACGGCGCCGAGCGCGCCCTCCAGGATGCCGTTCCACAGGAACCAGAACCGCTGCTGGCCCGGCGTCCCGAACAGGTAGAGGACCAGCCGCCGGTCGATGGTGATGCGGCCGAAGTCCATCGCGACGGTCGTCTCCGTCTTGTCGCCGACACCGGCGAGGTCGTCCACGCCGACGCTGTCGCGCGTCATGGTCTCCTCGGTCGTCAGCGGCCTGATCTCGCTGACCGAGCCGACGAGCGTCGTCTTCCCGGCGCCGAAGCCGCCGACGACCACGATCTTCAGCGACCGCTCGGCCGATTCCGGCAGCCGGTCCTCCACGCGCGGCCCGGGCGGCGCGGGGTGCTCAGAGTCGTTGCAGACCATCGATCAGCGCCTTCAGGGTCTCGATGTCGGTGTCGGCGGCGTCCCGTTCCGCGTCGCGCGTCTGCCGCAGCTCGACATGGCCGTCCGCCTCCAGGTCGGCGAGCAGGACCGTCAGCACGCCGAACGGCAGGGCGAGGTGCGCGGAGATCTCGGCGGCCGAGAGCGGGTAGCGGCAGGCCCGCAGCAGCGCCGCGGCCTCCGGCGGCATGCCGGGCGGGACGGGGGACGTGCGGGTGACGACCAGGGTCACGAGGTCGAGGACGAGCGGGTCGCGCCGCCCCGGCGTGCCGCTGCGCCCGCCGGTGACGACGTACAGGGGGACGGGGCGGCCGTTCCTCGTCCCGCGCCCCGTGGCGGCGCGCCCGGCCTCCGGATGCGCGGCCTCCCCCGGGTCGTCCCGCCCGTCGGGTTCGGTCACCGGCCGGTCCGCTCGGGGGTCCGCTCCGGGGCCCGTTCGGGGGTCCTGGGTCCGCTGGAGAGGTGTTCCCCGATGCGCAGGACGAGGTCGCGCATGCCCCGGCTGACCATCCCGGGATCGACGGTGCGGGCGGCCGTGACGGCGAGGTAGGACCGTTCCCCGGCCGACATGAGGTAGAAGTAGCCGCCCGCCAGCTCCAGCAGGACGAGCCGCAGCTCCTCGTCGGCGCCCGGGAGTTCGCGGGCGATGGAGACGGCCAGGCTCTTGATGCCGGACGCGGCGGCGGCCAGCCGTTCGCCGCTGTCCCGTTCGTCTCCGTGCTGGGCCATGCAGAGCCCGTCCGCCGACAGGACCACGATGTGCTGGATGCCGGGGACCGTGGCGGCCAGGTCCCTGAGCATCCAGTCCATGTCCTTGAACCGTCGCTGTGTCACGTGCCTCTCACCCTCACCGTTCCGACCTGCCTGGCTGCCTGGCTGCTTGCTCGTCCCGCCGTCCCGCCGTCCCGCCGTCCCGTCCCGCTCACGCGCCGGGGGCGGCGGTGCCGTCGCCCGGGTGCGGCGCGTCCTCGGGGGCGCGCAGCCCGGCGAAGAAGGCGTCCACCCACAGCCCGGGCCCGCGCTCCTGGTCGGGCGCGGCGGCGGCACCGTTCCTGCCCGGTGTCCTGCCGGGGGCCTGGCCGCCCGGCGCGGAGCCCGAGGGCCGGTCCTTGGGCGCGGTGGGGGCGCCGCCGTCCGCGGGGCGTGACCAGCGGCTCGGGACGATCTCGGTCGGCCGCCGCCGCCGTCTGCGCTGCGGCAGCCCGTTGGCGCCGAGTTCGTACTCGGGCGTCTCCTCGTCGGGCGGCAGCGCGGGGCCGCGGGGCGGTCCCGGCCAGCCGCGGGCGCCCTGGCCCGCGGGCTCGGGGGGCGCGTCGAACGGGGACGGCGGGACGGGGACGATCAGCTCGTTCGGCAGGAACACCACCGAGCGCACCCCGCCGCAGGTGGAGGGGCGCAGCGAGATGCGGATGCCGTAGTGCTCGGCGAGGACGCCCGCGACGCGCAGCCCGATCCGCGCGGTCTCGCCGAGGTCGGTCAGATCGACGCCGTCCACGCCCTGCTGGAGCAGGAACTCGGCGCGCCTGCGCGCGTCGGCGGTGAGCCCCGTCCCCTTGTCCTCGACGGAGATCTCGATGCCGAGGGCGACCTCCTCGCTGTTCATGACGACGCTGCTGCCCGGCGGCGAGTAGCGCGTCGCGTTGTCCAGCAGCTCGGCCAGCAGCATGATCAGCGACTCGGCGGCGTGGCCGGGGACGGCCACCTCGATGACGCGGTGCTGCTCCACGCGCCGGTACTCGACGATGGGGCCGCTGCCCGCGCGCATGATGTCGTACAGGGTGATCGGCTCGTCCCAGCGGCGGATCGGCCGCCCGCCGCCGAGGACGGACAGCGAGGTGGCGAAGCGGCCCGCGACGTTGATGCCGTGTTCGAGCCGCATGAGGTCGCCGAGCATCTCCGGCGTGTCGTGCCGGAACTCCATGGTGCTGATCTCGCCCTGGAGGCGGTGGATCTCGGTCTGGATGCGGTGCGCGATGTTGACGATGGCGCGCTTGCCCGAGTCGCGCTGGTATTCCTTCTCGCGCAGCACGTCGAGCATGGCGCGCAGCATCGCGCGGTGCGCGCGCGTCAGCCGGGGGTCGGAGACGGTGCCGGGGTCGGGCGGCGGCATGACGTCCTCCTCCAGACGTCCCGCCGTGAGCTTGCGCAGCGCCACCGGCAGGTCCCGGTAGGCGAGCGCGTCGGTGTCGGCGACCTGCCGCTCGACGCGCTCCTCAAGCAGCGCGATGCGCAGGCCGCGCCTGACGGTCTCGCCCGAGGTCACGGCCGCCGCGAGCACGGCGGCGGCCCCGCACCACAGCAGCGGGGCGCGCGTCGCCCCCGGCACGAGGAACGCCGCCACGGCGACCCCGAGCGCCAGCAGCACCGGGGGCAGCAGCCACCGGCCCGCCGCGGGGGCGCGGCGGCGGTTCCGCTGTGACGTACCGGCGTGCACCATGGAGCATCCTCACCCGTCGCGACCGAGCGTAGCGAGGGCAACTCGCTACGTGGCAGGGACAGTAGAGGCACGGCGGTATGTGCCGCAGGCAGTTGTGGAAAGGTCCCCCGAACGGGCCCCTCCTGGCGCGTCGGGCGGACGCGGGGCGGCGTCGTGGCGTAAGGGGCGCGGGCCCGACGCGCTCCCGTCATCTCATGGCCAAAGATTAATAATGGGGGTGGGCCCGGGGCCCGGCGGTCGCGCATGTGCAACGCCGCGGAAATCCTGTGATGGGATGCTCAGGAGCCCCGAGTGCCCCGCGGGGGACAGAGCCGTCTTGACCAGCGAGGATGGGTGTGGAAATGGAGAAGCAGCAGGAGTTCGTGCTCCGGACGCTGGAGGAACGGGACATCCGTTTCGTGCGTCTGTGGTTCACCGACGTGCTGGGCTTCCTCAAGTCCGTGGCCGTCGCCCCCGCAGAACTGGAGCAGGCGTTCGACGAGGGCATCGGGTTCGACGGCTCCGCCATCGAGGGATTCGCGCGTGTGCACGAGTCCGACATGATCGCGAAGCCCGCGCCCAGCACGTTCCAGATCCTGCCCTGGCGCGCCGAATCCCCCGGCACCGCACGGATGTTCTGCGACATCCTCATGCCGGACGGCTCCCCCTCCTACGCCGACCCGCGCTACGTCCTGAAGCGCGCCCTGGCCAAGAGCTCCGACCTCGGCTTCACCTTCTACACCCACCCCGAGATCGAGTTCTTCCTGCTGAACGACCGGCCCGTGGACGGCACCCGCCCCACGCCCGCCGACACGTCCGGCTACTTCGACCACACCCCGCAGAACATCGGCATGGACTTCCGCCGCCAGGCGATCACCATGCTGGAGTCGATGGGCATCTCGGTCGAGTTCTCCCACCACGAGGGCGCCCCCGGCCAGCAGGAGATCGACCTGCGCTACGCCGACGCGCTCTCGACGGCCGACAACATCATGACGTTCCGCCTGGTCATGAAGCAGGTCGCGCTCGAACAGGGCGTGCAGGCGACGTTCATGCCGAAGCCGTTCTCCGAGTTCCCCGGCTCCGGCATGCACACCCACCTCTCCCTCTTCGAGGGCGACCGCAACGCGTTCCACGAGACGGGCGCCGAGTACCAGCTCTCCAAGGTCGGCCGCTCCTTCATCGCCGGGCTCCTGCGGCACGCGGGCGAGATCTCCGCCGTCACCAACCAGTGGGTCAACTCCTACAAGCGCATCTGGGGCGGCACCCAGCGCACCGCGGGCGCGGGCGGCGAGGCCCCCTCGTACATCTGCTGGGGCCACAACAACCGCTCCGCCCTCATCCGGGTGCCGATGTACAAGCCGGGCAAGACCGGCTCCACCCGCATCGAGGTCCGCTCGCTCGACTCGGGCGCCAACCCCTACCTGGCGTACGCCGTGCTGCTCGCCGCCGGGCTCAAGGGCGTCGAGGAGGGGTACGAGCTGCCGCCGGGCGCCGAGGACGACGTCTGGGCCCTCACCGACCACGAACGCCGCGCCCTGGGCATCGAGCCGCTGCCGCAGAACCTCGGCGAGGCCATCAACCTGATGCAGCACAGCGAGCTGGTCGCCGAGACGCTGGGCGAACACGTCTTCGACTTCTTCCTGCGCAACAAGCGCCAGGAGTGGGAGGAGTACCGCTCCGAGGTGACGGCGTTCGAACTCCGCAAGAGCCTCCCGGTCCTGTAGCCGCAGGTCCGAGTACGTCACGTCACACGCATCTCGGTGAGGGTCAGCGATCATGGATTGCTGATCCTCACCGATACATGTGGTCGTGGGCCGCCTACGGGCCGTCTGCCGTACGAGCTGGGCCGGGGAGGCACCGCGAACGCCCATCAAGGCGGCTCGCAACTCCGCATCGTCTCGCCGCTATGCGCATCTGGATCGACCCTGTTGCGGGCTATCGGCATCTTCGGACCTCGGCGCGACCGGGTCCGTCGGGCTGGCGAATGGTCCGGGACGGCGGCGACGCTGTCCTCACCTGTCCATCACGCGTCGTCCAACGCAAAGATCACCTCTGACCGGAGCAAGAGAGCAAGGGGCGGACGTGTCCCGGCGGGTAACCTCTTCGTGCCCCGCCGACCACTGCGGGGCATATGCGATTCTCTTCAGCGGGAGGGGCGATGAGCGAGAAGAGATTCAGGAGTAGGCGGGGCCGGGCGCTTTTCTTATGTTCGGGCACTGCCGCCGTTCGGCTTGGCGCCGACGGCTCCCTCAGCGGCAGATGGTGGACAAGAGCAGGACAGTTCAGTGGCCGAAGAGGGCCACTTCGCGCCGCCTCCGCCGTAGTGGACGAGGAAGTCACGCCGATGGCGGTGTCTGATCCCGTCACGGCCGGGAGTTGCCGGTACCGACAGGCGGCCTGGTGCTCGTCTGACGGAGACTGCGGCTGGCGCACCATCGCGACGGCCAGCGGGGACTATGTTCAACGCGGAGGGCGTGGCCGGAGGGCCACTGCCAGGAATATATATGCGGATTCCCGGACTGTCCGGTATCGGTCACGCGTTGACGTCGATCTGACAGATCGGTCAGATCCTTCCGGGTACCGGTATCCGCCGGGTATCGACCGACCCTGCTACCCGTCGTAATGGGCGCGCAGGATGGACTACGGGTCGTCGGTCTGGGCGCGATCTGCGATCTCGGGGAGCCCTCCCTCGATACAGCGTCCCAGAATTTTCTCGTCAGCGAGTTCGCGATGTTGGGGGACGGGCGTCGTGTGATTCTTCATGCGGAGCGCGGGTTCAGTCTGCGCTGGGGTCCGGGGAGTGGAGACGAGTCCATTCTCGCCGCCGCCAACGTGGAGTCCCTCACGCACAACGTCCTCAACGTGGTGCTACCCGACGACGATGACTATCCGGGTGACCATCCGTGGGAGTGGCTCGCCGAGCTTTCGCAGGCCAGGGGTATTGATGTCTCAGCCGACGATCTGCGGGACCTGCCCTACGAGGTCCTCCTGTCCGACCGGCTGAGGGATGCACTGCCGACCGTGTGAACGCAGGCTGCCCGGACGAGTCTCCGGGCAGCCTGCCAGGGCATGTGGTGAGCGCTCATACGCGATGCACTCCGACGGGGGTTGCACCATGCAACTCTTCAGGAGGGAAGAAGTCCCCACGCCAGACGCTCGTTCCCCTTGGAAGGCGCCGGATGGTCGGTTGCCCGGGCCCCCCTCCTCACATGGAGCGGCTCTTCACCCCCGCGCAGACCGAAGACGCCACGCGCCCGCAGCCCAGACAGCCGCTGGCGAGCGGGTCCGCTTGCGGGCCGGTGCTCTGACCGCCCCGGCGTACGCCGGAACGGTCCGGGGAGCGCGGCTCAGCCGCTCCCCGGACCGTGCCCCCGTGGTGAGAAAGGCACCCGGTGGGCAGGGGGCGGTGCGCGCACGACCCGCACGCCGCCCCGCGCTTCCACACCCCATGACGCGGTGTCCAGCCTAGGAGCGCCCGGGCGCCCCAACCTTCCGGCGGGCGTTGCCCGTTGTTGCCTCTTCCCGGCAACGCCACGAACGCGCCGCCCGGGGCGCCCCCCGCCCCGCCGCGGCCCGGCGGCGTACGCTCTAGGCAGGCCGGACCCGCCACCCCCGGCCCGCGCCGTGGAAGGGGATGAGCCATCCGTGCCGGTCGAGGGGCGACGGGACAGCAGGTCGGGACAGCTGCTGCGCCGCGGATTCAGCGACGTCGGGACGACCGCACGGCTCCTGGACAGCCCCGCGCTGCGGCCCGTCGCGACCGACGGTGTCCTGCTGGACGCCCTCGGGGCGACCGCCGACCCCGACCTCGCGCTCCGCTCCCTCGTCCGGCTCGCCGAGGCCCAGCCGGAAGCCGACCTGCCCCGCCTCCTCGACACCCTCCTCGCGGCCAAGCCCCTGCGCGACCGGCTGCTCGCCGTCCTCGGCGCCTCGGAAGGGCTCGGCGACCACCTCGCCCGCCACCCCGACCACTGGGAGGCCCTGGTCGCGTTCGAACGCGCCGACCTCCACCCGGGCACCGAGGAGTTCGAGGCAGCCCTCGCCCCCGCGACCGACCCCGACGCGCTGCGCGTGCGCTACCACCGCGCCCTCCTCACCATCGCCGCCCGCGACCTCACCGGCACGAGCGGCTTCGCCGAGACCGCCGCCGAACTGGCCGACCTCGCGACGGCCACCCTCCGCGCCGCCCTGCGCATCGCCGCCGACGAGGCGCCGCAGGACGCCGCCGCCTGCCGCCTCGCCGTCATCGGCATGGGCAAGTGCGGCGGCCGTGAGCTGAACTACGTCTCGGACGTGGACGTCGTCTTCGTCGCGGAACCGCCCCCGCCCCCCGGCGGCGGCGAGCCCCCCGAGGGCACGGAAGGCCCCGCCCTCCAGGCCGCCACCCGCCTCGCCGCCCGCCTGATGCGGATCTGCTCCGACACCACGGCCGAGGGCACCATCTGGCCGGTGGACGCCAACCTGCGCCCCGAGGGACGCAACGGCCCCCTCGTCCGCACCCTCTCCAGCCACCTCGCCTACTACCACCGCTGGGCGAAGACCTGGGAGTTCCAGGCCCTCCTCAAGGCCCGCCCGGTCGCCGGTGACCCCGACCTCGGCGCCGCCTACACCACGGCGCTCGCCCCCCTCGTCTGGAAGGCGGCCGAGCGCGAGAACTTCGTCCCCGACGTCCAGCGGATGCGCCGCCGCGTCGAGGACTCGCTGCCCAAGGCCCAGGCGGAACGGGAGCTGAAGCTCGGCCCCGGCGGTCTTCGCGACGTCGAGTTCGCCGTCCAGCTCCTCCAACTCGTCCACGGCCGCACCGACCCGGAGCTGCGCCGCGCCACCACCCTGGACGCGCTCGCCGCCCTCGACGCGGGCGGTTACGTCGGCCGCCAGGACGCGACGTCCCTCGAAGCGTCCTACCGCTTCCTGCGCACCGTCGAGCACCACATCCAGCTCCACCGCCTGCGCCGCACCCACCTCATGCCCACCGACGAGGCCGACCTGCGCCGCCTCGGCCGCTCCCTCGGCTTCCTCGGCGAGCCCGTCCCCGAGCTGACGGCCGCCTGGCGCCGTCACACCGCCGCCGTCCGCCGCCTGCACGAGAAGCTGTTCTACCGGCCGCTGCTCGACGCCGTCGCCCGCCTCGACGCGGGCCAGGAGGTACGCCTCGGCCAGTCGGCCGCCCGCGAACGCCTCGAAGCCCTGGGCTACGCCGACCCCGCCGCCGCCCTGCGCCACCTCGGCGCGCTGGCCGCGGGCGTCACCCGCAAGGCCGCCATCCAGCGCACGCTGCTGCCCGTCCTCCTCGACCGCTTCGCCGACTCGGCCGACCCGGACGCCGGGCTCCTCGGCTTCCGCAAGGTCTCCGACGCCCTCGGCAGCAGCCCCTGGTACCTGCGGCTCCTGCGGGACGAGGGCGCCGCCGCCGAGAACCTGGCCCGCGTCCTGTCCGCGGGCCGCTTCGCCTCCGACCTGCTGCTGCGCGCCCCCGAGGCCGTCGCCCTGCTCGGCGACGCCGAGGAGCTGAGGCCGCGCGGGCGCGCCGCCCTCACCCAGGAGGTCCTGGCGGCCGTCCGCCGCGCGGACGACCCGGCGCAGGCCGTCGCCGCAGCGCGCGGCGTGCGGCGCCGCGAGCTGTTCCGCACGGCGGCGGGCGACCTCGTCGGCGGCCAGGGGCCCGACGAGCCGGGCGCCGCGCTCACCGACATCAACGCCGCCACCCTCACCGGCGCCCTCGACGCCGCCGTCACGGCGGCCACAGGGCCGGACGGCCCCGCCTGCCGCCTCGCCGTCATCGCCATGGGCCGCTTCGGCGGCCACGAGCTGAGCTACGGCTCCGACGCCGACGTGCTCTTCGTCCACGAACCGCTCGACGGCGCCGACGAGCAGCGCGCGGGCAAGGACGCCTTCGCCGTCGCCACCGAGATGACGCGCCTCCTGCGGCTGCCGAGCACGGACCCGCCCCTCCTCATCGACACCGACCTGCGCCCCGAGGGCAGGAGCGGGCCCCTCGTCCGCTCCCTGGCCAGCTACGCCGCGTACTACCGGCGCTGGTCGCTCGTGTGGGAGAGCCAGGCGCTGCTGCGCGCCGAGCCCGTCGCGGGCGACGCCGGGCTGGGGGAGCGCTTCGTCGCGCTCATCGACCCGCTGCGCCACCCGGAGGGCGGCGTCGGCGACGACGCGGTCCGTGAGATCCGCCGCCTCAAGGCCCGCATGGAGGCGGAACGGATGCCGCGCGGCGCCGACCCCACCCTGCACACCAAGCTCGGGCGCGGCGGCCTGTCCGACATCGAGTGGACCGTGCAGCTCCTCCAGATGCGGCACGCCGCCGAGCTGCCCGCCCTGCGCACCACCAGGACGCGCGCGGCGCTCGCCGCCGCCACGGAGGCCGGGCTGCTGGACGCGGACGACGCGGCCGTGCTCGACGAGGCGTGGCTGCTGGCCTCGCGGGTGCGGAACGCGGTGATGCTGGTGCGCGGCCGTCCGCTCGACACGTTCCCGAGCGACGGGCGGGAGACGGCGGCGGTGGGCCGTCTCCTCGGCTACGGCCCCGGCGCCGCCGGGCGCATGCTGGACGACTACCGCCGCACGACCCGCAGGGCGCGCGGGGTCGTGGAGCGGCTGTTCTACGAGTACGACGAGTGAGGTGTGACGCGCGCGGCGCGCGGCGGCGTCAGGGCCGTGACGCGCCGGAGGGGCGGAACCTGCGGGGCGTCCGGTGCGGCACCTGCCGGGGCAGCCGGTAGCACAGCTGCCCGAACCACAGGCGGGACACCAGGTAGCCGAAGCCGAGGCAGGCGAGGCCGCCCACCGCGTCCATCCAGAAGTGGTTGGCCGTCGCCACGATCACCAGCAGCGTGAGGACCGGGTAGAGAGCGCCCAGGATCTTGACCCACAGCGGTTTCGCCAGGACGGCGATGGTGATGCCGCACCAGGTGGACCAGCCGATGTGCATGGACGGCATGGCCGCGAACTGGTTGGACACCTGCGACATGGCGCTGCCCTCGGTGGAGAGCGAGCCCCAGGTGTGGTGGACGCTTGAGGTGTCGATGAAGTCCATGCCGGACATCAGCCGGGGCGGGGCCAGCGGGTAGAAGTAGTAGCCGACGAGGGCCACGGCGGTGGTGGCGAACAGGACGAGGCGTGTCGCGCCGTACCGCCCCGGGTGGCGGCGGAAGAGCCAGGCGAGCACGCCGATCGTCACGACGAAGTGCAGCGTCGCGTAGTAGTAGTTCATCGGGACGATGAGCCAGGTGATGCCCGCGATGGCGTGGTTCACGGCCAGCTCGAAGTCGAGGCCGAGGCTCGCCTGGAAGTCCCAGATCCACCGGGCGTGGTTCTGCGCCTGCTCGACGCGGGCGGGCGCGGCGTTCCGTACGGCCGAGTAGACGGCGTAGCTGACGGCGATGAGCAGGAGTTCGAACCAGATCCTGGGCCGCCTCGGGCTGCGCAGCGCGGCGAGTCGCCGGGGGCGGGACGCGGGGGCGGCGGGTTCCTCGTCCCGCTGCGGGGGCAGGTTCGGCGCGTTCACCCGGTCATCTTTCGGCCTGACACTGATCTCCCCCATGGGTGCACAGTCTGCCAGAGGACCTCATCGACCCGATCATCCTCCCGTCTGGTCTTCACCCCCTTCCGATCGGGGACCGAATGGGGGGAAGGCCCGGCGTGTCGTGCCGCCGGGAGGGGCGTTCCGTCGGGTAAGGGCCGGGGTCAGGCGGCGGGCGGCGGGGCGGCGGCGGTCGAGCCGCGGACGACCAGCTCCGGCAGGAACACGAACTCGCTCGGCGGCGCCGGGGTCCCGCCGATCTCCTCCAGCAGCGCCCGTACGGCGGCCTGGCCCATCGCGGGGACCGGCTGCCGGATCGTGGTGAGCGGCGGGTCGGTGAACGCGATCAGCGGGGAGTCGTCGAAGCCGATGACCGAGCACCGCTCCGGCACGGAGAGGCCGCGCTGCCGCGCCGCCCGGATGGCACCCAGTGCCATCATGTCGCTGGCGCAGATGATCGCCGTGCAGCCCCTGGCCAGCAGTTCGCCCGCCGCCGCCTGGCCGCCCTCCAGCGTGTAGAGCGAGTGCGCGACGAGGCCGCGCGCCGCGTCCTCGCCGAGGCCGAGCTCGGCCGCCATCCCGGCGAGGAAGCCCTCGATCTTGCGCTGCACGGGCACGAACCTGGCCGGGCCGAGCGCGAGCCCGATCCTGCGGTGGCCGAGGGAGACGAGATGGGTGAGGGCGAGCCGCACCGCCGCGCGGTCGTCGGGCGAGACGAACGGCGCGCGCACCCGGGGGGACCAGCCGTTGATGAGCACGAACGGCACCCCGTGCCCCCTGAGTCGCTCGTACCGCCCCATGTCGGCGGTCGTGTCGGCGTGGAGCCCCGAGATGAACAGGATGCCGGAGACGCCCCGTTCGACCAGCATCTCCGTCAGCTCGTCCTCCGTGGAACCGCCGGGGGTCTGGGTGGCGAGGACGGGGGTGTAACCCTGACGGGTGAGTGCCTGGCAGATGACTTGCGCGAACGCCGGGAAGATCGGGTTCTCCAGCTCGGGCGTGATCAGCCCGACCAGGCCCGCGCTGCGTTCCCGCAGGCGGGCGGGCCGCTCGTACCCCAGGAGGTCGAGAGCGGTCAGCACGGAGTCGCGGGTCGCGCTGGCGACGCCCGGCTTCCCGTTGAGGACTCGGCTGACGGTCGCTTCGCTGACCCCCGCCTGTGCTGCGATGTCAGCTAGCCGCGCGGTCACAGACCGGGACTGTACCGGGCAGGACCGGCGATGCCCACCGCCCCGGGCGAAGTGCGGCGGATTGCGGGAATTCACCCGCCCGCAGGATTCCTGCAAGTCCTTCCAGCCCCCGCGCGGCCCCCGCGTACCGCCCGTGACCCCCCTGATCACGGGGCGGCGCACCGGTTCCGGCGCCCGCGGCGTGAGCGTGAACGGCACCTCGGGGGACCACCTTGCAGAAAGTTGCCGCAAGCTCTTTCCAAGGAGGTGCCTCGCTGTTACGTTCCTCCTCGGCTCGGCGCCGCACAGTCGCGGCGCATAGGGTGTAAATGCCCTGGAACGGGCGGAAGCTTTGAGGGAGTTCACATGCGACGCAGCATAGGGACGACAGCCGTCGCCGCGGCTCTGGCGCTTGCCGCAACGGCTTGCGGCGGGGACGGCGGGGGCGGCGACGGGGAGAGCGCCGGGGCGGCCGGGGGCGAGCTGTCCGGCACGGTCACCTTCTGGGACACCTCCAACGAGACCGAGGCCGAGGTCTTCCAGGCCCTCGCCGAGGCGTTCGAGGACGAGCACGAGGGCGTCACCGTCGAGTACGTGAACGTCGGCTTCGACGACGCGCAGAACCGCTTCAAGAACGCCGCCGCCGCCAACGAGGCCCCCGACGTGATGCGCACCGAGGTCGCCTGGGTCGCCGACTTCGCCAGCCTCGGCTACCTCTACCCGCTGGACGGCACGGCCGCCGTCGAGAACCAGGACGACTTCCTGCCCACCCCCTGGGCCAGCACCCAGTACGACGGTCAGACGTACGCCGTCCCGCAGGTCACCGACACCCTCGCGCTCTTCTACAACCGCGCCCTGCTGGAGGAGGCGGGCGTCGAGGTCCCCGAGTCCCTCGACGACGTCGTCGCCTCCACGGACGCCTTCGACGCGGTCGGCGCCACGCCGCTGTACGTCCGCGGCGACGACCCGTACTGGTTCCTGCCCTTCCTCTACGGCGAGGGCGGCGACATGGTGGACGCCGAGGCGCAGCGCGTCACCATCGACGACGAGGCCGGGGTCGCCGCGTTCGAGCGCATGCAGTCCCTCGTGGACTCGGGCGCCGCCCTCACCGACACCAGCGACGGCTGGGAGAACATGATGTCCACCTTCGCCGACGGCGAGGTGGCCATGATGATCAACGGCCCCTGGGCCATCGCCGACGCCACCACCGCCCTCGGCGACGACCTCGGCGTCGCCCCCGTCCCGGCGGGCGGCGCGACCCAGGCGTCCCCCCTCGGCGGCTGGAACTACGGCGTCTACGCGGGCACGCCCGAGGCCGACGCGTCGTTCGAGTTCGTCCGCTACATGAGCTCGGCCGCCACCCAGCAGCGCGTCACCGAGGAGCTGAGCCTCCTGCCGACCCGCGCGTCCGTCTACGACGCGGAGTCCGTCCAGGCCAACGAGATGGTCCAGTTCTTCAAGCCCGCCGTGGACGTCGCGCACGAACGCCCCTGGATCCCGCAGGCGCAGTCGCTGTTCGACCCGCTGCGCGTCTCCGTCCAGGCGATGCTGACCGGCTCCGCGTCGCCCGCGGACGCCGCCGCCGACACCGGCGACGCCTACCGCGACATCCTCGAAGACTGGCAGTGAGGCGGAGCGGACCATGGCTGACGCCGTCACCCCGCCCGGCACGGTCCCGGCCAGGGCCGCGGAGGCGCCACGCGGCGCCCGCGGCCCCCGCCGCCGTGCGGACGCGCCCCCCGGCAGGCTGCGCCGGAGACTCAGCACCTACTGGTACGCCTGGGCCATGGTCGCCCCGGTCGTCGCCGTCATCGGCGTCATCATCGGCTGGCCCCTCGTCCGCGGCCTCTGGCTCTCCCTCACCGACGCCGACGAGGCGAACGTCGAGCGGCGGATCGGGGTCAACCGCATCGAGGCGACCTACGAGTTCGTCGGCCTCGACAACTACCTCGACGTCCTGCGGGACGACGTCTTCTGGGACCGCCTGGGCTGGACCGTCCTGTGGACGGTCGCCTGCGTCGGCATCACCTTCACCCTCGGCCTGACGCTGGCCACCATGCTGAACCGCGCCTTCAGGGGCCGCACGCTCTACCGCATGGCGCTCATCCTGCCCTGGGCGATCCCCGCCTTCGTGTCGGTCTTCGCCTGGCGCATGCTCTTCAACGAGCGCAACGGCATCCTCAACGGCGTCCTCGGCAACGGGGGCATCGACGCCGTGCCGTGGCTGTCCGACCCGACCTGGGCCAAGGTGTCCGTCATCGCGGTCAACGTCTGGCTCGGCGTCCCCTTCATGCTCATCGCCATGCTCGGCGCCCTCCAGTCCATCCCCGCCGAGCAGTACGAGGCGGCCGAGATGGACGGCGCGAACGCCTGGCAGCGCTTCACGAACATCACGCTGCCCGGCGTCCGCCCGGTCGCCATGACGGTCGTCCTGCTCAGCACCATCTGGACGTTCAACATGTTCCCGGTGATCTTCCTGCTGACCAGGGGAGGCCCGGCGGGCTCCACCGACATCCTGGTGACCGAGGCGTTCCGGCTCGCCTTCGTCTCCAGCCCCCGCGACTTCGCGAACTCCGCCACCTGGGGCGTCCTCATCCTCCTGCTCCTGGTGCTCTTCGCCCTCGCCTACCGCAAGGCGCTGCGCAAACAGGGAGAGGTGTGGTGACGATGGCGACAGACACGGCACAGCCGGACGGCGCCGGGCCAGGCGGCGAGCCCGAACAGCTCCCAGGACCCCGCTCCGCCCGCCCCGCGGGCCCCCTCCCCGCCGGACGCGCCGGGCGCGCCCCCAGGAAACGGGGCGAACGCAGCCGCGCCGCCTCCGTCGGCCTGCACGCCGGGCTGCTGGTCGCCGCGTGCATCGCGGTGTTCCCGCCGCTGTGGCTGCTGGTCACCTCGTTCAAGCCGAAGTCCGAGACGTTCTCGCTCTCCTTCGTCTCCGACTTCACGCTCGGCAACTACGACCACGTCCTCAACGACACCGCGTTCCTCACCTGGTTCGGCAACTCGGTGCTGATCGTGCTCGTCACGACCGTGATCGGCGTGTTCATCTCCTCCACCACCGGCTACGCGCTCAGCCGCTTCCGCTTCCCCGGCATGCGCCCGCTGATGTGGACCCTGCTCATCACCCAGATGTTCCCGTTCGCCGTGCTGATCGTCCCGCTCTACAACCTGATGTCGCGCTACGGCCTGCTCAACCAGCCGGTCGCGCTCGTCGTCACCTACCTGACGATCGCCGTGCCGTTCTGCGCCTGGATGATGAAGGGTTTCTTCGACACCGTCCCGGTCGCCATCGACGAGTCGGGCCGGGTGGACGGCCTCAGCCCCTTCGGCGTCTTCTGGCGGCTCATCATGCCGCTGGCCCGCCCCGGGCTCGCCGTCACCGGCTTCTACACCTTCGTCACCGCCTGGGCCGAGGTCGCCTACGCCACGGCCTTCATGACCGGCGAGGAGAACCTGACGCTCGCCGGTGGCCTCCAGACCTTCGTGAACCAGCACACCCAGGACTGGCACCTCATGACGGCCGCCGCCGTCCTCATCGCCGTACCCGCCACCCTGGTGTTCGGCTACGCACAACGCCACCTGCAATCGGGACTGACCGCCGGCTCGACCAAGGCATGAGGCAGCCGCCGGGCCCCGGGGCACACCCCCGCTCCGGGCCCGGCCGCCCCCACCGACCGACGACCAGCCAACACCCCCAGGGACGACATGACCCAGCACCTCGCCGACCGCCCGCAGCCGACCAGCGGTCAGGGCCGCCCCCACGGCACCGACTGGTGGCGCGACGCCGTCATCTACCAGGTCTACCCGCGCTCCTTCGCCGACGCCGACGGCGACGGCATGGGCGACCTCGCCGGTGTCCGCGCCCGCCTGCCCCACCTGGCGGACCTCGGCGTGGACGCCGTGTGGCTGAGCCCGTTCTACGCCTCCCCGCAGGCCGACGCCGGGTACGACGTGGCCGACTACCGCGCCATCGACCCGATGTTCGGCGACCTGCACGACGCCGACGCCCTCATCCGCGACGCCCACGCCCTCGGCCTGCGCGTCATCGTGGACCTGGTGCCCAACCACTCGTCCGACCGCCACGAATGGTTCAGGCGCGCCCTGCGCGAGGGCCCCGGCTCGCCCCTGCGCGACCGCTACCACTTCCGCCCCGGCACCGGCACGGACGGCGAACTGCCGCCCAACGACTGGGAGTCCATCTTCGGCGGCCCCGCCTGGACCCGCGTCCCCGACCCCGAAGGGCGCCCCGGCGAGTGGTACCTCCACCTCTTCGCGCCGGAGCAGCCCGACTTCAACTGGGACAACCAGGCGGTACGCGACGAGTTCCGCTCCGTGCTGCGCTTCTGGCTCGACATCGGCGTGGACGGCTTCCGCATCGACGTCGCCCACGGCCTCGTGAAGGCCGCCGGGCTCCCCGACATGGGCCACCCGGGGCAGCTCAAGCTGCTCGGCACCCAGGTGCTGCCCTTCTTCGACCAGGACGGCGTGCACGAGATCTACCGCTCCTGGCGGCAGATCCTCGACGAGTACCCGGGCCAGCGCATCGGCGTCGCCGAGGCGTGGACGCCGAGCGCGGGCCGCACCGCCCTGTACGTCCGCCCCGACGAGCTGCACCAGGCGTTCAACTTCCACTACCTGAACACCCCCTGGGACGCCCTCGCCCTGCGCGAGGTCATCGACTCCTCCCTCGCCTCGATGCGCCCGGTCGGCGCCCCGACGACCTGGGTGCTGTCCAACCACGACGTCGTCCGCCACCGCACCCGCCTCGGCGGCGGCCTCGCCCGCGCCCACGCCGCCACGCTCCTCATGCTGGCCCTGCCCGGCTCGGCGTACGTCTACCAGGGCGAGGAGCTGGGCCTGCCCGAGGTCACCGACCTGCCCGACGAGGCCAGGCAGGACCCGGCGTTCCTGCGGCGCGGCGCGCACGGCGACGGCTCGGGCGACGGCCAGGACGGGCTGCGCGACGGCTGCCGCGTCCCCCTCCCCTGGACGCCCGACGGCAGCTCCTACGGCTTCGGCCCCGGCGGCAGCTGGCTCCCGCAGCCCGAGGGCTGGGGCGGCCTGTCCGTCGCCGAGCAGACGGGCGACCCCGCGTCCACCCTGGAGCTGTACCGCGCCGCGCTCGCCCTGCGCCGCACGCACCCCGCGCTCGGCGCCGGCGACGACGTCGAGTGGCTGGAGGCGCCGGACGGCGTCCTCGCGTTCCGCCGCCGGGGCGCGGACGGCACGGCGCTGCTGTGTCTGGTGAACACCGGTGACGCGCCCGCCGACGTCTCCGCCCTCCTCGCCACGGGCCGCCCGCTCCTGGCCGGAGGTGCGAGGCCCGACGGCGCGGCGCAGGAGACCGCGCCCGCCGACGCGCTGCCCGCCGACGCGCTGCCAGCCGACGTGCTGGCCGCCGGTCTGCTGCCCGCCGACACCACCGTCTGGTGGCAGGAGTGAGCCAGGAGGGCACGCCGGGCACCGCGCACCTCCCCGCGCAGCCCACGGGCCCGCCCCGCCTCGCCGACATCGCCCAGCAGGCGGCGGTCAGCGAGGCCACGGTCAGCCGCGTCCTCAACGGCAGGAGCGGCGTCGCGGCGGCCACCAGGCAGCGGGTGCTGGCCGCCCTCGACGTCCTCGGGTACGAGCGCCCCGTGCGGCTGCGGCAGCGCAGCGCGGGCCTCGTCGGCCTCGTCATCCCCGAGCTGACCAACCCGATCTTCCCCGCCTTCGCGCAGGTCATCGAGCAGGTCCTCGCCGGGCACGGCTACACGCCCGTGCTGTGCACGCAGTCGCCCGGCGGCGCGACGGAGGACGAACTCGTCGATCAGCTCGTCGAACGCGGCGTCACCGGCATCGTCTTCCTGTCCGGGCTGCACGCCGACACCACGGCCGACCCCGGCCGCTACGCGCGGCTCAGCGCGCAGGGCGTCCCGTTCGTGCTCATCAACGGCTTCAACCCGCGGGTCAGCGCGCCGTTCGTCTCCCCGGACGACGCGGCGGCGACCCGCATCGCCGTGCGGCACCTGCGGGCCCTCGGGCACGAGCGGATCGGGCTCGCCGTGGGCCCGCACCGCTTCGTGCCCGTGCAGCGCAAGGTCGCCGGTTTCGAGGCCGAGACCGGCGGCCTGGGCGTCGTGCGCCACTCGCTGTTCAGCCTCGAAGGCGGCCAGGCGGCGACCGCCTCGCTGCTCGACGCGGGCTGCACCGGCGTCGTCTGCGGCAGCGACATGATGGCGCTCGGCGCGATCCGCGCGGTACGGCAGCGCGGCCTGGACGTGCCCGCCGACGTGTCGGTGATCGGCTACGACGACTCCGACCTGTTCGCCTTCACCGACCCGCCGCTCACCACGCTGCGCCAGCCCGTCCGCGCCATGGCGAGCGCGGCCGTCAGCTCCCTGCTCGAAGAGGTCGGCGGCCTGGTGCAGCACACCGAGTTCGTCTTCCAGCCCGAGCTGGTGGTGCGCGGCTCCACCGCCAAGGCGGCGCCCGGGACCTGAACGCGCGGGGACGGAAGAGGTTGCGCAAGCCCTTGCGGGCCCCTGACCGCGCCGACCTCCCGCCCCGCGCACGCCCTTGACCGCCCCGGCGGGCCGCCCTACGGTCCTCCGTGCAATCTCTTGCAGCAAGAGCCGCCCGCGGCCCGAGCCCGCTGCGCACCCCACCCCTTCCTCCCCTTCCTCCAAGGAGGAGTCCATGCGCGGAAGACAGAGATCCCCCCACCGCCGCCACGGCGCCGCCCGGTTCGGCGGCGCGCTCCTCGCCGGACTGCTCGCCCTGGCGGCGTCCGTCGTCCCCCTGACCGTCGCCGCCCCCGCCGCGCAGGCCGCGCCGCCCGGCGAACGGGACGTCACCGCCGTCCTGTTCAACTGGGACTTCGCGTCGATCGCCCGCGAGTGCACGCAGCGCCTCGGCCCCGCCGGCTACGGCTACGTCCAGGTGTCGCCCCCGCAGGAGCAGATCCAGGGCGGCCAGTGGTGGACGGCCTACCAGCCCGTCAGCTACCGCATCGACAGCCGCCTCGGCGACCGCGACGGGTTCCGCGCCATGGTGGACACCTGCCGGGACGCGGGCGTCGGCGTCGTCGTGGACACCGTCATCAACCACATGTCGGCCACCGGCGGCACGGGCACCGGCACCGGCGGCTCCACCTACAGCAAGTACGCCTACCCGGACGTCCCGTACGGCGACGGCGACTTCCACACCTGCCGCCGCGACATCGCCTCCTACCAGGACCGCTACGACGTCCAGGTCTGCGAACTCGTCGGCCTCGCCGACCTCGACACCGGCAGCACCGCCGTCCGCGAGCGCATCGCCGCCTACATGAACGACCTGCTGAGCCTCGGCGTCGCCGGGTTCCGCGTGGACGCCGCCAAGCACATGGCCGCCGCCGACCTCGCCGCGATCCGCGCCCTCGTGGACGACCCCGACCCGTACTGGAAGCAGGAGGTCATCTTCGGCGCGGGCGAGGCCGTGCAGCCCACCGAGTACACGGGCAACGGCGACGTGCAGGAGTTCCGCTACGGCCGCGACCTGAAGCGCGTGTTCGAGAACGAGAGCCTCGCCTACCTGGAGAACTTCGGCGAGGGCTGGGGCTACCTGCCGGACGCGGGCGCCGCCGTCTTCGTGGACAACCACGACACCGAGCGCAACGGCTCCACCCTCAACCAGCGCAGCGGCGCGAACTACACCCTGGCCAACGTCTTCATGCTCGCCTGGCCCTACGGCGCGCCCGACGTCCACTCCGGCTACGCGTTCACCGACCACGACGCCGGGCCCCCGGCGGACGGCCGGGTCGGCGCCTGCTGGCAGGACGGCTGGACGTGCCAGCACGCCTGGCCAGAGATCGAGAGCATGGTCGCCTTCCGCGCCGCCACCGACGGCGAGGCCGTCACCGGCTGGTGGGACGACGGGGACGACGCCATCGCCTTCGGGCGCGGCGACCAGGGCTACGTGGCGATCAACCACGAGAGCACGCCGCTCAGCCGCACCTTCGAGACGTCGCTCGCCGCCGGTACGTACTGCGACGTGCAGAGCGACCGCACGGTCACGGTGGACGGCGCGGGCCGGTTCACCGCGACGCTCGCCCCCGACACGGCCCTCGCCCTCCACACCGGCGCCCGCACCTGCGACGGCGGCGGCACGGGCGAGCCCCAACCCGTGCGCTCCGGCGCCTCGTTCGGCGTCACCGCGCACACGCAGTGGGGCGAGAACATCTACGTCGTCGGCGACATCCCGCAGCTCGGCTCCTGGGACCCGGCCCGCGCCGTACGCCTCGGCTCGGGCAGCTACCCCGTCTGGCGCGCGGAGATCGACCTCCCGGCCGGGACGGTGTTCTCCTACAAGTACGTCCGCCGCTGGGACGGCGCCTCGGGCGTCACCTGGGAGACGGGCGCCAACCGCACGGCGACCGTCCCGGCGAGCGGCCGGGTGACGCTCACCGACACCTGGCGCGGCTGACGGCCACACGCACAGGGGGCGGGCCAGCGGCCCGCCCCCTCGTACGCCCCGTCAGCTGTCAGCCGCCGAGCATGGCGAGCGTCCCGTCCTCGCCGAGCGTCCCCGACAGCTCCGCCTGCGCGCCCTCCTCGGCGGCCAGGGCCAGCGTCCTGCCCTCCGCCTCACCGGTCACGCCGCCCTCGGCCCGGATGGACGTCACCTCGTCGCTGCCCGCCGCGACCAGGTACCACGCCTCCGCGGGCGACCGCCACAGCACGCCGCTCAGCACCGCCGGACGCCGCTGCCCGCACGCCGAGGCGTCCTCGGCCGTCGCCGTCATCACCCCGGGCTCCCCGGGACGCGTCACCGGCGGCAGGAACTCCGTCAGCGTCTTCGCACCCACACCGCGCCACGTCTCGGCCCGCACGCACACCCACCGCGCCTCGCCCGCGCCGTCCGGCAGCGTCTGCCCGGCGAAGTCCCACAGGTTCACCGCCCGCACGCCCGCGCCGCTCACCTGCGGCAGATGGCAGGCCGTACGCGCCCAGTGCTCCCGGCCCTCGCCCGCCGCGCCCGCCTCGGCCGGGCCGCCCGGCGCGCCCGACGTCAGCTGCGCCGGGACCAGTTCGCCGAGGTCCGCGAAGACGTACGGCTCCGCGCTGCCCTGGAGCGTCACCGACAGCGCCGGGTACTCCGCGCACAGCCCGTCCTGCGCCGCCGCGTCCTGCTGCCCGACGGTCGTGCGCACGGCGCCGGTCACCCCGGCCTCGTCCACGTCGAGCGGCACGTCGCCCGCCGCCGGGTCCACCAGGTCCGTCGTCGCCGCGCCGGTCACCCAGGGCGCCATGAGGTAGCCCGTGTTGCCGTCGCCACGGGTGAGCACGACGGCTGCCGCGCCCGCCGGGCCCGCGCCGTCCACCCGCGCGAAGTCCAGCAGCGCCGCCCCGCTCGACGCCCCGGCCGCCTCCGCGTACCTGACGAGCCGCAGCCCGTCGTACAGCAGCACGACCGAGGTGCCCGACGACTCGCCCGCGTACAGCAGTTGCGCAGGACCCGGGGGCGGGCCCGTCTGCGTGCCGGGCGTCGCCGAGACCACGACCTCCTCGCCGGGACGCGCCCACACCGCCAGCGCCCGCCGCAGCAGCCCCGTGTCGTCCAGCTTGTCGCCGCGCGCGGGCCACACGGAGAAGTCCGTGCGCGCCGACTGCCGCCACACCGTGTCGGGGATGCGGCGCAGGCCCTGCGGGTCGAGGGCGGCCTCGGCCGCGACGTTCTGCGCGTACGGCGGCGCGGCGGCGCCGTCGTCGCCCCAGCCGCCCGGCAGGACGGCGAGCGTGCCCGCCACCACGGCCAGCGCCGCGCCGCCGATCAGCGCGGTCCTGACGTGACGGCGGCGGCGCAGCAGGTCGGTGGGCCGCGCCTGGAGGGCGCACGGGTCGGCCGGCTCCGCCGCCGCGCCGCCCACCCCGGCCGCGAGCGTCGCGGCGGCGGCCAGCGCCGGGCCGATGTCCTCGGGCGCCACGTCCGCCGCGCGCAGCAGGCCGCGCACCGCCGTCTCGTCCAGGCCGTCGAGGCGCCGCAGCGCGAACGCGGCGCGGGCCGCCGGGCCGAGCGCGCCGAGCGCCTGGTCGAGCGCGACGTCCTCCGCGCCGTCCTGGCGCGGCGTGAGCCGCAGCCCCGCGACGAGCGGCAGCAGGCGCGGCTTCGGCAGCCGCACCTCGCGGCCCGCCAGGCGGGCAGGACGGCCCTCGGCCAGCACGGCGCGCAGGACACGCAGCCGCAGGTACGCGTACCCGGCCTCCCGTCCGGCCGGTCCCGCCACCCGCTGCGCGGGCACCGGCGCGGGCTCGTCGCCCGCCGCCCTGCCCCGCGGCAGCGCGCGCTGCGCGAGCGCGTGCGCCGTCAGGACGCGGCGGTGCCGGGGGAGGGAGCGGGGGAGGACCAGGTAGCCGAGCCGCACGAGACGCGGGTAGTGCTCGACGAGCGCGGCCTCGGCCTGGTGCAGGCCCATGGCCTCGGGGGTGGTGGTGACATCGCTGGGGGACACAAAGCCAGAACGACGGACCGCCGGTCAGGTTACGTCCCGGCGCGCTCAGCGTCGTTCGAGATACGCCAGGACCGCGAGCACGCGCCGGTTGTCGTCGTCGGACGGCGGCAGTCCGAGCTTCCCGAAGATGTTGGACGTGTGCTTGGCGACGGCCCGCTCGGTCACGACCAGCCGCTCGGCGATCGCCGCGTTGGAACGGCCCTGCGCCATCAGCTCTATGACCTCCATCTCGCGCGGCGTCAGCTTCTCCAGCGGCGAGTCCTGCGTGCGCTGCGCCAGCAACTGCTGGATCACCTGCGGGTCCATCGCCGTGCCGCCCGTCGCGACGCGGCGCACCGCGTCCACGAACTGGTCGGCGTCGAAGACCCGGTCCTTCAGCAGATAGCCGACGCCGCCGCGCCCGTCCGCCAGCAACTCGCGCGCGTACAGCTGCTCCACGTGCTGCGAGAGCACCAGCACCGGCAGCCCGTGCTGCTCGCGGCGCGCCTGGAGCGCGCACTGGAGGCCCTCGTCGGTGAACGACGGCGGCAGCCGCACGTCCACGACGGCGACGTCCGGCTTCAGCTCGGCCAGGGCACGGGTGAGGGCGGGGCCGTTGTCCACGGCGGCGGCGATCTGGAAGTCATGGGCCTCCAGGAGCCGCACCAGCCCGTCCCGCAGCAGGAACAGGTCTTCGGCGAGGACTACGCGCATGCCGGTCAGCTTAGCGGCTCGGTGCCCGCCGGACGGCCGTCCGGCGGGCACCGGGGCACCGGGCGCGGGCCGCCTCAGCTGTGCGGGACGACGGAGGACAGCACGCCGGGCAGGGCGTGCCAGTCGGAGCTGGCCACGGCCGCGCCGCCGTCGGCGAGCTGCTGGACGCGGGCCAGCGCCTCGGCCTCGCTCGGGGTGGTCGCGGAGATCGCGGGCGGCACGTTGTGCGCGTCCGTCATGACGAGGAGGTAGTTGCGGTCGGTGTACCAGGCGGTGTCGATGCCGCCGCCGAGGTAGGTGGAGGCGTCGCCGTCGAAGACGACGAACCAGGGGCGCAGCGTCGCGTCCGCGTAGCGCCCGGTGCGCGGGTCACCGGCCTCGGCGCCGTGGACGGCGGGGAACGCGGTGGCCGTGCCGAGCGTCCCGGCCGCGGCGCGGTCGCGCAGGTGGCGGGCGTACTCGACGTCCGTCCACAGGCTGTCGAAGGGGTTGCCCTCCTCGACCGTGCCGGGGATGAGGTGGACGACGAAGCGGCCCGCCAGCTCGTCGCGGCCAGGCCAGCCGTCCGCCCGTACGGCCTCGTCGAGGGTGGCGTGCCCGCCGAGCAGGTCGGCGGGGCGGAGGAGCGCGTCGCCGAGCGTCGCGCCGAGCAGGGCGTCGAACTCGTCGGCGCCCCGGCCGAGGTTGTCGGCGAAGCCGTCCTTCATCTCGATCTTCAGCTGGATCGGGCGGTGCCCGGGGTTCGCGTCGTGCCAGGCGCGGATGTCGGCGAGGCAGCCCGCAAGACCCTGGTTGCGCGAGCCGCTGCGCAGCCCGTCGGCCGAGGTGGCGCCGACGCAGTTGCTGTTGTTGCCGAACGGGTTGTTGTGCGCGACGCGCCAGCCGCCGCCGAAGAAGTTGGTCCAGACGTCGATCTCCAGCATGCCCGCGCCGGAGTCGAGGGCGTCCGCGAAGTAGGGGTAGGTCTCCTGGAGGTAGGCGTTGTGGACGCCGACCGAGGTGCTCGCGCCGTACGAGGGGCCCTCGGCGGCCGTCGCCGCCTGCGCGGGGAGGGCCCAGGCGGTCAGGGCCGCCAGGGCCGTGAGGACCGCCGCGCCGGTGACGGGCCGTACGGTCAGGGCTGCGCGGGGGGAACGTCCGGATCGCATGCTGTGCCGCCTTCGCTCGCGAGGTGGGGGTGGGGGGAGCGGTGTGTCAACGCGGCAGCAGCGTAAGCGAGTTCGGCTGACTTCCGGGATGGCGCGGGTGAGCCACGGACGAACGGACGGCCAACGCGCGCACCGCCCACGGGCGGGGGCGAAATCAGGAAGATCGTCACGGCATGTCCGAAAACGGTCTCGACCGGCGGAAGGACCGGCGCATAGTTTTCGTCCCGTACCGGGCCGGTGCGGGGGGCCGTCGGGGCGACGGTCGCTCCGGCGCGGTACATGTCACGGGGGGGCCGCGGCGCCGGTAGGCGTGCGCGTCGGCGGTGCCGGGTGCCGCCCCACAACCGAGCGATGTGGGGGAACCTATGCGACCGAGTACATGGACCAGGACGCTTGTCGGCGTCACCACCGTGGTCGTCGTGACCGCGGGGGGACTGACGGGCGCGAGCGCCGACTCCAGGACGTCCGGGGCCCGTTCGCACCCGGCGGTCACCGCCGAGCAGGCGGTCCCGCTCGCGGTGGTCAACCTGGGCCTGAGCAACGGCCAGGCCCGCAACATCCAGTGCTGGCTGCGCACCTACTGGGGCTACACGGGAGCCCTCGACGGGCAGCTGGGCCCCAACAGCTGGCGCGCCTTCCAGCGCAACCTGCGCGCGAACTGGGGGTACACCGGCTTGATCGACGGGATCGTCGGGACCGGCACGATCTCGGCCCTCCAGCGTCTGCTGCGGGACTACTGGGGTTACACCGGCGGCATCGACGGGATAGCCGGGCCCGGGACTCAGGCGGCGTTCAAGCGCATGGCCAACGGCGCGGCGTCCTTCTGCTGAGCGGGTCCCCGTGGCGGGACCCGTGCGTACGCGGCGGCGGCGCCACCGGAAGGTGGCGCCGCCGTCGTGTTCCGGGGGGTCAGCGGCGGCTTGCGCCCGGCTCGACCGTCTGGACCGGGATCTCGATGGTGATCAGCGTCGGCCCGCCCTCCGGGCTGCTGACCGCCATGATCCCGTCGAACGCGCCGAGCCGCCGTTCCAGACCGCGCAGCCCCGAGCCGCCCTCCAGGCTCGCCCCGCCGCGCCCGTTGTCCGTCACCGCGATGCGCAGCGCGTGCTCGGGGACGCTGTAGTAGATGTCCAGCCAGACCTGCGAGGCGCCCGAGTGCTTCGCGGCGTTGGTCAGGATCTCGCTGATCGCGAAGTACGCGGCCGACTCGACGGGCTCCTCCAGGCGCCCCGGCAGGTCCACGTCCACCTCGACGGGCATCTGCATCCGCAGCGCCAGGGCGCGCGCGGCGTCGCCGAGGCCCCGCTCGGCCAGCACCGGCGGATGGATGCCGCGCACCAGGTCGCGCAGCTCGGACAGGGCCTCCGCCGAGTTCTCCCGCGCCTGCGCGAGCAGCTGCTTCGCCTTGACCGGGTCCTTCTCGATCAGCGCCTCGATGGTGCCCAGGCTCATGCCCATGGCCACCAGCCGCGCCTGCGCGCCGTCGTGCAGGTCGCGCTCGATGCGGCGCAGCTCGGCCGCCGAGTTGTCCAGCGCGTCGTGCCGCGTCTCCTGGAGCCGGGCCACGCGCTGCGCGAGCTGCTGCTTCTCCGAGGCGCCGTTGAGCGCGCCCGTCATCAGGAAGTGCCCGCGGATCAGCAGCGGGTTCAGCCACATGGCGACGCCGAGGAAGCCGACGCCGACCAGCGCGGCGAGCACCGCCGTGAACCAGGAGCCGACCGGCACGAAGGCGTACCAGTACGTGGCGCCCGCGTTGTGGATCGGCACCCACACGCCGCACAGCAGGACGATGCCCCATACGAAGTAGCCGATCAGGCCCCAGGGCAGCACGGCGATGACGAAGCCCGCGACCGCGTCGCAGATCAGCCAGAGGGCGTCCCGCCAGGTCGCCGGGTCCTTCAGGATCTCCACGCAGCGGTCCACCTGGTGCGCCACACCGCCGGACCGCGAGGCGGGCCGTGGCCGGTAGGCGGAGGGGATCGTCAGCCCGCACCAGCGCTCCGACAGGTCGCGCCGCAGCGTGGCGTGGGCGCGGATGGCGTCCACGATCAGCGGGGTCGTGAACAGGCCGACGCCCGTCACGATGATCGCCAGGGACACCACGAAGAGGACGAACAGCACCAGCGAGACGGTGATCGACAGCAGGGACAGCACGAATCCCCGCCCGGCCGCCACGAAGGCGTCGCGTACCTGTTGTCCGTTCATGTCCATCGCCCGTCCATGTGAGTCTGCCGCCTGTCGCCGTGTATCGGTATCCGATCACAGTCTGCGGCGCTGCCGTGCGCAGGTCACGGGGGGCGGCAGCCCGGCCGGGGTGTACCCAGCAACACCACGGGCGCCCGCCGGAGGGCGGGCGCCCGTGGTGTCCCCCCGGAACCGTGCCCGAGCTGCGGCCACGGGCCGGGAGGACGTGCGAGGGGGCGGGGGCGGGTCAGACCAGGCCCGCGTCACCCAGCTCGGTGCAGACCGTGTCGGTGATCAGCCGCGTCACGACGTACGGGTCGCAGTTCGCGTTCGGCCGCCGGTCCTCGATGTAGCCCTTCTTGTCCCGCTCGACCTGCCACGGGATGCGGACGGACGCGCCGCGGTTCGAGACGCCGTAGCTGTACTGGTCCCACGGCGCGGTCTCGTGCGCGCCGGTGAGGCGGTCCTCGACGTCCGCGCCGTAGTTCTTGACGTGTTCGAGCGGCTTGCCGTCCTTGCCCATGGACTCGCACGCGGCGACGATCGCGTCGTAGCCCTCGCGCATCGCCTTCGTGGAGAAGTTGGTGTGGGCACCGGCGCCGTTCCAGTCGCCCTTGACCGGCTTCGGGTCGAGGGTGGCGGAGACGCCGAAGTCCTCGGCCGTGCGGTAGAGCAGCCAGCGCGCGATCCACAGCTGGTCGGAGACGTCGAGCGGCGCCAGCGGGCCGACCTGGAACTCCCACTGGCCCGGCATGACCTCGGCGTTGATGCCGGAGATGCCGAGACCGGCCTTCAGACAGTTCTCCAGGTGCGCCTCGACGACGTCACGGCCGTAGATCTCGTCCGCGCCGACGCCGCAGTAGTAGCCGCCCTGCGGGGCGGGGAAGCCGCCGCTCTCCGGGAAGCCGAGGGGCCGGGAGCCCTTGAAGAAGGTGTACTCCTGCTCGATGCCGAAGATCGGCTCCTGCGACGCGAACTGTTCGGCCACCGGACGCAGCGCCGCGCGGGTGTTCGACACGTGCGGGGTGTCGTCCACGTTCCAGACCTCGCACAGGACGAGGATGTCGTCGCCGCCCCGGATCGGGTCCGGGTAGGAGGCGACCGGCTTCAGCACGCAGTCCGAGGCGTGGCCCTCGGCCTGGTTGGTGCTCGAACCGTCGAAGCCCCAGGTCGGGGGCTCGGCGCCGTCGGCGAGGATCTTGGTCTTGGACCGCAGTTTCGCGGTGGGCGAGGTGCCGTCGATCCAGATGTACTCGGCCTTGTAGCTCACGGTCCGTGCTCCTCCATGAGGTCTTCGCGGGTGCTCCACGGCGTTGCGTCCACGCCGTTTCCACCCTCCCCACCGGCCATTTCCCGCCAGTTGCCCGGCTGTTAAAGCGGTGTGAACGGCGTTTGCCCCCGGTACCGCGCGCGCCTTCCCGGCGTCTTAGGGTGGGACGCACGGGCCGCCCCGGTCCGCTCGTCCCCGTCTGTCTGAGAAGGGTCACCCATGAGATTCGGTCTGCTCGGTACCGGCCCCTGGGCGCGGGACACCCACGGTCCCGGCCTCGCGGAGCATCCGGAGGCCGAACTGGTCGGCGTCTGGGGCCGCCGCCCCGAGGCCGCCGCCGAGCTGGCGGACGCGCTCGGCACCCGGCCGTACGAGGACGCCGACGCGCTGTTCGCCGACTGCGACGCCGTCGCCGTCGCCCTGCCGCCCGACGTCCAGGCGCCGCTGGCCGTACGCGCCGCCCGCGCCGGATGCCACCTGCTGCTCGACAAGCCGGTCGCCACGACCGTGGCGGGCGCCCGTGAACTGGCCGACGCCGCGGCCGACGCCGGTGTCGCCTCCGTCGTCTTCTTCACCCTGCGCTTCACGCCGGAGACGGCCGCCTGGCTGGCCGCGCAGAAGGGCACCGAGGGCTGGCTCACCGGCCGCGCCGACTGGTACTCGCCGGTCTTCGCGGGCTCCGACTCGCCCTACGCCTTCTCCACCTGGCGCAAGGAGCACGGCGCGCTGTGGGACGTCGGGCCGCACGCCCTGTCCGTGCTGCTGCCGCCGCTCGGCGACGTCACGGGCCCCGAGGGCGTCGTCGCGGCGCACGGCCCCGGCGACACGACGCACGTCGTCCTGCGCCACACGTCCGGCGCGTCCAGCACGCTGACGCTCTCCCACACCGTCCCGCCCCAAGCGGCGGGCGTGGCCGTGGAGCTGCGCGGCGCCGCCGGGATCTCGACCCTGCCGGAGCGCCCGGCTGGCGGCCCGCGGCGTTCCTTCCTGCGGGCCATCGACGCGCTGATCGAGTCGGCGCGCACCGGCGAACCGCACGCCTGCGACGTCCGGTTCGGGCTGCGGGTGACGGAGATCCTGGCCGCCGCCGAGTCGGCGCTCGGCCTGCCGCAGCGCTGAGCGCGCCGGACCGCGGGACGTGTGCCCGCGGTCCGACGCGTGGCGTGCGTGGCGTGCGCGGTGTGCGTGGCTCAGTAGACCGTGGCGCCGTAGGCGGTCAGGGCCTCCACGACCGGCTGGAAGTACGTGATGCCGCCCGACGTGCAGTTGCCGCTGCCGCCCGACGTCAGTCCGTAGCCCGTCGTCCCCCGGTACAGCGGGCCGCCGCTGTCGCCCGGCTCGGAGCAGACGTTCGTGCGGATGAGCCCGGAGACGACCGCGCCGCCGCCGTAGTTGACCGAGTAGTTGAGCCCGGTGACGGTGCCACAGACCTGCCCCGTCGCGCCCCCGCTGCGGCACGCGGGCTGGCCCACGGCGGGGTTGGCGACGCCGGTGATGTCCTGGACCGTGCCGTCGAACTGGTTCACGACGCCGCGCAGGTCGGTGGGCGTGGTGTGGTACCTGACGAGGCCGAAGTCGTTGCCCGGGTAGGAGAACGCCGTGCTGATCCCCAGCGGCGGGTCCGGCGGGTTGGGCGGGAACGGCGGCTGGAAGTAGGGGTACCAGACGTACTGCGGCGGCAGTTCGCGGATGCAGTGCCCCGCGGTGAGGAAGTAGTACACGCCGCCGATGCGGATGTTGAAGCCCAGCGAGCAGGGCCAGTAGTTCCACGCGAAGATCGCGTCGCCGCCCGACGTGTGCGGCTCGACGCTGCCGGGCGTCCGCTCGACGGCCAGGGCCCCGGCCAGCGGCCCCGCGGCCCGTTCGATCCGCGCGAGGTCCCGGGCGGAGACCGTCGCGTCGGCCACGAGGCGGACGCGGTCCGCCGCCGGGTCCACGGCCCACGACGTGCCCGGCACGTCGGCCGCCAGCACGGCGTCCGCCACCGCGGCCAGCCGGGCGGCGCCGAAGCCACCCGCCCCGCCACCGGAGGCCTGCGCCGCGCCCGGCAGGAAGGCGGCGGCCAGGAGGACGAGCCCCGACAGGGCGGCGGTCAGCCGCGCTCTCCGGGGCCCGGGTCTTGCGGTGTCGCGCTCGCGTCTCACGGCTTCCTCCAGCGGGAAGAGGGGAGGGCGCCGGTGGGGGACGTCCCGGCGCCGGGGCGAGGGGATCGTCCCACCGGGCGCGCGGGAGGGAAGACCGCTTTCCGGCCGTCGATCGGCGCCCCGGGACCGGGCGGCACGGGCCGGGCGACCGTATACGTTCCGCCGCGCAACCGGCCCGCGCTGCTCCGAACGGGCGGCACGGCCCGCCGGAGCGGTGTGGAGCCCCCTGGCGTCCGAACTGCCGTGAGAACAGTGGCCCATGCCGAACGACACGTCCGACGGGCAGCCCGCCCGCCGCCCACCGCGCCGCCTCGTGGCGGGCGTCGCCGCCGGGCTCGGCCTGATCGCCCTCAACCGGTATCTCGTGGACTCCGCCTCCGCCGGGGGCGACGACCGCTCCACCGGCCGGGCCCCACGACCCGCCGCCGACACCGACGCCCTCGGCGTCCGCGAGACACTGCCGGGCACGGGCCGCCGCCTCGCGCTCACCTTCGACGACGGCCCCCACCCCGTCCACACGCGCGACCTCCTCGCCACCCTGCGCGCGCACGCCGTCCGCGCCACCTTCTTCGTCGCGGGCGAGCACGCCGCCTGGCAGCCCGCGCTGCTGCGCGCCATCGCCGACGACGGACATCTCCTCGGCAACCACACGTGGAGCCATCCCCGCCTCGACCGGCTCCCCGAGGACGACGCGCGCGACGAGCTGGCCCGCACCAGCGCCGCCGTCGAGAGCGCCGTCGGCGCCGCCCCCGTCCTCGCCCGTGCCCCCTACGGCGCGTGGACCGCCGGGACGGTACGCGCCGCCCGTGACCTCGGCATGCTGCCCCTCGGCTGGTCGCTCGACACCGGCGACTGGGAACGCCCCGGCACCGCAGAGATCTCCCGCACCCTGCTCGACGGCGCGCGCCCCGGGGCGATCGTCCTCGCGCACGACGGGGGCGGCGACCGCACACAGACGGTCGCCGCCCTCGGGTACTGCCTTCCCCGCCTCCTGGAGCGGGGCTACGCGCTGGTCCTGCCCACGGACTGACGGGCCCGCGCGGCGCTCACGCGTCCGGCCTGCGGCCCAGCGCCGCCGCGACCTCCTGCACGTTGGCGAACCGGCGGTCGTCCGGCAGGTCGCGCACGGTGTCGATCAGACCGTCGGGCGCGTTCGCCTCGTCGAGCGTGGACAGCAGCGTCCCGCGCTCCGCGGGGAACTCCGAGCGGCGCAGATGACGGGCCAGGTCGGAGCGGAACGCCTCGTTCGCCGCCTCCTCCTCTTCCGCGGAGCCCGGCGGCGGCACCGGGCCGGCCGCCAGCCCCGGGTCGTCCTCCGGCACGGGCTCGGGCTCGCGCCACTCCTCGGAACGCGTCGGGCCGTCGCCCCGCAGCATGCCCTGGAGGTCGTGCTTCATCTCGTCGTCACGGCGGACGCTGAGCCGGTCGTTGCCCCGCTGCTGCATGACTTCCCTCCTCGCGTCTTGACCCTCCGCCGCGGACGCGGGGAGGCACGGTGGCCCGCCGGGTACCCAGCGCCCGAGGCGCCCAACACGCCCGGCCGACCGGCCGCGGATGCGCGCGCGACGGGGGTGTTTCGGCGGCGGGGCCCGGGGCAGCCGTAGGTCTCGGCCGGTGAGCGGTCGGCCGGGGAATGCAGGGCCCGGGTGCGCGCCCCCGCTGTTCTGCGGGCGGAGGCACGCACCCGGGACAGGGTGCGCGCAGGGCTCCCGGGCGGGCCTCAGCCCGGGAGCAGCGACGCGATGACCGACTCCAGGTAGAGCCGTTCCTCTTCCCCGCGCGGCATGACCTCGGGCACGGCGTGCGCGAGCTGCACGCGGCCCAGGAATCCGCAGTAGGTGCGCAGCGCGCGGCGCCGCGCCTCGTCGCCGGGGACGCCCATCTCCACGAACAGACCGGTGAGGTAGTCGAGCCGGTGGGTGGAGACGCGTCGCAGCGCGGGCGCGACGAGGGGATGGCCCGCGTGGGCGAGCAGCGCGGGTTCCGTGGGGTCGCTGTTGCCGGTGAGGCGCATGAACAGGGCGCGCAGCCGGTCGGCCGGGTCGGTCCCGGCCGCCTCGGCGTCGGCGACCTCGGCGAGGCGCTGTTCCTCCCAGCGGCGCAGTGCCGCCTCGATCAGCGCGTCCCGGTTGGCGAAATGCCAGTAGAAGCTGCCTTTGGTAGCCCGCAGACGTGTGGCGAGGGGTTCGATGGCGATCGCTGCCAGACCTCCGCCGTCACGCATGGCGGCGAGTGCCGCCTCGGCCCAGTCCGCGGCGGTGAGACGGCTGCGCGGGCCCCGCTGTTGTGGCATGCCGTTACCGTAACGTACCGTTAAACCGTACGGTAGCGTATGGGTGATTCCGGGGTCAGCCCGTCCCGGATGTCGTACGTGAACTCCCCCGGATCACCTTTTCCTTCACATCCATCGGCGTAGCGCGCGTCCCTCAGAGGTCGCCTGCCCGCTCCTGCGGACGGATCATCGTCATGGTGTCACGGTCGGGATCCGGACCTTGTTCCCGCACTTTCTCCACATGTGCGAGGGAGCCGCGCAGATCTCCGAGCCATCCGTCCGCGTTCTGGTCGATGAGCCGTACGCACCACGAGAGCGCGTCGCTGCGGCTGCGCGCGACCCCGGCGGCGATGAGGGTGTCGAGCACGACGCGCTCCGGCTGCCGCAGCCGGGTCATCACCGGCGCCGAGACATGGGTGAAGACCGTCCGCTCGGTCCCGCAGACCGCGCCCCAGGACACCTGCCGCCCGAAGCGGATGTTGGCCTCCCGCGCCACCTCGACCCGCGCGCCCCTCGTGCGCTCGCGGAACTCGGTGATCCGGCCCTCGCAGGCCGCCTGCCGCTCGACCTCCGTCGCCTGGGGGCCGAGGTCCGGCTCGGCGACGCGGCCGATGACCGTGATCTCCTCACGGTCGGTGGTCACCTCCACCAGTTCGGTGAACCAGGACGCCGGAACCCGCCCGACGATCCAGCCACGCACTTCTTCGCGAGCCCGATTCGTAATCATGTAATCAAGATTACAGCCTCCTGACCAGGGGCGCGGCCATCTTTTACCTCAAATCCAGGGCCAGAGGTCCCGCCGGATTACCCAAATGGGGCATTCCGCGCATACTGGAGGAGTCCGTTGACAGATCGAAGGAGGCTTAGTCGCATGACCGACGTCTCACACCGCCAGAGGGGCGACCTTTCCGGACACCCCGACGAGCACGAAATGCGGGAGCGCTACTCCCGCGTCATGGGCGGGCGCGATGTTGTGTTCGTCGATGGGCCGGTGTTCCTGGCCGGTCTGTACGCCGCGATCTCGCCGTGGATACTCCACTTCAACAACGCGCATCCGGACCTGACGGTCAACAACCTGGTCATGGGTCTGGCCGTCGCCGTCCTGGGTCTCGGCCTCAGCCGTGCCCCGGACCGGATGTACGGGCTCAGCCACGCCATCGTGCTGATCGGTGCCTGGCTGATCGTCTCCCCGTGGATCGTGGGGAACAGCCCGGACGCCGGGATCATCGTCAGCAACATCGTCGTGGGCGGCATCATCGCCCTCCTCGGTCTGGCAAGCGCAGCGGCGGCCCTCAAGGCACGCAGCACCGCGCACAAGGCCGCCGCCGAGAGCAACAACAGGCGCTGACGCCGACGGCCCACACAGCAGGGCGGCCCCCCACCGGTCATCTCCGGTGGGGGGCCGTCTGCCGTCCCCCCACCGCCCCGGCGGACCGGGACGGCGGGGGAGACGGGGGTCACACCTCGTCGCGCAGGGCCTGTCCGATCGTCAGCAGCAGGGCACGCACCTCGCGGTCACGCACCTTCGCCGCCCTGTCCTCGAACCGGTCCAGGGCGCGCAGAGCCTGCGGCACCTGGTTGCGGTGGCTGCGCATCTGCGCCTCCGCCAGCTCCTTGACGAGCTGCCGCTCGTTCGCCGCGGTGATCCGCTCCTCGGCCGCGAAGCGCTCCACGAGCGCGATCGCCGCGTTGAAGTCGGCCACCACACGGAACGTCCTGACCGCCTGCGCGCTGTTGCCGGCGACGTCCGTCACCGTCAGCGTCAGCCGGTGCAGGCCGAGGCCGAGGTCCGCCGGGTCCAGCTCCGCCGGGACGTCCACCTCGCGGCCGTCCACGAGCAGCCGGACCGCGTTCACGCCGGAGCCCGCGTCGGAGGTGACGGCCTTGACCACGGGCGCGTCCACCAGGCCGATCTCGGCACCGGCCGCGACACCCCGGAGCTGGGCCGTCGGAGCCGTCGCGTCGATCTTGACCGTGCGGGAGACGACCTCGGAGACGTTCCCGGCCGTGTCCGACGCGCGGACCTCGACCGTGTGCTCGCCCTCGTCCGTCACCTGGACCGGGGCGGTGTACTCCGCCCAGGCACCCTCGTCCACGCGGTACTCCGTGTAGACCTGGCCGTCCCCGTCGTCCTCGGCGGTCGCGGTCACGGTCACGGGACCGGTGAACCAGTCCTCGTCACCCGAGGGCTCGCCCGGCTCCGTGGACAGCTCCACGACCGGGGGAGTGGTGTCGGTCTCGCCCGCGCCCAGGACGCGGAACCAGTCGAACAGCGCGGGCTTGGACTCCTCCTGGTCCGCGCCGTAGGCGTAGATCCCGAAGCTCGGCGACGCGTCGGCCAGCGCCGCGTTCGTCACCTCGCCCAGCTCGGTCCACTCCTCGCCGTCCGCGCTGGCGAAACCGGTGTACGTGTCACCGGACTTGGCCAGCCGCAGGTGCCACACGCCCTGGCTGGGCGGCGGCGTCGCGTTCGGCTGCGGGCTCAGGACCGTGTCGTCGGCCTCGGCACGCAGCTCGATGCCCCGCGTGACGGTGGCGCCCGGCAGGTTGGTCGTCAGGTAGTCCAGCTTGACGTAGTTCGCGTCATCGCCGTAGACCATCAGACCGGCCTGCTGGTACCGCTCGTCGAAGGCGGACGCGTCCACCTTCGTCTCGATCGTCCAGTCACCCTCGGGCGCAGGCTGCAGGATGAAGTTGGACGGGTCGGTCGCGGTGCCCGAGTAGATGTCACCGTTGCCCGTGTCGATCCGCAGCTGCCCGTCCGCGACCGCGAGGGCCGAGGTGTCGGGCCGCACGACGTCGGTCCAGCGGCACGCGTCCAGCTCCGTGCCCTCGAACTCGTCCGACGCCTCGGGGGCCTCGGCCGTGTCGTCAGGCGTGAGCGTGAAGTAGTCCACCTCCGCCGTCACCGGCAGGGCCTCGGTGCGGTTGGTGAGACCGAACAGCCCGATGCGCGGGTTGTCGATGCCCGCCAGGCTCTTGGTCTGCGGCATGTCCTCGAACGTGCCGCCGTCCGCGCTCCAGGAGGCCCGCAGCTCCTCGCCGTCACTGGTGAACCGCACCCAGTACGTGTCGGGGAACTCCTCACCGAGGTCGGGGGTGTTGCTGTCGGCGACCTCGTTCGGGGTGCCGTCCTCCTCCCTGATGAACTGGAAGATGCGCGCCGCCGCGGACGGGGCGCCCGTCGAGCGGCCCTGGAGCACCATCTTCGCGTAGTTGTCGTCGTCGCCGTAGACGATCAGACCGGCCTGCTGGTACGCCAGGCGCGCCGGCAGGGTGATCTTCGCCGTCGCCTCCCAGGCGCCGTCGGGCAGGTCCTGGAGCACGATGTTCGGCGTGTCCGTGTTGCCCGTGCCGTAGATGTCGGTCGCCGTCAGCGGCAGGACCAGGTTGCCGTCACGCACGGCCAGGTCCTGGTTCAGCCGCACGGTCTCCGACCAGCGGTCCGTGTTCAGCTCGTCGCCTTCGAAGCCGTCGGAACGGCCGGACAGACACGGGTTGAACTCGTCGGGACCGTCCACCTGGATCGCGACACTCTGCGAGGAACGGGCGCCGCGCTCGTCGGTGACCGTCACCTGCGCGCGGTGCTCGCCCGGCGTGGTGTACGTGTGGCTGGCCGTCGGGCCGGTGGCGGTGCCGCCGTCGCCGAACGTCCAGGCGTACTCCAGCGCGTCACCCTCCGGGTCGGTCGCCTCCGCCGTGAAGTCCACGTCGAGCGGCGCCGTGCCGGTGGTCGGGTCGGCCGTGACCGACACCACGGGACGCTGGTTCTCGGTGACGCCCCGGCCCTCGAACTCGGCCCAGTTGACGTTCAGTTCACCGGTCGTCTTGACGAAGTACAGCGGACCGCTGTCCGTCGTGCTGTCGCCCTCGACCGCGGCGCCGAAGTCGCCGTACGTCTGCCAGGCACCCGTCGGCTCGACCTCGATGGTCGCGACCGTCTCCCCGGTGTCCGGGTCGCCGGTGCGGACCTCGACGGTCGCGCCCGCGGTCGGGGAGGCCGCCCGCAGGGTGATCTCGTCGATGTTGGTCAGGTTGGCCGGTTCCCAGGCCCACCAGTCGCCGTTCTCGATGTGGCCGATGTTCTGGCCGCCACCGGCGGAGTCGCCCGTGGTCTCGATCTGCACACCGGCGTTGCCACCGGCCGTCGAGCCCTCCAGACGGCCCGTCGCGTCGAAGTACTCCGCCTCCCGCAGCTTCGGCTGGAGGACGATGACCTCCTGCGTCGTCAGCGGCGGCGCGTCACCGTCACCCTGGTCGGTGTAGGTGACCGTCACGGTGCCGAAGATGTTGGCGCCCGTGTGGCCCTCGTCGCCCGGCAGCGGGAAGACGCCGCTGCAACCGTGGTACTGCTCGTAGCCGTGCGCGTGCTCGTCATGGCCGAGGGCGGGCTGGACCACGACGTCGTCGCAGTCCACCGAGCCGTCCTCCGCGTCGGTCACCGACACGTCGTAGGCGATCGTGTCGCCGAACTCGAAGAACCCGCCGTTCACCGGCGCGGTCACCTCGATCTCGGGAGCGGTGTTGCCCGCCGTGATGTCGAGGTTCGACACCGCGCCGCGGCCGTCCGCGTCCGTCACGGTGAGCCGCGCCGTGTAGCGCCCGGCCTCCGTGTAGGTGTGCGTCACGACCGGCTCGCTGCTGTCCTCGGTCCCGTCGCCGTCGAAGTCCCACGAGACCGTGAGCGGCGTGCCGTCCGGGTCGATGGAGTCCGTCGAGTCGAAGGTGACTTCGAGCGGCAGCGGACCCGAGGTGCGGTCCACCGTGAAGCGGGCGATCGGGCTGCGGTTGCCCTCCACGTAGTCGATCCGGTAGACCCCGGAGTCGGCGTTGTTGCCGCCGAACCCGCTGCCCCAGTCGATCATGTAGAGCGCGCCGTCAGGGCCGAACTCCAGGGCGTGCGGCCGGGTGAAGTCCATCTCCTCAAGGAAGCGGGACACGTCCGCGACACCCGTGCGGTCCTCGTCCGGCTGGACGGTGAACAGCCGTCCGTCGTTCCAGTCGCCGAAGATCGCCTTGCCGTCGAAGTACGCCGGCCACTTGCGCTCGGAGGCCAGCTCCGGGTCGTACACGTACGCGCCGCTGGTCAGCGGGGCGCCGCTGCCACCGATCTCCGGCACGCCCGAGCTGGACTTGCCCATCCACAGCTCGGCCGGGATGGCCGCGGGCAGCTCGCTCACGCCGGTGTTGTTCGGCGAGTCGTTCACGGGCGCGGCGCAGTTGAACGCCTGGCCCGAGGTGTTGGTCGCGAAGTTGAAGTCGATGTACGGCGTGTTGGCACCCACGCAGTACGGCCATCCGTAGAAGCCGGGCTCCGACAGGATGTTCCACTCGACGCGGCCGTCAGGACCCCGGTTGGGGTTCGCGGCGCCCGCGTCGGGACCGTAGTCCGCGACGTACAGCTTGTTCGACACCGGGTCGAGACCGATGCGGAACGGGTTGCGGAAGCCCATCGCGTAGATCTCGGGCCGTGTGTCCTCCGTGCCCGGCGCGAAGAGGTTGCCCTCCGGGACGGCGTAGGAGCCGTCCTCCTGCGGCGTGATGCGCAGGACCTTGCCGTTCAGGTTGTTGCTGTTCGCCGACGAGCGCTGCGCGTCGAAGGCCGCGCGGCCCTGACGCTCGTCGATCGGCGTGTAGCCGCCCGAGTCGAACGGGTTGGAGTTGTCGCCGGTGGCGATGTAGAGGTTGCCCTCGGTGTCGAACTCCAGCGCGCCGCCCGCGTGGCAGCACTCCGCCCGCTGCACGTCGATCTCCAGCAGCACCTCTTCACTGCCCATGTCGAGCGCGTCGCCCTCGACCGTGAACCGGGAGACGCGGTCGATCGCCGCGGAGCCGGTGGGCGAGTAGTAGAGGTACAGCCAGCCGTTCTCCGAGAAGCCCGGGTCGAGCGCGATGCCCAGCAGGCCGAACTCCTGGCCCGTGTACACCGGCAGCGTCCCGGCCGTCACGACCGAACCGTCGGTGCGCACCAGCCGGACGGCACCGTTGCGGTCGATGTAGAAGACACGGCCGTCGTCGGCGATGTCCAGCTCCATCGGGTTGCTGGTGTTGTCGTCCAGCGTCACCTTCTCGAAGCTGTTCGTCAGCGACGCGGCGCAGTCCGCGGGCTGCACGCCCGCGGCCGTCCGTATGCCGCCCAGCAGGTGCTGGAGGAACTCCGGCTCGGCGAACGACTCCTGGGTGTGGCCCATGCCCGTGTACCAGGAACGACCGCCGTCGATGTCCTGGCACCAGGCGATCGGGTGCTCGGCGCCCATGTCGCCGCCGCTGTACGAGGACTCGTCCAGCGAGGCGAGGACGTGGACGTCCCCGCGCGGGTTGTCGCCGTAGCTGTACCACTCGTCGAACCGGTCCCAGCGCGTCGGCAGGTGCTCGGTGGACGGGTGGGCGTGGTCCTCCACCTTGACCGTCGCGTCCTGCGAGGCCGGGTGGTTGTCGAAGTAGGCGCCGACCAGCTCGCCGTACCAGGGCCAGTCGTACTCGGTGTCGGAGGCGGCGTGCACACCGGCGTAGCCGCCACCGCCCTCGATGTAGCGCTCGAACGCGGCCTGCTGGTCGTTGTTCAGCACGTCGCCGGTGGTGGACAGCCAGATGACGACCTCGTACTGGGCGAGGTCCTCGTCGTTGAACACCGAGGAGTCCTCGGTGGCGGTCACGTCGAAACCGTTCTCCTCGCCGAGCGCCTCGATGGCGGCGATCCCGGCGGGGATGGAGTCATGACGGAAACCGGCGGTCTTGCTGAACACCAGGGCGTTGAAGGTCTCTTCCCCGTGACCGGGATGGGCGACCGCCGTGGTGGCGCCGGTCAGAACCGCGAGTGTCGTCGCCACGACACAGGCCGCGGTTCTTCGCAGGCGCCTTGGTGTTGCTCTCAACACATGCTCCTCACTGAACAGGTGGGATGAGTTCCCTGCCGCCCACCCGGTGACGACGGGTCACCGGGCGTGCCGGGGCCACAGCGGTGGCGGTGGCGGGGGGTCCGGCGGTGGGTGGCGGGGAGTCGGAGGGACGGGGATGCCGACGTGTGTCGGGGTCCGGTGCGGGCAGGGATCGGGGCCTTGCGGCCGTGGGCGGGGGAACGGCACCGAGCGGGGTAGTGGTGGCCACCCGCCCGGTACCGGGTCCTGGGGGAGGGCTCAGCCGGTGGCGGGCGGCGAGGCCGCGGCGCGCTCGAACCGGCGTACCCAGTGGCGGGTGCGGTCCAGGTAGGCGGTCTCCGCGGCGGCGCCGCGCCGCCCGTACGCGCCGACGAAGGTCTCGTAGCCGTGTCCCGGCGGTGGGTTCGAGGACACCGGCTCGATCATCGAGCCCTCGTGCCACTCGTTGAACGAGGTGATGGACACCCAGTCCGGTACACCGCCGTGCTCCACGCTGAGCACGCTCGACCAGATGTGGTCGTACGTCGCCCCGTCGTCGTGCGGCAGGGTCGGCGTCGTGTTGCCGGGCACGGCGCGGTCGTCCCGGTAGCCGGGGCCGACCGACGGCGCCCAGATGCGGCCGTTGGCGCGGCACCAGTCGGCGATGCCCTTCCAGCCGGTGAAGTCGGTCGTCACCGCGTAGTTGTAGAGCCCGGCGAAGTGGGTGGCCCGGGACACGTCGGTGGTCTGGGTGATCACCAGGTTGTCCTGGTTCACCTCGGCCAGCGGCGACCAGTCCTCGATCGCCAGGGAGTTGAAGACGTAGAACGCCGGACGGTCGCCGCGCTTCGGGTCGCGGTGGAACGCGGGGTGGGAGCCGTAGCGGGCGTTGATGTAGCGGATGTCGTCCACCGTGGAGGCGGCGGTGCGCCCGCCGTACGGCTCCAGGTGCCAGGCGACCTGCACGCCGAACAGCGCGGCGACGTCCAGCAGCAGCGGCACGCGCGCGTCCTCGTAACCGCCCTGCCCCCACCAGCTCGTGGCGATGACGCCGACGCCCGCGCGGCGTATCCACGCCATGTGGCGCGCGACGACCAGCGGATCGCCCGAGTCGTAGGGGCCCAGCTTCGGGTAGAAGTCGGCGCCGATGTCCTGCGGCGGTTCGTGCCCGCCCTGCTGCCAGTGCACCCAGCCGCCGCGGCGCTCCGGGGTGCCGTACCAGGGGTAGTAGAAGAAGTGCACGTCGAGGGAGGGGCGCAGGAGGCCCGCCGTGTTCACGGGGGCGGCGGAGGCGTCCGCCGCGGCGCCGATCCCGGCGGCGGAGACGGCCGCGGTCGCGGCGCCGAGCGCGAGCAGGCGGCGTCTGCCCAGCTCGGCGGCGTACCAGGAGGACGGGTTCGAGGTCACGAGGTCAGGTCCTAACGCGTCGTTGAGAGGTGAAGGATCTCGCCCGAGCGCCCAGAGCGTATGGGCGCCGACACGGACCGTCCATGCTGGCGGCAAGAAAAAGACACCATCGCGGAAAAAAATCCGCGATCATGGAAAGAAAGTGACTTCCGGACCGCAATTCCCCCGCCGTCAGCGGACGGGACACACCCGTCCCACCGGCCTCACGTCATGACGCGAACTCCCAACATCCCCACACAACATGCGCTGATCGTCGCGTCTTCAGGTGCGACGGCTCCTCAGCATGCCATCGATGTCCACAAAAACACCCCTACGTGCGCACACAAATTCTCCCCGGCCGACAACCCTTCGTGACTGCAAATCCTCGTGATCATTTGCAGAGGGGGTGGACGTGCGTGGGACGAGGTACGACGGTGATTCGCCGATATGGACAAAGTGTTCGCGAAGACTTCCGTGGCAGGCCAGGAACGGGCCTGATCCGGGGTCCGCGGGCCCCGCCGGGACGCCGATCCCCCTACCGGGCGGCGCGGGCCCGTCTTCACATAACCTCGTCGGCAGGGGAGCGGGCCCCGGAGCGTGCCCGCCGACAGGAAGGGGGAACCGCCATGCGGGCGGAGGAACTGACGCTCGGGCAGTGGTGGCTGGTGAACCTCGCCGTGGTCGTGCTGTTCGTCGCGGCGTTCCACTTCTGCTTCAGGAACGGCAAGGCGACGGCGTTCTCCCTGATCGCCCCCGCGCTCGGCGCGGTCTCCGCGGCGGGCGCGAGCGCGGGACGCGGCGACGGGGGGCGGGAGGCCCTGGTCATCTACTTCGCCGCCATGCTGTCCCTGGCACTGCTGCTCGTCGCCCTGCGTCCCGAGATCACCAGGATGCTGCGCCTGGCCCTGGCGGGCGAGAACTACGAGCCCACCAAGTGGCGGATCTACGCGTACACGTCGCTGACGCTGGTCCTCGCCGTGGGGATCACGTTCTATCTCCTCTAGGGCCCGTCCTCACAGGGGCGCGGGCCGTAGGTGGCCGATCGGCGCCGCGTGACGAGGAGGGCGGGGGCCGGGACCGTGAACCGCCGCGCCGCCGATCGGCGGCGCGGCGTTCGGGTGGGATCAGGCGAGCCGACCCCGGTATCCGACCGGCCCCTCACCGGGGAACTGCGCGGTTCCCTGGAAGGCGGTGCCGTCGTCGAAGAAGGTCACCGAGCCGTTGCCCTGCTCACCGCTCCACGTGACCGTGGTGCCGGTCGCCGGGGCGCCGTCCCCGGGCACCACGTGGCCCCGGTTGGAGATGCTGATGGTCAGATCCTCGTCGGGCTGCCAGCCACCTCCACCGGTGTGGATCTCCGTGCTGTACCGCGCCATGTCCTGCCCCTCCCACTCGTCGCGGACCGTCCGGCCCGCCGGTTCCCCCGCTCTTCTGCGGCGAGATCCTGGCCCGGCACCACACCCCTCATCCCCGCCACCGACCGAAACCACCCGCACGGGTGACTCACCGCTCCCCTGTTCGGGGAATTCCGACGCGGCGATTCGCATGCTGAGAGTGGCGTCGGACGTACCCCAGGTCGCACACAGAAGGGCCTTCGGTCGTACCCTCCGCTTCCGGAAGGCACGACCAAAGGCACACGGACGGCTGCAGCGAGTGAAACCACTCCGGCTCGCGACTGCCTCAGCTGTCGAAGTGCAGGATGGAACCGCCTCTGGCTGCGCCAATGCTCTCCCATCGAGATGCTCGGCGCACAACCGATACACCTGTGGTACACGGCGACTGTCCCTAGCCGGACGCTTCACCCCGGACATACAGCTGGAGACACATCGAGCGGTCATTCATCGGTACTGCGTGCAGACGGCCTCATATGTATCTCACGCTCGCAGATTGCATCAGAACAACATCCCGTTGTGGGCCCGGGGCGGACACTTCGGTCGTCGTATTCCTCGGCAGTTCCCTGACGGCCATCGGTCGCACTGCGCAGTTCGTTTCGTACTTCCCGCCAGGCACGGATGATCTGCGGGAGCTTGGATAGTACTTCACTTACCTGTGTCAGCAGGAGAGTGAGGCAGCCGAAGGCGGCGAGGATGATCAGGCTGAGGTTGTCCCAACTCATGAGGCTCGCTGGCCGAGCAACTGCTGGTGAGAGAGCCAGTCGAGGGCATCCGCCCCCAACTGGTCAGGTGCTTTCAGCAACGACGCCTCAACCATCACGAGGTCGGCCAGTGCCTCGGGTGCGCCTGACCGGTCGAGTTGGGGGAGACGTTCCATGGCTGAGGCGACGGCGCCGGGCCAGTGCGGCATTCCGAAATGAGAGGGAGCTTTGAAGACGGCCGATGTCGCTCGGTGCAGCAGTCCCGCGCGCCAACCCTGTTCACGCATCAATTCCTGGGTGAACCCGACCCGGTCCTCGACGTGCCGGGCCAACTCCGCCGCGGACGCGGGCACCATCCGTAGCGCGAATCGCGAGCCGCCGGCCCACGGAAGTTCTACGTCCGAGGCGACGGCCACGAACGCAAGCAGCGCTTCTGGCCCATCGTCCCGCGCGCTCACCAGAGCCGCGCAGGCCCTGCGGTACAGATCGACGCTCTGCGCGAACATCTCGCCATCGTTCGGCCCGTTATCGGCCGCGTGGATCACGTCCAGCGGCCCCTCGCGCCAGGCGTCGGCCACCAGGCCAACTGCCGCCACGCTCACCAGGACTTTCGTATCGTCCGCATCGATCCCGAAGCGTGCGAGGACAGCGGGGGCATGCTCCTCTACATCCGGAAGCGGTGAGCGCTCCTTGTCGGCCTCGGTCCTCTCCAAGAGGGCCGCGAGCCGAGGTGACGAGTGCTCGGGCTCTGGCGGCTCCACGGTGATGCCGTGCTCCGCCAGATCGTCGAAGACTGCATCCGGCCCGCAGTCGATGTGTGTGGAGTCGTGGCGTCCCGAACAGTCCTCCTCGCATTCGAGCTCCGCGCACATCTCCGGATCGTCCGGCTGAGCCTCGTTGAGGAGGTGGTAAGCCAAGCGCTCCGCCACCGCCTCCCGCGCCGTGATCATGGCCAAGTCGAGCCGGAAGGCGCCGTCCTTCATCTCCATGTCCTCACGATCCATGGAGGGCGGCGGTTCCGGCGTATCGGGGACCCAGGTGTAGGCGGACTCCAGCGAGACCAGTAGCCAGGCGACACGCAGCGCCTCGGTGTCTTCGCCTTCGGCCAGGCTAGCCACGGCTTCAGCAGCCTTCCGTACGCTGTCGAGTCGGGCGAGATAGCGTTCACGTATAGGCATCCAAGTCTCGAACTCCGCATTGGCGCGCTCGGCGTCGTCGGCCAACGCAGTGTCGCGCGTCCGCCGCGCCCGGGTGACCAACCGGGTCAGACAGGGACGGCATCCGAACAGTCCGGACGTTGATGTCGGCCCGAGGGGTACAACAGCAAGGTTCTCGCCGAACGGCTCATTGCACAGGCAGCAGTCCAAGCCGCCCACCTGCCGTGACGTGGGCAGGCGGGTTAGCAGGGCAGCGCGAATCGTGTCACGGGCGTAGGCGGGGATGTGCATGCGTGGCAACTCCTTGGGCGAAGGCGCTCCATCGGCGCCTTCCCTATGCTCCAGCCGCCGGTCGGCCGCAAGTCACAGTTTGGCGGACGGGCCAGCGAACTTGACGAATACTGACTTGGCCCTGGTCCTCAGCCTCTACTGTATTGACGGAACTTGACACTTCGAGCAGGTGGGAACCCCCTTGGTCGCTTCCAGTGCTCCGCCGCAACCGGCAGGCCGACATCGAGAATTGGTGGATGCGCTTCAGGAACTGCATCGCTCGGCGGGCCGGTTGAGTTTCCGGAAGGTGAGCACGCTCATCCGGAGTCGTGATGATCAGTTGTCGGACGCGAGCCATGAGACCGTGCGTTCCGCCGTCAACGGGATTCGGGTGCCGCGTTGGGAGACCGTCCACGACATCGTCGTTGTCATGGCCGGACTATGCAGCCCGGCCCGGGACGAGGAGTCCGAGACAGCCCGGTTCCTGTTGTTGTGGCGCGCGATCGGCGAAGGAGAGTCCGGTGCGCTGAAGTCGTTCCAGGAACTCGTCAACAGTGGTTGGGGAGGTGAGAACGGCAAGTGGACGCCAGAGCTAGTGACGGGGATGTTGGTCAACCCGTTCAACGCCATCGAGATCCACCCCTCGCTTGCCGCCCCCCACGAGCCGCTGATCCCTGAGGACCAATGGGTTCGCGCAATGGTGAGATTCATTGAGGAGCAGGGAGCCGAACATGCGCTGCGGGTCCTGCTGTACACGCTGAAGGGTGACTACGTCGGGGCGGAAGAGGGGGCGCCGTACGGTTACCGCAGTCACGATAGGGAGGCCATGGAGGCGTATGCGGCCTTCCAATACGGCTGTCAGGAGATTCTGCGGCGTCTTGGTCGTGAGCCGAATCTACTTGCAGAGTCGATCCGTGCCATGCGCGCCGACGAGGCGATGGACCGCAACGATCGTGCGGAGATACTGGAGAACGAGTCGGATCTGAGCCTGATGCGCGAGGTGATGATCGTGACTCCGGATACCTGGGACGAGGTGTCGGAGGCGGCGCATCACATGGTCTTCGGCTACCTGATCAAGCAAATCGCTCCGGTGTCTCCGCCAGGGCTTCCCCACGCCGAGCGGTTTCACATCGTCTGGCGCATCCCCGAACCGCCCATGGTGTAGCCAGTCCGGCCGTCTCGGCCTTCACCGTGAAGGCCGTCGTCAGGTAGTGGGTAGCGGCCTCCGTGCGGAAGCCGAGGCCCCAGAAGGCCGAAGTGCAGCAACGGAAGGTCCGCGACCAGGGTGAACGGGCCCTGCTGAGGCGAACTGGAATACCTCTCGGACCCACGTGATTGGGCACCACATCGCGACCATGCGTGCTATCCCCGCTCCGGAATCGCTGGAGTTCAGCGGGGCAATCGACCAGGCGGGGCCCGCTACCGACTATGGGGTAGCGGGCCCCGCTGCTTGCTCTCTGGCATTGGACCGGGGCGTGGCTTGACGCTGCACACTTGGTGCACGAGGGGGCGAGGAGACAACGGTCATGACGAGAAACGACAAGGGATCTCGTAGCCCGCACCCTGTTCTCGGATGCTCTGCCCAGATTGCCCGGCCGGGCTCTTTAGATGTCGAAGTACAGCTCGAACTCGTGCGGGTGCGGGCGGAGCTGCATCGGGGCGATCTCCTTCTCCCGCTTGAAGTCGATCCACGTCTCGATCAGGTCCGCGGTGAAGACGCCACCGGCCTGCAGGTACTCGTTGTCGGCTTCGAGCGCCTCCAGCACGGCGGGCAGCGAGGTCGGGACCTGCGGCAGCTCGGCGTGCTCCTCGGGGGCCAGCTCGTAGAGGTCCTTGTCGATCGGCTCGGCGGGCTCGATCTTGTTCTTGACGCCGTCGAGACCGGCCAGCAGCAGCGCCGAGAAGGCCAGGTACGGGTTGGACGACGGGTCGGGCGCGCGGAACTCGACGCGCTTGGCCTTCGGGTTCGAGCCGGTGATCGGGATGCGCATGGCCGCCGAGCGGTTGCGCTGCGAGTACACCAGGTTCACCGGGGCCTCGAAGCCGGGCACCAGGCGGTGGTACGAGTTGACCGTCGGGTTGGTGAACGCGAGCAGCGACGGCGCGTGCTTCAGGATGCCGCCGATGTAGTAGCGCGCCATGTCGGAGAGACCGGCGTAGCCCTGCTCGTCGTAGAACAGCGGGGTGCCGTTCGACCACAGGGACTGGTGGACGTGCATGCCCGAGCCGTTGTCGCCGAAGATCGGCTTCGGCATGAAGGTCGCCGTCTTGTTGTTGCGCCACGCGACGTTCTTGACGATGTACTTGTACAGCATCAGGTCGTCGGCCGCGGCCAGCAGCGTGTTGAACTCGTAGTTGATCTCGGCCTGACCGGCGGTGCCGACCTCGTGGTGCTGCCGCTCGACCTTCAGGCCGGCCTTCATCAGCTCCAGGGTGATCTCGGCACGCAGGTCCGCGAAGTGGTCCACGGGCGGGGCCGGGAAGTAGCCGCCCTTGTAGCGGACCTTGTAGCCGCGGTTGCCGCCCTCCTCGACGGCGCCCGTGTTCCACGCGCCGGCGACGGAGTCGATGTGGTAGTAGCCCGCGTTCGACTTCGTCTCGAACCGCACGTCGTCGAAGACGTAGAACTCGGCCTCGGGGCCGAAGTAGGCGGTGTCGGCGATGCCGGAGGACGCGAGGTACGCCTCGGCCTTCTTCGCCACGTTACGGGGGTCGCGGCTGTACGCCTCGCCCGTCACCGGGTCGTGGATGAAGAAGTTGACGTTGAGCGTGGAGTCCTTGCGGAACGGGTCCACCCGGGCCGTGGTCAGGTCGGGGACCAGCGCCATGTCCGACTCGTGGATGGCCTGGAAGCCTCGGATCGACGACCCGTCGAACATCACGTTCGCGGTGGGGTCGAAGACCTCCGCCGGGATCGTGAGGTGCTGCATGATGCCCGGCAGGTCGCAGAAACGGACATCGACGAACTTCACGTCCTTGTCCGCGATGTACTTGTTGATCTCGTCGGCGTTCTGGAACATCCGGTGTCCTCCTAGCCCCGCCGTGGAGGGACGGGGATGCGCAGCTCGGGAACGGCCCGTGCGTGGGCCTGCCGGGGCGACCCTATGGACAGGCGATTTCTCGGGCGTGACTCAGTTGTTTCGCCGATGTTAACCGGACTTCTCGCCCGATACCGGTGACGGGCCGTCCGGGTGACCGCGCTACCGTGGTGTACGTGGACAATCGCCAGGCAATCGGCTCGTGGCTCTCCGGACCCCGCGCGGCGGCCGAGGACATGGGGGCCGAGTTCGGCTATCGGGGTGAGCGGCTCGGTCTGCCCGAGGAGGGGCCGGGTTCCCTGGCCCGCTTCGGCAGGCGCCTCGGGGCCCTCGCGATCGACTGGGCGCTGTGCAACCTGATCGCATACGGTCTGCTGGCCGACGGCCGGGCGACGACCGTGAGCAACTGGGCGCTCCTCGTCTTCGTCGTGATGGCCGTGCTCACGGTCGGCACGCTCGGCTTCACGCCGGGGAAGCGGCTGGTGCGGGTGCGCGTCATCAGCGTCACCGGGGCACGCCTCACGTTCCCCCGCGCCGTGCTGCGCACCCTGCTCCTCGCGCTCGCCGTGCCCGCCCTCGTCTGGGACCGCGACCAGCGCGGCCTGCACGACCGTCTCTCCGGCTCCGCCCAGGTCCGCTACTGACGCACCCCGCGCGCCGCCCCGGCGGCCACACGACAGCGAAGTGCCCCCGGGCCCGTCAACGGGGCCCGGGGGCACGGTGTTCTCCGGCGCGCGGTCCGGGAGGGACGTGGGTGGGTGGGCGGCGGTCAGCGCCCGCGACGCGGCGAGTTGCCCTTCGGCATCCGCATCCCCTTGGGCAGCGGCCCCTTCGGGACCGGCATGTTGTTCATCAGGTCGCCCATCGCCCGCAGGCGGTCGTTGACCTCGGTGACGCGGCCCCCGGCGAGCACCCGCGGATACTTCATGATCTTCGACCGCAGCTTCGTCAGCGGCACCTGGCCCTCGCCGTCCCCGACGATCAGGTCGTGCACCGGCACGTCGGAGACCACGCGGTTCATCCGGCGGCGCTCGGCGGCGATCAGGCCCTTCACCCGGTTCTGGTTGCCCTCGCCGACCAGCACCACGCCGTACTTGCCGACCGCCCGGTGCACGACGTCCTGCTGCCGGTTGATCGCCACGGCCGGGGTGAACGCGACACCACGCCGCATGTTCTCCAGCACGGCCGCCGCCGCGCCCGGCTGCCCCTCCATCTGCCCGAACGCCGCCCGCTCGGCCCGCCGTCCGAAGACGATCGCCGTCGTCAGCAGGGCCACGAGGGCACCGAGGATGCCCAGGTAGACGGGGTGCCCCAGCAGGAAGCCGATGAGCAGGATCACCGCGAAGGTGCCGAGACCGACCCCTGAGATGATCCAGCCGATCCAGCGGTCGGACCGCCGGGTCATCCTGTACGTCAGGGCGATCTGCTTGAGTCGCCCCGGATTCTCGGAATCCTGTTCCTTGTCCTTCCGCGCCATGCGCGCAAGCATACGGGGCGCCCGGCGCGTCGCCGCGCGGTGGTCCCCGCAGGGCCCCCGGCGGTACGGGGGCGCGTCAGGCGGGCGGCGCGGGCAGCGCCGTCCTGGGCGCCTCGGCGGCGGTGACGGCACGCAGCGCGCGCTCCGCCTCGCCCCTGGCCGCCGCGCGCTCCCGGTCGGCCTGCACGGCCGCCCAGGCGTTCTCCAGCGCCGTACGGCGCCCGGCACGCAGCAGCATGCCCTCCAGGACCCGCAGCGTTCCGGTCACGGACGGGCGCGTCTGGACGACGTGTGCCATGGTCAGTCCCCTCCCAGGGCGGCCGGGCCTACGGCCCGGACCGAGTGTTCGCACCTCGCGTTCGAACACGGTGTTCCCATCGTCATCGAACGGTGTTACGGGCCCATGACCCGGGGGTCAAAGCCACTGAAAGCCCGGGCCACGGGACGACGGCCTCCGTCAGGCCGCCGGTACCCCCGCGCGCCGGTCGATCGCCTGCCGGTACAGCCGCCCGGCGCGGTACGACGAGCGCACCAGCGGCCCGGACATGACGCCCGCGTAGCCGATCGCCTCGGCCTCCTCGCCCAGCTCCACGAACTCCGCCGGCTTCACCCACCGCTCCACCGGGTGGTGCCGGGGCGTCGGCCGCAGGTACTGCGTGATCGTGATCAGCTCGCACCCCGCCTCGTGCATGTCGCGCAGCGCCTGGCTGACCTCCTCACGCGTCTCGCCGAGGCCGAGGATCAGGTTCGACTTGGTGACGAGCCCGGCCTCCCGCGCCAGCGTCAGGACGCGCAGCGAGCGGTCGTAGCGGAACGCGGGGCGGATGCGCTTGAAGATCCGCGGGACGGTCTCGACGTTGTGCGCCAGCACCTCGGGGCGGCTGCCGAACACCTCGGCCAGCTGCTCGGGCACCGCGTTGAAGTCGGGGATGAGCAGTTCGACGCCGGTGCCGGGGATCAGGCCGTGGATCTGCCGCACGGTCTCCGCGTAGAGCCAGGCGCCGCCGTCCGCCAGGTCGTCGCGCGCGACGCCGGTGATCGTGGCGTACTTCAGCTCCATCTGCTGCACCGACTCGGCGACGCGGCGCGGCTCGTCACGGTCGAGGTCCGCCGGGCGGCCGGTGTCGATCTGGCAGAAGTCGCAGCGCCTGGTGCACTGCTCGCCGCCGATGAGGAACGTCGCCTCCCGGTCCTCCCAGCACTCGAAGATGTTGGGACAGCCGGCCTCCTGGCACACCGTGTGCAGGCCCTCGCGCTTCACGAGCCCGTGCAGCGCCTGGTACTCGGGGCCCAGTTTGGCGCGTGTCTTGATCCACTCCGGCTTGCGTTCGATCGGGGTCTGGCTGTTCCTGACCTCAAGACGGAGCATCTTGCGACCGTCGGGTGCGACAGCGGACACGTCCGGCTCCCTACCACTTTCGATTCTTCGGCGAACACCAGCGTACGCCTTGCATTACGGGCCGCCCGCCCCGCACGGGGGGCAGGGCGGGCGCCCCGGGGGCTCAGACGGCGCGCGGCAGGGGGACCGTCGCCCCCACGACCTCGCGCAGATGCCGCTCCACCACGGGGAGCACCTCCCGGACGGAGACCTTCCGCCCCAGCTCCTGCGTAAGCGACGTCACACCCGCGTCGCGGATGCCGCAGGGCACGATGCGGTCGAACGAGGTGTTGTCCGGGTCGCAGTTGAGCGCGAAGCCGTGCATCGTCACGCCCTTCGCGACGCGGATGCCGATCGCGCACAGCTTGCGGTCCTCGCCGCGCTGCCCCGCGTTGGAGGGCGCGTACTCCGGGCCGCTGAGCCGCGGGTCGAACTCCTCGTCGTGCAACCGGGGGTCGAAGTCGAGGGAGAGACCGCCGGAGCCGCCGACCGGTCCCGCGCCGACCGGCACGGTGTCACCGAGGACCCACACGCCGCTGCGGCCCTCGATCCTGGTCGTCGCGAGGCCGAGGTCGGCGCAGGTCCTGATCAGCGCCTCCTCGATGCGCCGGACATGGGCGACCACGTCAACGGGCCGGGGCAGCTTGAGGATCGGGTAGCCGACGAGCTGTCCTGGGCCGTGCCAGGTGATCTTCCCGCCCCGGTCCACGTCGATGACGGGCGTCCCGTCGAGGGGGCGCTCGCTGTCCTCCGTGCGACGCCCGGCGGTGTACACGCTCCGGTGCTCAAGAAGCAGACAGGTGTCCGGTATCTCGTCCGCGAACCTGGCCGTGTGGACGCGCCGTTGCTCCTGCCACGCGGCGTGGTACTCCACGGCTTCCGGCCCGAAACCGAGGTGGACAAAGCGCAGCTCGCTCACCGCGACCGCTCCTTCTTCCGGTACGACTCACCGGTCCGTCCGCACACATGCTCTGTGTTTCACCTCCACTCTAAGCCCGTGCACCAGCTAATCCCGGGGCGGGCTCCCCCTCACACCTTTGGATGAATCCTGCGCCCACGCCGCGAGGCGACGTGGCGGGACCGTTACATTCACGCCGTTCCAGCCGCACAGCCGTAAGGCAGGAGACCGCATCGCCGATGTCCACGGAACGACCCGGAGGCACCGCCTCCCCGCAGACCGCGTCCCCGCGTACGCCGAACCGCCAGCTGGCCGCCCTCATCGCCGAGGCCGGGTTCTCCCACGCCGGTCTCGCACGGCGGGTCGATCAGCTCGGCCTCGAACACGGCCTCGATCTCCGCTACGACAAGACATCCGTCACACGCTGGCTCCGCGGCCAGCGTCCGCGCGGCACGACACCCGCGCTGATCGCCGAGGTGTTCACCCGACGCCTCGGCCGCAGGCTCTCCGCCCAGGACCTCGGGCTCGAAGCCTGCGCCCCGGTCTACGCGGGTCTCGAATTCGCCACGGGCCCCGCCGAGGCGGTGGACATCGTCGCGGGCCTGTGGCGCAAGGACTCGGGCAGCTACGCCGAGCTGCGCAAGATCGCCTTCACGCCCGCCGGGCTCGTCGTCCCCAGCCGCGACTGGCTCATCGGACGGCCCGACGAACGCGTCGCGCGCGGCGAGCCTCCCGAGGCGCCGCCCGGCGCACCGGCGATCCGCGTCCCCGAACAGGGCCGCGGCCCCGTCCGCCCCCTGCCGCCGGGCGCCGCCGCGCGCGCCGAGCGGCTCGTCCCCCCGGGGCGCGTGCCCAGGCCCGCGCAGCCCGACCGCCCCAGCCCCGCCGACCGCGTCGAACGGGGCCCGGGGCAGCGCGTCACCGCGGGCGACATCGCCGCGCTGCGCTCGGTCGCGGAGCTGTTCCGCGGCCTCGACCAGGCGTACGGCGGCGGCCACGCGCGGCAGGCCCTCGTCCGCTACCTGGAGCACGAGCTGGAACCGATGCTCCGCGGCACCTACGGCGAACAGGCCGGCCGCCGCCTGTTCGCCGCCGCCGCCGACCTGACCCGCCTCGCGGGCTGGACCGCGTACGACATCGCCGCGCACGGCCTCGCCCAGCGCTACTTCGTCCAGGCACTGCGGCTCGCCCAGGCGGCGGGGGACCGCGGATACGGGGGCTACGTGCTCGTGTCCATGAGCAGACAGGCGGTGTACCTCGGGCACGGCCGGGAGGCCGTGCAGCTCGCCCGCGTCGCGCAGCAGGGCATGGGCGGCTCGGTGCCGCCCGTCGTCCAGGCGCTCCTGCACGCCGTCGAGGCGCGCGGGCACGGGCTGATGGGGGAGGTGCGGGCCTGCACCGCCGCGCTCGCCAGGGCGGAACGTGCCCTGGAGTCCGCGCGGGCCGGGGACGACGTGCCGCCGTGGGGGCGGTTCTTCGACGAGGCGCAGCTCGCCGACGAGTTCGCCCACTCCCACCGCGACCTCCAGCAGTACAGGTCGGCCGCGCGGCACGCCGAGCGCTCCCTCCAACTGCGCGCGCCCGCGTTCGCCCGCAGCCGCCTCTTCTGCCGGGTGGTGCTGGCGTCGGCGCGGCTCGGGCTCGGGGACGTCGAGCAGGCGTGCACCCTGGCCGCCGAGGCGGCGGCCCAGGCGGCGGAGATGCGCTCGGTCAGGGCGCACGAGTACGTCCAGGACTTCGAGCGCAGGCTGGAGCCCTTCCGGGACGCGGCGGCCGTGCGGATGTACCGGGAGAAGGTGGCCGCCCTGGTCTGAGGTGCGGACGGCGCCTGTGAAGACGCGCCCTAGCGCCCCCGGGACGGCCCGGGGGCGGGGCTCATACGGCGTGGGCGGCGGCGGGCCGCTCCCGGGGCACGGCGGCCGGGTCCCGGGGCAGCCCGGCGTCCGCGAGCAGGGCCTGCGCGGCCCGCCGCGCCGAGGCGAGATCCCCGGCGACCCCCGGCAGGTCGCGGTGGTCGCCGCACACGTACAGGCCGTCGAGCAGCCGCGCGGACCGTCCGCCGGTGTACGGCGGCGGCACGACCGGCACGGCGTGCGGGTCGTGGTGCGCGGCCAGCAACCGCCAGTCGTCGGCCGGGGTGCCGTACAGCTCGGCCAGCTGGGGCCTGGCCGCCTTGTCCAGCAGCTCGGCCGGTTCGCCCGCCCGCGGCCCGACGACCACGGAGGTGACGAGCGTGCGCCCGGCCGGTGCGCGGGACGGATCGGCCGCCGAGGCGGCCAGGGTGTACGCGAGCGGGCCGCGCGCCGCGGTGTCCACCAGCAGCGCCGGTCCGGCGGCGAGCCCTTCCGGCGCCGCGTGGTGGAGGACCGTCACGGCCCTGAACTCCGGCACGCGCAGGCCGGGCAGCAGCCGCGCCGCCTCGGCCGCGCCGGTGGCGAGGACGACGGCGCGGCAGCGGAACGTGCCGTGCCCCTCCGTGACGACGGACCGCGTCGCGACCGCGACGGCGCGCACCCCGGTGCGTACCGCCTCCGCGGGCAGCCCCGCCGCGAGGAGCGCGGGGAGCGTCGCCGAGCCGCCCGTGGGGAGCCCGACGCCCCGCCGGGCGACGGCGCGCAGCGTGTGGTCGCCGAGGCGGCTCGACGTGGTCAGGTCGCTGTCGTGGAGCAGCGCGGCGAGCAGCGGGCGCAGGGCGTCCTCGGCCATGCGCCGGGGGATGCCGGGCGCGGCGAGGGCGTCGAGCGCGGTCGGTTCCTGCCGGGGGTGGGGCACGCGGCCGAGGGTGGCGAGCCCGGCGCGCAGCCACGCGTGGTCGAACGCGGTGGCCGGGGGCCGTGGTCCGCCGGGGGTGCCGATGCGGTGGCGGTGTCCGGCGCCGTGCAGCACGATGCCGCCGGTCAGGCGGCGCAGGGGGAGGGGCCGGGGCAGCCGGGCCAGGGCGGCGGAGCCGGGGAGGGTGAGGCTGCTCCCGCGGTCGAGGCGGTAGCCGTCGCGGTGGTCGGTGGCCAGGCGGCCCCCGACGCGGTCGGCGGCTTCGAGGACGGTCACGGTGAGTCCCGCCGCGTGCAGGTGGTGGGCGGCGGCGAGTCCGGCCGGGCCACCTCCCACGACGACGACGTCGGACTCGGCGAGGTGCGGTCGGCTGCTGAGCACGTGGCCTCCTGGTGAGGTGGTCGGTGCGTCCGAGGTGCTGTCTCAGGGGCGGGGTGGGCCTGAGAAGCTTGATGCCCGTTCGGAGGCCGGGCGACGCCCGAACCGGATGTGACCCTCTCACGCCGGGCGGATCGCGACAGAGCGCACGCACCGGGCACAGTCGCACAGCGGGTCGCGTGAACGCCGTTGTGCCCGCGGCCTGTTGACCTCCCGGCTCAGTCCTCCTGCGCCCAGGCGGCGACCGGCAGCGAGAGGTAGACGCCGACGTCGCGCAGCCCGGTCGCGGCGGTGATGTCCGCCAGGAGCCCGTCCACGCGCCGCTGCCGGTCGGCGGCCCGGCTCGCGAACCACTTGGAGCGGACCTCGATCACCACGGCGACGCCGCTCAGGTCCAGTGGCCCCAGCGGCCTGAACCGCAGCTCGACGTCCCCCGGCCGCAGGTCGCCGTCGTACGGCTCCTCGGGGCACTCGACGGCCAGGGACACCAGGTGGGGGAGTACGGAACGGAGTTCGCGGAGCGCGGGCTCGCCGACGTGCGGTGCGTAGGTGATCTCGACGAGAGGCATCAGGCCAGGCTAGACGCCGCCCCGCCCGCCCTCACGTCAGGGCCGCGCGGACCGCGTCCTCCACCGTGGGGTGCTCGAACGTGAACCCCTCGTCCAGCAGCCGCCGGGGCAGGACGCGCTGGCTGCCGAGGACGTCCTGCGAGAACTCGCCGAGCGCCACCCGCAGGACGGGCGCGGGCACGGCGAACACGGCCGGGCGCCGCAGTACATGGGCCATCACGCGGGTGACGTCCCGGTTGGTCGCCGGGTGCGGGCCCGTGAGGTTGACCGGCCCCGACAGGCCGCGCTCCTCGTCCAGCAGGAACCGCAGGGCCGCGACGTGGTCGCGCAGCGAGATCGCCGACCAGTACTGCCGCCCGTCGCCCAGCCGCCCGCCGAGGCCCGCGCGGAAGATCGGGAACAGGCGCCCCCACGCCCCGCCGCCGCGCGCGACGACCAGCCCCGTGCGGGCGAACACCGTCCTGATGCCCGCCGCGGCGGCCGGTTCCGCCGCCGCCTCCCAGTCCACCGCCAGGTCGGCGAGGAAGCCGCTGCCGCGCGGCGCCGTCTCGTCCACCGCGCGGTCGCCCGTGTAGCCGTACCAGCCGATGGCGCTGCCGCACACCAGCGTGCGCGGCGGGGTGTCCAGGGACGTCATGGCGGCGGCGATCGCGGCCGTGCCCAGGATCCGGCTGTCGCGCAGGACCCGCTTGTAGTGCGCCGTCCAGCGGCGGTCGCCGACCCCCGCGCCCGCGAGGTGCACGACGGCGTCGCAGCCGTCGATGGCCGCCGCCGTCATCTCCTGGCGCCGCCCCGACGGGTCCCAGCACGCCTCGTCGGGCCGCGACGCCGCCGTGCGCACCAGCCGTACGACCTGGTGCCCGTCGGCGCGCAGGGACCGTACGAGCGCGCTGCCGATGAGTCCTGACGAGCCGGTGACCGCGATGCGAGACATGCGCCCATCCTTCCCGATCACGGCGCGGCGGGGCCAGTCGGCGGCGCGTCGCGGAACCGTGCCCACAGCCGGGGGTAGGCGGCGGCCAGCGCCGCCGGGTCGTCGAAGTCGGGCCGCACGCCGTCGGGTTCCCGCGCGGGCTCAGGGAGGCCGAGGTCGGGCAGCTCGTCGCCCGTGAGCCGCTCGTACGCGTCGTAGGCCGCGTAGCCCACCTCCTCGGCCTCGCCCTCCGTCGCCGGGTCGAATCCTGGCGGCAGCAGGTCGGCCAGGGCGTCGGGGTCCTGGAGGGCGCCCTCGAAGACGGCACGGCCCCGGCCGACGAGGGCGCAGCGGAAGTTCTCGAACATCTCGTCGTCCACCGGCCGGTCCGTCAGGTCGGCGCTGCCCAGCAGCACCTGCGCGGCGCCCCACAGGTCCCACCGGTAGGCGCGGGCGAGGCGCGACTCGAAGTGGCGCGCGAAGTCGGTGACGCTCTGCGGGTCCAGCTCGGCGAGCCGCCCCACGAGGAGGTCGGCGAGTGCGTCGGGATCGCCGTCCGCCGCCGCCCGCGCGCCGTCCACGGTCTCCCAGAAGCCCGATTCGTACATCACAGGCTCCAGCATCCGCGCCCCGGGCCCGCGCCGCACGCGGGACGCGCTCGGCCGGACGGGTACGGCCGTCGGGGAGCGGCGGCGGGGGCGGGAGCTGCGGGAACGGCGGGGGAACGGCCGGGAAAGCCGGACAGGAGGTGTCGGGTATGGCTGCGAGCCTCGTCCCGTCCGAGCACGACCGAGAGGAAAGAACACGTGAAGCAAGGCGAGCAGGGGCAGCAGCACGACACGGCACCGGCGGGCGAGGGGCCGCTGACCGGCCGCGTCGCGCTGGTCGCCGGGGCGACCAGGGGCGCGGGGCGCGGAATGGCCGTCCAACTGGGCGCGGCGGGCGCGACGGTGTACGTCACCGGCCGTACGACGCGCGCGTCCGTCAGCGAGATGGGCCGGGCGAGCGAGACCATCGAGGAGACGGCCGAGCTGGTCACGGCCGCGGGCGGCGAGGGCATCGCGGTGCCCACCGACCACCTGGAGCGCGACCAGGTACGGGCGCTGGTGGAGCGGATCGACCGCGAGCAGGGGCGGCTCGACGTCCTGGTGAACGACATCTGGGGCGGCGACCACCTGTGGTGGCCCGCCGGTGCGCTGATGTGGGAGGCCGACCTGGACAAGGGGCTGCGGATGCTGCGGCTCGGCGTCGAGACCCACATCGTCACCAGCCACTACGCGCTGCCGCTGCTGACGCGGCGGCCGGGCGGCCTGCTGGTGGAGATCACCGACGGCACGGTCGAGTCGAACGCCGTGTACCGCGGCCACTTCTTCTACGACCTCGCCAAGTACGCGCCGATCCGCATGGTGCTCGGGCTCGCCCAGGAACTGGGGAAGTCCGGCTGCACGGCGGTGACGCTCACCCCGGGCTTCCTGCGCTCGGAGACGATGCTCGACACCCACATGGAGGTGACGGAGGACACCTGGCGCGACGCCGTCGCGAAGGAGCCGGCGTTCGCGGTGTCCGAGTCCCCGGCGTTCGTCGGACGCGCGGTGGCCGCGCTCGCCGCCGACCCGGACGTCGCGCGCTGGAACGGGCGGTCGCTCAGCAGCGGCGGCCTGTCGCGGGTCTACGGCTTCACCGACATCGACGGGTCACGGCCCGACGCGGAGGGCTACATCCGCGACGTGGTCAACGGTGACAGCACGGCGTCCCCGGAGGACTACCGCTGAGCTGTACCGGGCACGGCCGCGGCGGCGTACAGCGCCGCCGTGCGCCGCGCCGCGTCCGCCACCCGTTCCCGCAGCTCGGGCGGGCCCAGCACCTCGCACTCGGGGCCGAGCGTCAGCAACTGGTCGAAGGCGACGTCAAGCGACTCCACGGGGAGGGCGAGCGTGATCCGGCCCTGCCCGTCGGGCGGCCCGGCCTGGGCCAGCGCCTCCCGCGCCGCGTCCCGGTCGGTGACGCGCCGCAGCGCCCGCGCGCCCGCCGCCGTCACCCGGATCTCGACGGCCGCGCGCAGGATCGACCTGGCGAACTGCGCCGCCCGCTCCGCCCAGAAGCCCGGCAGGTCGAACGACTCGTCCCGCGTGAAGCGCCCGCCCGCCGCCTCGGCCCGCGTGAACCGGTCCACGCGGTAGACGCGGTGCGTGGCTTCCCCGCCGTCGCCCCCGTCGCCCCCGTCGCCGCTCCCGCCCGGCCGTGCCGCCAGGTACCAGACGCCCGCCTTCAGCACGAGCCCGTACGGCGCGAGGACGCGCGTCACGGCGTCCCGGCCCTGCCGCGCGTAGTCCACGGTCAGCCACAGGTCGTCCCACACCGCGTCGGCGACGGCGGGCAGCAGCGCGGGCGTGGAGGGCGGCTGCCACCAGCCGGGGGCGTCGAGGTGGAAGCGCTGCGCCGCGCTGTGGTGCGCGTCGCTCAGCTCGGGCCGCAGGGCGGCCGAGACCTTGAGCCGCGCGGCGGAGGCGGCGTCGGCGAGCCCCATGTCCCGCAGGGCGGCGGGGACGCCGGAGAGGAAGAGGGCCGCGGCCTCGTCACGGGCCAGGCCGGTGAGCCCGGTGCGGTAGCCGCCGACGAGGCGGTAGCCACCGGTACGGCCCCGGTCCGCGTAGACGGGCACGCCCGCCTCGGACAGGGCCTCGACGTCGCGCGCGACGGTCCTGGCGGAGACGTCCAGCTCGGCCGCCAGCTCGTCGGCGGTCATCGCACGGCGGGACTGGAGCAGCAGGATCATCCTGATCAGACGGGCGGCGCGCATGCCCTCCATGATGGACGGCGCGCGGAGCCCGTGAGGGCCGGGTCCCGTCGTTGGCGCGACATTCGGGACCCGGGCCTCCAGTGGGAACCTCGCCGCGGGGCAGGACAGGAGCTACGCGGCGGGGCTCGCTTGCAGGGAACTACGGAACAGACTCTAAGCCGATGATCGATGATCGATCAAAGGGTGGGGACAAAAAATCATGGAATCGGAGAAATTGGCACTCCATGCCGGGGAATCAGGCACGGGGTGCACAGCCCAGGACGTGCTCCTTCACGATCCGCCCGATCGCCGGGTCACGCCGCCGGAACGCGTCGATCAGCTCCTGGTGCTCCTCGGCGTACGAGCGCTGCCGCGTCCCCAGCCAGCGGATCGACAGGCCCGTCCAGATCTCGATCCCCAGCGACTCCCAGGTGTGCAGCAGCACACTGTTGCCCGAGGCCGCCACCAGCACCCGGTGGAACGCCACCGTGTGCCCGACCTGCGCCTCCGCGTCCGCGACCCGGTCCGCCGCGTACAGCGCCGCCACCTCGGCCTCCAGCGCGGTCACGTCCGCGGCCAGCCGCGCGGCGGCCAGCTCGGCCGCGATCTGTTCGAGGCCCGCCCGCACCGGATAGATCTCCTCCAGGTCGGCGGCCGTCAGCGCGCGGACACGGACGCCCTTGTTCGGCGCCGACTCGATGAGCCGCAGCGCCTCCAGCTCCCGCAGCGCCTCCCGTACGGGTGTCTGGCTGACCTCCAGCTCGACCGCGATCCGCCGCTCCACGATCCGCTCGCCCGGCTGCCAGCGCCCGCTGACGATGCCCTCCACGATGTGCTCACGGATCTGCTGACGCAGCGAACGCACGACGGGTGGACTCATCCCGCACGCTCCTGTCGTTGGTTGTGCCGTTTGCTGACGATAAGCGCTCACCACAAGCCCGCGCCCCGCCCGGAGGCTCCGGGCGGGGCGCGGGGAAGAGCTGCCGGCAAGGCGGCCCGGGGTCAGAGCCCCAGTTCACCCTCGAACTGACCGGCCTCCAGGCGGGCCTTCACGTCCCCCAGGTAGCGGGCGGCGTCCGCGCCGTCCACCAGCTGGTGGTCGTAGGAGAGCGTCAGGTACACCATGTCCCGGATGGCGATGGTCTCGCCCAGCTCCGGGTGGTTGACGACGACGGGACGGCGCACGGTCGCGCCGATCCCCAGCTCCGCGACCTGCGGGTAGTTCACGATGATCGTGTCGAACAGCGCGCCGCGCGACCCGGTGTTGCTGATCGTGAACGTGCCCCCCGACATGTCGTCCGGGGTCAGTCCCTTGCCGCGCACCTTGGACGCCAGGTCCGCCGTCTTCTTGGCGATACCGGCCAGGGACAGGTCGCCCGCGCCCTTGATGACCGGCACCATCAGGCCCCGCTCGGAGTCCACGGCGATGCCGACGTTCTCCACGTCGTGGTACGTGACGGTGCCGTCGTCGTTGATCTTCGCGTTGATCGCCGGGTGCGCCTTCAGCGCCTCGGCGGCGGCCTTCACGAAGAACGGCATCGGCGACAGCTTCACGCCCTCGCGCGCCAGGAACGCCTCCTTGGCCTTCGCCCGGAGCCGCATGACGCGGGTGACGTCCACCTCGACGACCGTGGACAGCTGCGCCTGGTTGTGCAGGGCCTTCAGCATGTTCTCGCCGATGACCTTGCGGATACGGCTCATCTTCACCGTCTGACCGCGCAGCGGCGACGGCTGGACCGGGGCGGGGCCCGCGGCCTTCGGGGCAGCGGCGGCCTGGGCGGGCTGCGCCGCGGCGGCCTTCGCCGCCTCGGCCGCGTCCAGGACGTCCTGCTTGCGGATACGGCCGCCGACACCTGAGCCCTTGACCGACGTGAGGTCCACGCCGTTCTCGGACGCCAGCTTGCGCACCAGCGGCGTGACGTACGCGCCGTCGGCCGCCGGGGCGGCCTCCTGCGTACGGCGCGCCGCCGGGGCCTGCGCGGGAGCCTGCGGCTGCGCGGGCGCGGGGGCCTGCGCGGCGGGGGCGGCCTTGACCGGCTCGGGCTTCGGCTCGGGAGCCTTCGCCTCCGCCTTGGGCTCGGGGGCCTTGGCCGGTTCTGGAGCGGCGGGGGCGGCCGGTGCCTGCGCCGCCGGAGCCGCGCCCGCGGCACCGATGACGCCCAGCTTCGCGCCGACCTCGGCCGTCTCGTCCTCACCGACCGTGATCTCCAGCAGGGTGCCGGAGGTGGGGGCGGGGATCTCGGTGTCCACCTTGTCGGTGGAGACCTCCAGCAGCGGCTCGTCGGCCTCGACGGAGTCGCCGACCTGCTTCAGCCAGCGCGTGACGGTGCCCTCGGTGACGGACTCGCCCAGCGCGGGCAGGACGACGTCGGTGCCCTCGGCCGCACCCCCGGCGGGCTGCGCCGGGGCGGACTGCGCGGGCTCGGGCTGCGCGGGCGCGGCCTGGGCCGGCTCCGGCTGGGCCGGGGCCTGCTGCTGCTCCTGCTGCGCCGGGGCGGGCGCGGCGGCCGGGGCGCCGGAACCGTCGTCGATGATCGCCAGCTCGGCGCCCACCTCGACCGTCTCGTCCTCGGCGACCTTGATCGACGACAGCACGCCCGCGGCGGGCGCGGGGATCTCGGTGTCCACCTTGTCGGTGGAGACTTCGAGCAGCGGCTCGTCGGCCTCGACGTGTTCGCCCTCGGCCTTGAGCCAGCGGGTGACGGTGCCCTCGGTCACGCTCTCGCCGAGCGCCGGAAGGGTTACGGAAACCGCCATGGTTTCTGTTGCTCCTTACGAAAAGTGGCGGATGGAAACGCGCTCCGGTGATGACGCGCCAAGGTCAGTCATGGGAGTGCAGCGGCTTGCCTGCGAGGGCGAGATGGGCCTCGCCCAGGGCCTCGTTCTGCGTGGGGTGGGCATGGATGAGCTGCGCCACCTCGGCGGGCAGCGCCTCCCAGTTATAGATCAGCTGGGCCTCGCCCACCTGCTCACCGAGCCGGTCCCCGACCATGTGGACGCCGACGACGGCGCCGTCCCGGACGCGTACGAGCTTGATCTCGCCCGCCGTCTTCAGGATCTTGCTCCGGCCGTTCCCGGCCAGGTTGTACTTGAGCGTCACGACCTGGTCCGCACCGTACCGCTCCTTGGCGCGGGCCTCGCTGATGCCGACGGAGGCGACCTCCGGGTGGCAGTAGGTGACGCGCGGCACCCCGTCGTAGTCGATCGGCACCGGCGACAGACCGGCCAGCCGCTCGGCGACGAGGATGCCCTCGGCGAAGCCGACGTGCGCCAGCTGGAGCGTGGGGATGAGGTCGCCCACGGCCGAGATCGTCGGCACGGAGGTGCGGCAGTACTCGTCCACGGTCACGAAGCCGCGGTCGAGCGTCACCCCGTTCTCCTCGTAGCCGAGGCCCTGCGACACGGGGCCGCGGCCGATGGCGACGAGCAGCAGCTCGGCCTCGAAGGTCTTGCCGTTCGCCAGCGTCACGCGCACACCGTCCGCGGTGTACTCGGCCGACTGGAAGAAGGCGCCGAGGGAGAAGGTGATGCCCCGCTTGCGGAAGGCGCGCTCCAGGAGCTTGGAGCTGTTCTCGTCCTCCGCGGGCACCAGGTGCGGCAGGCCCTCGACGATGGTCACGTCGGTGCCGAACGACTTCCAGGCGGACGCGAACTCGACGCCGATGACGCCGCCGCCCAGCACGATCGCCGACTTCGGCACCCGGTCCAGGACCAGCGCGTGGTCCGAGGAGATGATCCGGTCGCCGTCGATCGTCAGCCCCGGCAGGGACCGCGGGACGGAACCGGTGGCCAGCAGGACGTGCCGACCGGTGTAGCGCGTGCCGTTCACGTCCACGGAGGTCGGGGACGATAGGCGGCCCTCACCCTCCACGTACGTGATCTTGCGGGAGGCCACCAGACCCTGGAGGCCCTTGTACAGACCGGCGACCACGCCGTCCTTGTACTTGTGGACCCCCGCGATGTCGATGCCCTCGAAGGTGGTCCTGACTCCGAACTCGCTGCCCTCCCGCGCGGCGTCGGCGATCTCGCCCGCGTGCAGGAGTGCCTTCGTGGGGATGCAGCCGTTGTGCAGACAGGTGCCGCCCAGCTTGTTCTTCTCGATGAGGGCGACGTCCAGGCCGAGCTGGGACGCCCGCAGGGCCGCGGCGTATCCGCCGCTGCCGCCACCGAGGATCACCAGGTCGTAAACGGTGCCGGCGTCGTTCGCCACGTCACGTTCCTCCAAGATGGGGTTGTCGGCCGCCGCGGAAAGGCGGCGGTGTGCGGCTCGCCTGGATGGCCTAGCCGGGCCCTGTCCTGCCGGACCCCATCTTCGCACGCTGCGCGACAGGGGCGGACGCCGCCCGGTACCGGGCGTACGGGGCGGCGTCCGCGCCCGTCAGCCGCTCAGCTCGCCGTCCGCGGCGCGCTCCGCCAGCCGGATCAGGGTGCGCACCGCCGTGCCCGTGCCGCCCTTCGCGGTGTAGCCGAACGGGGCGCCCTCGTGGAACGCCGGGCCCGCGATGTCCAGGTGTCCCCAGGGGACGCCGTCCGGCACGAACTCCTTCAGGAACACCCCGGCGGTCAGCCCGCCGCCCAGCCGCTCGCCCACGTTCTTCAGGTCGGCGACCGTGGACTTCAGGCTCTCGGCCAGCTCGGCGGGCAGCGGCATCGGCCAGGACTGCTCCCCGGCCTGCTCCGCCGTCTCGTGCAGCAGCGTCCTGAACGCGTCGTCGTTCGCCATGACGCCGAAGAGGCGCTTGCCGAGCGCCAGGACCATCGCGCCGGTGAGCGTCGCCACGTCCACCACGGCGTCGGGGGACTCCTCGCAGGCGCGCACGAGTGCGTCGGCCAGGACGAGGCGGCCCTCGGCGTCCGTGTTCAGCACCTCGACGGTGGTGCCGCCGTACGTCGTCAGCACGTCGCCGGGGCGCATCGCCGAGCCCGACGGCATGTTCTCGGCGAGCGCCAGCCAGCCCGTCACGTTCACCGGCAGGCCCAGGCGGGCGGCGGCCAGCACGGCGGAGAAGACGGCGGCGGCGCCGCTCATGTCGCACTTCATCGTCTCGTTGGCGCCGACCGGCTTCAGCGACAGGCCGCCCGAGTCGTAGGTGATGCCCTTGCCGACGAGCGCCAGCGTCGTGGAGGCCGCCTCGCTCGTCCAGGCCAGCCGCACCAGCCGGGGCGGCGCGACGGAGCCCTGCCCGACGCCGAGGATGCCGCCGTAGCCGCCCGCCGCGAGCGCCTCCTCGTCCAGCACCTCGACCTCGACGCCGTACTCGGGGGCGGCGGAGGCGACGAGGGCGGCGAAGTCGGCCGGGGTCAGCGCGTTGGCCGGGGTGTTGATCAGGTCGCGGGTGCGGGCGACCTCCTCGGCGACGACGAGGGCCCGCTCGGCCGCCGCCGCGTGCGTCGCGTCGGCCGCGCCCGGGTCGAGGACGGTGATGCGGGCGAGCGGCGCCGTGCCCTCGTGCCCCCGGCCGCGGAAGGCGGTGAACGTGTACGTGCCGAGCAGCGCGCCCTCCGTGACGGCCGCCACGGCGTCGTCGTCGGCCAGCGGGAGCGCCAGGACGGCGTGGTCGGAGCCCGCGAGCGCGCGGGTGGCGGCGCCCGCGGCGCGGCGCAGGGTCTCCGGCGCGTAGCCGTCGCCGCCGTGCGGCACGTCGCCGAGACCGACCGCGACCACCAGCGGTGCGGGCACGCCCTCGGGGACGGGCAGCTTGGTGATCTCCTCCTTGTCCCCCTTGGCGCCGACGGTGGCCAGGGCCGCCGCCAGGCCGCCGCCGAACGCCTCGTCCACGGCCGACGCCGCGGCGGGCCCCGGCGCGAGGACCGGGCCCGACTCGCCCCTGGCGATGCCGACGACCACCGCGTCGGCGGGGACGGAGGTGGCGGAGAGGTTGCTGAGGGTCAGTTCAGTCACGTGGGGTGATTCCGTTCCGTGGGGCGTCGTGATCATGTCCTGGCCGAAGGCCGGGCACGGGGTCCGTCCGGCCGCCGGTCGGGCCCGGAGGTTCAGAAGACTACGCCGGGCGGGACCCCGCCGGTTCAGGGCGCGGTGACCGTCCAGACCAGCAGCGCCGCCGTCGCGGCCGTCTCCGCGCACGCGCCCAGCACATCACCCGTCAGCCCGCCCAGGCGACGGGCGCAGTGACGGAGCAACAGCTCCGCAGCCGCCAGCGCGACGAGGACGGACAGCAGCCCGCCGAGGGCGCCCACGGCAGGCCGGTCCCCCCAGGCCAGCGCCCCGGCGACGGCCGACCCGAGGGCCACCGCGCCCGCGACGGCGAGCGCCGCCCAGGTCGGCACGGTCCGCGCGACGGTCGCGCCCATGCCGTCGGGACGCGCGGCCGGGGGCGCGTCCGCCCGGCAGACCCAGGTCAGCGCGGCGCGGGAGACGACCACCGCGCAGACGAGCGCGGTGAGCGCGCGCGCCCGCCCGTGCCCGGACAGCCCGGCGACGGCCGCGACCTGCGTCAGGACGGTCAGGAGGAGGACGAGGACGCCGAACGGCCCGATGTCGGAACGTTTCATCACCCGCAGCGCCTCCTCGGGCGGACGGCGGCTGCCGAGCCCGTCCGCCACGTCGGCCAGCCCGTCGAGGTGCAGGCCGCGGCTGAGCGCCGCGACCAGCGCGACGGCCAGGACGCCCGTCAGCAGGGCGTCGGCCTCCAGTTCGAGCAGCAGCCAGGACAGCAGGCAGGCGGCCAGGCCGAGGGCGAGCCCGGCGAGCGGCGCGCACAGCATGCCGCGGCGGGCGGTCGGCCGGTCCCAGCGCCCCGGGGGGCGGACGGGGAGCACGGTGAGGGTGCCGAAGGCGAACCGGAGGGCGTCGCGTGCGTCCGTCCCGGTGGCGGGAGGTGGCCCGGCGGGGGGCGGGGGCGGCGTGGCGTTCATCGCACCGGAGGGTAGCGGCAGAGGCTGACGTGCATGGGCTCGGTAGTGGACTGGTGGGAGCGGAACATCGTGGAGCCGGGGAAGCTCCCCCTGCTCCTGGCGCTGCTCGCGTTCGTCGTCACCTTCGTCGTGACCCGGTGCATCACGCGCATGATCCGGGCGGGCAAGGGTCCCTTCCACGACCTGTCGGCGGGCGGGCGGCACCTCCACCACGTGGTGCCCGGCGTGATCCTCATGTGCGTCGGCGGCTTCGGGGGCGTGGCGGCGCCCGGCCGCGGCTGGATCGCCGCGGGCACGGCGATCGTGTTCGGCATCGGCGTCGGCCTGGTGATGGACGAGTTCGCGCTGATCCTCTATCTGCACGACGTCTACTGGTCGGAGCAGGGCCAGAAGAGCGTGGAGGCCGTCGTGCTGACGGCGGCGCTGTGCACCATCCTGCTGTTCGGCTTCCTGCCGCTCGGGGTCGCGGGGGCGGGCCCGGAGACCTGGCTGGACCGGGGGAGCCTGATCGTGACGCTGGTGATCAACTTCCTGCTCGCGCTGGTCGCCCTCATGAAGGGGAAGGTCAGGACCACCGTGTTCGGGATCCTCGTGCCGCTGGTCGCGCTGGTCGGCGCGGTGCGGCTCGCGCGGCCCGGCTCGTTCTGGGACCGGCACGTCTACCGCTTCAGGCCGCGCGCGGCGGCACGCGCGCGGCGCCGCGAGGAGAAGCACGTGCGGCGCTGGGGGCGGCTCGAACAGAAGGTGGACGACCTCGTCGCCGGGACCCCGGCGCCGCCGCCCGGCGACGGCAAGGAGGGTGCCGGGAAGGCGAAGGACGACCAGGGAGGCGACGGGAGCTGACGCCCCGCCGCGTCACCTCACGTCACGTCGCGTCGGCGATGACCGCGGGCTCCGGCTCGCCGCCCCCGGCGGACGGCGCCACCGGCGGCGCCGACTCCCCTTCGCGCTCCGGCAGTTCCGCGGCCAGCGCGGCGGCGGCCCGTACCAGCGGCAGCGCCAGCAGCGCGCCGACGGCGTCGCCGACCGTCACCCCGTGGTCGAGCAGGGGGTCCATCGCCATCCGGTCCAGCGCCTTCCCCTGCGCGGGCTCACCGCTCGCCTGCCCGGCGAGCCACCAGTCCGGCGCGCGGAACGCGACCCGCTGCCCGACCAGCGCGCTCGCCGTCGCGACCACCCCGTCGAGCAGCACGGGGGTGCGCCGCACCGCGCACTGGAGCAGGAAGCCGGTCATCGCCGTCAGGTCGGCGCCGCCCACGGCCGCGAGCAGCCGCAGCTGGTCGCCGAGCACGGGCCGCGCGCGCCGCAGCCCGTCCCTGATGGCCGCGCACTTGCGCATCCACGCCAGGTCGTCGATCGGCTCGCCGCCCCTGCCGGTCACCACGGAGGCGTCCGTCCCGCACAGCGCGCCGATGAGCACGGACGCCGCCGTCGTCCCGCCGACCGACAGGTCGCCGAGCACGAGGAGGTCCGTGCCCGCGTCCGCCTCCTCGTCGGCGACCGCCATGCCCGCGCGGAAGGCGGCCTCGGCCTCCTCGGCGGTGAGGCTGTCCTCGACGTCGAGCCGCCCCGAGCCGCGCCGCACCCGGTACCGGGTGACGTCGCCCGGCAGGTCCTCGGGCGGGCAGTCGAGCGACATGTCGATGACGCGCACCGGCACCCCCAGCTGCCGCGCCAGGACGGCGCCCGGGCTCGTGCCGTCGAGCAGCGCGCGCACCAGCGTCACGGCGCTGCCCGGGGCACGCGCCGAGACGCCGAGCGCGGCGACGCCGTGGTCCCCTGCGAAGACGACGGCCCTCGGCCGCTCAAGCGGCGTCACCGGCACCCGTCCCTGCGCGGCGGCCAGCCAGCCGCCGACCTCGTCCAGCCTGCCGAGGGCGCCGGGCGCGAGACCCGTACGGGCGCGCCGCTCCTCGGCCGAGCGCCGCAGGCGGGCGCTCGGGCGCTCGATGAGATCGCCGAAGTCGTCGAGGTTGAGACCGCCGTCACTCATGCGCACGAGACTACCGCCCGCGTACGTGCCGCCACCGCTGCCCGCCGCCCCGTACGGGCGGGCCCGCCGCGTCAGCCCCGCAGCGTGAGCGCCGTGCCCGCGACGGTCAGCAGGACGTGCTCGCACTCGGCGGCCACCGCCGCGTTCAGGCGGCCGAGTTCGTCCCTGAACAGGCGCCCGGCGCGGGTCGCGGGGACGACGCCCGAGCCCACCTCGTTGCTGACCAGGACGACCGTCCTGCGGGTGGCGCGCACGGCGGCGACGAGGGCCGCGGTCCGCTCCGCCAGCCCGCGCGGCGGCCCCTCCCAGGCCCCGGCCGCGTCCATCGCGTCCGTCAGCCACAGGGCCAGGCAGTCGATGAGCAGCGGCGGCCCTTCGTCGTCCGCGAGGAGCGGCACGAGGTCGGTGGTCTCGGTGGTCGTCCAGGACGCCGGGCGGCGCTCCCGGTGGGCGGCGACGCGCTCCGCCCACTCCGCGTCGCCCGCGCGCCGCCCGCCCGTCGCGGCGTAGGTGACGCCGGGGAACGCGGCGAGCCGCCGCTCCGCCTCGGCCGACTTGCCGGAGCGCGCGCCGCCGAGCACCAGCGTGCGGCGCGGCAGGTCGGGGACGTGCCGGAAGTCGCCGACCGTCACGGTCGTCCCGTCGGGCACCGCGCGCGCCCCGGCCGCCGCGAGCCGCCGGTGCAGCTCGGGCCCCGGCGGCACGTCGTGGCCCAGGTGGACGGCGATCAGGTCCGTCGTCGGCGCGACGGCGCCCGCCGCCCGCAGCGTGGCCAGCGCCTCCGGCCTGCCCGCCACGTCGAGGAGGCACAGGTCGTACGGCACGCCGTCGCCCGTGCCCGCCGGGGCCGCGCCCGGCGGCAGGTACAGCAGCCGCGCGCCGTCCGGCCCGGTGACGGCGTAGCCGGTGCCCGGCTCGTCCACGGCGACCGCGCGCACGCGGTGGCCGCCCGGCAGGGTCACCTCCCGGCCGTCGGGCAGCCGCAGCGGCGCGGGCAGTCCTGGCGGCGGTTCGGGGAGCGGCCCGCTGTGCGGATGCGTCAGGAACACGCGCCGTACGCCGGTCAGCGACGTACCGGCCCGCGCGGCGGACAGCGCGGTGCCCGGCGTCAGGTCGAGCAGCAGGACGCCGTCGATCAGCAGCGCCGTGGCGGTGCGCGCCTCGGCGCCGAGGGCGCGGGCGCAGGCGGCGCAGGGGCAGCCGGGGAGCGGCAGGCCCGTGGGGGCGCCGGTGCCGAGGGCGGTGACCTCCATGGCGTCGATCCTCTCCGGCCGTGCGGACGGGCTCGCGCGGCGCCCGTCGGGGCGGGTGCGCGCGGGTGTGCGCCGCACGGCGTGCCGTGATTTAGTCTGCGGGCAGGTAGTCGCGGCAGGGGAGCAGGAGGCGGAGATGGCGTGGGAGTGGCGCTTCGAGCGCGCGGACGGCACGGCGGTCGAACCCCCGCAGGACCCGGGCGACTTCGGGACCCAGGGTGACGCCGAGTCGTGGATCGGCGAGAGCTGGCCCGAGCTGGTCGAGGCCGGTGTGGACCAGGTCTTCCTGCTCGACGGCGGCACCGCCGTCTACGGCCCGATGGACCTCCACGCCGCCGAGAGCTGACGCCCCGTCCGCCGCCCGCGCCCGGCGCGCGGGCGGCGCGGCAGGTCCGCCAGGCACCTCAGACCTCGCCGAGGGTGGCGCGGGCCTCGCGCCGGTCGCCGTCCCGCACGTACGTCAGCTCCACCCGCTCGCCCGGCCGCTCGGCGGCCAGCGCCTCGGACAGCGACACCACGTCGGTGACGTCCTCCCCGCCCAGCCTGACGATCACGTCCCCGGGGCGCAGCCCGGCGCGCTCCGCCGGGCCGTCGTCCGTGAGGTCCACGAGGGCCGCGCCCGCCGGTTCGAAACCGTCGCCGAGCACCGTGCGGACGGTCACGCCGAGCGCGGCGCGCCCCGAGTCCACCACCCGGCCGTGCTCGATCATCTGGTCGGCCAGGAACGTGACGGTCGAGGCGGGGATCGCGAAGCCGATGCCGGGCGCCTGCCCGCCGCCGAGCCCCGGGTCGCGGGCGGCCAGCGTCGGGATGCCGATGACCTGTCCGGACAGATTGACGAGGGCTCCCCCGCTGTTCCCCGGGTTGATCGCCGCCGAGGTCTGCACCATGTTGCCGAGCGTGGCCTGCCCCTCGCCCTCGCTGACGGAGCGGCCGACCGCCGAGACGATGCCCTGCGTCACGCTGGAGGACAGCCCCAGCGGGTTGCCCATCGCCAGCACGATCTGGCCCACCTCGACCTTCCGCGAGTCGCCGAACGTCGCGGGCCGCAGCCGGTCCGGCTTCTCGGTCAGCTCGATGACGGCGAGGTCCTGCTGCGGGTACGCCGTGACGAGCCGCGCGGGGACCGGCTGCTGGCGGGTCGCGAGCAGCACCTCGAACTCCTCGCCCTCACCCACCACATGTGCGTTCGTGACGATGTGGCCGTCGTCGTCGTAGACCACGCCCGAGCCGAGGCCGTCCTCGGTCGTGATCTGCACGACGGACGGCAGCACCTCCTGGACGACGTCCTCGTAGGCGTCCTGCAACTCGCCCGAGCGGGTCGGCTCCGGCGGGTCGGACGCCGCCCGGCCGCTGCCCGCCTCCTCGGCTGCGGTCGTGTCCGCGGTACAGCCGGACGCACCGGCGAGCAGCGCCGCCGCGCACAGCGCGGCGGCCGTGAGCCGGGTCAGGGACGGCGAGGTCTGCGACTGCGACATATGCCGCATTGTGTCCGCTTCCCGCCGTCACGCCGGGGAGTGGCACGCCCACCGCCGCACGGCACCCGAGCGGCGCACGCGGCGCCGTCCGCACCTCAGCGGCGCGGGGCCTCGCCCCGCTTGACCTGCGCGCGCGGCAGCCGCATCCGGCGCATCTGCATGGTGCGCATCAGCGCGTACGGCCTGGCACCACGGATGCTCTCGTCCGGGAACCGCTGCTGGAGCTCCTTCTTCAGCCGCCGCGACAGCAGCATCGAGTCGAAGACGATCGCCAGGATCACGACCACCCACAGCAGCAGCGCGATGTTCCTCGTCTGCATCGACGGCACCATGCTCAGCACCAGGATGAGCACCGCGATCGGCAGGAAGTACTCCGCCACGTGCCACTTCGCGTCCACGTAGTCCCGCGCGAACCGGCGCACCTGGCCACGGTCGCGGGCCGGGAGGTGCCGCTCGTCGCCCGAGAGCAGCGCCTCGCGCTGCTTCGTCAGCGCGACGCGCCGCTGCTCCCGCGCACGCCGGGTGGCGTCCTTGCGGTTCGCGGGCGCCTTGGCAGTGGCACGTCGCTGCGCCTCGGCCTCGCTGCGCCTGGGAGTCGGCCGCCCCTTGGGCGCCTGCGGGTCGCGCACCTGCTCGTCCCCCGTGAGAGCGGGGGTGCTGGTGGAATCTTCTTTCGAACGGCTTCGGAACACGTCTCCCAGCGTAACGGGCCGCCGCCCGAGTCCCCCCGGGCGTGCGGGGCACGAATCCGCAACGGCCTCCCCACCCGTCCCCCGGACCACCCTGAACCCGCGTCTCCTCCCCAGGCGGGAGACGGCGGCGCGGCTGATCGTCCTGAGGGAGGAAGCCACAGGGCGCCGGGCGGTGCGCTAATGGAGACGGGCCCCGTAGGGTAGTAGGGGATCACACGATGGGTCACAGGTTCGAGCCCGGTATGAAGGGGGCGCGCGAAGTCCATGAGCGGTGTCATGAAGCGGATGGGAATGATCTTCCGCGCGAAGGCCAACAAAGCCCTGGACCGGGCCGAGGACCCGCGCGAGACCCTCGACTACTCGTACCAGAAGCAGCTGGAGCTGCTCCAGAAGGTGCGGCGCGGGGTCGCGGACGTCGCCACGTCCCGCAAGCGCCTCGAACTCCAGCTGAACCAGCTGAACAACCAGTCCGACAAGCTCGGCGAGCAGGGCAAGAAGGCCCTCGCCCTCGGCCGTGAGGACCTGGCGCGCGAGGCCCTGACCCGTCGCTCGGGACTCCAGCAGCAGATCTCGGACCTCCAGCAGCAGCACGAGACGCTCCAGACGGAGGAGAACAAGCTCACCCTCGCGGCCCAGCGGCTCCAGGCGAAGGTGGACGCGTTCCGCACCCGCAAGGAGACGATCAAGGCCACCTACACCGCCGCGCAGGCCCAGACCCGCATCGGCGAGGCGTTCTCCGGCATCTCCGAGGAGATGGGCGACGTCGGCATGGCCATCCAGCGCGCCGAGGACAAGACCGCCCAGCTCCAGGCACGCTCAGGCGCCATCGACGAGCTGCTCGCCTCCGGCGCGCTCGACGACCCGACCGGCACCACCAAGGACGACCTGACGGCCGAGCTGGACCGGATCGCGGGCAACTCGGACGTAGAGTTCGAGCTGGAGCGCATGAAGGCCGAACTCGCCGGTGGCAGCTCGTCGGGCCGCCAGGCCATCGAGGGCGGCGACGCCGCCGGGACCCAGCAGGGCCAGGCCGCCCAGCAGGAGTCCCCGAAGTTCGACAAGCAGTGACGCCCCGCACGCGGTGACGCACGGCGTCCCGCGCGCGACGCGCCGGTGACCGACGAATGATGCCCGGGAGTGGTGGAGCGACATGATCGTGCGGATCATGGGGGAGGGCCAGGTGCGGCTGGACGACAGCCACCTGCCCGTACTGAACAAGCTCGACGACGAGCTGCTCGCGGAGGTCGAGGGCGGCGACGCCGCGGCCTTCCGCGGCACGCTCGACGCCCTCCTGGCGGCCGTCCGCGAGCTGGGCACCCCGCTGCCCGACGACTCCCTGGAGCCGTCCGAGCTGATCCTGCCCGCCGCCGACGCGTCCATCGACGAGGTGCGCGCCATGCTCACCGACGACGGACTCATCCCGGACTGAGCCGGCCCGCCGTGAATCCCGAGCAAGGCATCCGCGTCGGCCAGTGGGTACGCCGTCACCCGCTGGCGACCGACGTGATCTTCGCCGCGTTCGTCCTCGTCGGGATCCTGTTCGCCGCCGTCACCGTCTACGGGCACCCGGGCGGCACCGCCGGGTTCGGCAAGCGCCACCTCGCCGGGCACACCGTGCTGATCTCGGTCGCCGCCTGCGCCGTGCTCGTCGGGCGCCGCCGCTACCCGGTCTGCGTCCTCGGCGCGGTGTCGGCGCTGGTCATCACCGAGCTGGTCCTCGGCAGCTTCACCTACCTGCCCGGGCAGCGCAGCTCCTCGCTGGTCATCGCCGTCGTCATCGCCCTGTTCACGGTCGCGCTGCGCACCGACCGCAACACCACGCGCCGCGCCGCCGTCGCGACCGTCATCGTCCTCACGCCGGTCGCCATGGTCTTCGGCACACGCCCCTGGTACTCCTCCGACAACCTCGGCGTCTTCGCCTGGACGGCCCTCGCCGCCGTGACCGGCGAGGCCGCGCGCAGCCGCCGCGCCATGTTCGAGGCCATCAGGGAACGCGCCGAGCGCGCCGAGCGCACCCGCGAGGAGGAGGCACGCCGCCGCGTCGCCGAGGAGCGCATGCGGATCGCGCGCGAGCTGCACGACGTCGTCGCCCACCACATCGCGCTGGTCAACGTCCAGGCGGGCGTCGCCTCGCACGTCATGGACTCGCGCCCCGACCAGGCCAAGGAGGCGCTCGGCCACATCAGGGACGCCAGCCGCCGCGCCCTCGGGGAGTTGCAGAGCACGGTCGGGCTGCTGCGCCAGCAGGACGAGCCGATCGCCCCCACCGAGCCCGCCCGCGGCCTCGCCGTGCTGGACGACCTGGTGGACGGCTTCCGCAAGGCGGGCATGACGGTCTCGGTGCACGCGCCCGCGGCCGGGGGACCGCTGCCCTCCGCGGTGGACCTGACCGCGTACCGCGTCGTGCAGGAGGCGCTGACCAACGTGCACAAGCACGCCGGGCCCGAGGCGAAGGCGTGGGTCCGCATCGTCCGCACGGGCGGCCCCTCCTCACCCGAGCTGACCGTCACCGTGGACGACGACGGCCCCGCCCCCGCCGGGGCGGCGCACCGGAGCGTCCCGGCCGGGTACGGCAGCGGCCACGGCCTGACCGGCATGCGCGAGCGGGCCGCCGCCCTCAGCGGCACCTGCGAGGCGGCGCCGCGTGACGACCAGGGGTTCCGCGTCCGCGTGACCCTGCCGCTGCTCGCGCCCCGCCCGCCAGAGCCCGGCGTGACCACGGCCCAGGCCCCCGACGCGCCGCCCCCGGCACGCGTCGGGCCGCGCCGCGCCGCCGACCCCGCGGGGCGGCCCGCGTGATCCGTGTGGTCCTGGCCGACGACCAGGCCCTCCTGCGCAGCGCCTTCCGCGTCCTGGTGGACTCCGACCCCGGCATGACCGTGACGGGCGAGGCGCCCGACGGCGCCGAGGCCCTGCGGGTCGTCCGCGAGGCGGGCGCCGACGTCGTGCTGATGGACATCCGCATGCCCGGCATGGACGGCCTGGCCGCCACCCGCGCCATCAGCGCCGATCCCACCCTGGCCGACGTGAAGGTCGTCATCCTCACCACCTTCGAGTCGGACGACTACGTGGCCGAGGCCCTGCGCGCGGGCGCGTCGGGCTTCCTCGGCAAGGGCGCGGAACCTGCCGAGCTGCTCCAGGCCATCCGGCTCGCGGCAGCGGGCGAGTCCCTGCTCTCCCCGGCGGCCACCCGCGGCCTGATCGCGCGCTTCCTCTCCTCGGCCGAGGCGGCGGGGGAGAACCTGGACGGCTCCGCCCTCGACGTCCTGACGGCCCGGGAGCGCGAGGTGCTGGTCGAGGTGGCCGGTGGCCTGTCCAACGACGAGATAGCGCGCCGGTTCAACGTCAGCCCGCTCACGGTGAAGACGCACATCAACCGGCTGCTCACCAAGCTCTCCGCCCGCGACCGGGCGCAGCTCGTCGTCACGGCGTACGAGACGGGGCTCGTCCGCCCGCGCGGCGCCTGACCCGGGCCGCCGCGCGCGTCAGCCGGGCAGGGCGGCGAGCCAGTCGGTCAGCAGCCGGTTGACCTCGTCCGGCCGCTCCTGCTGGACCCAGTGGCCGCAGCCGTCGAGCAGGTGTGAGGAGACGAGCCCGGGCAGCGTCGTCGGGAAGGCCGTGATGGCGTCGGCGAGCCAGGTGGTGGACGCGTCCTCGGTGCCGCCCACGAACAGGGACGGCTGGGCGATCGGCGCGCCAGCCCAGGGCGCCAGGTCCTCCCAGTCGCGGTCCATGTTCCGGTAGCGGGCCAGCGCGCCGCTCAGCCCGGTCCGCTCGAACTCCCCGGCGTAGAAGGCGAGGTCGTCCTCGCCCAGCCAGCCGGGCAGCCCGCCGGTGGGGAAGCGCTCGCGCAGCGTCCCGCCGGGGGAGACGAAGTGCGGGTCGGGGGCGTCGGCGCCCGGCGCCGTGTCGGCGGAGAGCGCCGCGTAGACCCCGGCGAGCCAGCCGCGCACGTCCGGCTCGATCTCGGCCTCGGCACGGCCCGGCTCCTGGTAATAGCGGACGTAGAACTCGTCGCCCCCGCCCATCGCGGCGAACGTCTCGCTCGGGCGCGGCCCGCCGGGCGGCGTGTACGGCACGCTCAGCATCCCGACGGCGCGGAACGTCTCGGGCCGCAGCAGGGCGCAGTGCGCGGCGATGGACGAGCCCCAGTCGTGGCCGACGACCACGGCGGTCCGCTCGCCCAGGCCGTGCACGACGGCGGCGGTGTCCTCCACCAGGTCGAGCATCCGGTAGGCGGCGATGTCGCCGGGGCGTGACGAGCGCCCGTAGCCCCGCACGTCCACGGCGGCGGCGCGGTACCCGGCGGCGGCCAGCGCCGGGAGCTGGTGGCGCCACGAGTACCAGCTCTCGGGGAAGCCGTGGAGCAGCAGGACCAGCGGGCCGCTGCCCTGCTCGACCAGGTGGACGCGTCCCGCCGGGGACGGGACCAGGCGGTGGGTCGTCCCCGGGAGCGGCGTGTGGTGGGTCATCGGTCCTCCTCGTACGTGCCTGACGTCGTCACGGCGATCATGCGACGCCCCTGCGGCGCGGCGCGAGCAATCGTGCCGTTCCGGCAAGTCGGCGGCTCAGAGGAAGGCGGCCGAGGGGATGTACGGGCGTGGCGGGCGCATGCCGCGCAGGCACAGGAAGCCGCCCGCGTCCAGCGAGAGGCCCGCCGCCAGCCCGACGTCCACCGCCCACTCCTGCTCGGCCGTGAGCCGGGGGATGGTGGCCGTGGCGCCCGGCGGGAGGCTGAGGAGCGCGGAGGACAGCAGGCGCACGGCGATGCGCTGCGACGTCGCGGCCAGCAGCTCGACGCCGCCCGCGTCGTCCAGGTAGCAGTAGCCGCTCCCGGCGAGGTCGTCGGCGACGACGACCCGGCAGTGCCGCAGCAGCTCCTCGTGGTCGGGGCCGTGCGCGCTGCCGCGCAGCCGCCGGTCCACGGAGTCCATGAGGTCGCGGTGGACGGTGCCGCCCTCGATCGCCGGGCCGTCGGGGACGGTGAGGCGTGACGCGTCCACGGGGCCGGTCAGCCGCATCAGCGGGTGCAGCGCGAACCCGGCGCGCCGGTAGACGCGGACGGCGACGGGGTGCGTCCCGGCGCAGATCATGCCGCGCAGGGTGCCCCTGGCGTACGCGAGCGCGCGGCGCAGCAGCTCCGTGCCGACGCCCTTGTCCCTGGCCTCGGGGACGACGGCGAGGAGGGTGAGGCCCCAGAGCGTGTCGCGGCGCCCGGCGAGCGCGGCGCCGACCGGGCGGCCCGAGGTGTCCTCGGCGAGCCAGCAGCCCTCGGGGTCGGTGCCCGCGAAGTGCCGGGTGACGCGCTGGTGCCAGGCGGCGCGGGCGGCCGACCAGACGGCGGCGTCCTCCCCGGCCGCCGCCGCCACCGCGCGTACGGCATCGGCGTCCTCGCGGGTGTCCCGGACACGGCGCAGCAGCATGCGCCGATCCTCCCCGCCGGGCGGCGTCTTCGCCACACCGCCCGGCGGCCCGCGTGTCACGGCAGGGCGAGCATCCGTTCCAGGGCGAGCTTGGCGAAGTGCTCGGTCTCCGCGTCCACCTGGATGCGGCCGACGACCTTGCCGTCCGCCAGGGATTCCAGGGCCCACACGAGGTGGGGGAGGTCGATGCGGTTCATGGTGGAGCAGAAGCAGACGGTGCGGTCGAGGAAGACGACCTCCTTGCCGTCCGGGGCGAAACGGTTCGCCAGGCGCCGGACGAGGTTCAGTTCCGTCCCGATGGCCCAGCGGCTGCCCGCGGGGGCGGCCTCCAGGGCGGCGATGATGTGCTCGGTCGAGCCCACCAGGTCGGCGGCGGCGACGACCTCGTTCCGGCACTCGGGGTGCACCATCACCGTGACGCCGGGGACGCGCTCGCGCACCTCGTTCACCGATTCGAGCGAGAAGCGGCCGTGCACCGAGCAGTGCCCGCGCCACAGGATCATCCGGGCGCGCCGCAGCGCGTCGGCGGTGAGGCCGCCGTGCGGCTTGTGCGGGTTCCAGACGACGCAGTCGTCGAGCGAGAGGCCGAGGTCGCGGACGGCCGTGTTGCGGCCGAGGTGCTGGTCGGGCAGGAAGAGGACCTTGCCCGCCCCCTCGGGGCGCTGCCCGAAGGCCCACTCCAGGGCGCGCTTCGCGTTGGACGAGGTGCAGACCGTGCCGCCGTGGCGGCCGGTGAACGCCTTGATGTCGGCGGAGGAGTTCATGTAGGTGACCGGGACCGTCACGTCGGCGACGCCCGCCTCGGTCAGGACGTCCCACGCCTCGGCGACCTGCTCGGCGTTCGCCATGTCGGCCATCGAGCAGCCCGCGGCGAGGTCGGGGAGGATCACCTGCTGCGCGTCGGAGGTGAGGATGTCGGCGGACTCGGCCATGAAGTGCACGCCGCAGAAGACGATGAACTCGGCCTGCGGACGGGCCGCGGCGTCGCGCGCCAGCTTGAAGGAGTCGCCGGTCACGTCGGCGAACTGGATGACCTCGTCGCGCTGGTAGTGGTGGCCGAGCACGAACACCCGTTCCCCCAGGCGCGCCTTCGCGGCACGGGCGCGCTCCACGAGGTCGGGGTCGGAGGCCGCGGGCAGGTCCCCGGGACAGTCCACGCCGCGCTCGCTGGCCGGGTCGGTCCCGCGGCCGAGCAGCAGCAGCGCGAGGGGAGAGGGCTTGACGTCCAGGCTCTGGGCGGTGGTCACGGCATCCACCCTTCTTTCGTTAGCGGTGATCCGGAGTGTCAGCCGCCCTTTTCGTCGTACTGACACAATGGATGATAACCCTCTTCGCGTCAGTGTGACGATGCGGATTACGTCACTCCGGCTCCGGCACGCCCTGCCCGCGCCCCGCCCGGTGTGCGAGCATGGCAGGAGAAGCGGCGTCCGGGGACTCCGGCGCCTGAGCACCGGAAAGACGTGGCGGGCGGCCGGAATAAAACCCGCAGGGCCGCTGTTGCAGCCCGCTGCCAGTGCATTCCGAACGAGTACCCGGGAGAGACGCAGATGTCCGTTACGGAAAAGGCCGCCGTGAGCGACGGCATCATTCTTTCCGACACGGCCGTGGACAAGGTCAGGAGCCTCCTTGACCAGGAGGGGCGCGACGACCTCGCGCTCCGTGTCGCGGTCCAGCCCGGGGGATGCTCCGGTCTGCGCTACCAGCTGTTCTTCGACGAGCGCTCCCTCGACGGCGACGTCGTGAAGGACTACGACGGCGTCAAGGTCGTCACCGACCGCATGAGCGCCCCCTACCTCGGCGGCGCGTCCATCGACTTCGTGGACACCATCGAGAAGCAGGGCTTCACCATCGACAACCCGAACGCCACCGGCTCCTGCGCCTGTGGCGACTCCTTCAGCTGACCGGAAGGGCCGGGCACGCCCCGGCCCCCGATCCGGCCGCGAGGCGACGCGGAGGCGGCGATCCCCCAGGGACCGCCGCCTCTGTCGTGCCCGGGCCACCGGGCGGGATCACCCCACATGGATCACCGCACCGGCAGCTCCGAGCCGTCCTCGGCCAGCACCGGACGCCCGCCGACCGGCGCGTCCAGCGCCACCTCGACCGTCCGCTCCTCGGCGAGCATGATGCACGCCGTCTCCTCGGGGCGCTCCTCCGCCACCGGCGACACGAACACCGCGTCAGCCGACTCGTCCGCCGCGCCCGTGTACTCGTCGCACGGGCTGCCCCAGAAGGTCAGCGTCAGGGCGCGGTCGTCCTCCTCGTAGGGAGCCACCGACATGCCGGTGTCGGGCAGCTGCGTGCCGTCCCCCGGCTCGGCCGGTGCCTGCTGGGGCGGTGTGTCGGAACCGCCGTCGTCACCCGAACCGCCGCCCGAGCCGTCGGACGGCACGTACGCGTACGCCACCGCGGGCTGCTGCACCGGATAGGGGTCACCGGGCGCCGCGTCCGCCGGGCGGAACAGCCAGGACGGCACGAGCACCGGCTCGTCCGCCGAGTAGCGCAGCGCGAGGCCGAACTCCGCCGTCACCGCGAGCGGTTCCGCCGCGGCCGGGGCGGGATCGACCGCGCACGGCAGGATGTCGGGCGCGTCCGCCGCGCCGCCGTCGGGCTCCGCCTGCGTCCCGCCCTCGGGCACCGGCAGCGTCTCGACCGGGAAGCAGGGCTCGATCGACGGCAGATCCGCCGGGCCGCCCGCCGTCAGCGCCGCGTTCCACTCCTCAAGCGCCTCCTGGGCGCCGATCGCCGCCCGCTCCTCGGCCGCCACCGGCTCGGCCAGCGAGCCGTACGCCGCGACGACCGCGCCGCCCGTCGCGACGTGCACCGTCGTCTCCATGCCGCTCACCGGCAGGCCGTCCACCAGCGGCACCACCCGCACGAGCCGCACGCCCCCGGCCGTCGCCGACGCGTCCACCACCGCGTCGTCGCCCCCGGCGAGCCCCAGCTCGGCCAGCAGCGGGCCCGCCGCGTCCAGCGCCTCGTCCTCACCCGGCACGTCCCCCGCCGGGACCTGCGCCGCCGCGTCCTGCTCGACCGGGGTGTCCGGGTCGGCCGCGACGACCGAGGTGCCGTAGCTCCAGCCGCCTGGCGCCGCCTGCTGCACGGTGAGGACGCCGCCGTCCGCGTCGGGGCCGCTCGCCGTCCAGGCGCCCGCGTTCTCGCGCACCTCGCCCTCGACGCCCAGCGCGGCGGCCAGCCCGGCGGCCGTCCCCTCGTCCACGCCGCCGTCGAAGCGCTGCACGCTCGCCAGGTCGGGCCCGTCGGGCAGCGTGCCCTCGGCCGTCAGCTCGACGCCCGCCGGAGCGATCCCGCCCGCGGGCTCGGCGGCGCCCGCCTCCGTCGTCCCGCCCGCCGCGTCCAGCGCGAGCACCTCGGAGGCGCTGCTGCCGTCCGCCGCGGCGCCCGACGCGCCGTCACCCTCGTCGTCACCGCGCAGCGCCGCGGCGCCCCAGACCCCGCCCGCGATCACCGCTCCGGCGACCGCCGCGGCGATCGCCACGGACCACCGGCGGCGTCCCGCGGGTCCCGCCGCCGGCTCCTCCTCGTCCTTCGTCCCGGGGGTCTCGTCCTCAGCCACGACCATCGCTCCTCGCGCTCTCGGAAGTGCCGTCTGCGTTACGCCGGTTGGACGGGGCCGCGTGCCGATCGGTTCCCTCCGGGTAGCCTGGGGCCTTTCCGCAGCCGCCTCCCAGGGGAGCCACACCACCGTGCGTATCGCTGTTTCGGGTTCGATCGCCCACGACCATCTGATGACGTTCCCCGGCCGGTTCGTCGATCAGCTCGTCGGAGACCAGCTGCACACCGTCTCCCTCTCCTTCCTGGTGGACTCCCTCGACGTGCGGCGCGGCGGCGTCGGCGCCAACATCGCGTACGGCATGGGGCAGCTCGGCGCCGCCCCCGTCCTGGTCGGCGCGGCCGGGCAGGACTTCGAGGAGTACCGCGCCTGGCTCGACCGGCACGGCGTGGACACCGGCTCGGTGCGCATCGCCGAACTCCTGCACACCGCCCGCTTCGTCTGCACCACCGACGCCGACCACAACCAGATCGGCTCCTTCTACACCGGCGCCATGAGCGAGGCCCGCCTCATCGAGCTCCAGACCGTCGCCGACCGCGTCGGGACGCTCGACCTCGTGCACATCGGCGCCGACGACCCCGAGGCGATGCTGCGGCACACCGAGGAGTGCCGCACGCGCGGCATCCCGTTCGCCGCCGACTTCTCCCAGCAGCTCGCCCGCATGGAGGGCGAGGAGATCAGGACCCTCACCGAGGGCGCCGCCTACCTCTTCCACAACGAGTACGAGAAGGCGCTCATCGAGAGCAAGACCGGCTGGGGCGAGGACGACATCCTCGCCCGCGTCGGCGTCCGCGTCACCACCCTCGGCGCGCGCGGCGTCCGCATCGAGCGTGCGGGCGAGCCCCCGATCGAGGTCGGCTGCGCCGAGGAGCGCGCCAAGGCCGACCCCACCGGCGTCGGCGACGGCTTCCGCGCCGGCTTCCTCGCCGGCCTCGTCTGGGGCGTCCCGCTGGAGCGCGCCGCGCAGGTCGGCTGCATGGTCGCCGCCCTCGTCATCGAGACCGTCGGCACGCAGGAGTACACCCTCGGCCGTGACGCGTTCATGGAGCGCTTCACCAAGGCGTACGGCGACGAGGCCGCCGCCGAGGTCCGGGCGCACCTGGGCTGAGCCGCGCCCCGGACGGGCGGCCCGCGCGGCGCGGTTCAGCTCTCGCGCCGCACCCGGTACGCGGTGCCTGGCCCCGCGGGGTTCGGCCGCTCGTCCAGGAACGTCTGCCCCCGCATGCCGCACCAGGCGGGGATGTCGAGCCGGGCCGCCGGGTCGTCGGCCAGGACGGTGACGACCCCGCCCACCGGCACGCGGCCGATCTCGCGGGCCAGGTCGATCACCGGCAGCGGGCACAGCTTGCCCAGCGCGTCCAGCGTCAGCGTCGCCGGTCCGTCGGGCCCGTCGGTCCCCTCGTCCGCGGGCCCCGCCTCCGCGACCGGCGGCGGCGCCAGCTCGGCCCGCACCCCGGCCACCGCGCCGGGCAGCGCGGCCAGGAAGCGCCCCACCTCCTCCTCCGTCGTCCCCGGCGGCAGCGACACCCGGACGTTCCCCTCCGACAGCACGCCCATCGCGACCAGCACATGGCTCGGCGTCAGTGTGCTTGAGGTGCACGACGACCCGGACGACACGGAGTAGCCCGCCCGGTCCAGCGCGTGCAGCAGCGCCTCGCCGTCCGCGTACAGGCAGGAGAAGGTGACGATGTGCGGCAGCCGCCGCACCGGGTCGCCCACGACCGCGACGTCCGGCACGAGGCGCGGTACCTCCGTCCTGATCCGGTCCACGAGCGCCGCGAGCCGCGCCCCCTCGGCCGCCGCCTCCGCCCGCACCGCGCGCAGCGAGGCCGCCGCCGCGACGATCGCCGGGATGTTCTCGAAGCCCGCCGCACGCCCCGACTCCCGCTCGTCCACCGGCGCGCGCGGCGCGAAACGCGCCCCCTTGCGCACCACGAGCAACCCCACGCCGCCGGGACCGCCCCACTTGTGGGCGCTCGCCGCCAGCAGCGACCACGCCCCGGCCGGTTCCTCCCAGCCCAGCGACTGCGCCGCGTCCACCAGCAACGGCACGCCGCGCGCCCGGCACTCCTGCGCCGTCTCCTCCACCGGCTGCCGCGTCCCCACCTCGTGACTCGCCGACTGCACGCAGACCAGCGCCGCGCCGGGACCCTCGTCGATCGCCGCCGCGACCTCGGCCGGGTCCACGCGCCCGCCCCTGTCCACCCCGACCGTCCGTACGGTGCCGCCCGCGTCCGCGTGGGCGTCCGCCGCGTGCAGCACCGCCGAGTGCTCGACCGCCGAGACCAGCAGACGGCGGCTCACCCGGGCCCGGCCCGCGAGCGCGCCCTCGATCCCGGTGTGCAGCGCCCGCGTCCCCGACGCCGTGAACACCAGCTCGTCGGGGCGGCAGCCGATCTGAGCCGCGGCCGTCTCCCTGGCGGCGTCCAGCAGGAGCCGCGCGCGGCGGCCCTCGCGGTGCAGGCGGCCGGGATCGGCCCAGCCGTCGTCCAGCGCGGCGAGGAGGGCTTCCCTGGCGATCGGGTGGAGCGGCAGCGACGAGGCCGCGTCGAAGTAGGGCACGCCCGGAACGCTAATACCTCACCGGCCGATGCCCCCGGCCGCGTCCGGCGCGTTAGGCGCACCCTCCTCGCGTGGCGCCCGGAAGCGTCCAGTAGGGTTTGGTCCGCATAAACATCCAAACCCCTGCCCGTGTCAGGGCCGGCCCCCGCTCCGTGCGAAGGCATCCCGGACCATGGGCGAGACTCCGGGAAGGCGCTACGTGAGTCCCAACGGCTCCGACCGCTCGTCGCGGCGCCCGATGCGGCGGAGGATTCTGCCGCAGGCGCTCCTTGCGGGCCTGGTCCTGGCAACCGCCACAGGTTGCACATCCGAGGACTTCCCCCGCCTCGGCATGCCCACTCCCGTGACGGAGGAGGCGCCGCGCATCCTGTCCCTCTGGCAGGGTTCGTGGGCCGCCGCTCTCGTCACAGGCGTGCTGGTCTGGGGCCTGATCCTGTGGAGCGTGTTCTTCCACCGCCGTTCGCGGACCAAGGTCGAGGTACCGCCGCAGAACCGGTACAACCTCCCGATCGAGGCGCTGTACACGCTCGTTCCGCTCATCATCGTCTCGGTGCTGTTCTACTTCACCGCGCGCGACCAGACGGAACTGCTGGAGACCTCAGACCGGCCGCCGAACGTCGTGAACGTCGTCGGCTTCCAGTGGAGCTGGGCGTTCAACTACATCCAGCCGGTCGGCGCCACCGACGTGTTCGCCGAGGACGCGCCCGAGCTGGAGTCCATCCCGGACCGGTTCCAGGAGCGCTTCCCCGACAACGCGGACGGCGTGTACGAGGTGGGCACCCCCGCCGACCACGACCCGAACACCGGCGACCCGGGCCCGACCCTGGTGCTCCCGGTGGACGAGCCGACCCAGTTCATCATCACCTCACGGGACGTCAACCACTCCTTCTGGGTGCTGCCGTTCCTCATGAAGATGGACGCCATCCCCGGCCACACCAACAGCTTCGAGGTCACCCCCACCCGTGAGGGCACCTTCCGGGGCAAGTGCGCGGAGCTGTGCGGCGTGGACCATTCCAGCATGCTCTTCAACGTCAGGGTCGTCTCCCGCGAGGAGTACGACGACTACCTCCAGGACCTGGCGGACGAGGGGCAGACCGGCTACGTGCCGGCCGGTATCGAGCAGACCGATGCGGCCCGCAACGCCGAGACCAACGAGGGGCGAGCGTGAGTATCCTCGAAGAACGGCAGGCGGCCGACACCGTGGCGCCGCCGCCACCGGCCGCGCGGCCCAAGCGGCCCGGCTCCACCGTGATCAAGTGGCTGACGACCACCGACCACAAGACGATCGGGTCGCTGTACCTGATCACCTCGTTCGCCTTCTTCATCCTCGGCGGCATCATGGCGCTCGTCATGCGCGCCGAGCTGGCCCGGCCGGGCATGCAGATGGTCTCGAAGGAGCAGTTCAACCAGCTCTTCACCATGCACGGCACGGTGATGCTGCTGATGTTCGCGACGCCCCTGTTCTCGGGCTTCGCGAACTGGATCATGCCCCTTCAGATCGGCGCGCCCGACGTGGCGTTCCCCCGGCTGAACATGTTCGCGTACTGGCTGTACCTCTTCGGCAGCCTGCTCGCCGTCGGCGGCTTCCTGACGCCGCAGGGCGCGGCCGGGTTCGGCTGGTTCGCCTACTCACCCCTGTCGGACGCGATCCGATCACCAGGACTCGGGTCCGACATGTGGATCATGGGTCTCGCGTTCTCCGGCTTCGGCACGATCCTGGGCTCGGTCAACTTCATCACGACCATCATCTGCATGCGCGCACCCGGCATGACGATGTTCCGGATGCCCATCTTCACCTGGAACGTCCTGCTGACCGGTGTCCTCGTCCTGCTCGCCTTCCCGGTGCTGGCCGCCGCGCTCTTCGCCCTGGAGGCCGACAGGACCTTCGGGGCCCATATCTTCGACGCGGCCAACGGCGGCGCGATCCTGTGGCAACACCTCTTCTGGTTCTTCGGCCATCCAGAGGTGTACATCATCGCCCTGCCGTTCTTCGGCATCATCTCCGAAGTCATCCCGGTGTTCAGCCGCAAGCCCATCTTCGGCTACATCGGCCTGGTCGCCGCGACGATCACCATCGCCGGTCTCTCGGTGACGGTGTGGGCGCACCACATGTACGTCACGGGCGCGGTCCTGCTGCCGTTCTTCTCCTTCATGACCTTCCTCATCGCGGTACCGACCGGTGTGAAGTTCTTCAACTGGATCGGCACCATGTGGAAGGGATCACTGAGTTTCGAGACACCGATGCTCTGGTCCATCGGATTCCTGATCACCTTCCTCTTCGGTGGTCTGACCGGTGTCATCCTGGCGTCCCCGCCGCTCGACTTCGCCGTCTCCGACAGCTATTTCGTCGTCGCCCACTTCCATTACGTGGTCTTCGGCACGGTGGTCTTCGCGATGTTCGCCGGATTCCATTTCTGGTGGCCCAAGTGGACCGGCAAGATGCTGGACGAACGGCTCGGCAAGATCACGTTCTGGACGCTGTTCATCGGCTTCCACGGCACGTTCCTCGTCCAGCACTGGCTCGGCGCGGAGGGCATGCCCCGCCGGTACGCCGACTACCTGGCGGCCGACGGCTTCACGGCGCTGAACACCATCTCGACCATCAGCTCCTTCCTGCTCGGCCTGTCGATGCTGCCGTTCTTCTACAACGTCTGGAAGACGTGGAAGTACGGCGAGCCGGTCAACGCCGACGACCCGTGGGGCTACGGCCGCTCCCTGGAGTGGGCCACCTCGTCGCCCCCGCCGCGGCACAACTTCCTCACCCTGCCCAAGATCCGGTCCGAGTCGCCCGCGTTCGACCTGCACCACCCCGAGGTCGCCGCGCTCGACTCGCTGGAGAACGACGCCCGCCACGAGTTGGAGGCCCTCACCGGCAAGGAGGCCGGCCAGTGAGAATCCAGGGACACCTCTTCAGCTGGCTCGCGGTCTTCATGCTGGCCGTGGCGATCGTCTACGGCGTGTGGTCCCAGGAGCCGGTCGGTACCACCGGCCTCTTCCTGGCCTTCGCGCTGAGCGCCATGATCGGCTTCTACCTGGTCTTCACCGCCCGCCGGGTGGACGCCGGGGCCCAGGACAACAAGGACGCCGACGTCGCCGACGACGCCGGTGAGGTCGGCTTCTTCAGCCCGCACAGCTGGGCGCCGCTGGCCCTGGCGGGCGGCGGTCTGTTCGCCTTCATGTCCCCGGTCTTCGGCTGGTGGCTGCTCTACTTCACGGCCCCGCTGCTCCTGGTGGGCCTGTGGCTGTGGGTCTACGAGTACTACCGGGGCGAGAACCAGAACCAGTGACGTCCGCGTGACGTCCCGGGCAGACCGGTACTGATCAGGAAGGGTGGCCCGCGCGGGTTCCGCGCGGGCCACCTTTCGCGTTCCCTCCACCGTCCGGCGCACCCTCCCACCCGTATGCAGTCACTCAGCGTGCCGCCTCGGGTGAGTGTCCTTACGTTGTGGTCATGAGTCAGAAAACGCGGATACAGCTCGGCTGCGCTCTCGTACTGGCCCCCCTGATGGCCGGGCTCACCGCCTGTGGTGGCGGCGCGAAGCCCCTGGCCGGGGAGGCGTACGACGCCGCCGGACAGCTCTCCTTCGGTACCGCAGGCAAGCGCGACGGTGCCGACGTCGATCCCGACACGCCCCTCAGCATCACCGCCAAGGGGTCGGGCTCGCGGATCACCGACGTGGTCGCCACCGACGGCGACGGCCGCACCCTCACCGGCGAACTCACCGCCGACGGCCGCGGCTGGCGCAGCACGACGCCGCTCGCCGCGGGCGCGGAGTACACCGTCAAGGTGAGTACGGAGAACGGCGGCGGCTCACCGGGCCGCGGCGTCCACACGTTCCGTACCCGTGAGTCCGACGCCCAGCGCCTCGACGTCACCTTCGGCCCCGACGCGGGCACCTACGGCGTCGGCCAGCCGCTCACCGCGACGCTCAGCAAGGGCGTCGGCGACCAGGCGGGCCGCGCCGTGGTCGAGGCGGCCCTGAACGTCACCTCGGAGCCCGCCGTCGAGGGCGCCTGGCACTGGGTGGACGACAAGGAGCTGCACTACAGGCCGCAGGAGTACTGGCCCGCGAACGCCACCATCACGGTCACCTCGCAGCTCGACGGCCTGGCCGTCGGCAAGAACCTGCGCGGCGGCGAGAGCAAGAAGCTCAAGCTGACGACCGGTGACCGCGTCGAGGCCGTCGCCGACATCGGCTCCCACCACATGACGGTCTCCGTCAACGGCGAGGAGGTGAAGACCCTCCCCATCACGACGGGCAAGGAGGGCTTCGCGACCCGCAACGGCAAGAAGGTCATCCTCGGCCGGGAGCAGTACGTCCGGATGACCGGCACCAGCATCGGCATCCCGGCGGGCTCGGCGGACTCCTACGACCTGCCCGTGTACTGGGCCGCGCGGCTGACGTGGAGCGGCGAGTACGTGCACGGCGCGCCGTGGTCGGTGGGGTCGCAGGGCTCGGCCAACGTCAGCCACGGCTGCACGGGCCTGAGCACGGACAACGCCCAGTGGTTCTACGAACTCGTCAAGCCGGGTGACATCGTCGAGCACGTCAACGGCTTCGGCGAGGACATGGCGCCGTTCGGCAACGGCTTCGGCGACTGGAACCTGAGCTGGGACGAGTGGCTGGCCGGGAGCGCGCTCCAGAACACCGCCGCCGACGCACCGGCCGGGGAGACGGGCGGCACCGGCGAGGCGGGGAAGACCACGAAGAAGAAGGCCGGGACCGGGCGTGGGGACGCGGACGGCGGCAACGGGGAACCGGCCGAGGCCCGTCTCACCCCGGCCGTCTGACCCGTCCGTCGGCCGGACACCGACACCGGGGCCCGCGGGCCCCGGCCCCCTCAGCGGCGCCCCCGGGCGCCGCTGAGCGCCGTGCGCGGGACCCGTCAGACGGAGGCGGGCAGGGCCGTACGGAGCAGTGCCGTCAGCCCCGCGGCGAGATCCACGGGGTCGATCGGGTGAGCCACGGCCGCCTCGGCGCGGCTCCAGGTGGCGAGCCAGGCATCCTGCGGGCGGCCGATCAGGACCAGCACCGGCGGGCACGCGAAGATCTCGTCCTTGATCTGGCGGCACACGCCCATCCCGCCCGCCGGGGTCGCCTCGCCGTCCAGGACGCAGACGTCGATGCCGCCCTTCTCCAGCTCGGAGAGCACCGCGGGGAGCGTCGCGCACTCCACGTACGTGATCTCGGGAAGGTCCGCGGCCGGACGGCGGCCCGCCGCGAGGCGCACCTGCTCGCGGGTGTTCGAGTCGTCGCTGTAGACCAGCACCGTTGCGGTGCGTCCCATCGTTCCTCCGCGGGTCGCGAGTGTTCCGTTCCGCGGATGCTACTCCGTGGACACACCGAACCCCACCCCCGAGACAAGTGCCGGAACGGCGACCGACATAATGACGGGCGTGGCGACAGCAACAGCAGTAGAAACAGGGCACGCGACCCCCTCGGTCAACCGACCGAACGTCACCAGCGTCGGAACGGTCATCTGGCTGAGTTCCGAGCTGATGTTCTTCGCGGCCCTCTTCGCGATGTACTTCACCCTGCGCTCGGTGATGGGTCCTGACTTCTGGAGCGAGAAGGCCGACACGCTGAACGTGCCCTTCTCGCTGGGGAACACCACGATCCTCGTGCTCTCCTCCCTGACCTGCCAGCTCGGCGTCTTCGCCGCGGAGCGTGGCGACGTCAAGAAGCTCCGCGGCTGGTTCGTGGTCACCTTCGCCATGGGGGCGATCTTCATCGGCGGGCAGGTGACGGAGTACACCGAGCTGGTGAAGCACGAGGGCATCTCGATCTCCTCCGACCCGTACGGCTCGGCGTTCTACCTCACCACCGGGTTCCACGGCCTGCACGTCCTCGGCGGCCTGATCGCGTTCCTCCTCGTCCTCGGCAGGACCTACGCGGCCCGGCGGTTCACGCACGAACAGGCCACCACGGCGATCGTCGTGTCCTACTACTGGCACTTCGTGGACGTCGTGTGGATCGGCCTCTTCGCCACCATCTACCTGATCAAGTAGGCGTCGGTCGCCGCTGCCTCACCGCACGTCCGCATGCCCGACCCATCAGCACCGACGCAGAAGATCCTGATACCGGGGTAATCCGTGAAAAAGCTCTCCGCACGACGGCGCCATCCGCTGGCGGCGCTCGTCGTCCTCCTCCTCGCGCTGGCGGCCACAGGGGGGCTGTACGCCGCGTTCGCCCCCGCCGGTGAGGCGCAGGCCGACAACTCGGCCCAGTCCCTCGCCATCGAGGAGGGCAGGCAGCTGTACGACGTCGGCTGCTCCAGCTGCCACGGCAGCAACGGTCAGGGCGGCAGCGACGGGCCGTCGCTGGTGGGCGTCGGCGCCGCGTCCGTGGACTTCCAGGTCGCGACCGGGCGCATGCCGCTCCAGCAGCCCGGTCCGCAGGCCCCGGCCAAGCCCGCGGTCTACACGCAGGCCGAGATCGACCAGCTCGCCGCGTTCATCGCCTCCCTGGGCCCCGGCCCCGCCGTCCCCGACCCCGACGTGTACGACCCGGCGCAGGGCGACGTGGCACGCGGTGGGGAGCTGTTCCGCTCGAACTGCTCCCAGTGCCACAACTTCACCGGCGAGGGCGGTGCCCTGACGCACGGCAAGGAAGCACCCAACCTCTACAACGTGGAACCCCGCCACATCTACGAGGCCATGCTCACCGGCCCGCAGAACATGCCCTCCTTCCCGGACACCACGCTCACCGAGCAGGACAAGCGCGACATCATCGCCTGGCTCGACGAGGTCAACACCTCGGACTCCGCGCAGCCAGGCGGCTTCGCGCTCGGTGGCTACGGCCCGGTCGGCGAGGGTCTGTTCGCCTGGACGATCGGCATCGGCGCCCTCATCGCCGTCGCCGTCTGGATCGGCGCCCGGAGCACGAAGGCCAGGAAGTCATGACTAGCCACGACGAACCCGAACCCCAGCACGGCGCCGCGGGCGAGCACCTCCCCGAGCACCGGTCCGACGGTGCGCTGACCCCGGCGGACGACCCGTTCGCCGACCCGGGTCTGCCGCCGCACGAGCACCGCAGGCAGGACATCGACGAACGGGCGGCCAAGCGCTCCGAGCGCACCGTGGCCCTCCTGTTCACCGTCTCGATCCTCGCGACGATCGGCTTCATCGCCTCCTACGTCGCCATCCCGATCGACCGGATCGTCTACATCTGGCCGTTCGGCCATGTCAGCGGCCTGAACTTCTCGCTCGGCCTGACGCTGGGGCTCGCCCTCTTCTGCATCGGCGCGGGCGCCGTGCACTGGGCACGCACCCTGATGAGCGACGTCGAGACCCCGGACGAGCGCCACCCGATCGAGGCGACGCCCGAGGTCCGCGCGCACGTCTTCGCGGAGTTCCGCAAGGGCGCCGCCGAGTCGCAGATCGGCCGCCGCAAGCTGGTGCGCAACACGATGCTCGGCGCGGTCGCCGTCGTCCCGCTCGCGGGCGTCGTCCTGCTGCGCGACCTCGGCCCGCTGCCGCACGACAAGCTGCGCCACACCAAGTGGAAGGCGGGCTCGCTGATCATCAACGAGTCCACCATGCAGCCGCTGCGCCCCGAGGACATCACCGTCGGCTCGCTCACCCAGGCCATGCCCGAGGGGATGAGCCCGCACGACGAGGACTTCCACGTCGAGATCGCCAAGGCCGCGGTCATGCTGGTCCGTCTCCAGCCCGACGACATCAAGGACGCGAAGTCGGCCGAGTGGGGTCACGAGGGCATCCTGTGCTACTCGAAGATCTGCACCCACATCGGCTGCCCGGCGACGCTGTACGAGCAGCAGACGCACCACGCGCTGTGCCCCTGTCACCAGTCCACGTTCGACCTGTCGGACGGCGCCCGGGTGCTCTTCGGACCGGCGGGCCACGCGCTGCCGCAGCTGCGTATCACTGTGAACGACGACGGATTCCTCGAAGCGCGCGGCGACTTCGACGAGCCCCCCGGCCCGAGCTTCTGGGAGCGCGGATGAGTACGGCAACGGACGCCCCGAAGCCCGCGGAAGCGCCGCGACGGGGGAGCAAGGCACCCGCGGGTGAACGCGTCGCGGACTGGGCCGACGGCAGGCTGGGCATCTACGGCCTCGCCAAGGCCAACATGCGGAAGATCTTCCCCGACCACTGGTCGTTCCTCCTGGGCGAGATCTGCCTCTACAGCTTCATCATCATCATCCTGACCGGCGTGTACCTGACGCTCTTCTTCGTGCCGAGCATGGCCGAGGTCGAGTACCACGGCTCGTTCAAGCCGATGCAGGGCATCATGATGACGGAGGCGTACGCCTCCGCCCTGGACATCAACTTCGACGTCCGCGGCGGTCTGCTGGTCCGGCAGATCCACCACTGGGCCGCGCTGATCTTCGTGGTCGGCCTGTTCTGCCACATGTTCCGCGTGTTCTTCACCGGCGCGTTCCGCAAGCCGCGTGAGATCAACTGGCTCTTCGGCTTCCTGCTGCTGGTCCTGGCGATCTTCACCGGTCTGACCGGCTACTCGCTCCCCGACGACGGGCTGTCGGGCATCGGCATCCGCTTCATGGAGGGCGCCATCCTGGCGGTGCCGATCGTCGGCACCTACCTCCAGATGTTCATCTTCGGCGGCGAGTTCCCCGGGCACGACATCATCCCGAGGTTCTTCGTCGCGCACGTCCTGCTGTTGCCCGGCATCATGCTCGGCCTCGTGGTGGCGCACCTGATCCTGGTCTTCTACCACAAGCACACGCAGTTCGCCGGTCCAGGACGGACCAACACGAACGTCGTCGGCATGCCGCTGCTCCCGGTGTACATCGCCAAGGCCGGAGGCTTCTTCTTCCTGGTCTTCGGCGTCATCGCGGCCATCGCGGCGACCGTGACGATCAACCCGATCTGGGTCATGGGCCCCTACCGGCCCGACCAGGTGTCCACGGACGCCCAGCCGGACTGGTACCTCGGCTTCTCCGAGGGCCTGGTGCGCATGATGCCGGGTCTCGAATGGGTCATCCCCGGCGGCTACACGCTGAACTTCGGCCTGCTGGTGCCGCTGGCCGTCTTCCCCGGCCTGCTGGTCGTGATCGGCGCCTACCCCTTCTTCGAGAGCTGGGGCAACCGCGATCCGCGCGAGCACCACATCGCGGACCGGCCGCGCAACGCGCCGACCCGCACCGCCTTCGGCATGGCGTGGCTCACCGCCTTCGGCGTCACCATGCTGGCCGGTGGCAACGACGTGTGGGCCATCAACTTCAACCTGTCGATCAACGCGATCACCTGGTTCTGCCGGATCGGCTTCTTCGTCCTGCCGCCGATCGCGTTCATCATCACGCGCCGTATCTGTCTCGGCCTCCAGCGCCGGGACCGCGAGAAGGTGCTGCACGGGCGGGAGACCGGGGTCATCAAGCGGCTGCCGCACGGCGAGTTCATCGAGGTGCACGAGCCGCTCCCGCAGGAGACGCTCCACACCCTCACCGCGCACGACCAGCTCACGCCGTACGAGATCGGTCCCGAGACCGACGAGAACGGCGTCCGGCGCAAGGTCGGCCCGCTGGAGCGGGCGCGGGCCCGCGTCAGCCGCGGCTACTACGGGGAGCACGGCCAGATCCCCAAGCCGTCGCGCGAGGAGTACAAGGAGATCACGAGCGGTCACGAGCACCACTGACCGTCCGCTCCGCCCCGTCAGCCGCCGCGGCCCCCACCTCTCCGGGTGGGGGCCGCGGCGCTCGGCTAGGCTCGGCGTGGCCCCCGGGCCGCCGCACCGCGGCACGTACCGACGCCTCACCCCCCGACATCCCGTCAGCCGATCCACGCCAGGAGTGATTCCCATGAGCGCTGTGACCCCCGCAGGAGGCGACCACGCGGCGGCGCGCACCTGGCCCGACGTGCTGAGCACCCTCGTCGCCGGAGTGGACCTGACCACCGCGGACACCGCGTGGGCGATGGACCGGATCATGGCGGGCGAGGCGACGGACGTGCAGATCGCCGGGTTCGCCGTCGCGCTGCGGGCCAAGGGCGAGACGGTGGAGGAGATCGCCGGTCTCGTCCGTGCCATGTACGCGCACGCCAACCTCATCGAGGTGCCGGGCCCGACCGTGGACATCGTCGGCACCGGCGGCGACCGCGCCCGTACCGTCAACATCTCGACCATGGCGTCGATCGTCGTGGCGGGCACGGGCGCCCGCGTCGTGAAGCACGGCAACCGCGCCGCGTCCAGCGCGAGCGGCGCCTCCGACGTGCTGGGGGAGCTGGGCGTCAACCTGGACCTGTCGCCCGCCCGGGTCGCCGAGGTGGCGCTTGAGGCGGGCATCAGCTTCTGTTTCGCCGTCAAGTTCCATCCGGCGCTGCGTCATGTCGCGGTGGCGCGCGGCGAGTTGGGGATCGCGACGCCGTTCAACTTCCTCGGCCCGCTGACCAATCCGGCACGGGTCACGGCGCAGGCCACCGGCGTCGCGGACGCGCGGATGGCGCCGATCATCGCCGGTGTGCTCGCCGAGCGCGGCAGCTCCGCGCTGGTCTTCCGGGGCGACGACGGCCTGGACGAGCTGACGGTGACGGCCACGTCCACCGTCTGGGTCGTCAGGGACGGGAAGGTGCGCGAGCAGGCGTTCGACCCGCGCAGCGTGGGGATCGACCTGGTGCCCGTCGAGGCGCTGCGCGGCGCCGACGCGGCGTACAACGCCGAGGTGGCCCGCCGGGTGCTGGACGGCGAGGCCGGGCCGGTCAGGGACGCCGTGCTGCTGAACGCCGCCGCCGCCCTGACCGCGCTGGACCCGCGGGACGTGCCGCTTGAGGAGCAGCTCGCCGAGGGCATCGCGCGGGCGGCCGAGTCGATCGACAGCGGCGCGGCGCGTGCCACGCTGGAGCGCTGGGTCGCCGCCAGCAGGCGCTGAGCCTGGCCCGCCGTCGGCCTCGGGCGCGGTTACGCGTCCAGGCCGATGGCGAAGGCCGCCTCCAGGTCGTGCTGCGAGTAGGTGCGGAACGCGATGTGCGTCTCGGTGGCGACGACGCCGGGGATCTTGCTGATGCGCCCGGGGATGATCTCGGCCAACTCCTCGTGGCCGCGCACGCGCACCATGGCGACGAGGTCGTGCGGCCCGGTCACGGAGTAGACCTCGCTGACCCCCTCAAGCGACGCGATCCGCTCGGCGACCTCGGGAACGCGGTCCACACTGGTCTTGATCAGCACGATCGAGGTGATCACGGATGGGTCCCTTCCGGCGGTGGTCCTGCTCTGCGCGCGTGGCGGCGGTCCGCTGTGACGGCGCCGCGTCCCCGGGCCGCCCACCGGGTGGCCGGACGGCGCGCCGGGCGCGGTGACGCAGGCTTCACCATAGCCCGCCGCGGCAGACGTGACCGCTACCAGGCCGTAGGGTGAACGGGGACGAGTGACAGGCTGACGGACGGTGTGCGCGGTGACGGAACCGACTGAGGGGGCACGGAGTGGGGAGGGGACGCAGCGGCCGGAGGCGGAGGACATGCCCGCCGAGCCGGCCGAGACCCTGGACCGCCCGCTGCCCGAGCGTGTCCGGCACCGTGTGATCGCCCTGGCGGGGGAGGCGTTCGGCAGCCTGACCCTGGCCGATCTGCCCGTCACCCTGCGACAGTACGCGCGGTTCACCCCGTCCCGCCGCGTCAGGTTCGGCGGCAACGCCATGGCCGCCGCGCTGGAGAACGACGCGGGCTTCCGCGTCCGCGTCGGCGCGCGGCTGCGGGAGACGGCCCCCGAGCTGGCCGACGCCGTGGAGCACGGCTCGCCACCGCCCGCCGCCGACCCCGTCGAGGTGGCCGCCGTGGCGTTCGTCCTGCGGCCCGCGGGCTGGGCCAAGCTGGTCGCCGCCGCGGGCGAGGAGGCGCAGCGCGCCCAGGAGGAACGCGTCGGGCAGGAGCGGGAACGCGAACTGGCCAGGCTGCGCGACGAGCTGGCGCAGGCACGTTCCGCCGCCCGCACGGACGGGGAGCGGCTGCGCGTCGAGCTGGAGGCCGCGCGCAAGGAGACGGACGCCGTCCACCGCAAGCTGCGCAGCGCGCTCAGCGACGTGCGGCGCGGGGAGGCGGCGCTGCGGAAGCTGCGGGCGGAGCTGGACGAGGCGCGGGCCGACGCCGCGGCGGCGCGTGCGGCCTCGGACGGCGAGGCGCGGCGGCTGCGCGCCCGGCTCGCGGAGGCGGAGGCGGCGCTTGAGGCGAGCCGCAAGTCGGTCCGCGAGGGGCGCGGCATCGAGGACATGCGGCTGCGGCTGCTGCTGGACACCGTCCTGGACGCGACGCAGGGGCTGCGGCGCGAACTGGCCCTGCCGCCCACGCGCCTGAAGCCCGCCCAGACGGTCGAGGCGGTCGAGCCGGGCGACCCCGACCCCCAGACGATCGCGCACCGCGCGCTGGCCGGTGACGACCCGGCGCTGCTCGACCAGCTGCTCGCGCTCCCGCAGGCGCACCTGGTCGTGGACGGGTACAACGTCACCAAGTCCGGCTATCCGTCGATGCCGTTGGAGAAGCAGCGGCTGCGGCTGATGGGCGGGCTCGCGGTGCTGGCCGCGCAGACGGGCGCGGAGATGACCTGTGTCTTCGACGGGGCCGAGCTGGCCGCGCCTGTGCTGCTGACGCCGCCGCGCGGTGTGCGGGTGCTGTTCAGCAAGCCGGGGGAGACGGCGGACGAGCTGATCAGGCGGCTGGTGCGGGCGGAGCCGCCAGGGCGGCCCGTGGTGGTCGTCTCCACCGACCGCGAGGTCGCGGACGGGGTGGCCAGGTCGGGCGCGCGGCCGGTGCCTTCCGTGCTGCTGCTGAAACGACTTGCCAGGACCTGACCGCCCGCGGGCGTGATGCGCCGTCCGCGCGCTTCGCGCCGGTGTCCGCGCTCTTCGCCCGATTCGGTGCCGTTCGAACGCTTCGCGCCGGTCAGGGATGGTTTCCGGATCTCGATCACCCACACAGCGTGGGGAATTGGACGCAGCGGGTACTCGCCGGGTAAAAAGTCGGTGCGAGGATTTGAACCCGGTAAACCCCTGTCGCTAGGGTCGGTCGTCGAACCTTCGCGCGGTAGATCGCTCATCCAGGGCGTCCGCGAAGGAACCGCCGAATCCGCGGCCCGCCGCGGGCCGGGGTACGTCGGTCCCCCCAACCCGGCAGGCGGCTGAGGAAGAAGGAGCTCGCCCCAGTGGCGTCCCACCGTCGTCCCAAGCAGCCGAGCCGTGCCCGCGTGACCTTCTTCGGCGCCGCCGCCACCGCTGCCGCCACCGTCGGCATCACCGCGACCTCCGCCCAGGCCGCGCCGCAGCCCAGCATCGACGAGGTCCAGTCCGAGGTGGACGGTCTCTACCAGGACGCCGAGGCGATCACCGAGGAGTACAACGGGGCCAAGGAGCGTGAGGAGGAGCTGGAGGCGGCCGTCGAGGACCTCCAGGACGCCGCGGCCCGGGGGCAGGACGAGCTGAACGAGCTGCGCAGCAGCCTCGGTTCGCTCGCCGCCGCCCAGTACCGCAACGGCGGGCTCGACCCGTCCGTGCAGCTGTTCCTCTCCTCGGACCCGGACGCGTACCTCAGCCGGGCGTCCACGCTCGACCAGGTCAGCGGGCGCCAGGCCGAGACGCTCCAGCTCATCGAGGACCAGCAGCGCACCCTGGACCAGCAGCGTGCCGAGGCCGCCGACGCGCTGGCCGAACTGGAGACCCTGCGCTCCGACCTGGCCGACCAGAAGGAGACGATCCAGGGCAAGCTGAGCGAGGCGCAGGCCCTGCTCAACGAGCTGACGGCCGAGCAGCAGGCCGAGATCGCCGCCCAGGAGGCCGCCGACCGCGCGGAGTCCGAGCGCGCCTCGCGCGCCGAGCCCCGTGGCGACATCACCCCGGTCGAGGGCTCGGGCTACGCGGTCCAGGCCCTCAACAACGCCATCAGCAAGCTCGGCTCGCCGTACGTCTGGGGCGCCACCGGCCCGAACTCGTTCGACTGCTCGGGCCTCACCAGCTGGGCCTACGGCCAGGCCGGTGTCGCGCTGCCGCGCACCTCGCAGTCCCAGGCGGGCATGGGCGCCCGCCTCAGCGCGAGCGAACTCGCCCCCGGCGACCTGGTGTTCTTCTACGGCGACCTCCACCACGTCGGCCTGTACGCGGGCAACGGGCAGGTCGTCCACTCGCCCCGCCCCGGCTCCAGCGTCGAGTACATCGGCCTGAACGTCATGCCGTTCCAGTTCGGCGTGCGCGTCGCCTGACCCGCGCCGCCGCGCGGACCCGCCCGCACCCTTCCGAGCCGGACCGAAACCTGGTCCGGCTCGGCCGCTCGGGTGGTGGGGGCGTGGAGCCGCGCCCCAGGCGCCCCCCACGTGACCTGCGGGAGCGTCGTCCGAGACCGGACGCGCCCCGTGTCGCGCGAGCACCGGCTCGCGTCTTCCCAGGGCTACATTCTGCTCCGCTTTGGTCCCCACCGAAGGGAGCGCGGCCCGCAGTGGTCACCCACCGACGTCATCCGCACGCCCGTACGATGCTTGCCGCGCGGCTCACCGCGCTGTCCGCAGCCGCGACCGCGGCGGCGGCCATCACCGCAGGACCCGTCCTCGCCGACCCGGCCCGCCCACCCGCCGACAGCGCCTCGGCGGCCCGCTCGGTTGACCGGCTGTTCGCCGAGGCCGAGCGCGCCGTGGACGCGTACAACGGCACGGTGGAACGGGTCGCGGACCTGGAAACCGAGCTGGAGCGCGTCCGTGACCGCGTCGCCCGTGGGCAGCAGGCGGTCAACGACCTGCGGCGCGTCCTCGGCGCCGCAGCGGCGGCCCACTACCGGGTCGGCGGCATCGACCCGACGCTGACGCTGATGCTCTCCGACGACCCGGACTCCTACCTGGAGCGCGTCGGCGCCTTCCGGCGGGCCAGCGACCGGCGCACCGGCGAGCTGCGCGACCTGCTGGCCGCCCAGCGCACGCTGGACGGCCAGCGCGCCGAGGCGGGCGACCGGCTCGCCGAACTGACCGCGGAGAAGGACGAACTGGAGCGGCGCAAGCAGGCCGTCCAGCGCCGCCTGGCCGAGGCGCGCGCCGAGTACGAGCGGCTGACCGACGAGGAACGCGCCGCGCGCGCGGCGGAACGGGCCGAGCGCGCCGAACGCGCCTCCAGGAGCGCCCGCGAGGAGCGTGACGCCCCGGCGCCCGCCGCCGCCGCGCAGGAGCCCCCGCAGGCGCCCGCCGCGTCGGGCCGCGCCGGTACGGCCGTCGCCGCGGCCGTCAGCGCCGTCGGCCTGCCGTACGGCTGGGGGCAGGCGGGCCCGTCGGCCTTCGACTGCTCGGGGCTCGTCCAGTGGGCCTGGGCGCGCGCGGGCGTCTCGCTGCCCCGGACGTCGCAGGCCCAGGCGGGCGCGGGCAGCCGCGTGCCGCTGAGCGCCGCGCAGCCGGGCGACATCGTCGTCTACCGCGCGGACGCCAGCCATGTCGCCCTGTACGTGGGCGGCGGGCAGGTCGTGCACGCGCCCTACCCCGGCGCCTCGGTGCGGTACGACCCGGTCGGCATGATGGACGTCAGCGGCGTGGTCAGGCCGTGACGGGCCCCGGCGTCAGGCGAGCCGCGCCAGCACCGTCGCGCACACCCGCGGGTACTTCCGCCAGTGCTCCCACCGCTCGTCGGAGTCGAGCAGCGCCCGGGTGGCCTCGTCCGGGGACAGGTTCCCTGGGCCCTCGATCGCGCGCAGGACGGTGACCGCCGCGAGCAGGCCCTCGGCGCCGTCCGCGGCGAGCCGTCCGAGGGCGCCCGCCCGGTCGGCCGCCGCCTCCGCGCATGTCGCGTGCACCAGCGGCTCCAGCCAGCGCGCCCACCGGTCGTGCGTGGTGTCGCCCGGCCGCTCGGCCTCGGCGAGGAGCGGGCCGAGCGCGCGGCCGAGCCGGGCGGCGAAGTCGGCCGACCTGCCGTCGTGTTCCGGGTGGTCGGCCGCGAAGTGACGCCAGCCCTCGCCGTGGTCGAGCCGCGTCCACCCCTGTCCCGGCGGACGCAGCCCCTCGCCGCCCGCCGCGAGGAACGCGTCGCGCACCGGCCCGTAGACCGGGGGCGTGTGCTCGGCCAGCAGGACCGCGTCGTACAGGTCCTTGCCCTGCGGGTACCTGTCGGTCACCAGCCACAGCAGCTTCCAGGCGAGCGACAGGGCGGGCGAGACGCCGAGCACGGTGGCGCCCGGGCCGTCCCCGAGCGGGCGCAGCGTGACGTACTCCGGCGGGGCGGGCAGCCGCTCCTCGAACACGACGTCGAGCTGCACCGTGCCGCCCGCCGTCCCCGGGGCGCTCCACGGCAGCAGCATCCGGCGGCCCGGCACGCGCTCGTACGTCCAGATGTCCTCGGTGACGCGCCCGGACGCGTCGATCCTCACGCCGCCGTGCGCGAGGGAGGCCGCCTCGGCGTCCCGCGCCACGTCGTCGAACAGCCCGGCCGTCTCCGGCCCGTCCATGGTCCACGCGGCCGGCGTGACGACGAGGTCGAGGTCGCCCGGGTCGCGCGCCGCCCCGCCGAACCAGGTGGCCATCAGCACGCTGCCGCGCAGCACCAGGTGCTCCGCCCAGGGGCCGTCCGCGAGCCCGGCGAGCACCAGGTCGAGGGCGGTGCGGCGGGCGCGGTGCCAGGCCAGGCGGGCGGCGTCGTCGGCGAACGCGGGGTCGCCCGAGCGGTAGGCGTTGGCGAACTGCTTGAGGGCCGGGTCGAAGACGGGGAGCTGCCGCAGCCCCTCGGGGGACGGCAGCATCGTGCGCGGCAGTGCGTACCGGCGCCTGGACTCCTCGTCCAGGGGCTCGTGCGGCACCTCGGAGACGAACAGGTGGCGCCAGGAGGCGCGCCCTTCGGGCGGCGGGGTCGTCATGGGGTGGTCTCCTCGGTGATCCAGCCGTCGTCCAGGGCGAGGTTGCTGTCGTGCACGACGTACTCCCGCTCCACCTCGGCGATCCGGTAGGGCGTCAGGGCGTCGAGCAGGGCGGCCAGGCGCCGTTCCGCCGTGGCGCGGCCCACGCCCGCGCAGCGCTGGGTGACGAACCGCTCCTCGCGGCCGTCGGCGCGGGTGCGGCGCGCGTTCCGGGAGAGGTGCGCGCCGTGCGGGGTGGCCAGGCGTTCCAGCGCGGCGCTGTCGCGGCGCCCCGGCAGCAGCAGCTTCACGTGGTGCTCGAAGTAGCGGGCCGGGTGCCGGGCGCCCGGCACCGCGTCGTCCTGCGGGACGCCCTCGGCCCAGGGCGGTGTCTCGACCTTGACCCGCGTCACGGGCCGCCCGGCCGCGGCCAGTTCGGCGGCCAGCGGGCCCGCCGTACGGGCCGGGGCGTCGGCCGGGCCCGTCCCCGTGAGGGTGATCATGGGCTGGGACCGGACGCGGCCCCTGGCCAGCACGATGTGGACGAACCCGAGGCCACGCCCGGCGGCCCAGGCCGCCAGCTCCGCCGTCTCCGGCTCCGGGCAGTCCACGGTCAGATGGGCCTCCCACGCGCCCCGTACGAGGGGGATCCCCAAGGCCGCCTCTTCGTACGACTGTTCGCGCATGGCCGAACTCTCGCAGGACGGGAGCCGCCCCCGCCACCCGGATCCGGCGGCCGGTGCGGGGCACCGGCGCGCGGACGCCGCGTCCCGGCTCGGTATCGTCTCGTCCGATGCGTAAGACGCTGATCGTCACCAACGACTTCCCGCCACGGCCCGGTGGTATCCAGGCATTCCTCCACAGCATGGCCACGCGCCTCGACCCCGACCGCGTCGTGGTCTACGCCTCGACGTGGAAGCGGGACGCCGAAGGCCGCGCCGCCACCGCCGCGTTCGACGCGGAACAGCCGTACCCGGTCGTCCGTGACCGCACCACCATGCTGCTGCCCACCCCGGCCGCCACCCGGCGCGCCACCGCCCTGCTGCGCGAACACGGCTGCACCGCCGTCTGGTTCGGCGCCGCCGCGCCGCTCGGGCTGATGGCCCCCGCACTGCGCGCGGCGGGCGCCCGCCGCATCGTCGCCACCACGCACGGCCACGAGGCGGGCTGGGCCCAGCTGCCCGGCGCGCGCCGCCTTCTGCGCCGCGTCGGCGACGTCACCGACACCCTCACGTACCTCGGCGACTACACCCGCTCGCGCATCGCGCCCGCGCTGAGCCCCGAGGCCGCCGCCCGCATGACGCACCTGCCGCCCGGCGTGGACGAGAAGACGTTCCACCCCGACGCGGGCGGCGCCGCCGTACGGGCCGCCCTCGGCCTGACGGAACGACCGGTCGTCGTCTGCGTGTCCCGCCTCGTGCCGCGCAAGGGGCAGGACACCCTCATCCGCGCCCTGCCCCGCGTGCTCGCCGCCGAGCCCGCGGCGGCGCTGCTCGTCGTCGGCGGCGGCCCGTACCGCGCCGACCTGGAGAAGCTCGCCCGCTCGCTCGGCGTCGCCGACGCGGTCGTCTTCACCGGCGAGGTGCCCTGGTCGGAGCTGCCCGCCCACTTCGGCGCGGGCGACGTCTTCGCCATGCCCTGCCGCACCCGCCGCCGCGGGCTGGACGTCGAGGGCCTCGGCATCGTCTACCTGGAGGCGTCCGCCAGCGGCCTGCCCGTCGTCGCGGGCGACTCGGGCGGGGCGCCTGACGCCGTGCTGGACGGCGAGACCGGCTGGGTGGTGCGCGGCGGCGAGCGCACGGCCCCCGCCGAGACGGCGGACCGGCTCGTCGCCCTCCTCGGCGACCCGGAACTGCGCGCCAGGATGGCCGCGCGCGGCCGGGACTGGGTGGAGGAGAAGTGGCGCTGGGACCTCCTCGTCGAGCGCCTGCGCGGCCTTCTCGACGGGCCGTCCTGACGGAGCCGCCCCCGGGGCGCGGTAGCCTTCGCTCGACGGCGCGGGAGCGACCCCAAGGAGCGAGGGCGATGGCCGAACACACCAGGTCGAGCACCACCATCGAGGCCACCCCGGCCGAAGTGATGGCGGTGATCGCCGACTTCGGCCGCTACCCGGACTGGACGGGTGAGGTCAAGGAGGCGGAGGTCCTGGCCGCCGACGCCACGGGCCGCGCGGAAGAGGTCCGCCTCCTCCTCGACGCCGGGGCGATCAAGGACGAGCACACCCTGCGCTACGCCTGGCACGGCGAGCAGGAGGTGAGCTGGTCGCTGGTCAAGTCGAGGATGCTGCGCGCGCTCGACGGCTCGTACCGCCTCGCGCCCGTCGCGGACGGCACCCGCACCGAGGTCACCTACCAGCTGACCGTGGACGTCAAGATCCCCATGCTCGGCAGCATCAAGCGCAAGGCGGAGAAGGTCATCATCGACCGTGCCCTCGAAGGGCTGAAGAAGCGCGTGGAGAGCCTGCCCGGGTCATGACCCCCGCGCCCCGCGTCCTGTTCGTCACCGGTCCGGGCGGCGACGGGACGAGCACGGTCGCCGCCGCGACGGCGCACGCCGCGTCCCGCGCCGGGACGGCGACCCTGCTGCTGTCCGCCGAGCCGCCCGCGCGGCTCGCGGCGCTGCTCGGCGCCCCGCCGCCCGTCTGGCCCGCCGTCCGGCGGGCGGCCACCGGGCCGTCCGCCGCGCGCATCGACCCGGCCGCCGACTTCAGGGCCGCCGTCCTCGCCGGGCAGCGGCACGCCCGCCCCTTCCTCGACGCGCTGGGCGCCGACGCGCTCGACGACGACGAGCTGACGGAGCTGCCGGGCGCCCGCGACCTCGCCCTCCTGCACGCCGTCCGCACGGCCCACGACGCGGGGGACCACGCGCTCGTCGTGGTCGATCTGCCGCCGTACGCCGACGCCCTGCGGCTCCTCGCCCTACCGGAACAGCTGCGCCGCTACCTGCGCCGCCTCCTGCCGCCGGAACGCCAGAGCGCCCGCGCGCTGCGGCCGTTCCTCGCCCAGCTCGTCGGGCTGCCGATGCCCGCCGACGGCCTGTACGGCACGGCGGCCCGCTGGGACGAGGCCCTCGGCGCGCTCGAACGCGTCGTCACGGGGCCGCGCGCCGCCGTACGCCTCGTCATCGACCCGGGGCCCCGCTCCGCCACCGCCCTGGACGCGGCCCGCGCCGGGCTCGCCCTGCACGGCCTGGCGCTCGACGCGGTCGTCGCCAACCGGCTGCTGCCCGCCGACTCGCCCGACCCGCGCTGGACCGCCCGCGCCGCCCGCCAGCGGGCCGTGCTCGCCGCCCTCGACCTGCCCGTGCCGCTCGCCGAACTGCCGCTGCTCGACGGCGAGCCGGGCCCCGACGACCTGACGGGGGCGGCCGTCCCGCCGCCGTACGACGAGGCCGTCCGTCCCGCGCCCGTGCTGGAGGACCGGCTGGCGGCCGAGGGGCTGCTGATCTGGCGGCTGCCGCTGCCAGGCGCGGCCCGCGAGGAGGTCGGCCTCGTCCGCCGCGGCGACGAACTCCTCGTCACCACGGGCCCGTTCCGCCGCGCGCTGCCGCTGCCGTCCGCGCTGCGCCGCTGCACCGTCGCGGGCGCCGCGCTGACGGCCCCCGGCGAGCTGGCCGTACGCTTCGCCCCCGACCCCGCGCGCTGGCCCGCGCCCCGTGGCGCGGGGGAGCGGGAGGGCTGAGCGGCGCCCGGTGCCCGGGCCGGGGTACCGTCGGAAGGGACGGTGACGCGCCAGGAGGCCACCATGAGCGACAGCACGCCAGGCCGGGACCACGAGGCAGGCGGACAGCGGGACGAGCCGCGGCCCGAGGACGCCGAGGCGCCGGAGGCCGACGCCTGGGCACGGGCCGCCGAGGAGGACCTCGCGGCGGAGCGGGAACGCCGCCGCGCCCGCTACGGCCCGCCGCCACCCGGCAGCGCGGCCGACGAACTGCGCAAGCTGGCCGACGCCGTGACCGACCGTCTCGCCGGGCTCGGCCTCGGGCTCGCCACCGGCCCGCTCGCCGCGCAGGCCCGCGCGGCGATCGAGCCCGTCATCGAGCGCAACGCCGAGGCGTTCCAGCACCTGGCCAACGCCGGGCAGGAACTCCTCGCCGCCTACCGCGCCGCCGCGCTCTCGCAGGAGCAGCGCTGGACGAGGACGGGCGACGCCCCCCGCGAGCGCGCCGACACCGAACGCGCCGACACCGATCGAGCCGACACCGACCGTGCGGATGACGGCCGCGCGGACGACGGCGTGCACCTCGGCAAGCGCGGCGACCGCCCAGGACCCGACCGGGGCGAAGGTGACGAAGACGGAGATAACGGCGATCAGGGCGGCCCCCAGCGGATCGACCTCGACTGATGCCGCCGGAGAGGGGCGGTGCGGCCGACCTTGCTCCGGTACGGTGGTCGAAGCTGGCATTCTCTGACATCACTTGAGGGACATATGGGACTGACCATCGGTGTCGATATCGGCGGCACGAAGATCGCGGCCGGCGTCGTGGACGAGGACGGCACGATTCTCGACACCAGCCAGGTGGCCACTCCGCCGACTCCCGAAGGCGTCGTGGATGCCATCGCCGACGCCGTCAAGGCCGTCGGCAAGGGGACGTCCGTGGACGCGGTGGGCATCGGCGCGGCCGGTTACGTGGACGACAAGCGCGCCACCGTCCTGTTCGCCCCCAACATCTACTGGCGCCACGAGGCGCTCAAGGACAAGGTCGAACAGCGCGTAGGCCTCCCCGTCGTGGTGGAGAACGACGCGAACGCCGCCGCCTGGGGCGAGTACCGCTTCGGCGCCGGGGCCGACCACGAGGACGTCATCTGCGTGACGCTCGGCACCGGCATCGGCGGCGGCATCATCATCGGCGGGCGGCTCTACCGCGGACGCTTCGGTGTCGCGGGCGAGTTCGGCCATGTCCGGGTCGTGCCGGACGGCCTGCTGTGCGGCTGCGGCAGCCAGGGCTGCTGGGAGCAGTACGCGTCAGGACGCGCCCTCGTCCGCTACGCGCAGCAGCGCGCCACGGCCACCCCCGACTCCGCCGAGATCCTGCTCGCGCAGGGCGACGGCACGCCGGAGGGCATCGAGGGCCGCCACGTCAGCGCCGCCGCCCGGCAGGGCGACCCGGTCGCCGTGGACTCCTTCCGCGAGCTGGCCCGCTGGGCGGGCGCGGGACTCGCCGACCTGGCCTCGCTGTTCGACCCGGCCGCGTTCATCGTCGGCGGCGGCGTCTCGGACGAGGGCGACCTCGTCCTCGACCCGATCCGCAAGTCGTTCCGCCGCTGGCTGGTCGGCGGCCGGTTCAGGCCGCACGCCCAGGTGCTGGCCGCGCAGCTCGGCGGCCGGGCCGGACTCGTCGGCGCCGCCGACCTCGCCCGGCAGGGCTGACCCGCCGCGATGGCGGCGGACGTCACGCTGCTCAGCTACAACGTCCGCTCGCTGCGTGACGACAGGGGGGCGCTGGCCCGGGTGATCCTGGCCTGCGCCCCCGACGTCGTCTGCCTCCAGGAGGCCCCCCGCTTCCCCGGCTGGCGCCGCCACGCGTCCCGGCTGGCGCGGGCGACGGGCCTGTTCCTCGTCACGGGCGGCGCGCCCTCCTGCGGCACGATGATCCTGTGCGCGCCCCGCATCGCCGTCGAGTCGGCCGCAGACCTGCTGCTGCCGCACACCCCGGGGCTGCACCGGCGCGGCCTCGCGACGGCCGTGCTGCGCACGGCGGACGGTGCCAGGCTCGGGGTGATCTCCTGTCATCTCGGCCTGCGCGCGGCCGAACGCCGCGTCCACGCACGGCTGGCGCGCGACCACCTCGCGGCCCTCGGCACCCCGTACGCGGTCCTCGCGGGGGACTTCAACGAACGGCCGGAAGGACCGGCGTTCCGCGGCCTCCTCACCGGTGACGACCGGCTGTACGACGCCTGGCGCGTCGCGCCCGAGGGCGGCGCCGCGACCTTCCCCGCCCGCGCCCCCGACCGCCGTATCGACGCCGTCCTGACGACGGCGGCCGTCCGCGTCACCGGCTGCGGGGTCCCGGACGGCCCGGGGCCCGACGATCCGCGGCGGGCGAGCGACCACCTGCCCGTACGGGCGCGGCTGCGGCTGCCCTGAAGCGGCGCCGCGTGGTCCCGGACTCAGACGACGGCGCCGTTGCCCGGTTCCGTCCAGTCGTCGTCGTGCCCGTCCCGCAGCCGGGTCACCAGCGTGGCGAAGCCCCCCAGGAAACCGCCCACCCCCAGCGTGACGATCCACCAGGTCATCCGCTGCTGGAGCAGCACCGTGACGATCAGCAGCAGCGGTCCGCCGATCACCGCCACCCACGCCAGCTTGGTGGACAGCGCCGCCTCCGGCAGCGGTGGCGGCTCGGGCGGGACGAAGTGGGCCTCCTCCTCGTCCTCGGCCGCGTCCCAGTCGCGCGGCCCGAGCGGCGGCGCCGCGGCGCTCTCGCCGCTGGGCAGCACCCGGTCCACGGTGTCGGTCAGGTCGATCTCGGCCGCCTTCGGCCACACGCCCGGCGGGTCCGCGGGTTCGTCGCCGTACCCGGCGACGATCTGCGCCCAGGCGGCTTCCTCGTCGATCGGGTCACGGCCGTCGCCGAGCCCTGGGTCACGTTCCGTCACGGGCTGTCTTCCTTGTCGCGAGCCGGGTGATGAAGGCGTCCGTCATCTGAAAGATACGCTCCGCATCGTGGTCCAGGGTCGCCACGTGATAGCTGTCCTCCAGCACGTGCTCGACCATGTCCACCGACGACACCGACTCCCGTACGCGGGCCGCGTCCGACGCCGGTACCACATGGTCCACCCGGCTGCGCAGCAGGCACAACGGCTGTGTCACCTGGGGGAGTTCGGCGCGGACCAGCGACAACAGCGCACGCAGGGAGTGCGCCGCGTGCAGCGGCACGCGGTCGTAGCCCGACTCCGCGACACCCGGCCGCGCGATGTCCGAGATCAGGCCGCGCGTACTGGGCACCAGATGCCGCAGTACCGGCAGCGCGAGCCCCTGGGCGCGCGGAAATGTGATCGCGGGGTTCACCAGGACGAGTCCGCTGACGGCGTTGCCGTGCCGCGCCGCGAGACGCAGCGCCAGCGCGCCGCCCATCGACAGGCCCCCGACGAAGACGTGCGCGCAGCGCTCGCGCAGCCGCGCCAGCTCGCGATCGACCGTCGCGTACCAGTCCTGCCATCCGGTGGCCTGCATGTCCTGCCAGCGGGTGCCGTGGCCCGGCAGCAGGGGCAGGGACACATGCACGCCGCGGGCGGCGAGGTGCTCCGCCCAGGGACGCAGGGACTGCGGGGTTCCGGTGAAGCCGTGGCAGAGCAGCATGCCGCTCGCCTCCGGCCCGTCGAAGTCCCCCGCCGGTGAGAAGAAGAAGGGCTCAGCCCCGGGAAGAAGCCGCACGCGTTCCACCCTACGCGGGCTCTTCGCGGGGGCGCCACGGGCGTGTAGGACCGCTAGGGTCGGGCACCGGTCAACCACAGGAGGTCACCAGGTGCTGTACGGGGCGATGAAACACTCACTCGGAGCGGGTCTGAGGCTCGCCTTCCGGCCATGGGTCGAGGGCCGCGAGCACGTGCCCGCGGAGGGCCCCGCCATCCTGGCCAGCAACCACCTCTCGTTCTCCGACTCCTTCTTCCTGCCGATCATGCTCGACCGCAAGGTGACCTTCATCGCGAAGGCCGAGTACTTCACCTCGCCGGGCGTCAAGGGGCGGCTGACGGCGGCGTTCATCAAGGGCGTCGGCCAGCTCCCGGTGGACCGTGAGGGCGGCCGGGACGCCGCCGAGGCGGCCATACGCAGCGGGATCTCCGTCATCGAGCGCGGCGAGCTGTTCGGCATCTACCCCGAGGGCACCCGCTCGCCCGACGGGCGGCTCTACCGGGGCAGGCCGGGCGGCCTGGCCCGCGTCGCGCTGGCCACCGGCGCCCCGGTCATCCCCGTCGCGATGATCGACACGGAGAAGATCCAGCCCCCCGGCAAGGTGATGCCCAAGCTGATGCGCCCCGGGATCAGGATCGGCGCGCCGCTGGATTTCAGCCGCTACGAGGGCATGGAGAACGACCGCTTCATCCTGCGCTCGCTCACCGACGAGGTCATGTACGCGATCATGAAACTCTCCGGCCAGGAGTACGTGGACGTCTACGCCAGCGTCGCGAAACGGGCGCTGGCCGAGGAGGCCGCGGCGGCCAGGGTCGGCCCGCAGGAGCGGATCAGGGAACGGCTGTCGGGGCTGCGCGACCGCTCCGAGGGCGGCGCCGAGGGCCGGAAGGACGGCGCCGAGGGGGACGAGGAGCCCCGCCCGCGCGCCTGATCGGCACGGGCACCGGGCGGCGTACGCCTGCGCGTCGCCGCCCGGCGGGAACCCGTACGGGTGGTTCGGCGGGGCGTCAGTGTGCCGTCACGTCACCGGGGACGGCGGCGGGCGTGAGGGCCAGCAGATCGGCGACGATGCCGGGCCCGTCGAGCGTCAGCACCGACTCCGGGTGGAACTGGACGCTGCGGAACCCCGGGCCGCGCAGCGCGTGGACCTCGCCGGTCACCGCGTCGCGGCTGACCTCGACCCCGCGCTCCGCCAGCGCGGCGGCGGCCAGGTCGTCGCAGCGCGCCGCGTACGAGTTGTAGAAGCCGACCGTCTCGCGCCGCCCGAACAGATCGACGGTCTCCTGCGCGCCCTGGTAGGGCCGGTCCTTGCGCACCAGCGGCAGGCCGTACGCCGCCGCGATCAGCTCGTGGCCCAGGCACACGCCGACGACCGGGTGCGCGTGCCCGGCGAGCAGGTCGTCCGCGAGCGCCCGCAGCGCCCGCATCCTCGGGTCGTCCCGGTCCTCCGGGTCGCCGGGGCCCGGGCCGAGGACGACCGTGCCCTGATGGGTGAGGACCCGCTCCCGCAGGCCCGGCGCGTCGTGCCGCACGACCGTGACGCGCGGCCCGGCCGAGCGCAGCAGATGGGCCAGCATCGACGTGAACGTGTCCTCCGCGTCCACCACCAGCACCCGCCCGCGCGGCGTGACGTCCCCGCTGGGCGTCCGCATCCGCAGCCAGAACGGCGCGAGGCCCGAACGGCGCGCGGCCAGCGCGGCGACCACCCGCTCGTCGTCCGCCAGCGCGGGGCGCGGCCCGGCCCCCTCCGGCTCGGGCGCGGGCGGGACGACGCCGAGCGCGGAGAGCACGGCCGCCGCCTTCGCGTGCGTCTCGGCGACCTCGCCCGCCGGGTCCGAGTCGCGCACCAGCGTCGCGCCGACCGGCACGCGCAGCCGCCCGTCGGCCGTCCTGATGTCGGCGGTCCTGATGAGGATGGGGGAGTCCAGCGTCCGCGCGCCGCCCGCGTCGGTCCCGAGCAGGGCCAGCGCCCCGGCGTAGTAGCCCCGGCCGCCGCGCTCGTGGCGGGCGATGACGCGGCAGGCGTTCTCCACCGGGCTGCCGGTCACGGTCGCGGCGAACATCGTCTCGCGCAGCACCTCCCGCACGTCCAGCGTGCTGCGCCCGCGCAGCTCGTACTCGGTGTGCGCCAGGTGCGCCATCTCCCGCAGCCGGGGGCCGACGACGACGCCGCCCTGGTCGCCCACGGCGCACATCATCTTCAGCTCCTCGTCCACCACCATCGACAGCTCCTCGCGCTCCTTCGGGTCGTCGAGGAAGTCGAGCAGCCCGGCCACGGACGGGCCCTCGGCCGGGTAGCGGTAGGTGCCGCTGATGGGGTTCATGACGACGGTGCCGCCGCTCATCCTGACGTGCACCTCGGGGCTCGCGCCCACCAGCACCCGCTGCCCCGTGTGGACGACGTACGTCCAGTACGCGCCCCGCTCGGCGGCCAGCATGCGGCGGAACAGCGCCAGCGCGTCGGCGCGGCCGAAGCCGGGGATGTGGCCGGTGAAGGTGCGGCGGATCACGAAGTTGGCGCCCTGCCCGGCGCCGATCTCGTCCCGCAGCACCTCGGCGACGGTGCGCGCGTACGCGTCGTCCGGCACGTCGAAGGCGCCGCCGCTGACCGTCACCTCGTGGCCCGGCAGCGCGGCGGTCAGCCCGTCGAGGGGCAGCTCGCGCACCCGGTCGGCCAGCAGCACGGACAGCGGCGCGGCGTCGTCGGTCACCTGGAAGCCGCGCTCCGCGATCTGCCGGAACGGCACGAGCGCCAGCGCCGTCCCCTCGCCCGGCAGGTCGGCGAGGCGGGCGGCCTCGGTCACGCGGCCGGTCAGCACCTCCACGACGTCCGCGTCATGGCCCGGCGTACGGCGGCGCAGCAGGGCGAACGGGGCGTGGCCCGCGAGCAGTTCGGCGACGACGGCGGCCGGGCCCTCGGCACCGGCCGGGGTGGGCGCGGGGGCGGGGCGTCGGCGGTGGGGCTGGTCCGGGGCGGGGTTCATGCGGGGTGTCCCTTCCTGAGACGGGGGGAGGGACCGCCCCCGGAAACGACGGAGGCCGCCCCTCGGGCGGCCTTCACGTCGGTCCGGTTCAGGGACGCGCAGCAGGAGGGGCCGCCTCGGGGAGGCGCCACCACCAGTCCTGGAGTCGCTGCGCGAACATGCCCGGGACTGTACACGACAGTGGCGCTCGTCTCACTACCCGAGCACGGGCGAATCCGGGTGGACACCACCCCGTAATCTGGGGCCTGTGACCGTGAACGCCGAGACCAGCACCAGCAGCTCCGCGCACGCCGGGTGGCGTGACCTGCCCGCGGCGCAGCAGCCCGACTACCCCGACGCCGAGGCCCTGCGCGCCGTGACGGCCGACCTCCAGGGGTATCCGCCGCTCGTCTTCGCGGGCGAGTGCGACCAGCTGCGCGACCGCATGGCGTCGGTGGCGCGTGGCGAGGCGTTCCTGCTCCAGGGCGGTGACTGCGCCGAGGCGTTCGACCAGGTCGGCGCCGACCAGATCAGGGCGAAGCTGAAGACGCTCCTCCAGATGAGCGCGGTGCTGACGTACGCGGCGGCCGTGCCGGTCGTGAAGGTCGGCCGTATCGCGGGCCAGTACTCCAAGCCGCGCTCCAAGCCGACCGAGACGCGCGACGGCGTGACGTTGCCGACGTACCGCGGCGACTCGGTCAACGGCGCGGAGTTCACCGAGGAGGCGCGCGTCCCCGACCCGGAGCGGCTGCGCCGGATGTACCACGCGTCCGCCTCGACGCTGAACCTCGTGCGCGGCTTCACCACCGGCGGCTACGCCGACCTGCACCAGGTCCACGCGTGGAACCAGGACTTCGTCCGCAACTCGGCCTCCGGGCAGCGCTACGAGGCGCTCGCCCGGGAGATCGACAACGCGCTGAACTTCATGAAGGCGTGCGGGGCCGACCCGGCCGAGTTCCACTCCGTCGAGTTCTACGCCTCGCACGAGGCGCTGCTCCTCGACTACGAGGCGGCCATGACCCGGGTGGACTCGCGCAGCGGCACGCTGTACGACGTCTCGGGCCACATGGTGTGGATCGGCGAGCGCACCCGGCAGCTCGACGGCGCGCACATCGCGTACGCCGCCACGATCCGCAACCCCATCGGCGTCAAGCTCGGCCCGACGACGACCACCGACGAGGCGCTGGCCCTGATCGACCGGCTCGACCCCGAGCGCGAGCCCGGCCGCCTGACGTTCATCACGCGGATGGGCGCCGACCGCGTCCGGGACGCGCTGCCAGGACTGATCGAGGGGGTCACCGCGTCGGGGGCGCGGCCCGCGTGGGTGTGCGACCCGATGCACGGCAACACGTTCGAGGCCGCGTCCGGGCACAAGACGCGCCGCTTCGACGACGTGCTGGACGAGGTGAAGGGCTTCTTCGAGGTCCACAAGAGCCTGGGCACGCACCCGGGCGGCATCCACGTGGAGCTGACCGGCGACGACGTCACCGAGTGCGTCGGCGGCGGCGACGAGATCTTCGTGGACGACCTGCACCAGCGGTACGAGACGGCCTGCGACCCGCGGCTGAACCGCAGCCAGTCGCTCGACCTCGCGTTCCTCGTCGCGGAGATGTACCGCGCCTGAGGCGGAAGCCGGACCGCACGGAGCCCCGGGGCGTGGCACGCGCCACACCGCGGGGCTCTGTCGTGTCCGGCCGCCGGGAAGTAAGGTAAGGCTTACCTGAATCTTCCGGTGCCGCTCGACCCGGCCGCCGGACCCCACGGAGAACGGCGAGGAGGGCGGCGCGCGTGTACGTCTGCTCGTGCTTCGGGATCACCGAGGCCGATGTGCGGGAGCACGCCGCCGCCGGTGCCTGCACGCCGCGCCAGATCGCCACGCGCAGCGGCGCCGGGACGGACTGCGGCTCCTGCGTGCGCCGTATCCAGGGGCTGCTCGGCCGGGGCGGTTGCCCTCGCCGGGAGACGGTGGAGGCCGCGGCGGCGCCCGCGTCCGTGCCCGTCGCCCTTGCCGCAGCCGCGGGCGTGGCCCCGCTGGGGGCAGCCGTCGAGGTCCCCGCGTAGCGGTTCGGCCCCGGCCCTACCCTTCGTGACCGCCGTGGTCACCCCCGTGGTCGCCGTGCCCGTCACCGCCCTGGCCCGGCTGCCTGATCTGCTGCGCGAGGTACAGCTGCTCGCCCAGGTGCTCGATCAGTTCGAGCTGCGTGTCCAGGTAGTCGATGTGGTGCTCCTCGTCCCGCAGGATGTCCTCGAAGAGCTTCGCCGACGTGATGTCGTGCTTCGCGCGCATCACCTCGGCGCCCCGGCGCAGGCGGTCGATGGCCTCCACCTCGATCTGCCGGTCGGCGCGGAACATCTCGGTCACGGTCTGCCCCACCCGGACGTGGAACAGCCGCTGGTAGTTGGGCAGCCCCTCCAGGAAGAGGATGCGGTCGGTCAGGACCTCGGCGTGCCGCATCTCGTCGAACGACTCGGCCCGCGTGTAGGCGGCGAGCTTCGTCCAGCCGAAGTTGTCCTGCATCTTGGCGTGCAGGAAGTACTGGTTGATCGCGGTCAGCTCGGCGGTCAACTGCTCGTTCAGGAACTCGATGACCTCGGGGTCGCCCTGCATGCGGCGTGCTCCTTCCGGGGCGCTGGCGGGGGGTCGTGCGCGCATCGTGGCATCACCGGGCCGTCGCGTCCAGTAAGTGAACCCTTACCCATGGATGCCCGGTTTGTCGTGCGCGGGGTGTGGTGGCTGTGCGGTGGCCTGTCCGAGGTCTGTCACCATGGAGACATGGGTCAGCCGGACAGTCGCGTGGGGGAGGTGCCGGGGCCGCCCGGGGAGCGGGTCCCCCCGGGGCAGCGGGTCCAGCGCGGATGGCCGGTGACGCACTACGGTCCCGTGCCGCGCTTCCGGCCGGAACGCTGGGAATTCCGCGTCTTCGGCGCGACGGCGGACGGCGACAAGCACTGCTGGACGCATGACGCGTTCTCCGCCCTCCCGTACGAGACGGTGGTCGGCGATCTGCACTGTGTGACGAAGTTCAGCATGCTCGGCTCCGAATGGGGCGGGGTCAGGGCCACGACCGTGCTCGGTCTGGCGCCGCCCGCACCCGACGTCACCCATGTGATGGTGTGGGCCGAGTACGGCTACAGCGCCAACCTCCGCCTGTCCGACTTCACCGCTCCCCACACCCTTTTCGCCAGCCACCGCGACGGCGAGCAGCTCACGGCCGAGCACGGCTTCCCGCTGCGGCTGGTCGTGCCGCACCTCTACGCGTGGAAGGGCCCCAAATGGGTACGCGGCGTCGAGTACATGACGGCCGACCGGCGCGGCTTCTGGGAGGAGCGCGGCTACCACAACCTCGGTGACCCCTGGCGTGAGCAGCGGTACTCCTACCAGGAGGTGCCGGGCGACGGGCCCGAGACCTGACGCGGGCGGCTACGCGGGCCCGCGCCCCAGCTCCTTGAGGAGCGCGACGTCCGCCGCGTGCCCGTCCAGGCCCCCCGGCGTCTCCACGACGAAGGGGACGCCCTCCGTCGCCGGGTGCCGCAGCAGGTCGCCGAACGGCGCGGCGCCGATGTGGCCCGCGCCGATGTTGCGGTGCCGGTCCTTGCGCGCGCCGCTCACGTCGAGCGAGTCGTTGGCGTGCACCAGGCGCAGCCGCCCTGGGCCCGCGACCCGCACCAGCTCGTCCAGCAGCGCCGCCACGCCGCCCGGCGCCGTCAGGTCGTGGCCCGCCGCGAAGGCGTGGCAGGTGTCGAGGCAGACCCCGAGCCTGGGGTGGCGGTCCAGCGCCTCGGTGTACGGGCCGAGGTCGGCCATCAGGGAGCACAGCGACGCGCCCTGGCCCGCGGTCGGCTCCAGCAGCAGCCACGGGTCGTCCGGGTGCGTCAGCTCGTCGAGCAGCGGCAGCAGCAGGCGGCGTACCTGGGCGAGGGCGACCTCACGGGGCCGCCCGCCGGTCGCCGAGCCGGTGTGGACCACGACGCCTGACGCGCCGATCGCGCGGGCACGCCGCAGCGAGTGGCGCAGGGAGACCACGGAGCGTTCCGCCGTCAGCGGGTCGTGCGAGCCCGGGTTGATCAGGTACGGCGCGTGGACGTACGCCCGCAGCCCTTCCGCCGCGCAGGCCGCGCGGAACGCCTCGTCCTCCGCGGGCCTGCCGGGCGGGGTGGCCCAGCCGCGGGGGTTGGCGACGAACACCTGCACGGCCTCCGCGCCGATCGCGCGGGCGTAGGGCAGTCCTGTGGTGGCGAGGCCACCGGCGACCGGGATGTGACCGCCCGTCGGATTGCGGACCGCCGCCCCGCCGGACGCCGCGGGGGACGGCGAGGACGACGGGGCGGCGGGGTTCTGGCAGGGGGGACGGCGCACGGCGACCAGCATGCCAGGGCGCGGAATGCGGGATTCCGGCGGGTGCCGGTCAGTACGGGCCGTTGACGTTGTCGATCGAACCGTACCGGTGATAGGCGTAGTTGGCCGCCGCCGTGATGTTGGCGACCGGGTCGTAGATGTCCACAGGGGTACCCGGCACGTGGTACGTGTCGAATGTCGGCTGGATCACCTGGAGGAGGCCGATGGACGGCGTCCCGTTGATCGCGTTGATGTCCCAGAGATTTATGGCGTTCGGATTCCCGCTGGATTCCCGCATGATGTTGCGGTAAAGGCCGTCGTACGTGCCGGGGATTCCCTCGCGTGCCATGACGGCGAGCGATTCCCTGATCCAGCCGTCGAGCGTGTCGGGGTAGGTCTCGGCGGCCGGGGCGGCGGCGGGCCGCGGGGTCGCGGGCGCGGCCGTCGGCGCGGGGGCGGCGGGCTCGGCGGGCTTCGCGTCGGTCGTGGCGGCCGGGGCGGGCGCGGGCTCGGGGGTCTCGGCGGCGGGCGGCTGCGCCTGGCGGCGCGGCGCGTGCGTCCGCTTCTCGGCCCTGGCGTCCGCGGCCTGCTCCTCCCGCGCCTCGTCGGCCGCGCGCTCCTCCTCGGCCTGACGGGCGGCCTCGTCGGACGCCTTCTTCTCGGCGCGCTGCTGGCGCCCGGCCACCTCGGCGCTCAGCAGGAGGTCGCTGCGGTCGGCGGCGTGCCGCCGGGCGACGGCGCCCGCCGGGTCGGAACCGGCGGCCTGGCCGGGCACCTCGGACGCCTTCACGTCCCAGTGGACGGCGCGGGCGTCCTGGGCGCCGGGCGGCGCGTCCTCGGCGTCGGCCGAGGCGGGGACGGCGATCAGCGCCATGGCGGCCACGCCCGCCGTGGTGAGCGCGGCGGTGGCGGTTCGCTGGAGACGGGTCATACGGGGACGGGGGCGGGGATGAGCGGGCATGGGGGGTCCTCTGTTCCTCGCGTGGATGGCGATGGACCTTGTTAACAGCCCTTGAAAACCAAATGCAATGACCCTATGTACTAGAAGTCTTAGTGCGCGGCACGCCGTGGAATCACCTGACCGGCCGGTGGGAAACGGGTTTCCGGCCGCCATTCGAGCACTAAGTACTTTCGTATGTGATCCACCTCCTATGATTGGCGTCACAGGGGGTCGGAGGTTTCTTCGCGGCAATTACGCGGAATGGCCGACAAGCGCGCTTGGGCCGAATCGGGACCCCTGCGGAACCACCTCGGATTCCCAGGGACGGAAGACCCTGCCGCGCCCGGGACCTCCGGCCCGGGAACGGCGGGGCGCAGGGCCCGGGCGGGGTGCCCGCGAACGCGTCGGCCCCGGCCCGCGCGAGGGCGGGCCGGGGCGGTGGGCGTGCGAGGGCCTCAGCGGACCCAGATGGTGATGGTCGAGCCGCGCGGCGCCGGCTCGTCGTACACCGACTGGTTGAAGACCGTCCCGGTGAAGAAGACCTGGTTCACGTTCACGTCGAACCCGGCCGCCTCCAGCGTGGTGCGCGCCTCGTCCTCCGACATGCCGCGCACGTCGGGCACCTCGACCATCTCGGGGCCCTGGGACAGCAGGAGCGTCACGGTGTCGCCCTCGGAGGCCCGGCCGTCCCCCGGCGGCGACTGCCCGGCCACCGCCCCCGCCTCGTGCTCGGAGAAGTCACGCTCGGGGGCGATCACGACCTCGAATCCCGCCTCCGTCAGCTCCGCGCGCGCCTCGTCCTCCGGCAGCCCGATCACGGCCGGGACGGTGACGGCGCGCCCCCGGCTGACGACGAGGTCCACGGCCGAGTCGGGCCGCCGCTCCCGCCCGGCGCCGGGGTCGCTGGAGATGACCGCGTTGCGCTCGATCTCGTCGGAGAACTCCCGCGTCTCCTCGCCCACGGCCAGCCCGGCCTCGTCCAGGAGCCGCCGCGCGTCCTCCAGCGGGACGCCCCGCAGGTCGGGCACCACGGACACCCGCGGCCCCTGCGAGACGGTGACGGTCACGGTCCCGTTGCGCCGGACGCGCTCGCCCGGCTCGGGATCGGTGGCGATGACGCGGCCCGCGTCCACGGTCTCCGAGAAGTCCTCGGCCACGTCCACGCGCAGCCCGGCGTCCTCCAGCGTCTCCACCGCCTCCTCCTGCGTCTGCGCGAGCACGCCCGGAGTGCGCAGGAACTGGCCCGAGTTGACGTACCACACGCCCGTGCCGAGCAGCGTCAGCAGCACGGCGGCGACGATCACCGACACCCGGCCCCGGCGCGACAGCCGCCCCCACGGCCCGCCGGGCGGCGGCGCGGCGAACCGCTCGGTGCGGTCCGTCCCGTCACCGGCGCCCGCACCGGCCGGACGCGGCACGATCCGCGTGCTGTCCTCGGGGTCCGTCGTGCCGGGCAGCCCGGCGCCGGACGCCCGCGGGTCGCGGTGCCCGGGCGGCACGGCGTCCAGCTCGGCGTCCGTCAGCGAGGCCCGCGCCATCCTGACCAGGACGAGCAGCGCCGCCGCGTCCGCCGGGCGCGCCAGCGGGTCACGCGCGGCGGACGTCGCGACGAGCCCGTCGAGCCCGTCCGCCAGCCCCGGGACCCGCTCGGACGGCGGGGGCACGTCCTCGTGGACGTGCGCGTACAGGACGCGCGCGGGGGAGTCCCCGGTGTGCGGCTTGGCGCCGGTCAGCGCCTCGTACAGCAGCACGCCGCACGCGTACACGTCAGAGCGCGCGGTCACCGCGCCGCCCTCGATCTGCTCGGGCGCCAGGTAGGACGCCGTGCCGAGCAGCGCGCCCGTCGTCGCCGAGGTGTGCGTGTCCACGCTCCGCACCAGGCCGAAATCGGCCACCTTGACGCGTCCGTCGTCCCCGATGAGCACGTTCTCCGGCTTCACGTCCCGGTGCACGAGCCCCGCCACGTGCGCGGCGGCGAGCCCGGCGAGCATCGGCTCCACGATGTCGAGCGCCGCGCGCGGCGGGAGCGCGCCCTGGTCGCGCAGGACGTCACGCAGCGTGCACCCGGCGACGTACTCCATGGCCAGGTAGACGTACGGACCGTCCCTGCCCTGGTCCAGGACGCCGACGACATTGGGGTGGTCCAGCCGCGCGACGGCCTTCGCCTCCCGGATGAACCGCTCGACGAACGCCGCGTCGCCCGCGAGCGACGGATGCATCACCTTCAGCGCGAGCACACGGTCGAGCCGCGTGTCCAACCCCCGGTAGACGGTGGCCATCCCGCCCGCCGCGATCCGCTCGTCCACCCGGTAGCGGGCGTCGAGGAGCTGTCCGATCAGCGGGTCGTGAAGTGTGGTGTCCACGACGCCCCAGTCTACGAGCCGCCCGCGCGCCCCCGTCCGTGACGCAGGACGCGGGGGCGGTTCTGGAGCGATACGGTGACGAAGCCCGCACACACGTACGGGCGTTCAGCCGCCGAGCGTCAGCCCGAGCGACAGCCTGGCCTCGACCTCCTGGTCGATGCCCATCGCGTCGTACGCCCGGGACACGGCCGCGTCGAAGGCGTCCTGGCTCTCGGCCCCTGCCGCCTCCCGCCAGGAGACGACGCCGGGCCCGCGCGCCGCGACCAGCGCCTCGACGTCCGCCGCCACCGCGGGGGACCAGTCGTACGCCGCCAGCGCCGCCGCGTCCGCCGCCACGGCGTCGGCCGTCTCGTCGGCCCACGCCCGCTGCGCCGCCAGCCCCTCCTCGGGGGCGGGCTGGTCCCACAGCCTGGCCTCCAGCGGGCCGGTCGCCGCGAGATAGGCCAGCTGCTCGTCGCCGAAGTCGGCGCGGTCGCCGCGCAGCGGGACCGTCAGCGGCCCGCCCTCGTACGTCTCCAGGGCGCACAGCACGTCGTACGGGCCGCCGCCCGCCCCGCCCGCCCGGTCGTCGTAGTAGTAGGTGAGGCCGACGTCGAGCGGCAGCTCCCAGAAGTCCACGACGTACGGCTCGATCAGCGGCAGGCAGGTGTCGGAGAGGACGGCGACGTCGGGGTACGCCGCGCCCGCGGGCACCTGGGCGACGCCCAGCGCCTCCGAGGTGTGCGGGGCGTCGCAGCTGGTCAGGAAGACGGCCGGCGCGGAGGTGTCCGGCTCGGCCGGGGCCTCGAAGCAGTCACCTGCCGAGAGGCCGAGCACCGGCGTCTCCACGCCGCCGCCCCCGGCCGCCTCGTCGGCCCGCAGGCCGCCGGACAGCAGGGGCCGGTCGTTCCGGTGGGCTTCGTCCTGGAACACGTAGGTGGGGATGAGGACGGCGAGGAAGCAGACCAGCGCGCCGGTGACGGCGATCGCGGCGACGGCCTGCCTGCGGCCCACCGTGTCGCCCGGCTCGGAGCGCAGCAGCGCGAGGACGCCGAGCATCAGCCCGAAGGGGAACGCGAGCAGGCACGTGCAGATGGCCACGAGCGCAAGGCTGTTCGTGCCGGGCCCCCGCCGCTGCCGCGGCCATCCGTACGGCGCGACCCAGGCGGCGGGCCGCGGGGGCGTGTACGCGGGATGGGGGGCGTGGGGCGGCAGGGGGAGAGGAGGAGCAGCGGGAGGGAGGGGAGGAGGGGGAAGAAGGGGAGGCCCGCCCGCCGGAGCCGCGGGTCTTTCGGGGTCGGGAGCAGGAGCTGACGTCACGGATTTCCCCCCGGGGAACGATGCGCGGTGCACCCGGCGCGTCCACCCCGGCCAGGTGCACCGGATGCTATATCAGCCGGGGAAAGCCGGGCGCTCCGGATCGAGCGCGGCCATGCCCTCCCACGGCGAGGACGCCAGGGCGAAGTGCCGCCGGGGGATACGGCCCGCCAGCTGCGCCAGCCTGCCCGCCTCCACGGCGTGCCGCATCGCCCGCGCCATCGTCACCGGACGCCGCGCCCGCGTCACCGCCGACGCCAGCATCACGCCCGCACAGCCCAGTTCCATGGCGAGCGCCACGTCGGACGCCGTGCCCGCGCCCGCGTCGAGGATCACGGGGACGCGGGCGCGCTCGGTGATCAGCGCGAAGTTGTGCGGGTTGCGGATGCCGAGGCCCGAGCCGATGGGCGAGCCGAGCGGCATCACGGCGGCGCAGCCCACGTCCTCCAACTGCCGCGCCACCACCGGGTCGTCGTTGGTGTACGGCAGGACGGTGAAGCCGTCGTCCACCAGCGTCTCGGCGGCCTCCAGGGTCGCCACCGGGTCGGGCAGCAGCGTCCGCTCGTCGGCGACGACCTCCAGCTTCACGACGTCGGTCCCCAGCGCCTCGCGCGCCAGCCGCGCCGTCAGCACGGCCTCGCCCGCCGTGAAGCAGCCCGCGGTGTTCGGCAGCGGTGCGATGTCCAGCTCGCGCAGCACCGACAGCACCGAGCCGCGCACGCCCGGGTCGAGACGGCGCATCGCCACCGTCGTCAGCCCGGTGCCCGAGGCGGCCAGCGCGTCCCGCAGGACGGCGAGGCCGGTGGCGCCCCCCGTGCCCATGATCAGCCGGGACGTCAGCCGCAGCGGGCCGACGACCAGCGGTTCGTCGAGGTCGTGGTCCTGTTCGGTGGTGGTCCCTGTCATGCGGTCAGCCTCCCTGTACGGCGGTGAGTACCTCGATCCGGTCGCCGTCGGCGAGGGCCGTGAGCGGCCACCTGCCGCGCGGCACCACGGACTCGTTGACGGCGGCGGCGATCCCGGACGGCGCGCGGCTCAGCTCGGCGACGAGCGCGGCGAGCGTCGTCCCGGCGGGGCGTACGCGCTCCCGGCCGTTCACCCACAGCGTGATCCGCCCCGTGTCCTTCCCGCCGGTCATACCGGTACCTCCCGATGGTCGCGGCTGAACCGCCGCGCGGCGAACGGGCGCGCCTCGCCCGGCAGTTCACCGGTCGTCAGGGTGTCGGCCAGGGCGTCGCCGGTGAGCGGCGCGAGCAGCACGCCGTTGCGCCCGTGGCCGGTGGCGAGCAGCAGCCCCGGCAGCGCGGTGGGGCCGAGCAGCGGCGCGTTGTCGGGGCTGACGGGCCGCAGCCCGGCGCGTGCCTCGACGAGGGGCAGCTCGGTCAGCCCCGGCAGCAGCTCGTGCGCGTCACGCAGCAGCCCGTACACCCCGCCCGCCGTCACCTCCGTGTCCCAGCCCCGCTCCTCGACCGTCGCGCCGAGCACGAGCTCGCCGCTGACGCGCGGCACCAGGTACACCTGCTCGCCGCGCACGACCGCCCTGACCGTCCTGGACAGGAACGGCGGGCGCGCCCGCGGCATCCGCAGCCGCAGGATCTGCCCCTTCACCGGCCGCACCGGCACCGCCACCCCGGGCGGCACGCCCGCCAGTTCGCCGCTGCGGCTGCCGCCCGCCAGCACGGTGCGTTCCGCCACCAGCCGCGTCCCGTCGGCGAGGACGACGCCGGTGGCGCGGTCGCCCGCGACGGTGAGGCGCACCGCGGCCGACCGGTGCAGCGTCACCCCGGCGCGCTCGCAGGCCGTCAGCAGCGCCGCCACCAGCCGCCGCGGATCGGCCTGGTGGTCGCCGTCCACGCGCAGCCCGCCGCGTACGCCGGGGGCGAGCATCGGTTCGAGACGGCGGCACTCGCGGCCGGTGAGCCACCGGGTGCCGAGCCCGTGGCGCTCCTGGAGCAGCTGCGACTCGCGCAGCTGCGCGCGGTCGTCCGCGTCCAGCGCGACCTGGAGCGTGCCGCAGGAGCGGTGGCCGACGTCCGTGCCGGTCACCTCGGCCAGTTCCGCGGCGAAGTCCGGCCAGCGGGCGGCCGAGGCGAGGGCCGGTTCCAGCAACCGCTCCTCGCCGTGGTGCAGTTCGGTGACGGCGGCCAGCATCCCGGCCGCGACCAGCGCCGCACCACCGCCTGGCCGCGGATCGGCGACGGCGGTGCGCAGCCCCCGTCCGGCCGCCCGCCAGGCCGTCACCAGCCCGATCAGGCCACCGCCGACGACCACGGCGTCGTACGCCGTCCCGCCGCCAGGCCCGTCCTCCGCCGTGGACACGCGCGTGCTCACGCGACTCCTCCCTTCGCCGGAATGACCCGGATCAGGTTCGTACGGTCGGAGGCCGCCCGCCTCCCTCTCAGCCCGGTGCGCCGGGCTCCCGTGGGTGTGCTGCTCGCGGGCCAGCGTAGTACGCGGGCACCGCGCGCGCCGGGCCGCACCCCGCGCGCCGGGCGGGCCGGAAGACGCCGGAACTCCATGTCCGGGAAATGACAGGCGAGTTCCGGGAATGTGCGGGACTCCTTGACGGCCCCCTGGGGCGCTCCTAGTGTCCGGCGTCAGAGAGCGCTCTCTGGCACCCGCACACCCTGCGCGGAGCCACCCCCCACCCGTAAGGAGAGCCCGTGAACCTGACCCAAGTCCGGCGCCCGCCATGGCAGGCGCTGCTGGCCGTCCTGGCCATCGCCGCCGTGGTCGCCTCGCAGCTGTTCACCGGATCGACGGGCCGTGCGGCCCAGAACCAGCAGCAGCAGGCGGACGTCGGACCCAACGTCGTCCGGGTGGCCGAGTTCCTCGCCGAGTGCGAGTTCAGCCACCGGCGTCCCGACGACCCGATCATCTTCCCCGGCCTGCCGGGCGCGTCGCACTCGCACAGCTTCTTCGGCGCCACCGTGACGGACGCGTACACCAACCTGGACGACCTCCTGGCCTCGGACAGCACCTGTGACCCGGCCATCGACCTGTCCTCGTACTGGGTGCCCACGCTGTTCGTGAACAACCAGCCGGTGGAGCCGCAGAGCGCCACGTTCTACTACCTCGGCGAAGGCGTGAACGACGCCACGATCGCCCGTACCCAGTCGCTGCCGCAGGGCCTGAAGATCGTGGCGGGCAACGCCACGGCCACCAGCCCGGCCGGTACGATCGCGCGCTGGTCGTGTCTGCACGCGGGACACGTGAACCCGTCCCAGGACTTCGTGAACTGCCCGGCAGGCACGGCGCTGGAGTCGTACCTCGACTTCCCGCAGTGCTGGAACGGCCGCGACCTGGACTCCCCGGACCACAAGAGCCACATGGCCTACCCCGTGGGCGGCACCTGCCCCTCCACGCACCCGGTGGCCGTGCCGAAGCTCCGTCAGGTACTGCGCTACCCCGTGAACGGTGACCCGTCCAGGTTCCGTCTGGCCTCTGGACCCGGATACACGATGCACGGAGACTTCTTCAACGCCTGGCCGACCGCAGAGATGGACCGGCGCGTGCGGGACTGCATCCGCCCGATCATCAAGTGCGGCGCGAACGGCACTCCGTCCTGACCCGTCCGACCACCGTATGACCGGGAGGCTCCTCATGACGACCGCCGCCACAGCTCGTGCCCTGGCCGGCACCCTGCTGGCCGCCGTGCTCCTCGCGGGCTGCGGCGGCGGTTCGGACGGCGGTGGTGACGACGCCGAAGGGCCCGTCACCACCGACCCGGCCACGGAGCCTCCCGCCGCGTCCCCCTCCGCCGCGCCCTCCGCGACGGTCCCCGCCGAGGACCGCGCCCTCAACTTCACCGACCTGGCGTGGGTCCAGCTGATGATCCCGCTGACCGACCAGGTACGCCCGCTGCTCGACCTGGTCGAGGAACGGGCCGCCGACCCCGCGTTCGGCACCTTCGCGACCGACCTCGCCGCGGCGGGCGAGGAGGACCTGGCCGCCCTGCACGCGCTGCTTGAGGCGGACGGCGTCCCCTACGAGAACGTCCACGCCGGGCACAACATGCCGGGCATGGTGACGGAGGAGGAACTCGCCGCCGTCACGGCCGCGGAGGGCGACGCCTTCGAGGAACAGGCCCGCGCCCACATCCGCGAATTCCTCGAACACACCGTCACCGTCTCGACCGGCGAGCAGGACGCCGGGCAGGCGCCCGAGGCCGTCGCGCTGGCCGCCGACCTCGACACCGCCGCCACCGAGCAGCTCGACACGCTGACCGCCCTCGGCGGCTGACGCCCCCCGAGCCACCCCCCACGGGACCCCCACGGCCCCACCCCCACACCTCCCTCACCTCCCAGCCCACCCCTACCAAGGCCCCACCCACCGCACGCTGGTCATGTACGCGGGCAAGCCGGTCGAGGTCGGCTCGACGGACCAGGTGTTCTA
>NZ_JOEK01000005.1 GCF_000719135.1 Streptomyces avicenniae | reverse complement strand
GGAAGCTAAGCTCTCCAGCGCCGATGGTACTGCATGGGGGACCGTGTGGGAGAGTAGGACACCGCCGGACAATTATTGAAAGAGTAGGGCCCGTTGAACATCAACGGGCCCTACTCGTATGTGTGCCGCCGTTTTTGCGGGAGCCGTCGGACGATAATGTGTCGTCATGAGCGGCAGAACGCGACTGATGTGGCATCCCGCGGTGACGGGGTACGACTTCGGTCCGAACCACCCCATGAACCCGGTCCGGCTGGCGCTGACCATGCGGTTGGTCGAGGCGTTCGGGCTCGACGGCAAGGTCGAGGTGGCCGCCGCCCCCAGGGCCGGCGAGTTCACGCTCGGCCTGGTCCACGAGGCCGACTACGTCGCCGCCGTGAAGCGCGCCGGAGCCGAACCCCGCGCCGCCGACGAGACGTTCGGCCTCGGCACCGAGGACACCCCCGCCTTTCCCCGCATGCACGAGGCGTCCGCGCTCATCGCGGGACAGACCGTGGCCGCCGCCGAGGCCGTCTGGCGCGGCGAGGCCACGCACGCCGTGAACTTCGCCGGCGGCCTCCACCACGCGATGCCGGGCGCCGCGTCCGGCTTCTGCGTGTACAACGACGCCGCCCTCGGCATCGCCCGCCTCCTGGAGCTGGGCGTCGAACGGGTCGCGTACGTGGACACCGACGCGCACCACGGCGACGGCGTCCAGGCCGCGTTCTGGGACGACCCGCGCGTCCTCACGATCTCCGTCCACGAACATCCGCGCACCCTCTTCCCGGGCACCGGGCTGCCCTCCGAGACCGGCGGCGGCGACGCGGACGGCACGGCCGTCAACGTCGCCCTGCCCGCCGGAACGTCCGACGGGGAGTGGCTCCGCGCTCTCCACGCGACCGTCCCCGAGCTGCTCGCGGCGTTCCGTCCGCAGGTCCTCGTCAGCCAGCACGGCGCCGACACCCACTTCGAGGACTGGCAGAGCAACCTCACCCTCAGCCTCGACGCCCAGCGCGCCGCCGCCGACGCCTGCCACTCCTGGGCCCACACCCACGCCGACGGCCGGTGGCTGGCCCTGGGCGGCGGCGGGTACGCCGTGGTGGACGTCGTGCCGCGCAGCTGGACCCATCTCGTCGCCATCGCCGCGCATGCGCCGATCCCGCCGGAGACCCTCGTCCCCGAGGAGTGGCTGCGGACCGTCTACGCGCTGACCCGCCAGCAGGGCCCCCGGCGCATGACCGACGGGCGCAGCCCCGCGCCACGTCCCTGGGCGGCGGGCTACGATCCCGCCAGCGTCGTCGATCAGGCGATCCTGGCCACACGGGCCGCCGTCTACCCCGCACATGGGCTCCTGCCCTGACGCGTCCGGACGGCCCACGCTCGCCCGCCCGGCAGGACCGGCGGGAATGCGCAGACAGCATCCCCCCGATGCACGGGTTTTCTATCGACATAGCGACCCTATTCGGCCTACGCAGCGGGGAGTTGTCCGCCCGGTTCTGTGAAGTGCGGGTTATGCGGAAGGCATATGCCATCGGTTGCCCGTGCGCCGGTGCGCCGGTCGGCCTTTCCGGGGAATGCGGCCGTCGGCCCGAGCGGGAGGGGCGGGTGGGCCGGACGTGGGGCGCGGCCGAGCGGCGCGGTGGATGCGCAGGTCAGCGGCGTCGGCGGGGCTCGTGCACGCGGGTGTCGGCAGGTGTCGCCTCGTCAGGCGATCTCCGGTGCAGCCGAGTTGTCGCCGTTGTGTGAATGGTATGGACGGCGCACGGCGGTTCTTCGCGAGCCCCCACGCGCTATGTGCTCAATCAGGCTTCTCTGTCACGGTAAGAACCCCCTCGCAGTAAAAGGGTGGTTGCGGCACCTCTTCCCCACTCGCATCACCCGCCCCTAATCTGGGGAGGAGCGCACATGCGAGAGGGAGTCACCGGAGGGGAAGCCGGTGTCCGACATGTGCGGAAGGTCAGGTGTGGCATGGCTGCTGAAAGGCTTCTGAGCGAGGCCAAGTTCCTGACCGTGGCGGAGGTCGCCGCGGTGATGCGAGTCTCCAAGATGACTGTGTACCGTCTGGTGCACGCCGGTCATCTGCCCGCGATCCGGGTGGGAAGGTCCTTCCGGGTACCCGAGCAGGCCGTCCACGAGTACCTCCGGGAGTCCTTCGTGGGCGTCGAAAGCGCCTGAACACGGAATACCTCCGGCCCGCGGTGACCGTGGAAACCCCGCGCGCGGCGTGACGCGGCGCCGCGGCCGGAGCTCTCCTCGACCCCTCGATTAACCCGTATCACTCGGTGACCGGTAGGCTGGGCGCATGTAGGTCGTGTGGGCTCCGACGCCCCGCACCGGGAAAGCGAAGTGAGCGAGGGTAGTCGTGGGCTCTGTTATCAAAAAGCGGCGCAAGCGAATGGCGAAGAAGAAGCACCGCAAGCTTCTGAAGCGCACGCGCGTCCAGCGCCGCAACAAGAAGTGAGCGAGCGCCGCTGACCGGCCCTCCCGTCCGAACGGCGACGGGAGGGCCGTAGGCTTGGTGCCCGGAAGCCTGGGGCAGGGGGGTTTCATGGGCAGAACCGTGCTCGTGACGGGCGCCGCCCGGCAGCTCGCCGGCCGGTTCCTGCGGCGGCTCGTGAAAGAGCCGGACGTGGAACGGGTCATCGGCGTGGACGCCGTGCCGCCGGATCGGCTTCCCGGGCGAGCGGAATCGTTCCGCTTCGTCCGGGCCGACCTCCGGCAGCCGTCGATCGTCGCCGTCCTCGCCCAGCACGCGGTGGACACCGTCGTGCACCTCGACGTGCACGCCACGGCCGGGCCGCACGGCGGCGGCCGGGCGGCCGTCAAGGAGATCAACGTCCTCGGGACGCTCCAACTGCTCGGCGCCTGCCAGAAGATCCCCACCCTGCGCCGCGTCGTCGTCGCGTCCAGCACCCTGGTCTACGGGAACTCCCCGCGCGACCCGGCCGTGGCGGACGAGACCAGCCGCCTCGCGGCCCCCGCCGGTGGCGGCTTCGCACAGGACGTCGTCGAGATCGAGGGGTACCTGCGCGGCTTCGCGCGCCGCTGCCCCGACGTGGCGGTGACCGTCCTGCGACTCGCGCACGTCCTCGGGCCTGGCGCCGAAGGACCGCTCGCCGCGTACTTCAGGCTCCCCGTGCTGCCGACCGTGTTCGGCTTCGACCCGCGCCTCCAGTTCGTGCACGAACAGGACGCGGTGGACGTCCTGTGCCGGGCCGTACGGGGCCAGGGCCGCGGCGCGTTGGCCCCCGGCACGTACAACGTGGCCGGGGACGGCGTGCTGTTGCTCTCCCAGGCCGCCCGCCGTCTCGGACGGCCGACCGTCCCGGTGGCGCGGCCCCTGACGCCCTGGCTGGGGCCGGGACTGCGCGCGCTGGGCGTGCACGGCCTGTCCGGCGAGCTGTTCAGGACGCTGACGCACGGCCGCGTCGTCAGGACCGACGCGCTGCGGGCCGCGACCGGCGGTCCGCTCGAATACACCACCGCCGAGGCGTTCGCCGACTTCGCGGCGGTCCACGGCCCCGGGCTCCTGCCGCCCGCCCTGCTGGGACGGGCCGTCGAACGTGCCGAGGAGGCGCTGCGCCGTGGCTGACGCGAAGGTCATCCCCTTCGAGGAGGGCGCCCGCAGGACGCGGGAGCGCGCCGCGGGCGGGGCCGTGCCCCGGCAGGCGGACGGCGAGGGCGCCGGGGGCGCCGCGGCCCCCGCGGAGGCGGGCGGGCTCGACCGGGCGGTGGCGCGCGGTCTCGCGTTCCTGCGCCGCCGCGTCACCGGCGACTACGAGGTGGACGACTTCGGCTTCGACCAGGACCTCACCGACGAGGTCCTGATGACGCTGCTGCGGCCCCTGTTCGAGAAGTACTTCCGCGTCGAGGTGCGCGGCATCGAGAACATCCCGGCGGACGGCGGCGCCCTGATCGTCGCGAACCACTCGGGCACGCTGCCCTGGGACGGGCTGATGCTCCAGGTCGCCGTCCGCGACACGCACCCGGCGCAGCGGCACCTGCGGCTGCTGGCCGCCGACCTCGTCCTCCAACTGCCCGTCGTCAACGGGTTGGCGCGCAAGGCCGGGCACACGCTGGCCTGCGCCGAGGACGCCAGGGAACTCCTCGACAGGGGCGAGCTGGTCGGCGTCATGCCCGAGGGCTTCAAGGGGCTGGGGAAGCCCTACGCCGAGCGCTACAAGTTGCAGCGCTTCGGGCGCGGCGGCTTCGTCGCGACGGCGCTGCGCGCGGGCGTCCCGATCGTGCCGTGCGCGATCGTCGGCGCCGAGGAGATCTACCCCATGCTGGGCAACTCGCGGGTGCTCGCACGGCTGTTGGGCCTGCCGTACTTCCCGGTGACGCCGACGTTCCCGTGGCTCGGGCCGCTGGGCGCGGTGCCGCTGCCGACGAAGTGGACGATCCAGTTCGGCGAGCCGGTCGAGACCAGGGACCGGCCCGCGGAGGCGGCCGAGGACCCGATGCTGATGTTCCAACTGACCGACCAGGTGCGCGAGACGATCCAGCACACGCTGTACAAGCTGCTGGTCGGGCGGCGTTCCGTCTTCTTCTGACGGGTCACGCCTGGCGGGTGGGCAGGGCGACGATCTGCCGCAGGTTGACGTGCCGGGGCCGGCTGACCGTGTAGGTGACGAGGTCCGCGATGTCGTCGGCCGCCAGGGTGCCGAACGCGTCGGCCATGCCGTCCAGTTGCCCGGCCAGGGCGGCGTTGTCCACGTGCCCGGCGAGCTCGGAGTCGGTCAGGCCCGGCTCGATGTTGGTGACGCGCACGTCGCGCGGGCCGAACTCGGTGCGCAGCGACTGCGCGAGGTAGGTGAGGGCGGCCTTGGTGGCGCCGTAGACGGCGTAGTCGGCGAAGGGGATGTGCGCGCCGATCGAGGAGACGGTCACGACGTCGGCGGGCGCGCCGTCGGCCGCGGCGGCGACGAGGTCGGGGGTGAGGGCGCCGATGACGTTGAGCGCGCCGGTGAGGTTGGTGTCGATCATGCGCCGCCACTCGTCGGCCCGTCCGGCGGCGATGGGGTTGGGCAGCATGACACCGGCGGCGGCGACGACCAGATCGACGCGGCCGAACGCGTCGTGCGCCCGGTCGGCGGCGGCCCGTACGGCGTCCGCGTCCGTGACGTCGGCGGCGACGGCCAGGGCCCTGCCGCCCGCCGCCTCCAGCTCGGCGGCCAGGGCGGTCAGCCGCTCGGCGCGGCGGGCGGTGAGGACGACGCGGACGCCGTGGGCCGCCAGGGCGCGCGCGGTGGCGGCGCCCATGCCGCTGGCGGCTCCGGTGACGAGGGCGGTGCGGCCTGCGAGGTCTGCGTAGGACATGGCGTGCTCCGTGTGCGGTGGGTGCGCCGGGGGTGTTCCGCCCGGCGTGGACCACCCTCGTACGCCGCGCCCGGCCGAGGCAGGGGGACGGTTTTCCTGGGTCTGCCGGAACCACCCTGGCCCGTCTACGCTCGGGCGTATGCCTACGGACGCACACATCGGGGACTTCCTGCGCTCACGCCGCGCGCGCCTGCTGCCCGGGGACGTGGGGCTGCCGGAGCACGGCAGGCGGCGGGTGCCCGGCCTGCGCCGCGAGGAGGTGGCGCAACTGGCCGGGGTGAGCGTGGACTACTACGTGCGCCTCGAACAGGGGCGCGGGCCCAGCGTCTCGGACGCGGTGCTCGACGCGATCGCGCGGGTGCTGCGGCTGGACGGCGCGGAGCGTGAGTACCTGTACGCGCTGGCCCGTCCCGCGCGGCGCGGTGGCGTGCCGCCGGGCGCCGAGGAGGTGCGGCCGGGGCTGCGGCTGCTGCTCGACGGGATGGCGGGGACGCCCGCGTTCGTCCTGGGGCGCCGGATGGACGTGCTCGCGTGGAACGCGGCGGGGGACGCCGTGATGGGCTTCTCGGGGATGGGCCCCGGCACGCCCGACATCCCCCGGCACTGCTTCCTCGATCCCGCGTCCCGCGTCCTCTACCCGGAGTGGCCGCTGGTGGCGGCGGAGTGCGTGGCGTTCCTGCGGCTGGCGGCGGGGCGGCATCCGCAGGACGGGCGACTCGCCGCGCTGGTCGATGAACTGGCCGTGCTGAGCGAGGACTTCAGACGGCTGTGGGCCGACCAGGGCGTGACGGAGAAGACGTTCGGCGTGAAGCGGCTGCGGCATGCGACGGCGGGCGACCTGACGTTCGCCTACGAGACGCTGCGCGCGCCCGCGGACGAGGACCAACTCCTCGTCGTCTACACGCCCGAGCCGGGCACGGGCACGGCGGAACGGCTCGGGGCGTTGACCGTACGGACCCCGGCCGCCGCGGAACGGCTCGCCTGAGCGGCGTCAGGCCGGACGTGCCGCGGTGAGGGCCGTCCTGCCGTCCGTCCAGGTCGGCAGGCGCGCGGCGAGCTTCCGCAGCGACGGGCCCCTCACATGGTGGAGGTGCACCGCGAGCGGCGTGCCGAACAGGGCTGTCAGGTGCACCGCGAGACCTGGCCCGACGCCGGTCCACAGCTCTCCTGGCGCGATGGCGGGCCCGGGTAATTCGTGGAGCGGGTACACGCACAGGGCGGAACGGCCCTCGACCGGTCCTGGCAGGACGGCGACCGCCCGGACGTCGTTCCAGCTCAGGCGGGTGGTCGGGCCGCGTCCGTACGACTCGTGGTGTTCGACCCCTTCGGGGGAGAAGCACACGGCGGGGTCGTCGCCGCGGCTCGGTGTCGGCCCGCCCAGGTAGGCGCGGATGGTGGTCGCCAGCGAGTTCCTCGGTCGGTAGAACAGTGATTCCCCACCCACGGGACAACTCCTTCGCGAAGCCGGTCCTACGAGTCTCGACGGCGAGGCGGCGTCGGCTCAAGGGGTCAGGGACGCGGGCGTGCGGACGCCCTCCCCGGGGGAAGGCCCGGGGAGGGCGCGCCGCGCGGGCCAGTACTGCAACACGCTTCAGTCCTGGTCGCGCTCCCCGACGTCCAGGCCGAGGCCGGGCAGCAGGTCGTCCACCAGTGGGGGGATGGTGATGTCCGGCTGCGGGAGTTGGGCGCGGGGTGTCGTGGGACGGCTGCTCGGTGCCTCCTCGGTGGATTCGCCCGGTGTGCCGGGCTCCGGGTCGAGGAGATCGACTCCGCCGAGGAGCCCGTCCCGTTCCGCCGGGGTGCGCCGTTCGTCCGGGCCGGCCGCCGGGCTGTCGTCACCGCTCGGGGGGGTGGGTGACGACGGGGTGGTGGACGCGGAGGCGTCGGCGTCGGTACCGGCGGGCGGGCCGGTGCCCGCGTCGGCGGCTGCCGCGCGCCGTGGCTCGGCGGGCAGCAGGGACTGGAGCGGTGCGATGTCGTCGTCCATGCGGTCGAAGACGTGGCTGACCTCGGTGCCGACGTCCCGCAGTTCTGGCGGGAGCTGGCGGCGGATCAGGGTCCAGGTGTTCCGGTGGCCTTCCGAGAAGGCGGACAGCGACTGGATCGGCCCGAGCGAGCCGTCCGCCGCGTACGCCTGGGAGAGCAGCCGGTGGCCCGCGGCCACGTCGTCGCACATGCTGGACAGGGCACGGCGGATCTCGGCGAGGTCGTCGAGGTCCAGCGGGCCGGACCGTCCGCGCTCCAGGAGGCGGCGGGCCTCGCTCATCCGGGTGGAGGCGAGGTCGAGATGGACGCGGCCCCGGTCGGTGTCGCCGTCGGCGAAGTCGAGCCGGAGGTCCTCCATCCCGCGCTTGAGGCCGTAGAGCGTGTCACCGGGGAGCGCGTCGGTGCTGGCGGCGGCGACACCGCCGAAGGCACCGGCCGCGACCCCCATGGTGAGCCCACCGGCCGCGAGCCCCTTCGTCAGGCGGGATCTCGGCCGCAGTCTGGCCAGCGCGCCGCCCTGGACGGCGCGGTGGAGTCCTCGGCCGCCCCGCGGGCGCCGCTGGGCGGGGACCTGCTCGGCGCGCGGCGGGCTCTCGGCCGCCGTCCCATCGGCGAACGCCTCCTGCATCGCGGCGAGCAGTCCGGCGCGCTGGGCCACCTTGGTCTCGGGGGCCAGCTCCGGCCGTGGCAGGGCCGCCAGCCGGTCCGCGACCGCCAGCAGCGCGGTCTGGTCGCGGGCGTCCGCCGGGATGTCCGCCGCCGTCGCCGGATCCCCTGACCGCGGCTCGGCGAGCCGCGGTTCGTCGAGGAGATGGGCGAAGGCGTTGGCCCGGCGGTTCGCCGACACGGAACCGATCACGGGCGGCACCTCCTCTCGTCACAGGCTTCTCATCACAAGAACGACTCCCTACACAGGACAGAGGTTTCGGGTCCTGGCCATGTCCACCCGGACGGGTGAAAGCCATGGCCAGGACCCGGCTGTAGGAAGCCCACGAACCCGACAACGAGCGGACAGGCACTCGGGTTACGGCTGGCAGATTATGTGACTGATTGGTAGAGCTTGCTCACCAAGCGTGGGAAGGTGTGGCGGAAACGTCGCTCAGCGGGCGTCGTCGGGCAGCAGGCGGGCGAGGGTGCGGACGGCGCGGTACTGGAGCGTCTTGATGGCGCCCTCGTTCTTCCCCATGACCCGGGCCGTCTCGGCGACCGAGAGCCCCTGGAGGAAGCGGAGGGTGACGCACTCCTGCTGCTGTGGGTTGAGCTTGCGGACCGCGTCGAGGAGGGCGGAGTTGGCGAGGGATTCGAGGACGGACTCCTCGGGGCTGCGCTCGACCTCGTTCGCGTCGAGCATCTCGCCGGTGGTCACTTCGAGCCGGAAGCGGCTCGACTTGAAGTGGTCGGCGACCAGGTTGCGGGCGATGGTGACCAGCCAGGCGCCGAAGTCGCGGCCCTGCCAGGTGAACGTGCCGATGCGGCGCAGCGCGCGCAGGAAGGTCTCACTGGTGAGGTCCTCGGCCGTGGCCCGGCCGCCGACGCGGTAGTAGATGTACCGGTAGACGGTGTCGGCGTAGTGGTCGTAGAGGCAGCCGAACGCCTCCGCCTCGCCGCCCTGGGCGCGTTCGACCAGGTCCATCATGCGGCGGCTGTCGCTGTCGGCCGCCGGCCTGCGCGCGGTGGAGGTGCCGGCGGCTCCGGCGCGGGCACGTCTGCCCGCGGTGCCGGTGGCTGCGGTGTCCGCCGGGGCGGGGGCCGGGGTGCCGGTGTCCGCCGCCTGGTCGGCGAGCGCGTAGGCGGGGACGACGGGTGCGGGGGGTGCGGCGGGTACTGCGGGTACGGCTGGGATTGCGGCGATGGGTGTGGCGGCGAGGGGGGGGACGGCATACGCGGTGGGGACGAGGGCGCGCAATCGGTCGAGGACCGTTGAGCGCGGCGCAGCCAGGCCCGAGGCGTCAACCCCGACGTGTGGGTACACGGGACTCCCAGAGGCTTAAGCTTCCAACACGTGCAGTGGCGGGTCCGTCACCCGTCTCCTGGAGGGGAACGGCTGGGGACCGGATTGCGTCTGAGGAGAATAACGCTTCGTGCTGACGGTGCTACGCGTAGTTGCGAAAATCGCCGAATAGCTTTGAACTGTGACACGTTGTGTTCACATCGCCACGCATTCGCCATGCCATACCTGATCATTCAGTGATCGCAGGCGTGATCGGATGACCGAGATTGATCAATGGCGGTGGGGAGGTCTGCCGGGCGCCGCCGTGGGGTAAGGCACTCGGAATGCGGGGAAGCGCGGTGCGCGCGGCCCCCGGGCGGGCGGCGGACAGCCGCTACCGGCGGCGCCGTTGCAGGGCGAGCGCCGCCATCGCCCCACCGGCCACGGCACCCGCTCCCGCCGCCGCCGGAACCCCGACACGGACGGCCTTGCGGCCCGTGCGGTAGTCGCGCAGGCGCCAGCCCATTTCGCGGGCGTGCGCGCGCAACTTGCTGTCAGGATTGATCGCGTAGGGATAACCGACAAGCGACAGCAGCGGGATGTCGTTCGCCGAGTCGCTGTACGCGGCGCAGCGCGACAGGTCCAGGTCCTCGGTCTCGGCCAGCGACCGCACGGCGATCGCCTTGGCCGGGCCGTGCAGCGGTTCGCCGACGAGGCGGCCGGTGTAGACGCCGTCCACGGACTCCGCGACCGTGCCGAGCGCGCCGGTCAGGCCGAGGCGGCGGGCGACGATGCGGGCCGTCTCGACCGGCGCGGCGGTCACGAGCCAGACGCGCTGCCCCGCGTCGAGGTGCGCCTGGGCGAGGGCACGGGTGCCGGGCCAGATGCGGGCGGCCATGTACTCGTCGTAGATGTCCTCGGCGATGGCGGTCAGTTCCTCGACGCTGTGGCCGCGCACGATGGACAGGGCGCTGTCCCGCGCGTCCTGCATGTGGCCCGCGTGCTCGGCGCCCGCGAGGCGGAAGTACGCCTGCTGCCAGGCGAACTTCACCAGCTCGCGCTTCTGGAAGAACTTCCGCTTGTACAGGCCGCGGCCGAGATGGAAGATCGCCGCGCCCTGCATGACCGTGTTGTCGAGGTCGAAGAAGGCGGCGCCCCTGGTGTCCCCGGGGTCGGGGAAGGCGGACGCCGCGTTCTCGGCGACCTCGGCGTCCTGCGTCGCGAGTTGTTCACGCGCCGCCTCGGCGGACGCCTCGCCCGCGAGCTCCTGCCTGGCCCTGCGGGGGGCGGGCGGCGCGGAGTGGGGCCGCGCGGCGTCGTGGGCCGGTGTGCCGTCCGTGTCCGCGCGCCTGCGGAGGGTGAACCAGCCGCTCCGGGCGGCGGACCGGGAGGTGCGCGGCTCGATGGGGCGTGGCCTGGCCATGCGTCGAGCATAGCCACCGCCCCGGGAAGTCCTGGTTGCGTGGGCATGACCATACGGGGCTCCCGCGCGGCACAATGGGCCCCATGACTCCCTTGCTCCGCCCGCGCCGCGACCGTTCCACCGGCGCCACGCGTCCCGCCGTGGCGCCCGCAGACCGGCTCGTCACCCTGATCGGCCGCCCCGGCTGCCACCTGTGCGACGACGCCCGCGCCGTGGTCGCGGCGGTGTGCGCCGAGACGGGCGCGGCCTGGGAGGAGAAGGACATCACGGCCGACGCGGAGCTGCACCGGCTCTACCAGGAGCAGATCCCCGTGGTCCTCGTGGACGGCGAGCAGCACGACTTCTGGCGGGTGGACGCGGGGCGGTTGCGGCGCGCTTTGGCGGCTTGACCCGGTTTGGATTACGCTACGACGTCGTTTTATCCGCCCGTGAGGCAATCGTGAGGAGAGTGGCCCGGTGTCCCCGTTGATCCGTGTGGCACCGGTCACTTTGGGCGGACAAAATGGACACCATCTTTGTGCACGCGTTCACAAAGACATAGCCTGGTCACGACGGAACGGCCCCGGTGCACGCTCGCGCGCCAGGGGCGCCCGCCCTCCGCTTGGCCCGACCGGCAGGAGCACCGTGGCAACTGGCCGACAACACCGACCGGCGACCCGTAGCCGGGGAATCCCCGAGGCTACCGTCGCCCGGCTCCCGCTGTACCTGCGGGCACTGACCGCGCTCTCGGAGCGTTCGGTCCCCACGGTGTCCTCGGAGGAACTGGCGAGCGCCGCGGGCGTCAACTCGGCCAAGCTCCGCAAGGACTTCTCCTACCTCGGCAGCTACGGCACCCGGGGCGTCGGCTACGACGTCGAGTATCTCGTCTACCAGATCTCCCGCGAACTCGGGCTCACCCAGGACTGGCCTGTCGTCATCGTCGGCATCGGCAACCTGGGCGCCGCCCTAGCCAACTACGGCGGCTTCGCCTCCCGCGGCTTCCGGGTCGCCGCGCTGATCGACGCCGACCCCGCGATGACCGGCAAGCAGGTCGCGGGCATCGCCGTGCAGCACGTGGACGACCTGGAGACGATCATCCACACGGGCGGCGTCTCCATCGGCGTCATCACCACACCGGGCGGCGCCGCCCAGCAGGTGTGCGAACGGCTCGTCGCGGCCGGGGTGACGTCGATCCTCAACTTCGCCCCGACCGTGCTGACCGTGCCCGAGGGCGTGGACGTGCGGAAGGTGGACCTCTCCATCGAGCTCCAGATCCTCGCCTTCCACGAGCAGCGCAAGGCCGCCGAGGAGATGGGCGGGCAGGTCGGCCGCGAGCCCGGGGACGGCGAGCAGGCGGTGATGCCCGCATGACGCTGCTGGTCATCGGCATCAGTCACCGCAGCGCGCCCGTCAGCCTGCTGGAGCGCGCCGCGCTCGCGCCGGGGGAGCGGCCCGCGCTGCTGCACGCCGCGCTGGGCGCGGGGACGGACACGCCGCCCGCCGTCGAGGCCGCGGTCCTGTCCACCTGCAACCGCATCGAGCTGTACGCGGTGGTGGAGCGGTTCCACCACGGCGCCGACGGCCTCCTCGCGCTCCTGGCGCGGCACAGCGGCGTCCCCGCGGAGGACCTGGCGCCCTACCTCTACCGGCACCACGAGGACGACGCCGTCCAGCACCTGTTCGACGTCGCCTGCGGGCTCGACTCGATGGTCATCGGCGAGGGGCAGATCCTCGGCCAGATCAAGGCGGCCCTCGCCCTCGCGCAGGACGAGCACTCGGCGGGCCGTCTCCTCAACGACCTCTTCCAGCAGGCGCTGCGCGTCGGCAAGCGGGCCCACAGCGAGACCGCCATCGACCGCGCCGGGCAGTCGCTCGTCACCGTCGGCCTCGACCAGCTCGCGCCGCGCGGCGGCGGCGACTGGCCGCGTGGGCGCCGCGCCCTGGTGATCGGCGCCGGTTCCATGTCCTCCCTGGCCGCGACGACCCTGGCCCGCGCCGGTGTGTCCGAACTGGTGATCGCCAACAGGACCCTGGAGCGCGCCGACCGCCTCGCCACCGCCCTGAGCGCGGGCGAGGACGCCACCCGCGCCCGCGCCGTCCCCATCAACGCGATCTCCGTGGCCGCCGAACTGGCCCTGGCCGACATCGTCGTGTCCTGTACGGGCGCCACCGGCCTCGTGCTGACCGCCGACGCCGTCGCCGGAGCCCTGCGCGAACGCGCCCGCCGCGCCGCCGCCCGGCCCTGCCCCGCCGTCGAGGGGCACGCCGACCCGGCGCCGGAACTGGCCGTCCTCGACCTCGCGATGCCCCGCGACGTGGACGCCGACGTGCACGGCCTCACCGGCGTCCGGCTCGTGGACATCGAGTCGCTCGCCGCCGCCTCTGCCGACGCGCCGATGGCCGCCGACGTGGACGCCGTGCGGCAGATCGTCGCCGAGGAGGTCGCCGCCTTCCGCGCCGCCCGGCACGCCGCGCACATCACGCCCACCGTCGTCGCCCTGCGCGCCATGGCCGCCGACGTCGTCGCCGCCGAGCTGACCAGGCTGCACGGCAGGCTGCCGGGGCTCGACGACAAGGAGCGGGCCGAGATCACCAGGACCGTCCGCCGCGTCGTGGACAAACTCCTGCACTCGCCGACCGTGCGCGTCAAGGAACTGGCGGGCGAGCCGGGCGGCGCCTACTATGCGGCGGCCCTGCGGCAGCTGTTCGACCTGTCGGGCGCGGACAGCGTCACGGCCGACCCCTTCGGCGCGGACACCCTCGGCGCCGACATCCTCGCGGGACACGTCCCGTTCGCCCACCACGCTCACCCGGAACAGGAGCGGTCATGAACGCGACGCACCGGCCCCTGCGGCTCGGCACGCGGCGCTCCCAGCTCGCCATGGCACAGTCGGGGGGCGTCGCCGAACAGGTCTCCCGGCTCACCGGCCGCCCCGTGGACCTGGTCGAGATCACCACCTACGGCGACGTCTCCCGCGAGGCGCTCGCCAGCATCGGCGGCACCGGCGTCTTCGTCTCGGCGCTGCGCGACGCGCTGCTCGCCGGTGAGATCGACCTCGCGGTGCACTCCCTGAAGGACCTGCCCACCGCCGAGCCCGAGGGCCTGACGCTCGCCGCGCTGCCGACGCGCGCCGACCCGCGCGACGTCCTCGTCGCCCGCGACGGCCTGACGTTCGAGCGGCTCACCGCGGAAGGCCCCGTACGCATAGGCACCGGCTCGCCGCGCCGCGCGGCGCAGCTGGCCGCCTGGGCGCGCTCCCTCGGCAGGGCCGTGGAGACGGTCCCGATCCGCGGGAACGTCGATACGCGGATCGGGTACGTACGCTCCGGCGAACTCGACGCCGTCGTGCTCGCCGCCGCGGGGCTGCACCGCCTCGGACGCGCGGGGGAGATCAGCGAGGCGCTCTCCCCCGACATCATGCTGCCCGCCCCCGGCCAGGGGGCACTGGCCGTCGAGTGCGCCGCGTCCGACGCGGACCTCGTCACACGTCTCGCCGCTCTCGACGACCCGCACACCCGGATCGCCGTGACGGCCGAGCGCACCGTGCTCGCCACCCTCGAAGCCGGCTGCAGCGCGCCCGTGGGCGCGTACGCGGACGTGCTCCCGGGGGACGGCGGGCGATACGTCACCGAACTGCGCCTGCGCGGCGCCGTCGGCACCACCGACGGCACGACGCTGGTCCAGCTGTCCACCACCGGTCCCCTGCCGGCGTCCCCCGGGGAGGCGGCGGCCGTCGGCCGCGCGCTCGCCGAGGAGATGCTCGCGAAGGGCGCGGCCGGTCTGATGGGGGAGCGAGAACATTGAGCCCCACCGCCGCACGCACCACACGCGCCCAGCCGCACGTCACCGCGAAGCCGGCAGGCGAAGTCCACACGGCCCTCGGGCACGTCACCTTCCTCGGAGCGGGACCCGGTGACCCGGGTCTGCTGACGTTGCGCGCCGTTGACGCGCTGCGGCAGGCCGACGTGCTGATCGCGGACCCCGAGGCGTTCGAGGTCGTCCGCGAGCACGTACGGCCGGAGACGGCCACGCCGTTGCAGGCCGCGGCGGCCGTCGCCGGTGATGTCGCCGATCTTGTCATGCGGGCCGCGCGCTCCGGCAGCCGGGTCGTCCGTGCGGTCGCCGGTGACCCCGGCCTCGACACGGACACGGCCGCCGACATGCTGGCGCTCGCCGCCGAGGGCATCGTCTTCGAGGTCGTCCCCGGGATCTCCCACGCGGTGGGCGTGGCCGCCTACGCGGGGGTGCCGCTGCGGCACCCCGAGGGCGGCGACGTGCGCTTCGTGGACGGCCCCACGGCGGACGACCGCTGCTGGAACGAGGTCGGCGCCTCCGACGCGACCGTCGTCGTCAGCACCTCGCTGGAGGCGGTCGGCGTCACGGCGGCGCGGCTGATCGCGGCCGGACGCAAGCCCGACACCCCGCTGTCCGTCACCGTCGCGGGCACCACCACACGGCAGCGCACCTGGTCGGCGACGCTCGGCACGGTCGAGCGGACGCTGAAGTCCGCCAAGGTGCTGCCCTCGCCCGAGGGCGACCGGCCGGTGATAGCGGTCGTGGGCGCCGGGGGCGCGGCCGACCGCCGTGAGCGGCTGTCGTGGTTCGAGTCCAAGCCGCTCTTCGGCTGGCAGGTCCTCGTGCCGCGCACCAAGGAGCAGGCCGCGTCGCTCTCCGAGCAGCTGCGCTCCTACGGCGCGGTGCCGAGCGAGGTGCCGACGATCGCCGTGGAGCCGCCGCGCACGCCGCAGCAGATGGACCGTGCGGTCAAGGGCCTGGTCACCGGCCGCTACGAGTGGATCGCCTTCACCTCGGTCAACGCGGTGCGGGCCATCCGCGAGAAGTTCGAGGAGTACGGGCTCGACGCGCGGGCGTTCGCCGGGATCAAGGTGGCGGCCGTCGGCGAGCAGACGGCGCGGGCGCTGCGGACGTTCGGCGTACGGCCCGACCTGGTGCCGAGCGGCGAGCAGTCGGCCGCCGGGCTGCTGGAGGACTGGCCGCCCTACGACCCGGTCTTCGACCCCATCGACCGTGTGTTCCTGCCGCGCGCCGACATCGCCACCGAGACGCTGGTGGCGGGCCTGGTCGAGCTGGGCTGGGAGGTGGACGACGTGACCGCCTACCGGACGGTGCGCGCCTCGCCGCCGCCCGCCGAGACGCGGGAGGCCATCAAGGGCGGCGGCTTCGACGCGGTGCTGTTCACGTCGTCGAGCACGGTGCGCAACCTCGTCGGCATCGCGGGCAAGCCGCACAACGTGACGGTGATCGCCTGCATCGGCCCGGCGACCGCGCGGACCGCGGAGGAACACGGCCTGCGCGTCGATGTGATGGCGCCCGAGCCCTCGGTGCACAAGCTGACCGAGGCCCTGGCACAGTACGGTGCGGACCGGCGGCTCGCGGCCCTTGAGGCCGGTGAGGCGCTGAAGCGGCCGAGCGAGAAGCGCCCGCAGCGCAGGCGTACCCGTACCCCGTGACACGGGGTGCGGGCGCGCCGCGCGGGCGCGTGAGAGGACGTCATGAACTACCCCCAGGCGCGGCCACGGCGGCTGCGGACCACCCCCGCGATGCGGCGGATGGTGGCCGAGCACCGGCCGGACGCGGCTGATCTGATCCTGCCCGCGTTCGTGCGGGAGGGGATCGCCGAGCCGGTCGCCATCTCCACGATGCCGGGGGTGCGCCAGCACACCCTGGACTCGCTGCGGAAGGCGGCGGCCGAGGCGGTTGCGGCCGGGGTCGGCGGGATCATGCTCTTCGGGGTGCCGGAGGAGGCGAAGAAGGACGCGGTCGGCACGCCGGGCACCGATCCGGACGGCATCCTCCAGCGGGCCCTGCGGGCCGTGCGCGAGGAGGTCGGGGACGACCTGGTCGTCATGTCCGACGTGTGCCTGGACGAGGTGACCGACCACGGGCACTGCGGTGTGCTGGACGCGCGGGGCCGGGTGGACAACGACGCGACGCTGCTGCGGTACGCGGAGATGGCCGTCGTGCAGGCCGAGGCGGGCGCGCACGTGCTGGGCCCCAGCGGCATGATGGACGGCCAGGTCGGCGTGATCCGGCGGGCGCTGGACGCGGCCGGGCACCAGGACGCGGCGGTGCTGGCGTACACGGCGAAGTACGCGTCGGCGTTCTACGGGCCGTTCCGCGAGGCCGTCAACTCGTCGCTCAAGGGCGACCGCAGGACGTACCAGCAGGACCCGCCGAACGCGCGGGAGGCCCTGCGGGAGCTGGATCTCGATCTCGCCGAGGGCGCCGACATGGTGATGGTGAAGCCCGGCCTGCCCTACCTCGACGTGCTGCGGCGGATCGCGGACGTCTCGCCCGTGCCCGTGGCGGTGTACCAGATCTCCGGGGAGTACGCGATGGTCGAGGCGGCGGCGGAGCGCGGCTGGCTGGACCGGGAGCGGGCGATCGAGGAGACGCTGACGGCGTTCCGCCGGGCAGGGGCCGGGATGGTCCTCACCTACTGGGCCACGGAGTTCGCGCAGCGGCTGCGGGCCGCCGGGTGAACGTCGCGCGGTCGGTCGCGCTGTTCGTGCTGGCCGCGCTGTGCGAGATCGGCGGGGCGTGGCTGGTGTGGCAGGGCGTGCGGGAGCACCGGGGCTGGCTGTGGATCGGCGGCGGGCTGGTCGCGCTCGGGGTGTACGGCTTCGTGGCGACGCTCCAGCCGGACGCCGAGTTCGGCCGCATCCTCGCCGCGTACGGCGGGGTGTTCGTCGCCGGGTCGCTCGCCTGGGGGATGGTGGCCGACGGGTTCAGGCCCGACCGGTGGGACGTGGTCGGGGCGTTCATCTGCCTGATAGGTGTCGCCGTCATCATGTATGTGCCACGGGAGCACTGAGGTACGGGAGGCACACAGGTGACCGACACACCCATCGCCGTCGTCACGGGAGCGAGCAGCGGCATCGGCGCCGCCACGGCGCGGCGGCTCGCCGCCGAGGGGTACGAGGTGGTGCTCACCGCCCGGCGTGCCGAGCGGATCGAGGCGCTGGCCGCCGAGCTGACGGACGCGGGCCGCGCGGCGCGCGCGCACGCGCTGGACGTCACGGACCGGGCGGCGGTGGACGCGTTCGCCGCCGCGCTGGGGCGCTGCGACGTGCTCGTGAACAACGCGGGCGGCGCCCTCGGCATGGACCGCGTCGCGGACGCCGACCCGGGCGACTGGCGCACGATGTACGAGGTCAACGTCCTCGGCGTCCTGAACGTGACGCAGGCGCTGCTGCCCGCGCTGACCGCCTCGGGCGCCGGGACGGTCCTGGTGGTCTCCTCGACCGCCGGGCACGGCACGTACGAGGGCGGCGCGGGGTACGTGGCGGCCAAGCACGGGGCGCACGTCCTCGCGGAGACGCTGCGCCTGGAGATCGTGGACCGGCCGGTGCGGGTGATCGAGATCGCGCCGGGGATGGTGCGCACCGAGGAGTTCTCGCTGGTGCGGTTCGGGGGCGACGCGGAGAAGGCCGCGAAGGTGTACCAGGGCGTCGCGGAGCCGCTGACGGCGGACGACGTCGCGGACACGATCGCGTGGGCCGTGACGAGGCCGCCGCACGTGAACGTCGATCTGCTGGTGCTGCGCCCGCGCGCGCAGGCGTCCAACACGAAGGTGCACCGGGAGGCATGACGGAGCTGCGGTACGGGACGCCGGACGAGGCGGGGCTCGACGCGGCGGGGGTGGCGCGGATCGTCCCGGCGGCGCGGTCGTTCCTGACGGGCGGCGGCGAGGGGGAGGGCGGCGGCGAGCGCGGGGGCGCGTACCCCGGCTTCGTCGTCCTGGCCGCGCGGCACGGCGTGGTCGTCGCGCACGAGGCGGGCGGATCGGCCGTGCGGTACGGCGGCGAGGACGTCCCGGCGCGGCGCGGCACCGTCTTCGACCTGGCGTCCGTCTCCAAGCTGTTCACGGCGGTGGTGGCGGTCGCGCTCGCGGAGCGCGGCGCGCTGGACCTGGACGCGCCGGTGGCCCGCGTCCTGCCGGGCTTCCCGGACGCGCCGGGGATGACCGCGCGCGGGCTGCTGACGCACACGAGCGGGCTGCCGCCGGTGATCGACCTGGCGCCGTTCCCCGGCCGCGCCGGGTGGCTGGGCGCGATCGCCGCGCAGCCGCTGCGGCCCGGGTACGCGTACTCCGACCTCGGGCTGATCGCGCTCGGCGCCGTCTGCGAGACGGTCACGGGGCGGGGGCTCGACGCGTTGGTGGCCGAACTGGTCACCGGGCCGCTGGAGTTGAGAGACACGGGCTACCGGCCGTCTGCGGGGCTGCTGCCGCGCGTCGCCGCGACCGAGGTGCAGCCGTGGACCGGCAGGGGCCTGGTGCGGGGCACGGTGCACGACGAGAACGCGTACCACCTCGGCGGGGTCGCCGGGCACGCCGGGCTCTTCTCGACGGCCTGGGACGTCGCGGTCCTGGCGCAGGCGGTCCTGAACGGGGGCGGGTACGGCGGGCGGCGCGTCCTGGCGCCCGCGTCCGTACGGGAGATGCTGCGGCAGCAGAACGCCGGTCTCGGCCCCGAGGCGTCGCGCGGCCTGGGCTGGCAGCTCGACCAGCCGAACTGGATGGGGGAGTTGGCGTCGCCCACCGCGTTCGGCCACTCGGGGTTCACCGGGACGAGCGTCGTGGCCGACCCGGCGACCGGCGTGCTCCTCGTGCTGCTGACCAACCGCGTGCACCCGACGCGTGAGCAGGGCGCCGGGCACGCGTACCGCCGCGCCCCCGCGCGCGAGCTGGCACGTGCCGTGCAGCTCTGACGCGCGGGGGCGGGCGGCCCCTGCGGGGCGGTCGGGCGTCAGCTCACCTGGAGGAGCGTGGCCGTGGTGCTCGCCCCCGGGTTCGTGACGGTGTTGGGCTCGGACTGGGCGACGATCGCGTTGCGCACGGCCGCCGGGGTGGCGTTCGGGTTGGACGCGAGGTAGATGGCGGCGACGCCCGCGACGTGCGGCGTGGCCATGGAGGTGCCGGAGATGGTGCTCGTGGCGGTGTCGGAGTTGTTCCACGCCGAGGTGATGCCGGTGCCGGGGGCGTAGATGTCCACGACCGCGCCGATGTTGCTGAACGAGGAGCGGGCGTCGTTGCTCGCGCTGGAGGCCACGGTGATGGCCTCGGTGACGCGGGCGGGGGAGTAGTTCGCCGCGTTGGCGCCGTAGCTGTTGCCCGCGGCGACCGCGTAGACGACGCCGGAGGCTATGGAGGCGCGGACGGCCCGGTCGATGACCGGGTCGGGGCCGCCGCCCAGGCTCAGGTTGGCGACCGAGGGACCGTCGGCGTTCTCGGTGATCCACTCGACGCCGTTCGCGACGGTCTCGGTGGTGCCGTAGCCCGAGTTGTCGAGGACGCGGACCGAGACGAGGTCCGCGTTCTTCGCGACGCCGTAGCGGGTGCCGGCCGCGGTGCCCGCGACGTGCGTGCCGTGGCCGTAGCCGTCGCTGCCGTTGCCGCCGAAGGCGTCGTAGCCGAAGCTGGCCTGGCCGCCGAAGTCGCTGTGCGAGTAGCGGATGCCGGTGTCCACGACGTAGATCGTCACCCCGGCGCCGCCGTTGTCCGGGTAGCTGTAGGACTGGTTGAGCGGCAGGTCGGGCTGGTCGATGCGGTCCAGGCCCCAGGACGGCGGGTTGGGCTGGACGGCGGCGACGCGGTGGACCTGGTTCTGCACGACCTCGGCGACGGCGGGGTCGGCGGCGAGGGCCAGGGCCTCCGCCTCGGTGGCCTCGACGGCGAAGCCGTTGAGCACCGTGTCGAACGTGCTGGTGATCTCCGTGGAGTAGGAGTCGGCCAGCCGCTCGGCGCGGGGCGAGTCGGCGAGCAGGGCCGTCTTCTTGAGCAGGACGATGTAGCTGTCGTCCACGGTGCCGGGCGCGCCCGCGTTGGCGATCAGGGCGCGGGCGCCGGTCGCGGTGGTGTCCTGCTGGACGCCCGCCTCGGCGGGGAGGGTGAACGCGGCGCCGAGCGCGAGGGCGGCGGCGGCCAGTGCGGTGGTGCGGAGGGTGGTACGCATCACTGCCATTCGAGGGGTCTCCTCCTCATAGGTGGTGCGTTGCGGGGGGACGTGCGGGCGGGTACCGCACGGCTGCATGGCATGGGCATGACATTCCGGAGGCCGTTCCCGGGGTCCTGTACGCCTGTTCGCCGTTCGTTCGCCTGTCGGAAGGATTGACCGGCCGACAGGTCCCCTGCAAGGGGGCCTCCCGGCCGGTCATGGGAAGTTCATGCGGATCTGACGCTGAGCAACACGGCCGTTACAGCCGCTCGGGCGTCTCGATCCCCAGCAGCGCCATGCCCTGCGCCAGCGTCCGCGCCGTCAGCCCGCACAGGAACAGCCGGTTCGCCACCGTCGCCGCGTCCTCCGCGCGCAGCACGGGGCACTGGTCGTAGAACGTCGTGAAGTGCGAGGCCAGCGCGTACAGGTAGCCCGCCAGCTTGTGCGGCTCGTAGCTCGTCGCCGCCGACTCCACCGTCTCGCCGAAGCCGTCGAGGTGCAGCCCGAGCGCCCGCTCCGCCGGGGCGAGCGGCAGCTCCCGGTGCGCGACCGCGGGACCGGCCGACGCCTCCGCCGCGCGGCGCAGGATCGACTGGATACGGGCGTACGCGTACTGGAGGTAGACGCTCGTGTCGCCGTTCAGCGACACCATCCGGTCGAGGTCGAAGACGTAGTCACGCGCGCGGGACGTGGACAGGTCCGCGTACTTGACCGCGCCGATCCCGACCTCGCGCGCCCGCTCGGCGACCTCCTCGTCCGGCAGGTCACGCGCCTTGGACCGCACGACCTCGGTAGCCCGCTCGACCGCCTCGTCCAGCAGGTCCATCAGCCGCACGACCTCGCCCGAGCGCGTCTTGAACGGCTTGCCGTCCTTGCCGAGCACCGTGCCGAACGGCAGGTGGTGCGCGACGCCCTCCGGCAGCCAGCCCGCGCGCCGCGCCGTCTCGAAGACCATCTTGAAGTGCAGCGCCTGCCGGGCGTCCACGATGTAGAGCATGGTGTCCGCGCCGAGCACGCCGACCCGGTTGCGGATCGCCGCCAGGTCGGTGGCCGCGTACCCGAAGCCGCCGTCCGCCTTGCGCACGATCAGCGGCACGGGCTCGCCGTCCTGGCCGCGCACGTCCTCGAAGAACACGCACAGCGCGCCCTCGGAGCGCACGGCGACCCCGGAGCGCTCCAACTCGTCGGACAGCGCGGCCAGGTCGCTGTTGTACGCCGACTCGCCGACGATGTCGTCATCGGTCAGCAGGACGTCGAGCCGCCGGTAGACCGCGTTGAAGTAGACCGTGGACTCCTCCACGATCCGCCGCCACAGCGCCAGCGTCTCCGGCTCGCCCGCCTGGAGGTCCACGACGCGGCGCCGCGCCCGCTCCTTGAACTCCGGGTCGCCGTCGAAGATCGCGCGCGAGGCGCGGTAGAGCCGGTTCAGCCGGGACATCGCGGCGCCGCCCGCGTCCTCGTCGCCCGCGTGGTCCAACTCGCCCGGGTGCTCGATCAGGTACTGGATGAGCATGCCGAACTGCGTGCCCCAGTCGCCGATGTGGTTGCGCCGGATCACCTTCTCGCCGCGGAACTCCATGATCCGCACGAGCGCGTCCCCGATGACGGTGGAGCGCAGGTGGCCGACGTGCATCTCCTTGGCGACGTTCGGCTGGGAGTACTCGACGATCATCGTGCCGGGCGCGGCGGCCAGCGGGACGCCGAGCCGTTCGTCGGCGGCGCGCGCGGCGAGCGTCGAGATCAGGGCCTCGTCGGTCACCGTGACGTTCAGGAAGCCGGGCCCCGACACCTCGATGCCGCCGATGATCCCGTCACGCCCCACCCCGGCGGCGACCGTGGCGGCCAGCTCGCGCGGGTTGCCCTTCAGCCGCTTGGCGAGGGCCAGCAGGCCGTTCGCCTGGAAGTCCGCTCGGTCGCTCGGTCGCAGCAGCGGATCGGCGCCGGCCGCGTCGGGCAGGGCGGCGTCGATGGCGGCGGACAGGAGCCGGTGGACTGAGGCGCTGAGGGAGGGGACCGCGGTCATGGGCGCCAGTATCCCATGGGCGTCCCGGGCTCCACGGGTGGAAGAATGGGGGCCGTCGGCGCGCGCCGGGCACCCCAGGTCCCGAGCCTGTCCGCCGACCCCACCGCTCATCCCAACCGAGGAAGTGTTCCCACCGTGGCCCAGACCACCCCGGAGACCGCAGACTGGGTCTCCCGACTCGCGGACGAGGTCATCGCCGAGGCGGAGCGACGTGCCCCCGGCAAACCCGTCGTCTGCGCCTCCGGGCTGAGCCCCTCGGGCCCCATCCACCTCGGCAACCTGCGCGAGGTCATGGTCCCGCACCTCGTCGCCGACGAGATCAGGCGCCGCGGCATCCCCTGCGACCACCTGCTCTCCTGGGACGACTACGACCGCTTCCGGAAGGTCCCTGCCGGGGTCGGCGTGGACGCGTCCTGGAGCGAGCACATCGGCAAGCCGCTGACCGCCGTCCCGCCGCCGCCCGGCAGCCCGTACGCGAGCTGGGCCGAGCACTTCAAGGCGCCGCTGGTCGCCGCGCTGGACGAACTGGGCATCGACGTCCGCGCGATCAGCCAGACCGAGCAGTACACCTCGGGCGCCTACCAGGAGCAGATCCTCTTCGCCATGCGCGAGCGGCGCCGGATCGACGCCGTCCTGGGCCGCTACCGCACCAAGCAGGCCAAGGAAGGCCCCGAGGCGTCAGGCGACGCGGCCGAACAGGCGGCGGTCGAGGGCTCGGGCGCCGCCGTCGAGGACGACGGCAGCGGCGGCAGCGGCGACTACTACCCGTACAAGCCGTACTGCTCCGTCTGCGGGCGCGACACGACCACCGTCACCGCCTACGACGACGCGACCACCGAGCTGTCCTACGACTGCGCCTGCGGCCACCACGAGACCGTGAAGCTCGCCGAGCACACGCGCGGCAAGCTCGTGTGGAAGGTCGATTGGCCCATGCGCTGGACGTACGAGGGCGTGATCTTCGAGCCCGCGGGCGTCGATCACCACTCGCCCGGCTCGTCCTGGGTCGTCGGCGGGCAGCTCGTCAAGGAGATCTTCGGCGGCGAGCGGCCCCTCGGCCCGATGTACGCCTTCGTCGGCATCACCGGCATGGCGAAGATGTCCAGCTCGCGCGGCGGCGTGCCGACGGCGGCCGACGCCCTGGAGATCATCGAGGCGCCGCTGCTGCGCTGGCTGTACGCGCGACGGCGGCCCAACCAGTCGTTCAAGATCGCCTTCGACGGCGAGATCCAGCGCACCTACGACGAGTGGGACGCGCTGGACCGCAAGGTCACGGACGGCACGGCGCAGCCCGGCGACCTCGCCTCCTGGGTCCGCGCCGTCGGCACGGCGGCCGGTGAACTGCCCGCGACGCCGCGGCGGTTGCCGTACCGCACGCTCACGTCCGTCCTCGACATCACCACGGGGGACGAGGAGCAGACGCTCCGCATCCTCGCCGACCTCGACCCGGAGCACCCCGTCCGCGCGCTCGCCGAGGTCAGGCCGCGGCTCGACCGGGCGGCGCGCTGGGTCGCGACGCAGATGCCGCCCGAGGCACGCACCCGCGTGCGGACCGAGCCGGACGAGACCCTGCTCGCGTCGCTCGACCACCGGGAGCGCGAGTCCCTGGGGCTGCTGCTCGCCGGGCTGGGGAGCCACTGGTCGCTCGACGGGCTCACGTCGCTCGTCTACGGCGTGCCGAAGGTGCTGGCCGGGCTCACGCCCGACGCCAGGCCGACGCCCGAACTCAAGGCGGCCCAGCGGGCGTTCTTCGCCCTGCTGTACCGGCTGCTGGTCGGCGGCGAGACGGGGCCCCGGCTGCCGACGCTGCTGCTCGCCGTCGGCGCCGACCGGGTCAGGAGGCTGCTCGGCGGCTGACCGGCCGCCGGGGGTGGGCGCCGGCGCGGCGTACGTCAGACGCCGGTGCCCATCTCGCCGCTGTAGCGCTCCTTGAAACCGCGGGTGAACTCGCGCAGGTACTGCTCGCTCAGCAGCGCGCCCCGCTCGTCCGTGACGCTGAAACGTTCGTTCAGGAAGCGGGAGAGGAGCCGCGCGTTCGGGAACTCGCCGTTCTCCAGCGCGTACTGGCGGTAGGCCGTGTAGTACAGCTCGACGTCGGCCGTGGTCGCGGGCGCGGGCTCGGTGGCCGGTTCCTGGGCCTCCGGCTGCGCGACGGGCGGCGGCGCGGGCTGCTCGAACCGCTCCTGCGCCACGACGTGCTCCGGCCGCCGCTCCACGGGCTCGGCCTCGGGACCTGCCGCCGGACGGTAGTACTGCGCGCGGCCGTTGACCGGCACGCTGCCCAGCGGGCGCGTCCGGCCGCCCGAGCCCACCGGCACCGCCACCGGCGGCTGGTTGTCCACCCACCACGGCTCGCCGGGACCGCCCTCCTCCACGGGCGCGGGCGCCGGGGCGGGGGCGTCGGCGGGCGTCGGCGCGGGCTCGGCCGGGGCCGCCTGCGCGTGCGGCACGGGCGGCCCGTACGTCCGCTGCTGCGGTACGCCCGCGCCGCCCGCGGGCAGCGCCTCGCGCTCCACCGCAGCCGCCGGGGGCAGCCCGGCCGCCGCGAGGCCCACCGGCGCCGTCTCGTGCAGCGGCACGCCGTACCGCGCCAGCTTCAGCGGCATCCTGGCCTCGACGGGTGCCCGCCGCCGCCAGCCCCGCCCGTAGTCGGCCCGCAGCCGCGCCTGGTACACGAGACGGTCGCGCTCCATCCCGATGACCTCCTCGTAGCTGCGCAGCTCCCACAGCTTCATGCGCCGCCACAGGCGGAACGTCGGCAGCGGCGAGAGGAACCAGCGCCAGACGCGGACGCCTTCCATGTGCTTGTCCGCCGTGATGTCCGCGATGCGCCCGATGGCGTGCCGCGCGGCCTCCACGGTGATGACGAACAGCAGCGGGATGATCGCGTGCATCCCGACCGCGAGCGGGTCGCCCCAGGCCGCGGCGCCGTTGAACGCGATCGTCGCCGCCGTCAGCAGCCACGCCGACTGCCGCAGCATCGGGAACGGGATGCGCAGCCACGTCAGCAGCAGGTCGAGCGCCAGCAGGACGACGATCCCCGCGTCCACGCCGATCGGGAAGAAGGGCGAGAAGGCGCCGAAGCCCTTGCGTTCGGCGAGGTCACGCACCGAGGCGTACGACCCCGCGAAGCCGATCGCCGCGATGACGACGGCGCCGGCCATGACGATGCCGACGAGTATGCGGTGTGCGCGTGTGAGCTTGATCGCGGCCACCCGCGGTCCCTCCCGAGTCGAATGGGCGTCTGAACGACCGGAGCGAACTCCGGCCGCCAGACTGGCACATGCGTCAAGAGGGAGCGGCGGCGCATCCGCACATCTGAGCGAATTCGGGCCAGGGCGTCACCCGTTGTCGCCGCCACCGTCCTCGGCGGGGGCGTCCTGCTCGTTGCCCGGCGGCTCGTCGCCGCCGGACGTGTCGTCGCCGCCTTCGGCCTCCGCGCCCGTCCCGTCGCCCGAGGCGTCCAGCGCCGCCACGGCCTCGCGCGCCACCGCGATCGCGCCCGAGGCGATGCCGTCGGCGCCCGGCATGTCGTCGCCCTCCAGGCCCGCGCCGTTGTAGTCCACGGTCACGACGACGTTGCCGAGGCGCGCGACGACGCGGTGCTGCCGGTAGTCCTGCTCCTGGTCGTCGTCCGTCTTGGTGACGGTCCAGGCGAGGGAGGTGGCCTCCTCGCCCGTCTCGTCCAGCGGGCCCGCGTCCACGTCCTGGTTGGCGTCGTCGCCGGTGATCTCCTCGACGACCTGCTCCGCGTACCCGGCGGCGCGCTCGTCGCCGCTGCCGATGGCGAGGTCGGAGTCGTAGCGCCGCAGCGCGACCGTCAGCGAGCGGTACTGGTAGCCGTCGAGGCCGTTCCACAGGCAGGTCGCCGAGCTGGTGACGTCGGAGGAGGTGAGCGTCTGACCCGCCACCGGGTCCGCCTCCGGCACGAACTCCTCGACGGTGCTCTCCCTGACCGTCGCGCAGGACTCGGGCAGCGTGGTGAACCTGACCGGCTCCGGCGTCGGCGCCGCCTCGGCCGAGGTCTCGGCGCCCGCGTCGTCGTCCGGTTCTGACGCGTCCGAGGAACAGCCGGCGGCCAGCAGCACGGGCACGGCGGCCCAGGCCATCGCCCGCGCGGCGCGGCGCTTGGGGTTTCGGTCCATGAGGTGTCTCGCTCCTGTGGTTCGGTGGCGGGCCGGTCCGCGGCGGCGGGCCGCCGGACGTGACGCGTCAGGCGTCGAGGCCCTCGGCGAGCCGCCGGGCGACGCCACCGGCGCGCTGCTGGAGCAGCCCGCTCTCCGGCACGGCGTCCGGTGTGCTCGTCGCGACGGCGTACTTCACAGCGACGATAACGTTCGCGGTCCTGAAGGTCAGATCGATCTCGCGCGCCGGGCCGCCGTCTGACGCGATCAGCCGGTCGTCGAGGAACGCGGCCTGGCCGACGCCGTCGAGCATCCGCGGCCCGGTCGCGCCGTCCGCCGGGGGCTGCGCGGGGACGCCCGCGTCGGCGGCGCGTTCCCCGAAGTCCTCCTCGGCCTGGGCCTCGTCGCTGACGGCGGGGTCGTAGGAGACGACGCGCAGGAGGTCCACCGTCAGCCGGTACGTCTCGGCGCCGTCCGCCGTCCCCCAGGAGCAGCCGACGCGGCGGCCCGTGTCGTACGTCACGCGGCTGCGGCCCGCGTAGTCCTCCTCGGCGCCGCCGGGCAGCAGCTCGCGGAGCGTCTCGGGCGGCACGGCGCCGCAGGGCTCGGGCAGGCCGGTGAACCGTCCGGGGGCGGGCTCGGGGGCGGTGGAGGCGGCGGGCGCGTCGCCGCTCTCCGGCGTCTCGTCACCGCCGAGGCCGGGCGAGCACGCGGCGAGGCCCACGGCCGTCAGGCCCGCGAGGACCGCCTTCGTGATGGTCGCGGCGCGCTGCACCGGTCGCCCCCCTCGGTCGCATCGGCAGGGCCACCATGTCTACCGCATGGCGTCAGGGCCAGACCAGGCAGTACGGCTGGTGCCCGGCCTCGTGCAGCCGCCGGGAGAAGTCCTGCCACTCGTTGAGGAGCCGGTAGACGCCGAACGCGTCGCTGGGGCCGCTGCGGTCGGGGACCGTGGACCAGATGAACGCCGCGGCGCCGACCGTCTCGTCGCCGATGCCGCGCAGGGGGTCAACCGCCGTTGTGGGCAATTTCACGACCGCGTAGTCGGGGTGCAGCACGACCAGTTCCAGCGGGGGGACGCGGTGCAGCGGGATGCCCTCGATGCCGGTGAGGACCATGGCGGCCATCGTCTCGGGCTTGATGCGGGTGAACATGCCCTGGCCCAGCTCGTCGCCGCCCAGTTCCTCCGGCCGCATCGACAGCGGCACGCGCGCGGCGGTCGCGCCGTCAGGGGCGCCGAAGTACTTGTAGGTCACGGACATCCGCGCGCTCCGGCCCCGCAGCTCGAACTCGCCCGTGGCGCCGTCCGCGGCCTTGCGGCGATGACGGCCCCGGCGGCCCCGCGCGCGCGGTCCGGCAGGCTCCGGCCCCAGGTCCCCGGTTCCCTCGCCCACTTCGCCACCGCGCTGCATGTCACCACCTGACTACTCGCGACCCCCGCCGCGCGACCCGATCATCGTTTCGGAAGACCTCCCCCGTCAGACCGCGGCGAAACGCCCTGAGACGGACCTGTACGCGGCTCTGTCACCATGGATCGCGTGACGCCATCCTACGCAGAAGCCCCAGTCTCGCAGACGCTGTTCGCCCGCGCCTCCGCCGTGACGCCGGGCGGCGTGAATTCGCCGGTCCGCGCCTTCGGGGCGGTGGGCGGTACGCCCCGGTTCATGGCGTCGGGTGCCGGTCCCTACCTCACGGACGCGGACGGACACGAGTACGTGGACCTCGTCTGCTCCTGGGGGCCGATGATTCTCGGCCACTCCCACCCCGAGGTCCTGGCCGCCGTACGGGAGGCCGTCGGACGGGGCACGTCCTTCGGCACGCCCACCGTCGGCGAGGTCGAGCTGGCCGAGGAGATCACCGCCCGGGTGACGCCCGTGGAGAAGGTCAGGCTCGTCTCCTCGGGCACCGAGGCGACCATGTCGGCGATCCGGCTCGCACGTGGGTTCACCGGGCGGGCCAAGGTCGTCAAGTTCGCGGGCTGCTACCACGGGCACGTGGACGCGCTGCTCGCCTCGGCCGGTTCCGGCGCCGCGACGTTCGCCCTCCCGGACACGCCCGGCGTCACCGGCGCGCAGGCGGGGGAGACGGTCGTGCTGCCGTACAACGACCTCGACGCCGTGCGGGCGGCCTTCGCCGCGCACCCCGGGGAGATCGCCTGCGTGATCACCGAGGCGGTGCCGGGGAACATGGGCGTCGTCCCGCCGCTGCCCGGCTTCAACCAGGGGCTGAAGGACCTGTGCGCGGCCGAGGGCGCGCTGCTCGTCTCCGACGAGGTGATGACGGGGTTCCGGCAGAGCCGCGCGGGCTGGTTCGGCGTCGAGGGCGTCGTCCCCGACCTGATGACGTTCGGCAAGGTGATGGGCGGCGGCTTCCCCGCGGCGGCGTTCGGCGGCCGGGCGGACGTCATGGCCAGGCTCGCGCCCGAGGGGCCGGTCTACCAGGCGGGCACGCTGTCGGGGAACCCGGTGGCCACCGCCGCCGGGCTCGCGCAGCTGCGGCTGCTCGACGACGCGGCGTACGCGCGGCTCGACGCCACCGCAGCGGAACTGCGCGGCCTCGCGGGCGCGGCGCTCACCAAGGAGGGCGTGCCGCACGTCGTGTCGGCGGCGGGCAACATGTTCTCCGTCTTCTTCTCCGACGCGCCCGTCACCGACTTCGAGGGGGCGAAGGCCCAGCGCACCGACCGCTACACGGCCTTCTTCCACACGATGCTGGAACAGGGCGTGTACCTGCCGCCGTCCGCGTTCGAGGCGTGGTTCGTCTCGACGGCGCACGACGGGCAGGCGATGGAGCGCGTCGCCGCCGCGCTGCCCGCCGCCGCGCGAGCCGCCGCAGAGGTGTGAGCGGAGGACGACGGTGCGGAACGAGAACGGAATACCGGACGAACAGATGAGCACAGCAGAAGAGCCCACAGCGGAAGACCAGGCGGCACCGGAGAGCACGGCGCCGGAGAGCGCGGTGCGTGAGCGCACCGTCGTCCACGTCATGCGCCACGGCGAGGTGGAGAATCCGACCGGCGTCCTCTACGGGCGCCTCCCCGGCTTCCACCTCTCCGCCCTCGGCGTACGGATGGCCGAGCGCGTCGCGCAGCACCTCACCGGCCGCGACATCACCGTCGTCGTCGCCTCCCCCCTGGAACGCGCGCAGGAGACCGCCGCCCCCATCGCGGCGGCCCACGACCTGCCGGTCGGCACCGACGCGCGGCTCGTCGAGGCGGCCAACGTCTTCCAGGGCAAGACCTTCGGCGTCGGCGACGGCGCCCTGCGCCGCCCCGGCAACTGGCGCCACCTCCGCAACCCCTTCCGCCCCTCCTGGGGCGAGCCGTACGTCCAGCAGGCCGCCCGGATGCGTGACGCGCTCGACGCCGCCCGCGACGCGGCGCGCGGCCACGAGGCCGTCCTCGTCAGCCACCAGCTGCCCGTGTGGGTGCTGCGCTGCCAGGTCGAGCACCGCAAGCTGTGGCACGACCCGCGCTCCCGCGAGTGCACCCTCGCCTCGCTGACCAGCTTCCTCTTCGAGGGCGACGACCTCGTCGCCGTCACCTACGCGGAGCCGGCCGCCGACCTGCTGCCCGCCCACCTAAGGGCCGGAGCGCGCCCCGTCAAGGGGGCCAAGGGCTTCGGCGCCTGACGCGCCCTGGCCCGACCTCTCGGACAGCCCCTCCCACCTGGGCAAACATCCGGACAAGGGGGGCGCCAAAGATCGCCCGTCCCCGCATGGGAAACTTTTCACATGATCCAGTTCCGGTCCCTGGCCATGGGCGCCGCCGGTCTCGCGGCCGGTGCGCTGACGCTCACGGCCTGCACGGGCGAGCAGGCGGGTTCCTCCGGTGACAACACCAACATCGTCCACGGCACGGGCGAGGTCATCCAGGTCGCCGAGTCCGACCGGCAGGAACTGCCGGACATCGGCGGCGAGACCGTGGACGGCGATCAGCTCGACCTCGCCGACTACCGGGGCGACGTCCTCGTGCTGAACGTGTGGGGCTCCTGGTGCGCCCCCTGCCGCGCCGAGATGCCGCACCTCGTGAGCGTCGCCAACGACACCGCGGACCAAGGCGTCTCGTTCGTCGGGCTCAACCTCCAGGACCGCTCCAAGGACCAGGCCAACGCCTTCGAGGAACGGTTCGACGTGCCCTACCCGAGCCTGTACGACCCGGACGGCCAGATCCTCCTCGACTTCCCAGAGGGCAGCCTCAACCCGCAGGGCGTCCCGTCCACCCTCATCGTGGACCGCGAGGGCCGCATCGCCGTCCGCGCGCTGAAGGCCCTCACCGAGCAGGAACTGCGCGACGCGCTCGACCCGATCATCGCCGAGGGCTGACCGGCCATGGACCCGAACGAGACCATCGTCACCGGCGCGCTGCTCCTGGCGATCCCCCTGGCGGCGTTCGGCGGCCTGGTGTCGTTCTTCTCACCCTGCGTCCTCCCGCTCGTGCCCGGCTACCTCTCCTACGTGACGGGCGTCGGCGGCGCCGACCTGGAGAACGCCAAGCGCGGCCGGATGGTCGCGGGCGCCTCGCTCTTCGTCCTCGGCTTCTCCGCCGTCTACATCTCCTCGGGCGCCCTGTTCGGCGAGTTCAGCCGCAACCTGCTGCGCCACCAGACCGGGCTCCAGCAGATCTTCGGCGCCCTGACGATCGTGCTCGGCATCATCTTCATGGGCGTCCTGCCGCGCCTCGGACAGCGCGAGTTCCGCCTCCACCGCAGGCCGTCGATAGGGCTCGCGGGCGCGCCGATGCTCGGCGTCGTCTTCGGCATCGGCTGGACGCCCTGCATCGGGCCGACGCTCAGCAGCGTCCAGTTCCTCGCCCTCCAGCAGGGCACGGCAGAGCGCGGCGCGCTGCTCACGTTCGCCTACTGCGTCGGCCTCGGACTGCCGTTCATCCTCACCGCGCTCGCCTTCCGCCGGGCGCTCGGCGCCTTCACCTGGATCAAGAAGCACTACGTGTGGGTGATGCGGATCGGCGGCGGCATGCTCATCGTCACAGGGCTGCTGCTCGTCACCGGGATCTGGAACGACGTGACGTCAGAACTGCGCTACTGGACCAGCAACTTCACCCCAGGGGTCTGACCGCCATGACCGACGACGCCACCCCGCCGCCCGGCCGCAAGGGCCCCGAGACGGCCGCCGACGCCGACGAGACCACGGCGGGTGGCGGGCTGAGCACCGCGCCCGCCGAGGAGGAGGCGACGTCCGTCCCCGGCTCGTTCGGCGGCGCCCGCGCCCCCGGCGCCGGAGGGGCGCTCGCCTGGACCGCGCGCGAGGCCGTCGGCTGGGCCCGCTGGTTCTGGCGGCAGCTCACCTCCATGCGCGTCGCGCTGATACTGCTCTTCCTCCTCGCGCTCGCCAGCATCCCCGGCTCCCTCATCCCCCAGCAGGGCACCGACGAGCTGGGCGTCCGCGACTTCCGGCAGCGCAACCCCGGGCTCTCGGACGTCTACGACACCCTCCAGCTGTTCCACGTCTACTCGTCCGTGTGGTTCTCGGCGATCTACCTGCTGCTGTTCATCTCCCTGGTCGGCTGCATCCTGCCGCGCTCCTGGCAGTTCGTCGGCCAGCTCCGCGCCAGGCCCGCCCGCGCGCCCCGGCGGCTGGACCGCATGCCCGCGTACACCACGTGGCGCACGGACACCGCGCCCGAGCAGGTCCTCGACGCCGCGCACGGCCTGCTGCGGGGCCGCCGCTTCCGCGCCGACCGGCACGTGGGGGCGGCGGGCCGCCCCCACGTGGCCGCCGAGAAGGGCTACCTGCGCGAGGTCGGCAACCTCGTGTTCCACCTGTCGCTCGTCGTGCTGCTCGTCGCCTTCGCCATCGGCCGCCTCTTCTACGCGGAGGGCGGCAAGCTCGTCGTCGAGGGCACCAGCTTCGCCAACAACATCACGATGTACGACGACTTCGAGTCGGGCACCCTCTACGACCTGGACGACCTGGAGCGCTTCGGCCTCACGCTGAACGACTTCCAGGCCACGTTCGCCCGCTCCGGCCCCGACCTCGGCACCCCCACCGAGTTCACCGCCGACGTCACCTACCGCACCGACGACGGCCGCGAGCACGACACGACGATCGACGTCAACACGCCGCTGCGCATCGGCGACTCCCGCGTCCGGCTCATCGGCCACGGCTTCGCGCCCGACGTCACCGTCACCGACGGCCAGGGCGACGTCGTCTACAGCGGCCCCGTCCCGTTCATCCCGCAGGACTCGGCGCTCACCTCCACCGGCGTCATCAAGGTCCCGGACGCCGTCGGCCCCGACGGCGAACCCGACCAGCTCGCGTTCCAGGGCTTCTTCAACCCGACGTACAACGTGGACGAGGTGCGCGGCCCGCACTCCACCTTCCCCGAGCCCGACTTCCCCGTCCTCACGCTCAACGCCTTCCACGGCGACCTCGGCGTGGACTCCGGCCTGCCGCAGAACGTCTACCAGCTCGACACCACCAACATGGAGCAGTTCACCGGCCCCGACGGCGACCTGCTGCGCTTCGACATGCAGCCGGGCGACACCGTGGACCTCCCGGACGGCGTGGGCTCCATCACCTTCGAGGGCTTCGACCAGTGGGCCACCTTCCAGGTCGCCTCCCGGTCCGGCAACACCTGGGCGCTCGTCGGCTCGCTCGCCGCCATCGTCGGCCTCGTCGGCTCGCTCATGCTGCGCCGCCGCCGGGTGTGGGTGCGTGCGTGGACGGGCGACGACGGGCGTACCGTCGTCGAGATGGCCGCGCTGGGCCGCACCGAGTCGGCACGCGTGCCCGCCGAGCTGGCGGCGCTCGCCGACGCCCTGACGCGCGACGCGCCGCTCCTTCCGGACGACGCGCCGGACGGCGGCCCCGACAGTCCCGACGACCCCACCCCCGAGTCCGCCGCTGCCGAAGGAGCACGCACATGACTCTCGCCGCCGCCAACGAAGGGCTGGCCGACCTCAGCAACACGCTGGTCTACGCGGCCATGGCCGTGTACGCCCTGACGTTCCTCGCCTACACGGCCGAGTGGATCCTCGGCAGCCGCAGCAAGGTGGCGAGAACGGCGACGGCCCTCACCGCCGAGCGCGCCGGGCAGGACGACGCCGAGGCCGCCGTGCCCGCGCAGCGCCCCGCCGTCACGGTCCGCGAGGCCGGTGGCACGAGCGTGCTGGAGCGGCCCAGGATCGTCAGCCGCTCCACGACACCGGCGCGCGACGCCGTCCCCGACGGGCCAGGCGCGGCGGGCGAGGACGAGCAGGGCGACACGTACGGGCGCATCGCCGTCTCGCTGACGGTCCTCGCGTTCCTGCTGCACCTCGGGGCCGTGATCACACGGGCCGTGGCCGTGGGGCGCGGGCCGTGGGGCAACATGTACGAGTTCTCCGTGGCGCTCGCCGTCGTCGGCATCGCCGGGTACCTCGGCTTCCTCGCCGCCCGCACCCCGGTCCGCTGGCTCGGCCTGCCGCTGGTCACCACCGTGCTGCTCGACCTCGGCCTCGCCGTCACCGTGCTCTACAACGAGCAGACGCAGCTGGTGCCCGCGCTCGACTCCGTGTGGATGTGGATCCACGTGCCGCTGGCCATCGTCTGCGGCGGCCTGTTCTACCTCGGCGCCATCAGCGCCGTCCTCTACCTGTTCCGCGACCGGTACGAGACGAAGCTCGCCACGGGCGGGCAGCCGGGGCGGCTGGCCACCTCCGTCATGGAGCGGCTGCCGTCCTCCCTGACCCTGGACCGGTTCAGCTACCGGATCAACGCGGCCGTCTTCCCCGTGTGGACGTTCACCATCGTCGCGGGCGCCATCTGGGCCGAGACCGCCTGGGGCCGCTACTGGGCCTGGGACCCGAAGGAGACCTGGGCGTTCATCACCTGGGTCGCCTACGCCGCGTACCTCCACGCGCGGGCCACGGCGGGCTGGAAGGGGCGGCGCGCCGCGTACCTGGCGATCGCGGGCGTGATCTGCTTCCTGATCAACTACTTCGGCGTGAACATCTTCTTCGACAGCCTCCACGGCTACGGCGGCGTCTGAGCCGCACGGCGCACGCACGAGGAACGGCCCCCGCCGCGTGGCAGGGGGCCGTTCCTCGTGGTCGTGGACGGGGGAGGGGCTCAGCCCTTGCCGCCCGCCGGGTTGTCGTCGTCGGTGTCGTCCCGCTGCCGCAGCTCGTCCTCGCGGCGTCGCAGGTCCTCCTCCCACGTCTCCAGCATCTCGCGGTCCTGCTCCGCCTCGTCACGCCGTGCGGCGGGATCGGACGCGGAGTCGTCCCCGAGGGAGCGCAGGAACTCCGGGTTGTCGTCGGGGGCCACCCACTGCACGCCACCGCGCCTGCGCGCGGAGACGCCACGCCTGCGGCCGATCAGGATCCAGGCGAGGGGGCCGATGACCCACGCGAGTGCGATCAGCGCGATCCACACCAGCTTAGGGAGGTGCTTGACCTCGTCGTCCTTGGAGCTGATGCAGTCCACCAGGGCGTAGATGGCCAGCGCTAGCGGTACCAGAAACAACAGCACCCTGAGCATGGTAGTCCCCCTGGGTGAAGTGGGCCGGGGCCGGTGGGTGGGGCCCCCTGACCACAACCAGGGTAATGCGTCGGCAATACTGAGCGGCATGGCGTACGACGACCTGCGCGGCCTGCTGAAGGCCCTCGAACGCGACGGGGACCTCAAGCGGGTCAAGGCCGAGGTCGATCCGCACCTGGAAGTGGGCGAGATCACCGACCGCGTCAACAAGGCGGGCGGCCCCGCCCTGCTCTTCGAGAACGTCAAGGGCTCCGACCTCCCCCTCGCCATGAACGTGTACGGCACGGACCGGCGGCTGCTGAAGGCCCTCGGCCTCGCCTCCTACCAGGAGATCGGCGAGAAGATCGCCGGGCTGCTCAAGCCGGAGCTGCCGCACGGCTTCGTCGGCGTGCGCGAGGCGTTCGGGAAGCTCGCCTCGGTCGCGCACGTGCCGCCGAAGAAGGTGAAGAACGCGCCCGTGCAGGAGATCGTGCGGCGCGGCGACGAGGTGGACCTCACCCGGCTGCCCGCCCTGTTCACCTGGCCGGAGGACGGCGGCGCGTTCTTCAACCTCGGCCTCACCCACACCAAGGACCCCGACTCCGGCGTCCGCAACCTCGGCCTCTACCGCCTCCAGCGCCACGACCGGCGCACCATCGGCATGCACTGGCAGATCCACAAGGACAGCCGCAACCACTACCAGGTCGCGGCGCGGCGCGGCGAGCGGCTGCCCGTCGCCATCGCCTTCGGCTGCCCGCCCGCCGTGACGTACGCGGCCACCGCGCCGCTGCCCGGCGACATCGACGAGTACCTGTTCGCGGGGTTCGTGCAGGGCAGGCGCGTGGAGATGGTGGACTGCGTGACGGTCCCGCTCCAGGTGCCCGCGCACGCCGAGGTCGTGCTGGAGGGCTGGCTGGAGCCGGGGCAGGAACTGCCCGAGGGCCCGTTCGGCGACCACACCGGCTTCTACACGCCGCAGGAGCCGTTCCCCGCCCTCACCATCGACTGCGTCACCATGCGGAAGAAGCCGCTGTTCCAGTCCATCGTCGTCGGCCGCCCGCCGACCGAGGACGGCCCGCTGGGGCGGGCCACCGAGCGGTTCTTCCTGCCGCTGCTGAAGGTGATCATCCCCGACATCGTGGACTACCACCTCCCCGAGGCCGGTGGCTTCCACAACTGCGCGATCGTCTCGATCGACAAGAAATACCCCAAACACGCCCAGAAGGTCATGTCGGCCGTGTGGGGCGCGCACATGATGTCCCTGACGAAGCTGATCGTCGTCGTGGACGCCGACTGCGACGTCCACGACCTCCACGAGGTCGCCTGGCGCGCCCTCGGCAACGTGGACTACGGCCGCGACCTGCTGCTCACCGAAGGGCCCGTCGATCACCTCGACCACGCCTCGTACCAGCAGTTCTGGGGCGGCAAGGCCGGGATCGACGCGACCGCGAAGTGGCCGGGCGAGGGGTACACGCGCGACGGCGGCTGGCCGCGGATGATCGTCCCCGACCCGGGGACGGCGGAGCGGGTCAGCAGCCGGTGGAAGGAGTACGGGCTGTGACGGCGACTGTGGCGGGCGCCCCCGACGCGGGGCGGGTCCGCGCGTTCCTGCGGCTGGTGATGATCGAGCACTCGGTCTTCGCGCTGCCCTTCGCCTACATCGCGACGCTCACCGCGATGTTCCTGGACGGGCGGGACGAGACCGTCGAGTGGGGCACGCTGCTGCTCGTCACCGTCGCGATGGTGGGGCTGCGGACGTTCGCCATGGCGGCGAACCGGATCATCGACCGCGAGATCGACGCGCGGAACCCGCGGACGGCCGGGCGTGAACTCGTCACCGGCGCGGTGTCCGTGCGGACGGCGTGGACGGGCGCGGCCGTCGCGCTCGTCGTCTTCCTCGGCGCGGCGGCGCTGCTGAACCCGCTGTGCCTGGTGCTGGCGCCCGTCGCCGTGGTGCCGATGGTCGTCTACCCGTACGGCAAGCGGTTCACGGACTACCCGCACGCGATCCTCGGGCTGGCGCAGGCCATGGGGCCGGTCGGCGGCTGGCTGGCGGTGACCGGCGCGTGGTCGTGGGACGCGGTGATACTGGGCGCGGCGGTGGGGCTGTGGATCGGCGGCTTCGACCTGATCTACGCCTGCCAGGACGTCGCGGCGGACCGGGGGCAGGGCGTGCGGTCGGTGCCCGCGCGCTTCGGCGTCGCGGGGGCGCTGTACGGGGCGGGGGCGTGCCACGCGGTGACGATGGCGCTGTTCGTCTGGTACGCGGCGGCGACGGGCGGCGGGGTGTTCCTGTGGATCGGGCTGGCGGTCGTGGCGGGGGCGTTCGTCTACGAGCACTCGCTCGTGAAGCCGCACGACCTGTCGCGGCTGAACCGGGCGTTCTTCGCGGTGAACGGGTTCGTGGGGATGGCGCTGTTCGTCTTCGCGCTGCTGGACCTGGCGGTGCGCGGGCTGCGTGGCTGAGCCGGCCTCCGCGGTTCGGTGTGACGGACGGTGACGGTGTGAATCAGGACACGTCGGCGCGGAGCAGGTCGCCCGTGCCGCTGTCGAGCAGCCACAGGCTGCCGTCGCCCTCGGGGCCCGGCTGCGCGGCGGCGGGGGCCGTGAGGCCGTCGTCGGCGAGGAGGAGCTGCGGGTCGGCGGTCAGCGCGACGCCGTCCAGCGGGAGGCGCCACAGGCCGGGCTCACCCGCGGCGGGCAGCCACAGGGACCCGGCGGAGAACGCGAGCGCGCCGGGCTCGAACGTGCCCGCGGGCCAGGTGTGGACGGGGTCCATGGCGGCGTAGTCGCCGCCGGGGGCGATCGAGTTCAGCTCGACGCCGTCCGCGCCGCCCGCGTCCACGGCCCAGAGCCGGTCGAGGGTGTCGAAGGCGAGGCCGGTGACGTCGCCGTGGCCGGACGACCAGACGACGGAACCTTCCTGCGGGTTGCCCGGCGGGACGCGGCCGTCGGGTTCCATGCGGAGGATCTTCCCGGCGAGCGACTCGGGATCGGCGGCCTGCGCGGCGTCCCCGGCGTCACCGGTGCCGACGTACAGCATCCCGTCCCCCCCGAACCCGATCGCCCCCCCCTCACGCCCGGCGCCGAGGGGGATGCCCGTGAGCAGCGAGTCCGTCGCCGATCCGAGCTGGGCGCCCGGGTCGTTCCCGCCGTAGTAGGTGACACGGGCCAGGCGGGCGCTGCCGCCCTGTGCGTAGAAGAGGTACAGCCAGCCGTTGTCCGTCACGTCGAAGCCCGGCTCGACGGCGAGGCCGAGCAGGGAGGTGACACCGTTCACGCTGCCGACTGCGGTGACGTCGTCCTCTGCCGTGACGCGCTGGATGGCGCCGGTGTCCGCGGAGCCCGTCAGCACGCTCCCGTCGGGGAGAGCCACCAGGCAGCAGGAGGCGTCGGCGCCCGCGGGGAGGCGCTCGGCTATGACGGCGGTTCCCTCGGCGGGCGCGGGCTCTGGGGGTGGTTCCGGCGCCTCGGTCGGCGGGGGCGGATCGGGCGTGGGCCCGCCGCTGCCACCTCCTTGGGCATCGGCGCCGCTGTCGCCGCCGCCGTCGTCCGGAGGGACGACGGCCGTGCCTTCCCGTGCGGCGCGGTCCGAGGCGGGCCCGACCGAGCAGCCCGCGGCCAGCACGGCGACCACGGCCGCCGCCGCCACTCGTACCGGACCGCGCATGCCCTAGATCGACATCCCGTAGATGATGGTGAACAGCGTGCCGAGGGAGCCGATGATGAACACCCCGGTCAGCCCGGCGACGATCAGGCCCTTGCCCTGCTCGGCGCTGAAGCTGTCGCGCGTCGCGGTGGAGCCGATCCGCTGTTGGGCGGCCCCCCAGATCGCGAGGCCGAGACAGATCAGGATGGCGAGCGCCATGATCACCTGGATCATGGTCCGCGCCTGGTCACCCACGGCGGCGAACGGTCCCCAGTCGGGCGCGATCCCACCGATGATGCTGTCGATGTTCTCCTCGTTCTCATCCACCGAACTCACCGCCCTGGAGAAGCCTGTTGCCGTTGCTCCATCGGATTGTGCCACGCCCGGACGGCAGAAGCGGCCCCCTGGCGGGGCCGCTTGGCCAAGCTTCGTGACTCCTCGTCATCATGGCCTCGTGGCGGGCCCGATCAGTACTCTCCGCGGGGGCTCTCGCCCTCGGGTGTGCTGAGGCAGCCGGAGACGAGGGTGACGCTCAGCATGGGCTCGGAGTCCTCGTAGGCCCGGATGAATTCGACATTCACCCCGTACCCGGCCGCATGGTTGTCGGCGATGAAACGGGGCGTCCTCGCCGGGTTGTCGCGGAAACCGTCTTCGACGATTTCCCATCCCTCGCCCGGCAGTTGTTCGCGAAGCCGGTCCATGCCCGCAGTGAGTTCGCGCTCGGGGAGCCCGCTGACGGACCAGATGTGGCGGACGAGGTAGAGACGTTCCTTCCGTGGGTCCTCCTCACAGGTGGAGACCCCGGGACCGGGTTCGGAGAAGGTTCCCTCAAGTCCGGTGAGGTCGAGGACGGAACTGGACAGCTCACGGACCTCGGCCCTCGCATCGTCCACGGAGAGCACCCGGTACGACTCGGCGGGTCCGCCGCTTCCTCCGTCACCTTCTGTCATGCTGCACCCCAGTACGAGTGAGAGCACCGCACACACGCAGGCGGCGGTGCGGGCCATCGGGGAGCGCGCGTGTTCTCCCCGGGTCGTGTCAGTCATTCGAGTCCAACCTGGTCGTATTGCCCGAGAACGATCCACGCCTGATTGCGCAGGCTCTCGGAGTCCGGGCGCCAGTAGTCGCCGTGCCCGGTCGAGTCCGTGACGACGCGGTTCGCACCGAAGCTCTCCATCGACGGGACCTGGGGGCCCGTCTCGATTTCGAAGATCGGCAGGCCCAAGGGGCCGGGACGCATCCCCATGTCGATCCAGTCGGACCCGAGGAAGGGCGCTCCTATGAGGGGCACAGGGTCGTCGCCCACGCCCGCAGCCAGGGACCAGACGTGGCGGCTGCCCACGGCCAGGTCACTCGCGTCGTTCACCAACATTCCCGGACTGCCCGCGACCACGACGTCATCGACGGACAGCGAGTCGTGCTGGGAGGCTGCGCCGATGACCGTGCTCCCGTAGCTGTGGCCGATGAGGGTCGTGTGACTGTCCTCCGGGCCCTCGTGGCTCGTCCGCAGCCCAGATGTGAACGCCGTCAGGTCGGGTGCGGCGTCCCGTGCGTATCCTTCCGACGCCGCGTTGGGGAACACACTGTCCGGCGCGTCGTAGCCGAGCCAGGTGATGGTGGAGACCTGCCCGCCGGTCTGTGCGTCGGCCGCGCGCCACAGATCCGTCATCCGCGTCACCGGGTCACCCACCGAGTCCAGGTCCGCCGATGTGCCCGGGACGAAGACGGCGGTGTGGTCGGCTGTGTCGGGGTTGCCGTTGGCGAGGATCGCGCGGCCGTCGCCTTCCGTGCTGAAGCCGAGGAGGTACGCCTCCGGCAGGCCCTCCACCCCCGTCTGCTCGAAGCGGTCGTAGAGCGGCTGCATGGCCTGTAACCGGTTTTCGAGCGCGGTCCGGTCCTGATGCCACGTCTCCCACGCCGCGGAGTCGCGGTCGGCGGGTTCGTCGGCGCGCAGGGCGGCCAGGTCGGTGGTCGCCGTGCCGTGTTCCATGTCGAGGACCGTGCGGTTCGCCGTGTCCCGTACGGTCGCCGGGAGGCCGTCCAGCGCGCCGATGGCGGCGGGGTGCAGCGCGAGGAGTGTGTCGCGCTCCGACTGCGGGAGCCCGGCCCACCACGCGCGGTTCTCCTCCGGTGTGAGGCCGGTCGGCACGGCGTCGTCGTCCAGCGCCCCGACCGAGGCGTCGAGGACCGTGCCCTGGTCGTCCTGCGCGTCGGCCCACATGGCGTCGGTGACGGACAGGCCCGCCTCCGTGGCCAGTTCGCCCAGCGCCGCCGCGTACTCGCTGTCGATGGACTCCGCGTTGAGGAGGACGCCGCCGATGCCGTTCGCCAGGCGCTGGGCCACCTGTCGCAGTGGGTTGACCAACGGTAAGGAGAGTTCGGTGTGTTGCTCCAGCGGCGGCATCCACTCCGCGCCGGGCTCGGGGGAGACCGACCCGCCCGGGACCGGGTCGGCGCCCTCCCCGTAGGGGGACGCGGGATAGGTGACGCGACCGCTCGCGTGCACCGTGAGTCCGTACTCGGCCGCTTCGTCGCACAGGGCGGACAGCCGCGTACGGACGCCCTGTAACTCGTCCGCCAGGGTGTACAGCGCCACCTCGACGAGGCCGCACTGCACGCGGGCGTACTCGAAGTTCTCGGCCAGCCGCGTGAGGCTCAGCTCCGCCGCGGCGGCCGTGTCGCCCGTCTGCGTGCGGACCGTCGCGGCCATGCGGTGATCGACCACCTCCCACGCCGACCGCGCGGCGCGGCTCACCCTGCCCCAGTGGCTCGCCCTGGTGCGGATGATCTCCGGTCTGACGGCGTCCAGTTCCTCGACGGTGATCACCTGGCATCGCCGGCGGTGTGCCAGCCGGGCTGTCCTGACGGCGCGGCATACGGGCCGTACTGCCCGTCGCGCATACGCTCCCGGTTCGCCGCCTCGGTCTCCGAGAAGCTGTCCGCGCTCTCGGTGAAGAGCGACTGGAGCCGCATGCACTCGTCCTGGACGTCCCGCAGCCGTCGGCCCCAGGAGTCGGCGACGTCCCGCAGGCGCGTCACGGAGGCCAGCGGGCGCAGGCCCTGCGGCTCGCTGTCGTCCGGACGCAGGTCGGGTAACGCCTGGCCGAGCAGTTCGAACAACCGGGCCGCTTCCGAGGCGAGTTCGTACAGCGCGTCGGTGTCGATGTCGAGGTCCGCCAGCGCCCCGCCCCCGCCGTCGTCCTGGTTCAGTCGGGTGTGGACCGCCGGGGCCGGTGGTCCTTCCTCGCCGTAGGCGAGTCGGTACAGGTCTGACATCACGCCCCTCCCCAGGTACGCGTGCGCAGCAACTGTCCGCCGTAGCTGTCACCACGGCGTCACGCCAGGTACTTCCCGGCTTGCGGTGTGATCACACCGGCGACGGGCCCGCCCGTCCCGTGGGGTTACGGCCTACAGTGAGCCGCGTGGAGCCGTTGCGTGGGGACGATCCCGCCGCCGTAGGGCCGTTCGGCCTGCTCGCGCGGTTGGGAGCCGGGGGGATGGGGCGGGTGTATCTCGCCCGCTCGCCCGGCGGGGTGCTGACCGCCGTCAAGGTGATCAGGGAGGACATCGCCGAACGGCCGGACTCGCTCGCGCGGTTCCGGCGCGAGGTGGATCTGCTGGGGAGCGTACGCAGCCCCTACACCGCGCACTTCGTGGACGCCGGGCTCGACGCGCCGCCGTTCTGGCTCGCGACCGAGTACGTGCCGGGCCCGACGCTGCTGGCGGCCAGCCGGGACAGGCCGCTGCCGCCCGAGGTGTGCACCGGCGTCCTCGCCGCGCTGGCCGAGGCCCTCGCCGCCGTGCACCGCGTGGGCGTGGTGCACCGCGACGTGAAGCCGCACAACGTCATCCTGGCGTCCGGCGGCCCGCGGCTCATCGACTTCGGCATAGCCTGGGCCGCCGACCTCACCCCGCTCACCGACACGGGCCACACCCCCGGCACCCCCGGGTACGCCGCGCCCGAGGCCATGTCGGGCGGCCGGGCCGGGCCCCCGGCGGACGTGTTCGCGCTGGGCGCGACGCTCGCCGCGGCGGCCACCGGCCGGCCCCCGTTCGGCGCCGGTGACTGGGCCGCGATCGGCTATCGCGTCGTGCACGGCGAGATCGACGTGGACGGCGTGCCCGCGCCGCTCGCCGACCTGATCCGCGCCTGCGTGGCCAAGGACCCGGCCGAACGCCCGCCGCCCGACGAGGTCGTGCGCCGCTGCGCCGTGGACCGGCCGCTGGCGCTGCTGCCCGCGTACGTGCGCGTCGTCGCGAAGACGCCGCCGCCCGACGTGCCGGAGCCCGACACCTCCCGGGCCGCGCCGCCGCCGCGGGACGCCACCCCGCAGGACGCCGTGCCGCAGGACGCGCCGCCGCCCCGCTCGCCGAACGACTACCTCCCGCCCCCCGTCCCGCAGCAGCCCCGCCACCGCTCCCGGGCGCTGCTGGCCACGCTCGCCCTGCTCGCCGTCGTCCTCGGCTCGGCCGCCTTCCTCGTCCCCCGCCTGCTCGACGACGACGGCACGCAGGGGCCGGGGCAGGGGCAGGGGGCGCAGCCGGACGGCCAGCAGGTCGAGGAGACGGAGCTGCCCGACGTCGTGATCCCCACCCGGCCCCCGCTCGCGCAGGACCCGGCGGACTTCCTCAGCGATCTGACGTGGCTGTCCGACGACTACACGTGCGACAGCATGCCGGACGACCTCCTGGGCGGCCTGTCCACGACCGTCTCGCACCAGGCGGGCGAGCCCGACGTGTCGATCCAGTGGCGGATCACCCACGACGGCGGCGTGCCCGAGTCCCCGTACCACCTGCTGGTCGCCGTCCGCCCGCCCGGCACGCCGACGTTCGCGATGTCCGCGCCCGACGACCTGTCCGTCGAGCCGGGCGCGGAGCGCGAACTCACCTACCCCGACGACTTCCCCGGCGCCGCGCCGCTCCTCTCGGCGCCCGGCGACTGGACGGTCCTGTTCCTGCACCCGGGCACCGACGGCATCACCACCGTCGGCTGCAACGGTTTCACGGCGCCGTAGTTCCCGGGCCGGTAGCGCATCCCCCCTTCCGTAGGCGACAGTTGACGCATGCGGAAGGTCCTGTTGGTGGTGGGCGGCGGCGTCGGGCTGCTGGCCGGCTTCATGGCGCTGCTCGTCGTCGGCGTGTACGGCGCCGCCGCCGGTCTGCTCGGCGGTGGCGGCAACGGCGGGGCGGGCGGCGGGCGGTTGGCGCCGAACACGGTGCCCGCCGCGTACGCCCCGCTCGTCCAGCGGTACGGCTCCTCCTGTCCGACGCTCTCGCCCGCGCTGCTGGCCGCGCAGCTGAACCAGGAGAGCGGCTTCAACGCGACCGTCACCAGCTCGGCCAACGCCCAGGGCATCGCGCAGTTCATCCCCTCCACCTGGGCCGCCTACGGCGTGGACGCCAACGGCGACGGGGTCGCGAACGTCTGGGACCCGGCGGACGCCATCGCCTCCGCCGCCCGCTACGACTGCGCCCTCGCCGAGAACGTCGCCGACGTGCCGGGCGACCCGGTCGCGAACATGCTGGCCGCCTACAACGCGGGCCCCTACGCCGTGATCCGCTACAACGGGGTGCCGCCGTACCAGGAGACGCAGCACTACGTGGAGGTCATCACCAGCTCCGCCGCGAGCTTCGCCGCCCCCGACGCGGAGACCGGCGTCCCGCCCCTCGAACAGGCCGCGGGCGCCGTGATCTTCGCGCAGGACCGGCTCGGCACCCCCTACCTGTGGGGCGGCAACGGAACGCCGGAGCAGGACGGCAGGTTCGACTGTTCCGGGCTCACCAAGGCCGCCTACGAGTCGGTCGGCATCGAGCTGCCCCGCGTCGCCAACGACCAGTGGACGGCGGGCCCTCACCCCTCGCGGGACGAACTCCTGCCGGGTGACCTGGTGTTCTTCGCGTATGATCTACGCGATTCGCGGAGCATCCACCATGTCGGCATCTATGTCGGCGGCGGGTACATGATCAACGCCCCCTACACCGGGGCCGTGATCCGTTTTGACCCGATTGATTCCCCCGATTACTTTGGGGCGACCCGCCCGACGTCCGCCTGACGCACACGTCGCGCGACGCCCCCGTTGCTGTTCGATAACGCTGTCGCGCTCCTTCGGTGGCGGGCGGCACGAACGGGGACGTACTTGGCGTTACCTCCAGTGGTAACAGGGGCTCCTCGCCCTGCCACCCCCCGGCAGGGTTCCCCCACAGCATGAAGGGGCCGCATCGGCACATGGCTGCACTCGATAACCCCGACGTCGAGTTGGACATCCTCCACGGCATCAACGGTCTCGCCGACCGCCTACCCGGACCGGTCGCCGACACGGTCGCGTTCCTCGGCGAGTACGGCATCCCCCTCGCGCTCGTCGCCCTCGTCTGCTGGGCCTGGTTCCTCGTGCGCCGTCACGCCGACGCGGCGACCGCCGTGGCCGGGCTGCTGTGGGCGGGCATCGCGGCCGGTGTGGCGCGGCTGGTGAACATCCCGATCGCCGACTTCGTCGCCAGGCCACGCCCGTTCGTGGACCACCCGGGCGAACTCACCGTGCTGGTCGAGGGGAAGGGCGGCTGGTCCTTCGTCAGCGACCACGCGTCCGCCGCGATGGCCGTCGCCATCGCCCTCTTCCTGGTGCACCGCGGCGTCGGTCTGGTCGCGCTCGCCCTGGCGTTGTGCCAGGGCTTCACGCGCGTCTTCGTCGGCGTGCACTACCCGAGCGACGTGATCGGCGGCTTCGCGCTCGGCATGGCCGTCGCGCTGCTGCTCGCCCCGGCCGCCATGGCGGTGCTGACGCCGCTGGTGCGCGGGGCGGGACGGACGCGCGCGTTCGCCTGGCTGACGCCGCGTCCGGCGTCAGGCGGCGTGGCGGAGGACGACTCGCGGCCCGAGCCGCGCCAGAAGACCGCCGACCCGGGCCTCGCCGCCTGACGCCTGACGCCCGCCGCCTGACGCCCGCCGCCCGGCGGCGCGGCTCAGGGCACGGCCGCCGCCGCCACGTGGGCCGCCGCCTCGTTCCGCGCCAGCGGGCGGGAGCGGCGGGCCGCCCCGTACCAGCCGCAGCTGCACCGCGGCGCCAGGAACGGGCCACGCTCCGTCAGCACGACGCGGTGCCCACGGTCCGGTGCCGACGGTGTGCTGTCTTCACCCTGGTCCTCCACGTCTCCACCGTAACGGCCGTCCCAGGGTCTCGTTAGGCGTGACGAGTCCGATACGACGGTTATGGGGGTGTCGGCAGGCCATGGCTGCGCGGCGCACACTCAGGAACGGCACGGTCGCCCTGCTCGCGGCCGGGGTGACGCTGGCGGCCTCCGGGTGTTCCGGCACCGGCGCGGCGGCCGAGGGCGGCGGTGGCGCCGGAGGCGCGGCGGACGCGCGGGAGGTCGTCAGGCGGGCCCCCGACGTGCTCGCGGGGTCGGGCACCTCGCACGCGTTCACGGCGCTGCGCATGGCGTCGGGCGGGACGCGCATCACGATCGAGGGCGAGGGCCGTTTCGACTACGGGGAGCGGACGGGCGAGCTGCGCCTGACGCTGCCGGAGGGCGAGCGGGTCACGGAGGTGTTCGTGCCCGGGCTGCTCTACATCAAGAACCGGGGCGCGGGCGTGCCCGCCGACAAGTGGGTCCGCATCGACACCGGCGCCGTGCGGGACGGCAACCTGGTCACCGGCGGCGCCACCGACCCGATCACGGCCGCCGAGCTGCTGCGCGGGGTGACGTACGCCGCCGATCTCGGCTGGGCCGAGGTGGACGGCGAGCGGCTGCGGCACTACCGGGGCGTCACCGACATCGCGACGGCCGCCGAGCGGGCGACCGGCGGGGCGCGGGAGCAGCTGGCGACCGCCGTGGGCGGCTTCACGCGGACGCAGGTGCCGTTCGACGTCTACCTGGACGCGCGGGGGCTGCTGCGGAAGGTCAGGCATCAGTTCAGCTTCGCCGGGGGCGGCGGTGGCGGCGGGGGCACGGGCCCCGGCGGTGGTGTCGAGGTGGCGTCCACGGTGACCCTGCGCGATTTCGGGGCACCCGTGGACGTGGTGCTGCCCGCGTCGGACGACGTGTTCGCGGGAGCGGTGGTGTAACGGTTCAGCACGCCGGGCGGCGGCGTGTCAGGTGCGCAGCAGCCGTGCGATCGCGGCCGTCGCCTCCTCGACCTTGGCGTCGATGCCGGGCCCGCCCTCCTGGGCGGCGTGGGCGACGCAGTGCCGCAGGTGTTCCTCCAGGAGTTGGAGGGCGAACGACTGGAGGGCCTTGGTGGAGGCGGAGACCTGGGTGAGTATGTCGATGCAGTACACGTCCTCCTCGACCATCCGCTGGAGGCCACGGACCTGGCCCTCGATGCGGCGCAGCCGTTTGAGGTGCGCGTCCTTGTCCTTGCTGTACCCGTGCGGCCCCGACGGCGCCGCCGCCTCGGCGTCGGTCTCCGCCCCGGCCGCCGTACCCGACGCCGCGAAAGCGCTCGAACTGGTCATATCGGTACTCCCGGACTCTTATACCCCTGATGGGTATAGCGTAACGAATGCGCGCGAGGGCAGGCAGTAAGGTGCAGCTTCCGGGCAACCTGTCCGTCCGCTGGGGTTCATCTCCACTTCACTTACGGCCTTCGATCACTTCACCTTGGCTGCCTACTTTCGAACGTAAGTGGCAACGGGAAGGAACGACACGACAGTGAAGCTACGCCTCGGCGCGGCGGTCCTGGCCTTGAGTGCGCTGGGCCTCACTGCCTGCGGATCGGACGACAACTCCGGCCTTCCCGGTGCCGTGCGCTTCTCCCCGAAGGACGTGCACTGCGCCTCGGGCGACCGCACGCTCCTGGCGTCGGGCTCCAGCGCGCAGGCCAACGCGATGGAGGTCTGGGTGAACAGTTACCAGGCCAATTGTGACGGCGGCCGGATCAACTACAAGGCGACCGGCTCCGGCGCGGGCGTCCAGGAGTTCCTCCAGGGCACCACCGCGTTCGCGGGCTCGGACTCGGAGCTGTCCGAGGGGGAGATCGAGGAGTCGCGCTCCGTCTGCCAGGACGAGGGCCGCGCGATCCATCTGCCGATGCTGGCCGGGCCGATCGCCATCGGCTACAACCTGCCGGGCGTGGACGGCCTGGTGCTCGACGCCCCCACGCTCGCCGCGATCTTCGACTCCGCGATCGACCGCTGGGACGACCCGGCCCTCGCCCGCCTGAACCCGGACGTGGCGCTGCCCGACCTGCCGATCACCGCGTTCCACCGCTCCGACGGCTCGGGCACCACCGACAACTTCACCTCCTACCTGCGCGCCGCCGCCCCCGACGCCTGGCCGCACGAGCCGGACAAGGCGTGGCGCGGCCGGGGCGGGCAGTCGGCTGACGGCTCCTCCGGCCTCGTCGGGCAGGTGCAGCAGACCGAGGGCGCCATCTCCTACTTCGAGCTGTCCTACGCCCACCAGAACGGGGTGGACACCGCGCGGATCGACACCGGCGGCGGGCAGCCCGTCGCCGCCGACGTGGACACCGCCTCCAACGCCCTCGCGCAGGCGGACGTCGTCGGGGAGGACGGCGACCTGGTCCTCGACCTCGACTTCGCGACCCGTGAACCGGACGTCTACCCGATCGTCCTGGTCACCTACGAGATCGTCTGCGACCGGGGCAACGCCCCCGGCACCCTGCCGCTGACCAGGGCCTTCCTCGAATACACCGCCGGCGAGCAGGGGCAGCGCGACCTCGCCGACATCGACTACGCGCCGCTGTCGCCCGACATCGTCGAGCAGGTCCGCGCGCGCGTGGAGGAGCTGTCATGACGCGGACCGCCGAGCGCGCCGCCGAGCGGACCGCGGAACGTCCTGGCGACCGGATCTTCAGCGCGCTGTCCCGGGGTTCCGGCATCGCCCTGCTGGTGATCATGGCGGCCATCGCCGTCTTCCTCGCCATCAGGGCCGCGATCGCCATCTCCCGCGACGAGGGGAACTTCCTCACCACCTTCGAGTGGGACGCCAACGCCGATCCGCCGGTCTTCGGCATCGCCGTGCTCCTGTTCGGCACGGTCGTCAGCTCCGTCATCGCGATGGCGATCGCCGTGCCGGTGGCGACCGGGATCGCGCTGTTCATCTCGCACTACGCGCCCCGCCGCGTCGCCGCGACGTTCAGCTACCTCGTGGACCTGCTGGCCGCCGTGCCGAGCATCATCTACGGCCTGTGGGGGGCGCTGTACCTGGTGCCGCGCATGGGCGGGCTGTACGACTGGCTGGACCAGTTCTTCGGCTGGACGGGCATCTTCGCCTACGACGGGACGCCCGCCCGTTCCCTGATGACGGTCGGCATCCTGCTGGCGATCATGATCCTGCCGATCATCACCAGCGTGACCCGCGAGGTGTTCCGGCAGACGCCGAAGAGCAACCAGGAGGCGGCGCTCGCGCTGGGCGCGACCCGCTGGGAGGTCATCCGCATGACCGTCCTGCCGTTCTCCCGCTCCGGCATCATCAGCGCCTCGATGCTGGGCCTCGGGCGCGCGCTGGGCGAGACGATGGCGGTGGCGACGGTGCTCTCGCCCAGCTTCCTCATCAACGCCAGCCTGCTGGAGTCGGGCGGCGCGACCTTCGCGCAGAACATCGCGAGCCAGTTCAAGGAGGCGGGCTCCATGGGCCGTGACGCGCTGATCGCGTCAGGTCTGGTGCTCTTCCTCCTCACCCTGCTCGTCAATGGCGCGGCGCGGCTGATCATCGCGCGCCGCAAGGAGTACTCGGGGACAGCCGCATGAGCGAGCAGCACCTGGACACCACCGAGCGCGGCACCGCCGTGCCCCTGGCCACGCTGCGTCCGCCGCGCCTGCCACGCTGGGCGCCGGGGGCGCTGCTGGTCGGCTCGGTCGCGTTCGCCGTGGTCGTGGGCGTCGTGGGCCGCCTGCACAGCCATCTCCAGTGGGGCCTGATCGCGGCCGTCGTCTTCGTCGCCGCCACCTTCGGCCTCGCCTGGCGCGTGGAGGGCAGACGGCACGCCGTGGACCGGCTCGCGTCGCTCCTCGTCTGGGCGTGCTTCCTCGTCGCGCTGCTGCCGCTGGCGTCGCTGCTGTACGAGACGGTGCGGCGCGGAGTGCCGCACGTGGACTGGTACTTCCTCACCCACTCCATGAACGGCGTCCTCAGCTGGCAGGCGGGCGGCGGCATCTACCACGCGCTCCTCGGCACGGTGGAACAGGTGGCCATCGCCTCGGTCATCGCCATCCCGATCGGCCTGCTGACCGCCGTCTACCTGGTGGAGTACGGGCGGGGGCGGCTGGCGAAGGCGATCACGTTCTTCGTGGACGTCATGACGGGCATCCCGTCCATCGTCGCCGGCCTGTTCATCCTCAGCCTGTGGATCATGATGCTGGACTTCGGCTACTCGGGCTTCGCCGGTGCCATGGCGCTGTCGATCCTGATGATGCCGATCGTCGTGCGCTCCACCGAGGAGATGCTGAAGCTGGTGCCCGCCGAGCTGCGGGAGGCGTCGCTGGCGCTCGGTGTGCCCAAGTGGCGCACGATCCTGCGGGTCGTCCTGCCGACGGCCATCGGCGGCATCGCGACCGGCGTGATGCTGGCGCTGGCGCGCATCGCGGGCGAGACGGCGCCGATAATCCTCCTGGTCTTCGGCACCAACATGATCAACGGCAACGTGTTCGAGGGCGCGCAGTCGTCCCTGCCGCTGTACGTGTACGAGCAGTGGTCGTTCGGCACCGAGGCCGCGTACGACCGGGCGTGGGCGGCGGCGCTGGTGCTCATCGCGTTCGTCATGATCCTCAACCTGGCCGCCCGCGCCGTCGCCCGCTGGAAGGCGCCGAAGGCCAGCCGCTGAGGCCCCACCCGCCGACGCCCCGCCCGCCGCACGAGTCACCCCGAGAGACAGAGAGAAGCGACACCGATCATGGCCAAACGCATCGACGTGAACGGCCTCACCGCCTACTACGGGACGCACCGGGCGATCGAGGACATCACCATGCACGTGGAGCCCGGCGCGGTGACGGCCTTCATCGGCCCGTCGGGCTGCGGCAAGTCCACGTTCCTGCGCACCCTCAACCGCATGCACGAGGTCACGCCGGGCGGCCGGGTCGAGGGCAAGGTGCTCCTGGACAACGAGGACCTGTACGGCCCGGGCGTGGACCCCGTCTCCGTGCGCCGCACGGTCGGCATGGTCTTCCAGCGGCCGAACCCGTTCCCCACCATGTCGATCTACGACAACGTGGCCGCCGGGCTCAAGCTGAACGGCACGCGCTACAAGAAGTCCGAGCTGGACGACATCGTGGAGAAGAACCTCCGCGCCGCCAACCTGTGGAACGAGGTCAAGGACCGCCTCGCCCGCCCCGGCGCCGGACTGTCCGGCGGCCAGCAGCAGCGCCTGTGCATCGCCCGCGCCACGGCCGTGGAGCCCGACGTCCTGCTGATGGACGAGCCGTGCTCCGCGCTCGACCCCATCTCGACGCTGGCCATCGAGGACCTGATCGACAAGCTGAAGACGCGCTACACGATCGTCATCGTCACGCACAACATGCAGCAGGCCGCCCGCGTCTCGGACCGCACGGCGTTCTTCAACCTCGCGGCGATCGGCCAGCCGGGCAAGCTCATCGAGATCGACGCGACGCAGAAGATCTTCCGCAACCCGTCCGTGCAGGCCACCGAGGACTACATCTCCGGCCGCTTCGGCTGACCGGCGCACGCGTCCGGCGGCGTACGGGCGCACCGGCGCGCTGCTCCACCGGATCGGGGCGGGCGGTCGTTACGTTGCGTGGTGGCAGCCACCACACGAGGGGAACGACCACCCATGACCGACGACCAGCGTCCCGCCACCGCCTCCGGCAGCTTCCTGATCGGCGGCGACCTGCCCGTCACCCGCCTCGGCTTCGGCGTCATGCAGCTGCCGGGGCCCGGCGTCTGGGGCGAGCCGCGCGACCGGGACGAGGCCTTGCGCGTCCTGCGCCGCACGCGCGACCTGGGCATCACGCTCATCGACACCGCCGACGCCTACGGCCCCTTCACCGCCGACCTGCTCCTGCGCGAGGCCCTGCACCCGTACGACGACGAGCTGGTCATCGCCACGAAGGTCGGCTTCGTCCGGCAGGGCCCCGGGCAGTGGGCGGCGGTCGGCCGCCCCGCGTACCTGCGCCAGCAGACCGAGCTGAACCTGCGCCACCTCGGCGTCGAGCGCATCGACCTGCTCCAGCTGCACCGCATCGACGCCGAGGTGCCGCTCGCCGACCAGATCGGCGAGCTGGGCGCCCTGCGCGACGAGGGCAAGGTCCGGCACATCGGCCTCAGCCAGGTGAGCGTGGCCCAGCTGACGCAGGCGCGGGAGATCGCCCCGATCGTCTCCGTCCAGAACCGCTACAACCTGGCCGAGCGCGACGACGAGGACGTCCTCGCGTACGCCGAGGCCAACGGCATCGCGTTCATCCCCTGGCACCCGCTGGCCACCGGCGGCCTGGTCGCGGAGAACGGCCCGCTCGGCCGGATCGCCGCCGACCGCGGGCTGCGGCCCTCCCAGCTCGCGCTGGCCTGGCTGCTGCGCCGCTCCCCCGTCCTCCTCCCGATCCCCGGCACGTCGTCCGTGAAGCACCTGGAGGAGAACACGGCGGCGGCCGAAGTGCGCCTGTCCGACGACGAGTTCGCCGCCCTGTCACAGGCCGTCGCGTCCTGACGCGGCGATCAGCGGCCGTCGTGCTGGTGCTGCTCGGGCAGCAGGCTCCCGGCGTGGGCCCAGGGCAGGACGTTGCCGAGGCGCCCGCCGTCCGCCTCCCGCGCGAAGAAGTCGAGGACCTCCCGGTCCGAGTGGCGCAGGCTGAAGTGGGTCAGGACGAACAGGGTGTGCCGGTGGGCCTCGACCACCGGCCGCAGGTCGCTCCACAGGGTGTGCCCGACCCGGTCGGCCCGCTCCCGCTCGCTGTCGTGCAGGAACGTGCACTCGGTGATGATCACCGGATACGCGAAGAGCCACGGGTTCCGCGCGAACACGCTGACGTGCGTGTCGCCGAGGAAGGCGAACAGCGGTCGCCGCACCTCCTGTTCGACCGCGACGCCCGCCTTCCGCCGCGCGGCCACGAGACGCCCGAACTCGCCGCCACGTCCCTGCCCGGCCAGCGAGCGGCGCAGCTCCTCGTACTCGGGCAGCAGCGCCTTGCCGACCTCGGAGACGGCGTACCCCACACAGGGCACCTTGTGCACGCACTCCACGACCCGTACGTGGTGGCGCCGCCCTCGCCCGAAGGTGAACTCGTCGCCCTGCCGCACCCCGTGCAGCCGGTGGCCCCCGCCGAGGCCGGGGTCGTACGCCGCGCCGTGGTTCAACTCCGCCGACGCCCGCAGGAAGGACTCCGCGAACGGCACGGCCTCGGCGGGCAGATAGATGTCGGTGCCCGGCCTGGAGGCGAGGAAGTCGAGGTCCTTCACGTGGTCGGCGTGGGTGTGGGTGAGCAGCACCGTGTCGGCCTGGCGTCCCTCGCACAGCCCGGCGTCCAGCGCGCACCGCAGCTCGGGGATGTGGAGGAACGTCTTGTCGTTGGCGCGCGAGTAGCCGGTGAGGGTGAGCCCGGTGCCGGGCATCTCCCACGTCTTCCACTGGCGGAACGGGTGCCCGCGTTCGAGCCGTGCGGGAGGGTTCGTCATGGCCGCGTCTCCTGGACGTCCGCGGGCGGACCGGGCGTCCACCGTGATCATGGTCGGCCGATCGTAGACGGACGGAGCGGCGGGCCGCCGCGAATTACTGCTGCTCCAGCACCTGTTGGGCTTCCGCCCTCTTGGCGGCCCGGTGGCCACCGTCCCGCGCCGTACCGCCGGTCGAGGCGGGTCAGAGCAGGACGACGGGGTTGCTCAGCGCGGCCATCAGCCCGTCCGCGTACCGCACCTCGACGCGGACGAACGCCGCCTCGGCCGCGTCCCCGCGCCACTCGACGGTGTCCGCCCCGGCGGGCGGCAGCGTGGCGCGGTGCGCCGGGCCGCGCTCCGTGCGCAGCGTGACCGTGCCGTGCGGGACGCCCCGGACGGTGACGCGCACCGTCGCCTCGCCGTCCCCGGCGTCCAGCCGCTCGCCGATCCCGGCCGTGCGGCCGTCCGCCTCGGCCGACACGGCGAGTTCGACGTCGGCCGACGCCGCGATCCAGCTGCGCCCGGCGCGGATGCCCGCGAGGACGGCGGCCGTGGTCAGGTCCTCGGCGAGGACGACGGTCTGCGGGGTGGCGAGCTGCCCGGGGAGGTGCGCGTCGCTGTTGCCCATCGCGGGCCGCCAGCGTCCGCCGCGGTGCAGGTCGGCGGCGAGGAGGCGGCCCCACTCGGCGAGCGCGGCCTCGTTGTCCGCCTGCCACGGCACGTCGGACGACCAGGCGCCGTTCCAGACCTCGACGGCGTCGAAGCCGTCGTAGGGGTACAGGAAGGTGCCGGACGGGTAGGGCGCGTGCGGATGCGCGGCGACGCACAGCCCTCCGGCGCGGTGCACGTCGTCCAGGTGCCGCCCGATGACGCCGTCGCGCACGCCGTGGTCCCAGGGCACGAGCTGCCCGGCGCGGATGCCGAGCGCGAGCCAGTGCCCGGTCCTGGTCGTGACCTCCTCGCCGAGCACCACCAGCAGGTCGTCGTCCGCGTACGGCGCCCAGGCGCCTTGCGGGGCGGCCGAGTTGTGCTCGGTGGTCGCGATGAAGTCGAGCCCGGCGGCCCGTGCCTCCGCCGCGAGCCGCTCCGGCGTCAGCTCGCCGTCCGAATGGACCGAGTGCACATGGCAGTCGCCCCGGTACCACCCTCGTCCGCGCCGCGCCATCGCCCGCCAGCCCCCTTCTGCCCCCGCGCCCGTCCCGTCCGGCCGCACCGTCCCTCTTGTATCACCGGGCGCGGGCCGGAAACGCGGCTTCGCCAGGAGCGGAGGGGAGCGGAGCCGCGGGCGGGCGGTCACGCCGCGCCGCCGCCCGGCGGGGGCTCCCGGCGCAGCCCGTCGAGCAGCAGCCCGATCAGGCGGCGCGGTTCGTAGCGGGGGTCGGTGTCCCGCCCGATGCACAGGTTGCCGATGCCGCGCAGGAGTTCGTAGGGCTGGACGTCCGCCCTGATCTCCCCGGCGTCGGCCGCGGCGTCGAGGAGCGCGGCGCAGACCGGCAGCAGGCGGTCGAGGAAGTGCGTGTGGAGCGCGGCGAAGCGTTCGCTGTCCGACTGGAGGGCGTCCGCGAGCCCGTGCTTCGTGACGAGGAAGTCGGTGAAGAGGTCGATCCACCCGGTCAGCGCGTCGAACGGCGCGTCGGCGTCGGCCAGCAGACGCGGGCCCGCCTGCGCGCACGCCTCGATCTGGTGCCGGTAGACGGCGGTGACGAGGTCGGCCCTGGTCGGGAAGTGGCGGTAGACCGTCGCCATGCCGACCCCCGCCCGTGCCGCGATCCGGCGGATCGGCGCGTCCACGCCCGAGGTCGCGAACACCTCGGCCGTGGCGCTGAGCACCGCCTCGCGGTTGCGCAGCGCGTCGGCCCGCGTGCTCCGGGGCGACGGCTCGTCGGCGGGACTCTCGGTGGGCATGACGCCATCCTTCCAGCGCGGCTTGACAAAACGGAGCGGTGTTCCGGATGCTGAAACGGAGCAATGCTCCACTTCAGCTCGGCCGAAGCGGAGAACTCCTGACCGCCCCGTCGGTCCGCAGAAAGGGCAGCCACCGCCTCATGAGCACATCCTCCGCCACCGCCGCCACCCCGGGCGCGCCCGTCCCCGTCCTGTCCTACAGCCCGGTCACGCTGCCGGTGCCGGGCCGTCCCGTGGACCTCCAGGTCCGCGTCACCGCGCCCGAGTCAGGGACAGGACTGCCCGTCGTCCTGCTCTCGCACGGACAGGGGCCGTCCCAGCACCTCTCCTCCCTCGACGGCTACGCGCCGCTGGCCGCCCGCTGGGCCGCCCAGGGCTTCGTCGTCGTCCAGCCCACCCACCTCTCCTCCAGGACGCTGACCCACCTGGTCGCCGACGCCCCGGGGGCGCCGTTCTTCTGGCGCTCGCGCGCCGAGGACATGACCCACCTCCTCGACCGGCTCGACGCGATCGAGAAGGCCGTCCCGCTGCTGGCCGGCCGGATCGACCATGGCAGGATCGCCGCCGCCGGGCACTCCTTCGGCGGTTTCACCACCGCCACCCTGCTCGGAGCCGGGCTCACCGACCCCGACACCGGCGCGCGCGTGGACCTGCGCGACCCCCGGATCGCGACGGGCGTCCTCCTCGCCGCGCCCGGCAGGGGCGACGTCCTGAACGGGCCCATGGGCGGCGCGCTGCCCGTCCTCACGACCCTCGACTTCTCCACGATGACCACCCCCGCGCTGGTCGTCGTCGGCGACGCGGACGACCCCCGGCACTTCACGGACGTGGGCCCCGCCTGGCACGCCGACCCCTACACCCTCGCCCCCGGCCCCACGTCCCTGCTCACCCTCTTCGACGCGGGGCACGCGCTCGGCGGAATCCCCGGATTCGACGCCGCCGAGACCACGGACGAGAGCCCCGAGCGGGTCGCCGCCGTCGCCCGCCTCACCGCCGCCTACCTGCGCAGCCGCCTCTTCCCCGGCGACCCTGCCTGGCAGGACGCGCGCGACGCGCTGGCCTCGGAGCCGGGCCCGCTCGGACGCGTCGAGTCCAAGTAACCCCCGCGCGCACGCGAGGCGGCGCACGCCGACCGTACGTCGGGGTGCGCCGCCTCGCGTGGTACGGGCCGCGGGGGATCGCCCGCGCCGTCACGACGCCTACCGCGGGTCGCGGTCGAAGGTGGCCGTGGACCAGAAGTAGCCGAGCGCCGCGAGCCCGAGGCACCAGGCCAGGGCCAGCCAGCCGTTGTGGCCGATCCCGGTACCGAGCAGCAGCCCGCGCAGCGTCTCGATCGCCGGGGTGAAGGGCTGGTACTCGGCGATCGGGCGGAACCAGCCCGGCATGGTCTCCACCGGGATGAACGCGCTGGACAGGAGCGGCAGCAGGATCATCGGCATCGCGTTGTTGCTGGCCGCCTCGGCGTTCGGGCTGACCAGGCCCATCCCGACCGCGACCCAGGTCAGCGCCGAGGCGAAGAGCACGACCAGCCCGAACGCGGCGAGCCACTCAAGCGCCGTCGCGTCCGTGGAGCGGAAGCCGATGGCCAGGCCGACGGCGCCGACGAGGACCGCGCTCATCGCGCACTGGAGCACGCTGCCGACGACGTGCCCGACGAGCACCGAGCCGCGGTGGATCGCCATCGTGCGGAAGCGGGCGACGATGCCCTCGGACATGTCGGTGGAGACGGAGACCGCCGTCCCGATGACGGTGCTGCCGATGGTCATCAGCAGGATGCCGGGGAGGATGTAGGCGATGTAGTCGGCGCGGTCCGCGCCCCCGCCGCCGATGCCCGCGCTCATCACGTCGCCGAAGACGTAGACGAAGAGCAGGAGCAGCATCACGGGCGTGAGCAGCAGGTTCAGGGTGAGGGACGGGTAGCGGCGGGCGTGCAGGAGGTTGCGCCGCAGCATGGTGTTCGAGTCGCGGACGGCGAGGGCGAGGGCGCTCATCGGACGGTCTCCTCGGGCTGGGTGGTCCGGTCGGTCCGGTCGGTCTTGGTCTGGGTGGGCACGGCGGAGCCGGTGAGGGCGAAGAAGACGTCGTCGAGGTCGGGCGTGTGGACGGTCAGTTCGTCCGCCTCGACGGCCGCGGCGTCCAGCCGGTCGAGCAGCGCGCGCAGGTCGCGCTGGCCGCCGTCGCTGGGGACCTGGAGGGACAGCGCCTCGTCGTCGCGGGCGGCCTCGCCCAGCGCCGTGGCGGCGGACCGGTAGACGTCCGGGTCGGTGAAGCGCAGCCGGACGTGCCCGCCGGGGACGAGCCGTTTCAGCTCGGCGGCGCTGCCCTCGGCCGCGATCTGCCCGCCGTTCAGGACGGCGATCCGGTCGGCGAGCTGGTCGGCCTCGTCCAGGTACTGGGTGGTGAGGAAGACGGTGACGCCGCCGGTGACCAGCTCGCGGATGATCCCCCACATGGTGTGACGCGAGCGCGGGTCCAGGCCGGTGGTCGGCTCGTCCAGGAAGATGATCCGCGGGCCGCCGACCAGCGTCATGGCGATGTCGAGGCGCCGCTTCATGCCGCCCGAGTAGGTGGACGCGGGCTTCTTCGCGGCCTCCACCAGGTCGAAGCGCTCCAGCAGTTCGGCGGCGACCCGTCGCCCGTCGGGGCGGGGGAGGTGGTGCAGGTCCGCCATCAGCAGCATGTTCTCCTCGCCGGTGATCAGGCCGTCCACGGCGGAGAACTGCCCGGTGACGCCGATCGTGGCGCGGATCGCCTGCGCGTCGGTCGCGAGGTCGTGGCCGCCGACGCGGATCGGGCCGGAGCCGGGGCCGGGGGAGACGAGGGTGGAGAGGATCTTGACGGCGGTGGTCTTGCCCGCGCCGTTCGGGCCGAGGAGGGAGAAGATCGTGCCCTCGGGGACGGTCAGGTCCACACCGTCCAGGACGGTCTTGTCGCCGTAGGACTTGCGCAGCCCGTGCGCGGCGATGGCCGGGTTCGTCATGGTGGGTGCTCCTCAGAGGCTGCGGGCGACGATGTCGCCGTGGGCGGTGGTCGCGTGGAGGGTCAGGGCGGCGTCGGCGCCCTCGCTGTTCCTGAGCGCGTTGCGGATGCGGCCGTGGGCGGTACCGGCGTCGAGGGAGGCGGAGACGCCGTGGGCGGCGCCGACCGTCACGTCGCCCGAGTCGGTGCGCAGCACGACCGTGCCGCGTACGGCCTCGGTGACGCCGATGTCGCCCCTGCGGGTGCTGATCTCGGCGGGGCCGTCCAGGCGGCCGACGGTGATGTCGCCGTCCTGGAGGGTGAGGCGGGCGCTCGCGGTCTCGTCGAGCTTGACCGAGCCCCGTGCGGCTTCGTAGGTGACCTCGCCCAGGCGGCCGACGCCCCGCAGTTCGGCGTCGGCCGCCTTCGCCTCGACGCGGGAACCGGCGGGCAGCTGGACGGTCACCTCGACCGATCCGGGGCTGCCGAGCGCCCGGTTCCTCGGCGGCGCGGACTCGATCCGCAGGACGCCCTCGTCGTAGGCGACCGTGACCTGTTCCGCCGCCTTCACATCGCGGCCCTTGGCGGCGTCGGCTGGCAGGACCTCGACCGTGACGTCGGACCGGTCGGCCGCGATGAGGCGGACGCGTCCCGCGGGGATGTCGAGGACGGCGGAGACGGGGGCGGTGGTGGCGAACTTCTGCATCGTGCTCTCCCTCGGCGTTGTTTTCCGATGCGAGAAAGCTACGTTGCGTTCAGGGATCTGGCAATCAACTCGTTGCACAGCAATGTGATCTGTGCAGCTCAGAGCCATGAAACTGTTGCAATGGGTCTGAAGCCAAAGCAACAGGCGAGACTTGTCGTTGCAATGGATGGTGGTTGACGCTAAGGTGGGCGGCACCTCGGACAGGAAAGGGGACGGCGATGCCGGGAGGCAGGCTCACCCAGCAGGAACGTCGGCAGATCGCGCTGGGCCTGGCCGACGGTCTCGCCTACGCGGAGATCGCCAGGGGGCTCGACCGTCCGACCTCGACCGTCACCCGTGAGGTGCTGCGCAACGGCGGCCCCGGCGGCTACCGCGCCGACCTCGCCCACCGCGCCACCGAGCACCGCGCCCACCGGCGCAGGCAGGCCGTGCCCCGGGGGGCGGCGGCCCCCGCGCGGGCCGACGGGCGCGACGCCGAGGCCGTGCGCGCGTACGAGGAGGTGTTCACGACCGTCCTCATGCAGACCGGCCTGCCCAAGATGATGGCCCGCGTGATGGCCGCCATCTGCATGACGGACGCGGGCAGCCTCACGTCGGCCGAACTCGTCCAGCGCCTCCAGGTCAGCCCGGCGTCCGTCTCCAAGGCGATCACGTTCCTGGAGAGCCAGGGCCTCGCCCGCCGCGAGCGCGACGACCGCCGCCGCGAGCGCTACATCGTGGACGACGACATCTGGTACGACGCGATGAAGGCCAGCGCCCGGTCCAACGCCCAGCTCATCGAGACCGCGCGGCAGGGCGTCGGCGTCCTCGGCCACGGCACCCCGGCCGCCGTGCGCCTGGAGAACATCGCCCGGTTCATGGACTTCGTCAGCGAGAGCATGGCCCGCGCGGCCGAACAGGCCCGCGAGGTGCTGTTCACGAAACCCACGCCCCCGCCGGGCGAGGACGGCGCCGGGGGCGACTCAGGGCCGGACACCGGCCGCCGGTAGACGGCCGTCAGGACGGTCTCACAGCACCGGCGGCCGTCCGAGGCGGGTCATGGTCCACACGGTGGACCAGCGCAGGGGGCGGCGTGTTCCGCAGGGGGTGCGCCAGCCTTCCGCGAAGCCGCCGAACCACGCCCGCAGTCCGGCCGTGTCCCGCGTGCGCGCGAGCGTCAACGCCGTCCAGACGCCCAGGTAGAGGGGCACCAGCGCGGTCGGCAGGTGGCGCCGGGCCAGATAGACGCGGTTGCGGGCGGTGGTCCGGTGGAAGACGGCGTGCCGGGCCGGCGAGGTGCGGGGGTGCTGCAGCAGAAGGCCCGGCTCGTAGACGATCTTCCATCCGGCGTCCAGCGCGCGCCAGGCCAGGTCCGTCTCCTCGTGGGAGAAGAAGAACGCGTCCGGCCAGCCCCCGACCTGCGCCAGCATCCGCTGCGACAGCACGTGCGCCCCGCCGAGGAACGTCGTCACCTGCCCACCGCGCAGCGGGTCACCAGCCCGCAGTCTCGGGACATGGCGGCGCTGGGTGAACCCGGTCTCGTCCGCGATCCGGAACCCGACGATCCCCAACTCCCGGTCGGCCTCGAACATCCGCACGATGCGCGCGAAGTCGGTGTCGGCGACGAGGAGTCCGTCGTCGTCCAGGTCCAGCACCAGGTTCACGTCCCGCAGATGCGCCAGGGCGACGTTCCGCCCGCCGGTCACCCCGAGGTTCTCCGGCAGTTCCACCGCCTGCACCCAGGACGGCAGCGCCAGGTCCGCCAGGGAGCAGCCGTTCCCGATGACCACGGTGCGTGCCGCCGGTGCCGTCTGCGCCCGGACCGAGGCGAGCAGCGCGGCCAGTTCTTCGGGGCGCGTCCCCATAGTGAGGATCGCGACGCCCAGCGTCAGGGCCATCCGGACCGTCCTGCCGGGGAAACGGGAGATGAACACGGAAGAACCGGAGCGTACTCCCCCCGCGCCGCCCGACCGCGCCGTGAGGGCGTGACGGTCGGCGGACGCCTCAGACGCCCAGGCGCAGGTCCGGCATCCGGGGGTGAGACACGTACTGCGTCCGGCCGTTGACGTGGAGGCCGAACTCCTGCTGGCCCGGCCTACCGGCCGCGTCGTAGGCGTCCAGCGTCTCCTCGACGCGTTCCCACAGGCGGACGGGCCCCTTCTCACCCACGCGCCAGGCTCCCTCGCCCCGGGTGAGAACCGCTGCTGATCCGGTCGCCACGTCGATGAGATGGAGGGCGTCGTCGCCGGTCGCGGTCAGTTGCGCGGTGGGTACGGAGGACTGGGCGAGGAAGCGGAGGAAGAACGCCTCCTCGGTCGCGTCCGTGATCCGTGCCGGGCTGTGCCGTGCGTCTCGTCGGGCGGCGGGGACCTCGGCTGCCCAGTGCGCCGGGTTGCCGAAGGGGGGCGGGGCGTCGGTGCGGGCCGACATGAACGAGACCGTCCCGGGCAGCAAGGGGCCCGCCGCCGTGCCGTCGGTGGCGACGGTGAGCAGGACGCGCGCGTACCCGTGCAGCCAACCGCCCAGTGTCACGAGGATCTTGCCGCCGGGGCGTGTCTGTGCGACGAGAGCGGGGGGTACCGTACGGAAGGAGCAGGCGGCGACGATCCGGTCGAAGGGCGACTCCGGCCAGTACCCATGGCGGCCGTCGGCCACCGCGAGGGTGGGTGTGTAGCCGCAGTCGTGGAGCGCGTCGGCTGCCACGGCGAGCCGGTGGTCGTCCACGTCGATGCTGGTCAGGCGGGTGGAGCCGAGACGTTCACCGACGAGGGCGGTGGAGTATCCGCTGCCCGTGCCGATCTCCAGGATGTCGTGTTCCTCGGTGACCTCCGCGTCGCGCCACATGCGCAGGACGAGGGACGGGAGCGTGGACGACGAGGTGGGCGCGCCGCCGTGCCGCGCGCGGGGCGCCGCCCAGTCGGGCTCCTCGCCGTCGAACTGGGTGATCAGCGAGATGTCCGAGTAGGCCGCCGTGAGCCACCGTGGCCGGTCGAGGGCGGCGGTGACCGGCTCCCAGACCGGCAGGCCGTGCTCGTCGGCGGCGCCGGACGGCAGGTAGAAACCGGGGGTGAACCGGTGCCGGGGGACCGCGCGGACCGCGTCGCCCCATCGCTCGTCGCCGACGACCCCGGCTTCCACGAGAGCCTCCGCCAGGCGTTGGCGCAGCCGTGTGGCCTCCGACTCGTCAGCGGGTGACGTGCTCACCGCCGGTCTCCTTCTCCATGAGGACATCGGCGAACGCCTCCGCGATGTCCGTCGCCTCGGGCAGCCAGCCCCACTGTCCGTTCGGGTTGCATTCGATCCAGATCCAGTGCCCCGGGTCATCGGCCGGCCCCGTGAGGGCGAAGTCGAAGCATCCGAAGACCAGATCGAAGGCTGCCAGATAGTGAAACAGAGCCGTTTCGATCGACGGCGGAAGCCGGACCGCCACGTGCGTCAGCTCGTCCCAGTGGCCGCGTCGCCAGTCGAGTTCGTCGTGCGGTGCTGTGATGCGCGTGGCGAAGGCCCTTCTTCCGACCACCGTCACGCGGACGTCGCCGGATTTCGGGATCTCCTTCTGGAACAGATGGGCCGTGACAGAAAGTGAACTGTCGAAGGAGGAGGGCGCGACGCGTTGTGTCCAGATGGCACCGGTTGTGCCGTCCTCCGAAAGGGGGAGGCCACGGAACGTCTTGTAGATGACGGGACCGTGTTCGCGGGCGAACTCTCCTGCCGCCTGGACCTCGTTGGTGATCAACGTGCGGGGAATGGCGAAGCCCAGCTGAGCGGCGATCCGTAGCTGGGTCGGCTTGAAGTCCGCCGCGGTCACAGCCTGCGGATGATTCACGTACCTGGCCGTTGGCAGATTGGCCAGTACACCGCCGAGTCCATGCTTGGCCTCGGCGGTGGCGAATGCTTGCTGCTGCTTGGACAGGTGCGCGAATCGGTTGGCGTACGGCGTGGGACGCCGATAGTAGACAGCCCTGATCTCCTCCAGCCTGACACTCCGCGTGGGCGTGCAGAGGCGTCCGCTCCATTCCCCACTTGCCGCATCGATGTGAGCCTCGAAGGAGAGGCCCCGACCGATGTCTGCCGGATCGACCCGTACGACGGATGAACCCCGCTTGTTGAGCACGTCGATGACCTGGTCGGAAGTGACGTCTTCCAGAGACGTGACGACCAGGACGGTGGAGCGCACCGTGTGTCAGTCCGATTCGTAGTCGGTCGTGTGATCGTCCTGCGTCTGAGTCTGCGGCGTCTGCCCGTCGCTTCCTCCGGACATCGACGCGGTGCCTTTCGTCTTGGAAGTACCGTGCCTTCCCATCTCCACGACGTGGCCTCTCCAGTCGGTGTAGACGGCCATCTGCGTCTTCCCGTCGAGCGTCACCCTCCCGTAGGCTGGTGGGGGCGTGGGCAGCCGGTCGGTGACGAGTTTCATCGCCCATGGGGTGCTGTGCTCGGACCGTTCCATTCATCGCTCCTTGCCGTAGTGCGAGGCAATGAATGGCTGCCCTTTCGCATCATGCTGACTCGTCTCATTTGAGACAGAGCACACGCCCAAGGCGGCGAGTGGGCCGCCTGCAGGCCGGTGGAGTTGATTGACCAGCGGGCCGGAGGGATGAGGGATGGGTAGGCATCGCAGACCCGGCCCTCCGAATCAACCGTCGCGTGCGGTGCCCGTCCACAACCCGGCCGATCCTCTCGGGCCCTATGAACGGCGCCGTCGCCCGCCCGGGGATACGTGGCGACGGCAGCGTCCGCTCTTGGGTGGTGCAGGCCACCTACGGCCGACCGAATCCCGGGTTCTGGAGGAATGGGACGGTTTCGCCTACGTCGTGGTCGGCGTCGCCCCCGATCTGGCGGTTGCGACACGGTGGGTCCACGGCGATCACCCCGACTGGTGAGGTACGTGGCGAGAGGGAAGGTCCGGTTCGTGGATGATCTTCCATCCGGCATCCAGCGAACGCCAGGCCATGTCTGTCTTGCGGCCGACCAAGGGGATAGCGATCACGACCGCGTGTTACTTGTGATCGTGTACGAGGCGCGACAGCGACCGAGGCGCGGGCGGATACCTGCCACCACCGCAGTTCAGCACGCTGAAGGGGCGGGGGGTTGGACAGCGGCAGGTTGACGCAGTCGAGGTATTGATCACGCCGGTCGGATCCTCCTGGCTCATGAAGTCGTCCGGCCCTTGAGGTCGTTCCGCAGGTCCTCGCTGGTGATGGGGGTGGCGGTGCCGCGTCGGCGGTCCAGCTCCCCTTGGAGCAGTCCGAGGGCGTCTTCCAGCACTTCCAGGACGGCGGAGAAGACGATCACCGCGACGGTCTCACCGTCGGCGTCGGCGTCGGTCAGCGACAGCGCTTTGGCCTCGTGGGCGAAGTTCAGCGCCTTCCCGGCGTCGAGAGCCGGGGGCTCGCCGTCCTTCTCCTGTTGGGAAAGGTCCTCCCGGGTCTGGGCGACGTAGCGGGTGATCGCCCCCGGTTGCCGGGCGGCGTCCGGGACGGAGAGGGTGTCCACCGCCCCTCGGCGGACATGACCGTCGAACTGTGCGGGATCCATGCGGATAACCGTGGAAGAGCGCGCAGCAGCCCAGCAAGTAGACGATCATCCGTCCGGCGTCCGGCTGCCGCCGCCACTGCGTGTGGCTGGCTCGCGTCGGCTCGGCGGAGATGTGGTCAGGGGAGGAGGAGGTTGGCTTGTCCGTTGCGGATGCCGCCGGTGTAGGCGCGGTAGTCGTCCTCGGAGAGGATCAGAACGGCGGCGTCAGGATCACCGACGTCTTTCGAGTCGCGCAGGGCCACGACGCCGTCGATGAAGGCGACCTCAAGGCAGTTGTCGCCGCCGTTGCTCAGGCTGCTCTTGGCCCACGCGGCATTGGTGAGGTCAACCTTCTTGATCATCAGTCCTGTTCCTTGATCGCATCGTGGATGAAGCCGAGGGACGCCTCGCCGTCGAGAGCTTCGGAGCGTAGATGGTTGAAGCACGTCTCGTAGCGCCCGATGTCGCTATCTTCCTCCAGGAACAGGGTGGTTGTCATCGGCTCGACGACCACGACGGGCGGTCCGGCCGGGAAATGAAGCAGGTGGAAGCCGCCATCCATCGCGGCATGCGAGCCTCGGTCGAACGGCAGGATTTGCAGGGTGATGCTTGGCTGGGCTTCGCAGACGTCGAGCAGGTATCTCAGCTGTTCACGCATGACTTCCGGGCCGCCCACCTGCCTTCGGACAGCCGACTCGTCCAGCACGCACCACAGGTGCATCGGCGTTTCCCGCGTGAGCACAGCCTGCCGTGCCATCCGTAGTCGGATGAAATTGTCGATCTCCCGCCCGGTCTGCCACTTCCTGCTGCCCTGAACGACAGCCCGAGCGTAAGCCTCGGTCTGGAGCAGCCCAGGGACGATGCTCGCGAATGTCTCCGACCGCGAGGCGAGTTCCTCCAGTTGGAGGTAGTCGGCGAAGGGGTCACGGATCGCCGTGCGGTACTCCTCGAAGAGGTTGCTCTGCTTGCCGGACGCCGCCTGCTTGGCCAGGTACATCAGGTAGTTCCTGCGCTCCTGGTCACGCAGGCCGTAGACCTCGAAGTAGCCCAGGACAGCGGTCGGTTGTACGCGTTGCCGACCGTGCTCTATGCGGCTGAGCGCCGATTCGCCGGACAGGGCGAGCTGTTCGGCGGCTTCCTTGAGTGTCAGACCGGCGGCGGTTCGCAGCCCCTTGAGCGCGAGTCCAAGCCTGCGGCGATGGATGTTCGGCTGAGCGTCTGTCACGCGTACCCCTCCCTGGGCGCGTACCTTATCGGCCTTGTCGCGCTGCGGCATATGCCAGATTCCCCGGTGCGCAAGTTTTCGATTGTCTTGAGCTTGCGAGCAAGTTTGCTGCTCTGTCATCCTGGCTGGACACTACCTTACGTAGCCGTACCGCGACGCAAGGACTCAACTCCTTTGTGAGCAGCCCTGGAGGAAACATGACCGTTCAGGCGTATGTCCCGCCGAGCCAGCAGGCGTACGGGTGGGCCTTAACGGCCCGGGAGCGGGACATCGAGCTGTGGCGGCGTGTGGTCGCTGATGTGTTCGGCGGGTGGGGGGCACCGGCCGAGGTCGTGGACCTCGCGCGGCTGGGTGTCTCCGAGCTGCTGACCAACGTCGTCCGCCACGTCGAGGACCCGCACTGCTACCTCCAGGTGGCACGCGAGGCCGGGCAGGCCGTCGTCCTCGTCATCGACACGTCGCGGCGCATGCCCAGGAGCGAGGAGCCGGACTGGGAGTCGGCGACCGGACGCGGTCTGTGGCTGCTGCGGGAGATGGCGGGCGAATTCGGTGTGCAGACGCTGCCGTTCAGGCGAGGCAAGGCCGTCTGGTTCGCCTGCGATCTCGGGGAGGTCGTGAAGTGACGGCGCGGGGGCGGGTGTTCAGGTTCCGCGAGTGGCGCGTCCAGCCGGAGAGCGGCCCGTTCGGCTTCTCGATGGAGTGTGTGGTGTGCGACCAGTACGGTCCTGAGGAGGAGTCCTCCGAGTCCGCCCTCGGCTGGGTCTTCGCCCACCTGCGGGCGAATCCCGAGCACCACGCCTACCGGGAACGCATCACCCGCCCCTACCGCGCCGTCCCCGGAGGCTGGCTGTGAGACGCGCACTGCTCGCGACCGCCGCCGTGACGGCCATGGCAGCGGCCCTGTACGCCTGCCGTCGCCAGGCTCGTACCCGCCGCCCGGCCTACGCCGGTGACCCGCCCCCCACGCCCGGCCCGGCCACTTTCCCGCCCCCGGCCGTCATCAACATCCCCACCGAGGAAGCGCTCTTCCGCCGCATGTTCCCCGACGGCTGACGCGGACGGCGAGGCCGCGTACGACGAAGGGTGCAGCCCAGGTCGTCCGGTCGGGGGACGGTCGTACGCGGCGCGGTTCCTACCGTGGAGGCCGACCGAGAACCTGGAGGCCGGAATGAGCAGCGCAGGAAAGAACCTGGTCGAAGGCGTGCTGACCTTCCTTGCCGGGCTGGCGCTCCGGCTGTTCACCGAGGGGGTCGAGACGCCCGTCGTCACCCTCACGAGTGTGGGAGTCGTGCTGATGTGGGTCGGAGGCGCGCTCATCCTGTGGGGAGCGGCGCAGGCGGCCCGCCTCGTTCGTTCCCCGGAGGAGTAGGCAAGGAGAGGCCGTTGAGGGATCTGACGAGGGACGGGCAGTTCGCCATGTTCCGGCGGGTGGCGCTGGAACTGGCCACGATGGACGACCGGAAGCTCGCCGACGTGGTGCGCGGCGCCGAACCGCTCGGGTCGGGGATCGGCGGACGGTCGGCGACGCTTGAGGCGGGCGGGGAGCGGGTGTTCGTCAAGCGCCTGCCGCTGACCGCGCTCGAACTGCGCCCGGAGAACGTCCACTCCACGCGCAACCTCTTCGGCCTCCCGCCCGCCTACCACTACCGGATCGGCTCGGCGGGCCTCGGCGCCTGGCGCGAGCTGGCCGTGCACCGGATGACGACCCGCTGGGTCCTCGACGGCGCGTACGGCGGCTTCCCGCTGACGTACCACTGGCGGATCCTGCCGGACACGCCGCCCACCGGCTTCGCCGACGAGTTCGGCGGCATCGACGGGGCGGTCGCGCGCTGGGACGGATCACCCGCCGTGCGGCGGCGCCTTGAGGGGATCGGACGGTCGGAGCACAGCCTCGTGCTGTTCCTCGAACACGTCCCCCACACCCTCGCCGCCTGGCTCGCCGGGCAGCGCGACCCGGCGGTGTGGGCGCGGGTCGAACAGGACGTCGTGCGTGGCGCCGACTTCATGGCGGCGCACGGACTCGTCCACTTCGACGCCCACTTCGAGAACATCCTCACCGACGGCCGCACCGTCTCCTTCGCCGACTACGGCCTCTCCCTCAGCGACCGGTTCACCCTCACGCCGGACGAACGCGCCTTCCTCACCGCCCACCTCGGCTACGACCGCGCCACCGTCGCCACCCAACTGCTGCGCCACCCCGTGCTCGACGGCCTGCACGGCCCCGACGAACGCCGCGCGTTCTTCGACGGCTGGGCGGCGGGCGTCCGGCCGCCGTGGGTGCCGCCGCAGGTCGCGGCGATGCTCGACCGGCACGTCGGCCCCGTGCGCGCCATCAACGGTTTCTACCGGCGGCAGCTCGCCGAGGGCGCGTCCGCCCTCTACCCGGCGGCCGACATTCCGCCGTCCGCCGGGCGGTTCACGGGTGAAGGTCCAGCCTGAGCAGCGGCAGCATGCGTCCTGCGATCGACTCGGACGGCATCTCGCCGATCCGTACGCCGCCCATCGCCCGGTAGAAGCCCTCGGCATGGGGGTCGGCGTCGATGAGCAGACTCGTGCAGCCCGCCGCCCGTGCCGTGTCGGCGGCATGGGTGAACAGGAGGCGGCCGATGCCCCGGCCCATCGCCTCGGGTGCGACGAACATCATGCCGATCTCCCCCTCGGGCGGCCCGCCGTCCAGCGTGACGAACCCGGCGAGCGCGCCGTCCAGTTCGGCGATCGCCGACCGCTCCGTACGGGCCGCCGTGATCGTCAGCTCGGCGCGGCAGGCGGCCATGAACGCCGCGTCGTAGCCCCAGTGCGCCTTGGAACGCATCGCGAGGGCGGAGAGCGTGGGGCCCTCGTCCCGGCGGGCGGGCCTGATCCGTACGCCCTCGGTCATCGCGCCGCCTCCCATGCGTCCCGCGTCAGCCCGTACTCCACGTCGCCGAACTCGGCGCCGGGGATCGGCTCGTCCCACTCACCGGTGTACGCGCCGACGAACGACAGGCCCGTCTTCTCCATCACACGCCGCGAACCGCCGTTGACCGTCATGGTGTTCGCCGTCACGCGCCGCACCTCCCACTCCGTGAACCCCTTGTCCACCAAGGCCCGCGCGCCCTCGGTGGCGTAGCCGAGACCCCAGACTGCGCGGCGCAGCCGGTACCCCAGCTCGACCACCCCCGGGTCCTCGTCGCTCAGCGGCCGGAACGCGAACCAGCCGACGTACGCGCCGCCCGCCCGCTCGCGTGCGGTCCAGTATCCGGGCCTGCCGGTCAGGGGGTGGGGCCGCCGCAGCCGGGGGAGGGTGGCGGCGACGACGTCGGCGCGGGGCTCGGGCCTGCCGCCGGTGAGGAAGCGCATCACCTCCGGGTCGCCGTGCAGCGCCGCCAGGTCGTCGGCGTCCGCGTCGGCGACCGGGCGCAACTCCAGTCGGACCGTGGTGAGGAGAGGATCCATGCGTCCGATCCTCGCCCGGCACGGGCCGGGCCCGCCACGGGAAATCCGCGGCGGGCCCGGCGTCGTGCGGTGTGCGTGTCCTGCCTACCTGGTCAGGTAGGCGTCGATGATCGTCTGGGTGCTGGTGTTGCCCGCGCGGTCGGTCGCCGTCGCCCGGAAGGAGACGCTGCCGCCCGCGTCCGGGTTGTGGACCTTGACCTTGCCGTGGCGGACGCGGACGTCGTCCCACGTCTCGCCGCTGTCGAAGGAGACCTCGACGGTCAGCTCGTCCAACTGCCGCCCGGCGGCCGGGCCTTCGACCGTGACCGGGACGTGGAACGTCCGGTCGGCCGGGGCCGTGCTGCGGGCGTCCAGGCGCGGCGTGAAGTGGATCGCCGAGGCGGGCAGGAGTTCCTGCTCGTCCTCGCCGGTCCGCGCCGAGGTGAACGTCCAGGCGGAGGTGACGGTGGAGCTGGTGGTCGAGCCGGGGGCGCCGCGTTCCACGGTCGTCACCAACTCGTACTCGGCCTCCTCGGCGGGCAGTTCGAACGCCGACCAGTCCAGCGGGTCGCTGCTGGACGCGTACTCCTCGCCGTTGCGGTAGAGCGTGGTCGTGTGGCCGTCCTCCCAGCCGATGTAGGAGTGGCCGCCGCTGTCGCGGATCGTCGGGAAGGTGGTGAAGATCGTGTCGCCGCTGCGGTAGAGGCCCTCGTCCGCGTCGGTGTCGAGCGTGGTGCCGAGGACGCCGACGTTGAAGGTGGCGCTGGCCCGCTCACGTGGCGCGTACTCGGTGGGCAGCCCCTCCAGCGTGGCGCCCGGATACCCCTCGGGCGTCAGGACCTCGAACGACTGGAACCAGGCACCGGCGTCCACCTCGACGTACACGTCCAGGGTTTCCGGGACCGGACGCGTCTCGGCCCACGCCATCCACTGGTTCTCGTTCATGGTGAACAGCAGCCCGGCCGCGTCAGGGGCCGGCGAGCCCAGCGTCGTGCGGATACGGGCCAGGTCGCGGTTGCGGAGGTGGTGCTCCAGGCCGGTGTAGAGCGGGGTCTCGCGGAAGTCGGCCGCGTGGTACTGGGCGCCCGCGGTCTCCCAGGTGCCGGAGAAGGACGTGCTGGTGTACCAGTCCTCGGGGGCGTCACCGAGCGCTCCGGAGCGCAGCCCCTCGGCCGGGTTGCCGGTGCCCAGGCTGGAGGCGAAGCTGTAGCCGTCCGGCGAGGCGACGTCGTATCCCAGCGTCACGTCGGTGAGTTCGGCGTTCCGGTCGGGCACGGTGGCGTCGATCGGGCGTGCGTCGGCCGAGTCGGTCGCGACGGTGGTGTCCTCGGTCAGCCGCAGGTGGGGGAGGGCGAGGAAGTCCACGCCGACCGGCGGCTCCTCGGGGTCCGCCCAGTCGTAGATCGTGTTGTCCACGACGTAGTCGCCCTCAGGCAGGCGGAGGGTGGCCGTGCCGTCCTCGCCGGGACCGATCCAGAACATCTCGTTCCTGGTCAGGTCGTAGACCGTGGCGCTCCAGTCCGTGCTGGGTTCGCCGTCGCGGCCGTTCGCGGTGATCGTCAGCTCGTGGCGCTCCGCCTCGCGCTCGACGCCGCCCGCCGTGCGGACGGTGGTGCCGTCCTCGCCGGTGGCGGTGACCCAGAGGCCGAAGCCGCCGAAGGCGTCGCCGACACGGGCGTCCGCCGTGACCTCGACGGTGGCGGTGCCGCCCGCCGGGACGGTGACGGTGTCGGCGGAGAGGGTGAACAGGCCCTCGGGTGCCGGGGCGCCGTCAGGGCCGATGGTGGTGGTGGCCAGGTCGAGCGTGACGTCGGCGTCGCCCAGGTTGCGGTAGGTCAGGTCCCGCGTGACGGGCTCCGACTCGTCCTGCGGGTAGGGCACGACGCCGAAGCTGAGCGGTCCGGTCTCGGCGATGACGCTCTGGGCGAGGGCGGCGGGGACGTCGATGCGGCCCGTGCCCTGCTGGAACGGCGTGTAGTAGTCGCCCGTCGAGACGGCGGACGACGTGAGCGCGGCCTTGAGCTGCTCGCCCGTCAGGTCAGGGTTGGCCTGCGCGAGGAGGGCGGCGGCGCCGGAGACGTGCGGGGTCGCCATGGACGTGCCGCTGATCGCGACATAGCCGTCCGTGACGGGCGTCCCGTAGTCCCAGATCGCGGCACCCTCGGCGCCCGCTGCGGCGATGTCCACGCCCGGGGCCGTGACCTCGGGCTTGACGAAGCCGTCGCCGATGGTCGGGCCGGTCGAGGAGAAGTCGGCGAGGAGATCCTGCTTGTCCACGGCGCCGACCGTCAGGGCCGCCTCGGCCGTGCCCGGGCTGCCGACCGTGCCGCTGCCGGGGCCCTCGTTGCCCGCCGCGATGACGAACAGCGCGTCGGACTCGGCCGACAGCGTGTTGACGGCCTCCTCCATCAGGTCGAGTTCAGGAGTGGCGGTGCCGCCGAGGCTGAGGCTGACGATGTCGGCGCCCTGATCGACGGCCCACTGCATGCCCTCGATGATGTCCGACTCCCAGCCGGACCCCGTGTCGTCCAGGACCTTGCCGTTGAGCAGGTCGGCGCCGGGCGCGACGCCGGTGTAGGTGCCGTCCGACAGGGCGCCCGTCCCCGTCGCGGTGGAGGCGACGTGGGTGCCGTGGCCGTCACGGTCCTCCGCGTCCTCGGCGTCGGAGAAGTTCTCGGCCGCGAGGATGTGGTCGGCGACGTCCGGGTGCGTGCTGCTGATCCCGGTGTCGAGCACGGCGACGGTGACGCCCTCGCCGTCGTAGCCCGCCTCCCACGCCTCCGGCGCGCCGATCTGCGGCACGCTCTCGGCCAGGGTCTTGGTGGCGATGCCGTCCAGCGCGATCGACGCGATCCCCGGCGCGGCGGCCAGGGCCGACGCCTCGCCGGACGCCGGTGCGGTGAGCTGCTGCCACAGCGCCCCGGCCCGTTCCGCGTCCACGGTCAGGGCCTCGCCGTCGATGGCGGGCAGGTCGGCGCGGACCTCGGCGGCGCGCAGCGTCGCCGGGCGGTCGCCGGTGTAGGTGACGATCAGCGGCAGGCCGTCCGCGCGCCGGTACGCGTCACGGCTCAGCTCGGTCACGTCGAACAGGCGGCTGTCCAGCGTGCCGTCCGCCACGAGCGGCTGGGCGTCCGCCGGTATGACGAAGACCGCGCCCTCCGCGCGCAGGACGCGGAAGGGTATCCCCTCGCGGCCCTCGGCGGGTATGAGACGGACGGTCCCCTCCGGCCCGTTCGTCACCACGCGGTCGCCCGTGACCAGCGTGACCGTCGTGGACGGCCCCTCGGTGGCGGTCCTTCCGCCCGTGCCTTCCGCCGGTGCGGCGGCTCCTGCCGGTAAAGCGGTGAGGGCGGCTGCCACGGCGGCGCAGGCCGCGACGGCGGCGACGCGCGTGCGGTGTCGTTTCGTTGTCACATCTCTCCTGGTGTCGCGCAGGACGCTTCGTGCACTACATGTCCGCAACTACACACGCGCTACAGGGCAGTTCGGCCGCGCCACTCCGTGTGGAGATCCTGTGAAGAATGCGGACGGCCCGCGCCGAGGGGGCGCGGGCCGTCCTGTGGGGGGTGGGTTCAGAGGGTCAGATAGGCGTCGATGAGCGTCTGCGTGGTCGCGTTGCCCGCCGTGTCCGTCGCGGTGGCGCGGAACGAGACGCTGCCGCCGGCCGCCGGGTTCTCCACCGTCACGGCGCCCTCCGCCACCGGCGCCTCGGCCCAGGTCGCGCCGCTGTCGAAGGACACCTCCACGACGGGCGTCGTCCCCGTCGCCGAGCCCTGCACCGCGACCGGCACCCGTACCGTCTCCCCGGCCGGGCCCGTGCTGTCGAGGGCCAGCTCCGGCGTGAACCGCACGGCGGACGCGGGCAGCGCCACCGTCTCGTCGGGCCCGACCGACGCCGACGTGAAGGTGTAGGAGACCGTGAGGCTCGTGCTGACCGAGGAGGCCAGCCCCGCGCGGTCAACCGTCGTCACCAGCTCGTAGTCCGCCTCCCCGGCGGGCAGCGTGAACTGCTCGGAGCCGAGCGGGCCGTCGCTCGACGCGTACTCCGCCCCGTCGCGGCGCAGGACCGTGGAGGCCGAGGCGTACGAGCTGTCGCCGCTGTTGCCCGCGCCGTCCGAGAACAGCGGGACGACGGCGAACAGCGTGTCGCCCGTGCGGAACAGGCCCTCGTCCTGGCCGAGGCGGGGGCCGAACACGCCGACGTTGAGCACCTGTTCGTAGCTCCCGCCCGCCTCGTACGGCTGGTAGCCGGTGCTCTGCAACGTCTCGGGCGTCCCGTCGGGGGCGACCTGCCACACGTCCAGGCTCCACTCGCTCGGCCCGGCCTCCACCAGGACGTCCGTCCTGATCGGCAACGGCTCGCTGCTCGCCGCCGTCCAGGGGATGACCGCCGCCGAGGTGAACAGGGAACCGCTGCGGCCCGGCAGCGAGTAGCCCGCCGTGGTCGCGATGCGCGCCAGGTCGCCCGCGTCGGCGTGGTGCTCCAGGCCGGTGTAGAGCGTGCCGGAGCGGCTGTCCGCCAGGTGGTAGCGGACACCCTCGCGCTCCCAGGTCGCGCCGGCGTACGCGGTGCCCGTCCAGTCGTCGGGGAGGTCGGCGAGCGCGGCGGTGCGCAGACCGTCGGGCAGCCCGGGGGCGATCCAGGTCGTGCCGAAGGCGACGCCCTCGGGGGAGAGCAGGTCGATGCCGACGGTGAGGTCGGTCTGCACGGTCTCGGCGTCGGGGCCTGTCATGTCGATCGGCAGCGCGTCCGCCGCGTCGGCGGCGACGGTCGTGTCCTCGGTCAGCGCCAGCGCGGGGTGGAGCAGCCAGTCCCAGCCGGTCGGCTCGGCCGCGCCCTCGGCGGCGTACGGGACGCTGACGTCCACGACGTACTCACCGGCGGGCAGGCGCAGGGACGCGGTGCCGTCCGCGCCGGGCGTGACGTCGTTGAACGTGCCGCGCTCCAGGTCGTAGACCAGCCCGTTCCAGGCGGTCGCCGCCGCGCCGTCGCGGCCGGTCGGGGCGAGGGTGAGGTCGAACTTCTCCTCCTCGCGTTCGACGGCGCCGACGGTGCGGGTGGTGGTGCCGTCCTCGGTGGTGGCGGTGACGGTGAGGCTGTGGGTGCCGTAGGCGTCGCCTGCTGCTGTGCTTGCCGTCGCCTGGACGGTGGCGGTGCCGCCCGCCGGGACGGTGACGGTGTCGGTGGAGAGGGTGAACAGGCCCTCGGGCGCGGGGGCGCCGTCCGGGCCGGTCGTCTCGGTGGTGAGGGCGAGGGTGACGTCGGCTTCGGCGAGGTTGCGGTAGGTCAGATCTCGGACGACGGGCTCCGCCGTGTCGTGCGGGAACTGCACGACGCCGAAGCTGAGGGGTCCGGTCTCGGCGATGACGCTCTGGGCGAGGGCGGCGGGGACGTCGATGCGGCCCGTGCCCTGCTGGAAGGCGCCGTACGTGCCGGTCGGGACGGCGGACGACGTGAGCGCGGCCTTGAGCTGTTCGCCGGTCCAGTCGGGGTTCGCCTGGGCGAGGAGGGCGGCGGCGCCGGAGACGTGGGGGGTCGCCATGCTGGTGCCGCTGATGGCGACATAGCCGTCCGTGACGGGCGTGCCGTAGTCCCAGATGGCGGCGCCCTCGGCGCCCGCTGCGGCGATGTCCACGCCCGGGGCGGTCACGTCCGGTTTCACGAGGCCGTCCCCGGCCGTCGGTCCTGTGGAGGAGAAGTCGGCGAGGGCGTCCTGCTTGTCCACGGCGCCGACGGTGAGGGCCGCCTCGGCGGTGCCCGGGCTGCTGATGGTCCCGCTGCCGGGCCCCTCGTTGCCCGCCGCGACCACGAACAGCGCGTCGGACTCCGCCGAGAGGCTGTTGACCGCGTCCTCCAGCGGGTCCACCTCGCCGGTGGCCGTGCCGCCGAGGCTGAGGCTCACGATGTCGGCGCCCTCATCGACGGCCCACTGCATGCCCTCGATGATGTCGGACTCCCAGCCGGAGCCGGTGTCGTCCAGGACCTTGGCGTTGAGCAGGTCGGCGCCCGGGGCGACGCCGGTGTAGGTGCCGCCGGACTGTGCGCCCGTGCCGGTCGCGGTGGAGGCGACGTGGGTGCCGTGGCCGTCGCGGTCCTCGGCGTCGGCCGCGTCCGAGAAGTTCTGCGCCGCCACGACGTGATCCGCGACGTCGGGGTGCGTGCTGCTGATCCCGGTGTCGAGGACGGCCACGGTGACGCCTTCGCCGTCGTAACCGGCCTCCCACGCCTCGGGCGCGCCGATCTGCGGCACGCTCTCCGCGAGCGTCCGCGTCGCGATCCCGTCGAGCGCGACGGTCTCGATGCCGGACGCCAGGGTGCGCGGCCCGGTGAGCTGCCGCCACAGGGCGGCCGTCTCGTCCGCCGCGACGGTCAGGGCCTCGCCGTCCACGGCGGGCAGGTCGGCGCGGACGTCGGCCGCGCGCAGCGTCGCCGGGCGGTCGCCGGTGTAGGTGACGATCAGCGGGAGACCGTCGGCGCGCAGGTACGCGTCACGGCTCAGTTCCTTCAGGTCGAACAGGCGGCGGTCCAGCGTGCCGTCCGCGAGCATCGGCAGCGCGTCGGCCGGGACGGCGTACGTCGTGCCGTCGTCGGCGAAGACGCGGAACGGGACGTCCTCCCGGCCCTCGCCGTGGAGGACGCGGCCCGCCGTGCCGTCCGCCCGGACGACGACGCGGTCGCCGGTGACGAGCGTGACCGTCGTGGACGGCCCCTCGGGAGCGGTCCCGGCCGTGGCCGCGCCGTCGGCCGCGCCCGCCGGTCCCGCCGGTGCGGCGGCCAAGGCCGCGCAGGCGGCCACGGCGGCGATACGTGAACGGTGTCGTGGTGTTCTCAACGTGTCCCCTCGTCTCGTCGGTCCGCGCTCCGCATCGATTCACGCATCACGCGGGCGCCCCGGGTGTACGGGGGAGGGTGAGAGTTGTGTGGCGGTGCGCGGCGCGGCCCGCACGGGTGTGCGGGCGGTCCGGAGGATGGGGAAGTGTCGGCGAGGTGGTGCGGCAAGCGTCAATGCCGGTTTGAGACACCGGTCGGCGACCGAGAGTGATCTTCACCGGCGTGGGATGTCCGAACAGTGATCACGGCTGACCGGAACCGGCCGGAAAGTGACGGGATCAGCCGATGGTGACGTGGACCACCAGGTAACACAGCGCCGCCACGGCCCCCGCCGCGGGCATCGTGACGAACCACCCGGCCACGATGCTCTTCGCCACGCCCCAGCGCACCGCGCTGACCCGCCGCGTCGCCCCCGCGCCCATGATCGCCGAGGTGATGACGTGCGTCGTCGAGATCGGCGCGTTGAACACGTACGACGCCGAGTACAGCACCGAGGCCGCCGTCGTCTCCGCCGCGAAACCGCGCGGCGGGTCCAGCTCGATGATGCGCCGGCCCAGCGTCCGCATGATGCGCCAGCCACCGGCGTACGTCCCCAGCGACAGCATCGCCGCGCAGGACAGCTTCACCCAGATCGGGATGGCGTCGCTCTCGTCCTCCACGTCCGCGATGACCAGGGCCAGCACCACGATGCCCATCGTCTTCTGCGCGTCCTGGAGGCCGTGCCCCAGCGCCATGCCCGCCGCCGAGACCGTCTGCGCCATACGGAAGCCGCGCTGCGCCCGGTGCGGGTTCGCGTGGCGGAAGATCCACAGGATGCCGACCATCACGAGGTAGCCGAGGACGAGTCCGATCAGCGGCGACGCGAACATCGGGATGACGATCTTCGTCAGCACCCCGTCCCAGTGCACCCCGGAACTGCCCGCGAGGGCCGCGCCGATCATGCCGCCGAACAGCGCGTTCGACGACGAGGAGGGGAGCCCGTAGTACCAGGAGATCAGGTTCCAGACGATCGCCCCGGCGAGCGCGGCGAACAGGATCGTCATGCCCTGCTTGCCGGTCGGCGTGTCGATGATCCCCTCGCTGACCGTCTTCGCCACGCCGCTGCCGAGGAAGGCCCCGGCCAGGTTCATGACGGCCGCCATGCCGAGGGCCACGCGGGGCGTCAGCGCCCGGGTCGAGATGGAGGTCGCGATCGCGTTCGCGGAGTCGTGGAAGCCGTTGGTGTAGGTGAAGAAGAGCGCGGTCAGCACCACGACGACCAGGGCGAAGGTGTCCACGGAAGGTTCAGGACTCCTTGACGACGATCGTCTCTACGGTGTTGGCCACGGCCTCGAACGCGTCCGCGGCCTCCTCCAGCACGTCCACGATCTGCTTGAGCTTCATGACCTCTATCGGGCCGTAGGTCCCGTTGAAGAGGTGCGCGAGGAGGCGGCGGTGGATCTGGTCGGCCTGGTTCTCCAGCCGGTTGACCTCGATCCAGTACTCGTTCAGCCGCTCCATGGTGCGCAGGTTCGGCATCGCCTCGGCCGTCAGCTCGGCCGCCCGGCCCAGGACCTCGATCTGCTGCTCGACCCCCTTGGGCAGCTCGTCGATCTCGTAGAGGACGACCAGATCGACGGCCTCCTCCATGAAGTCCATGATGTCGTCGAGCCGGGAGGCGAGCCGGTAGATGTCCTCGCGGTCGAACGGGGTGATGAAGCTGGAGTTCAGCTGGTGGAAGATCGCGTGGGTCGTGTCGTCCCCCGCGTGCTCGGCGGCGCGCATCCGGTCGGCGATCTCCACGCGCGTAGCGGGTTCGGCGCCGAGCAGCTCCATGAGCAGTTTCGAGCCACTGAGCACATTGTCTGCCGCTGCGGCGAAAAGTGCGTAGAAGCTTGTCTCCCGTGGGGTCAGGCGAAAGCGCACTACTGTTCCTCTGGCGTTCATCAGCGGGTGTCCCCGCTGATGCTAAGGGCTGTTTCCGGCCACGGCTAACCCTCGGTACGTGGGCTTTTTCTCATCCGCGCCGTGTGGGAGCGGACCTCAGCGGTTGCCGTTGTACGGACCATACGGCCCGTCGCTGCTGCTCCAGCCTCCACCCCTGTTGCCGCGCCCGCCACCGCTCACCGCGCGCAGGGCCGGTCGTACGTCCACCAGGTACACGATCGTCGCCACCGTCCCCGCCAGGACCAGCAGCAGCATCCCCAGGAACAGCTGCACCGCGACCGTCACCCCGAGGACGAGCAGCCAGAACGGCTTCGTCTGCTTGTCGGCCGCGCGGTAGGCGTCCTCCCGCTGGATGGCCGCGTTCACCAGGGCGTAGATGCTGAGGAGCAGGAGACCGAGGAAGATGAAGCTCACTACGGAGCCGAAGCTCACCAACAGCATTCCGTCACCACCATGTCGATTGGCCTGACCGTCCTCATCCACGCTACCGGCCGGATGCCTCGGTGCGTAATGCCCGCTTCAACCGGCCGGTACCCATGCGTGACGGGGCTCATGCCTGCGGGGGAGTCTTCTTCGCCGCGGACTTGCGCGGCGCGGCGCGCCGCTGGCGCGGGACGGCCTTCTCCGTCGAGGCGGCGGGCTCCGTGACGGACCCGGTGACCGGCTCGGCGACGGGCTCCGTGACGGGCTCGGAAACCGGCTCGGCCGTCGCGGTGGGCGTGGCGGGCGCGGCGAAGGGCTCCGTCACCGGCTCGGTGACCACCGGCTCCGTGACGGGCTCGGCCCGCTCCACGCGCACCCCGGCGTCCTCCGCCTCCTCGGCGCGCCGCCGCTCCACGACCGTCCGGCCGCGCTCGGCCAGCCCGTCGTACGTCTCGCGCGCCTTGACGGCGTACTCCAGCGCCAGGCCGACGCCCTGGAGCGCGATCGTCTGGGCCTGCTCGCGCAGCTTCGGCAGCCGCTCGGGAGCCTCGCTGCGCAGCCGCTCGAACGTCGAGGGCAGGTCACGCAGCTTCTGCGCGGCCAGGTCGGCCGTGCCCGCCGCGAAGTACAGCGGCGTCGCGTTGGACAGGGACTTGCGGAAGTCGTCGGTCAGAGGCATCAGGGGTTCTCCTTGCGGAACGATTCGTAGATCTGGAGCAGTGCCTGCTTCTGCGGCTCGGTGAGGGCGGGATCGGCGAGCACCGCTTCCCTCACCCCGCCCGGCGGCTGCCCCACGGCGGCGTCCTGCACACGTTCGTCGAGGATTCCCGCCTGGACGTAGAGCGTCTCGGCGGAGATCCGTAGGCCCTTGGCGATCTGCTGGAGGATCTCCGCGCTCGGCTTGCGCAGCCCGCGCTCGATCTGGCTCAGATACGGATTCGAGACGCCCGCGGCCTCCGCGAGCTGCCGCAACGACAGCTTCGCCTGCCGCCGCTGCTCCCGGAGAAACGCCCCGAGATCCCCCATACCGATCGAAGCCATGCCCCCAGCATGCACCCGCGTGCTAGCTATTGCAAGCGCCCGCTTGCGCCAGGCTATCCCCGCGCACCCGGGCGGGGCGCGTACGACGGCCATGCGGTGTCGTCGAGCGCGAGCCAGGGCGCGGTGGCGACGGCGCTCGGTGTCGTCCCGGTGAACGCCCTCACCTCGCGGTGCAGGTGCGACTGGTCGGTGTAGCCGCTCACGGCCGCCACCCGGGCGCCGTCGCCGCCCGCCGCCAAGAGGTGGGCGGCGTGGTCGAAGCGCACCAGCTGGGCGGCGCGCTTCGGGCTGAGGCCGACCTGGGCCCTGAAGCGCGACCACAGGCGCTTACGGCTCCACCCCACCTCCCTGGCCAGCCCGTCGATCCGCACCCGCCCCCGGTCGGCGCGCATCCGCCGCCAGGCGGCGGCGACCTCGGGATCGGGCGCACGGCGGGCGTCGAGCCGTCGGCCGAGGACGTCGGCCGCGACGGCGAACCGTTCGTCCCACGAGGTCGCGGCGCGCAGCCGGTCCTCGGTGCGCGCGGCGTCGCGGCCCCAGACGTCCGCGAGGGAGGCGACCGTGCCGACGAGGTCGGTCGATGCGCCGAGCACGGCGGTCGCGACGACAGGCGACAGCCGGATCTGGAGGCACCTGACGCCCTCGGCCGTCCGGCCGCTGACCCGGAGGTCGCCCGGGAGGAGCCCGACGGCCACGCTGCCGCGCTCGCGTCGGCCGTGCGCGTCGTGGAGGAGGCCGTCCCCGTCGCCCAGGTCCACGAGCAGGGTGACCGCCGGGTGCGGGACCATCGCGATGTCCACGATGCCCGGGGCACGTTGCCCGAACCCGGCCATGCCGACGCCGGGAAGCCGCTGCGACCGCCGCGGGGTCGCGACCTCCACCGACGTCAGGACGGGCCCCCCGGTGACACGCACGCCACCAGGGTAGCCACCGGCGTCAGCGGGCCCCCGTGGCGAAGGCCCGCAGCAGCTCGCCCGTCGCCCCTGGCGCCTCGAACATGGGGAGGTGCCCGACGCCCGCCAGCTGCTCGACGCGCGCGCCTGGCACCGTGTCGTAGTCGTGCGCCGAGGACGGGTCCCAGCGGCGGTCTGCGTCGCCGAAGATCACCAGGACGGGGACCCCGAGCGCGGTGAGGCGCGCGGGCATGCTCCGCTCGGCGATGTACGCGGTGTTGCGGCGCAGCACCGTCCTGAACGTGCGGTAGTCGATGCCGCGCATCTCGGCGACCAGGTCGTCCGGGATGTCCACCGGGCGGTTGCACACCGCCGTCATCCCCTTGCGCAGCATGCCGTCCGAACGGATCGACCAGAGCAGCGGGCCCAGCGGCGGGGCGAGCATCGCCCGCAGGACGGCGGGCTGCGGGAGGAGCGCGTCCGGGCGCGGGCCGCTGCTGATCAGCGCCAGCGAACCGACGAGGTCGGGGCGCAGTTCGGCGAGCGCCGTGGCGACGTACCCTCCGCTGGAGTGCCCGGCCACGGTGCCGGGACGGACGCCCAGCTCGTCGAGCACCGCGGCCACGCGGCCCGCCTGCTCCGGCACGTCGAACGACGGCGCGGGCGGGGACTGGCCGTGACCCGACAGATCGACCCGGATGACGCGGAACCCCTCGGCGAGCGTCGGCACCACCGGGCCCCAGCAGCCGCCCGCCGCCCCCGACCCGTGGACGAGCAGCAGCGGCGGCGCCTCCCGCGGGCCGTCCTGGACCACATGCATCCCGTGCACCTGCGCGGCGTCTACGTTTCCCATGCCACGGACGATGCCTGGGCCGTCGGCCGTCGGTCTTGTACGAATGTCGTCACCCGCCCGGGGCGCCCCCCGACGCCGCCACGAGCGCCTCCCCGGCCGCCGTCCGCACGTACAGCACCGACCGCCCGGCCCGCCGCCGCTCCACCAGCCCCGCGTCCAGCAGCACCCGCAGGTGCCGCCCCACCGACCCCAGCCCCCGCCCGGTCACGGCGACCAGCTGCGTCGTGCTCAGGGGGGTCCCGAGCAGCACGAGGAGCCCGGCCCGCGCCGTCCCGACGAGCGCGCCGAGCCCGGCGGGGACGGGGCGGCGGTCGTGGTCCTCGGCGAGCACGCCGAGACACGGGTAGACGACGGCGTACCGCTCCCGTCCCTCCCACGATGCCCAGCCGGCCCGCGGCGTCACCGGCATGAACAGCAGGTCGGCCCCGGCGGCGATCTCCCGCGGCGGGTACGCGTTCCCGTTGACCTGGATGCGGCTCTCCCCGAGCCACCGCATCCCCGGCCGCAGTGAGTCCAGCACGGCCGCCCAGCCGCCCCGGCTCACGCGCGCGGTCCGCGCGACCACGTCGGCCTCCAGGACGCGCCGCCGCCGCTCCCAGGAGGGCCGTACGGTCTCCCGCCAGACGAACGTCAGGAGCGCCGTCGCCCGTTCCGGCAGGTCGTCCCGCTCCAGCGCCGCGGGCAGCGGGCCGCGCAGGGACACGCGGAGATCGGCCCGCGCCTCCGCGGCCCCCGCCGCCCGCACCCGGGCCACCGTCTCCTCGAAGCCCTCGCCCTCGCACGAGGTCGGGCAGAAGAAGTCGGCGATCCAGGCCGGGCCGAGCGCCGCCCGCACGAGTGGCGCGGCCACCGGGTCGTCCGCGAGGTACGCGCGGTAGCGGGGCAGGTGCGCGCGCAGCCAGGCGTCCTCGCCCGGATGGGCACCGGCCCCCGCGTGCAGCAGCTTGAGGCTCGCGAAGGTCTCGGCGAAAGGCGAGAGCAGGAAACGGCTGCGGGCGAGGGTGTCCGTGTCGATCTGCCACAAGCCCATGCGTACGACCTTTCGCGTGTCGGCGAAACAGTAAACAGGGCCGCGCGCGGCTCGCAGACTCCGGCGTATGCGCAGCTACCGCAGCCTTTTCCGCACACCGGAGTTCACCCCGTTCCTGCTCTCCTTCGCCGCCTCGGCGGGGGCCCAGACGATCGGTTCCCTGGCCCTCGGCACGCTGGTCTTCCGGGCGACCGGCTCCCCGCTCCTGTCGGCGGTGAGCATGTTCGGCCCGCAGCTGGCGCAGCTGCTGGGGGGCGCGTTCCTCCTGTCGGCCGCCGACCGCCTGCCCCCGCGCGCGATCCTGACCGGCCTCGCCCTGGCCTTCGCGGCCGGTACGGCGGTGCTGGCGCTGCCAGGGCTGCCGCTCCAGGCGGTCTTCGCCGTCCTGCTGCTCCAAGGGCTGGTCGCGTCGCTCGGCGGAGGCGTGCGCGGCGGGATGATGAACGAGATCCTGACCAAGGACGGGTACGTCCTCGGCCGTTCGGTGTACAACATGCTCTGGGGCCTCACGCAGATGGCCGGGTTCGCCACGGGCGGCGTACTGCTGACGCTCCTGTCCCCACGGGCCTGCCTGCTCCTCGCGGCGGCGCTGTACGTCGTGGCCGCCCTCGTCACCCGCCTGGGGCTCACGGCCCGCCCGCCGCGCGCCTCAGGCCGTCCGTCCGTCTCGGCGACCTGGCGCACCAACGCCCTGCTGTGGTCCTCGCGCCCCAGGCGCCTGGCGTACCTGGGCCTGTGGGTGCCCAACGGGCTGATCGTGGGGAGCGATTCGCTGTACGTCTCGTACGCGCCCCAGGCCGCCGGGACGCTGTACGCGTGCGGGGCGCTGGGCATGTTCGTGGGCGACCTGGTGGTGGGCCGCCTGGTCCCGCCCGTGGTGCGCGCCCGGCTCGCGACGCCGCTGCGGCTGCTGCTGGCGGTCCCTTACCTGTTCTTCTTCCTGCGGCCAGGGGTGGCGCTGTCGGTGGTGGCCGTCACCGTCGCCTCCGTGGGCTTCGCCGCGAGCCTGGTGCTCCAGGAGCGCCTGATGTCCCTCACACCCGACGACCTGGCGGGGCAGGCGCTCGGCCTGCACGCCACCGGCGTGGCCGCCCTGCAAGCCGTCGGCGCGGTGCTCGCGGGGACGCTGGCGCAGCTGACGTCCCCTGCGTCGGCGATGACGCTGATGGCCGCCGGGTCGATCGCCGTCACGCTCACGCTGGTGGTGCTGGGCGGGCGCGACGGGCGGGCGCCGACCGTCCGCCGTGGTGGTGCGCCCGAGGTCGCCGCGGCCACCGACTGACGGGGGTGCGCGCCGTCCTACCCACTTTTTTGTGGGTACTTGGCGTGCGCGCGGCGCCGGGTCAGGGTGGAGGGGAGCGGTCGGGAGGCGAGTGGTGGTGGGTTCACATGACGGGCTGCTGGACGCCGGACAGCGTGTCCAGACGCCGGTGACCCCAGGCGGACAGCGGGGCCAGGGCGTCGGCGAGGTCCTGGCCGAACGGGGTCAGGGAGTACTCGGTCCGCAGCGGCAGGCCGTCGTACACCTCGCGGTGCACCAGGCCGTCGCCCTCCATCTCGCGCAGCGCCTGGGTCAGCACCTTCTCGGTGAGGCCGGGGAGGCGCCTGCGCAGCTCGCCGGGGCGTCGCGGTCCTGACTCCAGCAGCCACAGGAGCGCCGTCTTCCACTTGCCGTCGATCACCGCGATCGCGGCGGTCACCCCGCACACGTTCGGGTCCTGGGCACGACTCCGTGTCATTGCTGTCCCCTTTTTCGGTCCTGTCAATAATTGTCGCTCTTCATGCAGGGGTTGAGAGATGTCCTCGCACACCGCACAGTCTGACGTCACGGTCATCGGTCTGGGACCGATGGGCCGGGCACTGGCCGGGGCGTTCCTCGGCGCCGGGCTGCGGATCACCGTCTGGAACCGTACGCCAGGGCGGGACGGGGAGCTGGTCGCGCGCGGCGCGGCCGTCGCGCCCTCGCCCGAGGCCGCCGTCGCCGCGAGCCCGCTGACCGTCGTCTGCGTCGTCAACTACGACGCCTCGGACGCCGTCCTGCGCCGCGAGCCCGTCGCCGCCGCGCTGAAGGGCCGCACCCTCGTCAACCTCACCGCCGACACCCCCGACCGCGCCCGCGACACGGCGCGCTGGGCGGACGAGCACGGCGTCCGCTACCTCGACGGCGCGATCATGACGCCCACGCCGACCATCGGCACGCCGCACGCCGTCCTCCTCTTCAGCGGCCCGGCCGACCTCCACGCCGAGCACGCGCCCGTCCTGGAGACGCTGGGAGGCAGCCACACCCACCTCGGCGAGGACCCCGGGCGCGCGGCGGCGTACGACGTCGCGCTGCTCGACATCTTCTGGACCGCGATGGCGGGCTGGGCGCACGCCCTCGCCGTGGCGGGAGCCGAGGGCGTCACGCCGGGCGAGCTGGCGCCGTTCGCCCAGGGCATCGCCGCCATCCTGCCGCCGCTCTTCGAGGAGACGGCCGCGGACGTGGCGGACGGCACGTTCTCCGGGGAGGGCAACCCGCTGACGTCGGCGGTCTCGTCCATGGCGCACATCGTCCACACCTCGGAGGCCCACGGCATCGACGCGGGCGTGATGCGGGCGGCCGAGGGGATGGCGCGGCGTGCGGTGGGGCTCGGGCACGGCGCGGACGGCTTCGTGCGGATCGCGGAGGTCATCGGCCGCCGCTGACGGCGGGGGCCGGGCGGCGCCGGGCGGTCGGACGCCCGGCGCCGCTCAGCCCCGTGCGGTGGACGGGCCCGAGGTGTCGGTGGCGAGCCCCACCGCGAGGGCGCCGAGCGCCGTGCCCATCAGGTAGCGCTGCACGCGCAGCCAGCCCGGGTGGCGGGCCAGGAAGACCGCGATGGTCCCGGCGGCGAGGACGATGGCGAGGTTCACGGTGACGGCGACGGCGATCTGCGCGCTGCCCAGCACGATGCCCTGGAGCAGGACGTGCCCGGCGTCCGGGTCGATGAACTGCGGGATGAGCGACAGGTACATGATCGCGATCTTGGGGTTCAGCAGATTCGTCATCAGGCCCATCGTGAACAGGCGCCGGGTGGAGTCGGCGGGCAGGTCGCGCGGGCTGAAGGCGGAGTGCCCGCCCGGCCTGACGGCCTGCCAGGCGAGCCACAGGAGGTAGGCGGCTCCGGCCAGTTTCACGGCGGTGTACAGCTCGGGTACGGCGACGAGGACGGCGGACAGGCCGAGGTTCGCGGCCAGGAGGTAGCAGAGGAAGCCGACGGCGACGCCGCCGAGGGAGACGATCCCCGCGCGGCGCCCCTGGGTGATGCTGCGGGAGACGAGGTACACCATGTTCGGCCCCGGGGTGAGGACCATGCCGAGGGCGACCATGGCGACGCCGAGTATGCCGTGTGTGCTGATCATGCGGGGAGTGCTACTTCCGTGAGCAGGTGGGCGAGGGTGCGCAGCAGCTGGTCGGTGAGGGTCTCGACCGTGAAGGGCGCGGCTGCGGGGCGGGGGTCGTGTCGGGCCCAGTCGGCGGGGGAGAGGAGGGCGAGGCGGTCGGCGAGTGCTTCGGCGGCGGCGCGCAGTTCGTGGGCCACGGTGCGGGGGTTCTCGTCGCGGTAGGGGACGGGCGGGGGCGGGGCGATGGGGAGCGGGGCGGCCGGGAGGCCGAGGGTGATGCCGAGCCGGGTGTGGAAGGCGAGGCAGATGTCGCGGGCGTGGCAGGCCCGTTCGAGCGGCGAGCCGGGGCGCCCCGGGGCCGCGTGCGGGTGGGTGAGCAGCCGGTGCGTCCGTGCCGCGTACCGGCGCAGGACGGCCGGTGCGTCCGCGCGGTCGAACGGCGGGAGGTGGTGCGGTGGTGGCGGGCATCCGGAGTGCGGGGACACGGGCATCGGCCCCTCGGTCTGCTGACTGCTACGAAGCAATATGAGTCTATGGACGCACTTTTCTCGGTGCAATGCTTTCTATTGATCTCGGTGCAATGATGTGGTTCGATGCCGGGATGGAGCGTGTAGGCCAGAATGATGCGGGTCGGGATGATGCGGGTCGGGATGGTGCGAGGCAGGACTTCGACGCGTGGGCTCCGGGCCGACGGGATGATCCGGGCCGCAGGGATCCGGGCGGGCGCGACACGGGCGGTCGGGACTTCCACCAGGTCGCCGATCTCGTCGCCGCCCGGATCCGGCGCGGCGAGCTGAGGCCGGGTGACCGGCTCCCGACGCAGCGGGACTTCGCGCGCCGCCACGCCATCGCTCCCTCGACCGCCGCCCGCGTCTACCGCGAGCTGGCCCGGCGCGGCCTGACGGTCGGCGAGGTGGGGCGCGGCACGTTCGTCCGGGCCGCGGCCGTGCCCGACGCGTCCGCGCTCAGCGAACCGGCCGGTTCCCGTATCGACCTCGAACTGAACCACCCCGTCGCCCCCGGGCAGGCCGCCCTCCTCGCCCCCGGCCTCGACCCGCTGCTGCGGCCCGACGTCCTCGCCGAGGCGCTCCGCCCCGTCGGCGCCGCCGGTACGCCCGCCGCCCGCCACGCCGCCGCGAGCCTGCTCGCGCGCGGCGGCTGGTTCCCCGACCCGGACCGCGTCCTCTTCGCGGGCAACGGACGGCAGGCCACCGCCGCGGCGATCGCCGCCCTGGTGCCGCCGGGGGCGCGCCTGGGCGCCGAGGAACTGACGTATCCCGTGCTGAAGACCGTCGCCGCGCGCCTCGGCGTCACACTGGTGCCGCTGGCGATGGACGACGACGGGCTCGTGCCCGAGGCCGTCGAGGAGGCGAACCGCCGGGCCCGCCTGCACGCCGTCTACCTCCAGCCGACCCTGCACAACCCGCTCTCCGTGACCATGCCTGGCGCCCGCGCCCACCGGCTCGCCGACGTGCTGCTCCGCACCGGTGTGCACGCCGTCGAGGACGGCGTCTGGGGCTTCCTGCGGGACGACCTGCCGCCGCTGGCCGCCCTCGCGCCCGAGCGCACCGTCCTGATCGACAGCCTCTCGAAGCGCCTCGCGCCCGGGCTCACCGCCGGTTTCGCCGTCGCGCCCGCCGCGCTCACGGCCCCGCTCGCCGCCGCGCTGCGCTCGGGCGGCTGGACGCCGCCGCGCTTCGCGCTGGAGGCGGCGGCGCGCTGGCAGGCGGACGGGACGGCCGACGCGCTGGTGCGCGCGAAGCAGCGGGAGGCGGGTGTGCGGCAGGAGATCGCGGCGCGGCACCTGGGCGGCTACGCGGTGCGTGGCGACCGGCGTTCCTACTACTGCTGGTGGGAGCTGCCCGCGCCGTGGCGGGCCGACACGTTCGTCGCCGCGGCGGCGCGGCGCGGGATCGGCGTCACCCCGGCGGCGGCGTTCGCCGTGGGGCGGCACCGTGCGCCGAACGCCGTGCGGCTCGGCCTGGCGTCGCCCGACGTCGGGGACCTCGACCGGGCGCTGGCCGTTCTGGCCGCCCTCGCCCGCTCGGCGCCTGAGGACGACATGGCGGGCTGAGCGCGCGATTCACCCGCACGAGCGATACCGCAACGGCTACGGAACGCTTACGGTGAACCCATGAATGAATACAGTGAGTCACTGTCGGATGGGTCGGACGGGTCGGACGGGGCGGAGTGGGTCGGGGAACGGCTGCTTCGTCCGGTGGCTGCCCGGGATACCGCTGGGCCCCGGGGCGCCGGTGCGCCGAGCCCCGTGGCCCGGGTCACTCGCCGAGCTGGAAGAGCAGCAGCAGGAACGCCGCGAAGACGTGCCCCACGAGCCCGTACAGCACGACGCGGATCCACAGCCCGCGCGGGATCCGGTCCCTGACGAACCGGCGCGGGCCGCCGTCCCCCCGAGGCTGTCCCTGGATCCCGTCCTGGGCCTCGTGCTGTCGCTCCATGGTTCGTGTTCCCTTCAGATCCCGGTTCCCAGGCACAGGCCGCTGGTGGGGCTGCGCAGCAGGGTGTGGACGAAAAGCAGCTCGGCGCCCGTGCGGTGGACGGCGCTGAGCCGGTGGGGTGTGAGCGAGTCGAAGTGGGCACTGTCGCCCTCGTCGAGGATGTACTCGGCCTCGCCGAGGAAGAGCCGCAGCCGCCCGCGCAGCACGTGCACCCACTCCTCGCCCGGGTGCACGCGCACCAGCGCGTCCTGCGGACCCCCGTACGGCACGTGGACGCGCAGCGCCTGCATCGCCCGGCCCGAGCCGCCCGCCCGGCGGTACGTCCAGCCGTCCGCCTCGCGGGCGCCTGCCGCGCCGCCCCGGATCACCGGGTCGGGCACGGGGGTCGTCTCGCCGAGCAGCCCGGAGACCGTCGTGCCGTAGACGCGGGCCAGGCTCAGCAGCATCGGCAGCGACGGCTGGCGCTGCCCGGTCTCCAGCCGCGACAGGTGCGCGGGGGACAGCCCGGCGGTGGCGGCGGCCTCCTCCAGCGTCAGCGCGGCGCGGTGGCGCAGGGCGCGCAGCTGCGGGGCGACGGAGTCGGGCGCCGGGACGTCGTGGCCCGGCAGTCCGTGGGACGCGGTTCCTGGTGCGCTGTCGGGGGCCATGTCCCCGATTGAGCCAGAGACTTTCCCCTCGGGCAAACGGTCTTGTCACAGAGGCAAAAGGCGCCCAGGGGGGGCGCCGTCCTCCCCACTGTACGGACGCCCCCCGGCCGCGCACCACCCGGGCGTCCCGCCCCGACGTGGCTTGACCCTGACACGGATGTCAGGCCCTACGGTCCCGTCCATGACCACCGACACCACTCCGTCCAGCACCCTGTCCAGCACCCCGTCCGGCACCCCCGACACCGTCCTGCGCGGCAGCGGCCCGGCGCTCCTCCTCGCCCACGGCGCGGGCGGCGGCATCGCGGGCAACTACGGGCTCGTCCTGGACGACCTGGCCCGCGACCACACCGTCATCGGCCCGCACTACCCCGGGTCGGGCACCACCCCGCCGTCCGCCGTGCCCCTGGAGCTGGACGGGCTGGCGGACCTGCTCGTCGCCACGGCCACCGGGGCGGGGCACGAGCGCTTCACCGTCATCGGCGAGTCCCTGGGCAGCGCGGTCGCCGTGCGCGTCGCCACCCGTCACCCCGAGCGGGTGAGCGCGCTCGTCCTCACCGTCGGCTTCGCGACCGCCGACCCGCTGCTCGCCACGGCCGCCGAGCTGATGGTCGCGCTGGACCGGGCGGGCGACCGCCACGCCATGGCCAGGTTCGCCGTCGCGGGCTGCCTCACCGACGCGCAGCTCGCGCGGCTGACGTCCGAGGAGTTCGACGCGCTGACCACCGCCGCCGAGGCCGGGATGCCCCCGGGCACGGCCGCCCAGTTCGCGCTGGCCGCCCGGGTGGACGTGCGCGCCGAGCTGGCGGGCGTCGCCGTGCCCGTCCTGGCCTTCGTCGCCACGGCCGACCGGCTCGTCCTGCCCGCGAGCCAGCGGGCCCTCGCGGCGGGCATCCCCGGCGCGCGCCTGGTCGAACTGCCGGGCGCCGCCCACGTCCTGGGCGAGCCCGACCGGGCCGCCTGGCTCGGGCACGTGCGGGACTTCCTCGCGCAGACCGAGGCACGCTGAGACCGGCCCCGGATCAGGCGGCGGCGCGCTCCGAGGACGCGAGGAGCGCGCCGAGCGCGGCGCGGGCCCGCGTCAGGTCGTCGATCCGGACGTCCATCTCCGCGAGCTGCCCGCGCAGATGGTCGAAGAGGCACGGTTCGAGGGCCTGGCCTTCCCCGTGGAGGCAGGGCAGCACGTCACGGATCACGCGCGTCGGCAGCCCGGCGGCCAGCAGGGCGCGGACGCGCCCGACCGTCTCCGCCGCGTCGGGCCCGTACGCGCGGTGCCCGCCCTCCGTGCGCCGGGGCGCCAGGAGCCCCTGCTCCTCGTAGTACCGCAGCAGCCGCACGCTCACCCCGGTCGCACGGGACAGCTCACCGATCCGCACGTGACCCGCCTCACTTCGCCCGGCCCTGAATCTCACATGGATGTGACAGCCTACGGTCGCCGTTCCACGGCACAGAACGCCCCGTCGCCCCGAAGCGCGCCAGGACCCCGCCCCCGCCCAGGGCCGACGCCGGTGTGTGTCCGCCCTGGGCGGCCGGGGGAGAACGGCCGGTATGACAGGTCTCCGCGCCCCGTTCGGCAGGTGGGACCCCGCCCCCGTGCGCGAGGTCGCCGCGAGGTTCTCCGGCTCGGGGGCCTCCTGGTGGGTGGCCGGGGGGTTCGCGATCGAACTCGCGGTGGGCCGCCGGATCCGCGACCACGGGGACGTCGATGTCCTCCTGCTGCGTCCCGACCAGTTCGCGGCCCAGCGGGCCCTTCCGGGCTGGGAATGGTGGGCCGCCGATCCGCCGGGAAGCCTGCGCCCGTGGGCGCCGGAGGAGGTCCTGCCCCCGGAGGTCCACGACGTCTGGTGCCGCCCCGGCCCCGGCGCCCCCTGGCGCGTCCAGATCATGATCGACGAGTCCCACGGCGAGGAATGGGTGTCACGCCGCGATCCCCGGGTGCGCAGGCCGATCGGCACGCTGGGCACGACCTCGGCCGACGGCGTGCCCTTCATCGCCCCCGACATCCAGCTCTACTACAAGGCGAAGGCGCCCCGGCCCAAGGACGAGGAGGACTTCGAGGCCGCGCTGCCCGTGCTCACCGCCCGGCAGCGACGCTGGCTCGCCGACGCGATCGCCGGGACGTACGGGCCGCACCCCTGGATCGAGCGCCTGCGGGCCTGACCCGAGGACCGTCCGTGCCCGACCGGTTTGCGCGCGGCGGGAGAGCCGTGCGAGCCTCTCGTGTCCTCCCCTCGGAAGGCCAGCTCATGACACTCGGCATGGTTCTCGGCGACCTCTCCTCCCGCGCCTCGACGCGGGAGCGGTAGCCCTACCTGCCCCGACGCCCGCGCCCGTGCCGCAGCACGGGCCGCTCGTCCTGCTCCTCGTCGAAAGCGCGCCTCGTGCCCCCGCACGTCGTCCGCCCACGAGGAGTACCCGGTGTCCACCATCCGCTGGACCGAGGCCCACACCCCCCGCTCCGCCCGCTGGCATTCCGAGAACGCCACGCCGCCGCCCGCCCGGGTCGTCACCGCCGACGACCGCACGGGGGCAGACGCCGCCCACCGTCTGGCCTGCGAAGGCACCGCCCTGCTCTGGCGCGGCGACTTCCACCAGGCACGTCAGCTGCTCCGGGCGATGGGCCGCCGCATCGACCGGAAGCCCGTCCCACGAGGCGGCGGCCCGGCCGAGTCGTTCCACCTGTACCGCAGGGCCCGCGGCCACCGTGCCCGCGTGCTCGGCCGGCTCCTCGTCCTGCTGGAGGACGACCACCGCCTGGACCTGCGCAGGGCGCCCGACGTGCGCCGGGCCTGCGCCGAGGCGTACGGCCCGCCGTCCGGGCCGACGGCCGTCGCGCTCACGGAGCTGCTCGGCGTGATCGGGGCGCACCAGTGGCGCACGAAGGGCGTGGACGTACCGGCCCTCGGCGCGCGCGTCCATCCGCACCACGGCGTGTTCTCCCCGGTCAGGGGCGAGTACATCGACCTCGTCGCGCAGGCGCCGCTGCCCCCGCCAGGCCGCCGCCGCACCGCGTTCGACCTCGGTACGGGCACGGGCGTGCTCGCCGCCGTCCTGGCCCGCCGGGGGTTCGACCGCGTCGTGGCCACCGACATCAGCCCGCGCGCGCTGGCCTGTGCGCGCGAGAACGTCGGCCGCCTGCGCCTCACCGGGCGCATCGACGTCGTCGGCCCCTGCCTCTATCCCGGCGGCCACGCCGACCTCGTCGTCTGCAACCCGCCCTGGATCCCCGCCCGGCCCACCTCCGCCGTGGAGCAAGGGGTCTACGACCCGGGCGGCGGCATGCTCCGCGGCTTCCTGGACGGCCTGGCCGCGCACCTCGCGCCGGGAGGTGAGGGGTGGCTCGTCCTGTCGGACCTGGCCGAGCACCTGGGGCTCAGGACGCGCGGCGCGCTCCTGGCCGCCGTCGGGGCGGCGGGGCTGCGCGTGGTGGACAGGATCGACACCCGGCCGCGGCATCCACGGGCGAGGGACACGGCCGATCCCCTCCACGCGGCCCGTGCCGGGGAGGTCACCTCGCTGTGGCGGCTGCGCCCCTCGGCCGTCGCCGACCGGAAAAAGGAGGTTCACGGATAATCCGCCTCGGAACGTCCCTCGTTATCCTGGGCCGCATGACTGCCCTGACCCCTGACAACGGCACGACCGACCTGTCCTTCCTGCTCGACCACACCAGCCATGTCCTGCGCACCCGCATGGCGGCGGCCCTCGGGGAGATCGGCCTCACCGCGCGGATGCACTGCGTCCTCGTGCACGCCGTGGGCGAGGAGCGTACGCAGGCGCAGCTCGCCGAGATCGGCGGGATGGACAAGACGACCATGGTCGTCACGGTGGACGCGCTGGAGCGCGCCGGGCTCGCCGAGCGGAAGCCGTCGAGCACCGACCGGCGCGCCCGGATCATCGCCGTGACCCCGGCGGGGGCGGAGACCGTGGTGCGGAGCCAGGAGATCGTGGACGGCGTGCACCGCGAGGTGGTGGGGACGCTTCCCGGTGGTGACGGGGAGGCGATGCTCCGCGGGCTGCGGGCGCTGGTGGACGGCGTGCTGGCGACCCCCGTGGAGAGCCGACGCCCGGTGCGCAGGGCGCGGCAGGCCGAATGACGAACCGAGGCGGATGATCCGCCAAGGAATCGTCTGCAACAAAACAATATGCTACGGTCGCTCTCGCTGGTCCCGCCCCGACCGTAGGAGTCCCCGTGGCCCACCCCGGCGTCCCCGCCGCACCACCCGCACCACCCGCCCCGCCACGGACGCCCCGCCCGTCCCGCGCGCTCGCCCTCGCCGTCCTGTGCGCGGGCACCCTCATGACGATCCTCGACGGCAGCATCGTCACCGTCGCCCTCCCCGCCATCCGCGACGACCTCGGCTTCGGCGAGGCGGGCCTGAGCTGGACCGTCAACGCCTACCTCATCCCGTTCGGCGGCCTGCTGCTCCTCGCCGGACGCCTCGGCGACCTGCTGGGCCGCCGCCGGATGTTCCTCTACGGCACCGCCCTCTTCACCGCCGCCTCCGCCCTCGCGGGCGCGGCCACCAGCCCCGCCGCCCTGCTCGCCGGGCGCTTCCTCCAGGGCGTCGGCAGCGCCATGGCCACGGCCGTCAGCCTCGGCATCCTCGTCTCCCTCTTCCGCGAGCCGGGCGAACGCGGCCGGGCCATCGCCGCGTTCAGCTTCACCGGCGCGGTCGGCGCCTCCCTCGGCCAGGTGCTCGGCGGCGTGCTCACCGAGGCCGTCGGCTGGCACTGGATCTTCTTCATCAACCTGCCGATCGGCGCCGCCGTCCTCGCCCTCGCCGTCCGCGCCGTCCCGGCCGACCGGGGCAGCGGCCTCGCGGCCGGGGCCGACCTGATCGGCGCGCTCCTCATCACCGCGGGCCTGATGCTGGGCATCCTCACCCTGGTCGAGACGGACTCCCAGGGCTGGACGTCCACCCGCACACTCAGCACGGGGGCGGTGGCCGTCGCGCTGCTGGCCGCGTTCTTCGCGCGCCAGGCCACGGCACGGACGCCGCTGCTGCCGCTCCGCCTGTTCCGCTCGCGCGTCCTGGTCGGGGCCAACGTGACGCAGATGCTCATGGTGGCCGCCATGTTCTCCTTCCAGATCGTGCTGGCCCTCCACCTCCAGACCGTCCTGGACCTCGGCGCGGCCGGCACGGGGTTCGCCATGCTCCCGGCCGCCGCCGTCATCGGCGTCGCGTCCCTCGGAGCCTCCGCGCGCCTGTCCGCACGCTTCGGCCACCGCGCGGTCGTGGTCACGGGGCTGCTGATGCTCACCGCCCTGCTCGTCCTGCTCGCCCGCGTCCCGGCCGACGCCGACTACGCCACCCGCGTGCTGCCGCCGATGCTGCTCACCGCCGGGTTCGGCCTGGCGATCCCCGCGGTGTCCGCGCTGGGCATGTCCGGCGCGCGGGAGGACGACGCGGGGCTGGTCTCCGGCCTGTTCAACACCGCCCAGCAGGTCGGCGCGGCCCTCGGCGTCGCCGTGCTCACCACCCTGGCCGCCTCGCGCACCGAGCACCTGCTCGCGGACGGCCAGGGGCGGGCCGCCGCGCTGACGGGCGGCCACCAGCTCGCCTTCGGCATCGGCGCCGCCCTGACGGCCACCGCCGCGCTCCTCGCGCTCACCGTCCTGCGCAACCCCTCTGTCGCCGACCGCACCACGGAAGAGGTCTCCTCATGAGCGCCACCACCCGCCCCGGCCCCCGCCCGCTGACCGACGAGGAGGCGTCCGCCCTGATCGCCGCCCAGCGCTTCAGCGTCCTGGCCACCACGCGCCGCAGCGGCCACCCGCACCTCACCACCGTCGTGCACAGCTGGGACCCCGCGACGCGCACCGCCCGCGTCTCCACGACCGAGGACCGCTTCAAGGTCCGCCGGATACGGGCGGATCCGCGCGTGGCCCTGCACGTCCAGGGGCCCGACCCGCTGTCGTTCGCCGTCGCGGAGGGCGAGGCCGAGGTGTCCGCGCCCAGCACCGTGGAGGGCGACGCGATCGGCCGCGAACTCCTCGCTCTCGCAGGTGAATTCGTCGCACCGGGGGAGGAACAGGCTTTCCTGGCCGAGCAGGTCGCCGAGCGGCGCGTCGTCATCAGGCTGCGGGCCACGCGGCTGTTCGGCGTGGTGCTGGAGGTCACGGCCGACTGACCGCGCGCGGCGGGGGCGGGCGCCGGGCCGGTCCGCAAACGCTTCGTTCCCGCCGCTTCGCCGCAGTGGCAAAGGCCATTCCGTGGCGGACATCACTTTCGCAACGGGCCCCGCGCGGTGGAGAGTACAGCCATGCGCGAACTGGGTACGGTCATCGACCGGCTGCGGCGTGACCTGCTGGAGGACGGCGGCCCGCCCGCCGCCAAGGAACCGGGGGCCGACGGCACATGGGCCGACATCGACTACACCGGCCGTGACCGGGCGAGCTGGCAGCCGTTCCGCCATCTCGAACGCACCCTCGCCCTCGCCCGCGACCCCGTCCGCCATCCCGCCGCCCTGCGCGCCCTGGACGCCTGGGGCCGGCTCGACCCGCGCGCCGACAACTGGTGGTACAACGAGATCGCCGTCCCAGGGTGCCTCGCCGACATCCTCCTGCTGACCACGGGCGCCCCCGCCCCCGACCGCCTCGCCCCCTGGACGGCGCGCCTCGCCGCCGCCCCCGGGACCGTCCCGCTGACCGGGCAGAACCTCGTCCGCTCCCAAGGCGTCCTCCTGCGCCGCGGCCTCCTCACGGGCGACCCCGCTCTCGTCGCCTCTGCCGCCGGCGCGATCGCCTCCACCCTGCGCGTCACCGAGGCGGAGGGCATCCAGCCCGACCTCAGCTTCCACCAGCACGGCGCCCAGCTCTACTCCGGCGGCTACGGCCACGGCTTCTCCCTCGACGTGTCCGGCTGGATCCTCGCCCTCCACGGCACGCCCTGGGCCTTCGGCCCGGCGCAGGTCGCGCTGTTCACGGACTTCACGCTGGACGGGCAGCGCTGGGCCGTGCACGGCGGCGGGTTCGACCTCACGACGATGGGCCGCGAGGTCGCGCGCGCCGACGCGCACCGTCGCGCGCGGGACGGGCTGGCCACGGTCGTCCGCCGCCTGCTGGCGGCCGGCGCGCCGCGCGCCGCCGAACTGACCGCGTTCGCACGGCAGTTGGCGGGGGAGGGCCCGCCGCCCGTCGGCAGCCGCGCGTACCCCAGGTCCGACTACCTGGCGCACCGGCCGCCCGGCTGGTCGCTGTCCGTGCGCATGGCGTCCACGCGGACCGCGCCGACCGAGAGCATGAACGGCGAGAACCTGCTCGGCCGCCACCTCGGCGACGGCGTCGCCGCCGTCCGCGTCGGCGACGCCCCCGAGGACGGCTACCGCGCCGTCCTCCCGCTGTGGGACTGGGCGCGGCTGCCGGGCGTCACCGCCGAGCAGCTGCCCGACCCCGGCGCGCTCTTCCCGCGCCCCAACGGGCAGCACGGCGCGTCCGCGCACGTCGCGGTCGGCGCGGACGGCCGCCACGCCGTCGCGGCGCTCGACCTGACGGGCACCGACCGCTTCACGTCCGGCCGGAAGGCGTGGTTCTGCTTCGAGGACTGCTACGTCGCGCTCGGCGCGGGCATCAGCGCCCCCTCGGCCCTCCACCCGGTCGTCACCACCGTGGACCAGCGGCTGGCCACCGGCCCGCTGACCACCGGGCAGGGGTACGCGCACCACGGGCGGATCGGCTACGTGGCGCTCGGCGGGGGGACGGCCCCGGCGGCGCGGGTCGCCGAACGCTCCGGCAGCTGGGACGACCTCACCACCATCGGGGCCGACACGCGGCTCACGGCCGCCGTCCTGTGGACGGGCTTCGACCACGGGCCCGCGCCCTTGGACGCGTCCTACGCCTGCCTCGTCCTCCCCGGGGCCGACGCGCGGACCACCGCCCGGCGGGCCGCCGCCCCCGGCGTCACCGTGCTGGCCAACGGGCCTGACGTCCAGTCCGTGCGCCACGAGGCGACCGGCGCCGTCCTCACCGTGCGTCACGATGCGGCCGGTCCTGCACTGCTCCTGTCGTGACGCGGAGCATTGTCAGAGGGGTGTGCTTCACTCTCCGCATGGAACAGAGCGCGTTCGACCAGCGGGTCATCACGGAGTTCAGGGAGCAGCGGGGCACGGGCAAGGTCGCCGACGCGATGGACGCCGCGGTGCTCCTGCTGCTGACGCACATCGGCGCGCGCAGCGGCGAGCCGCGCACGACCCCGCTCGGGTTCCTGCGGCTGGGGGAGCGGCTGTGCGTCATCGCCTCGGCCAACGGCGCGGCGCGGCACCCGGCCTGGTTCCACAACCTCGTCGCGAACCCGGCCGTCGAGGTGGAGCTCGGCGCCGAGCGGTTCCGCGCGACGGCGGTCGTGCCGTCCGGGCGCGAGCGGGACGAGCTGTTCGCGGAGGCCGCCCGCATACGCCCCTTCCTCACCGAGCACCAGTCCCGCACCCAGCGGCTGATACCCGTGGTCGAGCTGCGCCGCGAAGGCGAGCACTGACGGTCACGGGCCGGGGGGAAGGGACAGTCGCCGGGCGCTGCCGCGGGACGAGCTGTTCCCCGGGGCAGCTCGGGGACGAAGCGCTCACGTTGATCGGCTGCCGCTGACCGGACGGGCACTGCCGGTGACCGTTCACCACCGCCCGAACCTGACCATGCGGCGTCTCGCCCGCGCGCGTGCGCCGGGCGGTCCGACGGCCCGGTCCGTTGCTCGCGCAGGACCCGGCCCTGACCTCCCCGTGGCCCGGGAGAGTGACGGGGCGGCGCCCGGGGTCCACGGCGCGGGGTGACGGGCGGACACTCGTCCGGTACGGGCGTCCGGCCGCGCGCCGCACCGGCCGCCACCCCGCCGGACGGAGGATCCCCCGACGATGACACGCCCCGCGATGACCCTGGACGACCTCGACCGCCGCATCGTGACCGCCCTCGTCGCCAACGCGCGCAGCACCTTCGCCGAGATCGGCGCCGCCATCGGCCTGTCGGCCCCCGCCGTCAAACGCCGCGTGGACCGGCTGCGCGAGGCGGGCGTGATCACCGGCTTCACCACGGTCGTCACCCCGGCCGCGCTCGGCTGGCGCACCGAGGCGTACGTCGAGGTGTACTGCGTCGGCGCCGCACCGCCACGCCGTCTCGCCGAGGTGGTCCGCAACCATCCGGAGATCACCGCCGCCATGACGGTGACCGGCGGCGCGGACGCGCTCCTGCACATCAGGGCCAGCGACATCGGCCACTTCGAGGAGGTGCTGGAGCGCATCAGGGCCGAGCCGTTCATCCGCAAGACGGTCAGCCAGATCGTCCTCTCCCACCTCATCCCCACCAGCCCGGAGGCGGGCGCAACGAACAGCCGCTGAAACGGGCGGCGACGCAACGACGCTGCGCGGACGCGCAATCCCGGTTCCTTGTCGCGGAGGGTGAGCGTTCCTACCGTGGGGGGTAGACCTCGCATTCCCTGCATTCCCTGTAATCCGCGCGTTCCCCGCATTCCCAACATTCCCCCCGGATACCGCGCAGGCCAGCGGGAGGCCTCACCCCCGCCGTCGCATCCCCCTCCACAGGAACCGGGAGGACGCCGCCGTGCCCACGATCCCCGTACCCCTCGTCCCGCCGTCACCGTCACCGTCACCGCCGACGCGCACCGCGCGCCCACGGCACTACCTGACCTGCGAGCCCCGCCACTTCGCCGTCGAGTACGCCATCAACCCCTGGATGGTCCCCGGCACGGCGGCCGACACGACCCTCGCCCGCGCCCAGTGGGCCACCCTGATGCGGACCTACGAGCGGTACGGCCACACCGTGGAGACCGTCCCGCCCGTCCCGGGACTGCCCGACATGGTCTTCGCGGCGAACGCCGCCGTGACCCTCGACGGACGCGTCCTCGGCTCCCGCTTCCACGCCCCGCAGCGGCGCCCCGAGGCCGCGCGGTACGCCCGCTGGTTCGCGGCGGCGGGCTACACCGTCCGCCCGGCCGGCGCCGTCTGCGAGGGCGAGGGCGACTTCGTGCCGGTGGCCGGGCTGCTGCTCGCCGGGCACGGATTCCGGACCACGCGCACGGCCCACGCGCGGGCGCAGGAGTTCTTCGGCGTCCCCGTCGTGTCCCTGCGGCTGGTCGATCCGCGCTTCTACCACCTGGACGTGGCCCTGTTCGCGCTGGACGACCGGAACGTCGCCTACTGGCCGGGGGCCTTCTCCCCCGGCAGCCGCGCCGTGCTGCGGCTGCTGTTCCCCGACGCCGTGGTGGCGGACGAGGCGGACGCCCTCGCGTTCGGTCTGAACTCGGTCTCCGACGGCCGTCACGTCTTCCTCGCGCCGCGCGCCACCGGCCTCGCCACGCAGCTCGCGCAGCGCGGATACGTACCGGTTCCCGTGGATCTGTCGGAGTTGCACAAGGCCGGGGGCGGCATCAAGTGCTGCACTCAGGAGATCAGGCCCGCCCGCGTCCCGCCCGCACCCGTCACCACTCCTGTCACCACCACCGTTCCCCCCACGCCGGTCCTCACCGCCCCGATCCCCACCGCCCCGGTCCAGGAGGCCACGCCATGACCCTCGCCCCGCTCCGCGGCTCCGCCGAGCTGATCCGCGCGGAGCAGCCCGTCCTCGCGCACAACTACCACCCGCTGCCCGTCGTCGTCGCCCGCGCCGAGGGCGCCTGGGTCGAGGACGTGGAGGGCCGCCGCTACCTCGACATGCTCGCGGGCTACTCGGCGCTCAACTTCGGGCACCGCCACCCCGCGCTCGTCGAGGCCGCCCGCCACCAGCTCGACCGCGTGACGCTGACCTCCCGCGCCTTCCACAACGACCGGCTCGCCGGATTCGCCGAGAGCCTGGCCGCCCTCACCGGCCTGGAGACGACCCTGCCGATGAACACCGGCGCCGAGGCGGTCGAGAGCGCGGTCAAGGTCGCCCGCAAGTGGGCCTACGAGGTCAAGGGCATCCCGGAGAGCCAGGCCACGATCGTCGTCGCGGCGGGCAACTTCCACGGCCGCACCACCACGCTCGTCAGCTTCTCCACCGACCCGGAGGCCCGCGACGGCTTCGGCCCCTACACGCCCGGCTTCCGCGTCGTCCCCTACAACGACCTGGCCGCGCTCACCGCCGCCGTGGACGACTCCACCGCCGCCGTCCTCATCGAGCCCATCCAGGGCGAGGCGGGCGTGATCATCCCCGACGACGGCTACCTCGCGGGCGTCCGCGAGCTGACCACCCGCGCCGGATGCCTCTTCGTCGCCGACGAGATCCAGTCGGGCCTCGGCCGTACCGGCACCACCCTGGCCGTGGACCACGAGGGCGTCCTGCCCGACCTGCTGCTCCTCGGCAAGGCGCTGGGCGGCGGGATCGTGCCGGTCTCGGCCGTCGTCGGCCGCCGGGACGTCCTCGCCGTGCTGCGGCCAGGACAGCACGGCTCGACGTTCGGCGGCAACCCGCTGGCCGCCGCCGTCGGCACGGCCGTGGTCGAGCTGCTGCGCACCGGCACCTACCAGCGGCGGGCCGCCGAACTGGGCGTGGTGCTGGACGAGGGCCTGGCCGCCCTGCACGGCCACGGCGTCCTCGCGCACCGGGCGCGCGGCCTGTGGGCGGGCGTGGACATCGACCCGGCCATCGGCACCGGCCGCCAGATCGGCGAGCGGCTGCTGGGCGAGGGCGTCCTCGTGAAGGACACGCACGGCTCGACGATCCGCGTCGCGCCGCCGCTCACCGTCACCCGCGAGGAGCTGGAGCAGGCGCTCGGCGCGCTGCGCACCGTCCTCACGGCCGGGTGACGGGGCGGGAGGCCCGTCAGACCCCGGCGGTCCCCGGCGCCGCCTCGGGCGCCGGGGCCCCGGCCGCCCCGGGCTCGGCCGCCGGGGCCTCGCGCGCCTCGTACGAGGAGGTGACCAGCTCGGTCGCGACGGTGAGGGACGCCCGGCTCATCTCGTCCTCGTCGGCGTCGATGAAGTGGGCCCAGAAGAGGCTGGCGTGCACGGCGAACAGTGCGGTCAGGCAGCGGACCTGGTCGGTCACGGGGGCGTCGGGGCTGGTCATCAGGTCGGTCATCGCCATCATGCGGTGCTTGAAGGTCGCGCCCACGCTCAGCTCGCGCACCGTCGCCTGGTTCTCCTGCATGAAGCGGAAGAGGGGCGCCCCCCGGTGGAGGGCGGCGCTGTAGCGGCGCAGGATCTCCAGGCGTGTCTCCAGCGTCGGGGGCTGGCTCCTTCCCCACGCGGCCACCTCGTCGATCGGACGGGTCAGGTCCTCGAAGAGGCTGATGACGATGTCCTCCTTGGCCTTGAAGTGGTAGTAGAGCGCCGCCTTGGTGACACCGAGCCGTTCCGCGATCTCGCGCAGGGACGTCTTCTCGTATCCCTGTTCGGCAAACAGCTCCAGGGCGACGTCCTGGATGCGCTGCCGGGTGTCCGACCTGCGCTGCTGGTGGCCGTGAGCCATGCCTTCTCCTCGGGGACCGACGGGCCGGCGGCGCCAACTAACTTGACGACCGGCTAGTGACCGTTCTACCGTCCCCAAGAGTAACCGACACTTGCCGGGCGGCAAGTAAGTACGTGAGAGAGGCTTTGGGGGAATGTCCCAGACCACCGCCGCCGGGGCCACGGCACCGGGCACGGAGGAGCCGAGGACGCGCAGTGTCCGCGTCGTCCTCATGGCCCTGCTCATCGCGATGATGCTCGCGATGCTCGACAACATGATCATCGGCACGGCGATGCCCACCATCGTCGGCGAGCTGGGGGGTGTCGCCCACCTCTCGTGGGTCGTCACCGCCTACACGCTCGCGACGGCCGCCTCCACGCCCATCTGGGGCAAGGTCGGCGACATGTACGGCCGCAAGGGCGCCTTCCTGACGTCGATCGTCATCTTCCTGATCGGCTCGGCGCTGTCCGGCATAGCGCAGAGCATGGGCGAGCTGATCGCCTTCCGCGCCGTGCAGGGCCTCGGCGCGGGTGGCCTGATGGTCGGCGTCATGGCGATCATCGGCGACCTGATCCCGCCGCGCGAGCGCGGCCGGTACCAGGGCATGATCGCGGGCGTCATGGCGCTCGCCATGATCGGCGGCCCGTCCCTCGGCGGTTTCATCACCGACCACTGGGGCTGGCGCTGGACCTTCTACATCAACCTGCCGCTCGGCGCCGTCGCGCTCGTCATGGTCACCTCCGTGCTGCACCTGCCGAAGCGCCGGGCCGCCGGACGCATCGACTACCTCGGCGCGGGTCTGCTGACGGTCGGCATCACGTCGATCGTGCTCCTCACCACCTGGGGCGGCACGGAGTACGACTGGGCCTCCTGGCAGATCGTCGGCCTGGGGGTGCTGGGCGTGGCCGCGCTGGGCGCGTTCCTCGCCGCGGAGCGCCGCGCCGCCGAGCCGGTCGTCCCGCTGCACATCTTCCGCAACCGGAACTTCACGCTGGTCGCGATCGTCGGCTTCGTCACCGGCTTCGTGATGTTCGGCGGCACGCTGTACCTGCCGCTGTACCAGCAGGCGGTGCAGGGCGCGTCGGCGACGAACTCGGGGCTCCAGCTCCTGCCGATGCTGCTCGGGATGATGATCGTCTCCATGGTCGCCGGGCGCTGGACGAGCAACACCGGCCGGTACCGTGCCCTGCCGATCATCGGCAGTGTGCTGATGATCGTCGGCCTGTTCCTGCTGGCCACGATGGGCGTGGACACCTCGCGGGTCACCTCGGGCGTGTTCATGGCGGTGCTCGGTGCCGGGATGGGCTTCCTGATGCAGACGTCGATGCTCATCGCCCAGAACAGCGTCGAGATGAAGGACATCGGTGTGGCGTCCTCGACGTCCACGCTGTTCAGGACCCTCGGCAGCTCGTTCGGCGTCGCCATCATGGGTGCCCTGTTCACCAACGCGGTGCGGGACGAGATGGCCTCGCGGGTCGGCGCGTCGGGCGACGGCGCCATGGGCGAGAGCGCGCAGCTCACGGCCGACGCGCTGGCGGCCCTCCCGCAGCCGCTGCGGGAGGCGTACGAGTTCGCGGTCTCCTCCGGCACGCACATCGCCTTCCTGGTCGGCGGGTTCATCGCGGTGGTATCGCTGGCCGCGGCGCTGTTCATCCGTGAGACGCCGCTGCGGGGCGCAGGTCCCGAGAAGGCCGCGGCGCTGCCGGACGGTCCCGACCGGGCCGAGTCGGGCACGGCCCCGGCGGCTGCCCCGGCCTGACGGCCCCCGCCCGCCCGTCCATCAGTCCGCACGGAGCCCGTCCGCCCTCACCGGCGGGCGGGCTCCGCGCCGTTCCCGCCTCTGCTCGGATGACCGGACGACACCGGCGACCGCGTACCACGGCGAGATGGGCAGGCAGTTCGCCGCCCAGGCGACGGACAGTGCCTACAACGCGTACACCGAGCGCCCGGCCATGCTCGGTCCCGCCGGTGACGTGACGGGGCGGCACGTGCTGGACCTCGGGTGCGGCGCGGGCCACCTCGCCGCCGCGCTGCGCGAGCGAGGGGCCGCCAGGATCGTCGGCGTGGACGGCAGCCAGAGCCTGCTCGACGCCGCAGGGGAACGGCTCGGGGACGGCGCCGCCCTGCACCGTCACGACCTGGAGGAGCCACTGCACTTCCTGGCGGACGCGTCGTTCGACCTCGTGGTCGCGGGCCTCGTCCACCACCACCTGCTCGCTCGCGCGCAGTTGCTCTCCGCGATCCGGCGCGTCCTGCTGCCCGGCGGGACGCTCCTCGTCTCCACCACGCATCCGACGGACGACCGGGTCCACTTCGGCGGCTCCTCCTTCGCCGAGGAGCGGGTCGAGCTGCCCTTCGGTGACGGATTCGCCCTCGTCCCGGGGCGGATGACGCCGGAGACGTTCCCCTGCGAACTGCTCGGCGCCGGTTTCGTCCTGGAGGAACTGCGCGAGCCACGCGCCACCGAGGAGGCCAGGCACACCGAACCGCGCCGGTACGACAAGACGCACCACCTGCCGGTCTTCCTGTGCGTGCGGCTCCGCCGCCCCTGAAGACGCGCGCTCCCGGCCGGGTGTTCACGTCCGAATCCCGCTGGTCCCGGCCGTCGGCCGGTGCTGGTATGGGCGGATGACCGCACAGCATGACAAGGCCCGCCTCCTCCACGCCCTGCACGCCCCCGACCGGCCCGTCCTCGTCCTCGCCAACGTCTGGGACGCCGCCGGGGCGCGGATCGTCGCGGCGGCCGGCGCCCCCGCCGTGGCCACGACGAGCGCCGGTGTCGCCTGGGGCCTCGGCGCGGCGGACGGGGGCGGGCTGCCGCGCGCCCTGGCGCTTGAGCTGATCGCCCGTGTCGCCGCCTCGGTGGACCTCCCGGTGACGGCCGACATCGAGACCGGTTTCGGCGCGAGCCCCGACGACGTCGCCGTGACCGTGCGCGGCGTCCTGGCCGCCGGTGCCGTCGGCGTGAACATCGAGGACGCCGACACGGAGGGCCGTGGCCCGCTACGGCCCGTCGCCGAGCAGGCCGAGCGGCTGCGCGCCGCCCGTGAGGCGGCGGACGCCGCGGGCGTCCCCCTGTTCCTCAACGCGCGCGTGGACACCTACCTCCGCCAGGTCGGCGACCCCGCCGACCGCCTGCGCGCCACGCTGGACCGCGCGGCGGCCTACGTGGCGGCGGGCGCGGACGGCGTCTTCGTCCCGCACGTGCGCGACCTGCCCACGGTGTCGGCGCTCGCGCGGGAACTCACCGTGCCGCTGAACGTCTCCGGCGTGCCCGGCTCCCCGCCCGTCCCCGACCTGGCCGCGGCCGGGGCCGCCCGCGTCAGCCTCGGCGCGGCCGTCGCCGAGGCGGCCTACGCGGTGGTGCGCCGCGCCGCCGACGAGGCGTACGGCCCCGGCACCTACACCTCGCTGGAGGACGCCCTCCCGTACACCGAACTGAACGCCCTGCTGAGCTGAGCCCGGCCGCCGCGCCCCCGGGAGGCGAGCCGCCGGTCCCCGTCCCGCGCGACGGCGGGGACCGGATCACCCCCCGGGCGTCGGCGTCGGCCCCGGCGCCCGCCGGTCGGCCACGCGCCCGCGCCGCTTCGTGTCGCCCCCCGTCAGGACCCCCCTCCCGCCCTCGACAGCCACCCGCCCGGCGTCCCCCTCCTCCGTACCGGCAACGCGATGAACGCCCCGCCGACGTCCGCCGTGAGCAGCCCGAACTCCGGCACGACACCCGTGGTCCCCGAGCCCTTGGCCAGCTCGTCGTCCCCCGGGGCCCTTCGCGCCTCGGCGACGTCCACCGCGCCCCACCTCCCTTCCACCGCTCCACCCGGTCAGCCGTCGTCACCACACCTCAGGGGCCCGTCACTGCCCCCTCGGCGCCTCGCCGCCGCCCGTCCTCCCCCCACGAGGACAGGCGGCGCCGTGAGCCTAACCGGAGGCACTGACAATCGCCGGTGCGCGGCCGGGAGGGCCCATCACCGCCCCGGCGGCGCCCAGTTGTCCCGCGCCCACACGGCCAGCGTCCGCAGCTCGGGCCGCTGCGCCCGCAGCGCGGGCAGGTCCGCCGCGTACCCGCGGGTGTCGAACCACGTGAACATCGTGGCCGACTCCTCGTCCCGCGCCCGCACGTCCTCGACGGGCGTCGTCTCCCACCGCACCGGCTCCCCGGCCACCTCCGCGAACACCTCGGCCATCCGCGGCCCCGTCAGCTCGTCCCCCGCGATCTCGATCCGCCGGTCGAGATGGCCCGCCGGGTCGTCGAACGCGTCGGCCGCCAGCACCCCGACGTCCGCGACCGCGATCATCTGGAGCGCCGTCGTCGGCCGCAGCGGCAGGGCGAGCACCAGGGCGCCGTCCCGGCGCGCAGGACCGAGCGGCCCCTGGAAGTTCTCCATGAAGAAGACGGGGCGCAGGATCGTCGCCGGGAGCCCCAGCGCCTCGATCCGCCGCTCGACCCGGCCCTTGGACTCGAAGTGCGCCACGCCGCTGCCCCGTTCCGCGCCGCCGACCGAGCCGTAGACGAACTGCGACACCCCCGCGCGGGCGGCGGCCTCCGCGACGAGCCCGCCCTGCCTGACCTCGCCCTCCGGGCCGTCGGGACCGGTGAACGTCTGCACGCTGTAGACGCCGTACGCGCCGCGCAGCGCGGCGTCGAGGGAGGCCGCGTCGTCCATGTCCCCGGTCGCCAGCTCCGCCCCCGCCCCGGCGAGCGAGCGGGCGCCGTCCGAGGACGGGTCACGCACGACCGCGCGCACCGTCCGCCCGCGCCGCAGCAGTTCACGCGCCACGGCGCCGCCCTGCCGCCCGGTGCCGCCGAACACCACGACCACATCCGTACCGTCGGTCATCGCCGCTCCGTCCCTCCGCGATTCTCTGGTCAGACGACGGTAGCTCTCGGCGGGCCGATGAACGCGGTGACGCGGCCGAGCCGCAGGTCGGAGCGCCTATAGTATGTGGCGGGCCAAACAATCGGGGGAGCAGATGACCGAGCACGGCGGGACGAGCCACCTGATCGTCCGCCTCGCCCACGCCCACCGGAACGCCGCCGCGGCCCTGCTCCAGCCCCTCGGTCTCCACCCCGGGCAGGAGCTGGTGCTCATGCGGCTCGGCGAGGAGGACGGGCAGCCGCAGAGCCGCCTGGTGCACGCCCTGGACCTCGACCCCTCCACGGTCAGCCGCACCGTCCAGCGCCTCGAACGCAAGGGCCTCCTGACGCGCGCCCCCTCGCCCGCCGACCGCCGCGCCGTCCTCGTCACGCTCACCCCGGAGGGCCGCGCCCTGCTCCCCGGCGTCCACGCGGCGTGGGCCGCCCTGGACGCGGCGACGGCGCGCGGCCTGTCCGAGCGGCGCCGCGCCGAGGCCGTCCGCCTCCTGCGCCACCTCGAACGCGGCCTCGCCGAGGCACCCGCCCGTCCGGCGGACGACGCCCGCGGCGACGACGCCCGCGCCTGACCGTGTTGCCGGGCCACCGGCGGCAGCCTCGCCCATAATGTCCGGAAAGTGACCGCGGGAGCCCCCGCCAGGCACCGGACAGGAAGAGGCCCCATGAGCGAGCCGGAGCGCATCACCACACCGTTCGACGCCCGGTCCACCGCCGCCGAGGTCATCGACGGCGTGGACCTCACGGGCCGCCGCGCCGTCGTGACGGGCGCCAGCTCGGGCATCGGCGTCGAGACGGCCCGCGCGCTGGCCTCCGCCAACGCCGAGGTGACCCTCGCCGTACGCGACACCGCCGCCGGGGCGCGCACCGCCGAGGACATCGCCCGCAGCACCGGCAACCGGCAGGTCCTCGTCGCGCCGCTCGACCTCGCGGACCAGGCGTCCGTCACCGCGTTCACCGACGCCTGGGACGGGCCGCTGCACATCCTCGTCAACAACGCCGGGGTCATGATGACCCCCGAGAGCCGCACGGCCGAGGGCTGGGAGCTGCAGTTCGCCGTCAACCACCTCGGCCACTTCGCCCTCACCACGCGGCTGCGCCCCGCGCTCGCCGCCGCCGACCGGGCCCGCGTCGTCGCCCTCAGCTCCCGCGCGCACCTGCGCGACGGCCTCGACCTCGACGACCTGGGCTTCCGCCACCGCCCCTACGACCCCGCGGTCGCCTACGCGCAGTCGAAGACGGCCACGGCCCTGTTCGCCGTCGAGGCGAACCGCCGCTGGTCGCCCGACGGCATCACGGTCAACGCCGCGCACCCCGGCGGCGTCCTCTCCCGCCTCACCCGCTACCTGAGCCAGGAGGAGCTGGACCAGGCCACCTCGACCGGCGAGACGTTCAAGAGCCCCGAGCAGGGCGCCGCGACCTCGGTCCTGCTCGCCGCCTACCCGCCGCTCGCCCACGTCGGCGGCCGGTACTTCGAGGACTGCAACGAGGCCGTCCCCCACGCCGAGGGCACGAACAGCGGCGTCGCGGCCCACGCCCTGGACCCGGAACGCGCCCGGCGCCTGTGGCAGCTCTCGCAGGACATGGTCAGCACCTCGACCCGCGCCTGAATCCCCCGACAGACCCCGTCAGCGAGAGCACGCCCATGCCCGACGCCACCCCGCCCGGACTCCCCGCGCCCATCCGCCACTACCTCGACGCCCACCGGGCGCACGACACCACCACCGCCCTGGCCTCGTTCACCCCCGACGCGACCGTCACCGACTCCGGCCGCACGTGGGCCGGTACCGCCGAGATCGCCACCTGGCTCGCCGGTACGACCTCCGACTACACCTACACCGTGACCCCCGCGGCGGCCGACTGCGAGGACGACGCCCACTGCACCGCGACGCTCCACCTCAGCGGCGACCTCCCGGGCGGCGCGCACGACCTCGCGTACACCTTCACCCTCCGCGACAGCCTGATCTACACCCTCACCGTCACGCCCGCCTGACGCCGCCCCCGCCCGCCGCGCGGCATACGGGGCGTTCCGGGGCGAAGTGCGTTAAATGGCTCCTGTCAGCGCTCACCCTCGCTGCCCGGGAGGCACCCATGGCGTCCGTGACCATGCACGACGGCGCGGAGATCTACTACAAGGACTGGGGCATCGGCGCGCCCGTCGTCTTCCTCCACGGCTGGCCGCTCGACGCGGACGCCTGGGACGACCAGCTCGTCGCCGTCGCGGAGGCGGGCTACCGGGGTATCGCCCCCGACCGGCGCGGGCACGGGCGCTCCACCCAGACCTGGCACGGCAACGACATGGACACCTGGGCCGACGACCTCGCCCAGCTCGTGGAGGCCCTCGACCTGCACGACATCACGTTCGTCGCCCACTCGATGGCCGGGGGTGAACTGGCGCGCTACATCGGCCGCCACGGCACGGCGCGCGTCGTACGGGCCGTGCTGCTCGGCGCGGTCCCGCCGCTCATGCTGAGGACCGAGACCAACCCGGAGGGGCTGCCGATCGACGCCCTCGACGCCGTACGGCAGGGGCTGCGCGCCGACCGGGCGGAGTTCTGGCGGACCCTCGCCGACCGCTTCTTCAGCACGGGCGGCGAGGACGACGACCCGGAGGGCCGCGTCAGCCAGGGCCTGAAGGACGCCTTCTGGTTCATGGCGATGCACCAGAGCCTCAAGGCGGCCGTCGCGTGCGTGGGGGAGTACGCGGAGACCGACTTCACGGAGGAACTGCGCCGCTTCGACATCCCGACGCTGCTCGTCCACGGCGACGACGACCGGATGGTCCCGCTCGCCGCGACGGCGGAGAAGGCCGTCGGGATCATCCCGGACGCCACGCTGAAGATCTACCCCGGCGCGTCCCACGGCCTGGCGCTCGTCCCCGGCACGAAGGAACGCTTCACCGAGGACCTGCTCGCGTTCCTGCGCGGCTGAACGCCCCTGGCGGCGCCCCCGGAGAAGAAACTTCGCCGACCGAGGTCACGCGGAGCAGCCTCCGGAGCCACTACCTCCGACAAGGTGTTCTGCTGGAGATCGGAGCCGGGTGTTGTCGGAGTGGGAGATCGCCGCGGTCGTCGCCGTGGCGGGCTACGTGATGCGTCTTCTGCACACGTGGGTCCGGGTACGGGGGCGCGTCCAGAGGGAAAGACTCCGGGGGACGGTACGACGCGACGTGGTGCGCGCGCTGCCCGCGGGCAGCCGTGTCGTCGAGGGGCCAGAGGGCACGGTGACCATCGAGGTCGGACCGAGGCCGCCCGGTGGCGCGGGGGAGGGGGGATCGGGATGTGGGTGACCGACTGGGCGGACCACGCCGCGTGCCTGTCCACCGCGTCGGACAGCGACCCGACGCCGCAACTGTCCCCGCGGGCGGCCGAGAAGCTGGTCTGCCTGCCCTGCCCCGTGCGGACGGAGTGCCTCGCGACCGCGCTCGACAACCGCGTCGAGTCCGGTGTGTGGGGCGGGATGTCGGAGCGGGAGCGCCGCGCGCTGCTGCGCAGACGCCCCGCCGTGGCGTCGTGGGCCGAGCTGCTGAGGAGCGCGCGCCGGGAGTACGAGCGCGGCGCCGGGGCCGTGCCGGGGCCGGGGTTCGACGCGGCGTTCGAGGCGCTGTTCCGCGAGCGCTTCGTCCCGCTGGTGGGCTTCCTCATCAAGGCGGGCGCCAGGCGGCCCGACGCCGAGGACGCCGTCCAGTGCGCGTTCATCGACCTGGCGGGCGTCTGGGAGACGGTGACCCACCGGGCGGCCTGGCTGCGTACGACGTGCTACCGCGCGTGGCTGCGGCTCGTGCGCCGGAACCGCGCGGACCAGCTCGGGCACCTGCTGCCCGAGGCGGTCGCGCGGGACGCGACGGAGGACGTCCCCGGCCGGTTCCTGATCCTCGAACTGCTGTGGCGGCTCCCGCCGGTGCAGCGGACCGTGATGGCGTTCGCGTTCGACGGATGCGGCCCGGCGGAGACGGCGGCGGCCATGGGCGTGCCCGCGGCCAACGTGCGGCAGAACCTGCGCCGGGCCCGTGCCGCGCTCGCGCGGTTCCTGGAGGAGAACGACGAAGAGGACCGAGAGGGTGAGGAGTGACATGACCGCATCGGAACCCGTGTACACCGCCGAGACGGAACGCCGTCTGCGGGAGGGTCTCGCCGCGTTCGACGAGGCGCTCGCCGCGACGATCGACGTGGACGTGAGGCTGGCCCAGGTCACCGAGGAGGTACGCGCGCGGACCGCCGGGCGCCCGGCCGACGAGGCGCGGCTCGCCGGTCACCGCCCCGTGGGGTGAGCGCGCCCCTCGTCCGGAGCGGGGACGGGGGCGGGCGCGGTGGCGGTGGTGGTGGCCGGGGTGTGCACGGCGACCGTCCGGCGGTTGGCGCGCGCCGTGCGCAGCGCGTCCCACGTGAGGATCGTGAGCGCGGTCCACACGAGGAGGAAGCCGATCCAGCGCTCCGGCGGCATCTCCTCGTCGAACGCCAGCAGGCCCAGCAGGAACATGGCGGTCGGCGCGATGTACTGCATCATGCCGATCATCGACAGCGGCAGCCGGACCGCCGCCGCGCCGAAGAAGATCAGCGGCAGCGCCGTCGCCAGCCCGCTGCCGACCAGCAGCGCGGTGTGGCCCGCGCCCTCGGTGGTGAACGTGCCGTCGCCGCGCGCGCCCAGCACCACGACGAACACCAGCGCCGGGAGGAACTGGAACGCCGAGTCGGCGGTGAACCCCTGGAGCCCGTCCAGGCCCGTCGTCTTCTTGACGAGCCCGTACACCCCGAAGCTGACGCTGAGGGTCAGCGAGATCCACGGCACCTGCCCGTACGCCACGCTCATCACGACCACCGCGAGCCCGCCGACCGCGACGGCCGCCCACTGCGCCCGCCGCAGCCGCTCCCGCAGCAGCACGACGCCGAGCGCGATGGTCAGCAGCGGGTTGATGAAGTAGCCGAGCGACGCCTCCAGGACGTGGTCGCTGGCCACCGCCCAGATGAACACGTACCAGTTGACGGTGATCAGCGCCGCCGACGCCGCGATCAGCGCCAGGCGTCGCGGCTGCCGCAGCAGCGGCCGTATCCAGCCCCAGTCGCGGACGAGCGCCACGAGCACGAGCGCGGTGGGCAGCGACCACACGACGCGGTGCGCCAGGATCTCGCCGGTGTCCGTCGTGTCGAGCAGCGCCCAGTACAGGGGCAGCAGGCCCCACAGACCGAACGCGCCGAGCCCGAACACGATGCCCGACCGGCTCGCCGTCCCGCCAGTACTCACGTCCCCCACCCTTCAGGCCAGCCCGCCTCGCGCGCGCGGTCCGTCCCGACGCTACGCCCGGCCCGTCGGCTTGTCATACCGGTTGCGCCCCACGGCAGGGCTGCCGTGGGGCGCGAGCGGGAGGCGGCGGGTCAGCCCGCGACGGTCCAGGTGTCGTTGCCGGTCAGCAGCGCGCCCAGGTCGCCCTTGCCCCGCTGCACGACGGCCTGCTCCAGCTGCTCCGCCATCAGGTCGTCGTAGACGGGCCGTTCCGCGCTGCGGAAGACGCCGATGGGCGTCCGGTGCAGCGTCTGCGGGTCGGCCAGCCGGGACAGGGCGAACGCGGTGGTCGGCGACGCGGTGTGCGCGTCGTGCACGAGCACGCCGTCCGTGCCCTCGGCCGTCACGTCCACGACCGCCAGCTCGCCGCTCGCCCGGTCGCGGACGACGCCGAGGGAGCCGAGGCCGTCGCCGCCGTCCGCCTCGGCCCACGGCACGCCGAAGCGGATCGGCTCGCCGTGCTCCAGGCGGATCACGGCCTCCTGCGCGGTCTGCTTGTCCTTGATGAGGTCGAACGCGCCGTCGTTGAAGATGTTGCAGTTCTGGTAGATCTCCACCAGCGCCGACCCGCGGTGCTCGGCCGCCGCGCGCAGCACGCCCGTCAGGTGCTTGCGGTCGGAGTCCACGGTCCGCGCGACGAACGACGCCTCGGCGCCCAGCGCGACCGACACCGGGTTGAACGGGGTGTCGAGCGAGCCCATCGGCGTGGACTTGGTGATCTTGCCCGACTCGGACGTCGGCGAGTACTGCCCCTTGGTCAGCCCGTAGATCCGGTTGTTGAACAGCAGGATCTTCAGGTTGACGTTGCGCCGCAGCGCGTGGATCAGGTGGTTGCCGCCGATGGACAGCGCGTCGCCGTCACCGGTGACGACCCACACCGACAGGTCACGGCGCGCCGTCGCGAGGCCCGAGGCGATCGCGGGGGCGCGGCCGTGGATCGAGTGCATCCCGTACGTGTTCATGTAGTACGGGAAGCGGGACGAGCAGCCGATGCCGGAGATGAAGACGATGTTCTCGCGCGCCACGCCCAGTTCCGGCAGGAAGCCCTGCACGGCGGCGAGGACCGCGTAGTCCCCGCAGCCGGGGCACCAGCGCACCTCCTGGTCGGACTTGAAGTCCTTCGCGGACTGGCGCCCGGCGGCGGTCGGCACGAGGGACAGCGCCGTACGGATGCGGTCGGGTGTCTGCGTGGCCTCAGTGGACATCGTCGAGAGCCTCCTTGATTGCGGACGCGAGCCGCTCGGCCTTGAACGGCAGCCCCGTGACCTGCGTGACCGACCGGACGTCCACCAGGTACTCCGCCCGCAGCAGCAGGGCGAGCTGACCGAGGTTCATCTCCGGCAGCAGCACGTGGTCGTAGGACCGCAGGATCTCCCCGAGGTTGGCAGGGAAGGGGTTGAGGTGGCGCAGGTGGGTCTGCGCGACATGCCCGCCCTCGCGGCGGACGCGCCGCACGGCGGCGGTGATCGGCCCGTACGTCGAGCCCCAGCCGAGCACCAGCGTGCGCGCCCGGCCGCCCGGGTCGTCCACGACCGCGTCGGGCACGCTCACGCCGTCGATCTTCGCCTGGCGGGTGAGGACCATGTGCTCGTGGTTGGCCGGGTCGTAGGAGATGTTGCCGGTGCCGTCCTGCTTCTCGATGCCGCCGATGCGGTGTTCGAGCCCGGGGGTGCCCGGCACGGCCCAGGGGCGCGCCAGCGTCTCGGGGTCGCGCTTGTACGGCCAGAACACCTCGGTGCCGTCGGCCAGCTCGTGGTTCGGGCCGCTCGCGAACTGCGTCCGCAGGTCGGGCAGTTCCGACGTCTCGGGCACGCGCCACGGCTCGGAGCCGTTGGCCAGGTAGCCGTCGGACAGCAGGAAGACGGGCGTGCGGTACGTCAGCGCGATGCGCGCCGCGTCGAGGGCGGCGGTGAAGCACTCGCCCGGCGTCGCGGGCGCCACGATCGGCACGGGCGCCTCGCCGTTGCGGCCGAACATCGCCTGGAGCAGGTCGGCCTGCTCCGTCTTGGTCGGCAGGCCGGTGGACGGGCCGCCGCGCTGGATGTCGATGATGAGCAGCGGCAGTTCGAGCGAGACCGCGAGGCCGATCGTCTCCGACTTCAGCGCCACGCCCGGCCCCGACGTCGTCGTGACGGCGAGGGAGCCGCCGAACGCCGCGCCGAGCGCCGCGCCGATGCCCGCGATCTCGTCCTCGGCCTGGAACGTCCGCACGCCGAAGTTCTTGTGCTTGGACAGCTCGTGCAGCACGTCGGACGCGGGCGTGATCGGGTAGGAGCCGAGGTACAGCGGCAGGTCGGCGCACTGCGCGGCGGCCACGAGGCCGTAGGCCAGCGCCAGGTTCCCCGACATGTTGCGGTAGGTGCCCGCCGGGAAGGCGGACGCGGCGGGCGCGACCTCGTAGGAGACCGCGAAGTCCTCGGTGGTCTCGCCGAAGTTCCAACCCGCCCTGAACGCGGTCAGGTTGGCCTCGGCGATCTCCGGGCGCTTCGCGAACTTCGCCCGCAGGAACGCCTCGGTGCCCTCGGTCGGCCGGTGGTACATCCACGACAGCAGGCCGAGCGCGAACATGTTCTTCGAGCGCCCCGCCTCCTTGCGCGTCAGGTCGAAGCCCTTCAGGGCCTCCACCGTCAGCGTCGTCAGCGGCACCCGGTGGACGCTGTACCCGTCGAGCGAGCCGTCCTCCAGCGGATTGCCCGCGTACCCGACCTTCGCCACGGCGCGCGAGGTGAACTCGTCGGTGTTGACGATGATCTCGGCGCCGCGCGGCAGGTCGGCGATGTTCGCCTTGAGCGCGGCCGGGTTCATCGCGACGAGCACACCCGGGGCGTCACCCGGAGTGAGGATGTCGTGGTCCGCGAAGTGCACCTGGAATGACGAGACACCGGGCAGGGTCCCGGCGGGTGCGCGGATTTCCGCGGGAAAGTTCGGCAGCGTCGCGAGGTCATTACCGAACGACGCTGTCTCGGAGGTGAAACGGTCGCCCGTCAGTTGCATTCCGTCGCCGGAATCCCCTGCGAACCGGATGATGACCCGGTCCAGGCGCCGGACGTCCTTACCGGCTCCGTTGTTCTCACCGGCGGTGTCCCGGCTCGCCTGGTTGACCTCAGTGGTCACTGCAGTAGCCCTCCTTGAGGCGGCTCGTGTCAGCCATGGTACGCGGGTAAGGCATGCCTTCCTGAAGGTGATCACATGATGGACGTGGCCCGGGGACAGGCTTCCCCGCCCGGCACATGATCCGCCCAGGAACGGCGGAGAAGACGGAAAAGTCTCTGGTCAGGGACGCGGGACGACCGGATCCGCCCGGCCCGCGCGGGCCGGGCGGCTCAGGAATTGAGATACGTGAGAACCGCGAGAACCCTCCGGTGATCTGTGTCACTCTGGGCCAGCCCGAGCTTCGAGAAAATGTTGCTGACGTGCTTTTCCACCGCTCCGTGACTGACCACGAGCTGCCGGGCGACCGCCGAGTTCGTGCGTCCCTCGGCCATTAGTCCTAGGACTTCTCTTTCCCGGGGCGTGAGCCCTTCGAGAACGTCCTGTTTCCGGCTGCGCCCGAGCAGTTGTGCGATCACTTCGGGGTCCAGCGCCGTGCCCCCGCGCGCCACCCGGTCCACGGCCTCGGTGAACTCGCCGACGTCCGCCACCCGGTCCTTCAGCAGATAGCCGACCCCGCGGCTCGACCCGGCGATCAGCTCCGTCGCGTACTGCTCCTCCACGTACTGTGACAGGACCAGCACCCCCAGGTCGGGGAAGCGCTTCCGCAGCCGCACGGCCGCCCGTACGCCCTCGTCGGTGTGCGTCGGCGGCATCCGGACGTCGGCCACGACCACGTCGGGCGGCGTGCCCGCGTCCACGAGCCGGTGCACCGCCTCGACCAGCGCCTCGCCGTCGCCGACACCGGCGGCGACCTCGTGCCCCCGGTCGGTCAGGAGCCGCGTCAGGCCCTCCCGCAGCAGCACCGAGTCCTCGGCGATCACCACCCGCACGGCGCGAGCCCCCTGTTCCCGACGTCTTCTCCGGGGACGGGCGAGAGCCCGTCCCGGTGCAGCATCTCATCCACGGCGCGGCGCCGCGGCGCCGCGGTCACGCCAGGGCAGCGCGGCCGACACGGTCGTGGGACCGCCGAGCGGGGAGTTGACGGCCAGCACGCCGTCCACCGCGGCCAGCCGCTCCGCCAGGCCCGCGAGCCCCGAGCCCGCCGCCGCGTCGGCGCCGCCCCGCCCGTCGTCGGTCACCTGGATCATCAGCCGCTCGTCGGCCCGCCAGATCTCCACCTCGGCACGGCGCCCGCCGCTGTGCTTGCTGACGTTCTGGAGCAGCTCGGAGACCGTGAAGTACGCGATCCCCTCGATCGCCTCCGCGGGCCGCTCCGACAGCTCCACGTCCACGCCCACCGGGACCGTGCAGCGCGCCGCCAGCACGGAAAGCGACGGGCCGAGGCCCCGGTCCGTGAGGATCGCCGGGTGGATGCCCCGCGCCAGGTCGCGCAGCTCCTGGAGCGCCAGCTTCACCTCGCCGTGCGCCTCGTCCACCATCCGCGCCGCCGCCTCCGGGTCGCTCCCCAGCTTCTCCTTCGCCATGCCGAGGCCCATCGCCAGCGCCACGAGCCGCGCCTGCGCCCCGTCGTGCAGGTCCCGCTCGATCCGCCGCAGGTCGGCGGCCGAGGTGTCCACGACGGTCGTGCGGTCCGACTCCAGCTCCCGCACGCGGGCCGCCGTCGCCGAGGGGCCGAGCAGCAGCGTCGTCGCCTCGCGCTCCGCGAGCGCCGCACCCCTGATCAGCGGCGCCGTGATCAGCAGCATCACCAGGCCGATCGCCACGGCGAGGAGCATCTCGGCCGGGCCGTCCCAGACCCAGCGGTTCCGGTCGCCGCCGATCCCGATGCCCTCCTCGCCCGACGCGTGCAGCGGCCAGAACCAGATCGGGTACGTGAGCAGGGAGAGGGACCCGGCCCAGGCGATCGCCATCAGCGTGAACGTGAGGACGCCCCACGGCATCATCAGCAGCGCGTGCGCCGTGCTGCGCCACGCCTGGCCGTCCCGCAGCGTCCCGCTCAGCACGACGAGCCACCCCTCGCGCCGCTGCCGCAGGGCGCGCAGCCGCTCGCCGAGCGGCTCGGGCTCCTCGATCCGTGCGCCGAGCAGCAGCCGGGCCCGCGCCCGGCCGAACGCCCCCCACGACCGCATCAGGACGAGCACGAGCGCCATCAGCGGGAGGCCGACGAACGTCACGGCGAGGCCGAGGCTCACCGACAGGCCGGTGACCGCGGCCGTGAAACCGGCGATGCCGAGTGGCAGGTTCAGCGCCAGGTGGGCGCCCTCGCGGAGCGTGCGGGGCTGGAACGGCAGGCGGAGCAGCGTCGTGATCATGGAAGGCGGCCCTTCGGGTTCGTTCGGCACAGCTCAAGGGTGCCGAACCCCCCGCCCGGCGGGCCATGGGGTGCGTCGGCGGACCGGGGGTGGGGCCAGCCCCACCCCGCGCGGCCGGGCGGCGTGGTCACAACACGGCCCGCACCCCCTAGACTCCCGTGCAGTCAGTCCCAGTCCCCTCCTCCCCACAGGTCAGCGGAGGCCGCACGTGCCCGACTACTTCCACGGCTACTCCGTCGTCGGTCTGGTCGCGGTGGTCGGCGTGCTGTTCGTCGCCGTCGCGTTCGGCGCCTCGGCCCTGCTGCGGCCGACCGTGCCCACGCCGGAGAAGCTGCTCCCGTACGAGTGCGGCGTCGATCCCGTCGGGGAGGGCTGGGCGCACACCCAGATCAGGTACTACGTCTACGCGTTCCTGTACGTGATCTTCGCCGTGGACGCCGTCCTCCTCTTCCCCTGGGCCACCGTCTTCGCGGCCGACGGGTTCGGCGCGGCGACGCTGGTGGAGATGTTCGTCTTCCTCGGCTTCCTCACCGTGGGGCTGCTCTACGCGTGGCGGAAGGGCGTACTGGAATGGACCTGACCCCCGCGACACCCGCGCCCCGGCTCGGCGCGCTCGCCCGGCTGGCGCCCGAGCCGATGAAGGTGGTCCTCAACTGGGGCCGCCGCTACAGCCTGTGGGTCTTCAACTTCGGACTGGCCTGCTGCGCCATCGAGTTCATCGCCGCCTCCATGTCGCGGCACGACTTCATCCGCCTCGGCGTCATCCCGTTCGCGCCCGGGCCGCGCCAGGCCGACCTGATGGTCGTCTCGGGCACCGTCACCGACAAGATGGCGCCCGCCGTGAAGCGGCTGTACGAGCAGATGCCCGAGCCGAAGTACGTGATCTCGTTCGGCGCCTGCTCCAACTGCGGCGGCCCGTACTGGGACTCGTACGCGGTCACCAAGGGCGTGGACCAGATCATCCCCGTGGACGTGTACGTGCCGGGCTGCCCGCCGCGCCCCGAGGCGCTGTTGCAGGGCATCCTGAAGCTCCAGGAGAAGATCGCCGAGGAATCGACGGCGGAGCGGTACGCGCCCGCCGCCGCCTCGCCCGCCGCGCTGACCGGCCCGCTCGTCCTGCCGGGGGAGGACGGCCGGTGACGGTCGGCTGGCTGCCGCGCGAGGCCACCGCCCTGTTCGGCCCCGGCGCCGAGGCGTCGGAGGCGTACGGCGTCCTCACGGTGGACGTGCCCGGCGGCGACGCCTGGCCCGACGCGCTGCGGACGGCGCGTGACGTGCTCGGCTGCACCTTCCTCGACTGGCTGAGCGCGGTGGACGAGGCGGACGTCTTCCAGGTGTGCGCGCACGTCGTCGCCCTGCCTGGCCCAGGCGCCCCCGCCCCGCGACGGCTGTTGCTGCGGACGTCCGTGCCGCGCGGGGACGCGTCCCTGCCCAGCGCGACGGACGTGTACGCGGGCGCGGCGTGGCACGAGCGGGAGACCCACGAGATGTTCGGCATCGCCTTCCCCGGCCACCCGGGGCTGACGCCGCTGCTGCTGCCCGACACCTTCGAGGGGCACCCGCTGCGGAAGGACTTCGTGCTGGCGGCGCGCGTCGCGAAGGCGTGGCCCGGCGCGAAGGAGCCGGGGGAGTCGGAGCACGGCGGGCCCCGGCGGCGGCAGGCGCTGCCGCCAGGCGTTCCCGACCCGAACGAGTGGGGGCCGCTGAAGGGCACCCTGCCCGCCGCCCCGGCGCGCCGGGGGCGTCCCGCCCCGGCGGCGCGTGGTGAGGCGGGGCCTGCCGGAACGGGCGGCGGGGAGCGTCCGCCGCGCAGGACGCGTACGGCGGGCGGGGGTTCGGCGAGCCAGCGGGCCGACGAGGCGGGCGAGGCGGGGTCGCCTGGCGCGCCGCGCCCGCCGCGCAGGAACCGTTCGGCCGGTGACGGGTCGGCGAGCCAGCGGCCCGAGGGCGGCGTGCGGCGGGCCGGTGCGGGCGACGCGCCGTGGCTCCCGCCGCAGGACGGCGCGGAGGAGCCCGAGCCCCGGGACGGCCGGGACGGGGAGGAGGAGCGCTGATGGACGTCGTCGATGTCCTGTGGCGGCTGCTCGCCGTCCTCGCCGCGTTCCTCGTCCTCCCCCTCCTCGTCGGGCAGGCGGAGCACAAGGTCATGGCCCACATGCAGGGACGCGTCGGGCCCATGCACGCGGGCGGCTTCCACGGCTGGGCGCAACTCGTCGCCGACGGCGTGAAGTTCGCGCAGAAGGAGGACACCGTCCCGGCCGAGGCCGACCGGCGGATCTTCCGGCTCGCGCCCGCCCTCGCGCTCGTCCCGTACCTCGTCGTCCTCGTCGCGATCCCCGTCGGCCCCGACGGGTTCGTCGCCCAGACGCTCGACGCGGGCCTCGTCTTCGTCCTCGCCGTCCTCGGCGTCGGGGTGCTCGGCTCGCTCATGGCGGGCTGGGCGTCGGCCAACAAGTACGCGCTGCTGGGCGCCCTGCGCACCGCCGCGCAGCTCATGGCGTACGAACTGCCCCTGCTGCTCTCCGCCGCCTCCGTCGCGATGGCCGCCGGGACGCTCAGCCTGCCCGGCATCCTCGACGCCTTCGAGTGGTGGTGGATCCCCTGGCAGCTCGCGGGCGGCCTGGTGTTCTTCACGGCGGGCATGGCCGAGCTGCAACGGCCGCCGTTCGACGCGCCGATCGCGCCCGAGGAGATCATCTTCGGCGCGTACACCGAGTACTCGGGCCTGCGCTTCGCGCTGTTCCTGCTGGCCGAGTACGCGGGCATCGTCGTCGTCTCCGCGCTGACCGCCGTGCTGTTCCTCGGCGGCTGGCACGGGCCCGCGTCCGACAGCCTCGGCTGGCTGTGGACGCTGCTCAAGACCGGCGCGCTGAGCTTCCTCGTCATCTGGGCACGCGTCGCCTGGCCCCGGCTGCGCGCCGACCAGATCCAGCGGTTCGCGTGGACCGTGCTCGTCCCGGTGGCGCTCGCCCAGCTCGCGCTGACCGGCATCATCAGGGTGGTGACCGCATGAGTTTCGGGTCGGGACTCGCCAAGGGCCTGGCGATCACGCTGCGGACGATGACCCGCAGGAGCGTCACCCAGCAGTACCCGGAGACGTCCCCCTCGCTGCCGCCGCGCAGCCGGGGCGTGATCGCGCTGTTCGAGGAGAACTGCACCGTCTGCATGCTGTGCGCCCGCGAGTGCCCCGACTGGTGCATCTACATCGACTCGCACAAGGAGACGCTGCCCCCGGCCGCGCCCGGCGGGCGCGAGCGCAGCCGCAACGTCCTCGACCGGTTCGCCATCGACTTCTCGCTGTGCATGTACTGCGGGATCTGTGTCGAGGTCTGCCCGTTCGACGCCCTTTTCTGGTCGCCCGAGTTCGAGTACGCGGAGACCGACATCCGTGAACTGACGCACGAACGCGACCGGCTGCGCGCCTGGATGTGGACGGTCCCCGAGCCCCCGCCGCCCGACCCGGCCGCCGAGGAGCCCAAGGAGATCGCCGCCGCGCGCAAGGCGGCCGGGCGCGCCACGGGCCAGGAGGCGGGCGGGTGACCAGCCGCGAACTGCTGTCCCCCTCGGGGCAGGACGTCGTCTTCGTCCTCGTCGGGCTCGTCGTCCTCGGCGCCGCCGTGCTGTGCGTGACGACCAGGCAGCTCGTGCACGCGGCGCTGTGGCTCGTCGTCGCCCTCGGCGGCCTGGCCGTGCAGTACCTGCTGCTCACCGCCGAGTTCGTCGCGTGGGTGCAGGTCCTCATCTACCTCGGCTCGGTCGTCGTGCTGCTGCTGTTCGGCCTGATGCTCACCAAGGCCCCCATCGGCCCGTCCCCGGACGCCGACTCGGGCAACCGGCCGGTCGCGCTGGCGGTGGCGCTGGCCGCCGCCGCGCTGCTCGTCACGCTCGTGATCGACGCGTTCCGCACCGCCTGGATCGACCTCGACACGCCGCACGGCACGGCGGAGCAGGTCGGCGACAGCCTGTTCCGCACCTGGGTGCTGCCGTTCGAGGCGCTGTCCGTGCTGCTGCTGGCCGCGCTGATCGGCGCGATCGTCGTCTCCCGCGTCCGCTCGCGCGCCGGAGGCGACCGCTGATGCACCTCGTCTACCCGGCCGTGCTCGCCGTGCTGCTGTTCTGCGTCGGCCTGTACGGCGTCCTGGCCCGCCGCAACGCCGTCCTCGTGCTCATGTCGGTCGAACTGATGCTCGCCGCCGTCAGCCTGAACCTCGTCGCCTTCGACGTCTGGCTGCGCGACGCGACGCACGCGGGCCAGGTCTTCACGCTCTTCCTCATCGCCCTGTCCGCCGCCGAGATCGGTATCGGCCTCGCCATCGTGCTGCTCGTCCACCGCGCGCGCGGCACGGTGGCGATCGACGAGCTGCGCGCCCTGCGCGAACCGCGCGCGCCGCAGCGGGAGACCGAGTGAACACCACGACCGCAGCCGTCCTCGTACCGCTGCTGCCCCTGGCCGCCGCCGCGCTGATCCTGCTGACCGGCCGCAGCGCACCCGGGTACGTACGGCCCCTCGCCGTCCTGCCCACCCTGGCCGCCGCCGCACTCGCCGTGCTGGTGGCCGTCCGCCAGGGCGGCGACGACCCGATCGACGCCGCTACACGGCTCACACCCACCGGCGGAATCCCCGTCCAGCTCGCCCTGCACCTCGACGGCTTCGCCGTGCTGGTGGCGGTGCTGGTGGCCGTCGTCGCCACATGCGTCCAGCTGTACTCCATCGGCTACATGGCGGACGACCCGCGCTACGCCTCGTACGCCGCCCTCGTCTCCCTGTTCACCGCCGCCATGCTGCTCGTGGTGTACGCCGACGACCTGATCGTCCTGCTGGTGGGCTGGGAAGTGATGGGCATCTGCTCGTACTTCCTCGTGGGCCACTACTGGGAGACACCCGCCGCGCGTGCGGCGTCGCTGAAGGCGTTCCTGGTCACCAAACTGGGTGACGTCCCGTTCCTCCTCGGCATCCTCGCGCTGGCCACCGACGTCGGCACGTTCCGCATCAGCACCATCGTCACGCGCCTCACGTCCTCCCTGTCCGACCACCAGCTCGACCACCCCACCCTCATCGCCCTGCTGCTGCTCGCAGGCGTCGCGGGCAAGTCCGCCCAGTTCCCCCTGCACACCTGGCTGCCCGGCGCCATGGCGGGCCCCACCCCCGTCTCCGCGCTCATCCACGCGGCCACGATGGTCGCCGCTGGCGTCTACTTCATCGCCCGCCTGCTGCCCGTCTTCGCCGCCTCGGCCGCCGCGCTCACCGTCCTCGCCGTCGTCGCCGCGCTGACCCTCCTCGGCTCCGCGCTCGCCGCCCTCGCCCAGGACGACATCAAACGCGTCCTCGCCTACTCGACCATCGGGCAGCTCGGCTACATGACGGGCGCCCTGGCCGTCGCCGACCGCGACGCCGCCGTCTTCCACCTCCTCACCCACGGCGCGTTCAAGGCCCTGCTCTTCCTCGGCGCGGGCGTCCTCATCCACACGGCGGGCACCGGCTCGCTGCGCGCCCTGTCCCGCATGGACGGACTGCGCCGCCGCGCGGCCGACGCCTACTGGACCATGGCGATCGGCCTGCTCGCCCTGGCCGCCGTGCCGCCCTTCGCCGGGTTCTTCTCCAAGGAGGCCGTGCTGACGGCCGCAGAGCACACCGCGCTCGGCGACACCCACGGCGCCCCCGCCGTCGCCGGATGGCTCGTCCTGGTCGCCGGGCTCCTGGCCGCGCCGCTCACCGCCGCGTACGCCGCCCGCCTCTTCCTCCTCGCCTTCTACGGCCCCGCCGACACACGCCCCGACCCCGTGCCCGCCGCCGAGGGCACCAACCCCGTCATGACCGCCACGCTGTGGGTCCTGGCCCTCCCCTCGCTGCTCCTAGGCCTCTCCTACCCCTGGCTCGACGACTGGTGGGACGGCGGCGGCCTCGGCCCGCAGCTCACCACCTCCGTCCTCGCCGTCGCCGCCGCCCTCACCGGCCTCCTCGCCGCCTGGGCGGCGTGGCGCCGCGCCTGGTCCGACCCGGCGCCCGCCCTGCTCGGCCCGCTGCGCGCCCCCGCCGCCGCCGGATTCCACCTCGACGCGCTGTACACCGCGGCCGTCGTCCGCCCCACCCTGGCCGGGGCGCGGCTGGTCCGCTTCCTCGACCGCGCCGTGATCGAGACCTACGTACGGGGCGCCGCCGCCGCGCCCGGACGCCTCGGCGCGCTGGCCCGCCGCGCCCAGACCGGCAACGTCCAGACGTACCTGAGCGCCGTCGTCGCGGGCGCGCTGGTGCTCGGCGTCGCCGCCGTCCTCGTGGCCGCCGGAGAGTGAGGACCGCCCCGTGATCCCGCTGAACGACACCGTCACCCAGTGGCTGCTGATCGCCGCCGTCGTCCTGCCGCTGCTCGGCGCCGCCGCCGCGCTGCTGCCCGCACCGCCGGGCCTGCGCGGGCCCGGCGGACCCGAACGCGACGTGCTGCGGCACGGCGTGACCGTCTCCGGCGCCGTCCTGCTGCTCACGCTCGCGCTGGCCGCCGCGTTCGACCGCGACCGGCCCGGCGTCCAGGCCGAGACCGACGTGTCCTGGATCCCCTCCCTGGGCGCGCGCATCCACCTGGGCGTGGACGGCATCTCGCTGCCCCTGCTGGTGCTCTCTGCGCTGCTGACGTTCCTGTGCGCCCTCTACGCGTACGTCCGCCCGCCCGCCGGGGGCGACCCGCGCGCGTTCGTCGCGTTCGTGCTGCTGCTCGAAGGCGGCACGCTCGCCACCTTCGCCGTGCTCGACCTGCTGCTCTTCTTCCTGGCCTTCGAGACGGTGCTCGTGCCGATGTACTTCCTCATCGCCCGCTGGGGCGGCGAGGGACGCGGCCCCGCCGCCTGGCGCTTCGTGCTCTACACCGTGCTCGGCTCCGTCGTGATGCTGCTCGGGCTGCTGCTGATCGGCCTGCGTGCGGGCACGTTCGACATGATCGCCCTCGCCGAGGCGCACGGCGAGGGACTGACCCACACCACGCAGCTCCTCGCCGTCCTCGCCATCGGCATCGGACTGGCCGTCAAGACCCCCATGTGGCCGCTGCACAGCTGGCTCCCCGACGCACACACCGCCGCGCCCACCGTGGGGTCCGTGCTGCTGGCCGGTGTGCTGCTGAAGATGGGCACGTACGGCCTGGTGCGCATCGCACTGCCCATCGCACCCGACGGCATGCGGACGTTCGCGCCCTACCTCGGCGCGTTCGCCGTCGCGGGCATCGTCTACGCCTCCCTCGCGTGCCTCGCCCTCGTCCGGCAGGGCGCGGGCGGCGACCTCAAGCGGCTGATCGCCTACTCGTCGGTCGGCCACATGGGCTTCGTCCTCCTGGGCATCGCCACCCTCACGCCCACCGGCGTCAACGGCGCCCTGTTCGCCAACGTCGCGCACGGCCTCATCACCGGCCTGCTGTTCTTCCTCGTCGGCGCGCTCAAGGAACGGACGGGCACCACCGACCTGGACCGGCTCGCCGGTGCCGGAGGAGCCGCGCTGTACGGGCGCACGCCCCGCTTCGGCGGACTGCTCGCGTTCGCCGCCGTCGCCTCGCTGGGCCTGCCGGGGCTCGCCGGGTTCTGGGGCGAACTGCTCGCGATGCTCGGCGCCTTCGACCCCGCCGCCGGGCTGAGCCGCCCCGCCTACCTCACCTACGCCGCCGTCGCGGGGGGCGGCACACTGCTCACCGCCGCATACATGCTGCTCGTGGTGCGCCGGGTCTGCATGGGCGACCCTGTGCCAGGCGACCCCACCGCGCACCTGCCCGGCGCCCTGCCCGACCTGCGGCGCCACGAGTTCGCCGCCTACGGCCCGCTCGCCGCGCTCACGCTGCTCGCCGGACTGTGGCCCGCACTGCTCCTCGACCTCACCGATCCCGCGGTGCGGCATCTGCTGCCGGGAGTCGCCGGATGACCACCCTCGCCGACCGCCTGACCCAGAGCGTGGACTGGGCCGTCATCGCCCCGCCCGTCATCACCGCCGTGACGGCCGTCGTCGTGCTCGTCGCCGACCTCTTCCTGCCCGCCGCGCGCAAACGGCTCCTCGGCCCGATCGCCCTCGCAGGGCTCGCCCTCGCCGCGCTGGCCCTCGTACCGCTGCGCCACGGCGACCGCGTCACGTTCTGCCTGGCCGACGGCCCCGGCGCCTGCTCCTACGCCGCCGACCGCTTCGCCGTGCTCGTCCAGCTGCTCGTCCTGGGGGGCGCGCTGCTGACGGCGCTGCTCTCCCTCCAGGAGACCGATCCCCGATCGGGTGACAGCGCGCTGCCCGGCGGCGAGTACTGGTTCCTGCTGCTGTCCTCCGTCACCGGCGCCGCCCTGCTGCCCGCCTCCCGTGACCTGGCCACGCTGATCATCGCCCTTGAGGTCACCACCCTGCCCGCCTACGCCCTGGTCGCGCTGCGCAAGGGCGGCGACGGGCCCGAGGCCGCGCTCAAGTTCTTCCTCACGTCCGTCGCCGCCACCGCCGTGACGCTCCTCGGCGTGAGCTTCGTGTACGCCGCCTCCGGCAGTCTCCACCTCGGCGAGATCGCGTCCGGACTGTCCGCCGCCGACCCACGCCTCGCGACCCTCGCCGAGGCGGGCGTGGCCCTGACACTCGTCGGCTTCGCGTTCAAGACGGCGGCCGTCCCGTTCCACTTCTGGGTGCCGGAGACCTACCTCGGCGCGCCCCTGCCCGTCGCCGCCTACCTGTCGGTCGTCGGCAAGACCGCCGGGCTCGCCGGGCTCGTCGTCCTCACCGCGCGCGGCTTCCCCGACCACGGCCACCTGTGGGGGCCCGTCCTGGCCGCCCTCGCCGGGCTCACCATGACGGTCGGCAACGCGGCGGCCCTGCGCGCCACCGAGGACGCGCCAGGGGGCGCCGTACGCCTGCTGGCCTGGTCGTCCGTCGGGCAGGCCGGGTACCTGCTGGTGCCGATCGCCGCCGGGGCGTACGTCGGCGCGGACGAGGCGATGGGCACCCTGCTGGCCTACGCGCTCATGTACGCGGCGGCGAACCTCGGCGCGTTCGCCGTGGTCGCGTACGCCGGACGGCGTAGTCCCGGGCAGCGGCTCGCCGACTACCGCGGCCTGTGGGCGCGCCAGCCGCTCGCCGCGCTGGCCCTCGGCTTCTTCCTGCTCTGCCTGGCCGGGCTGCCGCCCGGGGTGATCGGGCTGTTCGCCAAGGTCGCCGTCCTCCGCACAGCCGTGGACGCCGGGCTCGGCGTCCTCGCCGTCGTGATGGCCGTGAACGTCGCCGTCGCCCTGTACTACTACCTGCGCTGGACGGCGCTCCTGTTCCGTCCCGCGCCCCCGGCCGCCGCCGCCGAGGCTCCGGCGGACGGGCCGGGCGACGCCGCGCGGCCCGGCAGGTCCCTCGCGGGCGCGATCGGCCTCGCCGCGGCTGCCGCCCTCGCGTTCTCCGGCGCGCCGCAGCTCATCCTGGGGTTCACCACCGACGCGTTCCTCTGAGCGGACGCCGGTCCCACCGCCCCGCCGCCACGCCGCGCGGGAACGGATCTCCCCCGTATGGCGTTGTCCCCTTCAGCAGTGTCCACTGTCAGTGGAGAAACCCGACATCGGGCACAACCGGCCACCCCCACGCTGCGGAACCAGGAGGGCACCCCCGTGCACCGCCGGCACAACGGACTGCGGACAGCCGCCCTGCTCGGCGGAATGTCGGCGCTGATCCTGGTCATCGGCAGCTTCTTCGGCCGCGGCGGCCTGGTGATCGCCCTGGTGATCGCGCTCGCGACGAACGGCTACGCCTACTGGAACAGCGACAAGCTCGCCCTGCGCGCCATGCGCGCCCGGCCGGTGGGGGAGTTCGAGGCGCCGGGGCTGTACCGCATGGTCCGCGAGCTGGCGGGGGCGGCGCGGCAGCCGATGCCGCGGCTGTACATCTCGCCCACCGAGGCGCCCAACGCGTTCGCCACCGGACGCAACCCGCGCAACGCCGCCGTCTGCTGCACCGAGGGCATCCTGCGGCTGCTGGACGAGCGGGAGCTGCGCGGCGTCATCGGCCACGAGCTGAGCCACGTCTACAACCGGGACATCCTCATCTCCTCGGTCGCCGGCGCCATGGCCTCGGTGATCATGTTCCTGGTGAACTTCGCCTGGTTCATCCCCTTCGGGCGCGACGACGACGAGGGCGGCCCCGGCATCGTCGGGATGCTGCTCGTCCTGCTGCTCGGCCCGATCGCCGCCTCCTTGATCCAACTGGCCGTGAGCAGGTCGCGGGAGTACGAGGCGGACGCGTCCGGCGCCCGGCTGACCGGCGACCCGCTGGCCCTCGCGGGCGCGCTGCGGAAGCTGGAGGCGGGCACCCAGGCACGTCCGCTCCGCCCCGAGCCGCAGCTGGAGACGGCGAGCCACCTGATGATCGCCAACCCGTTCCGGCGCGGGGAGGGGCTGGCGCGCATGTTCGCCACCCACCCACCGATGGCCGAACGCATCGAGCGGCTCGAACGCATGGCGGGCGGCCCTTCCTGACGCCATGCTGGAGAGGTGCGAACTCTCCTGAACGTCATTTGGCTCGTCTTCTCGGGATTCTGGCTCGCCCTGGGCTACGCGGTCGCCGGGGTGATCTGTTTCGTCTTCATCATCACGATCCCGTTCGGCATAGCGTGCTTCCGCATCGCGGGCTACGCCCTGTGGCCGTTCGGCTACCGCGTGACCGAACGGCGCGACGCCGGGGCGGCGTCCCTGGTCGGGAACGTCATCTGGCTGATCGTGGCGGGCATCTGGCTGGCCCTCGGCCACATCACGGCCGGGATCGCCTTCTGCGTGACGATCATCGGCATCCCGTTCGGGCTCGCCCACTTCAAGATGGTCCCGGTGTCGCTGATGCCGCTGGGCCGCGAGGTGGTGCCGACCGCGGACGCGCTGCCGCACTACCGCTGGTCCTGAACCGCCCCGCCGGTCAGTCCGCGGAGGCGCGCCTGGCGGCCACACGGTTCCGCAGGTGGCGTACGCCCTCGTGCAGCACGGTGATCGCCAGGGCGAGGCCGAGCCCGAGGGCCACGCCGCGCAGCGGGTTGTCCTCGAAGGCGTGCCCGCCCAGGTAGCCGATGCCCGCCGAGTACACGGCCCAGCTCGCGGCGGCTATCGCGTCGTACCGGGAGAACAGGCGCAGCGGGTAGCCGGTGGCGCCGGTGGTCAGCGTGGCCGCGGTGCGACCGCCGGGTATGTAGCGGGCGATGATCAGCACGAGGCCGCCGCGCCGCTCCAGCAGGGCGCCGACCTGGTCGTACGCCCGCTGGGTGCGGCTGCCGGGTTTGAGCCGGGAGTAGATCTTGGCCCCCGACTTCCGGCCTATGAAGTACGAGATGTGGTCGCCCGTGAACGCGCCGAGCGCCGCGACGAGGATGATCAGCCCCAGGTCGGGGGAGCCGTCCGTCGCGGCGAACACCCCGAGGGTGACCACCAGCGTCTCACTGGGGACCACGGGGAAGAAACCGTCGAGCTTTGCGACGACGAAGAGCGCCAGGTACACCCAGGGGGTGGAGACGAACTCCTCGATCGCGTTCAGGATCGCGTTGTCCACGGGCCCAGCCTAGGCAATGCCTCCCGCCGTCCGGATCTGGCGTTCGTCTACGAGGACCGCGACTTTCGTCGTGATCTCCCTACGCCGGTCGGCGCAGCGCTCACAGCCAGCCGTTGCGCCGGAAACCGCGGTGGATCAGGACGCACGCCACCAGGATCACGCCGATCACCAACGGATAGCCGAAGCGCCAGTGCAGCTCGGGCATGTGGTCGAAGTTCATGCCGTAAACGCCCGTGACCATCGTCGGCACGGCCAGGATCGCCGCCCACGCGGTGATCTTCCGCATGTCCTCGTTCTGCGCGACCGTGACCTGCGACAGGTTCGCCTGGAGGATCGAGTCGATCAGCGAGTCGTAGCCGTTGATCTCGCCGGTGACGCGCGACAGATGGTCGGCGACGTCCCGGAAGTAGCTGCGGATGTCGGCATCGACCATCGGCAGCGCGGACTCGGACAGCTGCTGGAGCGGCCGGTCCAGCGGCGCCACCGCCCGCCGCAGCTCCAGCAGTTCGCGCTTGAGCTGGTAGATCTGCCCCGGGTACGCGGCGCCCCGCCCCCGCGTGTCCGCGAAGACGGCCGTCTCGATGTCGTCGATGTCGTCCCGCACCGCAGCCGCGACGTCCAGGTACTGGTCCACGACCTGGTCGGCGATGGCGTGCAGCACGGCGGACGGCCCCTTGGCGAGCTGCTGCGGGTCGCCCTCCAGGCGCTCGCGCAGCGGCCCGAGCGAGCCGTGCCCGCCGTGCCGGACGGTGATGACGAAGTCCTTGCCCGTGAACACCATGATCTCGCCGGTGTCCACGACCTCGCTGTTCGACGTGAGCTGCGCGTGCTCCACGTACCGCACCGTCTTCAGCACCGTGAACAACGTGTCGTCGTACCGCTCCATCTTGGGCCGCTGGTGCGCGTTGACCGCGTCCTCGACGGCCAGCGGGTGCAGGCCGAAGAGGTGCGCGATGTCCTCGAACTCCTCGGCGGACGGCTCGTGCAGCCCGATCCAGACGAACCCGCCGCGCCGCTTGCGTACCAGCTCGATCGCCTCGTCCGTCGTCAGCCGCCCGGGGCTGCGGTGGCCCTGGAGGTAGACGGCGCAGTTGACGACGGCGTTGCCCAGCGGCGAGCGGGCCGGGTGGCTGAGGTCCACCTTGGTGGTCAGCGGCGGCCGTTCCCTGCCGAACCGTACGGCCCTGCGGATGTTCCGGATCATCGACACGGGGGCGCTCCTCGTCACGGCCGCCGCGCGGCGGGATCGGCGTTGGTCTGGATATTACTCTCGGTGTCCGCTCTCTCTCCCGGTACACCTTCCTCCCGCCCCGCCCGGAGCGGCGTGGGGGCCGATAGTCTGCGGAAAGCTCGACTCGGACACGGCTAGGCGCGGAGGCCACGATGATGCAGTGGGGGCGGAGTACCACGGGCCGGCTGTACGGCGCGATGCTCGCGCTGGCGGCGGTCGTCCTGCTCGTGGACCAGCTCACCAAGCTGTGGGCGACGTCCGCGCTGTCGGGCGGCGAGCGCATCGACGTGATCCCGCCGATCCAGTTCCGGCTGCTGTACAACCCCGGCGCCGCCTTCTCCATAGGCGCCGGGGCGACATGGATCTTCACCCTCGCGGCGGCGGCAGCGGTCGTCGGCATCCTCCACATCGCGCGACGGCTGGCCTCCACCGGCTGGGCGCTCACGCTGGGCGCGCTCCTCGGCGGCGCGGTGTCCCACCTGGGCGACCGCCTCTTCCGCGAGCCGGGCCTGGCCCGCGGGCACGTGGTGGACTTCATCGACTACGGCCCGTTCGTGGGCAACGTCGCGGACATCGTGCTCTTCTGCGGCTGCGCCTCCGTGATGCTGCTCAGCCTGCGCGGGGTGGAGCTGGCCGAGGCGCCGAGCACGGAGTCCGCCTGACCTCACGGGCGGGCGGGGCGTGGAACCGCCCGCGCCGCCCCGTCCCGCGCGTGCCGCCCCGACGTCAGCGGTAGTTGACGAACTGCACCGCGAAGTCGAAGTCCTTCTCGCGCACCAGCCGCTGGACGTCCTGGAGTGCGTCCCTGCTCTTCGAGCTGACCCGCAGCTCGTCGCCCTGCACCTGCGCCTTCACGCCCTTGGGGCCCTCGTCGCGGATCAGCTTGGCGACCTTCTTGGCGTCGTCCGTGGAGATCCCCTCCTTGACGTCGCAGTACAGGCGGTACTCCTTGCCGGACGCCTGCGGCTCCCCGGCGTCCAGCGCCTTCAGGGAGATGCCGCGCTTCACGAGCTTCGTCTGGAAGATGTCCAGCACGGCATTGGCGCGCTCCTCGGCGTTGGCGCGGATCTCGATCCGCTCGCCCGACCAGGAGATCGACGCGTCCACACCCCGGAAGTCGTACCGCTGGGAGATCTCCTTCGCGGCCTGGTTCAAGGCGTTGTCCACCTCCTGGCGGTCAACCTTCGAGACGATGTCGAAACTGGAGTCGGCCATGTGATCTGGCTCCTCACGTCACTCGCCGGGCACGGGTCGCCGGACAGCCTACGACCCACCGCCCGCCTCCAGCGGCGCGCAACCGAGTGGCGGAGCACCCTGCCCCATCGGGTATCGTTGTGCGCGTCGCAAGGCGGTGTGCCCGAGTGGCCAAAGGGAGCAGACTGTAAATCTGCCGGCTCAGCCTACCCAGGTTCGAACCCTGGCGCCGCCACAGCTCAGCGAAGACCCTCTGACCAGCAATTACGTCTGGGAGGAGGGTCTTTTTGCTGCGTTCGACAGGCGCGCTCGAACGTGAACCGAAAAGCTACTTTCGTCTCACTCTGTTCCTGGGGTGTCCTGCTGCGGCCCAGTCCGTGTCCCCCAGGATTCCCGGCGTTGGCCGGTCCTGAATCGGGTCGTCCCATTCCCTTGTCGCGGTCTCGATGCGGCGGTTGGAACGTTCCTCGTTCTGGGCGAGGACCTTGGCGTAGACGTGGAAGAGGAGGGCGAGGCTGTGTCCGGCGCGACGGGCGCACTCGGCGGGGGCGACGCCGGAGCTGAGCCAGAAGGAGATGCCGGCGTGCCGTAGGTCGTAGGGGCGGCGGGCGAGCCGTGAGGTCACTTCGTCTTCTGTGAGGGCGGCTTTCCGTGCGCGTGCCCAGACCTTGCCGTAGCCCCTCTCCTGGAGGACGCCTTCTCGCCCGGTGCGGAGGAGCCGTCCGTCGGGCGCGGTGCCGAAGATGTTGATGTGCCGACGCAGTATCCGAACCAGGGGCGGCGGGATCGGCCCTGGGCGGGTGTCCTCAGGTGCGCGGGCCTTCAGCCCGCGTACCTCGTGGGCTTTTCCGTCGTCGGTCCAGCTTCGTCCGGCGCGGACCACGCCACCGCGCAGGGTGAGTCGGGTCGGCCCCAGCCTCGGGTGGGGAGGTGGCACTGGCGTTGGGTGAGGTGGATGGCTTCGGCCGGGCGGAGAACCCCGTGGAGTCCTGCCACGGAACGCCTCCGCTCGCGCGGAGAGCACCCCAACACGACCTACCGGCGCGGGCGGTGGACCGGAACACCTCCGCTCGCGCGGAGAGCACCCGGCGACGGTCGCCTCACGCCTGTCACGGTCCGGAACACCTCCGCTCGCGCGGAGAGCACCCCCGCTGGCGGAGCGACTGCGTGATGCCCTGCGGAACACCTCTGCTCGCGCGGAGAGCACCTGGGCGCCGACGGGCATGGGCATACGGATTCCGGAACACCTCCGCTCGCGCGGAGAGCACGCCACCGCCGCAGCCAGCGCGCGGGCGGTGGACCGGAACACCTCCGCTCGCGCGGAGAGCACGCACGCCTCGGCGCCCTCCGTGTACCAGTCGCCGCAACACCTCCGCTCGCGCGGAGAGCACTCTTCACCGCGCTCGTCGCGCCGGTCCTTCTGCGGAACACCTCCGCTCGCGCGGAGAGCACGGGCTCGGGGGACTGCTCTGCGGCGGCAGGCGCGGAACACCTCCGCTCGCGCGGAGAGCTCGTCCCGGGCTCCGGCGCCCAGCGCAGCGTGGTCGGAACACCTCCGCTCGCGCGGAGAGCACGAGACGCGGGCGGGGTCCCCGGGCCTGATCAACGGAACACCTCCGCTCGCGCGGAGAGCACCCCGGGTATTCGGCGCGCAGATCCTCCACCATCGGAACACCTCCGCTCGCGCGGAGAGCACCCTCGGCTGAGAGAAACGAGAGACACATGAACCGGAACACCTCCGCTCGCGCGGAGAGCACGGTGCCAGGTTCGATCTTCCCGTCCGGGGCCACGGAACACCTCCGCTCGCGCGGAGAGCACATACCGCACGGGAGTGGCCGGGCGGGAGCCGCCGGAACACCTCCGCTCGCGCGGAGAGCACGTCACCCGCCGCGTCGGTGGTCAGCAGGACCGCGGAACACCTCCGCTCGCGCGGAGAGCACTGGATGTACAGCCACGTCACCCGGCCACCGCGCGGAACACCTCCGCTCGCGCGGAGAGCACACCAGCACCACCGCCGCCCAGCAGCCGCACCTCGGAACACCTCCGCTCGCGCGGAGAGCACTACTCTCGCTCTATGGCCACCGTTCCGAACACCGGAACACCTCCGCTCGCGCGGAGAGCACTGGCAGGTGCGTTCGCGGCCGAGCTGGTACGTCGGAACACCTCCGCTCGCGCGGAGAGCACGGCGGAGCGCGACCAAGCTCGCGCCGAGCTGCAGGAACACCTCCGCTCGCGCGGAGAGCACCGGGCAAACCGACCGTGCGCCTGCCCGAGCGGCGGAACACCTCCGCTCGCGCGGAGAGCACGCGCACACGGCAAAGCGCATTCCGGTTAATCCCGGAACACCTCCGCTCGCGCGGAGAGCACGAGCGCGAGCCGTGCTCCCGCTCGAACTGGAACGGAACACCTCCGCTCGCGCGGAGAGCACCTCGCCACCCCGGAGAAGTGGGTGGTGGACTGGGGAACACCTCCGCTCGCGCGGAGAGCACGAAGAGGGGAAGCTGATGGCACGCTGGAAGATCGGAACACCTCCGCTCGCGCGGAGAGTACGACCCCGTGGTCGCCCTGTCTCACGTCCACATCGGAACACCTCCGCTCGCGCGGAGAGCACCCGCACGCAACCGCCCAGGCGACCCAGGCGGCCGGAACACCTCCGCTCGCGCGGAGAGCACGGCCGCCGCTGCCGGTCCGTACGCCCCGCGTGCGGAACACCTCCGCTCGCGCGGAGAGCACCACTCGCCGACGATCCATCCGGCGTCCGTAAGCGGAACACCTCCGCTCGCGCGGAGAGCACTGTTCATTTCGCGAAAATCCCATGAAGTCTCCTGGAACACCTCCGCTCGCGCGGAGAGCACCTGACGGGGTCGAAGCACAGCCTCGCCTGGTCCGGAACACCTCCGCTCGCGCGGAGAGCACGGACGGGGCAAGCTGATGGCACGCTGGAAGATCGGAACACCTCCGCTCGCGCGGAGAGCACCATATACGGAGCCGATAGGCTCCTCGCGTTGACGGAACACCTCCGCTCGCGCGGAGAGCACCTTTTTGACCTGCGGCGTTAGAGGCGGTTTGCCATTCCTTTGCCATTGGCGGCCGCGGGCCCCAGGCCGGTCCTGCTTCCCATGCCGCAAGTCTAGGCGCCGCCCGCTGCGCCGTGCCCGGCTCCGAGAGCCGGACGTCGGCGTCGTCGGCGAAGCCCGTCGCGGGCAGGGCTTCAGAACAACGACCCTGCGATAGGGGCGTTTTTCGGACGGTAGCGGCAGGAGGCGATTTTCCCTGGCTTTTGTCTCGAAAGCGACGGCGGTGAAGACCGCCCCCGGTGCTCGTCGATGGCGTTCGGGGCGCTTCATGGCTGGTTACAGCGAGTGTGCATGATCATCCAGGCGGCAACGCCCGCATGGTGATCTTTCCGCGTATGGCCGGAAGTCGGTCACTGCCGGTCGCCTGTGCGCGTCCGGAACCCGCTTCGAAGGGGTCGCCTGTCAGTGGCGCTTGCTTCGATACACACGTGACTGACGAGGGACTCGGAGCGGCGACGTGCACGGCCCTGGACACCCGGCTGTGGGGCAAGGAGCACGGGCTGGACAGGCCGTACCCGGTGGTGTGTCACCTGCTGGACACGGGGGCGGTCTACCGCGTGCTGTGGGACACGGTGTTGGGCGAGACCGTGCGGGCCCGTATCGCCGCGGCGCTCGGTCTCACGGTCGAGGCGGCGCGCGAAGTCACGGCGTTCTGGGCAGCCTTGCACGACCTGGGGAAGATCACCCCACCCTTCCAGGCCCAGGTCCCGGCCGCGTTCGGACGGCTGAGCGGTGAGTCGTTCTACCGCTTCAGCCAGGGCGCCGAGAAGCACCGCGAGTTCCGGCACGAGATGGCCACCCACTGGGCGCTGGTCAGTCTGCTGGCCGAGATCGGCTATCCGGATCACGCCACGAGTCGCAGGTCCGTTGCTCACCAGGTGGCTCAGCTTCTCGGCGGTCACCACGGGCATTTCGGCGGCGTGCTCAAGCGGAGGGATCTGCTGCTGGACAGCCGGTCTCAACCGGCGTTGGGCGAGGAGGGCTGGGGCGAGCAACGGCGCGTCCATCTTCACGAGGTGCGGCGGGTCCTCGGGGCCGACGGCGTCCCTACGGCTGGGCTTCCGGCCGAGTTGGCCGTCGTCGTCGCCGGACTCGTGGTCGTGGCCGACTGGTTGGCCAGCCAGACGCCGAGCGTCCGTGCGCTTCTCCCCCCACCCGACTGGGCCGGCACCCCGGAGCAGTTGGACGCGCACTTCGCGCGCGCCGTTCTCCAGGCCGAGGACGCCGTCGGCAGAAGTCGCCTGGGCCGAGCGCGTTTCGACGAGCGAAGCTTCGACGCGATCTTCCCCTTCTCGCCGAACCCGCTCCAGCGCGACATCGTCGAGCGGTTGCCGGCGCTGGTCGAGGAACGGGGGCCGGGGCTCGTCCTGGTGACCGCGCCCACCGGCGACGGGAAGACGGAGGCCGCTCTGTTCGCCGCGTCCGTCCTGGGGCGCGCCGCGGACGCCCGGGGCCTCTATTTCGCGCTCCCCACGATGGCGACGGCCGACGGGATGTTCCCTCGCGTGCGGAAGTACGCCAAGGCCGCGCTGTCGGGCGAACGCGCGCTCACCCTCCTCCACTCCATGGCGTGGCTCAGTCCCGTCTACACCGACAACCCCGCCGACGAGCCGGATGGTGTGGAGGCTTCCTTCGAGGTGGAGGAGGTCAGTGCCGCACAGAGCACGGTCATCGAGTCCGACGGTTGGTTGCGCGGCGCCAAGCGGCCGATCCTGGCTTCTCTCGGTGCCGGGACCATCGACCAGGCGCTGGCGGCGATGCTGCCCGTCAAGCACAACACGCTCCGGCTCTTCGGGTTGTCGGAGAAAGTCTTCATCGTTGACGAGGCCCACGCCTACGGGCCCTGGATGCAGCAGCATCTGGTGCGTCTTCTCGAATGGCTCGGAGCGCTGAGGACGCCGGTGGTGCTTCTCTCGGCGACACTTACCGGGCAGGCCGCCGGCTCCCTCGTGGAGGCTTACCGCCGGGGCGCCGGTTTCACCGAACCGCTGGAGTTCGATCCCTGCTACCCGGGCTGGCTGTTCGCGGACGTGCGAACGGGGCAGGTCACGAAGCCGCGGCCCACGGGCACGCTGCGTGGACGAACCCTCGACGTCGATCTCCGGATGGTCGCCTGGGACGTCAGGGAACCGCATCTGAACCCCACCCGGAAGGGAGGGCGTCGAGCGATCCTTCGCGAGGTACTCGCCCCGATCTCGACTGAGGGCGGCACCGCGTTGGTCTGCTGCACGACCGTCGCCGAAGCGCAGCAGACGTACCGCGACTTGTGCGGAGCGTTTCCCGAACTGGCGGAACGGGACGGCGGTATCCGACTGCTGCACTCCCGCTTCCCCGCCCGCGAGCGCCAACGGATCAGCGAGGAGTGCGAAGCGGCCTACGGCAAGCCGCACACCGCCCAGGACGCCCCCGCGGTTGAAGCACGGCCGGGGTCGATTCTGGTGGCCACACAGGTAGTCGAACAATCACTCGATCTGGACTTCGACCTCGTCGTCAGTGACCTGGCGCCGTTGGCCCAACTCCTGCAACGCGCCGGCCGCTGCTGCCGCCACGCCCGCGGGTGGTCCGGCCGGCCCGCCTGGCTTGCCGACGAGGATCGCCCACCCCTGGTGGTTCTGGCCCCGGCGGGCAGCGCCAGCGCTTCGGGGCTCCCCGGCGCGATGACCGCGGTGTACGACCCGAGCCTGCTGGTCCGCACCGTGACCTTGCTCGACCAGCTCCCCGAAGGGGAGATCACCGTCCCCGACGACGTCCAGCGCCTCATCGACGAGGTCTACGCGGAGGACTTCGCGCACGGGCTGGACGAGGCGGCGCTGCGCCAGCTCAAAGGGATGGATCTCGACCGGAGCGCCCGCGAGATGGTCGAGAAGAGTATGGCCACCACGGTCCACATGGTCTCGCCCGACGGCGTGAACGGCGATCTCGGCCGGCTGAGCAAACGGGAGGTTGGCGTCACGGAGGACCTCCTGACAACCCGCCTCGGCGCGGACACCGGCCGGGTGCTCTGCCTCTACGAGCAGTCGCCGGACCGCTTCACCCTGGACAGAGAAGGGGCCATTCCCCTGCCACGCGACTGGAACAAGCAGCCATCGCGTGACTCTGTGCGTCAGCTGATGCAGTTCGTGACCCCGGTCCCGGGCAAGTGGGCGCGCGACGCGGCTGGCCGCATGGAACGGCCGGAGAGCTGGGAGAAGCAGACGCTGCTACGGCAGTTGGTTCTGCTTCCCATGGGCTGTGACGGCCACGGCGGCCCATGGATTCACGACGTTGGCGAGAGCAGGTTCGCCAGCTCTCATCTGGGGCTGGAGCGGAGCTGATGAGAATTCCAAGGCTTGCCGCAGGTGGTCGGAGTCGCGCTAATCGGGCAAGGATTAGTACGACTGCGGCTCCTGTCCGGGCCCGTCCGCGCCATCTCTCGCGGCGAGTCAAGAAGGCAAACCTCCCCTCTGCTAGCTGCTGCGCAGATAACTCCGTTAACGGGCGGCGTACTTGGGCTCCGTCAACGCGAGGAGCCTATCGGCTCCGTATATGGTTATGAGACCGCCTCCGTCTCAATACTCTCTTACGCTAGATAGTGAATATGGCTCCGTCTCGGTACTGGCTTGGAGCCGTACCAGGCGGCCTGAAGCCGGAGCGCGGGCGGTTCTCATGAGTCGGTCGTAGCGCGGAGCGCGGATTCCACCTTGGCAGAGCGGAACCCACGACATCCGCAACGCCCGCTCGCGCGGGCAGTACCTGCAACACGGCAACGGCTCCGTCTCGGTACTCACGGGCCACCCCCGCTCGGTGGCGGGGACCGGCTGACCATGGTGAAGCAAGCAAGGAGACTCATGACGACGGGTGGGTTCGATCTACTTGAGGAGCCGTGGGTTCCTGTCCAGTGGACCGGAACGGCGCCTACGCCACGGTCCGAACAAGTCGGGCTCGCCGAGCTGTTGCGCCGTGCCCACGAGATCGCCGGGTTGGCCGTGGTGGACCCGCCGACGCACTCCGCGTTGTTGCGGGTGCTGTACGCGCTGACCGTGCGCGTCACGGGCCTGGACAGGGTGGGCACATCGGAGGACGACTGGGCCGATCGGCGTCAACAGGTGTGGGAGGAAGGCCGGCTGCCGGCCGACGGGATCGCGGAGTACGCCGACCGTTACGCGCACCGCTTCCTGGTGTTCGACCCCGAGGGGGGACGCCCGTGGATGCAGGACCCGAGGCTGGAGAAGCAGTGCGACCCGGCCAAGACCGCCGGGGTCAACAAGCTGGTCGTGACGCGGCCCGCAGGCAACAACCACGCCTGGTTCCGTCACAATTCGGACGCGAAGCCGGACCCGCCGACGGTTTCGGAAGCTGTTCTCAACCTGCTGGTGTGGCACTACTGGGGGCCCTCCGGGCGGTGCTCCGCCCGTGAGGTGGACGGGGAGAAGACCGCCAGCGCGACAGCTGGCCCGCTTCGGACCGCTCTGTCGTACCACCCGGAGGGCGAGACGCTCTTCGAGACGTTGCTGGCCGGCCTGGTGCCGCCTGACCCACGCGACCGGCTCGACGAGGACCACTGCCCCTGGGAGCTGCCGGAGCTGCTGGACCCCGCCGCGGTGCCGAGGGAGCCGGTAGGGCCTTGTTCCCGGCTGACCGGCCGCTCCCAACACGCGCTCCTGCTCGTACCTGACGATGACTCGCGCGACAACCACGGCACGCCCACTCTGGTGCGCGACGCGTACATCACCTGGGGAAACCGGGCGGGGCGCATGACCAGGGACGACGACTTCCTGATCTGGCAGATCAGTCAGCAGGGAAACCGCTACCCGCGCCCAGCGGACTCGCGGCGCGCGCTCTGGCGGGACCTGGACGCGTTGCTGCTCGCTGAGCCGGGGGGTCCCGCTCAGGCCAGGCGGCCGAAGGTGTTCGCCTCGGCCGCCGAGATGCCCGAGGAGGTCAGACTCCGGGTGCGCGCCCTGGGATTCGAGCAGGACGGTCAGGCCAAGGACACGCAGTTCGTTGACGGCTCCACGCCGCCGGTTCTCGGGTTCGTGGAGGAGAGAGTCCCGCGGACCGCCCACCCGGTCGCCAAGCTTCGGCAGTTGGGCGAGCGTTACGGCTTCCGTCTGGATCGGGCGCTGGCACGGGCCTGGAAGACGTACATGGGCGATCCCACGAGCGATGCGAGCGCGTGGACGACGCCTGCCGCCGCCCGGTACTGGCCCGGAGCGGAGGACCAGTTCTGGGCGGTTTTCCGTGAGTTGAGCCGCGATCCCGAACAGATCGACCCGGGCTTCGACTTCCAGGACGCCCGTAGAGCCTTTCTCCGGCTCGCGGAGAACGCCTACGACGAGGTCACGCGCAGCATCACCGGGAGCCAACGAGGCGCCAAGGCTGTGTTCGAGGCACGCGTCGGCCTACGGCGGCCTCCCGGGAAACAGCCAGACGCAGAGCTGACAGCTGACAAGAGCTGAACGGAACCGACAAGACCAAGAAGGAGGGGAAACAGACTTTGACCACCACCGAGTCGCCGAAGCTCGACCGGGCGGCGGAGCACCGTCAGAAGCTCGTCGAGTACGTGACCCGGATCGACCGGATCTGTTCCGAGAACCCGGGCGCCCGTGTCGCACTCCGAGCCGGGCTTCGGCAGAACATCGACAACCGCAGCACCTTCGCGATGAACCGCTACATCGTCCCATGGCTGCCGAAGAACGCCTCCGACGCCATCCAGCGGGCCTACTTCACCGTCGCCGCGTTGATTGCCTCCCGCCCCCGGGCCACCGAGAACGAGGACGACGAGGACGAGGACGAGGCGCCGGACGGAGCGAGCGCCGAGCGTTCGGACAACAGTGTTCAGAGCCCCGAGAGCGGCCCCGACTCCACCGGCTCCACCGATGTCCCTGGCGGCAACGATGCCGAGTCCGCTGTGCCGGCCGAGACCCCAGAGCGCTGGGGGCCCAGCCTGGGCAGCGCCTTCGCCGAGGCCGTGGCGGAAGTTCCCGGTGGGGACCGGAAGATGAGGGAAAGTGCGGCGGAGAGCCGGTTGAACATGCTCACCCGACAGGGCGCCAGCGGCATTCACCGGAGCCTGCCCGCGTCCGTTCTCTATCTCCGCCAGCTCGACGTTCCCGTCGACTGGGCCCAGCTTCTGGCCGACCTCATCGCCTGGCCGGACCACTCCGGGCGAATCGCCCGGCGCTGGCTTCAGGACTTCTACCGCCGGCGTCACCTCGACGCGAACCAGGCCGGCGGGGACGAGGACTCCACCGAGGAGTCCCCGGAATAGCCCGGCCTGACAACGGTCCTCACTCGCGCGAGGCGCCCGCCTTTCCCAACCTTTCGAAGCCACCAACAGCAGCATGGAGAAGACCGTGTCCGCAACGACTCGTCCCGCCCGTTTCATCGACATCCACGTGCTTCAGTCGGTCCCCTTCGCCAACCTCAACAGGGACGACACGAATTCGGTGAAGACCGTCCAGTACGGCAACGCCCAGCGCACGCGGGTCAGTAGCCAGTCCTGGAAGCGCGCGGCGCGGGAGAAGTTCCAGGAGGAGATCGGCGAACGAGCCCTCCGCACACGCCGGATCGGCGAGCGCGTCACGCGCGAGCTGGCGGAGACGCGAGGCTGGCCGTTGCCCCTCGCGGAACGTGCCGGCGCCCACGTGGCCGCCGGCAGCAGCATCAAGTTCGAGCTGGCGAAGGAGAAGCAGAAGGAAGGATCCGAGGGGGGCGCCGCGAAGAAGGACACCAAGGTGGTCGTCCCCAACAAGGTGTTCACCAACGCGCTGGTCTATGTCCCGGAAACCGCCGTGCGGGAGCTGGCGGACATCGCCGAGGAACACCGCGAGAAGCTGGAGTCCGCCAAGGACATCAAGAAGCCCGGCGACAAGAGCGTGCTGCCCCAGCCGGCGATCGACGGGGTGCTGAAGGCGCGAAACGGCGTGATCAACCTCTTCGGTCGCATGCTCGCCGAGGTCGATGACGCAGGCGTGGACGGGGCGGTTCAGGTCGCGCACGCGATGACCACCCACGAGACCGACGTGGAGTTCGACTACTTCTCGGCCGTGGACGACATCAGCCAGGAGTGGAACGACGCCACCGGCAGCGGTCACATGGGGCACGGTCAGTACAGCGCCGGCACGTTCTACCGCTTCGCCACCGTCGACCTGGAGGAGCTGGCGGGCAACCTCGGTGACGACCCCGCGAGCGTGCGTGAGCTGACCGGCGCCTTCCTCGCGACGTTCGTCGAGTCGTTGCCCGGCGCCAAGAAGAACTCCACCGCCCCGTACACCCCTCCCGGTCTCATCCATCTCGCCGTTCGCGCGGACCGGCCGCTCTCCTTCGCCGCCGCCTTCGAAAAGCCGGTGACGTCCTCCCCCGGCGGGGGCTTCGAGGAGCCCTCCGTAGCCCGGCTGACGAAGTACGCGGCGCAAGCCAACAAGATGCTGGGAAGCCGCCGGCTGCTGGCCTCCGGCTGGACCAGCATCGGGCACGAGGACGCCCAGCACGTGGGGGACCGGTACGACGGCATCGAGGAGCTGGTCGAGGCCACGCTGCGCGGCGCCCTGCGCGAGAAGACCGGTGAGGTCTCCTCGTGACCAGTTCGGAAGCCGAAGACCGGCCGGGTCTGCTGCTGCGGCTGGCCGGTCCGCTCCAGTCCTGGGGCGAGAAGAGCCACTTCACGGATCGGGACACCGCGCGGTTTCCCACCCGCTCGGGCGTCATCGGGATGCTGGCCGCCGCGCTCGGCCGCAAGCGTGGGGAGCCGCTGGACGATCTGATCGCCCTCTCGCTGACCGTGCGCGAGGACCGGCCGGGCGTCATGATGACCGACCTGCACACGGTGGGCGGCGGCCTGCCGAACCGCGACACCGTCACAACCGCCGAGGGCAAGAAGCGCGGTGGGACGACCGCCACCTTGCTCAGCCGGCGCGCGTACCTCGCCGACGCGGTGTTCACCGCCGCGCTGACGAGCGCTCCCGGCGGGCCGGACGCGAAGACCCTGAGCCGGTACGCCGAGGCGCTGCGCGAACCGCGTTGGCCGTTCTACCTCGGTCGGCGCTCCTGCCCACCCGAAGGGCCGGTGCTGCTGGCGCGAAGCGAGCGCCCGCTGGAGGAACTGGTCAGGCTGCCCGTCTCGGCCGAACGTGCTGAGGGTGCCGGGCCGTTGAACCTCGTCTTCCTCTCGGACGAGCCCCTGGACGCGCTGCCGGTACCCAACGGGTGGGAGTCCTCTCCCGCCGACGAATCCGCGCGGCCGACCAGCACGATCAACGACGACCCCCGTTCCTTTCACCCGAAGCAGCGGACTTACCGGGTGCGCCCGCTCTACCGCCGCACCGTCGCCGTTCCCGAGGAACGGTTCGCCGGGCTGGGCGCCCCGTACCTCGCCGTGCTGGAGAAGCACCTGGCGGCGTATCGGGTGCCGTCCGAGGACGGGGTGGCCCCGTGACCGTCTGGCTCAGCCGACTCACGCTCAACCCGCGTTCCCGCGCGGTCCAAGCCGACCTGGGGAGCAGCAAAGCGGCGATCAACTTGCATCGACGCGTGATGTCCCTCTTCCCGGAGACCGAGGGCGACGACGCGCGCGCCCAGTTCGGCGTGCTGTTCCGCGTCGAGGACACGCCCCAGGGGTACGCCGTCCTGATCCAGAGCGCCCACGAGCCCGATCCCGCCCGGCTGCCCGAGGGCTACGGCGCGCTGCGGAGCAGGTCCCTCGACCCGCTGCTCGACGCGCTCAAGCCGGGACGCCGGATTCGCTACCGCTGCGTGGCGAACGCCGTGCGGCGCCCCGGTGCGACCACCCGCGAGCTGTATCAGTTGAAGGCGATCGTGCCGTTGAGCGGGCGGGTCGCCGACGAGTGGTGGCAACGGCAGGCGATCGCCGCCGGCCTGGACGTCGAAAGCGTGCTCTCCCACCCGGTCGATACGGTGCGCGGCCCGCGCGGCACCTCGGGGGAGGCGGCGAAGCAGCACATGCGACACCACCGCACCCAGTTCGACGGCACCGCCGTCGTCACGGACGCGGATCAGCTCCGGGAACGGATCATCGCGGGCGTTGGCCGCGCCAAGTCCTACGGCTGCGGGCTGTTGACGATCGCACCGGCCGGGGGTGGGTCATGACAGTCGCGCCGCAGACTCCCAGCCAGGCGCGGCGCCGACTGGCCGCGCCCACGGTCGCGATGCTGCCGCGCATCGCCGACTCCCTCTCGTTCCTCTACCTCGACGTGGTGCGCATACAGCAGGACGACACCGGCGTCTGCGCCGAAATCACCAGCGAGCGGCGCGGCACCGAGACGGTCTACCTGCCGACGGCAGCCCTGAGTTGCGTCCTCTTGGGCCCCGGGACATCCATCACCGCCCGGGCCCTGGCGACTCTGGCTCGCCACGGGACCACCGTCCTGGTCGTCGGCTCGGGTGGAGTCCGCTGCTACGCCGCAACATTGCCCGACTCCCTCACCACCACCTGGTTGGAGCGTCAGACCCGAGCCTGGGCGGACGACGAGCAACGACTCAGCGTCGCGCGGGCGATGTACGAGATGCGTTTCGGGGAAGGGACGGTCGCGGCCGACGCGACGCTGCAACAACTACGCGGCTTCGAAGGTGCGCGGGTCAAGGCCCACTACCAACTCCTCGCGAAGCAGCACAAGATCGGCCGCTTCCGGCGCAACTACGATCCGGCGTCCTGGGAGGACCAAGACCCGGTGAACCTCGCGCTCTCGTCCGCCAACACCTGCCTGTACGGGATCGTCCACGCGGCCATCGTCGCCCTGGGCTGCTCACCGGCGCTGGGGTACATCCACAGCGGCAACCAGCAGGCGTTCGTGTACGACGTCGCTGACCTGTACAAGGCGCAGCTCACGATCCCGCTGGCGTTCTCGCTCCACGCCTCCACCAACCCGGAGGCCCAGGCCCGCCGCTCCTTCCGCGACGGACTGCGGCTGTTCAAGCTGCTGCCGCGCATCGTCGCCGACATCCAGCAACTGCTGGACCCGGCAGGTGATTACGAGATCGAGGACCCCGACGAGCAGCTCGTTGACCTCTGGGACCCAATCGCCGGCGCCATCCCCGGCGGGATCAACCACGGGGCCGAGACATGAGAGACGAGAGGCCGCACCCATGGCATCCATGATCATGATCTCGGCGACAGCGGTCCCCGACCACCTCCGAGGCGCCCTCAGCCGCTGGCTGCTGGAGGTCACCCCGCAGCTCTACGTCGGCACCGTCTCGGCCCGCGTCCGCGACGAACTGTGGACCTCGGTCTCCGCCGTCATCGGCGACGGCCTGGCCGTTCTTGCGTACCCGGACGCCAACGAGCAAGGCTTCTCCCTACGTACGGCAGGGACCCGTCGCAGACACCCACTCGACTTCGATGGGTTGACCCTGATCGGCTTCCGAAAGGAAGGTCAAGAAACAGCAAAGTCACTCTGACGTCGCAGGTCAGAAAGTGTCCTCTCCGCACGCGCGGAGGTGTTCCGGCGCTCGCCGAGATCCAACAGCAGATAGTGGAGTCCTCTCCGCACGCGCGGAGGTGTTCCGCTGTTGCCCCCGAACGCCTCACGGAGCGAGGGGTCCTCTCCGCACGCGCGGAGGTGTTCCGTGGCAGCGCATCGCCGAGGACGTGCTGGAGGCGTCCTCTCCGCACGCGCGGAGGTGTTCCGGGACTCGGCGAACTGGATCTGCGCCTCGGCGGGTCCTCTCCGCACGCGCGGAGGTGTTCCGCTGCGCCACCACGAGTCGATGACGCGGCCGGTGTCCTCTCCGCACGCGCGGAGGTGTTCCGATCCCGGGGGCGCTGCGTAGCTGGGCGCAGCGGTCCTCTCCGCACGCGCGGAGGTGTTCCGCCATTGGCATATTCGTTGACGGGGGTCGTGATGTCCTCTCCGCACGCGCGGAGGTGTTCCGGATGAGGTGCTGGATGGCGTGGGGCGGGCCTTGTCCTCTCCGCACGCGCGGAGGTGTTCCGATGACGCCCGAGACGATCGGGCAGCTCGGCGGGTCCTCTCCGCACGCGCGGAGGTGTTCCGGGCGAGACGTGACGGTAGCTGAGTGGCTGGGCGTCCTCTCCGCACGCGCGGAGGTGTTCCGACGACTGGCGGCGCGTCCTCCGCGTCGCCCCCGTCCTCTCCGCACGCGTGGAGGTGTTCCGGTACGGCTGCTGCGGACGACGGCCCCGGGGCTGTCCTCTCCGCACGCGCGGAGGTATTCCGGCCGGGATCAACAACGCACTGTCGAACCCGGTGTCCTTTCCGCACGCGCGGAGGCGGGTGGGGGATTTGGGGGAACCCGGGCTCCGCAGGGGGCTGTCCCCAGCGCTGGAGCCACTCGCTGACGCGGCGGTTGGCGTCCTCGCCGGTGCCGAGGACGAAGCGGGCGTGGACGCGGAGCAGGAAGGCCGGACCGGTCAGAGCCCTGCGGCGTGACGCCGACGGTGGTGGGCGAGGGTGACGGCGGCGAGGAGGGGGCCCCAGGCGACCAGCGGCAGGTAGAGGATTCCGGCGATCGTGCTGCCGAGAGGGGTCATGTCCTGATGAGGGAAGGCCCACCAGAAGGCGAACTGGCCGAGGGCCAGCGTCAGCACCCCGGCGCCGAGGCCCGCCGCCACGGTCACCGCCCGCTGGTTCGGCCGACGCCCGCCGACGACGGGGACCCACCGCGGCAGCACCTCACCCCACGGCCGGATCAGCCCGAGCGTGAGCAGCGCGAGCAGTTCTCCACCCACCGTCAGCCCGACCACGTACACCGCGCCCCAGCCGGTGAAGCCCATCGCCTCGTACCCGGCCTCGGTGTACCCGGCGGTGAAACCGGCCGCCAGCAGCAGGCGCCAGATCCCGGACGGCACGGTGACCAGCGCGGCGGCGTGGGCGGCACGGACAGCCCAAGGAGGCGGGGGCGGAAGCCTCGTGTCGAGTTGCGTCGTCGGCATGTGCACCATCGTCGCGGTGTCCCGTCCACCCGGCATCGCCCCTGAGGGCCACCTCCGAAGCCGACTTCGGGATGAGCCTCGTCCCTCTTTCTCAGCCGTGCGGGGGAGGGCTGCCGCCCCGTCGGCCACAAGCACTTCCCCCGTGTACGTTCGGCCGGCCTCTGTCCATCCGGTTCATGGACGCGTCCATGGAGTCGTCGATGCCGATGATCCCCTTGTTGACCTCGCTCAGGTCGGCGGCGTTGTCGATGAACCGCTCGGCCACCGGCAGCGCCTGGCCGAGGAATCGGAAAGCGGCCGGAAGCAGGCGGGGTTGCCGCTTCCGGTCCCGGCCGCCGTGGAACGAACCACCTCGCCCATCCGCATCTGCCGTGACCTGCGTCACGTCGCCATGTGCCGTCTGACATATGCGCGGGCGTGCGCCGGGGTGGTCGTGGCTGGTGGGGAGGTGGATGAGCATGTGCCGCTGGCATATGCCCCGTTGTGGGGGGTCACGCTCCGGAAAGATATGGTCACCCCCTTCCACGTTCGGGCACTCCGCGCGCTTAGCTGATTGCTGAGGGCGAGCACGCTCTCGCCGGATCTCCCGAAGGAGCACAGGAGTTGAGTTACGACACCGCGAACGGCGCGCTGGCCATGGCCGTGGCGCTGCGGGTGTTCGCCCCCGACGTACGGACGCTGGCCCGGTGGCTGCTGGGCGTCGGCGTGCGCGTCGGCATCGACGCCGTGGCGCGGCGTGGTGGGGGGCGGGCGTGAGCGGGCACGGACCGGCGCGACCGGACGTACGGGAAGCCGGGGTCACGATGCCCGCCGCCTTCTGGGCGTTCCACGAGCGGTACTACCCGGTGTACCTGTCGTACGCCGAGCTGCAACTGGGCGAACGGCGCCGCGCCGTTGACCTCGTGGACCGCGTGTTCGTGCACCTCGCGCGGCACTGGCCGATGCTGATGCGCGAGGAGTCGCCCGAGGCCACCGCCTGGGCGATGATGAAGTCGGCCGTCGAGGAACGGCTGATCTTCGAGGGGCGTCGGCACACGATGCCCGCCACCGCCGCGTTCCAGCAGGTGAGCCGCCGCGTGTTGGACGACTTCCGCGCCGAACTGTCGGTGCTGGAGAGCGCCTTGGGCCTGTACGCGGCCATCGCGGAGCTGCCGGAACGGCAGTTCGACGTGGTCGTGCTCCAGTACGTCCTCGGCTACCCCGCCGCGCGGACGGCCGAGATCATGGGCATCGCCGAGGTCACGGTCCGTACCTACCGCCACCTGGCGCGCCGCACGCTGGCGCGGAAGCTGTCGCTGGACGGGGGTGGACGCGGTGCCGACGCCGATCGATGAGCTGCTGGCCGAGGCGGCGTTCCTGCCGGGGGCGGTGACGGCCGCCGACCTGGCCGCGTCCCGGCGCCGCATCGAACGCGCGCTGGACGACACGGCGCTGACCGTCCCGTACGACGCCGCCCGGCGGTTCGAGAGCGACGAGGAACGGTCGGGGCGCGAACTGCTCGCCCTGTGCGGCTCGTTGGTACGGGACGCGCGCGCCCCCGCCTGGATGGCCGGCCTCGTCAACTCCGAGCGGATCGAGCCCGCCGGTGGCCTCGTCTTCGCCTGCCTGCTGCACCTGAGCGGGCTGACGGACGGGGCGCGCTTCTGGTGGGAGTTCAGCGCGGGCGCGGGGACGTCCACGGCGGCGCTGTGCCTGTGCCTGCTGCACCTCCAGCGCGGCGAGCCGGAGGACGCGGAGCACTGGGCGGGCCAGGCGGCCGAGTTGGAGCCGCTGGAGCGCGAGCACGAGTGGACGGCGCGGCCCCGCGTCTGGTGGCCGCGGGGGGCGCTGGCGGAGGCGCTGGAGAGCCTGGACATCGGGCGTGACCAGGATCTCGGGATGGTCCCGCGCCCCGATCCCGCGCTCGCGGGGCGGCTGGAGGACTGCGTGGCCGTCTCCTGAAGGTCCGGTCCCCCGCCCCCGGCAGGCGGGGGGCCGTGTCTCAGGGCGCCGCGGTGGCGGTCGTGGCGGTCGCGTGCTCGGCGAGGAGGTGCCTGATCCCCGCGAAGTGCGCCCGCATCGCGACCGCCGCCCGCGGCCCGTCGCCCGCCTCCAGCGCGGCGAGGATGTCCTCGTGCCGCGCGCAGACGACGCGCGGGTCCTGGTCGTCGGCCCGCAGGTCGCCGCGCACGCGGTGAAAGGCGGACCAGAAGGCGTCCAGCACCTCGCTCAGCAGGTGGTTCCCCAGCGAGCGGTAGAGGGCGACGTGGAACGCGCGGTCCGTCGCGGCCGAGACGCGCCCCCCGGCGGCCTCGCGTTCCATGGCGGCGACGAGTTCCCGCAGCCGCGCGAGGTCCTCGGCGGGCACGTCGCCCGCGACCTCGACGATGAGCCCGGCCTCCAGCGCCTCGCGGACCTCAAGCAGCTCGTGCAGGCTCGCCTCGCCCCTGCGGTGCCTGACGGCGGCGCGGAAGACCATGGCCTCGACGAACGAGTCGAGGCTGAGCGAGCCGACGTACGTGCCGAAGCCGTGCCGGATGTCCACGACGTTGACGGCCTGGAGCGCCTTCAGTGCCTCGCGCACCGAGTTGCGGCTGACGCCGAAGAGCGTCATCAGGTCGCTCTCGGTGGGCAGCGGGTCGCCGGGCGCGAGGCGGCGGTGCAGGATCAGCTCCTTGATGCTGCTCTGCACTTCCTCGGACATCATGCGGCGTGCCATCTCGGCCTCCCCTGGGTCCTGACCGGGCCTGCCTCCCGGCCGGAGATGCACATTGTGCCACCGGAGATAGGACATCTGACGTCCGGGCTCTTGACCTCGTTCCGCCGCCGAACCTACGGTGCTCGGACATAGAACGTAGTACGTAGGACGTCCAAGAGCAGCGTCGCTGGAGGAGTTCGTGAACCATGCCCTCGACCGCAGGGCCCTGCTACGGGCCACCGCCGCGCTCGGCGCCGCCGGAGCCGTCTCGGCCGCCCTCGGCGCCTGCTCAGGCCCGCCCTCGACGACCGGCGGCGGGGGCGGTTACGGCTCAGGCGGCGGCGAGGAGCTGACCGCCGTCATCGGCTACGGCAACGACCAGAGCTGGGACCCGACGCAGACCGCGTCCGCCTTCACCATGGCCGCGAATCACCACCTCTACGAAGGCCTCCTCGACACCGACCCCCTCACCCGCGCGCCCTACCCTGCGCTCGCCACCGCCGTGCCGCCCGACCAGAACGCGACCCGCTGGCGCTTCACCCTGCGCGACGACGCGACCTGGCACGACGGCGAACCCGTCACGGCGGACGACGTCCTGTTCACGTTCGACCGCATCCTGGACGCGGAGGCCAACCCGCTGGCCCGCTCCTTCTTCGTCTCCTGGCTCAAGGAGGTACGCAGGACGGGCGAGCGGGACGTCGAGCTGGACCTCCACTTCCCCTTCCCCGACGCCGCCTCCCGCCTCACGCTCGCGAAGATCATGCCGCGCCACGTCTTCGGCCGCCCCGGCGGCTGGGACGAGGCGGGCGCGGGCCTCGCCGTCGGCTCCGGCCCGTACCGGCAGGCGTCGCACCAGCCGAAGACCAACACCACCTTCGCGGCCTACAACGGCTACAACGGGCCGCGCCCCGCCACCTTCGCCCGGATGAACTGGCTGTCCATCGTGGACGCCGCGCCCCGCGTCGCGAAGATCTCCGGGAGCGGCGCCGACGCCCAGATCGCCGAGAACATCCCGTACGCCAACGCCGAGCAGCTGCGCGGCGACGGCCTCACGGTCGAGGGCGGCGCGGGCATGAACCACGTCTTCCTCATGTTCAACACGGCCAACCCGCCGTTCGACGACGTCCGCGTCCGGCAGGCGCTGTTCCACGCCGTGGACACCGGTCAGATGATCGACGTCGGCCTGCGCGGGCACGGCAGGGCCGCCACCTCGTTCCTCAACGAGGAGAACCCCGCGCACACCGAGGCGTCCACCGTCTACACCCACGACCCCGACCGCGCCCGCGCCCTGCTGCGCGCGGCGGGCGTCACGGACCTGCGCGTCAACCTGATGGCGGTGAACGTCAGCTGGCTCGTGGACTGCCTGCCGACGATCAAGGAGTCCTGGGACGCCATCGGCGTGCCCACCACCCTGGAGCCGCAGGAGACGTCGGCCCTGTTCACCAAGATGGACCAGAACCAGGACTACCAGGTCGTCGCCGCCGTCGCGAACCCCAACCAGTTCGGCCTCGACCCCGACCTCATCCTCCGCTACAACTACACGCCGGGCGGCGGCTGGATGACCTACACGCGCTGGGACGAGAGCGACGACGCGCGGGCGCTGTTCGCCCTCATGGACGAGGCGACGCGCGAGCCCGACCCCGCGCGCAAGCTCGCGCTGACGCACCGCTCCCTCGACGTCATCGCCGAACAGGCCGTCCTCTACCCGCTCCTGCACAACGAGCTGCTGACCGCCTGGAACCCACGGGCCCTCACCGGCGTCCGCGCACAGCCGTACCCCGGCATATCCGTCCTCCAGGCGAGGCCGTACACGTCGTGATCCTCGTCGTCCGGATGCTGACACGCCGCGTCCTCCTCCTCGCGCCGCTGATGCTCGGCGTCGTCCTGTTCGTCTTCCTCGTCATGCGCTTCTCCGACATGGACCCGGCGTCCGCCTACTTCCAGGGCGCCAACCCCACGCAGGAGCAACTGCACCGCTTCCGCGAGGAGAACGGCCTCCTCGACCCGCTGCCCGTGCGCTACGCGGGCTTCGTCGGCGACCTGTTGCACGGCGACATGGGCATCAGCGTGCTGACGCGCACCTCCGTCCTCGACCTGGTGACGACCGCCCTGCCGCTGACGCTCCAGCTGACGTTCCTCGGCCTCGGCATCGCCGTCCTCCTGGCCGTGCCGCTCGGCGTCGCCGCCGCGCTCCACCGCGACCGCGCGCTCGACCAGGTCATCCGCGTCGTGTCCCTGACCGGCGTCGCCGCGCCCGGGTTCTGGCTGGCGCTGCTGATGATCCAGTACCTCGGCGTCGAGGCGGGCTGGTTCCCGACCAGCGGCTGGACGAACCCGACCGACTCGTTCACCGGCTGGATCAGGACGATGACGCTGCCCGCCCTCGCCCTCTCCCTGCCGGTCGCCGCGCAGCTCACCCGCGTCGTGCGCACGGCGGTGGTGGAGGAGCTGGACAAGGACTACGTGCGCACGGCGACCGGCAGCGGCCTGCCGCCGTTCGTCGTCGTGGGCCGCAACGTCCTGCGCAACGCGCTGATCAACCCGCTCACGGTCCTCGGCCTGCGCGTCGGCTACCTGCTCGGCGGTGCGGTCGTCATCGAGACGATCTTCGCGCTGCCCGGCATGGGCAAGCTGATGATCGACGCCGTGCGCAACGGCGACCCGGCCGTCGTGCAGGGCGTCGTCCTCACGACGGCGGTCGGCTTCGTCGTCGTGAACCTGGTGATCGACATCCTCTACCTCCTGGTCAACCCCCGGCTGAGGAGCGCCGCATGAACCCCCGCCCCCTCCTGAGCGGACTGCGCCGCCTGCCCCCGCTCTCCCGCGCAGCCCTCGCGGTCCTGGGCGTCGTCGTGCTCGTCGCCCTCCTCGCGCCGCTGCTCGCGCCGCACGACCCGTACGCGCAGGCGGGCACCGCCGGGGGCCCGTCCGCCGCGCACTGGATGGGCCAGGACAGCCTGGGCCGCGACATCCTCAGCCGCCTCATGTACGGCGCCAGGTCGTCGCTGGCCATCGGCCTGGGCGCGACCGCGCTCGCCCTGCTGGCCGGGGCGGTGGTCGGCGCGGTCGCCGCGACGTCCCGCAAGCTCGTGGACGAGACGCTGATGCGCTGCCTCGACGTCGTGATGGCCTTCCCCGGCATCGCCATCGCCGCCGTGCTGATCTCCGTCTTCGGCGGCGGCACGTCCGTGCTGATCGGCGCCATCGCCTTCCTGAACGTGCCGCCCGTCGCCCGCGTGGTGCGGGCCAACGTGCTCAGCCAGTACGGCGAGGACTACGTGACGGCCGAGCGCGTCGTCGGCGCCAGGACGCCGCACATCCTGCTGCGGCACGTCGCCGTCAACTGCGCGGCGCCCGTCCTCGTCTTCTGCACGGTGATGGTGGCCGAGGCGATCGTCTTCGAGGCGTCGCTGTCGTTCATCGGCGCCGGGGTCAGGCCGCCCGAGCCGTCCTGGGGCAGCGTCATCGCGGACGGCAAGAACCTCGTGCTGCTCGGCGGCTGGTGGGCCACGGTCTTCCCCGGCCTGCTGATGCTGGTCACCGTGCTGGCGCTGAACGTGCTGTCCGAGGGCGTCTCCGACGCCTGGGCAGCGCCCGCCGCACGCCCCACCGGCGCGCGTACGCCCCCTGCCACCGGCCAGGGCGCGCCCCCGCCGCCGCCCCGCGAGGTCCCGCCCCTCCCCGGCCTGGCCGCCGCGGGGGAGCGCCTGCGCGCCCGCGCCCGCCCGCCCGTCACCGGCGAGCCCGTCCTCACCGTCCGCGACCTGGCGATCGGCTTCCCAGGACGCCACGGCGACCGCGACGTCGTGGACGGCGTCAGCTTCTCCGTACGGCCGGGCGAAGTCCTCGGCCTGGTCGGCGAGTCGGGCTGCGGCAAGTCCCTGACCGCCCTCACCGTCATGGGCCTCCAGCCGCGCGACGCCCGCGTGCGCGGCAGCGTCACGTTCGCCGGGCAGGAGCTGACGGGCCTCGCCCCGCGCGCCAGGCGCCGCCTGCTCGGCCACGAGATGGCGATGGTCTACCAGGACGCCCTGTCATCCCTGAACCCGGCGATGACCATCCGCGCCCAACTGCGGCAGCTCGTCCGCCGCGGCGGGCGCCGCACCCCAGCCGAGCTGCTGGAACTGGTCGGCCTCGACCCCGCCCGCGTCCTGCGCAGCCACCCGCACGAGCTGTCGGGCGGCCAGCGCCAGCGCGTCCTCATCGCCATGGCGCTCTCCCGCGAGCCGCGCCTGCTCGTCGCCGACGAACCGACGACGGCCCTCGACGTGACGGTGCAGGCGCAGGTCGTCGCGCTCCTGCTGCGGCTGCGCGCCGAGCTGGGCTTCGCGCTCGTCCTCGTCTCGCACGACCTCGCGCTCGTCGCCGACGTCACCGACCGGATCGTGGTGATGTACGGCGGGCAGATCGTGGAGAGCGGCGTGACCGCCGACCTGGTCGCCGCCCCCGCGCACCACTACACGCGCGGCCTGCTCGGCTCCGTGCTCTCCCTGGAGTCGGCCGCGCCGCGCATGACGCAGATCCACGGCGTCGTGCCCTCCCCCGCCGACTTCCCGCCGGGCTGCCGCTTCGCCGACCGCTGCCCGATGGCCGACGCCGCCTGCGCCGCGCCCGCGCCGCAGCGCCCCGCCCCCGGCACGCTGCACACCGCCGCCTGCCACCACCCCGCGCAGGAGAAGGAGGCCGCACGATGACCCCCGCCGCGCTGCTGACCGTCCGGGACGTCCACCAGGTCTACCCGGCCCGCGGCCAGGGCCTCTTCCGCGCCGCGAAGGTGCACGCCCTCACCGGCGTCAGCCTCTCCGTCACCCCCGGCGAGACCCTCGGCGTGGTCGGCGAGTCGGGCTGCGGCAAGTCCACGCTGGCGCGGCTCCTGGTCGGCGTCGAACGGCCCAGCGCGGGCACCGTCGCCCACCGGGGCCGCGACCTGTGGACCATGCCGCCCGCCGAGCGCCGCCGCACCGTCGGCACCGGCATCGGCATGGTCTTCCAGGACCCGGCGACCGCGCTCAACCGCCGCCTGTCCGTCCGCCGCGCCCTGCGCGACCCGCTGGACGTCCACCGCCGCGGCACCCCCGCCGGGCGCGAGGCACGCGTCCGCGAACTGCTGGCCCTCGTGGGCCTGCCCGCACACCTCGCCGACGCCCTCCCCGGGCGCCTGTCGGGCGGCCAGCGGCAGCGCGTCGCCATCGCCCGCGCGCTCGCCCTGGAACCGGCCCTGCTCGTCGCCGACGAACCGACCAGCGCCCTCGACGTGTCCGTCCGCGCGCAGATTCTCAACCTGCTCCTGGACCTCAAGGAACGCCTCGGCCTCGCGATGGTCCTCGTCTCGCACGACATCCAGACCGTCCGCCGCATGAGCGACCGCGTCGTCACCATGTACCTGGGCCGCGTCGTCGAGGAGGCCCCGGCCGACCGCGTCACCGCCCACGCCCGCCACCCCTACACCCGCGCCCTCTTCTCAGCCGCCCCCTGCCTCCTCGACCCGGTGGACCCCATCCCGCTGACCGGCCCGATGCCCTCCGCCGTCCACCCGCCGAGCGGCTGCCCGTTCCGCACCCGCTGCTGGAAGGCGGACGACGTGTGCGCCGCGTCGATGCCGGACGCGGAGGCGGCGGGCGGGGAACATCTCTACCGCTGCCACCACCCCGTGGGTGACGGCGACGCCACCCGCGATCTCGTCCACCAGGCCGCCACCGCACAGGAGACCCGTTCATGACCCTCCCCGACCGGCTGACCGGAGTGATCCCGCCCGTCTGCACCCCGCTGACGCCCGACGGCGAGGTGGACACCGCGTCACTGGTCCGGCTCGTGGACCACCTCGCCGACGCCGGGGTTGACGGGCTGTTCGTCCTCGGCTCGACCTCCGAGGTCGCCTTCCTGACGGACGCGCAGCGCCGCACGGTCACCGAGACCGTCGCCGGTCACCTCGCCGGGCAGCTGCCGCTGCTGGCCGGTGCCATCGACATGACGACACCCCGCGTCCTCGACCACGCGCGCACCGCCCTCGCGGCGGGCGCCGACGCCGTCGTCGCCACCGCCCCCTTCTACACGCGCACCCACCCGGCCGAGATCGAACGGCACTTCCGGCTCCTGGCCCGGCACGTCGAGGCCCCCGTCCTCGCCTACGACCTGCCGGTGTCCGTCCACACCAAGCTGACCGCCGACCTCGTCACCGCCCTCGCCACGGACGGCGCGCTCGCGGGCCTGAAGGATTCGAGCGGCGACCTCGGCACCCTGCGCGCCATCCTCATCGGCGCCCCCGAGGGCTTCGCCGTGCTCACCGGCTCGGAGGTCACGGTGGACGCGGCGCTGCTGATGGGCGCGCACGGCGTCGTCCCCGGGCTCGGGAACGTCGATCCGCACGGCTACGTCTCGCTCGTGCGGCGCTGCGCCGCGGGCGACTGGGCGGCGGCGCGGGCCGAGCAGGAGCGGCTGGTGGCGCTGTTCGCGATGGTGGACGTCGGGTCGCCCGCGCGGATGGGGCGCGGCTCGTCGGCGCTCGGCGCGTTCAAGGCGGCGCTGCGGCTGCGCGGCGTGATCGACCACCCGACGCTCGCCGAGCCGCAGGTCGCGCTGTCGGACGACGAGGTGGCGGAGGTCGCCCGCCTGCTCGCGGCGGCCGGGCTGCTGTGACGGGACGCGCGGGGCGCGCAGCCGGGTGAACCCGCCGCCGGGCGGCGGGAGCGTGCCGGGGGGTGTGCCGTCCGGCGCGTGAGACTGGGCCGGTCCCAGGTCGCGCACGGTCGGAAGGTCCCGCATGGACGTCGCACTCGATCCCGAACTCGCCGCGCTCGCGCCCTCGATCCCGCCGCTCGACCTCACCGACGTCGCCGCGACGCGCGCGCTGCTGCGGCAGGCCCAGGCCGACGCGCCGCCGTACGAGGCCGCGAACCCGCTGGACGTCCTCGACCTCACCGTCCCCGGGCACGACGGCGGCCCCGACGTCCCCTGCCGCCTCCACCGCCCCGCCCGGCGTACCGGGCCGCTGCCCGCCCTCGTCTACCTGCACGGCGGCGCGTTCGTCCTCGGCGGCCTGGACGAGCTGGACGCCGAGTCCCGCAGGCTCGCCGACCTGGCGGGCGTCGCCGTCCTCGGCGTGGACTACCGGCTGGCCCCCGAGCACCCCTACCCGGCCGCCCTGGAGGACGCCTACGCGGCGCTGCGCTGGCTGGCCGGTGACGCCGGGGCGGCGGAGGGCGTGGACCCCGCGCGGCTCGCGGTCCTGGGCGAGAGCGCCGGGGGCGGGCTGGCTGCGGCGCTCGCGATGCTGGCCCGCGACCGGGGCGGCCCCGCGCTGGCCGCGCAGATCCTGGACGCCCCGACCGTGGACGACCGGCTGGCCACCCCGTCCATGCGCGACCTCCCCGACACCCCGACCTGGAAGGCGTCCAACTCCCGCCTGAGCTGGCGCTACTACCTCGCGGGCACCGCCGCGCCCGGCGACCCCGACGTGCCCCTGTACGCCGCCCCTGCCCGCGCCGGGGCCGACGACCTGGCCGGGCTCCCGCCCGCCTGGGTGACCGCCTACCAGATCGACCCGACGCGCGACGAGGTCCTGGACCACGCGCTCGCCCTGATCAGGGCAGGGGTCCCGACCGAGGTCCACCACTACAGCGGCGCCTTCCACCTCGCCCACGCCGTCCCCGGCACGGCCATCGGCGAACGGATCGTCACCGACCGGCTGGACGCCGTACGGCGCCTGCTCGGCGGCCCGCCCCGCCGCCCCGCGACCGCGGCCAGGGGCAGGGGCGTCACAGGTCCGTGAAGCGGCGGAGGACGACGCGCTCGTACGGCCCGTCCGCGCCCGTCTCGTAGAGCAGGCCCACCGTCCGGCGGTCCAGCTGCACCAGCTCGGAGTACGCCGCCGGGTCGGCCGACAGCGTCTCCACCGGCGCGAACGTCCGCCCGTCGTCGTCGCTGCGCCACAGCCGCATCGCCCGCCGCGCCGCCGGATCCGACGGCCCGGAGAACAGCAGCGGCCCCGCGGCGCCCGGCGTCCGCAGCGTGCTCGCCTGCACGACCGGCACGTCCCCCAGCGACCCGACGACGGCGTACGGCCCGTCCAGCGTCCCGCCGCCGTCCGACGACCAGGCGCCGAGGCGGTTGCCCGCGACGGTGCCGTTCTGGTCGCGGGCGGAGAACCAGAGGCGGCCGTCGGGCAGTTGCGCGACGGTGGACTCGTTCGCGTTGACCGCGCCGTCGTAGGAGTCGTCCACGTAGCCGATGCGCCAGGTCGCGCCCCCGTCGTCGCTGAGCAGGGCGTGGGAGCCGTAGTACTTCGCCTCGCGGCCGGTGTCGGGGGAGCCGTCAGGCGGCGCCGCCGAGTGGTTCGCGGGGACGACGAGACGGCCCGCGTGCGGACCGTGCGTGAGGGCGATCGCGTGGCCTGGCCCGGTCGCGTACCAGCGCCAGTGCGGCAGCTTGGCCTCCGCGGTGATCTCGCGCGGCGCGTCGAACGACCGCCCGTCGTCCGTGCTGACCTGCACGAACGCACGACGGCTCTGCTCGGGCCTCGCGACGCCGCGCATGATCTCGTCCTCCGTGACCTCCCCGCTGTTGTACGTCGTCAGCAGGACCAGACGCCCGGTCGCCGGATCGACCACGGGCGACGGGTTGCCCCGCGTGTCCCCCTGCCCGGCCGCCACCACCGACAGCGGCCCCCACGAGCAGCCCCCGTCGTCCGAGCGCCGCGCCACCACGTCGATGTCACCCGTGTCGCCCGCGCCCCCGACGCGGCCCTCGGCGAACGCGACCACCGTGCCGCGCGGCGTCGTCACGGCGGCCGGGATGCGGTACGTGTCGTAGCCGCCCTCGCCCGACACGAACGGGACGGACGTGGTGCACCGGCCGCGTGGCGGGCGCTCCCGGTCCTGCGCCTGGTCCTGCGCCTGGGCCACGCCGCCGCCGGTGGCGGACAGGGCGGCGGTCGCGGCCAGCCCCAGCAGGGCACCGGCCGTCACGGTGCGCATGTTTCTTCCCATGCTGCTGCCTCCTCATCCTGGAGATAGGACATCGGACGTCCGACAACGACGGTAGGTGCCCACCGCGACCGCGACAACCCCCCGCGCACCACCCCGGCGCCCTACGGGCGCGCCACCGCCGCCACCGCCTCGGCGACCGGCTCCGACCCGCCCACCAGGTCGAGCGTCAGCCCCGCCGTCCCCGGCGTGTCCAGCAGCGCCACCAGCACCGCCGCCACGTCGTCCCTGGGCACGGCCCCCGCGTCCACCGGCGGCTCGGCCAGCAGCACCCGGCCCGTCCCCGGACCGTCCGTCAGCCGCCCAGGCCGCAGGATCGTCCAGAACAGCCCGGAACGCCCCCTGACCTCCGCGTCCGCCGCGCCCTTGGCCCGCCGGTACGCCGCGAACACCGGATCGGCGTCCGGCGGCGGAGGCGCGTCCGCCCCCATCGCCGAGACCACGACGAGGCGCCGCACGCCCACCCGCTGCGCCGCGTCGGCGACGAGCACCGCCGCCCCCCGGTCCACCGTGTCCTTCCGCGCCGCGCCGCTGCCAGGACCGGCCCCTGCGGCGAACACCACCGCGTCCGCGCCCGCCAGCCGCCGCGCCACCTCGTCCACGGCGGCCGTCTCCAGATCGCAGACGACGGGCTCCACGCCGTCCGAGAGCAGGTCGGCGGCGTGCTCCCCGTTCCTGATGAGCCCGGCGACCCGGTCGCCGCGCCGGGCGAGCAGCCTCCCCAGCCGCCTGGCGATCTGCCCATGTCCACCTGCGATCACAACGCGCATACCGTGACGGTACGTCAGCCCCCGCCCCCGGCAGGACGCACGCCGTCCAGCGGCAGCGCGAACACCGCACCGGCGGGCGACGCGTTCGACCGGCGCACCGCGTCCCACTCGGCCGCCGTCAGCGCCCGGTCGTAGACGCGCACCTCGTCCAGCGCGCCGACCAGCCGCAACCGGTTGTCCGGCCGCTGCGCGAGATGCACGCCGAAGACGGACGTCCGGCTCACCGACCCCGGCACGTCCGCCGCCGTCCGCGCCGCCCCGCCGTCCACGGACAGCGAAAGCCGCCCACCTGAACGCGTGAGCGCCAGGTGGTGCCACGCCCCGTCGTTGAACGCCCCCTGCGTGTCCACCCACGCGCTCGCGGGCGCAGCCGCGCCGTCCCGCGTCGTGATCAGCGCGCGGACGCGGCCGTTCCCCGGCTCGCCGCGCACCCAGACCTGCGGCGCGTCCGCCCCGACGCCGCCCATCCACAGGAAGGGGTGCTCGCCGGTCCGCGCCGCGTAGCGGAACCACAGGCTCACCGTGAAGTCGCTCTCGCCGAGCGGCAGCGCGTCGCGGTACGGCAGGCGCACGGCGTCCTGCGGGCCGTCGAACAGGAGCCCGGCGCCGTACCGCCCCTGCGTGCCCGCCGGTGCGCCGACGACGGTCGCGGGGGCGGCGCCCGCGGCGGTGTCGGGCGTGACGGGGGACGGCGCGCGGCGCGGGCCGAGCCAGTCCTCGCCGAAGCGGGCGAACCGGATCTCGTCCCGCGCGTCCACCGCGCCGCCCTCGTAGAGCAGGCCGACGACGCCCTCGGCCGTCGCCACCATGTCGGAGTAGCCCGACCAGTCGTCCGTCACCGGCGCGCCCCGGTCCACGGAGTCGAACGTCCGCCCGCCATCCCATGACGACCTGATCATCATCGAACGCCGACGGTCGGGATCGGACGGCGCGGCGAACAGCAGCCGGTCACTTCCTGGCAGTTGCAGCAACGACCCCTGCACCTGCGGCGTGTACAGGTCGGGAAGCGCGCGGAAGGGCGCGGCGAAGCTCCCGCCGCCGTCCTCGCTCATTGCCCACGTCCTGTGCCCGAGATCGGTGCCCCTGTCCTCACGGCCGTTCACGTAGACCGAGCCGTCCGGCAGTTCGGCCACGGCGCTCTCCGACGGCTTCTGACGGAACGTCCCGTCGGCCGCCACCGGCCAGCTGTCCACCGCGCCCAGACGCCAGCTGTCGCCGCCGTCGTCGCTGTACGCCAGCGCCGCGTGGTTCGCGGTGATCCGGCCGCCCGCGTACGTCTCGCCATTGACCGTGAACAGCAGACGGCCCGCGTGCTCCCCGTGCCGCAGCTCGATGCCGTGCAGCGGCCCCGTGGCGTACCAGGAGTTCCAGTCGTCGGGGCGCAGCTCGGCGCCCAGGTCGCGCGGCTCGGACCAGGTGGCGCCGTCGTCGTCGCTGAACGAGAGGAACGGCACGCGCTCGCACGGCACGCCGCAGTTCCCGCTGTCGTGGCCGGGGTTGCGGGTGCTGGCCAGCAGGACGCGGCCGGTGGCGGAGTCCACGACGGGCGCCGGGTTGCCGTGGGTGTCGCCGCCGCCCTCGTCGATGACCTCCAGGGGCGTCCACGTCCTGCCGTCGTCGAAGGAACGCTTCAGCACCAGGTCGATGGCGCCCGCGTCGCCGCAGTCGTCGCGGCGGCCCTCGGCGAAGGCGAGCAGCGTGTCCTGCGTCGTGCGCACCAGGGCAGGGATGCGGAAGCAGGCGTAACCGGGGTCGGTCCCCGGCCGGAAGAGCACCTGCTGCTCGGGGACCGCGGCGGGCGTCTCTACTGCGGTCGCGTGGGGGAGGGGGCCTGCGAGCAGCGCGCCGACGGCGGCCGACCAGGCCGCGTACCGCGCCGACCTGCGGGGGAGGGGGGACATCGACACCGGCTTTCTCTCGGGGTCCTTCCGGCACGTCGGTCGTCCCTCGTGGGACATCCGACGTCCTAGGTCAGGAGGAGTGTCCCGGGACACCCGGGGGCTGACAAGACCGCGCGCACGACGCGCGGCCCCGTACCGCCCGACCGGACGTGCTCAGCCCGTCGCCTGGCGCGGCAGCTCGGGGCCGCCGCCCCCGTCCCCCGTCGTGCCGCAGTACTCGCGGACGGCGCTGGTCCGCGTCACGATCCGCCCCCGGTGGATCACCACCCGGCTGTACGCGAGCGACAGCGCCCCCGCCACCGTCTCCCCGCGCACGGCCAGCAGCTCCGCCGGGAACCCGGCCTCGATCCTGACCTCCGGCAGCCCGATCGCCGCCCGCGCGCCCCCGCTCACCGCCGCGTACGCCCCCGCGGGCCGCAGCGCGCCGTGCGACGCGAGCTGATAGGCCGCCTCCAGGGGATCGCCGCGCCCGACCGGGTTCGCGACGTCCCGCAGCGCCCCGCCCCCGGCCGCCACCCGCACCCCGGCCGCCGCGAGCAGCCGCGCCGGTGTGCCGGGAACGGCGGCGCCCGACAGGCCGCAGGGCCCCTGCGGCAGGCAGACGACCGTCACCCCGGCCGCCGCCAGCCGGTCCGCCGCCCGCGCGGCCACGTCGGGCGGCAGGCGCAGCAGCCCGGCGCACGGCCCGAGCGTCACCCCGAACCGGCACGCGCCCGCCGCCGACGCCAGCCGCGCGAGCCTGGCCGGTTCGTCGCCCTCGGTGTGCAGGTCGATCGCACAGCCGTGCTCGTCGGCCAGCTCCAGGACGATGTCCAGGTATCCGGCCGGGTCGGGGTCGAGGTCGGGCGAGCCGCCGAGCGCGCCGGCGCCCATCTTCGCCGCGTCGCGCAGCACCGCCCGGTTCTCCGCCCCGGCCAGGCCGGTGAGCACCCGGGGCGCGGCGACCGCCGCGAGTTCCGCCGAGCCCCGCAGCGAGCGGCGTACCTCCAGGGCCGCCTCCAGCGCGGCGAGCCCGACGGCGTCGCCGATCCGTACGTGGGTGCGCTGGGCCGTCGCGCCGTGGCCGAGCTGGAGGAGGGCCGCCTCGGTGATGCGGCGCCGCAGCGCGGCGGGGGTCTGCGCCGGTGGCGGGCCCGTGGCCGTGAGCGCGGAGTCGTGGTGGGCGTGCGGCTCCGCGGGGGCCGGGAGCAGCAGCCACCCGGCCAGATCGACGCGGTCGCCGCCCTCCACGGCCGGCCCCGTGAGGCTGCCCGGAGTGCCCACCGCCGCGATGCGGCCCGCGCTCAGCGCGACGTCCACGGTCCGTCCGTCGGCGAGGCGAGGCCCAGTGAGTACAAGACGGTCATCAGGCATCAGGGGGGAGCGTACGGCGCCGCCGGGCCCCTGAGCGGTAAGGGCCGAATAGTCGTACTGGGGCCGGTTGGTTCCTTGGCTATCGATTTCGCCTTACGGCCGCGACCGTGTAATCTCTTGAGCGCTCGCCCCAATAGCTCAGTCGGCAGAGCGTCTCCATGGTAAGGAGAAGGTCAACGGTTCGATTCCGTTTTGGGGCTCTGGAGTGCTTCGTTCTCACAGCAACGGGAGCGGGTCGCTCCGAGGCGGCGTAGCTCAGTCGGTAGAGCAAACGGCTCATAATCGTTGTGTCACCGGTTCAAGTCCGGTCGCCGCTACCCACCGTAGCCGATTGCGGGGTCGGTCCTCCGATCGGCTACTCTTTTCTGTGTTCGATCAGATATACATTGTCCCTTCCGTCAAGGAGCACTCACGTGGCTGCCACCGACGTCCGCCCGAAGATCACGCTGGCCTGCGTGGAGTGCAAGGAGCGGAACTACATCACCAGGAAGAACCGGCGCAACGACCCGGACCGCCTGGAGATGAAGAAGCACTGCCCGCGCTGCAACGCGCACACGCCGCACCGCGAGACCCGCTGACCTCGGCGATCTCCGCCGTGACGAGGCCGCACCCCGCAAGGGTGGCGGCCTCTTCCCGTAGTCCTTGTGAACGGTTCCTTTCACCTGAACGGATGTGAGGCCGCGCGATGGCACTCGACCAGTCGTTCGTAGGGCGGAGCTACCCGCCCACCGAACCCTACGAGGTGGGCCGCGAGAAGATCCGGGAGTTCGCCGTCGCGATCGGTGACACGCACCTGGCGTACACCGACCCCGAGGCGGCCAAGGCCCTGGGCCACCCGGACGTGATAGCGCCGCCGACGTTCGTCTTCGCCCTCAGCTTCGAGGCGGCGCAGACCGTCGTCCAGGACCCGGCGCTCGGGCTCGACTACAGCCGCGTCGTCCACGGCGACCAGAAGTTCGCCTACACGCGGCCGGTCCGCGCAGGCGACCGGCTCACCGTGACGTCCACCATCGACTCCATCGCGTCCCGCGCGGGCAACGAGATGATCGACATCCGCGGCGAGGTGCACGACGCCTCGGGCGAGCACGTCGTGACCGTGGTCACCAAGCTGGTCGCCCGCCGCGTCGAGGAGGGGGCCGCATGACCGCGACCGTCAGGTACGCCGACGTCGAGGCGGGCACCGAGCTGCCCGGCGCGTCGTTCCCCGTCACCCGGGCCACGCTGGTGCGGTACGCGGGCGCCTCCGGCGACTTCAACCCGATCCACTGGAACGAGCGGTTCGCCCGCCAGGTGGGGCTGCCCGACGTCATCGCGCACGGCATGTTCACCATGGCGGAGGCGGTCCGTGTCGTCACCGACTGGGCGGGCGACCCGGGCGCGGTCGTGGAGTACGGCGTGCGGTTCACCAAGCCGGTCGTGGTGCCGGACGACGACACGGGCGCGCTGATCGAGGTCACGGCGAAGGTCGGCGCCAAGCTGGACGACGAGGCGCGGACGGTCCGGGTGGACCTGACGGCACGCAGCGCGGGCGAGAAGGTCCTCGGCCTGTCCCGCGCCGTGGTCCGCCTCGCCTGACCCGCGCCCCGCGCGCGTACGGAGCCGGTCCGGCCACCGCCGGGCCGGCTTCCTGTTGACAGCGGTAGTGATTACTCACTAACTTTCTCTCCATGGCCAAGGAGAGCAGCCGTATGAGCGCGGCGGAACGGCGCGAGAGCGTGATCCGCGCCGCCGTCACCGAGTTCGGCCGCGGCGGCTACGCGGGCACCTCCACCGCCGCCATCGCCCAGCGCGTCGGCGTCTCGCAGCCGTATCTCTTCCGGCTTTTCCCCGACAAGCGCGCGATCTTCCTCGCCGCCGCCGAGCGCTGCACCGGCGACGTGCGGCGGGCGTTCGAGGCGGCGGCCGACAAGGCCCCGGCCGACGCCGCCCCCGAGGAGATCGAGCACCTGATGGGGGAGGCGTACAACGGCCTCATCGCGGACCGTGACGCGCTGATGTTCCAGATGCAGATGTACGTGGCCGTGCACACCGCCGAGGTCACGGGCGACACGGCGTTCGGCGAGGAGATCCGCGCCCACTGGGGCAGGCTGTGGGAGTCGGTCCATCTGCGGCTCGGCGCCGACCCCGGCGTCACCGGCGGGTTCTTCGGCACCGGCCTCCTCATGAACGTGCTGCTCGCCCTCGGCTTCCCGCCCGAGGACCACCTGTGGACCGCGTGCAGGAAGGTCCACGACCCCGACGTCTGACGCCCGACGGGACGCCCCCGTTGTCGGCGCTCCCGTGTGTCGCTGAAAGTTATTGAGTAATCACTAAATCTCCGTAGGAGGAGAGACCCGTGGCAGGACACGCACCACCGCCGTCCGGGACGGCGCCGTCGCGCGCGCTCATCGTCTGGACGCTGATCCTCACCGGCGCGGCCACCTTCATGGCCGCCCTCGACAACCTCGTCGTCACCACCGCGCTCCCCGTCATCCGCGACGACCTCGGCGGCGGCCTCGACGACCTCGAATGGATCGTCAACGGCTACACCCTCCCGTTCGCCTGCCTCCTGCTGCCCGCCGCCGCGCTCGGCGACCGCTTCGGCCGCCGCCGGATCTTCAGCTACGGCATCGCCCTGTTCACCGTCGCCTCGGCCGTCGCCGCCCTCGCCGAGTCCACGGACCTCCTGATCGCCGCCCGCGCCCTCCAGGGCGTCGGCGCCGCCGGTATCTTCCCGCTCAGCCTCACCCTGATCACCGCCGTCGTCCCGGCCGAGCGGCGCGGCGCGGCCCTCGGCATATGGGGCGCCATCAACGGCCTCGCCGTCGCGGGCGGCCCCCTCGTCGGCGGCGCCATCACCGACAACCTGTCCTGGCACTGGATCTTCTGGCTGAACGTGCCCATCGGCATCGCGCTGCTGCCCCTGGTCCTCACGCGCCTGCGCGAGAGCCGTGCCCCCGGCGTCACCCGCCTCGACATCCCCGGCGCCGTCCTCGCGAGCACCGGCCTGTTCGGCATCGTCCTCGCCGTCGTCCGCGGCAGCGAGCACGGCTGGACGTCCGGCACCGTCCTGACCGGCTTCGTCCTCGGCGGGCTGCTGATGATCGCGTTCGTCCTGTGGGAGCTGCGGACCGACGCGCCGATGCTGCCCATGCGCCTCTTCCGCTCCCGCGCCTTCAGCGCCGTCAACGCCACGAACCTGCTCATGTACGCGGGGATGTTCGGCTCGATCTTCCTGCTGACCCAGTTCCTCCAGCTCATCCAGGGCTACACGCCGACCGAGGCGGGCGTCCGGATGCTGCCGTGGACCGCGATGCCGCTGCTGATCTCGCCGCTGGCCGGGGCGTTCTCCGACCGCATCGGCGGACGGCCCATCGTCGCGGGCGGCCTGCTCGCCATGGCGGGCGGCCTCGGCTGGCTCGCGGTCCTGGCGGAGCCCGAGGTCAGCTACGCCAGCCAGGTCCCCGGCTTCGTCCTGTGCGGCATCGGCATGGCCCTGTTCTTCGCCGCCATCGGCGAGATGGTGATGGCGAGCGTCGAGCCACGCGAACAGGGCATCGCCTCCGGCGTCAGCAACGCCATGCGGGAACTCGGCGGCGCGCTCGGCGTCTCCGTCCTCGCCTCCGTCTTCGCCGCCCAGGGCGGCTACGAGACACCGCAGCGCTTCACCGACGGCCTCGTGCCCGCCGTCTGGGGCGGCGTGGTGGCGCTGCTGGCCGCGACCGTGGCCGTGCTCATCGCCCCCGGCCGCCGCAGCCGCGCCACGCGGGCCCCCGGCGCCCCGGACGCCCCGGCCGAGCGCGTACCGGTCGCCGCCTGACGGACACCCGAAGGACACCGCCCCCGGGACCGTACGGAGCGCCCCGCCGCCCCCGTACGGTCCCGGCGCGCGCCGTCACCCCGCGTCCGCCGCCGCCTCCAGCGCCGCGACGTCGATCTTCTTCATGCCGAACATCGCCTCCGTCGCACGCCGCGCCCGCCCCGGGTCCGGGTCGCTCGTCAGCTCGTTCAGCCGCAGCGGCACCACCTGCCAGGAGAGCCCGTAGCGGTCCTTCAGCCACCCGCACGGCCCCTCCTCGCCGCCCTCCGTCAGCGCCGCCCAGTAGCGGTCCACCTCCGCCTGGTCGGCGCACTCGATCAGCACCGAGACCGCCTCGTCGAACGTGAACTCGGGGCCGCCGTTGATCGCCGTGAACCGCTGCCCGTCCAGCGTGAAGTCCACCGTCAGCACCTGCCCCACCGGCCTCGGCCCCGCCTCGGTGTAGTGCGTGACGCCGGTCACCTCCGAGTTCGGGAAGAGCGACGTGTAGAACCTGGCGGCCTCCTCGCCCTCGGTGTCGAACCACAGACTCGTCCTGATACCCGGCATGATCGGCTCCTTCTCCCCTGCGCGCTTCCGGATGTTTCCCTTCCCCCGTACCGACTCGCGCGCCGCCCGGAAGTCATCGCCCCGGCCGCCCCCGACCCCCGCCCGTATGCTGGCCCGGTGCAGGAGATCCACAACGCCCCGCTCGCGACCCTCACCACACTCCGGGTCGGCGGCCCGGCGGACCGGCTGGTGACCGCCACGACGGACGAGGAGGTCATCGACGCCGTCAACGCGGCCGACGCCACCGCCACCCCGCTCCTCGTCATCGGCGGCGGCAGCAACCTCCTCATCGGCGACGACGGCTTCCCCGGCACCGCCCTGCGCATCGCCACCACCGGCCGCCACCTCGACGGCACCCGCCTCGAACTGGCCGCGGGCGAGAACTGGTCCGACGCCGTCGCCCACGCCGTCGATGCCGGGCTCGCGGGCATCGAATGCCTCGCCGGTATCCCCGGCTCCGCGGGCGCCACCCCCATTCAGAACGTCGGCGCCTACGGCCAGGAGGTCTCCTCCGTCCTCACCGAGGTCGTCGCCTACGACCGGGTCGCCCGCGAGACGGTCACCCTCCCCGCCGCCGCCTGCGGCTTCGCCTACCGCCACAGCCGCTTCAAGGAGAACCCCGACCGTCACGTCATCCTGCGTGTCCACCTCACGCTGGAGGACGCCGCCGGGCTCTCCGCCCCCCTCCGCTACCCCGAGACCGCCCGCGCCCTCGGCGTCGCCCCGGGCGACCGCGTCCCCGCCGCCGCCGCGCGCGAGGCCGTCCTCGCCCTCCGCGCGGGCAAGGGCATGGTCCTCGACCCGGCCGACAACGACACGTGGTCCGCCGGGTCGTTCTTCACCAACCCGGTCCTCGACGCACTGGAGTGGGACGTCTTCCTCACCCGTGTCGCCGAACGCCTCGGCCCCGACGTCCTGCCCCCGGCCTACCCCGCCGACGACGGACGCACCAAGACGTCCGCCGCCTGGCTCATCGACCGCGCCGGGTTCGCCAAGGGCCACGGCACGGGACCGGCCCGCATCTCCGGCAAGCACACCCTCGCCCTCACCAACCGGGGCACGGCCACCGCCGCCGACATCGTCGCCCTCGCCCGCGAGGTGCGCGACGGCGTCCACGCCGCCTTCGGCATTACCCTCGTCAACGAGCCGGTCACCGTCGGCACCTCGCTGTGACGCCGCGCCCCGGCGCCCCGCTCACGGCTTGACGGCGAGCCCCGCCACGATCAGCCGCTGCCACTCCGTCAGCTCGGGGACGCCCTCGCCCTCGGGACGCCACAGCGCGCACGGCACTATCCCCGGCTCCAGCAGCGTCAGCCCCTCGAACAGCTCCGCCACCTCCTCGTCCGACCGCCAGCGCCCCCGGCCCAGCGACCCCTGGAGGATCTCTTCGAGCCGCGCCGACCCCGGATCGTTCTCGCTGCGGAAGTGACTGATGTACACGTAGCTGCCCGACGGCACCGCCTCCCGCCAGAAACGCGCGAGGTCGAGCGGGCCCTCGTCGTCGTTCACGTGGTGCAGGATCGCCGACAGGACGACGGCCACCGGCTGCTCGAAGTCGATGAGCCGCCGCGTGTCCTCGTGGTCGCGGATACCGGCCGGGTCCCGCAGGTCACCGGTGATCACGACCGTCCGCTCGTTCTCCGCGAGCAGCGCCCGGCCGTGCGCCAGGACCACCGGGTCGTTGTCCACGTACACCACCCGCGACTCCGGCGCGTGCCGCTGCGCGACCTGGTGCACGTTGTCCGCCGTCGGCAGACCGCTGCCGATGTCGATGAACTGCCGGATGCCCGCCGCGCTCATCGCCGCGATCGCCCGCGCCAGCACCCGCCGGTTGTCGAACGCGATGACCTGCGCCCCCGGCAGCTGCGTCACGATCGCGTCGGCCAGCTCGCGGTCCACCGCGTAGTTGTCCTTGCCCCCGAGGACCGCGTCGTAGACCCGCGCGACGCTCGGCCGGGTCACGTCGATCCCTGGCACCGGAGCGCCCCCGTCGGCCGTCGTGTCCTCGTACCCCATGCGACTCTCCCCTTCCACGGCTGATACTGCCGCTCACTGTAGGCGCAGCCCGTGCACGCCGGAACGAACGCGGCTGCTCAGCAAGGGAGTTGTCACCCCGACAGGTCCGGCGCCCTCACAGCGCCAGCCACTCGTCGATCTCCACCATCAGCTTGCCCCGCACGTCCTCGGGCGCCGCCGACGCGCGCACCGACTGCCGTGCCAGCTCCGCCAGTTCGTGGTCGGTGAAGGCGTGGTGCGCCCGCGCGATCTCGTACTGCTCCGCCAGCCGCGAGCCGAACAGCAGCGGGTCGTCCGCCCCCAGCGCCATCGGCACCCCGGCGTCCCACAGCGTCCGCAGCGGCACGTCCGCCAGGTCCTCGTAGACGCCGAGCGCCACGTTCGACGACGGGCAGACCTCGCACGTCACGCGCGCGTCCGCCAGCCGCGCCATCAGCGCCGGGTCCTCCGCCACGCGCACCCCGTGCCCGATCCGGGCCGCCCGCAGGTCGTCGAGGCAGTCGCGCACGCTGATCGGGCCCGACAACTCGCCCCCGTGCGGCGCCGACAGCAGGCCGCCCTCCCGCGCGATGGCGAACGCCCGGTCGAAGTCACGGGCCAGCCCGCGCCGTTCGTCGTTCGACAGCCCGAAGCCGACGACGCCGCGGTCCCGGTAGCGCACGGCGAGCCGCGCCAGCGTGCGCGCGTCGAGCGGATGCTTCATCCGGTTCGCCGCGACCAGGACCCGCATGCCGAGCCCGGTCTCCCGCGCCGTCGTCTCCACGGCGTCCAGGATGATCTCCAGCGCGGGGATCAGCCCGCCGAGCCGCGGCGCGTAGGACGTGGGGTCCACCTGGATCTCCAGCCACCGCGACCCGTCGAGGATGTCCTCCTCCGCCGCCTCGCGCACCAGGCGCCTGATGTCCTCCGGCTCCCGCAGGCACGAGCGCGCCGCGTCGTACAGGCGCTGGAAGCGGAACCAGCCCCGCTCGTCCGTCGCCCGCAGGCGGGGCGGCCGGCCGCTGCTGAGGGCCTCCGGCAGATGCACGCCGTACTTGTCGGCCAGTTCCAGCAGCGTGCCGGGCCGCATCGACCCGGTGAAGTGCAGATGCAGATGCGCCTTGGGCAGGGCACGGACGTCACGTACACGATCCATCCCAGGATCTTGCCGCATCAGGCGAGACGCCCGGTAGTCGTGTGACCCGCACGTGCGGTCGCCCGAACCCCTGTCCCGTCCCCGGGCCGCGGGGAACGCGGTCAGTCCCTGGCCTCCGCGAGCAGCTTCTGGAGCCGCGAGACGCCCTCGACCAGGTCGTCGTCACCGAGCGCGTACGACAGCCGCAGGTAGCCCGGCGTCCCGAACGCCTCGCCCGGCACCACCGCGACCTCGGCCTCTTCGAGCAGCAGCCCGGCCAGCTCCAGGCTGGTCGCCGGACGGCGGCCCCTGATCTCCTTGCCGAGCAGCGGCTTCACGGACGGGTACGCGTAGAACGCGCCGTCGGGCACCGGGCAGGTGACGCCCTCGATCTCGTTCAGCATCCGCACGATCGTGCGGCGCCTGCGGTCGAACGCCTCGCGCATCGCGTCCACCGCCGACAGGTCGCCCGAGACGGCGGCCAGCGCGGCGGCCTGCGCGACGTTGCTCACGTTCGACGTGGCGTGCGACTGGAGGTTCGTCGCCGCCTTGATCACGTCGCGCGGGCCGATCAGCCAGCCCACGCGCCAGCCGGTCATCGCGTACGTCTTCGCCACACCGTTCACGATCACGCAGCGGTCGGCCAGCTCCGGCACGGCGGCGGGCAGCGACGTGAAGCGCGCGTCGCCGTAGACCAGGTGCTCGTAGATCTCGTCGGTGAGCACCCACAGCCCGTGCTCCACCGCCCAGCGGCCGATCGCCTCGGTCTGCTCAGGGGTGTAGACGGCGCCGGTCGGGTTGGACGGCGAGACGAACAGCAGCACCTTCGTCCGCTCGGTGCGTGCCGCCTCCAGCTGCTCCACGGTCGCCAGGTAGCCGCTGGTCTCGTCGGTGACGACCTCGACCGGCACGCCGCCCGCGAGGCGGATCGACTCGGGGTAGGTCGTCCAGTACGGCGCCGGGACGATGACCTCGTCGCCCGGGTCGAGCAGCGTGGCGAACGCCTCGTAGATCGCCTGCTTGCCGCCGTTGGTCACCAGGACCTGCGAGGCGTCGATCGCGTACCCCGAGTCGCGCAGCGTCTTCGCGACGAGCGCCTCCTTCAGCTCCGGCAGGCCGCCGGGCGGGGTGTAGCGGTGGAAGCGCGGCTCGCGGCAGGCCGCCTCGGCCGCCGCGACGATGTACTCCGGGGTGGCGAAGTCGGGTTCACCGGCGCCGAAGCCGATGACGGGACGCCCGGCGGCCTTGAGGGCCTTCGCCTTGGCGTCCACGGCGAGGGTGGCGGACTCGGAGATGGCGCCGACCCGGGCCGAGACACGGCGCCCGGTGGGCGGCGCGACGGGTGGCTGCGCGGGAGATGGGGAGGATGTGGCACTCATATACGCATCGTCCCAGACCGTCCCGTCGGGTGGCACGCGGGTCACGAGGGGTGGACGGGGCCTCGCGGGGGCGGGGCGCGGGGGCGATGTGTCCGGGAAAGCCCGGGACCGGCGGCGGATCCCGCGGCAAGATCCATGTGCCGTTCGACGCCCGGCGCTTCACCACGTACACTCCTCACCGGTGGTGCCCGATGCGGTACGTTGTCGGTAAGCCATGCGGTAAAGGGTCGTAGCTCAATTGGTAGAGCACTGGTCTCCAAAACCAGCGGTTGGGGGTTCAAGTCCCTCCGGCCCTGCTAGGCGCTAGGTACACAGCCGTCCGGGTGGACCGGGCGGCTTATGACCATGACCGGGAACAGGTGAGGACGAGTGGCGGGGATCACAGACTCCGTGGAGACGCCAGAGCCCCGGGGCGAGGGCGCCAGTGGCGGCGGTGGCACCGGCCGCCGCGGCAAGCGTGCCAAGCGCGGCCCGCTCGGCCGTCTCGCGCTGTTCTACCGGCAGGTGGTCGCCGAGCTGCGGAAGGTCGTCTGGCCGTCCCGCAACCAGCTCACGACCTACACCACGGCCGTCATCGTCTTCGTGATCGTCGTCATCTGCATCCTGACCGTGCTTGACTGGGGGTTCAGCCGCGCCGTCGATTACGTCTTCGGCTGATCACCCGGCTGGTCATCTCCGGCTGATCATCAACACCGTGTCCGGAAGCGCAGGAAGAAGCAGCAATCGTGTCTGACCCGTACCGCAACGACGCCGCGTCCCCCGGGACCGAGGGCGACGACACCGCACGCGACATCGTCGAGGAGGCGGAGGAGCAGGCGGACACCCTCGGGGCGCCCGAGGAGGCGGCCACGGAGACCGACGAGATCGGTGAGGACGACGGGACCGGCGCCGAGGCGGCCGAGGAGCCCGCCGGGACCGAGGCCGACGCGGGCGAGGAGGCGGAGCCCGCCGAGCCCGTCGATCCGGTCGCGCAGCTGCGCGAGGAACTGCGGGCCCTGCCCGGCGAGTGGTACGTCGTCCACACGTACGCGGGGTACGAGAACCGCGTGAAGACCAACCTGGAACAGCGCGCCGTCTCGCTGAACGTCGAGGACTACATCTTCGCGGTCGAGGTGCCCCAGGAAGAGGTCGTCCAGATCAAGAACGGCGACCGCCGCACGATCAAGCAGAACAAGCTCCCCAGCTACGTCCTGGTCCGCATGGACCTGACGAACGAGTCCTGGGGCGTCGTGCGCAACACCCCGGGCGTCACCGGCTTCGTCGGCAACGCCTACGACCCGTACCCGCTCACGCTCGACGAGATCGTGAAGATGCTCGCCCCCGAGGTGGAGCAGAAGGCCGCCGCCGAGGCGGCTGCCGAGGGCGGCGCGGGCGGTGGCCGCAAGGTCGAGGTGCAGGTCCTGGACTTCGAGGTCGGCGACTCGGTCACCGTCACGGACGGCCCGTTCGCGACCCTCCAGGCGACGATCAACGAGATCAACCCCGACTCCAAGAAGGTCAAGGGCCTCGTCGAGATCTTCGGCCGCGAGACCCCGGTCGAGCTGAGCTTCGACCAGATCCAGAAGAACTGAGCCGCCGCCGGGCCGTGAGGCCCGGCACGGTGTCCCGCCCCGGTCCCGGTCACCCGGTTCCGGGGCGCGCGATTTTGGCCGTACGACGGTACCCGTTACCGTGGTCCGGTATGCCTCCGTCCGGCACCGGCTCCGGTGCCCCGGCGGCACACCCATCACACACTGAGGTAGAGGACCCGAGAACATGCCTCCCAGGAACAAGAAGGTCACCGGGCTCATCAAGCTCCAGATCCAGGCCGGCGCCGCGAACCCCGCGCCGCCCGTGGGTCCGGCGCTCGGTCAGCACGGTGTCAACATCATGGAGTTCTGCAAGGCCTACAACGCCGCGACCGAGTCGCAGCGCGGCTGGGTCATCCCGGTGGAGATCACGGTCTACGAGGACCGCTCCTTCACCTTCATCACCAAGACCCCGCCGGCCGCGAAGATGATCCTCAAGGCCGCCGGTGTCGAGAAGGGCTCGGGCGAGCCCCAGAAGACCAAGGTCGCCAAGCTCACGCGCGCCCAGGTCCGGGAGATCGCCACCACCAAGATGCCCGACCTGAACGCCAACGACCTCGACGCCGCCGAGAAGATCATCGCCGGTACCGCCCGTTCCATGGGTGTCACCGTCGAGGGCTGAGCCCCGCCGACGTCCACCTTCCCGTGGCAGGGCCTGCGCCGGCCCGCACCACGACTCCGATTCGATCGCAGGAGCAGCAGTGAAGCGCAGCAAGAACCTTCGCAGCGCGGACGACAAGTTCGACCGCACGAGCGTCTACGCGCCGCTCGCGGCCGTCCGTCTCGCCAAGGACACCTCGACCTCCAAGTTCGACGGCACCGTCGAGGTCGCCATGCGCCTGGGTGTGGACCCGCGCAAGGCCGACCAGATGGTCCGCGGCACCGTCAACCTTCCGCACGGCACCGGCAAGACCGCCCGGGTCCTGGTCTTCGCGACCGGTGACCGTGCAGCGGCTGCGGAGGCCGCGGGCGCCGACATCGTCGGCTCCGACGAACTGATCGAGCGGGTGGCGGGCGGCTGGCTCGACTTCGACGCCGTCGTCGCCACCCCTGACCTCATGGGCAAGGTCGGCCGCCTCGGCCGCGTCCTCGGCCCGCGTGGTCTGATGCCGAACCCGAAGACCGGCACCGTCACCCCCGACGTCGCCAAGGCCGTCACCGAGATCAAGGGCGGCAAGATCGAGTTCCGGGTGGACAAGCACTCGAACCTCCACTTCATCATCGGCAAGGTCTCCTTCGACGAGACCAAGCTGGTGGAGAACTACGCCGCCGCGCTGGACGAGATCCTGCGGCTGAAGCCGTCGGCGGCCAAGGGCCGTTACCTGAAGAAGGCGACGATCAGCACCACGATCGGCCCCGGCATCCCCGTGGACACCAACCGCACCCGCGACCTGCTCAGCGAGGACAACCTCGTCTGAGCGCACGCGGCCGGTACCGGTCCGACACACGCCCGTCCCACGCCCTCGCGGCGTGCGGACGGGCGTTTGCGTAGGGCGCCCGCTGCGTTAGCGTGGAGGCGACAGCAGGCCGAGGACGGCGCGGTGGGAGTGCGGCCCCCGGCCCGGACGGAGGGGGAGCGATGCGTTCCGAGAGGCTTTTCCCGTGGGCACGGCACCGGGCCGGGACGACCGGACCCCGCCGCGCGGCGCGGGCCGTCGCGCTCGGCGGCGCGGCGCTGCTGCTCGCCGGTACGGCGGCGTGCGGCGGCTCGGGGGACGACGGGGACGGTGACGGCGGCTCCGAGGCGTCCGCGGACACCGTCCGCACCGACCCCGAGGTCCTGGCGGCCGTCCGCGCGGCGGCCGACAGCGCGGGGCGCACCACCTCGGCCTCCTTCGAGGCGAGCCTCACCGGCTCGGGTGCCCAGGACGGCGGCGTGACGGCCGAGGGGGTCATGTCCTGGGGCGACGACCCCGCCATCGACGCGACGGTCGAGGGCGACGCGCTGGGCCTCGGCCCCGCCGCCCCGGCCGAGACGCACGTCCTGTGGGTCGGCGACACCGTGTGGGCCTCGCTCGACGGCGCGTTCGCCGCCGAGTTCGACGGCCGCGACTGGCTGCGGGTGGACGTCGCCGAGGTGGCCGAGGACTCCGGCGGCTCCGACGGCGCCGTCGCGGGCGCCGTCGCCTCCGCCCTGGACACCGCGGCGCAGGACCCGGCCGACCAACTCGCGCTGCTGCTGCGCGCCCCCGGCATCGAGTCCGTGGGCACCGAGGACATCAACGGGACCACGGCGGAGCACTACCGCGGCACGGTCTCCCTCGCGGACGCGCTGGCCGCCGAGGGCGACGGCCAGGACGGGCAGCTCACCGACGCGCAGCGCCACCGCCTCACCGAGGCCGCCGAGCGGCAGGGCGTCGAGAGCTGGACGATCGACGCCTGGGTCGGCGAGGACGACTTCCCGGTCCGCCTGAGCCAGCGGTACACGACGACGACCGGCGAGCTGACCTACCAGGTGGACTACGCCGACCTCGGCACCGAGGTGGCCGTCACCGAGCCGCCGGCCGACCGGGCCGTGGACTTCGACGAGGTGCTTGAGGCCGTCCTGGGCGGCCTCGGCGGCTGACACCCGGCGCGGCAGGCGGCCCGATTTGCCTGCCGCGCACCGTGTCCCGTACGCTCCCCCACGAAGCCAAAGACCGCTGGTTGTCGTCGTGTGTCCTCACCGGGCTCGCGGCGGCCGAAGGATCCGCTGAGGCGGACGGCCCGCGCAGGTGTTCGTGATGACGCCCCAGGTGTTCCTGGCCGTCCGGTGAGTCCGTCCCGGGCCTGTGAACCCCGGTCCCGTCCGCCCCGAGCGCCCGCGCCGGGGCGTTCCGTTTTCTCCGGCTCCCTTCCGTGCGGTTCGAATCACCCGGAAAGTCCCGGAAGGAGGGCCGAGGTTATGGCGAGCACCGACAAGGTCGCGGCAGTCGCGGAGATCAAGCAGGATTTCGAGAACTCCCACGCGGCCGTCGTCACCGCGTACACCGGTCTCACCGTGGCCCAGCTGAAGCAGCTGCGCCGTTCGCTCGGTGGGAACGCCCAGTACCGTGTGGCGAAGAACACGCTGAGCAAGATCGCGGCCAACGAGGCCGGGGTCACCGGGCTCGACGAGTTCTTCAAGGGCTCGACCGCCGTCGCGTTCGTGACCGGCGACCCGGTCGAGACGGCGAAGGGTCTGCGTGACTTCGCCAAGGAGCACCCCGCGCTCGTCATCAAGGGCGGTGTCCTCGACGGGCGCACCCTGAGCGCGGCGGAGATCGTGCGTCTCGCGGACCTGGAGTCGCGCGAGGTGCTGCTGGCCAAGCTGGCCGGCGGCATGAAGGCGTCCATGGCCAAGGCCGCGGCGACCTTCCAGGCCCCGCTCACGAAGCTGGTCCGCACCGCGGACGCGCTGCGCGAGAAGGTCGAAAAGGGCGAAGCCGGCGAGGCCGCTCCCGCCGAGTAGGCACCCGCCCGCTCGTACCACCCCGGATGGTCACCCGGCACCCGCCGTCTGACCCGTTTGACATGGAAGGACCGCCACCATGGCGAAGCTGAGCCAGGACGAGCTGCTGGAGCAGTTCGCGGACATGACCCTGCTGGAGCTCTCGGACTTCGTGAAGAAGTTCGAGGAGAAGTTCGACGTCGAGGCCGCCGCTCCGGCCGCCTTCGCCCTGCCCGCCCAGGGTGGTGGCGCCGGTGCCGCCGAGGCCGAGCCGGAGAAGGACGAGTTCGACGTCGTCCTCACCGGTGCGGGCGAGAAGAAGATCCAGGTCATCAAGGTCGTGCGTGAGCTGACCTCGCTGGGTCTGAAGGAGGCCAAGGAGCTCGTGGACGGCGCCCCGAAGCCCGTCCTGGAGAAGGTCAACAAGGAGGCCGCCGAGAAGGCCAAGGCTTCCCTTGAGGCCGCCGGCGCCGGCGTCGAGGTCAAGTGATCTCCACCCGCTGACGCTGCGCTCCTTCGCAGCTCAGGCGGGTCGTTGTAAGGGGCGATCACCCAGTCGGGTGATCGCCCCTGGGCGTTGTGGTGGCCACCTCCTTGCCCCTGCCCGCTGGCCGGGTATGGTGATCTTCGGTTCCCAGGGGCCTTGACGAACCGCACCGGGCGCGCGATTCTCAGGGCGCGTCGCCAGATCAGTCCATGAACCGAGGCATGGATGCTCGGCGGAGTGGGAATTGATGCGGCAGACGGAAGATCCGCAGCCGGCTACGAGGCGGCCGGGCGTGGATCGACGAGAGGCACGAAACGAGTACACCGAGGGTGGCTCCTCGATGGTCGATAGAGGCGTTGGACATCAGTGGGTCTTGTGGCTACACTGACCCTTTGCGCTGCCTAGCTGCCTCCTGCCCGTCACCAGGGGGGTAGGTACGCGCGCAGAGAGTCCGAGCCCTCGGAAGGACCCCCTCTTGGCCGCCTCGCGCAACGCCTCGACCAACAGTACGAACAACGGCACCAGCACCGCACCCCTGCGTGTCTCTTTTGCGAAGATCAAGGAACCCCTTGAGGTTCCGAATCTCCTTGCGCTCCAGACCGAGAGCTTCGACTGGCTCCTCGGCAACGACGCCTGGAAAGCCCGCGTCGAGGCCGCGCTGGAAAGTGGACAGGACGTACCCAGGAAGTCCGGTCTCGAGGAGATCTTCGAGGAGATCTCCCCGATCGAGGACTTCTCCGGGTCCATGTCCCTGACATTCCGGGACCACCGGTTCGAGCCGCCGAAGAACTCCATCGACGAGTGCAAGGAACGCGACTTCACGTACGCGGCGCCGCTCTTCGTCACCGCCGAGTTCACCAACAACGAGACCGGTGAGATCAAGTCCCAGACGGTCTTCATGGGCGACTTCCCGCTCATGACCGACAAGGGCACCTTCTGCATCAACGGTACCGAGCGCGTGGTCGTCTCGCAGCTCGTCCGTTCCCCTGGCGTCTACTTCGACAGCAGCATCGACAAGACGTCCGACAAGGATCTGTTCTCGGCCAAGATCATCCCGTCCCGGGGTGCCTGGCTGGAGATGGAGATCGACAAGCGCGACATGGTCGGCGTCCGCATCGACCGCAAGCGCAAGCAGTCCGTCACCGTGCTGCTGAAGGCCCTGGGCTGGACCTCCGACCAGATCCTGGAGGAGTTCGGCGACTACGAGTCCATGCGCGCCACCCTGGAGAAGGACCACACCCAGGGGCAGGACGACGCGCTGCTCGACATCTACCGCAAGCTCCGCCCGGGCGAGCCGCCGACCCGCGAGGCCGCGCAGACGCTGCTGGAGAACCTGTACTTCAACCCGAAGCGCTACGACCTGGCCAAGGTCGGCCGCTACAAGATCAACAAGAAGCTCGGCGGGGACGAGCCGCTCGACGCGGGCGTGCTGACCGTCGAGGACATCGTCGCCACGATCAAGTACCTGGTCCGCCTGCACGCCGGTGAGACCGAGACGGCCACCGCCGCGGGCCGCACGATCGTCGTCGAGACCGACGACATCGACCACTTCGGCAACCGCCGCCTGCGCAACGTCGGCGAGCTGATCCAGAACCAGGTCCGCACCGGCCTCGCGCGCATGGAGCGCGTCGTCCGCGAGCGCATGACCACCCAGGACGTCGAGGCGATCACGCCGCAGACCCTGATCAACATCCGGCCGGTCGTCGCCTCCATCAAGGAGTTCTTCGGCACCAGCCAGCTGTCGCAGTTCATGGACCAGACGAACCCGCTCTCCGGGCTGACCCACAAGCGCCGCCTGTCGGCGCTCGGTCCCGGCGGCCTCAGCCGTGAGCGGGCGGGCCTCGAAGTCCGTGACGTGCACCCCTCGCACTACGGCCGCATGTGTCCGATCGAGACCCCCGAGGGCCCGAACATCGGCCTCATCGGCTCGCTGGCCGCCTTCGGCCGGGTCAACGCGTTCGGCTTCGTCGAGACGCCGTACCGCAAGGTCACCGACGGTGTCGTCACCGACGAGGTCAACTACCTCACCGCCGACGAGGAGGACCGGTACGTCATCGCGCAGGCGAACGCCCGCCTGACCGACGACTACACCTTCGCCGAGGCCCGCGTGCTCGTCCGCATCCGCGGCGGCGAGGTGGACTACGTCGCCGGGACCGACGTGGACTACATGGACGTCTCGCCGCGCCAGATGGTGTCGGTCGCGACCGCCATGATCCCGTTCCTGGAGCACGACGACGCCAATCGCGCGCTCATGGGCTCGAACATGATGCGCCAGGCCGTGCCGCTGATCCAGGCCGAGTCGCCGCTCGTCGGCACCGGCATGGAGTACCGCTCCGCCGTGGATGCGGGCGACGTCATCAAGGCCGAGCGCGACGGTGTCATCACCGACGTGTCCGCCGACTACATCTCCATCCAGTACGACGACGGCACCCACGTCACGCACCGGCTGGCCAAGTTCCACCGCTCCAACCAGGGCACCTCCTTCAACCAGAAGGTGCTGGTCGAGGAGGGCGACCGCGTCATCACCGGCCAGGTGATCGCGGACGGTCCTTCCACCGAGAGCGGCGAGATGGCGCTCGGCAAGAACCTGCTGGTCGCGTTCATGCCGTGGGAGGGCTACAACTACGAGGACGCGATCATCCTCTCCCAGCGTCTGGTGCAGGACGACGTCCTCTCCTCGATCCACATCGAGGAGCACGAGGTGGACGCCCGTGACACCAAGCTGGGCCCCGAGGAGATCACCCGGGACATCCCGAACGTCTCCGAGGAGGTCCTCGCCGACCTCGACGACCGCGGCATCATCCGCATCGGCGCCGAGGTCGAGGCCGGCGACATCCTGGTCGGCAAGGTCACCCCGAAGGGCGAGACCGAGCTGACCCCCGAGGAGCGCCTGCTGCGCGCGATCTTCGGCGAGAAGGCCCGCGAGGTCCGCGACACCTCCCTGAAGGTGCCGCACGGCGAGACCGGCAAGGTCATCGGCGTGCGCGTCTTCGACCGCGAGGAGGGCGACGAGCTGCCGCCCGGCGTCAACCAGCTGGTCCGCGTCTACGTGGCCCAGAAGCGCAAGATCACCGACGGCGACAAGCTCGCCGGGCGCCACGGCAACAAGGGCGTCATCTCCAAGATCCTGCCCGTCGAGGACATGCCGTTCATGGAGGACGGCACCCCGGTGGACATCATCCTGAACCCGCTGGGCGTCCCGTCCCGCATGAACCCGGGCCAGGTGCTGGAGATCCACCTCGGGTGGCTCGCCTCCCAGGGCTGGAAGATCGAGGGCACCGACGCGGAGTGGAAGGAGCGGCTGGCGGCCATCGGCGCCGACGACGTCGCGCCGGGCACCAATGTCGCCACCCCGGTCTTCGACGGCGCCCGCGAGGACGAGATGGCCGGGCTGTTCGAGTCCACCATCCCCAACCGCGACGGCGACCGGCTCGTCCTGCCCTCGGGCAAGGCCCAGCTGTACGACGGCCGTTCCGGGGAGCCGTTCCCCGACCCGATCTCCGTCGGGTACATGTACATCCTGAAGCTGCACCACCTGGTCGATGACAAGCTGCACGCGCGCTCGACCGGCCCGTACTCCATGATCACCCAGCAGCCGCTGGGCGGTAAGGCCCAGTTCGGTGGCCAGCGCTTCGGTGAGATGGAGGTGTGGGCCCTGGAGGCGTACGGCGCGGCCTACGCCCTGCAGGAACTGCTCACCATCAAGTCCGACGACGTCACCGGCCGCGTCAAGGTCTACGAGGCCATCGTCAAGGGTGAGAACATCCCGGAGCCCGGTATCCCGGAGTCCTTCAAGGTGCTCATCAAGGAAATGCAGTCGCTCTGCCTCAATGTGGAGGTGCTGTCAAGCGACGGCATGTCCATCGAGATGCGCGACACCGACGAGGACGTCTTCCGCGCCGCGGAGGAGCTCGGCATCGACCTGTCCCGGCGCGAGCCGAGCAGCGTCGAAGAGGTCTGACGGGTCCGGCCGGGGGCGGCCCACCGCCGTCCCCGGCCCAGCCCCGGGACCCCGATCAGACCACCACACTCGAACCTGAGAGGGATTGACGAGAGTGCTCGACGTCAACTTCTTCGACGAACTGCGGATCGGCCTCGCCACCGCTGACGACATCCGTCAGTGGTCCCACGGTGAGGTCAAGAAGCCGGAGACCATCAACTACCGCACGCTCAAGCCCGAGAAGGACGGCCTCTTCTGCGAGAAGATCTTCGGCCCCACCCGGGACTGGGAGTGCTACTGCGGCAAGTACAAGCGCGTCCGCTTCAAGGGCATCATCTGTGAGCGCTGCGGCGTCGAGGTGACCCGCGCCAAGGTGCGCCGTGAGCGGATGGGCCACATCGAACTGGCCGCCCCCGTCACCCACATCTGGTACTTCAAGGGCGTGCCCTCACGCCTCGGGTACCTGCTCGACCTGGCGCCGAAGGACCTGGAGAAGGTCATCTACTTCGCCGCCTACATGATCACGTACGTGGACGAGGAGCGCCGCACCCGCGACCTGCCCTCGCTTGAGGCCCAGATCTCCGTCGAGCGCCAGCAGGTCGAGCAGCGCCGTGACGCCGACCTGGAGACCCGCGCCAAGAAGCAGGAGTCGGACCTCGCCGAGCTGGAGGCCGAGGGCGCCAAGGCCGACGTGCGCCGCAAGGTGCGCGAGGGTGCCGAGCGGGAGATGAAGCAGCTGCGCGACCGCGCGCAGCGCGAGCTGGACCGTCTGGACGAGGTCTGGACCCGCTTCAAGAACCTCAAGGTCCAGGACCTGGAGGGCGACGAGCTGCTCTACCGCGAGCTGCGCGACCGCTTCGGGACCTACTTCGACGGCTCGATGGGCGCCGCGGCGCTCCAGAAGCGCCTGGAGACCTTCGACCTGGAGGAGGAGGCCGAGCGGCTGCGGGAGATCATCCGCACCGGCAAGGGCCAGAAGAAGACCCGCGCCCTGAAGCGGCTCAAGGTCGTCTCGCCGTTCCTCCAGACGTCCAACAGCCCGCGCGGCATGGTGCTCGACTGTGTGCCGGTCATCCCGCCGGACCTGCGGCCGATGGTGCAGCTGGACGGTGGCCGCTTCGCGACCTCCGACCTGAACGACCTGTACCGCCGCGTCATCAACCGGAACAACCGCCTCAAGCGTCTGCTCGACCTCGGTGCCCCCGAGATCATCGTGAACAACGAGAAGCGGATGCTCCAGGAGGCCGTGGACGCGCTGTTCGACAACGGCCGTCGCGGCCGTCCGGTCACCGGTCCCGGCAACCGTCCGCTGAAGTCGCTGTCCGACATGCTCAAGGGCAAGCAGGGCCGCTTCCGGCAGAACCTGCTGGGCAAGCGCGTGGACTACTCGGCGCGTTCCGTGATCGTCGTCGGCCCGCAGCTCAAGCTGCACCAGTGCGGTCTGCCGAAGGCCATGGCGCTCGAACTGTTCAAGCCGTTCGTGATGAAGCGCCTGGTCGATCTGAACCACGCGCAGAACATCAAGTCGGCCAAGCGCATGGTCGAGCGCCAGCGCACCGTGGTGTACGACGTCCTCGAAGAGGTCATCGCCGAGCACCCGGTGCTGCTGAACCGCGCCCCGACCCTGCACCGCCTCGGCATCCAGGCGTTCGAGCCGCAGCTGGTCGAGGGCAAGGCCATCCAGATCCACCCGCTCGTGTGCACCGCGTTCAACGCGGACTTCGACGGCGACCAGATGGCCGTGCACCTGCCGCTGTCCGCGGAGGCGCAGGCCGAGGCCCGCATCCTGATGCTGTCCTCGAACAACATCCTGAAGCCGGCCGACGGCCGCCCGGTGACCATGCCCACCCAGGACATGGTGCTCGGCCTCTTCTTCCTCACCACGGACGAGGAGGAGCGCGAGGTCAAGGGCGAGGGCAGGTCGTTCGCCTCCACCGCCGAGGCGATCATGGCCTTCGACTCGGGCGAGCTGTCGCTCCAGGCGAAGATCGACATCCGCTTCCCGGTCGGCTCCGTCCCGCCCCGCGGCTGGACCCCGCCCGCCCCCACCGAGGCCGACGGCTCCGGCGCGGGCGAGTGGCAGCCGGGCGACAGCTTCCGGATGCGCACCACGCTGGGCCGGGCGCTCTTCAACGAGCTGCTGCCCGAGGACTACCCGTTCATCGACCAGTCCGTCGGCAAGAAGCAGCTCTCGCAGATCGTCAACGACCTGGCCGAGCGCTACCCGAAGGTCATTGTCGCCGCGACGCTGGACAACCTGAAGTCGTCCGGTTACTTCTGGGCCACGCGCTCGGGCGTCACCGTCGCGGTCTCCGACATCGTCGTGCCGCCGGTGAAGAAGCAGATCCTCGCCGACTACGAGGCGCAGGACGAGAAGGTCCAGAAGCAGTACGAGCGCGGTCTGATCACCAAGGACGAGCGCACGCAGGAGCTGATCGCGATCTGGACCAAGGCGACGAACGAGGTCGCCGAGGCCATGAGCGAGAACTTCCCGAAGATCAACCCCATCTTCATGATGGTGGACTCCGGTGCCCGCGGAAACATGATGCAGATGCGTCAGATCGCGGGTATGCGCGGCCTCGTCTCCAACGCGAAGAACGAGACCATCCCGCGGCCGATCAAGGCGTCGTTCCGCGAGGGTCTGTCCGTGCTGGAGTACTTCATCTCCACGCACGGTGCCCGTAAGGGCCTCGCGGACACCGCCCTGCGGACCGCCGACTCCGGGTACCTCACCCGTCGTCTGGTGGACGTCTCCCAGGACGTGATCATCCGCGAGGAGGACTGCGGCACCGAGCGCGGCCTGAAGCTCTCCATCGCGGCCAAGGGCCCCGACGGCGTGCTGCGCAAGGCGGAGGACGTCGAGAGCAGCGTCTACGCCCGCTGCCTCGCCGAGGACATCGTCGTGGACGGGAAGGTGCTGGCCCCGGCCGGTACCGACCTGGGCGACGTGCTCATCGACGAGCTGGTCGGCCACGGCGTCGAGACGGTCAAGACCCGCTCGGTCCTGACCTGCGAGTCGGCCGTCGGCACCTGCGCCATGTGCTACGGCCGTTCGCTGGCCACCGGCAAGCTGGTGGACATCGGCGAGGCCGTCGGCATCATCGCGGCCCAGTCCATCGGTGAGCCCGGCACCCAGCTGACGATGCGTACCTTCCACACCGGCGGTGTCGCCGGTGAGGACATCACGCAGGGTCTGCCGCGTGTGGTCGAGCTGTTCGAGGCCAGGACGCCCAAGGGCGTCGCGCCGATCTCCGAGTCGGCGGGCCGCGTGCGGATCGAGGAGACCGAGAAGACGAAGAAGGTCGTCGTCACCCCGGACGACGGGTCGGACGAGACGGCCTTCGCGGTCTCCAAGCGCTCCCGTGTGCTGGTCAGCGAGGGCGAGCACGTCGCCGTCGGCCAGCCGCTGACCGTCGGCGCGGCCAACCCGCACGACGTCCTGCGCATCCTGGGCCAGCGCGCCGTCCAGATCTACCTGGTCGGCGAGGTGCAGAAGGTCTACAACTCGCAGGGTGTGGCGATCCACGACAAGCACATCGAGATCATCGTCCGGCAGATGCTGCGCCGGGTGACGATCATCGAGTCGGGCGACGCGGAGCTGCTGCCCGGCGAGCTGGTCGAGCGCTCGAAGTTCGAGAGCGAGAACCGGCGCGTCGTCGCCGAGGGCGGTCACCCCGCCTCCGGCCGTCCGCAGCTGATGGGTATCACCAAGGCGTCGCTCGCCACCGAGTCGTGGCTGTCGGCGGCGTCCTTCCAGGAGACGACCCGGGTGCTCACCGACGCGGCGATCAACGCCAAGTCGGACTCCCTGATCGGCCTCAAGGAGAACGTGATCATCGGCAAGCTCATCCCGGCCGGTACGGGCCTGTCCCGCTACCGGAACATCCGGGTCGAGCCGACCGAGGAGGCGAAGGCCGCGATGTACTCGGCCGTCGGGTACGACGACATCGACTACTCGCCCTTCGGCACGGGCTCCGGCCAGGCCGTTCCGCTGGAGGACTACGACTACGGCCCCTACCAGGGCTGAGCCGTCCTCCCCGGGGCACCGGGCACGACGTACGCGGGCCCGTCCGGGCGGCATCCTCGCCGCTCCGGACGGGCCCGCGGGCCGTTGTGGTGGTGGCACGGCGCGCCGCCCCGGCCCGGCCTGTGCGGGCGGCCGGTCGGGGGCGCGGCGCGGGCTCAGCGCACGTCGTCGCCGAGCTGTTCGGGGGCTTCCCCGCTCGCGAGGAACCCGGCCATGGCGTCGTCGCGCATGGCGTCCCACAGGGGGCGTGCCGCCTCGTCGTCGAGGAGCACGACCGACTGTCCCCCGCGGCGGTCGGCGCCGGCGACCGGGGCGTTCATGAAGTTGACCTCGTCGCCGCTGATGCCGCGCAGGTCCCAGGCGAGGGAGCGCAGGTCGCCGTTGCTGAGCTGGTCGTCCACGCTGACGACGTCGCCGAGCGTGCCGAGCAGCCCGGTGAGACGGCCGGGGTCGGTGAGCGTCCCCGCGCCGGCCGTCTGGTTGAGCAGGGCGCGCAGGAAGTTCTGCTGGCGCCTGGTGCGGTCGAGGTCGCCGCCCGGGAGGGTCTTGCGCTCCCGCACGTAGTCCAGGGCCTCGCGGCCGTCCATCCGCTCGCCGTCCACGGTCACACCGCCGACGGCGTCGGTGAACGCGCGGAAGCCCGACCAGTCGATGATCGCCACATGGTCGATGCGGATGCCCGTGAGGTTCTGCACCGTCTCGACCAGCAGCGCGGGGCCGCCCCAGGAGTAGGCGGCGTTCAGCTTGGCCTCGCCGCGGCCCGGGATCTCCGTCCAGGTGTCGCGGGGCAGCGAGACGAGGGAGACCGTCTCGCGGTCGGCGGAGATCTGGGTGAGCATCATCGTGTCGCTGCGGGCCACGCCCGCGGGCCAGTCCTCGCCGGGTTCCGGCGCCTGGTCGTTGTCCACCCCGATCAGCAGGTAGACGAGTGCGTCGCCCTCGATGCGTGGGGGCTGCGCGGTCACCGGCAGGTGCGTCGGCAGCGCGTCGGGGATGCGTTCGATCGAGTCGAGCGCCTCGTCGGTCTCCCACCACAGCCAGGCGCCCGCGGCGCCCGCCGAGGCGAGGACCAGGGCCAGGACGGCCGCCACGACCAGTGGCCAGCGGCGCCTGCGGCGGCGTGGTGGCGCCGCGTCCTGCTCCGTGTCCTCGGTGCCTTCCGGCGCCTCCGCGGCCTCCTCGTCGCCCGGTGCCGGTCCCGCGTCGTTCCCGCCGGTGCCGCCCGAGGTGGTACGTTCCGTCGTGACGTCGCTCACCTGCGTACCGGCGGCGGCGTCGCCTTCTCCGGCTCCGGCTCTGTCGCTTCTGTCTCCACCACCCTCCGTGGTGCCTTCCCCGTCCCCGCCGTCCGCCTCGGCACCGCCGGCTATGTCGCCGACATCCCCCGGCCCCGCCCCGTCCATGTCCCCACGTGTGTCCATGGGGTCATTGTGCGTGCGCAGCCAATCATTTTGACCGGAGCCCCCGGGGTAGGTACCCTCTGACCTTGTGCCTGGGGTGTTCCCTGCGCTTTTTCGCCGCATGGACTCCGGGATCTGCGTCCCCTCCTCGCTCCGCGAGGGGCTTGGACATCCGCAGTCTTTCCGACACACCCGACCGCGTGGGTCGGGGAGTGGCCCAGGTTAGCTTTATCGAGATCGGCACAGAGAAACCGGAGATACGGTGCCAACGATCCAGCAGCTGGTCCGCAAGGGCCGGCAGGACAAGGTCGAGAAGAACAAGACACCCGCACTGGAGGGTTCGCCCCAGCGCCGCGGTGTGTGCACGCGTGTGTTCACGACCACCCCGAAGAAGCCGAACTCGGCGCTGCGCAAGGTCGCCCGTGTGCGACTGAGCAACGGCATCGAGGTCACCGCCTACATTCCGGGTGAGAACCACAACCTTCAGGAGCACTCCATCGTGCTGGTGCGCGGTGGGCGTGTGAAGGACCTGCCGGGTGTTCGCTACAAGATCATCCGTGGTTCTCTCGACACCCAGGGTGTCAAGAACCGTAAGCAGGCCCGCAGCCGTTACGGCGCCAAGAAGGAGAAGTAAGCATGCCTCGTAAGGGCCCTGCCCCGAAGCGTCCGGTTCACATCGACCCGGTCTACGGCTCCCCTCTGGTGACGTCGCTGATCAACAAGGTGCTGCTGAACGGCAAGCGCTCCACCGCCGAGCGCATCGTCTACGGCGCCATGGAAGGTCTGCGGGACAAGACCGGCAACGACCCGGTCATCACCCTCAAGCGTGCCCTGGAGAACGTCAAGCCGACGATCGAGGTGAAGTCCCGCCGCGTCGGTGGCGCCACCTACCAGGTGCCGATCGAGGTCAAGCCCGGTCGTTCCTCCACCCTGGCGCTGCGCTGGCTGGTGGGCTACTCGCGCGCCCGTCGCGAGAAGACGATGACCGAGCGGCTGATGAACGAGCTGCTCGACGCGTCGAACGGGCTGGGTGCCTCCGTCAAGAAGCGTGAGGACACCCACAAGATGGCCGAATCCAACAAGGCCTTCGCGCACTACCGCTGGTAGTCGCGCCCCCATCGAGACCGAGAGAAGACTGAAGCCATATGGCTACCACTTCACTTGACTTGGCCAAGGTCCGCAACATCGGGATCATGGCCCACATCGACGCGGGCAAGACGACGACCACCGAGCGCATCCTGTACTACACCGGCATGAGCTACAAGATCGGTGAAGTCCACGACGGCGCGGCCACCACCGACTGGATGGAGCAGGAGCAGGAGCGCGGCATCACGATCACGTCCGCCGCGGTCACCTGTCACTGGGTCCTGGACGACGTTGACAACACCATCAACATCATCGACACCCCTGGTCACGTGGACTTCACGGTCGAGGTGGAGCGTTCGCTCCGCGTCCTCGACGGTGCCGTGACGGTGTTCGACGGTGTCGCCGGTGTCGAGCCGCAGTCCGAGACGGTGTGGCGTCAGGCCGACCGCTACGGTGTGCCGCGTATCTGCTTCGTGAACAAGCTGGACCGCACGGGTGCGGACTTCTTCCGCTGCGTTGACATGATCGTCGATCGGCTGAAGGCCACCCCGCTGGTGATGCAGCTGCCGATCGGTGCCGAGGCCGGTTTCCAGGGCGTCGTGGACCTCGTCCGCATGAAGGCCCTGGTCTGGTCCGAGGAGACGAAGCTCGGCGAGATGTACGACGTGGTGGACATTCCCGCCGACCTGCGCGAGCAGGCCGAGGAGTGGCACACCAAGCTCGTCGAGGCCGTCGCCGAGAACGACGAAGCGGTCATGGAGCAGTACCTGGAGGGCGAGGAGCCCACCGAGGAGCAGCTCATCGCGGCGATCCGCCGTGTGACCCTGGCCTCCACCGGGACCGGCGACACCACGATCACCCCCGTGTTCTGCGGCACCGCGTTCAAGAACAAGGGCGTCCAGCCCCTGCTCGACGCGGTCGTGCGGTACCTGCCGTCGCCGCTGGACGTCGAGGCGGTCGAGGGCACCTCGCCGCGCGACCCCGAGCAGGTCATCTCGCGCAAGCCGTCCGAGGACGAGCCGCTCGCGGCGCTCGCGTTCAAGATCGCCAGCGACCCCCACCTGGGCAAGCTGACCTTCATCCGGATCTACTCCGGCGTGCTCCAGGCGGGCGCGCAGGTGCAGAACTCCGTGAAGGAGAAGAAGGAACGCATCGGCAAGATCTACCGGATGCACGCCAACAAGCGTGAGGAGATCGACCGCGTCGGCGCCGGCGACATCGTCGCCGTCATGGGTCTGAAGCAGACCACGACGGGCGAGACCCTGGCCGACCCGGCCAACCCGGTGATCCTGGAGTCGATGGACTTCCCGGCCCCGGTCATCGAGGTCGCGATCGAGCCCAAGTCCAAGGGCGACCAGGAGAAGCTGGGTGTCGCCATCCAGCGTCTCGCCGAGGAGGACCCGTCCTTCCAGGTGAAGGCTGACCAGGAGACCGGTCAGACGATCATCGCGGGCATGGGCGAGCTGCACCTCGACATCCTGGTCGATCGGATGAAGCGCGAGTTCAAGGTCGAGGCCAACGTCGGCAAGCCGCAGGTCGCGTACCGCGAGACCCTGCGCAAGACGGTGGACCGTCTCGACTACACGCACAAGAAGCAGACCGGCGGTTCCGGGCAGTTCGCCAAGGTGCAGATCGCCCTGGCGCCGCTGGAAGGCGACGGGTACGAGTTCGAGAACAAGGTCACCGGTGGCCGTATCCCCAAGGAGTACATCCCTTCGGTGGACGCGGGCTGCCAGGAGGCGATGGAGTTCGGCGTGCTCGCCGGCTACCCGCTGACCGGTGTCAAGGTGACCCTGCTCGACGGCGCGTACCATGACGTTGACTCCTCCGAGATGGCCTTCAAGATCGCCGGTTCCATGGCGTTCAAGGAAGCCGCTCGCAAGGCCGGACCGGTTCTGCTGGAACCGCTGATGGCCGTCGAGGTCACCACGCCCGAGGACTACATGGGTGACGTGATCGGTGACATCAACTCCCGCCGTGGCCAGATCCAGGCCATGGAGGACCGCAGCGGTGCCAAGGTCGTCAAGGCGCTGGTCCCGCTGTCGGAGATGTTCGGTTACGTGGGTGACCTCCGCTCCAAGACCTCGGGTCGCGCGAGCTACAGCATGCAGTTCGACTCCTACGGCGAGGTTCCGCGGAGCGTCGCCGAGGAGATCATCGCGAAGGCCAAGGGCGAGTAGCCCGTAGGCTGGAGCCAGAGGGTGTCCGGGGGCCCGTGCCCCCGGCCCCAGCCCATCAGCGAAGCGGTCAAGGGCATCCCCCTCGGGGTCCTGGCCGGTTCGGTCGAAATTCTGAAAACCTCCCGCGCAGTGCGGGGGGCGTACAGCATCAGTCCACAGGAGGACCCCAGTGGCGAAGGCGAAGTTCGAGCGGACTAAGCCGCACGTCAACATTGGCACCATCGGGCACATCGACCACGGCAAGACGACTCTTACCGCGGCGATTACCAAGGTGCTGCACGACGCGTACCCGGACGTGAACGAGAGCTTCGCGTTCGAGAACATTGACAAGGCTCCCGAGGAGCGTCAGCGCGGTATCACGATCTCCATCGCGCACGTCGAGTACCAGACGGAGAGCCGTCACTACGCTCACGTTGACTGCCCGGGTCACGCTGACTACATCAAGAACATGATCACCGGTGCCGCGCAGATGGACGGCGCCATCCTCGTGGTCGCCGCCACCGACGGCCCGATGCCGCAGACCAAGGAGCACGTGCTCCTGGCCCGCCAGGTCGGCGTGCCGTACATCGTCGTCGCGCTGAACAAGGCCGACATGGTGGACGACGAGGAGATCATGGAGCTCGTCGAGCTCGAAGTCCGTGAGCTGCTCACGGAGTACGAGTTCCCGGGCGACGACCTCCCCGTCGTCAAGGTCTCCGCGCTGAAGGCGCTGGAGGGTGACCCGGAGTGGGCCAAGTCCGTCCTGGAGCTCATGCAGGCCGTGGACGACGCCATCCCGCAGCCCGAGCGTGACGTGGACAAGCCGTTCCTGATGCCGATCGAGGACGTCTTCACGATCACCGGTCGTGGCACGGTCGTCACCGGCCGCATCGAGCGTGGTGTCCTCAAGGTCAACGAGACCGTGGACATCATCGGGATCAAGGAAGTCAAGTCCACCACCACGGTGACCGGCATCGAGATGTTCCGCAAGCTCCTCGACGAGGGTCGTGCGGGCGAGAACGTCGGCCTGCTGCTGCGTGGCATCAAGCGCGAGGACGTCGAGCGCGGCCAGGTCATCATCAAGCCGGGCTCGGTCACCCCGCACACGGAGTTCGAGGCGCAGGCGTACATCCTGTCGAAGGACGAGGGTGGCCGCCACACCCCGTTCTTCAACAACTACCGCCCGCAGTTCTACTTCCGTACCACCGACGTGACCGGTGTGGTGCACCTCCCCGAGGGCACCGAGATGGTCATGCCGGGCGACAACACCGAGATGCGCGTGGAGCTGATCCAGCCCATCGCCATGGAGGAGGGCCTGAAGTTCGCCATCCGTGAGGGTGGTCGGACCGTCGGCGCCGGCCAGGTCACCAAGATCATCAAGTGACCTGACGCTTTCCCCGCAAGGGCCCCGTCACCGCGTGCGCGCGGCGGCGGGGCCCTTGTGCGTGCGCGGGGCCAGGACGCGTCAGCGCGGCGGCGGGCCGTCGTCCGTTCGGCGCGGATATCGACCGTTCGCCGACCGGCGGTCCCGGCGCACCGGCAGGGTGTGTGACGCTCTCGGACGTTCCTGGAGCACTCGTCCCCCCTGACAGGAGCCGGTGATGACTTCCACGCACCCCGTGCCCGACGCCAGTGATCCGCCGGGCGGTGATCTGGAGACACGGTCGGCCGCCATGTACGACGACCCGCGTTTCCGTGAGCTGCGCGCGCGGCTCGTCCGGTTCGTCCTCCCGGCGAGCATCGCGTTCCTCGCCTGGTACCTGCTCTACGTGGTGATGTCCGTGTACGCGCGCGGCTTCATGTCGCGCGAGGTCGTCGGGAACGCGAACGTGGCGCTGTTCTTCGGGCTCCTCCAGTTCGTGACCACCTTCGGCATCGCGATCCTCTACTCGCGCTACGCCGTCCGCCGCTTCGACCCGCTGGCCGACGAGCTGCGCGACGAGTTGGAGCCCGACCGTGCCGTCCCGGCCGCCAGGAAGGGGGAGGACGCATGATGCTGCTGGCGGAGGAGAGCACGTCGCAGGAGCGGCTGATCACCATGATCCTGTTCACGGTGCTGATCGCCGTGACGATCGCGGTGACGGTCCGCGCGAGCCGCAGGACCAAGTCCGCGGCCGACTTCCACTCGGGGGGGCGCGGCTTCACCGGCATCCAGAACGGCTTCGCGATCGGCGGCGACTACATGTCGGCCGCGTCCTTCCTCGGCATCGCCGGGATGATCGCGCTGTTCGGCTACGACGGCTTCCTCTACTCGATCGGCTTCCTGGTCGCCTGGCTGGTGGCGCTGCTGCTGGTCGCCGAACTGCTGCGCAACTCGGGCCGCTTCACGATGGCGGACGTCGTCTCCTACCGGATGCGGCAGCGCCCGGTGCGTACGGCCGCCTCGGTGTCCACGCTGACGGTCTCGATCTTCTACCTGCTGGCGCAGATGGTCGGCGCGGGCGCGCTCGTCGCGCTGCTGCTCGGCATCGAGGAGGGCGACACCTACCTCGGGATGAGCGCCGACACGGCGAAGATCGTCGGCATCGTGGTCGTCGGCATCCTGATGGTCGTCTACGTGTCGTTCGGCGGCATGACCGGTACCACCTGGGTGCAGATCATCAAGGCCGTCATGCTGATGGGCGGCGCGCTGCTGGTGACCGCGCTGGTCCTGTCGATCTACGACTTCGACATCGGCGCGCTGATGAGCGACGCGTCGAACGCGAGCGGGGCGGGGGACGCGTTCCTCCAACCGGGGCAGCGGTACGGCGTCGAGGTGGCGGGGGACGCCTGGCAGACCCTCGTGAACAAGCTGGACCTGATCAGCCTGGGCCTCGCGCTGGTCCTGGGCACGGCGGGCCTGCCGCACATCCTGATCCGCTTCTACACCGTGCCCGACTCGAAGACGGCGCGGACGTCCGTCAACTGGGCCATCGGCATCATCGGCACCTTCTACCTGCTGACGCTGATCCTCGGCTTCGGCGCCGCCGCGCTGGTCGGCGGCGAGGCGATCACCGCGCAGAACACGGCGGGGAACACGGCCGCGCCCCAGCTGGCCGAGGCGGTCGGCGACCACTTCGGCGGGGACACGCTGGGCGCGATCATGCTGGCGTTCATCGCCGCCGTCGCCTTCGCCACGATCCTGTCCACGGTGGCCGGGCTGACGATCGCGTCGTCCTCGTCGCTGGCGCACGACTTCTACAACAGCGTGCTGCGCAAGGGGCAGGCGAGCGAGCAGGAGGAGGTGCGGGTCGCGCGGTTCGCGGCCATCGGCGTCGGCGCGGTCTCGATCGTGCTGGCCGTCTTCGCGCAGAACCTGAACGTCGCCTTCCTCGTCGCGCTGGCGTTCGCGATCGCCGCGTCCGCCAACCTGCCCGTCATCCTCTTCAGCCTGTTCTGGAAGCGGTTCAACACCCGGGGCGCCGTCGCGGGCATCTACGGCGGGCTGATCTCCTCGGTCGGCCTGGTGCTGTTCTCGCCTGTCGTCTCCGGCAAGGGCGAGGACGCGGCGGGCAACAGCCTCTCGCTCTTCCCCGCGAGCGTGGACTTCCACTGGTTCCCGCTGGAGAACCCGGGCCTCGTCTCGATCCCGGTCGGCCTGCTGTGCGCCGTCATCGGCACGCTGACGTCGCGCGAGGAGGACCACGACCGGTTCGCCAAGCTCCAGGTACGCGCCCTGACCGGGGCGGGGGCCGAGCGCGCCGGTTCGCACTGAGCCGCGCGGCGCCACGCCGCCCGCCACGGTCGCTCCCCACGACCATCCTCCCCTGCCCGGGGCCTCGCGTTTCCCCACCCGAGGCCCCGGGCGCCTCCACGCCACGGCGGCGCCGCGGTGGCAGGCTGCTCCTGGACGGGCGTCCGGCGGGCGGGCGCCCCCGACCCCCAGGGAGCAGTGACGTGGCGACCATCGCCGTCTTCGGAGCGAACGGGACCATCGGCCGCGACGTCGTGCGGGAGGCACTGGACCGGGGGCACACGGTCGTCGCCGTCGTGCGCGACCCCGCCACGTTCACCGACACGCACGACCGGCTCACCGTGCGGATCGGGGACGTCCTCGACCCCGCGTCCGTGAGCGCCGTGGGGCAGCACGCGGACGTCGTCGTCAGCGCCGTCGGCGGCGTGGACGGCCCCGGGCACGCGGCGCTCATCGAGCCGTCGGCCGAGTCGCTGGCCGCCGGTCTGCACGCGCTGGGCGAGCGGGCGCCGCGGCTGATCATGGTCGGCGGCGCCGGGTCGCTGCGCACCCCGGACGGCCGCCAGGTGTGGGACGCGGAGGGCCTGCCCGAGGACGTCCTCCAGATCATGCACGCGCACGGCGACGCGCTGGCGTACCTGCGCGGGATCACCGGCGCGCTGAACTGGACGAGCCTCAGCCCCGCCGCGTCGATCGCGCCCGGCACCAGGACCGGCGTCTACCGGACCGGTCGCGACGAGCTGATCGCCGACGCGGCGGGCGTCAGCCAGATCTCGACCGAGGATTACGCCGTCGCACTTGTGGACGAAATCGAGCGCCCCGCGCACCTCAAGGAGCGTTTCACCGTGGGGTATTGAGCATGGGATCTGTCCCGTTGGTGCGCGCGGGTGTGAAGAGCGTGAATACGGGGGCAACGTAGCCCCGGCTCCCGTCACACTGGGCGCATGAAGGATTACCGGAAGAACTCGCAGCGCCACCTGACCTTCCGGGTGACCCACCGGGACGATCCCGTCTCGGAGGTCACCGAACAGGACGCGCTTCAGGCCGCCGAGCGTTATCCCCACGTCGTCCTGCGCGGGCCCGTCTTCGGGTACGCGGTCCAGACCCCCGAGGACGGACCGGGCTGGCGGCTGCTCAGCGACGTGTCCGACGGCTTCCCCCAGCACTCGCGGGACGGGCTCAACTCGCACCTGTGGTTCACGGCGAAGGACGAGACGGCCGCCGGTGACCCGCTGCGCGAGCACCTGCTCGCCGCCGTCGCCCGGCTGGAGACGGAACCGGTGGACGAACTGACGGTCGGCGACGCGCGCTACCGCGTCGTGCGCGCCGACGAGTTCGCCCGCGTCGGCGAGGACGGCATCGAGGGCCCCCGCCCCACCGACCCCGACGACCCGGGCCGCGACATCGGCGACCGCCGCCGCGGCCGGGACGCGGAGAACAGGACCAAGGGCTTCGTCGTGGACCACGGCAGCCCCACCAGCGTCATGGAGAGCATCCAGCGCATGGAGCTGCTCACCCTCCACTACCAGGCGGAACGCATCCCCGCCCCGGTCAGGGAGGACTCCAGGGAAGCGCTCACCAGCCACCCGGGCGTCGTGCTCCTCCCCGCCGCCTTCACCTTCGCCGAGCGGAAGACCGGCTCCTGGGAGCCGATGGCCGGGCTCCAGGCCACCCCGTCCGAGGCCCGCGCGACGCTGTACAACTACCTCTCCGCGTTCCTCCCCGAGCTGGAGCGTGACCTCTCCCCGGGCGACGCCGCCTCCTACGCGTCCGCCGCCGAGGCGTTCCGCGCCGGGCCGCCGCGCTTCTCGGTCGAGGTCCTGGGCCGCCACTTCCAGGTCATCCGCGTCGAGCGCCTGATGCGCGTCGGCCCGGACGGTCCCGAACCGCCCCGGCCCTCCGACGTCGATCCGTACGGCCCCACCGGCATCCACCCGCCGCTGCACGAGGTCGAGGCGCGGGAGGCACGCGAACGGGCCGGGCTGCCCGCCGCCGACGCCCGGGACGCCGAGCCCGGCGGGCCGGGAGCCGACGGCTGAGCGCACCGCGCGGAGCCGGGGCGCGGAAGGGCGTGCGGTCAGGGGCCTACTGGCCGCCGCCGCACTCGGCTACGGTCGGGCCATGCTGGAGCGCATACGGACGCGGCGCGACGACGGCACCGAGGCCGGGTCGCGCCAGACCGTGCGCCTGCTCGCCCTCGTCCAGGACCTCGACGCCGACCTGCGCGACGGCCTCGCGGGCCGCGGCGCCCCGGCCGCCGCCCGGCGGCTGCGGCGGCTGCTCGCCGCGGGCACCGTCGTCCTCGCCGACCTCGACGGCCGCCCCGTCGCCGTCGCGGGCCCGCCCCCCGCCCCCGCCGCGCTCGCCGCGCTCCTCGCGCGCGCCTACGAGGACGGCGGCCCCGCCCACGACCCGCCCTGGTCCGCCGAACCCCTGACCGTCGCGGGCGAACTGTCCGGCGCCCTCGTCACCGACAGCGGCGGCGGCCCCGAACTCACCGCCGCCGCCGGGCTCGTCGCCCGCTCCCTCGACCACGCGGCCCTGCGCCGCGCCAGGGGCCGGATCGCGCAGGCCGACCTGCGCACCCTGCGCGCGCAGATATCGCCGCACTTCCTGCACAACGCCCTCGCCGTCATCGGCGCCCGCATCCGCACCGACCCCGACCGCGCCCGTACCCTCCTCGGCGACTTCTCCGACTACCTGCGCTACAGCTTCTCCGCCAAGGGCGACTACGCCACCGTCGCCGACGAACTCCAGGCCATCCAGACCTACCTGGAACTGCAACGCGCCCGCTTCGACGACCGCATGGAGCTGTCCGTGCGGATGGCGCCCGAGGTGCTGCCGGTCGCGATCCCGTTCCTCGTCGTCCAGCCGCTCGTGGAGAACGCCGTCCGCCACGGCCTCGAACCCAAGCCGGGGCCGGGCTCGATCAGCGTCTCCGGGTTCGGCGAGGGCCCGCTGTGCGTCATCGAGGTGGAGGACGACGGCGTCGGCATGGACCCGGCGCTGGCCCGCGCCATCCTCGCGGGCAGCGGACCGCCCGCCCGCCGCGTCGGCCTCGCCAACGTCGATCAGCGCCTGCGGACCGTCTACGGGCCCGAGCACGGCCTCGTCATCGAGACGGCGCCAGGCGCGGGCACCAAGGCCGTGATCCGCGTGCCCCGCTTCATGCGCGGGGTGACGGCCCCATGAGCCTGCGCGTGCTCGTCGTCGAGGACGAGACCTCCACCCGCCAGGAGCTGGCCCGCATGCTCACCGGCCTGCCCGAGCCCGTGACCGTGCGCGAGGCGGACGGCGGGGAGGCGGCCGTACGGCTGCTGGGCACCGGCAGCTTCGACGCCGTCTTCCTCGACATCTCCATGCCGGGACTCGACGGCATGGCCGTCGCCCGCGTCCTGCGGATGCTGTCCAGGCCGCCCGCCATCGTCTTCGTCACCGCGTCGGAACGGCACGCCGCCGAGGCCACCGGCATGGGCGCCACCGACTACCTGCTGAAGCCCGTACGCCCCGAGCGGCTCGCCGAGGCCGTCGCCCGCGTCGCCGCGCCACGGGCCGCCGCACCGGCGCCGCCCGACGAACTCGCCGTCGTCCAGGTCGAGACGGGACGGCACACCGTCTTCGTCCGCCGCGACGACGTGCAGTACGCCGAGGCGCACGGCGACTACGTCCGGCTGCACACCGACCGGGACAGCCACCTCGTCCGCCTGTCCCTGGCGCACCTGGAGGAGGTCTGGGGCCCGGCCGGTTTCGTCCGCGCGCACCGCGGCTACCTCGTCGCCGTCCACTGGGTCAGCGACCTGCGCGCCACCAGCTCGGCCGGGCTCCTCGCCCGCGTGCCCGCCGGGGAGGTCCCCGTCAGCCGCCGCCACGCCCGCGCGCTCAAGGAACGGCTGATGGCCGCCGTACGGGACGCCGCCAGGTGAGCGGCGGCCCGCGCCGCGTCCGCGTCACCAGCCCGCAGACCCGCATCGCCCTCACCCGCCGCCACCGCCCCGCCCAGCACCTCCTGCCGCCGCCGCAGCAGGGCGCGGACGACGAGCAGGCCGTCGAGGCGGCGCGCGCCCTCTTCCTGCGGCAGCGCCGCCTCGCGCTGCGCACGCTCGGGCTGCTCGGCGCCCTGCTGCTCGGCCTCAGCGGCCTCCTCGCCGCCCTGCCCGCGCTCGACCGCGTCACGGTCCTCGGCTTCCCCGCGTCCTGGCTGCTGCTGATGGCCGCGGGCTACCCGCTGCTGCTCGTGCTCGCCGTCACGCACGTACGGGCCGCGGAGCGCGCCGAACGGGGGCGGCGGGAGCCGTGACCGGACTGCTGGCGATCGGGCTGCTGGTCGTCGCCAGCATGGCCATCGGCGTCTACGGCGTACGCGCCACCCGCTCCACCACGCCCGACTTCCTGGTCGCCTCCCAGGGCGTCGCGCCCGGCTGGAACGCCATGGCGATCGCGGGGGAGTACGTCTCGGCCGCCTCCGTCCTCGGGCTCGCCGGGCTGATGCTGAAGGACGGCATCGGCAGCCTGTGGTATGCGGTCGGCTTCACCGCCGGGTACGTCGTGGTCGCCGCGCTGGTGGCCGGGCCCATGCGCCGCTCGGGCGCGTACACCGTGCCCGACTTCGCCGACTACCGGCTCGGGTCGCAGGCGATCAGGAAGCTGTGCGCCGTCATCGTGCTGGTGATCATGTGGCTCTACCTGGTGCCGCAGTTCAAGGGCGCGGGCATGGTGCTGCACCTGGTGAGCGGCACCCCGTACTGGGTCGGCGTCGTCCTCGCGGGCGCCGTCGTCACCGTCTCCATCGCCGCCGGGGGCATGCGCTCGGCGACGTACGTCCAGGGGTTCCACTACCTGGTGAAGCTGCTGTTCATCGCCGTGCCCGCCGTCTTCCTCGTCGTGCACGCAGGCGAGGACGCGCGGGAGGCGGCGCTGCGCGTGGACCCGAGCACGTGGAGCCGCCCGCTGCTCGACGTCGAGGACGCGGGCCATCCGCTGCTCGCGACCTGGTCCGTGCTGCTCGCCACCACGCTGGGCGCCGCCGGGCTGCCGCACGTCATCATGCGCTTCCACACCAGCGCCACCGCCTGGACCGCGCGCCGGGTCGCGGTCGGCGTGATCGTGCTGCTCGGCCTCTTCTACCTCTTCCCCGCCGCCTACGGGCTGCTCGGCCGGGTGTTCACGCCCGGGCTCGGGGACGGCGGGGACACCGACACCGTGACCATCGTCCTGCCGGGCGAGATCGTCCCCGGCACCTGGGGCGCGCTGCTGACCGCGCTGGTCGCCACGGGCGCCTTCGCCGCCTTCCTGTCCACCTCGTCCGGGCTGCTGATGGCGCTGGCCGGCGGCCTGTCGCACGACCTGTCGCGCGCCAGCGTGCCCCGGCTGCGCGGCGCGGTGGCGGGCGGGGCGCTCGTCGCCGTGCTGCTGTCGCTGCCCGCCCGCGCCGTGGACATCAACGTCGCCGTGGGGTGGGCGTTCGCCGTGGCGGCCTCGACGTTCTGCCCGCTGCTCGTCCTCGGCATCTGGTGGCGCGGGCTGACGGCGACGGGCGCGGCTGCGGGGCTCGCCGCGGGCGTCGTGTCGGCCACCGGCGCGGCGCTCGCGTCACTCCTCACCGACGCGGGGCCGGGCTGGCTCGTCGTGCTGCTCGCGCACCCGGCCGCGTGGACGGTGCCGTTCGCGTTCGCCGTCATGGTCGCCGTGTCGCTGCGGGGGACGCCGCCCGAGTGGGCGGAGCGCGCGGTCCTGCGTCTCCACGCGCCGGAGCCGGGTGCCCGGTGCGAGTGAACTCACGTCACGAGGGGTTGACGCGGGGGCCGTGCGTGGTCCATGCGGCGGGCGCCAACACCCGGCGGTCCGGGCGCAGTACATAGCAGGCACGGAGGGGCGCGGACGCGGCGGGGTGCCAGGTGGGGCCGGAATCCTTGGGCCGATTGGCCCCGGCGCCGGGCGGTATGGCACACTGACCAGGTTGCTCGGTTGGCAGCCGATGCTGCGCGCCTCCCGCCGGGAGGACCGGAAGCGAGTCCCACTGTATTCGTCGTCCCTGATCAGGGGCGGAAATACCGGGATCTTCCGGGAAGCGTGGGCGGGGCTCCGGCCAGGCACCCGGTGGATGTTCTCCCCACACTCCTCACGGAGGAAACCCCCTGCGGTGTGATTCCCCAGGTGGCACGTTCCGAAGGTGAGTACGACACGCCCGACCGCGTGGGTCGGAGCGGGGGTGGGAAGGGACGCCGCCGGGCTGCCAGAGCGTGAAGAAGAGACAGGACTGCGAACCAGCCATGGCGGGACAGAAGATCCGCATCCGGCTCAAGGCCTACGACCACGAGGTCATCGACAACTCGGCGAAGAAGATCGTCGAGACGGTGACCCGCACGGGTGCGTCGGTCGCGGGCCCGGTGCCGCTGCCCACGGAGAAGAACGTGTACTGCGTCATCAAGTCGCCGCACAAGTACAAGGACTCGCGCGAGCACTTCGAGATGCGTACGCACAAGCGGCTGATCGACATCCTCGACCCGACCCCCAAGACCGTTGACTCGCTGATGCGCCTGGACCTTCCGGCCGGCGTTGACATCGAGATCAAGCTCTGAGAGGCCGGGCAGAGAGATGACCAAGCAGATCAAGGGTGTCCTGGGCGAGAAGCTCGGCATGACCCAGGTCTGGGACGAGAACAACCGTGTCGTCCCGGTGACCGTGGTGAAGGCCGGACCCTGCATCGTCACCCAGGTGCGCTCCAACGACCGCGACGGCTACGAGGCCGTGCAGATCGCCTTCGGCGAGATCGACCCGCGCAAGGTGAACCGCCCCCTCAAGGGCCACTTCGCCAAGGCCGACGTCACCCCGCGCCGCCACCTGGTCGAGCTGCGGACCGCCGACGCCGCCGAGTACACCCTCGGCCAGGAGATCACCGCCGAGGTGTTCGACTCCGGCGTCCGCGTCGATGTGACCGGCACGAGCAAGGGCAAGGGCTTCGCAGGTGTCATGAAGCGTCACGGCTTCAAGGGCCTCAGCTCCTCGCACGGCACGCAGCGCAAGCACCGCTCGCCCGGCTCCATCGGTGGCTGCGCCACCCCCGGCCGCGTGTTCAAGGGCCTGCGCATGGCCGGCCGTATGGGCAACGAGCGCGTCACCACCCAGAACCTGACCGTCCACGCCGTTGACGCGGAGAAGGGACTGCTGCTCATCAAGGGCGCCGTCCCCGGCCCCAACGGCGGCCTCGTCCTGGTCCGCACCGCGGCCAAGGGGGCGTGAGTTGAGCCATGAGTACACCGAAGAGCATTGACATCCTCTCCCCGGCCGGTGACAAGACCGGCACGGTGGAGCTTCCCACGGACATCTTCGACGCCCAGGTCAGCGTGCCGCTGATCCACCAGGTCGTCGTCGCGCAGCTGGCCGCCGCCCGTCAGGGCACGCACAAGGCCAAGACGCGTGGCGAGGTCCGCGGTGGTGGCAAGAAGCCGTACCGCCAGAAGGGCACCGGCCGCGCCCGCCAGGGCTCCGTCCGCGCGCCGCAGTTCACCGGCGGTGGCGTCGTGCACGGCCCCGTGCCGCGTGACTACACGCAGCGGACCCCGAAGAAGATGAAGGCCGCCGCCCTGCGTGGCGCCCTCACCGACCGGGCCAGGCACGACCGCATCCACGTCGTCTCCGGCGTCGTCGATGGTGCCGTCTCGACCAAGGCCGCCCGCGGCCTGTTCGCGAAGATCACCGAGCGCAAGAAGCTGCTGCTGGTCGCCGACCGCTCCGACGAGAACGCGTGGCTCTCGGCGCGCAACCTGCCCCAGGTGCACGTCATCGACCCGGGTCAGCTGAACACGTACGACGTGCTCGACTCCGACGACGTCGTCTTCACCAAGGCCGCCTTCGACCGCTTCGTGGCCGCCCGTACCGCGTCCGCCACGGTCGCGCTCGACAAGACGCCCGAAGGGAGCGACGCCTGATGACTGACGGGACCACCGGTACCGGTACCTCCAGCAAGGAGTTCACCGCACCGCACGACATCCTGATCAAGCCCGTCGTGTCCGAGAAGAGCTACGCGCTGCTCGACGAGAACAAGTACACGTTCATCGTGGACCCGCGTGCCAACAAGACCCAGATCAAGCAGGCCGTCCAGGCGGTCTTCTCGGTCAAGGTCATCGGGGTCAACACCATCAACCGGCAGGGCAAGCGCAAGCGCACCCGCACCGGTTACGGCCGGCGCGCCGGCACCAAGCGCGCCATCGTGACCCTTGCCGAGGGCGAAAGCATCGACATCTTCGGCGGCCCGGTCCTCTCCTGACGGAGAGATCGGTCCGTCCGATACCGGACGAGGACTAAGACATGGGAATCCGCAAGTACAAGCCGACGACGCCGGGCCGTCGAGGTGCCAGCGTCGCCGACTTCGTCGAGGTGACGCGGTCCACGCCGGAGAAGTCGCTGGTCCGCCCCCTGCACAGCAAGGGTGGCCGGGACAACGCCGGTCGCGTGGCCGTCCGCCACCAGGGCGGTGGCCACAAGCGCGCCTACCGTCTGATCGACTTCCGCAGGCACGACAAGGACGGTGTGCCGGCCAAGGTCGCGCACATCGAGTACGACCCGAACCGCACCGCGCGTATCGCCCTGCTGCACTACGCGGACGGCGAGAAGCGCTACATCATCGCGCCGGCGCACCTGAAGCAGGGTGACCGCGTCGAGAACGGGGCCGGGGCCGACATCAAGCCCGGCAACAACCTGCCGCTGCGCAGCATCCCGGTCGGTACCGTCATCCACGCGATCGAGCTCCAGCCGGGCGGCGGCGCCAAGTTCGCCCGCTCCGCCGGTGCCTCGGTGCAGCTGCTCGCGAAGGAGGGCCGCATGGCCCACCTCCGCATGCCCTCCGGTGAGATCCGCCTGGTCGATGTGCGCTGCCGCGCCACCGTCGGCGAGGTCGGCAACGCCGAGCAGTCGAACATCAACTGGGGCAAGGCCGGCCGGATGCGCTGGAAGGGCGTCCGGCCGAGCGTCCGCGGCGTCGTGATGAACCCCGTCGATCACCCCCACGGTGGTGGCGAGGGGCGGACCTCGGGTGGTCGTCACCCGGTGTCCCCCTGGGGCAAGAAGGAAGGCCGTACGCGCTCGCCGAAGAAGGCAAGCAACAAGTACATCGTCCGCCGCCGCAAGACGAACAAGAAGCGCTAGGAGCAGGTTTCGATGCCGCGCAGTCTCAAGAAGGGGCCCTTCGTCGACGACCACCTGATCAAGAAGGTGGACGCACAGAACGACTCGGGGTCCAAGAACGTCATCAAGACCTGGTCTCGCCGCTCGATGATCATCCCGGCGATGCTGGGCCACACGATCGCGGTGCACGACGGCCGTAAGCACGTCCCGGTGTTCGTCACCGAGTCGATGGTCGGCCACAAGCTCGGCGAGTTCGCGCCGACCCGCACCTTCCGCGGGCACGTCAAGGACGACCGCAAGTCGCGGCGTCGCTGAGCGGGGTCGCCGATCATGCCGGACTCACGGAATAACACCGAAGGGACAACCATGGAAGCCGTGGCCCGTGCGCGGTACATCCGCGTCACGCCCATGAAGGCCCGCCGTGTGGTGGACCTCATCCGCGGCAAGGGCGCCGGTGAGGCGCAGGCCGTCCTGCGGTTCGCCCCGCAGGCCGCCAGCGTGCCGGTCGGCAAGGTGCTGGACAGCGCCATCGCCAACGCCGCGCACAACTTCGACCACACCGACATCGACAGCCTCTACGTCAAGGAGGCGTACGTCGATGAGGGTCCGACCCTGAAGCGGTTCCGGCCGCGTGCCCAGGGCCGCGCCTACCGGATTCGCAAGCGCACCAGCCACATCACGGTGGTCGTGGGCAGCAAGGAGGGGACCCGGTAATGGGTCAGAAGGTAAACCCGCACGGGTTCCGCCTCGGCATCACGACCGACTTCAAGTCGCGCTGGTATGCCGACAAGCTGTACAAGGACTACGTCAAGGAAGACGTGGCCATCCGCCGCATGCTGACGCAGGGCATGGAGCGCGCGGGCATCTCCAAGGTGGAGATCGAGCGCACCCGTGACCGTGTCCGCGTGGACGTCCACACCGCCAGGCCCGGCATCGTCATCGGCCGCCGCGGTGCGGAGGCCGACCGGCTCCGGGGCAACCTGGAGAAGCTGACCGGCAAGCAGATCCAGTTCAACATCCTTGAGGTGAAGAACCCGGAGCTGGACGCCCAGCTGGTGGCCCAGGCCGTCGCCGAGCAGCTGTCCTCCCGCGTCTCCTTCCGCCGTGCGATGCGCAAGTCGATGCAGAGCACGATGAAGGCCGGGGCCAAGGGCATCAAGATCCAGTGCGGTGGCCGTCTCGGCGGCGCCGAGATGTCCCGCTCTGAGTTCTACCGCGAGGGTCGCGTGCCGCTGCACACCCTGCGCGCCAACGTGGACTACGGCTTCTTCGAGGCCCGCACCACCTTCGGCCGCATCGGTGTGAAGGTCTGGATCTACAAGGGCGACGTCAAGAACATCGCCGAGGTCCGCGCCGAGAACGCCGCCGCCCGCGCCGGTAACCGCCCCGCCCGTGGTGGCGCCGGTGGCGACCGTCCGGCCCGTGGTGGCCGTGGCGAGCGCGGTGGCCGTGGCGGTGGCCGCAGGCCGCAGCAGCAGGGCGCGCCCGCCGCCGAGGCCCCCAGGGCCGACGCGTCCGCCGCCCCCGCCGCGGACGGCGCAGCAGGAACGGAGAGCTGAGACCATGCTGATCCCTCGCAAGGTCAAGTACCGCAAGCAGCACCACCCCAAGCGGAGTGGCCAGGCCAAGGGTGGCACCGAGGTCGCGTTCGGTGAGTACGGCATCCAGGCCGTCACCGCCGCCTACGTGACGAACCGGCAGATCGAGGCCGCGCGTATCTCGATGACCCGGCACATCAAGCGTGGCGGCAAGGTCTGGATCAACATCTACCCGGACCGTCCGCTCACCAAGAAGCCCGCCGAGACCCGCATGGGTTCCGGCAAGGGCTCGCCGGAGTGGTGGATCGCGAACGTCAAGCCGGGGCGCGTGATGTTCGAGCTGTCCTACCCCAACGAGAAGATCGCTCGTGAGGCGCTCATCCGCGCCGCTCACAAGCTCCCGATGAAGTGCCGGATCGTCCGGCGCGAGGCAGGTGAGTCCTGATGGCTGCCGGTACCAAGCCCTCCGAGCTGCGCGAGCTGAACGACGAGGAACTCCTCGTCAAGCTGCGTGAGGCGAAGGAGGAGCTGTTCAGGCTCCGTTTCCAGGCGGCCACCGGCCAGCTGGAGAACAACAGCCGGCTGCGGGCCGTACGCAAGGACATCGCCCGGGTCTACACCTTGATGCGCGAGCGCGAGCTGGGCATCGAGTCGGTGGTCCCGGTCGGCGGTGCCGAGGCGGTGGAGAACGCCTGATGAGTGAGAAGACTGTGACTGAGACGACCGAGCGCGGCCGGCGGAAGACCCGCGAGGGTCTGGTTGTCAGCGACAAGATGGACAAGACCGTCGTCGTCGCTGTCGAGGACCGGGTGAAGCACGCCCTGTACGGCAAGATCATCCGCCGCACCAGCAAGCTCAAGGCACACGACGAGCAGAACGCTGCGGGCGTCGGCGACCGCGTCCTCCTGATGGAGACGCGTCCGCTGTCGGCGACCAAGCGCTGGCGCGTCGTCGAGATTCTGGAGAAGGCGAAGTAACGACATGATCCAGCAGGAGTCGCGACTGCGCGTCGCCGACAACACGGGTGCGAAGGAGATTCTCTGCATCCGCGTTCTCGGCGGCTCCGGGCGCCGCTACGCGGGCATCGGCGATGTCATCGTCGCCACCGTCAAGGACGCGATCCCCGGCGGCAACGTGAAGAAGGGTGACGTCGTCAAGGCGGTCATCGTGCGCGCCGTCAAGGAGCGCCGACGTCCGGACGGCTCGTACATCCGGTTCGACGAGAACGCCGCCGTCATCCTCAAGAACGACGGCGACCCCCGCGGCACCCGTATCTTCGGCCCCGTGGGCCGGGAACTGCGCGAGAAGAAGTTCATGAAGATCATCTCCCTCGCGCCGGAGGTGCTGTAACCGATGAAGATCAAGAAGGGCGACCTGGTCCAGGTCATCACCGGCAAGGACAGGGGCAAGCAGGGCAAGGTCATCGTGGCCTACCCCAGCGAGGACCGTGTCCTGGTCGAGGGTGTCAACCGGGTCAAGAAGCACACCAAGGCCGGGCAGACGGCCCGCGGGTCCAAGACCGGCGGCATCATCACGACCGAGGCTCCGATCCACGTGAGCAATGTCGCGCTCGTGGTGGAGAAGGACGGCAAGAAGGTCACCACCCGGGTCGGCTACCGCTTCGACGAGGAGGGCAACAAGTTCCGCGTTGCCCGCCGCACCGGTGAGGACATCTGATGACGACTGCCACCACCACCAGCGCGCCGCGTCTCAAGACGCGGTACCGCGAAGAGATCATCGGCAAGCTGCGTGACGAGTTCGAGTACCCGAACATCATGCAGGTGCCGGGTCTGACCAAGATCGTGGTCAACATGGGTGTGGGCGACGCCGCCCGCGACTCCAAGCTGATGGAGGGCGCCGTGCGCGACCTCACCACGATCACCGGTCAGAAGCCGACCGTGACGAAGGCCCGCAAGTCCATCGCGCAGTTCAAGCTGCGTGAGGGCCAGCCCATCGGCGCGCACGTGACGCTGCGGGGCGACCGGATGTGGGAGTTCCTGGACCGTCTGCTGTCCCTGGCGCTTCCCCGCATCCGTGACTTCCGCGGCCTGTCGCCGAAGCAGTTCGACGGCCGGGGCAACTACACCTTCGGTCTCACGGAGCAGGTCATGTTCCACGAGATCGACCCCGACCAGATCGACCGGACGCGCGGCATGGACATCACCGTCGTCACCACGGCGAACACCGACGAGGAAGGCCGCACGCTGCTGCGTCTCCTCGGATTCCCGTTCAAGGAGGCGTGACCGATGGCGAAGAAGGCCCTGATCGCCAAGGCCGGCCGCAAGCCGAAGTTCAGCGTGCGTGGCTACACCCGCTGCCAGCGGTGTGGCCGTCCGCACTCCGTGTACCGCAAGTTCGGCCTGTGCCGCGTCTGCCTTCGTGAGATGGCGCACCGCGGCGAGCTGCCGGGCGTCACCAAGAGCTCCTGGTAACACCGACTACGCCGTAGGTCCCCCGGAAGAGGGAAACCCCGGCGAGAGAGGCCCAAGGCCGTTTCATGACCATGACCGACCCGATCGCGGACATGCTCACCCGTCTGCGCAACGCGAACTCGGCGTACCACGACTCCGTGGTGATGCCGCACAGCAAGATCAAGACGCACATCGCGGAGATCCTCCAGCAGGAGGGTTACATCACCGGCTGGAAGACCGAGGACGCCCAGGTGGGCCGCGCCCTGGTCCTTGAGCTGAAGTACGGCCCGAACCGCGAGCGTTCGATCGCCGGCATCAAGCGGATCTCGAAGCCGGGCCTGCGGGTCTACGCGAAGTCCACCGGCCTGCCGAGGGTGCTCGGCGGCCTGGGTGTCGCGATCATCTCGACCTCGCACGGCCTGCTCACCGACAAGCAGGCGCAGAAGAAGGGCGTGGGTGGGGAAGTCCTCGCCTACGTCTGGTAACGGAAGGGAACGGAGGACAAGCCATGTCGCGTATCGGCAAGCAGCCCATCCAGGTTCCCGCCGGTGTGGACGTCACCATCGACGGCCGCACGGTGGACGTGAAGGGCCCCAAGGGCACCCTGAGCCACACCGTCGCCGCGCCGATCTCGGTCGAGCGCGCCGAGGACGGCACCATCCAGGTGACCCGCCCGAACGACGAGAACCGCAACCGTGCCCTGCACGGTCTGTCCCGCACGCTGGTGGACAACATGATCACCGGTGTCACGCAGGGCTACGTCAAGAAGCTCGAAATCAGCGGTGTCGGCTACCGCGTCCAGGCCAAGGGCTCCAACCTGGAGTTCTCCCTGGGCTACAGCCACCCGATCCTGGTCGAGCCCCCGGAGGGCATCACCTTCAAGGTCGAGAACCAGACGCGCTTCAGCGTCGAGGGGATCGACAAGCAGAAGGTGGGCGAGGTCGCAGCGAAGATCCGCAAGCTGCGCAAGCCCGACCCGTACAAGGCCAAGGGCGTCAAGTACGAGGGTGAAGTCATCCGCCGCAAGGTCGGAAAGGCTGGTAAGTAGCCATGGCGTACGGTGTCAAGATCGCGAAGGGCGACGCACGCAAGCGTGCGGCGACCAAGCGCCGTCACATCCGTATCCGGAAGAAGATCACGGGTACGGCCGAGCGTCCGCGCCTGGTCGTGACGCGGTCCAACCGCCACATGGTGGCCCAGATCGTGGACGACACGGTCGGTCACACCCTGGCGTCCGCCTCGTCCCTCGACACGTCCATCCGTGGCGTGGAGGGTGACAAGAGCGACAAGGCCAAGCAGGTCGGCGCACTGGTCGCCGAGCGTGCGAAGGCCGCCGGTGTCGAGGCCGTCGTGTTCGACCGCGGTGGCAACAGGTATGCCGGGCGGGTTGCCGCACTGGCCGACGCCGCCCGCGAGGCGGGGCTCAAGTTCTGAGCCGGTCCCGCTACTGAGTAACGAGGAAGGTAATCCAATGGCTGGACCCCAGCGCCGCAGTGGTGGCGCCGGTGGCGGCGAGCGGCGGGACCGTAAGGGCCGGGACGGCGGCGCTGCCGCCGAGAAGACCGCGTACGTCGAGCGTGTCGTCGCGATCAACCGTGTCGCCAAGGTAGTGAAGGGTGGTCGTCGCTTCAGCTTCACCGCGCTGGTCGTGGTGGGCGACGGTGACGGCACCGTGGGTGTCGGTTACGGCAAGGCCAAGGAGGTGCCGGCCGCCATCGCCAAGGGTGTGGAGGAGGCCAAGAAGCACTTCTTCAAGGTCCCCCGTATCCAGGGCACCATCCCGCACCCGATCCAGGGTGAGGCCGCCGCGGGTGTCGTGCTGCTGAAGCCGGCGTCGCCTGGTACCGGTGTGATCGCCGGTGGCCCGGTGCGCGCCGTGCTGGAGTGCGCGGGCATCCACGACGTGCTGAGCAAGTCGCTCGGTTCGTCCAACCCGATCAACATCGTGCACGCCACGGTGGCCGCTCTGAAGGGCCTTCAGCGCCCCGAGGAGATCGCGGCCCGTCGTGGTCTGCCCCTTGAGGACGTCGCTCCCGCCGCTCTGCTGCGGGCGCGCGCCGGGGTGGGTGCGTGATGGCGCAGCTCAAGATCACCCAGGTCAAGTCCCGTATCGGGAGCAAGCAGAACCACCGCGACACGCTGCGTTCCCTCGGGCTGCGCCGCATCAACGACGTGGTGGTGAAGGACGACCGCCCGGAGATCCGCGGCATGGCCAACACCGTGCGGCACCTCGTGACGGTCGAGGAGGTGGACTGAGATGGCTGACCTCTCCAAGGGTGACGGCGGCGCGGAGGGTACTCCCCTCGGCCTGCACAACCTCCGTCCCGCCCCCGGCGCCAAGAAGTCCAAGATCCGCGTGGGTCGTGGTGAGGCGTCCAAGGGCAAGACCGCGGGCCGCGGTACCAAGGGCACCAAGGCCAGGTACCAGGTCAAGGCGGGCTTCGAGGGCGGGCAGCTGCCGCTGATCCAGCGGCTGCCGAAGCTCAAGGGCTTCAAGAACCCGGCGCACAAGCAGTACCAGGTCGTCAACCTCGACCGGCTGGCCGAGCTGTACCCCCAGGGTGGCGAGGTCACGATCGCGGATCTGGTCGAGAAGGGCGCCGTTCGCAAGAACGAGCTCGTGAAGGTCCTCGGTTCGGGTGACATCTCCGTCGCGCTGACGGTGACGGTCGATGCCGTCTCCGCCTCCGCCAAGGAGAAGATCACCGCGGTCGGTGGGACCATTACCGACCGTTCCTGAACAAAACCGGTGAACTCTCCGGTGACCGCATGACCGACCGGGGATGCCTGAGACAAGGGCATCCCCGGTCAGTCGTTCCGGCTTTGCGCTTACGCCGGTAAGGTGGCCCTCGTTGCCCTCTTCTGGACCCCTAGAACTTCCCCTTACGTTTGACACATTCGTTGGCCCATCAGACCGAAACCTCTCGCGCGAGCCGCGGGGGGCGCAGGAGGAGCCGTGCTCACCGCGTTCGCACGGGCGTTTCAGACGCCCGACCTGCGTAAAAAGCTGCTCTTCACCCTAGGCATCGTCGTGGTGTTCCGGCTCGGACAGCATGTGCCGGTGCCGGGCGTCAGCTTCCAGAACGTTGACCAGTGTGTGACAGAGGCCGACGCCGCAGGTGCGGGTTCCAGCCTCTTCGGTCTGGTCAACATGTTCAGCGGCGGCGCTCTGTTGCAGCTCACGATCTTCGCGCTGGGCATCATGCCGTACATCACGGCGAGCATCATTCTCCAGCTGCTCGTCGTGGTGATCCCCCGGCTCGAAGCCCTCAAGAAGGAGGGCCAGTCCGGCCAGGCGAAGATCACGCAGTACACCCGTTACCTGACCATGGCCCTCGCGGTCCTCCAGGCCACCGGCCTGGTGGCGACCGCCCGCAGTGGCACCCTTTTCCCCCAGTGCTCGGTGCGGAACGACATCATCCCCGACGACGGGATGTACACCACCATCGTCATGGTGATCGCCCTGACCTCGGCCACCGCGCTCATCATGTGGATGGGCGAGCTGATCACCGACCGCGGTATCGGTAACGGCATGTCCATGCTGATGTTCACCTCCATCGCCGCCGGCTTCCCGGCCGCGCTGTGGCAGATCAAGCAGCAGGGCACCCTGGCCGACGGCTGGATCGAGTTCGGTGTCGTCGTCCTGTGCGGCCTGGCGATGGTCGGCCTCGTCGTCTTCGTCGAGCTGGCCCAGCGCCGTATCCCGGTGCAGTACGCCAAGCGCATGATCGGCCGTCGCTCCTACGGCGGTACCTCGACGTACATCCCCCTCAAGGTGAACCAGGCCGGTGTCATCCCGGTGATCTTCGCCTCGTCGCTGCTGTACATCCCCCAGCTCCTCGTCCAGTTCGCCGGTTCGGACGCCAGCGGATGGGCGGACTGGGTGACGCGGTACTTCACCAACGGTGACCACCCGTACTACATCGTGACCTACTTCCTGCTCATCGTGTTCTTCGCCTTCTTCTACGTGGCCATCACGTTCAACCCTGAGGACGTGGCCGAAAACATGAAGAAGTATGGTGGTTTCATCCCGGGTATCCGGGCGGGCCGCCCCACGGTCGAATACCTGAGCTATGTGCTGAACCGCATCACCTGGCCCGGGTCGCTGTACCTGGGGCTCATCGCCCTGGTGCCCACCGTGGCGCTGGTGATGTTCGACGCGCAGCAGGACTTCCCCTTCGGCGGCACCTCGATCCTGATCATCGTGGGTGTCGGCCTGGAGACGGTGCGGCAGATCGAGAGCCAGCTCCACCAGCGTAATTACGAAGGGTTCCTCCGCTGATGCGCATCGTTCTCGTCGGTCCGCCCGGTGCGGGCAAGGGCACTCAGGCCGCCCTGCTCGCCGAGCGCCTGTCCATCCCCCACATCTCCACCGGTGACCTGTTCCGCGCGAACATCCGCCAGGGCACGGATCTCGGCCGCCAGGTCGAGTCCATCCTGCGCGAGGGTGGCCTCGTGCCGGACGAGATCACGCTGGCGATGGCGGTGGAGCGGATGGCGCTGCCGGACGCCGAGAACGGTTTCCTGCTCGACGGCTTCCCCCGGAACATCGCCCAGGCCAAGGCCCTGGACGACGTGCTGGGGGAGGCCGGGCAGCGGCTGGACGCGGTGCTCGACCTGGAGGTCCCCGAGGACGAGGTCGTCAAGCGCATCGCCGGACGCCGCACCTGCCGCAACGACAGCAGTCACACGTTCCACGTCGCCTACAAGCAGCCGCGCCGTGAGGGCGTGTGCGACGTGTGCGGGGGCGAGCTGTACCAGCGCGAGGACGACCGCGAGGAGACCGTCCGCCACCGGCTGGCGGTCTACCACGAGGAGACCGAGCCGATCATCGACTACTTCCGCGAGCAGGGCCTGGTCGCCACGATCCCGGCCCTCGCCCCGGTGGACGAAGTGACCGGCAGGGCGCTCGCCGCCCTGTCGGAACGCGCCGCGTGACGACGGCGCAGGAGGAAAGAACGCCATGGTCGAGCTGAAGACCCCCGAGCAGATCGCGCACATGCGCGCCGCCGGACTCGTGGTCGCGGAGATACACCGCCGTACCGCCGAGGCCGCGGTGCCGGGGGCCAGCACCAAGGACCTCGACGACATCGCCGCCGCGGTCCTGGCCGAGCGGGGCGCCAAGCCGAACTTCCTCGGCTACGGCGGCTTCCCCGCGACGATCTGCACGTCGGTGAACGACGTCGTCGTCCACGGCATCCCCGACCGGACGGTCCTCGCCTCGGGCGACATCCTCTCGATCGACGCGGGCGCCATCGTGAACGGCTGGCACGCCGACGCGGCGATCACCGTGCTCGTCGGCGAGGGGCACGGCGCGGAGCTGGTCGAGCTGAGCCGTGTGACCGAGGAGTCCCTGTGGGCCGGTATCGCGGCCATGCGCAAGGGGAACCGGCTCGTGGACGTCTCGCGGGCCGTCGAGACCTACATCCGGCGGCAGCCGCTGCCCGTCTCGGGCAAGTACGGCATCGTCGAGCAGTACGGCGGGCACGGCATCGGCAGTGAGATGCACATGGACCCGCACCTGCTGAACTACGTGGACCGGCGCCGGGGCCGTGGCCCGCGCCTGGTGCCGGGCATGTGCCTGGCGATCGAGCCGATGATCACCCTGGGCACGCCGAAGACGCATGTCCTGGCCGACGAGTGGACCGTGAAGTCCAACGACGGCACCTGGTCCTCCCACTGGGAGCACTCCGTCGCCCTGACGGAGGAAGGGCCGCTGGTCCTGACCGCGCCCGACGGCGGCCGGGAGAAGCTGGCCGCGCTCGGCGTCACCGTGGCGCCCGACCCGCTGGCGTGACGCGGACGGCCCGTACGGTGACGTATGGTGGCTGCTCCGATCGCGCCGATCACGGGCCCCGGCCGTTTTCGGTGCCGCCGGATGGGGAATGATCTCTGATTCGTCTTTTCGGGTGGGCAGGCGTAAACTGACCCTTCGGTCCTGGTGCAACCATGTGTTCAGGGCTGTCCAGGTAGCCGATCCCGGAAGGTGAAGCGCTCAAGTATGGCCAAAAAACAAGGGGCCATCGAGATCGAGGGCACGGTCGTCGAATCTCTGCCGAACGCGATGTTCAAGGTGGAGCTTCAGAACGGACACCAGGTCCTCGCGCACATCAGCGGCAAGATGCGGATGCACTACATCCGTATCCTTCCCGACGACCGGGTCGTGGTGGAGCTGTCTCCCTACGACCTGACGCGCGGGCGGATCGTCTACCGCTACAAGTAGACCGAGATCAGTGGATCTCTCGACCCGGAGAACCTGAAGAACCATGAAGGTCAGGCCGAGCGTCAAGAAGATCTGCGACAAGTGCAAGGTGATCCGCCGCCACGGCCGGGTCATGGTCATCTGCGAGAACCTGCGCCACAAGCAGCGCCAGGGCTGATCTCGCGGTACGCCGCGCACCCACGCAGCACTCTTCCCAGCACGCCACACACAGACACGCAGTCACCCGACCCCTCGCGCGCAGCGCGCGGGGACGACACCCCCGGTCGGAGGCCGGGGACCCGCAGGCCCGCGCACGGCGCGGGCGGACCGGGAGCGGTGCTGCGACAGACCTCCGCCGACAACATCAGGAGCCGGACCAATGGCACGCCTCGCAGGCGTTGACCTTCCGCGTGACAAGCGCGTAGAGGTCGCCCTCACCTACGTCTTCGGCATCGGTCGCACCCGTGCCCAGGAGACCCTGGCCAGCACCGGGGTGAACCCCGACACCCGTGTCCGCGACCTCGCCGAGGAAGACCTCGTCAAGATCCGTGACTACGTGGACGCCAACCTCAAGACCGAGGGTGACCTCCGCCGGGAGATCCAGGCCGACATCCGCCGCAAGGTCGAGATCGGCTGCTACGAGGGTCTGCGCCACCGCCGCGGCCTTCCCGTGCACGGCCAGCGCACCAAGACCAACGCCCGTACCCGCAAGGGTCCGCGCCGCGCGATCGCCGGCAAGAAGAAGCCGGGCAAGAAGTAGTCCGCACCGAGCCTTCCCATCAAGGTCCGGTAGCAGGACCGATCACCTCCACAGGAGTTAACAGCTCATGCCTCCTAAGGGCCGTACAGCGGGCGCCAAGAAGGTGCGCCGCAAGGAGAAGAAGAACGTCGCTCACGGGCACGCCCACATCAAGAGCACGTTCAACAACACGATCGTCTCGATCACCGACCCCACCGGCAACGTGATCTCCTGGGCCTCCGCCGGCCACGTCGGCTTCAAGGGCTCCCGGAAGTCCACGCCGTTCGCCGCGCAGATGGCCGCGGAGAGTGCCGCGCGCCGGGCGCAGGAGCACGGCATGCGCAAGGTCGATGTGTTCGTCAAGGGTCCCGGCTCCGGCCGTGAGACCGCGATCCGCTCCCTCCAGGCCACCGGCCTTGAGGTGGGTTCGATCCAGGACGTGACCCCGACCCCGCACAACGGCTGCCGCCCGCCCAAGCGCCGCCGCGTCTGACACTGGTGAAGTAGGAGACTGAGACAACTATGGCGCGTTACACCGGGGCCGACTGCAAGCGTTGCCGTCGGGAGAAGCAGAAGCTCTTCCTCAAGGGAGCCAAGTGCGAGAGCGCTAAGTGCCCGATCGAGATCCGTCCTTACCCCCCGGGTGAGCACGGACGCGGGCGCACCAAGGACAGCGAGTACCTCCTCCAGATGCGCGAGAAGCAGAAGTGCGCGCGTATCTACGGTGTCCTGGAGAAGCAGTTCCGGGGGTACTACGACGAGGCGAACCGTCAGCAGGGCAAGACCGGCGAGAACCTGCTGCGCATTCTTGAGACCCGCCTCGACAACGTGGTCTACCGCGCGGGCTTCGCCAAGTCCCGCGACCACGCCCGTCAGCTCGTCCGGCACGGCCACATCACGGTCAACGGCCGGAAGACCGACATCCCCTCGGCGCGTGTGTCGCCGAGCGACATCATCGAGGTCCGCGAGTCCTCCCGTAACCTGACCCCCTTCGAGGTGGCCAAGGCGGAGGCCGGCGACAAGACCGTCCCGGCGTGGCTGGAGACGGTCCCGACGACGCTGCGGATCCTCGTGCACTCGCTGCCCGAGCGCCAGGTGATCGACACCCAGGTGCAGGAGCAGCTGATCGTCGAGCTGTACTCGAAGTAAGGCACGCCACCGGGGTACGGACGGTCCGCGAGGACCGCCCGTACCCTTGGTCCGTGCGGTACCGCGCACCATTCCCTGGTTCGGCATCAAATAGTGGGTGCCGAAGACTGGAGTTCTACACATGCTGATCGCTCAGCGTCCCTCCTTGACCGAAGAGGTCGTGGACGAGTTCCGTTCCCGGTTCGTGATCGAGCCGCTGGAGCCGGGCTTCGGCTACACCCTCGGCAACTCCCTGCGGCGCACGCTGCTGTCCTCCATCCCGGGTGCGGCTGTCACCAGCATCCGCGTGGACGGCGTCCTGCACGAGTTCACCACCGTGCCGGGCGTGAAGGAGGACGTCACCGACGTCATCCTCAACATCAAGCAGCTCGTCGTCTCCTCGGAGCACGACGAGCCGGTCGTGATGTACCTGCGCAAGCAGGGCCCCGGCCTCGTGACGGCCGCGGACATCGCGCCGCCCGCCGGTGTCGAGGTGCACAACCCGGACCTGGTCCTGGCCACCCTGAACAACAAGGGCAAGCTGGAGATGGAGCTGACCGTCGAGCGCGGTCGCGGCTACGTCTCCGCGGTGCAGAACAAGGCCGCGGGCCAGGAGATCGGCCGTATCCCGGTGGACTCGATCTACAGCCCCGTGCTGAAGGTCACCTACAAGGTCGAGGCCACCCGCGTCGAGCAGCGCACCGACTTCGACAAGCTGATCGTCGATGTCGAGACCAAGGAGTCCATGCGTCCGCGTGACGCCATGGCCTCGGCGGGCAAGACGCTGGTCGAGCTGTTCGGCCTGGCGCGCGAGCTGAACGTCGATGCCGAGGGCATCGACATGGGTCCGTCGCCGACCGACGCGGCCCTGGCCGCCGATCTGGCGCTGCCGATCGAGGAGCTGGAGCTGACCGTCCGCTCCTACAACTGCCTCAAGCGCGAGGGCATCCACTCGGTGGGCGAGCTGGTGGCCCGTTCCGAGGCGGACCTGCTCGACATCCGCAACTTCGGCGCCAAGTCGATCGACGAGGTCAAGGCGAAGCTGGCCGGTATGGGCCTGGCCCTGAAGGACAGCCCGCCCGGATTCGACCCGACCACCGCCGCCGACGCGTTCGGCGCGGAGGACGACGGCGACGCGGGCTTCGTCGAGACCGAGCAGTACTGACCCCTCGGGGTCGCCAACCGCCGCCGGGGGTCTCCCCGGCGGCACCGCACTGAGCCGGTACCTGGTACGGCCGGCTCAGGAATGACAGGAGACTGACATGCCTACGCCCACCAAGGGCCGCAGGCTCGGCGGCAGTGCCGCTCACGAGCGCATGCTGCTGGCGAACCTCGCCACCTCGCTGTTCGAGCACGGCCGCATCACCACCACCGTGGCCAAGGCCAGGCGGCTGCGTCCGGTCGCCGAGCGGCTCATCACCAAGGCGAAGAAGGGCGACCTGCACAACCGTCGCCAGGTGATGCAGACCATCCGTGACAAGAGCGTGGTTCACACCCTCTTCACGGAGATCGGCCCGAAGTTCGCCAACCGGCCGGGTGGCTACACCCGCATCACCAAGCTCGGCCCGCGCCGTGGCGACAACGCGCCCATGGCCGTCATCGAGCTGGTCGAGGCCCTCACCGTGCAGCAGGCGGCGGTGGGCGAGGCCGAGGCCGCGACGCGTCGTTCGGTGAAGGAGTCCGAGCAGGCGAAGGCCGCGCAGGAGGCTCCCGCGGACGCCGAGACGGAGGCCGTGAACGAGGCCGCCGACGAGGCGAAGGACGAGTCGAAGGACGCGTCGCCCGAGGGCGGCAAGGAGTCCTGACGGCTCGCGCCACCTGTTCCACGCGTTCCACGCACCGGTGCCCGCTCCCTTCCGGGGGGCGGGCACCGGTGTTCTCGCGTGCGGTGACGGGCGCCGGTGGGTTACCTTCCATACGGAACCGTATGGACGGCCCGCGGGGCGGTCCTGTACAGGAAGAGGTGTGCGGTGAGGGGACACAGACGGTGGTTCGTGGCCGTCCTGGTGGCGTTGTTCATGGCCGGGGGAGCGGGGGTGGCGCCGGTCGCCGTGGCCGACGTGGGTACGGCGGCGACCTGCACGAACCCGAGGTATTCCGACAAGGACCCGGGGGTCGGCTCCCTGCGCTCCGGGCTGTCGCGGGCGCCCATCCGCAAGGGGCCCAACGAGGGCTGCGGCGTGGTGGACTACGCCTACTTCCACAACGACATCTACTACCACTGCTATGTGCGCAACGCGGCCGGTAACACCTGGAGCCACGTACGCGCGTACGACCGGTTCACCGGGCAGTCGGTCAACGGCTGGATCTGGGACGGGAACCTGGACGACGCGGGGGCGCTGAAGTACTGCTGAGCGCGGTCGTCCCGCGGGGCCGTGGCACGTCACCGTGCCGCGGCCCCGCCGTCGTGTCAGGGGGTCGGCGGGGGGACGTGGGGCGGGGTGCCCTGCGTCCAGACGATGCGCAGGGCCGTGGCGGCGATGCGCCAGCCGTCCGGCGTGCGCACCAGGTCGCTGGTGCTGTGCCCCGCGGAGACGAACAGGTCGCCGTCCGAGCCGCCCGCGAGGATGTGGGTGCTGAGCTGCGGGCCACGGGCCGTCGCGCGGTCGCCGTCGATCTCGACGACGGCGCCCGAGGCCATGTGGACGGTCCGGTCGAACCGGGACATGCCCTCCCTGATGCGCGCCGTGACGGCGTCCCGGCCCCTGACGGTGCCGATGGGCATCTCGGCCGACACGTCCGCCGTGAAGAAGGCGCGGGCCCAGGCGTCGTCGAAGCGCGCCGGGTCGGCGACCCTGTCGTCCAGGGAGAGCAGGAAGCGGTTCAGCAGGTCGGTGATCGCGGCGTGGTCCCGGAGGTCCCCGGGCGTGGTGTCGTCAGGCATGCGCCCACTCTCCGGCCTCAACCTCACTTGAGGTCAAGCGCGACGGGCCGGGAGCCGTGGGGGTGCCGAAAGTCGGGGGTGGCCGCTGCCCATCGGCAGATACGCCGGGGTGGGCGCGATTCCTACCGTGATCCGTGTCAGGAAGAGCGGCGACCGGAAGGGCACGGAGACACACGTGATCACGCTGGAGGGGCTGACCAAACGGTACGGGGACAGCATGGCCGTGGACGGGCTGAGCCTGGCCGTCGGGGAGGGGAGGGTCACCGGCTTCCTCGGGCCGAACGGGGCGGGGAAGTCCACGACGATGCGGATGATCCTCGGCCTCGACCGGCCCACGGCGGGGCGCGCCCTCGTGGGCGGGAAGCCGTACGCCGAGCTGCGCCACCCGCTGCGTGAGGTGGGCGCGCTGCTCGACGCCAAGGCCGTGCACCCGGGGCGCAGCGCGCGGGCGCACCTGCGGGCCCTGGCGCGGACGCACGGCATGCCGGGGCGGCGCGTGGACGAGGTGCTGGAGCGCGTCGGGCTGACCGAGGTGGGGGACAGGCGGGCGGGCACGTTCTCGCTCGGCATGAGCCAGCGGCTGGGCGTGGCGGGTGCGTTGCTGGGGGACCCGCGGGCGCTGCTCCTGGACGAGCCGGTCAACGGCCTCGACCCGGAGGGGGTGTTGTGGATCCGCCGCCTGATCCGCTCGCTGGCCAACGAGGGGCGGACGGTGTTCGTCTCCAGCCATCTGATGAGTGAGATGCAGCTGATGGCGGACCAGCTGGTCGTGATCGGGCGGGGGCGGCTGATCGTGGACGCGCCGATGGCCGAGGTGATCGGCGGGAGTTCGGCGGTGTCGGTGGTGGTGAGGGCGGCGGACGCGGAGGGACTGCGGGTGCTGGCCGACCACTTGGCGGCCGGCGGCGCCCGCGTGGCGGCGGACGGGCCCGGCGGGGCGCTGGCGGTGACCGGCGTGACGGCGGAGGACGTCGGGCTGCTGGCGCACCGGTTGGGCGTGGCGCTGTTCGAACTGACCACGCGGCGGCCGTCACTTGAGGACGCCTACATGGAACTGACGGCGGACGCCGTGCGGTTCTCCGCGTCCTGAACGCGGCCAGGGAACGGAAAGGTGCGGGGAGAAGAGATGGCGACGGGTGCGGAGCTGTCCCCCTGGCGGGGGACGCTGGGTGCGGAGTGGATCAAGTTCTGGTCGGTGCGTTCGACCTGGTGGTCGGTGGCGAGCGCGGTGGGGCTGATGGCGTTCTCGTCGATGGTGCTGGGGATCGACTTCTCCGGTGACGTGGAGGCGGGCGAGTCGGCCGACGGGCCGACGATGGGGCGGGGCGAGCCCGCCACCGAGTCGGTGGTCGTGGCGCAGTTCGGCATCGTCGCGCTGGCGATGCTGCTGATGACCGCGGAGTTCGCGACGGGCGCGATGCGCGTGACGCTGACGGCGGACCCGTCGCGGGGGCGTGTGCTGCTGGCCAAGACGGCGGTCGTGGGGGCGGTCTCGGCGGTGCTGGGCGTGGTCCTGGCGGTCGTGGGCGTCGCGGCGGGGGCGGTGGCCCTGGGCGACCAGGGGACGGGCGGCGCGGGGTCGTTGCTGCGGGACGGCCTGGCCATCACGGTGTACGTGGCGCTGACGGCCGTGATCACGGTCGGGGTCGGGGCGTGGGTGCGCAGCACGGCGGGGACGATGGGGGTCGTCCTGAGTGTGATGGTCGCGCTGCCGCTGATCATGACGACGACCGGGTCCGAGTACCTGCCGGGGCGGGCCGGGATGATCCTGCTGTCCGGCGAGGACGACGTGCTGCACCCGGTGGTGGCGGGGGTGGTGCTGGCGGCGTGGGCGGTGATCGCGCAGGTCGTGGGCTGGGTGGCGCTGCGGCGCCGGGACGTCTAGCGACGCCGGGCGGGGCGCGGTCGCCGTACCTCCGGTACGCGACCACGCCCCGCCGGTCCGGCGTCAGGCCCGGACGGGGACGGGGTGGGAGGGCTCGTCGAGCCACACGGTGTGGTTCCCGTCGGCCAGGGAGAGCCCGAAGCGCTCGAACCCGGGCCCGCCCTGGGTGTCCCACCAGTGCCAGGACGCCTCCAACTCGCCCCAGAGGGATCGCGGTCCGCCCTGCGTCACCGCGAACTCGGTCCGCTCCCCGGCCCAGGCGGCCACCGCCCAGGAGGTCAGCCCCGTGTCGAACAGCCACAGCCGGTAGGCGCCGTCCTGTCCCGGCTCGACCCGGCAGAACAGGTCGGGGACCTGAACACCGATGGCGAACATGTGGATCCAGTCCCCCACGTCGTCAGGGGACAGCGCCGTCCTGCTCCTGCGTCCGCCGCCGGGCTGTTCCGCGCCGGTCGGAGGAAGCCGCTTGCGCTGGTCCCGCAGCCGCATGAACGCCGACGAGCCGACGAAGCGCCCGGAAGCCGTGCCGTCCCCGGCCACCGTGAGCCTGGCCACGGCTTCCCCGCCGTAGGTGGGCCCCCAGGGGGTCACGACGACGCCTCCGGGCCGGGTCTGGGTGATCCATGCCTCCGGCACACGGCCGACGGAGCACGTGGCGATGACGCGGTCGTACGCGGCTCCTTCCGGATGCCCGCCCGCGCCGTCGCCGAGGTGGGTGAGCGGCGTGCACCCCGCGGCGTGGAGGCGTGTGCGTGCCTGACGCGCGGTGGTCGCGTCCACCTCGACGGAGACGACGTTCGCGGACCCCAGGCGGTGACACAGCAGCGCGGTGTTCCAGCCGGTGCCTGTACCGATTTCCAGCACACGGTCCCCCGGCCGGACGTCGAGCGCGCCGAGCATGGTGAACACCATCGTCGGCATGGAGCTGGAGCAGGTCGGTGCCCGTCCGGTGTTGGGCCCGGTATGGCGGCCGTCGTCCCACTGCGTCGTGATCGGCGCGTCACGATGAACCGCTTCCCACCACAGGTCGGGATCTTCCGTGCGGAGGACGCGCGCGCTCTGGCGGTTTCCTCCCGCGCGTCCCGGCCATATCGCGTCCGGCATGAACTGGTGCCTGGGCATTGCCTCGTAGGCGGGCAGCCAATCCTCCGTGAGCACACCTCGCTTCCTCAGGGAGGAGGCGAGCCTTTCGGGGCCCGCCTCTTCGGTGGAGACGCCGGGCGTGGTCATTTCTTGCCGTCCGCGGGATTCTGGCCGTCGTTGGTGTTGCCGCCCTCGTCGGAGCCACCACCGCCGTGTTTGTTGCCGCTGTTGCTGTCGTCCTGCGGGTTTCCGCCGTCCGTCGCCGAGAGCTGCCACCGTGCGCGCATTCGGGATACCTCCGTCGGGTGAGGTTCTTGCCGGTCCATGTCGCCGTGAACCAGCGGTCGGTTGACCTTCTGCGTCACCAGCGTAGGAACGGCCGCGGGACGCCCCTAGCCGATTCTTCGTTCGCGCAAGAAGTCGTCCCGTATGCCGCCCACCATGTCGCGCATCTCGTCGCCGAAAACGCTGACGTGCGTGAAACGCTCGAACTTATCCCGGTACAGATCGATGTCGCGTGGTTCCCGGGTCGTGATCTCGGCGTGAGGAATCTCCACGATGACCAGCCGCTCGTCGTAGACCGCGAAGGCGGATGTGGGTACCTCGTGCATACAGGCGGACAGTGGAACGATGCCCATGCGTACGTTCGGCAGGCGCGACAGGGCGATGACACGGTCCAGTTGCATCGCCATTCCGGTGGCCGGGAGCAGGCGCCATCGGAGCACGGACTCGGTCACCAGGAAGTGGAACGACTTGTCCTCGTGGTGGAGCACCTGCTGCCGTTCGATCCTGGCGCCGACCGTCCGTGACAGCATCTCGGGGGTGAGCTGTTTTCCGGCCAGAACGGCGCGTGCGTACTCCGGGGTCTGGGCCAGGCCGGGCACACATGACGGCTGGAAGAGCCGCTGTGTCGTCGTCCCCGCCTCCACAGCGGCAATGGCGTCCTGGTGACGCGCGAATCCCGTGCGGCGGTACAGGCGCCACGCGACTGCTTCCGTGGCCGCTCTGCGGGCGGCCTCCACAAGCTCGGCCCGTGCCTCGCCGGTCACGCCGAGGGCCACCAGGATGCGTTCGACGTCCATGACGGTCGGCGTCGTCCTGCCGGTCTCCACCCGGCTCAGCTTGGACGGAGACATGGCGGCGCCCCGGGCAACTGCCTTGGCCTCCTTGCCGGTGGCCTTGCGCAGCGCCCGGAGCGTCGGGCCGATGCCGTCTCTCATCCGCCGCCGTGCACCGCCCACCACGCGGCGAACGGCACGGCCTCGGCGAGCGCTGCGTCCCGGTGGGCGTGCCACCGTTCCGCGTCCTGTTCGCGCCGCGCTCCCAGGAATTCCCCGGACGCGTTGTACTGCATGCTGATCACGGTGGACTTGTCGAAAGCCCAGAAATCGGGAACGCCGTCGAGGGGGTTCGCACGCCCGGTCACGTCGAGGATGAAGAACTCCTCGCCCGCCGCGGCATTGCGCTGGTAGCCCCAGCCCATCTCGTACCGCAGATAGTCGGTGAGAGGGCGGCGGACGACATGGACGCGGTACATGCGCCTGCCCGCTTCCACGTTCCGGCGGACGGTTCCCACCCAGGGGGCGTTCCTGTGCTGCTCGGGCTGGGCCTCTCCCGCCTTGAACCGCGCGAAGGTCTCCTGCTCGTCCGGAACGGTGTAGACGCTCAGGGTCTCCAGACGGAATGCCTCGCGCTCGAAGGTGGCGAACAAGCTGCCGAATTCCTCAGGAGAGATGGTCACGTGCGGCCTTCCGCAGAAGCGCGAGCGGGATCCTGACCGCCGTCTCGTTCTCCGGGAGCCGCATGGTGGCAAGCGCCTCCGGGGCGTCCACGACGAAACCCTGCACGATCACATCCGGTCCGTCCGTACCCCATAAGGTCGGGCAGGGGCCGGACTCACAATCGCTCGCCCACTTCGTCAGCTTCACCGCATTCCTTTCCCTTGTGTTCCGTCCGATGCTGTCCGACCTGTGCGGTGAACACAAGAAGTCCCCGTTGCGACAACGTGCAATCGGCCGGTGCGCAGGCAGGGGGGCCGTTGCGGGCGGGGGGTTCAGTTCTCGGTGACGATGCCCGCCTTGTGGGCCAGGACGGCGGCCTGGACGCGGTTGCGGACGCCGAGGCCGGTCAGGATGGCCGACACATGGGCCTTCACCGTGCCCTCGACCAGGTGGAGACGGCGGCCGATCTCCGCGTTGGACAGCCCGGCGCCGACCAGGGCCAGGACCTCGCGTTCGCGGGCGGTCAGTGCGGCGACCTGCTCGGCCGCCGTCGCGGTGTCCTGGTGCGGCGCGGTGCGGCCCAGGCGTTCGATGACGCGGCGAGCGACCTTGGGGGACAGGTAGGCGGCGCCGTCCGCCGCCGCGCGGATGCCGGTGAGCAGTTCCCTGGGGTCGCCCGACTTGAGCAGGAAGCCCGTCGCGCCGCCGTCCAGCGCGCGGACGATGTACTCGTCCTCGCCGAAGGTGGTGAGGATGACGACCGCCGTCCCCGGCAGCGCGCGGCGCAGCTCCCGCGTCGCGCTCAGCCCGTCGAGCCGGGGCATCCTGACGTCGAGGACGGCGACGTCGGGGCGGTGCTCGCGGGCCAGTTCGACCGCCTCCCGGCCGTCCCCCGCCTCCGCCACGACCTCGAAGCCCGGCGTCATCTCCAGGATGGCGCGTATGCCCGCGCGGATCATCGGCTCGTCCTCGGCGAGGAGGACCCGTACGGGCCCCTCACGCCTGTCCACCTGCGGCGTCTCGGTCACGGCGCCAGCCTACGGCCCACCGCCCGTGGGGCACCGGGCGGTCGGTCGCCGAAGGTGGGAGGTCGGGCGGGGATCGTGGCCGTCAGGGGTGACGTGCCCACTGGCGGGCAACTCCCCTCTGTTCGTGCGGTGATGAGACCGAAGGAGCGTTGCCCAGCGAGGCGGCGGCAGTCCTCGTTCGCCGTCCTCTCGCGCTGCGCGTCCGGGTACGACGAGCACCGTGACCGGCCGGAGATCACCGCATCCACGCCGCGGCCCGGCTGGACGAACTGCGGGGATCCGCTGGGGTGGAGGCGATCCTGTCGCTCGCGGACAGGGCCGAGGTGGAGGGGCTGTTCGACGGGCAGGTGTGGGTCGCCGACGACGAGGTGACGTGCTCCACGTCGATCCCGCCCGGTACCGCCGCGGCGTCGGACGGCTCCTGTTGCAGCATGCCGTCGCGCACGGCGGAGCCCGCGTGGAGACGGCCGTCCTGGTCGGCAACGACGCGGCTCTCGCCCTCTACCTGGGGGAGGGCTTCACCATCGCCGAGACCCGCGTGGGCCGTCTCGGGGGCAACGAGGCGTTCCCCGCCTCCGGCCGTGTCATCGAGCTGCTGAGGCCGCCGATGGCGGGGAAGGCGGCCGTGCCGCGTGGTCCGTGGGCGGCGGGTCATCCTGCGTCCGCCTCGTCCCGGTCGTGCAGGGGTATGCGGTCCTTGGACGCGAGGCGGCCGTCGCGGAAGCAGAGGCGGTAGACGTGGCTCGGGGAGAAGTTCTCGTCCGCCGCGTAGTACTCGCAGACGGTGCCAGCCGGGGCCGCGGGCTCGCGGTCCGGGCGCTCGCCGTACTGGCCGCTCGGGAGGTCCTGCGCCAGCGCCGACCGTGGCGCGCCGAGGGCGAAGGACGCGTACTCGTCGTCCGAGAGGGTGGGCACGCCCGACACGAAGGTGAAGACGGACGCGGCGAGCGCCAGGGCGCCCACGGTCAGCCCGGCCGTCTTCACGAAGCCGCGGCGCAGGGTGCGGCGGTCCTGGTGCAGCCGTTCCGGGGTGGGCGGGCGGTCCTGCGGCGCGCTGGGCGCGGGCCGGTGCGGCAGCCGGGCCGTGACGAGGAAGCCGCCCGCGCCGTCCGGCTGCGCGTCGAACGTCCCGCCGAGGAGCCGCACGCGTTCCCGCAGGCCGGTCAGGCCGCTGCCGCTGCCGGGGGACGCCGCAGGGGCGTCCCGCGGCGGTTCGCTCGCGACACGGACGAGGGTGACGCCGTCGCCGTGCTCGACGCGCAGGTGGACGGCGGCGCCCGGCGCGTGCTTCGCGGCGTTCGTCAGCGACTCCCGCATCACGCGGTGCAGCGCGTGCGCGGTCATCGGGGACAGGTCGCCCGACTCCCCGGTGTGCTCCAGCGTGACGTCCATGCCCGAGGCGCGGCAGCGCTCGGCCAGGTCCTCCGGCGTCTCGGTGCCGGGGGTGACGGGAGCCGGGCCCGTGTCGTCCTCCCGCAGGACGCCGATGATCTCGTGCAGCCGCTCGGTGGCTGCCCCGGCGCCCGCCCGCAGTTCGGCCGCCCTGGCACGGACCTCCTCGTCGAGGCCCGGCGTCATCTCCAGGACGGCGGCCCGTACCGCGAGCAGCCCCAGGTCGTGGCCGAGGGAGTCGTGCATGTCCTGGGCTATTCGGGCCCGTTCCCGCAGACGGGTCTGCTCGGCGACCATCTGCCGCTCGCGCTCCAGCCGGTCGGCGTGCGCCCACCCCGACTCGTCCAGGACGACGCGCTGGTAGGTGTAGCGGCCGACGAGCCAGGGCAGCACCGCCAGCCCCAGCAGCTCGACGGGTATGAGGGCCAGTGCGCGCGGCGGGTCCGCCTTCAGCAGCGCAGCCCCCACCGCAGGGGCGACGGCGCATGCCACCCACACCGCCGTGCCCGGCCGCCGCCGCGGATGCCGCCCGGCGAGGAAGGCGATCAGGGCCACCACCGCGTAACAGCGGTCGTCCCAGGCGGCCAGGGCCACCGCGACGGCGAACGCGGCGGGCGGCGCGACCTGGTTGACGGCGGCGGCGGCCACCGTGCCGCCGACGAGGGCCAGGAAGTAGTTGCCGTCCTGGGACCAGTCCATGTTGACGCTGAGCATCCCGGCCAGGACGAGGCACCACAGACCGGCCTCGGCGATACGCGAGCGCCGCCGGTCCGTGGGCGTCGCGCCGGGAAGTGCGTCCATGGTGCCCGAGGCTACCCGGCGTCACTGACAGTGACCATGGTGCGGCGGGGTTGAGTCTCCAGCGGCTGGAGACGCCAGGGTGGTCCCCATGAACGGCGAACCGCTCCTGTCCATCGGCGAGCTGGCACGACGCACCGGCCTGTCCGTGCGCACCGTCAGGTTCTGGTCCGACGAGGGGCTCGTGCCGCCCACCGGCCGCAGCCCCGCCGGCTACCGGCTCTACGACACCGCCGCACTCGCGCGGCTCGCCCTGGTCCGCACGCTGCGTGACCTCGGCGTGGACCTGGCGACGACCCGGCGGGTCCTCGCCAGCGAACTGACCGTCCCCGAGGTCGCCGCCGCCCACGCGGACGCCCTCGGTCTCCAGATCCGCACCCTGCGGCTGCGCCGCGCCGCCCTGCGGGCCATCGCCGCCCGGGGCACGACACAGGAGGACATCGACTTCATGCACCGCCTCGCCCAGCTCTCCGACGACCAGCGCCGCGCCCTGGTCCACGACTTCATCGACGCGACCTTCGGCGGCCTCGACGCGAACCCGGAACTGCTCGCGATGATGCGCTCCGCCATGCCCGACCTGCCCGAGGACCCCACGCCGGAACAGGCCGACGCCTGGGTCGAACTGGCCACCCTCACCCAGGACCCCGACTTCCGGGCCGCCGTGCGCCGCATGGCCGAGTACCAGGCCGAGCAGCGCGACCTCGGCGACACGACAGGGCTCCACCACGCCCTGACGGAGACCGTCCGCGAGACGGTCGGCGCGGCCCTGGAGCGCGGCGTCCTGCCGGGCTCGCCCGAGGCCGCGCCGTACGTGGACACGCTCACCGCCCGGTACGCCGAGACGTTCGGCCGCCCCGACGACGCGGCGCTGCGCGACTGGATCGCGGTGCGCGTCGAGACCGGCAACGACCCGCGCGCCGAACGCTACTGGCAGCTTCTCGCCGTCATCAACGGATGGCCGGTGCCGCCGACGCTGACCCCGGTCTTCGCCTGGTTCACGGAGGCGCTGCGCGGCCGGTGACGCGGACGGCCTCAGCGCGCCAGGCGGCGGATGTCCGCGGTGCGGACCACGCGCGGCGGCGGGGGCACGTCACCGCACGCCACGCGCACCAGCGCCGTCGCCAGCTGCCGCACCCCCACGGCGAACGGCGCGAGCAGCAGCCGCCCCGCGGGCCCGGCGCGTTCCGGCAGGACGCCGCCCGGCCGGAAGGCGTAGGGGACGAACCCCTCGTGCTCGCGGGCGACATCGATGAGGTCCCGCTCGGTCCTGCCCTTGAGCAGCCGGGTCGCCTGCCGGACGGGGAGCCGGGCGGACTCCGCGGGGGTGGCGCCCGCACCGCTGACGTAGCAGAACGTGAACTCGCCGGTCAGCCGGGGCACCAGCGCCCGCGCGAAGGCGAGGGTGAACGTGTGGGTGAGCCGCTCGTACGCCACCGGGTCCTTCGCGTCCTGCTCCTTCCCGCCGAGCGCCCACACGCAGGCGCGGTGGTCGGCGAGCCGGTCGAGGAGCGCGTCCTCGTAGTGCGTGAAGTCGCCCATCGTGACGACCGTCAGCTTGTCCGACCGCACGGGGGGCGGGCGGCGGGTCAGGCAGGTCACGCCGGTGACGCCCGGTTCCGCCAGCAGCCGGGCGAGGACGCGTGAGCCGATGAAGCCGGTGGCGCCGGTCAGGACGACCCGCATGGGCGCTCCTCGTCGTCGGGGGCCCGTCCCCAGGTGGGGGCGCGGGTCACCGTACCAAGGGGGCGCCCGCCGGGCCGTCACGCCGTGCCGGTGCCCCAGGCGCGCAGGAACGTGTCGGTGGCGGCGTCCGCGACCGCGCGCAGCTCGTCGTCGCCCACGGGCCGTGTGCCCATCCGGGAGCGCGCCTCCATCGGGCCGACGAGCAGCGCGAGGAACTGCTCGGCCGCCGACGCCGGGTCCCCGGCGCGCAGCCGTCCGGCCAGGGCGAGGCGGGCGAGGCGGTCGGCGAGGGACTCCGTGAGCCGGTGGGCGCCGCTCTCGTTCGCGATGTCGAGGACCTCGGGGAAGTGCGTCACCTCGGCGTACAGCAGGCGGCGCAGGGCGCAGGAGCGCTCGTCGCCGTACAGGACGAGGAGGTGGTGGCCGACGTCGCGGAGCGTCGCGCCCAGGTCGTCGCCCGGGGCGGCGAGCGGGTCGAGCGCGGCGGTCCGCTCGCGCAGCGCCTGCTCGGCGGCGGCGCCGACGGCGTGCCGGAAGAGGGTGGCCTTGTCCTGGAGGTGGTTGTACACGGTCGGCTTGGCGACGCCCGCCTCGTCCGCGATCTCCTGGACGCACGCCTGCGCGTAGCCCTGCCGGGCGAACACGGTGAACGCGCCTTCGAGGATCGCCTTGCGCTTGTCGATGCGCCCGCGTGTCGCGACTGCCATGCGGTCGAGTGTACGCGCGGGTTCAGTCGCCGTACGGGTGCGCGACCGGCCCGGGTCAGGGCACGACGAGGGTGAAGCCGGTACGCCGGGCGTCGCCGTCCGCGTCACGCGTGGCCACCTCGACCTCGCGCGTCCCGTCGCAGGTGGAGGGCGGATCGACGAGCCGCGCGAACACCATCCGCCCGTCTCCTCCGCCGTCGCCTGAGTGGATCGCCGTGACGAGCGGGACGACGGTGTCAGGGGCGATCCCGGCGGCGAGCCGTACGCAGGTGACCGCGGGGCCAGGGGAGTGGACGGCATCGACGTTGCGCCCGCGGACGAGACGGCCGCCGCCGTCCACGACCGCGGCGGCGGTCGCGCTTCCGGCGCGGGCCGTCCCGCCCGGTGGGCCGCCGTCGGGCGAGGCCGCCGCGGCGACGCCCAGCGCGGCGCAGGCGACGAGCGCGGCCGTCCCGGCGGCGAGACGGGAGGGGGCCGTGCGGGGCGTCGGCATGGGGTGGGTCCTTCCGTACGGGACGGGCGTCACGCCTGTGTGTGTCCGACAGGAGGGAGAACGACGCGGCGCCCGCCTGGGGGAACGTTCCGCCCTCACTCCTCGGGGGGACGGGCAGAAAAACGTTTCCGCACGGGCGTGCGGCGGCCTAGCCTCCCGTGCGTGAGGTGAACCCCGCGTGGCCGTCCGGCAGGACCGCCACAGATGCGCTCCCTTTTCTTCGCCGCCGCCCGGTCTCCCCGCGCGGCGGGACTTCCGCATGGAGACCTCACCGTGACGCACTCCCACCTGCCCGCTCCGCCTGCCTCCCTCGCCGCCGTCCTGGAACGCGCCGACGCCGATCCTGGCGTCGCCGGAGTCCTCCTCAGCGGCTCGCGCGCCCACGAGGGCATGGCCACCGTCCACTCGGACGACGACGTGCACGTCGTGACGCACGACGGTGTGCCGTCCTCCTTCGACGGCCTGGACGGCCACCGCTCCCGCGACCTGGACCTCGTCGTCATGCCGCTCTCCGCCTTCCGCGTCCGCGGCCTGCCGGGCGACCCGATGAGCTGGGCCCGCTACGCGTACGTCCACGCCGTCGTGCTGCGTGACCGGCTCGACGGCGGGATCGCCACGCTCCTCGACCGCAAGCGCGCCCTGGACGCCGAGGAGGCGCGCGAGGAGGCGGACGGTCACCTCGACGCCTTCACCAACTCGGCCTACCGGGCGATGAAGAGCGAGCGCGACGGCCGCCCCGAGGCGGCGCGCCTCGACGCCGCCGAGGCCGTGCCGTACGCGCTCGACGCCCTGTTCGCGCTCCACCGGCGCGTGCGTCCCTACAACAAGTTCCTGCGCTGGGAGTTGGAGCACCACCCGCTGGGCGACCCGCTGTGGTCGGCCGACCAGCTCGTGCCGCGCCTGCTCGGGCTCGCCGCCGAGGGCGGGGTCGGCCGCCTGCGCGCGCTCTTCCGTGACGTCGAAAGGACCGCCCGCGCGGCCGGTCATGGCGCGGTTCTCGACGCGTGGGGCGACGACCTGGCGCTCCTGCGCTGACGGACGGCGCGACGGTCACTGTCAGTGGTCGGTGGCAGACTCCGGGGCATGGATGAACGGGTGGGTCTGCGGGACGTCGGACCGGACGACCTTGAGGTGTTCTTCGTGCAGCAGTGCGACGAGGAGGCCGTGCGGCGGTCGCGCTTCCCGTCCCGGGAGCGGGACGCCTTCATGGAGCACTGGACGCACACGATCCTCGGGGACCCGGCGGTCTTCGTGCAGGCCGTCGTCGTGGGCGGGGAGTTGGCGGGCAACGTGGTGGCCTGGTGGAAAGGCGATCGGCGTTTCGTCGGCTACTGGTTCGGTCGGCGGTTCTGGGGGCGCGGCATAGGCACCCGGGCGCTGGGGCTCTTCCTCGAACGGGAACAGGCCCGTCCGCTGTACGCCGACCCTGTGGCGGGGAACGTCGGCTCGGTGCGGTTGCTGGAGAGGCACGGCTTCCGGCGCACCGGGACGGTCCCGCGCCGCGAGGACGAACACCTCGTGCTCGTCCTCGCGGCGGCGGCCGACAGGTGACGGTCTCCCGCACCGGGGTCAGGCCCCCGCGGCCAGGCGCAGGACGACGGCGCCCGCGATGATGGCGGCGAAGGAGACGAGCTTCGGCCTCGTGATCCTCTCCTTGTAGATCAGCGCGCCGAGCAGGACGGTGCCGATCGAGCCGACGCCGGTCCAGAGGGTGTAGCCGACGCCGACGTCGAGGGTGCGCAGCGCCAGGCTCAGCGTGAAGATGCCGCCCGCGGCGGCCAGCACGGTGAACACGGAGGGCCACAGGCGCGTGAATCCTCGGGTGGCGTTGGTGCCGAGTGCGAAGGCGACCTCGAACACGGTGGCGATGAGCAGGTAGATCCAGGGCATGTCGGTGACTCCTCGGTGAGGCCGGGACGGAACGGTCGTTGCGGGGGTGGTGTGGAAGGGGGTGGTGGTCAGGCGGGGAGGTGGGCGGATTCCGTGGTGGCGCGGGGGCTGACGCCGTCGGCGAGCTTCAGGCCGAGCACGCCGCCGATGATCAGGACGAAGGCGAGTGCCTTCGCCGGGGTGATCTCCTCGTCGAACACCACCGAGCTGAAGATCACGGTCCCCACCGAGCCGATGCCGGTCCACACGGTGTAGCCGACGCCGACGTCCAGGGATCTCAGGGCGAGGCCGAGGAAGAAGATCCCGGCCGCCGCGGCGGCGACGGTCAGCAGCGAGGCGCCGAGCACGGTGAATCCGTCGGTGGCGTTGGTCGCCAGCGCGAACACGACTTCGAACACGGCGGCGATGAGGAGGTAGGTCCAGGCCACGGCGGTCTCCTTTAATGTATGTACGTGCAAGTTCTCGAAGAGAATGCATGTGCAAGTAAGCTGGTGTCAAGTCGGCGGCCCCTGGCGCCCGGTCGATCGGAGGAGTGCGCAATGTCATCGCAGATCAGCGGCGTGGGGGAGGCCGTCTCCGACGCGCGGATGTGGGACCGGATGCTGCGTCTGCACACGCATGTCGAGAGCCGGTTGGCGACCGCCCTCCAGCGCCGTCACGGTCTCGGCCTGTCGGAGTACCGCGCGCTGGCCGTCCTCGACCGGGCGCCCGAGGGGGAGCTGCGCATGCAGGAACTCGCCGACGGGCTGGGCCTCAACCAGAGTTCGGTCACCCGCCTGGTCGGCCGTCTGAACGCGGCCGGGTACACCTACCGCGACCCGTGTCCCGACGACAGGCGCGGCGCGTACACCGTCCTCACCGAGGACGGCCGTGTCCGCTGCCACGAGGCCCGCGCCACCTATGACGGGACCCTCGCCACGGCCACGGAGGAGATCGCCGCAGCCGACGCGGCGATCGCCGCGGTCCTCACCACCGCCCGCCGGGCGGTGGAGCCGCCGCCTCGCCCGGGGCCCGGGTGACGCGCGCCGCCCCCGGCGGTGGTGCCGTGCCGGGGGCGGGACGCTGTGCGGGGTGCGGGGTCAGGCGGTCGGGGCGAGGGTCGCCCCGATCTCGTCGAGGATCTGCTCCGCCGCCTCGTAGCCGATGCCGAGGAACCACAGGTCGTCGTCCACCGCGAACGCCCGGTCGTTCTGCACGGCGGTCAGGTCGTCCCACAGCGGGCCGCCCACCGCGGCCTCCTCGCCGGACGCGTCGGCCGAGCCGTAGGACGTGTAGTAGATGACGTCCGCGTCGGCCTGGTCCAGCTGCTCCGGGCTGATCTCGACCGCGAAGCCGTCAGGGGCGTCGTCCGTGATCGCCGGGCGGCCGAGGCCGATGTCCGCCAGGATCGAGCCGATGAAGTTCTCCCGCCCGTACAGGCGGGTGTTGGCGCCCTCCATGAACCGCAGCATGCTCACCTCGGTCCCGGCCGCCGCCTCCGCGCCGCCGAGCGCCTCGGTGACCTGCGCGACGTGCTCGTCGTAGGCGTCCACGACCGCTTGGGCCTCCTCCGCCCTGCCCAGCGCCGCCGCGTGCAGCGTGAAGTTCTCCTTCCACGGCGCGCCGGTCGTCTCGGTGAAGACGGTCGGGGCGATCGCGGACAACTCGTCGTAGAACTCCTCGGCCCGGATCTTGCTGCCGATGATGACGTCGGGCTCCAGCGCGTTGATGGCCTCCAGGTTGGGCTGGCCGATGACGCCGACGCTCTCGATGTCCGCCAGCGCGTCCTGCGGCAGGTAGGCGAGGCCCATGGTGCCGGTGGCGGTCTCGGCGGCGCCGACCGGGGTGATGCCCAGCGTGACGGCGGTGTCCAGCTCGCCCGTGTCGAGGACGACGACCCGCCGGGGGTCGGCCGGGACCTCGACCTCGCCCATCGCCGTGTCCACCGTCGTCGTGCCGCCGCCCCCTTCCGCGCCGCCCGAGCCGGAGTCGTCGTCCGCGTCGGAGCCGCAGGCGCTCAGGGCCAGCGTGCCGGACAGGGCCATGGCCGCGAGAACGGTCAGGCGGGTGCGCTTCATGGGGTGCGTGCCTCTCGTGCTGAAGGGAGGGTGGGAGCGGTGGGAGCGGCCGGTACGACGAGCGGCGAGCCCGTGACCGGATCGGGGACGACCAGCGCGTCGAGGCCGAAGACGTCGCGGACCAGCTCGGCCGTGACGATCTCGCCCGGCCGTCCGCGCGCCACGATCCGGCCGTCCTTCATCGCGACGAGGTGGTCGGCGTACCGGGCGGCCTGGTTCAGGTCGTGCAGGACCGCGACGACCGTGCGCCCCGGCAGGTGCCGGACGAGGTTGAGCACCTCGACCTGGTGGGCGATGTCGAGATAGGTGGTGGGCTCGTCCAGGAGCAGCAGGTCCGTCTCCTGCGCCAGCGCCATGGCGATCCAGACGCGCTGGCGCTGCCCGCCTGACAGCTCGTCCACGGCGCGGTCGGCGAGCGCCGTGACGTCGGTGCGGTCCATCGCCTCCGTCACCGCCCGCTCGTCCGCCTCCGACCACTGCTGCCACCAGCGCTGGTGCGGCTGGCGGCCCCGGGAGACGAGGTCGGCGACGGTGATCGCCTCGGGGGCCGTCGGCGACTGCGGCAGCAGCCCGATCGCCTGGGCGATGCGGCGCGTCGGCAGCGTGGACAGCTCCTGGCCGTCGAGGAGGACCGCGCCGCCGCGCGGCTTCAGCAGCCGCCCGAGGGCCCGCAGCGTCGTGGACTTGCCGCAGGCGTTGGGCCCCACGATGACGGTGACCTGCCCGTCGGGGACGGCGAGGTCGAGGCCGTCCACGATCGGGCGGGCCGCCTCGTCGTAGGAGAGCGTGAGGGCGCGGGCGGTCAGCCTGGCCGTCGCGGGGCCGGTCTCTGCGGGGCTCATGCGCGGCCTCCTGTGCGGTGGGTGACGATCAGCCAGAGCAGGTAAGGGGCGCCCACCGCCGCCGTGACGACGCCCGCGGCCAGCTCGGTCGGCGCGAACAGCGTGCGGGCCAGCACGTCGGCGGTCACGGTGAGGACGGCGCCCGCCAGCGCCGAGCACAGCAGCGGCAGTTGGGCGGTGCGGGTCAGGCGGCGCGCGATCTGCGGGGCGAGCAGGGCGACGAAGTCCACGGGGCCGGCCGCGCCCGTCGCCAGCGCGGCGAGCAGGACGCCCACGGTGGCGAGGCCGAGGCGCGTGCGTCCGAGCCGGACGCCGAGGGCGGTCGCCGTGTCGTCGTCCAGCACCACCGCGCGCTGCGCGCGGGCCGCCCACAGCACGGCGGGCAGCAGGGCGAGCAGGGCCCACGCGAGGGGCTGCGCCTGGTCGTAGCCGCGGCCGTTGAACGAGCCGGTCATCCACACCGTCGCCTGCTGCGCGATCTGGTGGTCGCCCTTGGTCAGGAACAGCTGGGTCACCGAGCGCAGCGCGACGGCGATGCCGATGCCGATGAGGACGAAACGGCCCGCGTGCAGGCCGCCGCGCCAGGCGAAGAGGTACACCAGCGCGGCAGCGGCCAGGCCGCCGGTGACGGACAGGTAGGGGAGGGCGGCGGCGGACGTGAGGCCGTAGGTCATCGCCGTGACGGTCACGGCCGCCGCGCCGTGCGTGACGCCGATGACGTCGGGGCTGGCCAGCGGGTTGCGCGCCACGGCCTGGATCAGCGCGCCCGCGACGCCGAGCGCGGCGCCGACGAGCAGGGCGAGCGTCAGGCGCGGCAGCCGCAGGACGCCGACGACGAACTCGGCGTCGGACGGGCGGCCGAACACGGCGCGCAGCGCCTGATCGGGGGCCACCGTCGTCTCGCCCAGGCACAGCGCCGCGAGGCACGCGCAGGACAGCAGCGCCAGCAGGATCAGCGCGACGACGCCCGCGCGCCGGTGGAGGAGGAACGAGGCGCGGCGCCGCCGTGCCAGCCCGTACCCGGCGGGGCGTGCGCGGCGCGGGGGAGCGTCCCGCGGTTCGGTGACCGTCACGCCGTCACCGCCGAGCGCCGCACCAGGACGATGAGGAACGGCACCCCGACGAGCGCCGTCATCACGCCCGCGGGTATCTCGGACGGCGGGAACACCAGCCGTCCCACCACGTCGGAGACCAGCAGCACCACGGGGCCGAGCAGCGCCGCCATCGGCAGCAGCCACCGGTGCGCGCCGCCCACCAGGGCCCGCGCGAGGTGCGGGACGGCGAGGCCGACGAACGCTATCGGGCCGGTCGCCGCCACGCCCGCGCCGGTCAGCACGGCGGCGCCGAGGCCACCGGTGACGCGCACCAGCGCGACGTTCTGCCCCAGGCCACGCGCCACGTCGTCACCGAGGGCCAGCGCGTCCATGCCGCGTGCGGCGGCGACGACGAGGAGGAGCCCGGCGAGCAGGAACGGCCATATCTGCCCGGCTATCTCCGCGTCCCGGCCGGTCAGCGACCCGACCTGCCAGAACCTGAACTCGTCCAGGGCCGCCCCACGCGTCGTCAGGATGCCCGCGACGACGGACGCCAGGAGCGCGTTGATCGCCGCCCCGGCCAGCGCGAGCTTCACGGGTGTCGCGCCGCCCCGGCCGCGCGCCGCCACCGCGTACACCACGACGGCCGCCGCCCCCGCCCCGGCGAAGGCGAACCACACGTAGCCCGCGAGCGAATGCGCGCCCGCGAACGCGATCCCGACGACGACGGCGAGCGCCGCGCCCTGGCTGACGCCGAGGATGCCGGGCTCGGCGATCGGATTGCGGGTCAGGCCCTGCATCACGACACCGGCCATGCCCAGCGCGGCGCCGACCATGAGGCCGAGCACGGTGCGGGGCAGGCGCAGTTCGCGGACGACCTCGGCGTCCGGGGTGTGCGCGTCCTGGCCGCTGGCGAACAGGGCGCGCAGGACCTCGTCGGGCGGCACGGAACGGCTGCCGAGGGCGAGGCTCAGGAGCGCCGCCAGCCCGACGACGACGCCGCCCGCCGCGAGCCGCCCCCAGGGCAGCCGTCGCGTGGGCGGGCGTGTCGCGGGCTGTCGCATGGTGTCCTCGGGTGGAGCGGGTCGTACGGGTGCGGGTACGGCGGGCCGGGGCCCGGGTCAGGTTAGGCGAGCCTAAGTGTACGGGTGGGGTCGGGGGAGAATGGCCCCATGGTTCACTTCTCCGGCCCTTCGCACCCGTTCACCGTCGGCTTCGACCTGGACATGACGCTCGTGGACTCACGGCCCGGTATCCGCGCGGCCTACGTGGCGCTCGCGGCGGAGACCGGCGCCGTCATCGACGCGGATCTCGTCGTCAGCAGGCTCGGGCCGCCGGTGGAGCAGGAGATGGCCCACTGGTTCCCCGCCGCGCTGGTCCAGGAGATGAGCGACCGCTACCGCGCGCTGTACCCCCGCCATGCCGTGGAGGGCACGTTCCTGCTGCCCGGCGCGGCGGAGGCCATGGCGGCGGTGCAGGGCGGCGGCGGGCGGGCGATGATCGTGACGGCCAAGCACACGCCCAACGCCCGCCTGCACATGGACCACCTGGGGCTGCGGCCCGACGTCCTGATCGGCGACCTGTGGGCGGAGGGCAAGGCGGTGGCGCTGCGCGAGCACGGCGCGGGCGTGTACGTCGGCGACCACGTGGGGGACGTGCGGGCGGCGGACGCGGCCGGGGCGCTGTCCGTCTCGGTGGTGACCGGGCCGTGCGACGAGGCGGAGTTGCGGGCCGCCGGGACGTCGGTGGTGCTGCCCGACCTGCTCGCGTTCCCCGTGTGGCTGGAGGGCCACCTGGCCGGGCGCGGCTGAGGGGGTCACCCGCCCTGGCGGCCGAACTCCCAGTTCTCCGGGAGCCGCCGGTCGAACAGCGACGCGAGCCCGTAGACGCCCTCGCGGACCTGCCACTCCGGCACGTCCTGCGGGTCCAGGTACTCGGGGTCGCCGTACTCGTGCGCGAGGCGCTGTTCCGGGGTGTTCCACCGGTACTGGTCGTTCCACGGCTCGTAGCCGCGCGGCCGGTCGTAGGACACGTCCCACTCGGCGTACTTCCCGCCGTAGTAGCTGTCCTCGTCGTGCTGCCGTCCTGCGGTCTCCTCGCCCAACGCGTCCAGCCGGAGGCGGAACTCGTCGCCGACCGGGACCGTGCTGGTGCTCAGCAGGGTGCCGAAGTCCAGCGAGGCGTCCAGCGACGCCCGGGGCACCGGCTGGCGGTCCAGGCCGGGGTCGGGCGCGAGCGCGCCGACCGCCTCGGGGACGAGGTCCTGGTCCCGGCGGCCGTTCTCCCCCATCCAGTTCGCGAGGTCGAGGCCGCCGATGCCCTCGTTCATCAGCATCAGGAGGCCGTTGGAGACGTCGCGCCCCGTGGCGTACAGGGACGGGCCGTCGTCCTCCCACCCTGAGTAACGCCCGCCGCCGATCCCCGCCGCCTCCTCGAACAGGTCACGCCCCAGGCCGGACAGCGTCTCGGGGGACAGCGCGCCGTAGAACTCCACCAGGTACGCGCGCTCCTGCTCCGTGAGGGAGCCCCTGACGGCGTCCTCCATGTCACCGGGGCCTGAGATCTCGTCGTCAGGGGCGAAGATCCGCTCGCGGATCGTGGCGAGGACGGCCGCGTACTCGGCGAGCCTGGTGCGGTCGGGATGCTTCTTCGCCAGCTCGTCGGCGAGGCCGTCCGCCGCGTAGCGCGCCATCTCGGGATTGGCCAGCAGTTGGAAGGGGCCGCCCAGGATGTCGTAGCCGTCGTCGCTCAGCTCACGGCCGAAGCCGCTCAGACGATGGCGGTAGGCGTCGATCTCGTCGCGTACCTCGCCGTCGAAGCGGACGGCGGTCGTGGCGGCCTTGCCGAGGTGGCGGTTCCTGATGCGGTCGTGCAGTTCCTGCGTGAGCTGGAAGTCGAAGGTGGCGCCCGCCCAGACGGGCGGGACGGGGACGGTGCCCCCGGCGTCGGTCACGAACACGGCGGGGAGGGCGGCGGGTACGCGGTAGGTGGTGCCGAGCGGGGGACGCTGCGCCTCCAACTGGGCCAGGCAGTCGTTCCACTCGTCCACGGCGTCCGCGCTGTGGCGGCCGACCTCGTGGTCGAGGCCGCCGTCGTGGATCAGCGTGGACACCCGCTCGGCGGTCTCGATGGCGGTGTTCATCGCCTTCTGGAGCCCGTGCACGACCTTCTCGACGCCGGGGGTGTCCAGCTCCGCGGTGGTCATGCGGATGAGCCCCTCGTCGTCCACGAGCGACGCGCCGTCCCGGCTGCCCGACTCCGCGCCGACCCGGCTCGCCAGCTCCGCCAGCTCACCCGCGTCGTCCGCCTCGGCGGCGGCGCGCTGGTAGCGGGCGGCGGTCTCGGCCATGTCGTCCGGCTCCACCTCGGCGTCGAAGTCCGCCTGGCGCTTCCAGGGGTTCGTCTGTGCCTCGGTGACGATCTGCGAGCGCGTGTAGTGGAAGTCGGGTGTCACAGCCATGGGGTCACCCTCCGGGGCGTAGCAGATGCATCACGTTCCGTTCGCGAATGCCGTGGATGTCCACCTGTCGCGGGACGGCCCGCCCTGGGGTCACCGACAAGGGAGTTGCCTCCCCGCACGGCAGCAGCGTGGGTGCATCGTACCCTTGGCTATCGCGAATTCCCGCTCCTTTGCACGGCTTTGGCCGCCGCCCGTTCCCGCCCGATCGACCTCAGCAGCCCGGCGGCGGCCAGCAGGAAGCCGACGCCCATCAGCATGGAGACGCCGTAGGCGATCGACGGCAGCGGGTCCGCGCCGATGAACAGCGGCAGGACGGTGACCAGGGTGGCGACGGCGCCGACCAGGAAGACGACGCCGCCCGTCCGGACGAGCGCGTCCCCCGTGCGCGGGGAGGATTCGTGCGTACTCATCCCGACAGGGTCGCAGAGGCGAGCATACTTGCGACGCGCCGGGGGCAGTCATCCTCCGAAACGGCCCGGCGGCATCTTGTCACCGGGCCAGGGCCGGTTAGCCTTGGCTGCGAGGCGGGTCCAGCGGCCCGCCGAACTGTTGTGACGAGCGCGAGGACGGGGACACGTGCCTACCGGCAAGGTCAAGTGGTTCAACAGCGAGAAGGGCTTCGGCTTCCTCTCCCGCGACGACGGCGGCGACGTCTTCGTCCACTCGTCCGCCCTGCCCACCGGTCTCGACGGCCTGAAGCCCGGCCAGCGCGTGGAGTTCGGCGTCGTCGCCGGTCAGCGCGGCGACCAGGCGCTGTCCGTCGTCCTGCTCGACCCGGTCCCCTCCGTCGCCGCCGCCCAGCGCCGCAAGCCGGACGAACTCGCGGGTATCGTCCAGGATCTGACGACCTTCCTCGAAGGCATCTCGCAGCAGCTCGAACGCGGCAGGTACCCCGACCGCGCCAGCGGCGCCAAGGTCGCGGGGATGCTGCGCGCGGTCGCCGACCAGCTCGACGTCTGACGCGCGGCGCCCGGAGCCGCCGGGACCTACCAGGTGCCGTGCGGGACGGCCGGTACCAGGCCCTCGTCGGCCGCGCGCGTCAGCAGTTCCCGTACCGCGGCGTGGCCGGTGTCGCCGAGGTCGGCGGTGAACTCGTTGACGTACAGGGCGATGTGCTGCTTCGCGACGTCGGGGTCCATCTCCTGCGCGTGCGCGAGGACATGGTCCGCGCTCGCCGCCGGGTCGGCCCACGCGTGGCGCACCGAGGCGCGCACGGCGTCCGTGACGGCCCGCAGCCGCTCCTCGCCGAGCGAGCGCTTCGCGATGATCGCACCCAGCGGGATGGGGTGCCCTGTCGTGTCCTCCCAGAACTCGCCCATGTCCGCGACGCGGTGGAGGCCGTAGTTCCGGTAGGTGAAGCGCGCCTCGTGGATCACCAGACCGGCGTCCACCCGGCCGTCGCGCACGGCGGGCATGATCTCGTGGAACGGCAGCACCCGCACCTCGCCCACCCCGCCAGGCACCTCGGCCGCCGCCCACAGCCGGAACAGCAGGTAGGCCGTTGACCGCACGGCCGGTACGGCGATCGTCCGCCCCGCGAGGTCGGCGGGCCCGGCCTCACCGCGCGTCAGCACCAGCGGCCCGCAGCCCCGGCCCAGCGCGCCGCCGCACGGCAGGAGGGCGTACGCGTCCAGCACGTAGGGCAGCACCGCGTAGGAGACCTTGAGGATGTCGCCCTCGCCGCGCTCCGCCTGGCCGTTGGTGACGTCGATGTCGGCGAAGGTGACGTCCACCGGCGGCGCGCCGGGCAGCAGGCCGTGCGACCAGGCGTGGAAGACGAACGTGTCGTTGGGGCAGGGCGAGTAACTGATGCGCAGCGGCTCGGTCATGGCTGCTCCTCGTGCGGGACGGCGCCGTCGGCCCCGTCGCGCAGGACGGGCGCGACGGCGGTGAACGTCCTGGTCAGGGCGGCGAGCGCCTCGGCGACGCGCCAGGCGGCGCGGTCGCGGGGGCCGACCGCGTTGGACACGGCGCGGATCTCCAGGAACGGCACGCCGTGCAGCGCGGCGGCGCTCGCGACGCCGAAGCCCTCCATCGCCTCGGCGGCGGCGCCCCGGTGACGGGCGGCCAGCTCCGCGGCGCGGGCGGCCGTGCCGGTCACGGTCGAGACGGTCAGCACCGGCGCGAGGACCGCGCCCGCCGTCGCGGCGACGGCGCGCGCCAGGGCGCGCGGCGGCCGGTGGGCGACGACGCCGAAGCCGAGCGCGGCGGCGTCGGCGAAGCCCTCGCCGGTGTCGGCGCCGAGGTCGGCGGCCAGGATCTCGGAGGCGACGACGGTGCCGCCGACCGGCACGACGTCCGCGAAGCCCCCGGCGATCCCGGCGGAGACGACGAGGCCGTGGCCGCCCGGCGCGAGGGCCAGCGCCGTCGCGGTGGCCGCGGCGGCAGCGGCGGGACCCGTCCCGGCGGCGAGCACGTCGAGGAGGACGGGACCGGTCGGCAGGGCGACCTCCCGGAGGTCGAGCGCGAGGACGCCGGGCGCGGCGGGCGGGCTCTGCCGCCTGACGGCCGCGCCCGCACCCGCGGCGGCGACGACCGCGTCACGCTCGGCGGCTACGGCGGTGACGACCAGGACACGCACGCGGCGACCCGTCCCCTCTCGTTTCTCAGTGCTCTTCCGGCTTCAGCCGGACGGTCCAGGTGCTCTGGAGGGAGGAGAGCGTGTTGGCCTGGAACTCTTCGAGCGACGTGCCGTCGAGGTTCAGGCCCTCGGTGTCGTCGCGCAACTGGCCCACGGTGATGTCCACCTCGCCCTCGGCGGGCGGCTCCACGCCCGCCTGCGACTGGAGCTGCGTCGCCGTGGAGAACAGCTCGTCCGTGTCGAAGGTCTGGTAGGTGCTGCTGTACGGCTCCTGCGTCCCGGCCGGGAAGCCGTTGATCAGGACGACCCAGCCGTCCTCGGCGACCTTCGGGTCCACGCCGATCCGGAACGTGTCGCCGGAGCGCGTCCCGAACTCGACGCCGTCGTCCGTCGTCAGGCAGGTCTCGACCAGGTCGGCGCCGAGCCCGTCGCCGTCGTGGCAGTCGTGGTCGGCCTCGAACGAGTCGGTGTGCGTGTTCAGCGTGAAGTGGGCGTTCGGCGTCGGCTTCTGGCATGCGGCGAGTACGACGAATCCCAGCGAAACGGCGCCGACGGCAACGGTGGTGCGGACGGCCCGTCGGCCCCGGCTCGTGGAGATCGCAGTCATGCGGGCAGGGTACCCGCGCGCCACGGGCTCACCGGACGCGGGGGTGCGGCGTGCCGCGCCGTACGGCGCCCAGCAGTCCGCGGGTCGTCGCGACCGTCCCGAGCAGCACCACGACGGCGGCCACCGTCATGCCCAGCGTCCCGTTCAGCGGCAGCGAGATGCCGATCGCGCCGCCCGCCACCCACGACATCTGCAACGCCGTCTCGGAGCGCGCGAACGCCGAGGTGCGCACGACCTCCGGCACGTCCCGCTGGATCATCGCGTCGAGCGACAGCTTGCCGAGCGCCTGGCAGATCCCGGCCACCGCGCACACCGCCACCACGGTCACCGCCGCGTACGCGACGGCGGCGGCCGTCGTGGTGACGAGGGCGAGCAGCACCATCGTCAGCAGGATCAGCTCGGGCGCACGGTCGCGCAGCCAACTGCCCAGCAGGTTGCCCGCCGCGTTACCCGCGCCCGCCGCGAGGCCCACGAGTGCCAGCGAGAACGCGGCCGACAGCCCAGGCAGCGACTGCGAGCGCAGCAGGAACGCCATGAAGAACAGGAGGAAGCCGGACAGCGCCCGCAGCGACGCGTTCGCCAGCAGGGCCTGCACGACGTTCGAGTCGGGCGCGCGCAGCAGCCCGCCGCGCGTGCCGTCGTCCTTCTCGCGGGCGAGGGCGGCACGGGTCTCGCGCAGCTCGGCGAGGTGGTACGTCCGCTCGCCGCGCGCCAGGTCCACCTGCCCCGGCAGCCGGAAGGAGAGGAACGCGCCCGTCACCGTGACGAGACAGGCGGCGTACAGCGGCAGCCGTTCGCCCAGCGCGTTCAGCGCCAGGCCCACGGGTGCCGCGGCGCCCGCCGCGATGAGACCCGTCAGGGTGATCCGCGCGTTGGCCTTGACGAGGGACACACGGGTGGGCAGCAGCCGTGGAACGACCGCCGCGCGCACGATGTTGTACGCCTTCGAGCACACCAGCACGCCCAGCGCCGCCGGGTACAGCGCGAGCCCCCCGCTCGCGACTGCGCCCGCGATGACCAGCGCCAGCACCCCGCGCGCCAGCAGCGCCGCCGCCATCGCGGCCCGGCGGCCGTGCGGCACCCGGTCGAGCAGCGGGCCGATGACCGGCGCGAGGAGGACGAACGGCGCCATCGTGATCGCCAGGTAGAGCGCCACCCGGCCGCGCGCCTCGGCCGTCGGCACGGAGAAGAAGATGGTCGAGGCGAGCGCCATCGTGATCAGCATGTCGCCCGCCGAGTGCACGGCGTGCAGCTCGATCAGCTTGGACAGGCCCGATTCGCCCGCGCCCTCCGCCGTCGTCGCGCGGCGGATGCGGCGGCCGACGAACACCGGGAACGCCCGCAGGGCGTGCCCGCCCGCCCGCGCCGTCCGCACGAGGCGGCCCGAGCCGGTCTTGTTCTGGGTGTCGGACGAGCTGCCACCAGCCACGGCCTCAAGCCTACGGGCTGACGGCCCGCCGGTTCCTGTTTCGCGCATGGCATTTACCTGGGTTTCCGCGGCGAAGTCGTCGCTGTTCACGGGGACGGGGCGGCCACGCCGACCGCTTCCCGCCGGGGGAGCGACGGCGTGTTGTGCCGCTCCGTCTACCCCGCCGCCCGTCACGCATCCGTGCGGGTCCGCTACAGCCGTCCGGGCGGCCGTCCCCCGGGCACCGGGCGCGCGCGTCGGCCGGTCGGGGTGTGCGGTAGCGTGGTCGGACGGTGCGCCTTGCCTCGTACAGCATGACGTCGTAGCGGTCCCAGCGTCCGCTCCGTCGGCTCCGTTCGCCCATCAGGCGCCCGCACCGGTACTACGGCGGAGGAGAGAGAGTTCTCGTGAATGCTGGGATGCGAAGCCGTACGCCCGACCGGCTCTGCGCCGAGGCGGTGGACGTGGCCCGCGACGCCGCCGCGGAGGCGGCGCACCCACAGCCGCTCGGCGCGTACCTCGGGGCCGTCGCCGAGGGCGACCGGCTGGTGACCCACCTCTTCGCCGCCGAGGACCCCGGCTACACCGGCTGGCGCTGGGGCGTCACCGTCACCCGTGCCTCCCGCGCCAAGTACGTGACGGTGGACGAGGTCACGCTCACTCCGGGCCCCGACTCGCTGCTCGCCCCCGCCTGGGTGCCCTGGCACGAACGGCTGCGCCCCGGCGACCTCGGCCCCGGCGACCTGCTGCCGGCCGAGGAGGACGACCCCCGCCTCGAACCCGGCTGGGAGGCCGGGACGCCCGAGCAGGAGACGGCGGAACGCGCCACCGTCACCGACGTCGCGCTCCAGCTCGGCCTGTGCCGCCCGCGCGTCCTGTCCTGGATCGGCGGCCAGGAGGCGGCCGACCGCTGGGAGGAGAGCTTCGGCCCCGAGACGCCCATGGCGCAGGCCGCGCCCGCCGGGTGCGTCAGCTGCGGATTCCTCCTGCCGCTGGCCGGTTCGCTGCGCCAGGCGTTCGGCGTCTGCGCCAACGCGTACTCGCCCGCGGACGGCCGCGTCGTCTCCCTGGCGTACGGCTGCGGCGCGCACTCGGACGCCGAGCAGCCGAAGCCGCAGCAGCCCCCGCCGCCCGTCATCGACCACCTCGGCGCCGACCCGCTCTGACGGCCCGGCGGCGCCCGGGGCCCCCTGACCTGGGCCGCCCGCCGCCCCCGCGCACCGGCAGCCTGAGGGCCTCCCCGTACCCGGTACTGTCGCACCCGTGACCACCGACCACGACGACGATCCCTTCGGCACCGCCACGCTCCGCGCCGGTGTGCTGAGCGCATGGACCGCCTCGCCGGCCCGGTTCCGCGAGGACGCCAACGCCGAGGAAGACCTGGCGCGTGGCGGCTACCGCGACCGGCTCGTCGTCGAGCTGGCGCAGAACGCCGCCGACGCCGCGGCCCGCGCCGACGCGCCGGGCCGCCTCCTCCTGGCGCTGCGCGACGGGGTCCTCACCGCCGCGAACAGCGGCGCGCCCCTCGACGCGGCGGGCGCGGAGTCGCTGTCCACGCTGCGCGCCTCGGCCAAGCGGGACGCGGGTGGCACCGTCGGCCGCTTCGGCGTCGGCTTCGCCGCCGTCCTCGCCGTCAGCGACGAGCCCGCCGTCGCCAGCGCGGGGGGCGGCGTGCGCTGGTCGCTGCGCGAGTCCGCCGAGCTGGCGCGCGGCGCCGCCGAGGGCAACGAGGGGCTGCTGGCCGAGCTCGACCGCCGCGCCGGACAGCGGCACGCCGTGCCCCTGCTGCGCCTGCCCTTCCCCGACGCGGACGCGGTCGTGCCCGAGGGCTACGACACGGCCGTCAGGCTCCCGCTGCGCGACGCCGCGGCAGAGGACCTGGCGAACCGGCTGCTGGACGCCGTGGACGACACACTGCTGCTCGCCCTGCCCGGCCTCACCGAGATCACCCTCTCCACGCCCAGCGGCGAACGGACCCTCACCCGCGCCCAGTTCGGCCCGTACACGCAGATCACCGAGGAGCCGGGCCCCGCGGGCAGCGCCGTCCGCTCGACGCGCTGGCGCGTCGCCTCCGACAGCGGCGAGGCCGCCCCCGAGCTGATGGCCGACCGGCCGCTCGAAGAGCGCGAACGCACCCACTGGTCGGTCACCTGGGCCGTCCCCGTGGACGCCGAGGGCGCGCCCGCCACGCCCGCCAGCGCGCCCGTCGTCCACGCGCCGACGCCGACCGACGACGCGCTCGGCCTGCCCGCGCTGCTCATCGCCAGCTTCCCGCTGGAGCCGACGCGGCGTCACGTCGCGCCCGGGCCGCTCACCGACTTCCTCCTCGGCCGCGCCGCCGACACGTACGTCACCCTCCTCACGGACTGGCGGCCCGTCACGACCGGCACGCTCGGGCTCGTCCCCGGGCCGCTCGGGCGCGGCGAACTGGACGGCGCGCTGCGCGAGCTGCTGCTCGACCGGCTGCCAGGCGCCGCGTTCCTGCCGGGCGCCGCGCCGCACGCCGAGGGCGCCCCCGAGGCGCTGCGGCCCGTCGAGGCGGAGCTGGTGGAACGGGCGGGGGCGGAGACCGTCGCCGTGCTCGCCGAGCTGTTCCCCGTCCTGCTGCCCGCCGGGCTGGAGCGCCGGGCCGAGCTGCGCGTCCTGGACGTGGCGCGCGTGCCGCTGGGCGAGGCCATCGACCGCCTCGTCGGCGTGGAACGGCCAGCCGAGTGGTGGTGGCGGCTGTACGAGTCGCTGGCCGGGGTGGACCCCGAGCTGCTGACGGGCCTGCCCGTCCCGCTGGCCGACGGCCGCACGACGATCGGCCCGTCCCGCGTCCTGCTGCCCGTGCCGGGCACCGACCCGGAGGGCCTGGGGCGGCTCGGGCTGAAGATCGCCCACCCGCAGGCCGCCCACCCGCTGCTGGAGAAGCTGGGCGCCGCGCCCGCGAGCCCGCGCGCCGTCCTGACGAGCCCGCAGGTCCGCGCCGCCGTCGCCGCGTCCGCCGACCCCGACGTGTGGGACGAGGACGCCGTACCGGCCGCCGAACTGGCCGGGATCGTCCTGGCGTTGGTGCGGGACGCGGGCCTCGGCCCGGGCGACGAGCCGTGGCTCGCCGCGCTCGCGCTGCCGGACGAGGACGGCGAACTGTCGCCCGCGGGTGACCTCGTGCTGCCCGGCAGCACCTTCGCCGCGATCGTGCGGCCCGGCGAACTCCCCGCCTGCGACGCGGCGCTGGCCGACGCGTGGGACGCCGCGACGCTCACCGCGGTCGGCGTGCAGGCCGACCTGGCCGTCGTGCGCGCCTCGGGCGTCGTCCTCGACCCCGACGACCTCGAACCGCGCGACGCCGGGTACGCCGAGCCGGACGACATCGGCCTGCTGGACGCCGTGGACGTCTGGTGCGAGGACCTGCTCGACACCCTGCCCGACGCCGACCTGCCGCCCGTCGCCACCGAGATCCTCGCCGTCCGCGACCTCGAACTCGTGGACGACGAGCAGTGGCCGCGCGCCCTCGCCCTCATCTCGGGCTCGCCCACGCTGCGCGCCGCGCTGACGACACCGCTGCGCGTGCGCATGCCGGACGGCACGGTCGAGCGCGCCCGCTCGTACACCGCCTGGTGGCTGCGCGGCGCGCCCGTCCTCGACGGCCGCCGCCCCGCCGGGCTGCGCGCGGCCGGGGGCGACCCGCTGCTCGCCGGGCTGTACGACGACGCGGACACGGCCGACGTGGACGACGAGGTGCTGCACGCCCTCGGCGTGCGCACCAGCGCCCGCGCGCTGCTGGCCGAGCCGGGCGGCGCGGCCGACCTGCTCACCCGGCTGGCCGACCGGGAGGTGACGGTCTCCGCCGCGCAACTCCACGGCCTGTACGCGCTGTTGGCCGAGCTGGACCCGGAAGAGGTCACGCTGCCCGACGAGTTGCGGGCCGTCGTGGACGGGGTGCCGCAGGTCGTCGCGGCGGGGGCCGCGCTGGTCGCGGACGCGCCCGACCTGCTGCCGCTGGCCACCGGACGGGCGCTGCTGCCGGTGCCGCCCGCCCTGGCGGCCGGTCTCGCGGCCGTCCTGGACGTGCGCCCGCTCAGCGCCGCCCTGGCCGCGCCGCCGCCCGAGGACGGCACCGAGCGGGACGTGCCGGAGGCGGCCCGCGCCCTCCTCGGCCCGGACACCCCGGCGACCTACGTGGAGCACGACGAACTGGTCATCGACGGCACGGAGATCGAGTGGCGGCTGACGGACGACGGCGTCCTGCACGCGGCGACGTTCGAGGGCCTGGCGGCCGGGCTCGCCTGGGCCACGGGCCGCTGGCCGCGCCGTTTCGAGCTGGCCGCGCTGCTGGAGGACCCGGCGCGCGGCGCGGAGCTGGACACGGCCCGGTGGTTCGACTGACGGGTGGCCGCGCGCTGGGCGCGGCGCTGCTGGCGTGCGCGCTGGTGGCCTGCGGCAGCGGCGGTGACGGCGACAGCGGCGGCACGGACGGCGCGGCGGAGGAGCGCGAGGCCCAGGAGCTGTGGCGCCCGGCGCCCGGCACGCCCTGGCAGTGGCAGCTCGGCGGCACGCTCGACCTGACGGTGGACGTGCCCGTGTACGACGTGGACGGCTTCGAGACGACCGCCGCGCAGGTCGCCGAGCTGCACGCGCGGGACGTGCGGGTCATCTGCTACGTCAACGCGGGCGCCTGGGAGGAGTTCAGGCCGGACGCCGACGCGTTCCCGCCCGAGCTGCTGGGCGAGGGCAACGGCTGGCCGGGCGAACGCTGGCTGGACATCCGGGAACTGGACGCCCTGCGCCCGCTGTTGGCGGCGCGCTTCGACATGTGCGCGGAGAAGGGCTTCGACGCGGTCGAGCCCGATCTGCTGGAGGGCTTCACGAACGACACCGGCTTCCCGCTGACGGCCGCCGACCAACTGGCGTTCAACCGCATGGTCGCCTCGCTCGCCCATGACCGCGGCCTGGCGGTCGGCCTGAAGAACGACGGCGCGCAGGCGGCCGAGCTGGTGGACGACTTCGACTTCGCGGTGAGCGAGGAGTGCGCGGCGTTCGGCGAGTGCGAGCTGCTGCTGCCGTTCGTCGAGCAGGGCAAGGCCGTGCTCCACGTGGAGTACGACCTCGCGGCCGACGAGTTCTGCGCGGAAACGACGGCGCTGGGCTTCAGCTCGATGGTGAAGCGCCTCGAACTCGACGCGTGGCGGGAGCCCTGCCCGTCCTGACGCGGATCACCCCCGGGGGACGGCCGCCGCCGCGAGCAGGACGTCGGCGAGCGCGCGCGGCTGCGAGTACATCGGCCAGTGGCCGGTGTCCATCTCGACCAGTTCCCAGCGGTCGCCGGTCAGCAGCGCGGCGACGTCGGGGCTGGGCTCGGGCCAGTCGAGCAGGCACTTCACATAGGTCGTCGGCAGGTCGGCCTGCGGGCGCCGCAGGACGGCGGGCTCGGTGAGCGACGCGCCGGGGTGGGGCGTGGACTCCGCGACGAGGCGGGCGATCTGCGCGTCGGTGAGGCCCTGGTCCGCGAGGTCGGCCGGTGCGAGCGGCGGCCAGAAGCCGTCGTTCGCCTCGATCGCGGCGAGGACGTCGGGCCCGGCGAACGACTCGCCGTCGGCGGGCACGTTGGCGTCCACGTGCACGACGCGGGCCAGCCGTCCGCCGATCCGTTCCGCGGCCTGCCCGACCGGGATGCCCGAGTAGCTGTGGCCGACCAGCACGACCTCCCGCAGGTCGGCCGCCTCGATCGCGCCGGTGATGTCGTCCACGTGGGTGCGCTGCCCGGCCGGAACGCCGCGCTTCTCGCCGAGCCCCGAGAGCGTGAGGGCGTGGGCGCCGTGCCCGGCGGCCCGCAGGAGCGGCACGACGTCGGACCACGCGCGCGCGTCCAGCCATGCACCGGACACCAGTACGAATTCCGTCATGGCGGGAGACTACCCCTCGTCACGCCCCGGGTGGCGGACCCACGGCAGGAACCTGCTGGCCTCCAGCAGGACGCACGCCGCCACCGCGACGCCCACGGCCGTCCAGGGCATCGTCCAGCCCGCGAGCCGCAGCTCGAAGAACCGCTGGAGCCACGGCACGGCCATGACCAGCAGGAACGCGCCGCCCATCGCCGCGACCAGCAGCACGCGCCACCACGTCAGCGGCCGGGCGACGATGACGAGGACCCACAGGGTGATGAGGAAGAGCGTCAGCGTCGCCACGCTCGTCTCGGCCCGCAGCGCGCCGTCCGAGCTGCCGCCGTAGTAGGCGCGGGCGCCGAGGTAGACGGCGAACGTGGCGGCGCCCGCGACCAGTCCGAAGGGGACGGCGATCCGCAGGACGCGGCGCACGAAGTGGGGCCGTGCCCGTTCGGCGCTCGGCGCGAGCGCGAGGAAGAACGCGGGGATGCCGATGGTCAGCGCGGAGAGCAGCGTCAGGTGGCGGGGGAGGAACGGGTAGGGCACGGCGGTGCAGATCACCGCGACGGCCATCAGGACCGAGTAGACCGTCTTGGTGAGGAACAGCCCGGCGACCCGCTCGATGTTGCCGATGACGCGGCGGCCCTCGGCGACGACGGACGGGAGCGCCGTGAAGTCGTCGTCGAGCAGCACGATCTGGGCGACGGCGCGGGTCGCCTCGGAGCCCGAGCCCATGGCGACGCCGATGTCGGCGTCCTTCAGGGCCAGCGCGTCGTTCACGCCGTCGCCGGTCATGGCGACGGTGTGGCCGCGGGAGCGCAGGGCGCGGACGAGGGCGCGCTTGCGGTCGGGGGTGACGCGGCCGAGCACGGTGGCGTGTTCGGCGGCCTCCGCGGCGCCGTCCTGGGGCAGCGTGCGCGCGTCCACGGGGTGGTCGGCCCCCGGCAGGCCGAGGCGGGCGGCGACGGCGCCGACCGAGACGGCGTTGTCGCCCGAGACGACCTTCACGGCGACGCCCTGCCCGGCGAAGTAGCGCAGGGCGTCGGCGGCCTCGGGGCGTACGCGCTGTTCGAGGACGACGAGCGCGGCCGGTTCCGGCGGGGCGTCGCGGGGCGCGTCCGGTGGGCGGTCGGAGGCGGCCAGGAGGAGGACGCGCAGCCCCTCCGCGTTCAGCCGTTCGATGTCCACAAGCTGTGGATGACCGTCGGGCAGCAGGACGTCGGGTGCGCCGAGCAGCCAGGAGCCCGCGCCGCTCGTGCCGGTCAGGACGGCGCCGCCGTACCCGCGTGCGGAGGAGAACGGGAGGGTGGCGTCCGCGCGCAGCCCTTCGGGCGTGGGGCAGGCGGCGGCGACGGCCCGCAGGCTCGCGTTCGGGCGCGGGTCGGCGGCGGCGAGCGCGCCGAGGACGCGGCGTACGTCCTGCTCCTTCGCGCCGCCGAGCGGGCGCAGGGCGGCCAGGTCCAGACCGCCCTCGGTGAGGGTGCCCGTCTTGTCGAGGCAGACGGTGTCCACCCGCGCCAGCCCCTCGATCGCGGGCAGTTCCTGCACGAGGCAGCGGCGCCGCCCGAGCCGGACGACGCCCACGGCGAAGGCGACCGACGTGATCAGCACCAGGCCGTCAGGCACCATGACGACGATCCCGGCGACCATGCGGCGGATCGCCTCGCGCGTGTCGGTGCGTTCCACCAGCAGCTGGCTGAGGATCAGGCCGAGCGCCGCCGGGATCATGATGCCGACGCACCAGCGCAGCACACGGCCGATGCCGCCGCGCAGCTCGGAGCGGACGAGCGTGAAGCGTGACGCCTCGTCGGCGAGCCGGGCGGCGTAGGCGTCGCGGCCGACCCGTGTGGCGGTGAACGCACCGCTCCCCGCGACCGCGAAGCTGCCGGACAGCACGGCGTCGCCCGGCCGTTTGGCGACGGGGTCGGCCTCGCCGGTCAGCAGCGACTCGTCCATCTCCAGGCCGTCGGCCTCGGTCACCGTGCCGTCCACCGGGGCCTTGTCGCCGGGGCCGAGTTCCACGAGGTCGCCCAGGACGATCCCGTGCGTCGGCACACGGTGGGTGCGGCCGTCGCGGCGGACGGCCGGGTGTGCCTCGCCGACGACGGCCAGGCCGTCGAGCGTCCGCTTGGCGCGCAGTTCCTGGACGATGCCGACGGCGGAGTTGGCGACGACGATGAAGCCGAACAGGGCGTCCTGGAGCGGGCCGACGACCAGGACGACGAGGAACAGCGTGCCCATCAGGGCGTTGAAGAAGGTGAGGACGTTGGACCTGACGATCTCGCCGGTGGAGCGGGAGGTGCGGGCCGGTACGTCGTTGACCTCGCCGCGCCGGACGCGCCGTGCGACCTCGTCGGCGGACAGGCCGGGCGCCGCCCCGTTCTCCGTCATCCCCCGACGGTAACCGCGGGCCGGGGCTCAGCCCGCCTGACGCTCCCGGGCCGCGCGGATCGCGGCGTCGCGGCGGCGGACGAACCAGATGCCGAAGGTGCCAAGACCCGCGCCCGCCAGGCAGGACCACACCCACCAGGTGTGGCCGTGGTCGTCGAACCAGCCGTAGAAGGGGAGCTGGGCGACGAACAGGACGGCCCAGACGGCGGTGCCCGTCACGATCGTGCCCACGACCGGCCCTTCGAGGGGTTCGGGGGCCTCGCGTTTGCCGTCGGTCAGGTTCGCCCAGCGCATGGCGCAAGCCTACTCGGGGCGTGCGGGCGGTTCGTGGCGTGTGCGTGGCGTGGAGATCGCGTGGAATGCGTCACTCGTCCGGCCGAGCAGGAGTGGGAACAGTCGTATGAGCGTAATATTGTTCGTTAGGCAAGCTAATGAGTGAGAGCGGTGGTACATGTCCGACCTGAAGCTGGACGGTCCCGAGGACGCCGAGGCGGTCAACGCCCTGCGGATGGGCGTCCTGCGGCTGTCGCGACGGCTGCGGCACCTCGGCGGGGACCGCACCCTCGGTCTCGCCGAACTCTCCGCACTCGGCACGCTCGCACGCTGCGGACCGCTCGCCCCCGGCGAACTGGCCCGCAAGGAGCACGTCCAGCCGCCCTCCATGACCCGCATCATCACGCTCCTCCAGGAGCGCGGGCTCATCGAGCTGACCCCCCACCCCGACGACCGCAGGCAGAAGCTCGTCGCCGTGACCGACGAGGCGGAAGAGGTGCTTGAGGCGAGCCGCAGCAGGCGCAACGCCTGGCTCGCCGAACTGGCCGCCGCCGGTCTCGACGAGGAGGAGTGGGCCGCGCTGCGCGCCGCCGCGCCCGTCCTCCACAAACTCGCCCACCTGTGAGCCGAACCCCCCGCACGACCGCACGACGCAGCGCACGAAGGAGTGTTGACCCTTGAGTCCGGGACCCGGAGCAGACTCCGCACCCGCACCCCTGACGACCGAGAAGATATCCACCTTCAGTTCCTTCCGGGTCCGCAACTACCGGATCCACTACCTGGGCTCCGCCGTCTCCAACATCGGGACGTGGATGCAGCGCATCGCCCAGGACTGGCTGGTCCACGAACTGACCGGATCGGCCGCCGCCGTGGGCATCACCATGGCGCTCCAGTTCCTCCCGATGCTGCTGTTCGGCCTCTACGGCGGCGTCCTCGCCGACCGGCTGGACAAGCGGCGCCTCCTGCTCGGCACGCAGTTCGCCCTCGGGATCACCGGACTGACGCTGGCCGTCCTCACGTTCACGGGCGTCGTGAACGTCTGGCACGTGTACGCGATCGCGTTCGTCGTCGGCCTCGTCACCGTGGTGGACAACCCGGCGCGGCAGACGTTCGTCTCCGACATGGTCGGGCCGCGCCTGCTGCGGAACGCCGTCTCGCTGAACTCGGCGAACTTCCAGTCCGCCCGCCTCGTCGGCCCCGCCGTCGCCGGTGTCATGATCTCGGCGGTCGGCTCGGGATGGGCGTTCCTGGTCAACGGCCTGTCGTTCGCCGCGCCCATCGTCGGGCTCCTGATGATGCGCACCTCGGAGCTGAACCCGGCCGTGCGCACGCCGCGCGGCAAGGGGCAGCTGCGGGAGGGCCTGCGTTACGTCGGCGGCAGGCCCGACCTGCTGTGGCTCATCGTCCTGGTCGGCTTCATCGGCACCTTCGGGTTCAACGCGGCCATCTGGCTGGTCGCCTTCACCGACACCGTGTTCCACTCGGAGGCCGGGACGTACGGCCTGCTCAACTCGCTGATGGCCGCGGGGTCCGTGGCGGGCGCCCTGGTCGCGGCCCGGCGCGGCAGCCGCCGCATGCGGTTCACGGTCGCGGCGGGCGCGCTGTTCGGCGTCGCGCTGACGGCCGCCTCGCTCGCCCCGGCGTTCTGGGTCTTCGCGCTGGTGATGCCGCTGGTCGGCGTCGCGTCGCTGACGTTCCAGGTCACGGCGAACTCCAGCATCCAGCTGGCCAGCGACCCCGCCATGCGCGGCAGGGTCATCAGCCTGTTCATGATGGTGTTCGTCGGCGGCACCCCGATCGGCGGCCCGCTGATGGGCTGGGTCACCGACCAGTTCGGCGCACGCGTCGGCATGGCGTCAGGCGGCCTCGTCTGCCTGCTGGCTGCCATGGGCGTCGCGCTCGTCCTGGCGCGGATCGGCGGGCTGCGGCTGGAGATCTCGCTGCGCGCCGGGCGGCGGCGGGTCGCCTTCGTCCCCCGTGAGGGCGACAAGCTGACCGCCCCCGCCTGACGCGCGGCGCCGTCCCGTGCGGGCCCGGCACTCCTACGCGGGAGTGACGGGCCCGTCCGTCAGCACCCGGCGGCCGAGCACCTGCCCGTGCCACTCGCCGACATCGAACGTCTCGACGGGCGCGAAGCCCTGCCCCCGGTAGTACGCGACGAGCGCCCCGTCGCCCCCTGCGTAGCAGTCCACGCGCAGCAGATCGACGCCCTTGCCCCGCGCCTCCGCGACGGCGTGCCGCAGCAGCGCCGCCCCGACGCCCCGGCCCTCGAAGCGGCGGTGCGCGACGAGGAGCTGCACGTACACCTCCGGCTCGTCCGCCGGGCGCACGTGGGCGCGCGGCGCGGGCAGCAGCACCATCGCCCCCGCGGGCACCCCGTCCAGCTCGGCCACCCACGTCTCGCCGTCCCGCACGTACCCGGCCACGCGGTCCGGCAGGCCCTCCCGCGTGGACCACGGCTCCGTGCCCCACTGCCCCGTACGCCCCCGCTCGACCAGCCACGCCACGGCGCTGTCCAGCATCCCCAGCATCGCGGGCACGTCCTCCGGTCCACCACGTCTGATCAGCATGGCAGTTGATCCTACGGGTGACGGGCGGGGATGATCCGGGGCATGAGGCTGTTCGCGGCGGTGGTGCCGCCCGAGACGATCACGCGGGAACTGGAACCGGCCCTCGCGGCGCCGCGCGGCCTGCCGGGCGCCGACACGCTCCGCTGGAGCGCCCCCGCCGACCGGCACATCACCCTCGCCTACTACGGGGAACGCACGCCCGAGCAGCGCGCCGACCTGCTCGCGGGGCTGGCGGCGACGGCGGCCGGGACCGCCCCGTTCACCCTGGGTCTCGCGGGCGCCGACACGTTCGGCGGGCGCGTGCTGTGGGCCGGGGTGGAGGGCGACACGGACGCGCTCACCCGCCTGGCCGCGGCCGTCCCGCGCCGGGAGGACGAGCGCCACCCCGTCTACCGTCCGCACCTCACCCTCGCGCGCGGCGGGCGCGGCGCCGACCTCGCCCCGTACGCGGCGCGGCTGGCCGGGCTGCGGACCGGCCGCTGGCGCGTGGAGCGGCTGCTGCTCATGGGCGGCGTGGACGGACTGCCGTACACGACGGAGGCGGCCTGGCGGCTGGGCGTACCGTTGAGCGGGTGAACGCCAGGACCAGGAGCAGGATCGTCACCGCGGCGCTGGTAGCGCTGCTCGCCGTCGTCGTGGTCGCGGCGGCCATGGGCTGAGCCCCTGGCCGCCGCGTGGGGTGTCACCAGGCGAACGCCTCGGGGGAGGGGCCCGTGGCGGGGAAGATCGCGTCCAGCTCGGACAGCAGCTCCTCGTCGAGGTCGAGGTCCACGGCGCGGACCGCCGAGTCCAGCTGCTCCCGCACGCGCGGGCCGATGATCGGCCCCGTGACGGCCGGGCGCGTCAGCAGCCACGCGAGGGCCACCTCGCCCGGGTCCAGGCCGCGCGCGGCGAGCAGGTCCTCGTACGCCTCGATCCGCTCGCGCGCGCCGCTGCGGGCCAGCGCCTCGGCCGACCGCTTCGCCGCCCCGCCGCCCTCCCGCTCCTTGCGGACCGCGCCGCCCAGCAGCCCGCTCGCCAGCGGCGACCAGGGGATGACGCCCAGGCCGTAGTCCTCGGCCGCCGGGAGGACGTCCATCTCCGCGCGCCGCTCCACCAGGTTGTAGAGGCACTGCTCGCTGACGAGCCCCAGCGAGTGGCGGCGCGCGGCGGCCTCGTTGGCCTTGGCTATGTGCCAGCCGGCGAAGTTGGACGAGCCCGCGTACAGGATCTTGCCCTGCTGCACGAGGACGTCGATGGCCTGCCAGATCTCCTCCCACGGCGTCGCGCGGTCCACGTGGTGGAACTGGTACAGGTCGATGTGGTCGGTGCCCAGACGCCGCAGGCTCGCGTCCACGGCCCGGCGGATGTTGAGGGCGGAGAGGCGGTCGGTGTTGGGCCAGGGCGCGTCGCTGTTCGGGTCCATGCCGCCGTAGACCTTCGTCGCGAGGACGACCTTCTCGCGGCGTCCGCCGCCCTGCGCGAACCAGGAGCCGAGTATCTCCTCGGTGCGCCCCTTGTTCTCCGGGCCGCCGTAGACGTTGGCCGTGTCGAAGAAGTTGACGCCCGCCTCCAGCGCGGCGTCCATGATCGCGTGGCTGTCGGTCTCGCCGGTCTGCGGACCGAAGTTCATCGTGCCGAGCACGAGCCTGCTGACCTTGAGTCCTGTACGTCCGAGTTGCGTGTACCTCATGGGGCCCCAGCCAACGCCTTGGAGCGCGCTCCACGCAAGGGTGTTCGGATCATCGGTGCCGGTGGGCGCCCGGGGAGTGCGGGCGGAATCGGGATTCCCTTTCCGTGCGGCGGATTCCCTTTCCGTGTTTTTCCGCGGCGGGATCTCTTTCCGGGCGCCCGCCCTTTCCGCTGTGTGCGGGAATTCCCTTGCCGGTCCGCCGAATTCGACGCCGAAGGCCGCCGCCCCGGGGGGCGACGGCCTTCACCCGTGTGCCGGGCGCGGAGTCAGGAAGCGGTCTTCCGGCCCAGGAAGACGGCCGAGCCGATCGCGAGCAGCGCGCCGACGAGGGCGATCCACACACCGAAGCCCGCCGACACCTCCACGAGGTCGAGCACCTCGTCTATCGCCTCGGAGGGGATGTCCTCGCCTTCGAGGTCCGCGCGGGCCGTACGGTCCGGGCTGACCACGTTGAGGATCACCACGAGCAGGGCGATGGCGGAGGGCGCCAGCGACGCCAGGACCAGGACGGCCTTGGCCCGCAGCAGCCCGACGACCAGCAGCGCGCCCGCGGCGAGGGCGAGGAGCAGCGTCCACAGCCCGTCGCCGTTGATGCCGCTGGAGGACTCGCTCTCCGTCGGGCCGAAGCCGCCGCCGTCGAGGGGCTCGACGGTGGACCAGGCGAGCAGGGAACCGAGGAGCAGGAGGAGCGGCCCGGCGACGCCGAGCAGCAGGGTGGTGCGGGCCGACCCCGGCGCGGCGCCCCCCGTGGGCGTCGCGCCGGGAGCGGCGGGGTACTGACCGTAGGAACTCATGGCGAGGAACCTAGAAAGCCCCGGGAAATGCCGCAACGCGCGTGCCCGTTTTGCGGCTCATCGGACTTACCTTTTCGCCAACTCTTCCTCGACGTGCCGCACTTCCTCCTCAACGGGAAGGAGCGCCCCCGCTTGGACGACCGTCCAGACCGCCGCGGCGACACTCACCAGCGCCGCCGCGAGGACCAGCCAGACGCCCGCCGCCGACCCGTGGTCGAGCAGCAGGCCGAAGATCTCCTGCTCCCCGTCCCCCGCCCTCCCCAGGACCTCACGGACGTAGATCCGCGCCGACCGGTCGGGCCCGAACGCGTTGAGCCCGCCGAGCCCCGCCGCGCCGACCGCGAGGAGCCCCGCGACCGCCGACAGCAGCGGCAGCCGGGCCACCGGCGTGCCCAGGAACAGCAGCAGCGCGCCCAGCGACAGCCACAGCGTCCACATCCCGTCCCCGTCGAGCCCGGCGATCTCCTGCTCGCCCCACATCGGATGGTTGACCGTGCCCCAGGTGAGCAGCGAGCCGACGACGGCGAGTGCCGCGCCCGCCGCGCCGATGCCAGGGGCCACCCAGGGCGCCACACGGCGCCGCGCCGTGCCGCCGGACCTTTGCCGTTGACCATGTCCGCTCATGAGGGGGACAGTAGGGAGCGCGAAGGGTGGCCGCAATGTCGCTGCCTGCGATGTCCCCATGATCACCAACGTCCCCCCGCGCGGGCCGGGTTCCCCGCCCCCCGGGCGTGCTCCCGGCAGGGGGACGCGCCGCACGGGCGCCGCTCCTGGCAGGCTTGGCCCATGCCGCCGACGCCGCGCCCCGCCGCCCTCGTCACCCTGGTGACCCTCGCCGTCCTCGCGCCGCTGCCCGTGGCGACGGCCGCAGGTCCCGCCGTGGCGGACGACGCCGCCCCCGAGGCGTTCACGCTCACCGATCCCCGGATCGTCGAGTCCAGCGGCCTCCAGGCCAGCAGGCAGCACCCCGGCGTCTACTGGACGCACAACGACAGCGACGACGCCGCCCTCCTCTACGCCGTGGACGGCGCCACGGGCGACACCGTCGCGACCGTCACGCTCGACGGCGTGGAGGCCCGCGACATCGAGGCCGTCTCCCTCGGCCCGGGCGACGAACTGTTCGTGGCCGACATCGGGGACAACTTCGACGGCGGCTGGAGCGAGGTGTGGATCTACCGCCTCCCCGAGCCCGCCGACCTCGCCGACGCGACGGTCACGCCGACCGTCAGCACCCTCACCTACGCGGACGGCCCGCGCGACGCCGAGGCCCTGATGGTCCACCCCGTCACCGGGCGGGTGTACGTCGCCAGCAAGAAGCAGGACGGCGGCGCGAAGCTCTACGCCGGGCCGGAGGAGCTGTCCACGAGCGGCGTGAACGTCTTCGAGCCCGTCGCCGACCTCGACCTGTGGGTGACGGACGGCGCGTTCTCGCCGGACGGCACGCGGCTGCTGCTGCGCGGCTACTTCGGCGCCGTCATGTACCGGTGGCACGACGACGGCGCGCCGGAGCCGCTCGACCAGCGCGTCGTGCCGCCCCTCCAGCAGCAGGGCGAGTCCGTGACGTTCACCCCGGACGGGCGGACGCTGATGTTCGGCAGCGAGGGCGAGGCCAGCGCCGTGGAACCGGTCGCCCTCGGCGGCGCGCTGCTGCCGGAGACCGTCCGCGAGCAGGCAGCCGAAGGCGACGCCGAAGGGGACGGCGGGACGGCCGCGCAGGACGGCGCGGCGGGGGAGGGGAGCGGGGACGACGACGGCGAGATCGCCCTGTCCACGCGCGCCGCCGTCGTGGTGGCCGCCGCGGTCCTCGCCGTCGTCCTGCTGCGGCGGCTCGTCACCCGGCGGCGCTGAGGTAGGGCCCCAGCACCGCGACGACCTCGTCCAGCGGCGGCGTGAGGCTGGCGTCGTCCGCCATCACGTAGCGCCCGTCGTGCACGAACGTGTAGTGGTACGCGTCCGGCGCGGGCGTGTCGTACGTCTGCGGCGGCAGGGCGGTGAACCCGCCGTCCTCCAGCAGCCCGGTCAGCGTCGCGAGGTCGCCGGGCGGCAGCGCGTCCTCCGCGACCTCGGCGCCCGTCCCGGCCACCGTCGTCAGCCCGCCGTCCGCCGCGACGGCCAGGAACACCCCGGGGCCGCCCGCCAGTCCGCCCGCGACGCTGACGGTCAGCAGCTCCGCCGCCGGCCCGGCGCCGGTCGGCGGCGCGCCGTCGTCACCCTCGCCGCCGCCGCCCGAGCCGCAGCCGGAGAGCAGGGCCGCCGCGAGCAGCGCCCCGGCGAGCGCGAGCCCGCGTCCTGACCCCATGTCCGCCGTCCCCCCGCCGTAGGCCGCCCCGCCGCACGGAACGTAACACCGCGCCCCCGTACGGCGGAACACGCGCGCCCGTCAGTCCGCGGCGCGGTCACCCGCCGCGCCGCCGCGCGCCGCGATGAGCGCCGCGCACCCGTCGAGCACCAGCGCGAGCCCGCAGCGCATCGACTCCTCGGCGCCCATGGCGAACGAGTCCTCCGCGAGCCCGAACACCTCCGGGTAACGGCCGGTCTCGTAGGCCGTCGCCATCAACGGGCCCTGCTGCTCCCAGAACTCCTCGTCGCTGACGCCGGTCTCGCGTCTCGCCTGCTCGCGCAGCACGTGGTAGCGGGCCATGCCGGTCACGTAGGAGTCCACGGTCATGATGAGCTGGACCTTCTCCTGGCCGCTCAGCCCGAGGCCGGTGAGCCCGGCGAGCGAGAACTCGAAGCCGAGCATCGCGTTCGGGCCGAGCAGCGGGCGCGACTGGTTGACCTGGAGCAGCCACGGGTGGTCGAGGTAGAGGCGGTAGGTGCCCTCGGCGATCAGCTCCATGATGGTGCGCCAGTCCTTGCCCCGGTGGTTCTCCGGGTCGTCCCCCGGGGCGTTCATGTGGTCGAGCATCAGGTCGAGCAGCTCGGCCTTGCCGGGGACGTAGCGGTAGAGCGACATGGTGCCGACGCCGAGTTCCGCCGCGACCTTGCGCATCGACAGCGCGCCGATGCCCTCCCGGTCGGCGAGCGCGACAGCGGCGGTCACGATGCCGTCCAGCGTCAGGCCCGGCCGCGGGCCGCGCGCGGCGGTCTCCCGGCCGTGCCACATCAGTTCGAGACTCCGGCTGATGTCGCCGCCGCCGCTGTGTACCGACTCCATGGTGCGCGCAGTCTAACGAACCCCCTCGCCACTGGGTACGCCGTACGCTACAGTGGCGTCCCATTGAGTACGCCGTACCCAGTCGGGGCGGCGGCCAGAAGGGGGCCCGATCCGCGTGCCAGTACCATCCGTCTCCGCGCGCCGAGGGGCGTCGGAGCACTCCGTCGTCGCCGAGGGGCTGACCAAGCGCTACGGCGACCGCCTCGCCGTGGACGGCCTCGACCTCGCCGTCAGGCGCGGCACCGTCCTCGGCCTGCTCGGGCCGAACGGCGCGGGCAAGACCACCACCGTCCGCATGCTCGCGACCCTGACCCGCCCCGACGGCGGCCGGGCCGAGGTCGGCGGCCATGACGTGCGGCGCGAACCCGCCCTCGTCCGCCGCCGCATAGGGCTCGCCGGGCAGCACCCGGCCGTGGACGAGATCGTGACGGCCCGGCAGAACCTGGTGCTGTTCGGCCGCCTGTTCCACCTCGGCCGCGCGGCGGCGCGGGCGCGGGCGGACGAGCTGATCGCCGCGTTCACGCTCCAGGAGGCCGCTGACCGGCAGGTCAAGGGCTTCAGCGGCGGCATGCGGCGCCGCCTCGACCTGGCGTGCAGCATGATCCTCGCGCCCGACGTGCTCTTCCTCGACGAGCCGACGACCGGCCTCGACCCGCGCGGGCGCGGCGAGGTCTGGGACGCCGTGCGCGGCCTCACCGCGACCGGCACCACCGTCATCCTCACCACGCACTACCTGGAGGAGGCCGACCGGCTCGCCGATCGCATCGCCGTCATCGACCACGGCCGCAAGATCACCGAGGACACCCCCGCCGGGCTCAAGCGCGCGGTCGGCGGCGCCCGCATCGAGGTCGTCGTCGCCGACCCGTCCTGGCTCCCGGCCGCGCGGCGGGCCGTCGCGCGCGTCGCGCGGGGCGAGGGGCCCGACACGGACGAGGAGGCGCTGCGCGTGCACGCCGCGGTGGACGACGAGGTGGCGGCGCTGACCGAGGTCGCCCGCACGCTCCAGGACGAGGGCACGCCCGTGGCCGACATCGGCCTGCGGCGCCCGACGCTCGACGAGGCGTTCCTACGCCTGACCGCCGCCGGAGGTGCCGCATGAGCGCGCTGTCCTGGGCGGTCGCCGACTGCCTCACCCTCGTGCGGCGCGAGCTGCTGCACATGTCCAGGCAGCCGTCCCTCCTCGCGTGGGGGCTCGGCTTCCCGATCGTCTCGGTCCTGCTGTTCGTCTACGTCTTCGGCAGCGCGATGGACGTCGGCGACGGCGCGGACTACGTCGCATACGCCATGCCGGGCATGTTCGCCATGACGATGGCCTTCGGCTTCACCAACACCGCCATGGTCATGGCGGTGGAGCGGGACCGGGGCGTGCTCGACCGGTTCCGCTCCATGCCCATGGCGCCCTCGGCCGTCGTGACCGGACGCGGCGTCGCCGACATCGCGCAGGCGACGCTCGACCTCGTGGTGATGGCGGTCATCGCCCTGGTCATCGGCTGGCGCTCGGACGGCGGGTTCCTCGCGACGCTGCACGCCTTCGGGCTGCTGGTGCTGCTGCGCTTCGCCCTGACCTGGGTGGGCGTCTGGCTCGGGCTGCTGGTGCCGAGCATCGAGGCGGCGGGCAACCTGTTCGCCGTCGCGTTCCCGCTCGGCATGGTCTCGTCGGTGTTCACCCCGCCGCACCTGATGCCCGACTGGCTCGGCTTCCTCGCGATGTGGAACCCGGTGTCCTCCACGGCGGGGGCGGTCCGCGAGCTGTTCGGCAACCCGGCGCCCGCCGGTGACAGCTGGATCGAGCAGAACGCGCTGCTGATGGCGCACGTGTGGCCCGTGCTCGTGACGGCGGTCTTCCTCGCGCTGGCCCTGCGCCGCTACCGGGCGCTGAGCGACTGACCGGCGCCGCCTCCCCGGTGACCCCAGGTCCCGCCCCGGCCCGCCCGGGGCGGGATCAGGCGCCCGTGTACTGCGCCGCGAAGTCGGCCGAGGGGGCGATCGGCGTGATCACGTCGATCAGCACGCCGTTCGGGTCGGGCACGATGAAGTGCCGCTGCCCGAAGTCCTCGTCGCGCAGGGCCAGTACGGGCCGCAGCCCCTCGCGGGTGACGAGCCGCTCCCACTCCGCGTCCACGTCGGCCACCTCGACGTTGAGCAGCAGGCCGCGCGCCGGGACGCGGTAGCCCTCGGGGACGGTCGGGTGGGTGGGGTCGAGCAGGGCCAGCTCGAAGCGCGGGTCCGCCGTGTGCCGGAGGCTGACGTACCAGTCGGCCTCGAACGTCGTCTCGAAGCCGAGCAGCCGCGTGTAGAAGTCGTGGGACTCCGCGACGTCGGTGGTGCCGATCACGGGATAGAAACCGGTCAGTCGCATGGCGATCACCTTTCACATACCATCGGTATGTGAGCGAGAGTATTCACGTACCGTCGGTATGTCAAAGTGGGGTGGGCTGATGCGGGCGGACGGCATCAGGGGGCGGCAGCGCGAACGGACCCGCCGGGTGCTGCTGCGCGAGGGCAGACGCCTGTTCGCGGAGCGCGGCTACGCCGAGGTGAGCCTCGCCGGGATCACCGAGGCCGCCGGGGTCACCAAGGGCGCGCTCTACCACCACTTCGCCGGGAAGGCCGAGCTGTTCCGCGCCGTCCTGGCGGGCGTGCAGGACGAGGTCGGCCGCCGGGTCGCCGCCGTCGCCGACCAGCACGCCGACCTGTGGGACCGGCTCGTCGCGGGCTGCGAGGAGTTCCTCACCGCGACCGCCGACCCCGAGGTCCAGCGGATCATGCTCGTGGACGGCCCCGCCGTCCTCGGCTGGAACGAGTGGCGCGCCATGGACCGCGAGGCGTCCGCCCGGCACCTGGAGGACGCCCTCACCGACCTCGTACGCGAGGGCGTCGTCCCGCCGCAGCCCGTCGCGCCCCTCGTGCACCTGCTGTCGGGCGCCATGAACGAGGCCGCGCTGTGGCTCGCGTCCTCCGACGGGCCGGGCGACCTCGCCGACGCGCGGGCCGCCCTGCGGCGCCTCCTCGGCTTCGTGCGCGCCGGATGACGGGAAGGGAGGACCCGCCGCGGTGATCCGCGCCCGTACGGGGAAGGCGTCCGGCGCGGGGATCGCGAGGACCGCGCGCATACGGAACAATTCGGCGTGCCGCGTGATGCCTGGCGGACCGGGCACGGCGAGTGAGGGGTGTGAGGCAGCGATGGACACGACGAGGGCGGCGTTCCCCGCGGACGGGACCGAGGGCGTGGAGACGAGCGGCGCACAGGTGCCGCCAGGGCGTACGGAGAGCCCCGCGGGCGCGGGCGTCCCGCCGGGCGCCGAGGGCGCCACCACCGTCACCGACGGCGGCAGCGGTCCCGAGGAACCGGCCGCCACCCGCGGCCAGACGTCCATCGCCGACGGAGTGGTGGAGAAGATCGCCGGCATGGCGGCGGCCGAGGTCACCGGCGTCCACTCCCTCGGCGGCGGCGGCCTGGCGCGCGCCCTGGGCGCGGCCCGCGACCGCGTCCCCGGCGGGCGCTCCAACGTCGCGCGCGGCGTCCACGCCGAGGTCGGCCAGCGCCAGACGGCCATCGACCTCGACGTCGTCGTGGAGTACGGCGTGCCGATCCCCGAGGTGGCCGCCGAGATCCGCGAGAACGTCATCACGGCGCTCGAACGCATGACCGGCCTCGAAGTCGTCGAGGTCAACGTCGCGGTGGGCGACGTCCACCTCCCGGACGACGGCCCGGCCGACACCCGCCTCGTCTGACACGCACCCCCGCGGGCCCGGCGCTCCGGGCCCGCGCGGGCGTCACGCTCAGACCAGACGGCGCGCCGTCGCCCAGCGGGTCAGCTCGTGCCGGTTCGACAACTGGAGCTTGCGCAGCACGGCCGAGACGTGGCTCTCCACCGTCTTCACCGAGATGAACAGCTCCTTGCCGACCTCCTTGTACGCGTAGCCCCGCGCGATCAGCCGCAGCACCTCGCGCTCCCGCTGCGTCAGCCGGTCCAGGTCCTCGTCCACCGGCGTCGCGTCCGACGACGCGAACGCGTCCAGCACGAACCCCGCCAGCCGCGGCGAGAACACCGCGTCCCCGTCCGCCACCTGGAAGATCGCCCCCACCAGATCGGGCCCGGTGATCGTCTTCGTCACATAGCCGCGCGCCCCGCCCCTGATGACGCCTATGACGTCCTCCGCCGCGTCCGAGACCGACAGCGCGAGGAACCGCACCGGCCGCTCCGGCGCCGAGATCAACTCCGCGCTCCGCCGCAGCACCTCCACCCCGCCGCCACCCGGCAGGTGCACGTCCAGCAGCACGACGTCAGGACGCGCCGCCTTGATCGCGGCGACCGCCTGATCCACGTCACCCGCCTCGCCGACCACCTCGACGCCCGTCTCCTCGGTGCGGCCGATCTCCGCCTGCACCCCGGCCCGGAACATCCGGTGGTCATCGACCAGGACCACCCGCGCCCTGCGTCCCTCGCCCGCCCCGGCGCCCGCCGCGCCGACAGGAGTGTCCGTCATGCCGATCGCTCCATCGCCCGCTCCATCGTCAGTTCCACCTCGGTCCCCTCGCCGGGAGCCGACCGCACCCGGGCCGACCCGCCGTGACGCTGCATACGCCCGATGACGGACTCCCGCACACCCATCCGGTCCGCCGGGATCGCGTCCACGTCGAACCCCGGGCCCCGGTCGCGGACCGACAGGAAGACGGTACGCCCCTCCACCTCCGCGAAGACCTGCACAGGACCGCCCTCGCCACCGTACTTGGCGGCGTTCACCATCGCCTCACGCCCGGCCTGCAACTGCGCCGCCAGCCCCTCGTCCACCGGGCAGTCCCCCACGCAGACCACCTCGATCGGCACCCCGTGATGGTCCTCGACCTCCGCGACCGTCGCCCGCACCGCCTCGGCGAACGTACGGTCCGTCTCCTCCTCCGGCTCCGCCGCCCGCCCCGGCTGCTCCGCCGACTTGTACAACCACGCCCGCAGGTCACGCTCCTGCGCCCGCGCCAGCCTGGCGACCTCACGCGGCTTCTCCGCGTTGCGCTGGATCAGCGTCAGCGTGTGCAGCACCGAGTCATGGATGTGCGCGGCCACCTCGGCGCGCTCCTGCGCCCTGATGCGCAGCGTCCGCTCGTCCGACAGGTCCTGCACCATCCGCACCACGTACGGGCCGACGAGCAGCGCGATCCCGACGACCATCGCCACCGACGCCTGGAGCACGATGCTCAGCGCCTCCGCCGACACCCCCTGCCCCACCACGAACGCCGCGACCCCCAGGCACACCAGCACCGCGCCCGCCGCGCTGCGCAGCAGCGGCAGCCAGCGGCTGTCGCGCGTCGCCGCCGCCCACTGCGCGCGCCGTGCGTTGTCCGCCTGCCGCCACACGACGGCCGCGCCGATGCCGCCCACGAGCAGCGGCCACATGTACTGCGGCTGGATCGGGAAATGCAGGTTGACGCCCAGCGCGCCCAGCGCCGCGACGGCCACCACCAGCGCCATCAGCTGCTGCTTGTCGTGGTGGTGCAGCAGCCGCAGACGCGACAGCCCGGTCGGCGGCGGCGGCACCGGCCGCACCGGCGTGCCCAGCGGGACGACGAACCAGAAGATCCCGTACAGCGGCACGCCCAGACCGTTCGCCATCACCAGCGCGAAGAACGTCAGCCGCACCCAGGACACCGGCACCCCCAGGTGACCGGCCAGCCCCTGGGCCACGCCGCCCAGCCAGCGGCCCTCCACGACGCGGTAGAGCTTGCGCACGGCCGCGTCGTCGTCCGCCGTGCCCGGCGCTGCGGTGGGGGTCGTCATACCCCGATCGTCACACGAACGGCCCACCGGGGGCATCAGGGGTGTCCCCGGCGCCGGACTCAGGGACGGATCGGGGGCGCCCCGGATTCCGCACGCGTCCGCCGCCCGCGACCATGGGGGTATGAGCGAGCGCACCACCGGCGGCCCGGCCGGGGAATCGACGACCGCACGCGTACGGCGCGAGTGGACGCGCCTGACGCGCAGCAGGCGCCACAAGGTCGTCGGCGGTGTCTGCGGCGGCCTGGCCAGGCACTTCAGGCTCGACCCGGTGATCCTGCGGGTGCCGCTCGCGCTGCTGTCGGTCGTCGGCGGCCTCGGCCTCGTCGCGTACGGCCTGGCCTGGCTCCTCATCCCCTTCGAGCGCGAGGAGGAGAACGAGGGCCGCCGCCTGCTGTCCGGCCGCGTCGAGGGCCCTGGGCTGACCGCGCTCCTCATGATCCTGGCCGGATGCGGCCTGCTGCTCGCGGCCCTGGCGGACACCGGCGAGGTCGTGTGGTTCTCCGTCCTCGTCTTCGCGTCGATGGCCGCCGCCGCCCACTGGGCCAGGGTCCGGGACGTGCGGGGCGGCGCGGCGGGGGAGCCGGGCGACCCGGTCGTCGCGCAGGCCGCCGCCGAGGCGCCCCCCGAGGCGAAGGCCCCGCCGCCCGCCGCGCCCTCGTGGTGGCGTGACACGACGGCGGACGGCAGGAGCGGCCAGGGCTACCTGTGGGGGCCCGCCGACCACGTGCCGGGCGCGCGCGCCGAGCTGCCCCGGCAGCCCGAGCACGTCCTGGCGCCGCGCGAGAGCGTCCCGCCGCCGTGCCCGGCGGAGAGCCCGCACCGCGAGTTCCGCCTCGGCGTCCTGGTGACGCTCCTCGCCCTGTGCGCGGCGGTCGCGGGCACCGCGCTCGCCTGGGAGGGCGAGCCGCTGGGCACGGCCCTCGTCGTCGGCCTCACGGCGGCGCTCGCCGTGTTCGGCGCGGGCCTGGTGATCAGCGCGTTCGCCGGGCGCGTCGGCGGCGGCACGGTGTTCATGACGGCCGTCACGGCGCTGATGCTGGGCGGCGCCGCCGCGCTGCCCGACACCATCTCGACCGGCTGGTCCGAGCCCGTGTGGCGCGTCGAGTCGGCGGACGCGCTGCGGCCCGCGTACTCCCTCGGCACCGGCGACGCGCGGCTCAACCTGACGGCCCTCGACCTCGCCGCCGACGAGCGCGTCACCACCTCGGTCGAGGCGGGCGCCGGGCAGGTCACGGTGCTGGTGCCGCCCGACGTCACCGTCGAGGTCCACGCCGAGATCGACGTCGGCGCGTTCAGCTACGACCCGCTCGGCACCGTGGACGACGGCGGCCCCGTCCGCTCGTTCGGCGGCGTCAGCCAGGAACGGACCGTCACCTACGGGCCGCAGGACGGCGACGCGGCGGGCGGCACCGTCGAGCTGCGTCTCGACATGGGCATCGGGCACCTCGCGGTGCGGCGTGCCGTGGAGGCGACCTCATGAGCGGCGGAGTGCGGCGGCACCGGTTCGAGCCCTGGCGGCTGGTGCTCGGCCTGACGATGATCGGGATCGCGATCGTCCATGTCGTGCGGTTGCAGGGCGACGGGGACGGCGTGCCGCTGATCGCGGTGTTCGTGCTGGCTCCCGCCGCGCTGCTGGTGAGCGGGGCCGTGGCCGCCGTGACGTTCACGGCCCGGCGTGCGGCGCGCGCGTGGCGCGTACGGCGCGGGTGGGTCAGCTCGGACGGGCGAACAGACGGCGGCTCCGCCGGTCCTGGCGGCGGGTGAGGGCCGGGCCGAGGGCGTGCGTCCCTGCGCCGGTCAGCAGCAGCGTCACGAAACCGAGCGCGTACGGCAGGTCGTGCCCGAAGTAGAACGGGTCGGCGTGCCAGCCCGTCGTCAGCCAGAAGGCCAGCGTCAGCAGCGCGCCGCCCGCCGCCGCCCAGCGCGTCAGCATCCCGAGGAGGACGGCCGCGCCGATCGCGATCTCGGCGCTGCCCACACAGGCGGCGAACAGCTCGGGCCGGTCGAGCAGCAGGTCGGACAGCCGCGGCAGGGCCGCGTTCTCCCGGGTGACCGCCACCAGCCGCTCGACGGCGCCCGCGTTCATCGTGCCGCTGAAGGGGCGCGCGTCCGAGAACTTGTCGATCCCCGCGTACAGGAACGTCACTCCCAGGAAGACGCGCAGGGGCAGCGGGGCGAACCGCGCGGTGCTCTCCCTGGCCGCCTCCTGCCGCCCGGGCACGGGCACACCCGACAGGCGGGTGTGGACGGGGGGCGGGCCACCGATGCGGGGCGTGACTGACATGGCCGGGAACCTTCCGTGGGGCGTCCGTGAGGGCGGTCAGTCTGCCACGGTGATCACATAGCGTCCCGACTCCGTTCCGGCCGCCGTGATCACCTGGACCTCAACGGCGCCCGGGTCAAGCTCCACCGGGACCGGCACCCGCAACCGCGTATCACCCGGATTGCTGAACCCGCCCGTGACCGGCACGAGGGGGACGGGCACCTCCACCCCGCCGATCCGCACCACCGTCTCCGCCAGCCGGTCGGGCGCCGCCGCGCCCGCGGGCACGAAGCCCGAGCCGCGGATCTCCAGCTCGTCACCGTGCCGGATGGGCGCGTGCAGGTCGCCCGCCTCGCGCACCCGCACGATCGACTGGATCACCGGGCGCCCGCCCTCGGTGTACCTCGCCGCGACGTACGCCAGCGCCGACGCCACGCCGAGCAGCACCAACGGCCACGGCACGGCCGGGAGGCGCCCCGGCTCGCGCGCGAACGCCGCCGCCGTCCACAGCAGCCCGGTCGCGCCGACCGCCACGTACTGCCCGGCGGTGAAACTGCCCCGCCCGCCGTCGTCCGTCAGCAGATCGGCGGCGCGCGGGCGGTCCGCGCGGACCTTCTGCATCCGGAAGCCGCGTACGCGCGTCGCCACCGTGTGCCGCGTCCACACCGTCACCGCCAGCGCGACGGCCACGGACGCCAGCAGCCCGGCACCGTCCCCGAACCCCGCCCCGCCGCCGGTCAGGGCCACGGCGAGCGCGCCGTGGCACGTCACCAGCAGCCAGGCGGCGGCGACCGCCCGCGAGGTGGACAGCCGGTTGTCGTCACCGATCAGCGGCGCCAGCACCCCGCCGCGCGTCCCGCGCCGCAGCGCCGCGTACGCCACGGCGGCGCCCGGCGGGACGAGGGCGACCAGCGCCGCCGTCCGCCCGGCGGGCCAGCCGTCGCCCAGCAGCAGCGCCGCGACCGGCTGGGCCACGGCGAGGAGCGCCAGCAGCGCGCCGATGCCCCAGGCCGCCCGGCCGCCGAGCCGCGCGAGCCGGGCGGCGTCCCCGGCACGGTCGCGGGCCGCGGCGTCGCGGGCGGCGCGGCTCAGCTCGTCCGACACCCACTGCCGTGACGCCTCGGGCGAGTACGCCAGGGCCTCCGGTATCCCGCGGCCCGCCGCGAACTCGTCCCGCAGCCGCGCGAACTCCTGTGCCGCTCCCTCCCCGCTCACGACACTCCCGGCTCCTCCCGCGTACGGCGACGCACTCTGCCGCCGATCCCTGGTGACCGGCGGCCTCTGATGGGGGGATTGTGCCCTACGGAACGGGAGTGGCGGCGGTTTCCGGGCAACGGGCCGACGGGGCGGGGGACTTGCCCGCGGGCGCCGGGGCGCGGGGCGGCGCGCCCGCGGGGACGCGTCGGCGCGCGGGCGTGCCCCCGGCGTCCGTTGCTGCCGTGAACGGTCCCGGCAACGGGAGCGGCTTCCCGGTAATTGCGCGTGTCAGTCGGCTTTTTGCGTGGTGCTGCGCAGGTTATTGCTCGCCCGGGGGATCGGTGGTTGAGTGTGCGCCACTTCCCACCCCCCTCCATCCCCCGGCCGGGACCAGCCGCCCGCCGTCGCCCGTTCCCGAGAGAAAGAACAGGTCAACGATGACAGGCACGCGCGAACGGCCCTCCGCCGCGCCACCCACCCGCCGACGCCGGGCCGAGGCCCTCCTCGCCGCCGTCACGTCCCTAGCGCTGCTCGGCAGCGGAGCGGGTACCGCCCTCGCGAGCGGCGGTAACGGCTCGGCCCCCGCCCCCGTGGTGACCCGCGCCGCCCTCGACCCCGCCCTCGTCACCGGACGCGGCGCCGACGTCCCCTTCCTGGAGCAGGAGGCCGAGAACGCCGCCACCACCGGCACCGTCCTCGCCCCGGACCGCACCCCCTACACCCTCCCGTCCGAGGCGTCAGGACGCTCCGCCGTCAGCCTCGCCCCCGGCCAGTACGTCGAGTTCACCCTCCCCGAGGCCGCCAACGCCGTCACCGTGCGCTACAGCATCCCCGACGCCGCGGACGGCGGCGGCATCACCGCCCCGCTCGACGTCACCGTCCGCCGCGACGGCTCCCGCGTCGGCCCCGCACGCCACCTGACCCTCACCTCCGAGTACTCCTGGCTCTACAACCAGTACCCCTTCACCAACGACCCCCAGGCCGACCTGCTCCACCCCGACTGGTGGCTCACCGAATGCGACTGCGTCCCGGCCGCCACCGACCCCGCCCCCGTCATCGAGAAGCCGTTCCGCCCCACCCACATGTACGACGAGCAGCGCCTCCTGCTCGGCCGCACCTACCAGGCGGGCGACACCGTACGGCTCACCGCGCCGCCCGGGACCAACGCCGAGTGGACCGTCATCGACCTCATCGACACCGAGAAGGTCGCACCCCCGCGCTTCCTCCTGCGCGCCGCCAACGTCCTCGCCTTCGGCGCCGACCCCACCGGGCGACGTGACGCCGCCCCCGCCATCGAGCGCGCCATCGCCTTCGCCCAGCGCGCCGACCTGCCGGTCTACCTCCCGCCAGGCGTCTTCAAGGTCAACCGGCACATCGTCGTGGACGACGTGACGATCCGCGGCGCGGGCAACTGGTACACCATCATCCGCGGCGAGGAGGTGCCGCTGGACGAGCCGCTGCCCGACGGCTCCACGCACACCGGCGTCGGCTTCTACGGCCGCTACGCCGAGGACGGCGGCAGCAGCGACGTGCACCTGGCCGACTTCGCCATCGAGGGCGACGTCGCCGAGCGCATCGACACCGACCAGGTCAACGCCATCGGCGGCGTGCTCAACGACTCCACCGTCCGCCGTCTGTACCTCACCCACACCAAGGTCGGCCTGTGGTTCGACGGGCCGATGGACAACTTCCTTCTCGAGGACACGGTCATCGTCAACCAGATCGCCGACGCCCTCAACTTCCACCGGGGCGTGACCGATTCGGTGGCGCGCGGCAACTTCGTCCGCAACACGGGTGACGACGGCCTCGCCATGTGGTCGGAGCCGGGCAACACCAACGCGCGCAACTCGTTCGTCCGCAACACCGTCCAGAGCCCCACCCTGGCCAACGGCATCGCGATCTACGGCGGCACCGACATCACCGTCGAGGGCAACCTCGTCGCCGACCCCGTCCGCGAGGGCTCCGGGCTGCACGCGGGCTCCCGCTTCGGCGCCGACCCGTTCGGCGGGCGGCTCGCGTTCACCGACAACACGGTGGTGCGCGGCGGCACGCTCGACCTGAACTGGGACATCGGCCTCGGCGCCATCTGGTTCTACGCGCTGGAGCGCGACATCGACGCGGACATCCGCGTCACCGGGGACCACTACCTCGACTCGACGTACAACGCGATCATGCTGGTGACCGAGTTCGCGCAGCGCAACGAGCACAGCATCGAGAACGCGCACTTCCGTGACATCCGTGTGGACGGCACGGGCACCTCGGTCCTGAGCGCGCGGACGGCGGGCTCGGCGACGTTCGAGAACGTGGACGCGCGCCATGTCGGCGCGGTCGGCATCAACAACTGCGGGGCGTTCAACTTCCCGGCCACGGGCTCGGAGTTCAGCGTCCTGGACGGTGGCGGGAACGACGGTGGCGGCACCACGGGGCCGTGGTTCGGCGCCTGGCAGCTGCCGAACACCCTCACGTGCGACGACCGTCCCCCGGTGGTGGCGCCCCCGGCGCCTTCCCCCTGGTGACGCGCCCGCCGACGGCCACCCGGTGACCGTCGGCGCCTCCTGAACGGCCTCCGCGGCCGGGGTGCCCGCCCCGGCCGCGGAGGCGTTCCCGGCGCGCCGCCACGACAGTTTCCTAGCGCCGCTAGACAAGCGAGCGATGCAACGGTTAGCATCGCATCAATATCTAGCGGCGCTAGAAGTGCCGGGACTCGGAGGAATCGACATGCAGGACGCACTGGCCGTCGCCACCGTCGTGATCGTCGGCGTGATGGTGGGCGTGGAATTCGCGGTGGCCTTCTTCGTCAACCCGATCTTCGACCGGCTCCCGAACGACGGCGGCCTCGACGCCCGCACCGACGGCGCCCGCGTCCTCGGCAAGGTGATGCCCTTCTGGTACATCGGCTCCGTCGTGCTCGGCGCCGCCGTCACCGCACTGACCTGGGGCGACGCCGGGGCCCGCGCCTTCGGGACCGCGACCGCCCTCCTCGTCCTCAGCGTGCTGCTGTCGATCACCCTGCTCGTCCCCATCAACTCCCGCGTCGCCCGCTGGACCCGCGAGAGCCTGCCCGCCGACTGGAAGCAGCAGATGCGCCGCTGGGACCGGTTCCACTTCGTCCGCGTCGCCCTCCTCATAGCCGCCCTCGCCCTGATGGTGATCGGCGTCAGGTAGGACCGGGCCGGTGGTCCGGGCGGGGCGGGGCGGGGCGTCGGACGCCTACGCCCCGCAGGCGTCGGCGATCGCCACGCTGTCCCAGGAGAACGGCCGCACCTCCACGATCCGGCCGTCCCGCACGGTGAGCGCCCCAAGGACCGGGAGGACCGGCTCACGCCCCGTCGCGCGGGCACGGGCCCTGACCCGCGTGAGCACCACCGCCGTCGCGCCCGTCCCAAGGAACTCCGCTCCAGCAGCTCGAACCACTCCATCCCCGCATGACCGCGCCACATACCCCCGTAGGGCAGCGCTTCGGCCCGATGCGGGACCCCCGGGGCGGGAAGAAGGGCACGAGCCCGTCGAACGCCGCCAGACCCCGACCCCGACCCCGTCCACGCCGACGGCCGCCGGACACCGCGCTCCGCCACCTCCGCCCGGGCAGCGCGCTACGCGGGACGCGTCGCGGCCACCAGCGGCATCGAGTCCACCGGCGCCAACCGCACCGGGGTGCCCGACCGCGCCGCGTGGATGATCTGCCCCTCACCCACATAGATGCCCACGTGACTGAGCCCCGAGTAGTAGAAGACCAGATCGCCCGGCGCCAACTGCTCCCGCGAGACCCGCGCCCCCACACCCACCTGGCTGTAACTCGTACGCGGCAGCGAGACGCCCGCCGCCCGCCAGGCGGCCTGCGTCAGGCCCGAGCAGTCGTACGCGTCAGGACCCGTCGCGCCCCAGCCGTACGGCTTGCCCAACTGCGCGTAGGCGAACCCCACGGCCGCCGCCGCGCGTGCACTGGGCGACGCCTCCCGCGCGGCGGACGCACCGAGCGGCGCGGCGCCCGTCTCCCCGCCCCCACCCCCACCACTCGCGGCGACCGGGGAGGACTCCTCGGCCAGCGTGGCCGCCCGCTCCGCCTCGGTCAGCCCGGCGAGCAGGTCCTCGGCCTCGGCGAGCCTGCGCTCGATCGTCGCCTGCTGCTCCTCCGCCTCGGCGAGGGCGTCGGTCAGCACCAGAGCCGTCTCCTCGGCCTCCGCCTGGAGGCGGTGGACGGCCAGCAGCTCGTTGTTCAGCGTCGTGATCGCGTCCGCCTGGCGGGTGCCCGCCCGGTCGAGCGCGGCGGCCCGCTCCAGGTACTCCTCCGGATCGGACGCCAGCGCGAGCTGCACGGACGGCGGCAGCCCCGACGCCCGGTACGCGGCCCGCGCCTGCGAACCGAGGCCACGGCGCACGGCGTTCAGGTCGTCGGTGCGCCGCGCCGCCTGGTCGCGCAGCCGGTCCAGCTCCTCCTCGGCGTCCGCGGCGGTCTCCGTCGCCGCGTTGTACGCCTCGGTGGCCTCCTCGGCCTCGTGGTGCAGCTCGTCCACCTGCTGCCGCACCTCGGCGACACTCGGCTCCGGCGCCGCGACCGCCGCGCCCCCCACGGCGAGCGGCGCGCCGGCCAGGGTGAGGGTCGCCGCCGCCGTACGCAGCGGCGCCGTCCGGTGGGCGCCGGCGCCCCACCGTCTCCTCCGATGTTGAGCCATGGCCCGGAACGCTAAACCGTGACGAGGCGGGCGCTTGACCGTCCGACCGGGATTGGTGGCAATCCCGCAGGCAGTGGCGGAACGCGATCAGCGCGGTGACATATCGTCGGTCGATTGTGACAGCTTGTGGCCGACCTGGTCAGCCCGTCGCCGCCTCGTACGCCTGGTCGAGCACCGAGCGGAACGCGTCGGGATCCTGCGCGCTGGTCACGAACCGGCCGTTCACGAGGAACTGCGGCACCTGCGTCACCCCGGCCGACAGCGCCTCCTCGGAGTCCCGGCCCACCGCCTCGCCCGCCGCCGTCGAGTCCAGATCGCGGCGGAACGTGTCAAGGTCGGGCACCCCCGCCTCCTCCGCCAGCGCCAGCGCCCCCTCGTCGGAGAACCGGCCGCTGTCCATGTCGAACTCCTCGCCGAGCGCCGCCGCGTAGAACTCCCAGAAACGGCCCTGCTGCCCCGCCGCCCACGCCGCGCGGGCCGCCGCGTCCGACTCGGGGCCGTAGATCGGGAAATTGCGGAACTCGATGCGGACCTTCCCCGAGTCCACGTACTCGTCCACCAGCTCCGGGTGCAACTCCCGCGCGTGGATGCCGCAGTAGGCGCACTGGAAGTCGAGGAACTCGACGAGCACCACCGGCGCGTCCACGTCCCCGAGCGCCAACGGGTCGTCCGGGTCGCGATGCGCGACGTCGGCCAGCGCCGGGTTCCCGAACGGCTCGCCGTCGTCGCCCTCGCTCCCGCCCGCGCCGCCGAGCGCGGCGAGCACGCCCGCGCCCAGCGCGCACACCAGCAGCACGACGATCACGACCACCCAGGGGCGCCGCCGGTCGGCGCTCCGCGAGGGCGCGCGCCCCTGGCCTGACGGCCGACCGCCGCCGCGCTGCGGCGTCCTGCCGGGCTTCTGGGGCTTCCTGGTACGCGACACGGGCATGGGCCCAAGCGTAGGCGGAGCCTCCACACACCCAGAACCGGCGGTGCCACAACCCGGCGCACGCCCCCGCGCCGACCACCGGACACCCCGCCGCCCACCACTCTTCCCACCACGCCAGCACCCCCGCACCTCGCACCGACACACGGGCGCGCGGCCCGAGGCACGCCCGCGCCTCCCTCACGTCCGACGCCTCACCGCGCCCACCACCCCCGCCCCCGCCCGGGTGCGCCACTCGCCGGACGATCCACCGGCCTCCGGCCCCACACCCCTCAGCCCGCCCCTCCGGCACACCGCAATCACCCACCGCCCCCACGCCTCGCCCGCACCCCACCCCACCCGCCGCTCAACACGTTCTTCCCGCGGCCTCGTCACCCGGGCCCCGTGGGGCGAGTGGGGCGAGTCCATCCCCATCTGCCGCTCGACAAGTGCTTCCGGTTCTCCCCCTCCCCCCCCCGCCCCCACCC
>NZ_JOEK01000004.1 GCF_000719135.1 Streptomyces avicenniae | reverse complement strand
GCACCGACCCCTACGACCCCGTCGCCAACATCACCGCCGCCGCCAACTACGCCGCCGACCGCTACGGCTCCATGGACAACGTCAACAGCGCCTACTGACGAGAACGACCAGGACCCCACGCACACGAAGCCCTGCCCCCCGCCACGCTGCGGGGGGCAGGGCTTCTGCATGGGGCGCCGCACCCAGGCCCGACCACACATCGTGGCCGATCGGGCGCTTTCGGTTACGGTGCGGGCGTCACAGCGTGCGGACGCGGATGTCGCGGAACGACACCGTGTCCGACGTGCCGTGCGTCTGGAGCCCGATGTACCCGGACGCGTTCTGCCGCCCGTCCGTGCCCGGGTCGTCCGAGCGCGGCGGGGAGAAGAGCTGCCCCGGCGTGTTCTCGAACTCGTTGATGAGCAGCCCGTCGCGGTAGACGCGGACGTTCTGGTCCACGACCCGGATCTCCAGGTCGCTCCAGACGCCACGCGGCACCGGCATCGCCTGCGCGCGGGTCACCAGGTCGAACCCGTACACCGAGCCCGTCTTGTACTGGTCCCCGGCGGCGCCGTCGAGGATCTGGATCTCGTGCCCGTACTCGATGGCGACCCATTCGGGGCGCGACTCCAGCGGGTGGTTGTGCACGCGGGGGAACCGGATGAACACGCCGCTGTTGGCCGATCCTGAACCGGTCGAGTCGTCGCGGAACTTCAGGCGCAGCGAGAAGTCCTCGTAGCGCACCTCGGGGAACCACAGCAGGCCCATGCCCTCGGCGGTGGTGCTGCTGGTCATGGAGCCGTCGCCGTTCACCTCGAACGCGCCGCCGCCGACGTGGCCCCAGCGGTCCAGGGACTGCGCGGTGCCGGTGAAGATCCGCTCGTAGCCCTCGCGGTTGCCGGGCTGGCCGACGTCGGAGCGTTCGGCGGCGTTACGGATCGCGCGCCTGCCCTCACCGTCGATGACGGCTTCCTGGAAGAGGGCGGTGGTGACCTCGCGGACGTGGGTGACGAACAGGGCGTGCGAGGACCAGCCGCGCTCGTCCTCGATGCGCTCGTTGACGGTGCAGCCGTGCGCGTCGGCGCGGTTCGGCACCTGCGTCACGCGGTCGCCGACCACGACGAGCGGGCGGTCGTCGGACTCGGGGCAGTCGTGCTGGGGCTCGCCCGGGTCGTCGGCGACGACGTCGAAGGTGACGCTGTCCGCCTCCGAGGAGTTGCCCGCGTTGTCCGTCGCCCGGTAGGTGAGGGTGTGCTCGCCGACGGCGTGGACCATCACCGGTTCCGTGTACGGAGCGAAGTCGCCCCCGTTCACGGCGTACTCGACGTCGGCGACGCCCGAGCCCTCGTCCGTGGCCGACAGGGAGACCGTCGCCATGGTGACGTAGGCGCCGTCCGCGTTCTGCTCGCCCTCGACGGACGCCGTGACCTCCGGCGCCGTCGTGTCACCGCCGGAGGGTTCCACGACCTCGACGGTCACGGACTGCTCCTCGGAGACGTTGCCCGCGTTGTCGGTGGCGCTGAAGGCGACGGTGTGCTCGCCCGGTTCGTCGAGCACGACGGGCGACTCGTAGGCGGTGGCGTCGCCGCCGTCCACGGCGTACTCGATGCCCGCGACGCCGGTGCCCTCGTCCGTCGCGGACAGGGACACCGTGGCGCTGCCGAGGTAGGCGCCCGCCTCGTCCTGCTCGCCCTCCACGGACGCCGTGACCTCGGGCGCCGTGGTGTCCTCGCCGCCTCCGCCCTCGGTGACGGTGAAGGTGCCCGTCATGGTGCCGTGGCCGGGGATGGCGCAGAAGTAGCGGTACGTGCCGGGGGTGAGGGTGACGCTGACCTCGTGGCGTCCGCCCTGGGCGTCGTTCGGGTTCGCCAGGATGTTGACGGACACGTCGTTGTTGTAGTCGGGGTCGGACGTGTCGAACGTCAGGGTGTGCGGCATGCCCGTGGTGTTGCCGGTGGCCGCGCTGTTCTCGAACACGATCGTCGTCTCGCCGGCGACGGCCGTGGTGGGCGCGGAGGTGTAGGCGGTGATGCCGTTCCCCGCGGTCCACAGCAGTTCCTGTGCGGCCGCCCGGACTGACCCCGTCTCGCGGGCCTGCGCGGGCAGGGCCACCAGGGCGAGGGCGGCCATGGTGAGGGCGAGCAGCACGACCGTCACGCGCCGTGGTGCGGCGGTGCGGGCCGTAGGACTCCTCATCGTTCGTCTCCTCCTTCTCGTCGTCACGGTCGGGCCAGATCGGCGGGCGCCGGGGTCGCGGGACCGCCCTGGTACGTCACGCGCCACAGCGCGGAGCGTGCGTCGGCGTTGAAGAAGCCGCCGCCGTAGTCCAGGAGGTAGAGCGAGCCGTCCGGGGCGAACTTCCAGTCCATGAGGTTGCGGATGCCGCCGTCGCCGACCGGGATGATGGCGTCGAGGCTCTCGGCGTGGACGGGCAGGCCGCCGCCCGGCGCGGAGCCCGGGTCCATCACGACGGCGTGCCGGGGCTGGGTGCCGTCGTAGAAGTCGCCGACGAACCACTTGCCGTCCCAGTACGCGGGCCAGGCGACCGTGCTGTCCGAGCCCTCGTCGTGGCGGTACAGCGGGCCGTTCATCGTGGCCTGGCCGCCGCCGGTGAGCCAGGGGAGCAGCAGGCGCTGGTCCTCGGGCCGGTAGGTGGGGATGCCGTCGGCGTCGCGCGGGTAGTCGGGGGCGCCGCCCTGGGGTGAGTACCAGATGTTGTTCGGTGAGACGGGCGGCAGTTCGACCAGGCCGTCGTTGTTCGGCGAGTCGTTGCGGGGCGCGGCGCAGTCGTACCAGCCGAGGGGCTGGTCGGGGTCGGGGAGGTTGCGGTCGCGGTAGGGCTGGTTGTTGCCCATGCAGTAGGGCCAGCCGCGGTTCCCCGCCTCGGTGATGACGGCGAACGTGTCGTACTTCGCCGGGCCCCAGGTGGTGCTCGGCTCCCCGGCGTCGGGGCCGACCCAGCCCGCGTACAGCCAGTCGGTGACCGGATCGACGGCGATACGGGCGGGGTTGCGCACGCCCATCACGTAGATCTCGGCGCGTGTCTTCCCGCCGCCCTCCTCCTCGCCGGTGAAGAGGTTCCCTTCGGGGACGGTGTAGGTGCCGTCGTCCTCGGGGTGGATGCGGAGGATCTTGCCGTTGAGGTTGTTCGTGTTGCCCGCGGTGCGGCGGGCGTCGGCGAACGAGACCCCGGCGAAGGCGGGTTCGGGGTTGTTGCCCGAGTAACCGTCGGAGAAGCCGGAGGAGTTGTTGTCGCCCGTGGCGATGTAGAGGTTGCCCTCGGAGTCGAAGTCCATGCCGCCGCCCGCGTGGCAGCAGCTGTGGATCTGCACCGGCCAGGTCAGCAGGACCGCTTCGGAGGCGAGGTCGAGGGTGCCGGTGGCCTCGTCGAACGTGAAGCGGGAGATGCGGCGTTCGCCGATGCGGTTCTCGCGGTCGATGCGGTCGTGGGGGCTCCAATGGAGGTAGACCCAGCCGTTGTCGGCGAAGCCTGGGTCGAGGGCGATGCCGAGGAGCCCTTCCTCGTTCTTGACCAGCTCGGGGCCGCCGCCCTTGTTGCCGAAGACCTCCAGGGTCGCGGCCGTGCTGACCTCGTCTGACTCCGGGTCGTAGACGTGGACGGTCCCGGGGCCGAGGCCCACGGCCGGGTCGTTCCAGTCGGTGACGACGGGGGCGCCTCCCCAGCGTCCGCCGCGGCCGATGTAGAACACGCGGCCGTCGTCGGCGATGTCCAGGCCGTGCGGCTCGCCGATCTGATCGAGGGTGTCGGGCGCGTTGGGCGCGGTGACGCGCTCGGCCTCGTAGTTGCCGGTGATGGTGGCCTGGCAGTCGGCGCGGGTCAGGCGGGCCGTCCACAGGAGGGCGCCGCGCAGGTGCTTGCGGAAGTTGTTCTCCGTGAACGTGCCGGGGGTGCCGCCCATGCCGGTGTAGAACGACCGGCCGCCGTCGTAGTCGCGGCACCAGGAGACGGGGTGGTCCCAGCCGCCGTCGGCGGCGCCCGGGCCGCGTTCCCGCAGGCGGGCGACGGTGTGGACCTCGCCGCTCGGGTTGTCCTCCCAGTCGAACCAGACGTCCCGGCGGCTCCATTCCAGCGGCAGCCCCGCGGTGGCGGGGTGGGCGCGGTCGCCGACCTCGACCACGCCGTTCTCCGGCGCGCCCGGCTCGCCCGCAGGGCGGGCGCCGACCAGGCCGGTGAACCACTCGGAGTCGGGGAGGGCGCGTGCCGCGTCGTGGACGCCGACGAATCCGCCGCCCGAGCGCACGTAGTTCTCCAGCGCGGACTCCTGGCGGTCGTTCAGTTCCGCTCCCTCGGTGGAGAGCAGGACGATCGCGTTGTAGTCGCGCAGGCCCAGCGGGTCGAAGACCGCCGGGTCGTCGGTGGCCTCGACCTGGAACCGTTCGGCGCGGGGGCCTTCGGCGCCGAGGATCTCGACGGCCTGGATGCCCGCCTGCGTGCGCTCGGCGGGTGCGTCGGGGCCGTGGAAGACCAGGACACGGGCGTTCCTTCCGCCCGGTTGGGGGTCGGCGTCCCTGGCCGACGGGGAGTCCCCCGCGGCTCCGGGGGCTCCGCCCAGCAGGGTGATCAGCAGCGTCCCTGCGACTGCCAATACCTGCGGCTTGCGTTTCATGGCTCGTCCGCCCTCTCAGGTGACAGCAGCGACGCCCAGGAAGGTAGACGGCTTTCGCCGTATCGCCAATGACTATGGACGGAACCGAAAAAACTTTGTCCACACAGTGGGCAAAGCCTTGTCGTGCCCATATCATGATGCGCCATCGACGCCGATACCCGCTGGACGACCGAAGACCGAAGACCGATACCGAGGAGGACGCCTCGCATGCGGTACCCCGGATTCTCCCGCCGCTCCTTCGCCGGTGGCGCCGCCGCCGCGCTCACCGCACCCGCCGCGCTGGCCGCGCCTGGCCTGCTCGCCTCACGGCAGGCGGCGGACACCACCGCGGAGCAGGCCGCGGACACGGCGGCGGCCGAAGTCAGGCGCATCACCCTGTACGCCGAGGAACTGCCCGGCGGGCTGCTGGGCTACGGCCTGGCCCCCGGCGAGGCCAGCGTGCCGGGACCGCTGCTGGAGATGTACGAGGGCGACACCCTCGTGATCGACCTGGTCAACACGCTGGACGTGGAGGTCAGTCTGCACGTCCACGGCGTGGACTACACGATCGACAACGACGGCACGCGCATGACCGACAGCATCGTCGAGCCAGGCGGCACCCGCACGTACACGTGGAACACGCACGCGCCGGGCCGCCGCGGCGACGGCACCTGGCGCGCGGGCAGCGCGGGTTACTGGCACTACCACGACCACGTCGTCGGCACGGACCACGGCACGGGCGGGCTGCGGCAGGGGCTCTACGGCCCGCTGGTGGTCAGGCGGCGCGGTGACGTCCTGCCTGACAAGCAGTTCACCATCGTCTTCAACGACATGACGATCAACAACCGGGCCGCCGACGACGCCCCCCACTTCACGGCGACGGCCGGTGAGCGCGTCGAGGTCATCATGATCACGCACGGCGAGTTCTACCACACGTTCCACATGCACGGGCACCGCTGGGCGGACAACAGGACGGGCATCCTCACCGGCGAGAACGACCCCAGCCGCGTCATCGACAACAAGATCACCGGCCCCGCCGACTCGTTCGGCTTCCAGGTGATAGCCGGGGAGAACGTCGGGCCGGGGCACTGGATGTACCACTGCCATGTCCAGAGCCACTCGGACATGGGCATGGCCGGGATCTTCACCGTCACCGACCGCAACGGCAACGTCCCCGGCGGCCCGATGCCGCACGGCGGGACGGGCCAGGCGGGCGCGGCGTCCGGGGGCAGCCACCACTGAGCCAACACCGCCACCGGCGGGCATCCCGGGACCGGCGCGAACCCGCGTGCCGCGCGAGCCCACGCGCGCACACGGCCGGTCCCGGGATGCGCGCACCTCAGCGGCGGCGCCGCACGCCGCTACCGTGGCCGCATGACGGCCTACTACCGCGACGAGCGGGCCGCGCGGCGGCTTCCCGCGCTGCTGCCCGTGGAGTCGCAGGACGTGGACGAGGGCTACCGGCTGGTCGGGCCCGACGGGCGGCTGACGGCCGTCGTCGAGCACGTGCAGTGGCTCGACGACCACCCGGCCGGGCCGGACACCCACGTCGTGGTCTCGCTGGAGGACGGGACGGCCGTCGAGTTCCCGTTCGGCGTGCCGCTCACCGCCGTGTGGCACGCGGAGCGGCGCGCGCCGGACGCGGGGGCCGTCGCGGCGGCGGCGCCGCGGGTGTGGGGCGTACCGCGGTGAGCCCGGCGGGCGCGGGAGTCAGGACGGCTGGCGGAGGGCGGCGAACAGCGTCCGGCCGTGGCCGCCGTCCTCCTGCGCGGTGGTGACGGCGAACCCGGCCGCCGCGAGGAGCCGTTGCCACTCGGCGACCGCGAACAGGCCGGTGACGTGCGTCTCGTGGACGGTGCGGACGCTGCCGTCCGTCTCCCGGATGGTGAACGTGTAGTCGGTGCGGACGGTCGTCGTGCCGGGCGCGGCGGGCAGGCTCCACTCCAGGTACCTGACGCCGCTGCCGTCGTCCGCGTCGCTGCCGCCGCAGTCGGTGCCGGGCTCGAACGTGTCGGCGACGTGGTCGGGGAAGAAGACCGCGACGCCTCCGGGGCGCAGGTGGGCGAACGCGGTGCGGAAGACGGCGGACAGGTCATCGGCGGTGGTCATGTAGTCGATGGCGTCGTGGACCAGGACGCCGTCGAACGTCCGGCCGAGCCGCACGTCGCGCATGTCGCCCGCCACGTGGGTGGCGTCGGGGAGGAGGCGGCGCGAGAGGTCGAGCATGCCGGGCGAGAGGTCCACGAGCGTCAGGGTGTGGCGCGGGGCGAGATGGTACGCCGTGTGCCCTCCCCCGCTGCCCAGTTCGAGCACGTCGCGGACGGGGCGGGCCGCGAGCGCGAACAGCTCGGCGGCGAGGACCGCGTCCTCCTCGTACACCTCGACGGGGGAGATCAGCGGCCACCAGGGGGCCAGGTCGCCGTAGAGCCGTTCGGGCGGGCCGGGGAGCGTCATGTCGTCCGTATCCGCGCCGCCGGTCGCCGCTCGCCGCGGACGCCGCCGGCGGCGGTCCCGGCGTCCGGCGCACGATCATAGGCGGCGCGGCGGGCAGGCCCGGCACCGGCATTTCCGGGAAGTGCCGTGCGGGGGCGCGGGACGTACTACGGTCTCGCCATGAGCAGTGGCGAGGGCGTCGTGGCGGACGCCGCGGTGCGGGCGGCGTGGGACTCCTACCGTGTCCTGGACGACTCCACGACCCCGGAGGAACGGCGGCGCGCGCGGCGGCGCATCGAGGCGGCCGTCGCGGCGTACGGGCGGGACGAGGTGTACCGCGGGGCCGCGTTCCTCGTGGGGGTGCTGACGGCCGTCCTGGCGGAGGACGCCGAGGACAGGGACCCGCTCGGCGGCCTGGTGCCCGCCGTGCTGGGCAGGCTGCGGGCGTTCGACACGCTCGACGTGGCGCACGTGCCGATGGTCGCGGGCGCGCTCACGGCGGCCGTGCTCGGGCAGGACGTGGTGGCCTGGCGCGACCGCCTCGGGCCGATACCGCCGCAGGAGGCCGCCGCGCTGGGGTTCACGCTGTGGCTGCTCGCGGATCTGCACGACCTCGCGGTGGACCGGCCGGGGGCGACGGACGCGCTGGTGCGCCGCGCCTTCGAGTCGCTGGAGTACGAGAACGCCTGAGCGCGCCGTGGCGCGGCTCCCCGCTCACCCTGCGGGTGGGCCGGACTCCTCGGGGGCGAGGCGTCAGCGGCGCAACCGCGCGCCGGGTATGCCCGCTCGGCCGCTGGTCGTCGTCCACGTACCGTCGCCGAGCCACGTCTCCTCGGCGAACGCGGCGGGGTAGGCGACCCGGGACACGGGGCGCAGCAGGTCGGCGCCGCACCAGGCGCTTCCGTCGGGACGGACGTCGCGGGGATGCCCGGCGCCCTCCCGCTCCCACCGGTACCCGTCAACCTGATGACCGTCGAAGTCCGACGAGCCGGTGTGCCGTCCGTCCGGGGCGCCGCCCAGGAGGAGGACGTCGCCCTCCGGGTCACGGACCGTCCGGGCGCCGCCGTGGACGCTGCGGAGGGCGGCCCCGGCAGGTTCGTCGGACCCGGCCGTCAACTCGGCGCGCGTCAGCGGGTGATCGTTCACACCCCGGAGCATAGGGAGCCGCACTGACAACGCCGCCGGAATCTCCCCGCGACGCGGCGGCCCGCGGGCCCTGTCAGACTCCGACCACCGGCGTCACCCCGGCGCCGCGGGAATCAGGGGAAGTTCCTCCCAAAGACGTGTAAGGGAAAGCGGGGCCGTCGGACATGACCGGGTATGGCATCAGACGAAGAGGCTGATCGATTCGACCGGCTGTTCCGGGCGACCTATCGACGGGTGACGGCCTACTGCGTGCGCCGGACCGACCCGACGGCCGTCCACGACGTGGTGTCCGAGGTGTACGCGGTCGCCTGGCGGCGTCGGCGTGACCTGCCGGACGAGGACCACGGGGCGGCCCTGTGGCTCCTGGGCGTGGCACGCAACGTGCTGGCGAACCAGGCACGCGCGCAGCGGCGGTGGTTCCGGCTGCTGCGGCGTGCGGCCGAGCGGGCCGACCGCGGCCCGGCCGCGCAGCCGTCGAACGATCCCGACATCGGCGCGGCGCTGGCCGAACTCGCCCCCGCCGACCGCGAGGTGCTGCTGCTCGCGTACTGGGACGACCTGGCGCACGCCGACATCGCCACCGTCCTCGGCATATCCCCCGGCGCCGTCTCGACCCGCCTGCACCGGGCGAGGGAGCGGCTGCGTCCGCGCCTCGCCCCGCAGGGCGGCGAGAGCCGCGACACCCCTTATTCCACAGGAGAACTGACCCATGCACAGCGATGAGCAGATCGACGCGCTCCTGCGCGCGGCCGACCCCGCGAACGGCGCCACGCCGCCCGACCCCGAAGGTCCCGAAGCGCTGCGCATCCTGACACGCGCGCGCCGTGACGCGCGGCGCGGACGGCTGCGGCGGCTGGTCGTGCTGCCCGCCGCCGTCATGCTGTCGATGGGCACCGCGACGGCGGCCGTGGTGCTGGTCACGGACGACAGCACGGTGGTGGACTCGACGGTGATCGGCTGCGTGGCGCCCGGCGGAGGGCTCGACCCGGTGGAGGGCGACCGGTACGACCCCGCGCGGGGCGTCTACTCCGAGTTCAACGCGGTCTCCTCCGATCCCGTGGACACCTGCCGCACGCTCCTGCCCTCGGTGGGCGCCGAGTTGGCGGACGACGTGCAGCTCACGCCGTGCGTGGACGCGTCCGGCACGGTGATCGTCTACCCGGGCGCCGCCGGTGTGTGCGCCGAGGAGGGGGCGGCGCCCTACCTCGGGGTGACGCCGGAGCAGCGGGACCTGGCCGCGTTCCGCATCGCGCTCGACGCGTCCTTCCGCCAGGACGGGTGCCTGCCGATGGCGGAACTCCAGGGCGTCGTGGACGAACTCCAGGCGCGCCACGGGTTGTCCGGGTGGTCGGCCGTGCTGTCGAGCGACACGGAGGGGGAGTGCGTGGGCAGCGTCCTGTACACGGAGTCCCGCAAGGAGATCACCGCGTGGGCCCTGCCCGAGATGCCGAGTCCCGGCGAGGAGGGGGAGCCGGTGGAGGACGCGGAGCCGTACGTCGAGTTCACCTGGGAGTCCATCCGCTGACGGCCGGAGGCGCGCCCCGCCCGAGGCGAAACGATCTCGCAATGCCGCCTCCGGGCCGGAGGAAACGTTCCGCTGCCAGCATCCCCGGCGGTACCGGCGAAAGGGGAATCGGCAGATGGGCCAGAACTTCGGCACGGACCGGCGTGCGTTCCTGCGGGCGGTGGGCGTCACCGGCGGGGCGGGCACGATGCTCGCGACCATGGGCGCGCTGGGGCTCGCGCCCACCGCGCGGGCGGCGGAGGTGCCCGCCTACCGGGCGCCGAGCCCGGGCGACTTCTCGCTCACCGGCAGGGCGGCGGCCAGCGTCGTGGTCGTCGGCGGGGGAATCGCCGGGCTCACCACCGCGTACGAACTCGGCAAGGCGGGCTACGACGTCACGGTCCTGGAGGCGCGGGAGCGCACCGGAGGGCGCAACTTCACCGTACGCGGCGGCGACACGACCACCGACACGCTCGGCCAGCGCCAGACCGCCCGCTTCTCCCGGGGCCAGTACCTGAACGCGGGCCCGGCGCGGATCGCGCAGTGGATGCTGACGATGGACTACTGCCGCGAACTGGGCGTGCCGGTGGAGGTGTTCACCAACGCCAACGCCGACGCGTACGTCTTCAACGCGGCGGCGGGCATGACGGCGCCCGTCCGCCACCGCACGGCGAAGGCGGACGTGTACGGGTACGTCTCCGAGTTGCTGGCGAAGGCGACCGACCAGGGCGCCCTGGACGCGGCGCTGACGGCGGACGACCGGGAGCGGCTGCTGACGTTCCTGCGCGGCTTCGGCTCCATCGGCGGCCGTACGGACGGCTGGCGCTACACGGGCGGCGGGCGGCGGGGCTACGCGGAGGACCCCGGCGCGGCGGGCACGCCGGGCACGGTACTGGGGGACGTGCCGGACGTGTCGGAGGTGTTCGCGTCGGGCGTGGGCCGGTACCTCTCGTTCGAGCTGGGGTACGACCAGGCGATGCTGATGTTCCAGCCGGTGGGGGGCATGGACCGCATACCGGAGGCGCTGGCGCGGGCGGTCGGCGGGCGGAGGATCAGGACGGGCGCGCAGGTCACGGACATCACGGGCAGCGCGGACGGCGTGAGCGTGACCTACCGTTCTGGCGGCCGTACGCGCCGCGTCACGGCGGACTACTGCGTCGCGGCGCTGCCGCCCAACATCCTGGCGCGCACGGGGCACAACCTGGGCGCGGCGGTGCAGACGGCGCTGGAGGCGTGCGTGCCGTCGTCGGCGGGGAAGATCGGCCTGGAGTACCGCAGCCGGTGGTGGGAGACCGGGCACGGGATCTACGGCGGCATCACGGAGACGGATCTCGACCTGGCGCACATCTGGTACCCGTCGCACGGCTTCCTCGGGGAGCGGGGCGTCGTCGTGGGCTACTACAACACGGGGGCGGCGGCGGACGCGTACGGGGCGCTGACGCCGCGTGAGCGGGAGGCGCGGGCGGTCGCGCACGGGGTGCGCATCCACGGGGACGTCTACCGTACGGAGCTGGCGTCGTCGTTCTCGCACCACTGGCGGCAGACCCCGCACGTGGAGGCGGCGTGGCACAGCCTGCGGGGCGGGCCCGACGCGCCGGTGTTCGCGGCGCTGAACGAACCTGCGGGGCGGGTGTACTTCGCCGGTGACCATCTCAGCCATGCGATCGCCTGGCAGCACGGGGCGTTCGCCTCGGCGCGGAAGGTCGTGACGCAGCTGCACGCGCGGGTGCTGGCCTGAGGTGCGTCATGCGCCGCCCGGGGTTTCGAGGCGGGTGGGTCCGCCGTCCAGGACGACGTGGATCCCCTCGTCGGTGACGCCGACCGTCGTGGGGCGCAGGCCCAGGGGGTAGGCGCCGTCGCCGCCGAGGTCGCCGATGCTGTCCGCGATGCGGTCGGTCGTCCCGGCGGGCAGGGGGATGCCGAGCACCTCGGCGCCCGCGACCTCGGTGGACACGCGTCCGTCGCGCAGGACGGGGCGCAGCGTGACGTGGCCGAGGCCGCCGTCGCCGAGGGCGACGGTCAGGGTCCCGGCGGCCGGGTCGGCCGTGACGTCGCCGACCGGCAGGCCACGGTCGCCCGACCGGGCCGCCCGGCCGATCGCCGCGGTGGGGACGGTCACCTCGGCGTGGGTACGGGCCGCGGTGGCGCCGGGGCCCGCGGCGCGGACGTCCTCGGCGCGTGCCTGGACCCGGACGCCGCCGAGCCGGCCGACGGTCGCGGCGTCGCCGCTGACCTCGATGTACGGGAGGCGGCCGGTGACAGCGGCGGCGAGGGCGAGGCCGCCCGTGCTGACGTCGGCGCCGTCGCCGAGGGAACGTTCCGCCGCCTCGGCGATCCGGCGGTGGAGCACGGTGCGGGCGAGGACCTCGGCGCCGGTGGCGAGCAGCAGGAGCGCGGCGAGGACGACGGCGGTCACCCGGACCGTGCGGCGGCGGGGGCGGCGCGCCGGGGCGTGCGGGGTGGCGGCGGCTGGGGTCATGGCGGCGGTCCTCGTGGGTGGGGTCTCGTGGGTGGGAACGGGGCGGCGGAGCGGCTGCCAGCCTGGGGTGCGGATGCCTGGATCGTGTTCGCCGATTGTTCGGGGAAGGTAAGGGCGCGCCGCGGTGCCGAACGGCGGGGTGGTGGCGGTCGTAGCATCGAGGCGGCCGACGAGGAGGTGCCGTGGACGGGGCGAAGGGCCTTGTGCTGATCGTGGAGGACGAGCGGCACATCACCGACCTCCAGCGGCTCTACCTGACGCGTGAGGGCTTCGGTGTGCATGTGGAGGGTGACGGCCCGGCCGGGCTGGCGGCGATCCGCAGGCTGCGGCCCTCGGCGGTCGTGCTGGACATCGGGCTGCCGGGTCTCGACGGCGCGGAGGTGCTGCGCAGGCTGCGGGAGGACGGGGACTGGACGCCCGTGCTGCTGGTGACGGCGCGGGACGAGGAGACCGACCGGGTGCTGGGGCTCGAACTGGGCGCGGACGACTACGTGACGAAGCCGTTCTCGCCGCGCGAGCTGGTGGCGCGCGTCAAGACGGTGCTGCGGCGGGCGGCAGGGCCGCCGGGTGAGCGGCTGCGCACGGTGGGGCGCATCACGCTGGACCCGGTGCGGCGGACGCTGCTGCGGGACGGGCGGCCGGTCGAGGTCACGGCGACGGAGTTCAACCTGCTGGCGCACCTGCTGCGGCATCCCGAGCAGGTGTTCACGCGCGAGCAGCTGCTGTCGCAGGTGTGGGGGTACGCGGACTACCGGGGCGGCCGGGTGGTGGACGTGTACGTGTCGCAGCTGCGCGCCAAGCTGGGGGACGCGAGCCCGATCCGCACGGTGCGCGGCGTCGGGTACAGCGCGACCGGCTCCGCGCGGTCGTGACGGCGCGCGGGCGCGGCTCGCTGACGCGGGCGGTCGTGCTGCTCACGCTGGTGGTGGCGGCCGTGGCGATCGCGCTCACCGGTCTGTCGGCCTGGCGGGTGGTAGGCGGCACGACGGAGGCGCTGGAGCGGGAGCAGTTGGCGCGCCGGGCCGAGGTGCTGAGCAGGACGCCTGCCGTCTCGGGCCTGCTGCTGGACCGTGAGCGGCGGATCGCCGGGTCGGACGGGAGCCGCCTCGCGGTGGTGTCGCCTTCGGGGGAGGTCACGGGACCGGCGGCCGGGGCGGTCGGGGAGGGGACGCGTCGGCGGCTGCTCGACGGGGAGGCCGTCGCGACGACGGCCGAGCTGGACGGGCAGCGGGTCCTGCTCGCGGGGCACCCTTCAGGGGACGGCGGGGAGCGGGGGGCGGTGGTGTTGACGCAGCCGTTCACGGAGGTGGACGGGGCGACGGACCGGATGCGGGCCGCGCTGGTGCTGCCGCTGGCGGCGGGGCTGCTGGGGGCGGCGGGCGCGGGGGCGCTCATGGCGCGGCGGCTCGCGCGGCCGATCGTCGTCGCGGCGGGGACGGCGCACCGGCTGGCGGCGGGCGAGCGGGGGCTGCGCGTCCCGGCGGGCGGGCCTGCGGAGTTGACGGAGCTGGCGGAGGCGCTGGAGGCGCTGGACGCGGCGCTGGCGCGCAGCGAGGGGCGGCAGCACGACTTCCTGCTGTCCGTGTCGCACGAGCTGCGGACGCCGCTGACGACGGTGCGGGGGTACGCGGAGGCGCTGGCGGACGGGGTGGTGGCGGAGGGGGAGGTCCCGGCGGCGGGGCGGACGCTGCTGGCGGAGACGCGGCGGCTGGACCGGCTCGTGAACGATCTGCTGGACCTCGCGCGCATGGACGCGGACGACTTCGGGCTGGACCTGGTGGCCGTCGATCTGGACGCGCTGGTCGGGGACGCGGCGCGGGTGTGGGGGCGGCGCTGCGCGGAGCGGGGGCTGGACTTCCGGGTGGAGCGGCCGGGGTGTCCCGTGGTGCTCGTGACGGACGGCGCGCGGGTCCGTCAGCTGATCGACGGGCTGGCGGGGAACGCGCTGCGGGTCACGCCCGCGGGCCGTCCGCTCGTCCTGGCGCTGTACGAGGCGGGTGGCGCGTGGTGCGTGGAGGTGCGGGACGGGGGGCCGGGGTTGACGGAGGAGGACGCGGAGGTCGCGTTCGTGCGGGGCGCGCTGCACGCGCGGTACCGGGACGTGCGGCCGGGCGGGAGTGGGCTGGGGCTGGCGATCGCGTGGCGGCTGGCGACGCGGCTGGGCGGGACGATCACGGCGCGGGGCGACGCGCCGGAGGGTGGGGCGCGGTTCACGGTGACGCTGCCGGGGGCCGCGGCGGACCGGTAGTACGCGTCGGGGTGCGGGCGCGTACCACCGGTCCCGGGGCCCGATCAGGCGGCGTCGTCCCACAGCGCGGTGCCGTGCGCCGCGACGAGCGCGCCGATGCGGGCCAGCGCGTCGGCGGCGGGCAGCGGGCCGGGGCGGCGTCCGTCGCGCAGGCGCAGCGAGAGGCTGCCGTCGGCGGCCTCGGCGGCTCCGGTGACGGCGACGTACGGCACCAGCCGCGCCTGTCGGACGCGCGCGCCGAGGCTGCCGCGTCCGGGTGCCAGGGTCTCGGCGCGCAGGCCGAGGGCGGTGGCGCGCCGTGCGAGGGCCTCGGCGTACGGCAGTTCGGTGTCGGAGACCGGCAGGACGGCGAGCTGGACGGGCGCGAGCCAGCCGGGGAACGCGCCGCCGTGCCGCTCGATGAGGTGCGCGACGGCCCGCTCCATGCTGCCGACGACGCTGCGGTGCACCATGACCGGGCGGTGCTTCGCGCCGTCGGGGCCGGTGTAGGTGAGGCCGAACCTCTCCGGCTGGTGGAAGTCGATCTGCACGGTGGAGAGGGTGAACTCGCGTCCGGCGGCGTCCTCGACCTGGACGTCGATCTTCGGGCCGTAGAAAGCGGCCTCGCCCGGCGCCTCGTCGTAGGCGGTGCCCGACGCGTCGAGGACGTCGGCCAGCAGGGCGGCGGCCCGCTCCCACGCCTCGGGGGAGGCGGCGTACTTCCCGCCTGGGCCGGGGAGGGAGAGGCGGTGGCGGGCGGCGGTGATGCCTGACGCGGCGTGGGCGCGGTGGATCATGGCGAGGGCGGCGGCGGCCTCGTCGGCGGCCTGTTCCGGGGCGCAGAAGACGTGGCCGTCGTTGAGGTGGATGGACCGGACGCGGGACAGGCCGCCGAGGACGCCGGAGGGTTCGGAGCGGTACATGCCGCCCAGTTCGGCCAGGCGCAGGGGCAGGTCGCGGTGGCTGCGGGGCCGCGAACGGTAGATGACGGCGTGGTGCGGGCACATGCTGGGGCGCAGGAGCATCTGTTCCGCGCCGAGGGTCATCGGGGGGAACATGTCGCCGCTGTAGTGGGACCAGTGTCCTGAGATCTCGTACAGCTCGCGCTTGCCGAGGACGGGCGAGTACACGTGCCGGTATCCGGCGCGCCGTTCCTCGGTCCTGATGTACTCCTCCAGGGCGTGGCGGACGGCGGCGCCGTCCGGGAGCCAGAACGGCAGGCCCGCACCGAGCAGGGGGTCGGTGTCGAACAGGTCGAGTTCGCGGCCGAGCCTGTGATGGTCGTGCATGGGGTGGTCGTGCATGGGGTGGTCGTGCATGGGGTCTCCTCGCGGAACGGTGAGGCGAGTGACCGCACGGCGAAGCCCCGGGGCACTCGCCCCGGGGCTTCACTGGTGGACTTCGGTCAGCGCGCCGGGACGGTCTCCGGCGTCGTCGTCATCCCGATGCGCTTCATGGCAGGACCGTAACACCGGCCGGGGCGCGGGCGCATGGGCGTTTCGCGGCGTGACGGCGGAGGCTCGACGGCGGACCAGGGGAATTGTCAGTGGCGGCTGCCAGGATGGCCCGCATGGACAGGACATGGGGACGGCGGGAAACCTCGGACGCCGTGAGCGGCGAGGGGTGGCGGTATCTGCTCGGGGCGCTGCGCGCGTCCGTGCGGGTGGGGTCGCTGGCCGAGGGGATACGGGCGGCGGCGGACGCGGCGGCGGTGTGCGGGGAGGACGCGGACGGGCATCTGCGGGTGGACGTGCGGGCGGAGCGGGTCGTCCTCACGGTGCAGACGTTCGCGCGCGGCGTGCTGACGGCGCGGGACGTCACGCTCGCGCTGGCGGTCTCAGGGGCGCTGCGTGAGGCGGGGTGGACGACGGTGCCCGAGGTCGGGACGGGCGCGGCGCGGTCGGTGCAGCAGCTGGAGATAGCGATCGACGCGCTCGACATCGGGGCGGTCCGGCCGTTCTGGCGCGCGGTGCTCGGGTACGTGGGCGAGGCGGGGGCGGAGGGCCCAGAGGACCCGCTCGTCGATCCGGTCGGGGAGGGCCCGGCGATGTGGTTCCAGCAGATGGACGCGCCGCGTCCGCAGCGCAACCGGTTCCACATCGACGTGTGTGTGCCGCACGACGAGGCGGCCGGGCGGATCGACGCCGCGCTCGCCGCAGGGGGCCGTCTGCTGTCCGCGGCGCGCGCGCCCGCCTTCTGGGTGCTGGCCGACGCGGAGGGCAACGAGGCGTGTGTCACGACGTGGCAGGGAAGGGGGGACTGACGGGCGCCGGGCGGGAGTTGCCGGGCCGGGGGGCCGATCCTGCTGTGGTACAGACCTCTTGACCCGTGGTCCAGACCATTCTACGCTCGCGGCAGCCGTGATGAGCGCAACATGACAAAGCATCCCCCCACCGCGCTCAGGTGGACGGCGCGGCTCCCCCACAGCTCGTCCCACCGATTCAGGGAGTACTTCCTTGCGATCATCCTCCTCGTCCGGGCAGACCGGACGGCCGCGCCGCGCGCGGCGCCTGATCACGTTCCTGGCGGCGCTTGTCCTGCCCGCCTCCGCGTTGGCCGCCCTCTCCACCCCGGCCCAGGCCGGTACGGAGACGGCGGCGCCCCAGCCCGCCGCGGGCCAGGTGAACCTGGGTTATTTCGCCGAATGGGGCGTCTACGACCGGGGTTACCACGTCAAGGACATCGTGGACTCCGGCTCGGCCGAGCAGATCACCCACATCAACTACGCGTTCGGCAACGTCGTGAACGGTGAGTGCACCGTGGGCGACGCGTACGCCGCCTACGAGCGCACCTACTCCGCCGCCGAGAGCGTGAGCGGTGTCGCCGACACCTGGGACCAGCCGCTGCGCGGCAACTTCAACCAGCTGCTCCAGCTGAAGGAGCGCTACCCGCACATCAAGGTGCTGTGGTCCTTCGGCGGCTGGTCGTGGTCCGGCGGCTTCACCGAGGCCATGCAGAACCCCGAGGCGTTCGCGCAGTCCTGTCACGACCTCGTCAACGATCCGCGCTGGGCCGGGGTGTTCGACGGCATCGACCTGGACTGGGAGTACCCGAACGGCTGCGGCCTGACCTGCGACACCAGCGGTCCGCAGGTCTTCGGCGACATGATGCAGGCGTTCAGGTCCGAGTTCGGCGACCAGCTGGTGACCGCCGCCATCACGGCGGACGCGTCGGACGGCGGCAAGATCGCGGCGGTGGACTACGCCTATGGCGCCGAGTACGCCGACTACCTGGCGGTGATGACGTACGACTTCTTCGGCGCGTGGGCGGCGACCGGGCCGACCGCGCCGCACTCGCCGCTGACGACGTACGACGGCATCCCGCAGGACGGCTTCACGAGCGACGCGGCCGTCGAGGCGCTGCTCGGTCAGGGCGTGCCCTCGTCCAAGCTCCTGCTCGGCATCGGCTTCTACGGCCGGGGCTGGACGGGCGTGACGCAGAGCGCGCCGGGCGGCACGGCGACCGGCGCGGCGCCGGGCACGTACGAGGCCGGTATCGAGGACTACCGCGTGCTGGAGACCGCCTGCCCGGCGACCGGGACCGTGGCGGGTACGGCGTACGCGCACTGCGGCAACCAGTGGTGGAGCTACGACACCCCGCAGACGGTGCTGGGGAAGATGGAGTACGCGAAGGCCGAGAACCTCGGTGGCGCGTTCTTCTGGGAGTTCTCGGGCGACAGCGCGGACGGCGACCTGGTGGGCGCCATCCACGACGGCCTGAACTGACCCGTCAGGAACCGCGTCCGGGGGGCGGCACCGTCCGCCGCCTCCCGGACGCCCGGCATCCGTGACCGTGCGCCCGGCGTCGAACGACCGCCGGGCGCACGGCCGTTCAGGAAGCAGCGCCCAGGGCGCGGGTGACGGCCTCCTCCAGGCCTGTCGCCGGGCGGCCCAGGACCGCCCGCAGGTCGCCGGTGCGCCGCTCCAGCGCGCCGGAGCGGACGAGGCCGTCGAGCCAGCCGCGCGGCCCAGGCGCGGGCTCGTCCCGCTCGACGCGCGCGACGGGCGTGCCGCTGACGCGCGAGAGGGTCAGGGCGAGCTCCGGCAGGGTCCACGGCTCGCCGGTGAAGTCGTAGGCGCGGCCGAGGTGTCCCTCCTCGGTGAGGACGACGGCGGCGGCCTCGGCCAGGTCGGCGCGCAGCGCGGTGTTGAGGCCGCGCCCGCCGGTGCCGTCGATCAGCTCGCCCGCGGCGACGGCCGCGCGCAGGAGCGGCGCGTCGAGGTACGCCTCGCTGTAGAAGGGGTGGCGCAGCACGGTGCGGGGCAGGCCGCTGTCGTGCAGGGCCTGCTCGGTGGCGTGGTGGGCGTCGGGCACGCCGGGGCGTGGGGCGTCGGAGCCGAGGAAGCTCGTGTAGACGACCGAGCCGACGCCGGCGGCGCGGGCGGCGTCCACGGCCGTCAGGTGGTGGCGGGTGCGGCGCTCCGGGTCGAGCTCAGGTGAGGAGATGAGGAGCAGCCGGTCCGCGCCCGCGAAGGCGGTGCGGAGGCTGTCGGCGTCGTCGTAGTCGCCGCGCCTGAGGGTGACGCCGCGCGCCGCGAGCTGCGGGGCGCCGGACGGGTCGCGGACGGCCGCGACGACCTCGGCGGCGGGAAGACGGGTGAGGAGCCGGTCGATGACCAGCCCTCCGAGTGCGCCTGATGCGGCGGAGACGATGATCACGTGGCTCCTCGGGGCCGCCACCGGCCCCCTGGGTGGCAGGTACGGGTGCACCCTCACCGTGGTGGGCGGGCCGCGTCAAAGCGTTTTCCCGCGCCGTGGCCCGGCGCCGCGCGCCGGGCGCCGTCCTGCGGCGGCGCCCCCGCGACGCCACCTCGGACAGAACCTTTCCATAAGCAAATACGCACCTGTGCGACAGCACCGGTGAGCGGAAGGGTGAGGCGCAGCGCGCCGCCGCACGCTGTGGTCTGGACCTTTCCTTCCCAGGAGGCTAGAGCCCGCGCGGCATGGCCGTCAAGAGAACGCGCAGACCCGCCATCTGTCAGGCAGTAAGCCCTTGTTCCGGATGCCGGGAGGCTTGACGCGGGCATGTCTCGCGCCTTGAATCACGCCTGAAGGAAAGCGGCGGGGGCCGCCCGCGCCCCCGCATCCCAGCCCCCCGTCCCCCTCCGCCGTTCTCCCGAGGACACTTCGCGAACGCATCGCGCACTGTTCGCCACCGGACGGAGGCCGTGCTGCCCGCCGTCGCGGGGAGACGGGACGGGAGACACCAGAGAGGCAGGACGCCTTGAGACCGGCCCCCATGTCCCTCCCCCGGCGGCACCCGCTCGCCGCGCTCGGCGCGGTGCTGCTCGCCCTCGCCATGCTCCTGATCGCCCCCGGCATGGCCCCGAGCGCCGCCGCCGCCGGGGAACGCGTGGACGTCTGGCTGACCACCACCTCGGACTCGGGCGGACGCAACGTCACCCGCGGCCTCCAGCAGCAGACGCCCCTCGCCTTCGGCCCGGCGGGCGGCTCCGCCAACCACACCATCACCGTCAACGAGAACACCCGCTACCAGTCCTTCGAGGGCGGCGGCGCCTCCATCACCGACACCACGGCGCACCTGCTGCGCGGCGGCGCGATCAGCGCGGCCACCCGCGACGAGGTGATGCGCAGGCTGTTCTCCCCGACCGACGGCATCGGCCTGTCGTTCGTGCGCAACCCGATCGGCGCCTCCGACCTGTCGCGCCCGGGGAACGTGTCGCTCGACGACACCTGCTGCGACCTGAACGACTTCGGCGCCAACGGCTACGACACCAACGTCCGGCTGCTCACGGGCCAGGCCCAGCAGCTCAACCCGGCGCTGCGGGTGAAGGGCGTGCCGTGGAGCGCGCCCGGCTGGATGAAGGACAACGGCCGCATGGACCAGATGGGCTGGCTGCGTTGGGAGCACTACCCGACGTACGCCCAGTACCTGGTCAGGTACGTGCAGAGCTACCAGTCCGCCGGTATCCCGGTGGAGTACATCTCGGTGCAGAACGAGCCCAACTGCTGCCAGGCGGGCAACCCCACCGCGATGAACTACCCGGGGATGAGCTGGAACGCCTCGGGCCTCACCGAGTTCACCAAGAACTTCCTGTACCCGGCGTTCCGGGCGGCCGGGATCACCACCAAGGTCCTGATCCACGACTGGAACTACGGTGACTGGGGGCAGATCGGCCAGGCCATCCTCGCCGACCCGGCCATCCGCAACGACCCGTTGTTCGGCGGCGTCGCGTGGCACGGGTACGGCGGCAGCCCGAGCGTCGGCACGCAGGTCCACAACCAGTACCCGAACGTCCCGCAGTTCAGCACCGAGCACTCGGGCGGCACGTGGGTCGGCAACCAGCACAACGAGGACCTGAACGACATCGTCAACTACACCCGCAACTGGAGCGGCAGTGTGGTCAAGTGGAGCCTCGCGCTCAACCAGAACATGGGCCCGCACAACGGCGGTTGCGGCACCTGCACCGGCCTGATCACCGTCCAGGAGGGCGGCCCGCGCGCCGGTCAGGTGGACTACACGATCGAGTACTACACGACCGGTCACCTCACGAAGTTCGTGCAGCCGGGCGCGCAGCGCATCGACTCGACCGCCAACGGCACGGTGCAGAACGTCGCGTGGCGCAACAGCAACGGCACGAAGGCACTGATCGCGCACAACGGCGGCACCTCGTCGCAGTCGGTGCGCGTCAACTGGGGCAACCAGTCCTTCACCTACACGCTCCCCGCCCGCACGACGGCGACCTTCACCTGGTCGGGGTCGCAGGCGGGCGACGGCGGCGGCCCGTCGGGCGGCGGCACGTTCACCGGCCTGGCCGGGAAGTGCCTCGACGTGGCGGGTGCCTCGACGGCGGACGGCACCCCCGTCCAGCTCTACTCCTGCAACGGCTCGGAGGCGCAGCGCTGGACGATCGGCACGGACGGCACGATCCGCGCGTTCGGCAAGTGCCTGGACGTGAGCGCGGGTTCGACGGCGAACGGGGCGCAACTACAGCTCTACACGTGCAACGGCACAGGGGCGCAGCAGTGGTCGTACAACGCGGCCACGCGGGACGTGGTCAACTCGGCGGCTGACAAGTGCCTGGACGTGACAGGCAATTCGTCGGCTGACGGCACCCGTGCGCAGATCTGGACCTGCACGGGCGCGTCCAACCAGAAGTGGACCTACAACGCGTGAGTGAGGCCCCCTTCCCCCCGGGCGATCCGTCCCGGGGGGAAGGGGCGGTCACCTGGGGTGTCGTGCGCCGTCCTGCCAGCGGTGGAGGTCGCGCAGCAGGCAGATCTCGGCGCCGTGGTGGATCAGCTCCCTGTTGACGTGCAGGACGATGCCCTCCATGGGGAACTGCTCGGGGCCCACGGCGGGCGGAGCGTCCAGGTCGGCGTCCGAGAGCCGGCGGACCCCGGCGTCCCATCTTTCGTACATGGCGTCGAGCTGGGCGAGCGCCTCGTCGGCGGTCCCCGCGTAGGGGAAGGACGCGGAGTCGATGTCCTGGCCACCGAAGTGCCATCCGACGCGGTAGCCCAGGCACGAGACGACGAGGTGCGCGAGCCGCCAGGCGATCGTGGTCACGGGCGCGGGCTCCGGGGCGGGGGACGCGAAGTCCATCGCCCACCTCCCGGAGCCCACCGGGCGGACGCTCCAGCAGCCGCGCACCGGCTCCCAGAAGTACTCGTCGTCGGCGAGACCGTGGAGCCGTGGCCGCACGTTCTTGCGCCAGTGCCGGTCCAGCTGGTCCGCCAGCCGCTCGCTTCTCGTCATCGCCGCACCCTACCCGCGCCGCGGATCGGGCTCGGAAGCCGTCAGCGGTAGTAGCCCTCGACGACGGCGCCCGCCTCGTCGCGCAGCGCGGGGCCCGCCAGGCGGAGCGCGGGGGGCTGGGTCGGGGGCTTGAGGGTGAGCAGCTGCTCGGTGGACAGGGCGAAGACGACCCGGCCGAGGAAGGACCGCTCGATCGCGCCTGCGCACATGCCGCACGGCTGGCAGCTCGTGTACATCGTGGTGCGGGCGGCGGCGTCGGGGTCCAGCTCGCGGCCCGCCCAGACGGCCAGCTTGAGTTCGGGGTGCAGGGAGATGTCCTTCTCGCTGACCGTCGTGTTGTGGGCCTCGGCCAGGATCTCGCCGTCCGGGCCGACCAGCAGCGAGCCGAACGGCGGGTCGCCGCCCTCGCGCGCCAGCGCGGCGAGTTCGACGGCGCGGCGCAGGTACGGCTCGTCGGCTGCGGTGACGGCCTCGGGGGTCTGCGGTGTCATGGACGCTCCAGTGCAGGAAGGTGGTGGGCGACCTCGGCGACGGCACGCCACGCCGCCTCGGGGTGCAGGGTCTCGTCGGGCCCGCCGTTGAACGGGTCGAGGAGCACGGTGTCGGGGTCGAGCTTCCGCAGCCGTTCGAGGTCGGCCACGATCTGCTCGATGGTGCCCTCACCGGCCAGGCGGTCGGGCCCCGTGACCGGTTCCTCGGTGAGGCGCAGGGCGATGCGGGGGGCGAAGGCGGGGGCGGGACGTCCCAGTTCCCGGGCGGTCGTGCGCATCCGCTCGGCGGCGGTGTCGAGCCAGTCGGGGGTGTTGCGCAGCGGGTGCCAGGCGTCGCCGAGGCGGATGGCGCGGCGCAGTCCCGCCTCGCTGTTGCCGCCGACCCAGACGGGGATGTCCCCGGCGCGGTAGTCGTCCTGGTCGGCCCAGGCGGCGCGGATCGTGCGCAGGGCGTCGTCCGACAGCCTGCCGCGCTCGGCGAAGGGGACGCCGAGCGCTTCGAACTCCTGCCGTGCCCAGCCCGCGGCGACGCCGAGGACGAGCCTGCCGCCGCTGAGGTCGCTGAGGTTGGCCGCCATCCGGGCGACCAGCAGCGGGTGGCGGTAGGGCAGGATCACGACGGTGGTGCCGAGCCGGATCCGCTCGGTGATCCCGGCCATCCAGGCGAGGGTGGTGAAGGGCTCGTAGAACGGCGCCGAGTACTGCTCGGTGACGTCCGGCGTCAGCACGACGTGGTCGGAGAGGGTCAGCAGGTCGAACCCGTGGCCCTCCACGCGCCGCGCCCAGTCGCGCAGGACGCCGGGGTCGGTGCCCGGCCCGAAGTTGGGGATGTTCACTCCGATTCGCACCAGGTGAATGTATCCGGGGCGCGTGGCGGGGCTGAAGGGATTCTCCACGGCATCGCGGGGATCAGGGGAGGGATCTGCCGGTATTTTGGACGGATGGCCGAGACTCTCGATCCGACGGACTGGACGATCCTGGCGGAGCTGCAACGGGACGGCCGTGTGCCGCTGACCGAGCTGGGGAAGCGGGTGCGCCTGAGCGCCTCGGCGGTGACCGAGCGGGTGCGGCGGCTGGAGGCGCTCGGGGTGATCACGGGCTACCGGGCGCAGCTCGACCTGACGCGGGTCGGCTACCCGGTGCTTGCGGTGGTCAGGCTGAAGTACCCGGGCAGCCGCCACCAGCCGCTGCACGCGCTGCTGGGCGAGCGCGCCGAGATCCTGGAGTGCCTGCGCACCACGGGCGACGACTGCTACGTGCTGAAGGTCGCCGCCACCTCGATGGCGCACCTGGAGAAGGTGGTGGACGAGCTGGCCGGATTCGGCAGCACCACGACCAACATCGTCTACAGCCAGACCCTCCCGTACCGGGGGCCCGCCCGCCCCTGAAGGCCGCCCGGGCGGCGGCCGGATCACGCCGTGCCGCGCCGTGCCCCGACCGCTCCCCCATCGATACCGACCGTCCGCGTACGGCGCGCTTGCGAGGGGTATCACGTGCAGTGCGCGGGGGCGCGCATCAGGGCGAAGGGGGCGCGGGATGGCCGATACCCATCTGTCGGACACGCCGGGGGGCGCGGACGGTCCGTCCGCTCACGACCTGGCGGTGACGGAGGCGGCCCGGGCGCACGGCCCGGAACACGCCAGGACGCTCGCGGCGCGCGTACGCCGCGCGGACGCCCTGGGCCAGGCGGGGGCGGCGTGGCGGGCGGTGGCGGAGCTGCGCGAGGTCCTGGACGTCGAGACGCGGGGCGGCGGCGCGGCGGGCGCCCGTGCGGTCAAGGCCCGCGCGCGGCTGGTCCATTGGCAGGTCGCGGACGGCCGGGCGGACCAGGCGCTGGCGACGATGGAGGAGCTGCTGGCGCTGCAACTCGCCGCGGAGCGGCCCGACCGGAAGGCGCTGTTCGACACGCGGTCGCGCATCGCGGACCTGCGGGGCAGCACGGGTGACGCGCGCGGCGCCGTGGCGGAGCTGCGCGCCGTCCTCGCCTGGCTCACCGCGGACGACGCGACGGCCGGTGAGGCGGCGCCCGCCGGTCGGCAGGTCCTGGCGACCCGCCGCAGGCTGGCGCACTCGCTGGAGGCGGCGGGCGACCTGGCGGGGGCCGTCGAGCAGTGGGGGCTGCTGGCCGAGGGGTACGACGCCGCCCCCGACGCGGCCCGCGCGTCCGCCGCGCGCGGGCAGGCCGAGCTGCTGCGGGCCCGGATCGCCGGGGCCCCAGGCCCGGCGTACGAGGCGTTGACGGGGCCGCCGCGGCTGGAGCTGCTGGCCGACGCGCCGCCCGGCGCGGCCGACGCGCTGAAGGCCATGGGCCGCATGGCGCAGGAGTGCGCCACCTCCCCCGGCGTCGTCGCCGCGTTCCGGGGCATGATCGCCCGCTGGCAGGCCGGTCTCGCCCCCGACGCGCCGCCGGTCGTCACCGCGCGGACGCACCTGGCCGAGGCCCTGGGCCAGGCCGGGGACCGGGGCGCGGCGGCCGACGAGCTGACGGACCTCGTGGACGTCCTGCTGGCCGCCGCACAGCCCGCGCCCGCCCTGCTGTACGCGGTCAGGCGGCGCCTGGCGCACTGGCAGGAGGCCGCCGGTGACCACCGGGCCGCAGCCGCGACCGTCGCGGCGGCCCTGGACACGCAGCTGGAGCACTCCGACTCCTCGCACCCGCACGTCCTCGCGTTACGCGCCCGGCTGGCGGACATCCACATCCGCGCGGGCGATCCGGCGGCCGGGGCGAGGGAGTTCCGCCTCCTCATCGCCGCGGCCACGCGGATCCAGGACGCCAACTCGCCCCAGGTGCTGGCCCTGCACCGCCGCCTGGCCACCGCTCTCGTCGCCGCAGGGCGCCCGGCGGAGGCCGCGGGCGGTCTGCGCAAGGCCCTGGCGACGTGGACGGCCGAGCACGGCCCGGACAACGCGGAGGCCACCGCGCTCCGCCGCAGCCTCGCGTTCGCCCTCGAAGCGGCGGACGACCGGGCGGGCGCGCTCGGCGCGCTGCGGGAGACGTGGCTGCGGGAGGAGGAGCGCCGGGGCCCGCGGCATCCCGTGACGCTGGCCGCGCTCCGTTCGCTGGCGCAGGCGGAGCACAACGCGGGCGAGTTCGACACGGCCATCACGCACCTGGCGGAGCTGCACGCGCGCCGGTGCGCCGCGGTGGGCGAGGAGCACCCGGACGCGCGGGCGCTCGCCGAGGTGGTCGCGGAGTGGCGCGGGAGCCGGGACAGGGACGTGGCGCGCCGCGCCCGCCGGTCAGGCGGCGGCGGACGGGGGAACCCCGCGTGAGCCCGCAGGGCGCGGCGGCGGACCCGCGCGACGGCCTCGACGACCTGTTCGACGCCCCGGTCGCCGCCGGGCTGCGCGCGTACTGGGTGGGGCGGGGTGTCACGGTACGGGCGCAGGCGGAGCCGTGGCGGCGCTACGGGCACAGCGGCGCCCTGCTGGGCCTGGTGGTGCTCGGTCACGCCGACCGGGGCGACGAGCGGATCGTCGTGAAGGTCCTGCCCGCCGGGCCCGACACCCGGGAGACCGACCGGCACGACGAGGCGTACGCCGACGCGCCGGAGTTCACCGAGGCGCACGTCGTGGCGCAGGCGTACCCGCCCTACGACCTGCCGGACGACGGCCGCCGGGTGATGTTCCAGCGGCTGCCGCCCGCCGCGGCGGAGGTCATGCCGCTCGGCGCGGCGCTGAACGGGGAACTGGCCGTTCCTTGCGGGGAGTTGGTGACGTCGCTGCTCGCGTCGTGGAACCCCGACCGCGCCCTGCGGAGCACCACGGTCGGGGAGTTCCTGACCGCCGAGCTGCGCTCGGCCATGGAGCCGGGCCGCTCGGCGCGCGCGTGGGCGGGCGAGGTCCTCATGGCGGACGTGGGCGCGGGCCCGTGGATCAGGGACGAGGACGAGCCGGACGTCATCCTGCCGAACCCCGCGCTGATCACCGCGCCGGGCAACCCGGTCGGCGGGATCGCGCTCGACTGCTTCACCGGGCGGACGCACGGGGACCTGCACCTGGAGAACGTGCTGGTGGCCCAGCGCCTGGGCCGTCCCCTGCCGGGCCACCACTGGCTGATCGACCTGGCCCACTACGCGCAGGACGTCCCGCTCAGCCGCGACACGGCGGCGCTGGTCCTCGCCCTGGCGGCGCGGCGCGTCGCCGACCCGGGGATCGGCGCGGGTGAGGCGCGGGCGCTCATCGACGTCGTCGTCGATCCGCGGCATCCGGCCGGTCCCGGTATCGGTGCCGGTGTGGTGGACGCGATCCGGGCGGTGGACGCGGCGTGCGAGGCGGAGCTCCCGGGCGACCGGGCCGTGTGGCGGGCGCAGTACCTGTGGTCGGTGGTGGCCGGGGCGCTGGTGCACACCTCGTACGAGGCCGCGGGGGAGCGTGCCCGCTGGTGGTACTCGCGGCTCGCCGCCCACGCGGCGCGCGCCGCGCTGCGGGAGGCGGCGGCGCGGGAGCCGGGCGCCCTCCTCCCCACGCCACCGGCGGAGGGGGCGATACCCGTCGTGGGGCCGCGCACGGCGGCGGAGGACCGCGACCGCCGGACGTCGGCGCCGCTGCTGCGCACCCGGGCCGAGGTCGTGGCGTCCGTGCGCGGCCGGGCGCTGCTGCCCGACGAGCTGCCGTTCTTCACCCGCAAGGCCACCCTCACGCCCGAGGAGTTCGTCCCCAGGCCGGAGGGCGACCAGCTGCCGCTGGGCGTGGTCCTGCTGAGCCCGCCGGGGACGGGCAGGTCACGCTGGTGCCTTGAGGTGGCGGAACGGGCCGAGCGCGCGGGCGGTCCCGTCCTGTTCCTCGGCGGGATCGACGGCGGCCCCGCCGAACTGCTGCCGGTGTCCACCGACATGGTCGTCGGGGAGCTGGCGGAGGCGCTCGACCGGGACGCCGCCCCGCAGGACGGCGCCGCGCCCGCCGCGTCCCGCACGGCGCTGCTCGTCATCGACGGGCTCGACCGCTTCCCCGGGCTCGACCTGCCGGGGCTGCACGACGCCCTGGTGGAACTGGCGTACCGGGGCAGGCCCGTCGCCGTGCTGGCGACCTCCCGGCAGGGCTCGCACTGGAACTCACAGCAGAGCAGGGGCGCCGCGGCGCTGCTGCCCGTCGAGAAGATCCTGCCGTACGCGCCCGAGCACCGGCGGCCGTTGCTGCGCGCGGTCCTGCGGGCGACGGCGCCGCGTGCGATGGAGGCGCTGGGCGGCAGCGCCCTCCAGGCCCTGCTGGGCAACGATCCCGCCGCGCCGCTCGCGCCCGGCGCGGCGGCGATGTGGTCAGGGCTGCTGGAGCGCGCCGCAGGGGAGGCGGGCCCGGAGGGCGGCGTGTCCGCGCTCGTGGCGGAGCCGCTGCCAGAGGCGGTGCACCGGGTGCTCCAGGGCGCACCGTGCGAGGACGCGGCGGGCGGGCGGCTCGTGCTGCTGCCCATGGCCGCCGTCCTCGCGGCGGCTCCGCTGCCGGAGGCACGCCTCGCCGCCGTCGCGGACGCCGCGCTGCACGGGACGGCGTCCGCCCTGGAGCTGGCCGCGCCGCGCGGGGGCGCGGAGATCGTGCGGTGCCTGCGCGAGATCGGCCTGCTGAGCCCCGCCGGGGCGTCCGCGGACGACGTGCTGGCCGTCCCGCACCCGCTGGCGTGCGACGTGTTCCTGGCGTACGCGACCCGTCGCGGCGGCGAGGGCCCCGGGCTCGACCAGGTCCTCGACGCGGTGGGCGGGGACGCCGGTGCCATCGCCAACACGGCGGCCTCGGTGGCGCGTTGGTACCCGGTCGCGGACACGAGGACGCGTGAGCGGTTCGACGAGCAGGCCGGGCTGTGGCTCGAGAAGCACGTCAGGACGCTGGGGCTGACCCTGGCCGCGGCCGACCCGGGCGGGGGCAGCGTCCTTGAGTTCCTGCTCTACACGCGCCCGTGGCACAACCTCACCTACGTGCACTGGAGCGACCTGGCCGGTCCCTGGTTCGAGCGGGCCACCGCGTCGCGCGTCGATCCGACGCTGCTGGCCCGGGCGCTGTACGAGGACCGCAACGAGGACCGCTCGCGGATCATCGGCCTGGCACTCGGATGGCTGGAGCGGCACGCCGAGGAGCAGGTGGCGGCCCCCGTCCTGCGCTGGCTGCTGCGCCGCCACGAGACGCGCGGCACGGTCAGGGACCGCGCGCTCGCCCTGGCGGACAGGTTCCTGCGCGCCAACCCGGACGTACGGCCCAACCACGTGCTCGCGGCGGCGCTCGTCCAGCACGGCACCGACCCTGGGCGCACGGGTCCGCTGGCCGCGCGGGCGCTGGCGGAGCTGCGCGAGGAGCCGGGGGCGGAGACCAACGCGCCCCTGCTCGCCGTGCTGCTCTCGCGGCGCGACACGGAGGAACGGGTCCTGGACGAGGCCCTGGGCATGGCGACGGCGCACCTGGCGCGCCACCCGCTGGCCCCCTCGTCCAACGAGGTGCTCAAGTGGCTGCTGGTACGCCAGGAACTGCCCGCCGCCGAGCACCGCGCGGTCATGGCGACGGCGGACGCCTGGCTCGCCGCCAACGGCGGTCACCCGCACGCGGCGCACGTCCTGTCCGGCGTGTGGCTGGACGCGCGCGGCACGGCGGCGCGCCGCCGGACGGCCGCCGCGCTGGCGGTGGACTGGCTGGAGGCCCACTGGCGGCGGCGGCCCGCGATCTGGGTGCTGACCGACCTGATGTACGCCCACACGGACCACGCGGCCGACACGGATCCCGAGCTGGATCTTGAGCTGATACCCGACGCCCTGCGTCCCCGCATCGCCGCGGTGACCGTCACGTGGCTCCAGCACTGGGAACGGGAGGACGTCACCCCCGACACCGTCGCCAAGGTGCTGCGCCTGACCCGCCGCACCCCGGCCGCGCGGGAACTGGCCCAGGCGATGCTGGTCTGGGTGCGGAAGTACGCCGGGATGAAGAAGGCGTTCCCCGCCCTCAGCGCCGTGCTCGACGTGTCGGACCAGGAGCCCTCGCTCGCCGCCGAGGCGGTGGGCACCTCGCTGAAGTGGCTGAAGGCGCACGGCGGACAGGTGGACGCCACCGTCGTGCTCCAGAAGCTGCTGCGGGTGGACGGCCTGAAGGGGGACGAGGCGCGGGCCGCCTACGGGCACACGCTGAGCTGGCTCGACGCCCACTTCGGGCACGCGACGGACGTCCACGTGGCCCGCTGGCTGCTGCTGGCGTTCAAGCGGCAGGCGCCGGAGCCCGAACAGCTCGCGGCGGCCGTCACCCACGTCCTGGCGCTGCTCGACCGCCTGCAGGGCGCCCGGTCGGTCTCCCCCGCCGCGCTCAACGTCCACCTCCCGATGCTCCGCGCGGCCCTGGAGCGGCAGCCCGACCCCGAGCAGACCGAACTGCTGCTCGACCACGCCTGGTTGCTGCTGGTCAACACCGCCCTGAGCGGCCAGCGCGGCATGCTGCTCCAGTCGCTGCTCGGCCCCCGGAGCCTCCCGGCGGACTTCGTCGCGCGGGTCGTCGCCTTCGCGCTGCCCTGGCTGGACGCGCTGGCGGGCACGGAGCAGGCCGGTTACGCCCTGAAGGGGCTCGTGCGGCGCAAGGAGATCAGGGCGGGGACCAAGGAGTTCGCCCGGGTGTGCGCCGCCGCGCGCGTCTGGCTGGCCGCGTTCCCCGAGCACCCGGAGGCCGGTTCCCTGGCCGCGAGGCTGCTCCTGCGCGACGGCGCCGACGCGCAGACGCGGCACGACGCGATCGACGCGGCCACCGCCTGGCTGGCCACCGGCCCCGGCGTGGCCAAGGCGGCGCCGGTCCTGTCCGTGCTCCTGCCGGTGACGCCCCCGGGCGACGACCGGGCCGCCGCCTTCGCGTGGGGGCTGCTGCGGGAGGGGCCGCCCTGGCAGCGGAAGGTGCAGCTCCTGAGCGGCCTGCTGCGCTGCCCGGCCGTCACCGGGCAGGCGGGCGCCCAGGCGAGGGAGGACGCGCTGTCGCTGGTCGCCGACCACCACTACGAGCGGCATCCGGGCATCCTCATGCAGGCCCTGCTCGAACGGGACGACCTGGACGAGCAGCAGGAGCGGGACGTCATGGAGCACGCGCGCGGCTGGTGGAACCACCACCACGAGCTGGCGTCCTCCCCCTACCTCGCCGCGGCCATGTTCGCCCGGCCCCGGCGTCTGAGGCTGCGGCTCGGACACCGCACCTGGGAGGAGCGGATGGTGGACGACCTGGTGGACTGGCTCGGCGCCGAGCCGTCGGGCGTCCGCAACGGCACGCGCGGCTCGCTGCCCACCGCCGTGCGGCTCGTCGTGGAGCGGCGTCCGAGCCCCTGGCAGAAGCGCGAGATCGCCGAGCGGGTGGACGCCTGGCTGACGGCGCGTCCCGGCGATCCCGAAGGGCCGGAACTGGCCCGCACGGTCGTGGCACTGGTGGACGAGGCCCACCGCGCCGACCCGTTCGGCGCGGGCCTCGGCGTGGAGCCCGACGTCCTCGACCGGCTGCGGGCGGCGGCGCGGGAGCCGGACGGCGAGGCGGCCTGACGGCGGGTCACACGCCGGTGCGCCGGTGGAGGTCGGCCAGGGCAGCCGCGAAATCGGCGCGGTCGGCGCCGTGGAAGCGGTTGAAGAACCAGTTGGGCACCCGCACGTGGGCCAGCCGGGTCTGGAGCAGCACGTCCTGCACCTGCCGCGACAGGTCGAGCAGTTCCGCGTGCCTGGCCGGGCGGGAACCGTCCGCGACGTACGCCTCGATGCGGTCGGACAGTTCGCGGTGCGCCCGCTCCCGGGCCTGCGTCGTGTCGCGCTGCGCGCGGAAGGTATCGACGCCGAGCAGCAGCAGGCCGAGCGACGGGACGAACCACGCCGTCAGCACGTCCGACACGCTCAGGCCCGCCGTGACGCCCACCAGCACGCCGGTCGCGCACCAGACCACCAGGCCCCACTGGATCGCGTTCGCGTACCGGCGGCGCACCCGCGTGCCCCAGCCGAGGTTCTGGAGCTGGCAGGCGAGCACGTCCAGCGGGTGCGGCAGGGCGTCGATCTCGTAGTAGTCGCGCAGCCGCGACTCGTCGCCCTTGTACAGGCGGGCGAGGCGGCTGATCTCCTGCGGCTCCGGCTGGTCGCCCGCGACGGCACGGTTCCACGGCAGGCCGAACAGCTCGGTGTCGAAAGCCTCCTGGAGCACCGCCGCCCGGCGGAACGCGCTCGTGGACCACTCCCCCGCCCACAGTGTGTAGACCACCGCCCACAGCGCGCCGAGCAGACTGACGGTGCTGTTCGTGGACGGCACCAGCAGGGCGAGGATCGCCCCGCCCGCCAGCAGCGCGGACGCGGTGAGATGCAGCCCCGCGAGCCGCTGCGCCTGCCGGTGCGAGGTGGACGCGGCACGCAGCAGCGTGAGCATCCCGGACTCGTTCTGACGGCTCAATATGTCCCCGGCCACCGGCGTTCCCCCCGTACTTCCCCGCCCTTCCCCGCACATCGGCGAAGGGCGCGCGGCGGTGAGCGGGCCCCTCACCCCCTTTGTGTCCACCCGTTCCGGCGGCTACTCCTGCGCGCCGCCGCCGGTGCGGGACGGCGGGCGTGTCGAATCGTCATCCGGCCGTCATCGCGTGAACGCGCCAGGAGCCGCCGCCGTCCACCGTCGGCCCGCATATTCGTGCGCGTCTCCGCCCTCCTCCCGACAGAGAGGCGTCCCATGCCCCGCTCCTCCCGGACCACCCGCTCCCTGCGCGCGCGCCTGTACGGGCTCGCGGCGGCCACGCTCGCCGCCGTGTCGCTCGCGGCCTCGGCCGGGGTGACGCCCGCGTCCGCCACCGGGCACGGCCACGGCCACGGCCGTGGCGGCTTCGACCTCCAGGCGCACCGCGGCGGGATCGGGCTCGTCGTGGAATCCACGCTGGCGTCCTTCGCGAACGCGCTGGAGCTGGGCGTCACGACGCTCGAACTCGACGTGCAGATCACGCGGGACGGCAAGGCGGTCGTCACGCACGACCGGCGGATCGCCGCCGCCAAGTGCCGCGACACGCGCCCGGCGTTCCGCGGCGACCCGCAGTACCCGTACGTCGGCAAGTACATCGTGGACCTGTCGCTGGCCCAGGTGCGCACCCTGGACTGCGGCTCGCAGACGCTCCCCCAGTACCCCGGGCAGGAGGCCAGCCCCGGGGCGCGGATGCCGCTGCTCACCGAGGTGTTCGCGCTCGTGGACCGGTACCGGGCGCGCGGGGTGCGGCTGAACATCGAGACGAAGGTCGAGGCCGCGGCCCCGCACGAGACGGCGCCGCGCGAGCAGTTCGTCCAGGTGGTGGCGCGCGAGGTCAGGCGGGCGCGGCTGCTCGACCAGGTGACGGTCCAGAGCTTCGACTGGGGCGCGCTGATGCGGATGCGCGAGGTCGAGCCGCGCCTGCCCGTCGTCGCGCTGACGAACGGGCAGCAGTTCCTCCAGGTGGGCCAGCCGGGCGCGTCGCCGTGGCTCGGGGGGATCGACATCGACGACTTCGACGGCAGCCTGGTGGACGCGGCGCGTTCGTTCGGCGCGTCGGCGATCTCCCCGGTGCACGGGGACCCGCAGAACGGCCAGGTGGGCGACCCGGGTTACGTGCCGTACGTCACCGAGGAGCTGGTGGACGAGGCGCACGCCGCGGGGATGCGCGTCGTCCCGTGGACCGTCAACGACGCGGCGACGATGCACAAGCTGATCGACGACGGGGTGGACGGCATCATCACCGACTACCCGGACCGGCTGCGCGACGTCATGGCGGAGCGCGGTCTGCGGCTCCCCAGGGCGTACCGGGACCGGCACGACGGGTGGGGGCACCGGTCGGCGGTCGCCGGTCGCTGACGCGGCGTGGGCCGGTGTCCGGGGGCGGGTGCCCCGGACACCGGTGTCGCGGGGCGGGTCAGGCGGTGTCGCGGGCCAGCAGTTCCAGCGTGTCCACGACGCGGTGGGAGAAGCCCCACTCGTTGTCGTACCAGGCCACGACCTTGACGTGCCGTCCCTCGACGCGCGTCAGGGGCGAGTCGAAGACCGCGGAGGCCGGGCGGCCGGTGATGTCGCTGGAGACCAGCGGCGCCTCGGAGTACTCCAGGACGCCCTTGAGGGGGCCGTCGGCGGCTGCGCGGTAGGCCGCGAGGACGGCCTCCCGGGTGACGTCCCGGGCGACCGTGGTGTTCAGCTCCACGAGCGAGCCGACCGGGACGGGGACGCGGATCGAGTCGCCCGACAGCCTGCCGTCCAGCTTCGGCAGCACCAGGCCGATGGCCTTGGCGGCGCCGGTGGTGGTCGGCACGATGTTCACGGCGGCGGCGCGGGCGCGGCGGGGGTCGCGGTGGGGCCCGTCCTGGAGGTTCTGCTCCTGGGTGTAGGCGTGGACGGTGGTCATGAAGCCGTGCTCGATCCCGGCCAGGTCGTCCAGCACGGAGGCCAGCGGGGCCAGGGCGTTGGTGGTGCAGGAGGCGTTCGAGACGATCCGGTGCCTGGCCGGGTCGTACGCGTCGGTGTTCACGCCGTAGGCGAGGGTGACGTCGGCGCCCGCGGAGGGCGCGCTGACCAGGACCCGGCCCGCGCCCGCGGTGAGGTGGGCCTTGGCGGCGTCCGCCGAGGTGAAGCGGCCGGTGGACTCCAGGACGAGGTCCACGCCGAGGTCCGCCCAGGGGAGGCGGGCGGGCTCCCGTTCGGCCAGCACCGCGATGCGGCGTCCGCCGACCACGAGCGTGTCCCCTTCCGTGGTGACCGGCTGGGCGAGACGTCCGAGCGTGCTGTCGTACTCCAGCAGGTGCGCCAGGGCCGCGGGGGCGGTCAGGTCGTTGACGGCGACGACCTCCAGGTCGCTGCCGCGTGCGAGCAGCGCCCGGAGGGTGCCGCGTCCGATACGGCCGAATCCGTTGATGGCGATGCGGGTGGTCATGGACGGCTCCTTTCGTTCCTCACTCCATGCTCGACTGCCGGGCCACGGGCGGACAGTGGCCTGGATGACAGCGTGCGCAAGTATCACGCCAGAAGGCGCGCCACCGGCCGCAAGGATCGCGCCCCGGCGCGCCGGGGCCGGTTCAGGCGGAGAACGTCTGCCGGTACTCGGTCGGCGAGGTGCCCAGGATGCGCTGGAAGTGCAGCCGGAGATTGGCGCCGCTGCGGAGTCCGACGCGGTCCGCGATCTGCTCGACGCCCAGGTCGGTGCGCTCCAGCAGCTCACGGGCCAGGTCAACCCGCGCCCTGAGCACCCACTGCATCGGCGTGCAGCCGGTGTCCTCCACGAACCGCCGCGAGAAGGTGCGCGCCGACACGCGTGCGGTGCGGGCCAGCGTCTCCAGGGTCAGCGGCTCGGAGAGGTGCGCGAGCGCCCACTCCCTGGTGTCCGCGAAGAGGTCGCCGAGCGGTTCGGGCACGCTGCGCGGCACGTACTGCGCCTGCCCGCCGCTGCGGTAGGGGGCGGCCACGAGGCGCCTCGCCACGTGGTGCGAGAGCCCGACCCCGTGGTCGCGCCGCACCAGGTGGAGGCACAGGTCGATGCCGGACGCCGCGCCCGCCGACGTGAGCACGTCGCCCTCGTCCACGAACAGGACGTTCTCGTCCACCCGCACCAGCGGGTGCCGGGCGGCGAGGGCCCGGGTGTAGTGCCAGTGCGTCGTGGCGCGCTTGCCGTCGAGCAGGCCGGTCGCCGCGAGCGCGAACGCGCCGGTCGAGATGGCGGCGAGCCGCGTGCCCCTGGCGTGGGCGGCGAGCAGCGCGGCGACGACGGCGGACGGCGGCTCGGTGTCGGCCGGGGCGCGGTAGCCGGGGATGAAGACGGTGTCGGCGTCCTCGAACGCGTCGAGCCCCTGCGCCACGTGGTAGGAGAGGCCGTCGCCCCCGGTCACCGGCCCGGGCGCGGCGCCGCACACCCGCACCTCGTAGGGCATGCTCGGGCGGTGGGTGAAGACCTGGGCGGGGATGCCGACGTCGAGCGGCTTCGCGCCGTCGAGCACCAGGACGGCGACACGGTGGTTCCGGCGGCTCATCGGCCCTCCTCCGGCTCGGGACCCGTGAGCATCCTGCCACCGTCCCGCCCTGGCAGAATGCCGGGGCGTGGACGCCCTCGACTTCCAACTGGTCCTGCTGCGCCGGATGGCCGACTTCCAGCCGCACCTGGTGGAGGACGCGCTGCGCACCCTCGGCGTGGGGCGCGACCGCATGCGGGACGCCAACCGCCACTGGCAGGCCATGGCCCACGCGCGGCGCGGTCCAGGACCGCTGACGCGGTACCGCTCGGCGCTCGGACGCCCTGAGTCCACGACGCGGCGGCGCGTCGGCGACCTGGTGGTCGAGGCGCACAGCTGGGCGCTGCCGCTCTGGCGGGACCTGTGCTTCGAGGTCATGACCGCCCCCGACGGCACGGTCTGGAACGAGGAGTTGGTCCGCGCGCCGGGCGGCCGGGCGGCCGTGCCGCGCACGGTGGAGGACGTGACGCCCTGGTCGTGCACGATCGCCGAGGTCGCCCGCGCCTTCCCGCCCGTCCGGCCGATGGAGGGCTCGGCGCCCAGCAGGTCGCGCCTGGCGTTCGAGGCGCCCACCGCCGCGGGCGGCACGGGCCATGTCGTCGCCGAGTTCACCTGGGGCCTGGTGCAGCGGCTGGTCACCTGAGCGCGACGCCCCACCCCGTACGTCTCTCCCCCGACACGGACCGCGAGGAGCTTCGCATGGACCATCAGGACATCGACGCCGCCGTGGCGGAGATGCTGCGGGTGCTCGGGCCGCGCACCGCCGAGGACTGGACGGTGGCGGCGGGGCCGCTCGAATGGACCTGCTGGCAGACGGCGGCCCACATCGGTCACGACCTGCTGGCCTACGCGGGGCAGTTGGCGGCGCAGCCCGCCGACGCCTACCTCCCCATCGACCTGACCGTCCGCCCCACCGCCACCCCGGCCGAGGTGCTCCAGACCGTCACCGCCTGCGGCCGGCTGCTCGGCAGCGCCCTGGCCACGGCCGACCCGGGCCTGCGGGCCTGGCACTGGGGCCCGTGCGACCCCTCGGGGTTCGCGGCGATGGGCGTCGCCGAGATCCTGCTGCACACCCACGACATCACGCGGGGACTGGCCGTGGACTGGCTTCCCCCGGCGCCGCTGAGCGCGGCGGTGCTCGACCGGCTCTTCCCCACCGCCCCTGACGGGGACCCCCCGCAGGTGCTCCTGTGGTGCACCGGCCGGGGAGAGCTCGACGGCCTCCCCCGCCGGACCTCGTGGAGGTGGGAGGCGGCGCGCCAGGACTGACGTCGCCTGGCTAGGCGCGGCCCAGCATGCGGCTGCCCGCCGTGGTGTCGGCGCGGGCCGAGAAGTAGTCGGTGAAGGCGAGGACGAACTCGTCCTCGGAGATCCGCCCGTCGCCGTCGGCGTCCAGCTCGCGGAAGCCCTGGCCGAGTTCGGCGGGGTGGACGCGGGCGCCGCCGAAGACGGCGCGGTACTCGTCGGCGCACAGGTGGCCCGTGCCGTCCGTGTCCGCGGCGCGGAACATCGCGCGGACGGCGACGTGCAGCCCGTCGGCCAGGTAGGCGGGGTCGCGGTCGATGCCGCGGAGCGTGGCCGACACGAACTCAGCGCGGGAGATCCGCCCGTCGCCGTCCGTGTCCATGGTGGCGGCCATCTGCCGCCACCAGGTGTCGAAGGCGGCGTGGACCTCCGCCTCGCGTTCGGCGGTCAGCTCCAGCGGCCAGCAGACGTTGTGGGCCATGGCCCGCAGGTCGGCGGGGCCGAGGTGGCCGTCGCCCGTCTGGTCGAGGACCTGGCGGAAGAACGTGTCGAGGCGCGCCGGGCGGCGGTCGCGCCCGCGGGCGGGGCGGTGGCGGGGCGGCCGGGCGGGCCGTGGCACCTCGCCCGAGGGCAGGACGCGGTAGCGCCAGCGGTCCGGGAGCCGGGTCATGACGTGCCGCGCCACGCGGTGCGCGGTCCAGGACAGCGCGGCGGCGCGGCGGCCCCGCCGGAGCGCGAGGCGTTCGCGGAACGCGGCGGGCAGGTCGGCCACGGTGAGCGAGGCGACGGTGGAGGCGATGACGACGCGCAGCGCGGGCCAGACGGGCCGCAGCAGCCGCAGCCCGGAGGGCAGGGGCGCCTCACGGAGGATGCCGGTGAGGAGATGGCGCAGCTCGGGGCCGTCCTCCAGGGTCTCGCGGACGGTGCGTTCCATGTACGCGGGGACGTCGGCGGCCGACGGCGGCCACAGCGCGTCGGGCAGCTGGAACGCGGCGCAGGCGGCGCGGAACTCCGCGTAGAGGACGTCGAGTTCTGCGGCGGTGTAGGGGTGGCCCGAGAGCGCGCGCATCGCGGTGAGCGCTTCGTAGAGGGTCATCAGGACCCAGACGCGCACGGCGGGATCCTCGGCCGTGTAGGGGCGGCCCGTGGTGTCGGCGCCGTGGATGCGCCGGTGGGCGCGTTCGAGGCGGGCGATCTCGCGGCGCAGGGTGTCCTGGTCGCCGAAGAACAGGCGGCGTCCGCTGTCCATGGTGTGCCGGACGCGGCGCCAGGGGTGGGCGCGGTAGGTGGACCAGTCGGTCATCCCCGCGGCGACGGCGGGATGCGCGACCTGGAGGACGAGCAACCGCCAGGCGACGAGCGCGATGCGGCGCTCGCCGAGGCCGCGGCGGAACGGGAACGGCTGGTCGGTGAGGTCACGGGTCGCCACGGACACCTCCAGGAGACGGTCGCGCCCCCGGGGCGCACGCCCTCACCCAAGCGCCCGACGGCCGTCCGGCGGCGGGCGTCGCGGCCAAACCACCCGTTCGAGGGAATCCGGGATCGGGAGGGCTGACGGGGCGTCAGAGCAGCGGGCGGGCGGCCTCGTCGAGGAGTTCGTCCAGGATCTCCATGACCGTCCGGCCGCCCTCCAGCTCGATCCACTCGGCGGTGGCCAGCCGGAGCATCGCGAGGAAGACGGCGGCGATGACGCGGGGCCGTACGGTCTCCGTGCCGGGGCGGCCCGCGACGGCCTCCGCCAGGTCGTTCTCCAGCGCCAGGCGCGCGGCGAGCTGCCGGGCGTGGAGGGACGGATGGCGCATGGCGAGCCGGGTGCGGACGGCCCACTCGGGTTCGCGCGGGAGGTGGTCCTGCTCCAGGAACACCGCGTGGGCCCCGGCGCGCAGGGCGGCCCAGGCGGACTCGCGCGCGGGCCGTTCCCTGACGGCGGCGAGCAGCAGCGCGGTGAGGTGGGTGTCGCCGAAGAGGAGGGCTTCCTCCTTGTTGGCGAAGTAGTTGGAGAAGGTGCGGCGCGAGATGCCCGCCGCGTCGGCGATGGCCTCGACCGTGACGTTCTCGATCCCGTGCTCCACGGTGAGGCGCAGCGCGGCCTCGTGCACGGCCTGCCGCGTGGCGGCCTTCTTGCGTTCGCGCAGTCCCGTGGGCGTGTCCATGGCTCCATGATGCTACAGCCGGGCACCATCTTGCCCAGTGCGCAAAGATGCCCAGTGTGCAGTTATGCTGGACGGCGTCCCACCCGTCATCCGTCCCCCAGGAGGTGCGCGTGAGCGCACACACGGCAGCGGCCCCCGGAAGCGGGCCGATGGACCACCGCCACGTCCTGCGCGCGATGAGCGGCCTGCTCATCGTGCTGTTCATGGCGATGATCAGCTCCACGATCGTCTCGGTGGCCCTGCCGCAGATCATCGGCTCGCTGAACGGCACGCAGTCCCAGTACACGTGGGTGGTCACCGCGACGCTGCTCGCCTCGACGGCCTCGACCCCGGTGTGGGGGAAGCTGGCCGACCTGTTCAGCAAGAAGCTGCTGCTCCAGATCGCCATCGTGATCTTCACGGTCTCGGCGCTGGCCTGCGGGTTCGCGCAGAACACCGCCCAGCTGATCGCCTTCCGCGCCGTCCAGGGCCTCGGGCTCGGCGCCCTCCAGGTGCTGGTGCAGGTGATCATCGCGGCGATGATCAGCCCGAAGGAGCGCGGCCGGTACAACGGCTACCTCGGCGGCGTCATGGCCGTGGCGACCGTCGGCGGCCCGCTGCTGGGCGGCGCGATCACCGACATCTCCTGGCTCGGCTGGCGCTGGTGCTTCTTCATCGCGGTGCCGTTCACGGCGATCGCGCTCGTCATGCTGTCGCGGACGCTGCACCTGGACGAGGTGCGCCGTCCGGAGGCGCGCGTGGACTACGCCGGGGCGATCCTCATCGCGGCGGGGGTGAGCCTGCTCCTGCTGTGGGTCACCTTCGTGGACACCGACTTCGGCTGGCTCTCCTGGCAGACGGCCGCCATGGTCGGCGGCAGCGTCGTGCTGCTGGGCGCGGCGGTGGCCGTCGAGACGCGGGTGCGCGAGCCGGTGGTGCCGATGCACGTCGTGCGGCGCAGGGACCCGGCGCTGGCGATCGTCGCGAGCCTGGCGGTGGGCATGGCGATGTTCGGCGGCGCGGTGTTCCTCGGCCAGTACTTCCAGATCGGGCGCGGCCACTCGCCGACGGAGGCGGGCCTGCTGACGATCCCGCTGATGGCCGGTGTCCTGCTGTCCTCGGCCACGGCGGGGCGCATGGTGTCGCGCACCGGCAAGGTGAAGCCGTACATCCTCGCCGGGGTCGTCGTGCTGACGCTGGGCTTCCTCGGGCTGTCCACCATCGACCACGAGACGTCGCTGGTGCTCGTGGGCGCCGGGATGTTCGCGGTCGGCGTCGGTGTCGGCATGTCGATGCAGAACCTCGTGCTCGTCGTGCAGAACACGGTGCCGCTCCAGGAGATCGGCGCGGCGAGCGGCGCGATCACGTTCTTCCGTTCGCTGGGCGGCACGATGGGCGTCTCGATCCTCGGGGCGGTGCTGGCCAACCAGGTGGCGACGAAGATCGCCCGCGGGCTGCGCGAGCTGGGCATCGACCCCTCGGCGGGCGGCGCGAACGCCGGGTCCACGCTGGACGTCGCGGGGATGCCACCGGCCGTGCAGGGCGTGATCCGCGCCGCGTACGGCGACGCGACCGGCCACATCTTCCTGATCTCGGCGGGCATCGCGCTGATCGGCGTGGTCGCGGTCCTGTTCCTCACCCCGGCGACGCTGCGGGACAGCCTGGACCTGCCGGGCACGCCCCCGGCGGGGCGGGAGGCGGCGGAGGCCGTGGAGGCGCCGGTGGCGGTCGCGTCCGCCGGACGGGAGACGGGGAGCGCCGCGCCGCCGCGCGGCTGACCCTCCGGGTGACGGATGAACGGCCGGTCCGCCGTGGGGTGGCGGACCGGCCGTGTGGGGGGACGCGGGAACGTGGGGTGTGTGCTCAGGCTCCGCTGAGCAGGGGGGCGCCCGGCGGCGGGGCGACAGCCGCGAGCTGGGCGCGGGCGGCGGCGAGCGCGGCGTCCGCCTCCCTGGTGCCGGTGGACACGCACAGCGTGTAGGTGACGTCCTCCAGACGACGGGCGGCGTCCGGGTCGGCTGCGCCGTCCCGCAGGACGAGAAGCATCTCGTACTGCTCGACGAGGTTCCGCAGGACAGCGGGGTGTGCCATCAACACAGGGTCTCTCCTTCCGCGGCCACCAGTTCTTGGGGCGGCGCTCCTTCGGTTACCCCCGCTTTCCCTGCGCATGCCCGGTCATTTCCAGCCGATCCACGGGGATCGTGGGCGTGCGCCCGGAACCACGTCGGCGCAGATGGGAGCCGTGTGATGCCGGTCCGGGACGGCGGTGAGGCGTCACGGCAGGTGGCCGGATCACACCCGTACCTGCGGCGGCGGGCCGGGCGGTTACCCTCAGCCGATGACGCTTCGCATGATCTGGGTGAACGGCGCCTTCGGCAGCGGGAAGACCACACTGGTCGGCGAGTTGAGCCGACGGGTGCCCGAGGCACTGGTCTACGACCCCGAGCAGACCGGCTACCTGCTGCGGGAGATCGTGCCGGTGCCGTGGGACAACTTCCAGCGCCTGCCGCTGTGGCGCAAGCAGGTCGTCTCGACCGCCCTCGGCCTCCTGGAGGAGTACGGCAGGCCCCTCCTGGCGGCGCAGACCCTCGTGGACGCCGCCTACGGCCGGGAGATCTTCGGGGGGCTGCGCGCGGCGGGTGTGGACGTGCGGCACGTCTGCCTGCGGGTCTCCCCCGCCGAGCTGGAGCGCCGGATCGACGGGCGGACGACGGCGCCGGGCGACCCGGGGCGTGAGGCGTTCGTCCGCCGCTGGTGCAAGGAGCAGAACCTGCTGTGGGCCGGGGCGGCGGACGGGCTGCGCGACGACGGCGTGGTCCTCGACGGCCACCGCCCCGTCGCCGATCTGGCGGACGAGGTGCTGGCCGGGATCTGAGGTACGGACGGGGCCGGGGAGCGCCCCTATCATCTGCCGCATGGCGATGTTCGTTCATCTCACGCCCGCCGTGAACGTGGCCCGTGTCAAGCGGTCAGGGATACGCGCGGTGAGCTGGGCGCAGGACGGCGCGCGCGGCGTCTACTGCTTCCCCGTGCTGCCGTCGTACACGCTGACCCATGCCTGGCTGCGCGAGCTGTCGCGGCACGGCGGGCCGGGGAACCTGGTCGCCGTGCATCTGCGACTGCCCGACGCCGAGCCCGTGCGCGTCGGCCACTACTCGGGCCACGGCGCGGGCGCGCACCAGGTCGTCACCGCCGGCGAGGCGGTGCGGCGGGTGGGCGCGCTGGACGACCCACGGGGCTGGGAGGTGTTCGTCCCCCGCGCGGTCCGTGCGGCGGAGGTGCACCGCGTCCGCCCGGTGAGCCAGGCGATCGGCTGGCGCTACCGCCCCGGCGCCCACGGCACGCGCCCCTGCACGTGCGACGGCTGCCGGGTGCGCGGCGCGTACGGGTCGCGGCGGCTGCGGGAGCGGCTGCTGCACCCCCTGGACGGCCCGGCGCCCCCGGCGCAGGTGCTGCTCGCGCGGGTGGAGGCGGCGGGCGATCCGGGCGATCCGGCCGTGCTGTGTGACGCGCTGTACTGGTTCGGGCTGCGGCGGCGCGGGCCCCTCCACCGGCTGGCGCCGCTGGCCGGTCATCCGGACGCGGCCGTGCGCGCGGCGCTCGTCCATGCCGTGGCCGACTGGTCCACGCCCGGGGTGGACGCGCTCCTCGACCGCCTCGCCGACGACCCCGAGCGGGGCGTCCGCGAGGCGGTCGGGTTCGCGCGGCGGTGACCGTCCGGCCTCAGCCTGGCGGCGTCGGAGCGGCGGCCCGGGTGGCGGCGAGGGTGGGGATCAGGCCGGTGCCGCCCTCGCCCGCGACGGACAGCGAGGCCGCGCCGATGCCGAGGCTGATCGCCGTGAGCAGCGGGTCGCCGAGGGCGAGGCGCGCGGCGGTGGTCCCTGCGAGGATGTCGCCCGCGCCGGTGGCGTCCACGGCCTCGGCCACTCTCGGCACGGGGAGCGTGACCACGGCGTCGGCGCCGGCGACGACCACGCGGTCGGCGCCCACCGTGACCGCCGCCGCCTCGGCGCCGAGGGCGCGCGCGGCGCGGGCCGCCGTCTCCGGGTCGTCCGTGCCGAGCAGCGCGCGGGCGTCGGAGGGGCAGGAGGGCGTGACGAGCGCGCAGTACGGCGCGATCTCGGCGAGCGCGGCGCGGGCACGCTCCTCGGTGGTGAGGCGGGCGCGGAAGTTGGGGTCGTAGACGACGGCGGCGCCGCCCTCGGACGCGAGGCGCGCGGCGGTGAGGACGGCCCGGCGGCTGGTGTCCGACAGGGCGCTGCCGATACCGGTGACGACCAGGGCGCCCGCCTCGCGGAGGGTGGCCGCGTGCGCCTCGACGTCGGGGGCGTCGAGACGGGAGGCGACGCTGCCGGTGCGCCAGTACGTGAACTCGCGCTCGCCCGAGAGGTCGCCGTGCAGCATGTAGGCGCCGTTGCTGCCGGGCACACGCCGGATCAGCGAGGTGTCTATGCCGAGGTCGGCGACGCGGCGGACCAGGGCGTCGCCGAGCTGGTCGTCGGCGACGGCGGTCAGCACCGCCGTACGGGCCCCGGCCGCCGCGGAGGCGGCGGCGGCGTTGAGGGTGTCGCCCGAGAAGCCGAGCCGCACGGGCGTGCGGTCGCCGAGGGGGCCCTCGCAGTACAGCTCGACGAGGATCTCGCCGATCAGGACGACGTCGAAGCGGGCCATCACGCGCCCCCGAAGACGGCGGCGAGCGCGGCGGGGTCCTCGGGCAGGCCGGAGCCGATGCCGACGGCGAGTGCTCCGGCGGCGAGGTAGGCGGGGGCCTCCTCGACGGCGATGCCGCCGGTCGGGATGAGGACGGCGTGCGGCAGGACGGCGCGCAGCGAGGAGAGGAAGCGGGGGCCGCCGACGTGCGCGGGGAACACCTTGGCGGGGCCCCGGCTCGCGGCGTCGGCGACCTCGGCGGGCGTGAAGCCGCCCTCGACGAAGACGGTCCCGTGCTCGGCGGCGACCGCGCGGACGGCGGGGGCCGGGTAGGGCGAGACGAGGAAGGAGGCGCCCGCCTCGACGGCGGCGGCGGCCTGGTCGGCGGTGGTGACGGTGCCGACGCCGAGCAGCGGCCCGTCGCCGAGCGCGCGGCGGCAGGCGGCGAGGGCGAGGTGCCAGTCGGGGGTGGACGTGGTCAGCTCGACGGCCCGGCAGCCCGCCTCGACCAGGCCCGTGACGCGGGCGACGGCGGCCGGGACGTCCGGTGAGCGGAGCACCGGGAGGAGGCGTTGGGCGCCGAGGGCGGCGAGGAGGGGGCTGGTTGCAGGCATCGCGTTCCGTTACGTAGAATGCTGTTCTGTTGAGTGAAACGCTTCAGACGCTAACGAGCGCACGGGGAGCTGTCAATGACGGATGCAGCCACGGCCACCGCCCCGGGGACCGGCGCGCGCGGGGGCCGTTCTTCCGACGCGGGCAACGCCACCGCCAAGGCGCTGCGCCTGCTGGAGGCCGCCGCCGCGCCCGGCGGCCCGCACCGCCTCGGCGCCATCGCCGCGTCCGCCGGGGTGCCGAAGGCCAGCGCGCACCGCATCCTGCGCACGCTGGTCGCCGACGCGTTCCTCGTGCCGGACGGCGACGGCGGCTACACGACGGGCCCCCGGCTGCGGGCCCTGGCCGCGCAGGTGACGGCGGACGGCGCGGGTGACGAACTGGTCCAGTCCGAGCTGACGGCCCTGCGCGACCGCACGGGCCACACCGTGCACGCCGCGCTGCGCAGCGGGGACGGGGCGGCGTACACGCACAAGGTGTCGGGCACGCACGCCGTGCAGATGGCGTCGCACGTCGGCATGCGCATGCCGCTGCACTCGACGGCGATCGGGAAGTGCGTCCTCGCGGAGCTGGGCGACGACGAGCTGACGGCGCTGCTCGGCCGCGCGGGGCTCCCGGCCAGGACGCCCAGGACGCTGACGGACGGCGGCGCGCTGCGCCGGGAGCTGGCGCGGGTGCGGGCGGACGGCTTCGCCCTGGACGACGAGGAGAACGAGACGACGATCCGCTGCCTGGGCGCCCCGCTGCGCGACGCGGCCGGGGCGGTCATCGGCGGGGTCAGCGTCTCGACGGTGACCTTCCTCGTGCCGCGCGAGGACCTGCTCGCGCTCGCCGGGACCGTACGGGAGACCGCCGCGGCCATCTCGGCGCGGCTGCGCTGAGACGGGCGCGGCGGCCCCGGCACGCGGCCGTCACCAGTCGTGGACGGTACCGTCCTGGAGGCGGTTGACGGGCAGGTACGCCTGCTTGTACGGGTGGGCGGCGGCCAGTTCCTCGTCCAGCTCGACGCCGATGCCGGGGGCCTCGCCGGGGTGGAGGTGGCCGTCGGTGAACGTGTAGGCGTGCCGGAAGACCTCGTTGGTCAGGTCGGTGTGGCCCGAGAACTCCTGGATGCCGAAGTTGTGGACCGCCAGGTCGAGATGGACCGCGGCGGCCATGCCGACCGGGGAGATGTCCTCGGGGCCGTGGACGGCGCTCTTGATCTGGTACTGCGCCGCGTAGTCGAAGAGCTTGCGCAGCGGCGTGACCCCGCCGAAGTGGGTGACGGCGGAGCGCACGTAGTCGATGAGCTGTTCCTGCACCAGCGTCTGGTAGTCGAAGACGGTGTTGAACACCTCGCCGATGGCCAGCGGTGTGGTGGTGTGGCGGCGGACGAGGCGCAGCCCGTCCTGGTTCTCGGCCGGGGTGCAGTCCTCCAGCCAGAACAGCTTGTACGGTTCGAGGTCCTTGCCGAGCCTGGCGGCCTGGACGGGGGTCAGCCGGTGGTGGGCGTCGTGGAGGAGGGGAAGTTCGGCGCCGAACTCGTTCCTGACCGCCTCGAAGACGCCGGGGATGTGGCGCAGGTAGGCGTCGGTGTCCCAGTCCTCCACGTGCGGGCGGACCCGCTGGTCGAGGCGCGTCGGGTTCGCGGCGTCCGCCTGGCTGTGGACGCCGTAGACGGCCTTGAGGCCGGGGACGCCGGTCTGTATACGTATCGACGTGTAGCCCTCGGCGAGGCGGGCGCGTACGGAGTCGAACAGCTCGGGCAGGTCGGCGCCGTTGGCGTGCCCGTAGGTGCGTACGCGCTCCCGGCTCGCGCCGCCGAGCAGTTGGTAGAGGGGCAGCCCGGCGACCTTCGCCTTGATGTCCCACAGCGCGACGTCCACGGCGGCGATGGCGGCCATCGTCACGGGGCCGCGCCGCCAGTAGGCGCCCCGGTACAGGAGCTGCCAGGTGTCCTCGATGCGGTGCGGGTCGGCGCCGACGAGCAGCGGCGCCACGTGCTCGGTGAGGTAGCTGACGACGGCCAGTTCGCGGCCGTTGAGCGTCGCGTCGCCGAGGCCGGTGACGCCCTCGTCCGTGGTGATCTTGAGGGTGACGAAGTTGCGTCCCGGTGAGGTGACGACGACCTTCGCGTCGGTGATCTTCATGGAAGGGATCTTCTCTTGGGTGAGGGTTCGGGTGAAGCGGGTCGCGGGCGGCGGGGGTTCAGCCCTTGGTGGCGCCCGCGGTGAGCCCCGCGACGAGGTATTTCTGCCCGAGGACCGCGACGGCGACGACCGGGACCGTGATGAGGGTGGCCGCCGCCATGAGGCCGCCCCAGTCGGTGCTGGCGTAGGAGATGAAGTTGAACAGCGTCACCGGCACGGTCTGGGTGTCCTCGTCGGCGAAGATCAGCGCGAACATGAAGTTGTTCCAGCTGAAGACGAAGGCGAGCAGCGCCGCCGTCGCGGTCCCCGGCGCGGCCAGCGGCAGGGAGATGCGCCAGAAGGCGCCGAACGCCGACAGGCCGTCGGTGCGCGCGGCCTCCTCCAGCTCGACCGGCAGGCCCTCGAAGAAGCCGATCATGATCCACAGGATGAGCGGCACCGAGACGAACATGTGGCTGAGCACGAGGACGGTGTAGCTGCCGACCAGCCCGGCCTGCGCGAACAGGTAGTACCAGGGCACGAGCAGCGAGATGGCCGGGATGATGCGGGCGACGAGGATCAGCGAGCCCGTGCGGTGCATCCGGAAGCGGCCCACGGCCCAGGCCGCCGGGACGGCGATGACCGCGGACAGGACGGTGGAGATCACGCCGACGATCAGGGAGTTCTTCATCGACGTGAAGACGGCGCCGTCGTCGATGATCGCGCGGAAGTTGTCGAGCGTCGGCCGGAAGATGAGGCCGACGTCCGGGTTCGTGACCTGCACGTTGGTCTTGAACGCGGCGGCGAACATCCAGATGAGCGGCAGCGCGAAGATCAGCGAGACGGCGACGACCGCGACGACGCGCACCCAGGCCCAGTTCCGGCGGCGGCGTGCCCGGGGCGACGGGGTGCGGCTGACGGGGGCGGCCGTGGAAGGCGTGACGGGGGCTGCGGCACTCATGCGGACTTCCTTCCGCGGCGCCGGAGGAGGACCACGACACCGATGATGAAGAGCGTGAACAGGACGAGGACGGCGGAGGCCAGCCCGTACTCCTGGTAGTCGAAGGTGAGGCCGTAGGAGTAGACGTTCAGCGTCTCGACCTCGAAGTTGGAGCCACCGCCCGGGCCCTTGGTCGCGTAGAGGATGTCGAAGGTCTTCAGCGCGTCCACGGAGCGCAGCACCAGCGCGGTGACGAGGGTGGTGGTGAGCATCGGCAGGATGACCCAGCGGAAGCGCTGCCAGGCGTTGGCGCCGTCCACGAGGGCGGCCTCCTCCGGCTCGTCCGGCAGGGTCGAGAGGCCCGCGAGCAGCAGCAGCGTCATCATCGGGGTCCACTGCCAGACGTCGATGAGCATCAGGGTGGGCAGCGACTGGCTGACCGAGCCCAGGAACTCCTGCCGGGGCAGGCCGACCGTCTCCAGCAGGTGGTTGGCTATGCCGTTGGTGGGGTCGAGGATCAGCAGCCACAGGATGCCGATGGCGACCGGGGTGGTGAGCAGCGGGATGATCAGGACGGTGCGCACCCAGCGGATGCCGCGGAACGCCTTGCGCATCAGCATGGCGAGCCCGAGTCCGAGGACGGTCTCGATCAGGACCGCGCCGATGGTGAAGACGACGGTGCGCCGGACGGCGGGCCAGAAGCGGCGCGAGTCCTCCAGGGCGTCGAGGAAGTTCTGGAACCCGACGTAGCCCTTCTTCGCGTTCACGGCGCCGAAGGCGTCGGTGAGGCTGAGGTTCAGCGTGAACAGCAGCGGGAAGACGATCATGGCGCCGACGAAGAGCAGCGCGGGCGCCAGCATCGCCCACTTCAGGCGGCGGTTGGACTGCTCGAAGGTGCGCTGCCGCCGCTCGGGGCGGCGCGGCGCGGCCGGTCCTGACGGCGCGGGCCGGGAAACCTCGGTGGTGGACATCAGCTCTCCCGGTGGCGGTTGTCACGGACGAGGAAGTCGGCGAACTCGGCGTCGGCGTCCCGCGCCACACCGGGCACGGACTGGCCGAGGATGCCCGCCACCAGGGGGCGGCCGACGATGTCGCGGGCGCGGCCGACCTGGAGCACGTCGGGCCGGTCGGCGCCGACGCCGTTCAGCGTGCCCTGCCGCATGGCGTCGGCCAGGTCGGTGGGGAAGGTGGCCAGGGTCGCGGGGTCCGACCAGGCGGACTCACGGGCCCCTGGGATGCCGAGGCCCTGGATCTCGGCGGACATCTCGGGCCCGGCGGCCCAGCGGATGAACTCCCACGCGTCGTCGCGCAGCCGGGAGAACTCGCTGATGCCGAGGCTCCAGGACGGGACGTTGCTCGGCTTGGAACCGGCGGGTCCCGCCGGGAAGGGCGCGAAGCCGACGGTCTCCTGGACGGTGGACACCGCCGGGTCGAGGAAGCTCGTGTAGATGGCGTCCGCGTCGATGTAGAAGGCGGCCTTGCCCTGGGCGAAGATCGGCATGGCCTGTTCCAGGCTCATGTTGGTGGCGCCGGGCGGTCCCGCGTCGTGGAGCAGCTTGCCGTAGTACTCGTAGGCGGCGATGGCGTCGCGGTCGGCGATGGTGGACCGGCCGTCCCGCGTGAAGGCGCCGCCGAAGGAGAACAGGAAGCTGGACCAGGTGCTGACCGCGCCGTTGCGCTGGCCGCGGCCGACGTAGCCGAAGAATCCGTCGCCCCGGTCGGACAGGTCGAGCGCCATGTCCATCATCGCGTCGAGCGTGGTGGGCGGGCCGCCGAGCGGTTCGACGATGTCGCGGCGGTAGTAGAGCGCGGGGCGCTCGGTGACCACCGGGACGCTGAGGACCTTCCCGCCGGTGACCGACCGGCCGCGCGGCGCCTCCTGGAAGTCGTCCCACCGGAAGCCGGCGTCGCCCTCGACATAGCCGGTGAGGTCGGCGAGCCAGCCGTTGTGGGAGAACAGCAGCTGTTCCTGGAGGGCGCGGACCATCATGACGTCCACGTCGGTCCCCGAGGCGTTCAGCTTGACGTTGTAGCTGTTGGAGAGCTGGTCGGCGGTGAGCATCGTCATGCTGACCCGGCGCCCGATGCGGTCCTCGAACTCCTCGATCCGGTCGGCGATCGCCTGTGACCAGACGTGGTTGATCGCCATGATGCGCAGCGGGGTGTTCGCGGACGGCTTGCCGCCCCCCGTCCCGCACGCGCCGAGCGCGGCGGCGCCCCCGGCGGCCAACGCCGTGGCGGCTGCCAGCCTGCCGAAGGAGCGGCGGCTGAAGGACTGGCTGCTCGTGGACATCCGCGTCCTCGACTTTCTTGGTGCATTATGTCCCGTTTCCTGCTGGTCCAACTGGTAGGACCAGTTGGACCATAACAGCGCCACCCGTGACATGACCACCCTCAGCGCCTGACGGGCAGTCGGCTCGGGGCCGCTCCCCCGGCCCCGTCAGCCGCGCTGGTGCGCCTGGCGCAGCAGGGCGTCGATGTGCTGCCTGGCCATGAGGTCCACGCTGACGTCGAGGTCGGGCCCGTACGTCCGCAGCCCGAGCATCAGGTGCTCCCGCATCCGTTCCCTGGCCAGCGCCACGTCCCGGGCGAGGATCGCCTCCAGGATCTCGGGGTGGTGCGGGACGCCCGGCTCGCCGATGGAGGGGTCCGAGTTGGACCGCAGCATCATCTCGAACATCATGCCGCTGATCGACGCGAGCATGATGCGCAGCACCGGGTTGCCGCTCGCCTCGGCGACGGCGTCGTGGAAGGCGAGGTCGGCGTTGGCCTTGGTGACGACGTCGGTCGCGTGCAGCAGCCCGTCGTTCGCCCGGCGCATGGCGGCGAGGTGCGCGTCGGTGGCCCGCTCGGTGGCGAGGGCGACGATCTCGACCTCCAGCGGGATGCGGGCCTCGATCAGCTGCCGCACGGTGGGCCGCCCGGCCCGGTAGAGGGCGTCGTAGCTGCGGGCCTGTCCGGAGGACTGCTCGCTGACGAACGAGCCGCGGCCGGGCGCCACCTCGATCAGGTGCTGGGCCTCCAGCCGCCGCAGGACCTCGCGGACGACGTTGCGGCTGGCGCCGAACTGCGTGGCCAGCTCCCGTTCCGAGGGCAGTTTCGTGCCGACGGCGATCTCGCCCGACCTGATGTCGTGCTCCAGCTGGCGCGCGATGCGCTCGGTGAGGAGCCCCCGCTGCTGGGGTGCGGCGCGGCCCGGTGACGAGGACGGGGCTGCGGTGGGCATGGTCAGGAGAATACAGGAGCGGCCGGACGGGGGGCCCGGGTCAGCGGGTGCGTAGCGACGCGAGGTAGGCGTTGTACGCCTCCAGGTCACGGTCGCCGTCACGGTCCGCCGTGCGGTCGAGGCGCCGCGCGGTGCGCTGCTCGGAGACGTACCACTGGATGACGAGCGCGATCAGCACGATCACGGTGGGGATCTCGCTGAACGCCCAGGCCATGCCCCCGGCGGCCGACTGGTCGGCGAGCGCGTCCGTGCCGAGGGAGGCGGGCGGGTCGGCGAAGGTCTCCACCATGGGGGTGGACCCCATCATGAGGGCGATGCCGAAGAAGGCGTGGAACGGCATGGTGGCGAACAGTTCCAGCATCCGCATCAGGTGCCCGGGGCGGTGGGGCCCGGGGTCCACGCCCATGATGGGCCAGAAGAAGATCAGGCCCACGGCGAGGAAATGCAGCATCATCCCGAGATGGCCGATGCGGGATTCCATCAGGAAATCGAACGTCGGCGTGAAATACAGCGCGTAGAGGCTGGCGACGAACAGCGTGATCGTGAACAGCGGGCTCGTGACGACGCGCATCCAGCGGCTGTGGAGCAGCCGCACCACGGCGCGGCGGCTGGTGCCTCCGGCGGGCAGGGCGCGCAGCAGCAGCGTCACGGGGGCGCCGAGGAGGAGCAGGATCGGCGACACCATGCTGATGACCATGTGCTGGAGCATGTGGGCGCTGAACAGCACCATGCCGTAGTCGTTGAGCCCGGTGCAGGTGACGGCGGCGATGCTGAGGACGCCGAGGGTGAACGAGACGGTGCGGCCGACGCCCCAGCGGTCGCCGCGCCGGTGCAGGCGGACGACGGCCCAGGCGTACAGGGCCAGGACGACGACGCAGCCGACCAGGAAGACGGTGTCGCCGCCGGGGGCGAGGGCACGCGCCACCGTGAGGGGCGGCAGGTCCGCGCCGTGACCGTCGTGTTCCATGTCGTCCTCGCTGTTCTCGCGGCGTGCGCCGTCCCGCGTGGATATTTCCCGCGGGGCAGGCCCTTTTCGCCGCGCCCGTTTCTCCCCGCGCTTTTCCGGCGCGTCGGGAGAGAATTCCCGGGACCCACTTTAGGGAAGGCCCCTGGCGCCGGTGCGGCCAGGGGCCCTTTCCCGCGTCGGGTCGCGGCCCGGCTGCGCCGGGGGGGGGAGGGATCAGGCGGCGGTGTTCAGCGCGGCGGAGATGCGTTCGCTGCGCAGCGCCTCGAACCAACGCTCGTCCACCGGGGGCAGGGCGCCGACGTCGAGCGTGAGCTTCAGCATGTGGTCGGCGATGCGCGGGTTGCGGGCGAGGACCGGCCCGTGCATGTAGGTGCCGAAGACGGTGTCGCGCCAGGCGCCCTCGGTGCCGTCGCCGGTGCCGTTGCCCCGGCCGACGGTGACGCGGGCGAAGGGCCGCACGCCGGGGCCGAGGTGGGTGATGCCCTGGTGGTTCTCGAAGCCGGTCAGCTGCGGCAGGCCCATGCCGGGGTCCATGTCCGCGAGGACGTCGCCGACGCAGCGGGCGCCCTCGCCGCGCGTGCTGATGACGTCCAGCAGGCCGAGGCCGGGCTCGCGCTGGCCGAGGTCGTTGATGAACTCGTGGCCGAGGATCTGGTAGCCGGCGCAGACGGAGAAGATGATGGCGCCGTTGTCGGCGGCCCGCTGGAGGCCCCCGTCACGCCGCAGCCGCTCGGCGGCCAGCCGCTGCGGGCGGTCCTCGCCGCCGCCGATCAGGTAGATGTCGCCCGACGTGGGGATCGGCTGGTCGGAGCGGACGTCCACCCGCTCGACGTGCAGCCCGCGCTGGCGCGCGCGCCGTTCCATGACCAGGACGTTCCCCTGGTCGCCGTAGGTGCTGAGCAGGTCGGGGTAGACCCACACCAGCCGGAGGGCCGAGGCGGTCATGTGGCGGTCGCTTTCTTCTCGGGGCTGATCGGGGTCGGGCGGCCGGGCGGCCGGGCCCGGGTCAGTTGCCGACGACGCGGCGCAGGTCCTGGAAGGCCGTGTAGTTCGCGATGGCCTCGATACGGCCGGGCGGGAGCGTCCGCACCGCCTCGGCGGCGTCCGCGCAGACCCGGAAGTCCACCCCGGCCACTTCGAGACGCACCGCGAGGTCGAGCCGCCGGTCGCCGATGACGGCGACGGGGTGGCCCAAGAGACGGGTGTAGTCCACGTCCCACAGCCACGAGGTGTCGGTGCCGTCCGCGCCACGGGCGTTGACGGACAGGATGACCGGCGTGGGCGGCGGGTCGATGAGCGAGAACGTCTCCAGCCAGCCCGCCGGGTTCTTCGCCAGCAGGAGCCGGATGTCACGGCCCAGGTAGGACACGACGTCGTAGCGCCCCGCGACGGCGGTCACGGCCTGCATCCGCTCCAGGGAGACGTGCGGCGGGATGCCGAAGACGGCGGCGACGGCGGCGGAGGACGCGGCGTTCGCCTTGTTCGCGCGGCCCGGCAGCTGGAGCTGGATCGGCCAGGCGGAACCGTGCGGGTCGAGGACGTGGTCGCCCGACAGGACCCAGGTCGGCGTGGGGCGGCCGAAGCCGCAGGCGCCGCAGCGCCAGTCCTCGCCGTTGCGGTGCAGGACACCGCCGCAGGACGGGCAGGACCAGGCGTCGTCCTTCCATTCCTGCCCGGCGGCGACCCAGACGACGTCGCCCGACGAGGACGCCGCCCACACGACGAGGGGGTCGTCGGCGTTGGCGACGACGGTGGCCTTCACGCCCTGGAGGCCCTCCCGCCAGTGCTCGGCGAGCATCCGGGTCTCGGCGGCGCGGTCGAGCTGGTCGCGGGAGAGGTTGAGCAGCGCGATGACCTTCGGCGTCACGTCCCGCGCGACCCCGGCGAGGTACTTCTCGTCCACCTCGATGACCCCGTAGCGGGCGGTCGAGCCGCCGGAGAGGGCCGACGTGATGCCCGCGGGCATGTTCGCGCCGAGCGCGTTGGAGACGACCTCGCCGCCCGCCCGCAGCGCCTCCGCGATGAGCCGCGTCGTCGTCGTCTTGCCGTTGGTCGCCGAGACGAGGACCACGTCGAGGTGCCCGGCGAGCCGGGACAGCAACTCGGGGTCGAGCCGCAGCGCGACCTTGCCGCCGATCACCGATCCGCTGCCGCGCCCGGCCGCACGGGACACGGCCGCCGCCGCCCGGCCCGCCGTGACCGCCAGCTTGGCCCGCGCCGACAACGGCTGCGTGCTTTCTGCCATCGTCCTCGCTCCTCCTTGCCCTCGACCTTGCCCTCGACCGTGGCCACCCTATCGATGTCCGGGGCCGACGCCGCACCGCATCGCCTCTCGTGCGGCGCCTGTTGGCCACGACGAGGGCCGTCCCGACACTTTCACCCTTTCGCACCGGCGGACCGTCCGTCACCCATGGTGAGCTTTACAGTGCTCACAGTGAAGGCCGTCGCCGCCGGTACATCGGGAGTGCACATGATTCTGTCCGTCTCGGGGGTCGTCCTGCTGGGCGTCGTCGTCGTGCTCCTCTTCCGCAAGGACGGGCTCAAGGTCTCGCACGCGGTGGTCTGCGGGCTGTTCGGCTTCTACCTGTCGAGCACCGCGGTCGCGCCGAGCATCGCGGCCGGCGGGCAGAGCCTGGCCGAACTCCTGGGCGGGATCTCCTTCTAATCGTGTACGGATGGGAAGTCGTGGGGCGTGGCCTCATGCGGCTCGTGCTGGTGGCCCGCGCGCGGTGGGCCCGCACGCCCAGGGAGCGGCGCGTGCCGCTGGCGCTGGGCGCGACCGTGCTGGTGGCAGGTGTGGCGGTGGTGCCGTACGGGGGGTGGCTCGCGGGCGGGCTGCTGCTCGCGTCGGCGCTGGTGGCCGGGCGCCGGGCGGACTCGGCGGACAAGGCGTCGGCCGCGGCGGCCGACGCGCGGCTGACGCTCCTGTACGAGGCGCTGGTGCCGTACTTCGCGGCACCTGCCGACCCGTCGCCCGAGCCCCTCTACGTGCCGGGCGGCGGCTGGGAACGGTGCTTCCCCGCCTACGAGTTCGGCGGCGACGGGCGGCTCGCCCGGCTGCGGCTGGTCTACCCCGCGTTCTTCCCCGACGGCGACCCGGACAGCCGCGCGCGGGTGGAACGGGTGCTGGCGGGCAAGGCGGGCCGGGACCGTGAGGTCAGGTTCCGCTGGTCGGAGGAGCGCAACGAGCTGGAGACCGTGGTGCTCCAGCCGCTGCCGTCCGGCATCGGGGCGCAGCGGTTCGTGACGGGCCCGGGGGAGATCGTGCTCGGCTTCACGGACGAGTGGGCCGTGGACCGTACGGTCCCGGTGCACGGCGGGGTGGACTACGGCGAGCGGCTGGACGCGGCGCCGGTCGTGTGGCGGACGGGGCCGCGCGCGGCGGAGCCGCACCTGCTGGTCGTCTCGGCGCCGGGGGCGGGGGCGACATCGCTGCTGCGGTCGGTGGCGCTCCAGGCGCTGGAGCAGGGCGACGAGGTGCTGCTCGTGGACGGCGGCGGTGGCGGGGAGTTCGCGTGCTTCGCGGGGCGGTCGGGCGTCGTGGGCGTGGAGTCCACGGCGGCGGGCGCGGTCGCCGCGCTGGAGTGGGCGATGCGGGAGACGGAACGCAGGCTGCTCGCGGCGGGGCGGACGGAGCGTTCGCTGTGGCTGGTCGTGGACCGGCCCGCGCTGATCGGGCACCTGGCGCGGGTGCGGGGTGCGGGCGATCCGCTGGCCCTCCTGGAGGTGCCGCTGCGCTACGGGCGCGCGGGGCGGGTGACGGTCGTCGTGGGCGAGCAGGCGGAGGCGCTGGAGCGGCTGGGGCAGCTCGTGCCCGGGTGCGCGCGGGCCAGGGTCGTGCTCGGGGCGGTGAGCGGGGCGCAGGCGGGGGCCGTGCTGGGCGTGGCGGCGCCGGGGCGGGCGGCGCCGCCGCTGGGGCCGGGCAGGGGGCTCGCGCGGCTGGGGGGCGGGCCGGTGTACCGCCTCCAGGTCCCGGCGACGCCCGACCCGTACGACGAGGCGGCGGACGAGTCGGCGCGCCGGGCGGTGCTGGCGCTGCTGCCGGAGCGGCGGGCCGTGCCGTACGGGCCGCCCCCGGCGGTCGAGGGGCTGTGACCGCCGGGCGGGCGTGCCGTCTCAGCCGCTGAGGGCGGCCAGCGGGTCGTCGAGGACGGGCTGCCAGGCGAGTTCGCCCGCGCCGACGAGGCCGCCGTGGTGGAGGCTCGTGGGGAGGATCGGGACGCTGCCGCTGCGGCCCCACAGGCTGCGTTCCTCGACGACGGCGCGCAGCCGCCCCGGGTCGGCCTCCAGCAGGGTGCGGTGGAGGCCGCCGAGGAGGATGCGGTCGGGGTTCAGGATGTTGACCAGCCCGGCGAGGCCGAGGCCGAGGCGGTCGATGACGGTCCGCGTCGCGTCGCGGACGGTCGGGTCGGCCGGGTAGCCGGAGCGGACGAGGGCGCCCGCCTGGTCGAGGAGGATGCCCTCGGGTCCTGGCTCGCGGCCCGCGGCGGCGAGCAGGGCGCGGGGGTCGGTCTCGATGTCGAGGCAGCCGCGACTGCCGCAGTGGCAGGGCTTGCCGTCGGGATCGACCGTCAGGTGGCCGACCTCCAGGGCGAGCCCGGCGCTGCCGCTGTGCAGTCGGCCGTCCACGACGAGGGCGCCGCCGACGCCGTGGTGGCCGGTGGCGACGCACAGGAGGTGCCGCGCGCCCTGGCCCGCGCCGTGCCGGTGCTCGGCGAGTGCGGTGAGGTTCATGTCGTTGCCGCAGTAGCCGGGTGCCCGGATTCCGGCCTCGGCGAGGCAGTCGGTGAAGATCCGCCGGACCGGGGCGCCCACCGGCCACGGCAGGTGGAGCGGGTTGAGGGCCGTGCCGTCGGGCTCGGCGACGGCGGAGGGCACGGCGAGCCCGGCGCCGACGCACCGGCGTCCGCTGTCGCGCAGGAGCGCGGCGCCGGTGGCGACGACGGCGCGCAGCACCTCGGCGGGATCGGCGTCCACGGCCGGGCCCGGGGGCGCGGTCGCGACGAGACGGCCGCCGAGGCCGACGAGGGCGGCGCGGTAGCCGTCGGCGTGCACCTGGGTGGCGAGGGCGACCGGGCCGTCGTCGGCGATGGCGAGGCGATGGGAGGGGCGGCCCTGTCCGCCGGTGGAGGCGCCGGGTCCTGCGTCCACGGTGATGAGGCCCAGGGTCTGGAGCTCGGCGGCGACGGCACCGGCGGTGGCGCGCGTGACGCCCAGTTCCGTGGTGAGGACGGCGCGGGTGGGGGCCCGGCCGGTGTGGACGAGTTCGAGTGCCGGGCCAAGGGCGTTCCGGCCTCTGTCCAGCCTGGTGCGAGGGGAGGTCACGTGCCTATTGTGGCTTTGTGTCTCCCATGAACAAACGCCGGTCGGCGCCGACCCGGCGTGCCCCGCGCGCCGCCGCTCCGCCCGGGGCGCCGTCCGCGGCGGCGGAGGACGTGCTGCGCCGCCTGCGGATCGCCCTCACGGGCTTCTTCGCCCTCGACGGCTTCCTCTTCGCCGGGTGGGTCGTCCGCATCCCCGACGTGAAGGAGCAGACGGGGGCGTCGGCCAGCGCGCTGGGGCTCGCGCTGCTCGGGACGTCGGCGGGCGCCGTGGTGACGATGACGCTCACCGGGCGGTTGTGCCAGCGGTTCGGCAGCCGGGTGGTGACGGTCGTGGGGCTCGTGCTGCTGGCGCTGACGGTCGCGCTGCCCCCGCACACGCATTCCGCGGTGGTGCTCGGTGCCGTGCTGCTGGTGTTCGGCGCGGCGTTCGGGGCGGTGAACGTCGCGGCGAACAGCGTGGCGGTCGATCTGGTGACGGCGACGCGGCAGCCGATCATGCCGGGCTTCCACGCGGCGTACTCGCTGGGCGGCATGATCGGCGCGGGTCTTGGCGGGCTGGTCGCGGGGCAGTTGACGGCCGCCAGGCATCTGGGGCTGCTTGCGGCGGTCGGGGTGGTGGTCGCGCTGGTGATGGGTCGCGCGCTGATCGCGGGCACGCTGCCCGTCGTCGGCGGTGGCGCGGGCGGGACCGCCGGTGCGGCGGAGGGGTCAGGGCGTGCGGTGGCAACCATGGCGGCGGGGACGCCGGTGCGGCGCCTGGTGATCGTCCTCGGCTTCATCGCGCTCTGCTCGGCCTACGGGGAGGGCGCGCTCGCCGACTGGAGCGCGCTGCACCTGAAGGAGTCGCTGGACGCGAGCGCGGGCGTGGCCGCCGCCGCCTACTCGGTGTTCGCCGGGGCCATGACCGTGGGCAGGTTGACCGGTTCTGCGATGCTGCGGCGTCTCGGGCAGAGCACCAGTCTCGTCCTCGGGGGCACGACGGCGGCGGCCGGGATGCTGCTGGGCGCGCTGGCGCCCACGGTGTGGCTGGCGCTGGCCGGGTTCGTGCTCACCGGCCTGGGGCTGGCCAACATCTTCCCGATAGCGCTGGGGCAGGCCGGGGCGGTGGCGGGGCCGCGCGGGGTCGCCGCCGCCTCGACGCTGGGATACGGCGGGATGCTGCTCGGGCCGGTCGCCATCGGCTTCCTGGCCGACTGGTCCTCGATGCCCGCCGCGCTCACCACGGTCGCGGCGCTGGCCGGGGTGTCGGCGGTCATCGCCCACCTGACGCGGGACGCGGTGCGGCCGGTCGGCTGACCGGCCGCGGGGCCTCCCCCTCCCCCGGCAGGCGTTCGAGAACTCAGGGCCGTCGAGCCCGAGGGCTCGGTAGGGTGACCGCTGCTGCGGGCCTGTTTCCGGCTCGGCAGGAGGCTTGGTCCGCTGGAGGGGGTAAGGGTGATCGACGTCGTGCTGAAGCTGTCCGTACGCGATCTGAGGCCCACGGACCTGGAGTCGTGCGGCTGGGCGGGGTCCGAGCCGCATCTGGCCGATGTCGCGAAGCAGGTGGAGCGTGCCAGGCTGGGTGAGGTGGACTACCTCGCGGTATGCCCGCCGACGGACATGCCGGTGGCGGTGGGCGGCATCGACTACCGGACCGCGGAGGGCGCCGGGACGCTCTGGCAATTGGCTGTTCATCCCGCCTTGCAGTCCTGCGGGATCGGCACGCTGCTCATCGGCGTGGCCGAGCAGCGGATCAAGGACCGCGGCCTGCGTCGTGCGGAGCTGGGCGTGGAAGAGGACAACGTGCGGGCCCGGGCGCTGTACGAGCGGCTGGGCTACCTTGCCTTCGATCGTCGGCCCGAGGCGTGGGACGTGCTGGACGCCGACGGCTCGGTGCGGCGTCACGAGACCATGTGCACCCTGCTGCGCAAGGAACTTCGTTAGCGGAGGCTCTTCCGCGGATCGGGCGCCGCGCCGTGCAGGCCATCCGGTCGGCCTGTTCCGAGCAGTCGCCGTCGTCTTCCGCGTCCAGTCGGTGGCGGATGACCACACTCCCGGCAATGCCGCCGGCCCGCCCCTCCCGACCTCGCACCACGCCCATCCGACCGGGCCGGATCTCGGACCGGAGTTCCCCACACCCCCTCTCAGCCGAGCCAGCCGGGCCTGACGAGCCCGGACTCGTAGGCCAGCACGACGAGTTGGGCGCGGTCGCGGGCGCCGAGCTTGATCATGGCGCGGCTGACGTGCGTCTTCGCGGTCAGCGGGGAGACGACGAGCCTGCGGGCGATCTCCTCGTTGGACAGCCCCATGCCGACGAGGGTCGTCACCTCCCGCTCCCGCCCGGTGAGGCGGGCGAGAGCGGCCGTCGCGGACGCCGGGGGGCGGGAGCGCGCGGCGAACTCGGCGATCAGCCTGCGGGTGACACCGGGCGACAGCAGGGCGTCGCCCGCGACGACGGCCCGGACGGCACGCAGCAGTTCGTCGGGCTCGGTGTCCTTCACGAGGAACCCGGAGGCGCCGGAGCGCAGGGCCTCGAAGACGTACTCGTCCAGTTCGAACGTCGTGAGCATGACGACGCGCACGGCCGCCAGCTCCGGGTCGGCGGTGACGGCGCGCGTGGCGGCGAGGCCGTCGAGCACGGGCATCCTGATGTCCATCAGGACGAGGTCGGGGCGCTGCGCGCGGACGAGGCGCAGGGCCTCGGCGCCGTCCGCCGCCTCGGCGGTCACCTCGATGCCCGGCTGGGCGTCGAGCAGCGCGCGGAACCCCGCCCGGACGAGGACCTGGTCGTCGGCCAGCAGGACGCGGATCACTCGGGTCTCCCTGGACGGGCGGCGGACACGGCCGGCTCGGCGGGCTCGGCATGGGCCGGGTCGGGCGCGGGTCCTGGCGGGCGTTCGGCGGGCGGGGCGAGCGGCAGGCGGACCTCCACCCGGAAGCCGCCGCCGGGCACCGGTCCCGCCGTGAGGGTGCCGCCGCAGGCCGCGGCCCGTTCCCGCATGCCCGTCAGGCCGTTGCCGCTGCCCGCGTCGTGGCCGCCGGTGGCGGGGCCCGCGTCCTCGATCCGCAGGTCGAGCGCGCCGGGCACGCGGCGCAGCCGCACGCGGGCGGTGCGGGCGCCGGAGTGGCGGACGATGTTGGTCAGCGCCTCCTGGGTGACGCGGAAGACCGTGAGCCCGGCGGCCGGGGGGAGCCCTGGGACGTCGTCCGCCTCCAGGTGGACCCGCAGGCCCGCCGCCGCGGCCTGCGCGGCCAGCTCCGGCAGGTCGGCGAGCCCCGGGGTGGGCGCCCTGGGGGCCGCGCCCGGGGCGCGAAGGGTGTCGAGCACCTGCCGCACCTCCCCGAGGGCGTCCTTGCCCGCGCTCCTGATGGCGAGGAGGGCGGTGCGGGCCTGGGCGGGGTCGCTGTCCAGGAGGGCGAGGCCGACGGCGGCCTGGACGTTGATCACGGCGATGCTGTGGGCGAGGACGTCGTGGAGTTCGCGGGCGACGCGCAGCCGCTCCTCGTCGGCGCGGCGGCGCTCACGGGCCTGCCGCTCGGCGCGTTCGGCGGCGTGCCGTTCACGGCGGAGCCTGACCAGCTCGGCGACCGAGAGGACGGCGACGGTCCAGGCGGCGGTGGCGGCGTCCGAGCCCCAGTCGGCGGACGCGTCGGCCGGGGCGGGCAGCCAGGGGTGGAGCCAGTGGCCCATGACCAGGCGTGCGATCCACAGCGCGCCCATCGCGGACCAGGCGGCGTACCGGCGACCGGCGACGACGGCGTGGAACGAGGCGGCGACCACGCTCAGGAACACCGGGCCGAGCGGGTATCCCGCGGCGAGGTAGACGGCGGTGACGAGCGCCGTGCCGACGGCGACCGCGCCGGGGCGCCGGTAGCGGGCCGCCAGGAGCAGTGGGCCGAGGGCGAGCAGGAGGTGGCCGGTCGGGTCGAGCGCCGTCTGGCCCGTCTGATGTGCGTCCGCGAACCGTGACCCGGCCTGCTGGACCAGCAGGACGAGGACGGGCAGCAGCCAGGTCCGGCGGAGGCCGGGCGGCTCGGGCGGGGGTCGTACACGCATGTCAGCCACGGTAGTGCGCCGTGCGCGGCGGGTCGTCAGCCCGGCGGCGGCACCTCTTCTACTCCCGCCGTAGTAGGAGACGGCGACCTTCGTCGGACCGGACCGGACCTGGCGTGACCGGACCCGCTCGCCGTCAGGCGCGTCCCGGCTCCGCCGCCGCGTCGCCTTCGGGCCCTGGCGTCTCCGCCGGTGCCTTGTCCAGCGCGGCGAGCGCCCGGCGGGCCACCGGATGCGAGCGCACGATCCCCGCCAGCGTCGTGGAGCCCCGCGTGATCTGCGCGAACGCGGTCCACGCCGGGCGGAAGCCGATGAGCGTGGTGTGCAGCAGCCTGGGCCGCTGCGAGAAGATCGTCAGCAGCCGCCGCCCGACCCCCATCTCCACGCCGAGGCCGCTCTTGATGGCGAACGTGTAGTTGAGCGCCTGCCGCCGGGCGTCCACGGCGTCGCCCGCCTCCGCGATCCGGACCGCCCACTGCCCGGCGAGCCGCCCCGAGCGCAGCGCGAACGAGATGCCCTCGCGCGTCCACGGCTCCAGCAGCCCCGCCGCGTCGCCGCAGACCAGGACCCGGCCGCGCGACAGCGGCGAGTCGTCGGTGCGGCAGCGGGTGAGGTGCCCCGAGGAGATGGACGGCTCGAAGCCCGAGAGGCCGACGCGCGCCGTCAGGTCCTCCAGGTAGCGCTTGGTCGCGGCGCCCTCGCCCCGCGCGGAGATGACGCCGACGGTCAGCGTGTCCCCCTTCGGGAAGACCCAGCCGTAGGAGCCGGGCAGCGGGCCCCAGTCGATCAGCGCGCGGCCCCGCCAGTCCTCCGCCACCTCGGGCGGCACGGGGATCTCGGCCTCAAGCCCCAGATCGACCTGCCCGACGCGCACCCCGACGTGCGCTCCTATGCGGCTGGCGCTCCCGTCCGCACCGACGACGGCGCGGGCGAGCAGTGTCCCGCCACCCGCCAGGACGACCGCGACCGTACGGCGGTCGGGCACGGCGGGACCGTGCTGCTCGACGCGTGACACGGCGGCGCCGGTGCGCAGTTCGGCGCCCGCCTTGACGGCGGCCTCGACGAGGCGCTGGTCGAACTCCGGGCGGTTCACGAGGCCGAAGAGCATCCGCTTGGAGCGGCGGGTGCGGGTCAGCCTGCCGTTCAGCGAGAACGTGACCGCGTGCACCCGGTCGCGCAGCGGGAGTTCGAAGCCGGGGGGCAGCGCGTCCCGCGAGGGGCCGATGATGCCGCCGCCGCAGGTCTTGTAGCGCGGCAGCTCCGCCTTCTCCAGCAGCAGGACCCGGCGTCCCGCCTCGGCGGCGGCACGTGCGGCGGAGGCTCCGGCGGGACCGGCGCCCACGACGACGACGTCCCACACCTCACTGGTCCCGGCTCCGTCTTCACTGGTCACGATGTGCTGTAGCTCCCCGCTGTGTTCCGTCCGTCGGTCACCGCTGGGCATCCTACGCAGCCCCGGGCGCGGACGACGGCTGTGGGATCATCGGACGCATTCCCGTTCGACGGCACGCCTCGTCGTTCCGGTCCTCATGGCCGCCCGCGTGCCCGCACAAGGAGCGTCCCATGGAGCACAGTGCCCAGCATGCCGCGATCTCTGCCGCCGTCGCCGCGCTGATGCCGCAGGCCAAGGAGGAGTTGACGGAGCTGGTGGCCTACCGGTCCGTCGCCGACCCCGCGCAGTACCCGGCGAGCGAGTGCCTCGGCGCGGCGGAGTGGATCGCCGCCGCGCTGCGGGCCGAGGGCTTCGCGGACGTCGCCCTGCTGGAGACGCCGGACGGCACCTCCTCCGTCTACGGTCACCTGCCCGGCCCCACGGGTGCGCCGACCGTGCTGCTGTACGCGCACTACGACGTGCAGCCGCCGCTGGACGAGGCCGCCTGGACCACTCCCCCGTTCAGCCTCACCGAGCGCGACGGGCGCTGGTACGGACGGGGGGCGGCGGACTGCAAGGGCGGCGTGCTGATGCACCTGCTGGCCCTGCGCGCGCTGCGTGCGTCGGGCGGCGTCCCGGTGGGCGTGAAGGTGATCGTGGAGGGCTCGGAGGAGCAGGGCACCAGCGGTCTGGAGCAGTACGCGGAGGCGCACCCGGAGCTGCTGGCCGCCGACGCGATCGTCGTCGGCGACACGGGCAACTTCCGCGTCGGCGTGCCCACGGTGACGGCGATGCTGCGCGGGATGGCCATGGTGCGCGTCCGGGTGGACACGCTGGCGGGGAACCTGCACTCGGGCGCCTTCGGCGGCGCCGCGCCCGACGCCCTGGCGGCGCTGATCAGGATGCTGGACTCGCTGCGCGCCGAGGACGGTTCGACGACCGTGGACGGCCTGGCGGCCGACGGCGTGTGGCAGGGGACGCAGTACCCGGAGGAGACGTTCCGCGCGGACGCGAAGGTGCTCGACGGGGTCGAGCTGATCGGCTCGGGGACCGTGGCCGACCGGGTGTGGGCCCGGCCCGCCGTGACGGTGCTCGGCATCGACTGCCCGCCGGTCGTCGGCGCCACGCCCTCGGTGCAGGCCCGCGCGGAGGCGCTGGTGAGCCTGCGGGTGCCGCCGGGGACGGCGGCGGGCGCCGCGAGCGACCTGCTGGCCGCGCACCTCACGGCCCGCGCGCCGTGGGGCGCGCGGGTGGAGGTGCGGCCGACCGGTGAGGGCGAGGCGTTCAGCGCCGACACCACCAGCCCCGCCTACGCCTCGATGGCCACCGCGATGCGGGACGCCTACGACGGGGCGGAGATGGCGGTGGTGGGCCAGGGGGGTTCGATCCCGCTGACCAGCACGCTGCACGGCCTGTACCCGGATGCCGAGATCCTGCTGATCGGGCTGAGCGAGCCGTCCGCGCAGATCCACGCGGTGGACGAGAGCGTGTCCCCCGAGGAGTTGGAGCGTATGGCGGTGGCCGAGGCGCTGTTCCTCCAGCGCTACGCGGTGAACGCCCCGGCCTGACGGCCTGTCGCCGCGGGCTCAGTGGCCCCGGCCGGTGCGTCCTCTGAAGGCGAACGCGGCGCCCGCCGCCGCGAGTGCGGTGATCCCGGCACCGGCCAGCAGGATCACGCTGCCGTTCCCGCCGCCGTCCTCCTGCGTGCCGCCGACACCGGCCTGCGCGCCGCGCGAGGGCAGCGTCGTGGCGCTCGCCGTCGCTGTGGCGGTCGCGGTGGCCGTGGCGGTCGCCGTCGCCGTCGCTGTGGGGGTCGGCGACGGCGACGCGGCGATGGTCAGCGTCGCGGTGCCGATCTCAGAGCCGCAGGTGAACACGACGTCGTACTGGGCTCCGACACGGGCGTCGGAGTCCACGGCGGTCCTGGCCGTCTGGGTCTGGCCCGCGGAGCCGAGGCTGACGCGGTCGAAGACGGCGGACTCGGCGAAGGCGTCGGAGTCGGTGCAGCCGGTGACGGTCAGGGTGACCGTGCCGCCGGGCTGGACGCTGGTCGGGGAGACGCTGAAGCCGAACGCCGTGGACTGCGCGGGTATCAGCGCCGACGCGGTGGGTGCCGCCGCGCCCAGCAGGATCGCTCCCAGCCCGGCGCCGGCCAGCGCGGTACGCAGTGTGCTCATCGGAATGGCTCCCTCTGTCGAAGTGCGTCGCCCCGCACCGCGACCCTAGGCCGACAGAACCACCCACACCCTCCGAAGCGGGACAAACGGGTTATTCCGCGAGGCCATCGGGGTCACCCGGCGTCCGACATGCGCGCGAAGACCACGACGTTCCCCTCGTACCCCTGGTCCGCGTCGAAGCTCCCGCCGCAGGTGATGAGGCGCAGCTCCGCCTGGCCCGTGGCCCGGTAGACGTGCGCGGGAAGGTCGGCCTTGTCGTAGACGGCGATGTCGTAGACCGTGAAGCCCGCCGCGCGGCCGTCCTCGCGGACGACCTCGATGCGGTCGCCCGGCGCGAGCGCGCCGAGGCCGTAGAAGACGGCGGGGCCCGCGGCGTTGTCCACGTGGCCGACGACGACGGCCGTGCCGTCCGCGCCGGGCGACGTGCCGTCCCGGTACCACCCGGCGAGGCCCGGGACGTCCTCGGGCGGCGACTCGATCCACCCCTCGGGGTCGAGCCCGACGGGGGTGAGCGGCGCGTCCACGCCGATGGCGGGCACGGAGACCCACGTCGGCACGGCGGGCGGCAGCGGCTCCAGGACGTCGCCCGAGGTCCCGGCCGCGCCGGGGCTCGCCGCGCCGGAGGGCTGCGGCGGGGGCCCCGCGTCGGCGGTGGGGCCGCCGTCGGGGGCGAGGACGAGCGAGACGCCGAGGACGAGCGCGGCGCCCGCCGTGCCGAGCACGGCATGGACGGTCCAGCCGCGCCGTTCGTCGGCGGGGTCCGGTACGTACTCCGGTATGCGCATCGCGGTCACCGCTCACGGAGGGGGCCTTCCCCGGTCCGGGGCCATCACCGGTAACGCTAGATCGCCCGGGTGCGCTCCGCGATCCGGCGGCGCGTCAGACGCCGACCGGCACGCCCGCCTGGAGGTTGAGCGCGCGCCCCTCGGCCCGCGCCCGCAGCGCCCAGCGCAGCCTGGCGAACCGTCCGGGCGACAGCATCTGTTCCGCCTCGTCCTCGGCGGCGAACCGCCAGCCGCGCAGTTCCTCGCCCGGCAGCAGCAGGCCGCCCACCCGGTCCGCGTCCAGCCTGCCGCCGTCGAACAGCAGCCGCAGGCCGCCGTAGCGGGGCGGGCGGGGCGGCTCCCAGTCCACGACGAGCAGCGGCGGCTCCTGGGCGAGGTGCAGGCCCAGTTCCTCGGCGACCTCACGGACGGCCGCGCGGGCGGGCGGCTCCCCCGGCTCCACGACGCCGCCGGGGAACTCCCAGCCTGGCTTGTAGGTCGGATCGACGAGGAGCACGCGGTCCTGGTCGTCGAAGAACAGCACCCCGGCGGCGAGGGTCTCCGCGCGGGGCGGCGGCGTCTGCACGATGGGACACAGGCCGTCGCCCCGGCCGACCGCCTCGGCGAGCAGGACGGCCGCCTCGCGCGGGGTGAGCCCCGAGGTGTCGAGCCGGTGGGTGTCCGCGGCGAGCCAGGACAACGCCGTCGTGGCGCCGGGCAGCAGGCCGGGCCCACGCCCGCGGGCCGCCTCGCCGTCCACGGCGGCGCATTCGTCGATCCGGGCGTGCCGGAACGTTTCCTCCCCGTCGAGCAGGAAGTGCTGCACGGCGATCCTGCGGGTGGCGAGCCCGCCGAAGATCTCGTCGCGGTACTCCTGGCGCAGCAGCGTCATGGGCGCGACGAGCGGCCCCGGCAGCTCGGCGAGGAGGGCGGTCGCCGTGTCCACGACGAGGCGGCGCCACGCCGGGAGGTCCTGCACGTCGCCCACCTCGGCGAGCCGCCGCTCGGGGAGCAGGGCGCGCAGGCCGTCGCCGACCACCCCGGGGTCGAAGAGGGCGCTGCCGGGCAGCAGCCCGACGAGTTCCGCGGCCACCGCGCCCTTGCCCGCACCGGACGCACCGTTCAGCCAGATGATCACGTGGCCCCCTCCTTCATCCGCCGTGAATCAGTTGCCCACTTGTGCCCGTCCCGAAAACGTGTCCGACTGCCAGCTGGCCGCGGCGGCGCCCACGAGGCCCGCGTCGGTGCCCAGTTCGGCGGGGACGACCTCAAGGCCGCGGACGAACGGCAGGGTGGCGTAACCGGTCAGGGCCCGGCGCAGCGGGGCGAACAGGACGTCGCCCGCCTGGCCGACGCCGCCGCCCACCACGACGGTCTCGATCTCGACCAGGGTGGCGGTCGCGGCGATGCCCGCCGCCAGCGCGCGGGCGGCGCGTTCGTACGCCTCGCGCGCGACCGGGTCGCCCGCGGCGGCGGCGACCGCGACACCGGCGGCCGTGGTGTCGCCGTCCCCGCCGGGACGCCAGCCGGAGGCGAGGGCGTAGCGGGCGATGTTGGTGCCGCTGGCGATGCGTTCGACGCAGCCACGGCCGCCGCAGGGGCACAGCTCGCCGTCGAAGTCCACGCTGATGTGGCCGATGTGCCCGGCGTTGCCGGTCGGTCCTGGGCGCAGCTTCCCGTCGAGGATGAGGCCGCCGCCGACGCCGGTGGAGACGACCATGCACAGCGCGTTCGTCCGGCCGCGCGCGGCGCCGCGCCAGTGCTCGCCCGCGGCGATGGCGGCGCCGTCGCCGACCAGGGTGACGGGCAGCGGGCCGGCGGTGTCGGTGATGCGCGCGACGAGGGGGAAGTCGCGCCAGGCGGCGATGTTGACCGGGCTGACGGTGCCGGTGCGGGCGTTCACGGGCCCGGCGCTGCCGACGCCCACGGCGGCGACGCGCGGCCACAGCGCGTGCGCGGTCAGGGCGGTGACCACCTCGGTGAGGGCGCCCAGCACGTTCGCGGCCGACTCCGCGGCGCGGGTCGGGCGCTGGACGCGGTGGAGCAGTTCGCCGGTGCCGTCCACGAGCGCACCGGCGATTTTCGTACCGCCGATGTCCACGGCGGCGACAAGATCAGTGGTCATGAGGACGAAGCCTGATCCGTCCGTCCCCGGATTGTCCAGTCCGGTCAGGGTGAGGTGCGCGACGTGCGTCCCGCGAGGGTGTGCAGGTGGGAGCGGTCGAGGCCGCAGGCCGCGGTGACCTCGGCGGTGTCCAGGGCGCCGCAGTCGAGGCCGCGCAGGAGGAAGCCGCTGAGCGCGCGGGCGGTGGCGGGTTCGTCCAGGACGCCGCCGGTGCCGTCGCCGCCGGTCCAGGCGGCGAGGCGTGACGCGGCGGCGGGCAGCCCTTCGCGGTAGAAGGCGTAGACGGCGGCGTAGCGGGTGGGGAGGTGTCCCGGGTGCATGTCCCAGCCCTGGTAGAAGGCGCGGGCGAGGGCGCGGCGTACGAGGGCGTGGTGCAGGCGCCAGGCGTGGTGGACGCGGTCGGTGGGGCCGACGGGCAGGACGTTGGTGGAGCCGTCGCTGAGCCGCACGCCGGTGCCCGCAGCCGCGGCCTGCATGACGGCCTTGGCGTGGTCGGCGGCGGGGTGGTCGGCGGACTGGTGGGCGGCGCTGACCTGGCAGGCGGCGCTGTAGTCGAACGTGCCGTAGTGCAGGCCGGTGACGCGGCCACCGGCGGCGTCGATCATGCGGGCGACGGTGGCGCGGCCGTCGGCGCCGAGCACGGCCTGGGTCGTCTCGATCTGGATCTCGAAGCGCAGGCGGCCGGGGGGCAGGCCGGTGGCCTCCTCGAAGCGGGCGCAGAGCCCGGCCATGGCGGCGACCTGCTCGGCGTAGCCGGTCTTCGGGAGCGTGAGGTGGAGCCCGGCCGGGAGCGGGCCCGCGTCCAGGAGCGTGGTGAGGAAGATGTCGAGGGTGCGGATGCCGCGGTCGCGGACGGGGGCTTCGAGGCTCTTGAGGCGGATCCCGGCGTACGGCGGGGCGCTGCCGTCGGCGACGGCGCGGGCCAGCAGGCGGGCGGCGCGGGCGGCGTCGGCGTCCTCCTCGGCGTCGGGCCGGTTGCCGTAGCCGTCCTCGAAGTCGATGCGCAGGTCCTCGACGGGCTCGCGGACGAGCTTGGCGCGGACGCGGTCGTGGACGGGCGCGGCGAGGTCGGCGGGGAGGCCGAGGACGGCGGCGAGCGCGTCGGGTCCCGGGGCGTGCCGGTCGAGGAGGGCGAGGGCGGCGTCGCCCCAGGCGCGCGGGGTGCCGTCGGTGAGGCGGTCGGCCGGGACGTAGACGGTGTGGACGGGCTGGCGGGTGCCGGGGTCGCCGGGGTAGCGGCGGGCCAGGTCGGCGTCCACGGCGGCGAGTTCCGCGCCGACGGCTGCGGACGCGGACGGGGGCAGGGTGGTGGCGATCCGTTCGGGCTGCGGCATGCGGCGGGCTCCCGTTCGTACGCGGTCCTGGCGCGTCGGCCCGCCCGGGGCGGGCGGGCCGACGGGGAGGTCAGCCCTTGCGGGCCTTGATCTCCTCGGTCAAGGCGGGGACGACCGCGAAGAGGTCGCCGACGACGCCGTAGTCCACCAGCTCGAAGATCGGGGCCTCGGCGTCCTTGTTGACGGCGACGATCGTCTTCGACGTCTGCATCCCGGCGCGGTGCTGGATCGCGCCGGAGATCCCGGCGGCGAGGTACAGCTGCGGGGAGACGGTCTTGCCGGTCTGGCCGACCTGGTGCGCGTGCGGGTACCAGCCCGCGTCCACGGCGGCGCGGGAGGCGCCGACGGCGGCGCCGAGCGCGTCGGCGAGGTCCTCGATGACGGAGAAGCTCTCCGCGCTGCCCACGCCGCGCCCGCCGGAGACGACGATGGCCGCCTCGGCCAGTTCGGGGCGGCCGGTGGACTCGCGCGGGGCGCGGGAGACGACGGCGGTGCCGGTGGCGAGCGGGCCGAACGTGACGGCCAGTTCCTCGACGGTGCCAGCGGCGGGGGCGGCCTCTGGCGTCGCCGAGTTGGGCTTCACCGTGACGACGGGGACGCCCCTGGTCACGCGTGAGGTGGTGGAGTAGGCGGCGGCGAACGCCGACTGCGTGGTGACCGGGCCGTCGTCGCCCGGGGCGATGTCCACGGCGTCGGTGACGAGCCCTGAGCCGGTGCGCAGGGCGAGCCGGGCGGCGATCTCCTTGCCCTCGCCCGAGGAGGGCACCAGGACGGCGGCCGGGCCGACCGCGTCGAACGCGGCCTGGAGCGCGTCCACCTTCGGCACGAGGTGGTAGTCGGCGAACTCGGGGGCGTCGGCGGCGAGGACGCGGGTGGCGCCGTGCTCGGCGAGGACCGGCGCGGCAATGTCGGCGCCGGGGCCGAGGTGGACGGCGACCGGGTCGCCCAGGCGGCGGGCGAGGGTGAGGAGTTCGAGCGTGGGCTTGCGGACGGTGCCGTTCTCGTGATCGACGAGGACGAGGACTTCGGTCATGGCGTGCGGTCTCCTCCGTGGGAACGTGCGGGCGGGCTGCGGCGCGTCAGACGAACTTGCGCCCGGCGAGGAACGCGGCCAGCAGCTTGCCGCCCTCGCCCTCGTCGTGGACGATCTCGCCCGCCGTGCGTGCCGGGCGCTCGGTGGCCGACAGCACGGCGGTCGCGGCGCCCGCGAGGCCGACCTGCTCCGCCTCGATGTCCAGGTCCTCCAGGTCGAGGTTCTCGACCGGCTTCTTCTTGGCCGCCATGATCCCCTTGAAGGAGGGGTAACGGGCCTCCCCCGACTGGTCGGTGACCGAGACGACGGCGGGCAGCGACGCCTGGAGGCGTTCGGTGGCGGCGTCGCCGTCGCGGCGGCCGGTGACCTTGCCGTCGGCGACGGAGACCTCGGACAGCAGCGTGACCTGCGGGACCCGGAGGCGTTCGGCGAGCAGGGCGGGCAGGACGCCCATGCCGCCGTCCGTCGAGGCCATGCCGCAGACCACCAGGTCGTAGCCGATGTGCTCGACGGCCTTGGCGAGGACGAGCGAGGTGCCGAGCACGTCGGTGCCGTGCAGGTCGTCGTCCTCGACGTGGACGGCCTTGTCGGCGCCCATGGACAGGGCCTTGCGCAGCGCGTCGGCGGCGTCCTCGGGGCCCGCGGTGAGGACGGTGACCTCGGCGCCCTCCGTGGCCTCGGCGATCTGGAGGGCCTGCTCGACGGCGTACTCGTCGAGCTCGGACAGCAGCCCGTCCACGGCGTCGCGGTCGGTGGTCAGGTCCTCGGCGAAGGACCGGTCACCGGTGGCGTCGGGCACGTACTTCACACAGACAACGATCCTCAGACTCACGCCGGTTCCTCCTGCAGTCGATCCGCACAGCCGGCCCTTCCACCCCGTCCGCGCCCGGGGCGCCACGACGATCGGCCCAGCTTGTTACTCGCCAGTACATCCAAGGGTATCCCCCGCGCGCAAGCATGCCGCACTGTGACGTGGCTCTCCGCGCACCGGTCGGACCCGGCCGTGTCAGCCGGTGACCGCCGCCCCGAGCGCGGCGATCACGTCCGCCCTGCGCGGCTGCCCCGTGGCGTGCCGGACGATGCGTCCCGCCGCGTCGAGGACGAGGACGGTGGGGGTCGCGGTCACGCCGAGGTCGCGGACGAGGTCGAGGCGCGACTCGGCGTCGATCTCCGCGTGGGCGACGCCCTCGACCATGGCGGCCACCTCCGCCAGCACCCGGCGGGTGGCGTGGCAGGGGCGGCAGAAGGCCGAGGAGAACTGGACCAGCGTGGCGCGGCGGCCGAGCGCCGCCACGTCGAGGTCCGCCGCCGTGAGCCGCCGTCCGTCCATGGGGTCGTCCTCTCCTCCGCCGCGCCGTGGCGCCGCCCCGCGCGCCGGGGCCGTCCCCTCGTCAAGCGGGCTCACGGTGCGTTCATTCCCGGTGTCGGGGCGGTATCGGCGGGTATCGGCGCGAGGGGTGGTGATCCGGCCGCCTTTCGGGCACGATCCAGCGACGCCGCAAGTTACGGTTGCGTAGGTCCCCCGCATGGAAGAAGGGCACTCCCCGCATGGCAGAGTTCGTATACCCGCCGGTCGTCGCCGTCGCGCGGACCATGTTCAAGGCGCTGGACCTGCGTCTCGACGTGGACGGCAGCGACCATGTGCCGCGCCGGGGCGGCGCCGTGCTGGTGAGCAACCACATCGGCTATCTCGACTTCGTGTTCGCCGGTTTCGCCGCGCGTCCGGCGAAGCGGCTGGTGCGTTTCATGGCGAAGGAGTCGGTCTTCCGGCACAAGGTGTCGGGCCCGCTGATGCGCGGCATGAAGCACATACCCGTGGACCGGGCGCAGGGCGAGGGCGCCTTCAACCTGGCGGTGGGCGCGCTGAAGAAGGGCGAGATCGTGGGCGTCTTCCCCGAGGCGACGATCTCCCCCTCGTTCACGCTCCAGAAGTTCAAGTCGGGCGCCGCGCGCATGGCGCAGGAGGCCGGTGTGCCGCTGCTGCCGATGGCCCTGTGGGGCACGCAGCGGCTGTGGACCAAGGGCAGGAAGCGGGACTTCGGCCGCCACCACTTCCCGGTGACGATCCGCGTCGGGGAGCCGATCGAGGCGAGCCGCGAGGAGTACGCGATGCGGATCACCCGGCGGCTGCGGGAGCGTATGGAGGAGCTGCTCGACGGGGCGCAGCGCGCGTATCCGGCGGAGCCGCGGGGCCCGGAGGACACCTGGTGGCTCCCGGCGCACCTGGGCGGCAGCGCGCCGCCGCCGGCCGCGGTCGGCTGACGGCGCGCGGGCGGCCTCAGCGGGCCATCTCCTCGCGGAGCGCGTCGAGGAACCCGTCCACGTCCTGCTCCGTCGTGTCGAAGGAGCAGACCCAGCGGACGTGGCCCGCGGGCTCGTCCCAGAAGTAGAAGCGGTGGCGCTTCATGAGGCGTTCCGCGGCGTCGTGGGGCAGCCTGGCGAAGACGGCGTTGGCCTCGACGGGGCGGAGGACCTCCACCCCGTCCACGGCGCGGGCGCCCGCGGCGAGCCGGGCGGCCATGGCGTTGGCCGCGCGGGCGGAGCGCAGCCACAGGTCACCGGCGAGCAGCGCCTCGAACTGCACCGAGACGAAGCGCATCTTGGAGGCGAGCTGCATCGACAGCTTGCGCAGGTGCGCCATGCCGCGCACGGCGCCCGGGGTGAGGACGACGACGGCCTCGCCGAACAGGAGGCCGTTCTTGGTGCCGCCGAAGGAGAGGACGTCCACGCCCGCGTCGGTGGTGAGGGCGGCGAGCGGGACACCGAGGGACGCGGCGGCGTTGGCGAGGCGGGCGCCGTCCATGTGGACGGCGAGGCCGTGCTCGTGCGCGGCGTCGCTGACGGCGCGGATCTCCTCGGGGGTGTAGCGGGTGCCCAGTTCGGTGGACTGGGTGAGGGAGACGGCCTGCGGCATGGCGCGGTGCTCGTCGGCGAAGCCCCACGCCTCGCGGGCGACGAGTTCGGGGGTCAGCTTGCCGTCAGGGGCGGGCACGGTGAGGAGCTTGAGGCCGCCGACGCGTTCCGGCGCGCCGCACTCGTCGGTGTTGACGTGGGCGCTCGCGGGCGTGATGACGGCGCCCCAGCGGTCGGTGACCGCCTGGAGCGCGACGACGTTGGCGCCCGTCCCGTTGAACACCGGGTACGTCTCGGCCCGGGGGCCGAAGTGGGCCCGGAAGACGTCCTGGAGGTGCGCGGTGTAGTCGTCGGCGCCGTACGCGGGCTGGTGGCCGCCGTTGGCGAGGGCGAGGGCTTCGAGGATCTCGGGGTGGACGCCCGCGTAGTTGTCGCTGGCGAAGCCGCGCCGCTGCGGATCGTGGTGGCGGCGGGCGTCGGTCGTCACGGTCGGGGGGTGAGCCACTGGCGGGTTCCGTTCACGTCTGCGGTGGGCTGCGACCACTGCGCGGCGATGGCGTCGGCGAGGTCGCTTACATGGGTGTGGCCGGGGAACGCGCGCTCGGGGTGCTCGGCGCGCTGGGCGTCGGTCAGCAGGGCCTTGACGACGAGGACGGTCGCGGCGGCCGGGGGCGGGCCGTCGGGCGGGGCCGCCTTGCGGAAGCTGTCGGCGAGGGCGAGGGTCCACGCCTCGGCCGCGGCCTTGGCGGCGGCGTAGGCGGCGTTCCCGGCGGTGGGGCGGGAGGCCCCGGCGGCGCTGACGAGGACGAAGCGGCCGTCGCCGCTGCGGGCGAGGGGGGCCTCGAAGGCGAGCGAGGTGTGTTGGACGGTGCGGATGAGCAGGCCGTGCAGGAGGTCCCAGTCCGCGAGGTCGGTCGCCGCGAACGTCCGGGAGCCGCGCCAGCCGCCGACGAGGTGGACGAGGCCGTCCACGCGTCCGTGCTCGCGCTCGGTGCGCGCGGCCCAGTCGCGGGTGGCGTCGGGGTCGAGGAGGTCCACGGTGGCGCCGGTGACGGTGGCGCCCGGCCGGGCCTCGCGTGCGGCGGCCACGGCCTCGGCGAGCCGTACGGCGTCCGCGTCGGCGCCCGCGACGGTCGCCCCGGCCGCCGCCAGGGCGCGCAGGGCGGCCTGTCCCGCCGGGCCGCCCGCGCCCGCCACGGCGACGACGGCGCCGCGGAGCGTGCCTGCCGTACGGGTGCCGTCCTGCGTCGCGTCCATGATCGCCGCCTCTCCGTCGGGGTCCATGATGCCGTGCCCGGCGGCGTCGTTCACGCGGCCTGCGCCTCGGGCGTCCCGGCCGTGATGCCGCGCGTGGACGCGACGACGCCGCGCAGCTTCTTGGCGAGGGCCTCGTAGAACAGGCTCAGCGGGAACTCGTCGGGCAGCACGGCGTCCACGAGTTTGCGGGGCGGCAGCGTGAGGTCGAGGGCGTCGGAGCCCTTGGCCCAGGCGGAGCCGGGATGCGGCGCGAGGTAGGTGGAGACCAGCTCGTAGGCCTTGAACCAGTGGACGAGCTTGGGCCGGTCGATGCCGAGGCGGTAGAGCGTCTCGATCTCCTCGCGCAGCCGCGCCGTGACCTCGCGGGCGCGGTCCCAGTCGATGCGCAGGCGGTTGTCCGTCCAGCGCAGGGCGTCGTGCCGGTGGAGGTAGGCGAACAGGAGCTGGCCGCCGAGCCCGTCGTAGTTGCGCACGCGCGCGCCGGTGACCGGGAAGCGGAAGATCCGGTCGAGGAGGACGGCGTACTGGACGTCGCGGCCCTGCGGGCGGCCCTCGGCGGCCAGGAGTCCCGCCTCGTGGAAGGCGGTGAGGTCGCAGCGCAGCTCCTCCAGGCCGTACATCCAGAACGGCTGGCGCTGTTTGATCATGAACGGGTCGAACGGCAGGTCGCCGTGGCTGTGGGTGCGGTCGTGGATCATGTCCCACAGGACGAACGTCTCCTGGGCGCGCCGCTGGTCGGTGAGCAGGCCCTCGGCGTCCTCGGGCAGCCGCAGGCCGGTGACGTCGCGGGCGGCCCCGGCGACGCGGCGGAAGCGGGCGGCCTCGCGGTCGCAGAAGATGCCGCCCCAGGTGAACCGCTCCGGCGCCTCGCGCACGGCGATGGTCTCGGGGAACAGGACGGCCGAGTCGGTGTCGTACCCGGCGGTGAAGTCCTCGAAGGTGATGCCGAGGAACATCGGGTTGTCGTAGCGGGTGCGCTCCAGGTCGGCGAGCCAGTCGGGCCAGACGACGCGCAGGACGACGGCCTCCAGGTTGCGGTCCGGGTTGCCGTTCTGCGTGTACATGGGGAAGACGACGAGGTGGCGGCGGCCGTCGGCGCGGTGGGCGGCGGGCCGGAAGGCGAGCAGCGAGTCGAGGAAGTCGGGGACGCCGAAGCCGTCGTCGGCCCAGCGGCGCAGGTCGGCGGCGAGGGCGCGGTGGTAGTCCGCGTCGTGCGGGAGCAGCGGCGACAGCGCGCCGACGGCGTGGACGACGCGGTCGATCAGGTCCCGTGTCGCGGCGCGGGTGGGGGCGCCGTCGGCGGAGAAGTCGATGGAGCCGTCCGCGGACTGGGCGGGACGGATCGCCTCGACGGCCTGCTTCAGCGTGGTCCAGGCGGGGTGCGCCACCACGTCGTCGGCCGCCGCACCGCCGTCCCGCACGGCGCTGGACGCGAAAGTTTCCGTCATGACCCACCCTCCACAGAAGATTTTCCCGTATCACCTCACGGTATCCGGAGAAGATTCCCTGTTCAACCGGTGCCGCCGGGCGCCGGTCTACGCTGACCGCATGCCGCTGCTGAGCGTCGGACACCGGGGACTGATGGCCGTCGAGCCGGAGAACACCCTGCGCTCCTTCCGGCGGGCGGAGGCGGCGGGCGTCGGCGCGGTCGAGCTGGACGTGCACCTGAGCAAGGACGGCGCGCTGGTGGTGATGCACGACGCGACCGTGGACCGCACGACGGACGGCTCGGGGCGCATCGGCGACCTCACGCTCGCCGAGCTGCGCGCGCTCGACGCGGGCCTCGGCGAGCGCGTGCCGCTGTTCGCCGAGGCGGCGGAGGCGGTGGGGGCGCCGCTCCAGGCGGAGATCAAGGACCGGGCGGCGGCCCGTGCGCTGGTGGGCGAGATCGAGCGGCTGGGGCTGGGCGGCCGGGTCACCGTCATCTCGTTCCACGACGCGGCGCTGCGCGAGGTGCGCGGGCTGCTGCCCGACATGCCGCTCGCGCTGGTGACGGGCAGGTCCACGGACACCGCGCCCGAGCGGGCGGTGGCGCTGGGCGCCGGGATGATCTCCTGCGAGCTGGCGAGGCTCGACGCGGACGTGGTCTCCCGCGCGCACGGCGCGGGGCTGCGCGTGATCGCCTGGACGGTCAACACGGCGGACGACCTGGCGCGCGTGCGGGACCTGGGGCTGGACGGCGTGGTGACGGACACGCCGGGCGTCGTGCGGGCGGTCAGCCGAGCGGCTTGACCAGCACCTCGAACTCCAGGTCGGCGCGCAGCGGCACGCCGAAGCGCTCGTCGCCGTACGGGAAGGGGCTGGTGCGGCCGGTGCGGGCGTAGCCGCGGCGCTCGTACCAGGCGATGAGGTCGTCCCGGACGGTGATCACCGTCATCTCCATGCGCGCGGCGCCCCACTCGGCGGCGGCGCGGCGCTCGGCCTCGGCCAGGACGCTCCTGCCGATCCCCGCGCCCTGGAGCCCCGGCCGGACGGCGAACATGCCGAAGTAGGCGGCGACCGTGCCGCCCTCGTCGCGGCGCGCGATGTGGCAGCAGGCCGCGAGCCCGTCGCCGTCCTCGACGGTCAGCAGGCGGCTGCCGTCGGCGCGCAGGACGTCGCGGACGCCTTCGGGGTCGGTGCGCTGCCCGTCGAGGATGTCCGCCTCGGTGGTCCACCCGGCCCGGCTGGCCTCGCCACGGTAGGCGGACTCGACCAGTTCCACCACGGCGGGTATGTCGGACTCGGTGGCATCGCGGAACGTCAGCGGGCGCGTCGTCATACCCCCGGATGGTAGTCGCCGTGCACCACCGCGCCCCCTTGCGCTCCACCGGCCGCCGCCCCGTACCGGGCAGGTACCGGGCCTGGGCGGGGCGCGGCGGCGCGGGAGGTGGGCGATGCACGGGCCGGTGCTGGTCGGCTGGCTGCTGGTGGCGCTGTGCGGGGGGACGGGCGCGTACTGCCTGCTGCGTATGCGCGGCGCGGTGGGCGCGGTACGGCAGGCTGCGGGCGCTGAGGCGGCGATGGGGCTTCTGATGGGGGTCATGGCGCTGCCCGCGCTGCCCGCCACCGCCGCTGTGGCGCTCGCGCTGGGGGCCGTCTCCGGGGCGGTGGCGCTGTGGTCCGGGCTGCTGCTCGCGTCGGGCGTCCCGCACCGGACGCACCACGTGGTCGAGGGCCTGGCCATGGTGTACATGGCGGTGGCCATGGCGTCAGGCGGCGGGCACGGTGGGGCGCACGGGCCCGCCGGTACTCCCGTGCTGACGGGCGGGCTGCTGGCGTACTTCGTTCTGTACGCGCTGCGCTGCGGGCCGCTGCTGCTCCCCGGCGCGGCAGGCACGGACGCGGGGGCGGGCGCGGTGCGCGTCGGGAGCGGCGCACGGGGCGCGGTCGCCGCGCCCGAGGTGACGGCCGCCTGCCGACTGGCCCTGGCCGCCGGGATGGCCGTGATGCTGCTCTCGCTGTGAGGACGGCTCCGGCTTCCCGCCCGCCCCCCGCTGGCTCTAGGCTGACGGCATGGTGATCGCCATCGCGCTGTTGCTGCTCGGCGGGCTCACGGCGGCGACGGCGCCGCGCCTCCTGGCCCGCTGGTCCTGGCCCGACCGGGAGCCGGTGCTCGCACTGTGGGTGTGGCAGTGCGTCGTGGCCGCCGTGCTGATGTGCTGCGTGCTCGCGATGATCCTTTCCGGCGCGGCGGCCTGGCACGCGGTACGCGGGCAGGTCTTCGCACCGGCCCCCGCGGGCGTCATCGACGCGTACGCGCTGCACTCCGACGACAGCTGGTGGGCGGCCGTCACCGCCGTCGTGCTGGCCGCCGGGGGCGCCTGGACGGCCGTCATGCTGACCCGTGAGATCCGGCACGCCCGCCTGCGCCGCCGCAAGGCGCGCGCCGACCTGCTGGCCCGCTCCCCCCGGCTGCCCGGCGAGGAGACGGAGCCGGGCGACCGCCTCGTCGTGCTGGAGGACGACCGGCCGGGCGCCTGGCTGCTGCCCGGCACGCCGCTGCGCCTCGTGATCACCTCGGGGGCGCTGCGGCGGCTGAAGGGGCGGCAGCTCGACGCCGTCCTGGCCCACGAGCAGGGCCACGTGCGCGCCCGGCACCACTGGCTCCTCAACTGCGCCGGGGCGCTGGCGAACGGTTTTCGCCGGGTGCCGGTCTTCGCCGCGTTCGAGCAGCAGGTGCACCGGCTGGTCGAGCTGGCCGCGGACGACGTGGCGTCACGCCGCTTCGGGAGGCTGACGACGGCGCTGGCACTCGTCGAACTGAACGAGGACAGGGGCGTCTTCGCCCTGACGTCGCACCACGCGCACGTGCCGCAGCGGGTGCACCGGCTGCTGAGCCCCGCCGGGCGGCTGACGACGGCGCGCAGGGCGCGGCTGACGGCGGCGGCGACGCTGCTGCCGTTCGTGCCGCTGCTGGTGGCCTTCGCCCCGGGACTGCGGGCGCTGGGTGCCTGACGCGGCGGCGGAGGCCGTCCTCTTCGACTTCTCCGGCACGCTGATGCGCGTCGAGCCCGCCGTCTCGTGGCTCGGCGCGGCGCTCGGCCGCGTGGGCGTCACGCTGCCGGGCGCGGAGGCGGAGCGGCTGGCCGGGGCCCTGGAGGAGGCGGGCGCGCTGCCCGGCGGGCAGGCGCCGGGCGCGCTGCCGCCCGCCCTGGCGGAGCTGTGGGCGGAGCGCGACCGTGACGCGGACCGTCATCGCGCGACATACACGGCGCTGGCCCGGCGCGTGCCGCTCCCGGTGCCCGAGCTGTACGACGCGCTGTACGACCGGCACATGGAGCCGGAGGCGTGGCGGCCGTACGCGGACGCGGCGGACGTGCTGCGGGCCCTGCGGGAGCGTGGCGTACCGGTCGCGGTGGTGAGCAACATCGGCTGGGACCTGCGGCCGGTGTTCAGGGCCCACGGGCTGGACACGCTCGTGGACGCCTACGTGCTGTCGTTCGAGCACGGCGTGCAGAAGCCAGCGCCGCGCATCTTCGCCCTCGCCTGCGCCGCGCTGGGCGTGGCGCCCGGGCGGACGCTGATGGTGGGGGACGACCGGCGCGCGGACGGCGGGGCGGAGGCGCTGGGGTGTGCCGTGCGGCTGGTGGAGCATCTGCCGGTGGAGCGGCGGCCCGACGGGCTGCGGCCGGTGCTGTCGCTGGTGCGCGGCACCCGGGGCGGCGGCAGGTGAGGGGGGTGTGACGAAGACGGCGGTATCGGGCGGTCCCCCGCGCCGCCCGATACCGCACACCGGTACACCCCGCTGGTCACGCGGAGGCCCGGTTGCCCGCTGAGTATATTGACTGTGAGCCAGTCAACGGGAGTCCAGCATGTCGCCTCGACGCGCATCGGTCAATGAAGAGATGCGTCGGCGCTCACGCGAGCGGCTGCTGGGGGCGACGGTTGACCTGGTGTCCGAGCGGGGTTACGAGGCCACGACCTTGGGAGACATCGCCGAACGCGCCGGTTCGGCCCGCGGGCTCATCGCGTACTACTTCTCGGGAAAACACCAGCTGTTGCAGTCGGCCGTGCACCGGCTCATGCATCTGACGCTGGAGGACGCGCTCCGGCGCGCGCCGGAACCGTCGGGCGCCGACGCGGGGCGCGAGCTGCTGGCGCGCGCCATCGACGCCGTCCTGGGGCTGGCGCAGAGCCGCCCCGTGCTGATGCGCGCGCACATGGCGGGGCTGTTGCAGCAGACGGGCTTCATCCAGTGCGTGGAGCAGCAGCGGCTCGCGTTCCTGCTGCGCGACACGGTGGAGCGCTACGGGGCGCCCGACCCGGAGACCGACTACCGGCTGCTGCGCGCGCTGTTGATGGGCGCGGTGGTGGCGCAGCTGCTGCCGGGGGCGCCGATGCCGCTGGCCCGGCTGCGGGCCGAGCTGTTCACGCGGTACGGGCTGGAGTGGGAGATGGGGGCCCCGCCGGAGGGTGAACCGTCCGGCGGGGCCCAGGAACCGTTCGTGCTGCCTCAGCGGTAGCGGGGCTGGGACTGCACGTTCAGCTCGTCGAGCCGTACGCGCTCGGCCGGGTCGGTGCGCCGGTCGTCGATGCGCAGGACGTCGAGGCCCGCCTGGTCGTTCGAGTAGATGTGGCCGTTGTAGTAGTACGCGGACCACGAGCCGCCGAAGGACAGGACGTCCTCGGTGATCGGGCCGCGCTCGAAGAAGCCGATCTCCACGGGGCGCCGGGAGTTGGTGAAGTCCCAGACGGAGACGCCGCCCTGGTACCACGCCTGGACCATGATGTCGCGGCCCTTGACCGGGATCAGCGAGCCGTTGTGGGCGACGCAGTTCTCGGTGTCGGCCTGGTGGCGCGGGATCTTGAAGTAGCTCTGGAACTCCAGCTTCCGGTGGTCGCCGCGGCCGGTGATGTGGTAGATGCCGTCGGCGCCGAACTCGTCGCCGGTGGCCTCGTTGCACATCGCCCCGCCGCCGCCGCCGAGTTCGTCGGTGAAGACGACCTTGCGCCCGTCCTGGCTGAAGGTGGCCGAGTGCCAGAAGGCGAAGTGCTCGGCGTCCTGCACCTGGTCGATGACCTCGGGCCTGTCGGGCCGTGAGATGTCGAACAGGACGCCGTCGCCCATGCAGGCACCGGCGGCGAGGTCGAGGGCCGGGAAGGCGGTGATGTCGTGGCAGCCCGAGGTGGCGGAGCTGTTGCTGTCACCGGGGAAGCCGCCGTCGGGGAAGACGACCTCGAAGCTGGTCAGCGCCGCGCGCTCGGGGTGGCTGCGCGGGACGCGGACGACGGAGATGCCGTCGTGCGGCGGCTGGCAGTCGGGGAACGCCGCGCTGGGCGAGTACGACGAGACGTAGACCCACACGTCGCGGCGCTCGGGGACGACGGTGTGGGTGTGCGAGCCGCACGCGGTCTCGACGGAGGCGACGTACTCGGGGTTGCGCTTGTCGCTGATGTCGAAGACGCGGATGCCCTCCCAGGCGGCCGGGTCGGACGCCGGGAGCGTCGTGCTGGAGCACGAGTCGTCGCTGCGCGAGGAGTCCACCGACAGGAAGAGCAGGTCGCCGGAGACGGAGATGTCGTTCTGGGAGCCCGGGCACAGGACCTGGCTGACGATCCGCGGCGACGAGGGACGGCGGATGTCGTAGACGACGAAGCCGTCGTAGTTGCCCGCGAAGGCGTAGTGGTCCTGGAAGGCGATGTCGGAGTTGGTGCCCGTCAGGGCGGCGCTGCGGGGGATGTTGGCGAGCGGGGTGATGTTGTCGCTGTGGGCGATCTCCCCGACGCCGGGTATCTCGCCGCTCTCGATGGCGGCCTCGGTCCGTTCCCCTTCCGTACGGGCGAGTTGCTCGGTCCCCTCGGAGGAGTCCCTCGGGCCCGGCACGGCGGACGCCGGGCCGGCGAGGCAGAGCGCGGCGAGCAGGCCGGCCAGGGCCGCTGTCACGCCGAGTCGTCGGCGGGGCATGGAGCCCCTGCGCAACGTGGTCACACGTCCTCCCTGTCATCCCGCCCGGTGGCCGGGCGGAATTGATCGGATCAGATCTGGAAAGAAAAAGATCCTCCCGTACCTGCCCATCCCATGTACATATCAAAAGAGTTGCCGCGACCGGCAACACACCGTTCACAGGAGGACCGTTGAGGCCACGCAGCATCGCCAGGACCACCGCTCTCACCGTCGCCGCGCTGGCCCTCGCGCTGACCGCCGCCTGTTCCGGAGGGTCGTCGGAGGACGGGGACGGCTCGGGCGGCGCCTCGGGCGGCGACGTCTCCCAGGAGGTCATCGCCCCGGAAGGGCCGGGTGAGCCCGCGCGGACGCTCACGCCGGAGGAGGCGCAGGAGCAGGCCGCCGAGGGCACCGAGCCGAACGCGGCGGACTTCACGTTCATGCGCATGATGCCCGTCCACCACCAGCAGGCGCTGGACATGACGGCGCTGGCGGCCGAGCACGCGCAGGACGAGGCAGTGCGGCGGATCGCCGCCCGCGTCGCGGCGGCGCAGGGGCCGGAGATCGACGTCATGGACGCCTGGGTCACGCGGAACGCCGGGACGGGGGCCGACGACGGGAGCGGCGGGGACGACGGGCACGGCGGCCACGGCGCCGAGGGGCACGGGGACATGCCGGGCATGGCGAGTGAGGAGGAGCTGGCCGCGCTGGCGGCGGCGCGCGGCGCGGAGTTCGACGCGCTCTTCCTCGACCTGATGATCGCCCACCACGAGGGGGCGGTCACGATGGCGACCGAGCTGCTGACGTCGGGGAACGCCGGGGACGTCGCCCAGTTGGCGACCGACATGATGGCCGACCAGTCGGTGGAGATCGACCGGATGCGCGGCCTCGGCTGAGAAAGGAGCAGGGGCGCGGGGGCGGGCGGTCAGACAGTGGCCGCGCGCTCCCGGTCCCGTCCCCGCTCCAGGGCCGCGCCGCCGACGACGGCGTCGAGCAGGCCGGGGAAGAGCGACGCCAGCTCCGCGGCGCGCAGCTCGTTCATCTTCGCGGTGCCCCGGTAGAACTGGCGCAGCACGCCGCTCTCCCGCAGCACCCGGAAGTGGTGCGTCGCCGTGGACTTGGCGACGGGCACGGGCAGCGCCGAGCACGGCAGCGGCTCGCCAGGTCCGGCCGCCAGCTCGGCGACGATGGCCAGCCGCACCGGGTCGGCGAGCGCGTGCAGGACCTGGTCGAGCCGGATGGCGTCGCCGACCGGGTGGGCGAGATCCCGCCCGGTCGCGGGACCGGCGCCGGTGGGGGGCGTCATGGGGCCAAGTGTACGAGCCGCCGGTCGCGCGACGTGGATAGTACGATGCTTGTCGTACGAAGTCCGTCGGCCGGGCGGGGCCGTCACCGGAAGGAACCCTTCATGAGCACGCTCTTCGAGCCGCTCCCCCTGCGGTCGCTGCACATCCCGAACCGCGCCTGGATGGCCCCGATGTGCCAGTACTCGGCGGCCCCCACCGGCCCCGACACGGGCGCGGCGACCGACTGGCACCACACCCACTACACCTCGCGCGCGGTCGGCGGCACCGGCCTCGTGCTGCTGGAGGCGACCGCCGTCGCCCCCGAGGGCCGGATCAGCCCGTACGACCTGGGGCTGTGGAACGCGCGGCAGGCCGAGGCGCTGCGCCGCGTCGCGCGGTCGGTGGCGGAGCACGGCGCCGTCCCCGGGATCCAGCTGGCCCACGCCGGGCGGAAGGCGTCGAACGACCGGCCGTGGCACGGCGGCGGGCCGCTCGGCGCGGACGCGGGCGGCTGGCCGGTCGTCTCGGCGAGCCCGCTTCCGTTCGCCGAGGGCCACCCGGTGCCCGAGGAGCTGTCCACGGCGCAGATGACGCGGATCACCGAGCAGTTCGCCGACGCCGCGCGCCGCGCGCTGGACGCGGGCTTCCGGGTCGCCGAGCTGCACGGCGCGCACGGCTACCTGCTGTCGCAGTTCCTCTCCCCCGTCAGCAACCGCCGCACCGACGCCTACGGCGGCGACCACGCGGGCCGTACGCGCTTCCCCCTCGAAGTGGTGGACGCCGTCCGGGCGGTGTGGCCCGACGACCTGCCGCTGTTCTTCCGCATCTCGGCCACCGACTGGCTGGACGAGGGCGGCTGGACGCCGGACGACACGGTCCGCTTCGCGGCCGACCTGCTCGCGCACGGCGTGGACCTGCTCGACGTCTCCACCGGCGGCAACGTGGCGGGCGTCAGCATCCCGTCCACGCCCGGCTACCAGGTGCCGTTCGCCGCGCGCGTGAAGGCGGAGACCGACATGCCCGTCGCCGCCGTGGGGCTCATCACCGAGCCGGGCCAGGCCGAGAAGATCCTGGCCGCGGGGGAGGCCGACGCCGTGCTGCTCGGACGCCAGCTGCTGCGCGACCCGTACTGGCCGCTGCGCGCGGCCAGGGAGCTTGGCGCGTCGGCGGACGTGCTGCCCGTCCAGTACCGCAGGGCGGCCTGACGGGGCGTCGGGGCAGGTGCCGGGAGGACGGGACGTGCGCTGCGCCAGTAGGGTGACCGACCGTGGCTGCACGACCTTTGAACGAGATCCTTGAGCCTGGCTGGGCCACGGCTCTGACCCCGGTGGCCGACCGCATCGCCGCCATGGGGGACTTCCTGCGCGCGGAGATCGCGGCCGGGCGGACGTACCTGCCCGCCGGGGCGAACGTCCTGCGCGCCTTCCAGCAACCCTTCGACGAGGTAAGGGTCCTGATCGTCGGTCAGGACCCGTACCCGACGCCAGGGCACGCGGTGGGGCTCAGCTTCTCCGTGGCACCCGAGACGCGCCCGCTGCCCGGCTCCCTGGAGAACATCTTCCGCGAACTGCACACCGACCTCGCCCTGCCCCGCCCCTCCACGGGCGACCTCACGCCCTGGACGCAGCAGGGCGTCCTCCTGCTGAACCGCGCCCTCACCACCGCCCCGAGGCGGCCGGGCGCGCATCGCGGCAAGGGCTGGGAGGAGGTCACGGAACAGGCCATCCGGGCGCTCGCCGCGCGTGGCAAGCCGCTGGTGGCGATCCTCTGGGGCCGCGACGCACGTAACCTCCGACCCATGCTGGGCTCCGTACCGAGCGTGGAATCCGCGCACCCCTCCCCGATGTCGGCCGACCGCGGCTTCTTCGGCTCACGCCCCTTCAGCCGGGCCAACACGCTGCTGGAGGAGCAGGGCGCGGCGGCCGTGGACTGGAAGCTGCCGTGAGCCGCGTCCGCCCCGGCGCGCGGGCGTGGGTCGCGGGGGTGGACTCGGGAGGCTCGGGGCTGCGGGTGGCCCTGGCGCGCATCGGCGCCGACGGCGGGCCCGAGCCCGCCGGTGAGCCGCTGACCATGCCGCCGGTGCCTACCGGCGAGGGCGGTATCGACGCCGCGCATCTCCTGGAGTTGCTGCTCCCGGCGCTGCGCGCCCTCCTGGACGGCGCGGCGCCCGGCGGCAGGCCGCCGGTGGCCGCCGTCTGCATGGGGGCCGCCGGGATGGCGACGCTCGGCGGTCAGTTGCGCGAGCGGCTGCCGGGAGCGCTGCGCGCCGAGGCGGGCGCGGGCACGGTCGCGTTGGCCGCCGACGCCGTCACGGGCTACGCGGGGGCGCTCGGCGAACGTCCGGGCGCCGTCGTGGCGGCGGGCACCGGGCTGATCGCGCTCGGCACCGATCTGACGGCCTGGCGGCGCGCGGACGGCTGGGGCCACCTGCTCGGCGACTGCGGCGGCGGCGCCTGGATCGGGCGGGCGGGTCTCGAGGCGGCGCTGCGGGCGCACGACGGCCGCAGCGGCGGCTCGGCGGCGCTGCTGGCGCGGGCCGAGGCGCTGTTCGGCCCGGCGGCCGGACTGCCGGGGCGCCTGTACCCGCGGAGCGACCGGCCCGCCGTCCTCGCGTCCTTCGCGCCCGAGGTGGCGCGCTGCGCCGCGGCGCCGGAGCCCGATCCGGTGGCGCGCGGCATCCTGCGGGCCGCCGCGCAGGAGATCGCCGACACGGCCGCGGCCGTCTGCCCGCCGGACGAGGGCGGCGAAGTGGCGCTCACGGGCGGCCTGACCGGTCTCGGCGCGCCGCTGTCGGGGCCGCTGCGCGAGGAACTGACGCGGCGCCTGCCCCGTACGCGCGTGCGCGAGGCGGCCGGGCAACCGCTTGCCGGGGCGCTGCTGATCGCGGCCCGGCTCGCCGCCGGACGGCTCCTGCTGCCGGAGGACCCGGCACTGCTACGGGTGACCCGCGCGACGCCGTGACCTGGGGCCGCGTAAACGCGCCGCCCGTCCACCCACACCGACGCGCGGGACAAACTCGGACAGAATTCCCGCGCGTCACCCCGGAAGAACTGCCAAGCACATCAAGGCATTAACATGCGGCGACATGAGCTCCCCCTCAGTGCCGTCCCACGGCCTTCCCGTACGCATGCCGCGTCCACGTCAGTCAGGACGCCACCGCCGACCGGAGCCCGTGTCGGCGCCCGAGGACGCGCCCGCGCTGGTGCTCGCCGTGCCCGGCGGGCCGACGCCGCACGCGCGGTCGCTCGCCGACGAGGTGTTGAGCATCGCGCGGTCAGAACTGCCCGGCCTCGACGCCAGGCTCGGCTTCGCCGAGGGCAAGGACGAGGAGTTCCCCGCCCTGGCCGACGTGCTGTCCCGGGTGGCGGCCGAGCGCGGCGAGTCCGCCGAGGAGCGGTCGTCCGCGATCGTCGTGCCGCTGCTCGCGGGGCCCGACGGCGCACAGCTGCGCATCCTGCGGCAGGAGGTGCTCGGCAGCGGCTCGGGAGCGGTGCTGACCGACGTCCTGGGGCCGCATCCGCTGCTGGCGGAGGCGGTGCACGTACGGCTGTCGGAGGCGGGGCTCGCGCGGGCCGACCGGGCGCGGCTGTTCACCGTCGCCACGGCGGCGGACGGCATCGTGCTGGCGACGGCGGGCGGTGACGAGGCCGTGCAGGCGGCCGGGATCACCGGGATGCTGCTGTCCGCGCGGCTCGCGGTGCCCGTGCTGGCCGCCGCGCTGGACCAGGAGGGCGCCGTCGCGCGGACCGCGCGGGGGCTCACCGAGGCGGGCGCGCAGCAACTGGCCCTCGCCCCCTGCCTGATCGGCCCCGAGATCCCCGAAGGGCTGCTGGAGGCCGCCGCCGCCGAGGCGGGCTGCGCCACGGCGCAGCCGCTCGGCGCCTACCCGGCGATCGGCAAGCTGGTGCTGTCCACGTACATGGCCGAGGCCGGACTCACGCCGCAGAGCGCCTCGACGCGCTGATCGGGCGCCCCCGGGCGCGGCCCACCGGCCGCGCTCCGGACGGGCCGCCCCGGCGGGTCAGCCGCAGCACGCGGACGGCGCGGCGGCCCCGTCCTTCGCGAGGGTGTCGGCGTCGCCCGTGACGGTGTAGACCTCCCACGGCTCGCCGCCGGGCCCCGTCACCCACACCTTGTCCTGGAGCGCGTAGCAGCAGGAGACGGCGTTCTCCTCGGCGGTGGCCAGCCCGGCGTCGCGCAGCCGCGCGGTGGCGGCGGCGACCTCGCCGGTGGAGGCGACCTCGACACCGAGGTGGTCGAGGCCGGTCCCCTGCCCCTCCTCCCCCTCGATCAGGACGAGCTTGAGCGGCGGCTCGGCGACGGCGAAGTTGGCGTAGCCCGCACGGCGCTTGGCGGGCGGGGTGCCGAACAGCCGGGAGTAGAAGGCGATCGAGCCTTCGAGATCGGCGACGCGCAGGGCGAGCTGGATTCTGGACATGACGGTCTCCTCTTCGGACGGGTCTTGTATCGACGTCTGTCGATACAGCCGACCTTGCCCCCTGAAGAGACGGCTGTCAATATAGAGGCATGTCGAATCAGAGCCTCCCGGTGCTCGGCCAGGACACCGCCTGCTGCACGCCGATGGTCCGTCAGGCACTCGGCGAGGACGCGGCGGCGGAGCTGGCGCGGATGTTCAAGGCCCTCGCCGACCCCGTCCGGCTGCGGCTGCTGTCGCTGATCGCCTCGTACGACGGCGGCGAGGCGTGCGTCTGCGACCTGACCGGGCCGTTCGACGTCTCGCAGCCGACGATCTCGCACCACCTGAAGGTCCTGCGGGAGGCCGGTCTGGTCGGCTCGGAGCGGCGCGGCACCTGGGTCTACTACCGGGTCGTCCCCTCGGCGCTGGCACAGCTGTCCACCCTGCTGCGCACGCCGAGCGGCCGGGGCGAGGACCCGGCGTGACGGCGGCGGCCGGGCGCGCGCGGCGGGCCGCGTGCGAGGCGGTCGGCACGGGGGCACTGGTCGCGGTCGTGGTCGGCTCGGGCATCCAGGCCGCCGGGCTGACGCGGGACGCCGGTGTGCAGTTGCTGGCCGGGTCCCTGGCGACGGCGCTCGGCCTCGGCGTCCTGGTGGCGCTGCTCGGCCCGGTGTCGGGGGCGCACCTCAACCCCGTCGTGACGCTGACGCTCTGGCGGACGGGTCGCCGGGACGGGCAGGGGCCCACCGGGCGCGACGTCGCGGCGTACGTGCCCGCGCAGCTGGCCGGGGCCGTCGGCGGCACCGTGCTCGCCCTCGCGATGTTCGGCGAACCCCTGGCGCGCCTCTCGGGCCAGGACAGGTCCGCCGCGCACCTCCTGCTCGGCGAGACGGTGGCCACGGCGGGACTCGTCCTGCTCGTCCTCGGTCTCGCCCGCACCGGCCGGGCGCGGTACGCCCCGGCGGCGATCGCGTCCTACATCGGGGCGGCGTACTGGTTCACCTCGTCCACCGGCTTCGCCAACCCCGCCGTCACACTCGGCCGCGCGTTCACCGGCACGCCCACCGGCATCGCCCTGGCGTCCGTGCCGCCGTTCGTGGCAGCCCAGTTGGCCGGTGCGGCGCTCGGCGCGGCCCTGGCCGCCGTCTGCTTCGGCCGCCAAGCCCCGCGGTACGGCGGCGCGGAACTGCCGCCCGTATCCAACCGTCCCGCCGAGGAAGGCGCCCTGTCCGCATGAACAAGCCCGCCACTCCCCCCGCCGTGCTGTTCGTCTGCGTCCACAACGCCGGGCGCTCCCAGATGGCCGCCGCTTTCCTGACCGCCCTGGCCGGAGACGGGGTACGGGTGCGTTCCGCCGGTTCCGCGCCCGCCGACTCCGTCAACCCGGCCGTCGTGGAGGCCATGCGCGAGGTGGGCATCGACCTCGCGGCCGAGACGCCGAAGGTGCTGACCACGGAGGCCGTCAGGACCTCGGACGTCGTGGTGACGATGGGCTGCGGCGACACCTGCCCCGTCTTCCCCGGCAAGCGGTACGTGGACTGGGCGTTGGACGACCCGGCGGGGCGGGGCGTCGAGGCCGTGCGCCCGATCCGGGACGAGATCGAGCGGCGCGTGCGCGGGCTGCTCGCCGAACTGGGCGTCGGGCCCGCCCGCTGAGCGCACCCGTCCTGGGCACGCGGATCAGGGCCTCCACAGGGCTCAAGTCCTCACCGGAGCAACGGTGTCGGCGGCCGGACGCAGGGCCGGGACGTGACGCGCGTCCACCGGCCGTCCCGCCCTCCCGGCGCTTCCGCCGTTTCCAGTCCCCCTGTGGCGGCGACCGTGCCCGGCGCCTCCCCCGGGCGCGCGCTTCTTCCCGCGCGCCACAAGCAAATAATCGAACGGCTATCTGATCCATCACCCAATCGAGTGACAGTGAGATGAAGCGGCCCTCGTGCGCCCCTCGCATGAGTCAATTAGCGGGCAAAGTCATTCCCAGTGCGCATGGAAAGCGCTGGGGGAGTACACAATCCCAACGACCGATCAATGACGATTCGGTCAAACATATGATTGGTTGACTCCGCCTGACACCCCCCTTCACCGCTTTCGAGCGGCGGATCAGCGCGGCCGAAAACCTTTCCTATGTCGAGGCAATCGGAATTCCCTGTTGACCCCGCTCCGGTACCCGTCACCCCAGGCCCGACCGCCCGGCGCCGGAGAACGGGGCCGCTCTCCCCGGCTTTTCCCATCGCCTTCACGCGAGGTAATCGATGACGGACCGTTCACGTGTCCCCCGGCCCATACCTGGCAAGTTCGCGATCGTCGGTATCGGCTGCCGTTTCCCCGGCGGCGCCAACGACCACCGTTCCTTCTGGCGCAATCTCGTCGAGGGCAGGGACTGCCTGACCCCGACACCCCCCGACCGCTACGACGTCTCCACGCTCGGCAGCCGCGACAAGGCGAAACCGGGCCGGCTGGTCGGCGGGCGCGGCGGCTACATCGACGGGTTCGACGAGTTCGACCCCGCGTTCTTCGGCATCAGCCCCCGCGAGGCCGCCCACATGGACCCGCAGCAGCGCAAGCTGCTCGAAGTCGCCTGGGAGGCCCTGGAGGACGGCGGCCAGCGGCCCGGCGACCTCGCCGGGACCGAGGTCGGCGTCTTCGTCGGCGCGTTCACGCTGGACTGGAAGATCCTCCAGTTCTCCGACCTCAGCTTCGAGACGCTCGCCTCGCACACGGCGACCGGCACCATGATGACGATGGTGTCGAACCGCATCTCGTACTGCTTCGACTTCCGCGGCCCCAGCGTGTCCCTCGACACCGCGTGCAGCTCCTCCCTCGTCGCCGTCCACCTCGCCTGCCGCAGCCTGCGCGACGGCGAGACGGACGTGGCCCTCGCGGGCGGCACGCTGCTGCACATGACGCCGCAGTACACGATCGCCGAGACCAAGGGCGGCTTCCTCTCCCCCGAGGGCCGCTCCCGTCCGCTGGACGCCTCGGCGAACGGCTACGTGCGCGCCGAGGGCGTCGGCATGATCGCGCTCAAGCGCCTGGAGGACGCGCTGCGCGACGGCGACCCGATCCACGCGGTCGTCATCGGCAGCGGCGTCAACCAGGACGGCCGCACCGGCGGCATCACCGTGCCGAGCGCCGACGCGCAGGTCCGGCTGATCGAACGGGTCTGCGCGGAGGCGGGCATCACGCCCGGCGCGCTCCAGTACGTCGAGGCGCACAGCACCTCGACGCCGGTCGGCGACCCCATCGAGGCACGCGCGCTCGGGCGCGCCCTGGCGATCGGCCGCGAGCCAGGCAGCACGCCGCTCGTCGGCTCGGTGAAGTCGAACATCGGGCACACCGAGTCGGCGGCCGGGATCGCCGGTCTGATCAAGACCACGCTCAGCCTGCGGCACGGCGTCGTCCCGCCGCACATCAACCTGGAGACGCTGAACCCGGAGCTGGACGCGGCCGAGCTGGGCTACACCGTCCCGCGCGAGGTGACGCCGTGGCCCGCGCACGAGGGACCGGCCCGCGCGGGCGTCAACTCCTTCGGTTTCGGCGGCACCAACGCGCACGTCCTGCTGGAGGAGCCGCCCGCGCGGCCCGAGGGGCGGGACGAGGCGCCCGACCGCCCCGCGTGGTCCGTACTGCCGCTGACGGCCCGCGCGCCCGAGGCGCTGCCCGAGGTGGCCGCCGGGGTGCGCCGCGAGCTGCCCGACGTCTCCCTGGCCGACCTCGGCCACACGCTGGCGCACCGCCGCCAGCACCTGGAGTCCCGCCTGTCGGTCGTCTACACGGACCGTGAGTCGCTGGACGAGGCCCTGGCCGCCGCCGAGCGCGGCGCCGAGCACCCGCGCGTCCTGGCGGGCACGCGGCGCGAGGGGCTGCGGAAGCGGCTGGTGTGGGTCTTCACCGGCATGGGCCCCCAGTGGTCCGGCATGGGCCGGGAGCTGTACGCGCGCGAGCCCGTCTACCGCGAGGTGATCGACCGGTGCGACCGGGAGATCTCCGCGCTGACCGGGTGGTCCCTCGTCGAGGAGCTGTCGGCGGACGAGTCCGTCTCGCGGATGTCGGAGACGTGGCTCGCCCAGCCCGCGAACTTCGCGCTCCAGCTCGGGCTGGCGGCCCTGTGGCGCAGCCGGGGGATCGTCCCCGACGCGATCACCGGGCACAGCACCGGCGAGGTCGCGGCGTTCTACGAGGCGGGTGTCTACACGTTCGAGGACGCGGTGCGGATCGTCGTCCACCGCAGCCGCCTCCAGCACCGCCTGGCGGGCACGGGCACGATGCTCGCCGTCGATCTGAGCGAGGCCGAGGCGGCGCAGCGTATCCGTCCCTTCGGGGGACGGGTGTCGCTCGCGGCGGTGAACGGGCCGCGGTCGCTGACCCTGGCGGGCGAGGCGGAGGACCTGACCGCGTTGGCGGCCGAGTTGGAGGCCGAGGGCCTGTTCGCGCGGGTCCTGACCGTCGAGGTGCCCTACCACAGCGCGGCGATGGACCCGATCCGTGAGGAGCTGCTGACCTCGCTGAAGGGGCTCAAGCCGCAGGAGCCCGCCGTGCCGCTGTACCTGACGGCGCGCCGGGGCGGGATCGCGCAGGGTCCCGAGCTGGACGCCGACTACTGGTGGGAGAACGTCCGGGAGACCGTCTGGTTCAGGGCGGCCGTTGACCGGCTGGCCGACGACGGGTTCGAGCTGTTCCTGGAGATCGGGCCGCACCCGGTGCTCGGCCACTCCGTGCGCGAGTGCCTGGGGCAGCGGGAGGCCGAGGGCGTCGTGCTGCCGTCGCTGCGGCGCAAGGAGGACGAGGCCGAGCGGTTCGCGCTGTCGCTGGCCGCGCTCAACTCCCTGGGGGTCACGCCGGACTGGGGCGTGCTCCAGCCGCAGGGCCGTCCGGTGACGCTGCCGCGCTACCCGTGGCGGCGCGACCGGTACTGGACGGAGCCGCCGTCTGTCGAGCGCGTCCGGCTGGGGCGGCTGGACCATCCGCTGCTGGGCAGGCGCCTCGACGGCGCGGAGCCCGCGTGGGAGGTGTCGCTCGACCCGGAGCGGCTGCCGTACCTCACGGACCACCGGATGCAGGGCAACGTGCTGTTCCCCGCGGCCGGTTACCTGGAGATGGCGGCGCAGGCCGTCCGCGCGCTGACCGGTGACGCGGGCTCCGCCGCACTGGCCGACGTCGAGCTGCGCAAGGGCCTGTTCCTGCCGGAGGACGCGCCGAAGACCGTGCAGCTGACGTTCTCCTCGGGATCGGCGGCGTTCCGCGTCGCGACCGTGCGGGAGGCGGGGGCGGCGCTGCCCGAGCCCGCGGTGCACGCGACGGGTGTGGTGCGCGCGGGCCAGGGGCGGGGCGGCGGCGCGCCGCTGGACGCCGCGGCCGTCAGGGCGCGCTCCACGCGGCGGCTGTCCGGGCCCGAGTGCTACGCGGCGCTCGCCGGGCTCGGCTACCACTACGGGCCCGCGTTCCAGGGCATCGAGGAGGTGTGGATCGGCCCCGGCGAGGCGCTGGCGCGCATCCGTCCGCCGGAGTCCCTGGCCGGGGACGCGGCGGGCCACCACGTGCATCCCGTCCTGCTCGACTCGTGCTTCCAGGCGCTGCTGACCCCGGCGCTGCTGAAGGACGGGGGCGGGGGCGAGGAGTCGATCCGGCTGCCGCTCTCCCTGGCCGAGGTGCGGCTCGGGCCGGTCGGCGACCGCGAGATCTGGGCGCACGCCGTGGTGACCCGGGAGACCGGTGACACGCTGGTCGGCGACATCGGCCTGCACGACGCCGACGGCGCGCCGCTCGGGCGCGTCGAGGGCTTCAGGGCGGGGGACGTCGCGCAGGCGTCCACGGCCGTCGGCCTGGCGACGATCGACAGCTGGCTGACCGAGCCCGTGTGGCGCGAGATCGGGGAATCGGGCGCGGAGACGCAGGACGCGCCGGGTTCCGTGCTGGTGCTGGCGGACGCGCCCGGCGGCGTGGGTGACGCGCTGGCGGCGCTGATCGGCGCGGGCGGCGGGCGCTGCCGCCTGGTGCGCCCCGGCGCGGCGGCTGACCTGGACCTGGGCGCCGAACTCGCCGCGGAGCCCGGCGGGTTCGACGCGGTGGTGCACCTGTGGAACCTGGGGCTCGACCGGCCGGAGGCCGCGCCTGACGGCACGGAGTTCCACACCGACACGGGCGCCTGGTCCGTCGTCGCCCTGGCGCAGGCGCTGCTGGCGCGCGGCGGGCGGGAGCGGCTGCACCTGGTCACGCGCGGCACGCAGCCCGTCTCGCCCGGGGACGACGTGGCGCCGCTCGGCGCCCGCGCCTGGGGCATCGGGCGCGTGCTGTGGCAGCAGGAACTGACCGCGCAGCGCGGCAAGCTGATCGACCTCGACCCGGCCGCCGCCGACGATCCGCGCGCCGAGGCCGAGGCGCTGCTGCGGGAGATCTCCGCGCCCCTGGCGGAGGAGGAGCACGAGATCGCGCTGCGCGGGGGGCGGCGTCTGACCAGCAGACTGGTGGCGGCCGAGGGCATGACGAGACCTCTGCCGCTGCGCCTGCGGGCCGACGGCAGCTACCTCGTCACCGGCGCCTTCGGGGCGCTGGGCCGCCTGCTGTGCCGCACCCTCGTGCGGCGCGGCGCGCGGCGGCTGGTGCTCATGGGCCGCACGGCGCTGCCCGACCGGGCCACGTGGGGCGCGCACGCGGACGACGCGCGCGTCCGTTTCGTGCGGGAGCTTGAGGAGCTGGGCGCGCAGCCGGTCCTGGCGGCCGTGGACGTCACCGACGAGGCGGCGTTGCGGGCGTGGGTCGCGGCGCACCGGGCCGAGGCGGGCCCGCCGATCCGCGGGGTGTTCCACCTCGCCGGGCAGGTGCGGGACACGGTGGTGCCGCAGATGGACCGCGCGACGTTCGGCGCGGTGCACGACCCGAAGACGGTCGGCGCCTGGCTGCTGCACCGGGAGCTGCGGGACGAGCCGCTGGAGCACTTCGTGCTGTTCGCGTCCGTCGCGGCGGTGCTGACGACGGCGGGGCAGACCAACTACGCGGCGGGCAACGCGTTCCTCGACGCGCTCGCCCATCACCGCCGCGCCCGGGGCCTGCCCGCGCTCAGCCTCGACTGGGGCCCGTGGGCGACCGGCATGATCGAGGAGCTGGGCCTGATCGACCACTACCGGCTCCAGCGCGGGATGGGATCGCTGTCGCCCGAGGCGGGCATGGCGGTGCTGGAACGCGTCATCGGGCAGGACAGGGCGCAGCTGCTGGTGGCGTCCATCGTGGACTGGCCGACGTTCCTCGCCTGGTACCCGGAGGCGCCGCCGCTGACGGCGGAGCTGGCCGTGGTGGCGGAGGCGCCGGGGGCCGGGGCGGCGGACAGCTTCCTCGACACCTACCGGGCCGCGACGGAGGGCACGCGCCGGGCGCTGCTGACCGAGCGGTTCACGTCGCTGGTCGCGGCGGTGCTGCGGGTGGACGCCGAGCGGTTCGACCCGGCGGTCAGCCTCAGCCGGCTGGGCCTGGACTCGCTGCTCGCGATGGAGCTGCGGGCGCGGGTGCACACCGACCTCGGGGTGTCCCTGCCGGTGGTGACGCTGCTGAGCGGCGCGCCCGCCGACGAGCTGATCGACCGGCTCGGCGAGGGGCTGACGGCGCTGGTGGCGGCCGGTGCGGACGGGGAGGGCGCCGCGGCCGTCGAGGTCCACACGGACGAGAGCCGCTTCCCGCTGACGCAGAACCAGAAGGCCCTGTGGTTCCTGCGGCATCTGCACCCGGACGGGTACGCGTACAACATCGGCGGCGCCGTCGAGGTGCGCACGGAGCTGGAGCCCGACCTGATGGCCGAGGCGTTCCGGCGGCTGCTGGCGCGCCACCCGGTGCTGCGGGCGAACTTCGTGCTGGAGGACGGGCAGGCGGTGCAGCGCATCTCCGCCGAGGTGGACGCCGACTTCGCGGTCCTGGACGTCGAGGGCCGGGAGTGGGAGGAGATCCACGCCCTGATCATCCGGGAGTACCGCAAGCCGTACGACCTGGAGCGTGACCCGCTGGTCAGGTTCCGGCTGCTGCGGCGCGGGCCCGACCGGTGGGTGATCACCAAGGCGGTGCACCACATCGTCTCCGACGCGATCTCGACGTTCACGTTCATCGAGGAACTCCTCGCGCTGTACGAGGGGTTGCGGGCCGGTGAGGCGCCCGAGCTGCCGCCCGTCACGGCCAGGTACCTCGACTTCCTCAACTGGCAGAACCGGTTCCTGGCCGGTCCCGAGGCGCAGGGCATGCTGGAGTACTGGCGCGGGCGGCTGCCCGACGAGGTGCCGGTGCTGACGCTGCCGACCGACAAGCCGCGGCCCGCGGTGCAGACGCACAACGGCGCCTCGGAGTTCTTCACGCTCGACGGCGAGCTGAGCGGGCGGGTGCACGCGCTGGCGCGTGAGCACAACACGACCGTGTTCATGGTCCTGTTGTCGGCCTACTACCTGCTGCTGCACCGGTACTCGGGGCAGGACGACATCGTCGTGGGCAGCCCGGTGACGGGCCGCACGCAGGAGGAGTTCGCCTCCGTCTACGGCTACTTCGTCAACCCGCTGCCGCTGCGCGCCGACCTGTCGGGGAACCCGACGGTGGCCGACCTGCTGGAGCAGGTGCGCACCGTGGTGCTGGGCGGTCTCGACAACCAGGAGTACCCGTTCACGCTGCTGGTGGAGAAGCTGGGGCTCCAGCACGACCCGAGCCGGTCGGCCGTGTTCCAGGCGATGTTCATCCTGCTGCACCACAAGGTCGCCACGGAGAAGTACGGCTACCGGCTGGAGTACATCGAACTGCCCGAGGAGGAAGGTCAGTTCGACCTGACGCTGTCGGCGTACGAGGAGGCGGCCGACGGCCGGTTCCACTGCGTGTTCAAGTACAACACCGACCTGTTCGTCGCGCCGACGATGCGGCGGATGGCGGAGCACTACCGGCGGCTGCTCGACGCGCTGACGCGTGCGGACGGCGACCACGCGGTGGCCGGGCTCACGATGCTGGGCGCGGAGGAGAACGGGCGGCTGCTCACGGAGTTCAGCGGCGCCGGGCGGCCGGTGTCGGCCGACGAGCCGGTGCACCGGCTGATCGCGCGCGCCGCCGCAGAACGGCCGGACGCCGTGGCCGTCACGGTGCCCTCCCCCGGCGGGCGCGGCGTGGCGCGGCAGCTCACGTACGGCGAGCTGGACGCGCGGGCCAACGTGATGGCGCACCGGCTGCGGGAGCACGGGATCGGCGGCGGCGCGGTCGTCGCGCTGGCCCTGGAGAAGTCGCCCGAGCTGATCGTGACGCTGCTCGCGGTCCTCAAGGCGGGCGGCGCCTACCTGCCGCTCGACCCGGGCCATCCGGCGGACCGGCTGGCGTACATGGTGGAGACGGCGGGCGCGGTGCTGACCGTCGTGGACGGCCCGTACCCGGCCTGGCTGTCGGGCCCGGCGATCCCGCCCGCGCGGCTGGACACGCCGCTCACCGCCGACCCGGGCGAGCCCGGCGGGTTCCCCGGCATGGACTCCCCCGCGTACGTCATCTACACGTCGGGGTCCACGGGCAGGCCGAAGGCGGTACGCGTCGCGCACCGCAACCTGGCCTCGGTGTACGAGGGGTGGCGCAGGGAGTACCGGCTCGACACGGAGGTGCGGTGCCACGCGCAGCTGGCGGCGTTCCCGTTCGACGTGTTCACCGGTGACCTGGTGCGCGCGCTGTGCTCGGGCGGGCGTCTGGTGCTGATCGGGCGCGATCTGCTGTTCGACACGGCCCGGTTGTACGCGACGCTGCGCGACGAGCGGGTGGACTGCGGCGAGTTCGTGCCCGCCGTGGCGCGCGCGCTGATGACGCACTGCGAACAGGACGGCGTGGGCCTCGGGTTCATGCGGCTGCTGGTCGTCGGCTCCGACGCGTGGAAGGTCGCCGAGTACGAGCGGCTGCGCCGCCTGGCCGGCCCCGACACGCGCGTGGTGAACAGCTACGGGCTGACCGAGGCGACCGTGGACAGCGCCTGGTTCGAGGGCCCGGCCGACCATCTGGAGCCGAGCCGCATGGTGCCGATCGGGCGGCCGTTCCCCGGCAGTGAGCTGTACATCCTGGACGCGCACGGCGCGCCGGTCCCGCCGGGTGTCACCGGCGAGCTGTGGATCGGCGGCGCGGGCGTGGCCCTCGGGTACGCGGCCGATCCGACGCTGACGGACGAGCGGTTCGTCACCCGGGTCGTCGGGCACGGCCCCGACGCGGGGCCCGCGCGGCTGTACAGGACCGGCGACCTGGCGCACTGGGACGACGCGGGCTGCGTCCATCTCATCGGCCGCGCCGACAGCCAGGTCAAGGTGCGCGGCCACCGGATCGAGATCGGCGAGATCGAGGCCAGGCTCGCCGCCTGGCCGGGGCTCGACCAGGCCGTGGTGGCGGTGCGCGAGGACGCGGGCGGCGAACGTGCCCTGTGCGCCTACTGCGTCCCGGCCGCCGGGACCGAGCTGGACGCCCGCGCGCTGCGGCACCACCTGGAGGAGGAGCTGCCGACGTTCATGATCCCGGCGCACTTCGTCGCGCTGCCCCGGCTGCCGCTCTCGCCGAGCGGCAAGGTGGACGTCGCGGCGCTGCCCGAACCGGCGGCGGACGGTGGCGGCATCGAGTTCGAGGAGCCGGTGACGCTGTACGAGGAGCGGATGGCGGCGCACTGGTGCGCGATGCTCGGGCTGGAACGCGTGGGGCTGCGGCACGACTTCTTCACGGAGGGCGGCAGTTCGATCCGGCTGATCGAGCTGATCCACCGGCTGCGGACGGAGTTCAACGTGTCGGTGCCGGTGAGCGAGCTGTTCAAGGTGACCACGCTGCACGGCATGGCGCGCACCCTCGAACACGTCATCACCGGCCGTCTGGACGGCGCGGAGCCGTTCCTGCGCTTCCATCCCGACCGCGCGCGGCTGCTGTTCACCTTCCCCCCTGCCGGTGGGCACGGGCTGGTGTACCGGCGGTTCGCGCAGGGGCTGGTGGGCCGTCAGGTCGTCGCGTTCAACTACATCGCGGGCGAGGGGAAGGTCGCGGCGTACGCGGACCTCGTCGGGGAGTTGCAGCCCGACGGGCCGTGCGACCTGCTCGGCTACTCGCTCGGCGGCAACCTGGCGTTCGAGGTGGCCGGGGAGCTGGAGCGGCGTGGCCGCGCCGTGCGGCACCTGGTGATCCTCGACTCGTTCCGCACGCCGGAACCGTACGACCTCGGGCCGGAGCACGTGGCGGCGTTCGAGGAGGAGCTGCGGGACCATCTGCGGCGGCACACCGGCACCGACGAGCTGGCCGCCGAGACGATGGAACAGGCCCGTGACTACCTGGAGTTCTCGGCCGCGACGCCCAACACCGGCACCGTCGCGGCGGCCTTGACGGTGATCGCCGACGAGGAGAAGACCGACCTGTACGCGGACGGCCTCGAACGCGGCTGGCACGGCAGCGCCGCGGGCGGCACGACCGTGCTGCGCGGCTCGGGCACGCACGCCGAGCTGCTCGACGCCGACCACGCCGCGGCCAACGCCCGACTGACCCTGGACATCCTGACGGACGGTGCGCATGACGACTGACAGCACGAACGGCGCCGCGCGGCGCCCCCGCGAGACGATGCTCATCATCGGCGGCGGACTCGGCGGACTCTCCACCGGCTGCTACGCCAGGATGAACGGCTACCGCACCCACGTGCTGGAGATGCACGAGATCCCCGGCGGGTCCTGCACGTCCTGGGACCGGGGCGACTTCACGTTCGACTGGTGCGTGAGCTGGCTGCTCGGCAGCGGCCCCGGCAACGAGATGTACCAGATCTGGCTGGAGCTGGGCGCCCTCCAGGGCAAGGAGATGCGGCAGTTCGACGTGTTCAACGTCGTGCGCAGCCACGGCGGGCGGACGGTGTACTTCTACTCCGACCCGGACCGGCTGGAGGCCCACCTGCGGGAGATCTCGCCGGAGGACGGGCGGCGGATCAAGCAGTTCTGCGACGGTCTGCGGACCTTCAAGCGGGCGCTGGCCGTCTACCCGTTCCTGAAGCCCGTGGGGCTGATGGGGCGCCGGGAGCGGTGGCGGATGATGGCGTCGTTCACGCCCTACTTCAACACCATCCGCAAGTCCCTCACCGAGCTGATGACGGACTACTCGGCGAAGTTCCAGCACCCGCTGCTGCGCGAGGCGTTCAACTACATGCTGTACGAGCGGCACGCGGACTTCCCCGTCCTGCCGTTCTACTTCCAGCTGGCGTCGCACGCGTGCGGCTCGGCGGGCGTGCCCGAGGGCGGCTCGCTGGGCCTCGCGCGGTCGATCGAGCGGCGCTACCTGGGGCTCGGCGGGGAGATCACGTACAACGCGTTGGTCGAGCGGATCCTCGTCGAGGACGACCGCGCCGTGGGCGTACGGCTCAGCGACGGGCGGGAGTTGCGGGCCGACATCGTCGTATCGGCGGCCGACGGGCGCGCCACCGTGCTGGAGCTGCTGGAGGGCCGGTACCTCAACGACACGTACCGGCGGCTGTACACGGAGACGATCGACGAGCCGGGCATGCTGTCCCCCGGCTACGTGAGCGTCTTCCTGGGGCTGCGGCGCGCGTTCCCCGACAGCGACCCGTGCACCACGCATCTCCTGGACGAGGAGACGGCCGCGAAGATGGTCGGGATGCGGCATCCGAGCATGAACGTGCAGTTCCGCAGCATCCACTACCCGGAGCTGTCGCCGGAGGAGACGACGGTCATCTACGCGACGTACTTCTCGGAGGCGGCGCCGTGGCGTGAGCTGCGGGACGGGCCCGAGCGCGTCAGCAGGCAGCGCCGCGGCGGCACGCTGCACACGCTGCCCGTGCGGCACGGCAAGAGCTACACGCAGGCCAAGCGCCAGGTGCGCATGACCGTCGAGAAGTTCCTCGACGAGCGCTACCCGGGGATGCGGGACGCGATCGCCGTGCGGGACGTGTCCACGCCGCTCACGCAGGTGCGCTACACGGGCGTGTACAACGGCGCGTTCCCCGGGTGGCAGCCGTTCATGGAGGGCGGCGAGACCCTGGAGGTGGAGATCAAGAAGAACGGGCCGGTGCTGCCCGGCCTTTCCGACTTCTACATGTCGGGCGTGTGGGTCACGGTGGGCGGCCTGATCCGGGCCGCCGCCGCCGGACGGCAGGTCGTGCAGTTCATCTGCCGTGACGACGGGCGGGAGTTCAGGGCCGAGATCGACGAGAGCCTGCCGCCGCCCACCCAGCGCATCATCGCGGTCGGCCCCAAGGCGCCCGCCGAGGACGCCACCCGGGTGCCGGGCGGCGACCTGACTTCTGCCGGAACGACGTCGAGGAGCCGTTGAGTTGAAGATCCAGAAGTGGGCGATCCGGGAGCGGGTCGCGGGCGTCCCCGACGTGGAGCGGCTGTACGCGAAGGTCACCGAGGAGCTGGACACGTCCCTCGCCGCGGACGAGATGCTGCTCGCGACGCGGTACGTGTCCATCGACCCGTATCTCGTGGGCCTGTCACACGAGTTGCCGATCGGCAGCCACGCCGTGGGCGACTCGATCATGGAGGTGGTGTCCGCCGGGCCCGACGCGGTCTTCCGGGAGGGCGACCTGGTGCGCGGCTTCGGCGGCTGGCGCACGCACCTGGTGAGCGACGGGAAGTCGTGGGTGTGGGACGGCGGCGAGTTCCCGCTGCGGCTGCCCCCGCTGCGCAGGCTCGACCCGGCGCGCTACGACGACCGGCTGCCGCTGTCCACGGCGCTGGGCATCATGGGCAGCCCGGGGATCACCGCCTGGGGCACGATGAAGCACTTCCTGGACGTGCGGCCGGGCGACACCGTCGTCATCAGCGGCGCCACCGGCATCGTGGGCACCCTGGCGGGGCAGCTCGCGAAGCGCGCCGGGGCGGCCCGGCTGATCGGCACGACCAGCTCGCAGGACAAGGCGGCCTACCTGAAGCGCTTCGGCTTCGACGAGGTCGTGGTCTACCGGCACGGCGACGGCGTGGACGACGTGGCCCGCGCGCTGGCGGGCGCCGCCCCCGACGGCGTGGACCGTTACCTGGACAACCTGGGCGGCGCCGTGACGGACGCGGTGTTCCGGATGCTGCGGGTGCACAGCAAGGTGGCGGTGTGCTGGCAGTGGGCGACGACGGTGGGCGGTGACCTGACCGGGCCGCGGCTGCTGCCGTACGTCATGTTCCCGCGCACCACGATCCGGGGCGTGTTCGCCGAGGAGTGGTACACGGACGAGAACCTGGCGGCGCTCCACGAGGAGGTGGGCGGCCTGGTGCGTGCCGGGGAGATCGCCTTCGAGGAGACGGTCTACGAGGGGTTCGACAACCTTCCGGTGGCCTACCAGAACGTCTGGACCAATCCGGCGGCGCACCGGGGGAAGGTGCTGGTGAGGCTGTAGCCGCGGCCGGGCGGCCCTGACCCGCGCCCCCGGACTCCCGCCTCGGCGGCGGGAGTCCGGGGGCGTCCGCGCGTCACCAGGCGATCGGCAGTTCCTCGGGGCAGGTGATGAGCCGTCCGCGCTGCCAGCGCAGCTCCTCGTCCGGCACGGCGAGGCGCAGGCCGGGGAAGCGCGGGACGAGCAGTTCGAGCGTCACCTGCATCTCCAGCCGGGCCAGGTGGGAGCCCATGCAGTAGTGGGGGCCGTGGCCGAAGGTGAGGTGCGGGGCGCCCTCGCGGCGGATGTCGAGCCGCGAGGGGTCCTCGTACGCGTACGGGTCGTGGTTGGCGGCCGAGATGGCGACGAGCACCGGGTCACCGGCGGCGACGGTGACGCCGCCGACCTCGACGTCCTCGTTCGCGTAGCGGGGCAGCGACGTGGCGCTCAGCGCGGGCACGTACCGCATCAGCTCCTCGACGGCGCCGGGCACGAGCCCCGGCCGCTCCCGCAGGAGGGCGAGCTGGTCGGGGTGGGTGAGGAGCGCGTACAGGAAGTTGGTCAGCTCGCTGGTGGTGGTGATGAACCCGGCGCCGAGCAGGTCGGCGGTGAGGCCGAGCATCTCCCGTTCGGTGATGCGCTCCTCCTCGTCGCACGCCTGGACGAGGGTGGTGAGCAGGTCGTCGCCCGGCGCGCGGCGGCGCTGCTCGACGCCGTCGCGCATGTACGCCATGAACGCGCCGAAGTCGGCGGCGACCTGCTCGGCCGTCGCGGTGTTGGACATGATGCTGTTGCCCCAGGCCCAGACCCGTTCGTGGTCCTCGGGCGGCATGCCGAGCAGGTCGCAGATGACCATGGTGGGCAGCGGAATGGTGTAGGCCGCCATGAAGTCGGCGGGGGCGCCGGAGGCGGCCATGGCATCGACGAGGCCCCCGGCCATCTCCGCGACGCGGTCCCTGAGTTGGGCGATGCGGCGGGCGGTGAAGTGCCGTGCGGCGGCGGAGCGGACGCGGGTGTGGTCGGGCGGGTCCATGGAGAAGAGGCCGTCGCCGACGCGCGCGCCCGGCCTGGCCCTGGGCTGGTCCTGGCCACGGGAGGCGACGATGCCGAAGCGCGGGTCGGCGAGGACCTGCCGGACGTCGGCATGCCGGGTCGCCAGCCAGGCGTCGTCGCCGTAGGGCATGCGGACGCGGACCAGGGGCTGGTCGTACAGCGCGGCGTAGCGGGGGTGGACGGCGATGCCGCCGGTCTCGGGAAAGGGGAAGGAAAGGGGCTCGTGCTGCTCGGACATGGCGGGGGGTGCCCTTCCGTTCGGAGCGCCTGGGTGCCTCTTCCTTCAGGGTGGTCCCGGCCGGGAAACCCCATGGCGCCCGGCCGCGAACATCACCCGATGGAGCGAAAAGGCCGCTCGGCGCCCGTAACCGGCGCGGGGCGGGGAAGGGATGGCCGTCCGGGCGCGGGGGCCGTGTGCCGCCCGGCGCATGTGCCCCACGGGTGGGGCGGGGCCCCAGGGGTCCCGGGCCGCCGCCGTGGCGCGCGCCCGCGTGGGCGCACCGCTCCTTGACGCGGCGCGGGCGCCGGACGGGGGGGTGTGCGCCCGGGAGGGCCGGTCCGCCGGGTGATGATCGCTTCAGCTAACGTTCGATCATATGGACGAGATCCAAGTCGAACTGACCGGGGGCCCGTTCGCGGGTCTGCCCGCGGTGCTCCGCTCGCACGTGGGCGACCGCGTCCAGGTCGAGGTCACGGTCTTCGGCAGACGGACCTCGGCGGAGGTACGCGCCGATCAGGTGCGCGTCGCCGGGGCCCCGCTGCCGGAGACGGGACTCACCGCGGATCCCGCCACCCGCACGCACGCGGCGCTGCGCGACCGGATCACCACGGAACACGAACGGCTCGCGGGGATCGAGGCGTTCACGTTCGTGTTGGATCGCCTCGACACGCCGGAGACCGACCCGGCCGCCGACTGGGACGCCTACGTGGCCCACCGGGACGCGGCGCAGGCCGGGGCACGGGCACGCGGGCGGGCCGCCCTCGACCGGTTCGACCGGGAGCTCGCCCCGCTGCCCGTCACCGAGGCACAGCGGGCGATCGACGCCGAGGCCGCCTTCTGGCACCCGGGCAGCGCCGCGGGCCGGGAGCAGCAGGAACGGTTCCCCGGGCTCCACGAGCCGAACCCGGAGGAACGCCTGCTCGCCGCGATCTTCGGCGAGCAGCGCGACGAGCCGACCGTCACGCCCCATGAGCGCGCACGCCTGCGGCTCGAACGGGCGCGGCTGGCGGCCGAGGAGCGCGACCACGAGCGGTGGCGTGCCGCCCTGTCCCCCGAGGAGCGGGACGCCCACCCCACGAAGGGCAACCCCGCCAGGTACGCCTACGCGCGGGCGCCGCGCCAGGAGGTCAGCCTGCCGCCGGAGCGCAGCGTCGAGTGGGCCGTCCGCTCGGCGACGGGCGTCGGCCACGGCCCGGTCCCGCAGGACGCGCTCGACGCGGTGGACGGGCTGGACCTGACCCTGCACCGGCCCTCCGACCTGACGCCGCTGGGGCGGCTGCCGAACCTGCGCCGGCTGTCGGTGCGTTCACGCGTCCAGATCGACCTGGTGGCGCTCGCCGCGGCCCTGTGCCAGGCGCGGGGGCTCGAAGAACTGTCGATCGAGGCGCCGGTCCGCGACCTCGCGCCGCTCGCCCGGCTCGGGCAGCTGCGGAGCCTGGAGCTGGACCACACCCGGGTCACCGACCTCGCGCCGCTCGCCGGGCTGACGCGGCTGTCCGACCTGTCGGTCCTCGACGGGCCGCTGTCCGACCTCACGCCGCTGGCCGGGCTGCGTCTCGGCCGTCTGTTCGTCCACCGGACGCGGGTCGGCGACCTGTCGCCGTTGGCGGGCATGCCGACGCTCGGGGTGCTCGGCCTGGTGGGCTGTCCGGTCCTGGACCTCTCGGTCGTCACGACGCTGCCCGCGCTGCGCTTCGTCAACCTGCGCGGGACGCGGGTCACCGACCTCGGCGACCTGCCGGAGCGGGCGCCAGGGGTCACGTTCGAGGGCGTGGGCGAGGACACCGCGCAGGCCACGGGTACGGAGGACGCCGTGGCGGACGCACCGGGGGCACCGGTCACGGACGCCGTGGCCGCCGCCCTGCGCACCGCGTTCCGCGCGGCGGACGACGACCCTGCGCGGCTGACGCGGGTGGAACGGGCGATGCTGGCGGGCCGTCGCCTCGACCTGGTCCAGGAACTCGTCGTCGGCCGGTGGGGCAGCAGGCGTTCGACCGTGGAGGGGCTGTTCCTGCGTGGCGGCGCCGGGGACGTCCCGTTCCCCGACAACCCGTGGGGCATCCCGTCAGGCGCCGGGCTGACCCGGGCGCTGACACAGGTGTGGGCGCCGGTCGCCGGGCTCGCCCCCGGGTTCGTCACGGCCGTCCACGAACGGACCCTGGGCCTGGCCCTGTTGCGTGACGAGCAGGGCGCCCCGGCCCTCGGCTACCTCGTCTGGAGACGCGACGGCGACAGGTCGGAGCCGCTCGCCGACACACCGGACTCCCTCGACCGCTTCGCCGACCCGGAGCGTGACCTCCGCCTGTCGGTCGTGGTCGGTTCCGCCCCGCACGCCGCCGACCCGGCCGCCGTCGTGCCGCTGCTGGCGGGCCCGGTCCCGCGGCCGGTGCGTGACCTGTGGGCGGTGCATCACGGCCTGGACAACGGCTGGGAGCGCGTCGGCGGCGGCCTCGACTGCAACACCCTCCAGTTCTTCGGCGACGACCCCTGGAGCGTGGTGGCAGAACGCCTCGACGGCCTCGCGCCGGACCGGTTCGTGCACGCGGTGGGCACCAGCAACTACGACATGTATCTCCTCGACCTGGACGTGCTCGACGGCGGCGGCAACCCGGCCGTGGCGCACTGGGCGTACAAGGAACGCGAGATCGGCGACCACCGGCAGTTCTGGGAGTGGCTCGACAGCACCGGGATCGACCTGCTCCTCCGCCCCTGACACGGCCGGCGCCGAGGGCTCACGGCCACACCCCGGGTCCCCGTCCACCACGAGAGGATCGCCTGTCATGGAGTTCGACTTCCGTGCCGAACTGGTGGGGCTGGCCGAGGAGATCCGGCGGGATCTCGGGCGGGAACTGTTCGCCTTCGAGGTCGGTGACCCCGTTCCCGAGGAATCCGTCAGGGCGGCGGAGATCCGGCTCGGAACGCCGTTGCCGCCGTCACTGCGCCGGTTCTAGCGGTCACTCGGCAGTGCCAGCCTCTACTGATCTCACACGTCGGGCCTCGACGAGGAGACACGTGGACGCATCGCGGGACGGGACCCGTGCACGATCCCGGGCCCCGGCCTTTTCGACGGTGCGATCAGGATCATGCCGCTGGAGACGGTGCTGTTCGACGAGGAGTTCACCTTGGCCCCGCTCGCTTGGGGGGAAGGAGAGGAACCGGAGGTCGCATTCGCCGGAGCCGTCTACGGCGACAACGCATTCAGCCGCATGGTGCGGCACTTCGACGCCATCGACCTCTCCTACGCGATGTCGTTCGTCGTCCAGCCGGACCGTGCGGACTGGCGGATGATGCTCCTCGGCGACCACTGGGTCGAGAGCGACCACTCGCGGGTGACCTGCCTGGAGGACTACCTCAGGTACGTCGTCGCGACCGGCGGCCTGGTGAGCGCACGCCGCGCGCTGTTCTCCGAGTACCGCGGGGACCTCCGCGAGCCGCTGCGCTACGACGCCGCTCTCGCCGCCGTCGCCGCCGGGGCCCCGTCGGACGGGTGACCCGGCACGCCCGCGCCCCTTTCAGGGCGTCCAGGCGGCGACGAGGGCGACCAGGCCGGGGAAGCGTGCCTCCAGGTCGGCGATCCTGACCTCGCTGCGCCGTTCGAGCCCGTACTGCCGCTGCCGCAGGACGCCCGCGTCGCGCAGGGCGCGGAAGTGGTGCGTGAGCGAGGACTTGGGGCGGTCCAGGGCGAACCAGCCGCAGGGGTGGTCGAACTCCTCGCGCTCCAGCAGCAGCGTCCGCACGATCCGCAGGCGCAGCGGGTCGCTCAGCGCGCCCATGACGGCTTCGAGGCGCAGCGCGTCCACGGCGGGTTCGGGGAGCGGGGTGGGCAGGCCTGGCGGCTCGGGCAGCACCCTCACGCGGTCGGCGCGCCCTGTCGTCACGGGTGGCACGGGAATCCTCCTCGGTCGGCTCCTGCCGTACGAGTCCGATCGTACAGCGACCATGGTTCGACTTTTCTCGTACAGCGCATGCTAAGTTCGACTTTCCTCGTACTGACCCCGAGCTGGGCCGGTCGTGAACGAAGGAGAGACGCCATGCCGACGGGACACCCCACCGACCGGACAGGGCCACCCACCTGGCAGGGCACCGCGGCGCGCGGCGCGGGGCCGTCACGGCGCCGGGTGTGGCCCGCGGCCTGGCCGGTGGCGGCCGTCTTCACGCTGTCCAACGCGGCGACGCCCCTGTACGTCCTGTGGCAGCGGGACATCGGCTTCTCGAAGGGCACCCTCACCGTCGTCTTCGCCTTCTACATCGTCGGGCTCCTCGGCTCCCTGCTGGTGTCGGGCGTCCTGTCCGACCGGCTCGGCCGCAAGCCGGTGCTGCTCCCGGCGCTGGCGCTCGGGCTGGCGGCCTGCGCGCTCTTCGCGACGGCGGACTCGGTGGCCGCGCTGATCGTCGCCCGGCTGCTCACCGGGATCGCGGTGGGCGCGGCCGTCTCCGCGGGGATGGCGGCGGTGGCGGACGTCGCGGGCGCGGACCGGCGGCGGCTCGCGGCCCTGCTCGCGTCGTGCGCCATGGTCCTGGGCGCGGGCCTCGGGCCGCTGCTCGCCGGGGTGCTGGCCGACGTGGCGCCCGCACCGGCGCGGACCGTCTTCGCGGTGGAGACGGTGATCCTGGTGTCGGCCGTCGTGACCGTCCTGCGCCTGCCGGTGCCCCGTCGTGTCACGGGCGCCCGCGGCCCCTGGGCGCGGCTGCCGCGCGTGCCGCGCGAGGCCAGGACGCTGCTGCTGACGGGCGTCGCCGTGTTCGGCCCCGGCATCACGGCGACCTCGTTCGTCCTGTCGCTCGGCCCCTCGCTGCTGGCCGACGTGCTGGGCACGCGCAGCGGGACGGTCGCGGGGGTGACGGCGTTCGTGATGTTCCTGGCGGCGACGGGGGCGCAGGCCGCCGTGCACCGGCTGCGGCGGGCGACGGTGCTGGCGGCGGGGGCGGTCGCGACCGTGGCGGGCATGGGGGCGCTGACCGTCGCCGTCCACGCCTCGTCCGCGCCCGCGCTGTACGCCGCGGCGGTCCTGGCGGGCGCCGGGCAGGGCCTGGGGCAGCTCGGCGGCCTGTCGCTGCTGGGGCACGCCGTCCCGCCGGAACGGCTCGCGGAGGCCAACGCGGCGCTGAACGCGGGCGGTTACCTCCTGGCGGGCACGCTGCCCGTCGCGGCGGGTTACCTGAGCGACGCCGCCGGGCCGACCACGGGCACGACGGTCTTCGCCGCGGTCCTCACGGGCCTGGCGCTGACCGGGGGCGTCACCGTCGCCGCCACCCGTCGGCAGCTCGCGCGGCACGGCTGACCGGCGCCCGGCGCCCGGCGCGGTGCGGGAGGTCTCCTAGAGTGGCTGTCCGTGCTCTATGGCAGATCGGCTGAGATCAGCGCGCTCGACGAGGTGATCGGGCGCGCCCGCGACGGCTGCGGCGGCGCGGTGGTGCTGCGGGGCGAGGCGGGCGCGGGCAAGACCGCCCTGCTCGACGCGGCGGCCGGGCGGGGCGGCGCGATGCGCGTGCTCCGCACCACAGGCGTCGAGCCCGAGTCGGACCTCGCGTTCGCGGCGCTGCACCAGGTGCTGCGGCCGGTGACCGGCTCGCTCGACGCGCTCCCCGCGCCGCAGCGCGACGCGGTGGCGGCGGCCCTGGGGCTGGTCTCAGGTGGGGTCGGCGACCAGTACCTGCTGGGCGCCGGTGTGCTCTCGCTGCTGGCCGAGGCCGCCGTGCCCGACGGGCTGATCTGCGTGGTGGACGACGTCCAGTGGGTCGATCGCGCCTCGGCGGACGCGCTGCTGTTCGCCGCCAGGCGGCTGGGGACCGAGCGGATCGCGATGCTGTTCGCGGTGCGCGGGGACGCCCCCGTGAAGGGCGTGCCGCTGACGGTGGACGTGCGCGGCATGCCCGAGGCGGCGGCGGCCGAGATGCTGAGCGCCCGTCACGGGGTGCGGCCCGGAGTGGCGCGGGAACTCGTCACGCTGACGCGCGCGAACCCGCTGGCCCTGGGCGAGATCGCCGCCCGCCTGACGCCGGAGCAGCGCGCCGGACGTGAGCCGCTGCCCGACCCGTTGCCCGGCGGGGCCCGGCTGTTCGGCGACCGGGTGGCCGCGTTGTCCGCGCCCGCCGGGCTGCTGGCCCTGGCCGCCGCCATGGAGGCCGACGTCGGCCCGGTGCTGCGCGCCACGGAGCGGCTGTCCGCCGGGCGTGCGGCGTGGCCGGGGGACGGCGCCGGGCGGGGCGCGCTGGCCGAGCTGGAGGAGTCGGGGCTGGCCGACCTGTCGGGCACGCGCGTGCGCTTCCGGCATCCGCTGATCAGGTCGGCGGTGCACGAGGCGGCCACCCCCGCCGACGTCCGCCGGGCGCACGCCGTGCTGGCGGAGGAGACGGAGGGCGACAGCCGGGCCTGGCACCTGGCGGGGGCCGCCGTGGGCGAGGACGAACGCGTCGCCGCCGAGCTGGTCGCCGCCGCGGAGCGGGCGCGTGGGCGCGGCGGGTACGCCGCCGCCGCCAGCGCGCTGGCGCGGGCCGCCGGGCTGACCCCGGAGCCGCGCGTCCGCGCCGTCCGGCTGAAGGACGCCGCCGTCGCGGCCTGGCTCGGTGGCCGCCCGGGGCAGGCCGAGTCGCTGTTGGCGGAGGCACGCGGGCAGGCCGGCGCGGACGCCGGGCTCGCCCTGGAGATCGCCCAGCTGCGCGGCAGGTTCGAGCTGACCTCGGGCGACGCGGCCGAGGCCGTGCGCATCCTGGCGGCGGGCGACGGTCTCGGCATGCTGGCCGACGCCGTGGAGGCCGCCTCGTACGTCGGCGACACGGCGGCCGTCGTCCGGCTCGGGCGGCGCGCGGCGGCGTACCCGGAGGGATTCCTGCGGGACACGGTGGCCGGGATCGGTCTGACGCTGGACGGCGACGCCGCAGGTCCCTCCCTGCTGCGGCGGGCGCTGGGGCGGGTCGGCGAGCTGGAGGAGGCGGCCGATTTCCTGTGGGCGACGGCGGCGGCCGGTCAGCTGGGCGAGACGGATCTCGCGACCGAGATGATCGACCGGGCCGGGCGGGTGGCCAGGGTGTCGGGCATGACGGGACAGCTGCCCGTGGTGCTGGAGTTCGTGGCGACGGCGGAGCGCATGGCGGGGCGGTTGGCGAGCAGCCGGGCCGTCTCGGAGGAGGGCCTGGAGCTGGCGCGCGAGGCCGGTTACGGGAACACGGTGGCCGCGCATCTGGCCAATCTGGCGGTGGTGGCGGCGCTGCGCGGCGACGAGGGGACGTGCGTACGGCAGGCCCGCGAGGCGCTGGCGATCGCCGTGCCGCACCGGGTGGGGCTGCGGGCGGGGGTCGCCACGTACGCGCTGGCGCTGCTCGACCTGTGCCAGGGGCGGCACGTCGCGGCGCACGAGCGTTTCACGGCGCTCGCGGCGGCGGGGCCCGGCGTCGGGCATCCCACGGTGGCGTGGCGGACGGCGCCCGACCGTGTGGAGGCCGCCGTGGGCGCGGGCGACGAGGCGGGCGCGCGGGCGGTGCTGGCGGCGTACGAGCGGGGGGCGGCGCACGCCAGGACGCCCGAGTCGCGCGCGCTGCTGGCCCGCTGCCGGGGCCTGGCCGAGTCGTCGGATGACGCGCTCGGCGAGGCGCTGCGGCTGCACACCAACCCGTTCGAGGCGGCCAGGACCGCCCTGCTGCTGGGCGAGCGCCTGCGCCGCACGCAGCGGCCGGGCGAGGCGCGGGCGCATCTGCGGACGGCGTGGGAGACGTTCGAGCGGGCGGGCGCGGCGCCGTGGGCGCGGCGCGCGCAGGAGGAGCTGCGGGCGGCGGGCGGGAGCGGGCAGGGCCCCCGCCCGCAGGTGCTGGACGCGCTGACCCCGCAGGAGCTGCGTATCGCAGGCCTGGTCGCCGACGGGCTGTCGAGCAAGGAGATCGCCGCCCGGCTGTTCCTGAGCCCGCGCACGGTCGAGTACCACCTGTACAAGATCTATCCGAAGCTGGGCATCGGCTCCCGTACGGAACTGGCGCGGCTGGTAGTTCTACGGAAGGCACCGGCGGGGGAAGAGGACATGCTCTGAGACATGCATGAAGTGGACATCTGGAGTGAAGAGTTCGGCGCCGCGACGGACACGCCGATCCTGCTGGTCATGGGAGCGATGTCGCAGGGCGTCCTGTGGCCGGACGAGTTCGTCGGCCGTCTGGTCGCCGGGGGCCGCCGGGTGGTCAGGTACGACCACCGGGACACCGGCAGGTCGGGCACCGTGGACTTCGCGGCGCGGCCGTACACGTGGCGCGACATCAAGGACGACCTGTACCGCGTGCTCGACGCGCACGGCCTGGCGAGCGCGCACCTCGTCTGCCACTCGGCGGGCGGGCTGCTCGGCCAGTTCGCCGCGGTGGAGCGGCCGGAACGGGTGCGTTCGCTGACCGTCATCGGCTCCTCGCCGCTGGGCGGCGGCGAGGGGCGGGTGCTGATGCGGGCCCTGCTGGGGCAGCCGCAGCCGGAGGGGAGCCTGCCGGAGCCCTCGCCCGAGTTCGTGGCCTTCTACCGGGCGCTGATGGCGGCCCCGCCGCCGGAGGGACGGCGCGCCACGATCGACGCCATGATCGCCGAGCAGCGGCTGATGCACGGCACCGGGCTGCCGTTCGACGAGGACGCCGCGCGGCGCCTCCAGGAGCGGATCCACGACCGGGCGCGTGACCTGGCGGCGGTGGTCAACCACCAGCTGGCGGGGGCGGCCGAGCCGGACTTCGAGCCGGTGGGCGTGCTGCACCGGGTGACGGCGCCCACGCTGGTCGTCGAGGGCAGCCACGAGCCGGTCAAGGCGGGCCACAGCGCGCTCATCGCCGAGCAGATCCCGGGGGCGCGGCTGATGATCGTGGCGGGCATGGGGCACACGCTGCCGCCCGAGGTGCACGAGGAGCTGGCCGACGCCGTCCTCGCGCACACGGCCGGGTGAGCGCCGGGGGCCTGGGCGCGTCCTGGCGGGCGGTCAGGAGGGCTGGACCTCGTCGAAGAGGGCGAGGGCCTGGGCGGGGTCCCGGCTCACGAGGCGTTCCAGCCCGGCCGTCGTGATCTCCGCCCACCGCCCGGCCCGCGCCCACATCGTCTCCTCGAAGGCGCGGACGGCCTCGTCCCGTGCGTGGGGGGCGGCGGCGACGGACTCGGCGAGCTCGGCGCCTTCGAGCATCGCCAGGTTCGCGCCCGCGCCCAGCGGGGGCATCAGGTGGGCGGCGTCGCCCAGCAGCGTCACGCCGGGGACGTGGGCCCAGGTGTGGGACACGGGCAGGACGTGGAGGGGGCGGCGGACGAAGGCGGTGCCGTGGCGCAGGAGGTCGAGGACGGGTGCGGCCCAGCCGTCGAACCGGGCGAGCAGGGCCGACCGTACGGCCTCGGCGTCGGCCGGGTCCGGGTCCGTCTCCGGGTCGAGCGGCGCGCGGAACTGGGCGTACACCTTGACGTGGCCACCGCTGTTGCGCTGGGCGACGAGCGCGCGCTCCACGCCGTACACGGCCACGGAACCGTCGCCGACCAGCCGGGCGAGGTCGGGGTGGCGGGCGTCGATGGCGTCCAGGGAGGTCTCGACCAGCGTGACGCCGGTGTAGTGCGGCGTCACGGGCGAGACCGCCCGGCGGACCCGGGACCAGGCGCCGTCCGCGCCGACGACGAGGTCGAACGTCTCCTCCCGCCCGTCCGCGAGACGGACGAGCACACCGTCCCGGCCCTGCGGCACCACCTCCGTCACGGCGCTCCCCCACCGGACGTCCAGGGGCCCGAGGAGCAGGTCGCGCAGCTGCCCGCGGTCGATCTCGGGATTGGCCAGGTCTCCCGGGCGGGGCCGCCAGTCGCGCAGCACGGTCCCGTCCGTGTCCAGGATGCGCATGGCCTGCCCCTCGGGGCGGGACAGCGCCTGGAACTCCGCCAGCAGCCCGGCCTTCTCCAGCGCGAGCTGGCCCAGCTCCTGGTGCAGGTCCAGCGTGCCGCCCGCGGGGCGGGCGTCGCGGGCGGGATCGCGTTCGAGGACGGTGACGGGGTGACCGTGGCGGTGCAGCACGCGGGCGAAGGTGAGACCGGCGGGGCCGCCGCCGATCACGGCGATACGGGATGTCATGCCGGTCCAACGCGCGGCCCCGGTCGTGCGTGCCCGCGCTCAGATCGCCGAGTGGGTGCCGATGCGGTGGTACGTGCGGTCGTGGAAGACGAGGGGCATCGTGCCGTCCGCGCGGGTGCGGGTCGCGAGGACGCGGAGGGAGACGAGGTAGCTGCCGCCGACCGGGGTCCGCTCCTCTACGGCGCCGCGCAGCCAGGACACGGCGCCGTCGATGACGGGCTCGCCGGTCGGCAGCGGCGTCCAGCCGCCCGCGGCGAAGCGGTCGATGCCGCTGGTGGCGAAGCGCGCGGAGACGTCGTCCTGCTGGTCGGCCAGGAAGCTGACGGCGACGGTGGGCGTGGTGGCCAGCGCGGGCCAGGAGGAGGACGAGGCGGCGAGGGAGAACGCGAGGAGCGGCGGTTCTGCGGAGACGGATATCACCGAGGTGGCCGTGAAGCCGGTGAGGCCGCCCGCGTGGGCGAACGCGACGACCGCCACCCCGGCCGGGTGGCGGCGGAACACCGCCTTGTACTCCTCGGCGGTGACGGCCCGGCATGCCGCCGCCTCCCGGGTCACCTGGCGACTCCGGCGGAGCGGTGGGGGGCGGGCGTCGTGGGTCTGGGGGTGGGCGCGGGCGTGGGCATGGGCTGCTCCTTCTTCCTGCGGTTCCGCCGCGTGCCGCGCGACGCCGGGCGGCACGGACGGGGAACGGGCACGGAAGGAGGATGCCCAGCGGGTACGGCGGGGCATGCGCGCGGCGCCGGACGGCCGGGGGCGGGCCGCGCACGCGGAGGGGGCCCGCCGGGCGGCGGGCCCCCTCGTCTCGCTCAGGGTCGTGCGGGGTCGTTCAGTTTCGTGCGGGATCGTGCGGGGGTGGGGCAGGGGTGGTGCGGCGCGCGGTCAGCGGGCCTCCTGCGCCCGTCCGCCGTCCGCCGGGCTCGCGGGCCCGCCGGTGATGACGAACTGGGAGCCCGGCTCCACGACCACGTCGCCGTCGGCCGTGTTGCTGATGGTGACGTCGGTCAGCGTCGCGCTGCCGCGTGCGCCGCCGTGGGCGAGGATGCCCGCGCCGTTGACGGAGCCGTCGATGGTGACGTTGCTGATCTCGACGCCGGGCACGGCGCCGCCGCCCGACTTGAACTGGATGCCGTCGTACGTCGAGTCGTGGATCTGGGTGTCACGGATGACGACGCCCGGGATGTCCTGCCCGGCGGCGAACAGGGTGATCGCGCCGAACTCCTGCGCCTCGCCCCAGAACGCGCCGCCGGTGCGGTGCAGTTCGTTCCCGGCGATCAGGGTCTGGCCCGAGAACGGCAGCGGGTCGTGGTCGGTGGCGAGCATGATCCCCGGGTAGTTCATGGTGTCGGAGATCAGGTTGTTCTCGATGGTGTTGCCGTAACCGCCGTAGACGGCGATGCCGTTGGCGCGCCAGGGCAGCTGGATCGTGTTGTCGGCGAAGGTGTTGTCGTGGCCGATGTCGGTGGAGGGGTCACGGACGTAGCGGTTCGCCCACACGGCGAGGGAGTCGTCGCCCGTGTTGCGGAACGAGGAGTTCGTGACGGACGAGTTGCGCGTGCCGTTGGTGAAGTTGATGCCGTCGGCGTAGGTGTTGCGGATACGCATCCCGCTGAACTCGACGCCGTCACCGGGGCCCCACAGGTCGGGGATGTTGTCGAAGTCGCGCCCCGCCCACACGGCGACGTTGGCGTGCTCGATCCACACGTTGGTGATCGCGGTGTTCTGGCCGAAGCGGCCGTTGAGGCCGACGCCGCCCTCCTGGTTGCCGTCGCCGCCACGGATGGTGCCCGAGCCGAAGATGGCGATGTCGGAGATCTGCGTGTTGTCGTCGATGTCGAAGCCGAAGTTGCCCTCGTGCGGGTGGTTGATGCCACCGGCCTGGTGGGGCGGGGTGAGCGTGTAGAGCTGCGAGTGCCACATACCGGCGCCGCGGATCGTCACGTCACTGATGCCGACCTGGTTGTACTGACCCCGGTCCAGCGGGTCGTCGGTCAGGATCTTCTGCTCCTGGCGCCACTGCCCTTCCGGGATCCAGACGCAGTCGATCTCGCCGTTCTGGTCGGCGGTCACCGCGGCCTGGAGGGCCTCGGTGTCGTCGTTCCCGTCGTCCGGGACCGCGCCGTACTCGGTGATCGAGGTGCACTCGGCGGGCTGCTGGGCCGGGGGCGCGACCTCTTCGAGGTCGATCAGGTCGATGATGTGGAACGCGGCGGAGTCGTCGGCGTCCCGCTGGAGACGGAAGGTGGTGCCGGCCGGGTAGGTGTCGGCCAGCAGGGCGTGCGACTCGTCGAACAGGCGCCTGGCGTCGCCGCCGGGGTTGTTCGTCAGGCCCTCGGGGTCGTCGGTGTTGCCGTACAGCCAGCTGTGCTTGGACGACAGGTCCAGCTTCTGCACGAACTCGCCGTCCGCGTAGAGGCTGATGGTCGCGTCGATGCCGCCGCCGCCCGGGGCGTCGGGTATGGAGTTGCGCACCACGATCGAGTTGGTGGGGACCGTCGAGCTGAACTCGACGAACTCGCCGGTGGCGTCGAGGCGTACCGACTCGCGGCCCGAGGACTCGGTCGCGAAGTTGGTGTGGCCGAAGGTGCGCTCCGGGTCGCTCTGGAGCAGTTCGCCCTCGTACGTGCCGTCCTCCGCCTCGTACTCGGTGTACGGCAGCGCCGCGCCGGTGGCCTCCACCGCAGGGGCGGGCGCCTGCGCGGTCCCGGCGTCGCCCGACGCGGAGGCCGAGGCGGGCACCAGGCCGAGCACGACCAGTCCGGCCAGCGGCACGCCGGTCATCAGGCGGCGGCTGAGGTGATGTCTTGTCATGTGGGGGTCCTTACGTTCCGTGGGGCGGGGCGTGGGGCCCTCGCTCCGATCGGACCGGCCCGCCCCGGCGCGCGGGGACCGCGCGGGCGGGTGGGGCCGGGAGGCGTGGCCGCCCGGACGACGGGGGGCGGGGACGCCGGTGTGGGGGTGTGGATCTGCCGTGCGGTGGGGGTCGTCGTCCGTGGGTGTGGGGGTGGCCAGCGGTACCGTGGCACCGCTGCCCAAAAATTGCAGCGACTTACGTAAAATTTTGAGCTGAACAGTCGCTGTCTTGCGTGTTGAGACCAGATTTCAAGCATGTCACGCACTTGTCAACGGTTCGCACAGCGCGCGCACGACATCCCCAGGACTCGTACGGACCTTCCCGGCACAAGGCGAACAGGGTGCCCTCAATCGGGGTGGACATGTGGCGTTCCGGTGGCGACGGGCGTGCGGCGAGGAGGGGTGGGCCGCTCGGGCACGCGCGCACGCTCCCCGATGGGGAGTTGATCCCCGCGGCGACCGTCGTCGGGAGGGGGAGCGGGAGCGTCCCGAGCACCTGCGAACACCGCGCGCCTCCGTACCAGGCCGCGAGGAAGCTCCGGCCGCCGAGCCCTCTCCACCCTGTCAACCAGGCTGGATTGCCGAGCGGGCCGCTTCCCCCGAGTCGTGGACCAGCACTGGACGCATGCCCGACCGACCGGACGAGCCAGCGCCACGGCCGCTGCCGCGCCCGCAGTTCGCCGGATTCACGCGCCGAAGGCTCCCCGTCGGCAGCTACGCTTCCCGAGACACCGACCGTAACGTGTCCCTATACCCCTGCCTGCTTGAGGACTTCGGAACCTCCGGTGTGCCGAGAAAACCCGGATCGCACCGAAGGGAGATGCCCGATTGATGAACCTTTCGCCCCCCGAGAGCCGCCCCACACCGACTACGCTGGGCGAAACAGGCCGGTGAACGGCCGTGGCGGTCGTCCCCCGGGACGACCGAGGATCGCAACCGCAGCAGTGCATCACCCAGTCCCCGGCCGGGCACGTCGTGGCGGTCGTCCCCCGGGACGACCGAGGATCGCAACGCGGCCTCTTCCGCCGACGTCGCGCTCACCGGATCGTGGCGGTCGTCCCCCGGGACGACCGAGGATCGCAACTCCGACACCTGCGCCGCCGCCCGCGCGCTGCTGTAGTGGTGGCGGTCGTCCCCCGGGACGACCGAGGATCGCAACACCGCCTCGACGCGGGTCTACATTGCGCGGGAGCGGTGGCGGTCGTCCCCCGGGACGACCGAGGATCGCAACTCTCGCTGGTCAGTTGGCGGTTGCGGTCTGCTGCTGGTGGCGGTCGTCCCCCGGGACGACCGAGGATCGCAACTCCGGCGCCGACGAGGAGCCGGAGCATTGAGCGGGCGGTGGCGGTCGTCCCCCGGGACGACCGAGGATCGCAACGTCGTCTCCACGGCCCGGCCGCCCGTACCGGAGAGATGTGGCGGTCGTCCCCCGGGACGACCGAGGATCGCAACGTCATGGACACAGGGTAGGGCGGAGGGTCGGATGCCGAGTGGCGGTCGTCCCCCGGGACGACCGAGGATCGCAACGACCGCCGCACCGTCGGCCGCGCCGACGTCCTCGCCTGGTGGCGGTCGTCCCCCGGGACGACCGAGGATCGCAACGGCAGGTCGTCCCAGCCGAGGCCGAGGCGACGGGCCTGTGGCGGTCGTCCCCCGGGACGACCGAGGATCGCAACCCCTCCGTCAAGCTCCGCATCATCGGCATCGAGATCGCGTGGCGGTCGTCCCCCGGGACGACCGAGGATCGCAACGCCGTCCTGGCGCGCGAGGTCGTACCAGCCGCGCAGCCTGTGGCGGTCGTCCCCCGGGACGACCGAGGATCGCAACGCGCCGCCGAAGGGCAACAAGGAGAGATCCGCACCATGGTGGCGGTCGTCCCCCGGGACGACCGAGGATCGCAACGTCTCCATGGCGCTGCCGGGGTACTTCGAGCCGTAGTGGCGGTCGTCCCCCGGGACGACCGAGGATCGCAACTCCTCCGGCTCCTCGTCGGCGGGGGGCGCGGGCGGGGGTGGCGGTCGTCCCCCGGGACGACCGAGGATCGCAACGCGCACCTCCTCGTCGAGGATGTGCCGCCAGGTGACGGGTGGCGGTCGTCCCCCGGGACGACCGAGGATCGCAACTCGGGGTGCTCTTCGGCCATCGCCGCTTCCAGGCAGTGGCGGTCGTCCCCCGGGACGACCGAGGATCGCAACGTCGTCCTCACCACCCTCGCGTGCGGGCTGGAGCGGTGGCGGTCGTCCCCCGGGACGACCGAGGATCGCAACCTGGTGAGCGCGGTCCCGGGCTGGCTGCTGCGGCACGTGGCGGTCGTCCCCCGGGACGACCGAGGATCGCAACTCGGCCCGTCCGGTGAACGAGCGCAGTGCCGACGTCGTGGCGGTCGTCCCTCGGGACGGCCGAGGATCGCAACGCGCCAGGTCGGCTCGTACGGCTCAAGGGGGAGGAGCGGTGGCGGTCGTCCCTCGGGACGGCCGAGGATCGCAACTCCCATTCGGAGACATAGACGCGCAGGCTTGCCAGGTGGCGGTCGTCCCCCGGGACGACCGAGGATCGCAACGAGGTAGCCCGGTTGCGGCGTGATCGTCAGCATGTGGTGGCGGTCGTCCCCCGGGACGACCGAGGATCGCAACCCCAGACGGAACGCGACGAAGCGTCCCGCCGGGATGTGGCGGTCGTCCCACGGGACGGCCGAGGGGCGCAATCTGCTGGTGGTGTTGAGGACGAAGTGGCGTGTGTGCAGGGGCTGGTCGGACCGGCGAGGGCGGGCGAGGGGATGCTCGGGGTCAGGTTCCCGGGTCGGACGCGTGGAGTGACGAGGCCGCCCGTACCTGCGCGTAGGAAGGGGCGTCGAGGTCCGTCGGCCGGTCGGCGCGGAGGTCGGTCGCGAGGGTCACGGCCGCCGCCAGCGCCCTGCGGTAGAGCAGCGAGCCGAGGCTGATCCTGCGCACGCCGAGCGCGGCCAGCTCGGTGAGGCTCGGGCCGGTCGGCGCGTACAGGATGTTGAGCGGCACGACGAGGGTGCCCAGCAGGGCGCCGATCGCGTCCAGGTCTGACAGGCCAGGCACGAACACCCCGTCGGCTCCCGCCTGTTCGTACACCGCGAGGCGCTCCGCGGTCCGCTTCTCCTCGCGTCCGAGCCAGTGCGTGTCGGTGCGGGCGTTCACGAACAGCTCGGGTGCGCGGGCCTTGACCGCGGCGATCTTCGCGGCGTGCAGTTCGACGGGGGCGAGGGTGCCGTCCGGGAGGCCGTCCTCAAGGTTGATCCCCGCGGCACCGGCGTCGTGCAGCTCCCGGGCCAGCTCGGCGACCTCCTGCGGGTCGTCGGAGAAGCCGCCCTCGGCATCGACGGTGAACAGGAAGGCGTCACGGCCGAGTCGGCGTGCGAGCGCCACGGTCGCCGCCGCGGTGGCGGCCGTCCCGTCCGGGAGGCCGAGGGCCGCGGCCACGCCCAGGCTGGTGGTGCCGATCGCGTCGAAGCCCTGCGCCGCCAGGGCCGCGGCGGAGGCGTGGTCCCAGGCGTTCGGCAGCAGCAGCGGGACAGCCAGGTGGTGGAGCTGGGCGAAGGGGGTCAGGGGTCGCCGCAGGAGCCCTTCGGCCAGGGCGAGGGCGTGGGCCCTGCCGGGGCAGGGCCTGGGCGGGGCTCCGAAGGTGAGCGGTACAGGGTGCGCTCGCTGCGCGGACGCCACGTCGAGGAGCACCACGTCGCCCTCGGCGATGTCCCGTCCGGCGACGCGCGTGTCCCGGGCGGCGAAGCGGCGCATCGTCCGCACCGGCGGTGTCTCCCGGAGCACGCGGGCCAGCGGCGCGTCACCGTCGGCGGCTGCGGCATCGACCAGGGCCGCCGTCGCCGCGCACGCCTGCACCAGCAGCCCGATGCGGTTCGCAGCGGCTTCCGAGGCGGGCCGGTCCTCGTCCTCGGGCGCCAGCAGCGCCACCAGCCGGGCCACGGCCTCGTCCGCGGCAGGGTCCGGGTCCGCACCGCCGAAGTACGCCCCGGCCACGACGGTCACCGCCTGCGCGACGTCTCCCGGCTCCGGCATGCCCAGGGCCTCGGCGAGGGCACGGACCACACGTATCCGCACGTCCCCGTCACCATCCCCGTCCGCGCCGGTCGCCGCCGCCCGCCGCAGCGCGGTCGGCTCCAGCCGGGCGAGCTCGGCCTCCACGAGGGCCCTGCGCCGCCGATGCGGCTCGCCGGAACTGAACCGGGCCACGGTGGCCCGCAGCCACGCGACACCCGCCCCGGCGGTACCGTCGTCCGGCGTCGGCCGCTCGGGGACCAGCGCCGGGTCGGCGAGCGCCGTCCGCACGTCCGTGGGGTGGGCGAACTCATGCGTCGTGTGCGTCATGGCCCCGACGCTAGGCGCGGAACGGTTCGGCGCCGCCCGAACCGTCGCCGCGGCATCATGGCGGCATGCCTTCGCTCGCCGAGACCGCAGGACTGTTCGCCGACCGCACCAGGGCGGCGTTCTGCCAGGCGCTGCTCGACGGGCGCGCCTGGACGGCGGGCGAGCTGGCCAGGTACGCGGGCGTGCGCCCCTCCACCGCCAGCGAGCACCTCTCCCGCCTCGTCGCGGGCGGGGTGCTGGCCGAGGAACGCCAGGGCCGACACCGCTACGTGCGGCTGGCGGGCCCGGAGGCGGCGGCCCTCGTCGAAGCCCTCGCCTCGTACGCCGCGCCCGACACCACCGCGCCGCCGCGTCTGGGCGCAGCGACGCTGCTCGGCGCCGAGGCCCGCGCCCGCACGTGCTACGACCACCTGGCGGGGCGGTTGGGCGTGGTCCTGGCGGACGCGATGATCGCCCGCGGGCTGGTCGCCGCCGACTCCGGGCTCGCCGTCACACCGGCGGGCCGTGCGTGGCTGGCCGACGCCCTGGGATACGAGCAACCCCCGGGGTCCCGGCGCCCCTTGGTGCGGGACTGCCTGGACCGGACGGAGCGCCGCCCCCACCTCGCCGGTGCGCTGGGCGCGGCCCTGTGCGCCACCGCGTTGCGGCGGCAGTGGATACGGCGGGTCGGCTCGGGACGCGCGGTGAAGGTGACGCCGCGGGGCAGCGACGCGTTCCACGACCTGCTTGCGGTGACGGTCTGAGCCCGGGACCGGCGCGCCGGTCCCGGCGCGTCAACCGGTGATTGACGGCCGGTGGGGGCGGCCGTATCGTCCCCCGGGGCAAGCGCTTGCGCCTCGGTGCGCCCGCCCGCCGTCGTCCCCGCCCCGTGGAGCGCACGTGTCAGCAAGCGAGTCCCCCGTGCCCCCGGCGCACGCCGCGTTCGCGGCCCTCCTGGACGCCGTCGTGCCGCGCGACGCGCACCCGTCCGCCGTGGACGCCGGGGGCCTCGTGTTCCTCGGCCGGGCCCTGGCCGGGCGCCCCGACCTGGCGGAGCGCGCCGAGCGGGTACGGGAGCGGGTCGCCGCCCGGGCCCGCGCGCGGCACGGGCGGGAGTTCGCCACGCTGACGGACGAGGAGCGCGCCGCGCTCCTGGACGGTTTCGCGTCGGATCCCGACCACGACTGGTTCACCCGGCTCGTCGCCACCGGCTACTACGCGGACGAGGGCAACGGCGGCAACGCGGGCGGCGCCTCCTGGCGCATGACCGGCTGGCGCCCCGGCCCGCCCGCCGCGCCCCCGGCGCCCGAGCCACGCGAGGCGGCACTCACGCCGGACGCGCTGGCGGCACGGTACGACGTCGTGGTGGTGGGTTCCGGCGCGGGCGGTGGCGCCGCCGCCCACGTGCTCGCCGCGTCGGGGCGCAGCGTGCTGGTCGTGGAGGCGGGTACCTGGCCCGGCACGGCCGAGCTGTCCCACGACCACCTGCGCAACCCCCGTGCGTCCTGGGGCTTCCCGTCCCTCGCCGGGCCGCACCCGGACGGCAACCCCCGCCTGCTGGACGACGGGACGCGGCTGCTGCCCCTCTCCCCCACCGATCCGCGCTGGAGCAACAACGCCATGACGGTCGGCGGCGGCACGCGGGTGTACGGCGCGCAGGCGTGGCGCTTCGGGCCGGTGGACTTCCGCATGGCGACGCACTACGGCGTGCCGGAGGGCAGCGCGCTGGCCGACTGGCCGTTCGGGTACGAGGAGTTGGCGCCGTTCTACGAGCGGGCCGAGTGGGAGATCGGGGTGAGCGGCGGGACGGCGCAGGGCCCGTACGGGGGTCCGCGCGCCCGGCCGCTGCCGATGCCGCCGCTGCCGACCGGTCCGGCGCACGAGGTGCTGCGGGCGGGCGCGGCGCGGCTCGGCCTGACGACGGTGACGGTGCCGCTGCTCGTCAACTCGGTGCCGTACGGCGGCCGTCCGGCCTGTGCGCAGTGCTCGCAGTGTGTGGGGTTCGCCTGTGGCGTGGACGCGAAGAACGGCAGCCTGAACACGCTGCTGGCGCGCGCGTTCGCCACCGGCCGCTGCCGTCTGCTGCCGGAGGCGACGGCGGAGCGGCTGCTCGTGGGGCGTGACGGCCGGGTCGAGGGCGTCGCGCTGGCGGGGCTGCGGGACGGGGCGGTGTGGCGCGCCGAGGTCGGGGCGGGCGAGGTCGTCCTCGCGGGCGGGGCCGTCGAGTCGGCGCGGCTGCTGCTCAACTCGGCGCACGACGGCGAGCCGCGGGGCGTTGGGAACGGCGCGGACCAGGTGGGGCGTCATCTCCAGGGGCACCTGTACGCGTCGGCGGTGGGGGTGTTCGGCGATCGGGTCGAGGACCTGGTCGGTCCTGGGCCTTCGCTCGCGACGACCGACTTCCGGCAGGACAACCCGGGGATCGTCGGCGGGGGCATCGTGGCGCGGGAGTTCGTGCCGACCCCGGCCGCGACGTACCACTACCTGGTGGACGCGGGGCTGATACCGGCGCACGGTGTGGGGTCCAAGCGCGGCATGCGGGAGCTGGCGCCGCGCATGCTGCGTCTGGCGGCGCCGATACAGGAGGTGACGACGGCGGGCGCCCGGGTGCGTGTGGACCGGGGGACGCGTGACCGGCTGGGGATTCCCGTGGCCGTGCTCGCCGGGCGCCCGCACCCGGAGGACCTGCGCGGGCAGGCGTTCCTGGCGGAGCGCTGCGTGGAGTGGCTGGCCGCGGCGGGGGCGCGGCAGGCCGTCCCTGCGGCGCTGTCGGGCGGTGCGGCCGGGCCGAGCGGCGGGCAGCACCAGGCGGGCACCTGCCGGATGGGCACGGACCCGGCGCGTTCGGTGACGGACCCGTACGGCCGGGTGTGGGGGCACGGCAATCTGCGGGTGGTGGACGGCTCGACGCATGTGACCAACGGCGGGGTGAACCCGGTGCTCACGATCTTCGCCAACGCGCTGCGGATCGCGTCGCACATGGCGGCGGGTTGACGGCGGCGGGCGGCGGCCCGGCGCCCGCGCCGGTGGGGTGCCCCGGCGCGGGCGCGGGTGTCGTGCGGTCCGTCAGGCGGTGCAGGGCACGGGGGTCGGGGCGGTGAAGTCGGGGTCGAGCGGGAAGGCCGTGCCCGCCGCGCCCCAGACGGCCTGCTGGGTGGCGAGCTGGTCGGGCGCGCCGCCGCTCCACGGGGAGGCGAACGCGCCGATGTCGGCGGGGTCGGCGTCGCAGCCGAGCTGCCAGCTCAGCAGCGAGTCGTAGGGCGTGCTGCCGCCGACCTGCCAGGCGGTCCCTGCCGGGTCCTCACCCGCCGCGTCGATGGCCTGGACGACGAGGGCGGTCGAGTTGGGGTCGGAGCCGAAGCCGGGGGCGAACGGGAAGCCCGCGTCGGCCTCCTGGGCACCGGCCAGGTAGTCGAGCGCGTCGTCGATGGCGGCGGCGTAGGTGGTCGCGTCGGTGGCGGCGAGTGCCTGGACGGCGAGGGCGGTCGAGTTGGTCTCGGGGCCGGACGCGGTGCAGGCGACGGTGGTGTCCGCGCGGTAGGGCGCGAAGCCTCCGGCGGCACCGGCGGGCGAGGTGGCGCCGCACTGCTGGCCCGCGAGCCAGTTGCGGGCGGCGGCGGGGACGATCTCGCCGTTCGCGCGCAGGCCGAGGACGGCGAGCGACTGGCGGAAGACGCCGTCCCAGGTGGCGTCGGCGGTGCCGTACAGGCCGCCGGTGGTGAGCGTGCCGTCGAGGCGGTCCACGAGATCGACGCCGCCGAAGTCGGTCGGGTCCTCGCCCGCGGCGTCGGCGAGGAGCAGCAGGTAGCCGATGCGGCCGGGGTCGTCGGCGCCGCCGACCGTGACGAGTGTGGACGCGTTCGCCGCGAGCCAGGCGACGGCGTCGTCGAAGGTGGCCTCCTCGGCTCCCGCGGCGGCGAGCGCGAGGGCGGACTGGAGGGTGCCCGACGCGTCGGCGCCGCCGCCGGTGGCGGGGATGTAGGCACCGTCCGTGTCCGTGGCGAACTGGTCGGCGAGCCAGCCCGCCGCGTACTGGGCGGCGGTCTGCGGGTCGTCGGTCGGGGGGTCGGCGTGGGCGGCGCCGACCGGGACGGACAGGGCGAGTGCGACACCGGTGGCGAGTGCCGCGAAACGGGATGTACGCGGGCGAATCGCTGCGCGTATGGACACGTGTCCTCCTGTGATGGGGTGTCCCGGGGTCGGTGTGCCCGGGTGTCAGGGGGTGTGTGCGGAGGGTGCCGCTCGCCGCCGTGGGTTCCGCAGGTGCCGTAGGAGCAGCCCGAGGGCGCTGAGCGCGGTGGCGAGGAGCAGGACGAGCGCGGGGTCGGCGCCGGTGGAGGGGAGGCTGCCGCCGGGGGATCCGCCGGGTGGCGTCCCGCCGCCTCCGGCCTGGTCGGTGACGACGGTGAGGTCGGCCCAGGCCGTCGCGCCGTTGGCGAGGTCCACGAGGCCCGCGGTGACAGTGCCGGGCGGGGTGCCGACCGGGACGGTCCAGGTGAACGTGACGCGGCCCCGGTCGTCGGCGGTGCCGTCGGGCAGTTGGGCGGTCGCGGCGCCGCTGAGTCCCGCGGCGACCTGGCGGCCCGGCGTGAAGCCCACGCCGTCGAGGGTGACGGTCTCGCCCGGCCTGACGGTGGCGGGCGTGGCGGTGACGGCGGGTTCGGTGACGGGGTCGGGGCCGCCGGGGTCCTCGGGGCCCGGTTCGAGGGGATCGACGGGATCGACGGGGGGCGGGTCGGTGATGCCGATGGCGCCGAACGCGGGGAGGCCGAGGCCGAGGACCGCCTGGGTGGTGGAGCGGCGCCACTCGTCGCGTACGGCGGTGTCGAGGCCGTGGCGGCGTCCGTCCTCGTACGCCTCGGGGTTGTAGGCGAGGGCGCCGGAGTCGTCGCCCTCGGTGAGCTGGAGGGTGCGCAGCCAGTCGGCGGCGCGGGCGGCGGCGTCGGTCTGGCCGGTGGCGGCGAGGGTCTGGGCGATGAGGCCGGTGGAGTTGGCGTTGGGGTCGCGGGTGGGGCCTGTGCCGCCGAAGGCGCCGGTGGCGGTGTCCTGGCGGGCGAGCAGCCAGCCGACGGCGCGGCCGAGGACGCGGTCGAGGGTGTCGGTGCGCGGCACGGTGAGGAGGGCTTGGACGGCGAGGGCGGTGGCGTCGGTGTCGCCGGTGCAGGTCTCGCCCTGCGCGCCCGTGCCGGGGGTGAGGCGGAAGCCGCCGGAGGGGCACTGGCGTTCCGTCAGGTCGGTGACGGCGGCGGCCGGGACGCCGTCGTCGGTGCGGGCGAGGGCGAGGACGGCGAGGGACTGACCGAACGTGTTGCTGTTGTCGGGCCCGCCGGGGTGGTGGTCGGTGAAGCGTCCGGCGTCGGGCCCCGTGGTGGCCATCAGGGCGCGCAGCTCGGCCTCCAGGTCGAGGCCGTCCACGTCGTGCAGGTCGCGGCCGGTGGCGGCGAGGGCGAGGGTGAGTTTGGCGAGCGGCCCGGACAGGACGGCGTCGGGGGCGCCTTCCGGGGCGAGGGTGACGTAGTCGGCGGCGTGGGCGGCGAGGTTGTCGGCGGTGCGTACGGCAGTGGTGCCCGCCGGGTCGGCGGCGGCGAGGGCAAGGAGCGCGTCGGTGGTGAGGCCCCAGTCGGGAGTGCCCGCGCGGTCGAGGGCGTGGTCGCCGCGCTGGAGTTCGCGGGTGAGCCAGGCGAGGGCGTCGGCGGCGTCGGGGTCGGTGCCGGTGGCGGGGACGACGTCCCAGGTGGCCGTGGCCGTGCCGGGGTTGCCCGCCGGGTCGGTGGCCGTGACGGTGAGGGTGTGCGTGCCGTCGGCGAGGTCCTCGCCGCGCCAGGGTGAGGCGCAGGGGGTGGGGGCGCCGGTGTCGAGGGCGCAGGTGGTGGTGGCGGCCGGGTCGTCCACGGTGAACTCGACGGTGGCGTCGCGCTCGTGGCCGCGCGGGGCGGGCACGGCGGTGAGGCGTACGGTCGGCGCCTCGTCGTCCGGCCCGGTGACGCGGCGGACGCGCTGCTGCTGGCCCTCGGCGAGGTAGAGGTGTCCCGAGGCGTCGGCGGCGACGGCGTATCCGCCCTGGATGCGGGCGCTTGGGGCGGGCAGCCCGTCGCCGCCGTACCCCGGGGTGCCGTCACCGGCGAAGGTGGTGATGACGCCGGTCGCGGGATCGACGCGGCGGACGCGTCCGGTCTGGCTGATGTACAGCGCGCCGTCCGGGCCCACGGCGACGCCGCCCGGGGCGACGAGCTGCGCCTCGGTGGCGGGGCCACCGTCGCCGCCGTCGCCTGCCGTGCCGTCACCGGCGACGGTGGTGATCGTGCCGGTCTCGGCGTCCACGTGGCGTACGCGCTGGTTGCCCGTGTCGGCGACGTAGAGGCCGCCCGCCGCGTCGGTGGCGAGGGCGGCTGCCGCCGAGAACGAGAGCCGGGCGTCGGTGGCGGGGCCGCCGTCGCCCGTGAACCCGGCGCTGCCGGTCCCGGCGGACGCGCGGACGAGGCCCGTGGCGGGGTCGAGGGCGCGGACGCGCGAGGCGTTGGAGTCGCTGACGTGGACCGTGCCGTCGGGGGCGACCGCGATGCCGCCGGGCGAGCCGATCCGCGCCTCGGTGCCGGGGCCGCCGTCGCCGGTGTCGCCGCGCGCGCCGGTGCCGAGGGCGGTGGTGATGACGCCGGTGTCGGCGTCCACGCGGCGGACGCGGCGGTTGCCGGTGTCGGCGATCCACAGGTCGCCTTCTGGGCCGACGGCGACGGCGTTCGGGTCGCGCAGGGCGGCGTCGGTGGCGGGGCCTTCGTCGCCGCCGTAGCCGCGCGTGCCGTTGCCCGCGACGGTGGTGACGACGCCGGTGTCGGCGTCCACGCGGCGGATGCGCTGGTTGCCCGTGTCGGCGATGTAGACGTCGCCCGCCGCGTCGGTGGCGACGCCGAACGGGTTGGCGAGCGCCGCGTCGGCGGCCGGGCCTCCGTCGCCGGTGAAGTCGAGCGCGCCGGTCCCGGCCAGCGTGGTGATGCGGCCGGGGACGAGGCGCGGGTCGGCCGCCGTGACGGCGACGGGCGCGGAGGGCGCCGAAGGGGCGGAGGGACCGGCGGCGTTGACCGCGCGCACGGTGAACGTGTAGGCGTCGGCCGGGTCGAGGCCAGTGACGGTGGCGCTCGTGCCGGTGCTCTCGGCGGTGGCGCCGCCGGGCTCGGCGGCGACGAGGTACGAGGTGACGGCGGCGCCGCCGTCGTCGGCGGGCGGACGCCACGTCACGGTGGCCTCCCGGACGCCGCCGCGTGCCCGCACCTGGTCGGGCGCGGCGGGGGCCGTCGTGCCGGGCTCGGCGGGGACGACGGGGGCGCTCGCGGCGGACGGGGCGGACTCGCCCGCGCCGTTCACGGCCCGGACGCGGAAGGTGTGCGGGGTGCCTGGCGTCAGGCCGGGGACGGTGGCCGTGGTGGTGTCGCCCGGGACCTCGACGCGCGCGCCGCCCGGGGACGCCTCGACGGTGTACGTGGTCACGGGCGCGGGCCCGGCGGGCGGCTCCCAGGTGACGGTGGCCGAGGCGATACCTGCGGTGGCGCGGACGCCGGTGGGCGCCTGCGGGACGCTCGCCGGGGGCGCCTCGCAGCACAGCACGTCCCAGTCGGGCGCCTGCCGGGGCTGGGGCACGGGCGCGTCGGCGCTGCGCGTCTCGACGTAACGCCAGCCGTCCACCGAGCCGTTGGCGAGGCGGCGGGTGCCGGGACCGGCGGCGGCGTAGGTCCAGCCGGGGCCGCGCGCGGCGTCGTGGGCCCAGTAGGACCAGTAGCGGATGGCGCCGTCGGGCTGCTTCTCGCCGCACCCGGTGGCGGGGTAGCCGTCGATGGCGCAGATCAGGCCGTTGGTGTGCTGGCGCAGGGTGTGGCCGCTCCTGGTGAGCATCTCGACGCCGGTCGGTCCGCGTCCTGTGCCGCCGGTCAGCGGGCTGACGCAGGACCAGGTGAGGGCGGGGACGGGCCGGTCGCCGCCCCGGGGGTCGTCCGCCGTGCCGAAGTCGATGACGAGCCCGGCGCGTGCGGCCGGGTCGCAGTCGGCGGCGTCGGCCGTGGCGGGGACGGCCTGGAGGAGGGAGCCGAGCAGGAGGAGGGCGCCGAGGAGGGCGGTCCGCCAGGCGGGGGTGTGGCGGTGTCTTCGGGCGGCCGGTCCGTCCATGGTGGGTTCCCTCCCCAGTGCGCGCCGCGCATGTCCCGGGAGGGTGAAGGCATCCGGCGCGCGCGGGGCGGCCGGGCGACTTCGCTGTCCGCAGTCCACGACGGAGTTCCGACGAAGCGTCACCAGGCCGCGGGCGATCCGACTCGCACCCCGCCGCAGGACGGCGGGATGCCCACGGTTGCGGGACAGTGCCGGATTTCGACCGGCTTCCCCCACGGCATGGCACCACATGCCCGTTCCGACGATCGGATACTCCCCGATACTGACCGTCAACCGACCGTTTCCGGTGAGGATCTGACCGTCAGCCGACCGTCGAATCGAACGGTTGTCACTGTCGCACACTCCGATTCGCAGGACAACCGGCCCCGGCCCCCGGCCATCCCGCGGGCACGGGGCGCGCGCGTCGCGCGGACGGCCCGCCGAGTTCCCGGCGCCCGCGCATTTCTTCGCCTTTTCCCGCGCGCGGGATAGGAGTTTCCCGGTACCGGGGCGAGCCGAATCCGGAACGGAAACAATCTCTTCCCCGGGGGGTAAATCGTCGTTACCCTCCAGGGCACGGGGCGCGTGACCGACGATGTCGCCGCGGGCCGTATCCCTCGGCGACCCGCCGACAGCCCTAAGGGAAATGGGAGTTGCGTGATGGCAAAGGTCTCCGGTACGGCGGTGCCTCCCCCACGGCAGGGTCGGGAACGCCGGGACCGCCTTTTCGACTGGACCGGTTTCCGGGCCGATCTGCGCGGCGCGATCCCCGACGCCTCCCTCGCCCTGGTGCTCACCGGCCTCATCTACTGGCTGCTCTACGAGCGCGTGCAGAACGGCTCGTCGGCCACCGTCCAGATCATGCCGATGATGGCGGACGCCGACACGTTCTGGATGTACTGGATGTGCCAGGCGTTCGGCTGGTCGGCGATGCTGTGGGCGTACGGCACCGTGATCCTCGGCCTGATGCGGTCGGGGCCACGCCCCCGCTGGAACTGGCTGCCCGCCTCCCGGCTGGAGAAGCTGCACCGCACCACCAGCCTGACGACCATCGGGCTGATGTTCATGCACGCCCTGTTCTTCTTCACCGACCAGGTCAGGGACAACCAGACGCGCTGGTCGTTCGCCCGCAGCACGTGGACCGCGTTCGTGGACGTCTTCGTGCCGGGCGGCTACGCCACCGGCACCGGCCGCGTCGCCATCCTCGTGGGCCTGCTGGCCCTCTACCTGGCGATACCGCTCGGCCTCGCCTTCTACCTGCGCCACCGCACCGGGGCGCGGATGTGGCTGGCCCTGCACCGCTTCGTCATCGTCGTCTACATCCTCAGCGCCTGGCACACGCTGCTGTACAGCAGCCAGGCATGGTTCGACGGCCCGTTCCGCACGCTCGTCTGGGCGTTGCAGATCCCGATCGCCGCCCTGCTCCTCGCCCGCCTGATGGCCCCGGCGCGGCCGGGCGAACGGCTCACGCTGCGCGGTCAGGACCGCCGCGACCGCGCCGTGCCGGTCTCCGCCCGCCTGGTCGGCAGGCTCGTGGTGGCGGCCACGCTCGTCGGGCTGGTCGTCGTGATCGTCACCGGCGTGGACGGCGGACGGCCCAGGGACGGCGCCTCCGCGCCGCCGTGGCCGGACCAGTGGGTCCTGTGGGGCGGTCTGCTGCTGTTCACGCTGGCGGTCGTCGCCGTCATCGTGCGGCTGCGGCCCCGGCCCACCGGCGGGCCGCGCCGCGCCGCCCCCGCGAAGGAACGCCCGGCCGAGGTGTCGGAGAAATCCTGACGCCCCGCCGTCCCGCTCGTCGTCACCGGGAGCCTCCTGGTTCCCGGTGACGCGGCAATTCCGCGGCCATCTCCCCCGCCGCCGCCGCGAATTGGCCGCCTCGCGCGGCGCTTCGCCTTTTCTGCGTCGCGCGTGAGCACGGAAAAGTTCCCGCGGATTCCCCACTGCTTTCCCCGCGGCGGCGAAGGGGAAAAGGGCGGGAACTTTCAAAGCCCTGCGGACGACAAGTGGTGTGCCGGGCCCGCTTAGCTCCGCGGGCACCGTGGGAGAGACGGGAGATCGGGCCGATGCGCACACGGGTGACGCCCCCCGCCCGCGTCCGCGCGCGCCTCGGCCCCGACCAGGTCGCCCTGCTCGTCGGCGGCTTCCTCGTCAACATCGGCACCTTCGCCGTCTACCCCTACCTCGCCGTGCTGCTGCGGGACCGGCTCGGCGTCGGGATGGCCGGGGTCGGCGTCGTCCTCGGCGTGGCGACGCTGGCGCAGTTCGCGAGCGCGCCTTTCACGGCGGCGTTCGCCGAACGCGCAGGGCTGCGGCGGACGTTGGTCCTCGCCACCTGCCTGTACTGCCTCGGCGCGCTGACGTACCTGGTCGCGGCGGGCGCGCCCGCGCTGACGGTGCTGGCGCTGCTCCTCAGCTGCGGCGCGGGGGCGCTCTACTCCCCCGCCTACCGTGGCTACCTGGTGCAGTCGGCGACGGCCGCGCAGCGCCCGCGCCTGGTGTCGGCGGGCAGCGCGGCCGGGAACCTCGGCATCGCCGTGGGCCCGGTCGTCGGCGCCCTGTTCCGCGACGACCCGGGGCCGCTGTTCGCCCTCAACACGGGCCTGTACGCAGTGCTGACGGTCGGTCACCGCCTCCTGCGGCGGGAGCGTACGGCCGCCGAGGGGACCGCCGTCGAACCGTTCCGGCGGGTGCTGCGCGGCCTGGCGCGCGTGCCGTTCGCGGTGACCGTGCTCACCCACTACCTGTACATGCAGTTCTACCAATACCTCGCGCTGTACACGGAGGACCGGCTCCCCGCCGCCGTCCTCGGCCTCGTCATGACGGGGTACTCGCTCGGCCTCGCCCTGCTCCAGCCGCTGCTGGCCCGCCGGATCGGCGAGGTCACGTACACGGCCGCGATCGGGGTCGGCTTCGCCTGCATGGCCGTGGGGATGACGGCGTTCGCCGCCGGGCGGCCGGTCGCGGTGGCGGCCGGGGCGGTGGCGATGAGCGCCGGTACGGCCGTGCTGTTCCTGAAGAACGACCTGGAGGCCCTGGCCCGTTCGCGCCGCTCGGTCACGGTGACCTTCGGCCAGCAGCGTCTTGCGGTCGGCGTGGGCGCGCTGCTGAGCGGCGTGGTCGGCGGCGCGCTGTACGGGGCGTTCGAACAGGCGGGGTGGCTGCCGGGGTTCTGGCTGGCCGTCGCCGCGCAGTGCGCCGTCCTCCCACCGCTCGCCCTGCTGGTGGCGCGCGGCGCGCGGCGGCGGTGACCCGCCGGGCCGCCCTCAGCCCGAGGGGTGGGCGTCGTCGGGGCCGTGCCAGTCCAGGCACAGGACGGTGGCGTCGTCCTGCAACCGGCCGCCGCTGGCGTCGGCCACCGCCGTCGTCAGGGCCTGCACCGCCTCACGCGGATGCAGGGCGGCCGTCTCCCGGACGAGGGCGGGCAGGTCCACCCGCCCGGCGCGCCGCTCGCGCATCCCGTCGGTGTAGAACACGAGGCGGTCGCCGGGGCGCAGCTCGACCTCCTGGACGCGGTACGGGACGGGCGAGGGGACGCCGAAGGGCAGGTTGACGTCGAGGCCGATCTCCTCCACGGCGTCCGCGCGCAGCCGCAGCGGCCAGGGATGCCCCGCGTTGACGAGCAGTGCGCCGCCGCCGTCGAGGGCGACGCGCAGCAGCTGGCCGGTGGTCAGGGCGCCCCGGCCGTGGGCGAGCATGGCGCGGTGGGTGCGCAGGGCCTGTTCCGCCAGGTCGCAGCCGTCGCGGCGGGCGCCGCGCGAGGCGTTCACCACGACGGTGGCGAGCAGGGCGGCGTTGATGTCGTGGCCCATGGCGTCGGTGACGGAGACGTGCAGGGTGTCCTCGTCGAGGCTGTAGTCGTACGTGTCGCCGCCGACGCTCTCGGCGGGCACGAGGGCGGCGGCCAGCGAGAACTGCGGGGCGTCGCAGCCGGTGGGCGAGGGCAGCAGCTGGTGCTGGATCTCGGCGGCGAGCGTCACGGGCGTCGTGCGCCGCCCCCAGTGGTAAAGGTCGGTGAAGCGGCGGTTGGTGACGATGACGTACGCCAGCGCGCGGGCCGTGCGGCGGATCTGCTCCATCGCGTCGGGCCCGGCGTGCGGCAGGGTCAGCTCCAGGACGCCGAGGGTGTCCCCCCGGTTGGTGACGGGGGCGAGCACCCGTTCACGTCCCTCTCCGTCCGTGGCGCGCGTGAGCCGCTGGGTGCGCAGGACCTGTTCGTAGTCGCTCCCCGCCAGGGGGATCTGCTGGGCGCTCCTGCCGCGCCTGGCCATGGCGCCCTCGGTGACGCGCACCATGCGGCGGCCGAGAATGTCCACGAAGAGGAAGGAGACGGCGCTCGCGCCGAGCCGGTGCCGCAGGGTCCGGGCCACGACATCGACGGACTCCGCAGGTGCGGCGGCCTCCGCCGCCGCGAGGACGTCGTCCGCTCCGAGCTGCTCGTGCACCATCGCGGCCTCTCCCGGTCCCTACGCTCCTCGCCCTGTGACACCGACAGCATCACAGGGCGGGCCGTCCGATGCCGGTCGCTACGCCGACGCGCGCCCGAATCCCCTCCCCGGGGGCGGCTCAGGGGGTGGGCGCGGCGGGCTTCTCGTAGACGGTGACGTAGGTGCCCTCCGCACGGAACGGCTCCTGCCGCCAGCCGCCCCACCGGCCGACGCGCGTGAGGCCCGCCAGACGGGCCATCAGGTCCAGCTCGCTCGGCCAGGCGTAGCGCAGGAAGGCGGGCGCCAGCCTGATGCCCTTCTCGGTGATGAGCACGTGCTGGCCCTCCAAGCGCTGCTCCACGGGGTCGTGCCTGACGGCCGTCAGCCGTACGTGCTCCAGGCCCACCTGGTGCGTCTCGACCCGCTGGTCGCGGTAGCGCGCGAGGTCGGGCATCGGGCACTCCAGGACGAACCGGCCGCCGGGCAGCAGGCGCGCCGCGACGTTCTCGAAGCAGCGGACCTGTTCGTCCTGCGTCATCAGGAAGAAGAAGGTGGAGAAGACCACGAAGACCAGCGCGAACCGGTCGGCGCTGTCGGGGGCGACGTCGGCCATGTCGCCGATGGTGACCGGGACGCGGTCGCCGCCCGGCTTGGCGCGCATGCGCGCCACCATCGCCTCGGACGCGTCGATGCCGTGCAGATCGACGCCGAGCGCGGCCAGCGGGAGCGTCACCCTGCCGGTGCCGACGGCCAGTTCGAGGACCGGGCCCGCCGGGCCCTCGTCGATCAGCCCGGCGAGGAACCGGACGGCGTCGGTGGGGTCGATCGGGTGCCACTCGTCGTAGACGTCGGCGTTCAGCTCGCCGTAGGTCTCGGGGCCGTGGTTCTCCACGCGGATTCCTCCCGGGGGTCGGTCCGGTGGCCGTGGTGCGGCACCGGCACACCCCACACGTCGGCCGGGGCGGCCGGGGAGTTCCCGCGCGGGGGCGGCCGGGTCAGCCGCAGACCTCGTCGGGGCGCCGGTGGACGAGGAGGGTGCCGAGCGCGTCGTGCACGGCACCGCGCTGCCCGGGGGTGAGGTCCTGGAAGAACTCGTCCTCGGCCGTCGAGACGGCGCGGTCGGCGCGGGCGAGGAGGTCGCGGCCCGCGCCGGTCAGCCCGACGCGGTAGCGGCGGCGGTCGGCGGTGTCGCGGCGGCGCTCGACGAGGCCGCGGCGCTCCAGGTCGTCCACGACCGCGACCATGGTGGTCGGGTCGAGGGAGAGCAGGCGGCTGAGGTCCTGCTGGGACAGGGCGCTGTTGTCCTTGAGGGCGGCGAGCACGTAGTACGGGCGGGCGCGCAGGCCCAGCGGTTCCATGGCGCGTTCGGCGTGCTGGAGCAGCAGGACGCCCGCCTTGTGGAGGAGGTAGCCGGTGTGGTCCGCGAGGGGGAAGCCGGGCCCTGTCGCGGTCGCGGGAGGGGCGGGACGGCTGTTGGAGACCACGGTGACGGGTCCTTCCTTCGCTCGCGCTGCGGTCCGCACGCGCCCGCCGGGGGCGGTGGGGGCCTGGGGTCCGCGTCGAGCTTAACGCGCGGACCTGGGCGGACGGCAGCCCCCCGGGGCCCGTCCCGTACGTGCCCGCGAGGGTCGGTCGCGTACGGGACGGGGGTCCGTGCCCGGGGCGGCGAGGGCTTCCCCTGCCGGTCCCGGGTGGGAGGCGGTGCCGAGGGCGGAGGGCACGAGGGCGACGGCGCGGGGGCCGTCTGCGAGCGGCGCGAGGAGGGAGCGGTGGCGCGGTCGAGGCCGGTGCGCCGGTTCAGGCCCTCCCCGGCATGGGCCCTCCCCGCCGATCATCGATGACCTCTACGATGTGCATCATCGACCATCGGCGATGCTAAGGGTGCGGTCGCGCAACGTCAACGGCCCTTCGGCGGGCGCGTGAAGCAGGGTCAGGCGGGGCCCGAGGACGCGTCGGGGGCGATGAGCGCGAGACCCGTCCCCTGATCGACGCGCTTGCGCAGGTGGGCGGGCGTCTCGGTGAGGACGACCTCAAGCGTCGGGAACACGACGGCCCGCTCCAGGTGGCCGCCGATCGCCGAGGAGTCCTTGCGCCCGAGCACCAGGTGGGCGTGCAGGGCCGGTTCGTCGTCCTGCGTGGCGATGTCGCCGACGAGCGAGAGCACTTCCATCTGTTCCGCGAACGACGTGCTGCGGTAGCCGGTGATCTCCGGGTCGAAGTAGCCGAGCGTCACCTCGCGGCAGCCGCCGACCGCCGTGAGCCCCGCGCCGGTCACGCGCTCCGCGCGGGCGAACGCGGAGATCTCCGCGAACGCCTCGTCCCCCTTGTCCAGGACGAGGACGAACGTCCGCAGTCCGCCGCCCTCGTAGAGCTTCCTCGTCCGCATCCGGTCCTCGCCTTCCGGGACCCACCGGTCCGTCCCGCCACCGTAGGGCGGGCACCGGCGCCGCGCACGGCGGGCGCGGCCGGACGGGGCGGGGCGGGGCGGGGCCGCGCGACAGCCCCGCCCCGCCCGGTGGCGTCAGTCCGCGTCAGGCGGGAGCAGCGGGAGGCCCGCGCCCTCGGTGGTGAAGACGGGTATCCGCTCGATCGGCGTGGCGACGGTCAGGGTCGTGCCGCCCGCGTGGACCTCGCCGGTCCACGCGTCGGTCCAGGTACGGCCCAGCGGCAGCCGCACCGTCCGCGAGGTCGCGCCCGGCTCGGTGACGGGGGCGACCAGGATGTCGGGGCCGAACATGAACTGGTCCTCGGTCTCCCAGGCGGCCGGGTCGTCGGGGAAGTCCACGAACAGCGGGCGCATCGGCGGCACCCCGTCCGCGGCGGCCACCCGCATCTGCTCCTGGATGTACGGGCGCAGCCGCTCGCGCAGCCGCAGCTGCTCGGCGATGATCCCGTACGCGCGCTCCCCGTAGGACCAGACCTCGTTGGGCCCGCCGGTCTGCGTGAAGCCGGTGGGCGTGCGCGGCTCGCGGTCGCCGTGCAGGCGGAACAGCGGGCAGAACACGCCGTACTGGAACCAGCGGATCATCAGTTCCTGGTAGGCGGGGTCGGTGGAGTCGCCGCCGTGGAAGCCGCCGATGTCGGTGGTCCACCACGGGATGCCCGACACGGCGACGCCGAGCCCGGCCCGTACCTGGACCGCCAGGGACTCCCAGGTCGCCGGGATGTCGCCCGACCACACGGCCGCGCCGTACTTCTGCGAACCGGCCCACGCCGAGCGGCTGAGCAGCACGGTCGGCTCGCGCCCGGCGGCGGCCATGCCCTCGGCGAACAGGCGGGCGTTGTCGCGCGGGTAGATGTTGGCGACCTCGGCGCCGGGGCCGGAGTAGAACGCCAGGTTGCCCGGGTGCGCGGGGGCCAGCTCGGGCTCCGAGGCGTCGAGCCAGAAGACGTCGATGCCGTGGTCGAGGTAGTTGCGGCGCACCAGGTCCCAGACGAACGCGCGGGTCTCCGGGTTGGTCGGGTCGTAGAACGAGACGGGCATGGGGGTGGCCATGCCCTTGTCCTGGATGAGCTGGTGCACCTCGACGCCCTGGTCGGTGCCGGTGAGCAGGCCGCGGTCGCGGTACTCGGCGAAGTGCGCGGACAGCGGCGAGACCGTCGGCCAGATCGACACCATCAGCTTGATGCCCAGCGCGGCCAGTTCGTCCGTCATCGCGCGCGGGTCGGGCCACTCGGCGGGGTCGAAGGCGTAGTCGCCCATCGCGGGCCAGTGGAAGTAGTCGGCGACGATCACCGACATCGGCAGGCCGCGCCGCTTGTGCTCGCGGGCGACGCCGAGCAGTTCCTCCTGGTCGAGGTAGCGCAGCTTGCACTGCCAGAACCCGCTGGCCCACTCGGGGAGTTCGGGGCTGTGGCCGGTGGCGTCCGCGTAGCGGCCGAGGATGCCGCGCGGTGTGGCGGCGGCGGTGACCCAGTAGTCGATCTCACGGGCCTGCCCGGCGTGCCAGCGGGTCGCGTCGTCGCCGAACTCCACGCGCCCGACGGCGGGCACGTTCCACAGGAAGCCGTAGCCCCGGCTGGAGAGCACGAACGGGATGTTGACCTCCGCGTTGCGCTGCACGAGGTCGAGGCCGAGGCCCTTGACGTCGAGGCGGCCGTGCGTGCGCTGCCCGAGGCCGTAGAGCCGTTCGCCGTCGTACGCCGCGAACTGCGAGGTGAGCGCGTACGCGCCGGAGCGGTTGCCCTCGTAGGAGCGGGCGCCCGGCAGCCAGTAGTGCTGGCGCCGCTCGGCGAGCAGCGTCTCGCCGGTGGAGGTCCTGCTGAAGGTGAGCAGCGGCTCGGGGTAGGCGGCCGACGTGTCGTGCGTGACGGTGACGGTCAGGTCGCCGTTGACGAGCGTGGCGTGGTCCTTGCCCGCGGTGACGACGGGGGCGCCGCCGGGCGGCGGGGCGTCGTCCAGCGCGCCGTTGCTCTCGGCCGGTATCCGGTACTGCGCGGCCCTGACCCGGACGCTGTCCGCCCCCCAGGCGGCGATGCGCAGGACCTCGTGCCGATGGGCGACCTCTAGGACGCCGTCGGTGGTACGGAAGGTGACCACGGAACTTTCTCCGAACGTGTGCGTGGTGGAACGGACGGCACGGCGTCGTGCCGCCTCTGGAAGGCGAAGGGGTGACCCGTGGTCAGTTCTTGACGGCCCCTGCGGTGACGCCCGCGGCGACGTAGCGCTGCGCGACGACCAGGAGCACGGCGGCCGGGACGGAGGCGACCACGGCCGTGGCCATGATCGAGTTCCACTCCTGGTTGTTGTTGCCGATGTAGCGGTAGATGCCCAGGGTGATGGGCTGGCTGTCGCCGCCGCCGTCGAGGGTGCTCGCGAAGATGAAGTCGGACCAGGCCCACAGGAAGGCGAACAGCGACACCGTCACCATCGCGTTCCTGCTGACCGGCAGGATCACCGAGCGGAAGGTCCGCCAGGGGCCCGCGCCGTCGATCTTCGCCGCCGAGATCAGCTCCTGCGGGATGCCCGCCATGAACGCCGTGAAGATGAGCACGCCGAACGGCACGGCGATCGTCGAGTCCGCGACGATCAGGCCCCACCAGGAGTTCAGGATCCCCAGGTTGAGGAAGATGCCGTAGAAGCCCATCGCCATGATGATGCCCGGGATCATCTGGGCGATCAGCAGCACGAAGCTCAGCGCGCCGCCGCCGCGCGGGCGCAGCTTGGCGAGCGCGTATCCGGCGGGCGCCGCTATCAGCAGGGTCAGCGCCACGGTGCCGAAGCCGATCAGCAGGCTGGTGCGCAGGTACGGCAGTTGGTCGTCGAAGACCGCCGTGTAGCCCTCGAACGTGGGGTCCACGGGGAACCAGTTCGGCGGGTCCTTGCGCATGTCCTGCGTCCTGGTCAGCGAGACGTTGACCATCCAGTAGACGGGGAAGAGCATGATCGCCGTCAGCACGACGCCGACCAGGGTCCGCCACCCGGAGGAACGCTTCTTCTTGGTCGGCGTGGTCACCATTCCTCCTGGCGCTTCTGCACGCGGATGTAGATGAGTCCGAAGACGAGCGCGATGACGATGAGCAGGTTGCCCACGGCGGCGCCGGGGCCGAAGTGCGGGAGCAGGGAGCCGAATCCCAGCTCGTACGACCAGGTGGACAGCGTGGTGGACGACGTGCCGGGGCCGCCCCGCGTCATGATCCAGATGATGTCGAACACCTTGAGGGTGTAGACGAGTCCGAGGAGCACGGTGATCGCCGAGACCGGGCGCAGCAGCGGGAACGTGATCCGCCGGAACTGCTGCCACGTGGACGCGCCGTCGAGCGACGCCGCCTCGTACAGCTCGGGCGGGATGTTCTGGAGGCCGCTGTAGAGGAGGACCAGGTTGAACGGGACGCCGATCCAGATGTTCGCGACGATCACCGCGACCAGCGACCAGTGGGGGGACGTCAGCCAGTTGATCTGGCCGATCCCGAACGCCTCCAGGGCGGCGTTGACCACCCCCGACTCGCTGTTCATCATCCAGGACCACACGGACCCGGACACGATCAGCGGCAGCAGCCAGGGGACGAGGAAGAGCGCCCGCAGTGTCCCCGCGAGGCGGAAGTTCTTCTGGAAGAACACCGCGAGCGCCAGCCCGATGCCGTACTGGAAGACCAGTGACGCCAGGGTGAAGACCAGCGTGTTCCGCAGCGCCGGGCCGAGCGTCGGGCTTTCGAACACCTCGGTGAAGTTGTCCCAGCCGACGAACGGGGCGTTGCCCTGGACGAAGGACGCGACGGTGTAGTCCTTGAAGCTCAGCTCGATGTTGCGGTAGAGCGGGTACGCGTAGAACGTCACCAGGTAGATCACCAGGGGTGCCAGGAAGCACCAGGCGATCACGCCCGTCCCCGAGGGCGTGCGGCGGCGCCGCGGCCCGTCCCCCTGCCTGTTGCGCCACCCGCCGGTGGTCGGTACGGCTGTCATCGGTCTTCCTCGCTGTCGTGCGCCGTCGTGCCCCGCCGTCAGTTGCCGAGGCCCGACTCCGCGGCCTGCTGGGCGGCTTCGAGCGCGTCCTGCGGGCTCTGGCTGCCGGAGAGCGCGTTCTGCACGGCGTTCCACAGCTGCTCGGAGATCACCGGGTAGTCCGTGCCGAGGTCGGTGGTGCGGCCACGGGCGGCGCTGACGGCCTCGACCCACGGGGCCAGGCCCGGGTTGTCCTGCACCTGCTGCTCGCGCAGGTCCTCGATCGGGGCGACGTAGGACAGCGCCGTGTCGGTGGCGAGCAGGTTGTCGGCGCTCACCAGGCAGTCGATGATCTGCGTGGTGGTCTCGTACCGGTCGGTGTCGGTCTGCACCGGCGCGGTGACGAACTCGCCGCCGGTCGCGGCGGGGGCGGGGCCGCCCGCGGCGGACGGGATGGTGAGGACGCCGTAGTCGATGCCGGACTCGTCGGCCGCGGCGAGCTGCCAGGTGCCGTTCTGCGCGAAGGCGTAGTCGCCGGTCGCGAACTCCTGCCAGCTGACCTCCTGGGTGTTGCTGATCACGGAGTTGGGCGCGTAGCCGTCGTCCAGCCAGCCCTTCCACAGCTCCAGCGCGGAGACGGCCTCGGGCGAGGCGATGTCGTGCAGGTCGGCGCCCGAGCCCCACAGCCACGGCAGGAACTGGAAGGAGCCCTCCTCGGTGCCGATGCCGGCGAAGGTGATGCCCTTGTGCCCGGCGGCGGTGACCTGCTCCAGCGCGTCGGTGAGGGACTGCCAGTCGGTGACCGAGGCGGGATCGACACCGGCGTCGGCGAGGACGGTGGCGTTGTAGTACAGGGCCGTGGTGTTGGCGCCGATCGGGACGCCGTAGGACGCGCCGTCGATCTCGCCCGCGGCCATCAGGTTCTCGGCGAATCCCGAGGTGTCCAGGCCCAGGTCCTCGGTGGTCGAGAGGAGACCGGCCTCGGCGAGGGTGGAGACGACCGGGTTGTCCAGCACGATGATGTCGGGCGAGTTGCCCTGCTGCCCGGCGAGGAGCGCCTGGGTGGTGAGGTCGGAGGTGTCGTAGCCGGTGCGGTCGATGCGGACGCCCGTCTGCTCGGCGCAGTGCTCGACCTGCTGGCCCCAGGCGGTGTCCTCGTCCCACTGCGGGTAGGGGTCCCAGAACGTGAAGGTGCCGCCCGAGGCGTCGGAGTCCGACCCGGAGTCGGAGTCGGACCCGGAGCAGGCGGTGACGCCCGTGAGCACGCCGAGGGCGAGGGCGGTCGCTCCGGCGGAGCGGAGGGTGTGGTGTCTCATGACTGCGTTGTCTCCGAACGTTCGTGGTGCGGGTGGTGTCGAACCGGTTCGACGGCCAGGGGTGGGCCGGCGGCTCCTCCGGTGCGGTGGGGCTTCAGACGCGGGCGGTGCTCGCCCGGTCGGTGAGGTGGGGGGTGGCCAGGTGGACCCGGTGGGGGCCCGCCCGTTCACCGTCCTGGATGCGCGTGATGAGCTGATGGATCGCCAGGCGGCCCAGCTCGGCGGGCGAGGTGTCCACCGCCGTGTACGGCAGGGAGAACGCGCGGCCGAACGCCTGCGAGTAGAGGCTGACGACCGACAGGCGCTCCGGCACGTGCACGCCGTGCCCGTGCAGCGTCATCGGCAGCGGCGCGGCGGAACCGTCGTTGTGGACGATCAGCGCGGTGGCGTCGGGGTGCGCGTCCAGGACGGCGCGCAGGGCGCGCCCGCTGGAGGGCTGCTCGTTCTCGCCGTAGTGCGGGTGGACCTCGACGCCGAGGCGCGCGGCGTGGGCGACGGCCGCGTCGCGGAAGCGCCAGCTGTAGGAGACGCCCCGCTCGAAGACCTCCTGCGCCGGGGTGATCAGGATGATCCGGCGGTGGCCGAGCCCGTGCAGGTGGTCGAGGAGGACGCGCGCGGCGGCGGCGAAGTCGAGGTCGAACACGTCGAGGCCCGCGGGGTCGTTCGGCAGGCCGACCAGCACGCCCGGCTTGCCCGAGGCGCGCAGCGGTTCGAGGCGGGGGTCGTCGTGCGTCACGTCCAGGAGGACGACGCCGTCCACCATGCCGGTCTGGGTGATGCGCCGGAGCGCCTGCGGCCCGTCCTCGTCCGTGACCATCAGGATGTCGTAGCCCAGGTCGCGGGCCGTGTCCGAGATGGGCAGCAGGTACTGGAGCACGGCGGGGGCGAACTCGTCCTCGTGGAAGTGCAGCATGAGGCCGATGACCTTGGTCCGCGACGTCGCGAGCGCCTGCGCCCCGGCGTTGGGGGTGAAGCCGAGGGCGGCGATGGCGTGCTCGATGCGGCGGCGGGTCTCGTCCGAGATGGCGCGCTTGCCGGAGAGCGCGTAGGACACGGTGCTGCGGGAGACACCCGCCGCACGTGCCACGTCCCCGATGGTCGCCATCTGTCCCTCGCTCGTCGTCGAACGGCCTGTCGAACCGGTTCGACGGAACCTAGCACCGCATCCCCGGATGCACAACACCCCTGCGGAACCCTTCTTCCGGGGACTTCCCCGGGCCCGTCGCGGTGCGGCGCGCGGGCCGTCGAACCGGTTCCGTCATCCCTCTTGACCGCCCTCCCGGCGGGCCCTTAACTCTCACATCGAACCGCTTCGCGAACCGGTTCGACACCGCCTGCCCGAGAGCCGCCGGGCAGGACGGACGGCGCGCCGCCGCGTACCGCGCGGCGGCCCCGCCCCACGATGGCGGCCCGACTCGTGCGCCCCCGCATCCTCGCCGGGGCGCCGCCGGAAGGGATGACGTCTTGCCGCGACCATCAGCGAGAAAGCGATCACTCCGTGTCACCACCACTCTGCTCACCCTGCTGTCCACCGCGCTGGCCGTCGCCGTGACAGGCCCCACCACCGCGCAGGCCGCCGCGCCGCAGGCGATCACCGTCGATCTCGGCGACTCCGAGGGGCCCGCGGAAGGCGTGGGCTCCGGCTTCCTCTACGGCCTGACCGAGGACGGCAGCGGTCCTGACGACAGCCTGCTCGCCCCGCTGGCGCCGCGCTCGGCGCGGGGCGGCGGCGCCCGTCTCGACGGCGGTGGCTGGGCCGGGGACGGCTACACCGCGGGAGCCGGCTACCAGCGGCGCATCGAGTCGGCGCTCGACCAGGCGCGCCGCCTCAGCACTCCGCCGTACGACGCCACGTACGACCTGCTCGTCAGCGACATGTGGGGCGCGGACACCACGCAGGCGCCGAACACCGTCTACCCCTGCACCAACGGCGACTGCGCCAACTGGGAGACGTTCGTCGAGCGCGTGGCGCGCGACGTGACGGCCTCGGGCCTCGACGTGCGCTTCGACATCTGGAACGAGCCCGCGGGCGCGTTCTTCCCTCCGGGCTTCAACACCGAGCAGTACTACCGGATGTGGGACAGCGCGGTGCGCACGTTGCGCCGTGTCGTGCCGGACGCGGAGATCGTCGGCCCGTCCCTGTGGGACTTCAGCCCGAACAACATCGCGCCGTTCCTCGACCACACCCAGGCGGCCGGGACCCTGCCGACCATCCTCAACTGGCACTTCAGCCACGACCCGGTGGCCGACACGCAGACCGCCGCGTCGATGCTCGCCCAGCGCGGCATCACGGGCGTCGGGCTGACGATGAACGAGTACATCCACGCGCCGGAGCAGCGCGCCGGGTACTCCGCCTGGTACCTCGCGCGGATCGCCCGCTCGGGGATCGACTCGGCGTCGCACGCGATCTGGGACGAGTGCTGCGCGGCCGGTCTGCTGGACGGGCTGCTGGTGCGCGGCGGCGACGGCGTGCTGCGGCCGACCGGCCGGTGGTGGGTGTACCGGTCGTACGCAGAACTGACGGGCGACCTCGTCCGGGTGGACTCCTCGGGCGCGGCGGACGCCGTCGCGGCCGTGGACCGGGCGCGGGGCCGGGCCGGTGTGCTGGTCGGCGACTCGTCGGGGGGCACCCCGGCCGTTGACCTGACCGTCAACGGGATCGCGTCGGCCGGTGTCGCCGGGCCAGGCGGCGTGCAGGTGACGGTGCAGCGGATCCCCGACGCGTCGCCGCTCGGCCAGCCGGTCACCGTCTCCACGCAGACGCTGCCCGCCGGGACGGACACGGCGCACGTCTCGCTGGCAGGGCAGGCCGCGCAGGACGCCTTCTTCGTGACGGTGACCCCGGCCGGTCCCGCCGTGTCGGGCGACGCGTCGGTCACGGCTCCCGACAGGGAGGCCGACTTCTCGTACGGCCCCGGCTGGGGGCGTACCAACGGGGTCGGCGACATGTACCAGGGCACGGCCGACTGGAGCTACACGCCGGGCTCGACGGCGGTCGTGCGGTTCACCGGCACGCGCCTGACGCTGCACGCGGTGCGGGACAGCGACCAGGGGCGGATGCTCGTCAGCGTGGACGGTTCGACGCCCACGCTGCTCGACAACTACGCGCCGTCGCGGCAGGCTTCGTCGTCGGTCTGGACGAGCCCTGTGCTGCCCAGGGGCCCGCACACGGCCGTGGTGACGGTGGCCCAGGGCACCAACCCGGCGAGTTCCGGAGGGAACATCGCGCTCGACAGGGCCGTCGTGACGCGCTGAGCCTTCCCCGCCCCCGCCCCCGCCCTCGTGAAGCCGCGGGGGCGGGGGCGGACCGGTCAACGCCCGCCGGTGCGTGACAGGTTGTACCGGCGCAGCAGGAGGAGGGCCACGGCCGCCGAGGTGATCTCCCCGGCGGCCAGGCCGATCCACACGCCGGTGGTGCCTGTGGTGCCGAGCGCGGCGACGAGCGGCGCCTTCAGCAGGAGCAGCGTGCCGATCGACAGGACGTACGCGGGCCTCGGGCGGCCGATCGCCTGGAAGTAGGCGGCGGTCAGCGGCGCGATCCCGGCGACGGCCAGGCCGGTCGCGGTGATGCGCAGGGCGTCCCGGGCGGCGGCGGCCGTGGCGGGGTCGTCCAGGAACAGCCCGGCGAGCGGACCGGCGAGCAGCGCGAGGGCCGCCGCGGTGACCAGCCCGTAGAGCAGCGAGCCGCGGAAGGCCAACAGCCGGATGCGCTCGACGCGTTCGGCCAGCCCGCTCCCGGCGTTGTGGCCGACGAGGGGCTGCATGCCCTGGCTGATGCCGGTGTGGGGCATCAGCGCGAAGGTGTGGAGGCGGGCGCAGACGGCGTACGCGGCGAGGGCGGCCACGGCTCCGGACGCGGCCAGCGTGACGTTGACGAGGACGGCGAGCAGCGTGACGCCCGTACCGGCCAGGAAGGACGGGAGGCCGACGGCCAGCAGGGCGCGGAGCGTCGGGCCGTGCGGGAGCAGCGCCCGGGGGGCGACGCGGTAGGGGCGGCGGCGCTGGAGGAAGAAGAACCACAGGCCCATGGCGGTCGAGACGGCCTGGCCGCCGACCGTGCCGAGTGCGGCGCCCCGCACGCCCATGTCGAGGCCGAGGATCAGCAGCGGGTCGAGGGTGATCTGCACGGCGAGCGCGACGGTCCACAGGAGCGTGGAGAAGCCGATGCGGCCCTCGGCGCGCACGAGGCTGGAGAAGCCGGTGGAGACGAGCGCGCCGCACAGCAGGACGGTCGCGTAGTCCCTGGCGTCGTCGCGCGGCGGGCCCTCGGCGCCCAGGAGCGTCAGCAGGGGTTCGAGGAAGGCCAGGCCGAGGACGGTCGTGGTGGCGGCCGTGGCCCAGAAGAGGGTGAAGGCGTTGCCCGCCGCGCGGGCGGCGGCCCGGGTGTCCCCGGCGCCGAGGGCGCGGGAGATGAGGGAGGCCGCCCCGGCGCCGACGGTGGTGGACACCGCGCCGAGCAGGAGCAGCACGGGCGTCACCAGGTTGACGGCCGCCATGGCCGTGTCACCGGCGGCGTACCCGACGAACCAGGCGTTGGTGAGGGCGTAGACGCCGTAGATGCCGACCGAGGCGGTGGTGTGGAGGCAGGTGCGCCACAGCAGCGGCCCGACCGGCGCGGTGCCCAGGCGGGCGACGGGGTCGGCAGGGGCGGGGGCCGTGCGCGTCCTCATGGCCTGGCGCGGCCGAACAGCCCCATGGTCTCGGTGAGCCGCTCGCGCGCCCAGTCGTACTGGCCGCTGTCCGTGTGGCCCCGGTAGACGGTCTCGATGATCATGATCAGGACGAGGTGCAGGCAGTACAGGCGGCGGCGTACGGTCTGCGTGCCCGTCAGTGGGGCATGGCCGTAGCCGCGCATGAAGGCGGTGGAATCGCCGAACGCGGCGGACTGCGTCGCGGTGAACCCCGCCTCGATCAACGGGTCGCCCCAGAAGGCGCGTTCGTGGTCGATGACGCAGGCGATCCGGCCGTCGCGGATCAGGACGTTGCTGTCCCACAGGTCCCATTCGACGAGGCGCGGCTCGGTCACCTCGTCGAGGCTCGCGGCGTGCGCGGCGAGGACGGCGCGCACCTCGTCGTAGGCGTGGCCGAGGTCCACGCCGCGCCGCTCGCCGTCCCGCAGGACCGTCTCGACCATGCCGGTGAACACCCGCCGCCAGCTGGGGTCGCCAGGACCGGCCAGGGGGCCGAACGCGTCGCCCCTGATGCCGTTCAGCTCGCGGTTGGCCGCGCCGAGCTGCTCCATGTACGCGGCGCGTGCGGCGTCGGACAGGTCGCCGCCGACGATCCCGAGGTTGTCGCCGTGGACGAACGGCATGAAGAAGTAGTCGGCGTCGCACAGTTCGTGGCTCGTGTCGGCGAAATGCACGGCGGGGACGGGCACCGAGGTGTGCTTGCGTATCAGGTCGATGGTGGCCAGCTCCGTGCGCATCGCGCCCCGCTCGTAGGTCATCACCTCGACGCCGGGCGGCGGGGCGATCTTCAGCACGACCTCCTCGCCGTCCCGCAGTCTGATGCGGTAGGCGACGTTGAACCAGCCGTGCCCCAGCTCCTCGGCCCAGCCCTCGCCCTCCGGGACGCGGCCGGGCCCGTACGCCCGCGCGACCATCGCCCGCAGGACGTCCGGGGTCTGCCGGTTCTTCGTGATGCTCTCCACGCCTGTGGTCCCTCTTCCCTCGGCCGCTCGGGGGTCCGCGCGGAACATCTATCAGGCGGTCGGCGGGCGCGGCCATACCCCGCCGGTTCCGGAACCGCGGCCGGTCAGGCGCTCACACGGGCCAGGTCGTCGTCCGAGACGGTGTACGGGGCGGCGACGGTCTCGACCCAGGCCCGCCGCGCCGCGTCGTCCAGCGTGTCCCAGTCGGGGTGACGCCGCGCGAACTCCCGCACGAACAGCAGCCGTTCGTCGTGACCGCCCAGCCGGTAGAGGTCGAGCCAGCGCCGCGCCGTCCCCTCCCGGCCCGCCGCGCGGTGCCCGTCGGCCACGGCAGCCAGCAGACGCCGGACGGCGTGCGCGTACGGCGGGCTGCCCACGTACGGTTCTGCATCGCTGCCGCCGTCGAACTTGAACAGGACGGCCGCGCGCAGCAGCGCCTCGGCGGCCACCGGTGTGTCGAAGGAGACGGTGGTCGTCATCGATACGGGTTCCTTCCGGCGAAGAGGATGTCCTCCCTCGGGACGGGGACAGCTTCCCGCCCCCAGGCCCGCTGCGCGTACCGTGGCGGGACGACGGGGACGGGAGAGGCGGATGGCGACGACGGCCGACGACACGGCGCTGCGGGCACGGGTGGCGGTGGCGGCCCTCTTCTTCGGCAACGCCTTCGTGTTCGCGAACGTCGTGCCCCGCTTCCCCGAGATCAAGGCCGGGCTCGACCTGTCCAACGCCCAACTGGGCACGGCCATCGCCGCGATGCCGCTGGGCGCGCTGCTCGTGGGCCTGCTGGCGAGCCCGTTGATCCGGCGCTTCGGCTCGGCGCGTCCCGCCGTCGTCACGCTGGCGTTGATGGGCGGCAACGTGGTGCTGATCGGCGTGGTGCCCGGCTTCGGCGCGCTGTGCGCCGTCATGTTCGTCGCCGGGAGCCTGGACGCGATCACCGACATCGCGATGAACGCGCACGGCCTGCGGGTGCAGCGGCGCTACGGCCGTTCCATCCTCAACTCGTTCCACGGCGTGTGGAGCATCGGAGCCGTGCTGGGCGGCCTCGCCGGGGCGGGCGCGGCGCAGGCGGGCCTGTCGCTCACGGCGCACCTCGCGCTGACGGGCGCGCTGACGGCCGCCGCCGCCGTGGTGTCCCTGCCGTTCCTGCTGCCGGGCGCCGAGGACACGGAGCGCACGGCGGCCGGGGACGGCGGGGCCGGACGTGCCGGGCGCGGCGCGCGTCCCGTGCTGCGGGTGATCGGCTTCCTGGGGCTGCTCGGCCTGGTCGGCGCCGCCGCCGCGTCGGCCGAGGACGCGAGCGCGTCGTGGGGCTCGCTGTACCTGCGGGACGAGCTGGGGGCGAACGCGTTCGTCGGCGGGCTCGCGTTCGTCTCGCTCCAGAGCGCGCAGACGGTCGGCCGCCTCCTGGGCGACCGGGTGGTGCGGCGGCTCGGCGACCGGCTGACGGCGCGGCTCGGCGGGGCGCTGGTCACGGCGGGCATGGGCGCGGCGCTGCTGTGGCCCTCGGTGCCCGGCACCGTCGTCGGCTTCGGGCTGGTGGGCCTCGGCGTCGCGACGGTGATCCCCGCGGTGTTCCACGCGGCGGACGAACTGCCCGGCCTGTGGCCGGGGGCGGGCATCACGGTGACGGCGTTCCTGCTGCGGATCGGTTTCCTGCTGCCGCCGCCGCTGGTCGGCCTGGTCGCGGACGCGGAGTCGATCCGCCTGGGCCTGGTGGCGGTGCCGCTGGCCGGTCTGGTGATCCTTCTGGCGGCCGGGGTGCTGGAGGGCAGGGCCAAGGCGGCGGACGTGCCGGAGGCAGCCGCCGCGCCCAGGTGACATACGCCCGACACGGATGGACGGGTCCCGTCAATGTTCGGCTGCCAGCATGGCTGGGTGACCGGCGGCCCCAGGCCACCCGGCACGTCCCCGTGACCGCCCGCTCCCGGCCGTTCGTCCGTCCGCGTCACGGCGACGGGACACGGCCCGTACCCGCCCACCGAGACACCGAGGTGACGCATGTCCGTCGTCCTGTCCATCTCCGGCAGCCCCTCCCCCACCTCCCGCACGGCCCGCCTGCTGCGCCACCTGGACGCGCGGCTCACGCTCCAGGGCCACGACGTGATCCCGCTGGACGTGCGCTCCCTCCCCTCCGAGGTCCTGACGGGCGCGGACGTCCGGCATCCGGCGGTCCTGGAGGTCGCGCGGCTGATCGAGCGGGTGGACGGCCTGGTGATCGGCACGCCCGTCTACAAGGCCGCGTACTCGGGCCTGCTCAAGTCGCTGCTCGACCTGCTGCCGCAGTACGCGTTCGCGGGCAAGACGGTGCTGCCGCTGGCGACGGGCGGCACGACGGCGCACGTCCTGGCGATCGACTACGCGCTGCGGCCCGTGCTGTCGTCCATGGGCGCCTCGCACATCACGCCGGGCTGGTTCGTGCTGGACCGCGACATCGTGGTCGGCGCGGACGGCGCGGTGACGGTGGACGCGGCCACGGCGGGGCCGCTTGAGGAGATCGTGGACGGCTTCTCGGCGCAGCTGCACGCCGGTTACCAGCGCGCCGCCGCGGCCTGACGGGACGGCGCCGCCCGCCGCCCCGCTGACGGGGGTGGCGGGCGGCGGCGGTCGGCGCGCGGTACCGGTCAGCGCGCGGCGGCGGGCTCGGGGTGCTGCGGGGGCGGGGTGGCGAACGAGCTGCGCGGGCGCGGCAGTCCGTAGTGCTCGCGCAGCGTCGTGCCGGTGTACTCGGTGCGGAACAGCCCGCGGCGGCGCAGGATCGGGACCACCTCGTCGGCGAACACGTCGAACCCGCCGGTCAGCCAGGGCGGCATGATGTTGAAGCCGTCGGCCGCTCCCTGCTCGAACCACTCCTGGAGGTGGTCGGCGATCCGCTCCGGCGTCCCTGTGACGACCTTGTGGCCGCGCGCCCCGGCCAGCCGGTGCAACAGCTGCCGGACGGTGGGCTGTTCGCGGTCGATGATGTCGAGGACGACCTGGAAGCGGCTGCCGACGCCCCGCTCGCCTCCGGTGTCGATCAGCTCGCGCGGCACCCGCTCGTCCAGCCGGTCGGCGGTCAGCCGCAGGCCGAGGAGCCGTTCCAGCAGGTCGAGCGAGTACGCGGGCTGCGTCAGCTCGTTGAACTCGTCGTGCAGGGCGCGCGCCTCGGCCTCCGTCGAGCCGATGAACGGGCTGATGCCCGGCAGGACGAGCACGCCGTCCGGGTCGCGGCCGAGCGCGGCGGCGCGGCGCTTGATGTCGGCGTGGAACTCCTGTGCGGAGGCGAGGGTCTGGTGGGCGGTGAAGACGGCCTCGGCGTGTCGGGCGGCGAAGGCCCGTCCGTCCTCCGACGAGCCCGCCTGCACGTACACCGGCCGACCCTGCGGCGTGCGGGGCGTGTTGAGCGGGCCGCGTACGCGCAGGTGGGGCCCTTCGTGGTCGATGGTGTGGATGCGGTCGGTGTCGGCGAAGACACCTGAGGCCTGGTCGGCGACCAGCGCCTCGTCCTCCCAGCTGTCCCACAGGCGCGTCACGACGTCGAGGAACTCGTGGGCACGCTCGTACCGTTCGGCGTGGGCCGGGTGCGCGTCGAGGCCGAAGTTCCCGGCGGCCTGGGGCGCGCCCGTGGTGACGATGTTCCAGCCCGCGCGGCCCTTGCTGAGGTGGTCGAGGGACGCGAAGAGGCGGGCGAGGTTGTACGGCTCCAGGTACGTCGTGGAGGCGGTCGCGATGAGCCCGATGCGCGAGGTGGCGGCGGCGAGCGCGGAGAGCCAGGTGAAGGGTTCGAGGCGGAAGCGGCTGGCGTAGCGGACGTTGTCGGGCAGCGAGGGGCCGTCGGCGAGGAAGATCCCGTCGAACGTCGCGGCCTCCGCGCGGCGGGCGAGGTCCTGGTAGTAGCCGATGTCGAGCAGGCGGGCGGGGTCCGAGCCCGGGTGGCGCCAGGCGGCCTCGTGGTGGCCGCCCGGGTAGATGAAGAGGTTCAGGTGCAACTGCCGTGCGGCGGGGGTCATGTGGGGTCTCCCGGGGTGGCGGGGGCGTCGGGTGCGCCTGCGGGGTCGTCCGTGACGCCGAGCAACGCGAGCAGCTTGGCGCGCAGTTGGGCGTAGGCGTGGCCGCCGGGCGTGCGCGGGGTGGGGAGGGTGACGGGCAGGTCGGCCGCGATGCGTCCTTCCTCCAGGACGAGCACGCGGTCGGCGAGCGCGATCGCCTCGTCCACGTCGTGCGTGACGAGGAGGACGGCGGGCTGGTGCCGGTCCCACAGGCGGCGCAGCAGGGCGTGCATCCGGATGCGGGTGAGCGCGTCGAGCGCGCCGAACGGCTCGTCGGCGAGGAGCAGTTCCGGGTCGCGGACGAGGGAGCGGGCGAGGGCGACGCGCTGCTGCTCGCCGCCGGACAGCTCGGTGGGCCAGGCGCGTTCGCGTCCGCCGAGGCCGACCTCGGCCAGCGCCGTCCTGCCGCGCTCGGCCGCGTCCGGCCCCGTCAGGCCGAGGACCACGTTGTCGAGCACGCGGCGCCACGGCAGCAGGCGGGCGTCCTGGAAGACGACCGACACGTCGTGCGGCGCGGACAGCGCGCCGGAGGCGGGGATGCCGTGGTCGATGCCCGCGAGGGCGCGCAGCAGCGTGCTCTTGCCGGAGCCGCTGCGGCCGACGAGCGCGGCGAACTCGCCGGGCGCCAGGGTGAGATCGAGGCCGTCGAGGACGCGCCGCCCGGCGTACGTCCGTACGAGTCCTTCGGCGCGGACGGCGGGCCCGCGGCGGGTCCCGGTCAGTCCGCCAGGGTGCGGCGCCATGTGAGGGCCCTCCTCTGCACGAGCCGGACGAGGCCGTCGGACAGCAGTCCGAGCAGCCCGTAGACGACGAGGCCGACGACGATGACGTCCGTCTGCCCGTAGGTGCGCGCCAGTTCCATCATGTAGCCGATGCCGCTGGTCGCGTTGACCTGCTCCACGACCACGAGCGACAGCCAGGCGGCGGTCACGGCGAAGCGCAGGCCGAGCAGGAAGCCGGGCAGCGCGCCCGGCAGGACGACGTGCCGCAGGAACGCGGCGCGGCCCAGGCGCACGGTCTCGGCCAGCTCGACGTAGCGGCTGTCGATCGCGCGCAGCCCGTTGTGGGTGTGGAGGTAGACGGGCACGAGGACGCCGAGCGTGATCGTGATGATCTTCATCGACTCGCCGATGCCGAACCACAGGATGAGCAGCGGGATCAGCGCGAGGGACGGGATGGAGCGCTTGATCTGCACGGGGCCGTCGATGACGCCCTCGCCCAGGCGGCTCAGCCCCGAGACGACGGCGAGGACGAGCCCGGCGGCGACGCCGAGGGCGAGTCCGGCGAGTGCGCGCCTGGCGGACGCCCACAGGTGTTCCTGGAGCCGTCCGTCCGCGATGAGGTCGCCCGCGGTGCGCACGACGTCCCAGGGCGCGGACAGGTTGCGCGGGTCGATCCAGCCGGTGGCGGAGCCGATCGACCAGACGGCGAGCAGGAGGGCGGGGCCGATGGCCCAGCCGAAGGGGATCGGGCGTCCCGGGCCGAGGCGCCGGGCGCGGCGGACGGGCGCCGGTGCCGGGGCGTCGGCGCGGGCGGGGGTGTGGGGGGCTTCGGTGGTGGTCACGGGGCCTCGCCGCCCGCCGTCCGCGCCCTGGCGTCCTCGGCGGCCTGCGCCGCCACGTCCTCGAAGCGGCGGTCGAAGAGGGTCGCGGCGTCGAAGGGCTCGTTGCCCAGCTCGGCGGCCAGCAGGTCGATGGTCTGCTGCTGCCGCTCGATGGCCTCGGACCAGTCGGCGGGGATGTCGGGGTGGCCGGCCAGCTCGACCAGGTAGGCGCCGTCCTCCTCGGTCAGGCCCTGGTCCTCGACGTAGTACCCGGCGATCCATTCCTCGGGGTGCTCGTCGATCCAGACGAGCGCCCGCGCCCACACGCGGACGAACTCCCGTACGGCGGCGGCCTTCTCGGGGTCGGCGACGGTGGAGACCGGCACCCACAGGTGGCCGGGGTCGTCGCGCAGGCCGTGGGCGATGACGGCGCCGCCGTCGGGGCCGTACTGCTCCACGTAGCGGCGGATGTTGACCCCGGCGATGGGGGCGACGTCCACCTGGCCGCTGCCGAGGGCGGTCGGGTAGACGTCGCCGGTGCTGGGCAGTTCGACCAGTTCGACGTCCTCGGCGGTGAGCCCGGCGGCGTCGAGGACGCGCAGGATCAGCGCGCCCTGGGCCTGCCCGGGGCTGAACGCGATGCGCTTGCCGCGCAGGTCGTCCAGGGTCTCGACCCCGGCGCCCGGGGCGACCCCGAGCCGGTAGATGGGGTGGTCGGTGGGCTCCTGGCGGAAGTACGAGGCGACGAGCCGGGTGTCGAGGCCGGTCCAGCGGGCGTGGATGGAGGGGATCTCGGCGGCGGAGCAGACGTCGAGGGCGTCGGCGCGGAACGCCTCGGAGCACTCGGGGCCGCCGCTGAGGTTGGCCCACTCGACGCGGAACGGTATCTCGTCGATCAGGCCGGACAGTTCGAGGGCGACCTGGATCTCGGGGGTGCCGATCGTCAGCGTGGTGCCGGGGTCGGCCTCCTGCGGGATCTCGGCGCTGGCGAGTTCGGCTCCGTCGGTGGGGCTGTCCTGTTCCGCGCAGCCCGCGAGAAGAAGGGGAAGGATCAGGGCGGCGCCGAGAAGGCGTCTGTACCTGGGCATGGGAATTCCTCGGACGTCGGGACGAGAACGGGTGTCCTGAAGAACGGACGGCGTGTCCGGGATATCGGTGACATGGTGTCGCGCGGAGGGGTGATTCCGGGACGACGTGGTTCTGGAAAAGGGCATGCGGGCGCGTCGCCCCACGACGGGGATCGTCGGTTTTTCCGGTGGAAAGGCGTGGTCAGCGACAGGGCGCGAGGACGCCGGGCACGGATACGCCCGTGGAGCGTGGGAAAGGGGATGACGTGGCCCGCATGCGCAGAACGTAGCGAACACGCCGATGAACGGTCAACGGCCGTCTCACGTATTCACCGCCACGCGGACGTCTGCGCGTAACGCGCCTTCATATGACGTCAACAGCGGGGCGCGCAGTGCGCAGGTGGAACGGTTCGGCCGCCTTTGGCGAACGCCTCGTTAATTCCGCGGTAAGCGCCGTATGGCGGCGAATTCACGCCTGTACGCGCAGGGGCCGCGGGCCCCGCCGGGGAACGACCGATCGGCCGCACACGGGAGGTGTGCGGCCGATCGGACGGTGCGTGTCTGCTCGTGGGCCCGCGGCCGACGGGGTGGGGGCCCGTCGGCCGCGGGAGGGATGCCGTCGTCCGCGCGGGGAGGCGGGGACGGCGGCTCAGTTGTACGGGTCGAAGGTCATGAACGCCTCGGTGGGGTTGCCGTCGTGCACCAGCGACTCCTGGGCGGTGACGTCGTCGAAGGCGAACGCGTACGCCTTGCCGTCCTCCATCTGCTCGTGGACGAGGCGGGCGTACTCGTTGGTGACGTCGTCCTGGTAGAACGACGCGGGGTCGGCGTCCGGCTGCTGGGGGTTGGTGAGCAGCGTCGTGCGGTTGAAGCCCGCGCACAGGGTGCGGGAGATCGGGCCGCGCACCAGGTCGTTGGGGGCGTCGAGGAGCTTGTGGCAGCCGAAGACGCTGTCGGAGTCGGGCTTCTGGAAGCTGGTGACGACGGCGCCCGAGCCGTCGGTGAAGTTCATGACGTCGCCGGTGACGCGACCGGAGTACTGCGTGGCCGGATCGTGCGAGAACGGGGTGACCGTCAGCGTCGCGGAGCGGTAGTGCTCCCACACGCGGTCGATGTAGTCGTCCAGCGCGTCGGTGGGAACGCCGCCGACACCGATGCCGTGCCCGGGGGAGAGCGCGCGCAGCGGCGTGCCGTCCGGGCCGTCGATGATCAGGCCGCCCCAGCCGGCCGCCTCCAGGCCGTCGAACACCGCGCCGTAGCCGCCGGGCTTGAGCGTGCCCGTCGTCCGCACCGCGCCGTCGGCGCCTCGCACGCCCACGGAGTAGGGGGACGAGAACATGTCCACCTGCGTGCTGTTGATCCACAGGCCCGAGTCGTTCAGCGTGTACTCGGACCAGTTGAAGAGGATGTCGCTGTTGGGGTCGGCCGGGTTCTGCACGGCGGGCTGCACGAGGCCGCCGTCCGCCAGGAAGAACTCCAGCTTCTGGCCGACCGAGAAGTAGACGCGGCCGGAGAACTTGGGCAGCTGGATCGTCAGCGTCTCCCCCGCCGCCGGGCCGGGGATCGAGGCGTCGGGCGCGGGGATCGGCGGGTTGCCGCCGGGCGGCCAGGCGTGGAACGTCCCGGACGCGTCGGCCCAGCCCTGCACGCCGCTGCTGAGCTGGGTGCCGAGGTTGTAGATGTACACGGGCTCACTGCGCCCGGAGTCGTTCGTGATGGTGAGCGGGATGGTGTCGGGTACGGCCTGCGCGGCGGGCGCGGGCCCCAGGACGGTCAGCCCGGTCGCGGCGGCGAGCGCCGCGGCCAGGGCGGCCAGTCGTTTCGGTATGCGGAACACCGTTGTCCTCCTCATGTACAGCCGGTCCCGTCGGCCAGGCACGTGGAGCGGCGCACGGGCCTGAGAGCGCTCTCAACCTCTCCGGCCAGCCAGTACATGTCAATCCGCCCGGCACCGACCTCCCCACGCCGTCCCCGCCGCCCTCACATCCCCACCACCCCGGCACCACCCGCCCCGGCGAGCGTCAGCGGCAGATCCCGGCGAAAAGGTCCGGCCCACCCGTCCACGGGTCGGCGGAGGTGGGGGAACACAACCGGGGGCATCGGCCACCAGGAATCAGCGCCTTCCCCATACCCCTTCGCCCCCTCGCGCTCTTCGAAGAGCACTTCGATTCAGTCCGGCGCAGCACCACCCTCCTTCGAAACGATCGCTTACCAGAACAGCGGCTTCTCCGATCGACGATCACTTCAGAAGTGCCGAGAATCACTCCGCCGCATGACGCGGCTACACATTCCACACCCCTGTTCACATGACCATGCCACATCACCATGACACGCCGAAATAGGGATTAGGCTCCCCTGTCCAAGGATCGCCCCCCCCCGCGCATGCAGGGCCGTCTCGTCCAGTCGATGAAGAAACTTGACGGAGCGCCTGTTCCATAGGTGATCACCGCTCAGCGGATTCTCCTCTAGGCGTCCGGAAAACATGCTCAACAAGAATGCGACCATTCCCATCTCGTAACGAAGCCAGTGCGGATACCCTTGGCGTCGAAAGACCACTACCGGCCATGCATTCGGGTCACCGCTCGAAGTGTCCCAGCAGAGAATGTCTGCCCCAGCGTCAACTCCCCAGGCGACGAGCTTCTCTCCGTCTACACCATCGATAACCTCTGAACGATGAGGTCGGGCATCCTCCTGCCAGGTCAGGCGAGCGTTCTCGGACTCTTGATACATGCCCTCACCGTCAAGAACGAGGTCGGCTCCTGGGATGAGCACACCAAGAAAATCCTCAACGGCCCCCTCACCGTAACAGCGCACGAACTCACGGTAATCATCAGGGAATCCATGCCCCCATGCTGCCGCAATCACCGCCCAATCAACCACATCCCCGGCCTGCCCGGAAGGCGGCATCACATCAACAATACGTTGATCAATCACCGAAGTATCCATTTCGCGACGTCCGATATTTATCCACCCATGAGCCGCGCTGTGAAGAGCTTCGGGAACCGACACCTTTGTCGTGTCACCTGATCGTCCATCCTCATGCACCTCGACCATGAATCTACCTCGCTCGACGCGCCAGGGGTCATTCCGGCGGTCGCGAACGGCGAGGGTCATCGACAGGCATCCACGAGGGTCGTCGATTGCTGGGCCACCCCCGCGGGTATTCGCCCGCCGCGAGCATACCTCTCAAGAACTCCCCGACACCACCGTCGAAGATCACAAACTGCGGACACTGCCGGAAAGCAATCCCCACGTTCCAGACCTCCGTCAGGTCACCGGACACCGGAGGGAGAAGAAAGCATGTGTCACCGTCCCAGTCGTGGTAAGCCCAAGGAACAACCGTTTCCCAGGCTTCCAGGACACGAGGATCAAGCCGCCACTTCAAGGACTCGTAGGACTCCCACAACCCTTCCCGCTCCTCCTGCATGAACTGGAGCAACCCCATGTTCCCACCCGGGTGAGGAACAAACAGATGCCCCGAGATCACTCCGTCCCCGTAACGCTCCACCAAGGTCTTGTACTCCTCGGGAAGCGGTCCACCCACCCATTCCTCGACGGGCGCCCACATACCGTCGGACGAGGCACCGTCCACCCTCCCCTCACCGAGGAGCCGAGAATAAAGCACTACCTACCCTCCGAATCGCGGGAAGAGGCACAGCCAACAAGGACCGGACCACCATTATCTGCAACACATCTCGCGTGACGAAGAATTCACCATGCCGCGAAAGCGATCACATCGCGGAGCCTTTTGACAACGTCAAGCGATATCCTATCGACCACGGCCGCACGGGAATCAGCCAGACGTGCTGGAGGATGAATTCGACCCGCCAGCCCATGGATTGATCCCACGAGAGCGGAGGATCTTCATATCACGTTTGTGCATAAACCTAAGAGACTGCATTTCCCATAGATCACTACCACTGAGAGGCATCTCCTCAAGCTCACCTGAAAAAATGGCCAGCAGGAATCGCGTCATTCCCATCTCAAAACGCGACCAGCTCGGATAATTCTGGCGACAGTAAATCACGACGGGCCAGGCGTTCGGATCCTCAGCCGAAGTGTCCCAACAGAGGATATCGGCACCGGTATCGACCCCCCAGGCGACGAGATTCCCCCCTTCCACACCACGAATAAGCGCCGAGGGATCTTGCTGGGCGTCCTCCTCCCAAGTCAGGCGAGCGTTCGCCGACTCCTCGTACATGCCATTGCCGTCGAGAGGAAGACGAACACCGGGAACGAGAACAGCCATGAATTGCTCGATATCGCCCTCGCCATAACAGCGGACGAACTCCCGATAGTCATCCGGGAAACCATGCCCCCATGCGTCGGCCGCAGCCGCCCAATCGACCACATCGCCCGCATTCTCCGAGGGTGACAGCACCTCACGAATCCGCCGATCGCCCATCACCTGCACTCCAATCGACAGGCCGCAGTTCACGCCCACCCTCTCGCCGGTGCCCCCTCATCCAAACATGCCCGCATAAGGGTCCGGCTCTCCGGTCCATGGATCAATCCCCCGCGCCAAGGAGAGTTCTTCGTCCCTCTGGTGGAGGAATCTGGGGTTCGAATTACACCATAGGTGGGTCCCACTGAGCGGGTTCTCGCCCAGTCTCCCCAGGAAGGTGGAGGTCAAGAATTGAATCATCCCGCACTCGTACCGCCGCCAATGCTGGATCCCTTGACGGCGGAAAACCACCACGGGCCACGTATTCGGATCCGGCACCGAGGCGTCCCAGCAAAGGATGTCTGCTCCCGCATCCGCCCCCCATGCAATCAGATGATCTCCTTGCACACCTTCCGCACCACGCCGCCGGATGTCTTCCGACCAAACCTGGCGTACGTTTTTCGATTCCGAACGCATGTCGAAGCCCTCGGGGAGCCTTCCAGGCTCCGGAACAAACACGACGAGGAATTCCTCGATGGTCCCGAGGCCGTAAGTATCGACGAAGCCACGGTAATCATTAGGAAATTCAGTACCCCAAGAACCGGCGATTTGACTCCAGTCGATCGACTCTCCAGCATTGGGCGAAGGTGGCATCATCTCAAGTATGCGTCGATCAAGCGCCATGGCACTCCTCAACTCCTCACAAATGCCTGACGCATAAGGAACATCTCCCACACCTCACTGTTCCGCGCCGCCGCGCCCGACCCCGCCAGCCGAGCCGGGGTCATTCCGGTGGTCGCGTGAGGCGAGGATCATCGACAGGCATCCACGCAGGTCGTCGATTCCTGGGCCACCCCCGCGGATACTCGTCGGCCGCGAGCATTCCTCTCAAGAACTCCCCGACACCGCCGTCGAAGATCACAAACTCCGGACACTGCCGGAAGTCGATGCCCACGTTCCAGACCTCCGTCATGTCACCCGACGCCGGAGGGAGAAGAAAGCATGTGTCGCCGTCCCAGTCGTGGTAAGCCCAGGGAACAACCGTTTCCCAGGCTTCCACCACACGAGGATCAAGCTGCTGCTTCACGGGTTCATAGGACTCCCACAGAGCTTCCCGCTCTTCCTGCATGAATTGCAGCAGCCCTCGATACCCACCCGGGTGCGGAACGAACAGATGCCCAGCGATCACTCCGTCCCCGTAACGCTCCACCAAGGTCTTGTACTCCTCGGGAAGCGGTCCACCCACCCATTCCTCGACGGGCGCCCACATATCGTCGGACGAGGAACCGTCCACCCTCCCCTCACCAAGGAGCCGAGAGTAAAGCACTATCCACCCTCCGAACAGTCCAACATCGGGCTCTTCCTCGTTCACTTCAGTTAGTCAGCGATCACCGGCTGATCTGACAGATATCGTGGGGACCGGGAACCGCCACTGCGTCGCCACGTCGGGGGAGTACAGCACCAGCGTCTCCTCGACGGAGTCGTTGCCGCCGATGCGTTGGATGTCCGCGCCCGGGCTCACGTCCCGGTAGGTGATCACCGGGCCCTCGACCACACCCGGTCGGGGGCCGCGCCGTCGAGCGAGTAGCCGACGGCGTGGTCCGCGTCGGCCGGGGTCTCGTCGGCGGTTCCCCACACCTGATCAGGCGCCGGTCCGCCCGCCGACGTCCCGTCGGGTGACCCATCGTCGGCGGTCGCCACGGGCTCCATGGCCGTCATGCCCGCCACCAACAGGGTCACCGACAGCAGCAACGACCGCACGCGATACACGTTTCCCCCACATCTCAAGCGAACGCGACGGCACATTCTCGAAGTGGTCACGGGTTCACCACAAGATCACATTTCGGGCACTTGGAGTTCGCTTCGCGATACCGGTGATGTGCATTCGATGGCGAATGGTCACCGATCGATCGATAACGGCTGACGCCCCGGGATGCCGCTCCGGCCGGCGGGCGGCGCACATGTCCGTGAGGGCGTTCCGGGAGCGGCGGCGCCCGGCGCGCGGGGAGGTGAACCGGAGAGCCCTACCCGCGCCCCCTGGCGTACACACATAATTATTTTGCACTCACAGGCAAACTTGCATAGCATCCAACGCCATGTGCCCTGGACAGACGCCCCTCGGACTGCGCGAACGCAAGAAGCTCGCCACCCGCGAAGCCCTCGCCGACGCCGCTCTGCGGATGGCCGCCGACCACGGCATGGAGCAGGTCACCGTGGAGGCGGTCACGGCCCGGGTGGGCGTCTCGGTCCGCACGTTCTTCAACTACTTCCCGACGCTGGAGGACGCCTTCATCCGGCCCGATCCGGAGACCCACCTGCGGACGCTGAAGGCCGTCCGCGAGGCGCCCGCCGGGCTCAGCACCCTTGAGGTGATGCGGGAGGCGATCGCGCGCCAGCTGGCGCACATCGAGGAGGACCACGACCGCTGGCAGCTCCAGGTGTCCGTCCTGGAGCGCAACCCCTCGCTCCTCCCCCGCTTCCTCGCCGCCCGCGGCGCCGACGAGAAGGTCCTCATCGAGACGGTGGCCGCCCGCGAGGGCTGCCCGCCCACGGCGCTCTACCCTCGCCTGGTGACGCACGTGGCCGTCGCGGCGGTCCGGGCCGCCGTCGAGACGTGGGCCGCCGACCGTACCGCGTCCTTCCAGGACCTCTTCCGCCAGGCGTTCGACCTCATCGCCACCGGGCTGTCCCGGTGAGACGGCCCCCCGGCCCCGTGCCCGCCTGAACTCCACGGCCCCGCACGGCGGTTCTCCGCCTTTCCCCGGCAATCCAGAAACACCGCGCACACGAGAACTGAGGATCCACCATGACCGCCACCGCGCCACCTGCCCAGCAGGCGGCTCCGACGATGACGCACCGGCAGGTGCTTGAGGCCATGTCCGGGCTGATGGCCGGGATGTTCGTGGCCATCCTCGCCTCGACCGTGGTCGCCAACGCGCTCCCCCGCATCGTCTCCGACCTCAACGGCTCGCCCTCCTCCTACACCTGGGTGGTGACGTCCGAGCTGCTGGCGATGACCGTCACCGTGCCCCTGTGGGGCAAGCTCTCCGACCTGTACGACAAGAAGCTGCTCATCCAGCTGTCGCTGTCCATGTTCGTCGTCGGCTCGCTCGTCGCGGGCTTCTCCAACGGCATCGCGGTGCTCATCATCAGCCGCGTCCTCCAGGGCATCGGCGCGGGCGGGCTGACGGCGCTGGCGCAGGTCGTGATGGCCGCGATCATCCCGCCGCGCGAACTGGGCCGCTACTCCGGCATCTTCGGCGCCGTCTTCGCCGTCGGCACGGTGGCGGGGCCGCTGATCGGCGGCGTGCTCGTGGACACCTCGTGGCTCGGCTGGCGCTGGTGCTTCTTCATCGGCGTGCCGTTCGCCCTGCTGGCCATCTTCCTGCTCCAGCGCACCCTGAAGCTCCCCGTGCAGCGGCGCGAGGTCAAGGTGGACTACGCGGGCGCCCTCCTCATAGTCGCGGGCGTCAGCGCCCTGCTCCTGTGGATCTCCTTCGCGGGCAACCAGTTCGACTGGGGCTCGTGGCAGACCGCCGCGCTCGTCTCGGCCGGTGCGGTCCTGCTGGCCGCCGCCGTCCTGGTCGAGTCCCGGGTGGACGAGCCGGTCATCCCGCTCTCGCTCTTCCGCAACCGCACGGTGACCCTCAGCGTGGTCGCCAGCGCCCTGGTCGGCGTCGCGATGTTCGGCGGCACCGTCTTCCTCTCCCAGTACTTCCAGATCTCGCTGGGCAACAGCCCGACCGTCGCGGGCCTGATGAGCCTGCCGATGATCCTGGGCCTGATGGTCTCCTCGACCGTCGTCGGCCAGATCATCAGCGCGCGCGGCCAGTGGAAGCGCTACCTGGTCCTCGGCGGCGTGCTGATGACGGTGGGCCTCGCGCTGCTGGCGACGATCGGCTCCGAGACGCCGTTCTGGCAGCTGGCCGTCTTCATGGCGATCATGGGCGCGGGCGTCGGCATGCTGATGCAGAACCTGGTGCTCGCGGCGCAGAACGACGTGGCCGCCGCCGACCTCGGCGCCGCCACCTCGGTGGTGTCCTTCTTCCGCAGCCTGGGCGGCGCGATCGGCACCAGCGCGCTGGGCGCCGTGCTCGCCAACCGGGTGGCCAGCGAGACGGAGAAGGGCCTCGGCACCTCGGCCGAGGGCGGCGGGTCGAGCCACGCCATCCCCGACCTGAGCACGCTGCCCGACGCCGTGCGCCAGGTCGTCGAGCACGCGTACGGCGTGGCGACGGCGGAGACGTTCCTGGTCGGCGCGCCCGTCGCGTTCCTCGCGCTGGTCGCGGTCCTGTTCATCAAGGAGAAGCCGCTGAAGACGCAGAGCGGCCTCGAACGGCTGGCGGACGAGGCGAAGCCGCCGGTCGGCGCGCCGCACTGACAGCGGCACCGGACGCGCACGGCGGCCCGCTCCCCTCGGGGGCGGGCCGTCGGTCACTTCGGCCCGTCGGGTCTTCTGCCCGGCGGGCCGAAGCGCTGCCAGGGGGCAGGTTCTGGCGGGGCGGGGTGTGTTCAGGTGATCCAGACGTCGAGGCGGGTGAGGTTGATCGCGGCGACGTTCTTGCGGGCGTTGACGTGTCCGGCATCGACCAGGTGCTGCTGGGGTGCGTTGCCGTGGTCGGTCAGGTCTTGGTGGACAGCATCGTTGACCTGCTGGACGGTCATCGCCGCCGTGGTGGTGACCAGGTCCGGAGCGTCCGGTTCGCGCCGTCGCTTCCGGGATCCCACCGGGATCTGCCGGGCTCATCGGCACAGGCCACTCCCCCCGCACGACGTCGGCCTCCGCGAGCGCAACCGCATCGCGAAGGCCGACGTCACGCGGCCCGCCGCATCACCCGGCGGTGTCCCCCCGCACGGGGGTGGGCCGTCGGCGTGTCCGGCCGGGCCGCCGGGTCAGTCGTCGTCCACCGGGATGCCCATGTCGGTCACCAGCACCTTGCGCACCTCGTCGTCGTCGGCGAGCGTGCGCCGTTCCTCCGTGCCGTCGTCGCGCGTGAGGACGAGTTCGCGCCCGACCAGCAGCCAGTGGAGGCCGGGGGTGGTGCGCTGCGCGACGATGCGCCCGCTGAACGGCGAACGGGCGTGCGCCGCGACGTACCAGTTGCCGACGACCTGGTCGATGTAGGGGCTGGGCTCCGTCGTGAAGACGTACTGGTCGGCCCAGCCGCCCGGCTCGTGCGCCTGGAGCAGCCAGCCGAACGGTTCCCCGTCGCCGTGCCCGGCGGTGATGCCGTCCGGCAGCGGCCGGTCCGTGACGGACGGCAGGCGCAGCAGCCGATGGCGGCGGCCGTGCGCCGTGTGCTCGGTGCCCTCGGTGAGGGGCAGCGGGGCGAAGGGCATCCCCGTGCCGCCGAAGCCCGCCTCCACGAGGTACGTGCCCGGCTCGCCCGGTACGCCGACCAGCAGCGTCAGGTGGGTGTGCGCCCGGCTCGCGTACCGGTCCGTGCCGAGCACCACACGGCCCGCCACGTACCGCACGTTCAGTCCGACGGTCTCCAGGGCGGCGCCGAAGAGCCGGTTGTGCTCGTAGCAGTAGCCGCCCCGGCCGCGCCGGACCAACTTGTCCTGGAGATCGGCCAGTTCGAGGGAGGGGACGATGCCGCGCACCGGGTCGAGGTTCTCGAAGGGGATCGCCATGATGTGGGCGCGCTGGAGGGCCTGGACGGTGGCCAGGTCGGCGGCGACGGGACCGTCGTGGCCTATGCGGTCGAGGTAGGCGGCGAGATCGAATATGTCAGGGTCGTGCGTGGTCATGCTGCAACCGTAGGCGGGCGCCGACGGGAAGGACGAGCCACGTAGGCTCCGGGGCATGCCGACGACGGACGACGACGCGTTCCTGCACCAGGTCACCGCCCGGCTCGCCGGGCTTCCCACCGTACGGGCGGTGGCGCTGGGCGGTTCCCGGGCGACGGGCACGCACGGCCCCGGCAGCGACTGGGACCTCGCCGTCTACTACCGGGGCCCGTTCGACCCGGCGGCGCTGCGCGCGCTCGGCTGGCCAGGCGAGGTCTCGGAGATCGGCGGCTGGGGCGGCGGCGTCTTCAACGGCGGCGCGTGGCTGCGGGTCGAGGGGCGCCGTGTGGACGTGCACTACCGCGACCTCGACACGGTGGAGCGCTGTCTCGCCGAGGCGCGGGAGGGCCGCTTCGACGTGGAGCGGCTGCTGTTCCACCTGGCGGGCGTCCCGAGCTACCTGCTCGTCGCGGAACTGGCCGTGAACCGCCTCCTGTCGGGGGAGCTGCCGCGGCCCGCCTACCCGCGGGCGCTGCGCGAGGCGGCGCCCGAGCGGTGGGAGGGCGAGGCGCGGCTGACGCTCGCGTACGCCCGTGACGCCCACGCGCCGAAGGGGCACCTCGCGGACTGCGCGGGCGCGGTCGCGACGGCCGCGGCCCAGGCGGCGCACGCGGTGCTGGCGGCGCAGGGCCGGTGGGTGACCAACGAGAAGACGCTGCTGGACCGGGCCGGGCTGCGCGGCGTCGATGCCGTCCTCGCGGGCCTGACGACGGACCAGGACGTCCTGCGCGGCGCGCTGGACCGCGCGGAGTCCCTGCTGACGGAGGCCGTCGCCCGCGCGCGGGCCGTCTGAGACGGCGGCCTGTGGCGGCCGTCACTACAGCCACCTGTACTGCGCGGCCGCCCGGCCGTGCGGGAGACTTCCTCGCATGCGCGATCGATGGGACGAGGTACGGCGCGGCGCCGCGTATCTGCTGGTCTGCCTGGTGACGGCCGTGGCGACGCTGCTCGCCCTGCCGCTGCTGCTGCTCAGCCTGGTGACGACCGCCTTGGGCGGTCTCGGACTCGTCCTCTTCCCCCGGACGCTGCTCGGTCTGCGCCGGTGGGCCGAGTGGCACAGGCGCCGCGCCGCGCGGCTGCTGGGCGTCACGGTGGCGCCCCGGCGCACCGGCCTGCCGGAAGGCGTCCGCGCGCAGTGGCGCGGGATACGCGAGGACCCGGGCGTGCGGCGCGACCTGCGCTGGTCGGCGCTGCACTTCGCGAGCGGCTTCGCGGCCGGGGCCGCCGCGCTGCTGTGCGTGGGCGGCATGGTGGGCGGCGCGGTGGCGACCGGGCTGTGGTGGGCGTTCCCGGAAGGAAACGGCTTCACGGCCTTCGGCGTGGAGGTGGGTGGTTGGGGGACCGCGCTGTCCCTGGGCCTCGCGCAGACGCTCGTCGCGGCGGGCGTCACCTGGCGGTGCGTGCCGTGGCTGGCGCGGGCGCACGCGGGGCTCTCCGTCCGCGCGCTTGAGCCGTCGGCGCGGGAACGGCTGGCGGAGCGGGTCGGCGAGCTGACGGAGAGCCGCGCGGGCGTCGTGGACGCGCACGGCGCCGAACTCCGCCGCATCGAGCGCGACCTGCACGACGGCACGCAGGCCAGGCTCGTCGCGATCGCGATGCGCCTCGGCGTGGCGCGCGAGGCGCTGCGGGACGATCCGTCGGGCACCCTCGCGCGGCTGCTCCAAGAGGCGCACGAGGGCGCCGAGGAGGCGATGACGGAGCTGCGCCAGGTGATCAGGACGATGTATCCGCCGATCCTCGCCGACCGGGGTCTGGACGGCGCGCTGGCGGCACTGGCCGCGCAGTCGGCGGTGCCGGTCGAGCTGGACACGGGCGGGCTGGACGCGGGCGGGCCGGGGCAGGTACCGGCCGCCGTGGAGGCCGCCGCGTACTTCACGGTCGCCGAGGCGGTCACCAACGCGGCGAAGCACAGCGGCGCGTCCCGCGTCGTGGTGCGGCTGAGCCGGAGCGGGGGCGGGCTGCTGGTCGAGGTCACGGACGACGGTCTCGGCGGCGTGGACGAGAGCCGGGGCAGCGGCGTCGTCGGCATACGGCGCCGCGCCGCCGCGCTGGACGGGACGGTGCTGGTCTCCTCGCCGCCCGGCGGGCCGACCGCGCTCACCGTGGAGCTGCCGTGCGGGTCGTGATCGCCGAGGACAACGTGCTGCTGTCCACCGGGCTCGAACTCATCCTGAACAGCGCGGACATCGAGGTCGCCGCCGTCGTCACGGAGGGGCCCGCCCTCGTCGCCGCCGTGGAACGGCACGCGCCGGACGCGGTGATCGCCGACGTGCGGCTGCCGCCGACGTTCCGCGACGAGGGCGTACGGGCGGCGCTCGCCGTGCGCCGCGCGCATCCCGGGCTGCCGGTGCTGGTGCTGTCGCAGTACGTGGAGCGGGTGTACGCGCGGGAGTTGCTGGCGGAGGACGCGGGCGGGGTCGGCTATCTCCTCAAGGACCGCGTCAGCCGGGTCGGCCGGTTCGTGGAGGACCTGCGCCGGGTGGCGGCGGGCGGGACGGTGATGGACCCCGAGGTGATCGCGCAGCTGATGGCGGGCGGCGGCGCGGGCGGTCTCGCGTCGCTCACCGCGCGGGAGCGCGAGGTGCTGTCGCTGATGGCGCGGGGCCTCGGCAACGGCGAGATCGGCAGGATGCTGTGCGTCACCGACAACGCGGTGCACAAGCACATCGGGAACATCTTCGCCAAGCTCGGGCTGCCGGTCACGGACGGCGGGCACCGCAGGGTGCTCGCGGTGCTGGCGTACCTGGGGGCGTGAGCGGAAAACCGGCGGACCACCGGACTGTCGGATCGTCATACTGGCGCGATGCGTCATCACTACGTCTGCCCACCCTGCCGGGCCGCCTACAAGCGCCCGCCGCCCTGGGAGGGCCCGACCGGGGTCTGCCCGCGCTGCCGCCGTGAGGTGCTGTACGCGGGCGACGCGCTGGCCGTGCCCCGGCGTTCGGACGCGGCGGGCTGGCGCGTGCTGACCACCCTGCTGCACGCGGGCGTCGGCTTCCGCTCGTCCTGCTGCTGGGGCCCCGGGTGGCGACCGCGCACGCCCCGCGAGGTACGGGAGCGGCTGACGGCCGCCGGGCGGACGGGCATGCCGGTCGCGCGGGCCCTGGTCTCACGGGACGTGCCGGGCGTCGCGCGGCGGCGTCAGGGCAGGATCGCGTCCACGTAGCCGCCGTCCACGCGCAGCGCGCCGCCCGTGGTGGCCGAGGAGAACTCCGAGGCGAGGTAGACGACCATGTGGGCGATCTCCTCCGGCTCGATAAGACGCTGCAGCAGCGACTGCGGGCGGTGGCTGCGCATGAACTCGCGCTGCGCCTCGTCCCACGGGAGGTCGCGGTCAACGAGCTGGTAGACGAAGTCCTCGACGCCGCCGGTGTGCGTGGGCCCCGCCATGACGCAGTTGACGGTGACGCCCGTCCCGGCCGCCGCCTTCGCGAAGCCGCGGCTGACGCCGAGGAGCGCGGTCTTCGTCATGCCGTAGTGGATCATCTCGGCCGGGATGGCGACGGCGGAGTCGCTGGCGATGTACTGGACGCGGCCGAAGCCCCGGTCCTTCATGCCAGGCAGGTAGGCGCGGGTGAGGCGGACGGCGGCGAGGACGTTCACCTCGAAGTAGCGGCGCCAGTCGTCGTCGGTGATCTCCAGGGCGGGCTGGGCGCCGAAGATGCCGAGGTTGTTGACGAGCACGTCCACGTCGGGCAGCAGGTCGAGCAGCCGGGCCGTGCCCTCGTCGGTGGAGACGTCGGCGGCGACGGCGACCGGCTCGGGCGCCTCCGGGACGTCCTCCATCAGCCGGGCGACGGCCGCCCCGACCCGGTCGGCGTTGCGGCCGTTGACGGCGACGCGCGCCCCGGCGCGGGCGAGTCCGGTGGCGATCGCGGCGCCGATGCCCTGGGTCGAGCCGGTGACGAGGGCCGTCCTGCCCGCGAGATCGATCTGCATCCCTGTGTACCGCCTTCGCTGTCGTGGGGGTTCACGGCCGTGCGACACGGCCGCGACCATCACATCATCACGACGGGCGGTGGCGGCGGAGGGTGGACGGCGGGTCAGCCGTCGGCGCGTCGGCGCTTCGGTCAGCGGGCGAGCCCCTCCAGGATCTCCGCGCCCGGCAGTTGGGGGAGCGCCTTCCCCGGCAGGATCAGCTTGCCCCGGCGGCGCCCGCTGCCGACGAGCACCCACGGCAGCTCGGTGAGGGACGCGTCGATCAGCAGCGGCCAGCCCGCGGGCAGGCCGACGGGCGTGATGCCGCCGTACTCCATGCCCGTCTCCCCCACGGCCGTGTCGTGCGGCGCGAACGACGCCTTGCGCACGTCGAGCCGCCGCCGCACCGTGCCGTTCACGTCGAGGCGCGCGGCCGAGGGCACCAGGCAGGCCGCGAGCCGTACATCGGCGCCGCGCTTCCCCGCGACCACGACGCAGTTCGCCGAGGCGTCCAGCAGTTCCTGCCCGTAGGCGGCGACGAACGCGGCGGTGTCCGCCACCTCCGGGTCGCTGTCCACGAAGACGACCTCGCCCGCCGGGACGGGCCCCTCCCAGGCGCGCAGGGCGTCGGCCACCGGGCCGGGGAGCATGGCGAGGCGGTCGGGGGCGGGGGCGGCGTCGGGGAAGTCACCGAGGGGAGCACGCATGGCGGGCACCGTACCAGCCCTGGTCAGCGGGGAGTTCCCGGCACCGAGACGGCCATGGACATCTCGGCGGGCTCGGCGCCGTCGTTGCGGTAGCTGTGCGGGACGTGCGACTCGAACGCGGCGGACGTCCCTGCGGGGACGGTGTGTTCGACGCCGTCCACCGTCAGGACGACGCTGCCCGTCGTGACGTGCAGCAGCTCTGAGGTGCCGACCGGGTGCGGGTCCGACTCGCTGCCCTCGCCCGGCATCAACCGCCAGTGCCACAGCTCCAGCGGCCCCGGCGCGTCCGTCCCGGCGAGCAGCACGCCGTGGCTGCCCGCGCCCGTCTCCCACAGCCGCACCGCACGCTCCGGCGGGAAGAGGCGTACGGCGGGCGCCTGGTCGAAGTCGAGCAGCGTCGGGATGCCGACGCCGAGCGCGTCCACGATCTTCACGACCGTGCCGATGCTCGGGTTGGTCCTGGCCTGCTCGATCTGCACGATCATGCCCCGGCTGACCCGGGCGCGGGCGGCGAGGCCGTCGAGGGTGAAGCCGCGTTCGGTGCGCAGCCGCTTGAGGTTGCGGGCCAGCGCCTGGGTGAGCTGGTCGATGTCGGTCACACAGGCCCTCTCATGGGGATTAATATTTTGTCAGCGACAGTTCACTCTGATGGACTGCCCGGCGGTGGGACACCCCTGTCCCGACCGGACCGGACGACAGCGACGACGACGAACGAGGTACCGCGATGCTCGCCCTTGCCCTGGCCACCAGTCTCCTGTGGGGACTGGCCGACTTCGGCGGCGGGCTGCTGACCCGGCGCATGCCCGCGCTGACCGTCGTCGTGGTCTCGCAGGCGCTGGCCATGGCCGTGCTGGGGGCGATCGTAGTGGCCACGGGGGCGTGGAGCGAGGCGAGCCCGCTCCTGTGGTTCGCGGTGGCGGCCGGGGCGGTCGGCCCGGTGGCGATGCTCTGCTTCTACCGCGCGCTCGCGCTCGGCCCGATGGGCGTCGTCTCCCCGCTGGCCTCGACGGCGGTCGCGGTGCCGGTCGGCGTGGCGCTGCTGGCGGGCGAACGGCCGGGGCTCGTGCAGTACTCGGGCATCCTGGTCGCGTTCGTCGGCGTCGTGCTCGCGGGCGGCCCGCAGCGCGGCGGACCGGCGGTCCAGCGCCGGACCATGGGGTACACGCTGGTGGCCGCGCTGGGCTTCGGCGCGGTGCTGGCGCTCATCGCCGAGGCGTCGGAGACGACGACCGGGCTGTTCCTCGCGCTGTTCGTGCAGCGCGCCGTCAACGTCGTGGTGGGCGGCACGGCCCTGTACGCGGGGACGCGGCGGGGCCGTCCCGCGCTGCCGTCCGGCGGCAGGTCCGTGGTGACGGGCGCGCTGCCCGCGCTGGCGTTCGTCGGGCTGGCGGACGTGGCGGCCAACGCGACGTACGCCCTCGCCGCGCGCGTCGGACCGGTGACCGTCGCCGCCGTGCTCGCGTCGCTCTACCCGGTCGTCACCGCCCTCGCGGCGCGCGGCCTCCTGCGGGAGCGGCTGCGGCCGGTGCAGACGGCGGGCGCGGGGCTGGCGATGGCCGGGACGCTGCTGCTCGCCACCGGCTGACCCGGCGGCGGTCAGGGGCAGTCCTCGCCGAACTTCACGGCGTCGAGACGGGCCCGCGCGCCGTCGAGCGGCGCGCCGGGCCCCGGGGTCTGCGCGCAGACCTGCCAGTTGGACTCGACGAGGATCATGCGCCCGTCCCCCGAGACGTCCCGCACGTCCACGGACGCCGCCCGTCCCAGGGCGGCGCGGGCCACGTTGACGGACTCGCCGGTGAGGTCGGGCGCGGTGTCGCCCGCCTCGGGCGGCGCGGTGGAGCGGTCCCCCTCCGGGCACTCCTCCTCCGCCTTGACGACTGCCAGGGCCACCTCGGTGCCGCCCGCGTGGGGACCGGCCGGTGGCTGCTGGGAGCAGACGACCCAGTTGCCGTCCACGAGTTGCATGCGGTCGCGCCCGAGGGCGTCGTGGGAGGTGACCGCCTCGAACCCGGCGGCACCGGCGCTCTCGCGGGCCTCCGGGAGCGACAGGCCGGTCAGGTCGGGCAGTTCGCCCGCGCCCGCCTGCCGGTCGGCGTGCTCCGTGGGCTTCTCCTGCCCGGCACGGTCCGGCTTCTCGCCGCCCGGCTCGCTGCCGCAGCCGCCGAGCAGCAGGAGCGCGGCCCCGGCGAGGACGGCGGCCGTGGCGCGGCCGGACGGGCGTGGTGGTGCGGTGGGTCGGCCGGCTGTCAACAAGTCCCCCGTACGGACGCGCGGTCGGTGTGCGCGGAATGGTACGCGGCGGCGCAGGGCCGTCGGCCGGTGGGCCGTCGGTCGCCGGGCCGTCAGGTGTGGGGCCGCAGCGTCCAGATCACGGTCATCTCGCCGGTGACGGCGCCGTCGGCGCGCCGGAGGGTGACGGCGACTGGGAACTCGGGCCGCCCGCCCGCCTCCAGCTCGGCGACGATCTCCGCCTCGGCGCGGCCCAGTTCCGCGGTGGCGGTGACGACGCCCCTGGCCAGCTTGCGGAAGTCGATGCCCGCGTGGACCGGCAGAGGCACGACCCGGTCGAGGCGGTCGCCGAACGCGGCCAGGACGACGGCGCCGCTCGCCGACTCGGCCAGCGTGAACATGGCCCCGGCGTGCGGCCCGCCGACGTGGTTGCGGTACTCGGGCCGGTCGGGCAGGCGGACGACCGCGCGCTCCCGCGTCGTCTCCAGGAATTCGAGACCGAGCGTGCGGACCATCGGGACGAGGGACGTGAGGAGTTCGCCCGCTGCGGGCGCGCCGGAATCGCTCATCCCACGATATTACCAGCGGGTAACCGGTTCGTGGGGCGGCCGATGGCGTCCCTGTCGGTGCCCGGCCTTAAGGTCACCTGTCATGGGACCAGGAGAGCAGCAGCACGGGGGCGGCCCCACCCCTTCGTGGCCGAACCCCTATCAGCAGCCGGGCTACCAGCAGCCCAACCCGTACCAGCAGCCGCCGGAGCCGTACACGCCGCCGCAGATGCCGGTACCGGGGCCTGGCGCCGGGGGCGGCGCGGGATGGGAACCCCCCGGCCCGCCATCGCCACCACCGGCGGGCGGGCCCGGCGGCGACGGCGGGCGGCGGGGCAGGAGGACGGCGGTCGCGGTCGTGGCGTCCGTCGCCGCGGTGGCGGCGCTGGCGGTCGCCGGTGTCTACGCGCTCGGCGGCGACGACGGCGGGCGCGAGCCCACGGCGGACGGGAGCGGCGCCTCGACCCCGGAGGGGACGCCGTCCGACGGATCCTCGGACGGGCCCGCCCCCGAGCGCAGCTACGCGCCGGACGACCCGCGCCAGGGCGTGCCGCGCGTCCCCGACCCGGTCGTCGCGCCCGACTGGCAGGTGCAGACGAGCGAGAACCGGGGCAACGCCTTCGACGTCCCGCCGGACGACTGGCAGATCGGCGCCGAGGACAGGTACGTCGGCTTCGCGGACGACCGGCCCGACGCGGAGGAGCCGGGCGCGCCCCTGGTCACGATGACGGCCGTCGCGACGTACCTCGACGGCTGGTGCCCCGAGGCGGACGGCAGCAGCGACCGGGCGAAGGTCGGCACCAAGGGCGCGCAGGGCGCGACCGGCACCGCCGAGGCCGCGGAGAACGAGGCGGTCAACTGGGTGCTGGCCGGGTACGACCAGGCGCAGGAGGGCACCCTCGACGTCTCGGAGGCCGAGCCCTTCGAGAGCGACCACGGGCTCAGCGGCCATGTCGTGCGGGCGACCGTCACCGACGTGCCCGACGACCCGGAGAACGCCTGCGGCACCACGGACGGGAAGGCCGTCGCGTTCACGTACGTCAACGCGCGCAACGACCTGGCCACCTGGGTGGTGGTCGCGGACGCCGGGGTCCCCGAGGAGCTGGCCGACGAGACGATCGACACGATGATGCGCAGCCTGCGCCCGTATCCGGCCGAGTGACCGGCCGCGCAGGGCGCCGTCAGGCGCGGGGCGTGCCGAAAGCACCGGCCGGGGGCCGGGGCGAGGGCACGGCGGCGGCGTCCTCGACCGGCCGGGCGTCGCCGATCAGCTCCGCGAGCGCCGGGCCGTGGACCACGCGCGCCGGGAACGGGTCGGCGGCGGCGCGGCGCGTCAGCGCGGCGAGCGGCGGCGGGGCGTGCCCGGCGACGAGGACGGCGTTGCCGAAGCGGCGGCCCCGCAGGGTCGCGGGCTCGGCGATCAGGCACACCTCGGCGAAGACGGCGGCCAGCGTGGCGAGCTGGGGCCGCAGGAACGTGAACGGCGCGGCGTCCGCGACGTTGGCCGCGTACAGGCCGCCGGGCCGCAGGACGCGGGCGGCGTCGCGCGCGTAACCGAGCGAGGTGAGGCGGGCCGGGACGCGCGAGCCGCCGAACACGTCGGCGACGACCACGTCGGCGGACGCCGCCGGTGCGTGGGCGACGGCGTCGCGCGCGTCGGCGGTCTCGACGGTGACGCCGCTGTCCTGCGGCAGCGGCAGCCGTTCGGCGACGAGCGCGGCGAGCGCCCGGTCGGCCTCGACGACCCGCTGCCGCGAGCCGGGGCGGGTGGCCGCGGCGTAGCGCGGCAGGGTGAGGGCGCCGCCGCCCAGGTGGAGGAGGTCGAGGGGGGCGCCGGGCGGGGCCGCCACGTCCAGGACGTGCGCGATGCGCCGGACGTACTCGAACTCCAGGTGAACGGGATCGGTCAGGTCCACGTACGACTGGGGCGCGCCGTCCACGGTGAGGAGCCAGGCGCGCGGCCGGTCGAGGTCGGGCAGGAGGCGGGCGGTGCCCAGGTCCACGGCCCGCACGACGGGAATCGGCTCGGTCACCGCCCCATTGTCGCGCCTCCGCGGGCCCCCCGGGACGGCCGGGCACGGCGTGGTCCGTTGTGCGGGGCGGCCGGGCGTCTGGCTTAGAGTGTGTCCCGCCCACCCCTTCTTCACCGTCTCCACCGTTCTCCTCCTGTTGCCCGCTCGCCTCCCCGGGATGCCGCAGAGTCCATGTCTTGGTTCGAATCGTTGATCCTCGGGCTCGTGCAGGGGCTGACGGAGTTCCTGCCGATCTCGTCCAGTGCCCATCTGCGGCTGACGGCCGTCGCGTTCGACTGGCAGGACCCGGGAGCGGCGTTCACCGCCGTCACCCAGATCGGCACCGAGGCGGCGGTGATCATCTACTTCCGCAAGGACATCGTCCGGATCGTCGGCGCCTGGTTCCGCTCGCTGACCGACAGGGCGGCCCGCTCCGACCCGGACGCGCGGATGGGCTGGCTGGTGATCGTCGGCTCGATCCCGATCGGCGTGCTCGGCCTGACGCTCCAGGACGCGATCGAGGGCCCGTTCCGCGACCTGCGGCTGATCGCCGTGAACCTCATCGTCCTCGGGATCATCCTGGGCGTCGCGGACCGGATGGCGATGCGTGACGCGGTGGGCGGGCGGCACCGGGCGACGCGGGAGCGCAAGGACCTCGACCGGCTCAGCGTCCGTGACGGCCTGCTGTTCGGTCTGTGCCAGGCGATGGCGCTGGTGCCCGGCGTGTCCAGGTCGGGCGCGACGATCACCGGCGGGCTGTTCCTCGGCTACCGGCGGGAGGCGGCGGCGCGCTACTCGTTCCTCCTCGCGATCCCGGCGGTCGTGGCGTCGGGCGCGTACGAGCTGACGTCGATCGGCGAGGAGGGCTCGCACGTCCGGTGGGGGCCGACGATCTTCGCGACCGTGATCGCCTTCGGCGTGGGCTACGCGATCATCGCCTGGTTCATGAAGTACATCTCGACGCGCAGCTTCATGCCGTTCGTCTGGTACCGCATCGTGATCGGCCTGGTGCTGCTGGTGCTGATCTGGTTCGGCGTGGTCGAGCCGCACGCGGGCGACGAGATCGGCACCGGCGGCGACGAGATCCCGACGACCGACAGCTGACGCCGCCGCCCCCGGGCCGCGCGGGCCGTCAGCCCGCCCCGGCCTCCGCCGCGCGGACGATCCGCTCGCACAGCTCGTGGGTCAGCACGGCGTCCCTGGCGTCGGGGGTGCGGCCCGCGCGCACGGCGTCGAGGAAGGCGACCGCGCACTGCTCTATGCCGCGCTGGCGCGCCACGGACACCCAGTCGCCCCGGCGCCTGACGCTGGGCTGGCCCTTGTGGTCCACGATGGCCGCCAGGTCGCGGACCTCGCGCTTCGCGTCCGCGCCCGAGACCTCCAGGATCTCCTCGGCCGAGCCGGAGAGCCGGTTCATGGCGCCTATGGCGGTGAAGCCGTCGCCGGAGAGGTGCAGGACGACGTGGTGCAGCAGCCCGTCGCGGACCCGCGTGCTGATGTGGACGTCCTCGACGGGGCCAGGCACGAGGAAGCGCAGCGTGTCGGCGACGTGGATGAAGTCGTCGAAGACCATGCGGCGCGGGTCCTCCGGGAGGCCGCGGCGGTGCTTCTGGAGGACGACCAGGTCGCGCGGGTGGTCGAGGCAGTGCGCGTACGCGGGCGCGTGGCGGCGGTTGAAGCCGACGGTCAGGCCGACCTCGCGGGCGTCGGCCAGGTCGGCGAGGCGGCGCGCGTCGTCCAGGCGGAAGGCCAGGGGCTTGTCCACGAACGTGGGTATCCCGGCCGTCAGCAGCCGCGTCACGATCTCGGGGTGCGCGGCGGTGGGGGCGTGGACGAACGCCGCGTCGGGGCGCGCGGCGAGCAGCGCGTCCAGGTCGGCGTGCCGGTGGGCCTGCGGCACGCGGTAGGCGCTGCCCACGCGTTCGAGCGTGGCGGGGGTGCGGGTGCACAGGTGCGGTTCGACGCCCGGCCGCGTGGTGAGCACGGGCAGGTATGCCTTCTGGGCTATGTCGCCGAGCCCTATCACGCCGACTCTCACGCGTGCTCCTCGCTGTCCTTGGCCGGAAGAGGCGGTGCCGTGGAGCGGAAGCATACGCGGACGGCCGTGCCGCCCCCGCCGCCGGGCGGCGGGAGGGACACGGCCGCCGGGGTCAGGCGCCGAGGTCGGGGATGCGCCAGTCGATCGGTGCGTGTCCCTGCGCGGCGATCGCCTCGTCGATCTGGGTGAAGGGCCGTGAGCCCATGAACTTCTTCGCCGAGAGCGGCGAGGGGTGCGCGCCCTTCACGACGGCGTGCCGCTCGGCGTCGATGAGCGGCAGCTTCTTCTGCGCGTACGCGCCCCACAGGACGAACACGGCCGGGTCCTCGCGGTCGGCGACGGCGCGGATCACCGCGTCGGTGAACTTCTCCCAGCCCTTGCCCTTGTGTGAGTTGGGCTCGGCCGAGCGCACCGTCAGCACCGCGTTGAGCAGCAGGACGCCCTGCCGGGCCCACGGCATCAGGTAGCCGTTGTCCGGGACGGGCAGGCCCTTCTCGGCGTGCAGCTCCTTGTAGATGTTCCGCAGCGAGGGCGGCGTCCGCACGCCGGGGCGGACGGAGAAGCACAGGCCGTGGCCCTGGCCCTCGCCGTGGTACGGGTCCTGGCCGAGGACGAGCACCTTGACCTGGTCGAACGGCGTCGCCTCCAGGGCGGCGAACACCTCGTCGCGGGGCGGGTACACCGGTCCGCGCGCCCGTTCCTCCTCGACGAACTCGGTCAGCTCCTTGAAGTAGGGCTTGTCGAGTTCCTCGCCAAGAACGTCCTGCCAGGACTCGGGCAGCATGCCGGTCACCTCTGAACCTCCGGGTAGATCAGGGATCCGTGATCCGTTGATGGGCTCAACGTACCGGCATGCACTGACAACGGCGTGCCACTCCCCGGGAGTCGGGCGCGGGCGGCGTCAGTCGAGGGGGCCGCCCGCCACGTACAGGACCTGGCCCGACACGAACCCGGCGTCCTCGCCGGTGAAGAAGGCGACGGCGTTCGCCACGTCCTCGGGGCGGCCCACGCGGCGCACGGGGATGCGGTCGGCCGCCGCCGCCTGGAAGTCGTCGAACCCGACGCCCACCCGCGCGGCGGTGCTCGCCGTCATGTCGGTGGCGATGAAGCCGGGCGCGACGGCGTTCGCCGTGATCCCGAACTTGCCCAGCTCGATGGCGAGGGTCTTGGTGAAGCCCTGCAACCCCGCCTTGGCCGCGGAGTAGTTGGCCTGCCCCCGGTTGCCGAGCGCGGAGCTGGACGACAGGTTCACGATGCGGCCGAACCCGGCGTCCACCATGTGCTTCTGGCAGGCACGCGCCATGAGGAACGCGCCGCGCAGGTGGACGCCGAGGACCGTGTCCCAGTCGCTGTCGGTCATACGGAACAGCAGGTTGTCGCGCAGGACACCGGCGTTGTTGACGAGGACGACGGGCGGGCCGAGCGCGTCGGCGACCCGGGCGACGGCGGCCGTCACCGCCTCGGTGTCGGACACGTCGGCGCCCACGGCGAACGCGGTCCCGCCGCCCGCCCGGACGCGCTCCACCGTCCCGGCGCAGGCCGCCTCGTCCAGGTCGAGCACGGCGACCGCGCGGCCCTCGGCGGCCAGCCGGACGGCGGTGGCCGCGCCGATGCCCCTGGCCGCGCCGGTGACGACCGCTACCCGCTGCTCGCTCCGCGCCATGGAAGACCCTCTCCTCGCCCGCGCCGACCGGCCACTACCGGCCGGTAACTCCCGTGGCGACGACGCTAGGAGCCGCGCCGCCCCCTGTCAACGGACCAGTATCGCCAGCAGCCTGTCCAGCTCGGCGGCGGGATCGCCCGTCAGCCCGGTGTGCACCGGCCCCGGCTGGACGACGGTGCTGCGGGGCGCGACCAGCCAGCGGAAGCGGCGGCCCGTCTCGTCGTCCGCCGCCGCGCCTGCGCCGGGGCCTCCCCGGCAGACGCACTCGGCGGCGTGCAGCGCGGCCCGGACGCCGGTGACGTCGGCGCCGGGGTCCAGGGCGCGCAGCCTGGCCTCGTCCAGGTGGGTGCGGGCGGCGAGGAACGAGCGCGCGCGGCAGTAGACGAGCACCCCGGCGTTGATGAACTCGCCCCGCTCCACGCGGGGGACGACGCGCAGGACCGCGTACTCGAACACGTCGCGGCCGGTGCTCATCGGGTGCTCCCGTCGGTGCGGTGGAGACGGCCGGTCAGCCAGCCGGGGGCCTGGGAGGGGCGGTCGGGGGTGGGGGCGCCGATGGTGATCCGGTCGGCGAGCCCGTCGGCGCGGGCGGCGAGCGTCGTGGCGTAGGCGTCGCGCACGTCGGCCGGGCTGTCGAAGCCGGGTTCGTCGGCGAGCCAGGCGTCGGGGACGTCGGCCACGGCGGCGGCCAGCAGCTCAGGCGTGACGCGGGGCCCGAGCGCGGCCGACGCGGCGGCGACGTCGGGGCGGAAGGGGGCGAGGACGTGGTCGGAGGCGTCGAAGGGCCTGGCCGCCGAGGTGGCGGCCGTGGGCCAGTTGTGGTGCCAGATCAGCGAGGCGCCGTGGTCGATGAGCCACAGGTCGCCGTGCCAGACGAGGAGGTTGGGGTTGCGCCAGGAGCGGTCCACGTTGCCGACCAGGGCGTCGAACCACACGACGCGTCCGGCCTCCAGCGGATCGACCTCGTAGGCGAGCGGGTCGAAGCCGAGGGAGCCCGGCAGGTAGTCCATGCCCAGGTTGAGCCCGCCGCTCGCCTTGAGCAGAGCCTGCACCTCCTGGTCGGGCTCCCCCAGGCCGATCACCGGGTCGAGCCATATCCCGACCAGCTCGGGCACCCGCAGCCCCAGCCGCCTGGCGATCCCGCCGCACACCACCTCGGCAACCAACGACTTGCGCCCCTGGCCCGCGCCGGTGAATTTCATCACGTACGTGCCGAGATCGTCGGCCTCCACGATCCCGGGCAGCGACCCGCCCTCCCGCAGGGGCGTGACATAGCGGGTGGCGGTGACTTCCGTGAGCATTGCGCCAGGCTATCCGCCACCCGGCCACCAAACCCGCGCCCGGCTCCCCGTGGTCCGGCGCGGATAGGCTGGCCCCCGTGCGTGCGCGGGGGCGGAGCTACCGGTATGTCGGGCCGGTCGAGCTGACGGCCATGGTCCGGCCCGGCGGAGGCGGGTGCCGGATCGGCTCGGCGGCCGACTTCGACGGCTGGGTCGCCCGGCGGTCGGCGCCGGAGCTGGCGGAACCGTTCACCTTCGTGGTCGGCACGGACGGTGTGCTGCGGCTGGCGCCACGGCGGAGTGAGCACGTGGCCTGCGCCGAGGGGGAACCGGTCCTGAGCGCCGGTGAGATCGGCTTCCTGCGCGAGGCGGGCCGGTGGGCCGTGGGCGAGGTCAGCAACCAGTCAACCGGGTACTGCCCCGACGTCGGCTCGTGGGCGGCGGTCGCGCACGCCGTGGACGCCGCAGGGCTGGTGCGGCCCTCCGGCTGCCAGGAGCACAACATCGTGCGTGAGGGCGACTTCGTCTGCGTCTTCTGCGGCGCCGATCTGCCCGAGGTGTGGAACGTGGACGCGGCCCCGTCCTGACGCCCCGCCACCGCGAGGTCGGCGCGGGACACCGGCTGAGCGCGTCCCGCACGTGCGTGGGTGATCGCGTATCTGGCATCGCATCTGCGACACACAGCCAGCCAGTTGGCTCGCAAGTGCCTGTGTCGCGGCCCGGCGGCCGGGTACGGTCGTGCGGGAGGTGATGGGTCGTGATCCAGATCGTGGAGCATGTCCCCCAGGAACGGGCGTACGCCGTCCGCACGGCGCTCGAAGCGGCCGGGCTCCCCGTCCGCGTCTGCCGGACGTGGGCCGGTGACGAGGTGCCGGGGACGGTGGACGGGCTCGTGGGCCTCGTGGTGATGGGCGGGCCGATGGCCGCCTACGACGACTTCCCCGCCCGCGACCGGGAACTGGCCTTGTTGCAAGCGGCGTTGCAGGCCGACGTGCCCGTGCTGGGCGTGTGTCTCGGCGCTCAGCTCCTGGCTGTCGCGGCAGGGGGTGCCGCGCGGCCGGGTGTCGGCCCGCAGATCGGCTGGGGCGGCGTCCGGACGGCCGAGGCTGCACGCGCCGACCCGCTGTTCCAGGCGGTCCCCGAGCGGCTGCGCGTCCTGCACTGGCACGGTGACACCGTCGATCTCTCGGACGGGGCGACGCTGTTGGCCTCCTGCGACAGCTATCCGGTGCAGGCGTTCCGGATCGGCGGCTCGGCGTGGGGGCTCCAGTTCCACCTGGAGGTCGATGAGGCGGCGGTCGCCGCGTTCGCCGAGGCCTTCCCTGAAGAGGCCGCTCACGCACCGGACCTGCTGGAGGCCACTCCCGCCGCGATCGCCGACCTCGCGCCGCACCGCGACGGCGTGTTCGCGCGCTTCGCGGCTCTCGTCGCCGGGCGGGCCACGCGGACGGCGGCCCGTGCGTTCTTCACCCGGCGTGCGGCCACGTGGGATGAGCGGTTCGCCGACGACGGGCCCCGCTACGCAGCGGCGGCCGGACGGATGGGGATGCGCCCCGGTGGGCGCGTGCTCGACCTCGGCTGCGGGACCGGCCGTGCCCTGCCCGCGCTGCGTGCCCAGGTCGGCGCGGCGGGGACCGTCGTCGGCATCGACCTCACCCCGGCGATGCTCGACGCCGCGACGCGCAGCGGGCGACGGCGGCACGGGCACCTGACGCTGGCCGACGCGTGCCGCCTCCCGTTCGCGACCGGTTCGGTCCAGGGCGTGTTCAGCGCGGGACTGGTCGAGCACGTCCCCGACCCGGCGGCGGCCCTGCGCGAGTGGGCGCGCGTCACGGCCCGCGACGGGGTCCTGCTGCTCTTCGCCCCTTCCTCGCGCGCCGAACACGCCGTCCGCCACGGCCGTTCCCCGGAAGCGGGCGACCCGCTGGCCGAGGGCGAGCTGCGCGAGACGTTGGAGGCGGCGGGCTGGGAACCGCTCGCCTACGAGGACGGCCCCCACCACTTCCTGGCCCGGGCGGCCCGTGTCCGGGACCCGGCCGGGTGATCACGCGGGGCGGTCGCGCAGCGCCAGCCACACCCGGTCGCGGGTCAGGGGAAGCGTGGTGAAGCGGACGCCGGTCGCGTCGCGCAGGGCGTTGGCGAGGGCAGGGGCGACCGGGTTGAACGGGCTCTCGCTCATCGACTTGGCGCCGAGCGGGCCGATGGCGTCCGCCGTCCTCATGAAGTGGACCTCGGTGCGCGGGACGTCGGCGAACTGCGGGAGGCGGTAGGTGCGGAAGGCCGCCGTCCCGACCCGCCCCTCGGCGTCGATACGGACATGTTCGAAGAGGGCCGCGCCGAGCGCCTGGGCCACGCCGCCCTCCACCTGGCCCCGGCACTGCATCGGGTTCATGACGATCCCGGCGTCGGCCGCGTGGACGCTGCGCAGGACGCGGATCTCGCCGGTGTCGGGAGCGACGGCCACCGTGAACCAGTGCGCGTTGAAGGCGACGGAGCGCGGCGTCCCGCCGAAGTGGCCGTCGGCGGCGAGTGCGACCCCGACCGCCCGCGCCGCCGGGTACAGCTCCTTCAGCGGCAGACGGCCCCCGGGGTACAGCACGGCGTCCTCCGCGAGTCGGCAGTGGGCACGCGGGACGCGCAGGTGGGAGGCGGCGAAGTCCAGCAGCCGGGCGGCGAGGGCGTGGGCGGCGCGCAGCGTGGCCTTGCCCGCGACCACGACGCCTGTCGAGGCGAAGGCGCCGGTGTCGTGGCGCACGACGTCGGTGTCGGACTGGCGGACGGAGATCCGGCCGACCGTGGTGGCGAGTTCACCCGCCGCGATCTGCCGGTGCACGGTGGTCGTGCCGTTCCCGAACTCGGCGGTCCCGACGGCCAGGTCGAAGGTGCCGTCCGGGAGCAGCGCGGCCGTGGCGTCGGCGAGGTGGCCGCCCGGCGGTCCTGTGGCGATCATGGCGAGGGCGGCGCCCTCCCCGACCAGCCAGCCGTCCGGCGCTGGTTCGCCGCCGGGCTCGGAGCGGGCGCGGCGGACGATCGCCAGGCACTGGTCCAGCCCGTAGCTGGCGACGTGCAGGTCCTCGTCCTCGCCGCCCGGGGTGACCATCGGCTCGCCCGGGCCGATGATGTTGCGGGCCTTGAACTCCAGCGGGTCGATCGCGAGGCGGCGGGCGAGGTCGTCGAAGGCGGACTCGACGGCGAACATCACCTGCCCGAGGCCGTAGCCCCGGAAGGCGCCCGCAGGGACGGTGTGGGTGTAGACGGCGTACGCGTCCACCTTCTTGTTGGGGACGCGGTAGACGGCCATGGACTCGCCGACGCTGTGGAACATGACGGCCGGGCCGTGGTTCCCGTACGCGCCGGTGTCCGCGACGACCCGCAGCTGAAGCGCGGTGAGGGTACCGTCGCGGCGCGCGCCCGCCTTGACCCGCACGGTGAACGGGTGGCGGGTGGTCGCCCCGAGGAACTGCTCCGCACGGGTGAACTCCAGCTTCACCGGGCGGCCGAGCCGCAGCACGGCCAGGGCGACGACGTCCTCGACGAGCATCTCCTGCTTGCCGCCGAAGCCCCCGCCGACCCGGCCCGTGAGCACCCGGACCCGGGCGGGCGGCAGGTCGTAGAGGGCGCACAGCGCGCGACGGGTCAGGAACGGCGTCTGGGTGCTGGAGCGGACGACGAGCCGCCCGTCCTCGTCCGTCCAGGCGACGGCTCCGTGGGTCTCCAGGCTGGCGTGCTGGACCCGCTGGGTGTGGAACGTCTGCTCGTGGACGGCGTCGGCCTCGGCGAACCCGGCCTCGACGTCGCCGATCTCGCCGTGCACCTCGCCGACGACGTTCTCGCGTGGCCGGGCGATCCGCGCCGTCCCGGCGTCCTTGTCGTGGACGACGGGCGCGCCCGGCCGCATCGCCTCCTCCGGGTCGAACACGGCGGGCAGCACCTCGTACGTCACCAGGACGCGCCGACAGCCCTCCTCGGCGGCGGCCTCGCTGTCCGCGACGACGGCGGCGACCCGCTGGCCGACGTGGCGGACGGTGTCGTCGAGGACGCGCGTGTCGGCCGGGTCCTCCTCGGCGTGCTCGTGGCGGGCGGTGGAGAAGTGCCGCCGTGGGGCGTCGTGGTGGGTGAACACGGCGTGCACGCCGGGGACTTGCAGGGCGGCAGCCGTGTCGATCCCGGTGATGCGCGCGTGGGCGTGCGGGGAGCGCAGCAGCTTCATGTGGAGGACGCCGGGCACCTCCAGGTCGAACGTGTAGCGGGCGGTGCCCGTGACGACCTGCGGCCCTGCCGGGGCGGGCAGGCTGCGGCCGACCGCCTGCCCGGCGTCCGGGTCCTCCACGTGCCTGACCCCGCGTACGGCGTCCTCGATCGCCCGGTAGCCGGTGCAGCGGCACAGGTTGCCCTTGAACGCGCCGGGCAGGTCGCCGAGTTGCTCCTCGCTCAGGGCGGCGGTGGTCATGAGGAATCCGGGGGTGCAGAAGCCGCACTGGAAGCCCTGGGCGTCCAGGAACCGCTGCTGGACGGGGTGGAGTTCGCCGCCGTCGGGTGCCAGGCCCTCCACGGTGGTGACCGTCCGGCCGTCGGCGCGGAAGGCCGGGTAGAGGCAGCTGTGGACCGGCTCGCCATCGACGTGGACCGTGCAGGCGCCGCAGTCGCCCGCGTCACAGCCCTTCTTCACGCCGAAGCAGCCGCGGTCGCGCAGGTAGGTGCGCAGGCACTGGCCGGGGCGCGGCTCCTCGTCGTGGCACCGGCCGTTCACCTCGACCCTCATCCGGGCGCCCCGTCCAGCTCGCGGCGGATCTGTTCGGCGTGGCGGTACGTCATGTGGGCGCGCCACTCCGGCAGCCCGTGGACGTCGTCGAACCACTCGTCGGCGGCGACCGCCGAGGCGATCGCCGCGCGCAGTGCCCCGGCGGTCGGCGGGGCCGGGAACGGCAGCCGCACCGGGCGGACGGTCGAGGCCGTGAGGGTGAGCGTCGTGGCGCCGTCGGCCGGGTCGCGCGTGCCGATGACCAGCGCGGCGGAGCGCCCGAGCGCGTACAGGGACGCCTGCCGGAACGCCGTGCGGTGGGCCAGGGTGCGGGCGGGCAGGGTGATCGACCGCAGGAGTTCACCCTCGGCGAGGACCGTCCGGCCGGGGTCCGTGACGAACTCGGCGGCGGGCACGCGGCGGTGCGTCCCGTCCGGCGCGATGAGCAGGCACTCGCCGTCGAGCGCGGCCGTGAGGGAGATCATCGGACCGGCCGGGAGGGCGGTGCAGAGGTTGCCGCCGACGGTGGCGACGTTGCGGACCTTGAACGAGGCGAGGAACGCCCGGCAGCACTGCTCGAACAGGGGCGCGGCGGGGACCGTGAGGTCGCGGGCGTACGTGGCGAGCTGGGTGATGGTGCAGGTGGCCGCGATCTCCAGCGCGCCGTCCTCCCGCCGCTGCACGGGGGGCCAGCCGGTGCGGCCGAGATCGACCAGGCGGCGGAGGTGGGGCTGCGGTTCGGAGAACAGGTACGTGCCTCCGGCGAGCCAGGCGTCGCCGGGGCGCCAGGGAGCGGGCTGCCGGGCGTCGCGCACCTCCGCCACCGTGTTCAGGTCCATACCCGCAAGCTAAGCGCACAGGCCGGTGCCGGACGATTGGTACACCGAACGGAAACACGAAGTTATTCCGCAGACGTTGCTGGACGATCGTCCAACGGCGCGGGGCGGGACACCGCTACGCGGTGGCCGGTGTTCCGCCCCACGGGTCACGGCTGCCTCGGCCACCATGGTGCCGAGAGAATGGCACTCCACCTGCGTGCCGTCGAGACCCACGGCCTGACAGAGGAGTTCGGATGACCGACGCCGACAGCCCCGTCCTGCTCCGCGTCACCGGACGGGCCGCCCACGTCGTCCTCAACCGCCCGGGGGCCCTCAACGCCCTGAACCACACGATGGTCCGCCGTATCGCCGACGCGCTCACCGCCTGGGAACACGACCCGGCCGTGGGGACCGTCGTCGTCACGGGGGCGGGCGGGCGGGGCCTGTGCGCGGGCGGGGACATCCGTGCCGTCCACGACGACGCGCGCGACGGGGACGGCACGGCGGCTGAGGCGTTCTGGCGCGACGAGTACCGTCTCAACGCCCGCATCGCCCGCTTTCCCAAGCCGTATGTCGCCGTCATGGACGGCATCGTGATGGGCGGCGGCGTCGGCGTCTCCGCGCACGGGGACGTCCGCGTCGTCACCGAGCGGTCGCGGATCGCCATGCCGGAGACGGGCATCGGCTTCGTGCCGGACGTCGGCGGCACCCGTCTGCTCGCCCTCGCGCCGGGGGAACTCGGCACGCATCTCGCCCTGACGGGCGCGCCGATCGGGGCCGCCGACGCCCTGCTGTGCGGGCTGGCCGACCACTTCGTGCCGTCCGCCGCGCTCCCGCGCCTCGTGGACGACCTCGCCGAGCTGCCCGCGCGGGAGGCCGTCGCCCGTCACGCGCAGCCGCCGCCTCCGGGTGAACTGGCCGGGCTGCGCGGGTGGATCGACGCCTGCTACGCCGCCGACACGGTCGAGGAGATCGTCCGGCGGTTGCGCGCGCACGGTCACCCGGCCGCCGGGGAGGCCGCCGAGACGCTGCTCACCAGGTCGCCCACCGCGCTGAAGGTCACGCTGGCCGCCGTACGCCGCGCCCGTGGGCTGGGCAGTCTGGAGGAGGTCCTCGACCAGGAGTACCGGGTCTCGTGCGCGACCCTCGCCACCGCCGACCTGGTGGAGGGCATCCGCGCGCAGATCATCGACAAGGACCGCGCCCCACGCTGGTCCCCGCCCCAGCTCGGCGACGTCACCGAGACGGACGTCGCACGCTTCTTCACCCCACTCGGCCCACGCGAACTCGGCCTCGCCACCAGAAGGAGCACCCCCCAGGGGAGGTGACCCGACGAGCGGGACCGCCGGCCTGGCCGCCGATTCCCGGGCGGCCGGGCGCGGTTCGTGAGCCTGATCAACGATCGGTCTCCGGCGATCCGCCCCTTTCGCGATGAGCTCTGGCAAGGGCACCCTCTTCGATGCCGATTTGCCCTTCATCGGCAGCACGAAGGAGAGCGACTTTCATGGACGAATAATCAACGTGGGGAGGCACATCAATTGCCCAAAGATGGCCGCTCACGTCAATCTCCCAAGAACACCCGAAATCACGGAGCATGGCATCGATCGGGTCCCTGACATCGCTATCCTTGATGATGATACGGACGGTCGAATGCCCGGCCTCCGACACGAACCTCTCGAAGACGAACTCTCTGCGTTCGCGATCAGCTCTGACTCGCGCGACATCGCCGAAGGAAATTCCCTTTACGCAGAAGGGCGTGTTCCGGACCTGGACCTCGAACTGCGTGGAGGTCTTCCTGGTCCAGAGCCGCTCCGCGGAAGCACGGGCCCGTTCGGCAGTCTCCTCAGGAAGGTCGAAGGCCACCTTGTACAACCGCTCAGGCTTACCCGATGGCACCGACTCGCCGCCGTTAGGGTTCGAGGTAGTCTCTGAGCTCATCTTCCCGCACTTCCACGGTCTTCGTTGACTCGTCCTTGTTGCATCGACGGCAGGCCACAGCACCGTTACACTCGCCACTCGGGCCGACCCGCTCCGCCATTTCAAGCAAATATCCAGGAAGCTTCGACCGGGCTGCGAGGATTTCGATACCAACGAGGTGACTGGCCTCATCAAAATCCAGATTGATCATACCCTCCACTTGAACCGGGTCGCAGGGGTACATCCGCGCAACTCTCGTTTCGACCCGGGGGTCAGCGAAATACAAGTACGCCGCATCTGCCTCGGCATCGTAGGTGATCCTCACCTCAGCCATGGTCAACGCCCTCCCGTGAGTCGATTGATGTAAGCCCTGTCCACGTTCGTCATCACGGTATTGATGTTTCCATCGATCGTCTTGGCGATGAAGATCTTCGAGCCGGAATCGTAGTATCCAGTCTTCCATTGATCGTCATGAAGATAGGAGAACGGCTGGTTTCCGAGGACTCTCTCAGCCTCCTCCGGCGAAACTCCGCGCTGACTCAAACGCTGAAGGGCATGCGACGTGAACGCAGAACTTGCACTTGGCGGAGCAGGCGCGGGGGCGGGCTTCAGCGTTACATCATTGCCCGGCTGCCCCTCACATGTACACGACGGATCATGGCCGTCGAAATATCCTCCACAGTTGTGAACGAGTACCGGCGTCTCGCCCGCCAGCACATGGTACGTGTGGAGGTCGGCGACGGTCAGGTTGTGGACGGTGGCGGTGGTCGTGTAACGGGTGACCGCTGTGATCTGGACGCGGGTGCCAGCACTGGTGCGGAGCCATTGGCCGGGGTTCAGGTCGGTGGCGTCGGTCCAAGCGCCTACTTCCGGTAGCCAGAACGGGTGGCCGTCGGTCGCCGTCAGGGACGCCGTGCGGTCCCCCTCGTCGCCGTCGGTGTCCACCGTGATCCGCACCAGATTCTTGGTGCCCTCGCCGGTGATCTCCGCCGTGACCGGCTCCACGCTGGTCTCGCCGGTCTCCGGGTCCGTGGCCACGACCAGTTCGCCGTTCCCCAACTCCTCGATCGGGCGCGCGGAGCCGTCGGCCATCAGGACCAACGTTCCCGCCACGAAACTGTTGCAGCTCGATTCCCCGGCCGCGCCACCCGTCGAGCCGTTGTCCGCGTTCCGGGATCGCCCCCCACCACCCATGCGCGGGCCGGCTCCGTCCCTGTTCCCGGTTCGGGAAGGCGCCTCGTCAGGACCGGAGCGGTCGGCCGCCGCGCGCTGCGATCCGTTGCCCGAGTTCCGCGCCGCATCCTGCCGCGCCCGTGTCGCCGCCTGCTGTCGTGCTGTTTCCTCCGCCTGCGCAGCACGCTCGGCGACCCTGTCCAGCATCGCTTCCACGTCTCGGTCGGCAGCCCTCGCACGCTCAAGCGCCGCGCGGAGCTGTCTCGCGATCCTCTGCGTCGCACGCCATGCGCTGATGGCATCGAGCGTGGCATTGATCGCACGCCAGATCTTGGGGGCTTTGGCTATTCCCACCAGGAGCGAAAGGCCGTCGAAGATGAGACCGGCGCACGCCCATTTGTCGCCTCCGCCGAAGCAGCTGACGGCATCGCTGATGCCGAGAAAGTCTCCGAGCACCGCCCAGCCGGTACTCAGGACGACATCGGTGAGCGTGATCCCCTCCACCTGGTCGGCCCACGCCTCCGTCCCTTCCGGTGCCGTGATGTCGTCTCCCCACATCAGACCGGAGGGGTCGGAGAAGGTGACCGGGTTGTTCGCGCTGTAGAGGTACCCGTTCATCTGGATCGGGTCGGCCAGGTCCAGCACAGGATCGGCGGACAGGAAGCGGCCCGTGTACGGGTCGTACTCCCGCGCGCCGAGATGGACCAGACCGGTGCTGTCGTCGTCCCCGCCGCCCACGAAGGATCGGTGCGAACGCCAGCCCGTCGCCTGGCTTCGCTCGACTCCGAAGGGGTCCGTCCGCGAGAACGACACCGCGCTGCCACCGGAGAGGGTGACGTCGGCGTACGCCGTGCCCTGGTGGTCTGTCACCTGGGCGGAGACCGTGGCCCGGCCGCCGTCCTTCACATGGCGCATGACCGTCGGGGCGCCAGGGTGGGAGTAGTACCGCTCGCTGTACGCGTGCGCGCCCGACGCGTCAGTGGCTATGGTCGTCTCGCCCAGGTACAGGGTGTGCTCGGAACCGCTGACCGCCAAGAGTCGCTCGCCGGAGGCGCCGTAGATGTACCGGGTCTCGTTCGCCGGGGTCCACGACTGCCCGGCGCCGCTCGTGCCGCAAGCCGCCAGGACCAAGGGGGTACCCGCACTCGGGGAGGCGCCCGGCGCGGTCAGGCAGGTGCCCGTGGCCACGTGACGCAGCTCGTGCCCGTCCTCCGTCGCCGTCCACTGCTGGTCGGCGGCACCGGTGCAGGTGGCGATGACCACGGCCGCACCCGTCCCGGCGGGCGCGGCGCACATGCCGAGGATCTTGAGTGCGCCCGTGGCCGGGTCGCTGCCCGACGCCGACGCGTCGATGCGGAACTCCTGGGCGGAACTGCCGTTGCAGTTCCACAGTTCGAGCGCCGTGCCCGGGTCGGTGTCGGAGCCGGTCAGGTCGAGGCAGCGACCGCCGACGCCGGTCCAGGCACCCGCGCCGTTCTCGCCGAAGCCGGTGACCTTCTCGACCCTTCCGTCCCATGTCCACGCGAGCGTCTGGCTGTCACCTCCGTCCGTCCGGCTCACCGTGTTGCCCGCGCTGTCGTAGATCCACGCGCCGTTCTCGGTGAAACGAGCCCCGCTGTCGGTGGAGAACTCGCTCTCCGTCCCGGTGAGCGTGTGCGGTCGCGAGCCGTCCGGCCGGCCGTACGTCGAGGTGGTGACGGAGTCTCGCGAGGGGTCGTTGACCGTGGTGTCGCCCGACCGGGCGAGGTGGTGACGGATCAGCTCGGTGCGATTGCCGATCCCGTCGTAGGAGTAGTTGTGCCAGTAGCCGTCGCTCGCGGGTCCGGCGGACAGGGAGGCGGGCGAACCGTCGGCCTTGACGGCACAGTCGGTCGCCCCGGATGTCCATGCCTGGGTGAGCTGCCCGATGGCGTCGTAGCGGAAGCACTGCTGCTCGGTGACGGTGTCCCGGCGCTCGGCGATACCCGTGACGTTGCCCGCGTCGTCGTACGTGTAGTCGCGGGACGCCACCCGATGACCCGGGACGGACGTGGTGTCGCCGATCGCCTCCCGGTCCACGATGGTCCTGGCAAGTTGACCGCCGGACTCGTCGTAGATGCTCGTGGACCAGAAGCGGTTGGGATGCTCGCCACTGACGGTGCGGAGGATCTCACCGTACGGGCTGTAGCTCGTGTCGGCCGTGTACCACACGTCGCCTGAGGTGGAGACGGGGAGGCCGTCCTCGTTGTAGCGGGTGATGACCTCTTCGGCGGGCAGGGCGCCCGCCGCCGGGAGGCGGGCGGACTTCCCCAGCCCGGTCCTCGTGTAGGTGTACGAGTACGAGTAGCTCTCGGAGAAGCCGTACTCCTGGGCGACGGAGGCAGGCAGGGAGACACGGGTCCCCGTGGGCTGGTAGTCGGCTGTGTAGCCGGTGACCGAGGTGGTGTACGGCAGCCCGTCGGTGTAGCGGGTCTCGCTCGTGGGGAGACCGATGCCGCCGGGCGCGGTGTCGTACGTGCTGCGCGCGAGCAGGAGGCCGTCGCTGTCGCCGATGCGCTGTTCGGTCGGGCGGGAGAGGTCGTCGTAGCCGTGCCAGACGGTGACACCGCGCGCGTCCCGCGACGTCACGGGACGGTCGAGGACGTCATAGGTGGTCGTGGAGGTGCCGGTGTCCGGGTCGGTGGCCGTCAGCTGGCGGCCTCGGGCGTCATACGTCCAGGACCAGGCGTTGTCCTCGGCGTCGCGCATGGACGTACGGTTGCCACGTTCGTCGTACTGGTAGGTGATGGCCCGCCGACCGTCGGGGACCGTCCCGGCATACGTCTCGACGCGTACGGGGCGGCCGAGGGCGTCGTCGTAGGTGCGCTGCGAGGCGGCGCCGGACGGGTTGATGGTCGAGGAGTGGTCGTACCCGTACTCGTAGCGCACGGCCTTGCCCGGCTGTGCGATGGCGGCCTCGTAGGGGGTCTCGGAGAGGGTGCGCCCGAGGCCGTCGTACGCGTAGAGGGTCGCGTTGGGGATCTGGAAGTCCGAGGCGACCTCGTACATCACCGTCTGCGGGTCGCCGCTCGCGTAGTAGGCGTTGTCCGTGCGCTGAATGGTGCCGTTGGCGCTGTAGTGGACGTCCGTGATGAGCCGTCCGTCGCCGACCGCCGGTGTCTGGCTCTGCCGTTCGCGGCCCAGGCCGTCGTAGAAGGTGACCGAGTCACGGTACTCGCCGTTGTCGCCCAGGCTGGAGGTGACGATGTGGACCGGCTCGCGGGGGACCGCGTGGTAGGAGAGCTTCGCGGACGCCGGGCCGTCGGCGTCCTGGCCCGCCGCCCAGACCTGGGTGGCGCGGCCCAGCGCGTCGTAGACGTACGTGCTGGTGCGGTCGTTGGCGTCGGTCTCGCGCAGCGCGGTGCCGCGGCCCGGGTCAACGGTCGTGGTCGTCGTGTGACCGGCGGCGTTGGTGGTGGTGATGCGATGCACCTGTCCGGTGGCGGGCACGTACGTGGTGGAGGTCGGGTTGCCGAGGGCATCGGTCGTACCGGTGTTGCGGCCGTAGTCGTCGTAGCCGAGGGTGCCGCTCGGTGCCCAGCCGCCGCCGGTGCCGGTGATGGCCCAGGTGGCGGTGGGCAGACCGCCCAGCGGGGCGTCCCCGTAGGCGCCGCCGTCGTAGGCCGCGCGTGTGCCGCCCAGCCAGTCGGCGGCAGGCGCGGTGTCGGCCTCGGCGCAGGGGCCCGCCGTGGCGAGGCTCTGCCGGAGAAGACCGATGAGGTGGCGTTCGGTGTTGTGAACGTACGAGGAGACGGTGCAGCTCTCGTCGCCTGTCCTGCCGGTGTCGCCGGACATCTCGACGCGCAGCGGCAGGCCGTACGTGTCGTCGTAGGTGGTCTGGGTGCGGACGGTACGCGTGGTCCTGGTGTCGCCAGGGAGGGTGCCGGAGGCCCGGCTCTCCGCGAAGCTCCGGTCGGTGAGAACGCGGTACGCGTGCAGGTCGGGGACGCCGCCGTCGCGGTCGCGCGTGGCGAGGACGCGTAGCGTCGGGTGGTCCACGGTGCGGGTGAGGAGCGTCCCGCCGTAGGCGGTGTACGTCATCTGCTCGGCGACGCGTCCGGCGTAGGGTTGTTCGTCGGTGGCGATCGGGTCGCCTGCGCTGTCCTGCACGGTGACCGAGCGGGTGCCGCCGCCGGGCAAGGGGTCGCCGTCCATGCCGCGGAAGTAGCGGACCTCGGTCATGCCGCGTTCGGTGCCGGTGTAGGTGGCGGAGGAGTCGGCGCCGGTGACGGTGCGGACGAGGGCGTATCCGCGCCACTGGTCGTAGGTGCGGGTCTTCTTCTTGGAGAACTCGGCCTGGTTGAGGGCCCAGGCGCCGCCGCCCACGTACTCGTAGGACGTGGTGACGGGCGGGACACCGACGACACCCGGCTGTTCCTGCACGGACTCCACGACGTACTTGTTGAACCAGTCGAGGGACTCGTCGGCCCGGTCGGGGTCCGGGTGCCAGTGGGCGGGAAAGCAGCGCCCGGTGTTGTCCTCGGGGGCGGGGAAGCTGCTGCCGGTGGCGCAGGGACCGGTCGGGGTGGCGTAGTCGATGACGGTCTCGCCGCCGTACTCGCCGACGATCCGGGCGATGCGGAGCCGGTCGAAGGTGGGGTTGGGGTCCTGGGGGCCTTCCCTGACACGGTTCGGCATCGGGGTGGTGTTGGCGAGGAACGTCACCGGGTTGAGGGTGATCGTCTCGCCGTCGGTCCCGTACCCGGCGCGGGTGACGGACTCCAGCCACAACGCGGTTCCCTCGTCGGTGCGTTCGGCCGGGAGCGACTGCTGGAGGGTCCAGCGGTCCACCGGGGTGAGGGTGGTGGAGCCGGACGTGCGCTGGGTGTGGGTGACGACGGTGCTGAGGCGCTTGCGCGACCAGAAGGTGGGCGCCCCGACATAGCAGTCCTTGCCGGAGGCGGCGCAGTGGAGGTCGGCGGGGGTGTCGTACCAGATCCGGTTGCGAGAGAAGTGGCCCGAGGTGAAGTTGTCCTCGGTGCAGGCGATGCCGTCCTCGGCGTAGCAGCGTTCGGCGACGGCGAAGGTGACGCGGGCGAGGGGTTCGGCGTCGAAGAGGGTGTCTGCGCGCTGCCCGTAGTCGATCCGAGTGAGGTAGCCGGCCCGGTCGTAGGCGACAGGGGTCTTGAACTGGAGGTTCCGCGCGTAATGGTTGGTCTCCTGGTTCCACCACAGGGACATGGCGTTGCCGTGGGTGTCCACGACGTAGTCGAGGTTCCAGCGCCATGCCTGGGAGCAGAAGGAGCGGGCGAAGTCGGCGTCGTAGCAGGGTTCGCCGGGCTGGTTGCCCGACACGGGGACGGTGAGCACCGAGTCGGTCGTCTCGTCGCCCTCGGACCAGCCGGGGAGACGGTGGCGGCCGAACCAGTACTGCATGCCGTCACGAGTGGTGACGCGCCAGAACTCGTTGTTGTCGTCACCGTTGTCGAACGAGGTGTTGGTCAGCAGTTCGACGCGGGACCCGTCGCCGCTGGCGGTCTCCCACCGGCCGGTCGTGTCGTCCCTGACAAGTTCGGTGGTGGCACCGCCGAGGGTGAGGGTGGCGTTCGAGGAGCCCCAGCACATGTCGCCGGTCTTGCGCTCGGCGTTGTTGCCGTCGGTGCGGTCGTCACGGCACGCACGGTAGGTGCGGGTGACCGAGCCGGGGTTGTACTCCCAGCCGTCGCCGACCCAGGACGCCTGGTTGTTGGTGGCCGAGGTACGGCCGTCCACCACTTGGGAGTTGTAGCCGAACGACACACTGGGCGACGGGCCGTTCGGCACGCTCGGCGTGCCCAAGGGGTAGGAGTACGTGAAAGCGCCTGAGCTGCCGACGGCCGACCAGGACCCCGCGCTGATCAGCGGGGTCGCGGAGAAGTCGCCCTTCGAGCCGCTGCCGGACGAGGCGGCGACGAAGACGGAGGCGCCCGGTGCTGCGGCGGCGAGCGTGGCGAGGGGGGCGTCGGACCGCGCGGCGGTCCTGGTGGCCATGGCAGCCGTGGGGTCGGTCAGGGTGGCGACATCGACGGTCGCCTCGATGCGCCGCGTGCCGTCGATCCTTCCGTCGCCGACGACGTCGCCGTCCCGCTCCTGGGTGACGTTCTCGGTGTGCACCTCGGTCGGTTCGGTGCAGGCCGCGTCCTCCGGCGTCGTCAGGAAGCACTCCGGGTACTGCGTGAACTGGAGCCGGTCCGCCCAGTCGGCGCCGTACAGCTCGGTGAACTCCGTGTAGTCCAGGGCGACCACCGCCTCGCCGGTGGCCCCGTCGGGCGGCGTGACGGTGAAGACCGGCCCGCCGACGTCCGCCGCGACGAGGTCGGCCGGGTCGGCGAGGGCGACGCTCCAGTCGCCCTCCAGTGCCTGGGCCTGTTCCGGTGACGCCTCGTCGGGGGCGCCGACCGCGACGGGCAGGTCGCCCACCTGGACCATCTCGCCCGCGGCGAGCCCGGAGACCGCCGTCGTCGCCTCGTCCCCCGGAGGGAGGGTGGTCCTGCTGGGCTCGTACTCAGGCGCCTGCTCGATCTCCGCGGTCGTCAGCTCGGTGAACGCGCCGCCGTCCTCGCCGTCGGCCGCCTCGGGCTCCGGCAGATCGACCAGTTCGACGCCGGTACGGCGGTCCTCCGGAGGCGGTACGGCGAGGGCGGCCGGGAGCACCCCGACCGTCAGCGCTCCGACCACCGTGAGCGTCACGCCGACACGGAAGCGTGCCCTGCGGCGCCACGCGGCCCGTGCGCGGGGCGCATTGCCCCGCCCTGCCCGGGAAAGCGAATTCCACACGAAGCCCACGGTCCTCACACACCGGATCGGCGACAGAGGCTCGTTTACCCGCCTCTGCCGCCGATCGAAAACGCTGACGAACACGCATGCTCGGGCAATGTGTCACAGCGCGTCAAACATTTGGCGGAGCGAGTGATGTTGATCACGGATCGAATCGCCATCCCGCGCAGATAGCACGCCTACTGACCCAAAGGGTCTTCACAACTCACGCACGCACACATTACAAAGTAAGGGGAATCCCTTGGCGCGCCGTGGGGCAAACAGGGCCGAGCGCGAGGGAATTTGATGGGCTGTTGCCCCCATTTGCACGAGGCCGCGTCCGCACGGCGGGACGTGCCACCCGGCGGCGTACGCCTGCCGGTGCGGCGGCCGTCCCAGGGGGCGGCGTCGCGGTCGGCGCGTGGCCCACCCGTACGGGGATGGCGCCACCCGCCGTCATCGGCCATGCTTCCGCCCGGCCCTTCCTCCCGCCACGACCGTGCGCACGCGCGGTGCCGGATCGGAAGAAAGTCCATGTCAGAGCACTCGCAGTGAGGGTGCGGCGTCCGGCTCCGGGCGAGACCGAACCGAGAGAGGCCCTCAGCACCGTGAAACGTCTCCGCCCGCCCCGGGTGACGCCCCGCCGCGCCACGGCCGGTGTGGCCGCCCTGCTCGCCGCCGCCGTCACCGCCAGCCTGCTCGTCCCCGACGGGTCCGGGGGAGACACTCCCCGGGCGGACGACGCGCCCGCCACCACCACGGAGATCAGCGCCGAGAATTCCGCCAGGGAAGAGGCGCGGCGCACCGGGGAACGCGTGGAGGTGGTCGCGTTGCGCAACGCCACCTCCACAACTTTCGCGTTGCCCGACGGGTCATTCGAACTGACCGCCCACGCCGCCCCGATCCGGGCGAAGGTGAACGGCGAGTGGGAAAACATTAACACCGACCTCGCGGAAAGTGACAACGGTTGGACGCCGGTGGCGACTTCCGATCCGGTGCATTTCTCCGACGGCGGCAGCGGCGTTTCCGGAGCGGCGGCAGATTCCGCCAGGTCGGCGACCGTGTTCACGAGGAATGCGGTGTACTCCGCCGCACCGGCGGACGGACGGGCGGTCCCCGCCGCCGACACCGCGTACACCGACCTCGTCACGTTCACCAGCGCCGGGCACGAGCTGACCGTGGCGTGGCCCGGGCCGCTCCCCGAACCGGTCGTGTCCGGACCGACCGCCCTGTACCGGAACGTCTTCGACGGCGTGGACCTGATGCTCACCGCGCGGGACAGCGGCTTCAGCCACCTGCTGGTCGTGCACAGCCCCGAGGCGGCGGCCGGCGCGCCGCTCGCGGACATCCCCTACCGACTGACGTCCCCCGACCTGACGTTCCATCTCGACCCGGTGACCCAGGTGGTGACGGCCCACGACCCGGAGGGCGCGGAGGTCGCCGTCTCCCCCACCCCGTACATGTGGGACTCGGCAGGCACCCCGGCCGTCACCGAGGGGCCCGACCCGGAGCCGGTCGAACCGGCGGAGCCGACCGCGCCGCCGTACACCGAGGAGCCCGGCGAGGCGCCCGGCCCCGATCCGGAGCCGGACGTGCCGTCGGACGAGTTGGACACCGACGCCCCGTCGCCGTCCGACGACCCCGTCGAACAGGCGGCCTTCCGGGCCGACGGCGCCCCGTCCGCCGAGGACGTCCTGGCCCTGCCGAACCTGGCAGGACCGCAGCCCGGTACCCACGCCGCCGTCGGGCGGGTCACCCTCGCCGGTCAGGGGAGCACGTCCGCCGAGCTGACCGTCACGCCGGACGAGGAGTGGCTGACCGACGAGGAGACGGTCTGGCCGGTGTTCATCGACCCGTCCATCACCGGCAAGACCCGCAACTGGACGACCACGTACGAGAAGTACCCCGACTCCAGCTTCTACGACGGCGCCAACTACAACACCGGCACCACCGAGGCCCGCGTCGGCTGGGAGTCCACGACCGGCGGCCTGTCCCGCTCGTTCTTCCGCCTCGGCTGGACGTCCAGCATCCGGGGCGCCGACGTCACCTCGGCCAGCATCCGGCTCAAGGAGACCTACGCCTGGTCCTGTACACCGCGGGAGATGCAGGTCTGGCTCACCGGTGGCATCTCCTCGTCCACGACCTGGAACCGGCAGCCCGCCTGGCGGGAGGAGATCGGCGCCAAGTCGTTCGCACACGGCTGGAACTCCTCGTGCCCGGACGCGTACGTCACCTTCGACGCCCGGGGCGTCGCGCAGGACGCGGCGGACGGCGGCTGGACCGACTTCACGATCGGGCTGCGCGCGGAGAACGAGGGCTCGGCGGCGTCGTGGAAGAAGTTCAGCGCGGAGGGCGAGGCCGCCCCCAAGATCACCCTGGTCTACAACCGCAGGCCGAACGTGCCCACGGGTCTGGACATGAACCCGGGCCCCGGCTGCGACAACTCCGCGCCCTACCCGTCCATCGGCAGGCGCGACCTGATCCTCTCGGCCGCCTATGCCGACCCCGACGGCGACGAGGGGCACCTCGACTTCGAGCTGTGGCTCACCGGGGACGACCCACGGGACGTGGGGGCCGACGTCCGGCTGCGCAGCGGCCAGCGTGGGTCGGCCACCATCCCCGCGTCCCAGCTGGTGAGCGGCAGGGAGTACGCGTGGCGCGTCCGTTCGGTGGACTCCACCGGATCGGCGTCGGCGTACGCGGCGACCGGCGGCGTCTGCCGGTTCGTCTTCGACGGACGGGCGCCGAACCCGCCGCTCGTGACGTCGCAGGACTTCCCCGAGGCGGACGCCGACGGAACGGTCTGGTCGGTGAAGAAGTTCGGCAGCTCGGGGGCGTTCACGCTGACCCCGGACGGCGACCGCGACGTCACGGCCTACCAGTACAGCTTCGACTCGACCGGCTACGGCACGTCCCGCACCGTCGCGGCCGGGCAGCCGCTCACCGTCACCCTCTCGCCGCCCGCCGCAGGGCCGCACATCCTGCACGTCCGGGCGGCGGACAGCGCGGGCAACGTCTCCTCCGGCACGCGCTACCTGTTCTACGTCACCCCGAGGGACGCGGCGGACGGGCCGGGCGACGTCAACGGCGACGGCACGTCGGACCTGTTCGTCATCACCCCGTCCGGCAACCTGGGCATGTACGCGGCCTCCCGGGGCGGTGACATCCACACCAGTCTCAAGGCGGCGCACCTGGACGGCAGGCCCATCCAGGACATCCCCGGGATGGCGGGCTACTGGCGCAACCCCGACGGCACGCCCGTCCCGTTCACCCACGGCGGCGACGCGCTGCCGGGCGACGGCGTGACCGACATGTTCGCCCGCCTGCCCGACGGGCAGCTCTACCTCTTCCCTGGCGACGGCTACGGCAGCTTCGACGTCGGCCTGCGTGAGGCGGTCCGCCTGCCGTCCGGCGCCCCCGACCCGGCGGCGATCGTCCAGATGATCACCGGTGACTACAACCTCGACGAGCGGCCCGACCTGTTCGTGCGGACCACGGGCGGCGGCGTCTGGCTGCTCTCGGGCTACACCGGGGCCACGTTCACGGCGGCGCATCAGATCTCCGCCACCGCGGGGAACGGGCTCGACCTCGTCTCGCTGGCCGACTTCAACAAGGACGGGGCCCCGGACCTGCTCTTCCGTTCCCACGGCAGCGACCGGCTGTGGCTGCGGTACGGCATACGGGACGGTTCGCGCGGCTCCACCGTGGCGTCCCTCTCCTCCGCGGGCGGCTCGTTGAACGGGACCGACACTCTGTACGCCGAGGGCTGGTCGGAGACCACCATGCCCATCACCCACATCTACGCCGCTCCCGACGTCACCGGCGACGGGCTGCCCGACATCTGGAGTGTCGCGCCCGACGGGAGTGTGCGGCTCTACAGGGGCGGGGCGTCGGCGCTCGGTGCGGGGACGGTCGTGGTCAGCGCCGCCAGCGGGTGGCGGGACGGCCTGCTGGCCTTCGGCTGAGCCCCGCCGCCGCCGTTCCAGGACCGGGCCGGTCCCGGAGCGGCGGCGGTCAGGCGTCGGCCGTGCCGGGGTCGGTGCCGAAGTGGCCCGCGCCCTGGACCTGCGGGGGCAGCACCGCGCTGATCGCGCGCGCGGTCTCCACGACCAGCGGCGCCATCTCCTTCTCCAGGTCGGCGCGGCTGATGCGCTGCACGGACATCGAGAGGTTGACGGCCGCGAGGGAGCGCCCGTCCGTGCCGAACAGCGGGGCGGCGACGGAGCGGTGGTCGAGCGTGGTGCCCTGGTCGTTGACGGCGTAGCCGCGCCGCCTGGTCGCCTCCAGTTCGGCGAGGACGTCCGGCTTCGTGAGCGTCCTGGCGGTGAGCCGTTCCTCCTCGACCCGCTCCAGGATCGCGGCGATCTCCTCCTCGGAGCGCCAGGCGAGGATGGCACGGCCGAGGGAGGAGACGTGCATCTTCCCCGTCGAGCCGATGTACATGGTGCTGTCGGGATGCAGGTAGGAGGGGACGCGGCCGACGACGACCGAGTTCGTGCCGCTGGGGACGGCGAGCTTGATGTTCTCCTGCGTCCGGTTGCGCAGGTCCGTGAGGTACGGCTCGGCGATCTCCGGCAGGGTCATCGCGCCGAGGGTGGCGAGCCCCACGGAGAGCGCGCGCGGCCCGAGGCGGTAGCCCTTGGTGCCGGGGTTGCGGACGAGGTAGCCCGCCTCCACGAGGGTGTACCCGATGCGCAGGGCGCTCGGCTGGGTGACGCGTGCCGCCTCGGCGACGTCCTTGAGCGTCAGTTCACGCCGCAGCGGCCCGAAGGCGTCGAGCACGGCGAGGCCACGGGCCAGCGCCTCGATGTGGTACGAGTGCTTGGCCGCGGGCGCGCCCTGCGCCTCGCCGGTCTGCGCTTTTCCGGTCCGCGGCACGTCGGCCCTCCCAGGCTGGTTTTGTGGTGCGAAACATACTGACGCTCACTGTAACGTGCGGGGGTGGCGCCGGTCACTCCCAGCGGCGGTCGGTGCCCGCCCGCGTCCCGAGGACGGCCGCCGCGACCGCGTCGGCGAGCGGCGCGACGTCCCCGGGCGCCAGCGCCGAGACCGTCAGCCGCAGGCCGGGCGGCGCCTCAAGGCGGAAGCGCGCGCCCGGCGCGGCGACCCAGCCGCGCTGGGACAGCGCCGCGACGGCGGCCGTCTCGTCCGGCACGGGCACCCACACGTTCATGCCGCTGCGCCCCGTCGCCCACACACCGCGTCCACGGAGGGCGGCCACGAGGTCGTCACGCCGGGCACCGTAGGACGCGGCGACCACGGCGGGATCGACGGCGCCGCTGCCCCACAGCCGCTCCACCGCGTCCTGGAGCAGGTGGCTGACCCAGCCGGGCCCGAGGCGCTGCCTGCCGCGCACCCGATCGACGGTGACGCCGTCCCCCGTCCACACCGCGAGCCGCAGGTCGGGGCCGTACGCCTTGGCCGTGGAGCGGACGAACACCCAGCGGCGGCCGTGACCGGCGAGCGTGTGCAGGGGCTGCGTGACGATGCCGAAGCCGTGGTCGTCCTCGATCAGCAGGACGTCGGGGTGCGCCGCCAGGACCGCGCGCAGCCGTGCCGCGCGCTCGGCACCGACGGCGGCACCCGTCGGGTTCTGGGCGCGCGCGGTGACGACGAGGGCGCGGGCGCCGCGCTCCAGGGCCTGCGCGACGCGCTCCGGCAGCGGCCCCTCCTCGTCCACGGCGACGGGCACGGGCCGCAGGCCGAGCGCGGGCACCAGGTCGAGGAGGCTGCCCCAGCCCGGGTCCTCGACGGCGACGGCGTCGCCCGGCCGCAGCCAGGCGGCGAGGGCGCGTTCCACGCAGTCGAGGGTGCCCGAGGTGACGGCGACGGGCCCGGCGGGCACGGCGTCGCGGTCGAACGCGGCCCGCGCGGCGCGGGCCAGGCCGGGGGCGACGGGCGGGGCGCCGTAGAGGACGGGCGCACGGTCGGCGCGCTCGGCCGCGGCGGCCAGCGCGGGGCCGAGCGGGGGCAGGAGGGCGGGGTCGGGGTTGCCCTCGGACAGGTCGCGGGCGCCCGGCGGGACGGTGACGCGGGCGGCGTCGCGCGGCGCGGACGCGGGGCGCGCGCGGACGCGGCTGCCGCGGCGGCCCGCCGTCTCGATGACGCCCCGGTCGCGCAGCAGGCGGTAGGCGGCGGCGACCGTGTTGGCGTTCACGCCGAGCCGGGCGGCGAGGTCGCGCAGCGGCGGGAGGGCGGCGCCGGGGACGAGCGCCCCGGTGGCTACGCCTTGTTCGACGCTGGCCGCGATCTCGGCTGCGCCGCGCCCTTCGACCGTATATTCTCCTAGCACAAACCACATATTGCACTAGTTCAAACAGCCCCGCAAGGTGGACGCGCGGGGCGGGAGGGAAACCGATGCCTGACACACCGCAGGGCGACAGCTATCCGCGCACCCCGCGCACCACCCCGACCAGGGGCCGCGAACGGGCCACGTACGACCGCGCGCTGGTGCACGCCGTCCTCGACGAGGGCTACGTGTGCCACCTGGGGTTCGTCCGCGACGGCGCGCCCGTCGTGCTCCCCACGCTCTACGCGCGCGTCGGCGAACGCCTCTACCTCCACGGGTCCACCGGCCAGCGCCCCGCCCGCGCGGCGGCCACCGCGCCCGACGGCCTGCCCGTCTGCGTGACCGTCACCCACATCGACGGCATCGTCCTGGCCCGCTCGGCGTTCCACCACTCCATCAACTACCGCTCGGTGGTGGTGCACGGCGTCGCCCGCCAGGTGACCGACCCGGCCGAGCGCGCCCTCGGCTTCGACGCCACGGTCAACCAGGTCGTCCCCGGCCGCGCCGCCGACTGCCGGCCGGGGAACGCCAGGGAGCTGGCCGCCACGGCGCTGCTGGCGCTCGACCTGGCGGAGGTGTCCGCGAAGGTGCGCACGGGCGGGCCGAACGACGAGCCGGAGGACCTGGACCTGCCGCACTGGAGCGGCGTCCTGCCGGTGCGCACGGTGTACGGCCCGCCGGAGCCGGTGGACGACGGGGCGAACGGGCACGCGGACCGGGACGCGCAGCCCCCCGCGTACCTCACGGCGTACGCCAGGCGCTGACCGCGCGCGGGCCCGCACCGGTGGGGTCGCGACTTCCGTGCGTCCCGGGGGCCGGGGCAGGGCAGCAGGAAGACATGCGTGAAAGCGGACGGCCCGCCCGCCGCGGCACCCCGCGGCCGGGACCGGGCACACGACGGCGGTGGAACCGCCGGTTCCGCCGTGACGTCGAATCCGCGAGCGCCACGGAGAGACCCTCCGCTCAGTCGGTTCCCCCACACGAAGGACCATCATGGCCGTTCACCACCGGCGTCCCGCCGCACTGACCACCCTCGCCGTCCTCGCCCTGTTCGCCGCGGCCGGATGTGCCGAGGACCCCGCCGACTCGTCCGCCACGGCGGACCCACCGGCCTCCTCGGAGAGCCAGGACGCCTCCCCCACCACACCGCCCGCCCCCGACGAGGACGACACGGCCACCGACCCGGGCGGCGCGCCCGAGGACGGCGGCGACGACCCCGCCGGTACCGCAGGTGGCGCCGGGGCGCCCGCGTCCGACTGGTGCACGAGCGACGCGCTGACCGCCGAGATCACGGGCCTCGACTCGGGCGCGGGCCAGCGGTACGCCGCGCTCGTCCTGACCAACACCTCCGACACCGCCTGCCGCACCGAGGGCTGGCCGGGGCTCCAGCTCGTCGCCGAGAACGGCGAGGAGCTGCCGACCACGACGGTGCGCGACGACTCCGAGGAGGCCGCACAGCTCACGGTCGAGCCGGGCGCCAGCGCCTGGGCCCAGCTGCACTGGACCGTCGTCCCGGGCGAGGACGACCCGGCGGACGGCAGCTGCGGCCCCGACCCCGCGGGGGTCGGCGTCATCCCGCCCGACGAGTACGACGCGACCGACGCCGCCTGGGATCTCGGCGCGGTGTGCGGCGCGGGCACGATCGAGGCGCTGCCGCTGGCCCTGGGCAGCGGCCCCGGCGCCTGACGCCCGCCCCCGCCTGCGCCGCCGACGTGCCGGGCCCTCACCAGGACCGGCGCGTCGGCGGCTCAGGCGGTCGGCAGCCAGCCGACACGGCCCGCCAGCAGCGCGTACCCGACGAAGGCGACGATGTCGATCAGCGCGTGCGCGACGACCAACGGCATCACCCGCCCCCAGCGCCGGTACAGCCAGACGAAGATCACGCCCATCGCGACGTTCCCGAAGAACCCGCCGATGCCCTGGTAGAGGTGGTACGAGCCGCGCAGCACCGAGCTGGCCACCAGCGCCGCCACCGGGGACCAGCCGAGCTGCTGGAGGCGGCGCAGCAGGTAGCCGACGACGATGACCTCCTCAAGCACCGAGTTCTGCACGGCGGAGGCGATCAGGACCGGGTACTTCCACCACTCGTCGGGCAGCGACTCGGGCACGACGGTCAGGCTGGCCCCGGCGGCGTGCGCGCCGAGGTAGAGCAACAGCCCGCTGCCCCCGATCCCCGCCGCGACGAGCGCGCCCCACCCCAGGTCGGGCAGGGGCCGCCGCAGGTCGAAGCCGATGCCGCGCAGCCCCGCCCCCTCGTACGCGCCGCCGCGCTCGCGCAGCAGCAGGTGGGCGACGAGGGCGACCGGCACGAGGGCGGTGCTGATGCCGAACAGCTGCCAGGCCAGGTCGAGCCAGGGCCGGTCGGGCGCGCGGGAGCCGTTGAGCGTCGCCGCGTGGTCGCTCAGGCCGCCCGGCCTGGTGAGCACGCCCGTGAACGAGATGACGGCGCTGATCCCGCTCGCGCCGAGGGACAGCGCGAGCACGAGCAGCAGCTCGTGGCGCAGCACGCGCGGCGGCGCCTGGGGCGCCTGCGGCGCCGTACCCGGCGGACGCGCCTCCCGTGGGGTGGTGTCCGCCGCGCGGCCCGCCTCCGGCATCGAGCCCACTCCGTCTCCTGTCCGGCGCGCCGGGGCCGCCGTGCGTGCGCGGCCGGTGCGCGGCGCGGTCAGGCGCCGTCCGGCCAGGTGTGCACGGGGGCGTCCGTACGCGACAGTTCGCAGTACCGGCGTACGAGCCCGCGCAGCGCGCTCGTACGGTCCGCTCCGTCCGCCACCAAGCGGTGGTAGACGGCAGTCTGCCAGCCCGCGCCGGTGACGCGGCGGCGGCACCGTCCCTCGATGACGCCGAGGTAGCGGTCGCGGTCGGCCGCGGCGACCCCGGCCGAGGCCAGTCCCTGTTCCGCGAGCGGCAGCAGGCGGTCGGGGATCAGCTCGTACGCCGGGCGGGCGCCGTCGCCCGGCCAGACGAGGCGGGCCTCGATGCCGTGGCGGCACGCCTGGTCGAAGTTGCGCTCGGCGTCGGCGAAGGCGAGGTGGTTCCAGACCGGGTCGGGCTGGTCGGCGAGGGCGCGGACGAGGCCGTGGAAGAACGCGGTGTTGGCGACGGTGTCGGTGACCGTGGGGCCCGTGGAGAGGATGCGGTTCTCGACGCGCAGGTGGGGGACGCCGTTCGCGATGCCGTAGACCGGGCGGTTCCAGCGGTAGACGCTGCCGTTGTGGAGGCTCAGCTCGGCCAGCTCGGGGACGCCCCCCGCGTCGAGGACGGCGAGGGGGTCCTCGTCGGACAGGACGGGCAGCAGGGCGGGGAAGTAGCGGGCGTTCTCCTCGAAGAGGTCGGCGGCCGAGGTGATCCAGCGCTCGCCGAACCAGGTGCGCGGCCGTACGCCCTGGGCGGCCAGCTCGGGCGGGCGGCTGTCGGTGGCCTGGCTGAAGAGCATGGGCCTGGTCTCCTGCCACAGTTCGCGGCCGAAGACGAACGGCGCGTTCGCTCCGACGGCGATCTGTGCTCCCGCGACGGCCTGGGCGGCGTTCCAGACGGCGGGGAAGCGTCCCGGCGTCACCTGGGTGTGGAACTGGACGGAGGTGCAGGCGGCCTCGGGCGCGATGGACTCGAAGGACCGGTCGAGGGTCTCCGTGCCGGTGATGGCGAGGGTGATGGCCTCGCCGCGCAGGGCGAGTATCTGGTCGTTGAGCAGGGTGTAGCGGCCCTCGGGCGAGAGGGTGCCGGGGCCGACCTGGTGGGGCTCGATCGTCGGCAGGACGCCGGTGAGGACGAGTTGGGCGCCGAATTCCGCGGCCGTGCGGTCGGCGTATCCCACGGCGACACGCAACTCTTCGGCCATATCGTCGAAGACGCGCCCCGACAGGTGATGCGGCGGCATATTGAGTTCGATCGTGAATTTACCCAGCTCGCTCTGGAAATCCTGGGTGGCCATTCGCGCGAGGAGGTCGCTGTTCACCATGCACGGCGCCCCGTCCGAATCCGCCAGGCACAACTCCATCTCCAGACCGATCATGTCCCGCGGTCCTTCGAAACGTTCTTCGCCCAGCATGCGCGTGAACGCGTCGAGACACGCGCGCAGGCGGGCACGGAACCGCTGCCTCGCGGTCAGGTCGAACCGGTCGGCCACGACTTCCGCCCCCATGGGACACCTCCTGTGTCGAACGGTGTACCGATACTGCCCGCGTCCCGGGAGACCTAACACGTCCCGTCAGGCGACCGGCACCTCACCCCGGCATATTCCAGGGGAAGAATCGCCCCGCGGGCCCCCCGCCCGGCGTCCTGTTTTGTTCTTGCCGAAACATCCGGGGTCGGCTACCTGAAACATGACGAGAACACCCGGAGGCTAATATTCCTCCACGGCGTGTCTCCTGTTAAGAGGCGACCTACTCCAAAGCGAGAGGCGACCCATCATGCCCTTGAACATCCCCGCGGTACCCGCCGGCGCGGAGGCCAGCGTCCTGGACGCGCTCCGCCAGCCCGCCGTGTGGCTCCCGCTCCCGTTGCAGCGCCACCGTGCGTCGCTGCGACCCGTGCTCCCCCTGCCCGTGCACGAGCTGGCCCCCGTCACGGGCCTGACCGTGCCCCCGCGTTCCCGGCTCGCCGGGTGGCGCTTCCTGCTCGACCACGACGGCGTGACCGTGGGCGGAGCCCAGACCGATCTCACCGCGAACGGCTGGGAGTTCTCCCACTTCTCGACCGGGCCCTTCATCGCCTCGACGGCGCGGGCCGTGGCGCTGGCGGAGTCGATGACGACTCCCTACCAGCCGCGGCTGCTGTCCGTCCCCGAGCTGTACATGGTCACCCTGTGGCTGCACGCGGACCCGGGCGCCGCCCCGGCGTCCGGCAGCCCGGAACCGCAGGACCTGCTGGTGCCGCTGGCACCCGCGCCGCCCGGCATCGCCGCCGAGCGTCCGACCAGGACCGACGCGCTGCTGCCGTTGCTCACGAGCCGCGTGGCGCCGCTGGGCCTGGCGAGCTGACCGGGCCGGGGGACGCGCGGGGCTACCGTCGGCCGCGCGCGTCCCCCGGTGCCGTGCCAGGGCGCCGGACGCGCCGTCAGCCCGCGTAGTCCTCCACGGGCGGGCAGGAGCAGACGAGGTTGCGGTCGCCGAAGGCGCCGTCGATGCGGCGGACCGGCGGCCAGTACTTGTCGTGTCCCGTGCCGTGCCCGGCGCCGAGCCCCGCGCCGCCGGGGAAGACGGCCTCCTGCCGGGTGTACGGGTGCGGCCACTCCCCCGCCGTCTGCTCGGCGGTGTGCGGGGCGTTGCGCAGCGGGTTGTCGTCGCGCGGCCACTCCCCCGCGCCGACCCGGTCGATCTCCGCGCGAATGGCGATCATCGCGTCGCAGAAACGGTCGAGTTCGGCCAGGTCCTCGCTCTCGGTCGGCTCGATCATCAGCGTGCCCGCGACCGGGAACGACATGGTCGGCGCGTGGAAGCCGTAGTCGATCAGCCGCTTGGCGACGTCGTCGATGGTGACGCCGGTCGCCTTGGTGAGCGGCCGGACGTCGATGATGCACTCGTGCGCCACCAGACCGCCTGGACCGGTGTAGAGCACCGGGTAGTGCGGCTCCAGGCGCCTGGCCACGTAGTTGGCGGCCAGCACCGCCGACTGCGTGGCGCGGCGCAGGCCCTCCGCGCCCATCAGCCGGACGTACGCCCAGGAGATCGGCAGGATGCCGGCCGACCCCCAGGGCGCGGCCGAGACAGGTCCCGTGCCGCCGCCCTCCGGCCCGGCGGCGGGCTGGAGCGGGTGGCCGGGGAGGTGGGGCGCGAGGTGGGCGCGGACGGCGACCGGGCCGACGCCGGGACCGCCGCCGCCGTGCGGGATGCAGAACGTCTTGTGCAGGTTGAGGTGTGAGACGTCGGCGCCGAACCGGCCCGGCCTCGCCAGGCCGACGAGCGCGTTGAGGTTCGCGCCGTCCACGTAGACCTGGCCGCCCGCGTCGTGGACGGCGGCGCAGATGGCGGCGATGTCCTCCTCGAACACCCCGTGCGTGGACGGGTAGGTGACCATGAGGACGGCCAGTTCGTCGCGGTGCCGCTCGATCTTGGCGCGCAGGTCGTCGGCGTCCACGTCGCCGTTCTCGCCGGTGGCGACGACGACCACGCGCATGCCCGCCATGACGGCGCTCGCGGCGTTCGTGCCGTGCGCGGAGGAGGGGATCAGGCAGACGGTGCGCTGCGGGTTCCCTGCGGCGCGGTGGTAGGCGCGTACGGCCAGCAGACCGGCCAGCTCGCCTTGCGAACCGGCATTGGGCTGGAGGGAGACGGCGGCGTAGCCGGTGATCTCGGCGAGCGTGTCCTCCAGTTCGCGGATGAGCGTCAGGTAGCCCTCGGCCTGCTCGACGGGCGCGAACGGGTGGAGCGCCGCGAACTCCGGCCAGGTGACCGGCTCCATCTCGGTCGTCGCGTTGAGCTTCATCGTGCAGGAGCCCAGCGGGATCATGCCCCGGTCCAGCGCGTAGTCGCGGTCGGACAGGCGGCGCAGGTAGCGCAGCATGGCCGTCTCGGAGCGGTGGCGGTGGAAGACGGGGTGGGTGAGGTACGCGTCGGTGCGCAGCAGCCCGGCGGGCAGGGCGTCGCCGGTGCGGGCGTCGAGGGCGTCGAGCGGATCGGTCCCGTCCGCGGGGGCGGGGAGGCCGAACGCGGCCCGGACGGCGGCCAGATCGGCGCGGCCCGTGGTCTCGTCGCAGCTGATGCCGACGTGGTCGGCGTCGGTGAGGCGCAGGTTGACGCCGGCCGCGCGGGCGGCGGCCACCATGTCGGCGGCGCGTCCAGGCACCCGGGCGGTCACCGTGTCGAAGAACCGGTCGTGGACGATCTCCACGCCGCCCTCGCGCAGCCCGGCGGCGAGCAGCGCCGCGTACCGGTGGGTGCGGCGGGCGATGACGGCGAGCCCGTCGGGGCCGTGGTAGACGGCGTACATGCCCGCCATCACGGCCAGCAGCACCTGCGCCGTGCAGATGTTGCTGGTGGCCTTCTCACGGCGGATGTGCTGCTCGCGGGTCTGGAGCGCCAGGCGGTACGCGGGGTGGCCCGCCGCGTCACGCGAGACGCCGACGAGGCGGCCCGGCAGGCTGCGGGCGTACGTGTCGCGGACGGCCATGAACCCGGCGTGCGGGCCGCCGAAGCCGAGGGGGACGCCGAACCGCTGGCTGGAGCCGACCGCGATGTCCGCGCCCAGGTCGCCCGGGGACGTCAGGAGCGTGAGCGCGAGCAGGTCGGCGGCGACCGTGACGACGGCGCCGAGCCCGTGCGCGGCCTCGACGACGGGCCGCAGGTCGCGGACGGCGCCGGACGCGCCGGGGTACTGGAGCAGGACGCCGAAGACGCCGCGCTCCGCCACGTCGGCCGGGATGCCGTCGGACAGGTCCGCGACGACGACCTCGACGCCGGTGGGCTCGGCCCGGGTGGTGACGACGGCGACGGTCTGCGGGAGGCAGTCCGCGTCCACGAGGAACACGCCGTCCTTCACCTTGCCGACGCGGCGGGACAGCGCCATCGCCTCGGCGGCGGCCGTGCCCTCGTCCAGCAGGGACGCGCCCGCCGTGGGCAGCCCCGTGAGGTCGGAGACGACCGTCTGGAAGGTGAGGAGCGCCTCCAGGCGGCCCTGGGAGATCTCGGGCTGGTAGGGCGTGTAGGCCGTGTACCAGGCGGGGTTCTCCATGACGTTGCGCAGGATGACGGGCGGGGTGAACGTGCCGTGGTAGCCGAGGCCGATCATGGGGCGGGCGACGGTGTTGCGGTCGGCGAGGGCCCGCAGGTCGGCGAGGACGGCGGCCTCGTCGCGGGCGGGCGGCAGGTCCAGGGCCTCGGTGGCGCGGATGGCCTCGGGGACGGCGGCGGCCGTCAGGTCGTCCAGGGAGCCGAAGCCGACCTGGGCGAGCATCTTGGCGACGTCGCCCTCGCCAGGACCGATGTGACGGTCGGCGAAGGGGCTCGCCTGTTCCAGGCCGGTGAGCGGGGTACGGCTGACGGTCATGTGCGGAAGGCTCCTCACGGGTCGCGGCGACCTCGGGGTACCGGGCGGCGCTGCCCGGTCTGCCTCCCCCTCTGTCATCCGGACGCCGTCCGGACCTGAGAGCTTCACCGGGCGGTCGTGCGCCCGGCTTGCACCGTCGGTGAGGCCGGCCGCCGGCTCGCGCCGGATCCGCCGTCCTGCTTTCCAGAGTGGTCTGACTCGCGCGGTACGTGGGCCTGAGAGATTCCGGGGAGGAGTTGCTCCTTCGGCGCCTGCCGTCCGGGGACGTCAGGGCTCTCCCGCGCGAGGTCGTCAACCGGTTCGAGCGTACCAGCGCCCCCCTGGCCCGTCTCCCCCGTCCCGACGAGGCACGACGGGGGGCGACGAGGGGCGGCCAGGGACCGCCCGGGTCCACCTGGGGAGCGCCTCGACTGGCCGCCGGACGCGATGTGACCTTTTGTAGGTGGTACAGGGCATCTGCCGGAGCAGAGGCGATCAGTTGGAGGAACCGTGCAGACCGATATCGACCCCCGCAGTCTGATCGGGTGCAAGGCCCTCGACCGCGACGGCACCAAGATCGGCACGGTGGACGAGGTCTACCTCGACGACGCCACCGGCGTGCCCGAGTGGGCGGCCGTGCGGACGGGCCTGTTCAGCCGGGACGCGTTCGTGCCGCTCGAACCGAGCGAACTGGTCGGCGGCACGCTGCGGGTGCCGTACGCGCGGGCGCTCATCAAGGAGGCGCCTGACTTCGGCGTCGGGCGGCACCTCTCGCCCGAGCAGGAGCTCCAGCTCTACCACCACTACGGGCTGGACGTGCCGGGCGCGGCGCCGCCGCCCGACGCCGACTTCGGGCGGCTGGCCCACCCCGAGCCCCCGGCGGGGGAGGCGGCGGAGGAGAGCTGAGCCGCGGGCACCAGCGGCAGCGGCTCGCCTGGCGTCAGCTCGGGGTCGTCCACCGCGAACGTGCGCACGCGGCCCGGCGGGGTGTCGGGGCGCTCGAAGCGGACGGTGACGCGGCCCACGCCGCTGCCCTGCACCCAGCCGGGCCCGTGCCGGGGGTGGGTGACGTCCTGCCCGGGCAGCCAGCGCGGTGGCCCCGTCTCCCCCGCGGCCCCCGGCCCCACGGCAGGAGGCGCCTCGGGGGACGGCTCGCCGTCCGCGGCGCCCTCGTCCCCACCGCCCTCCTCGGCCCGCTGCGCCTGGGCGAACAGGTCCTCCTGCGTGTAGTCCGCCAGGCCCGTGACGCCCACGCCGAGCAACCGCACGCCCTCGGTGGTCTCCACGCCCTCCAGCAGCCGCGCGGCGGCCTCCCGCACCACGGCGGGGTCGTCCGTCGGCCCCCGCAGGGTCTCGGAGCGCGTGAGCGTCGTGAAGTCGTAGCGCCTGACCTTCAGCACGACGGTCCTGCCGGAGCGGCCCGCGCCTCGCAGCCGCGCCACGCAGCGGTCGGCGAGCCGGGCGACCTCGTACCTGACGCGGGCACGGTCGGTCACGTCCGTGTCGAAGGTGTCCTCGACCGACACCGACTTGGCGTCCCGCTCGGCGACCACCGGGCGGTCGTCCCTGCCGGTCGCCATGGCGTGCACGCCGTGCCCGTGCGCCTTGCCCAGGAGCCGCAGCAGCTCGGCCTCCCCCGCCTCGGCCGCCTCCCCCACGGTGTGCAGCCCGGCCCGGCGCAGCGTCTCGGCGGTCGCCGGGCCGACGCCGGGCAGCGTCCTGACGGGCAGGGGGGCGAGCAGGTCGCGTTCCGTGCCCGGCTCGATGAGCAGCAGCCCGTCCGGCTTGGCCTGCTCGGAGGCGATCTTGGCGAGCATCTTGGACCCGGCGAGGCCGACGGAGCCGGTGAGGCCGGTCCGCGCGCGGATGCGGCGGCGCAGGTCCTCCCCGGCGGCGCGGGCCTCGCCCGTGGTCGCGGCCGTGCCGCCCGCCGCGAGATCGACGAACGCCTCGTCCAGGCTCAGCGGCTCGACCAGCGGCGACAGCCCGGCGAGGAGCGCCATCACGCGCTCGCTGATCTCCCGGTAGACGGCGAAGCGCGGGACGAGGAAGGCGGCGTTCGGCGTCAGGCGGCGGGCCTGCGCCGTCGGCATCGCGGAGTGGACGCCGAAGCGGCGCGCCTCGTACGAGGCGGTGGCGACCACGCCGCGCGGGCCGATACCGCCCACGACGACCGGCTTGCCGCGCAGACTCGGCTTGGCCGCCTGCTCCACCGAGGCGTAGAAGGCGTCCATGTCGAGATGGAGGATGGTCGGGGCGCTGCGCACACCCCCGATGGTGCCGCACGGGTCCGACATCCGGCCCGGGACGGCGGCGGCGCGGCGGGCGCCGCCGGGGTCACAGACCCCGTGCGCGGCGGCGGGCCAGCTCGTCGGCCGGGCGCTCGGCGTGCACCGTCTCGCCGGTGAGGGCGTGCTCGGCGTGCAGCCCCGCGAGGGCGTCCTCGACGTCCTGCCACACCGCCCCGACCGCGATGCCGAAGACGCCCCTGCCGTCCTGGAGCAGCTCGGCGAGGTCGTCGGGCGAGCCGCACCGGTAGACGGCGGCCCCGTCGCTCATGAGGGTCATGCCGGACAGCTCGTCCAGGTCGGTGGCGCACAGGGCGCGCACGGCGGTCCTGATGGACTGGAGGGAGACCCCGGCGTCGAGCAGCCGTTTCACGATCTTGAGGACGAGCACGTCCCGGAAGCTGTAGAGCCGCTGGGTGCCGGAGCCGTGGGCCGGCCGCACGCTGGGCTGGACCAGGCCCGTGCGGGCCCAGTAGTCCAGCTGGCGGTAGGTGATCCCGGCGGCGGCGCAGGCGCTCGGGCCGCGATAGCCGAGCGCGTCCGGGGTGGGCCGCCCCTGCGGCGCGGCCTGCGGCACGGAACCGTGCCGCGCCGGGCCGGGAAGGGCGGTCGTTCCCCCGACCGCTCTGCTGTCGCCGTTACCTGTCACGCCGGTCTCCGTTCCGCATGTCCTTGACCGCGCCCTCGTCGCTCACCGGCTGTCACGGTGGGGACGCGCGCGGCGTTCACCACCAGACATGCCCCGTGGACGCCGGGCATCCACACGCGGCGCGCGGGAATTCGTCCCGCGCGCCGTCACTGGCTGTTCCTGCCGAAGTCCTCCGGCGAGATCTGGTCGAGGAACTCGCGGAACCGTTCCACCTCGTCCTCCTGCTCGTCCGGGATGATGATCCCGGCGTCGTCGAGCACCGCGTCGCTGCCGTAGATGGGGCTGCCGACGCGGAGGGCGAGGGCTATGGCGTCGGACGGGCGGGCGCTGACCTCGATCCCCCCGGCGAACACCAGTTCCGCGTAGAAGACGCCGTCCCGCAGGTCGGTGATCCGTACGGCGCTCAGCTCCTGCCCCACGGCTTCCAGCACGTTCTTGAAGAGATCGTGCGTCAGCGGCCGGGCAGGAGTCATCCCCTGCTGGGCGAACGCGATGGCGGTCGCCTCTCCCGGTCCGATCCAGATCGGGAGATAGCGATCACCACCGACTTCACGGAGTAGCACGATGGGTTGATTGTTGGGCATTTCCACCCGTACACCCACGACGTCGAGCTGATTCACACGGCAACCCTAGGCGGTGCCCGGGGCATTTGGATAGTCGAGCACCGCCACGCGGCCCCCGACCGCCCCGGCCGAGGCGGTCAGAAGCCCTGCCTGCTGCCGAAGAAGACCAGCCGGTACTTGCCGATCTGCACCTCGTCGCCGTTCGCGAGCACGGTCGAGTCGATCGGCTCGCGGTTGACATAGGTGCCGTTGAGGCTGCCGACGTCACTCGCGGTGAAGGTCCCGTCGGGCTGCCGACGGAACTCGACGTGCCGACGGGAGACCGTCACGTCGTCGAGGAAGATGTCGCACTGCGGGTGGCGTCCGGCCGTGGTCAGCTCGCCGTCGAGCAGGAAGCGGCTGCCGGAGTTCGGGCCGCGCCGCACGATCAGGAGCGCCGAGCCGGGGGGCAGCGCGTCCACGGCGGCCTGGGCCTCGGCCGAGAGCGCGGGGGCCGGGTGCTGCCCGGTGATCTCGGCCTCGTACGCCTCCAGGCCGCTGATGGAGATCGTGGAGGTCGTCTCGGACGAGCCTTCGAGCCCAGGACGCAGCGGATTGCCGCAGTTGGAGCAGAAACGGCTGGTCCCGGAGCTGCGGTGGCCGCAGCGGGAGCAGGTCTGCACGTCCGCGCCGCCGCCTGCGGGGGCGCCTATTCCGCCGGGCGCGCCGACCTCGTCACGGAACAACGGGCGCTCCCGCTCGGCACCGGACGTCGGTGTGTCGCCATGCTGGCGGGCGCGGGGCCGTGCGGCACTGTGCTGCCCACTCTGACGCCTGCCGAACAACCGAGCGAAAAAACTCACCAGCGATCCCCTCGCACCTAGCCCGTCCCGCCGGCGGCGGGACGGTCCATTCTCTCTCACCGGCCGCCGCGGACGAACCGAGAACGTCCGCGGCCACCGTTCAGTTTCCCTTACCGGGCGCCACCTGGGACGGGCGGCCCCGGGTGGCGGACACGATCACGGCGACGACTGAGCGTAGTCAGGCAGCTCCGTCGGCCGCAAGGCGTCCACCGTGACCCTCTCCGGTCGGTCAACGCGCACCGAGGCCGAATCGTTCTCCAGGGACTGCACGACCCCTCCGGGGATGTTCAGCGCCGGCTCCAGGTCCTGGGGCCGGCCGATGGCCCGGACGACGTACGGCGCGGAGACCGGCTCGTCGTCCAGCCGGACGCCGCCGTTCCGGTCCGTGAACGCGGTCTCCGCGACGATCCTGACCTCGTTGATCTGGATGGCCTCGGCGCCCGCCGCGCGCAGTTCCTGCACCGCGTCGAGCAGCATATCCGCCCCGACCACGCCCAGGGGATCCCCGATGCGCAACGTGACGCCGGGTCCCTCGGCGGCGACCGTACCGGCCAGGACACCGAGACGGCGCTCGCGCTCCTCGTTCTGGCGGCGCGCCTCCTCCGCCTGGTCCGAGCTGGTCTCCAGCTCGGTGCGCTGCGCCTCCAGCTGGCGCTTCTCGTCGTCGAGGCGCGCGGTGCGGTCGTCGAGGTCGCTCAGGATGCGGACGAGGTCCTCGGGGCGCGCGCCGCGCAGGGCCGTGTCGTCGCTGCCCGCCGCCCTGACCTGGATGGCCAGGCCGAGGCCCAGGGCGAACAGGAGGGCGGCGACGACGAGCTGGCTGCGGGTGGCGCGCGGCGGCCACAGGGCGGCGCGCAGGAGGGCGGCGCCGCTCGGTGCGCGGCCGGGGTCCTGCGCCGTGCCGTCCGCGGGGGCGTCCGTTACGCCGTCCGGGGAAGGTGGTGGGTCCGTCCCGCCGTCAGGGGCCGTGTCAGGCCGCTCGGGGCTCTCGGCGGGCCGCCCGGCGGGCGCGGGGTCACGGGGCGTCCCGGCGGCGTCGGGGTCCCCGGGCGGCGGGCCCGCGGCGTCACGCGCGGCGGGCACCCCGGGGGCGGCGTCCTCGGGCCCGGCGGCGCCTGGGCGTTCCGCTGACTGCACGTGGTCACGCTCCGAAGACGTGGCGGCGGATGGCCGCCGCGTTGGAGAAGATGCGGATGCCGAGGACGACCACGACGCCGGTGGACAGCTGGGAGCCGACGCCCAGTTCGTCGCCGAGGAAGACGATGAGGGCGGCCACGGTGACGTTCGAGAGGAACGAGACGACGAACACCCGGTCGTCGAAGACCCGGTCGAGCATCGCCCGCAGCCCGCCGAAGACCGCGTCGAGCGCGGCGACCACCGCGATGGGCAGGTACGGCTCGACCCCGGTGGGCACCACGGGCGTGGTCAGCACCCCGGCCAGCACGCCCAGGACGAGCCCGACGACGGCGATCACTGGTTTCCCTCCCCTGTGTTCCCGGCGGCGGCGCCCCCGGATGCGGCGTCACTGCCCGGCCCTGCCCCGTCCGGCGCCGACCCGTCCGGCGCCGCCCCGTCCGACGCCGCGTCGGCTTCCTCGCCCGGCTCGGGCACGGGTGTCGCCGTGCGGACGGCCGGGTTCGTCGCCGCGGGCAGCCGCAGGTCGTCCCGGACGCGTGCGGACACGCGGATGCCGTAGTCGTCGCCGAGTTCGGCGAGGTAGCGGCCCGCGGGCGTCGCGTCGAAGCCGTCGGCGAACTCCGCGCCGCCGCCGATGGCGAGCAGCGTGTAGGGCGGGACGAGCGGCCGGTTGTCCACGAGGACGGCGTCACCGGCGGCGCGGATGGCGGACAGGGCGGTGAGGCGCTGTCCGTTGACGGATATCGCCTCGGCGCCCGCCTGCCACAGGCCGTTGACGACCCGTTGGAGATCGCGGTCGCGGACGCGCCCCGTGTCGGCGAAACCGTCGTCGCGCGGCGTGCCGGCGACGCCGCCCGAGGCGCGTTCCGCGTCGTCCACGGTGAGTTCGACGCCGGGCCCCTCGACCTCGGTGGCACCGGCGAGGACGGCCGCCGGGCTGTCCCGCGCGTCCTGGTCCGCGAGGACGTCGCGCCGCATGGCGGCGACGTCCTCGCGGAGGGCGTCCACGTCCTCCTGGAGCCGGTCGAGCCTGGCGGTCCCGGCGTCCACCCGCTCCAGCAGGTCCTCGCGTTCGCGGGCGACGGCGGGGGCCGCCTCCCTGGCGTGGGCGGCGCCGAGGGTGACGACGAGCGCGGCCAGCAGGAGGCCGCACGCGAGCCACAGCCGGGCCCGCAGGGGGCGGGGCAGTGGTGCCCCGGGCGCCGCCCGCCGTCCCGCCGCCGCCTGCGCGTACCCCTCGTCGAGGGTGTGGCTCATGACGGTGGTCAGCAACGACATGGAGGCGTCCGGGCGCGCGGGGCGGCGCGGTCCTGACTCCTGCTGTGGCATGGCGGGCATGATTGCACGCCGCCCCTCGATTGATCGAAACGGGCCGGTGGTCAGGCCCGCCGGTCAGTGCTCGGCGCTGTCCACGACGCCCGCCCAGACGTCGAGCAGTTCCTGTGCCGCCGCGTCGTCAGGTCCCTCCGCCCACAGGTGGGTGACGGCCTCGGCGGGGTCGGGGAGCACCAGGACCCACCGCCCGTCCGGTTCGACGACGCGGACGCCGTCGGTCGTGTCCACGGACCGGTCGCCCGCGGCCTCGACGACGCGGCGCATCACCAGTCCCTTGATGGCCCAGGGGGTCGCGACGTCGCGGCCGAGGACGTGGGCGCGCGGGATGCGTGCCTCGATCTGGCTGAGCGACAGCTGCGTGCGGGCCACCAGGCCGATGAGCCGGGTGAACGCGGCGGTCGCGTCGAAGACGGAGCTGAACTCGGGCACGATGAAGCCGCCCTGACCGTCACCGCCGAAGACGGAGCCCTCCTTGTGGGCGACGCGGGTCAGGTCGTCGGGCGACGTGGTGGTCCACTCCACCTCGGTGCCGTGGTAGGCGGCCACCTGTTCGGCGATACGGGTCGTGGTGACGGGCAGGGCGACGCGTCCGCCGCGGCGTTCCGCGGCGATGAGGTCGAGCATGACCAGCAGGGCGCGCTGGTCCTCGATGATCCGGCCGCGCTCGTCCACCAGCGCGAACCGCTCGCCGACGGGGTCGAAGCGGACGCCGAAGGCGGCGCGGGCCGAGGAGACCATCTCGCCGAGCCGCACCAGCCCGGCGCGGCGGTCCTCGGCGGTCTCGGTGGGACGGGCCTCGTCGAGGCCGGGGTTGATGGTGAGGGCGTCCACGCCGAGGCGGCCGATCAGGCTGGGGAGGACGAGTCCCGCGCTGCCGTGGGCGGCGTCCACGACGATCTTCAGGCCCGACTCGGCGACGCCCGTCGTGTCCACGGCGCGCAGCACGGAGCCGGTGTACGCGTCGAAGACGCTCGCGGGGAACGTGAGGTCGCCGATCTCGCCGGGGAACGCCCTGCGGTACTCCTGCCGGGCGTAGACGCGGTCGAGCTTGCGCTGGCCCGCCTGGGAGAGGTCGGCGCCGCGCTCGTCGAAGAACATGATGTCCACGGAGTCGGGGACACCGGGCGTGGTGCGGATCATGACGCCGCCCGCGCTGCCGCGCGCGGTCTGCTGACGGGCGACCGGGAGCGGCACGTTCTCCAGGTCCCGCACGTCGATGGCGCTGGCCTGGAGGGCGGAGATGACGGCACGTTTGAGGGCGCGGGCGCCGCGTGAGTGGTCACGGGCGGTGGTGACGGTCGAGCCCTTCTTGAGGGTGGTGGCGTAGGCGCTGGCCAGACGGACGGCCAGCTCCGGCGTGATCTCGACGTTGAGGATGCCGGAGACGCCGCGGGCGCCGAAGAGGTTGGCCTGGCCGCGGGACTCCCAGATGACGGAGGTGTTGACGAAGGCGCCGGCCTCGATCGTCTTGAACGGGTAGACGCGGACGTTGCCCTGGACGATGGATTCCTCGCCGATGAGACACTCGTCGCCGATGACGGCGCCGTCCTCGATGCGGGCGGCGCGCATGACGTCGGTGTTCTTGCCGACGACGCAGCCGCGCAGGTTGGTCTGCGGGCCGATGTAGACGTTGTCGTGGACGACAGCGCGGTGCAGGAAGGCGTCGGACTTGACGACGACGTTGGAGCCGATGACGGTGTGCTCGCGCACCTCGGCCCCGGCCTCGATCTTGGCGTAGTCGCCGACGTACAGGGGGCCGCGGAGCTTGGCGTCGGGGTGGACCTCGGCGCCTTCCGCGATCCAGACGCCGGGGGAGATCTCGAAGCCGTCGATCTCCACATCGACCTTGCCCTCAAGGACGTCGGCCTGGGCCTTCACATAGCTCTCGTGGGTGCCGACGTCCTCCCAGTAGCCCTCGGCGACGTAGCCGTAGACAGGCTTGCCCTCCTTCATCAGGCGGGGGAAGACGTCGCCCGACCAGTCCACGGAGGTGTCGGGCTCGACGTAGTCGAAGACCTCGGGTTCCATGACGTAGATACCGGTGTTGACGGTGTCGGAGAAGACCTGGCCCCAGGTCGGCTTCTCCAGGAAGCGCTCGACGCGGCCGTCGTCATCGACGATGGTGATGCCGAATTCGAGCGGGTTCGGAACGCGGGTCAGGCAGACGGTGACCAGGGCGCCGCGTTCCTTGTGGTAGCGGATGAGTTCGGTCAGGTCGAAGTCGGTGAGGGCGTCACCGGAAATCACCAGGAACGAGTCGTCCTTGAGCGCGTCCTCGGCGTTCTTCACACTCCCGGCGGTACCGAGTGGCTTTTCCTCGTGGGCATAGGTGAGATCCATCCCGAGTTCATCGCCGTCGCCGAAATAGTTCTTGACGAGTGAGGCGAGGAATTGCACGGTGACCACGGTCTCGGTGAGTCCGTGGCGCTTCAGGAGCCGCAGGACGTGCTCCATGATGGGACGGTTCGCCACGGGCAGCAGGGGTTTCGGCATGCTCGCGGTCATCGGGCGAAGCCGGGTGCCTTCGCCACCAGCCATTACTACGGCCTTCATATCGGAAGTGTCCTCCTTGAGGATTCGGCAGTCACTCCGACCGCGCCCGTCCGGAGGGGCCCAGGCCCGGGGTGGCTCCCCGGAAAAGTGCGGCACAAGCGGGCGCCAGGCCCCTGCGACACTGCCAGGGCGAGCTCAGTCGGCGGTGGGATGATCCGTCGTCAGCAGGCGGCGGACCTGGACCACGTAGAGAATCCCTGCCCACCAGTACAGCCCTGTACCCCAGCCGGCGAACGCCCATCCGAAAATAGCAGCGAGTGAGGCGAGCCAGCCACTGCCGTCACTGAGCAGCAGGAGCGGGAAGGCGTACATCAGGTTGAAAGTGGCCGCCTTGCCGAGGAAGTTCACCTGCGGCGGGGCGTAGCCGTGCCGGTCGAGGCGCCACACCGTGACGAGGAGCATCAGCTCGCGGGCGACCAGCAGGGCGGTGAGCCACCAGGGAAGGATCTCGCGCCAGGTGAGGCCGACGAGGGTGGAGAGGATGTAGAGGCGGTCGGCGGCCGGGTCGAGGATGCGACCCAGCGCGCTGATCTGGTTCCAGCGGCGGGCGAGTTTGCCGTCGAGGTAGTCGCTGACGCCGCTGGCGGCGAGGACGAGGAGCGCCCATCCGTCGAGGTCGGGGCCGTCGAAGACCGGGGAGAGGACGAGCCAGAGGAAGACCGGGACGCCCACGAGGCGGGCCATGCTGAGGATGTTGGGAATGGTGAGGACGCGGTCCGTCTGAATGCGTGTCTCCTGGACCTCCACCCGGAAGCCTCCTGTGTCCCCGTGTCCGCCTGGCCTGTGCACCTTACCCGTCGGCCCCCCGGGCGTGAGCGGAGGGGCCGAGGGGCGCGACTTAGGCTTTTATGTGGTTTGCGGCCCTGAACGGGTCGGGCGGCGAGCGCAAGGCGGGTGAGATGGAGTCCAGGCTTCGGGGTGTCGGTGTCAGTCACGGCGTGGCGATCGGTGAGGTGCGGCACCTGGGAACGGCTGTGCTGGAGGCGCCGGAGCGGCGGATCGGTCCTGACGAGGCGCCGCGCGAGCTGGCCAGGGCGCGGCAGGCGGCGGAGGCGGTGGCGGCCGATCTGCGGGCGCGCGGGAACCTGGCGGGGGGTGAGGCGCAGTCCGTGCTGGAGGCGCAGGCGCTGATGGCGCTCGACCCGGAGCTGCTGGCGGACGTCGAGCGGCGGATCGGGGTGGGGGCGGCGGCGGAGCGTGCGGTGTCCGACGCGCTGGCGTCCTACCGGGCGCTGCTGGCGGGCGCGGGTGAGTACCTGGCGGGCCGGGTGGCGGACCTGGACGACGTGCGCAACCGGGTCGTGGCGCGGCTGCTCGGGGTGCCGATCCCCGGGGTGCCGGACAGTGACGAGCCGTACGTGCTCATCGCGCGGGATCTCGCGCCCGCGGACACGGCGCTGCTCGATCCCCGGCTGGTCCTGGGCTTCGTCACCGAGGAGGGCGGGCCGACGAGTCACAGCGCGATCCTGGCGCGTGCGCTGGGCGTGCCCGCGGTGGTGGCGCTGCCGGGGGCGTGCGAGGTCGCCGAGGGCACGGTCGTGGCGGTGGACGGGAGCACGGGCGAGGTCGTGGTCGATCCGGGTCCTGAGCGGCGGGAGGCGCTGACGCGGGAGGCGGAGGAGCGGCGGGAGGCGCTGGGGCGCTCCAGCGGTCCCGGGACGACGTCGGACGGCCACACGGTGCCGCTGCTGGCGAACATCGGCGGGCCGGGGGACGTCGGCGGCGCCGTCGAGGCAGGGGCGGAGGGCGTGGGGCTGTTCAGGACGGAGTTCCTGTTCCTCGACCGGGCGCAGGCGCCGTCGGAGGAGGAGCAGGCCGCCGTGTACCGGGAGGTGCTGGAGGCGTTCCCGCAGGGGCGGGTGGTGGTGCGGGTGCTGGACGCGGGTGCGGACAAGCCGCTGGCGTTCCTCACGCCGGGCGAGGAGCCGAATCCGGCGCTCGGCGTGCGGGGGTTGCGGGCGCTGCTGGGGCATCCCGAGGTGCTGGGGGCCCAGCTGCGGGCGCTGGCGCGGGCGGCGGAGGGGCTGCCGGTCCATCTGGAGGTGATGGCGCCCATGGTCGCCGATCGGGCGGACGCGCGGGCGTTCGCGGAGGCGTGCCGTGCGGCGGGGCTGCACGCGAAGGCGGGGGTGATGGTGGAGGTGCCGTCGGCCGCGCTGCGGGCGCGGGCGCTGCTGCGGGAGGTCGAGTTCCTGTCGCTGGGGACGAACGACCTGGCGCAGTACACGTTCGCGGCGGACCGTCAGCTGGGCGGTGTGGCGCGGTGGCAGGACCCGTGGCAGCCCGCGCTGCTGGATCTGGTGGCGATGGCCGCGGGGGCGGCGCGGGACGCGGGGAAGAGCTGCGGGGTGTGCGGGGAGGCGGCGGCCGACCCGCTGCTGGCTGCGGTGCTGACGGGGCTGGGCGTGACGAGTCTGTCGATGAGTCCTGCGGCGATCGCGCCGGTGCGCGAGACGCTGGGGCGTCACACGCTGGCGCAGTGCGAGCGCGCGGCGGCGGCGGCGCGGGCGGCCGAGGACGGTGCGGCGGCCAAGGCGGCGGCGCGGGGGGTGCTCTCCGGGGAGTGAGCGCCGGGCGGTGACGTCGTGCCGTGGGGCGGCAGGGCGGGGCGTCGCACCGGGGCGCGCCCCTGTGCGCGGTGCGCCGGACGTGGGCGGCCGGGCGCGCGCCTGCCCGGCGCCGCCCCCGGGGGCCACCGCGGGTCACCCGGAGGTGTGGTCAGGCGCCGAGGCGGTTGACGTGCTCGCTGGTGAGGATGCGCGGGAGGTCCTCGTCCGTGGTGCGCGCCAGCGCGAGCATGGCGCGGCCGAGGGTGTCCGTCGTCGTGGTGTGCCGGGGCAGGAGGCGGTGGAACAGGGGGTAGAGCCACGACGTCGTGGCGTACAGGACGCGGTAGGAGCGCGTGCGGGAGCGGGCTCCGTGGCGCGGCCTGATGTATCCGGGCCGGATGACGCGGGCGCGTGGTGACAGGGCGAGCAGCGCGTTCTCGGTCCTGCCTCTGACGCGGGCCCACATCGTCGAGCCGGACTCGGTGCTGTCGGCGCCAGAGCCCGAGACGTAGACGAAGGTCAGGGCGGGGTTGCGGGCGAGCAGGGTCTCGGCCGCGGCGAGGGTGTAGTCGTGGGTGATGACGGTGTACTCGGCCTCGGCGAGCCCGGCGGAGGAGATGCCCAGGCAGTAGAAGCAGGCGTCGGGTGCGCCGAGGGCGTCGGCGACGGCGGACAGGTCGGTGAAGTCCGTGTGGACGATCTCGCGGAGCTTCGGGTGGGGCGCGCCGAGCGGGCGGCGGACGACGGCCACGACCTCCGTCACGGCCTCGTCCAGGAGGCAGGCGCGCAGGACGCCCTGCCCGACCATGCCGCTCGCGCCGAAGACGGCGACCTTCATACGGGACTCCTCGCCAGGCAGGTCACGGAGAAACGGAGCTTCCTCCGATTGGAGCCCGAGCGTACCGGTCCCGCCCCCCGGCGGCACCATCCGGCGTCGCCGTCCCCGGCACGGTCGCCCAGCGCTGCCAGGCCGTGCCGCCAGGCCGCACCGTCGGCCCGTGCCGCCCGGCCCCGGCGCCGGGGCCGGGCGGCGGGGCCCGTCAGCCCTCCGGGCAGGGTGGGCGCGCGATGCCGGGCGCGGCCCGGTAGACGACGTCAGGCTCGGGCGGGACGGGGTCGCCCGTCAGCGCGTCGGTACAGTAGGCCGCGAAGACCTCGCCCTCGGTGAGCGCGTGCAGGCGCCCGCCGCGCAGGCTCCAGCCGCAGACCTGCTCGGGCGCGCCGCCGCCGTCCGCCGGTGTGGAGCGCAGGACCAGGCCGCCGGGGTCGTCGGTGGCCAGGCCGGCGGCCAGGACGGTGCAGAGCACGAGGGCGTCCGCGTCGGCCAGCCGTACGCCCCCGTCCGACCCCACCTCGGCGCGCAGCGCCGCCGTGAAGGGGCCCGCGCCGGTCAGCAGGCTGGCGACCAGGTGGTGCCCGCCGGGCCCGGTGCGCTCCAGGACGCCGGTGAGCAGCGTGGCGGCCCGCTGGAAGGCGCAGCGGGCCAGCGGCGCGCCGCAGTCGGCGCAGGGGCCGGACGCCGCCAGCAGGTCACCGGCCCGGCCCCACGTCTCCTGCCGCCGGTGCGCGGTGAGCAGGAGCGGCACGAGCCGCGCCAGGGGCTGCCCGTCGTACGGGACGGTCGCGCCGCGCGCGGCGATCTCGGCCGTGTAGCGGGCGCGGCTGGCGGGGCTGTCCCGGTCGATCCCCTCCTGGCCGCAGTACTCGTCGTAGTCCGCCGGGTCGAACAGGGCGACGCTGGTGTGCCCGTGCCGTCTCGCCAGGGAGCGGAGCAGTGCCTCGGTCCGCCTGAGATATCCGGCGTGGTCGGTGTGCGCGAAGGTCGGGTAGCGGCGCATCCGCCGGAACGCCACCTCGTCGGCGACGACCGCGACCGTCCCCGCGCTCTCCTGCCAGCGCGCGGCCGTCCCCCGGCCGCCGCCTCCCCCGCCTCGCCCCCGGCCGTTCCGCCCGGCGCGTCGTGTCCTCGATGTCATGACTCCCCCTCGCTTCATGGCGCGCTGTTTCCGCGCGCCGTTCCCCGGTCGGCCGCCCGGGGATCCCGGGCAGCCGACCAGCACGTCACTCAGAGTAATCGGCACCACTGACAGCGGCCCGCTCGCGGGCGAGGCGCTCGTAGAAGCGCAGCAGCTCGGGATCGTCCACGGAACCCGGGTTGACGGCCTCGGCGAGCGCGGCGCCCTGGAGGAGCCGCTTGACCGGCACTTCGAGGCGCTTGCCCGTCAGGGTGTGCGGGAGCGCGGGGACCTGGACGATCTCGTCGGGCACGTGGCGTGGGGACAGTTCGGCGCGGATCGCCGTCCTGACCCGCTCGCGCAGCGCGTCGTCGAGCACCGCACCGTCCGCGAGCCGGACGAACAACGGCATCCAGTACCCGCCGCCGGGCTCCTCGACCCCGACGACCAGCGACTCGCGGATCTCCGGCAGCCGCTCGACCGTCTCGTACAGGTCGGCGGAGCCCATGCGGACGCCCTGCCGGTTGAGCGTCGAGTCCGAGCGGCCGTGGATGACGACGCCGCCGTGCGCCGTCAGCGTCGTCCAGTCGCCGTGCCGCCACACCCCCGGGTACATGGCGAAGTAGCTGTCCAGGTAGCGGGTGTCGCCCGGGTCGTTCCAGAAGCGGATCGGCATGGAGGGCATCGGCGCGGTCACCACCAGCTCGCCGACCGCGCCGACGAGCGGTTCGCCCTCGGGGCTCCACGCGGCGAGCGCGGTGCCGAGACCTGGCGCCTGGAGTTCGCCGGTGTGGACGGGCAGCGTGGGGACGGCCCCCGCGAAGCAGCTGCACACGTCGGTGCCGCCGCTGACCGAGGCGATCCACAGGTCGGCCCCGGCCTCCTCGTGCAGCCAGCGGAAGCCGTCGGGCGGCAGCGGGGAGCCCGTCGTCGCGACACAGCGCGTCGCCGACAGGTCCAGGTCGCGGCCCGGGCGGACGCCCGCCTTGGCGCACGCCATGACGTAGGAGGCGGACGTGCCCAGCAGCGTCGCGCCCGTGCGCTCGGCCACGCGCCACTGGACGTCGGTGGAGGGATGGGCGGGGCTGCCGTCGTACAGGACTGCCGTGGTGCCGGTGAGCAGCGCGGAGACGAGGAAGTTCCACATCATCCAGCCGGTGGACGTGTACCAGAACAGCCGGTCGCCAGGACCGAGGTCGCAGTGGAGCCCGATCTGCTTGAGGTGTTCGAGGAGGATGCCGCCCTGGGAGTGCACGATGGCCTTCGGCAGGCCGGTCGTGCCCGACGAGTACAGCACCCACAGCGGATGGTCGAACGGCACCGCGTCGTACACGGGCGGCGCGTCACCGCCCGTGAGGTCGTCCCAGGCCAGGGCCCCTTCCGGCGGCGCGGAACCGAGCAGCGGCACGTGGACGACGGCCCGCAGCGTGGGGAGGCCGCGGCGCAGCTCGGCGACGGTCCCGGCGCGGTCGTGGACCTTGCCGCCGTAGCGGTAGCCGTCCACCGCGATCAGGACGACCGGCTCCACCTGCTGGAGGCGGTCGAGGACGGCTCGGGCGCCGAAGTCGGGCGCGCAGGACGTCCAGACGGCGCCGACCGCCGCCGTCGCGAGCAGGGCGACGACGGCCTCGGGGACGTTCGGCAGGTAGCCGCCGACCCGGTCGCCGGGCCGCACGCCCAGGTCGCGCAGGGCGGCGGCGAGCGAGGCGGTCAGGCGGCGCAGCTCGGCCCAGGAGACGGCCTCGGGCGCGAGCCGTTCGTCGATCCGCAGCAGCGCGGGGGTGTCGGCGCGCGCCGGGTCGTCGGCCGTGCGCAGGGCGTGTTCCGCGTAGTTGAGGGTCGCGCCGGGGAACCAGCGGGCGCCGGGCATCGCCGGGTCGGCGAGGGCGGCCGTGTACGGCGTGCGGAAGGCCACGCGGAACCAGTCCGCGATCGCCCGCCAGAACGCGTCCAGCTCCGTGACCGACCAGCGGTGGAGTGCCGCGTAGTCGGCGGCGGGGTCGCCCGCGCGGGGGGTGGGCGCGCCGTACCGGTCGGCGGCGAAGGCGTGGAAGGCGGTGAGACGGGCGTCCGCGATCCGTTCGGGGGCGGGGCGCCACAGGGGTGCGGGCGAGGTGGGGGCGGTGTCGGTGGGCATGTCGGCTCCCGGTACGGGTGGCGCGGACGGGGACGGGACCACGATGGGGATTTTCACCGTTCAGAGCGTTATCTGCTCACTTCGCGGCCGGATCGGTCAAGGGAGCCCGGTGGGTCGGTCGCGGCGGGAGGCGGCGGGGTGGCCGTCACCGCCACCCGGATGCCGCCCGCCGCGCCGCCCCGGCTGTCGCGCGCCGGGCCCGTCGGGTAGCTGTGGGAGGGTGCGCCGCCGATACACCGCAGCAGCCGGGCTCGCAGCAGCCGTGGGCGTCGTCGGCCTGCTCGCCGCCGGGTTCGGCGGCACGGCGGAGCGCGGGGGCGGCGGCGCGGACGCCGACCCGTCGCGGGTGCCTGAGGAGTTCGTCGCCCTGCGCGACGTGGCGCCCGGCATCCGCCAGGACATCCGCTACGCGGGGCGGCACAACTTCGTCGGCGAGCCCGTGGACGGCTACCGCGACGCCGAGTGCCTGCTGACGGAGGAGAGCGCGCAGGCGCTGCGGCGGGCTCACCGGGCGCTGGGCGGACGCGGCTACGGCCTCCTGGTGTACGACTGCTACCGGCCGCAGCGCGCCGTGGACCACTTCCTGCGCTGGGCGGACGACGAGGACGACACCCGCACGAAGGACGAGTTCTACCCGCGGGTGCCCAAGGACCGGCTGTTCGACGAGGGTTACCTCGCCGAGCGCTCGGGGCACAGCCGCGGCAGCACCGTGGACGTGACGCTGGTGCGCGACGGCGAACCGGTGGACATGGGCACGGACTTCGACTTCTTCGACCCGCGCTCGCACGTCGGGGAGCGGGACCTGGACGCCGACCAGCGGACGGCCCGCGCGACGCTGCGGGGGGCGCTGACGCGCGAGGGCTTCGTCCCGGTGACGACGGAGTGGTGGCACTTCGGGTACGAGCCCGAGCCGTTCCCCGACACGCACTTCGACTTCCCCGTGTCGCGCGACGCGCCCGGCGGGGACTGAGGCCGACGGCCCCGCACGGGTGGCCGGGCCGGGCACGTGGCACGATGGACGGCATGACGACCATCCGAAAGGTCCATGCCGCGTAGGCGCCCAGGAATCGTCCGGGCGGGACTCCCCCGCCGAAGGACCACCCGCGAACAGCCGGGAATCGACGGCCTGTCCACCGGCGCGCTGTCCGAGATCGTCCGCCTCGAACGCACCCGCGGCTACTTGGGGCCGGGGGACGTCGCCGCTGCCGTGCGCCTGTGGAAGGACCATGTCCGCCTCTCCCGGGGGCGGTCGGTCCACGCGTACGAGTGGGGCGGCGCGCACTGGTACTGCTGCGGCGACCCGCTCGAAGCCCGCGCCCTCCTCGACACCGTGTCGGCGGCGATGTCGCCGCGGAGCGCCCGCGAACTCCGCGCGGTCGTCAGCCGCCTCGACGCCCGGCTGAGCCACGGAGCGGCGCCGTGAGGCAGTCGCGCGCACAGCCCGGCGGATGAGGGGGTGGCCCGGTGACCGACCACGACAAGGCGACGCCTGTCCCCCCGTTGACCCTGGCCTGGGTGGGCCGACACCTGCATGCCGGGGAGCGGGTCGTCAGGACCGAGGCGCTGCACGGCGGCATCACCGCCGACATGCGGAGGCTGACCATCGGCACACGGGACGGAGCCCCCCGTCACCTGGTGCTGCGGAGCTTCATCGACCCGCTCCACCAGGAACGCGCCGAGGACTCGCTGCACAGGGAGCCGACGCCCTGTCCCGGCTCACGGGGACGACGGACGTCTCGGCTCCCGGTCTGGTCGCGGTCGATCCGGCCGCCGCGCACTGCGAGTTCCCGTCGCTCCTGATGACGCACATGCCGGGCCGGACGGTCCTCGACGACGAGGGGCTGGCGACCCGCCTCCCGCTGCTGGCCCGTCAACTCGTGGCGATCCACGCGCTGCGCCCCGCCGAGCGGCCCCGGGAGTACGTGACGTTGACGACCGCCGATACCGTCGTGATCCCGAGGAACGCCGACGCGGCGGTGTGGGCGGCGGCGATCGACGTGATCCGCAGGCCCGCGCCGCGCTGCGAAGGGCGGTTCCTGCACCAGGACTTCCAACCGGGCAACGTGCTGTTCGACGTACCGCCCTCGGGCCCGGCGGGTGCCCGGATCAGCGGCGTCGTGGACCGGGCGGCAACCTCCTGGGGCCCCGCGGATCTCGACGTGGCGCACTGTTCCACCGTTCTCGCACTGCTGCACGGCCCGGCGTGGGGGCTGCGGTTCACCGAGGCGTACGAGGAGGCCGGTGGGACGCCGGCCGCGTCCACGGGCGAGCGGCTGTACTGGCAGGTGCGGGACGGCCTGGCGAGCTCGGAAGAGGTCCGGCTGGTGGCGCGGCCATGGCGGGAGGCAGGAAGGACGGAGCTGACGACACGGGTCGTGGAGGAGCGGCTGGATGCCTATGTCACCGCCCTGATGCACGCGCCGACGGCCGATGGCCCGCGTATGACACGCGCACCGACGCGCCGTGCCGTGCTGGCCGGCGCGGCCCTGCTGCCCGACGACGTCGTCTCCGTCACCGAGGCCGTCTGCTGCCGGAAGGCCCGCGCGCTGAGCCGCAGGCTGCGGGACCTCGGCGCGCCCGTCACCACCCACATCTCCCCGGGGGCACACCGGCACCTACGGGCACCGCGAGCTGCGCGACGCACAGCCGATGCTGCTGAGCGCGTCTCACCGGTGATGCGGCGAGGGCGCCCTGACGGCCCGCCGCCGACAACGGGGCCCGGAGCCACCCCCGTCGGTCCCGGGCCTCCGCTGTCGCTCACTGGGACGGCGGAGGTGCGGAAACGGTTCGCACGCCCGCGCGTTGTCACCGGTTCGCGACATCGGCGCAGCCGACCGGAGACCTTCCGGGCCGCACGGGAGCCGCGCGACGGCCGCGCGGAGGCCGGACGGGCTCAGGCGGGGCCGTGCCGCGGGGGCGTCTGGAGGAGGGGCGCGGCACGTTTCACCAGCAGCGCCATCTCGTACGCGATCTGCCCGAGGTCCGCCTCCACCTCGGCGAGCACGGCCAGCGCGCTCCCCCGGCCCGCCGCGGTCACCAGCAGGAAGGCGTCGTCCAGTTCGACCAGGGTCTGGCGGACCGAGCCCGTCGCGAAGTGCCCGCCGACGCCGCGCGCGAGGCTGTGGAAGCCGGACGCCACGGCGGCGAGCTGCTCGGCGTCGCTCTGCGCCAGGCCGCGCGAACCGCCGCGCGGCAGGCCGTCGGAGGCCAGCAGGAGGGCGTGTCTGACGTCCGGGACGCGGTCCGCCAGGTCGGCCAGGAGGCCGTCGAGCCGTGCGGTGTCGCTGCCGTGGCCGGTCTGCGGTGGTGGGCCCGCCGCCGTGTCCTTGGGTGCGGTCATCGGTCCTGCCTCACGGGTGTCGCTGGTGACGGTGTCATGCGGACGGACGGCCCGGCCGTTCGCCGTTCTGCTCCCGGCCGCGCCGCCAGCCGCGCTGGAGGGCCGCCATGCGGGCGCGGATCTCGTCGGCGTCCAGCTCGGGTTCCTCGGCGTCGGCGTCGTCGGCGACGTCGTCACCGGACCTGCCGACGGGCGGCGGGCCGGTGGGGGCGGCCTGCGCCCGGCGTACGCGCCGGGGCAGTCCGGTGGCGGTGGTGGCCGGGGCAGCGGGCTCGGGCGGCTCGCCAGGGGTGTCGGCCGGGGTGTCGGCGGGGCCGGGCGCGTCCTCGGCGCCCGAGCGGGGCCCGACGGGGCGCCCGTGGTCGGACACCAGGACCGGCGCGCGGTGGCGGCGCGGCAGTCCCGGGCGGTCGCCGGGGCGCCCGGGTTCGCGGGCGGCCTCGGGCCCGGCGGCGTGGGCGTGCTCGTGGACGCCGTCGGCCGCGTGGCCGACGCCGACCGGCCCGTCCAGTTCGACGGGGCCGTCCATCACGCCGCCGTGCAGCGCCGGTCTGCCGGGCACGTGCGTGAGCCGCCTGGGCGCCTCCTCCCGTGCCTCGGTGAGGAGTTCGCCGGGGATGAGGGTGACGGCGGTGGTGCCGCCGTACGGGGATTCGCGCAGCGCGACCCTGACGCCGTGCCGCCGCGCGAGCCGCGCGATGACGAACAGGCCGACGCGATCCGTGTCCGACGGCTCGAACTCGGGGCTCTCGGCGAGCCGTTGGTTCGCCTCGTGCAGCGCCTCCGCCGCCATGCCGAGGCCGCGGTCGTGGATCTCCAGCGTGAAGCCGTGCGGGACGCGCTCGCCGCTGACCTGTACGGCGGTGTGCGGCGGGGAGAACAGCGTCGCGTTCTCCAGGAGTTCGGCGACGAGGTGCACGAGGTCGGCGACGGCGCCGCCCGCCACGGTGAGCGGCGGCAGCATGCGGACCTCGACGCGTTCGAAGTCCTCCACCTCGCGGACGGCGGCGCGCACCACGTCCATCAGCGACTCGGGCTTGCGCCACTGCCGGGCGGGGGCGGCGCCGGAGAGGACGACGAGCCCCTCGGCGTGGCGCCGCATGCGGAAGGCGAGGTGCGCGGCGCGGACGAGGTCCCCGGCGTCCTCCGGGTCCTCGGTCCGGCGCTCCAGCGACTCGATCAGGTTCAACTGGCGGTGCAGCAGGACCTGGTTGCGGCGGGCGACGTTCACGAACACCTGGGAGATGCCGCGCCGCGTGCGGGTGCGCTCCACGGTGGCCGAGACGGCGGCGCGCTGGAGCGTGTTCAGGGCCTGCCCGACGCGGCCTATCTCGTCCGGCCCGTAGTCGAGGCGCGGCGCCTCGGTCTCGACGTCGATGTGCTCGCCCGCCGCGAGCCTGCGGGTGACGCCCGGCAGCTTGACGTCGGCGGACTCGGTGGCCTCGCGGGCGAGGGCGCGCAGGTCGCGTACCAGGGACCGTCCGGTCCGCAGGGCGACGAACGCGGACAGCGCGACGGCGGCCAGGCCGACGGCGCCGAGCAGCAGCGCGCGCGTGCGCAGGCCGGACGCGCCGGGCTCGACGCCGTCCCGGTAACGGTCGCGGGCCTGGTCGGTGAGGCGCGTCAGCTCGTCGAGCGCGGCGGCGGTCGCCGCCTGCCAGCGGTCGGCCTGGACCGTGGCGGTACGGCCGTCGATCAGGTTCTGCTCCGCCGCGGTGAGGACGCCGACGGTGCCGCCGCCGGTGAACTCCTCGAAGACCTCGCGGTCCTCGACGGTCAGTTCGGGCAGGGCGGTGTCCAGGGTCAGCCGACGCTGGGCCATCAGGTCGGCCAGCGTGCGCAGTTCGTCCTCGGTGGTGCGGCCGAAGGCGAGCGCCCCGGCGACGAGGGCGTCCTCCTGGGACAGCAGGTCGCGGGCGCGGGCGAGCGCGACGACCGCGCCGCCCTGGGCGTCGTGGTCCGGGTCGGCGACGGGCCGCAGCGCGTCGAGGAGGCGGAACGCGGGGCCGACGACGCCCGTGTACGCGTCGAGCGCGTCGGGGCGCGAGGTGGTGTTGCTGCCGACCGCCTCACGCAGTCTGCCCAGGCCGTCGAGGGCGGCGAGGAGGCCGTCGAGCCGGGCGCGCGCGGTGGTGCCGAGGCCGTCCCCCGCGTCGTCCGCCAGGTCGCGTACGCGGCGGGTGGCCGCGTCGGCCGTCTCGTGGGTCGCGGTGAGGGCGTCGAGCCCTTCGGCGCGGCGGGGGTCGGCGAGGTGGACGAGGGTCTGTCTGCGCTCCTCCTGGACGGCGTCCACCACGGCGAGGACGGGTCCGGTGAGCGTGTCGGCGGCGTCCCCCGCCGCGCCCGCGCGGCGCGCGTCGGACATCGTGACGGTCGCGGCGCAGGCCCAGAGCGCCGCGAGGGACAGCAGCGGTACCAGGACCAGCGCCCCGACCTTCCGCCGGATCGACTTGCCGCGAAAGCGCATGCCCTCCCCTTGATCGAGTCGGCCTGTGGGGTTCCCGCGTCCGCAGCGCGAGCCTACTACCGGCATCGGCGCGAGGGGCGCGTATCGGCCCGCGGTACAAGGGTGCGGGCGGCGGCAGTTGGCGTGCGGGCGCCTCATACTCGTCCGTCCCCCGCACACGCGCAAGGCGTTCTACCATGGACGTCGCGGGCATTTCCGCGTATCCGATTCGTGCAGGAAGCGAAGGCGGCGTGTACGCGAGACACCGAATGCCGGACCCGGTGCGAGCGGCGTGTGTGCGCGCCGGGATCATCATCGCGCTGACGCTCAGTCAGCTGGTCGTCGTCCTGCTGTGCACACTGGCCGGATCATGGCTGGCGTTCCCGATGCTGGTGGCCACGCTGGCGAGCAGCGTGGTCGCCACGTGGTCGGTGCTCGACATCTGGGTCACACGGCAGCAGTGGCGGCAGCGCAACGGGGTCGTGTCCGTGCCGAGCAGCGCGGCGCGGAACCGTCCACGGGTGCGCAGACCCTGACCCGGCGCCACGTCGCGGGTCAGGGCGAGGTGCGTCAGGGCGCCGCGGGCGGGCGGCGGAACACCCGCGTCGCGGTGATCTCGCCGTGGACGGCCCCGGCGTCGGGGTCGGCCTCGGGCAGGCCGGGGCGCAGGTGCTCCTCCACGCTGATGTACTTCAGGCCCGCGCGGAGGTCCGCGTCGTTGCGCAGCCGGATGACGAGCGGGAACTCGGCGAGTGCCGTCGTGTCGAACAGGCCGGTCGTGTAGAGGAGTTGGACGCCCAGGGCGTCGGCGACGGCGCGTTGCAGCTCCAGCAGGTAGGTCGCGTTGGCGCGCCCGATGGGGTTGTCGAGGAACAGCGTGCCCGCGTGCCGGTGCCGGTCGTGGCCGCGGTCGTTGCTGCGCAGCGCGGCCATCGTGCAGTAGAGGGCGATGGCGGCGGTGAGGAGCTGGCCGCCGGAGAAGACGTCGCCCATCTGTCCGACGGGGACGCGCTCGGCGCGCAGCACGGCGTCCGGCTTCAGGATCTCGACGCGCACGCCCCGGGGCTGGAGCGCCGCCTGGACCCCGCGCAGGAGGAGGGACATGCCGTCGCGGCGCAGGTCGGAGTTCTTCTTCACGGCGGCGCGGGTGGTCTCGTCGATGACCTCGCCGAGCCGCTCGGTGAGGCTCGCCTGGTCCGGGTCCTCGAACCGGATGCGCAGGAACTCCTGCCCCGACCACTCCCCGAGGCCCTCGGGCAGCCGGGAGAGCCGCTGCGCGGCGCGCAGGGTCGTCAGGGACGACTCGACGAGGCCGCGCAGCCGGTCGGTGATGCTGTCGCGGTTGCGTTCGAGCTGCGCCAGCTCGTCCGTGAGGACGCGCAGGCGTGGCGCGAACGCCTGGGACCAGGCGGCGGCGTGGGTGGGCAGGGCGGCGGCGGGCAGTTCGCGGATCTGCTGCCGGGCGGGGGTGCGTACGTGCTCGTAGCGCGTGGAGTTTGCGTGCCGGACGAGGCGGTCGGACGCCTCGCGGACGGCGGACTCGGCGGTGGCGAGCCCGGCGGCGTCGGCGCGCAGGGCGCGGCGGGTGTCGGTCGCGGCCTGCCGTGCCTCGGCGAGGGTGCCCGCGTACGCCTCCGTGTCGTCCTGCCCGGCGGGGGTGTCGTCGCCCTCGGGCGTCGCCTGGCCGGGCGCCGGGTCGCGCAGCAGGTCGCGCAGGAGCGCGGCGATCTCCTCGAAGCCCCCGACCGCGTCCTGGGCGGCGTGGTGGTCGTGGAGCAGGGCCTCGTGGGTGTCGCGGGCGGCGGCGAGGGCGTCGTCCTGCGCGGCGAGCGCGGCGGTGGCGTCGCGCAGGAGGAGGCGGGCACGGTCGGCGTCGGCGGGCGCGTCGTCGTCGGGCAGGTCGATGTGGCGGGTGCCGTCGGTGGGGGCGAGCCGTTCGGCCTCGCCGCGCAGGCGGCCCAGCTGCTCGCTGGCGGCGGAGGCGCGGGTCTCCAGCAGGTGCACCAGGGACTCGGCGCGGGCGGCGGCGGCCTGGCGTGAGGGGCCGTCGGCGCCCTCGGTGCCCTCCAGGAGGCGGGCGGCGCGGGTGCGGACCTTGTTGCTGAGCCGGTCGAGACCGGCGAGGGCCGCGCTCTCCTCGCTCTCCGCGCGGGCCTGCTCCGCGCGCAGGTCGGCGCCGACGCCGACCTTCTCGTAGAGCTGGGAGGCCGACCGGTACGCCTCGCGCAGCGCGGGGAGGGGCGCGGGCGGCGTGTCGTCCGTCGGCGGGGCCGGGGGGACGTCCTCGCCGTCCGCGGGTTCGGGAGCGCCGGTGACCTCGGCGCGTTCCGCGCGCAGCGCGCGGGCGGTGCGGCGGGCGTCGTCGGCGGCGCGCTGGACGCTGCGGCGGTCCTCGTCGGCGGCGCGGGCGCGGTCGAGGAGGACGGCGGCCCGTGCCTCCGCCTCGGCCGTCTCGGCGGCCAGTTCGCGCAGCCGCGCCTGCTGCCTGGGGCGTTCGCGCAGGCGGAAGGCGAGCCCGGCGAGGGCGTCGGCCGCGCGACGGGCGCGCTGGGCGGCGTCCTGCCGTTCGTCGCGGGCGCGGGACGCCTCGGCCGAGGCGTCCTCGGCGGCGGCGTGGGCGGCGCCCGACTCGGCCAGGCGGCGGTGGGCCGCCTCGGACTCCGCCGTGGCCCGCTCGGCGGCGGCGGCCAGTTCGGCGAGCCGCCCGGTGGGGCAGCCGGCGCGCCAGGAGGCGAGGCGGGCGGCGAGGCGGCGGTCGGCGGCCGTGCGGGCGGCCAGCGCGCGGATGTCGGTGTCGCGTTCGGCCGTGCGGCGGCGGAGGGCCTGGCGTTCGTCGTCGGCCGCGCGCTCGTCGTGCATGGCGGGGTTGGGCGGGACGAGGAAGACGCCGCTGTCGCCGCCGCCCGGCGGCGGGGTGGGGGCGAGGAGCGCGGCGGCCGTGCCGACGGCGACGGCGGAGCGTGGCAGCAGAGCTGCCTGGGCCAGCACCTCGCGCGCCCGCGCGTGCCCGGCCGGATCGGTGACGACGACGCCGTCCACCAGTTCGGGGCGCGCGGCGAGGACGGCGGCGTGGTCGCCGGGATCGACGGCCTGGGCCAGGTAGCGCCAGCCGGGGAGGGCCGGGATGCCGTGCTCGCCGAGGTGTTCGACGGTCGCGAGGACGTCGGGTCCTGGGGGCAGGAGGCCGCCGTCGCCGAGTGCGGCGAGGATGCGGGCGTCGTCGGCGGCGGCGGTGCGCAGGTCGAACAGGCGGCGCTCGTCCGTGGTGAGGCGCTCGTCGAAGAGGCGGGTCAGCTCGTCGGCGCCGCGGTCCAGCTCCTCGGCCGTCAGCGCGGGGTCCCCGCCCGCCGGGCCGTCCGCCGCGCCGCCGCCCGGCGTGGTCGGCAGGCTCAGCAGTTCGGCGAGCCGTGGTTCTGCGGCGAGGGCGGCGGCCGTGCGGTGCTCGCCGTCCCAGGCGGCCCGCGCGGCCTCGGCGGCGTCCGCGGCGCGGGCGGCGGCCAGTTCGGCGCGGCCGTGCGCGGCGGCGGTCTGCCGGGCGTGGTCGGCCGTGCGGGCGGCTGCCTCGCGGGCCGACTCGAACGCGGCGGCGGCGGTCTGGGCGGCGTCGTCGGCCGCGAGGGCGGCGCGCGCCGGGTCGGCGCCGTCGAGCCATCCGGCGCGGACGGCCCGGTCGGTCTCCTGGTCCATCTCGGCGAGCCGCTGGCGCAGGTGCTCGGCCTCGCTGCGGGCGCGCTGCGCCTCGGTGGCGGCGGTGGTGGCGTCGCGGTGCGCGGCCTCGGCCTCGGCCTGGAGGGCGGCGGAGCGTTCCTCGTGTCCCGTCGCGGCCCGCTCGCTCCCGGCGGCGGCGGTGTGCAGGGCGCGGACGAGCGCGGCGGCGGCCCGGCCGCGGGCGGCGAGGGCGGGGGCTGCGTCCCGTTCGGCCTCGCGGATGGCGGCGGCCACCCGGGCGGACCGGTCGGCTGCGGCCCGGTGCTGGAGGACGGTCTCGGCCGCCTGCCACGCGGCCTGGAGGGTGCGCGCGTCGATCAGTTCGCGGCGCTGGGCCGCGGCGGCCTTCTCGGCGGCGGCGAGGGCGAGGGAGGCGTGCCGGTAGGCGAGTTCGGCGGCGGTGCGGGCGGCGAGGCCCCGCGCGCGGTCCGCGTCGGCGACGGTCGTCGCGGCGTCGGCGACCCGCCCGGCGAGGACGGCGGCCCGCTCGCGCTCGCGCAGGGCGCGCGCGGTGAGGCGCCGGGCGAGGGCGCGGGCGCGCTGCTCGGCGGCGCCGTGGACGGCGCGGGCCGTGTCCCGTTCGGCGGCGGCCTCGGTGATACGGACCAGCAGGTCGGCGGAGCCCGCCGTGAAGTCGCGCTCGGCGGTCAGTTCGGCGCGGCGGCCGAGCTTGTGGGCGAAGCCGTGGACGAGGTCGGCGAGGCCGTCGGTGTCCCGGGTGTCGGTGACGGCGCGCAGCAGCAGGTCGGTGAAGTCGGCGTCGCGCCGGACGGCGAACAGACCGGCGGCCTCGCCCTCGTCGGCGTTCATCTCCCGCTGGTAGCGGAACAGTTCGGGGTCGAGGCCGAGGGCGCCGAGGTGGTCGATCCAGCGTTCGTGGATCTCCTCCCAGACGACGTCGAGGTTGGCGTACGCCTTGGCGGTCTCGGTGAGGACGTCGCGGAAGCCCTTCATGGTGCGGCGGCGGCCCCGCGCGCCCGAGGTGCCGTCGGCCCGGGGGCGCAGGGCCGCGGACTCGGCGACGGGCAGCGAGTCGAGGCTCATGCCGGGCCCGGGGCGGAACGAGTACCACGCCTCGGCGAAGCGGCGCGGGTCGCCGGAGACCTGGTGGCCGCGCCACTCGCTGACCTTGCCGACGACGACGGTCTCGCCCGTCAGCGTGTGCTGCCATTCGAGGGCGACGTGGCCGCAGTCGTCCGCGAGGAGGAACTTGCGCAGGACGCCTGAGCTGGCGCCGCCGAGCGTGTTGCGGTGGCCCGGCAGCATGACCGAGAAGATCAGCTTCAGCAGCACGGACTTGCCGCCGCCGTTCTCCAGGAACAGGACACCGGCGGGCGCGGGCCTGCGCGGCGGGCCCTGCGGCTCGTCCTCGAAGAAGTCCGCCTGCGCGGGGGCGGGCCTCGGCACGGGCGCGCCGACGCCGCGCAGGTCGAGGACCGTGTCGGCGTACCGGGCGCCCGCCGGGCCGATGGAGTAGAGGCGGATGCGTGCCAGCTCGTACATCGGGTGGGTCCTTAGCCGTGGAACGGGAGACCGGCGTCCGGCACGAGGCCGAGCGCGTCGTCGTCGGTGGGGGGCACGAGGGAGCCGCTGCCGTCGCCGACCGGGACGACACCGAGGGCGAGCAGTTCGGCCATGGCGCTGCTCGCGGCCAGCTCGCGGACCTGGAGCTGGTAGCGGGCGGTGGTGCGGTAGGTGCCGCCCGCGTCGTCGCCGGTGCGCTGGAGGAATCCGGCGTCGGCGAGGAACGCGACGGCCTTGCCGATGATGCCGGTGGTCGAACCGGCGAGGCGGCGCGCGTCCTTGGTGGCGCCGGTCGCGGTGCGGCGGGACCAGACGCGCCAGGCGGCTTCGAGCCCCGGCGCGTCGGTGGCCGGGTCGGTGTTCTCGCCCTGGGCGGCGGCCCGTTCCGCCAGGCGGTGGCACGCCTGGCGGACGAACGCCTCGACACCGGCCACGGTGACGCGACCGATGTACCCGTCGTCGGCGAGGTCGGCGGGGCGGGGGAACGCGAGCGCGGCGACGGCGAGATGGGCCAGGCCGTGGAGGAAGCGGTCAGCCGTCTCGGTGGCGGCGCGGCGCGCGTACTCGCCCATGCGGACGGCGAAGACGGAGTCCTCGGCGGCGGCGACGGCCATCCCGGCGCGCGGGGAGACCTCAAGGACGACGAGGCCGAGCCCTGCGGCGACGGCGTCGGCGAGCCGCGCGAACGGCGGCTCCTCCTGGTAGCGGCGCAGCAGGCCGCCGTACTCGGCGTCGCGGGCGGGCGAGATCTTCGGCTGGAGCCCGAAGGAGACGAGCCGCGCGGCGTCGGCGGCGTCGGCCGGGGTGGCGGGGGCGGCGGGGGGCCGCTGGGTGTCGGTCATGCGGTGCCTTCCGTCCGCTCGGCGGCCATCCCGGCCGCGTCCAGCAGGGCGGTGCCGACGACGAGGTCGGCGCCGCCGATGTCGGGGTCGTCCGTGAGCTGCGCGCCGTCGTCCACGGCGAACAGCAGCCGGGGCTCGCCCTGCCGGTACGCGGTGCCGACGGCCGGGCTGGCGGCGTGGACCGCGAGGAGCGCGACGAGGTGCGGCAGTTCGGGGTCGCGGCGCCTGGCGTCGGCGAGCAGTCCCGACAGGCGCCGGGGCGCGTCCTCGGGGAGCCGCAGGAGGTCGAGGGCGGCGGTGAGCTGTTCCTCGGTGAAGCGGCTGTCGTCCGGGGTGGCGACGAGGTCGGGCTCGGGCAGTTCGGCGCCGAGGTGTTCGCGCGGCACGGGCGGGGTGAGCAGCAGCTCGGTGAGGTCGGTGAGGCGGACGGCGCCCGGCGGGCGGGGGCCGGTGGCGCGGGCGAACCAGGCGTCGGTGACGCGGACGGCCCGTTCGACCGGCTGTGTCAGCAGCGGCGCGAGGAGCTGCCCGTACAGGTCGGTGCCCGCGCGCGCCGCCGGGGGGCGGAACGCCTGGCGGTCCTGCTCGGCGCGGAACAGCGGGCCCGCTTCGAGCAGCCGTGACTGGAGCTGGGTGTGCCTGCGGATGCAGTCCTTGACGATGTCCACGAGTTCGGCGGCGCGCAGCTTGTGGCCCGTGGCGGTGGCCTCGTCGCGGGCGCGGCGGATGTTGGTGAGGATCGCGTTCTCGTGGCGGTAGCGGTCGGCGATGTGCGCGAGCGCCTCGTCGATCATGTCGGGGACGGCGTGCAGCCAGTCCACGGCGCGGACGTCGCGGCGGGTGCTCTCCAGGGTGCGGCGCAGGGTCTCGGCGTACTGGACGGTGCGGTAGCGGGCCTGTTCGGCGGCGAGCTGGGCGTCGGCGAGACGGCCGCGGGCGATGAGGACGTCGAGCTTGACCTCGGCGGCGATCTGGGCGCTGGTGACGTCGGTGTCGAGGGCGCCGACGAGGACGTTGACGGCCTCGTCGGTGGTGCGCAGCCAGACGCCGCCGCCGGGACCCGGGACCTCCTCGATGAGCTTGAAGTCGTAGTCGCGCCGCACGTAGGCGCCTTCGGGCCCGAACGTGCCGTAGACGGCGCGGAAGCCGCGGTCCACGCTGCCGACGTTGATGAGGTTGTCGAGGACCCAGCGGGCGACACGCTCGTGTTCGGCCGTGGGGCGGCCGGGGGCCTGGGCGGCGACGCGGGGCAGGAGGCGGCCGACGACGCGCTCGTGGTCGGCGCCCGTGTCGAAGTCCATGGCCAGGGTGATCGCGTCGATGGCGGCGAGGGCGACCTCGGCCATGCTGTAAGTGCTGTACTCTCCCGCGAGGTTGGCCTTGCGGACGTCGAGGTCGTGCAGCGGGGCGGTGCAGGCGAGCGCGCGCAGGCGCCGGGCGAGCCCCTCGTCCGCGGCGGGCCCGGGTGCGGGTCGGCCGAGGGGCTGGAGGGGGCCGGGGGGTGTGCGTTCCGGCGGTGCTGCTGCGGTCACGTGGCACACCCTAGGGGGTGGCACTGACATCGAGCGATTCGGGCCGGATGCGGCTGTTGTCCCGGTCGGGGCGCGCGGTCAGCGCGGGCGGTGGTTGCGCGCCAGCAGAAGGGCGACGTCGTCGGTCGGCGTGGTGGGGCGCAGGCCGTGCAGGACGCGGTCGCAGGTCTCCTCCAGGGACACGGGCGGGTCCTGGAGCAGTTCGCAGATGGCGCGCAGGCCGGTGTCGATGGGCGCGTCGCGCTCCTCGACCAGGCCGTCGGTGTAGAGCGCGATGGTCGCGCCGTCCCGCAGGTCGCGGCGGTGTGTGGTGAACGGCACGCCGCCGACGCCGAGGGGTACGGCGTTCGGCAGGTTGACGAGTTCGGCGGCGCCGTCCGGCTGGACGAGGACGGGCGGCAGGTGGCCCGCGCTGGCGATGTCGCAGTAGCCGCCGACCGGGTCGCAGATGGCGTAGACGCAGGTGGCGGTCGTGTCGCCGAGGGATTCGACGGTGTCCTCCAGATGGCCGAGGAGGGCGTCGGGCGGCAGGTCGAGGCGCGCCAGCGCCCGGATCGTGGAGCGCAGTTGTCCCATGATGGCGGCGGCGTGGACGCCCTTGCCCATGACGTCGCCGACGACGAGGCCGATGCGTCCGCCGGGCAGCCGCAGCACGTCGCACCAGTCGCCGCCCGCCTCGCTGATGGCGGGCAGGTAGCGCAGGGCGACGTCGAGGTCGTTGCCCTCGGGCAGTTGGGGTCGCATGCTGCGCTGGAGGATGAGGGCGATGTTGCGTTCGCGGCCGTAGAGGCGGGCGTTGTCCACGCTGATGGCGGCGCGGGCGGCCAGTTCGGTGGCGAGCGCGAGGTCGTCGGTGTCGAACGGGCTGCGGTGGCGCGTGCGGCAGAGCGTGAGGGTGCCCAGCACGTCGCCGCGCGCCGTGAGTGGGACGATGAGCGCGGACGTCACGCCGGTGTCGCGCAGGACGGCGGCGGCCTGGTCGTCGCGGGCGATGCCGCGCAGCTGGTCGGGCCCGAGCCGCGGCAGGAGCCGGGACTTGCCGGTGCGGACGACGCCGGTGACGATCGGCGAGGCGTCGTAACTGCCCGCCTCGCCGACGGGGTAGGCCGCGCAGCCCGCCTGGGTGCTGTCGCAGGCGAGGGCGGCCAGGGTGCGGAACCGGGCGGGGCCCTCGCGGGCCGACGGCGGTCCCGGCGCCTCGTCGAGCACGGCCTCCAGGATGTCCACGGCGGCCAGGTCGGCGAGCCGCGGGACGGTGACTCCGGCGAGTTCGCGCGCGGTGGTGGCGAGGTCGAGCGTGGTGCCGATGCTGGCGCCCGCCTCGGCGATGAGGGCCAGGCGGCTGCGCGCCGCGGCCAGCCCGGCGACGGCGTTGCGCGGCTCGGTGACGTCGATGGCCGAGCCGACGACGCCGCAGGTCCTGCCGCCCGGCACGGCGACGCGGTAGTACGAGACGGACCAGACGTGTTCGTGCGCGGGGTCGGCGAGCGGCCTCGCGCTGACGATCTGGCCGAGCAGCGGCTCGCCGGTGTCCAGGACGTGGCGCAGGGCGCCCTCGATCGACGACAGGTCCGTGTCGCGCATGACCTCGCCGAAACGGTGGCCGATGAGCCGATCGGCGGGCAGGCCGACCATCTTCTGGAGCGCGGGGTTGGCGCGGAGCCAGTGGATCTTGGCGTCGAACAGGGCGATGGCCAGCGGCGACTGGTCCACGATGGCGGCGGACAGCGCGAGGTCGGTCTCCAGGCGGCGGACGGTGGCCGTGTCGGCGGCGATGACGAGCGCGTGCGGCGCGCCGTCCATGCCGACCGTCCACTGGGCGCGGAACTCGGCGCGGCGCAGGACACCGTCCGCGAACCGCACGGGCAGCCCGCCCGACCAGTCGGGGCCGCCGGGCTGGCGCAGCCACATCTCGGCGAGGCGGCGCGGCCTGCCGGGGCCGAGGAGCTGGGTGACGGGACGGCCCGTCACGTCGGCCGCCACGTGGCCGAAGAGGCGTTCGGCGCCCGAGCCCCACAGCAGGACGCGGCCCGTGCCGTCGAGGACGATCCCGGCGAGGGTGAGGGTTTCGAGCAGGCCGTCGGCGAGGGTGACCGCCTCGCGGCCGGTGCTGACGGGGGCGCGGTCGTGGGTCATGGCGCGGCCCCGTTCAGTCCCGGTCCAGGGGCTGCTCGGTCCAGATCGTCTTGCCCGCGCCGGTGTAGCGGCTGCCCCAGCGGTGGGCGAGCTGGGCCACCAGGAAGAGGCCGCGTCCGCCCTCGTCCGTGGGGCGCGCGCGGCGCAGGTGGGGCTGCGTCTCGCTGGGGTCGGACACCTCGCACACCAGGCTGTCGTTGAGGATGAGCCGCAGTCCGATGGGGCCGCCCGCGTAGCGGATGGCGTTGGTGACGAGTTCGCTGACGATGAGTTCGGTGGGGAAGGCGTTGCCCGTCAGGTTCCAGTTCTTCAGCTGCTGGATGACGGCGTCGCGGGCGCGCCCGACCACCTCGGCGTCGGCGGGGAACTGCCAGTCGGCGGTGGCGTCGGGTGGCAGGGGCTGGACGCGGGCGACGAGCAGCGCCACGTCGTTGTCGGGCGCGCGTCCCGGCAGGAGCGCGTCCAGCAGGGCGTGGCCCGTGTCGGCGGGCGAACGCGAATGCGCCGCCTCCTCGGTGACGCGTTCGCGCAGCAGGGCCATGCGTTCCTCGCTGTTGCGTCCGTCGGGGCCGGGGGCGACCAGCTCCTGGCTGAACAGGACGAGGAGGCTGCCCGGGTCGAGCCGGACGCGCACGGACTCGAACGGTGTCCCGCCGACGCCGAGGGGTGGTCCGGCCTTGAGGGCGATCTCCTCGGCGGCGCGGCCAGGCAGCGCGAGCAGCGGCGGGACGCGGCCCGCCGCCGCCAGGACGCACTGGCCGGAGACCGGGTCGTAGACGCAGTACAGGCAGGTGGCGCCGACCGCGCCGCCGGGGCTGGTGCCGCCGTCCGGCTGGGTGTCGGCGAGCCGGATGGCCAGGTCGTCGAGGCGGGTGAGGAGTTCGTCGGGGGCGAGGTCGAGGTCGGCGAGGGTCTGCACGGCGGTGCGCAGCCGCCCCATCGTGGCCGTGGCGTTGAGGCCGTGCCCGGCGACGTCGCCGATGACGAACGCGACGCGCGCGGACGACAGCGGGATGACGTCGTACCAGCTGCCGCCGAGCCCGGCCGCGGTGGCGGCGGGGATGTAGCTGCCCGCCGTGCGCGCGCCCGGCAGTTCGAACACGGGCTGGGGCAGCAGGCTGCGCTGCAACGTCTCCAGCGTGCGGTGCTCGCGCGTGTAGCGGCGCGCGTTGTCGAGGCTGAGGGCGGCGCGGGAGCCGATCTCCTCGGCGAGGTCGGCGTCCTGACGGGTGAACGCGGGATGTCGCGGCTGGCGCCAGAGCGTGAGGATGCCGAGTTCCTGGCCCCGGGCGCGCAGCGGGACGAGCATCAGCGAGCCGGGTCCCTCGGGCAGCAGGCCGGTGCCCTTCGTGGCATAGGGGCCGTCCTCGGTGACCTCGCCCTCGGGCACGGACCTGACGAGGTGTTCGCGCGGTTCGAGCACGGCGTGGCCGTCGAGCCCGGTGGAGGTCTTGCCCTCGACGCGGAACAGCGCCCCGGCGCGGTGCAGTTCCCCGGGCCAGCGGCCGTCGGAGCTGGCGGTGGCGACCCGGCGGACGAGCGGGCCGAGGAGGGTGATGCCCGGGTCGTCGCCGGCCAGCACGGCGGCGCCGAGGTCCACGGTGACGATGTCGGCGAAGTCGGGGACGAGGAGGTCCGCCAGCTCCTCTGCGTTGCGCGTCACGTCGAGGGACGGCCCGATGCGTTCTGCCGCGGCGTGGAGCATCGCGAGGCGGCGGCGCGCCAGGTGCTGTTCGGTGATGTCGGTGAAGATGCTGACGACGCCGAGGACGCGGCCGTCCGCGCCGGTGAGCCGCAGCGCGGTGACGGCGAGGACGCGGTCGCGTTCCGGCGCGGTGGACAGGCGCGCGGAGTGCTCCCAGTAGATCAGCGGCTCTCCGGTGCGGGCCACGTGTTCCAGGCGCGCGAGGACCTCGGCGGCGTCGTCCTGGTGCATGAGGGCGTCGAGTGTCTGCGGGAGCTCGGGGATGTCGCGCTGCGGCCCCGGGTCGGCGTACCGGCCGGGCAGGGTGTTCATGCGGGTGACCCGCATGTCGGCGTCGTGGATGGCGATGCCGACCTGGTGCTGGGTGAACAGGGCGCGCAGCAGCGCCCGGTCCTCGTCCTGGCGCCTGGCGGCGCGTCCCGGGGTGAGGACGGCCAGGAAGCGGCTGCCGACGCCTGGCCTGGTGTCCATGGGGAACAGGTCGATCCGGACGTCCGTGACCCGCCCGTCCCGGTGGCGCAGCCCGGCGATGCGGTGGGCGGGCCGTCCCTCGGCGGCGAGCGCCGCCCAGGCGCCGGGGTCGGCCAGCAGGTCGGGCAGGAGGCGACCGGCCAGCTCGTCGAACGGCCGTCCGGTCAGCTCCTCCGTCAGCCCCTCGGACTCCCCGGCGCGGGCCCGGATCTCGCCGTCCGCTCCGACCACGAACAGCAACGACGCTCCGCCGGGCAGCTGACCGGCGGGCGGGTGCGGGGTGGCGCTCACGTTCCTCCCTCGGCCTGACTGCCGGACCACGGCCTCCCCCGTCGCCCACTGTGCGGGAGCCACGCACCCGCGGCGACCGGGGCGCCGCCGTCCGTGTCAGTGCCGCACGGATGCGGGGGCGCCCGGCCGGGGGTGCAATGGGAGGACGGGCGCGCGGGCCCGCGCCCCGCGACGGGAGGAGGCGCACGATGACCGCACCACCACGGCTGCTCAGGGTCCTGCCGACCGACGACCGCGACCGGCTGATGACCCTCGCCAGGGAGGTCGCGTTCGGCCAGGGGACGCGGATCTTCGAGGAACGGGGGCACGCCGACCGGTTCTGGGTCGTCAGGTCGGGGACGGTCCGGCTGGACCTGCGGCTCGGCGGGCGGCGGCCCACGGCCGTGTCGTCCCTGGACACGGGCGACCTGCTGGGCTGGTCCTGGCTGTTCCCGCCCTTCGAGTGGGACTTCGGCGCCGAGGCGCTCAGCCCGGTGCGGGCGTACGAGTTCGCGGGCGCCGAGGTGCAGGCGATGTGCGACGCGGACCCGGCCTTCGGCTACGCCCTGCTGCGGGTGATCTCGGAGATCCTGGCCTTCCGGGTCCGCGCGGCGCGGACCCGGCTGCTCGACCTGTTCGCGCCGCACGCCGGGCACGGCTGACGGGCGTCCCGCCCGGCGTGGCTCAGGGCGCGGCGCGCCCGTCGAGGCGGCCCCTGACGGCGGTCTGGACCCCGGCCTCCTCGGCGGGATCGGTGGCCAGTCTGCGGAGCCGTTCCATGACGCGGGTGTCCCCCGTGGTGGCGTGACGGGCGCCGGTCTCGCGGGTGTCCTCCTCGCAGTCCCACAGGCACTCGACGGCGAAGCCCGCCGCGAAGCCGGGATCGACGGCGGCGAGGGCCTTGGCCGTGTGGCCGCGCAGCTGCGAGGACGGCGTCTCGCGGTAGACGTACCGCAGGAGCGGCGCGGCGCCGCGGATGGCGAGGCGGCCCGCGCCCTCGACCAGGGGTCGCATCTCGCAGGTGCCCGCCTCGCCCGACCGCAGGACGCGGTGCAGCGCGCCGAGCACGGAGGGCGCGTCGTGCGCGTCGCCGCGCCGGGCGAGCACGGTGGCCGCGGTGAGACCGAGGGCGTCCGTGCGCCCGGCCCAGCGCCGCGCCTGCGCCAGGACGCCGGGCCCGCACATGCGGGAGAACGCGGTCAGCGCGGCGCGTGCCACGTCCGCGTCGCCGGTGACGGCCGCCGCCTCGATGAGCGGGCAGACGTCGGGGTCGTCGCGTTCGGCGAGGTGACGCAGGGCGGCGGCGCGTACGGGCGGCTCGCCGTCGGCGGCGGCCCTGAGCAGTTCCGGCCTGTCCTCCGGGCCCGCCACGGCGGACAGGCAGCGGGCGGCGGGCGCCTCGCGCCACTGGCGGGGGGTGCTCTCGTACCCCTCGCGGGCCCAGTCGAGGACGGCGGCGACGCTCCAGCCGGGGCGGGGGCCCGGGGGGCGGAGCTGGCGCTGCCAGCGGTCGAAGTGGCCGCCTTCGAGGGCGCGGGCCAGCCGGGCGCGCTGCCGCGGGTGGGCGGGGTCCTCGGCCCACAGGCGCCAGGGCCGGGGCTCGAAGGCGTCGCGGACGGCGGCGACGAGTTCCGCCTCGCCCTCCTCGGTGGCCGGGAAGCGGCCGAGGACGGCCGGGCCGAGGGCGCGCAGCCCGGCGTCGTCGTCGCGGACGGCCAGCTCGTCGAGGGCCCAGCGCCAGTTGGCGCCCTCGACCGCGTAGCGGCGCAGGAGGCCGCGGGCGGCGTCGTTGTCGTACGAGGTCAGGTGGCCGAGGACGGAGAGGGCGAGGCCGGTGCGCTCCTCCTCGGGACGGCCGAGGTCGTCGGGGTGGAAGAGGTGCGAGGCGAGGGCGCCGAGGTCCGCGTCGAGTTCGGCGTACAGGCGCGCGTAGTAGAGGGAGCGGTGTTCGAGCTGCCAGTCCAGGCGGGGGTCGTGCAGGACACACCGGTCGAGGGCGGCCATCGCTTCCGGCCGGGGGGCGGCCAGTGCGTGCAGCCAGCCGTCGCCGCGCCCTCGCTGGAGGAGCCCGAGGAGGCTTCCGCTGGGCGCTATGTCTGTTTCGGTGGGACTGGCGAACATATGAGTCAGCATCCGGTGCGGTTGTGCCGGTGGCAACGGGATTTCCGTTCCGGCGGCTCGCGGGGGGTGCGGAGCCGTGCTCAACCTTGCCACTCCGAGGGGCCGTGGCCCTAACGAACGGCGATCCCGGGCGGCTGATTCCCGCGCGGAATGGGTAGGGCTGTGCCAGAGTCGGGGACTGTCCGGCCCGGCCGCCCCGTACGGGGACGCCGCGCGGGTCCCCGGCCAGGGGCTCCGTGCCCGGACTCCGCGTCCGCCCCTCCCGTCGTGCCGCGCCTGTGCCGCGCCCTCCGCGTCTACCGCGTGCGGGAGGCGGTCGCCGCGGGCGGTGCCGGACGGCGAGGCGGCGCACGCGGCGGGAGAGGCTCGCGACCGGTGGGAGGCGGCGATGGGACAGCTCGACGAGGCGGGCGGCGCGCTGGAACAGCCGCGCTCGGCGGGTGGCGGCGCGGGCACCGGCAGGGCGGAGTGGGACCTGCTCACCGACGGCGCGCGCTGGTCGCCCGGCCTCTACACGATCTTCGGCAGGCCGCCGGGCGACGGGCCGCTCACGCTCGACCAGCTGCCGTCCTGGCTGCCCGCGGAGGACCAGCCGCTGCTGACGGCCGCCGTCACCGGCTGCCTGGTGGACGGCCGGGCGATGGACTGCGAGTTCCGCGTCCTGCGCCCCGACGGCAGCCGGCGCGCGGTCCGCATGGCGGGCGAGCCCGTCGTGGACGCAGAGGGCGGCACCGTCGCGATGTGGGCGCTGATCCAGGAGGTGGACGCCCCGGTCCCGGCGGCGCCCGTGGGGGCGAGGCGCGCCGCCGTGCCGGTGGCGGACCGTCCTGCCCTGGTGCCCTGGCCCGGAGGCGCGGGCGACGGTCCCGGGGCCGGGGTCCTCGGGACGCTTGAGCTGGCGGCCAGGTTCCTCCCGGCGGGCGGGGGCGGCGCGCCGGAGGGGGACGGCGGGGCCGCGAGCGGCAAGTGGTACGACGCCCTCGACCTGCCGGGCGGCGGGCTCCTGCTGAGCGTGGGCGACCTGTCGGGCCAGGGGCCAGGGGCCGCAGCCGACACGGCGACGGTGCTGGGGGGCGTCCGGGGCATCGCGCTGACCGGTGCAGGGCCCGGGCCGCTGCTCGGTCACCTCGGGCAGCTCCTCGACCGGGGCACGCAGCCGGTGCTCGCGAGCGTCCTGTGCTGCCGGTACGCACCGGCGGCGCGGATGATGACGTGGGCGCAGGCGGGCCATCCCGCGCCGCTCCTGTGCCGTGACGGCAGGGGCCGGGCCCTGCCCCGCCCGTCGGGGACGCTGCTGGGCGCGGTCTCGGACGCGTTCTACGCCGAGCGCGCGGACCGCCTGGAGCCCGGTGACGTACTGGTACTTCATACGGACGGTCTGTTTCCGGCCATCCCGGGGGCGGGGGCCCCCGACCACGCCGGGGACCCGCGGCTGCTCGCGTTGGCGGCCCGGCTGACCAGCGCGGCGTCGGCGGCGGAGGCGCTGCGGGTGATCACCGAGGCGTGCGGCGAGTCGGACCGCGCGGAGGACGCCTGCGTCCTGGTGGCACGCGTCAGGCCGTGACCACGGGCGGCGCGCCCGTCCCGGACCCGCCCCGTCACGCCGGGCGGCCGGGACGGGCGCGGTGCCGTCCTCCGGCTCAGATCAGCCGCGTGCTCAGCGCCGAGGTGTCCGTACGGCGCGGCGCGGGCATGGCCTGGTCGAGGTCCTGGCGCAGCGCGGCGATCCGGGGCTGCGCCGCGTAGGCGCCGGTGAGGCGCTGCACCTCACGCAGCCGGTCCCAGGTGCGGTGCGAGGAGTTCTCGCCGATGACCCGGAGCGCGTCGCGCGCGGCGCTCTCGGCCTGCTCGGGGTCGTCCCCGAGGAGGCAGGCCGAGGCCAGGGAGATCTGGTCGAACAGCCGGGACCTCGCCTTGGTGTCGTCGCGCAGGTCGAGGGCCCTCCTGGCGTGCCCCTCGGCGGTGCGGGCGGCGGCCGGTTCGTGCTCGGCGAGCGTCCGGTGGGACAGGGCCTGCATGCCGTACAGGTCGGCCTCGTCGAACATCTGCATCCAGCCGGGCGGCGGCGTGCCGCCGTCGTCCGCGGCGAACAGCTCCTCCGCCTCGCCCAGGCGGCGGCGCATCGCCTGGCCCTCGCCCCGCGCCGCCTCGGCCCATGCCTCGACGGTCGCGAACATGGCGCGGGTGCGCGGCAGGGCCTCCCCGCCGGGGCCGGAGCCCGCGCGGGCCAGCCGCATGAGGTCCAGCGCGTCGTCGGGCCGCCCGAGGTGGAGCATCTGGCGGGCGGCGCGGGACAGCGCCTCACCGGCGCGCGGCCGGTCGCCGCCCTCGCGCGCGGCGTGCGCGGCGATGACGAAGTACTTCTGGGCCGTGGGTTCGAGGCCGACGTCGTGCGACATCCAGCCCGCGAGGACGGCCAGATCGGCGGCGACGGCCCACAACCGCCGCTGGATGTGGGGGGTGTTGTGGTAGGCGAGCATGCCGCCCACCTCGTTGAGCTGGCCGACGACCGCCTTGCGCTGGAGTCCGCCGCCGCGCGCGGCGTCCCAGGCGCGGAACACCTCGACCGAGTGCTCCAGGGCGTCGATCTCCTCCGAGCCGACGGGTGTCGCGTCGTAGCGGTCGAACCCGGCGGCGTCCACGCCGTGGAGGGAGCCGGGGCCGGGTGGGGCGCCGGAGACGGCGCCGAGCCAGTCGTACAGGGCATCGCTGAGTGCTGATCCCGCGGCGAGCGCGGCGCCCGCGCCCACCATGCCGCGTCGGTTGAGCATGAGATCCATTCCCGTGAATTCGGTGAGGACCTCGGCGGTGCGGCCCGGTGGCCAGGGCAGTCCGCGCAGGGACGGCTGGCTCCCCGCCTCGCCCGGCCGCCGCAACCCGAGATCCTCGATGGTCACGACACGGCCGAGTCGCTCGGTGAACAGCGTCGCCAGCACCTCGGGCACCGGATCGCGGGGGATCTCCCCCATGTCGATCCAGCGCCGCACGCGTGAGGTGTCGGTCGCCAGCTGCGGGCAGCCCTGGGCCGCCGCCTGCCGGTTCACGAGTCTGGCCAGCTCGCCCTTGGACCACCCGGTGAGCCGGAAGAGGTCCGCGAGGCGGGTGTTGGTTCTGCTGCTCACGTCAAGCCCCCAGGATCTCGGCTGAGTTGACAGTAACCACCGCGCAACGCGCCGAACCGCATTCGCCAGGGTTCGCCAGGGTGCGCCACATGGTGTGCCACCCGTAGGAGGGAGTGATGTAGACACCGCGTCACTCCGGTTCCGGCGTACGCCGACACTTCCCCAGGGTGCCAGGCACCACCGGACCGGAGGGCGCCGTGAACCTTCCGGCACACGAAGGGACCATGCCCGCTTATGTATCCGTCACCCTCACCCGTGGCCGGTCGGGTCCGGCAGCAGCCGCGCGCCGCCGTCGGCGACCCGTACGCCTCCGGCCCCGCCGACCGCTCCCCCCGACCCCGCCGCACGGCGCCGGGCCGGGCGGCCGGTGGTCGCCTGGACTTCTCGGGAGCGCGAGGGGAGCGGCTGCGCGAGGCGCTGTCGGCCGTCCACGAGATCTGCCCCGACTTCACCCCGGCGCAGGTCCTGCGGGACGCGGGCCCCTCCGTCGTGCTCGCCGGGACGGCCGGGCGGCGGGCCGTCGTCGCCAAGTGCCTTCCGGAGCGCGGCGGCGCGCGGGCCGAGCGGTTCCGGCTGGAGATAGCGGCCTACCGGACCTTCGTCCGGCTGCGGCCCCCGGTGCGCGTGCCGCGGCTCATCGCCGACGACCCGCACCGCTGCACGCTGCTGACCGAGTTCGTGCCGGGCCGGGCCGCGGCGCACCGGCGGCATCCGGCGGGGCTGCCCTCGGCGGCCGACCAGCGCGCCGTGCTCCAGGCCATCGGCCGGGTCAACTCCTGGACGCCGCCGGACGGCACGTTCCCCGACGCGGTCAACTACCCGGCGCAGCTCGCCCGTTTCCACACCCTGGGACTGCTCACGGACCGCGACGTCAGCGATCTGCACACCCTGCTGTTCTGCCTCGCCAGACCGGGACGCGAGCTGCCGCGCGAGTTCAGCCACGGCGCGGCGCGGCTCGGGAACGTCCTGCTCTCGCCCACGGGTCCCGTCCTGGTCGGCTGGGAGACGGCCGGCTGGTACCTGCCGGGCTACGACCTGGCGACGCTGTGGACGGACCTGGGCGGGGCGACGGGGACGCGCCGCCGCATCAGCCAGGCGGCGCACGCGGACGGGCGGGGCGGCCGGGACGCGTTCCTCGTGAACCTCATGCTGGTCCTCACCCGCGAGATCCGGCAGTGCGAGGAGAACGTGCAGCGCGCGATGCGGGACACCGTGGTGGCGCCGCCCGGCGGCCTGTCCTACGGCGAGGAGCAACGCCTGCGCCTGCGGCGGCTGCACGAGGACTGGGCGCTGGCCCGGCGCGCGGTCCGGGCCGCGGTGGGGACCCGTTAGCGCTGGAACATCTCGGCGGGCAGCGGCTTCAGGAGCTGGTACAGCTCGTCGGTGATCGGCCGGTCCCAGCTGGCGATCGTGACGAGGACGCCGTCGCTGCGGTCGAACTGCACGCAGGACACCCGGCTCTCGCTACAGGTGATCCGCCGGACGATCAGGAGGCTGTCCTCGTGCATCACGGGGACCTCCTCGGTGCCGGTCGTCACGACCTCCTCGTCGATCTCCAGCGCGGCGAGCAGCTGGTGGACCTCGAAGGGCACGTCGCCCTCGGCGACCTCCCGGGCGGGTGAGCCCTCCGGGAGGTTCCCGATGACCATGGCGGGTCCGCGCCCGCCGAACAGGTCGTAGCGCAGCACGACGCCCTGGCAGCTGCCGTCGGGCGCCGGAAGCAGCCCCGCGCCCAGCACTCCCGGCCAGTCGCCCGGGTCCATGGCGAGCACGTCGAAGTCGGGGCCTGCGGGTGAAGCGGCGCTGCGGCGGCGGAGAAACGACATGCCGCCATGGTACGTGCGCGCGGTCAGGCGCCGGTGGTCCCGTGATCCCACAGGGCGGCCACCTGCCGGTACAGTTCGGCCGCCTCCGCGGTGCGGCCGAGCTGTTCCAGGCACAGCGCCTCGTCGTTGCGGCTGGCGAGGGCGTCGGGGTCCTGCGGGCCGAAGATCCGCTCCCGCGCCCGCCGTACCTCGCGGTAGACCGTGAGGGCCTCCTCCCAGCGGCCGAGCCAGCCGAGCGCGACGGCCATCTCGCGGCGGCTGACCAGGGTGTCGAGGTGGTCGGGGGTGAGGGTCTGCGCGCGCAGGGTCCACACCTGGTGGGCCTCGGCGAGGGCCTCGTCCCAGCGGTCGAGCCGCCCGAGGCTGATGCCGTGGCCGTGCCGGGCGCGCAGGGTCTCGGGGTGGGTGGGGCCGCCGGTGCGGGTCCTGGCGGCGATCAGGTTCTCGTACAGGCGCAGCGCCTCGCCCGGCCTGCCGAGGCGGCCGAGGCAGACGGCGATCTCGTAGTGGGTGTCGAGGGTGGCGGGCGCCTCGGGGCCGAGCACGTGGGCGCGGGCCCCGGCGACCTGGAGGTGGCCCGCGAGCGCCTCCTCCCAGCGGCCGAGGCGGCCGAGGGCGTGGAAGGCGGCGTCCTGGCTGGCGAGGGTGAGGGCGTGCTCGGGGCCGAGTGCCTGCTCGCGGGCGTCGGCGACGGCGCGGTGCACGTCGAACGCCTGCTGCCAGCGGCCGTGCCGACCGTGGTCGAGGGCCGTGCGGTGGTAGCTCTCCAGGACCGCGAGGTACTCGGGAGCCGGGCCGTACCGGACGGCGGGCACGGGGCGCACGAGGGTGGGGACCATGCCCGTCCACTGGCCGGTGAGCCCGGCGGAACGGTCGGGCGGCGGCAGGCGCGTGGACCAGGAGCCGGAGGCGCGGGAGCCCGCGCGCATGCCGCGGGTCCAGGAGGGCAGCCGCTCGGCCGGGCGCTGCTGCTGGGGCACCCAGGGGGTCGCGGGCGGCTGGGCGGCGGTCCGCAGCGTCCTGGCGAGGTGGGAGGCGTCGTCGGGCCGGTCCTCGGGGTCCTTGGCGAGGAGCGTGAGGATGAAGGCGTCGAGTTCGGCGGGCAGGTCGGGGCGCCTGACGCGCGGCGGCTCCGGCGGGGTGTCGCGGTGGCCGATGAGGATGGACCAGGGGTCGCCGAGGTCGAACGGCGGGGAGCCGGTGGCGATCTCGTACAGGACGCAGCCGAGGGAGTAGAGGTCGCTGCGGTGGTCCACGTCCACACCGGCGATCTGCTCGGGCGACATGTAGTGCGGCGTGCCCATGGCCATGCCGACGCTGGTCAGTTTGGCGGTGAGGCCCATGCTGTCGGCGAGGCGGGCGATGCCGAAGTCGCAGATCTTCACGGTGCCGTCGGTGAGCCGCATGATGTTGGCGGGCTTCAGGTCCCGGTGGACGATGCCCTGTTCGTGCGTGTAGCTGAGCGCGACGGCGACCTGTTCGGCGATGTCGGCGATGTCGGGCACCGGCAGCGGCACGTGGTCGCGGTCCGCGAGCAGTTCGCTCAGGTTGCTGCCGTCGAGTAACTCCATGACGAGGAACAGGACCCCGTCGTACTCACCGAAGTCGTGGACGACGGTGACCCCCCGGTGCTGGAGCGCGGCGGCGACCCTGGCCTCGCGCCTGAACCGTTCGCGCAGCGTGCGCAGGAACGACTCGTCCTGGCGCGGGCCCATCGGCTTCAGGCATTTGACGGCGACCCTCCGGTCGAGTGCCTCGTCCCGCGCCCGCCAGACCTCCCCCATGCCTCCGCGCCCGATGAGTTCGAGCAGGTGGTACCGGCCCTGGATCAGCATGCCCTCGGCCATAGCGTGTCCGTCGCCCCCCGTCAGTCGGCTGCGCCGCCCCCTCCACCGTCCAGTATGGCCATCGGCCGGGGACGTTCCTATGCCAATGCGCGGGAAACGCGGGAAAGCGGGGCGCCGGCGACGGCCACCGGCAGGGCGGGGAACGGTCTGCGCGGGGCGGGGTGCGCCGCGAGAAGTTCGCTCCTTCGTGTGGTCGGTCCCGGCCCCTTCGTGGACCGCACGGCGTGCCGTCGCACGGGTCAGGCGGCGGCGGACGTGCCGCGGAAGCGGGAGGCGACGAGCGTTCCGGCGACGGCCGCGACGACCGTCGTGTGGTGGTGCTCGCGGAACGCCTGGGCCTCGTCCTCGGACACGGGCCGCCCGTCGCGCGCCAGCAGCCCGTCCTCGCGCTGCACGGCGGCGAGCAGGGCCCAGTCCTCCGGGTCGCAGCGGGGTTCGGCCAGGCAGGCGTCCACGATGAGCAGTTCGGCGACGAGGTCCCACTCCTGGATCTCGCGCCAGACGTCGATCCAGACGGGCAGCCAGGTCCGCAGGTAGTCCTGGAGCTCGTCGGGCAGGCCGTCGGGCCGCGCGCCCCAGTCGGTGAGGTGGAAGACGGTGTGCGTGACGCTGTAGGCGGTCATCCAGTCGAGGGCCCAGGGCTCGGGGGTGTGGCCGAGCCAGGTGGCGCGGGTCAGCGCGGGCCAGTCCAGGGCGTGGTCCACGCGGGCGACGCGGGCCGCGTTGGCGACGGCGAGGCGGCGGTTGGGCATCTGCTCGGCGCCGCGCAGCGACGTGAGGCCGTGCAGGTGGGTCAGCAGGGTGTGGAGCCGCCGGTGCCGGTATCCGGCACGCGCGAAGTGGGTGTAGACCTCCAGCGGGTCCGTCATCGTCATGTACCGCAACTGCCGCTCGTACAGCAGGTTTCCCTCGCCGAGCTGGGTCCAGGCAAACGCGACCAGCTCGCGCGCCGCCGCCAGGTCGGCGGTGGAGGCGAGCCCTTCGCGCAGGACGAGGGAGCCGGCGAGCGCGGACTCGCCGAGCGGCTTGTAGACGCCGTCGGGGTCGGCCAGCTCCGCGGTGGTCCCGGCGGGGAGCGCGCCGTGGTGGCGGTTGCGGTGCAGCCAGCCGAGGGCGGCGGCGGCGACCTGGGCGGCCACCGTGCGGACGGACGGGGTGCCGGGCGGCTCGTGGGTCATGCGGGGGGCCTTTCCTGGTGTCCTGCCGCGCCGGTGTCGTCGGGGCGGCGGTGGCGGGGCGCCGTGACGAGGAGGAGGCGCGCGACCGCGGTGTCGAGCCTGGCGCGGACGCTGCCGCCGCCGAACAGGTCGATGTGCGTGAGGACGGCCTCGGTGTCCAGGGCGGGGACGGCGCCGCGCCGTTCGGTGAGGGCGAGCCAGCGGGCGAGGCGGGCGGCGGTGGGGTGGTCGCGGCGCAGGAGGGCGCGGGTGGTGCCCAGGGCGAGGGCGCGTGAGTGGCGGGTCGCCTCGGCCTGGAGCGTGTCGTCGGCGCCCGGCAGGGCGAGGGCGGACAGGGGCGCGAGGTGCGCGGACCAGGCGCGCCACGGTGGGAGGGCGTGTCCCGCGGCGGGGCGCAGCCCGGGTTCCGCGGCCGTGGGGGCGAGGGGCACGGGCAGGGGCTCGCCGCCGAGTCCGAGGTGCAGCCGGGCCGTCGCGCGGTCGCGGCGTACGGTCTCGGGCGGGTCGGCGGGGCTGGGCGGGAACACGCGGAACGCCTCGGTGACGGCCTCGGTGTCGGCCGGGTCGGGGGGCGTGCCGCGCAGCAGCGCGGGGGCGTAGAGATCGGGGCCCAGGACACGGACGGCGGCGAGGTACGCCTTCACGTCACCGGGGGCGCCCGCGGCGGGCGGGCCCGTAGGGGGGAGGGGACCCTGGGTGCCCGTGAGGGCACCCAGGACGCGCCCGGCCAGCGCCTCGGTCGCCAGGGAGAACTGCGCCTGGGGCGAGGCGTCCGGTTCCGACATCGGTGACTCACTTTCCGTCGGCGGTGCCGAGCACGGTTTCTCGTAGGTTCACCAGGGGGGAGCGCCGGTTACTTGCGGAACTCCTCGGGCTCCTGCGGGGAGAGCAGCAGGAGGAGGAGCAGCAGGCCGCTGGCCTCGGCGGAGTGGACGGGAGCGCCGCTGATCTCGGTCTCCGTCGCGGCGGTCAGGGCGGTCAGCGCGGACAGCTCGGCCTGGGTGGCGAGCGGCGCGGGAGCGGTCGTCTGGAAGGGCATGACGCCTCCAAGGGGACGTCCCGTCCGAGGACGGGATGAGCCGATGCCCGGCGGTGTTCCCGCCGGACCGGCGCGCGGTGCCCGAGTGGGACATCCGGGCGCCGGGGGGATACATGCCGCACTTCATCCAACACTAAGAGTGATCATGGCCCGTTTCATCCATTCGAGTGAGCACGGTCGGGGCATAGCCGCCGACGGCCACCCGGCCGGGCGCTGGTGCCAGGCGGCTCCGGCTGCTAAGGCGCCCCCTGTGAAGACGGACCCTAGGCGTGCGACGGGTCGGCGGGTGTGACGGGCTCCGACAGGGCGTCGGGGACGGCGGCGGGCGTGACGGGGCCGACCGCCCGTGCGAGCGCTCCGGCGAGGAGCACGACGGCGAGGACGGCGACCATCGCGTTGCGCAGGCCGAACGTCTCGCCGAGGAAGCCGAGCGCGGGCGGCCCGGCGAGGAACGCGAGGTACCCCGCCGTCGCGACGGCGCCGACCCGGGCCGCCGCGCCGTCCGGGTCGTCCCCCGCGGCCGAGAGCGTGACCGGGAAGCCGAGGGCGGCGCCCAGGCCCCACAGGACGACGGCCGCCGCCGCGAGGCCGGGCCAGGGCGCCAGGACGACGGCGGCGATGCCGACCGCCGCGCACACGGCGCTGGCGCGCACGACCGTGACGCGCCCGAGGCGCGCGAGCACGCGCTCACCGCCGAAGCGCCCGGCGGCCATCGACGCGGCGAACAGCGCGTAGACCAGCGATCCGGCGGTGGGCCCGAGGTCGTAGCCGTCCACCATGATCAGCGGGAGCCAGTCGGCCGCCGCGCCCTCGGCGAGCGCCATGCCGAGGACGATGAGGCCGAGCAGCCGCACGCGCCGCTCGCGCCAGAGGGGCTGACGGGGTGTGGCCGGGGCGCTGCCGCCCTGCGGCGACGGTGCGTGACGCTGCTCCTTGCCCGTGCCGCCCGGCAGGTTGCGCAGCGCCCACGCGTTGGCCGCGGCGAGCAGCACGGCGACGGCGACGAGGTGCCAGAGCACGGGGAAGCCCAGGGCCGTCAGCACGATGCCGCCCACCGCGCCCGCGAGGTTGCCGAGGCTGAAGCAGCCGTGCAGCGCGGGGAGTACGGGGCGGCCGAGTACGCGTTCGACGGCGGCGCCCTCGACGTTGACGGCGATCTCCATCAGCCCGCTGCCCGCGCCGAAGAACGCGAGGCCGCAGAAGACCGTGGGCGCGCCGCCGTTCGCGACGCCGACGGCGATCACGACGAGGCCGACGACGTTGAGCGCCGCCCCGGCCGTGGCGACCGCGCGGGCGCCGTGACGGGCCACGGCGCGCGCCGCGCCCAGGATGCCCGCGAGCGCGCCGACGGCCGCGCCCAGGATGATGAGGCCCATCCCGGCGGTCGAGGCGTCAACGGCGTCCCGGATGGCGGGGGTTCTGGTCACCCACGAGGAGAGCGCGACGCCCGGCGCGAGGAACATGAGGAACAGCCCGGCGCGGCGTCTGGCGGTGGCGCGGGCCGTCGCGTCGGCGGCGGGATCGGTGGGCTCGGCGGGGGCGGCGTCGCGCACGGTTGTCGCCTCTCTCGGGGATGCCGCACCACTGTCGCACGCGCGCGGACGCCCACGGCCCGTGGGGGCGCACCCCACGGGCCGTGGTCCGGTCGGCGGCGGCTACCGCTTGCTGTCGGCGAGTTGCGCGCCCCGCGCGGGCACGGGCGGGTCGTCGTCCGACGCGCTCTCGCTGATGCCGAAGCGCGCGTGCAGGCGCCGGAGCGGGCCCGGCGCCCACCAGTTGGCGTCGCCCGCGAGCCGCATGAACGCCGGGACGAGCACCGTCCTGATGAGCAGCGCGTCCACCAGGACGGCCAGGGCCATGCCGACGCCCAGCTCCTTCAGGAACACCACCTGCCCGGTGACGTACGCCGCGAAGGTGAGCGCCAGGATGCCCGCGGCGGCCGTGATCAGCGGCGCGCTGCGCTGGATGCCCGCCGCGACGGCGGTCGTGTTGTCGCCCGTGCGGTCGTACTCGTCCTTGATGCGGGCCATGATGAACACCTCGTAGTCCATCGACAGCCCGTAGGCGATGCAGAACATCAGGATCGGGATGCTCGGTTCCATGCGCCCTGCCGGGGTGAAGTCGAGCAGCCCCGAGAGGTTGCCGTCCTGGAACACCCAGACGAGGGAGCCGAACATCACGCTGAGGCTGAGGATGTTGGCAACCGTCGCCTTGGCCGGGATGAGGAGGCTGCCGGTCATCAGGAAGAGGATCACGAAGGTGACCACCAGGATGATGCCGACGACCAGGGGCAGCCGGTCGAAGAGGTCGGCGCGGAAGTCGGTCATCGCCGCGGGGAAGCCGCCGACGGCGACCTCGTAGGGCGGGGACAGGGCGCGGACGTCCTCGACGAGGTCGGACAGGTCGCCGTCCAGGGCGGCGCGGTCGGCGGTGACGACGAGGCGCAGGGTGTCCTCGCTCGTGTACCGCTCGGCGGTGCCCGGTGGTTCGGCGACGCGGGTGCCCTCCTGGTAGGAGCCGGTGTACGTGTCCACCTGGAAGACGCCTGGCACCTCGGACAGCGTGAGGGCGTACTCCTCGGTGTCCGCCGTCCGGTCGGCGGGGGCGCCGCCCTGGGCGACGATCTGGAGCGCGTCGGTCTCCTCGGTGGGGAAGTTCTCGCGGATGTGCTCCTGGGTGATGCGGGCCGTGGCGTCGGACGGCAGGACGCGTTCGTCCGGCAGGCCGAAGCGGGCGCCGAGGAACGGCGAGCCGAGTGCCAGGAGCACGGCGAGGATGGGCAGCCCGTACAGCAGCGGCTTGCGCATGACGCGCAGGGCGATCCGGTACCAGCGGCCCGTGGTGATGTCCACCGGGGCCGACGGCGCGTCACGGCGCTCGACGCGGTGGCCGACGGCGGCCAGCGCGGCCGGGAGCAGGACGACGGCGCCGAACGCGGCGGTCGCCACGACGGCGATGCCCGCGTACGCGAACGACTGGAGGAAGGGGAAGGGGAACGCGAACAGCGCGGCCAGGGACGCCGCGACGGTCACGCCGCTGAAGAGCACGGTGCGCCCCGCCGTCTCGACCGTGCGGACGACGGCCGCGTGCTTGTCGCGCCCGGCCGTCCGTTCCTCGCGGTAGCGGGCGATGACGAACAGGCTGTAGTCGATGCCGAGTCCGAGGCCGAGGACGAGCGCGAGGTTGGCCGCGAACGTCGAGACCTCGGTGAAGGCGGTGACGCCGCGCAGGAGCGCCAGCGTGGCGAGGACGGAGAACAGGCCGACGGCCAGCGTCAGTCCGGCCGCCGACCAGCGCCGGTAGGCCCAGACGAGGAGCACCAGGACGACCGGGATGATGACGGCCTCCGCGCGCAGGAAGTCCTCGCGCGAGGTGTCGCTGACCTGCCGGAAGATCTCGTCCTGGCCGCCCGCCTGGACGGTGATGAGGCCGTCCGTGTCGTCGCCCGTGACCATCTCGGGGGTGATGTCGGCGAGCCCTTCGCGGACGTCCGTGGCGTCCCCGGCGAGCCAGGCGACGACGAGGGCCTGCGTACGGTCCTCGCTGACGAGCGTGGGGCTGTTGTCGCGGGCCCAGTAGGAATCGACCGTGGTGACCAGCGGCTGGGCGGCGAGCTCGTCCGCCACCTCGCGGGCCGCGTCGGCGACCGCCGGGTCGTCCACCGTGCCGCTCGTCGCGGTGACGAGGAGCAGGTAGTTGGGACTTCCGTCCTGGAACTCGTCGCGCAGGACCTGCTCCGCGCGGTCGGACTCCGAGCCCGACGCCTCGAAGCGCGAGAGCGACAGCACGCTCTGCGCGCCCGCCCCGAAGACCGCGGCGAGGAGGAAGACGACGCCTCCCGTGACGAGCACGGCGCGGCGTCGGGCGGTCGCCAGGATTCCTAACCGCCGCAGGAGTGGCGGTGATGCTGACATGAGAACGGAGCTCCTCTGTGTCTGACCATGTGGGGGTCATGGCTGGGTGACGGGGTCACGACACGGGGAAAGCCGGGACATGGTGCGGTGGTACGAGCGGGGTTCGTACGGTGGTGCGAGCTGGGGGTACGGGAGGGGTACGGCGGGCGCGGGGCCGGATCCGGTCGGGGAACCGGCCCCGGTGCCCAGGTGGGGAGGACGGACGGGTGGGGACCGACCGTGGGTGGACGGGGAGGGGCAGGGCGCGGGATCGCCGTCGATCAGCCGCCCTGCCGGTCCAGCCAGTCGGCGAGGGTGTCGTGCACCAGGGGGGCCTGGCGTTCGAGGCCCATGTAGTGCCCGGCCTCGGGGATCTCCAGCAGCTCGGTGGACTCCGCGCCGGTGAACAGCGCCTCGTGCTCGGCGCCGCCCTCGACACGGGCGTCCTCCGCGCCGTACAGGAACAGCACCGGGACGGTGATCTCCGGGATCTGCTGCACGTCCATCAGGACGCCGCCGAGCTGGGAGACCATGTCGCCGCACGGGTGCGGGTTCTGGTGCGGGAGAGCCAGTTCGAGCACCTCGGGATCGGTGTCGTTGAAGTTGCCGCTGGCGAACTGCTCCGTTCCGAGGTCGTAGTAACTGTAGCCGTCCTCGCCGCCCTGGAGGCACGACTGGAGCGACGTGAAGAAGCGGGCGTTCGCCTGCGGGGTCAGCCCGAGGTCGGTCCAGTCCATGATGACCAGCCCGTCCACGTCCTGGAACGAGTACGCGGCGATCTGGATGATCTGGCCGCCGTTCGACTGGCCCGCGAGGAAGATACGGTCGAAGGCGTACGTCTCGTCGCCCTCGATCTCGTAGGTTCCCGCCCGCAGTTGCTCGGTGATCTGGTGGGCGATGTCGGCCTGGCCGCCGATGCAGGAGGCGAGGCCGTCGAGGGTGTCGCTCGAATCGTAGCCGAGGCGGTCGATGGTGAGCGAGGCGTGGCCGCGCCTGGCCAGCTCCTCCGTGTGGTGGTAGCCCTCGGCGTCGAGGCGCCAGTACCACTCACCGGCGGCGATGCCGTGCTCGTAGAGCGTGATCGCGGTCTCCTCGCCCGCCGCCGCCTGGTCGAGCACGGCGCGCGGCGCGGTCAGGTGGCCGCGGACCTGGTACGTCTCCCCGTCCACCGCGCAGGCCGCGAGCGTGCGGTTCTGGTTGACGACGGTGAAGGTGACGGGGAGGTCCACGATGTCCGCGGCCTCCAGCCGGGCGGCGGTCGCGGCGGCGGCCTCCTCGGCGTCGGCCTCGGCGGTGGCGCGCTGTGCAGCCGGGTCGGCGGTCTCCGCCGTCTCGGAGCCGGCGGCGACGGCCCAGTACGCGGGGGTGAGCGCGAGCAGCGTGGCAGCCGCGCCCAGGACGACCGTTCTGGTGCTGGGCATGGGGTCAGGACCTCCTGGATGCGTACGGCGCGCGGTGGCCGTGCGGGGGCTGGGGGCGGGTCGGGTGCGGGGTCATGCGGCGCCCCCCGCGGGGGCGAGGAGCCCGGTGGCGCGGTAGTACGCGGCCTCGTCGGCGAAGGTCTCGCTCAACGGCCTGAATTCGACGCCGAGTTCGCTCTGGAGGCGGGCCGAGCTGATGCGGGTGCGGTTGCCGTCGAGGAGGACGCGGACGCCCTCGCGGGTGGCGACGGGCTCCCGGCGGCGCAGCTTGGCCGAGGTCTCCAGCAGGGTGGCGAACGTGAGGGCGGCCGCCGCCGGGATCTCCCGGGGCGCGCTCACGCCCACGGCGTCGGCGACGCCCTGGGTGGTGGCGGACAGCCGCTGCCAGCGCCCTGCCGCGATGTAGCGGCGCAGGCTCTGGCCGCTCTCGGCGGCGCGGACGCAGGCGGCGGCGACGTCACGGGCGTCCACGACGTGGTTGCCCGCGCGGGGCACGGCGCGCAGGGCGCCCTTGGCGACGGACAGGAACAGGCGCCCGGCGGACGTCGGCCCCGCGTCGCCCGGCCCCCACATCCAGCCGGGGAGGACGAGCGGGACGCGCAGGTCCTTCTCCTTGCCGACGAACGCCGTGATGGCCCGCTCGGCGCGCACCTTGCTGGCGCGGTACGCGTTCCGCTCCCAGCCGGGCGGGGGCGGCGCGGACTCGTCGGCCGGTGCCTCCTCAGTCCCGGACGCCAGGGTGTTGATGGAGCTGGTCTGGACGACGACGGGGACGGACGCGTCCACGGCGGCGCGCAGCAGGTCCGTGACGGCGTCCACGTTGGTGCGGAAGAGGCGCGGCAGGTCGGCGCCCGGCTGGTAGTACTCGCGGAAGTACGCGGCCGTGTGGATCACCGCGTCGGCGCCGGTGAGGGCCTTGCGGTAGCTCGCCGGGTCGGTGACGTCGCCGACGGCGACGGTCAGCCGCTCGTCGCCCGGCAGGAGGCGCCGCGCCTTGTCCGCGTCGCGGACGAGGGCGACGGCCTCCGTGCCGTCGGCGAGCAGCCGGGCGACGACGGCGCTGCCGAGCAGGCCGGTCGCCCCGGTGACGACGACGCGGCGCAGGACGGGGCCGGTCACTTGGTCTCCTCCAGGACGGGTTCCGGGCTGCGGTGCTGCTCCGCCGCGGGCGGCGCGGGCGCGGGCTCCGCGTCCAGCGGCTCCTCGCGCAGGCCGAAGCGCTCCTGGAAGCGCCGCAGGGGCGCGGGGGCCCACCAGGTGGCGCGTCCGCCGAGCCGCATGACGGCCGGGACGAGCAGGCCGCGCACGACGGTGGAGTCCACGATGACGGCGAGCGCGACGCCGAGCCCGAGCATCTTGGTGTTGGTGATGCGCGAGGTGCCGATGGCCACCAGGACGACCGCCAGGATGAGGGCCGCCGCCGTGATGACGCCGCCGGTGCGGTGGACGCCCGCGATGATGGCCTGCTTCGGGTCGCCGCTCCTGCGGTACTCCTCGGTGACGCGGGAGAGGAGGAAGACGCCGTAGTCCATGGACAGGCCGAAGGCGACGCAGAACATCAGGACGGGCAGCGTCACTTCTATCGTGCCCGTGGCGGTGAAGCCGAGGAATCCGGAGAGGTTGCCGTCCTGGAAGACCCAGACGACGGCGCCGAACATCGCGGTGAGGCTGAGCGCGTTCAGCACCACGGAGATGATCGGGATCAGCAGGCTTCCGGTGAGCAGGAACATCAGGATCAGCGAGGCGCCGATGATGATGAACGCGGCCCAGGGCAGCCGGGAGGAGATGGCGTTCTTGCTGTCCTCAAGGACCGCCGCGTCGCCGCCGACCATGGTGCCGAAGTCGCGGTAGTCGGCCTGGGCGCTGATGTCCCGGACGCTGCGCACGAGTTCACCGGCCGCGGGGGCGCTGACCTCAAGGCCGGACTCGGGGACGACGGAGATGTGGCTGCTGCCGTCGAGGGCGCGCATGTCGTGCGCCGGGGTGACGGAGATGGTCTGCTCGCCGTCCTCGTAGGTGCCCACCGGGCTGTCCACGTAGGAGACGTCGGGCAGTTGCGACAGGGCGATGGCGTAGGTGTCCAGCGCGGCGGCGACCGCGTCGTCCTCGGAGTCCGCGGTGCGGGCCACGATCTCGACGGTGGCGGTCGCGCTGCTGTCGAAGTCGGAGCGGATGATGTCCTGCGCGACCCTGGCCTCCGAGCCCGGCGGCAGCTGCCGGTCGTCGGTCGTGCCGAACTGGACGTTCATGAACGGGAGTCCGACGACGATCAGGATGACGGTGGTGCCGATGGCGAACAGCGGTGCGCGGCCTACGGACGCCTGCGCCAGGCGCTGCCACAGGCGGCCCTCCTCGTCCGCGGACTTCTTGCGCCGCCGGATGCGCAGCGCGTCCACCCGGTGCCCGAGCAGGACGAGCAGGGCGGGGAGGATCGTCAGCGCGGCTGTGGCGGCGAGGATGACGACGCTGATGCCCGCGTACGCGAAGGACCGCAGGAAGTACAGCGGGAAGACGAGCATCGCGGACAGCGAGACGGCGACGGTCAGCGCGGAGAACAGCACGGCGCGGCCCGCGGTGCGCACCGTGATCGAGACGGCCTCGACCGGCTCGTGCCCGGCGGCCAGTTCCTCGCGGTAGCGGCGGACGATGAGCAGGGCGTAGTCGATGGCCAGGCCGAGCCCGAGGGCCGTGGTGAGGTTCTGCGCGAAGACGGAGACGTCGGTGAACTCGGTGACGACCCGCAGCGCCGCGTTCGTGCCGAGGATGGCGACGATGCCGACGCCGAGGGGCAGGAGGGCCGCGACGACGCCGCCGAACACCAGGATGAGGATGAGCAGGGTGATCGGCAGGGCGATCAGCTCGGCGGTGAGGAGGTCCTCCTCGATCGTCGTCTGGACCTCCTCCAGGACGGCGACCCGGCCGCCGACGCGCACGTCGATGGTCTCGGTGCCCTCGGGCGTGCCGCTGTAGGAGGGCGCCATGCGGGCGAACGCGTTCTGCTGCTCGTCCTCGACGCCGTCGATGTGGGCCAGGATCAGCGCGTACCGGCCGTCGTCCGAGCGCAGTTGGTCGGCGCCGGTCTGCCAGTAGGAGGTGACGCCGGACAGTCCGGGCTCGAACGCCAGCCGGTTGGTCAGCTCGATGCCGTCGGCGGCGACGGCGGCGTCGTCCACCCCGGCGTCGTCACGTGCCTCGACGAGGAGGACGAAGTTCGCCGCGCTGGTCGGGAAGTCGGCCTCCAGGGCGTCGGCGGCCTGCGCCGACTCGGAGGACAGGTCCTCGGTGCCGCCGTTCAGCAGCCGGTCGGCGACCCCGCCGCCGACGAGGACGGCGTCCACGAGGAAGAGGGCCGCGAAGAACAGGACGAACTTGGGCCAGCGGGGGCGTGGCGGGCCCTCGGCGCGCCGGGCGCGCGCGGCGGCCCGGCGTTCGCGGCGTGAGGTGCCGGTGGTGGCGGACGGTCTGGGCATGGTGGGCATCACCGCTGTCCGGGCAGGTCGCCGGACTGAGCCGGGGCGAGAACGGGAAGGTGGGCGAGGAGTTCGGCGACGCGCCCCGGGCCGTCCAGCGGGACGCGGGCCCCGACGGTGCCGTCGGGGCGGACGTACACCGCCTGCGCGGTGCGGGCGGTGGAGCCGGCGGGGGTGGTCGCCAGGTCGTACGCGGGCGCGCCCCCGGCCTTGGGCGTCTCGGTGGGGCCTGTGCGCACGAGCAGCACGTCGGACAGTTCGGGGTGGGCGCGTCCCCTGGCCTCCTCGGCGGCGCGCGCCGCCTCGGTCGCGGCCCGGCCGTCGTCGAGGACGACGACGGTGTGGCGGCCCGCGGCCAGGTAGGCGTGCAGCGTCGTGGCCTTGGTGCCGTGGACCGGGGTCAGCGGCAGGTCGGGGACGCGGCGTCCCGGGCGTACGCCGTCGGCCGGGGCGGACGACTGCTGGACGACGGGGCTGCCCGTGTGGTCCAGGTCGATCTGGGCCAGCTCGGGGATGATCCGGCGCTCCAGGGCGCCGCTGCTGGACAGACGGCCGAGCAGCACGTCGCGCAGGCGGCGCACCAGCGGGTTGCGGACCAGCCACAGCTTCGTCTGGCGGTCGGCGTTGCGGACCGCGCCGACGGCGGCGGGGCGGCGCTCGTGCTGGTAGCTGTCGAGCAGGCCGGTGTCGCCGGAGCGGACGGCGGCGGCGAGCTTCCAGCCGATGTCGAAGCCGTCCTGCACACCGGTGTTGAGGCCCTGGCCGCCCGCCGGGCTGTGGACGTGCGCGGCGTCGCCCGCCAGGAACACCCGGCCGGAGCGGAAGGAGGCGGCGACCTTGGTGTGCACCTGGAAGCGGCTGCTCCACCAGACCTCGGAGATACGCCACTTGCCCGGCCCGCGCGCGTCGAGCAGCTGTTGCAGCTCGGGCTTCTCAGGACGGTCCTCGCGGGTGCCGGCTGGCTGGTCGAAGAAGACGCGGTGGCCGCCCTCGGGCAGCGACACGACGACGAGGACGCCCTCGGGCGTCAGGTGGTACTGGGCCTCGTGGTCGGGCAGTTCGATGCCGCCCGCCGGGTCGAGGACGACGTCGCCGAGCAGGAAGTCCCGCGGGTAGGTGGCGCCTTCGAACGGGACGCCGAGCGTGCCGCGCACCGTGCTGTGCATGCCGTCGGCGGCGATGAGCCAGCTGGCGGTGGTCGCGCTCTCCTGGCCGTCCACGTCACGCAGCAGCGCGGTGACGCCGTCGGCCTCCTGGGTGACGGAGGAGACCTCGGTGTTCCAGGCGACGGTGCCGCCGAGCTGGGTGAGGCGGGCGTACAGCAGCTCCTCGGTCACCGGCTGGGGCACGCACAGCGGGCCGGGGAAGCGGGTGTTGCCGAGGCCGCCGAAGCGGACCTTGGCGACCTTGCGGCCCCGCGACCAGTAGGAGGCCCCGGCCAGCGGCAGGGCGCGTTCGGCCAGCGGGGCGGCCACGTCGAGCCGGTCGAGCACTTCGAGGGCGCCGCTCCACAGGACCAGCGCCTTGGGGGCGGTGGCCGGGCCGCGGCGGCGGTCCACGACGTGGACGGGGACGCCGCTGCGCAGCAGGGTGCAGGCGGCGGTGAGGCCGGTGGGTCCTGCCCCGACGATCAGTACCGTGTGGTCCGCGCTCATGCCCCGACTCCTTCGGCGGTCTGGTCCAGGTCGAGTTCCAGGAGGCCGCCGACGTCCTTGACGGCTTGGCCGGTGGTGCTGAACAGCACGGTGTGCATGCCGAGTTCGCGGGCCGCGGTGAGGTTCTCCTCGGTGTCGTCGAGGAAGAGGCACTCCTCGGCGTCGGCGCCGAGGCGGGCGAGGAGCCGGTGGTAGATCTCCGCGTCGGGCTTGCGCACGCCTTCCTCGGAGGAGTCCACGACGACGTCGAACAGCTCGTCCACGGGGAGCGTGGCGCGCCAACGCTCCGACCACTCGCGGACGTTGTTGGTCAGCAGCGCGACGCGGATCCCGGCCGCGCGCACGGCGCGCAGGAAGTCCACCAGTTCCTCGTTCGCGTGCCTGCCGAGGAACCACAACTCGCCGAACGGACGGCCGCCCAGGATGTCGCCGGTGCCCGGCGGCATCTCGGCGATGATCCGGCCGACCATCTCGGCCTCGGTGATGGCCCCCGTCTCCAGATCGGCCATCGGCGTCGCGCCGTGCCGTTCCGTGGCCGCGATGAACGCGGTGACGATGGTCTCCAGCGGTATCCCGACCCGCGAGGCGAAGAGCTGATACGTCTCCCCCAGCGGATTGGTCAGGACACCGCCGTAGTCCACGACAAGGGTGCTGATGCGCTTCACGCCCACTGGGCCACCTCCACGGTGACGTCGCTGCAGAGGCTCCCGCTCTGCTCGGTGCGGACGGCGACGGGCACGGCGAGGAGTCCGAGCTCCTCGGCCTGCCGGACGCCGTCGATCCGGGCCAGCACGGTGGTCCCGAGATCGAGTTCGGCGAACTCGGTGAACACGGCGCGCAGGCCGGTCACCACGAGGTGCTCGGGGGCCAGTCCGTGCAGTCTGGCCACCGACGCCACCGCGACCTGCCGTGCCGCCTCCAGCTGGAGGTTGCCCGGGACATGGTCGAGCTGGTGGTCGAACAGGTGCGGGTGCGCCGTGTCCACGACGACCCGGGCGAGCGCGTTCCCCGCGGTGTCCACGGCCGGGTCGGTGACCACGACGTTGCGCGGGTCACGGCGCCCGATGACCGCCGGGTCGGCGGGGGCGAGGCGGCTGACGAGCGTGGCGCCCGGGTCGGCGGCGCGGACCCGTTCCCTGCCCTTGGTGCGCAGCAGGTCGAAGGCGCGGCGGCTGACGAACACCAGGGCGCCGGACGCCAGGAGGGCGACGGTGCCGTCCACCTCGAAGACGCCGTCGAACTCGAAGCCGAGGACGCGCCCGGCGCGGTTGCGCTCCGGCCGGACGGTCAGGCCGACGACGACGTGCGCGGGCCGGCTGCCGATGCGCAGCGCCTCGGGCGAACGGACCTCGTAGCTCATCGACTTGAAGATGAACGCGCTGTCGATGGCCACCCCGAGGTGCTGGTGGGCGACGAGCACGCCCGCCTGCCGCAGCACCTCGACGATGAGCAGGAAGTCGTACGCCGCGGGGTTCTCGCCGATGAGGTGGCCGCGCGGCAGTTGGGCGGCCACGTCGAAGACCGCCTCCGCGCCGTCCGGCGTGTTCGCCGGGGAAGCGACGGAGTCGGTGATGAAGACCTCAGCCACCGACGCCCGGTGCACCAGCGCGCGCGGGACGGTCGCGTCGAACCGGAGTCGGTCGCGGGGCGTGGATGAGGGGAGTTCCATGGGCAGGGTCATGCCGTGCTCTCCTTCCGGGTCCGCTGGGGCGAGCCCCCCGGGTGCCCTGCGGAGGATCTTGGCGCCCGGCGCTGACCGTTGGCTGGAAGGATCGCTGAAGCCGCGCTGAAGCACGGCGGTACCGCCGGGGCGGGGTCGCGCGGTGCCGGTTCCGACACGGCGTGCCGTCACGCCACCCCGTCGTTCTCCTGTTCCCCGCCCTTCTTTTCCCCCGTGTTCCCCTGATCCGGGCCGCCCCGTCACCCGGCCCGCTGTCTCCTTGCTGCCCGGCACGCCGGGAACTCATGCGCGCCGCCGGACGACCACTGAGACAGAGGGCGGACACGTGAGGAGACCGGTGTGACGGACGGGGCCGCGGACGGTCAGTGGTACGAGGACGAGGCGTTGTGGGCCGACTTCGCGCCGGTGATGTTCTCGCCGGAGCGCGGCACGTCGGTCGCCGGGCTGGTGCGGGACGCGGCGCTGCTCGACTTCCCGGCGGGGGCGCGCGTCCTCGATCTCGCCTGCGGGCCCGGCCTGTTCGTCGTGCCGCTCGCGCGGCGCGGGTACGAGGTGACGGGCGTCGATCTGAGCGCGGGCATGCTGGAGCGTGCCGGGCGCGCCTGCGCGGCGGCCGGTGTGGACGTGACGCTGGTGCGCGCCGACATGCTGGCGTACGTGGCGCCCGGCGCGTTCGACGTCGTGCTCAACGTGTTCACGTCCTTCGGGTACTTCGACGAGCCGGGCGACAACGCGCGCGTGCTGCGCAACGCGTGGGAGAGCCTGGCCCCCGGCGGGCGGCTGCTGGTGGACGTGATGGGCAAGGAGGTGCTTGCGGGCTGGATCGGGCGCCCGCAGGTGGTGGACCTGCCGGACGGCGCGTACGTCGTGCAGCGCGACACCGTGCTGGACAGCTGGCGGCGGCTGCGCACCGACTGGACGCTGGTGCGCGGTGACGTGGCCAGCAGCCGGTCGATCCACTCCTTCCTCTACAGCGCGGCCGAGCTGCACGACCTGTTCGAGGCGGCCGGTTTCGTGGACGTCGCCTGCCACGGCGACTTCGACGGCGGCCCGTACGGCCCCGGGGCGCGGCGGCTCGTCGTCACCGGCAGGAAGCCGTGAGCGCCCGCCGGACGCGCGGCCCGCCCGGGGCCGGGCACCACGTCCCCCCGTCGCACGGCTGCACATCCCGGCTCGGCATCCGCACGCCCAGGAGGTCCGGTACGTCATGCCATCCGCCCCCACACCCCTGTCCCCTCCGGCCGCGGTACCGGCCGCCGTGCCGGTGCACGAGCACATCACCGACGCGATCAAGGCGCCCGCGCTCGTACGCCTCGACGGCGAGACCGTCCTCGCCCGCTTCGAGACGATGAAGGTCTACGCCGCGCTCGGCGCCGTACGCGCCCTGCTGCGGCGCGGCCGGATACGTCCCGGGCAGACCCTCATCGACAGCTCCAGCGGCATCTACGCCCTGGCGCTCGCGATGGCGGCGCACCGCTACGGCCTGCGCTGCCACATCGTCGCCTCCACCACCGTGGACTCCGTGATGCGCGCCCAGCTCGAAGTGCTGGGCGCGACCGTGGACCAGATGCCGCCCTCCAGCAGCCTGCGGCTGGACCAGGAGCGGCGTGTGCGTCACGTGCGGCGGCTCCTGGCGGGGCGGCCCGACATGTACTGGATGCGGCAGTACCACGACCCGGTGCACCACGCGGGGTACCGCGAACTGGCCGCGCTGGTGGACGCGGCGCTGCCGGGCGAGCGGCTGACGGTCGTCGGCGCGGTGGGCACGGGCGCGTCCACCGGCGGGCTGACGCGGGCGCTGCGCGCGGCGGGGCGGGCGGTCAGGCTCGTCGGCGTGCAGCCGTTCGGCAGCGTGACGTTCGGCAGCGAGCGGTTCAGCGACCCGGAGGCGATCATCGCCGGGATCGGCAGCTCGATCCCGTTCGGGAACGTGCGGCACGAGCTGTACGACACCGTGCACTGGCTGGACTTCCGGCACGCGATGGCCGGTACGGTCGGCCTGCTGCGGGAGCACGCCGTCTTCGCCGGGCTGTCCACCGGCGCGGCGTACCTGGTCGGCGGCTACGAGGCGGCGCGCCGTCCCGGCGGCCCGTACCTCGTGCTCGGGCCCGACACGGGGCACCGGTACGCGGAGCGCGTCTTCGCGCGGCACGAGGAGGCGCCCGACCCGGCGGCGCTGCGCCCGGTGCGCATCGCGGCGCCAGGCGAGCTGCGCCCGCCGTGGTCGGTGCTGGAGTGGGCCGGGCGCCAGGGACCGCCGGGGGCGCTGCACGCCGAGGAGGAGGGGACACCGTGACGATCGCCGCGCTTGAGGCCCTGTCGTTCGGGGTGGGGAGGACCGCCGCAGCCGCCGCGCGCGCCGGGCACCGCCTCGTGCTGCTGACGGGCGACCGTTCGTTCTACCGGCACGAGCTGGAACTGCTGCCGCCCGACACGCTCGACGTCGTGGACATCGACACGCAGGACACGGACGCCGTGCGGGCGGCGCTGCGGGCGCTCCCGGGGCTGGCCGGGCTGATCAACACGACGGACACCTGGAGCGTGCCCGGCGCCGACCTCGCCGCCGAGCTGGGGCTGCCGGGGCCCGACCCGAAGGCCGTGCGCGTGCTGCGGGACAAGGCGCGGGTCCGTGGGCTGCTGCACGACGCGGGGCTGAGCGCGGGCGGGGCGCTGCCGGTGCCGCCGGGGCCCGAGGGGGCGGCGGCGGTGCTGCGCGCCGTGGGGCTGCCCGCGGTACTCAAGGACTCGGGGGGCACGTCGTCGCGTGACGTGTGGATCGTCCACGACGAGGAGGCACTGCGGGCGGCGCTCGCGGAGGCGGCGGGGCGGCGGCTGTCGGGGCGGCTGTTCGCCGAGCGGTTCCTCGCCGGGCCGCTGTACAGCGCGGAGACGCTGACCTGGCGGGGACGGACGCGGCTGCTCGGCGTGCTGAGCAGGCAGACGTCGCGGTGGCCCGCGGTGCGGGAGGAGGCCGCCGCGTTCCCCGTCGCGCTGCCGCCCGGCGGGGAGGCGCGGCTGGCGGAGTGGGTCGGGCGGGTGCTCGCGGTGGCGGGCCACGACGGGGGCTTCGCGCACGTCGAGTTCATCCTGACGGCGCAGGGCCCCGAACTGGTCGAGGTCAACCGGCGGATCGGTGGCGCGCTGGTCGGCGAGGCGCTGTGCAGGTCGCTCGGGTCCGACGTCTACGACGCGCTGATCGACACGGTCCTCGGCCGCCGTCCCGCGCTGCTGGACGCGGACCAGGCGCGGCCTGGACCGGCGTGCGGCATGGTCCTCGTCTACGCGGACCGGCCCGGGGTGCTCACCGGCTGGCACGGGCTCGACGGGCTCGGCGCGTTCCCCGGCGCGGTGGGCTGGTACCCGACGCGCGCGCCGGGCGACGCGGTGGTGCACGTCGGGGACCAGCGGGGGTGCACGGGCATCGTGCTGGCCGAGGCGGAGACGGCGGAGCTGGCGCTGCACCGGGCGTGGAGCGCGGCCGTGACGGTGCGTCCTGTGCTGCGGGACGTCACGGCGTGAGCACGAGGCGGATCGGGTCGCCCGTCTTGGCGTGGACGCGGGCGACGGCCTCGGCGGCGGCGTCGAGCGGCAGCACGTCCGTGATGGAGCGGGAGAAGTCGAGCCGCCCCCCGGCGGTGAGGCCGATGAGCTGCGGGACGGCGGTCTCGTCCGAGCCGTAGTGGCCGAGGATGCGCTGCCCGAGGAAGCTGAACGCGGTGCTGTCCGTGACGCGCAGCGGCGTGCCGGTGAGGCCGACGAGGACGAGGCTGCCGCCGGGGCCGAGGGCGCCGAGCGCCTGCTCGCGTACGGCGTCCACGCCCGCGAAGTCGAACGCGGCGGCGAGCCCGGCGCCGCCCGTCGCCGCGCGGACCGCGTCCTGGAGGCCGGGGTCGGCGGGGTCGAGCGCGAGGTCGGCGCCGAAGGCGAGGGCGCGTGCGCGGGCGGCGGGCGCAGGATCGACGGCGACGACCGGGTGGGCGCCGACCGCGCGCAGCAGCTGCACGCCGTGCGCGCCGAGGCCGCCGACGCCCCAGACGCCGACCGCCTGGGCGGGCCTGATCCCGGCGGTGGCGGTGATGGCGCCCCAGGGGGTGGACACGGCGTCGGGGATGATCGCGCCCTGAGCGAAGGGGATCGTGTCGGGGAGGGCGAAGAGGGTGGTGGCGGTGGCGAGCGCGTACTCGGCCCAGCCGCCGTCATAGTCCACGCCGCGCGTCCACACCTGGCCGTCGCGCGTCTCGCCCGCCTGGAGGACGACGCGGTCGCCGGGCCGCCAGGCGGTGACGCCGGGGCCTGTCGTCGCGACGACCCCGGCGACCTCGTGGCCGAGCGTCACGGCGTCGGCCGTCAGGTGCGGGCCGCGGCCCAGCGTGCCGTCCACGAGGTGGACGTCGGAGAGGCAGACGCCCGCCGCCTTCACCTCGACCAGCACCTCGCCAGGGCCGGGTGCGGGGCGGGGCACCTCCTCGATCCGCAGCTCCAGGTCCGGGTAGCGCAGCCGCGCGGCGCGCATCGTCGGGGCGGCGTTCTTCGTCATGATCACTCTCCGTGGTGTGCGGGGGTCGGCGGGGCTAACGCAAGCCTCCTTGCTTTGAACGTACGGCGCGGATCGGGGCAACGCAAGAGCCCTTGCGTTAGGCTGGGTGCATGCGGAAGGACGACGACGGGACGGCGGGGGAGGCGGCCCCTCCCCTGCGCCGCCGTGGCGAACGGCTGCGCCAGGCGGCCCTGGCCACCACCGTCCGCCTCCTGGCGACACGGCCGCTGCACGAGGTGACGATCGCCGCCGTGGCACGGGAGACGGGCCTGCACGAGACGTCGCTCTACCGGCGCTGGGGGACGCGCGAGAACCTGATCCACGACGCCGCGACGCAGTACAGCGACGACGTCCTGCCGCTGCCTGACACCGGCTCGGTGCGCGGCGACCTGCTGGCCCTCGCCGAGGGCCTGGCGCGCGCGGTCGCCACGCCGGAGGGCGCGGCGCTGTTGCAGCTCTCCGTCCGGCCCACGGCGGCGCAGGCCGAGGACGCGGGAGGTGAGGACCCGGAGGCCGTCGCCGCCCGCCGGGCCGAGCACCGCGCGGCCTACTGGGAGGAGCGCCTGCGGCTGGCGCAGACGCTGGTGCGCCGGGGCGTCGAACGCGGCGAGCTGTCGCCGGGCCACGACGCGTCCGTCGTCGTCGAGGCGGTGTGCGCGCCCGTGCTGACCCGCGCACTGTTCGGCGGCCCGCCGCCCGACGGGCGCTTCCTCACCGGTCTCGTGGACCTCGCGCTGTACGGCGGCGCCCCCGAGCCGTGAGGTGAACGGCCGGGGGCGCCGCGCGCGGAGTGCTCAGCCGAGCCAGGCGCTCGCGAGGTCGCGCCGTGCCCGCGCGACGCGGGAGCGGACGGTGCCGACCGGGCAGTCGGCGACCGCCGCGGCCTCCGCGTACGACAGGCCGACCAGCTGCGTCAGCACGAACGCCTGCCGCCGTCCGCCGTCCAGGGCGCGCAGCGCGTCGAGGAGCGCGACGCCCTCCTCGAAGCCCGGCGCCCTGCGCGGCTGGGCAAGGTCGGCCGCCGCCAGCCAGTCGGCCGTGTCGGCGACGGCAGGGCGCGTCGCCGCGCGCCGGTGGCGGTCCACGACCACCCGGCGCGCGATCGACAGGAGCCAGACGCGCGCGCAGGAGCGCCCGGCGAAGCCCGCCAGGCTCCCCAGGGCGCGCGCGAACGTCTCCTGGGCGAGGTCGTCCGCGCCCGCCCCGTCGGCGCTCAAGTGCGTGACGAACCTCCGTACGTCCTCGTAGGTGGCACGGACGAACCGTTCCGCCGCCTCGCGGTCGCCGCGCCCGGCGGCGAGTGCCCACCGGGTGATCTGCGCGTCGGCCGCGGCCGTTCTCCTGACGGGGGGCCTGCGGCGGGGTGGTGCGGTCCTCCTGGGTGGTGCCGTGGTGTTCCGGGCAGCGCTCATCGCCACTCGTCCTTCGGTGTTCTCGCGGAGCCGTCGGCACGCCGCAGCGGCCCCTCGGCGACCGCCCCGCGCCGCATGCGGGCGAGGCGGGGAACAGGTGGGGTTCAGGACGAGAGCGACGGCGGGCCGCGACGCGACACGCCGTGCAGGGCGAGCAGGTCGCGGGGCCTGCGCGCCGGGCGGGGGGCGGGCGGCGGGCTCACGCGCGGCAGGGGCGGTACGCCGGTGCGCGCCCGCTCGACGGCCCGCAGCGGGGCGTACAGGAAAAGGGCGACGCTGCGCGCCGTCTGGCGCACGGCGGCCTCGCCGCGCCACAGCCACCAGCCGCACAGCAGCCCGGCCAGACCGTGCGCGAGGACCATGCCCGCGCCGGCGTACGCCCCGTCGAGCAGGGGGACGAACGGTTCCGCTGCGGCCGGGTCGGGCGCGGCACCGGGGCCGTACGGGTCGTGGAGGTGGCTGTGCCCGCCGTGGTGCCCGTGCCCGTGTTCGTGCCCCTGGGCGGGCAGGGTGACGGGCCGTGGCGCGGCGGGCGCGGCCGGGGGCAGGGGGTGGAGGCCGCTGAACACCGCGTGCAGCGCGGCCTGCCCGAGGGCGCTCACCCCGGCGATCAGCCGGAGGTCACGCCCTGCGCCCGCGAGCCACCAGCCCGCGCCGCACGTCACGGCGAACGCGACGGCCACGCTCGACGGCGGCAGGCCGTCCCCGGCGGACAGGACGTGGCCGAGTCCGGACACCACGACGCACACCGTCGCGTACAGCGCGGCGTGGGCGAGGCGGAGTGCGGGTCCGGCTCCCATGCGGGCCATGGTGGCAGCGAGGCCCCCGGCCCCGGGAAGGGCGGGCGATGGCGATAGATCACCTGTTCGACCGCTATGACAGGACACGGTCATGGTGTGATCTGTGTCACATGAGCCGCGCGCGGTGTCCCCCGTCCCGCCGGAACCCTACGCGCCGCCCCGCGCGGCCCGACACCCGGCCGGGACACCCGGCCCGGCGGAGGGGCACCGCGGCGTCCCCCGGCCGATACTGGCGGGTGCGCGGCGCCGTGGCCGCGCCCGGCCACGGCCGGAGCCAGCTGGAGGTAGCCATGCGGATGCTGATCAACGCGCCGGAGACCGTCGTCGCCGACGCCCTGCGCGGAATGGCCGAGGCCCACCCCGACCTCGCGGTGGACGTCGAGAACCGGGTCGTCGCCCGCCGGGACGCGCCGGTCTCCGGCAAGGTCGCCCTCGTCTCGGGCGGCGGCTCGGGGCACGAACCGCTGCACGGCGGCTTCGTCGGCCCCGGCATGCTCGACGCGGCCTGTCCCGGCGAGGTGTTCACCTCCCCGGTGCCCGACCAGATGCTCCGCGCGGCCTCGCTGGTGGACGGCGGCGAGGGCGTGCTGTTCATCGTCAAGAACTACACGGGCGACGTCCTCAACTTCGACATGGGCGCCGAGCTGGCCGACGAGGAGGACATCCGCGTCACCCGCGTGCTCGTCGAGGACGACGTCGCCGTCACCGACAGCCTCTACACGGCGGGCCGCCGCGGCACCGGCGGCACGCTGTTCGTCGAGAAGCTCGCCGGGGCCGCGGCCGAGGAGGGCGCCCCGCTGGAGCGCGTCACGGCGATCGCGCAGCGCGTGGCCGACGCCTCCCGCAGCTTCGGCGTGGCGCTCGGCGCGCCGACGACGCCCGCCAAGGGCGGCCCCACCTTCGACCTCCCCTCGGACGAGCTGGAGCTGGGCATCGGCATCCACGGCGAGCCGGGACGCGAACGGCGCGCCGTCATGACGTCGGCCGAGATCGCGGACTACACGGTGGACGTGCTGCTGGCCGACCGCATGCCGTCCGGCCCGGTGCTCGCGCTCGTCAACGGCATGGGCGCCACGCCGCTGCTGGAGCTGTACGGCTTCAACGCCGAGGTGCAGCGCGCCTTGCGCGGGCGCGGCGTGGAGGTGGCGCGTACGCTCGTCGGCAACTACGTGACGTCGCTGGACATGGCGGGCTGCTCCGTGACGCTGTGCGAGGTGGACGACGAACTGCTGCGGCTGTGGGACGCGCCGGTGAGCACGGCGGGGCTGCGCTGGGGCCGCTGAGAGGAGCGCGAAGTGGCTGCGATGGACGCCGGGTTCTTCCGGCGCTGGCTGACGCTGGCCGCCGCCGCGGTGGACCGTGACGCCGCCCGGCTGACCGACCTGGACTCGGCCGTCGGCGACGCCGACCACGGCAGCAACCTGCGGCGCGGCTTCACCGCCGTGACCGCCGCGCTCGACGCGGACTCCCCCGACACCCCGGGCGCAGTCCTCCAGCTCGCCGGGCGCACGCTCGTCTCGACGGTCGGCGGCGCCTCGGGACCGCTGTACGGCACGCTGCTGCGGCGCACCGGCAAGGCCCTGGGCGACGGGGCGGAAGTGAGCGGCGAGGAGCTGCGGGACGCGCTGCGCGCGGGCGTCGAGGCAGTCGCCAGGCTCGGCGGCGGCGCGGCGGGCGACAAGACGATGCTCGACGCGCTGCTGCCCGCCGTGGACGCCCTGCCGGACACCGCGGCGGCGCGGGCGGCGGCACTCGGCGGCGCGGAGGCGACCGTCCCGCTCCAGGCCCGCAAGGGCAGGGCGAGCTACCTGGGCGAGCGCAGCAAGGGACACATGGACCCCGGCGCGGCCTCCTCGGCGCTGCTCATCGGCGCCCTGGACGAGGCGGCGGCCGGGCAGGACGGGACGGTGGAAGGCGATGGCTGAACGGGCGCGCGTGGGGATCGTGCTGGTGTCGCACAGCGCGGAGGTCGCCGCGTCGGTGGCGGAGCTCGCCGCCGGGCTGGCGGGCGGCGGGGACCTCGCCCCGGTGGCACCGGCGGGGGGCACGCCAGACGGCGGGCTCGGGACCAGCTCGGAGCTGATCGCCGAGGCGGCACGCCGGGTGGACGGCGGCGCCGGGGTCGCGGTGCTCGCCGACCTCGGCAGCGCCGTCCTGACCGTGCAGGCGATGCTGGCCGAGGGGGACGAACTGCCCGCCGGGACACGGCTGGTGGACGCGCCCTTCGTCGAGGGCACGGTCGCCGCGCTGGTGACCGCGTCGGGCGGCGGCGACCTCAACTCCGTCGCGGAGGCGGCGGCCGAGGCGTACGACTTCCGCAAGCTCTGAGCGCACGCGCGGCCGTGCGGGCGGTCCCGACGTACGGCCGCGCGGCGCGGCGGCTCAGCCGCCCACGGCGGGGACGGGCCCGGCGGGCTCGAACCAGGTCGGCAGGTCGTCCCCCGCCAGCCTGATCCGCTCCAGCGCGAACTCGCTCAGCCCCGGCGGCAGCTCGTCGGGCCCGAACCAGCCGACTTCGAGGGACTCGTCGTCGTTGACGCGCGCCTCGCCGCCGACGGCGCGGCAGTGCACGGCGATGTCGGTGAACTGCACCTGGTCGCCGTTCGGGTACACGGTGGGGGGCAGCGTCTGGACCAGCAGGACGCGTACGGCGACGCAGCGCACGGCCGTCTCCTCCAGGACCTCACGGACCGCCGTCTGCGCGGGCTGCTCGCCCGGCTCGGGGATGCCGCCGGGGATGGACCAGTGGCCGGTGTCGGCCCGGCGGCCCAGCAGGACACGGCCCGCGTCGTCGTGGACGACCATGCTGACGCCCGGCAGGCACAGCAGGTCGTTCCCGATGCTGCGCCGCAGGCGGAGGATGAAGTCGGGGGTTGCCATGCCGGGGAGCCTACGCGGGGCCGACGGCGAGCAACTGCCCCTCCGGGTAGGCCAGCGCGGCGTGCGGGAGCGCCGCGGGGCGGCCCGCCGCGAACACCGTCAGGCGGCCCGTCGCGGGCGCGGCGGGTTCCGGCCCGGCCCCCGCCCGGCGCAGGGCCTGCGCGACCACGGCGTCGGCCGATCCGTGCAGGGCGACGGTGACGCCGTGCGCGGCGGCCAGGTGGTCGCGGATGCGGTCGGCGACCAGCTCGTAGTGCGTGCAGCCGAGGACGACCGTACGGGTGTCGGGGGGTGTCAGTCCTGCCGCGGCCTTGACGGCGGCGCCGATCGCGGCGTCGTCGGCGCGCTCGACGGCGTCGGCCAGCCCGTGGCAGGGCACGCCGACCGCCGGGAGCCCGGCGGCGAAGTCGGCGATCAGCCGCTGCTGGTAGCGGCTGGCCGTGGTCGCCGGGGTCGCCCAGACGGCGAACGGCTCGCCGCGTGTGGCGGCCGGTTTGACCGCCGGGACGGTCCCGACGACCGGGATCGCCGGTTCGAGCGCGGCGCGCAGGGCGGGCAGCGCGTGCACCGACGCCGTGTTGCAGGCGACGATCAGGGCGTCCGGCTCCGTCGCCGCCGCGGCCTGCGCGCAGACCAGGGCCCGGGCGGTGATGTCCTCGGGGGTACGCGGCCCCCAGGGCATGCCGTCCGGGTCCCCTGAGAGCACGAGGTCGGCGTCAGGCCGCTGCCTGCGCACGGCCGCGGCGGCGGCCAGCAGGCCGAGCCCCGAATCGACGAGCGCGATCCTCACTTGCGGCCCGGGGTCCACTGGAGCCCGAAGCCGTACGCGTGGTCCACGGTGCGCTGCGGGCTGACGCCCCGGTCGGGGACGAGGTAGCGCGCCTCGCGCTTCACGGTCAGCTCGCCGTTGTTGCCGGTCAGCTCGGCCAGCACGCAGACGGGCGAGGCGACGGTGCACTCGTCGAGGGAGAAATCGACCGGCGCGCCCTTCTCCGGGGTGAGCGTGACGGTGGCGGAGATGTCCTGGAAGCTGGCCGCGCCCGAGTAGATCGTCACGAAGATGACGACGCGCCGCAGCTCGCGGGAGTGGTCCAGGTTGATCGTGAGGTTCTCGCCCTGGGCGACGGCGCCGGTGCGGTCGTCGCCGTCGAGGTGGATGTACGGCGCCTGGTGGAGGGAGCCGAAGGCGTTGCCCAGCGACTGGATGACGCCCTTGCGGCCGTCCGTCAGCTCGAACAGCGCGCACAGGTCGAGGTCGAGGCCGCCGGACATCGCCTTGTTGAGGCGCTCCTTCCAGCCCTTGGCCTGGGTCTGGCGCTGCTCCCAGTTGAGGTTGACCCGCATCTGGCCCGAGGTGGCGCCCTGCTTGGACAGCGAGATGGTCGGCGACGCCTTGGTGAGCGTGACCTTGCTCAGCCGGACGGGCGCGGGCGGCGGGGCCGCGGCGGCGGGCGGCGGGGGCACGGCGGCGGGTACCGCGCCGGCGGGGGGCGGGGGCAGCGGCGCCGGGGCGGGCGCGGGCGGCGTGACCTGCGCGGCCGGGGGCGGGGGCGCGTCGTCCACGCTGATGCCGAAGTCGGTGGCGAGACCGGCGAGGCCGCTGTCGTACCCCTGCCCGACGGCGCGGAACTTCCAGCCGCCCTGGCGCCGGTACAGCTCGCCGAGGACGAAGGCGGTCTCGGACGTCGCGTCGGTGCTGTCGAAGCGGGCGATCTCGGCGCCGCTGGCGGCGTCGGTCAGGCGGATGTGCAGCCCGGGGACCTCCCCGAAGGTGCCGCCGTCGGCCGAGGCGGCGAGCGTGACGGTCTCGACGGCGGGCTCGACCGTGTCCAGCTCGACGGTGAGCCGGTCGGCGACGGCGCCGCCCTGCGGCTGCTTGCCCTCGTACCGGACGGCGCCCGAGGTGTGCGCGGGCTGGTTGTAGAAGACGAAGTCGGCGTCGGAGCGCACCCGGCCGCCGACGAGGAGGAGGGCCGAGGCGTCCACGTCCGGTGTCCCAGGCGATGCGGCCCAGCCGATCTCGACGCGGACCGCCCGCGCGGTCACCGGGACATTCGCACCTTTGAGCATCGGGGATTCCTCCGTCGTGGGGCGTCGTCACGCCACGTGTTCCGCAGCCACTGCCCACTATGCCATCCCGGTGCGCGAGTACCCCGGGGGCGACCCCGGATGGGGCGTGACCGGGGCACGCATGGGAGATTTTTCGGCGTTTTTCCGGATTACCGTGAAGGCGGGACCGGCACCCGGCGCGGACCGGCCAAATCAGCCTCTCGTCAGACTCCCCAACAAGCACACCGTGGGCTTAACTTATGGGGTATGACCTCCCCGCGCCCCTACGGCGGTGGGTACTCCTCACCGTCGTTCGCCGACACCCCGATCTACGACAGGCTGGTGGCCGAGCGGGGAACCCCGCAGATCGCCCCCATCCGCGTGCCCGCCGCGTACGACTCGTCGGTGGGGTTCCAGCACCCCGCGCCGCAGTCGGCGCTGCCCGCCCTCCCGGCGCTGCCCTCGGCCCCCTCGCAGCCGTTCCAGCAGTCCCCGCAGGGGATGCGACCCGTCCCCTCGGGACAGGGGTTCCCCTCGTTCCCGCAGCAGGGCGCCCCCGCGTACCAGGCCGCGCCCCCGCGCCAGCAGTTGCCCGCGCCGGTGGCGCAGGCGCCGGGGTCGTACTTCCCGCAGCAGGCCGCCGCGCCGCGCCCGCCGTTCCCCGGCAGCCCGTCGCCCGTGCCCCAGGCGCCCGTGCCGCAGCAGATGCGTCCGGCGGCGCCGCACCCGGCCGCACCCCGCCCCTACCCGGGCGCGTTCCAGGCGCAGCAGCAGCCCCAGAACGCGCCCTACCAGGGGCAGGGCGGCGGGCAGAACCCCTACCCGGCGCAGGAGCGCCCCCAGCAGCAGCACCAGTACCAGTCGCCCGGCTACTGGTCGGACGTCCTCCAGGATGCCGAGGGCGTCGGGGACGAGGACGGCGGCGGAGTAGTAGGCGCTGACCAGGTAGGAGATGACCGCCTGGTCGTTGATCCCCATGAAGCGGACGTTCAGGCTGGGCTCGTACTCGTCGGGGATGCCGGTCTGGTGGAGCCCGACGACGCCCTGGTTCTCCTGGCCGGTGCGCAGCGCGAGGATGGAGCTGGTGCCCTCGGGCGTGATGGGGATCTTGTTGCAGGGGAGGATCGGGATGCCCCGCCACGCGCGCAGGACGCTGCCCTCCAGCTCCGTCTGGGCCGGGTAGATGCCGCGGGCGTTCCACTCGCGGCCGATGGCGGCGATGGTGCGGGGATGCGCCAGGAGGTACTGCGTCTTGCGGCGGCGGGAGATCAGTTCGTCGAGGTCGTCGGGGGTGGGCGGGCCGGTACGGGTGTGGATGCGCTGCCGCACGTCCGCGTTGTGCAACAACCCGAACTCCCGGCTGTTCACC
>NZ_JOEK01000003.1 GCF_000719135.1 Streptomyces avicenniae | reverse complement strand
CGCGAGTTCACGCACCTCCGCCGGATCACCCGGCGTCGGATCACCGTCGAGCCCCAACGGACTCCAGTCGGACGGACGCCCCACGAACCCCACCCCCTGTACCCAGGCGATCACGTTCAGCCGAGCCACCATAACGACGCCGCGCAGCGGGCCACAACGACGAGAACAGGCCGTTCAAGGTGGGGAATCGGACGCGCGCGGGCGCGCTACGCCGTGTAGACGACCGTCCAGGGGGCCGGCGCCTCCGGCGAGGTCAGCTCGACGGCGTCCCGCGGCGCCCCGGCCAGGACGTCGGCCGCGACCGCGGCGAAACGGGGCGCGGCCGGATGCGGCGAACGGCTCGGCCAGACCGGCGTCACCGTCGCGGTCAGCGGCTGCCCGGCCAGGGGCCGCCAGGCCACGCGCGGCTGCCTGCGCGCCAGTTCCTCCGGCGCCAGGGCCACGCCCTGCCCGGCCAGGACCAGCCCGAGGGCGAAGTCGGGGTTGCCCGCGTGCCGTACGCGGGGCGGCGCGTAGCCGTGCTCGCGGCAGGTGTCGAGGACGTGGTCGTGCCAGCCGGGCGCGGCGGCGCGCGGCGGGAGGATCAGGGCGTGGCCCGCGAGGTCGGCGAGCGCCGGGGCGTCCCGGCGTGCCAGGGGCGACAGGCGCGGGACGACGACGCCGACGCGGTGGGCGACGGACGGGCCGCGCGTCAGCTCCGGCGCCTCGAACGGCTGCTGGAGCAGGCCGACGTCGAGCCGCCCCTCGGCGAGCGCGCGCGCCTGCTCGGCCGACGTCAGCTCGTGCAGGTCCACCTCAAGTCCTGGCGCCTGCCCGGCCGTGCGGCGCAGCAGCTCGCGCAGGGCGGTGGCGGGTGTGTCGGGCGGGACCCCGGCGCGCAGCGTGCCGAGCGAGCCGTCCCGTACGCCCGTCATCACGGCGCGCAGCCGGGCGTCGGCCGCGAGGACGCCGTGCGCCTCGTCCACCAGGAGCCGCCCGGCGGGGGTGAGGGTGATGCTGCGGCGGGAGCGGTCGAACAGCTCGACGCCCAGCTCCCGTTCGAGGCGCTGCACGGACTGGCTCAGCGGTGGCTGGGCCATGCCGAGCCGTTCCGCGGCCCGGCCGAAGTGCAGCTCGTCGGCCACGGCGAGGAAGTGGCGCAGGTGGCGGGAGAGGTCCACGGGGCGACGATAGACGATGGGGGCATGGCTCAGATCGCGGACATCAGGCTGCACGTGCGGGACATCGACGGCGAGGGGGAGGTGGGCGCGGGGGCGGACGAGCAGGTGGTGATCGCGTCGCTCCTGAAGGTGCTGCTCGTCCTGGAGTTCGCGCGGCAGGTGGCGGCCGGGCAGCTCGACCCGGCGGAGCGCGTCGTGGCGCGGGCGCCCGACCGGCTGGGCGGCTGGGGGCTCGCGGACTGCGCGGACGACGTGGAGCTGTCGCTGCGCGACCTGGCGTACTTCTCGCTGGCGTTGAGCGACAACACGGCGTCCGACCTGCTGCTGCGCCGGGTCGGGCCCGACCTGCTGGCGGTGCTGGCCGCCGAGCTGGGCATGGGGCGTACGCGGGTGATCGGCGGGCCGCGCGAGGTGCTTGAGTCGATGTTCGCGGACGTCGGCGTGCGGGACGCGGCGGAGTTCGCGGCCGTCTACCCGGGGCTGCCCGACGGGCGGAAGCGTGCGCTGCGCGTCTTCGACCCGGCGCACACGACGTCGAGCACGCCGCGGGAGATCACCCGGCTGATGGCGCTGCTGTGGCGGGACGAGGCGGGCCCGGCCGAGGCGTGCGCGCTCGTGCGGCGGCTCATGGGGCGGCAGATGGCGTGGACGCGGCTGCGGGCGGCGTTCCCGCCCGAGGTGGTGGTGACGGGGAAGACGGGGACGCTGCCCGGCCTGCACATGGAGGCGGGCGTGGTCGCGTACCCGGACGGGGGGCGGTACGCGGTCGCCGTCTTCGGCGCGACGCGGCGGTGGGACACGCGGCAGTTGGACGTGGACCTGGCGCTGGGCCGGGCGGCGCGTGAGGCGGTGGAGAGGGTGCGTGACCTGCGCTGATAGCCGTTCGCGTATCGGCCGGTGCGGTGGTGGATCTTGGACGGGGGGCGGGCCCGGGTGCTTCGGTGTGCCGCACACGAGTTCCCATCGAGAGGGGTAGGGCCATGGCGGGTGTCGGCAGACGGGGTTTCCTGCGGACGACGGTGACGGCGGGGACGGCGCTCGCGGCGGGAGGCGCCGCGGCAGGGTCGGTCGCGGCGGCGGGGGCCCCGGCGCGGGCGCGGACGCGGACCTCGCGGTCGGGGGCCACGTTCAGCTGGCTGGGGAACGCGGGCTGGCGCGTGGAGACGGGCGGGAAGGTGCTGCTCATCGACCCCTATCTCAGCCGCTACGACACGGGCATGTTCACCACCGGGTTCCGCGCAGGGACGGGCCTGACGGTGGCCGCCGACACCGTGGACACGCACACGGCGGGCGCGACGGCCGTGTTCGTCACGCACACGCACTGGGACCACTTCGGGGACGTACCGCACATCGCCACGCGCACCGGCGCGCGGGTCTTCGGGACGGCGACGGCGTACAACCTGGGCCTCGCCATGGACGTGCCCGCTGGGCAGCTCACGCAGGTCAGGGGCGGTGAGGTGCTCGACCTCGGCGGCTGCGTGGTCGAGGTGGTGTCCTCGCTGCACAGCAGGAACGCCTCGTGGTCCGTGCTGTTCCCCGGCGTCAGGCTGACGCCGCCCGCCGCCCCCGTGACGGTCGCGGACCTGCCGGAGGGCGACACGCTGGCGTTCCTGGTGACACCGGCGGACGGCCCCTCGGTGTTCTTCATGGGCGGCAGCGACTTCGTGGAACGGAACGTCGCCGGGCTCGCGCCGGACGTCGCGACGGTGGCGATCCAGTCGAGCGACGCGACGCACGACTACGTGCCGCGGCTGCTGGAGGCGCTGGGGCGGCCGGCGACCGTCGTGCCCGTGCACTGGGACAACTTCGAGGTGCCGCTGACGAATCCGCCGCTCGTGCCGGACGACGCGACGCGGCGGCGGCTCGACGACTTCCGCGCCGCCGTGCGGCGGGTGGCGCCGCGCAGCCGGGTCGTGATGCCCGAGTACCTGACGCCGTACGGCTTCTGACCGTTTCTGACCCGCCGCCGACCGGTCAGCGTTCGTGGGCGATCGCGCCGAGGTGGCCCGCGTGGGCGGAGTGGCGCTGCGCCAGCTCCTGGTAGCGCTCGGCCGTGCCGCGCAGGGACGCGGACTCCTCGGGGGTGAGGGCGCGGCGTACCTTGCCCGGCACCCCGGCGATCAGCGAGCCGGGCGGCACCTCGGTGTCCTCCAGGACGACCGTCCCCGCGGCGACCAGCGAACCGGCGCCGATGCGGCAGCCGTTCAGGAGGACGGCGCCCATGCCGACGAGGGAGCCGTCCTCGACGGTGCAGCCGTGGACGACGGCGCGGTGCCCGACGGAGACGCCCGCGCCGAGCACGGCGGGGCGGCCCGGGTCGGCGTGCAGGACGCAGCCGTCCTGGACGTTGCTCCCCGCGCCGATCTCGATGCGTTCGAGGTCGGCGCGGACGACCGTGGCATACCAGAGGCTGGCGCGCGGGCCGAGGGTGACGGCGCCGACGAGCGTGGCGCCGGGGGCGATCCAGGCGGACGGGGCGAGGCGCGGGCTGTGGTCGCCGAAGGGGATCAGGGTCATGCGGCCCATCCCACACCACCGGGCCAGGCGCCGTCAGGACGGGACGACGAGGCGCGTCTCGTAGGCGAGGATCGCGGCCTGGGTGCGGTCGCGCAGGTCGAGTTTCACGAGGATGCGGCTGACGTGCGTCTTGATCGTGGACTCGGCGACGACCAGGTGGGCGGCGATCTCGGCGTTGGACAGACCCTGCGCGACGAGGGCCAGGACCTCCGTCTCGCGCTCGGTGAGGTCGCCGAGCCGGTCGCGGGCGGGCGGGCGGGGGGTGCGGTCGAGGCGGGCGAACTCGTGGATGAGGCGGCGCGTCACGGTCGGGGCGAGCAGCGCCTCCCCCGCGGCGACCAGCCGGACGCCCTCGGCGAGCTGCCGGGCCGAGGCGTCCTTGAGGAGGAAGCCGGAGGCCCCGGCGCGCAGCGCCTGGTAGACGTACTCGTCCAGGTCGAAGGTGGTGAGGACGAGGACGCGGGGGGCGCCGTCGGGGGCGGCGGTGATCGCGCGGGTGGCCTCGATGCCGTTGAGGTTCGGCATGCGGATGTCCATGAGGACGACGTCGGGCCGCAGGGTGGCGGCCTGTTCGACGGCCTCGCGTCCGTCCACGGCCTCGCCCGCCACCTCGATGTCGGGCTGGGCGCCGAGGAGGACGGAGAAGCCCTCACGGACCATCATCTGGTCGTCGGCGATGAGCACGCGGATGGTCACGGGGCGCCGTCCACGGGGGCGATGGGGGCGGGCATGTCAGGGTCTTGGCCGTCGTCGTCGGGGCGGGCGGGGAGGAAGGCCGTCGTCTCCCAGCCGCCGTCAGGCGTGGCCTGGGCGACCAGTTCGCCGCCGAGCATGGCGACGCGTTCGCGCATGCCGGTGAGGCCGTGCCCGGCACCGGGCGACGGGGGGACGGGCCCGGTGGGCGGGCCGTTGACGACGCGCAGGCCGAGGCCGCCGAGGACGTAGGACAGCTCGACGCGGGCCGTGCTGCCCGGCGCGTGGCGCAGGGCGTTGCTCAGCGCCTCCTGGACGATCCGGTACGCCGACAGCTCGACGCCTGGCGACAGTTCGCGGACGGCGCCGGTCACCGCCTTCTCCACCGGCAGGCCCGCGTCGCGGACGCCGGAGAGCAGGGAGTCGAGGAGGGCCAGGGTCGGCTGGGGCGCGTCGGGGGCGTCCTCCTCCGCGGCGCGGACGACGCCGAGGATGCGGCGCAGTTCGGTGAGGGCGGCGACGGCGTTCTCGCGGATCGTGGCGAACGCCCGGGTCAGCTCGGGCGGCGGGTCGGTGACGCGGTAGGGGGCGGCCTCCGCCTGGATGGCGACGACCGACATGTGGTGGGCGACGACGTCGTGCAGCTCGCGGGCGATGGTGGTGCGCTCTTCGAGGACGGTCCTGCGCGAGCGCTCGACGGCGGTCACGGCGGTCTGGGCGACGACCTCGCGGCGCGAGTCGTACCAGGCGCGCAGCAGGACGGCGGTGAGGAGCGCCATGAAGGAGACCGCGGCGACCTGGATGTTGTTCTCCGAGCCGGTCCCGCTGGGCAGGTACCAGACGAAGGCGCCGCCCACGAGGGCGGTGACGACCCAGGCCCCTGCGACGGCCCGGGCGGGGGAGGTGAGGCTCAGGACGAGCAGGACGAGGACCTGGGCGACGAAACCGGTGTCGCTCCACGGCCAGGAGCCGCTGTGGGACCACCAGCTCGCCTGGAGCCAGGTGGCGAGGAGGGACGACCACCAGCCGAGGACCGGCCGCATCGTGGTGATCAGCAGCGGCAGCGGCGTCAGGAGTACGTGCAGGAACGCGGAGATGCCGTAGTAGTCCCCCCGCTCGGTGGCGTAGGCGACCACCGTCAGGACGAACGCGGCGAGGCCGACGAGGGCGTAAGGGGCGAGGTGCGGGAGGGAGACGCCGTCGGGCAGGCGCCGGCGCAGCGGCCGGGCGAACCTGTCGGACAGCGGCAGCGGCGGCAGGAGACGCTGGGCGGTCGCGCCCCGGCCCAGGTCGTCCCACAGGCCGCGCAGGACGCGGCGGGCTATCAGCAGTTCGCTGTACGTGCCGCGGTGCGGGGCGGGGGCGGTGGTGGTGGCCTGCTCGGTCATGCCGGGAACGCTAGGCGCCCGGGACGGACGGGGTCGTCCCCCTGCGCGGGGATCTCCCCCGTCCGTCCCGGGATGTACGCCGGGGGTGGGACGGCGGCCGGTCAGGCCAGGGCGCTGCCCGCGACCCAGTCGTTCCACGAGAGGTTCCAGCCGTTCAGGCCGTTGTCGGGCTGCATCTGCTCGTCGGGCGAGTTGGTGACGATGATGACGTCGCCGACGAGCGAGTTGTCGTAGAACCAGAACGCGTCGGTGCTCTCGTCCTCGGCGCCCTGCGTGTCGTTCAGACCTATGCAGCCGTGGCTGGTGTTGGCGCTGCCGAACGTGCTGTCGGGGGCCCAGTAGTTGCCGTGCACGAAGGTGCCCGACGTGGACAGGCGCATCGCGTGCGGCACGTCGGGTATGTCGTACTCGCCCTCGCCGTCGTCGTCCGTGAAGCCGACGGTCGCCCCGTTCATACGGGTCTCCTTGTGCTTCTCGGAGATGACCATCTGGCCGTTGTAGGTCGGGTTCTCCGGGCTGCCCGCGGAGACCGGCAGGGTGCGGATCTCCTCGCCGTCGCGGATGACCGTCATCTGCTTGCTCTCGGCGTCCACCATGCTGACCTGGGAGCGGCCGACGTCGAAGGAGAACGTGCGGTTCTGCACGCCCGTGACGCCGGTGTCGCCCTCGATGCCGTCGAACGCGAGATGGACCTCGACATGGGTGTTCGGCTGCCAGTAGTCGTCCGGCCTGAAGTCGAGCCGGGAGTCGCCGAACCAGTGGCCGACGACCTCCTGCCCGCTGCTCACGTCGATCTCGACCGCGGCCTCGACGTCGGCCTTGTTGGTGATCGGCTTGTCGAAGTTCAGCGAGATCGGCATGCCGACGCCGACGGTCGTGTCCTCCTCCGGCGTGAAGTAGCCGATGAAGCTGTTCTCGGGCGAGACCGTGGTGAAGGCCGCCGACTGGTGGGCCTCGCGGCCCTGGGCGTCGCTGGCCAGCACCGTGACCTGATAGGCGGTGGAGCGGTCGAGCTGGGCGTCGGGCACCCAGCTCGCGCCGTCCGCGGCTATCGTCCCGGCGATCTCCGCGCCGGACTCGCTCGCCGTCATCACGACCTCGTCCAGCGTGCCGCCCTCGACCTGCACCTGCACGTCGCTGTTGATGCCGACGTTGTCGGCGCCGTCGTCCGGCGTGATGGAGATCACGGCCTCCGACGTGTCCGCCTCCTCGGCGGCGCGGTCCGCGTCGGACTGTTCGCTGCTGCTCGCCGAGCCGCCGGTACCCGAGTCGTCGCCGTCGTCACCGCCTCCGCCGCACGCCGTGAGTGTCAGTGCTCCGGTGAGCAGCGTCGCCGCCACCGTCAAGCCCTTGCGCCGCATGCCGTCCCTCATCACTCGCCGTTCCGTCCGCCGCCACCGCGGTCCCCTGGGAGGGGCCCCCATGGGACACAAGGGATAGAACGCGATCCCACGGCAGCCGGTTCCACTGTAAGTGAATCCCTGCGGTGAACCACACGTTCGAGTGACGGGCGGTCACTCACCCGACCGGCGGAACCCCCGGCGGGCTCACCGCCACGGCCCGGCGCCCCCCGGGCCCGCGCCCGGCCCCCCGTCGTCCCGCTCCTCACCGGCGCCGCCCGAACCGCCGGAACCGTCGTCAGGTAGGTCAGGTAGGTCGTCATCCAGTTCGTCCCATGCCTCGTCCGGGTCGTACTCGGCCTGCTCGCTGGTCCACGACGCCTGCGCCAGCAGCACGCCGGGCACCTCACCCACCAGGTCGATCGGGTCGATGAGGTACGCGACGGCCTCCGCCTCGTCACGGGAGACGGCCTGGGCCGCCTGGTCGCGCTCCTCCGGGGGCATCAGCTCGTCCCCCTCGATGCGCGCCCACGCCGCCCTGATCAGCTCGTCGGGCTCCGTGATCTCCAGCACCATCTCCACGCGAACGCGGACGTGACGCGTCTGGTCGCTCATGTCTTCACTCATGCCCCGGAGAGTAAGGTCCCAGGCCGCCCCCTCTTCCCCGCGACCCGCGCCCCCCGTACCATCGCTGCGGATCGCCGCCGCACCCGCACCATCGCCCCTACCGACCCCCAGGGAGGGCCCCGTGGACGGTAACTCCTCCGCAGGCGCCAACCGCCGCGCCATCGTCTGCGCTCTCGTCGCCGCCGCCGTGCTCGGCCTCGGCTGGTTCCTGCCGTCGCCCCATCCGGAGTCCGACGCGGACGCGGGCGGGACCTCGGTCACCGTCGAGCAGGTCACGCAGCCCGACGCGCACTGACGCCGTCAGGACCGCCGCCGCTCAGGCGAGCGGCCCCGTCACCGCCTCGGCCGCCTCCACCAGGCGGCCGAGGCGCACGAACTCCTCCGCCGCCGCCAGGTCGGGCGCGAGGAACCGGTCGTCCCCGGCCCCGCCGATCCCGGCCGCCCGCGCCGCCTCGACCACCGCGCGCGCCGCCGGGCCAGGACGCAGCCCCCGCGCGGCCAGCGGCTCCCGCAGGTCGAGCGCCCTGGCCGCCGCGAACAGCTCGATGGCCACGACGCGCGTCAGCCCGTCCAGCGCCGTCCGCAGCTTGCGCGCCGCCGACCAGCCGAGCGACACGTGGTCCTCCTGCATCGCCGACGACGGGATCGAGTCGGCCGACGCGGGCACCGCGAGCCGCTTCAGCTCCGCCACGAGCGCCGCCTGCGTGTACTGGGCGATCATCAGCCCGGAATCGACGCCCGGGTCACCGGCGAGGAACGGCGGCAGGCCGTGCGACCTGTTCCGGTCGAGCAGCCGGTCCGTGCGCCGCTCCGTGATCGACGCCAGGTCGGCCACCGCGACGGCCAGGAAGTCCAGCACGTACCCCACCGGCGCGCCGTGGAAGTTGCCGTTCGACTCGACGCGTCCTTCGATGACCACCGGATTGTCGATGGCGGCGGCCAGCTCGCGCTCCGCGACCGTCAGCGCGTGCGCCAGGGTGTCGCGCCCCGCGCCCGCGACCTGCGGCGCGCAGCGCACGGAGTACGCGTCCTGCACGCGCGGCGCGGCGTCCTGATGGTGCCCGGTGAGCCCCGAGTCCTTGAGGACGCGCAGCATGTTCGCCGCGCTCGCCGCCTGGCCGGGGTGCGGGCGCAGCGCGTGCAGCTCGGGCGCGAGGACGCGCTCCGTGCCGAGCAGCGCCTCCAGGGTGAGGGCCGCCGTGATGTCCGCCGAGGTGAACAGCCGGGCGAGGTCGGCGCAGGCGAGCAGCAGCATGCCGAGCATGCCGTCGGTGCCGTTCAGCAGCGCCAGGCCCTCCTTCTCCCGCAGCTCGACGGGCGCGATGCCGTGCGCGGCCAGCAGCTCCCCGGCGGGCCGCACGCGGCCGTCAGGCCCCTCGGCGTCGCCCTCGCCGAGCAGCGTCATGGCGCAGTGGGCGAGCGGCGCGAGGTCGCCGGAGCAGCCGAGGGAGCCGAACTCGTGGACGACGGGCGTGATGCCCGCGTTCAGCACGGCGGCCATCGCCTGCGCGACCTCGGGGCGTACGCCGGTGTGTCCCGAGGCGACGGTCTTCAGCCGCAGGAACATCAGGGCGCGCACCACCTCGCGCTCGACGCGCGGCCCGAGCCCGGCGGCGTGGGAGCGCACCAGGTTGCGCTGGAGGCGCGTGCGCAGCTCGGGGCCGATGTGCCGGACGGCGAGCGCGCCGAAGCCGGTGGAGACGCCGTACACCGGCTCGGGCTTGGCGGCCAGGCCGTCCACCGTGCGGCGGGCGGCCTCCATCGCGGCGAGGGCGTCGGGGGCCAGCTCGACGCGCGCCCCCTCGCGGGCGACGGCGACGACGTCGGCGGGCGTCACGCCGCTGGCGGACACGGTCACGGTGCTGCTCTGCATTGCCATGAGGTGCAACCTAACGGCGTGCCCCCCGCCCTCCCGACCTGAGCCCCCGCCCCTGCTACGGTCTGCGGCAGCGTCGCGTGCCGACAGCGGACAGCGCTGGGCATGGAGGCGCCGTACCCAAAGGAATCCGGACATGGAGACCGATCCGACCGCGCGGTGACCCGCGCAAGGGCCCGCGCCTGGGGCCACGAACTACGACTGGTGCACGACGCGTTGCGCCGCCGCGTGCGGCAGGTCCGTGACGGCGTCGCGGCCGGGGCGCCGCGCGAGGAGACCGCGGCCGACCTGCGCCTCTTCTGCGTCGGCTTCTGCGCCGCCCTCACCCGCCACCACACGGCGGAGGACGACGCCCTCTTCCCCCGCATCCGGGCCGCGCACCCGGAACTGGCCCCGGTGATCGACCTCCTCATGGAGGACCACGCCATGCTCGACGGCCTGATCCAGGAGCTGGACGCCGCCGTGCGGACCGCGCCGCCCGGCGAACTGCTCAGCAGGCTCGACGGGATCGCGGCCGTCATGGACTCGCACTTCGGCTTCGAGGAACGGCGGCTCGTCCCCGTCCTCGACGCCATGACGGACGCGGGCCTGCCCGTCGCGGAGCTGCTGGGGGTGGAATCTTCCGAGGACGGCTGAGCACGCCGGGCGGGCGGGGAAGTATCCGCGCCCGCCCGGCGTTGGCCCCGCTGAGCCAAGGCCCCGCGCACAGGAGGAGCACCATGCTCATCGGCGAGCTGTCCCGGCGCACCGGCGTACCCGAGCGGCTGCTGCGCTACTACGAGAAGCAGGGCCTGCTGCACCCCGGGCGCACCCCCGCCGGATACCGCGAGTACGCCGAGGGCGACGTCCGCGCCGTCCACCGCATACGCGACCTCCTCGCCGCAGGGCTGAACACGGCGAACATCGCCCTGATGCTGCCCTGCCTGCGGGACGACGGCGCGCGCATGGTCCCGACCTGCCCGACCCTCGTGGCCGACCTGCACCGCGAACGCGCCCGCATCCGCCGCGCCATCGACGGCCTGAACGCGTCGATGGACGCGCTGGACGCCGTGATCTCCGCAGCGCCCGACGACGTCGCCGCGCGGGCCCGTAGCATGCCGCAGTGCGCGACCATCCCCTGACGACCGCCCGGCTGTCCCTGTCCCCGCTCGGCCCCGGCGACCGTGACGCCTTCGTCGCCTACCGCCGCGACCCCGCCGTGGCCCGCCTCCAGTCCTGGACGCCCGACTACGGCACGGCCGAGGCCGACCGCCTCATCGCCGCGCAGCCGGACGGCCCGCTGCCCGCGCCAGGCGGCTGGCTCCAGCTCGCGGTGCGCGACCCGGCGACGTCCGCGCTGCTGGGCGACGTCGCCGTGCACACGTGGGACAGCCAGCCCGACACGTACGAACTCGGGGTCACCGTCGCGCCCGCGCGGCAGCGCGCCGGGGTGGGGCGCGAGGCGGTGCGACGCGTCGCCGACTGGCTGTTCGACGACCACGGGGCGCACCGGCTCGTCGCGCTGTGCGACGCGCGGAACGAGGCCGTGGCGCGGCTCCTGCGAGCGTCGGGATTCCGCCACGAGGGGCGGAACGTCGCCGCCGACTTCTTCAAGGGCGAGTGGACGAGCCTCGACACGTACGCGCTCCTGGCCGACGAGCGCGGCGCGGGCCGGTAGCGGGCGCGCCGTACGGCGCCTCAGTGCGCGCCGCGCCCCCGGATCGTCCGCCGCTCGGGCCCCTCGGGCACCGCCGCCTCGGCGAGCGCCACCGCCGCGTCCCCCGCGCCCGCGCGACCCGCCACGACGGGCGTGCCAGAGCGCGTCGCCTTCGCCTCGTACTGCGCCGCGTCCGCCAGCCTGAACAGGCCGCGCGCCGACCGCAGCGGACCGATCGCCTCCCCCGTGGACGCCACCCCGCACGCCACGCCTTCCCCCAGCTCCAGCTCGGCGGCCCGGCGGCAGATCTCCTCCGCCGCCCGCTCCACCTCGGCCGCCTCCGCCCCGACCGCCAGCAGACAGAACTCGTCCCCGCCCAGCCGCGCCGCCAGCGCCCCAGGCACCCCCGCCGCGCACCGGGACAGGACGGAGCCGAACCGTTCCAGCAGCCGGTCCCCCGTCGCGTGCCCGTACGTGTCGTTGACCCCCTTCAGCCCGTTCATGTCGCACACCACCAGCGTGACGACGGCCCCTGTGGCGCGGTGGCGTTCCAGCGCCTCCTCCAGGCGTATGTCCACCGCCCTGCGGTTCGCAAGCCCGGTGAGCGGATCGGTGTACGCGAGGCGCTGCGCCTCCGCCAGCCGCTCGTACTGCACGAGACCGGCGGCTATCGCCGACGCCAGCGCTGACGCGAAGTCCGCGTCCACGCGCCCCAGCGGCTCCTCCCCGGCGGCGCGCGCCACGTACAGCTCCCCCCACGCCCGCCCGTTCAGCACCAGCGGCGCCACGACGCACGACCCCCGCGCCCGCCTGCGCAGCGCCAGCACCCGGCGGCTGCCGCGCGGCCCGTCCGCCGTCTCCACCCAGGCGCGCGGCTCGCCGCCACGGCCCGACCTGTCGTGCAGGAACTCGGTGATCTCCGGGAAGTCCGCCACGGGATACGACTCGTCGGCGGGGAACCGTTCCTCCCCCTCGGCCAGCTCCCCCGCGTTCGCCAGGACGCGCAGCCGCCCCCGCTCGCGCTCCCACACCGACAGCGCCGCGAACGAGGCGCGCAGCGCCAGCCGCGCGCTCTCCGCCGCCGCGAGCGCGACCTCGGGCAGCGCCTGCGCCGCGGCCATCCGCTGCGCGAGATCCACGACCGCGCGCACCCGGCTTTCGTCACCCATACGCTCAGGCTATGGGCGTTCGGCACGGTTTGGTGCCTTCAACTACTCCTTGCCCGCACTTACCGGCCGCCCGCACGGCCCGCGCACGGGGTCACAGGCCCGGCCACTGCGGGCTCCGCCGCTCGTTGAACGCCGCCACGCCCTCGGCCCTGTCGGGCGAGAACGCGACCGTGCGCCAGGCCGCGTCCTCCACTTCGAGCCCGGCGCGCAGCTCCAGGCCGTTCCCGACGCGCAGGGCGCGCTTGGCGGCGCGCAGGCCCACCGGGGAGTGCGCCGCGATGCGCCCGGCGAGGGCGAGCGCCTCGTCACGCGCCGCGCCGTCCTCGGCGAGCACGTCCACCAGGCCGAGACGTGCCGCCTCCGCCGCCTCGACGCGGCGGGCGGTGAAGATCAACTCGGCGGCGCGCGCGGCGCCGACCCGGCGCGGCAGCAGCTGCGTGCCACCCCCGCCGGGGATGACGCCCACGGACACCTCGGGCAGGCCGACGACGGCGGTCGGGTCGGCCACGATCAGGTCGCAGGACAGGGCCAGCTCGTAGCCGCCGCCGAGCGCGAAGCCCCGCACGGCCGCGACGGCGGGCTGCGGCAGGTCGAGGACGGCGGTGAACGCGGCGCGCAGCACCGTCCGGTGCCGCCCGAACGCGGCGTCGTCCAGGCCGCCCCGTTCCTTCAGGTCGGCGCCCACGCAGAACGCGCGGGGATGCGTCGAGGTGAGGACGACGGCCCGTACGTCCCGGTCGGCCGCCAGGTCGGCGCAGGCGGCGGTGAGGCGGCGGGCCAGCTCGGTGGAGAGCGCGTTCATCGCGGCCGTCCGGTCGAGGACCAGCTCGGCGACGTGGCCGCCGCCCTCGCGCCGTACCGCCACCCAGTCGCCGTACCGCCGCTCGCCCGCCGCATCGCCGCTCATGGGGCGCATTGTGGCACCGGGCGGGCGGCGTGCGGCAGAGGGCGGCGGGCTCAGCCCGTGTCGTCGCGGCGGGTCAGCAGCCAGGGCTCCACGATGCCGAGGCCGCGCACCGGCCGCTGGTAGAGCGGCTGGAGGGCGAAGCGGTAGCCGGGCGGGCGGGCCTCGGCGACGTCGGCGGCCTTCTCCGAGCGCGGGGCGAGCGCGGCGGACGTCAGCTCGTCGCGCATCGCGCCGTCCACCAGGACCATGTCCTTCGGGGCTATCGACGTGAGGCGGCTGGCGAGGTTCACCGTGTTGCCGAACACGTCGCCCATGCGCGTCGTGACCGTGCCGAAGGCGATGCCGACGCGCAGCTCGGGCATCATCGGGTCCTCGCGCAGCGTCTCCACCAGGCGCAGGCCGATGTCGGCCGCGGTGCCCGCGTCGTCGGCGGCGAACAGGACCTCGTCGCCGAGCGTCTTGATCAGACGGCCGCCCTGCGCGGCGACCTGGTCGGCGGCGGTCGTCTCGAACGCCTCGACCAGCTCGCCCAGCTCCTCCTCCTCAAGGCGGCGCGTCAGGCGCGTGAAGCCGACGAGGTCGGCGAACCCGACGGCGAGCCGCCGGTCCACCATCTCCGCGTCGTCCTGCGCCTGCACGACGCGCCCGGTGGCCGCCGCGAGCTGGCGCCGCCACACGTACACCAGGAACTCCTGGAGCTCGGGCAGCAGCAGCTCGACCAGCGGCAGCGCGACCTCGGTGCGCGTCATGCCGGGCTCGGGCGGCTCGGTCAGACCTTCGAGGAACGAGTCGATCTGCCAGTCCGCCAGCCGCGCCGTCGTCTGCCCGGTGGAGCGCGCGACCTGGATCGCCATCGGTTCGCTCAGCAGCCCGGCCTCGACCAGGCCGGCCAGCCGCCGCAGCGCCAGGACGTCCGCCTCGGTGAGGACGCGTGCCTGCCCTATGTCGGGGAAGCCCATGGCGCGCCAGAAGCGGGCCGCCAGCTCCATGGAGACCCCGGCGGCGCGTGCGGCCTGGAACGGCGTGTACTGCCGCTCCGCCCCTATGATCAGCGCCTCGATGCGCAGCGCGATGGTGTCGTCGGACTCGTCGTCCGGGTCGAGGGAGACGGGAGGCACGGCCCCCGCCGGGGCGGCCGGGCCGGGGAACGCGGGCCCGAAGGCACCGGCGGTGTCCTGCACCGGCCTGCCAGGGGTGTCGGAGGCGTCGGAACGGCCGCCCGCCGGGCCGGTGCCCGGCTCGTCGTCCGGTCCGCCGGGTGGAGCCGCGTCAGCCCCGGCCACGGTCACCGCCCGCCTCCGGGAAGGCGTTCCCTTCGCTGCGCGCTGCTCCACCGGTCGGTCCGCAGCAGCGCCCGTCGCGCGTTCTCACGCGCCCACCCTACGGCAGGTGTGCCGTGAGTCACGTCGCCCGGAGGTGGACGATGTCGGCCGCCGCGACCTCGTGGCGAGTTCCCGCCACAGTGGCGATGACCAGCCGTCCGTCACCGTCCACGGCGACCGCCTCGCCGCGCAGCTCGCCCCCGCCTGGCAGCTCCGCGCGGACCTCGCGGCCGAGCGTGGCGCATCCGGCCGCGTAGGCGGACTGGAGCGAACCGGCGGCCGGGTCGCCCCCCGCGTCGGCCCACTGGCGGTACCACTGGGCCAGCGAGCGCAGGACGGCGCGCAGGATCGGGTCGCGGTCGGCGGAGGCGGCGCCCGCCAGCGTGAGGGAGGCGGCGGTCGGGACGGGCAGCTCGTCGGCGCGCAGCGAGACGTTGAGGCCGATGCCGAGGACGACCAGCCCGTCGGCGCGCTCGGCGAGGATGCCGCCGACCTTGCGGTCCTCGCCGTCCACCTGCACGAGGAGGTCGTTCGGCCACTTCAGGGCCATGTCCACGCCGGCGGAGCGGGCGAGGGCGGTGGCGGTGGCGACCCCGGCGAGCAGCGGCAGCCAGGTGAGGCGCTCGGCGGGCACGCCGTCGGCCTCGGGGTCGAGCAGCACGGACAGGAAGATCCCCGAGCGCGGCGGCGCCTCCCAGGAGCGGCCGAGGCGTCCGCGTCCGCTGGTCTGCGCCTCGGCGACGAGGACGGTGCCGGGCGCGGCGGCGCCGGTGCGGGCGGCCTCGGCGAGGTCGGCGTTGGTGGAGCCGGTGGTGTCGGTGATGTCGAGCCGGGTCCACAGGCCGCCCGGCCGCACGAGCGCGGCGCGCAGGGCGGGCGCGTTGAGCGGGGGGCGGTCGAGATCGGACCAGCGGCTCACCGGGGGGCTCATGCGGCCACCCTACGGCGGGGGAAGGCGCCGCACGTCCGCGGCGGGCGGCCGACGTTACCCTACGGAGCGGTAGCCACCCGAGGACGAGTAGGAGCGACCCGGTGTCCGACGCTGACGACATCCGCACCACCGCGGGCAAGATCGCCGATTTCCGCCGCCGCGCGCAGGAGGCGACGCACGCGGGGTCGGAGCGGGCGGTGGAGAAGCAGCACGCCAAGGGAAAGCTGACGGCCAGGGAGCGCATCGACCTGCTGCTCGACGAGGGCTCGTTCACGGAGCTGGACGAGTTCGCCCGGCACCGTGCGACCGCCTTCGGGATCGGGGCGAACCGGCCGTACGGCGACGGCGTCGTCACCGGCTACGGGACGGTGGACGGGCGGCAGGTCTGCGTCTACTCGCAGGACTTCACGGTCTTCGGCGGCTCGCTCGGCGAGGTGTACGGGGAGAAGATCGTGAAGGTCATGGACTTCGCGCTGACGTCTGGCTGCCCGATCATCGGGATCAACGACGGCGGCGGGGCGCGTATCCAGGAGGGCGTGGTCGCGCTCGGGCTGTTCGCGGAGATCTTCCGGCGGAACGTGCACGCGTCGGGGGTGGTGCCGCAGATCTCGCTGGTGCTCGGGCCGTGCGCGGGCGGCGCGGTGTACTCACCGGCGATCACGGACTTCACCGTGATGGTCGATCAGACGTCCCACATGTTCATCACCGGGCCCGATGTGATCAAGACGGTGACGGGTGAGGACGTCGGCTTCGAGGAGCTGGGCGGCGCGCGGACGCACAACACCGTCTCGGGCGTGGCGCACCACATGGCGGGCGACGAGAAGGACGCCGTCGAGTACGTGAAGGCGCTGCTGTCCTACCTCCCCTCCAACAATCTGTCCGAGCCGCCCGTCTGGGCGCCGGGCGGCTCGGAGACGGCGGACCTCGCGCTCACCGAGGCGGACGAGGCGCTCGACGGCGTGATCCCCGACTCCGACAACCAGCCGTACGACATGCGCGAGGTCGTCGAACGCGTCCTGGACGACGGCGAGTTCCTGGAGACGCAGGCCCTGTTCGCGCCGAACGTCCTCACCGGCTTCGGCCGCGTGGAGGGCGCCTCGGTCGGCGTGGTGGCCAACCAGCCGATGCAGTTCGCGGGCTGCCTTGACATCGACGCGTCGGAGAAGGCGGCGCGCTTCGTGCGGACGTGCGACGCGTTCAACATCCCGGTGCTCACCTTCGTGGACGTGCCGGGCTTCCTGCCGGGCACGGGCCAGGAGTACGGCGGCATCATCCGGCGCGGCGCGAAGCTGATCTACGCGTACGCCGAGGCGACCGTGCCGCTGATCACCGTGATCACGCGGAAGGCGTTCGGCGGCGCGTACGACGTCATGGGCTCCAAGCACCTCGGCGCCGACCTCAACCTCGCCTGGCCCACGGCGCAGATCGCCGTCATGGGCGCGCAGGGCGCGGTGAACATCCTCCACCGGCGCACGCTCGCCGGGCTCGGGAGCGACGAGGAGCGCGAGTCGGAACGCGCGCGCCTGACGCGGGAGTACGAGGACACGCTGCTGAACCCGTACACCGCCGCCGAGCGCGGCTACGTGGACGCCGTGATCATGCCGTCGCAGACGCGCCGCCACATCGTGCGCGGGCTGCGGGCGCTGCGCACGAAGCGGCGGCAGCTGCCGCCGAAGAAGCACGGCAACATCCCGCTGTGACGCGTCGCGATGCGGCGGTGGCGGGCGTCAGAGCACGGAGATCGACAGCTTGCCGAAGCTGCTCTGCCGGAAGGCCGCGAGGGCGGCGGGCGCGTCGCCGAGGCCGTACGTCGCGGTGATCGGCACGCGCAGCCGCCCGGCCGCCACGTCGGCCGCCAGCCGGTCGAGGGTCGCGGTGTCCGGGTCGGCCACGACGTCGGTGACGGTCAGCGAGTCCCCCAGGCCGTCGTGCGGCGCCCAGTGGCGCGGGCTGGCCAGCCGCCCGCCGTCCGCGACGAGGCGCGCGACCGCGTCGCCGTCGCCCGCGAGGTGGATCGCCGCCGCCAGCCCGCGCGGCGCCAGGGCGCGGACCTGTCCGGCGAGGTCGGCCGTGTGGTCCACGACGTGGACGCGCTCGCCGAGCAGGTCGCGCAGGAAGCCGGACTGCACGCCAGGACGCGCCGTCGCGATCAGCCGCGCGCCCCGCGCCGCCACGTACTGCGCCGCCATCGCGCCCACGCCGCCCGTCGCCCCGGCGACGAGCACCGGCTCGCCCGGCTGCGGAGCGACGGCGTCCACGCAGGTCAGCGCGGTCGTGCCCGCCAGCGCGAGGGCGCCCGCGTCCGCCAGGGCGACCCCGGCGGGCACCCGGGCGACGCCGAAGCCCTCGGGCACCGTCACGTACTCCGCGAGCGACCCCGCCCCGACCGGCGGGCGCACCGCCATGCCGAAGACGGCCTCGCCGACGCCGTAGCCCGTCACCTGCTCGCCGATGGCGTGCACCGTCCCGGCGAAGTCCTTGCCGAGGACGAGCGGGTAGGGGTACTGCGCCGGATCGCCGAACCGGCCCGCCATGACGCCCAGGTCGATGCCGTTGAGCGCCGCCGTCGCGACCCGCACCAGCAGCTCGTCGGGGCCCGGCTCCGGGTCGGGCGCCTCGCCCACCTCGGGCTCGGACGGCACGGGATTCCTCAGCACGACCGCGCGCATCGCACGTCCTTCCGGTAGGCCGTCCACCACGGCGTCCACGTCGTCAGCTCGTCCCGCGAAGCCTAGGATGGCCGCGCCCCCGGAGCGGGGCACCGACGCGACCGACACGGGAGTGGCTGATGATCACAGTGGTGCGCGGCAATCCCACCCCCGAGGAGCTGGCCGCCGCCCTGACCGTCGTGCGGGCGCGGCTGGCCGCCGGGGCGGCGGGGGCGGCGGACGGACGAGGGCCGCGCCCGCTGCGCGCCTGGTCCGACCCGGCGCGCGCGCTGACCAGGGGCCTGCCCACGCCGGGGCCGCACGCCTGGCGCACGAGCCTGTGGCCCGCGTGACGGACGGCCCGTGACCGGCCGCCGACCGGCCAGAACCGCGTGAGACGCTGGGGCACATGAGACGACTCGTGCTGGCCTCCCAGTCCCCCGCGCGCCTGTGGCTGCTGCGGCAGGCCGGGCTCGTGCCCGAGGTGATCGTCAGCGGCGTGGACGAGGACGCGCTCACCGCCGACAGCCCCGACGCGCTCGCGCTGCTGCTCGCGGAGGCGAAGGCCGCGGCCGTCGCGGCGCGCCCGGAGGCGGCGGACGCGGTCGTCGTGGGCTGCGACTCGGTGCTCGACCTCGACGGCGAGGCGTACGGCAAGCCCGCCGACGCCGAGGAGGCCACGGCGCGCTGGAAGACGATGCGCGGCAGGAGCGGCGTGCTGCGCACCGGCCACTGCGTCATCGACACGAGGAGCGGGCGGCGGGCCGCCGCGACCGCCTCGACCACCCTGCGGTTCGGCGAGCCGACGGACGACGAGATCGCGGCGTACGTCGCCACGGGTGAACCGCTGCACGTCGCGGGCGCGTTCACCCTCCAGGGGCGTTCCGCCCCGTTCATCGACGGCATCGACGGCGACCCCGGCACGGTCATCGGCCTCTCCCTGCCGCTGCTGCGCCGCCTGCTGCGCGAGGGCGCGGGGGTCGGGATCACGGACCTGTGGATGACGGGGACGGCGGGGACAGTGGGGACGGCGGCGGCGCCCGGCGCCTGACGGCGGGCCCGCGCACCGGCGTCCACGCCCGGCGGATGGCCGCCCGGTGACGTGCCGGGCAATCCCCCGCGCATGCGGCGTGAACCGCCCTTTCCCGGACGCGGGCCCGATCCCCCGAAGCGCAAAGTTTCCGTTCGGCCGCTGTCGGGTCCCGACAAAACGTCCGCGCGACTCCTGTGCTGGAGTACCGGACTTTCAGCCCGGTCCCGGATTCGGTCGGTAATCCCCCGCAGGGCGCGTACCTTGGGACGACGGGGCAGACGGCCCGGCGGAGCGCCCGCTCTCACCGTCCGTGTGGGCAAGGTCACTCCTGCGGGCGACTCGTTGCGAGGTGTCGCCACTGCCTAAACTCACCTTGTTCCGAGGAGGGAGCCATCGTGCGCAAGGTGCTCATCGCCAACCGCGGCGAAATCGCCGTCCGGGTCGCCCGTGCGTGCCGGGATGCCGGTATCGCCAGCGTGGCCGTCTACGCCGAGCCGGACCGCGACGCCGTCCACGTCCGGGCCACCGACGAGGCGTTCGCGCTGGGTGGCGACACCCCGGCCGCCAGCTATCTGGACGTCGGCAAGGTCCTGAAGGCAGCCGCGGACTCCGGCGCCGACGCCATTCACCCCGGCTACGGATTCCTGTCCGAGAACGCCGAGTTCGCCCAGGCCGTGCTGGACGCGGGGCTGATCTGGATCGGGCCGTCGCCCGACGCCATCAGGTCCCTGGGCGACAAGGTCGCCGCCCGGCACATCGCGCAGCGCGCCGGGGCCCCGCTCGTCGCGGGCACCAAGGACCCGGTGTCGGGCGCCGACGAGGTGGTCGCGTTCGCGTCCGAGCACGGGCTGCCGGTCGCGATCAAGGCGGCGTTCGGCGGCGGCGGGCGTGGCCTCAAGGTCGCCCGCACGCTGGCCGAGGTGCCGGAGCTGTACGAGTCGGCGGTGCGCGAGGCGGTCTCCGCCTTCGGGCGCGGCGAGTGCTTCGTGGAGCGCTACCTCGACCGGCCGCGGCACGTCGAGACGCAGTGCCTCGCCGACACCCACGGCAACGTCGTGGTCGTCTCCACGCGTGACTGCTCGCTCCAGCGCCGCCACCAGAAGCTCGTGGAGGAGGCCCCGGCGCCCTACCTGACGCCGGAGCAGAACGCCGAGCTGTACCGCGCGTCCAAGGCCATCCTCAAGGAGGCCAAGTACGTCGGCGCGGGCACCTGCGAATTCCTCGTCGGCCAGGACGGCACCATCTCCTTCCTTGAGGTCAACACCCGCCTCCAGGTGGAGCACCCGGTCTCGGAGGAGATCAGCGGCATCGACCTCGTGCGCGAGCAGCTGCGCATCGCGCAGGGCGAGGCCCTGGGGTACGACGACCCGCCGCTGCGCGGCCACTCGTTCGAGTTCCGCATCAACGGCGAGGACCCGGGGCGCGGCTTCCTCCCGGCGCCCGGCACGGTGACGACGTTCGCGCCGCCGCTCGGCCCTGGCGTGCGCGTGGACACCGGCGTCGAGTCGGGGTCGGTCATCGGCCCGGCGTGGGACTCGATGCTGGCCAAGCTGATCGTGACCGGCGCGGACCGCAAGCAGGCGCTGGAGCGCGCGTCGCGCGCGCTGGCCGAGTTCGGGCTCGAAGGGATGGCGACGGTCATCCCCTTCCACCGCACCGTGGTGCGCGACCCGGCGTTCGCGCCGGAGGTCAACGGGCGCGAGGGCGAGCCGTTCGCCGTCCACACCCGGTGGATCGAGACCGAGTTCGTGAACGAGCTGCCCCCCTTCGCCGCCGTCCCGGGCGAGGGCGAGGAGAGCGGGCTGCGCGAGACGGTCGTGGTCGAGGTCGCGGGCAAGCGCCTTGAGGTCTCGCTGCCCGCGACGCTGGCGATGCCGCTGGCGCGCGCGGCGGTCGCCGGCGGCGCGCGGCCCGCGCGCCGCAGATCGGCGGGACGCGCCGGGGCCGCCGCGACGGGCGCGGCGCTGGCGTCGCCCATGCAGGGCACCATCGTGAAGGTCGCCGTGGAGGAGGGCCAAGAGGTCGCCGAGGGCGAACTGGTCATCGTGCTTGAGGCGATGAAGATGGAGCAGCCCATCACGGCACACCGCGCGGGCACCGTGACGAGCCTCGCCGCCGAGGTGGGCGGCGCGCTCTCCGCGGGCGCGGTGATCTGCGAGATCAAGGACTGACCCGGCCCGGGTACGGACACACCTGGCCGCACACCGCCCCCATCGCGCGACGCCTCCCCTGCGGGGGAAGGCACCCGCGCCATGGGGGCGGTCCGGTGTGGGAGGCTCGGGGGCCGACGGTCTGTGAGGTCCGGCCGCGCCGGCGGCCGGGGAGGAGTGTGCGGTGACGGCGGGCTCGGTGGCGGCGTTCCGATTGATGGTGACGGGTGGCGGAACGGGGGGTCACACGTATCCGGCGTTGACCGCGGTGCGCTGCCTGCGGGAGCGTCTCGCGGCGGACGGCCGGGGGCTCGACGTGCTGTGGGTGGGGACCGAAGGCGGCTTGGAGGCCCGGGTCGCCGCGTCGGAGGGGATCGACTTCGCGACGGTGGCCACCGGGAAGATCCGCCGGGCGAGGAATCCGCTGAAGATGGTCTCCCCCGCCAATGTGCGGGACATGAGCCGGGTGCCGCTGGGAATCGCGCAGGCCCGGGCGCTGATCAACCGCTTCCGACCGGACGTGGTGCTGGCCACGGGCGGGTACGTCGCCGTACCGGTGGGCGTTGCCGCGACGCGGTTGTGCGGCAGGCCGTTGGTCGTGCACGAGCAGACCGTGCGCCTGGGGCTCGCCAACCGCACGCTGGCCGCGCGGGCGGCCCGTATCGCGGTGTCGTCACCGTCCACGGTGCCGCTGCTTCCGGAGACCGCCCGGGCCAGGGCTGTGGTCACGGGCAATCCGGTGCGTCCCGAGGTGCTGTCCGGACGCCCGGAGAAGGCCGTCGAGGCGTTGGGGATGCGGGGGTTCAACGGCGGGCTGCCCACGGTGTACGTCACCGGCGGCGCGCAGGGATCGCAGCAGATCAACGCCCTGGTCGCCGAGGTGCTCCCATGGTTGCTGACCTCTGCCAACGTGATCCACCAGTGCGGGCCTGACAATGTCGGAGCACTGCGTGCGGGGACCGCCTCCCTGCCCCTCGAACTGGCCGGTCGCTACCACCTGACGGGCTACGTGGGTCCTGAACTGCCGGACGTGCTGGCGCTCGCCGACGTGGTGATCGCCCGCAGCGGGGCGGGGACGATCGCCGAACTGACGGCCCTCGGACGACCGGCCGTGTTCGTACCGCTCGCGACCTCAGCCGGGGACGAACAGGCCCACAATGCACGCTGGTTGCAGGAGCAGGGCGCTGCGGTCGCTTTGACGGGCGAGGTGACGCCGGGTGCGATGCGAGAGGCGCTGGGTTCGCTGCTGACGGACGCCGGTCGGCGCGCGGAGATGGCGGGACGGGCACGCTCGCTGGGACGGCCGGACGCGGCGGACCGTCTGGTGGACGTGGTGCTGTCCGCCGCGTCCTGAGGGCGCAGCGCAGTCAGGGGAGGTGCCGGTGGGCGCCTCCCCTGATGCGTTCGACGCAGTCGGCGAACGCGGCATCGTCCCGGCCCCAGGGATCGGGCACGTCCCGATCCCCGAGGTACAGGAGTGCCTTGGTGTGGGCCGCAGGGTGGCGTGCCAGGTCGGCGAGATTGCGGCGGTCCATGGCAAGGACGGTGTCGGCCCATTCCAGGTCATCCGAAGTGACTTGCGCGGCGCGATGCATGGTGAGGTCGTAGCCGTGGAGAGCAGCGGCGCGGATCATCGCCGGGTGAGCGGGCATGCCGGTGTGCTTGTCCCGGATTCCTGCCGAACGGACCTCGATGCCCGGCGCACCGTGTCGGGCGAGGATGGCAGCAGCCGTGGGCGAGCGGCAGATGTTGCCCAGACAGACGACAAGAATGCGGCGAGCACGGTTGATCATGGGGTCCCTCTCGGCTCCCTGGCCAGACTTTGTACAAGGTGGTGGACGACGTACGCTGCATCGCCCGTGGTCATCGCAGGGTGGAAAGGCAGACTGAGTATTTCGCGACTGACGGCCTCGGTGACGGGCAGCGGGCGAGGGGAGTCGGCGAAGGCCGGTTGTCGGTGGTTGGGCGGGTAGGGAACCCCGGACTCGATCCCGTGGTTCCGCAGGAAGGCGTGTGCCTGGTTCCGGAGTCGGGCGGGGATACGGACCACGCAGTGGAACGGGACCGTGTGGTCGATGTCCGGGTCCACCGTCGTCACAGCATTCGTGGTCGTGAGCAGCTCGCGGTAGGCACTCCACAGGGTGCGGCGTCACCGTGCGACAGCGGCGAAGTGCCGGAGTTGGACCAGGCCGATGGCTGCGTTGAGGGCGGGGAGATGTGCGCGCAGACCGAACCCGGTGACGTCGTAGGTGGTTGCTGAAGCGCGTTTTCGCGCGTCCTGCTCGATGCCCAATCCGCGCAGGCGCCGGGCGGTCACCCCCTCGCCCGGGGTGCGGGGGACGACGGCGCCGCCGTCGCCACATGTGAGGTTCTTGATCGGGTCGAAACTGAAGCATGTGAGAGCGCCGGTGCCACCGACATGCCGCCCGTCGCGGCGGGTGCGGGATCCGAAAGCATGGGCCGCGTCCTCGACAACCGCAATGCCACGCTGGTCGAGGATGTCGCGGATCGGAGTCAGGTCGATTGCACGGCCGCCGTAAAGCACGGGGAGTACCGCGCGGGTGCGCGGGGTGAGCGCCTGGAGAAGAATGGGCGGAGTCACACACAGGGTGCGAGGGTCGATCTCGCACCAGACCGGGCGGGCGCCTGTGGCAAGAATGGCCTGAACGGTCGCGGCAAAGGTGAGAGAGGGAACGACCACCTCATCCCCAGGACCGACACCGGCGGTCAAAAGGGCGATGTGGAGCGCGGCGGTACCGGAGGCGACCGCGACGATGTCCGGGACACCGAGTAGTTCCGCAAGCCGACACTCGAACTCCTCGGTGACAGGCCCGTGCCCGTACTGGCCACTGCGGAGGACCTCCGCTGCGGCAGCCTCTTCGTCGCCATGGAGGTAGGGGCGGGCATTGGGCAGGCGGCGGAAGGAGATCAGGTCCATGCCGTTCCCCCGGGGTGTGCGACAACCAGGGTCTCGACGTACTTGGTCAGCCGTACGCCAGGACGGTACGTGAGCCGAGTGTGGTCAACCGGCCCGCCCAGAGTGGCGGCGAGAAGCTGCTCGACGAGGTGGGCACCTGCCGCTTCGGCGAGCGGGAACCCGCCTGCGACACGGGCGTTGACCTCGGTCATCACCAGACTCTGATCGTGGGCGATGAAGCCTTGTGCGCAAGCAGCCCCGGTGATGCCCGTGGCGGCCAGGGTCTCCCGCACAAGCGCCGTGACGGCGGGATCCGTGAAGGTCTCGGCAACCATCGACAGACCGTTCTTGACGAGCTGGCGATAGCGCAGGATGACCGAGGCCGTCCCGTCTCGGTCGATCAGGCAGTCGGCGGTGAACTCGACCCCGTCCACGTGCTCTTGAACGATGAAGTCGGGAGTCGGTGCGGCAAGGGCACGGGCCTGCGCGCGCCCGACTGCCTGGTGGACGTGCTTGGAACCCCAGCCGCGGCGGGGCTTGACGACGAGGAGCGGCCCGTCCGGCGCTTCGTCAGGGTGCAACCAAGTTCGGGGCGTGGGGATACCTTGCTCGGTCAGCGCCTCATGGAACACCGCCTTGTCCGCGCAGGTGTCGATCGCCTCGGAGGACGGCAACCACGTGCGAACGCCCAGGCTCTCCAGTTCCCCAGCCACGCGAGCAAGATGCGGCAGCTCAGGCTCGACGGTCGAAATGATGGCCTGGGGCCGCAGTTCCTTGCACAAGCCGAGCAGAACGTCGGTGTAAGCGGGGTCGGCGGCGGACGGCAGAAGGCGCGGCGTGGTGCCAGGCAGGAGCAGCCCGCATGCCAGCGGATCGGCGTCCGTGGTGACGACCTCGCTGCCGAGTTGAAGCAAAGAGCGGGTGAGGTCAAATCCGGGGGCGCCCCCCACTCCCGTCACCAGAATGCGGCAGACACCCATCACGCGGCCTCGGAGAGAGCCGAGTGGGGAAGCGAAGGAGTGGTGGCTCGTAGGAGCGGCGCCCACCGGTCCGGGTTCTGGCGGTACCAGGCCACGGTCCGTGCAAGGCCGTCCTCCAGCCCCCAGGCCGGGCAGTAACCGAGAGCGGCGGTCGCGGACCAGTCCATGGAGTAACGAATGTCGTTGGACGGCCGGTCGGGCACATAGGTGACCCGGTCCCAGCCGAGCCCGCAAACTTCGAGCAGCCGGGCCGTGATCTCGCGCGTCGTCAGGTCGGTTCCGCCGCCGATGTTGTAGATACCTCCCGGAGTGCCATGACGCAGGACCGATTCGATCCCGGCACAGTTGTCCTCGACATGCAACCAGTTCCGGATGTGCTGGCCCTCGCCGTGCACGGTGACCCTGCCTCCCCGCAGCAGGGTCGTGATGAAACCGGGAATCAGCTTCTCGGGATGCTGGTTGGGGCCGTAGTTGTTGCTGGAACGGGTGACGCACACTCCCAGGCCGTAAGTACGCCAGTAGGACAGAGCCATGAGGTCGCTCGCGGCCTTGGACGCGGCGTACGGGACGGTGGGGCGCAGAGGGGCGTGTTCGTCGGCCGTCCCCGTGGGCAACGGACCGTACACCTCGTCGGTGGAGACGTGGACGAACCGGCTCACCTGGTGGCGGCGGGCCGCCTCCAGCAAGACCTGGGTGCCCATCACATTGGTGTCCATGAATGTGCTCGCCTGGGCGATGGACCGGTCCACATGCGTTTCGGCGGCGAAGTGCACGATCGCCTCGGCGTCGGCGGCCAAGCGATCCACCAGCGGCACATCTCGGATGTCACCTTGGACGAACGCCAGCCTCGTTGCCAGGAACGCGTCGCCCAGGTTGGCCGTCGCCCCGGCATAGGTGAGAGCGTCCAGGACGGTCACCCGGGCTTCTGTGTCACTGCGTAGAAGGCGCTTGACGAAGTGGGAACCGATGAATCCGGCTCCTCCGGTAACGAGAACGTGCTGCATGACCGGTCTCCGATCCAGGGGCAGGGAAGTTCGCGCATACGGTGCCGTCCCGGCGGCATGCGAGCGAGCCGGGCAGAAGTGGAGGGAATCGGGTCAGGGGGTGTGGCCGTGCACGGGAGCGGCGAGCAGGCCGGTGGCCAGGGCCACGCGAGCAGCAGGTGCGGTCCTGTCCCGGTCGGATTGGACGAGGGACATTCCGTCGGGCCAGGGCAACGCCAGTGCGGAGTCGAGTGCCTGCACGCGCTGCTCGCGGACGACTCTGCGGGAATGTGACAGCAGGTAGATCACCACGGACCGTGGCGCGAGGCTCAGATAGGCGTGGCCGATGCCATGGGTCACTCGTAGGGCGAGGCGGTTGTCCTCGGTCAGCAACTCGCTGTGCCACTGGCCGAACGTCGGCGACCCCGGCCGCAGATCGACTGTGACGTCCAGGACGGCGCCCTGCACACAGGTGACCACCTTGGCATGGCCGAGCGGGGAGACTGTGACGGCCAAGCCTCGCAGGACGCCATAGTTGGACACCGTGCAATTGGCCTGGGCAACGAAGGGCAGGCGGAGACCGCCCTTGCCCAAGTCCCCGCGGTACCACTCGTCCAGGTGTCCGCGGATGTCGCGACGGGGCTTGGGATCGAGTATGCACACACCGGGAATCGGTAGCTGACGGATCTGTTCGGCCATGGAAAACCCTCCTCACCTGTCTCGGCGGGGTTTCCGGTACCGGTCCTGCCGAGACAACTGAAGCGCGACGATCGACCGCCGAACAAGGCGTGACCTGTACTCCTTCTGTACTCCAGACCTCGCCGAAGAGCCCGTGCGTGCCCGCCCTTCCTGATGAAATCGTTTCCGTGGACACCACACCGCGCTCCATCGGGCACCCGCTGACCTACATGCGCCAGCTCCATGGCCTCAGCCTGGATGACCTCGCTCGGCTGGTTCACCACCGACTGGCCGCGCAGGGGTTGCGCTCAGGGATGACCCGCCAGCGAATCGCCGACTTCGAGCACGGCCGACGCCGCCCGGGCCCCGGCACCCAGCATGTATTCGCTCGCATTTTCGGCGTATCCCCAGCCCTGGTGCACCCGCCATCATGGCCATGGTGGCTGCCTGCCACCGATACTCCGATGCCGATGGGCCATCGTCGTGCGCTGGCCGCCACACAGGAGGCCATGGCCGTGGACCGCCGTACCTTCGCCGCCTACACACCCGCCGCGCTGGTCGCGCTGGCCGCCGAATGGCGCGGCGTCGAACCCAGCACGCTCGCGGCGGCAAGCGAAGGCAGGCGGATCGATGACGAGTTACTCACCTGGTTGGAGGCGACGACCGACCGGCTGACCACGCTCATCACTTCCCAGCGTCAGCACGCCGTCCGGCTTCTGGACGCCCACCTCGCCACTCTGACCGACCTGCTCGTCCACGCCAGCCACGACGCCACCACCGGCCGCGCCCTGCGCATTCAGCTGGCCCGCACGGCCATCGCCTCGGGCTGGTACCACTTCGACCAAGCTGGCCACGGCCGCGCGTCCCGGCTGTGGCACGCCGCACTTCATGCCGCCCACGAAGCCGGAGAGCACGATCTCGGTGCAGGTGCTCTGAGCGACCTCGCCTACCAGGCAACCTGGCTAGGCCACCCCGGCACAGCCACGCAGATCCTCGATCACGCTCTCACCCGCACCACCCACCCGACCTCACGCTCCCTCCTCCACCTCCGCCGCGCCCGCGCGCACGCCCTCCTGGACGATGCACGCGCCTGCACTGCCGACCTCTCTGCCGCCGAGACCCACCTGCGCACCGCCGACAATCCCCCCGCATGGTGCGCCTGGATGCAGGAAGCCGACCTCACGGTGGACACCGGCCGTGCTCTCGCCGATCTCGGCCACACCGCCGAAGCACTTCGGCACATCAGCACCGGTCTGGAGCAACTCCCGGCCGCCCGAGCCAAGACGAAGGCTGTTTTCCTTGCCTATCAGGCAGGAGCACTTCTCCAGAACCAGGAACCTGAGCAGGCTGCCGCGGCTGCGCAACAGTCCGCGATGCTTGCCAACGATCTCGGCGCTGAGCGCTGCCTGACGCTTCTGAATGGCCTGCGCCCGCGCTTCGCCCTCTACGGACACCGCGACACATCCGTCCGCGGCTCGGACTATCGCAGGTAGGTGCGCTGCCAGTCGGCGGAGGTGCCGAAGTCCCCCGCCTTGACGCACGCCACGAACGCGGCGAACTCGGCGCGGGTGTAGCGCTGCGGCGTACGCCCCGGGAACTTGGAATCCCGCACGGCAACGCCACCGTCGAGGAGCATCAGCTCCACACAGTTGTCGCCGCTCCCGTTGCTGAACGACGACTTGAACCACTTTCCGACAAGCGAAGCGCCGTGCGGTTCTTCCTTCTCGGGGCTCATCATCGGATCTCCTCCTCGATCGCCCACACAGGCTCGACGGCTTCCCGAAGTTCATGAGCGCCCGTCGCTACACCGAGGTTTTCCGCGTCCTACGTCGGGCATGCGGGCGCCTCGCTGCCCGGAAGGCAGCGAGGCTTGGCGGAGAGGGTCAGTTGTCGGTGGAGCTACCGAAGTCCCCGGCCTTGACGCACGCCACGAAGGCGGCGAACTCGGCGCGGGTGTAGCGCTGCGGCGTACGCCCCGGGAACTTGGAATCCCGCACGGCAACACCGCCGTCAAGGACCATCAGCTCCACACAGTTGTCACCGTTTCCAGCGCTGAACGACGACTTGAACCACTCTCCGCCGAGAGAGGCGCCGTACAGTTCTTCCTTCTCGGGGCTCATCATCAGATCTCTTTCTCGATCGCCTGCACAAGCTTGATGGTTCTCTCCGGGCTCAAAGCGTGCTCCGTGAGGTCGTTGAACCTTCGCCTCGCCTGCCGAACTTCCGCCGGGGCGTCGTGCAACATCTCTCCGGCCATCTTCTCCTGGGACACCACACTGCGGTTTCCGCTGCCGGGGAAGTCGATGATGGTGAACGAGGCACTGATGATGCTCGGAGCCCCGGCGGCATAGGGGATGACGCGGAATGTCACGTTGGGGCGGGCAGCCATGGCGGTGATGTGCTGGAGTTGCTGTCGCATCACGGTCGGGCCACCCACGACAGCGCGAACGGCGGACTCCAGACAGATGGCTTCCAGGACGACAGGGTTGTTCCTGGACAGAATGGCCTGTCGCCTCGTCCGTGACTCGGCGAAAACCATGCGGCGCTCGGTGCTCTCGTGCTTCTGACCGAACGCGGTGATGGCCTCGACGTACTGCTGCGTCTGAAGCAGGCCAGGAAGGTAGGTGCCCGCGTGCGTTGACAGGCGTTCCGCCGCGTCCTCGATGTAGAGGTAGCGGTACGAGTCGCCGTGGAAGAGGTCGCGGAAGCGCTGGTCCTCCCACCACGCACGCCCGTACGACCTGCCCTGGGCGATCTTCGCCTGAAGCACGGCGGTCTCGTCGGTGTCCGCGCCGTACAGCCCGAGCAGAACTTTGAGCTGCCGATCACTGGGAAAGGCCCGGCCGCGTTCGATCTTGCTGACGGTGAACCGTGACACCTTGAGCTTCGCCGCCGCGTCGTCCTGTCGCAGCCCCGCGCGGCTACGGAGACGTTGCAGTTCCTCACCCACGTCACGCATGGCGAAGATCGCATTCGTGTTGACGGTGATGGACACGGTCCTCCTCTCAACGGGGGTTTGCGGACTGGGATCAGCGTACCGCCCCAGCGTGTTCGAGGGCCTTTTTCATACACCGTCACCCATACGAAGTACCAGGTGGGCACGGGAGGTTGCGCAATCGGAGTCACGTGACTCATGCCGGGACTCGCACGCTGCGGCACGAGGTGACCCCGCTGCGTGAACGGAACCGTGCTGCCCACGTCCGCGCCTCGCGGCTGGAGGTGTCCCATGACCGTCACTGCACAACAGGCAACCGACGCCGAGGCATTCGCCTGGGAGTTACTGGCACGCGCTCCGGGGATCGAGACCTGGCGGCGGACCCTCGCGCTCGTGCTCCGGGCGTGGGGCGCGTCGGACTCCACCGTCGAGATCGCCCGGATGGGCCTTTCGGAACTGCTCGCGAACGTGGTGCGGCACGTGGACGACCCGTGCTGCCGGTTGTCCGCCGTGCTTGACGGCCGACGGGTGACGGTGCGGGTCGAGGACAGGTCGGTACGCGTGCCGGTCGTCGTGGAACCGGCCTGGGACGCCGAGTCGGGAAGGGGCCTGTGGATGCTGCGTGCGATGTGCCGGGACTTCGGCTGCGAGCCGGAAGTGGACGGCAAGGCCGTGTGGTTCGTCCTCGACCTGGACGCCACGGCCGAGGGGGCGGCGGCCTGATGTGGCGGTGTGCGGGGAGTGTGCTCGGGGTGGTGGCCGCCGTGGGTGGGGGCGTGCTGCTCGGATTGTTCCTGGTGTTCCTGCACGTCCTGCGGGTGCTCCGCGAGGCGGGTGAGAGGTGAACGCCGACGAATGGGTGGTCGGGGCCTGCTGGTTGTGGTGCGGGCACCGGGTCACGCTGGTCAGGAACGTCGGGGTGGTGTCCGTCGCCTCGCCGCCGGGAGAGGCGCCGCTGTACGCGTGCGGCAGATGCCTCGAACAACTGGAAGGCTCCGTCGCGGACTACGGCGAGATGACCGGGCCTGGCCCGCACGACGACGGGCTGTACGTCGTCCCCGGAACCGCCCCGGCGGCACCCCGCCCCCGCACGCGCCGCTGGTTCTGCGGCCCGCGCACCCTCCTCGGACGCCGCTGGCACGGCCTGGTCGAGAGCGCCGAGGAATCCCTCGTCCCCCGGCCGGAGCGGGTCGGCCCCTAGTCGTCGCCCCCGTGGCGGGCGAAGCCCCCGCTGCCGGACGAGATCGACCTCGCCTTCCGCATCCTCACCGACCCCGACCCCGACCCCCACGCCGACGCCTGATCCGGCCGCTCAGGCCGCTCAGGCGTCCGCGGGGACCTCCAGGGCGAAGAGCAGGAAGCACATCTTGGTCGAGAGGCTCCGGAAGTCGTCCGGGTACAGCTCGCGGGCGGCCGGGTCGGGCCGGGGTTCGCTGAGGACGGTCAGGCGGAATCCGGCCGCCGTGAAGGCATCGGTCATCGTGTGCAGCGGTCGGCGCCAGAACACCATCGGGGCCGACCGCCCGACGAGTTCGTGCCACTCGTCGGTGAAGCTGGTGGTGGCGAAGTAGTCGGGCCGGGGGTCCTGCGTCGCGTAGTCCACGAACGGATGCTGCACCGAGGCGATCAGCCGACCGCCGGGCCGCAGCGCACGGCGTATCTCGGCCAGCGTCGGCCCCCAGTCCTCCAGGTAGTGGAGCACGAGCGACGCCGTCACGTCGTCGAACGCGCCGTCGGCGAACGGCAGCGGATCGGTCAGGTCGGCCACGCGCACGTCGGCGTCGGCACCCAGCCGCCGCCGCGCCAGCTCCACCATCCCGGCGCTGGAGTCGATGCCGGTGACAACGGCGCCGCGCTCGCGCAGGGCGGCCGACAGCGGTCCTGCGCCGCAGCCCGCGTCGAGAATCCGGCGGCCCGCGACATCCCCGGCGAGCGACAGCATCGCGGGGCGCTCGTAGTAGGCGTTCAGGAGACTGGTCTCGTTGAGCGCCGCGTACGCCTCGGCGAAGTTGTCGTAGTCGTTCACCTGGATCGCGGGCGCGGGCTGGGTGGGATTCTCGGCGGTGGTCACGTCGTGGTCTCCGGCTCGTCGTCTCGGCACGTCGGACGGGTGTCCTGAAGTGCCTGACGCCGGGTCACCGCGCGGGAGTTCCCGCGCGGCGAACCGGTCGGGGCGGAGCTACCGCCGCCGGGGCGGTGCCAGGTCGCCGAGGCGCTGGCCGAGTGGCCCGTGGCCCGTGGCGCGCGGTCCGGGGAGTTGAGCGTCCCGGGGGTCGCGCGGGTCGCGGGCGTCCCGCAGGTCGCGGCGTGGCCCGTCCAGCGGGGGTTTGACGCCCGGCTGCCCGCCCGCCCCGGCGAGCGAGACGCGTACGCCCTGGTCGGCCAGCGCGTCGATCTCCACGCCCGCCTTGGCGGCCTCGGGCGGCGGCTGGTCCGTCACCAGATGCGTGATGTGCTCGGTCGGGACGGTCTGGAACGCCGTGTCGGCGCCCAGCTTGGTGTGGTCGGCCAGCACGACGACCTCGGCGGCGGCCCGCACCAGGGCGCGGTCCACGCTGGCGGCCAGCATGTTGGACGTGGACAGCCCCCGGTCGGCGGTCAGCCCCGAGCCGGACAGGAAGGCCCGGCTGACACGGAGCCCGAGCAGCGACTGCTCGGCGCCGCTGCCGACGAGGGCGTAGTTCGACCCCCGCAGGGTGCCGCCGGTCATGACGACCTCGACGCGGTTGGCATGGGCCAACGCCTGGGCGACCAGCAGGGAGTTGGTCACGACGGTGAGCCCCGGGACCCGGGCCAGTCTGCGGGCCAGTTCCTGGGTCGTGGTGCCTGCGCCGACGACGATCGCCTCGCCTTCGCGCACCAGACCCGCCGCGTACTCGGCGATGGCGGTCTTCTCAGCGGTGGCGGCCATCGCCCGCTGGGGAAACCCCGATTCCCGGGTGAAGCCACCCGGCAGGACCGCACCACCGTGCCTGCGGTCCAGCAGTCCTTCTGCCTCCAGGGCACGGACATCGCGCCGCACCGTCACTTCCGAGGTCTGGACAACGCGGGCGAGCTCCCGGAGCGACACTGCCCCGTTGGCCCGCACCATTTCGAGAATCATCTGACGACGTTCAGCAGCGAACACGGAACTGACAGTAACCCCAACGTCCATCTTGTTTCAGCAGGTTGCGGGGAATTACCGAAGTTGTCTATACGTGCGCCCCAGGCGTGCTATATGCCGCGGGCGCTTGCCCGCGATCCACGCGCTGACCAGTGCCTACTGTTCCTCGGCGTACTTCCGTGTATGCAGTTGACGGGCCGCCTCGGCGATCGAGCCGGACAGAGACGGGTACACAGTGAACGCTTTTGCGATCTGTTCCACCGTCAGGGAGTTGTCCACCGCGATCGAAATCGGATGGATCAGCTCACTGGCGCGCGGCGCCACGACCACGCCCCCGACCACGATCCCCGTGCCGGGACGGCAGAAGAGCTTCACGAAGCCGTCCCGCACGCCCTGCATCTTGGCCCGCGGGTTCCGCAGCAGCGGCAGCTTCACCACCCGTGCGTCGATGCGCCCCTCGTCCATGTCGGCCTGCGTCCAGCCGACGGTGGCGATCTCCGGGTCGGTGAAGATGTTGCCCGAGACGGTGCGCAGGTCGAGCGGCGCGACCGCGTCGCCGAGGAAGTGGTACATCGCGATACGGCCCTGCATCGCGGCCACCGACGCCAGCGCGAGGACGCCCGTGCAGTCGCCCGCCGCGTAGACGCCGGGCGCCGAGGTGCGCGAGACCTTGTCCGTCTTGATGTGGCCCGAGTCCTTGAGCCGCACCCCGGCCTCGGCCAGGCCCATGCCGGACGTGTTCGGGACGGCGCCGACGGCCATCAGGCAGTGCGTGCCGGAGATGACGCGGCCGTCCTGGAGCGTCACCTCGACGCGGTCGCCCACGCGGCGGGCGGCGGAGGCGCGGGAGCGGGAGAGGACGTTCATGCCGCGGCGGCGGAAGACGTCCTCCAGCACGGCCGCCGCGTCCGGGTCCTCGCCCGGCAGGACGCGGTCGCGCGAGGAGACGAGCGTCACACGCGAGCCGAGCGCCTGGTACGCCCCGGCGAACTCGGCGCCGGTCACGCCCGAGCCGACCACGATCAGCTCCTCGGGCAGCTCCTTCAGGTCGTAGACCTGCGTCCACGTGAGGATGCGCTCGCCGTCGGGGCGCGCGTCCGGCAGCTCGCGGGGCTGCCCGCCGGTGGCGATCAGCACACCGTCCGCGACCAGCTCGCGCTCCGTGCCGTCCGGCTCGGTGAGGGTGACGCGGCGGGAGCCGTCCGGCGCCTGGTTCGGCTCCAGGCGGCCCGAGCCGCGCAGCAGCTGGACGCCCGCGCGGGTCACCGAGGCGGTGATGTCGTGCGACTGGGCGAGCGCGAGGCGCTTGACGCGCCGGTTCACCTTGCCGAGATCGACTCCTATGCCGCGCACCTCGTCGCCCACGCCGTCGCCGTCGTGGTCGATCTCGATGCCCAGCTCCTCGTGCGAGGAGTCGAAGCCGGTCATCACCTCGGCGGTGGCGATGAGGGTCTTGGAGGGGACGCAGTCGGTGAGCACGGAGGCCCCGCCGAGGCCGTCCCGGTCCACGACCGTCACCTCCGCGCCGAGCTGCGCGGCCACCAGCGCCGCCTCGTAGCCGCCAGGTCCGCCACCGATGATCACGATCCGAGTCACCCCCCCAGTGTCGCGCACGCCCCCGCGGAGCCCGGCACGGCCCCGGGGCGAACCTCGCGGGGTCACCCGCGCCTCTCCCGTACGCTCAGGGTCATGTCGCTCTACGCCGCATACGCCGGAAACCTCGATCCCCGGCTGATGTCCCGCCGCGCACCGTACTCGCCGCTGCGCAGCACCGGCTGGCTGACCGGATGGCGGCTCACCTTCGGCGGGGAGGAGATGGGGTGGGAGGGCGCGCTCGCCACGCTCGTGGAGTCGCCCGCCTCCGACGTCTTCGTCGCGCTCTACGACCTCGCGCCCGCCGACGAGGAGGCGATGGACCGCTGGGAGGGGGTGGGGCTCGGCATCTACCGCCGCACGCGTGTGCGAGTGCACACGTTGGACGGCGACGAGACGGCGTGGGCGTACGTCCTCAACGCGTACGAGGGCGGCCTGCCGTCCGCCCGTTACCTCGGCGAGCTGGCGGACGCCGCCGAGTCGGCGGGCGCGCCGCACGACTACGTGATGGAACTGCGCAAGCGCCCCTGCTGACCGCACACCGCCTTCACGGCCGGTCCCGGGCGCACGCACCCACCGTGGCCGAGACCGAACCGTGCCCAACCTTTTCTCTACGCGCGTAGGAGATGAACGGTTAGGCTCAGCGCGTGAACGCTTCTGAGATTGAGCGGACGGCCGACGCCGCCGCCGCCCGGCTGCGTGAGCTGACCGGTGTGGCCAGCCACGACGTCGCGCTCGTCATGGGCTCCGGGTGGGTCCCGGCCGCCGCAGCACTGGGTGAACCCGCGTACGAGTGCGACATCACCGCGTTGCCCGGCTTCCCGCCGCCCACCGTCGAAGGGCACGCGGGCAAGCTCCGCTCGTACCGGGTGGGGGACAGGCGCGCGCTCGTCTTTCTCGGTCGCACACACGCGTACGAGGGCCACGGCGTCGCCGCCGTCGCCCACGGCGTCCGCACCGCCATCGCCGCGGGCTGCAAGACCGTCGTCCTCACCAACGGCTGCGGCGGCCTGCGCGAGGGGATGCGCGTCGGCCAGCCCGTGCTGATCTCCGACCACATCAACCTCACGGGAACCTCACCCGTCGTCGGCGCCAGGTTCGTCGATCTGACCGACCTCTACTCGCCCCGGCTGCGCGCCCTGTGCCGCGAGATCGACCCGAGCCTGGAGGAGGGCGTCTACGTCCAGTTCCCCGGGCCGCACTACGAGACGCCCGCCGAGATCCGCATGGTCCGCGCCATCGGCGGCGACCTGGTCGGCATGTCCACGGTGCTGGAGGCCATCGCCGCGCGCGAGGCGGGCGCCGAGGTGCTGGGCATCTCGCTGGTCACGAACCTCGCCGCGGGCATCACGGGCGAGCCGCTGAACCACGAGGAGGTCCTGCGCGCCGGACGCGACTCCGCCGCCCGTATGGGGGCCCTGCTCGCCAAGGTCCTGGGCCGTATCTGACCATGAACGCATGACCGATCACGACACCGACCACGAGACCCTTGCCGCGCGGGCCCGCGCCTGGCTCGCCGAGGACCCCGACCCGGACACGCGCGCCGAGCTGTCCGCGCTGCTCGCGGGCGGGGACCTGGCGGCGCTGGCCGAACGGTTCGCGGGCACGCTCCAGTTCGGCACGGCCGGGCTGCGCGGCGAGATGGGCGCGGGCCCCATGCGGATGAACCGCGCCGTGGTGATCCGCGCGGCGGCGGGCCTGTCCGCGTACCTGCGCGGGACGGGCGCGGACGGCGGCCTGGTCGTCATCGGCTACGACGCGCGGCACAACAGCGCCGCGTTCGCCCGCGACACCGCCGCCGTCGTGACGGGCGCCGGGCTGCGGGCCGCGCTCCTGGCGCGCGCGCTGCCGACGCCCGTGCTCGCCTTCGCCATCCGTCATCTCGGGGCCGTCGCGGGCGTGATGGTCACCGCGAGCCACAACCCGCCGCGTGACAACGGCTACAAGGTGTACCTGGGCGACGGCAGCCAGATCGTGCCGCCCGCCGACGCGGACATCGCCGCCCGGATCGCGGCGGTCGGGGCACTGGCGGACGTGCCGCGCCCCGGCGCCGGCTGGGAGACGCTCGGCGAGGACGTGGTGGACGCCTACCTGGCGCGGAGCGGTGCGGCGCTGACGGGCGGCTCGCCCCGTTCCGTCTCGGTGGTCTACACGCCGATGCACGGCGTGGGACGGCCGGTACTGACGGCGGCGTTCGCCCGCGCGGGCTTCCCCCCGCCGGTGGACGTGCCGGAACAGGCCGACGCCGACCCGGACTTCCCCACCGTCGCGTTCCCCAATCCTGAGGAGCCGGGCGCGATGGACCTCGCCCTGGCGGCGGCCCGCGCCTCCTCCCCCGACCTGGTGCTCGCCAACGACCCGGACGCCGACCGGTGCGCCGCCGGCGTCCCCGACCCGGCGGCCGAGGGCGGCTGGCGCATGCTGCGCGGCGACGAGGTGGGGGCGCTGCTGGCCACGCACCTGGTGCGCCGCGGGCGGCGCGGGACGTTCGCCGCGTCGATCGTCTCCTCCTCCCTCGTCGGGCGGATCGCGGCGGCGGCCGGGCTGCCGTACGAGGAGACGCTGACGGGCTTCAAGTGGCTCGGCCGCGTGCCGGATCTGGCCTTCGGGTACGAGGAGGCGCTCGGCTACTGCGTCGATCCGGAGGGCGTGCGCGACAAGGACGGCATCACGGCGGCGCTGCTGCTGGCGGAGCTGGCGGCCGAGGAGAAGGAGCGCGGCGGGCGCACGCTGGGCGACCTGCTGGACGACGTCGCCGTGACGCACGGGCTGCACGCCACCGACCAGTTGTCCGTGCGCGTCGCCGACCTGGCGGTCATCGCGGACGCGATGGCGCGGCTGCGCTCCGCCCCGCCGCGCGCGCTGGGCGGCCTGGCGGTCGCGTCGGCCGAGGACCTGGCCGCGGGCGACGGCGGGCTGCCGCCCACGGACGGCCTGCGCTACCGGCTGACGGGCGGCGGCGCGGTCGAGGCGGCGCGGGTGATCGTCCGGCCGAGCGGCACCGAGCCGAAGCTCAAGTGCTACCTGGAGGCCGTCGTGCCGGTGGCGACGCACGAGGCGCTGCCGCAGGCGCGCGCGACGGCGGCGTCCGCGCTGGCCGCGATCAGGCGCGACCTGGCGGACGCGGCCGGTCTGACGGCGTGACGCGACCGGCGAGGACGGCCTCGGTGAACGCGGGCGGCGGCAGGTAGGCGTGGTGGGTCACGTAGTGGTGGACCATCGTCGGCGCGCACAGCCAGACGCCTTCCGCGGTCGTCACGCGGACCTCGGCCGTGCCGAGGAGCACGGACGTGCCCCCGAGGACGGCGTTCACCGGGAAGCCGGGTGAGCCGTCGGCGTGCGGCCGGTCGCAGGCGTGCATGCCCCGCGTCTGCGCCCGCTGCTCGTCCCGGCACAGGAGGCCGAGCCGTTCGGTGAACCCGGCGGGGGGCGCGCCCGTGAGGTGGTCGTGCGGGGCGGCGAGCCAGCCGACGTTCAGCGCGGTGAAGCCGGGCGGCACCGTCCCTGGCAGGTAGGTGTACGGGGTGAGGTCGGCGAAGTAGGTCATGTGGCGGTGCTTCCCCTTCGGGGTCGGGGGCGGTGGTCAGAGGAGCGAGCGGCACGCGGCCCAGTGCACGGTTCCCATGTTCGGCCCGATGAGCGCGGACAGGCGCGTCGGTTCCGTCACCGTACGCGGGGCGCCCACCAGGCTGAGGCCGTTCGGTGGGAAGAGGAGGTAGTCGGGGACGCGGGTGCCAGGACCCCAGACCCGGACCGGCGTCGGATTGGCCATCTCGATGCGGTTGCCGAGGAAGTTCTCGAGCGACTCCCCGTGCCGTGAGTAGAAGTGCAGCCACGTCCCCTCGGGCACGGTGACGAGGGACATGTCGCCCGTGTAGATGCCGCCGTGGCCGCTCAGGACGATCTGGCCGTCAGGCCGCCCCCAGTTGATCTCGATCGGGGTGCAGGGCGCCAGGCCCAGGGGGTCGGCGTGGGTCTGGGGGTTGTCCACGTACGCGACCGGGTTGCGCACGGGGCCGAGGCCGAGCGGGTCGGGGGTGGTGTAGCGGGCGGTGGCGGGGTCGTAGTGGCGGTGCAGGTTGTAGTGCCAGCCCGTCTCGTCGTCCGCGTACTGCCCGGGGAAGCGCAGGGGGGTGTCCGTGGTGGCGCCGGGGGCCGCCGTGGTGACGCCCCAGACCGTGGCGCGTGCCTGCCAGGCGATCCGGCCGGTGTCGTCCACGAGTTCGGTGGGCGCGCCGGTGAGGCCGGTGACGATGGCGTGGAAGCGGGCGTCGATCTCGCTGTCGGACGCGGTGGCGAGGTCGGTGGGCGGGGTGGTCGGCGGGGCGGTGGGCGAGGCGGTGGGCGGGGCGGCGCGGCGTTCGGTCTGGGCGACCGGCCGCAGCTCGTGGTGGTCCCAGGTCAGTGTGGTGCCCGCGGAGTCTCCCGCGCCGGTGGTGGTCTGCTCGATCAGGGTGGAGCCCGACCAGGCGTAGGTGACCTGCTCGGCGACCGTGCCGTCCGGGGCGAGCCGCTGTTTGGCCGTGCGCCGGTCGAAGGGGTCGTAGAGGTAGCGCCAGCGGGTGCCGTCCGGCGTGGTGACCTCGGTGAGACGGTCCTCCGCGTCCCACGCGTAGCGCCAGGTCTCGGGCTTGCGGGAGAGGCGTTTGCGCCGCCGCAGGACCGTCCGGCCCGCCGCGTCGTACTCGTGGTGGACCGCGCCCGCGGTGAGGACGCGGGTCCCGGCGTACGCGCGTGGCCCGGCGGCGCCGGTGTCCTCGTCGGGCCACCGGGCGGCGGCCTGGTTGCCGAGCGGGTCGTAGGCGTACGCCTCGGTGCCGCCGGGCCCTGCGGCCTCGGTGATGCGGTTCAGCGCGTCGAGCGTGAAGTCCGTCCTGCCGCCGGGCAGTTCGGCGACCGACGCGGGGGCGCGGTCGGGCCGGTGGGTCCAGCTGCGGCTGTGCAGCGTCCGGCCGCCCGCGGTGAGGGTCTGGCCGGTGAGGAGGCCGCGGTCGTCCCACGTCTGGTGCACGGCGAGGTCGTGGCCGAGGGTGCGGGCGGTCTCGCGGCCCGCGTGGTCGCGGTCGAAGCGCAGGACGCGTGCGCCGGTGCGGAGTTCGGCGGGCCGTCCGGCGGCGTCGTAGCGGGTGACGCTGTGGTGCCCGGTCGGCGTGGTGCGGCCGACGGGGCGGCCGAGCGGGTCGTACGCGTGCCGGACCGTCCGGTCCCCGACCGTCTCGGCGAGGACGCGCCCGAGCACGTCGCGCTCGAACGTGATCCGCGCGTCGGGCCCGGTCGCGGCGACGGGACGGCCCGCCGCGTCGTACACGTAGTCGGTGCGCCTGCCGTCCGCGTCCCTGGCGGTCATCGCGCCGACCGCGTCGTAGGTGTAACTGACGGTCTGGCCCAGGGCGTTGGTGCGGCTGAGCAGCGCCCCTGCGGGGTCGTAGGTGTACGTGAGGGCGCGGCCGTCGTAGTCGGACTGCGCGACGAGGCGTCCCGCCGCGTCGTAGGTGTGCGACCAGGCGAGGCCGCCCGGGGCGGTGACCCGGCGGATGCGCAGCTCGGTGTCGCGGACGAAGTCGTGGCGCGTGCCGTCCGGGAGCACCTGGGAGACGGGCAGGTCGAACGGGCCGTACGTCCAGCGCGTCGTCCGGCCGCTCTCGTCGGTGTACGCCACGGGGTTGCCCCCGGCGTCGCGGGTCCAGCGGCGTTCGGCGCCGGTGGGGTCGGTGACGGTCAGGGGGTGGCCCTCGACGCTCCACGTCGTCGTGACCGTGGCCCCGGTGGGGTCGGTGACGGCGACGGGGCGGCCGAAGGCGTCGCGCGTGACCGTGCCGGTGGCGCCGGTGGGATCGGTGACGGCGACGGTGAGCCCGGCCGCGTCGTTGCGGATGCGGGTGGTGTGGCCGAGGGGGTCGGTGGTGGAGGCGTGGCCGCCCCGGTCGTCGTACGTGTAGGTGGTGCAGGCCCCGGACGGGTCGGTGACGGCCACGAGGTTGCCGCGCGCGTCGTGTTCCTGGCGCCAGCGGGCGCCGTCCTCGCGCACCACCTCGGTCGGCAGGCCGGACGCGTCGCGGGTGACGGTGACGCGTGCGCCGTCCGGGCGGGTGGCGGTGAGCAGGGCGCCGTGCTCGTCGTACGTGTGGGTGGTGGTGCGCCCGAGGGGGTCCGTGACGGTGAGGAGGCGGTCGTAGCGGTCCCAGGTGCGGTGGGTGTGGTGGCCGAGGGGGTCGGTCTCGGTGAGGAGGTGGTAGGCGTCGTCGAACTGGTAGACCGTCGTTTCGCCCAGGGAGTCGGTGAAGAGGGTGCGGTGGGTGGCGGGGTCGTGGACGATGCGGCTGGCGAGGGCGCCGCCGGTGCCGTCGGTGGCGGTGCAGCGGCCGTGTTCGTCGTAGGTGTACGCGTGCCACGTGCCGTTGGGGTCCTCCCAGCGGGTCAGGCGGCGTCTGGCGTCGTAGGAGAAGGTGAGCGGGCGGCCGGAGGAGTTGGTGACGGACGCCAGGTTGCCCGCCGCGTCGTAGCCGTAGCGCAGGAGGACGGGCCGCTCGGGGTCGCTGAGCAGCCGGAGTTGGGTGATGCGGCGCCGGTGTGTGGTGATGCCGACGTGGTACCCGGCGCTGTGGACAACGTCCGTGGGCGTGCCGTCGGCGGCGTAGGCGACGTCGATGCGGTTGCCGTTGCGGTCGGTCATGGCGGTGAGCGGCAGTTCGCCGCCTCTGCGGCCGGGGACCGCGGCGAAGTGCAGGGAACGTCCGGTGTCCCGCTGGTGGACGACGAGCGGGTCCTCCGGCCTGCCCGACCACGCGAGCGCCCAGCGGGGGCCCTCGACGGGGAACACCGGCTCGTCGGGCAGCGGGCGGGGGTAGTACAACGTCATGCCGTCGTCGGCGCACAGCCGCACGCCGTCGGCGTCGGCGTCGAGGGCGAGCCGCTGGTCGAGGGTGGAGGCCCAGGAGCGGCCGAACCAGGTGCCGGAGCGGACCGAGGTGCGGTGGTGACGTTCGAGTATCAGGGGCAGCACGCCGGGGAGTTCGACGTCGGCCGCGGAGAGCACCACCTCGCCGGTCGCCATGTCGATCGGGTCGCCGCGGGAGAAGAGGCTCCGTATGCCGCGGCCCATGCCGCGTACCTGCTGGCCGAGGCCGCGGGTCCCGAGCGCCATGCCGCGCAGGCCGCCGGAGGCGAGTCCTCGCATGCCGCGGGCGAGGCCGCCGAGGGTGGTGAGGCCCTTCATGCCCGGGATGCAGTCGAGGGCGGAGAACGCGACGTCCCAGAGGGATGCTTCGCCGCGCGAGTACTTGATGAGCGTGTCGGCGAGGACGACGAGGGCCGCCGCCAGGACGATCAGCGCGAGGGGGCCACCGATGATCATCACCACGATGCCGAGGACGGCGACGATCACCTTGCAGACGTCAACTATCGTGTCCCAGTTCTCCGTCACCCAGTGGACGGCCTTCTGCCACCACTTACGGTTCTGGATGCCCGCGTCGGACGCTTCGTCGATGTCCCTGGCCGCCTCGCGTGCGGCCTCCTCACGCATCTCCCGCGCCTGACGCGCCAGTTCACGCGCCGCATCGAGGCTGTCCTGCGCCGTGTCCACGCGGGACTGCGCCGCGTCACGGGCGGAGTCGGCCGCCTGACGGTCACGGGTCGCCGCCCGCACCTCCGCCTCGTCCGGCGGTGGGGCATTGTCACGCTCACCCTCACGCTGCAACCGGTCCGACTCGTCACCGGCACGCGACACCCAGCTCTGCGCATCCCCCAACGACGCCTGCGCCGACGTCAGATCGGCCTGCGCCGCTATCGCACGGTCCAGGGCACGATCCGCCTGGCCCTGCGCGGTCTGGAGCTTGGGCCAGTAGGTCTGGAGCGCCTGCGCGCACAGGTCGTACGAGTCACGCAGCTTGGTCAGATTCCCCGGCACGCCGTCGAACTCGCTGCGGAACGCCTCGGCCGAGAGACCCGCCCAGTCCTGCACCGCACGATCCGACGCCAACCCCCGCACCCGCCCCAGGGCTTCGCTCACATCGTCCGCGAACGTCTGCAAAGCATCGGCCAACTCCCGGACCTCGTCCGGATCACCCGGCGTCGGGTCCGACTCCATCCCCACCGGAGACCAATCAGCTGGCCGCGCCATTTACCTACCCCCTAGGAACGATGGCGTTCCCTCCTCTTCCAGGCGAGGTACACGTCACCCCTCCACAGGCATGGAACGATCCGCAATCGTACAAGTTTGCAATCCTTCGAACGCGTTCCGCCCGGGCTCCCGCACGGTCGGTACCGGTCAGTCGCCCCGGACGTGGGCGTGCAGGTGCATGTCGTGGTGGCCGTCCGCATGGAGTGCGGCCGAGCGCAGCGTGCCCTCCAGGGCGAAGGCGGCCTTCTCGGCGACGCGGCAGGACGCCGTGTTGGCCGTCGAGTGCAGGAGCGTCAGGCGGTGGAAGCCCGCTTCGTCCAGCGCCCAGGCCGTCAACGTCCGCACGGCGCGCGGGCAGACGCCACGGCCGCGGGCCGCCGGGGTCATCCAGTAGGCGACCTCGGCGGTGCCGTCGATCAGGTCGAGGTCTTTCAGCGACAGCCGCCCGAGGAGCGTGCCGCCCTCGGCGATCGCCCAGTGGAGGCCGCGTTCGGCGGCCCAGTCCGCCTGCCAGCCCGCGACCCACCCGGCGGCCTCCGCGACGGAGTCGGCCCGGCGGGCGTGCCAGCGCTGGATCAACGGGTCCTCGTGGGCGGCTGCCACCGCCTCGGCGTCGTCCGGCAACCAGGGCCGCAGGACGGGGCCGTCCCCGAGGGGGAGCGTCGGCTGGTCCTGGGCGCCGATCGAGTCGGCGGCGATCACGGGCGTCACGAGCAGCGGCATACGCGTAGCGTCTCAGGCGCGTCAGTGGACGGAGAAGCCACCGTCCACGAACAGCGATTGGCCCGTGACGTAGGCGGACGCGGCGCTCGCCAGGAAGACGGCGGCGCCCGCGAAGTCGGCGGGCAGGCCGTTACGGCCGACGAGGGTGCGGGCGGCGAGCGCGGCGACGCGCTCCGGGTCGGACGCCAGGCGGGTGTTGAGCGGCGTCGGCACGAAGCCGGGCACCAGCGTGTTGCTGGTGACGCCGCGCGGCGACCACGCCTCGGCCTGCGAGCGGGCCAGCGATTCGAGCGCGCCCTTGGAGACGCCGTACGCGCCGCTCTGCGCGAACGCGCGGTGCGCCTGCTGGGAGCTGACATGGATGATCCGGCCGAAGCCGCGTGCCGCCATGCCGGGGCCGAAGCGCTGGGAGAGGAGGTGCGGCGCCTCCAGGTTGAGGGCCATGGTGGCGTCCCAGGCGGCGTCGTCCAGCGCGTCCATCGGCGGACGCAGGTTGATCCCGGCGGAGTTGACGAGGATGTCGGGCTCGCCGAAGACGGCCGCCGCCTCGTCGGCCGCCGCGCGCACGCCGTCGCGGCTGGCCAGGTCGGCGGAGACGCGGGCGACGCGGCAGCCCGCCCGCGTCAACGCGTCCACGGCCGCGTCCAGTTCGGCGGGGCGGCGGGCCACGAGCACGACGCTCGCGCCCGCCCGTGCCAGCGCCTCGGCGATGCCGCGGCCGATGCCGGAACTTCCCCCGGTCACGACGGCGACGCGCCCGTCCAGCGAGAACAGTTCGGCGAGGTAGGCGGCGCTCATAACGGACATCCTAGGCGGCGGCCGTCACCAGGCCGCGGCGGGCGGCGTCCCGTACGACGCGCCGCGCCGTCTCCTCGGGCGTGAGCGTGGAGGTGTCCAACCACCAGCCGTGATCGGCCAGTTCGGCGCGCATCTGCGCGTCGAGAGCGACAGGGTCGTAGGGCACGCGCTCGCGGGGGTCCCGTGCGGCGTTCCGCGCCGCGCAGACCGCGGGGCCCGGCGCGAGGACGACGAGGTGCACGGGCCGTGGTGCGAGACGGGCGAGGAAGAAGTCGAGCTGCGCGCGGGTCGGGACGATCGAGTCGATGACCGGGGCGAACCCGGCGTCGGCGAAGTTGCGGGCGAGCGCGGCCAGGTTCAGGTCGCACAGGGCGACTTGGCGGGCCGCCTCGTCGGCAGGTTCGCCGAGCGCCCAGACCCGGCCGCTGACGATCATGCCGTTCAGCGCGTCCCCGTCGAGCCGCGCGGCCCGGGGCAACAGCGACGCGACCCGCCGTGACACCGTGGACTTCCCCGCCCCCGGCATACCGGTCACGATCAGCACGCCGGGTGGTTCGATGGTCGTCATGCCTGCGATCGTGCCGCCACGCCCCCCGTCCCCCGCAACCCGATAAAGAGGAGAGCCGACGGTCCGCCCATGAGCACAGCGACCCTGAGGATCACCGTGCACCGCGTCCGGCTCGGACGGGACGAGTTCCGGGTCATCCGCGCGGCCGACCCGCTCGTCCGCGCGCGGCTGGTCGGCCCTGAGCCCGCGTGGGGCGATCTCCAGATGAACGTGGACGCGGGCGCCGCCCGGTCCATCGGCATGCTGTGGTCGCTGGCCGCGCGGTCACGGCGTTCGCTGGTCTACCTGCCGCTCCGCGACGGCGCGCTTCCGGCGGGCGGCCCCCGGCGCGCGGAGCCGCCGCTCGATCTGGTGCTGCTGCACCACTCGTTGCAGTTCAAGCCGCACCACTGGAAACGGGTGCGCGGACGCCTCGGGGCGGGCCTGCGCGGCACGGCGCGGCTCTCCCCGGCGGACCTGCGCGGCGACGGCGAGATCGACCACGCCGCGCACCACCACCGCGAGTACCGGGACACGTTCCACCAACACGTCCACGCCCACTCGCTGTTCATGGTCGGCAGCGCGAGGGTGTTCCGAGAGACGGCGGGCATGTTTTTCGACCTCGTCAGGCAGGCCCCGGACCACGGCGCCGACTCCCACCACTGCGAGGAACTGGGCCACCCGCTCGTCGGCAACGGCCGGGACATCCACATCGAATACACCCGCCGCTGGACCGACCATCAGCCACAATCGCCCGGTCATGCTACGGGTGATACCTCCAGCTGAGTTCGTGTACGTGCTCATCGAGCGTCCGCCAGAAGTCCGCGGGGTGTGGATTCCCATCCAACTCCGGCCGTCCGAGCGAGGTGCCAGAACCGGGCGACGTACTGTGGGCCGAGTTCGATGCGGGCCGGACAACCTGGCCGAACTCCGAGACTCACACGGCCTGTTCACCCTGGCTACCCTGAGACCCACGTTTCCCCTGGGAGCAGGAAGCCGCCGCCCGGGGACGGTCATGGTTTCCCGTCATCGCGCAGGAGATCCTTGTCATGATGTCTTTTTTCGCCAAGCTGGTCAGCAGTACCGAGGAATCACACCTCTACCGTGTCTTTCTTGACGACGGTGGCCGGGTCGCGCACCTCGTCCTCGACACAGAAGCTCGCGTCATCACCTCTGCGGACGCCGAGGGAAACCAGACCCGCACCATGCAACTCTCCGTCGAGAGCGGAAACATGGAACCATCGACCGACCCGGAGATCCGGACGGACTTCGAACGCGACGACGATGGACGCGGAATCAGCCGTGAAGAGTTCCGCCGCGTATCCGCCAACATCGCCGGACAGTACCTCAAGTCGGGGACTGCTCCCGAGGGAGTGGCGAAGTTCTACGGCTGATCCACCTACCTCAGCCGGGGGTCGTCCGGCGAGACAAGCGGAAACGCCGCATCGTGCCGTGCCCCCGGCCGTCGGGTGGGTCACGCCGAGCCGCCGTTGATCGGCTGCCCCTGGGCCGACAGGGCCGGGACGACTTACAGGCGTGGCCCCGAACAGGCCGCGCTTCGAGGCCAGGCCAGCACGAGGCGCGGTCCGGAGCGCTCCGACATCCGCCTCACGCACGTCGCTTCGTCGTCAGACGCCGCGCCGATGTACAGCACCGGGCCCGGTCCGCCCCGGTGATCGCGGTCCCACGCCCGCAGTTGCTCGGCAACCGCCTCAGCCACCCCGGCATCGGAGCCGTGCCAGGCGACGCCGTACTCGAACCGGGTGGCGTCCCCGTGCACCGGACGCATGACCAGGTAGGCGAGTGTGTCCGGCCCCCAGGTGGCCGGGGTGCCGCCGGGCAGCACCTGCGGCACGGCGGAGGAGGACGTGTGCAGGCGGCCGAAGGCGTCGAGTGTGGTCGCCAGCCACAGGTCCAGCACCGCCCGGCTCCCCTCGGTGGCAGTGACGGTCACCCCGCTCCACACCTCGCGTCCCTCGGCGCGGAAGGCCGTCGCGAGCCGGACCGGGTCAGGTGCCGCCCCGCCGTCCCACCGCAACCGCACCCCGTCGGCCAGGACGGCGGTGGCCACCGGGTCACGGGCCCCGGGCCCCTGCATCGCGACGAACCCGCACTGCTCCCAACCATCACCACGCCACAGACCGGCCCGTTCACGGGTGAACGTCAGCAACCGCCCCAGCCCGCGGAGCCGCATCGGCACGACCATGCGCCCGTCACCGGTCAGCTGATCCAGCCACGCCGAAGCGATCTCGGTCGCCTGCACGGTCACCACCAGCCGGTCGTACGGGAACCCGTCGGGCACTCCCGTGGTGCCGTCGCCCGTCACCAGCCGGACATCGGAGAACCCGGCCTGCTTGAGGCACACCTCGGCGCGGCCGGTCACGTCGGGATCGATGTCCATACTGGTCACCGATCCGGTGGAGCCGACCACGTGCCGCAACAGCGCCGCGTTGTATCCGCCGGACCCCACTTCCAGCACCCGGTCCCCCGCGCGTGGCGCAAGGCGTTCCAGCATGGTGGCGACCAGCCAGGGCGCGGAGACCGAACTCAGCGGCCTGCCGTCCGCAGCGCGCTTGGTGAACACAGCGTCGTCGCGGTAGGCGTCCTCCAGCCCGGTCCCCGGCAGGAAAACATGCCGGGGAACGGCGGCGAACGCCTCGGTCACCTGCGGGCTGGTGATCCGCCGGGCCTCTCGCAGCGCCCGCACCAGAGCGGCGCGCAGCTCAGCGGCACTGGCCGCCGATGTCTCGGACACCCCGATGCTCCTTCCGCCTCAAAGCTGCCCGGTGCTAACGGGTCAGCCGCAGGTTCCAGCCAGTGCCGTCCGGCCCGTCAGCGGGGACGAGGAGGGGTGTGTAGTCGTCGCGAGCGAGGCGCCCGGCGGCGTTCCAGCCGTCGATCCAACCGCGGACGACGGCCAGGGAGGGCGAGTCGGGGGCGTCCGCGATGAGCCGACCGTCCTTGGTGAGGGCAGCGGCGGAGGCGGCGGTGGAGTGCCCGAACACCATGCCGCCGTCGAAGCGGGCGAGGGTCAGACCCTCGTCCGCCGTGGCGGCGGCCCAGTACTGGAGCGGCTTCCACGACACCTCAGCCGGGGCGGGCTCGGTGTGGGCGGGATCAGCGAGCCGTTCCAGGGCGGCGCGGGCACCGGCGTGGTGCCAGTCGTCCCGGCCACGCCAGGCGATGGAGATCCAGCAGTGGTCAGGCGTCCGGGTCTCCCAGTCGATCCAACGGCCGGGCAGGTCGAGATCGACCTTCGGGGAGGGGGTGGTGTCGATGTAATTGCCGCCGGTGACGGCCTCGATCTCCGGCCGACCACCGGTGACGCGGAGGACGGCGAGGACGGTCAGGTCCGGGACGGGGGCGACGGGGAGGGTGGAGACGATCCGGCCGCCCTCGGTGCTCTGGTCCACCCACGCCTTCGGCAGCAGCGGCGGCGCGCACCAAGCGCCGATCCGGTCGTACGGCCCGGCATCCGGGTAACCGCCGGTGCCGTCGGCGGTGTGACAGCGGATCTGGGTGAGGCCGCGCCGGTGGTGGATGAGGTTGGCCCAACGGGTGAGGTAGCCGTCGATGTCCACACTGGTCACCGACCCGGCCGGGCCGGTGAGGTGGGCGAGAAGAGCGCCGGAGTAGCCCGAGCCGGTGCCGATCTCCAGCACGTTCATGCCGTCGGCGACGGCGAGGTGGGAGATGTCGCGGTGGACGAAGACGGGGTTGGTGCGGTGCACGGTGGGACCGCGCCCGTCGTGGTGGGTGTAGTGCTTCTCCGGCACGGTCTCGGCGGCCTGGGTGACCTCGGGTGCCACGGGGACATCGACGGCGGGTGCGCTCAACACTCTTCACTCCTCGGAGGAATGGGGAACTCGTGTGCTCAACTGACCCGGCCGGGTGAAGGACACGTCCGGCCGTTGCCCTGATCAGATCTGGAGGGCGGTGTGGTGGTGCCACCCACCGGTCGTGTACTCACCCACCGGTCCGTGGACCGGGATCTCCGCCCAGGCGTGGTACTCCACCGGCGGCGGGGTGAATCGCGCCCCGAGGCACCAGGTGAGACGACGGCGAAGGATCGCTGCGGCCAGCACGGCGCCGAGACTCGACTCCATGCAGGCGATCCGCACGGGCCAGCGGCGGCCGACGTACCGCACCGCCGATACCAGTTCCTCGGCGCGGCCCCGGGCCAGCGGCCGGCGGCCGGCGCATCGGGCGAGCCGCACGACGCGAACGGTGTACCGGAACGGCAACCTCAGCAGCACCAGGGCGGCGGCCAGTCCCAGCCGGGCCGCGCACCGTTCGGTGAAGGTCCCGGCCCGGTGGGCCGTGTACGCCTGGATGGTGGTCACCGCCACCACCCCCGGCGGAACCGGCTTCGCCGTGCTCCCGGTTGCGGGCAGTCCCCGACGAGCCCGGCAGCGGTGAGGGCGTCGGCCACCATGGTGACGTCGGCCGCCGCCCGGCCGGGGGTGAGCCCGTAGCGCTGGGCGTACTGCCCGGCCGCCTCCTCCACGGTGGTGGAGGCGCACAGGAGCATCACGGCCGCCGCAGCGGTCGGCGTCAGGTGGGTCCACCGGCCGGTACGTGCGTTCAGGATGGCGCCGCCGTCATCGGTCAGGACCGGATGCGCGTCCTCACTCAGCCGCCACACGGCTGGTCACCTCCTCCCACCAGGCAGCGGGGCGGACGTCGAGTTGCCGCAGCCACACCTCGGCCGCGACCGCCAGGTGCACGGAGCCCTGCGGCGCGCGCTGCCCGGCGGCGGCACGCCGGAGCACCGCCGCCACAGGTCCGAAGTCGGCCAGGCCGAGAGCGGCGAGGCGGGAATCGGGGCCGAGCAGGGCACGGATGGTGGGCGCGTGCTCGCGCAAGCCCGCGTAGGAGACGCCGTTGAACCCGCCCTTCGTCACCCGCTGGAGCACGAAGGCCGGTACGGGTCCGTTCGGGAAGGCGGCGGCCAGCAGCGGCTTGAACGTTCCGGGGGCGCCGCGTTCAGCGGGCGGGACGGCCAGACAGATGCGGATCACCTCGTTGTCCAGGTAGGGGGAGGCCAGCTCGGTACCGAACTCGCCCTCGGCGAGCGCCCGCCACCCGTTCATGTCCGCGCCCAGGTGGAGCAGGTCCTGCCGGTCGGTCCACGAGGCCAGCCACTCCGGCGCCGCCGTGGTGCCGTCGGCGGCGTGGTCGAGGACGTCGGCAAGCAGGTCGCGGCCGTACGGAGTCATCCATGCGGCGGTGGCCAGCAACGGCGTGAAGGTCTGCGGAGGCCGGTGGTTCGGATCCCAGGGACGGGCCGGACGGCGCAACTCGGCGGCGGCGAGCCGGAGAGAGCCCGGGAAGGTGGTTCGGGATGCCGGGTGGGCCCGCCGCAGCACGGCCCATACCGAGGTTCGGCCGATGCGGGCGCGGGCCTGCGCGTGGGCGAATGCTGTTCGGTAGGAGCGGGCGCGGAGCAGGTCCGGCAGGTAACCGGTCGCGGAGAGCACGGTGTCGCCGCCGGTACCGGTGAAGTGCAGTCCCGGTCCCCGGTGGGTGGCGGCGGCCAGCACGGCGCGCTTGATCGCCGCGGTGACCGTGTACGGGTTCGGGGCGTCGGTGGACGGCAGGTGGGAGAGGTCGTCCAGGCCGCTGTAGTAGGCGGTGCCCGCCTCCCCGGTGACGACGCGGTGCCGCAGGCCGGGCACGGTGGCGGCGATGCGGCGGGCGAAGGCCAGGTCGTCGTCGCGGATGCGCGGGTCGGTGAACGTGGTGGCCGTCACTGCCCCGTGCCCGGCCGCCAGGCAGGTCAGGGTGGTGGAGTCCATCCCGGCCAGATCGCAGCTCACCGGCCGGTGGCCGTCGAGCCGGGCGGCGACCGCGAGCCGTAGTGCCGCCCCGACCCTGGGCGCCGCCTCAGCGAGCGGGACCGGCTCGTACTCGGCGGGCTCGAACCGTTCGACTGCCAGGACGTCGGCCTCGATGCGCAGGAGGCGGCCGGGCGATACCCGGTGGATGTCGCGGAACAGCGACCGCTCGGCGAGAACATCGGGCTGGCCGATGGCCAGATGCGCCGCGAGTGTGACCTGATCGACCGGCGCGGTGTCCAGGGCGGCCAGGGCGGAGGCCGCGTTCGCCCACCACACCCCGCCGTCCTTCCGGCGCCAGTGGACCGGGTGCTGCCCGGACAGGTCGCCGATCACCACGGTCAGCGGCCCGTGTACCGCGACGACCAGGTAGGAGCCGGGCCAGCAGGTGAGATCCCGCCAGCGGGCGGCCCGGACCAGGCGCAGACCGGCGGCGAGCTGAGCGTCATCCGCCCCGCACTCCCCGACCACGACGAGTGCGGTATCGCCCGCGCGCGCCGTCCGCACGCGGTCGGCGGGCTGCCCCACCGACCACACCGCGTCCCAGCCAGGCACCTTCCGGCCGTCCAGCGGCCGTACGCCGGGCGCCGACCGTCCCACCCACCCTGTGCACCACCTCAACGTCAACTCACTCCTTCGTCCCTCGTCCTGGAAGCAGGCGTGCGAGCCGGGCCCGGGGCATGGCTGGAGTCCCCGGACCCGGCCCTGGGCCGTATCGGCGTCAGTCGTCCTCGGACTTGACGTACTGGGTGTCGTCCGCGGTGTCGAAGTTGTTCGACCCCAACGTCACCTCGGTGACATCACCGGCGTCCAGCACGAGGGGCGGGGCGTAGACCTCGGCGGTCTGCTGCTCCATCGCGCTCACCTCCTTTCGCAAGCTCTCCCGGTGGCGGACTGTCCGTCACCGGTGTTCTGCAAGAAGTGAACCCCGTAGGGGAGTTCGCGGGTACGGTGAGAGACCGGCGGAGCGGTATATCGGGTATACGAGGCGGGCGCCGATGTCGAAGCGCACACCGAACCACCAGCTCAGGGAACTTCTGGACGAGGCGAGGCTGACGTACGAGGCCACTGCCCGGTCCGTGCGCGCCGTTGCGGCCGAGACAGGAGAGCGTCCGGCCACCAACAAGTCCGCGGTCCACCACTGGGTGTGCGGAGTAGTGCCGGAAGAGGCCACCATCCGCTACCTCGCCGAAGCGCTCTCCCGCCGGTTGGGCCGCCGCGTCACCTTCGAAGACCTCGGGCTTCCTTCCCCCCTCGGCGGTGAGGATGAAAGCATCGGCTTGGCCCTCGGCCCGGACCCGGTCGGGGTACTCGCGACGATCGGAGAGGCTGACGTGCGCCGACGCCGGTTCCTGACCGCCTCCGCCTATTCCATGGCCGCCACCGTGCGGCCCCTCGGCCACGTCAAGGAGACGGCCGAGCGCGCCGCCGCGGCCCGCGGCGGCGCCACGGTGGGAGCGGCGGAGATCACTGCCGTCCGCGACATGGTCGCCCTGTTCACCGAGATGGACGAACGCCTCGGCGGCCAGCACGGACGGGCCGCGTTCGTGCAGTACCTCATCACCGATGTCGCCCCGCTGTGCAGGGCCCGCTTCCGCACCGACGACCTGCGCCGCCAGATGCTCTCCGTCGCCTCCTCCGCCGCCCACCTCGCCGGATGGAAGGCGTACGACTCAGGCGAGCAGGGTCTCGCGCAGCGGTACTACATGCAGTCCTTCGCCCTGGCGGTGGAGTCCGGCGAGCCGGGCCAGGACGGGTTCGTCATGCGCACCATGTCCCAGCAGGGGATCAAGCTCCACCGGCCCGAGCGCTGCCTGGACCTCGCCCAGACGGGGCTGGAGCGGGCCGCCGGGCACGTTCCGGCCCGCGCCGAGGCGCTGTTCCACATCACCCATGCCCACGCCCTGGCCCAGACCGGCCGACGCCGCCAGGCCGTCGCCGAAGTCCAGGCCGCACGCGCCGCTCTGGACGTCGGCCGCGGCGAAGACGTGCCGTTCTGGGCGTTGGCCTGGGGCCCGCCGGAGGCCACCGTCGCGTCCCGCACCGCCAAGGTCCACCAGGCCCTCGGCGACCACCGGCGTGCCGGACAGCACTACGCCCGGGCCGCCGCCTCCCGCCCGGCCGGTACCTACGCCCGCATCGTCGCCCTCGACCTGGTCGCCGCCGCCGAGTCCCAGCTCAAGCAGGGCGGCGTCGAAGAGGCGTGCGCGACGTGGTCGCGGGCCATGGACCACATGGACGGCGTCGCCTCCGCCCGCACCCGAAAAGCCGTCCGGAACCTGCGCCGCGATCTCTCCCCCTACCGCATCCGCGGACTGCGCTACGCGGTCGAACTCGATGAACGAGCCGTCGGCTTCCTCGGCTCCGCCTGACCTGCCTGCGGCTTCACCGACTTCTCGTCCGCTGACCCGCCGTGGGGACCGGACGGTCCGCTCTCCCGCGGGCTACCCTCCATCCGGTGGTAGCCCGGAATCACCGGCCGCCGCCTTCCGGGCCGGAAGCCCGCCGGAGTCCTCGACAACTCTCCGCCTCAGCCGGGCTACGGTCCCCGCCTCACCAGGCACAGCCTCGACGCCTTGATGCGAACCGGTACGCGACCTCAGTTCTTGACCAGGCCGACGAACGCGCGCCAAGAGGCGGTGGGCATGGTCAGGACGTGGTCGGGCGCCTTCGAGTCACGGACCGGCACGACGAGGGCGAAGCCGTCGGCGACCTCTACACAGTTGTCGGCTCCCCCGTTGCTGTAGCTGGACTTGCGCCAGCGCGCGGCGCTCATGTCGGCTCCGGGAGTGAGCATGTCGTCAGCCGTCCTTCATCAGTTTGCGGATGAACTCCAAGGAGTCCAGGGGAGGTAGCGCGCGGGCGCTGACTTCATCGTAGGAGAGACGGAGCTGTTCCACCTCGCCCGGTTCCTCGATCACTTCGCCCGACTTGTTGCCCTCCTGATAGGCAGCGGAGCTCCCGTCCGGGAGCCACATGATGGTCAGCGAGCCGCCCAGTAGATCGTGAAGGCCTGCGGTCAACGGAAGAACCTGGATCGTGACGTTCGGGAGCTGGGCGTCGTCGAGCAGGCGTTGGAGCTGCCGGTTCCACGCTTCTTTGTCCCTCAGCGGACGTGCGAATGCCACCTCGTCCAACACAATGCGCAGGTGAGCTGGGGAGGTGTCCCTGCGCAGAATCTGCTGGCGCCCCAGGCGAAGGGAAAGCTGGTCTTCCAGAGCTTCCTCTTCATCGGGGCGGTGAGGCACGGACCATAGAAGCTCGCGAGCGTACTCCTCGGTCTGGAGTAGCCCCGGAATCGTCTGCGGCACGTATCGCTGAATGATCCGGGCCGTGTCCTCAAGCTCCATGTAGCGCTGGTAGCGGCCGAGGTAGGCGTCGTCCTTGGCCAGCCACCACAGGTTCTGGAGACCGCGCCCCGTCCCGTACACCTCGTCCAGGCGCCGGGCCGTCTCCAGGTCGCCCAAGCGCTCGCCGCGCTCCAGGCGGTTGAGGTAGGAGCGGTCGTACCGGACCCGGTCGGACAGTTCCCCGAGCGACATTCCGCTCTCTTCCCGCAGCTTGGCCAGCTCGGTCATGAACCTCCAGCGTGCCGGTGCCATCGGCTTCACTTCTGACTTGCGCGCACCCATCAACGATCCCCTGAGAGCAGTCGATTGTTGTCCCGTCAAGAGGCATCGGGAAACCCCTGGTCAGCGTAGCTCTCCGGCCGCGAGGCTTGTAGCCGTCTCGTCACGGACGGCGAAGGAAGCCCCTCATGCCCCTACCAAGCCATGTGCTCGATCTCTGCTCCAGCGGTGCCGCGTTCACCTGGGACTTACACCTCGATGCCCGGCACATCGAGACGTGGCGGCGCACGGTGTGCCTGGTGCTGTGCTCGTGGGGGGCCTCGGACGGTGCGGTGGACGTCGCGCGGTTGGGTGTCTCCGAGTTGCTGGGCAATGTGCAGCGGCACGTCGGTGACTCGTACTGCCGTCTGTCGGTGGTGTTGGCCGGTGGGCGGGTGACGGTGCGGGTGGCGGACCGTTCGCCGTGTGTGCCGGTCGTCTCGGAACCTGCCTGGGACGCCGAGTCGGGCCGTGGGTTGTGGATGCTGCGGGCGATGTGCCGGGACTTCGGCTGTGACCCCGAAGCGGGCGGCAAGAGCGTGTGGTTCGTGCTCGACCTCACCTCCTCGGACGAGAAGGCGGCGGTCTGATGGGCGCGTTGCGGTGCGCGGGCAGCGTCCTCGGCGTCGTGGCCGTGGTGGGCGGGGGCGCGCTGCTGGGGTTGGTCGTCGCGTTCCTGTGTGTACTGCGGGTGCTCGGCAAGGCGCAGGAGGAGCAGCGGTGAACACCGAGGAATGGCTCGTGGGCGCCTGCTGGTTGTGGTGCGGGCACCGGGTCACGCTGGTGCGATGCGTCGGCGCCGTGTCGGTCGCGTCCCCGCCGGGAGAGGCGCCGCTGTACGCGTGCGGGCGGTGCCTGGAACAACTCGAAGGCTCCGTCGCCGACTACGGCGAGGTCGCGGGCCCCGGCGTGCAGGACGACGGCCTGTACGTGACACCGGGACAACCGTCGCCGCCCCCACGCCCCCGCACTCGGCGCTGGTTCCGAGGGGCGCGCACCGTGCTGGGACGCCGCTGGCGCGGCCTGGTCGAGAGCGGCGAGGAACCGTCGCACATATCCCCGCCGGAACGCGTCGGCCCGTGGTCGTCGCCCCCATGGCGGCCGAAGCCCCCGCTGCCCGACGAGGTCGAACTCGCCTTCCGCATCCTCACCGACCCCGACGACTGAGCGGCGGCGGCGTTCTCCCCGCCCGGCGGCCGATGGGTCAGGCCACGCCGCCGTCGCTGTGCAGCAGTTGGCCGTTGATCCACTGGCCCTGCGGCGACAGCAGGAAGTCCACGAGGTGCGCCGCGTCCTGCGGGGTGCCGAGGCGGCCGAGCGGGGTGGCCGCGCGGACCTCGTCGCGCAGCTCGTCCGTCATCCAACCGGTGTCCACAGGACCCGGGTTGACGACGTTCGCCGTCACGCCGAGGGACGCGAACTCGTGCGCCGCCGCGAGGGTGATGCGGTCGAGGGCGCCCTTGCTGGCGCCGTACGGCAGGTTGCCCACGGTGTGGTCGCTGGTGAGGGCGACGATGCGGCCGGTGCCGTGGGGGCCGGTGAAGCGGCGGCCGTACTCGCGGATCAGCAGCCAGCTCGCCCGCGCGTTGACCGCGAAGTGCCGGTCGAAGCTGTCCACGGTGGTGTCGAGCAGCCCGGAATCGACCGACTCGCAGTGGCTGAGCACCAGGGCCGTGACCATGCCGAGGCGGCCCTCCACCTCGTCCAGCACGCGCGCCGGGGCGGCCGGGTCCGCGAGGTCGGCCTCCACGGCCGCCGTGGCGGCGCCCCGCGCGGCGAGGTCGGCCGCGATGCTCTCGGGCGCGCCCTCCTCGGCGCCCCAGGCCATGCGCCGGTCGTAGGGCGTCCAGTAGGTGAAGGCGACGTCCCAGCCGGACGAGGCGAGGCTACGGGCGATGCCCGCGCCGATCCCGGCGCCGCGGCCGACACCGGTGATCAGGGCGAGGGGGCGGGCGGCCTCGGCGGGGCGGGGGTTCGTCATGGGAGGCGATCATGCGCGAGCGACGGCCGGGTGGCAAACCCGGCGCCGCGCGCCCCCGAAGGGCAGGTCAGCGCGTCAGCCACAGCACGAGCAGCGCGACGGCGCCCGCCGCCAGCGGGATCAGCGTCTCCAGGCTCCAGCGGATCTCGACGTCCCCCTGCGCGCCGGGCTTCTCGCGGTGGCGCTCGGCCAGGTCGCGCAGCTCGGCGATGGCCGCGTCGCCCGCCGCCAGGCCGGGCGGTTCGGCGGCGGCGCGGTCGTCGGCGGGCGTGCCATAGGTGCCGAAGCGCCCGCTGCGCGGCATGCGGCCGGATTCCGCCTGCTCACGGCGGCGGTTGGCGCGGTTGCGGCCCCGCAACGAGACGGGGATCGACCAGATCTGGTACGTGCGCCCGTCCGCGACGACCTCGGACGAGTAGCGCGCCCGCACGGTCTCGACGCGGCTCCACGGCAGCGTGACGGTGCGGAACGGGTTCCGCACGCGCAGCCGCTCGTCGGAGGCGAAGGCCGCCGGGCGGACGGAGAACGCCACGATCAGCGGGACGGCGAACACCAGTCCCGACAGGGCCACCAGCGGCGTCCTGCCGTCGCCGCGCAGGATCGCGTCGGTGCCGAGCCAGGCGGCGAGGGCGAGCAGCAGCACGCCGCCCACGATGGCGGAACCGGAACGGTAGGCGCGGTCGGCGTACTTCTGGGGCTCACTCATGCGTCCGATTCTGCCGGACCCGGGCGCCGGGGCGGCGGCGCGGCCCCCGGCCGTCCGGCGCCCGCCGGTGTCGGCGCGCGGGGGCGATTTCCGGCCGCCCCACCACGCGGGCCCGCGGGCCTCGCCCTCCCGGTTCGGCAGCGCTCGGTCACACCCCGTAAAGTCGTTTGCTGCAAGCGGAGTTGACGTTTGCCGCCCCGCCGCAGGGCGGCGCTCGGGCTCCCCCTCGGCCAGACGGAAGCGACAGCGATGACCACAGCAGTTCAGACGGACGACACGGACCTGCTCCGGGCCCTGCTCTCCGCCGCCCACACGCGGGACCTGCCCGCCCTGCGGGCCGCCCTCGCGGCCGGTGCCGACGTGGACGGCGCCGACGAGCGCGGCTGGACGGCGGTCCTGGTGGCGACGCTCCAGGCGTTCCGCGAGGGTGTCGAGGTCCTGCTGGCGTCGGGCGCCGACCCGGGGAGCACGCTGGTGGAGGGCCGCTTCGGCGCGCTCCACCACGTGATCCAGTACACGAAGGACCGCCCGCTGGACTACAAGGTCACCGTGGTCCGCGACGGCCGGGAGGTCGTCCTCACCGGGCGCGACGAGATCCGCGCGGAGATCGGCTCGCACCCGGACGACACGTACGACGACTGCGTCGCCATCGCCGCGATGCTGATCGACGCGGGGATCGACGTCGATCAGGCGACGTCGCACGGCCAGACGCCGCTGTCGCACGCCGCGTCGCGCGGGACGGCCGAGATCACGCGGCTGCTCCTGGCCACGGGGCGCGTCGCCCTCGACTCGCACGACCAGGACGGCCTCACGCCGCTGCACTACGCCAGCCGTCACGGTTTCGTGGAGCCGGTCGAGCTGCTGCTCGCGGCCGGGGCCGACCCGGGGAGCCGGGAGAACTTCGGGTTCACGCCGCTGCACGAGGCCGCCGAGAACGGCCACGCCGAGGTGGCGCGCGCGCTGCTCGCGGCGGGGGCGGACCCGCGGGCCGGGCTGACGAAGGCGTTCGGCGACGTCCCGGCGGGCACCACGGCGCACGGGCTCGCGACCGTGCAGGGGCACGCGGCGGTGGCGGCGTTGCTGGAGCGCACGGTCTGACGGCGCGGACGCGTCCGGCGGCGGGCGGCCGGGGCCAGGTCGCTTTCCGCCGACCGCGTGACAGGCCACTACGCGCGTAGATATGCTGACCTGGTGACCATGCTCTCCCGGCCCCCCAGCCCCAGCCCCGCCGCCGCCCCCGGCCTGGCGGACGTCACGGCGTCCGATGCCGCGCTGCGCCGCTTCCTGCACGGCCTGCCCGGCGTGGACGCGGTCGGACTCGACGCCCGCGCCGCCACGCTCAGGACACGTTCGATCAAGACCACCTCCAAGGCGTTCGCGATCGATCTGGCGATCCGGATGATCGACCTGACGACGCTGGAGGGCGCGGACACCCCCGGCAAGGTCCGCTCGCTGTGCGCCAAGGGCGCGGCGCCCGACCCGACCGACCGCGACACCCCCGCCGTGGCCGCGATCTGCGTCTACCCCGACCTCGTCACCACCGCCGTCCAGGCGCTGCGCGGCACCGGCATCAAGGTCGCGTCGGTCGCCACCGCCTTCCCCGCCGGGCGGGCGGCGCGGGACGTGAAGCTGGCGGACACGCGCCAGGCGGTCGCCGACGGCGCGGACGAGATCGACATGGTGATCGACCGGGGCGCGTTCCTCTCCGGGCGCTACCTGGCCGTGTTCGAGGAGATCGCCGCCGTCCGCGAGGCGTGCGGCGGCGCGCACCTGAAGGTGATCCTGGAGAACGGCGAGCTGGCCACGTACGACGCCATCCGTCGCGCCTCCTGGCTGGCGATGCTGGCGGGCGCCGACTTCATCAAGACGTCCACCGGCAAGGTCGGCGTGAACGCGACGCCCCCCAACACGCTGCTGATGCTGGAGGCGGTCCGCGACTTCCGCGCCGCGACCGGCAGGCAGGTCGGCGTGAAGGCGGCGGGCGGCATCCGCACCACGAAGGACGCGCTGGCGTACCTGGTGCTGGTCAACGAGACGGCGGGTCCCGACTGGCTCAGCCCCGACTGGTTCAGGCTGGGCGCCTCCAGCCTGCTCAACGATCTGCTGATGCAGCGTCAGAAACTGCGCACCGGCAGCTACTCCGGCCCCGACTACGTGACGGTGGACTGACACACCATGAGCACTTTCGAGTACGCGCCCGCGCCCGAGTCACGGGCGGTCGTGGACATCGCGCCCTCGCACGGCCTGTTCATCGGCGGCGAGTTCAGGCCCGCGGCGGACGGGAAGGTCTTCAAGACCGTCTCGCCCGCGAGCGAGGAGGTGCTGTCCGAGGTCGCCTGGGCGGGCGAGGCGGACGTGGACGCGGCGGTCGCGGCGGCGCGCGCGGCGTTCCCCGCCTGGTCGGCGCTGCCGGGCGCCGAGCGCGGCAAGTACCTCTTCCGCATCGCCCGGCTGCTCCAGGAGCACTCCCGCGAGCTGGCCGTGCTGGAGACGCTGGACAACGGCAAGCCGATCCGCGAGTCGCGCGACGTCGATCTGCCGCTGGTCGCCGCGCACTTCTTCTACTACGCGGGCTGGGCCGACAAGCTGCGGTACGCGGGCTTCGGCGACGCGCCGCGCCCCCTCGGCGTCGCCGCGCAGGTCATCCCCTGGAACTTCCCGCTGCTGATGCTCGCGTGGAAGATCGCGCCCGCCCTCGCGACGGGCAACACCGTCGTCCTGAAGCCCGCCGAGACGACGCCGCTGACCGCGCTGCGCTTCGCCGAGATCTGCGTGCAGGCGGGGCTGCCCGCCGGGGTCGTCAACATCGTGACGGGCGACGGGGCGACGGGCGCGGCGCTCGTCGGCCACGAGGGCGTGGACAAGGTCGCGTTCACCGGCTCGACGGAGGTCGGCCGCGCCATCGCGCGCACCGTCGCCGGGACGCGGAAGAAGCTGACGCTCGAACTCGGCGGCAAGGCCGCGAACATCGTCTTCGACGACGCCCCGCTCGACCAGGCGGTCGAGGGCGTCGTCAACGGGATCTTCTTCAACCAGGGCCACGTGTGCTGCGCCGGGTCGCGGCTGCTGGTGCAGGAGTCGGTGGCCGACGAACTGCTCGACGCGCTGAAGCGCCGCATGGCGACGCTGCGCGTGGGCGATCCGCTGGACAAGAACACCGACGTCGGCGCGATCAACTCGGCGGCGCAGCTGGCGAGGATCGAGGAGCTGACGGCGGCGGGCGAGGCCGAGGGCGCGGAGCGCTGGTCGCCGCCGTGCGAACTGCCGTCCACCGGCTACTGGTTCGCGCCGACGCTGTTCACCGGCGTCACGCAGGCGCACCGCGTCGCGCGCGAGGAGATCTTCGGCCCGGTGCTGTCCGTCCTCACCTTCCGCACGCCGGACGAGGCCGTCGCCAAGGCCAACAACACGCCCTACGGGCTGTCCGCCGGGATCTGGACGGAGAAGGGTTCGCGCATCCTGTGGATGGCGAACCGGCTGCGGGCGGGCGTGATCTGGTCCAACACGTTCAACAAGTTCGACCCCACCTCCCCGTTCGGCGGCTACCGGGAGTCCGGTTACGGCCGCGAGGGCGGGCGGCACGGTCTGGAGGCGTACCTCGATGCCTGAGCGGTCCGGCAAGCAGTCGGAGAAGCAGTCCGGCAAGCAGTCCGAGAAGCAGTCGGAGCAGCGGCGGCTCGCCGTGCTGAAGACCTACAAGCTGTATGTCGGCGGCGCGTTCCCGCGCTCCGAGAGCGGACGGGTGTACGAGGTGACCGACGCGTCGGGGCGGTGGCTGGCCAACGCCCCGCTGGCCTCGCGGAAGGACGCGCGCAACGCCGTCGTCGCCGCGCGCAAGGCGTTCCCCCGCTGGTCGGGCGCGACCGCCTACAACCGCGGCCAGGTCCTCTACCGGGTCGCGGAGATGCTGGAGGGGCGGCGCGAGCAGTTCCGCGCCGAGGTCGCGGACGCGGAGGGCCTGAGCGCGCCGAAGGCGCGGGCGGCCGTGGACGCGGCGATCGACCGGTGGGTCTGGTACGCGGGCTGGACGGACAAGGTCGCGCAGGTCGCGGGCGCCGCGAACCCGGTGGCCGGGCCGTACTTCAACCTGTCCACGCCCGAACCGACCGGCGTCGTCGTAGTGTTCGCGCCGCAGGAGTCGTCGCTGCTGGGCCTGGTGTCGGTGCTGGCGCCGGTGCTGGCGACCGGGTGCACGGCCGTCGTCGTCGCCGCGGAGCGCGCGCCGCTGCCCGCGCTGTCGCTGGCGGAGGTGCTGGCCACCTCGGACGTGCCGGGCGGCGTGGTGAACGTACTGTCGGGGCGCGTCGCGGAGTTGGGCCCGCCGCTGGCCGCCCACGGCGACGTGGACGCGCTGGACCTCACCGGCGCAGGGCCTGAGGCCACCGCGCTGGAGGCGGAGGCCGCCGGGACGCTCAAGCGCGTACGGCGCCCGCGCCCCGACGAGGACTGGACGGCCGACCCGGGCACGGGGCGGCTGCTGTGGCCGCTGGAGACGAAGACGGTCTGGCACCCGATGGGTGTCTGAACTTCCCTGCGGACAGGGGGCGTTCACCCGTTACGGTGAACGCTTCCCGTTCTCTCCCGACGCCGTGCCGCGCGCCCCCCATAGTTCGAGGGGTCGGGCCGACCCCGGCCCGGGAGAAGGCGGTACGAGATGACCACGGAGACGAACAGCGCGGCGGTCAGCCGGGCCGGACTGGTCTTCACCCTCTTCGACGCGAACGGCAACGGCGTCATCGAGGCGGACGACTTCGAGCTGCTGGGACAGCGCGTGCTCGCGGTGTCCGAGGGCGCGGACGAGGCCGCCAAGGACGCGCTGCTCGACTCCCTCCGCGGCTGGTGGACCACCCTCGTCACCGAGCTGGACACCGACGGCGACGGGCAGGTGGACCCCGAGGAGTTCAACGCGATCGTCCTGGCGCCCGAGCGCTTCGGCGACGCGCTGGACGCCTTCGCCGTGGCGCTGCCCGCGCTCGGCGACCCGGACGGCGACGGGCTGGTCGAACGGCCCCTGTTCGTCGCCCTGATGACGGCCATCGGCTTCGCGGTGCCCAACATCCAGGCGCTGTTCGACGCGTTCGGGCCGGACGCCGAGGACCGCGTCACGACGGACGTGTGGGCGCAGGGCATCCGGGACTACTACGCGCCGGACAAGGTGGGCATCGCCGGGGACGCGCTGGTCGGCGGCGCGGCGGCCTGACCGGGGCCGTCCGACCGGGGCCGCGTGCCCCGAGGTGACGGGCGGCGCGTCCGGCCGCCCGTCACCACCCCTTCGCGGGACACGACGCCCGCGCGGCTCAGCCCGGCCGCCGCCCCCAGGCCGTGAGGACGGCGAGCGACAGGTCGTGGAAGCCGGGCGAGACCAACTCGGCGCAGGCCGCGTCGATCTCCGCGTCCGTGGCGAGCCCCGCGGCGACCATCCCGGCCCGCGCCTGCTCCAGGTTCAGCACCCACCACCGCGCCTCGGCGTCCCCGCCCTTGACCGGCTGGATGCGCGCGTGGTGCCCGATCCCGGTGAGCCCGGCGCGCTCCAGCGGCACCGGCAGCGAGCGCGCCCAGGACGTGTCGCTTCCGACCGACAGTTCCAGGTAGGCGCGGAACGCGCGCATCGCCGCGCGGTACGCCGGGTGCGGCGAGTCCTCGGTCGGGAAGGTGGCGGGCTCTTCGAGCAGCAGCACGCCGCCGGGCTTCAGCCAGTTGGCGAGCCGCGCGACGGCCACGTCCGGCTCCGGCAGGTGCATGACGACGTACCGGGTGTGGATCACGTCGAACGAGCCCGGCGGGAAGTCGTCGGTGAACAGGTCGTGCCGCAGGACCGTCACGCCCTCGTCCACCAGGCCGGTCAGGAACGTCGTGTCGAGGTCGGTGACCGTCACCCGGGCGCCCTGCCCGGCCATCCAGCGGGCCACGGACCCGGCCCCGCCGCCGACTTCGAGGACGGCGTCGCCCGGCTTCAGCCCGAGGGCCGCCAGCCGGGCGCGCGTGGCGCCGTCCAACAGGGACTCCAGCAGCCGCAGCCGTTCCAGCTCGGTCGGCACCGCGTGGCCGAACAGGCCGTCCGCGTAACGCTCCTGCTCGTGCGACGTCCGTTCCACAGGCTCTCCTCCGCCTCCGGGGCGCGCCCCCACGGCGGGGGCGCGTTCCACGGTGACAGCCGGGAGGGGCGCGGCGCGGGGTTTTCCCCGGATACGACTCAGACGGGCGGCGCCGCGTGGTAGCGCAGGTGCAGCGCGCGGACCTCCTCGTCCAGCGGCGCGACCGGGCCCTCCACGACGGCGCCCGGCACGAGATCCGTGATCGGCAGCGGGCGGACGGGCAGCGGGGGCAGGCCGAGGCCCGCGAGCCAGCCGCCGAGTTGGGCGGACGAGCTGGCGTAGACGATGCGGCCGAGGCCGACCCAGCCGTGGGCGGTGGCGCACATGGGGCAGTGCTCGGTCGAGGTGTAGACGGTGGCGGCGGCGCGCTCCTGCGGGGTGAGGTGCGCGGCGGACCAGCGGGCGAGGGCGAACTCGGGGTGCTGCGTCGCGTCGCCGCCGCCCACGTGGTTGTGGTCCTCGAACAGGACCGCGCCGTCCGGGCCCACCAGGACGGAGCCGAACGGCTCGTCCCCTGCGGCGAGCCCCTCGGCGGCCAGCTCGACGGCGCGCCGCAGATGGCGCAGGTCGGTGTCGTTCATGTGCTTCCTTGCTTCCCTGGTGCGACGTACCGGGCCCGGCGGACGCACGGCGCCGTCTGTATGGTGCCTTGCACGCAGTCTTGCAGGGGGTGGGTGAATGGGGCGGGCAGCGTCGGGCCGTACGGTGACCCGTCACTGGGCCGACGCCCTGGTCAACCGCGAAGCGCTGGACGCCTACTACACCGCCGTCCCGCCGCTGTCGGGCGCCGTGCTGCGCTCGCTGCACCTGGACCGGCACGGCCCCTCCGTCGTCCTCCGGCTCGACCTGCCCGCCTTCCCCGACCGGCCTGAGCCGGAGTGGACCGGGGCGGGCGCCGACCGGTTCGAGTGCCACGTCGCGTTCCTGGACGTGGCGGACGTGCGGCTGGCCGGTCCGCTCGCGGGCGGGCCGGTGGACGTCACGCTGGAGACGGCGCCGCCGGAGGGGCGGCGGCTCGCCGTCGCCCTCACCCGCCGGGACGGCGCGGGCACGGGGCGGTTCACCGCGAACGCGTCCCTGCGCGTCGGCCACCTCGCCGCCCACGGCGGCACGCCGGACAGCTACCGCTTCGCCGGGCGCGTCGATCGCATCCGGCTGCGCGGCGGGCTCCCCGACACCACGGACAGGGCCTTCTATGAACGCCTCTGACGGCGCGGGGCAGGGCGGCGGCGTGACGTCGCTGCTGATCGACGAGCGCGCGCGCACGGTCACCGTCCACGCCAGGCATCGCGGCCTGCCGGACGGCGCCCCGCCCGAGTGGGCGGCGCAGGGCTTCGACGCGTGGGAGGAGAGCGCCGGCCACACCGCGGTGGACGCGCTCGCCGTGGACGGCTGGAGCCACGAGCCGGTGACGTCCTGGCGCAGCGCGCCGCTGCGCGACGCCCCGGGGCGCGTCGCCGTCGCCCTCGAAGGGCCTGGTACCTCGGTCACCTTCCACGCCGACGCCGCCGTACGCCGCGCCACGCGTCCGCTACGGACCGGCGCCGCCTGACGGACCCCACCTGACGAGGACGCCGGCCGCCCCTGTTCCTCCAGGCCAGGCAGGGGTTACAGTCGTCCGGCTCCACGGCCGACGCCGGACGGCGCGGGGCCCGTCCCCCCTTCCCCGGCGGACGGCGAGGCGATCCCATGACGGCGACCGGCGAGGACACGGCGCGGCGCGCCGACCGCATACGGCGAAGACTGGAGCGGCTGATCGGCGTGGCCGCCACCGAGGGCAACGCCCTCGACGTGCTGCGCAACGGCGACGAGATCTTCCCCGCGATGCTCGACGCCATCCGCTCGGCCCGGCACACCGTGGACCTGATGACGTTCGTGTACTGGAAGGGCGAGATCGCGCGGGAGTTCGCCGAGGCGCTGACCGAACGGGCGGCGGCGGGCGTGCGCGTGCGGCTGCTGCTCGACGGCTTCGGGAGCAGGCTGATCGAGAAGGACCAGCTGGCGCGGATGGAACGGGCCGGGGTGAGCGTGGCGTGGTTCCGCAAGCCGCTGTGGCTGTCGCCGCTGAAGCAGAACCACCGCTGCCACCGGAAGGTCCTCGTCGTGGACGAGGCGACGGCGTTCACCGGCGGCGTCGGCATCGCGGACGAGTGGCGCGGCGACGCACGGGACCCGGACGAGTGGCGGGACACCCACGTGCGGGTGAGCGGCCCCGCGGTGGACGGGATCGCGGCGGCGTTCGCGCAGAACTGGGCCGAGTGCCGGGACGTGCTGTTCGACGAGCGCGACCGCTTCCCCGCGCAGCGGCAGCCGGGCGGCGCGGTCGTGCAGGTGGTGCGCGGCTCGGCGAGCTTCGGCTGGCAGGACATGCAGACGCTGCTGAAGGTCGTGCTGGAGTCGGCGGAGGAGCGCGTGCGGCTGGCCACGGCCTACTTCGCGCCCGACCGGTACTTCACGGAGCTGCTGTGCGCGACGGCGGCGCGCGGCGTCACGGTGGAGATCGTCCTGCCGGGGCCGCACACCGACAAGCGCGTCGCGCAGCTCGGCGGCCAGTGGCACTACCAGGAGCTGCTGGACTGCGGCGTGCGGATCTTCCAGTACGGGCCGACGATGATGCACGCGAAGATCGCGACGGTGGACGGCGTGGCCGCGCTGATCGGCTCGACCAACCTGAACCGGCGCTCGCTCGAACACGACGAGGAGGTCATGCTCGCCGTGCTGGACGAGGAGTTCACGGCCACCCTGGACCGGCACTTCGACGAGGACGTGGCGGCGAGCGTGCGCATGGAGGCCGGACGGTGGCGGCGGCGGGCGCCCGCGCAGCGCGTGCGGGAGGCCCTGGTGCGGCCGATACGCCGCTTCCTGTGAGGCGGGGCGACCGTCGCCCGACATGACGGCGCGGGGCCCGGCCAGACCCCCCGGCCGACCGGACCCCGCGTTCCCCGTCCCCCTTTTCCCCCGCTCCCCCGTTTCCCCCCGATCCCCGGCTGCGCCGGTCGCGTCAGGCGACCAGTTCGCCGAAGGACTCCTCGCGGTCCTGACCGAAGCTGAGCACCCGGTCCTCCCGCAGGCGGCGCAGCGTCCGCCAGATGCTGCTCTTCACCGTGCCGACGCTGATGCCCAGCGTGTCGGCGATCTCGGGGTCGGTCTGCCCCTCGTAGTAGCGCAGCACCAGCATCGTCCGCTGCTGCTCCGGCAGACGCGCGAGCGCCTGCCACAGCACGGCACGCAGTTCGGTGCCGCGCATCGTGTCCTGCTCACCGGGCGACTCGGGCAGTTCCTCGGTCGGGTACTCGTTGAGCTTCCGCCGGCGCCAGGCGCTGATGTGCAGGTTGGTCATCGTCCGCCGCAGGTATCCGCTGATGGCGGCCTTGTCGGAGATACGGTCCCAGGCGCGGTACGTGGACAGCAGCGCGCTCTGGAGCAGGTCCTCGGCCTCGTACCGGTCACCGGTGAGGTGGTAGGCCGTCGCGTAGAGAGAGGCACGGCGCTCCCGGACGTAGGCGGTGAACTCCGCCTCCGCCTCCCCGTCGCGCCGTGCGTCCCCCGCGCAGCGCACCTCCCCCGTACGCCCGTCCACCGCGCTGAGGTGGGACGGACGCTGCTGCCCGGGACCGCGCCGGCCCCCCAGCCGGTTCGCGGCCACGGACTTCTCCCCGTGCCGGACGGGAACCACCCCGGCGGACATGTGCGTCCCCCTCACTGCCGAGCCGGTGTGACGCGTGACGTTCATCCCCGCTCCCCCCTTGTCCGTTCCTCGTCCGGTTCCTGCTGGCCACTACAGTGCCGGGCCAGTTTCATGACGGGGTCCCCCGTCTGTCACAGCGGTGTCACAGGGGTCCGTGCTCCGGTGCGCCGGTCCGGCGCCGGGGGTGGGTGCAAACGGACAGTCGTACTCCGCCCCGTCCATAGGACACAATGACCGGCGTGGCTTTCCTGTTGCTGATCGAGGACGACGAGGCGGTTCGAACAGCCCTGGAGATGAGCCTGACTCGCCAGGGACACCGTGTGGTGACCGCGCCGACGGGCGAGGACGGGCTGAAACTGCTGCGCGAACAGCGGCCTGATCTGATCGTCCTGGACGTGATGCTGCCCGGGATCGACGGCTTCGAGGTCTGTCGGCGTATCCGTCGCACCGATCAGCTGCCGATCATCCTGCTCACGGCGCGTAGCGACGACATCGACGTCGTGGTCGGCCTGGAGTCCGGCGCGGACGACTACGTCGTCAAGCCCGTGCAGGGCCGCGTCCTGGACGCCCGTATCCGCGCGGTGATGCGGCGCGGCGAGCGCGAGTCGAACGATTCCGCCACCTTCGGATCGATCGTGATCGACCGGGCGGCCATGACGGTCACCAAGAACGGCGTGGACCTCCAGCTCACGCCCACCGAGCTGCGGCTCCTCCTCGAACTGAGCCGCCGCCCCGGCCAGGCGCTCTCCCGCCAGCAGCTGCTGCGGCTCGTCTGGGAGCACGACTACCTCGGCGACTCGCGCCTCGTGGACGCCTGCGTCCAGCGCCTGCGCGCGAAGGTCGAGGACGTGCCGTCCTCCCCCAAGCTGATCCGCACCGTCCGCGGCGTGGGCTACCGCCTGGACGCGCCTTCGTGACGCACGAGACCGGCGTACGGGGACGGCTGCGCGCGCTGCTGCGGCTCACCAGCCTGCGGCTGCGGCTCGTCACGGTGTTCGCGCTGGTCGCCCTGGTCGCCGCCGTGTCCGTGTCCGGCATCGCGTACTGGCTCAACCGCGACGCCGTCGTCACCCGCGCGCAGAACTCGGCGCTCGGCGAGTTCCGCAAGTCGCTGGGCGACAACGCGGGGGCGCTCCCCGACGAGGCCACCTGCGACGACCTGCGCGGCATGGCCGCAGCCGTCGCCAACAACACGCTGGGCTTCGAGGTCGTCCTCGTCGAGGACCAGGACGGCCGCCCCGAGTGCGCCGCCGAGTCCGACCCGGCCGTCTTCAGCGCCGCGATGGTCCCCGACTCGCTGCGGGAGGCCGTACGGCAGCGGCGCTACGACGACGACTCGGGCGCGCCGTTCCACATGTACTGGCAGCGGATCACGCGCGAGGGCCACCCGTACCTCATCGGCGGCACCCAGGTCATGGGCGAGGGGCCGACCGGGTACATGCTCGCGTCCCTCGGCGCGGAGAGCGACGACCTGCGGTCCCTCGCCTGGTCCCTGGGCATCGCCACCGCCCTGGCCGTCATCGGCTCCGTCCTGCTCGCGCAGGCGGCGGCCCGCACCGTCCTGCGGCCCGTGCAGCGGCTCAGCGACGCGGCGCACCGGCTCGGGCAGGGCAAGCTGGACACCCGTCTCGAAGTGCGCGGCGCCGACGAACTGGCCGAGCTGACCCGCACGTTCAACGACGCCGCCGCCTCCCTCGAAGCGCGCGTGGCCGAGCTGAGCGGACGCGAGGAGGCCAGCCGCCGCTTCGTCGCCGACATGTCGCACGAACTGCGCACCCCGATGACCGCCATCACCGCGATGACCGAGGTGCTCGAAGAGGAGATCGACAGCCTCGACCCGATGATCGCCCCGGCCGTGCAGCTGGTCGTCAGCGAGACGCGGCGGCTGAACGACCTGGTCGAGAACCTGATGGAGGTCACCCGCTTCGACGCGGGCACGGCCCGGATGGTGCTGGACGCCGTGGACATCGCCGACCAGGTCACCGCCTGCATCGACGCCCGCGCCTGGCTCGACGCCGTCGAACTGGACGCGCCACGGCACGTCATCGCCAGCCTCGACCCGCGCCGCCTCGACGTCATCCTCGCCAACCTCATCGGCAACGCCCTCAAGCACGGCGGCTCCCCGGTGCGCGTCAGCCTGCGCGAGGAGACGGGGCCCGCGGGGCCCGAGGTCGTGATCCGGGTCGCCGACCACGGGCCCGGCATCCCCGCCGAGGTGCTGCCGCACGTCTTCGACCGCTTCTACAAGGCCAGCGCGTCCCGGCCGCGCTCGGACGGCAGCGGGCTCGGGCTGTCCATCGCGCTGGAGAACGCCCATCTGCACGGCGGCGACATCACGGCGCGGAACCTGCCGGGCGGCGGCGCCGAGTTCACCCTGCGGCTGCCCCACCGCACGCAGGACGAGCCGGACGACCCGTGCGAGGCGGAGGACACCCCCGTCGTCCTGCCGGGCAGCCGCGCCCCGGGCGACGTCACGGGCGCCCCCGGCCACGACAGCCCGGCGGACGGCGGTGAGCGCCGGTGATACGCCTCCCCCGCCGGTACGCGGCCGGGCTCCTCGCCGCCCTCGGCGTGACCGTCCTCCTCGCCACGGCCACCGCCTGCGGCATACGCCCGACCGACGTCCCCGTGGACGCCGGGCCGGCCCCCACCCGTGCGACCTGCGACGCGCCCCCCGGCGAGGACAGCCAGGACAGCGAGGTCTTCCTCGTCTGCGGCTCCCACGTGAACCCGGTGCGGCGCCCCCTCTCCCTCGGCGCCACCGCGCAGGACGGCGCGAAGATCGCGGGCGCCCTGCTGTCCGAACTCCAGAGCGCCCCCGGCAGGAACGAGCGGGACGCCGGATTCACGAGCGAGGTCCCCGCCGACCTGCGGGTCAGCGGCCCGGTCGGCGGCGACCCGGCGGGCACCCTGCGGCTGAGCGAACGCCCCGCCGCCCTCCCCGCGACCGCGCTCGTGCAGATCATCTGCACCTTCGCCGCCAACGAGTCGCTGGGCGACGGCTGGACCGTCATGCTCGGCGGCCCGCCGGACGGCAAGCAGGACCGCCCGAAGACCTACGCCTGCTCCACCGCGACCCGGGCCAGCCCCGAGGAGGCCCAGGACACCATCAGGCGGCGGATCAACGGACCGTAAGACGTACGTCACACACACGGCGCGGAACCATCAGCGACGGGTGCCGCGTCCTGGTGTCCGTGCAGCCTCACTCCGCGGGCTCCACCGGACCCGTCGCCGATCGGCGCGTCCGGCTGAGCGCCCTCGTCCTCGTGGCCGTCCACCTCTCCGTGGTGAGCTGGCTGGCCCTGCGTCCCCTCAGCGTCGTGTGGGTCGCCCCAGGCAACCTGGAGCCGTTCGCCACCATCGCCGTCGATCTCCGGCACGGGCCGGGAGAGGCGCTGCGCTCGGTCGGCGGCGGGATGCTCCGGCTAGCGCCGCTCGGAATCCTGCTGCCGCTCCTCAGCCGTGACCTCGGCGGCAACCGCCTCGGCTCCTTCGGGCGCACGGTCCTCACGGGCGCGATGGTGGCGCTGGCGCTGGAGTACTGCCAGTCGATGGTCCCGAGCCGCGTGGCCGACATCGACTCGGTGATCCTCGACATCGCCGGGATCGCCCTGGCGCACCAGCTGAGCTACCGGACGCTGCGCCGCCTGACGTCCCGGCGGCGCCGCCGCCCGCGTCCGGCCGTCCCGCTCGTCCGGCACGACGCCCCGCCGCCGCGGCCCACCGGCGCGCGCGAGGCGCGGCGCACGGCGGCGTCGCGGCAGCGGCCCGCCGACCACGACACGCTCGTCCTCAGCCGCCTGCACGTCTGAGGGTCCGGGCCGCGCACGCGTGAGGGCCGGTCCCGTCCTGGGTGGACGGGGCCGGCCCTCGCGCGCGGGTGGGGCCGCTCAGCGGGCGATCTGGATGCCGTCGAGCACCTGGTCGGTGGGGATGCCGAGCGATTCGGCCGGATCGACGGGCAGGCCGCCGAGCAGTTCCCCGGCCTGGCCGAGCGGGGTCGCCTGGGTGGCCGACAGGGTCTGGTGGGCGGTGGTGAGCGCGTCGGTCTTGCCGGTGAGCATCCCGGTCCCGGTCTCGACGAGTTCGCCGCTGTCACCCGGCAGGGTCTGCGCCACGTCGTGCGCGGGCAGCGTGCGGACCATGCCGCCCGCCGTCTGCGAGACGCCGTCGAGCGGCGAGACGGCCGAGGCCGACCCGGCGCCCGCGGCGGCGAAGGCGGCACCGAGGGCGACCGCGCCGAGCGTCTTCTTCGTTGACTGCTTCATCAGTGATTCGTCCTTGCGTGGGGTTTCGAGCGGCGAGGTGGACGGTAGCCAGACCGGCGCCCGTACCGCAATGAATCGAAATGCGCGCGGCGTCCCCTTGCGCACCGGCGCCCCACCGTACTCACGCGGATTCCGCATTCCCGCGCCACGCGGTATCCGCACTGGTCAGGACGGCAACGACGACCGCTGCCCAAACAGCCATTCGGAGCGGAGCGCGGCATACCCGGGCTTGATCACGTCATTGATCATGGCCAGACGTTCATCGAAAGGAATGAACGCGGATTTCATCGCATTGACCGTGAACCACTGAAGGTCGTCCAACGTGTAACGGAATGTCCGGACCAGATGGGTGAATTCGGCCGTCATGCTGGTTCCGCTCATGAGGCGGTTGTCCGTGTTGACGGTGGCGCGGAAGCGCAGCTGCCGCAGGAGGCCGATCGGGTGCTCGGCGTACGAGGCGGCGGCGCCCGTCTGGAGGTTGGAGGTGGGGCACAGCTCCAGCGGGATGCGCTTGTCGCGCACGTAGCCCGCGAGCGGGCCGAGCTTGACCGAGCCGTCCTCGGCGACCTGGATGTCGTCGATGATGCGCACGCCGTGCCCGAGCCGGTCGGCGCCGCACCACTGGAGCGCCTGCCAGATCGACGGCAGGCCGAACGCCTCGCCCGCGTGGATCGTGAAGTGGTTGTTCTCGCGCTTCAGGAACTCGAAGGCGTCCAGGTGCCTGGTGGGAGGGAACCCGGCCTCTGCACCCGCGATGTCGAAGCCGACGACGCCCAGGTCCCGGTAGCGGTTGGCCAGTTCGGCGATCTCCAGGGAACGGGCGGCGTGCCGCATCGCGGTCAGGAGCGCGCCCGCGCGGATGCGGTACCCGGCCCGCGCGGCGCGGCGCTCCCCGAGCCGCAGCCCCTCGTTGACGGCCTCCACGACCTCGTCCAGGCCGAGCCCCTGGGTGAGGTGCTGCTCGGGCGCGTAGCGGATCTCGGCGTAGACGACGCCGTCCGCGGCCAGGTCCTCGACGCACTCGGCGGCGACCCGCGCCAGGGACTCACCGGTCTGCATGACGGCGGTGGTGTGGGCGAACGTCTCCAGGTAGCGGACGAGCGAGCCGGAGTCGGCCGCCTCGCGGAACCAGCGGCCGAGCCGGTCGGGATCGGTCTCGGGGAGGGCGTCGTAGCCCTGCTCGGCGGCGAGTTCCACGATGGTGGCGGGGCGCAGGCCGCCGTCGAGGTGGTCGTGGAGCAGCACCTTGGGGGCGCGGAGGATCTGTTCGGGCGCGGGAGGTGTCAAGGACGGTGTCGTCACGCCGGAACTCTAACGCCTACGCGCGTAGAAATCCCGGTTGCGGGCGGGCCGTTCCGGCGGGACCGCGCGGCGCCGTGCTCAGTCCCGCGAGCGCTCCGGGCTCTCCTGGTCTGCGGCCAGCGCGGCTTGGAGCCGCGCGGCCTCGGCGTGTTCACCGGCCTTGTCGAGGGTGTCGGCGTGGTGCTCACGGACGGTCAGGGTGTCCGGGTGGTCGGGCCCCACGACGCGCGCCAGGTCGGCGGCCAGCTCGGCCAGCAACCCCGCCGCCTCGGCGTGCTCACCGGCCTCCCCCAGGTTGTACGCGTGGAAGAAGCGGGCGTTCAGGGTGTCCGGGTGATCGGGCCCCATGATGCGCGCCCGGTCGGCCGCGACCCCGGCCAGCAACCGCGCCGTCTCCGCGCGCTCCCCCGCCTCGCCCAGGTTGTACGCGTGGAAGTGGCGGGCGAGCAGCGTGTCGCGATGGTCGGGCCCCAGGACACGCGCCCGGTCGGCGGCCAGCTCGGCCTGGAGCCGCGCCGCCTCCGCGTGCTCCCCCAGCTTTTCGAGGTGGAACGCCTGGAGGTGGCGGGCGTTCAGGGTGTCGAGGTGATCGGGGCCCAGCACCGCGCTCTCCAGTGGCACGAGGTCGGCCAGCAGCCGCGCCGCCTCCGCGTGCTCGCCCGCGTCCCCGACGGTCACGGCGTGGTGTTCGCGGGTGCGGAGGGTGAGGGGGTGGTCAGGCCCCTTCACCCGAGTGCGGACCGCGATGACGTCGGCCAGCAGCAGCGCGGCCTCGGCGTACCGGCCCGCGCTTCTCAGGTTGAGGGCGCGCCAGTGGTTGCGGCGTGGCCCGCGCGCGGGCTTCGCGGCGGGGTCGGTCGTGGGGCCCGCGTCCGGTGGCCGCACGTCCGGCCGCGCCACGGCGCCCGGTGGGGGTGCGGTGAGCGTCGTCGCCGCGTGGAGGGAGGGCGGGACGGCGCCCGGCCCGGTGTACGGCGCGGTGGCGGGGGCGGCGCGCGTCCGGATGAGCGCGGCCACGGTCTCGGGCCACGGCGGGGCGGGGGGAAAGTCGTCGGGCGGGTCCCAGTGCGCGGCGATCCGCCCGAGGAGCTGGGCCGGGGTGGGCCTGTCCGCGGGCTGCTTGGCCAGGCAGGCGGCCACCAGGGCACGGAGCGGGCCCGTCAGCCCGTCCAGCAGCGGCTCGTCGGCGACGACGCGGCGCAGGACGGCCAGCGGCGGCCCCTGCCCGAAGGGGCCACGGCCGGTGGCGGCGAAGGCGAGGACGGCGCCGAGGGCGAAGACGTCACCGGCCGTCCCGACCTCCCCGCCCTCGGCCTGTTCCGGGGACATGAAGCTGGGGGTGCCGACGAGGGCGCCGGTGCCGGTCAGCGCGGTGGCGTCCATGGCACGGACGATCCCGAAGTCGATCACGCGCGGGCCGTCCACGGCCAGCAGCACGTTCGACGGCGTGAGGTCACGGTGGAGCAGCCCCTCGGCGTGGATGGCCTGGAGCGCCTCGACCAGCCCGGCCGCGAGCGGCCACAGCGAGCCCTCCGGCAGCGGCCCCGACGCGCCCACGGCCTCGGCCAGGGACGGCGCGGGGACGTAGAGGGTCGCGATCCACGGCCGCTCGTCCTCGGGACCGGCCGCCACCACCGGCGCGGTGAACGCGCCGCTGACGGTCTGCGCGGCCTCCACCTCCCGCCGGAAGCGCTGCCGGAACTCGGCCTGCCGCGCCAGATGGGGGTGCACGACCTTCACCGCGACCACCCGCCCGCCCGGCGACCGGCCGAGGAACACCTCCCCCATCCCCCCGGCGCCGAGCCGCCCCCGCAGTACGAAGTCCCCCAACCGCGCCGGATCCCCGGCCGCCAACGGCTCCACGCGCCCTCCTCCCCCGCCCGCGGCACGCCTCCCGCGTACACCGCCGGACACCTACCCAACCAGGCCCACTCCGACCGGTGTTCACCTCGGGCGACCACACGTCCTCGATCGAGCGAGCCGTTTCCGGCGCGGAGCCGACCGCCTGACCGACGCCGTGCTCCGTGGGCGGCTCCTCGCGCGGGGGAGGAGGAGTCGATCCGGCTTCCCCCGCGCGGCCCGTCCCGCCTGCCCCTTCAAGCACAACGCCCGCCTAGGCTGGTGCAGTTGCGGCCCTGACATGCCGCGTGTGCGTGAGGGAGGAAACGGGACATGACGCGTTACGAGGACAGGCTGGGGGCCATGCTCGCCGGTCTCCGCAGGAACGCGGCCTTCACGGTGGCCCACGCGGAGGAAGGCCCCCTTGCCACCTGGCTCGACGGGCCCGAGCACGCGCTTCAGGTGATCAGGAAGGTCACGGGCCTCGACCTCGCCCCCTCCATGACCGGCAACTTCCACCGGTACGGCGACCTGCGGTGCTACTGGCGGGGGACCGCGGACAGCACCCTCGGCGGCGAGCTGGGGCTCAACCATCTGGTGAACGCCTGCGTGGGCTGGGTTCCCGGCACGGTGCCTGAAGCGGACTGGCCGGCGTCGGAGCGCCGGGACAACGGAGAGGTCACCAACGTCTCCGAGGTCTACGGCCCACCGACCGAGAGCGAGGACGAGGAGGAGGACGAGCCGTACACCGAGCTCGTCGTCCACGGCTTCGACGGCACCGCTCACACGGGCGACGGCGCGATCGCCGGGTTCAGGGCCGAGGGCGGCGTCGTCCTCGACGCGTCGGGGAACCCCGAGATCTGGTTCTCCGTCAACACCTCGGGCACCCTGGTACGCCTCGACCTCAGCTACCCCCAGTACCTGGAGACGCTGCTGCTCACCCGCGGCCTGCACGGTTGGCAGTACCTCTTCGCCGATCCGCACGACCCCGGCTTCCCCGAGTACTTCCGCCTGGACATCGGCCGCCACATCGACCTTGTCGCGCGCGCCTTCCCCGAGGACGACTTCTCCGCGCTGCGGGCCAGGTACGAGGCTTTCACCCGGGCCCGCGAGGCGGGCCGACCGAGCTGACGCCCCGCTGCGGCCCGGTGGGAAGGACGCGCGGTCCGGGCCGGGTACGGAGCTCTCGTCGGCGGGCGACCGTCCGGGTCGGGAACGAGCGTCCGGGTCGGGAACGAGCGTCCGGCCGTCGCGGGCTCCACGCTCCCTCCCCCCTGCCCGCGGCGCGCCTCCCGCGCACACCGCCGGGCACCTACCCGACCAGCCCCGCGCCGACCGGTGATCACTCGGGCGCCGGAATGCCCGCCAGCCGCCCGCGCCGCCCCAGCAGGAACCGCTTGAACGCGGCGACCGGCGCCGTGTCCGGCCGCCCCGCGGGCCAGGCCACACCGATCTGCCGCGCCGCGCGCGGCGCGGTGACGGTCAACTCCCGCACCTCGGGGCGGGGCACGGTCGGCGGCGGCAGCAGCGCGACGCCCAGCCCGGCCGCGACGAGGCCGCGCAACGTCTCGGGCTCCTCGCCCTCGAAGGCGACGCGCGGCCTGAACCCCGCCTGCTCGCACAGCGATTCGGTGAGCCGCCGCAGCCCGAAGCCGGGCTCCAGGGTCACGAACCGCTCGTCCGCCGCCTCCGCGAGCCGCACCCGGCGGCGCCCGGCGAGCCGGTGGTCGGCCGGGACGACGAGGTGCAGCCGCTGCTCGTCCAGCCTGCGGGTGACGAGGTCGGGCGCCTCCGGCACGGGCGAGGTCAGGCACAGGTCCAGCTCGCCCGCGCGCATCCGCTCGATCATGTCCTCGCCGTAGCTCTGCACCAGGACGAAGCGGATGCGCGGGTGCTCCTTGCGGAAGTCGCGCAGCAGGCCGGGCACGGTCTCGGGGCCCATCGTGTGCAGGAAGCCGAAGGCGACCTTGCCCGCCGCCGGGTCGGCGTCCGTGCGGACGGCCTCGGCGGCGCGTTCCAGCTCGGCCAGGGCGCGTTCCACCGCCTGCGCGAAGTCGCGGCCCGCGCGGGTGAGGGAGACCGTGCGGCCGTGCCTGGCGAGGAGCGGGACGCCGAGATCCGCCTCCAGGCGCGCCATCGTGCGGCTGACGGTGGACTGCGGGACGGCCAGCTCACGGGCGGCCTGCGTGATGTGCTCGTGCCGTGCGACGGCGGCGAACTGCGCCAGCCGCGGGCTCAGCAGCGCGGCCCACGCGTCGGGTTCCAGATCCGCCAGGCCCGGTGTGACCGTTGTTACGCCGATGTCGTTCTCGTTGCCCGGTGATGACATGCCCGCCCCTCAGCTCCACTTATGCACTGGTGGATGAATACTCGCAGATCCATGCATTGGACGCATCGATACGGGAGTTCTACGTTTGCTGCATGCCCACCGCTGCAAAGGGGGTGGTCGCCACCGCGACCGCCTCCGCCACGCCGTTGACCGCCACCCCTTCACACGTGCGTACCCGCATCAGCCTCGCCCTGTTCGCGATCGGCGTCGCGACGTTCGCCATGCTCTTCTCGACCCAGGCCCTGCTCCCCGGCATCGCGGACGGCTTCGGCGTGCGCGCCGACCAGGCCAGTTGGACCGTCTCCGCGACGACGATCGGCCTCGCGGTGGCCGTGCTGCCGCTGAGCACGCTGTCCGAGCGCTTCGGGCGGCGCCAGACGATGACGGCCTCGGTCGCGGCGGCGGTCGCGCTCTCCGCGCTCATCCCCTTCGCCCCTGACCTGACGACGCTCATCGTGCTGCGTGCGCTCCAGGGCGCGGCGCTGGCGGGCATCCCGGCGTCGGCGACGGCCTACCTGGCGGAGGAGCTGCCCGCGCGGGAGACCGTCGGGGCGATCGGTCTGTTCATCGCGGGCAACAGCGTGGGCGGCATGACCGGGCGTGTCATGACGGGCTGGGTCGCCGAGGGCTACGGTTGGCGAGCGGCGCTCGGGGCGATAGCAGTGCTCGGCCTGGTGTCGGCGGTCGTCTTCCGACTGCTGCTCCCTCCGGCGCGGAACTTCTCCCCTGCCCCGCTGCGGCCCCGGGTGGCGCTGCGCACGGTCGGCGGCCACCTGGCGCGTCCGCTCCTGCTGCGCCTGTACAGCATCGGGGCGCTGCTGATGGCGGCGTTCAGCGCGGTCTACACGGTGATCGGCTTCCGTCTGACCGAGGAGCCCTTCGGCCTCTCGGCGGGGCTGGCCGGTTCGGTCTTCGTGATCTACCTGGTCGGCACGGTCTCGTCCGGCTCGACCGGCCCGCTGCTGGGGCGCCTCGGGCGGCGCGGCGCGCTGTACGCGGCGATCGTGACGGTCTCGGCCGGGCTGCTCCTGAGCCTGTCGGACAGCCTGGCGCTCGTCCTGACCGGCCTCGTCCTGATCACCGGCGGCTTCTTCTTCGGCCACGCGGTCGCCTCGGGATCGGTCAGCCGGACGGTGACGCACGGCAGGGCGCAGGCGTCGGCGCTGTACCAGGTCGCGTACTACCTGGGCGCGAGCGTCGGCGGCACGGCGGGCGCCGTGATCTACCACGCGGGCGGCTGGACGAGCCTGGTGGTCTTCGCGCTGGCCGCGCTCACGGCGACGGCGGGCATCACCCTGTACGCGACGCACCGGGCGCGCGGCGAGCGCCGGGCGCTGGCGACGGCGGCCTGACCCGCGCCACGGCGACGTCCGCGCGAACGTCCGCACGCCCATGGCGACGTCCACGGCGACATTCACCGAGGGGCCCGCACGACGCGGGCCCCTCCGCCGTGTTCCGGCACCGACCCGGCACCGCGTGCCGGTTGTGGGCGTGCGGCGGATGCGGGATGGTCATGGGGTGGAGATGCCGCAGACGCTCGATACGCCCCTCGCCGACACCCGCCCGTCCCTGCGGCAGCGGGCCGTCGGGCCGTGGCCCGGGCTGCTGCACTCGCTCGGCGTGACGGCCCTGGTGGTGACCGAGTGGTTGCAGCACCACCTGCGGACCAGCGACCCCGGCTCGCTCGCGATCGACCCGTACGTGCGCGATGTGGCGGGCGCCACCGAGGACTTGCGGGAGTACGGCGCCTTCCGCTGGGCGACCGACGTGTTCGACGCGACGTCCCTCGGCGAGCCGCGCGCCGCGCTGTGGACGGCCGTCTACGTGGCGCTGCTGGTGCGGCTCAACCGGCGCGGCCCGGCGCGGGCGCAGCACACGCTGTCGATGCTGGCCGGAGCCTACTGCCTGCTCGGATTCCTAGCGTCGCTACCGCTCCAAGTCCCGCTCGGCGCAGGAGCCGTGATCCTGGCCGGGCTGTCCGGCGCACTGGTGTGGACGGCGACGCGCTGACCGTCCGCGCCCCGTCAACCGCCCGCCTGCGCGCCCGCGTACTCCATGGTGCACACCAACGTCCGCCCGCCATCGACCACCCAGTACCAGTACTCCGTCGGATCGCCGTCCTCGCGGGCGCACAGCGGGCCCGTCATGTCGGCCGGGGTCTCCTCCACGCTGCTGATGTGCAACACGCGGTCGTAGCCGTCCGGGAGGGACGGCGCGTCGCACTCGACCACGCTGAGCAACCCGGCGCGCATGCCGTCCTCCTGGTCCGTGGTCTGGCCGAGCATGCAGTAGCCCGTCTCGAACTGCCGCGTCAGGCACAGCGCGACGGTCTGCACGCCCCAGGTGTACGACCAGAAGCTCCAGCCGGGGCCCTCGGGGCAGTCGGCGGCCTGGGCGAGGACGTCGGTGACGCGGACGTACGCCGTGTCCGCGTCGCAGGCGACGCGCTGCGGCAGTTCGCTGCTCCACGCGCCGGTGCCGGTGTCGTGGACGGCCAGACAGTCCCCGGTGCGCACCGCCTCGAACGCCTCCCCCGTCGGGTCGGGCGGCGGCTCGGGGCTGCGGCTCGGCGCGGGGGCGGGGGCCGACGGCTCCGACGGCGGCAGCGACGGCACGGCCGAGGGCAGCGCGGCGGAACCGCCCGCGCCCAGCGCGTTCGGCAGGACAAGGGCGGCGAACGCGACAAGGGCGACGACGAGCAACCACACACCACTGCGCCCCTCGTTGTTCACGCTGCCTGCTTACCCTTCACACGGCGTCCCGAAGCCCACAAACCCCGGCGCCCGTGCGGCTGGCATGTGCGCGTGGGACTCATGCGACCCGCCGCCCGTCGCGCCACACGCCCCGCACCCGCCCGGCGAGCCCGGCCGTGTCGAGCCCCTCGCCGTCGAGGAGCACCAGGTCGGCGCGCTTCCCCGCGGCGATCTCACCCCGGTCGTCGGCGAGTCCGAGGAGCCGCGCCGCCTCCAAGGTCGCCGCGCGGAACGCCCCGGCCGCCCCGAGCCCGCCGGGGCCCGCCAGGTGCGCGATCTCGGACAGCGCCTCGCCGTGCGGCCTGACCGGGCTGTCGGTGCCCATCGCGATCCGCACCCCGGCCTCGGCCGCGAGCCGGACGGACGCGCGGTGCGCCGCCGCGTGCGCCTCGACGTCGTCGCCCGCCTCGAACTCTGCGCCCGGATCGGCCTCCTGGCCCGGTGGCCGGGGCTGGGTGACCGACAGGGTGGGCACGAGCCAGGTGCCCGCCTCGGCCATCGCCGCGACGGCGGCCTCGTCCAGGAACACCCCGTGCTCGACGCTCCGCGCCCCCGCCCGCGCGGCCTCCTCGGCGGCGCGCGCGCCGTGCGCGTGCACCATCACGCCGCGCCCGCCCTGCCGTTCGGCCTCGTCCACCAGCGCGGCCATCTCGGCGGGCGTGATCCGCCGGTCGGTCACGCCGCCCCCGGCGGCCATCGAGCCGGTCGCGGCCACCTTGATCCAGTCGGCACCGGCCCGCACCATGCGCCGTACGACGGCCCGCGCGCCGTCCGCCCCGTCGAACACCGGGTCAGGCAGGGCGGGATCGCCGAAGAAATCGACCGGCCCGAGGCGCGGCGACCAGTGGTCGCCGATGCCGCCGGTCGTGGAGACCTGCCGCAGGGACACCAGGATGTCCGGCCCCTCCACCCAGCCGCGCCGCACGGCCAGCCGCGTCCCGGCGTCCGCGCCCCACGCGTCGCGCACCGTCGTGACGCCGAGCCCGAGCAGCGTGCGCAGCACGGGCACGGCCGACAGGACGCGGGCGGAGCGCGGCAGCGTGAACGGCTCGTCGCGCGAGGCGGCGAGCGTGACGTGCGTGTGGCAGTCGATGAAGCCCGGCACGACCAACTGCCCGGCGCAGTCCACCGCCTCGTCGCCGTCGAGCCCGGCGCCCACGGCGGCGACGCGGTCACCCGCCACGACGACGTCGGCGCGCGCCACGGCCCCCGACGCGACGTCGAGCACGGAACCGCCGGAGAACAGAAGCCGTTTCACGCCCCCATGGTGTCAGCCCGCCACCGGGCTCATGTGCCTGCGGGACCAGGTCGCGAAGGTCGTGAGGGGAATGCCGAGTGCGCGCGCGTACTGGGGGCGGCCCGGCTGCTCGGCCACGTTCAGCCACTCGTGGTTCGCGCCCGGCGCGGGCATTCCGGCCGCGAGGGCCTGCGCCTCGGTCATGTCGGGCGCGGGCAGGTGCCTGCCCAGGACCTCGGAGAGCACCGCGGCGATCTGCGCCATCGACAGGTGATCACTGGCCAGTTCGAGCTCGACCTCGTGGAACGCCCGGGGATCGGCGACGGCCGCCGCGGCCGTGGCGCCGATGTCGTCCACCGCGACCAGCGACAGCCGGGTGCCTGGCTTCAGGACACTGACCAGGCCGCCTTCGAGGCCGCGGGGGAACAGGAAGGCGCTTGAGGGGAGGAAGTTCTCCATGAAGAAGCCGGGTTTGAGCAGTGTCCAGTACGGGAATCCCGCGGCGCGGACCAGGTCCTGGATCGCGGCCTTGGCGCCGAGGGTGCCCTCCATCGCCGCCCAACGGCCCTCGGCCCAGCCGGGGGTCTCGGTGTGCTGCCCCGCGCCGGTCACGGAGGTGTGCACGAACTGCGGCACACCGGCGTCCCGCGCGGCCCCGACGAGGTCGGCGGCCTGCCTGACCTCACCCTCGAAGTCGAAGCCGTCCTCGGTCATGGCGGGCATCTGCACCGAGAAGACCGCACGGGCGCCCGCCGCCGCGCGGGCCAGGGACGCGCGGTCGTCCAGGTCGCCGGTCGCCAGCTCGGCTCCCAGCGCCGCGACGGCACGGGCCCTTGCCTTCCCCGGGGGGGCGCCCTCAAAAGGGGGGGGGCCCCGCCACTTCTTGCCCGGCTACGATATGGCGGGACCCGCCGTTTATCAATGGCCCCGAGGAGCCGCTGCCATGCCCGCACACCAGCGCGCCGACGCCAGGCGCAACTACCTGCACGTCCTCGCCGTGGCGGAGCAGGAGCTCGCCACGCGCGGCGCCGACGCCTCCTTCGAGCAGATCGCACGCACCGCGGGAGTCGGTTCGGCGACGGTGCGCCGGCACTTCCCCTCCCGCCGCGCGCTGCTTGAGGCGGTCTCCCGCAAGCGGGTCGAGGCCCTGCACGCCCGCGCCCTGGACCTGGCGGGCGCCGCGGGGAGCGACCCGCGCCGCGCGCTGCTGGACTGGCTGGACGAGGTCGTCGCCTACTGCGTGCGCGCGCGGGAGCTGGCCGTCGCGCTCTCCTACGACGGCTCGGCCCAGGACGACAGCTGTTCCGCGACGCTCCAGGAGGCGGCGGAACCCCTGCTGCGCGCCGCCGTGCGCCACGGCGCCGTGGCCAGGGACGTCACCGCGGCCGACCTGATCGCCCTGGCCGTCGGCGTGACGATGGCCACGGAACACCGCGCCGACCCGGCCGCCCAGGCGCAACGCCTGTTCCGGCTGGCGACCGAGGGGTTGAGCCCCGCACGCCCCGATCCCGCAGGCCGGGCCGGGGCGTGACGGCTGCTCAGATGCCCAGGATCAGTTTGGCCGTCGTGAAGTAGATGACGAGGCCCGTCGCGTCCACCAGGGTGGTCACCATCGGCGCCGACACCACGGCCGGGTCGATGCGCAGCTTCTTCGCGAGCAGTGGCATCGTCCCGCCGACGGTGGACGCCCAGGCGCAGATGACGACGAGCGTGATCGCGACGACGGCCGCGACGTCCACGTCCACGAAGAACGAGCCGACGGCGAAGCCGAGTACGGCGAGCATCGCGCCGAGCAGCAGCCCCGTGCGGCACTCGCGCCAGATGACCTTCAGCAGGTCGGAGGTCCGCACCTCGCCGACCGCGAGGGCGCGGACGGCCGCGGTGGCCGCCTGGGCGCCGGTGTTGCCGCCGGTGCCGATCAACAGCGGGACGAACAGCGCGAGTTGGGTGACGGCCTCCAGCTCGTTCTCGTACAGCTGGTTGACGGAGACGGTCATCGTCGCGGCGACCAGCAGCAGCATCAGCCACAGCATGCGCGTGCGCGACAGCTGGAAGACGCTGGCCGACATGTAGTGCCGCTCAAGCGGCTCGGAACCGGCCTGCCGCGCGACGTCCTCGCTGTCGGCCGCCTCGATGACCTCGAACGCGTCGTCGCTGGTCAGCAGCCCGACGAGCCGGTTCTCGCTGTCCACGACCGGCAGGTCGAGCACGTTCGTCTCGCGCATCAGCCGGGCCGCCGTCTCGGCCGGGTCGGTGGCGCGGGCCATCGGCGGCTCGGTGACGACGAGGGCGGAGACCATGGCCTCCGGCTCGCTGAGGACGAGTTCGCGCAGCTCCACGATGCCGGTGAGGCGCCGCCCGCGGTCCACGACGGGGAGGGTGTAGATCGTCTCGGCGCGCGCCCCCCGCAGCCGGACGACCTCCAGCGCCTGACCGACCGTCAGTTCCGACTGGAGCGCGACGGTCTCCGGCGTCATGTAGCGGCCGACCGAGCCCTCCGGGTAGCCGAGGAGGGCGGCGGTCATCTGCCGCTCGTGGGCGCTCAGTCCGGCCAGGACGCGCTGGGCGACCTTCGCCGGGGCCTCCTTGAGCATGCGGGCCCGGTCGTCCGGGTCCATGCCCTCGACGAGGTCGCGGAACGCCTGGTCGCGCAGCCCTTCGAGGATCTGCTGCTGATCGACCGGATCCAGTTCCTCGAAGACTTCGAGCGCGCGGTCCTTGTCGAGGAGGCGGAAGGAGACGACGGACTCGACGGCGTCCATGCGCGCGATCTCGTCGGCGATGGCGTACGGCGGCTGCGTCTCCAGCCATTCGAGGGCGCCGGCGAGGTCGTGCTCCTCCAGCAGCGCGGGCAGGTGCGTCATGACGGGAGAACCCCCGGGGTTCGGAAGGCGGGCACGGGCATCCGAGGTGCGCGCACACGCCTGCCGTCCCGGGCGGTACGGCTGTTACCCGGGCGGTGAGGCGTGGCGCGGCGGATGGCTGGGAGGTTCACTGCGCATCGCAGCCCCACCTCCCGCCGTGTCGTTCCACCGAAACCGTTCTTCAGGGTACTAGGCATCGGACACGATGATGGCAGGCGAATCCGGCATCGCGGACATCACGGGCCGACAAGTGCCCCAGGACACCGTGAACGTCCCGTAGGCGTGGGTGAACGCAGGGTGGTGCGCCCCCGGGCCGTCAGGCGAGCCGGTCGAGCACCGTCCTGCGCGGCCCCGGCGACTCCTGGCCGACCTGGATCGCGTCGCCCTCCAGCGCGGCGAGCGCGGCCGGGAAGCGCTCCGGGGTGTCCGTGTGCAGGGTGAGCAGCGGGGCGCCCGCGCTGACGCGGTCGCCCGGCTTGGCGTGCATCTCGATCCCGGCGGCGGCCTGCACCGGGTCCTCCTTGCGCGCACGGCCCGCCCCGAGTCGCCAGGCGGCGAGGCCGACGGCGTACGCGTCGAGCGTCGTCAGGACGCCGTCGGCGGGCGCGGTGACGGTGTGCGTCTCGCGCGCGACGGGCAGCGGCGCGTCCGGGTCGCCGCCCTGGGCGGCGATCATGCGGCGCCAGCGGTCCATGGCCGAGCCGTCCGCCAGGGCGCGCGCCGGGTCGGCGTCGGTGAGCCCGGCGGCGTCCAGCATCTCGCGGGCCAGCGCGAGGGTCAGCTCGACGACGTCGGCCGGGCCGCCGCCCGCCAGCACCTCGACGGACTCGCGGACCTCAAGGCCGTTGCCCGCCGTCAGCCCGAGGGGCGTGGACATGTCGGTGAGCAGCGCGACGGTGCGGACCCCGTGGTCGGTGCCGAGGCCGACCATCGTCGCGGCCAGTTCGCGGGCGTCCTCGTACGTCTTCATGAACGCGCCCGAGCCGACCTTCACGTCGAGGACCAGCGCGCCGGTGCCCTCGGCGATCTTCTTCGACATGATCGAGGAGGCGATGAGCGGGATCGACTCGACGGTGCCGGTGACGTCGCGCAGCGCGTACAGCTTGCGGTCGGCCGGGGCCAGGCCCTCGCCCGCCGCGCAGATGACGGCGCCGGGACCGCGCAGGACGTCCATCATCTCCTCGCCCGACAGCCGCGCCCGCCAGCCGGGGACGGCCTCCAGCTTGTCGAGCGTGCCGCCGGTGTGGCCGAGGCCGCGGCCCGACAGCTGGGGCACGACGGCGCCGCAGGCGGCGACCAGCGGGGCGAGCGGCAGCGTGATCTTGTCGCCGACGCCGCCCGTGGAGTGCTTGTCGGTCGTCGGCAGCGGCAGGCAGCTGAAGTCCATGCGCTCGCCCGACGCGATCATCGCGGCGGTCCAGCGGGCGATCTCGGCGCGGTCCATGCCGTTGAGCAGGATGGCCATGGCGAGCGCGGACATCTGCTCGTCGGCGACCTCGCCGCGCGTGTACGCGTCGATGACCCAGTCGATCTGCTCGGGCGTGAGGGCCTGGCCGTCGCGCTTGGCGCGGATGACGGAGATGGCGTCGGGCGTGTGCATGGGTTTCCTTCTACTGGGCGAGGTGCCAGGCGTCGGGCAGCAGCACGGACAGCGGGCGGACGCCTTCTGCGGTGTCCACCAGCAGGCCGGGGCCGCCGTGTTCCATGAGGAGCTGACGGCACCGGCCGCAGGGGGTGATGCGCTCGCCCGCGCCGTTGCAGCAGGTGAAGTGCGTCAGGCGTCCGCCGCCGGTGGCGTGCAGCGCCGAGACGAGCCCGCACTCGGCGCACAGGCCGAGGCCGTACGACGCGTTCTCGACGTTGCAGCCGGAGACGGTACGGCCGTCGTCCACGAGGGCGGCGGCGCCGACCGGGTAGGAGGAGTAGGGGGCGTACGCGCGGGACATCGCGGCGCGCGCGGCGGCGCGCAGCGCCTCCCAGTCCGCGCCGCCGTCGTCCTGGCCGCCTGTGCTGTCGTCCACGGGGTGATTGTCCGTCATCCGCCTTGTCCCCTCCGATACTGTCTGCCGATCGCGCGTGGTGCCCGCAGCCGTTGGGCGAAGAGCGTGAGGACCAGGAGCGTCGTGAGGTACGGGCTGGCGCTGACCAGTTCGAGCGGCATCTCGCCCGTCGCCTCGTACCACTGCCACAGCAGCACGGCCACGACGACGCCGACCACGGCCTGGAGGCGCTTGCCGCGCGTGAACCACCAGACCGACAGGGCGGCCAGGATCAGCGCGAACAGCAGCAGCGTGGCGTGCACGGTCTCGCCGCCGCCACGGGTCTGGAGCGCGTCCATGAAGCCGAACAGGCCCGCGCCGGTGGCGACGCCGCCGGGGCGCCAGTTGCCGAAGATCATCGTGGCGAGCCCGAGGTAGCCGCGCCCGCCGGTCTGCCCGTCCTGGTACATGCGGATCAGCACGGCGAGGTACGCGCCGCCGAGCCCGGCGAGGCCGCCCGAGATGATCAGCGCGAAGTACTTGTACGCGTAGACGTTCACGCCCAGCGACTCGGTGGCCTCCGGGTTCTCGCCGCAGGAGCGCAGCCGCAGGCCGAAGGACGTGCGCCACAGCACGTACCAGGTGAGCACGAACAGCGCGACCGCGACCAGCGTCAGCCACGACATCTCGTTCACCAGCGCGCCGAGGATGCCCGCGACGTCCGAGATCAGGAACCAGTGCCTGTCGGCCAGGTCGGTGAGCGCGTCGGACATGCCGGGGACGGTGAACGGCTCCATGCGGTCCATCGACGGCGACTGCTTGTCGTTGCCGCCCGCCTCGGCCGCCGCGCTGCCCTCCGCGCCGAACGCCTCCTTGGCGAGGAACTGCACGACGCCGAGCGCCAGGATGTTCATGGCCACACCGGAGACGATGTGGTCCACGCCGAAGGTGACCGTCGCGATCGCGTGCAGCAGGCCGCCGAGCGCGCCGCCCACGATCCCGGCGAGCACCGCGATCCACGGGCCCCACTGCCAGCCGGCCCAGCCCGCGGCGAACAGGCCGAGCATCATCATGCCTTCGAGACCGATGTTGATCACACCGGCCCGTTCCGCCCACAGCCCGGCGAGACCGGCGAGACCGATGGGCACGGCGAACGAGAGCGTGGACGCCCACTGCGCGGTCGCCGTCAGGCTCTCCTCGCCGGTGATCGACCGCACCACGGACAGCAGGACGAGCCCCGCCGCGATCAGCAGGAGGACGACCGGGTAGCTCAGCCGCCTGCGCCCCGCCTTGCCTGGCGCGGCGGTCGCCTTGCCCGCGGCGGGCGCCGTGCCGGTGTCGAGTTCGGTGGTCACGCGGACACCTCCGCCGAGTTCTTGTCCTGGTCCTTCGCGGTACGGCGGGCACGCGCGGCCAGTTCCTCACCGACCATGCGCTGCTGCCGTTTCACACCCCAGCGGCGCACCGACTCGTAGGCGATCACCACGGACAGGACGATGACGCCCTGCATCACGCCGACGATCTCCTGCGCGTAGCCCTCGAACTCCAGCTGCGTGCCGGTGCGTTCGAGGAAGCACCACAGGAGGGCGGCGAAGCCCATGCCGAGCGCGTTGTTGCGGCCGAGCAGGGCGATGGCGATGCCCGTGAAGCCGAGGCCCTCCGGGAAGTCGATGCCGTAGCTGCCCGACTGGCCGAGCAGCGTCGGCATGCCGACCAGGCCCGCGATGGCGCCGGACAGCAGCATGGCCGTGACGACCGTGCGCCGTACGCTCACGCCGCTCGCCTCTGCGGCGGACTCGGAGCGGCCCACGGCCCGCAGGTCGAAGCCGAAGCGCGTCCTGCTGAGCACCACCCAGTACGCGACGCCCGCCAGGACCGCCAGCACGAACGTGCCGTTGATGGGCTGGACGCGGGTGCTGATCTCGAAGAAGTGGCTGGACTCCGGGATCGCCGGGGTGCGGATGAGGTTGCCCTCGCGCTCGGCGAGGCGGCCCTCCTGGAAGAAGTAGCCGATGAGCGAGCCCGCGATGAAGTTCAGCATGATGGTCGTGATGACCTCGCTGACCCCGCGCGCCGCCTTCAGGTAGCCCGCGATCCCGGCCCACAGGCCGCCGCACACCATCGCGACGAGGATGATCAGCGGGATCTGGACGAAGCCCGGCAGGCTCAGGGCGCCGCCGACCACGGCCGCGAAGAACGCGGCGACGCGGTACTGGCCGTCCACGCCGATGTTGAACAGGTTCATCCGGAAGCCGACCGCGACGGCGACGGCTGCCAGGTAGTAGGGGATCGCCTTGTTGAGGATCCAGACCTGGCTGTCGCTCTTGCTGCCGAAGTCCACCATCACCTGGTAGGCGTGGAACGGGTCGTCGCCCGTCGCCAGCAGCACGAGCGACGTGATGGCCAGCGCGGTGACGAGCGCGAGCAGCGGCGCGGCGAGGCCGAGGACCAGCTTCTCGCGGTCGATACGCCGAAGCGGGGTGTTCACCGGTCGCCCTCCTTCTGGGCCTCGGGGGTCGGGGCGGCGTCGTCGGGCGCGGGCGGGGCCGCCTGCGCGGGGACGGCGGGGGCCGCGGGCGCCGCGGGGACCTCGCCGTGCTCCAGGTGCCCGGAGGCGGCGCCGGTCATGGCCGTGCCCAGTTCCTCGGGCGTGATCGTCGCCGGGTCGGCGTCGGCCACCAGCCGCCCGCGGTACATCACGCGGAGGCTGTCGGACAGGCCGATCAGCTCGTCGAGGTCGGCGGAGATCAGCAGGACGGCCAGGCCCTCGCGGCGCGCGCGCCTGATCTGGTCCCAGATCTGCGCCTGCGCGCCGACGTCCACGCCGCGCGTCGGGTGCGCGGCGATCAGGACCTTGGGGTGGTGGCTCATCTCGCGGCCGACGATCAGCTTCTGCTGGTTGCCGCCGGACAGCGAGCCGGCCGTCACCTCGATGCCTGGCGTGCGGACGTCGTACTCCTCGACGATCCGGCGCGTGTCGGCGCGGGCGTCGCGGGCGGTGAGCCAGGGGCCCTTGCTGCTGGGCCGCTCGGTGACATGGCCGAGCATCCGGTTCTCCCACAGCGGGGCTTCGAGCAGCAGGCCGTGCCGGTGCCGGTCCTCGGGGACGTACCCGATCCCGGCGACGCGGCGGGCGCGTGTCGGGGCCTGCGAGACGTCGGCGCCGTCCAGCGTGATCACGCCGCTGTCCGGGACGCGGATGCCCATGATCGCCTCGACCAGCTCCGCCTGGCCGTTGCCCTCGACCCCGGCGATGCCGAGGACCTCGCCGCGGTGGATCGTGAGGTCGATGCCGGTCAGCAGGTCGCGCGCGACGCCGTCCGCGTCGAGGCCCGTCAGGTGCAGCCCGGCGACGGTCAGCACGGGCTCGTCGGTGACGGTGGACTCGCGGGTCTCGGGGACCGGCAGTTCCGAGCCGACCATCAGCTCGGCCAGCGCCTTCGGGTTCGTCTCCCGGGGCACGACGGTCGCGACCGTGGTGCCGCGCCGGATGACCGTGATGTCGTCGGCGACGGACAGGACCTCGCCGAGCTTGTGCGAGATGAACAGCACGGTCAGGCCCTCGGCGGTCAGCTCCCGCAGGTTCCCGAAGAGCGCGTCCACCTCGTGCGGGACGAGGACGGCCGTCGGCTCGTCCAGGATGAGCGTGCGGGCGCCGCGGTAGAGGACCTTCAGGATCTCGACGCGCTGCCGGTCGGCGACGCCGATGTCCTCGACCAGGGCGTCGGGGCGGACCGCGAGGCCGTACGCCTCGGACAGCTCGGTGATGCGCGCGCGGGCGCGGGCGCCGATGCCGTACGCCTTCTCCGCGCCGAGGACGACGTTCTCCAGCACCGTGAGGTTGTCGGCGAGCATGAAGTGCTGGTGCACCATGCCGATGCCCCTGGCTATCGCGTCCGCCGGGGAGCGGAAGGAGACCTGCTCGCCCTCGACGGCGATGGTGCCCTCGTCCGGCCGCTGCATGCCGTAGAGGATCTTCATCAGCGTGGACTTGCCCGCGCCGTTCTCGCCGACCAGGGCGTGCACGGTGCCGCGCCGGACGGTGATGTCGATGTCGTGGTTCGCGACGACGCCGGGGAAGCGTTTCGTGATGCCGCGCAGTTCGACCGCGCTGCTGCTCGATGCTGGGATGTCGCACTCTCCTCGGACGGGGACGTCGTCGGCCGGTCCTGCTCGTGGCAGACCGTACCGCGCCGGAGGTCCGGTGGTACCGGTTCGGGGCACGCTCACCCTCTACCCGCGTAGCTGCGCCGCCGATCGCCCGCCCCCGGGGCGCGGGGACGGACGACCGGCGGCGTGGCCGCGGCGGTTACGGGGTGTCGCTGACCGTGATCTCGCCGTTGACGATGCCGTCGGTGGCGGCCTGGATCTCCGCGGAGATGTCGTCGATGAAGCCGCCCGAGGTGGCCAGCGAGACACCGCCCTCGGCGAGGGTGTAGCTGTGGACACCGGAGGGCGTCTCACCGTTCTCGACCGACTCGATCAGGTCGAAGACGGCGACGTCCACGCTCTTCACGACCGAGGTGAGGATGCTGTCCTGGTACTCGGCCAGGCCGGGCTGCGCCCACTGGTCGGAGTCCACGCCGATCGCCCAGGCGCCGTCCACACCGGCCACCGTCTCGATGGCGCCGGTGCCGGAGGAACCGGCGGCGGTGTAGACGATGTCGGCGCCGTCGCCGAGGATCGCGTCGGCCGTCTCGGCGGCGCGCGCCGGGTCGTTGAAGCCGCGGTCGTCGTCGCGGTAGAGGTAGCGGACGTCCACCTCGACGTCGGGGTTGGTCGCCTCGACACCCTGGACGAAGCCGGCCTCGAACTTCTGGATCAGCGGGTTCTCGACACCGCCGATGAAGCCGACCTGGCCGGTCTCGGTCGTGAGGGCGGCGGCGACACCGGCGAGGTAGGAGCCCTCGTGCTCGGCGAACGTCATGCCGTAGACGTTGTCGCCCTCGGGGGCGGAGTCCACGACGCCGAAGGTGATGTCGGGGAACTGCGCGGCGACCTCGGCGATGGAGTCGTTGTAGAGGAAGCCGACGCCGATGACCGGGTTGTAACCGGCCTGGGCCATGGCGGTCAGGCGCTGCACGCGGTCGTCATGCGTCTCGCCGTTGCGGGCGGTCTGGTAGTCGATGCTGACGCCCAGCTCCTCCTCGGCGCGGTCGCCGCCGGTCGCGGCCGACTCGTTGAAGGAGTGGTCGTCACGGCCGCCGACGTCGAAGGCGATGCCGACACCGGCCGACTCGTTGCTGTCGCCACCGTTGCTGCCACCGCTGGAGCTGCCGCCGCCGTTGCCGTTGGAATCGGTGGAGCTCTCGCCGCAGGCGGTGGCGGTGAAGGCGAGTGCTGCGGTGAGGGCGATCGTGGCCGAAAGCCGTGATACGCGGCGCAAGAGGACGTTCCCTTCGGTCGAAAGCGCCTCTTACGGCGCCGTTGCGGCAGATCGTAACGCGCGTAGATGAAGGGGGAAGAGGGAAGCTCTTCCCGTTATCAGATCGGTGTTAACGAAATACGTCCGCAACACGGCCGGGCGGCGGCCCGGCCGCCACCTCAGCCCAGCAGCGCCGCCGTGGTCAGGAGGTCAACGCCGACCGCGAGGGCGCGTTCGTCCACGTCGAAATCGCCTTGGTGAATGTCCTTGGCGGCCGGACGCGGGACGCCTGGCACGGCCGGGGGCCGCACGCCGAGCCGCGCCATCGCGCCCGGGACGTGTTCGAGGTACCAGGAGAAGTCCTCCCCGCCGAGGCTCTGTTCCGTCTCCTCGACGGCGGCGGCGCCGAAGCGCAGCGTCATCGCCTCCACGAGCAGCGCGGTGGACGCGGCGTCGTTGACGACCGGCGGGACGCCCCGGATGTACTGGATCTCGGACTTGGCCCGGTAGAGCGCGGCGACCTCGTCCACGGCGGCGTGCACCAGGTCGGGCGCGGCGCGCCAGGCGGCCAGGTCGAGGCAGCGCATGGTGCCGGACAGTTCGGCGGTCTGCGGGATGACGTTGGGCGCGTGGCCGGTGGTGAGGCGCCCCCACGTGACGGCCATCCCGGCGCGGGTGTCCACGCGGCGGGCCAGCAGCGCGGGGACCTCGGTGGCGACCTTGGCGGCTGCGGTGACGAGGTCGGTCGTCAGGTGCGGGCGCGCGGTGTGGCCGCCGGGCCCGGCGAGCGTGATCTCGATGCGGTCGCAGGCGGACGTGATCGCGCCGACGCGGGCGCCGATGCGTCCGGCGTCCACCTTGGGGTCGCAGTGCAGCGCGAGGATCTGGTCCACGCCGTCGAGGACACCGGCGGCGATCGCGTCCTGCGCGCCGCCGGGCAGCACCTCCTCGGCCGGCTGGAAGAGCAGCCGCACGGGGCGCGTCAGACGGCCGGTGGCCGCCGCCTCGGCCAGCACCAGGCCCGCGCCGAGGACGACGGTGGTGTGCACGTCGTGGCCGCAGGCGTGGGCGCGGTCGGGCACGGTGGAGCGGTAGGGCACCGTCTTGGTGTCGGGGATCGGCAGCGCGTCGAGGTCGGCGCGCAGCGCGAGGAGCGGCCCGTCCTGCCCGGGGGCGCGTACGTCGCAGATCAGGCCCGTGCCGCCGTCGAGCACGCGGGGGGCGAGCCCGGCGCGTGCGAGGCGCGCCGCGACGGCGGCGGTGGTGCGGACCTCCTGGTTGCCCAGCTCGGGGTGCATGTGCAGATCGCGGCGGAACGCGATCAGCTCGGCGCGCAGGCGGTCGTCCAGGGGCAGGATCGGCGTGGACTCCGGGGACAGCAGATCACTCACCCGACCGAGATTAACGCCGATCAGGGGCCAAGTGCTGGATGATCATGGAAAGTTCATACGACGGACTTAGTCTCCGGCCGCATAAGCCCGCAATCGACTGGGTATGACTGCTTTCTTTGTCCACATCGCGGACGGCGGGGCGGGCGTGGCCCCTGCTACGGGCGGGCGGGGAGGGACGTCAGGCCGTGGGCGCCGAGCGCCGTGCTGGTGACGTCCGCCAGGAACCCGGAGGCGCGTTCCGTCACGCCCTCCGTGTACCAGCTGCGGTCTATGTCGCAGACGACGACCTCGCTGCCCGTCCCGGCGAGCACGCGCGGCAGCGTGTGCACGACGGTCGAGGGGAAGCTGAGGATGCGGCTGCCGATCGGGCCGCGGCGCGCGACGAGTTCGAGCGGGAAGTCGGGGCGCACGATCTCGACGCCCGCCTCGCGGGTGAGCCGGTGCAGCTTCTCCTGGCTCTCCTTGCGGTGCGCGAAGTAGCGCGTCACGCCCTGGTCGGTGGCGAGCCGGGCGACGGCGGCGACGTAGCGGTCCGCGTCCAGGACGCCCGTCTCGACGAGCGAGGTGCCCACGAGGTCGGCGCCGCCGGTCAGCCGGGGCGGCCCGAAGGTGGCGCGCGTCCAGGCGAACGTGTTGTCGGTGACGGTGGCGCCGTCGAGCGGCGGCACCGCCATGGCCGTGAACACCTCGACGCGGCGCCCGGGGACGGGCCGCAGGCGCCGCACCGCGCGGCGTGCGACCGGGGAGAACAGCAGCGAGGCGGCGCCCCGCGCGCGCGGCCGGTGCCAGCGCACCAGCCGTTCGCCGCGGGACAGTTGGGCCGTGAACTCCATCGTGGCCGTGCCGTCGTCCACGACGACGATGTCGCTGTCGCCCGCCATGGACAGCAGCAGTTGCAGATAACGCGAGAACGGGTCGCCGACGACGAGGCGCCGTGCCCTGCGCAGCGGCCCCGCCAGGGCGGCGAGCGCCTTGGACGGCGCGACGGCGCCGCCCCTGGCCTCCCGCCACAGGACGCGGTGCCCCGCGTCGCGCGCGAGCTGCGCCATGCGGCGCAACTGGCCCCGGCTCGTGGGGTCGTGGGGCGGGAGGATCGCTATCGTGATGCCGGTGCCCGGGGGCAGCGTGGCATGGGCCCACTCCACCGTGTTCAGCAGTTGCACCGGGCTCTCGGCGAACGCCAGGGTCTGCTCGCACTGCTCACTCATGCGGTCCTCACCGTCCCCATCTCCCTTGTTCCCGCGCCGTCCTGGCCGGACGGCGGCTCAGGCGTTGGCGGGCTCGCGCTCCGCCTGCTCGCCCTCGGCGACGACGCCCTGGACGCGGCGCAGCTTCTTCATCGGGCCCAGCTCGCTGTCGTAGACCTTCTTCACGCCGTCGCCCAGCGACTCCTGGATGATCCGGATGTCGCGGACCAGCCGCTGGAGGCCCTGCGGCTCGACGGACGCGGCCTGGTCAGAGCCCCACATGGCGCGGTCGAGGGTGATGTGCCGCTCGACGAAGACCGCGCCGAGCGCGACGGCGGCCAGCGTCGTCTGGAGGCCCGTCTCGTGGCCCGAGTAGCCGATCGGGACGTTCGGGTACTCCGCCTGGAGCGTGTGGATGACGCGCAGGTTCAGCTCCTCGGCCTTCGCCGGGTAGGTGCTGGTCGCGTGGCAGAGCAGGATGTTCTCGCTGCCCAGGACCTCGACGGCGTGCCGGATCTGCTTCGGCGTGGACATGCCCGTCGAGAGGATGACGGTACGGCCGGTGGCGCGCAGGGAGCGCAGCAGCTCGTCGTCGGTCAGGGAGGCGGAGGCCACCTTGTGGGCGGGCAGGTCGAACTTCTCCAGGAACGCGACGGCCTCGGTGTCCCACGGCGACGCGAACCAGTGGATGCCGCGCTTCGCGCAGTAGGCGTCGATCGCGCGGTAGTCCTCCTCGCCGAACTCGACGCGGTGCCGGTAGTCGATGTACGTCATCCGGCCCCAGGGGGTGTCCCGCTCGATGTCCCACTGGTCGCGCGGCGTGCAGATCTCCGGCGTCCGCTTCTGGAACTTCACGGCGTCGCAGCCCGCCTCGACGGCCGCGTCGATGAGCGCGAAGGCGTTCTCCAGGTCACCGTTGTGGTTGATCCCGATCTCGCCCGTGACGTAGACGGGACGGCCGGGACCCACGACGCGGTCGCCGAAGCTGCGCAGGCGCTCGTTGCCAGAAGTCATGATGAGGTCAGTTCCTTTCCGAGAATCCACGAGGCGATCTCGCGGATCGCGCCCGCGCCACCGGCCGCGGAGGTGACCGCGCGAGCGGCTCCGCGGACCACGTCATGGGCGCTGGCGACGGCCACCGGCCAGCCGACGAGGCCGAAACAGGGCAGGTCGTTCACGTCGTTGCCCGCGTAGAGCACGCGCTCCGGCGCGATGTCGTGCTCCTCGCACCACTGCTTGAGGGCGAGGTCCTTGCGGTCGATGCCGTGCAGGACGGGGATGCGCAGCTTGCGCGCCCGCGCGGCGACGACCGGGTTCTCCTCCGTGGACAGGATCAGCAGCGGCAGCCCCGCCCGGCGCAGGGCGGCGATGCCGAGGCCGTCACCGCGGTGCACGGAGACGGTCTCGCGTCCATCGGAATCGACGAACACCCGGTCGTCCGTCTGGGTGCCGTCGAAGTCGAGCACGACCGCGTCGATGTCGGCGCGGGTCGGCAGGTAGCCGGGGAAAGGCCCCGCGGGCAGCTCAGGGGCGTCGCCGTCCAGCAGCGGGGCGAGCGCGCGGGCGCGGGCGAGGTCGTGCGGGTCGTCGATCTCCAGCACGCGGGCCGGGTCGGTGCGCACGAGGTCGGTGCGGCCGAAGAAGCGGTGGCGCGCGGCGCGGAAGCCGTCGGCGCGCATCGCGTAGGCGGCGCCGGTCTCCAGCAGGTCCTGCGGCCGGTCCTGGCGGCGGGGGCGGACGGCCTTGTCGTGGTTCACGCCGTACGCGCCGGTGCCGTCGTCCTTCTCGGCGTCGGTGTCGGCTCCGGCGGTGTCGGCCTCGCGCCAGACGAAGCCGTGGAACGGGGCCGCCGTCAGCGCGCTGTCCGCCCCGGCGAGCACGGCGGCGGTGACGCCGTCCAGCTCGTCCGCCGTGATGAACGGGCTCGTGCACTGCACCAGCAGGACGACGTCGGCGCGCACGCCGTGCCGCTCCTCGTAGCCGTCCAGCGCGTGCAGCACGGCCGCCTCGCTGGTGGCGGTGTCACCGGCGATCGCCGGGGGGCGTTCGATCACCTCGGCGCCGGCGGCCCGTGCCGCCGCGGCTATGTCGGGGTCGTCGGTGGAGACGGCCACGGAGGTGAGCAGGCGCGCCGCGCGGCACGCGCGGACGGCGCGTGTGACGAGCGAGGCGTCGCCGACCGGCGCCAGGTTCTTGCCCGGCACCCCCTTGGAACCCCCGCGTGCGGGGATCACTGCCAGCACAGTGCTCATGCGTGATGCCTTTGCTCGTCGATCGGAGACACGTCGGCCGGTCGGATGCGGGGCGCCGTCACAGCTGGCCCCAGCGGCGGATCATCGGCGCCACCCGCTGCGCGCCCGCGCGGTACGCGCCGCGCGCGGTCTTGCGCAGCAGCCGCCGTGACGCGGCGCGCATGCCGGTGGTCTGCGCCGTCGCCTGCGGGCCGCCCTGCGGCTCGCCCTTGGCGTCCAGGCCGTGGCGGGCGAGGGCGCCCGGCAGGTAGCCGGGCGCGGTGCGGACCGTGTAGTAGGGGTCGAGCGGGGCGAGCCCCGCGTCCTCCGCCGCCTGTTCGAGCAGCCCGGCGAGGCGTCCGCGCGCGGTGGCGAACGCGTGCTCCGTCGGGACGCGCAGCCCCTGGTCGGCGAGCCAGTCGCGGTCGGGCACGGGGACGGCGCCGCCGTCGAGTTCGTCCCAGGAGGCGAAGCAGCCCGAGCCGACGAAGTAGTGGTTGCCGAGCTGCTCGCGTATCCCGAGGTCGGTGAGGATCGCCGTCGGGATGGCGCGGTGGAGCGATTCGAGCGCGGCGGTCGAGCTGACGGTCACCAGCAGGTCCGTGCCGTCCAGGACCTCGCCCATGTTGCCGTAGGCCAGCTGGAAGTTGGGGGGCTGCTCGCCCCGCGCCCGCTCGGCGAGCCGCTGGTAGGGCAGCTCCTCCAGGTGCGTCGTGTGCTCGCCCGGCTTGCTGCGCAGCTTCAGCACGACCTCGCGGCCCGGGTGGCGGCGCGCGTGGTCCATGGCGCGGTCCAGCAGGTAGGCGCGGTCCTTGCGGCTGGACGGCACGGACGGCTGGACGGCGAAGACCACCCGGTAGGGGCGCTCGCCGCGCGCGACGGCGTCGGGGTCGTACGGGGCGCCGCCGAGGAACGGCAGCGCGCACTCGGTGACGGCCCCGCCGTCCGCGCGCACGCCCCGGAAGAGGTCACGGAAGCGGCGCGCGTCGTGCGGGCTGTTGGCCAGGATGAGGTCGGCGCCGTGGCGCGCGAGCAGCCCGCTGGTCAGGTTCTCGTACACGACGCCGACGTAGCCGGTGACGACGGCGGTGCGCCGTACCGTCCCGTGCCAGGTGCGGGCGAGGCCGTGCAGCATGGCCTGCACGGTGTTGCCCACGCAGGCGAGGACGAGGACGTCGTAGGGCGGCGCCTCGGGCGTACGGCGGCGGGCCAGCTCGGCGAGGAAATCGACGGCGGTGATCTCGACGGGCGTGTCGAGATCGGTTCCCGTCTCGGCCAGCTGCCGTTCCGTGGGCGTCGCTCGGCCACGGAGGACATAGCCGGTGACGGATGACTCGGGGGCTATCCGGCGCGCCGTGAGCGCGCCCCATTTCCACCTGGTGTCGGAATCCGCCAGCACGGCCACGCGAAGTGGCGTGGGGGATGAATCGGGCACGGAAAGAACGGTAGGCCGCGTGTCCGAGTGTCGGACCAACTCAGCCTCAACAAAGAGTTAACAGCGCGACACCTGGTGGCCAACTCATCCGCGCCGAAGAGAATTTCGCCTGATCAGCGCCCTGGGTTCACCGTCGCGCGGCCTCCAGGAAAGCGACCGTTCACCTTTACGGCGAAGTGGCCGCCGGAAAGGTGAACGGAGGGAAAGGCAAACGTTTCGTGGAAATGAGGTGACGCCATGGATCACCCGTGGGTAATTCCCCGTTCACCACGGACGGGGCCCGACGCGGAGGTGGGAATCCGGTGCCGCCTGGCGCCGGTTCGTCCGTCCGGTGATCCGGTACGGGACCTGGCGCGCGGAGAAGGGGGGAACCCGGGGGAAGAAAGGTGCGCGGGCGGGGCCGGGAAAAGCACCCCGCCCGCGCGGGGGCACTCTGAGGTACGGGGGGGACCTCGGAGTATGCCCCGCTGAGCCGATGACCAGTCGGCCCGTTCCTTACTGCGCCGTAGCTTCCGGATTCGTTACAGCGCGCCCGCCTCCGTGCCGTCCCCGTGACCGCCACCTGGGCTTCCGCGCCGCGGCGCGCGCCGCCGTCACCCCTTACACCGCCGCCGTGACGCCGCCGCCGTCGAGCCCGAACGGGTCGAGGCGCTGCGCCAGCCGCCGCAGCCCGCGGTGGTTGGCCGTACGGACGGCGCCGGGCCGCGTGCCGAGCAGCAGGGCGGCGCGGTTGGAGTCCATCCCGATCATGGTCCGCAGCATCACCGCGCCCGCCTGCTCCTGCGGCAGCTCGGCGACGAGTTGGAGGACCCGGCTGGTGTCGAGGGCGGCGATGGCCTCCTCGGCGGTGTCGGCGGACGACGGCAGGTCGGCGAGGTCGTCCTCGTCCGCGCACGTCTCCTGGGGGCGCCTGCCGCGCGCCCGTAAGTGGTCGAGCGCCCTGTTCCGCGCGATGCGGGCCGTCCAGCCGCGGAAGCGGTCGGCGTCGCCGCTGAACCGTCCGAGGTCGCGCGCTATCTGGAGCCACGCCTCGGCCGTGACGTCCTCCGCGTCCGGCTCCGCGACGATCGTCCGCACATAGCCGAGCAGCCGCGGGTGCACAGCCCGGTAGACGGCGCGGAACGCCGCCTCGTCCCCCGACTGGGCAGCGTGCACCGCCGCGGTCAACTCGCAGTTCTCCCCGCGCACTTCCCGGCCCCCTCCGCGGCCCTCACACCGCATACCGCCTGGTTCTGGTGACAGTGTGTCTCCCGTGCCTGAACGCTACGCGGCGCGGCGCCATGAGTCCATGGCGCATCCGGTCGTATCCGCTCGGTAACAGTTGCGGGCCGCGCGGCGCTGAGAGAGGTACGGGCCCGAGCCTCAACCGTTCGCGCCCGGTGACAGCCGGGGTCTCTCCTGTGGGGGGTGGCGGCCCCGGCTGTTCCTCGCACCCGCCGCGCCCCGACCTGCCACGACGCGCGGGCCCGGGCGGCCGTCACGCCTCGTCCGTGCCCGGAGCCCGGGGCGCCTTCGCACCGGCCGACAGCAGCCGCTCCGCCAGCTCGCGGCAGCGCTCCCCCAGCTCGGGAGGGTCGAGGATCTCGAAGTCGTGCCCCAGCAGGAGCACGTGCATGAGCACGGCGTCCAGGCGGGCGGCGCCGCTGAGCACCTCGCACAGGTCGCTCCCCCGCCCTCGGACGACGGCCGCCGACGCCGGGATCTGCGCACGCACCGTGTCGGCCGACGCGTGCACGAGGAAGCGCGCCCGGCGCGGATAGACCCGGCTCGCCACCCCCTCCTGCACGAACGCCGCCGCGTCGGGCGCCTCGCGCGGGACGAAGCGCCAGGTCCGTGCGGACGCGCCGGTCATCCGGTCCACGCGGAAGCTGCGCCAGCCGTCGCGGTCGAGGTCGTAGGCCAGGAGGTACCAGCGCCGGTCGGAGGCGACCAGGCGGTAGGGCTCGACCCGCCGACGCCGCACCTCGCCCCCGGACGGGTAGTCGAAACCGGCCTCGGCCTCGTCACGGCAGGCCCTGGCCAGCGTCATGAGCACGTCGGGGTCCACCGACGTGCGGCCTCCGCCGAAGGACTCCACCGCGCCGGAGAGCGCGCGCACCTCGCGCCGCAGCCGGGTGGGCAGCACCTGGTCGAGCTTGGACAGCGCCCGCAGCGCGGCGTCCCCGGCGCCGGCGACCGCGCCCCCCGCGCCGCCCGCACCGGCGAGCAGCGAGACGGCGGTGGCGATCGCCTCCTGGTCGTCGAGGAGCAGCGGCGGCAGGTCACGCCCGGGCCCGAGCCGGTAGCCGCCGCCGACCCCCTGGACGGCGTGCACCGGATAGCCGAGCGCGCGCAGCCGCTCGACGTCGCGCCGCACCGTGCGCCCCGTGACCCGGAGCCGGTCGGCGAGCTCGGAGCCGGTCCAGACCGGGCGCTGCTGCAACAGACCGAGCAGCGTGAGGACCCGTTCCGTCGTGCCCTGCCCGTCACCGCTCGCCCTGTGCACGGCGCCCAGCCTGCCAGGGATTGCGGACCGATCCTGTCCGCCTGTGGTGCCAGAGTGACGCCGTGGGCGCAGGCGGACGCCTGAGCAGGGGGCGTCCCCCGGGACCCACCGGCTCCGGCGTCCGCCCGCCCCTCGACACCCGGCACCTCCAGGGAGACACCGATGACCACGAGGACGACACACCTCGACCCCGAAGAACTGCACTACAACGCCGCCTTCACGCAGGGCGTGATCGCGCCCGTCGCCCGGACGCTGTACGTCGGCGGCCAGCTCGGCACCGACAGGACCGGGCGGCTGTTCGACGGCATCGAGGCCCAGACCACCCAGGCGATGCGCAACGTGCTGACCGTGCTCGCCGCCGCGGGCACCGGCCCCGAGCACGTCACCAAGCTGAACATCTACCTTTCCACGGGAGTTGACGCCCAGGTGGGGTACGAGGCGGCGCGAACGGTGTGGGGCGACCACCGCACGGCCGTCACGGTCGTCTCCACCGCGGGACACGCCCGTCCTGGCGTGCTCGTGGAGATCGACGCGGTGGCGATCGTCCCCGAGTAGGGCGCCGTGCGCCGAACGGGTGACGCGGGGCGGGGGGCGGGTGGGACGTCCCCCGGGCCCGGCCGTTCCTTCGTCCGGGTGAAAACGACGGTGCCGCCGCCGTGCGGGGACACGGCGGCGGCACCCAGGGCGCGGTCCGTCAGCGGACCGCCCCCGCCAGGTCGGTGAACTCCGCCCAGCTCATGTCCGGCTTCCGCGGGTCCCAGACCTTCTGGGCCAGCGCCGTCAGCGGCATCCTGATGCCGTCGGCGACCTGGTCCTGCGTCTGCGCGTCGGCCAGGTCGCACCAGACGGCGAACCGCGCGCCCGGGATGTGCTTCGCGTCCCTGAACTCCTCGGGCACCGGCTCGGTCCCGCGCAGGACGGCCGGGGTCCACTCCTCGAAGATCCGCTCGCCCGTCGGGTACGTGAAGCCGTTCGGCTCGCCGAGCACGTAGTAGAGGTACTCGGAGCTGAGGTTGAGCAGCTTCCAGTCGCCCTCCAGGTACTCAAGCGGCGGGCGGGCGCCGATCTCGCGGCCGGTCCAGTACGTGACCTGCCGCTCGTGGTCCGGCTGCACCTGCCCTCCGGCGTGCATGCCGTCGTTCCAGACCTGCGGCGTCCTGTCCGCGTCGCGCACGGCCGCCGCCCGGTCGTTGATCCAGGCCGTCGCCAGGTCGCGGACCGTCGCGTCGTCCCCGAACCGGTCCCTGGCCTCCCGGGCCAGGTCCGGGTAGGTGGCCTCCGGGTCGTCGGCCGTGACCGCGACGTACTCGTCGCCGCCGACGTGCACGTAGTCGCCGGGGAAGAGGTCGGCGTACTCGCGCAGCAGGTCGTCGATCAGCTCGCCCGCGTCCTGGTCCGCGATGTTCACGGCGCCCCTCGGCTCCTCGCCGCTCGCGCTGCGGAGCTGGAACTGCGGGTACGCCTCCAGCACGGCGCCGAGGTGTCCGGGCGAGTCGATCTCGGGGATCACGGTGATGTGCAGGTCGTCGGCCAGGTCGATGATGCCGCGCACCTCGTCCTTGGTCAGGTGGTCGTCCGAGACGACCTCCGGGTGGCTCTCGCTCTCGATGCGGAAGCCCTGGTCGTCGCTGAAGTGCAGCTGGAGCTGGTTGAGCTTGAGGTCGGCCATCTCGCGGAGCCGGTCCTCGATCCAGTCGGCGGTGAACGGCTTGCGCGCCGTGTCCAGCAGCAGGCCGCGCTGGGGCCGGTCGGGGCGGTCCTCGATGGTGCCCTGCGGCAGGCCGCCCGCGCTCCGCACGGCCTGGACGACGGTGCGGGTGCCGTAGAAGACACCGGCCTGCGTGCGGGCCGTCACGGTGACGCGGTGGTCCTCGGTGTCGATCCGGTAGCCCTCGGCGCCGGTGTCGGCGCCCTTGTCGAGCTTCAGGACCACGTCGCCGTCGCGCGGGCCACGCCCGGCGCGGTCGGCGTCCAACTCGTCCGCGAGGCGGTCGGCCTCGTCGTCCAGGGAACCCTTCGTGTCGGCGACCACCCGGGTGACGCCCTCGGCCGGGGCCCAGCCCGGGCCGTCGGCGGCGTCGAAGGAGCGGACGGCCGGGACGGTGCGCGGGGCGCCGTCGGGTCCGTCCGGGAGATCGGTGGGGGACTGTGGGGGGGTACCGGCGGCGGGCGTCGCGCGTGCGGTCGCCGTGCCGTCACCGGCCTGTTCCGCGGTCACCATGGTCGCTGCGGCGGTGATGACCAGGGCCGCCGCGACCAGGGCGATTATTCGCCAAGGCGCTTCTCGCATACTTCGACGTTAAGCCTTGGCCAGAGCCCGGCAATCGCAGCGAACGGACGATCCCGGGGACCCGTACGGCTGCGTCGGTGCCCCCGGGGCGGAGGAAGCCCCGCCCCGCCGATACCATGGCGGCGGCCGGTGGACCGTACCCCGGCCGGGCCCGACCGACGTCCCCAGAGCTGCCGGCGCGGCTCCGAGACCGCTCCCGGAGGGTTTTTCCGTGCCGGCAGGAACGTTGTACCGCGGCCGGGAAGGCATGTGGTCATGGGTGGCACACCGTGTCACCGGTGTCCTCATCTTCTTCTTCCTGTTCGTCCATGTCCTGGACACCGCTCTCGTCCGCGTCTCCCCCGAGGCGTACGACGACACGGTCGCCGTCTACAAGACCCCGATCGTGGCACTGATGGAGTACGGCCTGGTGGCCGCCGTCCTGTTCCACGCGCTCAACGGTCTGCGGGTCATCGCCGTGGACTTCTGGAACAAGGGCGCCCGCTACCAGCGCCAGATGCTGTGGACCGTCGTCGGTGTCTGGGTGGTCCTCATGGCGGGGGCCGCCTACCCGGTCCTCGCGCACGCCTTCCACGAGCTGTTCGGGAGCTGATGACCGATGTCCACCGAAGTCTTCAAGGTCGAGGACGGCACCGACTACGCGGCCCATCCCGCGCCCGTGATCGAGCCGCCGCGCGCCAGGACCGCCCGTACGCCCAAGGCCACCCGGACGAACTTCGAGCTGTACGGCTGGCTGTTCATGCGGGTCTCCGGCGTCCTGCTGGTCGTCCTGGTGCTCGGCCACCTGCTGATCCAGCTCGTCCTGGAGGGCGGTGTCTCCAAGGTCAGCTTCGCGTTCGTCGCGGGCCGCTGGGCGTCGCCGTTCTGGCAGGCGTGGGACCTGATCATGCTGTGGCTCGCCATGCTGCACGGCGCGAACGGGCTGCGCACGATCATCAACGACTACGCCGAGCGGGACACCACGCGCTTCTGGCTGAAGATGCTGCTGTACACGGCCACGGTGTTCACCGTGCTGCTGGGCACGCTGGTGATCTTCACCTTCGACCCGAACATCCGCTGACGCACGGCGCCGAGCAGGCACGAGGCAGGCAGACCACGCATGCAGATCCACAAGTACGACACCGTCATCGTCGGCGCGGGCGGCGCCGGGATGCGCGCGGCCATCGAGGCCACCAAGCGCAGCCGCACCGCCGTGCTCACGAAGCTGTACCCGACGCGTTCCCACACCGGCGCCGCCCAGGGCGGCATGGCGGCGGCCCTCGCGAACGTCGAGGAGGACAACTGGGAGTGGCACACCTTCGACACGATCAAGGGCGGCGACTACCTGGTGGACCAGGACGCCGCCGAGATCCTGGCGAAGGAGGCCATCGACTCGGTCCTCGACCTGGAGAAGATGGGGCTGCCGTTCAACCGCACGCCCGAGGGCCGCATCGACCAGCGCCGCTTCGGCGGTCACAGCCGTAACCACGGTGAGGCGCCCGTGCGCCGCTCCTGCTACGCGGCGGACCGCACCGGCCACATGATCCTCCAGACGCTGTACCAGAACTGCGTCAAGGAGGGCGTGGAGTTCTTCAACGAGTTCTACGTCCTCGACCTCCTCCTCACCGAGGTGGACGGCGTCCGGAAGACCGCGGGTGTGGTGGCGTACGAGCTGGCCACCGGCGAGCTGCACATCTTCCAGGCGAAGGCCGTCGTCTTCGCCTCGGGCGGCAACGGCAAGTTCTACCGCGTCACCTCCAACGCGCACACCCTGACCGGCGACGGCCAGGCGGCGGCGTGGCGGCGCGGACTGCCGCTCGAAGACATGGAGTTCTTCCAGTTCCACCCGACCGGCATCTGGAAGATGGGCATCCTGCTGACGGAGGGCGCCCGCGGTGAGGGCGGCATCCTGCGCAACAAGGACGGCGAGCGCTTCATGGAGAAGTACGCGCCCGTCATGAAGGACCTGGCGTCGCGTGACGTCGTCTCCCGCTCGATCTACACCGAGATCCGCGAGGGCCGCGGCTGCGGTCCCGAGGGCGACCACGTCTACCTGGACCTGACGCACCTGCCGCCGGAGCAGCTGGACGCCAAGCTGCCGGACATCACCGAGTTCGCGCGGACGTACCTCGGCATCGAGCCGTACACCGACCCGATCCCGATCCAGCCGACGGCGCACTACGCGATGGGCGGCATCCCGACGAACGTCCAGGGCGAGGTGCTGGCGAACAACACCGACGTCATCCCCGGCCTGTACGCCGCCGGTGAGGTCGCCTGCGTGTCGGTGCACGGCGCGAACCGCCTGGGCACCAACTCCCTGCTGGACATCAACGTGTTCGGCCGCCGCGCGGGCATCGCCGCCGCCGAGTACGCGGCGACGGCCGACTTCGTGCCGCTGCCCGACGCGCCGGAGAAGTTCGTCGCCGACGAGGTCGAGCGCATGCGCGACGCCGAGGGCAGCGAGCGCGTGCCGGTGATCCGCCGGGAGTTGCAGGACACGATGGACAAGAACGCCATGGTGTTCCGCACGGAGCAGACGCTGAAGGAGGCGCTGGAGGACATCGCGGAACTCCGCCGCCGCTACCGCAACGTGTCGGTCCAGGACAAGGGCAAGCGGTTCAACACCGACCTGCTCGAAGCCCTGGAGCTGGGCAACCTGCTGGAGCTGGCCGAGGTGCTGGTCGTCTCCGCGCTGGCCCGCAAGGAGTCGCGCGGCGGCCACTACCGCGAGGACTACCCCAACCGCGACGACGTCAACTTCATGCGCCACACCATGGCCTACCGCGAGGTGGACGCGAGCGGCGACCAGACGATCCGGCTGGACTACAAGCCCGTCGTCCAGACCCGCTACCAGCCGATGGAGCGTACGTACTGATGGCTACCCCGACCCTGGAGAAGACGGACGAGGCCCCGGCGGACGCCGGTCACCTCGTCACCGTGACCTTCCGCATCCGCCGGTTCAACCCGGAGGAGGCCCCGGACGCGTTCTGGGAGGACTTCGAGCTGCGCATCGACCCGAAGGAGCGTGTCCTCGACGCGCTGCACCAGATCAAGTGGGAGCAGGACGGCACGCTCACGTTCCGCCGTTCCTGCGCGCACGGGATCTGCGGGTCGGACGCGATGCGGATCAACGGCAAGAACCGGCTGGCCTGCAAGACGCTGATCAAGGACATCACGGACATCAAGGACGGTGTCGCCGCCAAGCCGGTCACCGTGGAGGCCATAAAGGGCCTCACCGTCCTGAAGGACCTGGTCGTGGACATGGACCCGTTCTTCCAGGCGTACCGGGACGTGATGCCGTTCCTCATCACCTCGGGGAACGAGCCGACGCGCGAGCGTCTCCAGTCCTCCGCGGACCGCGAGCGGTTCGACGACACGACCAAGTGCATCCTGTGCGCGGCGTGCACGTCGTCCTGCCCGGTGTTCTGGAACGACGGCCAGTACTTCGGCCCGGCCGCCATCGTGAACGCGCACCGTTTCATCTTCGACTCGCGTGACGAGGGCGGCGAGCAGCGCCTGGAGATCCTGAACGACCGTGACGGCGTGTGGCGTTGCCGTACGACGTTCAACTGCACGGACGCCTGCCCGCGTGGCATCGAGGTGACGAAGGCGATCCAGGAGGTCAAGCGCGCCCTGATCACGCGCCGCTTCTGACCGCCACGCACCACCCCGCACCACACGTCGGCCCTCCACCCCACCCGGGGCGGGGGGCCGTCGGCGTCCCCGGCCACCGGCCCCGGGCCGCGCGGCATGCTGGGGTGCATGGAGGGCGGGGAGCGTCGGGTCGTCGCGGGTGGTGTGCCGCACAAGGGCGGGGTGGCGCGCGTCGAGCAGGAGGCGGGCGGGGCGTCGTGGATGGTGTGCTCGGGCTGCGGGGTGGAGATCCGGCGGCGCGAGCGGTCCGCGGCGCTGAGGCTGCTGGCCGCTCACCTTCCTGTCGGGCGCCGTATCGACGTCGTCCCGCCGGACGGCGGCGGGCGGCAGGGCGCAGGACGTGTCAGTCCCCCGCCGCCGCGGCGTACTCCTCGCGCGTGATCGCGCGGACGACGACGGGCACGCCGGTCGCCGGGACGGCCGTGCGCCGTTCCTCCCGCATGCCGAGCTTGGCCATGACGCGGGCCGAGGCGTGGTTCTCGGTGTGGCAGACGCTGACGACGCGGTCGAGCCCCGCGTCCTCGAAGCCGAAGCGCAGCGCCTCCCGCGCGGCCTCGGTGGCGTAGCCGCGCCCCCAGTGCGCGCGGGCGAGGCGCCAGCCGATCTCGACGGCGGGCATGATCTCGGGCAGGAAGCGGGGGATCGCGAGCCCGGTCCAGCCCGCCAGTTCGCCGCTCTCGCGCACCTCGACGGCGAAGACGCCCCAGCCGCGTTCCGCCCAGCCCGCCCGTATGTTCACCAGCGAGGCGGCGGTCTGCTCCGTCGTACGCGGCTGGCCGTCGCCGATCCAGCGCATCACCTCGGGGTCGGCGTCAAGGGCGGCCAGCGGGGTGAGGTCGGCGTCCCGCCAGGCGCGCAGCCGCAGCCTGGGGGTGAGGAGTTCGGGCATGGGGCCGGATTCTACGCCGGGGGCAGGTCGCCGAGGCCGACGAGCAGCTTCCGCAGGAGACCGGCGAGTTGGTCGCGTTCTGCCGGGGTGAGGGCGGCGAGGAGCCGGGTCTCGTTCTCGACGTGGCCGGTGAGGGTGCCGGAGACGAGGGCGCGGCCCTCGTCGGTGAGGCCGACGAGGATGCTGCGGCGGCTGTCGGGGTCGGGGTCGCGCGTGGCGAGGCCCCGGGCGACGAGGCGGTCGATGCGGTGGGTGACGGCGCCCGAGGTGACCATCGACGCGCGGCTGAGGGCGCCCGCGCTGAGCCGGTACGGGGGGCCCGCGCGCAGCAGCGTGGCGAGGATGTCGAACTCCCAGACCTGGAGGCCGCGCGTCGCGAAGTAGTCGCCGAGGCCGCGCTCCAGCAGACGGGAGGCGCGCTGGATGCGGCCGACCACGCCCATGGGGGTGGCGTCGAGGCCGGGCCGTTCGGCCTGCCACTGGCCGATCACCCAGTCGAGCGTGTCACCCATCGGACTCCTCAACGGTGAACTGTTTGACGCCAAGGTATCACCCGGCCTACTCTCCTCAACGTCAAACAGTTCAATGTTGAGAGGTCTCTCGCGTGACCGCCACCGCCCCGCCCCGCACCCCGTCCCGCGCCTCGTCCCCGGCGTGGGGCGTGACCGGCCTCACCGCCCTCGCGCCCGTCACCTGGGGCACGACCTACCTGGTCACGACCGAGTGGCTGCCACCCGACCGTCCCCTCCTCTCCGGCGCGATACGGGCCCTCCCCGCCGGTCTGCTCGCCATCGCGCTGGGGCGGCACCTGCCGCGCGGCGACTGGTGGTGGCGCGCCGCCGTCCTCGGGACGCTCAACATCGGCGCGTTCTTCGTCCTCCTGTTCGTCGCCGCCTACCGCCTCCCTGGCGGCGTGGGCGCGACCCTCAGCGCCGTGCAGCCGCTGGTCGTCGCGGCGCTGGCCTTCACGTTCCTCGGCGAACGGCCCACCCTGCGCCGTGTGGCCTGGGCCGTCGCGGGCACGGCCGGGGTGGCGCTGATGGTGCTGCGCGGACGGGTCGCGTTCGACGCGCTCGGCGTCGCCGCAGGTCTCGGCGGCACGGCCGTGATGGCGGTCGGCGTCCTCCTGACGAAGCGGTGGGGGCGGCCAGCGGGCGTGAACGTGCTGTCGTTCGCCGGATGGCAGCTCACGGTCGGCGGCCTGCTGCTGACGCCGGTCGCGCTCATCGGCGAGGGCGCGCCGCCGTCGATCGACCTCCCGGCGCTGGGCGGCTACCTGTGGCTCGGCCTCGTCGGGACGCTGCTGGCGTACGCGCTGTGGTTCAACGGCGTGGGCCGCCTGCCCGTCGGCGCGCTGTCGTTCCTGCCGCTGCTCTCCCCCGCCGTCGCGACGCTCGTGGGCTGGATCGCCCTCGACCAGTCGCTCACGACTCTCCAACTGCTGGGCTTCGCGCTGGCGATGACGTCCGTCGCCGCCGCGCAGTACGAGCCCCGCACCGCCCGTTCCCTCAGCAAGGAGCAGTGATCCCATGCACATCACCGTCATCGGAGCCGCCGGGGAGACCGGCAGCCGCGTCGTCGCCGAGGCGCTGCGCCGCCACCACGACGTCACCGCCGCAACGCGCCGTCACGGCGACGCGACGGACCCGGCGACCGTCGCCCGCCTCGCCGCCGGGCAGGACGTCGTCGTCTCCGCCACCCGCCCCGCCCCCGGCGCGGAGCACGAACACGCGGCGGCGGCCCTCGCGTTGCTCGACGGGCTGTCGGGCACGGGCGTGCGGCTGCTGGTCGTCGGTGGCGCGGGCAGCCTCACCGTCCCCGGTACGGACGGCACGCTCGTCGTGGACGATCCGCGCCATGTGCCGCTGGAGATACGCCCGTTCGCCCTGGCGAGCAACGCGCAGTTCGCGGTGTTCGCCGACGCGCCCGCCGACGTGGACTGGCTCTACGTGAGCCCGCCCGTGCACTTCGCGCCTGGCGAGCGCACCGGCCGCTACACGGTCGGGGCGGACGAACTCCTCGTGGACGCTGACGGGTTGTCCGCCTTGTCGATGGAGGACATGGCGGTGGCGCTGCTGGACGAGGCGGAGAAGCCGCGCCACCACCGCACGCGCATCACGGTGGGCCGCGTCTGACGCGCGGCGGTTTCCGGCGTACGCGGCGGCGGTGCGGGGAAGCCGGGCGGCAGTGGCAGCGGCCAGGAGGGGTGGTCCCGTGGGTGCGGAATACCGGGTGGGCGAGGACGGCGCGGGCGAGTTACGTCTGACGCTGACGGCGTCCGAGGTCGAGGCGCTGGGCCAACAGGCCCTGTTGATGGGCGAGTTGCTGGACAGCTGCTTCTGGGCCCTCGGCATGCTCCGCACCGGGCGGAACAGCCGCGACCCCGGGGGCGGCCCCCCGTCGCCCGGCGAATGGGCGGCGGCCCTGCGCGGCCTCGACCGGCTGCCGCCACGGGTCGCGGGCACCGCCGAGGCCGTGCTCCGCGCGTTCGCCGAGGGCCCGGGCGCGACGGCGCACCTGGCGTCCGCCCTCGGCGTGGACGAGGCGACCGCGCGGGAGCGCCGCGCGCGGGCCACCGACCGGGCGCCCGACCCGTGGGCGCGGTGGGCGGACGGCGGCCGAGGCGGGCGGTTGTGAGCGGGCGGACGGGTGCATTATTTCGATGGCGACCGTAGTACGATCGCAGTCGAAGTTCCGTCGCGCGCGACGCATCGACCGGGAGGCACCATGCCCACAGCAGTGCAGTTCGACAGGACAGGGGGCCCCGAGGTCCTGGAACTGAGGGACGTCGAGATCGGCGAGCCGGGGCCAGGCGAACTCCGCATCCGCGTGGACGCGATCGGCCTGAACCGCGCCGACGTCATGTTCCGCCAGGGCACCTACCCCACCGCGCCCCGCTTCCCCTCCGGCCTCGGGTACGAGGCGGCGGGCGCCGTCGAGGCGGTCGGGCCCGGTGTGACCGGGTTCGCGCCGGGCGACCCGGTGAGCGTCGTCCCCGGCTTCCCGCTGACCGCGTACGGCACGTACGGCGACCACGTCCTCGTCCCGGCCGCCGTCACCGTCCCGCGCCCGGCCGACGTCCCGGCGACGGTCGCCGCCGCGACGTGGATGGCGTACGTCACGGCGTACGGCGCCCTGGTCGAGGACGGCCACACGCGGCCGGGCGACCACGTCCTGATCACCGCCGCGTCGAGCAGCGTCGGCCTGGCCGCCGTCCAGACCACCCGCCGCATCGGCGCGATCCCCCTCGCCACCACCCGTACCGCCGCGAAGCGGCAGCGGCTGCTCGACGCGGGCGCGGCGCACGTCGTCGTCACCGACGACGAGGACCTGCCCGCGCGCGTCGCCGAGCTGACCGGCGGCGGGGGCGTGCGTACGGTGTTCGACCCGGTCGCCGGGCCTGGCGTCGAGACGCTCGCGCGGACCGTCGCGCCCGGCGGGCGGCTCGTCGTCTACGGCTCCCTCGACCCGCGCCCCACCCCGCTGCCGCACGCCCCGCGCCTCCCGGCGCTCAGCACGCGTACGTACACGCTGCACGAGGTGACGACCGACCCGCAACGCCTCGCCCGCGCCGTCGAGTTCGTCAACGCGGGGCTGCGGGACGGCTCGTTCGCCCCGGCCATCGACCGGACCTTCGACCTGGCGGACATCGCCGAGGCCCACCGCTACCTGGAGTCGAACGCGCAGGTCGGCAAGATCGTCGTCACCGTCCGCCACTGAGGCGGACGGGCCGCCGAGGGGGCGCGCTCAGCGCGCCGGGGCCACCACCGCGTCGCGCTCGCGCTCCTCGGCGGCCAGCAGCGCCTGGAGCAGGCCGGGGAAGCGCGCCTCCATGTCGGCGTCGCGCAGCGCGTTCATCTTGGACGTGCCGACGTAGTACTGCCGGATGACCCCGGCCTCGCGCAGGACGGTGAAGTGGTGCGTGAGGGTCGAGGCGGAGACCCGTACGTCGAACGTGCCGCACCGCATGTCCTCGTCCGCGCGCGACAACTGGGCCACCAGGGTGCGCCGTACGGGATCGGCCAGCGCTTCGAGGACACCTTGCAGCGAGTACTCCTCCGGCCCGGGATTCTCCACCCGGCGCGGCACAGCGCGTGGACGGGCCACGGTGACCTCCAGGGACGTCGCGAACGGGAACACCCCCATCGTACGACCCCGATCGAACAACCCTGCCCGCGTACGCGCCTTGGCCGGACGGGAGGCCGCTACTCCCTGACAGACGTGCGGCGGTGCGACGAGCCGTGGGCCGAGAGCGCCCGCTTGGCGGGCCTCCGCAGGAAGTGTCACCCCGGCTCGGTGGGCGACCACCGGGATCCACGACAAATCGACCTACGGGTTCACGCAGTGGCCTCGATCCCGTCGATCAGGTCACCGTAGGAGTCCAGTACCTCTTGGGCACCAGCCAGGAAGTCCGTGCGGAACTTCTCGTTGTCCGCACGGATCAGCTGCTCGACATACTCGTTCACCGGCACATGCCGAGTCTCCGCAGCCTGCCGCGCCATTTCGGCTACGGACTCTTCGAGTCCGAGATTCACATGGGTCCTCGCCATGCTCCGCAAGCTATCGCCTGCAAGCAACTCCTGCTGGCGGTGGATAACGACCGGCCGGGCGTCAGCCTGGCGGCGCGGGAGACTCGCACCTTGCGTCCGTCACTCTGGTGAGGTCGGAACCCCTCCAGGGATCGATGACGACGGGTGCGGCCGGTACCCGTCCGGCCCGGGGCCGCAGTGGACGTTGCGATCCCTCTAGGGAGCGATGACGACGCGAGGTACTGCTCGCGGTCCGGAATCGGCTCCATGGTTGCGATCCCTCCAGGGAGCGATGACGGCAAGCAGGCGCTCCAGCGCATGAAGGAGCAGCTCCGGTTGCGATCCCTCCGGGGATCGATGACGACCCGTCGTGCGCCTCGCAGCACATGCAGAACGGGGTCGGTTGCGATCCCTCCGGGGATCGATGACGACGGGCCCGGTGGGCGAACGGCCCCAGCCGTTCGCGTTGTGATCCCTCCGGGGATCGATGACGACCCAAGGGTAAAGTCCCTGGTCAACCCGTGCCCGCCGGGCCCGGTTCGGGGGTGGGTTGCAGCGATCCGGCGGTAGTGCAGCTGTGCTGGTCAGAGGCGTACGGTGGCCTCGTGGTCCGGCCATGAGGTGATTATCCCCACTGTGCCCCCAAGATCACCTGGCCATCGGCCAATTGAGCTTGCCTCCCGCCCCACCGCCGTGCGAGAGTGCCCCGGAACTCAGCTCGACACCTCACCTTCAAGGACTGAAGCCTTTGATCACGGCAGCCCCCAGTGGCCGCCTTCGGCACTGAGCCGTCTGCCCTCCTGCGGTAGTCCGGCTCACCGGTGGACCCCGTCCGCCCGTTTCACGGCGGCGGCCCCATGGCGCGGTGCGTTCAACGTCACGCATCGCCCCCACCTCCCCTTTTCCCGGGAGGTGCGTTCCCGCGCGCCCTCGCCTCTTCTCCGGGCGCGCTCCACCCTGCCATCACGTGAGGTTTCACCATGGGCACCAACGTCCAGCTCTTCGCCGTCGCGCATCTGCGCCGCCGCCCCGAGGTGGCCGAGACGGGCGGCTTCGTCGCGGGATTCGATCCCTCGACCTCCACCCCGTTCCTCAACTACGCCACCCCGCTCCCCGGCGCGCGTCCGACCGCCGAGGACGTCCGCGCGCTGATCGGCGCGTTCCGTGAGCGCGATCTGCTCCCTCGCCTCGAATTCGCCCCCGACGCCGCACCCGACGTCGAACAGGCGCTTCGCCAGGCCGGGTTCACCACCGAGGCTCAGCACGAGTACCTGGTCTGCACCCCGGACACCCTCTCCACACCCCCCACTCCCCTCGCCGAAGTCCCCAACACCGAGGCCGACTTCGCGGCGATCGACGCCGCGCTGTCGGAGGCGTTCGACAACGTCTTCCCTCCCTCTCCCGAGGGCGCGGCGCGGCTGCGGGAGGTCAAGGAGAGCGGTGGCACGATCCGTTTCGTGCGGGCGCCTGACGGCGGGTGCGCCGGGGGCGGGTCGAGTTCCGCGATCGCCGAGGGCACCTCGGAACTCGCGGGCGTCGGCACCCGCCCGGCCTTCCGTGGCCAGGGCATCGCGGGGTCGGTGACGGCCGCGCTGACCGGCGACATGTTCGCGAAGGGCGCCGAGTCGGTGTGGCTGGAGTTCTCGGGGGACGGCTCACGCCGGGTCTACGAGCGCGTCGGCTACCGCCCCAGCGGCACGCGCCTGTACATGTCGCTGACGCAGTGACCGTCTGACGCACGCGGGGGCCCGTCCCGGCCGATCCGGTCGGGGCGGGCCCCCGCGCGTCAACTCGCTTGCCCCACAACCCAATTGTCCGCGTTCGGTAACACGATCCCGTATGGGCGCAACCCGTTCCCCGTGTGAACGATCGAACTGGCACAGAGCAACACTCTGTTCACCTGTTCTCCGTCTGCGAGGTCTCATGCCCATCCGCCGCAACGCCACCGCGACGACCGCCCTGTCCGCCGCGCTCCTGGCCGCCGCCTTCCTCGGCGCGGCCCCGGCCACCGCCGCCCCGGCGGGCGCCATCCACCCGGGAGCGGACGACTCCAGCTGCCTCTGGTGGAGCGACGAAGGCCAGCTCGACGTGCGGCTCGTGAACATCCCCGACCCGGTCGTCGCAGGTCAGTGGGCGACGTTCAGCTACCGCGTCACCAACACCTACGACGAGCCGGTGGACGGCCTGGTCACGATGGCCGACATCAGCGCGTACGACACCACGGACGGCGCGGACGTGCCGCTGACCGCCCAGTGGCGGGTGAACGGCAAGTGGAAGCCGCTGGAGGCGCGCGGCTGGTTCGACTGGTTCGGCACCACCGACCCGCTGGAGCCCGGCCAGTCGGCGACGGCACGCGTCCGCGTCAAGGTCGCGGCGGACGCGCCGGACTGGGCGCTCGGCTCGGCCGCCATCGCAGCGGCGAACGTCAACGGGGGGATGTGCGAACGCACCCTCACCGACCTGGAGTTCGACATCGCCGCCGCCACTCCGTGACACCACCCGCGTGGGCGGGCCGGGCCGTGTCCCGCCCCGCCCACGCGGCACGTCGGCCGCACGCACCGGTGCCCGCCGCCCCGTGCGGCGGCACGGGAGGCGGGCACCGGCGGTCCGTGTCAGGCGGCGGCCGTGTCCGGCACCTTGGCGTCCGGTGTCCCCGGCGCGCCCGCCGCCTCCGGCGCGCCGCTCCGGGGCGCCGGGATCGTCGCCGCCACCGCCGCCGCGACCAGCGCGACGCCGCAGCCGATCAGCAGCCCGGCCCGGAATCCGTCCTCCGACGGCAGCGTGAAGCCGCCCATGGAGACGGTCATCTGCGACAGGACGACGCCCACCACGGCCGCCGACACCGACGTGCCCAGCGAGCGCATCAGCGTGTTGAAGCTGTTCGCCGAGGCCGTCTCCGACAGCGGCACGGCGCTCATGATCAGCGCGGGCATCGCGCCGTACGCCAGCCCGACGCCGCTGTTGCAGATCAGCGTCACGACCAGCACGCCCCACGTGGAGCCGAGCAGCAGCATCGCGCTCCCGTAGCCGAGGGCGATGACGAGCGCGCCCGTGACCAGCGTGAACTTCGGTCCCCGCGCGGCCGACAGCATGCCGCCGAGCGGCGAGACGAGCATCATCATCAGCCCGGCGGGCGCCATCCACAGGCCCATGGCCAGCATCGACTGGCCGAGCCCGTAGCCGGTCTCCTCCGGCAGCTGGAGGAGCTGCGGGATGATCAGCGCCTGCGCGTACATGCCGAAGCCGACGAGGACGGACGCCAGGTTCGTCAGGAGCACGCGCCGCCTGGCGGTCACGCGCAGGTCCACCAGCGGGTCGCCGGTGCGCAGTTCCCAGCGGCCCCAGGCCAGGAGGAGGACGACGGCCGCCGCGAAGAGGCCGAGCGTCAGCCCGTCGCCCCAGCCCCAGTCGGCGCCCTTGGAGACGGGCAGCAGCAGGCAGACGAGTCCGGCGCCGAGCCCGACCGCGCCGACGTAGTCGAAGCGCCCGCCGCCCCGCACCGCCGGGGCCGGGACGAACGACCAGACCATCGCCGCGATGGCGACCGTCAGCGCCGCCGAGCCCCAGAACAGCGCGCGCCAGCTCGCGTACTCCGCGACACCGGCCGCGATGGGCAGGCCGAGCCCGCCGCCGATGCCCATGGACGCGCTGACCAGGGCGATGGACGAGCCGAGCTTCTGCGGCGGCAGGACGTCCCGCAGCAGGCTGATCCCGAGCGGCACGATGCCCATCCCCATGCCTTGGAGCCCGCGCCCGGCGATCATCGGCACGACCGACGACGCGAGCGCGCACACCACCGAGCCCGCGAACAGCGGCACGCAACAGGCCAGCAGCATCCGCCGTTTGCCCAGCAGGTCGCCGAGCCGCCCGCTGATGGGGACGAAGACCGCGCCGGACAGGAGGGTGGCGGTGATCACCCAGGAGGCGTTCGACGAGCTGGTGTCGAGGATCTGCGGCAGCTCGCCGATGAGCGGGGTGACGAGCGTCTGCATGATCGCCGCGACGGTGCCCGCGAGGGCGAGCGTCGCGACGATGCCGCCCGTCCGGGCGGTGGGCTGAGGGCCGTCCATGACGGAGCACCTTCCATAGTGATCAGGACATCAGGCGATGCGCATCGTACATGCTATGTGCACGAGACACACGAAATGCATGATGCACATGCCTGACATACTCTGGTCACGCGGATGACGCGTGCGCACGGGAGCTTCGGCACTGAGGGAGACGACATGGCGGGGCCCACCCACCTGGTGGAGTACGAGCACATGGTGCTGGGGCGGCACACGTTCCTGCGTCCGGGCGGACTCCGCCCCAAGGGCAGCGGGCTCGACCGCAGCGCCTACATCATGCTCAGCCGTATCGAGGTCCAAGGGCCCATGTCCATCGGCGAGTTGAGCGAGGCGTTCGGCCTCAACCACTCGACGCTCAACCGGCAGACGGCGACCGTCGTGCAGGAGGGTCTCGTGGAGCGCATCCCGGACCCGGAGGGCGGGATGGCGCGGAAGTTCAGGATCACGGCGCACGGGCGGCGGGAGCTGAAGACCGCGCGCGAGGCGCATGTCGCGGCGCTGGACCGCGTGATGGCCACCTGGAGCGACGAGGACGTGGCGACGTTCGCCGCCTTCCTCCAGCGCTTCAACACCGATGTCGAACGCCTCGACGGCCGCCCCTGGCCCCGCCCCTGACCTGACAGCCCCGGGCCGCGCGCCCGCCCGCCGTCCTACTCGCTCAGCCCGACGACGCACCAGCCGCGCCGGTCGGCCTCGGTGAGGACGCGGCCCCAGTCGTCCAGCAGATCGGCGAACTCGCCGAACTCCCCGACCCACGAGTCGGGTTCGGCGGCGTGCTCGGTGAAGGCCGCGCGCAGGCCGCCGAGCCGGGGCCCGATCCGCCGCCAGAGCGCGGCCAGTTCACGCACGCCGTCCGGGGTCCGTGCCAGCAGCACGCCGTAGGGGGCGGGCGGTTCTGCGCCGAGGAAAGCGGGGTCGGTGTGCTCCGCCTCGCCGTCCGCGCCCGTCCAGACGAGCCCGCCCAGCAGGGCGTCCAGTTGGGCGCGCAGGAGCGGATCGGCGTGGCCACGGACCGTATCCCAGCGCTGACCGGCCCAGAAATGGGCCTTGAACGACCCGGCGGTGCGCCGGAACTCGTAGACGCAGAAGCGGTCGGCGTCGGCTCCTCGCGGCCACCGCCACGCGCCCTCGGGCACGGTGGCCGCCCAGTCCCACAGCCCGGTCTCATCGGCGTACCAGGCGTCGCGCAGCCGTGCCGACCGGTCCTGGGGCGGGGCCTCCCCCAGCCAGGACCAGTCGGCGATCATGACGGTGATGTCCAGACCCACGGGACGAGCGTAGGGGCGGGGTGTCAGCGGCGTCGCAGGGTCATGAAGAGGACGACGACGACGATGACCAACAGGATGGCGCCCACACTGATGTACATGGGGTACCCCTTTCTCTCGCGGACGGGCACCGTGGGTGCCCTCACCGTCCCGCATGCCCCGGTCGCCGCATTCCACCGCCTCTGTATCGGCTTCTTTGCCGCGCCATGACCCGGCGGGGGTGTCGGCGGGGCGCCGCACGACAGGCGGGGTGGACGCGACCCACGGGCTGGCCAGGGCGGACGTGCCGCTGGAGAGCCGGGGAGGAGAACCACCGGGCGGGACGGGGGCCGGACGGCGCGTCGGCGTGCGTCGGGGCGCGCCACGTCCCCGTACACCCGCCGTGCGGCGGTCAGGGAGCAGCCGTGGGGCGGCCGTGGGGGAGGCCGGGCTACGGGGAGCGGGGGTCGCGGACGTCCCATGAGCACGGGCCGCTGTGCCCGGCGAAGAAGCAGCAGACCTCTTCCTGGACCCCGGGCTGCCCGTTCTTGCAGGGGCAGTCCGGCAGAACGGTCAGGGCGAGTGGATCGCCGGACTGCCAGGCCGCCCAGATCGCGCCGGTCTCCCGGCCGTCGAGGTCGGCCACGTAGACGTGGTGCGGGCCCGACGCGTGGGCGCCGAGTTCGCAGCGCACGAGTCCGGGCGGCAGGTCCTCGGCGTGCTCCCCGAGGAGTGGGGCCAGGCGGGCGGGGGCGTACGTCCAGCCGTCGCACATCCGCACACGCGTCACCGTCATGTCGTCACCAACTTCCTTGTCTTCTGCATGAATCGCTCGCGGCGGCACACCTGCCGCGCCGTGAGCGCGTACCAACAGCCGTCGCCGTCCTGGACGGCGAGGCGGAACGGCAGTCCGGCGGCGAGCCGCCGCGCCGTCTCCTCCTGGCGGGTCACGTCGGCCGCCCAGCGCCGCAGGACGGTCGGCGCGTCCCGGCCGGGGACGGGGGTGACGACCCTCGTCGCCCCGGGGAAGCAGCCGCGCGCCGGGTCCGGGTCGATCCCGTCCGCCAGGCGGAGCGCCTGGCGGCGCAGCCAGAACAGGAGGAGGCGTCTCGACACGGCGGCGTGTGCGCCGAGGTGGACGCTCGTGGCGGCGTCGCCGCCCCACACTTCCGCTTCGTAGCGTGGTTCGATCATCGCCGCCTCAACAAGGCGAGATGCGCGGCGATCTCTGCATTCAAAGTTTCGAATTTCGCCCGTAGAGCGGCAGTTCGTCGCTCACTTTCCGTAGTATCCGGATTGTCGGACTGTTCGCCCGATCCGCCCTCTCCGACCACCGGTTGATCACATTTCCGCTGGTCCCCCACCTGCTCACGCCCCGACCGCCCCCCGGCGCCATCGGGCCCCCCGGTCACCGCACCGCTTCCCTGCGTGACATCGCTCCGCTCCTCACCTCAGCGGCCAACCACCGACCGCAAGTTGTCCGGCACCTAGAGCAACGCACGTGTGCTTCGCTTGGCGACATTGAGGCCCGAGCCCTTAACCCGCTCAACCGTCACCTCGGTCGGCAGAAGGACGAAAGAGGAGGTCACCATGGCTGAAGACACCAACACCCCGGAAGACTTCAAAGAGCCCCCGACACCGCAACAACGGTTCGGAGCGGACCTACGGGCGGTGCGGCTGGGGCAGAAGCTGACGCAAAAGCACCTGGCGACGGCGACCAACTACACCGTCTCGTACGTCAGTCAGATCGAGTCGGGGAAGTTCATGCCCAGCAAGAGCTTCGCCGAAGGCTGCGACACCGTGTTTCGAACAAGCGGCCTGTTCGCCTCGATGAGGGATCGGCTGGGAGAAGAAGACCACCCACAGAATTTCATGCCGTACGTCAATTTGGAACGCAAGGCATCGAGCGTCCGTAGCTATTCGGGCATGCTCATCGAAGGACTCTTTCAGACCGAGGAGTACGCGCACGCAATCTTTCGTTCAGGGCATCCCACCGTCCCGAAGGAGACGATCGAGGCCAAGGTGGCGGCACGCGTCGGACGGCGGAAGCTGCTGACACAGGAACGACCGCCAGCGGTGTGGGTTGTGCTCCACGAGGCAAGTCTGCACTGCCACGTCGGAGGCCGGGAAGCTATGGGACGGCAACTCCAGTACCTGCTGGAGTGGGCTGAACGCCCGGGTATCGACGTGCAGATTCTGCCGTCCTCCGCAGGATCTGCGGGCATCCACATGTTGCCGTTCAGCGTGCTGGACTTCGAACAGGAGCCAACTGTGGCGTACACAGACGATCCGCAAGGAGGCCGGGTGTACCGCAGGCCAGCGACTGTCGGACTGTGCGTTCAGAGCTACGATCGCCTACGTGCCAATGCGCTGCCGCTGAGCAAGTCGCTGGCATTCATCGACACCGTACGGAGAGACTACGCATCATGAGCCACATTCCCACTCTCGTCGGCATCAACTGGACAAAGTCTTCGTACAGTTCGTCTTCAGGCGGCACTTGCATCGAATTCTCGTCGTCCCTTGCGCCCACGGGCATCATCCCCGTACGCGACTCCAAGGTGCCCCACGGGCCCGCGTTGGCAGTGACAACCGGTGCGTGGCGTTCCTTCCTCGGAGCGGTCCAGCTTGGCGAACTGGCTGGCTGACGACTCACGGCCGGTGGCCCCACCACCTCACAGTGGGACCACCGGCCGACGTCCAGCAGCGCCCGAGGAGAACCCCATGTGAGCCAGACACCCACAGCCCGCCAGTGGATCAAGTCCTCCTACAGCGAGTCATCCAGCGGCGGCCGTGGCGAGTACTCCCCGTCCAGCGCATCCATCGGCATCGTCCCCGTCCGGGACTCCAAAGATCCCCACGGCCCGGCCCTCGCCGTACCGATCGGTACGTGGCGCTCGTTCCTCGCAGCCGTGCGGTCCGGCGGACTGGCTGACTGAGCCAGGCGTCCAACAGTGCGCCCGCGAGCAGCGGTTGGCGCGTTCCCCGTTCAGTCGAGGATCACTTCGACGCGGGCCTGTCGCAGGATGTCCAGGGCCTCGTCCGTGAACGTCCGTGACGGGTCGGACGGCACCGTGTACCGCGCGAGGGCGGCGACGGCCTCCGCCGAGGAGCGCCACACCAGGCGGAACGGGGTACGTGCGCCGAAGTCGCCGCGCAGGCAGTCCGCGAGCCCGTCGAGCGTCGCCCCGAAGTAGCCGCCCGGGCCGTTCACCGCCTCGCCGATCGCGCAGTAGAAGCCGACCGGATCGGTGACGCGCGCCGCGTCCAGCGTGTACGTGAGCCCCGGGTCCTTGTCCGCGCCCGCGCTCCGGGCCGTCGCGTCGTGTACCCGCACCACGTGCAGCCAGGCCGCGCGTTCCTCCGGGCCACGGTCCGCCCAGAGTCCGGGCCGTGTCGGCAGCTCCCGGCACCACTCGCGCCACACGCCCTGCGCGGCGGGCGGCGGTAGCTCGAAGAACAGCCCGTTCAGCAGCAGATCGACCGTCTCCCCCGCGCTCCCGGGAAGTTGTTCCACGACGGACGGCCCCCCCACGTAGTAGGCGCCGACGACCCGCCAGGCGTCGTCCGCGACGGCCACCTCGACGTTCGGCAGCTCGGGCCGCCGACGCCCGAGCAGCCGCGTCAGCTCGGGCGTGGGGACGAGCCCCGAGAGCCGGAACTCCCGCCACCCCGAGCCCCGCCCGCCGTCCGGCCCGCCGTCGCCGAAGAAGCCGGTCAGCCCGGCCGCCCGGCCCAGCTCGTCGCCCGCTTCCTCATGCCGCAGGATGTACCGCATCGCACTCCGTTCCGTCGCCGCCGTCACCGAAGCCGGTTGGGCAGCACGCCACCGTCCGGGAACCATGGTGCCGGGAACACGAACGGGCTGCTGTAGTCGTGGTTGAGGACGAAGCCGAGGCGCCCGTCGGGCCGTTCCAGGATCCGGTGGGTCGTGCCCGGCACGTCCCACTCCAACGAGCCACGCCACTGGTCACGTTGCCGTGGCGGGACGTGGTCGGCCCGGTGGATGGTCTGCTGCCCCGTGGCGGGATCGATACGGGGAGTCCCGCGCCCCAGCCGCACGTTGTCGTACTCACGGACGATGGAGCCCGGTATGCGGTGCGGGTCGGACAGCCGGGTCGGCGGATGGGCCGCGAGGCCGAGCGGGTCGCTCCAGGTGTGCGGGTTGTGGACGTACCCGTAGTGGTCGGGGGCCGGGGTGAGGCCGAGCGGGTCGGGGGTGGTGTAGCGGGCGGTGTCGGGGTCGTAGTGGCGGAGGAAGTTGTAGCGCCAGCCCGTCTCCTCGTCCGCGTACTGCCCGGGGAACCGCAGCGGGATGTCGGTGGTGCTGTCCGGGTGCGGCACGCAGTCCCACACGGTGTCGAGCGCCTGCCAGGCGACGGCCCCGTCCTCATCGACCAGCGCGGAGGGCGCGCCCACCAGATCGGTGACGATGGCGTAGAAGCGGCTGTCGATCCCGTCGTCGGGCGCGCTCTCCGTCTGGCTGACGGGATGCTGGTCCTTGCCGTGGTAGTCCCAGGTCAGCGTGGTGGGTCGGCCGTGGTCGCCGCCGGTCGTGGTCTGTTCGACCAGCGTCGTGCCCGACCAGACGAAGCCGGTGCGCTCGGCGACCTCGCCCTCGGCGGTGAGCCGTTCCTTGGCGATACGGCGGCCGAGCGGGTCGTAGTGGTAGCGCCAGCGGGTGCCGTCCGGCGTGGTCAGGTCCGTGAGCCGGTCCTCGGCGTCCCAGGTGTAGCGCCAGGTGTCGGGCTTCTTCGAGAGCCTGACGCGCTGCCGCAGGACGATCCTGCCCGCGGCGTCGTACGTGTACCTGACGTTCCCGGCGCGCACGACACGCGCGCCGTCGTACACCCGCTCCCCCGTGGCGCCCTGGCCCGGCGCGGCCGTCGGGGCGGACCAACGGGCGGACGACTGGGACCCGCCCGGCTCGTACGTGTAGCTCTCGGACCGCCCGGGGCCTGTCGCGGTGGTGACGCGGCCCGTGGGGTCGAGGTCGAAGCGGGTCGTGCCGCCGTGGTCGTCCGTGACGGCGGTCAGGTAGTGGTCGGAGCGGTAGGCGTACGCCCGGCGGCGCACCGGGTCCCGGCCGGGGCCGTCGGCCACGGCCTGAGCGGTGAGTCGGCCCGCCGCGTCCCACTCACGGGTCAGCTCGACGCCGCCCGCGACGCGGCGGGCCGTCTCGCGGCCGACCGCGTCGTAGGCGAACGTGAGGGTGCGGCCCGCGGTGACGAGCGACGTCGGGTCCCCTGCGGCGTTGTGCTCCCAGCCGCTGGTGTGGCCGCTCGGGGTGGTCCTGGACAGCAGGCGGCCCAGCGGATCGTGCGTGTACGTGACGTCGAGGCCGTTGGTGCCTTCGCGGCTGAGCCGCCCCGACGCGTCGTAGGCGAGGGACAGTTCGGCGCCGGGTGAGGCCGCGTGGACCAGGAGCCCCACCTGGTCGTAGGCGTAGGACGAGCGTCGGCCGTCCGCCAGCTTCTCCACGACGTGGCCCAGCGCGTCGCGCCGGTAGGTGACGGCCTGCCCGGCCGCGTTGGTGCGGGAGACGAGACGGCCCGCCGCGTCGAACGCGTAGTGGACCGTCCTGTTGTCGAAGTCGGACTCGGCCACGAGGCGGCCGACCGCGTCGAACGTGTAGTCCCAGGTGGCGCCCCGGTGGTCGGCGACCTGGATCATCCGCAGCTCCGTGTCGCGGGCGAACGCGTAGCGCGTGCCGTCCGGATCGACCCGGGCGCTGGGGAGGTCGAACGCGCCGTACTCGAAGCGCGTGACGCCGCCGTTCTCGTCGGTGTGCGTGAGGCAGTTGCCCTCGGCGTCCCACGTCCACAACTGGACGCCCTCGACCTGATCGACGTGGCGCAGGGGCTTGCCCTCCACCGAGTACTCGGTGGTGGCGGCGGCGCCGAGCGGGTCGATGACCCGCGCCGGGCGCCCGAAGGCGTCCCGCTCGTAGTGCGTGGTCGCGCCGAGCGGGTCGGTGACGGCGAGGGGGAGGCCGGTGGCGTCGCAGCGGATGCGGGTGGTCCGGCCGAGGGCGTCGGTGACGGCGGAGAGCGCGCCGTTGCCGTCGTAGGCGTAGCGGGTGTGGTGGCCGTCCGGGGCGATCACGCCGGTGCGGTTGCCGTGCGCGTCGTACGTCTGCCGCCAGACCGCGCCGTTCGGCTCGGCGATCGCCGTCGGGTGCCCCAGCTCGTCGTACGTGAACCGGGTCGCCAGGCCGTCGGGGCAGGTGACGGCGGTGACGAGGCCGTGGGCGTCGTGACGGTACTCGGTTACGGCCCCCAGGGCGTCGGTCCGCGACACGAGCCGGTCGTGGCGGTCCCACTCGCTGCGGGTGGTGTGACCGGCGGCGTCCGTCTGGGCGGTGAGCTGGTAGGCGTCGTTGAACTGGTAGACGGTCGCGGCGCCGAGGGAGTCCGTGGCCGTGGTGCGGTGGTGTTCCGGCTCGTAGGCGTAGCGGTACTCCAGGGCCCGGTCCGTGCCGGTGGTGAACACGCAGCGGCCCTCGGCGTCGTACTCGTACGCGTACCAGTAGCCGTTGCGGTCCTCCCAGCGGGTCATCCGTGCCTGCTCGTCGTAGCGGAAGAGGAGGGGCAGGCCGGAGGAGTTGCGGACCTCGGAGAGGAGTCCGGCCTGGTCGTAGCCGTACCGGAGGAGGACGGGGTGGTCAGGGGCGCTGAGGAGGCGGAGGGCCGTGACGCGGTTGCCGGCGGAGGTGACGCCGAGGTGGTAGCCGCCGTCGTGGACGATGTCGGTCAGGACGCCCGTGTCGTCGCGGCGGAAGTGGATGTGGTTGCCGTTCCGGTCGGATATGGCGCTCAGGGGGAGTTCGGGGCCGCCTCGTCCCAGCACGCATGCGAAGTGCAGGGTGCGGCCGGTCTCGCGCTGGTGGACGGCCAGCGGGGAGCCGGGCTGTCCGTCCCAGGTGAGGGTCCAGCGAGGGCCTTCGACGGGCAGGACCGGCTCGTCGGGAAGGGGGCGGGGGTAGACGAGGATCATGCCGTCGGCGGTGAACAACCGCGCGCCGTACGCGTCGAGTTGCACCCGCTGGTCCAGCGTCGAGGCCCAGGACGAGCCGAACGACCGGCCGTCCCGGTAGGTCGAGACGTGGTGGCGTTCCAGGACGAGATCGAGGACCCCGGCGAGGTCAACGTCCGTTGCGGACATGAGGAGTTCGCCGGTCGCCATGTCCACGGGGTCGCCGCAGGCGGTGCGGCCGTTCATCGGGATGCCCTCGCCCCGGGTCCGCCGCCCGAGCCCCAACGCGCCCTGACGGATGCCGCGGAGGCCGGTGGAGGCCAGGCCCCGCATGCCGGCGGCGAGTCCGCCGAGGGTGGTGAGGCCCTTCATGCCCGGGATGCAGTCGAGAGCGGCGAAGGCGACGTCCCAGAGCGTCGCGCGGCCTTGGGCGTAGTCGATCAAGGTGTCCGCGAGGACGACCAGCGCTGCGGCGAGGACGATGAGGGCGAGCGGCCCGCCGATGATCATCACGACGACCCCGAGGACGGCGACGATCACCTTGCAGACATCGACGATGGTGTCCCAGTTCTCGGTGACCCAGTGGACGGCCTTCTGCCACCACTTGCGGTTCTGGATGCCCGCGTCGGAGGCTTCGTCGATGTCGCGTGCGGCCTCGCGTGCGGCGTCCTCACGCATCTCCCGCGCCTGCCGGGCGAGTTCGCGGGCGGCGTCGAGGCTGTCCTGGGCAGTGTCCACGCGGGCCTGCGCCGCGTCACGTGCGGAGTCGGCCGCCTGGCGGTCGCGGGTGGCGGCGCGTACTTCCGCCTCGTCCGGCGGCTCGGCACCGGCTCGTTCGCCCTCACGCTGGAGCCGGTCCGACTCGTCCCCGGCACGTGAGACCCAGTCCTGTGCGTCGCCCAACGAGCCCTGTGCCGAGGTGAGATCCGCCTGTGCCGCTATCGCACGGTCCAAGGCACGATCGGCCTGGCCCTGCGCGGTCTGCAACTTCCACATCGTCCGCGAACGTCTGCAAAGCGTCCGCCAGTTCACGGACCTCGTCCGGGTCCCCCGGCGTCGGATCGGAATCCATCCCCACCGGAGACCAATCGGAAGGACGTGCCACGGCTGAACCCCCATGCCCCACAGGCGTCGTGCGTTTCCGTCACCGCAGGCGACGGGATCGGCTTCGCTGAAGGGACGCCGCAGCAACGTGAACGGTTCCGACCTGCGTTTGCGCACAGGGAAGGTCACGTAGCGCAAGCGACGGCTGGAGGGCGGTACCGAACGTCCGAGGCCGGGAGGCGGGCGGCCGTGGTCGTGGTCGTGGCGTCCGCCGGGAATCCCCTCGGGAGCGAGCGCGTTGGACCGCCCGGCATCAGCGAACTGCGAAGGGTTCCCACCATCATGCGTGCGATACGGATCGACCGCTTCGGCGGACACGACGTCCTAGAGGTCACCGACACGCCCGAGCCCGGCCACGGCGCGGGCGACGTGCTGATCCGTACGATCGCGACCAGCCTCAACCCCGTCGATGACAAGACGCGCGCGGGCGCCATCAATCCCGACGGGCTGCGCCTCCCGCTGACCCTCGGCTGGGACCTCGCGGGCATCGTGCTCGACGGCGGCTCCAGCGACTTCCGCCCCGGCGACCGCGTCATCGCGATGTCGCACCAGCTCGGCACCGGCACGGGCACCTGGGCCGACGTGGTCGCGCTCCCCGCAGGCGCCGTCGCGCCCGCGCCCCGGGCCGTCAGCCTGGTCGAGGCGGCCACGCTCCCCCTCCCCGGCCTGACCGCCCTCCAGACCCTCGACTGGCTCACGCTCTCCGCCGGTGAACGCCTGCTCGTCACCGGCGCCGCCGGAGCGGTCGGCGGACTGGCGCTCCAGATCGCCCACGCGCGCGGCGTGCACGTGGACGCCCTCGTCTCCCGCGACGCGCACCTCGACTTCGCCCGGGCGCGGGGCGCCGAGCTGGCCACGACCGACCGGGAGGCCCTCACGTCCGGCGGCTACGACGCGGTGTTCGACACCTTCGGCGCCTTCGTGACGGAGGCCGTCAAGGACGGCGGCCGGTACGCGTCGATCGCCACGCAGGCCGGTCCCGTGCCCGACCTGTCGGCGCGCGGCGTCCGCACCACCGTCAACCAGGTGCACGAGGACGGCGCCGGGCTCGCCGGGCTGACCGAGCTGGTCGAGCGCGGCGCCCTGCGCCTGCGCGTGGACTCCGTCTTCGGGCTCCACGAGATCCGGGCGGCCCACGCGCGCTTCGCCGAGGGCGGGTTGGCGGGCAAGGTCGTCGTGACGTTCTGATCCGCCGACGCACGACGGACGACGCACGACGGCCGGTGGTCCCTGCCTCCCGGGGCGGGAGGGGGAGTCACCGGCCGTCGTCCGGCACAGCACCGTGCGGGGCGACGCGTGGTCACCAGAAGAGCGCGCCGTCCACCGAGGTGTGCCAGTAGGTGACCTGGGCGGACGAGTCGATGTACACCTCGCCGCCGGGCAGGGCGACGTCCTCCATGCCGCCGACGCCCTCCTCCTCAGGACCGGCGAGCTGCACGCCCAGGCTGTGCGCGACGTAGCCGCCCTCGGCCTCCCCGGCGCCGTCCGAGGTGATGATCGCGGCGTACGCGGTCTGCCCCGGGTCGAGCGCGACGACGGCCTGCGGCACGCTGGCCTCCAGGCGCTGGACGGGGGCCTGGGCGTCCTCGAACTTCAGGTACGGGCTGTACCAGATGAAGCAGGTCTCGGCGCTGGTGTTCGTCGCCGTGAGCAGCAGGTGGTTGACGGGCCGCTCGACCGGGACGACGGCCAGTTCCGTCGTCGCGTCCGTGCAGGTCGCGATCTCGGCCTCGGGCTTGTCGTCGCCGTCCTCGCCCGCCGACTCGTCCGGGGCGTGGTGGCCGGTGTCCTCACCGGTGCCGATGCCGGTCCCGGCGCCGCCGTCGCCGTTCGCCTCGGGGTCGCCCGTCCCCCCGGCCTGCCCCGGCCGCGCGCCCTGCCCGCCTCCGACCGCCTCCCGGGCGGCGTCGTCCTGCCCGGCCCCGACCGGCCTGTCCACGGCCTCGCCCCGGTCGTTCCCCTCGGCGTCCTCGGTGTCCTCGGCGTCCTCGGTACGCCCGGCCGCGTCGCCGCCGTCCCGCTGCCCCGCCGACTCCTCGGCGGGCGCCTCGGCCGCCGCACGGCCGGAGGTGTCCGTGTCCTCTCCCCCGCTCTGGCAGGCGGTGAGCGCCAGGGCGAGCGTCGCGCCGAGCGCGGCGACGGCGGCGCGGAGACGGGTGCGGCGGTGCGCTGCGTGGGTGTTCATGTGAGGCTGCCCTCTCGTCGTTCTCGTCGGACCGGTGGAACGATCCGCCGGACCCGTTGGCCCGACGACCGCAGCTTGTGCCCGCCGCCGTCCCACCGGCCAGCGCACACCGCCGGTTCGGGTCGCTGGGACGCTTTCACCCGCCTGACCAGCCCGAACGCCCCCGCGCCGAACGCCGGGACGGGACGCGGGAGGTGGGTGGACGGGGCGGCCGGGGACGTGTTCCGTGGCGCTGTCAGTGGCCCGCCGTAGGGTCGGGACACGTTGCCCCCGGCCCTTCGGAGTCCTCGTGCCGCGAACCGCCCGCCTCGTGTCCACGCTCGCCGCTCCCCTGCCCTTCTCGCGGCCCGACGAGGCTCCCTGCCTGGACCTGTGGCCCACGACGCGGCTGCTCGTGCAGCGCGGGGAGCGGGAGTTGGCCGTGCGGGACCTCACGGCACCGGCCACGAGCCCGACCGTCCGCATACCGGCGCCCTGGCCGGGCGGAATCGGACAGGGCGCGGTCTCGCCCTTCGGCGACCAGGCCGTCTTCACGGGGCCGCACGCGCTGCGGGCCGTTGACCTGACGGGGAACACGCGCTGGGAGCTGCGGCACCGTTGCTGGGCGGGCTGCGCGGGGCATACCGACATCACCGCGTACGCGGACGACCGCGAGCACGGGTACGCGGGCAGCGGCTCGGCCTGCTTCTCCTCCGACGGGAAACTCGTCTGGGCCCACATACCCGCCGACGGCGACGGCGGCGACGGTGCGGATTGGGAGGAGGAGTGGGTGGTCATCGACGCCGTGGACGGCACGGTGCTCGGACGCGTCCCGACGCGCACGGCGGCAGCGGGCTCCCACCACATCCCGCACCCGGACCCGGCGCAGATGGGGCTGTCCATAGGCGAGGGCCAGGACGGCGCCCCGCTGCGGTGGGGACGCTGGGACGGCCACGCCCTCGCCCTCCACCGCACGGCGGACGGCTCGGTGGAGTCCGAACTCACCACCGCGTCGCTCGCCCCGGACGACAGCTCGGTGTACTTCGACTACGACGGACGCTTCCTCGACGCGGACACCCTCGTCGTCGCGACCGTGGACGGCGACGACGAACTCGGCGCCGCCCGCCACTGGCTCGTCACCACCTCCCCGCTGCGCCCGACCGACGAGCTGACCTATCCCTTCCCCGTGGACAGCCTCCCCACAGGACTCGGCGACGGCACCTGGTACACGACCTCCACCACGGACAACTCCCTCCACCTCTGGACCCTCTAGCGCAGCGCGACGCCTTCGCCACGGAACCGAGGGGCCCTTGCCCCTCCGGATGGTGACCATGAGTATCGTGCTGGACACAACTGGTGGGAGGGGCCGGGCATTCGGGCCCTCGAAGCCCCGGCCGATTCCTCCACCGCCCTCGTCGGAAAGGCTGTTCATGACGACCTCGTCCAAGACACTGGGAGACTGGCTCAAGGATTTCGACCGGCAAGCCTTCCGGCTGGAGACGCTGGACGACTACAGCAGGTCGGGAGGCGTGGACGCGTACCGGGCGTTCCTCGCCGGTGAGCCGCAGCCGGAGGGAGTACAGGACCGCCGGATGGATGACGACGGTCGGCGATGCCGTTCAGGCCGGAAAGCGGATCTACCGGGTCCACATCCTCGCCCGCCCCCTGACGGACTATCTCCGCTTCGAGCTGGGCTGGGGATACCGGCGCAACATGACCGCCGGGGAAGAGTTCTTCATCCTCGACACGACCGGGCGCGAGAACCCGATCCCCGACGCGCCCGACTTCTGGCTCTTCGACGAGCGGACCGTCGGGACCATGAGCTACGACGGGGAAGGCGCGTACCTGGGCACCGACTTCCTCGGCGAGGACCACCTGCCCAGGTTCCTGGCCTACCGGGACACGGCGATGGCGGCGGCCGTCCCGTTCACCGCATGGTGGGCCACGCACGGGGAGTGAACAGATCGCCCCTCGGCCCGCCGCCACGGGCACCGCGGAAGCCCTCCGGGGGCGATCACTTCGGGCCGTTCACCCGACGTCTCGCGCAGGGCCCGCAGTGCGCCGCCGCGTTCGCCCGTCTTCACGACCGTGCTCGGTCCACCATTCGGAGAAAGGAACCGCACCGCTCAGAGCGATGTCCCTCCAGTTGAGGAAGTCCCGCACCTCGTCGTCAGCGAGGACGGTACAGCCCGTCATCACACCTTCCCGATACTCCATGGAGGCCGCGATCCTCTGGTCGAACAGCCAGAAGTCCCCCACCCCCTCCAAGGGATCGGGCCGGTCCGTGACGTCGAGGATGTGGAACTCCTCCCCGGCCGTCATGTTGGTCCGGTATCCCCAGCCCAACTCGAAGCGGAGGTAGGGCGTCAACGGGCGGGAGAGGACGTGCACACGATGGATCCGCTTCCCCTGCCGCACGGACTCCCGGATCTCGGACATCCAGTCCTCGTTGTAGCCCTCGGGCTTCTCCCGGCCCTCCAGGAACGCCGCATAGGCATCCGTGCTTCCCGAGCCGCTGTAATCGTCCAGAGTCTCCAGGCGGAAGGCTTCGCGGGTGAAGGAGTCGAACAGTTCGTCCAGCGTGGGAGGCGGCCCTCCGTCAGACGAGCCCATGGGCAACGGTCCTCCGAATCAACGCGTGGGGGATCTTGACGGCCTCTCCGTGATCGGGGCGACATCGGCCCGTGGTCATCGGCCAGGTCGCCGCGCACGAGCAGGGTGCCCCTTTTTTCAGGAACGAGCAACCGGACCCGAAGGACACCATGCGACGGCGCGGGCGTCGCCCAACCCGCACATGCCCGACGCAACTTCTTCAGGCGCGATTCTTGCGGGCACGACTGCCGTGATGTCTCGTTCCCCATACCTTGCCGTGCTCGATCCGCCAGACTAGGACTCACACGACAGACGCCGTACATGTATTGAGGAGCGAAGTCATGGCCTTATATTTCGTCGGCAAGGATCCGAAGTCGGGGGATCACGGATCGCCCGCCGTCTGGGTGGACGAAGAGACAAAAGATCTCCTCATCCAAGGCTGGACGGCGGATGGGCCGACCCTGAGCGAGAGTGCGGAAGACGTCCCGCTTCCCGAAGGCGAGTCCGTGATCAGAGTCCCGAAGCGGATGATTCCGTTTCTCCGAGAGGGGTTCCGTGTCGCAGAGTCTGACTGACTTCTCCGATCTCCTCAGGTCGGTCAGGGAGTCGGCCGTCCATCTGGAGATGCGCGACGGGTACGGCATCGACAACGAGACCGCCGGTTTCGCCGAGTGGAAGCGGGGCCACCGGCTCGACCCCTCCGACCGCGCCTCGTGGTGGCGCCCCTGGCTCGACCTGGTGCAGGAGGTCACGGCCAAGGGGGTCCGGATCCGCAGGGCACGGGTGATCTCCGAGCCCGTCAGCGACTACATCGCGTTCGAGCACTCCGGGACTTTCACGAATGTCGCCGCAGGGGAGCAGATCCGTTGGCTGCCCCGCCGCCGAGCTTCCGACCTGGCTCTTCCCGGCAATGACTGCTGGATCTTCGACGGCCGCCTCGTGCAGTTCAACATCTTCGACGGCGACGGCCGATGGGTCCACACGGACCAGACGGATGACACGGCCGTGACAGCGCTCTGCGTGTCGGCCTTCGAAGCCGTATGGGAGCGCGGTATCCCGCACGAGAAGTACTCCGTCTGAGATCCGACCGGTCGGTTCATGTCCTCCTCCTCACCGCTCTCAAGTGCCCAGGCGGCCCGCGCGGCCGTCGCGTCCCGCCTGCACGGGCTCATGAAGGACGCCGGGCTCTCGGGGCATGAACTGGCCGTCAGATGTGGTTGGCACAAGTCGAAGTCGTCTCGGATAGCTCGGGGAAGAACACCCCCGTCGGACGCCGACATCCGGGTATGGTGCGCGGCCTGCGGCGCGGAGGACCAGGCGTCCGACCTCATCGCGGCCTCGCGCAACGCCGAATCGATGTACGTCGAGTGGAAGCAGATCCACCGCGACGGCATGCGTCGCGTCCATGAGATGACCGTCCCGCTGTACCAGCGAACCCGGACGTTCCGCGTCTATGCGTCGAACGTGGTGCCCGGCATGCTTCAGACAGCCGCGTACACGACCGGGCTTCTGAGGGCGATCACGGATTTCCAGGGCACCCCCGACGATGTCGCCGAGGCGGTGAAGGCGCGCCAGGCACGTTCCCGGGTCGTCGAGGAAGGCGACCACCGGTTCGCCCTGCTGCTGGAAGAGACCGTCCTCCACTACCGGATCAGCGACGACGCGGCCATGGCCGAGCAGTTGAACCACCTGCTCACCGTCATGTCCCGGCCCAACGTGTCGCTCGGTGTCATCCCCGCCACGGCGCGCCGGACGGTGTGGCCGTTGGAGGCTTTCTACGCGTTCGACGACCGTCACGTGGCAGTGGAGACCCTGACCGCCGAGATCAATCTGACCTCCCCGGGAGAGATCCGGAACTACCTCCGCGCATTCTCGGGACTCTCGCGGATGGCGGTCCACGGAACCCAGGCACGCACTCTCCTACGCAAGGCGCTGAACGCGCTCGGGTGATTCCGTGCAACCGTGTGCAACACCGTTGGTGATCGGGCGACACATTCCCTAGCGTCATGTTCAGGCGGAGCGCCCCCAAGGGCACACGGTAATGGCGGTGAACGCCGCTCCGAACAATTGCTCTCCGTTTGCCGTCATCCCATGAGCGCGCTTACCCGCTTTTCGGCCCAGCAGGGCGGAGACGACGCACCACAAGCCGTCCGGCACATCGGGAAAGGACACAGTCATGAGCGATCCGTACGGGATTTCCATCGAGGGAGCCGAGTTCTTCAAGGCGTGCGGCGGCAACACGCATCCGGACGGCGAGGCGTGTGTGACGCTCGCCCGGATCGGGGCGGACGTCTGGGCCGTGGGGGACAGCAAGCGGCCGGACGCCGAGCCGCTGCGCTTCACCCGCGCCGAACTCGACGCGGCGGGCATCGACCCCGGCCGCTTCGGCCTCTCCGCCTGACCCCCGACACGGCCTGACCCCCCACACCACCTGAGCCGACGGCCCTGCCCCGCACGCCGATGGGCAGGGCCGTCGGCATCCCCCGGACGGAGCGGCGTTGCACCACCACGGCTACACCTGGCTCGGCGAGAAGAAGACGTTCGACCGGGAGAGCATCCGTCGGCCACCGCCTGACCAGCCACCGGCGGGCAGCAGCGAGAGGGACGTGCTCGACCGCTACCGCGAGGCCGTGGCCACGTTCCCCACCTCGGAGGTGCCTCCGCTCCAAACCGCGCACTGGCTCATGAAGCCGCCCGCGCTGATCCGGGGGACGTGGGAGGAGCCGAAGGAGGCGGGCGCCTGGCTGGAACGGGAACTCGCCGCGTACGCACCCCGGTTCGCGTCCGTGGCGGATCAGGAGGCGGCCAGGCTGGCGGGGCTGGGAACGGCCGCCGTCGAGCACCTGGCACGCGGCGGGGACGTCTCCCTCGGCCACTACCTGAGGGGCACGCTCTTCCACTCGATCGCCGTGGTCACCTGCTCCCCCCACCACACGGCACCCGAACTCCCCTGCCCCGCGCGCTGACGCGTATCCGGGCGGGTGGCGTGGCGGGGTGGGTGGGGTCAGAGGCCGTCGGTCCAGGCGGCGACCTCGTCGGGGTGGTCGGTCACCCAGCGTTCCGCCGCCGCGCCGGGGCTCAGCCCCTCGCCCGCTATCAGCTCGGCCACCTCGTTCTGGTCCGCCTCGCCCCAGGAGAACGCGCGCAGGAAGTCGGCGGCGGGCCCGCCGTCCTCGGAGAACTCGGCGTTCAGGTACTTCCGCAGCTCTATCCGCGGGTAGTAGCCGGGCAGTTCGACCTCGGACAGCTCCGTCTCGGCGGCCAGCCAGTGCGGTTGCCACAGGTACGTCAGGACCGGCCGCCCGGCCGCGCCCGCCGCGGCTATCTCGGCGACGAGGGCGTCCTCGCTGCCCGCCGCCACCGAGGTGAGGTCCAGGTCGAGGTCCGCGATGATGTCGTCGTCACGGGTGGTGAACAGCGGGTCGCCGTGCAGGAGTTCGCCGCCGAGCTCGTCCGTGTACTCGCCGAGGTTCCGCCAGTTCAGGGCGTCGGGGTGGTCGGCCGCGAACTCCGCGTCGCCCGCCACGTACCAGCCGACGTGCCCCGTGATGCCGAGCGGGCCGCCGTCCACCGCCGTCATACGGCGCTCGACGTACGTGTCCCGCAGCTCGGGCAGCGCGCCCCAGTCCTCCAGGATGGCGTCCACGTCGCCGTCCGCCAGCTGGTCCCACGCGCGGTTCTGCGGCACGTAGACCTTCTCGACGGGTATGCCCAGCTCGTTCTCCAGGACGTACTCGGCCACCGCCACGTTCGCCAGCCCCCCGGGCCACTCGGGCACGGCCAGGCGGACCGGGTCCGCCACCGGCGGCTCCTGGCCGGTCACCCGCCCGGCGAGGCCGCACGCGCTCGTGGCCAGCAGACTCAGCGCGCCCACCCCGGCGAACAGCGGATGACGTATGCGGCGCATGGTGTGGGTTCCTTCGGGCGTGACGGCGGACACGACACGACGCAGTGTGGCCCCGAGAGCGTGTCTGGGGCCACAGGTGCGCCGGAGTCGGTCGGCGGATTGTCAGATCAGGCCGAGCCCGCGGACGGCCTCGCGCTCGTCGGCCAGCTCCGAGACCGACGCGTCGATGCGGGCGCGCGAGAAGTCGTTGATCTCCAGACCCTGCACGATCTCGTACGCGCCGCCCGCCGTGGTGACGGGGAAGGACGAGATCAGGCCCTCGGGGACGCCGTACGAGCCGTCCGACGGCACGGCCATCGAGGTCCAGTCGCCCTCGGCGGTGCCGTTCACCCAGGTGTGCACGTGGTCGATCGCCGCGTTCGCGGCGGAGGCGGCCGAGGAGGCGCCGCGCGCCTCGATGATGGCCGCGCCGCGCTTGGCGACGGTCGGGATGAACTCCTCGGCCAGCCACTTCTCGTCGTTCACGGCCTCGGCGGCGTTCCGCCCGGCGACCTCGGCGTGGAAGATGTCGGGGTACTGGGTGGCGGAGTGGTTACCCCAGATGGTGAGGCGGCGGATCTCGTCCACGGTCACGCCGGTCCGCTTCGCCAGCTGCGTCAGCGCCCGGTTGTGGTCGAGGCGGGTCATCGCGGTGAAGCGCTCCGCCGGGACGTCGGGGGCGGCGGCCTGGGCGATCAGCGCGTTGGTGTTCGCCGGGTTGCCCACGACGAGGACCTTCACGTCGTCGGCGGCGTGGTCGTTGATGGCCTTGCCCTGCGGCTTGAAGATGCCGCCGTTGGCCGCGAGGAGGTCACCGCGCTCCATGCCCTTGCTCCGCGGGCGGGCGCCGACGAGGAGGGCGACGTTCGTGCCGTCGAAGGCGACGTTCGGGTCGTCGCTGATGTCGATGCCGGTCAGCAGCGGGAACGCGCAGTCGTCCAGCTCCATGGCGGTGCCCTCGGCGGCGCCGAGGGCCGGGGTGATCTCCAGCAGCCGCAGGCGCACCGGGGTGTCCGGGCCGAGCAGGTGTCCGGAGGCGATCCGGAAGAGGAGGGCGTAGCCGATCTGTCCGGCGGCGCCGGTGACGGTCACATTGACGGGAGTGCGGGGCATGATGAGTGGCCTTCCGAGGTCGGAACGGTTCAGGCGGCGAGGGTCCGGGGCCGCCGCCAGGTTAGCCGAACGGCTTCCCGCGCCACGCGGCGGGCGGGCCCGGGACAGCGGCGGGACGGCGGTGGGACGGCCGCGGGAAGGGGGCGCAGGGCCGGGGTCGGCTGTCCGGGGGACCTGAGAGAATGGCCCCATGGCCACTGAACGTCTCCGCGTCTTCTCCGGCATCCAGCCCACGGCCGGGTCCTTCCACCTCGGCAACTACCTCGGCGCCGTGCGCCAGTGGGTGGGCCTTCAGGAGACGCACGACGCGGTCTACTCGGTCGTGGACCTGCACGCGGCCACCATCCCGCAGGACCCGGCGGCGCTGCGCGAGTCCAGCAGGCTGGCCGCCGCGCAGCTCCTCGGCGCGGGGCTCGACCCGGACCGCTGCACGCTGTGCATCCAGAGCCACGTCCCCGAGCACACGCAGCTGGCGTGGGTGATCAACTGCCTCACCGGCTTCGGCGAGGCCGCGCGGATGACGCAGTTCAAGGACAAGTCGGCCAAGCAGGGGACGGACGCGACCACGGTCGGCCTGTTCACGTACCCGATGCTGATGGCCGCCGACATCCTCCTCTACCACACGCGGCAGGTGCCGGTGGGTGAGGACCAGCGCCAGCACATCGAGCTGACGCGGGACGTCGCGCAGCGCTTCAACGCGCGCTACGGCGAGACGTTCACGCTGCCCGGCGCGTACATCCTGAAGGAGACGGCGAAGATCCAGGACCTCCAGGACCCCGCCGTCAAGATGAGCAAGTCGGCGTCCTCGGCCAAGGGCATCGTCTGGCTGATGGACGAGCCGAAGACGTCGGCGAAGAAGTTCCGCAGCGCCGTCACCGACACCGGCACCGAGGTGCGCTACGACCGCGCCGCGAAGCCGGGCGTCAGCAATCTGCTGGCGATCTACTCGGCGCTGACCGGGCTGACGGTCGAGGAGCTTGAGCAGAAGTTCGAGGGGCGGCTGTACGGGGCGCTGAAGACGGAGGTCGCCGACGTCTTCACGGAGTGGGTCGCGCCGTTCCGCGCGCGCACCCAGCAGTTCCTGGACGACCCGGCCGAGCTGGACCGGCTGCTGGCGCGCGGCGCGGAGAAGGCCCGCGCCATGGCCGCGCCGACGCTCGACGCGGTCTACGAGCGGGTCGGCTTCCTGCCGCCCGCGCGCTGACGGGCCGAACGGCCCTGGTCCGTCCCGGGCGCGGGCGCCAGACTGGGGCCGTGCGCGGGCGGGGGGACACCCAGGGGGGCGTACGCGGGTTCCGGCCCGCGAGAAGGGAGTGATGCGCCGGTGAGCGTCACGCTCGGTGTGTCGGTCGCGGTCCCCGAGCCGCACGGCAGCCGCCTCCAGCGCCACCGCCTCGGCTTCGGGGACGTCGCCGCGGCCGGTATCCCCACGCATGTCACCCTGCTGCCGCCGACCGTGGCGGACCCCGCGGACCTGCCGGTCGTCGAGGCGCATCTCGCCGCCGTGGCCGCCGCCGGGCGGCCGTTCCGGCTGCGTCTCTCCGGCACCGGCACGTTCCGCCCGCTGACGCCCGTCGTGTTCGTGCGCGTCGCCGAGGGCGGGACGGCGTGCGCGCGGCTCCAGGCGGCGGTGCGGGCGAGCGGCGGGCCGCTGGCGCGCGAGCTGCTGTTCCCCTACCACCCGCACGTGACGGTCGCGCACGGCATCGCCGAGGAGGCGATGGACCGCGCGCAGGCCGAGCTGGCGGGGTACGAGGCGGCGTGGACGGTGCGCGGCTTCTCCCTGTACGAGCAGGACTCCTCGGGCGTGTGGCGGCTGTGCCGCGAGTACCGGTTCACGGCGCCGCGCGCCGCCGCGCCGGTGTGTGAGCCGCTGGCCGGGGTCGAGTGACCGCCCGCTGACGCCGCCCCGCAGCCCCGGCGCCGCCCGCCCGCGCACGGGGCGTGTCAGAACCGTTTCCCGGGGCAACCCGACCTAGCGTGGGCGGCGCAATGGAGACACTGACCCGGCTGCCGTGGATCGGTCCACTGGCGGCGTGGTTCTTCCGTACGCGTGTGTGGCACGTGTACGAGCATCTGGACGCGCGGAACTGGAGCCGTCTCGCGGCGGCGATCACGTTCACCAGCTTCGTCACCCTCTTCCCCGTCCTCGGGCTCGTCGGCGCGATCGGCGCGGCGCTGCTGACGGACGGCCAGCTGGACACCGTCGAGAACTGGGTGACGGACCAGGTGCCGGGCATCTCGCGCGAGCTGCACGTCCGCTCGCTGTTCGAGAACGCGGGCACCATCGGCATCATCTCGCTGGCCCTGGTGCTGCCCACGGGGGCGAGCTGGGTGGACGCGCTGCGCGGCTGTCTGCGCGCGGTGTGGGACCTGCCGGACCCGGAGGACAACATGTTCCTGCGGCGCGGCAAGGACATCGGGGTCCTCGCCGGGCTCGGGGTCGTCGTCCTCGTCTCGCTGGCGGCCTCGGGGCTCGCGCTCAGCGGCGTGCGGCAGCTGGCGCAGTTCGGCCCGGGTGCCGTGCTGATCCAGGTGGCGGCGTACGCGGGCGCGATGGGCGTGACGTTCCTGCTGCTGTCGTACGTGCTGGTGTGGCTGCCGGGGGTACGGCCGCCGCGCCGGGCGGTGATCGTCGCGTGCGTGATCGGCGCGGTCGGCTTCGAGGTGCTGAAGCTGCTGATCAGCGGCTATCTGACCGAGGTGGCGACGCGCAGCGTGTACGGGGCGTTCGGCGTGCCGATCGCGCTGCTGGTGTGGATCAACCTGATGGCGAAGCTGCTGCTGGTGTGCTGCGCGTGGACGGCGACGGCCGTCACGCCCCAGGACCGCCCTTGCGCCGACGCCTTGGAAGACCCGCCAGCGGATGAGTGCGGTGGAACAGATACGCCGCCCCCGCCACCACCGCCAGACCACCGGCCGCCACCGTCAGGACCGTGAGGCCGCCGACCGCGGAGCCGTCGGCGCGCGCCGCGCTCTCCTGCCCGCTGCCCGACCGGCCGCCGGCCTGCCCGGACTCGGGGGTGCCGTCGCCGCCCGCGTCGTCCGTGCTGTCGCCGCCGCCGGTGGCCACGCCCTCGCCGTCGGCCGCGTCGCGCTCGCTCAGCGGCGGGACGAGTTCGCCGACCGGTTCGACGGCCTCGGCCGCGGCGAAGCCCCAGTCGAGGAGCGCGGCGCTCTCGCGGTAGACGGCGAGGGAGTCGCCCTCGGGGTCCATCGCGGTGACGAGCAGGACGCGGCCGTCGCGTTCTGCGACGCCGGTGAAGGTGTGCCCGGCGTCCGAGGTGTAGCCGTTCTTGACGCCCGCGAGGCCCTCGTACGGTTCGAGCCCGGGGGCGCCGACGAGGAGGCGGTTGGTGTTCTGGATGCCGTACGTCTCGCGGTCCTCGCCGCTGCCCGCGCCGGGGAAGTCGATGGAGACGGTGGAGACGTAGTCGCGGAAGTCGGCGTTCTGCATGGCGTCGCGGGCGATGAGGGTGAGGTCGTAGGCGGAGGACGTCTGGCCGTCGGCGTCGTAGCCGTCGGGGTTGACGACGTGCGTGTCCCCGGCCTGGAGTTCCTCGGCGCGCGCGTTCATCTGGGCGACGGTGTCCTCCTTGCCGCCGTTCATGGCGGTCAGGGCGTAGACGGCGTCGTTGCCCGAGGCGAGGAAGACGCCGTACCAGAGGTCCTCGACCGTGTAGGTCTGGTGGTCGGCGATGCCGACGGCGCTGCTGCCGGGACCCATCTCGGCGAAGTGCTCGGGCCGGGCGCGGTACAGGTCCTCCCGGTCGAACAGGGGCAGCACGGTGTCGGCGAAGAGCATCTTCAGCGTGCTGGCCGGGGGGAGGGGGCGGTGGGCGTCGTGCGCGGCGAGGACGTCGCCCGTCTCCGCGTCGGCGACTATCCAGGACTTGGCGGTGAGGTCGTCGGGCAGCGCGGGGGCCCCGGAGCCGGGGCGTACCTGCGTGCCGGTGCGGGCGAGCAGCTCGCCGCCGACCGCGGACCGTCCGGCGTCCTCGTCGGCGGCGACGACGGGCGCGGCGGCGGTCAGGACGAGCGCGGGCGTGACCAGGGCCGCCGCGAACACGGCCCGAACGGGAGTCCGACAAGAGGACGAGCGATTGAACGGCACACGGTGAACTTAACCGTGTCGTGCCGCGTCAGGACCAGTGGAGGGGCCCGAATCGGTGAGCGGGGCCGGGCAACCGGCGGAACCCCGTGCGTCGCATACTGGCCCCACGGACGCCCGCCACGGGCAGGAGGAGGGGCACACCCGTTGGTTCTCTTGGTCATCCTGGTGCTGTTCGCCATCGCCGGAATCCACTGGTATCTGTGGAAACGCCTGGTCCGTGACGTGTCGGCGCCCGGCTCGGTGTACCGGCGCACGGCCACGGTCGTGCTGATCGCGCTGGCCGTGACGGTGCCGTTCGCGATCAGGGGGCGGCAGATGGGCCTTCCTTTCGGGGCGCAACAGGTCGTGGCGTGGCCGGGATTTGTCTGGATCGTTGCGGTGCTCTACCTGGTGCTGGCGCTGCTGGTGGGCGAGGTCGTGCGGCCGGTGGTGCTGCGGCTGCTGCGCCGCAGGGACGCGGCGCGGGCGGCGTCGGCCGAGCCCGCGGGGGTGCCCGTCGCGGCGGCGCCCGAGCCGGAGGCCGCGCCCACCGCCGACGTCGAGGCGCACGCCGCGCCGGACGGCGGCGCGCCGGTGGACGCGCCGGTGGACGCGCCGGGGCGGCGGCTGGTCGTCTCGCGCGGCATCGCGGTGGGCGCCGGGCTGATCGCCGCGGGCACGCTGGGCTACGGCGTCGCCAACGCACGGAACCTGCGGACGAAGCACGTCACCGTGACGCTGCCGAAGCTGCCGCGCGCCGCCGACCGCTACCGCGTCGCCGTCGTCAGCGACATCCACCTCGGCCCGGTCCTGGGCGGCGGGCACTGCCGCCGCGTCGTGGACGCCGTGAACCGTACGCGGCCCGACGTCATCGCCGTGGTCGGTGACCTGGTGGACGCCGACGTGGACGACCTGCGGTCCGCCGTCGCGCCGATGGCGGACCTGAGCGCCCCCGACGGCACCTTCTTCGTCACGGGCAACCACGAGTACTACGTCGAGACGGCGGAGTGGATCGACCACCTGCGCGACCTCGGGCTGCTGCCGCTGGTCAACGAGCGGGCCGAGCTGCCGTACTTCGCGCTGGCGGGCGTGAACGACATCAGCGGCGAGGGCAGCGCCTTCGGCGGCCCGGACTACGGGGCGGCGCTCGGCGACCGCGACCGCTCGCGCGCCACGGTGCTGATGGCGCATCAGCCGGTGATGATCCACGACGCCGTGGACTGGGGCGTGGACCTCCAGCTCTCCGGGCACACGCACGGCGGGCAGATGTGGCCGCTCACGTACATCGCGGGCGCGGCGAACCCGACGCTGGCCGGGCTGGAGCGCTACGGGGACACGCAGTTGTACGTGACGCGCGGCGCCGGTGCGTGGGGGCCGCCGGTGCGGGTGGCGGCCGATCCCGACGTCACGCTCATCGAGCTGCGCACCCCGTGACCGGGGGTCCACGGTCCGTACGTCACCCGGCCTGTCAACCGCCCCATTCCTCGGGTTGTCCGGTTGTCCGGTTTTCGTCTCGGTTCGCCGGGCGGGTCAACTATTCGCGCCCAGTTGGTGTCCTGGATAACAAGCTGGGCACAAACTGACAGCGTGATGGAAACGGTCGGCATCGCGGCAGCGAGGAGTGGTGGGGAATGTCGGAGGACGTGGGACTGGTGGAGGCACTCGTCATCAGAGGCCGCGTGAGGGACGCCCTGGGCGTCGCCCTCCCGCGTGCCGTGGTGACCCTGACGGGGGCGGACGGCGGGCGGCATCTCGTGAAGACCCGCAGCGCGGACGACGGCGGCTTCACCGTGACCGCCCCTGAGCACGGCGAATACACCCTGGTCGCCTTCTCGCCGCAACTGGGCAGCCAGAGCGTGGCGGTGGTGCTCGACGGGCGCGCGGTCGAGGTCGAGTTCCGGATGGACGTGCCGGGCGCCGCTCCCGAGTGAGCGGCCCCGGGGCGCGCGGGAGCGCGCGCCGCCCGCCGCCCGCGTACCGTCCGTAGGACCACCGGGGGCGCTGTGTGGCGGTACGGGCGGAAGGCGCCCACTCCGTGACCTCCCGCCGCTCCACCCCGGTACCCCCTTGTGGTTGGCTGGGCCCGCACACTCTGACGAGAAAGGGCGCGCCTGGTGCGACGGATGAAGGGTCGAGGGGCGATAGGCATCGGGCTGGCCATGGTGCTGGTGATGGCCGGTGCGGGCGGCTGGGTGTACTACCAGACGCTGGACGAGAACGACGAGCCCATCAGCGTGGGCACCACGATGGCGCCCACCGTGCTTGACCCCGCCGGTGCGTACGACATCGGCTCGTGGGCGCTGACCAGCAACCTCTTCCAGTCCCTGCTGACGTTCGTGCCGGGCAAGGAGCAGCCGGTCCCCGACGCGGCGGAGAGCTGCGACTTCACGGACGAGGAACTGACCGTCTTCCGCTGCACGCTCCGGGACGACCTGCGCTTCAGCAACGGCAACGCCATGACGCCCGACGACGTCAAGTTCTCCTACGAGCGCATCATCGGCATGGCGGCCCGCGCGCAGCGTGAGGCGGAGGACGACACCATCCCGGAGGAGGAGAAGTTCGCCTTCGCCGGGCCCGCCGGTCTGCTGGGCAGCCTCGCGGCCGTCCGCACCGACGGCCAAGACGTCATCTTCGAACTCAACCAGTCGGACGCGACGTTCCCCTTCATCGTCGCGGGCGCGGCCGGTGCCATCGTGGACCGGCAGAGCTACCAGGAGCTCGACCTGCACGCCGACGACTCGGTCGTCGGCTCCGGTCCCTTCGTCCTGGACCGGTACGTCGCGGACGACGTCGCCGAGCTGTCGCCCAACCCGAACTACAGCGGCGCCGCCGACCCGGCCGAGAACGCCATCACCGTGCGGTACTTCGTCCAGCAGGGCGACGGGCCCACGGCCGAGGAGCAGCTCGCCGAGGCGTGGGAGAACGAGGAGATCGACGTCAACGGCGGCGTCATGCCGCCGGAGGCCATGGCGGAACTCAACCGCAGCGACCCGGACATCGCGTTCGCCGAGCAGGCGGGCGCCAACACCAGGGTCATGGGCTTCAACACCGACGAGGACCGCACCTTCGGCTCCCGGGCCGCCCGCCGCGCCGTCGCCGCCCTGATCGACCGCGAGGCCATCGCGCGGCGCGTGCAGCAGGCCACCGTGCAGCCGCTCTACTCGCTGATCCCCGCGGGCTTCACGGGCCACTCCACGCCGTACTACGACCTGTACTACGACATGGAGGTCGAGGACGTACGCGAGGAGTTGACGAGCGCCGGGCTCGAACTGCCGGTGCAATTCGACCTCGCCTACTCCCGCGGCGCCGCCAACACGGCCGAGGCCGAGTTCATCGCGGAGACGCTGGAGGAGTCGGGCCTGTTCGAGGTCACGACGACCTACTACGACTGGTCCGAGTTCGTGCCGACGCTCTTCGGTGAACGGGCCTTCGACGCCTACCTGTTGAGCTTCGCGGCCGACTTCCCCGACCCCGCGACGTTCACCGACAACCTCATCGGCCCGGTGGACGGTATCGCCACCGGCTTCAGCGACGACGAGATCAACGCGCTGATCGAGCCGACCAGGGCCGTCATGGACCGCGGCCGGGTCGCCCCCGACTTCGAGCACATCCACCAGCTCGCCGCCGAGGAGGCGCCGGTCATCCCGATCTGGCAGGAGACCCGCGTCACCATCAGCACCTCGGACATCGCGGGTATCCAGCAGCTCGCCTCCAACAGCGGTGTGTGGCGGCTGTGGGAGCTGCACAGGATCTGATCGTTACGGCAGGATGCGTTCATGGCTCGTCTACGGCACACCATCGACCTGGCACCGGTCGCGCGCGGCCAGGTGGAGGACGCGGTCCGTGTCCTCCACGACGTGATCGAGGGGCTCCGCCCGGAGGACGGGCGGCTCGTCACGGAGGACGGCCGCACCGTCCCCGACGCCGTGCTGCGCTCGGGTGAGCACGCGCGGCCCGGGGCCGTCTACAGCGTCCCGGGGCCCGCGCAGGAGGGCACGGGGCCGCCCGCCGACCGGCTGGCGGTGCTGGAGTGGGACCGCGCCGTCGCCAGCGCCGTGCGGTACGAGGCCGAGCGGCCGGAGCCGCCCTCGCGCGGCAGCGCCGAGCTGCGGCTGCGCAGCGCGGAGCGGCCGACGACCGTGCGGCTCGTGGTGCGCGGGGAGCTGACCAGGCCGGACGGGCACCGGCGGCGGATGCGCTGGTTCGCGCTGCGCGCCGAGGTGGACCTCGACCGCTGGTGGGAGGCCGTCGGCGGCGGTCTGGGCAGCGGGGCGGGCGCGGGCGCCCGCAGCCGCCCGGCGCTGACCGTGCTGATGCGGCACCCGCTGCTCCAGGCGACGACCGTCGTCGTCCCCCGTCCGGGCAAGGACGGCGGCTGGCGGCTCGACATCGAGACGACGCTCAGGGGCCGCCGCCTGGTGCGGCCGGTCGCCGCGATCCCGCTGCGCGCCACGCGGCGGCTGACGCACCGGGCGATCGGCGAGGCGTTGCAGCGCATGGCCGACGACTGGCGCACGCACGCCGTCCCGCGCATCACGCGCACGCCGGACGAGACGCGCCGCGCCCTGCTGGACGACCTCGCGGGCCACGGCAGCAGGACGCGGGCGCCCGGGGAGTGACCCGGGGGGGGTGCCCCGCGGGGTCACTCCTGGTGGGCCTCGACCTCCAGGGTGATCTTGATGGCGTCGCTGACGACGGCACCGGCCGCGCCGCCGGTCACGCCGAACTCGGAGCGCTTGATCTCGGTGGTCGCGGAGAAGCCGACGGCGGGCTTGCCGGTCGGGCCGGTGCCGAAGCCGTTCAGCTCGACGGCCAGGGTGACGGGCTTCGTCACGCCGCGCAGCGTCAGCTCGCCGTCGATGAAGCCCTCGCCGTCCTCGACGCGCACGCCGGTGGACCGGAAGGTCAGGGCCGGGTGCTCGGCGACGTGCAGGAAGTCCTCGCCGCGCACGTGCTCGTCGCGCTGCGCGTTGCCGGTGGACACCGAGGACGTGTCGATCGTCGCGGTCACGGCGGACGCCCCGGGGTCCTCGGCGGTGGTGATGCTGCCCTCGAAGGTGTCGAACCGGCCGCGCACCTTGGCGATGCCCAGGTGGCGGACGACGAAGGAGACCTCGGAGTGGACGGGGTCGATGGCCCAGGTGCCGGTGGTGTAGCCGGGCAGGAGGGCGCTGAGGTCGGCGGACGCGGTCATGGTGTGCTCCTCGGATTGCCGTGGACGGGCTGTGGTGCGCCGGTCGGTGACTGCTCGCTCAACCTAGCGCGTTCTTGTTGAAGCATCAACCACAGGTAGGGTCGATGTATGCCCGAGCAACCGGAGACCCACTGGCTCACCGACCGTGAGCAACGCGTGTGGCGTACGTACCTGGCCGCGACCGCCGGCCTCCAGGCCCATCTCGACCGGCGGCTGCGCGCCGACGCGGGCATCCCCGTCGCGTACTACGAGATCCTCGTCGTCCTCTCCGAGAGCCCGGGGCTGACCCTGCGCATGGGGCGCCTAGCCGAGCTGTGCCGCTCCTCGCGCAGCCGCCTCTCGCACGCCGTCGCCATGCTGGAGAGCTACGGCTGGGTGAGCCGCTGCGCCACCGAGGACGACGGGCGCGGCTCCCTCGCCCGCCTCACCGACGCGGGCCTCGCGGCGCTGCGCGAGGCGGCACCCGGGCACGTCGCGGAGGTGCGGGCCTGCCTGTTCGACGCGCTCAGCCCGCAGCAGCTCGACGCGTTGGACGGCATCGTCCACACGCTGCGCGACGCCGTCGCGGCCCGCTCGGGCGGCGCCGTGCCCGGCTGCCAGGGCGCGCCGTGAGGGCGCCGGTGGCCCGGTTCTCCGGAAAAGAACGTCACCCGACCGGAGGAATGGAAGACTCGGCCGGGACGTGACGACCCGAGGAGTTCGAGGCATGGCGACAGACGTCCCCGGCGATCCCGCCGACCCGACGGCCGACGGACGGGGGCAGCGCGTCCTCGACCTTCTCGACAAGGCGATCGAGGTCCAGAACGGCCTGGTGCGCAGGAACATCGCGCGGGCCAGGCAGCGCAATCCCGACGCGACACCGGCGCAGGTCGTGCGCGGGCTTGAGCGCATGTACATCGGCGCCATGACGGGTACGGGCGCTGCGGTCGGCGGCACCGCGGCGGTGCCCGGCATCGGAACGGGGGTGGCGCTGGCGCTGTCGGCTGGCGAGGCGTTCTCCTCCCTGGAGATGAGCGCCCTCTTCACGCTCTCGGTCGCCGACGTCCACGGGGTCCACCCCGACGAGATCGAGCGCCGCAGGACGCTGGTGATGGGCGTCATGCTCGGCGGGACCGGCTCCGCCACCATCGCCAGGGTCGCCGAGCGTACGGGGCAGGACTGGGGACGTCAGGTCGTCACGAAAGCACCGGTCACGACGTTGCGGCGGGTCAACAGGGCCCTGGCGAAGCACTTCATCAGGAAGTACGGGACCAAGCAGGGCATCGTCCTCCTCGGCCGGGCGGCCCCCTTCGGCATCGGCGCCGTGATCGGCGGGACGGCCAACGCCGCCATCGCCAGGGGGACGGTGCAGGCGGGGCGGCGCGCGTTCGGCCCGCCGCCGGAGTCCTGGCCCTGGGAGGCGCACGACGCCCCCGCGCCGTCCGCCGACCTGCCCGGCGGGGCGTAGAATCCCGTGGTCATCAGAAGCCTTCCCGGCCGGGACGTCACGTCCGCCGGGGAGGCTTTTCCCATGTCCGAGAGGAGCATTGCCCATGCCCGACGTACCCGACGTGTCCGTGTACCGCGCCACCGCCGCCGACCTGCCCGTGACGGAACGGCTGTGGCTGATGTTCCGCCACGACATGTCCGAGTTCACCGGGCTGCTGCCCCGCCCCGACGGGACGTTCCGCGACGACCGGCTGCGCGCCGCGTTCACCGACGAGGACGTCGCCCCCTACCTGCTGACGAGCGAGGGGCGCCCGGCCGGGCTCGCCTTCGTCCGCGGCCTCACGGGGCAGGTCCGCGTGCTGAGCAGCTTCTTCGTGGTGCGCGGGGCGCGCAGGGCGGGCGTCGGGCTGCGCGCCGTGCGCGAGGTCACGGCCCGACACCCGGGCCGGTGGGAGGTGGCGTTCCAGGACGAGAACGCGGGCGCCGTCGCCTTCTGGCGCCGCGTCGCCGCCGATCTCGCGGGTGACGCCTGGACCGAGGAGCGCAGGCCCGTGCCGGGGCGCCCCGGCCTGCCGCCCGACGTCTGGATCTCCTTCCGGGTCGCGCCTACAGGACCTTCCCCGGATTGAGGATGCCCAGCGGATCGAACGCCTGGCGCACCGACCGCTGCAACTCAAGCCCGACAGGCCCCAGTTCACGGGCCAGCCAGTCCCGCTTCAGGACGCCGACGCCGTGTTCGCCGGTGATCGTGCCGCCCAGGGCGAGGCCCAGCTCCATGATCGCGTCGAACGAGGCGTGGGCGCGGGCCCGTTCGTCCGGGTCGGTGGCGTCGAAGCAGACGACGGGGTGGGTGTTGCCGTCCCCCGCGTGCGCGCAGACGCCGATGGTGAGGCGGTGCTCCTCCGCGATCGCGGCGACGCCTTCCAGCATCTCCGCGAGGCGCGAGCGCGGCACGCACACGTCGTCGATCATCGTCGTGCCCTTCACCGCCTCAAGGGCGGGCAGCGCGGCCCGCCGCGCGGCGAGCAGCAGGTCGGACTCGGCGGCGTCGTCGGCGGGCACGACCTCGGTGGCCCCCGCCGCCCGGCACAGCGCGCCGACCGCCGCCAGGTCGGCGGCCGGGTCAGGGGTGTCGAAGGCGGCGATCAGCAGGGCCCGCGTGCTCTCCGGCAGGCCCATACGCGTCAGCGCGTTGACGGCGCGCACCGTCGTCGCGTCCATCAGTTCGAGGAGGGACGGGGTGTGGCCCGCCGCCATGATCTCGGCGACGGCCTGGCCCGCCGCGACGGTGGAGGGGAACTCGGCGGCCAGCGCCAGCCGGGGCGGCGGCGCCGGGCGCAGCGCGAGCACGGCCCGTACGACGACGCCGAGCGTCCCCTCCGCGCCGACGAACAGGCGCGTCAGGTCGTAGCCCGCCACGCCCTTGGCCGTCCGCCGCCCGGTGCGCAGCAGCCGCCCGTCGGCGAGCACGACGTCGAGGCCGAGCACGTACTCGGCCGTCACGCCGTACTTGACGCAGCACAGGCCGCCCGCGCCGGTGCCGATGTTGCCGCCGATGGTGCACTGCTCCCAACTCGACGGGTCGGGCGGGTAGGTGAGGCCGTGCGCGGCGACGGCCTTCGACAGGTCGGCGTTGACGACGCCTGGCTCGACGACGGCGACGCGGTTCACCGTGTCGATCTCCAGGACGCGGTCCATCCGGATCAGCGAGAGCACGACGCAGCCGTCCACGGCGTTCGCGCCGCCCGACAGGCCGGTGCGCGCGCCCTGCGGGACGACGGGGACGCGCAGCGCGTGCGCCGTCCGCAGCACGTGCTGCACCTCCTCGACCGTCCTCGGCAGCACGACGGCCGCGGGCTCGCCCGCGGGGCAGAAGCCCGCCATGTCGTGCGCGTAGGCGGCAGTGACGTCCGGGTCGGTGAGGACCGCGCCGTCCGGCAGGCCCTCGCGCAGCGTCGCGACAAGAGTGCTCATGCACGCCACCTTCGCACCGCGGCGGGCCCCCGTCACCCCCGCCGTGCCAGGGCGCGTCTTCACAGGGGTCGCCCTGCTCGCGCCGCCTGGCACGCACGCCGCGTCACCGCATCGCCCGAGTACGCCCGGTACGAGGACGATCCGGCGCGCCCAGGGTCGTGACGGCCGGGATTGCTCCGCTGTTCACCTGGCGAACGGACCGGGTTCACACGGCGGGCCCCGGTCGTCCGCGACGATCCGCCCCATGAAGCACCGAAGACTCGCCGTCCTGGGCACGGTCGCCGTGCTCGGGGCCACCCTCGTCACCCCGGCCGCCGCGCACGGGCGCCACCACGACGACGGCCTCGACCTGACCCTGATCGGCCGCTACGAGACGGGCGCCTTCGACGAGGGCGCCGCAGAGATCACCGCCTACGACCCGCGCACCGAGCGGGTGTTCACCATCAACGCGGAGCGCGGCACCGTCGATGTCCTCGACATCTCCGACCCCCGCCGCCCCCGCAAGGTCGCCGAGCTGGCGACGCCCGGCGCCAACAGCGTCTCCGTCCACGGCGGCCTCGTCGCCGTCGCGCAGGAGGCCGCCGACAAGACCGACCGCGGCACGGTGTCGATCTTCCGCGCCCGTGACGGCCGCCTCGTGGACTCCCAGCGCGTCGGCTCGCTGCCCGACATGGTGACGTTCACGCCCGACGGCCGCCGCCTCGTCGTCGTCAACGAGGGCGAGCCCGACTCGTACTGCGCCGACGGCACCGACCCCGAGGGGTCCGTCTCCGTCGTCTCCCTCGACCGCTCGGGCCGCGTCACCGGCACCCGTACGGCCGACTTCCGCGCCTGGAACGGCCGCGAGGACCGGCTGCGCGCCGAGGGCATCCGCATCTACGGGCCCGGCGCGTCCGCCGCGCAGGACTTCGAGCCGGAGTACGCGGCCGTCTCCCCCGACGGCGACACCGCGTACGTCACGCTCCAGGAGAACAACGCGCTCGCGACCGTCGATCTGCGGCGCGGCCGGGTCACCGGCGTCGAGGCGCTGGGCACCAAGGACCACAGCCGCCGCGGCCAGGGCCTCGACGCGTCCGACGAGGACGGCGGCGCGCAGATCTCCCGCCGCCCGGTGGAGGGCCTGTACGAGCCGGACGCCATCGCCGCCTTCGGCGGGGGCCGTTACCTGGTGACGGCCAACGAGGGCGACGCCCGCGACTGGGACTGCTACGCCGAGGAGGTCCGCGTCGGCGACCTCGAACTCTCCCCGCGCGCCTTCCCCGACGCCGCGTACCTCCAGCGTGAGGACGTCCTCGGGCGCCTCACCGTCACGGACACCTCGCCGCGCGACTCCCAGGGGCGCGTCACCGAGCTGCACGCGATGGGCGGCCGGTCGCTGTCCGTCCGCGACACGCGGGGCCGCCTGCTGTGGGACTCGGGCGACGAGCTGGAGCGCCTGATCGCCGAGCGGCACCCGGACGACTTCAACACCGACAACACCGAGAACGACCCCGACTCGCGCAGTGACGCCAAGGGCCCCGAGCCCGAGGGCGTGACGGTCGGCACGGTGCGCGGCACGACGTACGCGTTCGCCGGTCTTGAGCGGGTCGGCGGCGTCGTCGCCTACGACCTGTCGGACCCGCGCGACCCGGAGCTGGCTGGCTATGTGAACTCCCGTGATTTCAGCGGCGATCCGGAGTCCGGGACGGCGGGCGACCTCGGCCCCGAGGGGCTGACGTTCATCTCCGCGCAGGACAGCCCGAACGGCCGTCCGCTGCTCGTCGTCGGCCACGAGACGAGCGGCACGACCGCGATCTACCAGATCGGCTGACGCGCCGGTCCGTTCAACCGGCGGGTGTGAACACGTAGCGCACGCCGGTCAGTTCCTCCGACACGTCCCACAGGCGGCGGCCGGTCCCCGGATCGGCCGCCGCCTGCGCGGCGTGCACGCGTGTCGGCGCGCCGCGCAGCTCGGCCGTGCCGTCGGGCCCGATGAACTCGCCGCCGCGCACGCCCGGTTCCGTCGCCGCGTACAGCTGCGGGAGCGCGCCGCGCTCCACCGGCTGAGCGAGCAGCGGATTGCCGATCCGGCCGAACACCAGCCGCCACACGCCGATCGGCGCGGACGTCTGGAGGCCGGTCGCCGTGTAGCCCGGGTGCGCGAGGACGCTGCGCACGGGGCTCCCGGCCGCCGTCAGCCGCCGGTGCAGCTCCAGGCCGAAGACGGCGTTGGCCAGCTTCGACTGGTTGTAGAAGCCCATGGCGGAGTAGCGGCGCGCGCCGGTGAGGTCGTCGAACCGCAGGGTGGCCTTGCGGTGGTTGACCGAGCTGACGGTCACCACGCGCGGGTCGCGCCCCTGTGCGAGCGGCCCGAGCAGCAGCCCGGTCAGCGCGAAGTGGCCGAGGTGGTTGGTCGCGAACTGCGCCTCGTGCCCGGCGGCGGTCAGCGTCCTGGGCGGCGCCATGATCCCCGCGTTGTTGACGAGCAGGTCGAGCGCCGCGTGCTCGGCGCGCAGCCCTGCGGCGAACTCCTCGACCGAGGCGGGGTCGGCCAGGTCGAGGCGGCGTACGTCGAGCCGCGCGTCCGGCTGCGCGGCGGTGATCTTCCCGGCCGCGCGCCGTCCCTTCTCCTCGTCGCGCACGGCGAGGACGACCCGCGCGCCCCGGTCGGCGAGCGCGCGGGCGGTGGCCAGGCCGAGGCCCCCGGCGGCGCCCGTCACGACGGCGACGCGCCCGGTCTGGTCCGGTATGCGCGCGGTGGTCCATGGCTGCTGTTTCACGGATGACATGTGTCGCATGGTGCCGTGCGTGGCATTCAGTGTCAACATGGCACTGGATGCCGCGCACGGCATGGTGTGTACCATGGGTCGGGTGTCCAGCCTCCAGGAGCAGCCGCCGAGCCTCGCGATGCGCAAACGCCAGCTCGTCGCCAGGGAACTGACCGAGGCCGCCCTGCAACTGCTGGCCCGCAAAGGGTTCGACGCGGTCACCATCGACGAGATCGCCGCCGCCGCCGGGGTGTCCCGGCGCACGTTCTTCCGGCACTTCGCGTCCAAGGAGGACGTGGTCGTCCAGTTCCTCGCGGGGCTCGGCGCCGCCATCCGCGCCGAGCTGGCGGCCCGTCCCCCCGCCGAGCCGCCGTCCGTCGCGCTGCTGCACGCCGTGCGGGTCGCCGTGGACGCCTGCTCGGGCCGGGCAGAACGCGCGCTGCCCGTCGTACGGCTGATCCTCCGCACGCCCCCGCTGCTCGCACGCTTCCTCGAACACCAGGGTCAGTGGCGCGACGACCTGGCGGTGGAGCTGGCCGAGCGCCTCGGCCTCGACCCCGCCACCGCCCTGTACCCGCCCCTGGCCGCCGGGATGGCGCTGGCCGCGTTCCACACCGTGCTGGTCCGCTGGAGCGGCAGCGACGGCGCGCAGGACCCGGCCGCGCTGCTCGACCTGGCCTTCGCCGTCCTCGCCCCCGCACTCGACACACCCCCCACCGCATGAACCGCGCCGCGCCCACCCTCGCAGGACGCGGCACGGCAGGTCACGCCCCGCTCAGCACTCGGGGCCCCACACGGCGGAGTTCAGCGTCACGCCCCCGCCGCCGGTGAACCGGTGCGCGTTGGAGTCCGGCGGGTAGTGCAGGCAGCCGCTCGCGTACTGCCCGTCGTCCCAGGTCACGCGCCAGCGGATGTGGTCGGCCCCCGGGTCGGCCACGCCGTTGTTGACGATCGACATGCCGTTCTCGGAGTGCAGTCCTGACAGGTTGCCCTGCGACTTCCAGCGCGGCAGGCCGCTGAAGTTCGGGTTGTCCCACACGCAGACGTGGCCGCGCGGGCAGTCGCTCTGCGCGGCGGACGCCGTCGGCGCCAGGGCCACCCCCGTCGCCGTCATGACGAGCGCCGCCCCCGCGACGCCCACGCTCCTGCGGATTCGCCTCATGATTCCCCCTCGGTCGTGATGTCCCGCGGAGCCGTCCCGGCCCCGCGGCGTGCCCCCACCCTGCCGCGCCCCCTGCGGGCGGCGGCGACGATTCACCCCTGTATGAAACGTCCGCCCTCTGCTTCACTGGGTGGTACTGCAAGGGGGATTGCACGGGGGATGGTTCACGTGCTGCGTGTGCACTTCTCGGGGGAGGACCTGGGGCGTACCCGGCTGGCGGACGGGCCGCTGCCGATGTGGGAGACGATCCTCAGCCTGCACCGCTTCCAGCGGCGTGACGGCGGGCTGCTGGTGCGACGGTGGCGGAGCGCGGCGTCGCGCGCGCTGCCGCCCGACTGGCGCCTGCTGTCCGCGCTCGTCCCCCCGGCGGGCTACTTCCCCGACTTCCTCACCCCGCCCGACCCGTTCACCGACGTCGGCGAGGCCGTCACCCACGTCGCGGCCACCCCGCGCGCCACCGTGCGCCGCGACCTCGCGCACCTGGACCGGCGCCGTACGCCCGCCCCGTTCGCCGACGCCCTGTGGCGCGGGGCGCCGCTCGCGTACGAACGGCTCGGCGCCGCCCTGGCCGCCTACCACGCCGCCGTGCTCGCGCCGTTCTGGTCGCGCGTCGAGGAACAGGTGCTCGCCGACCGTGCGCGGCGGGCGGCACGGATGCTCGGCGAGGGCACCGAGGGGCTGCTCGGGGCGCTGCCGCCCGCGCTGCGCTGGCGCCCGCCGGTCCTTGAGGTGGACTACCCGGTGGAGCAGGACCTCGTGCTGGGCGGGCGGGGGCTCGTGCTCGTGCCGTCGTTCTTCTGTCTCGACACCGGCGTGACGCTGCTGCACGACGACCGCACGCCCGTGCTCGTCTACCCGGTCGAGCACCGGCCCGCCGCCGAACCGCCAGGGGCGCAGGCGCACCGGCTCTCGCTGGCCGCGCTGCTCGGCCACACGCGGGCTGCGCTCCTCGAAGCGCTCGAACAGAGCGGCAGCACGGGCGCGTTGGCCCGCCGCGCGGGGGTCCTGCCGTCCTCGGCGAGCCAGCACCTGGCCGTGCTGCGCGACGCGGGCCTCGTCAGGACGGTCCGCTCGGGCAGGACGGCGCTGCACTCGCGCACCGCGATGGGCGCGGCCCTCGCGCGGCGGGGGTACGTCAACCCGGCGGCGTTCGCGCCGGATCGCGAGCCCGGCGAGTGACGTGCGGCGTCAGCGGTGTCAGGCGCGCGCGGGCCAGGGGCGCCAGCCGTCGGGCGGCAGGGGCGGCCCGGCGCCGACGCGGGCGACCCGGTACTCGGTGCTGCTCTCGTCCCCGTCGGGCGAGGAGACCGCGCAGGTCACCCTGCCCCGGCGCATGGTCTCCCGCAGCCGCCCGGCCGCGACCGCGAGGACCTGCCACTCCAGCTCGTCCGCGAGCCCCGCCACCGAGTCGTCGCACGCGTCGCACCCGCAGTGCGGGAACGCCGCCGCGAAGTACGAGCCGCCCCGCACCGTCACGGACGGGAAGCCGGTGAACGCGAACGACAGCGGCGCCGCGTCCGCCGCGCCGGGCGTCAACGTCACCGTCCGCACGCGCTCGCCGTCCCGCTCCTCCTCGCCCTCCTCCACCACCACGTCGAACTCCGCGGTGAGATGCGCGATCAGCGCCTCGGCCACCGTCAACAGCGGGGCGAAACGCTCCGGATGCGCGGTGACGCTGTACGCGTCCTCGGGCGGCTCCTCCTCGAAGGGCCAGCGGTCGCCGTAGGCGATGACGGCGCCCGAACCGTCGCGGAAGACGGGCGACGCCAGGGCAGGGCGTACGTACTCGGCCATCCCCCGACCGTACGCGGCCCGCCGTCAGGGCGTCATGCCGTCATGGCGTCATGCCGACAGCGCGCCGTACCGCTCGGCCGGGACACCGCCCTGGCCCCGGTGCGCGGCGCGGTACCGGCCGGGCGCCGTGCCGAACTCCCGCCGGAACGCCTTGGCGAACGCGTACTCCGACGTGTAGCCCGCGCGCTCCCCCACCGTCCGCAGCAGCAGATCGCTCTCCCGCAGCAGCCGCGCCGCCGCCGTCATCCGCCACCACGTCACGAACGCCAGCGGCGGCGACCCCACCGCCGCCGCGAAGCGCTGCGCGAACGCCGACCGCGAAAGCCCCGCCTCCTCCGCGAGCCCCCGCACCGTCCACGGGTGCCCGGGGTCCCGGTGCACGGCCCGCAGCGCCGCCGCCACGGCCGGATCGCGCAGCGCGGCGCCCCAGCCCGTACGGTCCTCGCGGTCGTACCACGCGCGCAGCATGTACAGCAGCAGCACGTCCACCAGCGCGGGCAGCACGCCGGGCGTGCCGGGCAGCGGCTCGGCAGCCAGCTCGTGCCGCAACAGGTCCACGGCCCCGCGCAGCGACGGGTGCGGCCCGTCCCCGGCCGGGAGGTGCACGACGTCCGGCAGCTCGGCCAGCAGCGGATGCGCGCGCGACTGGTCAAGCCGGTACGCGCCGCACAGCATCAGCGTCGCCGGGGCGGACGGGTCCTGCCGCCCGGTCGCGGCCGGCGTCCCCGCGTCGGCCAGGGGCGTCACCGGGGAGTCGGCGATGGCGTGGCCCAGCTCGCGCGGCAGGAACGCGACGTCACCCGGGCGCAGCTCGATCGGCTCCCCGCGCACCGGCAGCAGCCAGCAGACGCCGCGCAGCACCACGTGGAACCCGGCGCCCTGCTGCGGGGCGAAACGTATGCCCCAGGGAGCGCGCAGCTCGGTCCGCGACGAGTGCGGCGCGCCCGTACGCATCGCGGCGACCGCGTCGCTCAGTACGTCCACGGGCCCAGCGTACTGACGCGGGCCGCGCCGCGTGGACGGACGGATATCCAGGGAGGACGGCAGGACATGGGCCGCCGCCGGGGCGCTGCCTAGCGTCGGTGGCGCAAGGATCGACGGTTAGGGAGCTGGCATGAGGATCGCGGTGTACGGCGCGAGTGGGTTCACCGGTGGGCTGGTCGTCGGGGAGGTGGCGCGGCGGGGGTTCGCGCCGGTGCTCGTCGGGCGGGACGGGGCGCGGCTGCGCGCCGTGGCCGCAGGTGAGGGCGCCGAGGTGCGGGTCGCGGACCTGGGGGACGCGGCGGGGCTCGCCGCCGCCTTCGCCGACTGCGACGCGGTGGTGAACTGCGCCGGGCCGTTCACGCTGTGGGGCGAGCCGGTCGTGCGCGCGGCGCTCGCGGCGCGGACACCGTACGTGGACACCACGGGCGAGCAGGGGTGGATACAGCGGGTGCACGCCCTGTTCGGCGACGAGGCGGCGCGCGCCGGGGTCGCCGTCGTGCCCGGCATGGCCGACGACGGCGGCCCAGGCGACCTGGTCGCCGCGCTGACGGCGGCCCGCCTCGACGCCGTGGACGACCTGCTCGTCGCCGACCTGCGGCTCCCGACCGGCGGCGCGTCGCGCGGCACGGCCAGGTCGATGGCCGCCATCGCCGCGGAACCCGGCCTGGAGTACGCGGACGGCGCGTGGCGTGTGGCGAAGGGCGAGCCCGCGCCGCTCGTCCCGCCGGGGGAGACGCGGGCCGCGCCGATGCGGGCGTTCCCGCTGCCGGGCGTGGCCACCGTGCCGCGTCACGTGACGGCGCGGCGCGTGCACGCCGCGATACGGGCCGAGGTGGCCGCGATGTTCGCGTCGCTGACGCCCGAGGTGCTCGACTCCGTGCCGGAGACCGTCCCGGAGGACGTGCGCCGGGCGGGGCGCTGGCTGATGCTGGCCGAGGCCACCGCCCCCGACGGCCGCCGGGCGCGCGGCTGGGCGGGCGGCCCGGACGGGTACGGCCTCACCGCGGTGATCGCCGTGGAGGCCGCCCACCGCCTCGTGACGGAGCCGCCGGGCCCCGGCGTCCTGTCCCCTGCGCAGGCGTTCGCCCCCCGGCCGTTCCTCGACGCGCTCGCGCCGCACGGCGTGACATGGCGCGTCGAGGCCGCCTGAGCGACCGCTACGCTGGCCGCTGTGCCAGGACAGGCGGCCGGACAACGAGAACGAGAAGGCGGAACGTGATGGGAATCGTCGAGGAGCTGACGTGGCGCGGGCTGATCGCCCAGTCCACCGACGAGGACGCGCTCCGCAAGGCCCTCGGCGACGGCCCCGTCACCTTCTACTGCGGATTCGACCCCACGGCGCCCAGCCTGCACGTCGGCCACCTCGTGCAGGTGCTCACCGTCCGCCGCCTCCAGCAGGCGGGGCACCGGCCGCTCGCGCTGGTGGGCGGCGCGACCGGCCACATCGGCGACCCCAGGCCGACCGCCGAGCGCACCCTCAACGACCCGGAGACCATCGCCCGCTGGGTGGACCGGCTGCGCGAACAGATCACGCCGTACCTGTCGTTCGAGGGCGACAACGCGGCGGTCATGGTCAACAACCTCGACTGGACCGCCGCGTTGTCCGCCATCGACTTCCTGCGCGACGTCGGCAAGCACTTCCGCGTCAACAAGATGCTGACCAAGGACTCGGTCGCCCAGCGGCTCCAGTCGGAACAGGGCATCAGCTACACCGAGTTCAGCTACCAGCTGCTCCAGGCCAACGACTTCCTGGAGCTGTACCGACGCCACGGCTGCACCCTCCAGCTCGGCGGCAGCGACCAGTGGGGCAACTTCACCGCGGGGCTCGACCTCATCCACCGCCTGGAGCCGGGGGCCGAGGCGCACGCCCTCGCCACGCCGCTGATGACGAAGGCGGACGGCACGAAGTTCGGCAAGTCGGAGACGGGCACCCTCTGGCTCGACCCCGAACTCACCTCGCCCTACGCCTTCTACCAGTTCTGGCTGAACACGGACGACCGCGACGTCTCCCGCTACCTGCGCGTCCTCTCCTTCAGGTCCCGTGCCGAGCTTGAGGAGTTGGAGAAGGTCACCGAGGAACGCCCCCAGGCGCGGGCCGCGCAGCGCGCGCTCGCCGAGGAACTGACCACGCTGGTGCACGGCGCCGCGCAGTGCGCCGCCGTCGTCGCCGCGTCGAAGGCGCTGTTCGGGCAGGGCGACCTCGCCGCGCTCGACGAGCCGACCCTCACGGCGGCGCTCGCCGAACTCCCGCGCGTCACGGTGCGCGAGCCCGGCCAGGTCGTCGATCTGCTCGCGGACTCGGGCCTCGTCGCGAGCCGTTCGGCCGCGCGCCGTACCGTCAAGGAGGGCGGCGCGTACGTGAACAACGCCAAGGTGGCCGCCGAGGACGCCGCCGTCACGGCGGACGACCTGCTGCACGGCCGCTGGCTGCTGCTGCGGCGCGGCAAGCGGAACCTGGCCGCCGTCGAGGTGACCGGCGCCTGACCCGGCCCCGGCCCCGTCACGGGCCGGAGGCGTCTGCTAGCTTGCCGTGTTGACTGCGAACGCGTGCGCGACACGGGCACGGGGCGCGGGTGCGGGCGGACGGCGGGGAGGAGCCGGGGGGCGTGGAGGTTCTGGGGGCGGGCGATCCGCGTCAACTGGGCGGTCACCAGCTGCTCGGCAGGCTGGGCGCGGGCGGCATGGGGGCCGTCTACCTCGCCCGTTCCGAGCTGGACCGGCTGGTCGCGGTGAAGACGGTACGGCCCGACCTGGCAGAACAGCCCCAGTTCCGCGAGCGGTTCGAGCGCGAGATCCGTGCCGCGATGCGCGTGGGCGGGAACTGGGTCGCCCGGGTGCTGAGCCACAACGTCGAGACGGCCACGCCCTGGGTCGTCACCGAGTACGTCCCCGGCCCGCCGCTTGACGAGGTCGTCGCGGAGTTCGGCCGGCTGCCGGAACACAGCGTCGTCGCCCTGGCGAACGGCCTCGCGCAGGCCCTGCGCGACATCCACGCCGCCGGGCTGGTGCACCGCGACCTGAAACCGTCGAACGTGCTGGTCACACTCGACGGCCCCCGCATCATCGACTTCGGCATCGCCCATGTCGTCACCTCGGCGGCCGAGCGGCTGACCGGCACCGGCGCCACCATCGGCTCGCCGGGGTTCATGAGCCCGGAACAGCTGGAGCCCGGCGCGCCCCTCACCCCGGCCGGCGACCTCTTCACCCTCGGCGCGGTGCTGACCTTCGCCGCCACGGGCCGCACACCGTTCGGCCCGGAGGACGCGGAACCGCTGGCCCTCATGTATGCCATCCGGTACGGCGAACCCGACCTCGACGGCGTGCCCGAGGGGATACGTCCCCTCGTCGCCGCCTGCCTGGCGCGTGACCCCGCCGCGCGTCCGGCCCTGGACCGGATACTCGACGTCACGCTCGGCCGGCTGGACGGCGTGCCCCGCGGGTGGCTGCCGGACAGGGTCCTGGCCTCGGTGCGCGCCAGGAACGACGCCATCGTCTCGGCCGCGCAGGAGGTGACGCGCCCCGCCTCGCCCCCGGCGTCGCCCTACGCCCCGACCGTCACCGCGTTCCCGCCGCCTCCTCCCCCGACCCCGGCCCCGGCCCCGCCCGCGCCGGTCAGGCGGCGCCGCCCGTGGATCGCCGCCGCGGCGGTCGCCGCGGTCGCCGCCGGTGTGGCACTCGCGGCGTCGCTCCTGCCGGGCGGCGGCGAGGACGGCACGGCGGCCGACTCGTCCCCTTCGGCGACCACGACGCAGGACGCGCCGTCCACCGAGGGGCCGCCCGAGGTCTTCGTCAACTCCTGGCTCGGTTCGAACGAGAGCTACATCGTCGATTTCTCCGTGGACGAGAACGGCGCCGGGGTCCTCTACTGGACGAGCCGGTACGTCATGTGCGAGATGACCATCCGGCTGACGGACGAGCCGTACACCGATGCGGAGCCCGTCCCCGGCGGCGCGGGGGCCTGGCTGCTCGACTGGGAGATCACCCAGGTGAGCCCCGACCCGGGGCTCGGGGAGCTCTGCCCGGCGACGACGGCAGACGGCGTCCTGTGGCTGGACGACCTCGAAGGCGACTTCGTCGGCCTCGGCTGGCGGGACGAGTTCACCGACGGCATGCAGACCGCGGCGCAGCCCGAGGGACGGCCCTTCCCCACCGAGGTCTTCGGCCGCTACGCCCTGCCCGCCGAGCAGATGACCGAGTTCTGGGACCTCCCCGCGACGGACGGGCCGTGGACACTGACGCTGCTCAACGGCGCGCAGGGCAGCGTCGTGGCGACGATCGCCCCGCCGGACCGTGACGCCACCTGCTCCTTCCGGGCGCGGCTCGCCGCGTGGGACGAACTGAGCCTGGCGGTCGGACCGTTCGAGCCCGTGGACGACTGCCGTGTGACGCAGGGGGAGGCTCCGGGCACCTCCGTCATCGGCAGCGACGACGGCGGAGAGAGCGTGACGCTCGAACCCCTCGGCCAGGAAAGCCTGACGCTCTTCGCCGACCGGATCGGCTGAATCCGCCGGACGCAGGACGCGCGGGCTCAGACCTCCGGGCGGGCGCCGCGCGTGGCGCCCGCCGACGCCGCGACCACGCACAGCACCGCGATCCACTGCGACCACAGCAGCGTCTCGCCCAGCAGGACGAGGCCGATGAGGGCCGCCATCGCCGGTTCGAGGCTCATCAGGATGCCGAACACGCGCGGCGGCATCCTGCGCAGCGCCTCCAGATCCAGCGAGTACGGGATCACCGAGGACAGCAGCGCCACGCCGAGCCCCGCGAGCAGGACCCACGGCGCGAGCAGCGCCGTCCCGCTGTCGGCCACGCCGAACGGCACGGTCACCAGGGCCGCGACGACCATGCCGAGCGCGAGCCCGTTGCCCTCCGTGGTGTGACGGCCGAGCGCCGCGCCCGCCAGGATGTACAGGCCCCAGCACGCCCCGGCGGCGAGGGCGAACAGGAAGCCCCCCACGTTGAGTTCGCCGCGTCCGCCCAGCAGCAGGACGACGCCGCCCGCCGCGAGCAGGGCCCAGAACGCGTCCAGCCAGCGCCGCGACCCGGCGAGGGCCACGGTCAGGGGGCCGAGGAACTCGACGGTCACCGCGATGCCGAGCGGGATGCGGTCGAGCGCCAGGTAGAAGCACAGGTTCATCAGGCCGAGGACCACGCCGTAGCCGCACACCACCGTCCACGCGCGGCGGTTCATGCGCGGTGACGGCCGCCACAGCAGCATCAGGATCGCGGCGGCGAAGAACAGGCGCAGCGCGACCGTGCCGAAGCTGCCGACGGTGTCGAACAGGTTCTTGGCCAGCGCCGAACCCACCTGCACGCTGACGATGCCGAGCAGCACCAGGGCTGTCGGCGGGACGGCGCCGAGGCCGCGACCGGCCGCGATGGACAAGGGAGTTGACGGCGCCGGGCCGCGCTCCGTCCCGTCGTCGATGGTGGCCACCCGTGGAGTGTGGACGATCGACCGCCGGGCGTCATGCGATTTTCGAGGGGGCCGGACGGGCCCTACCGGTAGCGGATCAGGTGCAGCGCGCGTACGTCCTGCGTCTCCAACTGCGCCGACTGACCGGTCATGCTGTCGATCAGCACGACGCCGTCGGCCGTGGTCGCGCCGTTGATCAGCAGCCCCACGGACTCGCGGCCCCGCTCGTCGTTCCTGCGGACCCAGGCCAGCGCCCTGCTGCCCTCGGGGAAATCCGCCAGCTCGGCGATCAGCGTGCGCCAGTCCATGTGGTCGCTGGCCGAGACGACGCCGCCGAGCCGCTTCATCGTGGGGGCGAGCCAGGCGCCGGTGTCCGGAGCCGGGGGCGCCCCGGCCGGTGTCCCGCCCGCCTGCCACTCCCTGAGCCACTGCCACGGCGAGGAGTTGGGCAGGGCGAAGGGCTGCGACGCGTCCTTCGGGACGACGAGGGCGGCGTCCAGCATGCCGTCCTGCCAGCGGCCCGTCTCGGCGAACCGCTTCGTGTTGCAGGCGAAGAGCCAGCCGCGCGGCCCCTCGTCCGTGGCGTCGGGCGCGACGAGGACCACGTCCCCGCCGTACACCTCACCCAGCCAGGACTCGGCCTTCGCGACCGCCGCGTCGAAGCCCTCGGCACGTGTCTGCCACGGCGGAGCGGCGAACGCGGGGCCCGGCACCTCGTCGGGGCTCGGGGCCACCGCGAGGGTGAGCCTGCGGACGCCCTCGACCTCCGCACGGCCCAGCCGCCCGGCCATGGGATCGACCAGCGCCACACGGCCGTCGGTGTGGTGGGCGTAGAGCAGGTGACCGCTGGACTCCTCCCCGCCCAACTCCCTGCGCATCCAGACGAGTCCGCGCGCGTCGGGCCCGTACGACGCGACCACGGCGACCACTTCGTCCCAGTCCCGGCAGGGCGCCACCTCGGTCTCGGGCGCGAACTGGTCCACCAGCCGCTCCCACCACCCGGCGCGCTCGTGCTCCGGCCGCCAGGGCAGCGGCGTCGCCTTGGCGCCGCCGAGCGCCGCGTGCATGGCCAGCACGCAGCCGCGGGAGTTGAGGCGCCCGGCCTGCGCGCGGGGCAGGCGGGGGGTGGGGGCGGCGTCGAAGGCCGCGACGTCCGCCCAGGGGTCGTCCGTCGCCGGGTGGAAGGGGATGGACCCGTTCCGCGGCACGGCCAGCGACACGGTGAGCAGGGCCTCGTCCCCCGCCCCGGCCGCGTCGGTCGCGGTGCAGGAGAACAGCCATGTCTCGGGCGTCTCCAGCACGGGATCGGGACGGCGCAGCGCGACCCGTCCGCCGTAGGTCCGCTCCAGCCACCGCGTGGCCACCTGCCGGGGATCGCTCACTGCCCGCCCTCCAGCTGCGTGACGTAGTCGCTCAGGGGCCGGGCCGAGGGCGGGAAGCTGGGCGTGGAGCCGTCCTTGGGGACGACGAGCACCAGGGTCATCGGGGCCTTGAACGGGTCACCGGTGTCCAGATGCTCCTGGGTGTCGAACGCGACGGTCCACAACGTCCGGTACTCATGGGAGAGTTCGGGCAGCATCACAAAGGTGTAATCCATGTCGCGGTACGCGTCCCGCAGGAACTCGGCCGCGTTCCGCAGTGCTTCCTCGAACGAGATCATGTCGTCACTTCCTGGCGAATTCCGGAGTCTATCGATAGGGAAGATGGCCTATGGCCGTCAATCCCACTTCCAATTGGGCCAACTGGCCCGATTGGCCGTCCAGGAAGACGACCCCCTGCGGGGTGTTGACCGCATTGAAGACATGGGCCGTACGGTCGGGTCTCGCGATGTACACGATACTCCTGGAGCCAATTCCCCTGCGCGCCAGATCCAGTCCGATCTCCTCGTAGTTCCTCACCCACTGGTAGTTCATACCCTCGGCGCCCAGCGCGCGCTGATTCACGGGCCGGGGCCCGGGGAGAGGCGCCGCGCTCACGGTGACCCCGTCGAGGCGGCGATCGACCGCGACGACGCAGTTGGTGCAGTTCTGGGTGTAGCCGGGGCGGCCCGTGTTGTTCACTTCGCGGAGCCAAGGATAGTTGGTGTCGATGAACCGCTGTGCGTCGGCCGGGTGCATCGATTGCGCATGAATGGCGGGCGGCAGCGACGGCTGCTGCGGGGGCAGCGGTGTCGCCCCCGGCCTGGTCGGGGCGCGCCGCACCGCCGCGGCGAGGCTCCGCAGCCCGCCCCGCGCCGCCCTGATCCCGCCGCGGAGGCCGCGGGCGAGTCCGCCGAGGGTGGTGAGGCCCTTCATGCCCGGGATGCAGTCGAGGGCGGCGAAGGCGACGTCCCAGAGCGTCGCGCGTCCTTGGGCGTAGTCGATCAAGGTGTCCGCGAGGACGACCAGGGCCGCCGCCAGCACGATGAGGGCGAGCGGCCCGCCGATGATCATCACGACGACCCCGAGGACGGCAACGATCACCTTGCAGACATCGACGATCGTGTCCCAGTTCTCGGTGACCCAATGAACCGCGTCCTGCCACCACTTGCGGTTCTGTATCCCGGCGTCGGACGCCTCGTCGATGTCACGGGCCGCCTCGCGCGCGGCCTCCTCACGCATCTCCCGCGCCTGCCGCGCCAGTTCACGCGCGGCGTCAAGACTGTCCTGCGCGGCATCGACACGCGCCTGCGCCGCCTCACGCGCGGCATCAGCCGCCTGACGATCGCGGGTGGCGGCCCGCACATCCGCCTCGTCCGGCGGCGGCGCGTTGTCCCGCTCACCCTCACGCTGGAGCCGTTCCGCCTCATCCCCCGCCCGCGACACCCAACTCTGCGCATCACCCAACGAGCCCTGCGCCGAGGCGAGATCCGCCTGCGCGGCTATCGCACGGTCCAAGGCACGATCCGCCTGGCCCTGCGCCGTCTGCAACCTGGGCCAGTACGTCTGCAACGCCTGCGCACACAAGTCGTAGGAATCCCGCAACTTGGTGAGATTTCCCGGCACACCGTCGAACTCGGACCGGAACGCCTCAGCCGACAGACCGGCCCAGTCCTGCATCGCGCGGTCCGACGCCAACCCCCGCACCCGCCCCAACGCCTCGTCAACCGTGTCGGAGAACTCCTGGAGTTCTTCGGCCAGGTTCCTGACCTCGTCCGGGTCCCCCGGCGTGGGATCGGAATCCATCCCCACCGGACTCCAGTCATACGGCCGCGCCACGTCCGACACCCCCTCTGCGATCAGACGATCGGCAGAAGCGACCATAGTGTCCGTACACGGAACCTTCAACGTTCGCCCCGGCACAGCAGCCCACTCCTGGGCGACACCGAGCCGTCGTCCGAAATCTCGCGTGCACGGGCAAACGCCGCTTCGAGGCCGGTGAACGAGACGACGCCGCCGAGCCGCTTCAGCCTCGGGGGGAGCCGGGCGCCGACGCCCGGAGCCGGGGATCGCTCACTGCGGGGGGCCGAGCTGCGCTTCGAACTCGCCGACGGACCATGCGGACGGCGGGAACCACGGCTCGGCCCCGTCCTTGGGCACCAGGAGAAGGCGCGTGAAGGGCGCCTTGGTCATGTCGCCGGTGTCCCGGCGCTCCTCGGTGTCGAAGCGGATGGCCCAGACCTCGCGATGCTCCGTCGTCAGCTCAGGCTCCATCACGAAGGTGTAGGGCATGTCCCGGTAGGTATGCCGCAGATACTCGACCGCGGCCCGCAACGCTTCCTCATGCGAAACCATCTGCGCGCTCCTTCGTGACTTCCCGAGGGCTACCGATAAGGGAGATGGGATATCTCGGTGACATCGCTCTCCAATCGCGCCAACGCGCCTGACTGGCCGTCCAGAAAGGCGATCCCGTCCGGTACGTGGACCGCGTTGAACACATGGGCGATCCTGTTGGGCCTCTGAACGTAGACGACGCTCCTGGAGCCGACTCCTCTGCGGGCCAGATCAGCGGCGATGTCGTCATAGGAATCCACCCGCTGGTACTGCATGCCCTCCGCGCCCAAAGCGTGCAGGTCCGGCCACCGACCACGCCACAGCGGCGCCACACCCACCGCGATGCCGTCGAGTCGGCGGTCAACCGTGACCACGCAGTTCGAGCAATTGTTGATGTATCCGAGCTGACCACGGTTGTTCACGTCCATGAGCCAGGGGAAGTTGTTCACGACGAATTCGCTCCTGGCCCGCAGGGTCAGCGCATCCGCGTGGAAGACGAGGGGAGATGAAGGTGACGGCAGTGACGACGGTGACGGCGGCGTCCCTGTCGGCGGTCGTGCCGCCCCGGCCCTGCCCGGGGCGCGCCGCGCCGCCGCGCCCAGGCTCCGCAGCCCGCCCCGCGCGGCCCTGATCCCGCCGCGGACTCCGACGGCGAGTCCGCCCAGGGTGGTGAGGCCGCGCATGCCCGGGATGCAGTCCAGGGCGGAGAACGCGACGTCCCACAGGGACGCTTCACCGCGCGCGTACTTGATCAACGTGTCCGCCAGGACGACCAGCGCCGCCGCCAGCACAAGAAGCGCGAGGGGCCCGCCGATGATCATCACGACGACCCCGAGGACGGCGACGACGACCTTGCAGACATCGACTACCGTGTCCCAGTTCTCCGTCACCCACCGGGCGGCCTCCTGCCACCACTTGCGGTTCTGGATCCCGGCGTCGGACGCCTCGTCGATGTCACGGGCCGCCTCGCGCGCGGCCTCCTCACGCATCTCCCGCGCCTGACGCGCCAGTTCACGGGCGGTGTCAAGACTGTCCTGGGCCGCATCCACACGCGCCTGCGCCGCCTCACGCGCCGCATCGGCCGCCCGGCGATCGCGGGTCGCCGCCCGCACCTCCGCCTCGTCCGGCGGCGGCGCGTTGTCCCGCTCACCCTCACGCTGCAACCGGTCCGACTCGTCCCCCGCCCGCGACACCCAGTCCCGCGCATCGCCCAACGAGCCCTGCGCCGACGTCAGATCCGCCTGCGCCGCTATCGCACGATCCAGCGCACGATCCGCCTGACCCTGCGCCGTCTGCAACTTCGGCCAGTACGTCTGTAACGCCTGCGCGCACAGGTCGTACGAGTCACGCAACTTGGTCAAGTTCCCCGGCACACCGTCGAACTCGTCACGAAACGCGCCCGCCGACAGCCCCGCCCAGTCCAGCAGCGCACGGTCCGACGCCAACCCCCGCACCCGCCCCACCGCCTCGTCCACCGTGTCGGAGAAGCGCTCAAGTTCCTCCGCGAGATCGCGGACCTCCTCGGGCTCGCCAGGTGTCGGGTCGGAGTCCATACCGACCGGACTCCAGTCATACGGCCGCGCCACGCCCAACACCCCCTGTGTGATCAGACGATGAGCTAGGGCGACCGTAGCGTTTCCACTCGCAACCTTCAACGCGCCCACCGGCGCAACCGAGCAGTTCACCTGCACTATGCGAACGAGTGGGAGGACGACCGACCACACGAGCAACAACGTGAGCCAGCAAGCCAATTGAGGCGAACCCCGCCCTGGACAGACCTGGTCGCAGGCGCGAATCAGGTCAGATCACCCGCACCCGCCCCGTCGAACTCACCACCTTGACACCTGCAACGCCGCACCCGTGGCCGATGAGCGGGGCGCGGACAGGAGCCGCGCCCCGCCAGCATGAGCACGTCGTCCCGGAACCCGCCGTCCCGCCGTCCGGGCCGTCCTCACGACATGCCGGGCAGCGCGCGCTCGAAGGGCTCGCGGGTGGTGCCGTCCCGGTCCAGGACGGCGAACACGACGCGTGTGAAGACCCCGGCGAAGTCGCCGCGCAGGTGCGCCGCGAACGCCTCGGCGACCTCGGCCGGTTCGTTGCCGAACACGCCGCAGCCCCACGCGCCCAGCACGAGACGGGAGTGCCCGTGATGCGCCGCCACGGCGAGCACGCCGCGGGCGCGCGTCGCCAGCGCGCCGGGAATCCTCCCCACGGCGCCCGGCCGGTCGCGCTCGATCATCCGCCGGTTCGGCGCGGCCGACGTCAGGAACGCCACCGGCAGCGGCGCGGGCAGCCAGGACCCGTCGTCCCGGCGGAACACCGGCACGTCCGGCGCATACACGACCTGGTCGCTGTAGAACGGATCGGGGTGGTCGCGGTGGAAGGCGTAGAACTCCGGGCAGCGGACCAGCGCGTCGTACAGCGCGCTGGCACGGGCCAGGCTCTCCTCCTGGGCACGCGCCCCACGGGCCACGCCCCCGCCCGGGTTGCGGGCCGACGCGAAGTTCAGCGCCGCGAGCCGCCCCGCCCCGCCACCGGCCCCGGCCAGCCGCTCCACCGCCTCCAGGGTGCTCTCGTCCGTCACCTCGACGCGCGTGGTCCCCCTGCCCTCGGGGAACGGCAGGCGGCGCAGCTCACCGGGGTGGTGCAGCCTGATGCCCGCGCGCATGGCGTCGAGACCGGCCGACAGATCGACCCTGTGCCCCTCGTGCTCGTACCAGCCGCGCTCGAAGGCCGCCCGGGTCTCCTGCCATCTGCGACGCACCGCGCGAGCCTCCGTGGTCCGGCCTGCCCCCGACGCCTGCGCCGGGGCTGCACACCCGCCCCCGGCGGGCGAGTACGTTCACCACAGGGCGGGTTGCGTCCCCGAGTCCGCCTTTCGTGGACCGTCCGTACCCTCGGACTGCGCGCGATTCCACGCGTCCCACACGTCAGGGCCCAGGCGGCCACGATCCGTCACGCGCATGCCCCGCGCACGCGCCCAGGCCCGGACGACGCCGGTGGCCGCTCCGGGGGCGGAGGCACCGTGCTGCTCCCCGTCCTGCTCCCTGTCCGCGAGAAGTTCGGGGGCGAGGGCGGCGATGCTGTCGGCCGGGAGCGCCGCGAGTTCCCTGGGCTCCATCTTGTGCAGCCCGCCGCCGTACACCCTGCCGCCTCCGCGCATCTCCTCGGCGGTGAGCGAGAGCAGCGCCTCGTGGACGCGCCGCATCCCGTCCGCGCCGCGCTCCAGGTAATGCCGCAGTCGCGCCGTGGGGTAGAGCATCAGGTACATGTTGGTGGCGACCGCGTCGGAGTCGTTCCTGAGGAACCGGAGCGGGCGGCGATCGTCCTTGCCTCTCCCCATGTAGGTCAGGAGGACGGGGGCCGCGTCGCGCGATTCCTGCTTGTACCAGGGGGAACGCTTGCTGACGAGATAGCCGCTCCGGACCTTCTCGTCGGCGCTCTCCAGATAGGCGGCCAGCTCCGGGTTCTCCCTGACCAGTTCCTCCGGGGACAGCGAGCAGTCGATGAGGGCGAGCTGGTCCGGGATGTCAGGCCAGCCGGAACTGTCGGCCGCCACCGCGTCGCCCGTCAATTTCCGTGGACTCGGCAGGATGGGGCGCAGGAATCTCTCCTGAATGCCGATCCGCTCCGCCTCACCGCGCGGGAGGATGAAGAACGCGTTCGAGCCGGTCGCCAGCCCTCGGCGGATGGTGAAGAAATCGGAGAGTCTCGGCCCCGTCGCGCTGCTCGCGGGCCCCGCCACCGACGTCGCGGCATACAGGTAGCGCGACCATTTCTCGGCGGGGTTCAGCTCCGCGTTCCTGACGGACCGGGAGACCTTCGGCGCCGACAGCGTGCCGCCGAAGGAGAATGCGGCCGCGCTTTCCGGAGAAGGGGGGGAATTCCGGAAGACGACGACGCTCGACGTGACCAGCGCGTCGTCGAACTGCGTCTCCGCCGCGTCGTACTGATGGACGCGGACGAGCTCGACCTCGGTCGAGAGGTAACGCTTCAGCGCAACGCCGTAGTTGACGTCCATGAACTCGCTCGGGACCAGCCACGCGGAGACCGCTCCCGGGGCCAGCAGGCGATGGCTGAGCAGCACGAAGTACAGGTAGAGGCCGGAGAGGCCCGAAGGTTTGATCCCCACCTGATCCGCGCACAGGGAGCCCAGTGCGCGCTTCTTCTCCGCGCTCAGGTGGTGGTGGCGGACGTAGGGAGGATTGGCGACGAGCAGCGACGCGGCGGCGCCGGTCGGCGTGCCCGCGTGCGTGAAGTCGCCCTCGACGATCCGGACCCCGTGCTCCCGCCACAGGTCGGCGGCGACCGCCGCGAAACGGGGATCGAGTTCGACGCCGACGGCCCGGCCGATCGTCCTGTCCCCCACGTGCCGCAGCAGGGCCGAGAGCAGCGCTCCCGATCCGCAGGACGGCTCAAGGAAATCGACACGCGTCCCGCCGTGCAGGCTCAGCGCGTACCGCATGATCTCGGAGGCCAGGGGCGGAGGCGTCGCGAACTGCCCCCATGCGTTGCGGGCGGCCTGCGTCCGTTCCGAGTCCAGTTCGCGTTGGAGGACGACCCGCCGCTCCTCGGTCTCGCGCAGCCTGTCAGACACCCGCGGCCTCCAGGTCGTCGATGCGGTGCTCCCACACCCAGTCGAGCCCCTCCGCCGCGGAGTACCCGAGATATCCGGTGTTGAAGTATCCGCAGAGGAAGAGGAGGAGCGAGATGTCGGCGCCGTAGGTCGCCTTGAGCTGGTGGATCTTCGCGGCTTCCTCCTTGCGGCGCTTGTTGGTGTTGGTGAAGTCGCCCGCGGACTTGGCCTCTATGAGGACGGGGAAGCCGTGCGGGCGCGGGGTGTGCGGCTGGATGACGGCATCGACGGGGATGTTGACCGGGTGGCCGTCGCCGACCACCACGATCTGGCGGAACGAGAAGGTGCCGGGCTGCATGGTCCGCAGCGGCAAGGACGCGGGGTGCGCCTTCCTGCTGTACCCGCGGGCGAGCAGCCATTCCTCGATCAGCGCCAACTGGCGCTGCTCCTGGGCGTTCCGCACGATCGGGTCCGCGACGGCTCCGCAGAGGCGGTCGGCGACGACGGTGGCGGCGCGCTCGCGCTGCCGCGGGTCCACCGGGCCGCCCGTGCGGGACCAGGGGAAGAGGTCCTGGTCCAGCAGGTCGTTCAGGACGGCGCACATGCGCCGGAGGTGCCCCGAGAGCACCTCCCGCCGCATCCTCGGGGGGAGCCGCCCGCTCTTCTCCATCGAGTCCAGCAGCGACCTCGACCCGGACGAGAGGCCGACGAGGCGGTCCCTGGCGAGCGGGGGCGCGGTGCTCATCCGGAGGGCGGCCAGGACATCGGGGTGCTCCTCCAGCACCTCGGGGGTGACGGCCGTCATGTCGGCCGTCCAGCCGAAGGCCCGTTCCACCTCGTGCACCGTGACCAGCCGCGTGTCCTGGTACGCCTGGGGAGCAGCCGCCAGGAACCACGCGTTGTAGAGCCGCACGGATGCCCGCACGTCGTCGTTCCAGCGCTGCGGTTTGTCGGCGTTGATCACAGGGGGCGCACCTTCGGCTTGCGGGAGGGAGCGGTGAGGCCGACTCAGCCCGCGGAGAAGCGGAGGAGGTCGTTGAGGAAGGGCAGTTCGAGCCACGGGGCCGGTTCCGCCATCAGCGTCAGCAGCACGATCAGCGCGCCGAGGACGCCGTACGTCAGCACGTCCGTGAAGCGCGACCTGACCGCCAGCATCCCCACCGCCGGGAGCCAGCCGCGCAGCACCGCGCCGCCGAGCAGCGCGCCGCCGACGAGGAGCAGGCCGACGCGGAAGTTCGCCAGCGTGACGAGCAGCCCGAGCAGCGTGACGCCGAGGACGGCGAGCAGCGGCCACTGGCGGATGGGCGCGGGCGCGGAGCCGCTGGCGATGCGGCGCCCGCCCTCGGGGCGGGCGGTGCCACGCGTCGGGTAGCTGCCGGGCGCCATCAGTCCGCCGCGAGGACGTCGGGGGCGGCGGCGCGCTCCGCGGCCTCGACCACGTTCTGGAGGAGCATCGCGCGGGTCATGGGCCCGACGCCGCCGGGGTTCGGCGAGAGCCAGCCCGCGACCTCGGCGACGCCCGGGTGCACGTCACCGGCGATCTTCCCGTTCTCGTCGCGGCTGACGCCGACGTCGAGGACGGCGGCGCCCGGCTTCACGTCCTCCGGCTTCACCAGGTGCGGCACGCCCACGGCGGCGACGACGATGTCGGCCCGCCGCAGCTCGGCGGAGACGTCACGGGTGCCGGTGTGGACCTGCGTGACGGTGGCGTTCTCGCTGCGGCGCGTCAGCAGCAGCGGGAGGGAGCGGCCGACCGTGATCCCCCGGCCGATGACCACGACGTGCGCGCCGTCGATCGTGACGCCGCCGCGCCGCAGCAGGGCGATGATGCCGTTCGGCGTGCACGGCAGCGGAGCGGGCTCGCCCAGGACGAGGCGGCCGAGGTTCGTCGGGTGCAGGCCGTCGGCGTCCTTGGCCGGGTCGATCAGCTCCAGGACGCGGTTGACGTCGATGCCGCGCGGCAGGGGGAGCTGGACGATGTAGCCGGTGCACGCCGGGTCGTCGTTCAGCTCGCGGACCACGGCCTCGATGTCGGCCTGGGAGGCGGTCGCGGGCAGCTCGCGCTGGAGCGACGCGATGCCGACGGCGGCGCAGTCACGGTGCTTGCCCGCGACGTACTTCTGGCTGCCGACGTCGTCGCCGACCAGCAGCGTGCCGAGCCCTGGGGTGACGCCGCGTTCCCGCAGAACGGCGACCCGGGCGGTGAGGTCGGACTTGATGGCCGCCGCGGCGGCCTTGCCGTCCAGAATCTTCGCGCTCATGTCCCCATCCTCCCGGATGGGGGGCGCCGGGGACGAATCCGGGCCCCGGCGCGCGCGGGGCGTCCGTGGGGGGCGTGTTCCGACTTCGCCACAGGTCGGTGAACCCTCTGGACACGACAACAGGACAGACGGTCGAATATGCACTCGCGCGGGTCGGGGGCTCGCTCCCCGTGTGTCGTTTCGCGCTCCGCCGCCCGTCCCCACCGGACCGGGGCGACCGCGCGCCGGACCGTTTCGAACTCATGAGGAGTCTCACAGTCGTGAGCACTGACCACACCCCGCCCGGCCCGTCCCCGGCCGGGCAGCCAGGCCCCTACGGGGCCCAGGGACCGTACGGCGCGCCGCAGCCCGGCGCCTCGGCGCCCTACGGAGCGCCGCCGCCCGCCGCTCCCGCCCCGTACGGCGCCCCGCCGCCCGGCGCCCCCGCCCCCTACGGCGTGCCGCAGGGGGCCACCGGCTTCGGCAGGGCGATGCGCTCGCGCAACGTCTTCGCCGTCTGGCTGGGCCTGCCGATCATCACGCTGGGCATCTACCACCTGGTGTGGTGGTACAAGATCAACAAGGAGCTGTCGCAGTACGACAGCCGCATCGAGGTCAACCCGGCGCTGTCCGTCCTGGCCGTCTTCCCCGGTTGCTTCATCTACGTGCCGATGTTCATCACGGCCTACAACACGGGGAAGCGCGTCGCCCAGGCGCAGCGCGCGGCGGGCATGGCGCCGACGTGCAGCCCGGCCATCTCGTGCGTGCTGGTGCTCCTGCTCAGCGCGCACGCGCTGTACCTCCAGTCGGAGATCAACAAGATCAACGACCACTACGGCAACCCCCCGGAGGGGACGCAGATCCCGCACGTCGCCTGACCGACGCGCGCGGCGCGCACCGGGGCATCCGGTGCGCGCCCCGGGCGCGCGGGTGCGGGGCGCACCGCCGCCCGACATGACGTTCCGTCATGGAGATATCACCATCGGGTAGACCGGTAGTCAGGTGACCCCGCACCACCGGAGGTACCCGATGCGTTCCCCCCGCCCCCTCCCCACCACCCTCGTCGCCGTCCTGGCCGCCCTGGTGACGCTGCTCGTGCCGGGCCCGGCCCACGCGGCGCCGCCCGGCATCCCCGACGCCGCGACCGCCCGCACGCAACTCGCCGCCCTGACCGTCGCCCCCGAGGCCGGGATGTCCGGCTACTCCCGCGACAAGTTCCCCCACTGGATCACGCGCGGCGGCTGCACCACGCGGCAGACCGTGCTGAAACGTGACGGCAGCGACGTCACGACCGGCGCCAACTGCCGCGTCGAGTCCGGCACCTGGGTCAGCCCCTACGACGGCGCGACGCTGACGTCCCCCTCGAAGGTGGACATCGACCACATCGTGCCGCTCGCCGAGTCGTGGCGCTCGGGCGCGGCGGAGTGGACGACACCCCGCCGCCAGGACTTCGCCAACGACCTCGACCACCCGCAACTCCTCGCGGCCAGCGCCTCGTCCAACCGCTCCAAGGGCGACCAGGACCCGGCCGACTGGCAGCCGACGGCCGACTTCCACTGCGCGTACGCCCGGATGTGGGTGAGCGTGAAGCACACCTGGGAACTCGCCGTGGACGAAGACGAGAAAGCCGCGCTGGACGAGATGCTGGGTACGTGCTGACGCATCCGGTATGAGTGGGGCATGAGCGACAGATACACCGTCTTCACGGCGCCGCGCGGCGGCGTGATGACCAAGGAGGTCGGCGTCATCACCGGCGAGTTGGAGCTGCACACCGGCGCCGACGAGCAGGGCACGCTGACCATGCGCATCCGCTACGCGGGCGCCGACGAGTGGTACACCGTGGACGGCGGCCCCTTCACGCTGTACGACCCGCGCGACCACGAGGTGCTGCACGAGGTCGTGGTGCGGCTGCTGCACCGGGACCAGCCCTGACCCACGGCAGAACGGCCGCGCCGCCGACCGGAGTCCGGTCGGCGGCGCGGCCGTGCGTCGTCCGTGCGCCGTGCGCGCGGGTCAGTGGAAGAAGTGCCGCGTCCCGGTGGTGTACATGGTGACCCCGGCCGCCTTCGCCGCCTCGATCACCTGCTCGTCACGGACCGAGCCGCCCGGCTGCACCACGGCGCGCACCCCGGCCGCCGCCAGCACCTCGAAGCCGTCGGGGAAGGGGAAGAACGCGTCGGACGCCGCGTAGGAACCGGCCGCGCGGTCCGCGCCCGCGCGCTGCACGGCGAGCTTCGCCGAGTCCACGCGGTTCACCTGCCCCATGCCGACGCCGACCGTCGCGCCGTCCTTGGCGAGCAGGATGGCGTTCGACTTCACCGCGCGGCAGGCGCGCCAGGCGAAGGCGAGCTGCGCCAGCTCCGTCTCGGGCAGCTCGGCGCCCGCGACCAGCTGCCAGTTCGCCGGGTCGTCGCCCGGCGCCTGGAGCCGGTCGGTGACCTGCACGAGCGTGCCGCCGTCGATCGGACGGTGCTCGGTGCGGGCGGCCGGGGGCTCGGGGCAGCGCAGCACGCGGATGTTCTTCTTGCGCGTGAGCGCCTCCAGCGCGCCGTCCTCGTAGGCGGGCGCGACAATGACCTCGGTGAAGATCTCCGCGACCTGCCCGGCCAGTTCGGCGCTGACCGGCCGGTTGACGGCGATGACGCCGCCGTACGCGGACAGCGGGTCGCAGGCGTGCGCCTTGCGGTGGGCGTCGGCGACGTCGTCACCGACGGCGACACCGCACGGGTTGCTGTGCTTGATGATCGCGACGCACGGCTCGGCGTGGTCGTACGCGGCCCGGCGCGCGGCCTCGGTGTCCACGTAGTTGTTGTACGACATCTCCTTGCCGTGCAGCTGCTCGGCCGCGGCGAGGCCCGTGCCGCTGCCGTCGCGGTAGAGCGCGGCGGCCTGGTGCGGGTTCTCGCCGTAGCGCAGGACGCTCTCCCGCGTGAACGCCAGGTCGGCGCTGTGCGGGAAGAGTTCGTCCGCGTCCGCGTCCTCGCCGGCCTCAGTGTCCAGCCCGGCGAACCAGCCCGCGACCGCGACGTCGTACTCCGCCGTGTGCCGGAACGCCGCCGCCGCGAGGCGCCGCCGTTCGACCAGCGTGAACCCGCCGCCCGCGGCGGCCGTCAGCACGTCCGCGTAGCGCGCCGGGTCGGTGACCACGGCGACCGACGGGTGGTTCTTCGCCGCCCCGCGCACCATGGACGGGCCGCCGATGTCGATCTGTTCGACGCACTCGTCGCGCGAGGCGCCCGACGCGACGGTCCGCGTGAACGGGTAGAGGTTCACCACGACGAGGTCGAACGGCTCGATGCCCAGCTTCTCCAGCTCGGCGCGGTGCTCGGGGCGGCGCAGGTCGGCGAGGATGCCCGCGTGGACGCCCGGGTGGAGCGTCTTCACGCGGCCGTCCAGCGTCTCGGGGAAGCCCGTCAGCTCCTCGACCGGCGTCACCGGCACTCCGGCTGCGGCGATCCGCGCGGCCGTGGAACCGGTGGAGACCAGCTGCACCCCCGCCGCGTGGAGCCCGCGGGCCAGCTCGTCGAGACCGGTCTTGTCGTACACGCTGACCAGCGCGCGGCGCAGGGGCCGGCGCGTCTCGGCGGTTCCTTCGGGGGTTCCTTCGGCCGTCACGGGATATACACCTTTCGTCCCTCGATGCGGTAGCCGTCGCGGGCGAGCCGCCCCACGACCTCGACGAGCAGCCGCCGCTCGACGTGCTTGATGCGCTCGTGGAGCGACGCCTCGTCGTCGTCCGCCTCCACCGCCACCGCCTCCTGGGCGATGATCGGTCCTGAGTCCACCCCGCCGTCCACGAAGTGGACGGTGCAGCCGGTGACCTTCACGCCGTGGTCGAGCGCGTCCCGTACGCCGTGGGCGCCGGGGAAGCTCGGCAGCAGCGCCGGGTGCGTGTTGAGGAACCGTCCGCCGAACTCGGCGACGAAGTCGGGGCCGACGATCTTCATGAACCCGGCCGAGACGACGAGGTCGGGCCGGTACGCGGCGACCGACGCGGTGAGCGCGCGGTCCCAGGCGGGGCGGTCCGTGAAGTCCCTGACGCGGTGGACGAAGGTCGGCACCCCGGCGCGCTCCGCACGCCGCAGCCCCTCGATCCCCGGCCGGTCGGCGCCCACGGCGACGATCTCGGCGCCGTACGCCGCACCGCGCTGTGTGACCGCGTCCAGCAGGGCCTGGAGATTGGTGCCCGACCCGGAGACGAGGACGACGATGCGAGCCACGGGGAGGTCTTTCTTTCGGGGAGGTCTCGGCGCAACGATACCGGCACGCCTCGCTCCCCCCGTGCCGTGGGGCGACCCCGGGCAGGTACCGTCGGGACAACGGCACCTAAGAGGGAGATTCGACGACCACGATGACGGACCGACGCCGTGCCCCCGAACCCAAGGACCGGCCCGACGGGGAGGACAACCCCTTCGCCCCGCCGCCCGAGGGCACCCCCGACCGTCCGTGGCAGCCGAGGCTCCCCGAAGGCGGGGCGGGGAACGGCGACGACCGCCCGGGGGACGATCGGGGCAAGCAGGGCGGCGGCGGTCCCCGCTGGGGAAGCCAGTGGAGCAGCAAACAGCCGGAGCGCGAGAAGGGCCGCTGGGGCGACCCGGCGGGCGGGCCGGAACGGCGGCCAGGCGGCCTCGGCGGCGGCCCGCGCGGCTGGGACCCGACCGACCCGGCGCAGCGGCACGCGCGGTACGCGATGCTCGCCGGGATGTGGGGCGTGTGCAGCGGCGTGCTGCTCGGCTGGCTGTGGCTGGCGCTGCTGCTCGGCGCGCTCGGTCTGTACTGGGGTGTCAGCAGTCTGCGCGGCGGCCCGAAGGACGGCCCGGACGCCAGGGACAAGAAGGTGGACGCGCTCCAGGGGCGCGGCGAGTCCGCGCCGCCTCCGCCTCCCCCGCCGCCCGGCGCGGTCCCGGCGCCGCTCCCGCCGCCGCGCGACAAGCCGCTGCGGACACCGGCGATCGCGGGCATCGTGCTGTCGGGCCTGGCGCTGGTGATCGTGGTGGCGTCCTACACGCTCCAACTCGTCTACAAGGACTACTTCGACTGCGTGGACGACGCGCTGACGCAGCCGTCGCGCCAGTCGTGCGAGCACCTGCTGCCGCGCGAACTGCGGCCGATCCTGGGCGAACAGAACTGAACTGAGCTGATCAGGCGCGCGTGGCGCGGCGTCAGCCGCCGTCCCCCGGCCGGGACGGACGCGGCACGCCGCGCCGCTGCGCGTCGTCCTCCGTCCCTTCCGGCGCCGGCATCTCAGGGACCAGCGCGCCCGACGTCCTGCGCAGCGCGGCCCAGCGCGTCAGCCGGGCGTCCGTACGGTGCCACGCCTTCGCGTCGGCGGCCTCGCGCGGGCGCCGCACCAGGCGTTTGAGCCGCGCGTCCAGCCCGCTCACGCGGGAGGCCCGCAGCAGCAGCGCGAGCGGCGGGACGAGCACCGCGGTCCACGCGGCGGCGGCCAGGCCCGTCAGCCAGGGCTCAGGCCCGAAGTCGGCGAGGGCGCGCGTGCCGAGCGGGCCGCCCGACCAGGACGCGAGGACGCCGAGGCCGACGCCGGAGCCGCAGGCCGTGCCGAGGCCCACGAGCGCCGTGGCCGCCACTCCCTCGTCGGCCGCGCGCGAACGCGACACGAACCACGCGGCCACCAGCGCGCCCGCCACCGGCACGGCGACCGGCAGCGCCCACGCCAGCGGGTGCCCCGGCGTCCCCGAGGGGAGCGCGGCGAGCAGCGGGAAGCCGGGCGCGGCCCCGGCGCCCTGGACGGCGAACGGGCCGACGGCGCTGCCCGCCCCGACCGTGAAGCCGGGCCCGAGGCCGTAGGCGGCGCCCCAGACCGCGGCGTTGGGCGCGAGCGCGCAGGCGAGCAGCAGGACGGACAGCCGTCCCGACCATTCGGTGCCGAGCGCGCCGAACGACGTCTGCGCCGCGTCGGCCCGGACGGCGAGGCATCCGGCGACGAGCAGCGCGCCCGCGCCGCAGGTGGCCGCGAGCCCGGCGACGGACGCGCGGGCGGCGGCGGCGATCCGCGCGCCGGGCAGCCGTCTGACCCAGCCGGGCAGCGCGGCGGCGGGCAGGGCGCCGCAGACGGCCCAGGCGGCGCAGAGCGTCACGGTGAGCGTGAACAGCGGGAGTTGGACGGCGGCGCTCAGCGGATCGACGGCCAGCGGGCCGCCCCGCGCGCACAGGGTGACGACGGCGGCGGCGGGCAGGTAGCCGCCGGTCACCCACAGCGCGGCGCGCGGGCCGTCGGCCGGGTGCACGCCCCAGTCGTGGGCGTACCGGTCGGGGACGAGCGCCGTGCGGACCGCGCGGTGGAGCAGCCAGGCGGGCAGGGCCGTGAGCAGGAGGGGGGTCAGGCCGACGGGGGCGGGGAGTCCGTCGAGGGCGCCCGGCCGCGTGAGGTCGGCGCCGTGGCCGAGGAGCCACAGGTCGGCGGCGACATGCAGGGCGCCGCCCGCGCCGCTGTCGGGGAAGGGTGAGAGGGTCCACAGCAGGAGGACGAGCGCGGCCGGGACGCCGAGGCCGAGCCCGGCCGCGAGCAGCCCCTCGAACACCCAGCGGGCGCGGACGCGGCCGAGCGGGGCGGTCTGCTGGAGCAGCCGGAGAAGGTGTCGCACGTGTCGCACGCGGCCATGCTGCCAACAACACCCCATATGCCCGGGTAACAGGTTTTTGCCGCTGTGTCGCCCACTATGTCGGTATGACCGTATTGACTGATCATCCGGCAAGCCAGCCACCGCCCCAGGAGACGCCGGAACCCGTGGCCGGGTTCGACGCCCTCTACGCGCGGCACGCCGCGTCGCTGAGCCGCCAGTCCTACCTGCTCACCGGCAGCGGGCTGCTGGCGGACCGCGCGGTGGGCTGGGCGTTCCGGCGCGCCTGGGAGCAGTGGTCCGACGTGTCCGCGCACGGCGATCCCGGCGGCTGGGTCAGGGCGGCGGCGTACGACTACGCGCTCTCGCCCTGGCACACCTTCTCGCCCGGCCACCGCCGCCGCACGGCCGAGGTCCCCGGGGAGCTGCTGCCCGTCATGGTGGGCCTGCCGCCCGCCTACCGCAGGGTCGTGCTGCTGCACGAGGTGATGGGGCTCGACCTCGTGCGCACGGCCCTGGAGTGCGAGGCGACCATCGGCGCGACCGAGCGGCGCGCGGCCCACGCCCGTGAGCTGCTGGCCGCCCGGGTGCCCGCGCTGACGGCGGCCGAGCCCGACCGGCGGCGGGACGTGCTGCGCGAGCTGATGGCCGAGGCCGTCGCGCGCCACACGCCCGCCACGGTGCCGCCCGAGGCGGTGCGGAAGGCGGGTGAACGCTCCACGCGGCAGCGCACCCTCGCCGGGCTCGGCGGCAGCGCGGCGACGGCGGGCGCGCTGGTGGCCGCCGCGCTGCTGCACTGACGGCGGCCGGGGGCCCGGGGGCCCGGGAGCGCGGCACAGCGCCGCGCCCCCGGGTCCACGGGGGACCGGCGGGGGCGCGAGCACGGGTCCCGGCGCGTGACGGACGCGCCGGGCTGCGGCCGGATCAGTCGGCCGCCAGCAGTTCCCTGGCAAGACGCGCGGTCTCCGACGGGGTCTTGCCGACCTTCACACCGGCGGCCTCCAGGGCCTCCTGCTTCGCCTGGGCGGTGCCGGACGAACCGGAGACGATGGCACCGGCGTGGCCCATCGTCTTGCCCTCGGGCGCGGTGAAGCCCGCGACGTAGCCGACGACCGGCTTGGTGACGTTCGCCTTGATGAAGTCGGCGGCACGCTCTTCGGCGTCGCCGCCGATCTCGCCGATCATCACGATGAGGTCGGTGTCGGGGTCGGCCTCGAACGCGGCGAGCGCGTCGATGTGCGTCGTCCCGATGATCGGGTCGCCGCCGATGCCGACACAGGACGAGAAGCCCAGGTCACGCAGCTCGTACATCATCTGGTACGTCAGCGTGCCCGACTTCGAGACCAGGCCGATGCGGCCCGGCTTCGTGATGTCGGCCGGGATGATGCCCGCGTTCGACTGGCCGGGCGTGATGAGGCCGGGGCAGTTCGGGCCGATGATGCGGGTCTTGTTGCCCTTCTGGCCCGCGTACGACCAGAACGTGGCGGTGTCGTGCACCGCGACGCCCTCGGTGATGACGACGGCGAGCGGGATCTCGGCGTCGATCGCCTCGATGACCGCGTCCTTGGTGAACTTCTCCGGGACGAAGATGACGGTCACGTCGGCGCCTGTCGCCTCGATCGCGTCCTTCACGCCGCCGAACACCGGTACCTCGGTGCCGTCGAAGTCCACCGTCTGACCGGCCTTGCGCGGGTTCACGCCGCCGACGATGTTCGTGCCGGAGGCCAGCATGCGCCGGGTGTGCTTCTGGCCCTCGGACCCGGTCATCCCCTGGACGATGACCTTGCTTTCCTTGGTGAGGAAGATAGCCATGGTGAGTGTGGGTTCCTTTACTTCGCGGCCAGCTCGGCGGCGCGGGCAGCCGCTCCGTCCATGGTGTCCACCTGCTCGACGAGCGGGTGGGCGGCGTCGGTCAGGATCTTCCGCCCCAGCTCGGCGTTGTTGCCGTCGAGCCGCACGACCAGCGGCTTGCTGACGCTCTCGCCCTTGCTCTTCAGCAGTTCGAGGGCCTGCACGATGCCGTTGGCCACCGCGTCGCAGGCGGTGATGCCGCCGAAGACGTTGACGAACACGGAGGTGACCTCGGGGTCGCCGAGGATGATCTCCAGGCCGTTCGCCATCACCTCGGCCGAGGCGCCGCCGCCGATGTCGAGGAAGTTGGCCGGCTTCACACCGCCGTGGGCCTCGCCCGCGTAGGCGACGACGTCCAGGGTGCTCATGACGAGACCCGCGCCGTTGCCGATGATGCCGACGCTGCCGCCGTCCAGCTTCACGTAGTTGAGCCCGCGCTCCTTGGCGGCGGCCTCCAGCGGGTTGGCCGCGGCCTTGTCCTCAAGCGCGGCGTGGTCGGGCTGGCGGAACTCGGCGTTCGCGTCGAGCGACACCTTGCCGTCCAGCGCGACGATCCGGCCGTCGCCGGTCTTGACCAGCGGGTTCACCTCGACGAGGAGCGCGTCCTCCTCGACGAAGACCGTCCACAGCCGCTGGAGCACGTCCACGACCTGGTCGGCGATCTCGGCCGGGAACTTCGCGGTCTCGACGATCTCGCGGGCCTTCGCCTCGGTCACGCCCTCGACGGCGTCCACCGGGACCTTGGCCAGCGCCTCCGGGTTGGAGACGGCGACCTCCTCGATCTCGACACCGCCCTCGACGGAGGCCATCGCGAGGAACGTCCTGTTGGTGCGGTCCAGCAGGAAGGAGACGTAGTACTCGTCCACGATGTCGGCCGTCTGGGCCAGCATCACGCGGTGGACCGTGTGCCCCTTGATGTCCATGCCCAGGATCGCCCGAGCCTTCTCGACGGCGTCCGCCGGGTCCGCGGCCAGCTTGACGCCGCCCGCCTTGCCTCGGCCACCGGTCTTGACCTGGGCCTTGACGACCGCGCGGCCACCGAGCCGCTCCGTCGCCTCGCGCGCCGCCTCCGGTGTGTCGATGACTTCGCCGGCCAGCACCGGCACGTCATGCTTCGCGAAGAGATCCCTCGCCTGGTACTCGAACAGGTCCACGCGCGTCCGTCCCTCAATCTGATGTCTCGCGGTTCGTTGTCAGCGTGGGCGTGCCGCGCGGTCGCGGCGTGAGCAACGGTCGCGTCTGACGGCGTCCGGCGCGTCGTGAGCAACGGACGCACTCTCGGGCGTCCGGCACGCGGCATGTCCGGAGACGAGCGTATCCGTGCCCCCAGGGGCCTCGTAAACCGCAGGTCACACCGGAGTGGTGAGACCCGTCACAATTCGGCCCTGCTGTCCCCTCCCGCGGCCTCCCGCGCGGCCCCGACGTGCTCCTCCACCCACCGCACGATGTCCGCCATGGGCGCCCCTGGCGTGAAGATCGCGGCGACGCCGAGGGCGCGCAGCGGCGGGATGTCCTCCTCGGGGATGATCCCGCCGCCGAAGACGGTGATGTCGGAGGCGTCGCGTTCGCGAAGAAGTTCGAGGACGCGCGCGAAGAGCGTGTTGTGCGCGCCGGAGAGGATCGACAGGCCGACGGCGTCGGCGTCCTCCTGGATCGCGGTGTCCACGATCTGCTCCGGGCTCTGGTGCAGCCCGGTGTAGACGACCTCCATCCCCGCGTCACGCAGGGCGCGGGCGATGACCTTCACGCCCCGGTCGTGCCCGTCGAGCCCCGGCTTCGCCACCACGACGCGGATCGGACCCTGAACACCCATCTGTGCCTCCAGTGCTTCCCGGCGGCGCTGCCGGGCGAGGGGGACGTCGCTGTCGTCCCCAGAATCTCCCATGCGCGCCGCGCCAGGCGTCGGAACGGGCACGGTTCTTCATCGATCAGAATTCGAACTGCCTTCGAACACATCGTGCGGTCTCGATGGCCGAGCCGCCAAAAGACGGCTTATTGCCCCTTTCCTCTCCCCAGGAAACCCGCGAACAGCCAGCGGAAGATTGTGGCTACGCGTCGGCGACGGGTACAGTCGCCGCACTACAGCCGCAGGGGGCCACCCCAGCCCTGTTGTCGAGCCGAAAGGCATGGTCGGTGAGCGATCGTCTGCTGTCCGGAGTATCCGGGCATACGGATTACCCCGGCTTCGGCTCTTACCCCGATACGGGGTACGGCACGCCCGACGCGTACGGCTCCGCCGCCGCCTACGAGGGCGCGCAGCAGTGGACCGCCACGACGGCGGTGCCCCAAGTCGCCCCGCAGGACCCCTGGTACGGGCAGCAGCACACGTTCGCCGCCGATCCGTGGAACACGGCCGGGGGGCACGGCGCCACCTCGCTGCACGACGCGCCGACCAGCACCGTTCCCGTGATGGAACAGGGCGGATACCCGGGCGTTCACACGCAGGGGTACGACGGCGGATATCCGCAGGCCACCGGTGATTTCGGCGTGCAGCAGCATGGCGGAATTACGCCCGGATATCCCGCGCAGGTGCAGCACGACCACGGCGCCGCGGCATACGCGCAAGGCGGCCCGGCGGAATACGCCGACGCCCACGACACGTACGACAACGACGCCTACGGCAATGAGGCGGCCGACCCGTACGCCCCGGAACAGCGGTACGACGCCGACCCGTACGACGCGTACGACGCCTACGCCACGCCTGAGACGCACGACCGGCCCGACGCGACCACGCAGCTGGGCGCCGTCCGCGAGGACGACGACGAGCCGGCCCCCGCGCCGGAATCCGCCCCCGGGCCCGAGGTCACCGTCGATGTGACGCCTCCCCCGCGCGCGGCGGGCCGGGGACGGCGCCGGTCCGTACGGCCGCGCGCCCGCTCCGCGTTCCTGACCGTCGCGGCGCCTTCCCTGTGCGTCCTCGGCGTCACGGCCGTCGCGACCGCCGCGACCGTCAACGACACGACGGGCGGCGCGGAGGACCGGGCGCCGGTCGCCGCGCCCGACCCGGCCGAGGCCGGACCGATCGAGGCCAACGAGCAGTTCGACACCCAGCTCGTCAGCCTCTCGACCGCCGCCGACGACTACGCGGAGCGCGCCAGCCGCACCCAGGGCCGGATGGACCTGGAGGTGCAGCAGGAGGCGGAGGCCGAGGCCGCCGCCGAGGAGGCCGCCCGCATCGAGGCGGCGCGGCCCAAGTTCTTCGTGCCCGTGGAACAGCACGGCCTGAGCGCCTACTACGGCCAGGCGGGCGTCAACTGGATGTCCCAGCACACCGGCATCGACTTCCCGGTCAGCTACGGCTCCCCCGTCCTGGCCGCGACGGACGGCACGATCAGCACGCAGTGGCACCCCAGCTACGGCAACCTCGTCGTCCTCACCGCCGCCGACGGCACGGAGACCTGGTACGCGCACCTGGACAGCTCGGCCTACCAGTCCGGCTGGGTGCAGGCGGGCACCGTCATCGCCTACTCGGGCAACTCGGGCAACTCCACGGGCCCGCACCTGCACTTCGAGGTCAGGCCGGGCGGCGGCTCCGCCATCGACCCGCTGACCTGGCTGCGCAGCCACGGCCTGGAGCCCACCTGACGCGACCGGCCCCCCGCGGCCCGGCAGGACGCGAACGCCGGAAGGCCCGCCGTACCTCCGTCCTCTCGGACGGCAGGCGGCGGGCCTTCCGGCGTTCGCGTCGCCGAGCGGCGTCAGTGCTGGCCGCTCCTGCGCTGGACACCCTGGGTGAGCGAGATGGCGCCGAGGGGGGCCAGGAACATCAGGACCCAGTCGATGGCCGCCAGGTCCTCCTGCCACACGTCCCACGTGTCGCCGAAGTAGGTGAAGAAGATCGTGACCGCGCTGTCACCCGTCACGTCGGTCAGCAGGTCCGACATGATGAGCGCCGTGCCCCACAGGCCGCCGAGGACGATGCCGACGAAGCCGAGGACCGCGGCGAGGATGTAGGCGGGCCAGTTGCCCCGCGCGAAGAACGCCGGGCCGAGCGCGGTGATCACACCCACGACGACGGCCACGTACAGGGTCTGCGTCAGCTCGCCGGTCTCCTCGTCGAAGCCGAGCTGGTAGATGAAGCCGTAGAGGACGGCCGCCACCAGCATGCCCAGCACGGACAGGAGGATCGCGAGCGGGATGTTGTTCTTCGAGGGGGACGGCTGCCCGGGAGGCATGTAACCGCCGGGCGCGCCGTACGGGCTGGGCTGCTGCGGCGGGTAACCGTAGCCCGGCTGCTGCGGCGGCGGGGCGCCGTACGGGTTGGGCTGCTGCGGAGGAGCGCCGTAGGGAGAGGCGGGCGGCGGGGGCGGGGCGCCGTACGGCTGCTGCGGCGCTCCACCGGGCGGCGGCGGGGGCGGGGGCTGCTGCCCGCCGAAACCACCGTTGTCCGGCGCCGGCTGCCAGGGCTGACTCATGACTGTGTTCCCCCTGGGAATCCTTGAGTGTTACGTACTCCGGGGAGAGAGGAACTGGAGTACGAGCTTTGCGAGGGAAGCTAACCGCCTCCGCCACGCCCGCGACAAGCCCCTTCCCCCGTCTGTGACATATCGGCGACACTACCGGGCACAGGTCACAGCTTCTCCACGGGGGCGTAGCGGAGCAGCAGCCGCTTCGGCTTCTCGCCGCCGAAATCAATGGTCGCCTCGGCCCTGTCGCCCGCGCCCTGCACCGCGACGACGGTGCCGAGGCCGAAGCTGTCGTGCGTCACGCGGTCGCCCGCGGCGAGCGCGACGGTGGGACGTTCCGGGGTGCGGCCGGTGGCGAATCCGCGGGCGCCGAGCGGTCCGCGTTCGCTTCCGGAACCACCGCGGGCGGTCCTGGTCCTGACCGGCGTCGCGGGCAGCGCGGCGGGGCCCGAGCGGCGCCAGTCGAGGTGCGCGTCCGGGATCTCGTCGAGGAAACGGGAGGGCGGGTTGTGCTGCGGCTGGCCCCACGCGCTGCGCAGCGCGGAGCGGGTGACGTACAGCCGCTGCCGCGCGCGGGTGATGCCGACGTAGGCGAGGCGGCGTTCCTCCTCCAGCTCCTTGGTCTTGCCGAGGGAGCGCATGTGGGGGAAGACGCCGTCCTCCATGCCGGTGAGGAAGACCACCGGGAATTCGAGGCCCTTGGCGGTGTGCAGGGTCATCAGGGTGATGACGCCCGCCTCCTCGGCCGCCGGGTCGGGGTCGTCGGGGATGTCGTCCGAGTCGGCGACGAGCGCGACGCGTTCGAGGAAATCGGCGAGCGTCCCGGGGTCGTCCTCCTCCCGGTCCTGCTCGAATTCGAGGGCGACGGCGGCGAGTTCCTGAAGGTTTTCGACGCGGGTCTCGTCCTGCGGGTCGGTGGACGCCTGCAACTCGGCCAGATAACCGGTGCGTTCGAGGACGGCCTCCAGCACGGTCGCGGGCCCCACGCCCGACTCGGCGACGGTGCGCAGCTCTTCGAGGAGCGTGTTGAACCGCTTGACGGCGTTCAGCGAGCGGGCGGCCATCCCGTACGCCTCGTCCACCCGGCGCAGGGCGTGGGCGAACGGGATGCGCTCGCGCAGCGCGAGGGCGTCGATCATCGCCTCGGCACGGTCGCCGATGCCGCGCTTGGGGACGTTCAGGATGCGGCGCAGCGGGACGGTGTCCTCGGGGTTCGCGAGGACGCGCAGGTAGGCGAGGACGTCGCGGACCTCGCGGCGCTCGTAGAACCTGACGCCGCCGACGACCTTGTACGGCAGGCCGACGCGGATGAACACCTCCTCGAAGACACGGGACTGCGCGTTGGTCCGGTAGAAGACGGCGACCTCGCCGGGGCGCGCGTCGCCCTTGTCGGTGAGGCGGTCGATCTCGTCGGCGACGAACTGCGCCTCGTCGTGCTCGGTGTCGGCGACGTAGCCGGTGATGCGGCTGCCCGCGCCCTCGTTGGTCCACAGGTTCTTCGGGCGGCGGTCCTCGTTGCGGGAGATGACCGCGTTGGCGGCCTCAAGGATCGTCTGTGTGGAGCGGTAGTTCTGTTCGAGCAGCAGGGTGGTGGCCTGTGGGTAGTCGTGCTCGAACTGGAGGATGTTGCGGATCGTCGCGCCGCGGAAGGCGTAGATCGACTGGTCGGCGTCGCCCACGACGCACAGCTCCGCCGGGTCCTGCTCGCCGACGAGCAGGCGGATCAGCGTGTACTGCGCGATGTTGGTGTCCTGGTACTCGTCCACCATGAGGTGCCGGAAGCGCCGCCGGTAGTGCTCGGCGACGTCGGGGAACGCGTCGAGGAGGTGGACGGTCGTCATGATGATGTCGTCGAAGTCCAGCGCGTTGGCCTCGCGCAGCCGCGACTGGTACATCGTGTACGCCTCGGCGAGCGTCTTCTCGAAACCGTCGGTGGCCTGCGCCGCGAAGTCCTCCGGGTCGATCAGCTCGTTCTTCAGGTTGGAGACCTTGGCGCTGAACGACTTGGGCGGGAAGCGCTTGGGGTCGAGGTCCAGGTCACGGCAGACCAGCGCCATGAGGCGGCGGGAGTCGGCGGCGTCGTAGATCGAGAAGCTGGACGTGAAGCCGAGCGTCTTGCTCTCACGGCGCAGGATGCGCACGCACGCGCTGTGGAACGTCATCACCCACATCGCGTTCGCGCGCGGGCCGACCAGCTCCTCGACGCGCTCGCGCATCTCGCCCGCGGCCTTGTTGGTGAAGGTGATGGCGAGGATCTGCCCGGGGTGCACGCCACGCGCGGCCAGCAGGTGCGCGATCCGGTGCGTCAGCACGCGCGTCTTGCCCGAGCCGGCGCCCGCGACGATCAGCAGCGGCGCGCCGCTGTGCGTGACGGCGGCGCGCTGCTGCTCGTTCAGCCCGGCGAGGAGCTGGGCCGGGTCGTGGACGGGCTTGTGGGCGCCGTTGCGGTAGAACGCCTCCGCGTCGGCGGCGTGCGGCTCGGCGAGCGCGCCGCCGAACAGGTCGTGCGGCACCTCCTCGTGCGGCTCCTCGGGCCCGTACGGGTCGGGGTCGCCAGGGGCGTCCGGCCCGTCGGGCCCGTCGTCGTGTGCGCCGGGCGCGCCGGTGTCCGCCGGGGCGGAGGAGCCGAGGCGGGCGAGGAAGTCGTCGTCGAAGAGGCCGCTCATCGTTGCCGAGTCTAGGCGCTGGGTCGGGGACGGCGGTGGTCGCCGGGGGTCGAGGAAGGCCGTGACCGGCCGCTCACGTTCCGTGCCGCGCCCGGGTGTTCAGCGCCCCCAGGAGCCCGTGGCGTGACGCAGGACGACCGTGCGCATGCCGCCGGGCCCGACGCGTTCCTCCGTCACCCGGAGACCGGCCGCCCGGCACTGGCCGAGGACCCAGGCATGGGAGATCCGCAGCTTGCGGTAGCTGCTCTTGCGCAGCGTCCAGCCGTCGGCGGGCCCGCCCCTGGTGTGCAGCAGGTCGTGCACGACGACCGTGTAGTCGTCGTAGTCCTCCGGGTATTCGAGGAAGCAGGTCATGATGCGGTCCTCCGTCGCGCGGACCGGCAGGAAGCGTTCCGTGCCGGTCAGCGGCTCGGTGAGGTCGCGGTACGCGAGGACGGCCAGGCCGCCGGGCGCGAGCGCGGCCCTGATGCCGCCGAGGAGCGCGGCGACGTCCCCCCGCGTCGGCAGGTGCGTCAGGGTGTCCCCCAGGCACACGACGACCCCGGCCCCGCCCGGGCCGACCCGGTCGCGCAGCACGGCGCGCAGGTCGGCGTGGACCGGCTCGACGGCGGGGACGCCCACCGCGTGCGCGGCCACCTCGTCCAGCAGCGGGCGGCTCAGGTCCACGGCGAGCACCGGGTCGAAGCCGAGCCCGGCCAGCGCCAGGCTGCTGTGCCCGGGGCCGCAGCCCAGGTCCACGGCGAGCGGCCCTGCCGGGTCGTCGCCCACGCCGAGACCGGCGAGGTACGCGCGCTGGGCCGCCGCGAGCGCGGGCATGTCCCCACCCAGCATCCAGGTGTAGTGCTCCGCGAGAAACCGGTCGTAGTGCTCGACGGCAGTCGTCATGGTGCGCGGCCCTTCTGCGGGTACGGCGGGACACCACCGAATCTAGGCCGGTATACGGCGCGTTGGTGGGCCCGCCGAACACTGTTCGGCGCGCGCGGGAGAATGACGGCCGTGGACCCCATAGATTCGGCGATCCTCGGTCATCTCCAGCGCGACGCACGGCTGACCAACCGCGAGTTGGCCCGGCTCGTCGGCGTCGCCCCCTCCACCTGCCTGGAACGCGTCAGGAACCTGCGTGCCCGCGGCGTGATCACCGGCTACCACGCGGCCGTCGAGCCGCGCGCCCTCGGACGTACCCTCCAGGCCCTCGTCTTCGCCCGGCTGCGCCCGCTGAGCCGGGAGGTGATCACCAGCTTCGAGAGCTACCTCTCGGAGCTGCCCGAGGTGGTGTCCGTCCTGGTCGTCTCGGGCGACGAGGACTTCGTCGTGCACGTGGCGGTGCCGGACATCGAGCATCTGCACGGCTTCCTGATGGACCGCTTCAGCGCGCGGCGCGAGGTGGTGAGCTTCCGCAGCTCGATGATCTACCGGCAGACCGCCACCCGGACGCTCGTCCCGATGGAGGGCGCCGAGGACCGGCACCGGTGACGTCGCGCGACACGCGCCTCCCGCCGCATTACGGTGCGGGGGTGAGCGGCAGGACGGCGGTGACTCTCCGCGCCTCGGGGCGCGCGGATCCCGGGACGGTGTGGGAGCGGTACGCGCGGCCCGCGCTGTGGTCCGGCTGGTCGCCGCAGATCCGGGGCGTGCGCACCGAAGGGGAGCGCATCGTCCCCGGCATGACGGGCGAGGTGGTGACGTTCCTCGGCGTCCGCGTCCCGTTCACGGTCGAGACGGTGGACGAGGCACGGCGCGCCTGGACGTGGCGGGCGCGCCTCGGCCCGGTCACCGTCCGCCTCCACCACACCGTCACCGCGCGGCCCGGCGGCGGCACGGCGACGGTGCTGCGCGCCGAGGGGGCCGCGCCGGTCGTGGCGGCGTACGCCGTCCCCGCGTACGCCGCGCTGCGCCGCCTGGTCAGGCCCCGGCCGTGAGGCCAGAGCCCCGGCGGCTCACTCCCACTCGATGGTGCCCGGCGGCTTGCTGGTGACGTCGAGGGTGACGCGGTTGACGTCCCGCACCTCGTTGGTGATCCGCGTGGAGATCTTCGCCAGCAGGTCGTACGGCAGCCGCGACCAGTCGGCCGTCATGGCGTCCTCCGACGACACGGGCCGCAGCACGACGGGGTGGCCGTACGTGCGCCCGTCGCCCTGCACGCCGACGCTGCGCACGTCCGCGAGCAGCACCACGGGGCACTGCCAGATCTCCTTGTCGAGCCCGGCAGCCGTCAGCTCCTCGCGGACGATCGCGTCCGCGTCGCGCAGGATCGCGAGCCGGTCGGGCGTGACCTCGCCGACGATGCGGATGCCGAGTCCCGGGCCGGGGAACGGCTGGCGGTGGACGATCTCGTCCGGCAGGCCCAGCTCCTGGCCGACCATCCTGACCTCGTCCTTGAACAGCTTGCGCAGCGGCTCGACCAGCTCGAACTCCAGGTCGTCGGGGAGGCCGCCGACGTTGTGGTGGGACTTGATGTTGGCGGTGCCGGTGCCGCCGCCCGACTCGACCACGTCCGGGTAGAGCGTGCCCTGCACGAGGAACGCGACGTCCTCCCCGGCCGCGCCCGCCTCGGCGACCAGCTCGGCCTGGGCCTGCTCGAAGACGCGGATGAACTCGCGGCCGATGATCTTCCGCTTCTGCTCGGGGTCCGACACCCCGGCCAGCGCCGCCAGGAAGCGGTCCGCCGCGTCCACGACGCGCAGCCGCACGCCCGTCGCCGCGACGAAGTCCTTCTCGACCTGCTCGGTCTCGCCCTTGCGCATCAGCCCGTGATCGACGTAGACGCAGGTCAGCCGGTCGCCGATGGCCCGCTGGACGAGCGCGGCGGCGACGGCGGAGTCCACGCCGCCCGACAGCCCGCAGATCGCGCGCTTCCCGCCGACCTGCGCGCGGATCGCCGTGACCTGCTCCTCGACGATGGACCCGGCCGTCCAGGTGGGCGCGAGGCCCGCGCCGCGGTAGAGGAAGTGCTCCAGGACCTGCTGGCCGTGCGTCGAGTGCATGACCTCGGGGTGGTGCTGCACGCCGTACAGCCGCCGCTCGTCGTTCTCGAACGCGGCGACCGGCACCGTGTCGGTGGCGGCGGTGACGGTGAAGCCCTCGGGGGCGGCCGAGCAGGCGTCGCCGTGCGACATCCACACCTGCTGCTCGTCGGGCGTGCCCTCGAAGAGGGTGGACGCGGGACGGCTGACGGCGAGGCGCGTGCGTCCGTACTCGCGGGCCCCGGTGTTGTCCACCGTGCCGCCGAGCGCCTGGGCCATCAGCTGGAAGCCGTAACACATGCCGAAGACCGGGACCCCGGCCTCGAACAGGGCGGGGTCGATGCCCGGGGCGTCGTCCGCGTACACCGACGAGGGGCCGCCGGACAGGATGATCGCGGCGGGCTTGCGGGCCAGCATCTCGGCGACGGGGGTGGTCGAGGGCACCACCTCGCTGTAGACGCGGGCCTCGCGGACCCGGCGGGCGATGAGCTGCGCGTACTGGGCGCCGAAGTCAACGACGAGGACGGTGTCGTTGTCCGTGTCTGCCACGAGGTGCCTTCCGTGCCTTTCGGGGGTGCGGTGGGAGGGCTGAAGGCCCGAACGGTTGGTCGGTGCGGGACGGCCTCTCCCCCTCCGAGTCTAGATGGCATACTCGGAGGCATGTCCCGCACCGCTCACTTCCGCTCCTTCACCTATGGCACCGGCCCGGCCGGCTGCCACAGGGAGCGCTGCGAGCGGTACTGAACCAGCAGCGTCCTTCGCGCCCCGGGCCCCACAGCGGCTGCCCGGGGCGTTCGCTTTTCCCGGTGGCCGCCCTCCGACCGACCGCACGACCTCCGAGGGAGACCACCGGTATGACCACCGAGACGCACACCACCCCGAGCACCGACACCGACCTGACCATCGCATCAGCCCGCGCGCGCATCGACGCGCTGGACGAACAGATCATCGCCCTCATCACCGCCCGCGTGACGGCCTCGGCCGAGGTGCAGCGCGCCCGTCTCGCGGCGGGCGGGCGCCGCGTCCACCTGGCCAGGGAGAACGAGATCCTGCGCCGCTACCACGCGGGCCTCGGCAGCGCGGGCACGCACGTCGCGATGCGGCTGCTTGAGCTGTGCCGCGGCACCCTGTGACCCAGGGACCGCCGCCCGCGTAAAACACCGGCCCCGCCTGTCACCCGTACGGAGCGTGACCGGGGGCGAGCGGGGTTCGTTGAAGGGTGTGTCCCCGGGGCGATGAGACGCACCGGCCCTCCGCGGTGTGGCGAGGGCGGGAGCGTCGTGGGACCTCGCTCCGGTGCGGTGGCCGGGCAGCAGGGGACAGCGGGCCGGTCACGACCTCGGCGGCCGGCTTCCGGGACGCCGGGAGTCGGCCGCCGTACCGTTTCTGCGCCACCGGCGCACCACCGAGGACCGTCGCTCAGGCGCCGCCCTGTCGCCCGGCGACCACGGGCCCCGGCCGCCCCCGGCCGGGGCCCGCCTCAGCGGCGCCGCAGCGCCTTCAACACCCGCAGCCCGCCGCTCAGCAGCGCCGCGTACCGCCGGTCGTCCAGGCCGAACGCGGGCGCGAGCGGCAGCAGCCGCTGCTCGGCGACGGTCTGCGCCTCGGTGTGGCGCAGGATGCCCTCCGCGCCGTGGCGGCGGCCGAGGCCGGACGCCCCCCGGCCGCCCATCGGCGCGCGGACGCTGCCGTACGCGGCGGCGTAGCCGTCGTTGACGGTCACCGTCCCCGTGCGCAGCCGCGCGGCGACGCGGCGGGCCCGCCGGACGTCGCGCGCCCAGACGCTCGCGTGCAGCCCGTACGGGCCCTCGTTCGCGCGGGCGATCGCGTCGTCCTCGTCGGTGAAACGGTCCACGGACACGACGGGCCCGAACGTCTCCTCGCCGTAGGCGAGCATCGGCGGCGCGACGCCCGCCAGGATCGTCGGCTCGTGGAACCACGGGCCGAGGTCGGGGCGCGGCGCGCCGCCCGCGAGGACCGTCGCCCCGTGCGCGACGGCGTCCTCGACGTGCCGCCGCACCCGGGCGAGCTGCGCGGGGGAGGCGAGCGAGCCCATGTCCGTGCCGTAGTCGAGGGACAGGCCGAGGCGCAGCGCGCGGGTGCGGGCGGTGAAGCGGTCGAGGAAGGCGTCGGCGAGCGACGCGTGGACGAGGATCCGCTCCGCCGAGACGCACAGCTGCCCCGCCGAGGAGAAGCAGGCGCGGACCGCGCCCGCCGCGGCCTTGTCCGCGTCGGCGCCCGCGAGGACGAGCAGCGGGTTCTTGCCGCCGAGTTCGAGGCTCGCGCCGACGAGCCGGGCGGCGGCGGCGCGCGCGACCTCGCGGCCGGTGCGCGTGGAGCCGGTGAACGTGACGTGGTCCGCGTGCCGGACGAGCAGCGGGCCGGTGACGGGCCCCTCGCCGAGGACGATCTGCCACACGTCGGCGGGCAGCCCCGCCTCCGCCATGAGACGGCGGGCCCACAGGGCGGTGAGGGCCGTCTCGGTGTCCGGCTTCATGACGACGGCGTTGCCCGCGACCAGGGCGGGCAGGGCGTCGCCGACAGAGAGTTCGAGCGGGTAGTTCCAGGGCGAGATGTGGCCGATCACGCCGTGGGGGTGGCGCAGTTCGCGGACCCGGGTGAGGAGCGGGACGACGCCGCCGTGCCGCCGTGGCCGCAGGTAGGCGGGGGCGGCGCGGCCGTAGTGCCTGGCCGCCTGGCAGACGGCCTGCACCTCCTCGTGCGCGTGCAGCCTGGCCTTGCCCGTTTCGAGCTGCACGAGGTCGAGCGCCTCGTCCTGGCGGCGCAGCAGCAGGTCGTGGAAGCGCAGGAGGACGGCGGCGCGCCGTCGTACGGGCAGGGCCGCCCAGGCGGGCTGCGCGGCGCGGGCGCGGGCGAACACGGCGGCGACCTCGTCCTCGGTCGCGGCGGGCAGCTCGGCGAGCCGGGCGCCGGTGAACGGGCTGTGGCAGGCCGTGCGCCCGCTGCCCGTCACGCCCTCGGTGAGCGCCCTGACCCGTTCCGCGGTGACCACGCGCGCGGCGCGGCCCTGGACGTCGTCGGACCGCGCTGTCGTCATGCCGGGAGGGTAAGGCCGCGTGACACCCCGTGGCTACCTGCCGGTAACGCCCCGGTCCCCGTCCCCGTCCCCGTCGCCGTCGAGCGCGTCCAGTTCCTCGGCGATCGCCTGCCGGAGCACGTCGTGCCGCGGGCCGAGCGCCCAGCGGCCGTCGCTCCAGCGCTCCCGCGGGTACAGCCACACGGGCCCGCCCACCCGCTCGTGCGGCTCCCAGGCGTACCGCGGCCACACGTGGGCGTGCAGATACGGGTCGGTGTTCCCCAGGATCTCCAGGTTGACCCGGAGGAAGGCCGGGTCGAGCCGCCCGCAGGCACGTTCGACGGCCTCGCCGAGGCGGTCCATGCCGGACAGGAACGCCGCCCGCCGGCGGCGCGAGAGCGTGGACAGCCGCTGCACGGCGGGATCGTCCACCAGCAGGACCGAGTAGCCGGGCAGGAACTGGACGTCCCCGATCACGGCGAAGCCCGCCTCCAGCCTCCGCAGCACCGTCGGGTTGCCGCCCCGCAGGGCGCTGCCGATCCGGTCCCGCCGCCAGTCGTCGGCCATGCCCGTCCCCGTCAGTCGTCGTGCTCCATGACCGGCGCGCGGTGGCCGTGGACCTGCCGGTAGCTCCACACGAGCAGCCCGGCCAGCACCAGCCCCGACAGGATCAGGCCAGAGCCGACGCTCCACCCGCCGAACGGCAGGTCGGGCACCACGCCCCACACCACACCGCCGCCGATGAGACACAGCGCGGCGAGCACCGAGCCCGCGATCCGCCAGCCCGAGGACACGCTCTCCTCCGACGCCCACACGGCGCGCTTGCGCACCGGCTCGATGTGCCGGTTCACGCCGGGGAACTCCCTGCCGAGGACCAGCAGGCCCGCCAGGACGAGCAGCAGGCCGGGGCCGGGAAGGACCAGCAGCGCGACGCCGACCAGCAGCAGCGCACCCCCGGCGGCCAGCGCGAACACGCGTCTGATGTGCCGTGCCATGTCGATCCCCTCCGCGGGCGGCCGTCTACCCGGCAACCGTAGCTGTGTTCGGTCCGGGAACCACGCACCGCCCCCGTACGAACGCTCCGGCCGTCCCGCGCTAGCCCGCCGCGCGGTAGCTCCCGGCCGTCACGCCGTAGACCTCCTGGAGGCGCTGCTCCTGGTCGGCCGGGCCACGGACGAGCACGACGTGGTAGGCGCCGTCCACGAGCATCACCCGGTTGAAGGCCACGAGGTCCCCGTTCTCTCGCCAGGAGAAGACGCCTTCGGCCATCTCGACGTTGCCCACGCGGGTCTGGATCAGCCCGGATTCCTCGCCGAACTGGTACGCGCGGTACGCGGCCAGCTCCGGCTGCTGCGACAGCTGGTACGCCATCGGGTCGTCGCCGAACTCCTCCGCGCTATCCCGGCCCGCCACCACGACGATCTCCAGCGCGCCGTCGGCGTAGACGATCCGGCCGCCGCCGTCCTCGCGGCGCTGCCAGCCGTCCGGCACGGCCAGGGAGAACCCGGCGGGGTCGTCCTGCGCCGTCCAGCCGTCCGGGAGCGGCGCGGGCTCCTGGTCGCCCTCGGCGGGCGAGGGGCGGGTGGTGTCGTCGGTCGGCTCGGACGAGGGCGCGGCCGGGTCGTCCCCCGGGGGGTCGGCGGGGGGCTCCTCGGCCGGGGGCTGTTCCTGCGCGGTCCCCTCGCCGCCCGCGGAACGGTCGTCCTCCCGGCCGCTGTCCGGCATGAACGCGAGGACGTAGCCGATGCCGCCCGCGAGCCCGAGCAGGACGAGCGTGACCAGCAGCATCCCCAGGCGGCGCGGGCTCCTGGGCGCGCGCGGCGCCCGCTGCCTCGGCCTGCGGCGCGGCCCGACCAGCTCGCCGCGGCGGCGCACGATCGGCAGCCGCCTCGGGTCGGACGGGCGGCCCGGTTCGAGCGCGGGCGGCGCCGTCACCGTGCGGCGGCCCACCTCGGGCTCGGGCGCGGAGCGCAGCAGCGACCGCAGCCAGCCGCGCAGTTCCTCGGCGCTCGGCCGCTCGGTCGGGTCCTGGCGCAGCAGCGACTCGATGACGGGGCGCAGCGCGCCGCAGTCCTCGGCGAACGCGGGGGACTCCCCGCAGATCGCCTCGACGAGTTCGGCCGCGTTGTCCTCCGGGTAGGGCGGGTATCCCTGCACGGCGCGGAACAGCAGGACGCCGAGGGCCCAGAAGTCGGCCGGGGGGCCGACCGGCGGGGCGAGCTGCCAGTGCTCGTAGACGGGACCTGCCTGCTCGGGCGCCCACCGTTCGGTGACGGCGCCGACCGTCATGATCCGCGCCTGCCTGGCGCGCTCGGCGGCCAGCGCGCCCTCGGGGCCGCGGTACCGGCCGCCGGGGGCGCGGGACGTCCGCTGCGCCGGGAGGAGGGCGGGGTCGGCGGCCTCGCGCTCCCGCTCGCGCTCGCGTCCCGCCGGGGGGAGCGCGGCGCGCTGCTGCTGTTGCTGCTGCTGTCGTTGCTGCTGCTGCGCGGGGGACTCCCAGCCGCTGCGGGCGGCGGGGTGTCGCGGCCCGGCGGGGGCACGGTCGGCGCCTGCCGCGTCGTCGCCCTGGCGCCGGGCGGCGGCCTGCGTACCGGCGCGGTAGGCGGCGATGGCGCCGCTGCGCGCGGCGCGGTCCGGCGCGGGGGTGCCGGAGGCGGGCCCGGTCGTGCGCGGCGCGCCGGCGTCACGGCCGGGCGTGCGGGAGTCGCGCCCGCGCTCGGCGTCACCGGCGGACGGACGTGCCCAGCGCTCGTACGAGGCGGTCGTGTGCCCCGGCCGCTGCGTGCGTGCGGCGCTCTCGCCGCGGCTCTCGCGCGGCGGGCCCTGGTCCTGGGGGCCGTGCCAGTCGTGGCCCGCGACCGGCCCGGTGCCGGGGCCAGGCCCGGCGGCGTGGCCGTTGTCGCGTTCCCAGCCCTCGGGGACGGGCGGCAGCTGCCCCGTCGCGTCGCCCCACCGGTCCTGGCGGTCCGGCTCGCGCCGCTCCCAGCCCTCGGGGACGGGCGGCAGCTGCGTCGTGACGTCGGCCCACGGGTCCGGGCGGCCCGGCTCGCGCTCCGGCACCTCGTCGTACGGCTCCCAGCTCTCCGGCGCCCAGGGGCCCGTCGATCCGCCGTTCCGCTCCCAGCGGTCCAGCGCCTCGGCTGGCGGCTCCACGGGGCGCACGTCGGCGGGGCGCGGCGCGTCCGGGACGGGCGGCGGGACGGGCCCTGGCCGCTCGGCGCGCGGCTCCGGGGCGGTGCGCGGCTCGGGGGAGGTACGGGGGCCCGCGAAGGTCTCGGGCACCCCGGCGGGCAGCGGGTCGTAGCCGCAGAGCACTTCCTCGGCCGCGCCCGCGACCAGGCCGGTCAGCAGGGCGCGCCCGTCGTCCAGGACGAGCACGGTGCGCGCCGTGACGTTCCTGTGGGTCCAGCCGTGCGCGTGCACGATGCGGAGCGCGGCGAGCAGGTCGGCGGCGACCTCGGCGGCGCGGAACGGGCCCATCCGCCGCTCGGCGAGCAGCGCGGCCAGCGGCCTGCCCGACACCAGCTCGCTGACGATCCACAGCCCGTCGCCCTGCACGAAGACGTCGAAGACCTGGTCGAGCCTGGGGTGGTCGGGCAGCCGGGCGGCGGCCGTCGCCGCCTCCAGCGCGCGCCGCACGACCGGGTCGTCCGGCGTACGCGTGGCGCGGTCGGGGTCACGCCCGCCGGGCGTCCCGGTGCCACGCCCGCTCGCGTCCAGCACCTCCGCGTCGAGCACCTCGGGCAGGGGGACCTGACGGACGAGCACTTCCTGCCCGCTCGCCGTGTCGAAGGCCCGGGACTCGACGAACTCGAACTCATCCGAGGGAGTCCTCGGCAAGCGATAACGATCGGCAAGCAGTCGTCCCGCGTAGTGATCCACGCCGCCTCCCCACCGCGCGCGCCGTCCAGACGATTCCGGTCTCACACGATACGTGCCATGGACGTACCACGGCTACGGTCCGTCAACTCCCGTTACAATCCAGTCGTCTGTCACTCAGTCGAGTGGCTCGAAGGTGTCGAAAGCGGTCTCGCGCAGTGCCTCGCACTCCGGTTCTTCCCACGCGTCGGACACGCAGGTGATCATGATCGCGTAGCCCCGCTCGTCGTCCACCCGGAAGCCGCGGTCGAGGACACGTACCCGTTCGCCGCCCTGCGTACGCCTGAACTCCCAGTCGGCGACGGTCGGGTAGCCGCGCCACTCGACGGCCCTGATGTCGCCGACGCGCTCGTAGTCCTCGCTCGTCGCGCTCGTGTTCCGCTCCTGCTCCTCCCAGGACCGCACCGCGTCCTCGCCCGGCGAGTCGGTGAAGTCCACCTGGAGCCTGGCCGCGCCGCCGTCGGCCGGGCCGTAGATCGCGCCCGAGTTGGCGCCCGCGGTCCCGAGGCGTTCCCAGCCCTCGGGCATGGCTATTCGGAAGTTGAAGTCCGGGTTCTCCTCCTGGACGAAGCCGTCCGGCAGGCCTGGGACACCGGCGTCGGGGTCGGTCTCAGGGGCGGTGCCCGGCGGGTCGTCCTGCCCGTCCTCCTCCCCTCCGGCGCCGTCCTGACCGTCCTGGCCGTCCTGGCCTTCCTCGCCGCCGTCCCCGCCGTCGCCGTTCTCCGGCGCGGGATCGCCCGTGGGCTCGTCGGGGGCCTCCGTGGCCGGGTCCTCGGTCCGCTCCTCCGCGGTCGAGCCCGCGCCCGACGAGGCGCCTGAGCTGCCGTCCGCCGTGTTGTCGTCGTCGCCGAGCGAGGCCGCGATGGCGACGCTGATCACGGCGAGCACCACCACGACGACCGCCGCGATGATCAGGTTCCGCCGCCGCTCCGCGGCCCCGGCCGTGGCGACCGGGGGCAGGGGCACGCCGGGCGCGGGCGGTGTGGCGGGCTCGCGCGGGCGCCGCGGGGCGCGCGGCTCGGGCGCCTCCGCCTTCCCCGCGGCGGCCAGGCCGTCGGCGAGCGTGGCGTCCGGCTCCTCCCGGGGGGCCGCCTCGGCCGTCAGCGCCTCGGCGAGCAGTTCACGCGCGCCGGTCGCGGTGAGCCGGGCCGCCGGGTCCTTGACGAGCAGGCCCGTGATGGCCTCGGTCAGCGGGCCGCTGTGGCGCGGGGGCCGCACCGGGTTGTGCATGACGGCGGCCAGCGTGGCGATGGCGCCGCCCTCGTCGTAGGGGGGACGGCCCTCGACGCAGCAGTACAGCAGGGCGCCGAGCGACCACATGTCGGCGGGCGGCCCCGGCGTCTCGCCCTTGGCGCGCTCGGGCGAGATGTAGGACGGCGCGCCGACCAGCATGCCGGTGGAGGTGACGGAGGGGTCGCCCTCGACCTTGGCGATGCCGAAGTCGGTGAGGACGACGCGGCCGTCCTCGTCCGCGACCAGGACGTTGGACGGCTTCACGTCCCGGTGGAGGATGCCCGCGGCGTGCGCGGCGCGCAGGACGTCGAGTATCGCGAGGCCGGTGCGGGCGGCGTCCTTCGGCTCCATCGGGCCGTCCTCGCGGATGATGTCGGCGAGCGAGCGGCCCTCGATCAGCTCCATGACGAGCCAGGGTCTGTCGCCCTCGTCCACGACGTCGTAGATGGTGACGACGCCCCGGGCGCGGATCGCGGCGATCGCCTTGGCCTCCCGCAGCGTGCGGGTGACCATCAGGCGGCGCTCCGCCTCCTCCACCCCGGCGGCCAGCCGCAGTTCCTTGACGGCGACATGACGGCCGAGCACCTCGTCGGTGGCGTGCCAGACGGTGCCCATCCCACCCCGGCCGACGACGGCGCCCAGGCGGTAACGGCCGTTCAGCAGACGCCCGCCGCCCGCGCTCTTCCCCGTGTCCGCCGGCGCGTCGGCGCGCTCGCCGGAGGCGTCCGCGCGGGGTGGCGTGCCCCGCGGCGATTCGTCCCGTGCCTCGTTGTCCCCGCTGCCTTGGCCCATTGCGTCGCGTCCCCTCCGGCTTCCCCGGACATTGTGACCCATCACGCCGACAGCCGGACCGCGGGGCGGCACGGCACCGGTGAACACGCGTCAGCGCCGCGCCCCCGCGTCGGCACACCGGCTCACAGCGGCGCGGTGTCCGGCGCGCCGAGCCGGGCGGCGTCCGCCGTACGGTCGTCGGGTTGCAGCTGCGACTCCCGCTCGGCCTGCACCCGCTTCCCGTAGTTCTCCACCTCGCGCTCGACCTGCTGCGGCGTCCAGCCGAGGACGCCCGCCATCAGCTCCGCCACCGTCCGCGCGCTGCGCGTGCCCCGGTCGAACGTCTCGATGGAGATCCGGGTGCGCCGCGTCAGGACGTCCTCGACGTGCCGCGCGCCCTCGTGCGAACAGGCGTACACGACCTCGGCCTTCAGGTAGTCGTCGGCGGCGGGCAGCGGCTCGGCCAGCGCCGGATCGGCGGCGATCAGCTCCAGCACCTCCTCGGTCATCGAGCCGTAACGGTGCAACAGGTGCTCGACGCGCGCCTCGTGCAGCCCGGCGCGGGCGGCCAGCCGGGCGCGCGCGTTCCACAGCGCGTGGAAGCCCTCAGCACCGGCGAGCCGCACCTCGTCCGTGCAGCAGGGCGCGACCCGGCGGTCCAGGCCGTGCACCGCCGCGTCCACCGCGTCCTTGGCCATGACCCGGTACGTCGTGTACTTGCCGCCCGCCACGACGACCAGGCCGGGCACGGGATGCGCCACCGTGTGCTCGCGCGACAGCTTGCTCGTCGCGTCCGACTCGCCCGCCAGCAGCGGGCGCAGCCCGGCGTACACGCCCTCCACGTCGTCCCGCGTCAACGGCACGGCGAGCACGGAGTTGACGTGTTCCAGGAGGTAGTCGATGTCGGCGCTGGAGGCCGCCGGGTGCGCCTTGTCCAGGTCCCAGGCCGTGTCGGTCGTGCCGACGATCCAGTGCCTGCCCCAGGGGATGACGAACAGGACGCTCTTCTCCGTCCGCAGGATCAGCCCGGTCGAGGAGTGGATGCGGTCCTTCGGCACGACGAGGTGGATGCCCTTGGACGCCTTCACGTGGAACTGCCCGCGCTCGGCGATCATCCCCTGCGTGTCGTCCGTCCACACCCCGGTCGCGTTGACGACCTGCCGGGCGCGGATCTCGTACGTGCCGTCCAGCTCGACGTCCCGCACCCGCACGCCGACGACCCGCTCGCCCTCCCGCAGGAACTCGGTGACCCGCGCCCGGTTCGCGACATGCGCCCCGTACCCGGCGGCGGTGCGCACGAGCGTCGCGACGTACCGCGCGTCGTCCACCTGGGCGTCGTAGTACTGGAGCGCGCCCACCAGCGCGTCCTTCTTCAGGCACGGCGCGACGCGCAGCGCCCGGCCGCGCGTCAGGTGCCGGTGCGGCGGCAGGCCCCTGCCGTGTCCGGACGAGAGCGACATCGCGTCGTACAGCGCCACGCCCGAGCCCGCGTAGAACCGCTCCCAGCCCCGGTGCTTCAGGGGATAGAGGAACGGCACGGGCCGCACGAGGTGCGGGGCGATGCGGCCGAGCAGCAGCCCGCGTTCCTTCAGCGCCTCGCGCACCAGCCCGAAGTCCAGCATCTCCAGGTAGCGCAGCCCGCCGTGGATCAGCTTGCTGGAGCGGCTCGACGTGCCGGACGCCCAGTCCCGCGCCTCGACGAGCCCGGTGGACAGGCCCCGGGTCACCGCGTCGAGGGCGGTGCCCGCGCCGACGACGCCGCCACCCACCACCAGTACGTCCAGCTCGCCCTCGGCCATCCGGGCGAGCGCCGCGGCCCGTTGCTCAGGACCCAGTGCGGCTGTCCTCACAGATGCCTCCCTGTTCGCTCCGCCCCGGGGGGCGGTGTGTGTCGGTGGAAGTCGGCGTACGTCGATGGTCCCCCATTTCCCGGTGATCGGCGCGCCACAGCCCGCCGCCCGAGGTCAATCATCCCGAACTGTCATATATGCCCCTAAGCTGACTTGACGTGCATCGGGGGAGAAGGGAGCCCGCAGCGCATGCCCGCCGATCTCGCCGTTCTCGACCCCGGGCAGCTCGGGCTGCCCGTCGCCCAGGCCGCCACCGCCGTCGGCATCGCCACCGTCGGCTTCACCTCCGATCCCCGGGCCGCCGCGCTGCTCAACGCGGGCCGCCCGCCGGGCGACGGCGCCCTCGCCGCCTCGGACCTGCGGCGCATGCTCGCCGCCGGGTTCCACGCCACCAGCGACCCCGTCGTCCTCGGCCGGGTCCGTACCGCCCTGATCTGTGCCCCTACCCCGCCGGGCCCCGACCACGCGCCCGACCTCACCGCCCTGCGCGCCGCCGCCTCCGCCCTCGCCGCCCGGCTGCGCCCGCGCACACTCGTCGTGCTGGAGTCGGCCGTCTCCCCCGGCACCACGGAGGAGGTCCTGCGCCCGCTCCTCGAAGCGGGCTCGGGGCTCCGCGCCGGACGGGACTTCCACCTCGCGCACGCCCCCGGACGCCAGGACCCGGGCGTCCGCGCCGCAGGGCACGGCGTCCCCCGCGTCATCGGCGGCCTCACCCCCGCCTGCACGGAGGCCGCCGCCGCGTTCTACGGCCGCTTCACCGACAAGGTGGTCCGCGCCCGCGGCCTCGCCGAGGCGGAGGCGGTCAAGCTCCTGGAGACGAACTACCGGCACGTCAACATCGCGCTGGTCAACGAGATGGCCGTCCTGTGCCACGACCTCGGGATCGACCTGTGGGACGTCGTGCGCTGCGCCGAGACGAAGCCATCCGGCTTCCAGGCGTTCCGCCCCGGGCCCGGCGTCGGCGGCCACGCACCGCCCGTCGTCCCGCCGGGGCGCAGCCTGCCGCTGGTCGAGCTGGCACGGCAGACGAACGCCCGCATGCCGCGCTACGTCACCCGCCGCGCCGCCGCCCTGCTGAACGAGCACGGCAAGTCGGCCCGCGGTGCCCGCGTCCTGCTCCTCGGCGTCACCCACCGGTCCGACCTGCCGGACGAGCACGGCACCCCGGCCCGTGAGATCGCCGGCCGGCTGCTCGGCCTCGGCGCGCAGCTGACCTACCACGACCCTTTCGTCGCCGCCTGGCAGGTGCAGGGCCGCCCCGTGCCGCGCGCCGACTCGCTGTACGAGGCGGCGGCCGACGCCGACCTCACCGTCCTGCTCCAGCACCACAGCACGTACGACCTCCAGGGCCTCGCCGCCAAGGCGCAGCTCCTGCTCGACACGCGCGGCGCGACCCCGGCGGGCGCGGCCCACCGCCTGTGACCGGCACGCCGACGGCCCGGCACCCGCGCGGGTGCCGGGCCGTCATGGCTCAGCGGGAGACCGTCACCTCGACGCGCTGGAACTCCTTCAGCTCCGAGTAGCCCGTCGTCGCCATCGCCCGGCGCAGGGCGCCGAAGAAGTTCATCGACCCGTCAGGCGTGTGCGAGGGACCGGTCAGGATCTCCCGCGTCGTGCCGACCGTGCCCAGGTGCACCTTCTTGCCGCGCGGCACGTCCTCGTGCACGGCCTCCATGCCCCAGTGGTGACCGCGCCCGGGGGCGTCGGTCGCGCGGGCCAGCGGCGAGCCGATCATCACGGCGTCCGCGCCGCAGGCGATGGCCTTCGGCAGGTCGCCCGACCAGCCGACGCCGCCGTCCGCGATGACGTGCACGTACCGGCCGCCCGACTCGTCCATGTAGTCACGCCTGGCCGCCGCCACGTCGGCGACCGCCGTGGCCATCGGCACCTGGATGCCGAGGACGCTGCGCGTGGTGTGCGCCGCGCCGCCGCCGAAGCCGACGAGGACGCCCGCGGCGCCCGTCCGCATCAGGTGCAGGGCCGCCGTGTACGTGGCGCAGCCGCCGACGATCACGGGGACGTCCAACTCGTAGATGAACTGCTTGAGGTTCAGCGGCTCCGCCGCGCCCGACACGTGCTCGGCCGAGACGGTGGTGCCGCGGATCACGAAGATGTCCACGCCCGCGTCCAGCACGGCCTTGGAGAACTGAGCCGTGCGCTGCGGCGACAGCGCGGCGGCCGTGACGACGCCCGCCTCGCGCACCTCGCGGATGCGCCGGAAGATCAGCTCCTCCTGGATCGGCGCCTCGTAGATCTCCTGCATGCGCCGCCCGGCGGTCGCCTCCGGCAGCTCGGCGATCTCCGCCAGCAGCGGCGCCGGGTCCTCGTAGCGCGTCCAGAGCCCTTCGAGGTTCAGCACGCCGAGGCCGCCCTGCTCACCGATCGCGATGGCCGTCGCCGGGGAGACGACGGAGTCCATCGGCGCGGCCAGGAAGGGCAGTTCGAAGCGGTAGGCGTCGATCTGCCAGGCGATCGAGACCTCCTTCGGGTCGCGCGTGCGGCGGCTGGGCACCACGGCGATGTCGTCGAAGGCGTACGCCCGCCGCCCGCGCTTCCCGCGCCCGATCTCGATCTCAGTCACGTCCTGTGCCTTTCCTCACGCAGCGCCCGTCCACACGATGAGCGGTGTCAAGTATCCCCGCCTCATCGCCCGGAGTAGTTGGGGGCCTCCGCCGTCATCTGGATGTCGTGCGGGTGGCTCTCCTTGAGCCCGGCCGAGGTGATGCGGACGAAGCGGCCCTTGTCCTGGATCTCCGGGACGGTGCGGCTGCCGAGGTAGTACATCGACTGGTGCAGGCCGCCGATCAGCTGGTGCACGACCGAGGACAGCGGGCCGCGGTAGGGCACCTGGCCCTCGATGCCCTCGGGGATCAGCTTGTCGTCGTCGCCGATCGCGTCCTGGAAGTAGCGGTCCTTGGAGTACGAGCGCCGCTCGCCGCGCGACTGCATCGCGCCCAGCGAGCCCATGCCCCGGTAGGACTTCCACTGCTTGCCGTTGATGAACTTCAGCTCGCCCGGCGACTCCTCGCAGCCCGCCAGCAGGCTGCCGAGCATGACGGTGTCCGCACCGGCCGCGATGGCCTTGGCGATGTCGCCGCTGTACTGGAGGCCGCCGTCGCCGATCACCGGGATGCCCGCGGCGCGGGCGGCGAGCGACGCCTCGTGGATCGCCGTCACCTGCGGCACGCCCACACCGGCGACGACGCGGGTCGTGCAGATCGAGCCGGGGCCGACGCCGACCTTGATGCCGTCCACGCCCGCGTCCACCAGGACCTGCGCGCCGTCCCTGGTCGCGACGTTCCCGGCGATGACATCGACCCGGTCGTAGTTGGACTTGATCTTGGCGGCCATCTCCGGCACGAGCCGCGAGTGGCCGTGCGCCGTGTCCACGACGAGGAAGTCCACCCCGGCCTCGACCAGGGCCGAGGCCCGCTCGAACGCGTCGCCCGCCACGCCGACCGCGGCGCCGACGACGAGGCGGCCCTCGGCGTCCTTGGCGGCGTTCGGGTACTTCTCGGCCTTGACGAAGTCCTTGACGGTGATGAGCCCCTTGATGCGGTTCTCGCCGTCCACCAGGGGAAGCTTCTCGATCTTGTGCCGCCGCAGCAGCCCGGCCGCGTCCTCGGCGGAGATGCCGACCCGGCCGGTGACCAGCGGCATCGGCGTCATCACCTCGCGGACCTGCCGGTCGCGGTCCGACTCGAAGGCCATGTCACGGTTGGTGACGATCCCCAGCAGCCGCCCCGACGCGTCCGTCACCGGGACGCCGCTGATGCGGTACCGGCCGCACAGCTCGTCGGCCTCGCGCAGCGTGGCGTCCGGGCGGATGGTGATCGGGTCGGTGACCATGCCGGACTCGGACCGCTTCACGCGGTCCACCTGCGCGGCCTGCTCCTCGATCGACAGGTTGCGGTGCAGGACACCGGCGCCGCCCTGACGAGCCATGGCGATCGCCATCCGCGCCTCCGTGACGCGGTCCATCGCGGCCGAGAGCAGCGGCACGTTCACGCGGACGTTGCGCGAGACACGTGTGGAGGTGTCGATCTCGTGCGGTGCCAGATCGGCGGCGCCCGGCAACAGCAGCACGTCGTCGAACGTCAGCCCGAGCGTCGCGAACTTCTCCGGTACCTCACCCGCGTAGTCAGTCATGACTGCCTCTCCCGCACCCGCTGCGTTACTCCCTCCGGGCTCATCCGGCCGGGGTCTCCATGCTACGGCCATGCCGGTGATGGTCTCAGCGCCCGGCGAGGGCCCGCAGCCTGCTCAGCGCGCGGTGCTGCGCCACCCGTACGGCCCCGGGCGACATGCCCAGCTTCTCGCCGGTCTCCTCGGCGGTCAGGCCGATGGCGACGCGCAGCATGACCAGTTCGCGCAGGTGGTCGGGCAGGTTGGCCAGCAGGCGCCTGGCCCACTCGGCGTCGCTGCTCTGGAGGGCGCGCTCCTCGGGCCCGAGGGAGTCGTCGGGCCGCTCCGGCATCTCGTCGGAGGGCACCACCGTGCTGCCGGGGCGGCGCAGGGCGGCGCGCTGGAGGTCGGCGACCTTGTGGTGGGCGATGGCGACGACGAACGCGTCGAACGGACGCCCGGTGTCGCGGTAGCGCGGGAGCGCGCACAGGACGGCGAGGCAGACCTCCTGCGCCAGGTCGTCCACGAAGTGCCGGGCCTCCCCGGGCAGGCGGGCGAGGCGCGTCCGGCAGTAGCGGACGGCGAGGGGGTGCACATGTGCGAGCAGATCGTGGGTGGCCTGGGGGTCTCCCTCGGCCGCACGGTGGACGAGGGTGCCGATCCCCGGTGCCTCGTCGTCGCGCATCGGTCCATGGTGCACTGTCGCCGCGCGGTCCGTGTCACCGCGGGCGGAGTTGTGCATCGAAGCGTTATGTGCGGGAGCGCTCAGAGTCATGTTCCGGGCCCTCCCCTCGCGCCTGGCCGGCTCGTCCCCAAGGAGCGTCATGCATTCAAGCATGCGTCAACCCCGGATGTTTTGAGTCGCCTCCTCACCGGACGGGGGGTGACGGCCTGTGCCGCGCTCCCCGTCCGGTCCCCGTGCCCGCCCGTGTCAGCGGACCAGACCCCACCGGAACCCCAGGGCCACCGCGTGCGCCCGGTCCGAGGCGCCGAGCTTCTTGAACAGCCGCCGCGCGTGGGTCTTGACCGTGTCCTCCGACAGGAACAGCTCGCGGCCGATCTCCGCGTTCGACCTGCCGTGGCTCATGCCTTCGAGGACCTGGATCTCCCGCGCGGTCAGCGTGGGGGCCGCGCCCATGTCGGACGAGCGCAGGCGGCGTGGGGCGAGCCGCCAGGTCGGGTCGGCCAGGGCCTGCGTGACCGTGGCGCGCAGTTCGGCGCGTGACGCGTCCTTGTGCAGGTATCCACGGGCCCCGGCGGCGACGGCGAGCGCGACGCCGTCGAGGTCCTCCGCGACCGTGAGCATGATGATGCGCGCCCCCGGATCGGCGGACAGCAGCCGCCGCACGGTCTCGACACCGCCGAGACCGGGCATACGGACGTCCATGAGAATGAGGTCGGAACGGTCGGCACCCCAGCGGCGGAGGACTTCCTCGCCGTTGGCCGCCGTCGTGACCCGCTCGACGCCGGGCACGGTCGCGACCGCGCGGCGCAGCGCCTCCCGGGCGAGGGGGGAGTCGTCGCAGACGAGGACGGAAGTCATGGCCGCCCTCCGCAGCTGATGCGCATCACCTTGTGCCTCCAGGCAGTTATGTGTCGTCACCTGGGCGATTGACGGGCCTTGAACTCCCCTGTCAACCGCCTCCGCCCTCTCAACGACGGTCACCCGAAAGAGTTACGGTCGCCGACCAGAGAGTGAGAACACTCTACGTGAGCATCCGGCCACAGGAGCGGCGCAATTTACTCAACACGCCGAACATTCATTTTTGCCCTTTTTAGACCTTGTTGCCCATCTTTGGGTGTCTGCGGCTATATTCAGCGGGTAGTCATATTTACATCTACTTCCGCGGTACCGAAGACGATGGGACACCTGTCATGGCAGATTTCTCCCGCCTTCCCGGCCCCAACGCCGACCTGTGGGACTGGCAGCTCCTCGCTGCCTGCCGGGGCGTGGACAGCTCGCTGTTCTTCCACCCGGAGGGCGAACGCGGCGCGGCACGCAGCTCGCGGGAGGAGGCCGCGAAGGAAGTGTGCATGCGCTGCCCGGTGCGCTCCGAGTGCGCGACGCACGCGCTCTCCGTGCGCGAACCGTACGGCGTCTGGGGCGGCCTGACCGAGGACGAGCGCGAGGAACTCCTCGGCCGGGCGCGGCGCGACCTCGTCCACTCCGGCGGACATTCCGGCGGATCCGCGCACGGCGCGGCAACAGGAGCGGTCAACACGGCGAACGGCGTCAACACCGCGGCCACGCCCGGCCGTACCTCTCCCGACCCCGGGGACATGCCTGTGTGAACCACGCCCGGTAGGCCCCCGGGCGGGCGACCACTACCGTCCCCCTCATGACAACTGCATTGGTGACGGGCGCCACCACCGGGATCGGCGCCGCCTTCGCGCACCGGCTGGCGCGTGACCGGCACGACCTCGTGCTCGTGGCCCGGGACAAGGACGCGCTGCGCCGCCAGGCCGCCGAGCTGCACGACCGGCACGGCATCGAGGCGGACGTGCTGCGCGCCGACCTGTCCACGGACGAGGGCATCGAGCGCGTGGAGGCGCGGCTCACCGATCCGGCGCGGCCGGTCGGACTGCTCGTGAACAACGCGGGTTTCGGTCTGCCGGGCAGCTACCTGAAGGTGCCGGTTGCCGACGAGCTGCGGATGCTCAAGGTGCACTGCGAGGCGGTGCTACGGCTGACGACGGCCGTGGCGGGGCCGATGCGGGAGCGCGGGCGCGGCGGCGTGGTCAACGTGGCCTCGGTCGCGGCGTTCCTGCCGCGCGGGACGTACGGGGCGTCGAAGGCGTGGGTGGTGCAGTTCACGGAGGGCGCGGCGCGTGACCTCGCGGGCGGCGGCGTGCGGCTGATGGCGCTGTGCCCCGGCTTCGTGCGCACCGAGTTCCACCAGCGGGCCGGGATGCGGACGGACAGCATCCCCGGCTGGATGTGGCTGGACGCCGACCGGGTGGTGGACGTGGCGCTGCGGGACCTGGCGCGTGGGCGCACGGTGTGCATCCCGGACGCGCGCTACCGCGCCCTGCTCGGCGCCGCGCGCCTGGTGCCGCGCGGGGCGCTCGGCGGCCTGTCGTCACGGGCCGGGCGCCGCTTCGGCCCCCGCAGGGGCGGCGACACGGCGGCCTGACCCGGGAACGGCGGGACCCCGCCGCGCGGTGCGCGCGACGGGGTCCTGTGCCGTGTCCCGACGGGCGGACCCGTCCGGGCGTGGGTCAGTGCGAGTGGCCGTGGCTGTGGCCGCCCTGCTCGGGCTCCTCTTCCTTCTTCTCCACCACGAGGGTCTCGGTGGTGAGCAGCAGGGAGGCGATCGAGGCGGCGTTCTGGAGCGCGGAACGGGTCACCTTGACGGGGTCGATGACGCCGTCCTTGACCAGGTCGCCGTAGGTGCCGGTGGCGGCGTTGTAGCCCTCGCCCTTGTCCAGCTCGGCGACCTTGGAGGTGATGACGTAGCCTTCGAGGCCCGCGTTCTCCGCGATCCAGCGCAGCGGCTCGACGGCGGCGCGGCGGACGATGCCGACGCCCGTCGCCTCGTCGCCGGTGCGGCCGAGGTCACCGTCGAGGACCTTCGCGGAGTGCACGAGGGAGGCACCGCCACCGGGGACGATGCCCTCCTCGACCGCCGCGCGGGTCGCCGAGATGGCGTCCTCCAGGCGGTGCTTCTTCTCCTTCAGCTCCACCTCGGTGGCGGCGCCGACGCGGATGACGCACACGCCGCCGGCCAGCTTGGCGAGGCGCTCCTGGAGCTTCTCGCGGTCCCAGTCGGAGTCCGTGGCCTCGATCTCGGCGCGGATCTGCGCGACCCGGCCCTGGATGTCGGCGCTCTGACCGGCACCGTCCACGATCGTGGTGTCGTCCTTGGTGATGGTCACGCGGCGCGCGGTGCCCAGGACCTCAAGGCCGACCTGGTCGAGCTTGAGGCCGACCTCCTCGGAGATGACGGTGCCGCCGGTGAGGGTGGCCATGTCGCCGAGCATCGCCTTGCGGCGGTCGCCGAAGCCGGGGGCCTTGACGGCCACCGAGTTGAAGGTGCCGCGGATCTTGTTCACGACCAGGGTGGACAGCGCCTCGCCGTCCACGTCCTCGGCGATGATCAGCAGCGGGCGGGACGCGCCGGACTGCATGACCTTCTCCAGCAGCGGCAGGAGGTCCTGGATGGAGGAGATCTTGCCCTGGTGGATCAGGATGTACGGGTCGTCGAGGACGGCCTCCATACGCTCCTGGTCGGTGACCATGTAGTGCGAGAGGTAGCCCTTGTCGAAGGCCATGCCCTCGGTGAAGTCCAGGTCGAGACCGAAGGTCTGGGACTCCTCGACGGTGATGACACCGTCCTTGCCGACCTTGTCCATCGCCTCGGCGATCAGCTCGCCGACCTTCTTGTCCTGGGCGGACAGGGCGGCGACCGCGGCGATGTCCTCCTTGGAGTCGATCGGGCGGGCGCTGGCCTTCAGGTCCTCGGCGACGGCGGCGACGGCCGCGTCGATGCCGCGCTTCAGGCCGGAGGGCGACGCGCCCGCGGCCACGTTGCGCAGGCCCTCGCGGACGAGCGCCTGGGCCAGGACGGTGGCGGTGGTGGTGCCGTCACCCGCGATGTCGTTGGTCTTGGTCGCCACCTCCTTGACGAGCTGGGCGCCCAGGTTCTCGTAGGCGTCCTCGACCTCGACCTCGCGGGCGATGGTCACGCCGTCGTTGGTGATGGTCGGCGCGCCGAACTTCTTGTCGATGACGACGTTGCGGCCCTTCGGGCCGATGGTCACCTTGACGGCGTCGGCGAGCGCGTTCACGCCGCGTTCGAGGGCGCGGCGGGCGTCCTCGTCGAACTTCAGGATCTTCGCCATGGCTTGGGTGTCCCCTTGTGCCTAATCACTCGGACTTGTTACGGACCTGCGGCGCCGCGTGTCCCGGCGGGATGTCCCGCGCGGGGCACGCGGCCGACGCGGGGTCGGCCGGCCGTTCGGGCGGCGGACGGACGGAGGAGCGCGCCGTCCGTCCGTCCGCCGCCTGAGCGGCCGGCGGACGCGTCCGTGCCCCGGGCCCGGTCCGCCCGGACGGGTCGGCGGGGGTACCGGGGCACGGTCCGGCGTCGCGTGCGATGCCGTTACTTCTCGATGATCGCGAGGACGTCGCGAGCCGAGAGGACGAGGTACTCCTCGTTGTTGTACTTCACCTCGGTGCCGCCGTACTTGCTGTACAGCACCACGTCGCCGACCTTCACGTCGAGCGGCAGGCGATTGCCGTCCTCGAAACGGCCGGGACCGACGGCGAGGACGGTGCCCTCCTGGGGCTTCTCCTTCGCGGTGTCGGGAATGACCAGGCCCGAGGCCGTGGTCTGCTCGGCGTCGAGCGGCTGGACCACGATGCGGTCCTCAAGCGGCTTGATGGCAACCTTGCTGGCGGTCGTCACGATCCGACCTCCCCCTTCGGAGATCTCACGGGGCTTCTATGGCTGGATGGCGACCTGGTGGACCCGTCGTCGCGGGTGCCGAGTCCGCCTGTCGCGCGTAGCTGGCACTCTCATGGTGTGAGTGCCAGCCTTGAGACTAGGCGGCAGTTAGCACTCAGTCAACCAGAGTGCCAATGACGCCGGTCGCGAGCCTAACGGACGGCGGCGCCGCGTGCGGCCGACAGGCCCGCGTGGGCGTCACACGTAGTCCTCCAGCCGGGCGATGGCGAACCCCTGTTCGGCACAGGTGTCGAGCACGCGGCGGAGCATGTCCGCCATGCTCCCGTCCCACTCACGCTCGCCCCGGAAGTGGGTGAGGATGATGTCGCCCGGGTGGAGGCGCCGGTCGGTGCGCCCGTACTCGATGCGGTCGGGGAACGCCTCCTCGGCCCACAGCGGGACGGCCTCGATGCCACAGTCGGCGGCGGCGCGGAGGGTGTCGCGGTTGTAGGCGCCGTACGGCGGGCGGAAGAGGGTGGGGCGCTCGTCCAGTTCGCGGGTGAGGTTCGTCTGCTGCCCGCAGATCTCGGCGCGCTGCTCGGCGTAGGTGAGCCGGGTCATCTCGCGGTGGTTGATCGTGTGGTTGTGGCTGTGGTGGCCGTCGTCGAGGGCGTCGCGGAAGTAGCCGTAGTCCTCGCGGGCGACCTCGTCGGACAGGAAGCCGGTGACCGGGATGTCGAGTTCGCGGAGCATGCGCAGGAGTTCCGGGTCCTTGTCTGCGCCGTCGTCGATGGTGAGGAAGACCACCTTGTCGTCCGTGGGGACGCGGACGATGACCGGCGGCAGGCCCTTGCCCGACACGTGCCCGCGCTCGCTGGTCAGGCGGAGCGGGGCGGCCGGGGGCTCGGGAGGGCGCAGGGGGACGCGGCGCAGGCCCCAGGTCTTCGCGGCGGCGGTGCGGCGCGCCTCGGCCCGTTCCAGCTTTCCGGCGTACGACTCCAGCGCGTGGGCCGCCGTGCGCACCTGCTCGCGCTGCGGCGCGCCGAAGGAGAGCGTCGCGGCGGGCCCGGCGGCGCCGGGCCCCGGGGCGCTGTCGGTGGTGGCGCCCAGGGCGTGCTGCTGCTCCTGCTCGTGCCGCGTGAGGTCGGGGCCGAGGAGTCGGACGGGCAGGCCCGAGCAGGCGACCGCGAGTATCGTCGCGCCGCCGATGGCCAGGGAGCGGCGGACGCCGGACGGGGCCCGTCGTCCGTCCTGCCGCTTATCGTTTTGTCGTACTTGTCCGATAATCTCCATGGTTCGGGATGCTGCCACCGCCACGGGACCGCTCCCCGGACGACGTTCCGCGCGAGCGGGGAGAATGACCCGTGTGGCCGCACACTCACGCCCTTCGCCTCCCTCACAGCCCCCGCCGCCCGCCGAGCCGTCCGCCGAGCCGTCCGCCGCCTTCCGCGCGCTGCTGACCGCGACAGGCGAGGACCTCCTCGCGCACCTGCGCGACCTCACGCCAGCCGGTGAACTGGCCGCGGCGACCCGGCTGCGCCGCGACCACCCGGCCGCGCTGGTGTCGGCGGCCATCGGGCAGGCACGGCTGCGGCAGCGGGCGGCGGCCAAGTTCGGCGCCGACGCGGAGCGGATGTTCTTCACCCCGGACGGCGTCGAGCAGGCGACGCGTACGCCCGTCGCCGCGTGGCGCGCGGCCCGCTTCGCGGCCCTCGGGGTGCGGCGGGCCGCCGATCTCGGCTGCGGCGTCGGGGGCGACGCCATCGCCCTGGCGCGCGCCGGGATCTCCGTCCTGGCCGTGGACCGCGACCCGCTGACCTGCGCGGTCGCGGAGGCCAACGCCGCCGCGCTCGGGCTCGCCGACCTGATCGAGGTGCGGCAGGCGGACGTGACGGAGGTGGATCTCGCGGGGATCGACGCGCTGTTCGCCGATCCGGCGCGGCGGGGCGGGCGGGGGCGCGTGTTCGACCCGGAGGCGTACTCGCCGCCGCTGTCGTGGGCGATCGGGGCGGCGCGGCGAGTGCCGTACGCGGCGCTGAAGACGGCGCCCGGCATCCCGCACGAGGCGGTGCCGTCCGACGCCGTGGCGGAGTGGGTCTCGCACCGGGGCGAGGTCAAGGAGGCGGTGCTGTGGTTCGGGCGGGGGGGCGCGGCGCCCCGTACGGCGACGCTGCTGCCCGGGGGTGACGTGCTGACCGGCGACGGCGGCAGGCAGGCGCCCGACGGGCCGCCGTGCCGCTACCTGTACGAGCCGGACGGCGCGGTGATCCGCGCGCACCTCGTCGCGGAGGCGGCGGAGCGGCTCGGCGGGCACCTGCTGGACCCGACGATCGCGTACGTCACGGCGGACGCGCTGCGGGCCGACCCGTTCACCAGCGCGTACGAGATCACGGACGTGCTGCCGTTCAACGAGAAGCGGCTGCGGGCGCTGCTGCGGGAGCGGGGGGTCGGGACGGTGACGGTAAAGAAGCGCGGTTCGGCGCTGACGCCCGAGGAGTTGCTGAGGCGGCTCAAGCCGCGGGGGGAGGGGAGCGCGACGGTCTTCCTGACACGGGTGGCGGGGGCGGCGGCCATGCTGGTCGGGCACCCGGTGCGCGCGGAGGGGCCGGAGGGGCCGGGGTCGGGTTCACCCTGACGAGGGATACCGGGGTCGTCGCGGAGCGTATACGTTTGCGGCATGAGTGAATACGGAGAGTCACGGAAGGGGTGGGGGTGCGGCCCCGTCGGGTGTCAGTCGCGAGGGGGTGGCGGCGGGTCTTCCGGCACGGGTTCGAAGCGCCAGCGGTGCACGGGGCGGTGCAGCAACTCCGGCGGTGGATCGGGGAGTTCGGCCGGTGTCACGCCGTCGGGCCACCATGTCAGCACGAGTACGCGGTCCGGCTCCGCGCGGAACGTCTCGCGCCGGGCGGGCGCGGGCGTGAGGGCGCGGGCCCTGGCCCAGGACAGCAGGTCGGCGCCGCGGCCCGCCGCCGCCCGTGCCTCCCACATCAGCGTGACGGCGGCCATCAGTGGTGATGCCCGGCGTGGTGGTGGGTGTGGTGGTGGTCCTCCCCGGGGATGTGCGGCTCGGTCACCGGCAGGGAGGAGTCGGCGGGCAGGGCGAGCGCCGAGGGCGTCCGGCCGCGCGCCACCATCTCGGCGCCGAGCGCGGCGACCATCGCGCCGTTGTCGGTGCAAAGACCCGGCCGGGGCACGCGCAGGACGATCCCGGCGTCGGCACACCGTTCCTCGGCCATCGCGCGCAGCCGTGAGTTCGCCGCGACACCGCCGCCGATCATCAGGTGGTCCACGCCCTCGGCCTTGCACGCCTTGATGGCCTTGCGGGTGAGCACGTCCGTCACGGCCTCCTGGAAGGACGCCGCCACGTCCGCGACCGGCACCGTCTCACCGGCGGCCCGCCGCGTCTCCACCCAGCGCGCAACTGCCGTCTTGAGACCGGAGAAGGAGAAGTCGAACGGGGCGTCGCGCGGGCCCGTCAGCCCGCGCGGGAAGCGGACGGCGGCCGGATCGCCCTCCCGGGCGAGGCGGTCGATCGCCGGGCCGCCGGGGAAGCCGAGCCCGAGGACGCGCGCCACCTTGTCGAACGCCTCGCCCGCCGCGTCGTCGATCGTCGCGCCGAGCGGACGGACGTCCCGCGTGATGTCGGGCGCGAGCAGGAGGGAGGAGTGCCCGCCGGAGACGAGGAGCGCCATCGTCGGCTGCGGCAGCGGGCCGTGCTCCAGCTGATCGACGCAGATGTGGGACGCGAGGTGGTTCACGCCGTACAGGGGCTTGCCCAGCGCGTAGGCGTACGCCTTCGCCGCGGACACGCCGACCAGCAGGGCACCGGCCAGGCCTGGCCCGGCCGTGACGGCGACGGCGTCGAGGTCGGCCGCGGCGACCTTGGCGTCGGCGAGGGCCCGCTCGATGGTGGGGACCATCGCCTCCAGGTGCGCGCGGCTGGCGATCTCGGGGACGACGCCGCCGTACCGCGCGTGCTCGTCCACGCTGGAGGCGATGACGTCGGCCAGCAGGGTCGTCCCGCGCACGAGGCCGACACCGGTCTCGTCGCAGGACGTCTCGATGCCGAGGACCAGGGGTTCGTCAGCCATCACCGTTCCGTGTTCTCCATGGTGTCGGGCGCCGGGGTCCGGGCCGCGCCGTCCTCGGCGGCGGTCTCCTGGGCGGCGCTGTCCTGCGGCCGGTGGGGCGGCAGTTCGCGGCGCATGACGAGGGCGTCGATGTTGCCCGGCTGGTAGTAGCCGCGCCGTATGCCGATGGCGCGGAAACCGAAGCGCGTGTAGAGGCGCTGGGCCCGCGCGTTGTCCTTGCGGACTTCGAGCAGCACCTCGCCGCAGCCGAGACCGGCCGCGGCGGCGAGCAGGGCGGCGAGCAGGCGTCCGCCGAGCCCGGTGCCCTCGTGGGCGCGCGTCACGCCGATGGTCAGGATGTCGCCGGTGCCGCCCGCGACGCCCAGGCCGCCGTATCCGGCGAGCCGCCCGTCCGGGCGTTCCGCGACGAGGTAGCGGCGGGTCGGGGCGGTGCCACGGGCCGACGCCAGTTCGTTCCAGAACATCCCGGCCGACCACGCGTCCTCGGGGAACAGTTCGGCTTCGAGCCCGAGCACGGGCTCGATGTCCCACCACCGCATCTCGCGGAGCACCACGGTCATGCGCGGGTGACCGCCTTGTAGCCGGCCGGGACCTTGGCGTCGGGACGCCGGAGGTACTGCGGGTGCGGCGCGTCCAGGGGCAGCCCCGCGGCGAGCCGTTCGGCCGCCAGCGCGGCCAGGGCGGCGGCGGACGCGTGTGCGGGAAGGTCCTCGCGCACGGCGCGGAAGGCGTCCCGGTACAGCAGCGCGCCCGCGCCCGCGGCGGGCAGCGCGAGGACGTCGGGCGGGAGGTCGGCGGCCTTGGCGACGCCTGGACCGTCCAGGCGCGTACGGGCGTCGGCGTAGCGCGCCCAGTACACCTCCTTGCGGCGCGCGTCGGTGGCGACGGTGAACGGCTCGGTGAGCCCGGTCGCGTAGGCGATCGCGTCGAGCGTGCCGAGGCCGTGCACGGGGACGCCGAGCGCGGCGCCCAGCGCCGCGGCGGTGGCGAGGCCGACGCGCAGCCCGGTGTACGGGCCGGGCCCGGTGCCCACCACGACGGCGGTCACCTCGCCGATGCCGCGTCCCGCCTCGCCGAGGGCCCGGTCCACGGCGGGCATCAGCAGTTCGCCGTGTCTGCGGGCGTCCGTCTCCTCGGCGAGGGCGAGGACGCCGTGGCCGTCGTGGAGGGCGGCGGTGACGGCGGGCGTGGCGGTGTCAAGGGCGAGCAACAGCACCCCGCAAGGGTACGGCTCCCCGCCGGGACCGCCCGTCCCTGGTAGCGTCGGCAGGCGGCCCAGGACGCCGAGGCCCCAGAACGCACAGCTCCGTGAAAGGCAGGCAGCTCGACCGTGGCGCGCCATACCTCCGGTTCCGGCTCCGGTTTCTTCGTGACCGCGCTGACCGCCGCGGCGATCGCCGTCGTCGCCTTCTTCGCGTACCAGGCGTCGGCCGCCGACGACCGGCCGTCCGCCGCCGCGAGCGAGGAACCCTCGGCCTCCGCGTCCGAGGGCGACTCGGACGGCGCGGGCGGCGGAGGCGGCGGCGGCGAGGGCGCCGAGGAGCCCACCGACCCCGCCCTGCCCGAGGAGTCGGGCACGGGACGGCGCGTCGTGTACGCGCTGGCCCAGCAGCGCGTGTGGCTCGTGGACGCGGCGGCCGACGGCTCGGGCGAGGAGGTCACCTCCACGTTCGAGGTGTTCCCCAGCTCGGTGGGCCCCGAGCCGGGCGAGTACGCCATCACCTCGCGCACCGCGCAGGGCACCGGCTCCGACGGGGTTCCCATGGAACACGCGGTGATCTTCCACGCGGACGCCGAGGGCATCGTCTTCGGCTTCTCGGCGGCGACGGACGGCTCGGTGCCCAACCCCGAGTCGGAGCTGCGCACCGGCGCGATCCGGCAGAGCAGGGGCGACGGCGACACGATGTGGGAGTTCGCCGAGGAGGGCACGGCGGTCGTCGTCGTCGCCTGACCTGGCCCCCTGAACCGGCGGGCAGGCGAACAGGCCGGCCGGTCATAAGCGTTCGACAAGCCGCGCCGGGCGGCGGTGGGATGGCCGTATGTCGCACCCACGGATGCACGCCGACGAGGTGGGCACCGACGCGGACCTCGTCCGGCGTCTGGTCGCCGCCCAGTTCCCACGGTGGGCGCACCTGCCGGTGACCCCGGTGGTCTCGTCGGGCACGGAGAACGCCGTCTACCGGCTCGGACCCGACCTGGTGGCCCGTCTCCCCCGGATCCCCGGCGCGGTCGGCGGCGGCGCGGCCGAACGGCGCTGGCTCCCCCGGCTCGCCCCGCACCTGCCCGTCGCCGTCCCGCTGCCCCTGGCCCACGGCGAGCCGGGCGAGGGCTTCCCCTGGCCGTGGACGGTCCTGCGCTGGCTGGACGGCGAGAACCCGGCCGTCGGCCGCGTCACCGCCCCCGACCTGCTCGCCACCGGTCTGGCCCGCTTCGTCACCGCCCTGCGCGCCGTCGATCCGGCGGACGGCCCGCCGTCCCGGCGCGGCGCGCCCCTGGCCACCGAGGACCACTCGGCCCGCGCCGCGATCGCGAAGCTGCGCGCCCTCGCCGCCGCCGGGACCCCCGAGGGACGCGACGGGCGCGCGTTCGACCTCGACGCCGTCACCGCGGCGTGGGACGAGTCGGCGCACGCCCCCGCGTACGAGGGACCGCCCGCCTGGTCCCACGGCGACCTGCTGGCCGGGAACGTCCTCGTCGCCCCTGACGGGCGGCTGACCGCCGTCATCGACTTCGCCTGTACGGGCACCGGCGACCCCAGCGTTGACCTCATGGCCGCGTGGACCCTGCTGCCCGCCAGCGCCCGCCCCCTCTTCCGCGACCTCACGGGCGCCGACGACGCCGCCTGGGCCCGCGCAAGGGCTTGGGCGCTGGTCGTCTCCCTGAACCAGCTCCCGTACTACCGGGAGACGAACCCCGTCCTGGCCGCGGGCGCCCGCCACACCCTCGGGGAGATCCTGGCCGAGCGCGGCGCCTGACCGCCGGTCACTCCTCGCCGGGCAGCCGCACGCCGCGCCACCGCTCGCCGACGCCGGTGAGCGTGACCTCGCGCACGTCCTCGGCGCCGTCCCCGCCGTCGTCCCCGCCGGTCCCCCGGTGGATCACCACGTGCAGGCGGTCCTCGGACAGTTCCTCGACGCGCCCCTCGCCCCACTCCACGACCACCACGGACTCGGGCAGCGCCACGTCCAGGTCGAGGTCCTCCATCTCGTCGAGGCCGCCCCCGAGCCGGTACGCGTCCACGTGCACCAGCGGCGGCCCGTCGCCGAGCGAGGGGTGCACCCGGGCGATGACGAACGTGGGCGACGTCACCGCGCCCCGCACGCCGAGCCCTTCGCCGAGGCCCCGGGTCAGCGTCGTCTTGCCCGCGCCCAGCTCGCCCGTCAGCAGGACGAGGTCACCAGGACGCAGCAGGGCGGCCAGACGGCGGCCGAGGCCGCGCATGCGCTCGGGTCCCGTGACGGTCAGCGCCACGCTCTCAGACAGCTGGTTCATGGGACGGGATGCTACGCGCGAGCAGCGCGCCGAGCCGTTCGTTCACCTCGGCCGGTGCCTCAAGCAGCAGCAGGTGCCCGGCCTCCGGGAGGACGGTGTGCTCGGCGCCCGGCAGCGCCCGCGCGATCCGCTCGCTGTGCTCGGGCGGCGTGACGAGGTCCTTGCCACCCGACAGGACGGCGACCGGGAGGTCGGCGGCGAGCCCGGCGAGGACGGGCAGCGCGCCCGTCGTGTCGTGCTCGCCGAAGGCGGGGTAGAAACCGGCGACGATCTCCATCGGCACGGATTCCAGCAGCCGTTCGGCGAAGCGCGCCACGCCGGGGTCCACCGCGTCCGGCCTGCCGAACGCGTACCGCCGCACCACGCCGCCGTACAGCTCACCGGCCGCGCGGCGCCCCCGGTCCACGAGGCCCTGCCTGGTGCCGAGCGCCCGCACCACGCCGGGCAGCACCGTGCGGACGGCGCGCGCGGCGGACGGCGGGAGGCCCCAGCCCACCTCGGCCATGCGCCCGGCCGACGTGCCGAGCAGCGCGATGCCCGCGACGCGGCTCGCCACGTAGTCCGGGTACTGCTCGGCGAGGGCCATGACGGTCATGCCGCCCATCGAGTGCCCGACGAGCACCACGGGCCCCTCGGGCACCGTCGCGTCGAGCACGGCCTTCAGGTCGCGGGCCAGCAGCGGGATCCCCACCGGCCGACCGGGGGGCCCGGCGGCGGAGCGGCCGTGGCCGCGCTGGTCCCAGTAGACGGCGCGGACGGCGCCGCGCAGGGCGGCGCGCTGGAAGTGCCACACGTCCTGCGCGAGGCAGAAGCCGTGGCAGAAGACGACGGTGGGCGGACGGGGCGCGGCGTCCGCGCCGCCCTCGCGCGCGGCCCGGCGCAGCAGCCGGGCGAGGCGGCCGGGGGCGCCGGGCGTACGGGGGGCGGGGACGGCCGGGGGCGCGGGGACGGCGAGGGGTTCGGTGACCGGGCCGCCCGCGCCGTCGTCGGCGGGCCGGTCGGCCTTGGCCGCCGCGTCCGCGCCGAGGTCGTCGATCTCGTAGTACAGCTCGGTGCCGTCCTCGGCCGTGACGGTGCCAGGGGTGCCGCGCAGCGTGCCGTAGGGACCGGCGGCGTCCAGCGCCGCGACCGCCTCACGGCGCACCGAACGGCTCGCCGTCAGCCGATCGACGGCCACCGTGGTGGCGACCGTCGTCGCGACCGCGCCCAGCGCCGCCCCGGCGATGCCCACGCCCCGCGTCCACCTCACGTCCTGGTCTCCCCGTGGTGGACCCTCGGGACGCGGTGGCCGACCCGGGTGACGATCTCGTACCCGATGGTCCCGGTCGCGCGGGCCCAGTCCTCGGCGGTGGGCTCGCCCCGGTCGCCCGGGCCGAACAGCACCGCCTCGTCGCCCGCCTCGGCCGTGTCGCCGCCGAGGTCCACCACGAACTGGTCCATGGCCACCCGTCCGGCGATCGTCCGCCACTTCCCGGCGACGAGCACGGGACCGCTGCCCGACGCGTGCCGGGGGATGCCGTCCGCGTACCCGGCGGGCACCAGCGCGAGCGTGGTGTCGCCGGGCGTCGTGTACTGATGGCCGTAACTGACTCCGTGCCCGCCGGGGACGCGTTTCACTCCCGCGAGGGCGGCCCGCAGGGTCATCACGGGGCGCAGGCCGAAGTCCTCGGATGCGCCGATCTCGGGCGAGGGCGAGAGGCCGTAGACGGAGATGCCGGTGCGGACCATGTCGTAGTGGCTGGCGGGGAGGGTGAGCGTCGCCGGGGAGTTGGCGAAGTGCCGCACCTCCGGGTCGAGTCCGGCGCGGTCGGCGATCTCCAGGGCCTCGGTGAACGCGGTCTGCTGCGCCGCGATGGAGGGGTGGCCCGGCTCGTCGGCGCAGGCGAAGTGCGACCACAGGCCGGTGACGGTGATCGCGCCGGTCGCCTCGGCGGCGCGCGCGGCGGCGACCAGCTCGGGCCAGTCGCGGGGGGCGCAGCCGCTGCGGCCGAGCCCGGTGTCGATCTTGAGGTGTATCCGTGCCGTACGGCCGGTGGCGCGGGCGGCGTCGGCCGCCGCGTCGAGGGCCCAGGGGGCGCTGGCGGAGACGTCGATGTCCTGTGCGACGGCCTCGCGCCACGGCCCGTGCGGGGTCCACAGCCAGCACAGCACGCGGCCCGTGTCGCCGTCGGCGCGCAGGGCGAGCGCCTCCTCGGGTGTCGCGGCGCCGAGCCAGGCGGCGCCCGCGACCCGTGCCTCGCGGGCGCACGGCAGGAGGCCGTGACCGTACGCGTCCGCCTTGACGACGGCCATCAACGCGGCGCCCGACGTGAGGCGTTCGCGCAGCGCACGCACATTGGCGCGGAGCGCGGACAGGTCGATGTGCGCCCGCAACCGCCCGCTTTCTTCCGCAGTGTGCTCGTTCATCGCCCACCAGTGTCGCAGGAAGACCGGGCGTGCGGGCGTCAGACTGGGGGCATGAGGACTGCTCACCCTGTCGAGACCGTGCGGGCCGCGGAGCGCGCCCTGATGGCCACCCTGCCCGAGGGAACGCTCATGACACGCGCCGCGGCGGGCCTGGCCGCTGCGGCGGCGGAGTTGCTGCGGCCCCGGCTGTACGGCGCGCGCGTCGTCCTGCTGATCGGCAGCGGCGACAACGGCGGTGACGCCCTGTACGCCGGTGCCCGGCTCGCCCGGCGCGGCGCGGCGGTCACCGCGCTGCTGCTGCGACCCGAACGGGCGCACCCCGGCGGGGTGGCCGCGCTGCGGGCGGCGGGCGGCCGTACGGACGACGCGGCCACGCCGGGCGCGGACGGGCGCGTGGACGGCGCCGCGCTCGTCGTGGACGGCATCACCGGCATCGGCGGGCACGGCGGCCTGCGCCAGGACGCGGCGCGGCTGGTCGCCAGGGTCGCGGCGGCCGGGGTGCCCGTGCTGGCGGTCGATCTGCCGAGCGGCGTCGAGGCGGACACAGGGAAGGTCCCCGGGGAGGCCGTACGGGCGGCGATGACCGTCACCTTCGGCACGTACAAGCCGGGGCTGCTGGTCGATCCTGGGCGGGAGTACGCGGGCGAGGTGCGGCTGGTGGACATCGGCCTCGGCCCGCATCTCCCGCACGACCCGGCGGTGAGCGCGCTCGGCAGGGCCGAGGTGGCGGCGCTGCTGCCGCGTCCTTCGGCCGAGAGCGACAAGTACCGGCGCGGGGTCGTCGGCGTGGTGGCGGGGTCGGCGCGCTATCCGGGCGCGGCCGTCCTCGCGGTGGGCGGCGCGCTGCGCGGCGGGGCGGGCGCCGTGCGCTACTCGGGCCCGGCGGCGGACGCGGTGATCGCCCGCTACCCCGAGGCGCTCGTCTCGACGGGGACGCCGCGCGAGGCCGGGCGGGTGCAGGCGTGGATCGTCGGCCCTGGCCTGGGCCAGGACCCGGACGCCCCGCGCCGCGTGGACGACGTGCTGGACGCGGACGTGCCGGTCCTGATCGACGCGGACGGCCTGCGCGGGCTCGACCCCGCGCGGCTGCGCGCCCGTTCCGCGCCGACGCTCCTCACCCCGCACGCCGGGGAGGCGGCGGCCCTGCTCGGCGCCGACCGGGCGGAGGTCGAGGCGTCGCGGCTGGCGTCGGTCCGTGAACTGGCGGCCAGGTACGGTGCGACGGCCCTGCTCAAGGGCTCCACGACCCTGATCGCCGCTCCGGAGGGCGGCACCGTCCGCGTCAACCCGACCGGCACGCCCTGGCTCGCGACGGCGGGCAGCGGCGACGTGCTCTCCGGGCTGACGGGGGCGCTGCTGGCCGCCGGGCTCGGCCCGCTGGACGCCGCCTCGGTGGGCGCCTACCTGCACGGCCTGGCGGGCTCCCTCGCCCAGGCGCCGCCTACGGCCTCGACGGTCGGCGAGGCGCTGCCGGAGGCGTGGGCGCGGGTGACCGACGCGTAGGGCGGCGGCGCTCACCCCCCGGCGCTCATCCCTCGGCGATCACCACGGCGGAGGCGACCCCGGCGTCGTGGCTGAGCGACACGTGCCACGCGCGCACGCCCAGCTCGGCCGCGCGCGCCGCGACCGTGCCCCGCACCTCAAGGCGCGGGCGTCCCGAGTCCTCCTGGCACACCTCCGCGTCCGTCCACCGCAGCCCGCCGGGCGCCCCCAGCGCCTTGGCCAGCGCCTCCTTCGCCGCGAACCGCGCGGCGAGCGACGCCGGGCCGCGCCGCTCCCCGGACGGCAGCCACAGCTCCCCCGGTACGAACAGCCGGTCCGCCAGCTCGGGCGTCCGGTCGAGTGACCGCGCGAACCGGTCGATCTCCGCCACGTCGATGCCCACCCCGATGATCACGCCCGCACCACTCCCCCGTCGGCGTCGGTGATCTCGCAGACGACCTCGTCGGCCTCCCGGCGCAGCACCACGACCTCGCCGCCCCCCGCCTCGTCCAGCCGCAGCGTCTCGCGCACTGCCTCCGCCGCGAACGCCGCCTCGTCCGACGCCACGAACGCCTCGCCGTCGCCGAGGCCCACCACGAGCGGCAGCCCGCGCCGCGCCGCCACCAGCGCGTCCGGCGCGTCCGCGTGCACCGCGAGGAGGACGAACGAGCCGCGCACGGCCCGGCACACCTGCCGCATCGCCTCCCCGGGGTCGCCGCAGGACGAGAACGCCTCCGCGAACAGATGTGCCACGGCCTCGGTGTCCGTCCCGGAGGCCAACCGGTGCCCGCGCGCGGCCAGTTCGGCGCGCAGCGCGGCGTGGCCTTCGAGAGCGCCGTCCTGGACGACCGCGACGCGGCCCGCGTTGTCCGACTGCGGATGCGCGTCCGCGTCCGTCACCGGGGAGCCGCCGCCGCTCCCGCCCAGGCGCGCCACGCCCGTGGCCGCCGCGGGGAGGGGGCGCGCGGCGAGGAGCGCGCCGAGGTCCTGGAGCGTCCCGGCGCGTTTCGCCGCCGCGAGACCGCCGTCCGCGAGCACCGCGACACCGGCCGATCCGTCCGCCCCGGCCGCGCGTCCCGGCGTCAGCGCGCCCAGACCGGCCAGCAGCACGTCGAGCGCCGACCTGACCCCGACATAACCCATGCACCCGCACATGCGGGCAGATTAGCCCGCCCGGAAGAATGACCGCGTGGCCACCTCACCCCGTCGGACGACGCCGTACACCGAGCTGAGCCGTGCCGAGTGGAGCGCGGCGGGCGCCCGCGACCCACTGCCGATCACCGCCGCGGAACTGGCCGGGCTGCGCGGCCTCGGCGACGTCACCGACCTCGCCGAGGTGCGCGACGTGTACCTGCCGCTGGTCAGGCTGCTGCACCTGCACGTCGCGGCGGCGCACCGGCTGCGCGGCGCGGTCGGCGCGTTCCTGAGCGGCGGCGGGGGCGTCGCGGCGCCCGCGGGCCCGTTCGTCGTCGCCGTCGCGGGCAGCGTCGCGGTCGGGAAGTCCACCGTCTCGCGGCTGATCCAGGCGCTGCTGGAGCGCAGCCCCGGGCGGCCCCGGGTCGCGCTGGTCACGACGGACGGCTTCCTGCTGCCGTCGGCCGAGCTGCGGCGGCGCGGGCTGATGGCGCGCAAGGGCTTCCCCGAGTCGTACGACCGGCGGGCGCTGACGCGCTTCGTCAGCGACGTGAAGGCGGGCCGCCCCGAGGTGAGCGCGCCCGTCTACTCGCACGTCACCTACGACATCGTCCCGGGCGAACGGCTCACCGTCCGCCGCCCCGACGTCCTGATCATCGAGGGGCTGAACGTCCTCCAGAGCCCGCCGCCGGGACGGGTCGGGCTGGCGGACCACTTCGACTTCTCGCTCTACGTGGACGCGCGGCCCGAGGACATCCGCGCCTGGTACCTGAGCCGCTTCGCCACCCTGCGGGAGACGGCGTTCCGCGACCCGGACTCGTACTTCAGGAAGTTCGCCGACCTGCCGGAGGAGGCCGCGCTCGACCTCGCCCGCGACACCTGGCGGACCGTCAACGAGCCCAATCTGCGGGACAACATCGCGCCGACCAGGGCCCGCGCCACGCTCGTGCTGCGCAAGGGCCCGGACCACGCGGTACGGACCCTGCGGCTGCGTCGGCCCTGACGGCCGGGCGCCCCCGGTCAGCCCAGCTGCGACTTCACCACGTCGGCGAGGCCGGAGGCGACCGTCCTGGCCTGCGCGGCGTCGGCCGCCTCCACCATGACGCGGACCAGCGGCTCCGTGCCCGAGGGGCGCAGGAGGACGCGGCCCGTCGTGCCGAGCTGCCGTTCGGCCTCGGCCACGGCGTCGGTCAGCTCGCGGCAGTCGGCGACGCGGCTGCGGTCCACGTCCCGCACGTTGATGAGCACCTGCGGCAGCCGTTCCATGACGCGCGCCAGCTCGGCGAGCGGCTTGCGCGTGGCGGCGACGCGGGCGGCCAGCAGCAGCCCGGTGAGCGTGCCGTCGCCCGTGGTGGCGTGGTCGAGGACGATGACGTGCCCCGACTGCTCGCCGCCGAGCGAGTAGCCGCCGCGCCGCATCTCCTCCAGCACGTAGCGGTCGCCCACGGCGGTCTGGAGCAGGCGCAGGCCCTCGCGCTCCATGGCGAGGCTGAAGCCGAGGTTGGACATGACGGTGGCGACGACCGTGTCGTGCGCCAGGCGGCCCGCCTCGCGCATCGCGAGGCCGAGGACGGCGAGGATCTGGTCGCCGTCCACGTCCTGGCCGTCCGCGTCCACGGCGAGGCAGCGGTCGGCGTCGCCGTCGAGGGCGATGCCGAGGTCGGCGCCGTGCTCCCTGACGGCGGCGCGCAGCGGGTCGAGGTGCGTGGAGCCGTAGCCGTCGTTGATGTTGAGCCCGTCGGGCTCGGCGCCGATCGTGATGATCCGGGCGCCCGCCTGCGCGAACGCCTCGGGGCCGACGCGGGAGGCCGCGCCGTGCGCCGCGTCCAGGACGATCTTCAGGCCGTCGAGCCGGTTCGGCAGCGCGCCGACGAGGTGGCTGACGTACTCGTCGAAGCCCTCGTCCCAGTCGGTGACCCGGCCGACGCCTGAGCCGACCGGTCTGTCCCACGGCTGCCCGGCGGCGTGGTCGCGGTAGACGGCCTCGATGCGGTCCTCCAGCTCGTCGGCCAGCTTGTGGCCGCCGCCCGCGAAGAACTTGATGCCGTTGTCCGGCATCGGGTTGTGACTGGCGGAGAGCATCACGCCGAAGTCCGCGGTGAGGGAGCCCGTGAGGTGGGCGACGGCCGGGGTCGGCAGCACGCCGACCCGCAGGACGTCCACCCCGGCGCTCGCCAGCCCGGCGACCACCGCCGCCTCCAGGAACTCGCCGGAGGCCCGTGGGTCGCGGCCGACCACCGCCAGGGACCCTCCGACGCCGGTGCCGCCGAGCACGCTCGCCGCCGCGACCGAAAGACCGAGGGCCATCTCGGCGGTGAGGTCCGCGTTGGCGACGCCGCGTACACCGTCCGTTCCGAAGAGTCGTCCCACTGTGTTTCCTCCGAGTTCCCGAGCACGACCAACGGCGTAAACCCTATAAAAGGAACGCCCCGACAGCACGGATGTGCTGCCGGGGCGCCGGGAATGACCCCGATTAGCGCTTGCTGTACTGGGTACCCTTACGCGCCTTCTTCAGACCGGCCTTCTTCCGCTCGACCGCGCGGGAGTCGCGGGTCAGGAAGCCGGCCTTCTTCAGCGGGGCGCGGTTGTTGTCCACGTCCGCCTCGTTCAGGGCGCGGGCCACGCCGAGGCGCAGCGCACCGGCCTGACCGGAGACACCGCCGCCGGAGATGCGGGCGACGACGTCGTAGCGCTCGTCGAGTTCGAGCACCTTGAAGGGCTCGTTCACGGACTGCTGGTGCACCTTGTTCGGGAAGTAGCCCTCAAGGGTGCGACCGTTGATCTTCCACTTGCCACTGCCGGGCAGGATGCGGACGCGGGCGATCGCGTTCTTGCGACGGCCGGTACCGGCGCCGGGCAGCGGGTCGCCGAAGCGGCCGGTCAGCTCCTCGGCGGACGCCGCGAACTCCTCCGGCGTGCTCTCGGTGGTGTACTCCTCGACCTCGGGGACCTCGGTGTCAAGGGACTCAGCGGTGGGCTCGGCCACGATTCTCCTCAGATTCTTTCCGTCTTTGGGGGTGGCCGGGACTACTGCGCGACCTGGGTGATCTCGAACGCCACCGGCTGCTGGGCGGCGTGCGGGTGCTCGGGGCCCGCGTAGACCTTGAGCTTGGAGAGCATCTGACGGCCGAGGGTGTTCTTCGGCAGCATGCCCTTGATCGCCTTCTCGACGGCGCGCTCGGGGTTCTTCTCGAGCAGCTCCCCGTACCGCACGGAGCGGAGACCGCCCGGGTAGCCGGAGTGCCGGTAGGCGAGCTTCTGGGTCCGCTTGTTGCCGGACAGGTGCACCTTGCCCGCGTTGACGATGATGACGAAGTCACCGGTGTCCACGTGCGGCGCGTACACCGGCTTGTGCTTGCCCCGCAGGAGGGTGGCGGCCTGGGAGGCCAGTCGTCCCAGGACGACGTCGGAGGCATCGATGACGTGCCACTGACGCTGGACGTCGCCGGGCTTGGGGCTGAACGTACGCACGGTCGTAGCCTTCGCTTCTTCAGTGATGGGTTCCTGACAAGGCCACCAGTCGTCCGCAACGGCGCAGGCCGTACCCCGGTGACGCATACCGTGGTACTGGCCGCCGGCGAATTCCTGGCGGACCGGCGCAAGGCCCGTCACGTGAGATCGAGCAAGCCATACGCTGAGAGTTTCCAACGACGCAGGTTACCGTCCACGCCACGGACGGGTCAAAACAGCCCGGGAACGGCCCCTCCTCCAGCGGGCGCCGGACCGTCCCGTACCCGTACCCGTACCCGTACCGAAGGGTTGTGGGATGGGACGGACCGAGTACGACGACGACCCCGAAGCGCCCGAGCCGAACAGCCTGGTGGTCGCTGCGTCCGCCGTGGTCACGGACGGCCGGGGGCGCGTGCTGCTCCAGCGGCGGGTGGACAGCGGGCTGTGGGCGCTGCCCGGCGGCGGGACGGAGGCGGACGAGTCGCTTCCCGGCGCGGCCGTGCGCGAGGTCAGGGAGGAGACGGGCCTCGACGTGGAGATCACCGGCCTCGTCGGCACGTACACCGATCCGAGCGGCCGGCATCACCGGCGGGACGCCCGCCGTCTCCGACGAGTCGTCCGCGCTGCGGTTCGTGGCGGCGGACGAGATCGACGGCCTGCCGATGCACCACACGCAGCGGCTCCGCCTGCGGCACTTCTTCGAGCGGCGCGCGGCGCCCCATCTCGGGTAGCCCGCCGGGGTCGGCGCGCCCCGGGCTCCCCTTAGACTGCGCGCATGAGTTACGGGCAGGGAGGACCCGCCTGGGTCCCGGGGGGCTCGCAGCAGCCCGACTGGAACGCGCTCGCGGCCGACGCGGAACGGCGGCAGCGCCGCAGGCGTGGCCTCCTGGTCGGCGGCGGGGCGGTGGGCGCCCTGGCCGTGGGCACCGTGGTGGCGCTCCTCATCGTGGGCCAGGGCGGCGGGGGCGGCGGCGACAACGCGTCGGGCGACTCCTCGACGCTGCCCGCGGAACCGTCCGGCTCGTCCACGTCCGACTCGGGCTTCGAGCCGACGCAGCTGCCGCCGCTCCCGGAGCCCAGCGCGTTCATCTCCGACGCGGAGATGGACGTCGCCGCCTTCGAGCCCGAGACGTTCTTCTCCGGCGAGGGCATGGAGTTCGACGGCCGCGCCTACACGCAGGTGGCGACGGACGCGGCGGAGGGCTGCCCGGCCGAGATCTTCTCGGGCGACCTGTCGGCCGCGCTCACCGAGCTGGAGTGCGGCACGACGCTGCGCGCCACGTTCACGGGTGAGGGCGTCGCCGTGACGGTCGGCGTCGCGCAGTTCCCGACCGTCGAGGCGGCGGAGCAGGTACGCGGCGCGGCGGACGGCAACCTGGCCGCCCTGACCGGCGGCGGCGCGCCCGCGTTCTGCCAGAACGGCGGCTGCCGCACGACGACGAACCAGGTCGGCCGCTACGCGTACTTCACCATCGCGGGCAACGCGGACGGCACCCCGGACAGCGGCGACGGCACGGCCGCGCAGCAGGCGTCACGCGACGGGAACGACCACGCGTTCGACCGCATCATCCAGCGCGGCGAGACCCAGGCGTCGGCGTCGGCCAGCGCGATCGTGGAGGAGCGCCGCCGCAGCCAGGAGGAGAACGGCGGCTAGCGCTCCGCCGAGGGGAGCTCGCCGGGGCGGTGGCTTCGCCTCGCTAGTCTGCACGGCGTGATCACCTCCTCCGCACGTTCGGACGATGCCGCAGTCGCGACAGCCGCGGCGCGGGCAGGGGCGGACGTGGTCCGCACCCTGTACGGCCAGCGGCTCGACCGCATTGACAAGGGTGCCGGGGACTTCGCCACCGCTGCCGACGTGGAGGCCGAGAGGACGATCCTCGCCGTCCTCCGTGCCGCACGGCCCGATGACGCGGTGCTCGGCGAGGAAGGCGGGCAGCAAGGCGCCACCGACGCCGTGCGCCAGTGGTTGGTCGATCCCCTGTGCGGCACGCTGAACTACGCCGTCGGCACCATGCTGGTGGCCGTCAACGTGGCGCTGCGCGAGGGGGCGGCGGCGGTGGCCGACCCGTTCAGCGGCGAGGTGTTCTTCACCGACGGGGAGACGGCCTGGGTGCGGCATGACGGGGCCGACGACGCACTGCTGACGCCCACGGCCGCCACCCGCTTGGTGGACGTCAACCTGGACCCGCCGTTCCCGAGCGCGCCGGGATTCCGGGCCGTGGATCTGCTGGCCTGCCCCGAGTTCATCGAGGTTTTCCGGCCGCGCGTCGTGTCCACGACGCTGGCGCTGGCCTGGGTGGCCGCCGGGAAGCGCGCAGCGTACGTCACCGATGGCGGCGACCTCTCCGGGAGCGTGCATTTCGCGGCCGGTATCGCTCTGTGCCGGGCTGCTGGCTGTGTCGTCACCGGCATCGACGGTGCCCCGACAGGTGAGGCAGGTCGTGGGCTCGTGGTCGCCGCCGACGACGAGACCCACGGGCTGCTGATGTCGATGATGCGCGGCCGAGGCTAGTGGTGGCCGTCTGCACGACGAAGTCCTCGTCGTCGGGGCCGAGTACGCACAGGCTCAGCCACCACACGCCCGGCGGTCGGGCCGGACGTCGCCGTACGTCAACCCTGCCCCCGCCGCGTCACGTCACGGCAGCAGCAGCGTCCGCAGGTTGCGGGATGCGCTGTTGCGGGCGGCGAGTTGGTCGTCCGGCGGGTAGCCGACGGTCTCCAGCGTGAGCCCGTGGGGCCGTACGACGTGCACCGCCGAGTCGCGTACGCCGCCCGCCAGGACGGTGGCGGGCCAGTCGGGCGGCCGGTGGCCGTCGCCGACGAACAGCATGGCGCCGACGAGGGCGCGCACCATGTTGTGGCAGAACGCGTCCGCCTCGACCGTGCACTCCAGGATGCCGTCCGCGCCGCGCTCCCACCGCAGGTCGCGCAGCGTACGGATGGTGGTCGCGCCCTCGCGGCGCTTGCAGTAGGCGGCGAAGTCGTGCTCCCCCAGCAGGCGCCTTGCCGCCTCGTTCATGGCATCGACGTCCAACGGCCAGTTGTGCCACAGCACATGGCCGCGCCGCAGCGGATCGACGCCGCCCGGGTGGTCGCCGACGCGGTAGACGTACCGCCGCCAGATCGCGGAGAAGCGGGCGTTGAAGTACGGGGGCGCCTCGGCGGCGCGCCACACGCGCACGTCCTGCGGCAGGCGGCCGGTGAGGCGGCGCAGGAGCAGGTCCTCCTGCCCGGTCCAGACGTCGGCGGGCAGATCGACGTGCGCGACCTGCCCGCGGGCGTGGACCCCGGCGTCGGTGCGGCCCGCGACGGTCAGCTCGTACGTCCGCCCGCCCGAGCGCGTGACGACGCGCAGCGCCTCCTCGATCTCGCCCTGGACGGTCCGCCGCGCGTTCTGCCGCGCCCAGCCGGAGAACGCCGCCCCGTCGTAGGCGAGGTCGAGCCGTACGCGGACATGGCCGTCCGGCACGGCGTCGCGCCCGGGGACGGCCGCGCCGTCCGCCGTGTCCTCCGCGGCGCAGCCCGCCACGCCCTTCCGCACACCGTCGTTCACATGGCCGATCCTCTCAGAACGGCGGGGGCGCCCCTGCGCGCCGTCAGTTCCGGCAGGAGCAGCGCGAGACCCGCGAGCGCGAACGCGGCGCCGAGCCACAGCGGGGCGCGCAGCCCGGCCGCGCCGATGACGAGGCCGCCCACGGCCGAGGACAGGATGATGCCGAGGGTGATGAACGACGCGTGGACGGTGTTCACGAGCGGCCCGGCGTTGGCGGCGTGCTGGACGCGTGTGGCCATGGCCGGGTTCATCGTGACGCCGACGAGGCCGATGCCGAGGAACGCGGCGACGGCGGCCGGGGGCAGGTCGGTGAGGAGCGCGAAGGCGGCGAGGAAGAGGGCGTTCAGGCCGAGCCCGGTGGCGAGGACGGGGAGGGCGTGCCGGTCGGCGAGGCGGCCGACGACGGTGTTGCCGACGACGGTGGCGGCGCCGTACGCGACGAGCAGCAGGGGGATGGTGGAGGTGGCGAGGCCGGTGACGTCGGTGAGTATCGGGGTGGCGTAGCTGAACGCGGAGAAGGTCGCGGCGATCACGCACGTGCTGGTGAGCAGGCGCGTCCACAGGGCGCGGCTGCGGAAGACGGCGAGCTGGGCGCGGAACCCGCCGTCCTCGACGTGCCGTTCGAGCTTCGGGACGCCGACGGCGGTGGCGAGCGCGGCGAGGAGTGCCAGGGCGGTGATGACCCAGAACGCGGCGCGCCAGCCGTGGCGTTCGCCGACGAGCGTGGACAGCGGCAGCCCGAGGAGGGTGCCCAGCATCAGGCCGTTGAGGGTGACGGCGATGGCGCGGCCCCGCCTCTCGGGGCCGACGAGGCGGACGGCGAGGGAGATCGCGGTGCCGAACAGCGCCTGGGACGCGACGCCGCCGAGGATGCGGGCGGCGAGCATCGTGCCGTAGCCGGTGGCGGTGGCCGCCATGACGTTGCTCGCGAGGAAGAGGGCGAAGAGGACGAGGAGCGCGTTCTTCGGCGGCAGCCGCAGGAGGGCGACGGTGAGGACCGGGCCGCCGAGCGCCATCGCGGCGGCGAAGGCGGTGATGAGGTAGCCGATGCGCGGGACGGTGGTGTCGAGCCCTTCCGCCATCTGCGGCATGAGTCCGGCGACGGCGAACTCGCTGGTGACCATGGCGAAGATGCCGAAGGCGAGGAGAGGGATGGCGCGGGGCACGGGCCACTTCCGTTCACTTGTTTTGGATCGATCTGTACAAAACTTGGGCAGGGGTCGGCACGACGGGGTGCGGCAGGGGGTCAGACGAGGGCGTCGAGCGCCGTGGCGGCGATGTCCTCCAGGGCGGCACGGTCCGCGCCGCCCTGCGCGGCCACGCGGATGCCGCTGATGACGGCGACGAGGTAGCGGGCGAGCGCGTCCGGGTCACGGCCCCCGGCGATCTCGCCGTCACGCTGCCCGGCCGCGAGGACGGCGCTCATCCTGGCGAGGCGCTGCGCGGTGTCCCGTTCGAGCGCGGCGGCGATCTCCGTGTCGCGGCCGGCGAGTTCGACGGTGGTGTTGACGGTGAGGCAGCCGAGGCCCGCCTCGGTCGCGACGACCCGGTCGAGCACGGCGCGCACGCGCTCCAGCGGCGAGCGGTCGTGGTCGTCGAGGAGCGCGAACTGCGCCTCGTTCATGGCGTCCATGTAGCGGGTGAGGGCGCGGCGGAAGAGGTCGCGCTTGCTCACGAAGGTGTTGTAGATGCTGCTGCGGCCCAGTCCGGTCGCTTCGCAGAGGTCCTGGGTCGAGGTGGCCTCGTAGCCGTTGATCCAGAACGCGCGCATCGCGGCGTCCAGGGCCCGGTCCTCGTCGAACGTCCTGGGGCGGGCCACGGGGAGCACGCTACCCGTTCTGGAACGGCCGGTGCAATACCCGTCAGGACGCCGCGGGCGGCACGTGGCGCCTGGCCCGGTACAGGAGGAACGCGGCGCTCGCCAGGGCCGCGACGCGCAGCAGCACCGGCCAGTCGCCGTCCAGCATCTCCTGCGCCTCGCCCTGCGCCAGCGGCTCGCCCCAGTACCCGCCGTTCCTGCCGCCGAGCCACAGCGCGTACGCCCCGGCGACGAGCGCGGGCATGCCGAGGGCGGCCCACTGCGCCTCGCGGCGGCCGAGGCGCGGCGACCACCAGGCCGCCAGCCAGCCGAGGGCCAGGGGCGCGATCGAGCCGACGACCGTACCGGCGACGAGGAGCAGCACGGCGGACAGCTCGACGAAGCCGCCGACCCGCCGCCCGGCCAGCGCCGCGCGCGCCAGGCGCCGCCCGCCGCCCGGCGCGGGCGCGTCGGCGGCGGGCGGTACGGCCTCCTCGGCCGCCGCCTCGTCCGCCGTGGCCGCCGTGGGCTTCTCGTCCTCCTGCTCGGCGGGCGGGTGCAGCATCTCGGGGAGTTCGATGCCGCCCCTGAAGAGGCCGATGTCGCCGTCGGGCCAGTAGGTACGTCCGGGCGGCGCCGGTCGCAGGAACGGTGACCGGCTCGGCCCAGGGCCCCGCTGCGGCGGCAGCGGCACGGACGGGCCCTCGACGCCCGCGCCGTCGGGCGGCGTCGGACGCGGCGTGGCACGCGGCGCGGCGGCACGGGCGGGCGGGGGCTGGGGCGCGGGCGCGGACGGCGCGGCGGGAGTGGTCGCCGCTGCCGCGACCACGTCCTCCGGGCTCCCCATCCGCCCGAGGATGCGCTTCACCGACGCGCGGCTCTCCGTGGGCCCGGCGGCGGACCTGGCACGGTGAATGTCGTCGCGCAGCCGGTTCACCAGGGCGGCGCGCTGCGCGGCCGACAGGCTGGTGCCGTGCGCCAGGTCGCCGACGCGGCTGAGATAGTCAAGTACGAGCTGTTCGCCTTCGATGCCCACAACCAACTGCCCTGCGCCTGGCGGGTGGACCCCACCCACGGACCGGAATCCCCCCGATGCTACGCGGACGACTCCCGCGCGGGCGAGCGGATCGCGGCGAAGGACGGCGGAACCGAGGGGAACGCCGTTGTTCATCGCGGGTTCACCGAACGCCGCACAACCCGCTACCCACAGCTCGTTACATGGTGAACGTCCCTGCCTGACCGCCTTTTCACGCCCGGGGGTCCCGCCGTGCCGTCCGCCGCACCAGCCCACCACGGCCCTGCCACGGCCGGGCGCCGTGGCGCGGGACGGGAGGGGCGGGCGCCCGCGCCGCCAGGCGGCGGGAGACCGCGTCCCCCTCGCGGGCGGAGGACCGGCCCGCCCGGCCACGGCGGTACGACCGCGCCGCGCCCCCCGGCCCGCACGGGGCCACGGGCGGAACGGACCCGCGGGCACCTGGAGAAGGCGCTGACGGGCGCGGCCCCGCGACACGGGGCCGAGGACGAGGTGAAGAGCGGCGGGCCCACCCTCCCCGGCGGCCGGCAGCAGCGCACGCGCGCCGCCCACGCGCTCGTGACCCCCCGCACGCGCCAGGCCGCCCGGGTCATCGACCGCACCGCGTTCTTCACTGCCGACACCGACAGCGAGGGAGTGCGCCATGGGCGCCTGGTTGAACACGACGCAGCCGAGAAGAGCCTCGGCAGGCCCGACGGCCAAAGCGCCGCGGATCTTCCCCGTAGCCCCGGCTGACGGCCCCGGCGGGCCGGACGACGAGCCCTACGGCCGCGACGGCGTGCCGTCACGCGACGAGGGCCCGGAACCGGCACAGGCCAGCATCCCGCTGGGCACCAACCCCGTCGTGCTGCTCGCCGACTCCGACGAGCGCATACGGCAGGGGCTGACGGCGCAGCTCGCCAAGTACCAGGTGTCGGTGGTGCACTGCCCGGACGGCGCGGCGGCGCTGCTGGAGGCGGGGCTGCGCAAGCCGGACGTCCTGCTCGTCTCGGCGGACCTGCCGGTGATCGACGGCGCGACCGTACTGCGCCTGGTGCGGCGGCGGTTGTCCATCCCGGTGGTCCTCGGCGTGGGCCCCGACGACACGGACCAGGTCGGCCCTGCGCTGGCGGCGGGGGCGAGCGCCTGCGTGGCCCGCCCGTACCGGCCGCGCGAGGTGGCGCAGCTGCTGAGCCTGGCGGACCGGGGCCACCGGGGCTGGGACCAGCCGCTGGTCTGCGGGCCGCTGACGCTGGACCCGTCCACGTACGAGGTGCGCATGCACGGCATCTCGACGGCGCGGCTGCCGCTGCGCGAGTTCCAGTTGCTGCACCTGCTGATGCTGCACGCCGAGAAGGTGATCACGCGTGATCGCATCAGGGCGGAGCTGTGGGGCGAGGGCGCGCGGCGGTCGAACACCATCACCGTTCACATTCGGCGCCTGCGCGAGCGGCTCGGTGACGACCCGCACCACCCGGAGATCATCCAGACCGTCCGGGGCGTCGGATACCGCCTCGTGCCGCCGGAGAGCTGAGCGGCGCGGCCCTGCGGGCGAGCGGTGGACGCCGCCCGCAGGCTGCCGGGGTCTCACCGAGGCTGTCGTTTCCTTAACGATTCCAACTCTTTTTGTGAAACCGCCGGTTCCTTTGAACCTACGTTTCTGTTCACCTTCTGGCCCTCACTGCTTCGCTGGCCGCTCTTACGTTCTCCTCGACACCGTCAAGACATCACCATGATCCCGGCCGTCGGCCGGGGACGAACGAGGAGCAAAGGCCATGCGCAACTGGCGCGCCCGAACCGCCGCGATAGCCGTGGTATCCGCCCTGGCCCTGGTCACGGCGTGCAGCAGCGAGAACGAGGACGAGGGGAGCGGCGGCAGCAGCGGCGGGACCAGCGGCGGCGACAGCGGCAGCCCCGCGTCGGAACTGTCCGGCAGCCTCGCCGGTGCGGGCGCCAGCTCGCAGGACGCGGCGCAGCAGGCGTGGATGGCCGGCTTCCAGGACGCCAACCCGGACGTCACCGTCACCTACGACCCGGCCGGTTCCGGCGCGGGCCGTGAGCAGTTCATCGCGGGTGGCGTCGCCTTCGCGGGCTCGGACGCGTACCTCGACGAGGAGGAGCTGGCCGCCGCCAACGAGCGCTGCGGCGGCGAGGTCGTCGAGCTGCCGATCTACGTCTCGCCGATCGCCGTGATCTTCAACCTGCCGGGCGTGGAGTCGCTGAACCTGAGCGCCGAGACCATCGCGGGCATCTTCAACCAGCAGATCACCACCTGGAACGACGACGCGATCGCCGCCGACAACCCGGAGGTCGAGCTGCCGGACACCGCGATCACGCCGGTCAACCGCGCCGACGACTCCGGCACCACCGAGAACTTCACCGACTACCTGGCGGCCGTGGCCCCCGACGCGTGGCCGCACGAGGCCAGCGACGTGTGGCCGGTCGAGGGTGGCGAGGCCGCGCAGGGCACCTCGGGTGTCGTCCAGGCCGTCACCAGCGGCGAGGGCACCATCGGCTACGCCGACGCCAGCCAGGCGAGCGGCCTCGGCACCGTGCACGTCGGTGTCGGCGACCAGTTCACCGAGTACTCCCCCGAGGCCGCCGCGGCGGTCCTTGAGGTCTCCGAGCGCGCCGAGGGCCGCGGCGAGCACGACTTCGCCTTCGACCTCGCCCGTGAGACGACCGAGGCCGGGACCTACCCGATCGTCCTCGTCTCCTACGGCCTGGCCTGCGCCGCGTACGACGACGCCGCCACCGCCGACCTCGTGCAGGGCTACTTCAACTACATCCTGAGCCCGGAGGGCCAGCAGGCCGCCGCCGACACGGCCGGTTCCGCGCCGCTGTCCGCCGACCTGAGCCAGCAGTTCCAGGCCGCCGTGGACGCCATCGGTTCCGCGGCCTGAGTCCGCGCACGGTCGGCAGGTCCGGCCCGCCACCCGCCCGGGGGCGGGCCGGGCCTGCCGCGTTCCGCCGCCCGCCCGGCCGCACGGCCCGGCGGACGGCCTGACGGACTCCCGCACGAGAAAGGGACAAGACAGTGCCCTCCACCACCGAGAAGACACCCAGGCGCGGGACGGTGCAGCGGCCGGGCGACCGTGTCTTCGCCGGAGCCTCCACCGGGGCAGGGATCACGATCCTCGCGATCCTGGCCGGGGTCGCGGCCTTCCTGGTCATCGAGGCATGGCCGGCCCTGTGGGCGTCGGACGAGGAGATGCCGGACGGCGAGGGCCTCGTCCTGTACGTCTGGCCCCTGCTGTTCGGCACGCTCATATCCGCGACGTTCGCCCTCCTGATCGCCACGCCGTTCGCCGTGGCGATCGCGCTGTTCATCTCGCACTACGCGCCGCGCCGCGTCGCCGTGACGCTCGGCTACCTGATCGACCTGCTCGCGGCCGTGCCGAGCATCATCTTCGGCCTGTGGGGCGCGGCCGAACTGGCGCCGCTCACCGTGGAACCGACGCAGTGGCTCGCCGACAACCTGGGCTTCATCCCGCTGTTCGAGGGCCCGGCGTCCGCCACCGGCCGCACGATGCTCGTGGCGTCGATGGTGCTCGCGGTGATGATCCTGCCGATCACCACCGCCGTGGTGCGCGAGGCGTTCCTCCAGACGCCGCGGCTGCACGAGGAGGCGTCGCTCGCGCTGGGCGCGACCCGCTGGGAGATGATCCGCATGGCGGTGCTGCCGTTCGGCCGCTCCGCGATCATCGGCGGCGCGATGCTCGGCCTCGGGCGGGCGCTCGGCGAGACGATGGCGGTGGCGATCGTGCTGTCCGGTTCCGCGGGCGTCACGTTCAACATCATCGGCTCGGGCAACCCGTCGTCGATCGCGGCGAACATCGCGCTGCGCTTCCCCGAGTCCTCAGGACTGGACATCAACGTCCTGATCGCCTCGGGTCTCGTCCTCTTCGCCGTCACGCTCTTCGTCAACATGGGCGCCCGTGCGGTGATCAACCGGCGCCGCGACTTCTCGGGAGCCAACTGATGAGCACCCCTCCCACCAACCCCGCCACGGGCCCCGCCGAGTCGCTCGACACGGACCGCCTCCCGGCCCACGAGGACCCGGGGCCGCAGACGGTGACGCTCGCCGCCGTCCCGCTGACGCGGGGCAGCCTCCCCCGGCACGCGGCCCGTCTGGTGCTGCTGGGCGCCGTCGGTCTCGGCGCGGCCCTGTTCGCGGCCGGTCTCGGCGCGACGTGGGGCGCCGTCCTCGCCGCCGTGGCGTACACGGTCGTGATCTACCTGTGGTCGCGCTCGGTCGAGGGCACGCGCCGGGCGTTCGACCGGTTCGTGACGGCGGTGGTCAGCTCGGCGTTCCTCGTCGCGCTGGTGCCGCTGGCGTCGGTCGTGTGGACCGTGGTGGACCGCGGCCTCGCACGCTTCGACACGGAGTTCTTCAGCTACTCGATGCGCGGCGTCGTCGGTGAGGGCGGCGGCGTCAACCACGCCATCTTCGGCACGCTGATCATCACGGCGCTCGCCGCGCTGATCTCCGTGCCGGTCGGCATGCTCACCGCCATCTACCTGGTCGAGTACGGGCGCGGCGCGCTGGCGCGGGCGATCACGTTCTTCGTGGACGTCATGACCGGCATCCCCTCGATCGTGGCGGGCCTGTTCGCCTACGCGCTCTTCGAGCTGTTCTACGGTCCAGGCGTCCGCATGGGCTTCATGGGCTCGGTCGCGCTGAGCATCCTCATGATCCCCATCGTGGTGCGCTCCACCGAGGAGATGCTCAAGCTGGTGCCGAACGAGCTGCGCGAGGCGTCGTACGCGCTGGCCGTCCCGAAGTGGCGGACGATCGTGAAGGTCGTCCTGCCCACCGCGATCGCGGGCATCGCGACCGGTGTGACGCTGGCGATCGCCCGTGTCATCGGCGAGACGGCGCCGCTGCTCATCACGGTCGGCATCACCACCAGCGACAACTTCGACCCGTTCGACGGCCGGATGGCGACCCTGTCGGTCTTCTCGTTCAGCCAGTACGCCACGCCGGGCATCCCCCGTGAGGCGTACTTCGACCGGGCCTGGTCCGCCGCGCTGCTGCTGATCCTCATCGTGATGGTCCTCAACCTGGGAGCGCGGCTGATCTCCCGGCTGTTCGCCCCCAAGACCCGCGGCTGACGGCCGCCGCCCCCCGGAACCCCGGACGAAGAAAGCGAAGCACTGTGGCCAAGCGCATCGAGGTCAAGGGCCTCGACATCTACTACGACAAGTTCCTCGCCGTGCAGGGCGTGTCGATGACGATCGAGCCGCGGTCGGTGACCGCGCTGATCGGCCCGTCGGGCTGCGGCAAGTCCACCTTCCTGCGCACGCTCAACCGCATGCACGAACTGGTGCCGAACGCGCGGGTCGAGGGCAAGGTCCTCATGGACAACGAGGACCTGTACGGCGCGAACGTGGACCCGGTCAACGTCCGGCGGCACATCGGCATGGTGTTCCAGCGGCCGAACCCGTTCCCCACCATGTCGATCTACGACAACGTGGTGGCGGGCGTCCGGCTCAACAGCAAGCGGATGAAGCGCGCCGACCTCGACGCCCTGGTGGAGCGGTCCCTGCGCTCCGCGAACCTGTGGGAAGAGGTCAAGGACCGGCTGAACCGGCCGGGTTCCGGCCTGTCGGGCGGCCAGCAGCAGCGGCTGTGCATAGCCCGCGCGATAGCCGTGCAGCCGGACGTCCTGCTCATGGACGAGCCGTGCTCGGCGCTCGACCCGATCTCCACCCAGGCCATCGAGGACCTGATGCTGGAGCTGAAGGAGCAGTACACGATCGTCATCGTGACCCACAACATGCAGCAGGCCGCGCGGGTCAGCGACGTCACGGGCTTCTTCAACCTGCGGGCGGTCGGCGAGCCCGGCGGCCTCGTGGAGATCGACGAGACGACGAAGATCTTCTCCACGCCGAGCAACCAGGCCACCGAGGACTACATCTCGGGCCGCTTCGGCTGACCGGGCCGGCTGCCCCGGCCCGGCCACGCGCCGGGGCGGCCCGTTCGCCGCGCCGGTCCCGCCCGGCGCGTCACAGCTCGCGGGCGATGTGGTGGATGAGCTGCCTGGACTCGCCCGGATCGAGCGAGAACTTCTCGCAGCGGCCGAAGAAGAGCCGGTAGCGCTCCAGTTGCGCCTCGGTGTCGATGAACGAGCCCCCGCCGGTGGCCGCGTCCACCTGCACGGTGTCCAGCTGAGGCACGACACCGTCCGCGTACAGCACGGGCTGGATGGCCTCGAAGTAGTTCTCGTTGGTGAACGGGACGACGCGCAGCGTGATGTGGGGCCGCTCGGCGTCGGCCATGAGCTGGTCGAGCTGCCGCCGCATCACCTGACGGCCGCCGATCCGCATCCGCAGCGCCGCCTCGTGCAGGAAGACGTCGAACGGCGGCGGGTGCGCCCGCTCCAGCACGACCTTGCGCCGCATCCGGTGCCGCGTGCGCAGCTCGACCTCCTCCGGGGGCAGTTCGACCAGGGCCCCGGTGAACAGGGCCCGCGCGTACTCCTCGCTCTGGAGCAGCCCCGGCACCGAGACGGTGTGGAATATGCGCATCGAGACGGCATGGTGCTCCAGCTCGCACATGTCCATCCACAGCGGTGCAAGGATGCCCCGGTACTCGTCCCACCAGAACTGGCCCCGGTGCTCGCGGGCGATGGCGCACAGCGCGCCGACCAACTCCTCGTCGCCGCACTCGTAGAAGCCGGTCAGACGGCGGATGCGCTCCTCGCTGACGCCGATGCGGCCCGACTCTATGTGGCTGATCTTCCCCTGATCCGTGCCGAGCATGGCGGCGGCCTCACGCGCCGTTCTCCCGGCCCGTTCGCGCAGACGGCGCAACTCCGTTCCCAGGCGCACCTGTCGGGCGGTCGGGCTCTCCCTCGGCGGCATCGGTCATCCGGTCCTTTCCGTCACGTGGGACGAGTCTGCCGCCCGGTCACCCCCTGAGTCCACTTGCCTACGGAGCCGCTCACGCGTACGCATCCCCGGTGGCGCAACGTTATCCCCGTGGCACGCGGGGCCACCGGGGCGGGCCACGCCCGGCCGCACGGCAGGACCGGCACGGACGCGCGGGGCGGGTACGGCCGGGTGGCGCCGGGGCGCGCGACCGCGCGGGCCCGCGTGCGGCGGGCTCTTTACCGGAAGTTGTCGCCGAGAGTGACGTCCGACCGGTGCCACGCGCGTGCGGTGCGGGTAGCGTGGGGGGGATGACCGCTCCGTCCACAGTCCCGCCCCGCACCCTCGCCGACGAGCTGCGCGCCCGCTCGGACGCGGAACTCGCCGGGCTGCTGCGGACACGCGCCGACCTGCTCTCCCCGCTCCCCGGCGACCTGTCACAGCTGGCCACCCGCGCGGGCGCCCGCGCGTCCGTCCTGCGCGTGCTGGAACGCCTGGACACCTTCACGCTCCAGACGGCCGAGGCACTCGCCGTCGCCCCGCAGCCCTGCCCCGTCGAGAACCTGACGGCGCTGCTGCCCGGCGGCGAGGAGAAGGTACCGGCCGCCGTCGCGACGCTCCGTGCGCGCGCGGTGCTGTGGGGGCGACCCGACGGCCTGCGGCTCGTGCGGACGGCGCAGGAGCTGCTGGCGCCCACCGCCGCGCGCCCCAGCGCCACCGGCCTCGGCCCGACCCTCGCGGAGACGGCCAACGGCATCTCCCCGCGCCGCATCCAGGAACTCCTGCTGCACGCCGGACTCCCCGGCACGCACGACCCCGTCAGCGCCCTGACCGCGCTCACCGGCCTGTTCCGGGACGCCGACCGGCTCGCCGCCCTGCTCGCCGACGCCCCCGACGGGTCGCAGGCCGTCCTCGACCGGCTGACGTGGGGGCCGCCGTACGGCGAGATCTCCGCGCAGCCCGCCCCGCATCTGCGCTGGCTGCTGGACCGCGGCCTGCTGATGCCCACCTCCCCCGGCACCGTGGTGCTGCCCCGCGAGGTGGCGCTCCAGCTGCGCGGCGGCCGTGCCCACCGCGTCCTGTCGCCCGAGCCGCCGCCCCTGACCCCGCGCGCCACGCCAGGACCCGGCGTCACGGACGCCACGGCGGCCGGTGCCGCGTACACGGCGCTGACGGTCGTCGAGGAACTGCTCAGCGAGTGGGAGCGCGAGGGGCCGCCCGTGCTGCGGGCCGGTGGCCTGGGCGTGCGCGACCTGAAGCGGACGGCCGTCGTGCTCGACGTCCCCGAGCCCGAGGCGGCCTTCTGGGTCGAACTGGCCTACGCCGCCGGGCTGCTGGCCTCCGACGGCCAGGCCGACGAACGGTACGCGCCGACCCCCGCGTACGACCGCTGGCTCGCCGCCCCGTCGCAGTGGCGCTGGCTGCTGCTGGTCACCGCCTGGCTGGCCGGGACACGCGTCCCCGGGCTCGTCGGGGGCCGTGACTCCAAGGGCCGCCCGCTCACCGCGCTCGGCCCCGGGCTCGACCGTGGCCCGGCCGTGGCGCTGCGCCGCCGGGTCCTCGCCCTGCTCGCGTCCGTCGAGCCGGGCACGGCCCCGGCGCCCGAGGCGATGGCGGAACGCGTGCGCTGGGAGCTGCCGCGGCGCTGTCCCGCCGAGACGCGGGCGCTGCTGAGCGAGGCGGCGTTCACCGAGGCGGAACGGCTCGGCGTCACCGGGCGCGGCGCGCTGGCCGGTTTCGTCCGGCCCCTGCTGGGCGACACGCCCGACACCGAGGCGGCGGCCGTCCTGCTGGCCCCGCTGCTGCCCGAGCCGCTGGACCACTTCCTCCTCCAGGCCGACCTGACGGCCGTCGCCCCCGGGCCGCTGCGGCGCGACGTACGGCAGGTGATGGCGGTGCTGGCCGACGTCGAGTCCACCGGCGGCGCCACCGTCTACCGCTTCACGACCGCCTCGGTGCGCCGCGCGCTCGACTCGGGCCGGACGGCGGGCGAGCTGCACGCGTTCCTCGCCGAACGCTCCCGCACCCCCGTGCCGCAGCCGCTGTCCTACCTCGTGGACGACGTGGCCAGGCGTCACGGCCAGCTGCGGGTCGGCGCGGCGTCCGGATACATCTGCTGCGAGGACGACGCCGTCCTCACCCAGCTGCTCGCCGACCGGCGCTCGGAACCGCTGCGGCTGCGCCGCATCGCGCCGAGCGTGCTGGTCACCCCCACGCCGCCCGACCTCCTCCTGACGCGCCTGCGGGAGCTGGGCTTCGCCCCGGCGGCCGAGGGCACGGACGGCACGGTCGTCGCCCTGTCCACCGAGCCGCGCCGCACCCCGCCGCGCAGCGCGCCGGAACCGGCCCCCGACAGCCCGCCGCGCGCCGACGACACGCTGCTCACGGCGGCCGTACGGGCGATCCGCGCCGGGGACCACGCGGCGGGGGACGGCCCCCGTCCGGTGGGCGGCAGGCTGCCCGCCACGGTCGCGGACCCCGGGGGCCCCGCCCCGCGCACGTCGGCGACCGAGACGCTGGGCGCCCTGCGCGTGGCGGCCGGGAAGGGCACGCCGGTGCGCATCGGGTACGTCGGCGCGGACGGCGTCGCGGCGCAGCACGTGCTCACGCCGGTGCGGGTGGAGGGCGGCTTCGTCACGGCCTTCGACCACACGGCCGACGAGGTCCGCACGTATCCGCTGCACCGCATCACGGGCGCGGCGGCGCTGCCGGAGTGAGCGGGGGCCGTCAGCGGGCGGCTGCCCGTGCGAAGGCGACGCGCGCCCACAGCAGGCCGACGACCGTCAGGCCCGCGCACCAGGCGAGCGCGACGGCGCCGTCGGTGCCGATCGCGGTGCCCGTCAGCAGGCCGCGGAGCGTCTCGATGACCGGCGTGAACGGCTGGTGCTCGGCGAACCACCGGGTGGCCGCGGGCATGGAGTCCGCGGGCACGACGGCGCTGCCGAGGAACGGCAGGAACTGGAGCGGCAGCGGCCCGTTGCTCGCCGACTCGGGGGTGCGCGCGACCAGGCCCATCGCGGCGCCGACCCAGCTGAGCGCCAGCGCGACGAACGCGAGGAGCCCGGCGGCGGCGAGCCATTCGACGGGCGTGGCGTCCGGCCGGAAGCCGACGGCCACCGCGACGGCGATCACCAGGGCGATGCTGACGAGCGTCTGGAGCGTGGTGCCGAGGACGTGCCCGGCGATGATCGAGGCGCGGGAGATCCGCAGGGTGCGGAACCGGTTGACGATCCCCTCGGTCATGTCCATGCACAGGCCGACCGCCGTGGCGACGGCGCCCGAGGCCGCCGCCATCAGGAAGATGCCGGGGGCGACGTACTCGATGTACGCGCCGCGCGTCCCGATGCCCTCGCCGAGCGCGCCGCCGAAGGCGTAGGTGAAGACGAGCAGCATCAGCACCGGCATGCCGACGACGACGGTGGTCATGGCGGGGTAGCGCAGGGCGTGGCGGAGGTTGCGGCGCGTCAGGGTGAGCGAGTCGGTGAGCACATGGGACGGGGCGAGGGCGGGCGCAAGGATCGGGGCGCTCATCGGGCGTTCTCCTCCGGCGTGGCGGGCGGGGTGTCGTGGCGCCCGGTCAGGGCGAGGAAGACGTCGTCCAGGTCGGGGGTGTGGACGGTGAGCGCGGTGGCCTCGACCGCCGAGGCGTCGAGGATGCCGAGGACGGAGCGGACGGCCGTGATGCCGCCGTCGCAGGGGATGTCGAGGAGGAGCGCGGCGTCGTCACGGCGGGCCGCCTCCCCGAAGACGGCGACGGCGCGGGCGTACTGCTCCTGGGCGTCGAAGCGCAGCCGGATGTGGCCGCCGGGGACGCGGCGCTTCAGCTCGTCGGGCGTCCCCTCGGCGACGAGGCGTCCGCCGTCGAGGACGCCGACGCGGTCGGCCAGCCGGTCGGCCTCCTCCAGGTACTGCGTGGTGAGGACGACCGTCACGCCCCGGCCGCCGACCAGCTCCCGGATGATCCGCCACATCGTGCGGCGGCTTCGCGGGTCGAGGCCGGTGGTCGGCTCGTCCAGGAAGAGGACGCGTGGGTCGCCGATCAGGGTCATGGCGAGGTCGAGCTTGCGGCGCATGCCGCCGGAGAAGGTGGCGACGGGATTGCGCGCGGCCTCGGCCAGGTCGAGGCCTGCCAGCAGCGCGTCGGCGCGGCGGCGGCCCTCGTGGCGGCCGAGATGGTGCAGGTCGGCCAGCAGGATCAGGTTCTCCCGCGCCGTGAGCAGGTGGTCCACGGCGGCGAACTGTCCGGTGACGCCGATGACGGAGCGCACGCCGTCCTGGTCGCGGGCCAGGTCGTGGCCGCCGATGGTGGCGCTGCCCGCGTCGGGGCGGGTGAGGGTCGTGAGGATGCCGACGGTGGTGGTCTTGCCCGCGCCGTTCGGGCCGAGGAGCGCGTAGACGCTGCCCTCGGGGACGTGCAGGTCGATGCCGTCCACGGCGGCCTTGCCGCCGTAGGACTTCCGCAGCCCGGTGGCCGTGAGCGCGGCGGTGGTGCCGGTGACCGTCATGCCGGTCCCCCTCTTGGTGTCGGTCGGCGGGGCGGTGGGTCGTCCGCGGTGGGGGCGGACGCGGCGGGTCAGACGCGGTGGACGACGATGTCGCCGACGTCGGCGCGGGCGCGGATCTCGACCGTGGCCTCGTCCGCGGCGGGGCTGCCGGTGGCGGCGAGGTCGTTGCGTACCCGGCCGAGGCCGGTGGCCAGGTCGAGCCAGGCGGCGGTCGTGCCGGGGACGCCCACCTCGATGTCGCCCATGGCGGTCTTCAGGGTGACGGCCGCGCCCGGCACCGCCTCGGTGACGTGGATGCTGCCGCGCGCGGAGCGGACATCGACGGTGGCGAGGGCGACATCGACGGTGATGGTGCCGTCGGACGAGGCCGCGCGCAGCTCGCCGGTGACCCGGCCGACGGCCGTCTCGCCGGTGAGGTTGCTGAGGTCGGCGGCGCCGGTGACCTCGCCGACGGTCAGCCGCCCCGTGCAGCCCGCCTTCGTGTCGCCGGTGGCGCGGCCGATCCTGATGTCGCCGTGCGAGGTCTTCAGCTGGGTCCTGGCCGCCGACTCGACGGTGAGGTCGCCGAGCGACGTCTTGAGGTGGACGTCGCCCAGGGGGCCCTCGCAGACCATGTCGGCCATCGGCACGGTCGCGCGGACGTGCGACCCGGCGGGCAGGCCGACCAGGACGCGGAGGGCCCCCGGCCTGCCGAACAGGGAGCGCTTGCGGGGGCCCTTGACCGCGAGCGTGGTGCCGCTGAGGGAGGCCCTGGTCTGCTCGGCGGCGCGGACGTCGGTCTCGCGCGCCGGGTCCTGCGGCAGGACCTCGACGGAGGCGTCGTCGCGGTCGCTCGCCGTGACGACGACCGCTCCGACGTCGAACTCCAGGGTGAGGGTGAGGGGCCCTTGGGTGGGTTGGGTGGGGAAAAGAGGCATGGCTGTCCCGTCCTGCTGGCTCGGAAGGCGCGTCCCCGCTGGGGGGCGGCCGGTGAAGGGGTGTGCGGAGGGTGGGCCCGACGCCCGTCAGCGGGCCCAGCCGCTGAACTTCTGGCCGACGGCGGACCGTCCCCTGACCGTCCCGGCGTGGGCGTCCGGCTCCAGCGCGGCGGTGGTGGCGCGGACCAGCCAGGCGTTGACGGAGAGACCGTCGCGGGCCGCCGCCTCCTCCAGGCGGCTCTTGAGGTGGGCGGGGAGGCGGAAGTTGACGCGCGCGGTGGCGCCGTCGTCGGCGTCGGAAGGCGAGGCGACGGGGGCGGCCGTGACGTCCGGCGCCACGTCGGCGCCGTGCTCGGGCCCGGGCGGGGCGGTGACGACGAACTCCGGGTCGAGACCGCGCAGCCGCACATCGACGGAGCCGGGAGCCAGGTCCCGCGTGACCTCCTCCATCGCGTCGGACAGCGCGTTCAGCAGGGTCAGCCGCGCGCCGGACTCCAGGGGAGCGGTCAACCGCTCGGCCAGGGCACGGGCGTCCGCGCCGCCCGCCTCCGCGGCGACCGCCAGCTCGTGGCGCAGATGATCGACATAGGGCGTGAGGTCCATGACGCCATCATGGCACCACATTGGCGCCATCCACAAGCCTTGCGCGCCCCACTTGGCGCCACTCATGCGCCAGAGTGGCGCCCGATGGCGCACTCCCTGTCGGCCAACCGCGCCCCGCCCTACGCTGGCGCCGTGATCACCGTCCCGCCGCGCCTCGCCGCGCACCACGCCGCCTTCTCCGGCGACGCGGGGCGCGCCTGGACGGCCGCCCTCCCCGCGCTCGCCGACCGCATGCTGGCGGAATGGCGGCTGCGCCCCACCGGCCCGGCCATGCACGGCATGGTCGCCCTCGTCCTCCCGGTCACGACCGGGGACGGCATCCCCGCCGTCCTCAAGCTCCAGCCGCCCGACGAGGAGACCGAGGGCGAGCCGTCCGCCCTCGCCGCCTGGGACGGGGACGGCGCCGTACGCCTCCTCGCCCACCACCCCGGGACCGGCTCGATGCTGCTGGAACGCCTGTCGCAGCGCTCACTGGCCGACGTCGCCGACGCACGCGAGGCCGTCACCCTCCTCACCGGGCTGCTCGCCCGCCTCACCGCCGCCACGCCCCCGCCAGGGCTGCGGCAGTTGCGCGACCTCGCGGACGCCATGCTCGCCCGCGTCCCCACGGCCCTGCGGGACGCCGATCCCGTCTGCCGCCCGCTGCTGCGGGACTGCGCGGCGGCCGTCCGCGAGGTGCGCGACGAGCCGGGCGACCGGCTCCTGCACTGGGACCTGCACTACGAGAACGTCCTCGCGCCGCTCCTCGGCTCCGGCCGCGAACCGTGGCTCGCCATCGACCCGAAGCCCCTCGTCGGCGACCCCTGCTTCGACCTCGCGCCCGCCCTCCACAACCGCTGGACGCCGGACGGCACGCGCGCCCGCTTCGACCTGATGACCGGCCTCCTCGGCGTCGATCGCGCGCGGGCCCGCGCCTGGACCCTCGGCCGGGTGCTCCAGAACGCGCTGTGGTCCGTCGCGTCGGGCGCGGGCGGCCCCTCCCCCGAGCAGACCGGGATCTACGCCGCCCTGCGCTGACGCCCGCCCCGGCAGAACACCTGGCAGACGGCCCGCCGCGCCCTGGACCGGGGTAGAATTCTTTGTTTCGCGTGAACGTCGAACGCGGATGGCGGCACGCTTTTTCCGGTTTCCCGGAAGGCACCGGCCGGGACGGCCGGGGAGCACCGTGCCGTCCGTCACAGGACGATCCCGACCCCGGAGGTATGCGTGTCCTGCCTGATCGTCCAGAGTGACAAGACCCTGCTCCTCGAAGTCGATCACGAGCAGGCCGACGAGTGCCGCCGCGCCATCGCCCCGTTCGCCGAGCTGGAGCGCGCGCCGGAGCACATCCACACCTACCGCGTCACGCCCCTCGGCCTGTGGAACGCCCGCGCCGCGGGGCACGACGCCGAGCAGGTCGTGGACGCGCTCGTCACGTACTCCCGCTACCCCGTGCCGCAGGCGCTCCTCGTGGACATCGCCGAGACCATGGCGCGGTACGGCCGCCTGTCCCTCATGAAGCACCCCGCGCACGGGCTCGTCCTCCAGACGACGGACCGGCCGGTGCTGGAGGAGATCCTGCGCAGCAAGCGCATCCAGCCGCTGGTCGGCGCGCGGCTCGACCCGGACACCGTCGTCGTCCACCCCTCGGAGCGCGGCCAGATCAAGCAGGCGCTGCTGCGGCTCGGCTGGCCCGCAGAGGACCTGGCGGGCTACGTGGACGGCGAGGCGCACCCCATCAAGCTGGACGAGGACGGCTGGCAGCTGCGGCCCTACCAGCGGCAGGCCGTGGAGGGCTTCTGGCACGGCGGGTCGGGGGTCGTGGTGCTGCCGTGCGGCGCGGGCAAGACGCTGGTCGGCGCGGGGGCGATGGCGCGGGCGGAGTCCACGACGCTGATCCTCGTCACCAACACCGTCTCGGCCAGGCAGTGGAAGTCCGAGCTGGTCAGACGCACCTCGCTCACCGCCGACGAGATCGGCGAGTACAGCGGCACGCGCAAGGAGATCCGCCCGGTCACGATCGCGACCTACCAGGTCCTCACGACACGGCGGAAGGGCGTCTACCCGCACCTGGAGCTGTTCGACTCCCGCGACTGGGGGCTGATCGTCTACGACGAGGTGCACCTGCTGCCCGCGCCCGTCTTCAAGTTCACCGCCGACCTCCAGGCGCGGCGGCGGCTCGGGCTGACGGCGACGCTGGTGCGGGAGGACGGGCGGGAGTCCGACGTCTTCTCGCTCATCGGGCCCAAGCGCTTCGACGCCCCCTGGAAGGAGATCGAGTCCCAGGGGTACATCGCGCCCGCCGACTGCGTCGAGGTCCGGGTGGACCTCACCGAGTCGGAGCGGCTCGCGTACGCCATGGCGGAGCCCGAGGACAGGTACCGCTTCTGCGCGACCACGGACGCCAAGCAGCGCATCACCGAGGCCCTGGTCAGACAGCACGCGGGCCAGCAGACGCTGGTGATCGGCCAGTACATCGACCAGCTGGACGAGCTGGGCGAACGGCTCGGCGTCCCGGTCATCAAGGGCGAGACGACCAACACGCAGCGCGAGAAGCTGTTCGACGCGTTCCGCTCCGGCGAGCTGAACGTCCTGGTCGTCTCCAAGGTCGCGAACTTCTCGATCGACCTGCCCGAGGCGACGGTCGCCATCCAGGTGTCCGGCACCTTCGGCTCGCGCCAGGAGGAGGCGCAGCGGCTCGGCCGGGTCCTGCGGCCCAAGGCGGACGGTCACGAGGCGCGCTTCTACTCGGTGGTCGCGCGCGACACGATCGACCAGGACTTCGCGGCGCACCGGCAGCGGTTCCTCGCCGAGCAGGGCTACGCCTACCGGATCATGGACGCGTCCGACGTGCCGTCCTTCGGCGACGAGGGCCGCCGCGACGCCTCCTGACCGCCGCCCGTCCGCCCGTCCGCCCGTCCGCCCGTGTCCCGGAGGATGCGGCGACCTCGCGACCGGCCCGGGCCGCGAGGGCGGCCCGACCGGCGCCCGTCCGCCCGTCACCAGGCCGTCCGCCGCGCCTGACGTCCGGCGGACGTCGCCCGGTGCCCGAGGACGCCCGGGTGGTCCCCTCGTCCACCCGGACGCCCCACCGGTGCGGACGGCACAGGACCGGGCCACGCCCGGCCCGGTGCCCGCGCGCCGCCGCCCGCCACCGCACGGCACGGACCGGTCGGTCACGTCCCCGGCGGCGGCCCCGACGGCGGGGCCGACGGGCCTCAGCGCGGCTGGCGCACGAGGCCGGGCTCCCCATCGACGCGCCCGAGGACGGCGACCTCGACGGCCGTACCGGCCATGACCCGGACCGCGCGCAGGGCGCCGCTCAGCAGGTGCCTGGTCCGCCTGACGGCGATCCGGCCGGTGGTCGTGGTGGCGTGTGCGCTGATGCTGCTCATGCCGACCAGACTGCCGTCCGCCCTGGTCACCCGGCATCGCCCGCAGGTCCGAGCGCGCCCCCGATCCTGCTGGGGTCCCGGCCGGGCAACCCCCTAGGGAACGCCCCCGACACCGGCCCGCGCCCGCGGCCGAACCACGCCCGCCCCGGCCCACGCCCGGCTCGGACTGGCCCTGCCGTGCCACCGGGGCGGAGCCCGCGCCGTGCGGCGGGAAACAATTTGCGCGCCTCCGGCCGCCCGCCCTATGCTCCCGTGCTTCCCCTCCTGCGGCGCCACCGCCCGGCAGGAGTCGGCCGGACGGAAACCGGCCGACGAGTCCGCTGCCACGGACGTACCCGCCCCGATCCACCCGCCGGAGGCACCGCCATGCCCGCTTCTTCCGCGTCCGCCGCCTCGTCGGCCTCCCCCGAGCCCGCCCCGCCGCCCCCCGACCAGGACGACCACGCGCCGCTCGCCAGGGAACAGGCCCATCTCGCCGCCTCGCGGGCCGCCCTGCGCGCCATGCGCGCGGAGACCGAGGCGCTCGACATCTCCGACGTCGCCGCGAACTGGGTGAACGCCGAGGTCCTCGCGTCCGGGATCGCCCTGCGCATCAAGGCGCTGGCCGACCTCTCCGGGACGCCCCTCTTCTTCGGCCGCCTCGATTTCGACCACTCCGTGGACGACGACGGCGAGCACGGCCACCGCTTCTACATCGGCCGCCGCCACGTCCACGACGCGCACGGCGACCCGATGGTCATCGACTGGCGCGCGCCCGTCTCGCAGCCCTTCTACCGGGCGACCAGGAACGACCCGCAGGACGTCGGGCTGCGCCGCCGCTTCGGCTACGACGGCGGGGAGCTGACCGCCTACGAGGACGAGCACCTCACGGACCCGGCGGAGGCGGAGACGGCCAGCGCGCTGCTCCAGCAGGAGATCGAGAAACCGCGCGTCGGCCCGATGCGCGACATCGTCGCGACGATCCAGCCCGAGCAGGACGAACTCGTCCGCGCCCCGCTCACCGGCACCGTCTGCGTCCAGGGGGCGCCCGGCACGGGGAAGACGGCCGTGGGCCTGCACCGCGTCGCGTATCTCCTGTACGCGCACCGGGAGCGGCTGGCCCGTACCGGCACGCTGGTCGTCGGGCCGAACCGCTCCTTCCTGCGCTACATCGAGCAGGTCCTGCCGACCCTGGGCGAGCTGGAGGTGAAGCAGGCGACCGTGGGGGAGCTGGTCGGCCGGGTCGAGGTGCGCGGCGCCGACGACGCGGTGGCCGCCGGGATCAAGGGCGACGCGCGGATGGCGGAGGTGCTGCGCCGGGCGGTACGGGCCGGGGTGCGGATGCCGGAGGAGGGCGTCGTCGTGGTGCGCGGCTCGCGCCGCTGGCGCGTGAGCGCCGGGGAGTTGGGGGAGCTGGTCCGCCAGCTCCTCGACCGGGACATCCGCTACGGGGCGGCGCGCGAGGCGCTGCCGCAGCGGATCGCGCACCTCGTGCTCGTCCAGATGGAACAGGCGGGCGAGGCACCGGACGACCGCGTGCAGAACGCGGTGGCCCGCACCCCGGCCGTGAAGGCGGCGGTGAAGGCGGCCCTTCCGCCGGTGGATCCGGCGAAGCTGGTCCTGCGGCTGCTCTCGGACGCGGACTTCCTCGCGGAGCAGGCGGACGGCGTCCTCGACGCGGAGGAGCAGCGCGCGATCCTGTGGGAGCGGGCGCCGCGCGGCCTGAAGTCCGTCCGCTGGTCGGCGGCGGACGCCGTCCTCATCGACGAGGCGCACGACCTGGTGGAGCGCACCGGCTCGCTCGGCCACGTGGTGCTCGACGAGGCGCAGGACCTGTCGCCGATGCAGTACCGCGCGGTGGGGCGGCGGTGCAGCACGGGCTCGGCGACGATCCTCGGCGACATCGCGCAGGGCACGACGCCGTGGGCCACCGACGACTGGGCCTCCGCGCTGGCGCACCTCGGCAAGCCCGACGGCCGGGTCGAGGAGCTGACGCAGGGCTTCCGCGTGCCGCGCACGGTCATCGCGTACGCCTCGCGCCTGCTGCCCGCGATCGCGCCCGAGCTGACGGAGGCGACCTCGGTCCGTGACGCCGCCGGGTCGTTCGCGATCCGGCAGGTGACGAAGGACGGCGCCGTGGTGGACGCGTGCCGTGACGCGCTGCGGCGCGAGGGCTCGGTCGGCCTGATCGCCGCCGACGCGCGGCGGCCCGCCCTGGCCGAGGCGCTTGAGGCGGCGGGCCTGCCCTTCCTCGCGCCGGGCGAGGAGACGTCGGCGGGGGCGCGGCTGACGCTGGTGCCCGCGTCGCTCGCGAAGGGCCTGGAGTACGACTACGTGGTGCTCGACGAACCGGCGGCCGTCGTGGCGGGCGAGCCCGACCGCCGCACCGGGCTGCGCCGCCTGTACGTCTGCCTGACCCGCGCGGTCTCCGGCCTGACCATCACGCACACCGAGCCGCTGCCGGGCGAGCTGGGCTGAGCGCGGCCGTAACGTCCGCCCGCACCGGTCCGGCGCCCCCACCCGCCGGACCGGGCGGAGCCCTCTCCCCCGCCCAGGGGACCGCGCCCCTCCCCCGGCACGCTCCCCGCGCAACCACCCCCACGCCCCTCGCCACCACCGCGCCCACAGCGCCGCGCCCCACCGGCGCCAGACCCCGGTACCGCCCCCGCCGTCCATGCCTCACCCTCCATGTCACCGATCAACGAACGATCCGTCACAGAGTGTGACATCGACCACTGACAATCGCGCCGGAGCGCTGGTCACCCCTTCCCCGCCGACGCCGAAACCGGCCCCGGCCCCGGCACCGGCCCCGGCACCAAGCCCTTGGAGGCTCCCCCGGCCTCCGGGTCCGGGCCCGCCGCCCGCCACAGGCGCCGACCGACCACCAGCCACAGCACCCACACCGTCACCACGAGGCCGCCCATCCCGACCCCCGTCCTGACGGCCAGCTCCCCCAGCGGCGTCGGCTCCGGCGTGACCTTGTCCACCCAGTAGGGCCCGCCCCACTCCCAGTCCATCGGCGCGCCCTCGACGAGCCGCGCCCACGCCGTCCAGCCGAAGATGCGGCAGGCCCCGTAGACGAAGTAGGCCCGGTAGCACGCCAGCATGACCCGGTCCGACATCCGCAGCCGCCGCCGCAGCCACCCCCACGCCGGATCGGACGGCACGACCTCCCCGAAGAAGTACCGCGCCCGCAGGGCCCGGAAGCCGACGAGGGCCAGCGCGAGCCAGAGGAGGTCCCAGACGAGACCGAGGCTGCCGTAGTAGGCGGCGGCGTCGCCGTACCGCCCGGCCTGCGCCGCGTACGCCCACATGCCCGTCGTGTAGTGCTGCGTCGTGAACGGGAAGAGGGCCATCGTCCCGACGCTGTCGAAGACGTCGGTGAGGACGTGCGCCGACGTGCCGACGAACAGCCCGAGCGCCCACGGCCTGCTCCTGAACAGCCACAGCACGAGCAGGCCGAGGACGACCCCGAACATCAGCGAGTGCGTGAACCCGGCGCCAGGCCAGCCCCGGTGGTAGTCCCACGGCTCGTCGGGCCGGACGACGAGGCTGCCGAGCCGGATGCCGTACACCGGCAGCTTGGTGAGCATGTCGGGCGCGAGACAGCCGACGAGGATGGCCAGGAAGGACACCTTGACCTTGAGGTGCTTGTGCAGGAGATAGCTCTCCAGCTCGTGCGCGGCCCAGCTCACCGCGCCCGCCGCCACTCGCCGACGCGCCCCGCGACCGCGACGCACGCCACGACGACCGCCGGGCCGACCAGCCAGTTCAGGACGACGGACGTCAGCAGCGCGCCCCCGACGACGAGGATCAGCCCGGCGACGGCGTACCCCACCGTCTCGGCGCGGCCCGTGCGGTGACGACGGACGCGCGGCGCGGGACGGCCGGTCGCGGGGGCGCCGCCGCCCGGCGGCGCGAGAGGAGGTGCTGTCATGCCAGGAACGCTAGGAACCGGCCGCCGTCGCGGTCGTCACCTGCGGCGCCGATCCACCGGCCTCCCCCGCGAGGACGACGCCGCTCCCCCGCGGGTACGACGTCACGCGCCCGTCGTGGATCCCGGGCGGACGATCATCAGGACGACGACGACCGCCCACAGCAGGTTGAACAGCCCGGTGGCCATGGCCAGGCGGCCGTTCACCGCCGCCGCGCCCGGGTCCGCCGCCCCGCCCCCGGCGACGGCCTCGACCGAGGCCATCACCCGCCGCTGCCCCGGCACGACGAGCAGGCCGAGCACCGCGGCGGCCAGCGCCGTCAGCACGATCGACACGAGCAGCCAGGCATCGGTCAGCACCCCCATGTGGAGGGCCGTCGCGAAGCCGAAGACGGGCACGGTGACGGCCGCCACCGCGTAGCCGCCGCATATCCGGTGCAGCAGCGCGGCGGCCCCGGTGGGCCCGGGCTGCCGGGCGTGGCGCGGGAAGAGCGAGGCGGCGACGGCGATCGGCCCGATGGCGAGGATCGCCGCGAGGACGTGGACGGACAGCAGCAGCTCGGTCATGACCTGACTCCCGGTGGACACGCAGATAAGTTGGCTGCCAATACATAGCACGCCAAGCCATCCGACAGGTAGGCTGCCTACCCATGAAGACCGACGCGGTACGCGGCCACCTCGACGGCGTCCTGCTCGCCGTCCTCGAAGCGGGCCCGCTCCACGGCTACGCGATCATCACCGCGGTCCAGCGCCGCAGCGGCGGCGCGCTCGAACTGCGCACCGGCACGATCTACCCCGCCCTCAGCAGGCTGGAGCGGACCGGGCTGCTGCGCGGGAGCTGGCAGTCCTCCGGCGAACGACGGCGCCGCAGCTACGAGCTGACGGACGCGGGCCGCCGTCGCCTCGCCGAGGAGCGCACCGCCTGGCAGGAGTTCACGGCCGTCATCGGCGCCGTCCTCAACCCCGCGCCCGAGCCCGCCTCATGACCGCCACCCGCCCGCACGACCCGGTCGAGGACTACGCGGCGGCGCTCACCTCGGCCCTCCACGGCCCCGCCCGCACGAAGGCCCGCATGGTGGCCGAGATACGCGACGGCCTCGCCGACGCCGTCGCCGCGCGCACCCGCGACGGGATGCCGTACGGGCCCGCCACGGACGCGGCCGTCCGCGAGTTCGGCACGCCGGACGAGCTTGTCCCCGACTGCCAGCGCGAACTGACCCTCGCCCAGACGCGCCACACCGCCAGGACCGCCGCCCTCACCGTGCCGCTCCTGCTCCTGTGCTGGCTCCTCACCCGCGCCGACGCGGGGCTCGCGCGCGACGTGGCCGTCCACCTGGTCGCCGCGTCCGCGTCCGTGGCGCTGCTGGCCGCGGCGGCACTGCCGGTCACCGGCCCTCTCGCGCGCACCCTGCCCGTCCCACGGCGCCTGCCCCTCGCCGTCGCATGGACCGGCAGCGCCGCCGCCGTGACGCTGGGGGCCGCCTCGCTGGCCCTCGCCCTCGTGTCGGCCCTCGCCACGGACTGGCCCGTCACCGCCCTGGCCTGCGCGGTCACCGTCACGTCGCACGCCGTCCTGGCGACTTCCGCCCGCACCTGCCGCCGCTGCGCGCGGCTCGCCCTCCCCTGACACGGCGGCGCCCTAAGCTCGGTGGCCGTGCCGCACACCGCTCCCCCGGCCCTCTATCCCCGGGCGCTGCTCGTCCTCACGGCCGCCACGGGCGCGGTGGACGCGGTCAGCTTCCTGGCGCTCGACCGCGTGTTCAGCGGCAACATGACGGGCAACGTCCTGCTGCTGGGCTTCGGCCTGGTCGGCGCCGAGGCACGGCCCGTCGTGCAGCCGCTCGTCGCCCTCGCCGCCTTCTCCCTCGGCGCCGCGCTGGGCTCACGGCTGGTACGCGCGGCGGCACGCGACCAGGCGAGCGCCACGGGCCCGCGGCTCCCCCGCGTGGCGCTCCACGTCGTCGCGGCCGAGTTGTGCCTCGTGAGCGCCCTCGCCGCGCTGTGGCCCGTGCTGGGCGACAGCCCCGGCAAGCCCGTGACGAGCCTGCTCACCGCCCTGCTGGCGCTGATGATGGGCGCCCAGACGGCGGCGATGCGCCCGACCGGCCTGTCGGACCTCAGCACAGTCGTCATCACGTCCGCGCTGGTGACGCTCGTCTCGCCGGGCGGCAGGGACGCCGTACCGCGCCAGGCCGGGGCCCTGGCCGCGCTGCTGGGCGGCGCCGCCGTGGCCGCCCTCGCCGTGATCCACGCGCACGCCGCGCTCGCGCTGGCCGGGGTCGCCGTCGCGCTGGCCACCGCGCTCGTCCTCCTGCGGCACGTGCGCGACGCCGACCTGCGCCCCGTATAACGGAACGGCATCGCCCGCGCGAGAATGGCCCCATGGCCGCCACCCCCGCCCCCGCCCCGCCCGACGACGCGCTGCTGCGGCGCTTCACCTCGCTGCCAGGCAACGGAGGCCCGGCGGGCAGCCGCCTGGGCCGCGAACTCCTCGCCCGCTGGGCCGAACCGCACCGCCGCTACCACACCACCGCCCACCTGGCCGCCGTCCTCGGCCACCTCGACGAGCTGACGGGCCACCCGGCGGACCCCGCCGCCGTCGAGCTGGCCGCCTGGTTCCACGACGCGGTCTACGACCCGTACTCCCCCGACAACGAGGAGATGAGCGCGCGCCTCGCCGAGGACCTGCTCGGCGGCGGCCCGCGCGCCACCGAGGTCGCGCGCCTCGTCCGTCTCACGGCGGGCCACGACCCCGACCCCGCCGACCGCAACGGCGCAGCCCTGTGCGACGCCGACCTCGCCGTCCTGGCGGGCACGCCCGAGCGGTACGCGGTCTACGCGGCCGAGGTCAGGCAGGAGTACGGGTACGTGGACGACGACGCGTTCCGCGAGGGCCGCGCCGACGTGCTGCGGCGCCTCCTCGCGCTGCCCGCCCTCTTCCACACCCCGTACGCGGTGGAGCACTGGGAGCAGGCCGCGCGCTTCAATCTGCGTGCGGAGCTACAGCTTCTGACCGTGTGACGGGCAGCCCGGCCGCGACCACGACCGACTGCCCCGCCCCGCGCGCCTGGAGCCACGCGCCGCCGAACGCGCCGAGCACGAGCAGGGCGCCCAGCCAGGCCGTCCAGGCGTAGCCGAGTCCCGCGCTGATGACGAGGCCGCCCACCCAGGGGCCCACCGCGTTGCCCGTGTTGAACGCCGAGGTGGCCGACGCGCCCGCGAGGGTGGGCGCGCCGGTCCCCGCGACGTTGAAGATCCGCGCGTTGAGGCCGGGGGCGCACAGGAACGACGCGAAGCCGAGCAGCCCCGCGGCGACGACCACGACCCCGGCGACGTCCGCCGCCAGCGCGGCCACCACCAGCACGCCGACGGACGTCAGCAGCCCCGAGTACAGCGTGCCGAACATGTGCTCGTCCGCGAGCCGCCCGCCCAGGACCGTGCCGAGGAACGCGCCGATGCCGTACAGCACCAGCACCACCGGCACCCAGCTCTCGTCCAGCCCGGCGACGTCGGTGAGCAGCGGGGCGAGGTAGGAGAAGAAGCAGAACGTGCCCGCGGCGAACAGGGCGATCGTGCCCATGGCGAGCCACACCTGCGGGTCACGGTAGATGCGCGCCTCCTGGCGCAGCGGCGTCCGCTCCTCGGCGCTCACGGCGGGGGTGGCGGGCACGAAGAGGAGCACGCCGACCAGGCCGATCACGGCCAGGGCGCCCACCGCCCAGAACGCGGAGCGCCAGCCGAGGCTCTGCCCGAGCACGGCGCCGCCCGGCACGCCGGTGACGTTCGCGATGCTCAGGCCGCCGATCATGACGGCCATGGCGCGCGCCCGCGCGTCGGCGGGCACCAGCGAGATCGCGACGGCCGCGCCGACCGCCCAGAAACCGGCGCACGCCAGCGCGCTCACGACGCGGCAGACGAAGAGCACGCCGTAGCCGGGCGCCAGGGCGCCGACGACATGGCCGAGCGCGAAGACGGCCAGCAGCCCGACGAGCGTGAGCCGCCGGGGCAGCCGCTGCGTCGCGGCTGCAAGCACGGGCGCGCCGACGACCATGCCGATGGCGAAGGCGGATATCAGGAGACCTGCGGTGGGGATGGAGACGTCGAGGTCATCGGCCACCTCGGGCAGCAGCCCGGACAGCATGAATTCGCTCGTCCCCAAAGCAAATACCGCCCCGCCCAAAACGTAGACGGCGAGGGGGAGTCGGGTCGTCCGCTCGGGCGCGGAGGGCACGGGGGAAGTCGGGGTAGCGGCCACGCGGACAGGAACGCCCCGCCGTCCGCCGCCCATTCCCCGCACGGAGTGATTCCGGACACCTGTCCGCATACCGGACGGGCGTGGCCGCTCAGAGCCAGCCGACGCCCGTGAGGACGGCGCGGGCGACGTCGGGGACGGTCCCGGCCGTGCTCGGGACGGCGAGGTCGGTGGTGCCCGAGGCCGCGATGATCTCGTCCAGTTCGGCGCAGCGGTCGAGGTGCCAGCGCAGTTCGGCGTCACGCCCCGAGTGCCGGGCGCGCAGCCGCGCGCGCACGACGTCGAGGTCGGCGGTGAGGCGGCAGACGGTCATCGGCACGCCGAGCGCGTCGGCGAACGCACGGCGGTCGTCCGCGCCTTCGACGACGCCCGCGAGGACGAGGCGGACGGCCCCGGCGGCGCGGGCGTTACGCGTCACGTCCCGCACGTTGCGCAGCAGCAGCGCGGCGTTGAACGGGTCGTCCGCCGGGGCGGGCCACACGCGGCGCAGCTGGTCGAGGTCGAGGACGGCGTGCGGGACCCCGGCGTCGGCCAGCAGCTCCCCGGCCGCCTCGGCCACCGACGTCTTGCCCGCCCCGACCGTGCCGTTGAGGAACAGCGCCGCGGGCTCCCCGCCCCCTGGAATGCTCATGCCGCCCGATCCTAGGAACCGGCCCCCGGCGTGTCGCCCGGGTTTGCGGAATGGCGCTTGCGGCGGCGCAGCCCCGCGGCGGTGAGGCGCACGACCAGCTCGCGGCTCGACGCGGGGACGGCGCCGAGGCGCAGCGCGTCCCCGTACCGGTCCGCGGGGATGTCGTAGTGGTCCCGCTCGAAGGCGCGCGGCGGGGCGCCGAGGCGCGCGGCGAAGGCGTGCAGTTCGCCGTACGACGCGTCGCTCACCAGGTGCGACCACAGCCGCCCGTGGCCCGGCCAGGTGGGCGGGTCGATGTAGACGGTCACCGGCTCACTCCCGCGCCTCGCCCAGCGCGCCGAGCGGCGCGACCGTGCGCCCGGTGACGCCGCAGACCCAGCGCGGGTCCTCACCCAGCTCGGGTTCGAGGTCCAGCGCGTGCTGCTCCTCGCGCGGGTCCACGCCGCAGTACGGGCAGACGGGCCACCGTCCGTGCCGCTCCAGCAGGGCGTCCTGCACGTCCTGCGCGAGCAGTCCCGGCACGAAGACCGCGCCTTCCGGCCACTGGTCCGACCACCAGCGGCGGTGCGACACTGCTGCCTCCAGCAAGGAGACCTGTTCCGGCCCCGCAAGCCCGTCCGCCGCCAGATCCGCCAGCACCAGGGCCCTGCCCCGGTGGATGGCTCCTTCCGCAGTCGGCTCGTCCATACGGACCATTGCAGCAGAGTCAGGCCGAAATCACCCAGTCGTGTCCACCGGTGGCCTTGACGAGGTGTCAGGATCGAAAATATGTTTCATCTGTGAGGATCGCGATGAAGGAAAATTTCGCCCGACGGGCAGGCCGACCGCGGCCCGTCGCCGTACCTCCCCGCCCCGCGCCCCCCGAACCGGCCGCGCTCGCCGCCAAGGTGCGCACGATGGCCCCCTCCATGACCCGTTCCATGCAGCGCGTGGCCGAGACCGTCGCGGGCGACCCGGCGGGCTGCGCCGCGCTCACGGTCACGGGCCTCGCCGAACGCACCGGCACGAGCGAGGCCACCGTCGTCCGCACGGCCCGGCTGCTCGGCTACCCCGGCTACCGTGACCTGCGGCTCGCCCTCGCCGGACTCGCCGCGCAGCAGGCGTCGGGCGCCGCCCCCGCCGTCACCGCCGACATCTCCGTGGACGACCCGTTAAGCGATGTCGTCGCGAAGCTGGCGCACGACGAGCGGCAGACCCTCACCGACACGGCGGGCGCCCTCGACCTCGTCCAGCTGGAGGCCGCCGTCAGCGCGCTGGCCACGGCCCGGCGCGTCGATGTGTACGGCACCGGGGCGTCGTCCCTCGTCGCGCAGGACCTCGCGCAGAAACTGCTGCGCATCGGGCTCATCGCCCACGCCCACGCCGACCCGCACCTCGCGGTCACCAACGCCGTGCAGCTGCGCACGGGCGACGTCGCCGTCGCCATCACGCACTCGGGCCGCACGGTGGACGTCATCGAACCGCTCCAGGTCGCCTTCGACCACGGCGCGACCACGATCGCCGTCACCGGCCGCCCCGACGGCGAGGTCACGCACTACGCGGATCACATCCTCACCACGTCCACCGCCCGGGAGAGCGAGCTGCGCCCGGCGGCGATGTCCAGCAGGACGAGCCAGCTCCTCGTCATCGACTGCCTGTTCATCGGCGTCGCCCAGCGGACGTACGACTCGGCGGCGCCCGCGCTGCACGCGAGCTACGAGGCGCTCGCGCACCGCCACACACCGCGCGAGCGGTAGAAGCGTCCACACCCGCACGGAAAGAGCCGCCCGGATGTCCACCGACTTCGAGTCGCTGACCACGGAAGCACACCGTTCCGACCTGTCCGACATCGACCGCCGCACCACGCTCGACATCGTCCGTCTGATGAACGCCGAGGACGCGCTCGTCCCCGGCGCCGTCGCGCGTCAGCTCCCCCTGATCGCGGCGGCCATCGACGCGGCGGCGGACCGCATGGCCCGCGGCGGCCGGCTGCTGTACCTGGGGGCGGGTACGGCCGGCCGGCTCGGCGTGCTGGACGCCAGCGAGTGTCCGCCGACCTTCAACACCGATCCGGGTGAGGTCGTCGGACTGATCGCGGGCGGCCCGGCCGCCATGTCCGAGGCCGTCGAGGGGGCGGAGGACAGCCCCGCGCTGGCCGCCGCCGACCTCGACGGCCTCGGTCTCGCACCGGAGGACGTCGTCGTGGGCGTCTCGGCGTCGGGCCGCACCCCGTACGCCGTGGGAGCCGTCACGCACGCGCGGGCCCGGGGCGCGCTGACCATCGGCGTGTCCTGCAACGCCGGCTCACCGCTGGCCGCCGCCGCCGAGCACGGCATCGAGGTCGTCGTCGGCCCCGAGCTGATCGCCGGCTCCACCCGGCTGAAGGCGGGCACGGCGCAGAAGCTCGTGCTCAACATGATCTCGACCGTCAGCATGATCCGGCTCGGCAAGACGTACGGGAACCTCATGGTGGACGTCCGCTCGTCCAACGAGAAGCTCCGCGCGCGCTCCCGCCGCATCGTGCAGCTGGCGACCGGCGCGGCCGACGCCGAGATCGAGGCGGCGCTGACCGCGACGGACGGCGAGGTGAAGCACGCGATCCTGACGATCCTCGGCCGCGTGGACGCCGGGACCGCCGACCGGCTGCTCTCCGAGTCCCGCGGCCACCTGCGGGCCGCGCTGAACAGGACAGGACGTGCCTGACGCGCCCGGCGTGCCCGCCGTCCTCGCCGCCGCCGGGCTCTCCCCCGGCGACGTGGCCGCCCACGAGCCGCTGACCGGCGGCACCTACAACGGCGTCCACCGCGTCCTGCTGACCGACGGCACCCGCCTCGTCCTCAAGATCCCGCCCGGGCCCGGCACCCCCGCGATGACGTACGAGCGCGGACTCCTCACCGGCGAGGCCGTGTTCTTCCACGAGACGGCCGCCCACGCCGCCGCCCCCGTGCCCCGCGTCGTCACGGCGGGCGAGGGCTTCCTGCTGATGACCGAGTGCCCCGGCACCCCGTGGTCGGCGGCCGGGGAGAGCCTGACGCCGGGGAGCCGCGCCGCGCTGCGCCGCGAACTGGGCGCCACGGTCGCCAGGTTGCACCGGATCACCGGCCCGCGCTTCGGCTACCCCGGCGGGGCCGTGAAGGCGGCCGACGACTGGCGCGGCACCTTCACCGCCATGCTGGACGCGGCCCTGGCCGACGCCGAACGGTACGGCGCCGACCTGCCCGTCTCCCCCGCCGCGATCCGCGCCACCGCCGCCGCGGCCTCGCCCGCGCTCGACGCGGTAACGGTCCCCGCGCTCGTCCACTTCGACCTGTGGGAGGGCAACGTCCTCCTGCACGAGGGCCGCATCGGCGCGCTGATCGACGGCGAGCGCATGTTCTGGGGCGACCCGCTGGCCGACTTCGCGTCCCTCACGCTGCTGTCCCCGCCCGAGCCGGACGCCGACCTGCTGGCCGGGTACGCGGCGGCGGGCGGCGACGTGGACCTCGACGCCCCCGCCAGGACGCGGATGGCCTTCTACCGCGCCTACCTCTACCTGATCATGCTGGTCGAGGGCATACCCCGCGCCTCCCCGCCCGCGCACCTGGAGTGGGCACGGCGCGAGGTGACGCCGCATCTGCTCGCGGCGCTCGACGTCCTCGCCGCCTGACCGCCCCTGACCGTCACGGCCGCAGCACGTCGGTGGCCCGGTGGTCCGCCGGGACCCCGTCGATGAGGAACACGGGGCCCGCCGTGCCGGACCGCCGCAGCGGCAGGATGCGCCGGTAGGCGTCGGACGCGTACCAGCCCTCGGCCCGCGCCCGGTCGGGGAACCCGATCACGACCAGGTCCCCCGACCACTCGCCCTCCAGCACCTCGGGCCGGTCGCCGTGGACGAGGAAGCGCCCGCCGAACGGCCGCAGCGTCGCGTCGATCCCCTCCAGGTAGCGGACGACCCCGTCGCCAGGGCCCGTGCCGGTCAGCACCGCGACGGCGTAGGCCGCCGCCGGCTCGTCCTCCCCCGCGGACCCGCCCCCGTCGCCGGGGACCTTGTCGAGGAAGCCGAGCACGTCCACGAACCGGCCGTCCGCGTCCAGGGTCAGCACGTCGGAGCCGATCACCAGCGGCTCCTCCCCCGCCGGGCCGAGGCCCCAGCGGAAACGTGCCTGCGCGTGGTGCCCGTCCACGGCGCCGACCAGCGTGAACACCATCCCGGGGAACTGCCGCCGCACGGCCCCGATCGTCGCGCCGATGGCCTCGTGGCCGACCGCCTCAGCGAGCGGATCGACATAGCGGCCCCCGGGGGCCCAGGTCTCCGCCACCAGCGCCAGGCGCCGGGCGTCGTCCGCCTCGTTCCAGAGGGACAGGTACGTCTCTGCGATCTTCGTGTAATCCGTCATGGCAGCGAGTCTCGACCGGGCGGGTAAGCGTCGCAATTACCTCGGAGGTCATGGCACCACCTACGCCTGCCATGGGAGCCTGGCCGCATGAGCGTCGCCACGGAACCGTCCGCCGTCGGCCCCCTGCTGCGCGCGTGGCGCAGGCGCCGCAGGCTCAGCCAGCTCGACCTGTCCCTCGACGCGGGCATCTCCGCGCGGCACCTCAGCTTCCTGGAGACGGGCCGCTCCCGGCCGAGCCGCGCGATGGTGCTGCGGCTCGCCGAGGCGCTGTCCGTCCCGCCGCGCGAGCAGAACGGCCTGCTGGTCGCCGCCGGATTCGCGCCGGTCTACGGGGAACGCTCGCTGGACGACCCCGACCTCGCCCCGTTCAGCGCGGGCATCGACCGCGTCCTGGCCGCGTACGAGCCGTACCCCGCCCTCGTCGTGGACCGGGCGTGGAACATCCTGAACGCCAACGCGGGCGTGGCGCTGCTCACCGAGGGCGTCGCGCCGCACCTGCTGGAGCGGCCCAACGCCCTGCGCCTCGGGCTGCATCCGGACGGCCTGGCCCCGCGCATCCTCAACCTCGGCGAGTGGCGCCACCACATCCTGACCGGCCTGGCCCGCGAGGTGGCGTCGAGCGGCTCGGCCGCCCTGCGCGACCTGCACGACGAGCTGGCCGCCTACCCGGGCGGCACGGCGCACGTCCCCGGCACGCAGGAGGTGGCGGTGACGCTGCGGGTCGCGTCGGACGCCGGGCCGCTGGCGTTCGTGAGCATGGTCACCACCTTCGGCACCGCGCTCGACCTGACCGCTGCCGAGCTGAGCATCGAGGCGTTCCTGCCCGCCGACGCGCACACGGCGGCCGTCCTCGCGGGCGAGGGCTGAGCGCGCGTCCGCGTCAGCCGGTGGGCGGGGCCTGCTGCCAGGTGCCCGGCAGGAGGGCGCGCGCGGCGGCGAGCCCGGCCGCGGTCCTGGCCGCCGCGAGGACGACGCGGGGCCCGGCCGTGCACAGCAGGGTGTCGGCGGCTGCCAGGTGGTACCGGCCGCCGGGGTGGGCGAGCGCGAGGGGGGTGCAGTGCGCCGTGAGCGCGTCCAGCCCGGGGTCGTCGGGGGCGAGGAGCACGTCGTGGTGCGCGTCCGGCCAGTCGGTGAGCCACTGCCACAGCACGATGTCGAGGAACGCGGCGGACAGCCGGTCGAGGTAGGGCCGCCAGCCGTCCTGCTCGCCGCCCTCGACCACCGGCGGATCGTCCTGGCCGAGGTCGGCGACGCGGACGCCCAGCGCGGAGTTCTCCTCCGGATGGAAGACGAGGACCCCCGCGTCGTCGCCCGCGCCGACGCCGTCGTGCACACGCAGCAGGTTGGGCGGCACGAGCAGGGCGGCCAGCTCGCCCGTCAGGTCCTCACGAGCGCCGAGCAGCGCGTACCCCTCGCGCAGCGCGGCGGGCAGCGGCACACCGAGCCGGGCCGACGCGGCGTCCATCACCGGGGCGTCCCATCCGGGGCCACGGTCGGCCGGGAGGACGGGGGCCCACTCGCGCGCGAAGCGGTCGAGGAACGCCCAGGCGGCCGAGCGGTCGCGCAGGGCGGCGGCGACTCCGCCGACAAGATCGAAAGCGTCCGTCACCCGCACAGGCTATGCCGCCCGGCATGCGGCGAGGGCCCGCCCCGGGCGGCACAGGCCGCCCGGAACGGGCCCTCGGAGCGCGGGACGCGCGGAGCGGGACTTCTCAGAAGTCCATGCCCCCGCCCATGCCACCGGCGTCGGCACCGCCACCGGCGGCGGCCTTCTCCGGCTTGTCCGCGATGACGGCCTCGGTGGTGAGGAACAGCGCGGCGATGGAGGCGGCGTTCTGGAGCGCGGAGCGCGTGACCTTGGCCGGGTCGATGATGCCCTCGGCCAGCAGGTCCACGTACTCGCCGGTCGCGGCGTTGAGGCCGTGGCCCGGGGTCAGGTTGCGCACCTTCTCGACGACGACGCCGCCCTCGAGACCGGCGTTGACGGCGATCTGCTTCAGCGGGGCCTCCAGGGCCAGCTTCACAGCGGCGGCACCGGTGGCCTCGTCACCCGTCAGGTCCAGCTTCTCGAAGACCGAGGCGGCCTGGAGCAGGGCCACGCCACCACCGGCGACGATGCCCTCCTCGACGGCGGCCTTGGCGTTGCGCACCGCGTCCTCGATGCGGTGCTTGCGCTCCTTCAGCTCGACCTCGGTCGCGGCACCGGCCTTGATGACGGCCACGCCGCCGGCCAGCTTCGCGAGGCGCTCCTGGAGCTTCTCGCGGTCGTAGTCCGAGTCGGAGTTCTCGATCTCGGCGCGGATCTGGTTGACCCGGCCCTGGACCTGGTCGCTCTCGCCCGCACCATCGACGATGGTGGTCTCGTCCTTGGTGATGACGACCTTGCGCGCGCGGCCCAGCAGGTCGAGGGTCGCGTTCTCCAGCTTGAGACCGACCTCCTCGGAGATGACCTGGCCACCGGTGAGGATGGCGATGTCACCGAGCATGGCCTTGCGGCGGTCGCCGAAGCCGGGGGCCTTCACCGCGACGGACCTGAAGGTGCCGCGGATCTTGTTCACGACCAGCGTGGACAGGGCCTCGCCCTCGACGTCCTCGGCGATGATCAGCAGCGGCTTGCCGGACTGCATGACCTTCTCCAGCAGCGGAAGGAGGTCCTTCACGTTGCTGATCTTGGAGTTCACGATGAGGATGTAGGGGTCCTCAAGCTCGGCCTCCATGCGCTCCATGTCGGTCGCGAAGTACGCCGAGATGTAGCCCTTGTCGAAGCGCATGCCCTCGGTGAGCTCCAGCTCAAGCCCGAAGGTCTGCGACTCCTCGACAGTGATGACGCCTTCCTTGCCGACCTTGTCCATCGCCTCGGCGATCAGCTCGCCGATCTGCGTGTCACCGGCGGAGATGGAGGCGGTGGAGGCGATCTGCTCCTTGGTCTCGACCTCCTTGGCCTGGCCGAGCAGGGCCTCGGAGACCTTCTCGACGGCGGCCTCGATGCCCCGCTTCAGGGCCATCGGGTTCGCGCCGGCGGCGACGTTGCGCAGCCCCTCGCGGACGAGCGCCTGGGCCAGTACGGTCGCCGTGGTCGTGCCGTCACCGGCCACGTCGTCCGTCTTCTTGGCAACTTCCTTGACGAGCTCGGCCCCGATCTTCTCGTACGGGTCCTCCAGCTCGATCTCCTTGGCGATCGACACACCGTCGTTGGTGATCGTGGGGGCGCCCCACTTCTTCTCCAGCACGACGTTCCGGCCCTTGGGGCCGAGCGTGACCTTGACGGCGTCGGCGAGCTGGTTCATCCCGCGCTCAAGGCCGCGCCGCGCCTCCTCGTTGAACGCGATGATCTTGGCCATGTGAAGTGGTCCTCCCAGAACAGGGGTGGATTGCGCCGGACCGCGCTGGCGCCCGCGACGGACGGCCCCCGGCCCTGCGGTTCCCTGCCCCGCCTGGCACCCGGACCTCACCGAACCGGTCCTTGCTGTCACTCTCACCTCTAGAGTGCTAACCCCATGATTAGCACTCTCCCCCGGTGAGTGCAAACCCCTGGGGGGTGACACGCGCCAGGGCCCGCACCCCGTCCGGGGTGCGGGCCCTGGTCATAGCGGTCGCGGTGCGGTCGGCGGTTCAGGCGGTCACCCGGACCATGTCTGCCTGCGGACCCTTCTGACCCTGCGAGATCTCGAACTCGACCCGCTGTCCTTCTTCCAGGGTGCGGTAGCCGTCCATCTGGATCGCGCTGTAGTGGACGAACACGTCCGCACCACCGTCTACCGCGATGAAGCCGTAGCCCTTCTCCGCGTTGAACCACTTGACGGTGCCCTGAGCCATTTCCTAACTCCCCATTTTGCCGGCCCATTCTCGAGCACCGCACTCCGCGGGCCCGGGTCAGACCTGTCAGACCCCACCCCCGGCCGTGTGGGGGTGTGCGCCGGAACGCGTGACCGCCGCTGAATGTATCTGCACGGACGCCCAGCGCAACAGGCCATTCGAAGGAGAATTATTGAGGCCGCGATCCGGGCAAACACCGCACCACGCTTGATAGTTGGACCATTCACTCCGGACCGAAAGTGCCAACCCGACAATTGGTGCACCATTTTTCGGCACAAGATTTGCGTGATGTGTCGCGAATTCATATGCACCCGGCACAGGCCGCGGTGGGGGCGCTCGTCACTTTAGCGTTCCCGCTGCACGCGACCGCCCCGGAACCTGTGGTTCCGGGGCGGAGGGGTCGATATGACGGTGCGCTTTTCAGCCAAGCAGCACCGGAGGGGCCGTCAGCAGCCGCCCGCGACGGCCGGGATGATCGAGACGCCCGCGCCGTCCGGCGTCGGCGTGGCGAGCCCCTCGGCGAACCGGACGTCGTCGTCGTTCACGTAGACGTTCACGAAACGCCGCAGCTTCCCCTGGTCGTCCAGCACCCGCGCGGCGATGCCCTGGTGGTTGCGGTCGAGGTCGGTCAGGACCTCCTGGAGGGTGCCGCCCTCGGCGGCCACCTCGGACCGGCCGCCGGTGTAGGTGCGGAGGATCGTCGGGATACGGACGGTGACGCTCATGCCAGCCCAGCCTCTCGGAAGGCGTCCAGGTTCGGACGGATGGTCGCGGTAGGACCGGTGGTCGGGGCCACCGCGTCCAGGGTCTTCAGGCCGTCGCCCGTGTTCACGACGACGGTGGTCAGCGTGGGGTCGAGCGTGCCCGCCTCGATGAGCTTGCGGGTCACACCGAGCGTCACGCCGCCCGCCGTCTCGGTGAAGATGCCCTCGGTCCTGGCCAGCAGCTTGATGGCGTCCACGATCTCCGCGTCCGTGACGTCCTCGACCGCGCCGCCCGTCCGGCGCGCGATGTCCAGGACGTAGGGGCCGTCCGCCGGGTTGCCGATGGCCAGGGACTTGGCGATGGTGTCGGGCCGCACCGGGCGGACCACGTCGTGCCCCTCGCGCCAGGCGCGGGAGACCGGCGAGCAGCCCTCGGCCTGGGCGCCGAAGATCCGGTAGGGACGGTCCTCGACGAGGCCCGTCTCGATCAGCTCCTTGAACCCCTTGTCGATCTTCGTGAGCTGGGAGCCCGAGGCGATGGGGATCACGATCTGGTCGGGCAGCCGCCAGCCGAGCTGCTCGCAGATCTCGTACGCCAGGGTCTTGGAGCCCTCGGCGTAGTACGGCCGCAGGTTGACGTTGACGAAACCCCAGCCCTCGCCGATCGGGTCGCCGATCAATTCGCTGCAGAAACGATTCACGTCGTCGTAGGTGCCCTCGATGGCCACGACGTCGCCGCCGTAGACCGCCGCCATGATGACCTTGCCCTGCTCCAGGTCGTGCGGGATGAACACGCAGGACCGCAGCCCGGCGCGGGCGGCGGCGGCGCCGATGGCACCCGCCAGGTTGCCGGTGGAGGAGCAGGAGAGGGTGGTGAAGCCGAAGGCGCGCGCGGCCTCGACGGCGTTCGCGACGACGCGGTCCTTGAAGGAGTGCGTCGGGTTGCCCGAGTCGTCCTTGACGTGGAGGCCGCCGGTCACGCCCAGCTCGGCGGCGAGCCGGTCCGCCTTCACCAGCTGGGTGAAGCCGGGGGCGAGGTTCGGCTTGTCGGCCACGTCGGCGGGCACGGGCAGCAGCGGGGCGTAACGCCAGATGCTCTTCGGCCCGGCCTCGATCCGGCGGCGCAGGCCCTCGGGGTCCCCCGTGGGGAGGTCGTAGGCGATCTCCAGGGGGCCGAAACAGGACGTACAGGCGAAGCTGGGACTGAGCGGGAACCGCTCGCCGCACTCGCGGCAGGAAAGGGCCACGGCGGGACCGAGATCGACGGTGACGGCGGGTGACTGGTCGGCTGTGGTCAGCGCGGACATGAGTCTGGAAGCCCTTCTCCTCATCTTCCCCGGGCGTCTTTCGCCTCAGGACGGAATTGGCACCTTCCCCACCGGGCTCCCCGTGCACTGACACGGAACCGGCGGAAGGGTTGCCGGGGCTTCAACGGGCCGTTCCCTCTGCCCCTCTGGATGAGCGGTATGCGATTGTCTGCGCCGTGACCTGATATCCGGAGGACACCTGCGCTGTTCGAGATCGTAACGGACGACCCCGACAATGGCTCGGGCCGTCCGGTCCGCGAGACACAGGGCAAAATCAGGTGGCCGAGCGGGTTGGGGCACCCCAGGAAGGGGCAGATACGGCCATACGGAGTAAAAGTGGCCGAACGCGAACAGGAGCGACATTCGTGCTGGTAGAGGCAGAGGAATGGCTGAACCGCCGATCCTGGACCGCCGCTGACCGCCCGCTGCCGCAGCTGTTGCACGCGAAGCGGACAGCAGGCGCGGCAGGGAGCATCAGCGTGGTCCTCCCCGCGTTGAACGAGGAGGAGACCGTCGGTGCCATCGTGGAAGCGCTCAGGCGCGACCTCATGGAGGACGTGCCACTGATCGACGAGCTGCTCGTGGTGGACTCCGGGTCCACCGACCGCACCTCCGAGGTCGCGGCGGCGGCGGGCGCGAAGGTCGTCCACCGCGACGAGATCCTGCCGCGTATGCCCACCGTGCCGGGCAAGGGCGAGGTGCTCTGGCGCTCGCTGCTCGCGGCGAGCGGCGAGATCATCGCCTTCGTGGACGCCGATCTGCGGGACTTCGACTCCCGCTTCGTCTCCGGCATCCTCGGCCCGCTGCTCACCGAGCCCGACGTGCAGCTGGTCAAGGCGATGTACGACCGCCCGCTCGGCGACAAGCCGGGCGGCGCCCACCAGGGCGGTCGTGTCACCGAGCTGGTCGCCCGCCCGCTGCTGAACCTGCACTGGCCGCAGCTGGCCGGTGTGGTGCAGCCGCTCGGCGGGGAGTACGCGGCCCGCAGGTCGCTGCTCGAACAGCTGCCGTTCCCCGTCGGGTACGGCGTCGAGCTGGGCATCCTGATCGACACGCTGCACGTGGCGGGCCTCGACGCGGTCGGCCAGGTGGACGTCGGCGTGCGCAAGCACCGCCACCAGGACGGGCAGGCGCTCGGCCGCATGGCCACCGCCATCATGCGGACGGCGCAGAGCAGGCTGCCCGGCACGGTCCTGCCGCGGCGGGTGGGGCTCACCCAGTTCGAGCGGACGGACGCGGGCTCCTTCAGCCCGCGGACGCACCCGATCGACGCGGACGAGCGCCCCCCGATGTGCGGCGTCCCCGAGTACACGGCACGGCAGGCGGCCTAGCCCAAGGGCCCCCTGAGACGTCGGCGCGCGGGCGGTGTGACGGTGAACACGTTTCACCGGCCGCGCGGTCGGACAGCCTCCGCCACGGGGGCCGCGGCTCCCCCGGCGCCCCGTCCGTCACCGCACGTCACGTCACCGCACGTCCGTCACGAAACGATCCCCCACGGGACAGTCCCCCGCCGCCCGCCCCACAGGGAGACCCGATGACCACCGAGCAGGTCCTCGTCGCATCGAACCGTGGCCCGGTGAGCTACACCCTGGCCGAGGACGGCTCGCTCACCGCGCGGCGCGGCGGCGGCGGCCTCGTCTCCGGCCTCAGCGCCCTCGGCCCCGAGGCGGGCACCTGGGTCTGCGCGGCCCTCGGCGACGGCGACCGCGCCGCGGCCTCCCGGTACGGCGGACGCCCCCCGGCCGAGGACACGGGCGGCCAGGCCGTACGGATGCTGGACATCCCGGCCGACACCTTCGACGCCGCGTACAACGGCGTAGCCAACTCCGTCCTGTGGTTCATCCATCACCTGCTGTACCAGACCCCGCTCGAACCGGTCTTCGACACGGCGTTCGAGCGGCAGTGGGCCGGTTTCGAGACGTACGGCGCCGCCTTCGCCGACGCGCTCGCCGCCGACGCCGAGCCGGGCGCTGCCGTGCTCGTGCAGGACTACCACCTCTCGCTCGTCCCGGGGCTGCTGCGCGAGCGGCGCCCCGACCTGCGGATCGGGCACTTCTCGCACACGCCGTGGGCCCCGCCCGACCTCTTCAGGCTGCTGCCGGACGCGATCGGGCGGCAGGTGCTGCTCGGCATCCTGGGCGCCGACCGCGCCGCGTTCCTGACGCGGCGCTGGGCCGACGCGTTCGCCGCGTGCTGCGCCGACCTCCTCGGCGCGACGATCGGCGACGGCACGGTGACGTACGGCGGCCGGACGACGCTGCTGGGCGTGCACGGGCTCGGCGCCGACGCGGACTTCCTGCGGGAGCGCGCGTTCCGCCCCGACGTGGACGAACGCCTCGCGGCGCTGCGCGAGCAGGTCGGCGACCGGCGCACGGTCGTGCGCGTGGACCGCACCGAGCTGTCCAAGAACATCGTGCGCGGCCTGCTGGCGTTCCGGCGGCTGCTCACCGACCGGCCCGAGTGGCGCGGGAAGGTGACGCACGTGGCGTTCGCCTACCCGTCGCGGCAGGACCTCGCGCTGTACCGCGCCTACACGGTGGAGGTCTCGCGGGTCGCCGAGGAGATCAACGCGGAGTTCGGCGCGGGCGACTGGACGCCGGTCGTCCTGCACGTGAAGGACGACTTCGCGCGGTCGCTGGCCGCCTACCGCATGGCGGACGTCGCGCTGGTGAACCCGATCCGCGACGGCATGAACCTCGTGGCCAAGGAGGTGCCGGTCGTCTCCGAGCGGGGCGTCGCGCTCGTCCTGTCCCGCGAGGCGGGCGCGGCGGCCGACCTCGGCGAGGACGCGCTGCTCGTCAACCCTTACGACATCGCGGGGACGGCCGACGCGCTGCACGCCGCGCTGACGATGGCGCCCGACGAGCGCGACGCCAGGACGAAGCGGCTCGCGGAGGCGGCGACGGCGCTGCCGCCGTCCGCCTGGTTCCTCGACCAGCTGACGGCGCTGCGGGCGCTCTAACGCGCACCGCACAGCGCCCGGTCGGTCAGGCGGCGGGCCGCCGCGTTCCTCGCCTCCTGGGCCTGCTGGTCGGCGAAGCTCAGCGTGTAGATCCCGGCCGCCACCGCCGCGCGGCCGTCGTCCGTGACGGCGCCCTCCGACGCGGTGCCGAACGACGTCCCGCCGTGGAACCAGAGCCCGTCGGGGCAGCCGCGGGCCGGGCGCCAGGCGATGCCGAGCCCGTAGCGGGTGCCGGGTACGGCCGAGAAGCCGGGGGCGGGGACGGTGCGCCGCAGCTCGGCCAGCTCGCCGGGGCCGAGCAGCGTGCCGTCCATGAGGGCGCGGTGGAAGGCGGTCATGTCCTCGGCGGTGCTGATGACGCCGCCGTCCGCGCCGCCGTCCACCATCAGCGTCGTGTCGATCAGCTCGTCGTGGCCGGGGAACTGGAGGTACGCGGTGGCGGTGGGCTCCGGCACGTACGCGGAGGTGCCGGGTGTGAGGGTGTGGCGCAGGCCGAGCGGTCCGATGATCCGCTCGTGGATCTCCTGGGCCCAGGGGTTGCCGGTGGCCTCCTCGATGATCATCCCGGCGAGCACGTAGTTGGTGTTCGAGTACGCCCACCGCGTCTGGCCCGGGGTGGGGAGCCAGCCGGGGGCGCGGCTCATGGCGAGGGCGACCTGTTCGCGGGGCGTGAGGCCGCGGAAGCGGTCGGCGAGGTATGCCTCGGGGGTGAGGTCTTCGGGGTCGGCGTAGAGGACGTCGGTGTAGTTCGTGATGCCGCTGGTGTGCTGGAGCAGGTCGCGCACGGTGACGCGGCTGCCGTCGTTGCCGTTGCCGGTGACGACACCGGGCAGCCATCGCTCCACCGTGTCGCCCAGGGAGAGGCGTCCCTCGCCGACGAGTTGGAGGACCACGGCGGCGGTGAACGTCTTCGCGTCGCTGCCGACGCGGTAGTAGGAGTCGTACGCGAGCGGCTGCGGGTCGTCGAGATCGGTGACGCCCGCGCGGGCGCGCTGCACGCGCCCGGCGGCGTCGCTCGTCGCCGAGACCACGGCGGTGGCGCCCGTGTCCCGCAGCGCCCTGGTGTCCCGTTCGAGCCCGGTGTGGCCGCGCCCTTCGGCGGCGCCGGTGTCGGCGCCGCCGATGAGGGTGGCGGCTCCGATGGCGAGGGCCGCCGTCCCGGCGAGCCCTGCGCGGGCCCAGGCGGTCCTGCGTGTGCTGTCGTGTCGTCGTCCGGTCATGCCGCAGACGCTACGGAGCGTGGCGACGGTGATCCATCCCGCTGCCCCGAGGCCCGGTGGTGGGGCTTTCCTTACCCGAGGCGTTCGGAGAGCGCGGTGAGGAACGCGGCCACGCCCGCCGGGCCGTCCACCTCCAGGTCGGTGACGGTCGCGAGCCGCGCCACCTCGTGGCTGCCGCTGCACACGCGCAGGCCCGGGATGCCGACGGCGCGCAGGCGTGCGACGGCCTCGAAGGCGGGCATGTCCCCGAGGTCGTCCCCGGCGTAGAGCACGGATTCGGCGCCCGCCGTGCGGGCCAGCTCGGTCAGCGCGGCGCCCTTGTCCATGCCGGGCGGGCGCAGTTCGAGGACCATGCGGCCCGGTTCGAGGGCGAGCCCGTGCTCCTCGGCGAGGCGGGCGAGGGGGTCCTTCAGCGTGGCGAACGCGCCCTCGGGGTCGGGGGCGCGGCGTGTGTGGACGGCGAGCGCGATGCCCTTGTCCTCGACGTACGCGCCGGTGCGCTCGGCCCAGGACGTCAGCTCGTCGCGGACGGCGTCGATGCCGGGCGGGGGCGGGGGGGTGTGGAGTTCGCCGGTGGCGGCGTCCCAGCGTTCCGCGCCGTAGGCGCCCAGGACGGTGAGCCCGGCGAGTTCCGGATGGCCGTCGAAGCCGCCGAGGCGGACGGCGACGTCGGCGGGGCGTCCCGTGACGATGGCGACGAGCGCGACGCGCGGGGCGATCCTGGCGAGGGCGGGCACGGCGTCCGGGTGGGCGCGGGCCTGCGTGGGGTCGGGCACGATCGGCGCGAGGGTGCCGTCGAAGTCGAAGGCGAGGAGGGCGCGCTCGGGGCGGTCGAGCAGCGCGGCGAGCCCGGCGCGTCCCTCGGCGGTGGCGGGTTCGGGGAGGTTGCCCATGTACATGACTGTAGCCGTGGGGTCACCGGCGGGCACGGCGGGCGTCCCGCAGGCGGCGCAGCCGGTTGACGGTCACCGGGTCGTGGGCGAGGGCGCGGGGGTCGTCCAGCAGGGCGTTGAGGAGTTGGTAGTAGCGGGTGGGGGTGAGATCCAGCCGTTCACGGATGGCGCGTTCCTTGGGTCCCGGGCCGCGCCAGCCGCGCCGTTCGACGGCGAGGACGGCGCGTTCCCTGTCGGTCAGCTCCCCGGGCCGCCCGGCCTGCCCGCCCTCCTCCGCTTCGTCCGCTTCCTCCTCGCCCATCCCGCCAGTCTAGGCCGGGGCACCGACAGGGCGGCCGGGGGCGGCTCGCCGGGGTGAGCGTGCGCGGCGGGGAGTGTGGACGCGCGCGGGCCGGGCAGTGCTCCCTCACGCCGAAACGCCCGAGCCGCCCGAGGAGACCGCCGTATGACCGAACGTTCCTTCACCGCCGACGAGATCGCCGCGCAGCCCGACTGCTGGCGGCGTGCCGCCCGGGACGCGCGGGCGGCCGTGGACGGCGGCTTCGGCCCGGCGGCGCTGCCGCGCGCGGGGGAACGGATCGCCGTGACCGGCTGCGGCACGTCCTGGTTCATGGCGCAGGCGTACGCGGCCCTGCGCGAGGCGGCGGGGCAGGGCGAGACGGACGCGTTCGCCGCCTCCGCGTTCCCCGTGCACCGGCGCTACGACCGCGTGGTCGCGCTCACCCGCTCGGGGACGACGACCGAGGTCCTCGCGCTGCTGGCGCGGCTGCGCGACACCCACCCGAGCACCCCGTTGCTGGCCCTGACCGCCGACCCCACCTCGCCCGTGCTCCGCGCGGCGCCGCACGTGGCCGTGCTGGACTACGCGGACGAACGGTCCGTGGTGCAGACCCGGTTCGCGACGAGCGCCCTCGCCTTCCTGCGGGCCGCGCTGGAGACGGGCGGGCCGCTGCCCGAGGGCGTGGCGACCGTGGAGCGTGCCGCCGCCGACGCCGCCACGGCCCTCGCCGTCCCGCTGCCCGAGGGGCTGACGGCGGCGGAGCAGTGGACGTTCCTCGGCTCGGGCTGGGCGTACGGGCTGGCCTGCGAGGCAGCGCTCAAGCTGCGGGAGGCGGCGGGCGCGTGGACGGAGAGCCATCCCACGATGGAGTACCGGCACGGCCCGGTGGCGATCGCGGCGCCGGGCCGCGCCGTGTGGCTGCTCGACGGCCCGGCGGGCGGGCTCGCCGCCGAGGTGGCCGCCACGGGCGCGCACGTGGAGACCGGCGTCCTCGACCCGATGGCGGAACTGGTACGCGCCCAGCGCCTCGCCGTCGCCGTGGCGCGGGCGCGGGGGCTCGACCCCGACCGGCCGCGGAACCTGACGCGCTCGGTGATCCTCCCGTGACGCCGCGGCCCGCCGCGTCATCCGGCGTCTCATTATCCCGTAGTGGACTAGACCTCTTCCCCCGTCTCGGGCGAAACTTGCGCGTGTGACTCTCCAGGAGAACTACGTGGTCGCCCTCGACGTGGGCGGCACCACGGTCAAGGCCGCGCTGTACGGCCCCGGGCACCGGCCGCTGTACGAGACCCGCAGACCGACCGGCGGCCCGGACGGGGCCGTGGAGACCGTCCTCGGCCTGGCCGCCGAGCTGTACGCCACGGGCACGGCCCGCTTCGGCCGCCCGCCCGAGGCCGCGGGCGTGTGCGTGCCCGGGATCGTGGACGCCCCCGCGGGCGTCGCGGTCTACTCCGCCAACCTCGGCTGGCGCGACCTGCCGCTGCGCCGCCTGCTGTCCGAGCGTCTGCACGGCATCCCGGTCGCCATCGACCACGACATGCGGACGGCGGGCCTGGCCGAGGCGCGGCTCGGCGCCGCGGTGGGCAGGTCACGCTTCCTGTTCGTCGCCCTCGGCACCGGCATCGCGGGGGCCATCGGCATCGACGGCGTGATCGAGCCGGGCGCCAACGGCGGGGCGGGCGAGATCGGCCACGTCGTGGTCCGCCCCGGCGGCGCCGAGTGCGGCTGCGGCCTGTACGGCTGTCTGGAGACGGTCGCCTCCGCCGTCGCGGTCGGCCGCGCCTGGGCCACCGCGTCGGGCGACCCCGAGGCCACGGCCGCCGACGCCGCCCGCGCCGTCGCCGCCGGTGACCCGCGCGCCCTCGCCGTCTGGCAGGCGTCCGTGGACGCGCTCGCGGACGGCCTGCTCATCGCGGTGCGGCTCCTCGACCCGGGCACCGTCGTCGTCGGCGGCGGGCTCGGCGAGTCGGGCGAACTGCTCCTCGGGCCGCTGCGCGAGGCGCTGGCCTCCCGGGTCACCTTCCAGCAGATGCCCGACATCCTTCCGGCGGCGCTCGGCGACGCCGCCGGCTGCCTGGGCGCGGGCCTGCTCGCCCTGGACGCGCGCCCGCTCCCCACATCCACGGAGGTCCCCCAGCCATGACGAGCCCCAGCCGTACCGTGCTCACCGGAGCACAGGTCGTCCGTCCCTCCGGCGTCGTGCCGGACGGACGGGTCACCGTCGAGGGCACCCGCTTCGCCGCCGGGGTGCGTGACGAGGCGGACAGCACCGAGGTCGTCGCCCTGCCCGGCCACTGGATCGTGCCCGGCTTCGTGGACCAGCACGTGCACGGCGGCGGCGGGGCCTCGTTCTCCGCCGGAACCGCCGACGAGGCCCTGCGCGTCATCGCGGCGCACCGCGTGCACGGCACGACGACGCTCGTCGCCTCGACCGTCACCGGCGAGCTCGGCGACCTGGCGGCCCAGGCGGGCGCGCTGTCCGAGCTCGTCGAGCAGGGCGAGCTGGCCGGGCTGCACTTCGAGGGCCCGTTCATCTCCCCCCACCGCCGCGGCGCGCACGACCCGACGCTCCTGCGCGACCCCGCCCCCGCCGACATCCGCAAGCTCCTCGACGCGGCGCGCGGCACCGCCCGTATGGTCACGCTCGCGCCGGAACTGCCGGGCGGCACGGAGTCGGTGCGCATGCTGCGCGACAGCGGCGTCGTCGCGGCCGTCGGCCACACGGAGGCGACGTACGAGCAGGTGCGCGACGCCGTCGAGGCGGGCGCCACCGTCGCCACGCACCTGTTCAACGCGATGCCCGTCCTCGGCCACCGCGCGCCCGGCCCGGTCGCGGCGCTGCTGGAGGACGAGCGCGTCACCGTCGAGCTGGTCAACGACGGGACGCACCTGCACCCGTCCGTCGTCGGCCTCGCCTTCCGCACGGCGGGCCCCGACCGCGTCGCGCTGATCACCGACGCGATGGGCGCGGCCGGGATGGGCGACGGCTCCTACCCGCTCGGGCCGCTGACCGTCGAGGTGCGCGACGGCGTGGCCCGGCTCAGCGAGGGCGGGGCCATCGCCGGTTCGACGCTGACGCTGGACGACGCGTTCCGCCGCTCGGTGCTCGTGAACGGCCTGCCGGTGGCCGACGTGTCGCGGGCGCTGAGCGGCACCCCGGCGCGGCTCCTCGGGGTCGCCGACCGGGTCGGGTCCATCGAGGAGGGCAAGGACGCGGACCTCGTCGTGCTGGCGGACGGCACGTTCGACGTCGTCGGCGTCATGCGGCGCGGGGAGTGGGTGGTCCGGCCGTGACGCTGGTGTCCCCCGGCCGGTTACTCGACGCCGCCCGCGCGGGCGGACGCGCGCTGCCCGCGTTCAACGTGATCACGCTGGAGCACGCCGAGGCGGTCGTCGAGGCCGCCGAGGCGGCGGGCGCGCCGCTGCTGCTCCAGGTGTCGCAGAACGCGGTCGCGCACCGCGGCGGCCGTCTCGCGCCGCTGGCCGCCGCGCTGGCGGCCCTGGCGCGCGGGACGGCGGTGCCGCTCGGCCTGCACCTGGACCATGTGACGGACGGCGCGCTGTTACGTGAGGCGCCCGGCGCGGGCTTCGGCTCGGTGATGTTCGACGGGTCGCGGCTGCCGTACGCGGCGAACGTCGCCGCTACGGCGGAGGCCGTCGCGTTCGGGCACGCGCACGGGCTGCTGGTCGAGTCGGAGCTGGGCCGCGTCGGCGGCAAGCCGGGGGACGCGCACCTGCCGGGCGTGCGCACCGATCCGGGCGAGGCCGCGTCGTTCGTGCGCGCCACGGGCGTGGACGCGCTGGCGGTGGCGGTGGGCAGCGCGCATGCGATGACGGCGCGGACCGCCGTGCTCGACCACCGGCTGATCGCGCGGCTGCGCGCGGCGGCCGGGGTGCCGCTGGTGCTGCACGGCTCCTCCGGCGTGCCGGACGAGGAACTGCGGCGCGCGGTGGCGGCCGGGATGACGAAGATCAACGTCGGGACGGCGCTGAACGCGGCCCTCACCGGGGCGGTCCGCGCCCGCCTGGCCGCCGCGCCACGGGACCGGGTGGACCCGCGTCCGTGGCTGGCGGCGGGCCGCGCCGCGATGCGCGAGGCGGCGGAACACCTGCTGGGCGTCCTGGCGACGGTCAGGACGGACGACCGGGCCTAGGCCTAGTTGCCCTCCCGCTCCTCCGTGAGGCGCATCTGGTCGATCAGCACGTCGCACGAACCGGCGCACGTGAGCTGGATGGTGTTCTCGCCCTCGTCGAGGTTGATGTTCTTGTACGTCTTCACCCAGCCGGTCTCCAGCTCGTCGCCCGGGCTGTAGTCCTCGAACGCGATCGGGTCCTCGCGCGGTTCGCCGTTGACGGAGAAGGACATCGTCTGACCGTCGGACACCGTCGAGTAGCCGACGTAGAAGAAGTACTCCTCAAGCGGCTCGCCCTCGATGTCGAACGTCCAGGTGACCGTCGAGCCCTGGGCGTTGCGCACGGCGATGTAACTGCCGTCGTCCGAGCGGGCGTTGGCCACCGAGTTCTCGACGGCGGCGCCGCCGGCGGCCTGGAGGTCGGCGAGGGCCGCGACGGGCGGTCCCTGCGGCTCCTCCTCGTCGTCGCCCGAGGGCTCGTCGCTCGGCGCCTCCTCGCCCTCGCCGTCGTCGGTGGCGTCCTGGCTCGGGGTCGGGGTGTTCGCCTCCGGGTCCTCGTCACCGCCGCCGTTGCTGAAGATGATCGCCGCGGTCACACCGAGCACCACGGCGAGGACGACGGCGATGGCGCCGATCAGCAGCCCGTTGCGCCGGGCGTCGGGCGCGGGGGGCCGACGGCGGTCCGGCGGGCCCTGACGGGGGCCGCCGTTGCCACCGCCCTGCGTCTCGGGGGCGGCGTAGCGCGCGTCGGGGGCCACCGCGTTCTGCTGAGGCTGGCGGTAACCCTGCTGGCCGCCGTTCTGCTGCCCGCCGTAGCCCTGCTGCCCGCCGTAGGTGCGCTCACCGACCGGACGGACCTGGTTGTACGACGGCTGGCGCGGGCCCTGCTGCCGCGGTGCCTCGCCGTCGGCGGGCCGGTAGAGGTAGGCGAACGGGTCATCGCCCTCGTCGGGCGTTCCCGCGCCGGTGTGCCCCGAGCTCATCGACTACCGCTCCTTAGTGACGGGTGTACGGCGGCGAGCCTACCGCGTTCGGGTGACAGACCGACCCGTGCGGCGACAGGGCCGACGCCCTTCGGCCAGCCCCCGGCGGGCCCTCGCGACGACCACCGCGGCGCACGTCAGCCCGCCCGCCTGCGGCCCGCGGAGCGGGACCGCTTCTCGACGTACATGCGCTGGTCGGCGGACTTCAGGATGTCCTCCACGCTCGTCCCGCAGGAGGCCCATCCGATGCCGAAACTGGCCCCCACGCGCACCACCCTGCCCTCGATCCGCATGGGCGGGATGATGGCGTTCCGCAGCCGTACGGCGAGGTCCGACGCGTCCGCAGGGCCCAGGCCCTCGGCGAGCACCACGAACTCGTCGCCGCCGAGCCTGGCGACGGTGTCGTTGTCCCTGACGCCCTGCTCCAGGCGGCGCGCGACCTCGACCAGCACGGCGTCCCCGCACACATGGCCGAATCGGTCGTTGATCGACTTGAAACCGTCCAGGTCGCAGAAGAGGACGGCCAGGCCCTTGCCGTCCCCGCCCGGCATGTCGGGCGTCCGGACGTGCTCGTGGTGGTCGTACGGGCGCCCGGCCGGTGTCCCGAGGCCCCGGAACGCGTCCTTCGGCTGCCCCGCCGCCGCGCCCTTGCCCCGGCCGAAGCGCTCCGGCGGGACGTCGCACACCCGGCCGCCCAGCCGCGCACGCAGCTCCGCGCTGTTCGGCAGGCCGGTCAGCGAGTCGTGGCTCGCCCGGTGCGCGAGGGCCAGCTCGTGCCGCTTGCGCTCCTCTATGTCCTCGACGTGCGTGAGCTGCACCTGCGGGCCGTCCGCCGCGTCGGCGACGACCGAGTTCCGCAGGCTCACCCACACGTAGGTGCCGTCACGGCGCGCGAGCCGCAGCTCCGCCCGGCCGCCCTCCGCCGACGTCCGCAGCAGCACGCCCGTGTCCTCCGGATGCACGAGGTCGGCGAAGCTGTAGCGCTGAAGGACGGCGACAGGGCGGCCGAGCAGGCGACACAGCGCGTCGTTGACACGGATCAGCCGCCCCGGGTTGTCCCCGCCCACCTCGGCGATGGCCATGCCGCTCGGCGCGTACTCGAACGCCTGCCGGAAGCTCTCCTCGCTCGCGCGCAGCGCCTGCTGCTCACGCTCCAGGCGGACGAGGGCCCGCTGCATGTTGCCGCGCAGCCTGGCGTTGCTGATGGCTATGGCCGCCTGGGACGCGTACAGCTCCAGCGCCTCGCAGCCCCAGGCGCCCGGCCTGCGGCCGTTGCGCGGCCGGTCCACGTCGAGGACGGCGAGCAGGTCGCCGTCCGAGGCGTACATCGGCGCGAAGAGGCGGTCCATCGGGTGCCACTCGTCCGGGTAGCGCGGCGCGGGCCCTGTGGTGTGCCACTGCGGGACGTCGTCGTGGTCGAGGACCCAGCCCTCGGTGTACGGGATGAACCGCAGGCCGCCCCAGCGCTCCCCCATCGTGAGGCGCCGCTCCCACGACGTGCGCGAGCCGGTGCGCCCGGCGAGCGCGGCCTCGGCGCGCTCGTTCCCCGCGACGGCCGCGACGAGCAGGTCGCCGTCGGGCCGGACGACGTTGACGGCGGCCAGCTCGAACCCGAGGGCGGTGACGGCCCCGTCGGCGATGGTCTGGAGGGTGTCCGCCATGCTGCGGGCGGTGGCGAGCTGGGCGACGACCTGGTGCAGCTCCCGCAGTGACGCGAGGCGCACATACGGCTCGGTCTCCGTTTCCATCACTCCCCCGGGTGCGCGAAATGCACGTGCAGATACACAGGCCACTGAATCACAGGGAGCTGCCCACTAGGTACACAGGGTCAGCGATTAGTTGCCTACTGTGATTCTTGTCACACTAAGAGAGGGATCGGTCGCGCGACGTAGGACGTGGTGAGATGCTGCCTGGTTCCCTGGTCCGATGCGGGCCCGGGACCTGCCCGGTTAGCGTTGCGGGTGTGTCTTCTTCTTCCCGGCAGGCCCCTGTCCCCGCCCTCCCCGCCGCTCCGGCGACCCTCGACGGCGTGAGCGGGGAACAGTTCCGCGGCGCCATGGCACGGCTGGCCGCCGGCGTGGTCCTGGTGACGGCGCACGACGACGAGGACGGCCCGCGCGGCGCGCCCGCCGGGATGACGGCGACCGCCTTCCTGTCCGTCTCGCTGGACCCGCCGCTGGTCCTCGTCAGCGTCCGCACCGGCTCCCGCATGGACGAGTTGCTGGAACGGCAGCCGCTGTGGGCCGCCGCGGTCCTCGCCGCCGAGCAGCGGACGACGGCGGCGCGCTTCGCGATGAAGGGGCGGCTGAGCGACCGTCTGCTCTTCCAGGACATCCCGCACACGCTCGGTGACGTCTCGGGCGCGCCGCTCGTGACGGGCGCGCTGGCGACGATCGAGTGCCGGACGTCGCAGCGCGTCGCGGCCGGGGACCACACGCTCGTCATAGGCCACGTGGTGACGGCTCAGCTGCCCCCGCCCTCGGGCGGCCCGCTCCTGTACTACCGCGCGGCGTACCGCGCCCTGCCCTGACGGCCCGCCGCCCGGCGGGCGCGTGGCCCGCCGCGCGCGCCCGACGTACGCGGCTCACTCCCAGTCGCCCCGGCGCCCGCGCCCCCGCTTCACGTCGGCCCGGTGGTGCTTGGCGCGCAGCCGACGCTCCACGACGCCGCGCGGCGTCCTGCGGGCACGGCGTTCCGGCGGCGGTGGCGCGGTCGCCTCGGCGAGCAGCGCGGCCATGCGCCGGGCCGCGGTCTCGCGGTTGCGCCACTGGGAGCGGTGCTCGCTGGCGTATACGACCAGCACGCCGCCGTGCAGCCGCCCGGCGAGGCGGTCGAGGGCGCGTTCACGCCAGACCTCGGGGAGGGCACGGGTGGCGGCGAGGTCGAAGCGCAGCTCGACCTGGCTGTCGGTGGTGTTCACATGCTGGCCGCCTGGCCCCGACGACCGGGAGAAACGCCACTGCAGCTCGGCCTCCGGCAGGCTGACAGCGCCTCGGATGGCGTAGGGACCGGACATGCGTTCCATGATCCCGCGCCCCGACGGGTGCCGCACACCGTTTTCCCCTTCCGCCACTTTTTGACATCGGCCCGTGGAACCCGGGCAGGTGGTGTCTTCGTTGGGGTCGGTAAGAGTAACGTCATCGCAAAGGCGATCCTGAGCGAAACGGAATAAGGGGATCAAACATGGGTGTGAGCCTGTCCAAGGGCGGCAACGTCTCGCTGACCAAGGAAGCTCCTGGTCTGACTGCCGTCACGGTGGGCCTCGGCTGGGACGTCCGCACCACCACCGGTGCTGATTTCGACCTGGACGCGAGCGCCCTCGGTGTGAACCCGGGCGGCAAGATCGTCTCGGACCAGCACTTCATCTTCTACAACAACCTCAAGACCCCGGACGGCACCATCGAGCACACCGGTGACAACCTGACCGGCCAGGGCGAGGGCGACGACGAGCAGATCAAGGTCAACCTGGCCGGTCTGCCCGCCGACGTGGACAAGGTCGTCTTCCCGGTCTCCATCCACGACGCGGACAACCGCGGGCAGAACTTCGGCCAGGTGCGCAACGCGTTCATCCGCGTCCTGAACCAGGCCGGTGGCGCCGAGATCGCCCGTTACGACCTCACCGAGGACGCGTCCACCGAGACCGCCATGGTGTTCGGCGAGCTGTACCGCAGCGGCGCCGAGTGGAAGTTCCGCGCCGTGGGCCAGGGCTACGCCTCCGGCCTCGCCGGGATCGCCCAGGACTTCGGCGTCAACGTCTGACCCCGTCGCCCGACCCACGGAACCCCCCGGCCCACCCCGGGGGGTTCCGTCATGTCAACGCCGCGCGGGTGGCTCACGCACCATGGGCCGCCACGTACTCCCGGAAGGGAACCGCGTGGTCGAGGGCGACGCGCTGCCACGCGCGGTAGGGAGCCGGATCCCCCTCGTACGCCTCACGGTTGATCTGCGTGCCGTCCGCCCGGAAGTTCAGGTGCGCGACACGCGCGCCGTCGAACAGCCACCAGTCGCGGCCGGTGAGCGGCAGCCGAAAATCCCGCGCCGTCACGTCGAGAACGCGGATGTCCTCACCTGCGGCGATGTTGCCCGGGATCCCCCACTCGAACTGATAACGCTGGTAGTCGGTCAGCGGACGCCGGACGACCCGCACGCGCCCCACGCGCCGCCCCGTCGCGCCATAGGCCCTGACCCGTTCGTGCCAACGGGCGTTGTGCCCCTCGGGCCTGTCCTCGCCCCGGAGGAAACGCGCCACGTGCTCCCGTTCCCTCGGCATGGAATACGTCGGCTGGGCCTCGAACCGCCACGCCTCGTGGGTGAAGGCGTCGAAGTACGCGCGCCAGCCCTCACCGTCCAGGACCGCGCCGCCCGGTCCTTCCTCCCCTGCGGTCACGAGACGTCGTCGGGTTCGACGCGGAGGCCGAGTTGGGCGGCCAGGCGCGGGGCCAGGTCGAGGAGCTGCGCCGGGTTGATCACCGCGCCCGCGAGGCGGTCGAAGCCCCGCGTGACGTCCAGCGACGCCGCGCGCCGCAGATCGACCTCGCTCAGCGTCGCCCCGGTGAAGTCCGCGCCCCGCACCTCGCAGTCCAGGAACGCGACACGCTCGAGACGCGCCCCCGCGAAGTCCGGCTCGGACAGCACACAGTTCTCGAAGACGACGTCGGTCAGCTTCGCCTGCCGCAGGTTGAGGAAGTCGATCTTCCCGCCCCGGAAGCGCACCCGCGTCAGCACCGCCGCGCTGAGCTGCACGCCGCCGAGCCTGGCGTCACGCACCTCGACGTCCCGCAACTGCGCCTCGCTCAGGTCCGCGCCGACCCCCCGCACCCCCTCCAGCGCGCTGTCCACCACCCGCGCCCGTTTCAGCACGGCCCCGTCGAGCACGCAGCGCCGCAGCGCGCAGTCGAGGAAGTGCGCGCCGCGCGCCTCGGCCCCGCTCAGGTCGAGGCCGTCGAACTCCACCCCGTCGTAGTCCCCCTCCACCTCCAGTCCCCCGCCGTCGAACGCCCGCAGCTCCGGCAGCGAGAACTCCGGCGCCTTCGGCCGGGCCACCGGCTTCACCTTCCGCGCATCCACCATGCCGCCATCGTGCCGCACACCACTGACAACAGCCGTCCCGCCGGGAACACCTTGACCTCCAGGGAACTTGAACTTCTAGCGTGAGGGCATCGGCCACCCGCTCCCCCGCACGAAAGCGAGACCGCCCATGCGCGCCATCCGTCAGTACGCCTTCGGCCCGGCCGGGAACCTGCGCCTCGAAACGGTGGACGACCCGGTCCCGGCCCCCGGGCAGGTCCGCATCGCCGTCGAGGCGGCCGGGGTGCATCTCATCGACACCCTCCTGCGCCAGGGCCCCCAGGACGGCGACTCCTTCCCGTTGCCCTTCCCCGAGCTGCCGACGACCCCGGGCCGCGAGGTCGCGGGCACGGTGGACGCGCTCGGCGACGGGACCGACCCGTCGTGGCTCGGCCGCCGCGTCGTCGCCCACCTCGGCATGGTCCCCGGCGGCTACGCCGAGGCGGCCGTCACCACGCCCGACAAGCTCCACCCGCTGCCCGACACCCTGCCCTCCGACCACGCCGTCGCCATGGTCGGCAGCGGCCGGATGACGGCCGGCATCCTGCGCTTCACCGACCTGACGCCCGCCGACATCGTCCTCGTCCTGGCCGCGGCGGGCGGCATCGGCGCACTCCTCGTGCAGTACGCGAAGCACCGCGGCGCGACCGTCGTCGGCGCCGCGGGCGGCCAGGAGAAGGCCGCCGTGGTGGCGGGTCTCGGCGCCGACCTCGCCCTCGACTACACCGCGCCCGGCTGGGCGGACCGCGTCCGCGCCGCGTACGGCGACCGCCCCGTCAGCGTCCTGTTCGACGGCGTCGCCGGGCCCCTCGCGGGCACGGCGGCCGGGCTGGTCGCGCCCGGCGGCACGCACCTGGTGTACGGCAACGCGTCGGGCGCGGCGGACAGCGGCGAGCCCCCGGCCGACATCGTCACCCGCACCGTCTTCGGCCAGGCCCTGTTCGAGCGCATCGGCGGCCGGCAGAACCTGCGGCTGCTGGAGGACGAGGCGATGGCGCTCGCCGCCGCCGGGACGCTCACGCCGCTCGTCACCCGCTTCCCCCTCGCCGAGGCCGCCCGCGCCCACGAGGCGCTGGAGAGCAGGGCGACCACCGGCAAGGTCGTCCTCGTCACCGACCGCGCCACCGACCGCGCCACCCCCTGACCCGGCGGCTCAGACGCGGACCGCCTCCAGCAGCACCAGCGCCTCCGGGTGCTGGAGCGGCGCCCGCACGCCGACCGCCTCCAGGACGCGGCCCGGCAGCGTCACGCCCCCGTCCGCCCACCACGGCAGCTCGCGCCGGGACCTGCCGCGCACCTCGCCGCCCGGCGCGAGCGGCGCGACGCGGTAGTCGGCGTCGGGCAGGAGCCCCGGGAGGCTGACGCGTCCCGGCGGCGACTGCACCGTCGTCGCCATCTGCGCGAGCGTGTAGACGGCGCGGGAGCCGTCCTCCGCGACCACGCCGTGCACCCACAGCGCCGGGTCCGGGTGGTCGCCGCGCACGACGGTGCCCGTGTGCAGCAGGGGCCGCAGCCGCTTGTACAGGGCGATCCACCCGGCCAGCTCCGCCTTGTCCGACGCGCTCGCCCGCGTCAGGTCCCACTCGATGCCGAAGTGCCCGAACAGGGCGGTCCCGGCGCGGAAGCCGAGCGTGTGGGTGCGGCCCGTGGTGTGCGCCTCGGGCGCGCCGACGTGGGAGCCGAGCAGTTCGGGCGGCAGCAGCAGGCCGGTCCAGCGCTGGATGCGCTGCCGTTCCAGGGCGTCGATGCAGTCGCTCGTCCAGACGCGGTCGGTGCGCTCCAGGATGCCGAGGTCCACGCGTCCGCCGCCCGAGGAGCAGGACTCGATCTCCAGGCGAGGGTGGCGGGCGCGCAGTTCGTCCAGGAGCCGGTAGACGGCCTCGGTGTGGGCGTGGACCCCGGCCTGCCCCGTGGGGCTGTGCCCTGCCTCGACGAGGTCGCGGTTGTGGTCCCACTTGATGTACGTGAGGTCGTACTCGGTGACCAGCGCGTCGAGCCGCTCCAGCAGGTACGCGTAGCACTCCGGGTGCGCGAGGTCGAGCACCTGCTGGTGGCGGGACTCGGGCGGCACGCGGCCCCCGGTGGCGAGGATCCACTCGGGGTGCGCGCGGTAGAGGTCGGAGTCGGCGTTGACCATCTCCGGCTCGAACCAGAGGCCGAACTCGAGACCGAGGCCGCGCACGTAGGCGGCGAGCGGGTGCAGTCCTTCCGGCCAGACCGTCCCGTCCACGAACCAGTCGCCGAGCCCGGCGTGGTCGTCGCGGCGTCCGCGGAACCAGCCGTCGTCCAGGACGTAGCGTTCCGCGCCGACCTCGGCGGCGGCGTCGGCGAGCCGCTTGAGGCGTTCGACGCCGTGGTCGAAGTAGACGGCCTCCCAGACGTTGAGCGTGACGGGCCGGGCGCCGTGCGGGTGGGTGGCGCGTCCGCGCAGGTGGCCGTGGAAACGCCCGGCGAGTTCGTCGAGCCCGGTGCGGCCGTAACTGCCGTACAGCCAGGGCGTCGTGTACGCCTCCCCCGGGCCGAGCGCGACCTCGCCCGCGAGCAGCAGCTCGCCGCCCGCGAGGAGCGAGACGCCGCCGTTGGTCCGCTCGGCCAGGGAGCGGGCGTTGCCGCTCCACGCGACGTGCAGGCCCCACACCTCGCCGTGCCGGAAGCCGAAGTCCCGCGTGCCCGCGACGTGCACGGTGACGGCGTCGGTGCCGGTGCGGCCCCTGCGGTTCTCGCGCAGGTGGGTGCCGATGGTGAACGCGTGCCGCTGCGGGCTGCGTTCGCGCAGGTGGCGGCCGGTCATGTCGAGCAGTTCCGTCGCCCGGTCGGGCACGGGCAGGGCGAGGAGGACGCCGGAGAGGGTGAAGGGGGCGGCGGAGGCGTCGGCGGTGCTGGTGACGGTCGCGCGCTGCCGTACGAGGCCCGCGTCCGTCAGCTCGATCTCCAGGCGCAGCGCCAGCGCGGCGGTCGCGTCCTCGGCCAGGACGACGGCGCGGCGCTCCCCGGCGTCGAGCGAGGTGACGGTGAAGGCGGTGGAGAAGTCGGCTCCGGCGCGGTGGCCGGTGAGCCCTGGGGTGCCGAGCCATCCGGCGGAGTGCTCGGGCAGGAGGGCGAAGGGGACGGGCTCGTCCAGCGTGTTCGACGGGCTCTGCGGCAGGTCGGCCCTGACGAGCGCGGCGAGGGCGTCGGGCGTCAGCTCGCCGAGGTCGGGGCCCCAGTGCGCGACGCGGGGCAGGCCCGTTCCCGTGCCGTCCAGCAGCAGGCTGGTCCCCGAGGACCGGAAGTAGAGGAACGTCCCGTCGCGCATCTGTGATCCTTTGATCGATCCTGTTCACTCCTGCGCGATTATTCTGCGCGGCACGCCCCCCGCGCCGTCAAGGGGTCCTCACCCCCGGTCGCGGACCGAGCGGACGACGTCCCCGGCCCGGCCGGGCGGCACGCCGACGGTGACCAGGTAGGTGACGGCGGCCAGCGTCTCGTCGTCGTCCAGCTCCCCCCGGTCGATGCTCTCCCAGAGCGCGAACAGGATGTCCCGCAGCACGACGGCCATCACCGGCGGCGGCAGGTGCCGGGCGAAGCGGCCCGCCTCCTGGCCGCGCTCCAGCAGGGCACGGCCGCAGTCGTAGGCGGGCGCGAGGAGGTCGCCGAACCGCCGCTCCCCCAGGTGCCTGCGCCCGAGCGAGAGCAGCATGCGGTAGCGGTCGCCGACCCGCCACATCTGGAGCGCGAAGCGGACGAGCGCCTCCTCCGGGTCGTCCCCCTCGCGGTGGGACGCGGCGACCGCATCGACGAGCGACGCCGCGGCGTCGTCGGCCAGCGCGTCGAGCAGGGCGTCACGGCCGGGGAAGTGGCCGTAGAGCGTACGGCGCGCGACGTCGGCGGCCTGCGCGATCTCGTCCAGCGTCGCGTCCGGCCGCGCGCCCAGCTCGCGGCGCGCCACCTCCAGGATGCGGGCGCGGTTCGACCGGGCGTGGCTGCGCTGCGGGGCGGAGGGAGAGGGCGAGGGCGTCATGGCGTCGGTTCTCTCACGGGACGGCGGCGGACGGAAAGCGAGCAGGGCCCTCGCCCCATACTTGCACACGGGTGTGCGAGTATCTAACCTGCACATCGATGTGCAACCACGCCCCCGACCCCTCAAGGACCCGGACCATGCCCCTCGTCGTCTCCACCCCCGTGGACCGGATGACCGGCCCCTACCCACGGCGCCGATGGGCGCTGCTCGTCCTCTGCCTCAGCCTGCTGATCGTGGTGATGGCGAACACGTCGCTGATCGTCGCCGCCCCGGACATGACACGTGACCTCGGCCTCGACAGCAGCCAGCTCCAGTGGGTCATCGACGGCTACACCGTCCCGTACGCCGCGCTGATGCTCGTCCTCGGCGCCGTGGGCGACCGGTACAGCCGCCGGGGCGGCCTGCTCGCCGGACTCGTCGTCTTCGCGGCGGGCGCCGTGCTCGGCAGCCTGGCCGACAGCACCGGCGTCGTCATCGCCGCCCGCGTGATCATGGGCGTCGGCGCCGCCACGATCATGCCCGCGACGCTCTCGCTGCTCGTCGCGACCTTCCCGCGCGCAGAACGGGCCCGCGCCATCACCGCGTGGACCGCCACGTCCGGCCTCGCCATCGCGGTCGGCCCGCTGGTCGCGGGCTGGCTGCTGGAGGACCACGGCTGGGGCTCGACGTTCCTGATCAACGTGCCGGTCGCGGCCGTCGCGTTCGTCGCCGCGTTGACAGTCGTCCCGCCGTCACGGGCCGCCACCCCCGGCCGCCTCGACCTCGTCGGCGGCCTGCTGTCCGTCGTCGCCGTCGGCGCGCTCGTCTACGCGATCATCGAGGGCCCACACTTCGGCTGGGGCGCGGGGCCCGTCAGCGCCGCCGTCGTCGCGGGCGCCGCACTCGTCGCGTTCGTCCTGTGGGAGCTGCGGCACCCGCGCCCGCTGGTGTCCATGCGGCTGTTCCGCGACCGGCGCTTCAGCGGCTCGATGCTGGCCGTCCTGCTGTTCTTCCTCGGCACCTTCGGCGCGATCTACTACGCGACCCAGCACCTCCAGTTCGTCCTCGGGTACGGGCCCCTGGACACCGGAGTCCGGCTGCTGCCGCTCGCCGGGGCCGTCTTCGCCGGGGCGGCCCTCACCGGCCTGCTGACGCCGCGCCTCGGCGTGAAGGTCATGGTCGGCGTCGGCATGGCCATCGGAACGGTCGGTGTCCTGCTGCTCACCCGCATCGACACCGGCTCGGGCTACGCCGACTTCCTGACGCCGTTCCTGCTGCTCGGCTTCGCCATCGGCCTCAGCGTCTCGCCGTGCACCGACACGATCATGGGCCTGTTCCCCGAGAACGAACTCGGCGTCGGCGGCGGCCTGAACGACACCGCGCTCGAACTCGGCGGCTCCCTCGGCATCGCCGTCCTCGGCTCGCTGCTGGCCACGAGCTACCGCGACGAACTCACCGGCACGGTCGGCGACCGGCTCCCGCCCGAGGCCCTGGACACGGCGCGGGACTCCGTCGGCGGCGCGCTCGGCGTCGCCGAACGCATCGCCGCGGAACCGGGCGCGGGCGCCGAGGCGGCGGGGCAGCTCGTCGCGGCGGCACACGACGCGTTCGCCCACGCCGTCGCGCAGACGAGCCTGGTCAACGGCGTCATCATGGCCGCGGGCACCGTCGTCGTCCTCCTCGTCCTGCCGCGGCGCGGGCGGGCGGGGAAGGCCGAGGACTGACGCCCGCGGCGGGTCCGCGCCCGCGCCCGGCTCACTCCGGCGCGGAGCGCGGCAGCCCGGCCGCGTCCACCGCGCGCCGGAACCGCAGGTCCCAGTCCCACCACGTCACCGTCGCCAGCCCGCCAGCGACCTGGAGCCCCGGGGGCTCCACCGACGCCCACAGGTACGGGCCGCCGCTGCCCTCGCCGGTGAACCACCGCGCGACGTCCGGCGCGTCGGACCGCCAGCCGGGCAGCGTCCGGTAGATGCGGTCCAGGCCGTCCCAGTGGACGTCCAGGAACCGCCGCCAGTCGAGGCAGTAGACGCGGTCAACGGACATCCACTGCTCCGCGACCGGCCCGGACGGCGCCTCGTCCCCTGTGCCCGGGGGCAGTTCGTCGTCGTTGTCGTAGTACCACTCGCGCCCGTCCACCGGGACAGTGTGTACGACCGCGCGCCGTGCGCGGCACCGGGGCTCAGCGCGTGGACGACCCTCGCCTGTGCGCGACGATCCGTGCGATGTCCCAGGCGTGGTGGACGGCGTCGTGCGCGTTGTTGCGGGCGACGTCCTCGGTGGACTGGCTGCCCCGGGTGGCGTGGTCGAGCACCACGCCCGCGTCGAGCGCGGCCGACACCGACTCGGCCCAGGCAGCGGCGGCCCACCGCAGCGACCACAGCGCGCCCGCGAGGGGGATCTCGGCGTAGTGGCGGGCGTTCGCCAGGAGGTCCTGGTCGTATCCGGGGACGCGGTGCGCGTCGGACAGCCGCGCACCGGCGAGCCGTTCGGCCCAGTTCCGCAGGTTGTCCGTGACGTGGCTGACGTAGGCCGTGACGTTCCACGCGAGCCCGGGGAGCCGCTCGTCGCCCCGCAGTCCCTCGACGAGACCGGCGTACCTGGCGGGCAGCGCCCCCACCAGCACGACGGCCTCACGTGGCGTCAGCGACCAGTCGAACCCGCAGTCACGGCACGGATCGCCGTACAGGCTTGCTCCCCAAAGTTCCATGACGGCTCAGCCTATTGCCCTGCCGACCGCCGGGCGGGCGAGCAGATGCGTGACGTAGCCGACGCATGACGGCGCGCAGACGATCACCACCTCCCGATCGCCGTCACGGCACTGCACGGCCAGGCAGGTCCGCGGAATCCGCTTCTCGGGCCCCGACCCGCGCAGCCGCCGCACCCCGACCAGTTCGAGCCCCCCGAGGGGAACGGCCCACCGCGGGTGACGCGCCGCCCGCCCGCGCGCCGCCCACAGCTCGCCGTCCACGAGGAACAGGCACCGGGCCGCCGACGCCGCGTCCTGCGTCATGCCGAGGACGCGGCCTCCGAAATGCACTTCCTCCCCTGCCGCGAAACGGCGTTCACACGACCGCCTCCCCGATCCGCCGCCGTCGCCGCCCCACCCGAGCAGGGCCCCGATCAGCCCCTCCAGAAGCAAGCCCAGCATCCGCTCCCACCCCCACTTCCCCCTGAGGCACCGAGGAGCCCGCACGACCACGCCGCACGGACCACACGCCACCGTCCCCTCCATCGTCGCACCCCGGCCCACGCCGTACGGCGGCTGCGGGAGGGCGGCCGACCGTGCCGGACCGTGACGCACGGAAACCCCGCCCACCCGGGGGTGAGCGGGGTTCCTGGTGAGCCGCCTGTCGGATTCGAACCGACGACCTGCTGTTTACAAGACAGCTGCTCTGGCCGGCTGAGCTAAGGCGGCGGGGCGTGAAGCCGCTCCAGGGTACACGGCACGACCACCGACCGCCGGGGAATATCCGCAGCCCGAGGCCCCTGTATCACCCTGCGTGACCGGTACGCGGCATTCTTCCGTTAACACGCTTTTCTTTTACCGTCAGGTACTGACAGACCCCGTTGTTTCGCGTTAGGTTGCGGATGCCGCCCATACATATGGGCGTAACACCTTCCTACTCGGATCGTCCGGCACGTTCCTGCCGGTAGAAGGAGACTGCACAATGGCGACGGTCAGTTACGACAAGGCCACCCGCGTCTACCCCGGCGGTGACAAGCCCGCCGTGGACCAGCTCGACATCCAGATCGCCGACGGCGAGTTCCTGGTGCTGGTCGGCCCCTCCGGCTGTGGCAAGTCCACCTCCCTGCGCATGCTCGCGGGCCTGGAGGACGTGAACGGCGGCTCCATCCACATCGGCGACCGCGACGTCACGCACCTGCCGCCGAAGGACCGGGACATCGCCATGGTGTTCCAGAACTACGCGCTCTACCCGCACATGACCGTCGCGCAGAACATGGGCTTCGCGCTCAAGATCGCGGGCGTCAACAAGACGGACATCCGCACCAAGGTCGAAGAGGCCGCCAAGATCCTCGACCTCACCGAGTACCTCGACCGCAAGCCGAAGGCGCTCTCCGGTGGTCAGCGGCAGCGTGTCGCGATGGGCCGCGCCATCGTGCGTGAGCCGCAGGTGTTCCTCATGGACGAGCCGCTGTCGAACCTCGACGCCAAGCTCCGCGTCCAGACCCGTACGCAGATCGCCGGGCTCCAGCGCCGCCTGGGCGTCACGACGGTCTACGTCACGCACGACCAGGTCGAGGCCATGACCATGGGCGACCGCGTCGCGGTCCTCAAGGACGGCATCCTCCAGCAGATCGACTCCCCGCGCCGCATGTACGACCGCCCGGCCAACCTCTTCGTCGCGGGCTTCATCGGCTCCCCGGCGATGAACCTCATCGAGGTGCCGATCACCGACGGCGGCGTGAAGTTCGGCAACAGCGTGGTGCCCGTCGAGCGCAGCGCGCTCTCCGAGGCCCAGGCCAAGGGCGACACGCACGTCGTCGTCGGCTGCCGCCCCGAGCACTTCGCGGTCGTCACCGGCAACGGCGAGAGCGCGTCGCTGGAGAAGGCGGACGAGAAGCAGGAGCACGGCCTGGCCGTCACCGTCAACGTGGTGGAGGAGACCGGCGCCGACGGGTACATCTTCGGCACCGCCAGGATCGGCGGCGAGGACAAGGACCTGGTCATCCGCGTGGACAGCCGTGACGTCCCCGAGCGCGGCGCGACCGTGAACGTCGTGCCCCGGCCCGGCGAGACCCACGTGTTCTCCACCAGCACGGGCGAGCGCCTGAGCTGACCCGGCCACGAGCCCACGGGCCGCCCTCTCCGTACATCTGACGGAAGGGCGGCCCTTCGTGCGTCAACACGACGGGCTCATTCCCCCGGACTTGGTCACTCGTCAGAGTGACGGAATGTCACCGAAACACTTCGCCTCGCTACCATCGTCGGGCCAGTCATCGTTACCGACACCGCTTCGCGAGGAGTACCACCCAGTGAACCAGGCACTCCGCCACATCGGCCGAACTCTCGCCATCGCCCTGCCCGTTGTCCTCGTCCTCTCCGGGACGCTGGCGGTCTCGCGCGTCCCGTGGGTCGGCGGCCCGGCAGGCGACCAGATGCTGACCGCCTCAAGCGAGGAGCAGGCGCGGGAGCTGACCCCCGAGGCGGCCCTCCAGGAGCGGCTGCTCGTCACGCTCCGCCAGGACGACCCCACCGCCGCCCTCACCGCGCTCCAGCAGGCGGTGGACCGTGACCCGGAGCTGGCCCCGCACTGCGGCGAGATCGCCCAGGCGCTCGGCGAGGCCGCCGTCGAGAAGTACGGCAGCACCCGCCGCGCCCAGGAGCACGCCCGTCCGGTCTGCGACACCTCCTACGCGGCAGGTGTGGCCGCCACGAACTGACCCCGTAGGCTGCGGGTATGCCCCAGAGCCCGCTCGACGCCCCGCAGCCCACACAGGCCGTGATCCTGGCCGGCGGTCAGGGGTCGCGTCTGCGCCCGTACACGGACGACCGGCCCAAGCCGATGGTGGAGATCCCCGGCACCGGCGTCCCGATCATCGGGCACCAACTGACCTGGCTCGCCCAGGAGGGGGTCACGGACGCGGTGATCTCCTGCGGGCACCTCGCCGAGGTCCTCCAGGAGTGGCTGGCCACCGCGGACCTCCCGCTGCGCGTCGGCACGGTCATAGAGCCTGAACCGCTCGGGCGGGGCGGCGGCCTCAAGTACGCCGCCGCCGCGCTGCCACGGCAGGACGAGCCGTGGTACGCGACCAACGGCGACATCTGGACGCGCTTCTCGCTGCGCGAGATGGCCGGCTTCCACGACGAACGCGACGCCCTCGCCACCCTCGCGCTCGCCCGCCCGCGCATGCCGTGGGGCGCCGTGGACACCGACGACTTCGGCCACGTGCGGGACTTCATCGAGGCCCCGCCGTCGCCCTACCCGATCAACGCGGGCGTGTACGTCTTCGCCGCCGAGTTCACCAAGCTGCTGCCCGACCGCGGCGACCACGAGCGCACCACGTTCCCCCGCCTCGCCCGCGAACACCGCCTGGCCGGCTTCCCCATCCCGCAGGGCGCGTACTGGCGGGCCATCGACACCGCCAAGGACCTCACGGAAGCGGCCCGGGAGCTGGCGCGCGGCTGAGACCCGCGCCGCGCCACCGGCCCCCGGGCCGTTCTCCCCCTCCCCCTCCGCCCGGACGCGTCCCGGCCTGCGAGGACCCGGGCCGCGTCCGGGACGCTCAGGCGGCCCCGCCGCCCTCGCCGGGCCGCTGCCTGACCTCGTCCACGACGGCCCGCTCCAGCACGGTGAAGTTCTGGAGCAGCGTCCCCGCCTCGACGCCGTCCCGCGTCTCGACCTGGACCTCCTGGAAGCCGAGGTAGTCGTACGTCTCGGGGTCGAAGAGGTACGTGGGCCGCGTGCCGGTCTCCTGATCGACGCGCGCCACCCCGACGGCCGCCCGCCCCGCGGCGTCCTCGATCCCCTCAAGCAGCTGCACGCCCGGCACCTGGCCGATCGCCTCGTAGAGCCCGGCCGCCAGACCGGGCGGCAGCAGTTCCCCGAAGGCGAGGTCGCCGAAGCCGCGGAAGGCGCGCTGGTCCAGGACGTCGCCGGTCAGCCCGTCCCGCTCGCCGAACTCGCCGTACACACGGTCCCACAGGCCCTCGGCGTCGGTCGGAAGCCCGGCGAGGAAGTCGTAGGTGGTGGCTTCGAGATACGGCTCCCAGGGCCCCTGGTCGGTCGAGCGGCCCTCACCGTCGGTGTTCATCTCGTCGAAGGGGTCGATCGTCCAGCCGCGCGTGCCGTCGGGGGAGATCCACCGCTCGCTCTCGTACGGCTCGACGGCGAGGAGCATCGGAGCCTGCTCCACCTCCACCGTGATGCCGTGGGGCGTGTCCTGCGTGTCCACGCCCGCGGGACCCGACTGGCCGAGCTGGCCGGACTGGTCGGTCCGGTCGGTCATCTCCTCGATCGTCGGGCCCCGGAACGTGTTCAACTGGCGCACGTAGATGTACTGGTCGGCGCGCGGAACGGGCACCTCCTCGGCGCTGTCCAGCACATGACTGAGGAACTGCGCCGGAGTCCCCGACGCGACGACCCCCGTGTGCGCCGCCGGGTCGTCCCCGTCGGTGACCGCGTACGTCACGACGCCCGCCACCAGGGCCGCCGCCACCGGTATCGCCACCCACGGCGCACGGCGGCGCCACGGGCGGGCCGCCAGGGCGGCGGGGCCGTCCGCGCGCTCCTGCTCACGTGTGATCTCACCCATCACGAACTCCTCCACCACACGTCGGCGGTCACCGGGAAGGACCGGGACGCCCGGCGCCGGGAGCAGCCGCGACAACTCGTCATGATCCGGAGCGTCCTGGCGCTTCATCGGCTCGTCCCCTCACTGGACCGGACCGCCCGGTGCGGGCGGTCGCTGTGGAGTTGTCCGGCACGCGCGGCACGTTCCCTGGCGATCTCCTCGTCGGCGAGACGGCGCAGCCGCGCCCGTGCGCGGAACAGGCGCGTGCGCACGGTCCCTTCACGGATGCCGAGGGCCGACGCGGCCTCGACGTGCGACAGTTCCGACCAGACGCAGAGCATGAACACCTCGCGGTCGCCAGGACGCATCCGCTCCAGCGCGCGCCGCGCCGCCGCCGCGCGTTCGGCGTCGGCCATCCGGCCGACCACCTCGTCGGAGAAGTCGGGTTCCGCGTTCCGCGGCGGCATGCGGGAGAGCGCGGCCTCGTAACGGCGCCGGGCGCGTGTCGTGTTGCGTAACACGTTGACGGCGATCCCCATCAGCCACGGCCGCAGGTCCGTGCCCTCGTCCCGCACACGACCGCGCAGCCGCCAGGCTTCGAGGAAGGTCAGGGAGACGACGTCCTCGGCGAGGGCACGGTCCCCTGTCCAGCGGGCCGCGTAGCCGTGGATCAGGCGGGCGTGGGCGTCGAACAGCTCACGGAACGCCTCGGGGTCGCCGTCCCGTACCCGGGCGTGCATCGTATGGTCCACTCCCCGGGTTGTCCGCGCGCGGAGGCAGGTTACTCCGCGCGCGGCGTGACCCGGGTCACGTCATGAGGTGCCGAGTACCTCACCTAACCGAGCAGCCCGCCGATAGGGCCGAGGCTGCTCCGCTCACCCCCGTCCTCCGCCGGAGCTTCCTGCTCGGCGGAGTCGCCCGCGTCGCCCGTCTCCGGGGCGGGCGCGGGTTCCTCGGGGACGTAGCTCTCCGTCGGCGGCGCGGACCGCTGGGGCGCGGGCACCGTCTGCTGGGCGGGCGGGGCCTCCTGGACGGGCGTCTGCGAGGCGCCGCCCGTCTCGCCGGTCCCGGCGGAGGGGCCCGTCGTCGCGCCGGACTCGGTGCCCTCTGGCGTCGCCGTGTCGTCGGCGCCGGGCTCCTGGGAGGCGTCCTCGTCGGCCGAGGGGCTGCTGGACGCGTCGGACCCGCCCGTCTCCTCCTCCTCGAACAGCGACTGTCCCGGCAGGTGGTTGCGCGGCGGCTGGCCGGGCTCCGGCGCCTCGGGGAACGCGGCGGAACGCACCGCGCTGCCCAGCATGGAGCCGATCAGGAGGGCGACGCCGATCAGCAGCGTCGCCATCAGCGCGCCGCGCCGCAGGACGCGGCGCCGCAGCTCGGACAGCGGCGCGCGCGGGCCGAGCGTGCGCCACGCCTCGGTGGCCAGGCGCGCGTCGAGCGCGTACACCGGCGCGCCCGCGATGATCAGCGGGCTCCAGGCGGCGCACAGGATGATGTCCGGGGTGTCGTACGCCGGACCGTTCCGCCAGCTGACGGTGACCAGCAGCGCGAGCGACAGCAGCGCGCCGAGCGAGGCGGCGAACCGCTGCCACAAGCCGAAGACGGTCAGGACGCCGACGATGATCTGGGTGAACGCGACGGTCAGGCCCGCGCCGATCGGGTGCGCGAGCGCCCACTCGTGCAGGGGCGCGGCGACGGTCCACGGTTCGAGGGTGTCCAGCCAGGCGTAGAGCGAGCCGCGCACGCCGCCGTCGAAGTAGACGGGGTCGGTGAGCTTGCCCATCCCGGCGTAGATCGCGATGAAGCCGAGCAGGATGCGCAGCGGCAGCAGGACGACGCCGAGGCTCATCCGGCTCGTACGGCGGCCGGGCGCGTACGCCTGGCGGCGGTCGCCGGAGCGCGGGCCCGGCGGCGTGCGGCGTACCTCGACGGTCTGCTCGCCGCCGTGCGGCGGGGTCGGCGCGGCGGGGCGCCCGGCGGCGCCGGGACGGCCGCGCTGCGCGGGCGGGACGGCGGCGGAGAGCAGCCTGGTGCTCTCCGGCGGCAGGGGGGAGCGCGGGGAGATGAGGGTCTTGCGGGGCGTGACGCGCGGAAGCACCTGGGTCGCGCCGGGGATCCCGGCGTCGCGCACCGCCTGGACCAGCGTGCTCGCCGCGGGGTCGCCAGGCGAGCTGCGGCCCGTCCACACGACGGGGCGGCGCCTGCCGCCCGCGACGGGTACCCGGGTCAGCCGGGTGGGGTCGCCGACCGCTCCGCTGACCGGGGACGGACCGGGGAGCTGCACCCGGAAACTGACGTGGTTCACGACGACCTGGGCGGGGTCGCACGGCACCTTGACCATGCTCAGCACCGGCTCGTCCATCGCGAGACCGCGGGGTGTTCTGGTGTCCACACTCATCTAACTGAGTGACACGCCTTAAGACACTGCCTCGCCCGCACAAAGTATGTCCGCGACCCGTCAAACCGGGCGGGAAGCGGCGAGTCGCCGTCCCCGCCCGGGGCGTCTCACGCGCGGCGGCGCGCCACCTCGTACAGCGCGATCCCCGCCGCCACACCGGCGTTGAGGGACTCGGCGCCGCCCGGCATCGGGATGCGGACGCGCACGTCGCAGGTCTCGCCGACGAGGCGGGACAGGCCCTTGCCCTCGCTGCCGACGACCAGGACGACCGGCCCGTCGAGCGCGGCCACGTCCGCCAGTTCGGTCTCGCCGTCGCCCGCGAGGCCGACGACGATGAGCCCGGCCTTCTGGTAACCCTGGAGCGCACGCGTCAGGTTGGTGGCGCGCGCGACCGGCGTACGGGCTGCGGTGCCCGCGGACGTCTTCCACGCCCCGGCCGTCATCCCCGCCGCCCGCCGCTCCGGCACGAGCACGCCGTGGCCGCCGAACGCGGTGGCGGAGCGCACGACGGCGCCGAGGTTGCGCGGGTCGGTGACGCCGTCCAGGGCGACGATCAGCGCCGCCTGCCCCGTGTCGGCCGCGGCGTCGAGCAGGTCGTCGGGGTGTGCGTACTCGTAGGCCGGGATCTGGAGCACGAGGCCTTGGTGCGACAGCCCGTTGGTCATACGGTCGAGCTCGGCGCGCGGCGCCTCCATGAGGTGCACGTCGCCGCGGTCCATGGCCAGCTTCACGGCCTCGGTGACGCGGTCGTCCGTGTCCAGGAACTGCTGGACGTACAGCGTCCTCGCGGGCACGCCGCCGCGCAGCGCCTCCACGACCGGGTTGCGGCCGACGACCAGTTCGGCCGGTGTCCTGCCGCCGCGCCTGGCGGCGGGGCCGCCGCCTGAACGGCCGGACTGCCTGCGGGCCTTGGCCTCCTTGGCATCCGCGGCGCGCTTCTTGGCGTGCCCGGTACGCATCTCGGCGGGCGGGGTCGGGCCCTTGCCCTGAAGTCCCTTGCGGCGCTGGCCTCCGCTGCCGATCTGCGGGCCTTTCTTGTTGCTGGTACGGCGATTGGGGCGGGCGCTGTTGCCTGGCATGTCTGTGTGTGTCCTAACTGAGTTCCCAGCGGGGGCCGCTGGGCGTGTCCTCGATGACCAGGCCGGCGGACTGGAGTTCATCACGGATGGCGTCTGCGGTGGCGTAGTCCCGCCGCTCACGGGCGGCCTGCCGCTGGGCGAGCACGAGCCGCACCAGCGTGTCCACCGCGCCGGTCAGCTCCTCGCCGCGTCCGGCCGCAGGACCCGCCCAGACCGGGTCGAGGGGGTCGAGGCCCAGCACGCCGAGCATGGCGCGGACCTGGCCGCCGAGCGCGGCGGCCGACTCCTTGTCGCCCTCGGCCAGCGCGGCGTTGCCCTGCCTGACCGTGGTGTGGACGGCGGCGAGCGCCTGCGGGACGCCCAGGTCCTCGTTCATGGCGGCGGCGAAGTCGGAGGGCACCTCGCTCGCCGGTGTGATCTCGCCGAGCTGCTCGACGGCCCGCGTCAGAAAGCCCTCGATGCGGGCGAACGCGGCCTCGGCGTCGGAGAGCGCGGCCTCGCTGTACTCGACGGTCGAGCGGTAGTGGGGCGTGCCCAGGTAGTAGCGCAGCACGACGGGGCGCCAGCGCTGCGCCATCTCGCTCACGAGCACGGAGTTGCCGAGCGACTTGCTCATCTTCTCGCCCGCCATGGTCACCCAGGCGTTGTGGACCCAGTAGCGGGCGAAGTCGTCGCCGAACGCGCGGGACTGGGCGATCTCGTTCTCGTGGTGCGGGAAGACGAGGTCGATGCCGCCGCCGTGGATGTCGAAGACGGGGCCGAGGTACTTGTGGGCCATCGCCGAGCACTCCAGGTGCCAGCCGGGGCGGCCCGCGCCCCAGGGCGTGTCCCAGCGCGGCTCGCCCGGCTTGGCGGCCTTCCACATCGCGAAGTCGCGCGGGTCCCGCTTGCCGGTCTCGCCCTCGCCCGAGGGCTGGAGCAGCCGGTCGAGGTCCTGGTTCGACAGCTGGAGGTAGCCGTCGAAGGCGCGGACGTCGAAGTAGACGTTGCCGTCCGCCGCGTACGCGTGGCCGCGCTCGATGAGCACGCGCATCATCTCGACCATCTCCGGGACATGCCCTGTGGCGCGCGGCTGGTAGGTGGGCGGCAGGCAGCCGAGCAGGGCGTACGCGGTGTCGAAGGCGCGCTCGTTCTCGTACCCCACGGCCCACCAGGGGCGGCGCTGTTCCGCGCTCTTGGCGATGATCTTGTCGTCGATGTCCGTGACGTTGCGCACGAACGTGACGTCGTACCCCTGGTGCGTGAACCAGCGGCGCATGATGTCGAAGCTGACCCCCGACCGCACATGACCGATGTGCGGGGCCGCCTGCACCGTGGCACCGCACAGGTAGATCGAGACACAGCCCGGTACGACCGGGGTGAAGTCACGGATCTGCCGGGCGTTGGTGTCATACAGGCGAATGGTCACGTCTCAAGAGTAGTGGGCACCGGGGCGCCGGTGGGACGCCCGCGGCGCCGGTTCTCAGACGATGCCCTGACCGTTGACACGTACCGGGGTGACGCGCACGACGACGCGGGGATCGTCCAGCGCGGAAGCCGGGTTGAAGTCCGCGTAGGACTGGCCGGTGTACTTGCGGGACAGCGCGTCGATCAACTCCCCGGCGCCGTCGGTGGTGAGCGTGACGGTGCCGCGGATCTCGGCGTAGGAGTAGGGGTCGCCGTCGGGGAGGACGGAGACGGTCGCGCGCGGGTCGCGGCGCAGGTTCTTCTCCTTGCGGCGGTCCACGGTGGTGGAGATCAGCAGGTCGTCACCGTCCCGCAGCACCCACACCGGGGTGACCTGGGGCGACCCGTCGGGCTGGATGGTCGCGAGGGTGACGACCGTCCGGTCGTCGAGCACGGACTTGAGCGGTTCAGGGAGTGCGACGGACACGAGGGGACCTTCCTGTTCGCTTCTTCTGCGGGGCGGACGCGTGGGGCGCGCCACGGGTGCAAGCGCCGTGGACGCCCTGGTTCTTCCCGGGCGCGGCGCCCGGTTCAGCGCGGCGGCAGCACCAGCGCGGTCGCGACGGCGGCGAGCCCCTCGCCGCGCCCGGTGAGCCCGAGCCCGTCCGTGGTCGTGCCGGAGACGGAGACGGGCGCGCCCGCCGCCGCCGACAGGGCGGCCTGCGCCTCGGCACGGCGGGTGCCGATCTTGGGGCGGACGCCGATGACCTGGATCGCGACGTTGCCGATGGTGAAACCGGCGGCCGTGACGATGCGGGCGGCCTCGGCGAGCAGTGTCGTCCCGGCCGCGCCCGACCACTCGGGCCGGTCGGTGCCGAAGTGCGCGCCGAGGTCGCCGAGCCCGGCGGCGGAGAAGAGGGCGTCGCAGGCGGCGTGCGCGGCGACGTCGCCGTCCGAGTGCCCGGCCAGGCCGTACGCGGCGTCGGGCCAGTGCAGCCCGGCGCACCACAGCGCCCGGCCCGGCTCGAAGGCGTGCACGTCGGTGCCGATGCCGGTGCGGGGCAGCGGCGGTGGCGTGGTGTTGTCGGTCATGGGGCGGGCCTCCGGCGGGCGAGGACGGCCTCGGCGAGCACGAGGTCGAGCGGACGGGTGATCTTGAACGCCTCCTCGTGCCCCGGCACCAGGACGACGGGGACGCCCTGCCGCTCGACGAGCCCGGCGCAGTCCGTGGCGTCGTCACCGGCGGCGTGCGCGGCGTGGGCGGCGGCGAGCGTGGCGTGGTCGAAGCCCTGCGGGGTCTGCACGGCGCGCAGCAGGGCGCGGTCGGGCGTGCCGACGACGGGTTCAGGCTCCCCTGGGGCTGCGGGCGGCGCGATCTGCTTGACGGTGTCGGTGACAGGCAGCGCCGGGACGACGGCGGGCGCGCCGCCCCGAACGGCGTCCACGACGGCGTCCACCGTGGCGACGGGCACCAGCGGCCTGGCCGCGTCGTGGACGAGGACGACCTCGACGTCCTCGGGCAGCGCGGCGAGGCCGAGCCGTACGGACTCCTGCCGCGTCGTGCCGCCGGGGACGACGAGTTGGGTGACGCCGGGCGGGGGCGGGTGCTCTTCGAGCAGGGAGCGGGTCTTGCCGACGCCGTCCGCCGGTGCCACGACGACGACCAGCGAGACGGAGCGGGCGCACGCCATGGCGCGCACGGCGTGGACGAGTATCGGCGTCCCGCCCAGCTCACGCAGGGCCTTGGGGGTGCCGCCGCCGAGCCGAAGTCCCTGACCGGCGGCCGGAATGACCGCCGCGGTGCGCGGAATCGCGCCGGAGTGCGGTGTGATCTGTGACATGGACCAGGTCTACAGGTTTGTTCGCGGGCCGGTGGTGGGTATGGCCTCAGCGTGCCGGACGCGGCCCGATCGGACCCTTCCGTGACGTCCCGGTCGAGTCGGCCCCCTGGGGGACCGGCACACTACGGCGACAACAGCGGTGAGGCTTTCCGGTGCTTTTCCCGCCGGGACGCGTCTGCCGCGGGTCGTCCTCCACATGCCACAGCGCCCGCGTGGCACCAGGAATGCCTGTCGGGCGCTGCGGCAATGCGTGACCTGCGTCAGCGTGTCATGTGGGCGAGGTGTTCCGCGGGGAAACACTGCACGCACACATCACTCGGCCGGAAATCCGCTCCGGAAGTGGAGGGACGGTGAACTCCGGTGATGATCACGGGGTGATCTCGGCGATCACCCGAGGTTGTCCGCCGGGCGGACCTCGTCGTGCGATCAGAGCTGATCCATGATCGATTCCGGTCAATCATTCAGGAGCCGATCAACGATCAGGCCCGATGCAGGATCGGAAAAGAGCGGAACTCAGGAAGCGAGAACCTCGTCCAGCAGGGATTCGGCCTTGTCCTCGTTGGTGGCCTCGGCGAGCGCCAGCTCGCTGACCAGGATCTGCCGCGCCTTGGCGAGCATGCGCTTCTCGCCGGCCGACAGGCCGCGCTCACGCTCACGGCGCCACAGGTCGCGGACGACCTCGGCCACCTTGATGACATCACCGGAGGCGAGCTTCTCGAGATTCGCCTTGTAGCGACGGGACCAGTTGGTGGGCTCCTCGGCATACGGCGCGCGGAGCACCTCGAAGACCCGGTCCAGACCTTCCTGCCCGACCACGTCGCGGACACCGACCAGCTCGGCGTTTTCCGCGGGAACACGCACTTCCAGGTCACCTTGCGCGACCTTCAGTACCAAGTAGGTCTTCTCCACGCCTTTGATCGGGCGCATTTCGATGGCCTCGATCGTCGCGGCCCCGTGATGGGGATAGACCACGGTGTCGCCAACCTTGAACGTCATGTGACAGGTACCCCTTCCGTGGCTCTCCATGCTAACACGGGAAGAGAGCCCTTTGAATGACGTTTTCGCAGGTCAGGCCACATCTCGGGGGTTGACAAGGGCACCCGCGGCATGCTTCGGGGCGGTGGTCACGGCGGGTATGCGCAGGTGGGAGCGGGGTTCGGCGGTCCGTACGGTTCGCGCCGCTATGCGCGGGAGCGCACGAAGAAGTTCCGTCGATCACGGAAAGGTGTCCGTTTTGCCCCGGTTGACAGAAAAGCTTCGTGTGCGTGTGCAGGACTCGAAGAATTGATCACCGAAGCGGCGTCGGAAAGCGGCCAATTACCGGACACCTCCCGTGGGTGGGCCGGATGCGGACCCCGCGGGGGCGGTCGGTACGCTGACCCCTGAGAGATCATTCTGACCGTTACGAGGAGAGTGCCGCCGCCGTGAGCAGCAGCCTTCGACGCGGCGTGGCCGCCGCCTTCTTCGCGTTCTCCCTCACCGGGCTGACGGCCTGCGGTGCCGGACACGACGCCGAGACCGGCCAGATCCGCCCCGACAACGCCTCCGCCCATGTGGAGGACATCAAGATCCAGAACGTCAACGTCATCCTGCCCGACCCGGAGAACGGTCCGGCGGCGGTGGCGGCGCGGCTGTTCAACGACGGTGACGAGGACCAGGTCCTCGAATCGGTCGAACTGCCGGGCTCCGGCACCTCGGCCGAGCTGACGCCCGCCGAGGGCGAGGGCCGCGTCGTCGTCCCGGCGCACGGGTCGGTCGCGCTCGGCGGCGAGGGGAACCCGGCGGTCGTCATCGGCGACCCGCGGGCCTCGGACGTCGCGCTCGGCAACGCGCAGCGGATCGTCTTCGTCCTCAGCGACACCGGGGACATCGAGCTGCGGGCGACCGTCGTCTCGGACAGCGACGCCTACGCCCACTACGCCGACTGGGGCCCCTCCCCGGCCGCGTCGTCGCCCGGCGCGGACGGCGCCGAGGACACCGGCGACGTGCCGGGCGTGGACCCGGGCACCGAGCCGGGCGAGTCGGCCGACCCGGGCAACGAGGCCGGTGAGACGGGCGAGACCGGCGAGCCCGCCACCGAGGACCAGGGCGAGGGCACCGGCGACGACGTCTCGGGCGACGACGAGCCCACGAGCGGCGCGTCGGACGAGCCCGGCCTCGACGACTGACGCGCGGCAAGGACGGACAGGGGTGAGGGGCGGGTCCGTCGTGACGGACCCGCCCCTCACCCCTGCGCGCGGGCGGCCTACGGCTCGAACTTGTAGCCGAGGCCCCGGACGGTCACGAGGTAGCGCGGCGCCCCCGGGTCCGGCTCGATCTTGGCGCGCAGCCGCTTGACGTGCACGTCCAGGGTCTTCGTGTCACCGACGTAGTCGGCGCCCCAGACGCGGTCGATCAGCTGCATGCGGGTGAGGACACGCCCGGCGTTGCGCAGCAGCATCGCCAGCAGGTCGAACTCCTTCAACGGGAGATCGACCTTGCGCCCCGAGACGGTGACGACGTGCCGGTCCACGTCCATGCGGACCGGACCGGCCTCCAGGGCGGCCGGGCTCTCCTCCTCGGACTCGCCCCTGCGGCGCAGGACGGCGCGGATGCGCGCGACCAGCTCGCGGGAGGAGAACGGCTTGGTCACGTAGTCGTCCGCTCCTATTTCGAGACCGACGACCTTGTCGATCTCGCTGTCCTTGGCGGTGACCATGATGACGGGGACGTTGGACCGGCCGCGCAGCTGACGGCAGACCTCGGTGCCGGGCAGCCCCGGCAGCATGAGGTCGAGCAGCACGAGGTCGGCGCCGTTGCGCTCGAACTCGTCCAGGCCGTCGGGCCCGGTGGCCGCGACCGCGACCTCGAAACCCTCCTTGCGCAGCATGTAGGAAAGGGCGTCGCTGAAGGACTCCTCGTCCTCGACGACGAGCACTCTGGTCACGGGAGGACCTCCCGGGCGGGATCGTTGGTGCGGGTGGCGTGCGCCCGAGGCTCCCCGGCGGCGACGTCCGTGTCGTCGGCCCCGGGGAACTCGGCCGGTTTGTGGAGTGCGCCGCCGAGCCCGTCGCGTTCGCGGCGGGCGGCGAGCCGGCGCTCCTGCGCGTTGCCGGGGTCCGGCAGGCGCAGGGTGAAGGTGGAGCCTTGGCCCTCGGCGCTCCACACGATGACCTCCCCGCCGTGCGAGGCGGCCACGTGCTTGACGATGGCGAGGCCGAGGCCGGTCCCGCCGGTGGCGCGGGAGCGGGCGGGATCGACCCGGTAGAAGCGCTCGAAGACGCGCTCGCGGTCGGTCTCGGGAATCCCTATCCCCTGGTCGGTGACGGCGATCTCGATCACCTCGCCCTGGCGGCTCGGGCCGTGGGAGCCCGCGATGGCGACGCGGGTGTGGGGCGGGCTGTAGTTGACGGCGTTCTCCACGAGGTTGCCGAGGGCCGCGGCGAGCTGCCCGCGGTTCCCCCAGACGCTGAGCCCCGTGGTGCCGCCCGAGGCGATGGTGATCTCCTTGCTGCCCGCCTGCTGGCGGCAGCGGTCGATGGCCTCGGTGACCAGTTCCTCGACCGGGACCAGCTCGGCGGTGGCGAGCATGTCGTTGTCCTGGACGCGGGAGAGGTCGATCAGTTCCTGGATGAGGTTGGTGAGGCGCGTCGCCTCGTTCTGCATGCGGCCCGCGAAGCGGGCGACGGCCTCGGGGTCGTCCGACGCGTCCAGCACGGCCTCGGACAGCAGGGACAGCGCCCCTGCCGGGGTCTTCAGCTCGTGGCTGACGTTCGCCACGAAGTCGCGGCGCACGGCCTCGATGCGGCGGGCCTCCGTCAGGTCCTCGACCAGCAGGAGGACGAGCCGGGCGCCCAGCGGCGCCGAGCGCGCCGAGACGGCCAGCACGTCGGGGCGGCCCACCCGGCTCTGCCGGGGCAGGTCCAGCTCGACCTGCCGTATCTCGCCGTCCCGCCGCGTGTCCCTGGCCATCTTGAGCATGGGCTCGACCGCGAGCCGTCCGCCGCGGACCAGGCCGAGGGCGTACGCCGCCGAGCTGGCCTTGACGACGCCGTCCCCCTCGTCCAGCACGACGGCCGAGGAGCGCAGCACCGACAGGACCGTGTCCACACCGGGCGGAAGAGTGGCCTCGGCGGGCTGCGTGGCGTGCGGCGGACGTGTTCGCTCGCGCTCGCTGAGCCGGAATGCCAGCATGGCGATGACACCGGTGCACAGACCGGCGATCGCCGCCACTGCGGCGACCGCCGCGTTCACGTCCATATGCTCAGGTTATGCGGGGCGTGGCCGTGAACCACAGGGCCGAGCGGAGATGCTCGTCCGGGCGCCGGTGAGAGTTCACTTTGGTGACAGCATTGGTTCACTTGTCGGGGCGGGAGCGGCTGCTTTCCGGACAGAGTGTGTGGGCCGGACCGAAGGTGTGAGCGAAAGCAGCCCGCTGGGCGAGGAGAGGACGGAACGGTCAACATGCGTGACGCGTATCACGAGGAACTGGACGCGGTCAGCGACAGCCTGGTGGAGATGGCGAGGTTCGTCGGGTCGGCGATCGGGCGGGCGACGACCGCCATGCTGGACGCCGACCTGAAGCTGGCGGAGACCGTCATCGCCGCCGACATAAAGGTCGATGAGATGCACCGCGACCTGGAGAACGCCGCGATAGCACTGCTGGCGCGCCAGCAGCCGGTCGCCACCGACCTGCGCATCGTCGTGACCAGCCTGCGGATGAGCGCCGACCTGGAGCGCTGCGGCGACCTGGCGCAGCACGTGGCGAAGGTGGCGCGGCTGCGCTTCCCCGACTCCGCGGTGCCGCGCGACCTGTCGGCGACGATCCTGGAGATGGGGCAGCTGGCGCAGCGGCTCATGGCGAAGGCGACCGAGGTGCTGATCACCAAGGACGTCGATCTGGCCATGCAGCTGGAGCAGGACGACGACGAGATGGACTCGCTGCACCGCACGCTGTTCAGCCACCTGCTGGACGAGCGGTGGAAGCACGGCATCGAGACGGCGGTCGATGTGACGCTCCTCGGCCGCTACTACGAGCGGTTCGCCGACCACGCGGTGTCGATCGCGCGGCGCATGGTCTACCTGGTGACGGGTGAGCACGCGGACGAGTTCTCGCCGGAGCCCGACCCGACGGTCTGAGCCGCCGGTGCGACCGCGCGCCCCACCGCGCGCGGTTGACGGTGGGGGGCGTGGCGGGCGTCCAATGAGGCACGGGGACCGTCCCGTCCGCGGGGCCGTCCGCCGTGTTCCGCCGTGTCCACTGCCCCAGGAGGGTTCCATGGCTGCCTCACCGGCCTCCCCCGCGCCGATATCCGCGCCCCAGCCCGTGACCCCGAAGGAGCGCCGTCCGCTGCCGCTGCTGAGCGGCTGCGGCTGCGCCTCGGGGTGCAGCTGCGGGTGCCAGTCGGGCTCCGGCTGTCAGTGCGGGGGCAGCTGCGGCTGAGCCGCAGCGGTGCCCGTACGGTCCGCTCCCGGCGCCGCCGCCGTCCCGTCGCCCTCCCCGGCGCCGGGGCGTGCGGCGGCGCCGGGCCAGGGCAGCTCGGCGACGAGGGTGAACGTGCCCTGGGCCGCGCCGTGGCGCAGCGTGCCGCCGTCGAGCGCGACGCGTTCCTCCAGGCCCGTCAGCCCGGCCCCGGCGCCGGGTATGGGCCGGTCGGCGTCGTCGGTGAGCCCGTTGCGCAGGGCGACGGTCAGGCCGCGTCCCGGGGCGCCGGAGAAGGTGACGGTGACGGGCGCGCCCGGCGCGTGCTTGCGCGCGTTGGTGAGACCTTCCTGGACGACGCGGTAGACGGTCCGCTGGACCGGGCCGCGCAGTTGGTCGGCGGCGTCCGGGGTGTCCGTGGCGTCGTCGCGGACGAGGGTGATGCGCTGGCCCGCCCGCTCGGCGTCCGCGAGCAGGTCGGGCAGGTCGCCGATGCCGGGCTGCGGGCCCTCGGCGCCGCGCGCGCTGCCGCGCAGGACGGTGAGGACGTCGCGCAGCTCTTCGAGCGCCTGGTGCGCGGTGTCGCGGATGAGCTGGGCGCTGTCGCTGATCTCGGCGTCCGTCAGCGCCGGGACGTCCCTGCTCTCCTGCTGCTTGGCCGTGCGGTACGCGAGGGCGCCCGCGTGGACGGACAGCAGGGAGATGCGGTGGGCGAGGACGTCGTGCATCTCGCGGGCGATGGCCTCGCGCTCGGCCCGGCGGACGTCGGCGAGGCGGCGCGCGTGCTCGGCGCGCTCGCGCTGGGCGTCGTCCCGTAGGCGGGTGACGAGCTGCCGCCTGGCCCGGAGCGCGGCGCCCCAGGCGTAGAAGAACAGGTAGTAGGCGATGAAGAAGAACGCCGCCGCCCAGTCGCCGGTGTCCTCGCCCGCGGCGAGGATGCCGTAGGGCAGCCCCAGCGCGACGTGCAGGGCGAGGACGGCCCAGGCCGTCCGGCGGGGGACGCGCAGCCCGAGGTTGAGGATGACGACGGCCAGCGCGCCGAAGACCGTGGTGGACAGGGCGCCGATGGGTATCAGCGCGATGGCGAGGGCGAGCGGGTGGCGGCGGCGCCACCACAGTCCGACGCAGGCCAGGGCGCCGAGCGGCGCGTCGAGGGTGACCATCCAGTCGGGCAGGTAGTCCAGGTCGGGCAGCGACGGGAGCAGCGCGCACCACAGACCGACGGCCCAGGCGAACAGAGTGAGGTCCACGAGCCAGTCGCGGCCGGTGCGACGGACGCGGTCACCGGTGCCGCAGGTCTCGGCCGCCAGCAGGGCGCTCGGCAGCATCCAGGTGCGCTGCCCCTCGGCGCGAGCCGTCGGCGTGTCGGTCATGCCTTCGAGCGTAAGCGGTCGGCGGCGGTGCGCGGCAAGGTTTTCCACGCCCGCACCCCACCGGACCAGCCACGACGCGGCGGGGTCCCGTGGTCCCGGCCGACGCCCCCGGGGAGCCGCGGCACAGGGCGTCGGTGAAGTTGTTCGGTGCGGTTTCCCCTCTTCGGACCGAACAGGATCGAGGGCGTCGCGACAGGTGCGAGCAGATCCACCCGTCCCTCGACGGGGACGGCCGGACGGGGCGGCTCGCTCTCAACCTGCTCCTCGGCCGCCTGGGCTACCCCCGGCGATCATCTACAAGCGGGACCGCGAGTAGTACCTGCGGGCGATGTAGCGGGCCGACGGATAGGAGCGCGGCCCGTTGGCCGAGCTGATCGCGCGGAGCGTCACGGCCAACCTCTGCGGCTTCGTGCTGCCCGCAGTGGCAGGACCGGTGGAGGTCGTGCCGCTCGCCGCCCTGGCGACCGAGGAGACGTCCGAGAACCCTCCGGGTCGTGGCGAACCGTGGCGGGCTGCGCGCCGTCAAGGCAGGGGACAGCTCATCGCGCAGCAGCAGGAAGTGGCTGGAACAGTACGAGCGGTCGAGGTACCGGCGAGCGCGGCCCGCAGGAGGGTGCTGACCGTCCTGGGCACTGGGGAAGTGCCCTCTGCCACCGGAGGAACCGGCGGCAGAGGGCACCTGCGTTCCGCGGTGCGTTACTTCTTGCCCTGGTTCTTGACGGCCTCGATGGAGGCGCGGGCAGCCTCGGGGTCGAGGTAGGTGCCACCGGGGGTCACGGGGTGGAAGTCGGCGTCCAGCTCGTAGAGCAGCGGGATGCCCGTCGGGATGTTGAGGCCGACGATGGCGTCGTCCGAGACGTTGTCGAGGTGCTTCACGAGGGCGCGCAGGCTGTTGCCGTGGGCGGTCACGAGGACGGTGCGGCCCGCGCCGAGGTCGGGGACGATCGCGTCGTACCAGTACGGCAGCATGCGGACGACGACGTCCTTCAGGCACTCGGTGCGCGGGCGCAGCTCGCTCGGGATGCCCGCGTAGCGCGGGTCGTCGCTCTGCGACCACGCGGCGCCGTCGGCCAGCACCGGCGGCGGGGTGTCGTAGGAGCGGCGCCACTGCGTGAACTGCTCCTCGCCGAACTCGGCGAGCGTCGCCGCCTTGTCCTTGCCCTGGAGCGCGCCGTAGTGGCGCTCGTTCAGCCGCCACGAGCGGTGCACCGGCACCCAGGCGCGGTCGGCGGCGTCGAGGGCGAGGTTCGCCGTGCGGATGGCGCGCTTGAGCGTCGAGGTGTGCAGCACGTCGGGGAGCAGCCCGGCGTCCTTCAGCAGCTCGCCGCCGCGGACCGCCTCCTTCTCACCCTTCTCGGTGAGATTGACGTCCACCCAGCCGGTGAAGAGGTTCTTCGCGTTCCACTCGCTCTCTCCGTGGCGGAGGAGGATCAGCTTGTACGGTGCGTCGGCCATGGTGCCGAGGGTAGACGGCGCGCGGGCCCGGTGGCGGGGCGACCCCCTATCCGCCGGTGGGGCGTGTGAGGTGCGCGAACGCGTCCAGATTGCGGGTGGACTCGCCCCGCGCGACGCGCCAGGCGTACTCCTTCCTGATCGCGGTCGCGAAGCCGAGTTCGAGGAGCGTGTTGAAGGAGCCGTCGGCGTTCTCCAGGACGGTTCCCAGGACACGGTCGATCTCGTCGGGCGCGAGGGCCGTCAGGGGGAGGCGCCCGGCGAGGTAGATGTCGCCGTGCGCGTCGATCGCGTACGCGACGCCGAACAGGCGGAGGTTCCGCTCCAGCAGCCAGCGGTGGACGGCGGCGTGGTTCTCGTCGGGGCTGCGGATGACGAAGGCGTTGACGGAGAGCGCGTGGCGTCCGACGACGAGGGAGCAGGTCGTCGAGAGCTTGCGGGTGCCGGGGAGGGAGACGACGTAGTGCCCGGGGGACGGGCTCTCCCAGGGGGCGCCGCACGCGCGCAGCGCCTCTTCGACCGCGTGCAGGGCGCGGGGATCGGGTGCGGGCATGCGGTCGATGGTAGGCCGGTCAGCCGGTGGCGGGCTGGGTGAAGCGGTGGGATTCGCGTGCCGTCTGGTAGACGGTGAGGGTGTCGGCGGCCGTCGCGTCCCAGCCGAAGCCGTGGGCGTGCCGGTGGGCCTCGGCGCCGAGCCTCGCGGTGAGGGGCGGGTGGTCCACGAAGTGGCGCAGGGCCCGCGCGTAGTCGGCGGGGTCGTGGCCGTCGATCAGGAAGCCGGTCCGCCCGTCCCGTACGACCACCGGCAGGCCGCCCACCGCCGCGGCGATGACCGGGGTGCCGCACGCCTGGGCCTCGGCCGCCGCGAGGCCGAAGGACTCGCTGTACGACGGCATGACCAGCACGCTCGCGGCCCGGTACCAGTCGGCCAGCACCTCCTGCGTGACCGGCGGGCAGAAGCGCACGAGGTCGGTCAGGCCGAGGCGGGCGGCGAGCTTCTGAAGGCGTTCCGGCCGCGCCAGCCCCGACCCGGACGGGCCGCCCACGACGGGGACGACCATCCGGCGGTGCAGCTCAGGCCGCGCGTCCAGCAGGTGGCGGACGGCGTACAGCAGGATGTCGGGCGCCTTCAGCGGCTGGATGCGCCCGGCGAACAGCGGCACCAGCGCGTCCTGCGGCAGCCCGAGGCGGGCGCGTGCGGCGGCGCGGCCGTCCGCCGGGCGGAAGCGTTCGAGGTTCACGCCCGGGTGGACGACCATGGTGCGCGCCGGGTCGGCGTCGTAGTGCCTGACGAGGTCGGCGGCCTCCTCGGCGGTGTTGGCGATCAGGCGGTCGGCGGCACGGACGATCTGCGTCTCGCCGATGACGCGCGCGGCCGGTTCCGGGGTGTCGCCGGTGGCGAGGGCGGCGTTCTTCACCTTGGCCATGGTGTGCATCTGGTGGACGAGGGGGACGCCCCAGCGCTCGGCGGCCAGCCAGCCGACCTGCCCCGACAGCCAGTAGTGCGAGTGGACGAGGTCGAAGTGGTCGGGCCTGCGCCCGGCCCAGAAGCGCATGAGGCCGTGCGTGAAGGCGCACAGCTGGGCGGGCAGCTCCTCCTTGCTGAGGCCCGCGTACGGTCCCGCGTCCACGTGCCGTACCAGCACGCCGGGCGCCAGTTCGACGGTGGGGGCCAGGCCCCCGGCCGTGGCGCGGGTGAAGATCTCGACCTCGACGCCCTGCCGCGCGAGCTGCCGTGACAGCTCCACGATGTACACGTTCATCCCGCCCGCGTCCCCGGTCCCCGGCTGGTGGAGCGGCGACGTGTGCACGCTCAGCATCGCGACGCGGCGGACCTGTGGCACGGCTCTTCCTCTCCTCGGCGGGTGCGACCTGTCAGCCGGGGGCACCGCTCCCATTGTGCCCACCCGCGTTCGCGGCCCGCTCTCCCGTCCACCCCCGGTGCCCGCCCGGCGCGGGGGTTACGCTCTCGCGCATGCCGGAGGGGAACGTGACCAGGGGGACGACGGGGCCCAACCGCCTGCGCCGCATGGACCGCTGGATCGCCGCCGCGCACGGCCCCGCGCTGCGCCGTGCCGCCGCGCCCCCGGCGGCCGTTGACCTGGGGTACGGCGCCGCGCCGTGGACCGCCGTCGAGCTGCTGGAGCGGCTGCGCCGGGTGCGGCCGGACCTGCGGGTGACGGGCGTGGAGATCGACCCGGCGCGGGTCGCGGCGGCCCTGCCGTACGTGCGGGACGGGCTCGCCTTCGTCCGCGGCGGCTTCGAGGTGCCGCTGCCGGGCGGGGAGCGGCCCGCGCTGATCCGCGCGGCGAACGTCCTGCGCCAGTACCCGGAGGACGGCGTGCCCGCCGTGTGGGCGCGGCTGTGCGGGCGGCTGGCGCCCGGCGGGCTGCTGGTGGAGGGCACGTGTGACGAGATCGGGCGGCGGCACGTGTGGGTGGCGCTGGGTCCCGAGGGGCCGCGCAGCGTGACGTTCGCCGCGCGGCTCGGCTCGCTCGGCACCCCGTCCGACCTGGCGGAACGCCTGCCGAAGGCGCTGATCCACCGGAACGTGCCGGGCGAGCCGGTGCACGCCTTCCTGCGCGGCTTCGACCGCGCCTGGGCCGCCGCCGCGCCCTGGGCGCCGCTGGGCGCACGGCAGCGCTGGCTGCGCGCCGTGCGGGCGCTGGCGGCCGACTGGCCGGTGCTGGACGGTCCGGCGCGCTGGCGGCAGGGCGAGGTGACGGTGGCGTGGGCGGCGCTGGCGCCGGTCAGCGGGCCGGGAGCGTGACCAGCGCCTCGTCCAGCAGGGTGCGGTCCGGCTCGCCGGTGAGGCGGACGCGGGCCTCGGGCGGGGCGAGCCAGGCGACGGCGTCCACCTCGTCGTTCGGCACGAACCGGCCGCGTACGGCCTCGGCGATCCAGTAGCGGACGATCTTGGCGCGCCCGCCCTCGGTCAGGTAGCGCGCCGTGGGCAGGGCGTGGCCGAGGACGCACTCCATGCCCGTCTCCTCGCGGACCTCGCGGACGGCCGCGGCGTCGTGCGGCTCGCCGAGGTGCAGCTTGCCCTTGGGGTGCGACCAGTCGTCGTACTTGGGCCGGTGCACGAGCGCCACCTCGATGCCGCCCCCGGCCGACCTGCGCCACAGGACGCAGCCGGCCGCGCGTATCGGCGCGGGCGCCGGGTCAGTCACCGGCCGCACGGCGCTTCCTCCGCACGTCTATGAGGGCTTCCTGGACGTTGGTGAGGCGCCGCCCGTCGGCGTCCTCGGCGTGGCGTGTCCAGCCGCCGTCCGCGTCGAGGTGCCAGGACTCGGAGCCGTCCGACATGCCGGTGGTCAGCAGGCGGCCGAGCGTGGCGCGGTGGCCCGGGTCGGTGACGCGGACGATGACCTCGATGCGGCGGTCGAGGTTGCGGTGCATCAGGTCGGCGCTGCCGAGCCACACCTCGTTCTCGCCGCCGGCGGCGAACGCGTAGAGGCGCGAGTGTTCGAGGAAGCGGCCCAGGACGCTGCGGACGCGGATGTTCTCCGACAGCCCCGGCACGCCGGGGCGCAGGGCGCAGATGCCGCGCACCCACACGTCCACGGGGACGCCCGCCTGCGAGGCGCGGTAGAGGGCGTCGATGATCGCCTCGTCCACGATCGAGTTGACCTTGATGCGGATGGCGGCGGGGCGCCCGGCGCGCTGGTGGTCGATCTCGCGGCGGATGCGGGTGATGAGGCCGTCGCGCAGGGAGCGGGGGGCGACGAGGAGGCGGCGGTAGTTGTCGCGCCGCGAGTAGCCGGAGAGGCGGTTGAAGAGGTCGGACAGGTCGGCGCCGACCTCGGGGTCGGCCGTCAGGAGGCCCAGGTCCTCGTACACGCGGGCCGTCTTCGGGTGGTAGTTGCCGGTGCCGACGTGCGCGTAGCGGCGCAGGCCGTCGCCCTCCTGGCGGACGACGAGGGACAGCTTGCAGTGCGTCTTCAGGCCGACCAGGCCGTACACCACATGGCAGCCGGCCTCCTCCAGCTTCCGCGCCCACTTGATGTTGGCGTGCTCGTCGAAGCGCGCCTTGATCTCCACGAGGACGAGGACCTGCTTGCCCGACTCGGCGGCGTCGATCAGGGCGTCCACGATCGGCGAGTCGCCCGAGGTGCGGTAGAGCGTCTGTTTGATGGCGAGGACGTCGGGGTCGGCGGCGGCCTGTTCCAGGAACGCCTGGACGGAGGTGGAGAACGAGTCGTACGGGTGGTGCAGGAGCACGTCGCGTTCGCGCAGCGCCGCGAAGATGTCGGGCGCGGACGCCGACTCGACCTCGGCCAGGTCGCGGTGGGTGCGGGCGACGAACTTGGGGTACTTCAGGTCGGGCCGGTCGAGGGAGGCGATGGCGCGCAGACCGGTCAGGTCCAGCGGGCCTGGCAGCGCGTACACCTCCTCGCGGCTGATCTTCAGCTCGCGGATGAGGACGTCGAGCACCTCGGGGTCGATGGACTCCTCGACCTCCAGGCGGACGGGCGGGCCGAAGCGGCGGCGCAGCAGTTCCTTCTCCAGGGCCTGGAGGAGGTTCTCCGCGTCGTCCTCCTCGACCTCCAGGTCCTCGTTGCGCGTCACGCGGAAGACGTGGTGCGCCAGCACCTCCATGCCGGGGAACAGCTCTTCGAGGTGGGCGGCGATGACGTCCTCGACGGGGACGTAGCGCTGCGGCGACGCCTCCATGAAACGGGTCAGCAGCGGCGGGACCTTCACGCGTGCGAAGTGTTTGTGGCCGCTGGCCGGGTTGCGGACCATCACGGCGAGGTTGAGGGAGAGCCCGGATATGTAGGGGAAGGGGTGGGCCGGGTCCACGGCGAGCGGGGTGAGGACCGGGAAGATTCGTTTGCGGAAGAAGGAGAACAGGCGGGTCTGCTCCTCCTCGTCGAGGTCGGGCCAGCGCAGGAGGTGGATGCCCTCCTCGGCGAGCCGCGGCCCGACGTCCTGCCGGTAGACGGCGGCCTGGCGGGCGAGCTGGTCGCGCGCCATGGTCCAGATCGTGCCGATGACCTCGCGCGGCGGGCGGCCGGTGAGGGAGCGGGTCGCGACGCCGGTGGCGATGCGGCGCTTGAGCCCGGCGACGCGCACCATGAAGAACTCGTCGAGGTTGCTCGCGAAGATGGACAGGAAGTTGACGCGCTCCAGCAGCGGCGTGCCGGTGTCCTCGGCGAGTTCGAGGACGCGTTCGTTGAAGGCGAGCCAGCTGCGCTCGCGGTCGAGGAAGCGGTCCGGGGGAAGCTCACCGCCGTCGCCCCCTGACGTGGCGGACGCGGCGCGTCCGTCCGGGGACACCGGCTGGGGCAGTGCGGGCGTGTCCGGGCGGACCGTGGCTCCCTGAGTCATGGCTCCATTCTCGCGCCGTCCGGGCTAACGGGGCACGTCGGAGAGGTGAACAGGATGAACAGCGCCGTCCGCACACGGGCGCGCGCCGTGCCCGCGTCGCCCGCGCCCCGCTCGCCGTCGCGGCGCGGGCCCGGCGCGTGCGGGCGTGTCAGTGCTCCGTGCGGTACATGAGGTCGGTCTCGAACGTGCGGAAGCCCAGGCTCTCGTACACCCGGACGGCCGCCGTGTTGTCCGCGTCCACGTAGAGCATCGCCGTCGGCAGCGACCGGTCGGCGGCCAGGTGGCGCAGACCTGCCGCGGTGAGGGCGCGGCCGAGGCCCTTGCCCTGCGCGTCGGGCGAGACGCCGACGACGTACACCTCGCCGAGGCGCTCGGCCTCGTGGACCTTCGTCCAGTGGAAGCCGAGGATGCGGCTCTCGTCGTCGTCCGGCACGGCGAGGAAGAACCCGTCGGCGTCGAACCACGGTTCGGCGACGCGCGCGTCCAGGTCGGCCTGGGTGAGGGCGCCCTGCTCGGGGTGGTGGGCGAACGCGGCGGCGTTCACGGCGAGCCAGGCGGCGTCGTCCTGCCCGGGGCGGAACGTCCGCACGCGCACGCCGGGCGGCAGGTCCACGGGCGACGAGCCGAGTCCGCCCAGCGGACGGCGCAGTTGGCGCAGTTCACGGAAGGGGGTCAGCCGCATCGACTGCGCGAGGTGGCGGGCCGCGGCGTGGCCGCCGTGCGCCCACACGCGCAGCCGGTTCCCCGACTCGGCCAGCAGGGCGGCGCCCAGCGCGCGCCCGTACCGCCTGCCCCGGTGGCCCGGATGGACGACCAGCTCGCCGGTCGGCGGCTCGACGACGTCGCGGCCGTCGAGCTGCGCGTAGCCGACGAGCGTGCCGTCCTCGGCGCGCAGGAGGAGGTGGAGCACGCCCGCGCGCGGGCCGCCGCGCAGCAGCAGCCTGCCCTGCTCGGAGACGGCGCTCTGGCCGTCCCGTCCGGCCGCCGCCTCGATGAGCGCCAGCGCCTCGTCCCGCTCCTCGGGCGTCACCTGGTCCTGTACCACGACGTCACTCATGGACACGACTGTAGTGCGGGCGCCGGGCGTCCCCCGGCTTCGTCCGCCCGTTACGCCGTCGTCATCTCGGGCGCCTGTATGGCTACGCGCGTAGCCACTAGGGTGCGGCGCGACGGGTATGTCTCAGGATCAGCTCCCTTGACACGAAAGGGATTCACCCCACATGCAGGTAGCACGTAGGTACAGACTGACGGCGGGCGCGGCGGTGCTCGCGGTCGCGGGGGCGCTCGCCGTCGCCCTGCCGAGCGCGCAGGCCGCGCCCGGCGCGCAGGGTGGCGGTCACGGCGGCCACGGCGGCGGTCACGGGCACGGCAGGACCGTCGATCTGCAACTCCTCGCCCTCAACGACCTGCACGGCGCGCTGGAGCCCCCCAGCGGCTCCAACGGGCAGGTGACGCACGAACATCCGGACGGCACGACCGAGACCGTGACCGCGGGCGGCGTCGAGTACCTGGCGACCGGGCTGCGCGCCGCGCGGCGCGGCGAGCCGCGGTCGCTGACGGTGGCGGCGGGCGACCTGGTCGGCGCGTCGCCGCTGTTGTCGGGTCTCTTCCACGACGAGCCGACGATCGAGGCGCTGAACGAGCTGGACCTCGACGTCGCGGGCGTGGGCAACCACGAGTTCGACGAGGGCTGGGCCGAGCTGACGCGGCTCCAGGACGGCGGCTGCCACCCGGTGGACGGCTGCTACACGGAGGGCCGCGAGTTCGAGGGCGCCGACTTCCCCTACCTGGCGGCGAACGTCGTGCGCGAGGACACGGGACGGCCGATCCTCGCGCCGTACACGATCGAGCGGGTCGGCGGCGTCGAGGTCGGCTTCATCGGCGTGACGCTGGAGGGCACGGCCGACATCGTGACCCAGGCGGGCATCGAGGGCCTGGAGTTCCGCGACGAGGTCGAGACGATCAACCGGTACACGCGTGAGCTGCGGCGCAAGGGCGTGAACGCGGTGGTCGCGCTGATCCACGAGGGCGGCTACCCGGCGACGGCGGCCTACAACCGCGACTGCGACGGCGCGGACGGCGGCCTGTCGGGCCCCATCGTGGACATAGCGGAGCGCACGGACCCGGGCGTGGACGCGCTGGTCACCGGCCACACGCACCAGCCGTACGTCTGCACGATCCCCGACCCCGCGGGCCGCGACCGGCTGGTCACCTCGGCGGCGTCGAACGGGCGGCTGTTCACCGAGCTGACCATGGAGTACGACCTGCGGACGCGCGACATCGTGCGCGCCTCGGTCGAGGGCACGAACCGCGTCGTGGACCGGGAGCAGCGGCGTGACCCGCGGCTCACCCGGCTGATCGGCGAGTGGAACGAGCTGGCCGCGCCGGTCGCGAACGCGCCGATCGGCTGGATCTCCGAGGACATCGCGGGCCGGGGCACGGGCGCGCCCGAGTTCCCGCTCGGCGACCTGATCGCGGACGCGCAGCTCGAACACGCGCGGGAGATCGACCCGGAGGCGGACCTCGCGCTGATGAACCCGGGCGGCGTGCGCGCCGACCTGGTGTACGCGGCGTCCGGCGCGGAGGGCGACGGCGTCGTGACGTACGGGGAGGGCTTCACCGTCCAGCCGTTCTCGAACACGGTGAATCTCGTCGATCTGACGGGCGAGCAGCTGCTGAGCGTGCTGCGCGAGCAGGTGACGGGCGGGAACGAGGCGGCGCCCAAGTACCTCCAGCCGTCGGACGGCCTGGCGTACACGCTGGACCTGTCGGCGTCGGGCGCCGACCGGATCGTCGCGGACTCGGTGACGGTCGCGGGCGAGCCGCTCGACCCGGCGGCGACGTACCGGGTGGCGGTGAACTCGTTCCTCGCCGGGGGCGGCGACGGCTTCGCCACGCTGGCCGAGGGCGGGAACCCGGTGGTCGGCGAGGACGACATGGCGGTCCTGCGCGACTACCTGACGGCCCATTCGACGGCCGACGCCCCGCTGGCGGCGCCCGCGGCGGACCGGATCACGGTCATCGGCGGCTGAGCCGGGCCGGACGCAGGGCGGCGGCGCCGCGTCCCCGTACGTGCGGGGGCGCGGCGCCGCCGTGCGTGCGCGGGGGTCGCGCGCGTGGTCACAGAGGCAGCGCGATCGCCGTCACGAGGAGTCCTTTTTCGGCCACGAACCGGCCGTGGAGGGTCCGGAAGGGGCTGTCGGCGGGCAGCAGGCGGGCGGTGAACGTGCCGTCGTCGGGGTGGAAGGTGACGGTGGCCTCCTCGAAGCCGAGCCAGCGCCCGGTGAGCGGGAACCACGTCTTGTAGACGCTCTCCTTGGCCGAGAAGAGCAGCCGTTCCCAGTGCAGCTCCGGGCGCTCGGCGGCGAGGCGGGCGAGGTGGGGGCGCTCGTCCGGCAGGGAGATCATCGGCAGGATGCCGGGGTCGGGCAGGGGCGCGTCCGGTTCGGCGTCGATGCCGAGGGAGGCCAGGTCGCCGACGCGGGCGACGGCGGCGGCGCGGTAGCCCGTGCAGTGGGTCATGCTGCCGAGGAAGCCCGGCGGCCAGCCGGGGGCGCCGTGTGCGCCGGGGAGCAGGGGCAGGCGGGGCGCGCCGAGGCGGGCGAGGGCGGTGCGCGCGCAGCGCCGCACGGTGGCGAACTCGGCGCGGCGTGCGGGGACGGCGCGCGCGATGTGGACGGTCTCCTCGGGGAGGAGGTCGTCGGGGCCCGGCGGGTCGGTGAACACCTCCTCGGTCGCGGCCGGGGCGCCGAGGAGCCGGGCGAGCGGCCCGCCGTCCGTCACGGCGCGACCGTGGCCGGGAGCACGGGCACCAGCAGGCGCGGCGGGGTGGAGCGGGGCAGCCACTCGCGGGGATAGCCGAGGGAGACCTCCTGGTGGGGGATGCCGTCGTGGTGGATCAGCCGGGGGATGTGGAGGTGCCCGTAGACGACGGTCGCCGCGCGGAAGCGGCGCGGCCAGTCCTCGGTGGCCTCGGTGCCGCACCAGAGGGCGAACTCGGGGTGGCGCAGGATGCGGGTGGGCTCGCGGACCAGCGGCCAGTGGTTGACGAGGACGGTCGGCAGCCCGGCGGGCAGTTCGGTGGCGAGCCGCGCGGCGGTGGCGGCGACGCGGGCGCGGGACCACGCCTCGCGGCTGGGGTACGGGTCGTGGTGCAGGTGGAACTCGTCGGTGCAGACGATGCCCGCCGCCTCGGCCACGGCGAGCGCGGACGCCTTGTCGTGCGTGCCCGGCGGGCGGAACGTGTAGTCGTACAGCGTGAACAGCGGCACGACCACCGCGGGGCCGCCCTCGCCCTCCCACACCGGGTAGGGGTCCTCCGGCGTGACGACGCCGAGCCGTCGGCACAGGGCGACCAGCGCCTCGTACCGTGCGACGCCGGTGAGGGGCACCGTGTCGTCCTGGAGGGTCCACAGCTCGTGGTTGCCCGGGGCCCAGACGACCTTGGCGAAGCGGCGCGCGAGGGTCGTCAGCGTCCACTCGATGTCGTCCCACAGCTCGCCGACGTCCCCGGCGACGAGCAGCCAGTCGTCGTCCGCCGTGGGCCGCAGCCCGCCCGTGATGACGCGGTTCTCGCCGTAGCGCACATGCAGATCGCTGATGGCCAGCAGTCTCCCCATCGCCCTCCCCCTCGCCGACGGCCCGTCCCGTCGCGGGTGACCGTACCCAGCGCGATGTTGAAGCAAGCTTGAGATCGGTGGCTACGATGACCGTATGACCGCCACCATCGCCAAAGAGCTGACCATCGGCCAGTTGGCCCAGCGCAGCGGTGTCGCGACGTCGGCGCTGCGCTTCTACGAGGAGCAGGGCCTCATCTCCAGCCGCCGCACCTCGGGCAACCAGCGGCGCTACCCGCGCGACATGCTGCGGCGCGTGGCGTTCATCCGCGTCTCGCAGAACGTCGGCATGCCGCTGAGCGCCATCCGCTACGCCCTCGACCGGCTCCCGGAGGGCCGTACGCCCACCCACGAGGACTGGGCGCACGTCTCCGAGTACTGGCGCCAGGACCTCGACGCCCGCATCGCGCAGATGAGGCGGCTGCGGGACAACCTGTCCGAGTGCATCGGCTGCGGCTGCCTGTCGCTGGAGAGCTGCATGCTGGCCAACCCGTACGACGTGCTCGGGGAGCACGGTGCCTGCGGGCCGGTGCGGCTGCTCAGCGACGACCGCCGGGTGGCGGACGAACCCGAGGCGGAGGGCGAGGCGCTGGCGCGGGCGAAGGCGGCGGGCGGGGCGGCGGCCGTGGGCGCCACCGTCGTCAAGGACCCCTGCGCGCCGCCGCCCACGCCCCTCAACCCACCGCGTCCGCCGCGACCGCGAGGCCGTGCTGGGCGGTGAAGAACGGCCGCAGCCACGTGCCGCCGAGGGCCACGGGCGGGAACGCGTCGGTGCGCGCCAGGTCGATCGTGTCCCCGCCGATCCGGCCGACCGGCACCAGGCCGCGCCCTGACGGGCCGAGGCGCAGCTTGAGGTCCCAGACGTCGCGGCGGACCGCCGCCGTACGGCGCGCCAGGGCGTCGGCGTAGGAGAAGGTGAACGCGACCCGGCCGTCCGGCAGCGCGCGCAGGGGCATGCGCAGGTCGCCGCCGTCGCCCGACCGCGCGATGGCGACGGCCTCGGCCTCCCGCACGGCGCAGCGCCGGGCGCCGGGGCCCAGGAGGACGGCGGTGACGGTCGCGGCGCCGTCGGCGACGGTGACGCGCTCCACCTCGGCGTGCACGCGGCGCAGCCAGGTGCGCAGCGTCAGGTCGCCGTCGGCCGTGGTGTAGGGCAGCCAGCAGGAGACGCCGTGCTCGTTCTCCGTCGGGGCGAGGGTGACGAGCGCGGCGGCGTCGATGGTGTCGGCGGCGATGCGGCGGCGCAGCCCTTCGTCGCGCGGCTCGACGTAGCAGTCCCAGCGGCCCTCGGGCAGGACGCGCGAGGCGCGGTCGAGGGTGACGGCGGTCTCGCCGGTGCCGGGGGCGCGGCGGATGGGCACGCGGATGCGGTGGCCGTCCGGGTCCTCGCGGCGCTGGGCGACGAAGTCGGACTGCCCGGCGGGCGGCAGGGTGTCGGGCGCGAGGACGACGGTGAGCGAGCCGTCGGGCGCGACCGTGCAGTGGCCCCGTGCGCGGGGACGGCCGTCCGGCTCGGTGGGCCGTGCGGGGGGCGCGGAGCGCAGGCGCAGGACGCTGCGGAGGCGGCGCGGGCGGCGGCGCAGGGTGGCGGCCAGCTCGGCGAGGCTGCGGGCGGCGTGGGCGGGGCCGTGCGCGGCGGCGGTGCGCAGGGCGGCGGCGCCCATGCGGCGGCGGTCGGCCGGTGAGTCGATCAGGCGCAGCAGGGCGTCGGCGTACGCCTCGCTCCCGCCGTCGCGGGGGACGAGCAGGCCGTCCGTGCCGTGGGTGATGACCCCGGCGGAGCCGAAGGCGCAGTCGGTGGAGACGACGGGGAGGCCGCAGCTCATGGCTTCGAGGAGCGTGCGGTCGAACGGTTCGCCGCTCGTGGTGACGGCGGCTATCGCCCCCTTGATCCACTCGGTCTCCATCCGCTCCATCGGCGGCAGCGCGCCCATGAGGCGGACGCGGTTGTAGAGGCCGAGGTCGTCGATGCGCTGCCGGAGGCGCCCGGCGAGACGGCCCTCGCCGTAGATGCGCAGGCTCCAGTCGGGCCGCCGGGGCGCGAGGGTCGCGAAGGCGTCCACGAGCAGTTCGTGGCGGCCGACGGGGATGAGCCTGCCCGCCGCGACGATCGTCCGGGACGCGCCGGACGCGGGGCCGACCGTGACGGCGGGCGCGGGGCCAGGGATGGCGACGACGCGGGTGGTCGCGCCGGGGGGCAGCGCGGCGCGGTGGCGGGCGGCGTCGGCGTCGGAGGTGGCGGCGAACGCGTCGAGCCTGGCGAGGACGGCGCCGGGCAGGTGGGCGTGCGGCTCGGGGCTGCGGCGCCCGATGCGGACGTACCGGTCGTGGCCGTACTCGGCGAGCCAGCGCACGAGGGTGGGGCGGGTGGCGATGACGACGTCGGCGTCGGTGCGGCGCAGGTAGGCGGCGACGCGGTGGCGGGAGTCGATGACCGGGCCGAGGGTGACGCCGGGGGTGAGGCGGGGGCGGGGGCGCCCCGCGGGCGTGGCGTGGGGGTCGCGGACGACGGCCAGCTCGACGTCGTGCGTGGCGCCGAGCGCGGACGCGAGGTCGGCGGTGGCGCGGTCGGCGGTGCCGGTGCCGTTCAGGTCGTGCAGCAGGAAGGCGATTCTCACGTGGCTTCACTCGTGCCGGACCGCCGCGGGGCATGGTGCCGGTGCGGCGCAGAGGCCACCGTCCGCCATGGCGCGCGGGCGGGTCAAGGCCGGGGCGGGTGTCTTTACGTGATGCTGACGCGGCGGCCCGGAACCGGTACCGGCGGCGGGGCGGGGGTGCGGCGGCCGGTGCGCGGCGGGAATTCCGGACGGACTGTCAGACCCGGCTGTTAGCTTGTGCGTGTCAGTGGGGCGGCGCCTTCAACGGCCTTCACCTGCGGGCTTGTTGTGCATCCGACGCTTTGGCGAACGGTTTGCGGAGCATGCCCCTCCGGGTGCCGGTCGGGTGCCGGACCGCTGCACGTCACCGATCCGCTCCGAAAGGAAGCCGTGTGAGGACATCAGGACTGTGGGCAGCCGCCACCGTCGCGGGAGTCGTGCTGGCCGGGCAGGGTGCGCTCGGCGCAGCCGCCGCCGAGCGGCCCACGGACGTACGCGCCGACACGTGGGAGGTCGTGGAGAGCGGCGGGCCGGAAGGGGCCCGCGCCTGGGAGTACGTGGAGAGCACCTCCTCGGGCGACGTGCTGTTCGCCGAGGAGGACCAACCCGTCCGCTGCTGGGACGGCACGGACATACGCGCGATCGGCGCCCCGCCGATACCGGAGGGCCCCGGCCGGAGGATCGCCTCCGTCGGGGGCGTCTCCTGCACCGACGTCACCCTCTTCGACCGGCAGGACACGCCGCACCGCTGGCACTACGACGGCACGTCCTGGACCTCGGCCCCGACAGGCACCCGGTTCCCCGTGGACACGGTGCGCGCGTTCGCCGAGGACGACATCTGGGGCTTCGACTCCATCACCGGCGAGACCGTGCGCTTCGACGGCACGGTCTGGGGAGCCGCCACCCGGCCGCCGATCGAGACGGAAGGTGTCGTCGGTACGTCGGGCGACGACTTCTGGGCGCTGGGCGACGCACCCGGCGGCTGGGACATGCTCGCCTCCCACTGGAACGGCACCCGCTGGACGGCCGCGCCCGTCCCCGCCACCTGGGAGGGCTCGGCGCACGAGACGGTGGCGGTCTCCGCCGACGAGCTGTACGTCTTCGGCACCACCACGACCCAGGGCTACCTGCGCTGGGACGGCACGGCATGGCGGCACGAGAACACCGGCGTCAGCGGTGAGTACGTGCACGGGGCCGCCGCCGCGGACGGCACCCTCTGGCTCGGGCTGTACGACAGCTTCCTGCGGCTGCGTGACGGCGCGTGGGAGCCCGTCGCCTTCCCCGAGGTGGACGACCCGTACGGCCTGGTCATCAGGGACCTTGCGGCCGACCCGCGCACCGGGACCGTCCTCGGCGGCGGTGCCACCGGCTACGTGGAGGGGGCGAGGACACCGACCGTCATAGCCAACCGCCCGGCGGGCTGACGGGCACCTGAGCCGCCGACCCCCTGAACCGTCCGGTGGCGGCGCTGGTCGCCGCCACCGGACGCGGCGGGCGTCCCGGGCTACGCCTGGGGCAGCGCGGGGGGACCTGCCGGGGTGCCGGGCGGCGGGACGGCAGCGCCCGGCAGCGTCAGGACCGCCTCGGTGCCCCCGCCCTCCGCCGGGCGCAGGGTGATGTCGCCGCCGCTCTCCCGGACGGCCCGCGCCACGATCGACAGGCCGAGGCCGGAGCCGGGCAGCCCGCGGGCGCCCGGCGCCCGCCAGAACCGTTCGAAGACGTGCGGCAGCTCGTCGGCGGGGATGCCGGGGCCGTGGTCACGGATGCGCAGCACACCGTCGTGCAGCGTGACGCGGACCGCGCGCTCGCCCTCCGACACGGCGCCGAACTTGACCGCGTTGTCCAGCAGGTTGACCACCGCGCGCTCCAGCGCGGACGGCTCTGCCCGGACGAACCAGGGGTCGAGCTGCGCCGTCAGTGTCATACCGTGCGCGCGCAGCCGGGCGCGGGAGACGGCCCGGCGGGCGACGTCGTGCAGGGGGATGACGTCCAGACGCGCCGTGCCGATGGCGCGCTCGGGACGCGACAGCTCCTGGAGGTCGCCGATCAGCACGCCCAGCTCGCCGAGCTGCGCCGTCACGGACGCGAGCAGCTGGCGGCGGTCGGTCTCGGGGATCGGCCGTCCGGTCTCCTCGCTGCGCACGAGCAGTTCGATGTTGGTCCGCAGCGACGTGAGCGGGGTGCGCAGCTCGTGTCCCGCGTCCGCGATGAGCTGCTGCTGAAGGTCGCGCGACGCGGCGAGGGCGGCCGTCATCGAGTTGAACGAGCGGGACAGGCGGGCGATCTCGTCGTCGCCGTCCGCCGGGATGCGGACGTTCAGGTCCTCGGTGCGGGCGATGTGCTCGACGACGCCGGTCAGCCGGTTCACCGGCCGCAGCCCGGCGCGCGCGAGGACGACGCCGATCCCGGCCGCCCCGACGGCGCCCGCCGCCGCGACCAGCGCGAGGACGAGGACGAGGGACCGCAGCGGGTCGTCCACCTCGCTCAACGGCCGGGCGACAGTGGCGGCGGCGCCGCGCCCCGAGGTGTTCGGGGTGTCGAGGCTGTAGGTGAGCACGCGGTACGTGCGCCCGTCGGAGCCGGTGGCGTCGTGCAGCGCCTCGACGCGCTCCCGGTTGGCCACGGCGATGTCGGCGTCCGAGACGTCCACGGTGGCCTGGCCGTCGAGGATGCAGCTGTCGCCGTTGGCGAAGGTGACCTGGAGGATGTTGCCGAACGAGGGCAGCCGCTGGTTCTCCGGCACCTGACCGACGCGCGTCCAGCAGTCGCCCGCGCTGACGCGGCGGATGATGTCGGCCGGGTTGGCGCGGTTGTCGTGCAGCGTGTCGTCGAGCGACGAGCGGAGCTGGTCGCGCACCAGGAACCACGCCGCCGTCGCGCACACCGCCACCGCCAGCGCGACGGCCAGCGCCGTCAGCAGCGCGAGCCGCGAGCGCAGCGGCAGCTCCCGCACGCGGCGCCTCACGTGCGCAGGACGTAGCCGACGCCCCGGACGGTGTGCAGGATGCGGGGCTCGTGGCCCGCCTCGGTCTTGCGGCGCAGATACATCATGTAGACGTCGAGGGAGTTGGACGAGGGCTCGTAGTCGAAGCCCCACACCGCGTGGAGGATCTGCTCCCGCGTGAGGACCTGGCGGGGGTGGGCGAGGAACAGTTCGAGCAGCGTGTACTCCGTCCTCGTCAGCTCCATGGTGCGCCCGCCGCGGGTGACCTCGCGGGTCACCGGGTCCATCCGCAGGTCGGCGAAGGCCAGCCCGCCGGGCCGCGGCGCGGCGGACACCGCGGCGGCGCCGTCCGCCGCGTACGCGCCACGGCGCAGCAGGGCCCGCAGCCGGGCCAGCAGCTCGTCCAGCTCGAACGGCTTGACCAGGTAGTCGTCCGCGCCCGCGTCAAGGCCGCTGACGCGGTCGCCGACCGTGTCGCGGGCGGTCAGCATAAGGATCGGGACGCGGTCGCCCGCCGCGCGCAGTCGGCGCGCGGCGGTCAGACCGTCCATCCGGGGCATCAGGACGTCGAGGACGAGGGCGTCGGGGTCGTACGCCTCCCGCTTCGCGAGGGCGTCGAGGCCGTCCACGGCGGTCTCCGTCGCATAGCCCTCGAAGGAGAGGCTGCGCCGCAGCGCCTCCCGTACGGCGGGCTCGTCGTCCACGATCAGCACACGGGAACCGTCACTCACGGGGCCAGTCTCGCATCGGGGCGCGTCGGGCGGCGCGGTCTCACGCCCGGCCGTCCGCCCCGGCGCCGGTGTCGAACCCGAGGTCGGCCAGCGCGGCCTTCGCGGTGTTGGCGGGGATGGCGAAGCCGAGCCCGGCGCTGCCCGCGTCCTGGGCGGTGCTGTACATGGCCGAGTTGATGCCGACGACCTCGCCCGCCATGTTGACGAGGGCGCCGCCCGAGTTGCCCGGGTTGAGCGAGGCGTCGGTCTGGATGGCCTGGTAGGTGGTGGTGGTCTGCCCGACGTCGCCGTTGTACCGGCCGCCGCCGAACTCGAACGGCCACTCCTCCGGGCTGCCGCCCTGCCCGCCGCCGTCCTCGCGCGGGACGGTCACGTCGCGGTGGAGCGCGGAGACGATGCCGCTGGTGACGGTACCGGTCAGCCCCTCGGGCGACCCGATGGCGACGACCTGGTCGCCCACGGCGACGCCGTCGGAGTCGCCGAGCGTGGCGGCGGTGAGGCCGCTGACGTCCTGGGCCTTGATGAGCGCGAGGTCGTTGTCCGGGTCGGTGCCGCTGACGGTCGCCGACGCGGTGGAGCCGTCGCTGAAGGTGACCTGGACGCCCGAGCCGGGCGCGGCACCGGCGACGACATGGTTGTTGGTGAGGATCTGGCCGTCCGAGGAGAGGATGACACCGGACCCGGTGGCGTTCCCGGTGGAGATCTCCACGACGCTCGGGCTGACGGCGGCGGCGACGGAGGCGACCGTGCCGTCCGTGTGCTGGGCCACGGCGGTACCGGCGACGCTGCTCGCCGCAGTGCCTGAGCCGTCGGGACCGTCCAGCAGGGCGGCCGTGCCGCCGCCCACGGCGGCGGCCACGAGGGCGACGGCCGCCATCAGCGCGGCGGGCCGCCCCGCACGCGCGCGCCCCTTCGCCCGGTGCTGTCCGCCGCCCGGCGCGGGCTCCTGCTCCGGCATCGGCGGGTAGAGGGGGATCGGCCGGTAGACGTGCTGCTCATCGCTCATGTCTTCGACTGTGCGCCGCGAACATGAGAGGAGTCTGAGTACCGCCTCAGAAGTCTCTGGGGATCATGGTCTACGGCGACCGTCGGACAGGGCGAAGTCCTTTGTCTCCAGTACCCCTCCAAGCGGCTTCGGCAGGGAGACGGTCTCCCCGAATTTGACCGAGGCGAGCGTCTCGTATGCGTCGGCGATCGGGTTCCCGTAGAGCGTGATCAGGGGACCGTGGGCATCGAACGGGTCCACCAGCAGGTAAAGCGGAACGGCCGCCGCCGCGTATCCGGCAGGCTTCGCCACCCTGTCGTGCCGCAGGCTGCTGGGAGAGGTGATCTCCACGACCAGTTCGACCATGTCGGCCATGACGTAGTGCCCGTCGGTGTTCACAGCGGTCTTGGGGACCACGACGAGGTCAGGGCTGTACAGACCTGCGCGGGGTGGTGCAGCCACACCGAGCGTCTGATAGATGCCCCACTCCCGACCGAGCGCCGTGAAGAGCTGTCCGTGCAGCTCAGAGGCGATGTGGTTGTGGCGCATCGACGGTGGCGGCGACAAGGCGATGATCCCCTCAATGATCTCCGCCTTATACCCCTCGGGGGCGTCGAGCTCTTCCCAACCCCTGACAAGATCGTCCCAGCCGTATTCACTGTCCTGCTGCTGGACGGTAGCTACGCTCATGGCGGTCTCCTCCGACAACTCTCGACACCCACTCCAGCATGCGACCGGTCAGGTATCCAAGGCTAGCGGGAACCCTTCACTCGAACGAGTGTTCTCAGGGCCGGACGGGTGACGCCGCGTCCCGCCGCCGCGTCACTCGCAGCCGCAGGAACGGCGGATCGTCAGCGTCACGGGGAACTGCCGCACCCGGTCGTTCAGCGCCTCGTCCTGGTCGCCGATCGCCAGGTCGAGCGCCGCGCGGGCCATCGCCTCGCGGTCGGAGGCCACCGTCGTCAGCGGCGGATCGGTGAGCGCCGCCTCCTTGACGTCGTCGAAGCCCGCCACCGCCAGCTCCCCCGGCACGTCGATGCGCAGCTCACGCGCCGCCCGCAGCACGCCGATCGCCTGGTCGTCCGTCGCGCAGAAGATCGCCGGGGGCCGGTCGGGACCGGACAGCAGGTCGAGCGCGACCTGGTAGGAGCCGTAACGGCTGTACGGGGACAGGAAGAGCCGGCCCTCGGTGTCGAGCCCCGCCTCCGCCATCGCCTGGCGCCAGCCCGTGATGTGGTCGGTCACCGGGTCGCCCGACTCGGGCGTGGAGTCCATGCCGCCGAGGCACGCGACGTACGGGTAGCCGTGGTCGGCGAGCAGGTGCCTGACCAGCCGCTGCGCCCCGCCGATGTCGTCCAGCACCACCGCCACGTCGTCGATCGCGTCGGGACGCCGGTGCAGCAGCACCACACGGGCGTCCCACGCGTCGATCTCCACGGCGGCCTGCTCGCTCAGGCCCGAGCTGATCAGCACGAGCCCCGAGACCCGCATCCCGAGGAAGGCCCGCAGGTAGTGGACCTCCCGCTCGTCGCGGTAGTCCGAGTTGCCGACCAGCACCATCTTCCCGCGCTCGGCGGCGGCCTGCTCGACGGCGTGCGCCATCTCGCCGAAGTACGGCTGCCGGGCGTCCGGCACGATCAGCCCTATGAGGTCAGTGCGCTGCGAGGCCATCGCCTGCGCGACGCGGTCGGGGCGGTAGCCCAGCTCCTTGATGGCGGCGAGCACCCGCTCCCGGGTGGCGGCGGCCACCGGCCGCGGACCGTTGTTGATGACATAGCTCACGACGGCGGTCGAAGTCCCCGCCAGTCGCGCCACGTCGTCCCGCGTCACTTTGGCCACGGCGGTCAGTCTACGCGCGAAGCGGCCCACCCCGGTACAGGGTCCGGCCACCGGACACCCGGCTCAACTGCGCCGGGCCGCCGCCTCCTTGACGAGCTGCTCCGCCTCACGCGTGACCGCGCGCGCGTGCTCGTCCTCGTGCTTCTCCTTCTCAGGAACGACGAAGCGGTACCCGACGTTGCGCACCGTCCCGATGAGCGACTCGTGCTCGGGGCCGAGCTTCGCCCGCAGCCGCCGCACGTGGACGTCCACCGTGCGCGTGCCGCCGAAGTAGTCGTAGCCCCAGACCTCCTGGAGGAGCTGCGCCCGGGTGAACACGCGGCCGGGGTGCTGCGCCAGGTACTTGAGGAGCTCGAACTCCTTGAAGGTCAGGTCGAGGACCCGGCCCTTCAGCTTGGCGCTGTACGTCGCCTCGTCCACGGACAGGTCGCCGTTGCGGATCTCCATCGGGCTGTCGTCGGCGGAGAGCTGCTGGCGGCCGGTGGCCAGGCGCAGCCGCGCCTCCACCTCGGCCGGGCCCGCCGTGTCGAGCACGACGTCGTCCACGCCCCAGTCGGCGGTGACGGCGGCGAGGCCGCCCTCGGTCACGATGAGGACGAGCGGGCAGCCGGGGCCCGTCGAGCGGAGCAGCTGGCACAGGGAGCGGACCTGCGGGAGGTCCTTGCGGCCGTCGATGAGGATGACGTCCGAGCTGGGGGCGTCCACGAGGGCCGGTCCCTCGGCCGGTGCGACGCGGACGTTGTGCAGGAGCAGTTCGAGAGCGGGCAGTACTTGCGAGGACGGCTGAAGCGCATTGGTCAGGAGAAGCAGCGAACTCATGTCGGGGGCGTTTCCTTCCTCAGTCCTGGCGGGGACGATCGAGCGGCTCTGCCCGGAAAGCACAAAAGGACCCTGTTCGGCGTCTGCGCCCGGGTCCTTCCTGCCGAGCAGCATAGCCGAAACATTTCTCGGTGCGCAGGGGCGCGTATCACACTGCGCCTCGTGCTCCCCCGAACCCGCCGCGTACACGGGGCGAATCCGCGGCGGACGGACGGCATCATGGTGCGGCGCGGACGGGCCACGGCCGCCCCACGCGTGACAGCGCGGTCACGGGCGTGTGACGGTGGCGGCCCGGGGCGGCACGTCAGGAGCGGCGGCGGTATGACTGCGGTACGAGAGCGACACGAGAGCGGAGGCCAGATGGCCAGCGGCACGATCCGGTACTGGGCTGCGGCGAAGGCCGCGGCGGGTACGGCGGAGGAGCGCTACGAGGCGCCGACGCTCGCGAGCGCCCTGGCCGCGGCCAGGGACCGGCACGCGGACCGGCCCGAGTTCGAGCGGGTGCTGCTGCGCTGCTCGTTCCTCGTGGACGGCAGGCAGGTCGGTCCGCGGGCGCACGAGCAGGTGCGGCTGGCCGACGGGGGCACCGTCGAGGTGCTGCCGCCGTTCGCCGGGGGTGCCAGGTGACGGCGCAGGCGGGGGTCGCGTCCCCGGCGCCGCCGCCGTCCCGCAGACACCGGGCGCGGTCGCCGATCATCCCGCCCGGCCCGCAGCCCGCGGCGCTGACGGCCGTCCTGGCCGGGCTGCTCGCGGTGACGGCGCCGCTCGGGGAGGCCGCGGCCGTCCCCGCGGTCGTGGTGCTCCAGCTGGTGACGGCGGCGGGCTGGTTCCGGCTGAACGGGATGTGGCCCGCCAGGCAGGGCATCGCGCTGGCCTTCGCGAGCGGCCTCGCGGTGGACGCCGCGCTCCTGCTGGCGCCTGACGACCGGCTGCCCGAGGCGCTGATCGGGGTGCTCGGCGCCTGGTTCATGGCCGTGCTGGTGCTCCAGCTGCGGCACCGCGGCTCGGCGGACGAGCGTCTCGACGCGCTCACGGCGACGGCCGCGTCCAGCGTGCTGACGGTGCTCGCGGGCGGGCACCTGGCGGCGGCCGACCTGTCGGGGGACGCCGTGGCGGCCACGGCGATGGGGGTCGGGGCGGCGGCGCTGCTGCGGTCCGTGCCGGTGCCGTTCCTCTCCTTCCTGCTCGCGCTCGGCGCGGCGGCGGGCGCCGGGGTGGCCGCGGGCCGGGTGACCGAGCTGGCGGGCGGTGACGCGCTGGCGTTCGCGCTGGCGGGCGGCGTGGCGGCGCTGATCGGGCTGCGGGTGGCGAGCTACGACTTCCCGTCCCGGTTCGTCCACTTCACGGCGGGGGTGGCGCTGCCCCTGACGGCGGCGGCGCCCGTCGCGTACACGCTGGTCCGCGCCCTGTTGTGACGGCGGGTGCGTCTGTAACGGCCGTGCTGCAAGTCCGGGTCACGACCGCGCCCGCCGTACGGACGCATTACGCTCACCGCATTTGCACCATTGACCACGTGGGGGCCCGTCCCGATGCGCGCACTGCGAATACTCTCGATCCTTCTCGGCATCCTGATCGTGCTCGGCATCGCCGCCGACCGCCTGACGGTCTGGTTCGCCGAGAACGAGGTGGCGGGCCGCCTCCAGACCCGGTACGGGCTGGCCGAGGAGCCGGACGTGACGATCCAGGGCTTCCCGTTCCTGACGCAGGTCGCCGGGCGGAGCTTCGACCACGTGGACGCGACCCTGAACTCGTACGAGGCCGCCGTGGACGGCCAGTTGCTGACCGTCGAGGACCTGCGGATCGAGCTGCGCGACGTCGAGGTGACGGGCGGTTTCACGGACGCGGCGGCCGAGACGGCGACGGGGTCCGGGCTGATCTCCTACGAGGAGCTGACCCGCGCCTACGGTGAGCTGCTCGGCGGCGTGGACAACGGTTTCAGCGTCGAGTTCCGCCAGGGGGAGGGCGATCAGCTGCTGCTGGCGCTCCAGGTGGCGGTGGCCGGGCAGTCCCTGACGCTGGACGAGATCCCCGGCACGCTGGTCGTGGACGACGGCGCGATCACGCTGGAGGTGGACGACGCGGACATCCCCGACATGCCGGGGGACGCGGGCGCCACCGTGCGGGAGCAGCTGAACACGCCCCGCAGCATCGAGGGGCTGCCGCAGGGGCTCGCCCTGGACAGCCTGACGCCGACGGAGGGCGGGCTGCGGGCGGACGTCTCGGGCAGCGGCGTCGTCCTGAACTGACCCGGCGGGCCCGCGCGGGCGGGGGCGTGAGGGCCGGTCCCACATGTCAGACACGGGCGTCTCAACATGCGGGCAGACGGTGACATGGGCGGTATGCCCTCCGATACGATCTGCCGCATGACGCGACAGGCTGCGGGCACCCCGGCCGGGGGACTGACCAAGCGACGGACGGTGGATCTGTGCCGCGTCGCCGCCATGCTCTGTCGCCGCGACGGCTGACCGCCACACCGCCGGACCTCGATCCCCCCCGTGCCGCGCCCCGCCCCGCCTCCCGGCGGCGGCTCTTCCGCGCGTGCCCGGCCACGCACCTCCCGCAAGAGCCAGATCGCCGAAGGAGAACCGCATGAGCCGCAGTGACGTCCTCGTGGACGCCGACTGGGTCCAGGAGCACATCGACGACCCGAAGGTCGTGCTCGTCGAGGTGGACGAGGACACCTCGGCCTACGACAAGAACCACATCAGGAACGCCGTCCGCATCGACTGGAAGACCGAGCTGCAGGACGCCGTCCGCCGCGACTTCGTGGACCAGGCCGGCTTCGAGAAGCTGCTGTCCGCCAAGGGCATCGCGGGCGACGACACGGTCGTCCTGTACGGCGGCAACAACAACTGGTTCGCGGCGTACGCCTACTGGTACTTCAAGCTCTACGGCCACAGCGACGTGCGGCTGCTGGACGGCGGCCGGAAGAAGTGGGAGCTGGACGCCCGCGAGCTGGTCGAGGAGACCCCCGAGCGCGCCGCGACCGAGTACACCGCGCAGCCGCAGGACACCTCGATCCGCGCGTTCCGCGACGAGATCGTGCCGGCCATCGGCGTGCAGAACCTGGTGGACGTCCGCTCCCCCGACGAGTTCTCCGGCAAGCTGCTGGCCCCGGCCCACCTGCCGCAGGAGCAGTCCCAGGTCGCGGGCCACATCCCGTCGGCCCGGAACATCCCGTGGTCCAAGGCGGCCAACGACGACGGCACCTTCCGCTCCGACGCCGAGCTGAAGGAGCTGTACGAGGAGGCCGGGGTGGACCTGTCCAAGGACACCATCGCCTACTGCCGCATCGGCGAGCGCTCCTCGCACACCTGGTTCGTGCTGCACGAGCTGCTCGGCGCGCCGAACGTCAAGAACTACGACGGCTCCTGGACCGAGTACGGCTCCCTCGTGGGCGTCCCGGTCGAGACCGGCCCCGCCAAGTAACCACAGCACCTTCCCGCCGAGACGAGAGAGAGCGCGCCATGTGCGGAGCGAAGCCGGGCGGCCCCGACGCCGCCTCCATCAAGCCGGGTGAGACCACCATCCAGGGGTCGGTCACCCGCGAAGGCCAGCCGGTGAGCGGCTACGTCCGGCTGCTGGACAGCACGGGCGAGTTCACCGCCGAGGTCCCGACGTCGGCGACCGGCCAGTTCCGGTTCTACGCCGCCGAGGGCACCTGGACGCTCCGCGCGCTGGTGCCGGGCTCGACGGTGGACCGTACGGTCGTCGCCCAGCAGGGCGGTCTGACCGAGGTCGCCATCGCCGTCTGACGCCCTCACCCACGGCGAGGCGGGTGGACAGGCAGGGAGGCCGTGTCCCGGTGTGTGCCGGGGCACGGCCTCCGCCGTCTTCTCCCGATGCGGGTCGTGCTCAACCGCTCGCCGAACGCGGCTCGAAACTGATCGAGCACGGACCGCGGTGCGGCCATGTCCGGCCTGCTCCCGATCGGCCGCGGGCCGAAAGTGAACGGGCGGCGGTTCCCCCCGGTACCGCGCGGACCGCATGGCCGTGGATGGTTGCGGGTCGTTCCGGACAGGGCGCGGAGCGCTCCGCGCCGTCAGGCGGTACGGCGGGCCCTTCCCGGCGGCGTCCGGCCGCTCCGGGACGTCCCGCGCCGTTCCGTCTCGCTGATCGGCGTCCGTGACCAGTGGCTCAGTAGACGAGGGCCCGCACGCCGTCGGGCATGATCTCGCTGACGAAGACCTGGGCCCCGGCGATGCGCACTCCGTCCATCACATCCTCCTCCTTGATCCCCCTCCTCGCGGCACACTGCGTACACAGTGTGATCCGCCCGCCCGCCTGAACACCGGCGATGAGGTCAGGCAGCGGCGCCGCGTGCGGCAGTTCGAACTCCGCCGCCCGGTCGGGCAGCGCGAACCACGCGGACTCCCCCGTCAGCCAGAGGGACACGTCCACTCCGGCGGCGGCGGCGACCGCCGCCACGGTGAAGCCCTGCGAACACCTCTCGGGGGCGTCGGCCCCCGCCGTCACCTTCAGCACCAGTTTCTCGGCCATGACGGCACGGTAACCCGCGCCGTGGAGCTAACGTGTCGTGCCGCAGATGGCGCAGACCCAGTCGCCCGCGGGGCCCTGGTGCATCATCCCGCCACAGTTCGGACAATTCATGATCACATCCTTTCCACGCGCTTAGACGCGCGTCGTGCCAAACGCGTTCAGCCGCAGTGATCACAAAACGGTCAAGGCCGCCCGCGGTGCCGGACAGTCGAGCGGCCCACCCTCAGTGAGCTTCCCCGGATGCCGGGGACTAGACTCCCCGGTGGACCGTAAATTCCTGGCCCCGTCGCCACCTGTCGCAAGGAGCAGCCGTGGAGGCTTTCTTCATCACCCTCATGGCGCTGGTGGTCGTCGGCACCGCCGCGTTCACCGCCCTCGTCGTGGCGAAGCTCTACCAGGGACAGCGCTGACCGCATGATCGAGATCCCCTCCGACCTGCACCCCGGGCTCGTCCCGCTGGCCTTCCTCCTCGGCACCTGGCAGGGCGCGGGCGTGGCGGCGCTGAACGCCGAGCGCACCGGCCCCGGCGAGGAGTCCTGCAACTTCGGCCAGCAGGCCACCTTCTCCCACGACGGGCGCGACTTCCTGGAGTACTCCTCCCGGTCGTGGCAGCTCGACGCGGAGGGCAACCGCACGGAGCCCCTGGAGTCCGAGCACGGCTTCTGGCGCATCACCGACCGGCAGGTCGAGGCCGTCATGGTGCGCGACCAGGGCATCGTCGAGATCTGGTACGGCGAGCTGGCCGAGGGCAAGCCGCAGATCGACCTCGTCACGGACGCCGTCGCCCGGACGGCGGGCGCGCCGCCCTACACCGGCGGCAAGCGGCTCTACGGCTACGTGAACGGCGACCTGCTGTGGGTCGGCGAGCGCGCCACCCCTGACACGCCGCTGCGGCCCGCCATGTCGGCGCAGCTGAAGAAGTCGGTCGATCCGCGCGAGTGGATCGCGGACGTCAAGGACCTGCCGGACGACGGCATCGCGTTCTTCCGCTGACGCGCCCGGCCCGGCCGTCCCGCGCCCTCACAGCGCGCGGGACGCGCCGCCGTCCACGGGGACGACCGCGCCCGTCACGTAGCTGGCGGCGGGCGACAGCAGGAACGCGGCCGTCCGCCCGAACTCCTCCGGCTCGCCGTAGCGGCCGAGCGGGATGCCCTGCTCGGTCCGCTCCTTGGCGCCCGGCCCCGCCGCCGCGTCCAGCTGCACCATGCGGTCGGTCGCGATGCGGCCGGGCAGCAGCCCGAAGACGCGTATGCCGCGCGGCCCGAACTCGTCCGCCATGTCCTTGGCGACCATGGCGAGGCCGGGCCGCAGCCCGTTGGAGATGCCGAGGCCGGTGATCGGCGAGCGCGCCGAGCCGGAGAGCACCATGCCGATCGCGCCGCCGTCCGTCAGCCGGGCGGCGACGGTGCGGGCGGCGCGCACGGCGCCGAGGAACACGGATTCGAACGCGGCACGCCACTGGGCGTCGCTGGCGCCCGCGGCCGTCGCGGGCGGCGGGCCGCCGACCGACACGAGCGCGCCGTCCAGCCTGCCGAAGGTCTCCAGCGCGAGCGTGACCAGCCGCTCGGGCGCCTCGGGGTCGGCGAGGTCGGCGGTGGCGCCCGCCGCGCTCGCGGGGCCGCCGAGCCGCTCGACGGCGGCGCGGACGTGCTCCGGGTCGCGCGAGGACGTCACGACGCGCGCGCCGTCCGCGGCCAGCGCGGCTGCGGTGGCGAACCCGAGGCCCTTCGTGCCGCCCGTGACGACGTACACCCGGCCCGACAACCCGAGATCCATCCGCGCGTCTCCCCTCTCGCCCACGGGGCACCCACGTCGCACCCGCCCCGCCCCAGCATCCCCCGGGAGGCCCCCCGCGGACAACGCCGGGACGCGTCCTTACGGCGGCTTGACATACGACGGCGCACGATAGGCAGTGCCTCCTCGCACGGGCCCCGCCCACTCCCCTCGGACGGGGCCCGTGCCCCCTTCGGCGCGGAGTCGGCCGGACGGGTCACGGCGGCCGGGCGGCCCGCTCGGCTCCGGGCTTTCCGGCTACGCCGCGCTTCCTCCTACACTGGGTCCCGTGGTGAGCACCGACTGGCAGACCGACCTGCGCAACCGCGGATACCGGCTGACCCCGCAGCGGCAGTTGGTGCTCGAAGCTGTGGACAAGCTGGAGCACTCGACGCCGGAGGACATCCTCACCGAGGTGCGCCGCACGGCGGGCGGCGTCAACATCTCCACGGTCTACCGGACGCTGGAGCTGCTGGAGGAGCTGGGCCTCGTCTCCCACGCCCACCTCGGCCACGGCGCCCCCACCTACCACCTCGCCGAGCGGCACCAGCACCTGCACCTGATGTGCCGCGACTGCGAGAAGGTGCTCGAAGCCGATCTGGACGTCGCAGAGCCGTTCGCCGCACAGCTGCGCGAGAGCTTCGGATTCGACACCGACATGCGGCACTTCGCGATCTTCGGCCGCTGCGCGGACTGCGCTGGGGCCGCGCCTCCGAGCGCCCGCGGGACCGGGGACACGACGACGTAGGCTTGTCCGTATGTCGTCCTACGAAAGCCCCTTGCTGACCCTGCCGAGCGCCGTGGCCGCGGAGGGCCAGGACGCCGGAGTCGCCGCGCACTACGGAGACCTCTTCCGTGAGCAACGCGCGCTGGCGGGCGGCGAGGGGTTCGTGGACCTGTCGCACCGGGCGGTCGTCACCGTGTCGGGCCCCGACCGGCTCGGCTGGCTGCACCTGCTGATCACCCAGCACGTCGCGGAGCTGGCCCCCGGGCACGCCACCGAGGCGCTGGTCCTCTCCGCGAAGGGCCACATCGAGCACGCGCTCTACCTCGTGGACGACGGAGAGACGACCTGGCTGCACACCGAGCCCGGCGGCGCCGAGGCGCTGGTCGCCTATCTGGAGAGCATGAAGTTCTTCTACCGGGCGGAGGTCGCCGACCGCACGGCCGAGTTCGCGCTCGTGCACCTGCCCGCCGGGTCGATCGCCACCGCGCCCGAGGGCACGGTGGTGCGCGAGACGGCGTACGGACGTGACCTGTTCCTGCCGCGCGCCGAGCTGCCCGCGTTCGCCGCGGAGCACGGCCCGGCGGCCGGCGTGCTGGCGTACGAGGCGCTGCGCGTGGAGGCGCACCGGCCGCGCGTGGGCCGCGAGACGGACCACAGGACCATCCCGCACGAACTGGGCTGGCTGGAGAGCGCCGTGCACCTCCAGAAGGGCTGCTACCGGGGCCAGGAGACCGTGGCGCGCGTGCAGAACCTCGGGCGTCCCCCGCGCCGTCTGGTGTTCCTGCACCTGGACGGCAGCGAGGTCGCGATCCCGGAGCACGGCGACCCGGTGCGGCTGGCGTCCGACGGGCCCGAGGGCCGGGCGCTCGGCTTCGTCACGACGGCGGTCCGTCATCACGAGCTGGGGCCGATCGCGCTGGCGCTGGTGAAGCGGAACGTCCCGGCCGACGCCACGCTGCTCGCGGGCACGACCCCGGCGGCGCAGGAGACGGTGGTCGCTCCCTAGGGACCGTCGCTACCACGGAGCGGTGGAGCCGCGCCGTGTCAGACGTCGAGCAGGACCGTGAAGGGGCCGTCGTTCGTCAACGTGACGCGCATCTGCGCGCCGAAGCGCCCGGTGGCCACCTCCGCGCCCAGCGCGCGCAGTTCGGCGCACACCGCGTCCACCAGCGGCTCGGCGACCTCGCCGGGCGCGGCGGCCTGCCAGGTGGGTCGGCGCCCCTTGCGGGCGTCACCGTAGAGGGTGAACTGCGAAACGACCAGCAGGGGGGCGCCCACGTCCGAGCAGGACTTCTCGCCGTCGAGGACGCGCAGCGTCCACAGCTTGCGGGCGAGGCGCACGGCCGTCTCCGCCGTGTCGCCGTGCGTGGCGCCGACCAGCACACACAGACCCTGGCCCACGATTTCACCGACCGTCTCACCGGCGACCACGACGGCCGCGCCGTCCACCCGCTGTACCACCGCTCGCATGCGGCCCATCATGCCGTACGCCGCCCGGCGCACCCGGTGACAGCCGGATGGGTGCCAAGTCGCTGCGCACGATGGGTACACAGTGACACGATGCGTGTCACGGGGTACGTACCGCGCGCCACCGCACCGAATGGGGACGAGGGGACAAAAGCGCATGATCACACCGGGTCGGGACCTGTGCCGGCGTATCGACCAGCCCGAGCTGCGGACACTGCGCCTGTCCGAGCTGCGCGACCTGCGGCGCTCGGCGCAGCGCGAGGAGGCGGACCTCAGCTTCGTCCGGCGGCTGCTCCAGGGCCGCATCGACATCCTGGAGGCGGAGCGGCGGCGGCGGATCGCGAGCGATCCCGGCGTCCTGGACCAACTGCCCGCCATCCTGACCGACGGCCCCTCGCGGCACCGCACGTCGGCGCGTCACGTGACGCTCGGCATGCCGCTCGACGACCGCTACCGGCGGCTCGCCGAGGAGATGCTCGGGCAGGTCGGGCTCTCCGACCTCGCCGGTCTCGACGACGCCGAGCTGCGCGACGCGCTGGCCCGGCTGGCGCGGCACGAGGCGCAGGTCTCCCGGCGGCGGCAGCGGCTGCACCGCACGGCGGACGGATGCAGCGCCGAGATGGCGCGCAGGTACCGTGAGGGCGAGGCGCAGGTCGAGGACCTGCTGACCTGACGATCCGCCCGCACGCCCCGCACGCCTTGGAAGGCCCGCGCATGTCCGCACCCATAGCCGTCCCGCCCGAGCCGTCCGCCCCGGCGGCACCCCCCGTCCTGGCGGAGGTGGTGCGCTCGGGATTCGTCGAGGGGCGGCACCGCGGCTCGCTCGTGGTGCTGGCGGCCGACGGCTCGGTGGCCCGCTCGCTCGGCGAGCCGGGGACGCCGGTCTTCCCCCGGTCGAGCAACAAGCCGATGCAGGCGGCCGGGGTGCTGCGGGCGGGGCTCGACCTGGCGGGCGAACGGCTCGCGCTCGCCGCCGCGAGCCACGCGGGCGAGGACTTCCACCAGGAGCTGGCCCTGCGGATGCTGGACGAGGCCGGGCTCACCGAGGACGCGCTCCACTGCCCGCCGGTGGACGGCCGCCGCATCGCCATGAACTGCTCTGGCAAGCACGCCGCGATGCTCGCCGCCTGCGTCGCCAACGGCTGGCCGACCGCCACCTACACCGATCCTGACCACCCGCTTCAGCTCCTGATCCGCGACACCGCGGAGGCGGCGACGGGCGAGCCTGTGGCCGCCACCGGCGTGGACGGCTGCGGGGCGCCGCTGTTCGCGTTCTCGCTGACGGGCCTGGCGCGGGCGTTCCGCGCGTTCGTGCGGGCGGCGCCCGGCAGCCCCGAGCGGCGGGTCGCCGACGCGATGCGCGCGCACCCGGAGTACGTCGGCGGCACGCTGCGGGCCGACTCGCTGCTGATGAGGGCCGTGCCGGGGCTGCTGTCCAAGGCAGGGGCCGAGGGCGTGCAGGCCGTGGCACTGCCGGACGGGCGGGCGCTGGCCTTCAAGATCGAGGACGGCGCCGCGCGGGCACGCGGCCCGGTGCTCGCCTCGCTGCTGCGCGCGCTGGACGTGCCGTTGCCCGACGTCCCGGGGCTGCGCGCGTCGCTGCGCTCCGACCTGGACGGGGGCGACGGGATCGTCGGCGAGGTGCGCGCCGTCGTCTGAGACCGGGTGGCCCTATGCCTTGGCGGAGCGGGCGGGCGGGTCCGTAGTGTTCCCGGCATGTCTGTACACACCCGTTTGGTCGCCGGCAACAAGGAAGACACGGAGGCGTGGGTCCGCGCCGTACACGTCGGATTCCTGAGACTCCAGGAGCTGACCGAGGAGGACCTCGCGACGCGGCAAGCGCGGCAGGACTTCTCCCGGGCGGCCGGGGTCTTCGACGGCGACCGCTGCGTGGCGACGTACAAGAGCTTCGCGCAGGAGATGACCGTTCCCGGCGGCGGCGTCGTCTCCTCGAACGCGGTCACCGGCGTCACGGTGACCGCCACGCACCGCCGCAAGGGCCTGCTGCGGGGGCTGATCACGGAGGACCTGCGGGCCGCCAAGGAACGCGGCGACGTGGTGTCGGCGCTGGACGCCGCCGAGTACCGGATCTATGGCCGATTCGGGTACGGCCCGACGACCTCGGCCGTCACCTGGCGGGTGGACGTGACGCGGGCGGGGCTCGACGCGCGGCGGACGGGCCGGGAGGGCGAGGGCGGCATCAGCTTCCTCGACGCGGCACAGGTGCGCGAGATCGGACCGGAACTGCACGAAAGGTTCCGCCGTACGCAGCCGGGCGCGATCGATCGCGACCCGCTCTTCTGGGACCTCCACACCGGAGCCGTCCGGGTCGGCTCCCGGCCGTGGGAGCTTCCCTACTGGGCGCTCCACCGCGACGCGGACGGTGTGCCGCAGGGGCTCGTCAGCTACCACGTGACGCACGGGCGTCGCGGCAACCTCGACACCGCCGAGCTGAAGGTCGGCAGCCTCATCGCGGCCACCCCGGCCGCCGAACGCGCGCTGTGGCTCTTCCTGCTCTCCCACGACCGCGTGACCACCCTGACGGCCGAGCTGTCCGCCCCCGACGCGATGCTGCCCCTGCTCCTGCCCGACCGGCGCGCCGCGTCGGTCACCGAGGACTCCGACTTCATCTGGCTGCGCCCGCTCGACCTGCCGCGCATGCTGGAGGCCCGTACCTACGGCGTGGAGGACGAGATCGTGCTCGACGTCCGCGACCCGCTGGGCCTCGCGCAGGGCCGCTACCTGCTGGCGGCGTCCCCCGAGGGCGCGTCCGCCACCCCGACCGGACGTGACGCGGACCTGACGCTGGACACGACGGCGCTCGCCCAGCTGTACCTGGGCGACGAGTCCGCCGTGCGGCTGGTGGCGGCCGGGCAGGTGACGGCCGGACGCGCCGAGGCGCCGGTCCGGGCGGATCTGCTGTTCCGCACCGGCCGGCGCCCGTGGTGCCCCGACGGGTTCTGAGGACCCGTCCGCTCCCTGCTCCGACCCACGCGGGCCCGACGCCCACGTGCCCTGCTCACGCCTCTCACGGCCACGTCCGCGGCGGGCCGGATCACCGGCCCGCCGCTCCACGCCCCGCGTCAGACGCCCGTGACCACCAGGGTCACGAGCACCGACGCGCCCACACAGGTGCAGGTGAAGTTCCGCCTGCCGAGACCGGTCCGCAGTATCAACAGACCGATCAGTCCCGGAAATCCGAGATGGCCTTCGACCGCCCGCTCCAGCGCGATGCCGAGGGCGGCCACAGCGATCGTCGATACGAGCATTGCATCCCTCCTTACATCACGACAACTTGATTCAAGTTCTTCGAAGTTGGTTAGGTTGTCCACCAACTATATGCTTGTTTTCCCCAGTTGGCGGTCAGTTGGAAACGTCCTGGTATCAACCTTCCGCATCTGTCCGAAAGTTGTAGGGTGTTGAGCCGTGAGTCAGGAGATCGCACCGGACAGCGATGCCATACGGACCACCGATGAGGCGGCCTCTCCCGACCACGTGGCGGGGGTGCTGCGCGAGCGGATACGGGTGGGGAAGCTGCCGGAGAACGCCCGGCTGCCCACCCAGCGGGCCCTGGTGGAGGAGTTCGGCACCAACCGGACCATCGTCCGCCAGGCGCTGGCGATCCTGGAACGCGAGGGCTACCTCAGCGCACGTGGCCGCGGCGCGCCCGCCGTCGTCACCGTCCCCGGGCAGGCCGTGCCCCGCCCGGCCGGGGTCGAGGTGGTGGACCGCATCGCCGTGGCGTTCCACGCCGAGGACGTGTCCATCGACGCCTTCTGCCTGACCACCGAGACCCTGAACGCCGCCCTCGCCGGGCCCATCATGGCCATCTCCACCGGGCGGCTCACCCCCCGGTCCATCTCCATCCGGGCCCTGCTGCCCAACCCGGACGCCCCGCTGGCCTACCCCCGGCTCGTGTCGGACCCGAACGACCCCCGCCCGCTGGCCAGGTTGCGCCAGATCACCCGGACGTTCTCCACCTCGCTGCGCCACCAGCTGACGTCCCTCGCGGAGATGCAGCTCGTGCCGAAGGTCAGCGTGGAGATCCGCAGCGTGCCGATCACCCCTGTGCAGAAGCTCTATCTGCTGAACGGCGCCGAGGTGCTCAGCGCCTACTACCAGGTGGTGCCGCGCGTGGTCGAGTACGAGCACGAACAGCTGGAGATCTACGACGTCCTCGGGCTCAGCTCCAAGATCTTCCGCTCCTCGTCCGACACCGCGTTTGTTGAAGAGTCACAGCTCTGGTTCGAGTCCCTCTGGTCAACGCTGGCGCAACCGCTCACACTCGGTTAGATGAGGGAACTCATCAGTAACGCCCGCTGTGTTCTCTTCGACTTCGACGGGCCGGTCTGCCGTCTGTTCGCCGTCCACAGCGCCGAGATCATCGCCGGGAAGCTCCGCGAGCTGACCGCGGAGCTGTCCGCGTCCGCCCTGCTGACGGAGGAGCTGCGGACCTCCCCCGACCCCCACGAGGTGCTCCGCCAGATAGCGCGCCGCCGCCCCGGGGGCGCGCTCGTCGAGCGGCTGGAGGCGGCGCTCACGCGGGAGGAGGTGTCGGCGGCGGCCAGCGCGCACCCGACGCCGTACGCCGCCGCGCTCATCGCCGCGCTCTCCCGGCGCGGGCGGCAGGTCGCCATCGCGACGAACAACTCGGCGCTCGCCGCCGAGCACTACCTGCGCCGCCACCACCTCTCCGGCTACCTCGGAGGCCGGGTGCACGGGCGCACGGGCGACATCACCCTGCTCAAGCCGCATCCCGATTCGCTCCAACGCGCCCTCGCCTCCACGCGGACCGCCGCGCACCGCTCCCTGATGATCGGCGACAGCGTCGCCGACCTCGACGCGGCACGCGCGGCGGGCGTGCCGTTCCTCGGGTACGCGCCGACCGAGCCGGTCGCCGCGGCCTTCCGCACGGCGGGCGCCGAGCACGTGGTCACCTCCCTCGAACTGGTCCTGACGGCCCTGATCGCCCCCACCTACGGATGAGTTGCACTCTTTTGAGCCATCGGCAGGGGACGGTGCGGGGCGTACGGTTCTGCTACTCGCACGCACCGGTGCCGGGGGACGCACGACCGTCGGGGGACGCACGCCATGAGCCAGCCGCTGCCACGGCCTACCCTTCGCGGGAACCACCGCGTCTGGCAGGTCGTGAAGGCGGAGGGCGAACTGGCTTCCCTCGGGCGGCTCAAGGCCGGGCGCCCGCGCCCCGGCGTGCACCGGTTCGACCCGCGCTGCTTCGGCAGCGAGGAGGACGTGCTGATCGAACTGGCCCTGCTGGGGATGCAGCGCATCGCGCCCGTCTACCAGCTGGGCAGCCCGGACGACGACCTGCGCGTGCACGGCTACATCGAGGGCGAGGCGCTGTCCGTCTCCCGGCCCCCGGGGTCGCCGCTGAGCGGTGGCGAGCTGACGCAGCTCGCCGAGCTGTCCGGGCGGCTCGCGACCGTGCCGCCGAGCGCCATGGCGCTGGTGCACCGCTGCCCCGTGGTGCTGCGCCCGCGCAACAGCCGCGAGTTCCTGCACGGCCTGATCCGCTTCACGCGCCGCCGTGTGTACGCCGTGCACCGGCCCGCGATGGAGGGGCTGTTCACCGCGCTGCACATAGGGCCTGGCGTCCTCGCCCCCTCGGGGCCGCTGTCGCGCGAGGCGTCCCGGCTGACGGACCGGCCGTTCTGCCTGCTCCACGGCGACCTGCACCGCGACAACCTCATCGTGGCCGAGGCGGACGGGCTGCTGTGGACCATCGACTGGGAGCTGGCGCTCGTCGGCGATCCCCTCTACGACCTCGCCACCCACCTGCACCTGATGCGCTACCCGCCCGGCCAGGAGCCGGAGATGCTGACGCGCTGGGCCCGCGCGGTGGAGGCGGCCCTGCCGGGCGCCACGGACGGGCTCGCGCGTGACCTGCCGCGCTACCTGGCGTACAAGCGGGTGCAGTCCGTCTTCACCGACGTGATCCGGCAGGCGCTGCTCGTCCGGGCCGCGCCCCCCGACGAGGTGGACGCGCAACTCGCGCGCGCCGCCGAGGTGGTGCGCGCGGCGCTGCGGGCGGCGGCGCGGATGCTGGGGCTGGGCAGAGTGCCCAGCCCCAGTGCCGTACAGGGGGCGTACGCCGCCTGGCGTACCGGTCTCAGTGGCGCTCCAGCTCCACCTTCGGCAGCGACCGGGCCAGTGACGCGGGCAGCCACCAGGCCCGGCGGCCCATCAGCTGCATCGCGGCGGGGACCATCAGGCAGCGGATGATCACCGCGTCCACGAAGATGGCCACCGCCATGCCGAATCCCATCTGCTGGAGCATCCGGTCGGAGCTGAGCAGGAAGGCGCCGAAGACGACGATCATGATCGCCCCGGCGGCCGTGACGACCGAGCCGGTGTGCGCCAGGCCCTCGCGCACGGCCCTGCGGTGGTCGCCGTGGGTGCGCCACTCCTCGTGGATGCGGGAGACGAGGAAGATCTCGTAGTCCATCGACAGGCCGAAGACGACGGCGAAGATCATGACGGGCAGGAACGACTCGACCGGTCCCGGCTCGACGCCGAACAGCCCGTTCTGGAAGACGGCGGTCATGGCGCCGACGGCCGCGCCGATGCTGAGGAGGTTCAGCAGGGCGGCCTTGAGCGGTATGAGGAAGGAGCGGAAGACGACCAGCAGGATGAGCAGGGAGACGCCGACGACCAGGCCGACGAACAGCGGCATCCGCCCGGCCGTGGTGGCGGCGAAGTCCTCGTTGGCCGCCGTGGCGCCGCCGACGACGTGCTCCGCGCCGGTCCGCTCAGCGAGCCCTGGCAGGACGTCGTCGCGCAGGTCGTCGAACAGGTCGGCCGTCGCGGCGTCCTGCGGCGCTGAGTCGGGGAAGGCGACGACGGTCGCGACCGCGCCGTCGGGGGACGGGACGGGCGGGGTCGTCGCGGCGATGCCGGGGGTGTCGGCGAGCAGGGCGGAGGCGTCGGCGGCGGCGCGCTCCGCGCCGTCGTGCCCGCCCGCGGTGACGACGACGAACGGTCCGTTGAAGCCGGGGCCGAAGCCGTCCGAGAGCAGGTCGTACGCGGCGCGGCTGGTGGTGGTCTCGGGGTCGTTCCCCGCGTCGGCGAAGCCGAGGCGCATGCCGAGCGCCGGGGCCGACAGCCCGAGCAGCGCGGCCACGGCGAGCAGGAGCGCGAGGAGCGGACGGCGCTGCACGGCGCCCGCCACGGTGCGCCACCGGTCGCCCGAGGGGCGTGCGCCGCGCGCGGCGCGCTTGGTGTCCCGGGCCGCGAAGCGGCGGGCGAGGCGGGCGCCGGTGAAGCCGAGCAGCGCGGGCAGCAGCGTCAGCGCGGCGGCCATGGTGACCAGGACCGTGAGCGCGACGGACAGACCGATGCCCTGGAGCGAGCCGAGCCCGAGGGCCACCAGGCCGAGCAGGGCGACGATGACGGTGCAGCCCGCGAAGAAGACGGTGCGGCCCGCGGCGTCCAGGGCGTTGACGGCGGCGCGTTCCGGGGTCTCGCCCCCGGCCAGTTCGGTGCGGAAGCGGGCGAAGATCAACAGCGCGTAGTCGATGCCGACGCCGAGGCCGACGAGCATCATCATGTAGGGCGTGTAGTCGGCGATGGTGAAGGCGTGCGAGGCGATGACGATGACGCCCAGCGTGGAGCCCACGGCGAGGAGCGCGGTGATGATCGGGAGACCGGCCGCGACGACGCTGCCGAACAGCAGGACCAGGACGACCAGGGCGGCCAGGATGCCGAGGCCCTCGCCCGCGCCGCCGCTCTCGGCGAGCAGCCGGGCCGCGTCGCCGCCGAGTTCGACCCGGAGCCCGTCGGTCTGCGCGTCCCTCGCGGTGTCGAGGATCTCCTGGACCGCCGGGGCCGTCATCCGCTCGGACGGGACGGCCAGGACGACGGTCGCGTAGCCCGTGGTGCCGTCGCCCGAGAGGGCGGCCCCGGCGGCGTAGGGGCTGACGACCTCGGTGATGTCGGGGAGGCGGCCGACCTCGTCCAGCATCGCGGTGACGCGGCCCTCGGTGCCGCCCGCGCGCAGCCCCGCCTCGTCGTACAGGACGATGTCGAGGGTGTCGGCGCCCTGGTCGGAGCCGTGCGCGGCCAGCAGGTCGGCGGCGCGCTGGGAGTCGGTGCCGGGGAGCGAGTAGTCCGCGCGGTAGTCGTCGCCCGTGGCGCTCGCGACGCCCCAGACGGCGGCGAGGAGGGCGATCCACAGCAGCACCACGAGCTTGCGGCGCCGGAAGGAGAAGGCGGCGGTGCGGGCGAAGGGTGAGGGCTTCGAGGCGCGGCGCGCCCTGCCGGGTGAGGTCTCGGTCATGTCCACGGATCAACAGTCGCGGCAGGGCACCGTGGTGCGCGTCCCACAGCGGAGGACACCTGCCGTACGCCCGGGGTGGTAGGGCGGAGGGCCCGCGTACCACCGAAGTTGATCCCGACGGGCGCCCGGGACGTGGTGCCGGGCCGTGGGTCAGGCGAGCCAGCCGGGCGTGATCATGCCCGACTCGTATGCCAGGACGACCAGTTGGGCGCGGTCGCGGACGGCGAGCTTCGTCATGACGCGGCTGACGTGCGTCTTGGCCGTGGCCGGGCTGACGACGAGGCGTTCGGCGATCTCGTCGTTGCTGAGCCCCGCGCCGACCAGCGCCATGACCTCGCGCTCGCGGTCGGTCAGCCCGTTCAGCCGCGGTCCCGGGTCGGGCTGCCTGGCGCGGCCCGCGAACTCGGCGATGAGGCGGCGCGTCACCGTGGGCGCGATGAGGGCGTCGCCGCGGGCGCAGACCCGTACGCCGTGCAGCAGTTCCATCGGCTCGGTGTCCTTCACGAGGAAGCCGGAGGCGCCCGCGCGCAGGGCGCCGTAGACGTGGTCGTCCACGTCGAAGGTGGTGAGGATCAGGACGCGGACGTCCGCGAGCCGTGCGTCGGCGACGATCTCGCGGGTGGCGGCCAGGCCGTCGAGCCCCGGCATGCGGATGTCCATGAGGACGACGTCGGGATGGAGTTCGTGGGCCAGCCGGACGGCCTCGGCGCCGTCGGACGCCTCGCCGACGACGGTGATGTCGTCCTCGTCCTCCAGGATCGAGCGGAACCCGGCCCGTACGAGCCGCTGGTCGTCGGCGAGGAGGACTCTCACGCGGGGTGTGTCCTGGTGGCCGGGGCGCGTCGCGGTCATGGGCCACAGCGTAGGCGGCCGTCGCCGAGGGCCCCCGGCCGCGTCCGGGCCGGGCGACTCCCCGGCGGCGGTCAGACGCCGCCGGAGCTGGACGACGAGCCCGCGTCGGCCGAGTTGCCGGGCGTCGAGGTGTACCGGCCCTCCCGCCTCCCCTTCCGCGCGCGGCGCCCGAGGGTCGCGCCGAGCAGGGCCATGAAGCCGAGGCCCACCACGAGCCAGCCGAGGACGACGGCCAGGATCACCAGCAGAACGTCAGGCATGTCCCTACCCCCTCGCGGCTCGCCCTGTCGGCACCCTCAGCGTAACGACGGCCCCGCGCACGGGCATCGCTCCGGCGGGCGGCAACCCGAGGCGGGAGCGCAACACTCCGAACGCACGGGGCAGCCGCGCTGCCGCGCTCCACCACCCCGGCGCAGTCGTCCGCGTCCCGCGCGTGTGCCGGGGCGGCCGGGCCGGGCAGCCGTGATAGGCACGGCAGGCGGGGCGGGCGAGAGGAGCCACACATGGGGATTCCCGGGGAGATCCGCGAAGTGCACTGGCGGGCATGCGGGCTGGACTGTCCGGTGCTGGACAGCGGCACGTGCCGGAGGACCTGGGGCCTGCGGTGCAGCGCGCCCGAGTGCGGCTCGGCAGCCGCGGAGATCCTCTCGCTCTGGACGGTGCACACCCTCCAGGACGAGGAGTGCGGGACCGTCAACCTGGGGAACGGGTGGCACGCCCTGTTCCGGCGCGAACTGGCCGTCCTGCGCAACATCGGCGCCGTGCAGGACATCGATCTGTACGGCGACGTCGGCAGCCAGCGGTCCCTGTGCGCGTTCCGCTTCGGCTCGGACGCCGACCTGGACGAGGCGTGGCACCGGTTCAGGGCGGGGGCCGCCTATCCGCCGGTGGCGCCGCACCGCTGGTACTGAGGGCTGGTACCGAGGGCGCTCAGACGCCCGTGCGCCCGTCGATCGCCTCCCGCAGGAGGTCGGCGTGCCCGTTGTGGCGCGCGTACTCGTGGATCACGTGCTGCACGACCATCCGCAGCGAGACCGTCTCGCCCGTCCTCGCCACCACCCCCGTCACGTCGAGGGACGGCGCGGCCCGTTCGATCCGGCGCGCCTCGCCGATCTCGGCCCGCCAGGCCGCGTACGCCTCGGCGCGGGTCGTGGCGCCCGGGTCGTAGGCCGCCTGGAAGTCGCCGTTCGCGGACCACACCAGCGGGACGTCCTGCCCGTCGATGACGCGCCGGAACCACGCGCGCTCGACCTCCGCCATGTGGCGCACGAGGCCGAGGAGGGACAGCGACGACGACGGCACGGCGCGGCGGCGCAGCTGGGCGTCCGTCAGGTCGTCGCACTTCCAGGCCAGGGTGGCGCGGTGGTGGTCGAGGAAGCCGCGCAGGGTCGCGCGTTCGCCGCCGGTGAGGGGCGGATCGGGGCGCTCGGTGGTCATCGTGGGTCCTTCGCTCCACCCCAAGGGTGTGATATCCGGGCATATATGGATGTTCGTGAGGTACCGGCCGAGGAGCCGGTGGCGCGGGTCAAGTGGATCAGACGGGTCGGACGGGCCGGGGTGGTGGGGGGCCCGGCGCGTCCGCTGGGCGTCGTCGCCGTGCTGTTCGGCGCCGTCGCGCTGGTGCTGGTGCCCCCCTGGCTGGCGCTGGGGTGGGACGAGATCGTGTACGTGAGCCGGTGGGACGCGTTCGGGCCCGCCACGCCGTTCAGCGCGCCGCGCTCACGCGGGGTGCCGCTGCTCGTCGCGCCCGTCGCCGCCGTCACGGACTCGGTGGTGGCGCTGCGCTGCTACCTGGCGGTCACGGCGTCGCTGGCGCTGTACTGGGGTTTCCGGCCCTGGGTCGGCGAGTTCACGAGCCGCGCGGCGGTCCCGGTGGCGGCGGGGGCGTACGGCAGCCTGTGGTTCGCGCTGTTCTACGCGGGCTCCGCCATGCCGAACCACTACGTCGCGATGGCCGCCGTCGCCGCCGTGGGCTGCGCGCGCCGGAACCTGTGGCTCGGGCTCGCCGCCGCCGTCGCCGTGGCCGGGCTGATGCGCGCGACCGACGCCCTGTTCCTGGCCCTCCCGCTGCTGCTGTCGGCCTGGCGGCGGCCGAGGACGCTGAGCGCGGTCCTCGTGGGGCTCGCCGCCGGGGTCGGCCCCTGGGTGGTCGAGGCGCAGCGGCGCTTCGGCGGCGTACGCGAACGGCTGGCGGAGGCGAGCGAGATCCAGGGCGGGACCGACTGGACGTTCTCCCTCTTCAAGCACGCCACCGCGCTGGACGGCCCGCTGCTGTGCCGCCCCTGCGAGGGCGACCCCATGGCGTGGCAGTTGCTGGTGTGGTGGCTGCTGCTCCCGCCGCTCGTGGCGCTCGGGCTGTACGCGGCGCGCCGTCAGGTCGGGCTGCTGGTGGTGACGGCGGCCTCCATGTCGTTCACCTACCTGTTCCTCATCGACTACGCGGCGGCCCGATTCCTGCTGCCCGTCTACGCACTGCTCGCGCTGCCCGCCGTACTGGGCCTGGAACGCTTCACTTCCCACCTGTCCTCACCCGCCGCGGCCACGCTGCTCGTCGCCATCGTCGCGGGGCAGCTCGCGCTACAGCTGACCGTGCTACGCGGCCACGCCCGCATCCAGGAGGACGCGCGCGCCGACTGGGACCGGGTGGCCGGGGTGCTGCGGGACGAGGGCGTCGGGCCCCCGTGCGTCCTCGACGGCCCGCAGGCCATCCCCGTGGCGCACACACTGGGCTGCACGACGGCGGGTCCTGGGCAGTCGCCGCCCGACGCCACGGTGCTGCGCGGCGACGACGACCCGGGCCCGGCCGCCGGTGGGCGCACCGTGGACGTGCCTGGCACCTACAACGCGGACTGGCGCGTCGTCGTGCCCGCTACGCGCTGAACCCCGTCCGCCGCACCCTGCGGCAGCGGCAGCCACGCGGCCACCCGGAACCCGTCGCCCGTACCCGACGCCTCGAACCCACCACCCAGCGCCCTGGCCCGCTCCGCCATACCGCCGATGCCGCTGCCGCCACCCGCCACCGGGGGCCCGTCAGGCGTGCCGCGCCCGTCGTCCTCGATCCGCAGCCGCAGTTCCCCCGGCGCCCAGCTGAGGGTGACGTCCGCCCGCGTCGCCCGCGCGTGCCGCGTCACGTTGGTGAGCGACTCCTGCACGATGCGGTAGGCCGCCAGGGAGATCTGCGGCGGGACGACGGCCGCGTCCCCCTCGGTCGTGACGGTGACGGCCAGGCCCGTCGCCCCGGCGCGTCCGGCCAGTTCGGCGAGGCGTTCGAGCCCCGCCGGGGCCGGTTCGACGGGCGCCGCCTCGTCCACCTGGCGCAGGACACCCAGGGTGGCGCGCAGTTCGCGCAGGGCCTCCTTGCTCGTGTCGCGGACGGACGTGAGCGCCGCGATCAGCTCCGCCGTCTCGCCCGGCCGCTTGGCGCTGCGGTGCAGGGCCGCGGCCGTCTGGACGCTGATCAGCGAGATGTTGTGCCCCAGCACGTCGTGCAGCTCCCGGGCGAGCCGCAGCCGCTCCTCCGTGGCCGACTGGAGGGCGCGGACGTCCCGCTCCCGTTCGGCCGCGAGCGCGCGCTGCTCCGCCTCGCTCTGGTACGCCTGCCGGACGCGCATCGTGTGCCCGAAGAGGATGAGGCTCGCCATCCAGCCGCTGAGCAGGACCAGGGCGGCGTTGTCCACGTGCCGGTCGTCGGCCGCGCCGAGCACGAACTCGCCGTAGGCGATGCCGAGGACCGCCGTCACGGCGATGACGACGGCCGGGACGAGCCGCCCCGAGCGCGTCACCGTGTACAGCGCGAGGACGAAGGAGATCATCGGCGTGACGCAGTCCAGCTCGGAGAGCGGGTAGTGCAGCGCCGACACCAGCAGGGTGAACACGGCGACGCCCACGGGCCACCGGTGGCGCAGGCCCAGGGACGCCCAGGTGAGGACGGGCTGGAGGAGACCGAGCAGCGTCTCCCAGGCGGGAATGCCGAGGTCGCGGAAGGGCAGCGCGGCGGCCTCGACGGCCAGGACCGTACCCACCAGCCACACGGCCCCGTCCGCCCGGAACACCCGGTGGAGAGGGGGAAGCATGCGTGCCAGAGTACGTAGGCTGGTCGCACGGCAGCACGGTCCGCTCCCGGCTGCCTTTGGATCGAGGAGGACGTCCCCATGACCGGCCCGGCACCCGAGAGCAACGAACCCGCGCACGACCCCGAGGTGCTCCAGCTCGCGACGAAGATCTTCGACCTCGCGCGCGACGGCGACACCGACACCGTCGCCGCCTACGTGGACGCCGGTGTCCCGCCGAACCTCAGCAACGACAAGGGCGACACCCTCCTGATGCTCGCCGCCTACCACGGGCACGCCGAGACCGTCCGCGCCCTGCTGGCGCGCGGCGCGGACGCGAGCCGCAGCAACGACAAGGGCCAGACCCCGCTGGCCGGTGCCGTGTTCAAGGGCGCGGCCGACGTGGTGCGCGTGCTGCTCGACGCGGGCGCGGACCCGGCGGCGGGCCAGCCGTCGGCCGTGGACACGGCCCGGATGTTCGGCCGTACGGAGCTGCTGGAGATGTTCGGCCAGGGCTGAGCCCGCAGCGGCGCGGCGCTCAGGCGAGCAGCGCGCGGAGGAACGTCCCCCTCGTCCGCGCGCACCAGTCCTCGACGCGGTCCCAACGCGCCCAGCCGCCGTACGCCGCGAACGCCGCCTCGTACACCGGGTCGCCCGCCTCCACACGCCGCGCCACGAACGCGCGGCCCGCGGCGACCGTCTCCCCGATGACCGCGGGCAGCGCCTCGCGTCCGGCGCGCGCCAGGCCGTACCCGTCGGCCAGTACGCGCAGGCGCCGCACGGGATCCTGCCCGGCGCGGCCTGCCGACGCGGCGGATTCCGGGTCCAGCACGGGCGCCCAGTAGCGGGCGGCCATGGCCACGTCCCACAGGGGGCGGCCGGGGGCGGCGAGGTCGAAGTCGATGAGGGCGACCGGGCGGCCGTCGCGGAAGACCACGTTCTCGGGGCACACGTCGTTGTGGCACAGCAGCGTGCCACCGCGCGGGTCGGCGAGATCGGTGGGCCACGCGGTGGACGTGTCGGGGGCGGGCAGTGTGGCGGACGCGTCGTGCAGGCGCCGCAGCAGGGCGCCGACGGCGGCGAGCACGTCCTCCGTCATCGACCAGGCGGGGAAAGGCGGCAGGGGCACGTCGCCGTGCAGGAACGTCAGACGCTCGCGGCCGGTGGCCGTGTCGAGCGCGACCGGCGCGGGGACGCCGGGGAAACCGGCCGCTGCCAGGGCGCGCAGGTGACGGTGGAGGGCGGGGGCGTGCGCCTGCGCGGGCCGCTCGACCACGTCGCCGTGGCGCACGACCGCGCCCGCGTTCGCCATGCCGCCCGCCAGCGGCTCGCCGCCCCGCGCGTCCCCCATGAGCCCTCCCGCGCCGTGTGTCACACCGTCAGCACGATCTTCCCAGTGGTGCGGCGCGACGCGACGCGCCGGTGGGCCTCCGCGGCCTCGGCCAGCGGCAGGACGGCGCCGACCTCCGTCCGCAGCCGCCCGTCCGCCACGAGGGCCGCCAGCGCGTCGAGTCCGGCGCGGTCGGGCTCGACGAGGAAGCCCGTCGCACGCAGGCCGCGCCCGGCCGCCTCCTCGGCCACCGCCGGGTCGAGGCTGCCGGGCACGGCGATCAGCAGGCCGCCGGGGCGCAGGGCGTCGAGGGACCGGCGCTGGTGCTCGGCGCCGCCGACGAGGTCGAGGACGACGTCGGCGTCGCGCACGGCCTGCTCGAACGCCACGCGCGTGTAGTCCACGACGGCGTCGGCGCCGAGGCCGCGCAGGAAGGCGTGCTTGTCCGCGCGGGCGGTCCCGGTGACGCGGGCGCCGCGCGCCTTGGCGATCTGCACGGCGAGATGGCCGACGCCCCCGGCCGCGGCGTGCACCAGGACGTGCTGCCCGGGGCCGACGCGCGCGGTGTCCACGAGGGTCTGCCACGCCGTCAGCCCGGCGAGCGGCAGGGCGGCGGCCTGCGCGTGGCCCGTGCCGGGGGGCGTGCGGGCGAAGTGCCGTGAGGGCGCGGTGACGTAGGCGGCGTACGCCCCGGCCCGGCGCGGGAACCAGGGCATGCCGAAGACGTCGTCCCCCACGGCCAGGGTGGTGACGCCCCGTCCGGTCGCCTCGACGGTGCCAGCCACGTCCCAGCCGACGGTGAACGGCGGCGGGCCGATGACGTCGGCCATGCCGCCGCCCTCGCGGGTGCTCAGGTCCACCGGGTTCACCCCGGCGGCGCGGACGCGGACCAGCACCTCGGTCGGCAGCGGCTCGGGGCGCGGGACGTCGGTGAGTGTCAGGACGTCGGGGTCGCCGAGACGGTCCTGGGTGATCGCCCGCATGGTGCCGCGCGGGCTCGCGTCGTCGTGTCCGTCGTGGTGTCCGTCGTTGCTTCCGTCGCTCATGGGGTCATGCTGGCGCGCGGAGCGGTCGGGACGCGGGCGCCGCGTCGGTGCCGTCCTACCAGCGGTCCCAGTGCAGCACCTCCTCGCGGGGCACGCGGCGTGCCGGGCGGAAGTCGGTGCCGAGGGTGAAGGCGAGCGGGAGGAACGCGGCCAGCATCACGCGCTCGTACGGCACGCCGAGCGTGGCGGCCAGCTCGCGTTCCAGCGGGGCCTGTGCGGTGGTCCACACCGTGCCGAGGCCGCGGGCGCGGGCGGCCAGCATGAAGCTCCAGGTGGCGGGGAGTATCGAGCCCCAGGTGCCCGCCTGGTCGGTGACGGAGGCGCGGTCGGTGCGTCCCTCGACGGCGGGGATGACGAACGCGGGGACGCGGTGAGCGTTGTCGTACAGGTGGCGCAGGCCGCCCGCGATGCGCTCCATGCTGCCGGGCGCGTCGTACATGCGGCGCACGTCGTCGTCGGTGAGCCGCTGCGGGACGTTGGCGTCCAGCGAGCGGCGGAACAGGTCGGCGACGGCGGCGCGGCGGCCGGGGTCCGTGACGACGAGGAAGTGCCAGCGCTGCCGGTTGCGGCCGGTCGGCGCCTGGGTGGCGAGGTCCACGCACTCCTCGATCAGGGCGCGCGGGACGGGGCGGGTGAGGTCGAGCCGCTTGCGGACGGCGCGGGTGGTGGAGAGCAGCTGGTCGGGTGTCAGGGGGAGCGTCATGCGGGTCCTCCGGCACGGGGCGGCGGCGGCCGGTGCGCGGGCCGGGACGCGGACGGTCCGGCGGGAGGCGCGCCCACAGCCGTCCGCACCCCGATGATCTGTGCACCGATGATTGACGAACATACGATTGCCGTCGTCGGCTGTCAAACAATCTGCCCCCAGACGGTTCTGGTACGGTCGTCGCCCTGGGGACCGCGCGCAGCGGATGAGCAGCAGGGAAGGAACGGGAGGCGCCGTGCCGGACAAGGACGTGACACCGGGACCGCCGCCCGCCGGGTACTTCGCCCGGCTCGCGGCCGAACGCCCCGACATCGCGCTGTGCCGCGCCTCGGCCTCCGTCGCCCGCGCCGCCGACGCGCACGCCCACGGCCTCGGCACGGGCGTGGGCCAGCACCTGGTCCTGCGGATGCTGGACGCCGTGGGGCCCTGCTCGCAGCGCGTGCTGGGCGAGGAACTGCGCATCGACCGCACGGTGATGGTCGGGATCTGCGACAGCCTGGAGGAGGCGGGACAGGTCAGGCGCGAACGCGACCCCGCCGACCGCCGGGCCTACGCCGTCACGCTCACCGACGCGGGCCGCGCGCACCTGGCCCGCGCCGAGGCCGCGACCCCCGCGTTCCTCGACCGGACGTTCGCCGCGCTCTCCGCGGCGGAACGCGACCAGCTCTCCGCGCTCCTCGGGAAGCTCCTCTTCCCGCCGGAGTGAGCGCGCGGGGCGGGGCGCGGCCGGGCCTCAGACGCGCAGCAGACCCGGCAGACCGGCCAGGCCCTCGTCGCCGTGCCCCGCGGCCACGCGACGCTCCATGAGCGCCATGAACGGGGCGAGCAGCTCGTTGCCAACACCCTGCTCCGCGGCCGTGCGGACCAGCGTGCCGTTGCCCGTCGTCATCATGGCGAGGTTGGAGACGACGCCGCGCGTCAGGTCGCCGCTGTCGAGCTGCGCGGCCAGCTCGTGCGCGCCGCCCGCCATGGCGCCGAGCCAGTCCGCGAGCAGCCCCGCGAAGTCCTTGCGCGCCACGTCGGCGCCTTCCACGAGGGCGAACGCCTGCGTGACACCGGCGAACATGCCCGTCATCGCGGTGAGCAGCGCGACGTCGTGCAGCGCCGCCAGGCCCGCGTCCGCCCCGACGTAGGCGGTGGCCGCGACGACGGCGAGCACGTCCCTGCGCTCCTCGAAGAGGTCGGCCGAGCCGCTGTAGAAGACGGAGGCGCCCGGCACGCCGATCATCGGCGGCACGGCCATGATCCCGCCGTCCAGGAAGCGCGCGCCACGGGCGGCGGCCCAGGCGGCGCGCTCGCGCGCCTCGCCGGGGGTGGAGGTGGTGAGGTTGACGACGTCCTTGCCCGCCAGGTCGGCGTCGGCGAGGGCGGTGCCGACGGACGCGTCGTCGAGGAGGCAGACGACGACCAGACGCGAGGCGGCGACGGCCTCTGCGGCGGTGGCCGTGGCGGTGGCGCCCTCGGCGACGAGGGCGTCGGCGCGGCCAGGAGTGCGGTTCCAGACGGTGAGCGGGTGCCCGGCGGCCAGCCAGGCGCGGGCGAGGGCCGTGCCCATGGCACCGAGCCCGAGCAGGGTGAGGGGAGTCGGCCGTGTGGCGTTGTCAGTCATGCGGATTAGGCTCGTTGACGGGCGGACGAGCAACAAGTACGCACATGGAAGTGGGTACTCACCTCCGGGTGAGTCAGCAGGTGGGAGGCGTCTGCGATGACGGCGAGGACACGGCGACCCGGCGCGTACCACTGCGGGATCGACGCGGCGATGGACCTGATCGAGGGGAAGTGGAAGGTCTCGATCCTCTGGGCGCTCGACGAGGACGCGCGGCGGTTCGGCGAGCTGCGCAGGATGCTCCCCGGGATCACGGAGAAGGTGCTCGCGTCGCATCTGCGCGAGCTGGAGCAGGCGGGGATCGTGCACCGGGAGGCGTACGACGAGGTGGTCCCGCGCGTCGAGTACTCGCTGACACCGGCGGGGACGTCGCTCAACGCGGCGTTGGTGCCGCTCGGCGCCTGGGGCAAGGAGAACCTGCTGGGCGTCGCGGCCTATCCGGGGCTGCCAGGACCGGCCGACACGGCGGTCTGAGCACCCCACGGGCGCGCGGATGGAACGTTTGCGTTCCATCCGGGCGACCCTCTACACTACCCGACGGAACGGAACCGTTCCGTTCCATCCAGGTCCGGCGGCCCGTCGGCCCGGATACCGTCCGTCCACCTGCCTTCGAGGAGCCCGTCATCTGCCCGCCCGACGCCGACCCCCCGTCCCGCCGCCCACGGGTCACGGCGGAGCGCGAGACCGAGGTGCTCACCGCCGTCGTCCAACTGCTCCACGAGGTGGGGTACGAGGGACTGACGATGGACGCGGTCGCGGGCCGCGCCCGCTGCGGCAAGGCCACGCTCTACCGCCAGTGGCAGGGCAAACCGCGGCTCGTCGCCGCCGCCCTGCACGCGACCCGTCCCGACGGGTTCGGGGAGATCGACACCGGCAGTCTGCGCGGCGACCTGATGGCCGTCCTGCGGGCCCTGGGCGCCAAGGCGGCCGACGAGACCGTGCTCATCAGCGGTCTCGCCCGCGCCATGCTCGACGACAAGGAGCTGGCGCGCACGCTGCGGGACACCCTGGTGGCCCCGCAGGACGCCAAGCTGGCAGCCATCGTGGACCGTGCGGTGGCACGCGGCGAGTTGCCCGCGCGGCCCGCCGCCACGGCCTGGCTCGGCCAACTGGTGTTCGGCACGCTGCTGTGCCGCCCGCTGATCCAGGACGAGTACGCCGACGACGCCTATCTCGTCCGGTTCCTCGACGAAGCCCTCATACCCGCCCTGCTGCACAGCTAGCCGTGCAGCGGCCCGGCCCACCGGCCGACAGCACATCGGAGCCCACCCGAACCATGGCACAGACCACCCTCACCAAGCCCGACGGCCCACCGCCCCCCGGGCCCGCCACACGTCCCGGCCACCGCTGGTGGGTCCTGGCCGTCATCGCCCTGGCGCAGCTCATGGTCGTCCTCGACGCGACCATCGTGAACATCGCGCTCCCCTCCGCGCAGGAGGCGCTCGACTTCTCCGACAGCGGCCGGCAGTGGATCGTCACCGCCTACGCCCTCGCGTTCGGCAGCCTGCTGCTGCTCGGCGGGCGGATCGCCGACCTCTTCGGCAAGAAGATCACCTTCCTCGTCGGCCTCGTCGGCTTCGCCGTCGCCTCCGCGATCGGCGGCGCCGCGCCGAACTTCGAGGTCCTGGTGACCGCCCGCGCGCTCCAGGGCGTGTTCGGCGCGCTGCTGGCGCCCGCCGCGCTGTCCCTGCTGTCCACCACCTTCACCGACACCAAGGAGCGGGCCAAGGCGTTCAGCGTCTACGGCGCCGTCGCCGGTGCCGGAGGTGCCATCGGCCTCCTCCTCGGCGGCCTGCTCACCGAGCACCTCAGCTGGCGCTGGACCCTCTACGTCAACCTCTTCTTCGCCGCCGTCGCCCTGGTCGGCGGCATCGTGCTCCTGGCGCGCACCCAGCGCGACCGGTCCATCAAGCTGGACGTGCCGGGCACGATCCTCGTCTCGGCCGGGCTCTTCGGCGTCGTCTACGGCTTCGCCAACGTCGAGTCCCACGACTGGGCCCACCCGGCGACCTGGACCTGCCTGATCGTCGGCACCGCGCTGCTCGTCGCCTTCGTCTGGTGGCAGCGCCGGGCGCCGCAGCCGCTGCTGCCGCTGCGCGTCCTGCTGGACCGCAACCGGGGCGCGTCGTTCATCGCCGTCCTGATCAGCGGCGTCGGCATGTTCGGCATATTCCTCTTCCTCACCTACTACCTCCAGGCGTCGCTGAGATACACGCCGGTCGAGACGGGCCTCGCGTTCCTGCCGATGATCGCGGCCCTGACCGTCGCGGCCACGGTGTCCACGACGGGGCTCCTGCCGCGCGTCGGACCCCGGCCGATCGTCCCGCTCGGCATGGCCGTGGCCGCCGCCGGGCTCGTCTGGCTCACCGGGCTCGACCTGGAGAGCACCTACGTCACGCACGTCCTGCCGCCGCTGATCGTCATCGGTCTCGGCATCGGGCTCATGATCGCCGCCTCCATGAACCTGGCGATCTCCGGCGTGACGGCCGAGGACGCGGGCGTCGCCTCCGCGACCGTCAACACCATGCAGCAGATCGGCGGTTCCATCGGCACGGCGGTCCTCAGCAGCCTCGCCGCCGGGGCGTCGGACGACTACCTCGCCTCGCACGACCCGACCAACCCGCTCGACCAGGCCATGGCCGCGCTGGAGAGCTTCTCGACCGCCTACTGGTGGTCGGCCGGCTTCTTCGCCGTCGGCGCGGTGATCTGCCTGTTCGTCTACCGGCGTGGCGTGCCGGAACCGGCCTCGGGCGACGCGCCCGCGGTCCACATGTGAGCGGTCCCCCCGCCCACCTCGCCGCAGCCACCCGGGCCTGGCTGGCCCGGGTGCTGCGGCCCGGCGAGCGCGTCGTGACGGCGGAGGTGCTCGGCGGCGGCTGGACGTCCGACATGCGGCTGCTGCGCACCACGGAACGGGAGCTGGTCCTGCGGTCGTTCACCGCCCCGTTCTTCCGGCGGCACGCGCCTGGCCTGCTGACGCGCGAGGCGGACGTCCTGCGCCTCCTCGACGGCAGCGGCATCCCGGCGGCGCAGCTCGTCGCCGTGGACCCCACCGGCGCACACTGCGCCGCCCCCTCCCTCCTGATGACCCGGCTGCCCGGCACGCTGCGCCTCGGCGCCCGGCGGGACACGGACCGGGGCACGGCGCCGGCGCTCGCCGACCTCCTGACCCGCGTGCACGGGCTGCGCGTGGACGCCGATGACCGGCCGCGGGCCTACCAGGCGTGGACCGGGCCCGAGCGCGTCGCCGTACCGCCCGGCACTGCGAGGCCAGGGCTGTGGCGACGGGCCGTCGCCGTCATCGACCGCGAACCCCCCGCGTACGAGGGCCGTTTCCTGCACCGCGACTTCCACCCGGGGAACGTCCTGTTCACCCCGGAAGGACGCGTCGGCGGCGTCGTGGACTGGGTGGAGACCTCCTGGGGACCGGCCGACCTCGACGTGGCGCACTGCGCGACGGCCCTGGCCCTGCTGCACGGCCCGGACCACGGGCTCGCCTTCGCCGACCTGTACGAGGCGGCGGGCGGCGTCCTGACGGCCGCGCCGGACGACCACCTGTACTGGCGCCTGCTGGACGCGCTCGCCTTCGCCCCCGACGCCGAACGGGTCGCCACACCCTGGCGGACGATGGGCCGCACCGACCTCACCCCACAGCTGCTGACCGACCGTCTGGAGCACTACGTCGCGGCGCTGCTCGACCGCTACGGCACCCGGGCGACGACCGCCTGATCCTCGGGAGCGGCTGCGCGGAGCACTCGGGACGGCGGTGGATCGGCGACGGATCGGCATCCCGGGACGCGGCTTCGGGGGCGACGCCGGGAACCTGCCCCTCCTCCAGGGCCACCACGAGCCGCCGGGGCCCCCGTCACCGCTGACCGTCAGATGCGGCCGTGCCGCGGCACCGCACTTCGCGCGGACGGCGGGAGACGGTTCACTCAGGCTCCACGGCCCCCGGACACGCCTGGGAGGTGAGCCGCCCTCCCCCTTCCAAGCCCTGACACCGTCACGCGACGGGCCGCTCGGCCGCCCCCTCCGGGCCGAGCACACAGGGCCGCACCGGCAACGTGCCGTCCCCCGACACGGCGGGCTCGGGAACAGCCGCCGCCACCTCTCCCCCGTCACCGGCCGCGCGCCGCCGCAGCCGGACGGCGAGCCGGTGGTCCCGTCGTGCGCGTAGGGACACCACGGCACTGGGGCACCGGCGGCAAGGGGTCGGGCCCTCGTGCGGGTGCCGCGCGGACTCCTCGGACAGCGGCGCGCCCGGGGCATGACGGGCCCGGGCGTCGGCGAGAATCCGGCACTCCTGCCGCACGTCCTCCGTGACACGCGCCTCCGGCCCCGGCCCCGGGTCGTCCGCGCGGACCGGCCAGGGCTTTCCGGCGGGCCACCGCAGCGGCCCAGCAGCCGAGCCGTCGCGCGCCCTGAGAGCGCCGGGACGCGGGGCAGCCGCACAGCCCTCCCGCCACCGGTCGGCCGGTCCGGGGGAGACCCGGGGAAGGCCGAGCGGGCGGGGCTGGGCTGGGCCGTGGCGTGGCGTGGCGTGGCGGCCGCCCCAGGTCGCCCCCGACCCAGGTCGCCCCCGTCCGCCCGTCCGCCCGGCAGTGCCCAGGACAGCCCAGGGAGGCGCCGCCGACACCCTGCCGCCGACGCCCGGTCCCCGGCGGGCCGCCGCCGGGGACCGGCGCGCCGCTCGCGGCCCGCCTCGGGGCTCAGTACCCGAAGTCGAACTCCTCCGGCACCGGAAGCGGAGGCAGGTCGTCGGTGAACAGCTCACTGGGCTGCACGGCACCGGGCAGCAGGTCGTCCGGCAGCAGCTCCGCCAGGCCCCCCGGGTCGTCGCCCAGCTCGATCACCCGCGCGCCGCTCGGCGGCGTGAAGTCGAAGACGCTGCCCGCGGGCTGGGAGTAGTCGATGCGCGAGAACGCGACGTCCAGGACCTGCTCCCCCTGGGCCTGCACCGTGACCGCGAGCGGGACGCCCGTCTCGGAGTCCACGGATATGCGCGCCCAGGCGGGGCCCGAGCCCTCCGTGACGTCCTCGTGCGGCGTGATCAGCAGCCGGTAGGCGTCCCGCCCGGCCACCCGCGCCGTGCCGTCCACCGTGATGTCGGCGTGGTCCCCCGCGCGCTCCAGCAGGAGATCGGCCGCCTCCTGCGGCGCCAGGGAGTCGAACGGCACGGCCTCCCGCTCGGCCGTCGCGTCCGCGGGCACCTCGCCGCGCAGGACGGTGTCGCTCTCGCTGTCGTAGATCCACAGCTCACCGTCGTTGTGGACGAGCTCCAGCTCGTCGTCGCCGTCCGAGACCGTGAGGCGCTGGCGGTCCGGGCCGTCCACCGCGACGTCCAGCGTGCTGTCGCCCGTCACGAGCGACGCGAGACGCCCGGTGGGGCCGTCGAGCGACTCCACCGCGCCGTCAAGGAAGCCGCCGAAGTCCGGCAGCCCCAGGTCGGCGGAAACCGTGACCGTGCCGGACAGCTGGGTCGTGTCCGATCCGGCGATCCGCACGACCAGGTCCTCCGCCGTCACCTCCGGCAGGTCGGGCCCCCCGTCGTTCGCCAGCGCGGGCCATACCCCGATCCCGACAGCCGCCACTCCGGCAGCCACCGCGATCGGAACGGCCGCACGGCCCACACCCTTTCGCATAGCCATCCGTCATCCCCTCCACTTCCGTCTGGACACCTACCAGTGCACCAGTCGGGGACGCTCCGGTCATCCACCGGAGGGAGGCATCCGCCGTACTCCCAGCGGATGACCGGTCACCCTCCGAGGGCGGGAAACCCGTAGGGGTCGCGGGGAGGCGGTGAGACGAAAGGTGTCGGTACCGCGTCGTACCGGGCCGACATCGGGCCACGGACGGGCCGGGAACCGGTCGGGACGGGCCGGGAACCGGTCGGGACGGGCCGCGAACCGGTGAAGGGCGCGTGCCCGCGGCGCCCTTCACCCCCGCGGCGCCCCGCGCCCCCCACTCACGACGTGCGGTCCGCCACGGCGTCGCACAGCTCGGCGAGCGCCGCCTTGGCCGACGTGTCGGGCAGCGGCTCCAGCGCCTGCCGCGCCTGCTCGGCGAACGACAGCGCGTCCGCCCGCGCCTGCGCCAGCGCCGGATGGGCCCGCAGCCCGGCCAGCGCCTCCGCGTGCCGCGCGTCGTCCGTCAGGTCGCCCGCCAGCAGGTCGAGCAGCGCCCTGTCCTCGGGCGAACCGCCCTTGGCCACCGACTCGCGCAGCCGCAGCACCGGCAGCGTCACCACGCCCTCGCGCAGGTCGGTCCCCGGCGTCTTCCCCGACTCCCGGCCGTCGCTGGTGATGTCCAGGACGTCGTCGGCGAGCTGGAAGGCCGTGCCGATGCGCTCCCCGTACTGGGCGAGGATGTTGACCACCGACTCGTCGGCGCCGGCCATTATGGCGCCCATGCGCCCGGCCACGGCGATCAGCGAGCCCGTCTTGCCCGCGATGACGCCCAGGTGGTGCGCGATCGGGTCCTCGCCCTCCTGCGGCCCCGCCGTCTCCTGGATCTGACCCGTCACCAGCCGCTCGAACGCCTCCGCCTGGATACGGACGGCCTGGGTGCCCAGTTCGGCCACTATCGATGAGGCGCGGGAGAAGAGGAAGTCACCGGTGAGGACGGCCACCGAGTTGTTCCAGCGCGCGTTGGCGCTCTGGACCCCCCGGCGCACCTCCGCCTCGTCCATGATGTCGTCGTGGTACAGCGTCGCCAGGTGCGTCAGCTCGACGACCACGGCCGAGGGCACGACGCCCGGCGCGTAGGGGTCACCGAACTGGGCGGCCAGCAGGAGCAGGAGCGGCCGGAACCGCTTGCCGCCCGCGCGCACGAGGTGCTGCGCGGCTTCCGTTATGAAGAGGACGTCGCTCTTCGTCGCCTCGACCAGACCGGCCTCGACAGCTGTCAGTCCCGCCTGGACATCGGCTTCCAGGGCCGGGTCCCGCACGCTCACCCCGAAGGGCCCCACGACGGTCACGAGCGCTCTCCCCTGTCTTCCGGTGCGTTGTCCCCCGCAGCGTAGCCGGTCGGAAGTGGATCACCGCCGGGGACGTACCGTCTGTCGTCCCCTCCTCGTCTCTGGGTGATCAATTCGCCGCAGTCCCGCATCGTTCTCCACAGGTGGGTAACAACCGGACACCCGTTGCAGATGTTCAGCTAACCTGCCCGGGTTCGCACAACCTTCGAGGGGAACCCATGCACAGGTCAATCCGGCTTGCCCTGCCCGTGACCGCGGCGGTCGCCGCTCTCGTCCTTACCGGTTGCAACGACGACGACGAGGCCGCCTTCGGCGTCGGGGACGGCGACACGTCGGAGTCGCCCGCCGAGGAGACCCCCGGTGGCGACGAGGCCGACACCGGCGGCGACACCACCGACCCCACCGAGCCCCCGGCCGAGGAGGACGAGGGCGAGGCACCCGGCTCCGACACGGCGGGCTCCGGCGACGTCGCAGGGCCCGTCCCGACGGCCGAGGAACTGGAGGGCGACTGGCAGGTCGGCCCCGACCCCCTCGACCCCGTCTTCCGCTTCCAGGACGGCTTCGCCACCTTCCAGGAGGACACCGACATCAACGGCGTCAACGAGGGCGACGTCTGCGGCGGCCCGGTGATCGACGGTCACATATCGTTCGTCTGCGAGCAGTACGGGACCGAGGAGTGGACCGACACGGAGGCCGACGTCCGGCTGGAGAGTGCGGACCGCCTGGTCGTCACCTGGAGCTCCGGCCTCGTCCAGGAGTACGGCCCCGGTCGCCTCATCGACCAGTGACCCGCACCGCGACGGTCCGGCATCCCGCCCCGCCGGGGTACCGGGCCACCGCGGCGCCGGGGCGCACGTATCAGTCCCGCAGCGATTGCCATGGACGCGTAACACGCAATTCTCCCCCGGGCTCAGGGCGGCTAATCTGCCGAGACGAGCTTCAGAAGAAATAAACGAGGGGAAACCATGCGTAGGTCCATACGGTTCGCTCTGCCGGCCGTCGCGGCGGTGTCGGCACTGGCGCTGACCGGGTGCGGAAGCGACTCCGAGGCGCCGTTCGGCGTCGATCAGGCGGACATGGGGCTCGGCGACCCCGGCGACCTGGAGGTCCCGGACGCCGAGGACGTCCCCGACGTGCCGGACATCCCCGACGCCCCTGACGTCCCCGACGTGCCGGACGTGCCCGACGTGCCCGAACTCGGCGGGGGCGGCTTCGACGGCACCTGGTACGTGGACCCGAACGACATCGAGGCGTCGCCGAAGTTCACGATCACCTACGGCACCGTCCTGTTCACCGACATGGGCGCCTACGAGGGCGACCTGTGCTACGGCTCGATGACCGAGGACGGCGCCATCACGCTGGACGAGTGCTCCCAGTACGGCGACCACGCGTGGACCGACATGGCCGCCAACGCCCGCGTGAACGACGACGGCACCATGAGCGTCACCTGGTCGTCGGGCGACAGCGAGGTCTACGTCCTGGGCGAGTGACCCCGCACTGCACCCACGGAGGCATGACGGCGGCCCGGTCCCCCCGAGGGGGTAACCGGGCCGCCGTCGTCGGTACGTCCGTGGGCCGTCAGCGCACGAACACGCCCGCCTGGCTCGCCAGGTCGAGGAAGTACTGCGGCGCGACGCCCAGCACCACCGTCACGGCCGCCGCGAGCGCGACCACCGACATCGTCAGCGGGCTGGGGATCACCACCGAGGGCCCCTCGGCCTTCGGCTCGCTGAAGAACATCAGGACGATCACGCGCACGTAGAAGAACGCCGCGATCGCCGAGGCGATCACACCGACGATGACCAGGCCCATCGCCCCCGCGTCCGCCGCCGCCCGGAAGACCGCGAACTTGCCCGCGAAGCCCGACGTGAGCGGGATCCCGGCGAACGCCAGCAGGAAGAGCGCGAACACCGACGCCAGCAGCGGCGAACGCCGCCCGAGCCCCGCCCACTTGGACAGGTGCGTGGCCTCGCCGCCCGCGTCCCGCACCAGCGTGACCACGGCGAACGCGCCCAGCGTCACGAAGGAGTAGGCGCCCAGGTAGAACAGCACGGACGACACGCCGTCCTCGCTCACCGCGACCACGCCGGACAGGATGAAGCCCGCGTGCGCGATGGACGAGTACGCCAGCAGCCGCTTCACGTCGGTCTGCGTGATGGCGATGACGGCGCCCGCCACCATCGAGGCGATGGCGACACCCCAGAGCACCGGCTCCCAGTCCCAGCGCAGCCCCGGCAGCACCACGTACAGCAGCCGCAGGATCGCGCCGAACGCGGCCACCTTCGTCGCGGCGGCCATGAAGCCCGTCACCGGCGTCGGGGCGCCCTGGTACACGTCGGGCGTCCACATGTGGAACGGCACGGCGCCGACCTTGAACAGCAGGCCCACGAGGATCATCGCGCCGCCGATCAGCAGCAGCGCGTCGTTCCCCATCGTCCCGGCCAGGCCGGGATCGAGCGCCGACGGCTCACCGCGCACGACGTCACCGATCCGCGCGTACGAGAGCGAGCCCGCGTACCCGTACAGCATCGCGATGCCGAAGAGGAGGAACGCCGAGGCGAACGCGCCCAGCAGGAAGTACTTGACCGCCGCCTCCTGCGACAGCAGCCGCCTGCGGCGCGCCAGGGCGCACAGCAGGTACAGCGGCAGCGACAGCACCTCAAGGGCGATGAACAGGACAAGCAGGTCGTTGGCCGCCGGGAAGAGCAGCATGCCGCCGACCGCGAAGAGCAGCAGCGGGAAGATCTCCGTCGTCGTGTGCCCGGCGCGCACCGCCTCCTGCTCGGCCTGCCCGCCCGGCACGGCGGCCGGCTGGGCGGCGAAGGAGTCCACCGCCGCGCCGTGCGCCGCCGGTTCGAGACGCCGCTCGGCGAACAGGAAGACCGACACGAGGCCGACCAGCACGATCACGCCCTGGAGGAACAGCGCCGGGCCGTCCACCGCCAGCGAGCCCATGCCCGCGATCTGCGCCTCGCTCGTCGCGTGCCCGCCGGACGCCAGCACCACCACGGCGGCGAACGCCCCGGCCAGCGCGAGCGCCGAGAGCACGACCTCGGCCACGTAACGGCTCCGGCGCGGCACGAACGCCTCCACCAGCACCCCGAGCACCGCCGCCGTGAAGACGATCAGGCTCGGGGAGAGCGCGCTCCACTCGATGTCAGGAGCTTGCAGCTCACCCGGGTTCATGCGCCACTCTCCTCAATCCGGGCCGCCTCGGCCACGCCCGCCCCGTTCACTCGGCGGCCTCCACTTCTGACACGTCGTGCTGCGGCTGCGGATCGGTACGGTCCACGTCGGACATCGTGTGCTCCACCGCCGGGTCGAGGATCTCGGTGAGCGGCTTCGGGTAGACGCCGAGGAAGACGAGGAGCACGATCAGCGGCGCCACGACGGCGATCTCCCGCACCCGCAGGTCCGGCAGCTTCTCCAGCCCGGCCTTCACCGGCCCGGTCATGGTGCGCTGGTAGAGCAGCAGCACGTACAGCGCGGCCAGCACGATGCCGGTGCACGCGATGATCCCCACCGCCTGCCAGCGGCTGAACGCGCTGACGAGCACCAGGAACTCGCTGACGAACGGCCCGGTCCCCGGCAGCGACAGCGTCGCGAGACCGCCGATGAGGAACGTGCCCGCCAGCACGGGCGCCGTCTTCTGCACGCCGCCGTAGTCCGCGATGAGCCGCGAACCGCGCCGCGCGATGAGGAAGCCGGCGACCAGCATCAGCGCCGCCGTGGCGATGCCGTGGTTGATCATGTAGAGCGTCGCGCCGCCGTGGCCCTGGCTGGTCATCGCGAAGACGCCCAGCACGATGAACCCGAAGTGGCTGATGGACGCGTACGCGATCAGCCGCTTCATGTCCCGCTGCCCGATGGCGAGCAGCGCGCCGTAGATGATGCTGACCAGCGCGAGCCCCACGACGACCGGGGTGGCCCACTCGCTCGCCTCGGGGAACATGCCGAGGCAGAAGCGCAGCATCGCGAAGGTGCCGACCTTGTCCACCACGGCCGTGATGAGGACGGCGACCGGCGCGGTGGACTCGCCCATCGCGTTCGGCAGCCACGTGTGCAGCGGCCACAGCGGCGCCTTGACGGCGAAGGCGAGGAAGAAGCCGAGGAACAGCCAGCGTTCGGTGTCCGCCGCGAAGTCCAGCTCGCCCGACTGCCGCGCCTCCAGGATCGCCTGGAGGGAGAACGTGCCCTCGGGCAGCTGGTCGGCGGTGGCCACGTACAGGCCGATGACCGCGGCCAGCATGACGAGGCCGCCCGCCAGGTTGTAGAGGAGGAACTTGACGGCCGCGTACGACCGCTGGCGCGCCTGGCCCTCCTCGCCCTGCTCCCCGGCACGGTCCCCGAAGCCGCCGATGAGGAAGTACATCGGGATCAGCATGGCTTCGAAGAAGATGTAGAAGAGGAAGACGTCGGTCGCCGCGAAGGACAGGATGACCATCGCCTCGACCATGAGGATCAGCGCGAAGAAGCCCTGGGTGGGCCGCCAGCGCCGGTTCGCGGGCGCCTCGCCCTCCACCGGGTCCGCGTCGTTCCAGCCCGCGCCGATGAGGAACGGGATCAGCACGGCGGTCAGCGCGATCATCGCGACGCCGATGCCGTCCACGCCCAGCTCGTAGCGGACGCCGAAGTCCGGGATCCAGGAGCGCGACTCGGTCAGCTGGAACCGGTCGGCGCCCGGCGCGGTGTCGAAGCGCAGCACGACGGCCGCGGCGAGCGCGAGCGTGAGCAGCGAGAAGCCGAACGCCAGCCACTTGGCGGTCGTCCGCCGCGCGGCGGGCACCGCGGCGGTGACGACGGCGCCGAGCGCCGGTGCCACGGCCGTGGCCGTCAGCAGGGGAAATGACATATCTCAGACCGCCCTCATCAGCAGGGTCACGGCGACGAGGACAGCCGCACCGCCGAACATCGAGACCGCGTAACTGCGGGCGAATCCGTTCTGGATCCGCCGCAGCCGCCCGGACAGCCCGCCGAAGGAGGCGGCCGTGCCGTTGACCACGCCATCGACCAGCTTGTGGTCGAGGTAGACGAGCCCCCGGGTGAGGTAGCTGCCGGTCTGGACGAACGCGGCGTGGTTGAAGTCGTCCTGGAGCAGGTCACGCCGCGCCGCGCGGGTGAGCAGGCTGCCGGTCGGCGCGACGACGGGCACCGGGCGGCGGCCGTACTGGAACCACGCCCCGGCGACGCCGAGCACCATGACGGCGGTGGCGGCGATGGACACCTGGCCGTGGCTGACCGGCGAGTCGCCGTGCTCCAGGCCGGTGACCGGCTCCAGCCAGTGGACGAAGGACTCGCCCGCGTCGAAGACGAAGCCCGCCGCGACCGCGCCGCCCGCCAGGACCATCATCGGGACGGTCATGGTGAGCGGGGACTCGTGCGGGTGCGGCTCGTGGCCGTTCGCGTCCGGCTGCCAGCGCTTCTCGCCGAAGAAGGTCATCAGCATGATGCGCGTCATGTAGTACGCGGTCAGCGCCGCGCCCAGCAGCATCACGCCGCCGAGGATCCAGCCCTCGGTGCCGCCCTTGGAGAAACCGGCGTAGATGATCTCGTCCTTGGAGAAGAAGCCGGAGAGATAGGGGAAGCCGATGATCGCGAGGTAGGCGAGGCCGAAGGTCACGAAGGTGACGGGCATGTACGTGCGGAGGCCGCCGTAGCGGCGCATGTCCACCTCGTCGTTCATGCCGTGCATGACGGAACCGGCGCCGAGGAAGAGCCCGGCCTTGAAGAAGCCGTGCGTCACCAGGTGCATGATCGCGAAGACGTAGCCGATCGGGCCGAGCCCGGCGGCCAGCATCATGTAGCCGATCTGCGACATCGTGGAGCCCGCGAGGGCCTTCTTGATGTCGTCCTTCGCGCAGCCGACGACCGCGCCGAACAGCAGCGTGACGGCGCCGACGACGACCACGACGGTCTGCGCGTCGGGCGCCGCGTCGAACACGGCGCCTGAACGGACCACGAGGTAGACACCGGCGGTGACCATCGTCGCCGCGTGGATCAGGGCCGAGACGGGGGTCGGGCCCTCCATCGCGTCGCCGAGCCAGGACTGGAGCGGCACCTGCGCCGACTTGCCGCAGGCGGCGAGCAGCAGCATCAGGCCGATGCCGGTGAGCGTGCCCTCCGAGGCGCTGTCGGCGTTCGGCAGGACCTCGGCGAACGCGAAGCTCCCGAAGGTGGTGAACATCAGGAGGATCGCGATGGACAGGCCGACGTCACCGACGCGGTTGACGACGAACGCCTTCTTGGCCGCCGTCGCCGCGCTCGGCTTGTGCTGCCAGAAGCCGATGAGGAGGAAGGAGGCGAGGCCCACACCCTCCCAGCCGACGTACAGCAGCAGGTAGTTGTCGGCCAGGACCAGCAGCAGCATCGCGCCGAGGAAGAGGTTCAGGTAGCCGAAGAAGCGGCGGCGCCGCTCGTCGTGCTCCATGTACCCGACCGAGTAGAGGTGGATCAGCGTGCCCACGCCCGTGATCAGCAGCACGAACGTCATCGACAGCTGGTCGAGCTGGAACGCGACGTCGGCCCGGAAGTCGGCCACCGGCACCCAGCTGAACAGGTGCTGGTGCAGCGTCCGTTCCTCCCCCGCCCGGTCCAGCAGGTCGAAGAAGAGCGCCACGGCGAGGACGAACGAGACGGCCGCCATGGCCAGGCCGAACCAGTGGCCCGCGCGGTCCAGGCGCCTGCCGCCGAGCAGCAGCACGGCGGCGCCCAGCAGCGGTGCCGCGACGAGCAGTCCGATCAATGACTCCACGAGAACGCTCCCACGATTTCCTTGGCCTTACAGCTTCATCAGGCTGGCGTCATCGACCGAGGCCGAGTGCCGGGAGCGGTAGACCATGACGATGATCGCCAGCCCCACGACGACCTCGGCCGCGGCCACGACCATCACGAAGAAGGCCATGATCTGGCCGTCGAGATTGCCGTGCATGCGGGAGAAGGTCACGAGTGCGAGGTTGGCGGCGTTGAGCATCAGCTCGATGCACATGAACACGACGATCGCGTTGCGCCGCAGCAGCACCCCGGATGCGCCCAGCGTGAACAGCAGGGCCGCGAGGTAGAGGTAGTTCTGCGGGTTCACTTCCTGGCCTCCTCGGCGTCGGTGGATACGGCGCCGTCGCCGGGGGCCGCGGCGCCGCCGAGTGCCGTGCCCCGGGGGGCGGGCCCGGCGGGCGAGGGGCGGCCCTGGTAGGCGGAGGTGCGCTGTTCGAGGGCGGCGAGGTCGGCGAGCGCCTGGCCGTGGACCTCCCGCACCTGGCCGCGTCCGCGCAGCGTCGGGTTGACGGTCAGCTCGGACGGGGTGCCGTCGGGCAGCAGGCCGGGGATGTCCACGCCGTTGTGGCGGGCGTAGACGCCGGGGGCGGGCAGCGGCGGGAGCTGCACGCCGCTGCGCACGCGCTCCTCCGCCTGCTCGCGCTGCGTCTTGTTGCGCTCGACGCGCTCGCGGTGCGTCAGGAGCGTGGCGCCGAGGGCGGCGATCGTGAGCAGCACCCCCGTCACCTCGAACGCGACGACGTAGCGGGTGAACAGGAGCGACGCGAGGCCCTCCACGTTGCCGCCGCCGTTGGCCTCGGCGAGGCCGGTGAACGAGCCGGTGGACGCCTGGCCGATGCCCGCGATCAGCAGCAGCCCGAGCCCGAGCCCGCAGGCGGCGGCGAGCCAGCGCTGCCCGGCCAGCGTCTCCTTGAACGAGTCGGCCGCGCTGACGCCGACGAGCATCAGGACGAAGAGGAAGAGCATCATGACCGCGCCGGTGTAGACGACGATCTGGACGACGCCCAGGAAGTACGCGCCGTTGGCCAGGTAGAAGAGGGCCAGCAGCACCATCGTGCCCGCCAGGCACAGCGCGGAGTGGACCGCGCGGCGCAGCAGGAGCGTGCCGAGGCCGCCGAGGACGGCCAGCGGCGCGAGGATCCAGAACTGGACGGCCTCGCCGGTGGAGGTGGACGTCTCGGCCGCCAGCGTCGTGAGCGTGCTCATGCGTGGACCCCCGGTCCCTGCGCGGCCGGGTCGGTCAGCTTGGACGCGGCGGTCACCGGGTCGTCGTCGGCCTCGCCCGGCGGGACCTCGCCCTTGGAGCGGGCGACCTGCCGGTCGGTGCCCGGGGCCGCGCCGGTGACCTCGCCGCGGTAGTACGCCTGGTCGTCGGTGCCGGGGTACATCGCGTGCGGGGCCTCGACCATGCCGTCGGTGAGGCCGGTGAGCAGCTCCTCCTTCGTGTAGATGAGGGAGGCGCGGGTGCGGTCGGCGAGCTCGTACTCGTTCGTCATGGTGAGCGCCCGGGTGGGGCACGCCTCGACGCACAGGCCGCAGAGGATGCAGCGCAGGTAGTTGATCTGGTAGACGCGGCCGTAGCGCTCCCCCGGCGAGTAGCGCTCCTCCTCGGTGTTGTCCGCGCCCTCGACGTAGATCGCGTCGGCGGGACAGGCCCAGGCGCACAGCTCGCAGCCGATGCACTTCTCCAGCCCGTCCGGGTGGCGGTTGAGCTGGTGGCGGCCGTGGAACCGCGGCGCGGTCGGCTTCTTGACCTCGGGGTACTGCTCGGTGAGGCGCTTTTTGAACATGGCCTTGAAGGTCACGCCGAAGCCGCCCACCGGATTGCTGAACTCAGGCATCGTCGGCCTCCTTTCGGGGAGTGTCGGGGACGGCGTCCTCGGTGGCCGCGCTCACTCCGGCGATGGTCGCCGGGACACGTGCCCTGGAGGGGCGGCGTGGCACGGGAGGCAGGGTCTGGCCCGGCAGCGGCGGCACGGGGTAGCCGCCCGCCAGCGGGTCGAACACCGGCTCGGGGCCCGCCGCCTCGGCGGCCTCCTGCCGCTGGTCGGCCCGGTCGCGGAACACGTCGGCGACGAAGGAGAGCAGCAGCAGGACGAGGACGCCGCCGCCGACCCACGGGAGCATGTCGTAGACGTCGTAGCCCTCGTTCTGCATCGCGCGGACGGTGGCGACGAGCATCAGCCACACCAGCGCGACGGGGATCAGGACCTTCCAACCCAGGATCATGAACTGGTCGTAGCGCACGCGGGGCAGCGAGCCGCGGATCCAGACGAAGAAGAAGATGACGGCGGCCGTCTTCCCGAGGAACCACAGCATCGGCCACCAGCCGGAGTTCGCGCCCTCCCAGAAGCTCAGCGGCGCCGGGGCCCGCCAGCCGCCCAGGAAGAACGTCGTCATGAGCATCGAGACCGTGACCATGTGCACGTACTCGGACATCATGAAGAACGCGAACTTGATCGAGGAGTACTCGGTCAGGTAGCCGCCGACCAGGTCGCCCTCGGACTCCGGCATGTCGAACGGCGCGCGGTGCGCCTCGCCGACCATCGCCACCATGTAGATGAGGAACGAGACGGGCAGCAGGATCACGAACCAGCGGTCCTCCTGCGCGTCCACGATGGCCGAGGTGGACATCGACCCGGAGTGGAGGAAGACGGCGGCGAAGCTCAGGCCCATCGCCACCTCGTACGAGATGATCTGCGCCGTCGCGCGGACGCCGCCGAGCAGCGGGTACGTCGAGCCGGACGACCAGCCGGCCAGCACCGTGCCGTACACGGCGATGGCGGAGGTGGCCAGGATGTAGAGAAGCGCGACCGGCAGGTCGGTGAGCTGGAGGACGGTCTCGGTCCCGAAGATGCTCACCGGGTCGTCGGCCGGGCCGAACGGGATGACGGCGACGGCCATGAATGCCGGGATGGCGGCCAGCAGCGGGGCGAGGATGAAGACGACCTTGTCGGCCGCCTTGACGTTGATGTCCTCCTTCAGCATCAGCTTCACGCCGTCGGCGAGCGACTGGAGCATGCCCCAGGGGCCGTGCCTGTTGGGGCCGATGCGCAGCTGCATCCAGCCGACGACCTTGCGCTCCATGACGATGCAGACGAGGACCAGCAGCATCAGGATCGCGAAGCAGCCGACGGCCTTCACGACGATCAGCCAGAACGGGTCCTGGCCGAACATCGACAGGTCGGCCTCCTGTGCCAGCGCGGTGAACCGCGGCGCGGGCATCATGCGTTCACCTCCTCGGCGACCGGTGCGGCGTCCTGGGTCCCGGTCGCGGGGGACACACGGACGACCTGGCCCGGGACGGTGCCCAGGTCCGCGAGGGTGCCTGACCCGGTGGAGTTCAGCGGCAGCCAGACGACGCGGTCGGGGATCTCGGGGGTGACGCGCAGCGGCAGCGTCACCGTCCCGGCGGGCCCCGTGACGGTGAGCGGCGCGCCGTCCGCGACGCCCGCCTCGGCCGCGGTGGCGGCGGACAGGCGGGCCACGGCGGCGTGCCGTGTGGCGGCGAGCGCGGCGTCGCCGTGCTGGAGCCGCCCCTGGTCGAGCAGGAGCCGGTGCCCGGCGAGGACGGCCTCGCCCTGCACCGGGTTCGGCAGGTCGCCGGGGCTCGCGGTCGGGCCGAGCGGCAGGTCGCCGGTCCAGGGCGCCAGGCCGTCGAGTTCACGGCGGGCGCTGTCCACGTCCGGCAGGCCGAGCGGCCCGCTCGTGGAGCCCTCCACGGCGGCCAGCGCGTCGGCCAGCATGTGCAGGGCGCGCCCGTCGGTGCGGACGTGGCGGCGCGTCATCTGGTCGGGCTTGATCGCGGCGGCGAACGAGCGGGCGCGTCCCTCCCAGTTGAGGAACGTGCCGTCCTTCTCGGCGACGGCGGCCACCGGCAGGACGACGTGCGCCGCGTCCGCGACCTCGGAGGGCCGCTGTTCCAGGCTGACGAGGAAGCCGCCCGCCGCGACGGCGGCCAGCGCCTCCCTGGCGCGCGCCGGGTCCGGCAGGTCCGTGACCTCGACGCCGCCGACGACCAGCGCACCGATCCCGCCGGACACGGCGGCCTCGACGATGCCCGCCGTGTCGCGGCCCGCGCCGTCCGGCAGGGCGGCCAGGCCCCAGGCGGCGGCGATCTCACGCCGGGCGCGCTCGGACGTCTCGGGCCTGCCGCCGGGCAGCAGCCCCGGCAGGGCCCCGGCCTCGACGGCGCCGCGCTCACCGGCGCGGCGCGGGATCCAGACGAGCCGCGCGCCGGTGGCGGCGGAGGTGGCGACGGCGGCGGTGTAGCCGCCGGTGACCCCGGCGAGCCGTTCGCCGACGACGATCAGCGCGCCCTCGGCCCGCAGCGCCTCCGCGGCCTGCCTGCCGTGGGCGTCGAGGCTGTCGGACCCGGCGGCCAGGGCGTCGAGCCAGTCCGGCTCGGTGCCGGGCGCGGCGGGCAGCAGCGTGCCGCCGGCCTTGGCGAGGCCAGGCGTGATGTGCGTGGCGACGGACCACAGCCGCAGGCCGTGCTTGCGGTGGGCCTTGCGCAGCCGCAGGAAGACGCCGGGGGCCTCCTCCTCCGACTCGAAGCCGACCAGCAGGACGGCCGGTGCGCGCTCCAGCGTGGCGTTGGTGACGCCCGCGCCGTCGAGGTCGAAGCCGCGGCCCGCGACCTGGGCGGCGAGGAAGGCGGTCTCCTCGGCGCTGTGCGGCCTGGCGCGGAAGTCGATGTCGTTGGTGCCGAGCGCGACGCGGGCGAACTTGGCGTAGGCGTAGGCGTCCTCGACGGTGACCCGGCCGCCGGTGAGGACGGCCGCGCCGCGCTCCCTGGCCGCGGCGAGCCCCTCGGCGGCGACGCGCAGGGCCTCGGGCCAGCTGGTCTGCTCAAGGTTCCCGGTCGCCGCGTTCCGCACGAGCGGGGTGGTGAGCCGGTCGGCGGTCTGCGCGTAGCGGAAGCCGAAGCGGCCCTTGTCGCAGATCCACTCCTCGTTGACCTCGGGGTCGTTGACCGCGAGGCGGCGCATGACCTTCCCGCGCCGGTGGTCGGTGCGGGTGGCGCAGCCGCCCGCGCAGTGCTCGCAGACGCTGGGCGAGGAGACGAGGTCGAACGGGCGGGCCCGGAAGCGGTAGGCGGCCGAGGTGAGCGCGCCGACCGGGCAGATCTGGATCGTGTTGCCGGAGAAGTACGACTCGAACGGGTCGCCCTCGCCCGTGCCGACCTGCTGGAGCGCGCCGCGCTCGATCAGCTCGATCATCGGGTCGCCCGCGACCTGGTTCGAGAAGCGGGTGCAGCGGGCGCACAGGACGCAGCGTTCGCGGTCCAGGAGCACCTGCGCGGAGATCGGCACCGGCTTCTCGTACGTCCGCTTCACGCCGTCGAAGCGTGACTCGGCGTCGCCCGCCGACATCGCCTGGTTCTGGAGGGGGCACTCGCCGCCCTTGTCGCAGACCGGGCAGTCCAGCGGGTGGTTGATGAGCAGCAGCTCCATCACGCCGCGCTGCGCCTTGGAGGCGACGGGCGAGGTGAGCTGGGTGCGCACCACCATGCCCTCGGTACAGGTGATGGTGCAGGAGGCCATCGGCTTGCGCTGGCCCTCGACCTCCACGATGCACTGGCGGCAGGCGCCCGCCGGGTCGAGGAGCGGGTGGTCGCAGAACCGGGGGATCTCGATGCCGAGTTCCTCGGCGGCACGGATGACCAGGGTGCCCTTGGGCACGGAGATCTCGATGCCGTCGATGGTCAGCGTCACCAGGTCCTCGGCGGTGGCCTTCGCCGTCCCGTCGGTGGTGACCGTCACGCGTTCACCTCCTGGTGAGCCGATGCCGTGGTGCCGTCGTCCGCCCAGACGGTGGACTTGGCGGGGTCGAAGGGGCAGGCACGTTCGGTGATGTGCCGCTCGTACTCGGCGCGGAAGTACTTCAGCGACGAGAAGATGGGGCTCGCGGCGCCGTCACCGAGGGCGCAGAACGACTTGCCGTTGATGTTGTCGGCGATGTCGGCGAGCTTGTCGAGGTCGCCGAGGAGGCCCTTGCCCGCCTCGATGTCGCGCAGGAGCTGGACGAGCCAGTAGGTGCCCTCGCGGCAGGGCGTGCACTTGCCGCAGGACTCGTGCGCGTAGAACTCGGTCCAGCGGGTGACGGCGCGGACGACGCAGGTCGTCTCGTCGAAGACCTGGAGGGCCTTGGTGCCGAGCATGGACCCGGCGGCGCCGACGCCCTCGTAGTCGAGGGGGACGTCGAGGTGTTCCTCGGTGAACATCGGGGTGGAGGAGCCGCCGGGCGTCCAGAACTTGAGGCGGTGCCCGGGGCGGATGCCGCCGCCGAGGTCGAGCAGCTGGCGCAGGGTGACGCCGAGCGGCGCCTCGTACTGGCCGGGGCGCGCGACGTGTCCCGAGAGCGAGTAGAGCGTGAAGCCGGGCGACTTCTCGCTGCCCATCTCCCGGAACCACTCCTTGCCCCGGTCCATGATGGCGGGAACCGAGGCGATGGACTCCACGTTGTTCACGACGGTGGGGCAGGCGTACAGACCGGCGATCGCCGGGAAGGGGGGACGCAGCCTGGGCTGGCCGCGGCGCCCTTCGAGCGAGTCGAGGAGCGCGGTCTCCTCGCCGCAGATGTACGCGCCCGCGCCCGCGTGGACGGTGATGTCGAGGTCGCCGCCGTCGCCGAGCGCGCCCTTGCCGAGGAACCCGGCGGCGTACGCCTCGGCCACGGCCGCCTGGAGCCTGCGCAGGACGGGGACGACCTCGCCGCGCAGGTAGATGAACCCGTGGTTCGAGCGGATCGCGTGACAGGCGATGATCATGCCCTCGACGAGCGAGTGCGGGTTCGCGTAGAGGAGCGGGATGTCCTTGCAGGTCCCGGGCTCCGACTCGTCCGCGTTGACGACGAGGTAGTGCGGCTTGCCGTCACCCTGCGGGATGAACTGCCACTTCATCCCGGTGGGGAACCCGGCGCCGCCACGGCCGCGCAGCCCCGACTCCTTGACGTACGCGATGACGTCGTCGGGCGCCATCGCGAGCGCCTTGGCGCTGCCGCGGTAGCCGCCGTGGTCGCGGTAGACCTCGATCGTCCAGGACTTGTCCTTGTCCCAGAACTCCGACAGGACGGGCGTCAGCAGCTTCTCCGCACCGGCCTCGCCGCGTTCGGTCGCGGTCGTCATGGTCACTCACCCTCTTTCGTGACCGGGCCGGTGGGGTTCTCCGGGTCGGAGGCCGCGCTCGGCTGGGGGGCGTCGTGCGAGCTGGGGTGCGTGGCGGGCGCGCGGCCGTCGGGCTGCGCGTCGGCGTCGGGTCCCGCGGGACGCTCCCCGGCGCGGGGGGCGACGACGCGGCCGGGGGCCGTCTCGCCCTTGGCGAGGCGCAGGCCCGCGAGCGAGGCGGGGCCCGCGCTGCCGCCCGCGGCGACGGCGCCCGGCCGTTCGTCGGGGAACCCGGCGAGGATGCGGGCGGTCTTGCGGAAGTCGCAGATCGGCGCGCCGCGCGTCGGGGTGACCTGCGCACCGGCGCGCAGCTGGTCCACGAGCTGCTTGGCCGACTCGACGGTCTGGTTGTCGAAGAACTCCCAGTTGACCATCACGACGGGCGCGAAGTCGCAGGCCGCGTTGCACTCGATGTGCTCCAGCGTGACCTTGCCGTCGGCGGTGGTCTCGCCGTTGCCGACGCCGAGGTGGGCCTGGAGTTCGCCGAAGATCTCGTCGCCGCCCATGACGGCGCACAGCGTGTTGGTGCACACGCCGACCTGGTAGTCGCCCGAGGGCTTGCGCCGGTACATGGAGTAGAAGGTGGCGACGGCCGTCACCTCGGCGGTCGTGAGGCCGAGCGCGTCGGCGCAGAACCGCATGCCGGTGCGCGTGACATGGCCCTCCTCCGACTGCACGAGGTGGAGCAGCGGCAGCAGCGCGGAGCGGCTGTCGGGGTAGCGGGCGATCACCTCGGCGGCGTCCGCCTCCAGCCGGGCGCGGACGTCGTCCGGGTACGGCGGGGCGGGCGTCTGCGGCATGCCCAGGCTGACCTCGGTCATCGGTCTACGCCTCCCATCACGGGGTCGATGGACGCCACGGCGACGATGACGTCGGCGACCATGCCGCCCTCGCACATCGCCGCCATGGACTGGAGGTTGGTGAACGACGGGTCGCGGAAGTGCACCCGGTACGGGCGGGTGCCGCCGTCGCTCACGAGGTGGACACCCAGCTCGCCCTTGGGGGACTCCACGGCCGTGTAGACCTGTCCCGGCGGGACGCGGAAGCCCTCGGTGACGAGCTTGAAGTGGTGGATCAGGGCCTCCATGGAGGTGCCCATGATGTTCTTGATGTGGTCCAGCGAGTTGCCGAGCCCGTCGGGGCCGAGGGCGAGCTGCGCGGGCCAGGCGATCTTCTTGTCGCCGACCATGACCGGCCCGGGCTCCAGCCGTTCCATGCACTGCTCGATGATCCGCAGCGACTGCTCGATCTCCTCAAGGCGCAGCAGGAAGCGGCCGAAGGAGTCGCACGTGTCGGTGGTGGGGACCTCGAAGTCGTAGTTCTCGTAGCCGCAGTACGGGTCGGACTTGCGCAGGTCGTGCGGCAGTCCCGCGGAGCGGAGGATCGGCCCGGTGGCGCCGAGCGCGAGGCAGCCCGCGAGGTCGAGGTAGCCGACGTCCTTCAGGCGCGCGCGGAAGACGGGGCTGCCGCTGCACAGGGCGTCGTACTCGGGGAGGTTCTTCCGCATCTGCCGGACGAACTCGCGCAGCGCGTCGATGGCGCCCGGCGGCAGGTCCTGGGCGAGGCCGCCCGGCCGGATGAACGCGTGGTTCATGCGCAGCCCGGTGATCAGCTCGAAGAGGTCGAGACACAGCTCCCGGTCGCGGAAGCCGTAGATCATGACGGTGGTGGCGCCCAGCTCCATGCCGCCGGTGGCGATGGCGACGAAGTGCGAGGAGATGCGGTTGATCTCCATCAGCAGGACGCGGATGACGCTGGCGCGGTCGGGGACGTCGTCGGTGATCCCGAGGAGCTTCTCGACGCCGAGGCAGTACGCGGCCTCGTTGTAGAAGGGCGTGAGGTAGTCCATGCGGGTCACGAACGTCGTGCCCTGCGTCCAGGTCCGGTATTCGAGGTTCTTCTCGATGCCGGTGTGGAGGTAGCCGATGCCCGCGCGGGCCTCGGTGACCGTCTCGCCGTCGATCTCCAGGATCAGCCGCAGCACGCCGTGCGTCGAGGGGTGCTGGGGACCCATGTTGACGACGATCCGCTCGTCGTCGGCGCGCTCGGCGGCGGCCTGGGTGATCTCGTCCCAGTCGCCGCCCGTGACGGTGTAGACCGGGCCTTCTGTCGTCTCGCGCGGTTCGGCGGGACGGGTGGCGTGAGTGGTCATCAGCTGTACGACCTCCGCTGGTCGGGAGCCGGGATCTGGGCGCCCTTGTACTCGACGGGGATGCCGCCGAGCGGGTAGTCCTTGCGCTGCGGGAAGCCCTGCCAGTCGTCGGGCATCATGATCCGCGTGAGCGCCGGGTGGTCGTCGAACACGAGGCCGAAGAAGTCGTACGCCTCGCGCTCGTGCCAGTCGTTGGTCGGGTAGACGGCGACGACCGAGGGCAGGTGCGGGTCGGCCTCGGGGACGCTGACCTCCAGGCGGACGAGGCGTCCGTGCGTCAGCGACCGCAGGTGGTAGACGGCGTGCAGCTCCCGGCCCGTGTCGTGCGGGTTGTGGACGCCGCTCACGCCGAGGCACAGCTCGAACCGCAGCGCGGGGTCGTCGCGCAGCGTGCGCACGACCTGGAGCAGGTGCTCGCGCGCGATGTGGAACGTGATCTCGCCGCGGTCCACGACCGTCTTCTCGACGGCGTGGGCCGGGTCGAGGCCCTGCTCCTCCAGCGCGCCCTCCAACTCGTCGGCGACCTCGTCGAAGTAGCCGCCGTAGGGGCGGGCCGAGGCGCCCGGCATGCGCACGGTGCGGGTGAGCCCGCCGTAGCCGGTGGTGTCGCTGCCGTTGTTCGCGCCGAACATGCCGCGGCGCCTGGCGATGGCCTCGCCTGTGCCGCCCGCCCGTTCGAGGGCGGCGTCGGTGACGCCGTCTGCGGTGGGGTCGTTGCCGTTCACGGTGGTCCCGTCGTTCCCGTCGCTCCGGTGGTCTCGCTCGCTGCTCATCGGCCGCCCCCGTCCCATGCGGTGGCCGCGCGCCGGGTGCCCGTCACCGCAGGAGCCCCTTCAACTCGATGGTCGGCAGCGCCTTGAGCGCCGCCTCCTCCGCCTCACGGGCGGCCTGCTCGCGGTTGATGCCGAGCTTCTCCTCGCGGATCTTCGCGTGGAGCTTCAGGATCGCGTCCATCAGCATCTCGGGGCGGGGCGGGCAGCCGGGGAGGTAGATGTCCACCGGCACGACGTGGTCCACGCCCTGCACGATCGCGTAGTTGTTGAACATGCCGCCCGACGAGGCGCACACGCCCATGGAGATGACCCACTTGGGGTTCGGCATCTGGTCGTAGACCTGCCGCAGGACCGGCGCCATCTTCTGGCTGACCCGGCCCGCCACGATCATCAGGTCGGCCTGCCGCGGCGAGCCGCGGAAGACCTCCATGCCGAAGCGCGCCAGGTCGTAGCGACCGGCGCCCGTCGTCATCATCTCGATGGCGCAGCAGGCCAGTCCGAAGGTGGCGGGGAAGACGGACGACTTACGGGCGAGCCCGGCCAGGTTCTCGACCGTGTCGAGGATGAAGCCACCGGGGATTTTGTCTTCGAGACCCATCACAGACGCCTTTCGCTCAGTCCCATTCGAGGCCGCCACGGCGCCAGTCGTACGCGTAGGCGGCACCGATCAGACCGACGAAGATCAGCATTTGCACAAGCCCGAACATCCCCAGCGAGTCGAAGTGCACGGCCCAGGGATAGAGGAAGACGATCTCGATGTCGAAGATGATGAAGAGCATCGCCGTCAGGTAGTACTTGACGGGGAATCGTCCGCCCCCGGCGGGCTGCGGTGTCGGCTCGACACCGCACTCGTAGGCATCCAGCTTCGCCCGGTTGTACCGCTTCGGCCCGACGACCGCCGCGGCGATCACGGAGAAGACGACGAAGGCTGTTGCCAGGGCTGCCAGTACGAGGATGGGAACGTACGCGTTCACCGCACCCGCTCCTTCCAGTCATCGGCGACTGCTACCACGAAGATCATCGCTATGTGAGTCAGTTCACAAAGCTGCTGGCATCTTAAGCCCGCACCCCTGTGACCTACGACACGGGGTGGCCCACGAAGTTTGTGATCTCTTTCACCCGACCAAGTGCCGCAAGCCCGTACACCTCGGGACGTAGGACGCAAGGTGGCGGATCGGCTACGAAGTGGTGAATCGGGGCGCCATCCGGGCCCGTACCATGATCGATCCCACTATCACCTCATGTCACCGGCCAGCAAATTCGCACGCGGGACAGGCCGGTGGTATATGCAACGACATCGCGCCGCCCGGCGCTTAGTGTGATCATCCGTGTCCGACATATCCCTGACCGTCGCCGTGGCCCTGTGCATCACCGCCTTCCTGGCGGGCTGGATCGACGCGGTGGTCGGCGGCGGTGGCCTCGTCCAGCTCCCCGCCCTGCTCATCGGCCTGCCAGCGCACCTGCCCCCCACCTACGCGCTCGGCACGACCAAGGTCGTCTCGCTGTGCGGCACGGTCGTCTCCGCCGTCACCTACGCCCGCAGAGCACCCCTGGACGTCTCCGTGGCCCTGCGGTTCTCCGCCGTCGCGCTGGCCTCGGCGGCGGGCGGCGCACTGTTTGCTTCCGCGGTGAGCGAGGAGGTGCTCCAGCCGGTGATCATGGTGGTGCTGCTCGGCGTCGCGGTGTTCGTCGTCGTCAGACCCCGGTTCGGCGCGGCGGTGGCGGCCGAGGCGCCCTCACGGCGGCGGCGCGCGGCGGCCGTCCTGGTGGCGGGCGTGGGCGTCGGCTTCTACGACGGGCTGATCGGCCCGGGCACCGGCACGTTCCTCGTGATCGCCCTGGTGACGCTGATGCGCATGAGCCTGCTCACCGCCTCGGCGACCGCGAAGGTCGTGAACGTCGGCACAAACGTGGGCGGCCTCCTCGTCTTCGCCGCCGACGGCGCCGTGCTGTGGGGCCTGGTCCCCTTCATGGCGGCGTTCAACATGGCCGGGAGCTGGACCGGCGCGCGCATGGCCGTGAAGCGGGGGAACGGCTTCGTCCGCGTCGTCCTGCTGGTCGTCGTGACGGCGCTGGTCGCACGCCTCGCGTACGACCAGTGGTGGGCCTGACCAGGGCCCCGCGGGCGTGAGGTGTGCCACGAGCACGGTGGTTGACAGCCCGCCGCCGTTGTCCCGGGCGGAGCCGCCGTGCTAGGCCCGCCCCACCCTCCCGACATTACGGACAACCCGCAGGACATCGCGGTACAACGGCCGTAAAGATGATCACCGCACCGAAGCGGCACTTCGGACAAAAGGCCGCCAACTCGTCGCGTACACGACGACTGTGGCGCATCCCACGTTAATTGAGATCAACCATCCGATGCTGGTAGCCAGGTCCCCATGTCCCCGATTCGTCATCGAGGCCGGCACCGCAAACCCCGTCGGCCGCGCACCAACACCCTGCTCCGCGGCGGCGTCCTGTCCGGCATCGTGGGCACCGTCGCCGTGACCGGCGCGGCGTCCCCCGCGACCGCCGCCGAACAGCCCAAGGAATCCACCGCGGAACTGCCCGTCTTCAGCGGCGTCCTCACCACCAGCGCGGCAACTGCCGCCGAGGCCACCCAGACCTGGGCGGGCGACGCCGAACTGGCCGCCACCCGCGCGGACGCCCAGGACCGCGCCCTCGCCGACGCCAGGCGCGTCGCCGCGCAGCAGCGCACCGAGCAGGAGGAGGCCGAACGTCAGGCCGCCGCCGAGCGCGCCCGGGCAGCCGCCGACGCACGCGCCGAGGAGGCCGCACGCGCCGAGGCCGCCGCCCAGGAGGCCGCCGCCGAGCCCCAGCAAGCCGAGGAGCCGCAGGAGTCGGGCGGCGAGGTCACGACCCTGGCCGCCCCCGCGGCGAGCGGCAGCGCGGCGGCCGTCGTGGCCTTCGCGCAGTCCCACGTCGGCGACGGCTACACCATGGGCGGCACGGGCCCCGGCTCGTGGGACTGCTCGGGGCTCGTCCAGGCCGCGTACGCGTCCGTCGGCGTCCCGCTCCCCCGCGTGTCCGGCGCGCAGTCCACGGCGGGCACCCAGGTGTCCCTGGACGCGCTCCAGCCCGGCGACATCCTCTACTGGGGCGGCGCGGGCAGCGCCTACCACGTGGCGATCTACGTCGGCGGCGGCCAGTTCGTCGGCGCCCAGAACGCGAGCACGGGCGTCGTCCAGCGCGACCTGAGCTACGACCCGCCGACCGGCGCGGTACGCGTCCTCTGACGGGACGACACGCGGGCCGGTGGCCCCGGAACCGCATCCGGGGCCACCGGCCCGCGTCGTCGCCGTGCCCGCGCGCTCAGGCGCGCGGCGCGACCTTCGTCAGCCCGTTGATGACGCGGTCCATCGCGTCACCGCCCGCCGGGTCCGTCAGGTTGGCCAGCAGCTTCAGGCAGAACCGCATCAGCACCGGGTGGCTCAGGCCGCGTTCGGCCGCCAGCTTCATGATCTTCGGGTTGCTGATGAGCTTCACGAACGCGCGGCCCAGCGTGTAGTAGCCGCCGTACGTCTCCCGCAGCACCTTCGGGTAGCCGAGCAGCGCCACCTCACGCTGCGCGGGCGTCTGGCGCGCCAGCGCCTGGCTGATGACCTCGGCGGCGATACGCCCCGACTCCATGGCGTACGCGATGCCCTCGCCGTTGAACGGGTTCACGAGCCCGCCCGCGTCGCCGACGAGCATCAGGCCCCGCGCGTAGTGCGGCTTGCGGTTGAACGCCATCGGCAGCGCCGCGCCCCGGATCTGGCCCTGCATGTTCTCCGGCGTGAACCCCCACTCGGGCGGCAGCGACGCGCACCAGGTGCGCAGCACCTCGCGCCAGTCCAGCTCCTTGAACTCGGACGAGCTGTTGAGCACGCCGAGCCCGACGTTGGAGGTGCCGTCGCCCATGCCGAAGATCCAGCCGTAGCCGGGCAGCAGCCGGTCCTGGGGGCCCCGACGGTCCCACAGCTCGAACCACGACTCCAGGTAGTCGTCGTCGTGCCGCGGCGTCGTGAAGTACGTCCGCACGGCCACGCCCATCGGCCGCTTGGCGTCGCGGTGCAGGTCCATGGCGAGCGAGAGGCGCGACGAGTTGCCGTCCGCCGCGACGACGACGGGCGCGCGGAAGGTGGCGGGCCGCTTGTCCTCGCCCAGCTTCGCCGTCACGCCCGTGATGCGGCCGGTGCGCTCGTCCCGCACGGGGCCCGACACCGTGCACCGCTCCAGCAGCCGCGCGCCCGCCTTCTCGGCGGCGCGGGCGAGCTGCTCGTCGAAGTCGTCGCGCTTGCGGACGAGTCCGTAGTCGGGGAAGGACGCCAGCTCGGGCCAGTCGAGCTGGAGGCGCTGCCCGCCGCCGATGACGCGCAGGCCCTTGTTGCGCAGCCAGCCCGCCTCCTCGGAGATGTCGATGCCCATGGCGACCAGCTGCTTCACGGCGCGCGGCGTCAGGCCGTCGCCGCAGACCTTCTCGCGCGGGAAGGTCGTCTTCTCCAGCAGCAGGACGTCCAGCCCGGCCTGCGCCAGGTGGTAGGCGGTCGCCGAGCCGGCCGGCCCGGCGCCGACGACGATGGCGTCGGCGGAGTACTCGGTGGGGGTCGTCTCGGCGGTCTCGGCCACGGCGGGCTCTCCGATCGGGTCGGCGGCGATGAGGGCGTGTCGTGCGGGTGCGTGAGCGGGTGGGGACGTGCGGAGAAGGGGACGGTGAGCGGCCGTCAGGCACGGTGTGCCGTGCACGCGGTCGAGTCTATGCGGCGCGTTCCTTGGTGCCCCGGTGCAGTGCGACGATGCCGCCCGACAGGTTGCGCCAGGCCACGCGGCTCCAACCGGCCTGCTGGAGCACGGAGGCCAGCGCGGGCTGGTCGGGCCAGGCGCGGATCGTCTCGGCGAGGTAGACGTACGCGTCCGGGTTGCTGGAGACGCGGGTCGCGACCGGCGGCAGCGCGCGCATCAGGTACTCGTTGTAGACCGTACGGAACGGCGCCCACGTCGGGTGGCTGAACTCGCAGACGACCAGGCGCCCCCCCGGCTTGGTCACGCGCAGCATCTCGCGCAGCGCCAGCTCGGTGTCGCTGAGGTTCCGCAGCCCGAAGGAGATCGTCACGGCGTCGAACACGCCGTCCCGGAACGGCAGTCGCTGCGCGTCCCCCGCGGTGAACGGCATCCACGGCACGCGCCGCTTGCCCTCGGCCAGCATCCCCCGGCTGAAGTCGCAGGGGACGGTGAAGGAACCGGCCAGCGCGAACGGCATGGCGGACGTGCCGGTCCCGGCGGCGAGGTCGAGGACCCGCTCCCCCGGCCGCGCGGCGACCGCGTCGGCGACGGCGCGCCGCCAGCGGCGGTTCTGACCGAGGGCCAGCAGGTCGTTGGTCAGGTCGTAGCGGGCGGCGACCGCGTCGAACATCGCGGCGACCTCGGTGGGCTGTTTGTCCAGCGTTGCACGAGTCACGCGTCCATTCTCGCGGATGCCGCCGTCCTCCGTTCGGGCGACTTCCCCCGGCACCGGGATGAACGGGGGCCGCCTCGCGCACTAGCGTGCCGGTCATGACCCAACTTTCCCGCGTCCTGCGCGTGGCCTCGCTGACCGCGACGGCGGGCGGGGCGGTCCTCGCCGCGGCGGGCGGCGCGTGCGCCGCCGAGGCGGCGCCCGGCCCGCTCTCTGCGCTCTCCACGGTCCCCTCGACCCTCGGTGTCACGGGCGACGCCCTGCGCTACTCGGTCGAGCCCGTCCTCGCGCTGCCGCTCGACCCGCTGTCCAGCACCTCCACCGACCCCCTGTCCAACTCGGTCGGCACCCAGATCGCCGACTTCCAGCCCATCAGCACCAGCGTCGTCACCGGCCCGCTGACGGACGGCGCCGGGGCCGGTGACCTGCCGGGCGAGGTGCTGGGCGGTCTGCTCGGCGGCCTGCCGATCACCCCCACCCTCTGACGGCCGCCCCGCCCCCACCGCGTCACTCGTCCCGCTCGTCCTCCCGTTCGGCCACCACCTCCTCGTACACATCGACCTCGCGCAGCGACGCCGTCTCCCACATCTCCTCGACGAGGGCGCGCGCCTCGCCCTCGTCGATGTCGTCGCCCAGCGCGAGGACCCGCCGGGTCCACAGCTCGACCACGCCGTCGCCCGAGCCGCCGAGGGCGGTGAAGGCGTCCGGATCGCCCAGGTCGTCGGTGCCGTTCATGTCCTCGACCTCACGCATGCTCTGGATGCTCTCCACGTCGGGAATGTCACGCCTGTCGTCCATGTGCCCATTGGACCGCGCCCGACGTCCGGGGGCCCGGCGGCGCGCGGCCGGGCGAACGGGTGACGGCGGGCGCCCCCCGGGGGCATCCTCATGGCATGACGTACCTCCCCCAGACGCCCCTGGAGATCCACGGCACCCCGGTGCTCCCCGCGGGGGACGGCCCGCCGGTGGACGGCGAGGAGGCCGCGCTGCTGCTGGCGGGTGAGGCCCTGGGCATCGGCGCCGAGCTGGTGGTGATACCGCTGCGGCGGCTGCCGCCCGCGTTCTTCGACACCACGTCGGGGCTGGCCGACCGGATCACGCAGACGTTCCTCGACTACCGGCTGCGCGTCGCGTACGAGGGCGACCTGTCGCACGTGCTGCCCTGGAACGCGCCGTTCGCCGCGGCCGTGCGGCGCGGGAACGCGGGCCCTTACGTCTGGTTCACCGCGGACCGCGCCGAGCTGGCCGAGCGGCTGCGTTTCGGCGGCACCCTGCCCGGCTGAGCGCGCGGGCGGGCGTCCCGGCAGGGGAAAGGGCGCGGAAAAGGCGAAAAGGCAGGAGCCCCCGCTGGAAGCGAGGGCTCCTTGTGTGGTGCGCCGAGCGGTGTCGGCGGCCTCAGACGATCGTGACGTTCTCCGCCTGGGGGCCCTTCGGACCCTGGGTGACGTCGAAGCTCACGGTCTGGCTCTCCTCAAGGGAGCGGAAGCCGGACGCGTTGATCGCGGAGTAGTGGACAAAGACATCGGGGCCGCCGCCGTCCTGAGCGATGAAACCAAAGCCCTTTTCGGCGTTGAACCACTTGACGGTTCCGGTAGCCATGTAAGCCCTCCCTGGGCCTAAAAGGGTCGCCCTGCTCCAGAACCTTCAATGAAGCCTGAAAATGACGAAAGCCCGCGGCTACATGCTCCGCAGGCTCGTACTGCAAGGGAAACCAAACTGTAACTCGGTATGAGCGTAGCACGCGGTCCGCAAAGCGGGAAGAGTCGAGATCACCCCGGGGGGTCACCTGACCCGCACATCCCTGACCACTGTTCCGCACGACCACAGGCGTACCCTCCGAAAGGTGAGTACACACCACCGGAGTCGCCCGCGTGTCGGCCACATCCAGTTCCTCAACTGTCTCCCCCTCTACTGGGGGCTCGCCAGGACCGGGACGCTGCTGGACCTCACACTCACCAAGGACACCCCCGAGCGCCTCGGCGAGCTGCTGGCGGACGGCGCGCTCGACATCGGGCCCGTCTCCCTCGTCGAATACCTGCGGCACGCGGACGACCTCGTCGCCCTCCCCGACATCGCGGTCGGCTGCGACGGCCCCGTCATGTCCTGCATGATCGTCTCCAAGGTGCCGCTCGAAGAGCTGGACGGCGCCCGCGTCGCCCTCGGCTCGACGTCCCGCACCTCCGTGCGCCTCGCCAGGCTGCTGCTCGCCGACCGGATCGGCGTCACGCCCGACTACTACACCTGCCCACCCGACCTGGGCCTGATGATGCAGGAGTCGGAGGCCGCCGTCCTCATCGGTGACGCCGCCCTGCGCGCCTCGCTGCACGACGCGCCCCGGCTCGGCCTGCGCGTGTACGACCTCGGCGCGATGTGGCGCGAGTGGACCGGCATGCCGTTCGTCTTCGCCCTGTGGGGCGTGCGGCGCGACTACCTGCGGCGCGAGCCGGAGACGGTACGCGAGGTCCACCGCGCGTTCCTCGCCTCGCGTGACCTGTCCATGACGGAGGTCGGCAAGGTCGCCGAGCAGGCCGCGCACTGGGAGGACTTCGACGCCGAGGTGCTGGAGCGGTACTTCACCACGCTGAAGTTCTCGCTCGGCGCGCCGCAGCTGACGGCCATCGACGAGTTCGCGCGCCGCACCGGCATCGCCGACGGCGTGGGCCGCGTGAAGCTGCTGGACGCCGCCTGACCACCCCGCCCGACCGCCCCTCCCGGCGGGCGCGGGGCGCTGGCGTACGCTGACACACGCAAGCCTCCGCCGTCGGAAGGACCCCTCCCATGGGCCAGAGCGCCGAGCTGACGACCCTCCTCGACCGCGCCGCCGACGGTGGCCGGATCAGCGCGGAAGAGGCCCTGGAGCTGTACCGCTCCGCCCCCCTGCACGCCCTGGGCCGGGCGGCCGACACGATCCGCCGCAGGCGGTACGCGGGCACCGAGCACATCGCCACGTACATCATCGAGCGGAACATCAACTACACCAACGCCTGCGTGACGGCCTGCAAGTTCTGCGCCTTCTACGCCGCGCCGAAGAGCGACAAGGTGTGGACGCGCGACCTCGACGACATCCTGCGGCGCTGCGCCGAGACCGTCGAACTCGGCGGCACGCAGATCATGTTCCAGGGCGGCCACCACCCGGACTACGGCGTGGAGTACTACGAGCGGCACTTCTCCGCGATCAAGGAGGCGTTCCCGCAGCTGGTGATCCACTCGCTGGGCGCGTCCGAGGTGGAGCACATGGCGCGGATCTCCGGTGTGAGCGCCGAGGAGGCGATCGCCCGCATCCACGCGGCGGGCCTCGACTCGTTCGCGGGCGCGGGCGCCGAACTGCTGCCCGCGCGGCCCCGCAAGGCCATCGCGCCGCTCAAGGAGTCGGGCGAACGCTGGCTGGAGATCATGGAGACGGCGCACCGGCTGGGCGTCGAGTCCACCACGACCATGCTGATGGGCACGGGCGAGACGAACGCCGAGCGCATCGAGCACCTGCGGATGATCCGCGACGTGCAGGACCGCACGGGCGGCTTCCGCGCGTTCATCCCGTACACCTACCAGCCGGAGAACAACCACCTGCGCGGGCAGACGCAGGCGACGCTCTTCGAGTACCTGCGCCTCATCGCGATCGCGCGCATCTTCCTGGACAACGTCGCGCACATCCAGGGCTCCTGGCTGACGACCGGCAAGGAGGTCGGCCAGCTGTCGCTGCACTACGGCGCGGACGACCTCGGCTCGGTGATGCTGGAGGAGAACGTCGTCTCCTCGGCGGGGGCGCGGCACCGGTCGAACCGGCTGGAGCTGCTGCACCTGATCCGCGCGGCGGACCGGGTGCCCGCGCAGCGCGCGACGACGTACGAGCACCTCGTCGTGCACGACGACCCGGCGCAGGACCCGGTGGACGACCGCGTCGTCTCCCACCTGTCCTCGACCGCGATCGACGGCGGGAGCGCCCACCCGCAGCTGACGCTGCTGACCTGACGTCCCCCCGTGCGCCCGGCCCCCGCGTCGTGCGGGGGCCGGGCGCCGGGCCGTCAGTCGAACAGTCCGTTGATCTCCCCGTTGACCCGGCGCAGCGTGCTCTCCACGTCGGCGCCCGACATGATGTCGTCGATGGCGGGCTGGAGGGCGGCCGTGACGTCGCCCGCGTGGTCGGCGATGGGGAAGAGGAACGTCGTGCCGTTCTCGACGTGGTCGGTGAACGCCGAGACGTCGATGCCCTCCGCCGCGTAGGCGTCGCGGGCCGTCTCCCACGCCTCGGTGATGGCGGGGAAGACGACGTGCCGCTCGCCGATGACGTTCTGGCAGGCGGGCGAGGCGAGGTAGCGCACCCACTGCCAGGCGCCCTCGGGGTGGTCGGTGCCCTTGACGATGGAGTCGGCGAGGCCGTTGAACATGCTGGCGTTCCGCCCGGTCGGCCCCGACGGGTTGGGGGCCAGGCCCACGTCCACGCCGTCGTAGCCGAGGTAGGTGCCGATCATCCAGCTGCCGTCGGCGGTCATCGCGGCCGTGCCGGCGGCGAGTTGGTCGCTGGGCTTGGCGCCGGCCTGGGACGCGTAGTCCGGCATGTAGCCCTTGTCGATGAGGCCCTGCCACCAGGTCATCGTCTCGACGAGCGCGGGGTCGTCGAAGTGGAACTCGGTGCCCCAGGGGTTGCGGTCGGTGAACTCCCAGCCGTTGGCGACCGCGTACTGGGACCACTGGGTCTGGCCGAAGTTCTGCCCGCCGCCGCCCTCCGACCACAGGCCGTAGGTGGCGACATGGTCCTTGTCGAAGCCGGGCTCGTCACCGCGCACCCCGTCGCGGTCCACGGTGAGGCGGGCGATGACGTCCTCGTAGGTGCCGCCGTCGTCCGGGTTCCACGTCATGTCCGCCAGGTCGGACGCGGTGAGCCCGGCGGCGGCGAGCTGCGCCTCGTCGTAGAACAGGGCGACGGCGTCCCAGTCCTTGGGCAGGCCGTAGCGTCGGCCGTCCTGCCCGACCCACAGGTCGGCGAGGCCCTCCTCGTAGATGTCGAGCGGCACGTCGTCCCGCTCGATGTAGGCGTCCAGCGGTTCGAGGAGGCCGCGGGAGACGTACTCGGGGTACTTGGAGAGGTGGTCGGTGAAGACGTCGGGCGCCGACTCGGAGACCAGGCCGAGGGCGAGCGCCGTCCAGTAGTCGTCGTAGCCGCGCTGCTCGATGCGGACGGCGTAGTCGTCCTGGGCCGCCTCGAAGTCGTCGGCGCACTGCTGGTAGCCGGGTTGCTGGTTGGCGTCCCACAGCCAGTAGGTCAGGGTCTCCCGGCCGCCGTCGTCGCCGAACGCGTCGCCCGAGCAGCCCGTCGCCGCGAGGGCGGCGAGGGCCGCGGTCGCGGCCAGGGCGCGGCGGCGGGCACGCCGTGCGGGTGTCGTCGTCACGTGATGCCTCACTTCATGCCCGTGAACTGGATGGAGTTGATGATCTTCCTGCCGAACGCGAGGAACAGCAGGATCGTCGGGATCGCGGCGACGAGCGCCGCCGCCATCAGGCCCGCCCAGTCGGGGCCGGTCTGCGGGGTGGCGGAGACGAACGCGCCGAGCGCCACCGTCAGGACGCGGACGGACTCGTCCTGGCCGACGAGCTGCGGCCAGAAGTACTCGTTCCATGCGTTGATGAAGGTGAGGATGGCCAGCGTGATCAGGGGCGCGCGGCTCATCGGGACGATGATGCGCAGGTACGTCCTGAAGTAGCCCGCGCCGTCGATCATCGCGGCCTCCTCGATCTCGCGGCTGATGCCGAGGAAGAACTGCCGCAGGAAGAAGATCGCGAACGGCGTCATGAAGAAGAACGGCGCCACGATCCCCGGGTACGTGTTGAGCAGGCCGAGGCTCTTGATGAGCGTGAAGTTCGGCAGCATCGTGAAGACCGGCGGGACCATCAGCGCGGTCAGGAACACGAAGAAGACCTTGTCGCGGCCGGGCCAGCGCAGCCGGGCGAAGGCGTAGGCGGCCATCGCGCTGAAGAAGACCTGCCCCACGGTGATCAGGACCGAGACGATCAGCGAGTTGCGCAGGTACGCCCAGAAGCGGATGGAGGCGCCCGAGCCGCCCTCGGCCTGGGCCTCGGCGGTGGTCGCGGTGCCCAGGACCCGTTCGAACGGGCCGAAGGTGAGGTCAACCGGCAGCGGGGACGTCGGGTCCGTGAACAGGGACCTGTTGTTCGACAGCGCGGTGCGCAGCATCCAGACGAACGGCGCGATCGTCACGAGGATGACGAGGAAGAGGGCGGCCCAGGCGAGGACGCGGCCCGGCCTGAACCTGCGCCGCGCGGCGGGCGTGGCGCGTCGTTGTGTGTGCCGGTCGTGTGCGGGCGTGCTGCTCGCGGCCGGCTGGACCACGGCGGTCATGCGGGCTCCTTGGGTGCGGTCGCGTCAGGACTGGTCGGAGTCGCCGGCGCGCAGCAGCCGCAGCTGGACGAACGCGATGACGGCGAGGATGAGGAAGAGGGCGACGGAGATGGCCGACGCGTAACCGAAGTCGAACCGCTGGAACGCCTGGTCGTAGATGTAGTACTGGACCACGCGGGTCGCGTCCACGGGACCGCCCTGCGTCGTGACGGCGACGGTGTCGAAGATCTGCCAGGAGCCGATCAGGGTCACGACGAGCACCAGGGCCATGACGGGCCGCAGGAGCGGGAGGGTGATGCGGGTGAACATCCGGAACTCCCCGGCACCGTCCACCGCCGCGGCCTCGTACACGTCGCGGTTGATGGCCTGGAGCCCGGCGAAGACGAGCAGCGCCGTGTAGCCCAGGTGGCGCCAGACGTTGACCAGCGCGATGGTCGGGATGGCCCACTGCTCGTCGCCGAAGAAGCCGACGCGGTCGAACCCCGCCCAGTCGAGGACGCCGTTGATGATGCCGAGGTTGTAGTCGGCCATGGCGTACCAGAGCAGCGCGACGACGACGTTGGAGATCAGGTAGGGGAGCAGGACCATGCCGCGGATGACGACGGACTTCGTCAGCCGGTGCATGAGGACGGCGAGGAGGACGGCGACGACGGTCTGCACGGTGATGTTGATCAGGACGTACTGGAGCGTGACGCGCAGGGAGTTCCAGAAGACGTCGTCGTGCAACAGCCGCCGGTAGTTGTCGAGGCCGCTGAACTCCGGGGCGGACAGCAGGTCGTAGTCGGTGAGGCTGAGGTAGAGGCCGCGCAGCGTGGGCCAGGCGAAGAAGGTGAGGAAGCCGAGCAGCGCGGGGGCGAGGAAGACGAGCGCGGCGCGGCCCTCCCGTCTGCGCCAGGCGGGCGGGGGGTTGTCCAGGGGGGCGGTGGCGCGGCTCGGCGGGGGGGGGGGGCGGGGGGCGGGGGGGCTGATCGCGGCCATCGCTCACTCCTTCGTCGGGTGGAGGACGACGGGCCGGTCCCGTGGGGGGCGACCGGCGCGGTGGCGGGCGTCGGGGGCGGGCCCGCGCGCCCGTGCCCGGCCGTGGGGGCGGGGGACGGGGAGGGCGGTCGGGCCGTCCTCCGGCGGGTCGCCGGGATCGGCGCGCGGCTGCGGGACGCGATCGGCCACATCCAGGGCCACGACAACGCACCTCCTTGTGCTGATGTCTCCGTGCCTAACGGTTTACGTTTGTTCGTGAGCGAAAATGTTGCTCTTCGCGGGCCAGGTGTCAAGGGCGGGGGATCCCGCGGGCGGAGTCCTTTACCCGCGCGTTAGCCGACAGGCGGACCGGATACCGTGACAAAGGCGCCTGGAACACCACAGATGCGCCCTACCCGCGACGCGTGGTGTTTCCGGTGCGTGACGGGCGTCCGGTTCGTCCGGTCGCCGTCTTGACGGCCCGTCACGTGACGCCAGTCTCTAGGCCATGACACCCCCACCGTTCCGGCGCACCGCCGCCGTCGCGGCCGGTCTCGGCCTGGCCCTCACCCTCGGCTGGAGCGCCCCCGCGGGCGCCGACCAGGCGTCCCCCGCCCTCACCGCCACCCTCGACCGGCTGCTCGCCGACCCGCGCCTCGACGGCGCGCTCGCCGGTGTCGTCGTCCGCGACGCCGCGACCGGCGCCACCCTCTACGACCACGGCGGCGACACCCGGCTGATGCCCGCCTCGAACACCAAGCTGCTCACCTCGGCCGCCGCGCTGGACGTCCTCGGCCCCGACCACCGCTACACCACCGACCTCGTCACGGACGCCACCCCGCGCCGCGGCGTGCTGCGCGGCGACCTCCACCTGCGCGGCTCGGGCGACCCGACGATGCTCGCCGCCGACTACGCCGCGCTGGCCGCCGACCTCGCCGCCTCGGGCGTCACCACCGTCCGGGGCGACCTGGTCGCGGACGACACCCGCTTCGACTCCGTCCGCCTCGGCCGCGCCTGGGCCTGGGACACGGAGGCCGACTACTACAGCGCCCAGATCTCGGCGCTCACCGTCGCGCCCGACACCGACTACGACGCCGGGACCGTCCGCGTCTCCGCCGCCCCTGGCGCCACCGACGGCGCCCCGCCCACCGTCACCCTCACCCCGCCGGGCGACTGGGTGACCGTCGAGAACCGCGCCACCACCGGCCCGTCCGGCAGCGCGAACACCCTCGGCGTCACGCGCGAGCACGGCACGAACACCCTCGTCGTCAGCGGCCGGATCCCCCTCGGCGCCGCACCGGTGACGTCCTGGACCGCCGTGGACGACCCCACCGGGCACGCCGCGTCCGTCCTCGCCGACGCGCTGGCGGCCGAGGGCGTACGGGTCACGGGCGACGTCGTCCTCGGCCGCGCGACACCGGCGGGGGCGACGCGGGTGCTGGCCTCGCACGCGTCGATGCCGCTGTCGGAACTGCTGGTGCCCTTCATGAAGCTGTCCAACAACATGCACGCCGAGGCGCTGGTCAAGACGATGGGGTACGCGACGACGGGGCGCGGCACCTGGCGTGACGGCCTCGCGGCGGTACGCGCGTACGCGGACCGGATCGGCGTCGCGACGGCGACGTACACGCAGGTGGACGGCTCGGGGCTCTCCCGGATGAACGTCGTCCCGCCCGCCGCGCTCGCCACCCTGCTGACCGAGGTGCGCGCCGAGCCCTGGTTCGACGCCTGGTACGCGGCGCTGCCCGTCGCGTGCGAGCCCGACCGCCTCGTCGGGGGCACGCTGCGCAGCCGCATGTGCGGCACCCCCGCGGCGGGGAACGCGCGCGCCAAGTCCGGCTCGCTGACGGGCGCCACAGGCCTGTCGGGTTATGTGACGGCGGCGGACGGGCGGGAGCTGGTGTTCAGCGTCGTGCTCAACAACTACCTCGGCGCAGCGCCGAAGGACATCGAGGACGCCGTCGTCACGGCGCTGGCCTCGCCTGACACCGCGCACCCCGCGCCCGTTCCCCCGCCGCCCGGCGGGGCGGTGGCGGACCCGGGGCCGGAGGACGGCGTCGAGTGTGCGTGGCGGAAGCCCGACCTCGTGTGCTGAGACCGGGCACGGCGCTCACAGGCCCTGCCGCGCGGGCGGCCTCCCCGCGCGGACGAACGTGGTGGCCGTGACGCGGTAGCCGGTGTGCCCGGTGGCCGCGCAGTGCCGCATGCACCAGACGTCGGGGATCTCGCGGCTCGTGTCGGCCGGGGACTCCTCCAGGCACGTGGTGCACTCGGCGGCGTGGATCGGCGGCCCGCCGTGCGGATCGGGCGCGAGGACCCAGTCGGCGGCGCGGGTGACCATCATGCGGCACCCGCCCGTCCGGCCCCCGCGGCGCCGCCCGCCAGGTCGAAACGGCAGCAGACGCTCTTGCCGCCCGCGTCGCGCGGCGCCCACCAGGTGGCGTCCGCGAGGCTCTGGACGATGAACAGGCCGCGGCCGTGCTCCGGCAGCGGATCGGGGTCGCCGCCGAGCGGGTCGAGCGGATCGCCCGACGGCAGCATGGGCGGCGCCGGGTCCTCGTCGGCGACCTCGACGAACAGCCAGCGTGGCCAGAAGCGGAAGGTGACGATGATGCGCCCGAAGCCGGCCGCGTGCCGCACGGCGTTGCCGACCAGCTCGGACGCGCACAGCTCGACGTCGTCGGCCAGCCAGGGCAGTTCCCAGTCGTGGAGGGTGTCCCGCGCGGCGTGCCTGGCTATCGCCGGGGTGTCGCGGGAGTCACCGGGGAGTGTGAGTGAACGGAACCGGTAGGCGCTGGAGAACGCCACGGGCAGCAACGGCGTTCGCCGCACCGCGGGCACGGGCAGTTCCTGCGCGGGCGGCCACGGCGACGTCATTGTGTACCCCCTCCATAAGCCAAGCCATGTCCTCATGTCTCCAGTCAAGGACCCGGACGGGCCAACTCGCGACGGTCGCAAGGGGGTTCACATGCACACCGGGGGGGTTCACCCGATGCGTGGCACGAGCCCCCCGTGAGCCCCCCGCCGCGTTCCCGACAAAATCGCCTCCCCCACCCTCCCCACCGAACCTCCCCTTCACACCGCTCGGGACGCGGACAGGTGGCGTTCCACCGCGACGGCCAGGAGCACGGCGCGCAGTTCCTCGCCCCGGCTGCCCCGCGTCTTGATCGCATGGCAGTTGGGGCACAGGGCGGCCATCTGCTCGGGATGGTCACGCCCGCCGCCCGCGAGATCGCGCACGTGGTCCACCTCAAGCAGCGGCTCGCCCGCGCGCGACACGTCGTGCGGCTGGCCGGTGCATCCCGGGTTCTCGCACCGGCCGCCGCAGCGCGTCAGCACGGCCCGCCGCGCGGCGGCCGACCGTATCGGATCGCTGCCCACCCGGGAGGTCCGCCGCCCACGGCCGTCGCGCTCCTCGGCCCGTTCCACCAGGGCGCACAGGCGCCGGTACTCAGCGGCGGCGTCCTCCTCTGGGACCGCGGGCAAGGCAGGCGCGTCGGGCGCGTCGTCCGCCACCGACTCGTCCCACAGGCCCACCGCGGCGAGCAGGCCCGCGGGGTCGGTCCCCGGGAAGTACCGCTCGACCAGGAGATCGACGGTGGCGACCCGGGCCGCGCCGGAGACGCGCAGCGTCTCGTACACCTGCTCCTCCAGGCCGCTCACCGGCTGCCGCTCGGCGAACCAGCGGCGCACTTCGCCGTCCCCGTGCGCCGTCGGGACCTCGCCCCGCCGCCCCGGCAGGTCCCAGATCCCGGCCCTGGCGAGCGCGGCGACCGGGTAGTCGGCGCGCGGCCGTTCCCCGTTGACGCCGTGCTCGCGCAGCAGGCCCTCCACCTCCCGCTCGGTCTCGCTCCAGGCCACCAGCCGTTCCTCTCCCCGCCCGGCGCGGCCGACCGCCCAGGCCAGGGCGACGGCCTGGTGCAGCGACGGGCGGCCCGACGCGCGGCCGGGCCTGGCGCGCCGCAGCCTGTCGAGCAGTGCGCCGACCGTGAGGACGGGCGCCGTCCGGCCGACGACGGTGAAGCCCTCCCGCCGCAGCACGTCGAGCGCGTGCCCGTGGCCGCCGCTGAGCTGGTCGGGCCGCAGGGCCTCGCCGTCCGGCAGGTACCGGTGCGCGACCCCGACGATCGCCTTGGAGTCGTACAAGCGCCCCTCGTGCGAGACGCGGTACACCAGGGACCGGTGGAATCCGTAGGTGGCGAGGAAGTCGTCCTGCCCCAGCCGGTCGTACTCCTGCATCGCCAACAGGATCTCGCGCCGCGTGACATCCTTCATCGCCATGGCCCGGAAGGTTACGCCGTGCCACTGACACCGCCCCCGGACACACGAAGGTCCCCGCGCCGGGGAGGCGCGGGGACCTGGGGTCGTGCGGTGCGGGGCCGGGTCAGGCGGGGACCTTGTCCTCGGCCGGGCGGCGGTCGTCCTCCACGACGGGCTCGTCGAAGTCGAAGCTCGTCGCGTGGTCGTACGCCTCGCGGTTCAGGATCTTCTCGCGCGCGGCGACGATCACCGGGACCGCGGCCTGGCCCGCCACGTTGGTGGCGGTCCTGATCATGTCGAGGATCGGGTCGATCGCCAGCAGCAGGCCGACGCCCTCCAGCGGGAGGTCCAGCGTCGAGAGGGTCAGCGTGGTCATGATCGTCGCGCCGGTCAGGCCCGCGGTCGCCGCGGAGCCGATGACCGAGACGAAGACGATGAGGATGTAGTCCTGCACGCCCAGGCTGACGTCGAAGATCTCGGCGACGAAGATCGCGGCCAGCGCCGGGTAGATCGCGGCGCAGCCGTCCATCTTGGTGGTGGCGCCGAACGGGACGGCGAAGGAGTTGTACTCACGCGGGACGCCGAGACGCTCGGTGACCTTCTGGGTCACCGGGAGCGTGCCGATCGAGGAGCGGGAGACGAACGCCAGCTGGATCGCGGGCCACGCGGCGCGGAAGAACTGGACCGGGCTGACACCGGCGGCGAAGCGCAGCAGCAGCGGGTAGACGCCGAAGAGCACGAGGGCGCAGCCGATGTACACGTCCGCGGTGAAGGTCGCGTAGTCGCCGATCAGGTCCCAGCCGTACTCGTTGATCGAGCGGCCGATCAGGCCGACCGTGCCGAGCGGGGCGAGGCGGATGATCCACCACAGGGCCTTCTGGAGCAGCTCGAGAACCGTTTCTCCGAAGGAGATCAGCGGCTGGGCGCGGTCGCCCATCTTCAGGGCGGCGATGCCGACGACGGCGCCGAGGAAGACGATCTGGAGGACTTCGAGGTCCGCGAACGGCGTGACGATGTTCTCGGGGATCATGCCGGTGAGGAAGTCGATCCACGAGCCCTCGGACTGCGGCAGCTCACCGTCGGCGGGGGTGAGGCCGGTGCCGCTGCCCGGGTTGGTGACCAGGCCGATCACGATGCCGATGGCGACGGCGATGAGCGAGGTGGCCAGGAACCACAGGAGGGTCCGGCCTGCGAGCCGGGCGGCGTTGGAGACGTTCCGCAGGCTGGTGATCGACACGGCGATGGCGAAGAAGACCAGGGGGCCGACCGCCACGCGCAGCAGCTGGACGAACCGCCCGCCGATCTCCTCCAGGGTGCGGCCGAGCCAGTCCACGTCGCCGCTGCGGGCGATCCAGCCGAGCAGGACGCCCAGCACGAGACCGGCGAGGATCTGCACCCAGAAGGGCGGCAGGGATATCCGGGGACGTCTCGGCGCCGTGGCCGAGGCGGGGGTCGGGGAGGACACAGGCATACTCCGGTCAGGGTGATTCGGGGAGTGGAGTTTCCGGGCACACCGGTACGGGCGTGCGCGGGGGTGGGTCGCTGGTGCGGGTCAGTCGGTCAGGGGTGAGGACAGACGTTCAGCGACAGGCCGCGGTGACACAGCGGCAGAGGTCGATGTGCAGGCGCGCCACGAGCAGAATGCCCGGGACAGAGATGTGCGCGGCTGCGGTGTTCATGCAAAGCACGGTAGCACCGCGCCGGAGCGGCGTCACGGGTCCGTCCGGCAGGTGAACGGCCCCCTGGACGCCGTCGCGGCGGGGGCCCGGGGGGCGGTCCGCAGGGGAGGCGTCAAGTGCCCTGTGGGGCAAGGGAGATGGTTCCGGGGGCAGGCCCGGCAGGTCCGCGGCGAGTGGTCCGGATCACCCGGCGACGCGGACGGCCCGGCGGTGGGGCCGCCGGGCCGTGACGTGCGGGGGGTGCGGGGAGGGGGACGTCAGTCCTCGTCCTCCATGGCACGGTTCGCGTTGATCCTGCCCATGGCGCGCTGGACGTGCGGCGCGACCTGCTGGGACATCGCGTCCCGCTGCCGCCGCAGCACGACGAAGCTGATCGGCGCGGAGAACACGAGGGCGAGCAGCACGATCCACAGCGGGTTCGAGGTGCCGATGGACTCCGGGAGGACGCCGACGTACGCGAGCACCGCGACGCTCACGAGGCACGCGGCGAAGACGGCCAGCCGCATCAGGCTGTAGCGCAGGGCGGCGTGCCGCGGGGCGCCGGTGTCCTGGGTGGTGGTCACGATCGTCCTCCTTTGAACGCCCGTCCAGTCAAGCACGGGGCCCGGCCGCCACGACGGGCGGGTCAGCCGAGCGGGAGCCAGAAGGTGATGTCGTCGCGGTGGTCGCCCTCCGCGACCTTGATGGCCCCGGGGACGCGTCCGACCTCGCGGTAGCCGCAGGACGTGTAGAAGCGTTCGAGGCCGAGCCCGCCGCGGCAGGTCAGGCGGATGCCGGTGAATCCCGGATCGACGCGGCGGGCGGCGGACGCTGCGGCGGCCATGAGGTCGCGGCCGACGCCGCCGCCTTGGAGGGCGGGGTGGACCATGACGGTCACGAGGCCGACCCAGTGCCGCATCAGGCGGTGGTCGTTGCGCCGCAGGAAGGCGGTGGCCAGCGGCCTCCCGTCCTCGGCGTGGCCGACGAGCAGGCGCGTGGTGCCCTCGGCCATGCCGACGAGGTGGCGGCGCAGCGCGGGCTCGACGTCCTCCGACGTGACGGGCGGCACGAAGCCGACGGCGCCGCCCGCGTTCGTCACGTCCACCCACAGCGCGGCGAGCCCCTCACGCAGCGCCTGGGTGGGCGCCGGGTCGAGGTCGAACCGCAGGCGCTGCCGCGTGCCGCCGGGGCCGGGCGCGGCGGTCACAGGCGCATCGGCTGCGGCGCCTCGCGCCGGGCCGGGTCGGGTCCGTCGTACTCGTTGACGACCTCATAGCGCGTGTTGCGCTCGACGGGACGGAAGCCCGCGTCGCGGATCAGGTCGAGCAGGTCGTCGCGGGTCAGCTTGTTGGGCGTGCCGTAGTTGTCGGCGTCGTGCGTGATCTTGTACTCGACGACCGAGCCGTCCATGTCGTCCGCGCCGTGCTGGAGGGCGAGCTGCGCCGTCTGCACGCCGTGCATCACCCAGAAGACCTTGACGTGCGGGACGTTGTCGAACAGCAGGCGCGAGACGGCGAACGTCTTCAGGGCCTCGGCGCCGGTGGCCATGGTGGTGCGGGCCTGGAGGCGGTTGCGGACCTTGCCGTCCTTCATGTCCACGAAGTCGTGCTGGTAGCGCAGCGGGATGAAGACCTGGAAGCCGCCGGTCTCGTCCTGGAGTTCACGCAGCCGCAGGACGTGGTCCACGCGGTGCCTGGGCTCCTCGATGTGGCCGTAGAGCATGGTGGAGGGCGTCTTGAGGCCCTTCTCGTGCGCCAGGCGGTGGATGCGCGACCAGTCCTCCCAGTGGGTGCGGTGATCGACGATGTGCTGCCGCACCTCCCAGTCGAAGATCTCGGCGCCACCGCCGGTGAGCGATTCAAGACCGGCGTCGATCAGCTCGTCGAGGATCTCGGACGCGGACAGACCGGAAATGGTCTCGAAGTGATGGATCTCGGTCGCGGTGAACGCCTTCAGCGACACGGCGTCCGGCAGGGCCTCCTTCAGCGCGCGCAGCGAGCGCGGGTAGTAGCGCCAGGGCAGCGAGGGATGCAGGCCGTTGACGATGTGCAGTTCGGTGAGCCGGTCGCCCTCCATCGCCTTCGCGAGCCGCACGGCCTCCTCGATGCGCATGGTGTACGCGTCCTTCTCGCCCGGCTTGCGCTGGAACGAGCAGTAGGCGCACGAGGCCGTGCAGACATTGGTCATGTTGAGGTGCCGGTTGACGTTGAAGTAGACGACGTCGCCGTTCTTCCGCGTCCGCACCTCGTGGGCCAGCCCGCCGAGCCAGGCCAGGTCGTCGGACGCGTAGAGCGCGATCCCGTCCTCACGGGAAAGCCGCTCACCTGCGCGGACCTTCTCCTCCAGCTCCCGCTTGAGCCCAGCGTCCATACGTCACGCCTCCTAGTCGCTCCGACCGACGAGCCTACGCCCGCTCGCCCTCCGGCAGGTGGCCGACCCGGTTCTCCCACTTGGTGGACAGCACGACGGTGGTCCGCGTGCGCGAGACCCCGGCGGTCCCGGAGAGCCGGCGGACCGTGCGCTCCAGGCCGTCCACGTCACCCGCCCTGATCTTGATCATGTACGAGTCGTCGCCCGCGATGAACCAGCAGTCCTCGATCTCGGCGAAGTCCCGCAGCCGGTCGGCCACTTCCTCGTGATCGACCGAGTCGGAGAGCTGGATGCCGATCAGCGCGGTCACACCGAGGCCGAGCGAGCGCGCGTCCACCGTCGCGCGGTAGCCGGTCAGGACACCGGCGCCCTCCAGCCGGTTGATGCGATCGGTGACGCTCGGCCCCGACAGGCCGACGAGGCGGCCCAACTCCGCGTAGGACGCGCGGCCGTTCTCCCGCAGCGCCTGAATGAGCTGTCTGTCCACCGCGTCCATCAAGCAGCGCCTTCCTCGTCCCCTGGCCGATTGCACAGACGAATCTAAGGCATAGCCGTGCCGTCACCTACGAGTGCCCGGCGCGCGCCCCGTCCGCCCCGCCCAGTTCGCCCCGCCACCGCCGGTACAGCCCGTGCGGCACGCCCACCGCGTCCAGCGCGCGGCCCGCGACGAAGTCCACCAGGTCCTGGATGTGCGCCGCCCCCGCGTAGAAGGCGGGCGAGGCGGGCAGCACCACCGCGCCCGCCGCGTCCAGGTCCACGAGCTGCCGCAACGTCGGCCCGTTCAGCGGCGTCTCGCGCACCGCGACGACCAGCGGGCGCCGTTCCTTCAGCGTCACGGCCGCCGCGCGTTGCAGCAGGTCCTTGGACAGGCCGAGCGCGATGCCCGCGACCGACGCGGTGGACGCGGGCACGACCAGCATGCCGCGCGCCGGGTACGAGCCGGACGAGGGACCGGCCGCCAGGTCACCGGCGGGCCAGTAGCGCACGGCGTCCAGCGCCGCGTCCCCCACCGCGAACGCGTCCGGCGCCCCGTCCGCGCCCCGCGCGAGCCACGCGCGCAGGTCGGCGCGCCAGTGCGCGTCACGGAACGGCGCGCCCGTCTCGTCCAGCAGCGTCAGCCGCGCCGCCCGGCTGACGACCAGGTCCACCGTCTCCCCCGCGGCGAGCAGCGCACGCACGACGGACGCGGCGTACGGCGTCCCCGACGCGCCGGAGACCCCGACGATCCAGGGCGGGCGGCGCTCGTCTGACCGGTTGCCTGACGGCTCGGCGGGGAGGGGCTGCATGCCCCCGAGGCTAGGGCCTCCACGGCGCGGGGCGGCGCCCGCCCCCGGCGCGGCGGGTGTCGCGAACCGGCCGGAGCAGGACCGTTCCTGACCGCCGCAGCTAACGAGCCGCTTACCGGACGGTGACGCTCAGGCCACATACGGCGGTCCGGCGCGGGGGCGCGGCGACGCCCATGGACACTGGACTGGCACGATCGTCACCACCGCGTGGCCCCGCACGGACCCCCCACGGACCTGGAGTGCCGACATCAGTACCCGCCGCCAGCCCCACAGCGCCCACCGCCCGTTCCGCACGCGGCTCGTCGCCGTCGGCGGCGCCGTCCTCCTCTCCTCCGCGACCCTCGCCTGCCAGGTCGTGGAGAACGTGCAGGCGGGCCGTGACGTGTCCCAGGCCGTGGACGAGCTGCTGTCCTGGGAGGCGCTCACCATCGGCGCGGTACTCGACGCCACGCCCGAGCAGGTGGCGGCCTACCTCGCGCACTCCGCCGCCCGCGACGGCGGCGCGCCCGCCACGCCCGAGGAGGCGCGGCTCCTGTCGGAGCTGGAGCTGACCATCGCCGTGGGCGACCCGGAGCGCGAGCTGCGCATGCGCGACCTCGGCCCCGACGACCCGCTCGACGGCGCGATGACGGTCAACTTCGGCGGGCGGGACGTCGCGGGCGTCAAGAACATAGAGGACCGCACGTACGTCCGCGTCGGCGCCGAGTCGATCGTGGACGACGTCTACGGCGGCGACGAGGCCGCCGTCACCGCGGCGGCCCGCTTCGAGGACGACGCGGAGCGGCTGCCCGACTCGGTCGCCACGGCAGCCGGTGCCCTACGCGGGAACTGGACCGAGGTCGATCCGTACCGCTTCGAGGACTACGCCGCCGCCCTCGACGAGGCGGGCGGCGTGGACCAGGAGACCGCGAACCGCCTCGGCGGCGCGCTCGTGGACGGCGCGGAGCTGCTCGTCCCCGAGACGCAGCTCGCCCTCGCGGACGCGCTCGGCGACGCGCTGCGCTCCGAGGGCGAACTGCACCGGCGCGGCGAGGCGGACGGCGCGGAGCAGGTGGACGTCACCCTGCCCGCCGCCGACGCGTGGCGGGCCCTGGAGCCCATGCTGTCGGTGATGACCGCGCAGCTCACGCAGTTCGGCCTGCCGCCGCTCGTACGCGAACCTGCGGACGGCGACGCGCGGGTGACCGCCCGCCTCCAGATCCGCAACGGCGTGCTGACGGACGCGACCGTGGACCTGGCGCAGTTCGGCGACGCGGCGCCAGGCGGCGAGGACGCCGAGGCCGTGACGCTGCCGCTGCACCTGTCGCTCGCGGGCGGCTCCGCGCTCTCCCTCAACCCGCCGGAGTCGGACGGGCCGCTCGACCCGGCGGAGCTGACGGTCGCGCTGATGTACCTGCGGGTCCAGGCGGAGGAGCGGGCGGACGACCCGGACCGCGCCGACGTCCCAGGACCCATGCAGCCCTGACACCCGCCACGACCGCCCGCCCGCCGCCCCGCGTCGGGCGGGCGCGGCTGTCGGAGGCACGCTCTAGGGTCAGCCCATGGACATCGTGAACCCCGCGCTGAACGACTACCTCATCGCCCACGCCACCCCCGCCGACGACGTGCTGCGCGACCTGGCGGAGGAGACCCGCCGCGCCCTGCCGGGCCACATCAGCATGCAGATCACGCAGGACGAGGGCGCCTTCCTCACCCTCCTGGTCCGCCTCACCGGGGCGCGCACGGCCGTCGAGGTGGGCACGTTCACCGGCTACTCGTCGATCTGCATCGCGCGCGGTCTGCCCGCCGACGGGCAGCTGATCGCCTGCGACGTAAGCGAGGAGTGGACGTCGATCGCCCGCCGCTACTGGGACCGCGCGGGCCTCACGGACCGCATCGAGCTGCGCATCGGCCCGGCCGCCGACACGCTGCGCGCCATGCCGCCGCAGGAGACGATCGACTTCGCGTTCATCGACGCGGACAAGGTCGGCTACCCCGTCTACTACGAGGAGATCGTGCGGCGGCTGCGGCCCGGCGGGCTGATCGTGCTGGACAACGTGCTGCGGTCGGGACGTGTCGTGGACCCGTCCGCGCAGGACGCGGCCGACCTCGCGATCCGGCAGATCAACGACACGGTGACGGCCGACCCGCGCGTCGAGTCCGTCCTGCTGCCGGTGCGTGACGGGGTGACGCTCGTCCGCAAGCGCTGAGCCGGGGCCTCGCGCCCGGTTCGCCCCCATCGGGCGGAATGTCAGTGGGCGCGCCTACGCTGGAGGTATGCCCGAACTGCCCGAGGTGGAGGCACTGCGCGAGTTCCTGACCGGCCATGCCGTGGGCCGGCGGGTGACGCGCGCACTGCCGGTCGCCTTCCACGTCCTGAAGACCTACGACCCGCCGCTCTCCGCCGTCGAGGGCGGAACCGTCACCGCCGTCGCGCGGCACGGCAAGTTCCTCGACCTCACGATCGACACCGCCGGGGGCGTGACGGACGGCCCGCTCCACCTCGTCGTCCACCTCGCCCGGGCCGGGTGGCTGCGCTGGCAGGACGCCCCGCCCGCCGCCCCGCCGCGCCCCGGCAAGGGCCCGCTCGCGCTGCGCGTCCTGCTGGAGGGCTCCCCCGACTCCCCCGACTCCCCAGGACCGGGCTTCGACCTCACCGAGGCGGGCACGCAGAAACGCCTCGCCGTCCACTGCGTACGCGACCCCGCCGAGGTCCCCGGCGTCGCCAGGCTCGGCCCCGACCCGCTCGCCCCGTCGTTCGACGGCGCCGCGTTCGCCGCGCTGCTCGCGGGCGAGCACCGGCGGATCAAGGGCGTCCTGCGCGACCAGGGCGTGCTCGCGGGCGTCGGCAACGCCTACTCGGACGAGATCCTCCACGCCGCCCGCATGTCCCCCTTCAAGCTGGCCGACACGCTGACGGAGGCCGAGACCGCCGGGCTGTACGAGGCCCTGACCGGCACGCTGCGGGAGGCCGTCGCACGCTCCCGCGGCGTCGCCGCCGGGCGGCTCAAGGCGGAGAAGAAGACCGGCCTGCGCGTCCACGGCCGCGCCGGGCAGCCGTGCCCCGTCTGCGGCGACACGATCCGGGAGGTCTCCTACAGCGACTCGGCCCTCCAGTACTGCCCGACCTGCCAGACGGGCGGCAGGCCGCTGGCCGACCGCCGCCTCTCCCGGCTGCTCAAATAGCCACGCCAGGACGCCGCGCGCCCGTCACGCGTCGGCCTCCACCGACACCCCGTACGTCATGGCGGCCTCGGCGAGCCCGCCGTCGAAGGACCTGCTGACGGCCGAGAACCACCAGCCGTCCTCCTCCCTGACCAGCTCCCCGATCGTCAGCCCGGTCGCCCCGGGAGGTCCCGCGGGGAAGCCGTAGCACAGCAGCTCCGCGTCGTTCGCGACACCGAGCAGCCTGGCGTGCAGCAGGCTGACCAGCGACAGGTCGCCGCCCGCGTCGCTCTGCTCCTCGTCGAGGGACAGCGCGAACACGACGCGCTCCGCCCGCTCGGCGAGCTTCGGCAGGTCCACGGTGAAGACGGCCTCCGGGTCGTCGCCGCCCAGCCGGACGCCGACCGCCTCGGGCTCCGGGTTGTTGTAGAAGACGAAGTGCTCGTCGGACAGCACGGCGCCCGCCTCGTCCACGACGAACGCGCTGCCGTCCACGTCCACGGCGACCCCGTCGGGCGTCCGCCAGTCCAGGCAGACGCGGAACGTGTCCGCCCCCGGCAGCACCTCGGCCAGCCGCATCCGCTGCCCGGTGGCCAGCGGCAGCCGCCCGCCCTCGGGGCGCGGGCAGTTGGCGAGCAGCACCGAGCGCGGGTCCACCCGCGTGGGCTGGTAGGAGACGGTGCCGGTGTCCGCCGGGGCGGCGGGTGGCACGTCGGCGGACCGCAGGGACAGGTCGCGCAGCCGCTCGGCGACCTCGGCGGCCGAATCCGGCCGCGCGGCCGACGGCTTGGCGAGCATCGCGAGGATCAGCTCGTCCCAGGCGGTGGGCAGCCCGGGCCGCAGCACGCTCGGCGGGACGGGCTCCTCCTCCATCTGCTGGCGCAGCAACTGGTAGAGGGAGGGCCCGAGGAACGGCGGACGGCCCGTGGCCAGGGCGTACAGCACGCACCCGGCCGAGTAGAGGTCGCTGCGGGTGTCCACCGTGCGGCCCTCGATCTGCTCGGGCGACATGTACGACGGCGTGCCCACGACGACGCCGGTGGATGTGAGGCGCGCGTGGTCGGTGGACTCGGCGAGGACGGCGGCGATCCCGAAGTCCAGGACGCGCGCGAGCCCGTCGGGGCCGACCATCACGTTGGCGGGCTTGAGGTCGCGGTGCACCACACCGGAGCCGTGCGCGACGGCCAGCGCGCGGCAGATGTGCTCGCCCCAGCGCGCCACCTCGCCGAGCGGCGGGAGTTCGTCGGCGAGCACCTGCTCAAGGGACCGGCCGCGCAGCCGTTCCATGACGAGGAAGAGGAACCGTTCCCCCGCCTCGTCGAAGCGCGACTCACCGGCGTCGTGCACCGTGACGATGAACGGACTGGACAGCCCGGCCAGCAGTTTGGCCTCCCGCTCGAACCGCTCCTTGGCCCGCGGGTCACGGCCGACCGCCGCCGCGCCGACGACCTTGACGGCCACCTGCCGTTCCAGCCGGAGGTCGAGCGCCTCCCAGACCGTGCCCATGGCACCGGCGCCGATCCGTTCCCCGATCCGGTAACGGCCTTCGAGAATCCGGTCCCGCATGCCACGCACCCCCCGTCTTCCTGTCCGGCCGACGGCCTGCGCATCCGCCACCGGTACCGCTACTTTAAGCGCCACGCGGCGTCTCCGGAGGGGGCCTGGAATGAGCTCTGCCCAAGCGAACGGTCCGTGGTCCGGCGGTCCGCCGCGTGTGACACCACCGGCGCGCCGCGACGGTTCCTGGCCCGCGCTGCTCGTGGGCGTCCTGGCCCTCCTCGGCGTGGCCATGACCATTCTGGCGGTCCTGTCGGCGGGCACGTCGCCCGGGGGTTCGGAACAGGCCGCGCCCCTGCGCTTCATACCCGTGGCGGCCGAGGCGGGCAGCCCCTGCTCGGTCGAGGAACCGGGCAGGACCGTCACGGACGACGGCGTCTGCCTCACCCTGCGCGACGCGGACGGCATGGCGGTCCAGCGCGTCCAGGACGCGCACGCGGAGCCCTCCCCCGCGGGCGACTGGTCCGTCCTCATCGTCCTGCGGAGCACGGACGCCCGCGCGTTCGGCGACCTGACGGCGACCGTCGCGGACGAGGGGCGGGGCGGCAGCAGGCTGGCGATGCTGCTGGGCGAGCGTCTGCTGACGGCCCCGGTCGTGACCAGCAGGATCGACGGCGGCGAGGTCGTCGTCAGCGGCTTCAGCCGCGAGGAGGCCGAGGACCTGGCAGGACGGCTGCGCGCCTGAGCGGCAACCGGCCGTTGTCAGACCCCCTGGCTAGGGTGGCAGGCAGATCGACCGCCCGCCTTGTCCGGAAAGTCAACAGCCGAGGGGTACCCGTCATGAGCCGAGCCGCGACACCGACCGCGACGTCCGCAGACGAGCCGGTGACCGAGGCGCAGCTGGAGCGCCACCGCAAGGAGCTGACGGCGTACTGCTACCGCATGCTGGGGTCGGCCTTCGAGGCGGAGGACGCGGTGCAGGAGACGCTGGTGCGCGCCTGGCGCGGCCTGGACCGCTTCGAGGGGCGCTCCTCCCTCCGCTCATGGCTGTACCGCATCGCGACCAACGTCTGTCTCACCATGCTGTCCGGCAGCAGCCGCCGTGCCCGGCCCATGGACCTGTCCTCCCCCACCCCGACCGCCTCCGCGGTGCTCGGGCCGCCGCTGCCCGAGACGGCGTGGGTCGAGCCCATGCCCGACAGCCGGATGCTCTCGGCCACCGACCCGGCCGAGCGTGCCGAGGCGCGCGAGTCCGTCCGGCTGGCCCTGATCGCCGCGCTCCAGCACCTGGCGCCACGGCAGCGCGCGGTGCTGATCCTGCGCGAGGTGCTGGCGTGGAAGGCGAGCGAGGTCGCCGAACTCCTCGGCACGAGCGTGGCCTCCGTCAACAGCGCGCTCCAGCGGGCCCGCGCGACCATCGCGACCACCGGGCTCAACGCCGCGGGCGACGCGGCCCTCGCCCCGGGCGACGCGGTGTCGGCCGAGGCGCTGTCCACCGAGGAGAAGGACCTGCTCGCCCGCTACCTCGACGCCTTCGAGCGGTACGACCTCGACTCCCTCACCACGCTGCTCCACGAGGACGCGACGCTGAGCATGCCGCCCTACGACCTGTGGGTGCGCGGCGCGGACGACGTCTGCGCCTGGATGCTGGGCCCGGGGCACGGTTGCCGGGGCTCGCGTCTCATACCCACCTCGGCCAACGGCCTCCCGGCCTTCGGCCAGTACCGTCCCGACCCGGACGGCGGGCACACGCCCTGGGCGCTCCAGGTGATCGAGACCGCGGAGGGGCGCATCACCGGGATCAACTCGTTCCTCGACACCGAGCGGTTCTTCCCGCTGTTCGGCCTGCCCCCGCACCTCCCGGACGCGCAGGACGCGCAGGACGCGCCGACCGACTGACGCAGGAGGGGACCGGCCGCCGGTCCTCACCCGCGCGCCCGTCAGCGGTGGCACACCGTGAGCGCACCTCATACGTTCGTGACGACTCCCCTCGGCGGCAGGATTCGTCATGAAGCACAGCGGTTCCCCGGAGTCCCCGGCCACCGGCCCCCCGGCACGGACATCCCCGCCCGCGCTCGCGCCCACGGAGTCCGCGCGCGGTCCTGGCACGGTCCGCGCCGGGCCCGGCGTCCCGCGGACCAGGCGGCTCGTCGGCCCGGCCTTCGTCGCGGCCATCGCCTACATCGACCCGGGCAACTTCGCGGTCAACCTGACGGCGGGCGCGACCCAGGGCTACCGCCTGCTCTGGGTGGTGGTGCTGGCCAGCGCGTGCGCCACGTTGCTCCAGTACCTGTCGGCGAAGGTCGGGGTGGCGACCGGCAAGAGCCTGCCGCTGCTGTGCCGGGAGCGGTTCGGCCCCGGGGGCAGACGTGCCCTGTGGTGGCAGGGCGAACTGGTCGTCGCCGCCACCGAGATCGCCGAGTTCGTCGGCGCCGCGATCGGCATGCGGCTGCTGTTCGGCACCCCGGTCTGGCTGGCCGCCCTCCTCGCGGCGGCGGCCTCGCTGCTCGTCGTCGCCCTGCGGCAGCGCGGGCACACCCGCGGCTTCGAACTCGCCGCGGCGGCCTCCCTGGTGCTGGTCGGCGGCGGCTTCCTCTTCGCCGTCCTGGCCGTGGGCCACCAGTCCCCCACCGCGCTGGCGGCCGGTCTGGTCCCGCACGGGCCGACGGGCGACGCCCTGCCGCTGATCCTCGCCATGATCGGCGCCACGGTCATGCCGCACGCCCTCTACCTGCACTCCGCCGTCGTCCAGACCGGCACGGACGCGGCCACAGCCCAGCGTCACCCCGGGCGGGTCCGCCGCGCCCTGCGGACCGACTGCCTGCTCGGCCTCGGCGTCGCGACGCTGGTCAACGCCTCGATGATCGTCTTCGGAGCCGGTCTCGCCTCCCTCACGGACGGCGCCTGGACGGGCGATCTCACCGGCGCCCACGGCGAGTTGCTCACCCGGGCAGGCGGCGCCGCGGCCCTCGCCTTCGCCGTCGCCCTCCTCGCCTCCGGCCTCTCCTCCTGCGGCGTCGGCGCCCTCGCCGGTGACGTCATGGCCCGCGACCTGCTCGTCCGCCGCATCCCGCCCACGGCGCGGCGGCTCCTCACCCTCACCCCCGCCGCCGTCCTCATGACCGCGCAGGTGCCGATGACGCACCTCCTCGTCGCCAGCCAGGTGTTCGTCTCCCTCGGCGTACCGGTCGCCGTCGCGCTGCTGATCCTCTTCAGCCGCGACAGGACGGTGATGGGAACGCTGGTCAACGCCCGCGGCACCACCTGGGCCGCGGCCCTCATCGGCGCCACCGTCGCCGCCCTGGCGTGCGCCGCCACACTCGGCGCCTGACCCACCCCACCGCCCCGTCCCACCCCAGAAGGAGCCCGCATGCCGCAGTACGCACACGTACGTTCCCTGCTCCACAAGGAACCCAGCCTCGGATCGGACTCCGGGACGATCACCGAACTGACCTCGGCCGACCTCCCGTTGCTGCGCCGCCTGTCCATCCGCCGCACGGTCCTCGCCCCGCTCGGCGTCCGCGAACCCCACTGGCACGCCAACGCCTCCGAACTCACCTACTGCGTACGCGGGGAGGCGCTGGTGACCATATTCGGGACCGAGGACGCCTTCGACAGCTTCACCGTCACGGCGGGCCAGATGTTCTTCGTCCCCTCGGGCGCCCTGCACCACATCGAGAACACCGGGCAGTCCGACGCCGAGTTCATCAGCGGCTTCACCCACGAGAGCCCCGAGGACTTCGGCATCTCCGCCGCCTTCGGCGCCATGACCGACGCCGTCCTCGGCAACACCTACGGCCTGCCGTCCTCCGCCTTCGCCACCCTGCGCCGCAGCACCACCGACACCCGCCTCGGCAGCCGCCGCGGCCCGGCCGACGTCCCCCTCGACGCCCGCCGCCCCAACCTCCACCGGTTCGACGTCGAGGCGATGGCCGCGCCGATCGACCTCCCCTCAGGCTCGGCGAAGACCGCGCGCAAGCAGTTCTGGCCGATCCTGGAGAACATCTCGATGTACTCGCTGCGCGTCCTCGACGAGGGCATGCGCGAGCCGCACTGGCACCCGGTCACGGCCGAGATGGGCTACGTCCACGAGGGGCAGGCGCGGATGACCGTGCTCAACCCCGACGGCTCCGCCGAGACCTACCTGCTGCGGCCGGGCGACGTCTACTTCGTACCCCGCGCCTATCCGCACCAGATCGAGGACGTCGGCGAGGGCGACCTGCACTTCCTCGTCTACTTCGACCAGGCCACCCCGGCGGACATCGGCTACAAGGCGTCGGTCAGCGGCTTCGCCCACGAGGTGCTGGCCGCGGCGTTCGCCACCACCCCGGAGGCCATGCCACGGCTGCCCTTCACGCCGCTCGACCCGCTGTTCGTCGATCGGGTCAACCCGGTGGACCCCGTCTCCTGACCCCACGCCACACGGCCCACGCCCGCCCGTCAGCCCTCGTCAGCCCCCGTCGGCCAGCAGCTCCCCCAGCCCGACCAGGGTCAGCACGGCCCGCAACTCCGCCGCCACATGCAGGAATCGCACGCGGCACCCCGCCCGTCCGGCCGTCAGCCGCAGCCGTGCCACGGCGTCCACGGCCGCCGCGCCCGCCCCGGTCACAGCGGCCAGATCGACCGTCACCGTCCCGGCACCCGTCCGGCGCAGTTCGTCCTCCAACCGCGCGCACACCCCCGGTACGTCAGCCCGCACGAGCGGCCCCCACACCACGAACTCCGCACTCACCACAGCGGCCTCCTCACCTGCCGACAAGACCACCCGGCCGCCGAGAACTCATCGGGAGGACCAACACCGCCCGTCAGACCAGCGGCTTGACCCAACGCCGCCACTCCTCCTCGGCCCGGTACCCGCGCGCAGCCCACGCGTGGTGCGCCACCTCGTTGCGCCGCAGCACCATCGCGTCGGCACGCCGACCGCCGAGCGCGGCGAACCGCGCCTCCGCCGCGTCCAGCAGCGCCGTGGCCACCCCGCGCCGCCGCAGGTCGGGCGCCACGGCGAGCCGGTACAGGTGGCACCGCCAGCCGTCGAACCCGGCGATCACGGTCCCCGCCAGCGCCCCGTCCACCTCGGCGAGCAGCAGCGCCCCGGCGTCCCGCGCGATCAGCCGCCCGACACCCGCCGGGTCGTCGCTGATGCTCGCGCCCTCGGCGGCGCGCCGCCAGAACCCGAGCACGGCCTGCACGTCCGAGGCCGAGGCCGCCCGTACCGAGACGCCGCCCCCGTCCACCACTTCGGTCATGTCCGTCATGCCCCTATCCGAGCACAGCGCCGTCCGGCCACGACCGGCAGGGCGGCCCCCGGCCGGAGGCGGCGATCCCGTGACAGTGAAGAGCCGTACGAGCGCGGCCCGTTGACGCCGCAGCACCCCCACGACACACCGTCTCCCCCAGCCGTGCACTTCCGCCGCATCGACCTTGCGCCAACTCCCCTCGTGAAGACGCGGAACGTCCGTCGAGAACGCTAACGTCGGGTGAGGAGGTAATAGACTCGCCGCAGTTGAGAGGGCGCGATTATGAGCTATGGCGACGACTACGACGACACGCGCGCCCGAGGCGTCCCCGCGCAGACCCGGACGCGGCTGCCCGACCAGCCCGACACCGGCCCACGCGGCCCCGTCTCCTCCCCTGGCCGCACCATCGGGGCGATCGTCTGCGTGGTCGTGCTCCTGCTCGCCGCCATCGTCTTCGCCAGCCAGAACCGGGACGGCGGCGGCGAGGAGGGCGGCGGAGGCGGCGGAGGCTCCGCCGACGGCCCCGAGGCCCGTTCCACCGCGCCCTCGGGCGAACAGCCGGTGGACGGCTCCTTCAACGGCATCCCGACCGGCTTCGCCCAGGACGCGCAGGGCGCCCAGAGCGCCGCGGCCAACTACGCGGTGGCCCTCGGCGGGACGGAGATGTTCGACGCGGAACGCCGCCGCACCATCGTCGAGACCATCGGCTCCGCCGCGACCCGCGACGACCTCCTGACGGGCTACGACGCCGACTTCACCGCCGCACTGAACGAGCGGATCGGCCTCGACGCGGACGGCAGCGCCCCTGCTGGCTCCACCTTCGTCAACCGCACCCTCCCCGTCGGTTCCACCACCACGGAGATCAGCGACACCAGCGCCGAGGTCTCGGTCTGGTGCGCGGGACTGTTCGGCATCGCGGGCACCGACTCGCAGACCCCCGTACGTACCAGCTGGTTCACGCTCCATTTCACTCTCGCCTGGGAAGAGGGAGACTGGAAGGTCGTCGGCTCGGAGCAGACCGAGGGCCCGACCCCGGTCAGCGGCGACGACGTCGTGTCCGGAGCCGAAGAGATCGCAGAAGCGGCCGAGTTGTACGGAGGGTTCACCTATGCGCGCTAGTCCGCGGCCCGGACTCCTCCGGCTGCTCCACCGCGCCGTCAGGCTCGCACCGCCCGCCGTCACCGGTGGTCTGTCCGCCGCCCTCGGGCTCACCGCGCTGACGCTCGCCACCGCCCCCCGCGCACACGCCGCGCCCGAGGACCCCGAGGAACCCGAAGACCCGGAAAGCACCGAGGACTCCGACGCGCCCGGCGACCCGGACTGCGGGCTGATCTACGGGGAGGCCCGCGAGTACTGCGAGGGCGAGCCCCCGGGAGGCAGCGACGGTGGAGGCGGCGGCAACACGATCGACGCGTCCCTCGACCCGCTCTCCTCCCTCGCCCGCGGCTGCGCCGACGCCGCCGCCTGGATCGTGAACGAGCTGTCCGACCTCGTCTCCGCCACGACCGACGTGGACTTCACCAACGCGTCGTTCCTCCGCCAGTACGCCGTCGTCTTCGCCGCCTCCACCGTCCTCACGCTCATCCTCTGGCTCCTCGCCGTCGTCAAGCGCGCGATCCGCGGGGTCCCGCTCACCACCGCCGCCTCCGAGGCCATCGGCTACCTCTGGCTGACCGTCATGGCCTCCGCGTTCACCCCGCTGATCCTCTACTCGGTCGTCACCGCCACCGACGGCATGACCGAGGGCATCGTCGCGGGCACGGGCGACAACTCCGACGCGTTCTTCGGCGACTTCTCCGCCGCACTCGAAGCGGGCGAGGACATCGGCGGCGGCCCGATCATGCTGATCGTCGTCTCCCTCATCTCCATCCTCGCCGCGGGCGTCCTCGCCCTCGAACTCGTCATCCGCGCCGCCATGCTGTACGTCGGCGCGCTCCTCGGCACCGCCGTGTACGCCGGTCTCGTGGACAAGAACCTGTGGGGGCACGTCCGCCGCTGGGCCGGGATCATGATCGCCGTCATCCTCATCAAGCCGGTGATCGTGATCGTCCTCGGCCTGGCCGCCGCCCTCACCTCGTCCTCCGACGACCAGGGCCCCACGGCCGTCTCCTCGGTCGTCTCCGGCCTCGCGATCATCCTGCTGGCCATCTTCGCCTCCGCGATGATCTACCGCTTCGTCCCCGGCTTCGGCGACGAGATCGTCAGCCAGCGCGCCATGCGCCAGGACACGTCGAGCCGCGCCGCGAGCGCCGCCGTCTCCAGCCCGGCCACGATGCTCCGCCAGGGCATGACGACCCACGGCACCCGCGACGGCGCCGCGAGCGCCGCCACGGCGAGCGGCGGGGGCGGCCAGGCGCGTCCGGCCAATCCGCTGGCGGGCGGCGTCGCCGCGCACGGCTCCCGTACCGCCCCGCCCGGCGCGTCGCCCACGGGCAACCCCGGCCCGCCTGGACCGTCCGGGAACGCGGGATCACGAGGAGGTAGCGGATGACCGCCCCACCGCACACACTCACCAGGCGCCGCACCTACCTCATCGGACGCGCCAGGCCCCAGTCGATCGTCGGGCGCAACCGCGAGACGGGCGAGATCGCGCTCATCGTCGCCGGGGCGTTCCTCGGCATGCTGAGCGGCATCCTCATCCCCGTCCTCACGGCCCGCATCGTGGGCCTGGCGGGCTTCCCGATGGTCGCCCTCGCCGCCGTCTACATGCCCTACAACGGCCGCACGTTCTACAGGTGGTTCGAGATCAACCGGTTCTTCCGCCGCACGCAGCGCCGAGGCGCCACCTTCCGCTCGGACGCCGCCGAGGCCGGGGTCAGGCTCGACGGCAGCGAGATCGAGATCGGCTCGCCCCCCGGCGTCGGCCCGGTCCACTGGCTGGCCGCCGCGTTCGGCCCCGACGAGCTGGCCGTCCTCCTGCACACCGACCGCCGCACGGTCACCGCCGCCATCGAGATCGAGGGCCCGGGCGTCGGCCTGCGCGACAGCGAGGACCAGGAAACCCTGGTCGAACGTTTCGGCACGCTCCTCAAGCACGTCGCCAACGGCGACGGCCACGTCTCCCGCCTCCAGATGCTCGCCCGCACGCTCCCCGCCGACCCCGACGCGCACGCCAACGACGTACGGGAGCGCGGCGACGACGGCGCCCCCCGCTGGATCCAGGACTCCTACGACCAGCTCCAGTCGATGGTCTCCACCTCCAGCGAGCAGCACCGCGCCTACCTCGTCGCCTGCATGCACCACTCCCGCGACCTGGCGAGCGAGGCCCAGTCCATCGCCCGCGCCGCCCGCGGCCGGGGCCGCAAGCGCGCCATGACGCAGGACGAGGCGCTGGCCGTCGTCATGGCCCGCGAGCTGACGGACATCTGCGCACGCCTCACCGAGGCCGACATCCGCGTCCGCCAGCCGTTGGGCGAGGCCCGCCTCGCGTCGCTGATCCACTCCATGTACGACCCGGACCACCCCATCGACCACATCCAGGCCATGTCGAAGCGCAACGCCTGGCCCGCCGAGCTGGACGCCCGCGAGCCCACGTACCTCCAGGCCAAGACGCGTGAGTCCGACACCCGCGAGCCGTGGTGCCACGCGACCGCGTGGGTCAAGGAGTGGCCGATGACACCGGTCGGCGTCAACTTCCTCGCGCCGCTCCTCGTCCACACGCCCGACGTCATCAGGACCGTCGCGGTGTGCATGGACCTGGAGCCCACCGAGATCGCCATCGAGCGGATGCTCACCGAGAAGACGAACGACGCCGCCGAGGCGTCCCGCGCCGCCAAGATGAACCGCACCGTGGACCCGCGCGACATCGCCGCCCACGGCCGCATCGACCAGCGCGGCGACGACCTCGCCTCGGGCGCCGCTGGCGTCAACCTCGTCGGCTACCTGACCGTCTCCTCGCCCGACCCCGAGTCCCTCGCCCGCGACAAGCGCACGATCCGCGCCTCGGCGGGGAAGTCGTACCTGAAGCTGGAGTGGTGCGACCGCGAGCACCACCGCGCGTTCGTCAACACCCTGCCCTTCGCGACGGGGATCAGGCGATGACCGCCCGCGGCGTCCGCACCGGCACCGACACCGAGGAGGCACCGGCATGCCCGCACGCGACCCGCTGAGCCTCCTCACCGAGGCGTTCACCGGCCTGCTCTTCGGCCGGACCGAGACGACCCGCCTGCCCGTCCGCACCTCCACGGGCCAGGCCCAGGCCGTCTACCTCCCCACCGCCGCCCCCGGCCTCGGCGACTCGGGCGTCATCATCGGCCGCGAGGTCTACAGCGGCAAGGGCTACATCTACGACCCCTTCCGCCTGTACGGCCAGCAACTCCCGGCCCCGCACTGGCTCGTCCTCGGCGAGTCGGGCAACGGCAAGTCGGCGCTGGAGAAGACGTACGTCCTGCGCCAACTGCGCTTCCGCGACCGGCAGGTCGTCGTCCTCGACGCCCAGGGCGAGGACGGCGTCGGCGAGTGGAACCTCATCGCCCAGCAGCTCGGCATCACCCCGATCCGCCTCGACCCGATGGCCGCGCTCGACGGCAACGTCCGGCTCAACCCGCTGGACCCGGCCATCACCACCACAGGGCAGCTCGCCCTGCTGCGCACCATCGTCGAGGTGGCGCTGGGCCGTTCGCTGGACGAGCGCTCCGGCTTCGCGCTCAAGGTGGCCCACGCGTACGTCAACCAGACGACGGTCGATCGCCAGCCGATACTGACCGACATCGTGGAACGGCTGCGCCACCCGCTGCCCGAGGCCGCCGAGGCGATGAACGTCGAGCTGGAGGACGTCCGCGCCTGGGGCCTCGACGTCGCCCTCGTCCTGGACCGCCTCGTGGACGGCGACCTGCGCGGCATGTTCGACGGCCCGACGACCGTCGGCATCGACCTCGACGCGCCGCTGATCGTCTTCGACCTCTCCCACATCGACCGCAACTCCATCGCCATGCCGATCCTGATGGCGATCGTCGGCGTGTGGCTGGAACACACCTGGATCAGGCCGGACCGCAGGAAGCGGATCTTCCTGGTCGAGGAGGCGTGGCACATCATCAACTCGCCCTCGGTCGCGCAACTGTTCCAGCGGCTGCTGAAGTTCGGGCGGCGGCTCGGCCTGTCGTTCGTCGCGGTGGTCCACCACCTGTCGGACGTCGTGGACGGCGCGGCGGCGAAGGAGGCCGCGGCGATCCTCAAGATGGCGTCCACGCGGACCGTCTACGCCCAGAAGTCGGACGAGGCCAGGGCCACAGGACAGGTCCTCGGCCTGCCGCGCTGGGCCGTGGAGATCATCCCGACGCTGACGCCCGGCATGGCCGTCTGGGACGTCAACGGGAACGTCCAGGTCGTCAAGCACCTGATCACGGAGGCCGAGCGGCCCCTCGTCTTCACCGACCGCGCCATGACCGAGTCCTCCGCCGCCCTGGCGGAGGCGACGGCGCTGGCCGCGGCGGAGGCCGAGGACCCGTTCGAGGCCGAGACCGAAGCCCGCGCCCTGTCGTTCGAGAAGCGACAGGGCGTCATCTGACCGGCCCACCAGGATCGCCCATGTCCCACGACCAGCGCGCCTCCCGCGGCGCCGCTCCCGCCCCGGCGGGACGCGGCGGCATCCCCGACACCCTGCTCATCGGCGGCCTCGCGCTGATGCTCGCCCTCACCGGGCTCATCTGGACGGCGACCGGTCTCGCCGGGCTGCTGACCGGCGGCGCCTGGCCACCCGGCGTCACCTTCCTCAGCACGGCGGGCGCCATCCGTTCCTTCTTCACCGCGCCGGGCGACGTCGCCGCGGCCTGGCCCGACGCCGACCCGGCCGACCTGCCGGGCGCCGCGGCCGTCTGGATCGTCTTCCTCCTCCAGCTGGCGGCGCTGTTCTTCACGGCGCTCGGGCTCTACGTCAGGGCGGCGCGCTGGCGTGCACGCCGCGCACGGCCGGTGGAGAACGCCCGCCCGGTGGGCGAGGCGCCAGAACCCCCGCCGTCCCCACGCGAGAGCGCCCCCCGGCCGCCGGAGGCGGACGTCCCTCCGGCCGCTGAGCCGTCCGACGCGAAGGCGGCGGCCGTCCTCACTGCGCCCCCTGGTCTGGTCGTGATCGACCCGGACGGCTCCCTGTGGACGCGCACCGCGCGCCGCCGCTCGAAGTCGGGCCCCGCGCACGTCTACGACCCGGGGCATCTCACCGACGCCCCCAACCGCCTGCGCTGGTCGCCGCTGCGCGGCTGTGAGGACATGGGGACGGCACGGCGCCGCGCTGCCGCGCTCCTCGCCCCCGTGCGTCCCTCGGAGCCGATCTTCCAGCTCGACACCGCCACGGCCGAGACGATCCTGCGCTGCTACCTGCACGCCGCGGCCCTAGCGGGCGCGTCCCCGCACCAGGTGCACCGCTGGGGCCACGGCCGCTCGCACGGCGAGCCGAGGAAGATCCTGCGGACGCACTCCCGGGCCGCCGGTGGCGCGTCGATGGAGCTGGAGAGCGCGCTGGAGGCGCATCCGGTACGGCGCGACGCGGCACTCGACCTGATCGCCCGCGCCCTCGGCGGCCTGGACCAGGTGCACATCCGTCAGTCCTGCACGCCGGGCCGGGTGGACTCCCTCGCGCTCGACAACCTCGCGGGCGAGGGCGGCACGCTCTACGTCGTCGGACAGCACCGCGAGACGGCGCCGCTGCGGCACGCCCTGGTGGACGAGTTGACGGGCACCTGGCCGAGCCTGACGGTCATCGCAGGGGCCTGAGCACCAACTCGTAGGTCTCGAAGGCCGGGTCGGCGGGGTCCACGGCGCGGTCGCCTGTGGGCTCGAAGCCGAGCGAGCGGTAGAACCGCACGGCCCGCGGATTGTTCTCGTGGACGCGCAGCCGCACTTCCCGCCCGTCGGCCCAGTCGATGGCGGCCCGCATCAGGAGAGCGGCGAGACCGGTGCCCCGGTGCTCGGGGCGCATGTACACGCCGACGACCTGCGCGACCGATCCCTTGGCGAAGACGCCGACCATGCCGCCCCAGTCACCGGTGTCGGTCACGCCGACGAACGTCACGGTGGTCCGCCCGATGGCCCGGCGTTCCCACTCCCCGCGGGTGAGGCGAAGCGCCTCCTCGTAGGGCTCGTAGAACGCGACGGACGCGACAGGGTCCCGCAGGGCGGCGAGCCTGAGCCTGCGCAGCTCCCGCCAGTCGTCCCGGGACGTGCGACGAACCCTGTACGCCATGAGCCCGATGCTCGCACCCGAACGGCGGGAGGGCAAATACGAGTAGGGCCCGTTGAGGTTCAACGGGCCCTACTCTTTCAATAATTGTCCGGCGGTGTCCTACTCTCCCACACGGTCCCCCATGCAGTACCATCGGCGCTGGAGAGCTTAGCTTCC
>NZ_JOEK01000002.1 GCF_000719135.1 Streptomyces avicenniae | reverse complement strand
CGCCCGGTAACATTCCGAACCCGGAAGCTAAGCTCTCCAGCGCCGATGGTACTGCATGGGGGACCGTGTGGGAGAGTAGGACACCGCCGGACAATTATTTGAATAATGGATTCAGCCCCGACCGGATTACCGGTCGGGGCTGAATTTTTTTGCGTTGAATGGCTGCCACCCTTTTCCTTCTCCGGGTGTGCGGGGAAACCGTGGGCCGCTGTTCAGAGCCTGCCGGATGCCTTGAGGGCCAGGTACGCGTCGGCGAGAGCCGGGGGAAGGGCGTCGGGCGTGCCCTCCACGACCGTCACACCGAGGCGGGTGAGACGCTCCGCGAGCCGCGTGCGCTCTGCCTCGTACCGCGCCGCGGCGGCTGCCTCGTACACCCCCGTCACCGTGCCGCGCGCACGCCCCATCTCCGCCACGCGAGGATCGGACACGGCGGCCAGGACCACGCGGTGCCGGTGCGTCAGCCGTGGCAGGACGGGCAGCAGACCCGACTCCAGCGGGGCCGCGTCGAGCGCGGTGAACAGGACGATCAGCGAGCGGTTCCGCGCGGCGGCGAGCGCCGCGGTCGCCATCCCGCCAGGGTCGCTCTCGATCAGCGCGGGCTCCACGTCGGCCAGGGCGTTCACCATCGAGGGAAGGACGTCCGTCGCCGACCTGCCGCGCACCGACGCGCGCGTCGTCCGGTCGAACGCCAGCAGGTCCACACGGTCCCCGGCGCGGGACGCCAGCGCCGTGAGCAGCAGCGCGGCGTCCAGGGACGCGTCGAGCCGAGGGGCGTCACCGACCCGGCCCGCCGACGTCCGGCCCGTGTCGAGGACGAGCAGGAGGTGCCGGTCGCGCTCGGGACGCCACGTCCGGACGGCGACCGACGTCTGCCGGGCGGTCGCCCGCCAGTCGATGGACCGCACGTCGTCGCCCGGCACGTACTCGCGCAGGCTGTCGAACTCGGTGCCCTCACCGCGCGTCAGGAGCGTCGTCCTGCCGTCCAGTTCCCGCAGGCGCGCCAGCTTCGCCGGGAGGTGCTTGCGGCTGGTGAACGGCGGCAGCACCCGCAGGGTCCACGGCACGTCGTGGCTGCCCTGGCGCGCCGCCAGGCCCAGCGGACCGTACGCGCGGACGGTGACCCGTACCGGGCGGTGGTCGCCCCGGCGGACCGGTGTCAGGACCGTCGTCACGCGGCGGCGCTCGCCGCCCGGCACGTCCAGCCCGTGACGGGCGCCCTCGTACCGCGCCTCAGGGCGCCAGCCGCTGGGCGGCCACGCGTCCCGCAGCTCGCCGCGCAGGCGGCGCGACGAAGGGTTGGTGACGGTCAGGACGATCGCGGCCTCCTCGCCGAGGCGCGCCGTCGTGTCGCCGTCACGCGTCAGCCCGAGCGCGCGGACCGGCGCGGCCCGCGCCAGGTCGTACAGCACGGCGAGCAGCAGCGGGCCGAGGACCGCCAGGATGCCGTTCCAGCCGGGGAAGGCGGCCACGACCAGGGCGCCGAACGCGGCGACCAGGGCCGTGCGGCCCGTGAGGGCCATCAGCGGGGGACCGGGACGCGCGCGAGCAGGCCGGTGAGGACGCCGTCCGCCGTCACGCCCTCCATCTCCGCCTCGGGCCGCAGCCGCACGCGGTGCCGCAGCGTGGGCAGGGCGAGGGCCTTCACGTCGTCAGGGATGACGTAGGCGCGGCCCGACAGCCAGGCCCAGGCGCGGGCCGTGCCGAGCAGGGCCGTCGCGCCGCGCGGGGAGGCGCCGAGCGCCAGGGAGGGCGACTCGCGGGTCGCGCGGCAGACGTCCACGACGTAGGCCGCTATGTCGGGGGCGACGGTGACCTCGGCGACCTGCGCGCGGGCGGCGGCCAGCTCCGCGGCGCCCGCGACCGCGCGGACACCGGCGGACGCGAGGTCGCGCGCGTCGAACCCGGCGGCGTGCCGGGCCAGGACGTCGATCTCCTGGTCGCGGCTCGGCAGGGGCACGACCAGCTTGAGGAGGAAGCGGTCGAGCTGGGCCTCGGGGAGGGGGTAGGTGCCCTCGTACTCCAGCGGGTTCTGCGTGGCGGCGACCATGAACGGGTCGGGCAGGGGGCGCGCGGTTCCCTCGACGGTGACCTGCCGTTCCTCCATGGCCTCCAGCAGGGACGCCTGGGTCTTCGGCGGGGTGCGGTTGATCTCGTCGGCGAGCAGGAGGTGCGTGAAGACCGGGCCGGGGCGGAACGAGAACGCGGCGCTGCGCGTGTCGTACACCAGGGAGCCGGTCACGTCGCTCGGCATCAGGTCAGGGGTGAACTGCACGCGCTTCGTGTCCAGGTCGAGGGCGCTCGCCAGCGTGCGGACGAGCAGCGTCTTCGCCACGCCGGGGACGCCTTCGAGGAGGACATGGCCCCGGCAGAGCAGGGCGACGACCAGGCCGGTGACGGCGGCGTCCTGCCCGACCACGGCCTTGCCGATCTCGGCGCGGAGGGCCTGGAGGGCGGCGCGGGGGTCGCCTGGGGCGGCGTCTGTCGGTGCGGTCACGGTCACTGCGGGCGGTCCTTGCTTCTCGGATGCGCGTGGTCAGGTGCGACGCGGCGTTCCAGTGCGTCGAGGTCGTCGGCCAGCCGGATCAGGCCGGTGTCGTCGGCCGGTGGCGGGCCGAAGAGCAGGTGGTGCACGGCCGGGGCCGGGTCGCCGGTGTGCGCGGCGACGGCCTCGGTCAGCTCGACGACGCCGTCCGCCGCCGGGCGGGGCAGGCCGACGAGGGGCGCGAGCCGGCCGCGGGCGGCCGTCCTGAGGGCGTCGGCGGCGCGGTCACGGGCGCCCGTGCGGTGGTAGAGGCGTGCGCGGCCCTCGGTCGTCTCGGCGGCGTGGACGACGACGGGCAGCGGCTCCGTGACGACCGGGCCGAGGCGGCGTGCGCGCCACAGGGCGGCCAGCGCGGCGGCGATGCCGAGCTGGAGCGCGGCCCAGCGCCAGCCGGGATGGATCAGGTCGGTGAACGTCTCGTCGCCGCCCGCCGCGGCGGCCTCGCCGCCGGAGGGGAGGTACCAGACGAGGTCGGGGTGGGCGCCGAGGAGCTGGAGGGCCAGCGCGGCGTTGCCCTCGTCGGCGAGGTGGTCGTTGCGCAGCGCCTCAGGGGTGCCGAGGAGGATGGTGTCGCTCGTGGCGTGGGAGATGACGAGCAGGGTGGGGGCGCCGACGAAGGGGTAGCAGCCGACGCTCGGGTCGGTGTCGGGGCCCGCCGTGTAACCGACGCCGCCGAGGGTCGCCGTGCCCGCGCGGCGGGCCGGTTCGTAGCCGCAGTCGGGGGAGAGGGTGCTCGCGGCCGACGACGAGGGTGTGACCGTCACATCCGGGGCGAGCGCGGGGAGGGACACCGCGGTGGGGGCGAGCAGGACGGTGCGGCCCGCCGTGGCGTCGCGGAGGGTGGCGAGCGCGGCGTCGCCGAGGGAGTCGGGGTGGGCGACGAGGAGGGTCGTGTCGGGGCCCGCGGCGTCGGCCGCCTCGGCTGCGCTGGTGACGACGCGGGTGTCCACGCCGCGGTCGGCGAGCAGTTCGGCGATGGCGCGGCTGCCGGTGGGGGACGCGGACCGGGGGTCGAGGGGGCCGGAGGGGCTGTCTTGCAGGAAGGCCAGGACGATTCCGGTGACGGCCAGGACGGCGGCGGCGACGAGCGCGCCGCGTCCGCGCCGCCACAGCGCCTTGGCCGTGGGGGAGACGGCCGTGGTCTCCGCGGGCGGGGAGGTGGTGGTCATCGGGCCGCCTCCGTGGCGGGGAGACGGGGCCGGGTGCGGGCCGCCCGGTCGTCCAGCTCGGTCAGGCGGGCGTAGTCGGCGGCGTCGGCCGGGCTGTCGCCGTAGGTGACGGCGTCGAAGGTGGACGCGGCGGCGACGAGGTCGCCGGCCAGTGCGGGGAGGTGGCGGCCCGCCTCGCCCGCGGCCTCGGTGGCGGTGCGGCCGGGGCGGGTGTCGAGCAGGGCGCGTTCCTCCAGGGAGCGGACGAGGGCCCGCGTCCGTTCCTGCACCGCGGGGACCCAGCGGGCCGCCCGCGCGTGCTCGTCGGCGGCGGCGCGGTGCTCGGCGGCCGTACGGGGGCGGTCGGTGAACAGGGCGCCTTCCGCGCGGGGGCCCGCGGCGTTGCGGAGACTGCCCAGCCGCAGCCACAGGGCGGTGACCAGCGCGGCGACGAGCACGACGACCACGAGCAGGCCGAACCAGCCGCCGGGCGTACGGACGGCCAGGTCGTCGAACAGGCCGAAGACGTTGTCCCACAGCCAGGTGAGGGCCCGGCGGACCGGGCTCGGCTCGCCCCGCTCGTACATCGGCCTGGACAGCTCGCGCTCGGCCTCCTCACGGGCCGGGCCCCGGTCCGCGCCGACGGGCGGTCCCGGGGCGTCCGCCCGCCAGGCGGTGAGGTGCGGCGGGGGCACCGCGTCAGGTCCCGGGGGACTGGGGGACGCCGGCGGCGCGGGCCAGCTCGATGTCCAGCGCCTCGCGGCGGATGCGCTGGTCGATGTAGAGGAGGGCGGTCACGCCCGCGCTGATGGGCAGCGTGACGGTCGCGGAGATGACGGCGCCGATGCCGCTGACGAGCAGGTAGCCCCACGTCAGGTCGGCCGTGCCGTCGAGGACGTTCCCGACGTCCTGGCCGGTCACCAGGGTGGCGATGGCCGAGACGGGGAACTCCACGATGCCGCTGACGACCGCGAGGATCAGCATCATCAGCAGCTGGATGCCGAAGACGCGCCACCAGGAGCCGGACACCAGCTTCCAGGAGCGGCGCAGGGCCGCCGTGACGCCCTGGCGTTCCAGCATCAGGACGGGCGCGGCCAGGGAGAACTGGATCCACAGCCAGATCCCGACGACGACGCCTCCGATGAGGAGCAGGACCGTGACCGGGGCGTTGCCGGTCGCGATGCCGACGGCGACGGGCACGATCAGCACACCGCACGCGATCAGCGGGATGAGCAGGACCAGGCCGAGGAGCCGCAGCAGGCGGGGCCGGGAGTCGCGCCACGCCTCGCCGACGGTGACGGGGCGGCCGAGGACGGCGCGGCTGACGACCATCGTCAGCATGGCGGTCGCGAGGACGCTGCCGAGGAGGCTGACGAGGGCCGTGGTGCCGCCCCAGACGACGAGGTCGCCGAGCGCGTCGTTCAGCTGCTCGTCGGTGTAGCTGTCGTCGGTGTCCAGCAGCAGCGGGCTGTCGTCGGTCCACAGGGCCAGGCCGACGGAGGAGACGAGCTGGGTGAGGACGGCGATGGCGAGGGCGACCGTCAGCACGGTGCGCCAGTAGCTGCGGGCGGTCGAGACCGCGCCGTCGAGTATCTCGCCGACGCCGAGGGGGCGCAGGGGGATGACGCCCGGCTTGGCGGCGAACGCGGCGCGCTGCCAGCCGGGGGAGGCCCACTGCTGCGGCGCCTGCTGCCCCCAGCCCTGCGTCGGCTGGCCCCACCCCTGGGGTGCCTGGCCCCAGCCCTGGGGCTGCTGCCCCCAGCCTTGCGGCTGCTGGGCCTGCGGGGGCGGGGTGGGCTGTGGCTGTTGCTGCGGTGCGGAGGGGTCGGCGGGTGAGCGGCCCTCGGGGCCGTCTTCCGGTGGGGGAGACCCGGGTGGAGCCCAACCCGGCGAGTCGCTCACGCTGTCACCTCGTTCAGCAATGTTCGAGTCAAGTCGTTGGCGCCCATCGTGCCATGACGCCGCCCCGGTGCGCGGCGCTCCCTGCGGCTTGCCTTCTCTCGTCGGGGTCCTGCGGGCAGACTGGGCCAATGGCTGATCACCGACTCTCCGCCCTGCGCTGGGCGGAACCGCCGGACGGACCCGTCCTCGTGCTGCTGGACCAGACACGTCTGCCCGGGGCGGAGGAGGAACTCGTCGTCACCGATGTGCCGGGGCTCGTCGCGGCCGTCCAGTCCCTGGTGGTGCGGGGGGCGCCGCTGCTGGGGCTCGCCGGTGCGTACGGTGTCGCGCTGGCCGCCGCGCGGGGCTACGACGTGGAGGACGCGGCGCAGCAGCTCGCCGGTGCGCGGCCGACCGCGGTGAACCTGGCGTACGGGGTCCGGCGGGCGGCGGAGGCGTACCGCGCGGGAGGCGCCGCGGCGGCCCTGGCGGAGGCGCGGGCGCTGCACCGGGAGGACGCGCAGGCGAGCGAGCGGATGGCGGAGCTGGGGCGTGACCTGCTGGGGGAGCTGCTGCCCGGCGGCGGCTACCGGCTGCTCACGCACTGCAACACCGGGGCGCTCGTCTCGGGTGGTGAGGGGACGGCGTTCGCGGTGGTGCGGCGGGTGCACCGGGAGGGGGAGCTGCGGCGTCTGTGGGTGGACGAGACGCGCCCCCTGCTCCAGGGCGCGCGGCTCACGGCGTACGAGGCGGCGCGCGCGGGGATGCCGTACGCGGTGCTGGCGGACGCGGCGGCGGGGTCGTTGTTCGCGGCGGGGGAGGTGGACGCGGTGCTGGTGGGGGCGGACCGTATCGCGGCGGACGGGGCGGTGGCGAACAAGGTGGGCACGTATCCGCTGGCCGTGCTGGCGCGGCACCACGGGGTGCCGTTCGTCGTGGTGGCGCCGACGTCCACGGTCGATCTCGGGACGCAGGACGGCGCCGCGATCCCGGTGGAGCAGCGGGCGTCGCACGAGGTGACGGAGCTGCGGCCCGGGGTGTCGGTCACGCCGGTGGGGGCGCAGGCGTACAACCCGGCCTTCGACGTGACGCCGCCCGGGCTGGTGACCGCGATCGTGACCGAGGAGGGTGTGGTGTCGTCCGTGGACCGTGGGAGTCTTGCCGCACTGTGTTCCCGCACACGTACGGCTGGGTCCTGAGCAGGGGATGGGATGATGAAGGTATGAAGGGACGCGTACTCGTCGTCGATGACGACACCGCTCTGGCGGAGATGCTGGGCATCGTGCTGCGCGGGGAGGGCTTCGACCCGTCGTTCGTGGCGGACGGTGACAAGGCGCTGGCCGCGTTCCGTGAGATCAAGCCGGACCTGGTGCTGCTCGACCTGATGCTGCCGGGGCGGGACGGCATCGAGGTGTGCCGGCTGATCCGCGGCGAGTCCGGCGTGCCGATCGTCATGCTCACGGCGAAGAGCGACACGGTGGACGTGGTCGTGGGTCTGGAGTCGGGGGCGGACGACTACATCGTCAAGCCGTTCAAGCCGAAGGAGCTGATCGCCCGGATCAGGGCGCGGCTGCGGCGGTCGGAGGAGCCTGCGCCCGAGCAGCTGGCCATCGGCGACCTGGTGATCGACGTCGCCGGGCACTCCGTGAAGCGGGGCAGCCAGACGATCTCGCTGACGCCGCTGGAGTTCGACCTGCTGGTGGCGCTGGCGCGCAAGCCGTGGCAGGTGTTCACGCGCGAGGTACTGCTCGAACAGGTGTGGGGTTATCGGCATGCGGCGGACACGCGGCTGGTGAACGTCCACGTGCAGCGGCTGCGGTCCAAGGTCGAGCGTGACCCCGAGCGTCCGGAGATCGTCGTGACCGTGCGGGGTGTCGGCTACAAGGCCGGGTCGGGCTGATGCCCACCCGCCTGTGGAGGCACGGGTCCCGGCTGCTGACCGAGGGGGCGGCGACCGGGGCGCAGCCCGCCATCCGGATCTTCGGACGCTGGGCCCGTGGGCCGCTGCTGTCGCTGATGCGGCTGTGGCGGCGCAACATCCAGCTGCGTGTCGTCGCGAGCACGCTGCTGCTGTCGCTGGCCGTCGTGGTGGTGCTGGGCATCGTCGTGATAGGCCAGGTGCGCAACGGGCTGCTGGAGTCGAAGCGGCAGACGGCGCAGAGCCAGGCGGAGGGCGGTTTCTCCGTCGCCCTCGACCTCGCGACGGACGCCGCCGACACCGGGAACGGGCAGCCGGTCGATTCGCGGAACTGGCTCAACTCCATGGTGCTCCAGCTCGCGAGCGGCGGGCAGGGCGTCTACTCCGTGGTCGCGCTCAGCTCCGACCTGTCCAAGCCGTTCCCCGGCGAGTCGGACCTGACGCGCTGGGCGCCGCGCGGCTCGCAGGACGTGCAGCCGACGCAGAGCGTCAGCCGGGAGATGCGGGAGGCGCTCGACCGTGACGCGGCGACGCACCGCCAGTACGGGACCATCGTGCGGCCCGACGGGCAGACCGAGAAGGCTCTGGTCATCGGCCGTCGGCTGGTGGACAACCAGGGGAATCCCTACCAGCTGTACTACCTCTTCCCGTTCGCGCAGGAGGAGAAGTCGCTCAGCCTCGTGACCGGGACGATCGCGACGGCGGGCGTCTTCGTCGTGGCGCTGCTGGGGGCGATCGCGTGGCTCGTGGTGCGGCAGGTCGTCACGCCGGTGCGGATGGCGGCGCGGATCGCGGAGCGGCTGGCGGCGGGGCGGCTCCAGGAGCGGATGAAGGTCAGCGGCGAGGACGACATCGCGCGGCTCGGCGAGTCGTTCAACAAGATGGCGCGCAACCTCCAGCTCAAGATCCAGCAGATGGAGGAGCTGTCACGCATGCAGCGCCGCTTCGTCTCGGACGTCTCGCACGAGCTGCGGACGCCGCTGACGACGGTGCGGATGGCGGCGGACTTCATCCACGAGGCGCGCTCCGAGTTCGACCCGGCCACCGCGCGGTCGGCGGAGCTGCTGCTGAGCCAGCTCGACCGTTTCGAGTCGCTGCTCGCCGACCTGCTGGAGATCTCCCGCTTCGACGCGGGGGCGGCCCAGCTGGAGGCGGAGCCGACCGACCTGCGGGACGTCGTGAAGCGTGTCGTCGAGGGCGCCGAGCCCCTGGCCGACCGCAAGGGCGGACGGCTGCTGGTGCGGGGGGCGTCGCGGCCCGTGGTGGCCGAGGTGGATCCCCGGCGTATCGAACGGGTGCTGCGCAACCTCGTCGTCAACGCCATCGAGCACGGGGAGGGCCGCGACGTGGTGGTCCGCCTGGCGGCGGGCCGGGACGGCCGTGCCGTGGCGGTGGCGGTCCGTGACTACGGGATCGGGCTGCGCACGGGGGATGCGGAGCGGGTGTTCAACCGTTTCTGGCGTGCCGACCCCGCGCGGGCGCGGACGACGGGCGGGACCGGTCTCGGGCTGTCCATCGCGGTGGAGGACGCGCATCTGCACGGCGGGCGGCTGGAGGCGTGGGGCGAGCCGGGCGGTGGGGCGCAGTTCCGGCTGACGCTGCCGCGTACGGCGGGTGATCCGCTGCGGGGTTCGCCGCTGCCACTGGAGCCGCGGGACTCGCGTGCCGGGCTGGAGCGCCGCGCGGCGGGGGGTCTGCCGCAGCAGCAGGTGCCGCAGGAAGCGGCGGCCGTGGCGGTGGCGGACGGGCACGGGGCGGCGGGGGACGCACACAGGAACGACGTGTACGGGGGCGACGGTCATGCGCGCTGAGCGGGAAGGCCGGGGGGCGCGCGTCCGGCGTTGGCGGCGTGGTGCCGCGCTGCTGGCCGTGGGCCTGGTGGCGACGGGATGTGCCTCGCTGCCGGGGAGCGGGCCGGTGCAGCGCGTGGAGACCACGCAGCGGTCGGAGAACGACACGCAGGGGGTCCGCGTCTGGGCGGTGCCGCCGGAGGAGGACGACTCGCCGACGCAGATCGTGCGCGGGTTCCTTGAGGCCATCACGAGTGACGAGCCGGAGTTCGGGACGGCCAAGCAGTATCTGACGCCGGAGCGGCGCGAGCAGTGGGACCCGTTCGGCGGGACCGCCGTGCTGGCCAACGGGCCGCAGGTCGGGCCGGTCGGCGGGGACGCGGAGCAGGCGGACGGGGCGGACGGCGAGGAGACGCAGCGCGTACCACTGAGCGGCACGCGGATGGCGACGGTCAACGAGGCGCACGTGTACACGCCACGGTCGGGGGACTACGAGGCGTCGTTCCAGCTGCGGCGGGTGGACGGGCAGTGGCGGATCGACGGGCTGCCGGACGGGCTGGTCATGGGCGAGGCGGACTTCAGCCGCATCTACCGCTCCGTGAACACGTTCTATTACGCGGATCTGAAGGCGGAGTCGGGCCGGGTGGAGCACGGCGGTGACGTGCTGGTGGCCGACCCGGTCTTCGTCCGCCGCTGGATCGAACCGGTCACCGAGGCGGTCAACGCGCTGCTCGACGGGCCGAGCGAGTGGCTGGACCCGGTCGTCAGCTCGGCGTTCCCCACCGGGGTGCGCATCGCGGGCGACGGGGTGGAGATGGACGACTCGCAGAGCCTGACGCTGCGGCTCGCGGGCGTCCCGGCCGACTGGCCGCCGAGCCGCTGCCGGGAGATGGCGGCGCAGGTGCTGCACACGGTGCAGAACGTGGCCTCGGTCGAGGTGGCGGAGGCGCGGCTGCTCACGGAGTCGGGCGGGCGGCTGTGCCTGGTCACGGACGCGGAGGCCGAGGAGCACGCGCCCGGCCTGCTCGACGGGGACACCGGGCGGCCGTACTTCCTGGACGAGGAGGGGCGCCTCGTCATGGTGACCGACTCGGGCGAGGCGCGGCCCGTGCAGGGCGTGCTCGGCGACGGCGAGGGCGAGAACCCGGGGCTGCGGTCGGTCGCGGTCAGCAGGGACGGGCGGTCCGTCGCGGGGGTCGGGGCGGACGGGACGCAGCTGTACGTGGGGTCGCTCGACTCCGGCGAGGCACCGGCGATGGTCTGGGCCGGGGGCACGCCGGGCGAGGGCGGCGGTCTGGGCGCGCCGAGCTGGGACGGGCTCGGCGACCTGTGGGTGGCCGACCGGGGCGCGGACGAGCCGCGGCTGGTGCGGCTGAACGGCGGGCGCGGCGAGCCCGTGACCGTGCCCGTGGACGGGCTGCGGCCCGGGGAGCGGATCGACTCGCTGCGGGTCGCCGCCGACGGGGTGCGGATCGCCATGCTGATCAGCGGGCGCGACGGTGAGAAGTCGTTGCAGCTCGGGCGGGTCGAGCGGACGGACGGGCCGGACGGCGTCGTCGTGGCGGTCAGCGACCTGCGGCCGGTGGCGCCGCAGCTGGCCGACGTGGCGGCCGTCTCCTGGGCCGGTGGCAGCCGTCTCGTCGTGGTCGGGCGCCCCGAGGACGGCGTCGAGCAGCTGATGTACGTGCGGACCGACGGCTCCACGGCGAACACGCCCTCCGTGCCCGGGCTGAACGACGCGACCGGCGTCGCGGCGGCCGAGGACGGCAGCCAGCCGCTGATCGCCGAGACGGCCGGTGGTATCGCCTGGCTGTCGGACGGGGCGCAGTGGAAGAAGATCGACACGGGAGCGGCGCCGGTCTACCCGGGCTGACCGGCCAACCTCGGCGCGCGCGCTCTCCTCCCGGAAGACTGACAACTTTCGGCGTATGGCCACGGAACGTGACCGTGTGTCACTGTTGGTGCATGGGGAGATTACTGAGGGTCTGGTGGCGGGAGATGACGTCACTGTTCCTGCCCACGCCGTGTCCCGGCTGCGGGGGCGGCTGGGCGGGGCTGTGCGCCGACTGCGCCGACGCGCTGTGGGGCGGCCCGGCCTTCGCGGTGCGCACGGCCGCCGCGCCGCCGGGGCTGCCGGACGTGTACGCCGTCGCGCACTACGCCGACCGGGTGAGGGCCGTGTTGCTCGCCCACAAGGAGCGGGGCGCCCTGATACTCGCGGCGCCGCTCGGGCGCGCCCTGGCCGTCGGCGTTGCCGCGGCGTGCGACGCCGCCGGAGGGCCGGTCGTGCTGGTCCCGGTGCCGTCGGCCAGGGCAGCGGTGGCGCGGCGTGGGCACGACCCGGTGCGGCGTATGGCGTCGGCCGCCGCGGGGCGGCTACGCGCGGAAGGCCGTGCGGTCAGGGTCAGCCCCGCGTTGCGGCAGCGGCGGGGGGTCGCCGATCAGTCCGGGCTGACCGCCGAGCGCAGGGCCGCCAATCTCGCGGACGCGCATCGGGTCCGCCCCGGGCTTCTCGCGCCGGGGGAGCGGGTGGTCCTCGTGGACGACCTCATCACGACCGGCGCTTCTCTCGCCGAGGCGGCGCGTACCGTCCGCGCGGCCGGGGCAGTTGTGTGGGGCGCCGCGGTGGTCGCGGCCCCTTCCGGTGGGGCGGTGGGGACGGCCGGGAAAAAGGAGGTTCGGACTTCCCGGAAACGGGTATAGGGCTGAAACAACAGCAAAACGCGTAAGTCTTTCATAAGGGCGAAGAGGTGGTAAAGCGGATTTCTCCCGTAATTTCGGACAGGAGGGCGAGGATCGACCGGATTCTCGCGCATCCCCTTCGGGTCGCGGATGCTTTCCCCGCGATGCCACCCCGTTTTCCCCACGCGTTCACGGAAAACAGGGGGGATGTTGATCTCGGTCCCGGGGGAGAAGGTGGGGAACACAACCCCGATGCAACGCCGACGGGGGTTCACGGACAGCAGCCCGTCGGCCTCGGTGCACCAATGGAGGTGCGCGCCGCGGACGCGGTCGAGCACCTCCGGGAACGGAGTTTGCGTGGACATCGTCGTCAAGGGCCGCAAGACAGAGGTGCCGGAGCGATTCCGGCGGCACGTCGCCGAGAAGCTCAAGCTGGACAAGATCCAGAAGATCGACGGCAAGGTGACCCGCCTGGACGTGGAAGTGTCCAAGGAGCACAACCCGCGGCAGGCCGACCGTTCCGACCGGGTGGAGATCACGCTGCGGCACCGAGGCCCCGTGGTGCGCGCGGAGGCGTCGGCCGCCGACCCGTACGGCGCCCTCGACCGCGCCGTCGAGAAGCTGGAGTCCCGGCTGCGCAGGCAGCACGACAAGCGCCGCTGCCGGCGCGGACGTGACCGCACCCCGGCGAGCGAGGTCCTCGACGTCGTCCCCGAGGCCGCCGTGCTCACCGGCGACGGCCGTCCCGCCCCGGCCGAGGAGGAGACGGACGTGTCCCCCGTGCACCGCGTCGGTCCGCTCCTCGTCGAGGGCGACGGTCCGCTGGTCGTCCGCGAGAAGACGCACACCGCCGCGCCCATGACGCTCGAACAGGCGCTGTACGAGATGGAACTCGTCGGCCACGACTTCTACCTCTTCGTGGACTCCGCGAGCGGACGTCCCAGCGTCGTCTACCGCAGGCTCGCCTACGACTACGGCGTGATGCACCTGGTCACCGACCTGTCGGACCGTATCCCGCCGCAGGGCGCGGGAGGCTCGCTCGGCGGCTGAGCCCACCCCGCCGTGTCCACGCGGCACCCCCGGCCGATCACCGATCGGCCGGGGGTGCCGCCATGGAATCATGGGGTCGCCGAGTGTGGTGGACACAGGCGGCCGGCAGCAGGGGGAGCAGCGATGGCGGACACTTTCGGACCCAGGATGCCGCGGGGGCGGACCGGCCACGAGGCGGCGCCGTCGGACGCCGCGCCACCCGGGGACGGCGCCCCGGAACCCATCCGCGTCCTCGTCGTGGACGACCACGAACTGTTCCGCCGCGGCCTGGAGATCGTGCTCGCGCACGAGGAGGACATCCGCGTCGTCGGCGAGGCGGGGGACGGCGCGGAAGCCGTCGAGAAGGCGGCCGACCTGCTGCCCGACGTCGTCCTGATGGACGTGCGCATGCCCCGGCGCGGCGGCATCGAGGCGTGCACCGCCATCAAGGAGGTGGCGCCCAGCGCGCGGATCATCATGCTGACCATCAGCGACGAGGAGGCCGACCTCTACGACGCCATCAAGGCGGGTGCCACCGGCTACCTCCTCAAGGAGATCTCCACCGACGAGGTGACGGCGGCCATCCGTGCCGTGGCCGACGGGCAGTCGCAGATCAGCCCGTCGATGGCCGCCAAGCTGCTCACCGAGTTCAAGTCGATGATCCAGCGCACCGACGACCGCCGCCTGCTGCCCGCGCCGAAGCTGACCGACCGCGAGCTTGAGGTCCTCAAGCTCGTCGCCACCGGCAAGAACAACCGCGACATCGCCAAGGACCTGTTCATCAGCGAGAACACGGTGAAGAACCACGTCAGGAACATCCTGGAGAAACTTCAGCTCCACTCCCGCATGGAGGCCGTGGTCTACGCGATGCGGGAGAAGATCCTCGACGTCGGGACGGGCTGACCGGCGCCGCTCGGACCGGCCCCGTTCGGACGGGCGCCGGTCAGACCGGTGTGCGGGCGACCTCGGCGACCAGCGCCCCATGGGCCTCGGCCGGAGTCGTCCGCTCCACGCGGACCTCGCCGCACCCCACCCAGCGCGCCGCCTCCGCCAGCGCCTCCGCCATCGCGGGGGCCGACCTGACGGCCTGGGCCACGCCGCCCTCGAACGCCGCGTGCCGCGCGACGAGGGTGCCGCGCTCGCGCGCCGGGTCCACCCGGCCGAGCAGCTGCCCCCCGGCCAGCAGCGGCATCGAGAAGTAGCCGTAGACGCGCTTGGGGGCGGGCACGTACGCCTCCAGCCGGTGGGTGAAGCCGAAGATCCGCTCGGTGCGCGGCCGGTCCCAGACCAGGGAGTCGAAGGGCGAGAGCAGCGTCGTGCGGTGCCGCCCGCGCGGCGGGCCCGACAGCGCCGCCGGGTCGGCCCAGACGCGGTGCGCGGTGGTGACGCGCCCCGCCGGGGCCCAGTCCGCCACCTCGGCGGCCACGAGGCCGGTCTCCGCGATCACCGACTCGACCTGGGCCAGGGTGAGGCGGTGGTAGTCGGCGAGATCCGCCTGGGTGGCCACGCCCATCGCGGCGCCCGCCCGCGCGACCAAGCGGCGCAGGCACTCGGCGTCGGTCAGGTCGTCGTGCAGGAGATCGCCGGGGATCGCCCGTTCCGGCAGGTCGTAGACGCGCTTCCAGCCGCGGCGGCGGGTGCAGACCACGTCGCCCACCATCAGGGCCCGTTCGACGGCCGACTTGGCCTCGCTCCAGTCCCACCACGGCCCGCCGTTCTTGGCGCCGCCGAGGTCCGTGGCCGTCAGCGGCCCCTCGGCCCGCAACTGGTCGAGCACCTTGGCGTACACCGCGTCCGTCACCTGGCGGTACCAGGACGTGCGGGCGCGGGCGGCGCGCCTGCGGAAGGCGAAGAGCGGCCACTCCTCCATGGGGAGGACACAGGCGGCGTGCGACCAGTACTCGAACGCGAGGTCACCGTTCCAGTACGCCTCCTCGACCGCCGGGCGTCCCACGGCGCCGAGCCGGGCGTAGGGCAGCAGCTCGTGCGACCTGGCGAGGACGGAGATCGTGTCGAGCTGCACGGCCCCGAGGCGCCGCAGCACCCCCGTCACCCCCGCCTTGCGGTCCACCGCCCCCAGGAGACCCTGCGCCCGCAGGGCGATCCGCCGGGCGTCACCGGCGGAGAGTGCCACCGCGCGCGGTCCTGGCGGAGTGCCCCCGGGGGACGCGGGGGAGGACGGGGACGGGTGTGAACGTGCGCCGGTCATGCCAGGGATCGTAGAGCCGACCACTGACACTCCTCCCGGCGCTCGCATACCATGGCCGGTGCGGCGGGGCCACTCGCTGTGTCCGCGCATCCATCCAGGCGCCAGGCCCGACCGGCAAGGAGACCAGCTCCCGTGTCCGTCTTCAACAAGATCATGCGTGCAGGCGAAGGCAAGATCCTGCGCAGACTGCAACGCATCGCCAACCAGGTGAACTCCATTGAAGAGGACTTCCTTGACCTGACCGACGCCGAGCTGCGCGCGCTCACCGACGAGTACAAGCAGCGGTACCTCGACGGCGAGACGCTGGACGACCTCCTGCCCGAGGCGTTCGCGACCGTCCGCGAGGCGGCGAAGCGGGTCCTGGGACAGCGTCCTTACGACGTGCAGCTCATGGGGGGCGCGGCCCTGCACCTCGGCTACGTCGCCGAGATGAAGACCGGCGAGGGCAAGACCCTGGTCGGCACGCTGCCCGCCTACCTGAACGCGCTGTCGGGCAAGGGCGTGCACCTGGTCACCACCAACGACTACCTGGCCCAGCGCGACTCCGAGTGGATGGGCCGTGTGCACCGCTACCTGGGCCTGACGGTCGGCTGCATCACCGCCGGGATGACGCCCGCGAAGCGCCGCGAACAGTACGCCTGCGACCTGACGTACGGGACGAACAACGAGTTCGGCTTCGACTACCTGCGCGACAACATGGCGTGGTCGAAGGAGGAGCTGGTCCAGCGCGAGCACAACTACGCGGTCGTGGACGAGGTGGACTCGATCCTGATCGACGAGGCCAGGACCCCGCTCATCATCTCGGGCCCCGCCGACCAGGCCACCAAGTGGTACGGCGACTTCGCGAAGCTCGTGCAGCGCCTGGAGAAGGGCGAGGCGGCCGTGCCGTCCCGCCAGGTCGTGGAGACCGGCGACTACGACGTGGACGAGAAGAAGCGCACCGTCGCGATCCACGACGCGGGCGTCACCAAGGTCGAGGACTGGCTCGGCATCGACAACCTCTACGAGTCCGTCAACACCCCGCTCGTCGGCTACCTGAACAACGCCATCAAGGCGAAGGAGCTGTACAAGAACGACAAGGACTACGTCGTCCTCGACGGCGAGGTCGTGATCGTGGACGAGCACACCGGCCGCATCCTGGCCGGTCGCCGCTACAACGAGGGCATGCACCAGGCGATCGAGGCGAAGGAAGGGGTGAAGATCAAGGACGAGAACCAGACCCTCGCCAAGATCACCCTTCAGAACTACTTCCGCCTCTACGACAAGCTCTCGGGCATGACCGGTACGGCCATGACCGAGGCCGCCGAGTTCCACCAGATCTACAAGCTGGGCGTCGTGCCGATCCCGACGAACCGCCCGATGGCCCGCAAGGACCAGTCGGACCTGATCTACCGCACCGAGGTCGCGAAGTTCGCCGCCGTGGTCGAGGACATCGCCGAGAAGCACGAGAAGGGCCAGCCGGTGCTGGTCGGCACCACGTCGGTGGAGAAGTCCGAGTACCTCTCCCAGCAGCTGAACAAGCGCGGCGTCCGCCACGAGGTGCTGAACGCGAAGAACCACGAGCGTGAGGCCGCGATCGTCGCGATGGCGGGCCGCAGGGGCGCCGTCACGGTGGCCACCAACATGGCCGGTCGTGGCACCGACATCAAGCTCGGCGGCAACCCCGACGACATCGCCGAGGACGAGCTGCGCGCCAAGGGCCTCGACCCGGTCGAGCACCCAGAGCAGTGGGCCGAGGCGCTGCCCGGCGCGCTGGAGCGTGCAGAGAAGTCCGTCAAGGAGGAGTTCGAGGAGGTCAAGGACCTCGGCGGGCTCTACGTCCTGGGCACGGAGCGGCACGAGTCCCGCCGCATCGACAACCAGCTGCGCGGCCGTTCCGGCCGCCAGGGCGACCCGGGCGAGTCCCGGTTCTACCTGTCGCTGGGCGACGACCTGATGCGGCTGTTCAAGGCCCAGATGGTCGAGCGCGTCATGTCCATCGCCAACGTGCCGGACGAGGTGCCGATCGAGAACAAGATGGTCACCCGCGCCATCGCGTCCGCGCAGGGGCAGGTCGAGCAGCAGAACTTCGAGATCCGCAAGAACGTCCTCAAGTACGACGAGGTCCTGAACCGGCAGCGCGAGGTCATCTACGGCGAGCGTCACCGCGTCCTCGCCGGTGAGGACCTGCGCGAGCAGATCATCTTCTTCGCCGGTGACACGATCGACGCCTACGTGCAGGCCGAGACCGTGGAGGGCTTCGCCGAGGAATGGGACATGGACCGCCTGTGGGGCGCCTTCAAGCAGCTCTACCCCATCGAGATGACGGTGGAGGAGCTGGAGGAGGAGGCCGGAGGCCGGGACGGGCTGACGCCCGAGTTCATCAGCGACTCCGTCAAGGAGGACGTCCAGAAGCGGTACGCCGCGCGGGAGGAGGAGCTGGGCTCCGAGGTCATGCGCGAGCTGGAGCGGCGCGTCGTCCTCTCGGTGCTCGACCGCAAGTGGCGTGAGCACCTGTACGAGATGGACTACCTCCAGGAGGGCATCGGCCTGCGCGCGATGGCGCAGCGCGACCCGGTGGTGGAGTTCCAGCGCGAGGGCTTCGACATGTTCACGGCCATGATGGACGGGATCAAGGAGGAGTCGGTCGGCTACCTGTTCAACCTGGAGGTGCAGGTCGAGCGGCAGGTCGAGCAGGTCCCGGTGCAGGGCGGCGCGGCCGACAAGGAGCAGGCCGCCGCCGAGGCCGGGCAGCGGCCCGTGGCCGCCGGGGCGTCCGGTGGCGGCGCGCCCGCGATCCGCGCCAAGGGCCTGGAGGCGCCCAAGCGCGCCGACCGGCTGCGGTTCTCCGCCCCGACCGTGGACGGCGCCGGTGGCGTCGTGGAGGGCGACTTCGCCGCCGACCAGGCCGCCGAGACCTCGACCGGTGACGGCACGACCCGTGCGGAGCGCCGCAAGGCCCAGAAGGGCGGCCGTCGCCGCAAGAAGTAGCGCTTCGCCCGCACGGCCCTGACGGCCGGTGTCCGGTCCTTCCCCGATCCGCGGGGCGGTCCTGACACCTGCCGTCGCGCCGTCGGGCGGCGTCAGGTGACGGTGTCCAGCTCGACGGCCGAGCACAGCCACCGGCCGGTCGGTGTGTGCTCAAGCCGGAACGCGAGGGCGCGCGTCCTGTCGCCCGAGGTGATCCGCGCGAACGCCTCCATGACCTCGGCCTTCGGGCGGCAGACGCCCACGCCGCGCAGCACGGGCGCCGCGCGCTCGCCGGGCGGCGGACGCAGCGGGGCGTGGGGCGCCAGCCGCACCAGCTCGTCGTACGCGGCCGGGCGCGTGTGGCCGAGGAGGGTGTGCACCGGGCGCAGACCGCTGAGCACCAGCAGCAGCTGATGGGCGAACCAGTCCTGCGGCCGGTGCGCGGCGGCGGGCAGGGGCCGGTGCGGGCGCCGGGAATCCGCCCGGTGCGGCGGCCTGGTGCGCCCCGGCCCCCGGCTGTCTGTCCTCATGATGCGACCAACCCCCGCGTGACGATGCGCCGCTGCGCATAAGCTACCAGTCGGTAACTGTGGCGGATTGTAATCACGTCCTCACTCCCGGGCAAGGCTCGGGTCCGCTGATACAGTGAGCCGCCGCCCGCCGGGCGTGACGGCCGAACTGCCCCACGCGGCAGCGGACGTGGAAAGGTGACCGGTTCCCCGTGCGTGTCTATGTCCCCCTCACGACCACCGGGCTGGCCCGCGTCCTGGACACCGGTGAGGCCGGGCCCGCCCCCCTGGCCGCCTACGCCGTGACCCCCGCCCTGCGGGAGTGGTACGCCACGGGCGACGAGGAGGAGCTGGAGTACGCCGCCCTCGGCCGCGCCGCGCAAGCGTCGCTGCGCCTGCTCGCGGCGGAGCCGGACGTGCCGCGGCGGCGTGTGGTCGTCGCCGCCGACGTGGACGACGGCGCGGTGGAGCCGGCTCCCGGCCGTCCCGCGGACGCCGCCGAGCCGGGACTCGTCCGGCTGGGCGCGCCCGTCCCCCTGCGGCTGCTGGCCGCCGTGCACAGCGACGACGAGGACGCGGCGGCGGACGTCGCGCGCGCCGCCGACGCCGTGGAGGCGGCCGACGCCGGTGACGAGGACGCGCGGTCGGCCGTGGACGGCGCCGCCGACCACGAACTCCTCTGGTACGGGGTGCAGGAGATCGACCGGATCGTGTGACGGTCGCCCATGGCCGCTGTCAGTGGTGGCACGTAATCTCAGGTCCATGGCTGCACCGATCCGTACCGACCGCCGTCCCCACATCGTCTGGGACTGGAACGGCACCCTCCTGCACGACACGGACATCGTCCTCGCCGCGACCAACGCGGCGTTCGGCGAGCTGGGCCTGGCCCCGCTCACGCTGGACGGCTATCGCGACGCCTACACCCTGCCACTGCCCGTCTTCTACGAGCGCCTCCTCGGCCGGGCGCCCACCGCCGAGGAGTGGGAGGTGACGGAGCGTGTCTTCCAGCGCCGGTACCTCGCCCTCGCCGCCGGTGCGGTCCTCGCCGACGGCGCCGCCGAACTGCTGGCCGGTTGGAACGCGGCGGGCCGCACGCAGTCCGTCTGCTCGCTCGCGGCGCACGACCATCTCGTGCCGCTGCTCGGCCGGTATGGCATAGATCACTATTTCCTGCGCGTGGACGGAAACGCCACCGGGCAGCCCGCTCCGGGCAAGGCGGAGCAGATGGCGCGCCACCTCGCGGCGCTCGACGGGGTGCTCGCACAGGACGCCGTGGTGGTCGGCGACGCCACGGACGACGCCGTCGCCGCAGCCCACGCGGGTGCCAAGGCCGTTCTGTACACCGGGGGTTCGCACAGCAGGCGCAGCCTGCTCACCGCCGGGGTGCCTGTCGTGGACACGCTCGCGGAGGCGCTTGAGGTGGCCGAGGAACTGGTCGGACGGCCGCTCGAACAGACCCTCTGATTCTCCTCAACTCCTTCGGCCCCGCCGAGACGGGGGAGATATCTTGGCTCATGTGATCAGCGAGATATCGGCTGCTGCGCCGGAGCGGGGCAGCGTCGCCCCGGCCCGGCACCCGGCGTTCGCCCGAGGTGGCCGTTCCACTGGTCCGCTCAGCCGGGAGCATCCCATCCACGAGATCGAGCGCTGCCCGGTGACCGTTACTCGACGTCACGCAATGGCGCGCGACAGGAGCCAGGGGACATGCACAACAAGCTGGACGAAGCCAAAGCCGAACTACTGGCACAAGCCGCACGGGTAGCCGAGCACGGCGCGGTCGGGGGACCGCCCGGCCACGGTCTCGCCCCGGACACGCTCCGTTCCTACCTCCGGCGTTACTACCTCTTCATCGCCTCGGAGGACGTGGCCGACCGGGACCCGGTCGATCTCTACGGGGCGGCCGTCTCCCACCACCGGCTCGCGGCCGAGCGTCCGCAGGGCACCGCGAACGTCCGTGTCCACACGCCGACCGTCGAGGAGATGGGCTGGGCGTGCAGCCACACGGTCGTCGAGGTCATCACCGACGACATGCCGTTCCTGGTGGACTCCGTCACCAGTGAGCTGTCCCGCCTCGGCTCCGGCATCCACCTCGTCATCCACCCGCAGATGGTCGTCCGCCGTGACATCACCGGCACGCTCCTCGAACTGCTGGACGACTCCGCGGGCGAGCGCCCCGACGACAGCGTCGTCGAGTCCTGGATCCACGTCGAGATCGACCGCGAGACCGACCGCGAGGACCTGGAGCGCATCGAGGCCGGGCTGCGCCGCGTCCTCAGCGACGTCCGCGAGGCCGTCGAGGACTGGCAGAAGATGCGCGGCACGGCGCTGCGCCTCGCCGACGGCCTGACCGACGAGCCGCTGCCCGCCGAGCTGGCCGCGCCCGAGGTCGAGGAGGCGCGTGAGCTGCTGCGCTGGCTGGCCGCCGACCACTTCACGTTCCTCGGCTACCGGGAGTACGACCTCGAGCGCGGGGACGCCGACGGCACGGACGGCGCGGAGGACGACCAGCTGCGCGCCGTGCCGGGCACCGGCCTCGGCATCCTGCGCTCCGACCCGGCGCTCGACTCCGACTCGGCGCACCCGGCCGGGTCCGCCGCGTTCAGCCGCCTCTCGCCGTCGGCCCGCGCCAAGGCACGCGAGCCCCGGCTCCTGATCCTCACCAAGGCCAACAGCCGCGCGACCGTGCACCGCAGGTCGTACCTGGACTACGTCGGCGTCAAGAAGTTCGACGCCGAGGGCCGCGTCGTCGGCGAGCGCCGCTTCCTCGGCCTCTTCTCGGCCGCCGCGTACACCGAGTCGGTCCGGCGCATCCCCGTCGTCAGGCAGCACGTGGCCGAGGTGCTGACCGCCGCCGGGTTCGGCGCCGACAGCCACAGCGGGCGCGACCTGCTCCAGATCCTGGAGACCTACCCGCGCGACGAGCTGTTCCAGACCCCGGTGGAGACGCTGCGCAGCATCGCCACCGCCGTGCTGCACCTGCGCGAGCGCCGCAGGCTGCGGCTCTTCCTGCGCCGCGACGAGTACGGGCGCTACTACTCCGCGCTCGTCTACCTGCCGCGCGACCGGTACACCACCTCCGTCCGCCTGCGGCTGACCGACATCCTCACCGAGGAACTGTCGGGCACCACCGTGGACTTCTCCGTGTGGAACACCGAGTCGGTCCTGTCCCGGCTGCACTTCGTCCTGCGCGTCGAGCCGGGCACCGAGCTGCCGGTGCTCAGCGACGCCGACACGGACCGCATCGAGGCGCGGCTCGCCGAGGCGTCCCGCTCCTGGGCCGACGCCTTCACCGAGGCGCTGCTCGCGGAGTGCGGCGAGGAGCGCGCGGCCGAGCTGGGCCGCCGCTTCGCGCACGCCTTCCCCGAGGGCTACAAGGCCGACTTCTCGCCCCGCGCGGCCGTCGCCGACCTCCAGTACGTGACGGGCCTGCGCCCCGGCGGCGAGGAGGACTTCGCCGTCAGCCTCTACGAGCAGGTGGGCGCCGCCCCGGGCGAGCGCCGCTTCAAGATCTACCGGACCGGCGCGCCGTTCTCCCTCTCCGCGGTCCTGCCGGTGCTCCAGGCGCTGGGCGCCGAGGTCGTGGACGAGCGGCCGTACGAGCTGCGGCTCGGCGACGGCACCACCGCCTGGATCTACGACTTCGGGCTGCGCTTCCCGCAGCCCCTGGCCGACGGCCTGGTCGGGGACGCGCGCGAGCGGTTCCAGGAGGCGTTCGCCGCCGCGTGGACCAACGCCGCCGAGAACGACGGCTTCAACGCGCTGGTCCTCTCCGCCGGGCTGACGTGGCGCGAGGCGATGGTGCTGCGCTCGTACGCCAAGTACCTGTGGCAGGCGGGCGCGCGCTTCACGCAGGGCGCCATGGAGGCGACGCTGCGGCGCAACTCCCACACGACCCGGCTGCTCGTCAACCTGTTCGAGGCGCGGCTCTCGCCGCAGCGCCAGACCGCCGGGCGCGAGCTGACGGACGGGCTGCTCGAAGAGCTGGACGGCGCGCTCGAACAGGTCTCCAACCTGGACGAGGACCGCATCCTGCGGGCGTTCCTCAACGTCATCAAGGCCACCCTGCGCGTCAACTACTTCCAGGACGCCGGCGCGGGCACGGGCGGCCGGGGCGGGGACGCGCGCGCGCCGCACACCTACCTGTCGGTGAAGCTCGACCCCAAGGGCATCCCCGACCTGCCGGAGCCGCGCCCCGCGTACGAGATCTGGGTCTACTCGCCGCGCGTCGAGGGCGTGCACCTGCGTTTCGGCAAGGTCGCGCGCGGCGGCCTGCGCTGGTCGGACCGGCGGGAGGACTTCCGCACCGAGATCCTGGGCCTGGTGAAGGCGCAGGAGGTCAAGAACACGGTCATCGTGCCGGTCGGCGCGAAGGGCGGCTTCGTCGGCAAGCGGCTGCCCGACCCGGCGGCCGACCGTGACGCGTGGCTGGCCGAGGGCATCGCCTGCTACCGCACCTTCATCTCGGGCCTGCTCGACATCACCGACAACCTGGTGGACGGCCAGGTCGTGCCGCCCGCCGACGTCGTCCGGCACGACGGCGACGACACGTACCTCGTCGTCGCCGCCGACAAGGGCACCGCGACGTTCTCCGACATCGCCAACGAGGTCGCCCAGGCGTACGGCTTCTGGCTCGGCGACGCGTTCGCCTCCGGCGGCTCGGCCGGATACGACCACAAGGGCATGGGCATCACCGCCCGCGGTGCCTGGGAGTCGGTCAAGCGGCACTTCCGCGAGCTGGACCACGACACGCAGACGCGGGACTTCACGGTCGCCGGTATCGGAGACATGTCGGGCGACGTCTTCGGCAACGGGATGCTGCTGTCCGAGCACATCCGGCTGGTCGCCGCCTTCGACCACCGGCACATCTTCCTCGACCCCGACCCGGACGCCGCCGTCTCCTACGCGGAGCGCCGCCGCCTCTTCGCGCTGCCGCGCTCCTCGTGGGCCGACTACGACACGTCGCTCCTGTCCAAGGGCGGCGGCATCCACCCGAGAACGGCCAAGTCGATCCCGCTGACGCCGCAGGTCAGGGCCGCCCTCGGCCTCGGCTCAGGGGTGGGCGCCATGACCCCGGCCGAGCTGATGCAGGCCATCCTGCGGGCGCCGGTCGATCTGCTGTGGAACGGCGGCATCGGCACGTACGTGAAGTCGTCCGCCGAGTCGCACGCGGACGTCGGCGACAAGGCCAACGACGCCATCCGCGTCAACGGCCGCGACATCCGCGCCAAGGTGATCGGCGAGGGCGGCAACCTCGGCCTCACGCAGCGGGGCCGCATCGAGTACGCCGCGGCCGGTGGCCGGTGCAACACCGACGCGATCGACAACAGCGCCGGTGTGGACACCTCGGACCACGAGGTGAACATCAAGATCCTCCTCAACGCGGTCGTGGCCAACGGCGACCTGACCCTCAAGCAGCGCAACGCCCTGCTGGCCGAGATGACCGACGAGGTCGCCGCGCTCGTCCTGCGCAACAACTACGCGCAGAACGTGGCCCTCGCCAACAGCGGGACGACCGCGTCAGGGCTCGTCCTCGCGCACCAGCGGCTGGTCAGGCGCCTGTCCGAGGAGGGCAAGCTCGACCGTGACCTGGAGTTCCTGCCCTCGGACGACGAGTTCCGCGAGCACCGCGCGGCCGGTGCGGGGCTGACGCAGCCTGAGCTGTCCGTGCTGCTGGCCTACGCCAAGCTGACGGTCACCGCCGAGCTGCTGGGCACCGAGCTGCCCGACGACCCGTACGTGGGGCGCCTCCTCCAGGCGTACTTCCCGACGGCGCTGCGCGAGCGGTTCCCCGAGCAGATCGAGGCGCACGCGCTGCGCCGCGAGATCGTGACCACGATGCTGGTCAACGACACGGTCAACGCGGGCGGCGCCTCCTTCCTGCACCGCATGCAGGAGGAGTCGGGCGCCTCCACGGAGGAGATCGTCCGCGCCCACACCGCGTCCCGGGCCATCTTCCGGCTGGCCGACATCTGGGACACCGCCGAGGGGCTGGACAACGAGGTCACGGCCGCCGTGCTCACCCGCATCCGGCTGCACGCCAGGCGGCTGGTGGAGCGCGGCGCCCGCTGGCTGCTCAACAACCGGCCGCAGCCGCTCGCCCTCGCGGACACCATCCAGCTGTTCGCCGAGCGCGTCGCGCAGGTCAGGCAGGAGCTGCCCAAGCTGCTGCGCGGCAAGGACCTGGAGACGCACGACGCGCTGCACGACGAGCTGATCGGCGCGGGCGTCCCCGAGGAACTGGCGCTCAAGGTCGCGGGCCTGTCCGCCGCCTTCCCGGCGCTGGACATCGTGGCCGTCGCCGACCGTACGGGCCGGGAGCTGATGGACGTCGCGCAGGTGTACTACCACCTGAGCGACCAGCTCGGCATCACGCGGCTCCAGGACGGCGTCAGCGCCCTGCCGCGCGCCGACCGGTGGCAGTCGATGGCCCGCACGGCGATCCGTGAGGACCTCTACGCGGCCCACCAGCTGATCACCGCGGACGTCCTCGCCGAGGGCGACCCGCAGGCGGCGCCCGACGAGCGGTTCACGGCCTGGGCACAGCGGAACGCGGCGATCCTCAGCCGGGCCCGCTCCACCCTGGGCGAGATCCAGGAGTCGGAGAGCTTCGACCTGGCGAATCTGTCGGTGGCCATGCGGACCATGCGCACCATGCTGCGCAGCAACCGCTGACCTGGTCCCGCCATGGCAGCACCTAGGATGACGGGCGGATCACTGCCTCATCCGTGACGGGAGCGCTGCCATGGCGGGAGTCGGCCCGGCCTGTGCCGAAACGGCCGTGACGGTGGTGATGCCCACCTACAACGAGGCGGACAGCCTGCCGGTCACGGCCGCGCGCCTGCTCGCCCTGCCGCTCCCGGGGCTGCGGCTGCTCGTCGTGGACGACGCGAGCCCCGACGGCACGGGCGAGCTGGCCGACGGGCTCGCCGCCCGCCATCCGGGCCGCGTGTCCGTCCTCCACCGCACGGCGAAGGACGGCCTGGGGCGCGCGTACGTCGCGGGCATGACGCGCGCGGTGGACGAGGGCGCGGCGTACGTCCTCCAGATGGACGCGGACGGCAGCCACGGCACGGAGTACGTGCCGCAGCTCGTCGGCACGGCGCTGGCGACCGGCGCGGGGCTCGTCGTCGGCAGCCGCTACGTCCCGGGCGGCCGGGTGGCCGAGGAGTGGGCGCCGCACCGCAGGCTGCTCTCCCGCTGGGCCAACCGGTACGTGGGCGCCGTCCTGCGCACCGGGCTGCGGGACGCGACCGCCGGGTTCGTCCTGTGGCGCGCCGACGTCGTGCGCGCCCTCGGCCTTGAGCAGACGCGCAGCAACGGCTACAGCTTCCAGGTCGAGCTGAAGCACGCCGCCGTGCGCGCCGGGCACGCGGCGGTGGAGATCCCGATCCGCTTCGAGGAGCGGCGGCAGGGCGCGTCGAAGATGTCGGCCCGCGTGCAGTTCGAGGCCGCGCTGCTGCCCTGGCGGCTGCTGCTCGGCGACCTGACGGGCCGCCGTCGCGCGCCCGCCGAGCCGCCGTCGGCCGTCACGTCGCGGACCCGGTGACGGCGGCGCCATGGCCCTGCTGACCGGTATACGGGACATACACGCCCCGGCCGCCGCCCGTACGTCCCCGACGCTGCGGGCCGCCGCCCCCGCCCTGCTGCTCTACGCGGCGGTGCGCCTGACCGGGCTGCTGATCCTGGCCTGCTGGGCGGCCGTCGAGGACAAGAGCCCGCACACGCTGCTGAGCGACCGCTGGGACTCCGTCTGGTACGCGCGCGTCGCCGAGAACGGCTACGGCTACGAGATCCGGCTCCCGGACGGCGACCTCCACTCCGACCTGGCGTTCTTCCCGCTCCTCCCCGCGCTGGAGCGCGCGCTGGCCGCCGTCACGCCGCTGTCCGTGAACGACGCGGGGCTCCTGATCGGCTGGGCCGCCTCGCTGGCCGCGGCCTGGGGGATCTGGGCCGTCGCCCGGCTGGTCTCGGGGCGCGGCGCGGTCGGCGTCGTCCTCGCCGGGCTGTGGGGCGCGTACCCGACCGCGTTCGTGCAGTCGATGGCGTACACCGAGGCGCTGTTCACGGCGCTGGCGGCGTGGGCCCTGTACGCGCTGCTGACCGGCCGGTGGGTGACGGCGGGCGCGCTGGCCGTCGCCGCGGGGCTGACGCGCCCCTCCGGCGCCGCGGTGGTCGCGGCGGTGTGGGTGTCGGCTGCTGTCGCGCTGCTGGGGGCGCGGCGCGGGGGGCGTCCGCTCCCGGTGCGTCCGCTGCTGGGCGCGCTGCTGGCGCCGCTCGGCTGGTTCGGCTACGTGCTGTACGTCGGGGTGCGCGAGGGCGGACCGTTCGGCTACTTCGACGTGCAGGCGGGGTGGGGCAACGGGTTCGACGGCGGGCTGGCGCTGGCCGGTTTCGTCCTGGACAACCTGACGTCGAACGTCGTCGGCGGCCTCGGGCTGATCGCCGCGCTGGCCCTCGTCGGCTGGCTGGTCGTGCTGGGCGTACGGCAGGGGCAGCCGCTGCCGTTGCTGGTGTTCACGGTGGTGATGGTGGCGACGTCGTTGGTGGGCTCGGGCTACTTCGGGTCGCGGCCCCGGCTGATGATGCCCGCGTTCGGCCTGCTGCTCCCGGCCGCGGTGGCGGTGCTGCGGCTGCGGCGGGCGCGTGCGGCGCTGGTGCTCGCGGGGGCGGCGCTGGCGTCGGGGGCGTACGGGGCGTTCACGCTGCTCGGGTCGGGCCCGCCGTGAGCGGTGCGTCCTGGGCGGTCACACCGGGACGTGCTTGACGATCCGGCCGTCGAGCAGCACCACGAGGCAGCCGCCAGGGCTGACGCAGTACTCCGTCTCGCCCGCCGACGTGGTGTGCCGGGAGCGCAGCGTCCACGTGCCGCCGCCCGGCCGCAGGCACACGGGGCACAGCCCGCCGGTGCCGGTGCGTGAGGACGCGACGGGCGCGGCGTGCCGTACGGGCCGTGTCTGCCCCACGGACCAGGCACCCGCCACCACCACGAGCCCCACGGCGCAGAGCTGCCGCGCGGACAACTCCTCGTCCAGGAACAGGAATCCGACGCCCGCGCCGACCGCAGGGGTCAGCGCCAGCAGCACGCCGAAGACGCGCGGGCCGATCCTGCGCAGCGCCGCCATGTCGAGCGAGTAGGGGATGAGCGAGGACAGCAGCGCGACGGCGAGGCCGGGCAGGAGCACGGACGGGTGGGCGGCGACGGCGGCGCCGCTCGTCACGGCGGCGAACGGCGCGACGACGACGGCGCCCACGGCCAGTGCCACGGCCAGGCCCGTCCAGTCGTCGAACAGCCGCCCCACGCGCCCGTTCAGCACCACGTAGCCCGCCCGGCAGACCGCCGCCGTCGCGCCGAGCGCCAGCCCGGCGGCGGGCAGCGCGCCGCCCGGGGCGGTGAGCAGCAGGACGCCCGCGAGGGCGAGCAGGGCGGCGGCGAGATGCGCCGGCCTGCGGGACAGGGCGACGGCGAGGGCGAGCGGGCCGAGGAGTTCGAGGGTGGCGGCGACGCCGAGCGGCAGGTGGCCGATCGCGGAGAAGTAGGCCATGTTCATGACGCCGATCACCACGCCGAGCGCGAGCGCCGCGCGCCACTGCCGGGCGGTCAGGCGCCGCAGGCGGGGACGTACCAGGGCGCACAGGACGAGGGCGGCGAAGACCAGCCGCATCCCGGCGAGCGCGGCGGGACCGGCGTCGTCGTACGTCGCCTTCGCGACGGCCGAGCCGAGCTGCATGCTGACGATCTGGCCGAGGACGAGAAGGGCTGGAGCCATGCCGTCCAGCGTGGTGTCATGGGCTTGTGCAGTTCAACCATTACGGCGGCCAGGCCGCCGCCCTCGCCGCCGCGCTCGTCAACCTGCCCGCGCCCCCGGAGCCCGCCGCGCTCGAACCGCTCCTCGCCGCGCACGAGATCCTGCGCCGCGACCTGACGCCGGGCCAGGCCGACGAGTTGTGGACGTGGAGCCGCCGCCTCGGCCGCTGCTTCGGCGACCAGGACCTCGCGGAGCGCGTGGCGTCGGTCAACGCGCTGCTCGCCGACGCGTCCAGCAGCCCCCGCATCACGACGCACGACGGCCACGCGCCGCACCTCCACTACAGCGCCCCGGGCGCCGACCCTGCGGCGCACATCCGCGCCGTGACGGCGGCTGGCCTCGCGTTCGTCATCTGCCACGCGGCGCCGCACCGCCTCGGCCGCTGCGCGCGCTGCGACCGCGCGTACGTGGACACGTCGCGCAACGGCCGCCGCGCGTACTGCACGGTCCGCTGCGCGAACAACGACGCGGTGGCCCGCCACCGGAGCGCGAGGACGGCGCGTGCGTGACCGGCCGCCGCCGCCGAGGCGTCGGCTAGTCCCGCCCCGGGTAATGCCGTTCATGGTCCTCACCCGCACGCGGCCGGAAGTCGGAGAGAGAGGGGGCGTCGTCTCTCCGCGGGCGTTCTTCTCGGTGAACCACACCTTTGCCGCGCGCGGCGCGGATTGATCGCGGCGCTGTGGAACAGCCTGACGAGCTGGGCCGTCAAAGGGGGACGCTTGGGCAAGCCGGAAAGGGCCATGGGGCCACACGTCATACCCGGATGAATGATATCGGGCGAGCGGGTGTTTTCGTGGTGCCGCAGAGAAAGGGACGTGGCGCGCGAGAACTGGAGAAAGGGCAGGTCACCGAGCGATCCGTACTCCGGGAATTCGCCCGGGATCGAGGTGTCATCTGCTGGCTGCCGAGCTGCTGCCTGGACACTTCCGAGGAAGAGGCCCGTTCCTCTGCGCCATGAATTTCACGGTGGCAGCAGCTCGCCGGTACATGGGTGCGGCGGTCGCATTCGACCCCTGCTGTCGGCGAACCCGGTCGTCAGCCGTCATGGATTCGGCCGTGAGGCCATGATGCCGCAGGTAAGTCAAGACTTACCTTCGCGGGAATGTGACCGTATGGTGTGGCTCGAATCGAAGGAGCCCCCTGTTGTCGAAAACCAATGATCCCGTTGTGCGCGCGGTTGCATCGGAGCGGGATTATGTGTCCTCCCTGTACGGGTTGCTCGCCGAGCGGCTTTCCGAGGCGCGAGTCCACCGGGCGAGTGTGCTGAAGGCGCCGGCGGAAAGCGCCGGTGAGGCATACGAGAGAGAAATCGCCGCCGAGCGTCTGGCCAAGGAGATCGGCCGGCTGGAGGGCGCCGAAAGGGGACTGGTCTTCGGGCGCATCGACTGGACGGACGGCACGGCCCTGCGCATCGGGCGGATCGGACTGCACACGGAGGAGGACGACCTGCCCCTGCTCGTGGACTGGCGCGCGAACGCGGCGCGGCCCTTCTACGAGGCGACACCGGTCCACCCGATGGGCCTGCGGCGGCGTCGGCACCTGCGCCTCGACGAGCGCACGGTCGTCTCGGTGAGCGACGAACTGCTGGACGGGACCGCCCCGACCGACGAGGACGTCGTGGGGGACGGCCCGTTGACCGAGGCCCTGTCGGCACGGCGTACGGGCAGGATGCACGCGGCCGTCGCGACGCTGCAGGCCGAGCAGGACGAGATCGTCCGCTCCGCGCACCGCGGGGTGACCGTGGTGCAGGGCGGGCCGGGCACCGGCAAGACGGTGGTCGCCCTGCACCGGGCGGCCTATGTCCTGTACGCGTTCCCGCGCGCCGCGGAGGAAGGCGTCCTCGTGGTGGGCCCGAACACCCGGTTCCTCGACTACATCTCCCAGGTCCTTCCCTCGCTCGGTGAGAACGACGTCGTCCTGGCGACCTGCCGGGAACTGGCCGGAGTGTCCACGGACGCGGTGGACCCGTTCGACACGGCGCGTCTCAAGGGCAGTTCCGACCTCGCCGAGGCCTTGGCCGACCTGCTGCGCGCGCACCAGGCCCCCGCCGGTGACTTCACCGTGCGGGTCGGACGAGACCTGGTCCACCTGTCCGGCGAGGAGGTCGCCACGGCACGCGACGCCGCGGTGGCGGCCGTACCGGGGCACAACCCCGCGCGCCAGGTGTTCAAGGAACTCCTGCTCGACGCCGTCACCGACGCGATGCAACGGGACATGGGCGACCTTCTGGAGCAGATCGACGCCGATGCCGCCAGCATGACGGGCCTGGACCTCGACCGGTTCACGGGAGCCGCCCAGCGCCGCGCCGAAGGCGCGGCCGACCCGGGTCCGGCGCACGAACTGGACCTGGACGCCATCCGGACGGATCTCCTCGACGACGCCGGCGTTGACCGAGCGGTCGAGGTCCTGTGGCCGCGGCTGGTACCCGGTGACCTCGTGAGAGCGCTCCTGACGGACACCGGCGCTCTCGCCGAGCGCCTGCCCCGATCGACGGCGGAGGAGCGGTCCCTCCTGCTGCGCGGCCCGGACGCCCCGTGGACCGATGCCGATGTGCCGTTGCTGGACGAGGCGGCGAGCCTGATCGACGGCCCGCCGGAGCGGACGTACGGGCACGTCGTCGTAGACGAGGCGCAGGAACTGACCGCCATGCAGTGGCGGATGATCGTCCGCCGCTGCCCGGCAAGGGCGATGACGCTGGTGGGTGACTTCGCCCAGGCAGGCCCGGTCGCGGCGGCCCGCGACTGGAAGGAAGCGCTGAGCCCGCACGTCGGACCGCGGTTCAAGCTGCACAGCCTGACCGTCAGCTACCGCACCACGCAGGAGATCCTGGAGAGCGTCCGGGACCTGCTCGCGCGGATCGCTCCTGACCAGAAGCCGACGCGGTCACTGCGAAGCGGCGAGAGCCCCCGCACCGTGACCACGCCTCCGGACGGGTTGGTCACCGCCGTCGTCCAGGAGCTCCGAGCCCAGAGCACCGCGCACCCGGGCGAGCTTCTGGGAGTGATCTGCGCGGACACCAGGGTGAGCGAGCTGACGGCCCAGGGCATCGCCCACCACGCACGCGTCGTGCCCGCGTCCGAGGCGCGCGGCCTGGAGTTCGACGGGGTCGTCGTCATGAACCCCGAGGAGATCGTCACGGCCCGCCCCGGTGGGGAAAGGGACTTGTACGTGGCCCTGACCCGGGCCACCAAGCGCCTGTGCACCATCGCCGTCCGGTCCGCCTGACGATCTCGGGGATGTCCGGGGCGGGGCATTGCGGAAGATCACCGCATGCTGCTCGTCCTGCGGCGAGCGGCGGTCGGCGGTCGGCCGCCCGGGAGCCGGGGGGCGCCCGATCACCTCCGGGAGCGGATCATCCGCTTTCTCACCCGGCCGAACGGCCCGGCCCCCCCGCAAGGTCACGCCGTGTGGTGCAGCCAGCCCGCCCAGGACGAGGTGATCATGCTGTCCAGGTCGCGGTGGGCCGTCCAGCCGAGCTGTTTGGTGGCGAGGTCGGGGGAGGCCACGACGTGGGCCGGGTCGCCGGGGCGGCGCGGGGCCGTGGTGGGGCGCAGGTGCGTGGTGCAGGTGAGCGCGGAGATGTGGCCGACCATCTCGCGCACCGAGACGCCACGCCCGCGCCCGATGTTGAGTGTCAGGTGCTCGGGCCCGGCCTGCTCGGCGAGGGTGCGGACGGTCGCGACGTGCGCGTCGGCCAGGTCCTCGACGTGCACCCAGTCGCGGACGCAGGTGCCGTCCCGCGTCGGGTAGTCGTCGCCGAAGATCTGCGGCGGCAGCCCGGCGGCGAGGAGGTCGAACGTCATCGGGACGAGCGTGGAGGTGCCCCGGTCGGCGAGCGCGGGGAGGGCGGCGCCCGCCACGTTGAAGTAGCGCAGGCACGCGGTCGCCATGCCGTGCGCGCGGCCGACGTCACGCACCAGCCACTCCCCGGCGAGCTTCGTCTCGCCGTACGGGCTGAGCGGGCGGCAGGGCGTGTCCTCCGTCACCAGGTCGGTGTACGGGGAGCCGTAGACGGCGGCGGACGAGGAGAGCACGAAGCGGCCGACGCGGGCGCCGCGCGCCGCCTCCAGCAGGATCTGGAGGCCGTGCAGGTTCTCGCGGTAGTAGCGCAGCGGCTGGCGGACGGACTCGGCGGCGTCCTTGCGCGCGGCCAGGTGGATCACCGTGTGCACGCGGTGGTCGGCGATGGTCCGGTCGAGGACGCCCCGGTCGAGGATCGAGCCCTGCACGAGCGGCACGCCGTCCGGCAGGCGCGTGGCGTCGCCCGCCGACAGGTCGTCGTACGCCACGACCCGTTCGCCCGCCAGGGCCAGCGCGCGCACCACGTGGGCGCCGATGTATCCGGCGCCGCCGGTGATCAGGAAGGACATGTCATACCTCCAGGAACTCGCGCGGAATGCGGCCCTGCGCGGACGGCCGCCGGGGGGCGGCCACCGCGACCGCGCCCGGGACGGGGCGGCGGGCCTTGGCGGGGATGACGGGCGGCACGTCCCGGCCGTCGAGGAAGAACGTGCGCACGACGCGCTCGGCGGCGAGCCCGTCGTCGTAGGGGCAGAAGCGCTGCCGGAACGCGGCCCGCCGTGCGGCGAGCCCCGGGTCGGTCCACAGGCGGGGGTCGGTGAGGACGGCGGTCAGTTCGGCGGCCGTGCGGGTGACCGGCCCTGGGGCGGCGGCGGGCAGGTCGAAGTAGGCGCCGTGCACCGTGCGGTACGTCTCCCAGTCGTCGGCGTGGACGACGACGGGCCGGTCGAGCGCCGCGTAGTCGAACAGCACGGGCGCGTAGTCCGTGACCAGCGCGTCCGCCGCGAGGCACTGTTCCTCCAGCGCGTCGTCCGTCGCGGCGAGCAGCCGGAAGCGCGGGCCCAGGGCGCGGGCGAGGAGCGCGAGGTCCAGCGGGGAGCGTCGCCTGGCGGCGTACGCGCGCGGCGCGGGTGCGTAGAGGACGGCGAGCACGCCGTCGGGTACGCCGAGGCGGGCGCGGGCGCGCAGCACGTCGGCGACGCTCGCGGTGTGGAAGACGTCGGCGCGGGGGGAGCCGTACTCCAGCGTGACGAAGTCGGCCGGGTAGGCGGCCTCCCAGGCGAGGGTGGAGTGGCGGTTGGCGGAGAGGCAGTAGTCCCAGGTGTCGATCTGCCGCAGCAGCCGGGGCACGTCGCGCACCGGGGTGTCCAGGCCGCGGTGGGCGAGGGGGGTGCCCTGGTGCGTCTGGAGGCGCAGTTGCCCGGGGCGGTCGGCGAGGACGTCGGGGAAGCCGCTGTTGCTGACGAGGTAGCGGGCGCGGGCGAGCGCGGACCAGTACGCGGCGGTGCCGGGCGTCAGGCGCCGTACGCCGTGGGGCAGGGTCTGGCCGGGGCCTGCGACCCAGGCCGTGCGGATGCCGGTGGCCAGTTCGCGCAGCTTCGCCTCGATGGCGGCCGGGTGGCAGCCGTACCGGCCGCCGCGTCCCGCGGTGAACACGGCGAGGTGCGTGTCGAGCGGCAGCCGGAGCTGGCAGCGGTAGTGCGCCCGCAGGGCCAGCGCGCGCACCGCGCGGACCGCGCCGCGTGCGGTGGCCCGCAGCCGTCCGCCGAGGCGCTGGAGCGCGGACGCGAGCCGGAACGCGCGGCGCGCCCCGAGCCGGAAGAGGACGTGCGCCCCGCCCTGCCTGGCCCCCAGCGCCGTGGCCCCGGCCGCCGTGCGGTGGCGTCTGCACAGGGCGGCGCTGCGGCGGAAGAAGTCGGGGCGCACGTCGGCGGGCAGCAGGCCGGGGGTGCGGTGGACGGCGCTGAGGTGTTCGGCCATGCGCCGGTAGAGCGCCGCGCGCCAGCGGGGGGACGGCAGCAGGGCGAAGGCGCGTTCGTACTGCTCGACGAGGTCGGCGTGGCCGGGGCCCGGGCCGTGCGTACGGCCGCCCCGGCGGCGGGCGCGGTGGTGCAGGCAGACGCGGTCCAGGACGGCGATGCTCTCGGCGGCGATCAGCGCCGGGTAGGCGAAGGGGATGTCCTGGTGGTGGCCGGGCGGGAAGCGCAGGTCGCGCCGGAGCAGGAAGTCGCGGCGGTACGCGCGGCCCCATGCCGTGGGGGGCAGCCGCAGGAGGGAGGGGCGGGCGGTGAGGGGGCCGACGTCGGGGCCGCGCCGTGCGAGGAGGTCGGCGGGGAGCCCGGGGGTGAGGGTGCCGTCGAAGGACAGGACGGCGTGGTCCGTGACGAGGAGCTGCGGGTGCCCCGTGGCGTCGAGGTGGGCGGCGACGGCGGTCAGCGCGCCGGGCGTGAGGGTGTCGTCGCCGTCGAGGAAGAGGACGTAGTCGCCCGTGGCGCGCTCCAGGGCCGTGTTCCTGGCCGGTCCCGGGCCCTCGGTGCGCGCGTGGCGCAGTCCGGTGACGCGGGCGTCGGCGGCGGCGAACTCGGCGATGATCTCGCCGCACGCGTCGGGCGACGCGTCGTCCACGACGAGCAGTTCGACGTCGGCGAAGTCCTGTGCGAGGACGGACGTGAGGCAGGCGGGGAGATACGCCTGCACCTGGTAGGCGGGCACGATGATGCTGAAGCGGGGCACGGCACCACATCCACGGGGCGGCATATCGGATGACCAATGACCATCCGACAATCTCTCTTCGATGCCGCCGCGCCGGGGACGCCGGAAGTGTCGCGGCCCCGATCCGTCCGTTCGGAGCAGCACGAGGGGCCGGGCCCGGCGGTCGCCCGCCGGGCCCGGCCCCGTTCCGCCGCCGCGCGGCCTACTTCACGGCGCCGGACATCATCCCGGCCACGAACTGCCGCTGGAACGCGAAGAAGATCGCCAGCGGGATGACCATCGTGAGGAACGCGCCCGGCGCGAGCACGTCGAAGTTGCTGCCGAACTGCCGCATCTCCTGCTGGAGCGCGACCGTCATCGGCGGCGAGCCCGAGTCGGCGAAGATCAGCGCCACCAGCATGTCGTTCCACACCCACATGAACTGGAAGATGCCGAGCGCCGCGATCGCCGGGCCGGCCAGCGGCAGCACCACCCGGGTGAACAGCCGCAGCTCGCCCGCGCCGTCCAGCTTCGCCGCCTCCAGCAGCTCGCGCGGTATCTCGGCGAAGAAGTTCCGCAGCAGGAAGATGGCGAACGGCAGGCCGAACGCGGAGTGGAACAGGACGACGCCGAGCGTCGTCTCGAAGATCCCCAGCGTGTTGAACAGCCGCGCCACGGGGATCAGCGCCACCTGCACCGGCACCACCAGCAGCGCCACCACCAGCAGGAACCACCAGTCGCGCCCGGGGAAGTCCAGCCACGCGAACGCGTACGCGGCCAGTGCCCCCAGGATGATCACCAGCCCGGTCGCGGGCACGGTGATCAGCACCGTCGTCCACACCGAGTCGGTGAACGTGTCGTTGCTCAGCAGCGCGTCGTAGTTGCCGACCGTCCACTGCCCCGGGTCGGTCAGCGTCTCCCACCAGCCGGACGAGGCGATGTCCCGCGAGTCGCGGAACGAGGACACGAGCAGCCCGGCGGTCGGCAGCAGCCAGACCACCGCCAGGATCACCAGCACCACCCGCACCGCGCCGCTCGCGGCGAACGCGGCGGCCCGGGAGGCCAGGGAACGCCGGGGCGGCCCCGCGGCGCCGTCCGCCGCCGTGCCCGTCGGTTCCGGTTCTTTCGCCGTCAGGGTCGTCGCGCTCACCGCTGGTTCTCCCGTCGCAGCCTTCTCAGGTTGAAGAACATCACCGGCAGCACCAGGAGCAGCAGGAGCACCGCGATGGCGCTGCCCACCCCCTGGTCGCCGCCCGTGCCGAAGGACTCCAGGTAGAGCTGGAGCGCCAGCACATTGGCGTCACCCTGGCTGGAGCTGGGCGGGATGACGTACACGAGGTCGAAGATCTTCAGCACGTTGATCATCAGCGTCACCATCACCACCGCCAGCAGCGGGGCGAGGAGCGGGACGGTGATGCGGCGGAAGACCTGCCACTCGTTCGCGCCGTCCACGCGGGCGGCCTCCAGCGTCTCGCGTGGCACCCCGGCGAGGCCCGCGGCGATGAGGACCATCGCGAACCCGGCCCACATCCAGACGTACGACCCGATGATCGCGGGCGTCACCAGGTTGGGCCCCAGCCACTCGGCGCCGTTGTACGGGGCGGTGAAGCTGTCCGCCGCCAGCCGCAGCTGCGCGCCGTCCGCCTCGGCGGGGAGGGTGAACGTGCCGTCGTCGCCCGTCGTCGCGTCGGCGACGACCTCGCCGTCCCGCACGGCCTCCACCGTGATCCCGGCGAGTGCCTTCTCCTCCGGGTCGATGGTGTCGGGGGTGCCGCCGCCCCGCGTGAAGTCCATCCACACGGTGCCGGTCACCGCCGCCGGGTCGCCCGACGGCGCGGCGGCGACCGCCGCGCCCTCCAGCTCGGGCTGCGGCACCGCCACCAGCGGCAGCAGCACCGGCTGCCCCGCGGACACCGGCGTCTCCAGGAGGAACGAGCCGTCCTCCTGCGCCGTGATCGGCCCGTCGGGGCGCGGCTCGGCGTCAGGCCAGGACGAGTCGCCGGAGAACGCGTCGTGCACGGTGGTCAGCACCGCGTTGGCGAGGCCGCGGTCCGGGTCCTGCTCGTAGACGAGCCGGAAGATGATGCCGGCCGCCAGCATGGAGATGGCCATCGGCATGAAGATGATCAGCTTGAATGCGGTGGCCCAGCGGATACGTTCCGTCAGGACCGCGAAGATCAGGCCGAGTCCGGTCGCCACGGTGGGGGCGACCACGATCCATATGAGGTTGTTGCGCAGTGCGTGCCGGATCGAGTCGTCCGTGAACAACTGGGTGAAGTTGTCCAGGCCGACGAACCCGTCGCCCGACGCGTCGAAGAGACTGCGCCAGACCGAGTACGCGATGGGGTAGACGACCAGTGCGCCGAGGAGCAGCAGCGCGGGCAGCAGGAAGCACGCGACGGCCCAGGGCCGGGCTCTGATCACCGCCTTGCCGGATGCCATGGGATGTCAGTCTCCGTCCGTCGAAGAGGGAACAGCGGTGGGGGAGCACCGCGGCGGGGGGCCGCGGTGACGGGCCGCGGCGAGGCGCCGCGGGGGGACGAGCCGTCAGCCGCCGTAGGCGTCGGCGGCCTGGGACTCCAGGTACTCCTGGGCCCCCTGGACGTCGGACGGGTCGCGCAGGAAGTTCTGGAGGCCCTGCCACATGCCCTGGCCGGTGGTGCCGCCGAAGTCGGCCGGGGTCTGGTCCGACAGGTCGAACCTGAAGTCGTCGCCCGCGGCGATCAGGGCCTCGGCGATGCCGCGTTGCGTCTCGTTGGGGTAGGCGTCGAGGTCGAGCGACCTGTTGGGCGAGACGTAGCCGCCCGGCTCGGCCCAGATCCACGCCGCGTCCGTCGAGGCGAGGAAGGCGAGCAGCGCCTGCTGCGCCTCGCTGGCCTCGCCGTCCGGCGCGACGGCGACGGCCGCGTCACCCGCGCTGACGACCGGCGCGTCCCCGCCGCCCACGGCGGGGAACGGGAAGACGCGCGCGTCCTCGCCGATCACGGCGTCGGTGCTGTCGGTGATGACGGCGCCGACGAAGTCCGCCTCGAAGACCATCCCGGCGGCGGGGGTCTCCAGGTCGGTGAACGTCTGGGTGACCGAGGTCGGGAAGTCCGTCTGGAGCGCGCCGCTCGCGCCGCCCACCAGCAGCCGTTCCTCGCCGAAGACCTGCGCCAGCGCCGTCAGCGCGTCGGTGACGCTCGGGTCGGTCCACGGGATGTCGTGGGCGATCAGCCGGTCGTACATCTCGGGGCCCGACTGGGAGAGGTAGATGTTCTCGAACCAGTCGGTGAGCGTCCAGCCGTCGCCGCCCGCCACGGACAGCGGCGTCGTGCCCGACTCCCACAGCGTCCAGGACGTGTCCACGAACGCGTCCCAGTCCTCTGGCACGGAGACCCCGGCGTACTCGAACGCCGTGTCGCTGTACCAGACCAGCGACTTGTTGGCCGCCTTCACGTAGACGCCGTACTGCACGCCGTCGCGGGCGGCGATGTCCTGCCAGCCCTGCGTGTAGTTGGCGTCGAGCTGTTCCTGCACGAGGTCACCGACCGGGGCTATCCAGCCCTGTTCCGCGAACTCCTGGAGCACGCCAGGCTGCGGGACCATCACGATGTCAGGCGGCGAGCCGCCCTCGATCTTGGTGCCGACGAACTGCGAGACGTTGTCGCCGCTCGGCACGAAGCTCACCGAGGCGCCGGTCCGCGCCTCGAACTCGTCGAGCACGCGCAGGAAGTTGTCCCGTTCCGCGCCTGTCCACACGGCCGAGACCTCAAGCGACTCACCGCTGAGGTCCGGCAGTTCGATCGTCGCCGGGCGTTCGCTCCCGGCCTCGTCCTCCTCCGCGCTGCACGCCGACAGCGTCAGCGCGGTCACCGCGACCGTCACCGCCGTCGCACGGAAGACCCTCCGCCGGGAAACCCGGCCCGAACCGCGCATGCGCACCGCCTCACCCCATTTGGTACGGCAAACGCCCCTACAGCGCAGGGAGTGCAACGCCGCACGTCCTGATCACTGAGGTCTACGCCCGTGCATCTGTACGGGCAAGACCACGGAGCGTGTCACCAGCCGTTTGTGATGCGGCTGTTACCCGCCATCGGGGCGACGGAACGCAGATTTTCCGATCATGTACCGACCTGATCAGACGAGGCTCGCCGTCGCCGAACGGTCGGAGTCCGCGGCGCGGGACGCGGCACTGGCGAGCAGGGCGATGTCGGTGGGACCGTTGCCCAGTTCGCGGACGGGACGACGCGTCGGCGGGTCGCCCTCGCGGGCCCAGTCGAGGGGGGTCACGGTCGGCCGCGCGGTCGCGGTCCTCGGGATGCGCCCGGTGACCCGCCCGGCCTGGAACGGCGCGGCCCCGCCGGGGCGGCGCACCTCGCCCCGTCCGGCGGGCGCTCCTGTCATGGCCACCGATATGCCCCCGCCCGGCGCCACGGGGCCGCCCACCACGACCAGCCGCACCCCGAGCCGCCCGCCCTCGGCGGCCACCGCGTCCAGCACGCGCACCACGGACCCGGCCGCCTGCCGCCCCGGCGCGCCGAGAGGCGGCGCGAGCAGCGCGTCGAAGTCGTCCACGAGCACGACGAGCCACGGCAGCGGGTCGCTCCCCGGCGCGAGCACGGGCGGCCCCTCCGGCGCGGGCAGCGTCTCGTCCCCGGCGGCGCGCGGCGCGTGCACCCGGCCGACGCGCCCCCGTACGGCGCCGAAGTCCGCCTCGCCGAGCAGCGCGGCCCGGCGCTTCAGCTCGGCGCGCAGGGCCTGGGCGAACGCCCGCATGCGCACCGGGTCGGTGGCCCCGAGGTACGTCGCGACGTGCGGCAGCTCCGCGCCGGGCCGCAGGCCCTCGCCCGCGCCCTCGACGAGCAGCAGCGACAGGTCGCGCGGCCCCCGTGCGGTGGCGAGGGAGGCGGCGAGCGTGCTCAGCAGCTCGGTACGTCCGCTCCCCGGGTCGCCCGTGATGGTCAACGGGCCCTTCAGCGCGGCCAGATCGACCGCCACCCGGCCGTGCGGTCCGGCGCCGAGGACGGCCGTGAGCCCGTCGCGGCCCGTCCAGCGTTCGCGCAGCGTGCCCGGCGTGACGCGCGACAGCTCCAGCACGTCGAGGAGGCGGCAGGTGTCAGGCAGCGCCGCCGCCCGCGCGGGCGCGGGCACCCCGCCGGAGCCCGGCTCCTCGGCGACCGGAGCCAAGGCGCGCGCGAACCGTTCCGCCCAGGCGACGGACACCGCGTCCGCGCCCGCCGGGGGGCCGGCCTCGCCGTCGGGCCCGACGACGCGCAGCGACGTGGCCACCGCGCCGCTGAGCAGCACGGACGTGCCGCACGCCGCGAACACGGCGGACGCGGAACGCGCCGTGGCCAGCGACCGCGCGACCGGCGAGGCGGGCGTGGCCGAGGCCGCCTCGGTGAGCGCCACGACGTGCACGCCCGACGCCGCGCCCCCGGCGGCGAGCCGGGTGAGCGCCGCGACGGTGGCCGGGGGCGTGCCGGGGCCGCAGTCGGCCAGCACGACCGTCCGCGCCCCGCCGGGCGGCAGCGGCCTGCCCGGCAGGTCGGCGAGCTCGCGCAGCCGGGCGGCGGCCTGTTCCGCGTCGAAGGCGAGGAGGAGGCGGCAGTCCTGCCCGCGCGTGGGCCGCGTGTGGGGCAGCCAGCCGAGCCAGGACCAGTCGGCGGCCCTGCCGGGCGCGACGACGACGATCTCCAGCGCGCCCGGCGCGTGGAACGCCGCGAGCTGGGCGAGGACGGCGCGCGCCACGCCCGTCACGCGGGCGCGCGGCCCGGCGAGCCCGAGCGAGCCGGTGGCGGCCAGGTCGATGGTGACGGGCGGCAGCGCCCGCGACGGGCGGTGGACCGTGCCGACGCGGACGTGCAGCGTGTCCCGGTGCCCCGGCGCCCGCTCCCACAGCCGGGGGCCGCGGTCCAGGGCGGTGAGGAGCACGGTCGCGGGGTCGGGCCAGCGGGTCTCCGCGTCGGCGTCCGCGCCGCCGGGGGCGTACGTGGGCTGCGCCGGTGCGCCGGGGTCCGCCGCGAGTTCGTCCCAGCGGGGCACGCGGCGGGTGCCCGTGTCGTTCCCCGGCTGCCGACCGCGCGCCCAGTTGCCGAGGCCGCGCCGCGTGGGGCGCCGTCCGTCCTCGTCGGAGGAGGGCTCCTCCTCGGGCGGGGGCGCCGGGTGGAGCCCGGGGGCGGCCTCCCGCCCGCCGTCCGCGACGACGCGCAGCGCCGTCTCGCCGAGCCGCAGGACGGCGCCGGGCGGCACGGGCACCGGGCCGCCGGGCACGGGACGGCCGTCGAGCAGCGTGCCGTTCGTCGATCCGGTGTCGGTCACCGTCACCGAGCCGTCGGGGCCCACCCACAGCGAGCAGTGCGCCCGGGAGATGTCGGGGTCGTCGAGGGGGACGTCGGCCTGCGCCGATCTGCCGATCCGCACCTCGCCGCCGCGCAGCAGGTGGACGCCGCCCGCGTCGGGGCCCGCCGCCACCAGCAGCGTGGCCGGGACGGGTTCGCGGCGCGCGGACTCCTGGGGGCGGTGGAAGGAGAGCACCGCGCCGTCCACCAGCGGCGGTTCGCCGAGCACGGTGCGGCGCGGGTCGAGGCGCCGGTCCTCGCAGAAGACGGCGCCGGGCGCCGCCGAGCCGGGGGACACCGCGCCCGCCAGGCCGCCGAGCACCGTTTCGAGCGGGGTCCCGGTGGGGGCGGCGATCCGTACGTCGGCGCCGCCCGAGCCGTCACCGGGCCACACGGTCACCCTGATCTGAATCGGCATCGGCCCTCCCGGTCAGCTCACCAGCCCGGCGCTCCCGTGACCGCCTCGACTGCGGTCGCATCGGATGCTGATGCTGAAAGCATCCTCGCACCCGCCACGGACGGTGCGCCCCGCCGCTGACCCTTAACGATCTTGATTAGCTATTTCTGACCGGAACTGATCGGTGGGCGGGGCGATCACGGTCCGGCGAACCGGTCGTTCCCGCCTCTTCCGGGCCACCCCCGTCCGAAGCCGCCCCCGCCGCCGACGACCGGCCCGCGCGGGAAACCGTACGGGCGTCTCCCCGCGTCCTCCTTGACGCCGCCCGCCGTGTCACACACACGTTCGTGGCCCGGGGCGGCCCCACTAGAGTGGGGAACTCGGGTCCCTACACAGCACCAGGGAGCGCACGTGCGGCCGGTAGGCAGCAAGTACCTGCTCGAAGAGCCGCTCGGACGCGGCGCCACAGGCACCGTCTGGCTCGGCCGCCAGCGCCAGGCCGCCGGGGACGAGGCCGCCGTCACGGGCGAGGCGGGCGAACGCGTCGCCGTCAAGGTCCTCAAGGAGGAGCTGGCCGCCGACCCCGACGTCGTGATGCGCTTCATGCGCGAGCGCGCCGTCCTGCTGCGCCTCGGCGGCGACAGCCACCAGAACATCGTCCGCACCCGCGACCTGGTCGTGGAGGGCGACGTCATCGCCCTGGTCATGGACCTCATCGACGGCCCCGACCTGCACCGCTACCTGTACGAGAACGGGCCCTTCAGCCCCGTGGGCGCCGCGCTCCTCACCGCCCAGATCGCCGACGCCCTCGCCGCCGCGCACGCCAAGGGCATCGTCCACCGCGACCTGAAGCCCGCCAACGTCCTCCTCGCGGGCGCCGAGCAGCGCACCGACCCGCCAGGACCGCCCACCACACCGCGCCCCATGCGCCCGATGCTGACCGACTTCGGCATCGCCAGGCTCGCGGACTCGCCCGGTGTCACGCGCGCCCACGAGTTCGTCGGCACCCCGTCCTACGTCGCGCCCGAGTCCGCCGAGGGCAGGCAGCAGACCTCCGCCGTGGACATCTACGCCGCGGGCATCGTCCTGTACGAACTCCTCACCGGCCAGCCGCCGTTCGGCGGCGGCAGCACCCTTGAGGTCCTGCGCCGCCACCTCAGCGACGAGCCCCGCCGCCCCGACGGGCTGCCAGGACCGCTGTGGACCGTCATCGAGTGCTGCCTGCGCAAGAACCCGGCCGAGCGCCCCAGCGCCGCCGGGCTCGCCCGCGCGCTGCGCACCGTCGCCGCGGGCATCGCCGACCACGCGGGCACCGAGGAGCGCGACGCCGCCCTCGGCGTGACGGCCCTCCTCGTGCCGGACGCGCGCCCCGTGAAGGTCCCCGGCACCGGCATCTCGCCCCCCGGCTCCGCCGAGCCCACCCAGGCACTCCCCGGCGGCTCCGGCGGCGGCCAGGGCGCCGCCGACCCGTTCGCCAGGACCAGCGTCCTGCCCCAGCGCGACGGCGGCGACGACCTCGGCAGCACCCGCGCCCTGCCCACGCCCGGCACGCCCGAGCCCGACACCCCGCACCCCTGGCAGGACCAGATGCGGGCCGCCAGGGACCGCAACGAGCCCACGCGCGTGCAGCGCGCCGAGCCGTACGACCCGCTCCAGCGCGCGCCCCGGCGCCAGCCCCAGCAGCGCCCGGCGCCGCCGCCCCAGCCGCAGCAGGGGTACGCGTACCCGCCGCAGCAGCAGCCGCAGCCCCCGCAGCAGGACTACCGCAAGCCGCAGCCGCCGCCCTATGCGCAGCAGCCCTATCAGCAGCAGTACCAGCAGCCCTACCGCCAGCCCGTCCCGCCCCAGCAGCCGGTGCCGCCGCGGCGGCAGGACGACCGCAGGGACGACGCCTCCCGTGATCGCGGACGGTCACGCAGCGCGAACCCCATGCGCATTCCCGGGCTCGGCTGCCTCAAGGGCTGTCTCTTCGTGATCGTGATCCTTGTGGTCATCGCATTTCTCGTGTGGAACTTCACACCGCTCCAGGACTGGATTGCGGACGGCCGGAGTTTCTGGGACACGGTCACCGACTGGTTCGACGAACTGCGCGAAGCGCTCGGCCTGATCGAGGAAGCGAACCAGAACGTCGAGGACATCCAGGAGAACATCCCGAATAGCCAATGACGTCGGGGATTTATCGACTTCCGCGCGGAGAATTTCGCCGGGGCATGCCTATAAAACCGGGCAATCCTGGCGTGCTTGTCCGCGCGGCGCCCGGCGCTCGTCGTAGCCTCACGCCATGGCACGGAACATCGGCGGCGTCTACACCGCCCACCGCGTCCTGGGGCGCGGCAGCGCCGGAACGGTCTGGCTCGGGGACGGGCCGGACGGCCCCGTGGCCATCAAGCTGCTGCGCGAGGACCTGGCGGCCGACCCCGAGCTGGCCGAACGGTTCGCCCACGAACGGCACGCGCTGCTCGGTCTCGAACACCCGAACATCGTCGGCGTCCGCGACCTGATCGTCGGCGACCCCGCGGACGCCGGGGCGGGCCCCGACGAGCGCATCGCCCTCGTCATGGACCTCGTGCGCGGCCCCGACCTGCGCGGCCACCTCGAACGCGAGCGCAGGCTCGCGCCCCTGGAGGCCGTCACCATCGTCGCGGGCATCGCCTCGGGCCTCGCCGTCGCGCACGCGGCGGGGATCGTCCACCGCGACGTCAAGCCGGAGAACATCCTGCTCGACATCCGCGACGGCGCCACCACCGCGCTCCTCACCGACTTCGGCGTGGCCAAGCTCATCGACGAGCCGCGCCACGGCGGCCGGTCGGGCGTCGTCGGCACCCCCGACTACATGGCCCCCGAGATCGTCGAGGGCCTGCCCCCGCGCGCCGCCGTGGACATCTACGCGCTGGTCACCGTCCTGTACGAGCTGCTGGCCGGGTTCACGCCCTTCGGCGGCGGCCACCCGGGCGCCGTCCTGCGCCGTCAGGTCACCGAGAAGGCCGCGGAACTGCCCGGGCTGCCCCGGGAGTTGTCCGAGCTGATCCAGCAGTGCCTGGCCAAGGCCCCCGCCTCCAGGCTCCGGGCGGCCGAGCTGGCGTCCCGGCTGCGCGAGCTGACGCCCCTGCTCACCGGCCTGCCGCCGCTCGACATCGGCGACCCGGACGCGGACGAGTCCGCCCCGGCGCCCGAGCCCGTCGCGGCGGGCGCCCGGCGCGAGCCGGGGCCCGCCCGCGCGGCCGTCCCGCTCGTCAGGGGCGCCGCGCCGGACGACGAGCGGATCACCCACACCCGCATGCGCGTCCCCGACGCCGACGAGCTGGCGGGCGGCGCCCACGGCACCGCGCGCGCCCCCCGGGCCGCTGGCACACGCCGGGCGGGCGCCGCGCGGCGCGGCGCGGGCGACCGCAGGCGCCGCCTGGCGCTCACGGCGGCGGGCGTGGCCGTGGCCGGTGCGATCGGCGGCTGGCTGCTCCTGTCCGGCGGCTCGGGCGACGACAACGGCGCGCCCCCCGGCGGCGCTCCCGCCGTCGTCGAGGGGAACGAGGCCCCGGCCACCCGCTGACCCCGGCGCCCAGCGGTTACGCTGGTCGCGTGGCAGTCGTCGATGTTTCCGAAGTTCTGAAGTCCCTGCGCTCCACCATGGAGTCGATCGAGGCCGTCCTCGACCTGGGCAGGATGAAGGCCGAGGTGGCTTCGCTTGAGGAGCAGGCCGCCGCTCCCACGCTGTGGGACGACCCCGACAGCGCGCAGCTCGTCACCAGCAAGCTCTCGCTGCTCCAGGGCCAGGTCACCAAGATCGAGGAACTGCACGGGCGCATCGACGACCTGGAGGTCCTGTTCGAGCTGGCCGAGGCGGAGGACGACGCGGACACGCGGCGCGAGGCCGAGGCCGAGCTGACGTCGGTGCGCAGGGCCGTGGACGAGCTGGAGGTCCGCACGCTGCTCTCCGGCGAGTACGACCAGCGCGAGGCCATGATCTCCATCCGCGCCGAGGCCGGTGGCGTGGACGCGGCCGACTTCGCCGAGCAGCTCCAGCGCATGTACCTGCGCTGGGCCGAGCGCCGGGGCTACGCGACCGAGATCCTCGACACCTCGTACGCGGAGGAGGCGGGCATCAAGTCCACGACCTTCGCCGTCAAGGCGCCGTACGCGTACGGCACCCTCTCCGTCGAGCAGGGCACCCACCGCATGGTGCGCATCTCGCCCTTCGACAACCAGGGCCGCCGCCAGACGTCGTTCGCCGGTGTCGAGGTCCTGCCGGTGGTCGAGCAGACCGACCACATCGACGTCCCGGAGAACGACATCCGGGTGGACGTCTTCCGCTCCTCGGGGCCCGGCGGGCAGTCCGTCAACACGACCGACTCCGCCGTGCGCATCACGCACCTGCCGACCGGGATCGTCGTCTCCTGTCAGAACGAGAAGTCGCAGATCCAGAACCGCGCGGCGGCGATGCGCGTCCTCCAGTCGAGGCTGCTGGCCCATCAGCGGGCGCAGGAGCAGGCGAAGATGGACGCGCTCAAGGGCGACGGCGGCAACTCCTGGGGCAACCAGATGCGCAGCTATGTTCTTCAGCCGTACCAGATGGTCAAGGATCTGCGGACGGATCACGAAGTCGGAAACCCGCAGGGTGTTTTGGACGGGGATATCGACGACTTCCTGGACGCCGGAATCCGGTGGCGGAAACAGCAGGACAGGTAACCTTCACGCAACTTTCATGCCCCACCCGGAATTTACCGGACATCCCGCTTGACGCGGGTGCGTTCAACGGGAAGGCTGATCGCCTGGCATGCCTCTGTGATCCGGGGTCGTGTGGAGCGCCAGGGGCGAGTGAAGGTTACGGAATCCCCACACCGCCATCCTCCCTGCGCCAGGCTGCCCCGTATCCCACGGAATGATGTCAGCTCCAACAGCTACAGGGGGTAGTGGATACATGGCCAGTCCCAAGACGAGGGCCAACATGGCGCGCGTCGCCGCAGCCGCCGTCTTCGCCGCGGGCGCCTCGCTCGCCGTCGTCGGCACGGCTTCGGCCGAGAACCCGACCTCACGGGCCGAGTCCGAGAGCAGCGTCCTCGGCCTCACCGAGGGCACGGACGGCTCGGTCCTCGGCCTCACCGAGGGTGCGACCGACGAGGGCGCCACTGACGAGGGTGCCACGGACGAGGGCGCGACCGACGAAGGTGCGACCGACGAGGGCGCCACTGACGAAGGTGCGACCGACGAGGGCGCGACCGACGAGGGTGCCACGGACGAGGGCGCGACCGACGAAGGTGCGACCGACGAGGGCGCCACTGACGAGGGTGCCACGGACGAGGGCGCGACCGACGAAGGTGCCACGGACGAGGGCGCCACTGACGAAGGTGCGACCGACGAGGGCGCGACCGACGAAGGTGCCACGGACGAGGGTTCCTCGGACGGCCCCGGCACTCCCGGGGGCGGCAACGGGGGCAACGGTGGCAACGGCGGCCCGCAGGGCGTGAACGAGGGCGGCAGCAACGGCGGCCTCGAACCCGACAACCAGGGCGCCGGCAACCCGATCGAGCAGCCCGCGCCGGACGAGGACCTCACCGAGCAGCAGACGGTCGGCGGTCAGGAGCGCGACGAGCTGGCCGAGACCGGCGCGTCGATGAACCAGACGCTGCTCTTCATCGGTGCCGCGACGATGATCGCGGGCGGCGTGGCGTTCCGCTACCTGCCCCGTCTGATCACCAAGGGCGGCGGCGGCGCGGCGGCTGCCTGACGGCACCCCGCGACGCGTACCGCGCGCACAGCGTGAAGGGCCCGGAGCGATCGCTCCGGGCCCTTCCGTGTTCTCCCGTCCTGCCGACCGTCCCACGTACGGACGCGGCTCAGGCCGGTCGCGCCACCAGCAGACAGACGGCGACCAGCGCCAGCAGCAGGGCCGCGAGCCCCGCAGGTCCGCCCAGGGAGGCCCAGGAACCGCGCTCGGCGTCCCGCAGCCGGGCCCGCTCGGCGCGGCAGACCGCGCACCTGCCCTCGCTCACCCGCCCCGCGCAGTTCGCGCACACCAGCCAGTCGGCGGTCATGCGATCGTCTCCTCTCGTGTCCCCCTCGCCCTCCACTCTGCCAGGAGGCGGCCGGAAACGCAGAAGCCCGGCCCGCACTGTGACGTAACCCCGACCCGCCGCGCCCCGGCGGACGAGCGGGGCGGGAGCGGCGCGTACGCGTGACGGCGCGCCCGGTGACCGGACAAAGGGGATGCGACGGGACGCTGCCTGCGGACGGGGCGCCGGTTCGCGTAGGGTCTGCCCCAGCAAGGGGGAGCCCCTCGCATGTACCCCATAACGACATGGTGTAACCGTGATCCGATTCGACAACGTGTCCAAGACGTATCCCCGGCAGAACGCGCCGGCGTTGCGGGACGTCTCCCTGGAGGTCGAGCGCGGCGAGTTCGTCTTCCTGGTGGGTTCCTCCGGCTCGGGCAAGTCCACGTTCCTGCGGCTCCTGCTGCGCGAGGAGCGGGCCTCGACCGGCTCGGTCCACGTCCTCGGCAAGGACCTCGGCCGGCTGTCCAACTGGAAGGTGCCCCAGGTGCGGCGCCAGTTGGGCACGGTCTTCCAGGACTTCCGGCTGCTGCCCAACAAGACGGTCGGCGAGAACGTCGCGTTCGCCCTGGAGGTCATCGGCCGCCCGCGCGGCCAGATCCGCAAGACCGTGCCCGAGGTGCTCGACCTGGTCGGCCTCGGCGGCAAGGAGGAGCGGATGCCGGGCGAGCTGTCCGGCGGTGAGCAGCAACGCGTCGCCATCGCGCGCGCGTTCGTCAACCGCCCGATGCTGCTGATCGCCGACGAGCCGACGGGCAACCTCGACCCGCAGACGTCGGTGGGCATCATGAAGCTGCTCGACCGCATCAACAGAACCGGCACGACCGTGGTGATGGCGACCCACGACGCGCAGATCGTGGACCAGATGCGCAAGCGCGTGATCGAGCTGGAGAAGGGCCGTCTCGTCCGCGACCAGCAGCGCGGCGTCTACGGCTACCAGCACTGACTCATCCACGGAAAGGACGCCATGCGCGCCCACTTCGTCCTGTCGGAGATCGGTGTCGGTCTCCGCCGGAACCTCACCATGACCTTCGCGGTGATCGTCTCGGTCGCCCTGTCCCTGTCGCTGCTCGGCGGCGCCCTGCTGGCTCGCCAGCAGGTGGACAGCATGAAGGACTACTGGTACGACAAGGTCGAGGTCTCGATATTCCTCTGCAGCGAGCTGGACGCCGACTCGCCCGCCTGTCGGCGCGGCGCCGTCACCCAGGAGCAGAAGGACCAGATCGAGGCCGAGCTGACCGAGTTCGACATCGTCGAGGACGTGCACTACGAGTCCGCGGCCGAGGCGTACCAGCACTACGAGGAGCAGCAGGCCGACTCGCCGCTCGCCGCCGTCGTCACGGCGGAGCAGATGCAGGAGTCGTTCCGCGTCGCCCTGTTCGACCCGACGCAGTACGACGTGATCTCCTCGGCGTTCGCCGGGCGTGACGGCGTCTACGAGGTCGTCGATCAGCGCTCGCAGCTGGAGAACCTCTTCAACCTGCTGAACGGCGTCAACTACGCGGCGCTCGGCCTCATGGCGCTGATGCTCGTCGTCGCGCTGCTGCTGATCGTCAACACGGTGCGTGTGTCGGCGTTCAGCAGGCGTCGTGAGACGGGGATCATGCGGCTGGTCGGCGCGTCCGGCCTGTACATCCAGATGCCGTTCATCCTGGAGGCGGCGATCGCGGGCGTGCTCGGGGCCCTGTTCGCCTGCGTGTTGATAGTGGGCGTCAAGTACTTCGCGATCAACAACTTCCTGGCGCAGGAGATCCCGCTGATCGAGTTCATCGGCTGGGACGCCGTGCTCGGTGTGTTGCCGATGGTGCTGGTGGTCGGGGCGTTCATGCCCTCGGTGGCGGCGTTCTTCGCGCTGCGCAAGTACCTGAAGGTGTGATCGGGGCGCGCCCGGCCGCCCGCCGCACGGGGGCGCGGGGACTCCCGTGAGCCCCGGGGGCGTGGCCTACACTCCGCAGCATGTCCCGTGCGAGCCACAGTCGTTCGCCCCACTCCGTACGGCGTGGGGCGACCCTGGCAGGTGTCTTCCTCGGCGTCCTGGTGACCGGCGCGGCCACCGGCTCCTGGCCGGAGAGCGCGGCGCGCGGCGCCGACGCCCCGGTCGCGGACGCCGAGCTGCTGGTGAACCGCAGCGGTGACCGCTGGGCCTCCGCGTACTCGCCCGAGGAGTACGAGCGGCTGCGGCACGCGCTGGCCGGTGAGTACGTCGGCACCGGCATAGCGGTCGTCCGCACCGCGGCGGGCCGCGTCGAGGTGAGCGAGGTCCACGCGGACAGCCCGGCCGAGCGGGCGGGCGTCCTGGCAGGGGACACGCTGCGGACGGTGGACGGCGTGCCGGTGGACGGCCGGGCCGTCACCGACACCGTCGCGCGGCTGCGCGGCAGCGACGAGCCGTCCGCCGCGGGCCCCGGCTCGACGGTGCGCGTCGGTCTCGAACGGGACGGGCGCCACTGGTCGGCCGTCGTGGCGCGGGCCAGGCTGACCACCGAGCCGGTGTCCGTCAGCCGCGACGCCCCCGGCGTGACCCGCGTGCGCGTCGCCTCCTTCACGCAGGGCACCGCCGAGCTGCTGCGCGACGCCGTCGCGTCCGCGCCCGCGGGGGACGGGCTGGTCCTCGACCTGCGGGGCAACGCGGGCGGTCTTCTCACGGAGGCGGCGGGCGCCGCGTCCGTCTTCCTCGACGGCGGCCTGGTCGCCACGTACGACGTCCACGGCGAGCAGCGCGCCCTGCACGCCGAGCCCGGCGGGGACACCAGGACGCCGCTCGTGGTCCTGGTGGACGGCGGGACGATGAGTTCTGCCGAGCTGGTGACCGGCGCGCTCCAGGACCGCGGCCGTGCGGTCGTCGTCGGCGGGCGGACCTTCGGCAAGGGCACGGTGCAGATGCCGAGCGTCCAGCCGGACGGCTCGGTCGCCGAGCTGACCGTGGGCCACTACGCGACGCCCTCGGGGCGTGTCGTGGACGAGGACGGCCTCGTGCCCGATCTGGTGGTCGGTCCTGGCGAGGACGCGCAGGAGAGCGCGGGCACGGTCCTCGGCGGGCTGGCGGGAAGTCGTTAGCGCCCACCGCGGGGGCCCGGTTTACTGGGCCGCCGCACCGTTGTCGTACCCGACGTAGACTTGGCAGGCCATGGCAAAGGAAAAGGGTCGGAAGCTGATCGCGCAGCACAAGCGCGCGCGGCACGACTATCACATTCTGGATACGTACGAGTGCGGTCTGGTACTGACCGGCACCGAGGTGAAGTCCCTGCGGCAGGGGCGCGCGTCCCTGGTGGACGGCTTCGCGCAGATCGACGGCGGCGAGGTCTGGCTGCACAACGTCCACATCCCCGAGTACACGCAGGGCACGTGGACCAACCACAGCGCCCGTCGTCGGCGCAAGCTGCTGCTGCACCGCTCGGAGATCGACAAGCTGGTCGGCAAGACGCAGGAGAGCGGCCTCACGCTCGTGCCGATCGCCCTGTACTTCAAGGACGGCCGGGCGAAGCTGGAGCTGGCGCTCGCGCGCGGCAAGCGGGAGTACGACAAGCGGCAGACGCTCCGCGAGAAGCAGGACCGCCGTGAGTCGGACCGCGCGATCTCCGCGGCCCGCCGCCGCCAGCGCGCGTGACGTATGATGGAGGGACGGGACACGTCCCGTGCCGTACCGCAGGACAACTCAACAGGGTGTTGGCACAGAGGCTTCAGCGTCATCCCAGGGGATGATCGGTTTCGACAGCGGATGTCGGAGCAGGGGAAGCGAGCCGAGGAAGCGGCAATGATCTCGTTAACCATGTGTCGCAAAAAAATAATCGCCAATAACAAGCGCGATTCCTTCACCCTCGCTGCCTGAGCAGCGAGTGTGAGGTGTCAGCCCGGGAGTGTTCCCGGCCCGGGTACTGGCATCAGCCAGGGGACTCACCGCACGTTCCGGTCACGGGAGCGGCGCGGGACATTTCACAGTGACTGAGCCCGTCGGAGACTTGTCCGCGTGATCTCCGGGGCCGAGAAAATCGCAGCGGACTGCGCTCGGAGAAGCCCTCCTCTCTCTTCGTTGGACGCGGGTTCGATTCCCGCCATCTCCACTCTCTGTGCCCGCACTTCGTCAGCCCCGACCCGGTTCTCCGGGCCGGGGCTGACGCGTCGGGGGGCATGGGCCCCGGCCGGGACGGGCGGTAGGGTCTCGCCATGGGGAACGACGCAGTGGGGTGGGACACCGACAGACGGCCGGGCAGCTGGCGGACGTACCGGACAAAGGTCATAGCGGGGGCGGTCGCCGTCACCCTCCTCGCCGTGGGCGCGGTCCTGCTGCTGCGCGGCGGTGACGAGGACGACGGCTCGGACGAGGCGGTCGCGCAGGCGCGGGCGTTCCTCGACGCCTGGGCGGCCGGTGACCCGGCGCAGGCCGCCACCCACACCGACGACCCCGAGGCCGCCAGGTCCCTGCTGGAGTCCGTGGCCCAGTATCTGCGCCCCGAGAGCGCCGAGTTCACGCTCACCGGGGATCCCGCCGAGGCCGAGGGCGCCGACGTGCCCGCCGGGTCGCTGACGGTCCCCTTCACCGCCACCTTCACGCTGGAGGGCGTGGGGGAGTGGAGTTACGAGTCCGCCGCCGTCGTCCAGCCCGACACGGAGTCGGGGGAGGACGCCTGGACCGTCGCCTGGGCGTCCGGGCTCGTCCACCCCCGGCTCGAAGAGGGCCAGACCCTCGTCCTGTCCGTGGACGAACCGCAGCGCGCGCCCATACTCGCGGCGGACGGCAGCCAGCTCGCCGGACCCGCCACCGTCTGGAACGTCAGCATCTGGCCCGCCCTGCTCAGCGACCCCGAGGCCGCCTGGGCGGCGCTCGACGGCCTGGAGGCGGGCATCGACACCGACGCGCTGGCCGAGCGCGTCGAGGCGGCAGAACCCGACCAGGCACTGGACGTCATCACGCTGCGCGACGCGGCGTTCCGTGACGCGGAGGACGCGCTGCGGGCCGTCGAGGGCCTCCAGTTCGAGGAGGGCACCAGGCCCCTGGCGTTCGCCGCCCGGCCCTTGGTCGGCGGGCTCGACCCGGAGTCGGGGGCGGGGGCCTCCGGCCTCCAGGAGCGGTACGACGAACAGCTCGCCGGGTCCCCGTCGGCCGCCGTCGTCATCGCCGAGCGCGCGTCGGGCGCGGCCGTGGACACGCTCTTCACCCAGGAGGGCGGGGAGTCAGGGGCGCCGGTGCGCACCACGATCGACCCGGCCGTGCAGCGCGCCGCCGAGGAGGCGCTCGCCGCGGTGGACCGCGCGGGCTCGATAGTGGCGCTGCGGCCCTCGACGGGCGAGGTCCTGGCGGCGGCCGACTGGCCGGAGGACGCGTTCAACCGCTCCTTCCAGGGTCAGTTGGCGCCAGGATCGACCTTCAAGGTCGTCACGGCCGCCGCGCTCATCGAGGGCGGCACCGCCCCGGGCGACGTGCTCGGCTGCCCGCAGACCGTCACCGTGGACGGCCAGCCGTTCGAGAACCAGGGCCGCTTCGAACTCGGCCCCGACACCACCCTGCACGACGCCTTCACCGCCTCCTGCAACACCGCCTTCATCGGCAACCGTGACCGCGTCGATCCCGAGGCCCTGGTGCGCACGGCCGAGGCGTTCGGCATCGGCGGCGAGTGGAGCGTCGGCGCCACCAGCTTCGACGGCAGCGTGCCCCTGCCCGAAGGCGACAACGCGCTCGCCGCCGCGCTGATCGGCCAAGGGCAGGTCCAGGCCAGCCCGTTGGTCATGGCCTCGGTCGCCGCGACGGTGGCGGACGGCACGTTCCGCCAGCCGCTGCTGGTGCCCGACGCGGTGGAGCAGCCGTACGAGGCGCCCTCCCAGCTCGCCGAGGGGACCGTCGAGGCGCTGCGCACCCTGATGCGGGACACGGTGACCGAGGGCAGCGCCTCGGCGCTCGCCGGTGTCGCCGGTGCGCCCGCCGCCAAGACGGGCACGGCGGAGTTCGACGCGGACGGGGACGGCGAGACGTCCACCAACGCCTGGATGATCGGCTTCCTCGGCGAGGACGACCTCGCGTTCGCCGTCGTGCTGGAGGACGGGGGCTCCGGCGGCTCGGACGCGGGTCCGGTCGCCGCCGACTTCCTGAACGCGCTGTGAGACGGCGCCAGGACGCCCCGTGAGGCGGCCGGGGCCCCGGCCCCGGCCGCTCAGGCCAGCCAGCCGCGCAGCGCGGCCAGGGCCCCGGCCTGGAAGCGGTTGGACGCGTCGAGCCGCGCCATGAGCCGCGCGACGGTCCGGCTCACCGACCGCTGCGACAGCCCGAGGCTGCGCGCGATCTCGTCGTTCGTCCGCCCCGCCGCCATCAGCAGCAGGACCTCGCGCTCGGTGCCGACCGGCTCGGGGCCGCCCGCCTCCTCCGTCTCGCCGAAGTCCGTCCCGTCCGCCCAGCACAGGTCGAACAGCTGGCACAGGAAGCGCAGCACCGCCGGGTCACGCACGATCGCCACCCCCGCCTGCGCCCGCAGCGGGTCGAGGGGCAGCACCGTGCACTCGCGGTCGTAGATCTGCATCCGGGCCGGGAGCGTGCTGCTCGTGCGGACCTGGGCGCCCGCCAGGCCGAGGCGCTGCATGTACTGGAGCGTCGCGCGGTGGCGGCGCGCCGTGTGCTGGAAAAGTGCCCTGATCTCCACGCGCCGCGCCCGCAGCGCCAGGTCGAGCGGCAGGGCCGCCCTGATGGCCACCTCGCTCTGCCCGCCGCCCGGCACGAGGACGTCCAGGCAGCGCACGCAGTTGCGCGCCAGGTCGTCGATGACGGCGCGGATGTTGTCGATGCCCTCCACGATCTCGATGCTGCTGCGGGCCGAGCGCATGCCCCTGGCCTCCAGGTAGTCACCCGAGAGCGCGAGCAGCTGCTCGCGGGTGGCGGCCATGGCGATGCGCCGCTGGAGTATGCCCTGTTCCGCCGGTGCGAGCAGGTTCTCCGCCGCGCTCTCCGGGTTGATCGCCACCCAGCCGCCGCCCGGTGAGCGCTGGAGCAGGCCGAGGGCGAGCAGCCGCCCCTCCGCGCGCGCGGTCTCCTCGGGCGCGAGCCCGGCGCGGGCGGCCAACTGCCCCAGGCCGTCCGTCGGATGCGTGACCCGCAGCTGGTAGACGCGGACGGTGACGGCGTCCAGCTCCCGTTCCCCGTGCATCGGCAGACCCCTCAGGAGAGCCAGCCGCTCTGCGCGGCGCGGACCCCGGCCTGGAAGCGGCTGTCCGCCTCCAGACGCTCCATCAGGCGCGCGACGATCCGGCTGACCGACCGCGGCGACATGCCCAGTTGGTGCGCTATCGCCTCGTCCTTCTTGCCCGCCGCCATCAGCAGCAGCACCTCACGCTCCACGCCGGTCGGCTCCGGGCCCGCCTTCTGCTCGTCCTCCGCGAAGTCCAGCGCCCGGTCCCAGTAGTGCTCGAAGAGCTGCTTCAGGAACTTGAGGACGGCAGGATCGCGCACCAGGGCACCCCCGGCGGCGGTGTCCAGCGGGTCGAGCGGCAGCACGGCGCACTCGTCGTAGATGAGCATCCGCGTCGGCAGCACGCTGGTGCTGCGCACCTGGCCGCCCGCGCCCGCGAGCGTCGCGGCGTAGACGGCCGTCGCGCGGTGCGTCCGCGCGGTGTGCTGGAAGAGGGAGCGGATGCGGATGCCGCGGGAGAGGAGTTCGAGGTCCACGGCGACGGCCGCGCGCAGCGACGCGTCGGACTGCGCGCCGCCGGGGACCAGCGCGTCGAGCGACTTGGCGCAGGTGCGGCCGAGGTCGTCGATGACGGCGCGGATGTTGTCGATGCCCTCGACGATCTCGATGCTGCTCTTGGCCGACCGCAGGCTGCGGGCCTCCAGGTAGTCGCCGGAGAGCGCGTGCAGCCGGGCGCGGGTGGCGGCCATCGCTATCCGGCGCTCCAGGATGTCCTGCTCCATGGGCGCGAGCAGGGCGTCGGCGGCGCTCTCGGGGCTGATGGCGACCCGGCCGCCGCTCGGCGACGGGCGCAGCAGCCCCAGCTCGGCCAGTCGGGACTCCGCGAGGACGACGTCCTCGACCGGCAGATCCGCGCGGACCGCGATACGTTCGACCGGATCCGTGGGATGGATGACGCGGAGTCGGTAGACTCGGGCAGCCGCTGCGTCTATTTTGCCGGTTTCGCTCACGCTCTTCTTCCTCGAACGACGCCGGCCAGCCCCTTGGCGTCAACTTGACAGGCGAGATGATGCCACAGCGACTCTATCGACTTCGCTGTGAAAGCTCGTGAGAGTGATTGCGCCAGCATGCCACTCATGTTCGCCGATGTGGACACGGAAGAGGGATCCCGTGAAGAAGTTTGCTCTGAGTCTCGCCGCCGCCTTCCTGGTCGTGGCAGCGTCCTCCGGGATCGCCGCGGCGGACGAGGCCACCGAGTCCGGCACGGACGTCAGCCCCACCGGCAGCGTCTGGGACTGACGGGCCGCCCCCACCGGGACGAAGGACGAAGGAGGCGGCACGATGACGCCCCAGGCCCCCCTGGCGGTTCTGCTCAGTCCGCGCCGCGCGGTCGTCCTGGCCGCGCGCCGGGTCGGCGCCCGCACACTCGTCCTCGCCCCCGACCTGTCGTCACCGTCCGTCCGGGAGGCCGTCGCCGCGGCCGACTCCGCCCTCACCGTCGAGTGGCGCGACCATCCCCGGCTGATGATGGCCATCGGTCATCTCGCCCATCTCCCGGCCGTGGCGTCGGTCTTCGGGTTCACCGAGACCAGTGCCCTGGCCGCGGCGCGGGCCAACGAGGCCCTGCGGCTGCCGGGCAACCCCCATGCGGCCGTCGCGTATCTGACGGACAAGGCCACCCTGCGGGCCAAGGTCAACCAGCTCACCGGTGCCCCCGTCCGGTTCGAGCGGTGCGACCATGCCGCCCATGTGGTCCCCACCGCGGAGCGCGTCGGCTTCCCGTGCGTGGCCAAGCCACGCACCGGTTCCGGCGGCCAGGACGTCCACCTGCTGCGTGACGCGGCGGACGCGGCGCTCCTGGCCGCCGAACTGAACCCCGAACCGGCCCTGATCGTCGAGGAGTTCCTCGAAGGACCCGAGTACAGCGTCGAGGCGCACTCGCGGGCCGGGGTCCACACCGTCCTGGCGATCACACGGATCCACCCGCCGGGCGCCGGGCCCGACGCGGGCGGGCACGACCTGCCCGCCGTCCTCGACCCGGCCACCGCGGCGGAGATCCACGCGCTGGTGCAGTGCACGCTGGGCGCCGCCGGACAGCGCAGCGGCCCGTCGCAGACGGAGGTCGTCGTCACGGCGCACGGCCCCCGGCTCATCGAGTCGCACGCGCACCCGGGCGACGAGTGCGTCGCCGAGCTGCTGGCGGCGACCGGTACGGACGTCCACGCCCTCACCGTCGCCTCGGCGCTGGGCCTGCCCCGGCCGCCGGGACCGCCGCCGTCCGCCGCCGCCCGGCACGCCGGGGTGCGGTTCCTGCGGCTGCCCCCCGGGCTGCTCACCGCCGTGGACGGCCTGGAGGAGGCGCGGGCGCTGCCCGGCGTCACCGGCGTGGAGATCGGGGTCCCCGTCGGCAGCCATGTTCCGGAGACCACCAGCCGGGTCGCCGGACATGGCCGCGTGACGGTCGTCGCGGACAGCCCGCACGAACGGGACGCGCTGCTGCGCAAGGCGCTCGGCGCGCTGCGGCCGGTCGTCGTGCCCGAGCCGCTGTCCCTGCGGGAGACGGGCCTGCGGAACCCGGTGAAGGAGGAGGAGCACTCTGCCGCCTGACCTGTTCCCCGAGCTGGTCCTCCCGAGGACCCCGGCCCCACGGACAGATCTGCTCCTCCCCCTTCCCGGCGCCGCGGCCGGACCGCTCGCCGTGGCCGGGTACCACGTCCTCGAACGGCGTGACGCGACCGGTGCCGTCGAACAGCGCGGCATCCTCGGCGCCCTCAGCCTCCACGGCGTCGAGACCGGGCACGTCCTGCGGCACCAGCAGGTCGCCGAGGCCCTGACCGCCGTCCACCTGCGGCTGCTGCGGGAACGCGGCGGCATCGACGAGCCGCTGCTGCTCGCCGCCCCCGACCTCGGCTCGTTCGACGAGTGCATCGAACGGACGGTCAAGGGCGTGCCCGCGCAGGAACGGGAGACGCCGGAGGGCGGCGTGCAGCGCCTGTGGGCCTACGACGGCTCGTGGACCACCGAGCCGCCCGCCCTGCCGCCCGTGCTCCTCGCCGACGGCCACCACCGGCTCGAAGCCGCCAGGCGCCTGCACCGCGCCCAGCCGGACGCCGTGGCCGACCGGCTGCCCGCGCTGGTCGTGGACCACCGGCGGTTCCCGCTGACCCTGGCCGCGACCCACCGCGTCGTCCCCGGCCTCGACCTGCGGCGCGCCGTACGGGCCGCCGCGGGCGTCGCCCGGGTCGAGGAGCGGCCCCCGGGCCCGCGCCCGGCGCCCCGGCCGGGGACGTTCCTGCTGATCGGGGACGGCCAGGTCTTCGAGCTGTCGGAGATCTCGCCCGCCGCCCTGGCCGGGCGGCTGCGCTCCCTGCCCCCCGAGTGGGTCGAGCTGCCCGCGGCGATCTGCGACCACGTCGTCCTGCCGGTGCTGTGCGAGGACCAGGGCCTCGTGCCCCTGCCGCGCCACAGCGCCGAACCGCCGGGGCCGGGCGAGGTGGGGCTCGTCCTGCCGCCGCCGACGTGGGACCAGATCTGGGCCGGGGCGGCGAGCGGCGCGGGCATGCCGCCGAAGAGCACCAGCCTCGGGCCCGTCCCGCTGACCGCCGGGTGGTCCCTGCGGCCGTCCTGAGCGGCCGGTGCGCGGGGCTCACGGCGCGGCGGCGCGGCGCGTGAGCACAGGGTTGCGTCCGCGTCACGTCGCACCACGGCACCGAAACGCGCCGTCCCTACGGTCGTCCCGACGAAGCCGACGACCTGTGGGAGGCCGCCATGCCCGCCCAGCCCGCCGACCCGCGCACGCCCGTACGCCGCCGCGGCGGCCGATGGATCGAGGAGTGGGACCCCGAGGACGACCACTTCTGGCGCACCACGGGCGAGCGCGTCGCCCGCCGCAACCTGGCGCTGTCCGTCCTGTCCGAGCACATCGGCTTCTCCATCTGGTCGCTGTGGTCGGTCCTTGTCCTGTTCATGGGGCCCGAGTACGGCGTGGACGCGGCGGGCAAGTTCTTCCTCGTCTCGGTCGCCACGCTGGTCGGCGCCTGCGTCCGCGTGCCGTACACGTTCGCCGTCGCGCGCTTCGGCGGGCGCAACTGGACGGTCGTCTCCGCCGCGCTGCTCCTCGCGCCCACCGCCGCCGCCTGGTGGGTGATGGAACCCGGCACCGGCTACGGCACGTTCCTGCTCGTCGCGGTCCTGACCGGCGTCGGCGGCGGCAACTTCGCCTCGTCCATGACCAACATCAACGCCTTCTTCCCGCTGCGCCGCAAGGGCTGGGCCCTCGGGCTGAACGCGGGCGGCGGCAACATCGGCGTGCCCGTCGTGCAGCTCGCCGGGCTCCTCGTCATCGCCACGGCGGGCGACGGCAGCCCCCGGCTGCTGCTGGCCGCGTACGCGCCGCTCATCGTGCTCGCCGCCGTGCTGGCCTGGCGGTTCATGGACAACCTGGCGCCGGTCACCGCCGACACCGGGGCCGCCGCCGAGTCCCTGCGCGACCGGCACACGTGGATCATGGCGTTCCTGTACACCGGCACCTTCGGCTCGTTCATCGGCTACGGCTTCGCCTTCGGCCTCGTGCTCCAGAACCAGTTCGACCGCACGCCGCTCCAGGCCGCCGCCGTCACGTTCATCGGGCCGCTGCTCGGCTCCCTCGTCCGGCCGCTCGGCGGGCACTGGGCCGACCGGCACGGCGGGGCGCGGATCACGCTGTGGACGTTCGCCGGCATGGCGGCGGCGACCCTCGTCGTCCTCGCCGCCTCGCGCGGCGACTCGCTCGCCGTCTTCCTGCCGGGCTTCATCGCGCTGTTCGTGCTCAGCGGCCTCGGCAACGGCTCGACGTACAAGATGATCCCCGGCATCTACCACGCCCGCGCCCTGGCCGAGGGGCTGACCGGCGAGGAGGCCGCCGCGCGCGGACGGCGGCTGTCCGGCGCCGCCATCGGCCTCATCGGCGCGGTCGGGGCGCTCGGCGGCCTGGGCGTCAACCTCGCGTTCCGGCAGTCCTTCCTCGCCACCGGGAGCGGCACGGGCGCCTTCGCCGCATTCCTCGGCTTCTACGCCGTCTGCTCCCTCGTCACCTGGGCCGTATACCTGCGGCCCCGGCCCACCGCACCGGCGGCGGCGCTCCCGGCCGACAGCGGCGCAGGCCGCCGGGCCGCGTACGCCCGCGTCTGAGCGGCCCCGCGTAACGTCGGGGAAACCCGTAGGAACCCGGTCGGACACGCCCAGTTGACAGGCTCGGCCGTCCTGTACCGCAACACCCAGGCCGGAGCGGAACGCGATGCAGCAGCAACACCCCCAGCCGGACGCCCCGGACACCCCCGGCGCCTCCGGCGCCCCCGCGACCAGGCCGCTCGACGGCTTCACCGTCGGCGTCACCGCCGCGCGCCGCGCCGAGGAGCTGGCGACCCTGCTCCACCGGCGCGGCGCCGGGGTCCAGCACGGCCCGGCGCTGCGCATCGTGCCCCTCCCGGACGACGAACGGCTCCTCGCCGCCACCCGCGACCTCGTCGCCCACGCCCCCGACACCGTCGTCGCCACCACCGCCATCGGCTTCCGCGGCTGGGTGGAGGCCGCCGACGGCTGGGGCGTCGGCGACGCCCTGCTCGGCACCCTCGGCGGCGCCGAACTCCTCGCGCGCGGCCCGAAGGTACGCGGCGCCATCCGCGCCGCCGGACTCACCGAGACCTGGTCACCCGCCTCCGAGTCCATGGCCGAGGTACTCCAACGCCTCCTCGACGAGGGCGTGGACGGCCGCCGCATCGCCCTCCAGCTCCACGGCGAGCCCCTGCCCGGCTTCATCGAGACGCTGCGCGCGGCGGGCGCCGAGGTCGTCGCCGTCCCCGTCTACCGCTGGATGCCCCCGGCCGACACCGGCCCGCTCGACCGCCTCATCGACGCCACCTGCGCCCGCGCCCTCGACGCCCTCACCTTCACGAGCGCGCCCGCCGCCGCCTCCGTCCTGCGCCGCGCGGAGGAACGCGGCCTGCGGGACGACCTCGTCGCCGCGCTGCGCCGCGACGTGCTGCCCGCCTGCGTCGGCCCCGTCACCGCCCTGCCGCTCCAGGCGCACGACATCCCCACCTGCCAGCCCGAACGCTTCCGCCTCGGCCCCCTCGTCCAGCTCCTGTGCCGCGAACTGCCCGCCCGCGCCCGCCTCCTGCCGATCGCCGGGCACCACCTCCAGATACGGGGCCACGCCGTCGTCCTCGACGGCGCGCTGCGGCCCGTGCCCCCCGCCGGGATCGCCCTGCTGCGCGCCCTCGCCCGCCGCCCCGGCTGGGTCGTCTCCCGCGCCGACCTGCTGCGCGCCCTGCCGGGCGCCGGGCGCGACGAGCACGCCGTCGAGACCGCCATGGCCCGCCTGCGCACCGCCCTCGGCGCGCCCACGCTCATCCAGACCGTCGTCAAACGCGGCTACCGCCTCGCCCTCGACCCCACGCCCGACGCCCACAAGTACGGCGGATGACCCGCCCCTGGCGGGCGGCGCCGCCCCGCGCCGTGGACTACCGTGGAGCGCTGCGCGGTGACAGGTGAAGGGGACGCACGTGCGGGAACGTGAGATCGGCGACGAGCAGCGGCACCTCGACGCCGTCTACCGGCGGCTGACCGAGAAGATCGCCGAGGCCGAGTACCTCATGGCCGACGCGGCGCGGCGCGTCCAGGTCGGCACGCCAGGCGCGCTCGCCGAGCGCGACGCGCAGGTCTTCCGCGCCGGGCAGCACCTCTCCCGCCTCAACAACGAGTTCGAGGACTTCCTCTTCGGCCGCATCGACCTGCTGCCCGGCAAGGACGGCGAACGCGGCCCCGACGGCGCGCAGACGTCCCTGGAACCGGCCGACGACGCCGTCGTCACCCTGCCCGACGGCCAGGCCGTCGCCGAGATCGCCGAGACTCTGCACATCGGCCGCATCGGCGTCCTCGACAGCGACTACGCGCCGCTGGTCATCGACTGGCGCGCCCCGGCCGCCGCCCCCTTCTACCGGGCCACGCCCGTCGCGCCCGGCCGCGTCGTCAGGCGGCGCGTCATCCGCAGCCGGGGCCGCCGCGTCCTCGGCGTCGAGGACGACCTGCTGCGCCCCCGGCTGCGCGCCCTGCTGAACGGCGAGGAACTGCCCGTCGTCGGCGACGGCGCGCTGATGGCCGCCCTCGGCCGCGCGCGCGGCGCCCGGATGCACGACATCGTCGCCTCCATCCAGGCCGAGCAGGACGAGGTGATCCGCGCCCCCGCCGGGTCCGTCACCGAGGTCACCGGCGGCCCCGGCACGGGCAAGACGGCCGTCGCGCTGCACCGGGCCGCGTACCTGCTCTACCAGGACCGCAGGCGGTACGCGGGCGGCATCCTCGTCGTCAGCCCCACGCCGCTGCTCGTCTCGTACACCGAGGGCGTGCTGCCCGCGCTCGGCGAGGAGGGGCAGGTCGCCATCCGGTCGCTCGGCTCCCTCGTGGACGGCTTCGAGGCGGACGCGTACGACGACCAGGCCGTCGCGCGCGTCAAGGGATCGGCGGCGATGGTGAAGCTCCTGCCGCGTGCCGCGCGGGGCGCCCTCGACGCCGCGCGGGCCCCGGAGCGGCTGCGCGTCGTCGCGTTCGGCCGCCGGGTCGAGCTGGGCCGCGAGGACCTGGCGCGCGTCCGGCAGCAGGCCCTGTCGGGCACCGCGCCCGTCAATCTGCTGCGGCCCCGCGCGCGCCGCCTGCTGCTCGACGCGCTGTGGCAGGCGTCAGGCGCCGCGGCGCGCTACCCGGACGGCGAGCTGGCGGCCGAGGCGCGTGACGCGTTCGTCGAGGACATCGGCACGGAGGACGACTTCACCGGCTTCCTCGACGCCTGGTGGCCCGAGCTGACGCCGCTCGGCGTGCTGCGGGCCATGGCCGACGAGCAGCGCCTCTCCCGCTGGGGGCGGCGCTTGCTGCGTCCGCGCGAGATCCGCAGGCTGGCCAGGTCGCTGCGGCGGATCACGCCGGAGGGCGCCGGGCTGTCGGCGCACGACGTCGCGATCCTGGACGAGCTGCGCACGCTGCTCGGCGCCCCGGCGCGGCCCGCCGTGCCCCGCGAGGTGGACCCGCTCGACCAGTTGACGGGGCTCGCCGAACTGACCACGCAGGCCGACCGGTTCGGCTCGCGCCGCGACCGCGCCGACCGTGATCCCGAGGAACGCACCGAGTACGCGCACGTGATGGTGGACGAGGCGCAGGACCTCACGCCGATGCAGTGGCGGATGGTGGGGCGGCGCGGACGGCACGCGACATGGACCGTCGTCGGCGACCCGGCGCAGAGTTCGTGGCCCGCGCCGGAGGAGGCGGCGGCCGAGCAGGGCGCGGCGCTCGGCAGGCGGCCGAGGCGGCGGTTCCGGCTGACGGTCAACTACCGCAACCCGGCGGAGATCGCGCGCGTCGCGGACGGGGTGCTGGCGCGGGCGATGCCGGGCACCGAGCCGCCGGTGGCCGTGCGCTCCACCGGCGTGGAGCCGCGCTTCGCCGTCGCGGGGGACGACTTCGCGGCGTCCGTGCGCGCGGAAGCGGAGCGGCTGTTGTCGGAGGTGCCCGGTACGGTCGGGATCGTGGTGGCGATGGACCGGCGGGCCGAGGTCCGTTCGTGGGTGGAGGGCCTGGGGGCGGGGGAGCGGCTGCTCGTGCTCGGCAGCCTGGAGGCGAAGGGGCTTGAGTACGACGCGACGCTCGTCGCCGCGCCCGCCGGGATCGCGGCGGAGTCCCCGGCCGGGCTGCGCGTGCTCTACGTCGCGCTGACGCGGGCGACGCAGCGGCTCACGGTCCTGTCGGGCCCGGCCGACGCACCCGACCCGGACACGGGCGTCCCGGAACTGCTGCGGCCCGCCTGAGTGATTGCCTGGTCACGGCGATCACCTGTTGTCCGGGTAGTCGGTGAGGTGCCGGGCTGCGACGATCCCGACGGCGCGGCCCGGCCAGGTGCACCCCGGTGGACTGCTCATCCGTGGGACAGCACTCGGAAGCCCCCATGTCCGCGTTGCCCGGGACGGCCACGCGGAACCGGCGAACTGCGACCGGTCGGTCCGGGAACCGTGAAGCTGTCACATCTCGTCCTGCCTCGGGAGATCACAGGGGCTATCCGGGCGGCGCCCGGGGCATGGGGGTTCAGCCGTGGCACGTCCTGCTGACTGGTCTCCGGTCGGGATGGAGTCGGACCCGACGCCGGGGGATCCGGAGGAGGTCCGTGAACTGGCGGATGCTTTGCAGACGTTCTCGGACGACGTGGGGGAAGCGCTGGGGCGGGTGCGGGGGTTGGCGTCGGATCGTGCGGTGCAGGACTGGGCGGGGTTGTCGGCGGAGGCGTTCCGTTCCGAGTTCGACGGCGTGCCGGGGAACTTGACCAAACTGCGTGACTCGTACGATCTGTGCGCGCAGGCGTTGCAGACGTACTGGCCGAGGTTGCAGACGGCGCAGGGCCAGGCGGATCGTGCGCTGGACCGTGCGATAGCCGCCCAAGCCGATCTGACGTCGGCGCAGGGCTCGTTGGGTGATGCGCAGGACTGGGTGTCGCGGGCGGGGGACGAGTCGGACCGGTTGCAGCGCGAGGGGGAACGCGACAACGCCCCACCGCCGGACGAGGCGGAGGTACGGGCGGCCACCCGCGACCGCCAGGCGGCAGACTCCGCGCGTGACGCGGCGCAGGCCCGTGTCGATACCGCGCAGGAGTCACTGGACGCCGCCCGCGAACTCGCCCAGCAGGCAAGGGAGATGCGTGAGGAAGCCGCACGCGAGGCCGCACGCGACATCGACGAAGCCTCCGACGCGGGCATCCAGAACCGGAAATGGTGGCAGAAGGCCGTCCACTGGGTCACCGAGAACTGGGACACCATCGTTGACGTCTGCAAGGTGATCGTCGCCGTCCTCGGCGTCGTCGTCATGATCATCGGCGGACCCCTCGCCCTCATCGTCCTCGCCGCAGCACTGATCGTCCTCGCTGACACGTTGATCAAGTACGCACGCGGCGAAGCCACCCTCTGGGACGTCGCGTTCGCCGCACTCGACTGCATCCCCGGCATGAAGGGCCTCACCACCCTCGGCGGCCTCGCCGCCGGAATCCGGGGGCTCGGACGCGTCGGCCTGCGAGGTATGGCCCAGGGCGCCCGCGGCTTGGCCCGCAGCGGTCGGAACATGGTGGCGGATGGCCTTCAAGGCGCCTACAACCGGGTCCGGGGCGCGGTGCGCTCCGGCGGAACCGACCCGATCGACCTGGCCACCGGACAGATGTACCTTCCGCAGATCGACGTCGAACTTCCCGGCATCCTGCCCCTGACCTTCACCCGTCGGCTGGCCTCCACCTACCGGGCCGGTCGGCGATTCGGCCCCACCTGGTCCTCCACCGCCGACCAGCGCCTCGAAGTGGACGACGAAGGGCTGGTGTTCGTCACAGAGGACGGGCTGCTGCTGACCTACCCGCACCCGGTGGACGTGGCGATCCCGGTGCTCCCCGCGCGCGGTCCACGCTGGCCGCTGACCCTTCTCGACACCGGCGGCTACGCTGTCACCGACCCGATCACCGGCCACACCCGCAGTTTCGCCCGGCCCGCCGAGGACGGCTTCGCCAGGATCGAGCGCGTGGCCGACCGGAACGGGCACGTCCTCACCTTCGCCTACGACCCCGACGGGATGCCCACCGGCATCCGGCACTCCGGCGGTTACCACCTGCTGCTGACCACGGCCGACGGCCTGATCACCGCCCTTTCCCTGGCGCACGCCGCCGACGACGGTTCCGACGTGGTGATCAAGAGGTTCGGCTACACCGACGGCTGTCTGACCGAGGACATCAACTCCTCCGGCCTGCCGCTGCGTTTCACCTACGACGAGCGGCTGCGGGTGACGTCCTGGACCGACCGGAACGATCGGCGCTACGACTACACCTACGACGACCAGGACCGCTGTGTCGCCGAAGGCGGCGAGGCAGGCCATGTCGCCCTCACCCTCGCCTATGACGGGACCGACCCCGACTGGCCCGGCCATGCCCTGACGACCCTGACCACCGCCGAGGGCGCCGTCACCCGGTTCGTGATCAACGACACCTGCCAGGCCGTCGCCGAGATCGACCCCCTGGGCCAGGTCACCCGCACCGAGTACGACGCCCACCATCAACTGCTGTCCGAGACCGATCCCCTCGGGCACACCACCCGTTTCGCCATGAGTCCGCTCGGCATGCCCGCCGTGGTGACCTACGCCGACGGGACCGAGTCCCGCTTCGCGTATGACGACAGGGGCCTGCTCTCCGCCGTCACCTTCCCCGACGGGGGCATCTCACAGCGTGCGTACGACGCCAACGGGAACTGCACGAGCGTCACCGATCCGCTCGGCGCCACCACGCGGTACGCCTATGACGAGCAGGGGCGCCCGACCGAGGTGACCGACGCGCTGGGCAACCGGCGGACCGTCCGCTGCAATGCCGCGGGCCTTCCCGTGAGCACGTCCGATCCCCTGGGCGAGACCAGTTCGTGGGAGCACGACGCCTTCGGCCGCATCGTCGCCCTGGTCGATCCCCAAGGCCACGCCACTCGCCTGACGTGGTCGGCCGAGGGCCGACTGCTGCGCCGGGTCACGGCGGACGGCGCCGTCGAGAGCTGGACCTACGACGGCGAGGGCAACTGCACCAGCCACACTACCCCGTCCGGCGAAGTGTCCCGCTTCGAGTACACCCATTTCGATCTGCCGGCCGCCCGCGTCGGGCCCGACGGTGCGCGCTGCACGTTCACGCACGACACCAGCCTGCGCCTCACCGAGGTCACCGACCCCCTGGGCCTGACATGGTCCTACTCCTACGACCTGGCCGGTCACCTCGTCTCGGAGACCGATTTCGACGGCCGCACCGTCACCTATGTCCACGACGCGGCGGGTCGTCTGACGGCCCGCACCAATGCCCTGGGCGGTACAGTCCGCTTCGCATACGACCCGATGGGCCGCATGATCAGCAAGGACAGCGCCGGACGGGTCACGACCTTCGCCTACGACGCCCGCGGCCGCCTCGCCGAGGCGACGGCTCCCGGCACGAGCCTGTCCCTGGAGAGGGACGGAAACGGCCGACTCGTCAGTGAGACCGTCAACGGCCGGACGCTGCGATACGTCCACGACGCGCTGGGCCGTCCCGTGGGCCGCACCACTCCCGGCGGAACGACCTCGGAATGGGCCTACGACGCGGCCGGAAACCGTGTCCGGCTCGACACCTCCGGGCGTACGGTGCGCTTCACCCATGACTGGTCGGGCCGGGAACGGACCCGCCGCTTTGGCGGCGGCGTCACGCTGACCCAGCAGCTGGACGAACTGGGCCGCCTCACCGACCAGTCGGTGTCGGCGTACGACGGACGACGGGTGCAGCACCGCTCCTACACCTACGCCGAGGACGGCAGCCTCACCGGCATCGACGATCAGCTCTCCGGCAGCCTTCGCTTCACTCTCGACCCGGCGAAGCGTGTCACGGCGGTCCAGGGCCGGAACTGGACCGAGCGCTATGCCTACGACACGGCCGGGAACCAGACGAACGCGCACTGGCCGACCGGCCGCCCCGGGGACGAGGAGGCGACCGGCCGCCGCAGCTACGCCGGGACCCGCGTCACCCGAGCGGGCAACACGCACTACGAACACGACGCACTGGGCCGCCGCACGGCGCGCCACCAGGCGCGGCCGTCCCGGGAACCCGCGGCCTGCCACTACACCTGGGACGCCGAGGACCGGCTGTCCTCGGTCGTCACCCCGGACGGCACCCGCTGGCGCTATCTGTACGACCCCCTGGGGCGGCGCACCGCCAAGCAGCGGCTCGCCGAGGACGGCCGTACCGTCACCGAGCAGACCGACTTCACCTGGGACGGGGTCACCCTCTGCGAGCAGACGACCCGCTCCGTGTCCCACGCGCACGCTGTGACCCTGACCTGGGAACACGACGGGACCCGTCCGATCACCCAGACGGAACGCATCACCACCGCCACCGCCCCTCAAGAGGAGATCGACTCGCGCTTCTTCGCCGTCGTCACCGATCTCGTCGGGACACCGACTGAACTGATCGGGGAGTCCGGGGAGATCGCCTGGCGCACGCGTGCCACCCTGTGGGGCCGGACAGCCAGGAGCGCGGACGCGGTCGCCCACACCCCGCTGCGGTTCCCGGGCCAGTACTTCGACGCGGAGACCGGCCTGCACTACAACTACTTCCGCCATTACGACCCGGAGACCGCGCGTTACCTCTCCCCCGATCCCCTCGGCCTCGCCCCGGCGCCCAACCCGGCCACCTATGTCCACAACCCCCACACGGGCATGGACCCCCTCGGGCTCTCGCCCTACTACAGCGACATCGGCCCCAACGGGCAGCGTGGCGCCGCCTACGCGGAGGTGACCCCGCAGTTGTTGCAGGACGCCGCAAACCAACTGATCGGAACCTCCGCCGGTCGTGGCCGCCGCTACGCGCCGCCGGGATTCGGGGGCGGGGAGATAGGCCACACGCGCGGCCACCTGATCGGCAGGCAGTTCGGCGGCGACGGGAGGGACATGCGCAACCTGGTCACGCAGGGGAGCATCCAGAACAGCGGGCGGATCTCGGAGGTGGAGAACCTGATCGCCGCCCATGTGCGCAACAGCGGAAATACGGTCATCCTGAGCGTGACGCCCGAGTACGCGAGTGCGGTGGCGGATATCCCGAGTCATGTCCTCATCGAAGCCGTCGATGACTTCGGCTGGTCCTTCCGCGAAAGAATTCCGAGCATATGAGAGAGCTTTCATGACAGATAGCCTGCGCGCCCTCCTCGCGCTTTGCCCGCCGCCGGCCGCCCCGCGGCGACCTGTGGGTTCCGGGGAGGCGGCGACACGGTACGCCGTCCCGGACAGCCACCGGGAACTCGTCGATGCCTACGGCGTCGGCTGCTTCGACGAGTTCCTGTGGATCTACGGGGCCGGTGCCGAAAATCCGTACCTCGACATCGCCGCGGCCACCGACAGCATGGGGTCGCTGCTGAGGGACAAGGAGATCCCCGCAATCCGGAAGATTCTCCGCCCTTATGGCCTGGCGCCTGAACAGCTCGTTCAGTGGGGAGGCACAGACAACGGTGACTCGCTGTTCTGGCTCCCGGCCGGACCCCCGGACGTCTGGCCGACTCTGATCATCGAGGCCGGGCAACTGGACAGCGTCCTGGTGGAACGGGACTCGACCGGGCTCGTTCTCGACCTGCTGACCGGGGCGTTGCGCGTCCGGATCTTTCCCTATGACTTCCCGAGCGAGCAACCCGATTTCTCGTCCAACCCCTACGCCTGAGACGCCGGGCCGTCCGCCCGGGCAGTAGAGGACAACAGTGGCAACAGCGGTTCGTGAAGCTCTCTGCCAGGCGCGGCGCTCGGCGCTGCACCTGGAGATGCGCGACAGCTGCATGCGCGACGACCCCGAGTTCGTCCGCTGGCAGGAAGGCCATCGGTACGACCCGGCGGACCGCGGGTCGTGGTGGCGCTCGTGGCTGGAGGTGGTGGCCGCGACGACTGCCCGGGGGGTGGTCATGCGGCGGGGCTGCGTGTCGTCTCCGAGCCGCTGAGCGGCTACGTCCGCTACGAGTACGACGGCACGTTCACGGAACGTGGCGGCCGGTGAGGACGTCCGCCGGCTGCCACGCTCGCGCGCGCGTGGTCTCCGGCTCCCGGCGCTCGACGGCTGGGTCATGGACGAGGAGACCGTGATCCTGCACCACTTCGACGGCGACGGCCAGTGGACCGGCCCCCGCATGGAACTGCTGCACGACCTCGACCAGGATCGAGCAAGTGCCGACACCGGCGGCCATTCGGGCGGCGGCGCAGCCGGCCGGGCCGCCGCCGATGATGATCAGGTCTGTGTCGTGGGCGGCGGGTGAACCGGTGCGGGGCGGTGTGCCGGCCATGGTGCTATTCCGGCACCGGGGCTCCGGAGTGAGCAGTGAGTTGGCCTATCACGTGGTCCATGGCGACGAGTCGGCCGACTCCGACCAAGCGGCGAGCGACGAGAAGGCCGGCGTCGTGGACATCTGGGCCGGCGTCGCCGGCACAGGCGTCCGTGACGATCCAGGGCGCGTGGGCGTGCTCGAAGGCGTCGGCCGCGGACTTCAGGACACAGCTCTCCGTCGCAATCCCGCAGAAGACGAGGTCGGTCCAGCCGGCCCGGCGGATCAGTTCCCTGGCCTCGGCGATGAAGAGCGTGTACCCGGTCTTGTCAACAATCGCATGTGCGCGGGTGGCTGCTTCTGCGAGCTCGGGAACGATGTCGGTCTCGGGCGGTTCCTGGAGTCGGCGCCACTGGAAGAAGCGCTCGTAGGGACTGTCCGCATAGTTGAAGTACCGGGTGAAGACCACAGGCCGACCGGCGGCGGACCACTGGGCGACCAGGTCGGAGACTGGGTGCACGGCATGGCGGCTGTGATGGTTCACGAAGCCGTTCCGCATGTCGATCACGAGCAACGCTGCGCCGGCGATCTCCATCCGCTGTCTCTCCTGACCCGTCTTCTCAGCCGAAGCCCTCATGTGAAGCGTCCTGCCCGGCGCGCAGCCGTTCAGCCAGCCCGCTGGTCTTCAAGATGGCCTCCCGCATCAGGACGTGCTGCGCGGTCTCCTGGGCACGGGCGGTGGTGAGCCGGGAGTAGGCGGCGCGCAGGAAACGCCAGCCGTGCCGCTCGGGCACGGAGGGGTCCTGGCCGTCCTCGATCATCTGCTGTATCTGGCGGGTGAAGCACCGCAGCGCTTGCACGGTCAGTTCGCAGCTGACCAACTCGTCGATGGAGAGGCTGCGCTCGCGTGAGTGGGAGGCATAGGCGACGCCGGACCATCCGGCGTAGGCGGCGGAGACTCCCCGTACGCCGAATGACACGATGTCCGGGTGGTCGAAGCCGGTGGCGAGGAGTGACTCCTCGACCGAGCCGTCCAGGGGCGCGGGCACGCCCGGGGCGCCGCGGTCAACCAGGACTGAGGGCGTGGAGAGCAGGCGCAGGGCGGTGTCGTAGGCATATGAGCCGTATCGCCAGACGGCGAGGTCGGTGAGCCCGGCGGGGGTGATCTCTCACACGCTCGCCCCGGAGAATCCCGACGCTCGCCCGTAGCCCGCCGACTCAGCCATGCTGCGGGAGCTGGTCTGCGACGTTGAGGCTCCGCCCCTTCTGGACGCCGTTGCCCATGCCGTACGCCGCATTCGGCTCATCGACGGGCTCCGCGCTGTCGGCGTCACCCTGCCGGACATCGTGACACTCGACGAAGCAGCTCAGCACAGCGGACATGGCGCCCGGTCGCTGATCGAATCCGGTGAAGGTACGGTGTTCTGCTCCTGGGGCCGAAATGCCATATTCCTGCGGGACGTCGGCGCCCCGGTCCCCGACGTTCCGCAGGATCTGGTGATCGCGGAACAGGCGCTCCGCCTCGTCAACGCCCTCAATGGCGCGGACGTCTCCCCGGGAAGGCTCAGGGCACCGGGGCCGACCAACTGACTGCCTCGCGACAGAGCGGACATTGCCTGATGAGGCGCCAGGCGTGCCGTATAGGCAATCACGAGACCGGATCTCGATCGTGAACCCTCTGGGGTGGAGGCGCTCAAGGCCTCCACCCCTGGGCCGCCACAGCAGGTTGGCCGGCTTTGCCTGCCTCGATGTCCCGCTCCCAGGGTGCTCCCGCCGGTGGTCGGTCTCAGTCGTGCAGGCGGGCGTCAGCAAAGGTGAGGAGGTCATCGAAACCGATCTCCCGGGGTGCCCCGTCCTGGGTGTCCCACTCGGCGAGGTACCAGGCGCCGTGCCATTCGACGCGCCAGACGTGGCTGTGACGGTTCTCGAATTCCACGAAGCTGCCGGGGGCGTCGGCCATGAGACGCAGTTCGTTGTCGAGGACGTCCACCCGTGCGAAGACTCGCCCTGCGTTCGTGCTGCGACCCTGTGTTCTGGTATTCGCGTATTGCATCTTCAGGAAGGGCACGGGACGGCGTTCCCACTGGGCTGCCCGCAGTATGCGGTAGCGCGTGATCGACTCCTCAAACGTTTCGTATCCGGAGAACTCGCAGGCGTAGGCAGGGAAGACATACCTGACCAACGGCGTCAGCTCAGGCAGTTCGACGTGATAGAAGCGGTGCACCGCCGGTGCCGCAGCGGCCACCGTGTCGAACGGTGTCCCGTCCGGTGCCGTGAATCCCTCGGCGGACCCGAGATGTCGATTCCGGGCGGACATCTCCTCCTCTCCTCCTCCCGCTCGCGGGCGAACCGCAGCGTCGCCAGCGCGAGATCCTGCCGGTAGGAGCCACGACTGCTCGTCTGGAGGAGCCTGAGCCCATCGGCGGAGAGGCCACCGGCGAAATCGATACCCCGCACGGGCGACCAGTGCCAGGCGTCTTCGAGGCCGTCGAGTTCCACCGCGCCGTGGAATCCGGTGACCACCTCCCGGATGTTCATGAGATCTCCTCGGTCAACATGAGTACCCTGGACCGGTCTCCTGGATGTACTCGGCTGTCATCCTGCCGCCCCCAGCCGAATTCTGGCGCAACTCCCCCGGTTCAAGGCGGTCCGTGTTGTTGTAGAAGGTTCTCCGGGTCTCGCGGTCGGAGAACCTTCCTGTGTTGTTCCAGTGCTCCACCACGGGGTCCAGGTGTTCGTAGGTCACCGTCCGGCTGAATGACCTCGCGTTGTCCGCGGTCGCTTCCCGGATCACGTTTCCCGAGCCGTCGCGCCAGGTTTCAATTGATCTCGGGGTATGCGACGGCCGTCGGCAACGACTGGAGCGCGGCCTGCGGCGACTCCTTCGTCCGTGTGGTGGGCGGTCAGGTGGTCATGGGTGCTCGTCCAGTAGTCGGAAGGGTACTGGCTGCCGCGTTTGTACTCGCGTCCACCTTCCGGAGGCGGCGGAAGGCTGGGGTCGCGGCCGAACCTCCCATCCACGCCTGCCGGTTCACCGGGGCCGGTCAGATGATCCATCTCGCGCTGCGCCGGACACAGACCGCCTTCGAGGTCACCGTCCACGACATGCACGCCGCCCACGCCCATCGCCGCCTCGCCGCCGTGTGCGACAAGCGGCGAGTGTCGTCCCTCGCCGGGGTCCGTGAGCTGGTGGAGAAGCGTCTCGGCGCATGGGGCCACGCAGCCGCGTGTCCGCCCGTTGCCGGTACCTGCGCCTGGGCCACGCTTCCCACGCGGCGCCCGCGCAGGACATGCCGTCGGACCACCGGGCGCCAGCCTGAGCCCGGGAGGGGCCGGGGGGGAGCATCCGGAGGCGGCGTCAGGGGAACGGTGTGTTGACGGTTCAGCGTCCGGCGTGGGGACGCGCGGTGACGGCCGGACACCCGGTGTCAACGCCCTGACCTGCGGCTTGTGGCCGGTTGACCCTCGCGCTGAGTGCGGTAGCCTGGAAGTGGCGTCGGCCCGATTCCATGCCCCCGGGCCCAACCATAGTCGCTTTGAGCGACCCCTTGCCGCGAGGCGAGCTGGCGGGCCGACGTCCTCAATTCTCCCGGTTCCTCCGCGACGGCTGTCCCGTCGTCATCGCCCCCACGGCGGCACGCTGTAGCGCGACAGGCCGGTCAGGACGTGCATGCCGTACTCCAGTGGGCCGCGCCGGAAGAAGCGCCGCCACACGAGCGCCACGACCGCCGCGACGGCGATGAAGGCGAACAGCACGGGGAGCCGGCGGTCCAGCCGGTCGTCCATGCCCAGCAGCTCGATGGCCACCAGGTGGCCCGTGTACGCGGTCAGTGACATGGCGCCCACCGCGATCAGCGGCGCGGCCAGCCGCGATGCGGACGGCCGGTGGGCGAGCACCGTCAGCGCGGCGGCGATCACGAGGACCGCGACCCCGGTGTTGCCGACCGTCGCGAACGTCGTCTCGGTGTGCGGCGCGCCGACCAGCAGCCATGCGGGACCGTCACCCGGCACGGTGAACTCCGCCTCCGACCACCAGGCGCTCGGGGCACCGATCGTCCGCGCGGCCGACGGGAAGAGGCGGAACGCCAGCCACGAGCCGCCGTAGCCCAGCGCGGCGAGCGCGGGCCCCAGCACCAGGAGCCGCGCGCGCACCGCCGCCGAGGCCAGGTCGAGCCGCCCCAGCACCATCCCGGCGAGGAGGTACGGCAGCCAGGCGGGCACGGGGTAGTTGCCGGTGATCAGAAGATCGACCAGGCCGTCGCCGTCCGCCCGGCTGATCGGGTCGAGGGCGTTGACGGCGATCACCCAGTCGGCGTACCCGCCGGTCTCGGCGTACGCCAGGTCGCGCAGCACGTAGAGGAGTTGGGGGCCCACCAGGGCCGCGCCCACGGCGAGCGGCGCGAGCACGCGGGCCGACATCCGGGAGAAGGGCAGCGCCAGCAGGAGACAGAGCCCGTAGTAGGGGAGGATCACGGCGATCGGCGTGTCCATCCGCGTCAGGAGCGTGCCGAGCACGATCAGCACCCCGGCCCTGATCGCGACGCCGACGGCGGCCCTGACGCCCGCGTGACCGGTCCTCGGGGTGGGCCGACCGGCGAGGATGATCAGGGTCACGCCCGCCAGCACCGCGAACAGCGCGGAGGAGCGGCCACGGGACAGCTCGGAGAAGAAGGCGGCGGACCCGCCGTGGGCGGGGTCGGGCGCGAGGTGCGCGGTGTACATCCCGAACAGCGCGACGCCACGTGCCAGGTCGAGCCCGACGAGCCGGGCGGTGGACGGCGCCGCGCGGGGGCGCCCGCCGGGTGAGGCCGAGGCCGTCTCCAGGTCCCGGGTCGTGTCGCGGTCCCCGGTCATGGCGCGCCGGTCCGGCCCGGCCGGACGTCCGCGTGTGGCCTGGCCGTGGGATCACCGGCCGACCGCCCGCACCGTGCCACCGTCACCTCGCCCCTCCTCCGGATCATGAACACCCGTGTCTCGTAAGGGAGTTCGGTGACAGGGCTCACCAGGCTAACCGCTGAGGCGGCTGTGCCATCGGGACAACGGGAAAACTCCCGGAATCCGGCACGGGGCCGGTCGTCCCGCGCCGGACACCGCCCGCCGCCCGATTCCTCCGCTTATCCACCCTCCTGTGGTCGTCCCGGCACCCTGGCTTTCCCGTCCGGGCGTATCTCTCGTATGGTGACAAGGTTTTCGGGGGGCGTTTTCTGGAAAGCGAAGGAAGTTATCGGCCATGGCAACGGCGCCCAGTGTCTCGTACTCGATGACCGTCCGGCTTGAGGTACCGGCCAGCGGTACGGCGGTCAGTCAGCTCACCACCGTGGTCGAGTCCTCCGGCGGATCGGTCACCGGTCTCGACGTCACCGCCTCGGGGCACGAGAAGCTCCGGATCGACGTCACCATCGCCGCCACCTCGACCGCGCACGCGGACGAGATCGTGCAGAAGCTGCGGACCATCGAGGGCGTGGCCCTGGGCAAGGTGTCCGACCGTACCTTCCTGATGCACCTCGGTGGCAAGATCGAGATGTCGTCCAAACATCCCATTCGCAATCGTGACGATCTCTCCATGATCTACACGCCGGGCGTGGCCCGCGTGTGCACGCAGATCGCCGCGCACCCCGAGGACGCCCGCCGCCTCACGATCAAGCGCAACAGCGTCGCCGTCGTCACCGACGGCTCGGCGGTCCTCGGCCTCGGCAACATCGGCCCGCACGCCGCGCTGCCGGTGATGGAGGGCAAGGCGGCCCTGTTCAAGCGGTTCGCTGGCATCGACGCCTGGCCGCTGTGCCTGGACACGCAGGACACGGACGAGATCGTCGCCATCGTCAAGGCGATCGCCCCCGGCTTCGCCGGGATCAACCTGGAGGACATCTCCGCGCCCCGCTGCTTCGAGATCGAGGCCAGACTGCGCGAGGCCCTGGACATCCCCGTCTTCCACGACGACCAGCACGGCACGGCCATCGTCGTCCTCGCCGCGCTCCACAACGCGCTGCGCGTCGTGGACAAGCGGCTCGGCGACGTGCGCGTCGTCATGTCCGGTGCGGGCGCCGCCGGGACCGCCATCCTGAAGCTGCTGCTTGAGGCGGGCGTGCGACACGCCGTCGTCGCCGACATCCACGGCGTCGTCCACGCCGGGCGCGAGGACCTGGTGGACGCGGAGCGCGACTCGCCGCTGCGCTGGATCGCCGACAACACCAACCCCGAGGGCGTCACCGGGACGCTGCGCGAGGCGGTCGTCGGCGCGGACGTCTTCATCGGCGTCTCCGCGCCCGACGTGCTGGACGCCGCGGACGTCGCCGCGATGGCGGACAACGCCATTGTGTTCGCACTCGCGAATCCTGACCCGGAGATCGACCCGGCGATCGCCCGGCAGACCGCCGCCGTCGTCGCCACGGGACGCTCCGACTTCCCCAACCAGATCAACAACGTGCTGGTCTTCCCCGGTGTCTTCCGGGGCCTGCTGGACGCCCAGTCGCGGACCGTGAGCATCGACATGATGCTGGCCGCCGCCCGCGCGCTCGCCGACGTCGTCGGCGAAGGCGAACTCAACGCGAACTACATCGTGCCGAGCGTCTTCAACGAGCGGGTCTCGGGCGCCGTCGCCGGGGCCGTCCGGCAGGCCGCCCAGCACGCGGACACCGCCCCCGCGCCCCTCCCCGGCCCCGCCGAGGAGTGACCCCCGCCGACCGGACGCGCGCGGGCGCCCGCGCACGGTGACGCCCGCGCGGGGCCCGCGTGTCGTGTGGGCCATCCGGCGGCGAGTCGGTTCCCCGGGCCGCGCGGCGGCCCCGTAGGGTGGCTCGGAGGCGAACGGCCTCGGGGACCGTCACCGCGGCGTGGCGTGGACGCTCTCCGTGTGACCCCCCGGGCGCGGATTGGCCTTCGCGCCACTCGGAGGGGCAGGATGCGTCCGGGCGCGAGGGAACCAGCGCGACAGACCCGGCACCGGGAACTGTCAGTGGGTCCTGGCAGCATCGGCTTCGATCTCACGCCTCATCGGCAAGTTGAACACGGGAGTACGTAATATGAACCGCAGTGAGCTGGTGGCCGCTCTGTCGGAGCGCGCCGAGGTGACTCGGAAGGACGCCGACGCCGTGCTGGCGGCCCTGGCCGAGACCGTCGGGGAGGTCGTCGCCAAGGGCGACCAGAAGGTCACCATTCCCGGCTTCCTGACCTTCGAGCGCACCCACCGTGCCGCTCGCACCGCCCGTAACCCGCAGACCGGCGAGCCGATCAACATCCCCGCCGGATACAGCGTGAAGGTCTCGGCCGGTTCGAAGCTGAAGGAAGCCGCCAAGGGCCAGTGACGACGTGACGACGCGGTGAACGCGCCGCAGGGGTGACCCTCCCGCAGGGGGTCACCCCTTCGTCATGTCCGTCACGTTCTTCACCCGCGCCGCCGCTCCCTCCGGCACCCGCCGGAGGGGAGCGGCGGCGGTGGCGTCAAGCGCGCTCCACCTTGGCGCCGAGGTCCTCCAGCTTGTTGACGAAGTTCTCGTAGCCCCGGTTGATCAGCCCGATGCCGTGCACATGGGACGTCCCCTGCGCCGCGAGGGCCGCGATCAGGTACGAGAAGCCGCCGCGCAGGTCGGGGATGACGAGATCGGCGCCCTGGAGCGTCGTCGGCCCCGAGATGACGGCCGAGTGCAGGAAGTTCCGCTGGCCGAAGCGGCAGGGCGTGCCGCCCAGGCACTCGCGGTAGACCTGGATGTGCGCCCCCATCTGGTTCAGCGCGCTGGTGAAGCCGAGCCGCGACTCGTACACCGTCTCGTGCACGATCGACAGGCCCGACGCCTGCGTCAGCGCGACGACGAGGGGCTGCTGCCAGTCGGTCTGGAAGCCGGGGTGCACGTCCGTCTCCAGCGCGATCGCGTTCAGCGGGCCGCCCGGGTGCCAGAAGCGGATGCCCGCGTCGTCGATCTCGAAGGCGCCGCCGACCTTCCGGTAGACGTTCAGGAACGTCATCATCTCGCGCTGCTGCGCGCCCTTGACGTAGACGCTGCCCTTCGTGGCGAGGGCGGCGCTCGCCCACGAGGCGGCCTCCAAGCGGTCGGGCAGGGCGCGGTGCGTGTAGCCGCCGAGGCGGTCAACGCCGGTGATGCGGATCGTCCGGTCGGTGTCCAGCGAGATGATCGCGCCCATCTTCTGGAGCACGCAGATCAGGTCCTCGATCTCCGGCTCGACCGCCGCGTTCGACAGCTCGGTGACGCCCTCGGCGAGCACGGCCGTCAGCAGCACCTGCTCGGTGGAGCCCACCGACGGGTACGGCAGCCGGATCTTGCAGCCGCGCAGCCGCTGCGGGGCCTCCAGGTACTGCCCGTCCTCGCGTTTGTCGATCGTCGCGCCGAACTTGCGCAGCACGTCGAAGTGGAAGTCCACCGGCCTGCCGCCGATGTCGCAGCCGCCGAGGCCGGGGATGAACGCGTGGCCGAGGCGGTGCAGCAGCGGGCCGCAGAAGAGGATCGGGATACGGGACGAGCCCGCGTGCGCGTCGATGTCCGCGACGTTCGCGCTCTCGACGTGCGAGGGGTCCAGGATCAGCTCGCCCGGCTCGTCGCCGCTGCGGACGGTCACGCCGTGCAGCTGGAGCAGGCCGCGCACGACCCGTACGTCGCGGATGTCCGGCACGTTGCGCAGCCGGCTCGGGCCGCTCCCCAGCAGGGCCGCCACCATCGCCTTGGGAACCAGGTTCTTCGCCCCGCGGACCCTGATCTCCCCCTCGATCGGGGTGCCGCCGTGGACAAGCAGTACGTCGTCGGTCATCGAACTCACGATCTCTGGGTGGATGCGGGGGCCCCGCGTACTCGGAACGGTGATCCGTTGCGAAATGGTAGTGGCCTTGAACCCGTCATGGTATGACCGCCCAGGGGGGCGGGGCCGCGAGGCCGGGCCTCCCCTCTACCCCCCGGATGCGGAATCATGGCCCCATGACCGAGGAGTCCTCCCTCACCGGGCGGCTGCTGGTGGCCACCCCGGCACTGTCCGACCCGAACTTCGACCGTTCCGTCGTGCTCCTGCTCGACCACGACCGGGAGGGGGCCCTCGGAGTGGTCCTGAACCGCCCCACGCCCGTCGGCGTGTCCGAGGTCCTGGAGGCGTGGGCCGGGCTCGCGGGCGAGCCGGGGGTCGTCTTCCAGGGCGGCCCCGTCGCGCTGGACGCGGCGCTCGCGCTGGCCGTCGTGCCGGGGCAGGGGCCGCTGGGCTGGCGCCGCGTGCACGGCTCCATCGGCCTGGTGGACCTCGACGCGCCGCCCGAGGTGCTCGCCGCCGAGCTGGGCAGCCTGCGCATCTTCGCCGGTTACGCGGGCTGGGGCCCGGCGCAGCTGGAACGGGAGCTGGACGAGGGTGCCTGGTACGTCGTGGACTCCGAGCCGGGCGACGTCTCCGTGCCCCGCCCCGAGGGCCTGTGGCGCGCGGTCCTGCGGCGGCAGCGCGGTTCGCTGGCCCTGCTCGCCACATACCCGGAGGACCCGTCGCTGAATTAGGCTTGGGGTCCATGAGCACTCTTGAGCCCGAACGCGGAGCGGGCACCGGCACGCTCGTCGAGCCCGTCCCGCAGACGACCCACGGCGACGGCGACCACGAGCGCTTCGCCCACTACGTCCAGAAGGACAAGATCATGGCGAGCGCGCTCGACGGCACCCCCGTCGTCGCGCTCTGCGGCAAGGTCTGGGTCCCGGGGCGCGACCCGAAGAAGTACCCGGTCTGTCCCATGTGCAAGGAGATCTACGAGTCGATGGGCTCGTTCGGCGGTGGCAAGGACGGGAAGGGCGGCAAGGGCGGCGGCGGCAAGTAGCCGCCACGCGCCCGCCGCGCCCGCTCCCGTTCCGCACGGTCAGGTGAGACGTCCCGCCGGTACGTCCCGCCTGGCCCGCCGCGCCGTCGTGCCCGGCGCCCGCGCCGTCCGGCGTGCCCGCGCCGCCCCACCCGTCACCGCTGCTCCGCGCATGCCCCGATCGGGTGAGCCGTGGCCCGCCCAACCCCCGCGTGGACCGCGCTCGGATCTGTGCCAGAGTTGCCACGTCCGGGCCCCGAGGACGTACCGTACGGCTGGGCGCCGGGACACCGGAAAGGGGCAGCAGGATTGAGCACGCACGCACCGCACGCACCCGACTCCGCGCGGCTCGTCGCGCTCCCGTCCACGCTGGACGACGCCGTCGCCGCGCTCGCCGAGATCCCGGCCGCCGTGCCGGTCGCCGGGGGCACCGACCTGATGGCGAGCGTGAACGCCGGGCTGCTGCGTCCCGCCGCCCTCGTCGGCCTCGGCAGACTCGCCGAACTGCGCGGCTGGGCCTACCAGGACGGGCACGCCCTGCTGGGCGCCTGCCTCACCCACGCGCGGATGAGCCGCCCCGACTTCGCCGCCCTCATCCCCGCCCTCGCCGCCGCCTCACGGGCGGCCGGGCCCCCGCAGGTACGCAACGCGGGCACCCTCGGCGGCAACATCATCACCGCGGCGCCCTCGGGCGACACCCTCCCCGTCCTCGCCGCGCTCGACGCGACGCTGCTCGTCGCGGGCCCGGACGGCGACGGGCGGCAGATCCCCGTCGGCAACCTCCTCGCGGGCCGCGACCGGCTGCGGCCGGGCGAACTCGTCGCGCACGTCCGCGTCCCGCTGCTGCACGCGCCCCAGACGTACCTGCGCGCCACCGCGCGCACGGGGCCCGCACGCGCCACCGCGTCCGTCGCCGTCGTCCTCGACCCGATGCACCGGGAGGTGCGCTGCGCCGTCGGCGCCGTCGCCCCCATGCCGCTGCGGCCCCTGGACGCCGAACGGTGGGTCGCGTCCCTCGTGGACTGGGACGGCGAACGCGGCCTGACGCCCGAGGCGCTCGACGCGTTCGGCACGTACGTCGGCATGGCCTGCATCCCGGACCCGGAACCACCGGCGGACGGCGGGGAAACTCCGCAACTTTCCCCCGCGCTGCTCCACTTGAGGCGTACGGTGGCAGCACTGGCCCGCCGTGGACTCGGAAGGGCTCTCCGATGAGCAACGACCAGCAGCCCGATCCCACCGCCCCAGGCCCGCAGGGCGGCTGGGGCGGCGAGTACGACGCCGAGGCCACCGCGTTCATAGAGCTGCCGGGCGGCTACCGCGACGGCACCGGCGCCCAGCCGCTCGCCGCGCCGGGCCACGGCTACGAACCGCCGGTCATCGACGAACCCACCGCCCCGCCCGCCACCGCCGCCGCCACCATGGACCCGGGGGCCACCGGGCAGTGGACCATGCCCTTCGCCGGGGGCGCTGCCGGGGACGGCGCGCCCGCCGCGCCAGGACACGGCCTGCGCCCCGGCCAGGCCGCCGCCGCCATGGGCCAGGGCGCGGCACTGGCCCAGAACCGCCGCCCGGCCGCCGAGCTGCCCGGCCACGACGTGCCGCCCGAGGTGTGGACCCCCGAGCAGGCGGGCGAGCCCTACCCGCCCGCGCCCGTGCTCGACCCGCCGCGGCACGCGGACGCCGACCCGGTCGCCGTCCCGCCCGCGCCCACCGCCAGCCACAGCGACCACCCCGAGGTCAGCTACGTCCTGCGGGTGAACGGCGCGGACCGTCCCGTCACCGGCGCGTGGATCGGCGAGTCGCTGCTCTACGTGCTGCGCGAGCGGCTGGGGCTCGCCGGGGCCAAGGACGGCTGCGCGCAGGGCGAGTGCGGCGCCTGCTCCGTGCAGGTGGACGGCCGCCTGGTCGCGGCCTGCCTCGTCCCCGCGGCCACCGCCGCGGGCTCCGAGATCCGCACCGTCGAGGGCCTGAGCCAGGACGGGGCCGCCTCCGACGTGCAGCGGGCGCTGGCCGCCACCGCCGTCCAGTGCGGCTTCTGCCTGCCCGGCATGGCCATGACCGTCCATGACCTCCTGGAGGGCAACCACGCCCCCACCGAGCTGGAGACCCGGCAGGCGCTCAGCGGCAACCTGTGCCGCTGCACCGGCTACCGCGGCGTCCTCGACGCGGTGCGCACCGTCGTCGATGAACGCGCCGCGGCGCACGAGGCGGCGGCGGAACGCCAGGCCACGCCGCTGCCGCACCAGCGCTCGGCGGGAGCGCCGTGAGCGCCCCCCGTCCCGTGGGGACCGGAGAGGGCCGGAGGGGTTGAAGGGGATGAAAGGGCTACGCCATGACTGACCGGGCCGCCGACACCGCCGCCGCCATCACCGTGACCCCGGCCCTGGCCACCCCGCCGGTCGAGAGGCCCGCGGACGCGCCCGCGCACGGCCTCGGCACGTCGCTGCCCCCCGCCGACGCGCAGGCCAAGGCGCTCGGCACCTACCCCTACACCGCCGACCTGTGGGCCGAGGGCCTGCTGTGGGCCGCCGTGCTCCGCTCGCCGCACCCGCACGCCAGGATCAGGCGCATCGACACCGCCCAGGCCGCCGCGATGCCCGGCGTGCGCGCCGTCGTCACGCACGAGGACGCCACCGGGCCAGGCGGGCTCGGCCGCGCCGTCCCCGACCGGCCCGCGTTCGCCTCCGAGGTGGTGCGCTACCACGGGGAGCCGGTCGCCGCCGTCGCCGCCGACCACCCGGAGACGGCACGGCTCGCCGCCGCCGCGATCGTGGTCGAGTACGAGGTCCAGGACGCCGTCACCGACCCGGAGAAGTCCTTCGAGGCGCCGCCCCTCCACCCGGACGGCAACCTCGTGAGGCACATCCCGCTGCGCCACGGCGACCCGGCGGTCACCGGCGAGGTCGTCGTCGAGGGCCTGTACCGGGTGGGACGGCAGGACCCGGCGCCGGTCGGCGTCGAGTCCGGGCTCGCCGTGCCGCGCCCCGACGGCGGCGTCGAGCTGTACATCGCCTCGACCGACCCGCACACCGACCGCGACCGGCTCGCCGCCTGCCTCGGGCTGGCCGCCGAGCAGGTCAAGATCTGCGTCACCGGCGTGCCCGGCGCGCTCGGCGACCGCGAGGACCTGGGCTTCCAGCTGCCCCTGGCGCTGCTCGCCGTCCGCACCGGCTCGCCCGTCAAACTGGCCGCGACGCGCGAGGAGTCCTTCCTCGGGCACGCGCACCGGCACCCCACGCTGCTGCGCTACTGGCACCACGCCGACCGCGAGGGCAAGCTCGTCAAGGTCGAGGCGCAGCTCCTGATGGACGCGGGCGCCTACGCCGACGACTCCGCCGAGGTGCTCGCCGCCGCCGTGTCGTTCGCCGCGGGCCCGTACGTCGTGCCGAACGCCGTCATCGACGGCTGGGCCGTGCGCACGAACAACCCGCCGTCCGGCTACCTGCGCGGCGAGGGCGCCCTCCAGGTGTGCGCCGCGTACGAGGGGCAGATGGACAAGCTGGCGGCCCGGCTCGGCGTCGATCCTGCCGAGCTGCGCGCCCGCAACGTCATGGCCACAGGGGACACGCTGCCCACCGGCCAGGCCGTCACGTGCCCCGCGCCGGTGGCCGAGCTGCTGGCCGCGGTCCGTGAGGCGCCGATGCCCGCGCTGCCGAAGGACGGGCCGGTCGAGGACTGGCTGCTGCCCGGCGGGCCCGACGGCGCGGGCGACCCGGGGGCCGTTCGCCGTGGCGTCGGATATGCCCTGGGCATGGTGCACATGCTCGGTGCCGAGGGCACCGACGAGGTGGCCACGGCCACGGTCAAGGTCGAGGGCACCGTCGCGACCGTGCTGTGCGCGGCCGTCGAGACGGGGCAGGGCTTCGCGACGCTGGCGCGGCAGATCGTGCAGGACGTGCTGGGCATCGACGAGGTGCACGTCGCGCCCGTGGACACCGACCTGCCCCCTGCGGGGCCCGGCGGGCACGGGCGGCACACGTGGGTGTCGGGCGGCGCCGTGGAGCGCGCGGCGAAGATGGTGCGCACCCAGCTCCTCCAGCCGCTGGCCGCGACGTTCGGGATGTCGGCCGAGCTGCTGAGCATCACGGACGGGAAGATCACCTCCTACGACGGCGTGCTCAGCACGACGGTCGCGGAGGCGCTTGAGGGCAAGGAGCTGTGGGCGACGGCGCAGTGCCGCCCGCATCCGACCGAGCCGCTGGACGGGGCCGGGCAGGGCGACGCGTTCGTCGGGCTGGCCTTCGCGGCGGTACGCGCGGTGGTCGATGTCGATGTCGAGCTGGGGGCCGTCCGCGTCGTCGAGATGGCGATCGCGCAGGACGTCGGGCGGGTGCTGAACCCGCGTCAGCTGCGGGCGCGGATCGAGGCGGGGGTCGTGCAGGGCGTCGGCGCGGCGCTGACCGAGCACCTGCGCGTCGTGCGCGGCGTGGTGCGCCGCCCCGACCTGGCGGGCTATCCGCTGCCGACCGCGCTGGACGCGCCGGACGTGCGGATCGTGGCGCTGCTGGAGGAGCGGGACGTCGTCGCGCCGTTCGGGGCGAAGGCGGCGAGCGCCGTGCCGCTGGTCGTGTCGCCCGCGGCGGTCGCCGCGGCGGTGCGGGCGGCCACCGGGCGGCCGGTGAACCGGCTGCCGATCCGGCCGCAGAGCGCCGTCGGCGGGGCGTGAGGCGTAGGACCGTGGGGTGAGGGCTCTCACCCCACGGTCCATAGGCAGCGGGCCGGTCCGCTCCTTACCGTGTGACCATGCAGGACACCCAGACCGGCGACGACGCCGGTGAGCAGGCGCGCCACGCCGCCCGTACGGTCCCCGACGGCCCCGGCGCGGACGTGCCGCCCGCCTCCCCCGCGGAGGCCGCCGACGCCGGGGACGGGGTGCTGAGCGCGCGGTACCGGGCGCTCACGCTGGGCTGCGTCAGCGTCATCCTGCTGATCGCCTTCGAGGCGATGGCCGTCGGCACGGCCATGCCCGCCGCGGCCGACGCGCTGGACGGCCTGTCGCTGTACGCCTTCGCGTTCTCCGCCTTCTTCACGACGAGCCTGCTGGGCATGTCCTTCTCCGGGCAGTGGTGCGACCGGCGCGGGCCGGTCGGCCCGGTGCTCGCGGGCATCGCCGCGTTCTCCGCCGGGCTGCTGCTGTCCGGCGCGGCGCAGACGATGTGGGCGTTCGTGCTGGGGCGGGCGGCGCAGGGGATAGGCGGCGGCCTCGTCATCGTCGCGCTGTACGTGGCGGTGGGCAGGGCGTACCCCGAGCGGCTGCGGGCGTCGGCGCTGGCGGCGTTCTCGGCGGCGTGGGTGGTGCCCTCGCTGGTCGGCCCGGTCATCGCCGGGACGGTGACGGAACAGTTCAGCTGGCGCTGGGTGTTCCTCGGGATCACGGCCCTGGTCGTGCTGCCGCTCGCCGTGCTCGTGCCCGCGCTGCGGCGGCAGGCGGCGGGGCCGCCCGAGGGCGGCGGCGCGGACCGGTTCGACGGGCGCCGGCTGCGGCTCGCGCTGCTCGTGGCGCTCGGCGCGGGGCTGCTCCAGTACGGCGGGCAGCGGCTCGACCTCCTGGCGCTGATCCCCGTGCTGGCCGGGCTCGGGCTGATGGTTCCCGCCGCGACCAGGCTGCTGCCGTCCGGCACGTTCCTCTTCCGCCGGGGGCTGCCCTCCGTGATCGTCACCAGGGGCCTGATCTCCGCCGCCTACCTGGCGACGGAGACCTTCCTGCCGCTCATGCTGGTGACGCAGCGCGGACTGTCGTACACCGAGGCCGGGTTGACGCTCGCCGCGTCAGGCGGGCTGTGGGCGATCGGCTCCTGGACGCAGTCGCGGCCCTGGGCCGAGGGGCACCGCGCGCGGCTGGTGCGGATCGGCACGCTGCTGCTGACGCTGGGCGTCGTGACGACGCCGCTGGTGCTGCTGGACGCCGTGCCGGTGTGGCTGCCCGTGGTGACACTCGGGTTCGCCGGGTTCGGCATGGGCCTGGTGGTGACGACGCTCGGCGTCCTGGTGCTGCGGCTGTCGGCCCCGGGGGAGGCGGGCGGGAACGTCGCCTCGCTCCAGGTCTGCGACAGCCTGGGGAACGTCGTGATGCTCACCCTGGTCGGCAGCGCGTTCGCCGCGCTCGGCGGCGACACCCCGGCCGCCTCGCACGGCGGGGCGCTGGAGGGCGCGGTGGGCGCGGGGGCGTTCGTCGCCGTCTACGCGCTGACGGCGGTCGCGGCGCTGACGAGCGTCGCCGTGGCGCGGCGCCTGGAGCCGCGCGAGCGGGGCGCGGGGGCGTGAACGCGGGGGCCGCGCGGGTCCGTTGACGGGCGGTGGTGTGGCGTTCTCCACACCGTCGCCCGCCCGCCGGGGAGCGCGTCCCGGCTCGGTTAGGCTGTCGCGGTCCCCAGCCGCCGCCGACCCCCGCACCGTGGAGACCGTGACCAGCACAGCATCGTCCCCCACCTCGTCGTCCCACCACCTCTCGCCCGCCTTCCCCGGCCGCGCCCCCTGGGGCACGGCGGGAAAGCTGCGCGCCTGGCAGGAGGCGGCCATGGGGGAGTACCTGCGGCTCCAGCCGCGGGACTTCCTCGCCGTCGCCACACCCGGCGCGGGCAAGACGACGTTCGCGCTCACCCTCGCGTCCTGGCTGCTGCACCACCACGTCGTGCAGCAGGTGACCGTCGTCGCGCCCACCGAGCACCTGAAGAGCCAGTGGGCCGAGGCGGCGGCGCGGATAGGGATCAGGCTCGACCCCGGCTACAGCGCCGGGCCGGTGGGCCGCGAGTACCACGGCGTGGCGGTGACGTACGCGGGCGTCGGCGTGCGGCCGATGCTGCACCGCAACCGCAGCGAGCAGCGCAAGTCCCTGGTGATCCTGGACGAGATCCACCACGCGGGCGACTCGCGGTCCTGGGGCGAGGCGTGCCTGGAGGCGTTCGAGCCCGCGACGCGGCGGCTCGCCCTCACCGGCACCCCGTTCCGCTCGGACACCAACCCGATCCCGTTCGTCGCCTACGCCGAGGGCAACGACGGCATCCGCCGTTCCGTCGCCGACTACACGTACGGGTACGGCAGCGCGCTCGGCGACGGCGTCGTGCGGCCCGTCATCTTCCTGTCGTACAGCGGCAGCATGCGCTGGCGCACCAAGGCGGGCGACGAGATCGCCGCGCGGCTCGGCGAGCCGATGACGAAGGACGCGACGTCCCAGGCGTGGCGCACGGCGCTCGACCCCAAGGGCGACTGGATGCCCGCCGTCCTCGGCGCCGCCGACCGGCGGCTGAGCGAGGTGCGCCGCTCGATCCACGACGCGGGCGGTCTCGTCATCGCCGCCGACCAGGAGTCCGCGCGCGCGTACGCCAAGCTGCTGCGCGGGATCACGGGGAGCGCGCCGACCGTCGTCCTGTCCGACGACGCGGGCGCCTCGGGGCGCATCGAGGAGTTCCGCGCGTCGGACGAGCGGTGGATGGTCGCCGTCCGCATGGTGTCCGAGGGCGTGGACGTGCCGCGCCTCGCGGTCGGCGTGTACGCGACGACGATCTCGACGCCGCTGTTCTTCGCCCAGGCGGTGGGCCGCTTCGTCCGCTCACGGCGCCGGGGCGAGACGGCCTCGGTGTTCCTGCCGACCATCCCCACGCTCCTCGGTTTCGCGCACGAGCTGGAGGTCGAGCGCGACCACGTCCTCGACAAGCCGAAGAGGACCACGGAGGAGGACCCGTACGCCGAGGAGGACGCCCTCCTGCGCGACGCCGAGCGCGAGAAGGACGAGCCGGACGGCGAGCAGGACCAACTGCCCTTCGAGGCACTGGAGTCGGACGCGGTCTTCGACCGTGTCATGTACGACGGCGCCGAGTTCGGCATGCAGGCGCACCCGGGCAGCGAGGAGGAGCAGGACTACCTCGGCATCCCTGGCCTGCTCGAACCCGACCAGGTCCAGATGCTCCTCCAGCGGCGGCAGGCCCGGCAGATCGCCCACAGCCGCCGCAAGCCGGACGCGGAGGCCGACCTCGTCGAGCTGCCCGCCGAGCGGCGGCCCGTCGTCACGCACAAGGAGCTGATGGAGCTGCGGCGCGAGCTGAACTCGCTCGTCGGCGCCTACGCCCACCAGTCCGGCAAGCCGCACGGCGCGATCCACACCGAGCTGCGCAGGACGTGCGGCGGCCCGCCGAGCGCCGAGGCGACGGCGGGGCAGCTGCGGCAGCGCGTCGCCAAGGTCAGGGAGTGGGCCACCCGGATGCGCTGAGCCGCCGGACGGCACGGCGCGGCGCCGCCGCCCGTGCGGTTCCCGGCGCGCGCTCGCATGGTGGACGCCCCCTTCCGGCAATCGGAACACGGCGATAGTTTCCGAACGCCCGTCCGCCCGGTGGCAGAGTGGCCCCGGACGGCGTCGGCCTCCGCACTGTTCGACGTCCGTCATGTCAGGAACCCGTGCTCGCCGCCCACGGGACCGGCAGCGCGCACCTCACCGAAGGGGGCCCCGTTGACCGCGGAGACCTCTCAGACACTCGACCGGGGACTGCGTGTCCTGAAGCTCCTGGCCGACACCGACCAAGGGCTCACCGTCACCGAGCTGGCCCGCCGCCTCGGGGTGAACCGCACCGTCGTCTACCGGCTGCTGACCACGCTCGAACAGCACGCGCTGGTCCGGCGGGACGCCACCGGGCGCGCCCGTGTCGGCGTCGGCGTGCTCGGCCTCGGCCGCCAGGTGCACCCGCTGGTGCGCGAGGCGGCGCTGCCCGCCCTGCGCTCGCTCGCCGAGGACGTCGGCGCCACGGCCCACCTGACCGTCCCCGACGGGCAGGACGCGCTGACCGTGGCCGTCGTCGAGCCCAGCAGGGCGGGCTACCACGTCGCCTACCGCACGGGGTTCCGCGAGCCGCTGGACCGGGGCGCGGCGGGGCAGGCGATCCTCACCGGGCGCTGCAAGGACATCGACGACGAGGACGGCTTCGTCCTCACCCGCGCGCTGTCCGCCGCGGGCGCCGCCGCCGCGGCGGCGCCGCTGCCGTCCGACTGCGGGATCGAGGGGAGCGTCGGCGTCGTGATGCTGCGCGAGACGGTGCCGCCCGGCGTCGGGCCGCGGGTGGTGCGGGCCGCGCGGGAGGTGGCCGCCGTCCTGCGTTAGATTCGCTGCCATGCCCGCCGCCCCGCCCGCCACGCCCACGCCCACCACGCCACCGGCCCGGCCCGCAGGCGCACGCCGTCCGCTGCTGCTCGCCGTGTGCGCCGCCCTGTTCGCGGCGCTGCTGGCCGTCGCCGCGCTGGCGCCGCTGCCGTTCTCGGTCACCCATCCGGGGGAGACCACCGACGTGCTCGGCGAACGGGACGGCGAGCCGGTGATCACGATCAGCGGCGCGCCGGTGCGCGAGACGGAGGGCGAACTGCGCCTGACGACCATCCAGGCCACCGCACCCGACGCCACCGTGCGCCTCCCCGACGTGCTGCGCGGCTACTTCGCGGGGGACCAGGCCGTGCTGCCGCGCGACTCCGTCTACCCGCAGGGCGACTCGACGGACGAGATCCGTGAGCACAACGCCGACGAGATGCGCGCCTCGCAGAACGCCGCCGTGACCGCCGCCCTCGCCTTCCTCGACCGCGACGCCGACGACGTCACCGTCGAGCTGAACCTCGCGGACGTCGGCGGCCCGAGCGCCGGGCTGCTCTTCTCCCTCGGCATCGTGGAGATGCTGGACGGCGACGGCGACGGCGGCGACCTCACCGGCGGCGCCACGATCGCGGGGACCGGCACGATCGACGCCGAGGGCGCGGTGGGGCCGGTCGGCGGCGTCGCGCTCAAGACGCAGGCGGCCCGCCGCGACGGCGCGACCGTCTTCCTCGTCCCGGCCGACGAGTGCGGCGACGCGACGGCCGACGCCCCTGGCGGGCTGCGGCTCATCCCGGTGACCTCGCTGAGCGGCGCCGTGGAGAGCCTGCGCGCGCTGGCCGCGGGTGACCACGTGCCGTCCTGCTGAGTCTGCCGTCCGACGGCCCGGCCGCCGCGGGGATCAGCGGTGGCGGGAACGCCGGTCCACGACCACCCAACCGTCACCGAGGTCGCGTCGCAGCGCCACGAGCGCGGCGTCCGCCCGCTGTTCGAACAGCTCCCGTCGCTCCTCGGGCCACGGGGACGCGCCGCCGGGATCGTCCACGTCCAGGGACGACTGGTAGCACTCGCACAACCGGGCGAGCTCGGTCCTGGTCGCCCGGCCGATCGGCAACCGCCGCAGATCGCACGGGTAGCCGTACGGGCTGTCCACGTCGTCGGGCCACAACGGGGTGTCCTGGACGCCGTGGCTGAAGAAGAACCGGAGGGTGCGGGGCACGCGTCGCACCGTGTCATGCCGCCCGCGGGCGCTGCGCCACACCCCCGGCCCCCGCACGGAAACCGCCCCCGCGAGTGCAGGTCGCGGGGGCGGCTCTTGGGGGGTGGTTCCTTGATGATGCCCCGGCCCGACGGCTTCACGCCCCGCCACGGCCGGGAGAATGCGGGCGCGGCGGCGTCCCCGTCCCCCGGGGTGGCGCGGGGTGGCCCGCGCGGCTCACGGGCGGCCGTCCCCCCCGTCGTCCGCCGGGCGGGCGGTGAGCAGGGCGAACAGGCACTCCTCGGCGTCGATCTGGTCGGTCTCCTCACCCGGCGGCACGACGCGCAGCGTCCGCTCCAGCCAGGCGGAGACGACCGGCGCCGGGGCCTTCAGCAGCGCGTCCCCGTCCGGTGAGCGCAGCGCGAAGAAGATGACGCGCCTGCTGTCGGGGCCGCTCGGCCACACCCGCACGTCGCCCTCCCCGCACGGCCTGAACACCCCCTCGACCAGCAGGTCGCGCGCGAACGTCCAGTGCACCGGCACGTCCGAGCCGATGTGGAAGGTGACATGCACGGCGAACGGGTCGTTCGACCGGTACACGAGCCGCGCCGGCACGGGGACACTGCGCTCCGCCGAGAGCACCAGCTCGATGTCGAGCTCGCGCTCGATGATGGTGTGCATGAGATGCGCCCTCTCTCTCCTGTGCTGTCCTCGCGGCCCGCCCGGCGGCCCGCACGCAAGAGATAGAGGGGCCGTGCGGCGATTCATTACGCGGTTTCCCGGAATTGATTCCGGCATCCGCCCGACGCCGCCCGATCGGCCCCGTAAACCACTGGACCCTCCCGCCCCGCGCGCAGAGAGTGGAACGTATGTCTCCCACGCACGCGCGCTTCCTCCCCGGTCTGCGTCTGTCCCGGTACCTGTACGAGGAGGCGGTGCGGCCCCTCCTGGCGGAGGCGCTGCCTGGGCTGCGGTACGCCGCCGCCCGCGTCGGTTCCGGTTCCGAGGTGCTCGGCCTCGACTCGGCCCGCTCGGCCGACCACGAGTGGGGCCCGCGTCTGACGCTGTTCCTCTCCGCGCCCGACGCCGCCGCGCACGGCGCGGACCTCGTGCGGCTGTTCGCCGAGCGGCTGCCGAAGGAGGTCCACGGCTGGCCCACGCACTTCGAGGGGGGAGACGACCCGCTCGACCCCGTCGGCCGGATGGCCCGCACGGACGGGCCGGTCGCGCACCGCGTCGGGGTGACCGACCTGGACTCCTGGCTCGCGGCGACGCTCGGGCTGCGCCACCGGGAGCCCGTCACCGAGGACTGGCTCGCGATGCCCCAGCAGCGGCTCGCCGAGGCCACCGGGGGCGAGGTGTTCCGTGACGACAGCGGGGAACTGACCGCCGCAAGAGGGGCGTTGAGCTGGTACCCCGACCAGGTGTGGCGTCATCTGCTGGCCTGCCAGTGGCAACGCATAGCCCAGGAGGAGGCGTTCCCCGGGCGCTGCGCCGAGGCGGGCGACGACCTCGGCGCCGCCGTCGTCACGGGCCGTCTCGTCCGCGACCTGATGCGGCTGTGCCTGCTGCTGGCCCGCCGTTACGCGCCCTACAGCAAGTGGCTCGGCAGCGCGTTCGCCCGCCTGCCCGTCGCGGCGGAGCTGACCCCGCACCTGCGCGGCGCCCTCGCCGCCACCGGAGCGCCCCTGCGCGAACGCCACTTGTGCACGGCGTACGAGCGAGTCGCCGCCGTCCAGAACGAGTCGGGGCTCGCGCCGCCCCTCGACCCGTCGCGGCGGCCCTTCCACGGACGCCCGTATCTCGTCATCGGCGCCCAGCGGTTCGCCGAGGCGCTGCGCGCGACCGTCACCGACCCCGCGTTGCGGCGCCTGCCACTCACGGGCGCCGCCGACCAGTGGGCCGACAACACCGACCTCCTCGGCCTGCACACCCCGCTCCGGGCGGCGATACGCTCGATGTGAGCGTCGTCGTACGGCTGTTGCGTACGGAGGGGCGCCCGCGACCGCCGCGCGTTCGTTAGGGTCCTGTCCTGACCCGCGGGCGAACCGGCGGGCCGCCCGGCGACTACGATGCTGCTCCAGCAGCGCGACAGACTGTACGGACGTAACGGACGAGGAGATTCGGACCGCGTATGAGCTCCCCACCCGCAGGCGACGGCCCGGGGCCCAACTGGTATCCGGACCCGTCCATTCCCGGCTACATCCGGTACTGGAACGGCACCTCGTGGGTGCCGGGCAGCAGCCGGCCTGAGCCGCGGGAGGGCGAGCCCGTGCCCACCCCGCCCAGCGGATCGGCGAACCCGGCGCCCGGCCCGGCCCAGGACCCGCCCAAACACGAGACGCAGCCCTTCTTCTTCGACGAGGACAGCCTCCCCGCCGCCGCGGGCGGCGACGCGGGCGAGCGGCTGATCCCCGACCAGGCGTCCGGCAGTTCCCTGCCCGAGCTGCGCAGGCGCGGCGACGTCGCGCCCGCCGCGGGCGGCGCCGCGTGGGCGGGCGGCGGCGACCAGCGCGCCCCGTGGGGTTCCGACGAGGACGTCAGCGCCTCACCGTCCGCCGCCGTGGCGCAGGGCTCCGACCCGCGCTCCCCGTTCGGCCGGACCCCGGCCGACGGCGCGGCCGTGCCGGGCCAAGGGCACCAGGAGCCGCGCGCGGACGCCCCCGAGGTGACGGACCCGCAGACGGCGGCCCTGCGCAGGACGGAGAGCGGCGGCTCCTGGGAGCGGCAGGTCCACGACCTCGCCCGCCAGGCCCCCGGCACCCCGGCGCAAGGCGGCCCCGTGCCGCCCGCGCAGGCGAGCCCGCCGCAGGGCGTGCCGGGGCTCGGCCTGCCGGGAGCGGCCGTCCCGCCGCAGAACGCGGGCCCGCAGCCGGGCCACGTCAGCCCGCCGCAGGGCATCCCGGCCCAGACGGGACCCCCGCCGGGTTACGGCTATCCGCAGCCTGGCGCGCAGCAACCGGGCACGCCGCCCGGGGGTTACGGCTTCCCGCACCCCCAGCAGGCGGGCCCCGGGGGCTACGGCTACCCGCCGCCGGTGCAGCCGGGCGGCCAGGGCGGCTACGGCTACCCGCCGCAGGCCGCGAACCCGTCGCAGTCGCCGTTCCTCCAGTCGCACGAGGGCGCGCCGCTCACCATGACGGGCCGCCTGGTCGATCCAGGACGCCCGTACCCGGCGAAGCTGGGGCGGCGCCTCCTGGCGCGGATCGTGGACACGCTGCTGCCCACCGCCGTCGCCGCCGCCGTCGCCTGGCCGCTGCTCGGCAGCGCGCGTGACCACATCCAGGACCAGATCGACGCGGCGGAACGCGCCGGTGTCACCCGGCAGATCTGGCTGGTGGACGGCACGACGGGCGGCTACATCGCGCTCGTCCTCGGCGTGTTCCTGGTGGTCGGGCTGCTGTTCGAGGCACTGCCCACCGCCATCTGGGGGACGACGCCGGGCAAGGGCATGGTCGGCGCGCGCGTGCTCGACCTCCAGAACCAGGAGAAGCCCTCGTTCGGCGCGGCACTCCTGCGCTGGCTGGTGTTCAATGCGTCGGCCCTGTTCGTCGTCGGCGTCGTCAGCCTGGTGATGGGCGCGCGCGACAAGCCGTGGCGCCAGGCGTGGCACGACAAGGCGGCCAAGACGTTCGTCGCGGGGAAGCGGAACGGCGAGCCGGAGCCCGCGCGGAACTGACCCCGCCCGGCCCAGTGCCGTGACCCGATCGCCCGGCGCCGGATGCGCCGGGCGCCGGGCCGGGTTGCACTGGGCCTCATGACCACCGATCAGCCGCGACCCGGCGACGAGGGCGACCCCGACCGCGACGGCGACCGCGCGCCGGGCGAGCCCGCCGGTCCCGACCCGGGCATCCCCAAGGCCCCGCCGCCCGGCGACCCGTACGGCGCCAACCCGTACGGCAACGGCGAGGGGGCCGTCGATCCCCTGGCCGGGATGCCCCCGCTGCCGTCCCGCTTCCGGCGGTTGATCGCGCGGGTCATCGACGCGATCGTCGTGGGCGTCCCGGTGTCGCTGCTCCTGTGGCCGCTGCGCGGCGACTACGACTGGAACGAGAACGCGAGCACCGGCGGCTCCTGGACGCAGCAAGCGATCGTGCTGCTGGTCTACTTCCTCTACGAGGGGCTGATGCTGAGCGCCCGCGGCCAGACGCTCGGCAAGATGGCGGTGCGTATCCGGGTGGCGATGCTGGACGACGGCGCGGTGCCGCGCGGCAACCCGGCCTGGAACCGGGCGGCCGTCTACTCGCTGCCGCAGCTCGTGCCGTGCATCGGGTTCCTCTTCTGGCTGGTGAACGTGCTGTGGTGCACCTGGGACCAGCCGTACCGCCAGTGTCTGCACGACAAGTCGGCCCGGACGGTGGTCGTCACGGCCGTCTGACCGCCGCGCGCTCGGACACGGACCGCGCGTGTGCCCGGCGGTTGCGCGCGGCGCGTTCCGGCGCCGCCGCGAGCGCCGCGACGGTGCCGAGCGTGAGGGACACCGCGGCGACGGCCGTGAGCGCGAGGGCGGAACCCGAGGGCAGCAGGAGGAGGAGCGCGAGCGCGCTTCCGACGACGGTCACCGAGCCGGAGACGAGTTGCGCGGGAGTCGGGTGCGGCATGTCGGTTCCGTCCTCGTCGTGATCCCGTCGGCGTGCGTGCGTGCGTGCGCGCGCGTGACCGTGAACGGCCGCCGTCCGCACGCCTCTACGGGCCTCGATGCCCCCGCCGGGAGCCGTGCAACCGTGGTGCGGGGCGTGGGGGGAAGCACGGGGGGCGCACGGCTGTTCGATGTGGTGACCGTCCGTCAGAACGCGATCGGCGGGGTGGGCCAGGGCGGGCGGGACAGTGGCCTCCCTACAAGTGCCCGGGGGAGATCTTTAGCAGCGCAGCGTGACGAGATCATGGCCACTGGTGTTCGAATAGGTAAAGCCGCAGGTCAGAGGTCATTTTGCTGACTACCTCTCGACGGACGGCGGGCAAGCGCGTAAAGATGTGTGTCATGTCCGATGGAGGTTTCATCCAGCTGCCGGACGGCAGTGTCGTTGTCGCGCTCGTGCTCCCGCACCCCCGAGAGCAGGGGCACGGGGAGCAGGGACACGCCGTCCGTGTGCTGGTCCACGCCGCGAACCGCCCGCGGGCGCTGACGCGCCTGCGGAACCTCGGCCTGCGCGTGCTGTCGCTGCGCGGCAACGGGGCGCCGCCCACCCCCGACGAGATCTCGGCGGTCCTGTACCACCCGGACGGCGCCGTCTGGCGCCCCGCCTCCTGCGACGCCGCCGCGGGCTGGTGCCCGATGGCCCGGCTCGTCGGCCCGGCGCGCCGCAGGCGCCGCTCCTACCCGCACCGGCACGGCCGGGCGCTCCCCGTCGCCGCCCCGCAGGGCCAGGCGCAGGGCGTGACGGGCCCCGGGCCCGCCGCCGTCCGCTCGTCCCCCGGCGCCACGCGCGGGGGAGGTCCCGGCAGGGGAGTCAGCCGCTGACGACCGGCTCGCCCGTCAGCTCGACCCCGGCGGCCCGCAGCTCGGCCAGGGCCCGGTCCGTCGTCGCGCGGGACACGCCCGCGGTGAGGCTCAGCAGGACGCGGGTGGCGAAGCCCTCGCGGGCGGCGTCCAGGGCCGTGGCCCGCACGCAGTGGTCGGTCGCGATGCCCACGACGTCCACCGCCGTCACGTTGCGCGCGTGCAGCCACCGGGCGAGTCCTGCGCCCGACTCGTCCGTCCCCTCGAAGCCGCTGTAGGCGGCCGAGTAGGCGCCCTTGTCGAAGCAGGCGTCCACGGACCCGGCGGTGACGGCCGGCGCGAAGTTCGGGTGGAAGCCGACGCCCTCGGTGCCCGCGACGCAGTGCCTCGGCCAGGAGTGGACGAAGTCCGGGGTGTCGGAGAAGTGGTCGCCCGGCGCGATGTGGTGGTCGCGGGTGGCGACGACGTGGTCGTACGCGGGCGTGGCCGCGCCGATCAGGTCGGTGATCGCGGCGGCGACGTCCGCGCCGCCCGTGACCGCGAGCGAGCCGCCCTCGCAGAAGTCGTTCTGGACATCGACGACGATCAGGGCGCGGTGCATGTGATGGACACCTCTTCGAGTGGGTTCGCGCGGACCGGCCCCGAGCCTACGGCCCCGGGACGGCGGCGTCAGGCGGAGGGCGTGGTCAGGTAGCGGGTCGGCAGGGCGGGTTCGCCGCGCGAGAGCTGCGTCGCGGACAGCGGCAGCCCCGCGCGGGCCCGTACGTGGCGGTCGCGGGCCGCGTCGAGCCGTTCCCTGGCAACGGCGCGCCCCGCGCGCATCAGCGGCGCCATGAGCAGCCGCCCGGCGTACTCGGCGGGGACCTCGCCCGTGCCGATCACCTCGGCGGTCGCCACGCCCTCCTCGTCGGTGGGCCGCGCGGCCCACTTCCGGCCGCCGACGGACAGCTTGCCGCCCGACGACCTCTTGGCCACCGGCACCAGCGGCGCCCCGGGGTCGTCCCCGGCCCGCGCGACCAGCTTGTAGACCATCGAGCACGTCGGGTGGCCGCTGCCGGTGACGAGCTGCGTCCCCACGCCGTAGGCGTCCACCGGGGCGGCGGCCAGGGACGCGATGGCGTACTCGTCCAGGTCGCTGGTGACGACGATGCGGGTGCCGTGCGCGCCCAGCTCGTCGAGCTGCCGCCGCACCTGGTGGGCGACCATCAGCAGGTCGCCCGAGTCGATCCGCACCGCGCCGAGGTCGGGCCCCGCCACCTCGACGGCGATCCGCACGGCCTCGCGGACGTCGTAGGTGTCCACCAGCAGCGTCGTGCCCTCGCCCAGCGAGGCGACCTGCGCGGTGAACGCCTCGCGCTCCGTGTCGTGCAGCAGGGTGAAGGCGTGCGCGCTGGTGCCGACGGTGGGGATGCCGTGGCGGAAGCCCGCCGCGAGGTCGGAGGTGGTCGAGAAGCCCCCGATGTACGCCGCGCGCGAGGCGGCGACGGCCGCCAGCTCGTGCATCCGGCGGGCGCCCATCTCCACGAGCGACCTGCCGTTCGCCGCCACCGCCATCCGGGAGGCCGCCGCGGCGACCGCCGAGTCGTAGTTGAGGATCGACAGGATCACCGTCTCCAGCAGGACGCACTCGGCGAACGTGCCTTCGACGCGCAGCAGGGGCGAGCCGGGGAAGTACACCTCGCCCTCGGGGTAGCCGTCGATGTCGCCGCCGAAGCGGTAGCCCGCCAGCCACTCGACGGTCGGCGCGTCCACGATCTCCCGCTCGCGCAGGAAGGCCAGGATGGCGGGGTCGAAGCGGAAGTTCTCGACCGCGTCGAGCATGCGCCCCGTGCCCGCCACGACGCCGTAGCGGCGGCCCTCGGGCAGGCGGCGGGTGAAGACCTCGAAGACCGACCGCCGGTGCGCCGTGCCGGAGCGCAGCGCGGCCTGGAGCATGGTCAGTTCGTACTGGTCGGTGAACAGGGCGGTCGATGGCACGGCCACCGGCAGGCCAGCCGCGTCGTGTGTGGCATCCATGACGGCCAGCGTACACCCCATCTCGTCAGATTGACGATATGGGGCGCGCGGGCGTCGTTTGGCCATCGGGGGGGCTGCGGTGGCAGCATGGGGGGCGTGAGTGCTGCGATGCCCATGGAAGTCGAGCGCACGGAGACCGACGAGGCACGGGTGGAGGCCCCGCTCCCCGAGGTCCCATGGGTGACGGTCGTGCACAACGACCCGGTGAACCTGATGAGCTACGTGACCTACGTCTTCCAGTCCTATTTCGGTTATCCGAAGGACAAGGCGACCAAGCTCATGCGCGACGTGCACGAGAAGGGGCGGGCGACCGTCTCGCAGGGCAGCCGCGAGGAAATGGAACGGGACGTGCAGGCCATGCATGGATATGGCCTCTGGGCGACGCTTCAGCAGGAACGGTGATGGCGGGACGTTTCGAGAAGAGCGGCGACGGCGCGGCGGCCGTCGCGCTGGACGGGGCGGAGATCTCGATCCTCCGCAGCCTGGCCGTGCAGCTGCTGGAACTGATCGGTCCTGGCGAAGGACCGGCGGACGGCGACGACCCGCTCGCCGCGCTGTTCGCCGAGGGCCCCAGCGAACCGCCGTCCGACCCCGCGCTCGCGCGCCTCTTCCCGGACGCCTACGGCGAGCCGGGCGCGCCGCCCGACGAGGAGACCAGGCGCCTGTCCGCCGAGTTCAGGCGGTTCACCGAGACCGAGCTGCGCACGGCCAAGCGGGAGAACCTGCTGCTCATGGTGGGCGGTCTCGACGCGGCGGCGCGTGACGCGGCCGAGACGGAGGGGGACGCGCTGCTGACCCTGGAGGCGGACGCCTCCCGGCGCTGGCTCGGCGCGCTGAACGACATGCGGCTCGCCCTCGGCAGCAGGCTCGGCCTTTCGGATGACGAGAGCAGCGACCGTCTGTTCGACACTCCGCAGGACGATCCCGGCCGGCCGCTGGTCATCGCCTATTCCTGGCTCGGACTTCTTCAGGAATCACTTATCGAAACGCTGGCGCCCTGATCCGATAATCACGGAATAGCGGGCGGCGATGGGTAATCTCCCATGCCATGGCGAGCGACGCATCATGGACCGACCGGATCGACACGGCCGTCAATGACGTATTCGAACCTGTTCGCGATGTCCTGAACGCCGTCGTCTTCTGCGAGATCGGGATCGCGGGCACGCGCTTCCCGCTCATCGTCGGCTGGCTGGTCCTCGCCGGGCTGCTCTTCACGGCCGGGTTCGGCTTCGTCCAGATCCGGCGGTTCGGCACCGCGCTCAAGCTGGCCTCGGGGCGGTACGAGCAGCCGGACGCGCCGGGCGAGGTCACCCACTTCCAGGCGCTGACGTCCGCCCTGTCCGGCACGGCGGGCCTCGGCAACATCGCCGGTGTCGCCATCGCCGTCTCGGTCGGCGGTCCCGGCGCCACGCTGTGGATGATGCTCTGCGGCTTCCTCGGGATGGCCACCAAGTTCGTCGAGTGCACACTCGGCGTGAAGTACCGCGACATCGACGCGCGGGGCCGCGTCTCCGGCGGCCCCATGCAGTACCTCACCAAGGGGCTCGCCGAACGCGGCATGCCGCGCCTCGGCCGCGCCCTGGCCCCGCCCGCCGCCGCGATGATCCTCTTCTTCGCCTTCTTCGGCGGGAACCTCTTCCAGGTCAACCAGTCCCTCGAACAGCTCGCCACCGCCACCGAGGACCACACCGCGTTCTTCACCGGCTCGGGCGGCGCCCTGCTCTTCGGCGTCGTCGTCGCCGTGCTCGCCGCGCTCGTGCTGCTCGGCGGCATGCGCGCCATCGGGCGCGTGACCAGCCGCCTCGTGCCCGCGATGACGGTCCTGTACGTCGCCGCCTGTCTCGTCGTCCTGCTGGCCAACGCGCCGCAGATCCCCGACGCGGTCGCCACCATCTGGCGCGAGGCGTTCCGCCCCGAGGGGGTCGCGGGCGGCATGGCCGGGGCGCTGATCACCGGCTTCCAGCGGGCCGCGTTCTCCAACGAGGCGGGCGTCGGCTCGGCGCCCATCGTCCACTCCGCCGTCAAGACCACCCGGCCCGCGACCGAGGGGCTCGTGGCGCTGCTGGAGCCGTTCGCCGACACCGTCGTGCTGTGCACGATGACCGCGCTCACCATCGTCGTCGCGGGCGCCCCGAGCTACGCCGCCGCGCGCGAGGCCGCCGCGCAGGGCGGCGAGGGCGGGGACACCACGGCCGGGATCTCGCTCACCTCCGACGCCTTCGCGACGGCCCTGCCCTGGTTCCCCGGCGTGCTGACGGTGGCCGTCTTCCTCTTCGCCTTCGCCACGATCATCACCTGGGGCTACTACGGCCAGAAGGCGTGGGCCTACCTCTTCGGCGGCGGCCGGATCGCCGACGCCGCCTACAAGGCGCTGTTCTGCGTGATGATCGTCGCGGGCGCGCTGCTCTCGCTGGGCACGCTGGTGGACCTGGCGGACGTCTTCCTCTTCCTGGCCGCCGTCTTCAACATCATCGGGCTCTACCTGCTCGCCCCCGTCGTACGGGCCGAGCTGCGCAAGGTCGAGGTCTTCCTGCGCCGCCGCGACGCCGGGCTGCCCGACGAGGACCCCGACGGCGGCCCCGGCGGCGCGGCCGGTCCGCCGGAGGACGACCCGGGACCGCCCGCCGGGTCCGTCACCCTCACGCAGTGAGCCGGAGGGCGCGCTCTACCCTGACCGCATGCTGACCATCACCCAGGACCTGGTGGACCGGATCACCGCCCACGCCCGCGCCGATCACCCCGACGAGGCGTGCGGCGTCGTCGCGGGACCGGCGGGCAGCGACCGGCCCGAGCGTTTCGTCCCCATGCTGAACGCGGCCCGCTCCCCGACGTTCTACGAGTTCGACTCGGGCGATCTGCTGAAGCTCTACCGGGAGATGGACGACCGCGACGAGGAGCCGGTGGTCGTCTACCACTCGCACACCGCGACCGAGGCGTACCCCTCGCGCACCGACATCACCTACGCGAACGAGCCGGGCGCGCACTACGTCCTCGTCTCCACCGCCGAGAGCGGCGGCGGCGAAGGGCCGGTCTCCTTCCGGTCGTTCCGCATCGTGGAGGGCGTGGTGACCGAGGAGGAGGTGCGGGTCGTCTGACCTGCGGTCCCACCCTGCGGGACGGCCACGTCCGTATGATGAACCGATCGCTGGGGGGCCTGGGGGGAATCGATACGATGCCGCCATGGTTCCCCACGGCGTGAGCGACGAGATCCGGGGCGGCGGTGTGCTGCTCGTGGCACGTCTGCATGTCGATCTGTGCCGTCTCGCCGGTGCCCTGTGTCCGGCGTCTCGTTGATCACGACCGGTCGCGACTGATCACGGTCGATCGCACGGTCCGCTGCCCGTCCACGTCACCCGAGCCGAGTCTTCCCTGGAGCCCCCATGGCCATCGAGGTCCGCATCCCGACCATCCTGCGCAGCTACACCGACGGCGAGAAGGCCGTCGCGGGGAGCGGCGGCACGCTCGCCGAGCTGTTCGCGGACCTGGACGCCAGCCACCCCGGCATCCGGGAGCGGCTGGTGGACGGCGGCGAGCTGCGCCGTTTCATCAACGTCTACCTGAACGACGAGGACGTGCGCTTCCTCGATGGCATCGCCACCTCGCTCAAGGACGGCGACAGCGTCACGATCCTCCCGGCCGTCGCCGGAGGCATGCGCTGATGCGCTTCGACTCCCCGCTGGCAGCCGTCGGCAACACCCCGCTCGTACGGCTGCCGCGGCTGTCCCCGGCCGAGTCCGTCCGCGTGTGGGCGAAGCTGGAGGACCGCAACCCGACAGGATCGATCAAGGACCGCCCCGCGCTGTTCATGATCGAACAGGCCGAGAAGGACGGGCGCCTCACCCCCGGATGCACCATCCTGGAGCCCACCTCGGGCAACACGGGCATCTCCCTGGCCATGGCCGCCCGCCTCAAGGGCTACCGGATCGTCTGCGTCATGCCGGAGAACACCTCGGCGGAGCGCCGGGAACTGCTGGCCATGTGGGGCGCCGAGATCATCTCGTCCCCCGCCGCTGGCGGCTCGAACACCGCCGTCCGCGTCGCCAAGGAACTGGCCGCGGAACACCCCGACTGGGTGATGCTCTACCAGTACGGCAACCCGGACAACGCGGGCGCCCACTACGCGACGACCGGCCCCGAGATCCTCGCCGACCTGCCCTCGGTCACCCACTTCGTCGCCGGGCTCGGCACCACGGGCACCCTCATGGGCGCCGGACGCTACCTGCGCGAGCAGCGCCCCGGCGTGAAGATCATCGCCGCGGAACCGCGCTACGACGACCTGGTCTACGGGCTGCGGAACCTCGACGAGGGCTTCGTGCCCGAGCTGTACGACGCCGCCGTGCTCACCTCCCGTTACTCCGTCAGCTCCACGGACGCCGTCGCCCGGACGCGTGAACTCCTCTCCGAGGAGGGCATCTTCGCCGGGATCTCCACGGGCGCCGCCCTGCACGCCGCGCTCGGCACCGCGCGCAAGGCCGTGGCGGCGGGCGAGGAGGCCGACATCGTCTTCGTCGTCGCCGACGGCGGCTGGAAGTACCTGTCCACCGGCGTCTACACCGCCGCGTCCACCGAGGAGGCGGTCGCCCTGCTGCACGGCCAGCTGTGGGCGTAATCACCGAAGGCGCACGCGTCGCCACGTATCGTCACCGGAGTGACCGTACGCAGCTACCCCCTCGCGCCGCCGGCCGCCGAGCAGTCCGTCTGGACCAGGATCAGAGCCCGGGACTCCGTCGTCCGGCGCCTCGACTGGTGGCTGCTCGGGTCGGCCGGTGTCCTGGCCGTCCTCGGCACCCTGCTCGTCTACTCCGCGACACGCGGCAGGACCGACCTCAACAACGGTGACCCGCAGTACTTCCTGCTGCGCCACATCCTGAACCTCAGCATCGGCGGCGGGCTCGCCGCCGTCATGGTCTGGCTCGGGCACGTGCGGCTGCGGAACGCCGTCCCCGTCCTGTACGTCCTGTCGCTGCTGATGTCGCTGGCCGTCCTCAGCCCGCTCGGCTCCTCCATCAACGGCTCCCGCAGCTGGATCCAGCTGCCGGGCGGCTTCGCGTTCCAGCCGTCCGAGCTGGTCAAGGTCGGCGTCATCCTCGCCGTCGCGACGCTGCTCGCCGCGCCGCTGGAGAGCGACCAGCGCCCCCGCCCCGACACCCGCGCCGTCCTCCAGGCCCTCGGCCTCGTCGCGCTCCCCGCCGTGATCATCATGCTGATGCCGGACGTCGGCCAGACGATGGTGCTCGCCGCCATCACGCTCGGCGCGCTCATCGCGTCGGGCACCGGGCGCGGCTGGATCCTCGGGCTCATCGGCCTCGGCATCGGCGGCGCGCTGGCCGTCTGGCAGGCCGGGCTGCTGGACGCGTACCAGATCAACCGGTTCGCGGCCTTCGCCAACCCCTCCCTCGACCCGGCCGGGGTCGGGTACAACACCAACCAGGCCCGCATCGCGATCGGTTCCGGCGGGCTGACCGGCCAAGGCCTGTTCCACGGCAGCCAGACGACGGGGCAGTTCGTGCCCGAGCAGCACACCGACTTCATCTTCACCGTCGTCGGCGAGGAACTCGGCTTCGTCGGCGCCGCGTCCGTCATCGTGCTCATCGGGGTGATCCTGTGGCGCGGCTGCCGCATCGCCTCGGGCGCGCCGGACATGTACGGGACGATCGTCGCCGCCTCGATCGTGGCGTGGATCGCGTTCCAGGCGTTCCAGAACATGGGGATGGCGCTCGGCATCATGCCGGTGACCGGCCTGCCGCTTCCGTTCCTGTCCTACGGCGGCTCGTCCATGTTCGCGATCTGGATCGCGGTGGGTCTGCTGCTGGCCATCCGTGCCCGCTCGCGCAGCCGGATGTGATCAGTCGCGGCGGCGTCCGCGCCGCCGCCCGCGGCGGGGCCTGCCGCCCAGCCGCCCGGCGCCATCGACCACCGCCGCGATCAGCCCCAGAACGGCCACCGCGCCCAGCGCCAGCCACCACACTCCGTCCACACGTGCGACGGTACCCCGCGCTGGTGATTCCGCCCACACCGCGGCACGCGCGAGGCACGGCACGGTCCGATGCGACTTAGAGTCGTTCGAACCCCACACCGGAGGTTCCCCGTTCCATGAAGCTCACCGTCGTCGGCTGCTCGGGTTCCTTCCCGTCCGCGGACTCGGCCTGCTCCAGCTACCTGGTCGAGGCCGAGGGCTTCCGGCTGCTCCTCGACCTGGGCAACGGCGCCCTCGGGGAGCTCCAGAAGTACTGCGGGCTGTACGACATCGACGCCGTCGCGCTCAGCCACCTGCACCCGGACCACTGCATCGACATGTGCGCCTACTTCGTCGCGCGCTACTACCGCCACGAGGGCGGCCGGTGCCCGCAGCTCCCCGTCTTCGGCCCGACAGGCACCGAGCACCGCCTCACGACCGCGTACGACGACACCCCCACCGAGCGGTCCATGAGCGAGGTCTTCGCGTTCCACACGCTCGTGCCCGACCGGCCGTTCGCCGTCGGCCCGTTCCTCGTCACCGCGCACCGCGTCGTCCACCCCGTGGAGACGTACGGCTTCCGCGTCGAACACCGGGGGCGCGTCCTGTGCTACTCGGGTGACACCGGCCGCTGCGACAGCCTCACGGAACTGGCGCGCGGCGCCGACCTCTTCCTGTGCGAGGCGTCGTTCACCGACGGCAAGGAGGACCTGCCCGAGGTCCACATCAACGGCCGCGAGGCGGGGGAGTGCGCCCAGCGCGCGGGCGCGGAGCGGCTCGTCCTCACGCACATCCCGCCGTGGACCGACGCGCAGGTCAACCTCTCCGACGCCAAGGCCGCCTTCGACGGGCCCGTCGAGCTGGCCAGGCCCGGGGCGGTCTACGAGATCTGACCCCGACTAGGCTCGGCCCATGTCTCGTATCGACGGCCGCTCGGCCGACCAGCTCCGCCCCGTCCGCATCGAACGCGGCTGGAGCAAGCACGCCGAGGGCTCGGTCCTCGTCTCCTTCGGGGACACCCGGGTGCTGTGCACGGCCAGCGTGACCGAGGGCGTCCCGCGCTGGCGCCGGGGCAGCGGCGAGGGGTGGGTCACCGGCGAGTACGCGATGCTCCCGCGCGCCACCAACACTCGCGGCGACCGCGAGTCGGTGCGCGGCAAGATCGGCGGCAGGACGCACGAGATCTCCCGCCTCATCGGCCGCTCGCTGCGCGCCGTCGTGGACTTCAGGGCGCTGGGCGAGAACACCGTCGTGCTCGACTGCGACGTCCTCCAGGCCGACGGCGGCACCCGTACCGCCGCCATCACCGGCGCGTACGTCGCGCTGGCCGACGCCGTCACCTGGGCGCGCGCGCACAAGCTGGTCAAGGGGCGCGCCGAGCCGCTGACCGGCTCCGTCGCCGCGGTCAGCGTCGGCATCGTGGACGGCGTGCCGCTGCTCGACCTCAACTACGCCGAGGACGTGAAGGCGGAGACGGACATGAACGTCGTCCGCACCGGCGACGGGCGCTTCGTGGAGGTGCAGGGCACCGCGGAGGGCGCGCCGTTCGCGCGCGAGGAACTGGACGCGCTCCTCGACCTCGCCTCGGGCGGCTGCGCACAACTCGACGAGGCGCAGCGTACGGCTCTGGCCACAGGGTAAAGATTCGGTCATGAAGAAGACGAGACTGGCGACGGCCGCGATGGCGGCCCTCACGGTGCTGACCGCCGCCGGCCTGACCACCGCGTGTGACGTGCAGCAGGCCGTGGACTGTGCCCGGCTGTCCCTCGCGATCACCGGGAACGTGAACGACATCCAGCAGGCCGTCAACGACAACGATCCCGACGCGTTCGAGGCGGCGACGGACGAGCTCCAGGCCAACATCGACGAGCTGCACGGGATGGAGGACGCCGAGGTGCAGGAGGTGGGCGACTCCGTCGCCGACGCCGCCGACACGCTCCAGGTGGACGCCGAGGGGACCGTACAGGTCGATCTCCAGCCGATCACCGACGCGGCCGGGCAGCTGACGGAGGTCTGCTCCTGATCGCCCGCGCGCGCCCGGGAGGCCGAGGTCTCCCGGGCGCGCGGGCTAGACGCTGGTCCGCAGCGCCTGGTGGTGCTCGCGCGCCGCGGCCATCACCGCGTCGAGCGTGTCGCGGGTGCGCAGCAGTTCCTCGACGTGCGCCGAGAGGCGGTCGCGCTCCTCGGCCATGCGCGCCAGCGCGGCGGCCGAGTTCTCGTCGCTCGGGGCGTCCCGGCAGGGCATGAGTGCGCGGATGGTGCGGCTGGAGAGCCCGGCCGTGTACAGGCGCTGGACGAACGCGACCCGCTCGACGTCCTCCTCCGTGTAGTGCCGCTGCCCGCCGGGGCTGCGGGTGCTCCCCAGCAGCCCCTGCTCCTCGTAGTAGCGCAGCGAACGGACGCTGGCCCCCGTCCGCGCCGCGAGGTCGCCGATCCGCATGCCACGCTCCCGTCTGTGACCCGCGTCACATCGCTTGCCTCTCACATCAATGTCAGGTTCTAGCGTAGCCGTCGGGGCCCGTCACCGCGGGTCCCTCTCGACGGCCCGCGTGAAGGAGCCCCGCATGACCACGCTGTTCGACCGCAACCGCCTCGGAGAGCTGGACCTGCCCAACCGCGTCGTGATGGCCCCGATGACCCGGGTCCGCGCCGCCGCCGGTGGCCTGGCGACACCCTCGATGGCCGCCTACTACGCGCAGCGGTCCACCGCCGGGCTGATCGTCAGCGAGGGGGTGCAGCCGAACGTCGTCGGGCAGTCCAACCCGGGCACCCCCGGCCTGCACACCGACGCGCAGGTGGACGCCTGGCGGCCCGTCACGCACGCCGTCCACGCGAGCGGCGGGCGCATCTTCGCCCAGATCATGCACGGCGGCCGGGTGTCGCACCCGGACACCATCGGACGCCAGCCGGTCGGGCCGTCCGCCGTCGCCGCCGTGGGGCAGGTGTTCACCCCCGGCGGACCCCTGCCCGCGCCCGTCCCCCGCGCCCTGGGCACGGACGAGGTGCCCGAGCAGGCACGCTCCTACGCCGACGCCGCCCGGCGCGCCGTCGAGGCGGGCTTCGACGGCGTCGAACTCCACGGCGCCAACGGCTACCTCATCTCGCAGTTCCTGTCCTCCAACGCCAACCTGCGCACCGACCGCTACGGCGGCCCCGTCGCCCACCGCATCCGGTTCGCGGTCGAGGCCGTCACCGCCACCGTGGACGCCGTGGGCGCCGCCCGCACCGGCATCAGGCTCTCGCCTGGCGGCACCTTCTGGGGCGTCCGCGAGACCGACGTGCCCGAGCTGTACGCCGCCCTGCTGGCCGCGCTCGCCCCCCTCGGCCTCGCCTACCTCCACCTGGAGGCGACCACGGAGGAAGAGGTGCTGACCGGGCTGCGCCGCGCCTGGCCCGGCGCCCTGATCGTCAACCCGGTCGTCCCCATGGGCCCCAAGCAGACCGACAGGGCCGCCGCCGACCACTGGCTCGGGCTCGGCGCCGACCTGATCAGCTTCGGACGGCCCTTCATCTCCAACCCCGACCTCGTCGAACGCCTGCGCGCCGGGCTCCCGCTCGCGCCCGTGGACGAGAACACCTACTACCAGGGCGGCGACGCGGGGTACCTCACGTACCCGGCGTACCGCTACGCCGCCTGACCCGGGGGCGGAAGGACCGGGCGGCGGGGGCGAGACCCGCCCCGGACATAATCGGACGCATGCAACGACTCGTCCTCGCCACCCGCAACACCCACAAGATCACCGAGCTGCGCGCCATCCTCACCGAGGCCGGTGTCACCGTCGAGCTGATCGGCGCCGACGCCGTGCCCGGCGCGCCCGACGTCCGGGAGACGGGTGTGACCTTCGCGGAGAACGCGCTGCTGAAGGCCCACGCCCTCGCCCGCGCCAGCGGGCTCCCGGCCGTCGCCGACGACTCGGGGCTGTGCGTGGACGTCCTCGGCGGGGCGCCCGGCATCTTCTCCGCGCGCTGGGCCGGGCGGCACGGCGACGACCTCGCCAACCTCGACCTGCTGCTCGCGCAGCTCGCCGACGTCCCGGCCGGGCACCGGGGCGCGTACTTCGTGTGCGCCGCCGCGCTCGCCCTGCCGGACGGCACCGAACGCGTCACCGAGGGCCGCCTCCCCGGCACCCTGCGGTTCGCGCCCACCGGGGCGAACGGCTTCGGCTACGACCCGATCCTTGAGGTCGAGGGCGACACCCGCACCTGCGCCGAGCTGTCGCCCGACGAGAAGAACGCGATCAGCCACCGCGGGCGCGCCTTCCGCGCGCTGGCTCCCGAGATCGGCGCCGTCCTGGCCTGACGCGCGCCCCGCCCCGGGCCAGGCGGGCGTGTTCAGGCGGGCGTGTGCGCGGCGGACGTGCCCGTCAGGTACGCGTCCACGACCACGTTCGCCGAGTAGCTGTCGCGCTCCCTGTCGAAGGCGCCGCCGCAGGTGATCAGCCGCAGCTCGGCCGCCCCCGGCCGCCGCGCGCCGTACACCAGGTCGGCGTCGAACGCGTCGCGCTCCACCAGCTCCACGGCCCGCACGGTGAACTCCGCGACGCTGCCGTCCTGCCGCGTCACCCGGATCTCGCTGCCGGGCTCGGCCTCCCGCAGCCGGTGGAACACGGCGGGCTCCTCCTCGGTGTCCACATGGCCGACCAGCACGGCCGGGCCGACCGCGCCGGGCGTCGGGCCGTCCGCGTACCAGCCGACCTTGCCCGAGGCCGTGAACGGCGGCGGATCGACGCCGCCCGACGCGGTGTCCACGCCGCGCTCGATGACGTCGGCGCTGACGCCGAGCGCCGCGATCTCCAGCCGCCGCGGCGGCCCGCCGCCGGTCAGGGGGCGCGCGGCGGGCGGCAGCGGGGCCGCCTCGCGCGCCTCGCTCCCCGGCCCCCGTACGGCGGCGGCCCGAGGTTCCGACGCGCCACGGTCCGTCAGGTGCGCGCCCCACAGCCACAGTCCGCCGATGAGGAGCGCCCAGGTCGCCGCCGCGGCCAGCGCGCCCTTCACCGCCGCCGCAGTCTGCGGACGGCGAGGAGCGTCCCCGCGCCGAGCAGCGCGCCGCCGCCGAGCGCGAGACCGGCGGGGCCCGTCGTGAGGACGTCGTCCCCCGGCCCTTCGCCCGCCGTGCCGCCGCCGCCCGCCTCGACCGGGCCCGTGGGGCGGGGCGCGGGCTCCCCAGGACGCGGGCCTGGCCCGCCGCCGCCCGGCTCGCGCTCGTGGTCACGCCCGTGGCCCTCGCCCTCCCCGCGCCCGCCGCCTCCGCCGCCCGTGCCGGTGATGACGAGCCGTCCCGACACCTTGGCGTCCGCGCCGTCGCAGGAGACGTCGATGGAGTACACCCCCGGCTCCACGGTGGAGCTGACGCGGGCCTCGCCGAACAGGCCGTTCCCGTCGTCGTCCGGCGCGGGCGCCAGCAGCGCCTCGGCGGCGAAGCCGTCCGACCTGGCCGTGGCCCGCCGCTCCGCGCAGCCGGTGATCGTCAGGTCGATCTCGTCACCGGGGCGCGGACTCAGCGGCGTCACGCGGACGCCCGCGCCCCCGCCGCCACCCGCGGCCGGGACCGGATCGCCGTCCGCCGCCGACGCCGCGGCGCCGCCCGCCGCCGTGACCAGCGCCGCACACACGGTGAGCCTGACAGAGAAGGGGATACCCATGGGAAGACCTCCGGATCGGTATCTCGAAGGTCCCTCCCCGGACGGCCGCCCGCATCCGCAGGGGGGCCGTCCGGGAGCGTGCGTCAGATCCTGTCCACCAGATCGGCGATCGAGTCCACCACGGCGGACGGCCGGAACGGGAACCGGTCGATCTCCTCCGCGCCGGTCAGCCCGGTGAGCACGAGGAACGTCTCCATCCCCGCCTCAAGGCCCGCCAGCACGTCGGTGTCCATCCGGTCGCCGATCATCGCGCTCGTCTCCGAGTGCGCGCCCAGCATGTTGAGCCCGGTGCGCATCATCAGCGGGTTGGGCTTGCCGACGAAGTACGGCTCGCGGCCGGTCGCCTTCGTGATCAGCGCCGCGACCGAGCCGGTGGCGGGCAGCGCGCCCTCCGCCGACGGGCCGGTGTGGTCCGGGTTGGTCGCGATGAACCGCGCCCCGCCGTTGATCAGCCGGATCGCCTTGGTCAGCGACTCGAAGCTGTACGTCCTGGTCTCGCCCAGGACCACGTAGTCCGGCGCCTGGTCGCTCAGCACGTACCCGACGTCGTGCAGCGCCGTCGTCAGGCCCGCCTCGCCGATGACGTACGCCGTGCCGCCCGGCCGCTGGATGTCCAGGAACTGCGCGGTGGCCAGCGCCGAGGTCCAGATCGCCTCGGGCGGCACCGTCAGCCCCATCCGCGTCAGCCGGGCCTGGAGGTCACGCCGGGTGTACATCGAGTTGTTGGTCAGCACCAGGAACGGTTTCCCCGACTCCTGGAGCCGCTTCAGGAAGCGGTCGGCCCCCGGCACGGGGACGCCCTCGTGGATGAGGACGCCGTCCATGTCGGTCAGCCAGGACTCGACGGGCTTGCGCTCGGCCATGCGGGGCTCCTCAGATCTCCAGGTCCTTGATCAGTTTCGCGACATGGCCGGTGGCCTTCACGTTGTACAGCGCCCGCTCGACCTTGCCCTGTTCGTCCACGACCACCGTGGAGCGGATGACCCCGGTGACCGTCTTGCCGTACAACTGCTTCTCCCCGTATGCCCCGTAGGCCGTCAGGACCTCCTTGTCCGGGTCGCTGACCAGGGTGACGCGCAGGCTCTCCGCCGTGCGGAACTTCGCCAGCTTCTCCGGCTTGTCGGGGGAGACGCCGATGACGTCGTACCCGGCGCCCGCGAGCAGGTCGAGGTTGTCGGTGAAGTCGCACGCCTGCTTCGTGCAGCCCGGGGTGAGCGCCGCCGGGTAGAAGTACACGATCACCTTGCGGCCCGCGTGGTCCGCAAGGGAGACGGGCTCGCCGTCGGCGTCGTCCAAGGTGAAGGCGGGTGCCGGGTCGCCCGGCTGAAGGCGCGCGCTCATGGAGGCTCCTCGCGGTCGTCCGCGTCCGTGCGCGGGGTGGGGCGGACCTGCTCGTCCGCTGGTGGAGGCTCCGCGCCGTCGGCGGGCGCGGGCTCCGCCACACAGCCTAATCGGGGACGCGGACGGGCAGGCCGCGACGTGAACTGACACACTGTGCCGTAGCCAGAACCACGCGGAGGACGGAGGCGCGAGAGTGCCGGACACAGCCAGGACGCCCGCACAGATCGAGGCGGGGATCGCCCGGCGTCGGGAGAGCCTCGCGCAGACCCTGGACGAGATCGCCGTCCGCGTCCACCCCAGCACTGTCGCCGGTGACCTCAAGGCCCGCGCGGCGGCGACCGTGGACCGCAGCGTCGGCCGCCTGCTGGTGACCGCCAACCGGGGCGTCACGTCGGCCCGTTCGCAGTTCGTGACGCCCGAGGGCGCGCCGCGCCTGGACCGGGTGGTGCCCGCCGTCGTCGTGGTGGCCGCCGTGACCGGGCTGTTCGTCCTCGGATCGCGTCGCCGGGGCAGGTAGCGGAGGTCCGGGCGGTGGCGGTGCCCGCGCGGCCTTGGGATACGGTGCCCCCGTGAGTCCTTCTCCGCCCCTGCCCGCCTCGCCCGACAAGCTGCCCATCCGGATGCTGCACGACCGGGTGCTGGTGCGCGCCGACACCGCCGAGGGTGAGCGCCGCTCCTCGGGCGGCATCGTCATCCCGGCGACCGCCGCCGTCGGGCGGCGGCTGGCCTGGGCCGACGTCGTGGCCGTGGGGCAGAACGTGCGGACCGTCGAGCCGGGCGACCGCGTGCTCTACGACCCGGAGGACCGCGCCGAGGTCGAGGTGCGGGGCGTCTCCTACATCCTCATGCGCGAGCGTGACCTGCACGCCGTGGCCGCCGAGCGGCTCCAGGACTCCGACGGCTCGACGGGCCTGTACCTCTAGCCGTACGCCGCGCCGTCCGCCCCCTGTCCTGCGCGCCGCCACGTCCCGGCAGCGCGCCCGGGGGGCCCGGGGCAGGCGCGGTGCCTTCCTCGGGACCTGACGGCTCCGGTGCTCCCGTCGGCTCCCCGCCGCCCGGCCCGCCCGGTGCGGCGGACTCCTGCGGCTCCTCCGGCCCGGTGGGGCCCGGGGGTTCCTCCGGTTCCTCGGGGCCGCCCGTCTCCTCGGGCTCCTCCGGTTCCTGCGACTCGTCGGGCTCCTCGGCCCCCTCCGACGGCTCGGGCGACGCGCTCTCCTCCGCGTCGCGGTCCTCCCGGCGCGGCGCCCCCTCCCGGTCGGGGCCGCGCGGCCTCAGCTCGGGGTCAGGCTGCCGCGACCGCAGCGTGAAGTCCCGCTCCGGCTCGCCCTCCAGCGCCTCCGCCGTGTACCGGGCCCAGATCTGCGCAGGGAAGCCGCCGCCGCTGATCCGGTCCTGCCCGGCCACCCCGTACAGCTCCTTCTGCGCGCCCGACACCGGGTCCTGCCCGAACACCGCGACCACGGTGGACAGTTCAGGCGTGTAGCCCGCGAACCAGGCCGCCTTGTCGTTCTCCGCCGTACCCGTCTTGCCCGCCGCGGGGCGCCCCGCGGCCTGCGCCGCCGCGCCCGTGCCGACGCGGACGACGTCGAGCAGCACCTCGGTCGTGCCGTCCGCCGCCTCCCGGGAGATCGCCCGGTCGGGGTCGCGGCGCGGCAGGTCGATCCGCTCCCCGTTGCGCGTCACCTCGGCGATCAGCGTGACCTCCCGGTGCACGCCGTGCCGGGCCAGCGTCGCGTAGGCGTTCGCGACGTGCACCGTGCTCGGGGTCGCCGTGCCGAGCGAGATGGAGCCCTGCGCCGAGTCGAGGCCGGGGGTGTTGTCCGGGATGCCGAGCGCGACCGCCGTCTCCTTCACACGGTCGGGGCCGACGTCCTCGCCCATCTGCGCGAAGACCGCGTTGACCGACGCGTCCATGGCCTCGGCGACGGTGATCGTGCCGTAGTCCGCGTCGTCCTCGTTCTCCGGCGCCCAGCCGGTCTTCTCGCCGTCGCGGCCGACCACCTCGCGCCCGCTGTCGCCGTCGTACTCGGTACGCGGCCCGATGCGGTCGCCGTCCTCCGTCTCGGCCCGCCGGTCGAGCGCGGCGGCGTAGACGAACGGCTTGAACGTCGAGGCGGCCTGGTAGTCGCGGCGCGTCGCGTTGTTGACGAACTGCTCGGTGTAGTCACGGCCGCCGTACATCGCCACCACCTCGCCGCTGTCCACGTCCACCGAGGTGGCGCCCACGCGCGCGAAGCGGTCGGGGGCCTCGTCCGTGGCGAGCCGATCGAGGAAGCCCTCCTCCACCGCGCGCCGCAGCAGGTCCTGCCGGTCGGGGTCGATGGTCGTCCGCACCCGGTAACCGCCGTCGAGCAGCTCGTCCTTCTCCGCGACGCCGTTGGCCTGGAGCCATCCCGCCGCCGCCTCCACCAGGTAGCCGCGCTCGCCCGACAGCTCGTCCGTCGCGATCTCGACCGGCTCGGGGAACTCCATCCCGTCGCGCCGCGTCTTGTTCAGCCAGCCCTCCTTGACCATGCCGTCCAGCACGTAGTTCCAGCGGGCCAGCGCGCGGTCCCGGTTCTCCGGGTCGGCCCGCACGTCGTACGCCCCCGGCGCGTTGAGCAGCGCGGCCAGGTACGCGCCCTCCTCGGTGGTGAGGTCCTTCGCCTGCTTGTCGTAGTAGGCGCGGGCTGCGGCCTGCACGCCGTACGCGTTCCGCCCGAAGTAGCTGGTGTTGAGATAGCCGCGCAGGATGTCGTCCTTGCTCTCCTCGCGGCCCAGCTTCACGGCGATGACCAGCTCCTTCGCCTTGCGGCCCAGGGTCTGGCGCTGGTCGAGGTAGTAGTTCTTCACGTACTGCTGCGTGATGGTCGAGCCCGACTGCTTCCCCTCGCCGCGCACCATGTTCCACACCGCGCGGACCATGGCCCGCAGATCGACGGGCGGGTCGTCGTAGAAGTTGCGGTCCTCGGCCGCCAGGACGGCGCGCCGCACCGTCAGCGGCACGTCGGCGAGCGCGACGTTCTCGCGGTTCACCTCCCCCGCGACCGCGATCTCCGAGCCGTCCGCGTAGAGGTAGACGTTGCTCTGCGCCGCCGCCGCCGCGTTCGCCTTCGGGATGTCCACCAGGAAGTACGCCGTCACCAGGCCGCCCATCGCCAGCAGCACCACCAGCAGGACACCGCCCAGGGCCATGCGCCAGGTCGGGACCAGGCGGCGCCAGCCGTGCCGCCGCCGCTTCGTCCTCGGCGGCCGGGACGCCCGCCGTGACGGCCACCGCCGCCAGCGGGCGCCGCGCTCCGGCTCCGCCGGTCCCCCCGGCCCTGCCGGTTCCCCCGGCTCCCGCGCGTCGCTGTCGTCGCTCATGGCTGCCGTCACGCCTCCCGCACGGTGCGTCCGCCCGCCGTCGCGGTCCGTGAGGAACCACTCTGGCACCGGCCGCGGGCAACCCGCCGCACCCGTACCCCGTCCGTGGTCCGGCTCACCCGGAAGGGGGGCGTCAGGCGCCGGGGGCGCGGCTCGCGGCGAGCGGCGTCAGAGCGTGCGGTCGGCGCCGTGCGCGAGGCGCGACAGGTCAACGGCGGCTGACATCGCGCGGAAGCCCTCGTCGCTCGGGTGCAGGCCGTCGCCCGAGTCGTAGCGCGGCAGCAGGCGGTGCGGGCGGTTCGGGTCGCGCAGGGCGCGGTCGAAGTCGAGGACGACGTCGAAGACCTCGCCCGCGCGGATGCGCGCGTTGACCTGCTGGCGCACCCGCTCCAGCCGGACGGACTCCGCCCGGTTCCAGTCGAACGGCGTCAGCGTCGCGCCCGCGACGTGCAGCCCGGCCGCCCGCGCCTCGTCCGCCAGCCGCGTCAGCCCGGCCACGACGGCGTCGGCGTCCGTCTCGTGCGGGTCGAGGATGAGGTCGTTGATCCCCAGCTGGACGACCAGCGTGCGGGCGCCCTCCTCGCGCAGCACGTCCGCCGTCAGCCGCCGCTCCCCGCTCACCCCGTAGAACAGGCGGTCGAACGGGGCGTCGCGCAGCAGGCGGTTCCCGCTGATGCCCTGGTTGAGCACCGCCATCCGCGGCGCGCCCGGCTCCTCGCGCAGCCGCGCGGCGAGGAAGTCGGTCCAGCGGTGGTCGGCGTCCGGCGTGGACGTGACGCCGTCGGTGAGCGAGTCGCCGAGGACGACGACCGCGCCGTCCGTGTAGGGCGTGAACACCTGGACGCCCGTCACGTAGCGCCAGTGCTCCGTCGTCCGCGTGTACGCGGCGCCGCCCTCGTCACCCGCGGCCTCCCCTGCCGCCGAGTAACCGGTCTGCCGGGCCATGCGGTGGTACGTCACCGGGCCGGACGGCTCCGGCGCGTACACCGACACCAGCAGGCCCGCCCCTGCGGGGACCTCCAGGTCCACCGGGTCGCTGAGCACCGTCGCGCCCACGGGCACGGTCACCGCGCCCTCGCCGTCGAACGTGAGCCCCCGCAGCGTCCCCGGCAGCGCCGCCGGGCCGCGGCCCGCCGCGAGCGCCACCGTCACCTCGGTGAACGTCACCGGGCGCGTCCCGTACTCGTTGGACAGCTCCACGCGCGCCCGGCTGCCGCCGACCGACGCCGTCATCACGTTGCGCAACGACCGGCCCGGCAGCCCGTCGCGCGTGCCCGGCTCCGCGCCGGACGGCGCGCCCGTCCAGGTCCCCACCCACGCACCGCTCGCGGCGGGCCGTACGTCCGGCGTCGGCACCGCCTCGGGCGCGGGGGCCGCCGCGACGTCCCGCCGCGTGTCGCGCCCCGCGCCGACCGCCACGAGGACGCCGAGCAGGACCACCAGCAGGCCCGCGAGCAGGGCGAATCCCCACCGTGCTCTCACCACTCCCACCCGCATATCGTCCCACGATCGGACCACGTCGGCTCACTCGGCCGGAGCACACCGGCACCGGCGGGCCCGTCCGCCCGCCGGGGACGGGACAATCGGAAGCATGGACGAGACAACGCTGCCGAGCCCGGGCGACGCCGAACGCGCGAAGGGCCTGCGGCGCATGAAGGCCGTCGCCACCGGCCTGCTGCTCTTCGTGACGGTGGTGTACGCCGTCGCGACCTGGGCCGAGCACCAGGGGGCGGGCGCCTGGGCGGGCTACGTCGCCTCGGCCGCCGAGGCGGGGATGGTCGGCGCGCTCGCCGACTGGTTCGCCGTCACCGCCCTCTTCCAGCACCCGCTGGGGCTGCGCATCCCGCACACGGCGATCATCCCCACCAAGAAGGACCAACTCGGGCAGTCGCTCGGCGACTTCGTGGGCGAGAACTTCCTCGCCGCCGACGTCGTGCGCGGACGCCTCGCCGCCATCGGCATCGCCCGCCGCCTCGGCACCTGGCTCGCCCGCCCCGAGAACGCCGACCGCGTCACCGCCGAGATGGCCACCGCCGTCCGCGGCGGCCTCACGGTCCTGCGCGACGCCGACGTGCAGGCCGTCCTCGGCGAGGCCATCACCCGCCGCGTCAACGGCGCCGAGATCGCCCCGCACCTCGGGCGCCTGCTGGAGCGCACCGTCGCCGACGGCGGCCACCGCCGCGTCGTGGACCTCTTCGTCAACCAGGCGCACGACTGGCTCGTCAAGCACCGCGACACCGTCCTGTCGGCCGTCGAGGGCGGCGCGCCCGGCTGGACGCCGCGCTTCGTGGACCGCCGCGTCGGCGACCGCGTCCACCGCGAACTGCTGCGCTTCGTCACGGAGATGCGCGACGCCCCCGACCACCCCGCGCGCGGCGCGCTCGACCGCTTCCTCGCCGACTTCGCGGGCCAGCTCCAGCACGACGAGGAGACGCGCGCCCGCGTCGAACGCCTCAAGTCCGAACTCCTCGCGCGGCCCGAGGTCCAGGACCTCATCGCCTCCGCCTGGGGCAACATCCGCGCCATGATCATGAACGCCGCCGAGGACGAGCGCAGCGCCCTGCGGCTGCGCGCCCGCACCGCCGTCCTCGCCGCGGGCCACCGGCTGGTGACGGACGAACGGCTCCGCGCCAAGCTCGACGGCTGGGTCACCGACGCCGCCGTGCACGTCGTCTCCGGCTACCGCGCCGAGATCACCTCCCTCATCAGCGACACCGTCTCGTCCTGGGACGCGGAGACCACCTCGCGCAAGATCGAGCTGCACATCGGCCGTGACCTCCAGTTCATCCGCCTCAACGGCACGGTCATCGGCGCGCTGGCGGGGCTCGCGATCCACACCGTCACCCGGCTGCTCGGCGGCTGAGGGCCGGGGGGCGGGCCGGTAGGATGACCCGCCGAGCGGCCGTGATGGAACTGGCAGTCATGCTGGGTTTAGGTCCCAGTGCGCTAGCGCGCGTGAGGGTTCGAATCCCTCCGGCCGCACCACTCGTCACCCCGGTAGCGTGGGTACCGTGAGGCGACTCCCGCTTCCGCATCCCGCGTTCCTCCAGGAGGATCGACCACATGGCAACCACACGCACCGCGACGACGAACTGGGAAGGCCCCCTCATGGGAGGCTCGGGCACCGTCGCCCTCGACTCCTCGGGCGTCGGCACCTTCGACGTCACCTGGGCGTCCCGTGCCGAGGACCCCAACGGGCGGACCAGCCCGGAGGAACTGATCGCGGCGGCCCACTCGTCGTGCTTCTCCATGGCCCTCTCGCACGGCCTCGCCGGTGCGGGCACCCCGCCCGAGACGGTGCAGACGCAGGCCGACGTCACGTTCCAGCCGGGTGAGGGCATCACCGGCATCGTGCTGCGCGTCAAGGCCCGCGTGCCCGGCCTGTCCGCCGAGGACTTCCAGACCGCCGCCGAGAACGCCAAGGCCAACTGCCCGGTCAGCAAGGCACTCGCCGGGGCGCCCATCTCGCTTGAGGCCGAACTCCTCGCCTGACCCCGCACCACCGCACGGCGGCGCCGCGCCCCCCCACCCGGGGAGCGCGGCGCCTTCGCGCCAGGCCGGTCACCGGCCTTGAGCCGCCCGGTCCCCGGACGGATACGGACCGGCCGCCGCGTACAGCCGCCTGGTCTCCAGCACCTGCCGGAGCGCGGTGTTCACCGTCTGCTCCACGGTGCAGGTCCCCAGGACCTGCGCCACCTCGGCGACGAGAGTGTCGTCGAGATCGATGACGGTACGGCTCACGGCCACCTCCGCTGGTGTTGACGTGCTATCAGGTCCATTGAAGCCTGCGCCGCCCCCGCGCGAGGATGCCGACAACTGCCCTCCGGCGGGGGCGTCATTCCGGCGGTCGGCCGTACCTCTCCAGCGCCGCCTTGCTCGTGGACCTGTCCACGAGCCGCAGCTCCCACGGTCCCGTGTTGACGTCGAAGTCCTTGCCGAAGCCGACCCACTTCCCTGACATGCGCCGTCCTGTCGGTTCGACCAGGAGCTGAACGGCCCCGTGGTAGCGGGCGCCGTTGTAGTAGCCGTCCGTGGCCGTCTGCTCGACCCACGTGCCGGTGACCACGTTGCGGTCAACGGTCAGGTCCAGCGTGAGCGGGCTGTCGGGGTTGCTGCTCCCGCCCGGGAGGCTCTGGACGGTCAGTCGGTTCCCGTGCTGGACGATCACCACGTGATGCCTCCCCTCGAACGAGTCGTCCCGGCTCGAAGAGAAGAACTCGTAGCGACTGAGCCACACTCCCGAGAACGTCTCCCCGGTCGGCTGCACGGCCTGCTGCACGCTCACCGCGGCCGAGGCGACACCACCTGCGCCCGTCTCCATGTCGTGCCCTCCCTTCCCGTCGGCCCGTACCCGTGGCATCGGCACCGGCAGGGCGAAGCCCAACGCCTCGACCGGACGGCCGGTGACCCGTTCCAGCGCCCTGGCGTACACGCCCCGGGGCGTCCTGCTGGTCCCGGACTCCCAGCGCTGCACCAGCCGCTTGGACGCCTCGTTCGGCTCCCCCAGCTCAGCACCCGCCCGGCGGAGCGCCTTGGCGAAGTCGTCCTGACTCTGGCGCAGGCCGATACGTACGGCCCGCAGCACATCGTTCGGCACCACAGCAGACGTCGTCATGGCGTCGAACCTAGACCTGTCGGCCCTGTGATGACACCGTTTTGACGCCTTGTCGGACGTCTTCTGCCCGCGCCGAGTGACGCCCAGGCGACGCCTGGAGCGTCGTCGTTCCGGCCGGACGGCGGCGGGACCATCGGTTCACCGACGGGACCGAGCGGCGGGAGGCGAGCGGGAACCATGAGCGTTCAGGAGTTCCGCGCCATCCGCCGCACGTCCGGCCCGGAGGTGATCCACCCGGGCGGCACGGCCGAGGGGCCGTTGACCGCTGTGGCCCTCGAAGAACAGGTAGGCGCACATGACGATCACCGGCACGACGACGACCGTGTACGACCTCATCACCCCCGAGGTCAGGGCCGACCTCATCACCCTGGTCCGTGAGGACTCCTGGCCGGAGATGACCTACGACCAGGGCGAGCGCGGCGTCCGCCAGCTGGCGGCCTTCCTCGCCGTCGCCGCGACCACCACGGAGAGGGCCACGCCCAGCCTCCGCGTGGACCTCTTCTGGCACGCGTTCGTTCTCCACACCAAGCACTACGCCGCCTTCTGCGACGCGCTCGGCGGCGGGTTCATCCACCACGTGCCCGATCGGGGCGAAGGCCACGACCCGGCCGAGGGCCGGGCCGCGATGCGCCGGACGGCCGAGATGATCCGGTCGGCCGGATTCGACGTGGACACGGAGTTCTGGCCGAGCGACGGCGCGGCCGACTGCACCCAGAGCTACGCGGGCTGCTCCGACAGCCCCGTCGTCAAGTAGCTCCGCCACAAGCGGAGCGACCGACCCACCGGAGCTTCGGCCGCCCGGTATCGTGCCGGGCGGCTGTCGCCGTGGACGAGAACGGACAGGTAGTGACCGACCCCCGCAGCACCGCATGGGACACGTACGCGCAGGGCAAGCCCCAGCGGCGGACGACCAACGCCAAGGGCGAGACCACGTGGTTCAACTGGACCCAGTACCCGGACCACGGCCCCGGGGCCGACGTGCTCGGCCTCGCCCCCGGAGACCGCGTGCTCGACCTCGGGTGCGGCTCCGGCGGGAACGCCGCTCACCTCGCGACGCTCGGCATGACATCCGTCGGGATCGACCTCTCCGCCGAGCAACTCGCCAAGGCCCGTGAGCGCTGGCCGGGCGTCAACGGGATGCAACTCCACCGGGCCGACGCCCTCACCCACCTCGCCGACACACCGACGACCTTCGACGCGGTCTACAGCGTCTTCGGCGCCGCCTGGTTCACCGACCCCGGCCTGCTGCTCCCGCTCGTCCAGGCACGCCTCAAGCCCGGGGGAGTGCTCGCCTTCTCCCAACGGCCCCCGATCGACGGGTGCTACGGCTGCCAGGCGTCCTACATCCCACGCGGGCCCGACGAGGACCCCGCTGTCGTCAAGCGCTGGGACTACGAACCCGACGTGTGGGGGCTGACGTTGAAGGAGTTCGGGTACGTCGAGGTGTCGGCGTCCGTCATCGCCCCGCCCCCGGGAAGTCGGCGCACGGGCACGCTGTTCGTCCGGTGCGTCAGTCCGGGCTCACGGTGAGGAAGGCGGTCCCCGCGCCGCGTTGACCGGCCGGTGTAGCAGACTGCTCGTACGTGGTCCGGCTCGTCCCGGAACGCCCGACCCCCGTGCGAAAGGTGCCGCAGATGTCCGTGGTGAAGATCAACGTGCTGACCGTTCCCGAGGAGCGGCGGGAGGAGTTGGAGCAGCGGTTCGCGGCGCGGGCCGGGCTCGTCGAGGGGGAGGACGGCTTCGAGTGGTTCGAGCTGCTGCGGCCCGTCGAGGGCACCGACCAGTACCTCGTCTACACCCGCTGGCGCAGCGAGGAGGACTTCCAGAAGTGGTTCGCCGGGTCCATGCGTGAGGCCCACCAGGGCGGCGGCCAGCGGCCCGCCGCCGCCGGGGCGACGCTGTGGTCGTTCGACGTCGTGCAGCAGGCCGCGCCGCGCCGGGACTGACCGGCGGCCGACCGCTCAGCGCGCCGCGCGCCAGGCCGACTCGAAGGTGTCGGCCGGGATCTCGAGCGGCGCGAGGTCCGGGTCGTACAGGTCGCTCGGCGGGTTGAACAGCCAGTCGGCCGGGCCCGTGCGCACGCCCTTCCCCGAAGGGCCGATCTCGACCTGCCGCAGGCGGCGCCCGTCCGGGCCCAGCTCCGCGAGCTGCACGACGCCCTCCTCGCCCTCCGCGCGCAGGTGGACGCGTTCGCGGCCCGCCAGGGCGCCGAAGCCCGGCCGGTCGCGCTGGGCGTCGCGCGTCGCCCGGAAGGACGACAGCGGGTTGGGGTGCGGGGCGTCGAGGTCCACCTCGGGGAGCGGCGTGTCCTGGGCCCGTGCCCAGCGCCACGCCTCCTCCGAGGTGACCACCTGCACGTCGGCGCAGGCGAGCACGATGTCCTCGGCCGAGGGCGCCCGCACCCACCACCACAGCGCGCCCATGCCGTAGTCGTGCGAGACCAGGAAGCGTTCCACGGCCCGGAGCCTATCCGGCGCGCGGCTGAACGCCCCTGGCGGCGGGTAGACGCCTGCTGACGGACGGTCAGGAGTGGTGCGGATGAGACGGCGCACGGTCCTCGCGGGCGGCCTCGGCCTGGCCGCCGGTACGGGGCTCGGGAGCGGCGCGTCCGCGCGTGCCCGTACCGGCGGGGACGGCGACACGTACGGCGAACTGCTCGCGCGCTGGCGGGCCGTGCTCGTCGGGCCCGGCGCGCCGCAGGGCCCGTACGCCGACGCGTACGCCCGCGCCGTCGCCGCCCATGACGCGGTGGCGGCCGGACGGCTGGCCGGGCTCGTGATCGACGAGGACGCCCCCTCGCCCTGGCCCGACCTGCCCCTGGACGAGACCCCGGCGCTGTCCGCGAACGTCACGGCCGCCGCCGACCGCCTGCGCTCCCTCGCCCTCGCCACCGCCACCCCCGGCGGGCAGTGGTACGGGAACGCCGATGCCGCCGCCCGCACCGCCTCCGGCTGCCGCGTCCTGTGGCGCGCCCGCTACCACGCGGGCCAGGCGCAGTACGGCAACTGGTGGGACTGGGAGATCGGCACGCCCCGCGCCCTCACCGACGCGCTCGCCCTCCTCGGCCCCGCCACGGACGCCGCGACGGCGGCCGGACTCCTCGCCGCCGTCGATCACTTCGTGCCCGACCCGCGCCGGATGCTGCGCGGCGAGCTGGAGTCCACCGGCGCCAACCGCGTGGACCTGTGCCGCGTCGTCGCCGTCAGGGGCGCCCTCGGCGGCGACGACGGGCGGCTCACGTCGGCCGCCGCCGCGCTGTCCGGGGTGCTCGACCCGGTGCCGCTGGGCGACGGCTTCCACGCGGACGGTTCGTTCCTCATGCACACGTCGGTCGCCTACCCGGGGACGTACGGCGAGGTCCTGCTCCGGGGCATGGCCGAGCTGATGCGGCTGCTCGCCGGGACGGCCTGGGACGTCGGCGCGCCCGAACGGCGGCTGACGGCCGAGGCGGTGGACCGCACGTTCGTCCCGCTCACCCACCACGGGCTGACGCTCGACGCGGTGCGCGGCCGTGCGATCGCCCGGCACACCGCGACCGACGCGGACGACGGCTTCCGGCTGGCGCTCGACCTCCTCCTGCTGGCCGACGCCCTGCCGCCCCCCGAGGCGGCCCGGCTGCGCGCCACCGCCAAGTACGCGCTGGCGCACAACACATGGCGCGATCTCGCCGTCCGGTCTCCCGCCCAGGTCGCCACCGCCGCTACCGTGCTCGGTGACGACTCTGTCGTCCCGGCGGACGGCCCCCTCGGCCACTTCGGCTACGACGGCATGGAGCGGTACGTGCACCGCCGCCCCGGCTGGACGTACTGCCTCTCGCTCAACTCCGACCGCGTCGCCCGCTACGAGTACATGAACGGCGAGAACGCCCACGGCTGGCACACGGGCGACGGCGCCTCCCTCCTGTACGTGGACGGCGAGGGCGCCGACCCGTACCCGTACACGGACGCCTACTGGCCCACCTGCGACCCCAAACGCCTCGCGGGCATCACCGTGGACACCGCCCCCCTCCCCGTCGGCGCCGGCGGCGACAACGACCACGTGCCGCTGTCCGGCACCCGCTGGTCAGGCTCCGTGCGGCTCGGCGACACGGCCCTCGCGGGCTGCGACCTGCGCGGCACGGACTCGCCGCTGCGCGCCCGCCGCTCCTGGCTGTTCCTGGACGACGCCGTGCTCACCGCAGGATCCGGCATCACGGCGACCGGCGGACGGCGCGTCGAGTCCGTCGTCCAACACCGGCAGCGGCCCGGCGCGTTCACCGTGGACGGCGCCGCCCAGCCCGACACCCCCGGCGTGACGCGCGCCCACCCCGGCGCACGCTGGGCACACCTCGCGGGCACGGGCGGCCACGTCTTCCTGCACACCGCCGCCTCCTGCCGCCTGCGCAGCCTCCGCGAGGACCGCGAGGGCGCGTGGGCCGACATCAGGCAGGGCGGCCCCACGGCCCGGCTGACGCGGCGCTACCTGACGCTGTGGCACGACCACGGCGAAGAACCGGCCGACGCCGCGTTCGCCGACCTGCTGCTGCCCGGCGCCACCGCCGCCACGACCGCCGCGCGGGCGGCCGCGCCTGGCGTGGAGGTCCTGCGGCTGGACCGGGAGGCGCACGCGTTCAGGGCCGGGCAGGTCACGGCTGCCGTCTTCTTCACCGCCGGTTCCGCCGCCGGGATCACGGCGGACGGCCCGTGCGCCGTGCTGCTCGCCGAGGACGCGGCGGGGACGCTGCGCGTGGCGGTCGCCGACCCGTCCAGGTCCGTCCCTGCGGTCACCCTGCGGATCGCGGACGGCCGCCGCACGCTCGCCGCCGACCCGGGCCTCACCGTCCTGGCCACCGGCCGGGGCGGGCTGCGGCTGCACGCGGCCACGGGCGGCACACGGGGCGCCGGCCTCACCGCCGCCTTCTCCGCCACGGGAACACCGGCACGCCCCGCGCGCCTGACGTCCCTGCCCCCCGACGCCGACGCGACGGTGCGCGGCGGCGCCCACGCCGGGCTGAACGACGGGCGGGGCGACGTCCTGACGGTGCGCCGGGCCGCCGCCGCGGACGACACCCGGCGCGCGTACCTCCGCTTCCGCCTGCCGGGCGGCGCCCGCCCCGAGCGCGCCGTGCTGTGGGTGTACGGCGCGATCCCCAAGGACCCGGACAGCCGCGCCTCCGACCTGCTGCACCACCCGCTGCGCGCCCACGCGACGGCGCCCGGGGCCCGCTGGGGCGAACGGCGCCTCACCTGGGACACCGCGCCCGCCCCCGCCGCGCCGCTCGGCGAGGGCCTGCTCACGACCTACCCCGACTGGACGGGCCTCGACGTCACCGGCGCCGTACGCGACGCCGCCGCGCGCGGCGAGGCGTACGTCACGCTCGCGCTGGCCCAGGACGACGAGGGGCCCGAGATGCGCCTGGACAGCCGCGAGTCCGGCGGGCGGACACCCCGGCTGCACGTCCTCACACGGTGAGCGACAGCAGCGTCGGCGCCGCCTGCCGGTTCAGCGCCTCGGCCGCCTTGCGCAGCCGGTGCGCCTGCCCGACGGGCAGGGACAGGGCGAGACAGCCCACGGCCGAGCCCGCCGTCAGCGGCACGGCCGCGCACAGCGTGCCGACGGCGTACTCCTGGATGTCGAGGACCGGCATCGTCGCGGGCTGCCTGTCCAGGGCGCTCAGCAGGACGCGCGGGTCCGTGATGGTGCGCGACGTCAGCCGGGCCGCCTTGTGGCGCGCCAGGTGGTCGCGGCGCCCGTCGTGGTCGAGCTGGCCCAGCAGGCACTTGCCGATCGCGGTCGCGTGGGCGGCCGACCTGAAGTCCACCCACTCGTTGACGGTCGGCAGCGCCGGGGCCTGCGAGGTGTGGGTCACCTCCAGCTCGCCGTCCGTGTACCGGCCGAGGTAGACCGCCGCGCCGACCGCGTCGCGCAGCGCGTCCAGGGCCTGTTGCAGCTTCTGCTGCCGCTCCAGCCGCCCGCTCTCGCCGCTGCCGCCGAGCCGCACGAGGGCGTCACCCGGCACGTACCCGCCGTCGGGCAGGCGCCGCACGTACTCGTCGCGGTCGAGGAGCCGCAGCAGTTGGGTCAGCCGGGCGGGCGGCAGGCCCGTCATGGCCGCGAGTTCGTCCTCGCGCAGGCCGTCCGGGTGGACGGCTATCGTCTCCAGCAGCCGCATCGCGTGCCGCACGGAGTGGAACGGCGTGGTCCGCCCGCACGTGATCGCCACGTTCGCCTCCTGACAGCGCCGGTCCGGTGAGCGGCGGAACTCCAGCGTAGCGACGAACGGCCGTCCGGACGTGCCGGTTCCGGCCGTTCGCCGCCTGCGCGCGAGGGCGGGCGCGCGGGGGAGAGGTCACAGCACGGTGCTCAGGAACTCCCGTGTCCTGCTCTCCTCCGGGTCGCTGAAGATCTTGTCCGGCGGACCCGACTCCACGATCTTCCCCTTGTCGAACATGAGAACGGCGTCCGAGATGTCCCGGGCGAACGTCATCTCGTGCGTGACGCACAGCATCGTGATGTCCGTGCTGTGCGCGATGTCCCGCAGCACGTCCAGCACACCGGCGACCAGTTCGGGGTCCAGCGCGGACGTCACCTCGTCGAGCAGCAGCACCTGCGGACGCATCGCCAGCGCGCGGGCGATCGCCACGCGCTGCTGCTGGCCGCCTGACAGCTGGCTCGGGTACTTGTCGAGCTGCTCGGACAGGCCGACCAGCTCTATCAGGTCCCTGGCCCGCTGCTCCGCCTCGTCCTTGGAGAGGCCCAGCACGTGCACGGGCGCCTCCATCACGTTGCGCAACACCCGCATGTTCGGGAAGAGGTTGAACTGCTGGAAGACCATGCCGATCTTCTTGCGCACCTCGCGGACATGGCGGTCGCCCGCCTTGACGAGGCGCCCGTTCCGCTCCTCGTGGGTCAGCAGCGCGCCGTCCACGCGGATCGTGCCCTCGTCGGGCCGCAGCAGCGTCATCAGCAGGCGCAGGATCGTCGTCTTGCCCGAGCCCGAGGGGCCGATGAGCGTGACGTGCTTGCCCGCCGCGACGGAGAAGTCGAGCTGGTCGAGGACGGTCGTCCCGCCGAAGCGCTTGGTGACCTTGTCGAACCTGACCAGCTCCGTGCCCGCCGCGCGGCTCTCCGCCGCCGTGACGACGGCGGGCTCCGGCGGGTCGGTGACGGTCGGGGGGATCTCGGGTGTGTCAGCTGGTGAGGACAAGACGACGCTCCAGAAGTCGGATGAGCACAGAGGCCGGATAGGCGATGACGACGAAGGCGACGCCGACCACGACGTACGCCTCGCTGGTGAAGGTCTCGTTGCTGAAGCTCCTGGCCTCTCCGAACATGTCGAGCGCCCCGATGATGGCGATCATCGGGGAGTCCTTCAGCATCGCGATGACGTAGTTGCCGAGCGCAGGGACGACCCGGCGGATCGCCTGCGGCAGGATGACCGCCAGCCAGGTCCGCACGCGCGGCAGGCTGAGGGCGGTCGCCGCCTCCCACTGGCCCTGCGGCACGCCGCCGATGCCCGCGCGGTACACCTCGGCCGTGTACGTCGAGTAGTGCAGGCCGAGACCGACGATCCCGGTCGTCAGCGGGGACATCGAAGGCCCCCACTCCGGCACCACGTAGAACAGGAAGAACAGCTGCACGAGCAGCGGCGTGCTGCGGATGAACTCCGTGACCGCGCTCACCGGCCAGCGCACCCACCGGTACGGCGAGCGCTGCGCGATGGCCCACACGAGGCCGAGGCCGAACGCGATCAGGCTGCCGAGCACCAGCGCCTGGAGCGTCAGCTGCACCCCGTCCCAGAACCTCGGCATGTAGTCGCCGACGACGTCCCAGTCCCAGTTCATCGGGCCGCACCCCCCGCCGTCAGCGCGCCGGCGCCCTCACCCGCGTCCTCGTGGAGCCCCCGGCGCAGCAGGCCGCCGCGCGGCTGCTCCTGCCCGACGCCCGCCTTGGCGCGCCGCTCCAGCAGGCGCATGCCGCGGGTCAGGACGAACGCCATCGCGAAGTAGACGACGAGCAGCAGCGTGTAGACGGGCGCGCTCTCGTTGTTCGCGAAGCGCACCAGGTTCGCGGCGAACGTCACGTCGGACACCATGATCACCGAGACCAGCGCGGTCCCCTTCAGCAGTTCGATCAGCAGGTTGTTGAACGGCGGCACCATCTCGGGCCACGCCTGTGGGATCTCGACGCGTCGCAGCCGCTGCGACCGGCTGAACCCGAGCGCGACCCCCGCCTCGCGCTGAGCCACCGGTACGGCGGCCAGCGCGCCCCGTACGATCTCCGACCCGTACGCGCCGTACGTCAGGCCGAGCGCCAGGACGCCCGCCCACATCGGCACGAGCTGCCAGCGCAGCATGAGCGGCAGCGAGAACACCAGGAAGAACATGAAGACCAGCGCGGACATGCCGCGGAAGATCTCGAAGTAGCACCCGGCGAGGAAACGGACGATCCACAGCCGCGACGTCCGCAGCGTGCCCACCAGGAACGCCACGGCGGCGGCCAGCAGTGCGCTGTAGACGGTCACCTGGACCGTGATCCAGATCCCGGGCAGGAAGTAGTTCGTGAACATCCCCGAGGTCATCATCGGCACAGCTCCTCGGCCGTGAGGTCGGTCATCTCCGCCTCGGTGAAGCCGAAGGGGCGCACGATCTCCAGCAGCTCGCCGCTGTCCTTGATGCGGTGCAGCTCCTCGTTGAACGCGTCGCGCAGGTTCCGCTCCGTGAGCCGGAACGCGAAACCGCCCGCGCCGAGCGCCGGTTCGCCGTCCACCATGGGCTGGAACGGCTCGCTCGCCTCGGCGCGGTCGCTGCCCTCGGTGACGCCGGTGACCGTCACGTTCGTCCCGGCGAACGCGTCCACGCGGCCCTGCGCCACGGCGTCGAGCCCGGCGACCTGGTCCGGCAGGATCAGGACCTTGCTGCCCGGGATCCCGGCCGCCGCGGCGTAGCCGATCTGCGCGTACGCCTGGCCGGTCGCCATCGTGAGGCCCTGCTCGGCGATGTCGTCGTAGGTGGTGATGTTCCTCGGGTTGCCCGGCGCCACGATGAACGCGTCGAGCATGAGGAAGTCGGGGTCGGCGAACAGCACCTGCTCGCAGCGCGGCGGGTTGATCGTCATCCCGGCCGACACGACGTCGAACTGCTGCGCCTTGAGGCCGGGGATCAGCGCGCTGAAATCGACCGGGACCGGCGTGATCCGCTCGACGCCCAGGCGCCCGAAGAGGACCTTCGCCACCTCCGGCGCCTCGCCGGTGGGCTCGCCGTCGTCGTCCACGTAGCCGAACGGCGGCTCGTTCGCGATGCCGACCTTGACCTCGCCGCGCTCCCGCAGCCGGTCGAGCAGGTCACCGCCCTCGACGGTGCCCTCGGCCGCGACCCGGGTGCACCCGGCGGCGCCCAGGGCACCGAATGCCGCGACGCCCGCCAGAAGCGAGCGCCGACTGATACCGCCCTGTCTCCTGTTATATGTCCGTATTGTTCTCGCTGGTGGAGCCATGGCGGCGCGGCTACCCCGTCCCACACGTTCCATGCGGACTCATTTCGGACGTCCGGGGAAGGCGTCCTGGACAGCGCCTCACGACCCACCCCGACCACCCCGACCACCAGGACCGCAGCGACCGTACGCCCCGGCAGCACCAGGAGGCTCCCGCCATGGCCGACCACGACCCGACCGCAGCCCAGGAACGCTTCGTCACCGTCTCGCTCGACCGGCGCGGCGTGAGCTGCACCGCCCGCCTGCTCACCGACCGCGCCCCGCTCACCTGCGCCGCCGTCTGGGACGCGCTCCCCCTCGGCGGCGACGTCTACCACGCCAAGTACGCGCGCAACGAGATCTACGCCCTGTTCCCCGCCTTCGCCGCCGAGGAACCGCCGCTGGAGAACCCCACGGTCACCCCCATCCCCGGCGACCTGTGCTACTTCACCTTCACCGACACCCAGCTCGGCACCGCCTCCTACGGCTACGGCACGGGCGCCGCCCACCGTGGCCGCGCCACCGTCGTCGATCTCGCGCTCTTCTACGAGCGCAACAACCTCCTGATCAACGGCGACGCGGGCTGGGTCCCCGGCATCGTCTGGGGCGCCGTCGTGGACGGCCTCGACCGCATGGCCGACGCCTGCCAGGACCTGTGGCGCGCGGGCGCCATCGGCGAGACGCTCAGCTTCCGCCGGGCCTGACGGCCCCCGGCGCGGGCAGCGCGGCGACCCCCGCCTCGTACAGCGCGTGCGCCACCCGCAGGACCGTCGCGTCCGCGTGCCGCGCCGCCACCACCTGGAGCCCCACCGGCAGCCCGTCGCCGTCCACGCCGCACGGCAGGGACGCGGCGGGCTGCTGCGTCATGTTGAACGGGTACGTGAACGGCGTCCACTCCGTCCACCGCGTCAGCCCGGACCCCTCCGGCCCCTCACGGCCCGCACCGAACGCCGTCAGCGGCATCGTCGGCGTCACCAGCACGTCGAACCGCTCGTGGAAGCCGCCCATCGCCCGCCCGGCCGCCATCCGCACGTCCACCGCCGCCAGGTAGTCCAGCGCCCCGTACGCCCCGCCCCGCTCCCGCACCTCGGCCAGCCCCGGGTCCAGCGCCGCCACCGCCGCGTCGTCCAGACCCTGCGTCACGCGCGCCGCGCCGCTGAACCACAGCACGTGGAACGCCTCCCGCAGCTCGTCCAGCGGCGGCAGCGCCGGGTCCGTCTCCGTCACCTCCGCACCCAGCTCCGCCAGCCGCCCCACCGCACGCCGCACCGCCTCCGCCACGGCGGGCGCCACCGGCACCCCCGCACCCCCCGGCCACAACGTCGGCGAGTACGCCACGCGCAGACCCCGCACCCGCGCCGCCCCACCCACCAGCGCGCCGCGGAAACCCCCCGTCAGCGGCGCCAGCTGCGACCAGTCCCGCGCGTCCGGCCGCGCGATCACGTCCATCAGCAGCGCCGCGTCCACCACGTCCCGCGTCATCGGCCCCACATGCGCCAGCGTCCCGAACGCACTCGCCGGATACAGCGGCACCCGCCCGTACGTCGGCTTCAGCGCGAAGATCCCGCAGAACGACGCCGGGATACGCACCGACCCCCCACCGTCCGTACCCAGGCTCAAAGGCCCCGCGCCCAGCGCTACGGCCGCCGCACTGCCCCCGCTCGACCCGCCAGCCGTCCGCCCCGCGTCGTACGGATTACCCGTCACGCCCGACAGCGGCGAATCCGTCACGCCCTTCCACCCGAACTCGGGCGTCGTCGTCTTCCCCACGAACACCACCCCCGACTCCCGCAGCCGCGCCACCGCCGGGGCGTCCTCCTCCCACGGCCCGCCGCCCGCCGGGACCGCCGCCGACCCGCGCCGCGTCGGCGCCCCGCGCTGCAGCAGGATGTCCTTCACCGTCACCGGCACCCCGTCCAGCGGCCCCCTCGGCTCCCCACGCCCCCACCGCCGCTCCGACGCCCGCGCCTCCGCCAGCGCCCCTTCCCGGTCCAGCAGCACGAACGCGTTCACCGCCCGCTGCGCCGCCTCCGCCCGGTCCAGCACAGCCAGCGCCACCTCCACCGGCGAGAGGTCACGCGCCGCGTACCCCGCGGTCAGCCGGGCAGCGCCCAGCGCGGTGAGATCCGTCATCAGTCCTCCGTGCGGTCGGACGGCACGTAGCCGAGCCGCTTGTCCACCACGTTGCGCAGCGGCTCGCCCGCCTGCCAGCGGTCGAAGTTGTCCAGGAACTGCTCACCCAGGTCGTCACGCCAGCCCACCGTGTCCCCGCTCATGTGCGGCGACACGACCAGCCCGGGAGCCGACCACAGCGGACTGCCGGGCGCCAGCGGCTCTTCCGCGAAGACGTCGAGCGCCGCCCCCGCCAGCCGCCCCGCCGACAGGGCCGCGGCCAGATCCTCCTCCACCACGTGCTGACCCCGCCCGACGTTCACGAAACGCGCACCGGGCCGCATCCGCGCGAACGCCGCCGCGTCGAACATGCCGCGCGTCGCCTCCGTCAGCGGCGCCGCGCACACCACCCAGTCCGCCCCACCCAGCAGCCCGTGCAACTCCTCCGCCCCCCGCACCCCCGGCCGCGCCCCACGCCCCACCAGCTCGACGGAGACGCCGAGCGCACCCAGCAGCGCCCCGATCCGCCGCCCGATCGGGCCCGCCCCGACGACGACGGCCCTGCTCCCGGCGACCTTCATCGTCTCCCGGTGCCGCCAGCGCCGCTCCCGCTGGAGGTCCCAGCTCCCGTAGAGGTCCTTCGCCATCGCCAGCACCAGCCCCGCGACGTACTCCGCGATCGGCTGGTCGAACACGCCCCGCGCGTTCGTCACCACCGTGTCCGAGCCCACCAGGCCCGGGAACAGCAGCCGGTCCACCCCCGCGCTCGCCGTGTGCACCCAGCCGGGGCGCGGCCCGCCGTCCGGCCACGCGTCGCGCACCGCGTCCGACAGGAAGTCCCACACGAGCAGGACGTCCGCGCCCGGCAGCTCACGCGCCAGCGCCTCCACCCCCCGCACGTGCACGACGTCGGCGCGCCCGCCGAGCCGCCCGAGCCGGGGAGGCGGGTCGTCGTCCAGCACGACCAGACGAGGCGTGTGACCGGGGTGAAGGAGCTGCGCCGCAGGTGACATGGAGGAGAAACCGTTCCGAAACGCGTGCCTGTTTGGGTGGAATCCGAGGATTGACCACGGTAGGAACCAGATCTACCTTCGTCAACGCGGGCCCCTTCCGGCCACCACCCCGGAAGCACCGGCGTCGCCCCCCACAACAGCATTCCTCCATCAGCACCGCCCCTCCGTTTGCCGAATCGGGGTTCACGTATGGATGTCTCCTTCCTGGGCGGGCCGCAGCCGCAGCGCGGCGTCGGGGTCGTCGCGCCGTTCGACTTCGCGCTCGACCGAGAACTGTGGCGCTGGGTGCCCGACCACGTCTCGCTGCACCTCACCCGCACGCCGTTCGTCCCCGTCGAGGTCTCCCTCGACCTCGCCCGCATGGTCAGCGAGCACGAGACGCTGCGCGCCGCCGTCGGCACCCTGAACGCCGTCGCCCCCGAGGCCGTCGCCTACGCCTGCACGTCCGGCAGCTTCGTCAGCGGCGTCGCCGGGGAACGCGCCATGAGCGCCGCCATGACGCAGGCCGGAGGCATCCCCGCCGTCACCACCTCCGGCGCCCTGCTCGACGCCCTGCGCGAACTCGACGCCCGCCGCATCGCCGTCGTCACCCCGTACACCAAGTCCGTCACGGACGCCCTGGAGGACTACCTCGCCGAGGCCGGGATCGAGGTCACAGGACGCAGCTACCTCGGCCTCACCCGCGAGATCTGGCGCGTGCCCTACCGCGACGTCGTGGACATGGCCCGCCGCGCCGTGGACGGCGGGCCCGACGCCCTGTTCATCAGCTGCACCAACCTGCCGACGTACGACGTCATCCCGCAGCTGGAGGCCGAGCTGCGCATGCCCGTCCTGTCCGCCAACCAGGTCACCGTCTGGGCCGCCCTGCGCGCCCTCGGCACGTCGGCCGTCGGCCCCTACCAGGCGCTCCTCGACCCGGCCGCCAGACGCGGCCCCGCCTCCCTGCCGCCCGCGCTCCCCGCCCTCCCCCCGCAGATCCCCGCCGTGGCCGTCGCGCCCGTCGCCGGACCCGACACCGACCCGGGCGCCGACCCCGACGTGGCGCCCGGCGACGCCGCGGAACCCGCCCCGCCGGACGACGACCGCTGACCCCCCGCCCTGCCCCCACCAGGAACGGAGCCCCATGATGACCGCGACCGCAGGATTCCTTTACCCCGGCCACTCCGCCGAGGACGACTTCCCCCGCATGGAGGCCCTGCTGCGCGCGGCGGGAGCCGACGTCCGCCTGCCCCTCGTCCACACCGACATCGGCACCGACGCGCACCGCGTGGACGCCCTCCTGGAGATGGGCTCCGTCGATCGCCTGACCGCCGCCCTCGGCGAACTGACCCCGCACGCCCCCGGCGCCGTCGTCTGGGCCTGCACCAGCGCCAGCTTCGTCTACGGCCACGAGGGCGCGCGCGAGCAGGCCGAGCAGCTGTCCGCGCGCGCCGGGCTACCCGCCTCCAGCACGTCCTTCGCGTTCGCCCACGCCGCCCGCGCGGCGGGCGCCCGGCGGGTCGCGATCGCCGCCACCTACCCCGACGACATCGCCGACCTGTTCGCCGCCTTCCTGCGCGCGGCGGGCTTCGAGGTCGTGGGGCTGCGCGGCAGCGGCGTCATCACGGCCGCCGAGGTCGGCACCTGGGGGCGCGACGACGTGCTCGCCCTCACCCGCGCGGGCGACGACCCGGCGGCCGACGCCGTGCTCCTGCCCGACACCGCCCTGCACACCGCCGCCTGGCTCCCCGATCTCGAGGCGGCGATCGGCAAGGCCGTCCTGACGGCCAACCAGGTCACCGCCTGGGAAGGGCTCCGCCTCCTCGGCCACCGGCCCGCCGGATGCCCCGCCATGGGGTCCCTGTTCGCCTGAGCGGGCCCACCGCCCCCGCCACCGCCCCCGGCTGCCGTCACGCCGCCGCCGTCAGTCCTCCCGCGGCCGGTACGCCTTCCCCGTCGCCCGCAGCGTGTGGATCGCCAGCCCGCGCCCCGTCGCGACCCGCACGGCCTCCTCCCACGTGAGCAGCCGCTCCGCCGCCCGCCCGACCGCGAACAACGGCCCCGACTCCCTGGCGCCCACCAGCTCCGCCAGCAGCGCGGCGGCCCGCGGGCCCAGCGGCGGGGCACCGGGTCTTATACGCCGCCCGTCGGGCGCGGCGTCCGTCACGTCCAGGGCCAGCAGGTCGAGGACACGTATGTCCGTCTCCCACAGCAGCGCCCACAGCGCCCTGTGCACCACGGGCACGGTCGCGTCGGTCAGCAGGGCGTCGAAACGGTCGGGAGTCAGCGGGTCAGCCGTGATCGTCATGCCCCGTGAGTATGGCCGCAGTCGGGCATGCCGGTCCATAGCCCGTCATGTCCCGCTCCGTCGGACGCACGCACGCATGCACGGACGCCGCCCGCCGCCCCCGCGCCGTCAGCCGCGCGCGGCCAGCATCGTCGTCAGATGGTCGGCCGACATCGGCTTGGCGTAGTGCCACCCCTGGCCGGTGTCGCAGCCGATCCGCCGCAGCCGCTCCGCCTGCGCCGGTCCCTCGACGCACTCCGCCGTGACCGTGAGGCCCAGCTTGTGCGCGAGCTGCACGAGGGACGTCACGATCGTCTCGTCCGCCGGGTTCAGGTGCCGCGCCGTCCTGAAGCCCCGCACGAACGTGCCGTCCAGCTTCAGCGCGCGCACCGGCAGCCTGCTGAGGTAGGCGAGGTTCGAGTAACCGGTGCCGAAGTCGTCGATCGCGATCCGCACCCCCATGTCGGAGAGCGCCTGCAACGCCTGGAGCGGCCGTCCCGCCGACCCCATGACGGCCGACTCGGTCAGCTCCAGCTGGAGCAGCCCCGACGGCAGCCCCGAGTCGCGCAGCGCCGCCGCCACGTCGCTCACCAGGTCCGAGTCCCACACCTGCCGCACCGCCACGTTCACGCTCACGAACAGCGGCGGCCCCGGCGCCTCCGTCTGCCAGCGCCGCGCCTGGCGGCACGCCTCGTTCAGCACCCAGCGGCCCAGCGGGACGATCGCCCCGTTCTCCTCGGCGAGCCCGACGAACTTGTCGGGGCCGAGCCGACCGAACTGCGGATGCTGCCAGCGCACCAGCGCCTCCGCGCCCCGCACCACGTCGTCCGCCAGTCCGACGATCGGCTGGTACTCCAGCCGGAACTCGCCGCGCTCCACGGCCGGGCGCAGCGTCGAGGACAGGGACTGCCGGGTCATGCGGTGCGCGTTGCGCTCGGGGTCGAAGAGCGTCCAGCGGGCCTTGCCGTCCGCCTTCGCCCAGTACAGCGTCGTGTCGGCGGCCTGCATGAGGCCGGTCGCCGTCGTCCCGGCCGACTCCCGTTCGACCACGCCGATGCTCGCCGAGACCGCCAGCCGCTGCCCCGCCAGGTCGAACGGCCGCTGGAGCGCCGTCAGCATGCCCTCCGCCAGGCCGGTCAGCTGCTCCGTGCCGCTCGACGCCTCGACCAGGACGGCGAACTCGTCCCCGCCGAGCCGCGCCACCAGGTGGCCGCCCGCGCCGGTCGCGCAGTGCGCGAGCCGCTGGGCGGCGGCGCCGAGGAGCTGGTCGCCGACGCGGTGGCCGAGGGTGTCGTTCACGGCCTTGAACCCGTCGAGGTCGAGGTAGCACAGCCCGATGCGGCCGGTCGCCGACTCGGCGAGGGCGGCGGTCAGGCGCTCGAAGAACAGGGCCCGGTTGGGCAGCCGCGTCACCGGGTCGTGCATCTCGATGTGCCGCAGGCGCTCCTGGAGGTCGCGCCGCTCGCTGATGTCCTGGACGGTCAGCAGGGCCGCCGAGTCGCTGCGCTCGATGGGCAGCACGGTGACCTCGGCCCACAGCGTGTGCCCGTCGGCGTGCTTGAGGCGCCGCGTGCAGCGCATGCGCTCGCTCAGCCCGCGCAGCACGGCGTGGTACGAGCCGCGCGTGCGGCCGTCGAGCCCGAGGCCGGTCACCGAGTCGGCCCGCAGCCCGGCCAGCGACGTCGGCTCGACGCCGAGGAGCAGGCCGAAGGCCGGGTTCGCCGAGACGATATGCCCCGATCTGCCAACCAGCGCCATCGGCAGCTGGGCGATCCGGAAGGCGGCCTGGTAATCACGGTGGATATTACTCTCCGTGAACGGGGACGGGCCCCGGCCGAGGCCGCCTCCGGGGTCTTGGCCCGGTCCTTGGGGGGGTCCGTTCACCGATCGCTCCCGGAGGGCACTGGTCGCCTGGTGGATGCCGCCGTCGGCCGCGCCCCGCCCGTCCGCCGGCGCATCCGCGCTGGAAATGTGGCGATCATAGAGGCTGGGAAGCGGGTGGAGCCAGTGCTTCGGCCGCCTGTCTTGGTCGCCGCGCGGTCCGCGCCCGCCGAGGTTTCGATTAGCTGACCGTTTCTGCTCGGGCGGTGGGCGGACCCGATCGTTCTCGATTGAACAATACGCACGGTAATCGTATTGCCCATGACTCGGGCGGCCTAGTGAAACAGGTCATTCCCCGGCAAATCTGAACAGAGTGGTGGCGGTGTCCCCTACGGCCCGCACGGGAGGTCGAAGTGCGCCGTCCCCACCGCCGCCCGGCGGCCGTCCTCACGGTCCTGGCCGCTCTCCTGGGTACCACGCTGACCTCGGGGCCAGGCCCCGACGCGGTCGCCGACGAGCCGTGCAGCCTGCCGCGTTCAGGGGTGCACCACTCCGAGGGCGTGGCCAGCTGGAACGAGGAGTACCCGCGCCCGGTCGGCACGCTGCGGGCCGCGATGTTCTTCCTGTCCTTCCCGGACGCCGAGCCCAGGACGACACCGGAACGGATCGCCCGTGACTACTTCCCGGCGACTTCCGACTACTTCGACACCGCTTCCTATGGTCGGCTCGACCTTCGCGAGACCGTGGTCGGCGAGTGGATCGAGATGCCGGAGCGGTCGGGCGCGTACGGGATACAGCGCGACTGGGAGCCGGAGAAACGGTCCGCCTACCTGGGCGACGCGCTGGCCGCGGTGTCCTCACGCGCCGATCTGGCGGCGTACGACCTCGTCTACCTCGTCGCCGACCCGGACGCCCCCGGCGTGGACTCCGACGCCACCAAGGTGGTCAACTTCGACAGCCCGGTGACCGTCGGCGAGGCCGAGATCCGCCGGATCGTGACCGTGTTCGAACGCCGCCCGCCGGACCGCAATGTGCTCGCCCACGAAACCGCCCACGTGTTCGATCTGCCGGATCTGTACGACCGGCCGGAGGACGGTTTCGGTGACTGGGACACCCATGTGGGGGACTGGGACCTGATGGGCAGCCAGTTCGGCCTCTCGCCCGAGCTGTTCGGCTGGCACAAGTGGAAGCTGGGCTGGCTGAACTCGGGCCATGTCGCCTGCGTCCGCACCACGGGCGCCAGCCATCACACGCTGCAACCGCTCGGCGCCCCGCTGGCGGCGGCCCCGCCCGGCTCCGACGTCCGGCTCGCCGTCGTCCGCACAGGCCCGGCCGAGGCGCTCGTCGCGGAGGCGCGGACGCCGACCGGCAACGACGCGACCAGCTGCACCCGTGGCGTCCTCCTGTACCGCGTCCGCAGCGACGTCGCGTCCGCCGAGGGGCCCGTGGAGGTCCTGGACGGCCATCCGGGCACCAGCGCCTGCCACGCGGGCTCCGTGCACCCGCGGCTGGCCGACGCCCCGCTGGAGACGGGCGAGAGCTACTACGACGAGGACGCGGGCGTGCGGATCGAGGTCGGCGAGCGCACCGCCACCGGAGGCTGGGACATCAAGGTCACGCGGGACTGAACCACCCCCCGCGTCAGCACATCAGAGCGAGCTCGCGGAGTGGGAGGTACGCGGAGCCGGGCGGCGCCATAATGCGGGGAGAACCGCCCGGTCCCGGAGGGGGCGCCGTGTCGCAGATCCACTACGACCACTGCTTCAGGAACGGCGAGCCGTGCCGTCACGGCCCGCCGGGGACGATCGTCTACGTCTGCGAGCGGGACGCCAGGACGGCGGCCCGCCACGCCAGGACCTGCGCCGAGTACGCCAGGACGCGGGCGTGGGACGTCGTGGACACCATCGTCGAGAGCACCCCGGACCTGCCGTTGAAGGAGCGCGAGGGCTGGCGTTCCGCCGGTCGGCACCTCAGGGACGGGACGGCCGAGGCCGTCGTCATCTGGCATCCCCTCCAGGTCGCGGACGACCGCGCCGGATTCGCCGTGTTGCAGCGGGATTTCCGGGAGCGTTATGCCGTCCTCGTCGCCGCCACCGGAATCCCGGCGCCGAAACGCGCGGACTGACTCACTTGTTGCCCCGGGCGATCTGATTGACCCGTGACACGGAAAGTCCCAGCATCTCGCCTATCTCGCGGAGTTTGTACCGCTCGTCGCGTAAGCCGACGACCACTTCCCTGCGTACGGCGGCGAGTCTGCGGGTGGCGTTCGGTATCACCTCGTCCACGAGGCGCCGCGCGGCCCGTTCGCGCGCGATCGCGTCGGGCATGGCGGCCAGGGCGGCGAGAGTCGCCTCGATGTGACCGGACAGTTCGGCGATCGGATCGGTTTCTGGTGCTGTCATGCACCGAAGCGTAGGGTCCCCGGGCGGTGTTGTCCGCCGATCCGAACATCTGCCTCCCCCGCCCGGTGTTCTTTTCCGGCCCCGTCTCCGCCCGGCCACGGGAACAGCCGTGGGAAATCCCCCGGAATACCGGGCGCGGAATTCTCTCTTCCGCCCGGGGCATTCCCCGTAGGGCGGCGCGGCGCGGGAACCGGGCACGCCACCGCGGCTTCCGGCCCGTGAACCCCGTATCCACAAAGCAGAGAATCCCCCTCACCCGGAGGTGAGGGGGATTCCCATCAGGTGCGCCGCCAGGGACTCGAACCCCGGACCCGCTGATTAAGAGTCAGCTGCTCTAACCAACTGAGCTAGCGGCGCCTGCTGACGTCTCAGACTCTAGCACCAGGATCGCGTGGAAGAAAAATCGGCTAGGGACGCCGCCGCTCCAGCTCACGGCCGTACTCGATCATCCTGACGGCGTAGTCCTCGGTCCAGCCCGCGCGCTCCGCCACGGCCGCCGCCGAGAGGCTGTCGAACCGCCGCGGATCGGCCAGCTGCGCCGCCGCCGTCGCCTGGAACTCCACGGCCCGGTCGGCCGCCGCCTGGAACGCGACCGCCAGCTCCGTCGCCCGCTCCAGGAGCTGCGACGGGTCGGTCAGGGTCTCCAGTGCGAAGAAGTGCTCGTCCTCCGCCTGCCCCGACGGAGGGTCGAAGAACAGCGCGGCCGGCCTGCGGTACTGCGGCGGACGGCCGGACGACGGCTCGGGAACCGGGCCTGACTCGGACATGGAGGCTCTCCTTCTGGACGGACGGCGGGGGAGGGGACGGCGGCCGGGGCGGCGGTCGGCCTCACCCGGCCCCGATCCGGCACCGCACCGGCCCGCCGACGCCCGTCAGGACGGCGGAGCGGCGGGCTCGCGCGCCGGTCCATTGTGCCGCGCCACCGCCCGGTCATCCCGGGGACGGGACGTGCCGCCCGCCACGAGCCGCCCGGACGGCAGGCTGTCGTGCTCCGTCCCCGGCACCGGCCGCACCCCGCCGAACCGCTCCCGCAGCCGGTGCGTCAGCCGCAGCATCGGGCGCGCCAGCAGCAGACCCGCGGTCATCACCAGCACGCCCGCGACCGCGTCCATGAAGTAGTGGTTCGCCGTACCCATCACGACCATCGTGGTCATCAGCGGGTACCCCAGCGCGGCGGACTTGATCCACAACGAACGCGACCCGTAGTGCCACAGCGCCACCCCGCACCACAGCGACCAGCCCACGTGCAGGCTCGGCATCGCCGCGAACTGGTTCGTGAAGTCACCCATCCCGCTCGGGGCGCTCGCGTCGTTCGCCCACCACCCGTAGTTGCTGTACTGGGCCAGACTGTCCACGAACCCCTCGCCCCCGGGCAGCAGCCGCGGCGGGCAGGTCGGCAGCAGCGTGAAGCCGATCAGGCCGAGCATCGTGGAGGCCAGCAGCCAGGTGCGCATCAGCCGGTAGTGCAGCGGCCTACGGCGGAACAGCCACACCAGCACCGCGGGCGTCACGATGTAGTGCAGCGAGGCGTACGCGAACGACGACGGCACGCCCAGCCACGCCTCCTGCGTGAACAACTCGTTCAAAGGCACCTCGGGGTGCAGCCACAGCGCGCGCTCCAACCGCAGGATCGCGAGCCCGTTGTCCACCGCCGTGCTCACGTCCCCGCGCGCCAGCAGCCGCGCACCGGAGTACGCGCCGTAGACGACGACGAGCAGCAGCAGCTCGGTCCACCAGCGTGGCCGGTCTCGACACATACGCTCCTACTCCAAGTTCCCCGGGGTGCACTTCTTCACGTCGCGTCGTCTGCGGCAGTGGCTGAGCCCGCCCACGAGCAGGCGAATCCAGGACAACCGTAAGCCGAAGGGCTCTGGAACAGACGTCAGGGGAGACCCCTTCGGTTGCTTGCGAGATGATGAGTGACCGATGTGACAAACGGAAGGATGGTCATGGCGGCGCGCCTCGTGCTGGTCCGACACGGACGGACGGCCTGGTCGGTCTCCGGACGGCACACCGGACACACCGATGTCCCCCTCCTGGACGAAGGCCGTGCCCAGGCCAAGGCCCTCGGACAGCGCCTCCACGGCGCCCCCTGGCACGGGCTCCCCGACGCCGAGATCCGCACCAGCCCGCTCTCCCGCGCCCACGAGACCTGCGAACTGGCCGGATTCGGCGAACGCGCCACCGACTGGGACGCGCTTCGCGAATGGGACTACGGCGACGAGGAGGGCCTCACCCCCGCCCAGATCACCGAGCGACGCGGCCCCGGCTGGCTCATCTGGCGCGACGGCGTGACCGGCGGCGAGACCCTCGCCCAGCTCGCCGCACGCGCCGACGCCGTCGTCGCCTGGGCCAGGTCCACCGACCGCGACACCGTCGTCTTCGCCCACGGCCACATCTCGCGCGCCATCGCCGCCCGCTGGCTCGGCGAGGACGTGTCCTTCGCCGCCCGCCTGCGCCTCGACCCCGCGGCCCTGTGCGCCCTCACCACCGCGTACGGCGGCCCGGCCCTCGAACGCTGGAACGACACAGGCCACCTCGACGCCACGCCCTGACCGGCGCGCGCACCGGCGCGGAACGCCGTGCACCGCGCCGCACGGGCGCCCGTCTGCGAGTCGGGATGCGGATGGCGTACGCGTCACCTCCTGAGCCCGGCGCGAACGCCAGGGACCGGTGACCACACCGACTTCCCGCTGCCGCGCCGCCTATGCGGGGCGGCGCGGGAGACGGCCGCACACCGCACGTTCCCGGCCACGGCGCGCGGGGCGCCGCCCGCGCACGCTCCATGATCACCTCGCCGTGCCGCGCGTCGCGGCGCACGACACACGCGCATGCGCCCGCGCGCGACCTGTGACCCCGCCCCGCCGCGCCCCTCCGCGCCGCGCGCCGCCCGCCGTCAGGCCGCCGCGGGCAGCGCCGCGTGCCGTTCCAGGAACGACGACACCGCCCGGTCGTGCCGCGCCGGACGCAACCGCCCCGCCGTCGAGGACAGCAACGTCACGATCCGCGCCGACCTGACCTGCGCCAGCAGGTCCAACGCCCGCCCCCCGTGCGCCGCCGCCTCCTCGGGACTCCCCCCGGCGGCCAGATGCCCGGCCAGCTCCGCCGAGTAGAGCGCGATGTTCCGCACGAAATGCGGCTCACGCAGCGCCGCCGTGACCGCCCGCCGCGCACCGGCGACCGCACGCCCGTACTCCCCGAGCACCCCCCAGCAGCCCGCCTCCAGACTCGCCGCCTCCGCCTCGCCGAAGAACGTCATCCACCCGGGCGCCACCTCCGCCGCGTCCCGCCCGTACTCCACCCCGGCACGCGCCAGCGCCTCCTCGCACCCCGCCCGGTCGCCCAGCGCCGCCCACGCCCCCGCCTCCCGCAGCGCCAGCAGCGAACGCAACCGCGGCCACGCCAGACGCCGCGCCGCCTGCTGCCCCGCCTGCGCCGCCCGCAGCGCCTCCCGCGGACGGTCCGCGTCCAGCGCCAGATACGCCGCGTTGCAGAACGCGTGCGCCTCCAGCGCCGCGTCACCGCCGACCCGCGCCGTCGCCAGCGCCTCCGCGTAGTGCGAACGGGCGTCCGCCGTACGCCCCGAGTCGTGGGCCAGCCAGCCCACCGAGACGGCCAGCTCCCCCGCCGCGGAGTGGAGCCGACCGCTCACCCGCTCCCGCCGCGCCCCCGCGTCGAGCAACTGGTACGCGATCCGCAGCGCCTCACCGGCGGGCCGGTACAGCGCGTCCGCGCCGTGCCGGTCGTCCAGCAGCCGGATGTTCCGCACGGTCGCCGCCAAGGCGGCCACCTCACGCGGGCCCGGACGCGCGGTGGGTGTGGCGGCGGCGGCCGGAAGCGTCCCCAGAGCGGTCAGGGACGCGACGGCGGCGGGACCGCCGGTCATGAACACGCGACGCAGCACGTCGCCCTCCTCCGAGTCGGTGAAGCCGTCGATACCGTCGATACCGTCCATGCGGTCGCCCGCGGGACCGGCGGCACCTGCGGCGCCGGGAACACGGCCGGGCGCACCGGCCGGACACGCGGCTGCCGGGACGGACGACACCGACGGGGTGGGGGGAAGCGGGCCCGGTCTGCGTCCGCGCACCGCGTGCCGGGGTTCGAATCCGAGATCGGTCAGCGAACGACCGGGGAACATATGAAGGAATACCCGCTCGTAGGCGTAGTTAGGGCACCGGATCTCGCCCGCTTCCACCCGCCCCACGTACCGGGCGTCACAACTGACCCGCTCGCCGATCTCACGCGCCGCGCGCCGTACTCTCGCGGCGAACTCCCCGGGGGACAGCGGCCCCCGCAGCTCCCGGAACACCCGGTTGGGCCCGCTCGTCCGGGACGCGTATGGTGACGTCGCCATGCAGCGGACCGTATCGGCCCCCGACGCCGCACTACCCTGTCTTTCCCGGCGAATCCACACAACACGCCCACGATCCGCCATGAACTGCCAGCCTTTCCGGCGGTATCCGCCCGTAGCCGTTGACGACGTGGCGCGTTGAACACCGGACCGAAACTCCGGAGGAGGCACACCATGGCGGACACCGGCGACACGCCGCCCTGTGATCTGGTCACCGTTCCTGCCAGGGAAGGACTGGAGGCCGCCGACATCCTGCGCATCCGGCACGGCGTCGGCCCCGTCCTGCACGACAGGGACGGCGACACCCTCGGCTTCCTCGTGCCGCCGGGCACGGCCGAGCGCTGGGACCTGCCCGGCAGCGCCTGCACCCAGACCCACACCGCCGCACGGCGCGGCAGCGGGACACCACCGGTGACCGGCAGCGGCTGGCTGGTCCCGCCCGACGGCGCCGTCCGCGACGCCACCGAACCCCACCGGCTGCGCGCCGCGCTGAGCGAGGCCGTCACCATGCTGCGCGTCGTTGACCGCTGCCAGTGACCCACCGGGCCCCGCGACCGGGCCGGGGCCGGAAGGCAGGGGCCGCCGCGCGGCGGCCCCGCCGGTCGTCACACTGGTGGACGTGACGACCCGGACGACCCCGAACCCGACACCCACGCCGACACCGCCGTACGACGCACCGGCCTCCCCCCGCCGACCGGTGCCGGTGCCGGTGCCGGTGACCAGCCGGAGCCCACGATGAGACGCGGACGCCGCGCCGGCGGCCGGGAGACCGTCAGCGAACCCGTGGACGGCGGCCTGGCCCAGCTCGTCCCCGACCCGGACCGCCCCCACGCCTGGGAACTCCTCCTCGACGGCGCCCCGCAGTCCCACGTGGACCTCGACGCACCCACCCGCCTCGCCTTCGAGTACCAACGGCGCCTCGGACACGTCGCCGACCTCGCCGCACCCCCGGGACAGCCCCTCACCGTCGTCCACCTCGGCGGCGGCGCCCTCACCCTCGCCCGCTACGTCGCCGTCACGCGCCCCCGCTCCGTCCAGCAGGTCGCCGAACCCGACGCCCGCCTCACCGCGCTCGTCCGCAGGGAACTGCCCCTCCCCGACACCGCCCGCGTCAAGGTCCGCCCCACCGACGCGCGCGAACTGCTGCGGAAACTGCCCGACGCGTGGGCCGGGCTCGTCCTCACCGACGTCTTCAGCGACGCCAGGACACCGGCCCACTGCACCACCGCCGAATTCCTCGCCGAGGCCGCCCGCGTCCTCGCCCCCGGCGGCTGGTACGCCGTCAACGTCACCGACGGACCACCGCTCGCCCACCTGCGGCGGCAGGCCGCCACCCTCGCCGACCGGTTCGCGCACGTCTGCCTCATGGCCGAACCCGCGGTCCTGCGCGGGCGACGCTTCGGCAACGGCGTACTCCTCGCCGCGGACGGCGAACTGCCCCTCGCCGAACTCGTGCGCCGCTGCGCCGCCGACCCGTTCACGGCCCGGGTCCTCGCGGGCCGCGAGCTGCGGGACTTCACGGGCGGGGCGCCGGTCGTCACGGACGCGACCGCGTCGGCCTCCCCTCCACCACCCGACGGGGCGTTCACCTGACGGGCGTCACTGTCAGTGGGGCATGTCACAGTGAGTGACATGATGAGGACGGTGATCGTGACCCTGTGGTCGGCCCTGCGGTCGGTGCTGCGGTCGGCCCCGCGAAGGATGACGGGGACGAGGCGGACGCCACGCCGGTGGGCCGACGCCACCCCTCCCGGCCGTGACCCGACCGGAAGGGACGCCGCGCGGGGCGGCCGGGGCCGAGGCCCCACCGCCCCGCCGGACCCCTCAGCCCGACCCCGGCAGCACCCCGGAACGGACCAGCTCGGCATACCACCGCGCGCTCGACTTCGGCGTACGCCGCAGCGTCTCGAAATCGACGTGCACCACACCGAAACGCTTCCCGTACCCGTACGCCCACTCGAAGTTGTCCAGCAGCGACCACACGAAGTAGCCCCGCACATCGGCACCCTGCTCCACCGCGTCCAACACGGCACCCAGATGCCCCCGCAGATACGCCACCCGCTCCGGGTCGTGCACCGCGCCCTGCGCGTCCACCGTGTCGTCGAACGCCGCGCCGTTCTCCGTCACATACAGCGGAAGATCCGGCACCTCCCGCGAGAACCGCAGCAGCACGTCCGTCAGACCGGTCGCGTCGATGGGCCAGCCCATGGCCGTCCGCCCACCCGGCAACGGCGTGAACTCGACCCCCTCGGAACCGACCCACGGCGAATGCGCCGACGACCCGTGCCCGTCGTCACGCGGACCCGCCGCACCGGGAACGGGCGCCGCCACCTCCACCGGGTTGTAGTAGTTCACCCCGAGGAAGTCGATCGGCTGACGGATCACCGCCTCGTCCCCGTCCCGCACGAACGACCAGTCGCTCACCCCGGCCGTGTCCTCCCGCAGATCCGCCGGATAGGAACCGTGCAGCAACGGGCCGGTGAAGATCCGCGTCTGGAGCGCGTCGATACGCCGCGCCGCGTCCCGGTCCTCCGCCGCGTCCGTCCTCGCCCGGACGACACCCGGATTCAGCGTGACACCGATCCGCGCGTCCGCCGGAAGGACCGACCGGAGCGTACGGACCGCCAGGCCATGCCCCAGGTTCAGATGGTGCGCCGCCCGCAGGACGGACTCGGGCTCGGTCCGGCCCGGCGCGTGCACCCCCGAGCCGTACCCGAGGAACGCGCTGCAGAACGGCTCGTTCAGCGTCGTCCACAACGGCACCCGGTCGCCCAGTGCCTCCCCGACCAGGCCCGCGTACTCCGCGAACCGCTCCGCCGTCTCCCGCACCGGCCAGCCGCCCGCGTCCTCCAACTCCTGGGGAAGATCCCAGTGGTAGAGGGTGAGGGCGGGCGTGATGCCGCGTTCGAGCAGGCCGTCGGCCAGCTCCCGGTAGAAGTCCAGACCCCGCTGCACCGCAGGGCCACGCCCGGTGGGCTGGACGCGGGTCCAGGACACCGAGAACCGGTAGGCGGCCAGGCCCAGTTCCGCCATCAGGTCGAGGTCGTCACGCCACCGGTGATAGTGGTCACAGGCGACGTCACCGGTATGCCCCTCGAACACCTTGCCGGGCGTGCGGCTGAAGGTGTCCCAGATCGACGGGGTACGGCCGCCCTCGGCGGCGGCCCCCTCGATCTGATAGGCGGCGGTGGCCGATCCCCACAGGAAATCGGCGGGGAAGGCACGAGGCTGTTCTTCAGGCATGGAAGCGCTCCCAATCTTGCTCGTGACCAGCCTAGCGAACGGTGCGTGGCGGGCCCCTCAGCCCTTCAACGCCCCGTTCATGATCCCGCCGACGATCTGCCTGCCGAACACGACGAAGACCAGGAGCAGCGGCAGCGTCGCGATCAGCGCGCCCGCCATCACCACCCCCTGGTCCTGCACGTAACCCCGCCCCAGATTCGTCAGCGCGACCTGCACCGTCGGATTCTGCTGCGTCAGCGCGATGATCGGCCAGAAGAACTCGTTCCACGCCATCACGAACGTCAGCATCCCCAGCACCGCCATCGCGGGCCGCGCCGCCGGGAACACGACATGCCACACGATCCGCAGACTGTTCGCGCCGTCCACACGCGCCGCCTCGACCAGCTCACCCGGCAGCGCCTGCGCCAGGTACTGCCGCATGAAGAACACACCGAACGCGCTGACCATCATCGGCAGGATCACCGCCTGGAGATGATCGGTCCACCCCAGCTCCGCGACCGCCATGAACATCGGCACCACCGTCAGCTGCGGCGGCACCATCATCGTCCCGATCACCGCCGTCAGCAGCACGTTCTTCGCCCGGAAGCGCAGCTTGGCGAACGCGAAACCTGCCAGGGTGGCGAACACCACCGTGGACAGCGTCACCGTGCCCGCCACGAACACCGTGTTCACCACGGCCCGGCTCATGTTCGCGTCGCCCCACGCCGACCCGAGATTCTCCACGAGCCGGTCGCCGAACCAGAACGGCGGCGTCGTCTCCGCCAGCCGCGCCGTCGTGTGCGACGCCGCGAACACCTGCCACACCAGCGGATACAGCGAACCGACCGTGAAGACACCCAGCACCAGATACGTCGGCCAACCGGCGTGCAACTGCCGCCCCGCTCCGGACGCGCCCCGCCACCCGCGCCTCCGGCCGCCGCGCGCACCCACCGCCACGCCCGGACCTGCCCCCGCCTTCACGCTGTCGATCGTCCTCACCCTCACCCCTCCTCACCGCCGCTGCGGCTCACCCAACGGGAGAGCGCCCAGTACACGAGCCCGATCACGATCAACAGCAGGAACATCGTCCAGGCGATGGCCGACGCCCGGCCCAGATGCCGGTTGAACCAGCCCATCTCGTACAGGTACAGACCCAGCGTCTGGAACTGGCCGCCCGCCCCGCCGTTCGCGTCACCGCCGCCGAACAGCATCGGCTCACCGAACAACTGCGTCGCCCCGATCGTCGAGACCACGACGGTGAACAGGATCGTCGGCCGCAGCGAGGGCAGCGTCACATGCCGGAACTGCTGCCACCGCGACGCGCCGTCCAGCGACGCCGACTCGTACAGATCACCGGGGACCGCCTGCATCGCGGCCAGATAGATCAGCGTGTTGTAGCCCGTCCACCGCCAGATCACGATGCTGGACACCGCGAACTGGGACGACCACTGCCCCGACTGCCAATCGACGGCGTCGATGCCGACCAGCCCGAGCGCCCAGTTGACCGCGCCGTAGTCCCGCCCGTACAGCATCGAGAAGACCATCGCCGCCGCCGCCACCGACGTCGCGTACGGCGCCAGCATCGCCACACGGAACAGCATGCTGCCCCGCATCCGGTAGTTGAGCAGATGCGCCAGCCCCAGGGCCATCGCGAGCTGCGGAACGGTCGAGAGCACACCGATCGTGAACGTGTTCCGCAGCGCGTCCCAGAAGAACTCGTCGTTCCACAACCGCGTGAAGTTGCCGAGCCCCACCCACTCCATGTCGTTCGGGTGGCTCAGCGACACCTGGTGCAGCGACGCCCACCCCGTGTACAGCAGCGGGAAGAGACCGAACGCCGCGAAGAACAGGAAGAACGGCGAGATGAACGCGTACGGGCTGAACCGCACGTCCCACCGGTAACGGCGCGACCGGCGCTCCAGGCGGCGCGCCTCCACCGCGGCGCCGGACGCGGACCGTTGGCGGGGAACCCTCGGCCCCGGGGCCGCGCCCCCCGCCGACGCGGGGGAGGCGGCCTTCGCGTGATGCGTCGTCATGGGGATCTCCACTCGTCCCTGATCACTCGGCGAGCGCGTTGTCCAGGCCGCTGACGACCTCGTCCCAGGCGTCACCGGGAGACTCGCCCCCCTGGTCCACCAGGAGCAGCCCGTCCGTGATCCCCTCCTGGATCACCTGCTCGTACGGCCCGATGGGGCTGGAGGGGATCCGCTCGGCGGCGGCACCGAAGATCCGCCCGATCGGGGCGTCACCGAAATACGGGTGCGTGGCGTCCAGCACCTCGGGGCTCTGCTGCGCCGTCGTGGAACTGGGGTAGCTGCCCCGTTCGGTGAACAGCCTGGCCTGCTGCTCGGGCGCCGTCAGCCAGGCGGCCAGCGCGACGGCCTCCTCGCGGTGCTCGCCCGCCTCGGGGACGCCGATGAACGAGCCGCCCCAGTTCGACGGCGTGGGGGAGTCGGCGACGTCCCACAGACCCCGGCCCGCCTCACCCGCCTTCTCCTGGATGTACCCGAGCATCCACGCCGGGCAGGACGCGACGGTCGCGAACGCCCCGTTGGCGAAGGCACGGTCCCACTCCTCCGTGAACTGCTGCTGCCCGTCGGTCAGTCCGGCCTCGGACGCCTCGACCGCCAGGTCCCACGCGGTGGCCACCGCCTCGCTGTCCTGGTAGACGATCTCGCCCGCGTCGTCGTAGTAGCGCTCCTCGAAACCCGAGACGACCGCGTTGAACATGCCCCCGGCCGCATCCATGTAGGCGACGTCCGCCGGGCCCTCGGCCGCGAAGTCCGCCCCGGCCGCCAGGTACGCGTCCCAGCCGCCCGCGAACAGGGCGCCGACCTCCGCACGGTCGGTCGGCAGCCCGGCCTGCTCGAAGTAGTCCGTCCGGTAGCAGATGCCGGTCGGGCCCATGTCCGTGCCCAGACCGATGATCCGGCCCTCCGGGTCGGTGGCCTGGGCGATCTTCCAGGGCGCGAAGTGGCTCGTGTCCACATCGCCGTACTCGCCGAAGTCCACCCAGGCGTCGGACAGTTCGCCCGTCATCTCGGCGATGTTGCCGACCTCGATGGCCTGGATGTCCGCCAGCCCGCTGTTCTGGGCCAGACGGGTGCGGAGCTGGGCGATGTAGTCGCCGTTCTCGGTGACCGAGTCCTGCTCGATCGTGATCCCGGGATGCAGGTCCTCGTACGCGTCGTACAGCCCGGCCTCCTCGAAACCGAACTGCCCGAACACGCCGACCCGCAGGGTGATCCCGCCGCCGGCGCCGTCGTCACCCCCCGCGCCGTCGCCCGAACAGGCGCCCAGCAGGCCGGTGGTGAGGGTGGCGGTGAGGGCCAGGGCCACGGCCCTGGACGACCGGCGCGTGGACCGGTGGGTGGAACGGACTTGACTGCGCATGACGGCTCGTCCTCCTGGCGACACTGACGTTGCCTTCCCAGCGGGTGTAACGAGGCGTGGGGGGAAAGGTCCTGGGTTCCGCAACGTGCGGGTTCCGTTGGGTCACAGTGGTGTGGGAGCGCTCCCAAATCTGATGGGTTGAAGAGTCCCGGAGCGCCTCCCCGGTGTCAAGCCGTCCGGCGCCACGTCTCCCGTTCCGTGATGTAGTGGGGGAGCCTGGCGCGGCGGACGGGAGGTAGCGATGGCAGTGGTACGGCGCGGCGTGGGCCGCGACGGCAGGCCGACCCTGGAACAGGTCGCGGCGCGGGCGGGCGTGGGACGCGGCACCGTCTCGCGGGTGATCAACGGCTCCCCGCGCGTGAGCGACCGCACCCGCGCCGCCGTGGAGGCGGCGATCGCGGACCTCGGGTACGTCCCGCACCAGGCCGCCCGCGCGCTGGCCGCCAACCGGTCGAACGCGATCGCGCTCGTCGTCCCCGAGGTCGAGGCGCGCGTCTTCGCCGAACCCTTCTTCTCCGGCATCATCCGCGGCGTCAGCGCCGAGCTGGCCGACACCGACATCCAGCTTCTGCTGACCCTGATCCGCGCGCCCCGCGAGCGCACCCGCTTCGCCCAGTACGCGGCCGGGAACCGTGTGGACGGCGTCCTGCTGGTCTCCGTCCACGGCGACGACCCCCTGCCCGACCAACTCGCCGCCATGGGACTGCCCGTGGTCATGACCGGCCGCCGGTCCGCCCGCGAACCGGTCCCCTACGTGGACTGCGACAACCAGGGCGGAGCCCAGCTCGCCGTCGAGCACCTCCTCGGCCGTGGCCGCACCACCGTCGCCACCATCACCGGACCCACCGACATGTACGCGGCACGCTGCCGGCTGGAGGGCTACCAGGAGGCGATGCGCGTCGCGGGCAAGCCGCACGACGACGAACTCCTCGCCCTCGGCGACTTCACCGAGGAGAGCGGTTACGCCGCCATGAAGGAACTCCTGCGCAGGCGGCCCGCGCTGGACGGCGTCTTCTGCGCCTCGGACCCGATGGCCATCGGCGCCCGGCGCGCGCTGCGCGAACTCGGCCGCACGGTGCCGGACGACGTCGCGCTCGTCGGCTTCGACGACTCGTCCCTCGCCCGCCACATGGACCCGGCGCTGACCAGCGTCCGCCAGCCGATCGAGGGCATGGGCCGGACCATGACGCGGGCGCTCCTCCGGCAGATCGACGACCGCGAGGCCGAAGGCCCGCGCCTCGTCCTGCCCACGGAACTGGTACGCCGCGCCTCGTCCTGACCCGCACACCCCGGACCGCGCCTCCCGGCGCTCCGGCGCGTACCCCGGCGCCGCACCACGTCTCGTCCGGCACTCCTCGCCGCCCCCGCGCACGGCCCCGTCGATCCGTGGCCCCGCGCGGGGGCCGCTCCCTCGCGCCTGCCGCCCCCGGCGCGCAGGCATGTTCCACGCCCCGGCCGACCTGGAAGCGCTCCCAACAGCGCACGGAACAAGGCCGCCCGCCCGGGCGGCTCCCCGACCCGCGACCGAACCCGGCCCCCCCCGCTACAGAACCACCTCACCCCCCGCTCCACCGGACAGCACACCCGCGAAGAAAACCGGGCCCGTCCCCCTCCCCTCACCCCGCCCCCTCCCGCCGTCCGTGTGGCGTCGTCCCGCCACCGCCACCGCCACCGCCACCGCCACCGCCACCGCTGCCAAGCCGCCAGGGCGCCCGCGCCGAGCCGCCCGCGCGAGGCCGCCCTTCCCCCCGCGCATCCACGGCGGGTACTCTGAGCGGCAGCGAAGGGGAGTAGTCCCACCTCGCCGGCGTTCGACATACCGGTCCCTCCGGGGACCCGGCCGCCGGGCCGCCGCGTTCACGCGGCGGTGGACGAGACCTTCGGCTTCGGCATGACGCGCCCGTCTCCCCACCGGGAAACGGCGACCCATCGTGCCGGGCCGAGTGGTCCTCCCCGCCCCCGGGCGATGTGTGCGATGCCGCCGGTCCGGCCCTCACCGGAAAGCCCCACCCGCATGTCACTCGACCCCGTCGCGATCGTCACGGCCTTCGGACTGATCTTCCTGGCCGAACTCCCGGACAAGACGATGTTCGCCTCTCTCGCCATGGGCACCCGCATGCGCCCGCTCTACGTCTGGTTCGGCACCTCCTCCGCGTTCCTCGTGCACGTCACCGTCGCCGTCGCCGCGGGCGGCCTGCTCGGCCTCCTGCCCGACTGGTCCGTGAAACTCGTCTCCGCCCTCCTGTTCGCCCTCGGCGCCTTCCTCCTCCTGCGCGGCGGAGGAGACGACGACGAGGACGAGGCCGCCGGACGCACGGTGACCGGCTTCTGGCCCGTCTGGTCCACCGCCTTCATGGCCGTGTTCATCAGCGAATGGGGCGACCTCACCCAGATCACCACCGCCAACCTCGCCGCGACCAACGGCGCACTGCCCACCGCCATCGGCTCCGCCGCCGCCCTCATGAGCGTGTCCGCGCTGGCCCTCCTCGCCGGACAGTTCATCGCGAAGCGCGTACCCCTCAAGACGGTCCAGCGCGTCGGCGGCCTCTGCATGCTCGCCCTGGCCATCTGGACCGCCGTCGAGATCTTCGTATGACCGCCCCGGGCCCCGGCCCCGCCTCCGGCACCGCCCACCCCGGACCCCGGGCGGTGACCGGTGACCCCGCCGCACACCCGCCGCAGGACGGCGCAGTGCCGCCGCCAAGGCAAGGCATCCCGCCGCGGGGACCGCGCCGGGCCTCCCACGGCTGACGCGGCGCGCCGGGCGAGGAGGCGGACGGGAGAGGAAGGAGGCGGGGGAGGAGAGGGGGGACGGGGCGGGGGAGAAGGTTCACGTTCTCAGGCATGCACGAAGCGTAGTCATGATTACGGAGAGTAGTCAACTCGCTCGATCGGATGACGCTCGCGGCGGGGCGTCGCGTGGTGGGGCCGCCGCCGGGCGCGGGGGCGGGAGGGCCTCCGTCCCGCCGTTGTCGGGAGATCCCGATCCGCGTCCCCGGCCTCGCGGCGTGGCGCGCAGCATGGAATTCATCAATCCTTCACATGGGAATGACGCCGCGCCGCCACACGCGCTTCGCGCCCGGAACGCGAACGCGGCATTGCCGGGACATTGCGCCGCGTGGCACGTCATCGCACCTGCACACGAAGGGACTTCGCACTTCGTTAGAGTGGACGGCATGCGGATTTCTGAGCGATTCCCTTTCTGTCGGGCCTGTCGCCCGCTCCCTTTCTGATCGCTCGTCCGTAAGCCCTCTCCGCGCCCCGTGCCGTCCCCGCTTTCCGCATTCACGCCGCATTCCTGGAGTTCCGTGATGCCCGACGTCCATTTCACCCGCGGCGAAGTCGAAAAGGCGGCGGGCGGCGCGCCCTGGACCCGCCAGGACGCGTTCACCGCCGAGATCGCCCCCGAGGACATCGCCGCGACCGGGACCCTGTGGACCCGCGCCGCCCAGGAGAGCCACCGAGCCGGGGACCTCGCCCGCACGGCCAGCCGCACCGCAGCCGCCGCAGGCACCGTGGACGGGACGCCCCTGGCCGACCCGGAGCAGCGGACCACCGACACCACCCGCGCCCTCGGCAACGACGGCGAGGACGCCGACACCGCAGCCCACTACCTCGCCCGCGCCGTCGAGGACGCCCTGTACGCCGAACAAGAGGTGGACGACCTCGTCCACGGCACCGGCGGCCTGGAGCAGCAGTACCAGGACGCCCTGGAGGCCGCACGCCAGGAATGGGCCGCATGGCAGGCCCGGCCCCCCGCCACCTCCCCCCTCCTGCCGCCCCTCCGCACCGAGGACGGCCTCCTCCCGCCCCCGGGCGGTGGCGACCTGTGGCCCGGCCTCGACGAACCGGCAGAAGGCGCCGCGGGCCGCATCCGCGCCAAACACCTCAGGACCGCCACCGAGGCGGCGGACGAGACGGCCGGGGCCATCGACGACGCGATCGAGACCTACCGCCGCCGCCTCACCGACTACGCGAGCGAACTGGCCACCCTCGGCTACGACATCGCCGACGGCCCCCTGCCCCTGTGGACCACCGACGAGATGGCGCGGTACCTCGCCGAGCAGTTCGCGGAGGAACTGGACCGCAGACCTCCGGACCCCGACCGGCTCCTCGCCCTCACCGAGGGCCTGTCCGCCATCCTCGGCGACCCGCTCGACGCTCCCGGCACACCCCCCGCACGCCTCACACCGGTCACCCGCGCCTACCTCGCCACCTTCCTCGGCGCCCTGGACGCCGCCGACCTGGCCGCCCTCGGCGCGCTCACCGAACGGACCGAGGGCCTCGACCCGGGCACGGCCGGCATCCAGTTCGCCGCCGCCCAGCGCGTCGCCAACAGCGTCATGCTCCTCCTCGACCCGGAACTCGGCGGCATCGACCCCACCGACGCCGACCAGCTCTCCGCCGTCCCCGCAGCCCTTCGCCCCTACCTGGTCGGCCTCGGCGACACCTCACTGACCAAGGGCCTCACCCCGGGCCTCCTCACCCAGATCAACCCCCCGGACGACTCCTACCGCGACACCCTGGAAGCCTTCAACGGCTTCGGCACCCTCATGGCCACCGCCGACACGCCCCCGGGCGACGCGTTCGCCCGCATCCTCGCCGAGACCGCCGTCACGGCCCAGACCATGACCCAGTACCAGTACATGGACGGCGGCTACGAGGACCTCGCCAACAAGGGCAGCACAGGGCTGCTCGCCGCCGCCGCGCTGAACAGCGAGGCCAGCGCCGCACTCCTCACCGACGAGAACTTCCGCGACAGCCTCCTCAGCCTCCACTGGGAGGACAGCAGCGGCGCCGCCGCCCTCGTCGAGAGCGGCACCACCCTCCCCGACGGCATCGACCACAAGGACGCCGCCGCCGGACCCTACGTCGAAGCCGCCTACAACGTCCTCTCCTACGCGGGCGACCACACCGACGAGATCCACGGCGACCGCAACGCCACCATCGCCATGTACGCGCCCCTCGACCACGCCCCCCTCGAACGCGCCGTCGGCGACACCATGCTGCGCTACATGAACCTCGTGTCCCAGCTCTCCGGCGAAGGCGACTCCGGATTCCACACCGCCCCCGCCGGGGGCGACACCCTCTACTCCAACCTCTTCGGCGAGGAGTACCGCCACGCCTTCGAGCTGAGCCGCGACCAGCAGCACGGCCTCTTCTCCCTCATGCACCACGCCGACGACGCCGTCCGCGCGGAGTTCGAGCAAGGCGTCTCCACCTGGCAGACCACCACGGCCCACGCCGCCTTCCGCGACGACAGCCACGCCCCGTCCGCCCTCCAGGCCGTCGGCCGCGTCGCGGGCTTCGAGGACTTCGCCACCCGCGAGAACCCGTCGTCAGGACTCGCCGGGAAACAGCGCATCACCTTCATGAACACCATCAGCACCGCCGCCTGGGTCGCAGGCGGCCTCGCCGAACTGTCGGCACGCGCCGGAGCCGGTGTCAGCGTCGGCGCCTACGGCCTCATCGAGGGCCTGCGCTACGCCCTGCCCGACCCCGGCGACGGCGGCGCCAGCGAGGCCCAGTGGAACTCCATCGAACGCGGCGACCAGCCCGTCCGCACCATCGTCGCCTACGCCGCCCAGGCCGCCGACTACGCCAACCCGGCACGCGGCGAGACCGCGGGCGACTACCCCCTGCCCAAGCCCAACGGCATCAACGAGACCGACATCGCCAACGCCGTCGCCGACCTCGAAGGCAACATCTACCCCGGCTACTGGGGACAGGTCGTCAAGGGATTCGACCAGGGCTCCCTGCGCGAGGACTGAACACCCTCAGCACCAGAACCACCAGCAGTCGTCGTCATCCCCGCCCCCACCCCCGCCACCCCCGTCGTCCGTGGGCGTCGGCGGGTCGGGGGACGGCGTCCCCGGCGGCGGCGGAGCAGGCGTCGTCGGCGACGGGTCAGGGTCCTCCGTCCCAGGAGACGGAGGCACCGGCTCCTCACTGCTCGGCTCACCCGGCGCGGACGGCTCGGACACGGGCGGCGGCTCCGGCGTCGCCCCCTCGTCCTCCGGCGCGCCGGACTCCGAGGGCTCCACGACCGTCGCCCCGTCCCCGTCCGGCTCCTCCCCGCCGTCCTCCGCCACGCTCTCCCCGCCCCCCGGCGTCCCGTCCGCCCCCGGCTCCGGCACGGGCGGCACCCCCGGATCCTCCGACGCCGTCCCCCCGTCCTCCGGCACGGCCTCCCGCGACGGCGAGGGCGACGCCGCCGCCTCCGGCTCACCACCCCCGTCCGACGTCGAAAGCACCGGCGGCAGCCCCACGTCACCCACCTCGGCCACCGCCACACCCAGCACCACCAGGCCCAGCACCGTCGCCACCGCGTACCGGCGCCGCGTGCGGGGCCGCGCCGCGTGCGCCGACCGCCCCCGCCGGGACGCGCGCGCACCGTCCTCCCCCTCGGGGCCGCCGTCCGCCGCCCCCACCGACGTCGTCACGTCCCGGACGGCCGCCGCCCCCGGCCCCCCGCCGCCGTCCGCGCCACCACGCCCCCGCTCCGTCAACTCCCCGCAACCCGGGCAGATCAACGCGCCGTTCAGATGCCTGCGACAAGTCGAGCAGTAGTCCATGGGATCCCGTCTTCTGGGTGGACCGGCGTGGGGTGGCGAACACCATAGCGCCGCCCCTCCGCGAGCTCGACAGGACCGCCACCCCCCGCCACCCCCGAGGCGGACGAGGCTGTCGGTGCGCACGACTACCCTGGGTCGTATGTGTGGACGGTATGCGGCGAGCAGAAGGCCCGAAGACCTCGCAGGGCTCTTCGACGTCACGCTCTGGGACCCGGAGAACCCCCTCCCCGCCGACTGGAACGTGGCACCCACCAAAGAGGTCCACGCCGTGCTCGAACGCCCCGTGCGCGGCGAGGGCCCCGAGCCCGTACGGCAGCTCCGCGCCCTGCGCTGGGGCCTGGTCCCCTCCTGGGCCAAGTCGCCCGAGGGCGCCGCCCGCATGATCAACGCCCGCGCGGAGACCGTCCACGAGAAGACGTCCTACCGCCGCCCCTTCGCCGCCCGCCGCTGCCTCATACCCGCCGACGGCTACTACGAGTGGATCACCGGTGACGCCGAGCGCGCCCAGGAGGAGAAGGGCAAGCGGAAGCGCCCCCGCAAGCAGCCCTACTTCGTCACCCCCCTGGACGGATCCGTCATGGCGTTCGCCGGGCTCTACGAGTTCTGGCGCGACCGGACGCTGCCCGACGACCACCCGTCGGCCTGGTGGGCCACCTGCACGGTCGTCACCACCGAGGCCGACGGCGAACCGCTGCCCGAGCCCGCGGGCGACAACGGCCCCAGGACCCTCGCCGACATCCACCCCCGGATGCCCGTCGTCCTGCCCCGCGACCGCTGGGACTCCTGGCTCGACCCCGCACGCACCGACCCGGAAGCCGTACGCCCCCTTCTCACCGGCCTCCCGACAGGCCGCTTCGTCGCCTTCCCCGTCCCCGGCGACGTCAGCAACGTCAGGAACAACGGCCCCGACCTCCTGCGCCGCCTCACCGCCCCCGAGGCCGAAACCCTCTTCTGACCCCCACTGCCCCCCACCCCCTCCCGCTCCGGCGCCGGGAATGTCACACGCCCCTCGCGTGTTGACACCCCCGACAGCCGTGAGAAAGGGAGACCACGCCCCATGGGTTCCATCGCCTGCCCGGCCCGGCCCGAGCGCACCGGGCGCACACCGCAGACACGCGCCGCCGAGGTGGACTGGGCGACCCTGCGGCTGGCCGCCGGGCGGACCTCCCGACCGGCGGACCTGCCCCTTCGTCGTCTATCCTCCGAAGCGGACGAGCCCACCCTGGGGCTCACGACGTTCCCGGAGGAGGTGGGTCACGTCACCGGCACGGACGACGGCACACGTGACGACGCGAACGGCACGACGCACGAGACCGAGGCGGAACGCAACGCCCGCTTCGAACGCGACGCCCTCGGCTACCTCGACCAGATGTACTCCGCCGCACTGCGCATGACACGCAACCCCGCGGACGCCGAGGACCTGGTGCAGGAGACCTACGCCAAGGCGTACGGCTCGTTCCACCAGTTCCGCCAGGGCACCAACCTCAAGGCGTGGATGTACCGCATCCTCACCAACACCTTCATCAACTCCTACCGCAAGAAGCAGCGCGAGCCGCAGCGCAGCGCCGCCGAGGAGATCGAGGACTGGCAGCTCGCCCGCGCCGAGTCCCACATGTCCACCGGACTGCGCTCCGCCGAGTCCCAGGCACTCGACCACCTCCCGGACTCCGACGTGAAACAGGCCCTCCAGGCCATCCCCGAGGAATTCCGCATCGCCGTCTATCTCGCCGACGTCGAGGGGTTTGCCTACAAGGAGATCGCCGACATCATGGGTACCCCCATCGGCACGGTGATGTCCCGGCTGCACCGCGGCCGACGCCAGCTGCGCGACATGCTGGCCGACTACGCGCGCGAGCGCGGCCTTGTCCCGGCCGGGGCGGAGAAAGGCGCAGGGTCATGACCGGCGAACCGTCGTCCCACCCCACGGACTGCTCCGAGGTCCTCGGCCGTCTCTACGAGTACCTGGACGACGAGATGCCCGACGGGGACTGCGCCAAGTTCCGCGAGCACATCGACGACTGCGGCCCCTGCCTGGAGACCTACGGCCTCGAACAGTCGGTCAAGAAGCTCGTCAAACGCTGCTGCGGCCAGGACGAGGTCCCCGCCGACCTCCGCGCCAAGATCCTCGACCGCATCGACGTCCTGCGCACCGGCGACCCCGCCCCCGCCCCGCAGCCCGACACCACAGGCCGCCCCGCCTCCTGACCCGGCGACCATCCCGCCGTCACCCGAACGGCCCCGCCCCGTCCCCCTCCCGCCCGGCGCGCCACCGTCGCACGCCGGGCGTCCGTATGCCCCACCGCCACGCCCCCGCCGTCTCGCGCGCGCCCTCCGGCTGACCCATGCTGTGAGCAGGAGCCCGTCCGCCCATGGTTGGATGCCATCGGGTCAGGACAGGAGATGTGTGAAGTGCACGCCACGAGACGGGAATCAGGCAGGACACCGTGAGGATCTTCGGCAGGGTCAGGCAGCGGCCGTCCACGGACTGGCGGCTCGCCACCGACCGCGCTTTCACCCTCATCGACGACGGCCGCTACGAGGACGCCGACGCGCTGCTCACCCGCGCCGCCGACCTGGAGCCCTGGCTGTCCGAGTCCTGGTTCAACCTCGCCCTCCTCCACAAGTTCCGCCACGACTGGGAACAGGCCAGATCCGCCGGACTCCGCGCCGTGGCCCTCCTGGAGAAGGACGGCGGCGCCCCCGACTGGTGGAACGTCGGCATCGCCGCCACCGCCCTCCAGGACTGGCCCCTGGCCCGCCGCGCCTGGCAGGCCTACGGGCTCGCCGTCCCCGGCGAGGCGTCCGCCACCGGCGAACCCCTCGGCATGGACCTCGGCGGCGCCGCCGTCCGCCTCTCCCCCGAAGGCGAGGCCGAGGTCGTCTGGGGCCGCCGCCTCGACCCCGCCCGCATCGAACTGCTCAACATCCCGCTGCCCTCCTCGGGACGCCGCTGGGGCGAGGTCGTCCTCCACGACGGCGTCCCCCGCGGCGAACGCACCATGACCGGCATCACCGGCGGCACGTCCGTCTACCCCGTCTTCGACGAGATCGAGCTGTGGGCCCCCTCCGCCGTGCCCACCTGGGTCGTCCTCATCGAAGCCGCCACCGAGACCGACCGCGACGCCCTCGAACGCCTCGCCGCCGACGCCGGCTACGCCGCCGAGGACTGGTCCTCCTCCGTCCGCCTGCTCTGCCGCTCCTGCTCCGAGAGCCGCATGCCCAGCGAACAGGGCGACGGCATGGCCCAGCACGACCCCCACGACCACAGCGTCCCGGGACACCCGGGACCCCTCGGCCACACCGGCACCGGCACCCTGTGGTCACCCGAACGTGAATGCGGCATCGCCGCCCCCAGCGCCCTCGTCCGCGGCCTCCTCGACGGCTGGGTCGCCGACAGCCCCGACACCAGGGACTGGCGCGACCTCGAAGAGGTCTGCTGACCCCCACCGCCTCGCCCCCGCACCCGGCCGCCGCACCCGCCACGCGCCGTAAGCTGTACGGATGAACGGCCCCCCGGGCGGCCGACCCCGACACGGAAGAACAGACGGCGGAGACGATGGCGCAGCACGACACCGATGAGCCGACCGGCGACGAGTTCGCCGACGACACCCAGGACTGCGAGGAGCGCGAACGCGCCCACCGCGAACGCGGCACCGCACGTCCCATCACCGTCGTCGGACACCCCATGCTGCACCGCGAATGCCGGGAGGTCACCGAGTTCGGCGACGAACTGGCCGCCCTGATCGACGACATGTTCGCCAGCCAGCGCGCCGCAGAAGGCGTCGGCCTCGCCGCCAACCAGATCGGCGTCGATCTCAAGGTCTTCGTCTACGACTGCGCCGACGACAAGGGCGTACGGCACGTCGGCGTCGTCTGCAACCCCGTCCTCGACGAACTGCCCGCCACCCGGCGCGTCCTCGACGACAGCGACGAGGGCTGCCTGTCCGTCCCCACCGCCTACGCCGAACTGCCCCGCCCCGACGAGGCCGTCGTCCGCGGCCAGGACGCCTCAGGCAAGCCCATCGCCGTCCGCGGCAGCGGCTACTTCGCCCGCTGCCTCCAGCACGAGACCGACCACCTCCACGGCCGCCTCTACATCGACCGGCTCTCCAAGCGCGACCGCAAGCGCGCCCTCAAGATGATGGACGAAGGCACCCCCCGGTACGCCACCGTCCCCAACGACTGACACCCACCCCACGCCGCGACGGCGGCCGGACACCCCCACCCGGCCGCCCCGCCCGCAACCACCGCCCGGTTGACGCGCGTTGACTCCATGGGCCAGGCTCGGGACGTACGGTTCACCACCCCCGTGCCCGCTCCCGACCAGGAGGCGAAATGTACAGACGAGTGGTCCGCTGTCTCCTCAGTATTGTCATGCTCACATCACTCGCGGTGGCCGGAAACGTCGCCATGGCGGGGACGGCCCGCGCCGACGGCTGCTACACCTGGGGCCGCAGTCTCTCCCAGGGCGCCACCGGCGAGGACGTCCGCCAGCTCCAGATCCGCGTCTCCGGCTACCCGGCCTACGGCGCCGTCCTCGCGCTCGACGGCTCCTACGGCCCCGCCACCGCCGCCGCCGTGACCCGGTTCCAGCAGGCGTACGGCCTCTCCGCCGACGGCGTCGCCGGACAGCAGACGTTCAACAAGATCTACGAGCTCCAGGACAACGACTGCACCCCGGTCCACTTCACCTACGCCGAACTGAACCGCTGCAACAGCACGTGGTCGGGCGGCGCCGTCAGCGCGGCCCAGGCCCGCGCCAACGCCCTGGTGAACATGTGGAAGCTGGAGGCGCTGCGCCACGCCCTCGGCGACCGGCCGATCAACACGAGCAGCGGCTTCCGCTCCAGCTCCTGCAACAGCGCGGCGGGCGGCTCGGCCACCAGCCGCCACCTCTACGGCGACGCGATCGACCTCACCGGCTCGCCGACGTTCTGCCAGATCGTCCAGCGGGCCCGCTACCACGGGTTCAACGAGATCCTCGGCCCCGGCTACCCCGACCACAACGACCACGCCCACCTGGCGAACCGCTCGACCCGCTTCTGGTCCGCGCCCAGCTGCGGCATCTGACGGATCGTGCGGCACCCGCGCGGCGCCCGGTTGACATCAACTTCACTTGAAGTTTCAGAATCTTCCTCGTCAGCTTCGGGCGCCGCGCCCGGTGGCCTCCACCGGGCGCGGCGTACAGCAGAGGAGATCGCCATGTCCCCGGCAGCACCGCACCTGAAGGTCGCCCTCATCATCGGCAGCGTCCGTGAGGGCCGGTTCGGCACCGTCGTCGCCCGCTGGTTCGCGGACCTCGCGGCCCGGCACGGCGGGATCGACGTGGACATCGTCGATCTCGCCGACACCCCGCTCGCCCTGACGATGCGCGGCGGGGGCCACGAGGAACTGGGCGCCAGGCTCACCGCCGCCGACGCCTTCGTCGTCGTCACCCCCGAGTACAACCACAGCTTCCCCGCCGGTCTGAAGAACATGATCGACTGGTACAACCACGAATGGCACGCCAAGCCGGTCGGCTTCGTCTCCTACGGCGGCCTCTCCGGTGGCCTGCGCGCCGTCGAGCAGCTGCGGACCGTCTTCGCCGAACTGCACGCCGTCACCGTCCGCGACACGGTCAGCTTCCACGGTGTCTGGAACCACTTCGACACCGACGGCTTCCTCACCGAACCCAAGGGCCCGACCGACGCCGCCACCGGCATGCTGAACCGACTCGCCTGGTGGGCCCACGCGCTGCGCGAGGCCCGCGCGACCACCCCGTACGTGTCATGACGCGCGCCGCCTCCCCCGCGGCGACCGCCGCCGTCGTCGTCCTCGGCTCGATGATGACCGTGCTGGACGTGACCGTGGTCAACGTCGCGCTGGCCCGGCTCGCCGACGAGTTCGACGCCTCCCTCGCCACCCTCCAGTGGGTCGCCACCGGCTACACCCTGGCCCTCGCCGCCGTCATCCCCCTCACCGCCTGGGCCATCGCCCGCGTCGGCACCCGGCGGCTCTACCTGCTGTCCATCGGCCTGTTCACCCTCGGCTCCGCCCTCGCAGGACTGGCCTGGAGCACCGAGTCCCTGATCCTCTTCCGCGTCCTCCAAGGGCTCGGCGGCGGCATGGTGATGCCGGTCGGCATGACGATCGTCGTCCGCGCCTCCACCCCCGAGACCCTGGGCCGCATGATGAGCATCATGGGCCTGCCCGTCCTGATCGGCCCGCTCGCCGGGCCCACCCTGGGCGGCTGGCTCGTGGACGACGTGTCCTGGCGGTGGATCTTCTTCGTCAACGTGCCCATCGGCGCCCTCGCCCTGCTCGCCGCAGGACGCCTCTTCCCCCGCGAGAACCCGAGCGGCGGCGTACGGCTCGACGTACCGGGCCTGCTCGCGCTCTCCCCTGGGCTCGCCCTGCTCCTCTACGGGCTGGCCACCGGCGGCGAACGCGGCGACTTCACCGCCCCGGGCACCCTCCTGCCCACCGCCGCCGGAGTCCTGCTGGTCGGCGCCTTCACCGCCCGCGCGCTGACGGCACGCCACCCCCTGCTCGACCTGCGCATCCTGCGGCGCCGCACCACCGGCGCCGGGGTGGCCACCCTCGCCCTGTTCACCACCGCCTACTTCGGCTCCATGCTCCTGCTGCCGCTCTTCCTCCAACTGGCGCGCGGCGAGAGCGCCACGTCCGCCGGTCTGCTGGGCATACCGCAGGCCCTCGCCACCGGGCTGACGCTCCAGGTCGTCGGCCGCCTGTACGGCCGCGTCGCCGCGGGGCGCCTGGTGCTCTTCGGCCTGTCGGCGGCCGGGCTCGGCTTCGCCGCGTTCGTCACCCAGGTCGGCGCGGACACCCCGTACTGGCGACTGCTCACCCCGCTGGTGGTGATGGGCATCGGCGTCGGCTCGACGATGATGCCGATCATGACGGCCGTGAGCCGCGGCGTGCCCCAGGGCGAGGTCCCGGTCGTCAGCACCATCCTCGGCATCGCACCCCAGATCGGCAGTTCGATCGGCGCCGCGCTGGTCTCCGTCGTCCTCGCAGGGAACATCGAGAACGCCCTGCCGCGGGACACCGGGACCCTCGGCGCCGTGCAGGCGGCCGGACCTGCCGTCAGGGACGCCCTCGCACCGGCGCTCGCCGACGCCTTCCGGCACACGTACGTGTGGCCCGCCCTGCTCATCGTGCTCGCCCTGCTGCCCGCGCTGTTCCTGCCCCGCGCACGCCCGCGGCCGGACGCCCCCGCGCCCGCCGAGCGCCCCGCGCCGGTGGAGACCCCCGTCTGACCCCGCGCCCCGCGGCCCGGCCGGAGACCCACCATCGGTCACCGAGGGTTATCCTCGGTGACCGTCGGGTCAACCCGGCCGGACCGCAAGGGACTTGGAGGAGACGATGCACGAGGTCGCCGCGTGGGCCTTCCTCATCGGTGGCGCGATGCTGCTGCTGGCCGGGATGCTCGGCCGAGGCCGCGAGACGGGCCGACGGCGGCTGTTACGGGCCGCCGTCGGGCTGTGCGGGATCGCCGCGGGCGGGCTGCGCCTCCTCGCCGGATGACACGCCGGACGACACGGCCGCCCGGTCGGCACACGGCCGACCGGGCGGAACCCGCACCCGTCCCGGCCCGCGGCCGGGACACCCGTCAGAAGTCGTCGTCGAACGCGACGTTCCCCTCGACGGCCACCTGATAGGCGGACGGCCGCCGCTCGAAGAAGTTCGTCAGCTCCTGGACGTCCTGCAACTCCATGAAACCGAACGGGTTCTGCGAGCCGTAGAGCGGCTTCAGACCCAGCCGCGCCAGCCGCTGGTCCGCGACGCACTCCAGGTACTCGCGCATCGACTCGGTGTTCATCCCCGACAGGCCGTCACCGCACAGGTCGCGCGCGAACTGCAGCTCGGCCTCCACGGCCTCCCGCAGCATGTCCGTGACCTGCCGCTCCATCTCCTCGTCGAAGAGGTCGGGCTCCTCCTCGCGGACCGTGTCCACCACGGCGAACGCGAAGTCCATGTGGCAGCTCTCGTCCCGGAACACCCAGTTGGTGCCCGTCGCCAGCCCGTGCAGCAGCCCGCGCGACCTGAACCAGTACACGTACGCGAAGGCGCCGTAGAAGAACAGCCCCTCGATGCACGCAGCGAAGCAGATCAGGTTCAGCAGGAACCGGCGCCGGTCGGCCCGCGACTCCAGCTGCGCGATGTCCTCCACCGAGTCCATCCAGCGGAAGCAGAACTGCGCCTTCTCCCGGATCGACGGGATGTTCTCCACCGCCGCGAACGCCTCGACGCGGTCGTCCGGATCGGGCATGTACGTGTCCAGCAGCGTCAGGTAGAACTGGACGTGCACGGCCTCCTCGAACAGCTGCCGCGACAGGTACAGCCGCGCCTCCGGCGAGTTGATGTGCTTGTACAGCGTCAGCACCAGGTTGTTCGCGACGATCGAGTCACCGGTCGCGAAGAACGCCACCAGCCGCCCGATCAGGTGCTGCTCGCCCGGCGACATCTTCGCGAGGTCGGCCACGTCCGAGTGGAGATCGACCTCCTCGACCGTCCAGGTGTTCTTGATCGCGTCACGGTAGCGCTCGTAGAACGCCGGGTAGCGCATCGGGCGCAGCGTCAGCTCGAAGCCGGGGTCGAGCAGGTTCTTGGTCTCCCGGGCGGTGGTCACTGGCATGCCTCGCAGGACTCGGGGTTCTCCAGCGAGCAGGCCACGGCCTGCTCGTCCACGGGAACCGGGGCGGGGGTGGGGACGGTGGCGACGGCGCCCCTGGCGGAGCGCGCGATCCGCGTCGCGGGGCGCGACCGCAGGTAGTACGTCGTCTTCAGGCCGCGCTTCCAGGCGTAGGCGTACATCGAGCTGAGCTTCCCGATGGTCGGCGCGGCCATGAACAGGTTCAGCGACTGGCTCTGGTCCAGGTACGGCGTCCTGGCCGCGGCCATGTCGATCAGCGCGCGCTGCGGCAGCTCCCACGCGGTGCGGTACAGGTCGCGCAGCTCCTGGGGCAGGCCGTCGAGTTCGGCGACGGAGCCGTTGGCCTCGCGCAGGGCCGCGCGCGTCGTCTCGTCCCACAGCCCGAGCCGCTTCAGCTCGGCCACCAGGTACGAGTTGACCTGGAGGAACTCGCCGCTCAGCGTCTCGCGCTTGAACAGGTTCGACACCTGCGGCTCGATGCACTCGTACACTCCGGCGATCGAGGCGATCGTCGCGGTCGGCGCGATGGCGAGGAGCAGCGAGTTCCGCATGCCGGTGCGGGCGATGCGGGCGCGCAGCGCCTCCCACCGCTCGGGCCACGCGGCGGTGGCGTCGGCGTAGTGGTCCGGGTGGAGGACGCCGTCGGCGGTGCGGGTGTCGGCCCAGCCGCGGTGCGGGCCGTGCCGCTCGGCGAGCACGGACGACGTCTCGTAGGCGGCCAGCATGATCCGCTCGCTGATCCGCGTGGACAGCTCGCGGGCGGCGGGGGAGTCGAACGGCAGGCCCAGCCGGAAGAAGACGTCCTGGAGGCCCATCACGCCCAGCGCCACCGGGCGCCAGCGCGAGTTGGAGGTGGCGGCCTGGTCGGTCGGGTAGAAGTTCAGGTCCACGACGCGGTCCAGGAACGTGACGGCCGTGCGCACCGTCGCGTCCAGCCGCTCCCAGTCCATCCCGCCGTCCGTGCCGAGGTGGGCGGCCAGGTTGACCGAGCCGAGGTTGCACACGGCGGTCTCGCCGTCGTCGGTCACCTCAAGGATCTCGGTGCACAGGTTGGACGAGTGGACGATGGAGCCGGGGCGCGCCGTCTGGTTCGCCGTCCGGTTCGAGGCGTCCTTGAACGTCATCCAGCCGTTGCCGGTCTGCGCCAGGGTCCGCATCATGCGGGAGTACAGCTGGCGGGCGGGCACCGTCCGTTCGGCGAGACCTGCCGCCTCCGCGCGCCGGTAGGCGGCGTCGAAGTCGTCGCCCCACAGGTCCACCAGCTCGGGCACCTCGGCGGGGGAGAACAGCGACCAGTCGCCGTCCGCCTCGACCCGGCGCATGAACTCGTCCGGGATCCAGTGGGCGATGTTCAGGTTGTGGGTGCGGCGGGCCTCCTCGCCGGTGTTGTCGCGCAGTTCGAGGAACTCCTCGATGTCCGCGTGCCAGGTCTCCAGGTAGACGCAGGCCGCGCCCTTGCGGCGTCCGCCCTGGTTGACGGCGGCGACGGACGCGTCGAGCGTGCGCAGGAACGGGACGATGCCGTTCGACTTGCCGTTGGTGCCCCTGATCAGGGAACCGCGGGCGCGCACCCGCGAGTAGGGCAGGCCGATGCCGCCCGCGTGCTTGGAGAGCCGCGCGATCTGGTGGTAGCGGTCGTAGATGGAGTCCAGCTCGTCCAGCGGGGAGTCCAGCAGGTAGCAGGACGACATCTGCGGGTGGCTGGTGCCCGAGTTGAACAGGGTGGGGGAGGACGGCAGGTACGCCAGCGAACTCGTCAGCCGGTACAGCTCGGTGACCTCGGCGAGGGCCTGCGGCGACTCGTCCTCGGCCAGGCCGCAGGCGACGCGCAGCAGGAAGTGCTGGGCCGTCTCGATGACGCGGCGCGTGGTGGGGTGCCGCAGCACGTAGCGCGACTCGACGGTCCGCAGCCCGAAGTACTCGAAGCGGTCGTCCGCGCCGTCGGCGACCGCACGTTCCGTCAGCGCGTCCAGCGCCGCGGCGTGGCGCGCCACGAAGGACGCGGTGCGGTCCGAGATGAGCCCCTCGCGGTGACCGACCGTGATCGACGCGGAGAAGGAGACGGCGCCCTGTCCCGCCGCCTCGTCGCGCACGGCCAGGGTCAGCAGCCGGGCCGCGAGCTTCGAGTACGCGGGCTCCTCGGCGATGAGGGAGGCCGCGGCGTCGATGGCGAGCGCGCGCAGTTCGACCGGTCCCGCGCCGGGTTGCCGACCCCGGCGGACGGCGGCGGCGACCCGGGCGGGGTCGGTCGCGGGAAGGTCGGCGGCCAGCTCGGTCAGCGTGCGCGACAGCGCGTCTGAGACCGGCTCCGCGGGGGCGACGGGTGCAATGGTCACGGTGACGTGAACTCCCTCGAATCGCGATGGCTCGATGGGCGTTCGCGGGCAGGGAGCACCGGGCGCCTGCGGGCATGCGTGTAGCGGGGCAAACACATGCCGCACGCGTCCGCCGACCCAACCCACGAGGCCCGGACGTGTTCGAAACCGTCGGCAGGTGCTCGGACTCGTGACACACGGTACGAAGCGGCGTATCACACACCGTTGCGGGACAGCTCCGGAATCACACCGGATTCCCCTGCGACGACAGCGAGATGAGCATACATCTTGTGTCGCGCGCGGCGGACTGCCCTATATGTTGTGGTCGTCACGTGGCGCGTCGGCAAGCTCATGTGCGAACGCGTGAAGCCGCACCTCGGGCACCGGTTCCCAGTCCAGCTCCGGCGCCCGAACGAACCCCAGCCGCTCGTACAGCCGGTGCGCCGTGTGCATCTGCGACTGACTCGACAGCACGACACGCCGGGCGCCGATCTCCCGCGACCGGCGCAGGCACTCCCGCACCAGCGCCTCGCCCGCCCCCCGGCCGCGCGCCGCCCCGTCCACCGCGAGCATCCGGAACTCGGCCTCGCCTGGACCGGCCAGATCGGCGAACGCGCCGCCCCGGCCGACGAACGTCACACTCCCGAGGAGCCGTTCACCGCCCGCCCCTTCCGCCCCGCCGTCCCGCTCCACGGCGACCAGCACCTCCGCGTGCGCCGCACGGTGCGCCGCGTCGCGCAGCACCCCGAGGTACGGGTCGTCCGCGCCGAAGGCGAGCAGCCCGCCCTCCAGGTACACCCGCGCGCTCAACTCGCCCACGGCTTCCAGCTCGTCGTCCCGCGCTTCCCTGATCACGATATCCATGCACACAGTGTGACGGATGGGACTGACAATCGGCCACGGCCTCACCCCGTCCGTCACCGCATGCGCAGCACCCAGAACCCGGCCTCCTGCGCCACGACGTCGTACACGCCGTCCGGATGGATACGGTGCGCGTACTGCGTCAGCTCCTCCGCCGTCCGCGCCGGGTCCCAGTACGCGATGTACTCCGGCGCGGGCCCGTCCGTGTTGCCGATCCAGAAGACCCGGCAGCGCGCCGTCAGATGGGCTATCGGCCGCACGTTGGCCGCGACCTCCGCGCCGTCGGGAATCACCGACAGGACGCGTTCCCCGGCCTCGGCCGCCTCGCCCTGCCGGTACGTCGCCGCGTGCGTGAGCCCCGCCACGGGCAGCGTCGTGCTGAGCGCCAGCGCGGCGGCCAGGACGCCGAGCGGCAGCCGTTCCGCGTACGCGCGCAGCCAGGGCCGTGGCCCGTCCGCGCGCGTACGGGCCACGGCGTCGGCCAGCGCGAGGGCCGTCACCGGCATGAGGACGGCGCTGTAGTGCCAGTCGGTGCCCCAGTAGTGCGGGTCGTGCGAGACGAACCGCCAGCCCAGCGTGGGCAGCAGGACCAGCAGCAGCGGGGAACGCAGCGCGAGCAGCCCGGTGGTGGGCACGAGCACCCACAGCAGCGTGCGCAGCTTCTGGTCCGCGTCCGTGAACGCCGTCCGCAGCGGCCCGTCGCCTTCGCCGACCTTCGTCCAGTAGTCGTAGCCGCCGCCCGAGTTGAACGCCGGTATGAGCACGGCGATCGTCACCAGGCACGCCAGCGCCGCGACCACCGCGAAGCCGACCGCCCGCCGCACCATCCGCGGATCGGGCCCGCCGCGCGCCCGCAGGGCCACCACGGCGGCGATCGCGGCGGCCGTGAGCCCCAGGTCCTCCTTCACGAGGAGCAGCGGCAGCGCCCACCACAGCGCCGCCCGGTGCCGCCCCTTCAGCAGCGCCTCCAGGGAGAACGCGATCAGCGGCACGGCGAACGCGATCTCGTGGAAGTCGAAGTCCACCGCCTCCTGCACGCCCCACGACAGCCCGTAGGCCGCGCCGATCGCCGCCCCGGCCGACCGTCCCAGCAGATGGGCGGCGGCCCGCGTCACCGGCACCACCGCGAGCGCGAACAGCGCGGCCTGCGCGACCAGCAGCGTCACCGGGGTCGGGAACATCCGGTAGAACGGGGCGATCAGCGCCGTCACCGGGCTGAAGTGGTCGCCCAGGAGCGCGAAGTCGCGGCCCTTCAGGTCCGAGACGGGCAGTTGGAGGCCCGCGTACGAGCGGACGGCCTGCTCGAAGATCCCGAGGTCCCAGGAGCGGCTCTCCCAGCGCAGGTGCCGCGTCACCGAGACGGCCGTGTACAGGACGAAGAACGCACCGGCCAGCCAGTACGGGTCGGCGCGCGGCCTCCGCCACGACGGCGCGCGCCGCCCGGCTATCGGCCCCGCGTCCGCGTCCGCCTCACGCCCGCCCGCGGCGGTGAGTGTCGTCATGTCCGCGCGCCCCCCGAAGTGCCCCGCACCGCCACCGTTCCCCTTCCGCCCCGCACGCCGGGGGCCGCCCGCCCGGCTCGTCCCCCCTTCATACGTCGGGCGGCGGCCGGGCGGTTACCGGGAAGGGCCAGGAAGACGAGTGAGGGCCGTCACACCACGCGGCGTGACGGCCCCTCACCCGGTTCAGCAGCAGCCGAGGCCGCCGCCGTCGCGCGGATCGCCGTAGCGGGCCTCCACCCGCCGCCGCTCGAACGCGCGGCGGCTCGGCACCTCGGCGTCCGGATCGGCGTGCCGCAGCTCCGCGACATGGCGGGCGTACGCGTTCTCGCCCGTGAACTCGGTCACGTACCAGCGCAGCCAGGCCAGCGCGCGGCGCGGCGCGGCGGTGGCGGCGTGCCGCGTCACTCGCGCGCCTCCGCCGTACCGGCGCGCTCGCCGTCCGCCTGCCGGGGGATGCCGCCCCCGGCGCCGAGCCCGGCGGCTGCCAGCTCCGCGCGCTCCTCCTTCGTCGCGATCAGCCCGGCGGGCGCGACGATCCGCGACTCGACGTACGGCGCCTCGGCCAGCGTCACCGAGCCGGGGCGCCTGACGGCCTTCACGCACACGCGCAGCGCGTCGGCGAACACGACGAGCACCAGCAGCGCGAGGACGGCGGACAGGGCGGCGTCGAGCGTCGCGGTGCTGACGATGGTCCGCATGTCGTCCATGTCCCGCGCGCCGGTCAGCAGCTGTCCCGCGTCGATGCCGTCCTGGTACAGGTCGCGGCGGGCGAGGAAGCCGACGGCCGGGTCGCCCGAGAACACCTTCTGCCAGCTCGCGGTCAGCGTGATCACCGACACCCAGGTGAGCGGCAGGAGCGTGACCCAGACGTGTTTCAGCCGCCCCGACTTGACCAGCAGGACGGTGCAGACGGCCAGGGCCACCGCGCCGAGGAGCTGGTTCGAGATGCCGAAGATCGGATAGAGCGTGTTGATCCCGCCGAGCGGGTCGTGCACGCCGACCCACAGCAGGTAGCCCCACAGCGAGACGACGATCGCGCTGCTGATCCAGACGCCGGGCAGCCAGTTCGTCTCCCGGAAGCGGCCCAGCCGCGGGTGGAGGCTCGCGAGGGCGTCCTGGAGGATGAACCGCCCGACGCGCGTCCCCGCGTCTATGGCCGTCAGGATGAACAGCGCCTCGAACATGATCGCGAAGTGGTACCAGAACGAGGTCATCCCGTCGCCGCCGAGGAAGTCCGCGAAGATCGCCGCGAGGCCGAGGGCCAGCGTCGGCGCCCCGCCCGTGCGGGACAGCAGCGACTCCTCCTCCACCGAGGCGGCGGCTGCGGCGAGTTGGTCGGGGGTCACCGAGAAGCCCCAGGAGGTGATCGTCTCCGAGGCCGCCTGGAGGGTGTCGCCGATGACGGCGGGCGGCGCGTTCATCGCGAAGTACGTGCCCGGGTCGAGCACGCAGGCCGCCGTGATGGCCATGACCGCCACGGACGACTCCATCAGCATCGCGCCGTAGCCGATCGTCCTGACCTGGGTCTCCTTCTGGATCATCTTCGGCGTCGTGCCCGAGGAGATCAGCGAGTGGAACCCGGACAGCGCGCCGCAGGCGATCGTGATGAACACGAACGGGAACAGCGAACCGGCGAACACCGGCCCGTCCCCGTTGGACGCGAAATCGGTCACCGCCTCCATCCGCAGCGTCGGCAGCGTCACGACGATCGCGAGCGCGAGCAGCCCGATCGTGCCGACCTTCATGAACGTGGACAGGTAGTCGCGCGGCACCAGCAGCAGCCACACGGGCGCCACCGACGCCGCGAACCCGTAGATCACCAGCCAGCCGACGAGCGAGCCGGGCGAGAGCGTGAACGCCTCGGCGAGCCCCGAGTTGGCCACCCAGCGGCCGGAGACGATCGCCAGCAGGAGCAGCGCGACGCCGATGACCGTGACCTCGGCGATGCGGCCGGGGCGCAGGTAGCGCAGGTAGACGCCCATGAACAGCGCGATCGGGATCGTCAGGCCCACGGAGAACGTGCCCCACGGCGACTCGGCGAGCGCGTTCACCACGATGAGCGCGAGCACCGCCAGTATGATGATCATGATGCTAAAGATCGCGAGGACGGCCGCGACGCCGCCGACCAGGCCGATCTCCTCGCGCGCGATCTGCCCCAGGCTCTTGCCGTCACGCCGCGTCGAGAAGAACAGCACGACCATGTCCTGCACGGCGCCCGCGAAGATGACGCCGACGATGATCCAGATCGTCCCGGGCAGATAGCCCATCTGGGCCGCGAGCACCGGCCCGACCAGCGGGCCGGCGCCCGAGATGCCCGCGAAGTGGTGGCCGAGCAGCACCCGGCGGTCGGTGGCGTGGTAGTCCAGCCCGTCCGCCATCCGCTCCGCCGGGGTGGCCCGCGTGCCGTCCACCCGCAGGACGCGCCGCGCGATGAACTTCGAGTAGAACCGGTACCCGATCGCGTACGTCCCGAGCGCCGCCGCCACCATCCAGGCGGCCGAGACCTCCTCGCCGCGCGCCAGCGCCAGCATCGACCAGCCGAGCGCGCCGACGGCGGCGACGACGGTCCAGATGGCGATGGACCCCGCCCGGGGCCGTTGTCGTAATGGAGTTGTCCGCACGATGCACTCTCCCGCCGTCGTCCTTGACCGACGCCCGGGAATCTAGGGCAGTCGGCGGCCGATGGCCATGGGGCGTACGGGCGCGGGCGGCCCCGGATTCGATCAGCGGGGCCCGTGGGGCTCGTGGGGTTCGTGCGGCCGTTCGAGATTCGCCACGAACTTGTACCGGTCGCCGCGGTAGACCGAGCGCACCCACTCGACCGGCTCGCCGCGCGTGTCGCGGGAGTGGCGCGAGAGCATCAGCATCGGCAGCCCCACGTCCGTGCCCAGCAGACCGGCCTCCCGCGGGTTCGCCAGGGACGTCTCGATCGTCTCCTCGGCGCGCGCGAGGTGCACGTCGTACACCTCGGCCAGCGCCGTGTACAGCGACGCGTAGCGCACCAGGGAGCGGCGCAGCAGCGGGAATCGTTCCTGCGACAGGTGCGTCGTCTCGATCGCCATCGGCTCCCCGCTGGCCAGCCGCAGCCGCTCGATGCGCAGCACGCGCCCGCCCTCCGGCAGGTCGAGCAGGCCGCTCAGGCGCTCGTTCGCGGTGATGTATCCGATCTCCAGGAGCTGCGAGGTCGGCTCAAGACCCTGGGCGCGCATGTCCTCCGTGTAGGAAGTCAGCTGAAGAGCCTGCGAAACCTTGGGCTTGGCGACGAAGGTGCCCTTACCCTGGATGCGTTCGAGTCGGCCTTCGACCACCAGTTCCTGGAGGGCCTGGCGGACGGTCGTGCGCGAGGTGTCGAACTCGGTGGCCAGCGAACGCTCGGGCGGCACGGGGGTGCCGGGCGGCAGGGTCTCCGTCATCTGCAGGAGGTGGCGTTTGAGCCGGTAGTACTTCGGGACGCGCGCGGTGCGTGTCCGGTCCGCTCCCTCCGGGCCGGTGCCCGCGCCGGTCATCGGACTCCCGTCCCTGGCCATCGCACGCCTTTCCGAGCTGTCCTGTCCTGCCGTCACCGGTTTCCTCCGTGACTTCGAAGCTCACATCGTGGCACGGGCCGAAGTGCCCCGTTGTTCCCGGGCGGATGTCGGTCCGGTAACGGACGGCGCACGCCGCTCGTGGTCTCTTGACACCCTGTCTTGGTCTAGTCCAAGCTCCCGGGCAACTGGTCTACACCTCTTGTCTACACCATTAATACGGAACGAAGGGAGCGTGACGTGAAGCACAAGCTGGTCGCTGCGGTCGGTGTGGCAGCCATGACGGCGGTCCTGGCCGCCTGCGGGGACGACGGCAGTGGCGGGGGCGGCGGCGGCGGTGGTGAGGGCGGCGGCGGCGCCGACTCGATCACCGTCTGGCTGATGGACGGTTCCGCGCCGGACGCCTGGGTGCAGGAACTGAACGCGGCGTTCGAGGAAGAGCACGGCGTCGAGGTCAACGTCGAGATCCAGCAGTGGGACGGCATCCAGGAGCGGGTCACCACGGCCCTCTCCGAGGACGGTACCGTCGATGTCCTGGAGATCGGCAACACCCAGACCGTCGGCTACGCCAACACCGGCGGGCTCGCCGACCTGAGTGACTTCGCGGGCGAGCCGTGGACCGCGTCCATGCTCGACTCGGCCCAGGTGGACGACACCCTCTACGCCGTGCCGTGGTACGGCGCCAACCGCGTGGTCATCTACGACCGCAGCGTCTGGGAAGAGGCCGGTGCCGAGGTGCCCACCACGCGCGACGAGTGGATCACCGCGCTGGAGGCCATCGACGAGAACACCGAGGCCGAGCCCATCTACCTGCCCGGCCAGTCGTACTACGTGCTCGGCGGCTTCCTGGCCGACGAGGGCGGCAGCTTCGCGGTCGAGGACGGCGACGGCTGGGCCGGTGGCCTGGCGACGCCCGAGGGCGAGGCCGCCATGGACTTCTACGCCCAGCTCCAGAGCTTCTCCGACTCGCCGACCGACAACGACGAGGCCGAGCCCCAGCAGTCCACCGACGTCGTGCCCAACCAGGAGGTCGCCTCCTGGATCGGCCTCGGCTGGGAGGCCGCCGGCGCCACCGCCGCCATCGAGGAGGCGGGCGGCGAGGCCGACTTCGGTTACTTCCCGATCCCCGGCAAGACCGCCGACGAACTCGGCCACGTCTTCCTGGGCGGTTCCAACCTCGCGATCTCCGAGCGCGCGGGCGACAGCGAGCTGGCGGCCGAGTGGCTGCGCATGGCCACCTCCCAGGAGTGGGCGCAGCGCTACGTGGACGCCAACAACGGCGGCGTCGTCCCGAACCGCTCCGACGTCACGGCCAGCCCCGAGGCGGGCAGCTTCGCCGAGGCGATGGTCCAGCCGGTTGACTTCGGCTTCCTGCCGCCGCTCACCACCGGATGGACCAACGTCGAGACCGAGCCCAACCCGATAAAGGAACTGATGACGAGGGCCCTCAACGGTGACGACTACCAGTCGGCCGCCGAGGAGGCCGACGCGGAGATCACCGACCGGATCAACCGCGAGTAACCACGCGTCACCGGGGTGCCGCCCGCCGTCCGGCCGGGCGGCACCCCCTTCGCCGTGCGAGGGAAGGCACGCATGACCGTTGACATCGAGAAGGCACCACCACCGCCCGTACCCCCGGTTCGCAGAACCGTGCCCGGCGGGCAGCGCCCCCGGCGCCGCGCGGGGCTGCGGCTGCCGGGCGGCTGGGTGCCGTACCTGCTGATCGCCCCCGCCGTGGCGGCCCTGGCGGCGGTCCTCGGCTACTCGCTGGTGCGCAACGTCCTGATCTCCTTCCAGGAGTTCGGCCGCCGCCAGCTCATCAGCCGGACGACCGAGTACACCGGCTGGGACAACTTCCGGCGCGTCCTGGAGATGGACCGCTTCTGGGACTCCGTCGCCCGCACCTTCGTCTTCACCGCGGTCAACGTCGCCCTGATCATGATCATCGGGACGCTCGTCGGGCTGCTGCTGCGCCAGCTCGGCCCGGTCATGCGGCTCGTCCTGTCGCTCAGCCTGGTCGTCGCCTGGGCCATGCCGGTGATCGCGGCCACCACCGTGTTCCGCTGGCTGTTCGACACCCAGTTCGGCGTCGCCAACTGGGCCATGCGCACGCTCGGCTTCGAGGGCTACGAGGACCACAACTGGTTCGACTCCGGCATCTCGACACTGACGATCGCCGGCATCCTCATCATCTGGGGCTCCATCCCCTTCGTCGCCCTCAACCTCTACGCGGGTCTCACCACCGTCAGCGCCGAGGTCCTGGAAGCCGCCCGCATGGACGGCGCCGGAAGCTGGCGCATCTTCTGGTCGATCATCGCCCCGATCATGCGGCCGTTCTTCCTCATCACCACCTTCCTGGAGATCATCTGGGTCTTCAAGGCGTTCCCCCAGGTCTACGCGCTCAACGGAGGCGGGCCCAACCGCGAGTCCGAGACGCTGCCGGTCATGGCGTACGTCGAGGGCATCGGCCAGAACCAGTACGGCACGGGCGCGGCCATCTCCGTGCTCACCATCCTGATCCTGCTGGTCGCCATGTCCTTCTACTTCCGCCTCATCCTCAAGCAGGAGAAGGAGCAGGACGCGTGAACGTGCGGAAGCTTTCCCTCAACGGGGTGGCGCTCGTCCTCTCGGCGATCTTCCTGTTCCCCGTCTACTGGATGTTCTCCTCCTCCTTCAAGGAGAACTCCCAGGTCCTCACGAAGGACCCGGTCTTCTTCTTCGTCCCGACCTTCGAGCACTACACGACGGCCCAGAACGCCGACCTGTTCTGGACGTACGTCCGCAACAGCCTCGTCGTCACGATCGGCGCCGTCCTGGTCGCCCTCTCCGTGGCGCTGCTCGCCTCCTACGCCCTCGCCCGCATGCGCTTCCGCGGCAAGCGCGCCATGGTGCTCACGGTGATGGCCGCGCAGCTCGCGCCGTGGGAGGTCCTGGTCATCGTCGTGTACCTGAACGCCCGTGACCTCTCCATGCTGAACAGCATCGGCACCCTGCTGCTCGTCTACTTCGTCATGGCACTGCCCTTCACCATCTGGACCCTGCGCGGCTTCATCGCCGCCGTCCCGAGGGAGCTGGAGGAGTCCGCCCTGATCGACGGCTGTACGCGGACCCAGGCGTTCCGCCGGGTCATCTTCCCGCTGCTGGCGCCCGGTCTGATGGCCACGTCGCTGTTCGGCTTCATCCTGGCGTGGAACGAGTACGCCATGGTGTCCGTGATCAACAAGGCGCCGGGCACCGACACCCTGCCCCGCTGGCTCACCAGTTTCCAGACCGCCTTCGGCAGCGACTGGGGCGCCACCATGGCCGCCGCCTCCATGTTCACCATCCCCGTGCTCCTCGTGTTCCTCCTCTTCCAGCGACGGGTCACCGGCGGCTTGGCCGCGGGTGCCGTGAAGGGATAGCGCTCCGCCATGACGACCGTGGTACCCGACTCCGACACCCTGACCCGGGACGCGCTGGCCGTGCTCCAGCCGACGTTCACCGGCACCACGACCGCCCCCGACTGGCTGCTGCGCCAGCTCGACAACGGCATGACCGGCGTCGGCCTCTTCGGCCGCAACGTCGTGTCGCCCGAGCAGCTCGCGGGCCTCACCGCCCAGCTGCGCACCGCCAGACCCGACGTCATCGTGGCCGTGGACGAGGAGGGGGGCGACGTCACGCGCCTTGAGGTGCACGGCGGCTCGTCCTACCCCGGCAACCACGCCCTCGGCAGCGTGGACGACCCCGCCCTGACGCGGCAGGTCGCCGCCGAGATGGGCCGCCGCCTCGCCGAGTCGGGCATCACCCTCAACTGGGCGCCCTCGGCGGACATCAACTCCGACCCGGACAACCCGGTCGTCGGCGTCCGCTCCTTCGGCGACGACCCGCAGCTCGTCGCCCGGCACACCGTCGCGTACGTCGAGGGGCTCCAGGGCGCGGCCGTCGCCGCCTGCGTCAAGCACTTCCCCGGGCACGGCAACACCAACGTGGACTCCCACCACGCCCTGCCCCGCATCGACATCGACCTGGAGACCCTGCACGCCCGCGAGCTGGTGCCGTTCAAGGCCGCCATAGCGGCCGGTGCGCGCAGCGTCATGAGCGCGCACATCCTGCTGCCCGCCCTCGACCCCGAGCGGCCCGGCACGCTCAGCCACACCGTCCTGACCGGCCTGCTGCGCGCGCCCGAGAGCGAGGGCGGCCTCGGTTACGACGGGCTGATCTTCTCCGACGCCATCGAGATGAAGGCCGTCGCCGAGACCTACGGCCTCGACCACGGCTGCGTCCTCGCCGTGGCGGCCGGGGCCGACGCCCTGTGCATCGGCGGCACGCCCTCCGACGAGGCCGAGGTCCTGCGCCTGCGCGACGCCCTGGTCACGGCCGTCCGGACGGGCGAGCTGTCCGAGGAACGCCTCCACGACGCCGCCGAACGGGTCCGCGCCCTCGCCCGCTGGACGGCCACCGAGCGCGCCCGCGTCCTGGCCGCAGCCGCCGCGCCCGAGCCCGCGACCGGCGGCATCGGCCTCGTCGCCGCCCGCCGCGCCGTCGAGGTGACCCGCCCCGACGGCGCGGGACCGCTCCGGCCGCTGAGCCGCGCGCCGCACGTCGTCTCGTTCTCGCCCGGCGCCAACATGGCGGCCGGTGACCAGACGCCCTGGGGCGTCGCCGCCGAGCTGAGCCGCTTCCTGCCCGAGACCACCACCGGCGGCCACGACGCCGCCGACGCCGCGCGCCTGGGCACGGACGGCCTGCTCGCCGAGGTCCTGGCCGCGGCGGGGGACCGGCCGGTGGTCGCCGTCGTCCGCGACCTGCACCGCCACGGCTGGATGGCCGCCGTGCTCGACGGGCTGATCGCCGCCCGCCCCGACACGGCCGTCGTCGAGATGGGCGTCCCGCACGCCGCGCCGGTGGGCGCCGTCCACCTCGCCACCCACGGCGCCTCCCGCGTCTGCGGCCTGGCCGCCGCCGAGATCCTCACCGGCCGGACGGAGGCCACCGCCCGATGAGCACGCACGAGCCCGGCAGCATCATGGCCGCCGAGATCGCAGAACAGCCCGCCGTCCTGCGGCGCCTGCTGACCGAGGGCGCGGGCCCCATCCGGGAGACCGCCGCGCGCATCGCCGCACGCGAACCGCGTTTCGTCCTGCTCACGGCCCGCGGCACCTCGGACAACGCGGCGCTCTACGCGAAGTACCTGCTGGAGATCCTGCTCGGCAAGCCCTGCGGCCTGACCTCCATGTCCACCACGACGGCCTACGACGCGAAGCCCGACCTGGACGGCTGCCTCGTCGTGACCGTCAGCCAGTCGGGCGGCTCGCCCGACCTCGTCGCCTCCACCACGGCGGCCCGGGAGGCCGGGGCGATCACCCTGGCCGTCACCAACAACGCGGCCTCCCCGCTCGCACAGGCCGCCGAGTACCACATCGACGTCCTGGCGGGCCCGGAGCGCGCGCTGCCCGCCACCAAGACGTACACGGCCGAACTGCTCGCCCTGTACCTCTTCGTCGAGGGGTTGCGCGGCGGCGACGGCCCCGGGGCCGCCCGTGACCTCCCGGCGCTCGCCGAGGAGATCATCGGCCGGGCCCCCGAGGTACGGCAGCTCGCGGGCCGCTACCGCTTCGCCGAACGCATGGTCCTCACCTCGCGCGGCTACGGCTACCCGACGGCCAAGGAGGCGGCGCTCAAGCTGATGGAGACCAGCTACATCCCGGCGCTGTCCTACTCGGGCGCCGACCTCCTCCACGGCCCGCTGGCCATGGTGGACAACGTCTCCCCGGTCATCGCCATCGTCACCGACGGCCGGGGCGGGCAGGCGCTCCAGCCCGTCCTCGACCGGCTGAAGGACCGCGGCGCCGACCTCGTCGTCATCGGGCCCAAGGCCCAGGTGGACGCCGCCTCCGCCGGGTTCGCGCTGCCGACCGCCGGGGTCCCCGAGGAGTTGCAGCCGATCCTGGAGATCATCCCGCTCCAGCTGCTGGCCCACGAGGTCACCCTGGCGCGCGGCCAGGACCCGGACGCGCCCCGCGCCCTGGCGAAAGTCACCGAGACGCGCTGACGGGCCCCGTACCGCCCCCCCGGCGGCGTCCTCAGACGAGGGCGCCGCCGGTCGCGTCGATCCACTGGCCGGTCACCCACCGGGCGTCGTCCGAGGCGAGGAACGCGGTCACGTCCGCCACGTCCTCCGGCGTCCCCACCCGCCCGAACGGCGACATCGCCGCCGTCGCCCGCCTGGCCGCGTCGTCGTCCCTGAGCCAGCCCGCGTTCATGTCCGTGTCGATCACGCCGGGCGCCACCGCGTTCACCGTGATCCCCCGCGGGCCCAGTTCGGCCGCCAGCGCGACCGTGAACCGGTCCAGCGCGCCCTTGGACATCGTGTAGGCCGTCACGTCGGTCATCAGCCCGGGCCGCAGGGTCAGGCCCGTCGAGACGTTGACGATCCGCCCGCCGTCCCGCAGCCGGCTGAGCCCGTGCTGGACGACGAAGAAGGGCGCGCGCACGTTCACCGCGAAGACGCGGTCGAAGTCCTCCGGCGTCGTCCCGCCGATCCCGGCCCGCTCGCCGGTGATCCCGGCGTTGTTCACGAGCACGTCCACGCCGTCGGCCCGCGCGTCGAACGCCGCCCACAGCGCCTCGGCGTCCCCCGGGCCGCCGAGCGGCGCCCGCAGGGCGAACGCGCTGCCGCCCGCCTCCTCGACGGCGGCGACCGTCTTCCCCGCCGCCGCGTCGTCGTGCGCGTAGTGCACCGCCACACGGGCGCCCTCCCGCCCGAGCCGCAGGGCGATGGCCCGCCCGATGCCCCTGCTCCCCCCGGTGACCAGGGCCGTCCTGCCTGCGAGCGCGCTCATGCCGCCGCCCTCCACGTTTCTCTAGTGGTCGCTACAGAAAGAACCGTAGCAGCGATCTCTAGCGACCGCTATAGAATGGGTCCATGACGGAGGACGGGCGGCGGACGACAGGGCCTGGCGGCACGGCGCGGCGCGGCCGACCGCGTTCCTTCGACCGCGAGGCGGCGCTCGAACAGGCCGTCCTCGCCTTCTGGGAGCACGGCTACGAGACGACCTCCGTCGCCGACCTCACCCGCGTCATGGGGATCGGCGCCCCCAGCCTGTACGCCGCGTTCGGCGACAAGAAGGCGCTGTTCGAGGAGTGCGTCGCGCGCTACGGCGAACGGCAGGGGAGCTACATGGGCGTCGCCCTCGCGGAGGAGCCGACCGGCGGGGCGGCCGTGCGCCGTCTGCTGCGGGAGGCGGCTGCGGTCTTCACGGCCCCGGGGCGTCCGCGCGGCTGCATGGTGATCTCGTCCGCGGTGAACTACCAGGACGCGGGCGCGGAGGTCGCCGCGGGTCTGCGCGGCATCAGGAACCGCAACCTGCGGACCATCGAGGGCCGGCTGCGCGAGGACCTGGCGGCGGGACTGCTGCCGCCGACCGCCGACCCGGCCACGCTTGCGCGCTTCGTCGGCACCGTCCTCCAGGGCATGAGCCAGCAGGCGCGCGACGGCGCGACCCGTCAGGAACTCGACGCGGTGGCGGAGATCGCCCTGACCGCCTGGCCCGCCGTCTGAAGACCCGCGCGGCCGTGGACCGGCCGCCGTGACACCCGCGGGCCGCGGCGCCGCGGAGGGACCCTCAGCCCTCCCGGCACCGCAGCCCGGAGCGATTACGGGCCCAGGACGCCGTCAGGGCAGATAGCGCCGGGGCCTCGCTCTGCCCTCCTGTGCGGGGAGAGCAGAAGAATGTGCGGCCGTGCCCTCATTCTGTCCCGGCCCCGCGCCCGTGTCCATGCTCCGAAGGCACTTCCTCGCCCCGCCCGCCGGCCGCCGTCGAGTCCTGACCGGACGGCGCCGCCGGGGCGTGCCGGGGCGGGGGAGGGGCGCGTACCCCGCGCGCCCGCCGTCCGAGGCCCGCTCGCGCGCCCCCGGTAAGCTCGCCGGTGTGCCCTCCATGAACGACCTCGTCCGCCAGCACACCGATCTCGGCGAAGCCGACCTCGACTGGCTCCACCTGCTGGTGTCCGAGTGGCAGCTCCTGTCCGACCTGTCCTTCGCGGACCTCGTCCTGTGGCTGCCCACCCGCGACGGCACGCGCTACGTCTCCGTCGCCCAGATGCGGCCCAACACCGGGCCGACCTCCTACCAGGACGACATGGTCGGCCACCTCGTCCCGCGCGGACGCCGGCCCCTCCTGGACGTGGCCCACGACGAGGGCCGCATCGTGCGGGAGGGCGACCCGGAGTGGCGCGAGGAGGTGCCGGTCCGCGTCGAGTCGATCCCGGTGCGCCGTGAGGGCCGCGTCCTCGGCGTCATCGCCCGCAACACCAACCTCCTCACCGTCCGCACCCCGAGCCGCCTGGAGCTGACCTACCTCCAGAGCGCGTCCGACCTGGCACAGATGATCGCCGGGGGAACCTTCCCGTTCCCCGGCCAGCAGGTCGGCATGGACCGCGCCCCGCGCGTCGGCGACGGCTTCATCCGCCTCGACGCGGACGGCGTCGTCCAGTACGCCAGCCCCAACGCCCTGTCCGCGTACCACCGCCTCGGGCTGGCGACCGACCTCGTCGGCCTGCCGCTCGGCCCCACCACGGCCGAACTCGCCCCGACCCGGGGGCCCGTGGACGAGTCCCTGGTCAAGCTCGCCAGCGGCTGGGCGCCGCGCGAGGCGGAGATCGAGGGCGACGAGTGCGTGGTGCAGCTCCGCGCGATCCCGCTCAAACCCAAGGGTGAGCGCATCGGTTCCCTCATACTCCTGCGGGATGTCACCGAACTGCGCCGCCGGGAGCGCGAGCTGATGACCAAGGACGCGACGATCCGCGAGATCCACCACCGCGTCAAGAACAACCTCCAGACGGTCGCCGCGCTGCTGCGCCTCCAGGCGCGCCGCATCGGCGCCACGGGGGACGACAGCGCCCGCGCCGCGCTGGAGGAGGCCGTCCGCCGCGTCGGCTCCATCGCCCTCGTGCACGAGACGCTGTCCCAGAACCTGGACGAGCGCGTCGAGTTCGACGAGATCGCCGACCGCGTCATCGCCATGGTCGCCGAACTCTCCCCGGACGGACGGGTGTCGGGCCGCCGCACCGGCAAGTTCGGCATCCTGGACGCGGAGACGGCGACCCCGCTGTCCATGGTCCTCACCGAAGTGCTCCAGAACGCGCTCGAACACGGCTTCGGCCCGGGGGAGCGGGGCGCGATCGAGGTCGGCGCCACCCGCAGCGCCGCCCGGCGCGACGCGGGCCGCCTCCTCGTCACCGTCGAGGACGACGGCCGCGGCCTGCCGCCCGGCTTCGACGCGCACAGCGACGGCAACCTGGGCCTCCAGATCGTCCGCACCCTGGTCGAGGGCGAGTTGGGCGGCCGGTTCGACATGATCGCGGGCACGGACGGCGGCACCCGCGTCGTGCTCGACCTGCCGCTCGACGAGCGCGAGCGCTGACCGCCGCCCGCCCGCCCCGGCCCGTGGACCGCAAAAAGCCCCGCTCCCCGACGAGACGATCGTCGTGGAGCGGGGCTGAACGCTGGTGCGCGGTCGGCACCCGTGGGGTGCTGCGCGTGCTGCGGCTCGGGGGGCAGCAAATGACGGACGGGGCGTGTCCGCCGGACGTGGCCTACCCGCTCAGGCGGTGGCCTTGCGCGCCCGGTTGCGAGCGGCGCGGCGCTTCATCGCACGGCGCTCGTCCTCGCTCATCCCGCCCCAGACACCGGAGTCCTGACCGGACTCCAGGGCCCACTGCAGACACTGCTCCATGACGGGGCAGCGACGGCAGACGGCCTTGGCTTCCTCGATCTGCAGCAGCGCGGGACCGGTGTTGCCGATGGGGAAGAACAGCTCGGGGTCTTCCTCGCGGCAAACGGCGTTGTGACGCCAGTCCATGTCTGCTCCATCTCCTGCACGTTGCAGTTACATTGCTTGTGAATGTGAACGCTTTCACGAATCCCTGGACAAATAAAGAGCCACAGCTCAGTCTGGGGAGGGATTCGGGCTCTCAAGGGGGCCGATGTCCCGGCCGTCCCGATCGCCATGAAGAGGTTCGCAAACCTCGGCTGCGGATACAACCCCTTCCGGAAAGTTTTTTTTGAATCCTTGGTGTCGCCTACCTCACAGCCCTACTTCCCTCGGGTGGAGTCTGCGCTAAACGTTCGAGTAGAAGGAGTTTCCGCCCTTCCGCTCACACAATCACACGCAGTGCTTGGCGTACGCCTGTGAACGAGACACTGGTTCGCAGTCCCAGGTGGTCACCATCAAGCTGAAACGGCAGCGGCACCTGGGATTGCAAGGTGAAGTCCGTCTGGTCGTGCAGGGACACGACATGTCTGCCGTGCGGGCCGCGCTCCGGGGAGGACAGCAGCAGCTGGGTCGCGTACCGCGAGACCGCCGACGACGACAGCCGGGTGAGTCCCAGCAGGTCGAGGCCGGTGTCGAAGGACGCGGCCGGGGTCGCGTGGATGGGGCGGTTGCCGAGATACGTCCACGGCGAGGTGTTGCAGACGATCGACAACGCCAGTCCCTCCACCGGGTCATGACCCGCGCGCCGCAGCGAGATCACCCCTCGCCTGCGCGTCGGATCGCCGAGGAAGTGCCGCATCACCTGCCGGACGTAGAGCGCGTGTGTGGACCGCTTGCCCCGCTCCCGCTGCGACTCCACCCGCCCGATCACCCCCGCGTCGAAGCCGAGCCCCGCGCAGAAGGTGAACCACCGGCGCGGCACGCCCTCGTCCGGCGTCCCCGGCGTGCCCGTCGCGAGGCCGAGCCCGACGGTCCGCTCGCTTCCGGCGTGCAGCGCGTCGAGCAGCGCGCCCGTCGCCTCGACCGCGTCGTTCGGCAGCCCGAGGGCGCGGGCGAACACGTTGGTCGAGCCGCCGGGAACGACGGCCAGCCGGGGAAGTTCGCCCGTATCGGGTCCGTCGTGCAGCAGCCCGTTGACGACCTCGTTGACGGTGCCGTCGCCGCCGAGGGCGATCACCACGTCCGCCGTGCCCTGCTCCGCCGCCCGCCGCGCCAGGTCCCTGGCGTGCCCGCGGAACGCCGTCAGCGCCACGTCGAGCTTCACCTCGCTCGCCAGCGCGTGCGTCAGCACGTCACGCATCCGCGCGCTGGTGGTGGTGGCGACAGGGTTGACCACGAGAAGTGCGCGCATGGGATGCAGCGTACCCAGGCGGGCCCGGCGGACGTGCCCACGGGCCGCTATACCCTGGCGGGGTGAGTGACAAGACCGCAGGCGGCGCCGCCCCTGCCCCCGCCGACCGCCCCCGCAGGGTGAGCGCCGCGGCCGTCCTGTGCGGCCTCCAGGGCGCCGTGATCACGGTCCTCGGGGCCGTCATGCTGGTCCTCACCGTGACGGGTGACCCGGGCGACCGCGACCAGGCGCTCGCCGGGGCCGTCACGGCGCTCGCGCTCGGCGTCCTGCCGCTCGCCGCGGGCCACGGGCTGTGGCGGCTGCGCCGCTGGAGCCGCGGCCCCGCGGTGATCGTCCAGCTCCTCGGCCTGCCGGTGGCCTGGACGCTGCTCGGCAGCGGCGGCCTGTGGCCGCTCGCGGCGGTCGGCCTGGCGGCGACGGCGCTCGCCGTGCTCGCCTGCCTGATCAACCCGACGGCCACCGAGGCGCTCGGCATCGGACCGCGCGAGGCGTGACCTCGGGGGCACCGGGGCGTGCGGCCCCGGCGCCCGTGCCTACTCCTCGACCAGCAACTTGTCGCGCAGCTGCGCCAGGGTCCTGGCCAGCAGCCGCGAGACGTGCATCTGGGAGATGCCGACCTCCTGCGCGATCTGGGACTGCGTCATGTTCCCGAAGAAGCGCAGCAGCAGGATCTTCTTCTCGCGCGGCGGGAGTTCCTCCAGCAGCGGCTTGAGGGACTCGCGGTACTCGACGCCTTCCAGCGCGTCGTCCTCCGCGCCCAGGGTGTCGGCCACGGCCGGGGACTCGTCGTCCGTGTCGGGGACGTCCAGGGACAGGGTGCTGTAGGCGTTCGCCGACTCAAGCCCCTCCAGGACGTCCTCCTCGGAGATGTTCAGGCGCTGCGCCAGCTCGTGCACGGTCGGCGCCCTGCCGTGCTGCTGGGACAGCTCGGCCGTCGCCTGGCTCAGGGACAGCCGCAGCTCCTGGAGGCGGCGCGGCACCCGTACCGCCCAGCCCTTGTCCCGGAAGTGCCGCTTGATCTCGCCGACCACGGTCGGCGTCGCGTAGGTGGAGAACTCCACGCCGCGCTCCGGGTCGAAGCGGTCCACCGACTTGATCAGGCCGATCGTCGCCACCTGGGTCAGGTCGTCCAGCGGCTCGCCGCGGTTGCGGAAGCGGCGTGCCAGGTGTTCCACGAGCGGCAGGTGCATCCGCACCAGCGTGTTGCGCAGTTCGGCGCGCTCGGGCGACCCGTCGGGCAGCCCGCGCAGCGTGACGAACAGGTCGCGGGCGGCGCTGCGGTCGCGTGGGTCGTGCGCCGCCCGGCGTGGTACGGACTCCACCGGATGCCCGGCGGCCTGGGACTCGTCGTCGGGTCCCGGCCGTACGGAGTGCTCGGTCTGTGTGGGCTCCGGCTGGCCCGGAATGGTCCGTGCCGTCTGCTCCACCTCGTTCACCTCGGCCCCCTCGTCCCGTGGCGGCCCCTGCGCGCCGGTCACGGCGCTCCGGGGGCGGCGCCGCGCTTCTTGTGCAGGCTGATGCTGACCGTCCGGTCCTCCCCGACGGTCGATTCCACCTCACCGGCCAGCGCGGTCAGCACCGTCCAGGCGAACGTGTCCCGCTCGGGGGCGTGCCCCTCGGTGGTGGGCGCCGAGACGGTGACCCGCAGCGCGTCGTCCACCAGCGTGAACACGCAGTCCAGGACGCTTCCCGGCTTCGCCTGCTGGAGGAGGATCGCGCACGCCTCGTCCACGGCGATGCGCAGGTCCTCGATCTCGTCCAGGGTGAAGTCGAGCCGGGCGGCGAGACCGGCCGTGGCCGTCCGCAGCACCGACAGATAGGCACCCGCCGCCGGCAGCCGGACTTCCACGAAGTCCTGCGATCCGGGCTCACCTGGGATTGGGGACACCCTCACCTCCACAGAGACTCACACTGATTGAGCGCGCACGGACATCGCCCGGATGCCCTGACGCGTCCTGCGACGCTACCGCGATCCACAGCATGCTGTCGCCTGGTCCGAGTTGTGCTCGATCGTCCTGACCACCTTGGCGGTATTACTCATCGTAATGCATTCGGTGCGTACTGTGGCCATGGGGATGACGTCAATTCCTCGGATTCCTCGCGGCGTTGTACCTGCCGAACGCCATGATCGATAAATCGTACTGCGGGGGCGGGCCAGGACCCGCCGCCGGTCACCGCCACCCGTGCAGGGTGAGGCCCGCGTTCTCCTCGGTCACGCAGCGTTCGATGATCCGATCCGCCGAGAACACCAGCTCGGCGGGCAGTTGGCCGATCGGGGTCCACCGCACCGCGGCGTGCTTCGCCGGTTCCGCGTTGTACGCGGTGCCCGACCAGCGCTCGGTGGCGAAGATGACGGTGAGGAACCCGGCGGGCGCCTCGGGCCCCTGTGCGGCGTGCACGACATGACGCAGCCGCAGGTCGGCCGGGTCCACGACGAGGCCCGTCTCCTCCTTGAGTTCGCGCACGGCGGCCGACGTGACGGGCTCGCCCGGGTCGCACTTCCCAACCGGCAGGTCCCACATCCCGCGGGCGAACTTGGCCCGGGGGCCGCGCTGGAGGAGCAGCACCCGGTCCGTGGCGCGGTCGAGGACGACGACGGCGGCGGCCAGCAGGGTCATCGAGCCGGTCGCGGGCGGCAGGGCGGGGGCGTTCTCCTCGGTCACGGGGCTCATGGCGCCCCCGTCGGTCATGTCGCTCACGGCGCAAGGGTAGTCGCCGGGTGCGCAGGCCCAGCGGCCGGGAGGACGCCCCCGGTGCGCGCGCCCGGGCACGTCCGCCGCCACATCTGGACACACGGCCGGACGGTGACCGGCGCGCGGGCCCTGTTCCCGCGGGCGGCGCCGGGCGGGCGGCGACGGGCCGTGAGCGGGCGTGACGCGGCGCGGCGGCCGGTTTCGCGGCGGCCCGCCGCGGTTACCCAGGGCGGCGGAGGTGGTTCGTCATGACCACGGTCAAGGACATGCTGCGTACGTACCCGGGCGACAAGGGCGCGCTGGACGGCGACCTGCTCGCCCGCTGCATCGAGGAGTGCGACCGCTGCGCCCGTACCTGTACGGCCTGCGCCGACGCCTGTCTCGCGGAGGACCGCGTCGAGGAGCTGGCCGCCTGCATCCGGCTCGACCTCGACTGCGCGGACGTCTGCGACATCACCGGGCGGCTCGTCGCCCGCTACACGCCGGACGGCGCCGACCTGACGCGCGCGCAGGTGGAGGCGTGCGCGCTGGCCTGTGCGGCGTGCGCCGCGGAGTGCGAGCGGCACGCCGCCGAGCACGAGCACTGCCGGCTGTGCGCCGAGGCGTGCCGTGCGTGCGAGCAGGCGTGCAACGACCTGCTGGCCGCCGGGCTCTGACCTGCGGTGCCGTCAGGCTCGCTTGACGGCTACGCCGCCGTACATCGCGACGTCCTGGTCGGTGACGCGGCCCCCGTCGGGGTCGTTCGCCGGGTCGGGACGCCAGCGGTGGACGAGCGTCACGCCCGGGTCCAGCGGCGCGAGGCCGTCGAAGAACCGTTCCGCCTCGGCGCGGTCCCTGATCCGGACCGGGATGCCCCGCGCGGTGTACTCGCGGCCGACCCCCGCGACCCGCTCCGGGTCGGTGTCCCCGGTGAAGACCGTCAGCGCGAGGAAGCTGCCGGGGGCCAGCGCGTCCATCAGGCGGCGGACGAGGCCCCACGGGTCGTCCTCGTCCGGGAGGAGGTGGACGAGGGCGATGAGGGACAGCGCCACCGGCCGCCCCAGGTCGAGCGTCTCGTGGAGGAGGGCCGCGCCGAGGAGCGAGTCGGGGTCGCGCAGGTCGGCGTCGAGGTGGGCCGTGCGCCCCTCCGGGCTGCTGCGCGTCAGGGCGCGGGCGTGCGTGAGGACGAGCGGGTCGTTGTCGGCGTAGACGACGCGGGTGTCGGGGGCGAGGTCCTGCGCGACCTCGTGCAGGTCGGGTGGGTTCGGGATGCCGGTGCCGATGTCGAGGAACTGGCGCACGCCGTGCTCGGTGACGAGGTGACGGACCACCCGGTGCATGAAGAAACGTGTCTGCCGCATCGAGACCGGCAGGCTCGGCCAGGCCGCGACGGACGCGTCCCCTGCGGCGCGGTCGGGGTCGTAGTTCGTCCGGCCGCCCAGCAGGTAGTCGTACACCCGCGCGGAGTGCGGGAGGTCGGTCCGCAGATCGATCGGCGGCGGTGGCTCCGCCTGCTGCGGGGACGTCCCCCCGGGGGACACTGCTGCCATGGTCGCCCGCCCGTCTTCCTTCTCGAACGCCGGTCCGAGCCCGCGACGGTGACCTGCGAACCCGCCGGTCATCGTAACGAACGATCATGTGCCTTCGGGGAGTTGGGGATGCCCCGCGCCGGAGCGCTGCGCGTGCCCGTCGATCACGACGCGCGCGGTCTCCTGCCCGCCGGTGAGCGCCTCGTCGATCCGGGCGCGGATCTCACCGGCGAGGGCGTAGGTGGCCGGTGAGGCCGCCGGGTCGTGCTGGACGCGCCACAGCGCGTCGATGACGGCGATCAGCGTGCGCCCGGACAGGTGCGCCTCCACCGTGCCGTCCTCACGTTCCACCACCTCGGCCGGGAGCCTGAAGTGCTCTCCGCCCGCGGCGTGTTCGACCAGGAACGACCAGATGTCGCGGTGGCAGACCACCCCGGCGCGCGCGATCCCGGCGGCGCGGGCGAACAGGTCGTGGCACTCGCCGGACTCCGCGGGAGGACGCGTGGCGCGGGCGTCGCGCGCCTCGCGCTCGGCGAGCCTGGCCTCGGCCTCCGCACGGCGCATGGCGATGATCTCGTTGAGGGCGCGTTCGGCGGCGGTGCGCTCGGCGATGAGCAGGGTGCGCAGCTCGGGCAGGTGGGCGTCGAGTGCGGTCCGCGCGCCGTTCACGCGGGAGCCCAGCTCGTAGCGCAGTGTCTCGTTGTCCTGGTGCAACTGGGCCAGCTTCTCGCCGAGCAGGCCCATGACGTCGGCGCGGATGCCGCGCATCTCCTCGCGCACCTCGGCAAGCTGGGACTCCATCTGCCCCACGCGCCGCCGCAGCGCGTCGTCTTCCCCTCGCCTGGCCATGTCCCTGCTCCCTCGTGGCGCCGCTCCGGCGGTTGTGTGTGGCGGCAGCATGCTCCCCGTGCGGAGCGCGGGCGACGCGGCGAATTCGAGACAATCACACCGATACCCACTGCTTCACGGTCGGTGCGCGGGCGGATGCCTTGCCTGGCATGCGAGGAGGCGCCGTCATATGCTCTCTGGTGCAGAGTTTCTGCGTGAGAGGCGCCGAAAATCGCCACAGGTCCATGTCGAGGAGGAGGTCGGTCGTGCTGCTGCGCTTCAGGGTGGCCAATCACCGGTCGATCCGTGACGAGCACGAGGTGTCGCTCATCGGCACCGAGCTGAACGAGGGAACCGCGCGGGAGACGCCGCTGACGGCCAGGGGGCGCCCGGTGACGGTGCTGCCGGTGCTGGGCGTCTTCGGCGCCAACGCGTCGGGCAAGTCCAATCTGCTCAGCGCCTTCCGGTTCATGAAGGAAGCCGTGCGGAGTTCCTTCGCCGACTGGGCCAAGGTGCCAGGCGCGGTGCCCAGGGAGCCCTTCAAGCTCGATCCCGCGTGCCGTGAGGAGACCACCCTCTTCGAGGTGGATCTGCTGCTCGGCCGCGAGCCCGTCCGGTACACCTATGGATTCGAACTGTCGGACGAGCGTGTCGAGGCGGAGTGGCTGCACGCGTATCCGCGCGGCAAGCGCAACGTCTGGTTCGACCGGGAGGCGGCCCGGGCCGACGACGGCGGGGACGCGTTCGTGTTCCGTGGCACGGGCTTCCGAGGGCGCCGCGACGACCTGGTGGCGCTGACCCGCCCCAACGCGCTGTTCCTCTCCGCCGGGGCGACGCTGAACGACCCGCAGTTGTCCACCGTGCACCGCTGGTTCGCGGACAACCTCCGGCTCGTGACCCCCGGCGCCGACATCGCGACCAGGACCCGGTGGACGCGGCGGCTGCTCACGGAGTCGAAGCACCCGGGTGACCATCGCGACCGGATCGTCCGGCTGCTGTCGGTGGCCGATCTCGGCGTCACCGGGATCGACATCGACCCCGAGGCCGGGCGGGTCGGCCTGCGCCACCGCGCGCCGGGCGGGGGCGAGGTGGCCATGGATTTCGAGACCGAGGAGTCCCTGGGCACGCACGCGTGGTTCGCGTTCCTGGGGCCGCTGCTCGCCGTGCTGGACGGGGGTGGCGCGCTTCTGGTGGACGAGCTGGACTCCAGCCTCCACCCCGCGCTCGCCGCGGAGGTCGTACGGCTCTTCCAGGACCCGGACGCCAACCCCCGTGGGGCACAACTGATCTTCACCACCCACGACGCGACGTTGCTCGGCAGCGCGGTCCTCGACCGTCCCCTCGACCGCGACCAGGTGTGGATCGCCGCGAAGCGCCGCTCCGGCGAGACGGAGGTCTACGCGTTGGCCGACGCCAGGCCGCGTAAGGAGGAGAACCTCGAACGCGGCTACCTCCGCGGCCGGTACGGCGGCATCCCCCGGATCGCCGCGGGCGAGATCACGCGTGAGTTGTCCTGGCGGGAGTCGGAGGAGTCGGAGGAGTCGGCGTGACGGGGCGGCAGCAGCGCAGCGGATCGGCCAGGGCGCGCAGGCGCGGGTCGATCGACGACGACCGTCCGCTGGAGCGCCGGGTCGGTGGCAGGGATCGGAGCGTCCGCGTCCTGTACGTGGCCTGCGAAGGCGAGCGGACCGAGGTCGATTACCTCAACCACCTCACCAGGGAGTTCGGCGAGGCCGAGGGGGGCAGGCGGTCGTTCCGTATCCAGCCGATCAGCAAGAGGAACGGCCTGTTGCCCTCGCAGACCGTCGCCGCCGTGCGCCGCCACGCCGACACCGACGAAGCCTGGGTGCTCTTCGACCGTGACGGTGCCGACCGTGACGACGACATCCGGCAGGCTCTCACGGCGGCTGCCGCGGCCGGGATCGAGGTGGGTTTCTCGCATCCGTCCTTCGACCTGTGGCTTCTCCTGCATTTCCAGCCGTTCACCGGTGCCCAGAACGGCAGCAGCAGGATCGTCGTCGGCAAGCTGCGCAGCGCTCCCGGCGCCGCCGCGTTCGCGGACTACGACATCCGGAACGACAAGAGCGTCAAGGGCGCACGGTGCGAAGCGCTGCGTGGCAGGGAAGCGACGGCGGTGCTGAACGCGAAGGCGCTCGTCGCCGCGTGCGAGCACGGGGACTGCAAGGGCGCCAGGGCCGACGTCCGGCCGGTCGTCGGCGGGAGCACCCCGCCCATCGGCGGGCTGCTCGGCCTCGGCACGGCCGCCATCCTTGACCGCAGACAGCAGTAGCAGACCAACGCCCCCGTCCGGCTTCGTGCCGGGCGGGGGCGGTCCGTCATATGTGTGGGTCTGGCGTGAAGGAACTGCGCCTGGCTCCGCTTGAGTTGAAGGTGGCGCAGGGTACTCTGAGCGGACCCGGGTCGAACAGTGATCCGGGTCGGAGAATTATGCCCCCGCGCGGTTGCAGCCGCCGAGGGCAGAGACATGAAAGTGAGATTTGATGAGTGAAATGCAGCGTATCGCGCTGCCCCCCGGAGGCAACAGTGGGGGTAGCCCGTTTGATCAGATCATGCTGCTGGACGAGAAGGGCCGGGAGCGTTGGTCTGCCCGTGACCTCCAGCAGCTCATGGGCTACGAGCGGTGGCGGCAGTTCGAGGACACCATCAACCGGGCGATGGAGACCGTCGAGGCGTCGGGCATCCACCCGCTTGATCACTTTGCGGGTGCCCGCAAAGTGATGTCCGGCGGGCGTTGGGGGCACCAGGAGGTCAAGGACTACCGGCTGACGCGCTTCGGGGCCTACCAGGTTGCCCTGGCCGGGGACGGGCGCAAGCCGCAGGTCGCCGCCGCGAAGACCTACTTCGCGGTGAAGACCCGCGAGGCCGAGACCGCGCCCCGCGTCCCGGACATCACCACCTCCAGCGGCGTCCTGGAGATGGCGAACATCCTCCAGGCCACCGCGCTCCGGCTCGTCCAGACCGAGAAGGAGCTGGAGGTCGCCAAGCCGAAGGCCGGGAAGTGGGATGCATTCTGCAACTCGGAGGGCCTGATCGATATGAACGCCGCCGCGAAGGCGTTCAGGCATGTCACCGGCGGTCTCGGCCGGACGAAGTTCATGGAACTGCTGCGCCGCGAGGACATCAAGTTCCTTCAGACCCAGAACCCCCGACTGCCGTATGAGACGCACCTCAAGGCGGACAGGGCGGACGTCAAGTTCGTCCAGGCGGGCTACCAGATGGTGGAACAGACCTTCTTCACCGCCAAGGGCATGGACTGGCTTGCCGACCGCCTGGGGGTGGGCGCCGTAGCCGCCTGACCTTGACCCACGACGAACGCCCCGTCCTCCTTCGGGCGGGCGGGGCTTTTCGTCGCGCCCGTGCGATGCTGCGGAGCATGGCCGACCGTGCACGCGCCGCCGCTGGACGACGACGTCGCGGCCGTCGCCGCGCTCCGGGACCCGGCCGGGCCCGGGGAGCCGTGGTCGGTCGCGGAGATCGCCGCCGTCCTGCCGATCCTCGCGGAGGGGCCGAGCAGCCTGGTCACGGAGGCGTAGGGAGCATGCTGGCTCGCCGTGATCGCTGGCTGAGCGGGCGCTACAGCGCCTCATCGGCGGCGTCGAGAGCGAGGTGCCAGGGGTACTCCTCGGGGCGGCCTTGGCCGGGCTCGTTCGGCACGAACCCGTCCTTGCCCAGCAGGACCGGCGCCCCCGCAGCGCGCAGCGTCTCGACAGATCGGGCGAATTGCGGATGTGTCGCGTAGGCGCTGTTCACGCACGGCATCACCACGAGCGGGCGCTGCTTCCCGATGGCCTCGCACGCGTTGGCCGCGACCCACGTCGGAGTGAGGCCCAAGGCGATCGCGTTGACCGTGTTCAGCGTTGCCGGGGCGAGCACGGTGACGGTGGCGGGCGGCCAGCCGTCCGACGGCGCACCGGGCAGTCGCGGTCGAACCCGCAGGGGATGCCCTGTCAGTTCCTCCCATTCGGCGTGCTGATCAGCCGTCCACTCGGCGGCGGTCGGCGTCAGTCCGACACAGACGTCCCAACCGCGCGCCCCCGCATCCCTCACCGGCCGGTCCAGGTGCTGCACGGGCGGGGCAGCACAGGCGAGGAGGTACAGCACACGGTCCATGGGGAGAGTGCACCACACGCACGACCGCCCCCGACCCGGCGGGGCGCGGGTACCGTCCGAGTGGCTGCACGACCGAGGGGAGCCGGTATGCCCGACCGAGACGACACCAGCACTGGCGCACGGATCGCCGCCCACCGCAAGCGCGCAGGTCTCACCCAGCACGGCCTCGCCCAGCGCATCCCATACAGCTATTCGATGTTGAGGCATGCCGAAGCCGGGCACAAGCGACCGTCGCCACAGCTCGTCGCGGCGGTCGCGCGTGCGCTGGACATCCCCATCACTGCTCTGACGGGACACTCCGCGCATTCTCTGCATCCTGACCGCGTGGACGCACTCGTGCGCCCGATCCGCGAGGCGCTGGATCTGTACGACCTGCCCTCCGGCATCTACGAGCCGCAGATGACCGGGGCAGCGGCGCAGACCGCTGCCGACGCGCTGTGCCGCGACGTGCGGGCCGCGCGCCTGCACCAGGCGGCAGCCGGGCTGCCGAGTCTCCTGACCGACCTCATGGTCCTCAGCCAGGTCCGGCCGGATGGCGACCTGTGGCGGGCACTGGCCTCCGTCTGCCGCTCGGCGGCCGACGTGGCGACGAAGGTCGGCCGACACGATCTCGCCTGTGTGGCGCTTGACAGGATGGGTCGGGCAGCGGAGTGCGCCGGGGACCCGGTGCTCGCCGCCGTGCGGCAGTACAAGCGAGCCCTCGCCTACCGGTCGAAGCAGGCCCGGCACAGCATCGGCCTCGCGATGGTCGCCGAGGGCCATCGCATCCTCGCTTCGGCGGACGGCGACCCGGACGCCTTGGCGGTAGGCGGGCAGCTGCACCTCGGTGCCGCGATCCTGTCCGCGCGGGCCGACGACCCGGCGGGGACGGACGAGCACCTGAGCGCGGCGCGCGAGGTCGCCGCTCGTACAGGGGAGAGCAGCGCGCACTGGCTCAGCTTCGGTCCGGCGAACATCGCCGTGCACGAGACGTTTGCTCGGCTGGAGTTGCGGCAGTACGACGCCGCGTACACCGTCGCCCGTGCGGTCCACCCGCCGCGCGGCTGGGCCGCCTCCCGGCGTGCCGCGCACCTTGTGGACCAAGCGCGCGCCGAGTTGGAGACCGGCCGGACGGACGCCGCGCTCACCTCACTGACAGTTGCCCGCAGCCTTGCCCCGCAGCAGACCCGGCATCACCCGCGCGTGCGGGAGACGGTGCGCGGCCTGCTGCACGTGCGCCGCACCTCCCCGGACGCGCTTTCCCGGATGGCGGCGTGGGTCGGCGCCTGAGTGTCACCGCTTGGTGACAGTTGAGGGACCTCGCGGCGGCGACGCTCGTGGATGACAGATCCACCAGCGTCGGGGGTCCCCATGTTCCAGTCCGCTCGCCCACCGGAGCCCGCGCCGATCCGCGACCCGGATCCGGAGGTCACCGTCATCACCGGCCGGGAGGGCCCACTGCGACGGCGGTACTCGTGGCAGGCCGAGCCGCCCCCCGAACCCGAGTCCGACGGCGAGGCGGAGCGGTGAGCCTTCTCCCGCGCTGCATGTACTGCGAGCGGCATGACGGCGGCCTCGTAGCGGTGGCCGAGGTCGCGTCCGGCTCCGGGCCCGGCTGGTCCTCCTACGCGTGCAAGAACTGCCGGATCGAGCAACGGCTCGTGCCGCTCGTGGCCCAGGCGTCGAACTCCTGGGGCGGGCTGCACCATTGGCCCGAGGTCGTGCCGCACGAGTTGGTGGCCCGGCTCGCCGATCTGGGTGACGCGCCGCAACTCCGGCCCATCGCCGACCGGCTGTTCCCCGCCGCTGCGGTCGCCGCGTCGCGCGCGGTGGACGACCGGCGCCGGGGCATCGCGGCGGTGACCGCGCAGGCAGCGGTGGTGTCCCTGTGGGCCGCCGTTGCGCCGGACGGCCTCACTCCGGTACCGGACGGCGGCCCCTGAAGGCCGGCGGCGTCTCCGTGGCCCGTGCCGGGGGCGCCGCCGCTCACGCCCGTGCCGTCACCCTTCCACCGACCTGTACATCGAGCGCTTGCCCAAATGCGTCCGGGCGCACCCGAACGTGTCGGAACCGCAGGACTGGCCCCCTGTCACCCCGGCACGAAGCGGCCCCCTCCCGAACTGGGAGGGGGCCGCACTCTTTGCCCAGGTCACCGTATGGAAGATGGGAGACCGATGGGAGACGATCAAGGAATTGATCCGCCCCGATCCACTCTCACCGCCCAGAGCCACATCGATCCACGCGCGCACCAGCGGGGCATACGCGTTCCAGGGCGAACCGGAACGCTCCCGTGTCACGCCTTCTTGGTCTCCCAGAAGATCTTGTCGATCTGGGCGATGTAGTCGAGCGCCTTCTGGCCCGTCGCCGGGTCGGTGGAGGCCTTGGCGGCGCTGAGCGCCTTCAGGGTCTCGTTCACCAGCTGGTGCAGCTCCGGGTACTTCTCGAAGTGCGGGGGCTTGAAGTAGTCGCTCCACAGGACCGACACGTGGTGCTTGGCCAGCTCGGCCCGCTCCTCCTTGATGACGGTCGCGCGCGCCCGGAAGTGCGGGTCGTCGTTGGCCTGGTACTTCTCCTGGACGGCCTTGACGGACTCCGCCTCGATACGGGCCTGCGCGGGGTCGTAGACACCGCACGGAAGGTCGCAGTGGGCGCTGACCTTCACCGTGGGGGCAAACAGGCGGGAAAGCATGGAAGCTGTCCTTCCTCGTGATCGTCTTCTCACGGGTGACACTACTCCGTGCAGGGGCGGTTTTCCTGGCCGACCCGGTGCCGATGGCGGGGCCTAGGACGAAAGTCCGGGGGGTCACCCGACCGTCGGCCGACGGGCGAGACCGGCCGATGGCCGGGCGACGGAAGGAACGTGATGAGGCTCGGGCTGGCGGATGTCTACAACCCCTCGATGCTGCCGACGCTGCGGCCGGGGGACCGGCTGCTGCTCGGGCACGGCGCGCGCGTGCGCCCCGGGCACGTGATCGTCGTGCGCCATCCGCTCCAGCAGGACCTCCTGATCGTGAAGCGGGCGGCCGAGCGCCGGTCGGGCGGCTGGTGGGTCGAGGGGGACAACCCGCTGGTGACCAACGACAGCCGCGAGTTCGGCGTGGTCCCCGACGCGCTCGTCGTCGCACGGGCCCTGCTGCGGCTGCGGCTGCCGCTGCGGCATCAGCGCTCGCCGCTGTCCGTGCTCGCCTGGCTGCCGACTGCCGTGCTGCCGCTGGCGGCGCGCTCGCGGCGCTTGCGGGCCCGGTAGGCGGCGACGTTCGCGCGCGTCGCGCAGCGGTCCGAGCAGTAGCGCCGTGACCGGTTGGTCGATGTGTCGATATAGGCGTTCCGGCAGCGGTCGGCCTCGCAGATGCCGAGGCGGTCCACGCCCAGGTCGGTGACCTGGAACGCGAGCCCCATGCAGGCGATGGCCGCGTACCCGGCCGTGGCGCTCGACGGGTGTTCTGCGAGGTGCAGGTGCCAGCGCGGGCGGCCCTGCTCGTCCAGCATGTCGTGGCCCGAGATCTGCGGGCTCGCCGGGTATTCGAGCAGCAGCGCGTTGAGCAGGTCAACGGCGGTCACCTCGTCCCCGTCCGCCGCCGCCGTGAAGACGGCGCGCAGGCGGGCCCTGACGCCGCGCAGGCGCGTCACGTCCGCGTCACCGGCGCGCCGCGCGACCTGCTGCGTGGGGCCGAACAGCGCGCGTACCGCCTCCACGCTGGTGAGGCTGTCCGTCCCGCGGAGCGGTTCCTCGGTGTTGACGAGCCGCACGGCCAAGTCGGCGTAATAGGTGAGTTCCACTTGTGTTCCTTACGGAAGCGCCTTAGGGTCCACACTGTACTGGTAAGGGTCGCATTCGCGGGTGAGCCATTACCTGGTGGGTGCGGTGACATGGACGGGTGGATGAGGGGCATGACGGACTGGCAGGGCTGGCAGGACAGCTGGGACCGGCAGCAGGCGTGGTATCTCCCGGACCGCGAGGAGCGGTTCCGCGTGATGCTGGACGTGGTGCGGGCGCACGCCGGGGACCGCCCGCGCGTCCTCGACCTGGCGTGCGGGACGGGCAGCATCACCCGGCGGCTGCTGGCGCGGCTGCCGGGGGCGGTGGTCACGGGCATCGACCTCGACCCCGCGCTGCTGACCATCGCGCGCGGCACCTTCGCGGGCGACGACCGCGTGACGTTCGTCGCCGCCGACCTCACCGCCCCCGACTGGCCCGACGCGCTCCCGTACGACGCGTACGACGCCGTCGTCACGGCCACCGCCCTCCACTGGCTCGCCGAGGAGCCGCTGCGGACGCTGTACGGGCGGCTCGCCGGACTCGTCAGGCCCGGCGGCGTCTTCCTGAACGCCGACCACATGCCCGACCCCGCCACCCCGCGCATCAACGCGGCGTGGCAGGCGTTCGAGCAGGAGCGGCAGGCCGGTGAGAAGGCCGCGGGCGTCCTCGACTGGGCGGGCTGGTGGACGCACGCCGCCGCCGCGCCGGAACTGGCCGACGTCGTGAGGGAACGCTTCGCCCTCCTCGGGGACCCGATCTCGGGACACACGGGGGACGGGCACGTCCACACCCCCGACTGGCACGCGCGGGCCCTGCGCGACGCGGGCTTCGCCGAGGCGCGGCCCGCGTGGGCGTCGCTGACGGACGCCCTGGTCCTGGCGCTGCGCTGAGCCCGCGCGCCCGGCCCGCTCCCCGCACGGGACGGGCCGGGCGCGCGCGCCGTCAGCGGGTGACGCCCTCCGAGATGGCGGCCTTCGCCACCGCGTCGGCCACCGCGGGGGCGACACGCGGGTCGAACGGCGACGGAATCACCCGTTCGGGTGACAGCTCGTCGGCGACGACCGCCGCGAGCGCCTCGGCCGCGGCCAGCTTCATGCCCTCGGTGATGCGCGTCGCGCGCACGCGCAGCGCCCCGGCGAAGATGCCCGGGAACGCGAGGACGTTGTTGATCTGGTTCGGGAAGTCGCTGCGCCCGGTGGCGACGACCGCCGCGTACCGCGCGGCCACCTCCGGGTGGATCTCCGGGTCCGGGTTGGCCATGGCGAAGACGAACGCGCCGGGCGCCATCGTCGCGACGGCGGCCTCGGGCACCGTGCCGCCGCTGACGCCGACGAACACGTCCGCCCCGGCCAGCGCGTCGGCCAGCGTGCCGGTGCGCCCCGCCGGGTTGGTGAGCGCGGCCAGCTCGCGCTTCGCCTCGTTCAGGTCGGTGCGGTCCGCCGACACGACGCCCCCGCGGTCGCAGACCACGACGTCGAGGACGCCCGCGCCGAGCAGGATGCGGGCGATGGCCGCCCCGGCCGCCCCGGCGCCCGAGATGACGACCCGCAGGTCCGCGAGGGCGCGGCCGGTGAGGCGGGCGGCGTTGCGCAGCGCCGCCAGGGTGACGACGGCGGTGCCGTGCTGGTCGTCGTGGAAGACGGGGATGTTCAGGCGCTCCTGGAGCTTGCGCTCGATCTCGAAGCAGCGCGGCGCCGAGATGTCCTCCAGGTTGATGCCGCCGAACGACGGGGCGAGGCGCGCGACCGTCTCGACGATCTCGTCCGGGTCGCGGCAGTCCAGCGCGACCGGCACGGCGTCCACGTCGCCGAACTGCTTGAAGAGGATCGCCTTGCCCTCCATCACGGGCAGCGACGCCTCGGGGCCGATGTCGCCGAGGCCCAGCACGGCGCTGCCGTCGGTCACGACCGCGACCGTCCGCGCCTTCCAGGTGTACTCATCGACCAGCTCGGGCCGTTCGGCGATGGCGGCGCAGACGCGGGCGACGCCGGGTGTGTAGGCGAGGGACAGATCGGCCGCGTCCCGGACCGGGACGGTCGCCCGGACGGCCATCTTGCCGCCGCGGTGCAGTTCGAACGCCGGGTCGGGAGCCGCCGTGGGCTCTCCCGTCCCCGGCTCCTCGGTTCGCGGGTTGATGATCTCCGATGCCACTGTGGTTGACCCCTTATGACGTGACTGACTGAGGGTGGGCGCTCCCTGGTCGGGAAGCGGGCGGGCACCACGTCCGCTCGGTGGGGGAGCGGACGCCGGACGCGTCGCACAAGGCGTCCGGGTCCCCGGGTGAGGGGCGTAACGGTTCGTTCTACCTGATCGGACGCCGTGTGGACGAGCCGGATCGAGGAGCGGACACCGGGAGCGGGCCGGTGGGGACGGGCCCAGCCTGCAAGGGGGCGCTGAAGAGCGGCTGCCGTTCCGCTGAAGCCCCGCCGCGCCTGTCCGTTATCCGATCTTGACGTCCGGGCCTGCCGAACATGCGTGCCGTGATGGCAGGATGCTCGCCATTGTGTGATCCGCACCCGCACCCCGTCGTGACACCCGATGACGCGTGCCCGGCTGCCTCGGACACTCCGTGACCCCTGGAGGACGACGCCATGACCCTCTGTACCACCGCGCGACGCAAGCGCCGCCTGGCCGCGGCCGGTTCGCTCGCCGCGGTCGCCGTGCTGCTGCTGAGCGCCTGCGGCGACCAGACGGACGACGCGTCCGGCGGCGACGAACCGTCCGGCGGCACGCAGGAACCCGCCGGGGACGCCCCGTCGGACGACCTGTTCGCGCTGCTGCCCGCCGACATCCAGGAGAGCGGCCGGATCGAGGTCGGCTCCGACATCAACTACGCGCCGATCGAGTACTACGACGAGAACAACGAGGTCACCGGCATCGACCCGGCGATCGCCGCCGCGCTCGGCGAGGTGCTCGGCGTCGAGTTCGTGTTCACCAACGGCACGTTCGACGGGCTCGTGCTCGGCATGAACAGCGGCCGTCACGACGTGATCATGTCGGCGATGACCGACACCGCCGAGCGGCAGCAGGGCGTGAGCGAGGACGCCGAGGGCGGCGCCGACTTCGTCAACTACTTCCAGGCGGGCTCGGCGATCCTCGTCGCGGCGGGCAACCCCGAGGGCGTCCAGGGCGTCGAGGACCTGTGCGGCCTGTCGGTCGCCGCCCAGCAGGCCACGGCGAACGAGGCGATCATCGAGACGCAGCAGGCCGACTGCGACGAGCCGATCGACGCGATCATCAACGAGGTGGACACCGACTCCATCACCGCCCTCCAGACGGGCCGGGCCGACGCGGTCGTCACCGACTTCCCCGTCGCGCTGTACAACGAGCGCGAGGCGGGCGGCGGCGAGCTGTTCGAGGTCGTCGGCGAGCAGATGGGCACCGCGCCCTACGGCATCGCCGTGCCGAAGGACAACCCGGAGCTGCGGGACGCGCTCCAGGCCGCCGTCCAGCGGATCATCGACGACGGCACGTACGCCGAGGTGCTCGCCGAGTGGGGCGCCGAGACGGGCGCCATCGACGAGGCGACCGTCAACGCCGGTACCTGAGCGGGCGGCCTGACGTGGGAGACACGGTGGAGGCCGCGGGGGCAGGACCCGGCGACGGCCTGAAGAAGGGGACGGCGGCGGACCGCGTGCCGCCCGAGGCGATCAGGGCCGTGCCCGTGCGCCACTGGGGGCGGCTCGTCGGCGCCCTGGTGGTGCTGGCGCTGCTGGTGCTGCTCGTCCGGGCGTTCGCGGGCGCCGACACCATCCAGTGGGACGTGGTGGGGGAGTACCTCACCCACGACACGGTCGTCGAGGGCGCGCTGCGGACGCTGTGGATCACCGTCGTGTCGATGGCGCTCGGCGTCGTCCTCGGCGTGCTGCTCGCGGTGATGCGGCTGTCGGACAACCAGGTGCTCTCCGGCGTCGCCTGGGGCTACATCTGGTTCTTCCGCGGGACGCCCGTGCTGGTCCAGCTGTTCCTCTGGTACAACCTGGCGCTCATCTTCCCGATCCTCGATCTCGGCTTCTACCGGGACGAGATGAACGACGTCATGACGCCGTTCCTCGCCGCGCTGCTCGGCCTCGGGCTCAACGAGGCCGCGTACATGGCGGAGATCGCACGGGCCGGCGTGCTGTCCGTTGACCACGGCCAGACGGAGGCGGCGCACGCGCTCGGCATGAGCAGGACGCGCACGACGCGCCGCATCGTCCTCCCGCAGGCGATGCGCGTCATCATCCCGCCGACGGGCAACGAGTTCATCAACATGCTGAAGACCTCCTCGCTCGTCTCCGTCATCCAGTACGAGGAACTCTTCCGCGCGGGCAACATCATCAGCTCGCGCAATCTCGCGGTCATGGAGATGCTGCTCGTCGTGACGGTCTGGTACCTGGCCCTGACGACGGTCTTCAGCGTCGGGCAGTACTACCTGGAGCGGTACTACGCGCGTGGATCGCAGCGTGCGCTGCCCCGCACGCCGTGGCAGCGCGTCAGGACGAACCTCGGCACGTTCCGCACGCGGAGCGTGGTCCGCAAGGAGGAGACGAGATGAGCGCGCCGTCCGCCGCCGGGCAGCCGCCGCCGATGGTGAAGGCGGAGCGGGTCCACAAGTCGTTCGGCGCCGTCGAGGTGCTGCGCGGCATCGACCTGGAGGTGCGGGCCGGGGAGGTGTGCTGCGTCGTCGGGCCCTCGGGCTCCGGCAAGTCCACCTTCCTGCGCTGCGTCAACCACCTGGAGAAGATCAGCGCGGGGCGCCTGTGGGTGGACGGCTCGCTCGTCGGCTACCGGCAGCGCGGCGACCGGCTGTACGAGATGCGGGAACGCGAGGTCGCGGCGCAGCGCCGTGACATCGGCATGGTCTTCCAGCGCTTCAACCTCTTCCCGCACATGACGGCCGCCGAGAACGTCATGGAGGCGCCGGTCCAGGTCAAGGGCCTCGGCCGCGCCGCCGCCAGGGAGCGCGCCGCGCTGCTGCTGGAGCGCGTCGGCCTCGCCGACCGCATGGGCGCCTACCCGGCGCAGCTCTCCGGCGGCCAGCAGCAGCGGGTCGCCATCGCCCGCGCGCTGGCGATGGAGCCGAAGCTGATGCTCTTCGACGAGCCGACGTCCGCGCTCGACCCCGAACTCGTCGGGGAGGTGCTCGACGTCATGCGCGGGCTGGCCGAGGAGGGCATGACGATGCTGGTCGTCACGCACGAGATGGGCTTCGCCCGGGAGGTCGGGGACTCGCTGGTGTTCATGGACGACGGCCTGGTCGTGGAGACGGGGCCGCCGCGCGACGTCCTCGCCGCGCCGCGGCACGAGCGGACGCGGGCGTTCCTCTCCGCGGTGCTCTGAGCGGGCGGACGCCACGGTGCGCCGTCGGCCGGAAGGCGGGGGCCGGTCACGATCCGGCGCCCGCCCCTGACGGCTCGCCGGTGGGCGTTCAGAACGTCCTCCGGGACGGGTCCGCCAGCGTCCAGGTGCGCAGCGGCGGCGAGCCGTCCGACGGCGTCAGCGGGCCGCCCGGCGTCCAGCCCCAGGCGCCGTACGAGGCGTGGGCCAGCGCGTCGTCGGCCTCCACCGGCGCGAGGGCGAGCGGGGCGCGCGTGCGCGACAGCATCTGCTGCACCAACCCGACGGCCACGCCCTGGCGGCGGCTGCGCGGCGCCACCAGCAGCCCGGCGACGACGAAGACGTCGGGCGCGACGGGCGGTTCGGCGTACGCCGTCCACCAGGCGTTCTCCGCGTCCACGCGGAAGCCCCAGACGCACCCGGCGGGGCGCGGGTCGCCCGCCAGGATCATGTCGAACTCGGGCTGCCCGAGGTCGTGGTCCACGAGGCGTCGCAGGAACGCCTCCTGATCTGCCGTCTCCTGACCGCCCGGACGCGCCACCGCGTACAGCTCGGCCAGATCGGCCCGTTCGGTCTCCGCCTGCCAGCGGGTCAGCCGCCGCCTGAACATCGTGCTCATGCCTGCACCCCCGAGGTCCATCCTCCCGCGTACGCGCCGGTTCGGGAACGCCGCCTGTGGCCGACGTCACCCCCGGCGGTTAGCGTGAGGGCATGTTCGCAGCCTACGCCGCTCACCTGGACAAGGATCAGCCGCTGGACGGACTCGAACTGGGCGAACGCCCCGAGCCCGAGGCGCCGCCGCACTGGACGGTCGTCGAGGTGCGGGCCGCGTCGCTCAACCACCACGACCTGTGGTCGCTGCGGGGCGTCGGGCTCGGCGCCGGGGCGCTGCCGATGATCCTCGGCTGCGACGCGGCGGGGGTGGACGCGGAGGGCAACGAGGTCGTCGTGCACGCGGTGGTCGGCGCGAACGGGCACGGCGTCGGGCCGCGCGAGCGGCGGTCGTTGCTCAGCGAGCGGTACCAGGGGACGTTCGCCGAACGGGTCGCCGTGCCCGCGTGGAACGTGCTGCCGAAGCCGCCTGAACTCTCGTTCGAGGAGGCGGCCTGCCTGCCGACGGCGTGGCTGACGGCGTACCGCATGCTGTTCACCAACGCGGGCGTGCGGCCGGGGGACCGGGTGCTCGTCCAGGGCGCGGGCGGCGGGGTGGCCACGGCGGCGGTCCTGCTCGGCGCCGCCGCCGGGCTGCGCATGGTCGTCACCAGCAGGGACGCGGCGAAGCGTGAGCGGGCGCTCGGCCTCGGCGCCGAGGCGGCGTTCGCGAGCGGCGAGCGGCTGCCGTACCGGGTGGACGCGGTGCTGGAGTCGGTGGGCGCGGCGACGTGGTCGCACTCGGTGTCCTCGCTGCGGCCCGGCGGCACGCTGGTGATCTGCGGCGCGACCACGGGGCAGGCGCCCGCGTCGGCGGAGCTGAACCGGATCTTCTACCTCGAACTCAAGGTCGTCGGCACGACGATGGGCGACCGGGACGAGCTGGCGTCGCTGCTCAGCTTCTGCGCGGCGACGGGCGTCCGGCCGCCGATCGAGGCGACGCTGCCGCTCGGGCGGGCGCGGGAGGCGTTCGCGCGGCTGGAGCGCGGCGACGTCTTCGGGAAGCTGGTGCTGACGCCCTGACGCCCTGACGCCCTGACGCCCTGACGGCACCTCAGCCGTCCCGCCTGGCCCCTCTTCTCCCGCGACCGAACTCTTCCGCTCTCCAGCGCCTTTCCTTCGCTTGTGTCCCCTGGTGAACGTTTTGCGGTGAAGGGAACCGCTTGCCCGGCTCATTCGTCATGTCCGGTACGCGCCGTCAGGGCGCCGGGTGACGGGGGGCGCACATGCGTGACGGAAGGACGGACTCCCCGCTCCTGCCCCCGTACCGGGGCATGGGCGGATTCCTCGGCGTGCTCCAGGACCTGACGGGCCAGCCGCGCCGCCGCCGCGTCTGGCTGCCCGTCGTGCTGCTCCAGGACCCCGAGGGCGACACGACGGAGAGCGCCCGCGTCGCCCCCGGCCTGCGGGAGTGGCTGGGCGGCTCGGGCACCCCGCTCGCGCGCCTCGCCTACCTCGACGGGAGCCTGGGGGAGGGGCCACTCGCCCCCTTCGACGAGATCGCACGGCAGCTGGCCGACACGACCCGCCGACGCGGCGAGGGGCGGCTGCGCCTGCCCCGGCTGTGGCTGCTCGCGACCGTGGCCCGCTGCAAGGAGGAGCTGGAGGCCGACGCCACCGCAGCCGAGGGCGTGGACGGACGCGTCCTGCGCGACCGGTGCTACGCCGAGTACCGCAAGGTCTCGCGCCCCTCCCGGCTGCTGTGGGACGCGGCGGGCCACGCGCACGACGACACCGTGGGCGGCGCGCTCGGCCTGCTGTGGCACATGACGACGGCCTGGTTCTTCCAGTGGCTCCCGCGCTGGTGGTTCGGGGTGCGGGCGCGGCGGCGGCTCGCGTGGCTGACGGCCTGGGGGCGTGCGCAGCAGGGCCGGACGTGGCCGGGGCCGTTCAGCGTCTTCGCCTGCGCGCTCGACCTGGTGCCCGGCGAGTCGGCGGCGGGCGGCCCAGGGGCCGTGCGGGAGCGGCTGTACCGGGTGCTGGCCCAGGCGCTGCTGCTGGACATGGAGAGCGCCCTGAACGCCCGGCTGAGGGGCCCGTGGCGCCGCCGCAGGCGGACGCGCTTCGTGCTGCTGTTCGCCAGCGCGGGGGACAAGGACTCGCGCGAGCAGCAGCTCGTGCGGGAGCTGCGCACCTGGGCGGAGAGCGAGCGGCACACCTGCGCCGTGGTCGTCGCGACGGGCGTGAGGACGCTGGCCGAGCGTCTCGACGACAGCACGGTGCAGAGCGTGCAGGGCGCGGTGTCCCTGCTGGAGTCCTCGCTCCACAAGGTGCCCGCCGAGAGCGGCATCGTCGTACGGCTCCCGCCCGGCCCGGCGGAGAACGAGGCGGAGGAGCACCGGCTCGGGCTCCACCGCCGCCTCGTCGTCCGGGCGCCCCGCTGGGGGCCGCGCGGCGACCTGTCGATCGGCGCCGCCGCGGTCGCGGTCGTGGGCGGGGCGCTGGTGCTCGCCGGTCTCGCCGGGGCGCTGCCGCTGCTCCAGGGCGATCCGTGCGACGGGGGCACGTTCCTGAGCCGCGACGGCCGCAACTGCGTCGGCCTGCTGACGCGGGACTCGACCAACTCCGACGTGGCGTCCGTACTGGACGAGATATTCCGTGAGAACGAGGACGTGGAGGCCGCCGCCGACCGCCGCCCCGCGGACGATCCCGGGCCCTCGCCCCGGACCGTCGTCTACATCGGCACGCTCAGCGGCGCCGCCTCCGCCCTGGACCCTGTGCTGGGCGGCACACTCGCCGAGCTGCGGGGGCTGATGCTCGCCCAGCGGCTGGTCAACGACCAGGCGGGCAGCGAACGCGTCCCGCTGCGCATCGAGATAGCCGACGCCGGGCGGCGCTTCCAGGACGCCCCTGCCGTCGCCGAGCGCATCGTGGACCTCGCGGAGGAGGACGGTTCGGTCGTCGGGGTCGTCGGCATGGGACAGAGCCGGGACACGACCTACCGCGCGCTGGACATCCTCAGCGCGGCCGGGCTGCCGGTCATCGGCACCTCGGGCACGGCGGACGAACTGCTGAACCACGGCGGGCACTACTACCAGCTGTCGCCCTCCAACAGCCGCATGGCCGCCGTCCTGGCGCGCTTCGCCGAGTCGGCCGCCCTGTTCCGGGCGGGCGGCGGGACCTTCCCGGCCGAGCGGGTCGTGATGGTCGCCGACCCGCGCGACGCGTACAGCGCCGGTCTCGCCGGTGCCTTCCAGGACCAGTTCACCGGTGATCTGCGCACGCTGCTCTACGACGCCCCCGACCCGGTGCCGGACGACGAGGAGTCCGGGCTGGCCGGCGAGGAGGTGGGCAGCCAGGACGAGCTGGCGCGTGAGGTGTGCGACGCCGTCGCGGACGAGGAGCGGACGGCCCTCGTGTGGACGGCGCGCGGCAGCGAGATACGCCCGTTCCTCGACGCGCTCTACCGGTACTCGGGCGACTGCGCGCGCCTCACCCTGCTGGGCAGCGACGAGGTGACCAACGCCCGGGTCAGCGAGAGCCACCCCTGGGACTCCTTCCCGAACCTTTCCCTCTACTTCGTCGTGAACGGCGCGGGACCGCTGCTGGACGAGCGGCAGGGCGAGGCCGTCAGCCCGGACGGGCGGTACTTCCACGAGGCGTACCACGCCGAGTTCGAGGACGGGGGCGAGGGACAGGGCGACGGTCTCGGCGAGGTGACGGCCGCGCTGGCCTCCGACCCGCACCCGGCCCTGGCCTGGGACGCGCTGCGCTACCTGTCCGCCGCGGTGGACCAGGCGTGGATCACGACCGGCCGCGACGACGCGCGGCTCGACCGTGACCTCGTGCAGGGCGTGCTCTACCAGGGGCTCGGCGGCGGGGGCTTCGAGGGCTCCACCGGGCGCAGCGACGCCTCCGGCGTGGAGAACGGCAGGGAGACGCCGGACAAGCTCGTCCTCGTCGTCCACGCCGACCCGGAGCGCCCGGCCACCGCCGAACTGGTCTGCGGCGCCGTCAACCTGCGCGACGTCCGGCGGGACTGGGGCCCCGGCGGCGCGTACCGGTGCCCGGGGGCCGACCAGGGCTGAGCGGCCGTGACGACCCCCGTCCGCCACGGCCGCCCGCCGCTCACCGCCGCCCGTCGAGCACCGCGCGCAGGGTCTCGGCGAACGCCTCGGGCTCGCCGTGCTGCCCGTACTCGCCGCCGAGGAACCCGCCGTGGTTGCTCGGGAAGACGACCGGCGTGTGCCCGAGCCGTTCCGCGATCACGCCCGTGGCGCGGGCGCACATCTCGCCCTCCGACTCCTTGCCCACGGCGAGGACGACGCGCCCGCGCCCGGCGGCGAGCGCGGCGAAGTCGGGCAGGTAGGACGTGCAGGCGCGGATGTTCCGGCCGAGCAGCGGGTCGTCCCTGGTGCCGTCGTCCTCGGTCGGCAGGCCGAAGGCGGCGGGGTCGGGCGCGGGCTCGGCCGACGGGTCGGCGGGGAAGGGGCCCTTGCGGCCCGTGACGGCGATGAACTTCGCCATGGCGGGCCCCATCCCCGCCCGCAGGTAGGTGGCGTGGACGTCGGCGCAGGCCGCGAGCGCCCCCTCGTGGTCGGGCAGGACGGCGGCCGTCGCCGGTTCGTGCGCCACCAGGACGCGGACGAGGCCGGGGGCCGACGCCGCGAGCGCCAGCGCGTTGACCGCCCCGCCACTGCTGCCGAACAGGTCCACGGGGCCCGCGCCCAGCGCCCCGATCACGCGGCGCAGGTCGTCGGCGTGCTCCTGGGGCGTGTCCTCCGTCGCGCCGTCGGTGCGGACGCTGCGGCCCACGCCGCGCGGGTCGTAGGTGACGACCGCGCGGTCGGTGAAGTGGGACGCCAGGGTCGTGAACCCGGTGGCGTCCATCGGCGAGCCGACCAGGAGCAGCGCCGGGTGCCCGCCGTCCTCGGTCGTCGCGGGGCGGACGTCGTAGTGGACGGTGGCGCCGTCCGTGTCCAGGGTGTGGTGCCGCGGCTCGGTCATCGCTGCGCTCCCGTACTGGTGTTCGTATGCCGTCGGGAGGGGAGACCCGCCGGTGCGCCGGAACTCATCGGTGCCCGGCGGCCGTCGGTCCTCGGGGCGTCAGTCCTCGGGCACGACCAGCAGCGCGACCAGGTGCGCGGCCGTCGAGGAGAGGTGGCGGCGGGCGGCGCGCAGCTGGTCCTGGTCCACGCCGTGGTCGCGGGCGGCGTCCCGCACCTCGTCGCGGAACCGGTCGAGGAGCCGTTCCAGCTCCCGCGCCGGGTTGTCCACCGGCTCCCCGGCCGCCTCGGAGGCGTGCTCAGGCTCCGGCTCGCCCCGGCCGGGGGCCCACGGCGTGGCCGGTTCCTCGCGCGGACGGCTCCAGCCGCCGATGCCCTGCCCGAGCCCGCCGAGGCTCTCCCGCAGGACGCTCTGCCAGTCGCCGGTGCGCCAGTCACCTGCCTGGGCGTGCGGCTGCACGCGTTCGCGCACCCGCCTGGCGGCCTCCTCGAACTGCCGCGCGGCGGCCTCGCCCGCCTCCTGCCACTCGCCGCGCGCCCGCCTCCGCCCGGCGTCCCGCTCGGCGCGCCCGCTCCCGCGGTCGCCGCCGGTGCGGCCCGGACCGCCCGGCCACCCGGCCGCGCCGTCCCTGGCAGCCGCCGCCGTCGCCTCCCGGATCTCCTGGCGCAGGTCGCGGACCGAGCCGCTGACGTCCTCGCGGATCTCGGCGGCGAGCGCGGCGAGCGAGTCGTGGATCTCGCGCTCCAGCTCCGTCAGCTCCGCCTCGCGGTCGCCGAGTTCGCGGCGGCCCTCGTCGGTCAGCGTGTAGACCTTCCTGCCCCCCTCCTCGGTGTGCCGGACGAGCCCCTCCGCCTCCAGCTTGGCCAGCCGCGGGTAGACGGTCCCGGCCGAGGGCGCGTACAGCCCCTGGAAACGCTCTTCCAGCAGCCGGATCACCTCGTAGCCGTGGCGCGGCGCCTCGGCGAGGAGTTTCAGCAGGTACAGGCGGAGTCGGCCGTGGCCGAAGACTGGGGGCATGTCAGATGTCCTTCGCGAAGGAGGTGGCACCGGCCGTCTCGTGGGGGGTGGGCGGCCTGCGCAGCAGGGCGACGGGGCCGGACACGGTGGTGCAGCGGACGCTGCCGCCGCCCGGGCCCAGCGTGCCGGACAGGCGGCGCCCCGGGCCCCAGCCGCGGGCCGACAGCTCGCCGAACGCGCTGGAGACCGCGCCCACCACCGACTCGACCGCCACCTCGGCGCCGAAGCCGTCCGGCAGCCGCAGCGCCAGCTCGCCCGAGACCGACTTCAGCCGGATGTCGGCGCGGACGGCCGAGGGCGCCAGGTCGATCACCATGTCGCCGCTCACCGACTCGGCGGCCACGGCGCCGCCGCCGTCCAGGACGGTGAGGCCGCCCGCCGCCGTGGTGAACCGCAGGTCGCCGCGCAGGCCCTGGACGTCCAGGTCACCTGCGACGGTCTGCGCGAGCACGGAGCCGGTGAGGTTGACGAGCGTCGTGTCGCCGGTGACCGCGCGGACCTCCGTCGCCCCCGCAACACCGCCGACGACCGCGCCCGCGTTCACGACGCCCAGGCTCACGCGGCAGGCGGCGGGCACCGAGACGGAGACGACGGCGGAGCGGTGCCCGACGCGCGGGCGCTGCCCGAGGAAGCCCTTCCAGGACAGGTCGTCGTACGTGACGGTCAGCCGACGCCCCTTGCGCCGCACGGTCAGGGGCGGGCCCTGCACCTGGGACACCTCGACCCGGGACGTGGGCTCCGCGGTGCCCACGACGTTGACCGTCCCGCCGACGAGCCCGACGTACAGCTCCTCGACGGGCTCGTCGTCGAAGTCGAGCGTGCGGGCCTCCCCGACGGACCAGCTGGTTTTCGTCGCCACGGGTCTCCCCCCATCTGACCGCCGGGACCCCTCGGCCCACCGGCGGCACGGCACGGCTATATCGCGTCTCCATGAGACACGATATATCGCGTAAGCGCAAGGGTGTCGCGACCCGCCGCCGACGACGACGCGGCGCGCGGGCGCGGAACCGGCGGGTCAGTCCTCGTCGTCCTCGTCGTCGAGCCGGGCCAGCCAGGTCGCGAGCCGTTCCACCGGGACCTCGAAGTCCGGGTGCAGATCGACGAAGACCCGCAGCTGGTCGGCCAGCCAGCCGAGGCTCACCTCCTCCTCACCCCGCCGCTGGGCGAGTTCTTCGATGCCGCGATCGGTGAAGTACACGAGGCTCTCCGGTCAGGATTCGGGACAGGGCGGGGAGGAAAGGGCCAGGATAGGCAACGGTCGGTAGTGGCGGACAACCCGTGCGGCGAAGCGGCGGCGGAGGGGATCGGATGGTGGCCGGAGCCTGCGGCGGGCCCACGCCCGCGCCCGCCCGCGACGCGTCGTCACCGGCGGCCGGACACCCCGTTCCGGCCCCGGCGGGGCCGCCGTCCTGGCACACTCGTATGACGGCCCATCAGCGCGCTCGTCCCGCCCGCGCCCGGCACGCGGCGGGGCACGGCGTACGGATCGGACACACGACACCACAGGGGGCGCGCGCGTGACGACGACGGACCCCTTCGAGTACCTGGCGCCGCTCGCCGAGGCCGCCACCGTACGCATCCAGTCCCCTCCCGGCGGGTATGCCGCAGGCACGCGGGAGGCGCTCCCGTGGGGCAGTGGCTTCTTCGTCGCCCCGGGCTGGGTGCTCACCTGCGCCCATGTGGCCCTCTACGAGGGCGGTGCCGAGGGAGGAGTACGCGAGGTGGGCCTGACGTTCGGCGACCTGGAACGGCCCGTCCGCGGCCGGGTCGAGTGGGCCCAGCCGCACGAGCCGGGGCCCGACGGGTCCTGGGACGCGCCCGACCTGGCCCTCGTCCGGCTCCTCGACCCGGTCGAGCACGACTGCGTCTGGCTCACCGAGCGGACCGCCCGCGTCTTCACCAGCAAGGAGGTCGCGTTCTTCGGCTGCGCCGACACCCGGGCCACCGGACGCGTCGAGCCGGTCAGCGGACGCTGCACCATCCGCGGCGAGATGGGCGGCGGCGGCCTGATGAAGCTGGGCGACGAGGACGAGATCCCGCACGGCCTCTCCGGCGGCCCGGTCGTGGACCTGGAGCGCGGCGAGGTCATCGGCGTGCTCAAGGCGCGCCGCCCGCGCCGTGACGGCGGCCTGGCGACGTCCGTCATCCGGCTGCGCGGCGTGCCGCTGCCCGACGGGCCCGTCACCGCCGAGCGCGACGACCTCTACCAGCGCGTCCTGCACGCGCACGACCGCCACCACGCCGGACGCCACCGCGACGCCGACGCGCCCGACGTCACCTGGACCGACGCCCAGAGCCGCCTGCCCGCCACCGCCGACCGCGCCCTCAGCCCCGGCAGCCGCGCCGAACTGCTCGGGCTGCTGGCCGAACTGCCGCCCCCCGTCTCCACCGCCGCGCTCGACCGCATCGTCAGCGCCATGCTCCACCCCGAGGCGCACGACATCCCGCACGACCGGCGGTACAAGAAGCCCCTGCCCGCCCCCCGCGGCTGGCGCGACGGCCTCGGCATGCTCTACGACCCCGGCCAGGGCCTGAACGAGCTCCAGGCCCTGCTGCGGTACGCCGTCCACGCCGCGACCGCCGACCGCCCCTACCCGGCCGCCGCCGGGGCCGAGGAGGCGCTCACCGCCTGGGCCCACGCCACGGCGTCCGGCTCGCCCGAGCTGTCCCGCTGGTTCCGCGCGACCCTGCGCTCCGAGCAGTCCACGCGGCTGCGCGCCCGCGCCGCACGCGGCGAACCCGGCGTCCTGCCCCCGCCGCGCACCCCGCACTACGCGAGCGCCCTCGCGGACGGGGCGGCGGGCCTCGACATCCTCCTCGACGGCGGCGGCGCCGGCCCCGGCAGCGACTTGCTGTACCCCGTGACGGCCCTGGCGCCCGCACCGCCCCGCCCGCGCGCCGCCGTGCCCGAGGCGTACACCCTGCTGGAGATCACCCCGAACCCCTGGGAGTTCGGCAGCTACGACTGGCGCGTGTGCGCCGCGCGGATCAACGGCGAGCTGATCCCGGTGGACGAGGAGTGCGGCGCGGCCGGGCCGGGCGAGCCGTCCGAGCGGCTGCGCGGCGCGCTCGCCGAGGCGTTCCGCAGGGGCGACGAGCCCGAGCGGCCCGTACGGCTCCAGGTCGCGCTGCCGTACTCCCTCCTCGGCTTCCCCGTGGACGCCTGGCGGCTGGTGCCGGGCGGCCCGACGCTCGGCGAGCAGCGGCCCGTGGTGGTCCGCAGCACCGACCTGGTGCCCGAGGCCGAGGACTCCGACGAGTCGGCGGAGCTGCGCCGTTTCCGCTGGGACCGGCTGCACGCCGGTCCTGTGGACGCGGGCGTCCTCGACTGCGCGGACGGGCTGCCGCGCCCCCTCACCACTCCCGCCGCCCTGTCGGGCCTCGACGTCGGCACCCTGCCCGTGCTGTGCCGCACGCCGACCACCGGCGGGGAGCCGGGCGCACTGCATCGAGTGATGGCCGGTGGGTACAACGTCATCTTGTGGCGCCGCGACTTCCCGGACCGGGACCAGGACTGCGACGGATTCCACGGCGGGGTCGTCCGCGCCGTGTCCGGCGCGGGGCACGCGGGAGCGCTGCCCGGCGAACTGCGGTCGCTGCGCGCCGCGTCGGCGGCGGGAGGCCCGGAGGCCGACTGGTCGCGCGGCCTGGCCCTGCTGTACGCCGATCCCGACCAGAACCTCCCCGGGGTGGGCGACCCCCTGGAGACGCCGTGACCACGGCCCGACCCGGCGCCGCGACGAGGCAACGACGACGAGGAGCACGCTGTGGCAGTTTCTGAGCCCGACCGCGACCCGCACCCGGCGGGCGGCACCGGCCTCCCGGCCGGACGCGAGTGGCTGATCTACCGCGGCGCGGGCGAACCGCACGACGGCATCCGCTCGCTGCCGGGGCCGCCGCCGTGGCGCGACTTCGACGGCCGTCCGCTCGTCGCGCCGGGGCCCGGCACCGACAGCGCCTCCACCCGCCGCCTCGGCGCCTACCGCCACCTGGCCGAGATGCACCGGCCCAGCGCGGAGGAGCTGGAGATCATCAACGCCGCGCTCTACCTGCGCCGCCCCCTGCTGGTCACCGGCAGTCCCGGCACGGGCAAGAGCACGCTCGCCCACGCCGTCGCGTACGAGCTGGGCCTCGGCCGCGTGCTGCACTGGCCCGTCGTCAGCCGCACGACGCTGGACGACGGCCTCTACCGCTACGACGCCCTCGCCCGTCTCCAGGACACGCAGATCGCCGCAGGGAGCAGGGCGGCCGGTGCGCCGCAGCCCGTCGTGCCCGGCGGGATCGGCAGCTACGTGCGGCTCGGCCCGCTGGGCACCGCGCTGCTGCCCACCGCGACGCCGCGCGTCCTGCTCATCGACGAGCTGGACAAGAGCGACATCGACCTGCCGAACGACCTGCTGAACGTCCTGGAGGAGGGCGAGTTCGCCATCCCCGAGCTGGAGCGCATCGCCGAGCGCGAGCCCGAGGTCGAGGTGCTGACCGACGACGGCGCCAAGGTGACCGTGCGGGACGGCCGCATCCGCTGCCACGCGTTCCCGTTCGTCGTCCTCACGAGCAACGGGGAGCGCGACTTCCCGGCGCCGCTGCTGCGCCGCTGCATCCACCTGGAGATCTCCCGCCCCGACCACGAGCGGCTGGCCACCGTCGTCCGCGCCCATCTGGGGGACGAACTGGCGCGCGTCGGCGAGGACCTGATCACGCGTTTCCTCGAACGCTCGCGCACCGAACAGCTCGCCACGGACCAGCTCCTCAACGCCATATACCTGACCCACCACGCCGAACTCCCCACCAGGGACCGGCTCGCGGACATGCTCATCCAGCGCCTGGACCGGCCGAGGTAGGCCGCGATGCCGGACGGATCGGACGCGACAGGCACACCACCCGGCTCGCCGGACACCCCCGGCGCGGCGGGCGGCGCCCCCCTTGCCGCCCTCATCGGCGTCCTGCGGGACGCCCGCCTCGACCCGGACTGGGTCGGGGTCGCCGACGCGCTCTGGCTCGCCCAGTACTGGGGCCCCAGCACGCCCGCCCCCGACGCCCAGGGGGACGCCCGCGGCCCCGGCCCCTCCGGCGTGCCCGCCGGTCCCCCCGACGCCGTGCCCACCCTGCCGGGCCCCCGGCCGTCACCCAACGGCCACCACCCCGTCGCCGGATCCACCCGGGATCCCCAGGGCCCGGTGTCCCCCGCGGACCAGTCCTTCGCCCTGTACGCGTCCCCCTCCGGCGCCGACACCCACGAGAGCGCCGCGCCCCCCGCGCGCGGCGTGCCCGTCGGCATCCCCGCCGCCCGCACCCTGCCCGCACCCCTCGGCCTCGAACGCGCCCTGCGCCCCCTCCAGCGCTACCGGCCCCCCGGCCGCCCACCGCGCCGCCTCGCCGCCCCCGACCTGGACGAACGAAAGACCGTGGAAAGCACCGCCCGCGCCGGTGGCCTCCTCATCCCCGCCTTCCACGAGGAGCCCCGGGGCCACACCGAACTGCAACTGCTCATGGACGCCGCGCCCGCCATGCGGATCTGGCAGAGCATGCTGGGCGAGCTGGCCGAGGTGTTCACCCGGCTCGGCGCCTTCCGCGACCTCCAGGTGCACTACCTGCACCAGTCGCCCGACGGCGCCCCGGCCATAAGCCGCCGCTTCGACCCGGGCGACGCCGTGCTGCGGCCCGCCCGGCAGCTCCAGGACCCCACGGGACGGCGCCTCACCGTCGTCGTCAGCGACTGCACCGGCCCGCTGTGGCGCAGCGGCGCCGCCCACCGGCTGCTGCACGGGCTGGCCCGCCACGCGCCGGTCGCCGTCGTCCAGCCGCTCCCGCAGCGGATGTGGGCCCGCACTCGGCTCCCCGCGTCCGCCGGGACGTTGCAGCGCGACGAGGGCCAGACGGCGGCGGCCCGGGTCCGCTTCACGGCCGACGACGTCGGCTACCCCCTGCCCGTGCCGCCCGGCGCGCTGCCCATCCCCGTGCTCCCGCCCGTCCCGGCGGCGCTGGGCGCGTGGGCCGGGCTGCTGTCCGGCGTCTCCGCAGGTTCCACCCGCGCCGCCGTCGGATGGGTAAGGCCCGACCAGCCGCCCGCCCCGGCCCGCCGCGTCACCGGGCTCCCGCGCACGGCCGCCGCGATGGTCGCCCGCTTCCGCGCGACGGCGTCCCCGGGCGCCGGGCAGCTGGCCGTCTACCTGGCGGCGGCGCCGCTGTTCCTGCCCGTGATGCAGCTCGTCCAGCGCACGATGCTGCCCGACTCCGGCCCTGCGGAACTCTCCGAGGTCCTGCTCGGCGGCCTGGTGCGCCGCCGCCCCGGCAGCGGCGACGGCCGGTGGTACGCGTTCGCCGACGGTGTGCACGACGAACTGCTCGCCGACCTCGGCCACGACGAGGCCCTGCTCGTCCTCAAGCACTGCTCCGCCTGGGTCGAGCAGCGGCTCGGCAGGAGCGGCCCCAACTTCCCCGCCCTGGCGCTCGCGCAGCTCAGCGGCGGCGACCGCGTCGCCGCCGGGCCGACCACGCCCCCGGCCCGGCGGCTGCCCGACCCGTCGGCCGAACAGCAGCTCGCCCAGCCGTTCGCCGAGGTGGCCGCGCGCGTCCTGCGCCGCTTCCTGCCGCAGCCGCCCCAGCACGCGCCCGCCCCCGGCACGCCTGGCCCGCCGCCGCTGGCCGCCGTCCGCGAGGCCCGCGACCTCGCCGACCGCTTCACCGCCGAGGGGAAGGTCCAGCACCAGCTCGACGCCGTACGCGTCCTGCGGCAGGCCACCGAGGCGCAGCGCGCCGCCGGGGGCGGCACCGAGCCCGAGCTGTGGAGCGAGCTGGCGGAGCAACTCCTGCGCCTGTGGCGCGTCCAGCGCGACGGGGAACTGCTGGCCGAGGCCAGGACCGCCGCCGCGACGGCCGCGGCGTTCCCCGGCTCCGTCCGCGCCCGCACCGCCCTCGCCCGCGTCCTGCACGCGACGGCGAGCGAGCGCCGCGCGGCCGGTGACACCGCCGCCGCCCTGGACCTGTGGCAGCGCGCCGACCGCGAGTTCGCCGCCGTCTGCGCGACGCCGGGACTGGAACGCGACGCCGCCCTCGCCGTCACCCTGGAGCGGGTCCAGGTGCTTGAGGAGCAGTGGCGGCTCGGCGGCGACACCGCGCTGCTCCAGGAGAGCGTCGGCACGGTCGAGGCCGTGGCCGACGCCTGGCCGCGCGGCGAGCGGCAGCCGAGCGGCCTGCCGCTGGCCCACGGCCGCGCGCTGCTGCGGCTGGCGGGCGCCGCGCACGGCACCGAGCGCGCCGAGGTGTACGCCGGGCAGGCCGCCGGGTCGCTGCGGCGCGGCAGTTGGGCGCTTGAGGCGGAGCACGCGCCGTCGGGCGAGCGCGTCGCCGCCCTCCTCGACCTCGTGGACGCGCTGCTCCTGACCGACGACGCCTGGCCCGACGCCGCCGACCCCATCGCCCAGGCGCAGCGGCTCAGCGAGGACCCGGGACTGCGCGCCGCCTGCCTGATCCGGGCCGCCCGGCTCGCCGTCAGGCGCTTCGACGACGGCGGCCCGCCGCGTGAACTTGAGGAGGCCGCCGACCGGTTCGCCGAGGCGGGCCGCGCCGTCTCCCGTGACCGCGCCGACTACAGCGACCTCATCGAGGAGTGGGGCGACGTCCTGCTGCGCCGGGCCGGGCTGCCGGACGGCGACCCGTTCATCTCGCGGGCCGTCCGCGTCCTGCGGGACTGCCGCATGGAGACGCCGGGCAGCCACCCCCGGCTGTCCTACCGGCTCCTGACGCTGGGCCGCGCCCTGACGGTCAGGTACCGCGTCACCGAGGACCTGGTCGATCTGCGGGAGGCCGAGCACCTGTTCACCCGGGCGGTGCACCACGCGCGGACGCCGTACGAGCGGGCGCGCGCCTGGTTCGAGCTGGGCGAGACCCACCGCCGCGCCTACCGGCACACGCGCAGGCCGGAGCGGCTCGACCACGCGGCGGACGCGTACCGCAGAGCCGCGTCCGAGGCGCTCCAGCACGGCCAAGGCGACGGCCCCGGCGGTGAGTTCGCGGCGCCGGGGGGAGTACCTGCGGCGGGCGTCGCGCGGGACGCCGTGCGGCTCGCCGCGCTCGCGCTGCACCAGCGGGGCATGGTCTCGGAGGCCGCGCGCCGCCCGCTGGCCGCGGCGGACGCGTACAGCGAGGCCCTGGTCCAGTGGCGCAGGCTGCCGGACGGCGCGGTGGACGGCGAGCCGACGCGGACGCGGCTCGCCGCGCTGCGCAGCGGCCGGTAGGGCCGCCGCCCTCCGCGCCCGTACGCGCGCGTCGTGCCTCCCCGCGTGCCCGCGGTGCTCCGCCGCCGCCGTCCGCCGTGGTTTCCCCCGCGCGCGGCGCGGGCATTCTCCGCTGCGTCACCGCCCAGGGAGGACATCCATGACGACCCGCCCTCAGCACACGGCGAACGGGACCGCCAGCGCGGGGGACAGCGAGCCGCTGCCCGACCTGCTCGACCTGAGCCTGACCGAGCTGCGCCGACTCGACCACCCGGTGCTGAGCGAGGTGCTGCACGACCTGCGGGAGCGCGTGCTCAAGGAACGTGAAGGGCTCTGGGGCTTCAACCAGTTCAGCTCGTTCAACCAGTCGATGCTGAACGCCTGAGCGGCTCCCCGTCCGCCGCACGCGCCCCACGCGCCCCCGCACCCGAACGTTTCAGGACCGCCGCGCGCCTCATACGGACAGGAGGTGATGACCGCCGTTTACCCGACGTCCGTACCGGACACCTCTCCGACGGAGTGCGTCGCGCGCCGCGAGACGCGCGGGTCGAGCGACAGGGGGAGCAGCACAGCGTGCGCGCAAGGGCCGAGGCGACCCGGCACGCGCCCGGCCGCCCGCCGGGAGCGGTGCCGTTCCAGCAGTTCATCGTGAAGGTGAACAGCCGCTGCAACCTCGCCTGCCGCTACTGCTACATGTACTTCGCCGCCGACAGCGGCTGGCGTCGGCAGCCCGTCACCGCACGCCCCGCCACCCTCACCCGTACCGCCGAGCGGATCGCCGAACACGCCGCCGCCCACGGCCTGCCCGTCCTGTCCGTCGTGCTGCACGGCGGCGAGCCGCTGCTGACGGACCCTGACGTCCTCGGCGCCTTCGTCCGCGACGTCCGCGCGCGCGTGCCCGAGGGCTGCGCCGTCCTCGCCACCGTGCAGACCAACGGCGTCCTGCTCACCGAGGAGAAGCTGACTGCGCTCACCGGGCACGGCATCACCGTGGGCCTCAGCCTCGACGGCGGCCTCGCCGCCCACAACGCGCAGCGCGTGGACCACGCCGGACGGCCCGCCTGGCCCGGCATCGAACGGGCCGCCCGCCTGCTGGCCGACGACCGCCACCGGGGCTCGTGGGCCGGGGCGCTGTGCGTCGTGGACGCGGCCACCGACCCCGCCGAGGTGTACGGCTCCCTGCTCGCCCTCGCGCCGCCCGCCGTCGATTTCCTCCTCCCGCACGGCAACTGGACGCACCCGCCCCCCGGCCTGCCCGCGCCCCCCGCCTCGCCCACGCCCTACGGCGACTGGCTCTGCGCCGTCTTCGACCTGTGGTGGAACGCCGACCGCCGCCGTACCCGCGTCCGGTTCTTCGAGGAGTGCATCGCCCTGCTCCTCGGACTGCCCGCCGCCACCGAGAGCATGGGCCTCCAGCCGTTCACCGCCGTCGTCGTCGAGACCGACGGCGGCATCGAGCAGGTGGACTCACTCAAGAGCGCCTACGAGGGCGCCGCGGCCACCGGCCTGGACGTCTTCCACCACCCCTTCGACGCCGCCCTCGACCACCCGGGCGTCGCCACCCGGCAGTCCGGCACCGACGCCCTGTCCGACACCTGCCTGCGCTGCCCCGTCCTCGACGTCTGCGGCGGGGGACACTACGCCCACCGCTACCGCGCCGCAGACGGCCACGACGGGCCCGACCGCACCCCGGAGGCATTCCGCAACCCGTCCGTGTACTGCGCCGATCTCCAGCGCGTCATCGGCCACATCGCCACCGAACTCCACCGAGCCGCCGTATGAGCACCCAGACCACGCCGACCGTGAGCGACATCGCCGCCCTCGGCGCCACCGAGGGCACGGGCCCGACCCTCGCCCTCCTCACCGCAGGACAGCACACACGCCGCCTGCTCCTGCTGCGCGTCCTGCTCGACGCCATCGACACCGCGGACGCCACGCCAGGACCCGCCGCCGCCCTGGCCCGCCACCACGCCGACCTGCTGGAGAACGCGGAACGCGCCGCCCCCGACGCCGCCCGCCGCGTCCTGTTCTACTCCCTCACCGGCCCCTGGGCCGAACGCTGCGTCAAGTGGCTCCAGCCAGGCGCCGCCACCGCACCGGGCGACGGCGCCAGCGCCGCCCGCGACATCGCCCACCTCGGCTCCCTGGCCACGGCCGCCGCCGCCCACGCCGACCTGTCCTTCTCCACCGGCCTCACCGTGCACGACGCCCGCGTCACCCTGCCCACCCTCGGCGCCCTGCGCTGCCCCGCGCCCGACGGCACCGCCGTCACCCTCACCGCAGCCACCGGCCGCCTCCTGCTGCGCGCCCCCGGCGGGCCCACCGCCGAGATCCTGCGCGACGCCACCGGCGCCTGGCTCTCCGACGACCCGCGCTGGCTGCCCCCGCACACCCTGCACGGCGGCCCGCGCCCCGTCCTCCTGGACGACCTCGACCACGGGCGCCTCGCCGGGCGGCGCGGGCCGCTCACCCCCGCCGAACGCGCCCACTGGGGCGCGCTGTGGCACGACGCGCTGCCGCTCCTCGGCCACGGCGGCGACGCCCGCTCCGCCGAACTCGCCCTCCTGGACTGCATCGTGCCCCTCACGGGCCCGTCCACGGGCCTCGGGACCACCGTCGGCGCCTCCCACTCCAGCGGCACCAGCCCCAGCGCGTTCGGCGCGGTACTCGCCAGCACACCCCCCACGGCCGCCGACCTCGCCGCCGGTCTCGCCCACGAACTCCAGCACGCCAAACTCTGCGCGCTCAGCGACCTCGTCACCCTCCACACGGCGGGCGACGCCCCCGACTACTGGGCCCCCTGGCGCCCCGACCCCCGGCCCTTCAACGGCTTCCTGCACGGCGCCTACGCCCACCTCGCCCTCGCCGGGTTCTGGCAGCGCCTGGCCCTGGCCCTCGAAGAACCCGCAGGACGCGACCACGCCTGGGCCGCGCACGCCCGCTGCCACGCGCAGGTCGGCGCCGTCCTGCCCGTCCTGCGCGGCAGCCGCCGACTCACCGACGCGGGCCGCGTCTTCGTCGCAGCCCTCGCCGAACGGCACGAACAACTGCGCGACCCGGCCCCGCCACGCGGCCACCTCGTGCGCGCCGCGGCGTACGTCGAGACCGCCCGCACCCACTGGCTCCGCCAGCACCCACGACGAACGGTTACCTGACGTACCCGGGGTGTATGTTCCCAGGGAGGGGAACTGACGGCCCGTCGTACGACCGGCGCGGGACCGGCCGCGTCACCACATCTCGGGGGAGAGTGAAGTGCCGCTGTACGAAGAAGACGGCGAGGACGGTCGAGCGACCGCGAAGGAGAGCCCAGTGCGCAGCCCTGACCAGCGGATCACCATCAGCTTCGCGGGCTTCAACCGCCCCTGGGCCGCGTGGATGCGCGACAGGCTGGAGCGGCACGGCTTCGAGGTCGCCGTCCAGCGCTGGGACCCGCCGGTGGACGTCCCGCTCGCCGAGGCCCTGCACGACCTCCTGTACCTGGAGGGGCGCGTCCTCGTCGTCCTCAGCGACTGGTACTTCAAGCTCGGCCCCCGCTCCGACGAGGAGTGGAACACCGCCCTGCGCGCCGTCGTCGCCCCGCACGCCCACCGGTTCGCCGCCGTCTCGGTCTCGGCCGAGACGATGCCCGTCGCCACCACCGCCTTCGGCGGCGTCGTCGAACTGTGGGGCACCGGCGCCCGCGAGGCGGAACGCCGCCTCGTCCGCGCCCTCGGCCCCGCCCCCAGGGAGGCCCAGCCGACACTCGGCGGGCGCCGCAGCCCCCGCTTCCCGTACGAACAGCCGCACATCTGGGGCGGCGTGCCCCGGCGCAACGTCCGCTTCACCGGCCGCGAACACACCATGCAGACGATCTACACCGCCCTCCAGCGCGCCGAGCCGGGCGCGGGCGTCATCACCCTGTGGGGCATGTCGGGCGTCGGCAAGACGCAGATCGCCGCCGAGTACGTCCACCGCTTCGGCACCGAGTACGACCTCGTCTGGTGGGTCCCCGCCGACCAGCGCGGCACGCTGCGCCAGCGCCTCGCCGAACTGGCGCCCGCCCTCGGCCTGACGACGGGCCCCGAGTACGGCGAACGGCTCCGCGCCGTCGGCAACGCCCTGCGCCGCGGCGAGCCGCACCGCCGCTGGCTGATCGTCCTCGACGGCGCCGACGACCCGGGCCCCATCGCCGACCTCGTGCCGGGCGGCCCCGGGCACGTCATCATCACCTCGCAGGACCGGCAGTGGGAGGACCACAACACCCTGCTGCACGCGGTCAACAGCTACGACCGCGAGGAGTCCGTCGCCTTCATCCGCCGCCGCGCGCCCCGCATCTCCCCCGAGGAGGCCGACCTCCTCGCCGACGCGCTCGGCGACCTGCCCCTCGCCCTCGACCAGACCGCGGGCTGGCTCAGCGACGCCGCCATGTCGGTCGCCGACTACGTGGACCTGCTCAACAGCGGCTCCGACCTGGAGGTCGGCCTGCGGGTCGCCGCCGACTTCCCCATGACGTACTACACGGCCTTCTCGATACTGCTCAACCGGCTGCGCGAGACCGTCCCCGAGGCCGTGGACCTGCTGCGCCTGTGCGCCTTCTTCGCGCCGGGCGCCATCCCCGCCCAGCTCGTGCGCGGCATCCCCGTGGGCGACCTGCCCGAGCGCCTCACCGGCCTCATGGACGACCCGCTGCGCTGGAACGCGGCCATCACCAAGCTCGTCCAGTACTCGGTGGTGCGCTGGGAGGTCCCCGAGCAGCAGACCGAGCCCGAGGCGGGCACCATCCACCTGCACCGCATGGTGCAGCAGACCGTGCGCGCCGGGATGTCCAAGGCCGACCAGGAGATGTTCTCCCGGGGCGTACGTCGCGCGCTGACCGCCGCCGACCCGCAGCGCGCCGCCGACACCCGCCGCTGGTCGCGCTTCGCGAAGATCGTGCCGCACCTCGACGCGTCGGGCGCCCTGCGCAGCACGCACCCGAGCATGCACCAGCTGATCTTCAACTGCCTCTCGTACCTGTACCTCGCGGGCGAGTACACCATCGGCATCCAGCTCGCGGAGAAGACCGAACAGGCGTGGCGCGAGGTCCTCGGCCCCGACCACCCCCTCAGCTGGGAGCTGAACTCCGAGTACGCCACCCTGCTGCGCGCCACCGGCGCCTACCGGCGCACCGAACGCATCGACCGCGCCGTCATCGAGCACCTGGGCAGACACCACGGCCCCGACAGCCTCTCCGTCCTGCGCGCGCGGGAAGGGCTCAGCGCCGACCTGCGCGGCCTCGCCCGCTACGACGAGTCGCTCGACGTGAGCCGCGAGGTCCTGGACGGCTACCGCGCCCTCGTCGGCGACAACGACCCGCGCACCATGAACGCGCGCAACAACGTCGCCGTCTCCCTGCGCCTCCTCGGCCGCTACGACGAGGCGGCCAGGGCCGACGGCGTCAACCTCCAGGCCCGCCGCGAACTCCTCGGCTTCCGCCACACCTGGTCGCTCAACTCCGAGATCATGTACGCCTACGACCTGCGCCTCCTCGGCCGCTACGGCGAGGCCCACTCGATCCAGGAGCAGAGCGTCCTCGTCCACCGCGACGTGATGGGCGCCGACAACCCGCAGACGCTCATGGCCGAACTCAACCTCGCCCTGTGCCTCCTTCGCGGCGGCGACCGCGGCGGCGCCCACGCCCGCCTCGGCGACCTGCTGGAGCGCTCGGAACGCGTCGTGGGCGACCTGTCCCCGCTCACGCAGCAGATCGCGACGTGCTACGCGTTCGTCCAGCGCGCGCACGGCAACCTCGACCAGGCCCGCGCCATCGGCGAGCGCGTCATGGAGCACTACCTCAGCACCCTCGGGCCCGAGCACCCGTACACGATCGGCACGACCGTCAACCACGCGCTGGTCCTGCGCGCGGCGGGGGAGCGGCAGCAGTCGCTGCTGCTCAACGAGGAGTGCCTCGCCGACATCACGGCCGCCCTCGGCCCCGACCACCCGTGGACCCTGGGCGTCGCGCTCAACGCCTCGGCGGGCCGCAACCTGGAGGGCGACGTCGAGGGCGCCGTCGATCTGAGCCGCGACACGGCGCGCCGCGCCGCCGCGATCCTCGGCGGCGGCCATCCGCTCCACCTGTCCGCGCAGGTCGCGCTCGCCACCGACCTGCGGGGTCTGCGGCAGCGCGACGAGGCCGACAAGGTGGAGGAGGAGGCCCTGTCAGGACTCATCACCACCCTCGGCTCGCAGCACGTCCACACCGTCAGCGCGCGCTCCCGCGTCCGCCCCTACTGGGACTTCGAACCGCTCCTCACCTGACGCCTGACGCCTGACGCCCGGCGCCCGGCACGGGCACGGGCACGGTGGCACGGGAAGGGCCCCGGGGACGTCGTCCCCGGGGCCCTTCGCCGTCACTGCCCGCGCGTCAGAGGGTGAAGACCTCGTCCATCAGCGCCTGCTGCTCGGCCTGGTGCCGCTTCGCGGACCCCACGGCCGGGGAGGACGACGCCGGACGGGACACGCGCCGCACGCCCGCCGCCGCGTCCACCTGCTCGGCCAGGTTCAGCGCGATGAACGGCCACGCGCCCTGGTTCGCCGGCTCCTCCTGCGTCCAGACCACGGACTCGGCGTTCGCGTACCGCGCCAGCTCGGCGCGCACCTCGTCCGCCGGGAGCGGGTAGAGCCGCTCCAGGCGCACCAGCGCCACGTCCTTGCGGCCCAGCTTCTCGCGCTCGGCCGCCAGTTCGTAGTACACCTTGCCGGTGCACAGCACCACGCGCCGCACGCCCGCCGGATCCACCGTCGTGTCGCCGATGACCGGACGGAAGCCGCCGGTGGTGAACTCCTCCACCTTCGAGGCGGCGGCCTTCAGGCGCAGCAGCCACTTCGGGGTGAAGACGATCAGCGGCTTGTGGTGCGGGTTGTGCACCTGCCAGCGCAGCAGGTGGAAGTAGTTCGACGGCACCGTCGGCTGCGCCACCGTCATGTTCTTCTGCGCGCACAGCTGGAGGAAACGCTCGATGCGCGCCGACGAGTGGTCAGGACCCTGGCCCTCGTACCCGTGCGGCAGCAGCAGCGTGACGCCGGACGTCTGGCCCCACTTCTGCTCGGCCGAGGAGATGAACTCGTCGATGACGGTCGCCGCGCCGTTCGCGAAGTCGCCGAACTGCGCCTCCCACATGACGAGCGCCTGCGGCCTCGCCAGCGAGTAGCCGTACTCGAAGCCCATCGCCGCGTACTCGCTGAGCAGCGAGTCGTAGACGTTGAACCTGGCCTGGTCCTCCGTCAGGTACAGCAGCGGCGTGTAGTCCTCGCCCGTCTTGCGGTCGATGAGCACCGAGTGCCGCTGGCCGAAGGTGCCGCGCCGCGAGTCCTGCCCGGCGAGGCGCACCGGGGTGCCCTCCATCAGCAGCGAGCCGACGGCGAGCAGTTCGCCCATCGCCCAGTCGATCGTGCCCTCCTCGACCATCGCCGCGCGCCGCTGGATCTGCGGCAGCAGCCGCGGGTGCACGGTGATGTGGTCGGGGATGTTGACCTGCGACTCGGCGATCCGCTTGACGACCTCCTCGTTCACCGCCGTCTCGATGGCGACGGGGAACTCGGGGCGCGGCGTGTTCACCTCGGCGGGAGCCGGGGTCACGGTGGCCTCGCGGACCTCCTTGAACACCTTCTCCAGCTGGTTCTGGAAGTCCTGGAGCGCCTGCTCGGCCTCCTCAAGCGTGATGTCGCCCCGGCCGATCAGCGACTCGGTGTACAGCTTGCGCACCGAGCGCTTTTTGTCGATCAGGTCGTACATCAGCGGCTGGGTGAACGAGGGGTTGTCCGTCTCGTTGTGCCCGCGGCGCCGGTAGCAGACCAGGTCGATGACGACGTCCTTGTTGAACGCCTGCCGGTACTCGAACGCCAGCCGCGCGACCCGGCACACGGCCTCGGGGTCGTCGCCGTTCACGTGGAAGATCGGCGCCTCGATCATGCGCGCGACGTCCGTGCAGTACGTGGAGGAGCGGGCGGCGGCCGGGCTCGCGGTGTAGCCGACCTGGTTGTTGATGACGACGTGGATCGTGCCGCCGGTGCGGTAGCCGCGCAGCTGCGACATGTTCAGCGTCTCGGCGACCACGCCCTGCCCGGCGAACGCCGCGTCGCCGTGGATCAGGACCGGCAGGACGGTGAAGTCCGCGCCGCCGCGCCCGATGATGTCCTGCCGCGCGCGGGCGACACCCTCGACGACCGGGTCAACGGCCTCCAGGTGCGACGGGTTGGCCGTCAGCGACACCGTGATCTGCTCGCCGGACAGGCCGGTGAACGTGCCCTCGGTGCCCAGGTGGTACTTCACGTCGCCCGAGCCGTGCATCGACTTCGGGTCGAGGTTGCCCTCGAACTCGCGGAAGATCTGCGCGTACGACTTGCCGACGACGTTGGCCAGGACGTTCAGCCTGCCGCGGTGCGCCATGCCGATGACGACCTCGTCCAGCTTGTCGGCCGCGGCCTCGTCCAGCACCGAGTCCAGCAGCGGGATGACGGTCTCGCCGCCTTCGAGCGAGAAGCGCTTCTGGCCGACGTACTTGGTCTGGAGGAACGTCTCGAACGCCTCGGACGCGTTGAGGCGGCGCAGGATGCGCAGCTGCTCGTCACGCTCGGGGGCCGTGTGCGGACGCTCGACGCGCTCCTGGATCCAGGTGCGCTCCTTCGGGTCCTGGATGTGCATGTACTCGATGCCGGTGGTGCGGCAGTACGAGTCGCGCAGCACGCCGAGGATGTCCCGCAGCTTGAGCATCGAGCGGCCCGCGAACCCGCCGACCGCGAACTCGCGCTCCAGGTCCCACAGGGTGAGCCCGTGCTCGTTGATGTCGAGGTCGGGGTGGCGCCGCTGGCGGTACTCCAGCGGGTCCGTGTCGGCCATCAGATGGCCGCGCACCCGGTAGGCGTGGATGAGGTCGAAGACGCGTGCGGCCTTGGTGACCTCGTCGTCGTGGTTGACGTCGATGTCCACGTGCCAGCGGATCGGCTCGTACGGGATGCGCAGCGCCTCGAAGATGCTGTCGTAGAACCCGTGCTGGCCCAGCAGCAGCTGGCTGATGAGGCGCAGGAACTCGCCCGACGCCGCGCCCTGGATGACGCGGTGGTCGTAGGTGCTCGTCAGCGTCATGACCTTGGAGATGCCCAGGCGGTTCAGGGTCTCCTGCGAGGTGCCCTGGAACTCGGCCGGGTACTCCATGGCGCCGACGCCGAGGATGACGCCCTGGCCCGGCATCAGGCGCGGCACCGAGTGGACGGTGCCGATGCCGCCCGGGTTCGTCAGCGACGCGGTGACCCCGGAGAAGTCGTCCATCGTCAGCTTGCCGCCGCGCGCGCGGCGGACGATGTCCTCGTACGCCTGCCAGAACTCGAAGAACGAGAGCGTCTCGGCCTTCTTGATCCCGGCCACGACGAGCTGGCGGTCGCCGTTCTTGTTCACCAGGTCGATGGCGAGGCCCAGGCTGACGTGGTCGGGCTTGACCAGCGTGGGCTTGCCGTCCTTCTCGGTGAAGGAGTGGTTGAGGGCGGGCATCGCCTTCAGCGCCTGCACCATCGCGTAGCCGATGAGGTGCGTGAAGGACACCTTCCCGCCACGGGCGCGCTTCAGGTGGTTGTTGATGACGATGCGGTTGTCGAAGAGCAGCTTCACCGGGACGGCGCGGACCGAGGTGGCGGTCGGCAGGTCGCGGGAGGCGTTCATGTTCTTCGCCACGGCGGCGGCGGGGCCGCGCAGCGTGACGAACTCGGGGCCCTCCTGCTCGTCGCCCCCGTCGGCCCGCTGCGGCTCGGCGGTCGGCTTCGGCGCCTGGGGCCGCTGGCCCAGCGGCTTCGCGGGTGCGGACTTCGCAGGAGCCGCCTGCGCGGCTGCCGGGGCCTGGGCCGCCGGCTGTGCCGCCACGGGGGCGGCGGGCGCGGGCGCGGCGGGCTTCACGGGCGCCGACGCGGCCTGGGGGGCGGCGGCCGTCGTGGCCGCCGGGGGCTGGGCCGCCGGCGTCTGGTCCGCGCCGCTGCCGTCACCCCCCGGCTTGTAGTCGGCGAAGAAGTCCCACCAGGCGCGATCGACGGAATTCGGGTCCTGGAGGTACTGCTGATAGATCTCGTCGACTAGCCACTCGTTGGCACCGAAGCCCGACGCGGGGTGACTTCCCCCGGCAGGTTCGGTGTCGGTGTTCGAGGTGTTCGGAGACTGTGGCGACACGGCGGCAACCGCCCTCTTCCGCTTCGCAAGGTGATGGACAGCGGAAATCAAGGCTACGCCCCAAGAGCCCCCCGGCGCAGTCCTGGTCGCCCAGACGTGGCCTACACCACATCGCCCGCCGGGTTTCGGCGTGCGAACGGACGGGAACGACGCCTGGTTCGGCGAGAATCGGCAGGAAAGCTGTGGGGGAATCACCGGACGCGGCAATGACGGACCGCGACCACCGGTGCGGCCGTGTGGCCTCGGCTTTCGCCTGGCCCGGCCCGTCCACCACCCCTGAACGGGGTGGGGACGGCCGATGTACGGCCGGACGCCGGATCGTCCCGGCGTGGGGTCCGCCCACGACCTTACGTCAATTGTTTGCCTTCGCGTTACCTGGAAGGGTGAGCCGTATCCGGCAGCCGCGGCGCGATTCGGCCACACCGATCGTCCCGCCGTGCAGATCCACCGCCCAGCGGGCGATCGCCAGGCCGAGGCCGGTCCCGCCGTCACGCGGCGTGACGCCGTCGATCGTGCCGCGCCCGAAGCGTTCGAAGACCAGCTCGCGCTGCTCGGGCGGTATGCCTGGCCCCTCGTCCTGCACCTCGATCACCAGCCCGCCGTACGCCTGCCCCGGCCGGGCCCGTACGGTCACCTGCCCGTTGCGGGGGCTGTGCTTCACCGCGTTGTCCACCAGGTTCGTCACGACCTGGTCGAGCCGTTCCGGGTCGGCGTGCGCGCGCAGGCCGCCGGGGACGACGTCGAGGCGCAGCTTCACGTCGGTCCTGGCGTGCCCGCGTTTCAGCGCGACGGTGGCGTCGTTCAGCACGGCCGCGAGGTAGGGCTCCACCTGGAAGCCGCGCGGCTGGAGCGGCACGACACCGTCCTCAAGCCGCGAGAGGTCGAGCAGCTGCGCGACGAGGCGGCCGAGCCGTTCCGTCTGGCGCAGCGCCGTCGCCATGGTGTCGGGGTCGGCGTCCGAGACGCCGTCCACCACGTTCTCCAGCACGGCCCGCAGCCCGGCGATGGGGGTGCGCAACTCGTGGGAGACGTTGGCGATCAGCTCGCGGCGCTGCCGGTCGGCCGCCTGGAGGTCGGCGGCCATGCGGTTGAACGCGTGCCCGAGGTCGCCCAGCTCGTCCCGCCGCGCGACGTGCACGCGGCGGTCGTAGTCCCCGCGCGCCATGGCGCGCGCGGCGGACGTCATCTCCAGCACAGGCGTGGCCAGGCTGTGGGCGACGAACTGGGTGACCAGCAGTGACGCGATGATCGCGATCATCGCGATGACCTGGAGCTCGATGTCCGAGCGGTAGGCCATGAGGATCAGCAGGGTGGTGATCCCCACGGAGATGATCACGAGCCAGCCGAGCGCCGCCTTGACGGAGCGCATCGGGTCGAACGGGCGCAGGATCCGCCACAGCAGGTGCCGTCCCCGCCGCCAGAGGGGGTGCCTGACGAGGTCGGCCACGCGGGTCAGACCTCGCCGACGCCCGCCACGGGACCGCTCTCACCGGCGAACCCGGGCGGGGTCTCCAGCGCGTAGCCGACGCCGTGCACGGTACGGATGCGCTCGGCCCCGATCTTGCGGCGCAGCGCCTTCACATGGCTGTCCACGGTGCGGGTGCCGGACGCGTCGGCCCAGTCCCAGACCTCGGCCAGCAGCTGCTCGCGGGTGAGGACCGCGCGCGGGGAGCGTGCCAGGCACATGAGCAGGTCGAACTCGGTGGGCGTCAGGTGGATGTCCTTGCCCGCCGCGCGGACGCGCCGCTGGGTGCGGTCGATCTCCAGGTCGCCGAGCCGGACGCTGCCGGGCCGCGGCGTGGTCGCGGCGACGGCGGCGCGCTCGATCCTGCGCAGCAGGACGTGTGCGCGGGCGACGAGTTCGCGCATGGAGAACGGCTTGGTCATGTAGTCGTCGGCGCCGACGCCGAGCCCGACCAGCATGTCCGTCTCGTCGTCCCTGGCGGTCAGCATGAGGACGGGCACCGGGCGCTGCGCCTGGACGCGGCGGCAGACCTCCAGGCCGTCGAAGCCGGGGAGCATGACGTCCAGGACGAGCAGGTCGGGGTGCCAGGCTGCGGCGGTCTCGACGGCGGCGGGGCCGTCGGCGGCGGTCTGCACGAGGAAGCCCTCGGCGCGCAGCCGGGCGGCGATGGCCTCGACGATCGTCGGGTCGTCCTCGACGACGAGGACGCGCCGCTGGGCGCCGGGCGTGGTCGCCGTCGAGGTGTGGTGGGTGCCACGCTCGACGGTGGGGTGTCCGGCGTCGCCGTGACCGCCGGGTGGGGGTGGCTGTTCGTGACGGTTCCGGTCCATCGCTGACGTCCTGGTGTCTGTCTGTGTCATGTGTCCCGCCCCCGGGGCATCATCCCGGTGCCAGTCGGCCGGACCTGGCAGCTGTCGGTTCGGTGAATGTGCTGATGAACACTTGAGAAGCAGCGTAGAGCGGAAGGCGGAGGCCCGGCTACGTGATCGGACTGGCGACATGATGGCTGGCGAGAAACAGCACGTCGGGTGTGCCCCGGACGACCGGGACCTCTTGGGCGGTTACCCAGGTGAACCCGGCGTTCCGCAGCAACCGGGGGAAATCCGCCGAGTCCTGGGCGGACCAGACGGTGAGGACGCCGCCCGGGGTGAGGGCGGCGCGGCAGGCGGCGAGCCCCGCGGGGGTGTAGAGGCTGTCGTTGTCCTCGGTGACGGTCCAGTCGGGGCCGTTGTCGATGTCGAGGCACAACGCGTCGTAGGTGGCCGGGTTCCGGCGCAGGTGCGTGAGCAGGTCGGTGGCGTGCAGGCGGGTCCTGGGGTCGGCGAGCGCGTCGGCGGTGACGGCGCCGAGCGGGCCGTCGCGGTGCCAGTCGATGACGGCGGGTTCGCGTTCGACGACGTCGATGCGGCCCCAGCGGGGTTCCGCGGCGGCCTCTGCCAGGGAGAACCCGACGCCGAGCCCGCCGATGAGCAGGGTGGGCGCGTCCCGGCCGCCGCCGTGGGTGTCGAGTGTCTCGAACGCGGCGGTGATCAGGCGGCGTTCCGAGCGGCCGTCCGAGGTGTCCATGAGGAAGCAGCCGTTGGCGATGATCTGGAACAGGTCGCCGTGGCGGCGCAGGACGACCTCGCCGTACGGGCCTTCCCTGCGGTCGATGACCACCGGACGGTCGTCCGGGTCTTCGCCTGGGGGGACGGGGAACAGGGGAGCGGGGGCCATGCGGTCATCTTCCCGCACGGCCCCCGCCCCGGTCGGCGTCGCCCGGCCTGTGGGCCCGCGTCGCGCCGGTCGTGCTCCCGCCGGTGGTTTCCGGTCATCCGGTGGACGGGCGGGTGTGGGGCGGACGGTCCCGGGCATCCGCGTCGGTGCGGTGCCCGGGACGGCGCCGGGTCAGGTGTTGGTGGCGAGGGCCCGCAGGCGGTCGATCGCGCCGTTGAAGACGTTGTGGTCGCCGACGGTCGGGCCGGTGGAGGTGTACTGCCAGAAGGTGTGGAAGCCCCATCCGGCCGGGAGCGCGCCGGGCGAGGAGGCGTAACGGGCGATCCACAGCGGGTGGTTGCTCGCGAACCCGCTGTAGTTGCCGGTGCAGGTCTGCCACCAGTTGGTCGTGGTGTAGATCACCGCGTAGCGGCCGGTGCGGGCCTGGTAGGTGTTGAGGAAGTCGCGTATCCAGTTGACCATCGCGGCCTGGCTCAGGCCGTAGCAGGTCGCGCCGTACGGGTTGTACTCGATGTCGAGCACGCCGGGCAGCGTCCTGCCGTCGGCGGACCATCCGCCGCCGTTGCCGGCGAAGAAGTTGGCCTGCGACGCGCCGCTCGACGCGTTCGGGAGGGCGAAGTGGTAGGCGCCGCGGATCATGCCGACGTTGTAGGAGCCGTTGTACTGCTGGGCGAAGTACGGGTTCTCGTACGTCGTGCCCTCGGTGGCCTTCACGTAGGCGAAGCGGTTGCCCGCGTTCCAGAGCGTGGACCAGGCGACGTTGCCCTGGTGGCTGGACACGTCCACACCTTCGACGGTGGCGAGCGGCGAGACGTCGGGCGCGCGGTACGTGCGGTTGCCGCCCTCGTGTTCGAGGACGGTGGAGCCCATCCAGGCCGAGCCGATCGCGGGGGTGTCGTCGGCGGTGGCGACACCGGGGGCGGAGAGCAGCAGCGCGAGGACCGCGCTGACCATCCCGAGGACGAGCGGGACGGTGCGCCGGCGTGCACCGGCGCGGGTTCTGGCCTTACCGGTTCCGTTCATGGGCATGTAAGCCTTTCGGAGACCTCGCTGTGGGGGGACGAGACCGGCTCGTCGGCATCGCTCATGGTGTGGCCATGCCAAAAGTGAAGGTAATGCGCGGGGCTGATGGCGCGAAAGAGGGGTATGGACGTGTCGTTGGTCCATACCCTTGGCGTTGGTGAACGGATATGCGTGTACGGCTTGGTTGCTGACAACTTTCAGTCGTGAAAGTGCGCGCTCGCTGACCGAAAGCCTTCCGGGGCGTGCGGGGGTCAGTCCTCCGGCGCGTCCGCCGGGTCCGCGGGACCGGTCGGGTCGGAGAGGTCGGCGGGGTCGCCGAGGTCCGTGAGGTCGGTGAGGTCCGCCAGGATCACCGACGCGTCGTCGTGCGCCTTCACGCGGGGAAAACCCTGGCGCAGGGGATCGGCCCGCTCGGCCGCCCGCACCCGGCGCACGGCGGCGGCCGGGCCCGCCGTCACCAACTCGCCGAAGAGGTCGGACCAGTCGCCGAACGCGAAGGTCTCCACCCAGCGCCCGAGCCCGTCGGTCAGCGCCGCCAGACGGCGCACGCCCGCGCGGCCGACCGAGCCGGTCAGGGCCAGCGCCGCGACGGACGGGTCGGCCGCCGCCGTGAAGAAACCGCCCTCCGTGTTGCGCAGCCCCTCGACGAACGCCGCCCGCCGTTCGGGCGGCAACCTGCGCGCCTCGGGCCGCAGGTCGTCCAGCCGCGTGTCCAGCACCGGCCGCACGGCGCCGCCCTGATCCTCGATCAGCAGGGCCGAGTCGGACAGCACCAGGTACTCCACCCGCTCGGCGTCCCAGCGGGCACAGACCACCGTGGCCTGCGGCGTGCGCGGGTGAGAAAGGTCACACGTCGTCCGATGTCTGTCCGCCGTCCTGACCACCGCGGACCCCAGGCAGTCGGCCAGCGTCATGTCCGGCCGCGTCCCGGCCAGTTCGAGCAGCGCGCCGCCCAGGCCCGCCGCGAACCACGCCACCGTGTGCGCGCACCCGTAGGGCCCCTGCGGGGCCGTCACGCCGTCGAGGAGGACGAGCGCCCCGCCCGTCCCCGAGGCGGGCAGCGCCGTCCCGGCGTAGTCCTCGTTGGGGCGTCCCGGGCTGCCGGGATCGGTGACCGACTGGATGCGCATGCCGACAAGTCTGCCGTAGGCTGGCATTTGTCAGCGATTACGGGGATATGCGGTGTGGGAAACCGCGGGCGCGATCTGATGGATACTTCGGTGTCGGAAGCCGCCGCCGGAGATGACGCGGCGACAGCACCACGCGGACGGCGAACCCATGGGCGAACCGGAAGCGGATCTTGCCAGGACCCGGGGCGGAATTCCAAACGGTGACCAGGGCGCGGACGGCGGCGGAACCGCATCGGCTTGTCCGGTGAGTTCCGGTGTTGTTCACTCCTTCGAGTGGCCGGAGCGGCGAGAACGCCCCCTGCCCCGTCGGCACTGGCAGGGTTCGGTGCCTAAGTGACGAGAATGCGAGCGCAGGTGCGGAAGAGATCTCACGAACCCGCCGATCCGTCCCCTTCCGCCTCGTCAGGCCCCCGGACGCACGCGGCACGCCGCCGCAGGGTGCGGGTGCGCAGCCGGCTCCAGGCCGGACTGCTGCTGACCGCGCTCGCCTTCGCGGGCGCGGGCGCCCCGGCGCTCTACGGCGTGTACGAGGACTGGACCGGCTCCCAGCGGCTCGTGGACGACTCCCGGCTCGTGGGCCACGCCCTGTCCCTCTCGCACGTCCTGGCCGACGAACGGGACGCCCTCGTCGTCGCGGGCGCCACCGGTGACGCCGACGTGCTCGCCGGTGCCCTGCCCGACGACGCCCGCGGGCGCGTGGACCGGGGCGTCGCCCAGCTGCGGCCCGACGCCGACCCGGCGCTGCGCGACCGGCTCGACGGCGTGGACGCCCTGCGCGACCAGGCGCTCGCGGGCGAGAGCGCGCCCGCCGACACCTACCGCGCCTACACCGAGGTCATCGACGGGCTCGACGGGCTGCTGCGCTCCGTCAGCCGCGCCCGTCCCGAGCGCGCCAGCGACCCGACCGCCGACGCCCTGCCCGACCTCGCCCGCGCCGTCCACGCCTCGTCCGCCACCCGCGGCCTGCTCCTCGCCGCCCTCACCGGCGAGGGCGAGCAGGGCGAACTCACCGGCCTGGCCCAGCGGGAGGCGGTCAGGGAGGCCGCCGCCCTGGAGGACTTCACCGCCACCGCCGACGAAGCGGGCCGCGCCGCGCTGGACGAGGCGCTCGGCGAGGAGGGCGAGGACGACGGCGGCGCCACCGCGTACCTCGCCCAGCTCACCGACGCCCCCTACCTGGACGACGCCGACCGCGCCCTCGACCCCGACGCCGTGCAGGACGCGCTCCTGGCGCGCACCGGCGCGCTGCGCGGGCTGCTCGGCTCCCTCACGGAGGAGCGCGTCGAGGACCTGCGGGCGCTCAACGCCGAGGACTTCACCGACCTGTGGGTCACCGGCCTCGTCATCACCGCCGCGCTCGGGCTCGGGCTCGGCGTCAACATCCACACCGCCAGGTCGCTCACCAGGCCGCTGGCCGCCGTCCGGCTCGGCAGCCGCCGCGTCGCCGCCGACCCGACCGGCCAGGAGCCCGTCAAGTACACCGGGCGCAACGACGAGTTCGCCGAGGTCGTCTCCGCCGTCAACGCGCTGCACGCCCGCGCCGTGACGCTGCACCAGCGCGCCGCCGAGGCCGCGCAGGACGCCGTCGCCGCGGCCCAGGAAGGCGGCGGCCTGCGCGCCGAGCGCGACCGCCTGCTGTCCGAGCAGAGCGAGCTGCACGGGCGCCTCGCCGCCCTGCACGGCGCGGTGCACGGCATGTTCGCCCACCACGCGCAGCGGCTCCTCGCCCTCGTCGGCGAACAGCTCGCCGTCATCGAGGGGTTGGAGGAGCACGAGGCCGACCCCGACCAGCTCGCCGTCCTCTTCTCGCTCGACCACCTCGCCGCCCGCATGCGGCGGCACGGCGAGAACCTCCTGCTGCTCGCCGGTGCCCAGCCGCTCCAGCAGCTCACCGAGCCCATGCCGCTGATCGACGTCGCCCGCGCCGCCGTCAGCGAGATAGAGCGCTACGAGGTCGTGGAGACGACCCCGCCGCCGCCCGCCGTGTGGATCACCGGCTACGCGGCGCGGGACCTGAGCCACCTCCTGGCCGAACTGCTCGACAACGCCACGGCGTTCTCGCCGCCAGGCGCCCGCGTGCGGCTGACCGGCCGCTGGACGCAGGGCGAACTGCTCCTGTCCGTCGAGGACGAGGGCGTCGGCCTGTCGGCCGCGCGGCTCGCCGAGCTGAACCACCGGCTCGCCGACTCCCTCACCCCGCCGCAGGGCGCGGACGGCAGCGGCGGCGGGTTCGGCATCGGCATGGGCCTGTACACCGTCGCCCGCCTGGCCGCCCGGCACGGGCTGCGCAGCTGGCTGCGGCAGCGGACCGGCGGCGGCACGGTCGCCGAGGTCGCCGTCCCCGCCGTCCTCGTCGAGGACCGGCCCGGCGTCTCCTACCCGTCGCGGCTCGCACCGGCCGACACCGGCCCCCTGCCCACCGCGACGCCAGGCGGCCCGATGACGCCCGCCGCCGGCGTGCCCACGGCCGGGCTGATCCCGCCTGGCCCCGTCACCCCCGCCTCGGGCACCCCGGCCGTCCCCCGCGCCCGGCACGCCGCCGAGCACGCGCGGGCCGAGGACACCACGCCCCGCGCGCCGCACCCCGTCACCGGGAGCGGGCTGCCCCGGCGTACGCCCGGAGCCGTCCAGCAGCCGCAGGAGCAGTCCACCGGACGCGCCCGCGCCGTGGACGCCGATGAACTGCGCCGCCGTCTGGGCGGCTTCCAGCGCGGGGCCAGGGACGGCCACCGCGACGCCGCCAGGACCGTTGGTCCCCAGACCGGGCCGACCGGAGAGGAGACGCCGTCATGACCTCGACACCGATCCCCACCCCGCAGACCGACCCGCTGACCGGTATCCGCAGCAAGAGCGGGCACGATCTGCGCTGGATGCTGGCCCAGCTGGTCGAGGAGGTGCCAGGCGTCACCTCCGTGACGGTGGTCTCCGCCGACGGGCTGCCGCTGCTGTCCTCCCACGACACCAGCGGGCCGCGCCCGGCCGCCGTCGCGGGCCCGCTGGGCGCCACCGCCGACCTGGCGACCATCGTCTCGGGCCTCGGCTCCCTGACGAACGGCGCCGCGCAGCTCATGGAGGGCGGCCCGGTCCGCCAGACGCTGGTGGCCATGGAGGCGGGCAACCTGCTCGTCATGTCCATCAGCGACGGGTCGCTGCTGGGCGCCTACACCGACCCCGAGGCCGACATGGCGTCCGTGACGTACCACATGGCGCTGTTCGTCGGCCGCGCCGGACACCTCCTCACCCCGGAGCTGCGCGCCGAGCTGCGGCAGGCCACGCCCCGGCCCCGCTGAGGCGGCGCGTGCGGGGCGTCAGCCCGGTGTGACGGCCCCCAGCACCGGGCGGACGGCCAGCGGCGCCGTCGTCACGGGCTCGCCGGGGCCCGGCGCGTGGACGACCTGGCCGTCGCCCGCGTAGACGGCGGCGTGCGAGGCGTCCGTCCCGTAGATCACCAGGTCGCCGGGGCGCAGTTCGCCCAGCGCCACCCGGGGCAGCGCCGCCCACATCCCGGCGGGGGTCGCGGGCAGGGTGCGGCCCGACTGCTCCCATGCCTCGGTGACGAGGGCGGCGGGGTCGTGCGGGGTGCCGACCAGGTCGAGGACGTACGCCAGCGCGCGGGCCCCGGCCGGGGTCGGGGCGCGGGTGCCGGGGTCGCCCGGCGCCGCGTCGTCGGGTGCCGCGCTCTCGGGCGACGGGTCGGTGGCCGGGGCGGTGGTGTCCTCGGGGGCGGTCAGGTCCGCCGGGTCCAGGGTGGCGAGCAGCCGGGTGACCTCGGCGAGACGGTCGCGCATCTCGTCACGCGCCCTGCGCTCCTCCGCCGCCAGGCGCTGCTGCTCGTCCAGTGCCTCGCGGGCTGCGGTGGCCAGTTCGTCGGCGCGCCGTTCGCCCTCGGCGAGGCGGGCGATCTCGGACGCCTGGGCCCGCGCGGCGCGCCGGGCCACCGTGCGGTCGTGCAGCGCGCGGTCCCCGGGGGCCTCGCCGAAGAGCAGCCGCAGGGTGGCGGGGAGTTCGGCGCCGCCGTGCCGGTACTGCTCGCGGGCCAGCGCCCCGGCAAGCCGCCTGGCCCCGGCGAGGTCGGTACGGGTCGCGGCGAGCCGTTCGGTCAGCCTGCGCGCCTCGTCCCGCTGGTCGCGCAGCCGCCGGGACGTCTCCTGGTACACCTCGCTCGCGCGGCTGGTCTCCGCGTAGAGCGTGCCCAGTTCGGTGAGCAGCGCCGGGAGGCTGTCGCCCGGTTCCGCGGCGGCCGGGGCGGCGGGCGGCGCGGTGAGGGCGAGCAGCCCCAGGGACACGGAGAACCACCGGCGCCATCTGGTCATACCAGCACATTGCCGGGTTGTCGCCGTGGGGCTGGGCCGGACGCGCCGGGGCGTGACCTACCCTGCCCGAACGGGCGCGCCCGTCATGGACGGGTGAGGCCGTCCGCGTCGCCAGGTCCGGCCGGGTCCTGCGGGGCCGCCGGGTCCTCGTACACGTAGACCCAGCCGCGCGGCAGGCGCAACCGCCTGGTGTGCCCGGCCGGTTCGAGCCGGTACGCGTACACCTCGGGCGGCGCCCCGTCCTCGCCAGGCACCGGGACCTCGTACCGCTTCGGCGGCTTGCCCGTGGCGCCCACCAGCACCGGCAGCACCCGGCCGTCCAGCGGGCCGCCGACGAAGGGGGTCCGTTCGCTGCGCATCAGTCCTGCTCCTCCGGCGGGCTCAGGGCGGCGAGGGTCCGTCCGACGAGCGCCTCCACCCGGCCGCCTCCCGGTTCGATCCTGGCGGCGGCGCGCAGGACCCGCGCCGTCTCCTCGTCGCGGCCCGCCGTCACCATCAGCAGCGCCACGAAGTGGTCCACGAGCCAGTCCCGCAGGTCCTCGGCGGCGCGCTGCTTGTCCTCGTCCAGCCAGATGAGCGACGCCGCCTCGACCGCCGTGATCCACGTCCGCAGTGTCATGTGCAGGTCGGGCCCCGGCGCCGTCACGCGCATGTGGATCAGCACCTGCCCGGCCGCCGCCCGGCGCACGCCGTCCACGATCGCGCTCGTCCGTGACGTCTCGACCACGCTGCCGCCCTTCAGCAGGGCGGTGAACCCCTCGCCGTGGGAGTCCACGAAGGCCAGGTAGCGGTCCAGGGCGCGGGCGAGCCGTTCGCTCAGCGGCCCCTCCTCCGGGACCACGAAGCACAGCTCCAGGTCCCGGGCGGCGCTGCCGAGCGCGGCCTCGTACAACTGCTGCTTGCCGCCGGGGAAGTAGCGGTAGACCAGGGGCCGGGACACCCCGGCGGCGCGGGCCACGTCGTCCAGCGACACGTCCTCCGGCAGGTGGGTCGCGAACAGCCGCTGCGCGGTCGCGATCAGCTGGCCGTGACGCTCCTCCACGCTCAGGCGGCGGTACGCCGGACGCGGCGAGACGGGTGGGCTGTTCATGTCCCGAAGGGTAACCGTCCGCGTTCTCCGGGCGCCGGGGCACGGAGGATCGTCCGTGCGGGGCCGGTGTGATCAGGCCAGCGGCCGACGGTCACGCCCGGCCGCGTGCCGCCACGGCCCCCGAGGGGCCCGCACCCGTGGTGGGGGCCACCGGGGAAGCCGTGAAGGCGGCCGAGAACACCCGGGCGCACCCGCCGACTGTGGTACGGCCCGGACAGGCTCCGGGCGACGGGCCCTAGCGGTCCGTCCCGGTGCGCGCGGCGGTGACCCACTCGCCGAGCAGCCGCTCGTACTCCCGGCGCTGCTCGTCCGCCGGGCGCCCGGCCATCCGCGTCCACAGCGCACGTATCTCGTCGTTGAGATCGGCGGCGGAGCGTGGCGTCACGGTCGAATCAGGTGCCTCGGACATACGGACGAGCCTAGTCGGAGGCACTGACAAACCTTCAGCGGATAAAGCGTGAGGTCAGGCACAGCCCATGCCCGGCCGGACCAAGGGCCACGCCTCGACGCCGTCCGGCGTGCGGACGTAGGCGGTGGCGCCGTCGGCCGCCAGCGACAGCTCCCGGTCGCCCAGCCGGTACCCGGTGTGGCGCGCGTCGGCGGGCATCTCCACGTCCCCGTCGTAGGGGGCGGTCAGCATCTCGCCGGGCAGCACGCCCTGCGGGTCCCGCGCGTAGAGCGAGCGGTCCGGGTCGCGGCCCATCTCGATGAAGTCGGCCCGCTGCCAGCCGCAGTGCTCCGAGCCCTCGCTGCTGTTCACCTCGGCTATGGGCACGCGGTCGCCGTCCGCGTCCGTCCACACCTCGTACCACTGATCGTCCGTCCAGGGGTCGGGCAGCTCGGCCGGGTCGCACGCGGCGCTGGTCTCCGGGCCCCAGCCGGGGCGGTCCTGGCCGTCCTCGGCGACGATCACCGCGATCTTGGTCTCACCCCCGACGTCGAAGGAGTACAGCACCCGGCCGTCCTCCTCCCGCTCCACGCGGTAGCCGTACTCGGGCAGCCCCGGCATCTCGATGGAGAAGTACGCGCGCAGCCCGCCCTCCGGGTCGTCCCCGCCGTCCCCCTCGCTCCAGATCTCCGCCCCGCCGCCCTGGTAGAACGCGCCGTCGCACTCCAGCGCCAGCGCGGCGGCCCCGGCGTCCGCCTCCGCCGCCTCGACGCTGTCCTCCTCGAAGAGGGACGCGTCCTGCGGCTCCACCCACAGCGGGCCCGCGTACGGCGCGGCGGGCGCCTCGCCCTCGATCACCAGGTCGCCGTCGCCTCCGCCGCCACAGCCCGCCGCCAGCACGGCGACCAGCGCCGCCGCCCCGGCGCCGCGCGCCCTCCTTCGTCCCGTCACGCGAGCCCCCTCCGGTCCGTCCACCCGGCGCGCGCCCGGCGGTCCCGGGCGGCGCGTCGCTGAGACGTACGGGGCCCGGGGACGGTTCCGGCCGGGCGTGCCGTCAGGGCTGGACGTGCGGGAGCGTGCACTCCGGCTCGGCGTACGGGCCCGACTGCGGCGCGGTGGGGGAGAAGGGGACGTCCGCGCCGGGGATGAGCGAGGCGTACGTCTCGGCGTCGTCCACCGGCGTGTAGGCCAGCGTCGTGGGCGCCGGGAGTTCCCAGAAACGCCGCGTGTTCGCCGACACCGCGTAGGCGGTGCGGAAGCGCGCCGAGGGCGGCGCCGTCAGCGCGGCGCGCACGAAGCCGACCGCGTCGCGCGGGCTCAGCCAGGTCGCCAGGTGGCGGGGCTCGGACGGGCTCTCCTCGAAGCTGCCGATCCGCAGGCATATCACCGACAGGCCGAACTTCTCGGCGTACATCCGCCCCAGCGCCTCGACGGCGACCTTGCTCACGGCGTAAAGACCGTCGGGGCGCACCGGATCGGTGGGGCTCGCCAGGCGCGCCGTGGGGTGGAAGCCCGTGACGCGGTTGGTGCTCGCCAGCACCACGCGCGGGATGCCCAGGCGGCGCGCGGCCTCCAGGACGTGCTGGGTGCCCAGGACGTTCGCCGCCAGCAGGTCGGCGAGCGGTGCCTCGTCCGCCAGGCCGCCGAGATGCAGCACCGCGTCGGTGCCCGTCCCGGCCAGGGCGGCGACGACGGCGCCCGGGTCGCGCAGCTCGACATGGCGCGCCACCTCGTTCGGCGCCTCGGCCTCCAGCGGGACGCGGTCCAGCGCGATCAGCCGCTCCGCCTCCGGGCGCAGCGCGCGCCGCACCACCGAGCCGACGTGCCCCGCCGCGCCGGTGATGGCCACCGTTCCCAGATCCATGGCTGAACGGTACTGCGTCGCACGGGGGTTGAGGCGCGCCGGGGCATGGTGTGATGAGCGCGGCGCGGTCGCCTGCCCGCGCCGGTGCGCGCGGACGACGCCGGGCGTACGCACGGGACCGGAAGGATCGTTCGCCGATGGACGAGGAGCCCCTCGCCGCCTGGGCCGCGCGGCGGGAGTCGCGCCGCAATGCCCTGTACCGGGTCGTGACGCTGACACCTGGCCCGCGCGCGGGGGCGCACGTCCGGCCGGAGGCGCCACGGCTGGTGTGCCGGTGGAACGGGTACGAGTGGGAGGCCGTCGCGGTGGCCGCCGATCTGGCCGAGACGCAGCGCATCCTCTACCCGGACACGGCGGGGACCGATCCGTTCGCACCGCGCGGGCGCGAGCGTGAGGGGCGCCCGAGGGCGGCGGCCGAGGACGAGTGAGCGCGTCCCCTGGTCAGCAGGAGGCGGGGTCGTCCCCCTGCACGCGGACGTCCTCGGCGGGCACCCAGGCGTAGGAGTCTGCATCGGCGCGCACGAGGTACCACGTCGAGCCGTGATCCGCCTCCGCGACGCACAGCACATCGATACGGGCCCCGCCCGCCGCACTGCCGACGACGGCCGCGCCGTCGTCGGGCGCCGCATGCAGCCCGGTGCCACCACCCGCCGTGACCGTCCCCCCGACCTCGGCCGCCCGCTCCTGCGGCTGCGCACCACCGGTCATCGCGAGAGCACCCACCGCGACACACAGCGGCAGCGCACCGAGCAGCGATCGGGACATCACACGCCTCCACCCAGAGGGGACACCCCGAGCCCACTCGAACAGCGTAAATACGCCCAAATGGGTGCGCAACCGGGCGGTGTCCTGGCCGCCGCCCGGGGCGTGTCAGGTGGCCGTGCGGAAGTCGGCCAGGGGCATGCGGATGTCGGCGATCTCCAGCCCGGCCCCGGTCAGGCGCTCGACGGCCCACGCGACGGCGGCCTGCGCGTCGGCCGCGCGCACCGTGCAGGGGAACCGCACGCCGCCGGGGTCCTCCTCCCATCCGATCTCGCCACCGGCGAGCGCGTCGGACCGGTCGAACCGGCCCGAGTCCTCCTCGGTCGGACGCCGCACGGGGTACAGGACGAACGCCCAGTCGCGTGCGGGTGGTGTGCTTCCGGGTGAACTCATCGCGCTTCTTCCGCTCCCGTTCGGGCTTGGGGAGCAGCACGTTACCCACTCCGGGCGAGGGCCGTACCGGTCATCGTGGGCGGGCCGTGATGGCTCTAGGGTGGCGCGGTGACGACTCAGGTGATCGTTCTCAACGGCGGTTCCAGCGCGGGGAAGTCCGGGATCGCCCGGTGTCTCCAGGCGGTCCTGCCCGATCCGTGGCTGGTGCTCGGGACCGACACGCTGGTGGACGCGATGCCCGCCTCGATGACGGTGTCCGACGCGGGGATCGCGTTCGCGTCGGACGGCGAGGTGGTCGTCGGTCCCGCGTTCCGGACGCTGGAGGCGGCGTGGATCGAGGGGGTCGCCGCCATGGCACGCGCCGGGGCCCGGGTCGTCGTCGATGAGGTTTTCCTCGGCGGGCAGCAGTCGCAGGAGCGGTGGCGCCGGGCGCTGGGCGGCCTGGGGGTGCTGTGGGTCGGCGTCCGGTGCGACGGCGCGGTGGCGGCGGCCCGTGAGGTCGCGCGGGGCGACCGGGTGGTGGGGATGGCGGCTTCGCAGGCGGAGCTTGTGCACCGGGGCGTGGTCTACGACCTGGAGGTGGACACCACGCGCGCCGAGGCGATGGCGTGCGCGCGGACCATCGCCGCCCATGTCGGGCGACCCACGGGCCCGGCGGAACACTAGAGTGCGAGCCGCCCCGGAGCGGGGCGGTCAACTCCCGGAGGTGCAGCCATGATCGGCTTCGTGCAGTGCGTCGTGCTCGACTGTCCCGACGTCCACCGGCTCGCGCGGTTCTACCACGGGCTGCTCGGCGGCGAGGTGAACCGCCCCGACCCCCGCTGGAGCGTGGACGACGACTTCGCCACGCTCCACCTGCCGGGCGACTCCGTCCTCGCCTTCCAGCGCGTGGCGGACCACCGCCCGCCCCGCTGGCCGGACAGCGCCCACCCGCAGCAGTTCCACCTCGACATCGAGGTCACCGACCTCGACGCGGCACGGGAGCGGGCGCTCGCGGAGGGCGCCTCGCCGCTGCACGAGGACGCGCGCGGCTGGCTCGTCCTCGCCGACCCGGCCGGTCACCCGTTCTGCCTGCTGCCCGGGCCCGGCGCGGCCTGAGCGGCCCGGGCAACAGGGAGAACCATCCGCTCAGGACGAGGAGTTGTCTGTGCTCCTCCAGCGTTTTGCGTGCATGCAGGAGGTTGCCGACGTAGGAGGTGTGCTTGCGCGCGCGGTCCAGAAGCTCCTGGGGTGGTGTTACTGGATAGGCCGTTGCCAGCTCATCGAACGCCACCTCAAGACGTTCCAGCGCTTCCAGCTCGTCGTCCGAATCCTGCCGCTCGCCAGCCATGGCACCTCCACAGCGACGGTTCGCCTGCTCAGGCGGCTCCGGCCGCGTGCGGCCGGAGCGCGCGTCTTCCTGGTGGTTCAGTGGCGGCTGATGGCGGTGATCAGCGCTGCGAACCGGTCGCGGGGGATCATGAGGTGGGGGTTGTCGGGGGCCTTGGAGTCGCGAACGGCGACGGCACCGTCGAGCATGGCGATCTCGACGCAGTTCTGGCCCTCTCCGTCGCTGTAGGAGGACTTCCTCCAGGCGAGCTTTTCGGCGTTGGGAGTAAGCGGGTGGGTGTTCATTATGGAATCTCTCGCAGTAGTGCTTGCAGGAAAGGAACAGTCGCTTCGGGCGACAACGCCCCTTGAGTGAGGACCTCGTGTTTGCGGCGGAACCTGGCGACCTCACGAGGTTTGTCCGTAACCGAAACGGCACCCCAAGCGGTATCGACCTGGACGATGGCCGGAAGGTTCGAGCCGAGGTCAAGCAGGGTGAAGTCGTGCGGTGAGACGTAACCGCGAGTCCGAGCCGGGAGAACCTGGATGGTCACCGTGTCCAACTCCGCAAGTTTGGCGATCTCCTCGTACTGCTCTTTCATCGCCTCCGGTGCGGCGGCCTGGTAGCGGAGAGCGGGCTCGTACAGGACCGCGAGTAGCCGCAGATCGCCGTTGATGACTGCCGCCCGGCGCCGCATCCGCAGTTCGATGTTGGATGCGATGAACTCGGTCGTCGTCTCTCTGATCGGCTTCGCGAGCTGGTGGAGGGCGCGGGCGTAGCTCTCCGTCTGGAGCAACCCGGGGACGAGAGTGGGATGCCATGCGCGAACCTCGATGGCCGCGCTTTCGACTCCGACGAACCGTGGCATGCCCGAGGGCATGAGCGCCCGGTACTGCGTGAACCACTCCTGGCTGGATGCCTCGCGGAACATCTCCAGGAGATGGTTACGTGCGTCGGGGCTTTCCACGCCGTAGCGGTCCATCAGTGCTTTGAGCACTTCGGCGCTACGCAGGCCGTGCAGTTCGGTCTCGATCCGCTGGAGCTTGCGTTCGGAGAGGTCCAGGCCCTCGACGGCCTGTTCCAAGGTGAGTCCGGCGCGGACGCGGAGCCTCCGCAGCTCGTCGCACAGTTCGATTCTCCGGGCGGTCGGCCGGGGTGCCTGGGCCACGTGCTCTCTCCCTTCACTTCCTGTGGATGTGTCTGCCGAAACCGCCCATGCGCGCAGTCTGGCATGTGATGTGCCTGCGGAAATAGGTGATGTGCGGGTTCGTCATATGCCATTTCCCCGCTTCGGGGGTGATTTTTGCCGATGCACTTGCCGATTCAGTATGCGGCAGGTCACCGTGAGTTGTAGCCCCTTTCGTGGTGAAGGGGGCGGTCTGCGCGTTGCCGCGCGCCAACCCGGAACCGAGGCGATGGTCATGGTGACCTCCGTTCGAACGCACCGCACTTCCCGAGTCACTGGCACCCCCATACAGCTCGGCTGCACAACGGCTACCACGGTCACCGACTCGCGGAGCGTCGAACTCGTGAGCCGTCACCCGGAGGTGGAGACGTGCTGAGTGAAGGCGAGCGGGCGAGGTGCCTGTTGCGGCTTCTGTCGGAGCCGTATGCGGTGGGGAGTGTGCCGGTGGTGCGGCGGCGGGTGCGGGGTGTGCTGGCGGGTTGGGGGATGGACGCCGGGACGGTGGCTGATGCGGCGGTCGTCGTCTCGGAGTTGGCGACGAACGCGGTGGTGCATGCGCGTCCGGTGCGTGGGGGCCGGTTGATCGTGCAGGTGTCCTACGGCGGACGTGACGCGCTGCTGCGGCTCCTCGTCGTGGACGGCGCGCCGGAGGTGGTGCCGCCGGGGTGCGTTCCGATGGTGCGGCCGTCGTCGAGCGCCGAGGGCGGGCGGGGGATGACGTTGGTCGCGGGGATGTGTCTGGCGTGGGGCGTGGATCTGGGCGTGGAGACGAAGTCCGTGTGGGCGTTGCTCCCGACCGGTGCGCGGGCCGGTGCGTCATGAGCGGGCGGTGGGTGAGGGGCGTTGCGGTGGCCGGGGAGGTCGCGGTGGCGCTGGCCGCCGGTCGGCAGTGCTGGCGATGCGGCGCGGTGGACAAGGAGTTGGCGGTGCACGGCGAGCTTGTCGGCGACGCGGGCGCGGTGCCGTTGTGGGTCTGCCGGGGCTGTGCCGGGGAGTTGGAGGCGCTGTACCGGGCGGTGGTTCGGCGGTGAGGGGGCGTCGGCGTTGGTGGGTCGTTGGGGGATGGACGGCCGGGGTTCTGGCCGGGCTCGGACTGCTGTGGATGGCGGCCGGGTTGGGCCTGGTGTGGGTGTTCGTGCGGGCGGTCGCCGGTGGGGCGGGGGAGTCCGATGGGGACAGGTGACGATGCCGAGGCGGTCGCGGGGAGCCGGGCCCGGCTGGAGGCGGTGTTCGCCGCAGGACCGCCCCGGCCCGAGCCGTGGGACGGCTTCACCGGTCCGTCCCGCGCCCGTGTCCGTGACTTCTACCTCGGCGGTAAGGATCATTACGCCGTGGACCGGCGTCTGGCGGCCGAACTCGCCGACGCCTGGCCGCAGATCGCCCACGCCGCCGTCGCGCTGCGGGCGGCCATGCACGCCTCCGCCGCGCACGCGGTCGCCGAACTGGGCATGCGGCAGGTCCTGGTCACCGACTACGGCTACCCCACGCAGTCCACGTCGGGCCCCGACCTCCACACCACCGCCCGCGACGCCACCGGCGACGAGGTGACGGTTCTCCACCTGGAGCCCGACCCCGTCGCCGCCGCCCACCTGCGCGCAAGCACGGGCCACGGCCAAGTCACCGTGCTGCGGGCGGACATCGCCGCCGACCCGGTGAACACCCTGCGACACGTCACCCAGGAAGGCGCGCTCGATCCCGACCGGCCGGTGTGTGTCCTGCTGCCCGAGGCGCTGGCCCGCACCGGAGACCCGACCCACGCCCTGCGCGCCCTGGCGCGCGTGCTCCCGCCGGGCTCCGTCCTCATGGCCGCCACGCCCGACGACCAGGCGACCGCACGGCACGCCGCAACGCTCGCGGAGCGCCACCACCTGCCCTTCCACGTCCGGAACGCCACAGAGCTACACGAGATCCTGGCGGCGGCCGGGTTCCGTCGCGGCGTGTCCGAAGGTGCCGCGCACGGGCTCGTGTGGCGCGTGTCAGCACGGGCCTGAGCGCGAGGTCATCAGGTTCCGTACCGCCTGTTGGGCGTCCGACAGGAGGACGACGGCGCAGGACCTCGCCGACCGTCCCGCCCCCGGCGGCCAGCCGGGCGGGAGCTGAGCGGTGCCCGAGCTGCCGTACGACCTACGGGCCGGTCCATCCGGCCTGATGGGAGCGGGACTCGTAGCTGTGGCGGGTCCCACGGTCCCACTCGTCGCCGGTCAGGTGGCGGTACGCGTTGTCGGGGACGTAGAGCAACGCCTCGGCCCATATGAGGTCTTCGGCGAAGGGGGCGAACCGTTCCGCGTCACGCAGGACGTTCTCGTACTCCTCCCGCCCCGCTGCGACCTCCGCTGCCCTCACCTCCTCGCTCTTCCATGAATCTCTCCAGCAACCCGACTAGATCATCCACAAGGAGACCGTTGTATTCCTGCGGAATCCCCTCAATGCCGAGCCCTTCACCGATAGCCTCCGGCAATCGAATTTCCGCGACGATATAAGCCCAATGCAGGCCGGAATGTCGCCGAAGCACCTGGAGATGCAGCCACTCCTGAAAACCTCTCAGGGGCTTGCCGTCGAGCGCCAGGTTGAAACCCTCCAAGAATGAAACGGCGGTCGAGTACCGGTCGTCGAGAAGATACATTCGACGCCGATCACGCAGGTGATAACAGAGTTCCCTCAGATCCACCACTGTCAGCTCCCGACTCGGTCAGAACCACAAAGAGGGCGTACGGAGGGTGGTTGTGGATCTGGCACCTCCACAAAGTGCCTGTGACCTGGGATTCGCCAGATCCACAAGAATCGACGGCCCCCCGCGAGGCAGTTTGGTGGGGAGTCCGGCCGTGGGCGTGGTCATCCGGCGAGGTGGGTCGTGAACCAGTCGCGGGTGCGTTCGGCGACGACGGAGAGGGCGCCTGGTTCCTCGAAGAGGCGCCCCGCGCCGGGGACGACGGAGAGCCGCGCCGTGTCCGGCAGGGCCTCCAGCGCGTCGCGGTTCAGGGCGGTCCCCTCCTCGTCCGCGCCGCCCACGAGGAGCAGCACCGGCGCCCGCACGGCCGCGAGCCGTTCGCCCGCCAGGTCGGGACGGCCGCCGCGCGACACCACCGCGCCGTACCGCCCGCCCTCCTCCGACGCCGCCCACAGCGCCGCCGCCGCGCCCGTGCCGCTCCCCGACAGCCCGGCGGGCGTCGGCCGCCCCAGGGCGCCGTCCAGCCAGGACGTGGCGGCCATGAGGCGGCTGCCGAGCAGCGGGACGTCGAGGGACGTGCCCCGGTCCAACTCCTCCGCGTCCGTCATGAGGTCGAGCAGAAGGGTCGCGAACCCGGCGTCGTTCAGCACCTCGGCCACGAAGCGGTTGCGCGGGCTCAGCCGCCCGCTGCCCCTGCCGTGCGCGAACAGCACGACGCCCCGGGGCTCACGCGGCAGCACCAGCTCGCCGCCCAGCCGCACGCCGCCCGCCACCTCCAGGGTGACCGCGCGGCGCTCGCCCCGCTCCAGCGCGGCCGTCACCTCGGCGTCGGTGGTCTGCGGGAACTCCCCGTAGTACTGCCCCACCGACCGGAAGTCCCCCGGCTCGCTCGGGCACACCAGCTCGTCCGCGTCACCCCCCACCGTCTCCCGCCACCCCGGCGGCGCCACCGGGACGGCCAGCACCACCCGCCGTGCCCCGCGCGATCTGGCGGCACGGCAGGCGGCCCGCGCCGTCGCCCCCGTGGCGATCCCGTCGTCCACCACGAGCACCGTACGCCCCGCCACCGACACCGGCGGCCGACCGGCCCGGTACGCGCGCGAGCGGCGGTCCAGCTCGGCGCGTTCCGCCGCCTCGACGTCGGCCAGCTCGGCGCCCGACACGCCCGCCGCCCGCAGCACGTCCTCGTTGAGGACCCGCGCGCCTTCCTCGCCGATCGCGCCCATCGCCACCTCGGGCTGCCCCGGCACGCCGAGCTTGCGCACCACGCCCGCGTCGAGCGGCGCGCGCAGCACCCCGGCGACCTCGGCGGCCACCGGCACACCCCCGCGCGGCAGTCCCAGCACCACGACGTCGCCGCCCCGGCAGCCTGTCAGCTCCCGGGCCAGCTCCCGTCCTGCCTCGGTACGGTCGGCGTACACCACGCGGGCTCCTCTCGTCAGGACTCCCCGTTCACGGCCCGGACCCGGACCCGGACCCGGACCAGGGCCCGGCCCTGGCCTCGGCCCCGGCTCAGCGCACGCGCACCGCCAGGTCGTTGTCCACCGTGTAGTACGGCTGGACCGTGGTCGTGCCGAGGACGGCGGGCGGGTAGACGAACACCGGCTTCTTGTCGGCGACGTCGTCCAGCAGCCGCCCCACCCGCACCCGCGCGCCCTTGCGCGTGGGCCGCAGCGACACGTCCCAGTACACCTCGTCCGCCACGGCGCCCTCGGCGCCGTCCGCCGCCGCGCGCTGCTCCACCAGCGGGTCGTAGGGGGCCGTGAACGTCCAGCCGCCCGCGCCGTCCTCGCGCAGGTCGGCCTCGACGACCGGCCCGTCCTTGCCGCCGCCGCGCAGCTTCAGCAGCGCCGCGGCGCCCGCGCCCTGCTTCACGCCGACGAGGCGCACCGCGACCGTCATGCCGTCGCCGTCCACATGGACGTCCCCTGCCTCGGCGTGGCCCTGGCGCACCCAGGCGCGGATGGCGAAGTAGACGTCCTTGGTCGCGTACGGCAGCCGCACCGCGATCCGCGGGCCCGACGGGTCGGGGCGCGTCCCGGCCGCCAGCTCCCGCAGGTCGCGCAGGCCGGGCACGACGCGCAGCCGCGCGCCGTCCGGGCGGGTCAGCGCGTACACGTCCCAGCGGCCCTCGGTGAGCGGCGGCTCCGCGGGCAGTTCGCCCGCCCACGCGCCGTCCTCGGCACGCGTCAGCGGGACGGTCCTGGTCTCGGTCTCCGGCTCGCCCTTCTTCGGCCGCAGCACGAGCAGCAGTTCGGGCGCGCCGCTCTCCGGTTCCGGCAGCCGCGTCAGGCGCAGCGTCAGCCGCCCGTCAGGCTCCACCAGCGAATCGGCGCGCGGCAGCCGGTCCTTGGGGACGTCGGGCGTGCCCTCGGCGGTCTCGGCGCTCTCGGCTGCGGTCGTCATCGGCGTGCCTTCCTGACGGTACGGACCGTGGCGGACGCGGCACCGAGGGCCGCGTCCTTCAGGGCGTGCGGCGCGCTGCGCAGCGCGGCGGCCACCCGGCCGCCGAGCGGCCCGCGGGCCCGCCCGGCGCGCTTCTCCTCCAGCAGGCTGAGGATCAGCCGCTCGGCCTCCTCGATGATCGGCACGGGGTCGTACCGCTCGGAGCTGGCCAGCGCCGCCGCGCCCATCTCGCGGCGCCGCTCGTCGTCACGCACCAGCGCCAGCAGCGCGTCACCGAAGGCGTCGGCGTCGCCGACCGGGACGAGCCGCCCGTCCACGCCGTCCTTGATGATCTCGCCGGGGCCGTAGTCGCAGTCGGTGCTGACGACGGGCAGGCCGCAGCGCATCGCCTCGACGATGGTCATGCCGAACGGCTCGAAGTTCGACGTCACCGCCGCGATCGAGCCCTTCACCCACTCGGACTCCATCGGGCTGGCCGCGCCCATGAGGAACGCGTGGTTGTACAGGCCGAGTTCGTCGATCAGGGCGCGCAGCTTCTCCTGCTCCTCGCCCCGGCCGTAGATCCGCAGCCGCCAGTCGGGGCGCTCCGCGACGACCTTCGCGAACGCGCGGATCAGCAGGTCGTAGCGCTTCACCCGGACGAGGCGCCCGGCCGCGACGACGACCTTGGCGTCGCCGTCGGCCGGGGGCAGGCCCGGTTTCGGCACGCTGTTGGGCAGGGCCTGGAGCCGTACGCCCGGCAGCCGCATGCGGCGGCGGTACTCGTCGGCGTCGGCGTGCGTCACGGTGGTGACGGCGTCCAGCTTCGGGTAGGCGCGCCGCAATTCGCCGCGCAGCGCGGGCGGGTGGTTGAGCAGCGTCAGGTGCTCCTGCCCGATGAGGACGGCCTTGCGGGGGCCCTCCAGGGCGAGGTGGACGTTGAGCCCGGGGCGTGTGCCGATGACGACGTCCGCGTCGCCGAGCCCGGCGAGCGCCTCCTTGATCCGCTGGTCCGTCAGCCTGCTGTACTGCCCGTACCGGTACTCGGAGGTGGGGAACACGCGGGCCGGGGTGGTGTGCAGCGGGTGGTCCTTCTCCGTGCGGAGATCGACCAGATGGCGCATCCTGACCTTCTCGCCGAGCCCGAAGTTCGGCTGCGCGCGGTGCCGGAAGACCGAGATGATCTCTACGTCGTGGCGATCGGCGAGCGCGGAGGCGAGGTTGAACGTCGTCTTGATCGTGCCCCCGATCCCGTATCCGTTGTGCAGGAGAAAGACGATCTTCATGTCGGCAGGGACCTATCGCGAAGGCGCGCGGCGGACCGGCGTCGGGTCGGCATCATGTCTCCTCGCGGCTGCTCGGCAGCTGCTCGTCGAGTGAGGGGACGCCGAGCGGCGGTCACGGTGCGTTGACGCGCCGCGGGGGCTGCTCGGCGCGGCGCCGCCGCCCCCGGCCGGTGCGCGGTGTACGCGCGGTGGCCGCGGAGTCGGCGCAGCGAGAGACACAGTACCCCTGCGTGGTCCTTGGCCTGAGGATTCCCCGTCCGGACACGGCCGTTGCGGGCCGCGGGCGGCCTCACCGGTCGGCGGCGCGGCCCTGGCCCCAGCGCCATTCGGCGACCTCGGGGAGGTCCGTGCCGTGCTCCCGTATCCAGTTGCCGTGCCGGTAGCGCGCGTCGGCCATGGTCTGGCGCACCTGCGCGGCGCGTACGGCGAGGCCGGGGACGCGGTCGATGACGTCCATGACGAGCCGGAAGCGGTCGAGGTTGTTGCGCACGACCATGTCGAACGGCGTGGTGGTCGTGCCCTCCTCGATGTAGCCGCGCACGTGGAGGTGCGCGTGGTCGGCGCGGCGGTACGTCAGCCGGTGGATGAGCCAGGGGTAGCCGTGGTAGGCGAAGATCACCGGGCGGTCGGGCGGGAACAGGCCGTTGTAGTCGCGTTCCGACATGCCGTGCGGGTGTTCGTCCGAGGGCAGCAGGCGCGCGATGTCCACGACGTTGACGACGCGTACGGCGAGGTCGGGCAGGTGGCGGTGGAGGAGGTCGGCGGCGGCGACGACCTCCTGCGTGGGCACGTCGCCCGCGCAGGCGAGGACGACGTCGGGCTCGCGCGTGCCGTCCTCGGAGCCCGCCCACTCCCAGATCCCGGCGCCGCGCGCGCAGTGGGCGCGGGCGGTGGGCAGGTCGAGCCAGTCGTAGCAGGGCTGCTTCCCTGCGACGACGACGTTCACGTACTCGCGGCTGTGCAGCACGTGATCCGCGACGGCGAGCAGCGTGTTGGTGTCGGGCGGCAGGTACACGCGGACGACCTCGGGGCTCTTGTTGAGGACGTGGTCCACGAAGCCGGGGTCCTGGTGCGAGAAGCCGTTGTGGTCCTGGCGCCACACGTGCGACGTCAGCAGGTAGTTGAGGGACGCGACGGGGCGGCGCCAGTGCAGGCGGCGTGAGGTGCGCAGCCATTTGATGTGCTGGTTGGCCATGGAGTCCACGATGTGGACGAACGCCTCGTAGCAGGAGAACAGGCCGTGCCTGCCGGTGAGCGTGTAGCCCTCAAGCCAGCCCTGGCAGAGGTGTTCGGACAGGACCTCCATGACGCGCCCGTCGTGCGCCAGGTGCTCGTCCACGTCGAGGACGCCCGCGTTCCACGCCTTGCCCGTCGCCTCGTAGACGGCCTGGAGGCGGTTGGACGCGGTCTCGTCGGGGCCGACGAGGCGGAAGTCGCGGCGCTGGGCGGTGGCCGCCATCAGGTCGCGCAGCAGGCCGCCGAGGACGCCGGTCGGCTCGTGCATCGTGGTGCCCGGGGAATCGACGGGCACGGCGTGGTCCTCCAGCGGCGGCACCGGGAGGTCGCGCAGCAGCATCCCGCCGTTGGCGTGCGGGTTGCTGCCGAGGCGGCGGCGTCCGGCGGGGGGCTGGGACAGCACCTGCGCCGACGGACGGCCCTGCGCGTCGAACAACTCCTCGGGGCGGTAGGAGCGCATCCAGTCCTCAAGCTGCCGCAAATGCTCCGGGTTGGTGCGGACGGACGACAGCGGCACCTGGTGGGCGCGCCACGTGCCCTCGACGGGCAGCCCGTCCACCGTGGCGGGGCCCGTCCAACCCTTGGGCGTGCGCAGCACGATGACGGGCCAGCGCGGACGTTCGGTGCGGCCCTCGTTGCGCGCGGCGTGCTGGATGGCGGCGATGCGGTCCAGCGCCAGGTCCATGGCGGCGGCGAGGTCCTGGTGCACGTCGTGCGGCCGGTCGCCGCCGACGTGCAGCGTCTCGTAGCCGAAGCCGTGGAGCATGGCGTCCAGTTCGTCGCGCGGGATGCGGGCGAGGACGGCGGGGTTGGCGATCTTGTAGCCGTTGAGGTGCAGGATCGGCAGCACGGCGCCGTCGTGCACCGGGTCGAGGAACTTGTTCGCGTGCCACGAGCCCGCCAGCGGGCCGGTCTCCGCCTCGCCGTCGCCGATGACGCAGGCGACCAGCAGGTCGGGGTTGTCCAGCGCGGCGCCGTGTGCGTGGGCCAGCGAGTAGCCCAGCTCGCCGCCCTCGTGGATGGAGCCGGGCGTCTCGGGCGCGACGTGGCTGGGGATGCCGCCGGGGAACGAGAACTGCTTGAACAGGCGGCCCATGCCCGCGGCGTCGCGCGTCACGTCGGGGTAGACGTCCGTGTAGCTGCCGTCCAGCCAGGAGTTCGCGACGACGGCGGGGCCGCCGTGCCCGGGGCCCCAGACGCAGATGGCGTCGAGGTCGCGCGCGGTGATGACGCGGTTGAGGTGCGCGTGCACCAGGTTGAGGCCCGGCGAGGTGCCCCAGTGGCCGAGCAGGCGCGGCTTGATGTGCTCGGGGCGCAGCGGCTCCGTGAGGAGGGGGTTGGCCATCAGGTAGATCTGGCCCACGGAGAGGTAGTTGGCGGCCCGCCAGTACGCGTGCAGGGCCGTCAGTTCCGTCTCGTCGAGGGGGCGGGTGGCCGCCGCTCGCAGTTCCTGGCGCATGGGCGGGGGGCCTTTCTGCGGTGTGCGGACGCGGCGCCGCCGCTCAGCGGGAACGGCGGGTGCGCGCGGCGTTCTCCTTGCGGATGGCGGAGAGCAGTTCCCCGCGGTCCATGCGTGACCTGCCCTGCACGTCCAGCCGCTTGGCCACCTCGTACAGGTGCTGCTTCGACGCCTGCTCGTCCACGCCCCCGCCGCTCGCCCCGCCCCGCCCGCGCGGCCTGGCCGCGCGCCGGTCGGAGGGGCCCCTGCGGCCCTTCTCCTTGCGCTCCCAGTGGTCGCCGACCTTCTCGTGGGTGTGCTTCAGCGCCCCGTACGCGACCTGGTACGCCCTGCGGCCCTCGCCGTACTCGCGCACCGCCGAGTCGTGCGCCTTGATCCACGTGCGCTGCGCGGTGGCGGGGGAGCGTTCCAGTGTCTCGGGAAGGTCCTTGCGTCCCGGCACGGTGTCCACCTCCTGCCGGTGCGTCCCGGCATGTCGTCCTCTCCGCGGTCCCCGCACGCCGCGCCACCGGGCCGTGACCCGCGCCATGACGTGCAGGACCGGGCGAGTACCCCCGCCCGGTCCTGTGAAACGGCTCCGCGGCCTCGCGCCGCCTACGCGGCCGTCAGCCGGAACGTCTGGGCCGCCGAGCCGGACGCGCAGGGCTGCTGCGACAGCCGCGCCCCGTTCCCCGTCGCGCCCCCGGTGACCGTCAGGCACTTACCGCTGTGCTGCGCCACGAAACGGTGGCCGCCCGACACCGCCTCGGGGCGCCACTGCTGATTGGCGCCGCCCGTCCAGTCCCACAGCTGCACGGGCACGCCGTCGCCCGTCGCGCCCGTGCCGCCGGTCACGTCCAGCGCCCGGTTCGCGTGCTGGTTCACCACCTGGTAGAAGCCGCCGCCGACACCGGCGAGCCGCCACGCCTGGTTCGCCTGCGTGGGGTTCACGCACGCCCACTGCTGCACGGCCGTGCCGTTCGCCGTGCCCCGGTCCACCGCGTCCAGGCACAGGCCGCTGCCCGCGTTCGCGATGCGGTACGTGCCCGCTGCCGGGCCGCCCGGCTCGCCGCCCCCGTCGGGCTCCCCCGACCACACGAACGACGCCACCGCCCCGGCGGGCAGGCTGTACGACAGCGACTGCCCGGCCTCGGTCACCGAGAAGCGCTGCGTGCCGCCCGACGCGTTCACCACGTACGCGATCCGCGTGCCGTCCGCGTTCTGGTACACGACGTTCTGCACACCGCCGGAACCCTGGCTCGTCGATCCGATACGGACCGCCCCCGGATCGACGAACTTCGTCAGATGCCCCAGCACGTAGTACTCCGCGCCACGCGTCACCTGTGTGCCGTTGATCTCCACCACGCCGTTGCAGCGCGTGTCGCAGTGCCCCTGGTGCGGGCCGCCGTTCGCGTTCAGCGCCAGGTTCCACGTGACGGTCGTCTCGCCGCCGCTGCGCATGTTGCGCACCACCAGGTTCTCCGCCTGCCAGCGCAGGGAGTCGGCGAACGTCGCCGCGGGGGTGGCGCTGTCCGTGCCGGAGCACTCGGTGAAGAAGACCCGGTGCCCCGCGTCCCGTATCTGCGCCTGCGACTCGGGCGAGCCGCCGTAGCAGTGGAACGCGGCGCCGATCACCCGGTCGATGTCGGAGGTGCGCGCCAGCACGTCCAGCGGATAGCCGGGGGTGTCCCAGTTGTGGTCGTACGCCAGCACGTTCGTGGGCAGCCCCGCCCGGGTCAGCGTCGCGTCCAGGACCCGCAGGAAGTCCGCCTGCTGCGCGGACGACATGCTGGTCGAGGGGTAACTCGTCGCGAACTGCGGCTCGTTCTGCACCGTCAGGTCCGTCAGCGGGATGCCCGCCTGGCCGTACGCCTGGATCGCGCGCACGAGGTAGTCGGCGTAGTGCTGGTGGCGGTCGGTGCGCAGGCTGCCGCCGTTCAGCGCGTTGCCCGTCTTCATCCAGGCGGGCGGCGACCACGGCGAGCCCATGAAGCGCAGCGACGGGTTGAGCTGCCGTGCCTGCTGGAGGACGGGAATGATCTGCTGCTGATCACGGCTGATCGAGAACTGTCCCTGCGTGTCCTCGTAGGTGTAGAAACCGCCCGCGTTGAAGTCGGTGCTGCCCAGCGGCTGCCGCAGGTAGCTCAGCCCGACGCCGTCGCCCGAGCGGGAGAACAGCGAGGTCATCAGCGCGTCGCGCTGCGCCTGCGGGAGACCCCTGATCAGGCTCGCCGACGCCTCCGTCACCGACGCGCCCGCGCCGGTGAACCGCTGGAGGCGCTGCCCGGCGTCCACGCGGATGTCGATCGCCTCGGGGGCCGAGCCGAAGGGGACGTCGGCCTGCCGCGCCAGGCGGCTCGCGCCGTTCGACGTCGTCAGCCAGACCTGCGCGCTCGTGGCCGCCGCTCCCGGGGCGGCGGCCACCGGGGCGGCCTGCGACGCGCCCATCAGGCCGACGGCCAGTGCCAGCGCGCCGACCGCCGCGACGGCCGTCCTCAGTGGGGGCGCCGGTGAGGAGGACCGGGAACGGAAGGGAATCCGTCGTGTCATGTGTGCGGCTCCTTCGTCGGGGCTCCCGGCGGTGTGCCCGCCGGGAGAGGGGGGGTACGCCCTGCGAAGTCCGGTCGGCCGGGCGGTGGACAAGGGCCACCGCCCGGCCGTGCCGATGCGCTGTTCTGTTGTTCACGCCCCCGCACCTGATGTGCGGGGGCGTGAGGACGGGCGCGCCCGCGCGTCCACGCGGGCGCCCCGTACGGATCAGGCCGCGGCGATCTCCACGGCGGCCTCCAGCCGCAGGTCCCGGCTGGAGCGGCCGACGTGCAGGCGGTAGGCGCCCGGCGGGGTCGTCCACGCGTCCGACTCCACGTCCCACACCTCGTAGGCGCGGGCCGCGATCGGCACGGTGACCGTCACCGTCTGGCCCGGCTCCGCCGTCACGGACGCGAATCCGGCCAGGGCACGCAGCGGGCGCGCCACGCCGTCCTGCGGCGCCTCCAGGTAGACCTGCACGACCTCGCGCCCGGCGCGCGCGCCGGTGTTGGTCACGCGCAGGGTCACCGCGGAGCCGTCCGCCTCGGCCGTCACCGACTCGTACGCCCACTCCGTCCAGCCCAGGCCGTGGCCGAACGGGAAGGCGGGCGTCAGCCCGGCCCGGTCCCAGCCGCGGTAGCCGACGTCAAGGCCGTCGCGGTACTCCACGATCCCGTCCACCGGCACGGCGTCGGGCACCGGCACGTCCTCGGCGCGCGCGGGCAGCGTCCACGGCAGCCTGCCGGTCGCCTCGGCGCGGCCGAGCAGCACGTCGGCGAGCGCGTGCCCCGCCTCCTGGCCCGGCAGCCACGCCCACAGCAGCGCGGACACGTCCTGCGCCCACGGCAGCAGCACGGGCGCGCCCGCGTTGACCACCACGACGGTGCGGGGGTTCGCCTCGACGACGCGGCGCACCAGCTCGTCCTGCACGCCGGGCAGCGCCAGCGTCGTGCGGTCCCAGCCCTCGGACTCGACGTCCTCGTTGGTGCCGACGATCACGACCGCGACATCGGCCGCGCGCGCCGCCTCGACGGCCGCCGCGACCTCCTCGTCCGGCGTCGTGCCCGGCGGGGTGTGGCGCAGGTGGGCGGTGACGAAGCGGCCGTAGCCGTCCGCGTCCACGACGGTGAGGTCCAGCGTCAGCGTGACGCGGCCCTCCTCGCCGTCCACCGGGAACTCGACGGTGATGCCCGCCGGGTGGTGGTGCGAGGAGTCCAGCACGAGGTCCACGCCCCGGTCGTCGTCGCCCGACGCGACGCGCGCGCCGTCCGCCAGGATCTCGAAGCGGCCGACCGCGCCGAACTCCAGCCGGTGCGTGCCCTCGCCGCGGAACGTCACGACCGTGCGCAGCACCACGCGGTGCGTCCCGGCGGGGAAGCCGCGGAACTCGCCCCAGTCGCCGCCCTCGCGCACCAGCGTGCCGAGCGCCGCGCCCTCGGCGTCGAGGAAGTCGGCGCGCACGCCCGCCGCGCCCGTGTCCGGGTCGGCCAGCAGCTCCGGCTCCACGAACGGCGGGTGCAGCCGCGCGTCACCGCCGCGGTGCACCGTCACCTCCGTGGTCGCGGGCAGCGCGGCGCGCAGGCCGGTGGCGAAACCGACCGTCCGCACCGGAGGCACGAACGCGCTGCCGCCGCCCTGGAAGTACGGGTCCACGGCGTTCGGGCCGATGAGCGCCACTCGGCCGAGGCCCTCGGGGGCCAGCGGCAGCAGGTCGCCCTCGTCCCGCAGCACGACCGTGCCGCGCACGGCCGTCTCGCGCAGCAGGTCGTACTCGGCGGTCTCCGGGACGGCCGGTACCGCGGGGCGCGGCGCGGAGCCTTCGAGACGGCCGACGTGCCCCGCGAGGCGCACCAGGCGCACGACCTTGTCGTCGATCACGCTCTCGGGCACCTCGCCCGCCCGCACGGCCGCCACGAGGGCGTCGCCCCAGGGCCCGTCGGGGCCCGGCATCACGAGGTCGAGGCCGCCGCGCGCGGTCTCCGCGGTGGTCCTGGTGGCCGCCCAGTCGCTGACGACCGGGCCTTCGAAGCCCCACTCGCCCTTCAGCACGCCGCGCAGCAGGCCCGCGTGCTCGCCCATGGGCGCGGCGCCCGTGCCGTCGTCCACGCCGGAGTAGGCCGACATCACCGACCAGGTGCCGCCCTCGGCGACGACGGTCTCGAAGGGCGCGAGGTAGACCTCGCGCAGCGTGCGCGCATCGACGCGGGAGACGTACCGGGTGCGGTCGGTCTCGGAGTCGTTGGCGACGAAGTGCTTCGGGCAGGCGGCGACGCCGAGGGACTGGATGCCGCGCACGATGCCGGAGGCGAGGATGCCGGTGAGGAGCGGGTCCTCCGCCAGGTACTCGAAGTGCCGCCCCGCGACGGGGGTGCGCTGGAGGTTGATCCCGGGGGCGAGCACGATGTCCGTGCGCTTGCGGATGGCCTCGGCGCCGAACAGGGCGCCGAGGCGCTGCGCCAGCTCCGGGTCCCAGGAGGCGCCCACGGCGCTCGGCGCGGGGGCGAGGAGGCCGGTCGCGCCCGGGTCGTCGCCGGTGCCGCGCACGCCCTGGGGACCGTCCGACATGCGGACGGGCAGCAACCCCAGCCGGGGCTCGGCGGGCAGGGTCCAGAGCGTCTCGCCGGTCAGCAGCCGAACCTTCGACTCCAGATCAAGAGCGCTCACCCGCCGCGCCAGTTCGGCGTCGTCGCCGCCGTCCGCCGGGGACGCGGCGGCGGCGTGGGTGGAGAACACGGAGGTCATGGGGTTCCTTTCGAGCTGTGACGGAAAAATCAAACCAGACTTACCGAGCGCTTAGTAAGTACTGGCCGGTTCCGGAACTTCCGGCCGTACACTCCTGGGATGCCGGACGCACGCCAGCCACGGGCCCCTGTCACAGGGCGGCGCGAGGAGATCCTGCGGATAGCGATGGAGACGTTCGCCACCCGCGGCTACCACAAGGCTTCCCTGGCGGAGATCGCCGAGCGGGCCGGGCTGACGCAGGCGGGGGTGCTGCACCACTTCCACAGCAAGGCGGGGCTGCTGACCGGCGTGCTCGACCTGCGGGACGTGTCCGACCTGGCGGAGCTGGACGCGGAACGGCCCCGGGGCCTGGCCTACCTGCGGCACCTCGTGGCCACGGTGGCGCGCAACGCCGAGCGCACGGGAATCGTACGTCTCTACGCCGTCCTGTCGGGCGAGAGCGTCACGGAGGGGCACCCCGCGCAGGGCTTCTTCCGCAGCCGGTACGCGGGGTTGCGCGGTCAGGTGGTGGCGGCGCTGATCGAGGCGCGGGAGCTGGGGCAGGTGGACGACGACCTCGACGTGGACGGCGTCGCGACGGCGGTGATAGCCGTGATGGACGGCCTCCAGATCCAGTGGCTCCTGGCGCCCGACGCGGTGGACATGGCGGCGACCACGGAGCAGGTGATCGACGCGCTGATCGGGCGCGGGCGGCTGCGCCAGGTTCCGGAACCTGACCGGGAGCCACGCCCGGCGGAGGACTGAAGGACGGCGGCGTCCGGCGCTGCGTCCGAGATCAGGGGCCTGCAAGGGGAGTTACGGGAACCGTCGAACTTTGTCCGTCGCGAGGAAGAAGTCGGCGGCTTCGGTTTCAAAGGGGTTTCCAGTCAAGGCAGAAGTCGTTACCGTCCCTGTTGTGTTCCGGTCACATCCGGACCGCGCGGCCATCCCCCTCGTTGTCCCAGGCCGGACGGTCCGGCGGCGCGGCGGCGCGCGCCTGTGCGAAAGCTTCACCCCCACCCCGTGCGTCTACGGAGGATGCTCGTGCACAGGAAGTTCCGAGTACTTCTGGCGGCCATGGCGGGCACGTTGCTCGCCGGCGCCGCCCTACCCCCCACAGGCCAGGCAGCGGTGCCGGCCGCCGACCCCCCCACAGCGGCGGCCCCCGAGTTCCAGCAGGTGACGCTCGCGCGTGGCGTCGCCGAGACCGGCGAGCCGATGTCCCTGGCCGTCCTGCCCGACCGTTCCGTGCTCCACACCTCGCGCGACGGCACCCTGCGTCTCACCGACGCGAACGGCACCACCCGGGTCTCCGGCCAGGTCCCCGTCTACAGCCATGACGAGGAAGGCCTCCAAGGCGTCGGCGTGGACCCGGACTTCGCCGAGAACAGGTTCATCTACCTCTACTACGCGCCCCCGCTGAGCACGCCGGGAGGTGACTCGCCCGCGAACGGCTCCGACGCCGACTTCGAACCGTTCAACGGCGTCAACCGCCTCTCGCGCTTCGAGCTGAACGCGGACGGCACGCTGAACACCGGCAGCGAGGTGGGCGTCCTCGACGTCCCTGCCAGCCGCGGCCAGTGCTGCCACGTCGGCGGCGACATCGACTTCGACGCCGAGGGCAACCTGTACCTGTCCACGGGCGACGACACGAACCCGTTCGCCTCGGACGGGTTCACGCCCATCGACGACAGCGACGGGCGCAACCCCGCGTTCGACGCGCGCCGTTCGGCAGGCAACACGAACGACCTGCGCGGCAAGGTGCTGCGGATCGACGTGCAGGACGACGGCTCGTACACGATCCCGTCGGGCAACCTCTTCGCGCCCGGCACGGCGGACACCCGGCCCGAGATCTACGCCATGGGCTTCCGCAACCCGTTCCGCATGTCCGTGGACAAGGCGACCGGCATCGTCTACCTCGGCGACTACGGCCCCGACTCCGGCACCGCGTCCCCCACGCGCGGCCCCGCCGGGCAGGTCGAGTTCAACCGCATCACCGAGCCGGGCAACTTCGGCTGGCCCTTCTGCACCGGTGACAACGACGCCTACGTGGACTACGACTTCGGCTCGGGCGCGTCCGGCGGCACGTACAACTGCGCCGCCCCCGTGAACGACTCGGCCAACAACACGGGTCTCACCGAGCTGCCGCCCGCGCAGCCCGCGTGGATCCCCTACGACGGCAACTCGGTGCCGGAGTTCGGCGGTGGCTCCGAGTCGCCGATGGGCGGCCCCGTCTACAACTACGACCCCGACCTCCAGTCGTCGGTCAAGTTCCCTGCCGAGTACGACGGCGACTACTTCGCGACCGAGTTCGGACGGCGCTGGATACGCCGCATCGAGCAGGACGCGAACGGCGGCGTGCAGTCCATCAACGAGTTCCCCTGGACCGGCACGCAGGTGATGGACTCCGCGTTCGGCCCCGACGGCGCGCTGTACGTCCTCGACTACGGCACCGGCTACTTCAACGGTGACGAGAACAGCGCCCTGTACCGCATCGAGCACCTCGGCGGCGAGGGCGGCCAGTCCCCGATCGCCCAGGCGTCCTCCGACGTCACCTCCGGCGGCGCGCCGCTGACCGTGCAGTTCTCCTCCGAGGGCTCCACCGACCCCGACGGCGACACGCTCACCTACGCGTGGGACTTCGGCGACGGCGGCACCTCCACCGAGGCGGACCCGAGCCACACCTACACCGAGGACGGCGAGTTCACGGCCGAGCTGACCGTGACCGACGCGGACGGCCTCACCGCCGGTGCCTCGGTCGCGATCACGGTGGGCAACACCGCGCCGACCGTCACCCTGAGCCTCCCGGAGGACGGGGCGCTCGTGGACTTCGGTGACGCCGTGCCCTTCGAGGTGACGGTCACCGACCCGGAGGACGGCGAGATCGACTGCTCGCAGGTCACGGTCAACTTCATCCTCGGCCACGACAGCCACGGCCACCCGCTGACCTCGGCCAACGGCTGCTCCGGCGTCCTCCAGACCCTGGAGGACGGCGAGCACGACCCCAACGCCAACATCTTCGGGGTCTTCGACGCCGAGTACACCGACGGCGGCGGCCTCACCTCGCACGACCAGGCCGTGAGCCAGACGCGCCACCGGCAGGCCGAGCACTTCGGCGCGCAGGAGGGCGTGACCGTCGCCGAGCACGCGGCGGCCGAGGGCGGCCGTGCGGTCGGCTCGATCGAGAACGGCGACTGGATCTCCTTCGAGCCCTACCACCTCACCAACGCCACGGAGTTCACCGCGCGCGTCGGCTCGGCCGGTGCGGGCGGCACGATCGAGGTCCGCGCGGGCGCCGTGGACGGCACGCTCCTCGGCTCGGTCCCGGTGGCGAACACCGGCGGCTGGGACACGTACGAGGACGTGACCACCGCGCTCACCGACCTGCCGGACGGCAGCACCGAGCTGTTCCTGGTGTTCACCGGCGGCGCGGGCGCGCTGTTCGACATCGACTCGTTCCACTTCGCCACGGAAGGGGCGTGACCCCATGACCGTCTCCTCCCGCACCGGGCGGCTCGCCCGCTGGGCCGCCGGTGGCCTGCTCGTCGCCGCCGCGCTGCCCGCCGCGTCCGCGGCCTCCGCGGCGGACGCCGTGGCCGCGCCCGACGACCCGGCGTACGACGTGCTCGTCTTCTCGAAGACCGCCGGTTTCCGGCACGACTCGATCGACGAGGGCATCGCCGCCATCACCCAGCTCGGCACCGAGAACAACTTCACGGTGACCGCGACCGAGGACGCCGCGGCGTTCACGGACCCCTCGCTCGCGGACTACGAGGTCGTCGTCTTCCTCTCCACCACGGGCGACGTCCTCGACCCGGCGCAACAGACCGCGTTCGAGGAGTACATCGGCGGCGGCGGCAACTACGTGGGAGTCCACGCGGCGGCCGACACCGAGTACGACTGGCCCTGGTACAGCGGCCTGGCCGGCGCCCTCTTCCAGTCCCACCCGCACATCCAGCCCGCGACGGTCAACGTCGAGGACCACGCGCACGACGCCACGGCGCACCTGGGCGAGACCTGGGAACGCACCGACGAGTGGTACAACTACCGCACCAACCCGCGGGAGTCCGCCCGCGTCCTCGCCTCGCTCGACGAGAGCAGCTACGAGGGCGGCAGCATGGCGGGCGACCACCCGATCGCCTGGTGCAAGGAGTACGAGGGCGGCCGGGCGTTCTACACCGGCGGCGGCCACACGGCGGAGTCGTACAGCGAACCGGACTTCGTCCGGCACCTGTTGGGCGGCATCCGCTGGGCGGCCGGGGTCACGCAGGCCGACTGCCGCCCGGAGACGGGCTACACCAGCCTGTTCGACGGCACCGGCACGGACGGCTGGACCCAGGCGGGCCCCGGCCAGTTCACCCTGGCCGACGACGGGACGCTGACCACCGAGGGCGGCATGGGCCTCCTGTGGTACGACACGGCCGAGTTCACCGACTACTCGCTGAAGCTCGACTGGCGGCTCGACGGTGACGACAACTCGGGCGTGTTCGTGGGCTTCCCGCCCTCGGACGACCCGTTCTCCGCCGTCAACAACGGCTACGAGATCCAGATCGACGCGACGGACGCCGACGACCGCACCACCGGGTCCGTCTACGGCTTCCAGTCGGCGGACCTCGCCGCCCGCGACGCCGCGCTCAACCCGCCCGGCGAGTGGAACACGTACGAGATCCGCGTCGAGGGGGAACGCCTCCAGATCTTCCTCAACGGCACGCTGGTCAACGACTTCACCAACACCGATCCGGCCCGGAGCCTCGCGGGGCACATCGGGCTCCAGAACCACGGGGACGGCGACACCGTCGCCTTCCGCAACGTCCGTATCCAACAACTCGACTGACCGGTACCGACCGCCGGACGCCCCCGGGCGTCCGGCACCCCGGCTCCGTCTCCGCCGCGAGGGGCGGCGGCGACGGAGGCGGCCGGGTGGTGACGCCGAACCCCACCCCGCCGCCGCCCCCCACGGTGCCCGGCTGCCGCCGAACGCAGCCGGGCATCGTGGGGCACCCACGTCCCGCGGGCGCGCTCAGCCGCCCAGGTAGCGCAGCACGGCCAGCACCCGGCGGCTGTGCCCCGAGCCGCCCGACAGGCCGAGCTTGTCGAAGATCGCGTTGATGTGCTTCTCGACCGCGCTGCGCGACACGTACAGCCGCCGCGCGATCACCTCGTTCGTGCACCCCTGCGCCATCTCCCGCAGCACGTCGCGCTCGCGCGGCGTGAGCCGGGCCAGCGGGTCCGTGTGCGTGCTGCGCGCCAGCAGCCGCCGTACGACCTCCGGGTCGAACGCCGCCTGGCCCGCCCGTACGCGTTCCAGGGCGCCGAGGAACTCCTCGACCTCCACCACCCGGTCCTTCAGCAGGTAGCCGACGCCGCCCGGGTCGCCGCCCAGCAGCTCCGTCGCGTACCGGCGCTCCACGTACTGCGACAGCACGAGCACCCCCACGGACGGGTGACGGCGGCGGATCTCCAGGGCCGCGCGCAGCCCCTCGTCCGTGTGTGTCGGGGGCATCCGCACGTCCACCACCGCCACGTCCGGCGGGTCACGGTCCACGGCGGCGAGCAGCGCGGCGGCGTCGCCCACGGTCGCGGTCACCTCGTGGCCCTCCTCGGCGAGCAGCCGCGCCAGGCCCTCGCGCAGCAGGGTCGAGTCGTCGGCCAGGATCAGGCGCACGGCAGCTCCAGTTCGAGGGTCGTCGGGCCGCCCGCCGGGCTGTCCACGCGCAGCCGCCCGTCGAGCGCGGCGGCCCGCCGCGCGAGCCCGAGCAGGCCGCCGCCCGCCGGGTCGGCGCCGCCGGTGCCGTCGTCGCCGACGGTCGCGGTCAGCCCCGCCGGGTGCCCGGCGACCCGGATCGTCACCCGGCTCGCGCCCGCGTGCTTGACGGCGTTGGTGACCGCCTCGGAGACGACGAAGTACACGACGGCGGCGGCGTGGCGCTCCGGCGTGGACGCGAGGGCGTACTCCAGCGTCACCGGCAGCGTGGCCCGTTCCGCCACCGCTTCGAGTGCCGCTTCGAGCCCCGCCTCGTCCAGCACCGCGGGATAGACGCGCCAGGCGACCTCGCGCAGCTCGGCGAGCGCCTGCGCGGCCTCCCGCTGGGCCTGCCCGACCAGGTCGAGCGTCCGTTCCCGGTCCGCGCCGCGCCCCGCCCGGCCGAGGAGCACGCCGAGGGCGACGATGCGCTGCTGCACGCCGTCGTGCAGGTCGCGCTCGATGCGGCGGCGCTCCTCGTGCACGGCCTCGACGACCCCGGCGCGGCTGGTGGCCAGCTCGTCGATGCGGCGCTCCAGTGCGGCGCGCGCCTCGTCGCCCAGCACGCGCTGCGCGAGGCCCGCCTCAAGGCGCGCCACGGCGGGCACCCCGTGCACGGCGAGGAAGAGCAGCAGCATCCCGCCGAACCCGCTGGGCACCACGGACCAGCCGAAGAGCCACACGCCCCAGACCAGCAGCGACGCGTACACGGCGCCGACGAGCGCCGCCAGCAGCACCAGGCCGCCGAGCAGCCCCACCGGCAGCCGCAACGCGAGGAAGCGCAGCGCCGCCGGTCCGTCCGCGCCGCCCCCCGTGAGCCGCCCCGCGACGCGGTGGACGGCGCGGCGCGCGACGTCCGGGCCCGCCAGCAGGACGGGCGAGGCGAGGACGAGGAGGGCGGCTCCGGCGAGGGCGCTGACCGTACCGGCGGCCAGAAGACCCGCGGCGGACAGCCACCGGGATACGGCGGCGGGCATGGCCCCGACGCTACCGGGCGGGCCCGGCGCGGGGGACTGCGGTTTTCCGCAGGGTCCGCTGAGGCCGCCCGGATCGCTTTCGACCGCTCCGAGTTTGTAGCGTTCGGCGTGTGATCGTATCCATGGCATCCCCCGTACGGCTCGCCGCCACCGAGGACCCCGGCGGTATCACCGGCTGGGCGACCAGTCTGATGGAGAGCCTCGGCGCCCCAGGCGCCGGTGCCGCCATCGCGCTGGAGAACCTTTTCCCGCCCCTGCCCAGCGAGGTGATCCTCCCCCTGGCGGGCTTCACGGCCAGCCAGGGCGACATGAACCTGATCGCCGCTCTCGTGTGGACGACCATCGGCTCCGTCGTCGGCGCCTGGGCGCTGTACGGCATCGGCGCGCTCTTCGGCCGCGAGCGGCTGATCGCGGTCGCCGCGAAGCTGCCGCTGGTCAAGGTCGAGGACATCGAGAAGACCGAGCGCTGGTTCGCCAAGCACGGCACCAAGGCGATCTTCTTCGGCCGCATGATCCCCATCTTCCGCAGCCTCATCTCCATCCCGGCCGGGGTGGAGCGGATGCCGCTGGGGACGTTCCTGCTGCTCACGACGTTGGGCAGCGCGATCTGGAACACGATCTTCGTCCTGGCGGGCTACCGCCTCGGCGAGGACTGGGAGCAGGTCAGCGACATCGTCGGCACGTACTCGACGGGCGTGGTCGCCGTCGTGGCGCTCGGCGTCGTCGGGTTCGTCGTCTACCGGATCATGCGCCCAGGTGAGGGCAAGCGCCGGGCGTGACGGCGCGGCGGGCCGCGGCGCCCGTCCTGCCGCCCGGGACACGGGCGGCGGGGCGGGCGCCGTTGTCGTGCCCGCCGCGCCGCGCATATGATCGGCCCGTGACTACCGGGTCGGCCCAGCGCCATGCACGAGTGAGGCACCCGGCCACGGCGTGAGCCCCCGGCGGGCGCGAGGCCCGCCGCCGCCCGGCACACCGCCCGTACGGGGCGGACGCTGCCCGGCTCACCCCCAGTCACCGTGGAGACGACACTTCCGCATGCCCGCAGACTTCAACCAGCACGTCATCGACAGCTTCCGCGCGAACGACGGGCAGGTCGGCCCGCCCTTCGAGAACGCGCGGCTCCTCCTGCTCACCACCACGGGCGCCCGCTCCGGCGCCCCGCACACCACCCCCGTCGGCTACCTCCCCGACGACGAGCGCGTCCTCGTCATCGCCTCGGCGGGCGGCGCCGACCGGCACCCGGCCTGGTACCACAACCTGCGCGCGCACCCCCTCGTCACCGTCGAGGACGGCGTCTTCACGTACGAGGCGCGCGCCACCGTCCTCGACGGCGAGGAGCGCGACCTGATGTTCGCGCGGGCGGTCGAGACCGACCCCGGCTGGGCCGAGTATCAGGAGCGGACGGCCCGCGTCATCCCCGTCGTCGCGCTGGAGGCCGCGGGCGTCCCGCGCCCGAACCACACGCGCGGCGGCGCCATGCTCCGCTCGGTCCACGACGGCTACCGCCGCGAACTCGCCCTGATCCGCGCCGAGCTGGCGGCGTCGGGCCCGCTCGTCGGCGCGCAGCTGCGCGCCAACTGCCTGACGGTCTGCTCGGGCCTCGGCAACCACCACGGCGGGGAGGACGGCGCGATCTTCCCGTTCCTGGCCGCCGGGCGGCCCGCGCTGACGCCCGTGCTCGACCGGCTGCGGGAGGAACACGTGGCCATCGCGGCGCTCACCCTGGAGCTGCGGCAGCTGCTCGCGGACGGCGGGGAGCGGCGTACGGCGGACCTGCTGCCCGCCTTCGACCGGCTCGCCGGGGAGCTGATCGCCCACCTCGACCGTGAGGAGGCCGAGCTGCTGCCCGCGCTGGACGCGCTCATCCCCTGACGGGACGCGGCGGGCGGACCGAGCGGCCCGCCCGCCGCACCCGCGCGCGTCAGGCCGCGTCCAGCTCCGCCAACTCCTCGGCGCTCAGCACGAGCTCCGTCGCCCGCACCGAGTCGCGGATCGTCTCGGGCCGCGACGACCCCGGGATCGGGATCACGACGGGCGCCTTCGCCAACTGCCAGGCGAGCGCGACCTGCTGCGGGCTCACGCCGTGCTCGCCCGCGATGCGCGCGTACGCGCCGAACCGCTCGCCGAGCCCCGCGGCGTTGCCGATGCCGCCCAGCGGGCTCCACGGCAGGAACGCCACGTCGAGCGCCGCGCACAGCTCAAGCTCCGGCTCGCTGGAGCGGAAGGCGGGCGAGAACTGGTTCTGCACGCTCGTCAGCCGTCCGTCCAGGATCTCGTCCGCCTGCCTGATCTGGTCGGGGTCGGCGTTGGAGATGCCCGCGTAGCGGATCTTCCCCTCGTCCAGCAGGTCCCGCAGCGCGCCGATCGAGTCGGCGTAGGGGACGGTCGGGTCGGGGCGGTGGAACTGGTAGAGGCCGATCGCCTCGACGCCCAGGCGCCGCAGCGACTCCTCACAGGCCCGCTTCAGGTGCTCGGGCGAGCCGTCCTGCGTCCATCCGACGCCCGGCCGCAGATGGCCGCCCTTCGTGGCGACCAGGACGCCCGACGTGTCGCCGCCCCAGCTCGCCAGGGCCTCGGCGACCAGCGACTCGTTGTGGCCCTCGTCACCCGGGCCGAGGTGGTACGCGTCGGCCGTGTCGAGCAGCGTGACGCCCGCGTCCAGCGCGGCGTGGATCGTCGCGACGGAGCGCGCGCGGTCCGGCCGCCCTTCGATGGACATGGGCATGCAGCCCAGGCCGATCGCGCTGACGTTCTCCTTGCCTATGCGGCGTGTGTCCATGGTGGGACTCCCCCTCCTCGATGATGTACGCACGGTGGTGTCCTCGCGGTGGACAACCTCTCAAGTCCCTTGCCCCGCACGCCTATTCCCGCCGCGGCCACGAAGGTGCCCCGGTCGGGGACGAAGGGCTGTCGGCGGGGTCGTCTATTGTCGTCCCGGCGCGCGCCGACCCGGGCCCGCGCCCGACCGGGGGGAGGGGACCGGCGTGACCACGGACGAGACGGCGCTGCCGCCCTGGTGCCTCGCGGGCTGGGCCGACACCCTCGCCGAGGTCTCCCGCACCGGCCGACGGCTCACCGGCGAGGAGATACGGGCCCGGCGCGCGGTGGGGGAGCGGGCCGCGCGCGAGGGGTACGCGCTGCGCGAGATGGTCCGCGCCCACCTGGCCGCCGCCCGTACCGCCTGGCGCGACCTGCCCGGCGTGCGCGGCGTGCAGACCGCGAGCGCGCTGCGGGCCGCGGCCGAGAGCGTCCTCGCCGCCGCCGAGGTCGCCGTGGACGCCTTCGCGGAAGGCTACGAACGCGCGCAGTTCCTCGCCGTGCGCCGCGACGAGGCGGCCCGCCGCGAGTTCATCGACGACCTGCTGCACGGCCGGGGTGAACCCGGCACGGTCGCGTCGCGCGCGGACCGGTTCGGCTTCCCCCTCGCCCACTCGCACGCCGTCGGCGTCGCGCGCGGCCCCGAGCCCTACGACGACACGCACCCGCTGACCCGCCGCGTGGAAGGCGCGCTGAGCAGCCGGTTCGGCGCCCGCGAGGTGCTGCTCACGACGAAGGACGGCCGCCTCGTCTGCGTCTCGCCCGGCGGCAGGCCCGAGGTCCTTGAGTACTTCGCCGCCCAGACGCAGGCCGCCCTGCCCGCCACCGGTGAGGGCCGCACCGCCCTCGGCCGCGCCCACCCGGGCCCGGCCGGGATCGCCCACTCCTACGAGGAGGCGCGCACCGCCCTGGACATCGCCGACCGCATGCCGCTCGACGCCCCCGTGCTGCGCGCCGCCGACCTGCTCGTCTTCCCCGTCCTCACCCGCGACCGGCAGGCGATGGCCGACCTCGTGCTGTCCGTCCTCGGCCCGCTCGACGCCGCCAGGGGCGGCGCGGAACCGCTGGTGCGCACCCTGGACGTCTACTTCGGCGCCGGGTGCGTCTCCGCCGAGGCGGCCAGGCGCCTGTCGCTCAGCGTCCGCGCCCTGACGTACCGGCTCGCGCGCGTCCACGACCTGACCGGCTCCGACCCGGCCGACCCCTTCCAGCGCTACACGCTCCAGACGGCCGTCATCGGCGCCCGTCTCCTCGGCTGGCCCGCGCAGCCGCTCTGACGCCCGCCGCCGACACCCGCCGCCGCGCGCGGACGCCCGGGGACCGGCCACGCGGACCGGCCCCCGGGCGTGCGTCGCGTCACTCCGCGCGTTCCACCGCGGCCCCGTCGCCCGGCGCGGCGCCGTTGACCTGCGGCTGCGCGCCGGAGACCCCGCCGAGCCCCGGCACACCCGCCTTGCCCGCGAGCCCCGACAGCACCGCCGAGACGTCGATGCCGGTCGCCGTGGACAGCAGCTCCATGCCCTGCGTCACGTTGTCCGCCACGACGCGCGGCAGCCGCCCGGCGCCGTCCGTCGAGATGACCGTCATCTTGTCGATCGCCGAGATCGGCTCCGCGGCCTTCCCGACCACCTGCGGCAGCACCTCCACCAGCATCTGGAGCACCGCCGCCTCGCCGTACTGGGCGTACGCGTCGGCCTTCTGCCGCATCGCCCCGGCCTCCGCCGCGCCGACCGCCGCCTTGGCCGCGGCCTCCGCCTCGCCCTCGATCCTGGCGGCCTGCGCCAGCGCCGACCTGCGCTGCTTCTCGCCCTCACCGGTGAGCCTGGCGCGTTCCGCCGCCGCCCGCGCGGAGGCCACCTCGGCCACCCGCCGCGCCTCGGCCTCCTGCTCGGCCCGGTACCGCTCGGCGTCCGCTGGCTTGCGGACCTGCGCGTCGAGCTGCCGGTCGGTCAGCGCGGCCTGGCGCTCGGCCACCTTCTCCTGCTGGACGAGCACCTCCTGCTGCCGCGCCGCCTCCGCGAGGGGCCCGGCCGCGTTGGCCTTCGCCGCCGCCGCGTCCGTCTCCGCCTTGATCTCGGCCTGCCGCAGGTACAGCGTCCGCTGCGCGACCGCGATCTCCTCCTCGGCCCGCAGCCGCGCCTGCTCGGCGCTGCGCCTGGCCTCCGCCTCCGCGACGTCGGCCACCTGCCGTGCCCGCGCCGCCTCCGGCCTGCCCAGGTCCGCCAGGTAGCTGCCCTCGGCCGTGATGTCCTGGATCTGGAACGTGTCGAGCACCAGGCCCTGCCCCGAGAGGCTGGCCTCCGCCTCCTCCGCCACCTGCCCGGCGAACGCCGCCCGGTCGCGGATCACGTCCTCCACCGCCATGCGTCCCACGATGGAGCGCAGCGCGCCCGACAGCACCTCCTGGGTGAACGTCACGACGCCGCCCTGCTGCCGCAGGAAGCGCTGCGCCGCCGACCTGATGGCCTCCTCGCTGCCGCCCACCTTCACGATGGCGACACCGTCCAGGTTCACCTTCACGCCGCGCAGCGTCACCGCGCCGCGCACCGCGACGGGGATGTGGCGGCTCGACAGGTCGAGCACGTGCCGCTGCTGCACCAGCGGAATCACGAACACCCCGCCGCCGACGACGACCTTCTGCCCGCTGTTGTCCCGGGTGACATGCCCGGTGACCGGGTCGGTGGACACCTTGCCCCGCCGCCCCGTGATGATGAACGCGTCGCTCGGCCCTGCCACCTTGTACCGCGAGACGACCACCAGGCCGAGCAGTACGAACAGCACGACGATGCCGACGACGGCGATCATGACCGCACTCATCTTGTTGACTCCCCTCCGCTGATTCAGCGTTCGACGGGGCGTACCTCGATCGAGGTGGCCGACAGCACGCCGACCACCCAGACCTCCGCCCCCACCGGCACGGCCTGGGCGCTGCGGGCGGACAGCTTCACGCGCAGTCCCGCCACGTTCAGCAGGACCTCGCCGTAGCCGCCGCCGGGTATCGCCGTGACGACGGCCCCCGCCGCGCCCACGAGACTCTCGTCCCGCTGGGCCGCGTCCCCGTCGTCGCGCATCAACGCCCGGCTCACCCGCACCACCACCCAGGCCGCACCGCCCCCCACCACGGTCCCCGCACCGAGTGCCGGGACCACTCCCAGCCCGGTCACCGCGAGCGTGATCGCTCCGGTGAAGCCGAGCAGGGAGGTGAAGGCGGTCACCGCCGGCAACGAGACGACCCCGTCCAGGTCGAGGAGCCCCTCCACCACCCCGTCCAGGACCAGGGCCAGGAGCAGCAGGACCAGTCCGACTATGCCGAGACCGAGAAACCACTCCATCGCCGCCGCCTCCCCCGTGCGCCGCCTTCCGGCTTGCTGCATGGATGGTGACACCAACGGAACGGTGGCGCACTGCCTTGTTCCGGCAATCTTGACGAGTTTTTAATGCCGGTCGCCGACCCCGCCGCCCGGCGGCCCGGCACGCGCGGGCTTGTGCTCGCGTGGACTCCAGCTCCTAGCGTGGCGGTCCTTCCGCACCCGTGAGATGGGGAGTAACGCACGTGAAAACCGTGGCACTCGGACGCACCGGCGAGCGCGTCAGCGAACTGGCCCTCGGCTGCATGCTGATGGGCACCAGGACGGAGGAGGCGACCGCCTTCACCCTCCTGGACCGCTATCGGGAGGACGGCGGTTCCTTCCTCGACACGGCCGACTGCTACGCCTGGTGGGAGAGCCGGGACAGCTTCGGCGGGGAGAGCGAGTCCCTCCTCGGCCGCTGGTTCGCCCGCACCGGCAGCCGTGACGACGTCTTCCTCGCGACCAAGGGCAGCGCGCGGCTCGCCTCGCTCGACGGCGTGTGGGGCGACGGGCCCGGGCCCATCCCGGACGCCGCCACCCGCATCGGCTACGAGGGCGCGGGCGCCGACACCCTGCGGCGCGCGCTCGACGCCAGCCTGCGCAGACTCGGCACCGACCACGTGGACCTGTACTACGTCCACGTGGACGACCGGGCGACGCCGCTCGAAGAGACCCTCGAAGCCCTCGCCGGACTGGTGGCGGCGGGCAAGACCCGCTACATCGGCTGGTCCAACGTCAGGACATGGCGGCTCGAACGCATCAGGGCCCTGTGCGAACGCCACGGCTGGCCCGCCCCCGTCGCCCTCCAGCAGCAGCACTCGTACCTGCGCCGCCGCGCCGGGCTCGACCAGGCGTCGATCGTGGACGGCGAACAGCTCGACCACCTGCGCGCGCACGACGATCTGACGCTCGTCGCGTACTCGCCGGTCCTGAAGGGCGCCTACGACGACCCGGCGCGGCGCAGCGGCACCCCCACGATGGAGGCGTACGAGGGGCCGGACGCGACGGCGCGGTTCGCGGCGGTGGACGAGGTCGCGCGGGAGACGGGCGCGACGCCCGGGCAGGTCGTGCTGGCCTGGCTGCTGCGGCAGGACGACCCCGGGCTCGTGCCGCTGGTGGGCCCGCGGACGTACGAGCAGTACCTGTCGGCGGCGGCGGCCGTCGAGCTGCGGCTGACGGCGGAGCAGGTGGCGAGGCTGGACGCGGCGGGGGCGTAGCGGCGCCGGGCGCGCGGTGTCCGGCGGGCGGTTGTCAGTGGGGGATGTCACTCTGTGTAGGCGAAGAGTCGCGCTCCGGACGGGGCGCGCGGCACAGCGAGAGGACCGTCATGATCACCACCGACCACGTCACCGGCTCGCCCTGCTGGATCGACCTGGGCACGCCCGACATGGAGGCCGCCACCGCGTTCTACGGCGCGGTCTTCGGCTGGACGCTGGAGCCGGGGGACGTCTCCGTGCCGGGCGGCTACGGCATCCTGCGGCTGCGCGGCCGGGCGGTCGCCGGGATCGCGCCGCTCACCGAGAGCGGCGCGAGACCCGCCTGGACGGTCTACTTCGCGACGGCGGACGCCGACGCCACCGCCGCCGGGGCGCGGGCGGCCGGGGGATCGGTGCGCGTGGCACCGGCGGACGTCGGGTCCGAGGGGAGGTTCGCGCAGCTCACCGACCCGCAGGGCGGGCGCTTCGCCGTCTGGCAGCCGGGGGAGCGGCGGGGTCTCGACGCCGTGGACGGCCCCGGGACCCTCAGCTGGGTCGAGCTGTACACCCCGGACGACGGCGCGGCGCTCGCGTTCTACCGCGCGCTCTTCGGCTGGGAGACGGACGCGACGCCGCTGCCCGAGGGCGGCGGCGGGACGTACACGCAGATCGGCCCGGCCGGGCGGGGCGAGGAGCACAGGTGCGGAGGTGTCCTCAAGGTCCCGGCCGACGCGCTGGAGGTCCAGGGCGGCGCGGCGTCCTGGCACGCGATGCTCGGCAGCGAGGACTGCGACGCGGCGGTCGCCCGCGCCAGGGACAACGGGGGCACCGTCCGGATGGGGCCGGAGGACGTCCCGGGCGTCGGCCGTCTCGCCGTCGTCCTCGACCCCTCGGGCGCCGACTTCGTGATCCTCACCCCGGCGGGCTGAGCGGGCCGGGCGCGGGCCGTGCGGGGCCCGGACGCACGGACGCCGGGCCGCCCGTGAGGGTGGCCCGGCGCGGCAGGGCGGGTGATGCGGTACCGGGACGGTCAGACGTTCACGCCGTAGTCGGCCGCGATACCGGCCAGACCCGACGCGTACCCCTGGCCCACGGCGCGGAACTTCCACTCAGCGCCGTGCCGGTACAGCTCGCCGAAGATCATCGCGGTCTCGGTCGCCGCGTCCTCGCTCAGGTCGTAGCGGGCGATCTCCGCGCCGCCCGCCTGGTTGACCACGCGGATGAACGCGTTCTTGACCTGGCCGAAGCTCTGCCCGCGGTTGCCCGCGTCGTAGATCGACACCGGGAAGACCACGCTCGTGATCTCCGGGGGCACGCCCGCGAGATCCACCTTGATCACCTCGTCGTCGCCCTCGCCCTCACCGGTGAGGTTGTCGCCGGTGTGCTCGACAGAACCGTCGGGGCTGCGCAGGTTGTTGAAGAAGACGAAGTGCTGGTCCGACGCCACCTTGCCGCCGCTGGTGCACAGCAGGGCGCTGGCGTCGAGGTCGTAATCGACGCCGGTGGTGGTCCGCACGTCCCAGCCCAGACCGACCAGCACGGCGGTCAGCCCCGGCGCCTCCTTCGTCAACGAGACGTTGCCGCCCTTGGACAGGGAAACTCCCATGACTCTCCTCCTTGGGTCCGCCGCGGTCCTCAGGCCCGCGCTCGCGCGCTGCGGCGGCCACCGGCCGCCCGTCCCGAATCTACAACAGCGTAGAAGAACGGAGAACCGGGCCCCGCAGCCCTCACCGGTACGATATTCCGCGCCCGTGCAGGAGGTGAGGAAGATGGCGGACGGACATCCCGCGACCGGCGGCGAGCCCGACGGTCCTCCCGCGCGCCCGCGCCGTCGCGGACAGGGCCAGTTGGAGGCCCAGGTGCTCTCCGCCCTCGGCCAGTCGCCGGGCCCCGCCACCGCCGCCTGGGTGCAGGAACGTCTCGGCGGCGGCCTCGCGTACACCACCGTCGTCACCATCCTGACGCGCCTGCGCGTCAAGGGCGCCGTCACCCGCGAACGCGCGGGCCGCTCCTTCGTGTGGACCCCGGCCGCCGACGTCGCCGGGCTCGCCGCCTTCCGCATGCGCCGCGTCCTGGAGAGCGAGACCGACCGCCACGCCGTCCTCGCCAGCTTCGTCAGCGCCCTCGGCCCCGACGACGAGCGTCTGTTGCGCGCCCTCCTCGCCGAGGAGGACCCGGACGGCCCGGAGGACACCCCGGACGGCGGCCCGGGCCACGGGCCGCGGACAGAAGGAGGCAAGGACTGACGCGATGGGCGTATTCGTGCTGCTGCCACTCGTGCTGCCGCTGACCGCCTGGCCCATGGCGCGCCTCGCGGCCGTCCACCTCGCCCCCCGCCGCGCCACCCGGCTGCTCACCGCCGTCGCCGTCGTCCTCGCCGTCTCCAGCACCCTGTGCCTCGCGCTGCTCATGGTCGTCGGCACGGCGCAGCTCCCCGGCAACCCGCTGCCCGACGCCTGGTCCGACCCGGCCGTCCGCGCCGCCGTCCCGTTCGAGGACGTCGCGGGCCGCGCCGCCATCCCCGCGCTGCTCGCCGTCGCCTGGGCCTGCGCGCACGCCCTGTGGTGCCACCACCGCCTGCGCCGCCGTGCCACCCGCGCCCTGGCCGGAGTACCGGGCCGCGCCCGCCTCGCCCTGCTCCCCGACGAACTGCCCTACGCGTACGCCCTCCCAGGACGCCCCGGCCGCATCGTCGTCTCCAGCGGGCTCCTCACCCGCCTCGACATACGGGAACGCCGTGCGCTCATCGCCCACGAGCGCGCCCACCTCACCGGCCACCACCACCGCTACCTGCTGGCCGTCCAGCTCGCCGCCCGCGCCCACCCGTTCCTGCGCCCCCTGCGCACCACCGTGAGCTTCACGACCGAACGCTGGGCCGACGAGGACGCCGCCCGCGCCGTCGGCGACCGACGCGCCGTGGCGCGGGCCATCGGCAAGGCCGCGCTCGCCGGACAGGGGCGGACCAGTCCCGCCGTGACCCTCCCGGCCCTCGCGGCACCCGGCCCCGTGCCCCGCCGCGTGGCCGCGCTGCTCGGCCCGGTGCCCGCCGACCGCCGCTGGCCCCCGCCCGCGAGCGCCGCCGGTCTCGCCGCCTGGGCCGCCGCGGCGGGCACGGCCGTCTCCGCCCTCTCCGCCGTCAACGCCGCCGTCACCCTGCTGCTCGTCCTCAAGGCGGCCACCGCCCTGTGAGCTCGGCCGCCGTGGACACGGCGCGCGGCGGCGGGGGAATGGATCGCCCCGCCCGGCCGTTCACCCGGTGACCCCGGGCCGTTTTTCCACGGCCCAGGCCGGTTGGCAGGGCTCATTTTCTACGGCACTGTAGAACCCGGTGGCCGGGCGGCAGCCCGAACGGACGGCCCCGCCGTCCCCGCCTGCCCCCTGTGTCCCGTTTGCCAGTCCTTTACGATGGGGTCACTCGATCGACCCCCCCGAGCCCGAAGGAGCCCGGTCCGCACGATGGACGAGCCTCCCAGTACCTGCCGTGTCACCTCCCACGACCGCCGTGCGCGCGAGGAGAGCGGGGTGACATGGTGACCGAGGTACTCCTTCTGCTGCTCGCACTCGCACTCACCCTGGCCTGCGCCATCTTCGTCGCGGCCGAGTTCTCCCTCACGACCGTCGAGCGCGCCGACCTGGAGCGCGCCGCGCAGACCGGTGACAAGGGCGCCGCCCGCGCGCTCGGCGCCGTGCGCCGCCTCACGTTCCAGCTCTCCGGCGCCCAGCTCGGCATCACCGTGACCTCGCTCGTCATCGGCATGCTCGCCGAGCCCGCGTTCGCCACCCTCCTGAGCGGCCCGCTGGAGGCCACCGGGCTGCCGGAAGGCGCCGTGTCGCCGGTGGCCGTGACGCTGGGCGTCGTGTGCTCCACCGTGGTCCTGATGGTCATCGGCGAGCTGGTCCCGAAGAACTGGGCCATCTCCCGCCCGCTGACCGTCGCCCGCGCCGTCGCCGGGCCGCAGCGCGCCTTCACGGCCGCGTTCGCCCCGTTCATCCGGCACCTCAACGACACGGCGAACCACCTCGTGCGCCGCGCCGGGCTCGAACCGACGGAGGAGCTGGCCTCGGCCCGCACCCCGCAGGAACTCATCGCCCTGGCACGCCACTCCGCCGCCCAGGGCGTCCTGCCCTCCGACTCGGCCGAGCTGTTCGTCCGCACGCTCCACCTCGGCGACCTGACCGCCGAGAACGTCATGACGCCGCGCGTGGACGTCCACGCGCTGCACGTCTCGGCGACCGCGGCCGACGCCGCCAACCTCACGCTCGCCACCGGCCTGTCCCGCTTCCCCGTCTACCGCGACGGACTCGACGACATCGCCGGGGTCGTCTCCATCAAGGACGTCCTCACCCTGGACGAGGGCGACCGCGCGGGCACCGCCGTCTCCGCCCTCATGGCCGAGGCCCTGCTCGTCCCCGACAGCGTCGCCGTGGACCGCCTGCTGGAGCAGCTGCGCGGCAACCGGTCGCTCGCCGTCGTCGTGGACGAGTACGGCGGCACGGCCGGGGTCGTCACGCTGGAGGACATCGTCGAGGAGGTCGTCGGCGAGGTCCGCGACGAGCACGACCCGGACGAGGACCCCGACCTGGCGCCCGCGGGCACCGGGAGCTGGGAGGCCGACGGCAGCCTGCGCGTGGACCAGCTCGCCAGGATCGGCGTCGCCGCCCCCGAGGGCCCCTACGAGACCGTCGCCGGTCTCGTCGCCACCGAGCTGGCGCGTATACCCGCCATCGGCGACACGGTCGAGGTCGCCGGCTGGCGCCTCACCGTCCTGCTGACGGCGCACCACCGCGCCGACCGCGTCCGCATCGACGTGCTCCAGCCCTCCCACACCACCGCCGACCCGGCGGGTGAGGTCCGATGACCGCGTTCCAACTGGCCCTCGGCGTGCTCACGCTGTTCACCAACGCGTTCTTCGTCGGCGCGGAGTTCGCGCTGATCTCGGTGCGCCGCGACCAGATCGAACCGCGCGCCGAACGCGGCGAGCGCGGCGCCCGCACCGTGCTGTGGGCGCTCCAGCACCTGTCCGCGATGATGGCGACCGCCCAGCTGGGCATCACCGTCTCCTCCCTGGTGCTCGGCGCGGTCGCCGAACCGGCGATCGTGCACCTCCTGGAGCCCGCCTTCGACTCCATGGGCGTGCCCCACTCCCTGGTGCACCCGATCGCGTTCGCCATCGCGCTCGCCCTCGCGACGTACCTGCACATGCTCTTCGGCGAGATGGTGCCGAAGAACATCGCGCTCGCCGCGCCCGAGCGCACCGCGCTGCTCCTCGGCCCGCCCCTGGTCGGCCTCACGCGCGCGCTGCGCCCGGTCATCTTCGGCATCAACGCCTTCGCCAACACGCTGCTGCGGATGCTGAAGGTCGAGCCGAAGGACGAGGTCGCGTCCGTCTTCACCGACGACGAACTGGCGCGCATCGTGCAGGACTCCAGCGACGCCGGGCTGCTGGAGGCGGGGGAGAGCGAACGCCTGCGCGTCGCGCTCTCGCTTGGCACGCGCACCGTCACGGAGATCACGGTGCCCGTCGGCCGCATGGTCACGGTGGACCACCGCGTGACGCCGCGCCGCCTGGAGCAGGCCGCCGCGACGTCCGGCTACTCCCGCTTCCCCGTGACGGGCCCCGGGCACACGGTCCTCGGCTTCCTGCACGTGAAGGACTCGCTGGAGGCCCAGGGCCGCGACCGGCCGTTCCCCCGCGAGGCGCTGCACCCGGTCATCCGCATCGCGCCGACCACGCCGCTGGACGACGCGCTCACCGCGATGCGCGCCGCCTCCACGCACCTCGCGGCCGTGACCAGCGACAAGGGCACGCTGCTCGGGTTCGTGACGATGGAGGACGTGCTCACGGAGCTGGTCGGCCCGCCGACCGCCCCGGCCGCCTGACCCCTGACGGGCGGGCCCCCGCGCGGGGGCCCGCCCGTCGTCACGTCGTCACGTCTTCACCGCTCACCACTCGCCGCGCTGGAGCGCCGCGAGCGCGTGCGCGGCCTCGCGCGTCGCCGGGTAGAGGCCGCGGTACAGGCCGTACAGCCGGTCGTACACCGCAGCCGTCGCCTGGTCGGGCTCCACGGTCCGCACGACCGGGTTCCACCCCGCGATGTCGCCGGGCGCCGCCGCGCCCACGCCCACGGCCGCCAGGAACGCGTCGCCGTACGCCGCCCCTATCGTGTGCCGGGGCACCTCCTGCGCGTGCCCCGTCACGTCGCTGACGATCCGCGTCCACAGCTCACGCGCCCCGCCGCCCACCGCCACCAGCCGCCGCGCGGGCACCCCGGCGGCCTCCGTCATCACCTCAAGGTTGTGCCGGACACCGAAGGCCGTGCCCTCAAGCGCCGACCGGTACAGGTGGCCGCGCCCGTGCCGCAGCGTCAGCCCCGCGACGAGGCCGCGCGCGTCCGGGTCGAACAGCGGGGTGCGCTCGCCCGCGAAGTAGGGGAGGGTGACCAGCCCCTCGGCGCCGGGCGCCACGGCCGCCGCCTCACGGACCAGCGTCGCCCAGTCGCCGCCGGTCAGCTCCCGCAGCCAGCCGGTGACGGCGCCCGAGGTGGCCATGCCGGCCGCCAGGCAGTACGTGCCGGGGAACGCGCCGCGCGTCGTCCACAGCCGCGCGTCGGGCGTGGACGGGCCGTCCATCACGCGGGCGAGGAACATCGTCGTGCCGTACATCACCATCAGGTCGCCGGGGCCCGTCGCCCCCACGGCCACCGCCTCGGCCCACGCGTCGATCGTCCCGGCGACCACCGGCGTGCCGGGCGCGAGGCCCGTCAGCTCCGCCGCCTGCCGCGTGACCTCACCCACGACCTCGCCGGGCCACAGCAGTTCGGGCCACTCAAGGCCCGGCGCTATCCCGTCGCACCGGTCGGCGATCCAGCCGCCCCGCCGCAGGTCGTACAGCGGCGTGCACTGGCTGGCCGAGTGGTGGTCGAGCACGTACCGGCCGGTCAGCCGGTGCACCAGGAAAGACCCGGCCATGAACCAGCGGCGCGCGCGCCCGTACACCTCCGGCTCCTCCTCCCGCAGCCACGCCAGCTTGGGCCCGACGGCCTGGCTGGTGAGCGGCGAGCCGCAGCGCTCCAGCACCGGCCCGTCGCCGTACGCGGCGCGCTGCGCGGCTATCTGCGCGCCCGCGCGCGTGTCCACGCCGTACAGGATCGCCGGGCGCAGCGGGCGGTCGTCCGCGTCCACCGGCAGGACGCACGGGCCGATGCCGCTGAGCCCGACGGCGGCGACGCGTTCGCCGTCCGGGAGCGCGGCGAGCAGCTCGGCGGTCAGCGCGGCGAAGTCGGCCCACCACACGCCCTCGGCGTCGTGCTCCACCCAGCCGGGGCGCGGCGTGTCCGTCCTGTGCTCCCGCTCCGCGCGCGCCACGAGCGTGCCGTCCGCGCGGACCAGGACGCCCTTGGACCCCGACGTCCCGATGTCCATCCCCATCATCACCGTCACGCGCCCCACCGTAGGCGGCTGGCGCATCATGGAGAACATGCCTGAAGGAGACACCGTCCGGCAGGTCGCCGACCGGCTGGACGCCGCGCTCGCCGGGCGCCGTCTGACGCGCTCCGACCTGCGCGTCCCGCGCCTGGCCACCGCCGACCTGACCGGCAGGACCGTCCTCGGCGTGACCCCGCGCGGCAAGCACCTGCTCACCCGCATCGACGGCGGCCTGACGCTGCACTCGCACCTACGGATGGACGGCGCGTGGCAGGTGTACGGGCCCGGCCGCCGCTGGTCGGGCGGCCCCGCGCACCAGATCCGCGCGATCCTCGGCACGGCGGAGGCGACCGCCGTCGGCTACCGGCTGCCCGTCCTCGACCTGCTGCGGACCGCCGACGAGCCCCGCGTCGTCGGCCACCTCGGGCCCGACCTGCTCGGCCCCGACTGGGACGCGCCCGAGGCGCGGCGGCGGCTCCTCGCCGACCCGGCCCGCCCGCTCGGCGAGGCGCTGCTCGACCAGCGCGTGATGGCGGGCGTCGGCAACGTGTTCATGGCCGAGCTGTGCTTCCTGACCGGGGCGACGCCCTGGCTGCCCGTCGGCGAGCTGGCCGACCCCGGCGCGCTGGTGACGCTCGCCCACGACCTCCTCACCGCGAACCGCGACCGCCCCGACCGGACGACGACCTCCCCCGGGCTGCTGGCGCGCACCGGCCGCCGTCTCCACGTGTACGCGCAGCGGGGGCGGCCGTGCATGCGCTGCGGGACGCCGATCCGCGTGACCCGCGAGACCCCGGGCCACCCCCGCCCGACGTACTGGTGCCCCCACTGCCAACACGGCCCACCACCCCCGCGGCACTGACGCGACTCCCCTCGGACGCCAGGAGCGATACGCCGCTCACCTGGGCTGCAAGGCTTCTGCAACCCTTCGGCAAGCGATCCGTCGGGCGGGTGGGGCACTGGCCCGGTGGACCGAACTGTTGATCACCCACTGGGGGAAACCATGTCCGCCGACAGCAGACGTACGACGCCTGCGCTGATCCAGCAGGGACAGTGGGCCACTGTCCCCGACTGCAAGAGAATGCTCGTCGTCGTCCACACCATCACCTACGCGCAGCGGCTCCAGGAAGTCGTCCAGTCGCTGGAGTCCGATCTGCGGGTCCAGGTGGTCTTCACCGTGGCGCCGCACGCCTTCGGCCAGGGCGCCCGGCGTTACCTCCACGACCAGGGGATCGCCACGGTGCCCTGGCGGTACGCCGTGAACACACCGTTCGACCTCGCCCTCGCCGCCGGGTCGCAGGGAATGCACGCCGTCCGGGCGCCGGTGATCCGGCTGTCCCACGGGGCGGGGCACATCAAGCTCCTCCGCGACGGCACGGAGGAGACCACACGCGGGCCCGGCATGCTGAGCCGACGTCACCTCCTGCACGACGGCCGGGTCATGCCGACCGCGATCGCCCTGGCCCACGCACGGGAGCTGGACATGCTGTCCCGTTCGTGCCCCGAGGCCCTGCCCGTGGCCACGGTCGTCGGCGACCCGAGCCACGACCGCGTCCTCGCCAGCAGGGACAGGCGCCATGCCTACCGCCGCGCCCTCGGCCTCGGTGACGACCAGCAACTCGTCGTCGTCGCGTCCACCTGGGGCCGGTCCGCCGCGTTCGGGCGGCTCGACACGTTCCTGCCGCGCCTCCTGGGCGAGTTGCCCGGCCGGAGGTTCCGCGTCGCAGTCCTGGTGCATCCCAACGTCTGGTCGGGCCACGGCCCCTGGCAGGTGCACAGCTGGCTCGCCGGGGGCATGCGCCACGGCGCGCTGCTCGTTCCCCCGGAAGCGAACTGGCAGTCCCTGCTGGTGGCGAGCGACTTCCTGATCGGCGACCACGGTTCCGTCACCGCGTACGGGACCCTCGCCGACGTCCCGATCCTGATGTCGGGAGTGCCCCGCTCCGAAGTCGCCCCGGACTCACCTGCGGCGGCGCTGGCCGCACTCGCCCCGGCCCTCTCCTCGGCACGCCCGCTGGGCGAGCAACTGCGCTACGCCGCCGAGCGGTACCGGAGCGGGGCCTACGACTCGGTCGCGGCGCTCATCTCGTCGGCGCCCGGCGAGTTCCAACAGCGGATGCGCGGGCTCCTCTACAGGGCGCTGGGGCTGGGCGAGCCCGCCTACGTGCCCCGGACCCCCCGCGCTCCACTGCCGCCGCCCCTGTCGAGCTGGAAGCGGCCGGGCGCGGGGAGGTGGGTGGCGTGAGCGCGCGATTCGTCGGCGTCCGGATCGGCACGACGCGCCGGGAAGCCCGTCTCGCCGAACGGGCGTACGGGACCGCGCGCGTCGGTGAGGCGCCGACCACGCTCGTCGTCGCCGCGTCACCGGTCCGTACGTGGGGCGCGGTCATCGAGGACACCGACGCGCTGCCGCCGCGCATCGCGGCGGGAAGCGCCGACCACCACCTTCGGGTGGACGTGGACTGCCCCGTGTCCGGGAGATGGTCAGGACTCGCCGATGTGCTCGTCGCGACCGCCGCGCCCACCCGGGAGTGCGCGCGGCGTCGGACGGCGGCTCTCCGGTCGGCCCACCCCGGCTGCCTCGTGACGGTCGTTCCGATGCTCGGGCGTGGTGCCTGCCTGCTGGGTACGGGCGACGTCCGCTGTGTGGAGGCAACCGTGGTCACCGGCGCGGCGGGCACGCCGTCCGCACTCTGGCCGATGCTCGGTTCCTTCCTCCACGCATGGCTGTCCGCCGGGAGGGGACTTGAGGACCTCTTGCGCATGACCCTGTTCGTGCGCGGACCGCACGGCACTTATGTCGTGACGGCTCGCTGAACGGGAGCGCCGGGGGCCGTTTTCCGGGATCATTCGGCCCGGAGGCGGCCCTCGACGCGCTCCCTGTCGCGGGGGCTCAGCGGGCCGAGCGCCGCCAGCGCCTGTCGGTACCAGTCGATGGCCTCCTCCGGCGCCCCTGCCGCTTCGGCGGCCTGCCCCAGCATCTCCATGCAGCGCGCCTGCCAGACCAAGGAGCCGGTGGCGCGGAACTCGTCGAGGGCGATGCGGAGATGACGGGTTCCCTCCCGGACGGTGTCCTCGGGCGCGGTGGCGGAGGCGAGCGTCTGCCCGAGGAGAGCCAGCGCCCGGGCGGCGTCGTACGCGTCCCCGACCGCGACGAGGCCGTCACGTGCGTCCGTCAGGTACGCGACTGCCTCCCGCGTGCGTCCCAGTGACTCGGAGACCTGGCCCAGGACGACACGGGAGAGCGCCGCCCCGCGCACGTAACCGATGCCCTCCCGCATCCGCAGCGCGTCGAGAAGACACGCCTCGGCCTCCGCCGGACGACCGGCCTCGAAGAGGGCGACGCCCAGCCCGTGTGTCGCCTGCGCCTCGTCACGGCGGTCGTCGTCCTCCCGGGCCAGGTGGAGCGCCTCCCGGTACCACTCGGCCGCCTCGTCCGGCTGCCCCGAGTTCCGCAGCCCGTTGCCCCCCGATGTGAGCATGCGCCGCAGGGCGGCACGGTCCCCGGTCCTTCTCGCGGCATCGCGACCCAGACGGTGCGTCTCGACCCAGAGCTCGGCGGGCCGCAGCCTGAGGAAGAGCGGCCATGCCGCATCCGTCAACTGCCAGCAGGCGGCGTCCCACCCGGACGCCGCGCAGTACCTGATGGCCTCGCCCAGCATGACCTGGTGCGCGGCCAGCCAGGAGAGCGCGCTCGCGGCGTCACGGTGCCCGGCGAACGATCCTGGCGCGCCGGGGGACTCCCTCGGGAGCGTCCGATGGCTCGGCGTGAGCAACTCCTCGGCAGCGGTCGCCCCGAGGAGCAGCCAGTCCACGAACCTCCGCAGGACGGCCGTGCGTTCCGACGGCCCCACGGCGTCGCCGCGGCGGCGTGCGTGGGCATGGACGAGATCGTGGAACCTGTACGAGTCGGGACCCAGGTCTTCCAGCATGTTCGTCTCCACCAGTGACTCCACCACGCGGTCCGCCTCCCAGGGGCTGAGCGCGCAGGCAGCGGCGACCAGATCGACGGAGAACACGTTCGTCGGGAGCATGCCGAGGCGGGCATACGCATGTGCCGCCTCGGGTTCCAGCAGATCGTAGGACTCGTCCAGGGCGACCTTGATCGCCGCTTGGCCCTCCAGGCGCAGTTCCTCCAGCGGACCGATGCCCCGGGCGAGGGAGACCGCCATCGTGGCGAGCAGTTGACGCGGGCGCGCGGCCAGCCGCGCGGCGGCAAGGCACACCGCCAGCGGAAGACACGCGCACAGGGTCACGACGTCGCGCGCCGCGTCGCGTTCCCGGCCGATCCGGTCGCCGCCGCCTCCCAGGCCGAGCAGCCGCACCGCCGCCTCGGGGGCGAGCGCCCGCAGTCGGTGCAGGGAGGCTCCTTCCGCGACGAGCCCGGTGAGCTGGTTGCGACTGGTCACCACGGTCAGGCTCCGGTCGGCGCTCCCGGGCAGCAGGGGACGGACCTGCGCCGCCGTGAGCGCGTTGTCCAGCACGACCGCCACTCCCGACCGTGCGGTGAACGAACGCCAGAGCGCGGATTTCTCCGATAACCGGACGGGAATGTCGGTCACGCCGAGTGCGCGGAGAAAACGGTCCAGCACGTCTTCCGACCTCAACGCCTGAGAGACGGAGTATCCGCCGAGATCGGCGTAGAACGAACCACCCGGATATTCGTGTTCCAGGGCGCCCACCCAGTGGGAGACGAGCGCGGACTTCCCCACTCCCGCCGGTCCGCTCACCACGATCAAGCGGGGCGAGGGAGAGCTCTCCCCACGGCTCGCGTCCAGCTCCGCGATTTCCGTCTCCCGTCCGACCAAATGCTGGGAGACGGCCGGAATCTGGCGTGGTACCGGCAGAGCGGTCGAGGCCGGTGTGTGATGGATGTGGATGCCCCCGCCGATGTCCCTGGCCTGCACCTGGTGTCCGGCGACGAGTGCGGCTCCGCCGAGGTGGTTGGAGTGCGCGGGCGGGGGACCGGCCGGGAGCGCCGAGAGGGCGGACAGCGCTGTCAATGCCGTCAGGAGCCGGCTGTCCGAGGCGGCTGCGCGCTCCAGCGCCGCCGCGGCTTGGGAGACGGCGGCCGTCGAAGGCGCCGTGAGCGCGCTGTCCCATGCCTCGGCCAGTGCTCGGTCCGTCGCCGTCGCATCCTGCACCGCGCGGTTCAGCTGCGTCAGACCGGCTTGGTGGGGCACGCCTTTCGTGCCGGTCAGTACCTCGTGCACTATGCGAGCAATTTCGCGTCTGTCCATAGCCTCCCCCTCGTGTCACCACGGCAGCGGAGCGTCGGCGAGGACCATCGCACGGACGCACCGCGTCGTTCCCGACACGGATCAACTACCCAGTGACGACGGGATCTGATCTCGCCCCGAGGGAATACGGGAAATGGCGAAACCTGCTGATGGGGTGGTGTGGCTCACGCCCGATTATCGTGCGATCATCGGAACACGGAAAGGGTGCCATACCGGCGGGGAGGGCGCTGGTGGAGTTCCGTATAGCGGTCCTCGGCCCGGTCCAGGCATATATGGACGGACAGCCCTGTGATCTCGGCACGCCGAAGCAGAAATTGGTCCTTGCGGCGCTCGCCTGGGACGTCGGCCGGACGGTGGGCAGGGACACGCTGATCAGGCGCGTATGGGGCGACGATCCCCCGGGCCGACCGGAGCAGAATCTTCAGAGCTATGTCGCGCGCGTGCGCAAGGCCCTCGGTCCGACAGGCAAGGAGCGCCTGCTCGGGGCCGACGGCGGCTACCGCCTGGACGCCCATCCGGACAGGGTGGACGCTCATCACCATGTGACGCTGACGGACCAGGCGCGTGCCCTCGCCGACAACGGCAGCTTCGACGCGGCTCTGGCACTCCTCAGGGAGGCGCGTACCCTCCGGAGAGGCGAGACCCTGGCCGGTCTGCCCGGCGGCTGGGCCCAGGAGGTCAGGGCGCGGGTGCACGACCGGGAGATTCGGGTGGCTCTCCTGGAGGCGAGCATCACCCTGCGGCTCGGGCGTCATCACGAGACCGTCGCCCGTCTCCAGGCGTTGACGGACGATGCTCCGGACGATGAATCGCTGGTCGCCCATCTGGCGCTCGCGCTCCACGGCGCGGGGCGGGACGCCGAGGCTCTCCGCCTGCTCCACCGGACGGCGCACCGCCTGCGCCGTCGGTACGGCACCGGCCTCAGCGTGCGACTCCAGAGCATCAGACGCGGAATCGACGAGGGCGTGCCGGACGCCGAACTGCTCACCCTCATCGGGGTCTCGGCCGCAGCGGGGCCGCCCGAACCGGTGCCCGACAACCTTCCGCGGGGAACGCCGCTGGTCGGACGGGCGGCGGAGTTGCAGTACTTCGGTACCTTGGTAGCGAATGTCACTGATGTGCTATCATCCGCCGTCGCGTTGGAAGCCATCGACGGCATGGGGGGCGTCGGCAAGACCACGCTCGCGGTCCAGGTCGGCCATCAGCTGCGCGACCGTTTCCCCGACGGACGGATCTTCCTCGCACTGCTCGGCCACGATCCGGCCCAGCCCGCACTCGCCCCGGAGAACGCCCTGCGCGAGCTGCTCCGGCTGATCGGTGTGCCCCAGGGGGCGGTTCCGTCGAACCTCGACCAGCTGGCCGCGCTCTGGCGCCAGGAGATGAGCCGCCGCCGGGTGCTGGTCATCCTGGACGACGCGCTCAACGCCGACCAGGTGGAGCCTCTGTTGCCCGGCGCGTCCCCCTCGCTCGTGATCATCACCAGCCGCAGACGCCTCGCGGGGCTCAGCGGCGTACGGTCGCTCGCTCTCGACGTCCTGCCCGAGGACGAGGCGGTCGCGCTGTTCCGGCGCCAACTGCCGGAACACCAGGCGGCGGACCGCGAGGAGGTGGCGCGCGTGGTCCGCCTGTGCTCCTACCTGCCGCTGGCCATCGACATAGCCGCCTGCCGCCTGCTCACCCGCCCGGCGTGGACCACCACCGACCTCGCCGACCGCCTGGCGTCCTCGCCCACCGGCCGACTCGACGAGTTCCGGGACGGCACGCGTGGGCTCGTCGATGCCTTCTCCATGTCCTACCGAGTCCTGACCACTGCTCAGAAACGGTTCTTCCGTATCGTCGGCCTCTACCCGGGGACCGATTTCGGGCCGCACGCCGCGGCGGCGCTGGCCGGGGTGCCGGTGGACGGGGCGGAGCACCTGCTCGAAGAGCTGTTGCGGGTCAACCTGTTCAGGGAGCAGTCCACCAACCGGTTCAGCGTGCACGACCTGTTGCGTGAGTACGCACGGACCCTCGCCTCCCGTGGCGAGGCGGTCGCCGCCATCCACCGCCTCACGGAAACGGTGCTCCAGGCCGCCGACTTGGCGGACCGGCTCGCCTACCCTCACCGCCTGCGGGTCGGCCTCACGGAGCACGAGTCGGCGGGTGCGCGGCCGGACGCCGCCCGCTGGCTCGAAGCGGTGGGCCACCGGGACTGGTTCACCGTCGAGGGGCGCAACCTCCTTGCGCTGCTTGAGCACCTGCGTGCCTTCGGTCCGGCGCGCTCGCACGCCCTGCTGACGCATGTACTGGCGGGCTTCCTGGAGAACGAGGGCTATCTGCTGACGGCGCTCCCTCACCTCAAGCAGGCGGTCGAGCACTGGGAACGGACCGGCGAGGACGGCCCCCGGACCCGCGCGCTCCTCGACCTCAGCGCCGTCCACACCCATGTCGGCGACTACGAGGAGGCATTGCGGCTGGCCGCTGAGGCGGTGGAGATCGCGCGAGCGATCGGGGACATCGATGCTGAGATGCAGGTGCTGCACCACACCGGCACACTTCACTGGCACACGGGGCACTACCGGGAGGCGGTGCTGTTGCAGCGCCACGTGCTTCGGCTACGGCAGCAGTACGCCGATGATCGACAGGTCGCCAGGAGCCTGAACCTTCTGGGGGTGTGCCTGCTGCACCTGGGCAAGTGGCAGGAAGCTCGGCAACACTTCCGTCATGCCGTCGTGATCTTCAGCGGCATGGGCGACAAGCGTGGCCTCTACAGGACCCTGAACAACCTCTCCGAGCTGATGGCGAGAGCCGGGCGTCGGTCGGAGGCGCTGGTGGTCTGTCAGCAGGCACTCGCTCTGGCCAGGCCCGGCGCCGGCCGCGCGGAACTCGCCCTCCTGCACAGCACCGAGGCGAAGCTCCGCACCATGCTCGGTGACACCGATCAGTCCTTGATTCTCTACCGGGAGGCACTGCCCGTCATACGCAGCGGAGGGGAACTTCTTCTCGAAAGTGTCGTGCTGAACGGGCTCGGGATCTCCCTTCGCGTCGCCGGGCAGGTCGATGAGGCCCTGCCGCACCACGCCACGGCGCTCGCGCTGGCCCGCCGCATCCACGCCCCCAACGAAGAGATGCAGGCGTTGCGCGAGCTGGGGCATGTCGAGTACCTCACGGGACGTCACGAGCAGGCTGTCGGCCATGCCGAGGAGGCGCTGGAGATCGCCCGGCGGCTCGCGTCACCCGACGAAGTGGCGGTGTCTCTGTCGCTGCTCGCCTGCCTCAAGGGGCACTTGGGGTTCACCGCTGATGCGGAGCGGCTGCGCCGGGAGGCGAGTGTCTTCGAGGCAGGCATGCGTGAGCAACTGGCCGAGCTGGACTGACGTGATCCGGCCTTACCTCATCACGCCCCACAAGGACGGCTCACACGCACAGTTCATTCATTGGAGTGAATGAACTGTTCTAATGACGGGCTTGTGCTCGATTGCGGCTTTGGTTGGTCATGCCTTGTCCTCGGGGCCGGATAGCCTACGGGTTCATGATCATCCCGAGAAAGGCCGTTCCGTGACCGAGGTTAGTAACCAGCTGTTCAGTGCTGGCGTGTTGGCAGTCTCCAGGAGTGCCGAAGTCATACACACGCTGATCTGCTGGATATACTGACGAGCTTACTTGGATCGAGGTAGAGCTGAGAGTCTCGTCAACTCTCCGTCGAGCGTCTCGCGGATACGTGGACTTGTCTACGCGACCATGCTATGGAGCAGACAGGTTCCTGTCGCCATGCTGCTTGCATTCGAGCGTCGGCATGGATTCGGACGGTTGGTGAGGAGGCGCCACCTCCCTCTGCCGCTTTCCTTCGCTCAGCCTTTCCGGGCCCGGTGATGCCGGGTGTCTACGGAAAGCGCCAGGCCGGGGGCGAGTCCTCGCCCCCGGCCGGTTCGTGTCCCGGGGGGAGTGCGCTCCGGCGTTCTGCCCACGGGGCGTACGGCGGATGCTGCGGCGCGGTCCGGCGTTCCGGGGTGATGCGGGACGAGGTGCGGCGCGGGGCCGTGCCCCGGTGCGGGCGGGGGCCGTTGGGCGGTGCACACGGTCTCCGAAGGAGTCACCCGGTGAAACGCAGCAACAGCACAGGCAACGTCAACGACGGCGGGGACGACGCGCACGTCTCCGCCGCGGAGCGCGAGCTGTTCGGCGGCGCGCTCGTCTACGACACCTCATGGGCCCGGCACGAGGAGTCCCGCTACGGCCTCAGGCTCCGCGCCATGCTGGCGAGCATGCCCCGGCTGGTGGGCACCGCCGCCGCCCTCGCCTGGCGGGCCGACCGCCGCCTCACCCTCCTCGTCACCCTCGCCGAGATCGGCCGCGGCATCACCCAGGCCGTGGGCCTGCTCGCCGTCAACTGGCTCCTCACCACGCTCCTGACCGGCGGCGACCTCACCGACCGCATGCGCGAGTGCGTGCCGGTCGCCGTCCTCATCGGCGCGACGGCCGCACTCGGCGCCGCCTGCGACGCCCTGTCCACGCTCGCCCGCGGCCCCCTCGAACCCCGCGCGGAACGCCTCGCACGCGAGCAGTACCTGGAGCGCGCCCACCAGGTCGAGATGGCCGCGATGGAGGACGACGACTTCCACCGCCTGCTCGACTCCGCCCAGTTCGGGGCCGCGTCGGCGCGCAACATGATCAGCCACAGCGTCGGCGTCCTCGGCGCCCTCATCTCGCTGCTCGCCGCGGGCACCGTCCTCACCGCCCTCCACGGCGCGCTGCTCCCGATGCTGCTGCTCATCGTCGTCCCGCGCGCCTGGGCGACGCTGACGGTGGCGCGCCGCCGCTACCGCAGCTGGCACCGGTGGGTGCAGCACTCGCGCGCCGCCAGCACCCTCGCCAACCTGCTGATCGACACGGACGCCGCGCCCGAGGTGCGCGTCCACGGCGTCGGGCCCTACATCCTGCGCCACTTCCGCGACATGTCCGTCAGCCAGGAGAACGAGCAGGCACGTCTCGCCCGGCTCGCCGCCCGTACCGCGCTGGCCGCCGCCGCCTGCACGGGCGCGGCGACGCTCGGCACGTACGCGCTCCTCGCCTTCCTGCTGTGGGGCGGCGGGATGGCGCTGGCCGCCGCGGGCACGGCCGTCCTCGCCATCCGCACCGGCACCGGCCAACTCGACAGCCTGGTACGGCAGATCAACTACCTGCACGAGGAGTCCCTGTACGTCGGCGACCTCCAGCGGCTGCTGCGGGAGTCCGCCGACCGGTGCATCCCCGCCGGGGGCGAGCCGCTGCCCCCCGCCGTGGAGAACGTCACGTTCGAGGACGTCACCTTCGGCTACCCGGGCAGCGACGGCGCCCCCGCGTTGCGCGACGTGTCGCTCACGATCCCGGTCGGACGCGGCTCGGTCGTCGCGCTCGTCGGCGAGAACGGCTCGGGCAAGAGCACGCTGGCCAAGCTGCTCTGCGGCCTGTACCTGCCGCAGCGCGGCACCGTCCGCTGGGACGGCCACGACGCCGCGGCGCTCGACCGTCAGGAGATCTTCGGGCGCTGCGCCCTCGTGCACCAGGACCACTACCGCTGGCCGATGACGGCGGGCGTCAACGTCTCCATCTCCCGCACGGAGGTCCCCTCCGACCCCGGGCGCCTGGCGCGCGCCGCGGCCCACGCGGGTCTCGACACGCTGCTCCCCACCCTGCCGCGCGGCTGGGACACGCTGCTCTCGCGCCGCTTCCGGGGCGGGCACCAGCTGTCCGGAGGCCAGTGGCAGCGGCTCGGCGTCGCGCGCGCCCACTACCGTGACGCGCCGATCCTCGTCGTGGACGAGCCGACCGCCGCGCTCGACGCGAAGGCGGAGCAGCGGGTGTTCGACCAGATCCGGGCGCTGGCGGACGAGGGGCGCACCGTCGTGCTGATCACGCACCGGATGGCGTCGGTGCGCGGCGCCGACCTGGTGCACGTCCTGCACGAGGGGCGGCTCGTCGAGTCGGGGTCGCCCGAGGCGCTGCTGGCGCTCGGTGGCAGGTACCGGACGATGTACGACCTCCAGGCGGCCCAGTTCCGGCCCGTCCCCCAGCCGCGCGGCGCGGCGCGGGCGGCGGAACCTGCCGACGCCGACACGGTCTGACAGCGTGCCCGCCGGGCCGTGCCGCGTGGTGACGGGGGTGGTAACGGTGGTACCACCACGCGGACTCGACCCGGCGGGCGCGCCGCTGCGAGACTCGGCGGCATGGCGGACCCACGACGAGGACTTGCCGAGTTCCTGCGCTCCCGGCGGGACCGCACCCGCCCCGAGGACGTCGGCCTGACCGGCGGCGGCAGGCGGCGTTCGCCCGGCCTGCGCCGCGCCGAGGTCGCGCACCTGGCCGGGATCAGCGTCGAGTACTACGTGCGGCTCGAACAGGGCAGGGGCGTCAACCCGTCCGCGGCCGTACTGGACGCGCTGGCGCGGGTGTTCGAGCTCGGCGCCGACGAGCGCGAGCACCTGCGCACGCTCGCCGGGCGCGGCGGCGCCCCGCCGCCCCCTGCACCGGCCGAACGCGTCAGGCCCGGCACGCGCCGCCTGCTGGAGAAGCTGGACCCGACGCCCGCGTACGTCCTCGGCCGACGCCTGGACGTCCTGGCGTGGAACGGGATGGCCGCCGCGCTCTTCCCCGGCGTCGCCGAGATGCCGCCCGCCCGCCGCAACCTGGTGCGCTACGCGTTCACGCACCCGGGGGCCAGGACGTTCTACGTGGACTGGCCGACGATGGCCCGGCGGGGCATCGCGCACGTGCGGATGTCCGCGGGACGCCACCCCGGCGACCCGGCGATCGCCGCGCTCGTCGGCGAACTGTCCCTGCACAGCGAAGACTTCCGCACCTGGTGGGCGCGGCACGACGTGCGGAACCACGACCACGGGCGCAAGCGCTTCGCGCACCCGGCCGTCGGGCGCGTCAACCTGCGGTACGAGGCGCTGCGGCTCCCCGGTCCCGGCGACCTCAGCCTCGTGACGTACCTCGCCGACGAGGGCGGCCCCGAGCAGGACGCGCTGGACCGGCTCGACGTCCTGCGGCGCGGCTGAGCCGCCGTCGGCTCCCGCCGGGGGGGCCGGTACCGCGGGTACCACCAACCGCCGGGTCATTGCCGCGCGTCGTCGCGGTGCGGCAGGGTTCCGGGTGCCCACCGGGGCGGCGTTTCCCCGGAGACGGACGACGAGTGAGAGAGAGCAAGCACGTGCGATACCGGACACTGGGCGCGGACGGTCCCCGCGTCTCCGCGGTCGGCTTCGGCGCCATGACGCTGTCGCCCGGCATCTACGGCGACGTCACGGAGGACGCCGCGACCGGCGCGCTGCTCGCCGCGCTCGACGCGGGCACCACCCTCGTGGACACGGCCGACATCTACGGCGCCGGGCACGGCGAGCGGCTGATCGGGCGCGTCCTCGCCGGAGGGCGCAGGGACACGGTCGTGCTGGCCACCAAGTTCGGCGGCGACACCGGCCCCGACGGGCGGCTCGTCCCCGGCCTCGGCCGCCGGGCCCACGTGCGCGCGGCCGTGGAGGCGAGCCTCGGCCGCCTGGCGACCGACCGCATCGACCTGTACTACCTGCACCGCCTCGACCCGACGACGCCCGTCGAGGAGACCGTGGCGGCCCTCGCCGAACTGGTCGCCGAGGGGAAGATCCGCCACGTCGGCCTGTCCGAGGTCTCGGCCGGTACGCTCCGGCGCGCCGTCGCCGTGCACCCGGTCGCGGCCGTGCAGAGCGAGTACTCGCTGCTCAGCCGCGCCCCGGAGGGCGGGATCCTGCCCGTCTGCGACGCGTTGGGCGTCGCGTTCGTCGCGTACAGCCCGCTCGGCCGAGGCCTGATCGGCGGGACGGTGCGCGCGCAACGGCCCGGCGGGAACGACTGGCGGCGCGGCAACCCCCGTTTCCAGCGCGGCAATCTGGCCGCCAACCTCTCGCTGGCCGACGGCGTGGCCGCCCTCGCGGCCGAGGCGGGCGTCACCCCGGCGCAGCTCGCCCTCGCGTGGGTGATCGCCCGGGGCGCGCTGCCCATCCCCGGGACGCGCGGCGCGGCGCACGCCACCGCCAACGCGCGGGCCGCCGACGTGGAGATCGCCGACGACGTGCTCGGCCGTCTCGAACTGCTGCTGCCCGCGGGCGCCGCCGCGGGCGCGGCGGCCGACGACGCGTACCTCGCCAACCTCGACGCCTCCTGACACCCCCGCCCCCGCGGGCCGACGCCGCTCCCGGTGCCCTGCCGCACCGGGGGCGGCGCCGCGTCAGGCGCCGTACTCGCCGAGCCCGGCGGGCGGGGGCAGCGCCGGTTCGGGGAGCGGGGCGGGACGGGCGCCCGGCTGGCCCGTCATCCCTGCCGTGAAGCGGTAGTTGGCGTCCCGCGTGCTGCCCGGCCGCCGCCCGCCGCCCCAGCCGACCGTGGCCCGGTAGGCGCCGAGCGCGCCCGACGCGGCGAGCGCCGCCTCGTCGCGGTGCGGGGAGCCCTCGGGGGCCGGTCCCGACAGAGGCGCGACGTACAGCGCGTCCACCGGGCAGTAGAGCTCGCAGGAGAAGCAGGTCTGGCAGTCGCTCTGCCGGGCGATGACGGGCAGCCCGTCCGCGTCCCGGTCGAACACGTCGGTGGGGCAGACCTTCACACAGATGTCGCAGCGCACGCAGCGGCTGTCGCTGACCACCTCGATCATGCCGCCGCCCCCTCCGCCGCGCCCGCCGTCACGCCGGACGGCACGGGCGCCACCGGATCGGGGCGCACCGCGAGCCGGTCGAGCCCCGAGACCAGCAGGCGGCGTGTCTGTGCCGGATCGGTCGCCGGGTGGTCGGTGCGCCGGTGCACGCCCCGCGACTCCGTCCGCGCGAGGGCCGCCGTGTACATCCAGCGCGCGTGGGCCGTCATGGCGCTCGCCTCCCGGGCACGCAGCGTCGTGCGGCCGTCGCGCGCCCACAGCTCACCGGCCGCGTACGTCCACCGCTCGGCGAGCAGGGCGAGGCTGGTGCGCAGGCCCTCGTCCGTGCGGAACAGGTTGTGTTCGAGAGGGAGTACGCGGTCCTGCACGGCGGTGACCAGTTCGTCCACCGCCGCCCGGTCAGCCGCCCGCGCGCCGGAGTGCGCCGGGCGCAGCCCGGCCCGGCCCGCGGCGCGCAGCCCGCCGTCCTCCTGGAGCGCTCCCCTGGCCCGCGCGAAGCGCGTCGCGCCCGCCCCGGCCCAGGTGCCGGACGAGATCGCCCACGCGCCGTTGAGCGAACCGCCGCCGCTGGCCGCGCCGGTGACCAGCTCACGGGTCGCCGCGTCGCCCGCCGCGTACAGGCCTGGCACGCTCGTGGCGCAGTCGTCGCCGACGATCCTGATGCCGCCGGTGCCGCGCACCGTGCCCTCCAGCACGAGCCGCAGCGGGTAGGGCTGCGTGAACGCGTCGATGCCCGCCTTCTCCAGCGGCAGGAAGTAGTTGGGCTGGGCCGCCCGCATCCGCTCGCGCAGCGCGAGCGGCGCGCGGTCGAGACGCGCGTACACCGCCTGCCCCTCCGCCAGCCGCCGCGCGAGCACGTCGCGGGTGTCGAGGCCGCGCGCGCCGCCCAGCTCCGTCCCGTCGGCGTCGTAGTAGGTGGCGTACTGCATCATCAGGCCCTTGGTGTGGTTGCCGAAGGCGGGCGAGGCGCCGTAGACGGACGAGAACTCCATGCCGGACAGCTCGGCGCCCAGCTCGGCCGCCATCAGATGGCCGTCGCCCGTGTCCACGTTCAGTCCGAAGGCGCGGGAGAGGAACGCGCAGCCGCCCGTCGCCAGGACCACCGCCCCGGCCCGTACGCGCCAGGGCGCGAAGCCCTCCTGACGGCGCAGCCCGGCGGCGCCCGTCACCGTGCCGTCCGCGTCCGTCAGCAGTTCGAGCGCCGGGTGGTGGTCGAGGATGCGCACCCCCGACCGGTGCACGCGCCGCCGCAGCCGCCGCAGGTACTCGGGGCCCTGGAGGCTGCTGCGGCGCTCGACGCCGTCCTCGTCGCGCGGGAACGGGTAGCCCCAGGCGGCGAGCCGGTTGACGCGCCCGTACGTCTCCTCCTGCACGCGCGCCATCCAGCGGTGGTCGGTGAGGTGGCCGCCGAGCCGTTCGCGCTCGCCGACGGCCCGCGCCCGCAGCGCCGGATCGGGCGGCAGGTACCAGAGGTTGTTGCCGCCGGAGGCCGCCGCGCCGCTGGTGCCGAGGTATCCCTTGTCGGCCAGGACGACGCGGGCGCCCGCCTCGGCGGCGGCCAGCGCCGCCCAGGCGCCCGCCGGGCCGCCGCCGAGGACGAGGACGTCGGCGTCCGCGCGCAGGGGCGAGGTCACGCGCCGTCCTCGTCCACGATCCAGTCGTCCAGGGCGAAGTCCTCGTCGATGAAGTCCTGCTGGACGAGGAACTCCTTGGTGCCGGTGAGCAGTTCGAGCCCGCGCTCGGGGAACGCGCTGTCCGGCAGCTGGTCCTCCCTGGTGGTCGCGCGCACCAGTTCCTCGGGGAAGTCGGAGAGCGAGACGGCGTAGTCCTGGTAGGCGGTGAAGTCGGCTTTCGCCAGGCGCACGCCCTCGTCCTGGAGGTCCTGCCAGGCGGACGCGAAGCCCGGGTGCTCGTCGAGGAACCCGCCGGTGGAGACGGTGGCGCTGGTGCCCGCGTAGTCCGGGTGGTCCTCGGCGAGATGGTCGATGACGCGGTAGCCGCGCTGCTCGAACACCTCGGCGTTCACCTGCGGCATGGCGGCGGCGGCGATGTCGCCGCGCTCCAACGGGCCCTCGGTGTCGGTGGTGTAGATGTGCAGGATCTCGGACGGCTCGACGTCCGCGTCCTGGAGGGCGCCGAGCAGGTAGCGGTGGATGTAGGAGCCGGTCTGGACGGCGATCGGCCGCCCCTCCAACTCCTCGATGCTGCGCGGCCCGTCGTCGCGCACGACGATGGACGCGTCGTTGCCGACGAGGCCGAGCGCGATCAGGCGCGTGTCCAGGCCGCTGCCGCGCGCGACGAGCGCGGGCGTGTCGCCGTAGCTGGCGACGTCCAGACTGCCGCCCACCAGCGCCTGGTTGAGGTCGGGGCCGTTCGGGAACGGCGACACCTCGATGGCGTCGAACCCGAACTCCGCGAGCGCGGGCAGCAGTTCGCCCTGCTCGTCCAGATAGCCGATGGGCCCGCTGAGCTGGGCCCGCGAGCCGATGACGCCGACGCGCAGCGTGTTGCCGCCGGAGCCCCCCGCGTCGTCGGCGGCCTCGGCCGAGCAGCCCGTCGCGGCGGCGACGAGGGCCAGCGGGACGGCGATCGCGGTCACCAGGCGGCGCAGCGGCGCGCGTCTGCGGCGGACGGCGGGGTCGTGGGAGCGTGCGTGGTCCATGGTGGTGCCTCTCAGGTGGTGCTGGGCTTGACGGGCGGGGGAGCGGGCGTGGCGCGCGGCAGGTCGGGGCCGACGGCCAGCCGGGCGCCGGGGGTTCTGCCCCGGCCCCAGCCGATGCCCGCGCGGTAGCTGCCGAGGAGACCGGCGTCCGTGAGCCGCGCCTCGTCGCGCAGCGCCGAACCGTCCGGCAGCGGGCGGGTCTCCGGCGCGACGAACAGCGCGTCCACCGGGCAGTACGCCTCGCACATGAAGCAGGTCTGGCAGTCGTCCTGCCGGGCGATGACGGGCACGCCGTCCGTGCCGCGGTCGAACACGTCGGTGGGGCAGGCCAGGACGCACTTGTCGCAGCCGATGCAGCGCTCCGCGGAGACGACCTCGATCACCGGGCCACCCCCGCCGCCACCGCCGCCGTCGCGCCGACCGGGAGGGCCGCCCCCGTCTCCGGCACGCTCCACGTCGTGTCGAGGCCGCCGGTGACCAGACGGTGCCGCGAGCCCGGGTCGTCCTGGTGCGGCCGGTCGAGGCGCTTGTGCATGCCCCGCGTCTCCTCGCGGGCCAGCGCCGCCGTGTACATCCAGCGGGCCGTCGCCGTCATCGCCGCCGCGCGGCGGGCGCGCATCGCGTCCTTGCCGTGGCCGCGCAGACCGGCGCGTGCCACCGCCCACACGTCGTGCAGGCGCTCCAGCGCAGGGCCGAGGACGGCGCCGTCCCGCAGCAGGTTCTTGTCGTACGGCAGCACCTCGCGGCGTACGGCCTCCGTCACCTCGCGGTGCCCGTCCGCGGCGCCGGGGGTGCCTGTCGGGCGCAGGCCCACGCCGCCCGCCGGGGTCAGCCTGCGCCGGTGGGCGCCCTCGCCGAGCGCGCGGGCGAACGCGGCGGCGCCCCGCCCGGCCCACGTGCCGGAGGACATGGCCCACGCGGCGTTGTGGCTGCCGCCGCCCGTGAAGCCGCCGCAGATCAGCTCGCGCGTCGCCGCGTCGCCCGCCGCGTACAGGCCCGGCACGTCGGTGGCGCAGTCGTCGCCCGTGATCCGGACGCCGCCGGTCCCGCGCACCGTGCCCTCGGCGAGCAGCGTCACCGGGAAGAGGTCGGTGAACGGGTCGATGCCGAGGCGGTCGAACGGCAGGAAGAAGTTGGCCTGCCCGAGCCGCATCGCGCGGCGCTGCGCCTCGTCGGCGCGGTCGAGGCGGGCCAGGACGCGGCCCTCGGCGAGCAGCGTGCGGGCGATGACCGAGCGGCCCCTCGTGCTGCCCGCGCCCTCCACGACGCTGCCGTCCGCGTGGTGGAAGGTCGCGAACGAGTAGTAGGCCGTCTTCGTCACCGAGGTGAACTCCGGTGCGATCGCGTAGGCGTTGGAGAACTCCATGCCCGACATCGCCGCCCCGGCCTCGGCCGCCATCAGGTAGCCGTCGCCCGTGTTCACGTCGCAGCCCAGCGCCCGGGAGAGGAACGCGCAGCCGCCCGTCGCCAGCACCACGGCGCCGGCGCGTACGCGGAACGGCCGGTCGGCCTGCCTGCGGTGCCCCGCCGCGCCCGCCACGGCGCCGTGCGCGTCCAGCAGCAGTTCGAGGACCGGCGAGTGGTCGAGTATCCGGACACCGGCGCGCTGCACGCGCACCCGCATCCGCCGCATGTACTCGGGCCCCTGGAGGCCGCGCCGCAGCTGCTCGCCGCGCTCGTCCACCGGGAAGGGGTAGCGGCTGACGGACGCCACCTCGTGCATGTTCTCCCACGTCTGGTCGAGGACCCTGGCCATCCAGCGGCGGTCGGCGAGGTGGCCGCCGAGACCTTCGCGGGACGCCATGGCGGCCTCGCGGGCCTCCGGGTGCGGGGGCACGTACCAGACGCCGGTGCCCGCCGCGGCGGTCGCGCCCGAGCTGCCGCACCAGCCCTTGTCGGCCAGCACCACGGAGGCGCCGGACTCGGCGGCCTTGACGGCGGCCCAGGTGGCGGCGGGGCCGCCGCCCACGACCAGGACGTCGGCGGTCAGTTCCTCGGTGAGGACGGTCGTCTCTTCAGGCAGGGAGGGAGATGACATCAGGCGGTCCTTCCGTGTTCGGCCGGGGCGTGCACGCCGAGTCCGGCCAGCAGTTCGGTGCGCAGCCGCACCAGCTCCGGGTGGTCCAGGGGGCGGGGACGGGGGATGTCCACGACGAACTCGGCGGCGATCGCCCCGTCGCCGAGCAGCAGGGCACGGTCGGCGAGCAGCAGCGCCTCCTCGACGTCGTGCGTGACCAGGAGCACCGACGGGCGGTGCTCCTCCCACAGCGCCTCCACGAGGTGCTGCGCCTTGAGCCGCGTGAGCGCGTCGAGGGCGCCGAACGGCTCGTCAAGCAGCAGCAGTTGAGGGGTGCGCACCAGCGCGCGGGCCAGCGCGACGCGCTGCGACTCGCCGCCGGAGAGCGTGCCGGGCCAGGCGTCGGCGCGCTCGGCGAGGCCGACCTCCTCCAGCGCGGCGGTCGCACGGGCCCGCAGGTCGCCGCCGCGCACGCCGAGGGTGACGTTGCGCCAGACGCGTTCCCAGGGGAGGAGGCGGTGTTCCTGGAAGACGACGGCGCTGCGCCCGGGCACCTCGATGTGCCCCTCGGCCTCCGGGTCGAGCCCGCCGAGGGCACGCAGGAGGGTGCTCTTGCCCGAGCCGCTGGGGCCGAGCAGCGCGACGAACTCGCCGGGGGCGATGGTCAGATCGGCGTCGTCCAGGACGACGCGGCCGTCGAAGACGCGCCGCAGGCCGTGGACGCGCACGCCGTCGTGCGCCGCCGGTTCGCGGGCCGGTGGGGACGGGGACAGGGCGGGGGTGGGCATGGGCTGCTCCGGGGGGTGGGTGCGGTGCGGTGGGGCGTGCGGGCGGGGTCAGGTGCCGGTGAAGCCGCGCCGCCAGGCGAGGGCCCGCCGCTCCAGCAGCCTGACCAGCAGGTCGGACAGCACGCCGAGCAGCGCGTAGGTGACCAGGACGACGAACATGACGTCCGTGCGCAGGAATTCGCGCGCGTCGGTCATCAGGTAGCCGATGCCGGAGGTCGTCGCGGTCTGCTCCGCGACGACGAGGGTCAGCCAGCCGATGCCGAGCGCCTGCCGGAGGCCGACGAAGATCTGCGGCAGCGCGCCCGGCAGGATGACGCGGCGGGTCAGGCCCCACCGTCCGAGACCGCACGAACGCGCCGCCTCCACCAGCCGGTTGTCCACCCCGCGGATGCCGTGCAGGACGTTGATGTACAGGGGGAAGATCGGCCCGATCAGGATCAGCATCGTCTTGGACGTCTCGCCGATGCCGAACCAGATGATGAACACCGGGGCGAGCGCCAGGTGCGGCAGCATCCTGAACGCCTGGATCGGCGCGTCGATGACGTCCTCGACCGAGCGCGTCAGGCCCGCGAGCAGGCCGAGCAGCACGCCGAGCGGGATGCCGATCGCCAGGCCGCGCGCGACCCGTTCCAGCGAGACGGCCAGGTGCTCCCCGTACTCGCCCGAGCGGATCAGGTCCACCCCGGCGTCCCAGACGGCGGCGGGTGAGGGGGTGGTGGCGCCGAGCCAGCCGCGTTCCGTGCCCAGCCACCACAGCAGCAGGACGGCGACGAGGCCGCTGACCCGCCGCAGCCTGCGGAGCAGCGCGACGGCGGCGGGGCGTGGCGTACGTGCCGGAGGCGGGGGGCGTGGCTCGGTGCGTGCGGGGGCGCGCACCGGTGGCGCGGCGCCGACTACCAGTGTTTCTGCGGGACTTGACGGCATGGCGGGACCCTTCGGGTACCCCGGACCGCGCCTGCGCCCTGACATGCGGGCAGGCGGACGGGGGCGGCGGTTAAAGGGATGCGGAGAGGGCGGGAGTGCGCAGGGCGGAGCCGCGGGACGGGGGTGCGGAAGCGGGGACGCGCTCAGGGAACGGCGGCAGGGCCCGCGCCGGGGTCAGCCGGGGTGACCGGCGGACACAGGGGGAGGGGGAGGGGACACCCGCCTCAGCCGGACGGCGCGGTGACGGGCTCGCGCGACGGCGAGCGGCGAAGAAAGGGGGTCGAGCGGACGAGGAGGCTCAGCGCGCGCTACAGCCGGTGGTGGTGATCAGCATGTGATCGACCACTCGCCTGTGCGTCAGAAACGAGGCCCACTTCATGGCTCGTATGTTCGCATCCGGGGCCAAGTCCGACAAGACAGTGACCGCATGGTGGTACGCCGCGCCCCTGACCGGCGCGGATGCGCGCCGTGGGGTGCTTGGGCCGGAACATGGCGGCGTATCCCGTTTGGGGGGCGCGGGGTGACGGACCGGCCGCTGCCAGGGCCGCGCGAGCAGGGCGGCGGCGGGCGTGCGTCGTGACGGTGCGTGTTCGAGTTGTCGGGTTCGCGTCACGTCGCCCACCCGTGGTCCGGCGGGAAAAAGCCGGAGCCGACCGGGCGCGTGCCCGGTCGGCTCCGATCGTGCGGCAGGGGCGGTCAGCCGCCCAGCAGCTCCTCCTCGACGTCACTCATCATGTCCTCGACGTCCGCGAAGTCCTCCTCGCTGAACCCCACGCCGTCCGGGACGGTGTTGGTGTAGGTCTCGGTCGTCCCTGAGGCCCACGCCACGTCGAGCGTGCCGTCCTCGTTCAGCGTCAGCTCGGCGCTCCGGTCGTCCGCGCTCTCGCCCGCCGCGTTGAAGCACTGGGTGAACGCGAGGGTGCCGTCCGTGTAGGAGCCGCTGAGGCAGCCGTCGCCCTCGACGGACATGTCGAAGTACAGCGCCGCCTCGGCGCCGTAGAAGGCGATGTTCGTGGAGGACTCCTGGGCGTCCGGGTCCGCGTACCAGTCGCCGCGCAGGTCGTCCACGGTCGGGGCGGGCGCGGCCGGGGTCTCCTCCTCGGCGGACTCGTCCGCGGCGGCGCCGCCCGACTCCTGTGCGGCGGCGTTGCTGTCACCGCCGTCGTCGGCGTCGTCGCCACCGCAGGCGGTGAGCGTCAGTGCCGAGGCCGCGACGAGGGCGGGCAGGGCGAGGCGTATGGACGTGCGCATGGATTCCCCTTGAACAAGTGGTGCTGTCCGGCGAGCGTATGGGGGGCGGATCGCCGGTAAACCCCTTCGTTACGCGGCCGTCACGAACTGAATCATATTGAGATCTCTTTATTCACCTTTGGTGAGGCGATGACCACGGAGCCGGTGGCCGGGCCCGTGGCGCGCGGCCCGCGCGGCGGCCACGGTCCCGCCTCCCCGGCGTGCACGATGGAGGATCCCAGGGGCCCGCGCCAGCCGCCGCGGGCGCCCGCCGAGGCGGAAGAACGGTGGTCACCATGCCCGCACGCCGCGCCGCACCCGACGTCCTGGTCGTCGGAGCGGGGGTGGCCGGGCTCGTCTGCGCCCTGGACCTCTCGCGCGCCGGGCTGCGCGTCGCCCTCCTGGAGGCGTCCGACGGCGTCGGCGGCCGGATGCGCACCGACCGGCACGACGGCTTCACCCTCGACCGCGGCTTCCAGGTCCTCAGCACCGCCTACCCCCAGGTCAGGCGGCGGCTCGACCGGCCCGCCCTGCGGCTGCGCCCGTTCACCCGGGGCGTCCTCCTCCACACCCCGCACGGCCGCCTGCGCCTCACCGACCCCACCCGCGACCCGCGCCGCGCCGCCGCCCTCCTGCCCGGCCGCACGGCGGGCGCCCGTGACCTGCTGGCCCTGGCCCGCCTCGCCGCCGCCGACGCCCTCCTCCCGGCCCGCCGCCTCAAGACGGCACCCGAGCGCACGACCCACGCCGCCCTGGCCGCCGCCGGATTCACCGACGCGTTCGTCGAGACGTTCTTCCGTCCCTTCCTCGCCGGGGTGTTCCTCGAAGACGGACTGGTCACCTCAAGCCGGGTCTTCCACCTCGTCTGGCGCAGCATGCTGCGCGGCACGCCGTCCCTCCCGAGCGCCGGGATCGACGCCGTCCCCCGTCAGCTCGCCGCCCTGCTGCCCCCGGACACCCTCCGGCTCGAACAGCCCGTGGCCCGCCTCACCGAGGAGGGCGCCGGTCTCGCGGACGGCGGCGAACTCCCGGCGCGCGCCGTCGTCGTGGCCACGGACCCGGCCACGGCCGCCGACCTGCTGCCCACCCTGCCGGTGCCCGACTGCCGGACCGTCACCACCTACTACCACGCGGCCCCACGCTCGCCGCTGCCCGAGCCCGTCCTCCTCACCGACACACGCCGCCGCCTCCTCAACACCTGCGTGCTCAGCGAGGCCGTCCCGGAGTACGCCCCGCCGGGCCACAGCCTGATCGCCACCTCGGTCCTGGGCCTGGACAGCCCCGGACGGGAGGCCGCCCTGCTGCCCGTGCTCGCCGAGGTCTACGGCGCGGACACCGCGGCGTGGGGATCCGTGGCCACCCGCGAGGTGCCCGGCGCCCTCCCGGCCATGCCGCCGCCCCAGCCGCTCAGCCGTCCGAGCCCGCGGGACGTCGGACGCGGCCGGTACGTGTGCGGCGACCACCGCGCCACCGGCTCGGTGCAGGGCGCCCTCGCCTCCGGCACCCGCGCGGCCCGCGAGGTCCTGCGTGACCTGGCCCGCACGGACCGCTGACCGTGCCGCTCCCGCCCGTCCCCCGCCCGTCCCCCGTACGGGCGCATACTGGCGGACATGGCTCATGAACGACGCTTACTCGCTGCTGCGGCAGTCGCCCTGGTCGTCTCGGTACCCGTCGCCGTGTGGGGGTTCGTCGGCCCCCTGGACGACACGACCGCCGACCCCGCGCTGCTGGGGCACGTCGTCCCGCCGCCTGACGTCCCCGACGTGGTCGAGGACTTCGCCGGGATCGGCGGCGCGCTCGTCGCCGTGGTGAGCGCCGGGGCGCTCGTGGCCGCGACGGTGGCGGGACGGATGCGCCGCCAGTGGTGGGGCGTGCTCGTCCCCCTGGTGGTCGCGGGTGCGGTGACGGGGGCGGGCTGGCGGGTGCTCACCGGGGCGACGGCCGACGCCAACATCGGCGCCGGGCTCGTGGTGTTCTTCGGAGCCCCCCTCGTCGTGGCGCTCGTGCTGCGGTCGCGCGCGCGCGGCCGTCGCCTCGGCTTCCCCGGCCGCATGTCGGCGCGGCGCGGCTGAGCGCGGCCCTCAGCCGCGGCTCGTGTCGATGACGCAGAAGACGTTGTCGTCGGGGTCGGCCAGGACGACGAAGTCCGGGTCATCCGGGTAGAGATCCCAGGCGACCCGCCGCGCCCCGAGGGCGACCAGCCGCTCCACCTCGGCGGCCTGGTCGGCCGCGTCCCCCGCGTACAGGTCCAGGTGGACGCGGGGACGGCCCTGCGGCGGCGTCGCGCTCTCCATGAGCGCCACCTGTACACCGGTCCCCTCCGCGGGCACCAACACCCCCCAGTCGTCGTCGAGTTCCTCGCGCGGCACATAGCCCAGGGCCTCGCCCCAGAACGCCGCGGCACGTGCCACGTCCGACACACCGAGCACCACTGATCCGACTCTCAACATCCGCCGATCCTGGCAGACGCGCGCCGCGCCGGTCAGGATTTACGGAACCGGGCGGCCAGCGGCGGGGAGTGGTAGGCGGCGCTCTTGCCGCCCATCCACGCGCGCATGTCGGGGCGGCGCGGCCGGGCGCCGCTGATGGCGTAGAGCCCGACGAGGAGCAGCGCACCGCCCACGGTGATCGCCAGCACGATGGCGACCGTGACGTGGTAGCCGCTGTCGGCGATGCCCTTGTCCTCGGCGAAGTGGAGCAGCACCGGGCCGATGAGGAACGCCGCCTCGGAGCGCAGCAGTTCGACCAGCGCGAAGATCGAGCCGATCGCCACCGCAGGCACCGAGAGACCGGCCAGGAACAGCCCGGGCGTCACACCGGCCCCCGCGCCGTAGCCCAGGAACAGCGCGGCGACGGGGACGATGACGGAGGCGTTGGACTCGGTGAGCGTCAGCAGGACGAGCGCCGCCACCCCGATGCTGAGGAGTCCTGAGAGCGCCAGCAGCGGCGTCCAGCGGGTGAACAGCACGCGCCGGAAGATGAGCGCGCCGATCAGCACCCCGAGGAGCTGGGGCGTGAGCAGCGAGCCGACCTTGACGGGGGTGTAGCGCGGCCCCTCCAGCAGGAAGGACTCGCTCAGCTCGATCAGCGTCGTGAACGCGGCCCCTGCCAGCATGGCGCCCGCGATCCCGGCCACCGGCAGCGTGTTGCTGATGGGCTTGACGGGCATCAGCGGGTTCTTCGCCCGGTACTGCCCGGCCACGAGGACCACGCCGATCGCCACGCCCACGATGACGGGCAGCAGGAACACGAGGCTGCCGAAGGTCGAGCGGGTCAGCCAGGAGACGCCGAAGAACGGCAGGGCGGTGACGGCGAGCGCGGGCGGGATGGCGAGCCAGTCGAAGCCCGCGCCCGGCGAGAGCGGCGGGTTGTGCGCGAAGCTGAGGAACCCGATGACGAGACCGGCGGCGGCCAGGAGCGCGATGACGGTGAACAGCAGCCGCCAGTTGCCCGTGTCACCGATGAGCCCGCCGACCAGCGGCCCCAGGGTCACCATGCCGAACAGGCCGACCGAGACGACGGCGGCCGTCGTGGGCAGCTCGTCCAGGTTCTGCCGCGTGATCAGCGGAGGCAGCGCGACGACCAGCAGCAGCCCCGTGAACAGGCCGAGGAGGATGAGCGCGGTGCTGAACTGGGCGATCCCCTGGGCGCTGAGCGCCACCACCGCCGCCAGGACGAAGCCCGCCTCGCACACGAAGTAGACGTGCCGCCTCGGCACCCGCTGGATGAGGTCGGCGGCGGCCACCGCCCCGAAGGCGTAGCCCGCGTTGGACAGCCCGACGGCCAGCTGGAGTTCGAACGGGGTCGCGTGCAGGTCGTGGAGCAGCGCGGGCGCCATCAGGGACGTCGCCGTCGTCAGCACGAGGAACGGGCAGAGCGCGAGCAGCACCAGGGCCACGGCGGCGGCGTAGCTGCCCGCCAGCGGTGGGCGGGCGAGGACGCGGGACACGAGCGGGATGGGGCGCATGTCGCCTCCGGGTTCGTGGTGCGGTGCGCCCCCAGAGGGGGCCGGGCGCCGCCCCAGCGTACGGCGGGATGATCTTGGAACCCGGGGTCTGACACGCCGTCGCCCCCGGCTGTCAGTGGTGGGCCGTACTGTCCTGCGTATGACGCAAGCCGAACAGGCATTCGCCTATCTGCGGCCCTCCGCGCTGCACGACGCACCGGGCGGCGGACGTCTCGCGCTGGAGACGTCCGGCGGGGCGACCCCGGGCGGCGCGCGGGCCCACCCGTCCTTCTTCAGCGGCTTCCTGACGAGCCCGCGCACGGCCGCCGCGGGCCTGCTGGCCGTCGCGGACGTCGCCGCCGCCCGGTACCGGAACCCGCGAGCCCCCGCCCTGCTCGACCCGGTGGTCACCGGCAACGGCGACCGGCTGCGCTTCGAGTCCTTCTCCGGCTGCGGGGGTGTCCACGCCCGCCTCGACGTGCTGCGCGCCGGGCTCGACGGCGCCGACGTCGGCCACGGCACGACCAACGTGGACGTCAACGGACCGCTGCGCGAGGCGCTGGCGCGCACGGGCGCCGCGGACCCGCTCCACCTGCGGGTCGGGCCCGACGAGTTGGCCGTCACCACGCTGGACGGCCCGGTGCTGGAGAAGAAGGTGCCCCTGCCCGACCGGTGGCTGCGCGGCTTCGCGGAGACCCAGGTCATCGCCTCCGGATTCGACCTGCGCGCCGAACTGTCCGCCGCCGAGGCGGTGCGCTTCCTGCGCGGACTGCCGCGTGCGGCCGGTCCTGCGCCGCCGCGCTGGTTCGTCCCCGCCCGGGGCGGCCTGCGGGCCACCAGCAAGGCCGTCCCCGGCGCCGTCTGCCTCCCGGGCCCGCACCGCCTCGCCGCGCTCCAGCGCGTCCTGCGGTACGCCACCGCGCTGCGCGTCTACGGCCCGCCCACGGGCCCCTCCGCGCCCGGGCCCGTCGCCTCCGCGTGGGAGCTGGCGCTGCCCGGCATGCGGCTGACGCTGATGCTCTCCCCCGAGACCGACCGCGGCTTCTCCGGCGAGGGCGCCGTGCTCGACGCGCTGACGGCCGACGGCACGGCCGAGGACGCCGACCTGCTGTCCGTCCTGCTGGCCTGGGAACCCCGCGTGGACATCGCCTCGCTCGCCGAACAGTCCGGCCTCGACACCGCACGCGTCTCCGCCGCGCTCACCCGCCTCGGCACGGCGGGGCGCATCGGCTACGACACGGCCGAGGCCGCCTACTTCCACCGCGAACTGCCCTACAGCGCCCACGGCGTCGAGCGGCACAACCCCCGGCTGCGCGCCGCCCGCGCCCTGCTCGCCGAGGGCGCCGTGACCCCGCAGCCGGGCGGCACGGCGCTCGTGCGCGGCTCGAAGGGCGACCTGCACCTCGTCCGTACGGCGGGCGACCGGCTCAGCTGCACCTGCCGCTGGTGGGCCACCTACCGGGGCGGTCGCGGGCCGTGCAGCCACGCCCTCGCCGTCCGGCTCCACGCGCGCGGCGCCCAGCCCCTCGCCACCCCGTCAGGCCAGAAGGAACGAACACCGTGACCAGCCCAGCAGACGCCGCCGCGACGACGAGCCGGATACGCGACGCCATCGCCGCCGGACGGGTCGGCGAACTCGCCGGTCTCCTCGCCCCGCTCGACGCGGCGGGCAGGAAGGCAGCCGCCGAGGCCGCCCGCGCACTGCGCCCGAGCCTGCGCAGCTTCCGGCCGTGGGACCGGGAGCACACCCATGCACGCAACGGGCTGGTGGTCGCCGCCGCCGGTGCGTTCACCTCCCCCGCCGAGGCGGCCCGCTGGCTCGGCGCCAGGGAACTCCAGCGCTGGCACCCCCGGGGGCTGCGCGCCCTCCTCACCGTCCTGGCGCGCCGCGACCCCGCCTGGCAGGCCGACGTCGCCGCGCGGCTCGCCGAGCGCCGCCCCGACCGCTGGGAGGACCAGGAAGGCATCGTCGCCGAACTCCTGGTCCGCTCCTCGGGCGCGCCCGTGCCGACCACCGACGGGTTCGTCAGCGCCTGGGTCCGCAGCCGCCGTCTCCTCGCCGAGCACGGCGGGCGCCGGGCGCTCGACGCGCCGGAGGACATCAGGGCCGCGCTGCCGCTCGCCGGTGACCTGCGCGGGGTGCTGCGGGCCGACGCGTTCCTCCCCGTCCTCCTGCCGCGCCTGTTCGAGGTGGAAGAGCTGGGCACCGCCCTGCGGTCCCCCTGGGGGTCGGAACGGCCCGAGGACTCGTGGACCGGCAGCCTCGCCACCTTCGCCGCCGACGGCACGCTCGACCGCCCGACGCTCCTCGCGCTCGGCACGTCACGGCTCCTGCGCGGCGGGCGTCCCGCCGACACCGGCTTCGCCCTCGACCTCCTCGACGCCCTGGCCCCGACCCCGGCCGAGGACGCCGCGCGCGCCCCCGACCTGCTGCGGCTCCTGTCCGACACCCCCTCCGTCGTCGCCTCGCACGCCCACGCCGCCCTGCTCCGGCTGGACGCCGCGGGCCTGCTGACGCCCGAACAGCTCACGGAGGCCAGCGACGCCGTCTTCTTCCGCACCGAGAAGAAGCTCCACAAGGCGCACCTCCAGCTGCTGAACAGCGCCGCGGCCCGCCAGGACGCCGTCCCCGCCGTCCTGCGCTCGCTGGCCGGGGCGCTCGCGCTGGACGACACCCTGCTGACGACCCGTGCCTGGCGCCTCGCCGAACGGCTGCTCAAGCGGACCGGCGGCACGGCGCCCGACGAACTGCGCGACGCCGCCGCCACCCTCGGCGACCCGGAACTGCGGGCGCGCGCGGCCCAGTTGCTCGGCCTGCCGCAGGAGCCCGCGGAGGCAGGGCCGGACGAGGAGCCGGACCCGCTGCCCGCCCACGTCGTCCCGCCGTTCCCCGCACCCCCGGGGACCACGGCTGAACTCGTCGAGGAACTGGCCGTGCTGCTCACCGGCCGGGGCGACGCCACGGCGTTCGAACGCGCCCTGGCCGCCGTCGTCCACCTCGCGCACCGCGACCCCGCCGCGCTGCGGGCCGCCGCCGCGCCCCTCACGCAGACGCGCGCCTTCGCGGGCTGGCGCGGCCGGGGCGACATCTCGGGCAGCGACGTCGCCGCCGTCGTCGCCGCGGCTGCCGGGGACACCGGCCCCCGGGCGCTGTTGGCGAGGGCGGGCACCGACGCGCCCCGCAGCCACTCGCCGTACGGCGACGTGCTCGCCGCCCGCCTCGACGAGATCGCGCGGAACGTGGCCGAGCCAGGCGAACGGGCCTGGCCCTGCCTGCTCGCGACACCGAGCAGCGGCGACGGCACCCTCGACCCCGCCGACCTGCTGGACCGGCTGCGCGCGCACGAGGCGCACGCCACCGAGCCCGGCCCTGCGGACCTCGGCCAGGCCCTGCTGCGGCTCACCGTGCCCGACGACCCCGCCGACGCCGAACGGTGGGCAGCCGCCGCCGATCGCGTCGGGGGCGCCGCCGCGAAGGACACCGCCCGCTGGCTGCGGGACCGGGCCCCCGTGACGGCGACGGCCGTCACCACGATCCGCACCACGGCGGACAAGCGCCAGGGCTGGGCCCTCTGGCGCGCGTCCCGGCGGCTCCAGGTGCGCCTGGCCGCCACCGCCGTCCCGCTGCCGCTCGACGCGTGCTTCTCGCGGCTGCTCGCCTCGGCCGGTCCCGACCATCTCATCGACGAGGTCTTCTGGCCGGACAAGCACGCGCTGTGGCCCTGGGTCGCCCCGCAGCACGCCGAACTCCTCGCCACCCGGATACAGGCCCCGCTCGCCAGCCTGGCCGACAGCGACGAATGGGCGTTCGGCGCGGTCCTCCCCGTGCTGGCCACCTGCCGCGGGCACGCAGGACCCGCCGTCCACCTCGCCGTGGCCCACGGCCTGGCCGCCCGGCACGCCGAGGACCGCACGGCCGCCGCCGAAGCCCTCCTCAGCCTGGCCGCCCAGGGCCGCATCGACCCGCCGCTCCTCGGACGCCTCGCCGCCGAGGCCGCGCACCGGGGCGCCGTCAAGGGCAGCAGGCTCGCCACGGGGCTGGCCGAGGCCGCGGACGCCGGGGCGCGCGCCGCCGTCTGGGGGGCCCTGGCCGCCGCCCTGCCCCTGCTGCTGACCGAGCCCCCGGCCCACGGCTCCCGGCACTCCGGCCTGCCGGAACTGCTCGCCCTCGCCACCCGCTGCGCCCCACGCGACGGCGCGTCGGGCGACGACCTGTCCCGCGTCGTCGCGGAGATAGCGGCCCGGGGCGGCGGCAGCCGGATCACCCTGGAGGCCGCACGGCTGAGCAAGGCGCTCGGCTGACGGCGGGCGGCCGACGCCGCCGGGCGCGCGCGGGCTGTGACACGCGTCATGTCCGCCGCGCCGCCCGGCCGTCCGGCCTGCGCGCGTACCCGTGGGGCCGGGGCTTACCCGCAGGTGGGTGCTTACCAGGAGAAAGCCACGGCCTCTAGGGTCCCGGCCATGAACGAGATCAGCGTGGAGATCTGGACCGACGTCGTCTGCCCCTGGTGCTTCATCGGGAAGCGCCGCTTCGAGAAGGCGCTCGACCTGTCGGGGCTGCGGGAGGCCGTACGGGTGCGGTGGCGCAGCTTCGAACTCGACCCGGCCGCCCCGCGCGTCACCGACGAGACCATCCCCGAGCGGATGCTCCGGCGCCAGGGCATCCCGCCCCGGCAGGCCGCGCGGCTGCTCGCCGGGGTGAGCGCCCAGGCCGCCGACGAGGGGCTGGACTACGACCTGGCCCTGGCGCGCCCGTCCAACACCTTCGACGCGCACCGCCTCGTGCACCACGCCGAGAGCCTTGGCCTCGCCGGGCGGCTCCAGGAGCGGCTGATGGTCGCGTACACCAAGGAGGGCGCCTCGCTGTCCGACCACCCCACGCTGCTCGCCCTCGCCGGGGAGGCCGGGCTCGAAGCGGACCCCGTACGCGCCGTCCTGGCGGGCGATGCGTACGCCGACGCCGTGCGGGCCGACGAGGAGCGGGCCACGCGGTTCGGCGTCTCCGCGGTGCCCTCCTTCGTCGTCGCAGGGCGCTGGACCGCCTCGGGCGCCCAGACCGCGGACGTGCTCGCGGACCTGTTGCGGAAGGCCCACGCCGCGACCACGGCCCCGTGAGTTGCCGGAAGCCGGAAAGGAGAGGCGGCCAGGACGTGCCGACAGCCCCGGTGGCCGACCGCCTTCCGGACAGGAGAGGCTGAGGGCGGCACGCGACGGGGGAGAGGCGGGGGCGACGGTGAAGGACACGACCACGGGCACGACGCACGAGCCCCCCGCCACGCGGCGCTCACCCGTCAGGGCGCGGCTGGTGGGCGTCGCGCTGATCGCGCTGTCGCTGTTCCCTGCCTGGCTCGGCCACATGACGTTCACCGACTGGCTCCCCTCCACCATGGACCGCTACCGGGACTACGGGGCCGCCGAGCCGTGCCCCGGCCCGGCGGCGACCGGCGGGTGGGAGGACTGCCTGCGGACCGTGACGTTCACCGTCCGGGACACGGACACCGAGCCCAGGGGCCTCGACGCGACCCTCGACGGGACGGACTTCTGGAACGGCACCGTCAGGTTCGGCGACCAAGGGCCCGTCCTGGACCGGCTCCGGCCGGGCGAGCAGGTCACCGGCACCGTCTGGCGCGGCCGTGTCATGGCGCTCAGCAGGGACGACGCCCGGCAGAGCACGTCGGACGAACCGCGCGACGAGCCCCAGATGACGGCCGCCGCGGGCACGGGCGCCGCCCTCCTCGCGGCCCTGCTGCTCGGGTTCGGCGCGGTCCGGCTGGCCAGGCCCCTCGACCACCGGCCGTTCACCTGGCGGCCGTACGGCAACCTGATGCTCGGCGTCGTGGCGGCCGGTCCCTTCGCCGTCGGGATCGCCGCCCTGCTCACCGGCCTCCCGTGGTGGACCGTGCCCCCGGCCGCCGTGGCGCTCGCGGTGTGCGCCGCCCGGCTGCTCCACCGGTGGCGGCGCCCGGCCCCCGTCAGGGGCTCGTGAGGACGGCGAGCCGCTGCGTGGCACGCGTCATCGCGACATAGCGGTCCACCGCTCCCGCCACGCCGTCGCCGAAGGCGTCCGGGTCCACCACGACGACCAGGTCGAACTCAAGTCCCTTCGCCAGCGCCGGAGTCAGCGACCGCACGCGGGGCGACGCGGCCCGGTACGTGGGGTCGCCGATGACGCAGGCGATCCCCTCCGCGTGCGCGGCGAGCCAGGCGTCGAGGAGCGCGTCCCGGTCCGCGACCGGCCCGTGCGTGACGGGGACGCCCGTGCCGCGCACGGAGACCGGCACGTTGGCGTCCGGCAGCGCGGCCCGGATGACGGTCTCGGCCTCCGCCATCACCTCCTTCGGCGTGCGGTAGTTGATGCCGAGCGAGGTGACGGTGACCTGGTCGAGCCCCACCCTCGTCAGCCGTTCCCGCCAGCTCTCCGCGAACCCGCCGCGCGCCTGCGCGCGGTCGCCGACGACGGTGAGGCTCCGGGACGGGCAGCGCCGCAGCAGCATCTGCCACTCCGCGTCGGTCAGTTCCTGCGCCTCGTCCACCACGATGTGCGCGAACGGCCCGGACAGGGGCTCGCGGTCGGCGCCCGGCAGCGCGGCCTCGTCCACCAGGCTGTCCTGGAGGTCGGCGCCCCGCAGCATGGTCACGGCGCCCTCGCCGTCCGCGTCCGCGTGGACGATGTGGTCGATGACGTCGGCCATGCGCGCGCGTTCGGCCGCCGCGGACGCCTCGCGGCGACGTCTGCGCCGGTCGGCCGCCGGGTCGCCGAGCCGCTGCCGCGCCGCGTCGAGCAGCGGCAGGTCGGAGACCGTCCACGCCCGCGCGTCCTCCCGCTGGAGCGCGCGGACGTCGTCGGGCCCGAGCCGGGGGGCGCACAGCCGCAGATAGGCGGGCACCGTCCACAGGTCCCCGACGAGGTCGGCCGGGTCGAGCAGCGGCCACGCGCGATGGAGGGCCGTCACCAGGTCCTCGTCCCGCGTCAGCGCCCGGCGGAACGCGTCGGGCGTCACGTCCTCGTCGTCCCCCGCGCCGTACTTGTCCAGGAGGATCTCGGCCAGCGCGTCCCAGATCAGCTCGCGCGCCTCGTTGTGCGGCGTGCTCGGCCCCGGCGCGTCGAACGCCTCGGCCCAGTCGTCCGCGCCGAGCCACATGTCGGCCCACTCGGTGGAGACCGTCATCCCCTTCGTGGGCGGCTCCTCGTACACCCGGACGGCCCGCTCGACGGCCTTCACCAACTCGGCCGACGCCTTGAGGCGCGCCACCTCCGGGTCGGCCTCCGGCGCCGCCGTGGCCCCCTCGGGGACCAGGTCCCGCAGCGTGCAGGTCCGCACGCCCTCCTCGCCGAGGCTGGGCAGGACGTCGGCGACGTAGGCGAGGTACGGCTCGTGCGGGCCGACGAACAGCACCTCCCCGCGCCGCCGCCGCAGGCGCGGGTCGGAGTACAGGAGGTAGGCGGAGCGGTGCAGCGCCACGACGGTCTTGCCCGTGCCCGGCCCCCCGTCCACGACGAGGGCGCCGCGCGACCCGGCGCGGATGATCGCGTCCTGGTCGGCCTGGAGGGTGGCGAGGACGTCGCGCATCCGGTCGGAACGGCTGCCGCCCAGGCTGGCGAGGAACGCGGACTGGTCGTCGAGCGCGGCGTGCCCTTCGAGCCCTTCCTCGGTGAAGACCTCGTCCCAGTAGTCGGCGATCCGGCCGCCGGTCCAGCGGTAGCGGCGGCGGCTGAGCAGCCCTTGCGGGTGGGCGTGGGTCGCGGCGAAGAACGGTTCTGCGGCGGGCGTGCGCCAGTCGAGCAGCAGGCGGCGGCCCGTGCTGTCGGTGAGGCCGAGGCGCCCGATGTACACCGGCTCGGGGTCGTCGGCGTGGACGACCCGGCCGAGGCACAGGTCGAGCCCGAAGCGCCGCAGGGCGCGCAGGCGGCCCGTCAGCCGGTGGACCTCCGTGTCGCGGTCCATCGCCGCCCGGCCGACGCCGCCGGGCGCCAGGCGCGCCGCGTCGAGCTGGCCCGACAGCTCGGCGACGGCCTCGCGCAGGCTCCGTGCGACGGCCGCGAAGTGCGCCTCGTCGGCGGCGACGAGCGCCGGGTCGGCCTTGGCGGCGAGGCGCTCGGGGAGGGCGAACGCGCTGGTGGACGGGGGGTCCGTGGCAGCGGCTCCCGGGGTCCCGCCCGGCCCGGCGATCGGCATATGCGCACGCACGTGGTGAATCTCCCATTTCGGTGACTTCCGGCTGAGGAGTGCGATTGTGCGGCACGACGGGGGCCTTGCCGCAAGGCCCCCCTTGCGCTATACGTTGAGAGTGGCGAGGAGAACGCGCCGTTCCCGTAGCCGGGCAAGCGCGGCCGACGCCGTCCCGCCTCCGGTGAGTCGCCCCGAGGCCCCCGCTCGCTGCGCCCGCCCCCCGGCGCCGTCCGGGCCGCGCGTCCATCATCTGTTTACGCGCCCCGCCTAACCTCTCGGGTGACCAGGAAAGCCCAAAGCCCGTTGGCTCCCGTCCTCCTGGGGGTGTGGTGAACGTGCTGATGTCACGGACCGGGGATCTCCCCGCCGAGGACCGCCTCGCCTGGTGGCGCGAGCGCATGGCGCAGGCCCTGTGCCCGATGGACATGCGGGTGGACCACCTCGACCGGTTCGAGGCCGAGATCTCCGTCGTGGAGGTCGGCGAGGTGCGGGTGTGGCCGGGGATGGCCGCGCCGATGTCCTTCCACCGGACCCCCGCACTGATCAGGCAGTTCGATCCCGGGACCTACCACGTCACCTGCATGCTGGACGGGGTCATGGAGATCGCCCAGGCCGGACGGCGCGAGGTCCACCGCGGCGGCGGGCTGTTCGTCACCGACCCGTCACGCCCCTTCGACTGCCGCAACCACGTGACCACCCGGATCATCGGGGTCGAGGTGCCCCGCAGGCTGCTGCCGCTGCCCGGAGGCCGGGTGGAGCAGCTGCTCACCGAAGGGCTGTCCTGGCGGGAAGGCGTCGGCGCCCTGCTCCTCGGACTCCTCACGCGCCTGGTGCGGGACGCCGCCACGTACCGGCCCGCCGGCCTGCTCCGGCTGGAGACGGTCGTGCTCGACCTCCTGGCGGCGGCCCTCGCCGAACGCCTCGACGCACACGACCGCCTCCCGCCCGAGACCCGCAGCCACGCCCTGGCGCTGCGCGTCCAGTCGTTCATCCGCGGCCACCTCCACGACCCCGCGCTGACGCCCCGGTCGGTCGCCGACGCCCACCACATCTCCCTCGGGCACCTGCACCGGATCCTCCGCGCCCTGGGTCACGACACCCCCGCCGCGTCGATCCGCAGCCAGCGACTCGAACGCGCCCGCCAGGACCTCGCCGACCCGGCGCAGCGTGCCGTGCCGGTCCAGGAGATCGGGGCCCGCTGGGGATTCACCGACGCCGCCGTCTTCTCCAGGACCTTCCGCGCCGTCCACGGCGTGCCGCCCCGGGACTACCGTCGCCACACGCTGCCCACCCCGCCGCCGTCACGTGACGGACACCGAATCTCCTGAATTCCCGGCGGGATTCCACCTCGCGGCACGGCCGCCCCCACTCCCTTCCCGACCCCGTTCCCGCGCCCTCCACGCCTGTCACGCCTTTGCATTCCTGTGGTTCACGGTGCGGTTCTTCCCCTTGTGGCGGACGGCGAATGCGTCCGCAGGTGCGGCAAAGTCAAGAATGCGGATAACCATCGTCAAGGACAATCCGCCGAATACCCCGGAGGATGAGTAGCGGAAGGCGAGGGGAAACCGAACCGGGGACCCTCGTTCGCTCATCGGGAGGGGAAAGGGAATGGCAACCCCACTGACGGCGGCCCGGGTCCTGGGGGCACTGCGCGGGGAGGGCCTGACGGTGCACGAGGTACGCGACTGGCGTACCCACGACCGCGCCGCCTCGGGGAATCCCTGGGGGCCGGTCCACGGCGTCATGATCCACCACACGGTCACCCGCGGCACGGCCAGCAGCGTCGCGCTGTGCTACGACGGCCACGCGGCCCTGCCGGGACCGCTGTGCCACGGCGTCATCGACAAGGAGGGGCACGTCCACCTCGTCGGCCACGGCCGCGCGAACCACGCCGGGCGCGGCGACCGGCGCGTCCTCGACGCGGTCGTCGCGGAACGCGCCGCGCTGCCGCCCGACACCGTGGCCGACACGGACGGCAACACCCACTTCTACGGCTTCGAGTGCGTCAACCTCGGCGACGGACGCGATCCCTGGCCCGAGGCGCAGTTGCTCGCGATCGAGCGCGCGGCGGCGGCCCTGTGCCGGGCGCACGGCTGGAGCCACCGCTCCGTCATCGGTCACCTGGAGTGGCAGCCGGGAAAGGTGGACCCGAGGGGGTTCTCCATGGAGGCGATGCGCGGACGTGTCGCGAGGCGACTGGCGGCGCCGCCCGTACCGGCTCCTGACCCGGCCCAGGGGAAGCCCGCAGCCGGATACGCCGCCTACCCGGGCGAGGGCTTCTTCTGCGCCGGACGGCGCAGCGAGGTCATCGCCCGCATGGGGCGGCGCCTGGTCGCCGAACGGTGCGACCGCTACGGCGTGACCGCTCGGCCGGGCCCCGAATGGGGCGAGGAACACCGGCAGTCGTACGCGCTCTGGCAGCGAAAGCTGGGATTCTCCGGCGCCGACGCCGACGGAATACCCGGCAGGGTGACCTGGGACCGACTCCGCGTCCCCGCGAGCTGATCCGACGGCACGCGCAACGCGTCACCAGCACGAACACCACAGGAAAACAGGGGGAAAAGACATGGCCACGATCGAATTCGACCACGTGTCCTTCGGGGCGACCGACACGAAATGCGTCGTCGCGTTCCAGAAGGCACTGATCGGCAAAGGGCACCGCATACCGTCCGGCGCGACCGGCTTCTACGGCGACGAGACGAAGGCCGCCTGCCGCGCCTTCCAGCGCGACCAGGGCTGGAGCGGCGGCGACGCGGACGGCCTGCCGGGACCCGAGACCATGCGGCGTCTCGGCCTCGGCAGCGGGACCCACGGGGGCGGCGGGCGCGTGGCGTCCCCGGTGAGCGGCCACACCAGGATCGGCACGGCCTACGGCGTGCGCGGCAGTTGGAGCGCCGGCTACCACACGGGCGACGACTACCCGGCGCCGACCGGCACCCCGGTGGTCGCCGTCCGCTCCGGCACCATCGCCTGGTCGGACGGGGACGGCGGCTCGTACGGCACCTGGATCGGCCTGAACGCCGACAACGGCCGCCTCTACGTCTACTGCCACCTCTCCCACCGCGCCGTCGGCAAGGGCGACAAGGTCAAGGCCGGGCAGCAGCTCGGCAAGGTGGGCGTGACCGGCAACACGACCGGCCCGCACCTGCACTTCGAGGACCGCCCCAAGGGCGGCGGCTACGCCAGCGGACGCAAGCCCGCCTGGTGACCGGCCGTGCCGCGCCGCCCCCGGGGGAGCGGCGCGGCACGACCGCACGCGTCAGGACGCGGAGATCTCCCCGCGCACGGCACGCGCCGCCGTCACCAGGTTCTCCAGCGACGCGCGGGTCTCCGGCCAGCCGCGGGTCTTCAGGCCGCAGTCCGGGTTGACCCACAGCCGCTCGGCCGGGATCGCCTCAAGTCCCGTGCGCAGCAGGGCCGCGGCCTCCTCTGCGCTCGGCACGCGCGGCGAGTGGATGTCGTAGACACCGGGCCCGGCCTCCCGCGGATAGCCGTGGGCGGCCAGCTCGCGGGCCACCTGCATGTGGGAGCGCGCGGCCTCCAGGCTGATGACGTCGGCGTCGAGGTCGTCGATGGCCTGCACGATGTCGCCGAACTCCGCGTAGCACATGTGCGTGTGGATCTGCGTGTCCGGCCGCACGCCGCCGGTGCTCAGCCGGAACGCCTCGGTCGCCCAGGCCAGGTAGTCCGCGTGGTCGGCGGCGCGCAGCGGCAGCGTCTCGCGCAGCGCGGGCTCGTCCACCTGGATGACGGACGTCCCGGCCGCCTCCAGGTCGGCCACCTCGTCCCGCAGGGCGAGGGCGACCTGACGGGCGGTGTCGCCGAGCGGCTGGTCGTCGCGCACGAACGACCAGGCCAGCATCGTCACCGGGCCGGTGAGCATGCCCTTCACCGGGCGGCTCGTCAGCGACTGCGCGTACGCCGTCCAGCGCACCGTCATCGGCTCGGGCCTGGAGATGTCGCCCGCCAGGATCGGCGGGCGGACGTACCGGGTGCCGTACGACTGCACCCAGCCGTGCTGCGTGGCCAGGTAGCCGGTGAGCTGCTCGGCGAAGTACTGCACCATGTCGTTGCGTTCGGCCTCGCCGTGCACGAGGACGTCCAGGCCCGCCTGCTCCTGGAAGGCGATCACCTCCCGCGTCTCCTCCTTGACGCGCTCCTCGTACCCGGCCGTGTCGATGCGCCCGGCGCGCAGGTCGGCGCGCGCCGTGCGCAGCGCGGTGGTCTGCGGGAACGAGCCGATGGTCGTCGTCGGCAGCAGCGGCAGGCCCAGGAGGGCGCGCTGCGCGACGGCGCGCTCGGCGTACGGCGCGGAGCGGCGCGCGTCCGCGTCCGTGACCCCCGCCGCGCGGGACCTGACGGCCGGGTCACGCGTGAGGGGCGAGCCCGCGCGGGCGGCCAGGTCGGCCCGGTTCGCGGCGAGTTCGGCCGCGATCGTGTCGGTGCCCTGGGCCAGGCCCTTGGCGAGGGTCACGATCTCGGCGGTCTTCTGCCGCGCGAAGGCCAGCCAGCGCCTGATCTGCGGGTCGATGTCCCGCTCGGCCGCCGTGTCCAGCGGCACGTGCAGGAGGGAGCAGGACGCGGCCACGTCCACCCGCTCCGCGAGCCCGAGCAGCGTGCCCAGCGTCGTGAGGGACGCGGCGAGGTCGTTGATCCAGACGTTGCGGCCGTTCACGACACCGGCGACCAGGCGCTTGCCCGGCAGCCCGCCGACCGCGGCCAGCGCGTCCAGGTTGGCGGCCGACCGCTCGGTGAAGTCCAGCGCCAGGCCCTCGACCGGCGCCTTGGCCAGCACGGGCAGCGCCTCGCCCAGCCGGTCGAAGTAGGAGGCGACCAGCAGCTTCGGCCGGTCCGCCGGCTCGCCGAGGAACGCGTACGCGCGGGCCGCCGCGTCCAGTTCGGCCGGGGAACGGTCCTGCGCGAGCGCCGGTTCGTCCAGCTGCGCCCACTCCGCGCCCGCCGCCCGCAGGTCGGCCAGGACCTCCGCGTACACCGGCAGCAGCCGGTCGAGCAGCGTGAGCGGGTCGAAGTCGGCGGCCACGCCGGGGGCGGGCTTGGCGAGCAGGAGGTACGTGACCGGGCCGACCAGCACGGGCCTTGCCGTCAGGCCGAGCGCCCGGGCCTCGCCCAGCTCCGCGACCTGCTTGGCCGAGTCGGCGGTGAACACGGTGTCGGGCCCCAACTCAGGGACCAGATAGTGGTAGTTGGTGTCGAACCACTTCGTCATCTCCAGCGGCGCCACGTCCTGCGTGCCGCGCGCCATCGCGAAGTAGCCGTCCAGGGCGTCGGCGGCCACGGCCGCGCGGTGCCGCTCGGGCACGGCGCCGACCATGACGGAGGCGTCCAGCACATGGTCGTAGTACGAGAAGTCGCCGGTCGGCACCTCGTGCACACCGGCCTCGGCGAGCTGCCGCCAGTTCGCGCGGCGCAGTCCCTCGGCGGCCGAGCGGAGGTCCGCGGCGGTGACGCGGCCCTTCCAGTAGCCCTCGATCGCCTTCTTCAGCTCCCGGTTCTGTCCCTGCCTCGGGTAGCCGTACACGGTGGCCCGTGCTGCCGCGGCTGCGGGCTTGATGGTCACGGAGATCTCCTTCACGAGACGGATCCCTGAGATCCCGGCGACGGGACGGGGCGTGAAGGGTGACGGACCGGGCGGCGCGGGCGCGCGCGGCAAGGCGCGGCCGTCCTTCCGATATGTACGCCGACCCGCCCACGAGGTCACCGGGATGTCCGCGCGCGCGTGGTGCGCGCACGGGCAGCGGGCAGGTCTTCGGACTCGCGGGCGCGTCCTCACGACGTGAGGACTCCTACTGGCCGCCGCTTCCCAGACCCGGCCGGGCCCAGTGCGTATGACGACGTTCGTTCCCGCTCACCGCTGCGGGGCAGTCCCGGATTCCCACCGGGTTCCCTCTTACGACGCCTCCCGCCTGGCGGACGGGGCGAACCAGCTGCGCCGCCCAGCCTACGGCGTGGCGCGCCGGAAGAGGCGGCGCTGTCCAGCATCCGGCGGCGGTACGCGCCCGCGTACCGCCGCCAGGCGCCGGCCCGCGTCAGTCGCGGATCGGCTCACCCGCGGGGGTCAGGACCCACCAGACGCCGCCGACCGCCTGGCCGTTGGTGTCGCCCGCCGCCTCGTCGCCCGCGAAGTAGTAGAGCGGCCAGCCGTCGAGGGTGAGCTGCGGCTCGCCGTCGATGCCGGTGATCGTGCCGACCTCGCCGGTCACCCCGTCCAGCTCAGGCGTGCCCTCGGCGGGGACTGCGGGCCAGTTGTCGGCGCACTGGCCCTCGCAGGTGGACGCGTCGCCGCCCTGCGTGTCGGTGTCGAACTGGTAGAGGGTGCGGCCCTCGCCGTCCACCACGATCGTGCCGAGCGCGGTGTCCGCGGTGGCCAGCGCGGTGCCCGCCGCCGTCTCCTCGGCGGGGGGTGCCTCGTCCTCGGCGGGCGTCGGGTCGGTGTACGTGCTCTCCTGCGATGCCGAGCTGTCGTCGGACGCCGACGCGTCGCCGCCGTCGTCGTCCGACGAGCAGGCGGTGAGGCCGAGCAGCGTGATCGCCGCCGTGGCCAGCCCCAGGGTGAGCTTCGTCCTCATCGGTGTGTCCCTTCGCTCCGCGGACCGCCCGTGCGATCCGACGAGGACACGAGACCGCGGCCTCATCGGTTCACCTCGGGACCGGCTGCTACGGGACCTGGGCCGTCAGCAGGTCGTCGCCGCCCGCCGTGACCACCGAGAGGGAGGCGATGTCCTCCACCGGCACGGCGGTGGCCGCGTCCAGCGTGATCGTCCTGCCCGCCACCGCCTGCCAGGTCGCGACCTGGGTCGTGGCACCGTCGGCGTCCGTCACGACCAGCGCGTACGACCACGGGCCGCCGGGCCCCGACCAGGCCGTGCCCTCCGGATAGCCGCACTCGACCGACAGCCGCGTGCCCCAGGCGACCGGGTCCAGCCGGACATCGACGGTCATCGGCGTCGCCCCGGTCGGCTCCAGCGCCACCGACACCGCGTCGGACGGGGCGTCGCGCGTCCCGAGCACCGAGGGCACACCCGCCAGCACGGCCAGCGCGACCGCGGCGGCCAGCGCGCCCGCCGCCACCCGGACCCGCACCCGCCGCCGACCGGCGCGCCACCGTGTGTCGCGCACCAGCATCCGGTCCACGAGGTCGTCGGGCGGCGAGCCCGTGTCTGCTTCCGCCTCGGCGTCCGTCGCGGGCGCAGGGCGCGTACGGGCCAGCAGCCCCGGCATCGCGGCCAGCTCCCCGACGGCGTCCCGGCACAGCGGGCACTCCTCCAGATGGGCCTCGTACGCGTGCCGGTCCTCCGGCGTGAGCGCGCCGAGCACGTACGCGGCGTCCCAGTCGGCGAAACCCTCGTGGCCGGTCCCGCTCACCGTGTCACCCCTCTTTCCTGGAACGCCAACCGCAGGGCGCGCAGCCCGTAGTGCAGACGCGACTTCACCGTGCCCTCCGCGATGCCCAGCTCCCGCGCCACCTCCGCCGTGCTCCGGCCCCCGTAGTAGGCGCGGACGATCACCTCGCGGTGGTGCCCGCTCAGCGAGGACAGGGCGTCCTGGAGCAGCATCGCATCGAACAGCCGGTCCGTACGGTCGTCCTCGACGCGCTCCACCTCCTCGGCGGACGGACGCTCGTGACGCCGCCGCGCGCTGCGCGCCTGGTCGATCACCAGGTTGCGGGCCACGGTGAACAGCCAGCCGCGCACCGCGTCCGGGTCCTCGGCCAGCAGCCCGGGGTTGCGCCAGGCCCGCAGCAGCGTCTCCTGGACCACGTCGTCCGCGTCGGCCAGGCTCCCCGTCAGCGAGGCGACGTACCGCCACAGCGCGGCGGCGTGCCGGTCGTGCAGCGCACGCAGCGCCGTCGCCCTCCGCACGCTCACGCCCGGTCCCTCCGGCATGCGGCTCCCGCCGCGCGGTCGTTCGTCACCCACACGCGGACCACGAGGCGCGGCGCGGGATGGTTCACGCGCGGGGTGAACTTTCCGCCCGCGCGTCTCGTGACCTCCCCATGGACCATACGCCGAACCTGTCGGGGCTCCCGATCCACCCGCTCGTCGTCCACGCCGTCGTCGTCCTGCTGCCGCTGACCGTGCTCGCGCTGCTGCTCGCGCAGTTCTGGCCCGCCGCGCGGCGGCGGCTCGGCGTCGTCACGCCGCTCGGCGCGCTGGCCGTCGCCGTGCTGGTGCCCGTGACGATCTCGGCGGGCGAATCGCTCGCCGAGGTCGTCGGGCCGCTGCCCGCGGTGGAGCGGCACGAGCGGTACGGGCGGATGCTGCTGCCGTGGGCGCTGGCGCTCCTCGTCGTCGCCGTCGCGCAGTGGGTCTGGTTCCGGTGGGGGAGGGACAGGGCGCGCCTGACCGGGCGCGCGGTGACGGTGGCCACCGCCGTCCTCGGCGCGCTGGCCGTCCTCGTCGCGGCCGGGAGCACGTACGCGCTCGTGCGCGCGGGGGACTCGGGCGCAGAAGCCGTCTGGGGCGGCCTCCTCGGCTGACCCACGGCCCGCCGCCGCCGGGCTCCACTGTCAGTGGCCCCTCCTAGGCTTCTGCCACGCGCACGACCGCGCCGAGGCAGGGGCCGGAAGGTCCGGGAACGGGGGTGGGACCTTGCGGAGTCCGCACTGGTCGCAGGACGAGGTGATCCTCGTCTGTGACCTGGTCGTCAGGAACGGCTGGAAGCGCCTGTACCCGGAGGACGCGCGCGTCGTCGCGTTGTCGGAGCTTCTGCGGCTCATGCCGATCCACCCCGAATCCGTCCGGGGCGAGAAGTTCCGCAATCCCAACGGCGTCGGGCGCAAGAGCGTCGATCTTGCCACGCGCCGCACGGGCTTCGACGGCGTGACGACCCACGGCAGCGCACTGGACGGCGAGGTCGTCCGCGCCTTCGAGACCAGACCGGACGAGATGGCCAGGGCCGCCCACCTCATCAGGGAAGGTGTCGCGTCGGGTGCCTTCCGTGGCCTGCCGGAAGGCGCCGTCGAGGAGGCGGAGGAGTACAGCGCACCGGAGGGCAGGCTCCTGCTCAGGCGCCACCTCGCCCGGGAGCGTGACCGGACGGTGCGGAGACGGAAGATCGCGGACGCCCTCGGCCGAGGCGGGCGGCTCGCCTGTGAGGCGTGCGACTTCGACTTCGAGGCGCGCTACGGGGCGCGCGGGGCCGGATACATCGAGGTCCACCACGTCGTCCCGCTGCATCTCACGGGCGAGACGCGGACCCGTCTCGGGGACCTGGCGCTGATCTGCGCGAACTGTCACCGGATGATCCACCGGCGTGCGCCATGGCTCACGCCCGCCGAGCTGCGGGCGTCCATACGCCGGGAGTAGGGCGCCCGCCGTCAGGACACCTCGGGCCCGAACCGGCGCCGGTACGCCGACGGGGTGATGCCGGTCTCGCGGCGCATCAGCAGGCGCAGATGAGCGGCGGTACCGAGCCCGCTGCGCCGCGCGACCACCTCGAAACGTGACTCACCCCGCTCGATCAACCGGCATGCCAGGGCGAGCCGTTCCCCCGTGAGCCACGCCAACGGCGTCGTGCCCAGCTGGGCACGGAAGCGGCGGTGCAGTGTCGCCTGGCTGACCGCCGCCCGCGCCGCGAGGCCGGACACGGTGAGCGGCGCGTCCAGCCGTTCCTGGGCCCAGGCCAGGACGGGGGCCAGGGACTCGTCCGGCACGTCGGGCATGGGGCGCTCCACGAACTGCCGCTGCCCGCCGTCCCGGTGCGCCGCGAAGACCAGCCGCCGACTCACGGAGTTGGCGACCTCCGCGCCATGGTCGCGCCGGACCACGTGCAGCCCCAGGTCGAGCGCGGCCGTGCTGCCCGCGGAGGTGAGGATGTCGCCGTCGTCCACGAACAGCACGTCCGATTCGAGCCGCACGGACGGGAAGCGTGCACGGAAGACGTCGGCCCACTGCCAGTGCGCGGTGGCCCGCCGCCCGTCGAGGACGCCCGCCTCCGCCAGCGTGAAGGCCCCGCTGCAGAAGCCGATCAGGCGCGCGCCACGCGCGTGCGCCCGCCGGACGGCGTCGAGGACGGCGGGACGGCGCGGCACGTCGGTGTCCGGGCGGTTCGGGACGATCAGGGTGTCCGCCGCGTCGGCCGCCTCCAGCCCGGCGACTCCCGTGAGCACGAAGAACCCGTCCCGCATCAGGGTGCGGGGCTCAGGGGAGCAGAGCCCGAAGTCGTAGAGACGACGCCCGAGCTCCGGCCTGTGCAGCCCGAAGACCTCGGTCGCGCAGCCGAGTTCGAAAGGGTTCGAGTTCTCGTCCACGATCACGACCACCCGGTGCGCGCCCGCCGTGGGGACCGCGTGCGAGGATTCTTTCGGCATATGCGATTCCTAGCACTCACCGTGGCCCCACGGAACCGCGCACGATGGGCCACATGAGCAGCGAACCCATTCCCCTCGGCGACGCCCTGGCCTCGTTCGACGCCCTGTGGAGCCCTCGGATCGTGACGCGCGTCAACGACTACGACGTCCGCATCGCCAAGGTCGAGGGCGAACACCTCTGGCACGTCCACGACCACACCGACGAGTTCTTCCTCGTGCTCGACGGCGAGTTCCGGATCTCCCTGCGCGAGCCGGGCGGGGAGCGCACGGTCGTCCTGCCGAAGGGGGCGGTGTTCACCGTCCCACGGGGCACCGAGCACAAGCCCGAGGCCCCGTCAGGCGCCGCGATCCTCATGTTCGAGCCCACCGGGACGTCCAACGTGGGCGATCGCCACGACGCGATCCCGGACCACGTGGACCCGACGACCGGACACGCCCTCGACCTCTGAGCCGCACGACCGGGGCGCCCGTTGACGGGCGCCCCGGTCGCGACGTGTCCCCGTCAGGGCACGTGGTCGCCGGGCGTGCCGATGGACTCGGCCGGGCCGGTGGCGGTCCGCGGACGGTGGTCGGTGCCGAGGCCGGGGGTGACGGTCAGGATGGACGCCGCGCCGTCCATATCGACCGCGTGCCATGCCCCGGCCGGGTTGACGGTGGCTTCGCCCGGCCCGAGCGGCACGCGCTCGGTCACCCCCTCCACGTCGCGGATGACCGTCACCGACCCGCTGAGGCAGATGATCAGTTCGTCACCGGAAGGGTGGCGTTCCCAATGGTCGCCGGGGCCGTCGCCGTCGTGGATGGTCACCAACCGGCCCTCGGCGCCGTCCGCCGCGGTCGCGGCGCTGTAGGCCCCGAGCACCTCAGGATCCCAGGCGAAGCCCTCGATGGGTCTCGCCCTCGATCCCAGGCCGAGGTGCACGGGGGTGGTCCGCAGGACGATGGCGTCGCGTTCGTGGTGGACAAGTCTCATGCCGACGATCGTCACCGGTCGGCGCCCGGGTGGTCTTGAAGGAAAGGGAACGGAGGCCGACGCGGACTACCCGGCCTTGAGCAGCACTTCGCCGCGACGCCAGACCGTCGGCGACCGGCCCGTGAACTCGCGCCAGTCCCGGACGAGATGGGCCTGGTCGGCGTAGCCGGAGACGGCCGCCACGTCGGTCCACGGGAGCGGGGCGTGCGCCGTCGCCAACTGGTGCGCGTGCTCGAACCGCAGGACGCGGGCGAAGGTCTTCGGCGACAGGCCCACTTCCCCGCGGAACCGCTCGGTGAGGTACCGGCGGCTCCAGCCCAGCTCCGCGGCCACCGCCCCGACCTGCACGCGGCCCCGCGCGGCGACGAGGCGGCGCCACGCCTCGGCCACCTCGGGGCGCACCCGGGGCAGGGGGGCGCCCCCGGCGTCGCGGCCGACGGCTCGCAGGAGCACCTCGTCCAGCACGGCGAACCGCCCGGCCCAGGTCGTCACCGCCCGGAGCCGATCGACCAACTCGACGCCGAGCGCTCCGAGAAGCTCGTCGAGGGGGACCAGCCGGTGGGCGAGCGCGGCGGCGGGCATCCCGTAGACGGCCCGGGCCCCGAGCGGTGTCAGCGCCACCTGCACGCCCCGCTGGCGTCCGTCGTGGTGGATCGCGACGGACCGGCACATCAGCCCACCGGCCACGCTGCCGAAGCGGGTGACCGGCGACCCGTCGTCCACGCCCGCCGCCACCTCCAACGGGTCGGACAGGCTGATCACCGCGGTGAGCACGCGGCCCGGCGGGCCGCAGTGCACCCCCGCCGGGAACCCGCGAAGGTCGAAACCGGCGTACGAGCCGACGTACCGCCGCAAGGCGGGCGCCGGACGCGCCGTCATCACGCTGGTCGTACGCTGCTCCACCCTCGCCAGTCTACGAACCGCCCCCCGGCGCCGCGGCACCGTCCTGGCCGTGGATGCCGACGGGCATTGGCGCCTTCGGTAGCGAATGGGCACCTCTTGTGCAGTGCGCAACGGCCATGGAATTCTTCCGTGACGATTGGGGTGGCTGGTGAGACGGATGGACGACTGGCATGTCGGATCGTTCCTGAAAAATATCGCCCTTCTCGAAATGAGGGCGATGGCGCGACGGGCGAAGCCGGTGGAGATGTGGCCGAGCGACGACTATGTCGCGTGTATCGCGTGGCTCGCCGACATGTGTCACAACATGCCGGATGTTTCCCTGCGGCGCGGAGGAGTTCGTCGCATAAGTTTCCGGGGTGCGCGGCGGGAGCGTCCCTTTCTGTATGCATGGAGCGTCGCTGACCCGATCGGGCGTGAGTGGATACTTGATCGGCTGAGGCGCGAGGGAATTGCCTGGAAACCTCCCGGCGATGCATTGTTCCGCACGCGACGGGGCGAAGTCTCTTGATGTGGAATGTGGCGGAGAAGCCTCAGTTGGGCAATCCAGCGCGAACTCACATACCCATGCCGACACGTGAACCTGTCGGATGGTTCCGCAAGACCAACCGGACTGTGGCAGATCCGTCCGAGGAGGACCCCGTGGGTGAAGCCTTGTCAAGGCTGCAGGAATGGTATTCCAGCGCGTGTGACGGAGATTGGGAGCACGAGTTCGGGATCAGCATCCAAACGCTGGACAACCCGGGATGGTCCTTGGAGATCGACCTCTCCGAGACACCGTTGGAGGGGCGTAGGTTCGCGTGCAAAAATACCGATTCCGAGTCGTCGTGGTTCTTCGTGGAGAGCAATGGATCGCGCTTCAACGCGGCTTGTGACCCTCACTCTTTGGAACGGGTCATCGAGATATTCCTTACATTCGCTGAAGGCGATTCGTCTTCGGATCACCCTTGATGCGTGACCGTCTGAAGCTGCGTAGGACGCGTCAAGCTGCGGACGGAGGGCTCCTCACCGAACGAGCGTGGGGGAGTGCTGGTCGCGAGCGCCCCTACGACCTGCGGCACACCTGCATCACGACGTGGCTCAACGCCGGTGTGCCCGTGGCCGAGGTGGCCAGGCGGGCGGGGAACTCGCCCGAGGTCATCCACCGCCGCTACGAGGGCTGCATCGACGGCCACGAGGAGGTGAACAATCGGAAGATCGAGCAGGCCATGGGATGGGCCTGACAGGCGCGTGAGCCCACGCGCCACTCACGCGTGAACACCGCTGGACAGCGAGACAGGGCCGGACTCAATGGGACTGAGTCCGGCCCTGTCTGATGACACCTGTGCTGGTCAGAGGAGCGATCCTCGATGTCCACGCGAAGTGCCCCCGGCAGGATTCGAACCTGCGCACACGGCTCCGGAGGCCGTTGCTCTATCCCCTGAGCTACGGGGGCGCATCCGCCGCCCTGGGGCGACGGGAAGAACCTTACCAGCTCGGTCCGGTGGGTCCGCACCGCCGTTTCCGCACGCGGGTGCGGGGCGCGCTACCGCCGGGTAGAAGTTGCCGTAAAGCCCGGACAGCGGCGGAAGTACGCGCTTACGCTGGCTGTGTGCCAGGCGCTTTTGGGCGGGTCCTTGTCGTCGATGACAGTCAGGTGATCCGGCAGTTGATCAGGGTCAACCTCGAACTCGACGGCTTCGAGGTCATGACCGCGGCCGACGGCGCCCAGTGCCTGGAGAGCGTCCACGCGTTCCGCCCCGACGTGATCACCCTCGACCTCGCCATGCCCCGCCTCGACGGGCTGCGCACCGTGGACCGCCTCCGGCTCGACCCCCGCACGGTCGGCATCCCCCTCGTCCTCGTGAGCGCCAGCGCCGGGGCCGGGGTGTGCACGGGCGGGGTGGACGCGGTGCTGGCCAAGCCGTTCGAGCCCGCCGAGCTGGTCCGCCTCGTACGGACGCTGTGCGCCGAGGGCCGCCCGGCCTCTCGTACGCTTGCCCCGTGACCCCGGCCCAGCTCTCCGACGCCGTCCTGCGCACCGCGCGCGACGGTCTCGGCGTCGTCGCCGGGCCCGAGGCGGTCGCGCTCAGGCGCGCCCCCCACGGGCGCCCCGGCTGGGCCACGCCCGTGGCGCTGCGGCTCGCCGCCACCGCCGGACGGGACGCCCGCGACGTGGCACGCGTCCTGCGCGACGGCCTCCTCGCCGTCCCCGGCGTGCGGACCGTCGAGATCACCGGCACGGCGTTCCTCACCATCGCCGTGGACGACGAGGCCGGACTCCTCACCCAGCTCCTCGCCCGTCCCCGCCCCACGCCCCTGCCCGAGGACCCCGCCCGCGACATCGCCCGCTGGGCCGCCGCGACCGGCACGGCGCCAGGGCCCGGGCTGCTCGTGCAGCGCGACGGGAACCCGCTGTTCCGCGTCCGCCACGCCCACGCCCGCTCCCGCGCCGTCACCCGCGCCGCCGACGCCCTCGGCGTCACGCCCGAGCCCGGCGCCGCCCCCTACGACGCCGCCGAGCGGGCCCTGCTCGCGCTCCTGGGGGAACGGCCCCCCGTCCGCCCCGCCCCCTGGCTCGACCAGGTCGCCCGCGCCTTCGCCGCGACCGGTCACGGACGGGCGGCGCTGCCCGTCGGCGACGGGAAACCCACGGCCGTCCACCGCGCCCGGCTCGCCCTCGCCCAGGCCACCGGGACGGTGCTCGCCGACGGCCTGCTCCAGCTGGGCATCAGCGCGCCCGACCACATGTAGACGTGAGAGAAGAACCATGAGCCGTTCCGCCCACCCCGCCGGGCCCCGCCACGCCGACGTCCTGCCCGAGGGCCACTACGCCGCGCCGCCCGCCGACCTCAACCGCCTCGACCCCCGCGTCTGGTCCCAGACGGTCGAGCGCGGCGACGACGGCGAGGTGCGCGTCGCCGGGATCGGCGTCCGCCGCCTGGCCGCCGAGCAGGGCACGCCCGCCTACGTCCTCGACGAGGCCGACTTCCGCGCCCGCTGCCGCGCATGGCGCCAGGCGTTCGGCACGGGCGCCGACGTCTACTACGCGGGCAAGGCGTTCCTGTCGCGCGCCGTCGTCCGCTGGCTGCGCGAGGAGGGGCTGAACCTCGACGTCTGCTCCGGCGGCGAGCTGGCCACGGCGCTCGCCGCCGAGATGCCGCCCGCCCGCATCGCGCTGCACGGCAACAACAAGTCGCTCACCGAGATCGACCGCGCCGTGTCCGCCGGGGTCGGCCACATCGTGCTCGACTCGCTCCAGGAGATCGACCGCGTCGCCGCCGCCGCCGAGCGGCACGGGGTGCGGCAGCGGGTGCTGATCCGTGTCACGGTCGGCGTCGAGGCGCACACGCACGAGTTCATCGCGACGGCGCACGAGGACCAGAAGTTCGGCCTCGGCCTGGCCGACGGCACCGCGGCCGAGGCCGTACGCCGGGTGCTGGCGCGGCCGGAGGCGCTGGAGCTGGCCGGGCTGCACTCGCACATCGGCTCGCAGATCTTCGACATGGCGGGCTTCGAGGTCTCCGCCCGCCGCGTCGTCGGCCTGCTGGCCGCCATCCGCGACGAGCACGGCGTCGAGCTGCCCGAGGTGGACCTCGGCGGCGGCCTCGGCATCGCCTACACCTCGGCCGACGACCCCGCCGAGCCGCACCAGATCGCGAAGACCCTCGGCGACATCCTGGCCCGCGAGTGCGACGCGGCGCGGCTCGCCGTGCCCCGCCTGTCCGTCGAGCCGGGCCGGGCGATCGTGGGGCCGGGCGCGTTCCTGCTGTACGAGGTCGGGACCGTCAAGCCGCTGCACGGCCTGCGCACGTACGTCAGCGTGGACGGCGGCATGTCCGACAACATCCGCACCGCGCTCTACGACGCCGAGTACTCCGTCGCGCTCGTCTCCCGCGCCTCCGCCGCCGAGCCGATGCTGGTGCGCGTCGTCGGCAAGCACTGCGAGAGCGGCGACATCGTCGTACGGGACGCGTGGCTGCCCGCCGACCTGGCGCCCGGCGACCTGATCGCCGTGCCCGCCACCGGCGCGTACTGCCGCTCGATGGCGAGCAACTACAACCACACGCCCCGCCCGCCGGTGGTCGCGGTGGCGGACGGGGCGGCCCGCGTCATCGTCCGCCGCGAGACGGAGGATGATCTGCTGGGGCTCGACGTCGGCTGACCGGCGCGGGCCGCAGTCCGCATAGTGAACGCGGGACAGGGGCCGGGACCCGGTGCGTGAGACTGGGAATCCTTGCACGAGCTGAAAGGCGAGTTCACATGGTGCGTAGCCGTCCGCTGAAGGTGGCGCTGCTGGGCTGCGGGGTCGTCGGCTCCCAGGTGGCCCGCCTCATGACGACGCACGCCGCTGACCTCGCCGCCCGCATCGGCGCGCCGGTCGAGCTGGCCGGGGTGGCCGTCCGCCGCCCCGACCGGGTGCGCGGCGGCGTCGATCCCGGGCTGGTGACGACGGACGCGGCCGGGCTCGTCGCGCGCGGCGACATCGACGTCGTGGTGGAGCTCATCGGCGGCATCGAGCCCGCCAGGACGCTGATCCTGTCGGCGTTCGCGCACGGCGCGGGCGTCGTCACCGCCAACAAGGCGCTGCTCGCGCAGGACGGGCCGACGCTGCACGCCGCCGCGGCCGAGCACGGCGCCGACCTCTACTTCGAGGCCGCCGTCGCGGGCGCGATCCCGCTGCTGCGCCCGCTGCGCGAGTCGCTCGCCGGGGACCACGTCAACCGCGTCCTCGGCATCGTGAACGGCACCACGAACTTCATCCTCGACCGCATGGAGACGAGCGGCGCGGGCTACGGCGAGGCCCTTCAGGAGGCCACGGCCCTCGGCTACGCGGAGGCCGACCCCACGGCCGACGTCGAGGGGTTCGACGCGGCGGCGAAGGCGGCGATCCTGGCCGGGATCGCGTTCCACAGCCGCGTCGCGCTGGACGACGTGCACCGCGAGGGCATCACGGAGGTCACGGCCGCCGACATCGCCAGCGCCCGCAAGATGGGCTGCACGGTGAAGCTGCTCGCCATCTGCGAGCGCGCGGAGGACGGCCGGTCGGTGACGGCGCGCGTCCACCCGGCGATGATCCCGCTGACCCACCCGCTCGCCTCGGTGCGCGAGGCGTACAACGCCGTCTTCGTCGAGGCGGACGCGGCGGGGCAGCTCATGTTCTACGGCCCGGGCGCGGGCGGCGTGCCCACGGCGTCGGCCGTGCTCGGCGACCTGGTCGCGGCCTGCCGCAACCGGCTCGGCGGCGGGCGCGGTCCCGGCGAGTCGGCGTACGCGGCGCTGCCGGTCGGCCCGATGGGGAAGGTCGTCACGCGCTACCACATCAGTCTCGACGTCGCGGACAAACCGGGTGTGCTCGCGCAGTGCGCCATGGTCTTCGCGGGGCAGGGCGTGTCCATCGACACGGTCAGGCAGACCGGCAAGGACGGCGAGGCGCAGCTCGTCGTCGTCACGCACCGGGCGCCGGACGCCGCGCTCTCCGCGACCGTCGAGGAGCTGCGCGGACTGGACACGGTGCACGGCGTCGCGAGCATCATGCGCGTCGAAGGGGAGTAGCGCCGTGCGCGGCGCAGCCAACACGAAGGGCTCGATCGTCATGAAGTCACCCGCCATGTCCGCCACCAGCCGTCAGTGGCGGGGCGTCATCGAGGAGTACCGTGACCGGCTGCCGGTCACGGCGGACACCCCCGTGGTCACCCTGCGCGAGGGCGGCACGCCGCTGGTGCCCGCGCAGGTGCTCTCCGAGCGCACCGGCTGCGAGGTGCACCTCAAGGTCGAGGGCGCGAACCCGACCGGTTCCTTCAAGGACCGGGGCATGACGATGGCCATCTCGAAGGCCAAGGAGGAGGGCGCCCGCGCGGTCATCTGCGCCTCGACGGGCAACACGTCCGCCTCCGCCGCCGCCTACGCGGTGCGCGCCGGGATGGTGTGCGCCGTCCTGGTCCCGCAGGGCAAGATCGCGCTCGGCAAGATGGGCCAGGCGCTCGTGCACGGCTCGCGCATCCTCCAGGTTGACGGCAACTTCGACGACTGCCTGACGCTGGCGCGCGGCCTGTCGGAGAAGTACCCGGTGGCGCTGGTCAACTCGGTGAACCCGGTGCGGATCGAGGGGCAGAAGACCGCCGCGTTCGAGATCGTGGACATGCTCGGCGACGCCCCCGACCTCCACGTCCTGCCGGTCGGCAACGCGGGCAACATCACCGCGTACTGGAAGGGCTACGGCGAGTACGCCGCCGACGGTCCCGCGACCCGCACGCCGCGCATGTGGGGCTACCAGGCGTCGGGCGCGGCGCCCCTCGTCCGGGGCGAGCCGGTCAAGGACCCGACGACGATCGCCACCGCCATCCGCATCGGCAACCCGGCGTCGTGGTCGCTCGCCGAGCGGGCGCGCGACGAGTCCGGCGGCCTCATCGACGAGGTGACGGACCGTCAGATCCTGTCCGCCTACCGCCTGTTGGCGTCGCAGGAGGGCGTCTTCGTCGAGCCCGCGTCGGCCGCGTCGGTCGCCGGGCTGCTGAAGGCGCACGAGCTGGGGCTCGTCGATCCCGGCCAGCGGATCGTCTGCACGGTCACCGGCAACGGTCTGAAGGACCCCGACTGGGCCGTCGCCGGGGCGCCGCGCCCCGTCACGGTCCCGGTGGACGCGGACGCCGCCGCCGAGCGGCTCGGCCTGGCCTGATCCGGGGCGCGGGCGGGCGACACCGGGTGGCCCTGTATCGCCGGTGAACCCTCCTTCGATACGCTGGGATTCGTCCCGGAGCGCACCGCCGCTCACGCGCCTCGCCCCTGTGGCGGGCCACCGTCCGGCGCACCGCAGCCGCCGTGCGTGCCGCGCCCGGGGGACATGCCGCACATCTCAGCAAGGAGAGTCATCCAGCGATGGCCCATCCCGCCTTCCGCGCCGCCGCCGTCCGGGTGCGCGTCCCCGCGACCAGCGCCAACCTCGGCCCCGGCTTCGACGCGCTGGGCCTCGCGCTCGGCCTGTACGACGACATCGTCGTCCGGGTGGCCGAGAGCGGGCTCCACATCGACATCGCGGGCGAGGGCGCGGACACGGTGGCGCGTGACGAGGGGAACCTGCTGGTCCGCTCGCTGCGCACCGCGTTCGACGCGCTCGGCGGGCAGCCGCGCGGCCTTGAGGTCGTCTGCGCGAACCGCATTCCGCACGGGCGCGGCCTCGGCTCCTCGTCGGCCGCCATCTGCGCCGGGCTGGTCGCCGCCCGCGCGGTCACGACGGGCGGCGAGCACAAGATCGACGACGCGGCGCTGCTGGAGCTGGCCGCCGAGATCGAGGGGCACCCGGACAACGTCGCCGCCTGTCTGCTCGGCGGTTTCACCCTCGCCTGGGGCGAGGGCGGCGCGGTGCGCGCCGTGCGGATGGACCCGGCGCCCGGCGTCGTCCCCGTCGTGTTCGTGCCGTCCACGCCGCTGGCGACCGAGACGGCCAGGGGGCTGCTGCCGCGCACCGTCCCGCACGCGGACGCGGCGGCGAACGCGGGCCGTGCCGCGCTGCTGGTCGAGGCCCTGACCAGGCGCCCCGAGCTGCTGCTCCCGGCCACCGAGGACCGGCTGCACCAGGAGTACCGGGCGCCCGCGATGCCGGACAGCGTCGAGCTGGTGCACCGGCTGCGCGCCGACGGCGTGCCCGCCGTCATCTCGGGCGCGGGGCCGACGGTGCTGGCGCTCGCGGACGAGGGCCAGGCCGACAAGATCGCCCGGCTGGCCGGTGACGGCTGGACGGCGAACCGGCTGGCCCTGGACACGGCGGGGGCCAGCGTCCTCCCGCTGGCCAAGGCCGCCCGGTGACGCGGGCGCCGCGGTTCCCCGGCCGGAAAATCAGCGAGAGGGGGGAATGAACGCGGCGTCCGGTAGTGTTAATCTCAAGTCCGCACCTACCACTCCGACGAGTCCGGTGCGGAATTCCGGGGTCCCACGTCGTTGGGACCACCCCTTTCCTCCGGGAGCCTCCCTCATCTGCCTGAGCAGCCTGCCTGGTAGCGCCGAGCACGCTCCGGAGTGTGGTGCGGGGGTAGCAGTCCGCGACCCCACACACCACAGCATGAATCGCATCTTCCGCCGTGCGCAGTGAGCAGGCGGGATCTACCGCACCGGTCGGCCCACCGCACAGGGCCGCAGCCGGACAGCACGACCGGTCGCCGAGCCAGACAGGCCGACGTCCGCTCCAGGGAAGGACCCTTAGTGAGCGACACCACCGATCTGATGGGCGTGAGTGCCGACACCGCCGGCAAGAGCGCCGGTGCTGCCACCACGTCCGCCACGGACGCTCCTGCCGCCTCCGCCGCGCCCCGTCGCCGGCGGGCCGGCACCGGCCTTGAGGGCATGGTGCTTGCCGAGTTGCAGCAGGTCGCGGCGAAGCTGGGGATCAGGGGCACGGCGCGGATGCGCAAGAGCCAGCTGATCGAGGTCATCAAGGAGAAGCAGGCCGGCGGCGCCCCGTCGGCGCAGGCGAACGGCGAGGCCACGTCCGCCGAGACCGCCGAGAAGCCCAAGCGCCGCGCCACCTCCCGTGCCCGTACCGGTGACGAGTCCGGTGCCGCCCAGCAGATCGACATCCCGGGCCAGGCCGAGGTGAAGGCCGCTCCGGCCGCCGAGGCCGGGGAGCGCGCCGAGCAGGCGCCCGCCGAGCAGGGCCGCGCCGACGGCGGCAAGGGCTCGGGCGAGGGCCAGCAGGACCGTCAGTCCAAGCGTGAGCGTGACCGCGGGCGGCGTGAGAAGAGCGGCCAGAACGGCCAGGGCCAGAACGCGCAGCCGCAGGGCGGCGGCCAGAACCAGGGCGGTCAGGGCGGTCAGGGCGGTCAGAACTCCCAGGGCCAGGGCCAGGGCCAGGGCGGCGGCCAGAACCAGGGCCGCAACCGCGACCGCGACAGGGATCGCGACCGTGACCGGGAGCGTGAGGGCGGGCGCGACCGTGACCGCGACCGGGGTGACCGGGACCGCGATCGGGACCGCGGTGGTGACGACGACTTCGACGGCAGCCGCCGCGGACGCCGCGGCCGGTACCGCGACCGCCGTGGGCGCCGTGGGCGCGACGAGGTCGTGGAGCCGCAGATCACCGACGACGACGTGCTGATCCCCGTCGCGGGCATCCTCGACATCCTCGACAACTACGCGTTCGTCCGCACCTCCGGCTACCTCCCCGGGCCGAACGACGTCTACGTCTCCCTCGCCCAGGTCCGCAAGGCCGGTCTGCGCAAGGGCGACCACGTCACCGGCGCCGTCAGGCAGCCGAAGGACGGCGAGCGCCGCGAGAAGTTCAACGCGCTCGTCCGCCTCGACTCCGTCAACGGCACGTCGGCCGAACAGGGCCGCGGGCGGCCCGAGTTCAACAAGCTGACGCCGCTGTACCCGCAGGAGCGGCTGCGCCTGGAGAACGACCCGGGCGCCCTGATCCCGCGCATCATCGACCTGGTCGCGCCCATCGGCAAGGGGCAGCGCGGTCTCATCGTGGCCCCGCCGCGCACCGGCAAGACCACGATCATGCAGTCGATCGCCAACTCGATCACGCACAACAACCCCGAGTGCCACCTGATGGTCGTGCTGGTGGACGAGCGGCCGGAAGAGGTCACCGACATGCAGCGCGCGGTCAAGGGCGAGGTCATCTCCTCGACCTTCGACCGGCCGTCCGAGGACCACACCACCATCGCCGAGCTGGCCATCGAGCGCGCCAAGCGGCTCGTGGAGCTGGGGCACGACGTCGTCCTGCTGCTGGACAACATCACGCGCCTCGGCCGCGCCTACAACCAGGCGGCGCCCGCGTCCGGCCGTATCCTCTCCGGCGGTGTGGACTCCGCGGCGCTCTACCCGCCGAAGAAGTTCTTCGGCGCCGCCCGCAACATCGAGGACGGCGGCTCGCTGACCATCCTGGCCACCGCGCTGGTCGAGACCGGCTCGCGCGCGGACGAGGTGATCTTCGAGGAGTTCAAGGGCACGGGCAACATGGAGCTCAAGCTCGACCGGAAGCTCTCCGACAAGCGCATCTTCCCCGCCGTGGACGTGGACGCGTCCGGCACGCGCAAGGAGGAGATCCTCCTGGGCAGCGAGGAGCTGGCCATCGTCTGGAAGCTGCGCCGTGTCCTGCACGCGCTCGACCAGCAGCAGGCCATCGAGCTGCTCCTGGACAAGATGAAGAAGACCAAGAGCAACGCGGAGTTCCTGCTCCAGATCCAGAAGACGACGCCGACGCCCTCGGGCGACTGATCCACGGCACGTCCGTCCGGCCCGTCGAGCTCCCAGGCTCGGCGGGCCGGACCCGTTTCCGGCGCAGGGGCGCCGTGTGCTTGACATCTGACGTCAAGTGCTTGACGCTTGGTGTCAAGCACGGAAGAGGGGGAGGGACCGGTGGACTCCGGGAACACGTCACGCGAGCACGACGAGCTGGCGGCCGAACTGGTCGCCCTCGTCCGCGGGCGGCTGCTCGACCCACTGGAGATCCTGCTGGAGGAGGACCCGGAGGAGCTGGACGTGCTGCGGGCCCGGGTGGGGACCCGGGCCCGCGTCTGGGCCGCCCGGCTCCTCGGGGACGACAGCAGGGCCGCCGCGTTCACCGCCATGCGGCTCATCGGGGCGCTCTACCCGGGGGACGGGCCGTTCGACCCGCCCGCGCACTGGTGGGGGACCGCGCTGGGCCGCGTCGTGGCACGCAGGGTCGGTTACCCGGGCGTGGAGTCGGTGTCCCTCGCCGTCGCGGGGGCCATGCTCGGGGTCACCCGGCAGGGCGTCCACGACCTGGTGCGGCGCGGCAAGCTGGACCGCCACGCCTCCGGCGGCGTCACCACCGCGTCCGTGCGGGCACGTCTCGACAACAACCGCGCGGGGAACGCCCCGCGCCGCACCGAGGAGCGGAAGTGACCGACGACAGCAGGCAGGACGCGGCAGGACGGTTAGCCCTGGGGGAGGGGCTGACGGTCGGCAGGCTCGGCTTCGGAGCCATGCGGCTCCCCGGCCCGGGCTCCTGGGGCCCGCCGCAGGACCGCGGCGCGGCGCTGGCCGTGCTGCGCCGCGCGGCCGAACGCGGCGTCGAGCACATCGACACCAGCGACTTCTACGGCCCGCGCGTCGCCAACGAACTGATCAGGGAGGCGCTGCACCCTTACCCGGAGCGCCTGGTCATCGCCACCAAGGTCGGTGTCCGACGGGACGGCCCGCGCGCCTGGAACGCCGCCGCGACCCCGGACGCGCTGGCCGCGCAGGTCGAGGGCAACCTCGAACGGCTCGGGCTCGACCGCCTCGACCTCGTGTACCTGCGCGCGGCGAACGACGGGATGTTCCCGCCGGACGCGGACGCGACGTTCGAGGAGTCGTTCACCGCGCTGGCCGGGCAGCGCGAGCGCGGGCTGATCAGGAACCTCGGCCTGAGCGGCGTCACCGTCGAGCAGTTGGAGCAGGCACGTGCCCTCGCGCCCGTGACCGCGGTGCAGAACCGTTTCCACCTGCTGGACCGCGACAGTGCCGACGTGCTCCGGTACTGCGAGGAGCACGGCATCGCGTTCGTCCCGTACTTCCCGCTCGCCGCGGGCGCGCTGCGGGCGGACCTCGACCCGGCGCTGATCCCGCCCGGCTGGGGGCTCGGCCCCGGCCAGGCCGCGACGCTCGACGCGATCGCCGCACGGCACGGCGCGACGCGCGCGCAGGTCGCGCTGGCCTGGCTGCTCGCGCACGCGCCGCACATCCTGCTCATCCCCGGCACGGGCTCCCTGGCCCACCTGGAGGAGAACCTCGCCGCGGGCTCCCTGGCCCTCGGCGACGACGAGGTCGCCGAGCTGGACAAACTGACCGGCTGACCCGCCGACCGGCCCGCCCGGACAGGGCCCCGGCCGTGTCCGCCGTCCGTGTCCGCGCCCCGCCCGCGCAAGATCGACACGCGCGGGCGGACATATCGGTCCACCATGGGGAGATGAGTCCAGAACCCACCGGACCGGACGGCGGCGGACGGGCGGACCGGCCCCGGGGGAGGGGGCTCGTACGCCGCCGCCGTCCCCGTCCGCCACGCTCACGCCGCAGCCGCGTCGTGCGCGCGGCCCTGTTCTCGCTGGCCGGGGTGCTGCTGGTCAGCGGCGTCGGGATCACGGCGCTGTGGGTCAAGCTGGACGGCAACATCTCGCAGATCGACATCGACTCCGCGCTCGGCCCCGACCGCCCCGAGGACAGCCCCAACGGGTCGATGGACCTCCTCGTCCTCGGCTCCGACTCCCGGGCGGGCACGAACGGCGCCTACGGCAGCGAGCCGGGCGCCCGCGCCGACACCGCGATGGTCGTCCACCTCGACGCGGGCCGCGACACCGCCACCGTCGTCTCCATACCGCGCGACACCCTCGTCAGCCGCCCCGCCTGCGACCGCACCGGCGGCGGCACCGCGCCCGCGCAGGCACGCTCGATGTTCAACGAGTCGTACACGGTCGGCGGCCCCGCGTGCACGGTGAAGACCGTCGAGGAGATGACGGGGCTGCGCATGGACCACTACCTCGAAGTGGACTTCACCGGCTTCTCCCGGCTGATCGACACCCTCGGCGGCGTCGAGATCACGACCACCGAGGCCATCGACGACCGCGACAGCAAGCTCGACCTCCCCGCCGGGACCCACACCCTCGACGGCGAGCAGGCACTCGCCCTCGTCCGCACCCGCAAGGCGGTCGGGGACGGCAGCGACCTCAGCCGCATCCAGCTCCAGCACACGTTCCTCCAGGCGCTCGCCGACCAGGTCAGCGGCCTCGGCCTGGTCACCGACCCGAAGCGGCTGTACGACCTCGCCGACACCGCCACCTCGACGGTCACCACCGACAAGGACCTCGCCTCGGTCTCCGAGCTGGCCGGGCTCGCCAGGACGCTCCAGGGCATCGACACCGACCGCATCCGCATGACGACGCTGCCCGTCACCTACGACCCCGCCGACCCCAACCGCGTCGTGCCGATGGAGACGCAGTCCCGCGCCGTGTGGGACGCGCTGCGCCACGACCGGCCGGTGCCCGAGTCCGCGCTGCGGGGCTCGGCGGCGCGGGAGGGCACCGTGCAGAGCGTGACGTCCGGCGGCGGGGCCCCGGCGCGGGCCGCGGAATAACGGGGTCCGCGACCCCGTTTTGGCTGCCGCGACCAGTCCTGGCAGACTGGAGCGTCGGCCCCGGTTCACGGCACGCGCCCGCGTGCCGACCCGGCGCCCTCCCGATCCGAGGAGAGACCCGTGAAGCGCGACATCCACCCGGCGTACGGCGAGACCCAGGTCAGCTGCACCTGCGGCGCCACGTTCACCACCCGCAGCACCATCGACGGCGGCAGCATCCGCGCCGACATGTGCTCCGAGTGCCACCCCTTCTACACCGGCAAGCAGAAGATCCTCGACACCGGTGGCCGCGTCGCCCGTTTCGAGGCGCGCTTCGGCAAGAACGCCGGGGCCGGCCGCAAGTAGGGCCCCCGTCGGCGCCGGGCCCGGCCGCTCCCCCGCGAGCGGCCGGACCGGCGCCTTTCGCGTCCCGGCACCCCGCCGTACCCACCAGCCCACGGACCCGACGGTCCACGGACCCGACGGTCCCCCGAGCCAGGAGCAGGCACGATGTTCGAGGCGGTCGAGGAACTCATCGGCGAACACGCCGACCTCGAACGGAGACTCGCCGATCCCGGCGTGCACGCCGACCAGGCGACCGCGCGGCGGCTCGGCAAGCGCTACGCCGAGCTGACCCCCGTGATCACCGCCTACCGGGCCTGGCGGTCCTGCGGCGAGGACATCGAGACCGCCCGCGAACTGGCCGCCGAGGACCCGGACTTCGCCGCCGAGGTCAAGGAGCTGACCACGCGGCGCGAGGGCCTCACCGACGAGCTGCGGCTCCTGCTCGTCCCGCGCGACCCGAGCGACGACAAGGACGTCATCCTGGAGATCAAGGCGGGCGAGGGCGGCGACGAGTCCGCGCTGTTCGCCGGTGACCTCCTGCGGATGTACCTGCGGTACGCGGAGCGCGTCGGCTGGCGCACCGAGCTGATCGAGGGCAACGAGTCGGACCTCGGCGGCTACAAGGACGTCTCGGTCGCCGTCAAGACGCGCGGCACCCCGGCCCCCGGACAGGGCGTCTGGGCGCGGCTGAAGTACGAGGGCGGCGTGCACCGCGTGCAGCGCGTCCCCGCCACGGAGTCGCAGGGCCGCATCCACACGTCGGCGGCGGGCGTGCTGGTGCTGCCAGAGGCCGAGGACGTGGACATCGAGATCAACCCCAACGACCTGCGGATCGACGTCTTCCGCTCGTCGGGGCCCGGCGGCCAGTCCGTCAACACGACGGACTCCGCCGTGCGCATCACGCACCAGCCCACCGGCATCGTCGTCTCCTGCCAGAACGAGAAGAGCCAGCTCCAGAACCGCGAGCAGGCGCTGCGCATCCTGCGGGCCAGACTGCTTGCCGCCGCGCAGGAGGAGGCCGACCGCGAGGCGTCGGACGCGCGCCGCAGCCAGGTCCGTACCGTGGACCGCTCCGAGCGCGTGCGGACGTACAACTACCCGGAGAACCGCATCTCCGACCACCGCGTCGGCTTCAAGGCGTACAACCTCGACCATGTCCTCGACGGCGATCTCGACGCGGTCATCCAGGCGTGCGTGGACGCGGACGCCGCGGCGAAGCTGGCGGCGGCGCAGTGACGGCGGGTGCGTAGGGTGGGGCCCGTGACCGCATCGTCCCCGTCCCCGCCGCCGTCCCGGTCCGTCCTGCTGGCCGAGGTCGCCCGCGCCACCCAGCGGCTGGCCGACGCGGGGGTGCCCTCGCCGCGTTTCGACGCGGAGGAGCTGGCCGCCTTCGTGCACGGCAGCGAGCGCGCCAAGCTCCACACCGTGCCCGACGCCGAGTTCGACGCCCGCTACTGGGAGGCCGTCGCACGCCGCGAGGCGCGTGAGCCGCTCCAGCACATCACGGGGCGCGCGTTCTTCCGCTACCTCGAACTCCAGGTGGGGCCAGGCGTGTTCGTGCCCAGGCCGGAGACCGAGTCGGTCGTCGGCTGGGCCATAGACGCCGTCCGCGCCATGGACGTCGCCGAGCCGCTGATCATCGACCTGTGCACGGGCTCGGGCGCCATCGCCCTGGCGCTCGCGCAGGAGGTGCCCCGCTCCCGCGTCCACGCCGTCGAGCTGGACGAGTCGGCGCTGGAGTGGGCCAGGCGCAACGCCGAGGGCAGCCGCGTCGTCCTCCACCACGGCGACGCCCGTACCGCCCTGCCCGAACTGACCGGCCAGGCCGACCTGGTGATCTCCAACCCGCCCTACATCCCCCTCACCGAATGGGAGTACGTCGCGCCCGAGGCGCGCGACTACGACCCGCAGCTCGCGCTCTTCTCCGGCGAGGACGGCCTCGACGTCATCCGGGGCCTGGAGCGGGCCGCCCACCGGCTCCTGCGGCCCGGTGGCATGGTGGTGGTCGAGCACGCCGACACCCAGGGCGGCCTGGTGCCCTGGATCTTCACCGAGGACCGTGGCTGGGCCGACGCCGCCGACCATCCCGACCTCAACAACAGGCCCCGGTTCGCCACCGCCCGCCGGGTCGCGCGGTAACCCCGGCAACGGTGAGAGGAGACACTTCACCCATGGCACGTCGTTACGACTGCTCCGTCGCTGTCGATCGCAAGAACGGCCTGCGCGAGGCCGCCTCCGCCGCCCGCCGCGGCGAACTGGTCGTCCTGCCCACCGACACGGTCTACGGCGTCGGCGCCGACGCCTTCGCGCCCGGCGCCGTCGGCGACCTGCTGGCCGCCAAGGGCCGCGGCCGGAACATGCCGACGCCCGTCCTCATCGGCTCGCCCACCACGCTGCACGGCCTCGTCACCGACTTCGGCGAGAAGGCGTGGGAACTGGTGGACGCCTTCTGGCCAGGCGCCCTCACCCTCGTCGCACGCCACCAGCCGTCGCTGACCTGGGACCTCGGCGAGACGCGCGGCACCGTCGCCGTCCGCATGCCGCTGCACCCGGTCGCGATCGAGCTGCTGAAGGACTTCGGCCCGATGGCCGTCTCCAGCGCCAACCTCACCGGCCACCCCGCGCCCCAGACCTGCGACGCCGCCATGGACATGCTCGGCAACGCGGTCTCCGTCTACCTCGACGGCGGGCAGACGCCGGACGCCGTGCCGTCGTCCATCGTCGATGTCACCGGTCGCGTACCGGTGCTGCTGCGCGCCGGGGCGGTGAGCGAGGAGGAGCTGCGGAAGGTCGTTCCCGATCTGGAGACGTCCCATTGACGGCGCTCCCGGGAAGCCCCCCGGGCACCGGCATACGGGCGGCTGAGATGCCCGACGCCCCGCCCCGGGTCTTCCGCATCCTGCATGTCAGCACGGGCAACGTCTGCCGCTCCCCGATCACGGAACGGCTCACCCGCCAGGCGCTGGACGAGCGGCTCGGCCCGTTCGCGCGCGGCCTGGTCGTGGAGAGCGCCGGGACCTGGGGGCACGAGGGCGCGCCCATGGAGGAGCACGCCGCGCAGCTCCTCGCCGAGTACGGCGCGGACCCCGGCGGGTTCATCGGCCGCGAGCTGCTGGACGAGCACGTCGTGCACGCCGATCTCGTGCTGACCGCGACGAGGGACCACCGGGCGCAGGTCATCTCCATGGGCCACTCCGCGGGCCTGCGGACGTTCACGCTGAAGGAGTTCACCCGCCTCGTGCGGGCCATCGACATGGCCACGCTCCCGGCCGCGGAGTCGCCCGATGGGCTGGTGGAGCGCGCCCGTTCCCTGGCGCGGGCCGCCGCCGCGCTGCGCGGCTGGCTGCTGGCGCCGACGGCCGAGGCGGACGAGGTGCAGGACCCGTACGGTGCGCCGCTGCCGTACTTCCGCAGCGTCGGCGAGGAGATCCGCGCGGCGCTCGACCCGGTGGTGACGGCGCTGACCGGCGTCCCGCCGCACCGCGCGCGCGCCGACCGGGCGCTGCGCTGACGGCCCGGCGCCCCCGATCGCGGCGGGCCGCCGATGCCGTGGGCGGACAGAAGGGGCGGACGGGCAGGGAGCGGACAGCGGGGCGGTCGAGGAGGGGCCGGGACGTGAGAGGGTGTTACGCGGCAGTCCGGCGAGACCATCGGGGCTATCTGTGCGCGAATACCTGTTGACGCTCTGCGTCGCGGCGGCCGTCACCTACCTGCTCACAGGTCCGGTGCGGAAGTTCGCCATCGCGTGGGGCGCCATGCCCGCGATCAGGGCCCGTGACGTCCACCGCGAGCCGACGCCCAGGCTGGGCGGCATCGCGATGTTCGGCGGCCTGTGCGCGGGCCTGCTGGTCGCCTCGCAGCTGGAGAACGTCGGGGCCGTCTTCCGGCTCTCGGACGAGCCGCGCGCGCTGCTGTCGGGCGCGGCGCTGATCTGGGTGATCGGCGTCCTGGACGACCGGTACGGGGTGGACGCGCTGCTGAAGCTCGGCCTCCAGATGGTCGCGGCGGGCGTCATGGTGCTCCAGGGCCTCACGATCCTGTGGCTGCCCATCCCCGGCGTCGGGGTCGTCGCGCTCACGCCGCTCCAGGGCACGCTGCTGACCGTCGCGCTGGTCGTGATCACGATCAACGCGGTGAACTTCGTGGACGGTCTCGACGGCCTCGCGGGCGGCATGGTCGGCATCGCGGCGGCGGCGTTCTTCCTCTACAGCTACCGCATCTGGTACGGCTACGGCATCGAGGCCGCGGCGCCCGGCACGCTCTTCGCGGCCGTGCTGATCGGCATGTGCGTGGGCTTCCTGCCGCACAACCTGCATCCGGCGCGCATCTTCATGGGCGACTCGGGCTCGATGCTGCTCGGTCTCGTGCTGGCGGCGGGCGCCGTGTCGATCACCGGCCAGGTGGACCCGGACGCCGTGAACCTGTTCACACAGTCGGAATCGACGACCGTCCAGGAACTGATCCCGGTCTACATCCCGCTGCTGCTGCCGCTGACGATCATCGCCGTCCCGTTCGCCGACCTCGTGATGGCGATCGTGCGCCGGACGTGGAACGGCCGCTCGCCGTTCTCGGCCGACCGGGGCCATCTGCACCACCGGCTGCTGGAGATCGGCCACTCGCAGACGCGGGCGGTGCTGATCATGTACTTCTGGTCGGCGCTGATCGCCTTCGGCGCGGTCGCCTACTCGGTGCAGTCGCTGAGCGCGTGGATCGTGCCGACGGTGCTGGCGCTGAGCGCGGTGGGGCTCGTCGTCCTGCTGCTGCCGCGCTTCACGCCGCGCGTGCCCGCCTGGGCCGAGCGCGTCGTGCCGCCGCGGTACCGCATCCGCAGGCAGGAGCGCCGTGCCCGCGAGAGCCGGGACGGGCAGGACGGCGGGGACGGGCACGACGGTCCTGGCCAGGGTGGCGGCGGCGCCCCTGAGGGGCCGCGTACGGAGGGGCACGGGACCGCGCAGCGGGCCTCCCTGTCGCCCGAGGGCGCGGAGCCGAGGCCCGGGGCCGGGCAGCCGCCCGCGGGTCCAGGGACGGCCGCCCGGGAGCGTCCCGGACAGCCGCACGCGGGCCCCGCCGACGGCCCGCGCGGCGCGACGGCGGTGGGGGACCGGAAGCGGTTCGCGGTCCACCGGAAGATCGACACCCGCTCATAGCAGATGTCACGCTGCGCGTCAGCGACGCAACGCCGTGGATACTCCTTGCGTGTGATCTCCTCCACACGAACTGGGTAAAGACCTCATCAAATAGTTTGTGATAGCGTTCACGAAAGACCGGCGCCGCAGCCCATCACACGCCGGACTTGCGAACACCCGCCCGTCGGGCGCGGTGGTCACGCCCCGCGCGAACCGGCCGGCACGGAGGATCGCGCGACGTCCCCCGGCGCGATCGCCAGAGCCTGTCGGACACCGTCAACGTCGAAGACGACACGTCCCCGAAGCCCCGCCGGAGAAACACTTCCATGCAGTCCAACGACGCCCGGATCATCCGCGGCGCCGCGATCCCCACTGCCGCGGTAGGTGTGCTCGCCGTAGCCGTCGGCGCGGTGACGGCCGCCGCTGACGGCGCCGTCGGGGTCGCGCTCGGCGTACTCGTCGCCGCCGCGTTCTTCGCGCTCGGCATGGTCTCGCTCGGCGCGGTCGGCGACCGCTGGCCCGAACTCTTCATGGGCGCCGCGATGTTGATCTACACCACCCAGATGGGGCTGCTCCTCGGTCTCCTCCTCCTGCTGCGCGACGCCTCGTTCCTCAACGGAGGCGCGTTCGCGGCCGGTGTCGTGGTGGGCATCGTCGCGTGGCTCGGCGGCACCGTCCGGGTGCATCTGACGCTCAAGACCCCCTACGTCCAGCCGGAGTCGGACGCCCCGGCACGCGGCGGTCGGCCATGAGCCGGGACGAGGGGTGGATAACCGGTGTCGTCGCGGGCTGCTATCGTCCGTCGCCGGAAGCCGGAGCGATGCCGCGCGGGCTGTGCGGGACAGTCGCGCGCACGCTGACCGGCCCGCATTCCGCCACACCCAGTCCAGTGCCGTCCCGTGGCACGCTGCCACGCCGACACATCGAGGTAGCCGTATTCATGCGTCACGCCGAGGGAGCTCACGGTGAGTAACGATCAGCTGCTCGCCTTCGAGACCGATTGCCATCTGTTCCAGGAATGCGGCTTCCCCGCTCCGTCGGTGTGGTCGTTCATCTTCGACCCGATCTTCAGCGTCGGCCCGATCGAGTTCAACAAGATCATGCTGCTGGCGCTGCTCGGCACGCTGGCGATCCTGGCCTTCTTCTGGACGGCGTTCGCCAAGCCGAAGATCGTGCCGGGCAAGCTCCAGATGGTCGCCGAGGCCGGTTACGACTTCGTGCACCGCGGCATCGCGCGCGAGATCATCGGCAAGAAGGGCGAGCCGTACGTCCCGCTGCTCGTCTCGCTGTTCTTCTTCGTCTGGGTCATGAACATCTGGGCGGTCATCCCGTTCGCCCAGTTCCCCGTCACCTCGGCGATCGCCTTCCCGGCCGCACTCGCGGTGACGGTGTGGGTCGTCTACATGACGGTGACCTTCAAGACGAACGGTTTCGTCGGCGGGCTGCGCAACCTCTGCGTCCCGAGCGGCCTGCCCAAGGGCATCTACGTCGTCCTGACGCCCATCGAGTTCATCTCCAACGTCTTCCTGCGGCCGTTCACCCTGGCGGTGCGGCTCTTCGCCAACATGTTCGCCGGCCACCTGCTGCTGCTGCTGTTCATCACCGCGGCCTGGTACATGTCCGGCACGGTCGTCGGCACCGTCTACGCGGTCCCGGCGCTGGTCCTGGCGCTGGTGCTGACCGTCTTCGAGCTCTTCATCCAGGCGCTCCAGGCGTACGTCTTCACCGTCCTGACCGCCACGTACCTCTCCCAGGCGCTCGAAGAAGCGCACTGAGAGTCAGCACGACCTTCCCGAGCGCACGACCCACCGGTGGGCCAACCCCCCACCGGCCCACCACAGAGAAGGAACCACCGACATGTCCGCTTTCGAAACCCTTGCCGCCGTCGAAGGCAGCGTCAACACCATCGGCTTCGGTCTCGCGGCCATCGGCCCCGGTGTGGGCGTCGGCATCGTGTTCGGTAACGGCGTTCAGGCCATGGCCAGGCAGCCCGAGGCCGCCGGTCTCATCCGTACCAACATGCTGCTCGGCTTCGCCGTCATCGAGGCGCTGGCGCTGATGGGCTTCGTGCTGGCGTTCGCCATCTGATCCCAGCACCCCGAGCCACAACCGACGAGAGGTCAACCACCATGTTGTTCGCGGAGAGCGAGGGACCCCAGAGCCCGCTGTTGCCGGTGTGGCCCGAGGTCTTCATCGGGCTCTTCTGCTTCGCGGTCATCTTCTTCGTCTTCTACAAGAAGCTCCTCCCCAGCATCAACAAGACGCTGGAGGAGCGCCGCGAGGCCATCGAAGGCGGTATGGAGAAGGCGGAGGCCACCCAGGCCGAGGCCCGCCAGACGCTGGAGAGCTACCGGGAGCAGCTCGCCGAGGCCCGTCACGAGGCCGCCCGGCTGCGCCAGGAGGCCAAGGAGCAGGGCGCCGCGCTCATCGCCGAGATGCGTGCGGAAGGCCAGCGGCAGCGCGAGGAGATCATCGCCGCCGGTCACACCCAGATCGCGGCCGATCGCAAGCAGGCCGCCGAGCAGCTGCGGCAGGACGTCGGCAAGCTCGCCGTCGATCTGGCCGGTCGGCTCGTCGGTGAGTCCCTGGAGGACCACGCCCGGCAGAGCAGGACCATCGACCGCTTCCTCGACGAGCTGGAGGACCGCGCCGAGTCCGGCGTGACCAGCGGCTCAGAGGCGGGCCGATGACCACCGCCAGCGCGGTCCACCGGGCCGGAAGGGAAGCGTGACCGCATGAACGGAGCGAGCCGCGAGGCGCTGGAGGCGGCCAGGGAAGGGCTTGACGCCCTGGCCGACAACACGTCCCTCGACGCCGCGGCCCTCGCCGCCGACCTGGCCGCGGTCACCGGCCTGCTCGACCGCGAGGTCGCGCTGCGCCGGGTGCTGACCGACCCCGCCCAGCAGGGCGAGGAGAAGGCGGGACTGGTCGGGCGGCTGCTGACCGGCCAGGTCTCCGGCGAGGCCGTCGATCTGGTCTCCGGCATGGTCAGGTCCCGCTGGTCCGCCTCCCGCGACCTGGTGGACGCGGTCGAGGAACTGGCCGACAGCGCCGACCTCATCGCCGCGGAGCGGGCCGGGGGCCTGGACGCGGTGGAGGACGAGCTGTTCCGCTTCGCGCGGATCGTCGCCACCGCGCCGCAGCTGCGCGCGGCGCTCGCCGCCAGGAACACCGAGCAGGCCGCCGTCACGGCCCGTGCGGGCCTCGTCGCCGAACTGCTCGGCGGCCGGACCCACGAGGTCACACGGCGACTGGTCGCCCGCCTGGTGGAACGGCCGCGAGGCCGTAGCCTGGAGGCGGGACTCGAATCCCTGTCCACGCTGGCGGCGGCGCGCCGCGGCCGTTCGGTCGCGGTCGTCACCACGGCGGTACCGCTGAGCGACGGGCAGCGGGACCGGCTGGGCGGCGTCCTGGCCCGGCTCTACGGCCGGCCGATCCAGCTCAACCTGGACGTGGACCCCGCCGTCGTCGGCGGGATCTCGGTCCGGATCGGGGACGAGGTCATCCACGGCACCATCGCCGACCGCCTGGACGACGTGAACCGGCGCCTCGCCGGCTGACCGTCCGGGCGGCACGCGCCGCGAGCGTCACGCGCGGCCGATCGCACGTCGATCGAACATTGCAGGACCAGCGGCCCGGTTGGGCCGTAGACGGAACGAACGTACGGGCCCAACAAGGAGAGCAGGGAACCCAGATGGCGGAGCTCACGATCCGGCCGGATGAGATCCGGGACGCACTGGAGAACTTCGTCCAGTCGTACACGCCGGACGCGGCCTCGCGGGAAGAGGTCGGGACGGTCAGCGTTGCCGGTGACGGCATCGCGCTGGTCGAGGGGCTGCCCTCGGCCATGGCGAACGAACTGCTGGAGTTCGAGGACGGCACCCTCGGCCTCGCCCTCAACCTTGAGGAGCGGGAGATCGGCACCGTGGTCCTCGGCGAGTTCAGCGGCATCGAGGAGGGCCAGCCGGTACGCCGTACCGGCGAGGTGCTCTCGGTCGGCGTCGGCGAGGGATACCTCGGCCGCGTCGTCGATCCGCTGGGCAACCCGATCGACGGCCTCGGCGAGATCGAGACCGAGGGCCGCCGCGCCCTCGAACTCCAGGCCCCCTCGGTCATGCAGCGCAAGTCGGTGCACGAGCCCATGGAGACCGGCTACAAGGCCGTGGACACCATGACGCCGATCGGCCGCGGCCAGCGTCAGCTGATCATCGGCGACCGGCAGACCGGCAAGACCGCCCTCGCGGTGGACACGATCATCAACCAGCGCGACAACTGGCGTTCCGGCGACCCGAACAAGCAGGTCCGCTGCATCTACGTGGCGATCGGCCAGAAGGGCTCCACCATCGCGTCCGTGCGCGGCGCCCTGGAGGAGGCCGGCGCGCTGGAGTACACCACCATCGTGGCGGCCCCCGCGTCCGACCCGGCCGGGTTCAAGTACATCGCCCCGTACACCGGCTCGGCCATCGGCCAGCACTGGATGTACGACGGCAAGCACGTCCTGATCGTCTTCGACGACCTGTCGAAGCAGGCCGACGCCTACCGCGCCGTCTCGCTGCTGCTGCGCCGCCCGCCGGGCCGCGAGGCGTACCCGGGCGACGTCTTCTACCTGCACTCCCGCCTGCTGGAGCGCTGCGCCAAGCTCTCCGACGAGATGGGCGCCGGCTCGATGACCGGTCTGCCGATCGTCGAGACCAAGGCGAACGACGTGTCGGCGTTCATCCCGACCAACGTCATCTCCATCACCGACGGCCAGTGCTTCCTGGAGTCCGACCTGTTCAACGCGGGCCAGCGCCCGGCGCTGAACGTCGGTATCTCCGTCTCCCGCGTCGGCGGCTCCGCGCAGCACAAGGCGATCCGGCAGATCACCGGCTCGCTGCGCGTGGACCTCGCGCAGTACCGCGAGCTGGAGGCGTTCGCCGCCTTCGGTTCCGACCTGGACGCCGCGTCCAAGTCGTCCCTGGCCCGCGGCCAGCGCATGGTCGAGCTGCTGAAGCAGGACCAGTACAACCCGTTCTCGACCGAGAACCAGGTCGTCTCCGTCTGGGCCGGCACCAGCGGTCTGATGGACGAGATCCCGGTCGGCGACATCCGCCGCTTCGAGCGGGAGCTGCTGGACTACCTGGGCCGTGAGCACAAGAACCTCATGACCTCCATCCGCGAGGGCGGCAAGATGTCGGACGACACGCTCGACGCCGTCCGCGCCGCCGTCACCCAGTTCAAGCGGCAGTTCGAGACGGCGGACGGCCAGCTGCTGGGCGAGGACTGACCCATGGGCGCTCAGCTTCGCGTATACAAGCGGCGGATCAAGTCCGTCACGGCCACCAAGAAGATCACGCGTGCCATGGAGATGATCGCGGCCTCGCGCATCGTCAAGGCGCAGCGCAAGGTGGCCGCGTCGGCGCCGTACGCCGACGAGCTGACCAGGGCCGTCACCGCCGTCGCGCACGGCGCGGGCGTCAAGCACCCGCTGACCACCGAGGCCGAGCGGCCCCGGCGGGCGGCGGTGCTGCTGATCACGTCCGACCGCGGTCTGGCCGGCGGCTACTCGGCCAACGCCATCAAGGCCGGCGAGCACCTGACCAGCGAGCTGGTCGCCCAGGGCAAGCAGGTGGACGCCTACATCGTCGGCCGCAAGGGTGTCTCGTACTACGGCTTCCGGGAGCGGCCGGTCCGCCAGTCGTGGACCGGCTTCACGGACAGCCCGACGTACGCCGACGCCAAGGCCGTGGCGGAGCCCCTCATCGAGGCGATCCAGCGGGACACGGACGAGGGCGGCGTCGATGAGCTGCACATCGTCTTCACCGAGTTCATCTCGATGATGACGCAGCGGCCGGTCGAGACCCGGATGCTGCCGCTCACGCTGGAGCGCTCCGCCGAGGAGTCGGCCGAGACGTTCCAGCGCGGCAACCAGGCGCAGCCGCTGTACGAGTTCGAGCCGTCGGCCGAACGCGTGCTGGACGAGCTGCTGCCGCGCTACGTCGAGAGCCGGATCTACAACGCCCTGCTCCAGGCGGCGGCCTCCAAGCACGCCGCCACCCGCCGGGCGATGAAGTCCGCGACCGACAACGCCGAGGACCTGATCCGGTCGCTCACCCGGCTTGCGAACGCGGCCCGCCAGGCCGAAATCACCCAGGAAATCACCGAGATCGTCGGTGGCGCGAGCGCCTTGGCCGACGCGACCGCGGGAAGTGAACGCTGATCATGACTACTGCTGCTGAGTCGGCCCCCACGCAGGCCACGGCCACGGGCCGCATCGCGCGGGTCAGGGGCCCGGTCGTGGACGTGGAGTTCCCCGTGGACTCCATGCCCGGGATCTACGACGCGCTGACCGTTGACATCGCCGACCCGGCGCAGGCCGGTGCGACGAAGACGCTGACCCTTGAGGTCGCGCAGCACCTCGGTGACGGCATGGTCCGTACCGTCGCCCTGGAGCCGAACGACGGCCTGGTCCGCCAGGCGCCCGTCACGAACACCGGCAAGGGCATCACGGTGCCGGTCGGCGACGTGACCAAGGGCCGCGTCTTCAACACCCTGGGCCGCATCCTGAACGAGCCCGAGGCCGAGTCGGAGATCACCGACCGGTGGGAGATCCACCGGCAGGCGCCCGCGTTCGACCAGCTTGAGTCGAAGACCGAGATGTTCGAGACCGGTCTGAAGGTCATCGACCTGCTCACCCCGTACGTCCGGGGTGGCAAGATCGGCCTGTTCGGCGGCGCCGGGGTGGGCAAGACCGTGCTCATCCAGGAGATGATCATGCGTGTGGCGAAGCTGCACGAGGGCGTCTCCGTGTTCGCCGGTGTCGGCGAGCGCACCCGTGAGGGCAACGACCTGATCGCGGAGATGGCCGAGTCCGGCGTGCTCCCGCAGACCGCCCTCGTCTTCGGCCAGATGGACGAGCCGCCGGGCACCCGCCTGCGCGTCGCCCTGGCCGGTCTGACCATGGCGGAGTACTTCCGCGATGTGCAGAAGCAGGACGTGCTGTTCTTCATCGACAACATCTTCCGCTTCACGCAGGCCGGTTCCGAGGTCTCCACCCTGCTGGGCCGCATGCCCTCCGCGGTGGGCTACCAGCCGAACCTGGCGGACGAGATGGGTGTGCTCCAGGAGCGCATCACCTCGACCCGTGGCCACTCGATCACCTCGATGCAGGCGATCTACGTGCCCGCCGACGACCTGACGGACCCGGCCCCGGCCACCACGTTCGCCCACCTCGACGCGACGACGGTGCTCTCCCGTCCGATCTCGGAGAAGGGCATCTACCCGGCCGTGGACCCGCTGGACTCCACGTCCCGCATCCTGGACCCGCGCTACGTCTCGCAGGACCACTACGACTGCGCCTCGCGCGTCAAGAACATCCTGCAGAAGTACAAGGACCTCCAGGACATCATCGCCATCCTCGGCATGGACGAGCTGGGCGAGGAGGACAAGCTCACCGTCAGCCGCGCCCGCCGTATCGAGCGCTTCCTGTCGCAGAACACCCACGCGGCGAAGCAGTTCACCGGCATGGACGGCTCGGACGTGTCGCTGGACGAGTCCATCGCCGCGTTCAACGCCATCGCGGACGGGGAGTACGACCACTTCCCCGAGCAGGCGTTCTTCCTGTGCGGTGGCCTCGACGACCTGAAGGCCAAGGCCAAGGCGCTGGGCGTCTCCTGACACCGGCGCCCGGCCGACCGCCGGGCCGCGGACCGCGTCCGTCCCGGGGCGGGGGCCCACCCCGACAGGGAGCCCCCGCCCCACGGACGTCCGCGCACCCCATCTATTCTTCGACTAGCCGGCGATATCCAGGTGGATATCCGGAAGTGAGGGAGCCATCGTGGCTGAGCTGCACGTCGAGTTGGTCGCCGCCGACCGCCGGGTCTGGTCCGGCGAGGCGAGCCTGGTCGTCGCGCGGACCACCGCGGGCGACATCGGCATCATGCCCGGCCACCAGCCGGTGCTTGCCGTGCTGAAGTCGGGCCCCGTGACCATCCGCACGGCGGGCGAGAGCGGCACCGGCACGGTCACCGCGGCCGTGCACGGCGGTTTCCTGTCGTACACGGACGGTAAGCTGTCGCTGCTCGCCGAGATCGCCGAGCTGTCCGACGAGATCGATGTCGAGCGTGCCCAGCGTGCCCTGGAGCAGGCCCGTGCCGAGGAGGACGCGGAGGCCGAGCGGCGTGCCGACGTCCGCCTGCGTGCCGTGTCGGTGGATCGCTGACGCATCACCAGGCACACCAGGGGTATCCGGCGCGAGACACACGGCACGAGGCGAGGAGGTCGTCACCCATGGTCGTCGTCCTGCTCGTGTCCGTGGGGGCGGTGCTCCTGCTCGCGGTTCTCGGGCTCTTCGGCTTCGGACTGCGGCGCAGGCTGATCCAGCGCTCCGGCGGCACGTTCGACTGCAGCGCCCGGTTCACCGTGCGCGCGGGGCAGCCGTCCGGCAAGGGCTGGCTGTACGGCGTCGCCCGCTACAACGGGGACCACGTCGAGTGGTTCCGGGTCTTCTCCTACGCGCCGCGTCCCCGGCGTACCCTCCAGCGCGACCGTATCGAGGTACGGGAGCGGCGGCGCCCGGCCGACGACGAGGAGCTGGCGCTGTTGCCCGGCGCGGTCGTCCTCAGCTGTCGCCACGAGGAATGGGACATCGAGCTGGCGATGAGCGAGGACGCGCTCACCGGCTTCCTGGCCTGGCTGGAGGCGGCGCCACCCGGACAACGGGTGAACGTCGCCTGAGCCGGGCCTTTCGCGTTCCCGCGCCCGTGGGGTGTCAGTCCCGCGGCAGCAGCGAGCCGAGGGGGCCGAGGTCGAGGTTGAGGTCGGCGGCCGTCAGGCCGAACTGGTCGCGCAGCTCCTCCATCCGCCGCTCCAGCAGCATCAGGGTGGTGCCGACGCGCTCCACCTGCTCGTCGGTCAGCTCGCCCGCCTCGACGCGGCGGACCGCCTGCCGTTCCATGAGCTGCCGCAGCAGTTCCACGATCGTGAGCACGAGCGCGGCGAGGTCGCGTCCGACGCTCGGCCCGTCGATGTCGAGCCGCGCGGGCGCGCCGCCGGGTGCCGTGGCGGCCAGCACGTCCCGTGCCCCGCTCACAGCGGCCCGCTGTCGGCCCAGGGCGACGGCACGCGCTCGGAGACCGAGGCCAGCAGCGCGTGCAGCGACAGCCGCACGAGGGGCACCTCGGCGATGGCGATCACCAGGTCGCCGCTGATGACGACCCCGCAGCCGAGGACCCGGTCGAGCAGGTCAACCAGTGGGACGCCGATCGGTCCGTAGGGCCCGTCGGGGCCCTTCCACGCGACGGGTTCAGCCGTGGGTGTCGTCATGGTCCTCACCCGTGAACGAGTAGGGCGCCCAGGGGCCGGTCAGGTCGATCCGCAGCCGTTCCGCGATCTCCGGCGCCTGCCGCAGGGCCGCCACGGCGGCGCGGAACTCGGCGGCGCGGGCGCGGTCCACGAGGTAGGCGGCGTTGAACACCTGCGGCTGCGGGCCGCCCTGCGCGCCGTCGCCCTGGAGGCGCAGCCTGCGGGCGGCGGTGGCGAGGGGGCGCAGGCGGGCGTCCACGCGCTCGGCCGCGTCGTACGCGGCGCGCTGCCGGTCCTCGCGGGCGCGCTGCCGACCGCGTACGCGGTCGAGGTAGGCGCGGCCCGACGGCTCGGGCGCAGGGGTGGGCGCAGGGGCCGGTGCGGCGGCGGGTTCCGGCGGGGGCGCCGTCGCGCGGCCGGTGAGCGTCAGCTTGACGCCCCACTCCTCGCGGCCGGTGACGCGGTCGAGGACGGTCAGGAGGCGGGCGGCGTCGGCGACGAGCGCGTCGGCGGCCCGTCCGTCCGCGAGGTAGAGCGTCGCGAGGGGGAGGGGGACGGCCGGGGCGGTGGCCGCCGTGACGGCGACCACCTCGTCGTGGGCCCGCGCGTACTGTTCGAGCGCCGCGCGGTCGGCGAGCCGTTCGCGCAGCGCCTCGGGGGTGAACGCCTCGGCCGGCACGTCCTGGACGACCGCGGTGAGCGGCCCGGCGGCCAGGGCGCGGACGGGTCCTGTGGCCGTGACGTGGCCGGGGACGGACGCCAGCGCGGCGGCCAGGGCGCCCTCGGCGGCGCGGGGGCAGACGGCGAAGACGCAGGTGGCGGACGCCGACGTGGCGGTCCCTGGGGGCGCGGGGGAGGAGGCGGGTGCGGTCATGGGCGGTCGGTGATCTCCTGTTGCAGGTCGGCGATGCGCTCGCGCAGCAGACGGTTCTCGTCCACGAGGGCGTCGCGTGCGGCCGTGGTGGACAGCGACGGCTCGGTCTCCCACCAGTTGATGCCCGCCTTGCGGGCGGTATCGACGGAGGAGATGAACAGCCGCAGGCGGATCGTCAGCAGCTCGATGTCGAGCAGGTCGATCTTGATGTCACCGGCGATGACGATGCCCTTGTCGAGGATGCGTTCGAGGATGTCGGCGAGGTTGGACGGGCCCGAGGCGCGGTGCGTGAGCGTGTCGCAGGTGTCCACGGGCTCCAGGGGGAGGGTCACCGCTTCTCCTCGTCTTCGGCCTCGTCGTCCTCGTCGTCCTCTTCCTCGTCCTGGTCGTCCTGGTCGTCGTCCCCCTGGTCCTCGTCGTCCGGTTCGTGGTCCTGGACGACCTCGCCGTCCCGGATCTCGCCGAGCCAGCCCTCGGGCACCTCGTCGGCCTCCAGCGTCACGTAGCGCTGGAAGTTCTTGAGGTCGAGGCGGATGCGGCGGCCCGCGGCGCGCCAGATGTTGGCCGTCTTCTCGAAGAAGCCCGCCGGGTAGTACTGGACGACGAGCACGATCCGCGTCAGCTTCGGCGCCAGCTCGTGGAAGGAGACCACGCCGGTGGTGCTGCCCTGGGCGCCCTCGGACGTCCACTCGATCCGCTCGTAGGGGATCTGCTCCTGGACGGTGGCCTTCCAGCCGCGACTGGAGGGGCCGACCTTCAGCTTCCAGTCGGTGGTCGTCTCGTCGGAACGCTGGACGCTCTGCACGCCCTTCATGAAGTCGCCGAAGTCCTCGTACGACGTCCAGTGGCGGTAGCAGTCGCTCAGGGGGAGACCGACGTCGATGGTCTCGATGATGCTGGTGAACTTGCCGCCCGCGCTGCCGCCCTTGCCCTTCCCGCCGCCCTTGCCGCCCCCGTCGTCGTCGCCGCCGCTGTCGTCGTCGTCCCCGCCGCCCATCCCGGGGACCGCCTTCTTCACCGAGCCGACGGCCGAGTCCTTCGCCTTGCTCGCCCCGGCACCCGCGAGCTTCGCGCCCGTCTTCGGCAGCTGCGTGGGGTGCAGCGCGTTCTGCCCGACCTGACCGGCCACGCCGCCGAGCTTGCCCCCGGCCCGGTCCGCGAGCCGGTGGATCTGCGCCGTGAGGAAGCCGGTCAGCTCGTGGCCGAGGCGTTCCATGCTCTGGGTGAGCACGTCGGACGCGCCGCCCTTGCCGTCCTTGCCGCCCTTGCTGTCCTGGTCGGCCGTGTCGCTGTTCGCCATGTCGGCTACCTCTCACGCTGGGGTCGGGAGGTGGCACGGGCGGCCCGCTTGCTGGCGCCCGCCGCCTTCCTCGTGTGGGCCGCCTTCGCCGCGGCGGCCTTCTTGCGCTGCTTCCGGGGCGGCGGCTGGTCGTCGTGGCTGTGGTCCACGGCGTCCTCCTCGTCGTCCGGCCCGTCGTCGCCGTCGTCGCCGTCGTCGCCGTCGTCGCTGTCGTCGCCGTCGTCCGCCGGAGCCTTGCCACGTCCGGAACGGTCGCGGTGCCGGTGGCTGCTCCGTCGCGCCTGGGGCTGCTCGTCCTCGCCCTCGTCCTCGTCGTGGTCCTCGTCGTCCGGGTGGTCCTCGTGCTCGTCGTGAGGTTCCTGGTCCTCGTCCTCGTCCTGGTCCTCGTCGTCCGGGTGGTCCTCGTGCTCGTCCTCCGGTTCCTGCTTCTCCCGGGGCTTCCGCCCCTCCGGCGGCGTCTCGTCCTTGTCCTCGTGCTCGTCGGCGCCGAGCGAGCCGCTGATCGACTCGGTCCTCTCGTGCAGCGTGTCCGCGAGGGTGCCGATCTGCTGGTGGGCGGCCGAGCGCCCGGCGTCGAGGAACTGGCTGCGCAGCCGCTCGGTGGCCTCGGCGAACTGCGGGTTCTCCTGGATCTTCCGCACGCCCGCGCCGACCATCCCCCGGGGGCTCAGCCCGAAGCGGCGCCCGGCGGCGTAGGTGGCGACGGCGAAGGCGAGCTTGGCCTTGCGGCGGCGTCCCAGCAGGTAGCCGCCCGCGATGCCCGCGGCCAGCGCCGCCTTGGTGGTGTCCATCAGTTCAGGGCCTTCCTGCTCGGTTGGGTGGGGGGCGGGGCGGACGCCGCCCGGCGGCGTTGCAGCTCGACCAGGAGGGCCTCCTCCTCGCGTTCGAACTCCGCCTCGCCGATCTCGCCCTCGTCCAGCGCCCGGTGCAGCGCCGTGATTCGGGCGAGGACGGGCGCCGGGTCGCTCGTCTCCTTGTCCGCGGCCTCGGCGATCCGCTCGGCCACCCACGCGGTGCCGCGGACGGGAGCCAGCGGCAGCAGGAGCAGTCCTGAGAGCAGGCCCATGTCAGGACCGCCCGGCGAGCGTGGCGGGGGGCGGTCCGGCGGGCGCGGGCGCGGCCTCGGCGGCCGTCCCCGTGTCGGCGAAGCTGAAGCAGGGCAGCGGGCCGGTGACCCGCAGCTCGGCCCGCGCGGCGACCTCCGCCGTGCGGCGGGCCGCCTCCGCGCCGAAGTCGGCGACGGCGGCGCGCGGTACGAGGAACGAGGTGTTGCCGACGCAGCCGGGCACCTCGGGACCGGGCGAGACGGCCTCCGCGAACGCGCCGAGTGCCCGCAGCACCGGCGCCGCCGCCGTGGTGGCGAGCCGCCGCAGCGCGTCCGTCGCCGCCTCGCCGAGGCGGACGCTGGTCTCGTAGCCGGGGCGGCGGCGTGCCTGCTCGCGGAGCGAGCGCAGCGTGGCGTCCGCCCGCAGCAGCCCGGCGAGCGCGGCCTCGACGGGGAAGACCTTCACGTTCATCTCCAGCCGCCCGTCGAGCCGTTCGAGCGCGCGCAGGTGCGTGTCCAGGGACGCGGCGAGGCGGTCCACGAGCGTGGCGCGGTCCGGGGCGACGACGCCGAAGCGCATCGGCACCACGGGGCCGTCCGCCGCGAGCGCGAGCAGCGTCTCCTGGTGCGCGACGAGGTCGCGGCGGCGCGCCAGCAGGTCGGGCGGCGCCTTGCTGACGACGGCGGCGAGCGCGCCGTCGCCCACGACACGCAGGCGCGCCGGGGGGTCGCCGACGCCCCGTGCCCCGGCCGGGAGGGGATGGCCGGGACGGACGACGCCGTACACGTACAGCGCGCTCATTCGTCACCTCCGTCGTCGTCGTGGTGGTGCTCGTGGTGGTGGTGCCGGTGGTGGCCGGGCGTGAGGGTGTCCTTGACCTTCTTCGCCTTCTTGCGGCCCGAGCCCGCCGTCTTCTTGACCTTCTTGGCGGCCCGGTGGCGGACGGGCGGGTGGGGGGCCTTGGCGCCGCCCCTGATGTTCGGCAGGGACTGCGCCCGGTCGTCCGCCTCCAGGTCGATCCGGTTGCAGACCTCGGCGAAGTACAGGTACGTGTCCACGCTGGCTATGACGACGCGGACGTCCACGCGCAGGATCTCGATGCCGACCAGCGAGACGCGTACGAACACGTCGATGACCATGCCGCGGTCGAGGATGATGTCGATGACGTCGTAGAGGGTGCCCGAGCGGGGTGCGCAGGTGAGGGTGTCGGGGTAGGGGGTGGCCACGGTCATGCGGGTGCTCCTTCGCGGGGTGGCGCCAAGCGGTGCCGGAGGGGTGCGTCAGTCGTCGGACGCGGCGCGCCGGTAGCGGCGGACCCTGCGGAAGCGCAGGAGTCTCCCGTCCTGGTCGAGGTCCACCTCGTAGGTGGCCATCAGGCTGGTGGTGTCCGGGATGCGCGGGACTTCGAGGACGTCGAGCGCGACGCGCCAGCCGTGGTCCTCCGCGGAGACGGCGGAGACGCCGTCCACGGGGTGCCCGGTGAGGCGTTCGAGGCGGCGGCTCGCCCGCCGGGCGGCGCCCTCGGGGCCGCGGACGCGCTCGGCCGTCGCCTGACCGCCGCGCCGTTTCGAGTGTTCTCCCATGGGCTCAGTCTCGGCAGGGTCCCGCCGATCGGCGCGGGGTGCTGAGCCGTCCGGGGGGTGGCGCGGCGGCCGGGATCAGCGGGCGTCCGGCGTCAGACCCAACTCCTGGGCCAGGACGGCGGCTTGCACGCGGCTGCGCAGGTCGAGCTTGCCGAGCAGGCGGCTGACGTGCGTCTTCACGGTCGCCTCCGCCATGCCGAGGCGGCGGCCGATCTGCACGTTGGACAGGCCCGCGCCGACGTGGGCCAGCACCTGGTGCTCGCGGGGCGTGAGCGTGGGCACCCTGGCGGCGGCGGGGGACGGCGCGCGTGGCGCCGTGCGGGCGAACTCGGTGATCAGCCGCCGTGTGACGGCCGGGGCGATCGCGCCCTCGCCCGCCGCGACGGCGCGGACGGCCGCGATCAGCGTCTCGGCGTCGCTGTCCTTCAGCAGGAAGCCCCCCGCGCCCGCGCGCAGGGCGCCGAAGACGTACGCGTCGAAGTCGAAGGTCGTGAGGACCAGCACCTCGGCGAGGCGTTCCGCGGTGATCGCGGCGGTGGCGGAGACGCCGTCGAGGCGGGGCATCTGGACGTCCATCAGGACGAGGTCGGGGCGCAGCTCGCGGGCGAGCCGTACGGCGCGCTCTCCGTCGGCGGCCTCCCCCACCACCTCGATGCCGGGGGCGGCGCCCAGGATGAGGACGAGCCCCTGGCGTACCGCGGCCTGGTCCTCGGCGACGAGCACGTGGATCGTCATGGGCGGGCGCTCCCCTCGGGGCGTGGGGCGGTCTCGGCCGGGGTGGGGGGCTCCGGGGGTTCCTGCCGTTCCCGCGGGTCGAGCGGCAGGTCGGCGCGGACGTGCCAGGCGCCGCCGTCCCGTCCCGCCGTCAGCGCGCCGCCGAGGAGCGCCGCGCGCTCGCGCATCCCGGTGAGGCCGGTGCCCGTGCCGGGCACGTCGGTGGCGCGCCGCCGCTCGCCGTACGGGCTGGTGATCTCGACGCGCAGGGTGTCGTCGTGGACATCGAGGCGGACGGCCGCGCCGCCGGGGGCGCCGTGCTTCACCGCGTTGGCCAGGGACTCCTGCACGATGCGGTAGGCGGCGAGCTCGACCGGCGCGGGCAGGGGGGCGTCCGGGCGGTTGTCGTGGACGGTGAAGCGCAGGCCGGTGGCGGCGCCCGACTCGTTCGCCCGGGTGATCAGGGCGGTGAGGCCGTCGAGGCTGGGGGCCGGGGACGGCGCCTCGGGCGTGCCGTCGCGCAGCAGGCCGATGAGGCGGCGCATCTCGGTGAGGCCCTGGGTGGAGTTCTCGCGTATGACGCCGAGGGCGTGGTGGGTGACGGCGGGTTCGTCGAGGGACAGGGCGGCCGTCGAGTGGAGGGCTATGGCGGACAGGTGGTTGGCGACCACGTCGTGCAGTTCGCGGGCCACGCGGGAGCGTTCCGCCGTGACGGCCTGGGTGCGGTCGAGTTCGGCGAGCAGGCGGGTCTGTTCGGCGCGGAGCCGTTCGGCGGCGGCGTCGTCGCGGTGGGCGCGGGTGATCGCCCCGGTGAACGCGGAGCCGGCCGTGACCAGGCCGAGCACCGCGCCGAGCAGCAGGGCCTGCGGGTCGCGCAGCAGGACGAGGAGGAGGCCGGTGCCGACGACGCTCAGGACGATGGACGCCATCGGGACGGCGCGGGCGACGCGCGGCGCCCCGTACATCACGGCCGCGTAGCAGAGGTCGGTGAACAGCGCGACGGTCACGACCAGCGAGCCCGTGGCCTGGTCGGCGACGACGGCGGCGCAGCCGAGCAGGAGCGCGCCCGGCTGCCAGGTCCTGCGCAGCAGCGCGGCGGCGCAGATGACGGCCAGGGGGAGCAGGACCCAGTTCTCGCGCCCCTGCGCCAGCGCGGGGCTGGAGTAGAGGCCGAGCCACCACATGACGAGGCCGCCCGTCAGGCCGGTGGCGGCGATCAGGGCGTCGGTGCGGTGGGGGCGGGTGCGTGGTCCCGGCATGCCGTCCATCTCAGCACAGGCGGGCGGCGTCGCGGCCGGGGCTACATCGAAAGTTGCAGCCTGGATCGTCATTTCCGATGACGGAACGGGGCGGGCGCGGCGGAAGGCTGGGTGTAGGGCAGGGGCTGCCTGCCTGGTGGCGGAGATCGGGGGAGACGTGGGTATCGGGCTGATTCTCGCGGCGGAGATCGCCTTCTGGGTGGTGCTCGGCGGCGGGCTCGTGACGCGTTACGTGCTGCGCAGGCGGCGGTTGAGCAATGTGCTGCTGCTGTGCGTGCCGGTGGTGGACCTCGTGCTGCTGACGGTGACGGTCGTGGATCTACGCTCGGGCGGCGAGCCGTCGTGGGCGCACGGTCTGTCGGCGCTGTACCTCGGCTTCACCGTGGCGTACGGGCACTACGTCATCCACTGGGCGGACGGGCATGCGGCGCACTGGTGGGGAGGCGGGCCGCGCCCGCAGAAGCCGCCGAGGTACGGGGCGGCGCGGGCGCGCCACGAGTGGCGGCTGTGGGCGATGACGCTGGCGGGCGCGCTGATAGCGATCGGCGTGCTGGAGGCGATGCTGTGGCTCATAGGCGACGTGGCCGGGCGGGATCGGCTGCGTGCGACGCAGTCGGCCGCCCTGCGGGCGGTGCTCATCCACGGGGTCGTGGCGGCCACCTACTCGATCTGGCAGAAGCGGCCCCCCGCCGAGGCCGCCGAGGCCCCCGCGCCGGTGGGGACGGCCCGCGACACCGAGGTGCCCCGCTGAGCCGGTCGCACCTCGGGCGCGGAGGAGGTTGTCGGCCGCGGTCTGCGTCAGACGTAGGTCATCAGGGCGGAGATGGGCAGCGGTTCGCGATGAGCCCGGAGTTACGAGCGCAGCGTCCCGTGTTGATCTGGGGCAGCGTCTCCGTGAGGGTGCTGGGCCGACCCGCCGCCTTCCTCTGCCTCCGGGGCGGAGCCTTGCTGCTTCGCATGCTTCATGACCGTGCACGGCGGCGAGCTGGGCGTGAACGCGGGTCTCTGCCGGTCGAGCCGGGTACGTTCCCGGGGAGCCATCAGCGGTCGGCGGCGGAGGCGAATCGTGAAGAGAACGCGTGCGGGGCTGAGCGCATTCGAGCCCAGGGCGGGCGAGGCCGCCCGTACCTTGCTGCGCCACCAGGGCCACGACGGCGGATGGGGCCTGACACTCACTTCCGTCTCGTCGATCGTCAACACCAGTGAAGTCCTGCCCATCCTGCGGGCCGCCGGCATCGCCGGCCAACCGGTACGTCAGGCGCTGGACTTCTTGACCGGCGCCATCGCGGAGCACTGCCGTCCCCGTGACAAGGGGGGCCGTGGGGAGCACACCCGATTCATCGCCTTCGGCCTGGCCGGCCTGCTGTCCCACCCCCGCTTCTTCCAGCACGACGGGGTCGCGGAGACCGCGGCATGGTGTGTCGGGCGACTTGAGGATCACCAGGTGGATCACGGTTGGCCCGAGGTGCTCCGGCTCGACGACACCTCGCTGCACCAGACGGCCCTCGCCGTTCATGCGCTCGCTCAGCTCCGAGACGTCCTTCACTCCTTCGGCCCGGGACTCGTCCTGCCCGGCGGGGTGGAGAGCGGCAGCCTTCTTGAGCGGGTCGAGCCGCTGATCGACCACGGCGTGCACGGCCTGCTCTACCACCGGCGCCCCAGCGGAGCATGGGGGTGGCGCACCTACATCGACACCGATCCGAGCCCAAGCAAGACCGCGCTGTGCCTGTTGGCATTGGCCGCGGTCAATTCAGGTATCGGGCCCGACGGCGAGCCCGCGTACCGGGACGACCCACGGGAGGTCGGCGGAGTGCACGGGCCGGTGCAGACGAAACGGCTTTCCGACGCCGTCAACGAGGCTGGCCGGTGGTTGCTGCGCAACCACCACCGATGGGAGACCTTCGTCGAGGACGACAAGGACGTGCAGGGCACCGCGTGGGAGCACCTGGCGTACGCCCTGTGCACCCAAGGGGCCATTCGGGCCGGCGCCAGCCCACGAGATGCCCGGCTCACGAAGGCATGGCGCCTGATGAACGACCTCTGGGACGCGGAGGCCGGGATGTGGAACGAGCCGGGCGCTTCGGGGAAACGCGCCACTATCCGGGCCGCGTACTACACCGTGTCGGCCTACGAAGAGGCAATACGGCGCTCGGCGCGGCTGAGTCTGGACGACAGCATCCCGGAGGACCGGGGCGCGGAGGAATCGCCGGAGAGGGTCATCGAGCACGTCGCGCTCGGCCCGGGGCGCAAGGTTCTCCTCGGGGCACGCGACGGCGGAGGGGAGGTGATCTGCGAGCTGTCGGAGCGTCTGTTCGACCTGATCAAGGTCCTGTACGACGCGCCTGAGGACGGCCTCGCGAAGGAACGTATCGCGGGCATGCTCTACGTGGCGCCGTCGTCGGTGCCGAAGTACGTTCAGCGGCTGAACCAGGCGATCTCCGTCGCCTTCGGTGGCGCTCCGGCTCGGCTCCTCCTGCCCGCCACCATCGATGGTTCCAGCGGATATCGCCTCGCGGGGCGGTAGGACGGTCGCCTAAGAGGCGGCCCGTTCCGCGGACACCGGGTAGTTGAGGAGCGCGAACCGTGCGAGGGAGCGGACCTGTTCGAAGGTCTTGAGGTTCTCGATGTCCTCCAAGCCGAACCAGGCCGCTCCGTGCACCTCGTCGAACTGGGCCTTCACTGCTTGCCCGTGGGTGCCTGGCTGCCTCCGTACATAGAAGAACTGCACCAACGCCGGGGTGGGGAATCCCTCCCGCTCGATGTCCACGTAGAAGGGCACGGGTTCAGGGGTGGCGTTGTGATCGGCTGGATGGATGGCGGGTTGGCTGGAGATCGCCTCCACCAGCAGTCCGGTCTCCTCCTTGAACTCGCGCACAGCTGTGCCGGCGAAGGACTCCCCGGGCTCGATGTGCCCTCCGGGTGGGACCCATTTGTCGAAGCGGTTGTGGTGCACGAGCAGTACTTTGCCGCCCTCGACGAGGTAGCCGGAGCAGCAGTACACCAGACCGATGTCGCGGGCGGTCCGGCCGTCGTGGATCAGAATCGAGCGGGGCACCTTGGCCACGATAGTCCACCAGGATCAGGCGAACGGACCTGCAGATACGCGCGCTTCGCCGGGGTGTCAACGCACGATGATGACATGTCACCGGCAATGACAACAGATTGTCACGGCGTATAGCTCATCACCGCGTGGATGGTGGTCACACGCCGATCCGCAGCTTCGTGCACGGGGCGGCGACGTTCCCTGTCCGTTGAGGAGAGGACTTCGATGCGCCCTTGCCCGTCCCCATGGCGTGCCCGTTACCGGAAGTGGTTCGCGGCCCCGCAGACGGTGGTGATTCAGCCCACGACCTGGTGCAATCTGGACTGCCGGTACTGCTACCTGCCCTTTCGCAAGCTCAAACATCAGATGCCTCTGGAGGTGGCCGAGGCCCTGGCCCGGGCGGTGGCCCGGTTCGAGGACAGCGGCCAGCCGACCGGCATCGTCTGGCACGGCGGGGAGCCACTCGCCGTGGGGCGAGAGAAGTTCGCATCCCTGCTCGCGCCGTTCGAGGAGTTGCGCCGTTCGGGTCGGGTCCATCACTACGTCCAGACCAACGCGACGCTCATCAGCGAGGCATGGTGCGATCTGCTGGGCGCGTATGACATCCGGGTCGGGGTGAGCATCGACGGGCCGGCCGCCGTGAATGCCGAGCGCCTCGATCTTCGCGGCAAGCCGGCCTTCGACCGCATACTGCGCGGCATCTCGCTGCTGCGTGAGCATGGCATCGAGTTCTCCGTGATCTCTGTGGTCGGCGCCATGGGCATCGCGATGCCGGAGAGGCTGATGGAGTTCCAGGCCACCCTGGGGGGCCACTCGACGGGCTTCAACATCGAGGAGATCGAAGGAGTCAATACCGACCGGCAGCCACCCACCGTGGGCCAGTCCGAGGAGTTCTGGCGCCGCATCCTCACCTGGACCCGCGAGCACCCCGGCGCCCCACCGGTCCGAGAGATCGAACGCCTGGCCGAGTATCTGAAGCTGATCCGTTCCGGACGGAGAGCCGAGTGGGAACGGCGCCGCCTCGACCCGATCCCCACCGTCTCCTGGAAGGGCGACGTGGTCCTGCTCTCGCCGGAGCTTGCCGACACCAGGGCGCCCGAGTACGGCGACTTCGTGGCCGGCAACATCCTGGATCGTCCCCTGACCGAGATTCTCGGCAACGCCCACCGGCTGCGCTATGTACGTGACTTCCTCACCGGTCTGGACCGCTGCCAGACCGAGTGTGCGTTCTTCGACTTCTGTCGTGGCGCCCAGGCTGCCAACCGCTATTTCGAGAACGGCAGTCTCACGACCACCGAAACCCACTACTGCCGGGTCTCCCGGCAGGCCCTGGTCACGGCCCTCTCCGCGCTCGCAACCAAGGAGGCATCAGCATGACGATCCTGGACCGACTTGCCACATCCGACGCCCTCGTCGTGATGGAGTTGGCGGCCACGCACGACGCCCCGCGTCCGGCGGTCGTCGAAGGCATGTGGGACAACAGGCCCACGTGGGACAACTGGGCGAAGACCCCCGCCCCCTTCGACAACCGCCCGACCTGGGACAACTGGAACAAGAAGAAGTAGCCGCGACGCTGCCGGCGGGCCATGTGCGTGCCGGCAGCGCCGACGACCGCGCCGCCGCCTGAAAGGCTGTCGATGGACACCCGCACGATCCGCCGCACGAGCGTCACGCTGCCCGCCCTGGACGAGCCGGGCCTCCGTCTCTCCCCTGTCACCTCGCTGGACGGCGGCCGTGGCCGGGTGGCCGGGTTCCACTACGCCGACGGCGACCTGCGTGCGCTCGACCTGGCCGACGTCCACCTGCTCGACGGCCGGGTCACCGGCCTGAAGGCCCGGCGCGCCCACCTGGAGAAGCTTCGCGTGGACTCGGTGGAGTTCACCGGCTGCGATCTGGCCTCCCTGCGATGGACCGACAGCAGGATCTCCCGGGCCGTCTTCCGCGACAGCAGGCTCATGGGCGCCATGTTCGAGGACGTCACGCTGGACGACGTGCTGTTCGAGAACTGCAAGCTCGACCACAGCGTCCTCACCCGCGTCCGGGCCACAGGACCCGTGATCTTCTCCCGGTGCTCGCTGCGCGAGACCACCTTCGCCGCCGCCGACCTGGGCCGGGTCCTGATCGACGGCTGCGATCTGCGGCTGACCGAGTTCGAGGGCGGGAACCACCGCGGCCTGGACCTGCGGGGCAACACCCTCTCCCAGCTCCGCGGCCTCTCCGCGCTCAAGCGGATCGTCATCGACCGGGCCCAGTCGCTCCAACTGGCCGATGCCCTCACCACCGAACTGGCCGTCACCTTCGGGGAAGACCTCGACAGCGACTAGGCCCGCCCGCACGCGACTCGTACCACCGGGGCCACGCTCCCCGTGTGCCTTCCCCGCCCGTCACCGGGACGGCCGTGGCCCGGAGGTGAGCATCGGCCGTCCCACGCGGGCGGCGTGGCCGGGGTGGGGGTCAGCGGTTCTCGCCGGGGACCCACAGGACGTCGCCGTAGTCCTTGTTGGCCACGCGCGCGAGGATGAACAGCAGGTCGGAGAGGCGGTTGAGGTAGGTCGCGGCGAGCGGGTTCATCGTCTCGCCGTGCTCCTCCAGCGCGGCCCAGGTGGAGCGCTCCGCCCGGCGGACGACCGTGCACGCCTGGTGCAGCAGGGCCGCGCCCGGGGTGCCGCCCGGGAGGATGAAGCTGCGCAGCGCCTCCAGTTCGGCGAGGTAGCGGTCGCAGTCGGCTTCGAGGCGGTCGATGTACGTCTGGAGGACGCGCAGCGGCGGGGTGGCCGGGTTCTCCGCGACCGGGGTGGAGAGGTCGGCGCCGACGTCGAACAGGTCGTTCTGCACCCGGACGAGGACGGTGCGGACGTCCTCGGCCAGGTCGCCGAGCGCGAGCGCCGTGCCGATGACGGCGTTCGCCTCGTTCGCGTCGGCGTAGGCGGCGATGCGGGTGTCGGTCTTGGCGGTGCGGCTGAAGTCGCCGAGCGCCGTCGTGCCGCTGTCTCCGGTGCGGGTGTAGATCCGCGTCAGGTTGACCATGGCACGAGGGTAGAGGCCCGTCGCCGCCCCGGTCAGGCGTCGGCCCTGCCGAACAGCCGGACGCCCGCCGTGAGGGAGACGGCGGCGAGCACGGCGACGGCCAGCGTGCCCTGGAGGACGGCCGCGTCGCCGTAGTCGCCGACGAACACCGCGCGGATGGCCTCCACGACGTAACGGAACGGCACGAAGCGGGAGATGGTGTCGAGCCAGCCGGGCGCGAGGGCCATCGGGAGCAGGATGCCGGACAGCAGCATGGCGGGCAGGTTGATCGAGTTGACGACGGGCGCGAACTCCTGCGCCGTCCGCACCCGCATGGCGAACGCGTAGGAAAGCGACGCCAGCGACGCGCCCATCAGGCCGACGAGGAGGAACGCGATCAGCACCCCCGCGACGGGTGCACGCAGCCCGAAGGCGATGCCGAGCAGGACGAGCAGCAGCGACTGGACCAGCAGCTGGACGACGTCCCGCAGCACCCGGCCGAACAGCAGGGCCGACCGGCTGACCGGCGTGACGCGCATCCGTTCGATGATGCCGAGCTGCTTCTCGATGATGACGCCGATGCCCGCGAACGCCGCGCTGAACAGGCCGAGTTGGATCAGCAGCCCGGGCACGAGGGTCTGCCAGGAGTCGCCCTCGCCGCCGAGGGGCACGTCGCGCAGCAGCGGCCCGAAGAAGACGAGGAAGAGCAGCGGCTGCATCAGTCCGAAGATCACGCTGATGCGGGAGCGCAGGGTCTGCCGGAGGTAGCGGCCGAAGACGACGCCGGTCTCGGTGAACAGGCTGGGCATGGGGGAACGTCCTTCTGTCGTACGGGGCGGCGTGGTCACAGGGCGAGGGGCGCCGGTTCGGCGGGCTTGGGGCCGTGGCCCGTGATGGCGATGAACGTGTCCTGGAGCCCGGCGTCGGGCGAGCCGCCGTACCGCGTCTTGAGGTCGAGCGGCGTGCCCTCGGCGACGACGAGGCCGCCGTCCACGACGACGAGCCGGTCGGACAGGGCGTCGGCCTCGTCCAGGTAGTGCGTGGTCAGGAAGACGGTGGTCCGCTGCTCGTCGCGCACGCGGCGGATCAGGTCCCACAGCGCGGCGCGGCTGCCGGGGTCGAGGCCGGTCGTCGGCTCGTCGAGGAAGAGGACGGCGGGCCGGTGGGTGAGGGCGAGCGCGATGTCGAGGCGGCGCTGCTGGCCCCCGGAGAGGGCGGCCCCCTTGCGGTCCAGCAGGTCGGCGAGGTCCAGGTCGTCCGCCAGCTCCAGGGCGCGCCGGACGGCGTCCTCCCTGGTCAGGCCGTACAGGCGGCCCTGGAAGACCAGCTCGTCGCGGACCGTCTCGTCGGCCGCCACGCCGCTGCGCTGCGCGACGTACCCGATGCGCCGCCGGACGGCCACCGGGTCGCGGGCCAGGTCGTGCCCGGCGATGGTGGCGGTGCCGCGGGTGGGGGGCAGGAGGGTGGTGAGCATGCGCAGGGTGGTGCTCTTGCCCGCCCCGTTGGGGCCGAGGAAGCCGAGGATCTCGCCCCGTTCCACGGTCATGTCGATGCCGCGCACCGCCTCGACGGTGCCGCGCTTGGTGGTGAACGTCCGGGCGAGCCCGTGCGTGCTGAGGATCGTCTCCATGCCCGAGAGAAAAGCAGAGTCGCTCTAAATTTGCAATGTCACTATTTTTTAAGCAGCTCAAGGCCAGGTACGATCGGCCTCGTGACCGGGCTCAGGGAGCGCAAGAAGCAGCAGACGCGGCAGCATCTGTCGGATGTCGCCACCGGGCTGTTCCTCGAACGGGGCTTCGACGTCGTGACGGTCGCCGAGATCGCCGAGGCCGCCGACGTCTCGGTGAACACCGTCTACAACTACTTCCCGGCCAAGGAGGACCTCTTCCTCGACCGGGAGGACGAGCAGGTCGAACGCCCCTCCCTGCGCGTCCGCGGGCGCGCCCCCGGCGAGTCGGCCGCCGAGGCGATCCTGCGCGCCGCGCGCGCCGACATCGAGACCCGCCAGCCCTGGGTCGGCCTGACCGGCGGCTACGACCGCTTCATGCGCGTCCTGTTCGGCTCCCCGACCCTGATGTCCCGGCTGCAACGCATGCACCACCGCATGTGCGACCGCCTGACCGAGACCCTGCGCGAGGAGGCGGGCGCGGCCCCGGACGACCCGACGCCCAAGCTGGTCGCGGGGATCCTCATGTGGCTCGTCAACAGCGTCTACCGGATCGCGGGCGAGGGCGCCCTCGCCGGTACGCCGGTGGACGAGATCGCCGCCCGGATGCTGCGCGAACTGGACGTCGCCGAGAGCCTGCTCGCCCCCACGGCGCGCGACTACGCCCGCAGGCCCGCCGTCTCCTGACCTTCCCGTCCGCCCCTCCCGTCCAGGCCCCGTACGGCGTGCACCGCTCGCTGGCCGGGCCGCTGCCCGACGCCGACCGCCGCACCCTGCCTGGGCTCCGCCACGGCGCGGTCCTCGTGGCACCCGAACGGCACCCGGGACGGTGGCCCCACGGAGAGCCGAGGCCCTTCGACGCCGAGCCGCAGCAGCGCCAACATCTCGTGCGATAAGCAGAGTTGACGAGCGTTCCTGCCGCCGCGCCCCACGGGTGACGCGTGTCTCTTTCGTCCCCCGGGGCGCGCCGCGCCCGCTAAGGTCGTGCCTCCCGAGCCCGTCGTTCCGTCCGGATCAAGGGAGATCTCACGTGACCAGGAAGCTCGCCGTCGTCGGAGCAGGACTCATGGGGTCCGGCATCGCCCAGGTCGCCGCCCAGGCGGACTGGGAGGTGACCCTCATCGACACCACCGAGGCCGCCCTCACGCGCGGCCTGGCCGGGATCGACGCGTCGTGGGCGAAGTTCGTGGGCAAGGGCAGGCTCGGGCAGGACGCGGCGGACGCGGCGCGCGCCCGCATCACCACCGCCACCGACCTCGACGCCGCCGCCGGGGCCGACCTCGTCGTGGAGGCCGTCTTCGAGCAGGTCGAGGTCAAGCAGGCGATCTTCCGCAGCCTCGACGGCCTCGTGGGCGACGACACCGTCCTCGCGTCCAACACCTCCGCGATCCCCATCACGAAGCTCGCCGCCGTCACCCGCAGGCCTGAACGCGTCGTCGGCACGCACTTCTTCTCGCCCGTGCCCCTGATGGAGCTGTGCGAACTCGTCCGCGGCCTGCGGACCAGCGACGAGACCCTGGCGACGGCCCGCGCCTTCGCCGAGTCGTGCGGCAAGACCTGCGTCGTGGTCGAACGTGATGTGGCGGGCTTCGTCACGACCCGGCTCATCACCGCGCTGGTCATGGAGGCCGTCGCCCTGTACGAGTCGGGCGTCGCCAGCGCCGAGGACATCGACCTCGCCTGCCGCCTCGGCTTCGGCCACGCCATGGGCCCCCTGGCCACCGCCGACCTCACCGGCGTGGACGTCCTGCTCCACGCCACCGACAACATCCACGCCGAGTCGCGCGACCCCAAGTTCGCCGCGCCCGAGCTGATGCGCCGCATGGTGGACGCGGGCGACCTCGGCCGCAAGACCGGCCGCGGCTTCCACCGGCACCAGCCCTGACCCCGCCCGCCGGTCACCCTGGTCAACCCGGTCACCCCGGGGAGTGATTTCGGTATCGGTTTCGCGACGGTCCGCCACCTCCGGGTCCCGCCGGACCGTCCCGTGTACCACCCTTGATCGTCCGCGGGCGGCCCGGCGGGGCGCCTTCGCCGCCCCGGGACAGGACCGGCCACGCGTCCAGCCGCGCGCAGCCGGGTCCGCGCCCGCCGCCAGCCCAACGGAGAGCCGCACCCAGTCCCTTGCACCGTCATCCGCCGACCGCACCGGCACCCACGCATCCCTTCGCGGACCACCGCGCCGTCCGCCACACACGAGCCGCACCACCAACGGGGGAACCAGCCATGCACATCTCGGGCGACCACGCCGAACTGGTCGTCGGCGGGCGCCTGGACGTGACGAACGCGGCCGACGCCCGCCAGGCGCTCCACCGCGCCGTGGACGGCGGCGCGGGCGACCTCGTCCTCGACCTGCGGCAGCTCGACTCCTGCGACGCCACCGGCCTCGGCGTCCTCATGGGCGCCCACCGCCACGCCGGGAACAGCGGTCGCCGCCTCGTGTTGCGCGACGTGCCCCCGCACATGCGGCGCGTGCTGATCGCCACCCGCTTGCACCGCGTCCTCACCATCGCGTCCTGATCGGCGCGCGATTCTCACGGAATCGGCGGCACCGCCCGTCGCCACGGGAGGGCACACCGGTAGCGTGGGCCCCGGCCGCAACTCCTCCGCATCGCGTTCGAGAGACGAAGAGCATGGACCTCAACTCCCCAGCCCCGAACGGTGAGCACTCCCGTGAGCCGGGGCGCGTCGTCGAACTCGTCGCGGCCGACTTCCTCCTCACGGTCAATCCGGTGGACGGCAGCGAGATCGTCTCCTGCCCGCCCGGCCGCCGTCCCATAGCCCCGCGCCGCGCCCCGGGCACGCTCCCGGCCCCCGCGACGCCGCCCCAGGACGGCGCGCCCCTGCTGGAGCGCGACGAGATACGCCACCGGCTGTACCGCCTGCTGGCGCGCGGCCGTTCCGTCCGTCTCACCGGCCCGTCCGGCTCGGGCCGCACCGCGCTCCTCGCCGCCGTAGCCCGTGACTGCGGCGAACTGGCGCCCTACGGCGTCATCCGGCTGGACGGCCACCGCCGCACCGCGGACGACGTGCTCCAGGACCTCTTCACCGCCGTCCACACCACCGGCGGCTACCGCCCCGGCCGCACCGAACTCGCCGCCGCCCTGCGGGAGATCGGCGCGGTCGTCGTCCTGGACGACGCCGAGTTCGGCGACACCGCGCTGGACGAACTGCTGGCCGCCACCCCCGAGTGCGCGTTCCTGCTGTCCGCCGACCCCGCCACGCCCCCCGCCGGGCCCGCCTCCCGCGTCGAGGAGATCGGCCTCCCAGGGCTCACCCACACGGCGGCCCTCGAACTCCTCGAACTCGCCGTCGCCCGGCCCCTGGACGACGCCGAGCAGCTGTGGGCCGCCGACCTGTGCGCCGCCACCGACGGCCTCCCCCTGCGCCTCGCCGAGGCCGGGGCGCTGCTGCGGCTGCGCGCCCCGGGCGCCCCGCTGCCGGAACCCGCCCGGCTCACGGCGGCCCTCGCCGCCGCCCTGTCCCAGCCCGCCCGTGAACTCCTGCGCCTCGCCGTCGCCCTCGGCGGCGAACTGCCGGGACGCGACCACCTGGCCGCCCTGACCGGCGACACCTCGGCCGCCACCGCGCGGGCCGAACTGCTCGACTCCGGGCTCCTCGTCCACGCGGGCCACGGCCACCACCTGCCCCCGGCCGTCACCGCCGATCTGACCGCCGCCGGGTACGCGGACACCACGGGCGCGCGCGCCCACGGCGCCGCCGTCCACTACACCTGGTGGCTCGGACGGCGCGAGACGGCCGCCGCCGCCGTCGCGGCCGAGGCCGACTCCCTGCTCGCCACCGTCGCCGCCGCCCAGCGCGCCGGACACGCCTCGGCCGTCACCGCCCTGGCACGCGCCGCCGCGCCCCCGCTGGCCGCCGTGCTGCGCTGGAGCGCGTGGGAGAGGGTGCTGCGCAGCGGGCAGGAGGCGGCGCGGACGGCGGGGGAGGTCGCGCAGCAGGCGTACTTCCACCACGAACTCGGCGTCCTCGCCATCTGCGGCGGCAAGCTGGACCGGGCGCGGGTCGAGCTTGAGGCGTCCATCGCGCTGCACGGCGTCCTGGCCGACGCGGGCGGGACGGTCGCGGGACGCCGGGCCCTCACGCTCGTCGCGGACCTGAGCCGTCCCCCGGCCCTGCCGCCCGCGCCCGCCCGCACGCCGCCCCTCGGCCTCCCGGCGGGGACGGGCGGCGACACGGCGCAGCTGCCGGTGGTCGATCCGCTGGCCCAGGCCGTGGCGGCCTTCGACGCGGTGGACACGGCGCGGACGCCGAGGACCGAGGCGCAGACCGAGGTCATCGCGCGCGTGCCCGAGCCAGAGCCGGTGGTCGTCGGCCGCCCGCGCCGGGGCGGCGCGCACCGTGCGGCGAAGCGGAACGTCGTGGTCGCCGGGGCCGGTGCGCTGCTGGTCGCCGTGCTGGGCACGGTCGTCGCCTTCGGCCTGACGTCGGGCCCGTCCGACGAGGACCCGGAGAACGCCCCGCCCGCCGATCCGACCGCCACCGACGAGGACACCCCGCTCGGCGACGACGACGAGCCCTGGACGCGGCGGCCCACCCAGCGGGACGACGACCCGGAGGAGAGCGAGTCGCCCTCCGAGTCCCCGAGCGCCACGGAGACCTCCGAGCCCCCCACTCAGGACCCGACCACGGCCGACCCGACGTACGACCCGCCCCCGTCGTCGTCCACCGGCGGCGGCGACAACGGCGGCGACTCGTCCGGCGGCGGTTCCCACGGTGGTGGCTCGCACGGCGGTGGCGGCGGGGACGACGACGGCGGCGATTCGGACGACGGCGGAGACTCGGACGGGCCGACCGACCCGCCCACGGAGCCCACGGACCCGCCGACCGAGCCGACTGACCCGCCCACGGAACCGACCGACCCGCCGACCGAGCCCACGGACCCGCCCACCGACCCCTCCGGCGGCACCAGCGCCGACGCGTCCCCCACGGACCCCGGCACCCCCGTCATCTGAGGGACCGGCCGATCGGCCGGTCCCGACGACGGCCCCGCGTCCGGGCAACGCGGGGCCCTGGCATCGGCGTGATCTCCTGATGTCCCGCCCGCCGGAGCCCACTTCGGTTCTCGGCCTGACCCGGGGTCGGCTCACGTGGGACGAGGACGCGGCCTCGCGGGACGGCCGTGGGTTTCGCCACCGACCAGGAGATCAACCGTTGTGATGTCGTTCTTCGCCACGCTGCTCAGCAGCGAGGGCCCGACCCACCTCTACCGTGTCCATCTCGACGGGGGCGAGAGGCTGGCCCACCTGACCCTCGACACGGAGGCGGGGGAGATCGTCTCCGCCGCAGAGGACGGAACGCCCACCGGCGCGCTGAGAGTCTTCCTGGAGGACGGCGAACTGGAGCCGATGGCCGACCAGGAGGCCGAGGGCGAGGCGCGCGAGGAGAACGGGCACATCAGCCGTGAGGAATTCTCCTGGATCTCGGTTCACCTCCGCGCTCAGTACCTCAGGACGGGGACGGCACCGGGCAAGGTGTCGAAGACCTACGGCTGAGAGCCCGCGACAGCCGCGCCACACGCCCGCAAGCCCGTCGTCCGCTCCTGTGACCGGCGAGCGAGACCGCCGCCCGTAGGCCACCGACGCGACGCGTCGGGGCCGTAGCGCCCACGCCGCCCTCGCACCGGCCGTACCCGAGACGGCGATTCACCGGCCGGGCAGTCCGGCCGACGGCCCTGTACCGCGTACCGTCAGCGGCCCGGAAGGGGTACGCAGGCCGGAACGGCGGTCAGTCGGTGTGGACGATCCGGACGACGGAGATGGTCAGGACGCCGTCACTGACCCAGTAGACGGTGATGGTCCCCGCCAGCGACGCCTGGCGGCGGTCCTTGTCACCCCCCAGGGCCTCCCCGTGGGCGTACGGCGTGACCGCCACATGGGCCATGGCCGCGTCGAACGTCCGGCGCCGGGCAGGGCTCATTTTCGCCAGCGCGTCACGTGCCTGGTCCGCGTACTGGATGCGGTAGCGGCGGCTCACCGGTCGAGATCCTCCTCGGCGGTGAAGCCGGAGAAGTCACCGCTCTCCAGTTGCCGGAAGAGCGTTTCGTCGTGGGCCCGGAGGTCGGGCCGGGTCTCGATCGCCCAGTGGCCCACCACCGCGAAGAGTTCTTCGGCGGGCGCTTCGCCGACCGCGCGGTCGAACTCGCCGCGCCGTTCAGGCGGCAGGGCCGCGCGCACGCCGTTGACCGTGCGCGGGAGGGCGACGGACTCACCATCCAGATAGGTCATGAACACAGGACCGTTGTCCGCCTCGTGTCGTTCCACGCGGACACCGTAGTGGCGTCCGTGGCCTTCCTCCCGCGCGTACCCGATCTGTCACCCGTGGGAGGGACCGTGGCGGTGGGGGCGGCCAAGGGGAGATCCCCCGCGCCAACCGTGAGGCGACGCGGGGGCACGTTCTTCTGCCTCGATGCTAGGGACGCTGTTCGTAGAGACCATCAACCGCGAGAACGAACGCTCGCCACTGACCTTGAGGGAAGCCCATCACCGGGCCGAGGGCATCGTCCTCTTCCACACCACATCCGTCAGGTCGATCATGTCCAAGATTCCCCGCCACTTCGGTGAGCAGGCGTCATGACTCCTGCTGGTTGGGTGAGGTGTTCCCGCTAGGCCGGAACGCCGTGTCGCACTGCTCCGCTCACACGTAGACGTACAGGGCCCACCGGGCGCCGTTGCGGACGCACGCGTGCTCGCCCACCTGTGTCTGGCCAGCCTCGAAGCACTCGTCCAGAGTGTCGTAGTACCCCACGAGGACGGGCGGGGCCGCCGAGGCGGGTGCGGCGACGGCACCGCCCGCGAGCATGACGGTTCCCAGCGCGACGCCCACAGCCCAGATCCTGGTACGCATACCGTTTCCCCCTCTGGTTTCGTCTCTTGCCTGACGGCAACCTCGCACGGGCGGAGAGGGTGGGCAAGACGGCCGGGCACCGATGGCCGGAAACGGCGCCGGCCTCGCCGGAAGTCCGGCCCGCAGGTGGCCGAAGACGGCCGATGGCACGGGTCCGGCTGGAGAGGGTGACCACGAGCACCCTGCCCCTGTTGAAGGCCGGGACAGGGCGCTCGATGGCTCAGGGGTTCATCGGGCGGTGAACGAGCCCTCGGTCACGCCTGCGATGAATGCCTTCCAGCCGGGGGCCGGGACGTTCAGCACGGCGCCCTCCACCTGCTTACTGTCACGCATCGCCACAGCCTCGGTGAGGCTGGCGACCTCGACGCAATCACCGTTGCCGTTACTGTAGCTGGACTTCAACCACGGCGTACGCGGATCAACTGTGTACCTGTTCATAGCTCCCTGCCACTTCCGCGATCAGCTCTCGCGACGCTTGCTCATCCAGCGCAGCATCCCAGATGCCTTGGAACGCACAGTCGTACTGTTCGACTTCGCTCGGCTTGTCCAGGTACAGGCCCCCGGTGTACCCGTCTGCGTAGATGGTTGTGGGTTCAGTCTGACGCCCGTCCGCCGACAAGGGGAAGCGCAGGATATTGAACGGTCCGGTCACCACTCCGTCGTGCGCTCCGGCCGCCAACGGCACGACGCGGAACGTGATGTTCCCAAGTTCCGTGATGTACACAAGGTGGGCCAGTTGGTGAGCCATGATGTCGGCTCCGCCGATGGGGCGCCGTAGGACGGTCTCGCTCAACGCCATACGCAACGAGAGCGGCTTGGTCTTCCTCGTCAGGATGGTCTGCCGCTCTATGCGCAGCCGGACCCGTCCTTCGAGTTCTTCGTTGCTGATCCCACGGATGTGGGTGCCGATGATCGCGTTGGCGTAGCTCTCGGTCTGGAGCAGGCCAGGGATTATCTCGTTGTGGTAGAGATCAAGGCTCTCCGCCGCCTCTTCGAGGCCCACGTACAGATCGAAGCCCTCGGGAAGGACATCACCATAGCTGTGCCACCAGCCACGGGCCTTCGTCTCCTTGGCCAGTGCCATCAGCGCCTGGGTAAGTTCGTCCGAAGCCCCATAGATCTCGCACATGTTGCGGACATCCAGGCTGCGCAGTGACACCTGACCCGTCTCGATGCGCCAGATTTTCGGTGTGGACCATTCCAGTGCTGCGGCGGCGGCCTTGACCGACAGGCGTGCGGATTCTCTGAGTTCGCGCAGGTACCGCCCGAGCTGGCGCCTCGGGACGGTACTGCCGGTGGTTCCCTCGACCACGCGTCACCTTCCTTCGTTCGCTGTGTAATCCCCTCGACGCCCGAACTGTAATGCGCGTTTATTGGCTTTCGTAGTGCAGCCCATCTTCTTCGCCACTCAAGAGTGAACGGCGACCTTCGTAGTCTTGCATCGGTCATCGTGACGCCATCAGTCTGGGAAAGGCCGATCGGCGCTCAAGTCACCCCATTCTCAGCTGGCTTGCAGTTCCCGATGGCGTCCAACCACCGTCTGTCAGGCAGCGGAGTGAGCCATGAGCACAGCGATTCCCGATGAACCCCCGGCTGGTGTTGACGAGCCGTCGGCCGAGCCGTCCGAGCCGGTGTCTGCCGAGCGTCGTTCGGTTGCTGAACTGGCGGCTGAGTGCGCGCGGTTGAACGAGGTCGTGCAGGCGCACCTGCGGAGCTTGAAGGAGTACGGGCGGTGAGGCGGTCCGCCGACTCGCGCCGCCCGCGTCCGCCTCTTCTTCCTCTCTCTTTCTCCGGTACATGCGTTCGGGAAGGTGTTTCAGGGATGACCTCGACCATTCCGGCTGAGTCGTCGGCCGAGTTGCGGCACCGCATGGTCGTGCGGCTGCGCGCGGCGCACGTGCTCGCGCCCTGCTGGACGGACGCATTCCTCGACGTGCCGCGTGAACCGTTCGTGCGGTGCTTCGCGATCCGCCGTCCGTGGGGCCCCCAGGACTACGCCCCCGGTGACACCGGCTACCTGCGCGCCGCCTACGAGGACGCGCCCCTGACCGTCCGGCACGACCCCACCGGCACCCGCGCCGCGACCGTCCCCGCCCCGACCGTCACCGCATCCGCCCTGTCCGCCCTCGGCAACCTCCAACCCGGCGCGCGTGTCCTGGAGATCGCGACCGGCACCGCATGGACCACCGCCCTCCTTGCCGAGAAGGTCGGCGCGAACAACGTGACCAGCATCGACATCGACCCCCGCACCATCAGCCGCGCCCGCCAAGCCCTCCAGCGCACCGGCCACACCCCCCGCCTCCTCACCGGCGACGGCGCCCACGGCCACCCCCACCACGCCCCCTACGACGCCCTGATCACCACCCGCCGCTTCCCTCGCATCCCATCCACCTGGCCCGTACAGGTCCGCCCCGGCGGCACCCTCGTCGCCCGCATCGGCAACGCCCTCGCTGCCCTCACCGTCCACCACGACGGCACCGCCACCGGACCCCTCCTCCCCACCACCGCCCCACCCCCCGACACCCGACCCGCCCCCACCACCTCCGCGCTTCTCGTCCGCACCGGGACCCGCACCACCACCGTCCTGCCCGACATCACCGCCGACACCCCGGCACTCCTGCGCAGCGTCCTCCAACCCGACGTCCACACCCACACGTTCCACCGCCTCGGCGAACACCACCGCGCCGTCCACTGCCTCACCCACCCCGCCACCGGCTCATGGGCCCGCATCGAACCCCAAGGCCACAACCTCCACGCCGTCGAACACGGCGGCCCCCGCGACCTCGTCCACGAACTCACCCCCCTCCTCACCCACTGGGCCAACCACGACCACCCCACCCACGCCCACTACGGCCTCACCCTCCACCCCGACGGCACCCACCACCTCTGGCACCACACCCCCGACGGCCCCCACTGGCCCCTCCCCTGAGAGCCGGAGCAGGCTCGTGCCCCGTGGTCGGCGATGATGTCCCCGATGCCCCACAACGAACTTCCGCTCCGGCGCGTGGCCGGGCTCATGTTGTCGCCCGTGGCCCGGCTGGTCCTGCTCGTGCTGCTCCTCGCGGGCGGGGCCTGCGTGGTGCTGGCCATCGGGTCGGACGACCTGCTCGGCCGACGCACGGACGATGCGGCCCCCGGCATCTGGACCGTGCCGCTCCTCACCCTCGTCTACGCCCTGGCCACGCTGGCGTTCGTGCCCAAACCGGCGCTCAGCGCCGCCGCCGGTGCGGTCCTCGGGATCGGCCCGGGGCTGACGGTCGCCGTCGCCGGTACGGTGCTGGGCGCCCTGCTCGCCTTCCTCCTGGCGCGCATCCTCGGACGTGACGCGCTGCGGCCGATGCTGCGCGCGCCAGCGCTGGCCAAGGTCGAACAGCGGCTGTCCGAGCGCCCGTTCACCACGGTTCTCCTGCTGCGGCTCGTGCCGGTCATGCCGTTCGCCCTGGTCAACCTCGGCGCGGCGGTGTCGCGTACGCCGTGGGCGCCGTTCGCCGCCGCCACGTTGCTGGGGACGCTCCCCGGGAGCACGGCGTACGTGCTGGCCGGTGCCTCGGCGTCCGACCCGTCCTCACCCGGGCTGTGGATTCCCGTCGCCGTGTGCGTCGCGCTGCTCGCCGCCGGGGCCCTGTGGCGGCGCAGGACCCGCGACGTGTGACCGGACCACGTGAGGCGACGAGTTCTCGCGTGCCCCTGGGTCTCCTCACCGTTGCCACCGACCACGGGAGGAGCACGCACCACCTCTTCCGGAGGAAGTGACCGCCCGCCTGGCACAACGGAATCGGGTGGCGGGCGCAGCCGTACGGGCCGCCCTGGCGGGCCTGGGACGCCGTCCCGGCTCCCCGCCACCGGACGGCTGCCGCACGGCGCCCTGCGCGACGACTTACCGCCGCCGCACCCCCGGCCGTTCTGACCCTGCCGTGACAGGCCGGGCCGGGGCAGTACGAAGGGGCGACCGGTCAGAACAGCCGCAGCTTGTCGTCGTCGATGCCGCGCAGCGCGTCGTAGTCGAGGACGGCGCAGCGGATGCCCCGGTCCGTGGCCAGCACGCGGGCCTGCGGCTTGATCTCCTGCGCCGCGAACACGCCCTGCACCGGCGCCAGCAGCGGATCGCGGTTCAGCAGCTCCAGGTAGCGCGTCAGCTGCTCGACGCCGTCGATCTCGCCGCGCCGCTTGATCTCCACGGCGACGGTCACGCCGTCCGCGTCGCGCCCGAGAATGTCCACCGGGCCGATCGCGGTCGGGTACTCGCGGCGGATGAGGGTCCAGCCCTCGCCCAGGGTGTCCATGCGGTCCGCCAGCAGCTCCTGGAGGTGCGCCTCGACGCCGTCCTTGATCAGCCCGGGATCGACGCCGAGTTCGTGCGAGGAGTCGTGCAGGACCTCCTCCATCGTGATGATGAGCTTCTCGCCGCCCTTGTTCTCGACCGTCCAGACCGCCTGGCCGCCGTCCTCCGCCGGGGCCGCCTCCTTCAGCGTGCACGGCGGCGACATCCAGTTGAGGGGCTTGTAGGCCCGGTCGTCGGCGTGGATCGAGACGGAGCCGTCCGCCTTGACGAGGATCAGCCGCGGGGCCGAGGGGAGATGGGCGGTGAGCCGGCCCGCGTAGTCCACGGAGCAGCGGGCGATGACGAGACGCATGGGGGACAGCCTAGAGGCTGGCGCGGGTCACTCCCGACGGGCGGGGGGACGGCCCGGCGTCACGGCGGAACGGGCCGTTCGCGGCGCGGAGTTGGCGGCCGGGGACGAGGGGAACGGGATGCGCAAGAGGGCCGGGTGGTTCGCGGGATGGGTGGGTTCTGGCCGTGGCCGGTTATGTGCCCGTATCCCTGACATGCACGGGCCATGACGCCTACCGTTTGCCCTGGGGGCGTCGCCGTCCGGACACACCGGATTCATCCGTGGACGCGGTGGCGGTACGCGGCGGTGTCCTCGGGCCGTTACGCCAGACCCCTCCACCCAGGGGTCCGAGAGGAGACATTCATGTCGCTCGACGTCTCACCGGCACTGCTCGCGCGGGCCGAGCGAGGCGAGGTCGATGACGGGGAGTTCATCGACTGCGTCCGCGTATCCCTGCCGTTCGCCTGGGAGATGATCAGCACGCTGGTGGCCCGGCTGAAGGTGGACGGCGGACCGTTCGCCGACAACACCACGCCGCCGCCGGACGAACACGCGCGGGGCGAACTGCTCCGCGCCCTCGCCAGTGACGCGATCCGCGGTGCCCTGGAACGGCACTTCGGGGTGCGTCTCGCCTTCCAGAACTGCCACCGTGTCGCCGTCTTCCCGCCGGTCGGGCAGGAGGACGTGCACGCGCGTTTCACGTCGGTCCGCAACCAGCTGCTCAACCAGTCGCCGGAGCTGCGCGACTGCTGACGGCGCCCGGTGCTGCCGCTCCGCCGTCGTCCACGCGGCGCAGGAGCGGCAGCACGTCCGCGGCGAGACGGCGGACGTTGCGCTCCGTGACGGCCGTGTCGCCCGAGCCCTCCACGAGCAGTGCGAAGCGCGAGATGCCGGTGCGCGCCGCCGTGGCGGCGAGCCGTTCCGCGCACAGGGCCGGGTCGCCGACCGGGTGCAGGCGGCACAGCTGTTCGGTGTAGGCGAGCGGGTCCCGCATGCGCCGGGGTCTGCCGTCGAACGTCTGGTGCGCGGCGAGCCCGTGGCTGAGCCAGCGGGGCAGCGCGCCGCGCAGGATCTCGACGGCCTCCCGCGTGCTGTCCGCGACCTGGGCGACGCCCGCCGCGACATGCCCCGCGCCCTCGACCGTCTCGCGCGGCTGCCCGGCCGCGGTCGCCTCCGCGCGCCACAGCGCGACCATCTCGGCCTTCTCGTCGTCGCCGATGTGCATGCCGAGCAGCATGGGCAGCCCACGGTGCGCGGCCAGGCGTACGGTCCCCGGGGACGTGCAGGCGACGACGACGGGTGGCGGGGAGTCGGGCGCGGGGACGACCGTCACCTCGCGGAAGCGGTAGCGCTCGCCGTCGGCGGAGACGCGCGGCTCCCGCAGCCAGCGCAGCAGCAGGTCGAGGGATTCGGGGAAGTCGCGCTCCAGGGCGTCGGCGCCGCCGCCGAAGACCTCCAGGTCCACCCACGGCCCGCCGCGTCCGACGCCCAGGGTGAACCGTCCGCCGGAGAGCAGGTGCAGCAGCGTCGTCTGCTCACCGAGGGCGACGGGGTGCGCGGTGGACAGGACGCTGATGGCGGTGCCGATGCCGATGCGGCGCGTGCGGCCGAGCAGCAGCGCGGCCAGGGTGGTGGCGGACGGGCACAGGCCGTAGGGCACGAAATGGTGCTCGCCGAGCCACACGCTGTCGAGGCCCGCCTCGTCGGCGGCGACCGCCGAGCGGACGGCCCGGTCCAGTGCCTCGCGCTCACTCTGTCCCGGGTACTGGCCCGCCAGCACGAATGTTCCTATACGCAGTCTCTCCATGGATACCGTTCCCTCCGGGGTCCGCCGCGTCCGCGTGACATGGCCGATTCCTCACCGATTCCTCACCGACTCAACGGACGACACGTGCCCAGGGCACGGTCCACCGCCCCATTTCTCGGATGATCGTTCAATGGCGGGCGGGGGCCGATGCGTACACTCGGCGTCATGTCCCCCCGTCGCAACAAGGCCCAGGGCCGACGACAGACGAGCGCACACGGCGCCGACGACGGACCGCGCGTGTACGGCCTGGAGAACACCGAGGACTGGCAGGGCGAGGAGTGGGTGGTGCGCCGCGTCACCGGCGGCGGCGCCGCCAAGCACTACCGCTGCCCCGGCTGTGACCAGGAGATCCCGCCCGGCGTACCCCACGTCGTCGCCTGGCCCCGGCTCGGCGCCGTGGACGACCGGCGGCACTGGCACGGCGCCTGCTGGAGCGCGCGGGACCGCCGCGGCGCCCGCGTCCAGCGGTCGCGCAACGCGCCGCGCTACTGACGCCCCGCCACCCCCGCGCGCACGGCGGGCCCGCTCAGGCGTCGCGCCTGCGCAGCACCAGATAGCCCACCAGCACGGCCGCGGCCACCCACAGCGCCATGATCCCGAGCCCGCCCCACGGGCCGTACGGGCGGTCGCCCGTGTCCACGACCGACATGATCCGCTGCCCGGCCTGATCCGGCAGGTAGTGGCCGATCCGCCGCGTCGCCGACACGTTCGCGAGGATGTTGGACACCAGGAAGAAGAACGGCATCAGCACGCCGAACGACAGCATCGCGCTGCGCAGCACCCATGTCAGCCCCATCGCGAACAGCGCGATCAGCCCCATGTACAGCCCGCCCCCGAACACCGCCCGCAGCACGCCCGGCTCGCCCAGCGTCGTCCGGTGCTCGCCCAGCACGGCCTGGCCCGCGAAGAACGCCGCGAAGCTCGTCACCATCCCGACGGCCAGGGCCAGCAGCGTGGCGACCGTCAGCTTCCCGGCAAGCAGCGCGCCCCGCTGCGGCACGGCGGCGAGCGACGCGCGGATCATGCCGGTGCCGTACTCGTTCGACACCACCAGGATGCCGAAGGCGATCATGGCGAGCTGCCCGAGCGACGTCCCGGCGAAGCTGGTGAGCGTCGGGTCGAACGTGAGGCGGTCGTGGAGGGACAGGTCGTCGAACTCGTTGCGGATCAGCAGGCTGATCAGCGTGCCGAGCAGCACCGTCACGATCAGTGCCGCCGCGAGCGTCCACAGGGTGGAGCGCACGGTCCTGATCTTCGTCCACTCCGACCGCAGCACCCGGTCCGGATACGCCATGGTCAGCCCTTCGCCTGGTACTCGACGGTGCCGTGCGTCAGCCGCATGAACGCCTCCTCAAGAGACGCCTGCTGCACGCTCAACTCGTGCAGCACCAGCCGGTTCTCGGCGGCCAGCTCGCCGATGCGCGCCGCGTCCGAGCCCGGAACCGTCAGCGCGCCGTCGTCCTCCTGGTCCGGCGAGGCGCCGATCCGCGCCAGCAGGTCACGCATCCGCTCGGGCTCGGGCGTGCGGACCCGCACGAAAGTGGCCGAATTCTCCTCTATGAAACGCGTCATCGACGTGTCCGCGAGCAACCGTCCGCGCCCGATGACGACCAGGTGATCGGCCGTCAGCGCCATCTCGCTCATCAGATGACTGGACACGAACACGGTCCGACCCTCGGCCGCCAGGTGTTTCATCAGATTGCGGATCCACTGGATGCCCTCGGGGTCGAGCCCGTTCACCGGCTCGTCGAACATCAGGATGCGCGGGTCGCCCAGCAGCGCGCTCGCGATGCCGAGCCGCTGCCCCATGCCCAGCGAGAAACCCTTCGGCCGCTTGCGCGCCACCGCCGACAGGCCGACGACGTCCAGCACCTCGCCGATGCGCCGCTCCGGTATCGCGTTGCTCTGCGCCAGGCACAGCAGATGGTGGTACGCCGTGCGGCCCGGATGGACCGCGCGCGCCTCCAGCAGCGCGCCGATGTCCGTCAGCGGCTCCCGCAGCCGGTCGTAGCGCGTGCCGTTCACCGCCACGGTCCCGCCGGTCGGCCGGTCGAGGCCGAGGATCATCCGCATCGTCGTGGACTTCCCCGCCCCGTTCGGGCCGAGGAAGCCGGTCACCACGCCGGGCCGCACGGTGAACGTTAGGCCCTCCACGGCCACGCGCTTCCCGTACCGCTTGGTCAGGCCCGACATCTCGATCATGTCTCGACGCTAGGACAGCGCGGAGGCCGCCGCCCGGTGAGGACGACGGCCTCTGCGCCGTTGGGGTGAGCCGCTGCGGCGGCGCGTCAGCGGGTCTGCTGCGCGGGCACGCCCTTGCTCAGGCTGTCGTTGTCGTCGTCGTCCAGGGTGGCGGCGGCGACCTGCGCGCCGGTCAGCGTGGCCAGCATCTCGCGGACGTTGGTCAGCTGCGCGTTGATGCTGTCGCGGCGGTTGGTCAGCGCGGCCAGCTCACGCTCGGACTCGCTGCGGATCCGGTCGGCCTTCGCGTTCGCGTCCGCGACGATGTCCTCGGCCTGGCGCTGCGCGGTCTCCACCGTCTGACGGCTGCGGCGCTCCGCGTCCGTGCGCAGCTTCTCCGCCTCAAGGCGCAGCTGCTCGGCGCGGTGCTCGATCTCCGCGAGCCGCTTCTCGGCCTTGGCCTGACGGGACGCGAGGTCGCGCTCCGACTGCTCGCGGCGCTTGGCGAGGTTCGTCTCGAAGTCCGCCGCCGCCTGGGCCGCCTTGGCGCGGGTGTCCTCGAAGAGGGCGTCCGCCTCCTCGCGCTTCGTCTGGGCGTCCTTGTCGGCCTCGGCGCGCGTCGCCGCCGCGTCGCCCTGGGCCTTCTCGACGATCCGCGAGCCCTCTTCCTCGGCCCTCGCCTTGCGCTCGGCAGCGTACGACTCCGCGTCGTTGCGCACCTGCTGGGCCGCGCCCTCGGCCAGCTCACGGTGCTGCTCGGCGGCCCGGCGCGCCTCCTCGCGAAGGTCCTTCGCCTCTTCCTCGGCGAGACGCAGGATCTTCTCGACCCGCGCGCCGAGACCGGCGTACGACGGCTCGGCGTCCGTGATCTGCGCCTGCGCGTTCTGGGTCTCGAGGTGCAGCTCCTCGATCCGCTTCTCCAACGAGGTGATGCGGGCCAGAGCGCTGTCGCGGTCAGCTACGAGCTTCGAAATACGGTCGTCCACCTGCCCGCGGTCGTATCCACGCCGCACGAGCTCGAAGCCGAAGGGGGAGGAAGTGTCGCTCATGGGGTTCCTGTCGATTCTCAGACGGGCGAGTGAGTCGGTGATCGGGGGGCCGGGGCGTTCAGCGCTTCGAGGTGAACTCCTCAGCCTTCGGTACAAGACGGGTCCATGCCCTCGAAGGCCCCATCCTAGGGGGCGAACCGGCGTGTCTTCGAGCGGATCTCACTTCTCCATGGAGAATGTTCGCCCCATCCGCGCATTCAAGCCGCTCGTAAGAGTGGCGACGCCGAACGGTCATGTCCTTGTGTCCTCGGGGCTTCGGGTCCTCGGGTCACGGCCCGGGGCGTTTCCCGGCGGGCCGCGGATTGCCCGCGCCCGCGCCGGACTTCTCCCGGCCCGCGATCCTCGGGTCGGGCACGGAACGGCCGCCGCCCGGTTTGCCCTGGCCGCCACCACCCCCGCCACCGCCGCCCGCGCCGCCACCGGGCGCGCCCGCGCCCTTGCCGCCGCCGCCCGCCTTCGGCGCCTCGAACGACTCCAGCGCCTCCAGCACGTCCTGCACGCGCGAGATCTCGGTGTTGATGTCCTCACGCCTGCGGGTGAGCTTGTCCAGCTCCCGCTTGCCGTCCTCGACCAGCCGCTTGGCCTCGCGCTCCGCGTCGGCCCGCCGCTGCTCCGCCTCCCGCAGCGCCTTGGAACGCTGCTGCTCGGCCTCCTTCAGCAGCGTCTCGGCCTTGCGTACGGCGGCCACCCGGATCTTGCTCGCCTCGGAGTCGGCGGACGCCACGGTACGTTCGGCCGCCGCCCGCGCCTCCGCGCGCTGCTCCTCGGCGGCCTTCATCAGCTTGTCCACCCGCTCGCCCGCCGCGCGCGCCAGCTCCGCCGACTCGCGGCGCGCCCGGTCGTGCAGCGCCTCGACCTCGGCCTCGACCCGGCCCCGCAGCTCCTCCGCGCGATCCCTTATGGCCGCCGCGTCCCTGCGGGCCTCGTCCAGCAGCCGGTTCGCGTCCACCCGTGACGTCTCCACGGCCTCGCTGCCGACCTGCCGCCCCTCGGCGACGAGCGACGCCGCCTCGGCACGCGCCGCCGCCGTCATCGTCTCCGCAGCCTCCTCGGCGGCCGAGCCCATACGGGCCGCCTCCTCCTGCGCCTTCGCGATCAGCTGGTCCGCCTGCGCGGCGGCCTCGGTACGGCGGCGTGCGGCGTCCTTGCGCGCCTGGTCCTGCATGCGCTCCGCCTCGGCGCGGACACGTCCGCCCTCCTCCTGCGCCTTCGCCACGAGTTGGTCGGCCTGCGCGGCGGCCTCCGTGCGACGGCGTGCGGCGTCCTTACGTGCCTGGTCCTGCGTCTCCTCGGCCTCGGCCCGCAGCCGCGCGGCCTCCTCCTGCGCCTTGGCGACGAGCTGGTCGGCCTGGGCCGCCGCCTCCGTGCGCCGCTGCGACGACTCCCGCCGCACACGGTCCTGGAACGCGTCGGCCTCCGACCGGGTGCGCTCGGCCGCCGCGGCGGCCTCCGTCCGTACCCGCTCGGCCTCGGCGATGGCCTCCTGCACCGTGCGCTCGGCGAGCGCCGAGGCGGCCTCCTTCTCCTCCGCCGCCTCCCGCAGCACACGGGCGGCCTCCCGCTCGGCCTCCGAGCGGTGCTGCGCGATCTCGGCCTCCGCCGCGTCCCGCAGCCCGGCGACCGAGTCGCGCACCTGCTGGGCCTTGTGCTCGGCGGCCGACACCAGCGTCTCCGCGCGGCGCTCCGCCTCGTCCAGCCGGGCGCGTCCCGTCGCGAGCAGTTCCTCGCTGCGCTCGCGGGCCTGCGCGCGCTCGCGGTGCGCCGCGTCCCGCGCCTCCGCCAGCAGGGCGTCCGCCTCGGCCCGCAGCCGTGCGGCCTCCTCCTGCGCGGCGGCCAGCGCCTCCGCGGCCTCGCCCGCCGTACGCTCCGCCGCCGCGCCCGCCTCGGCCCGTACGCGGTCGGCGGCGCGCAGCGCGTCCTCCCGCAGCCGGTCGCCCTCGGCGATGGCCTCGGCCCGCAGCCGGACCGCCAGCTCCTCGCCCTCGGTACGGAAGCGCGCGGCGTCGTCCGCCGCCTCCTCCCGCTGCCGCGTCGCCGCGGCCTCGGCCGCCTCGGTGAGCGTCCTGATGCGCTCGGCCGCCTCGGCGCGCAGCCGCTCCGTCTCGGCGTTCGCCTCCGCGCGCAGCCGGTCGCCCTCGGCGCGGGCGCCGCCCAGCGCCTCCTCCGCGTCCGCGACCCGCCGCTCGGCCTCGGCCCGCAGCCGCTCCAGCTCGGCGGACGCCGCCTCGCGCTCGGCGCGCGCCGCGTCCCGTGCCTCCTCGCGCAGCCGACGGGCGGCCTCCTCGGCCTCCCCGACCGCACGGGCCGCCTGCTCTGCCGCGTCGGCGAGCTGCTTGTCCGCCTCGCCGCGCGCCTTCTTCAGCGCCTGCTCCGCCTGGTTGCGCAGCGTCGTGGCACGCTCGATGGCCTCGGTGCGGACGCGCTCGCTCTCGGCCGTCGCGCCCGAACGGATCTCCTCCGCGTCGCCGCGGGCCTGGGCGAGCAGCTCCTCGGCGCTCTGCGCGCCCTGCTCGATCCGCTGCACCGCCTCCTGCCCGGCCTCGGCGCGTACCCGCTCCGCCTCCTGCGCCGCCTCGGCGCGCAACTGCTCGGCCTCGCCGCGCAGCCGACGCGCCTCCTCCTGCAACTCGACGGTCTTCGCGCGGTACTCGGCCGTGTCGTCCTTCGCGGCGCCCTTCAGCTGCTCGGCGACGTCGTGCGCCTCCGCCCGCAGCCGGTCGGCCTCGGCCTCCGCCTCGGCCCGCAGCCGTTCCGCCTCCTCGCCCGCCGCGCGCGTGGTGGCCTGCGCCTCCTTCGCCGCCCGCGACGTGACGGACTCGGCGGTGCGCGCCGCGTCCGCGAGCTGCGCCGCGTACTCCTCGGCCGACTTGGTCCGCGCCTCCTCGGTGGCCTCGGCGAGCATCTGCTCCGCCCGCGCCCGCGCCTCGTCGAGCGCGTGCTGCGCCTCCGTACGGCGCTGCTCCGCGTCGCGCGTCGCCTCGCTGACCATGCGGGCGATCTCGGCCTTGGCCGTCGCCGTGCGCTGCTCGTACTCCGACTCGGCCGACGTCCTGCGCTTCTCGGCCTCGGCCGTGGCCTCCGCCACCAGCCGCTCGGCCTCCTCGCGGGCCACGCGCAGCGCCGTACGGGCGTCGGCCGCCTGCTCCTCCGCCTTGCGGATCATGGCGGCGGCCTCGCGGCGGCCCGTGTCGGTCTCCTGCGCCGTGGACGTCCGCAGCCGCTCGGCGTGCTCCGTGGCCTCCTGCGCCTGCGCCGACGCGGCGCCCAGCATCCGTTCGGCGTCCGCGCGGGCCCGGCGTACCAGCTCCTCCGCCTCGGCCCGCGCGTCGTCGGCCTCCGCCGCGAGACGGCGGCGCGCGTCGTCCACCAGCCGCAGCGCCTCGGTACGGGCCTGGGCGATGGTCTGCTCGGCCTCCGCCCGCGTCTCCTCCAGCAGCCGCCTGGACTGCGCCTCGCTCCTGGCCCGCAGCTGCTCGGCCCAGGCGACGTTCTCGTTCACATGGGACTCGACGGTGGAGCGGCGCTGCGCCAGCTCCTCGTCCAGGCGCTGACGGCGGCTGACGGCCTCGGCGTGCAGCTCCGCGTCCATCCGGGCGCGCTGGTCGGCCTGCTCCTGCGACACGCGCTGCGACCGGCTCCGCGCCTCGCGCAGCTCCCGTTCGGCCTCGGCGCGCATCTGGTCCGACTGGTGGTGCGCGGAGCGGAGCAGCTGCTCCGCGTGGGAGGCGGCGTCGCCGTACACCGGGCGCATCGAGAGCGCACGGCGGCCCTCGTGCAGCTTGGCACGCAGGACCTCGACCTGGTAGCCCAGGTCGTCGGCGTGATCGACCGCCTTGTCGCGCTCCTTCTTCAGCCGGTCCATCTCGGCTTCGAGTCGCGAGAGATGGTCGTCAGCCTGGTAGGCGTCGTAGCCCCGCACCGCGCGGTCCCATCCGTCCCCTGGTCGTGGTGAAGCGTCGAACGTCGTCGGTCATCGGCCGAACGCGGGACGAGGAGAGAGACTCGCTGCCCCGGCTGGGCCACTCTACCGGCCGGGACAGCCCGCGTCAGTGGCCCGAGCCCTCTCCCGGTGTTCCCGGCGGGGCCGCGGTGACGATCTCGGTGAGCACACCGTGACAGTCCTTGGGGTGGAGGAAGGTGATGCGCGAGTCCATCGTCCCTGGGCGCGGCCGGTCGTAGAGGACGCGGACGCCCTTCGCGCGGATCGCCTCGGAGTCGCCCTCCACGTCGGCGGTGCCGAACGCGATGTGGTGCACGCCCTCGCCGTTCTTGGCCAGCCACCTGCCCACGGGGGAGTCCGCGCGGGTCGGCTCCAGCAGCTGCACGTAGGTGGCGCCGCCGTCGTCGGTGCCGTTGATGCGGAGCATGGCCTCGCGGACGCCCTGCTCCTCGTTGGTCTCGGCGTGCAGGACCTCGAAGCCGTAGGTGGCGCGGTAGAACTCGGCGGTCGCGTCCAGGTCGTGACAGGCGATCCCGATGTGATCGATTCGTGTCAACATCTCACCAGTGCACCGTCCTTGGCGGTCTCCCGCAACGTGCGCGGCGTCACAGGTGCGCCCGGACGGCCGTCCGTGTCACGCTCGGTACATTGACGTGAACCCGCGTTCACTCCCGAGATCCGCCGAGGAGTTTCCATGAGCACCACACCGGCCGACCGCAGGACCTCCGTCATCGTCGCCGGGGCGAGGACGCCGATGGGCCGGCTGCTCGGCTCCCTGAAGCGCTTCTCGGCGGCCGAGCTGGGCGGCTTCGCCATCGCCGCCGCGCTGGAGCGGTCAGGGGTCGCGGGCGACGACGTGGACTACGTGATCATGGGCCAGGTGCTCCAGGCGGGGGCCGGGCAGATCCCGGCGCGCCAGGCCGCCGTACGCGCCGGGATCCCGATGCGCGTCCCGGCGCTCACCGTCAACAAGGTGTGCCTCTCCGGCCTCGACGCCATCGCCCTGGCCGACCAGCTGATCCGCGCGGGCGAGTTCGAGACGGTCGTCGCGGGCGGCCAGGAGTCCATGACGAACGCCCCGCACCTGCTGCCCAAGGCGCGCGAGGGGCACAAGTACGGCGCCATGGAGCTGCTGGACTCCCTGGCGCACGACGGGCTCACCGACGCGTTCGACAACATCGCCATGGGCGCGTCCACCGAGCACCACAACGGCAGGCTCGGCATCACGCGCGCGGAGCAGGACGCCGTCGCGGCGGCCTCGCACCGGCGTGCGGCCGAGGCGCGGAAGAACGGTCTGTTCGACGCGGAGATCGTGCCGGTCGCCGTGCCGCAGCGCGGGGGCGAGCCCGTCCTCTTCGCGCAGGACGAGGGCATCAGGCCGGAGACCACCGAGGAGTCCCTGGCCCGGCTGCGGCCCGCGTTCAGCCCCGAGGGGACGATCACGGCGGGCTCGTCGTCGCAGATCTCGGACGGCGCGGCGGCGGTCGTCGTCATGGCGCGGGAGCGGGCGGAACGACTCGGGCTGCGGTGGATCGCCGAGATCGGCGCGCACGGCAACGTCGCGGGCCCGGACAACTCGCTCCAGTCCCAGCCGTCGGGCGCCATCAGGGCGGCGCTGGCGCGGGAGGGCCTGACCGTGGACGACCTCGACCTCGTCGAGATCAACGAGGCGTTCGCCGCCGTCGCCGTCCAGTCGATGCGCGACCTCGGCCTCGGGCTCGACCGGGTCAACGTCAACGGGGGCGCCATCGCGCTCGGTCACCCGATCGGGATGTCAGGGGCGCGGCTGGCCCTGCACCTGGCGCACGAGCTGGGGAGGCGCGGGGGCGGCACCGGCGTCGCGGCCCTGTGCGGCGGCGGCGGGCAGGGCGACGCGCTGATCCTGCGCGCGCCCCGCGCGTGACGGGCCTGGCGCGCGGCACCGGCGTCGCCGAGCTGGTGTCCAGGGCCCGCGACGGGCAGGCGCGGGCCGTCGCCCGGCTGATCACCCTCGTGGAGAACGAGGCGCCGCAGCTGCGCGAGGTCATGGCGCGCCTCGCCCCGCACACCGGGCACGCCTACGTCGTGGGCCTGACGGGCGCGCCGGGCGTCGGGAAGTCAACGACCACGTCCGCGCTGATCACCGCCTACCGGCGGGCCGGGCTGCGCGTCGGGGTGCTGGCCGTGGACCCGTCCTCGCCGTTCTCGGGCGGCGCGCTGCTGGGGGACCGGGTGCGGATGGGCGAGCACGTCACGGACCCCGGCGTGTACATCCGCTCCATGGCGACGCGCGGGCACCTCGGCGGCCTGGCGTGGGCGGCGCCGCAGGCGGTGCGGGTGCTGGACGCGGCGGGGTGCGACGTGGTGCTCGTGGAGACGGTCGGCGTCGGGCAGTCAGAGGTGGACGTCGCGTCGCAGGCGGACACCACCGTCGTGCTCCTCGCGCCGGGGATGGGCGACGGGGTGCAGGCGGCCAAGGCGGGGATCCTGGAGGTCGGGGACGTCTTCGTCGTCAACAAGGCCGACCGCGAGGGCGCCGACGCGACCGTGCGCGAGCTCCAGCACATGCTGGGGCTCGGTGCGCCGCGCGCGCCGGGGGACTGGCGGCCCTCGGTCGTGCGCACGGTCGCGGCGCGGGGCGAGGGCGTGGACGCGATGACGGAGGCGCTGGACAAGCACCGGGAGTGGCTGGCGGGGAACGGCGGCCTTGCGGCCCGCCGTACGCGGCGCGCCGCCCGGGAGATCGAGACGCTGGCCGTCACCGCGCTGCGCCGCCGCATGGCGGACCTGCGCGGGGACCACCGGCTCGCGGCGCTGGCGGAGCGGGTCGCGGCGGGTGCGGCGGACCCGTACGCGGCGGCGGACGAACTGCTGGCGGGGCTGACGGGGGGCGCGGCATAAACGGGGTGCGGGGGCGCGGGCGGCGTCGGTAGGGTCCGCGCTGCCCCACACCCGGTGGGCCGGTGACGGTCCGGCGAAGACAGGAGAGAGACATGCGGCGTTCCCTCGGAGCGGTCGAGCTGCCGAATGACCTCCCCCTGGACTTCGAGGACCCTCTTGCCCATCCCGAACCCTTCCCGCAGGACCCTGAACATCGGGGTGCTCGCCCACGTCGATGCCGGTAAGACCAGCCTGACCGAGCGCCTGCTCTTCGACCACGGCGCCGTCCCCGAGCTGGGGAGCGTGGACGCCGGGAGCACCCGCACCGACAGCGGCGCGCTGGAGCGCGAGCGCGGCATCACGATCCGCGCCTCCGTCGCCGCCTTCACCGCCGCCGGGCGGCAGATCAACCTGGTGGACACCCCGGGCCACCCCGACTTCGTCGCCGAGGTCGAGCGCGCCCTGTCCGTGCTCGACGGGGCGGTGCTCGTGCTGTCGGCCGTCGAGGGTGTGCAGGCGCAGACGCGGGTCCTGATGCGGACGCTGCGGCGCCTGCGGCTCCCCACGCTGCTCTTCGTCAACAAGATCGACCGCCCCGGCGCGCGGTACGACTCGCTGCTCGCCGACGTACGGCGGGTGCTCACCCCGTGCGTCGTCCCCCTGGGCGGGGTGGTGGGCCCTGGGACGCCCGGGGCGCGGGCCGTCCCGCTGCCGCTGGACGCGCGGGCGGCGGAGGCGCTGGCCGAGAACGACGAGCGGCTGCTCGCGGCGCTCGTCGAGGGGCGGACGCCCTCCGGCGCGGAGCTGCGGGAGCGGCTGGCGCGGCAGACGGCGGCCGGGCTGGCGTACCCGCTGTGGTGCGGCTCGGCGCTGACGGGGGAGGGGACGGGCGAACTGGCCGCCGCGATCGGCGCGTTCGTGCCCCCGGCGGCCGGAGGCGGCGAAGGGGACGCGCCGCGTGGCGTGGTGTTCGCCGTCGAGCGGGCGGAGGGGGGCCGGGCCACGGGGCGGAAGGTCGCCTACCTGCGGCTGTTCGCGGGGGAGGTGCGGGACCGGCAGCGGCTGACGTTCCGGCGGCGTGAGCCGGGCGGCGCGGAGGGCGGTTTCGGGGGACGGGTCACCGGGCTCGACGTCGTCGCCGCGCCGGGGAGGGACGCCGGGCGGCGGCTGGTCGCGGGGGACGTCGCGCGGGTGCGGGGGCTGGCCGAGGTGCGGGTCGGCGACCGGCTCGGGGACGGTTCCGGGGGTGCGGGTGGCGGCGCGGGTGGGCCGTCGCACTTCGCGCCGCCCGGCCTGGAGACGGCCGTCCGTGGCCGGGAGCCGGGCGGGGAGGGCCGCCTGTGGGCCGCGCTCACGGCGCTGGCGGACGAGGACCCGCTCATCCAGGTCAGGCGTGCGCCCGACGGGGCGGTGGCGCTGCTGTTGTACGGGGCGGTGCAGCGCGAGGTCATCGGGGAGCGGCTGCGGCGTGACTTCGGCGTGGACGCGGACTTCGGGGAGCCGCGCCCGCTGTACGTGGAGCGGCCGGTCGGCGTGGGGGAGGCGCTGATGGAGATGCGGCGGACGGAGGGGAACGAGTTCTGGGCCACGGTGGGGGTTCGTGTCGAGCCGGGTCCTTACGGGTCCGGCGTGCGGTACGTGCACGACGTCGAGGCCGGGCACGGCCCGCGCGCGTACCACCGCGCGGTGGAGGAGACGGCGCTGCGGGCGCTCGGGCAGGGGGTGCACGGGTGGGCGGTGACCGACTGCGTGCTGACGGTCCACCGGCTCGACTTCCACTCGCCGGACACGGTGACGGCCGACTTCCGCAAGGTCACGCCGATGGCCGTCCTGCGCGCGCTGGCGGACGCGGGCACGCGTGTCCACGAGCCGTGCCAGGCGGTGGAGGTGGAGCTTCCGGCCGATGCGGTGGGGGACGTCGTGGGGCTGCTGGCGGGGCTCGGGGCTGAGGTCGGTGTCGCGGAGCCGCGGGGGGCGGTGTGGGCGGTCGAGGCCGAGATGCCGGTCGGGCCGCTCCAGCGGCTGGTGGGCGCGCTGCCAGGACTGACCGGCGGGCAGGGCGCGTTGTGGACCCGGCCGGGCACGGACCGGCCGGTGCGGGGCACCGCGCCGCGCCGTGCGCGGACGGACGGGAACCCGCTGGACGCGGTCGAGTACCTGCGGTTCCTGTCCGACCGGAGCCTGTCGGCCGGGGCGGGGTGACGGTCACCCGGAAGGGTGGCCGAGTTATCCACAAGGCGGGGGTTGTCCCCAGATTCCAGGACCCCTCTGGTCACTGTCGGTGATCGGTGGGAGCGTCTGGGGCATGAACGCACACAGGCAGCGAACGACGACGCGGCACCGGACCACCGTGGGCCGCAGGAACGCCGGGCGGGGGCCCGGCCGGGGCCACCGTCCTGCGCTGGTCCGCGCCACGGCGCTGCTGCCCGGCAGCCCCGCCGACCGCCGGGCGGTCCCGGTGGTGGAACGGACCGGCCCTCCGCCCGATCCGGTCCCGGTCCCGGCGGTGGACGCGCACGGGCCACCGCCGGAGCCCGGCCGCACGCGGCGGCGTGGGCGGGCCGGTCGCCTGGGCGTGTGGCTGGGCGCGCGCTGCGCCATGGAGGCGCGGACGCTGGCGGCGCTGGCCGTCGTGCTGGCCGCCGCCGTGGCCTTCGCCTGGTACCACTTCGTCGCGGGCCGTCCCGAGACCGTCGCGGTGACGGACGCCCCCGCCGACACCGACCCGTCCGCCGCCGACACCGCCGCTCGGGCAGAGCCCGGCCCCGATCCTGATCCCGGCCCGTCCACCGCTGGCGCCGCCGTACCGGCGGACGGGGGAGCGGTGGTGGTCGATGTGGCGGGCGCGGTGGCCGATCCGGGGATCTACACCCTCCCCGCCGGGTCACGGGTCGCCGACGCGATCGACGCGGCGGGCGGCAGCGAACCCGGCACGGACACCGACGCCCTCAACCGCGCCAGGCTCCTGCTCGACGGCGAACAGATCCTCGTCGGCGCCACGGCGCAGCCCCAGGCGGCGGGCGCGCCCGCGCCGCCGCCAGGAGCCCCGGCCCCCGGCGCCCCCGTCAGCCTGAACTCGGCGACCCCCGAACAGTTGGAGACCCTTCCCGGGATCGGCCCTGTCCTCGCCGGACGCATCGCCGAACACCGGCAGCAGCGGGGCGGCTTCACGTCCGTTGACCAGCTCGGCGACGTCTCGGGCATCGGCGAGCAGCGCATGGCGGAGCTGAGGGACCATGTCACGCTCTGACCGCCCACGCTCCGACCGCGCCGCCAGGGGGCGACCCACCGCACGGCACCCCGTCCACGCCGGGGCCCGGCACCGGCTCGGCGCCGCGCGTCCCGACCAGCGCCTCCCCACCGACCTGCGGCTCGTACCCCCTGCCGTGGCCACCTGGGCAGCCGCCGCCCTCGCCCTCGGACTCCCCGGCCGCACCGCCGGGTTGTGTGCCCTCGGCTGCTGCCTCGCCGCCGGAGCCACCCTCTGCTGCCTCTCCGCACGGTTCCTCCCGCGCCTGCGTGCCACAGCGCGCCCCCTCGCCGTCCCCGTGGCCACGTCGCTGCTGTGCGCGGCAGCCGCCCTCGCCGTCACCGGGCTCCACACCGCAGGGCTCCACCACGGTCTGTGGAACGCCCTGGCAGGGAGCGCCACCGTCGCCGAGGCGACGCTCACCGACGACCCCCGCACCGCGCGCGGCAGCTCGGCCAGACCCGGCGCCCCGCGCCCCGTCCTCATCACCGCCGACGTCCACCACCTCACCCCGCGAGGACAGCCCGGCCTCGCCCTCCACGCGCCCGCGCTGCTCGTCGTCACCACGGACCAGCCCGACGACTGGCTCGCCCTGCGACCGGGCACCCGGCTGCGCCTACGCGCCGAGCCCACCCCTCCGCTCCCCGGCCGCAGCGGCGAACTGGCCGCCGTCCTCCGGGTGGACGGCCACGATCCGCCCGAGGTCACCGCCGACCCCGGCCCCGCCCGACGCCTCGCCGACCGGCTCAGGGAAGGACTGCGCGACGCCACCGCCCCCCTGCCCGGCGACGCGGGAACGCTGCTGCCCGCGCTGGTCATCGGGGACGACTCCCGCGTGGGGGACGACCTCGCCGACGCGGTGCGGGCCACCGGGATGACCCATCTCGTCGTCGCCTCGGGCAGCCAGGTGGCCATCGTCCTGACCGTCCTCCTCGGCGGCCTCGCCACGGCGGCCCGCGCCGAACGCGGCGGCATCGCCGCCCGGTTCGGCCTCTCGCTGCGCACCGGCGCCGTCCTCGGAGGCGTCCTCGTCGCCGGTCTCGTCCTGGTCTGCCGCCCCGATCCGAGCGTGCTGCGCGCCGCGGCCTGCGCCGGGATCGCCCTCCTCGCCCTGGCGACCGGCCGTCACCGCGCGCTGCTGCCCGCGCTCGCCGCCACCGTCCTGATCCTGCTGCTCCACGACCCCACGCTCGGCCGGTCGTTCGGCTTCCTGCTCTCCGCGCTCGCCACCGGGGCGCTCCTCACCCTCGCGCCCCGCTGGTCGGCGGCGCTGGAGCGGCGCGGCATGCCGCGAAGGCCCGCCGACGCGCTCGCGGCGGCAGCCGCCGCCCAGTTGGTGTGCGCGCCCGTCGTCACCGTCTTCACGTCGGGCACCAGCCTCGTCGCCATCCCCTGCAACCTCCTCGCCCACCTCGCCGTCGCCCCGGTCGCCGTTCTCGGCTGGGCCGCCCTCGCCACCGCACCCGTGGCGCCACCGGTCGCCGAGGCCCTGGCCTGGGCGGCGGGCTGGCCCGCGCGGTGGATCGCCACCGTCGCCCGCACCGGCGCCGCCCTGCCGGGGGCCGAGACCGACTGGCCGGGCGGCTGGACCGGCGCCGCCCTGCTCGCGGCCGTCTCCGCCGCGGCCGTCGTCCTCCTGGGCCGCCTCCCGCGCGGACCCTGGCCCGTCCTGCTGTGCGTGCTGGTGCTGCTGCTGGCGGTCCTGCGCCCGGCCCCGCTGAGCAGGCTCCTCACCGGCTGGCCGCCGACCGGCTGGCGCATGGTCGCCTGCGACGTCGGGCAGGGCGACGCCCTGGTCCTGGCCGCAGGGCCGGGCAGCGCGGTGGTCGTGGACGCCGGGCCGGAACCCGCCGCCGTGGACCGCTGCCTGCGCGACCTCGGCGTCCGGCACGTCCCCCTGCTGGTCGTCAGCCACTTCCACGCCGACCATGTGGCGGGGCTGCCAGGGGTGTTGCGTGGCCGCAGTGTCGAAGCCGTGCGTGTCCCGTCCGTGGGCGGTTCCGACGACCAGGCCGCGCAGGCCCGGCGGCTGGCCGCCGAGGCGGGCATCCCGGTCGAGGCCGCCGTCCCCGGTGACCGGCAGCGTGTCGGGTCCGAGCTGAGCTGGGAAGTCCTCTGGCCGCCCGTCGGCGCGGCGGGTCTGGGGGCGAACGACGCCAGCGTCACGCTGCTCGTCCGTGCCGGTGACCTCACCGTCCTGTTGCCAGGCGACCTCGAACCCCTCGCGCAGGAGCGGCTGTTGGCCGCGCATCCGGACCTGCCGCGCGCCGACGTGCTCAAGGTCGCGCACCACGGCTCGGCGCACCAGCACGGCCCGCTCCTCGACCGGCTGCGTCCCCGGCTCGCCCTGGTGTCCTGCGGCGAGGACAACGGATACGGCCACCCGGCGCCCCTGACCCTGCGCCGCCTCGCCGACCTCGGCACGGTGACGCTGCGGACCGATCTGCACGGCGACCTCGCCGTCACCGCCGGGCCGTCGGGCCCGGTCGGCGTGACACGGGAGGCAGCCCCATGATCCGGGCACCTCCCGCGCCGACCACCGACCCGCTGGGGCCGCGCGTTCCCGGGCCGTGCGGCCCGCGCGCCGGTGCGGGGTGACGTCGGCCCGACGGACTCGGCTCGTGACCAGGACCCGGGTGTCCCTTCGTGCACTCGTCGTCGGCGACCGTCATGCCGTGGACCCCTTCGGCAGCCCCGAGGAGGAGACGCGCGGCCACGTCCACGGCGCGGTGCACGCCCGGTCGCGGTCACCACGGGCGGGATTCGTCAGGGCGGCCCGCCTCGACGGCGAACGCGTCGGCATCGGCGAGCGGGACGTCCGGAGCGCGGCCCACCACCAGGGCGAGGTCTCGTACCTCGCGCACCTCCGGGTGCAGGGTCGTCGCGTGGGTTTCGTCGTCGGCGCGGAACGTCGCATCGGCCCGGTGGCTGGCCAAGCTCGGCCTGACCTCACGAGGGCCGACACCGGCTCACCGCGCCGCCCCGGGACGGCGGGCGCGACTCCGAGGTCTCCGGCCTCCGCGACCAGGAAGGGGCGCGCCGGCCCCCGGCCTGAACGACCGGGTGTCCGGGGAGCGTGCCCGGCAGCCGCCCTGGTGGCGGACGCCTGCCCGCCCGGGAGCGACGACCTGCCCGGCCGTATCGCCGTGCGCGGGCACGTCGAGGACCGGCGCAGGGGAGGCGGCGCCGGGCCCGCGTGCCCGGCGGGTCAGACGAGCCAGACGCCGTCGCGCATCAGCTCGCGCTCCGGCAGCTCGTTCACCTCGCGCCAGGCCCGCACGGACACCGGCCTGAAGAGGAGGAACGCGTACGCGGGGTCGGCGCGCACGTCCCAGGTGAACTTGCCGACGAACGCCTCGCCCACCGCCGCCGGAAGCTCCCCGGAGGGCACGCTCTCCGCCTCCGCCTCGATCAGCACGACGTCGCGGGTGTGGCCGAGCGAGACGTAGGCCCGGCCGTTGGCGCGGACGTTGCGGGCGGTCGGGTTGGCCGCCCGCGTCGTCATCACCAGGCGCTCGCCGAACCAGACGAACGAGAGCGGCATCAGGTACGGCAGCCCGTCCGCGCCCGCCGTGGACACCCAGGCGTCCACGTCCTGTTCGAGACGGGTCAGCACATCGGCCTTGCGCACCGCGCGGTCACGGGCCGGAGCCTTCTCTTCTCCCATGGCCACCGACGCTAGCGCCGCCCGCCCGGCCGCACATCGGGCGAGGGGCGTAGGGCCCTGGTCCCGGGCGCGTGTGCCCCACCCCGCAGCTCAGCCGCGCTCCAGCCAGCCGTCGTACGCCTCCGCGAGCGCCGCGAGCGCCCCCGGGTCGTGCAGGCCCTCGGGGTCCTCCACGACGACGAGCCACTGCGCGTCCTCCGCGTCGTCCTCACCGGCCAGCGCGTCGCGCAGCGGGCGGGGCTCCTCGGCGAGGCCCAGGAGCCCGGCGGCCTCGGCCGCGACCTCGTCGGCCGCGTCGCGGTCCGGCAGCACCAGTACATGTCGTCCGTCGCTCACCGCACCATTGTCGGCCCGGGGCGCGAGGCGCCCGCGCGGCGGTGTCCGAGGCGCGTGCCATGCTGGCCCCATGCCAGCCAGAGCAGCCCACGCCGACGACCCCCTCGCCCCCTTCACGCTCGCCGTCGGCCAGGAGGAACTGCTGCTCGACCGGGCCGTGGGCGAGGTCGTCGCCGCGGCGCGGGCCGCCGACCCCGACACGGACGTCCGCGACCTGGAGCCCGGCGCCCTCCAGCCGGGCACGCTCGCCGAACTGACCAGCCCCTCCCTGTTCGCCGAGCGGAAGGTCATCGTCGTCCGGCAGGCGCAGGACCTGTCCGCCGACACGGTGAAGGACGTCAAGGGGTATCTCGCCGCGCCCGTCGAGGAGATCACCCTCGTGCTGCTGCACGCGGGCGGCGCCCGGGGCAAGGGCCTGCTGGACGCCGCGCGCAAGGCCGGTGCCCGGGAGGTGGCCTGCCCGAAGATGACCAAGCCGGCGGACCGGCTGGCCTTCGTCCGCGGCGAGTTCAGGGCGGCGGGCCGCAGCGCGAACCCCGGCGCCTGCCAGGCGCTGGTGGACGCCGTCGGCGGCGATCTGCGGGAACTGGCCGCCGCCTGCGCCCAGCTCGCGGCCGACGTCGAGGGCGCGATCGACGAGGCCGTCGTCGGCCGCTACTACACGGGCCGCGCGGAGGCGTCCAGCTTCACCGTCGCCGACCGGGCCGTCGAGGGCCGCGCCGCCGAGGCGCTTGAGGCGCTGCGCTGGGCACTGTCCACCGGTGTGGCGCCCGTGCTGGTCACCAGCGCGCTCGCCCAAGGGGTGCGCTCCATCGGCAGGCTGGCGTCGGCGCCTCCCGGCATGCGTCCGGCGGACCTGGCGCGCGAGCTGAGCATGCCGCCCTGGAAGATCGACCGCGTCAGGCAGCAGATGCGCGGCTGGTCCGCCGACGGCGTCGCCGTCGCGCTGATCGCCGTGGCGGAGGCGGACGCCGCCGTCAAGGGCGGCGGCTATGACCCGGGGTACGCGCTGGAGAAGGCCGTCGTCACCATCGCCCGCGCCGCGCGCTCCCGCTGACGCGGCCCGCGCCGCGACGGCACGCGAAAGCCCCGGCCCCCGCCGGGGAACGGCGGGGCCGGGGCTTTCGCGAAGACACCTCGGTCAGGGTGTCCCTGGTCACTCGGAGCACCGCGTCGGCGTGGCGAACGTCGGGATCAGCGCGGTACGTGACGCGCGGCGGGCGGGAGCGGAGAGAGGGGCCGCTGTGGTCCCGTCCCGGGGACGTCGGCGAGTGACCCGGGGCTCAGCCCTGGAGCGCGTTGACCTGGACGGCCAGCGCCGACTTCTTGTTGGCGGCGTTGTTGCGGTGCAGCACGCCCTTGCTGACGGCCTTGTCCAGCTTGCGCGCGGCGACCTTGCGGGCGGCCTCGGCCTGCTCGTAGTCACCGGCGGCCACGGCCTGGCGGGCACGGCGGACGGCCGTCTTGACCTCGGACTTCACGGCCTGGTTGCGCAGCCGCGCCTTCTCGTTGGTCTTGATGCGCTTGATCTGGGACTTGATGTTCGCCACGAAATGAGCCTTTGCAGGTTCGGATGGGCGCGGCCGGGTCCGGCGCGCCGCTGGGTGTCACGGGTTCTGGTGCTGCTCCGGCGAGGTGGCGGGCCACCGCGCGGTCCGTGCTCGATGCATGTCGCATCCGTGTCGATCCACGTCGCATGCATGTCGATACCGACCGCCTGGTGTCACCGCCAGGTCACCGTGTGCACGCGGCCGGTGAACCGGCGCGCGGGCACGGACCGCCAGCCTACCAGCGGCCCTCACCGGCTCCGAATCCGCAACCGCGGCGGGCGCGTGGGAGCATGGGGTCCATCCATTCTTCCCCAGCCATGACCGACAGGACCCCGCGTGCCCGCGATCACTTCGAACGCGCCGGAGCCCAGCCGTACCGACCCGGCTCTGATCCGCAACTTCTGCATCATCGCGCACATCGACCACGGCAAGTCCACGCTTGCCGACCGGATGCTCCAGCTCACCGGGATCGTCGATCAGCGCCAGATGCGCGCGCAGTACCTCGACCGCATGGACATCGAGCGTGAACGTGGCATCACGATCAAGTCGCAGGCGGTCCGCATGCCGTGGCAGGCCCACGGCGCGGCGCACGTGCTGAACATGATCGACACCCCGGGGCACGTGGACTTCACCTACGAGGTGTCCCGTTCCCTCGCGGCCTGCGAGGGCTGCGTCCTGCTCGTGGACGCCGCCCAGGGCATCGAGGCCCAGACCCTCGCCAACCTCTACCTGGCGATGGAGAACGACCTCACGATCATCCCGGTCCTCAACAAGATCGACCTCCCCGCCGCCCAGCCCGACAAGTTCGCCGCCGAACTCGCGCACCTCATCGGCTGCGAGCCCGAGGACGTCCTGCGCGTCTCGGCGAAGACCGGCGAGGGCGTCGAGGCGCTGCTCGACGAGGTCGTCCGGCAGGTCCCCGCCCCGGTGGGCGACCCGGACGCGCCCGCCCGCGCGATGATCTTCGACTCGGTCTACGACGCCTACCGCGGCGTCGTCACCTACGTGAAGGTCGTGGACGGCTCCCTCGGCAGGCGCGAGCGCATCCAGATGATGTCCTCCGGCGCCACGCACGAACTGCTGGAGATCGGCGTCACCTCGCCCGAGATGACCGCGGCCGACGGCCTCGCGGTCGGCGAGGTCGGCTACCTGATCACCGGCGTCAAGGACGTGCGCCAGTCCAAGGTCGGCGACACGATCACGCGGCAGCGCGGCGGCGCCACCGAGGCGCTCGGCGGCTACAAGGACCCGCGCCCCATGGTGTTCTCGGGCCTGTACCCCATCGACGGCTCCGACTACCCGAACCTGCGCGACGCCCTGGAGAAGCTCCAGCTCAACGACGCCGCGCTCGTCTACGAGCCCGAGACGTCCGCCGCCCTCGGCTTCGGCTTCCGCGTCGGCTTCCTCGGCCTGCTGCACCTGGAGGTCATCCGGGAGCGCCTGGAGCGCGAGTTCAACCTCGACCTGATCGCCACCGCCCCCAACGTGGTCTACCAGGTCACCATGGAGGACGGCAGCGAGCACACGGTCACCAACCCGAGCGAGTACCCCGGCGGGAAGATCGCCGAGGTCAGCGAGCCCGTCGTCCGCGCGACGCTGATCGCGCCCAGCGAGTACATCGGCGCGATCATGGAGCTGTGCCAGACCAGGCGCGGCACCATGAAGGGCATGGACTACCTGTCCGAGGACCGCGTCGAACTGCGCTACACGCTGCCGCTGGCCGAGATCGTCTTCGACTTCTTCGACGCCCTGAAGTCCAAGACCCGCGGCTACGCCTCGCTCGACTACGAGCCCATCGGCGAGCAGGCCGCCGCCCTCGTCAAGGTGGACATCCTGCTGCACGGCGACAAGGTGGACGCCTTCTCCGCCATCGTCCACAAGGACAAGGCGTACGCGTACGGCGTGCGGATGGCCGCGAAGCTGCGCGAACTCATCCCGCGGCAGCAGTTCGAGGTCCCGATCCAGGCCGCCATCGGCTCCCGCGTGATCGCCCGCGAGACGGTCCGCGCCATGCGCAAGGACGTCCTGTCCAAGTGCTACGGCGGCGACATCTCCCGTAAGCGCAAGCTGCTGGAGAAGCAGAAGGAGGGCAAGAAGCGGATGAAGATGGTGGGGCGCGTCGAGGTGCCGCAGGAAGCCTTCATCGTCGCCCTGTCGTCGGATTCCGAGAGCGCCGAGGGGAAGAACAAGAAATGACACCCCTTACGCGCGGGGGCCGTGGCCTCTAGTCTGAGCGCCACCCGGAAGTTACCGATTAGTCACCCCCGTTGCAGCGCGGCACCCGGAGGAAGTCGTGACCGACAGGCAGCAGCAGCTGACCCAGAACCGCCCGCCATCCGTGGCGCATCTCTTCCTGGAGCGCGTCGCCGCGACCCCCGACCGTGAGGCGCTGCGCTACCCGGTGCCCCCGCAGGCCGACGGCACCGGCGGCTGGGAGGGCTACACCTGGGCCGAGACGGCGGCCCGTGTCTTCGCGATCGCCGCCGGTCTGATGGACCTGGGCGTACGGCCGCAGGAGCGCGTGGCCGTCGCCTCGGCGACGCGCGTGGACTGGATCCTGGCCGACCTCGGCATCATGTGCGCGGGCGCCGCCACGACCACGGTCTACGCGCAGACCAACGCCGACGAGACGGCGTACATCCTCGCCGACTCGGGCAGCAGGGTGCTGATCGCCGAGGACGCCGCGCAGCTCGCCAAGGTGCGGGAGCGCCGCGCCGACCTGCCCGACCTCGCGCACGTCGTCGTCATCGAGGCGGCCGACGCCGTTCCGGCCGAGGGCGACCCGGAGGGCTGGGTCCTCTCCCTCGCCGACCTCGCCGAGCGCGGCGCCGCCTACCTGGAGCGCAAGCCCGACTGCGTCCAGGACACCGTCGGCGCGCTGCTCCCGGGACAGCTCGCCACGCTGATCTACACCTCGGGCACGACCGGGCGGCCCAAGGGCGTGCGGCTGAGCCAGGACACCTGGTCGTACATGGGCCACACCATCGAGGCCATCGACCTGCTGCGCCCCGACGACGTGCAGTACCTGTGGCTGCCGCTCGCGCACGTCTTCGGCAAGGTGCTGCTGTCCGCGCACATCAAGATCGGCCACGTCATGGTCGTGGACGGCCGCGTGGACGAGATCGTCGCGAACCTCCCGGCCGTCAGGCCGACCGTGATGTGCGGTGTGCCGCGGATCTTCGAGAAGGTCCACAACGGCGCCGCCATGCGCGCCCACGCCGGTGGCGGGGCGCGCGGCCGGATCTTCGACTGGGCCTCTGCGACGGCCAAGGAGTACTCCCGCGTCTCGCAGGACACCTTCCGCCGCACGGGCCGCGCGTCCGTCCCCGCGGGGCTGCGCGTCAAGCACGCGCTCGCCGACCGGCTCGTCTACACGAAGCTGCGCGAGGCGTTCGGCGGCCGGATGCGCGCCTGCGTCTCGGGGTCGGCCGCCCTCACCCCGGAGATCGGGCACTTCTTCAACGGCGCGGGCATCCCCGTCCTGGAGGGCTACGGCCTCACCGAGACGGCCGCCGCCAGCTTCCTGAACCCGCTGACCGCCAACCGCGTCGGCACCGTCGGCAAGCCCTTCCCCGGGCTTGAGGCGAAGGTCGCGGAGGACGGCGAGCTGCTGCTGCGCGGCCCCGGCATCATGCAGGGCTACCACGGCATGCCCGAGCAGACGGCCGAGGTGCTGGACGCCGACGGCTGGTTCCGCACCGGCGACATCGGCGAGCTGTCCGACGACGGCTACCTGCGGATCACCGACCGCAAGAAGGACCTCTTCAAGACCTCGGGCGGCAAGTACGTCGCGCCGACCGAGATCGAGGGCCGCTTCAAGGCGGTGTGTCCCTACGTCTCGGCGATGATGGTCGTCGGCCACGGCCGCAAGTTCTGCTCGGCCCTCATCGCGCTGGACGAGGTGTCGCTGCTGGCCTGGGCGAAGGACAACGGCGTGCCGGGCGACTACGCGCAGATCGTCGCCGACGAGCGCACCGTCGCCCTGGTGGACGGCTACCTCCAGGAGCTGAACGCGGGCCTCCAGCGCTGGCAGACGGTCAAGCGCTTCCGGCTGCTGCCGCGCGAGCTGGACGTCGAGCACGGCGACCTCACGCCGAGCCTGAAGCTGAAGCGCCCGGTCGTGGAGCGCGAGTTCCACTCCCTCGTCGAGGAGATGTACCCGGACGCCTGACGGGGTGACGCGGGGCTGGGCGGCTGAGGCTCTGGCTCAGTCCACCAGGTCCCGCGTCACCGCGTCCGCCAGCAGCCGTCCGCGCAGTGTCAGGGCCGCGCGGCCCGCGGCGTACGCGTCCGGCCGCAGCAGCCCCGAGCGCAGCGCCTCGTCGGCGGCGGCGCGCCCCGCCGGGGCGAGGACGGACAGGGGCACGCCCTCGCGCAGCCGCAGCTCCAGCAGGACGCGCTCCACGCGCCGGTCCTCGTCCGCCAGCAGCTCGCGCCCCGCCCCCGGCGAGCGTCCCTCGGCGAGGGCCTGCGCGTACGCGCCGGGGTGCTTCACGTTCCACCAGCGGACGCCGCCGACGTGGCTGTGCGCGCCGGGACCTGCGCCCCACCAGTCGGCGCCCGTCCAGTACAGCTCGTTGTGGCGGCAGCGGTCGGCGGGGGACGCGGCCCAGTTCGAGATCTCGTACCAGCCGAGCCCGGCCGCCGTCAGCGTCTCCTCCGCGATCAGGTACCGGTCGGCGTGCACGTCGTCGTCGGTCATCGGCACCTCGCCGCGCCGCACGCGCCCGGCGAGGCGGGTGCCGTCCTCGACGATCAGGGAGTACGCCGAGACGTGGTCGGGCCCGGCCGACAGCGCGGCGTCCAGCGAGGCGCGCCAGTCGTCGTCCGTCTCGCCGGGGGTGCCGTAGATCAGGTCGAGGCTGACGTGGTCGAACCCGGCCGCGCGCGCCTCGGCGACGCGCCGCTCGGGGCTGCCGGGGGTGTGCGTGCGCTCCAGGACGGCGAGGACGTGCGGCCTGGCGCTCTGCATGCCGAACGAGACGCGCGTGAACCCCGACTCGCGCAGCGCGGCGAGCGAGGCGGCGTCCACCGAGTCGGGGTTCGCCTCCGTCGTCACCTCGGCGTCGGCGGCGAGGCCGAACTCGTCGCGCACGGCCGCCAGCATCCGCCCGAGGTCGCCCGGCGGCAGCAGCGTCGGGGTGCCGCCGCCGACGAAGACCGTGGACACCTCGCGCGGGTCGTCCCCGAGGACCTTGCGCGCCAGCCTGATCTCCTCGGTCAGGACGTCCGCGTAGTTCTCGCGCGACGCGAGGGCGCCGCCGGAGCCGCGCAGCTCACCGGCCGTGTAGGTGTTGAAGTCGCAGTAGCCGCAGCGCGTCGCGCAGTACGGGACGTGCAGGTAGAACGCCAGGGGGCGGCTCGCGGCACCGGCCGTCGCCGACGCGGGGAGGGCGCCGTCCTCGGGGACCGGCTCGCCGTCGGGGAGGGTGGAGGGCATGGGGTCGATTGTCCCTCAGCGCCGGTGGCCGCCGCGGTCAGCCGTTCGGCCCGCCGACCGTCACGTGGTCGATGAGGTGCTCGACGGGGCCGAGCAGCGCCGGGTCCAGGTCGCGGTAGCTGCGGACGCTCCCGAGGATGCGCTGCCAGGCCGCGCCCGTGTTCTCCGGCCAGCCGAGGCGGCGGCAGACGCCCGTCTTCCAGTCCTGCCCGCGCGGCACGTCAGGCCAGGCGGCGATGCCGACGGACGCGGGTTTGACCGCCGCCCAGACGTCGATGAACGGATGCCCGACCACGAGGACGTGCGCGCCGGTCACCGACGCGGCGATCCTGGACTCCTTCGACCCGGGCACCAGGTGGTCCACCAGCACGCCGAGCCGCGCGTCGGGCCCCGGCGCGAACTCCGCGACGACGGCGGGCAGGTCGTCCACGCCCTCCAGGTACTCCACGACGACGCCCTCGATCCGCAGGTCGTCGCCCCAGACCTTCTCGACCAGCTCGGCGTCGTGCCGCCCCTCCACGTAGATCCGCCCCGCGCGGGCCACGCGGGCGCGCGCCCCCGGGACGGCCACGGAGCCGGAGGCGGTGCGCCCCTGACCCGCCGGGGCCGCCGGGGCGCGGCGCGTGGGCCGGGTCAGCGTCACGGGGCGGCCGTCGATGAGGAAGCCGCGCGGCTCCAGCGGGAAGACCCGCAGCGCGCCGAAACGGTCCTCCAGCGTGACGGTGGGCCCCTGCGCCGTCCGCTCGCAGCGGACGACGGCGCCGCAGAAGCCCGTCACGGCCTCCTCGACCACGAGCCCGTCGTCGGCGGGCACCTCGGGGGCCGGCGCGCTCCGCTTCCAGGGCGGCGTCAGGTCGGGTCCGTACTCTCGGCTGCGCATGGCCTCATTCGATCACGCGGCCCCGGCGCGCGGGGTCAGTCCGCCGACGCCCCGAACCGCGCGTGCAGCGCGTCGCGCTGGGCCCGGACGAAGGCCGCGTCCACCAGCGCGCCGTGGCCGGGGACGTAGACGGCGTCGGGCCCGCCCAGCTCCAGCAGCCGGTCCAGGGCGGTGGGCCAGCGCGCGGGCCGCGCGTCAGGTCCCGCCTGGGGCTCGCCCGACTCCTCCACCAGGTCGCCGCAGAACACCACGGGCACGGGGCCAGGCACGACGACGGCGACGTCGTGCGACGAGTGCGCCGCCCCGAGGTCCACGAGCAGCACGCGCCGCCCGCCGCCGAGGTCCAGCTCCACGTCCGTGCCGTCCAGCACGTGCCAGCGCACGCCGGGCAGCAGCGCCGCGCCCTGTTCCGCCTCGGCGGGCGGCAGCCCCTGGTGCACGGCGTCCTGCGCCGCCTCCCGCCCGTCGTGCCGTGGCCCGTACGCCGCCGCTCCCGGGAACGCGCCCGCGCCCAGCAGGTGGTCGAAGTGCGGATGCGTCACGACCAGCCAGGTCACCGGCGCGCCCAGCAGCGCGCCCGCCTCCCGCCCGACCTCCTCCGCGACGGCGGGCGAGGGGCCCGTGTCCACGAGCAGGAGACCGCCGTCACCCGCGACCGCGCCGACCGTTTCGTCCCAGCCCGGCAGGCGGCGGCGGATCACGCCGCCCGTCACCTCTTCCCAAGTGCTCATGGACCTGGGACGTTAGCCTCAGTCAACAACGACGAGCCACCCGCGACCGGCCCCTGCCCGACACCTTCACGCCGGTCGCGATTCCCTGGGCGAGCTACCCGGCCGTACACTGGTCCAGGGATTGGCACTCGGTGACGTGGAGTGCCAGGGGCGTCGGATCGGCGGACGGCCGGACGGGAGGTGTGCGGCATGCTCAGTGAACGCAGGCTCGAAGTGCTGCGGGCCATCGTCCAGGACTACGTGGGCACCGAGGAGCCGGTCGGCTCCAAGGCCCTGACCGAGCGGCACAACCTCCAGGTCTCCCCGGCCACCGTGCGCAACGACATGGCGGCCCTGGAGGAAGAGGGGTACATCGCCCAGCCCCACACCAGCGCCGGGCGGGTGCCCACGGACAAGGGCTACCGCCTGTTCGTGGACAAGCTCGCCGACGTCAAGCCGCTGTCGGCCCCCGAGCGGCGGGCGATCCAGAACTTCCTCGACGGCGCCGTCGATCTCGACGACGTCGTCGGCCGTACGGTGCGGCTGCTCGCGCAGCTGACCCGGCAGGTGGCCGTCGTGCAGTACCCCTCGCTCAGCCGCTCCACGGTCCGGCACGTCGAACTGCTGTCCCTGGCGCCCGCGCGGCTGATGCTGGTGCTGATCACGGACACCGGCCGCGTCGAGCAGCGGCTGATCGACTGCCCGGTGCCGTTCGGCGAGACGTCGCTCGCGGAGCTGCGGGCCCGGCTGAACGGCCGGGTCGCGGGGCAGCGGTTCCCCGAGGTGCCGCGCCTGGTGGCCGACCTGCCGGACTCCTTCGACCTGGAGGAGCGCGGCACGGTCTCGACGGTCCTCTCGTCGCTGCTGGAGACGCTGGTCGAGGAGACCGAGGAGCGGCTGGTCATCGGCGGGACCGCCAACCTCACCCGCTTCGGGCAGGACTTCACGCTGACGATCCGGCCCGTGCTGGAGGCGCTGGAGGAGCACGTCGTGCTCCTGCGCCTGCTGGGCGAGGCCAAGGACTCGGGGATGACCGTGCGCATCGGTCACGAGAACGCCCATGAGGGGCTGACCTCCACCTCGGTCGTGTCGGTCGGCTACGGTTCAGGGGACGAGGCGGTGGCCAAGCTCGGCGTGGTCGGACCGACCCGCATGGACTACCCGGGAACGATGGGAGCGGTGCGCGCAGTGGCACGGTACGTCGGACAGATCCTCGCGGAGAACTAAGTGGCGACGGACTACTACGCGGTCCTCGGCGTGCAGCGGGACGCCTCGCAGGACGAGATCAAGAAGGCCTTCCGCAGGCTGGCGCGCGAACTGCATCCTGACGTCAATCCTGACCCGAAGACGCAGGAGCGGTTCAAGGAGATCAACACCGCGTACGAGGTGCTCTCCGACCCGCAGAAGAAACAGATGTACGACCTCGGCGGCGATCCCATGGGGAACGCCGCCTCGGCCGGTGCGGGCTTCGGCGGCGCGGGGTTCGGGAACTTCTCCGACATCATGGACGCCTTCTTCGGCACCGCGTCGCAGCGCGGCCCGAAGTCGCGGACGCGGCGCGGCCAGGACGCCATGATCCGGCTGGAGATCGACCTCAACGAGGCGGCCTTCGGCACCACCAAGGAGATCCAGGTGGACACGGCCACCGTCTGCTCCACGTGCAACGGCGAGGGCGCGGCCCCCGGCACGTCGGCGCAGACGTGCGACATGTGCCGTGGCCGGGGCGAGGTCTCGCAGGTGACGCGGTCGTTCCTCGGTCAGGTCATGACGTCGCGGCCGTGTCCGCAGTGCCAGGGCTTCGGGACCGTGGTGCCCACGCCGTGCCCCGAGTGCGCGGGCGACGGCCGGGTGCGCACCCGGCGGACGCTGACGGTGAAGATCCCCGCCGGTGTGGACAACGGGACGCGCATCCAGCTCGCGGGCGAGGGCGAGGTCGGTCCCGGCGGCGGCCCCGCGGGTGACCTGTACGTCGAGATCCGCGAGACGCCGCACGCGGTGTTCCAGCGGCGTGGCGACGACCTGCACTGCACCGTGACGGTGCCCATGACGGCGGCGGCGCTCGGCACCAAGGTGCCGCTGGAGACGCTGGACGGCATGGAGGAGGTCGATATCAGGCCCGGCACGCAGTCCGGCCAGTCGATCCCCCTGCACGCGCGCGGCATCACGCATCTGCGCAGCGGCGGTCGCGGCGACCTGGTGGTCCACGTCGAGGTGCAGACGCCAGGCAAGCTGGACGCCGACCAGGAGGACCTGCTGCGGCGCCTGGCGAAACTGCGGGGTGAGGAGCGCCCCATGGGCCAGTTTCAGCCCGGGCAGCAGGGGCTCTTCTCCCGCCTGAAGGACGCGTTCAACGGTCGATGAGCACCGCGCCTGTCTTCCTGGTCGATTCGCTGGACACGGCCGCCGTGGGGCGGACGCTGCTGCTCGACGGCCCCGAGGGGCGGCACGCGGTCGCGGTACGGCGGCTGCGGTCGGGCGAGGACGTCGTGCTGACGGACGGCCGGGGCACCGGCGCGTTCGGCACCGTGGCCTCGGTCGAGGGGCGTGACCGGCTGGAGGTGGCGGTCGCCGACGTGCGCGAGGAGCCGCCGCCGCGCCCGTCCTTGACGGTCGTGCAGGCGCTGCCGAAGGGCGACCGGGGCGAACTGGCCGTGGAGACCATGACCGAGACCGGGGTGGACCGCGTCGTGCCGTGGGCCGCCGCCCGCTGCGTCACGCAGTGGCGGGGCGAGCGGGGCGCGAAGGCGCTGGCCAAGTGGCGTGCCACCGCGCGCGAGGCGGGCAAGCAGGCGCGGCGGCTGCGGTTCCCCGAGGTCGCCGATCCGGTGACGACGCGCGGCGCGGCCGGGCTGCTGGCCGACGCCGCGTTCGCCGCCGTCCTGCACGAGAGCGGCACGGAGCCGCTGGCCACCGCGGCGCTGCCGGGCGAGGGGCCGATCGTGCTGGTCGTCGGTCCCGAGGGCGGCGTCACGCCGGACGAGCTGGCCGCGTTCGCCGAGGCGGGCGCGAAGCCGTACCGGCTCGGGCCCACGGTCCTGCGCACCTCGACGGCGGGCACGGCGGCCCTGGCGCTGCTCCTCGGGCGCACCGGCCGCTGGTCCTGACGCACCGTCAGGGCGCCGTCCCTGCCGCGCCGCCCGCACTCAGTGGAGCGCGACGTGCGTCCCGGCCGGGGGACGCCCGGCGGGTATGAGGTACGCGGCGACGGCCGCCCCCACGGCCGCGACGACGGTGGCCGCCCACAGCGCCCGCGCGAAGCCCGAGGTGGTGGCGCCGCCGCTGGCTATGCTCCCGGCCGCCACGCCCGAGACGACCGCGACGCCGAGCGCCGCCCCGAACTCGTGGCAGGTGCTGACGATCCCGGAGACGAGGCCCGCCTCCTGGTGGGGCACCCGGGCGAGCGCGGTGAGCGTGGCGCAGACGAGGACGGCTCCGACGGCGGCCGACGCGACGCTCATGCCGCCGACCAGCGTCCACGTGCCGAGCGCGGCGGCCGGGACGGCGAGCGCCGCCGCCGTCACCGCCAGGGCGACGGGCGCGACCGCCCGGGCGCCGAAGCGGCTCACCGCGTGGCTCGCGGTGTGGGCGCCCACGATCGTGCCGACCGCCACCGGCAGGAACAGCAGGCCGGTGGCCAACGGGCCGTGCCCCGCCGCGCGTTGCAGGTAGAAGGAACCGAGGAAGAACTGCGTGATCAGCAGCGCCGTGCCGACGAGCATGAGCGCCACGCCGGTCAGCACGGGCCGCCGCGTCAGGACCGCGAGGTGCATCAGCGGCGCGCGTGACCGCCGTTGGACGGCCGCGAACGCGCCGTACAGCAGGCCGGCGAGCGCCAGCGGGAGCAGCGCCTGCGCCGAGCGCCAGCCGTCGTCACCGGCGCGGACGAGGCCCTGGATCGCGGCGGCCGTGGCGGCGGTCACGAGCAGCGCGCCCGGCACGTCGAGCCGCGCTCCGCGCCGGCGGGCGGACGCGGGCAGGACGGAGGGCAGCGCCGCCAGCAGCGCGAGCCCCACGGGCACGTTGACGAAGAAGACCCAGCGCCAGCCGGGCCCCGCCGTCAGCAGCCCTCCGGCCAGGACGCCCACGGCCGAGCCCGTGCCGCCGAGCGCGGCCCAGACGCCGAGCGCACGCCGTCGCTCCTGGCCGTGGAACGCGGTGGTGACGGTCGCGAGCGCGGCGGGGGAGAGCAGGGCCGCGCCGATGCCCTGCGCGGCGCGCGCCCCGACGAGCAGTGCCGCGCCCGCCGGGCCGCCTGCCAGGCCCGCCGTCAGCGACGCGGCGGTGAACACGGCGAGCCCGCCGAGGACGAGGGGCCGCGCCCCCCACAGGTCGGCCGCCTTGCCGCCGAGCAGCATCAGGCCGCCGAAGGCGAGGGTGTAGGCGCTCAGCACCCAGGTCAGGGCCGAGCGGCCGAGGCCGAGGCTCGCCCCGATGTCCGGCAGCGCGATCGTCACGACCGTGACGTCGAGCACCAGCATGAACTGGGCGGTGCCCAGCAGCGCGAGGAGCCGCCATCGGCCCGGGAGGGCGGGCGGTATCCCCTCGGGGGGCGCCTTCTCCGCGCCCTGTGGTGCCGCCTCGGCCGCGTGCGGGTGATGCGAGGCCATCACGTGCCCCCTAATCCGTACAGGTCTGTTCGGGTTGACTCGGCCACATTAACCCGAACACATGTGTTCGGGAAACCGCGTGCCGCAGAATGACACTCACGGGTGAACTGCACGGCGGGGCGGACAGGTACGAGGAGGCTGCGGACGGATGGCACAGGCGCGCGACGAGGAGACCGGCCAGGAACGGCGGGTCAGGGGCCGCAGGTCCGACGCCCGGCGCAACGCCGAGCTGATCATCGACGCCGCCTGGGACGTCCTCGGCCGCGACCCCGGCGCGAGCATGGGCGACATCGCCCAGGGCGCGGGCGTCGGCCGCGTCACCCTCTACAGCCACTTCGGCTCACGGCCGGAACTCGTGGAGGCCGTCCTCGCCCACGCCATGACGGACGCCGAGGCGTCCCTGCGCACGGTGGACCTCGGCGGCGACCCGCGCGCCGCCCTCACCCGGCTCATCGACTCGTCCTGGCGCATCGTGGACCGCTCCCGCGCGCTGCTGCGCGCCGCCCAGGACGAACTGTCCCCCGAGCGCATCCGCGCGCTGCACGAGGCCCCGATGCGCCGTATCCACACGCTGATCGAGCGCGGGCAGTCGGACGGCATCTTCCGCGCGGACGCCCCCACGGCCTGGCTCGTCGCGACCTTCTACAGCGTCCTGCACACGGCGGCGGACGAGATCACCGCCGACCGCCTCACCGAGGAGGCCGCGCCCCACGCCATCACCGGCACGCTCCTCGCCGCCTACACACCCCCCGGCCAGCCCGTCCCCGACGTGCCGCCCGCCGGGAACCGCTGAGGCGGGCAGGCGCGCGGTCCACCAACTCCCGTGTGTCGCAGTCGGATTGTCCGGCCGCCCTTGCCTAGCCTGAGCCGATGGATCACCCGTTCTACGCACGATTCCCGCATTCCCACGGCGACATGGTCACCTTCACGGCCGAGGACGACATCTGGCTCGCGCCGCTCGGCGGCGGCCGGGCCTGGCGCGTCAGCACGGACCACGTGCCGGTCAGCACGCCCCGGCTCTCCCCTGACGGTGCCCGGATCGCCTGGACGTCCCGGCGCGGCGACACGACCGAGGTGTACACGGCCCCGTCCGCCGGGGGCCCCGCCACCCGTCTCACCCACTGGTCCGCGCGCGAGACCTCCGTGTACGGCTGGCTGTCCCCGGACGAGGTCCTCGTCCTCGCCGCGCACGACCAGCCCGCCATACGCCGGACCTGGGCCTGGGCGGTGCCGCTGGACGGCGGCCCCGCGCGCCGCCTGCCGTACGGGGCGGTCAGCGGCGCCGCGTACGGTCCTGACGGCGGCGTACTCGTGATAACGCCCGCCATGAGCCGGGGCCGTGACGCGGCCCGGTGGAAGCGCTACCGGGGCGGCATGGCGGGCCGCCTGTGGATCGACCGTGACGGCTCGGGCGACTTCACCCGGGTCCACGCCGACCTCGACGGCAACCTCGAATTCCCCCTGTGGGTCGGCGAGCGCATCGCCTTCCTCTCCGACCACGAGGGCATCGGCGCCGTCTACTCGTCGCTGCCCGACGGTTCCGGCCTGCGCCGCCACACCCCGCTGGAGACCTACGCCCGCGAAGCGGCGACGGACGGCGTGCGCGTCACCTACATGACGCGCGGTCAGCTGCGCGTCCTGGACAGCCTCGACGGCCCGGACGACACCCGGCCGCGGCACCCGGCCATCACCCTGGGCGGCTCCCGCACCGCCCGCCGCCCCCACCCCGTGAGCGCCGCCGACCACCTCGGCACCTTCAGCCCCGACACGACGGGCCGCGCCACCGCCGTCGAGACCCGCGGCACGCTGCACTGGCTCACCCACCGCGACGGCCCCGTCCGCGCGCTGGCGGCGGAGCCGGGCGTACGGGCACGCCTGCCCCTGACCTTCAGCCGCGACGGCGCAGAACACGTCCTGTGGGTCACCGACGCCCGGGGCGACGACGCGCTCGCCCTGCGCGCCGCCGCACCCCGGGACGGCGAACCCGTCGCCGACGCGCGGCTGTTCGCGGCGGGCGAGCTGGGACGCGTCCACGAACTCGCCGTCGCACCGGACGGCACGCTGATCGCCGCCGCCTCGCACGACGGCCGGGTCCTGCTGGTCGAGCCGGACAGCGGCCTGGTCACCGAGCTGGACCGCTCCTCGCACGACCACGCGACCGGCCTCGCCTTCTCACCCGACTCCGCCTGGCTCGCCTGGTCCCACGCGGGCCCGCTCCCGCTGCGGCAGCTGCGCATGGCGCACGTACGCGGCCCGCAGGACGACCGCGCCGTCACCGACGTGACGCCGCTGCGGTTCATCGACCACGAGCCGGTGTTCACCCGTGACGGACGGCATCTCGCGTTCCTGTCCGAGCGGTCCTTCGAGCCCGTCTACGACTCGGTCGTCTTCGACGTCGGCTTCCCCGCAGCCGCCCGGCCCTGGCTGCTGCCGCTGGCCGCCACGACGCCCTCCCCGTTCGGCCCGTTCCGCGACGGTTACGCCCCGGCGGCGGACGCGGCGGACGCGGCGGACGCGGGGGACGCGGGGGGCGGGCCCGCCGCCGTCACCGTGGACCTCGACGGGCTGCACGAGCGCGCCGTGCCCTTCCCCGTGGAGACCGGCCGCTACTCCTCCCTCCGCGCCTACGCCGACGGCCTCCTGTGGCTGCGCCACCCCGTGCGCGACTACGACGGCATCAGGCTGGGCCTCGGCACCGGGACGCGGGCGACCCGCACGCTGGAACGCTTCCGCACCGACACCCTGGAGCACGGCGAACTGGCCACCGAGATCTCCGGCTTCGAGGTCAGCGGCGACGGCACACGCCTCGTGGCCCGCACGGGTGAGGGGTTGCGTGAGCTGTCCGCCACCGGCCCCGCCCCCGCCGAGCCGCGTGACCTCGACCTCGGCCGCGTCCGCGTCACCGTCGATCCGCCCGCCGAATGGCGGCAGATGTACGACGAGGCGGGCCGCCTCATGCGGGACAAGTTCTGGCGGGCCGACATGGGCGGCGTCAACTGGGCCGCCACGCTCGACGCGTACCGGCCCCTCCTCGACGCGCTGGGCAGCCGCGACGACCTGTTCGATCTGCTCTGGGAGGTGCAGGGCGAACTCGGGACGTCCCACGCGTACGTGGTCCCGCCCGAGCCCCCCGCCCCCGCGCACGGACGCGACGGGCTGCTCGGCGCGGAGCTGACCCGCGACGCCGAGGGCGTCTGGCGCGTCGTCCGCGTCCTGCCCGGCGAGCCCGCCGACCCGGCCGCCCGCTCCCCGCTGGCCGCACCCGGCGTGGGCGTACGGCCGGGCGACGCCCTGCTCGCCGTGGACGGCCACCCCGTCCCCGCCGCGACCGGCCCCCTGCCCCTGCTCACCGGCACGGCCGACCGGCCCGTCGAGCTGACGATCGGTCCTGCGGCGGGCGGCGGCCCCCGGCACGTCGTGGTCGTCCCCCTCGCGACCGAGAGTCCGCTGCGCTACCACGAGTGGGTCGCGGGCCGCCGCGCCGAGACGGCCCGCCTCTCCGGCGGCCGTCTCGGCTACCTGCACATGCCGGACATGATGATCGCGGGATGGGCCCAGCTGCACCGCGACCTGCGCACGCAGATGGCGTACGAGGGCCTGATCGTGGACGCCCGCTTCAACGGCGGCGGCCATCTCTCCGAGCTGGTGGTCGAGAAGCTCTCCCGGCAGCTGATGGGCTGGAAGGTCCCGCGCGTCGGCGAGCCGAGGACGTATCCGCTGGACACGCCGCGCGGCCCCGTCGTCATGCTCGGGGACGAGAACTCGGGCTCGGACGGCGACCAGGTGCTGGCAGCCGCCCGGATCAGGGGATTCGCCCCCGTCGTCGGCGCCCGCAGCTGGGGCGGCCTCGTGGGCATCGACATGCGGTACACGCTCGTGGACGGCACCCTGGTCACGCAGCCGACGTTCGCGAGCCATCTCGAGGGCGGCTTCGGCTACGGCGTCGAGAACCATGGCACCGAGCCCGACACCGAGGTCGTCATCCGCCCCCAGGACCGGGCGGCGGGCGAGGACCCGCAGCTCGCCGAGGCGGTCGGGCAGGCACTCGCCGCGCTGGAACGCCGACCGGCCGCCGTCCCGCCGCCGCTCCCGGACTCCGCCCCGCGGCGCTGATCCGTACGGGTGGCGCCGCGGTAATCCCGTGGACGCGGCGCCACCCGGCCCCTTACCCTGCGCAGCGTGTCGAACCCCGAATCCGACAGACGCAGGCCACCGGTCCGCCGGTGGCTTCCCGCGACGCCGCGCTGACGCGCTCCCACCACGCCGCCGTCCTTCCGACGCCGCGTCGCCCCTCCCCGCCACCGGTACACCGTCGCGCCGCCCTGTCCATGGCGTGGTCATTCGTGGTTGCGGAGTACCGCTGTGCCTCTTGTCCTGTACCTGCTCGCGCTCGCCGTCCTCGCCCAGGGGACGTCCGAGTTCATGCTCTCCGGCCTCCTGCCGGACATCGCCGCCGACCTGGACGTCTCGCTGGCCGCCGCCGGATCGCTCACCTCGGCGTTCGCGCTGGGGATGGTCGCCGGCGCGCCGCTCATGGCCGTCGCCAGCCTGCGCTGGTCACCCCGGGGCGCCCTGCTCGGCTTCCTGACGGCCTTCCTGCTCGCCCATGTCGTGGGCGCCCTGACGCCGAGCTACGGCGTCCTGCTCGCCACCCGCGTCGTCGGCGCGGTGGCCAACGCCGGGTTCCTCGCCGTGGCCCTCGCGACGGCGACGGCCCTCGTCCCGGCGAACGCCAAGGGACGCGCCACGTCCGTGCTGCTCGGCGGCGTGACGCTGGCCTGCGTCGCCGGGGTCCCGGCAGGCGCGCTGCTCGGCAACCTGTGGGGCTGGCGCGCGGCCTTCTGGGCGGTGGCCCTGGTGTCGCTGCCCGCCGTCGCGGCGATCCTGTGGTCCGTGCCCGCCGGGCCGCCGCCCGCCGCGACGAGCAGCGCGCGGCGCGAACTGCGCGTGCTGCGCAGGCCGCGCCTCCTGCTCGTCCTGCTGCTCGGCGCCCTGGTGAACGGCGCGACGTTCTGCTCGTTCACCTACCTCGCCCCGCTGGCCACCGAGGTCGGCGGCATCGGCGAGGGCTGGATGCCCGGCGTGCTCGCGCTCTTCGGCATCGGCTCCTTCCTCGGCGTGACGGCGGCGGGCCGCGTCGCGGACGCCAGGCCGCTGCCGCTGCTGGCCGGAGGCGGCGCCGCGCTGCTCGCCGGATGGCTGCTCCTGGTGCCCGCCGCCGGCAGCGCCCCCGCGCTGCTGGTCCTCACCCTGGTGCAGGGCGCGCTGTCCTTCGCGGTCGGCTCCACGCTCATCGCCCGCGCCCTGTACGCGGCGGACGGCGCCCCGACCCTGGCGGGCGGCCTCGCGACGGCCGCGCTGAACGTCGGCGCGGCCCTCGGGCCCTGGCTCGGCGGGCAGGCGATCGACGCGGGGCACGGCTACCGGTCGCCGCTGTGGGTGAGCGCCGCGCTGGTCGCGGCTGCCCTGGCCACGGGGGCGGTCGCCGGGTACGCGCGGCGCCGCCCCCGCTACGTTGAGCCGTATGAGACACCGGCCGTCGGACATCCCTGACAGTGCCCTGTGCGCCGCCCTGTCGGCGTGGGGGCTCGAACACCCCACGCCGACCTGGGTGCCCGCCGGGTTCGGCGACCACCACTGGACCGTGACCACCGGCGACGGCCGCCGGTGGTTCGTCACCGTGGCCGATCTCTCCGACAAGCCGCACTGCGGCCCCGACGTGCAGGGCGCGCTGCTGGGGCTGCGGCGTGCGATGGACACCGCATACGCCCTGCGCGCACTGCCGTTCGTCGTGGCCCCGCTGCGCACGGCGGACGGCGCTACGGTCGCGCCGCTGGGGGAGCGGTACTGCGTGAGCGTCTTCCCGTTCGTCGCAGGTGACCCTGGCCAGTTCTGCGAGGCGCGCACGCCGCACGAGCGCCGCCTCGTCCTCGACCTCCTCGCCGCACTCCACAGCACGCCACCCCCACCCGGCATCCCGCACCACACGCCCGCGCCGCCCGGCCGCGCCGTCCTGGACGCTGCGCTCGACGCCACCGACATCCCCTGGGCCGGCGGCCCCTACGCCGAGCCCGCCCGCGCCCTGACCGCCCGCCACGCACCCGCGCTGCGTGCCGTGCTGGAAGCCTTCGACCGGCAGGCCGCGCGCCCGTCAGGCGCCCCCGTCGTCACGCACGGGGAACCGCACCCGGGCAACATCCTGCGCGCCGGTGACCGGCGGCTGCTGATCGACTGGGACACGACCGCCCTCGCCCCGCCGGAGCGCGACCTGTGGCTCGTCGCCGACGGCCCCGACGACCTCGCGTACTACGCCCGCGCCACCGGCCACACGCCCGACCAGGACCTCCTGGCGTTCCACCGGCTGCGCTGGGACCTGGACGACACGGCGGCGTTCCTCGGCTGGTTCCGCGCGCCCCACACCGACAACCCCGACACGGCCCAGGCGTGGGAAGGGCTCCGCGCCACCCTCGCCCGGCTCACGTCCCCCGCGGGGGACGGCGCCTGAGCACGCCGGTGGTCAGGGACGGCCGCGCTCGTCGTGGAGGTGCTCCGCGACGGGCTTCAGCGCCTCGGTCAGCGCGGCCAGCGCGTCGGGCGGCAGCAGGTCCACGAAGTGGCGGCGCACCGAGGCCACGTGGTGCGGCGCGACCGTCCGCATCGTCTCCCAGCCGCGCTCGGTGAGCACGGCGAACAGCCCGCGCTTGTCCGAGTCGCAGTTCTCGCGCCGGACGAGCCCGGCCTTCTCCATGCGCGTGATCTGGTGCGAGAGCCTGCTCTTCGACTGGAGCGTGGCCGCCGCCAGATCGCTCATCCGCATCCGGCGGTCCTCGGACTCGGAGAGGTTCACCAGGATCTCGTAGTCGTACATGGTGAGCCCGTAGGGCTGGAGATCCCGTTCGAGCCGGTGGGTCAGCAGCTTGCTGACGTCCAGATGAACGCGCCAGGCGCGCTGCTCCGCGTCCGAGAGCCAGCGGGTCCCGTTGTCCGTGTCCATGTCCGAACTCTAACCAACGCGCGGGCCGGGCCCGACGTGGCCGGAATCGAATCCGCACACCTGATCCCCCGCCGCCGTGCGCCGCCGGAACTGCGCACGAGGGCGCGGGGGCCGCCCGGCGCGTGGCCAAAACCGTGCGTCCCGGCGGTCGCGGTGCCCTGCTTCCTGGCGGCGCGGAGCGGCTGTCACAATGGCGAGGAGATTGTGCGTGCGTTCACAAGATCGCGTGCGGCCCGTCGCCCTCCGGACTCCACCCGAAAGCGGAACCCCCCATGGACCTCAAGACCGCCTCCGCCCTGCGTCGGCTCCGGCTGATCTCCGCGCCCGAGGCCGCCTCGTTCCTCATCCTCATGGTCTGCTCCGTGCTGCGGCGCACGACCGACCTGGACCTCGTCCCCGTCATGGGCGCGGTCCACGGCGTGCTGTGGGTGGCGTACGTGCTCCTGTGGGCCGACGCGTGGAACCGCGCCAAGTGGAGCCTCAAGACCGCCGCCTGGTACTTCCTGATGTCGGTGCTGCCCCTCGGCGGCTTCTTCGCCGAACGGCGCCTGCGCCGCCTCCAGGACGACGCGGTGATCGCCGCCCGCGCCCGCAGCGAGGGCGTCGTCAGCGCCTGACCCCCACCGCCCGCCACACCCCCGGCCCCGCGTCGTCCACGGCGCGGGGCCGCGCCGCGTCCGCGCCCGTCCCGCGCGCCCGTCCTCCACGCCCCGTCACCCCCCGGCGTCCACCGGTGACCCTTGCGGCCCTTCCCGGCTCGACAGCGCCCCCGCCCTGACATGAGGTGGGGAATGTCGGATTTGGGAGCCCTGTCATCCGCGAGGAGGCGCCGTGGGGCGTGCACGACTCGACGGCCACCGCTACGACTACGAGAAGTACAGCAGGCTCGCCGGCCCGCTGGCCGACGCCGAGCCCGGCTACCGCGTGCGGTACCGCAGTCTGCTCTCCTGCGAGCCGCACCGAATACGCGCCACCCTCCTGATGACGCTCGCCCCCACGCTGTCGGCGGTGCTCCTCGTCTGGCTCGTCTGGCCGAGCCACTGGACCGAACGCGACCACGCCCCCTGGTACCTGCCCGCGGCCGACGCGGTGATGCTCGGCTGCATCGCGCTCGTCGAACTCTTCCGCCTGGTCAACGTCGTCTCCATCGCGCATGCCACCCTCGTCGCCCGCGACCCCGTGCCCGTCACACCCGAGGCCGGGACCCGCGTCGCGTTCCTCACCACGTACGTGCCTGGCAAGGAACCCCTCGCCATGGTCAGGGCCACGCTGGAGGGCGCCACCGCGCTGCACCACACCGGCCCGCTCGACGTCTGGCTGCTCGACGAGGGCGACGACCCCGACGCCCGCGCCCTGTGCGCCGAACTCGGCGTCCTGCACTTCACCCGCCAGGGCGTCCCCGAGTGGAACCGGCCGCAGGGCCCGCACCGTGAGCGCACCAAGCACGGCAACTACAACGCCTGGCTGGCCGCGCACGGCGACGAGTACGACTTCTTCGCCTCCGTGGACACCGACCACGTGCCCCTGCCCGACTACCTGGCCCGGATGCTCGGCTACTTCCGCGACCCCGACATCGCGTTCGTCGTCGGCCCCCAGGTCTACGGCAACTACGACGCGCCCGTCACCAAGGCCGCCGAGAGCCAGCAGTTCCTCTTCCACGCCCTCATCCAGCGCGCGGGGAACCGCTACGGCTGCCCCATGTTCGTCGGCACCAACAACGCCGTGCGCGTCAGCGCGCTCAAGGACGTCGGCGGCCTGTACGACTCCGTCACCGAGGACATGGCCACCGGCTTCGAACTGCACCGCCACCGCAACCCCGACACCGGCCGCCGCTGGCGCTCCGTCTACACCCCCGACGTCCTGGCGGTCGGCGAAGGCCCCTCCTCCTGGACCGACTTCTTCACCCAGCAGATGCGCTGGTCACGCGGCACCTACGAGACGCTGCTGCGCCAGTACGGCCGCGGGTACCGCCGCCACAGGCCGGGCCCGCTGCTCAGCTACTCCCTGATGCTCGCCTTCTACCCCATGGCGGCCATCACCTGGACGCTCGGCGCCCTGGGCTGCCTGCTGTACCTCGTCCTCGGCGCCTCCGGCACCCAGGTCGCCTCCTCCGCCTGGATGATGCTCTACAGCGACGTCGCCGCCCTCCAGATCGGCCTGTACGTCTGGAACAGGCGGCACAACGTGTCGCCCCACGAACCCGAGGGCTCCTCCGGGGTCGCCGGGATGGCCATGTCCGCGCTGTCCGCGCCGATCTACGCCCGCTCGCTGCTGGACGCCGTGCTGCGCCGGACCAGCCGGTTCGTCGTCACGCCCAAGGGCGGCAGCGCCAGCGCCGACCGGCCCGCCACCTTCCGCCTCCACCTCGCGTGGGGCGCCGTGCTGACCGCCGCGCTGCTCGTCTCCCTGGCGCTCGGCCACGGCCACGTCGCCATGCGCGGTTGGACGCTGCTGGCCCTCGTCGTCTGCCTCGCGCCGCCCGCCATCTGGGCGTGGACCACCCGGTCCGCGCCCCCGCCCGCCGACCGCACCCCCGACCCCGCCGACCACGACACCGCACCGGAGAACGCGACGCCGCGCGCCATGGCCGCGACGACCAGTGGGAGCTGACGTATGAGGTACCGCCCCAGCAAGCGGCTCAAGAAGACCGCCATCGGCACGGGAGTGACGCTCCTGCTCGCCGGGATGAACCTGCCCGCCGCCCTCGGCTTCGCCCAGGACCGGCTGCACGAGTACCGCATATCCCGGCCCGAGTACATGGCCCAGTACGGCTCCTGGGACGTCATGGACGTGCCCGACGAGTTCCGCACCAACGCGATCCACGCCGCCCTGCTGCGCACCGGCAAGGTGCTCCTGATAGCCGGTTCCGGCAACAAGCAGGAGGAGTTCGACGCCGGGACGTTCGAGTCCATCCTGTGGGACCCGGCGGACAACTCGTACAAGAAGGTCGAGACGCCCGACGACCTCTTCTGCGCGGGCCACGCCGCCCTCCCCGACGGCCGCCTGCTCGTCGCGGGCGGCACGGCGCGCTACGAGGTGCTGGGGGACGCCGTGACGCACGCGGGCGGCGCGATGCTGCTGAAGAACGAGGACCCCGACCGCGAGCACACCTTCCCCAAGGGCACCCGCCTGCGCTCGCCCGACGGTCTTGAGTACCTGACCGAGACGGACGTCACCGTCCCCGCCGCCGCCAAGAAGGCGGGCGAGGACGGCGAGGTCACCGTCACGGCCGCCGAGGCGCGCGTCTTCGTCAGCGCGGCCGAGGAGGGCGAGGAGTACGTGACGGACGCGCCCGCCCAGTACGCCGTCGCCGGGCTGAAGGGCGCCGACGCCCGCAACGTCTACGGCATGGCCGAGGAACTCACCCTGGACGACCAGGACTTCCAGGGCATCAAGGCCGCCTACGAGTTCGACCCCGAGGCCGAGCGGTACGTCCCCGTCGCGCCGATGGAGGAGGCACGCTGGTACCCGACGCTGACCGCCCTGCCCGACGGCCGCGTCCTCACCGTCTCCGGGCTCGACGACGTCGGCGAGGTCGTGCCAGGACTCAACGAGATCTACGACCCGGAGACCAAGACCTGGTCGGAGGCGCCCGACCGCTACTTCCCGACCTACCCGGCCCTCTTCCTCACCCAGGGCGGCGAGCTGTTCTACACCGGCGCCAACGCGGGCTACGGACCGGCGGACGAGGGCCGCGAGCCCGGCCTGTGGGACCTGGAGACCAACACGTTCACCGAGGTCGGCGGCCTGCGCGACGCCGACCAGCTGGAGACCGCCGCGTCCCTCCTGCTGCCGCCCGCGCAGGACCAGCGGTTCATGGTCCTGGGCGGCGGCGGGGTCGGCGAGTCGGAGAAGTCCACGGCCCGCACCGCCGTCATCGACCTCACCGAGGAGGACCCGGCCTTCCGCGACGGACCCGACCTGCCGCAGGGCACCCGCTACCTCAGCAGCGTGATCCTGCCCGACGACACGGTCTTCACCTCGGGCGGCTCGGAGGACTACCGGGGCCAGGGCGACAGCGACATCCTGAAGGCGCAGTTCTACGACCCGGAGAAGAACACGTTCCGGGCCGCCGCCGCGCCCACCGTCGGCCGCAACTACCACTCGGAGGCGCTGCTGCTGCCCGACGGGCGCGTGGCGACGTTCGGCTCCGACCCGCTGTTCGGCGACCGCGCCAACACGCGGATGGGCACCTTCGAGGACCGCGTCGAGATCTACACGCCGCCCTACCTCCAGGGCGACCGCGCCGAGAACCGGCCCGTCCTCGGCGCGGGGCCCGACACGGTGGCCCCCGGCGGCACCGCCACCTTCGCCACCGAGGACGCCGCCCGCGTCGCCGAGGCCAGGCTGATCCGCCCGAGCGCCGTCACCCACACCACCGACGTCGAGCAGCGCTCGATCCGGCTCGGCGTCGAGGCGGGCGAGGGGGAGGTCACGTTCACCGTGCCCGACGACCCGTCCCTCGTGCCGCCCGGCTGGTACATGCTGTTCGTCACCGACGCGGAGGGGACGCCGAGCGTGGCGACCTGGGTGCAGGTCGGGTAGCGGCGGCACGCGCGACGACCGCGCGGCGGCGCCGTGAGATCACGGCGCCGCCGCGCGGGCCAGTTCGAGCGCGTACTCCGGCCACCACTGCCCGGCGGCGGGGCCGCCCCTGCACTCGCCGTCCGACTCGCCGGGACGCTTCACCCACAGCAGCGCGTCCGTCAGCGCGTCGCCCGTGTCGGCCGTGGGCGGTGTGCCCAGCGCGCGGCCCGGCGGGTTGCACCACGACTCCTCGCCCCCGTCGAAGGGCCCGTTGCCGTTGCGGCTCGTGTCGATGACGAAGTGCGCGCCGCCCAGCAGCTCCGACAGCGCGTGGCCGTACACCGTGTTGTCCGACAGCGTCTGGAAGTTGGCGACGTTCAGCGCGAAGCCGTCCGCGCCCCCCACGCCCGCGCGGCGCAGCGGCTCGGCGATCTGCGCCGGGTCGGCGATCCAGTCGGGATTGCCCGCGTCGAGATAGACCCGCGTGTGCGGCTGCTCCTTGAGACGGTCCACCGCCCCGGCCAGCGCCGCGAGCCGGTCCTCGACGTACATCGGCGCCGTGCAGCCGTCCACGACGTGCGGCACCGCGTCGGGCTCCAGCACGACGACGGCGTGCGCGTCCCCGATGCCCTCGGCCAGCGCGTCGATCCACCCCGCGTACGCCGCGTCGTCGCGCGCGCCGCCCTGCGAGTACTGGCCGCAGTCACGGTGCGGGATGTTGTACGCGACCAGCACGGCCGTCGTGCCCTCGGCGGTCGCCGCCCCCGTCACCTCCCGCGCCCACGGCCCCGGGTCCTCCTCGCCCGGCGCCCAGTGCGCCAGCGGCCGGTCCGCGATCCGGCGCAGCACCTCCGCGTCGTCCCCGCGGCCCGCTGCCTCCCACTCCTCGGCCTGCCGCGCCGCCGGACTGCCCGGATCGACCCAGAACCGCTCCCCGGCCTCCCCGGCCGCCGCCCCGCCCCCCTCCGGACCGTCGGGGGCGGCGTCGCCACCCGAGGAACAGGCCAGCGCGAGGACCGCGCAGCACAGGACGGCGGAGAGCGACGATCGACGCAGCATGACGCCATCGTGACACGGCGTCACCTTCGGTCCGTGGACGTCGCGCCGGTCAGCGCCTCTCACCTCCGTTCACCTTCGTTCACCTCCGTTCCAGGTACCCCTTCATCGCCCTGTGCAGCGTCCTGTTCACCGCCCCCTCCAACGGCAGCTCCCACTCGCCCAGCATCTCCACCGCCTCGCCGCCCGTCCCGAGCTTCCACCGCACCAGCCCGAACGGCCGCTCCTGCGGGTCGAGCGTGTCCGGGATGCCGCGCATGTCGTACACCGAGGCGCCCATCGCCCGCGCGTCGCACAGCATCCGCCACTGGAGCGCGTTGCTCGGCCGCACCTCGCGGCGGTGATCCGCCGAGGCGCCCGTCTGGTACCAGACCCGGTCACCGTCCGGGGCGCGCAACAGCGTGTGCGCCGCGAGCAGTTCGCCCTCGTGCCGCGCCGTGTACAGCTGCATCGTGCCCGGCACGTCGAGGTTCAGCGCCGCGTACTGCCGCTGGTAGTACTCCAGCGAACGCCCCAGCCTGAAGCCGTCCCGCCGCTCCGTCACGCCCAGCAGCGCGTGGAACCCCGGCAGGTCCTCGGGGCCCGCCACCTCCGTCCGTACGCCCGCCTTGGCCGCCCGCTTCACGTTGCGCCGCCACTCCTGGCTCAGCCCCGTCCACAGCGCGTCCCGGTCCCGCCCGGCCAGCGGCACCTCGAACACCAGCCGCGGCTGCGCGTCCCCCGCGCCGCCGCCGTCCTCGCCGCAGCGCGTCCAGCCCGCCTCCCGCAGCCGGTCGGCCACCGCCGCGCCCAGCGGCTCCACCAGGTCGGGCAGCACGTCCCCCACGCGGCGGCCGGGCCCTGTCGCGTCCTTCAGCGTCCGCGCCGACCACCGCCGGTACGCCAGCGGCGGCCCCATCCGTACGGTGAACGCGCCCGACTCCCGCAGCCGGTCCAGCAGCGGGCCAAGCCACCGGCCGAGGTCGGGCGCCGACCAGTCGATCACCGGCCCCTCCGGCAGGTACGCGAACCACCGCCGCAGCCCCGGCACCTGGCGGTACAGCACCAGCGCCGCGCCCACCAGCCGCCCGTCCACCAACCACCCCAGGCTCTCGGCACGCCACCCCCGTTTCACCGCGGCCCAGGCCGGGGACTGGAGGAAGCTGACCTGCCCGGCCGTGCCCCCCGCCCACAGCCGCCGTTCGCCGAGGAACGCGAGATGCTCGGCCGACGTCAGCGGGACGAGCAGCGGGTGCGCGTGCCCCTGGCCACGTGTCGGGGACGACGGGCGGGTGATGGTCATGTCGGACACGGGACTTCCCTCCGCGGTGGCGGCCGGACCCGAGAGCCCGGGGGCGGGCCCCGGACGAGGCCCACTCGCAAGCCCTCACGTCCGGCACCCCCGCGAGGTGACAGAGAGATTCACGACAGGCTCCCGGCCCGCCCGGCGGCCCGCCCCCCTGGCACAATCACCTGCTCATGGGGAAGCACAGCAGACGCGGCGCGACGGCTCCCCCCGTCGCCGCCGTGACCGGGCGGCCCGGGGGGTCCGGCCGACACGCCGGACCGGCCGAGGAGGAGGCCGAGCCGTCCGGCTCGCCCGGCAGGGGAAGCGCCATCATGGCGCTCGGCTCCCTCGTCTCGCGTGCCACGGGCTTCGTGCGGACGGCGGTCGTCGTCGCCGCCCTCGGCACCACGCTGCTCGGCGACGCGTTCCAGATCGCCAACACCGTCCCCACCATCGTCTACTTCCTGATACTCGGCGGCGCCCTCAACTCGGTCTTCGTCCCCGAACTGGTCCGCGCCCGCCGCACCCACGCCGACGGCGGCGTCGCCCACACCGACCGCCTGCTGACCGCCTGCCTCCTCGGCCTGCTGCTGCTCACCGCCGCCGCCGTCGTCGCCGCGCCCTGGCTGGTCACCGCCTACGCGCCCGACTTCACCGGCGCGCAGCGCGACCTCACCGTCGCCCTCGCCCGCTACTGCCTGCCGCAGATCCTCTGCTACGGCCTGTTCACGCTGCTGGGGCAGGTGCTCAACGTCCGGGGCCGCTTCGGCGCGATGATGTGGGCGCCCGTGCTCAACAACGTCGTGGTCGTCGCCGTCTTCTGCCTCTACCTCGCGATAGCCGGGGACGTCACCACCGCAGGGGAGATGACCGACCGGCAGGCCCTGCTGCTCGGCCTCGGCAGCACGGCGGGCGTCCTCGTCCAACTCCTCGCGCTGATACCCCCGCTGCGCGCGGCGGGCTTCCGCTGGCGCCCCCGCCTCGACCTGCTGCACGCGGGGCTCGCCGCGCCGCTGCGCGCCGCCGTCTGGACGGTCCTGCTGGTCCTCGTGAACCAGCTCGCGCTGTGGGCCGTCACCAGCCTCGCCACCTCGGCCGCCGTCCGCGCGGCGGCCGACGGCGTCACCACGGGCGTCGGGTTCGCGGCCTACACCAACGCCTACCAGCTGTGGGTCGTCCCGCAGGGCATCATCACCGTCTCGCTCGGCACCGCCCTGCTCCCGCGCATGAGCGCCGCCGTCGCCGACGGCACGCCGCGCAAGGCCGGGGCCGACCTGTCGTGGGGCCTGCGGCGCAACGCCGTCGCCGTCGTCCCCGCCGCCCTCGTCTTCCTCGTCCTCGGACCGCAGCTGACCGGCGTCATCTTCCAGTACGGGCAGACCACCGAGGCGGACGTCCGCGTCCTCGCCTGGATCCTCACCGCCTTCGCCGCCGGACTGCCCGCGTTCGCCGCCCAGTACCTCGTCGCCCGCGCGTTCTACGCCCTCGGCGACACCCGCACCCCTTTTCTGCTGAACCTCGTCATCGCCGCCGTCCAGGCCGGGCTCGCGGCCTGCGCGTACGTGGCGCTCCCGCCGCGCTGGGCCGTGGTCGGCATGGCGGGGGCGTACGCCGTCGCGTGCACGGTCGGCCTGTTCTGCACGAGCCGGGCCCTCGTACGCCGCATCGGCCGCTGGCCCGGCACGCTCGGCACGCACGTCCGCACGGCCCTGGCAGCCGCGCCCGGCGCCGTCGCGGCGCTCCTGGTCGCGGAGCGCTGCACGGCCCGCCTCGGCGAGGGCCCGGCGGGCGACCTGGCCGGGCTCTGCCTGGGCGGCGCCGCGCTCCTGCTGTCCGTCCTGCTGCTGGCCCGCCCGCTGCGCGTGCCGGAGGTCGGGGAGATGCTCGCGCCGGTGCTGCGCCGCCTGCCCGGCCGCCGGGGGTGACTTCCCCATGACCGACGCGCGCGAGGAGTTCGAGACCTTCTACCAGGCGACCGCCGCCCGCCTCGTCGCCGCCGTCTACGCGGTCACGGGCGACCTGGGCGAGGCGGAGGACGCCGTGCAGGAGGCGTACGCCCGCGCGTGGCAGCGCTGGGCGACCCTCACGGCCGACGGCGACCCGGCGCCCTGGGTCCGCACCGTCGCGCTCCGCCTGGCCGTCAGCTCCTGGCGCAAGGCGCGCAACCGGCTGCGCGCGCACTCCCGGCACGGCCCGCCGCCCGACGTCTCGGCGATCGCGCCCGACCACGTCGCGCTCGTCGCCGCGCTGCGGGCGCTGCCCACCGACCAGCGCACGGCCGTCGTCCTCCACCACCTGCTCGACCTGCCGGTCGCCCAGGTCGCGCACGAGACCGGCGCGTCGGACGCGGCGGTCCGCACCCGCCTCAGCCGCGCGCGCAAGGCGCTGCGTCCCGAGCTGGCCGACGACCCCGACGGCGGCGGACGGCGGCGGAAGGGGGTACGCGCCAGGTGAGCGTCCCCCACGCGTCCTCCGCGCGTCCCGCCAGGCTCCCCGCCCCGAGAAGAGGTGGCATCCCCCGATGACCGACCACGACAGTCCCGACGAGGGGGCTGACCTCGGCGCACGGCTGCGGCAGCTCGCCCGGGACGTCGAGCCCGCCGTCCTCCTGCCGGGCGCCGACGCGGCCCGCCGCCGCGGCGAGCGCCGCCGCGCCCGCAGACGCGCCGGGACGGCCGCCGGGTCCTTCGTGCTCGCCGCCGCGCTGGCGGCCGGGACCTGGCAGTTCGGGCCCTGGCGCCCGGGGGCGGGGGAGCCGGTGCCGCCCGCAGCCGAGGACGTGCACGTGCCGTCGCCGCCGCCCCCGGCGGGCCTGCCCTGGGACGACCGGTTCGGCTGGCGCCAGACGGCGCCGGGCGAGGAGGACCCCGAGGTCGTCACGGGCTGGCGGGACAAGTGCGCCTGGCCGATCGGCCGACCGCAGGCCAGCGGGGAGACGCGCTTCTACGAGGGCAGGGACGGCGCCGTGGCCCTGTGGGAGACGTACGTCTACGAGTCGAGCCTCGATGCGGAGGAGGCCGCCGAGAAGGTGCTCGACGAGGGCAGGTGCGCGTACGGCGCCCGGACGACCGGTGACCAGGAGTACGGCCCCGGTATCGCCGACACCGGCGCGGAGCCGGGCGAGCCCGGCTCGGCCCGCGTCTACACCCTGCTCGACGGCAACAGGCTCGGTGTCCTGCGCATCATGGTCGGGACGCCCGAGCAGGCCGCCACCCCGAAGGAGTTCTCCTACCCCTACGTCCCCAGTCCTGACGACGGCAGCGCGGACTGCCTGAGCGAGATGATGGGCGACTGGGCCACCACCGGCTCCTGCGGCCACGTGCCCTGACCGCGGCCCGGCGACCGCGCCCGGGACGGCCGTGGCGCGCGCCGTGCCCGGATCGTCCGGAAGGTGCCCGCCCCTCGGCCCACGGACGGCATTCGTATGACCAGCCGGTAGGGTCGCTGGCGTGTCCAAACCGCTCAGCCTTCCCTTCGACCCGATCGCCCGCGCGGAGGAGTTGTGGAACCGCCGCTGGGGCTCCGCACCGGCCATGGCGGCGATCACGTCGATCATGCGCGCACAGCAGATCCTGCTCCACGAGGTGGACGCCGTGGTCAAGCCGTATGGACTGACGTTCGCCCGGTACGAGGCGCTGGTCCTGCTCACCTTCAGCAAGAAGGGTGAACTGCCGATGTCCAAGATCGGCGAGCGCCTCATGGTCCACCCGACGTCGGTGACCAACACGGTGGACCGCCTCGTGCGCTCAGGGCTGGTGACCAAACGCCCCAACCCGAACGACGGGCGCGGCACCCTCGCCTCGATCACCGACGAGGGGCGCACCGTCTGCGACGCCGCCACCCGCGACCTGATGGCCATGGACTTCGGCCTCGGCGCGTACGACGCGGAGGAGTGCGGCGAGATCTTCGCCCTGCTGCGCCCGCTGCGCGTGGCCGCGCTGGACTTCGACGCCCCCGCGGCCGGTGACGGCGCGGGCGTCCCGGGAGCCCCGGGGGCCGGGGGGCCCGGCGAAGATCGCCCCGAATGACCGGATAGGCTCGCCGGCATGAAGCGGAGTGTGCTCACGCGATACCGGGTGATGGCCTACGTCACCGCGGTCATGCTGCTGGTCCTGTGCGTCAGCATGGTCTTCAAGTACGGCTTCGACCGGGGCGAGGACATCACCCTCGTCGTCTCCCAGGTCCACGGGCTGCTGTACATCGTCTACCTGATCTTCGCGTTCGACCTGGGGCAGAAGGCCCGCTGGTCGTTCGGGAAGCTGCTGTGGGTGCTGGTCTCCGGGACGATCCCGACCGCCGCGTTCTTCGTCGAGCGCCGGGTGGCGGCCGAGGTCGAGCCGCTGGTCGAGGCGCCGGAGGAGGAGCCCGTCGGGGTCTGACCCCGGCGCGTCGCCCCCTGATCCCCGGAGACCCCGGGGGTCGCGTCCGGCGTGTCCCGGCCGGGACGTTCGACAGATAGTTGGACGTCCAAGTAAATTGGTGGCATGGACGCAGACGCCATTGCCGCGGGCCGCCTTCGCTGGCAGGCCCGCTTCGACGCGGCCCGCACCCGGGACGCCGACTTCACCACACTCTCCGGCGACCCCGTCGAGCCCGTGTACGGCCCACGCCCCGGCGACACCTACGCCGGGTTCGACCGCATCGGCTGGCCCGGCGAGTTCCCCTACACCCGCGGCCTCCACGCGACGGGCTACCGCGGCAGGACCTGGACCATCCGCCAGTTCGCCGGATTCGGCAACGCCCGGCAGACCAACGAGCGTTACCGCAGCATCCTGCGCAACGGCGGCGGCGGCCTGTCCGTCGCCTTCGACATGCCGACGCTGATGGGCCGCGACTCCGACGACCCCCTCGCCCTCGGCGAGGTCGGCCACTGCGGCGTCGCCGTGGACTCCGCCGCGGACATGGACGTCCTCTTCGACGGCATCCCGCTCGGCGAGGTCACCACCTCCATGACGATCAGCGGCCCCGCCGTCCCCGTCTTCTGCATGTACCTGGTCGCCGCCGAGCGGCAGGGCGCCGACACCGGCGCGCTCAACGGGACGCTCCAGACGGACATCTTCAAGGAGTACATCGCCCAGAAGGAGTGGCTGTTCGGCCCCGAGCCGCACCTGCGCCTCATCGGCGACCTCATGGAGTACTGCGCGCGCCACATCCCCGCGTACAAGCCGCTGTCCGTCTCCGGCTACCACATCCGCGAGGCGGGCTCCACGGCGGCGCAGGAGCTGGCGTACACCCTCGCCGACGGCTTCGGGTACGTCGAGCTCGGCCTGTCGCGCGGCCTCGACGTGGACACGTTCGCGCCCGGCCTGTCGTTCTTCTTCGACGCGCACATCGACTTCTTCGAGGAGATCGCCAAGTTCCGCGCCGCGCGCCGGATCTGGGCCCGCAGGATGCGCGACGTCTACGGCGCGACGAGCGAGCGCGCCCAGTGGCTGCGCTTCCACACCCAGACCGCCGGTGTCTCCCTCACGGCGCAGCAGCCGTACAACAACGTCGTGCGCACGGCCGTCGAGGCGCTGTCCGCCGTCCTCGGCGGCACCAACTCGCTGCACACCAACGCCCTGGACGAGACGCTCGCCCTGCCCAGCGAACGCGCCGCCGAGATCGCGCTGCGCACCCAGCAGGTGCTCATGGAGGAGACCGGCGTCACCTCCGTCGCCGACCCGCTCGGCGGCTCCTGGTACGTCGAGCAGCTGACCGACCGCATCGAGGCCGAGGCGGAGCGGATCTTCGAGGAGATCCTGGAGAAGGGGCGGCGGGCCGTCCCCGGCGGGCGGCACCCCGTCGGGCCGATCACCTCGGGGCTGCTCGCGGGCATCGAGGACGGCTGGTTCACGGGCCGGATCGCGGAGGCGGCGTTCACCTACCAGCGCGCGTTGGAGAAGGGCGACAAGCGCGTCGTGGGCGTGAACGCGCACCGGGAGTCGGTCACCGGCGACCTGGAGATCCTGCGCGTCAGCCACGAGGTGGAACGGGAGCAGGTCCGCGCCCTCGCCGCTCGCCGCGCGGCCCGGGACGACGCCGCCGTACGCGCCGCGCTCGCCGCGCTGCTCGCCGCCGCCAGGGACGGCGGCAACATGATCGTGCCCATGCTGGAGGCCGCCCGCGCCGAGGCGACGCTCGGCGAGATCTGCGGCGCCCTGAAGGAGGAATGGGGCGTCTACACCGAGCCGCCCGTCTTCTGAGCCGCCCTCCGGTACGCCAGGTCCCGGGGTGCGTACCCGATCCGTGCCCGAAGGGGGGAGACTGGTGCCATGCAGCCACGCAACATGTCCATGAGCGGAGCCGTTGACCTCTCCGCGGTGAAGGCCGCCGCCGAGGCCCGGCAGAAGGCCGAGCAGGCGCGGGCCCAGCGCGCGGCCCAGCCGGAGGGCGGGCAGACCCCCGCCGCCGTGCGGCTCGTGATCGACGTCGATGAGGCCGACTTCGAGCAGGAGGTGCTCCAGCGCAGCACCGAGGTGCCCGTCGTCATCGACTTCTGGGCCGAGTGGTGCCAGCCGTGCAAGCAGCTGAGCCCGGTCCTGGAGCGGCTCGCGGAGGAGTACGCCGGACGGTTCGTGCTCGCCAAGATCGACGTGGACAGCAACCAGATGCTGTTCCAGCAGTTCGGCGTCCAGGGCATCCCGGCCGTCTTCGCCGTGATCGCCGGCCAGGCGCTGCCGCTCTTCCAGGGCGCGGCGCCCGAGCCGCAGGTGCGGCAGGTGCTCGACCAGTTGATCGAGGCGGCCGAGCAGCGGTTCGGCATCGTCGGCGCGCCCGTCGATCCCGAGCAGGCGGCGGCCCGTGAGGCCCAGGGCGCCCCCGAGCCGGTCGCCGAGCCCATCGACCCGGTGCTGGCCGCCGCGCACGCGGCGCTCGACTCCGGCGACCTCGGCGGCGCGATCCAGGCGTACGAGAACGTGCTCGCCGGGAACCCGGCCGACGAGGAGGCGAGGATCGGCCTCGGGCAGGCCAGGCTCCTCGACCGTGTGCGCGACGCCGATCCCGAGCGCGTGCGCAAGGACGCGGCCGAGCGGCCGGGCGACGTCACGGCCCAGCTCGCCGTGGCCGATCTCGACCTGGTGGGCGGGCACGTCGAGGACGCGTTCGGGCGCCTCGTCTCCACCGTCCAGCGCAGCGCGGGGGACGACCGGGACACCGCGCGGGTGCGGCTGCTCGAACTCTTCGACCTGGTCGGTCCCGACGACCCGCGGGTGATCGCGGCCCGCGGCGCCCTGGCGCGCGTGCTCTTCTGAGCCACGCGTCCCGGCCGCTTTCGCCTCCCTCGCCGTCAGGTGGCCGCGATTCACCGGGCTTTACCAAAACTTGGTAATCGCGGCCACGTCCACCTGGGGCGACCTGTCGCTCAGGTGTCCGAGGCGTTAGGCCCCTTTGATAGGCGTCCGTCCTCTTTGGCGCGCGCGTGCGGCGGATCCCGCCCACCGGGACGGCCGTCCCGGGCGGCCGGTTATTTTACCCGCAGGTAACCAACCCCTTGTGTCCGGGCGCCAGATGGACCACGATCGGCGGGGTCGGGGGTGCCACGTCCCCGCTCCGGAACAGGGGGGTTCCCGCCGCTGCGGGACCTGTCCCGGAGGGCCGCGCACACCGGCGGCCCGTGGCTGGCGCCGGTGTGCGGACCGGCGGCATCGCGCTTCTCCTCTCCAGGCGCCGGACGGCTTGCGGAACCACGGGCTCTCCGGGAGCCCCGGGGATGCTTGTCCGAAAAGGAGGATTCTCATGGAGTCTCAGGCTCGCGGCGGCACCAGATGGCGGCGGTTCGGTCTGGTCATGGTGCCGAGCGTGGCCGCCACAGCCGCCATAGGCGTCGCCGTCAGTTCCGGTGCCCTCGCCACCTCGCTGAGCATGTCGGGTGACGCGTTCAAGGTGCGCCTCGCGCGCCTCGAAGGCGAGGGGTTCGTCCAGTACGGCACGGTGATCACCGCCGCCGGGGAAGGCGAACGGGCGGTCGCCGTCTCGGCGTTCGACCACGCCGAGATCACCGACCTGTGTCAGTCGGTCGTCATCTCGCTCCCGGTCGTCGGCGACATCACCCTGCGGATCACCGCCGGGGCCGACGGCGATCCGGTGCTGGCGGACAACCTCTTCATCGACGTGGCCCAACTCGACGCCGACGCCACGTTCAGCAACATGCGGATCGGCGTCAGCACCGGATCGACCGGCCGCATCCGCGACGGTGACGGGAGCGCCCGTTCCGACTCCTTCGCCCAGGAGGCCGAGGGCGCCGTCCTCACCGACGTCGAGCAGATCGCCTACGGCACGTCGGCCGGGACGTTCACCCTCTCCGACCTGAGCCTCAGCCTGCACACCGGCGACGACGACGAATGCTTCTGACGGGCCGATGACCCGCGTGCCGGGGCGGCGGACGCCACCGTTCCCGTCCCTGCCCCGGCCAGGGGGCGGAGGCGCCCGCGCACGGCGGGTCCGGCCGCCGTATCGTGCATCCCGCTACTGAACGCGCCACCAGGGGAGTACGTACTGTGACTGTCGAAGCCGAAGACCGGCCAGCCGCTTCGCCGTTGCGCAGAGGCCGCGTCGCCTTCCGGAACTTCCGCTGGCGGCGGCCGTTCTGGGCGGGCCTGTACGTCGGGACCGCCGGTGTGCCGATCCTCTGGCTGCCCTACGCCAACCTGACGCTCGGCCAGCTCAACGTGCGGATGTCCACGACGGCCGGTGCCAGCGCCGTGGTCATCGGCGTGCTCCTCATCGTGCTCGGGCTGACCATATGGTTCCAGCCGCATGTGCGGATATTCGCGGGTGTCGCGGCCATCCTGCTCTCCCTCGTCTCGCTCGTCGTCGCCAACTTCGGTGGCGGGCTGATCGGTTTCCTCCTCGGCATGGTCGGCGGTGCGATGAGCGTCGCCTGGGTGCCGGGGACACCCCTGCCCGCCGCGGGGGACGTGGCCCCCGCTCCCGCCCCCGCCGCCGCGTCGGCCCCGCCCGCCCCGCCCGCGGCCGTGCCCGGCCTGGTGCCGCCCGCGCGCGTGCCCGGCACCGGGAGCGCGCTGGCGCGCTTCGGGGGCGCCGTGCCCAGGGGCGGCGGACGGCCGCCGGGGCATCCGGGGAAGGACGGCGACCGTGCCGAGTGAGGACATAGCCGCGACGGCCGCCCGGCGGACGCTGCGCAGCCGGCTGCGGACGCCGGTCGGCAAGGCGATCGCGCTGGCCGCGATGCCCTCCGCCGCGCTGCTCGGCATCGGCATCGGCTCGCCCCTCGCCAAGGCGGAGCCGCAGCCGCCGAATCCGTTCCAGGACCGGCCGTGCGTCGAGATGCCGGACGGCGCGGAGCCGGAGACCGACGGCGCGGCGGAGCAGGGGCCGGAGCAGGAGCCGGAGCCGGAGCCGGAGTCGGACCAGGGCGCGGCGGACGCGCCGGACGCGGACGCCGACCCCGATCCCGACCCCACGGCGCCGGTCGATGAGGCGGAACCCGACGAGCGGCCCGTCGAGGACACGGGGCCCACGGAGGCCACCGGGAGCCGGGCGCCGGGGCCGGAGGACGCCGCCGCGCCCGAGGACCGGCCGGAGGACACCGGTGAGCCGTGGGACCCGCTGGGCCTCGGCCAGGGCCTGTCCGACCTCGGGCACGCCGTCGGCGACCTCCTCACGCCGGGGCGCGGCGCCGACGGCGGCTCGGGCGGCGGCACCGACGAGGGCGCCACGCCGCCCCCCGCCGCGCCGTCCGAGCCCGGCCGCCCCGAGGATCCGGCGGAGACCCCCGAGGACCCGGCGGACGAGCAGGGCTCGGGCGACCCGGGGCTCCCCGAGGAGCCCGCACAGGGCGCCCCTGACGACACCGGGGCGGACGAGACGTCGGGCACGTCGGGCACGTCCGGCACGACCGGCAGCGGCGGCGAGGACGACGCCACGCCCGCCGACCCGTTCGCCCCCGACGCGCAGGGCCGCCTGCCGTACCCGTGCCCCGAGGAGCGCAGCGTCCCCGGCTCCGACGAGGCCCTGCCGGTCGTCCTGCCCGACGAGGGCTGGTACCTGGAGGCGACCTACCTCACCCTGCGCGGCCTCGACTACGAGGGCGTCGTGAACGTGACGACGGCGGGCGGCGGCACCAAGCAGGCCCTCAAGTTCACGGCCGACCAGCTCGACGTCGGCGACCTCCACCAGATCGTGGACGGCGAGGGCGCGCTGCGCTACCACGTCGGCACCGCCACCGGCTCCAACTCGACGTTCAGGAACGGCCGGGTGACCATGTACACCGAGCGCCTCGAAGGCAATCTCTTCGGTGTCATCCCCATCGTCTTCGACCCGGAGCACGAGCCGCCGCTCGACATCGCGTTCGCCTTCTTCACGGACGTCTTCGTCCACCAGGCGGGCCAGTTCGGCGGTGACCTCACGCTGCACGGCATGGAGATCTACACCACGGAGGACGGCCCGACGGTCCCCGGCGGCGGTCGCGGCACCGCCCAGGACACCGGCGCAGGCGCGGGCCCCGGCTGACGGCCCTCCGTCAGGCGGCGGCGAGCGGCCGGGACCCGGCCGAGGCGAACAGCCCGGCGAACCCGGCCGTCCCCGCGAAGCCGTAGGGCGGCAGCGGCCCGTTGACGCCGAGTTCGAGATGCGGCAGCCGCTCCTGGAGCCGCGGCACGGTGGTCAGGAAGTCCGCCGCGCGGTCGCGGTCCACGAGGAACGCGAGGTGCAGCGCCAGCCCGCCGCCCCCGGGGCCCGTCCGGCACGCGGCGGCCAGCGGCGCCAGCCCGTCCCGCACCGCCGCGACGTCCCGCCCGGTCTGCGCCTCCACCGCCTCGGCCAGCAGCTCGCCGAGCCGCCTGCGCTCGGTGTACGTGCCGCCGCCGCTGGCCCGCGCCGCCGCGTCCAGCCGCTGGATCTCGGGGTCACGGGCGACGACGCCCCGCAGCAGCACGTCCTCCAGATGCATGCCGCGCACGGTGAACTCGACGCGCCCCGCGACCAGTTCGAGCTGCTCGCGCAGGGGCCCCGACCGGCCGGTGAGCAGGGCGCGCACGGCGCGGTCGTCCGGCGCGACGCTGCCGAAGCGCAGCGGCAGCACCGTGGCGGCGCCCGACACCGACGAGAGCACGCGCTGGTGCGCGAACAGGGCGCGGCGCGTCGGCCGCAGCCCCTCGGGGCAGTCGCTCACGACGGCCGCCACCCCGCCCGCGCGCAGGACGCGCACCGCGCGCGGCGGGTCGCCCACGCCCGCGAGCGCCGCCGGGAGCCGGGGCAGCCCGGCGTGGGTGATGCCGTAGACATAGGTGCTCATCGTTCCGTTCTCCCCTCGTGTGCGGAAGGACCGCGCGTGAAGCGCCGTGTCCTGCGGCAGCGGAGCAGTCGGCCGTCCCACCCTGTGGTGACCTCGTACGCCGCCAGGACGTCGGGCGCGCGGGCCCGCCCCGGCGCCTCGACGACCTCGGCCTCCACCAGCCAGCCGTCGCCGTGCCGTTCGAGCCGGGTCACCGCCTCGGCGCGCAGCCCGGTCAGCGCGGTGAACTCGGCGCCCGCCGTGCGGAGCATCTCCAGGACGGCCCGCGCGAGGCCCGCGCCGGTCCCGTCCGCGCCGTGGCCGTCGCCCACCGTCGTCCCGCTCGTCTCTCGTGCCATGCACCATGCGGGTTCTCGCCCACCGCCACCCCAAACGTCCTGTTTCTCAGGGCATGGGCGACCAAGGGCTCGCGGCGTCGAGTGTGACCCGCACACCGGACGTGGACAGGAACGTCGCGTGGCGGCCGTCGGAAGTGATCTCCACGAACGGATCGGAGTCCTGGAGGTACATGACCCACTCCAGCGCCCCGTCGCCCCGCGTGGAGGCGACGAAGCCCTCCGAGCCGTACGCGCCGTCGCCGCAGCACAGGACGCGGGCGCCGCCGTCCAGCGGGAGCGTCCTGGTGATGTCGATCGACGTCACCCACTCGGGATCCGCCCGCAGTTCGGCCTCCGGGTCGAAGGGTTCGAGGAACCGGACGCCGGACGTGGTGCCCGGCGCGAGTTCCACCGCCACCGACATCCCTGACGCCAGGTGGAGACCGTCCTTGATCGGCAGCTCGGCCCGCGCCCACAGGGCCACGATCGCGCTCATCGCCGTCCTCCCGGATACCGCACGGTCGGCCGCCGCGTCCGGCCGGGGCGGCGGCGCCACTTCTCCGGCCCGCCTGTTCCGCGACCGCCGCGTCGAGGGGTCGGGATGCGGCGCGTTCGCGTCCACATGTGCGACCGGCACGCGTACTCCGGCTCCTGGGCGGCGTCCGGCCTGCGGCCATCGTAGGTGACCGGTCGGTCGCACATCTCCCACGGCGAGCTCCCCCACCGCCAGGAGCGGTGGGGGAGAGGAGCCGCCCGTCCTCGTCCCACTCCCTGTGGTCGTCGCCGGGGGAGAGCCGTGTCAGGGGCTCGTCGCGCGCGCGAGGAGCGTGAAGGCGGTGAGCCGTTGCCGGCCCGGCCGTGCGAAGAAGTCGCTCGTGCCGGCCCGACTTCGGCTCCGCCCTTGTTCGATCGGGCGGACCGCTAACCCGCGGGGTAGAAGAGGAACAGCGTGCAGCCGGTGGTGGTCGAGGGCACGTGCCACGACCCGGCGGGGGCGTGCAGGAACGTGCCGGCCGGGTAGTCGCGTGCTCCGTCGTTGAAGGTGCCTGCGACGACGTAGACCTCTTCAGGACCGGGCTCGTGGACGTCCCGGTGCGGCCAGGAGGCGCCCGCCTCCATCACCAGTACGTTCGCGTGCTCGCCGGTCGGTCCCTGCCAGAGGGGACGCAGCCGTATCCCGGGGAACAGCTCACGGACCGGGGATTCATCGACAGAGGCGGAGGTGTAGCCCTCCTGCGCGAGGATCTCGGGGTGCATGCCTGCAACAGTGCCGCGCGCAGGCGGCGGCAGGACAGAGAGCGTGAGGACACCATGGGGTACTTTCGTGCCATGCATCGCGTGGTGGCCCTCATAGGGCCGGTGCAGTCGCCGTTCGAGCTCGGCTGCGCCATCGAGGTCTTCGGTACGGAGCGGCCGGGGATGCCGCGGCACTACGCATTCGAGGTGTGCGCGGAGCGACCCGGCCCCGTGCCGACCACGGGCGGGTACCCGATGGCCGTGGTGCACGGCCTGTCCGTGCTGCAGGACGCGGACACCGTGATCATCCCGGGCTGGAGACCGGTGGAAGAGCCGCTCTCCGACCCCGTGCGCCGCGCGCTGCTGCGGGCGCACGCGCGAGGGGCACGGCTGGTCACCATCTGCTCGGGGGTCTTCGCGCTGGCCCGCACGGGACTGTTGGACGGCCGCTCGGCCACCACGCACCGGTCGCGCGCCGACCAACTGCGGCGTGAGTTCCCCCGGGTGCGCGTGGAGCCGGACAGGCTCTACGTGGATCACGGTGACGTCGCCACCAGTGCCGGAGCGGGAGCGGGGTTCGACCTCTGCCTGCATCTGGTCCGGCACGACCAGGGGGCCGCGTACGCCGCCCTGCTCGCGCGCCACATGGTGCTGCCGCCGCATCGCGAGGGCGGCCAGGCCCCGTACGTGCCTGCTCCACCACCCGGGGGCGCGCTCGACGACCTGCGCACGTGGGCTGACGAGCGCCTTGGGACACCGCTGTCGGTGGACGACCTGGCCGCGCGCCTCGGCGTCTCGCCCCGCACCCTGGCCCGACGCTTCGCCGCCCAGCTCGGCACGAGCCCGGGTGCGTGGTTGCTCTCCCGGCGGGTGGCCGCGGCGCGCACCCTGCTGGAGGAGACGGACCTGCCGGTCGAGGCGATCGCGGCCCGCGTCGGCCTCAGCTCCGCGGTCAACCTGCGCCGCCGCTTCCGCGCCCGGACGGGCACGACCCCTGGCGCCTACCGGCGGGCGTTCCGGGCCCCCTGATCCGCCGGACAGGGCGTGGTGACGTGCGTCGGGAGCCGTCGTCGGTTCGGGTGCGCCGGAGCGTCCTGCGGGCCCCTCGGGGACAAGGCCCGAGGCGCACCCGCCGCGCCGGCGACGCCGCGGCAGCCTTTCCGTCCCCCTGTCCCGGTCGGCCGACCTGAGGCGGGAACCCCTGCCCGCGTCCAACGGCCGCGGCGGCGTGACGTGTCCGCCGCCGGGCCCCGGGCTCCCGGGCTCAGACGCCCTGGTGGCCGCCGATGTGGTGGACGCGGACCATGTTGGTCGTGCCCGCGATGCCGGGGGGCGAGCCCGCCGTGATGATCATGGTGTCGCCGGACTCGTAGCGGCCCAGGCGCGACAGCTCCGCGTCGCACAGCTCGACCATCTCGTCCGTGTGGTTCACGTTCGGCACGACGGTCGTCTCCACGCCCCAGCTCAGCGTGAGCTGGTTGCGGGTGGCCGGTTCCGAGGTGAAGGCGAGGATCGGCTGGACCGCGCGGTAGCGGGACAGGCGGCGGGCCGTGTCGCCCGACTTGGTGAAGGCGACGAGGGCCTTGGCGTTCAGGAAGTCGGCCATCTCGGCGGCGGCGCGGGCGACGGAACCGCCCTGCGTACGCGGCTTCTTGCCCGGCACCAGCGGCTGGAGGCCGCGCGAGAGCAGTTCGCCCTCGGCCGCGATGACGATCTTGGACATCGTCTTGACCGTCTCGATCGGATAGCGGCCGACCGACGACTCCGCCGACAGCATCACCGCGTCCGCGCCGTCCAGGATCGCGTTGGCGACGTCGGACGCCTCCGCGCGCGTCGGGCGGGAGTTCTCGATCATCGACTCCATCATCTGGGTCGCGACGATGACCGGCTTGGCGTTGCGGCGGCACAGGTCGATCAGGCGCTTCTGCACCATCGGGACCTTCTCCAGCGGGTACTCCACCGCCAGGTCGCCCCGGGCCACCATGACGCCGTCGAAGGCCAGGACGACCTCCTCCATGTTGTCCACGGCCTGCGGCTTCTCGACCTTCGCGATGACCGGGACGCGGCGGCCCACACGGTCCATCACGCGGTGCACGTCGCGCACGTCGTCGGCGTTGCGCACGAACGACAGCGCGATCATGTCGGCGCCGAGCCGCAGCGCGAACTCCAGGTCCTCGATGTCCTTCTCGGACAGCGCCGGGACGTTCACGGCGACGCCCGGCAGGTTGATGCCCTTGTGGTCGGAGACGACGCCGCCCTCGATGACGATGGTCCGCACGCGCGGCCCGTCCACCTCCAGCACCTGGAGCGCGACGTTGCCGTCGTTGATGAGGATCGACTCGCCCTTGGCGACGTCGCCCGGCAGGCCCTTGTACGTGGTGCCGCAGATGGTGCGGTCGCCCGGCACGTCCTCGGTGGTGATGGTGAACTCGTCGCCGCGCTTCAGCTCCACCGGGCCGCCCGCGAACGTCTCCAGGCGGATCTTCGGGCCCTGGAGGTCCGCGAGGACGCCGATCGCGCGGCCGGTCTCCTCGCTGGCCTTGCGGACGCGGTGGTACCGCTCCTCGTGCTCCGCGTGCGAGCCGTGGCTGAAGTTGAAGCGGGCCACGTTCATCCCCGCCTCGATGAGCGCCTTCAGGCGGTCGAACGAGTCCACGGCGGGGCCCAGCGTGCAGACGATTTTGGAACGGCGCATGAAGCGATCCTATCGTTTGTTCCGTGGTGGAATAATTCAGGTGCTGACCAGATCGTAAGCCTGGCCCGCGATCTCCAGTTCCTCGTCCGTGGGCACCACGGCGACCGCGACCGAAGCGTACTGCGGGGAGATGAACCGGGGACCGCGCCCCGGTGCCGTATTGAGGTCGGGATCGACCACGAGGCCCAGCCCGCCGAGGCCCGCCAGCGCCGCCGCGCGGACCGGCGCCGAGTTCTCGCCCACCCCGGCCGTGAACGCGACGGCGTCCACGCGCCCGAGCACCGCCGTGTACGCGCCGACGTACTTGCGCAGCCGGTGCGCGTAGACGTCGAGCGCCAGCCGCGCCGCCTCGTCGCCGTCCCCGGCCCGCCGCGTGACCTCACGCATGTCGTTGTCCCCGCACAGGCCGAGGAGCCCGGAACGCCGGTTGAGCAGGGCGTCGATGGCGTCCACCGACATCCCGGCGTTCCGCGCCAGGTGCAGGACGACGGCCGGGTCGATGTCGCCCGACCTGGTGCCCATCACCAGCCCTTCGAGCGGCGTCATGCCCATCGACGTGTCCACGCACCGTCCGCCCGCCACCGCGGCCGCCGAGCAGCCGTTGCCCAGGTGCAGGACGATCACGTTCACGTCCTCGGGCGCCCGCCCGAGCAGCTCGGCCGTGCGGCGCGAGACGTACGCGTGCGACGTGCCGTGGGCGCCGTAGCGGCGGACGCGGTGCTCGTCGGCGGTGCGCACGTCGATCGCGTACCGCCAGGCGTACTCCGGCATCGTCGTGTGGAACGCCGTGTCGAAGACGGCCACCTGCGGCACGCCGGGGCTGAGCGCGCCCGCCGTCCTGATCCCCTCCAGATTCCCCGGGTTGTGCAGCGGCGCCAGCGGCACGAGGGCCTCGATCTCCGCGATCACCCGGTCGTCCACGCGCACGGGCCCGGTGAAGCGGTCCCCGCCGTGCACGACGCGGTGGCCCACGGCGGCGAGCGCCGGGGAGTCGAAGCCGGTGCCGTCCGCCGCCAGTTCCTCGGCCGCCGCGCGCAGGGCGGCGCGGTGGTCGGGGAACGGCCCGCCGCGCTCGCGCCGCTCCCCGCCGGACGGGGTGTGCACGAGCCGGGCCGAGCGTTCGCCGATCCGCTCCACCAGGCCCGTGGCCAGGCGGGTGCCGCCCGGCATGTCGAGCAGCTGGTACTTCACCGAGGAAGAGCCTGAGTTGAGCACCAGCACACGGGTCGCCTCGGTCACGGTCGGTTCTCCTCGCCCGCGGCGCCCGGCGCGCCGCCCCGTTCGTTCTGCGCCTGCACGGCGGTGATCGCCACCGTGTTCACGATGTCCTGGACGAGGGCGCCGCGCGACAGGTCGTTCACCGGCTTGCGCAGGCCCTGGAGGACGGGACCGACCGCGACGGCGCCCGCCGAACGCTGCACGGCCTTGTAGGTGTTGTTGCCCGTGTTCAGGTCGGGGAAGATCAGCACGGTCGCCTGCCCCGCGACCGCCGAGCCCGGCAGCTTCGCCGCCGCCACGGTCGGCTCGACCGCCGCGTCGTACTGTATGGGCCCCTCGATCCGCAGGTCGGGCCGCATGCGGCGCACCAGCTCCGTCGCCTCCCTGACCTTGTCCACGTCCGCGCCCGTGCCCGAGGTGCCGGTCGAGTACGACAGCATCGCGATGCGCGGCGTGACGCCGAACTGCTCCGCCGTCGCCGCCGACTGGACGGCGATGTCGGCGAGCTGCGCCGCGTCCGGGTCGGGGTTGACGGCGCAGTCGCCGTAGACGAGCACCTGGTCGGCCAGGCACATGAAGAAGACGGAGGAGACGATCGACGCGTCCGGCTTCGTCCTGATCACCTCGAACGCGGGCCTGATCGTGGCCGCCGTCGAGTGGGCCGCGCCGGACACCATGCCGTCCGCCAGGCCCTCGCGGACCATCAGCGTGCCGAAGTAGGAGACGTCGGAGACGACGTCCCAGGCCAGCTCCTGCGTGACGCCCCGGTGCGCGCGCAGCCCGGCGTACACGTCGGCGAACCGTTCCCGCAGCGGGGAGACGCGCGGGTCCACGACGCGGGCCCAGGGCGCGGCCGAGGGGTGCTCGGGCAGCTCGTCGGGGCCGCGCAACCGCAGGTCGAGCCCGAGGTCGGCGGCGCGCTTGCGGATCACCGCCTCGTCGCCGAGCAGCGTCAGGTCGCAGACGCCCCGCCGCAGCAGCACCTCGGCGGCGCGCAGCACGCGCTCCTCCTCGCCCTCGGGCAGCACGACGTGACGGCGGTCGGCGCGGGCCCGTTCGATCAGCTCGTGCTCGAACATCATCGGGGTCACGCGGTCGCCGCGCGCCACCGAGAGCCGTTCGGTGAGCGCGGCGGTGTCCACCCGGGTCTCGAAGAGGCCGAGGGCGATCTCCGCCTTGCGCGGCGTCGCCGCCGTCAGCTTGCCCTCCAGACCCGACAGGGCGGCGGCGGTGGCGAACGAGCCGTCGGGCACCAGCAGCACGGGCGTGCCCGGCGCCAGCCGGTCGGCGAGCGCCATGGTGCGCGCCGAGGGCCGCTCGTCCAGCGTCAGCAGCAGGCCCGCGACGGGCGGCGAGCCCGCCGAGTGCGCGGCCAGCGTGCCGACGACCAGGTCCTCGCGGTCGCCGGGCGTGATGACGAGGCAGCCCTCCGTCAGGGCGGTGAGGAACGTCGGCAGCATCGCGCCGCCGAAGACGAAGCCGCGCGCGTCCCTGGCCATGCCCGTCGCGTCGCCCAGCAGCACCCGGGCGCCCAGCGCGTCCGCGACCTGCGCCACGGTCGGCGCCGCCAGCACCGGGTCCTCGGGCAGCACCCACACCGGCACCGGCAGATGCCCGGCCAGCTCGCGGGCGGCCTCGGCCGCCTCGTCCTCCGCGACGCGGTTCGCGATCATGGCGATGACGTCGCAGCCGAGCGACGTGAACGCGTGGTGCGCGTTGCGGACCTCGGCGGCGACCGACTCGGCGTTCTGGCCCGGGCCCGCTATCACCGGCAGGACCGGCGCGCCCAGCTCGTTGGCCAGCCGGGCGTTCAGCGCCAGCTCGGCGGGGAGCTGCGTGTCCGCGTAGTCCGTGCCGAGGACGAGCATCACCTCGAAGCCGCGCGCCACCTCGTGGAACCGGTCCACGAGCCGCCCCACCAGCTCGTCGGTGCCCCGCTCGGCGTGCAGCACGGCGGCGTCCGCGTACGCCATGCCGCGCGCCTCGGACGGGGGCTGCGTCAGCCGGTACCGGCCGCGCAGCAGGTCGAAGACCGGGTCGGGGCCCTCGTGCGCCAGCGGGCGGAAGACGCCGACGCGGTCCACCTGCCTGGTGAGCAGTTCCATGACCCCCAGCTCGACCACCTGGCGGCCGTCGCCCCGGCCGATCCCGGTCACGTACACGCTGCGCGTCACGGTCCCCTCCCTGTTCGCTTCCCGGCCCACGCGTGGCAAGCTCGCCTTGAGGCACCGCGGGCAGTCTTTCCCGACCGTACCCGCGCGGGGGCGGCCCGCGCGCGGTGGGACCTGGGGAAGGCCCCGGCGGGCACCCACGTGACCGTGAAAGAATTCCCGCGGCCCCGAAGGCGCGGCACACCAGTCCCAGCGAGCCCAGTTCCTAGCGAGCAGGAGAGCACCACCATGCGAATCGGAGTTCTCACCGCAGGCGGTGACTGCCCCGGTCTCAACGCCGTGATCCGGTCGGTCGTCCACCGCGCCGTGGTCGATCGCGGCGACCAGGTCATCGGTTTCGAGGACGGCTTCAAGGGCCTGCTCGAAGGCCGCTACCGCGAACTCGACATCAACGAGGTCAGCGGCATCCTGGCGCGCGGCGGCACCATTCTCGGTTCCAGCCGCCTGGAGCGGACCCGGCTGCGCGACGCCTGCGACAACGCCGAGGCGTTCCGCCGCAAGCTCAGCCTCGACGCGCTGATCCCGATCGGCGGCGAGGGCACGCTCACGGCGGCCCGCATGCTGTCCGACGCGGGCATCCCCGTCGTCGGCGTCCCCAAGACCATCGACAACGACATCTCCGCCACCGACCGCACCTTCGGTTTCGACACGGCCGTCGGCGTCGCCACCGAGGCCATCGACCGCCTGAAGACCACCGCCGAGTCGCACCAGCGCGTCATGGTCGTCGAGGTCATGGGACGGCACGCGGGCTGGATCGCCCTGGAGGCGGGCATGGCGGGCGGCGCCCACGGCATCTGCGTGCCGGAGCGCCCCTTCCAGGTGGACGACCTGTGCAAGATGGTCGAGGACCGCTTCGCGCGCGGGAAGAAGTTCGCCGTGATCTGCGTCGCCGAGGGCGCCCGCCCCGCCGAGGGCTCCATGCCCTACGAGCGCGGCGAGATCGACCCGTACGGCCACGAGCGGTTCGCCGGGATCGGCAACCGGCTGGCCGCCGAGCTGGAGCACCGGCTGGGCAAGGAGGCCCGCCCGGTGATCCTCGGCCACATCCAGCGCGGCGGCACCCCGACCGCGTACGACCGCGTCCTCGCCACCCGCTTCGGCTGGCACGCGGTGGAGGCGGCGCACCGCGGTGAGTTCGGCATGATGACGGCGCTGCGCGGCACCGAGATCGTCATGACCCCGCTGGCCAGCGCCACCATGGAGCTGAAGACCGTCCCGCAGAACCGCATGGACGAGACCGAGGCCGTCTTCTGACACGCCGCCCCGCCTCCTGACCTCCCGACCCGAGCCCGTCCTGTCCCCGGCCGACGGCCGCTGACACGGCGGGCTCGCCGCTGTCAGCGCCCTGTGCGGACACTGACAGCCCTCTTCGCGACAGTGACCTGGACACCGCAAGGACAGGCACACGTCAGCAGAAGGAGAGGGGGAGCCCGGGATGAGCTACGCGTTCAGGACCACGGGTCTCGTCAAACGTTTCGGGGACACCACGGCACTGGCCGGGGTGGACCTCGCCGCCAGGCCGGGCACCGTGCTGGGGGTCCTCGGACCGAACGGCGCGGGCAAGACCACCGCCGTCCGCATCCTCGCCACCCTGACCCGCCCCGACGGCGGCACGGCCGAGGTGGCGGGCCACGACGTCGTCCGCGAGGCCGAGGAGGTGCGCCGCCGCGTCGGGCTGACCGGGCAGTACGCGTCCGTGGACGAGGACCTGACCGGCGTCGAGAACCTCGTCATGATCGGCCGCCTCCTCGACCTGACCCGGCAGGAGGCGAAGCGGCGCGCCGGGGAACTGCTGGAGCAGTTCGACCTCACCGCGGCCGGGGGCCGCCGGGCCGGCACGTACTCCGGCGGCATGCGGCGCCGTCTCGACCTGGCGGCCAGCCTCGTCGCGCGCCCCGAGGTCGTCTTCCTCGACGAGCCGACGACCGGCCTGGACCCGGCCAAGCGCGACGACGTGTGGGCGCTGGTGCGCGAGCAGGTCGCCTCGGGCGTCACGGTGCTGCTGACCACGCAGTACCTGGAGGAGGCCGACGCGCTGGCCGACGAGATCGCCGTCATCGACCAGGGCTCCGTCATCGCCCAGGGCACGCCGCACGAGCTGAAGTCCGTCGTCGGCGGCCAGACGCTCCAGGTCCGCCCGCTGGACCCGGCGCGCCTCGGCGAGGTCGGCGACATCCTCGAACGCGTCACCGGCGGACGCCCCGACTCCCCGGCGCGCGACGTCCTCAGCGTGCCCGTCACCGGGGACGCGGCGCTCCCGCCCGTGGTCGCACGCCTCGCCGAGCAGGGCATCGAGGTCATGGAGCTGTCCCTGCGGCTGCCCAGCCTCGACGAGGTCTTCCACACCCTCACCCGCCGTGACACCCCCGCCGCCACCGGCCCCGCCACCGCGGCCCCCGACCGCACCGCCCACGAGACGAAGGGAGCGGCCGTCGCATGAGCGCCACCCTCACCCGCCCCGCCGAAGGACCCACCCCCACCGCCGAGCAGGCCGCCACCCGGCGCCCCGCCCTCGCCCGCGGCGTCACGCACAGCCTCACGCTGGCCAGGCGCAGCCTCGTCAAGACGCTGCGCACCCCCGAGCAGCTCATCGACGTGACGCTCCAGCCGATCATCTTCGTCGTCATGTTCGTCTACCTGCTGGGCGGCGCCGTCTCGGGATCCACCTCCGAGTACCTGCGCTTCCTGCTCCCGGCGATCATGGTGCAGACCGTCATCTTCGCGACCGTCGCCACCGGCGTGAACCTCAACACCGACATAAAGAAGGGCGTCTTCGACCGCTTCCGCAGCCTCCCCATCGCCCGCTCGGCGCCGCTGCTCGGCTCGGTGCTCGGCGACATGGTGCGCTTCGTCGTCTGCATCGCGGTCCTGCTCGGCTTCGGCTACGCGCTGGGCTTCCGCATCGGCACCGACCCGCTGTCCGCGCTGGCGGCCTGCGTGCTGGTGATGCTGTTCGCCTTCTCGCTGATCTGGGCCTCGGTGCTGCTCGGCGTCGTGGCACGGGAGGCGGGCGCGGTGCAGGGCATCATGTTCCTCGCCATGTTCCCGCTGACCTTCGGCACGAACATGATCACGCCCACCGAGAGCCTGCCCGGCTGGCTCCAGTGGTGGGTGAACGTCAACCCGGTGACCGACGTCATGGAGGCCGCGCGCGGCCTGCTCACCGGCGGACCGGTGGCCGGGCCCGTCACGACGACGCTGCTGTGGTCAGCCGGGCTGTTCGCCGTCTTCTTCCCGCTCGCCGTCCGGGCCTACCGCCGCAAGGCGTAGGCGTGCCAGCGCCGCGTCCCGCGTCAGGGCGGCCCCCGCCCCGTACGCCGCGTCGAACCCGGCGTCGCCCAGTACACCGCGCACCCGCGCGGTGAACCGGGCGACGTCCGGGTTCCCGCCGTAGGCGATGCCGCGCACGGCGGTCGCGGTGCCGAGCAGCTCGGCGGCAGCCGCCGGGTCGCCCTCCGCGTCCGCCACCGCGGCCAGCGTCACGCCCACCGCGCCGATCACCGGCATGTCCCGCGCGGACTCCGCCTCGCGCAGGGCGGTGGCCGCCTCACGGGCCGCCGCCTCGGTGGGCTCGCCGAGCTCCAGCAGGGCGAGGGCGAGACCGCAGTGCACGGCGGCGCTCAGCTGGGGCTGGACGAAGGCGGGCCGGTCCAGCTGCGCCCGCGCCGTCGCGTAGTCCTGACGGGCCCGCGCGGGACGCCCCGCGCGCCGGTGGAGGTCGCCGAGCGCGTGGTGCACCGTGGCGATCAGGAAGGGCTCGCCCCGCCGCTCCGCGTCGCGGGCGAATCGTTCCAGCTCCTCCTGCGCCCGGTCCGTGTCGCCGCGCTCGGCGTGCAGCGTGGCCAGCCGTACGCCGAGGTGCTCCGCGTCGGACTCGGTGCGCAGCTCGCCCATCAGGTGCAGCGCCTCCTCCAGGTTCGCGGCGGCCTGCCCGTACGCGCCGGTGTAACGGTTCAGCTCGCCGAGCGACGTCAGCGTCATCGCCAGACCCCAGCGGTCCCCGACCGCGCGGAACGCCTCGGCCGCCTCCGTCAGCTCGTCCTGCGTGCCCTCCGGCTCGCCCGCGTTCTCCCGCACGGCGCCGCGCATCAGCCGCAGCATGGCCCGGGTCCACGGGTCGGGGTGGTCGAGCGGGATGTCCAGCGGACGCCCGGTCATCCCGTGCCACCCCTCGAACAGCAGGAGGCCCGGCTTGAAGACGGCGATCAGGGGATGCCGGGCGGCGGCGTCCCCCAGCGCCTCCAGGGCGCGGCGCAGCCGGACGACGTAGCGCACGGTGTCGCGCGGGTCGCCCGTCGAGGCGATGTTGATCACCGTCATGCCCAGGACCACCGTCAGCTGTTCGAGCGGCGGCTCGCCCGGCACCTCAAGCGCGGCGCGCTGCCAGTTCGCGGCCTCCGAGTGCGCGCCGCGCATCATCCAGTAGAGGGAGAGCGCCGCGCACAGGCGGACGGCGGTGTCGGCGTCGTCGGTGGCGGTGGCGTGGTGGAGCGCGGCGAGCAGGTTGTCGCGTTCGGCCATGAGCTGGAGGATCCAGGGGAGTTGGTCCCGGCCGCGCAGATGCTGCTCCGCCGTCTCCGCGAGCCGCAGGAAGTACGCGGTGTGCGCCTCCCGTACGGCACGCGCGCGGCCCTCGGCGGCCAGCCGCTCGACGCCGTACTCGCGCAGCGTCTCCAGCATGCGGAACCGGGGGCCGTCCGCCGCGTCGCCCGCCCCGGCGAGCTGGAGCAGCGACTTGTCGGCGAGCGACATCAGCAGGTCGAGCGCCTCGTCGGCCGGGACGCCGGTGACGCCCTCGGCCGAGGCCGGGGTGACGCCGCCGGGGAAGACGGCGAGGGCGGCGGCCAGCTCCCGTTCCTCGTCGGTCAGCAGCTCCCAGCTCCACGCGACGACGGCGTGCAGCGTGCGATGGCGTGGCAGCGCGGTGCGGCTGCCGCCGGTGAGCAGCCGGAAGCGGTCGTCGAGGCGGGCGGCGAGGTGCGCCGGTTCCATGGCGCGCAGCCGGGCGGCGGCCAGCTCGATGGCCAGCGGCAGGCCGTCGAGGCGGCGGCAGATCTCGGTGACGGCGGCGACGTTCGTCTCGTTCACGGTGAAGCCGGGACGGACGGCGGCTGCCCGGTCGGCGAGCAGCCGTACGGCGGCGCTGGCGTACGCCTCGTCCGCCGTGGCGCCCGGGCCAGGCATCGTCAGGGACGGCACGGGGGAGAGCGATTCGCCGGTGATGCCGAGGGGTTCCCTGCTGGTGGCGAGCACGCGCAGCCCGGGGCAGTGGCCGAGGAGGTGGTCGGCCAGGCGCGCGGTGCCCTCGATGAGGTGTTCGCAGTTGTCGAGGACCAGCAGTGTCGGGGCGGCGGCCAGCACCTCCGTCAGCATCCCGAGGGCGTCGCGCGGGGGTGCGGCGGCGCCCGGCGGCCTGGGGCGCTCCAGGATGCCCGTCACGCGGCGGCCGAGCGCGTCCAGCACGGCCTGCGGCACGTCGTCGGGGTCGGTCACGGGCGCCAGCTCGACGAGCCACGCGCCGCCGGGGAAGTGCTCGGCCTGCCCGGTCGCGGTGGTGGCCGCCAGCCGGGTCTTGCCCGCGCCGCCCGGACCGACGAGCGTGACGAGCCGGGACTCCTCCAGGCGCTTCGCGATGAGCCCCAGCTCCTCCTCGCGCCCGACGAAGCTCGTCAGCGCGGAGCGCAGGTTGCCGGGCGCGGGCTGCGGGGGAGCCGCTGCGGGGGCCAGGGCGCTGTCGGCGCGCAGGACCGACAGCTGGAGGTCGCGCAGCTCGGGCGAGGGATCGACGCCCAACTCCTCGGCCAGCAGCGCGCGGTACTCCTCGTACGCCGACAGCGCCTCGGCCTGGCCGCCGGTCGCGTAGCGGGCCCGCACCAGCAGGGCGCGCGGTCTCTCGCGCAGCGGATGGGCGGCGGTCAGGGCCTCCAGCTCCGCGACGACGACGGCGGCGCGGCCCGCCGTCAGCTCCGCGTCGTACAGGTCCTCGCGGGCGGCGAGCCGCAGCTCCTCCAGGCGGGTCGCGGGGGCGGCGGCGAACGGCGCGTCGGCCGCGTCGGCGAGCGCGGGGCCGCGCCACAGGGCCAGCGCGTCCCGCAGCGCGGCGGCGGCCTCCGCCGCCCGCCCTGCGGCCAGGGCGCGGCGGCCGTCGTCCGCCAGCCGTTCGAAGCGGATCGCGTCCACGGCGTCGGGCGGGAGGGCGAGCCGGTAGCCGCCCGGCGCCGAGACGATCAGCCCCGGCTCGGGGAGGGCGCGGCGCAGCCGGGAGACGAGGGACTGGAGCGCGTTCGCCTGGTCGCCCGGCACGTCGTCGCCGCCCCACAGCGCGTCCACGAGCGTGTCGCCGCGCACCGTCCGCCCGGCGTCGAGCGCGAGGCGGGTGAGCAGCGTGCGCAGCCGCCCGCCCGTCACGGCGACGGGTCGTCCCTGGGAGGAGGCCACTTCGAGGGGCCCGAGGATGCCTACCTGCACCGGGACAGTGTCGCACCGCCCGCGCGGGCGCACGCGGGCGGCGGGGAAAGGGGTGGCGGGGCGGCGGCGCGCGGGGCAGGCTCGGCGCATGGTTTCAGTGGTGGAGAACATAGCGATCGACTGCGCGGACGCCTACGGCCTGGCGCGTTTCTGGAGCGAGGCGACGGGGCGCCCTCTGGACCCCGAGGACGGGCCGGGCGACCCGGAGGTGCAGGTCCTGCTGGCGGAGGGGCCGGTGCTGCACTTCAACGAGGTGCCCGAGCCGAAGTCCGTCAAGAACCGTATCCACCTCTGTCTGCGCCCCGAGACGGCGTGCGAGGAGGAGATGCAGCGGCTGCTCGCCCTGGGGGCGACGCTGGTCACCGACCGCCGCGCGCCGGGCTGCATGGGCTGGGTCGTCCTGGCCGATCCGGAGGGCAACGAGTTCTGCGTCCTGCGCGGCACGGCGGAGCGGGAGGAGGCACGGGCGGTCATCTCCTGATCCCGTCCTCGGGGGGTCAGCCGTCGATCAGGGGGGCGAACCCGTCGAGGACGCGGCCCAGGCCGAAGGTGTAGGCGTGCTCCGGGTCGTACGCGCCGCCGTGCGCCGCACCGGCCGCGGCGCCGACGCGGACGGCCAGGGGGTACGCCTCCTCGTCCAGCACCCGTGCGAGCAGGGGCCCGTTCGCCTCCCACCACTGCCGGTCGTCCATGGCGCTGTCCTGTTCGGCCGCGCGCGCGTCGGCGGCGGCGCGGGCCCATGCCTGGACGAACGTGAGCAGGTGGGTCAGGCAGGCGTCCAGGGTGACGTCGTCGAGGCCGAGGCCGTCCAGGGCCGCGAGTTCGTGCTCGTACTTCGCCATCAGTCCTGGCCCCAGCGGGGGCCTGGCGGTGGAGACCGCCGCCGCCCAGGGGTGCCGTGCGTAAAGGGCGCGGTTCTCCTCGGCGACGGCGGTGAGCCGGTCGCGCCACGGCGCCCCCGCGGTGTCGGCGCGGGGCATGCGCCGGTAGGCGGCGTCGAGCATCAGGTCCAGCAGTTCTGCCTTGCCCGGCACGTAGGTGTAGAGCGTCATGGGCACGACGCCGAGGTCCTTCGCGACGCGGCGCATCGTCAGCGCGTCGAGCCCTTCCGCGTCGGCGACGCCGGTGGCGGCCGTGACCACGGCCGCCACGGTGAGCCCGCGGCGTGGCCCCTTGGGGCGGTCGGCGGGGGAGTCCTGCCACAGCAGTTGGAGGGTCCGGGCCGGGTCGCCCGCGCTCGTTCGTTCCGTCGGCACGGGGGCATCCTCTCGCACGCTTCTCCGTACGATGTACAATGTACTGCGTACAGGGAACCGCTCGCCGAAGGAGCCAGCTGTGAAGATCACCTCAAGTGCCGTGTCGCTCACCGTCGAGGACGTGGCCGCCTCCAGCGCCTTCCTGACGGCACACTTCGGATTCAGGGAGGAGATGGCCGCCGACGGCTTCGCCTCCCTGAGCAGGGACGACGCCGGGATGAACGTGATCTTCCTGCGCCGCGGGCTCCCGTCGCTCCCGGCCGACCAGCGCGACGTGCACGCCACCGGGCTCATCCTCGCCTTCGTCGTGGACGACCTGGAGGGCGAGCTGGCCAGGCTGCGCGCCGAGGGGGTGGAGATCACCATGCCGCTGACCGACGAGGAGTGGGGCGAACGCGCCTTCCAGGTCCGCGACCCCAACGGCGTCATCGTCCAGCTGGTGGACTGGAACGCGCCCACCGCGGGCTGACACCGCCCACGCCGCACCCGACGCGCGGCGCCCGTCCGTCCGTCACACCAGGTCGGACGGGTCCGTGTTCGCCCCGCACAGCACCACGCACGTCTCGCCCTCGGGCTCCGCGCCCGAGGCCGCGAGGGACAGCGCCCCCGCGTACGCCGCCGCCGCGCCGTGCTCGACCACGATCCGGTGCTCCTCCCACAGGCGCCGCCGCGCCGCGACGATCTCCTCGTCGCGCACCAGCAGCGACGCCGTGTGCGGCTGCTGCGCCCGGCGCAGCGCCTCGGCCGAGACCCGGCGCGCGCCCAGCGAGTCGGCCGCGACCGACCGCACGGGCACGTCCACCGGCGCCCCCGCCGCCAGCGCCGCGTCCAGCGCCCGGCTGCCCTCCGGCTCCACGGCGACGACCCGCGTCCCGTGCCGGAGGGCCGCCGCCGCGACGCCCGCGAACAGCCCGCCGCCGCCGACCGAGACGACCACCGTCCCGATCGACGGCCTGGCCGCCGCGATCTCCGTCAGCAGCGTGCCCGCCCCCGCCGCGACCAGCGGGTGGTCGTACGCGTGCGACGCCAGCGCGCCGTTCGCCGCCGCGAACTCCGCGCACGCCTCGGCCGACTCCGCGTACTCACCGCCCACCTGCCGCACCTCAGCCCCCAGCCGCCGCAACCGCGCGACCTTCACCGCGGGCGCCGTCTCCGGCACGAACACCGTCGCGGGCACGCCCTGCCGCCCGGCGGCCCAGGCGCAGGCGAGCCCCGCGTTGCCGCCCGAGGCGATGGTCACCCCGGCCGCCGGGATGGAGCCCGACTCCGCGTGCGCCACGGTGAAGTTGAGCGCGCCGCGCGCCTTGAACGTGCCGGTGTGCTGAAGGAACTCCAGCGCGAACCACAGCCGTTCGCCCGCCCGCGCCAGCGTCACGGGCCGTGTGCCGCCCGCCGTGCGCCGCGCGGCGGCCTCGATGTCGTCGTAGCCGATCACCGCCGCAGTCTAGGCCGGGCCGCGGACGCCGCTCCGGCGCGTGACACCTGTCACAGCCGCCCCTCCCGCCCCGGCGCGACGGCCGGAAATCGACGGTGTACGGCGGGCGTCGGGCGGCCGGACTGTTGCCTACCCTCTGCACATCCCGTGGGATAGGTTCGGTGGCCATGGATATCGCGATCAGATCAGGTCATGTCGTACCCGTCACCGGCGCACCCATCGATGGCGGAACCGTGCTCATCCTCGACGGCAGGATCGCCGCCGTGGGACCCGACGCCGAGGTCACCGTCCCCGACGGCGTCCGCACGGTGGACGCGGCGGGCCGCTGGGTCGTCCCCGGCTTCGTCGAGGCGCACGGCCACATCGGCGTCCACGAGGAGGGCGAGGGCTGGGCCGGGAACGACACCAACGAGATGACGGACCCGAACGGCGCCCGCATGCGCGCCCTCGACGCCATCAACCCGGCCGACACCGGCTTCAAGGACGCCCTCGCGGGCGGCGTGACCAGCGCCGTCATCAAGCCCGGCTCGGGCAACCCCATCGGCGGCCAGACCGTCGCGCTCAAGTGCTGGGGCCGCAGCGTGGACGAGATGCTGGTCCGCCAGCCCGTCAGCGTGAAGAGCGCCCTCGGCGAGAACCCCAAGCGCGTCTACGGCGACAAGAAGCAGCTGCCGTCCACGCGCCAGGGCGTCGCCGCCGTCATCCGTGACGCGTTCACCAGGGCGCAGGACTACCGCGCGAAGCGCGAGCACGCCGCGAGCGAGGGCAAGCCCTTCGAGCGCGACCCCAGCCTGGAGATCCTGGTCAAGGTCCTCGACGGCGAGCTGCCGTGGTGCCAGCACACGCACCGCGCCGACGACATCTCCACCGCGCTGCGCCTCGCCGACGAGTTCGGCTACCGCGTCGTCATCAACCACGCGACCGAGGGCCACCTGCTGGCCGACGAGATCGCCCGCCGCGACGTGCCGGTGATCAGCGGCCCGCTGTTCACCACCCGCAGCAAGGTCGAGCTGCGTGAGCGCACCCTCGCCAACCCCGGCATCCTCACCCGCGCCGGGGTCAAGGTCGCCATCACCACGGACCACCCCGTCATCCCGATCAACTTCCTCGTCCACCAGGTGACCCTGGCCGTCAAGGAAGGGCTCGACCGCGACGTGGCGCTGCGCACCATCACGTCCAACCCGGCCGAGATCCTGGGCCTCGACGACCGCGTCGGCTCCCTGAAGCCGGGGCTCGACGGCGACGTCGTCATCTGGTCGGGCGACCCGCTGGACGTCATGAGCCGCGCGCTGAACGTCTTCATCGAGGGCCGCGAGGTCTACACGTGGGACGAGGGGACGCGCACCGGCACGGTCGTGGACCCGTACTACCGCGAGGCGCTGGTCTGACGCCCCCCGCCACCGGCCCCGGCGCGCCGTCGCCGGGGCCGGTGGCCGCGCCAGGTCGTCACGCCGGGCGCAGCCACACCGTCGCGAGCGGCGGCAGCGTCAGGGTCACGGTGCCCGCCGCGTCCGCCTTGAGCGGCCCCGGGTTGGTGACGCCGCTGCCGCCGTACGCGAGGTCGTCGGTGTTCAGCACCTCGGTCCAGCCGGGGGCGTGGCCCGACGGCGTGAGCCGGAAGCCGTGCCGCACGACGGGGGAGAAGTTGCAGACCACCAGCAGCGGGCCGCCGTCGGCCGCGTGCCGGGTGAAGGCGAGGACGTTGTCGCCCGCCGCGTCGGCGAGCAGCCAGCGGAAGCCCGCCGGGTCGGTGTCCAGCTCCCACAGCGCGGGCGTCGCGCGGTAGACGGAGTTGAGCGACCTGACGAGCCGTTGCACGCCCCGGTGGTCCCCGGCGGCGGGCCACGAGTCGTCCAGGACCCACCACTGCGGCCCCTCCGCCTCCGACCACTCGGCGCCCTGCGCGAACTCCTGCCCCATGAAGAGCAGTTGCTTCCCCGGGTGGGACCACATGAAGCCGAGGTACGCCCGCAGGTCGGCGCGCTGCCGCCACCAGTCGCCCGGCATCTTCGCCACGAGCGCGCCCTTGCCGTGCACCACCTCGTCGTGCGAGATGGGCAGGACGTAGTTCTCCGAGTAGGCGTAGACCATGGAGAACGTGATCTCGCCGTGGTGCCACGCGCGGTGCACCGGGTCCTTGGACATGTAGACCAGCGAGTCGTGCATCCAGCCCATGTTCCACTTGAAGCCGAAGCCCAGGCCGCCCTGGTCGGTCGGCCGCGTGACGCCGTCCCAGGCGGTGGACTCCTCGGCGACGGTGATCACCCCTGGACAGCGCCGGTAGACGGTCGCGTTCATCTCCTGGAGGAACGCGACGGCGTCCAGGTTCTCCCGGCCGCCGTGCTCGTTGGGCGACCACTCGCCGTCCTCGCGCGAGTAGTCGAGGTACAGCATCGAGGCGACGGCGTCCACGCGCAGCCCGTCGATGTGGAACTCCTCGCACCAGTACACGGCGTTGGCGACCAGGAAGTTCCGCACCTCGCGGCGGCCGAGGTCGAACTCCAGCGTGCCCCAGTCGGGATGCTCGGCGCGGCGCGGGTCCGGGTGCTCGTAGCAGGGCGTGCCGTCGAACTTCGCGAGCGCCCACTCGTCCTTCGGGAAGTGCCCCGGCACCCAGTCGATCAGCACCGCGATCCCCGCGCGGTGCAGCGCGTCCACGAGGTGGCGGAAGTCGTCGGGCGTGCCGAGGCGGGCGGTCGGCGCGTAGTAGCCGGTCACCTGGTAGCCCCAGGAGCCGCCGAACGGGTGCTCGGCCGGGGGCATCAGCTCGACGTGCGTGAAGCCGAGGTCGGCGACGTACGCGGGCAGTTCCTCGGCGAGCGTGCGGTACGTCGCGCCGGGGCGCCACGACGCGAGGTGCAGCTCGTACACCGACATGGCCTCCCGGTGCCAGTGGCGCCCGGCCCGCGCGGTCATCCAGGCGGCGTCGCCCCAGTCGTAGGCGCTCTCCTCGACCACCGAGGCGGTCGCGGGCGGGCGCTCCGTGCGGCGGGCCATCGGGTCGGCGCGCTGGGAGTGCGAGCCGTCGGGGCGGCAGACGTCGAACTTGTACAGCGCTCCCGCGCCGACGCCCGGCAGGAACAGCTCCCACACACCGGACGCGCCGAGCGACCGCATGGGGTACGCGCCGCCGTCCCAGCCGTTGAAGTCCCCCGCGACGCGGACGCCCCGCGCGTTCGGCGCCCAGACGGTGAAGCGCGTGCCGCGCACGCCCTGGTGCGTCATGGTCCTGGCGCCGAGCGCGTCCCACAGCCGCTCGTGCCGCCCCTCGGCGATCAGGTGCAGGTCGAAGCCGCCGAGCGCGGGCAGGAAGCGGTACGGGTCCTGCGCGCGGCGCACGTCGCCCGGCCCGTAGGTCACCTCGAACTCGTACGCGGGGACGCCGCGCGCCCCCGCGGGCTCGGGCAGCACGCCGGAGAACAGGCCGTCGCCCTCCGGTTCGAGCGGCGTGCCGAGGACGCTCACCCCCCGCGCCCCCGGGCGCAGCGCGCGGACCCGCAGGCCCCCGCCGGGCTCGGGGTGCGCCCCGAGCAGCGCGTGCGGATCGTGGTGGGCGCCGGAGAGGAGACGGGTCCGGTCGTCGGCGGAAAGCGCGTGAGGCACTGCGCGGCTCCTATGGGCTGTGGGGGTCGGGCGAGGGAGCGGCCACGCCGTGCGGCGCGGGCACGCGGTGGGGGCGCGGGTGCCCGGCCCGGCGCTCAGCCGGGCGCGGCGGCGAGCCGGCGGACCGCCGCCATCGGGACGTGCAGCCACGCGGGGCGGTGCCTGGCCTCGTACAGGACCTCGTAGACGGCCTTGTCCGTCTCGTAGGCGCGCAGCAGGTCGAGCTGGTCCATCGGGTCCTGGCCCGACGCCTCGGCGTAGCCCTGGCAGTAGGCGGTGCGGTTGGCGCGTGACCAGCTGTCCACCCAGGGGCCGCCCGCCGGGTGCTGGCAGGCCGCGTAGTCGAAGGAGCGCAGCATCCCGGCGATGTCGCGGACGGGCGGACCCGGTCTGCGGCGGTCGGCCAGGGGTCTGGCGGGCTCGCCCTCGAAGTCGATGAGGGACCAGGTGCCGGTCTCCGCGGTGTGCAGGACCTGACCGAGGTGCAGGTCGCCGTGGAGCCGCTGGGCGACGCAGGTGCCGCCGCGGCGCGCGAAGTCGGCGACGGTGTCGAAGGAGCGGCGCAGCCCGGCGCGGTAGGGGCGCAGCGCGGGCACGGCCTCGGCCGCCTCGTCGAGCCGTTCGGCCATGGCGGCGGCGACGTGCTCCAGCTGCTCGCGGCCGAGGCGGACGGTGGGCAGCACGGTGGCGAGGGCCGTGTGGACCTCGGCGGTGGCGCGGCCGAGGGAGCGGGCCGAGCCGGTGAAGTCGGTGCGCTCCGCCAGGGAGCGCAGGGCGAGCTGCCAGCCGTCCGAGGACCCGGACAGGAAGGGCGCCAGCACGCCGAGCGTCATCGGCTCCGCGCCGTCGCGGTGGCGCTCGTCCCGGCCGCCGCCCGTGCTGTTCCCGGTGTCGGGCGGCGGGGGGAGCGTCGCCTCGAACCAGGCGGCGGGCGCCGGGACCCGGCCGCTGCCGGCCTCGGCGAGCGCGAGCGGCAGCTCCAGGTCCGGGTTGATGCCGGGGCTGACCCGGCGGAACAGCTTCAGGATGTGCGTGTCGCCGTAGACGACGGACGTGTTGGACTGCTCGCCGGTCAGGACGCGGGCGGGCAGCCCCGAGGGGATCGCGGAGCCGGGGGCGCGGCCGAACGTCAGGCCGCCGAGCCGCCCGGGGGCGCGCAGCCGCTCCAGCAGGAGGGCGGCGAGCCGTGCGTCGTGCAGCGCCTCGTAGACGGCCTTGCCGCGCAGCGGGCCGTCCGCGGGGCGGCCGACCAGGGCCGGGTTGAGCGTGGGCGGCAGGGTGGGGCGGACGCCGAGGAGCAGCTGGTAGCAGTCCCCTGCGGGCGGCGCGCCCTCCTGGCCGCCCAGGCGGGTGCGCACGAGCAGGTGCAGCAGTCCGGGGATGGGGCCGCCGCCCGTGCACGGGAGCAGCTCCGTGGCGGAGACGAGGGTGAGCGAGCTGAGCGGACGGCCCTTGCCCGCGAACCAGCGCTGCCGTGGCATCCAGCGCGCGAGGAGGCCCGTGAGGGACCTGAGCAGGGCGCTGGCCTGCGGAGCGGTGGCGAGCGGGAGGCGCGCCGGAACCGTCCGGGGTGAGGAGCTGTCCGACATGGCGTCCTTTCCCCGGGCACGAAAATATGTGGCGAAGTGTCCCGGATTGCAGCGAGCGAAGCCCCGTGGTGCGGGACGTGTCGTGAAGGACCGACCGAGCGGGTGACGCCCGTAACACATATGGAGTGCTTTGGGTAGAACTGGGCGACAGGGAACGCTTACCCCCGGACCACCGGGGGTAAGCCTGCCCCGTTCGCGTTACGTCCTACTGCTCGGATCCTTTACGGAGCCGGAACCAGTAGAAGCCGTGCCCCGCCAGCGTCAGCAGGTAGGGCAGCTCCCCGATCGGCGGGAACCGCACGCCGCCGATCAGCTCCACCGGCACGCGCCCGACCCAGGCGCGCAGGTCCAGCTCCGTCGGCTGGGAGAAGCGGGAGAAGTTGTTGACGCACATCACCAGGTCGTCGCCGTACTCGCGCAGGAACGCGAGGACGGACGGGTTCGACGACGGCAGCTCGCCGTACGTGCCGAGGCCGAAGGCGTGGTTCTGCTTGCGGATCTCCACCATCCGCCGTGTCCAGTGCAGCAGGGACGCCGGGGAGCTCATGGCCGCCTCGACGTTGGTCACCTGGTACCCGTAGATCGGGTCCATGATCGTCGGCAGGTACAGCCGTCCCGGGTCGCAGGAGGAGAAGCCCGCGTTCCGGTCGGGGGTCCACTGCATCGGGGTCCGCACCGCGTCGCGGTCGCCGAGCCAGATGTTGTCGCCCATGCCGATCTCGTCGCCGTAGTACAGGATCGGCGAGCCCGGCAGCGACAGCAGCAGCGCCGTGAACAGCTCGATCTGGTTCCTGTCGTTGTCGAGCAGCGGGGCGAGCCGCCTGCGGATGCCGATGTTGGCCCGCATCCGCGGGTCCTTGGCGTACTCCGCGTACATGTAGTCGCGCTCCTCGTCGGTGACCATCTCCAGGGTCAGCTCGTCGTGGTTGCGCAGGAAGATGCCCCACTGGGCGTGGGCCGGGATCTGCGGGGTCTTGGCCAGGATCTCCGAGACCGGGTAGCGCGACTCACGGCGCACGGCCATGAAGATCCGCGGCATGACGGGGAAGTGGAACGCCATGTGGCACTCGTCCCCGCCCTTGTCGTAGTCGCCGAAGTAATCGACGACGTCCTCCGGCCACTGGTTCGCCTCGGCCAGGATCACCGTGTCCGGGTAGTGCGTGTCGATCTCCGCCCGCACCGACTTCAGGAACTCGTGGGTCTGCGGCAGGTTCTCGCAGTTGGTGCCCTCCTCGGCGAAGAGGTACGGGACCGCGTCGAGCCGGAAGCCGTCGATGCCCAGGTCGAGCCAGAAGCGCAGCGCGGAGACGATCTCCTCCCGCACGGCCGGGTTCTCGTAGTTGAGATCCGGCTGGTGGGAGAAGAAGCGGTGGAAGAAGTACTGCTTGCGGACCGGGTCGAACGTCCAGTTGGACGACTCGGTATCGACGAAGATGATCCGCGCGTCCGCGTACCCCTTGTCGTCGTCGGCCCACATGTAGTAGTCGCCGTACGGTCCTTCCGGGTCCTTGCGCGACTCCTGGAACCACCGGTGCTGGTCGCTGGTGTGGTTCATGACGAAGTCGATGATGACCCGCATGCCGCGCTGGTGCGCCGCGTCCACGAACTCCACGAAGTCGGCCAGGTCGCCGAACTGCGGGAGCACGTCGGTGTAGTCCGACACGTCGTAGCCGCCGTCCCGCAGCGGTGACGCGAAGAAGGGCGGGAGCCACAGGCAGTCCACGCCCAGCCACTGAAGGTAGTCGAGCCTGGCGGTGAGCCCCTTCAGGTCACCGATTCCGTCGCCGTTGCTGTCCTGGAAGGAGCGGACAAGGACCTCGTAGAAGACCGCTCGCTTGAACCACTCCGGGTCCCGGTCGCGGGCTGGCGTGTCCTCGAAGGTGTCGAGAACCGGCTCATTGACGCTCATGGTGTGGGTGACCCTCCGGTCTGTGAGGACGGTCGCAGGGCCAGGATGTGGGCGGACGAGGCGTACGCATCCGCACGGCCCGGCTCAAGCCGCACATAGTTGTCCCTGCCCCAGTGATAGGTCGCCCCGGTGAGCTGGTCGCGCACCGGGAAGGGCTCGGCGCCGCCTTCCTGCGCTGGCGTGAGACCGCACCCTTGGAGTTGCGCCATATCCAACGAGATCGTCGCTTCGTGGGTGTGGTGCGGATCGAGGTTGACCACTGTCAGCACGCAGTCGGCGTGCGGTGTCCGGGCGCGCTTGGAGTACGCCAGGATGTGCTCGTTGTCCGAGGCGTGGAAGTGCAGATCGCGCAGCTGACGCAGCGCCGGGTGCCGCCTGCGCAGGTCGTTCAGCAGCGTCACGAGGGGGGCGATGCTGCGCCCCTCCGCCTCGGCGCGCGCCCAGTCGCGCGGGCGCAGCTCGAACTTCTCCGAACCGGCGTACTCCTCGCTGCCGGGCGCCGCCGCCTCGTTCTCGCACAGCTCGTAGCCCGCGTACATGCCCCAGGTCGGCGACAGCGTCGCCGCCAGGACGGCGCGCGTCTCGAAGGCCGCGCGCCCCCCGTGCTGGAGGTACGCGTGGAGGATGTCGGGCGTGTTGACGAAGAAGTTCGGCCGCATGTAGGCCGCGGCCTGGCCGCTCAGCTCGGTCAGGTACTCGGCCAGCTCGTGACGGCCGTTGCGCCAGGTGAAGTAGGTGTACGACTGCTGGAAGCCGATCTGCGCCAGCGTGTGCATCATCGCGGGACGCGTGAACGCCTCGGCCAGGAAGAGGACGTCGGGGTCGGTCCTGTTGATCTCGCCGATGACCTTCTCCCAGAACACCACCGGCTTCGTGTGGGGGTTGTCCACCCGGAAGATCCGCACCCCGTGCGCCATCCAGTGCCGCAGCAGCCGCAGCGTCTCCGTCACCAGGCCGGGGAGGTCCTGCTCGAACGAGATCGGGTAGATGTCCTGGTACTTCTTCGGCGGGTTCTCGGCGAACGCGATGGTGCCGTCCGCCCGCCGCCTGAACCATTCGGGGTGCTCCTTCACCCAGGGGTGGTCGGGGCTGCACTGGAGCGCGAAGTCGAGCGCCACCTCCATGCCGAGCGAGGCGGCGGTCGCGACGAAGTGGTCGAAGTCGTCGAGGGTGCCGAGGTCGGGGTGGATCGCGTCGTGCCCGCCGTCGGGCGAGCCGATGGCCCACGGGCTGCCCACGTCGTCCGCCCGCGCCGTCAGGGACCCGCCGGGGCCCTTGCGGAACGACGTGCCGATCGGGTGCACCGGCGGCAGGTAGACCACGTCGAAGCCCATCGCCGCGACGGCGGGCAGCCGCTCGGCCGCCGTGCGCAGCGTGCCGGAGACCGGCGGCCTGCCCCGGCGCACCCGGGCGCCCTCCGAGCGCGGGAACAGCTCGTACCACGAGCCGTACAGCGCCCGTTCCCGCTCCACCATCAGCGGCATCGGGCGCGAGGCGGTGACGAGTTCCCGCAGCGGGCTGCGTTCGAGCGCCGCCACGACGTCGGGCGCCAGCGCGGCGGAGAGACGTTCCTCCGCGCCGAGGGCCGGGTCGAGCAGGGCGCGGGCGGCGGCGAGCACCGTCTCCTTGCCGTCGCTGCGCGGGACGCCCGCCGCGGCGCGCCGGTACAGACCGGCGCCCTCCCGCAGCGTCAGTTCCACGTCCACGCCCGCGCCCACCTTGATCGCCGCCACCCGGCGCCAGCTCGCGGCCGGGTCGCTCCACGCCTCGACGGCGAACGTCCAGCGGCCCTCGCTGTCCGGCGTCACCTCCGCGCCCCACCGGTCGGTGCCCGGGGCCAGCTCCCGCATCGGAGTCCACGGCCCCACGCGGCCCTTCGGGTCACGCAGCACCACGTTCGCGCCCACCGCCTCCGCGCCCTCGCGGAAGACGGTCGCGCTGACCTGGAAGGTCTCGCCCGGCACCGCCTTGGCGGGGCGGCGCCCGCAGTCCACGCGCGGCTGGACGTCGAGGACGGGGATGCGACCGATCATCTGGGAATCACCTGGAGGTGTCGAAGGCGGGCCGGTGACGTCGTCCGGGGGACTTACCCCGGCTTGTGGGGATTTCGTCCTTTGTATCTTCTTTGCACGTGACTGGCTGGTTTCGAGCATGGCCGCTCCCCTGCGCGTTCACTCGGGTGGGGGTGGCGCATCGCTGCGCCCGCTGACGCGTCTGCCTTGGAGAGGCTTTCCGGACTTCGCGGGACCACACCGGTCCGCTTTCCGCCAAGACGTGCGAGGGGGCGGAAAAGGGGCCCGCGCGCGGGGGCCCGGCGGCCGGTGCGGGGCCGGGATCAGGGGGTGCGGACGGGTTCTGGACCAGTGTCGCGCCGTTCGTCGTCCGGGGCGTTGCGTCCGTATTTCCGGCGGCGCATGTTTTCGGAAAGGGGGTACGCGGGCGCGCGCCACGCCGTCGCCCGGCGGCGCCCCGCGCCCGCGCCGGGGTGTGACCGGGGTGTTGCGGGGGTGTGGAGCGCGCGTTGCCGGGGCGCGCGAAGCGTCTTCGATCTTGACAAGTTGCCCGTCCGGGAGGTGACTTGTCCGTATTTGTTGCCCACATCTCAGGTCGGTATCGCCGGTCTACGCGCAGTTCCCAGGCATGTGTCCGAGCAGTAATGTGCGGTCCACCGGAAGGCCCTACCACCGCCGACCCCCTGAGGTGGACGATGCGCATAGCAAGACCCAAGGCCGCGAGGATGCTTGCGGCGGCCCTGGCGATCGGACTGTTCGCGACCGCGTGCGCGAGCGAGCGGGACGAGGAGGAATCGGCGGACAGCACGGAGACCTTCGTCTTCGGCGCGGCCGGCGACCCGGCCTCCCTCGACCCCTCCCTCGCCAGTGACGGCGAGACCTTCCGGATCACCCGTCAGGCGTTCGAGGCGCTGCTGGAGCACGAGCCCGGCGGCACCGAACTGGTCGGCGGCCTCGCGGAGGAGTGGGAGAGCAACCCCGAGGGCACACAGTGGACCTTCCACCTGCGCGAGGGCGTCACCTTCCACGACGGCGCCGAGCTGACCGGCGAGGTCGTCTGCGCGAACTACGACCGCTGGTACAACTGGAGCGGCACCTACCAGAACCCGACGCTCTCGTACTACTGGGGCTCCGTCTTCGGCGGCTTCGCCGAGAACGAGAGCGAGGAGACGAGCGAGTCGAACTACGTCGGCTGCACCGCGCCCGACCCGCAGACCGCCGTCATCGAGGTCGCCGCGCCGTCCGCGAACTTCCCCGGCGCGTTCTCCCTCCAGGCGTTCGCCATCCAGTCCCCGAACGCCCTGGAGGCGTTCGCCGCGGACGACCCGAGCGGCGAGGGCGAGAACATCACCTTCCCCGACTACAGCCAGGAGGCCGGGACGGTCGCCGGCACCGGCCCGTTCCGCATCACCGAGTGGAACAAGAGCAACGGGGAGGTGACCCTGGAGCGCTTCGACGACTACTGGGGTGACCCCGCCGGGGTCGATGAGCTGGTCTTCCGCACCATCCCCGAGGAGGACGCGCGGCGCCAGGCGCTCCAGGCCGGGGACATCGACGGCTACGACCTCGTGGCCCCCGCCGACGTCGAGACGCTCGCCGCCGACGGCTTCGAGGTCCCGGTCCGCGGCGTCTTCAACATCCTCTACCTCGGCATCACGCAGGAGAACAACCCCGCGCTCGCCGAACCCGAGGTCAGGCAGGCCATCGCCCACGCCCTGGACCGGCAGAACATCGTGGACACGCAGCTGCCGGAAGGCGGCACCGTGGCCACCCAGTTCATCCCGGACACGGTGGACGGCTACTCCGAGAACGTCGCCACGTACGACTACGACCCGGAGCTGGCCCAGGAACTGCTGGCCGACGCGGACGCCTCCGACCTGAGCGTGGACTTCTGCTACCCGACCGAGGTCACCCGCCCGTACATGCCCGCCCCCGCGGACATCTACGAGCTGCTGCGGGCCGACCTGGAGGCCGTGGGCGTCACCGTCAACCCGGTGCCGCTCAAGTGGAACCCGGACTACCAGGAGACCACCCGCGCCGGTAACTGCGGCCTGTACCTCCTCGGCTGGACCGGCGACTTCAACGACGCCTACAACTTCCTGGGCACCTGGTTCGCCGACTACAGCCTGGAGTGGGGCTTCGAGGACCAGGAACTGTTCGACATGATGGCCGCCGCCTCGACCGAGCCCGACGTCGCGACCCGCGTCGCCGAGTACGAGGCGCTGAACGAATACATCATGGACTACCTGCCCGGCGTGCCGATCTCCAGCTCGCCCCCGTCCATCGTCTTCTCGCCCGACGTGAACCCGCCGACGGTCTCCCCGCTCACGCAGGAGAACTTCGCCGAGGTCTCCTTCAAGTAGCGCGCCGGTACGCACGGCCGACCGCCCGGTCACGGCACCCCCGTGGCCGGGCGGTTCGTGCGAGGGCCGCAGGACCGGCCAGGCCCCGGCCGGTCCCCGGAAGCAAGTGAGCCAGGCGAGCCAAGAGAAAGGCCAACCCTTCTGTGCTCCGTCTCATCGTCCGCAGACTGTTGCAGCTGATACCCACGCTGCTCGGCCTGTCGGTCCTCCTCTTCGCCTGGCTGCACCAGCTGCCCGGCGGCCCGGCGTCCGCGCTGCTGGGTGAACGCGCCACCGAGGAGGACCGCCGCGCCATCGAGGAGGCCCTCGGCCTCGACGACCCCGTGTGGGTCCAGTACGCCCGCTGGATGGAGCGGCTGGTCCGGTTCGACTTCGGCGAGTCCGTCCGCACCGGCCGCCCGGTGTGGGAGGAGTTCCTCCAGCGCTTCCCCGCCACCGTCGAACTCGCCTTCGCCGCCATGCTGATCGCCGTCGTCGTCGGCATCCCGCTCGGCTACTTCGCCGCCCGCAGGCGCGGCACCTGGCTCGACCTGACGGCCGTCTCCGGCTCGCTGATCGGCATCTGCATCCCCGTCTTCTTCCTCGGCTTCATCCTCCGCGCCGTGTTCGCCGTGAACCTCGGCTGGCTGCCCAGCTTCGGCCGCCAGTCCACCGGCATCGACGCGACGGAGATCACCGGCTTCTACGTCCTCGACGGCCTGCTGACCGGCGAGTGGGACGCCTCCTGGGACGCGCTCCAGCACCTCGTGCTGCCCGGCCTGGCGCTCGCGTCGATCCCGCTGGCCGTCATCGTCCGCATCACCCGCGCCAGCGTCCTCGACGTGCTGGGTGAGGACTACGTGCGCACCGCCGAGTCGAAGGGCCTGCGCCGCCGCGTCGTCCGCGGGCGGCACGTCCTGCGCAACGCGCTGCTGCCCGTCGTCACCACGGTCGGCCTGCTCACCGGCAGCCTGCTGTCCGGCGCGGTGCTCACCGAGTCGGTCTTCGCGTTCGGCGGCATCGGCTCCTTCATCCGTGACGCCATCGACACCCGCGACTACCCGGTCCTCATGGGCTTCATCCTCTTCATCGCGCTGCTGTACGTGGCGATCAACCTGCTGGTGGACATCGCCTACAGCATCATCGACCCGAGAGTCCGGGTGAACTGATGAGCAAGACGACCGAGAAGATCGACCGGCTCGCCGAGCTGACCACCCGTACCACCACCGCGTCCGGCGGCAGCCTGTGGACCGAGGCGCTGCGGCGCCTGCGCTCCAGCAAGATGGCCCTCGTCGGCGGCACGGTGATGGCCCTGTTCATCGTCATCGCCATCGTCGGCCCCTGGGTGGCCCCCTACGACCCGACCGCCCAGACCTGGCGCGACGAGGTCTTCACCAACCGCGGCGTCTTCATCGGCCCGCGCGGCGACAACTGGCTCGGGCTCGACCACCTGGGCCGTGACATGTTCTCCCGCATGCTGGTCGGCGCCCGCCAGACGCTGCTGGTCGGCGTCGTCTCCACCGTCCTCGGCTTCGTCGTCGGCGCGCTGGTGGGCGGACTGTCCGGCGCGGCCCTCGCGTTCGGCGGCAAGGCGGGGCAGCGCCTCGACACCGTCCTGATGCGCTTCATCGACATGATGCTCGCCCTGCCGTCGCTGCTGCTCGCGGTCAGCGTCGCGGCCATCCTCGGCCAGAGCCTCACGACGGTGATGATCGCGGTCGGCGTCATCCAGATCCCCGTCTTCGCCCGGCTCCTGCGCGGCTCCATGCTCGCCCAGGCCGGGTCGGACTACGTGCTGGCCGCGCGTGCCCTCGGCGTACGGCGCCGCCGCATCGTGCTGGCCCACGTGCTGCCGAACTCGCTCGGCCCGGTGATCGTCCAGACCACGCTGGCCCTGGCCACCGCCATCATCGAGGCCGCCGCCCTGTCCTACCTGGGCCTCGGCAACCCGGACGCGTCCCAGCCCGAGTGGGGCGTCATGCTCTCGCAGGCGCAACGGTTCTTCGACGCCGAGCCGATGATGGCCGTCTACCCGGCCCTCGGCATCATCATCACCGCCCTCGGCTTCACCCTCCTGGGCGAGGCCATGCGCGAGGCACTCGACCCGAAACTGCGGAGCTGACGCACATGCCCCTGCTCACCGTGGACGAACTGACGGTCACCTTCGCCGGACGCGGCGGCCCCGACACGACCGCCGTCTCCGGCGTCTCCTTCACCGTCGATCAGGGCGAGGTCGTGGGCCTGGTCGGCGAGTCCGGTTGCGGCAAGAGCGTCACCTCGCTGGCGCTGATGGGCCTGCTCCCGGCCAAGGGCGTGACGGTCGGCGGCACCGCCCGCTACACCGGCACCGGCACGGACGTCGATCTCCTCACCCTGCGCCGCTCCGCCCTGCGCGACCTGCGCGGCACCCAGCTCTCGATGATCTTCCAGGACCCGCTGTCGTCGCTGAACCCGGTCGTCCCGATCGGCGTGCAGGTCACCGAGATCCTGAGCCGCCACCGCGGGCTGCGCGGCGCCGCCGCCCGCAAGGAGGCCGCCGCGCTCCTGGACCGCGTCGGCATACCCGACCCGACGCGCCGCCTGAAGGAGTACCCGCACCAGCTGTCGGGCGGCATGCGGCAGCGCGCCCTCATCGCCATGGCCGTCGCCTGCGCCCCCCGGCTGCTGATCGCCGACGAGCCGACCACCGCGCTCGACGTCACCATCCAGGCGCAGATCCTCGAACTGCTGCGGGAGCTCGTGGACGACCAGGGCACGGCGCTGCTGATGATCACGCACGACCTCGGCGTCGTCGCCGGGCTGTGCGACCGCGTCAACGTGCTGTACGCGGGCAAGGCCGTCGAAGCGGCCGACCGGCACCGCCTGTTCGCCGACCCCGCGCACCCGTACACCCACGGCCTGCTCGGCTCCATCCCCCGGCTCGACGCCCCGCGCGGCGAGCGGCTGAACCCGATCCGCGGCTCCATCAACGACCGCATCGCGTGGGAGGACGGCTGCGCCTTCGCGCCCCGCTGCGACTTCTACACACCGCAGTGCCTCGGCGGCGCGCCGCCGCTCGCCGACCGCCCGGCCGACGGGGCCGCCGCGCCGCCCGAGGGCCACCTGGTCCGCTGCGTCCACCCGGTGCACACCACCGCCGAGGCCACGGAGGTCTCCCGATGAGCCTGCTCGAACTGGACGACGTCAAGGTCCACTTCCCCGTCAAACGCGGCGTGTTCTTCGACCGGACGGTCGGTCACGTCTACGCCGTGGACGGCGTGTCGCTGACCGTCGAGGCGGGGCAGACGTACGGCCTCGTCGGCGAGTCCGGCTGCGGCAAGACGACCCTGGGCCGCGCCGTGCTGCGGCTGAACGACATCACGGCGGGCCGCGTCGTCTTCGACGGCACCGATCTCGCCGCCCTGCCGTCCGAGGAGATGCGCCGCGCGCGCCGCCGCCTCCAGATGGTCTTCCAGGACCCGCTGGGCAGCCTCAACCCCCGGCAGAACATCGAGTCGATCCTCGCCGAGGGCATGGCCGCGCACGGCATCGGCGCCACGCGCGAGGAGCGCCGCACGAAGATCCTCGACATCCTGGACCGGGTCGGCCTGCCCGCGAGCGCCCTGTCGCGCTACCCGCACGAGTTCTCCGGCGGGCAGCGGCAGCGCATCGGCATCGCCCGCGCGCTCGTCCTCGAACCCGACCTGATCATCTGCGACGAGCCGGTCTCCGCGCTCGACGTCTCCATCCAGGCGCAGGTCATCAACCTGCTGGAGGAGTTGCAGGACTCGCTCGGCCTCACCTACCTCGTCATCGCGCACGACCTCGCCGTGGTCCGGCACATCTCGGACCGCATCGGCGTGATGTACCTCGGCTCGCTGGTCGAGGAGGCGCCGAGCGAGGTGCTGTACGCGGAGCCGCGCCACCCGTACACGCGGGCGCTCATGTCCGCCGTGCCGGTGCCCGACCCGACCGTCGAGGCGGGGCGCGAACGCATCCTGCTGCGCGGCGACCTGCCCTCCCCGGCCGCCCCGCCCACCGGCTGCCGCTTCCACACCCGCTGCCCCTGGCGCCAGCCGGAGCGCTGCGACACGGAGCGGCCCGTCCTCACGGACATGGGCGACGGGCACCGGGTGGCGTGCCACTACGCGGCCGAGATCGCCGCCGGGACGGTGCTTCCGACGCGCGACCTCGCGCCGCGCGTGCTGCGGGACACCGACGACACCGACGGCACCGGTGGTCCCAGTGCCCCCGCCGACACCGAGGGCACCGGCGGCGCGGAGGACACGGCGGGCACCGTGCCCGTCCAGAAGCCGCCGCCCGCCGCCGACCCGCAGGAGACGCCCGGCACGGGAGGCACCCCCGCCTGACCGCGCGTTTCCCGCCCGCCGACGCCCCGCCGTTCCCTGGTCCCCGGGGGTGGTTTACCGTCCGATTCCAGCCCATTTCGGTGGAAACCCGCCCACACCCCCCGGGGCCCGGCTACGGTCGGGACCGTGAAGGCCATTCGTCGCTTCTCCGTTCGCCCCGTCCTGCCCGAACCCCTCCGACCCCTCCAGGAACTGGCGCTGAACCTCCGCTGGTCCTGGCACCCCGAGACGCGTGACCTGCTGCGCTCCGTCGATCCGGACGCCTGGGTGACGTGCGGCGAGGACCCGGTACGGCTGCTCGGCACCGTGCCCGCCGACCGGCTGGCGGCCCTCGCCGCCGACCGCGGCTTCCTGCGGCGCCTCGGCGTCGCCGTCGGCGATCTGCGCGACTACCTCACCGAGCCCCGCTGGTACCAGCAGGCGGACTCCCGCGCGGGCGGCGATCTGCCGCGCGCCGTGGCGTACTTCTCGCCGGAGTTCGGCATCACCGCCGCGCTCCCGCAGTACTCGGGCGGCCTCGGCATCCTCGCCGGCGACCACCTCAAGGCCGCCAGCGACCTGGGCGCCCCGCTCATCGGCGTCGGCCTCCTCTACCGGCACGGCTACTTCCGGCAGAGCCTGTCGCCCGACGGCTGGCAGCAGGAGCACTACCCCGTCATCGACCCCCACGAACTGCCGCTCACCCCCCTCACGGAGCGGGACGGCGGCCGGGCCCGCGTCAGCCTCGCCCTGCCCGCCGGGCGCACGCTCACGGCGCAGATCTGGCAGGTCAGCGTCGGCCGCGTCCCGCTGCTCCTCCTCGACTCGGCCGTCGCCGAGAACGCCCCGGCGGAACGCGAGGTCACCGACCGGCTCTACGGCGGCGGCAGCGAGCACCGGCTGCTCCAGGAGATGCTGCTCGGCATCGGCGGCATGCGCGCCGTGCGGACGTACTGCCGCATCACCGGCCACGCCGCGCCCGAGGTCTTCCACATGAACGAGGGCCACGCGGGCTTCCTCGGCTTCGAGCGCATCCGCGAGCTGGGGGAGGCGGGCACCGGCTTCGCCGCCGCGCTCAGGTCCGTCCGCGCCGGGACCGTCTTCACGACGCACACACCCGTCCCCGCCGGGATCGACCGCTTCGGCGAGGAACTGGTCGCGCGCCACTTCGGCGACGGCGCCGAACTGGGCTCCCTCGACCCGGCCGCCCTGCTGGCCCTGGGGCGCGAGCCCGAGGCCCTCACCAAGGACGGCGAGGTCCCGCAGTTCAACATGGCGGTGCTCGGACTGCGCACCGCGCAGCGGGCCAACGGCGTCTCCGCCCTGCACGGCGACGTCAGCCGCGGCATGTTCGCCGGGCTGTGGCCCGGGTTCGACGCCGACGAGGCGCCCATCGGCTCGATCACCAACGGCGTGCACGCCCCGACGTGGACCGCCGACGCCACCCAGCGCGCCCGCGCCGCGACCACCCTCGGCGACCCCGAACTGTGGGAACTGCGCCGCACCCTGCGCGACCAGCTCGTCCAGGACGTCCGCGCCCGGCTGCGCACCTCCTGGCGGCAGCGCGGCGCCGGGCAGGCCGAACTCGGCTGGATCGACGACGTGCTCGACCCGGACGTCCTCACCATCGGCTTCGCCCGCCGCGTCCCCTCCTACAAACGCCTCACGCTCATGCTCCAGGACCCGCGCCGCCTCACCGCCCTGCTGCTCCACCCGGACCGGCCGGTGCAGATCGTCGTCGCGGGCAAGGCGCACCCGGCGGACGAGGGCGGCAAGCGGCTCATCCAGGAACTCGTCCGCTTCGCCGACGACCCCGCGATCCGCCACCGCATCGTCTTCCTGCCCGACTACGGCATGGCGATGGCCCGCAGCCTGTACGCGGGCTGCGACGTCTGGCTCAACAACCCCCTGCGCCCGCTGGAGGCGTGCGGCACCTCGGGGATGAAGGCGGCGCTCAACGGCTGCCTCAACCTGTCGGTGCGCGACGGCTGGTGGGACGAGTGGTTCGACCCCGACTTCGGCTGGGAGATCCCCACGGCGGACGGCCTGGCCGCCGCCGAGCCCGACCGGCGCGACGCCATCGAGGCCGCCGCGCTGTACGGGCTGCTGGAGGAGCAGGTCGGCCCGCGCTTCTACGACCGGGCGGGCGGACGGTCGGGACTGCCGGTCCGCTGGCTGGAGATGGTCCGCGCGACCCTGGACCGGCTCGGCCCGCGCGTCCTCGCCGAGCGGATGCTGCGCGAGTACATCACCGGCTACTACGCGCCCGCCGCCGTCGCGCACCGGGCGATGACGCCGGAGGCGGCCGGGGAGCTGGCCGCGTTCGCCGACCGCGTCGCGCACGAGTGGCCGCGCGTCGCGGTGGACCACGTCGAGACCGCGGGCGAACCGGCCACGCTCGGCGCCTCCGTGCCGCTGCGGGTCCGCGTCACGCTCGGGGACCTCGACCCGTCCGCCGTCGAGGTGCAGGCCGTCATCGGCCGCGTCAACGGGGACGACACGCTGGCCGACCCGCTCCAGGTCCCGCTGAAGGCGCAGGGCGGTCCCGACCTGTCGGGCCGCTGGACGTTCACCGGCGACCTGACGCTGCACCGTGCCGGGCCGTTCGGCTACACCGTCCGCGTCCTGCCCGCGCACCCGCAGCTCGCGTCGCGGGCGGAGCTCGGCATGGTCGCCATGCCGTCCGAGGACCACGCCGAGACCACCGGCACCCCCCTGCGCTGACCGGCCCGACACACGGCGGCGCCGCCCCCACCCGGGGACGGCGCCGCCGTTCCGTTCGCCCCGACGCCGCTCAGACCAGGCTCTCGCGCCAGGCGCGGTGCAGGTCGGAGAACCGGCCCGTGCCCGCGACGAGGTCGGCCGGGTGGCCGTCCTCGACCACGCGCCCCGCCTCCATCACGAGCACCCGGTCGGCGATCTCCACCGTCGAGAGCCGGTGCGCGATGAGCACGGCCGTCCGGCCGCGCAGCACCGTCTCCATCGCCTCCTGCACGGCCTTCTCGCCCGGGATGTCCAGCGACGACGTCGCCTCGTCCAGGATCACGACCGCCGGGTCGGCCAGCAGCACCCGCGCGAACGCGACCAGCTGCCGCTGCCCCGCCGAGATCCGGCCGCCGCGCTTGCGGACGTCCGTGTCGTACCCGTCGGGCAGCGCGGCGATGAAGTCGTGCGCCCCGATGGCGCGCGCCGCCTCCTCGATCTCCGCGCGCGTCGCGTCGGGCTTGCCGATCGCGATGTTCTCGGCGACCGTCCCCGAGAAGAGGAACGCCTCCTGCGTCACCATCACGACGCCGCGCCGCAGCTCCGCCGTCGTCAGGTCCCGCAGGTCCGTCCCGTCCAGCAGGACGCGCCCCTCGCTCGGGTCGTAGAAGCGCGCCAGCAGCTTGACCAGCGTGGACTTGCCCGCGCCCGTCGCGCCCACCAGCGCCGTCGTCTCCCCGGCCGCCAGCGTCATCCGGAACGCGGGCAGCACCTCGCCGCCCGTGCGGTACGCGAACCGCACGTCGTCGAAGACCACCTCGCGGCCCGGCGTCCCCGCCGCGCGCTCCGGGAGCCGCACCGGCCGCTCGGGCTCCGGCACGTCGGGCCGCTGCGCCAGCAGGCCCGAGATCTTGTCCAGCGACGCGACGGCCGACTGGTAGTTGTTCAGGACCATCGCGAACTGGTCCAGCGGGTCGTACAGCCGCCGGATGTACAGGGCCCCGGCCGCCAGCGCGCCCAGCGCCAGCTCGCCGGACGCCACCCGCTGCGCGCCCCACAGGACGATCGCCGCGACGGTGATCGCCGCGACGCAGCGGGACAGCACGATGAAGCGGCCCATCTCCAGGATCGTGTCCCCGTTGACGCGCTCGTGCGTGCGGTTCAGCCGCTCGAACGCCTCGTCGTTGGCCCGCTCGCGGCGGAACGCCTGCACGGGCCTGATGCCGCCCACCGTCTCGGTGAACTTCACGATCACCGCGGCGATCGCCGTGGACCGCCTGCTGAACCGCTCGGCGGACCGCCGCCGGTAGCTGCGCACCAGGAACCACAGCGGGACGAACGACACCACCGCCGCGACGCCGAGGCCGACGTCCAGGTAGAACAGCAGCCCGCCGATGTACACGATCGACACCATGATCATCAGCAGTTGCTGGAGGCCCTCGTTCAGCAGCTCACGCAGCGACTGCACGTCGCTCGTCGCGCGGGAGATGAGGCGGCCGGAGGTGTAGCGGTCGTGGAAGTCGAGGCTGAGCGCCTGCGCGTGCCGGTAGATCCTGCCGCGCAGCTCCAGCAGGATGCCCTGGTTCAGACGGGCCGTGAGCCGGATGAACAGCGCCTGGAAGCCGCCGCCGCCCACCGCGCACAGGAAGTAGGCGACGGCCACGGCGATCAGCGGCCCGTTGTCGTCCTCGCGCAGCGCCGGGACGGCGCTGTCGATGGCGTACGCGACCAGCAGCGGCCCGGCCTGCACCGCGGCCTGCTGCGCCAGCAGCACGACGGCCGCGACCGCCATGCGGGCGCGGTAGGGGCGGATCAGCGAGCCGAGCAGCCGCCGCGACGCGTCCTTCGGCGCCGGGAGGACGTCCCGGTCGAACGGGTCGTCCACGGGCTCCGTGTGCTCCCGCGCCGCCTCCGGGGGGAGTTCCCTGTCGTCCAGGGCGGTGGTCGTCATCGGACGCTGACCTCCGGCCGTTCCTCGTGCGGGACCGGCTCGCCGGTCATGAGATGCCGGTACTCGGCGCTGTCGCGGAGCAGGTCGGCGTGGGTGCCGACGGCGGTGATCCGGCCGCCGGACAGCAGGGCCACCCGGTCGGCGAGCTGCACCGTCGAGGGCCGGTGGGCGACGACCAGCGCCGTCGTCGTGGCCAGGACCTCGCGCAGCGCGGCCTCGACGCGTGCCTCGGTGTGCACGTCGAGCGCGGAGAGCGGGTCGTCCAGGACGAGGAAGCGCGGGTTGCCGACGACGGCGCGGGCCAGCGCGAGGCGCTGCCGCTGGCCGCCGGAGAGGCTGAGCCCCTGCTCGCCGACCTCCGTGGCCGCGCCGTGCGGCAGGGCGTGGACGAAGCCGTCCGCCTGGGCCACGCGCAGCGCGCGGTCGAGGTCGTCGGGGCGCGCGTCCTCGGTGCCCATGGCGACGTTCTCGTGCACGGAGGCGGAGAAGAGCGTCGGCTCCTCGAAGGCGACGGCGACCTGGCGCCGCACCTCGTCGCGGGTCAGCGTCGCGATGTCCACGCCGTCGAGCGTCACGCGGCCCGAGGTCACCTCGTGCAGGCGGGGCACGAGGCCGACCAGCGTGGTCTTGCCGCTGCCGGTGCCGCCGACGAGCGCCATCGTCTCGCCCGGCCTGATGTGCAGGTCGATGCCGTCGAGCGCGGGAGTGCTGTCCGGCGGCGCGTCGGCGAAGCGGAAGACGACGTTCTCGAAGCGCATCCCGTCCGCCGCGCCGGTGACGGACGGCGCGCCGTCGTACTCGCCGGGCAGCGGGGTGTCCATGACGTCGAAGAAGCGGTCGGCGCCGGTGGCCGCCTCGTTGCACAGCGCCAGCAGGAAGCCCATGGACTCGACGGGCCAGCGCAGGGCCATCGCCGTGGACATGAACGCCACCAGCGTGCCCGCCGTCAGGTTGCCGTCGGAGACCTGGATCACGCCGAGGACCAGCGCGAGGCCGACGAATATCTCCGGGATGGCCTGGATCACGAACCAGATACCGGCGAGCAGCTTCGCCTTGTGCATCTCGGTCTCGCGGAGCTGACCCGAGAGGGCCCGGAACGCCTCGGCCTGGCTGCGGTGCCGCCCGAAGCCCTTGATGATGCGGATGCCGAGGATCGACTCCTCGACCACCGTCGTCAGGTCGCCCATCTGGTCCTGCGCGCGCCGGGCGACGACGCTGAAGCGTTGCTCGAACAGGGCGCACAGCACGATGAGCGGCACGACCGGGCCGATGAGCACCAGCCCGAGCGTCCAGTCCTGCGCGAGCAGGATGACGACGCCGACGAGGATCGTCGCGGTGTTGACGATGAGGAACGTCAGGCCGAACGCCAGGAACATCCGCAGCAGTTGGAGGTCACCGGTGGCGCGGGAAAGCAGTTGCCCCGTGGCCCACCTGTCGTGGAAGGTGACCGGGAGGCGCTGGATGTGGCGGTACAGCGCCGAGCGCATGTCCGCCTCGACCCTCGTCAGCGGCCTGGCCACCAGGAAACGGCGCAGCCCGAACAGCAGCGCCTCCGCCACCCCGACGCACAGCAGGACGATGCCGCCCAGCCAGATGCCGCCCGTGTCCCCTTCACTGACCGGCCCGTCCACGATCCACTTGAGGATCAGCGGCATCGCCAGGCCCAGCGAGGCGGCGACCACGGCCACCCCGGCGGCACCGAAGACGCGTGCCCTGACAGGACGGACGTAGGGCCACAGCCGCAGGAGGGCGCGGACGACGGAACGTTTTCGGGCCGGGGGGACGCTGGGTTCGGCTGAGGCACACATCAGGTCGAGAGTACGGACCTGCACTGACACTTCCCAACGGGTTTTTTGTCCTAGATCGCAGGTCGTGCGTCCTTTCCGACCCCGGGACCCGCCGCCCGGCGCCGTTGTCGGTGGTGCCGCCTACGCTGGCGGGCATGAGTCAGCGAAGCGAGGTAAGGGAACTCCAGGCGGCCCTGCGGACGGCGTCCGACATCGCCTTCGAGGAGGACGTCCCGGCGGGGGCGCAGGCCGAGGCGCTGGTGGACGCGCTGCGTCGTGCGCTCGGGGCGGCGCAGTCGCTGAGCGACGGGCCGGTGGGCACCGGCTGCCGCGAGCATCCGCGCGGCGCGATCGACCCGCTCCACGGGGACAAGGACGATCCGCTGCCGCCGGGCTGGGGGAGGTGCCTGCTGTGCAACGACCGGCGTCGCCGTGCCTCACGGGGGCTCGCGGGCGGCCGTCGCTGACCCGGGCGAGCGGGGGAGTGGGGGAGCGGCGCCGGGGCCCGGGGGCCCGGGGGGTCAGGGACTCAGGTGGGTGGGCTCAGTTAGGTGGGCTCAGGGGAGCGGGACGCGCATCTCGAACCAGGTGGCCTTGCCGTCCGCCAGCAGATCGACGCCCCAGCGGTCCGACAGGTGGTCCACAAGGAAGAGGCCCCGGCCGCTGACGTCCAGATCCCGGACGGGCAGCAGGCAGGGCAGGGTGCGCGACGGGTCGCTGACCTCGACGCGGATCCAGCCCCTGCGGCGGCGGATACGCAGGCCGAACGAGGGCGCGCCCGCGTGCCGGACGGCGTTCCCGACGAGTTCCGAGACGAGGAGCACGGCGCTGTCCGTCAGGTCGGGCGGCAGCAGCCAGCGGACCCCGAGCAGCCGCCGCGTGAGCCGCCTGGCGCGACCGGCGGACTCGGGCAGGGACGGCAGGATCACCTCTCCGGCGGACGGGTCCTCGTCGGCCGAGAACGCCGCGTTCCTGATGTCCCTGGCGTCCGCCATTGTCGTCATGCGCCCCATCATGGCGTGCATATGCCGGACGCGTGGTCGCTTCCGGGGTATCGGAGGCGGACGGTGCCCCGAGGGGTGACGGATGCCGCTGTGACGGCCCGCATATGCCCTCGGCGAGGGCCCGCGTTCCCGTCCGCCCCGTCCGCACCGCCCGTCACCTGCCGGTCAGTTGAGGGGTCGTACGCCCGGTCGTCCGTCGCGAACCGACCACGCACGGACCCGGTGCTCTCACACGCCGGTCCGACGCGAGGGGCGTGGAACCCTTGATGCGGTCAGGCGTCGAGACCACCCCGACGCACCGAACCGACGAACGCGGCCCAGGTGGTCGCCGAAACCCACACCTCGGGGCCGTGCCCGGCGTCCTTCGTGTCGCGCGTGCCCACGGCAGACGCGACCCGCGCCACCTCAGCACACTCGCCCTGACCATTGCTGTAGGTGGACTTCCGCCATGCCGACGTGATGCACATGGGTCTCCCCGCATTCCCTCGGCGCGTCATGAACCGTCTGCGGGTACCTGCCCAGCAGCCAGCGGCAGGAACGGCGAGATCCGGACGAGACGGCGCCCCCGGCACCGGCACAGGGCTGGACCGGGGGCGTCTCATCTCGTGCGATCAACCTTCGAGACTGCCCCGCCGCACCGAACCGACGAACGCAGCCCAACTCTCACAGCTGGTCCACAACTCAGGGCCGTGACCGGTGTCCTTCGTGTCGCGCGCGCCCACAGCGGTAGCACAACGCGCCACCTCCACGCACTGACCCTCACCGTTGCTGTAGCTCGACACGCGCCAACGCACGCCCTTACTGCTGCTCATAGCTCCTCGCCGCCTCAGCGATCAGGCGCTGCGATGCCTGATCGTCCACTGCCGCATCCCAGATCTTCTGGAAAGCGGCCTCGAACCGCCTGACCTCATCAGGTTTATCCAGGTACAAGCCGCCCGTAAAGCCCTCTACGTAGACGGTCGGGGGCTCCGCCATCCGTCCTTCAGGGAACTGAAGGACGGTGAACGCACCGCTGAGCACTCCCGGGTTACTCACGTCGAAAGGTACAACACGCAGGTTCACGTTCTGATTCGCCGAGACGTACGCGAGGTGGGCCAGCTGCGTGGCCATCACCTTGGGCGCGCCGACAAGCTGGCGCAGCACGCACTCCGCCAGCACTATCCGAAGCGTCGGTGCCGACACAGGTCGCATCAGGATGGACTGGCGATCCATTCGCAGATGAACCCGACGCTCCACCTCGGATTCCGAGAGCGACGGACTGTGCGTACGGATGATCTCCGCCGCATAGTCCGTCGTCTGGAGAAGTCCGGGGATGAGCTTGTTCTCGTACCAGCGAAGTTCGGATGCCGCTTCTTCCAGCCCGACATAGAGGTCGAACCACTCCGGCAGTGCGTCGCCGTACGCGTGCCACCAGCCGCGTGCCTTCGTCTCGCGGGCGAGGCTCTTCAGCGCCTCGGTCAGATCGTTCGGCGCGCCGTACATCTCGCACATGGCGCGGACGTCCAGCACCCGCATCGCCACCTGCCCGGTCTCGATGCGCCAGATCTTCTGTTCCGACCACTCCAACTCCCGGGCCGCCGCCCGCACCGTGATGCTGGCCTGCATCCGCAGGTCCCGCAAATACCGGCCCAACTGCCTGCGTGGGACGGTCGATCCCGTCATGTGTTCCTCGACCACGCGCTCACCCCTCCATCAGTTGTGGAATACCCGGCGCCGTCCAAACGGAGGCTCCGAAAACACCGTTCCGCAACGGCGGTCAACACGTCGCAGTCAACAAGGGCGAAATCCCCATCCGACCCATTGCACCAGGACTGATTGCGCCGTCAGGGTGATCATACGTCGCCGAGCGTGCCTATTCGATCACGCTTGGTCCTGTCGGACACCAGTTCCGGAGGTCGCTCCGGGACATCGCGGAGCACGCCATGAGCACACCACCCCCCGAAGATCAGCCCTCTGATGGTCCCGAGGCTTCTGACGAGACACAGCCGTCGAAAGAGGTCGCCGAACTCGCCGCCAGATGCGCGGAGTTGAACGCGGCGATCGCGGCGCATCTCAAGCTTCTGAAAGGGATGTGAGGCGAAGGATGAGTGGTCCGCCGCAGGCGCGGCGGCACGTCCACCGGCCGTCGGGCCGCCACCGTGCCGCTGCCTCCGGACGACTTTTCTCGCGTCGCCGGATTCCCCCGACCTTGCTACAGCTCGGCCATGCGTTCGCGTCGCGGCCGTCCCAGCTCCTTCGACCGCACTCCGGAAGGCAGGCCCCGATGACCACCGTCAGCCCGTACATGAACGCCGCGCCCGGTGCGCCGGAGTGTGGGGAGGCGGGGGCGTGAGTCTCGTTCCGCGTTGCATGTACTGCGAGGCCACGGACGGGGCGCTCGTGCCGGTGGCGACCGTCGTCGGGGGGTCGGGGCCCGGGTGGACGCATCATGCCTGCCAGGCGTGCCGCGCCACCGCCCGGGTCGTACCGCTCGCCGCGCATCCGTGGACCAGTTGGGGCGAGGCCCACTACTGGCCGCGTCTCCTCCCCGGCAGCCTCGTCGCGCGGCTCGCCGCACTCGGCGACGGAGGACCGGAACTGCGCGCGGTGAGCGACCGCCTGTTCCCCGCACTGGCGCGCGCGGCCGACGACCGGGTACCGGTCGCCGAACGGGCCGCCTGCCGCACCGAGGCGGACGCCGCCGTGGACGCCCTGTGGGCGCTCGTCCGGCGTGCGGACCCGGCCGGACGGAACGGACCGGGCCGACTCACGCCGTGAGGAGGGCGTGGACGGCGGAACGGCCACCCGGCCGCCCGCCGTTCACCGCCGGGCGGTCACTGCCCGGCGCCCCACTCGTCCCAGTCCATGTTCCAGCCGTTCAGGCCGTTGTCGGGCGCGATCACGTCGTCGGCCGAGTTGATCACCTCGACGACGTCCCCGACCATCGACTGCGCGAAGAACCAGGCGCCGGGCGTGTCCGGGTCGTCCGCGCCCTGCTCGTCCTCCAGGCCCACGCAGCCGTGGCTGGCGTTGGTCGAGCCGAACGTCGAGGGCGGCGCCCAGTAGTTGCCGTGGATGAACGTGCCCGAGGTGGACAGCCGCATCGCGTGCGGCACGTCCTCGATGTCGTACTCGCCCTCGAAGCCGACCGTCGAGCCGTCCATGCGGGTCTCGACCAGCTTCTCGGTGACGACCATCCGGCCGTTCCAGGTCGGGGTCTCGGCCGCGCCCGTGGTGACCGGGAGCGTCCGCAGCAGCTCCCCGTCGCGCACGACCTCCATCGTCAGCGTGTCCACGTCCACCGTGCTCACCTGGGCGCGGCCGATCGTGAAGGCCACGTCCTCGCGCAGCGTCCCGTACACGCCGGGGGCGCCCTCCACGCCGCGCAGCCGGAACGCGACGCTCACCTCCGTGCCGGGCGCCCAGTACTTCTCCGGCCTGAAGTCGAGCCGCTGCGTGCCGAACCAGTGCCCGCGCACCTCGACGCCCGAGTCTGCCGTGACGCGGATGGCGTCCCGCACGGCGGCCGTGTCCTCGATCGGCTCGTCGAAGGTCACCGACAGCTCCATGCCGACGCCGACCTCGGCGCCGTCGGGGACGTTCCACTCGGTGCCGAACGTGGCGTCGGCCGCCACCGTCTCGAACGCGGCCGTCGCCTCCGCCGCCGCTCCCTCGCCGTTCTCCCCGGCCGCCGTGACGGTGTAGCGGGCGTCGTTGGCCAGGTGCTCGTCCGGCTCCCAGCCGGTGCCGTCCGCCGACAGCTCGCCGGGGACCTCCTCACCGTCAGGACCGGTGACCGTCACCCCCGTCAGGACGCCGTCCCGCGCCGACACGGCCAGCTCCCCCCAGGTGGCCACGTCCTGCGCGCCGTCGCCCGGCGCGATCGCGATCCGCACCGGCGGCGCCTCCGGCTCCTCCACGGCGGCCGGTTCACGGGGATCCCGCTCCGCGCCGCCCGACCCGCTGCACCCCGCCAGCGTCAGCGCCAGTGCCCCCAGCAGCGCCACGGCCGCGCCACCGCGCCGCCCCCGCCCCGAACTTCTCGCCACGTCCGGCTCTCCCCTATTCCCGCGCGGGCATCCCGCGCCACTTTTGCGGCCAGGTAATCACACCGCTACGGGTGGGGCTGCGGGGAAAACGTCACTGTTCTGCTGCAGTCAGGGCGGCGTCACCCGACCCTCCTGGCGGGGTCGTGACAAAATGTCACATTCCTGTCACCTGTGACCCACGGTCATGTCATGGGCCTCGGCGCGTGAGCGAAGGCCCGTCGGCGGGAAGCATCAAGCGAAGAAGACTCCTGGGAGGGCGCGTGTCACAGGCACCGGAGCGCGTGAGGACCGAGGTCTGGCCCGGCGGCCCCCAGCCGCTCGGCGCCCGATTCCACGCAGGACCAGACGGCGTGGAAGGCACCAACTTCGCCCTGTGGGCGGGCGGCGCGGAAGCCGTCGAGGTCTGCCTCTTCGACGACAGCGGCGAGGAGACCCGCTGCGCCCTGGAGGAGCTGACGCACGAGATCTGGCACGGCTTCCTGCCCGGCGTCCGCCCCGGGCAGCGGTACGGCTACCGCGTCCACGGACGCTGGGACCCCCCGAGCGGCGCCCGCTGGAACGCCGCGAAACTCCTCCTCGACCCCTACGCCCGCGCCGTGGACGGCGACTACGCCACGGACGGGCCGCTCCCGCCCGAGGTCTACGGCCACGTCAGGGACTGGCCCAAGCAGGAACTGGCCGACACCGTCCGCGACGAGCGCGACTCCGCCCCGTTCGTGCCCAAGGGCGTCGTCGTCCACGACACCGAGTCCTGGGCGCACGACATCAGGCCGGGCACCTCCTGGGCCGACTCCGTGATCTACGAACTGCACGTCCGCGGCTTCACCATGCGCCACCCCGGCATCCCGCCCGAACTGCGCGGCACCTACGCGGGGCTCGGCCACCCGGCCGCCATCGAACACCTCACCAGTCTCGGCGTCACCGCCGTCGAGTTGCTGCCCGTCCACCAGTTCGCGCACGAGGACCACCTCCTGCGCCGCCGCATGCACAACTACTGGGGCTACAACTCCATCGGCTACTTCGCGCCGCACGCCGCCTACAGCGCGTCCGGCAGCCGGGGCCAGCAGGTCGGCGAGTTCAAGAGCATGGTCCGCGCCCTCCACCAGGCCGGTCTCGAAGTCATCCTCGACGTCGTCTACAACCACACGGCCGAGGCGAACGAGTTCGGCCCCACCCTCTCCCTGCGCGGCATCGCCAACCCCGGCTACTACCGCCTCACCGACGACCCCCGCCGCTACGCCGACTACACCGGCTGCGGCAACACCCTGCACGTCGTGCAGCCCCAGGTCCTGCGCCTCATCACCGACTCCCTGCGCTACTGGGTGCAGGAGATGGGCGTGGACGGCTTCCGCTTCGACCTCGCCGCCGCCCTCGCCCGCTCCTTCCACGACGTGGACATGCTCTCGCCGTTCCTCGCCGTCATCGCCCAGGACCCGGTGCTGCGCCGCGTCAAGCTCATCGCGGAACCATGGGACGTCGGCACGGGCGGCTACCAGGTCGGCGCGTTCCCCCCGCTGTGGACGGAGTGGAACGACCGCTACCGCGACACCGTCCGCGACTACTGGCGCGGCGCCCTGCCCGACGTCCGCGACCTCGGCTACCGCCTCTCCGGTTCGAGCGACCTGTACGCCTGGGGCGGCCGTCGCCCCTACGCGTCCGTCAACTTCATCACCGCGCACGACGGCTTCACCCTGCGCGACCTCGTCTCCTACGAGCGCAAGCACAACGAGGCCAACGGCGAGGACAACCGCGACGGCAGCGACGACAACCGCTCGTGGAACTGCGGCGCCGAGGGCGAGACCGACGACCCCGAGATCAACGCCCTGCGCCGCCGCCAGCTGCGCAACATGCTGACGACCCTGCTGCTGTCCACCGGCGTCCCGATGATCGTCGCCGGTGACGAGACGGGCCGCACCCAGGGCGGCAACAACAACGGCTACTGCCAGGACAACACCCTCGGCTGGATGGACTGGGACCTCGTCTCCGACCCCGACTGGCGCCCGCTCCTCGACCTGACGCGCCGCCTCATCCGCACCCGCCGCGAGCACCCCGTCCTGCGCCGCCGCGCCTTCTTCTCCGGCCGCCGCCAGGGGCCCGAGGGGATAAGGGATCTCGGCTGGTTCGCGGGCGACGGCACCGAGATGACCGAGCAGGACTGGTACGCGCCCGGCCGCACCCTGGGCATGTTCCTGTCGGGCCGCGACATCCCGCAGCGCGACGCGCGGGGCCGTCCCGTCGTGGACGACAGCTTCCTCGTGCTCCTGCACGCGGGAGACGAGCCCCTGCGCTTCCCGCTGCCGGGGCCGCCGTGGGCCGACGGGTACGAACTGCTCGTGGACACCGCGCTGGAGGACCAGGAGTCGGCGCCCGGCACGCTCCACCCGTCGGGCAGCGTCCTGGAACTGCGGCCACGCTCCGTCCTCCTGCTGCGCGCGGTGCCCCCGGCCACGGCCTGACGCCCCCCGCCCGCCGGGTGTTTCCTGTGGGTGCCTCCTGCACGAAACACCTGGTCGGGGGGCGGGTACCGCGGGATAGGCTCCGGTTCCGCCGTGGCAGGGGGCCCGGCGTCGGGGGGCCATGTCACGCGTCAGCAGGAGGAGTTGCGCATGTCCGGAGGACCGGAGAGACCGCAGGCCCGACACCGCGCCGAAGGGGTCGGCAACCCCGGGCGGCGCGCGCTGCTCGTCGGCGCGGCGGGTGCGGGCGGTGTCGCGGGCGGGCTGGCGCTCGGCGGCCAGGCGTCGGCGGCCGACACGAGCGCGTACGCCGTGGACGTCGTCGCCAAGGGCGCCGACCCGACCGGCGCGCGCGCCAGCGACGCCGCGTTCCGCGCGGCGGCGGCCGAGGTGCTCGCCTCGTTCCAGCCCGGCCCGATATCCGGCGCCATCCCGAAGAAGACGATCCTGATCCCGCCGGGCACCTACCTGCTGACGCAGCCCGACTCGCTGCTGCCGAACGTCAACGGCAACGGGGGCGGCGGCATCGTGGACGGCATCGCCATCACCGGCTACGGCAAGCGGCTGTCGCGCATCACGTACGCGCCCACCGCGAACGACACGACGCTGTGGACCAACAACCAGCGGTACAAGAACATCCGCGTCAGCGGCCTCACGTTCAGCAGCACCAACCCCACGTCCAGCTTCAACTACGCCTACTCCTCCGCCACCCACGGCGTGCAGGACACCTGGTACACCGACGTCGAGTGGCGGGGCTCGTGGAAGCGCGGCATCGGGCTCGACGGCCCGGACCCGGCGTCGAACCTCAACAGCGAGATGGGCTGGGACCACTGCCAGGTCTCGGGCACCTACACGGACGCCTTCCTCGTCATCGGGATGACCCCGGCCGTCGCGCAGCAGGACCAGTTCCTCAACTACTGGTTCCGCGACTGCAAGGTCGAGTACACCTCGGGCGTCTTCGTGAAGAACCGGCGCGGCGGCTCGATGAACTTCACCGGCGGCTCGTACATCCTCACCGGCGAGGGGGCGTCCGGCACGTTCTTCCAGCTGACCGGCGACGCCCCGAGCCGCGCCGACTCGGTCAGGCGCCTGTACGCGGCCGGAATCCGCTTCGAGCTGCGCGGCGCGGGCCACAAGGTGATCGACAGCAGTTGGGACCGCGGCCACGTCACGTTCCTGTCCTGCGACGACTCCGCCCACTCGTACCGGCCCTGGGCCGACGAGGCGAACTCCCACCTCTACCGCTTCAACGGCCGTGGCCCGATGGTCCGTTACACGGACTGCACGCTGCTCGGGTACCACAAGGTGGTCACGTCGGCCGCCGCGACGACCGAGGGCAAGGTGCTCTACGACGGCTGCCGCATCATGGACGAGACGTCCGCGAGCGGCGCGAACGCCTTCTTCCGCTGGGAGGGCAGCCAGCCGTGGCACGAGTTCCGCGACTGCGTGATCGGGCAGGGGCGGCTGGCCGATCTCAAGCGGCCCTGAGACGCGGTGGGGCCGCGCCGGTCGGCGCGGCCCCGTGCGGGGCGGCTCAGCAGCCGCCGCAGTTGTAGTACGTCACGTCCCAGTGGTTGCCCTCACGGGCGTAGACGTTGCCTGAACCCGACTGGTAGAGCGCGGCGCCGTCGCTGCGCTGCCCGATGTAGGTGAAGACGCCGGTCACGTAGTTGGTGAGGCAGCTGCTCAGGCCGAAGTCGAGCTTGTAGCCGTTCCAGTGGCTGTACGTGCCGCCCGCGTGGCCGGTCTCGGTGCCGCCGGTGATGTTGAGGGCGCAGCCGCTGGCCGACCTGAGCGTCTGGGCGCCCTGCGCCGACTCCAGGTTCAGCTGGTCGAACGAGGTGCACGTCGGGACGTTGCGGTTCGAACAGCCGCCGGACGACGACCAGGTGATGCCGGACGCGCGGAACATGTCCGTCGCCCGCGCGTGGGTGATCTTGGTGACGGCGGGCGCGAACCCGCCGTCGGCGGCCGTCGTCGGGGCGTCCGCCGGGGCGGCCGTCGCCGTGCCTGAACCGGCGAACAGGGCGGTGGCGGCCAGCGCGAGCGCGGCGAGCGTGGCCGCGACGCGCCCGCGGCGTGCCGTGGGGGAGGCGGTGGGGGCGGATGTGGCACTCATGTGAGGGGACCCTCCTGCTGATGGCCGGCCCGCCGGACGGCAGGGCCGGTCGTGCCTGTGGGGTGGGCCGTGCAGTCGGTGCACGCAGCATGGTGCCGTACCTCTACGCGCGTCGCCAAGAGCGCCGGGGAGCTGATCCCTCGTCAATTTCTTCCGGATCTCGCGCCAATTATTGCGCTTCCATGACGATCTGATTACGCTGCGGCTCGCAGACCGTAACAGCTCCCCCACACTGAGAGGTCTAGCATGCCCATATCCCGCCGTGCATTCGTCGGCACGGCCCTCGCAGCGGCCCCCGTCGCCGCCGCGCTCCCCTCGGTCACCGCCGCCAGTTCGGCCGCAGCCGCGAGCCCTCCGGGCGACGTCGTCGGCAAGATCACCGTCGGGTACCAGGGCTGGTTCGCCTGCGCGGGCGACGGTTCGCCCATGAACGGCAACTGGTGGCACTGGTCGAACAACTGGGGCCAGCCGCCGTCGCCGTCCAACACCGCCATCATCAGCTGGCCCGACGTCAGCGACTACACCAACGTCTACCCCAGTGCCTACCCCAACCTGGGCGGGGGCGGCGCGGCGAACCTGTTCTCCTCGCACGATCTCCAGACCATCGACACGCACTTCCGGTGGATGGCGGAGAACAACATCGACACCGCCGCGCTCCAGCGCTTCAACCCCAACGGCGGCGAGGGCCCGATCCGGGACTCGATGGTCCCGCGCGTCCGCGACGCGGCGGAGCGGCACGGCGTGAAGTTCTACATCATGTACGACGTCACGGCCTGGGTGAACATGCAGCCGGAGACGAAGGCGGACTGGCTCGAGAAGATGAGCCAGTACACCTCGTCGCCCGCCTACGCCATGCAGAACGGCAAGCCGGTCGTCGGTATCTGGGGCCTCGGCTTCAACGAGCCCAACAAGACCTGGCCCGCCGACGTCTGCCTCGACGTCGTCAACTGGTTCAAGGACCAGGGCACCTACGTCATGGGCGGCGTCCCCACCCACTGGCGCCGCGGCATCGAGGACGCCCGCCCCGGCTACGACTCGGTCTGGCGCGCGCTCGACATGCTCTCGCCGTGGATGGTCGGCCGCATCGGCGACATCGCGGGCGCCGACAACTTCTACCAGAACGTCAACCTGCCCGACCAGGCGTGGTGCAACGAGAACGGCGTGGACTACCAGCCGTGCGTCCTGCCGGGCAACCTCCAGGACCGCGACCGCGCGCACGGCGACTTCATGTGGCGCCAGTTCTACAACATGTGCCGCGTCGGGGTGCAGGGCATCTACATCTCGATGTTCGACGAGTACAACGAGGGCAACCAGATCGCCAAGACCGCCGAGACCTCCGCGCAGGTCCCGGCCGGTGCCGGCTTCTGGGCGCTCGACGAGGACGGCACGCCCTGCTCGTCCGACTACTACCTGCGCCTCACGGGCGACGGCGGCCGGATGCTGAAGGGCGAGATCCCCCTCACGGCGACCCGCCCCACGCCGACCATGCTCTGAGCACACCGCACCTCCCACCCGTCCGGGGCGCCCCACCGCCCCGGGCGGGTCGTTGCGCCGCTGTTAGCATGCACCGGCCCGACCAGCGTGCGAACGACCACGGACCGGTGTGCCCATGGACCCCGTCATCACCGAACGCCTCGTCCTGCGGTCCTTCGCCGAGCGTGACCTCGACGACCTCCACGCCATCCAGCGCCGCCCCGACGTGGCCCGCCACCTGCGCTGGGAGGCGCGCACCCGGCAGGAGACGCGCGACGCCCTCGCCGTCCGCGTCACGCAGACCGGGCTGGGCGCCGAGGGCGACAACCTCGCCGTCGCGGTCGAACTGCGCGCCACCGGCCGTGTGATCGGCGACCTGAACCTCGTGTGGCTGTCCGAGGAACTGGGCCGCGCCGAGATCGGCTTCGTCATGAACCCGGACCACGGCGGCCGGGGCTACGCCGCCGAGGCGGCGCGCGCCGTGCTGCGCATCGCGTTCGAGACGTACGGCTTCCACCGCGTGGTCGGCCTGTGCAACGGCGCCAACCACCCCTCCATGCGGCTCATGGAGCGGATCGGCATGCGCCGCGAGGCGTTCCTCGTGGAGGCCGAGATGCTCAAGGGCGAGCGGGTGGACCTGGCCGTCTACGCCATGCTCCGCCGCGAATGGGACGCCGCGCCCGCGCGCCCGTAGGGACCGGCCCCCTCCGTCATCCGGACGACGCCTCGGGACGTTCGGCACGCCCGTCCGCCGCCCGTGCCACGCTACGATCCGTTTCTGACACAGTCAAAAACTTTCGCCATGCGTAATAAGCCGCCTGCTCGTTACGCACAAAGAAAATTATTGACGCTCTGGGAAACATCCGGGTTACTAGGGCGATCCGGTGCCGGGGCGGGGGCCACGGCCGCACCGGGCGTTCAGTTCGACGTGGATCTGATCCCAACCCGGAGGAAGCTGTGCAGCCCATCGGCACTTCGTCGCCGCCCGCAGCCGGCGCGTCCAGCAGACGCGCCGACACCCTGATGATCGTCGCGCTGGCGAGCGCGAACCTCGCCGAGGGCATCCTGCTCGGTGTCATGCCCACCGCCGTCGGCGGCCTCGGGGAACTCTTCCACCAGTCCGCGGGCGAGCTGACCTGGGTGCACGCCGTCCAGCTGCTCGCGGCCGGGATGTCCGTCCCCGTCCTGGCGCGCCTCGGGGACATCTACGGCCACCGCCGCATCCTGCGCCTCGGCGTGGTCCTGGCGCTGCTGGGCTCGCTGCTGTGCGCCGTCGCGCCGAACTACCTCGTCTTCCTCGTCGGCCGCGCGCTCGCCGGGCCCGTCGCCGCCTACACGGCGCTGTCCGTCGGCATCATCCGCGACCGGGCCGCCCCCGAGCGGCTGCGGTCGGGCGTGTCCATGGTCATGGCGGCCCTCACCGGCGGCTCGGTGCTCGGCACCCTGGCCGCCGCGCAGATCAGCTCGATGACGGACAACGTCATCGCCGTGCTGTGGATACCCGTCGTCATGTTCGTGCTGACGCTCGTCGTGCTGTTCACGATGGTCCCCGAATCCCTCAACCGGGCGCACGTGCGGCCCGACTGGTGGGGCGCCGTCCTCCTCAGCCTCGGCCTCGCCTGCCTGCTGCTGTTCGTCGGCGAGGGCGGCGACTGGGGCTGGACCTCCACCCCGACGCTCGGCTGTCTGGCCGGTGCCGTCGTGATCCTCACGGGCTGGGCCCTGCTGGAGCTGCGCATCACCGACCCGATGGTGGACCTACGGGTCGCCTCCCGGCGCAACGTCGCCCCCTTCTACGTCGCCAGCCTCACGATGGGCGTCACCTTCTACGGCGCGCAGACCGCCGTCAGCACCTTCCTGGCGACACCCGAGGAGGTCGGCTACGGCTTCGGGCTCGACGTGACGGGCCTGGCGCTGGCCCTCGTGCCGCCGGGCGTCATGGCCGTCGTCGGCGCGCTGTCCGTGCCGTACCTGAGCCGGTCGCTCGGCCACAAACAGACGCTGTACTGCGGTTACGTGCTCCTCGTCGCCGGATACCTGACCCTCGTCGTGTGGCACGCGTCGCTGTGGCAGGCGGTCCTGGCCGTGTCCATCGCCTACTACGGCACGGGGATCTCGACCGGCGCGATGCCGATGATCCTCGCCGAGCGCGCGGCCCGTACCTCCTCGGGGATCGCGACCGGCCTGTTCAACACGGTCAAGAGCGTCGGCGGCAGCACGGCGTCCGCCTCGTTCGGCGCCATCATGACGTCGCTGACGATCGTCGGCACGGTCGTGCCCACGGAACACGCCTACCGCGTGGTGTGGATGATCTGCGCCGGGGCGGCCCTCGTCTCGATGCTCATCGTGTTCACCGCCGTGGGCACGGGCAAGGAGGCCGGGGCCCTGGAGGACGGCACCGCCCGCGAGCGGGAGCCCGCCGCCGCCTGAGTGCTCAGCCACGCGGCGACGCGGCGGCCCCGGAGGAGGCGGCGCTCGGCGCCTCGTGTCCGGGGCCGCCGGTCGGGGCGGCGGCGCGCAGGGCCGCCTCGACCCGGCGGTTGCTCGTCATGGACGCCGTGACGGCCGTCATCGCGAGGAGCAGGAACCCCGCGGCGTAGAGCGGAGTGCGGATGCCGTGTGCGGTGGCCAGCCAGCCGCCGAGGAAGGCGCCGACGGGCGCGGCGCACATGGCGAGCATGCGGGAGGTGGAGGTGACCCGGCCCATCAGGTGGGCCGGGACGATCGCCTGCCGCAGGGAGGGGGCGAGCACCATCGTGGCGCCCATGCCCGCCCCGCAGACGGCGAGCGCCAGCCCGGCCACGTACGGGTTCGTGGCGGTGGCCAGGCCCAGGATGGCCAGCCCTTCGACGGCGGCCGTGCAGGTCAGCGCGGTGCCCGTGCCGAGCCGTCGGCCGAGGCGTGAGGCGATGCCCGCGCCGAGCAGGCCGCCGGTGGCCTCCGCCGTGAGGAGCAGGCCGAAGCCGAAGGCGCCGATGCCGAGGCGGTCGTGCGCGAAGAGGGCGAGGACGGTCTCGACGGCGAGGAAGGCGATGTTCCCGACCGCGGGGCGGAGCGCGAGCCCGAGCAGCAGCCGGTCCCGGAAGACGTACGAGGCCCCGGCCCGCGCCTGCCGCAGCAGTGACGCGCGGACCTCGGGCGCCGGGCGGGGCATCGCGGGCAGCGAGCGGACGAGCAGCGCGGACAGCAGGAACGACACCGCGTCCGCCAGCAGCGGGACCGCCCGCCCGAGCGCGAGCAGCGCACTGCCCGCGGGCGGCCCGGCGAAGCCGGACATGGCGGTCTGGGCGCCGCGCAGGCGGGTGTTGGCGCGTTCCAGGAGTACGGGGTCGCGGCGGAGCAGTTCCGGCAGGTAGGCCGTGGCGGCCGTGTCGAAGAAGAGCCCGCCGAGGCCGAGCAGGAAGGCGACGGCCGCGAGCAGCGGAATGCTCAGCACGTCGAGCACGGCCGCCGCCACCGGTATCGCGAGCAGCGCCGCGCGGGCCGCGTCCGCGACCCACATCGTGCGGCGGCGGTCCCAGCGGTCCACCAGCGCGCCGCCGAGCACTCCGAAGAGCAGCCACGGCAGCGTTCCGGCGGCCGTGACGACGGCGAGCGCCATCGGGTCGCGCGTCAACGTCAGCGCGAGCAGCGGCAGCGCGGCGTGCGACACCCCGTCGCCGAGCGAGGAGATGGTCTGAGCGGTCCACAGCCGTCCGAACCCGGACGGCAACTGCCGTGTTTCCGAGGTCACTTGGCGTCCCCCTCGCCGCGCTCGCCCGCCGCCGGGTGGAAGAGCGCGAAGACGAACGACGCGTCGGGCAGTGAGGGGTCGGACAGCTCCCGGTACTCGTCCGCCAGGGCCTCGAGACGTGCCCCCAGCTGCGCGAACTGCTCGTCGGTGAGCCGCAGATGCGCCATCCGTACGTGCCGCTGGCCGTCCACGGGCGACGCCTCCAGGTCCGCCACCGCGTGGCGCATCAGCACGTCAGGGCCTCCCTCGCCCGGGTCGGGCAGCTCGATCGAGCGCGCGGCCATGGCGTAGTACCGCTCGGTGACGCCCCTGACCTTCCGCGTCCGCACGACCTTGACGAGCCCGGCCCGCTCCAGGAGCCGCACGTGATAGCTGGAACTCCCCTTCGCGAGGCCGAGACGGTCGGCGATCTGTGTGATCGTCGCGGGCTCGAAGCGGAGCACGGCCATGATCCGGTGGCGGGTGAGGTTGGAGACGGCGCGCAGCTGCTCGTCCGTGGTGACGTGGAACGTCTCGGGGAGGTCGTCGGTAGGCACGCGAGCAATGGTCAACGATTCTTGACCATTGCGCAAGGGGCTTCCGCGACGACCTCAGCGCCGCGCCGCCTGGACCGTGCACGGACGAGGGGGCGGCGGCCGGACAGGGTGTTCACCACCCGCCCGGCCGCCGCCCCCTCGGCGGCGCGCGGCGTCAGCCGCGGTAGGCGGCGGTCCGCGTCACGAAGGCGCCCGAGCGGAACGACGCGATGTAGCCGAGCTGTTCGTCGCCCCCGAACAGGTTCACGTCGGGGCCGAAGCTGTTGATCAGCCACAGGTCGATCTCCAGCGAGCTGGCCTCCCAGAACAGGTACTCCTGGGGGACGCGGCCCGCCAGCCGCCAGGCGAGGTCGCGGTTCCACCGGTCCGGGGAGTCCCCGGTGTTGGCGGTCGAGAAGATGCCGTCCTCCTCGATCATCACCTTCCAGGCGCCCGCCTCCAGCACGGCCTCCGCCTCGCGGATCACCTTGTCGCCGCTGACGTGCCCGCGGTCCTCCGGCGACCAGGCGTTGACCTCCGGCTTCGGCTTCAGGCCGACGTCCAGGACGTCCTTCACGATGCGGCACTTGTCCTCGACCGCTATGCCGATCATGGCCGAGGAGATCTCGATGATGTCGAAGCCCAGCTCGGCCGACTCCTCCAGGTAGCGGCGGACGGCCTTCGCGCCGAACGGCAGCACCGTCTCGATCAGGCCGCCGCTGGAGACCTCGATCCGGTGCTCGTGCAGGTAGGCGTTGATCTCGCGCACCTGGGAGCGGGGCAGCAGCCGCTGCGTGCCCGCCGTCCACTTCACGCTGTCGAGGTAGGGCTCCAGGGTCTCGACGTAGCCGCGCAGGTCGGCGATCGAGCGCGCGGCCGTCCGTACCTCCGTGAGGCCCACGGTGCGGGGCTTCGGGGTGGGGTCGGTGATCGGGATGATGCCGCTGAAGGCCAGGTCCTGGTCCTTCTCCGGTGTGGTCATGGTGCAGAGCCTTTCGTCCGTGCGCCCGGTGCCGGGTGCGTCGATGGGGCGGGTGGGAGGGGTGGGAGGGGGAAGGCGGTGGCGTCGCCGAACGGGTCGTCCGCCACGCGGGGGGAGCGGTCGAGCAGCAGCGTGGCCGCCTGCGGGGGCACGTACGCGGGCCAGTGGGGGAGGTGCGGGCCGCGCGGGTCGCCGTGCCGCGCCATCGACTCCCACGTGACGCTCATCAGGTCGCTGAACTCCCGCGCGCCGGGCGCCTTCTCCCACCACGCGGCGTCGTGGAGGACGTCGTCGGCGTCGAGGTTGCGCAGGATCAGCGGGATGTCGCTCGCGTGCCCCGCGCCGTGGACGCCCGCCGGGTCGCCGCCGGGGAACGTCAGGACGTAGGAGCGCACCGGCGCCCGGCCGCCGCGCGCCTTGGCGTCGGCGAAGGCGCGCGAGAGCAGCCGCCAACTGCCCGCCGTCTCCACGCGGGCGACGAACAGGCCGGGCGGGACGCCGGGCCAGACCGCGCGGTAGTGCCGGATCACGTCGTCCAGACGGTCGCCGAGGGCGACGTACGGGCTGTCGGCCAGCGCGCGGCGCACGTCCGCCTCGTCCATGCCGAGGAACCGTCCCTCGCGGCCCCGCCAGGCGGCGACCGGCTCGTCCAGCGTGCTGCCGACGAGCAGGGGCACGTCGGCCGAGGCGCCCCCGGCGACGGCGACGCCCGGATGCTCCGGCAGCGTCACGCCGTCCACGAGGGGCTGCGGCCCGCCTCCGCCGCCGTAGCCTCCCGCGGGCTCCACCCCGGCGGCCGACAGCGCGGCGACGGCCCGCGTCAGCAGCCGGGCCGGTATCTCGCGCAGCGTCGCCGCGCCGCCCGCGCCGGGGCCGAGGTGGTCGAGGAGGCGGCGGGTGTAGGCGGTCGCCGCGTCACGTCCGAGCGCCGTGGACAGCGCGCCGCTGTGGATCGCGGCGCGGTGCACGAGCCCTCGGGCGGCTGGCATGGCGAGCAGGTGGCTGATCTTCTTGCCGCCGCCCGACTCGCCGAGGACCATGACACGGCCCGGGTCCCCGCCGAACGCGGCGATGTTGTCCCGCACCCACGCCAGGGCGAGGACGAGGTCGAGGTTCCCGGCGTTCCCCGCCTCGTGCTCGCCGCCGAGCAGGTCGCCGAGGTAGAGGTAACCGAACGGCCCGAGGCGGTGGTTGACGGTCACCACGACCACGTCGTGCGTGAGCGCGAGGCGCGCGCCGTCGGCGGTGCGTGTGCCGCCCGAACCGGTCAGGAAGCCGCCGCCGTGGACATACACCATGACCGGGCGGCGCGCGTCGTCGAGACCGGCCGTCCAGACGTTGAGGACGAGGCAGTCCTCGCCCTGGGGCGCCGGATTCCGGCCCGGCTGCGGGGCGACGGGCCCGTACGCGTCCGCGTCCAGCACGCCGGGGCGCGGCCGGTAGGGGCGCGGCGGCAGGAACCTGGCGTCCCCGCCCGTCGGTTCGCCGTAGGGCACGCCCTTGAACGCCAGGACGTGACGGGCCGCGCGGCCACGGACGGCGCCGCCGGTCGTCTCGACCGCGCGGGTCGCCTGAGCGTGCATGGGGCTTCTCCTCAGGCGGGCGGGACGTCGGCGGCCTCGGCGGCGCGCACGTACTGTGCCGCGCGTTCCGCGGTGACGACCCCGGCCGCGCGGGCGGCCTCGGCGGCGGTGGTGACGTGGGCGACGTACGCCGCGTGGCTCGGGTGGAGGCGCCGCAGCACGTCCGGCGGGAGCGGCGTGGTGCGGCCCGCGAGGGGCGAGTCGGGGTGCGAGCCCAGGTACGTCGCGACCGGCACCTCAAGCTCGGGCAGGCGGACGCCGCCGAGCGCGTTGCCGAACGCGTCGCGGGCCAGGGCGCCGTCCTGCGTCAGCGCGATGGGCGGCTGGGCCGGGGCCGGTTCGCCCTCCCGCACCCAGCGGCGCATGTGCCGTACGGCGGCCTCGAACGTCGGCAGCCACTCGACGGCGCTGGCGGACGTGCCCTCGGCCCAGCCCATGGGCCCGGCGCCGTCCCTGACGGTCACCTCGGCGAGCGCCCGCAGCAGACCGGCCGGGCCGTGGGAGGCGCCGGGGATCTCCCACGAGCGGAAGAGGGGCGTGTCCGGCCGCCGTTGCGGCACGTGGTGCGCCGCCTCCGTCTCGGTGTTGAGCGTCAGGACGGGGACGTCCAGGTCGTCGCGGACGCGGGCGGGCAGCGCGCGGCTGTGGCCGCGGTCCCCGGCGTTGCGGTCGGGGTGCGCGATGTCGGCGGCGAAGTCGCTCGCGTGCCCCGCGCACAGCAGCGGCATCAGCGCGTCGAAGGCGTGGTCGAGGGGCTGGACGCCGTTGGCGTAGGCGAGGACGCGGCTGCCGGACTGGGACGCGCCCGCGCCGATCAGCACCTCGGCGCGCAGCCCGCCGAGCAGCGGCGAGCCGTGGCCGTCCCGGTCGGCGCGCAGCAGCCGCGCGACCTGCGTGAAGATGCCGTAGCCCACGGCGTCGTCGGGGATGTGCAGTTCGCCGTAGCGCTCCGGGTCCCACACGGCGAGGCCGCGCGGGCGGGTCGGGAAGCCGTCGATGCCGAGCGGCTGGGCGGAGACGGCCGCGTAGGCGAAGCCGTCGAGCAGTCCCGGCGCGGCGAGCATGCCCAGCTCGAAGCCGCTGGAGACGTTGGCCCACTCCACGAGCACCGTGCCGTTGAAGCGGCGCGGGTCCACGGGGCGGCGCACCAGGACACGCGTGCGGTACGGCGCGGACCCGTGGGGGACGACGGTCCAGCGGCCGTCGTGGCCGAGCGGGCGCAGCGGGCGGAAACGCGGTGCCAGGCCGCCGACGTGGAACTCCTCCTCGACGTAGCCCTGCTGCGCGAGGCCGCCGGGGTGGGCGCCGAACGGGCGGCCGTGGGCGCCGCCCGTGACCGGGCCCGTCACGCGGGGTCCGCCTCCGCCAGGCCCGGCGGGGCCGCCGTCCGTCACCGTCATCGTCTCTCCGCTCCACGGCGTCACGGCGCGAGGGCGGCGCTGCGGCGCACCACCGCGGCGGACGCGCGTCCCGAGGTGTGGCGACCAGCATCGGCGGACGTTACGGAGTGCGTCAAATTGTTTCGTATGACGAAATGACGGGGGCGGGTCCCGCCCGGACGGGGTGCCGGGCGGGACCCGCCGGTCCTCAGACCATGACCGCGTGCAGCCCGCCGTCCACGTGCAGCACCTCGCCCGTCGTGGCCGGGAGCCAGTCGGACAGCAGCAGCGCGCACGCCTTCGCCGTCGGCACGGGGTCGTTGACGTCCCAGGGCAGCGGCGGCCTCGTCCGCCAGATCCCTTCGAGCCGGTCCGCGTCCGGGAGGGAGCGGGCCGCGAGCGTACGGACCATGCCCGCCGCGACCAGGTTGGCCCTGATGCGGCGTTCGCCCAGGTAGAGCGCCAGGTAGCGGGTGATGGACTCCAGCGCGGCCTTCGACACGCCCATCCAGTCGTAGCCGGGCCACGCCAGGCTGGCGTCGAAGTCCAGGCCGACGACCGCCGCGTCGTCGGCCAGCAGCGGCAGGCAGGCCGTCACCAGGTCCTTGAACGAGAACGCGGAGACGCGCAGCGCCGTCGCCGCGTCGGGCCACGACGTCTCAAGGAAGGCGCCGCCGAGCGCCGAGGGCGGCGCGAAGGCGATCGAGTGCACCACGCCGTCCAGCCCGTCCACGTGGGCGCCGACCCGGTCGGCCAGACCCTCCAGGTCGTCGGCCGAGGTCACGTCCAGCGGCACCACGGGTGCCTTGTCCGGCAGCAGCCCCGCCACCGCCTCCGTCACCCGCAGCGCGCGGCCGAACGACGACAGCACCACCTGCGCGCCCTGCTCCTGCGCGATCCTGGCGACGTGGAAGGCGATCGACGCCTCCGAGACGACGCCCGTGACCAGCACGCGCTTCCCCTCCAGCAGGCCACCGCTCATACGCCCATCCCCAGTCCGCCGCTCACCGGGATGAACGCGCCGGTGACGAAGGACGCGTCGTCGTCCGCCAGGAACCGGACGACGTTGGCGACCTCCTCCGGGCGGCCCGGCCGCGCGAGCGCCGTCGCCGAGATGTACTCGCGCCGCCGCTTGTCGCTGACGCCCGCCACCATGTCGGTGTCGATGAAGCCGGGCGCCACGACGTTCGCCGTGATCCCGCGCTTGCCCAACTCCCGCGCCAGCGAGCGCGCGAGCCCGGTCAGGCCGGTCTTGGACGCGGCGTAGTTGGCCTGCCCTGGGGAGCCGAGCATCCCGGAGAAGGAGGAGATGAACACCAGCCGCCCCCAGCGCTTCTCCAGCATGCCGGGGATGGCCCGGCGTGCGCAGCGGAACGGGCCGACGAGATTGGTGTCCAGCAGGCCGGTGAAGTCCTCGTCGCTCATGGCGAGCGTCAGCATGTCGCGCATGATGCCCGCGTTGGCCACCAGGACGTCCACCGGGCCGTGTTCCGCCTCGATCTTCCCGAACGCCGCGTCGAGCGACCCGGTGTCCGTGACGTCGCACTGGACGCCGAGGAACCCTTCCGGCGACTCGCCCGAGCGGTAGCTGACCGCCACCCGGTCGCCCCGCGCCGCGAACGCGCGGGCGATGGCGAGGCCGATGCCCCGGTTCCCGCCGGTGACGAAGACGGATCGTGTGCTCATCGGCTCCCCGCGCTCTCCAGGACGAGGACGGCGTTCTGCCCCCCGAAGCCGAACGAGTGACTGGTGGCCGCGCCGATGCGCTGCGGGCGCGGCGCCCCGGCGACGACATCGACGCCGATGTCCGGGTCCGGCTTGTCCAGGTTGGCCGTCGGTGGCACGAGGCCGTTCTCGACCGTCAGCGCGGCGTAGGCGACCTCGATGGCGCCCGCGGCGCCGAGCGCGTGGCCCGTCACGCCCTTGGTGGACGTGACACTGGGGCGTCCCGTCAGGACGCGCTCGACGAGCTGCGACTCCATGAGGTCGTTCAGCTTGGTCGAGGTGCCGTGCGCGTTGACGTGGTCGATGTCGCCCGGCGCCAGGTCCGCGTCCGACAGGGCGGCGCGCAGGGCCCGTTCGACGCCCGCGCCCGTGGGGTCGGGCGCGGAGGGGTGGTGGCCGTCGGCGCTGGCGCCGTAGCCGGTGACGAGGGCGTGCGCGCGGGCGCCGCGTGCCCGTGCGTCCGCCTCGCGCTCCAGCACGAGCACCCCGGCCGCCTCGGCGGCGACGAAGCCGTTCCTGTCGGCGTCGAACGGGCGGGACGCGGCGGCCGGGTCGTCCGTCCGCGTCGAGAGCGCCCCCATCCGGTGGTACGCCGCCATCGGCGTCCTGCTGAGCGGGGCCTCGGACGCCCCGGCGAGCACGACGTCGCACACCCCGCTGCGCAGGAGGTACCGCGCGGTGCCGACGGCCGTCACGCCCGAGGCGCACGCGGTCGCCACCACGAGGTTCGGGCCACCGGCCCGGAAGCGGGTCGCCAGGTACCCGGAGATCATGTTGATCGGCCAGTTGACCATGACCAGCGCCGAGACGCCCCCTGGCCCCTCGTCGCGCACCGCGTCGTGCGCAGCCTCGTACGAGGCCGTGCCGCCCAGCGCGTTGCCGAGCACCACGCCCACCCGGGCGCCGTCCCACGCCGTGGGGTCGAGCCCGGCGTCCGCCAGCGCCTCGTCGGCGGCGACCAGGGCGAGCTGGCTCACCCGGTCCAGGCGCCACGCCTGGGACCGCCCCAGCAGCGCCGCCGGGTCGAAGCCCGGTACGCGGCAGGCGATGTCCACCGGCAGCCCCGCCAGCTCGGGGTCACGCGCCGCGGCTGGCACGCCGGACAGCACCCGCCGCCAGTTCTCCGCCGTGCCGATGCCCGCGGGGGTGACCAGGCCGATCCCGGTGACGGCCACCGCCCCCCGCGCCACGCTCCGCCGGGCCATCAGGAGCCCCCCACGGCCGTGTTGACCAGTTCGTACAGGTCGGCGACGGTGGCGCTGCCGCTCAGGTCCTCGGTGCGCACCTGGGCACCGAGCTGCTTCTGGAGGGCGAGACCCACCTCGATGAGGGCCAGGGAGTCCAACTCGATGTCGTCCAGCACGGTGTCGGGCGTGACGTCCTCGCGCGGGATGCCGAACTTCTCGTCGAGGATCGTGGTGATGCGCTGGAAGACGGGGGTGGTGGCGATGCTGCTGCTCATCTCGGGCATGCCTTTCCGACGTGGGTGAAGGGGATCAGACGGCCGCGGGCGAGGGCCAGGTGAGCGTCGTCGCTCCCCAGGTCGCCCCGCCGCCGAAGGCCGTCAGCGCGACCCGGTCGCCAGGCCGCAGCCGCCCCGTCGCGTGGGCGTGGTCCAGGGCCAGCGGGATCGAGGCTGCGGCGGTGTTGCCGACCTGGTCCAGGTGGACCACGAGCCGGTCGTGCGGGAGGTCGAGCTGCTCGGCGACGGCGTGCAGGATGCGCAGGTTCGCCTGGTGGCCGACGAGCCGGTCCACCTCGGCGGGCCGCCATCCGGCCTGATCGACCGCGCTCAGCGCGGCCTGCGTCATGCGCGTGACGGCGTGGCCGAACACCTCGCGCCCGCGCATGGAGAACCAGCGGTCCTGCGCCTCCATCGGCCGGACGCCGGTCCGTTCCTCCGTGCCCCCGGCGCGCACCGTGATCAGGTCGGACAGCGCGCCGTCGCTGCCGAGGACCACGGGGCCGAGCGCCCCCGGCTCCTCCTCGTCGCCCGCCCGCAGGAGCAGCGCCCCGGCCCCGTCGCCGAAGACGGCGGCCGAGGAGCGGTCCTCGGGATGGACGAGCGTGCTGAACGCCTCGGCGCCGATGACGAGGACGCGTCCGGCCGCACCGGTCCCGATCAGGCCCGAGGCGGCGGCCAGCGCGTAGAGGAAGCCCGTGCAGACGGCCGCGACGTCGAAGGCCGGGCATCCGGCGAGGCCCAGCTGGTGCGCCACCTCGGGGGCGGTGGCGGGGCAGGGCCGGTCGGGCGTGGTCGTGGCCAGGATGACCATGTCCGCGCTGTCCGTGCCCGCCGACTTGAGGGCGTTCGCCCCGGCGCGCACCGCCAGGTCCGAGGTGGTCATGCCGTCCGAGACGACGTGACGGGCCCCGATGCCGGTCCTGGTGCGTATCCACTCGTCCGAGGTGTCCAGCCGGGCCGCCAGCTCGTCGTTGGTGACGACACGCGGCGGCAGCCATCCGCCGATCCCCTCGACCACCGCGGCCGTCACGCGCGTGTCCCCTCGACGGCCGAGGGCGCGTCCGCCAGCAGCTCCTCGACGCGGGCGGCGGCCGTGACCACGTCCCTGAACTCGACCGCCCGCCACCCGGCGCGGCGCGCGCCGCGGCAGTTGTCCGCCAGGTCGTCCACGAGCACGCACTCCGCGGCCGTCACCCCGGCGCGCGCGGCGGCCAGCGCGAAGATCTCCGGCTCCGGCTTGCGGCAGCCGGACGCGTGCGAGAGCACCACGGCGTCGAACAGCCCCTCGGGCGGGACGGCCCGCCGCCAGTGCGCGTCCCAGGCGGGCGGCATGTTGGACAGCAGCCCGACGAACACGCCGCGTCGGCGCAGGCCCGCCAGCGTGCCGAGCCACGCGTCGTTCACGGCGCGGTCCGCGAACCACCGCGCGGGCTGGCCGCCGAGGTCGATGCGGACGCCGCCGAGGGACAGGACCGCCGCGGCGGTGCGCCGTTCCCACTCCTCCTGCGTCAGCAGCGGCGTGTCCAGCGGCGCCATCACGTCGTCCCCCGCGCCGCAGTCGCGCGCCACCTGCCGCATCGCGCCGAGGTAGACGTCCACCGGGACGCCGAGCCCGGCGCAGAAGCGGTCGAGCGTGCGCGCGACCGGGGGCGTCAGCACGCCGCCGTAGTCGGTCCACACGGCGCGGACGGCGGTCACGAGGGGACCTCCCCGGCCTCGACGGTGATCTCGCTGACGAGCGTCCCGCCCTGGCGGAAGCGGACGGCCACCTCGCCGTCGCCCCGGGGCGCCGCCGCGACGCGCACCGGGGCGTCCAGCTCCGCGAAGCGGCGGAACCGGGACCGGTAGCCGGTCACGGGCGCCGCGGGGGAGCGGACCAGCGCGGCGGCCTGGCGGGCGGCCTCCAGCAGGATCATCGCGGGGTAGTGGTCCTGCGGGTGGTCGAACAGCGTGGCGTGGTCCCGCGGCACCGACAGGTCGGCCGCCACACCCTTGAACAGGCGGCGTACGTCGGCCAGGACGACGTTCGCCCGGTCGCCGCGCCCGACGTCGGCGGCGGGCACCCGCGCGCCCGGCGGGACGGCGGGCAGGGACGACGACCAGGGCGGCGCCGTCCTGCGGTGGTGGCGGCGGATGACGTCCGCCTCGTCCGCGCGGGAGTAGCGCGCGGCGATGTCGCAGCGGCCGACCGGGGTGCCGTCGATCGACAGGTCGAGCGCGAACCTGGCGGCCCGTACGGCGTCGCCCCGCCTCGGCGCGTGGTCCACGGTGACCCGCATGGCCAGCTCACGCGGACGGCCGCTCGGCGCGGGCCCGGGCGGGCCGGTCAGGCGCAGGGCCCAGTCGGTGACATGGAACGCGCTGTCCAGGGGAACGGAGAGACCACGGTGGGCGATCCAGGTCGCCGCCTGGCGGCAGCATTCGAGGACCAGGATGCTGTCCGGCGTCTCCCGCGCGGGGGCGTGATCGGTGAAGTAGTGGTGCTTCGGGGGAAGTTGGGCGAAGGCCGTGTAGCCTCCGGCCGACGTCGCCGCGGCGCCGGTGAGGAAGACCTCGCCGACCGCCCAGCGGTGGACGTCACGCCGGTCAACGGTCCGCAGGAAGGGCTCCTCGCCCGTCGTGCGTCCCCTGGCCGGGGCCTGATGGGTTACGGACATGCCTGGCCGCTCCTCGGAAGTCGGGTCAGCTCGTGCCCGACAGTCTTCGGACGGCTCCGCACCGTCAGCCAGATTCCCTTGCCACCGGCGTGCGCGGTACCCGGGAACCCGCCACCAGGACATTCGTCCCCGCTTGTCGCCTTCGGACCGCTGTGCCGTGCCGCGCCGCCCCGCCCGGGAGCGCCCGCGCGCGCCCGCGGGGCCCCCGTCCGGCCGCCGCGAGGGCCCGCGGGCCCCGGAAAGACGTGAACGTGGTGGCGATTCCGCGGGTAGCGCGCGTACCAGGTGGACCTGGGCCGACTTCGGCAGCATGGACGACCAGCACGGCGCGTCCGCGCCGGACCCCCGACCGTAAGGAGGTGGGCGCCATCGCCACCGACAGCGAGGCGCTCGTGGTGGGCGCAGGTCCCACCGGCCTGACGATGGCCGTCGAACTGCGCCGCCGGGGCGTCGATGTGCGGGTCATCGACCGCGCGGAGCGCCGCAGCCCGCACGCCAAGGCGATCATCCTCCAGCCCCGCGCCCTGGAGGCGTTCGCCCGGCTCGGCCTTGAGGAGGAGATCCGCGCACGGTCCCTGCCCGTCAGGGCCGCCAACTACCACACGCACGGGCGCCGCGTCGCCCGCATCAACTTCCGGCGGCTGCGCGGCAGCCGCTTCGACACGCCGCTGTCCCTGCCGCAGGAGCAGACCGAGGAGATCCTGCACGCCGCCCTGCGCGACGCGGGCGGGCGCGTCGAGTACGGGCAGCGCGTCACGGCGCTGGAACAGCGGACGGACCGCGTCGTCGCCCACTGCGGCGACTCAGCGCACGAGGCCCGGTGGCTCCTCGGCTGCGACGGCGCGCACAGCACCGTGCGGGAAGCCCTGGACATCCCGTTCGACGGCGCCACGTACCCCCTGTCGTTCGCGCTGGTTGACGGGGTGTGGGACACACCGCTCGCCCACGACGAGGCCCACTACTTCATGGACCCGCGCGGCGTCCTGGTCGTCGTCGGGCTGCCCGGGGGCAGGACCCGCGTCTTCGCGGGCGTCCCCGCGGGCGACACGGCCGACGACGTCGAGGAGACCGTCGTACGCCTCGCCGCCGAACGCTGCCCGCACCCGCTCACGTTGCGCGAACGGACCGGCGCCGGGCTCTTCCAGGTGCACCGCCGGATCGCCCGCCGCTTCCGCAGCGGGCGCGTCCTCCTCGCCGGGGACGCCGCCCACGTCCACAGCCCCGCAGGTGGACAGGGCCTCAACACCGGCATCCAGGACGCCCACGAGGCCGCGTGGCGCCTCGCGGACGTCATCCGCGGCACGCTCCCCGACGACGCCCTCGCCCGGTGGGAACACGAACGGCGCCACGTGGCCCGCGCCGTGGTCGCCGACACCGACCGGCAGACGCGGCTGTGGACCTGCGGCGGGTGGCGTGAACGCCTGCGCGACGTCACCGCCAGGGTCGCCGAGGCCACCGGCGTCATCGACCGCGTCCTCCCCGCCCGCCTCGCCCAACTCGACCTCCGTTACCCGGCCCAGGGCGCCGCCCAGGGCCCCCTCGCCCCCGGCCGCCGCCTCCCCGACATCGGCCTGCCCACCGGCGCACGCACCCACGACCTGCTCCGCCACGGCAGCCACGTGCTGCTCGCCACCGGGCACCTGAACCCCCTCGAACCACGCCCCGACCTCGTGTACGCCCCGCTGGACAGCAGGAGCACGCGCGCCCTCGGCGCCCGGCGGCCGTCCGCCGTACTGGTGCGCCCCGACGGCGTGATAGCCGGGGCGGCGCCGCTCTCCGACCGCCGCGCCGTCCTCGGCCTCGGGCGGCTGCTGCCCGCCGCACACCGGACACCCGGCCCCCGCGAGACGAACCAGGAGACCCCATGACCACCACAGCGAGCACCCTGCCCCGCGTCCAGCTCGGCCAGGGACTTGAGGTGTCCGCCATCGGCCTCGGCTGCATGGGGATGGCCGAGTTCTACGGCGTCCCCGACGAGGCGGAGTCGATCCGCACCATCCACGCGGCGATCGACCGCGGCATGGACTTCCTCGACACCGCCGACATGTACGGCGCCGGGCTCAGCGAGGAGATCGTCGGCAAGGCGCTGGACGGCGGACGGCGGGAGCGCGTCACCCTCGCGACCAAGTGCGGCCTCGTGCGCACCCCCGACGGCGTGCGGATCGACGGACGGCCCGAGCACGTCGCCCGCGCCGTCGATGCCAGCCTGCGCAGGCTGCGCACCGACCACGTGGACCTCTACTACCTGCACCGCGTCGATCCCGACGTGCCCGTCGAGGAGTCGGTCGGCGCGATGGCCGAACTGGTCACGGCAGGGAAGGTCCGCCACCTCGGGCTGTCGGAGGCGGGCCCGGCGACGATACGCGCCGCGCACGCGGTCCACCCGCTCACCGCCGTCCAGACCGAGTACTCCCTCGCCAGCCGCAACCCGGAACGCGCCGTCCTGCCCACCGTTCGCGAACTGGGCATCGGCTTCGTCGCCTACAGCCCGTTCAGCCGCGGCCTGCTCTCCGGCGAGATCACCGGCACCGACCTCGGCGCCGACGACCTGCGCCGCGGCCTGCCGCGGTTCTCGGAGGAGAACCTGCCGCGCAACCTGGAGCTGATCTCCCGCATCCACGCCCTGGCCGCCCAAGTGGGCTGCTCACCGGCCCAGTTCGCGCTGGCCTGGCTCGTCGCCCAGAGCGTCGTCCCCATCCCCGGCGCGCAGATCCGCGCGCACATGGCCGAGAACGCCTCGGCAGGTACGGTACGGCTCTCCGCCGCGACGCTGCGGGCCGTGGACGCGCTCGCGCCCGCGGGGGCCTTCGCCGGGGAGCGCTTCCCCGCGCACCTCCTGGCCATGGTCCAGGAGGACTGAACCGCCCGCCGCGCCAGGCGGCGGCCCCGGCGTTCCCGCCGCCGGAGCCGCCGCCGGGACCGGCCTCACCAGGGGGAGCTGGAGGCCGTCTCCCAGGGAGCCAGCAACTGGTCCGTGAGCCGCGCCAGTCGGTCCTGGACGCGCGGGTCGCCCGTGCCGCGATGGGCCGAGGCGCGCCGGTCCTCGTTGAAGTACTGGCCCTTCACCCCGCGCGCCCCCGCCTCCAGCACGGCCAGCACGCTCGCCGTCCCGTGCGCCACGCTCGACCAGGGCCGCACGCCCGCCTCGGTCACCATCGTCGTGTCCATGTAGTTCGCCGGATGGACGCAGTTGACGCGGATGTCGTCGCGCGCGTAGTCGTCCGCGACGGTGAACGTGAACGCCGCCAGCGCGAACTTGCTGCGCGTGTACGCCTCCGTCCCGTCGTAGCCACGGGTGAACTGCGGGTCGTCGAAGTTCAGCGGACTCTGCCCGATCGAGCCGACGTTGACGACCTGCGCCGCCCCCGCCGCCCGCAGCGGCGCCCGCAGACAGCGCGTGAGCAGCACGGGCGCCAGGTAGTTGACGGCGAGGCGCAGCTCGTAGCCGTCCACGCTCAGCTCCCGCCGCCGCGCGTCCCGCCCCTCGCCCACGCCCGCGTTGTTGACCAGCAGGCCGAGGCTCGGATGGTCGGCGGCGATCCGCCGCCCCAGCTCCGCCGTCCGCTCAAGCGACGCCAGGTCCGCCACGTAGGGGAAGGCCGCGCCGCCCGACGCGCGCAACTCCTCGACGAGGGCGTGCGCGCGGCCCTCGTCCCTGCCGTGCACCAGGACCGTCCAGCCGCTCAGGGCCAGATGCCGGGCCACGCTGCGCCCCAGGCCCGAGGTCGCGCCCGTGACCAGCGCCGGGGCGTGCGGGGCCGCCGCGTCGCCCGTCATGCCGCGGCCTCCGACACGCCGCCGCCGTCCGCGCGCCGCTCGATCGCGACCATGACCAGCGTCCGGTCCGACAGGTTGCGCACCCGGTGGCGCATCGGGAGCTGCGCCCCGTCGTTGAAGAGGACCTGCCCCGTCTCCAGGGCGACCTTCTTGATGACGCCGCCGTGCTCGTCCAGGGATTCGCCGTGCGCGCCGCTCAGCACCACCGTCACCCACGGGTGCCGGTGGGTGTGCAGCGGGCGGGCCTCGCCGGGCGGCACCGTCTCGATCCAGCACTTGACGCCCGGCTCGTCCACGACGAGCGCCGCGCCGAGTTCCTCCCACGGCTCGTGGCGGTGCCCGGGTGCGTCGCCGGGCCGTGGCCGGGGCGGGGAGAGGTGTTCGTCAGATGGCATGAGCGTCCTCGGAGTGGGTTGCGGGTCGTGGAGCCGGGACGCGCGACAGCAGGCGCCTCGGGTTGTCCACCAGCAGCGTGCGCACGGTGGCCTCGTCGATGCCCGGCTCCCGCAGGAGACGCGGCAGCGCGTTCCTGAGGAGATGGACATAGCTCCAGTCGGGATAGGTGCGGGCCTTCTGCTCCGCCGTGAGGTAGTCGATGTGCGTGGCGTGGTCCTGGGAGACGAGGAGCTGCGCCACGTGGCCCGCGCGCACCAGCTCCGCCAGGGTGGCGTTGCGCTGGTCGTCGGGGGCGAACGGCGTCATGCCGTAGCGGTCGTAGCCGAGCACGCAGCCGGTGTCGGCGAGCGCCCTGAGCCGGGCGAGGTCGGCGTCGTCCCCCGCGTGGGCGACCACGACGGACCCCGCCGCCACGCCCTCGCGCTCCAGCAGCCGGACGAGCTGGAGGCCGTTGCCCTCGAACGGGTCGCAGTGCACGACCACGGGGACGCCGGTGCGCCGGTGCACCTCCGCCGTCACGGCCGCCATGCGGTGGGCCGCCGCGTCGGGCGGCACCCGCTCGCAGGCGAACTTCACCAGACCGGCCCGCACGTCCGTGCCGCCGATGCCCGTGGTGACGTCCCCGACCAGCAGGTCGATCAGCGGCTCCTCGGCCTCGATCGCGCAGCCGGGGCCGCGGAAGCGCGCGAAGAGCGGGATGCCGTCCACGCTGTAGACGCCCGTGGCCAGCACGATGTTGACCGGGGTCCGCTCCGCGACCGCGGCGACGAGCCCGACGTCCCGGCCCTGGCCGACCACGGTCATGTCCACCAGGGTTCGCACCCCGGCGGCGTACGCGTCGGCGAGCTGCCGCACCGCGGCGGCGATCCCGGCCTCCCGGTCCCACAGGTGGGGGTAGTTGCTCTGGAACTCCGCGCTGAGCACGAAGAGATGTTCATGGGCGAGGGTCACGCCGAGGTCCGCCGCGTCGATCGGGCCGCGCGCGGTCGGGACCCGCACGCGCCCGGGGGTGTCCGCTCGGGTCATGCCGTCACCGCCTCGTTCGGAATCCGCAGGCTGTTCACGTGCACATACTGCGGGCTCCCCGGCGGCCCGGCGAAGGGCCGAGGGGGGTGGTCGTGCCACCTGACACGTGCGTTCGGACCGGGGCGTCCCGGGCGCCCTGGGCGCGTCCCGGGTAGTGGATCACCTAGCATCAGGCGTTGCCTGTCTGGCCCTTCGTGCTGCTGCGAGCGTGGGCGGTGTTCACCCCACATCGCACTCATGAACCGGAGACAAGCGTGACCTCCAGCACTTCCTCCCTCGCCGGCGCCCGCGTCGTGGTCATCGGCGGCTCCTCCGGAATCGGGAAGGCGGTCGCCGCCCGCGCGGCGGGCGCCGGGGCGCGGGTCCACATCGGCTCCCGCTCCGCGGACCGGCTCGCCCAGGCGGCGAAGGAGATCGACGGCGCCACCACCGGCGTCGTCGATGTCCGGGACGAGGAGAGCCTGCGCGCCTTCTTCGCGACGGTCGATGGCCTGGACCACCTGGTGGTGTGCCCCGGCGACATGGCCGTCGGCTCCGTCTACGAGGTGTCGCTCGACCACGTCAGGGCCGCGCTCGACACCAAGATCGTCGGCCAGCTGCTGACCGTGCGGCACGCCGGGAAGAAGATCACGCCGGGCGGCTCGGTGACGCTGATCGCGGGCGCCGCCGGTTTCAAGGCGTACCCCGACATGAGCGCGACGGCCGCGGCCAACGCGGGCATCGCCGGGATGGGGCGCTCCCTGGCCCTCGAACTCGCCCCGATCCGGGTCAACGTCGTGGTGGGCGGCCTGATCGACACCCCGCTGTGGTCGTTCCTCCCCGACGACGCGCGCGAGGGCCTGTTCGCCCAGACCGCCCAGAGCTCCCCGGTCGCGCGGGTCGGCCGCCCCGACGACGTGGCCGTCAGCGTCCAGCACCTGATGGAGAACACCTTCGTCACCGGCGCGGTGGTCCATGTGGACGGGGGAGGCACGCTGTGACCCAGGCGGCCCGCGGCGGTGCCCCGGCCGGGGCACCGCCGCGGCCGGCGGCCTCCGGCCGGGCGACCGTGCTGCTCCTCGCCGTCGCGTGCGGACTGTGCGTGGCCAACCTCTACTACCTCCAGCCGATCCTGCCCGACCTGGCCGCCTCGCTCGACGTCCGCCCCGAGTCCCTGACCCCCGCGCTCTCCGCGACCCAACTCGGCTACGCGCTCGGCCTGCTGGCGCTCGTGCCGCTCGGCGACGTCCTCGACCGGCGGCGGCTGGTCAGCGTCCTGGTCAGCTGCGCCGCCGTCGTCCTCCTGCTCATCCCGCTGGCACGCGGCACGCTGCTCGTCGTCCTCTTCCTCCCGCTCGGCCTGTTCAGCGTGGCCGCCATGGTCATCGTGCCCATGGCCGCCGGGATGGCCCCGGCGCAACGCCGCGGCCAGGTCGTCGGGACCGTGATGACCGGCGTCATCCTCGGGGCGCTGCTGTGCCGCACGGTCGCCGGGCTGATCACCGGCGTCGCGGGCTGGCGGGCCGTCTTTTGGTGCGCCGCCGCCGCGATGTGCGGCGTGCTGGTCCTGCTGCGGCGGGTCATCCCGCGCCGGTCGGCGCAGGAGGAACGGCCCCCGCTGACCCCCGCCGCCTACCTGCGGCTGCTCGCCTCCGTCGCCGCACTCGTGCGCCACCACCCCGAGCTGGCGCGGCGCTGCGTCTACGGCGGCCTCGGCTTCGGCGCGTTCACCGTGCTGTGGACGGCCGTCCCGCTCCTGCTCGCAGAACCGCCCTACGACTTCGGCGCCTCCGCCATCGGCCTGGTCGGCCTGCTCGGCGCCGGGGGCGCGCTCGGCGCCAACCTGGCCGGACGCCACGCCGACCGGGGCCGCTCCACGGCCGTCAGCGTCCTGTCCTTCGCGCTCATCGCGCTGTCCTTCGCCGGTGTCGCCGCCTGGCAGTCCGCGCTGCTCATGATCTGCCTGGCCGTCGTCCTCATCGACTTCGCCGTCCAGGCCGCCCACATCACGAACCAGACGGCCGTCTTCCAGCGGGTCGAGGCGTCGGAGCGCAGCCGGGTCACCACCGCGTACATGACGTCCTACTTCCTCGGCGGCGCCGTGGGCTCCGCCCTGATGGGGCCCGTCTGGCGCGAGGGGGGCTGGGCGGCGTCCGCCCTCCTCGGCTGCGCGTTCGGCGCGCTCGCGCTGCTGCTCGTGACCGGCCACGCCCTGCGCACCCGAAGAAACCACCCCTCCGGCAAGGGAGTCCGAGCGACCGATGCCTGACATAGCCTTCTCCGAGGTCACCCCCGCCGACGCCCGCTACGCGTCCCTCGTGGCACGCTCGCGCAACACGCGGTTCGCGGGCAGCCCCCGGCGCGTGCTCGTCCCCCGGCACACGGACGGGGCGCGGCAGGCCGTCGCCCAGGCCGTGCGCCGGGGGGAGCGGCTCGCGGTGCGGGCCGGTGGCCACGGCCTCGAAGGGCTGGTGGACGACCCGGCCGTCACCACCGTGATAGACGTCTCCGCGCTGGACGGCGTCGCGTACGACCAGGACCGTCACGCCTTCGCCGTCGGCGCGGGCGCGCTGATGGGCGACGTCTACCGGGACCTGTACCTGAAGTGGGGCGTCGCGCTGCCCGCCGGGACGTGCCCGTCGGTCGGGCTGGGCGGCTACGTGCAGGGGGGCGGCTTCGGCGCCCTGTGCCGCCGGTACGGCCTCGTGGTCGATCACCTGGAGGCCGTCGAGGTGGTGGTCGCCGACGCGGACGGCGGGGCGCGCACCGTCGTCGCGGGCCGTGACCCCGCCGATCCGCACCACGACCTGTGGTGGGCGCACACCGGCGCGGGCGGCGGCAACTTCGGCCTGGTCACGCGGTTCTGGTTCCGCTCGGCCGACGCGCCAGGCCACCGGCCCGCCGACCTCCTCCCGCGACCGCCCGCCACGGTGCTGTTCGCCTCGGCCGCCTGGGACTGGGACGGGCTGACGGAGGGCGACTTCCTGCGCCTCCTCGCCAACCACGGCGCCTGGCACGCCAAGGAGGACACCGCCGACCCGGCCTACGCGTCCCTTTACAGCGCGCTGTACCTCAACCAACGGTCGGTCGGACGGCTGGTGCTGAACGCGCAGATCGACGCGGGCCGCCCCGACGCCAGACGGCTCCTCGGCGACTACCTCCGCGCGGTCGGCGAAGGCGTCCGCGTGTCCGCCAGGACGTCCTGGGAGACGCTGCCCTGGCTCCAGGTCACCGCCCGCGACGTCGAGAACCGGGGCGCCCTGACGCGCTCCAAGAGCAAGGGGGCCCAGCTCCGCGTGCCCTTCGACGGCGGCGACGGCGCCCTGCTCCACCGCTACCTCGCGGACCCGCGCTACTCCGGCCACACCACGGTGGTGCTGTTCTCCTACGGCAGGCAGGTCAACGCCGTGGACCCGGCGGCCACGGTGGTCGCCCAGCGCGACTCCCTGCTGCGCTGCTACCTCGGCACCTACTGGGCCGACGCGCGTGCGGACGCGCTGCACGTGGAGCGCGTCAGGGCGCTCTACCGTGACCTCTTCGCGGAGACCGGCGGGGTCCCCGTCCCCGGGGACCGGACCGACGGCTCCTACATCAACTACCCGGACGTGGACCTGCGCGACCCGCGCTGGAACACGTCAGGCGTTCCGTGGCACGCGCTCTACTTCAAGTCCAACTACGCCCGGCTGCAACGCGTCAAGGCCCGCTGGGACCCGCGGGACGTCTTCCACCACGCCCTCTCGGTCGAACTTCCCGGCTGAGCGGGGCGTCCGCGCCAGCTGCGAGCGCATCCGCTCCTCCACGAGCCCGCGGATGCGCTCCAGCAGCCGCCGGTCGCGCAGCGGCTGGTAGACGACGAGCGTGGCGTCCACGGCGGCCAGCCGCAGCTTCACGTAGCCCAGCTCGACGCGCCCGAGCACCGGGTGGTCGAACAGCCGGACCGACGGGCTCGACGGCGCCAGGTCGAGCCGTTCCCACACGTCGCGGAAATCGGCCGAGACGCGCGTCAGCTCGTCCACCAGGCTCGCGTACTCCGGCTGCACGAGCTGGTCGGCCGCCTGCGCGCGGAACAGCGCGACGGCCTCCATCGCGTCCTTGTCCCATTCGGGGAAGAGGTAGCGGGCCCGGCTGTCGAACATCATGGCCAGGCTGTTACGGCGGCTGGGCGGCAGCGATTCGAAATAGGGGAAGAGGACGCAGAAGCCGTGCGTCCACGCGAGGACGTCGAATCGGTCGTTGGAAATGAAGGCCGGAAGCGGATCCTGAAGTTCCAGAAAATCGAGGTATTGCGCGGGGATCCGGTCGCGGCGGCAGGGTTCCTGACTGCTCGGCGAGACCTCGCCCGCCAGGCGGAAGAGATGGGAACTCTCGGTCTCGTCCAGACGCAGCGCCCGCGCCAGGCTGCCCAGCACCTGCCGGGAGACCTTGATCTTCCGTGCCTGCTCCAGCCATGTGTACCAGGTCACACTGACACCGGCCAGCTGCGCCAGCTCCTCGCGGCGCAGCCCCGGCGTCCGTCGGCGGCCGTAGGACTCGCTGATGCCCGCCGCCTCCGGGGTCAGCCGCTCGCGCCGGTTGCGCAGAAAGGCGCCGAGTTCCTTCCGCTGCTGCGTGGTGATCGCCATATTCCCCCCGAATTCGTGGGTCCGCACGGAAAGCTCGTCCTTCTCGAACGTACCTCGCGGCCCATTCACGGGGAACGACGGGTCCGTTCCGTCGGGACGATCAGGCCACGGTGCCCGCGTTTTTTCGTTACCACTCTTTGCCGCTTCTTTGCCGACGCCTCATCCAGGTAAAATGTAGAGGTCGCCGCAGTGTTCCGGCGCGGCGCCGGGGCCCGGCTCCCCATGTCCGCGTCATATGTTGCGGCACCGGGTGCACGTCAGTGCCCACCTGCCCCGACGCGCGACGCCGTCGGCACGCCCCCGGGCCGGGGCCGTCCGTCCGGCCGCGGCGGGGGACCACGCTAGCCGGTCCGCCGACCGAGGGACGCCTACTGTCCAGCCCGGCCGGGGAATTGGCCAGAAGTGATCAACCTTGATCTAGATCTGTGTTCATTTGCGGCAAAAAATGCACCCGTTCTGCCGAGAGAAGGTGTCGCCGCTCAGCACTCGATGATGTTCACCGCGAGGCCGCCGCGGGCCGTCTCCTTGTACTTGACGGACATGTCCGCGCCCGTCTGCTTCATCGTGCGGATCGCCTGGTCCAGGGAGACGTGGTGGCGGCCGTCGCCGCGCAGCGCCATCCGGGCCGCGGTGATCGCCTTGACGGCGGCCATGCCGTTGCGCTCGATGCACGGGATCTGCACCAGGCCACCCACCGGGTCGCAGGTCAGGCCGAGGTTGTGCTCGATGCCGATCTCGGCCGCGTTCTCCACCTGCTCGGGCGTGCCGCCCAGCACCTCCGCGAGACCCCCGGCCGCCATCGAGCAGGCCGAGCCCACCTCGCCCTGACAGCCGACCTCGGCGCCGCTGATCGAGGCGTTCTCCTTGAACAGCATCCCCACCGCGCTCGCCGCCAGCAGGAAGCGGACGACGCCGTCCTCGTCCGCGCCCGGCACGAAGCGCATGTAGTAGAGGAGCACGGCAGGGATGATCCCCGCCGCGCCGTTGGTCGGGGCGGTGACGACGCGGCGCCCGGCGGCGTTCTCCTCGTTCACCGCCATCGCGTAGAGCGTCACCCACTCCATGGCACGCCCCGCCGTGTCGCCCTCGCCGCGCAGCTTCCGCGCCGAGGCCGCCGCGCGGCGGCGCACCTTCAGCCCGCCGGGCAGGATGCCCTCGCGCGCCATGCCGTCCTCGACGCAGCGGCGCATGACGTCCCAGATCGTCAGCAGGCCCGCCCGGATCTCCGCGTCGTCGCGCCAGGCCCGCTCGTTCTCCAGCATCAGCCCCGACACCGACAGGCCCGACTCCCGTGCGCGGGCGAGGAGTTCGGCCCCCGTGCGGAACGGGTGGCGCGGCTCGGTGCCGTCCGGCCTGATCCGGTCGGCGCCCGCCGCGTCCTCGTCCACGACGAAGCCGCCGCCCACCGAGTAGTACGTCGCCTCCCGCAGCGTGCGCCCGGCCGCGTCGGCGGCGCGGAACGTCATGCCGTTCGGGTGGAAGGGCAGCGAGCGCCGCCGGTGCAGCACCAGGTCCTTGTCCGGCGCGAACGGCACGGCGTGCCCGCCGTCCGGCTCCGCGCCGAGCAGCCGCAGCGTGCCCGACGCGCGCACGGCGGCCACCTCCGCCTCCGCCAGGTCCACGTCCACCGTGTCGGGGGCGTGCCCCGCGAGGCCGAGGAGGACGGCCTTCGGGGTGCCGTGCCCGTGCCCGGTGGCGCCGAGCGAGCCGAACAGCTCGGCGCGCACCGAGGCGGTCGCGGCGAGCGCCCCCTCGCTCCGCAGCCGCCGCGCGAACAGCCGCGCGGCGCGCATCGGGCCCACCGTGTGCGAGCTGGACGGGCCGATCCCGACGGAGAACAGGTCGAAGGCGGAGAGCGCCACCGCGGTCAGCCGTTCACTCGCTCGTGAAGGTGGCGTACTCGTCGGCGCTCAGCAGGTCGTCCGGCTCGCCCGCCGCCTCGTCGGCGCGCACGCGGAACAGCCAGCCGTCGCCGAACGGCTCGGAGTTGACCAGCGCCGGATCGTCCACGACGTTCTGGTTCACCTCCGTGATCGTCCCGCTGATCGGGGAGTAGATGTCGCTGACCGACTTGGTCGATTCCAGCTCACCGCACGGTTCGCCCGCCGTGACGGCCGCTCCCGCCTCCGGAAGCTCGACGTACACCACGTCGCCCAGCTGCGTCGCCGCGTACTCGGTGATGCCGACCGTCGCGACGCCGTCCTCGGCGGCCGACAGCCACTCGTGCTCCTTGCTGTAGCGGAGCTGCTCGGGGTTGCTCATGGGCTGATTCTCCTGGATCGGGGACTACTTCCGGCGCTGGTAGAACGGCAGGGCGACCACGTCGTAGGACTCGTGCGTGCCGCGGACGTCCACCAGGACACCCTCGGTGCCCGGCGCGGCGTAGGCGGGATCGACGTAGGCCATCGCGATCGGGCGGCCGAGGGTGGGGGAGGGGGCACCTGACGTCACCTCGCCGACGACCGCACCGTCCGCGTCCACCACCGCGAACCCGGCGCGCGGCACCCGCCGTCCGCGCGCGACCAGGCCGGTGAGCACCCGCGGCGGGCGCTCCGCGGCCCGCTCGGCCGCTGCGGCCAGCGCGGCGCGCCCGACGAAGCCGCCCGGCTTCGCGAGCTTCACGACCCGGCCGAGACCGGCGTCGTACGGGGTGGTGGCGAGGGACAGCTCGTGCCCGTACAGCGGCATGCCCGCCTCCAGCCGCAGCGTGTCGCGGCACGCGAGGCCGCACGGGACCAGGCCGTCGTCCCGGCCCGCCTCCGTCAGCGCGGCCCACAGCGCCGGGGCGTCCGCCGGGTCGCAGAAAAGTTCGAAGCCGTCCTCGCCCGTGTAGCCGGTGCGGGCGATCATCACCGGCCGGTCCGCGACCGTCCCCGGCAGCCCGGCGTAGTACCTCAACCCGGCCAGGTCCGCGTCCGTGAGCCGCCCCAGGATCTCCGGCGCGCGCGGGCCCTGCACGGCGATCAGCGCGTACGCGTCCCGGTCGTCGCGCACGTCGGCGTCGAAGTCGGCCGCGCGTGCGGTGAGGGCGGCGAGCACCGCGGCGGCGTTCGCCGCGTTCGCCACCACCAGGTAGCGGTCCTCCGCGAGCCGGTAGACGATCAGGTCGTCGAGGATGCCGCCCGCCGCGTCACAGATCATCGTGTACCGCGCGCGGCCCACGGCGAGCGCCGACAGGTGGCCCACCAGCGCGTGGTCCAGGAACGCGCCCGCCTCGGGGCCGCTCACCGTCACCTCGCCCATGTGCGACAGGTCGAAGAGCCCCGCGGCCGTCCGCACCGCCACGTGCTCCGCGCGCTCGCTCCCGTACCGCAGCGGCATCGACCACCCGGCGAAGTCGGTCATGGTCGCGCCCAGCGCGCGGTGCGTGGCGTCCAGCGCGGTGGTCCTGCTGAGGATGTCGTCCGTCATGGGCTCGCTCCCTGGGTGCGCGTGCGATCGGCGGATGGGTGGGGTGAGGACGGCGGGACGGCGCCCGTCCCGGGTCCTCCCCATCTGTCGTCTGCACCTGAGAGGTTCGCCTGCGGCCCGTGGGCGGCGGCTTGCACCGTGGGTGGGACCCACGCCCGTCACCGGGCGGTGGTCCGCTTTTCAGATTCGCCTTCCGCGCGCGGTATCGGGGCCTGAGAGATTCAAGGGAGGACTTGCTCCTTCGGCGCCCCGGCACGGCGGGGACTCTCCCGCGCGAGGTCGAACGGCCGGTATGCGGTTGTCGGCACATCATCGCACGAACCTGCGGGCACGGCCGGACGGGCACAGCCGTTAGGGTGCGTGCATGACCGTTCCCAGGCAGGGGCCCGGCTTCGGCGGCGGCTGGCCGAGCAATGAGCTGGAAGAGGCGCTGGCCGCCTCCCTCGGCGTGCCCGACGCGGGCCCGAGACTGCTCAAGGTGCTCGCCCGCAGCGCCCTGTGGGTGCCGCTGCCCGAGGGCGGCAGCCGCGAGAGCAGAAACCTCGACCTGCCCACGGTCCAGCTGAACGGCGGCCTGTTCGTGCCGGTCTTCAGCTCGGCCGAGCAGCTGCACCTGGGCGGCGCCTCCCACCTCCCGTTCGCCGTCGCGCCCGCCTGGGAGTTCGCGCGCGGCCTGCCGCCCGCCGTCGGCGTCGCCGTCAACCCCGGCGGCACCGTCGGCATCCCCGTGCCGCCCGTCGCCGTCGCCGAGCTGTGCCGCGTCACGCCCGGGGAGCGCACGCCCGGTGTGCCCAGCGGCGCGCGGATGCGCCTTTTCCAGCCGGACTGGCAGGACGACCCGATCGACTTCCTGCGCGCCGTCGCGGGCGAGCTGTCCGCCCTCGCGCCGGTGCGCACCGCACGGCGCGGCCTGGCCAGCGCCGAGGGCGCGGCACCGTCCCTCTTCGTCGGCATAGAGATGGACACACTGGACGAGACGCAGCGCGCCGTCGTCCACGACGCGCTCGGCCGCGCCCTTGCCCGGCAGCCCGTCGTCTGGCCGGTACAACTGGTCCTTCTGGATGCGGCCGACGACCCTGTGGTGGACTGGCTCCGGGCGTGCGTGCAGCCGTTCTACGACCGCGATGTCTGAGGCGCAGGAGACCTTCCCACGCGGTGGCACACCTCACGCGCAGCCGTGCCCGGCACGCGCGCCGCAGCCGAGAGCGAGGAGGACAGGCCCGAGTGAGTGCGGTGCAAGGCGTTGAGGAGCTGCTTCCCCGGATCACGGCCGACCGCCTGGACGCGTACGAGGAACTGCTGGCCGCCCTCGCCCGTACCGACGTGTGGATGCTGCTGTGGCACGGCCGCTCCGGCGAACCCGAGGCGCAGTACGGCAGCGTCGAGGTCGCCGGGCACGGCTACGCGCCCTGCGTCACGTCGGAACGCGAGCTGGCCGCCAGCGGCTGGAACCGCGCCCACGAGGTCGTCGGCGGCATCGACATCGCCGCCGCCCTCTACCCCGACCACTGGGGCCTGTGGCTCAACCCCCACGCCCCCGGCGGCGGCATCGGCATCCCCTGGCTCGACCTGCGGCGGATAGCGGGGGGCCTCGACCGGCTGCCCGCCGGGCCGTTGCGCATCGGCGAACCCGGCGTGCGCGCGGACGCGTTCTACGCGCAGCTCGTCACGCACGCGGGCCGCACCCCCGTGGTCCGCAGCCTGCGGCGCGCCTGGGTGCAGCCCGCCCTGGGCGAGGCGTACCTCGTCATCGGGCTCGACGTGGACGACCCCGGCGAGCGGACCGCCGAGGCGGTGCGGCGGATGATGCTGGAGGCGATCACCGCCGTGCCGGACGGCCTGCCGGTCGGCACCGTCGCCATGGCGGACGGCTACGACCCGGTCGCGATGTGGCTGCGCGCGAACACCCGGCCGTTCTACGACCGCGACGCGCCCGCGGGGGCCGCCGGTCCTGTGCCGGGTCCTGACGGCGCCGACCCGCGGCCGGGCGGCTACGGCTACCCGCGCCCGTACTGACGCCCCGGCCCCCGGTTTCGTCCGCGCATCCGGGGTAGCCGCAGCGAGGTAGGACACATCACCTCGAAAGGGGACGTCGTATGGACGCCGTGAAGAGCACACTGCCGGACGCCGCGCTCAAGACGGTCGGCGAGGCGCTCCAGGGCGCGCTCGTCGATCTGGTCGATCTCTCGCTGGTCGCCAAGCAGACGCACTGGAACGTCATCGGTCCCCGGTTCCGCTCCGTCCACCTCCAGCTGGACGAGGTCGTCGCCTCGGCGCGTACGCACTCCGACACGGTCGCCGAGCGGGCCGCGGCCCTCGGCATCGCCCCGGACGGCCGGGCGGGCACCGTGGCCGCCGGGACGGGGATCGCGAAGGCGCCGGAGGGCTGGCAGCGGGACACGGACGCCGTGGGCACGATGGTGGACGCGCTGGGCGCGGTCGTCGTGCGGATGCGGGAACGGATGGCCGAGGTCGCGGAGGCCGACCGGGTGTCGGAGGACCTGCTGATCGCGGTCACGCAGGACCTGGAGAAGCACGCCTGGATGTTCCGCGCGGAGAACGCCGTCTGAGCCCGGTCGGTCGCCAGGAGAAGCCCCCGCCCCCCTCCGTGACGAGGGGATGGCGGGGGCATCTGTGCGGATGGGGACGGCTGCTCACTCTTTTCGGTGGCGTTCGCGGCCCGGGTGGGACGATGGGCGGCATGCGTACCGACGTACGGCTGAGGCCGCTGGACGAGGGCCTGTTGCGGCTGCTGCTCGACGCCGCCGTCGCGGACGCGGCGCCAGGCGAGGTGATGCCGGAGGTGGCCGGGCCACCGGGGTGGACGGCGGAACGGCGGTCTGCGTTCCTGGGGTTCCACCGGTCGCGCGCGCTGGCGGACGAGCCGGTGGAGCGTACGTACGCCGTCGTGGCGGGGGAGACGGTCGTCGGGGCGGCGCGGCTGTGCCCGGTCGAGGGGCGGGCGGACGGCGCGGAGGCGGGCGTGTGGATCGGCCGCTCGCGGCGGGGCGCGGGCGTGGGGGCGGCGGTGCTGGCCGGGCTGCTGTCCGAGGCCCGCGCGGCGGGCTTCACGGCCGTGTTCGTGAGCACGACGCCCGACAACGCGGCGGTGCTGCGCCTCCTGGCGTCCCGGGGCATCGCCCCGACGCGGGAGGGCGCCGCGGTGACGGCCTGGCTCCCCGTGCCGACGAAGGAGGGGACGGCTGCCGCACCCGGCGCCACGGGCTCGGGCGTCGGGGGCGGCGAAGGTAAAATGAGCAAAGTGACACCTGACCACGGATGAACCCGCAGGTCACTTGCTCTGCTCCCCCTATGCGCGGGGATGTTCCCGGCACGGCGCCAGCACAGGCTGGGCCGGGCTCCTGCTCCCCGTATGCGCGGGGATGTTCCCGTGCCGGGCTTCGCCACCCGCTGGCCCCTCTACTGCTCCCCGTACCCGCGGGGATGGCAGTTGCCCGGGCGGGCGTCGGCGTCGGCCCGGCCAACGCCCCCGTGCCCGCAGCTGATTGCTCAGCTGCGGGCCGGGCACGTGGAGTGCATGGACAGTGCCAAGCTTGAACTCGCCGTGCAGCGTTGCCGTGAGGCCGAGGACGCCGTCGTCGCGGCGCGGGAGGACGTACGGGCCGAAGCGGTCAGGTTGATGCAGGAGGTGCCGGGTGGCGCGGCCGAGGCCGAGGTCGCGCGGCTCACCGGCTGGGACGCGGACGTCGTACGTCGGCTCGCCGTCTGACGGTCACTCGTGCGGCGGGGTGCAGCGCAGCAGCGCCTGGCAGTAGTACCCGCGTCCCTTGCAGTGCCAGCACAGGTGCGGCGCGGCCACGCCCTGCCCCGGGCCCGACGCGGGCACGTACAGGGTCTCCCGGAACTCGACGCGCTGCCCCGTGCACGCCTGGCACTGCCGATGCGGTCCGGGGCACTCGTCCGCTGTCTCAGCCATTCCGTCCCCCTCGTTCGCGCGGATCACCGGGCGCCTTCAGCGTCCCGCTCCGCGCCCCGGCGAACCAGGCCGCGGCAGGTTCCGTCACAGCTTCCGCACGTAACGTTACCCGCCCACTCACGAAGCCTGACGGCCCGGTGGCGGAAGGGACTTACGCGGCGAGCGTGTCCACCGAGACCTGCCACAGCCGGGACGCGGCGTCCCGGTCGAGGGCGTGGGCGGCGACGCCGCGGATGGCGCCGGGCCGGGCCGACGCGGCCTCGTTGCAGTCCTCGAAGTAGCGCCCCGCGACACCGTCGAGCAGCGGCGACGCCGCGAGCAGCACGGACGTGGCCGCGCCCTGCTCGGGTGTCTTCCACGCGGGCACGTCGTCGGTGAGCTGGGCCGTCATCGCCTCAAGGGCCGCCATGTCCACGTGCCGCTGGAGCCGGGTCCTGATGCCGCCGGGCATCACGGCGTTGACGAGGACGCCGTCGTCCGCCCACCGCGTGGCGGCCTCGACGGCGAACAGGACGTTGGCCGTCTTCGACTGGCCGTACGCCGCCCACGGCTCGTACGCGCGCTCGCGGAAGTGGATGTCGTCGAAGACGACGGCCGACATCAGGTGCGCGCTCGAACTGAGGGACACCACGCGGGCGCCCCCGGCCGCGGCGAGCGCCCGGTGCAGGCCGGTCGTCAGGGCGAAGTGGCCCAAGTGGTTGGTGGCGAACTGGAGTTCCCAGCCCTGCGGGGTCCTGGCCTCGGGCGAGGCCATGACGCCCGCGTTGTTGACGAGGATGTGGAGCGGCCCCTCCCAGGCGGAGGTGAACGCGGTGACGGACGCCTGGTCGGCCAGGTCGAGAGGGGCGACCGTCACGTCCTGCCTGCCGGTGGCCGTGCGGATGGCCTCGGCCGTCCGCTCGCCCGCCGCCGTGTCGCGGACGGCGAGGGTCACGGTGGCGCCCGCCGCCGCCAGGGCGCGGGCGGTCTCGACGCCGATGCCGGAGGCGCCGCCGGTGACGACGGCGCGGCGGCCGGTCAGCTCGACGCCCGCCAGCACCTCGTCGGCGGTGGACGTGGCGGAGAAGGGGGTGGTGAGAAGGGTGGACACGCTGCGGGTCCTTCCGGATCGCTCGGTACGGGGCGGCGCGCTGTTCTGGACCGGCCGGTACGATGGAACCCGTACGAACCGGAGGCGCCTCCGTTATCGCTTCCCGACGGTAACCGGAGGAGGCTCCGTTAAGCAAGCCGCCCGAGGAGTGACGTGCCGTCCCCAGATGCCGCCCGCCCGATGCGGGCCGACGCCCAGCGCAACCGCGCCCGCCTCCTGGAGTGCGCCGTCCGTGCCTTCTCCGAGCAGGGGCCCGAGGTGACGCTCGACGCCATCGCGCGCGAGGCGGGCGTCGGCATCGGCACGCTCTACCGCCACTTCCCGACCCGCGAGGCCCTGATCGAGGCGGCCTACCGCAACGAACTCGCCCGCCTGTGCGACGCCGTCCCCGGCCTGCTCGCCGAACTCCCGCCCGACCGCGCCCTGCGCGTGTGGATGGACCAGTTCATCGACTACATGACGACCAAGCAGGGCATGGCCGACGCCCTGCGCGCGGTGATCGCGTCCGGCGGCGACCCGTACGCCACCAGCCGCGCACGGCTCGACGAGGCGGTCACCGCCCTGCTCGCCGCCGGGGCGGAGGCGGGGGTGGTGCGCGGCGACGTGGACCCGGTCGATCTGCTCGTCGGGGTCAGCGGCGTCGGCCTCGCGGCGGCCCCGGGCGGCCGGGCCCAGGCGGGGCGGCTGCTCGACCTGCTGATGGACGGGCTCAGGCCCCGGGCCGTCTGACCCGGCGCGCCTCGGCCAGTCGCAGCGCGTCCTCGGTCGCCGCGACGAGCGCCGGGTCGCCCAGTGCGCGGCGCAGCCGCAGCGCCTCCCGCAGGAAGGCGACGGCCTCCGGCGTTCTGCCCTGGTCGGTCCGCTGCTTGCCCAGGTGTTGCAGGCAGAAGTGGACGAGCCCCGGCTGCCCGGCGTGCGCGAGCCGCAGGGCCTCCTGGTAGTGCGGCTCCGCCGTGTCCGTGTCGCCCTGATAGCGATGCAGGTCGCCGAGGTTGACGTGCGCCGCGACCACTTCGCGCGCGTCCGCGAGTTCCAGCGCCCGCCGCAGTAGTTCCGCGGCCCGCTCGAACTCGCCGAGCACGAGCGCGCCCACGCCCGCCTGCCGGAGGTCGCGAGCGCTCGGCGAACCGTCGAGCAGCCGGGCCACGTGCCGCGCCAGGGCCACCCGGTCGCCGGGCACCATGCGCCCCCGACCGTCCACGGCAATCAGGCCCTCCACCGGCTTCCCCTTCCAGGCCATCGGCCGTGTCTCGGCGACCCTGCGTGTGCGGGGAAGTAGGTGGCAGCAACTGCGGCGGCGTAGCCGTGGTCGGGAACACCTTCGCGTGTGCGGGGAGCAGAGTAAGTGACCTGCGGGTTTAGCGGGGTGCGGGTGCGATTTTGCTCAATTTTACCTTCGCCCGCTCCGCCGTCCCGCTCGCGGCAGGCGAACCGGCAGCCCCGTACCCGGCGCCTGTCCGCCGCCAGCGGCAGGCCGGAACGTGGGTGTACCGCACGGTCGTTGCCCCCCTCTCCTCGTCCGCACCCTAGCCGCCTCCCTCGCACCTCCGCCCGGTTGTCGCCTCGCGGCGGAGCGACGCCAAGCAGTCATCGCTCTTGCGATCGCCGATCTCTGAAGTTAGAGTCTCTAACAGAAGCGAGCGGCTATCCCGCCGCGCGGCACGGGGCCGCGCCGATCCGTTCGTGAAGGGGTGCACCATGACCGTTCCCACCGCCCGCGCCGCCGCCCGAGGCACGCTCCACGCCGTCCTCGGCGCCGGGCCCGCCGGGACCGCGCTCGCCGTCGAACTCGCCCGCAGGGGCCACGCCGTGCGGCTGGTGAACCGTTCCGGCACCGGCCCCGCGCTGCCCGGCGTCACCCGTGCCGCCGCCGACCTCACCTCGGCGGACGGGGCCCGCGCCGCCGTCGAGGGCGCGGCGGTCGTCCACCACTGCGCCAACGCGCCCTACCACCTCCAGACCACCGTCCTGCCCGCCATCCAGCGCGCGCTGCTGCCCGCCGTCGCCGCGACCGGCGCGCGCCTCGTCGTGCTCGACACGCTCTACCCGTACGGCGAGACCGGCGGGGAGCCCATGACCGAGGACACCCCCTGGCGCGCGACCTCGCGCAAGGGCCGGATGCGTGCCGACCTGGACACCGCCTACCTCGCCGCGCACCGCGCGGGCGACGTCAGGACGGTGATGGGCAGGGCCGCGGACTTCGTCGGGCCGGGCGTCCTCACCTCCACCCTCGGCGGGGCCGTCTTCCCGGCCGCGCTGACCGGCGGCGAGGTCATGGGCATAGGCGACATCGACCTGCCGCACAGCTACACGGCCATCGGCGACGTCGCCACCGGCCTCGCCACGCTCGGCGAGCGGCCGGACGGCGACGGCCGCGTCTGGCACCTGCCGACCGCCCCCGCCCTGACGACCCGCGAGGTCCTCGCGCTGATCGAGGCGCGCGTCGGACGCCCGCTCACCGTCGCGGTGCTGTCGGAGCCGCGCCCGGTGGGCCCGTTCGACGAGGTGTTCATGGCCGAGTACGCCGAGATGTTCTACCAGCACACCGAGCCGCAGATCCTCGACTCCTCCGCCTTCGAGGAGGCGTTCGGCGTGCGCGCGACGCCGCTCGCCGACACGATCGACGCGACGGTGGCCTGGTACGGTGACTGGCTCGCCAGGCAGGCGGGCGCCGCCCCGGCGGCGTGAGCGCGCGGGCCCGTCCCGGCCGGGGAGCGGGGGAGCCGGGGAGATGATCGTCGATGCGGTCGCCTACCTCTTCGACCACCGCCGGTTCCGGCGGGACGTCGTCCCTGCCATGCGTCGGCTGCACGCGGCGGGGGAGGCCGAGCCGTGGGTGGAGGCGGTCTGGAACGACGGGGACGGGGCGCGGTCGCGGCCCGTGCCGCGCTTCACACCCTGGCTGCGGGAGGCGACCGCCGGTCTGATGGCCGCCCCCGACCTCGCGGCCGAGCTGCCCGCCGCGCTGATCCCCCGGCCCGCCCCCGCCCGAAACGCCGGGGACCCGCCCCGGCCTCGCGAGGGGAGCCCGCCGACCGGTGGACACTGCCCCGCGACCACGACGTCTGGTCGGACCTGTGCGCCCTCTTCCGGACGCTGGTCGTACAAACCTGCCTGAGCGGCGGCGTGTTCATGGGGAACGCCGCCCTCCCCGGAACCCTCGCCCTCCCCACCGGGCCGCACGAGCGGTCGGTGGACGACGAGGACGTCAGGACGCTCCTCGGGTGGCTGGAGAACCGGGGCGACGCCTGGCGGCGGGCAGGTCCCGACGGCTTCGAGGGCATCCACGGCTGGCTCGACCCCGACGAGTCCTGGTTGCTGGCCGAGGCACTGGACGGCCGCCCGCCGCCGCTCGCCGTGCTCCGTGACCTCGCGCGCCGCGCCGCGGCGGACGGACGCGGGGTGCTGTGGGGGCTGGACCTCTGACGTGCCGCGCCGCCTGACACGCACGACGCACGACGCCCGGCGGCCGTGGGGCCGCCGGGCGGGGAACCCGTGGGGTCCCGGGGCCCGCCGCGAGGCGAGGACCGGGACCGGGGCGCGTCCGCCGGTGGGGGGGATCGAAGATCCGGCGGCCCGCCCGGGGTCCGTGGGGGGTATCCATGCGCTTACCCGAAGGAGGCCGAAGACAACATTTTTCTTCCGCGAACCCCTCGTTCGAGGGAACGCACGCCCCGCCGGGCCGCCCGCAGCCCCGCTCAGACCAGGCGGACGAGCGCGTGGACCGGCGCGTGGTCGGACGGCTGGCGCCCCGCGCGCGAACGGTACGGGTTGATCGCCGCGCGCCGCACCCGCACGCGGTCGTTGACGAGGAGCCAGTCGATCCGGTCGCCGCCCTCCACCGGGTCGCGGTAGTTGGGGAACGTGCCCCACTGCGGGGTGAGCCGCCGCTCGGCCGCCGTCCAGCCGTCCCGCAGCCCGCCGTCCGTGACGAGCACGCGGTAGGACTCCGACGTCTCCGCCGGGGTGTTGAAGTCGCCGGTCAGCACGACGGGCAGGGCGGGGTCGAAGCCGCCGATCCGGTCGCGGACGAGCGCGGCGGAGCGCTGCCGCGCGTTCTCGGACTGGTGGTCGAAGTGGGTGTTGACGTGGATGAACTGACGGTCCGTCCGCAGATCGCGGAAGCGCACCCAGGTCACCATCCGTACGACCGAGTTGCCCCAGGACGCCGAACCGATCACGTTCGGCGTGTCCGACAGCCAGAAGTGGTCGTAGTCGAGCGGTTCCAGGCGGCGCGTGTCGTAGTAGACCGCCATGTACTCGCCCCGGCCGCCGCCCTCGCGGCCCAGGCCGATCCAGTCGGTCCGGTCGGGGAGATCGGCCGCGACCTGCTTCACCTGGTGGTACAGCGCCTCCTGCACGCCCAGCACGGTCGGCCGCTCCCGGTTCAGGAACTCGGCCAGCACCGGGCGGCGGTCCGTCCACGAGTCCGGGCTTCCCGGAGCGGCGTTGGCGTCGTAGCGGATGTTGTACGACATGACGTGCAGGTGGTCGCCCGGCGCCTCGCCGATGAGCGGGCGGCGCCCGGCGCCCTCACCGGCGCGCGGGCCGGACGCGTCCGCCGTGCCCGCCATCGCCAGCAGCCCGGCCGCCGCGCCCGTCGCTCCGAGTACGCCCCGTCGTGTCACAGCCATGGGTGGTTCCTCTCTTCGCACGTGCGGGTGACTTACCGTCGCGCCGACGACTCTGGACGCCGTCCGTGTGCCGCCCGGGTAGGCCGGGCGACGCCCCGCCGAACGCCCGGCGAATAGCCGATGCCGCGGCGCCGCGAAATCCCGTGTGGCGGCGCCGTGTTGAATTCACCGGCCGCCCCAGGCATTTTCACATTCCCGTTCCCGGTGCCAACTACCGGGAAAGAACGGTTGATTGGACAATCATCGTAGGGGGCGCCGGACCGGCGGCCTTGCACGTCGGCGCGCCACCCCGTACATCTCTTACGGCGGCACGCACCTGACGATCGGGGGATTTCGCGACATGGCCTCTCCGCTTTCCGCCGACAAACTCCTCAAGGCCCTCAAGGACGAGGGAGTAAAAGTCGTCGAACACAAGAATTGGCGAACGAACAATCGAAACGGCGTGGGGTCCTGGGGTCCCGTGCACGGCGTGATGGTGCACCACACCGTCACCACCGGCACCGCCGGAAGTGTTGACCTCTGCTACGGGGGAAGGTCCGACCTCCCCGGGCCGCTGTGCCACGGGGTGATCGCCAAGGACGGCACGGTCTACCTCGTCGGCCACGGCCGAGCCAACCACGCGGGGGCGGGCGACCGGGACGTCCTGGACGCCGTCATCGCCGAGAAGGCACTCCCCGCCGACAACCAGACCGACGCGGACGGCAACACGCACTTCTACGGCTTCGAGTGCGTGAACCTCGGCGACAACAAGGACCCGTGGCCCGCCGCCCAGGTCGAGGCGACCGTCCGGGCGAGCGCCGCTTTGTGCCGCGCGCACGGCTGGGGCAAGGACGGCGACACGAGCGTGATCGGCCACCTGGAGTGGCAGCCGGGCAAGATCGACCCCCGCGGCCCCGGCATCACCATGAAGGACGTCCGGGCGCGGGTGGCCGAACGTCTGAAGCACGACGCCGGGTGGAGCCCCGGCGCGCCCGCCGAGGAGGACGAGATGCCCGAGTGGTCCGTCTACGGCACCACCGACTACGTCAGGACCGTTCCGCCCGGGACCTGGACGACGCTCCAGTTCAACCGGAAGCACGACGGCAAGAAGTGGGTGGACAAGGAGGCCGAGCCCTCGATCCTGTTCGGCTCCTGCCGCTACACGGCGTCGGTCGGCGTCCGCGTGGTCGGCCTGGAGCGCGGCCAGGAGTTCCAGATCCGGCTGGCCGAGTACCGCGCCGACGCGGACGGGAAGTACGAGCGCACCGGCAGCATGCCGATCAACTCGCCGGTGCACGACGGCGGCGACGGCCACTTCACCTACGCGTGGACCGGCTTCATCTCCTCCACCGACAAGGGCCGCATCCGCGTCGAGGTGCTGCACCACGGCGACGGGCCCCTCACCGTGGACTGGGCGCGCGCCGAGTCGCTCTACTGGCCCACCTGACCTGCGGGCGTAACGTTCTCCCGCCCTCCTGCCAAGTACGTGTGTCAGCAGGACGAGGACGGGAGTCCCCCGCGTGAAGATACCCAGCACGAGCCGCGGCGGTCCGGCCGCCGTGGCTCGTGACCCGGCGCTGTTCGAGGAGTTCTACCGGCGGCACGTCGAAGCGGTGACGCGCTTCCTGGCCCGCCGCGTGGACGATCCGCACACCGTCGCCGACCTGACGGCCGAGGTCTTCCTCGCCGTCATCGACTCGGCGCAGACGTACGACGCCGCGCGCGGCAGCGAGACCGCGTGGCTGTACGGCATCGCGCGCAACACCGTCTCGGCCGAACACCGGCGTGCCGCCAGGGAGAAGTCCCTCGGCACCCGTATCGCCGGACGCAGGCTGCTGGAGCCGGACGACATCGCGCGCCTGGAGGAACGGCTCGTCGCCGAGAACGAGGGCCGCCGCGCCCTCCTCGCGATGGCGGAACTGCCCGAGGGGGAACGGGCCGTCCTCGAACTCGTCGCCGTGGACCAGCTCACCGTCACGGAGGCCGCGCGCGCCTTGGGGCTCCGCCCGGTCACCGCGCGGGTCCGCCTCCACCGCGCCCGCAAGTCCCTCACCGCTCTCACGCGGGAGCCCGCCTCGCCACCTCGCCGGAGCGCCACCTCCGCCGTCACCCCCAGGAGCACCGTATGACCGCCACGTTCGAGGACCGCCTGCTGGCCGAACTCCAGCGCGAGGTCCACCTCGCCGCCGCCGAGGACCCGGCACCCGTGCGCCGTACGCGACGCCTGCCCGTGCGCCTGGCCGCCTGCGCCACCGCCGTGGCGGCCGTCACGGGCGGCGTCCTCCTCTTCCCCGGCGGCACGGCCCCGGCCGCGTACGCCATCGAGACGGAGAACGACGGCACGGTCTCGCTCAGCTTCCTCGACGGGATCGGCATGGAGATTTCCCCGGAGGACTTCGCCGAGGACCTGGCCGCCGCCGGGATCGACGTCACCCTGAACCCGGCGCCGCCCGGCACCATGTGCTCGTGGCCCGAGCACGACCCCGCCGACCCCGGCGCCGAGGACCCGCGGCGCGGCCTGATCGACAGACCCACCGTCATCCCGCCGTGGGAATCGCGCGAGGACTACGACGCCCGGCTTCCGTTGGTGGACTTCACCTTCCAGCTGCTCCCCGGGGACGTCGCCGTCATCGGCGCGAACGACCTGCGGGAGACCGGCGTGACACTGGAGTTCTTCGACAGCGACCCCGGCCCCTGCGGCCCCGTCGTGGAGCCACCGCGGTTGTTCCGCATCCCGCCGGACAACGTCTGACATCGCCCGCGGCCCCGTGCCCTGCCGCTAGCGTGGTCCCATGCGCTACGAGGCACGGCACAGCGAGGAGCGCGGCTGGTACGTCGTCTCCGACGAGGGACACCTCGCCCATGTCCCCGACCCTGACACCCACCACCTCAGGGCCGCCCTCTTCGAACGTGAGGCGGACGCCGAGCGCTGCGCCCAGGAGCTGACCAGGCTCGGCACGCTCAGCTGACGCCCGCCGCCGACCGCACCATCGCCATGTACCGGTCCCAGTCCCAGTGCGGCCCGGGGCAGACCCGGACCACGTCCGGCACCTCGTTGTGCCCGACGATGTGCTCCCGGTCCACCGGTATGTCGTAGCGGGCGCAGATCCCGGCGACGAGACGGGCCGACGACTCGTACATCGTGTCCGTGAGATACGACGGGTCGTCGGCCCAGCCCTCGTGCTCGATGCCGACACTGCGCTCGTTGAACGCCTGATGCCCCGCCTGGTACGCCACGTCCAGCTCGCGCACCATCTGGGCCACGTGCCCGTCGCCCGAGCGCACGACGTAGTGCGCCGCGGCGCCGTGCGACGGGTCCTGGAAGACGCGCAGGGTGATGTCGTACGTCGCCTCAGGCATGTGGATCACGACACGGTCCACGCCGTAGTCCCGCGGGCGGCTCGCCCGCCGGTAGTTGGCGGTGGAGGCGGGCACCCACTCCGCGCCCTCGTGCTCCACCTCGCCCTCCGTACGCGGCACGGCCGGGGCGCCGTACTGCCACCACCAGCGCTCCAGCGCGTCACGGCCCAGGAATCCGCCCACGCCGACCGCGGCCGTCGCCCCGCCCGCGATCAGCAGACGCCGCCGCCCCGGCCCCCCGCCGCCGGACCGCCGGTCCGTAGCCGCATGTTCACCCATCGTGTCCTCCCGACCCCCTTCAACGCTCGCCACCTGCCGAGGGTTCCACCCCGGCTCGTAGAATCGGCTCACCATGCCGTATCTCGATCACGCAGCCACCACCCCGATGCTCCCCGAGGCCGTCGCGGCGATGACAGCCCAGCTCACCGCCACCGGGAACGCCTCGGCGCTCCACGGCTCGGGACGCCGGGCACGCCGCGTGGTCGAGGAGGGCCGCGAGGCCATCGCCGCGGCGCTCGGCGCCCGTCCCAGCGAGGTCGTCCTCACGGCGGGCGGCACCGAGGCCGACAACCTCGCGGTCAAGGGCCTGTACTGGTCACGCCGCGCCGCCGACCCCCGCCGTACGCGCATCCTGGCCAGCCCCGTCGAGCACCACGCCGTGCTCGATCCCTTGCAGTGGCTGGCGGACCACCAGGGTGCCACGGTCGAATGGCTCCCCGTGGACGCCCACGGACGCGTCCACCCCGACGCGCTGCGCGCCGCCCTCGCGGACGACCCGGGCGACGTCGCGCTCGTCACCGTCATGTGGGCCAACAACGAGATCGGCACCGTCCAGCCCGTCGCCGAACTCGCCGCCGTCGCCGCCGAGCACGGCATCCCGTTGCACTCCGACGCCGTCCAGGCCACGGGCCAGCTCGGCGTGGACTTCGCCGCAAGCGGCGCCGCGGCCCTCACCGTCTCCTCCCACAAGATCGGCGGCCCGTACGGCATCGGCGCCCTGCTGCTGTCCCGCGACCACACCCCCGTCCCCGTCCTGCACGGCGGCGGGCAGGAACGCGACGTGCGCTCCGGCACCCTCGACGTGCCCGCCGTCGCCGGATTCGCCACCGCCGCCACGCTCGCCGCCGCGCGCCGCGCGGACTTCGCCCGCACGGTCGGCGCCCTGCGCGACGACCTCGTGGCCGCCGTCACCACCGCCGTGCCCGACGCGATCCTCGGCGGCGACCCCGACCCCGCCGGACGCCTCCCGGGCAACGCGCACTTCGCCTTCCCCGGCTGCGAGGGCGACTCGCTGCTCCTGCTCCTCGACGCGCAGGGCATCGAGTGCTCCACGGGCTCCGCCTGCACGGCCGGTGTCGCCCAGCCCAGCCACGTGCTCCTCGCCACAGGGTCCGACCCCGAACTGGCCCGCGGCACCCTGCGGTTCAGCCTCGGGCACACCACCGTCCCGGCCGACGTCGCCGCGGTGGCCGCCGCCATCGGCCCCGCCGTGGAAAGGGCCCGCGCGGCGGGCCTCAGCTGACCGTACCCTGGAAGGCGCTATGACTGAGACCCCTCGCGCCGCCCGCCCCCTGAAGGTCCTCGCCGCCATGTCGGGCGGGGTCGATTCCGCCGTCGCCGCCGCCCGCGCCGCCGAGGCCGGGCACGACGTGACCGGCGTCCACCTCGCCCTCTCCGCCAACCCCCAGTCCTTCCGCACCGGGGCCCGCGGCTGCTGCACCGTCGAGGACTCGCGCGACGCCCGCCGCGCCGCCGACGTGATCGGCATCCCGTTCTACGTGTGGGACCTCGCCGAACGCTTCCGGCAGGACGTCGTCGATGACTTCATCGCCGAGTACGAGGCGGGCCGCACGCCCAACCCGTGCCTGCGCTGCAACGAGAAGATCAAGTTCGCCGCCCTCCTCGACAAGGCCCTCGCCCTCGGCTTCGACGCCGTGTGCACCGGCCACTACGCCACCGTCGTGACGGCCCAGGACGGCACGCGCGAACTGCACCGCTCCGCCGACCTCGGCAAGGACCAGAGCTACGTCCTCGGCGTCCTCGACCAGCGGCAGCTCGCCCACGCCCTGTTCCCCCTCGGCGACACCGGCGCCACCAAGACCGAGATCCGCGCCGAGGCGGAGCGCCGCGGCCTCGCCGTCGCCGCCAAGCCCGACAGCCACGACATCTGCTTCATCGCGAACGGCGACACCCAGGGCTTCCTCGCGTCCCATCTCGGCACCGCCGAGGGCGACATCGTGGACGAGGACGGCGCGACCGTCGGCACCCACTCCGGCGCCTACGGCTTCACCATCGGCCAGCGCCGCGGCCTGCGCATCGGCCGCCCCGCGCCGGACGGCAAGCCGCGCTACGTCCTCGACATCTCCCCGGTGGACAACACCGTCACCGTGGGCCCCGCCGAAGCCCTCGACGTCCTCGCGCTCACCGCCATCAGGCCCCGCTGGTGCGGCCCCGCCCCCACCGGCCCCGGCAGCTACACGGCCCAGCTGCGCGCCCACGGCAGCGAGACGCCCGTGACCGCCGAGCCCACCCCCGACGGGCTGCGCGTCCGCTTCGCCGAGCCGGTGCGCGGCGTCGCGCCCGGGCAGGCCGTCGTGCTGTACGACGGCGCCCGCGTCGTCGGCTCGGCGACCATCGCGACGACGGAACGCGCCACCGCCGTCGGCCACGCCTGACGCGGGGCCCTCAACGGGCGCGGACGTCCAGCCGGTTGGCCAGCACCGGGACCGCCGTACGGGCCGCGTCCGCCTCGCCGGGGTCCAGGTCGAACACCAGCATCCCCGGCTCCCCGCCGAGGCGCGCCCGCACCTCGCCGAGCGGCGAGACGACCATGCTGTGCCCGACCCCCGTCGGCGCCGTCGTACGCGGCGGCTCACCCACCGTCGCGGGGTCGGCCTGCCCCGCCGCGACCACCCAGCACGTGCTGTCCAGCGCCCGCGCCCGCACGAGCACGTCCCACTGCCCCACCTTCCCCGGCCCCGCGCCCCAGGACGCGGGCAGCAGCACCACCCGCGCGCCCCGCTGCGCGAGCCGCGTGAACAGCTCGGGGAACCGCACGTCGTAGCAGGTCGCGAAGCCGAGGCCCACGCCGTCCAGTTCGGCCACCACCGTGCGCCCGCCGGGCGCCACCGTCGCCGACTCCGCGAAGCCGAACGCGTCGAACAGATGCAGCTTGTCGTACGAGGTGTCCACGCCGCGCCCCGTGATCAGCAGCGTGTTCCGTACCCGGCCGTCCGGCGCCGGGGTGAACATCCCCGCCACCGCCAGCACGCCGGCACGCCCCGCCGCCTCCCGCACGCCCGTCGCCCACGGCCCGTCCAACGGCTGCGCCACCGGGCCGAGCGGGATACCGAAGCGCGCCATGGCCGCCTCCGGCAGGACCACGACGTCCGCGCCCTCGACCGCCGCCTCGGCGATCGCGCCCGTGACGGCCCGCAGGTTCTCCTCGGGCGAGACACCCGACACGAACTGCACCGCAGCGATCCGCATGCCCGTACCCCTTCCCGGACGGGCCCGTGCCCCGCCCTGCCCTTCCGCCCTCACCACCGTACGAGAGCATGACCCCATGGCAACACATGTGATCACCGGGGCAGGCTCCGGCATCGGCGCCGCCGTGGCCCGCCGCCTCGCGGAGCGGGGCGACGAGCTGTGGCTGTGGGCCCGCGACGCGGGACGCGCCAAGGAACTCGCGGCGCAGCACCCCGGCGCCCGTACCCTCGTCGGCAACCTGGCCGAGCCTGAACGGCTCTCCTGGGCGCTCGGCCACCAGTCGCCGCCCGACCGCATCGACTCGCTCGTGCACAGCGCCGGGGTCGTCGAACTCGGCCCGGTCGGCGAGCTGACCCCCGCCGTCTGGCGCGCCACCCTCGCCACCAACCTCGTCGCCCCCGCCGAGCTGACGCGGCTCCTCCTCCCGCAGCTCCGGGCCACGCGCGGCCACGTCGTCTTCGTCAACTCGGGCGCCGGGCTGCGCGCGAACGCCCAGTGGGGCGCGTACGCCGCCAGCAAGCACGGCCTGCGCGCCCTGGCCGACGCGCTGCGCGCCGAGGAGGCACCGCACGGCCTGCGCGTCACCAGCGTCCACCCGGGCCGCACGGCGACGCCCATGCAGGAGAAGGTCCACCAGCAGGAGGGGGCCGCCTACGACCCCGACCGCTGGATGACCGCCGACGCCGTCGCCACCGTCGTGCTCGCCGCCCTCGACCTGCCGCACGGGGCGGAGGTGACCGACCTCTCGGTGCGCCCCGCCGGGTGACTTACGTTGTCCCCGTGACCGACGCATCGAGGGACGCAACACACCGCGCGGACAGCCGCGCCACGACAACACCGACCACGGCCGCCGCCGGGGAGCCGGACGGCGCCGCGTTCCCCTGGGGACCGGCCGCCGCGACCGGCATCGGCTCCCTCCCCGGCGAGGACGCCAGGGAGGCGGCGCGCGTCGTCAGCGGCTCCCTCGACACGCTGCTGTTCCTGCCGGAGCTGCCCGCGCGCGGCCCCGGCGCCGACATGATCGGCAGGACGGCCGGGCTGCTCGCCGAGCTGTACGCCCGCGTCGAGCCCAGCGGCTGGCGCCTCGGCGACCGGCCGGGCCGTGACACCCGCCGGGCCCACGCCTGGCTGGGCGAGGACCTCGACGCCCTTGAGGAGTTCACCCAGGGGTACACCGGCGCCCTCAAGGTCTCGGCGGTCGGCCCCTGGACGCTCGCCGCCGCCCTGGAACGGCGCAACGGCGAGGCCATGCTCGGCGACCCGGGGGCCGTGCGCGACCTGGCGGCGTCCCTCGCCGAAGGGCTGCGCGGGCACCTGGCCGACGTGGCGCGGCGCGTGCCGGGCGCCCGTCTCGTCCTCCAGCTCGACGAGCCGTCGCTCACCGCCGTCCTCCTGGGCCGGGTGCCGACCGCGAGCGGCTACCGGACGCACCGCACGCCGGACCGTGCGGTGGTCGAGGAGACGCTGCGCGGGGTGATCGCCGTCGCCGGGGACGCCCCGGTGGTCGTGCACAGCTGCGCGCCCGACGTGCCCTTCGGACTGCTGCGCAGGGCCGGGGCGGGCGGCATCTCGTTCGACCTCGGGCTGATCACCGAGCGTGACGACGACGCGCTCGGGGAGGCGGCGGAGGGCGGCACCGCGCTGTTCGTCGGCATCGTGCCCGGAACCGGTTCCGGGGCCGGGGAATTGTCAGACCCGGCCGGTACTGTCTCAGGAGTCAGAACGCTCTGGCGCAGGCTGGGGCTGTCACCGGCGCTCCTCCCGGAGGCCGTGACCGTCACTCCCGTGTGCGGGCTGGCGGGCGCCTCCCCGGCGTACGCGCGGGCCGCCCTCACGCACTGCGTCCGGGCGGCGCGATCCCTCGCGAACGACCCTGAGTGACGGGAGACGAGAAGGTGGCTGGGACACGGTCCGGCGGTGGCGGCGCGGAGTCCTCCGTGCCCCCCGAGGCGCGCGAACGGCACGCCAGGCTCGCCGAGCAGGTCGAGGAGCACCGCTTCCGCTACTACGTGCGGACGCCGGTGATCAGTGACAGCCGGTTCGACGCGCTGATGCGGGAGCTCCAGGCGCTGGAGGAGGAACACCCCGAGCTGCGCACGGCCGACTCGCCCACCCAGGCCGTCGCGGGCCGGTACGAGACGGAGTTCACCCCGGTCGAGCACCGCGAGCGCATGCTCTCGCTGGACAACGCGTTCGACGACGAGGAACTGTCCGCCTGGGCCGACCGCGTCGCCGCCGAGCTGGACGGCATCCCGTACCACTTCCTGTGCGAGCTGAAGGTGGACGGCCTCGCCGTCAACCTGACGTACGAGCACGGCCGCCTGACCCGCGCCGCCACCCGCGGCGACGGCCGCACGGGCGAGGACATCACGCCCAACGTCCGCACCATCGACGAGGTCCCCGACCGGCTCACCGGCGACCGCGTGCCCGACCTGGTGGAGATCCGCGGCGAGGTGTTCTTCGCCATGGAGCGCTTCGAGGAGCTGAACGCGCGGCTCGTGGAGGCGGGCGAGAAGCCGTTCGCCAACCCCCGCAACTCCGCCGCCGGTTCCCTGCGGCAGAAGGACCCGAAGGTCACCGCGGGCCGGGCGCTCCAGATGGTGGTGCACGGCATCGGCGCCCGGGACGGCTTCGCCATCGACCGGCTGTCCGACGCGTACGGGCTGCTGGAGGAGTGGGGCCTGCCCACGGCCCGCGCCGCCCGCGTGGTGACCGACCTGGACGGGGTGCGGGAGTTCATCGCCTACTACGGCGAGCACCGGCACGCCGTCGAGCACGAGATCGACGGCGTCGTCGTCAAGGTGGACGAGATCGCGCTCCAGGGCCGCCTCGGCAGCACCTCGCGCGCCCCGCGCTGGGCGATCGCCTGGAAGTACCCGCCCGAGGAGGTCAACACGCGCCTGCTCGACATCCGCGTCGGCGTCGGCCGCACCGGCCGCGTCACCCCGTACGCGGTCGTCGAGCCGGTGACGGTGGCCGGTTCCGAGGTCGAGTTCGCCACGCTGCACAACCAGCAGGTCGTGAAGGCCAAGGGCGTGCTGATCGGCGACACGGTCGCGCTGCGCAAGGCGGGCGACGTCATCCCGGAGATCCTCGGCCCGGTCGCCGACCTGCGGGACGGCAGCGAGCGGGAGTTCGTCATGCCGGAGCAGTGCCCCGAGTGCGGGCACGCCCTCCAGCCGATGAAGGAGGGCGACATCGACCTGCGCTGCCCCAACGCGCGGTCCTGCCCCGCCCAGTTGCGGGAGCGCGTCTTCTACCTGGCCAGCCGCAGATGCCTCGACATCGACCACTTCGGCTATGTCGCCGCGACGGCGCTCACCCAGCCGCTCGAACCCTCGGAGCCGCCCCTACGGGACGAGGGACGCCTGTTCGAGCTGACCGTGGACGAATTGCTGCCCATCAGGTCCTACGTCCTCGACCCGGACACCGGCCTGCCGCGGCGCGACCCCGAGACCGGCGAGCCCAAGATCGTCACCTTCTTCGCCAACCAGAAGGGCGAGCCGAAGAAGAACACCCTCGCCCTCCTGGAGAGCATCGAGCAGGCGAAGAACCGGCCGCTCGCCTCCCTCCTCACCGGCCTGTCCATCCGGCACGTCGGCCCGGTCGCGGCCCGCGCGCTGGCCCGCGAGTTCGGCTCGATCGACCGCATCGCCGCGGCCGACGAGGCGGAGCTGGCCGCCGTCGAGGGCGTCGGCCCGACCATCGCCGCCTCGCTCAAGGACTGGTTCGCCGTGGACTGGCACCGCGCCATCGTGGAGCGCTGGCGCGCGGCCGGGGTCAGGCTCGCGGAGGAGACCGGCGAGGACAAGGCGCCCCGCCCGCTCGCCGGTGTCACCGCCGTCGTCACCGGCACCCTGCACGGCTGGACGCGCGACGGCGCCAGGGACGCGCTCCAAGGGCTCGGCGCGAAGGTGACCGGATCGGTCTCCAAGAAGACCGGCTTCGTGATCGTCGGTGAGAGCCCCGGCTCCAAGTACGACAAGGCCGTGCAGCTCAAGGTGCCGATCCTGGACGAGGAGGGTTTCGGCGTCCTGCTCGCCGACGGCCCCGACGCCGCGCGCGCCGTGGCCGTGAAAGTGACGGAAGATACAGATGAGGAGTCAGAATCCTGACGGTACGGACGAGTTGGGAAGCGTGGGCGGCATGCGACCGTGGCATATACCAGAGGCACGTCACACCGTGAGGTGCTTTGGGCAAGCAGCCGGGTTAGCTGACACCCGGCCCGCCGGGACGCCTAGTGTGGGGCAGACACGTCCGCCCCGGGCGCGGCGGACACGGCCGTGAGAGGGACCCGCATGCACACAGCTTCCGGGGTGGGACGGCCTCTGCCGCGCGGATACACCTGGATGGCGCGGCACGCGGGCGCGGCCGTCCTCGCCGCCGCCGGGGTCGCCCTCCTCATCGGGGTGTGCCGCCTCGTCAGCGGCGGCCACGCCCTCTTCCCCGGCGACCGGCCCGGCTGGGGCTTCGCCGTCCTGACCGGTCTGGTCGTCGCGCACCTCGTCGCGCTCGGCGGCAACAGCTGGTGGGGCGGCGGCTCCGGTTCCGGCGCCGCCCTGGCCCTGGCCATGCTGCTGCTCTACGGCTGGGTCCCCGCCATGCTCGTCAGCCTGGCCGTGGTCACCCTGGCCGGGATAGCCCGCCGCGAGAGCCGCCTCCAGGCCACCCGGCACGGCGCCATCGACATCCTCGGCGTCGGCGGCGCCGCGCTCACCCTCGCCGCCTGGGGCTCCCGCCCCAGCGTCGAGAACCCCTGGGAGCCGGGCGACTGGCAGGTCGCCACGCTGCCGCAACTCCTGCTCGGCGCCTGCGCGTACCTCGTCATCACCCGCTTCCTCCTCTGGCTCGTCAGCGCCCCGCCGGGCGGCCTCCCGTCCCTCGCCTGCGCCGCGCTGCTGAAGCAGGGCCTGGTCGCCTCCGCCCTGCTCTGCATCGCCCCGCTCATCGCGGTCGTCGCCGCCCACGCGCCGCTGCTGCTTCCGCTGTTCGCCGTCCCGCTCATCTCGCTCGACTCCACCTTCTGGATGGCACGGGCCCGCGCCGAGGACCAGCTCAGCGACCCCCTCACCGGCCTCCCCAACCGCCAGTGGCTCCTGGAACGCGCCCGGGGCGCCCTCGACGACGCCGGGAGCAGCGGCGACCGCGCCGCCCTCGTCCTCATCGACCTCGACAGCTTCCGCGCCGTCAACGACACCCTCGGGCACCTCGCGGGCGACCGCCTCCTCCTCCAGATCGCCGACCGCATACGCGCCGAACTGCCCCCGGGCGCCGAGGCCGCGAGGCTCGGCGGCGACGAGTTCGCCGTCCTGCTGCCGCGCGTCGCCTCCACCACCAGCGCCCAGCGCGTCGCCCGCGCCCTGGTCGGCTCCCTCGGCGCCCCCCTCGACCTCGACGGCCTCACCATCGTCGTGGAGGCCAGCGCGGGCGTCGCCGTCTTCCCCGAGCACGCGCCCGGCGCCGAGGACCTGCTGCGCCGCGCCGACGTCGCGATGTACGACGCCAAGCAGGACCGCAGCGGCGTGGAGGTCTACGACGCCAGCCGCGACGGCAACACCCCCGACCGCCTCGCGCTCCTCGGCGACCTGCGACACGCCCTCGACGCCGGTCAGGTCGAGCTGCACTACCAGCCCAAGGTCCGCTTCGACGGCGAGGTGGCCGGTCTTGAGGCCCTGATCCGCTGGGAGCACCCGGACCGCGGCCGGGTGCCCCCCGACGAGTTCATCACCATGGCCGAGACCTCCGGACTCATGCCGCGCCTCACCGAGTACGTCCTGGAGACGGCGCTGCGGCAGGTCGCCGAGTGGCGCGCCCACGGGCTGACCGTGCCCGTCGCCGTCAACGTGTCGCCGCGCGACGTCTACACCCCCGGGTTCGCGGGCGCCGTCGCCGCCCGCCTCGCGCGGCACGGCGTGCCCGCCGGATCGCTCCAGCTGGAGATCACCGAGCACGTCATGCTGGAGGACCCGCAGCACGCCGCCGACACCCTCGCCGGGCTGACGGGCCACGGCGTCCGCATGTCCCTGGACGACTTCGGCACCGGCTACTCCTCCCTCGTGCACCTGCGCCGCCTGCCCGTGAGCGAGCTGAAGATAGACCGGTCGTTCGTCGCGCGGCTCGTCGTGGACCCGGAGGACGCCGAGATCGTCCGCTGCACCGTCGAACTGGCCCACTCCCTGGGCCTGGTGGTCGTCGCCGAGGGCGTCGAGGACGACGAGACGTGGGAGCGGCTGCGCGACCTCGGCTGCGACGCCGTGCAGGGTTGGCTCGTCGCCGCCGCCATGCCCGCGTCCGAGGCCACCGCCTGGCTCCGCGCCCGCGACAGCCCGTCGGTCGATGGCCTGCCCGCCGGGACGCTGCCCGCCGAACTGCCCGCCGGAAGCCTGCCCGCGGAGATCCCGGCCCGCACCCTGTCGGCCGAAGCCTGAGCCCCCGCACGGGCCGGGCGGGAATCGGTGCGCGGACCGCCACGCAGCCGCCATAGGATTGGCCGCGGAAACCCGAACCCGCGACGAGCAAGAGGATCGCCACATGCCCGGCATCACGCGCGAGGAGGTCGCCCACCTCGCCCGGCTGGCGCGTCTGGAGCTGACCGACGAAGAGCTGGAACACTTCGCCGGACAGCTCGACGACATCATCGGCGCGGTCGCCCGCGTCGCCGACGTCGCCGCCGAGGACGTCCCGCCGACCTCCCATCCGCTGCCGCTCACCAATGTGATGCGCGCGGACCGCGTCAGGCCGAGCCTGACCGCCGAGCAGGCGCTCGCCGCCGCTCCCGCGCAGGAGCAGCAGCGTTTCAAGGTGCCGCAGATCCTGGGGGAGGAGTGACCATGAGCGAGCTGACCAGGCTCACCGCCGCCGAACTGGCGGCCCGCGTCGCCGACGGCTCCGTCAGCGCCGTCGAGACGGCGCAGGCCCACCTCGACCGGATCGACGCCGTGGACGAGAAGGTGCACGCCTTCCTGCACGTGGACCGCGAGGGCGCGCTCGCCCAGGCCCGCGCGGTGGACGAACGCCGCGCCGCCGGGGAGAAGCTGGGCCCGCTGGCCGGGGTGCCGCTGGCCCTGAAGGACATCTTCACCACCGAGGGCGTGCCCACGACCGTCGGCTCGAAGATCCTCGAAGGCTGGCTGCCGCCCTACGACGCGACGGTCACCCGCCGCCTCAAGGACGCGGGCATCGTCATCCTCGGCAAGACGAACATGGACGAGTTCGCCATGGGCTCGTCCACCGAGAACAGCGCCTACGGCCCCACCGGCAACCCGTGGGACCTCACCCGCATCCCCGGCGGCTCGGGCGGCGGTTCGGCCGCGTCCCTCGCCTCCTACCAGGCGCCGCTGGCCATCGGCACCGACACCGGCGGCTCCATCCGCCAGCCCGCCGCCGTCACCGGCACGGTCGGCGTCAAGCCCACCTACGGCGGCGTCTCCCGCTACGGCATGGTGGCGTTCTCCTCGTCCCTCGACCAGGGCGGCCCCTGCGCCCGCACCGTCCTCGACGCGGCGCTGCTGCACGAGGTGATCGCCGGGCACGACCCGCTGGACTCCACCTCGGTGGACGCGCCGGTCCCCGCCGTGGTCGAGGCCGCGCGCAGCGGCTCGGTCGCCGGGCTGCGCGTCGGCGTCGTCCGCGAGTTCAGGGGCGACGGCTTCCAGGCCGGGGTGCTCCAGCGCTTCGACGAGTCGGTCGAGCTGCTGCGCGGCCTCGGCGCCGAGATCGTCGAGCTGTCCTGCCCCTCGTTCGACAAGGCGCTGGCCGCCTACTACCTGATCGCGCCGTCCGAGTGCTCCTCGAACCTCGCCCGGTTCGACGCCATGCGCTACGGCCTGCGCGTCGGCGACGACGGCAGCAGGTCGGCCGAGGAGGTCACCTCCCTCACCCGCCAGGCCGGGTTCGGCCCCGAGGTGAAGCGCCGCATCATGCTCGGCACCTACGCGCTGTCGTCCGGCTACTACGACGCCTACTACGGCAGCGCCCAGAAGGTCCGCACGCTGGTCGCGCGCGACTTCGAGGCGGCCTTCGGCCAGGTGGACGTCATCGTCTCCCCGACGACCCCCACCACCGCGTTCCCCATCGGCGAGCGCGTGGACGACCCCATGGCGATGTACCTCGCCGACCTGTGCACCATCCCCGTGAACCTCGCGGGTAACAGTGCCATGTCCCTGCCCTGCGGTCTGGCACCGGAGGACGGTCTGCCGGTCGGGCTCCAGATCATCGCGCCCGCCATGGCCGACGACCGCCTCTACCGCGTCGGAGCGGCGGTCGAGGCCGCGTACCAGGCACGCTGGGGGCACCCGATCCTGGAGGAGGCACCCGCACTATGAGCAAGAAGAAGCAGCGGTCGAAGGCCAGCACCTACCTGTCCATCGGCACCACGCTGTTCGGCGCCGTCAGCGTCACCCGGCAGCTGCGCGAGGCCCGGGTGGAGAAGGACACGCTGCGGCTCGCCGACGCGATCGTCCACGGTGCCGCCATCGTCACCGGCGTCGCCCTGCTCGTCCGGGAGATCCGCCGCATGACCACCGACGACTGAGCACCGAGAGGTAACCGTGACCGTCACCGACCTGGTGTCGTACGAGGACGCGCTCGCGTCCTACGACCCCGTCATGGGCCTGGAGGTCCATGTCGAGCTGGGCACCGCCACCAAGATGTTCTGCGGCTGCGCCACCACCCTGGGCGCCGAGCCCAACTCACAGACCTGCCCGGTCTGTCTGGGGCTGCCGGGCGCGCTGCCCGTGGTCAACGCCACGGGCGTCGAGTCGGCCGTCCGCATCGGTCTCGCCCTGCACTGCGACATCGCCGAGTGGTGCCGCTTCGCCCGGAAGAACTACTTCTATCCGGACATGCCGAAGAACTTCCAGACGTCCCAGTACGACGAGCCGATCGCCTTCGACGGCCACCTGGACGTCCAGCTGGAGGACGGCGAGGTCTTCCGGGTCGGCATCGAGCGCGCCCACATGGAGGAGGACACCGGCAAGTCCACCCACATCGGCGGCGCGACCGGCCGCATCCACGGCGCGTCGCACTCCCTGCTCGACTACAACCGCGCCGGGATCCCGCTGATCGAGATCGTCACCAAGCCGATCACCGGCGCGGGCGCCCGTGCCCCGGAGATCGCCCGCGCCTACGTGGCCGAACTGCGCGAGGTCATCAGGGCGCTCGGCGTCTCCGAGGCGCGCATGGAGATGGGCCAGCTGCGCTGCGACGTCAACGTGTCGCTGCGCCCCCACGGGCGGGAGAAGTTCGGCACGCGCAGCGAGACCAAGAACGTCAACTCGCTGCGCAGCGTCGAGCGCGCCGTCCGCTTCGAGATCCAGCGGCACGCGGCGGTCCTGGACGACGGCGGCGTCATCGTCCAGGAGACGCGGCACTTCCACGAGGAGAACGGCAGCACCACCTCGGGCCGCGTCAAGGAGGAGGCGGAGGACTACCGCTACTTCCCCGAGCCCGACCTCGTGCCGCTCGCCCCCGCCCGTGCCTGGGTGGAGGAGCTGCGTGCCGGGCTGCCCGAGCTGCCGCTCGCCCGCCGCGCCAGGCTCCGCGAGGAGTGGGGCATCTCGGCGCACGAGATGCAGTCCGCGCTGAACGCGGGCGCCGTCGATCTCGTCGTCGCCACCGTCGAGGCGGGGGCGGACGCCACCTCCGCGCGGAAGTGGTGGCTCGGCGAGCTGGCCCGCCGGGCGAACGAGGCCGGTACCGACCTCACGGCCCTGCCCATCACCCCGGCGCAGGTCGCGCGGGTGGCCGCGCTGGTCGCGGAGGGCGCGCTCAACGACAAGCTGGCCCGTCAGGTCATCGACGGCGTGCTGGCGGGCGAGGGCGGCCCCGACGACGTCGTGGAGAAGCGCGGCCTGCGGGTCGTCTCCGACGAGGGCGCCCTCGGCGCCGCCGTGGACGAGGCCATCGCGGCCAACCCGGCCGTCGCCGAGAAGGTGCGCGGCGGCAAGGTCGCGGCGGCCGGCGCGCTGGTCGGCGCGGTCATGAAGGCCACGCGCGGCCAGGCGGACGCCGGACGGGCACGCGAACTGATCCTGGAACGGCTCGGCGCGGACGCCTGAGCGCCCGTACGGCGCGCCCACGGCCGAGGCCCCGGCCCGTCCCCCGCGTGGGGGAGGGGACCGGGGCCTTCGTGTCGGCGCGGTCGCAGGTCAGCGGCGCGGTTCCCAGCGGAAGAGGCGGGTGGCCAGCACGACCGCGACGACGACCCAGCCGAGGGTCGGCGCCAGCAGGAGCAGCGAGTCGCCGGTGGGGACGCCGCCGTTCCACGCGTCCATGATCAGCTCGGTGGCCGAGCCGCCGGGCAGCAGCCGCTTGAGCGGGGCCAGCTCCTCGGTGCCGCTGATCCCGACCCAGCTCGCCACGGCGATGCCGCCGAGGCTGACGGGCAGCGTCGTGACCTGGGCGTGCTCGGGGGAGTTCGTCAGCCCCGCCGTGGCCAGGCCGAGGCCCAGCATCATGACCACCACGGCGAGGACCGCCGCGACCAGCAGCGGGGTGTCGGACGGGCCCCCCGCGACGGCGGCCAGCGCGACGAGGATCACCGTCACCTGGACCAGCGCGAGCACCGTCACCGGCAGGAGCAGCCCGGCGAGGATGCGGGCGTCGCCCGCCGCGGTGGAGCGCAGCCGCTTGAGGAAGAGGTTCTGCCGCCGCGCGGCGAGCGTCGTCACCGCCGTCGTGTAGAGCCCGAACGCGCCCACGGTGAACGCCACCACCGCGGCGATGTACCCGAGGCTGCCCAGGTCGGCGAAGGCTTCGTGCTGGTACACGAAGTACGCGCTGACCGCCGCGGGCATGATGCAGCTGGTCACCAGGACCAGCCGGTTCCTGAAGATCTGGATCAGTTCGCTGAGAGCGATGGAGAGCATGGGGCCGTCCCTTTCTCGGGAGGTGCAGGGAGCGGGTGGTCTAGTCGCCGGTGACGGCGCGGAACACGTCGTCGAGCCGTGTCGGCCCGGCCTGGAGCTGCCCCAGCTCCAGGCCGTTGTCGTGCGCCCAGCCGAGGAGGGTGTGGAGATCCTTCTGGAGGTGGAAGGTCCGCACGAGGAACGTGCCGTCGCCCTCGCGCGTGGCGGGCAGCGGCAGCGCAGGGGCGGGGTCCTTGAGGGAGAAACGGACGGTGCCCGGCAGGGTCCGCGTCAGCTCGTGGACGGTGCCCTCCTGGTGCAGGGTGCCCTTGTGCATGAGGCCGATGCGGTCGGCGCGCTGCTGGGCCTCCTCCAGGTAGTGCGTGGTGAGCACGACGGTGGCGCCGTCCTCGCGCAGCCGGTCCACGGCCTGCCAGAGGGCGTCCCTCGACTGGATGTCCAGGCCGGTGGTGGGCTCGTCCAGGAACAACAGCTCAGGCGTCCCGTACACGGCGGTGGCGAAGTCGAGGCGCCGCCGCTCGCCGCCGGAGAGCTGGGACACCCGCGTCCCGGCCTTGTCCGTGAGGCCGACGACGCCGAGGACGCGTCCGACCGAGTCCTTGCGCCGGGAGAGCCCGCCGATCAGCCGGACGGACTCCCGCACCGTGAGGTCGGGCGAGAAGCCGCTCTCCTGGAGCATGATGCCCATCCTGGGCCGCACGGCCAGGCGGTCCCGCGGGCTGTGCCCGAAGACCCGTACCGTGCCCGAGCCCGGCGGCCGGTGGCCTTCGACGACCTCAAGGGCCGAGGTCTTCCCCGCGCCGTTCGTGCCGAGCAGCGCGTACAGTTCCCCCTTCGCGACCTGGAAGGACAGGTCTTTCACGGCGTGGAAGTCGCCGTAGCTGAGGTTGAGCCGTTCCACATCGATGACGGGTGTCGAGGTCATGTACCGATCCCACCCTGTCGTGAGCCTCCGCGGCAGTGCGCCCGTGTCATCACCCGGCCGTGACATTCGTCCCGCGAACGCATGACGTGGTGTCACTGGTCGGGGCGCGGGGCGGCGGCGACACTGGGACGCGGACCCTGCCGCCCGACCCCGGAGAGCCGCACATGGACACCCGGCCGCTGCGCGCCGTGCTGGCCGCCAACGTGGCGGTCTTCCTGCTGGTCTGCGTGGTCTTCCTCGTCCACCAGCTGGGGGTCGGGCTCTACCCTGACGCCATGGAGTCCTGGCTGGAGGACAACCAGTGGCTGATGTGGACGGCCGCGGTCGTCACGCTGTCGAACGCCCCGCTGATCCCGCTGCTCAGCCAGCTGCCGCAGCGGCCGGAGGACGAGCGGTGAGACCGGCACGGCCGATGGTCAACACGATGCCGGGGCACAGCGAGGCGACGCGCGGACGGCTGCGCCGGATCAACCTCGTCACGTTGCTGCCGCCGCTCGCCGCCGTGGGCGCGCTGCTGGTGGCGGTCGATGCCCGCACCTGGTGGGACGCCGCCGTGCTGTCCCTCGGCGTGGCCGCCGCCCTGGTGATCGTCGAGCGGTGGACGGCGGGCGACCTCTCGCGCGTCGCGGTCCCCTGCCTGGCCGTCACGGGAGCCGTGTGGGTGTTCGGGGTGTTCGTGACCGGCGGGCACACGGCGTCCTACGGGCTGTCGGTCGTCGGCCCGGTCCTCGTCGCGCAGCTGCCACGCCGCCGTGGCCCGGCGATCACCGGGCTGGTCGTCTTCGTCGCCGCGGTGGGCGCGGCGCGGCTGCTCGTGTCGCACGAGGCGGTCGCCGACGTCCTGCTCCTCTACGTCCTCCTGCCCACCGGCGTGGTCGGGGCGGCGATCGGCCTCCAGTTCGCCAACCGGCTGTTCTACACGTTCGTGGAGCAGGCGAGGGAACGCGAGGCGGAGCTGGCCGTCGTCAGGGAACGCGTGCGGTTCGCCGGTGATCTGCACGACATCCAGGGCCACACCCTGCACGTGGTCAAGCTGAAGATCGCGCTGGCCGAGAAGCTGCTGGACGGCGAAGAACCGGAGCGCGTGCGGCAGGAGCTGCGCGAGGTCCACGCCCTCGTCGGCGACACGATCACCCAGACCAAGGCGCTCGCCTACGCCCAGCGGCGGCTCAACCTGTCCGTCGAGCTGGAGAACGCGAAGAACCTCTTCGAGGCGGCGGGCATCCGGGTGCGCGTGGACCGTGAGACCGGCGTGGACGAGCGCGTCAACGAGCAGCTCGGCCAGGTCCTGCGCGAGACGACGACCAACATCCTGCGGCACGCCCAGGCCACGCGGGTGTCGATCACCCTCTCGAAGACCGGCATCGACATCGTCAACGACGGCGCGGCGGACGGGCCGCTCCCCGGGCTGCGCGGGCTCTCCGCGCTGCGGGAGCGGGTGGCGGGGGACGGCGGGCAGCTCACGGTGGCACAGGAGAACGGGCGGTTCCGCACGGCCGCGCAGTTCCCCGACCCCGGCCCCGGCACCCGCCGGGACCGCCCGCGGACGCGGAAGGACGACCGATGACCACCGTGGTGCTCGCCGACGACGAGGCCCTGCTCCGCAAGGCGCTGGCGTCGCTGCTGCCCCTGGGCGGGGGGATCACCGTGCTCGCCGAGGCGGCGGACGGCGGGTCGGCCGTCGAGGCGACGCTGCGGCACCGGCCCGACGTGCTCGTCATCGACCTGGAGATGCCAGGACTCGACGGGCTCGGCGCCGTCTCGGAGATCCGCCGCGCGCTGCCCGAGCAGGTGATCCTCATGCTGACCCGGCACGCCAGGCCAGGGGTGCTCCGTAAGGCACTGAAGCTCGGGGTCCAGGGCTTCGTCAGCAAGGCGGCCGAGCCGGGCCACATCACCACGGTCATCACGGCCCTGCACGAGGGCAGGCGGTGGATCGACCCGGACGTCTCGGCACTCGCCCTCGTGGACGACTGCCCGCTCACCGACCGGGAGATCGACGTGCTGCGCGGGACCCGCGAGGGGTTCGCCGTCGCCGAGATCGCCGCCCGGCTCCACCTGGCGGAGGGGACGGTGCGCAACTACCTCTCCAGGGCCATGCAGAAGACCCAGACCCGCACCCGGCACGAGGCGGCGCGCTACGCGCGGGAACACGACTGGCTCTGAGACACCTCACCCTGCCCCTAAGGCGGCGCGGCGGCTTTCTGAGGTCCCCAGGGGGGCGGAAACGCGGCTGATGCCCGATGCGGCGGGGACGCCTGCCCGGCGAGGGTAGGGGCATGTTCACCTTCGACCTGCACCGACAGCGCGCCGCCGAGCTGGAACAGGCGGCGCGGGAGCACCGACTCACCCGCAAGGCCCGCCGCCGCGACGCCGACGCCGACACCGACGCCGACACCGGCTCGGGCACCGGCTCGGGGGCGCCCCGCTCCGCCACGACCGCCGGGCCCACCGAGGGCCGGTGGACCGCGGCGGCGTGACCGTCGTCCGTCCCCCTGCGGCGGCGCCCCGCGCCCCGCACCCGCCCGTCCCGCTCCGCCTTCCGTGAAAAGGGTCAGCCCGTGTCAGTGCTCCATGCCATCCTCGATCCCGTGGAGAGCCAGCCCGTCAGTCCCGTGTTCATCGGCCGCTCAGGTGAGCTGGCCGAGCTGACGGACGGGCTGCGGCTGGCCGCGGGCGGGGAGACCCAGGTCTTCGTCATCGGCGGCGAGGCCGGGGTCGGCAAGTCACGGCTGCTTGAGGAGTTCCTCGCCAGGACACCGGAGGACGGCGCGGTGGCGGCCGTCGGCGTCTGCGTCGAGCTCGGCGAGGCGGACGGCCTGCCGTTCGCGCCCGTCGTGCCCGTCCTGCGCGCCCTCCGCCAGCACCTGGAGGCGGGCCGGGCCGACGCGGCGGCGGGCGGCCTGGACGCCGAGCTGGCCCGCCTGCTGCCCGAGCTGGGCGAGGCCCCCGCCGCCGCCCCTGACGGCCAGGACCGCGCCCGCATGTTCGAGGCGGTGGCACGTCTGCTGGAGCGCGCCGCCGCCGACCGGCCGCTGATCGTCGCCTTCGAGGACCTCCACTGGGCCGACCGCTCCACCCGCGAACTGCTCGGCTACCTCATACGCTCCGTCCGCTCGGCCCGCCTCCTGCTCCTGGCCACCTACCGGTCCGACGACATCCACCGCCGCCACCCGCTGCGCCCGTTCCTGGCCGGGCTCGACCGGCTGCGCACCGTCCGGCGCATGGAGCTGAGCCGCTTCACGCGGGACGAGGTCGCGGCCCAGGTCACCGGCATCACCGGCGCGGCGCCGCACCGGGTCGTCCTCGACCAGGTCTACGACCGCTCCGGCGGCAACGCCTACTTCGTCGAGGCCCTGGCGTCCGCCGGAGCCGCCTGCCTCAGCGAGCCCCTGCGCGACCTGCTCCTCGTCCGTGTCGAGGCCAGGCCCGAGGCCGAGCAGGACGTCCTGCGGGCCGTCGCCGTGGGCGGCGCGTCCGTCGAGCACGCGCTGCTCGCCCGCGTCGCCGAGATACCGGAGGCCGACCTGCTGACCGCGCTGCGCGCCGCCGTGGGCGCCCGGCTGCTGGTGCCCGTGCCCGAGTGCGACGGCTACCGCTTCCACCACGCCCTGATGCGCGAGGCCGTCCTCGACGACCTGCTGCCGGGCGAACGGGCCGGTCTCCACCGACGGTTCGCCGAAACACTCTCCGCCGACCCCACCCTCGTCGGCGCCGACCAGCGCGCCGCGCGGCTCGCCAGCCACTGGTACCAGTCCGGCGACCGCGCCGAGGCACTGCCCGCCGTGCTCGCCGCCGCCGTGGACGCGGGCCGCCGCACCGCGCAGGCCGAACGGCTCCGCCTGCTGGAACGCGCCCTCGAACTGTGGGACGCCGTCCCCGGCGAGGTCCGCTCCCGCCTGCGGCCCGCCGAGCCGCTGTGGGCGTACCCCGCCCCCGAGCCGCACGACCGGCCCCTCGACCACATCGACCTGCTCGCCGAGGCGACGGCCGCCGCCTCGCTCGCTGAACGCCTCGGCCGCGTCCTCGCGATCAGCCGCCGCGCACTGCGCGACCTGGACGAGCGGGCCGATCCGCTGCGCGCCGCCTGGTTCCTGCTGCAGCGCTCCCGCTCCCTGGCCCACGGCACCGGATGCGACGACGGGTGGTCCGACCTGCTGCGCGCGGAGGCCCTCGTCAACGAGCGTCCGCCGTCCGTCGTCCAGGCCCAGGTGCTCGCGCAGATCGCCTCCCGCCGCCTCGCGGAGAAGAGGCCGGAGCCCGCGACGTACGAGCTGGCCCGGCGGGCGATCGGCGTGGCCCGCGAGGTCGGCGCCGAGGACACCGAGCTGTACATGCGCTTCTCCCTCGCCAGCCTGCGCGCCGACTCCGGCGACGTCGCCCAGGGCCTCGCCGAACTGTCCGCGCTGACCGAACGCGTCATCGCGAGCGGCCGGATCGCCCTCCTCGGCCGCTGCCTGGTCAACTACGCGGCGACGCTCGGCGAGGTGGGCCGTCTGGAGGAGGCCCTCGCCGCGGGTGACCGCGGCCTCGACACGGCCGAGCGCTTCGGTCTCTCCGACACGCGGGCATGGATCCGGGGCAACATGGCCGAGTCGCTCGTCGCGCTCGGGCGCTGGCGGGAGGCCGACGCCGTGCTGGCCCTGGTGCACGAGTCCGACGTGCCGCGCCCCCGTGGCATGTCCGCGCTCACCGCCGGGTACCTGGCCGTGCTGCGGGGCGACCTGGCCGGTGCGCGTGCCCGCCGGGCGGCGGCGGACGGCGCACTGCCGCCCGGGGACGCGGACGGCGACCACGTCCTCCTCCGCGCGCGGCTCAGCGTCGGCCTCACGGCGGCCGAGGGCCGCTTCCTCGACGTCAGGCGGCTCGCCGCCGACGCCCTCGCCGTCCCCGCGCCGCCCTTCACGTCGTCACTGGCCTGGCAGGTCCTCGCCCTCGCCGCCGGGACGGAGGCGGACGTACGGGGGCTGCCCGCCGCCGCCCCCGGCCGCGCCGGTGCCCTGCGGCGGATACGGGAGGTCCGCGAGCGGCTGCCCGAACTGATGCCCGCCTGGGCGGCGTTCGGCCCCTTCGTGGACGCGCGGCTGCTGCGCGCCGAGGGCCGCGACACACCGGCGGACTGGAGCGCGGCGGCCGACGCCCTCGCCGGCCTCGGCATCCCCTTCCACCTGGCGGAGGCCCGCTGCGCCCTCGCCGAGTCGCTGCTGACCGCCGGGGGCGCGGTGGACCGCGCGTCCGCCACCGACCTGCTGCGCGACACCGTGCGGGTCGCCGGGGAGCTGGGCGCCGTGCCGCTGCGCGCGCGGGCCGAACGGCTCGCCGCCTCGGCGCGCATCAGCCTCACGGATCCCGGGCCCTCGGGCCCCGGCCCCGTCCGCGGCGGGGACGGCGCGTCGTCCGCCGGGCCCGCGGACCCGTTCGGCCTCACGCCCCGGGAGCGTGACGTCCTCGCGCTGGTCTCGGTGGGCCGCAGCAACCGGCAGATAGCCGAGGAGCTGTTCATCTCGCCGAAGACGGCGAGCGTGCACGTCTCCAACATCCTGTCCAAGCTGGAGGTGACCGGCCGTGTCGAGGCCGCCGCCCTCGTGCACCGGCTCGGGCTCGTCCCCCCGGCGGACGGCTGACCCCACGGGACGGCTGCCGTCGCCTGTCGGCACACCTGTATGCCTGCACGCCCGCGCGGGTCAACAGGCCGCCCGCCGCCCCGCGTTCCGTCCGTCCCCGCACTCCTCTAAGGACCCCGAGGGGGCCTCAGACGTCCCGCGCCCCCTGTCTGAGGTCCCCGTGAGGCAGGGAGATGCGCCGTTCTCCCGAGGTGGCCGCCCTGCCTTGGCGAGGAGTCTGGAGACCACGGGGGAGGAGCCCCGGGGACACAGGAGGAGCGGGCCATGACCACCGAACTCAGGATCGTCGAGATGCGCCTCGCGGAGCTGCGCCGCCAGGCCGAGCAGGAACGTCTCGCCTCCGTCGCCGCGCGGGGCGCCGCCGCCCGCCGACGGGCGGAGGGCACGCGGGACGGCGCGCCGGGGCCGACACCGGGGGCCGCCGTCCGCCGCTGGACGCCGTGGCGCAGGGCGAACGCCTGACGCCGCCCGACGCCCTCGGCACTGTCAGTGGGATATGCGATGCTTCGCGACATGCTCAACAGGACTGTCAGCCCGGTGTTCATCGGCCGCCTCGCCGAGCGTGAACGGCTGTCGGCGGCGCTCGCCGACGCGTCGGCCGGACGGCCGCAGGCCGTCCTGATCAGCGGCGAGGCGGGCGTCGGCAAGACCCGGCTCGCCGAGGAGTTCCTCGCCGGAGCGCGGGCCACCGGCGCCGTCACCGCGCTCGGCGCGTGCGTGGAGGCCGGGGCCGACGGCCTCCCGTTCGCCCCCTTCGCCGCCGTGCTGCGCGCCCTGCACCACCGGCTCGGCGACGACCTGACGACGGCCGCCGCCGGATTCGGCGGCGAGCTGGCCAGGCTCCTGCCCGAGCTCGGCCCGCAGGACGAGGCGGCGCCCGCCGCCCGCGAACAGGAGGGCAGGACGCGGCTGTTCGAGCTGACCGCCCGCCTCCTGGAACGGCTCTCCGAGCACCGCACGCTCGTGCTCGTCGTCGAGGACCTGCACTGGTCCGACCGCTCCACCCGCGAACTGCTCGGCTACCTCCTGCGGTCCCTCCAGCACGGCCGCGTCCTGCTGGTCACCACCTACCGGTCCGACGACATCCACCGCCGCCACCCGCTGCGCCCCTTCCTGGCCGAGCTGGACAGGCTGCGCGCCGTCCGCCGCCTCGACCTGGCCCGGTTCACCCGCGACGAGGTGCGCGGCCAGCTCGCCGGGATACACGGCGCCGCACCGGCGCACGACCAGCTCGACGAGATATTCCGCCGCTCGGAGGGCAACGCCTTCTTCGTCGAGGAGCTGTCCTGTCTCCCCGGCCCCGGGGTGCTCAGCGACTCCGTCCGCGACCTGCTCCTCATGCGCGTCGAGAACCTGCCGGACGCCGTGCAGCGCGTCGTCTCCGTCGCCGCCCCCGGCGGCTCCCACGTCGAGCACCGGCTGCTGCGGGCCGTCACCGGCCTCGGTGACGACGAGCTGATCGATGCCGTGCGCACCGCTGTGGGCGCCAACGTCCTGCGGGCCCGCGACAACGAGACCTACGGATTCCGGCACGCCCTGCTGCGCGAGGCCGTCGAGGACGACCTCCTGCCGGGCGAGCGCAGCCGCGTCAACCGCCGCTACGCGGAGGCGCTGGAGGCCGACCCGGGACTCGTCTGCGCCGACGAGCTGCCCGTCCGCCTCGCCGGGTACTGGTACCGCGCGCACGACCCCGTGCGCGCCCTGCCCGCCGTGATGAAGGCCGCCGAGAACGCCCGCGTCCGCTACGCCTACGCCGAGCAGCTGCACCTGCTGGAGCGCGCCCTCGAACTGTGGGACGACGTGCCCGCCGAGGTGCGCAGGCGGCTGCCGCTCGCCGAGGACGCCGAGTCCTACCCGCTGTGCGCCTGCGACAACGAGGAACTGCTCTTCCTCGACCTGCTCGCCGAGATGACGCTCGCCGCACGCTACGCGGGCGAGCCCGAGCGCGGCCTGTCCGTCGGGCGGCGTGCCCTGCGCGTGCTGGACGGGCTCGGACACCCGCTGCGGGAGGCGTGGTTCCGCTCCGAGCAGTCCAAGCACGTACGGAACTTCGGCCGCGGCACCGGCGCCGACGAGCTGGCCGCCGCCCGCCGCCTGCTGGGGGACCTGCCGCCGTCCCCCATCCACGCCAAGGTCACCGCCGAGTCGGCGCTGTGGAGCTCCATCTTCGACCCGAGGCCCGAGCATCTGCCGCTGGCCGAGCGCGCCATGGAGCTGGCCCGCCAGGTCGGCGACGAGGACACGGAGCTGAACGCCCGGCTGAGCCTCGGCGGGCTCCTCATCGAGACCGGCCGGGGCGCCGAGGGCCTGGTCCACATGCGGGCGGTGGTGGAGCGCGTCACGGCCTGCTCGCTGCACAGCCTCGTCGCGCGCTGCCACGTCAACCTCCAGTCGCTGCTGGAGTCGATGGGCTCCTCGGCGGAGTCGCTGGGGGTGGGGGAGAGCGGTCTGCGCATCGCCGACGAGTACGGCCTGCGGGAGAGCGTCGCGTGGCTCCACGGGAACCAGGCCGACGCCTACTTCTCCCTCGGCCGCTGGGCCGAGGCCGAGGCCGCCGCCCGGCAGGCGCGCCGCCACGCGCAGACCCCGGTCGCCCGCGCCCTCGCGGCCCAGCGGCTGGCCCGCCTCGCCCTCGCGCGCGGTGACCTCGCGGCGGCCCGCGAGGAGGTCGCCGAGGTGCTGAGACAGCACAGCCCGTACGGCTGGGCCCCGCAGTACGGCCACCCGCTGATCGAGTACCGCATCGCGCTCGCCGCCGTGGACGCCCGCGTCCTCGACGCGCGGGAGATCTTCGCCGGTCTCGTCGCCGAGCGGCACCACACGGGCAGCGGCCGGTACACCTGGCCCCTGCTCGCGCGCGCCGCCGAGGCGGAGTCGGAGGCCCTCGGCGTACCGGCGGCCGGTCCCGGCCGCGCCGAGGCCGTCGCGGCGATCCGGGAGTACGCGTCCGGCGTCCGGCGCGACTATCCGGTCTGGAAGGCCCACGCTGACCTGGTCGAGGCGGAGCTGCGCCGGGCCGAGGGCACGGCCCGCGCGGCCGACTGGGCCAGTGTGGCGGCGGCGTTCGACGGCCTCGGCCGTCCGTACGACACGGCGCACGTCGCCGCCCGCTGGGGCGAGGCGCTGCTCGCCGAGGGGGAGCGCGACGCGGCGGCCGAGCGTCTCACCGCGGCGTACGCCCAGGCCGACGCCCTCGGCGCGGGACTGCTGAAGGAACGGCTCGGCAGGATCGCGCAGCGGGCCAGGCTGCCGCTCGCCGCCGGGCACGCGCGGGCCGCCCGCCCGTCGGCCGGTCTCACGCCCCGGGAGCGTGACGTCCTCGCGCTGGTGGCGGTGGGTCGCAGCAACCGGCAGATAGCCGAGGAGCTGTTCATCTCGCCGAAGACGGCGAGCGTGCACGTCTCCAACATCCTCGCGAAGCTGGAGGTCTCGGGCCGGGGCGAGGCCGCCGCGGTCGCGCACCGCCTCGGCCTTCTCGACCAGGCCCCGGCCCCCTCCTGAGCCGCGCCGGAGGTCAGCTCACCCGGACGCGCAGGACGCGGTCGTCGCCCTCCTCCGGGCTGCCGCGGCCGTCCGTCTCGTTGGTGACGACCAGCAGCTCGTCCTCGCCCACCGGCAGGACGGTCCGCAGCCGCCCGTGCTCGCCCTCCAGGAACGCCTGCGGCTCCGCCACCGGCTCGCCGCCGTCCAGCGGCACGCGCCACAGCCGCTCCCCGCGCAGCCCGACCAGCCACAGGGAACCGCTCTGGAACGCCATGCCGCTCGGCGACGCCTCGGCCGGGGGCCACTGTTCGACCGGATCGACGAAGCCCGCGTCCTCGCCGCCGCGCCCCTCCTGCTCCGGCCAGCCGTAGTTGCCGCCCGGCTCGATGCGGTTCAGCTCGTCCCAGGTGTCGTCACCCAGCTCGGTCGCCCACAGCGTGCCCTCGGAGTCCCAGGCCAGCCCCTGCACGTTGCGGTGCCCGAGCGAGTACACCAGCGAGTCGGGCGCGGGGTTGTCCGGCGGTGCCCCGCCCGTCACCGGGTCGATGCGGAGGATCTTCCCGGCGAGCGACCGCTCGTCCTGGGACAGGCGGCCGGTGTTGTCGGTGTCGCCGGTCGCCGCGTACAGCATGCCGTCGGGCCCGAACGCGAGCGCCCCGCCGTGGTGGATCGCCGCGCCCCTGGGGATGTCGGTGACGAGGTCGCCGTCCGGGGTCAGCTGCTCCCCCGCGGCGGCCGAGCCGTCGTAGCGGAAGGTCGCGACGCGGTTGTCGTCGTCCGTCGTGAAGTAGGCGTACAGGCGGCCCGATTCGGGGAAGTCGGGCGCCGTCGCGAGGCCGAGCAGCCCGCCCTCGCCCTCGCCGCCCGCGACGCCGGGGAGCGTCCCGGCGTCCGTCACGGCCCCGCCGTCCGCCGCGATACGCCGGACGGTGCCGTCGTCACGCGAGCCGACGAGCAGGTCCCCGCCCGGCAGCGCGACCAGGCTCCACGGCGCGTCGAGCCCCTCGGCCACCGTGCCGACCACCTCGGCCGACCCCTCGGCGGGCGCCACCGAGGCGACCGGCGCCGAGGCCGACTCCTCGGGCGGCGTCCCGCTCCCCGACGGCGCGGGGGACGGCGCCGCCGACGTGCCCCCGCCCTCCGCGCCGTCCCCCTCGTCCGAGGAACAGGCCGACAGCAGCAGCGCCAGCGCGGCGAGTGTCGCGTACGTGCCATGGCGGAACGTCATCAGCACACCTCCGGGAGGCGCCGTACCCCGCCCCGCCCCTCTTGATGCGTCGCGCGCGCCGCCGTCCTCACTCCCAGGACTCGCGGGCGGGCGGCAGGGCCGCGATCTCCGCCAGGTCGCGCGGCGTCAGTTCCAGTTCGGCGGCCCCCGCGTTCTCCACCGCCCAGCGCGCCTTCTTCGTGCCGGGCACGGGGATGACGTGCGGTCCCAGCGCGAGGAGCCAGGCCAGCGCGACCTGGGCCGGGGTGGCGCCGGGATGCCGGGCCGCGACGCGCCGCAGCCCGGCCACCACCGGCTGGTTCGCCGCCATCATCTCGGCGGTGAACCGGGGGTGCCGCGCCCGCAGGTCCGCCGGTTCGAAGCCGCCGCCGGGCACCAGCGTGCCCGTCAGGAATCCGCTGCCCAGCGGCATCGCCGCCAGGAACGCCACACCCCGTGTCGCGCACCACGGCACCAGCCGCTCCAGCGCGCCGGTCGCCCACACCGACAGCTCGGCCTGCACGGCGCTCACCGGGAACACCTGTTGGACGCGCGCCAGCAGCCGCAGCGTCGCCGCGTGCGGCGGCTCGCCGGGGCCACGCCGCCGCACGCGGCCCTCCAGCGCACACAGCCCGAGCGCCCGCGCCTTGCCCGCCCGCACCAGGTCGGCCATGGCGCCCCACGTCTCCTCCACCGGCACCTCGGGGTCGGGGCGGTGCAGCTGGTAGAGGTCGATCACGTCCGTCCGCAGCCGCCGCAGCGAGGCGTCGCAGGCCCGGCGTATCGAGGTGGGACGGCCGTCGGCCACGAGGTGCTGCTCACCGGCCAGGAGCCCGCCCTTGGTGGCGACGAACACGTCGGCCCTGCGCCTGCGCAGCACCCGGCCGAGCAGCAGCTCATTGGTGAACGGCCCGTACATGTCGGCCGTGTCGAGGAGGGAGCACCCGGCGTCCAGCGCCGCGTCCACGGCGCGCAGTGACGTTTCCCCGGACCGCTCCGACGCCGAGTAGCCCCAGCTCATCGGCATGCAGCCCAGCCCGACGGCCCCCACCCGCAGGGCCGACGCCCCCACCGTCCTGTACCGCACCCGCCGCCGTTCCTTCCACTGGCACGCCGCTGCTCGCGGCCGTTCCCCGCGCCGGGCCGCGTCCTCCGGCACCGCCGCCCTCTCGCCGGGCGGCCGGGAACGGGGTCATAGCCTGACCGTATGACCACACAGGATGTCTGGCTGCCCTTCCCGCCCGCCGAGCTGACCGCCCTGCCCGAGGCGCTCACCTATCACCACTGGGACGCATCGGGGGAGTTCCCCGCAGACCCGGCGCGCTGTGCCTTCTACGTGGTCCCGTACATGCGTCCGCAGGAGGACGTGCTCCGCCCGCTGCCCCACATGACGGGGGTCCGCGTCGTCCAGACACTCACCGCGGGCATCGACCATATGCTGCCCGCCGTCCCCTCCCTTCCGCAGGGGGCGCAACTGTGCAACGCCGGAAGCCTGCACAACACCAGTACCGCCGAACTCGCCCTCGCCCTGACCCTGTCCTCCCTGCGCGGCATCCCCGGCGACGTGCGCGCCCAGGCCGAGGGCCGCTGGCAGCCCGGCTTCCGCGCCTCGCTGGCCGACCTGACGGTGCTGATCGTCGGCTACGGCGGCATCGGCGCCGCGATCGAGGACCGCCTGCTCCCGTTCGAGGTCGCCGAGGTGCTGCGCGTCGCGGGCCACGCCCGGGACACCCCGCGCGGCCCCGTCCACGCCACCACGGAGCTGCCCCGCCTCCTGCCCGCCGCCGACGTCGTCATCCTCTCCGCGCCGCTCAACGCGTCCACGCGCGGCATGGTGGACGGCGCCTTCCTCTCCCGCATGAAGGACGGCGCGCTGCTGGTCAACGTCGGGCGGGGCGCCGTCGTGGACACCGGCGCGCTGCTCGCCGAGACGGTGGCGGGACGGCTGCGCGCCGCGCTCGACGTGACGGACCCCGAGCCGCTGCCCGCCGGACACCCGCTCTGGCACGCGCCCGGCGTCCTGATCACGCCGCACGTCGGCGGGCCGAGCTCCGCCTTCCGGCCGCGCGCCGAGCGGCTGCTGTACGCGCAGCTCGCCCGTTTCGCCGCCGGGGAGCCCGTGCGGTACGTCAAGGCGACCGGCGCGCAGGGCTGACCGGCCGGGCCCGCGGCCCACACGGACGGGTGGGGCAACCCCTCTCCCCTGTAGTCACTTTAAGTGAGATGGGTATGTCGCTGAGTGACTGTTCTGGTGTATCGTCCGTCCGGGGCGAGCCCGAACGAGAGGGGGGCGGCACGCGCATGTTCCACCGGAAGACCTTCCGACGACCCGCATCCGACCGACGGTCCCTGCTGAGCGGACCCGTCCCCCAGCTGGCGCTCGCGGCCGTCTGCACCGGCTACGCGGCGGGCGCCTTCCTCGGCTGGGGATCCACCGGCGCCGCCCTCGTCATGGGGGACTTCGGCCTCAGCGCCGCCGCGTTCCTCGCCGCCGGGTCCTGCCTGTGGTTCGCGCACGGACGGGCGGGCGACCTGCGGCCCGGCTGGGCCCTCATCGGCCTCTCGTCGCTGATGATCGGCATGGGGAACACCGTCTGGGCCTGGTACGAGGTGGTGCTGCGCCAGCCCGTGCCCCGCACCTCGGTCGCCGACCTCTGCTACCTGCTGTTCGCGCCCCTGGCCATCGTCGGCCTCCTCATGCTGGCGAAACGCCCCGTCACACGCTCCGGCTGGATCCGCCTCGCCCTCGACGCCTGGCTCATCGGCGGCTCCCTGATGACGCTCTCGTGGAGCGTCGCCCTGGCCCACACCGCCCAGTGGCAGGGCATCACGGCCACCCGCGCCGTCCTCGCGCTCGCCTACCCCCTCCTCGACATCGCGCTCGTGAGCATCGTCCTCGTGCTCCACTTCCGGCGCTCCGCCGCCCACCGGGCGGCCATCAACACCGTCGTCGGCGCGCTCGTCCTCACCGTCATGTGCGACGCGCTCTTCACCTCGCCGCTGCTGCGCGAGCGCTACAGCTCGGGCCAGTTGCTCGACGCGGGCTGGTTCGCCGCCTCCCTGCTGCTGGCCGTCGCGCCCTGGCTGGTCGGCCGCGGCGAGGACGCCCAGGACCAGGCGCCCGACCTCCCGCCAGGACCCGCGGGCCACGTCCCGGCCAGACCCGTGCGCCCGCTCGCCGGGTCACTCGCGGCCCTCACCCCCTACCTGGCGGCGGCCGTCTGCGTCCTCGGCATCCTGATCACCATAGTCAGCGGCCGGGACGTGGACCGGGTCGTCGGCTTCACCGCGTGCGCGGTCGTCCTCGCCCTGCTGGTCCGCCAAGGGCTCACCCTCCTCGACAACGTCCAGCTCACCCGCGAACTGGCGCAGAAGGAGAACTGGTTCCGCTCCCTCGTCCAGGGATCCAGCGACGTCATCATGATCGCCGACCGGGACGGCACGCTCCGGTACGTCAGCCCGGCCGCCAGCGGCGTCTACGGACAGCAGGCCGACCGCCTCATCGGCGGCGCGCTGGCCGCCCTGATCCACCCCGACGACGAAGGGCGCGTCCGGCAGGAGCTGCGCCGCTTCCTGTCCGTCCCGCCCGTCCGCGAGCCCGCCACCCGCATCGAGTGCCGCGTCCGGCACGGCGACGGCCGCTGGCTCAACGTCGAGTCCACCGTCAACCGCCACGCGGGCGGCCTCATCCTCAACAGCCGGGACGTCACCGAGCGCGTCAGACTCCAGGCCCAGCTGGAGCACAGCGCCACCCACGACCCGCTCACGGACCTGCCGAACCGCGCCCTGTTCACCGAGCGCGTGCGCCACGCCCTCGCCACCGACCACCCCGCGAGCCGGGCCGCCGCCCTCTTCTTCATCGACCTCGACGGCTTCAAGGCGGTCAACGACTCGGCGGGCCACCAGGCGGGTGACGAACTGCTCATCCAGGCCGCCGCCCGGCTGCGGGAGTCCGTCCGCGCCCAGGACACCACGGCGCGGCTCGGCGGCGACGAGTTCGCCGCCCTCATCGCGGGCGACCCGGGCGACGACCCGCGCACCCGCGCGGGACGCGTCCTCGGCATCGCAGAACGCATGCGCGCCGCCGTCGCCCGCCCGTACCTCATCGACGGCCGCGAACTGCGCATCGCCGCCAGCATCGGCGTCGCCCTCGCCGAGCCCGGCGCCACCCCCACGGCCCTCATGCGCGACGCCGACCTCGCCATGTACCGGGCCAAGCAGTCGGGCAAGGACCGCGTCGAGCTGTACATGCCGCGCGCCTACGCCGAGCACCCCGGCCACGCCGGACACGACCGGTGGGGCGAACGCCGCAGGCACGCGCCGCGCCCGCCCGAGCCCCTGGTCCTCCTGCACCAGCCCATCGTGGACCTGGCGGACGGCCGCGTCACCGCCGTCTCCGCCCTCGCCAGGCGCCCCTGCGCCCACGGCGTCCCGGCCCAGTCGCCCGGCCCGCCCGCCGCCCGCCGCGGCCCCGGCGCCCACGGCGAGCAGCCCGCCGAGATCACCGGCCGCCTGCTGGAGAAAGCCATCGCGGAGGCCGCCGGGCGCCACCTCGACGGCCTCACCGTCCCGGTCGCCGTCCGCATCCCCGGCCCCTCGCTCGCGGACCGCACGCTCGCCGCCCCCCGCCTCGAACGCCTCCTCGGGCGCCACGGCCTCGGCCCCGGCGCCCTGATGATCGAGGTGCCCGACGCGGGAGCCGTCCTCGCCACGGCCGACCTCTCCCGGCGCGTCGCCGACCTCGGCCGCCTCGGCATCGCCATCGCCCTCAGCGGCATCGGCGGCGCCACCGGAGTCGCCGCGCTCCAGCGCCTCCCCGTACGGCTGCTGCGCCTCGACCGCCACCTGGTCGATGGCCTGGCCGAGTCCGACGTGCTGCGCACCGTCGCCGCGGCCCTGCTGCACACGGCCGCGGATCTCGGCATCGACACCTTCGCCGACGGCGTGGACACCGCCGAGCAGGCCGCCGCGCTCCGCGCCCTCGGCTGCGGCGAGGCCCAGGGCCTCGCCTTCAGCGGCCCCCTCGACGCCGGGCGGCTGCGCCGCCTGCTGGCCGAGGGGCGCGTGCCCGTACCCGGCGGCGCCCGGCCGCTCCCGCCACCACGGCCGGAACGTGCCGACGGGCCGCCCCCCGCCCCCGTGATCCGCGCCACGCCGGGGCCCGCCGCCCCCGCCGTGATCACCGCCTCCGCCGCCCTCGCCGGGCCGCCCGCCGGGCGCCGCGCCCTCCGCGACGCCCCTGGCAGACCCACGTCCCGCCGCCGCCACGCACCCCCGCCAGGCGGCCCCGATACTCGGCCCACCTAGTAAGCCCACATAGTGAGACGTCATTCGCGGTCGCTTGACACACCACGCCACAGGGGAGCAATGTCAGTGCCATGCACTCGCGAATCCTCGTACTTGGACGGCGCGTCGGCTGACCCCGGGACGACCTTCCGGACCACCAGCGACGCGCTCCCCCTCGCATGCCATGACGGCACGAGGGGTTTTTTGTTGCACAGGACCGGTCGGCCGGCGCGATCCCGGCGACCGCCCACCCCAGCGTCACCCCCTCATTCCCCGAGAAGAGAACGCCGATGACCGAGCAGGCCACCGGGGCACCGAAGCCGCAGCCGCGGGCCCCCCGAGGCGGACAGCAGCCCGCCGCCGCAACCGAGACCATGACGGGCGCCCAGTCCCTCATCCGTTCCCTCGAAGCGGTCGGCGCCGACACCGTGTTCGGCATCCCCGGCGGCGCGATCCTCCCCGCCTACGACCCGCTGATGGACTCCACGGCCGTCCGCCACATCCTCGTGCGGCACGAACAGGGCGCGGGCCACGCCGCCACCGGCTACGCCCAGGCCACCGGCCGCGTCGGCGTGTGCATGGCCACCTCGGGCCCCGGCGCCACCAACCTCGTCACCCCGATCGCCGACGCCCACATGGACTCCGTCCCGCTGGTCGCCATCACCGGGCAGGTCGCCTCGGGCGTCATCGGCACCGACGCGTTCCAGGAAGCCGACATCTGCGGCATCACCCTGCCGGTCACCAAGCACAACTTCCTGGTCACGGACCCCCTGGAGATCCCGCGGACCATCGCCGAGGCGTTCCACATCGCCTCCACAGGCCGCCCCGGGCCCGTCCTGGTGGACATCGCCAAGGACGCGCTCCAGAAGACCACCACGTTCAGCTGGCCGCCCACCCCCGACCTGCCCGGCTACCGCCCGGTCAGCCGCCCGCACGCCAAGCAGATCCGCGAGGCCGCCCGCCTGATCGGCGAGGCACGCCGCCCGGTGCTGTACGTCGGCGGCGGCGTCGTCAAGGCGGGCGCGGCGGCGGAGCTGCTCGACCTGGCCGAACTGACCGGCATCCCGGTCACGACCACGCTGATGGCCCTCGGCGCCTTCCCCGACAGCCACCGCCAGCACCTGGGCATGCCCGGCATGCACGGCTCGGTCGCCGCCGTCACGGCGCTCCAGAAGGCCGACCTGATCCTCGCCCTCGGCGCCCGCTTCGACGACCGCGTCACCGGCCGCATCGACTCCTTCGCGCCGCACGCGAAGATCGTGCACGCCGACATCGACCCGGCCGAGATCGGCAAGATCCGCGTCGTCGATGTGCCCATCGTCGGCGACGCCAAGGACGTCGTCACCGACCTCCTCGCCGCGCTGCGCTCCGACGAGCACGCCGAGGGCCGCGGCCCGGACGCCACCGCCGGGTACGCCGCCTGGTGGCAGCAGCTCGACGCCTGGCGGGACGCCTACCCGCTGGGCTACGACCTGCCGGCGGACGGCTCGCTCTCCCCGCAGCAGGTCATCGAGCGCATCGGGCAGCTCGCCCCCGAGGGCACGGTCTTCACCGCGGGCGTCGGCCAGCACCAGATGTGGGCGGCGCACTACCTGCCCTTCGAACGCCCCGGCACCTGGCTGAACTCCGGCGGTCTCGGCACCATGGGCTACGCCGTCCCGGCCGCCGTCGGCGCCAAGGCGGGCCGCCCCGAGGCCACCGTGTGGGCCATCGACGGCGACGGCTGCTTCCAGATGACCAACCAGGAGCTGACCACCGCCGCCCTCAACAACCTCCCGATCAAGGTCGCCGTCATCAACAACGGCGCCCTCGGCATGGTCAGGCAGTGGCAGACGCTGTTCTACAACCAGCGCTACTCCAACACCGTGCTCCACGACGGGTCGGCCGCCGGGACCCGGGTGCCCGACTTCGTCAAGCTGGCCGAGGCCATGGGCTGCGTCGGCCTGCGCTGCGAGGACCCCGCCGACCTCGACGCCGTCATCGAGAAGGCCAACTCCATCAACGACCGCCCGGTCGTCGTGGACTTCATCGTGCACGGGGACGCCATGGTGTGGCCGATGGTCCCCGCAGGCACCTCCAACGACGAGGTCATGGCCGCCCGGGGCATCCGCCCCGACTTCGGCGAGACCGACGACTGACCCACGACGAGGTAGCGAACCGACATGCCCAAGCACACACTCTCCGTCCTGGTGGAGAACAAGCCGGGTGTCCTCTCCCGGATCACCTCGCTGTTCTCCCGGCGCGGGTTCAACATCGACTCCCTCGCCGTCGGCACCACGGAACACCCCGAGGTCTCGCGCATCACCATCGTGGTCGGCGCGGACGACCTCCCCCTCGAACAGGTCACCAAGCAGCTCAACAAGCTCGTCAACGTCCTGAAGATCGTCGAACTCGACCCGGGCGCCGCCGTCCACCGCGAGCTGGTCCTGGTCAAGGTCCGCGCCGACAACGACACGCGGTCGCAGATCGTCGAGATCGTCCAGCTGTTCCGCGCCAAGACCGTGGACGTCGCCCCCGAGGCCGTCACCATCGAGGCCACCGGCAGCAGCGACAAGCTGGAGGCCATGCTCCGCATGCTGGAACCCTTCGGCATCAAGGAGCTGGTCCAGTCGGGCGCCATCGCCATCGGACGCGGCTCGCGGTCCATCACCGACCGGTCGCTGCGGGCCCTGGACCGATCCGCATAGCGAGACCGGCACGGGCCGCCCGCCGCCACCGCATACGGTGGTACCGGCGGCTGACCACCGCGCAGCACCCGGGCCCGCCTCCCGTGCGGGCCCGGACATGTGAGACACAAGAGGAGAAGACTGAAAGTGGCCGAGCTGTTCTACGACGACGACGCCGACCTGTCCATCATCCAGGGCCGGAAGGTGGCGGTCCTCGGCTACGGCAGCCAGGGTCACGCCCACGCCCTGTCGCTCCGTGACTCGGGCGTCGATGTCCGCGTCGGCCTGCACGAGGGCTCGACGTCCCGTGCCAAGGCCGAGGAGCAGGGCCTGCGGGTGACCACCCCCGCCGAGGCCGCCGCCGAGGCCGACGTGATCATGATCCTGGTCCCGGACCCGATCCAGGGGAAGGTGTACGAGGAGTCCGTCCGCGACAACCTGAACGAGGGCGACGCGCTCTTCTTCGGTCACGGCCTCAACATCCGCTTCGGCTTCATCAAGCCCCCGACGGGCGTGGACGTGTGCATGGTCGCCCCCAAGGGCCCGGGCCACCTCGTGCGCCGCCAGTACGAGGAGGGCCGCGGCGTGCCGTGCATCGCGGCCGTCGAGCAGGACGCGACCGGCGCCGCGTTCCCCCTCGCCCTCTCCTACGCGAAGGCCATCGGCGGCACCCGCGCCGGTGTCATCAAGACGACCTTCACCGAGGAGACCGAGACCGACCTCTTCGGCGAGCAGGCCGTGCTCTGCGGCGGCACCTCCGCCCTGGTCAAGGCCGGTTTCGAGACGCTGGTCGAGGCCGGGTACCAGCCGGAGATCGCGTACTTCGAGTGCCTCCACGAGCTGAAGCTCATCGTGGACCTCATGTACGAGGGCGGCCTGGAGAAGATGCGCTGGTCCATCTCCGAGACCGCCGAGTGGGGCGACTACGTCACGGGCCCGCGCATCATCACCGGCGAGACCAAGGCCGAGATGAAGCGCATCCTCGCCGAGATCCAGGACGGCACGTTCGCCAACAACTGGATGGCCGAGTACAACGCGGGCCTGCCGAAGTACAACGAGTACAAGAAGGCCGACGCCGACCACCTGCTGGAGACCACCGGCAAGGAGCTGCGCAAGCTCATGAGCTGGGTGGACGACGAAGCCTGATCTTCGCGATCGCCAACGCGACCGCGGGAGTTCGCTCGATCGGGCGGCGGGACGGGCACAAGCCGCCCGTCCCGCCGTCCCGCCGATACACTTCACAGCACGAAGCGCGTCACAGGCTCACAGCGTCGTGCGTCTTCTCGTGGCTGCCTACCTCTCCCCGCCTCGGCCGTCGGGACGCGGCCATCCCCGAAGGATCTGTGAGACAACGTGAGCAAGCCCGTCGTACTCATCGCTGAAGAGCTCTCCCCCGCCACCGTCGATGCCCTCGGGCCCGACTTCGAGATCCGCCACTGCGACGGCGCCGACCGCGCCGAGCTGCTGGCCGCGATCACCGACGTGGACGCCGTCCTCGTCCGCAGCGCCACCAAGGTGGACGCCGAGGCCATCGCCGCGGCGGGGCGCCTCAAAGTGGTGGCGCGCGCCGGCGTCGGCCTGGACAACGTCGATGTCTCCGCCGCCACGAAGGCCGGCGTCATGGTGGTGAACGCCCCCACCTCCAACATCGTCACCGCCGCCGAGCTGGCCTGCGGCCTCCTGATCTCCACCGCCCGCAACATCCCGCAGGCCAACGCCGCGCTGAAGAACGGCGAGTGGAAGCGCAGCAAGTACACCGGTGTCGAGCTGGCCGAGAAGACCCTCGGCGTCGTCGGCCTCGGCCGCATCGGCGTGCTCGTCGCGCAGCGCATGGCCGCCTTCGGCATGGAGATCGTCGCCTACGACCCGTACGTCCAGCCCGCGCGCGCCGCGCAGATGGGCGTCAAGCTGGTGAGCCTCGACGAGCTGCTGACCGCCGCCGACTTCATCACCGTCCACCTGCCGAAGACCCCCGAGACGCTGGGCCTCATCGGCGACGAGGCGCTGCACAAGGTCAAGCCGTCCGTCCGCATCGTCAACGCCGCGCGCGGCGGCATCGTGGACGAGGCCGCGCTGCTCAGCGCCCTCAAGGAGGGCCGCGTGGCGGGCGCCGGTCTCGACGTGTACTCCACCGAGCCCTGTACGGACTCGCCGCTGTTCGAGTTCGACACGGTCATCGGCACCCCGCACCTGGGCGCCTCCACCGGCGAGGCGCAGGAGAAGGCCGGTATCTCCGTCGCCAAGTCCGTGCGCCTCGCGCTGGCCGGTGAGCTGGTCCCCGACGCGGTCAACGTCCAGGGCGGCGTGATCGCCGAGGACGTACGCCCCGGCCTGCCGCTCGCCGAGAAGCTGGGCCGCATCTTCACCGCCCTGGCGGGCGAGGTCGCCCAGCGCCTCGACGTCGAGGTCTGCGGCGAGATCACCCAGCACGACGTGAAGGTCCTGGAACTGTCCGCGCTGAAGGGCGTCTTCGAGGACGTCGTCGCCGAGACCGTCTCGTACGTGAACGCCCCGCTGTTCGCGCAGGAGCGCGGCGTCGAGGTGCGGCTGACGACCAGCTCCGAGTCGCCCGACCACCGCAACGTCATCACCGTGCGCGGCACCCTGACGGACGGGGACGTCGTCTCGGTGTCCGGCACGCTGGCCGGGCCGAAGTTCCAGCAGAAGATCGTCGCCATCGGCGCGCACACGGTGGACCTGGCCGTGGCGGACCACATGGCGTTCCTGCGCTACACCGACCGCCCCGGCGTCGTCGGCACCCTCGGGCGCGTCCTCGGCGAGGCGGGCATCAACATCGCGGGGATGCAGGTGGCGCGCGCCGAGGAGGGCGGCGAGGCCCTGATCGCCCTCACCGTGGACGGCACGATCCCGGCCGCCGTCCTCGGCGAGATCGCCTCCGAGATCGGCGCCACCTCGGCGCGCGGCGTGGACCTGACCGACTGACCGACTGATCGACGCGGCACACGCACGGGGGCGGCCCACCGGCCGCCCCCGTCCGCGCGTTCAGCCGCCCGACCCGCCACCGGCGAGCGCGTAGGCCATGTCGGGCGAGAACTGCCCGGCGGGGCCCGCGCAGCCGTCGAGCTCGCCAGGACGCTTGATCCACAGCAGGGCGTCGATGCGGTCGTGGCCCGTGGCGGCGGTCGGCGCGTCGCCGACGAGGCGGCCGGGCGGGTCGCACCAGGCGTCGCCGTCGGGGCCGTTGCCGTTGCGGCTGGTGTCGATGACGGCGGTCAGCTCCGGGTCGCCCAGCCGGTTCAGGACGTCCTCGGCGAAGGCCGTCTCGTCCGCGGTGCGGTGGTAGTTGGAGACGTTGGAGTAGATGCCGTCGCCGTGCGCGGCGACGCCCGCCTCGGCCAGGACGGCGGCGATCGTCTCCGGCGCGTGCCAGCCGGAGTGCCCGGCGTCGAAGTAGACGCGGGCCTGCGGGGCGGCGGCGTGGATCAGGTCGGCCGCCTCACGCAGCGCGGCGAACCGCTCGGCGCGCCCGGCCCCGTCGAGGCAGGTGGTGAGCGCCAGCGAGTCGGGCTCCAGGACGACGAGGGACGTCCCGTCGCCCAGCCCGGCGGCGAACCGTCCGGTCCACTCCAGGTAGGCGGGGAAGTCAGGCGCGCCCCCGGCGGACGCGCCGCCGCAGTCGCGGTTCGGGATCATGTACGAGACGAGGACGGGTACGTGCCCGGCCTCGCGCGCCGCGCCGGTGACGGCGGCGACGTCGGCCGTCACCTCGTCGGGCTCGTAGTTGGAGAACCACAGGGCCTGCGGCCGGTCCGCGATCCGGCTCTCGACGAGGGGGCGGCGGTGGTCGTCCGGGTTGGCGGCGACCCAGGCGTGCACCTGGTCGGGGTGGTTGAGGAAGACGGTGTCGTCCGGCAGTCCGGCGGCGGCCGGGGCGTCCTGGGTGGTCGCCGCCGCCCGATCGGGGGCGAGGGGGCCGGTGAACACGGCACCGGCCGCGACCAGCAGGCCGAGCGCGGTGGAGGTGAGGGCGGCTCGTGAGGTGCGCAACGGATCGTTCCTTCCGGGACGGCGCAGCGGTGGGGGGACTGGAAGCGCTCCCATGGGGTGTCGAAGATAGCGTTCCCGCTCCGGCTGCGTAAACCACCCGTGGATTTTCTCCTGCGATCAACGAGCGCTCAGGCAAAGGGAGTTGACGGTGCATCGGCCAGCTGTGCGACGGCCCGGGAGGCGGTTGGTTTGGCCGGGCCCGCTCGGTGGCGTAGAGTTCGACATGTCGCCGCGGGGTGGAGCAGCTCGGTAGCTCGCTGGGCTCATAACCCAGAGGTCGCAGGTTCAAATCCTGTCCCCGCTACTACACACGAAGGCCCGGTCATCGACCGGGCCTTCGTCGTATCCGCCCCCGCCCCCGCCCCCGGTCAGCCCGGGGCGAGGCGGCTGAGGCGCTCCCAGGAGCGGTAGAGATCCGCCTGCGCCTCGCCCATCGCCAGGACGTGGTCGAAGGACTGGCTGCCGACGATCAGCCGCCGGGGCGCGTCGGGCAGGGAGGCCAGCTCCATGACGACCGGGGCGGCGGTCTCCGGCCCGGGGGAGACGGCGTCGCCCCACATCGCCTCCATCTGGGCGCGCAGGGGCCCGTACAGCGCCTGGGGCCCGGTGTTCGTGGTGCCCGTGGTGAACAGGCCGGTGTCGTAGCCGCCCATCTGCACGACGGTGACCTTGACGCCGAGCGCCTCGACCTCCGTGGCCGCATGTCCCACGAGAAGGGCCCGGACCACTCCCGGCGCAAGGAACGGTCCCGGCAGGCGGTCTTCGCGACCACCCGCGCCCTGGTCGCGGAGGAGCCGTACGAGAAGGTCACGGTCGAGGCCATCCCCGCCCGCGCCGGGGTCGGCAGGCAGACGATCTACCGGCGGTGGCCGTCGAAGAGCGCGGTCGTCTTCGCCGCCCTGCTGGCGCTGAGCGAGGACGCGGGCGGGCAGTCCGTCACGCTGCCGGGCTCGGGGGACGTCGAGGCTGACCTCAAGCTCGTCCTGCGCGCCACGGCCGAGGAGTTCGCCGAGCCGTCCTTCGACCGCCTGATCCGGGCGCTCACCATCGAGATCGCCGACGACGCGGCGCTGGCGGCCGAGTACGCGGAGAAGCTGGCCCGGCCGCTCGACGAGGCGAAGAAGGTGCGCCTGCGCAGCGCCCAGGCGGCCGGACAGCTCGACGCCGACGCGGGCCTCGACCTGGTCCTCGACGTGCTCTACGCCCCGCTCTTCCAGCGGTGGCTGCACCGCAGCGGCCCGCTGACCGCCTCGTACGCCGACGCTCTCGTGGACGCGACGCTCCGGGCGTTCGCCCCTCGGGTCAGGTGAGCAGCGGCAGCAGCCCGGTCAGGGCGGTCACCTCGTGCGCGGGCGGCGGGCCGTCGGGCCTGGCGCGCCCCGAGCGGTTGACCCAGGCCGCCGGGATGCCGACCGCCCGCGCGCCGAGGACGTCGCTCGCGTACGAGTCGCCGACGTGCAGGACGTCCTCCGGCGCGCAGCCGAGCAGGTCGAGCGCGGCGGCGAACATCTCGGGGCGTGGCTTGTACGCGCGCGCGTCCTCGCTGGTCACGACGTGGACGAAGCGCCCGCCGAGCCCGTGGTGGGCGAGCGCCGCGTCGAGGTCGGCGCGGTCGATGTTCGAGACGACGCACGCGGGCACGCCGGTGGCGAGCAGCTCGCGCGCGTCCTGGTGCAGCGGCGCCCGCCGCCGGTAGGCGTACTGACGCTCCACCAGCGCGTCGGGGTCGGCGGTGGAGCCGTACCGTCGCACCGCGACCGCGAGGGCGGCGCGGTCGATGTCCCGCTGCGTGCGGAAGTCGCGTCCGTACGACCGGCCGGTGCGCTCCCGGAAGCCGGTCCACCACAGCCGGGAGACGTCCCCGGCCGTCACCGCCGCGGCGCGCGGCGCCGTACGCCGCACCTCGTCGCAGATGGCGGCGATGATGCCGCCGGCCTCGTGGACCAGCGTGCCGTAGAAGTCGAGCAGCAGGGCCTTGGGCGGTACGTCCGGTGCTCTCATGTACGCACATCTTCCCCGTCGGTGGCGCCGCACCGCCGACCGGCCTCGTGTCGTCCGGCCGCGGAGAGGAGTGCGGCGGCGGCGCACAGCGCGGCGGTCCACAGGAGCGTCGCCGAGGGGCGGGTCAGGTCGGCCAGCGCCCCCGCCGCCCAGGGGCCCAGGGTCTGGCCCACGGAGAAGAGCACCGTGAACGCGCCCAGGGCGGACGCCTGTCCGTCGGCCGGGACGGACGAGCGGATCAGGGCGGTGACGGTGGCGGGCACGGCCATGAAGCACAGCCCGTGGAGGAGGACCGACGCGACGGTCGCTGGGGTGGGGAGCCAGGGGAGTGCGAGCAGCGCCGAGGCGGTGAGCAGCGCCAGCAGCACGGCGAGCAGCCGGTGCGCGGGCCATCGCAGGACCGGCCGCCGCCACAGGCGCGGCGCCGCGAGGACGCCCGCCCCGAGCAGCGTCCACAGCAGCGCCACCTGCCAGGACGGGGTGCCCGCGGCGGCGAGCGTGGTGGAGAGGAACGTGGGATAGGCGATGTACCCGGCGCCGAAGAGGGCGTACGCGGCGGCCGTGCGCCACAGCGGGCGCAGGCGTGCCCGGCCGCCGCCACCGCCACCGCCGCCGGTGGGCGCGTCGGTGCGGGCGGCCGTCCAGGAGAGGGCGGTGGCGAGGCCGGAGCACAGGGCCAGCCCGGCCCAGGCCACGGGCCAACTGCCGGGGTGCTGCCCCAGGAAGGGCGGGACGGTCAGGGCGCCGAGGACGATCCCTGCGCCCGTCCCGGCGAAGTAGACGGTGACGGCGGTCGCCCCGGCGCGGGCGGCGATCAGGCCGCCCGCGATGAAGACGAGCGCGCCGCCGAGCCCCGCGCCCGCCCGCGCCGCGTCGAGCGCGGGGGCACCCTCGCCGACGGCGGTGGCGGCGAGGGCGAGCGTGGTCAGCAGCATGCCCGCGCGGAACGTCGCGGTGGGCCCGAGGCGGCGCACACAGGCCGCCGTCAGTGCGGCTCCGGCGAGGTAGCCCACGCCGTTCGCGGTGGTCAGGACCCCGCCGCGCGCCAGGCTCCAGCCGAGGTCCTGGCGCATGTCGGGCAGGAGGAGCCCGGGGGCGAACCGCGCGAACCCCAGCGCCGAGGCCGTGCCGAGCGCGAGCCGCCAGGGGGAGACGGCGCTCACGGGCTCCGCTTCAGGTGGCGGTCGAGGAAGGCGATCGTGGTGCGGGCGAGCGTCACCCGGTGGTCGGAGAGCGGGTGGTCGGTCTCCAGGACCAGGTGTTCGAGGCGGGGCACCGGCTCGGCCAGGTAGGCGGCCACGAGCGGGTGGTGGTGGACGTCGGCCGGTGTGACGGTGTCGCGTCCTGTCCCGATCAGCAGCAGCGGCCGGTCGGCGAGCCTGGGGGCGAGGCCCGCCAGGCTCCACGCCTGCCCGGCGGCCACCGTCTCGGCGACGAGGGCGGCGCCGCTCGTGCCCGTGAGCGGGTCGAGGTTGCCCTCCCAGTCCCGGGCGAGGAGGTCGCTCGCGGCCGGGTCGTCGGCGAGGGCGCGCGCCGCCGTGCCGAAGTCGAAGGCGGCGACGGAGACGGCGGCGTCGATCGTGGGGTCGTCCGCTGCCGTCATGAGCGCGGCGAACCCGCCCATGCTGTGGCCCCAGAGCGCGATCCGGCCGGGGTCGAGGCCGTGCTCGGCGGCGAACGCGGGCTCGCGGACGGCCGCGGCGACGCGGGCGCTGTCGTCCAGCGCGTTCCGCCAGGACCAGGAGCCGCCGACGCCCCAGGACCCCCGGTAGTGGAAGACGACGGCGGCGTACCCGGCGCGGCGCAGCGCCTGGGCGATGTCGAAGTTCGGCTCGTTGCCGGGGAATCCGTGGAGCAGCACGACGACGGGGTGCGGTCCCGGGCCCGCCGGGAGGTAGAGGACGCCGAGCAGGGTCTCGCCGCCGCTGTCCACGTACAGGGTGGTGGTCGCCGCGGGGGGACGGGCGTCCGGGGGCGGGTCGGTGGCGACCGGGTCGGTGGGTATGCCGGGCACGCGTGTGGGTCCGCTCATGGGCGACGCCTCTCATCGAACTGATCGGTTCGATGAAGGTAGCAGGCGATCGGACCGGTTGGTACCATCTCTCCATGCCCGTTGCCAAAGGAGCCAGGCTGGACCCGGCGCGCACCCGTGCCGAGATCCTGCGCGCGGCGACCGCGCTCTTCTACGCGCACGGGCTCGACGGCATCGGCGTCGCCGAACTGTGCGCCCGCGCGGGGATCTCCAAGGAGACGCTCTACCGCCACTTCGGCTCGAAGGACGGGCTCGTCGAGGCCGTGCTCGAAGCGCGCAGCGACCGCACCGTCCACTGGCTCGAACGCGCCGCCGAGGCTGCGGGCGACGACCCCGAGCGGCAGCTCGCCGCCGTCTTCGACGCGCTGGAGGGCTGGTACGGCGAGCCCGCGTTCCGCGGCTGCGCCGTCGTCAACGCCGCGATCCAGCACCGCGAGGGACCTGCGCTGGGGATCGCCGTCCGCCATCTCGTGCGCTACCACGACCTGTTGACGGGGATCGCCGCCCGCGCGGGCGCCGCCGACCCCGCCGCGGTCGGGGCGCAGCTGCTGTACCTGCTGGAGGGCGCGACCGTCGTCGCGGGGCACCAAGGCGGGGACGGCGCCCGGGGGCCGACCGGGCAGGCGAAGGCCGCCGCCCTCACGCTGCTGCGCGCGGCGCGCTAGGGCGCGTCTTCACAGGGGGCGTCCGGCCGCTCGCGGCGTCTGGTGCGTGCGATCGCAAGGCGCCGGATCGTCCTTGTACTGGGCGTACTGGGACGATGCGGCAACGCAGCGAGCGTGCGTGCCAGGCGTCGTGAGCAGGGCGACCCCTGTGAAGACGGGCCCTAGCGGCTCGTGGCCAGGCGGGCGCGGAGGCGTTCGCCGAGCACGACGTCGTGCGGCAGCCGCGCCAGCCCCGCCCCGTCCACGGCCACCCCGTGGCGGCCGAGCGTGTCGGCGAGGGCGCGCCAGTGGTCCGCCGCCATCCGCTCGTGCGTCCGGCCGTCGAACGGCTCGTCGGGGCCGACCACCGTACGGGCGTCCCGCTCGATGTCCTCCGCGGACAGGCTCGTCCACAGGCCGGGGCCGCCCGCCATCGTCCAGCCGCGGTCGCCGAGCAGCACCAGGCCGCGCCCGTCGGCGAGTTCGGCGTCGAGGCGCGCCGAGACCGACAGCTGGCGCGCGGTCGGGGCGCCGTCGAGTTCCACGAAGGTGACCAGACGGGCCACGGCCGTCGTCGTCCCTGACATCCGGCTTCTCCTCCCCGCCCGGCGCGCGCCGGGACCGTCGCCCGAGTATCCCGGGTCGGCCGTCCCGGGCGACAACCGCTCCCGGGCGCGCCACAACGATCGGTTGTGCGCCCATAAGGTGCACCGATGGACACCGAGGCATTGCGGACGTTCGTCCGGGCGGCCGAGCGCGGACAGCTGCGGCGGGCGGCGGACGAGCTTGGCGTGACGCAGCAGGCGGTCTCCCGGCGGATCGCCGCGCTGGAGCGCGAGCTGGAGGCCCGGCTCTTCACCCGCACCCCCCGAGGCGTCGAACTGACGCCCGACGGCCAGGCGTTCCTGCCCCACGCCCGGAGCGTCGTCGCGGGCGTCGAGCGCGCCGTCGCCGCCGTCAGACGGGGGTCGCGCGCCCTGCGGATCGACGTCCTGGGCCTGCGGAGCGCGCAGGCCGTCGTCCTGCACGCGTACTGGCGGTCGCGCCCCGGGACCGACCTCGACGTGGTGACTCTCCGGGCCGACGACCCCCGCGTGGCGGTCGCCGCCGTCGCGGCGGGCGACGTGGACGCCTCGTTCCGGTCCGTCACCGACCCGGACACGCTGCCGCCCGACGTGCGGATGATCCGCGCGTTCGACTCCCCGCTGCACCTCCTCGTCGGCCCGCGCCACCCGCTCGCTACCGCACGCACGCTGACGCCACCGCAGCTGCGCGGGCACCGGATCTGGGTGCCCGGGATCGCGCCCCGCAGCGAATGGGGCGACTTCTACGACCAGCTCACCGACGCGTTCGACCTGCGCATCGACGCCGCGGGCCCGCACTTCGGCGACGACGTGCTCCTCGACGCCCTCGCCGACTCCCCGGACACGGCCACCCTCGTCGGCGCCCGCGACCGGTACCTCTGGCCCGCGCCCCACGACCTGCGCCGCATCCCCGTCGTGGACCCGACCCTCGCGTACCCGCTCTCGCTCCTCGTCCCCCGGGCGCACCCCCATCCGGCGCTCCGGGGGTTCCTCACCCACCTCCGGAGCCTGCCGGGGCTCCCCGGCGCCGTGTGGCTCCCCTCCTGGGCGCGGCGGCAGCCGCCTCCGGCCAGCCGTCCGCACACCGGAAAGGACCGCCGACATGTCCGGTGACCGTCTCCTGCGCATCCACAGCCCCGCGTTCCAGGCCATGGCGGACCGGGTCCTGCGCGTCACCGCGCTCACCTCCCGCCTCAACGTCCTGCCCTTCGACGACGAGGCGGGCAGGGCCGAGCTGTTCGAGCAGATCCTCGGCGGGCCGCTGCCGCCCCGCTGCACGATCCAACCGCCCTTCTACACGGACCACGGCCTGCGCCTCGACCTCGCCGAGCGCGTGTTCATCAACCAGAACTGCACGTTCCTCGACTACGCGGGCATCCGGCTCGGCCCGCGGGTCATGGTCGGGCCGCGGGCCACGTTCCTCACCGTCGGGCACCCGGTCGATCCGGGGGAGCGGCGCGGGTGGCTGAGCGGCGGGCCCATCGACGTCGCGGAGAACGTGTGGATCGGGGCAGGGGCCACGATCCTGCCCGGCGTCAGCATCGGCCGTGACGCCGTGGTCGCCGCAGGCGCGGTCGTGGCCGACGACGTGCCCCCGGCGAGCCTGGTGACCGGCGGCAAGGCCACCGTCCGCCGCCGGTGGTGACCGCCGGACCTGGCGTCTCCCGGGCCCGTAGGATCCGCGAACTTGTGAGCGCTGGTCCCGCGGAAACACTGGGATCCGGGCTCTATGAGCATCATGCGCGTTGGCTGTTCGTGAGCATTCCGATCCGATCGCCTGTCGTGACGGTCACGGCCCTCAAGAGGCGTTCCCAGGCGATGCCCACCTGTCAGCAGGTAGGCGCAGTGTGCTCAAAGCTTCCTGCGGAGAAAAGGATGGGTGTGAGTGGCGGGCATCCAGGGTTTCTGCCTGGGTGAGTCGATGTGGTGCTGGTAGTCAGCCGAGAACGATGCTTCGCTTGTGGCTATCATTTCGATCCCTTGTTCTGGTAAGCCTTGCGGAATGCGTTGTATGCCTCCTCGCAGTCCATAGCCATTTGTCTGTACTCGTCGCGGGTGACTGGCTGTACGTCTCGGAGATCTTCGGGAGTTCGTTCTCTGGAGAGATGCATGACGTGCCGACTGGCCAGGAGCCACCACTTCTCAAGTCGCTCCTTCAGCAGCGGGCTCAATTGCCATCCGGAAACGAGGTCAACTGCGCGTGTATCCTTCTCGGGGTGACCCTTGAATAGGAAGTCGGCCATCAATCGGACGTTGGCCAAGAATGACTCAATGCAGGCATTCGCGACTGCAGGTGGCTCTACTCGCTGATCGTGAGTCACATAGGGAAGCAAATCCCGTATCTGAGCGCGTGCATGGTCCACGAAGTCGATCGCTCGACTCTCGGGTGGGAGCTGGGCGTTCCACCAGTCCCATGATGGCGAGGTGTGGTCGGGCATGGGGGGAACGATAGACCTTGATGCTCAGAAAGGAGCGTCTCCGTTGCCTTCGATGGTGAGTTGAAACAGGCCGGCCGGTGATCCGAGCCAGTCGGAGATGTCAGCGCGGACGAACGCCCCGTCTCGCGTGCCGACACGCAGCACCCCTTGGCCAAGATTGATTAGTTCTACTGGTTGACTGCTGATCGGGGTGCTGAGTGTGCCTTGCCAGCTTGGTCGGCCGGACACGGTCGATGTCCGGAGGTCGGCGGTCACAGAGAGTTGGCGGCCGTTGTCGAGGATGACGACGGCAGGTCCCCGGTAGTTGCCCATGGCAGCGAAGCGTAACTGCCGGACCCTGTTCGCACAGCTTGCAGCTCTACCGAGGACCGTAGGGACGTGAGCAACGCCGCGGGAATGAAGATCGGAACTGGTAACAGTCGACACCACGACTGACCGTAGCCGCTGCTAAGTCAGCCGTGGATTTGCCAATCCAGTGCTAACGGTCCGTCTTCGTTGCAGGCGGATGACCACTTCCTACACGCCGCGCAGGCGGCCCGACTTGAGGGACATGTGCAGCAGCAGCCGGTCCTCGCCGTCCGCCAGGTCGAGGCCGGTCAGCCGCTCGATGCGCGAGACGCGGTAGTAGAGCGTCTGCCGGTGGATGCCGAGCGCCGCCGCCGTCCGCGCGGCCTGCCCCGCGTGGTCGAGGAACACCTCGGCCGTCCTTGCGAGTTCACGGTGCTCCGCCCCCAGCAGCGGCGCCACGGCCGGGTCGGGCGCGGCGTCGGGCAGCGCGGTGAGCAGCCGGTACGGGCCGAGCGCCGCCCAGTCGGCGAGGCCGCCGAACCGTTCCTCCGCCACGGCCGTCCGCGCGGCGGCCAGCGCCTCCGTCCACGCGTCCGCCAGGTCCGCCACCCCCTCGCGCGCCCCGCCCACGCCCGCCGCGCCGCCGAACAGCTCCCGCAGCCGCATCCCGACCGTACGGGCGCCCGCCGGTCTGGCCAGCACCGCCAGCGCGCCGTGCGGCCCTCCCCGCCCCATCGGCGACACGGCGATCGCGCCCGGCAGCCCGGCCGGGGTGTCCCGTCCCTCGGGCCAGGGGGCGAGCGCGACCAGGGTCAGCGGCCCGTCCGCCGCGGCCCCGAGCGCGGCGGCCAGCTCGCGGCTGCGCCCGGCGGGGGAGAGCGCCGCGCGCAGCAGCTCGCCGAGCCGCGCTCCCGCGCGTGCCTCGGCCGCGAGCCGGGTACCGATCCGGTCCGCGACGTCCGACGCGCCGACGAGGCGGGGGTCGTCCAGCGCGGTCGCGCCGTCGTCCAGCAGCCAGATGTAGCCGTAGACGACGCCCCCGTGCCGTACCGGCAGGCACAGCCGCCCCGTGCGGACCCCGGCGTCCGGGTCGGGCGGGATGCGGACGGGGCCCTCGGCGCGGGTGATGCCGAAGCCCTCGAAGTACGTCCTGACGGCCGCCGTGGAGCGTCGGCTCAGGATCGACCGGGTCCGCACCGGGTCCATGACGCGGTCGTCCGCGCTGTCGTGCGCCCCGTACGCGATCAGTCCGAAGTCGCGGCCCTCCAGGGTCGCGGGCGTGCCGAGCAGCGCGCATGCCTCGTCGATCAGCTCCTGGTACTCCGTGCCCGTCACCCGTCCGTCCTAGCGCGACCGGGCCGCTCCCGTCCAGGGGGCGTGCCGCCCGTCCGCCCGTCCGCGCCGCTCCCGGGCGCCCCCGCCGTTCGCGAACTCGGCGTAAGCCGGCCCCGGAATCCGCGCCTCGGGGACCGGGCCGCGGGGCGGCGGGAAGCCGCAGGTCAGGGCGGCGCCGACGCGGGGGAGTGGCGGGCGTCATACATCTGTCCGAGTTCCGGGGGCAGGAGGCAGGACAGATGTCGATGGCCGGGAGCCCGGCGGCTTCCTACCGTCGTGACACACCCCCCGTCCACCGCCTCACCCCCCGGAGGTGCCCATGCTGGGACCGGTCCTGCTGGCGGCCTCGCGCAGCTCCGCCGTCCGGCGGCTCGTCTCGTCGGCGCCCGTGACCCGCCCCGTGGTGGACCGCTTCGTCCCCGGCGAGGGGCTGGACGACGCCGTCGCCACCGCCGAGGCGCTGACCGCGCGCGGCCTGTCCGTCACGTTCGACCACCTCGGCGAGGACGTCCGCGACCGCGCCGAGGCCCTGCGCGCCCGTGACGCCTACCTGGCGCTGGCCGGGCGGCTGAAGGCGGCGGGGCACGGCCCCGGCGTCGAGATGTCCGTGAAGCTGTCGGCGTTCGGCCAGGCGCTCCCCGACGGGCACGACCTGGCGTACCGGCACGCGCTCGCCGTCGCCGAGGCCGCCGCCGACGCGGGCACGACCGTCACCCTCGACGCCGAGGACCACACCACGACCGACTCGACGCTCGCCGTGCTGACCGCCCTGCGCGAGCGCTTCCCGCGCACCGGCGCCGTCGTGCAGGCGTACCTCCACCGCACCGAGGACGACTGCCGCGACCTGGCCGAGACCGGCGCCCGCGTCCGCCTGGTCAAGGGCGCCTACCGCGAACCGCCCGAGGTGGCCCTCCAGCGGCGGCACGACGTGGACCTCGCCTACGTCCGCTGCCTGCGCACGCTGATGCGCGGCGGCGCCTACGCGATGGTCGCCACGCACGACCCCCGCCTCGTCGCCGTCGCCCAGACCGTCGCCAAGCGCGCCGGGCTGGCGCAGGACGGCTACGAGTTCCAGATGCTCTACGGCATCCGCCCCGAAGAACAGACCCGGCTGGCCGCGGCGGGCCACCGGATGCGGGTCTACGTGCCCTACGGCACCGACTGGTACGGCTACTTCATGCGCCGCCTGGCCGAGCGCCCCGCCAACCTCGGCTTCTTCCTCCGCTCCCTCGCCACCCGCGGCTGACCGACCCCGCCGCAGTCCGACCACCCCCTCACGAAGGAGAGTCCGAGGCCATGGACGCCGTGACCCAGGTCCCCGTGCCGGTGAACGAGCCGGTGCACTCGTACGCACCCGGCTCGCCCGAGCGCGCGCGCCTCGAAGCCGCGCTGAAGGAGCTCGCCGACCACCCCGTCGAGCTGCCCATGACGATCGGCGGCGAGCGCCGCATGGGCGGCGGCCCGCGCGTGGACGTCGTCCAGCCCCACCGCCACGCCGCCCGCCTCGGCACCTTCGCCGAGGCCACGGAGCAGGACGCGCGCGACGCGATCGACGCGGCCCTCGCGGCTGCCCCCGCCTGGCGCGCCCTGCCGTTCGACGAGCGGGCCGCCGTCTTCCTCCGGGCGGCCGAGCTGCTGTCCGGGCCCTGGCGCGAGACCATCGCGGCGTCCACGATGCTCGGGCAGTCCAAGACCGCGCAGCAGGCCGAGATCGACGCGCCCTGCGAGCTGATCGACTTCTGGCGCTTCAACGTCCACTTCGCCCGCGAGCTGCTGGCCGAGCAGCCCGCCGTGCAGCCGAAGGGCGTCTGGAACCGGATGGACTTCCGCCCGCTGGAAGGCTTCGTCTACGCCATCACGCCGTTCAACTTCACGGCCATCGCCGGGAACCTGCCGACCGCCCCCGCCCTGATGGGCAACGTGGTCGTCTGGAAGCCCTCCCCGACCCAGACGCACTCCGCCGTCCTCCTCATGCGGCTCCTGGAGGAGGCCGGGCTGCCGCCCGGGGTCGTCAACCTGGTGACGGGCGACGGGCGGGCCGTCTCCGAGGTCGCCCTGCCCCACCCCGAGCTGGCCGGCATCCACTTCACGGGGTCCACGGCGACGTTCCGCCACCTGTGGCGCGGCGTCGGCGAGAACATCGAGCGCTACCGGAACTATCCGCGCATCGTCGGCGAGACGGGCGGCAAGGACTTCATCCTGGCCCACCCCACCGCCGACCCGGCCACCCTCACGACGGCGATCATCCGCGGCGCGTTCGAGTACCAGGGCCAGAAGTGCTCCGCCGCCTCCCGCGCCTACGTGCCGCGCTCGCTCTGGGAGGGCGGGGTGCGCGACGCCCTGGTCACCGGGACGGAGGCCCTGACCATGGGGGACCCCACCGACCTGTCGCACTTCCTCGGTGCCCTCATCGACGCCCGCGCCTACGCCAAGGTCACGGCCGCCCTCGCCCGGGCCGAGGCCGACCCGGCGTGCGAGATCGTCGCGGGCGGCGGCCACGACGACGCGGTGGGCTGGTTCGTCCGGCCGACCGTCCTCACCTGCTCCGACCCGGAGAACGAGGTCTTCACCACCGAATACTTCGGGCCGATCATCGCCGTGCACGTGTACGAGGACGACGCGTTCGACGCCGTCCTCGACCAGATGGAGTCGGTCTCCGGCTACGCCCTGACCGGCGCGGTGTTCGCGCGCGACCGGTCCGTGCTGGCCGACGCGGGCGAGCGCCTGCGGTTCGCGGCGGGCAACTTCTACGTCAACGACCGGCCCACCGGGTCGGTCGTCGGGCAGCAGCCCTTCGGCGGCGCCCGGCTGTCGGGCACCAACGACAAGGCGGGCTCCAAGTTCAACCTGCTGCGCTGGGCCTCGCCGCGCGCGATCAAGGAGACGCTGGTCGCGCCGACCGACCACCGCTACCCGCACATGGGCTGACCGCCCGACCCGCCGGATGGCTGGAATCGACCCCGGGGCGTCTCAGATAGTAGGACGCTCATGTACTTGGCGAGACATGACGGCTGATCACCGCTATTTTTGTGGAGGTTGCACTCAGGGCACCGCTGCCCCAGCCGCCCCAGTCGTCACAGGTCCTCCATCCGGGAGCTGATCCGTCATGCCGTACGCCCCACGAAGCAGGCAGGCGTCCGACGGGGGCACGGCCCTCGGCCGCGCCCGCGCCGACGCCCGTGCCGCCCGCGACGCCAGCCGCCGCGAAGCCGCCCACGCCCTCCAGCGCGCCCTCGACCGCCGGGACAACGGCGGCGTCGCCGACCACTGACCCGCCCGCTCCCCCCGCGGCCCGTCCGGCACGGACGGGCCGCCGGTCCGTCCCGGCGCCCTTGCGCGCTCGCACCCATGTCCGGATCGTGGACCGACTGTGTCGATCGGTGGGACGGGGCGTAGGGTCGCGGCATGGCTCGCAGTATCGATCTCGCGGTGATCCCCGGTGACGGCATCGGCCCCGAGGTGGTGGCCGAGGGACTCAAGGTCCTCGCCGCCGTCCTCCCCCAGGACGTCAAGCTGGGCACCACCACGTACGACCTCGGCGCCCGCCGCTGGCACGCCACCGGTGAGACGCTCCCCGACGAGGAACTGGAACGCCTGAAGGCGCACGACGCGATCCTCCTCGGCGCCGTCGGCGACCCGTCGGTCCCGTCGGGCGTGCTGGAGCGCGGGCTGCTGCTGAAGCTGCGCTTCGCCTTCGACCACTACGTGAACCTCCGGCCCGGCAAGCTGTTCCCCCATGTCGCCTCGCCGCTGGCGGGCGACCCCGACATCGACTTCGTCGTCGTCCGCGAGGGGACCGAGGGCCCGTACGTCGGCAACGGCGGCTCGATGCGCACCGGCACCCCCGCCGAGGTCGCCACCGAGGTGAGCATCAACACGGCGTACGGCGTCGAGCGCGTCGTCCGTGACGCCTTCGAGCGCGCCGCCGCCCGCCCCGCCCGCAAGCTGACGCTGGTCCACAAGAACAACGTCCTGGTGCACGCCGGTCACCTCTGGCAGCGCACCGTCGAGCAGGTCGGCCGCGAATTCCCGCAGGTCGCGACCGACTACCTGCACGTGGACGCCGCCACCATCTTCATGGTCACGCAGCCCCAGCGCTTCGACGTCATCGTCACCGACAACCTCTTCGGCGACATCCTCACCGACCTCGCCGCCGCCGTCACCGGCGGCATCGGCCTCGCCGCCTCGGGGAACATCAACCCCTCGGGCGCCTTCCCGTCGATGTTCGAGCCGGTCCACGGCTCCGCGCCCGACATCGCGGGCACCGGCAAGGCCGACCCCACCGCCACCGTGCTCTCCGTCGCGCTCCTCCTGCGCCACCTCGGCCACGAGGACGAGGCCACCCGCGTCGAGGACGCCGTCACGGCCGACCTCGCCGCACGCGACGGCGCGCCCGCCCGCTCCACGCAGGCCGTCGGCGACGCGCTGGCCGCGCGCGTCACCGGCTGACCCGCCCCGGATCACGCGTCCCGGCGGTGGCGACACCGCCGGGACGGGCACCCGGTGGCTGGGCAACCCGGCCGCCGGGTGCGACCATGAGCGGGGTCATCCCCCCGGGGGCCCGCCGCGCACACCCATCGCACGCACCGTACGCACCGCCCCGCGCCACGATCGGGCACGGGGCCGCTCTCCCTCCGAAAGCTCGGACGTCCTACTACCGAAGCGGGCGACGGGCACACGGTCCGCCCATCCCACGACGCACAAGGACATCCCCCATGACGACCTCGGGTCTCGCCTTCGACCTCAAGCCCTCCGCCCGGCCCCTCTCCCCGGCGGAACGCGACGCCGCCCTCGCCGACCCCGGGTTCGGCCGGTACTTCACCGACCACATGGTGACCATCCGCTGGACCGAGGGCCGCGGCTGGCACGGCGCGCGCCTCGAACCGTACGCGCCGCTCCAGATGGACCCGGCGACCATGGCCCTGCACTACGGCCAGGAGATCTTCGAGGGCCTCAAGGCGTACCGCCAGCCCGACGGCTCCGTCGCCACCTTCAGGCCGGAGACCAACGCCGCCCGCTTCCAGCGCTCCGCGCGGCGGCTCGGCATGCCGGAACTGCCGACCGAGCTGTTCGTCGAGGCCATCGACGTGCTCGTCGCGCAGGACAGGGACTGGGTCCCGGACGGCGGCGAGCAGTCGCTCTACCTGCGGCCGTTCATGATCGCCACCGAGGTCGGCCTCGGCATCAACCGCCCGGCCAACGAGTACCTGTTCATGGTCATCGCCTCCCCGTCCGGCGCCTACTTCCCGCGCGGCATCAAGCCGGTCTCCGTCTGGCTCTCCCAGGAGTACGTGCGCGCCGCCCCCGGTGGCACCGGCGAGGCGAAGTGCGCGGGCAACTACGCGGCGTCCTTCCTCGCGCAGGCCGAGGCCGTCCGGCAGGGCTGCGACCAGGTCGTGTGGCTCGACGCCGTCGAGCGCCGCTGGATCGAGGAGATGGGCGGCATGAACCTCTACTTCGTCCGGGGCAGCGGCGCGGACGCGACGATCGTCACCCCCGCGCTGACCGGCACCCTGCTCCCCGGCGTGACCCGTGACTCGCTGCTGCGGATCGCCGCCGACCTCGGCTACGCGACGGGCGAGACCCGCCTGTCCACCGACGACTGGCGCACCGGCTGCGCCGACGGCACCATCACCGAGGTGTTCGCCTGCGGCACCGCCGCCGTGATCACGCCCGTCGGCTCCGTGAAGTCGGCCGCCGCCGACTGGACCGTCGCGGACGGCGAGCCCGGCGAGGTCACCATGCGGCTGCGCCAGACCCTGGTCGGCATCCAGACCGGCCGGATCGAGGACCGGCACGGCTGGCTGCACCCGATCGCCTGACGGGCACGCCCCGGCGCCGGGTCCGGATGGTGAGACGGCGGGTGGCACAGGGATGGCCCTGTGCCACACTGGGCCCGTGCTTCGGTTCGCCATGATTATCGGTGACCAGCGCGCCGGTCCGCAGTGACCTGCTGACGCCTCGCCCCAGAGCGGCAGCGGCCACCGTGCCACGACCCGCGCGCAGACCTCTCGCATCCGCGAGAGGTCTTTTCGTTTTCCGCACGCGGCACGCGGCGCCCCGGACCGGTTTCCGTCCCCCGTCACACTCTCCGACCGCATCACCGGAAGTCCTCCCCAGGACAGGAGCCCTGACCACATGACCACCGACGCCACGGACCGGAGCGTCCCCAGCGACGCGTTCCACGTCTTCGACACCACGCTGCGCGACGGCGCCCAGCGGGAGGGCATCAACCTCACGGTCGCCGACAAGCTGACCATCGCCCGTCACCTGGACACCTTCGGCGTCGGCTTCATCGAGGGCGGCTGGCCGGGTGCCAACCCCCGGGACACCGAGTTCTTCGCCCGCGCCCGCACCGAGCTGAACCTCCGCCACGCGCAGCTCGTCGCCTTCGGCTCCACCCGCAAGGCCGGGGCCGACGTCACGGCCGACCCCCAGGTCAAGGCGCTGCTCGACTCCGACGCCCCCGTCGTCTGTCTCGTCGCCAAGTCGCACGACCGGCACGTCGAACTCGCCCTGCGCACCACGCTGGACGAGAACCTGGCGATGATCCGCGACACGGTGACGCACCTGCGTGAGCGGGGCCGCCGCGTCTTCGTGGACTGCGAGCACTTCTTCGACGGCTACGTGGCCAACCCCGCCTACGCCCTCGACGTCGTCCGCGCCGCCTCGGACGCGGGGGCCGACGTCGTCGTCCTGTGCGACACCAACGGCGGCATGCTGCCCGCGCAGGTACAGGCCGTCGTCCGCACCGTCGTCGCCGACACCGGCGCGCGCGTCGGCATGCACGCGCAGGACGACAGCGGCTGCGGCGTCGCCAACACCCTGGCCGCCGTGGACGCCGGGGCGACCCACGTGCAGTGCACCGCCAACGGCTACGGCGAGCGCGTCGGCAACGCCAACCTGTTCCCCGTCGTCGCCGCCCTGGAGCTGAAGTACGGCAGGCGCGTCCTCCCGGCGGGCGCCCTGACCGAGATGACCCGCATCTCGCACGCCATCGCCGAGGTCGTCAACCTCACGCCGTCCACCCACCAGCCGTACGTCGGCGTCTCCGCCTTCGCCCACAAGGCCGGGCTGCACGCCTCCGCCATCAAGGTCGATCCCGACCTCTACCAGCACATCGATCCCGACCTGGTCGGCAACTCGATGCGCATGCTCGTCTCCGACATGGCGGGCCGCGCCTCCATCGAGCTGAAGGGCCGCGAGCTGGGCTACGACCTGGAGGGCGACCGCGACCTCGTCGGCCGGATCGTCGCCCGCGTCAAGGAGCAGGAGCTGAAGGGCTTCACCTACGAGGCGGCCGACGCCTCGTTCGAACTGCTGCTGCGCGCCGAGGTCGCGGGCGGCAGCCGCCGCTTCTTCCGGCTGGAGTCCTGGCGCACGATCACCGACCAGCGCACGGACGGCGGCGTGGACAACGAGGCCACGGTGCGGCTGCGCGCCAAGGGCGAGCGGGTCATCGCCACGGGGGAGGGCAACGGACCGGTCCACGCCCTCGACCGCGCGCTGCGCACCGGGCTTGAGCAGACCTTCCCGGAGCTGGCCCGTATCCAGCTGGTGGACTACAAGGTCCGCATCCTGGAGGGCAAGCAGGGCACCCAGTCCACGACCCGCGTCCTCATCACCACGAGCGACGGCACCGGCGAGTGGTCCACCGTGGGCGTCGCCGACAACGTCATCGCCGCCTCCTGGCAGGCGCTGGACGACGCCTACACCTACGGCCTGCTCCGGGCCGGGCTTCACCCGGAGGAGTGAGTGGCGGCGGAGGCGCTGTGGACATCCCACAGCGCCTCCGCGGTTCGCTGGGCCACTTCCCTGCACGGCGGCCCCTGGGCGGCCGACTTCTGTCCAGCGCGGCCATGAATCGGGGGCGGAGACTGTACGGATCTGACGAGGGCAGGCCGGGCCCCGGTTTCGTAGGGTCTATACATGACCGATCTTTCCGAGGCCGAGCGGTCCGACCGCACCGAGCCGGCCCCCGTCCTCGACGCCCAGGGACGAGTCGCCGAGCTGCGCGCGATCCGTGCCGAGGCGCTGCGCGGTCCGTCCGAGAAGGCGACCGAGGCCCAGCACGCGAAGGGCAAGCTGACCGCCAGGGAGCGGATCGACCTGCTGCTCGACGACGGCTCGTTCCAGGAGGTCGGCGGACTGCGCCGCCACCGGGCCACCGGCTTCGGTCTCGAGGCGAAACGTCCCTACACGGACGGCGTCGTCACCGGCTGGGGAACCGTGGACGGCCGCACGGTCTTCGTCTACGCGCACGACTTCCGCATCTTCGGCGGCGCCCTGGGCGAGGCCCACGCCGCGAAGATCCACAAGATCATGGACATGGCCATCGCGGCCGGTGCCCCCCTGGTCTCGCTGAACGACGGCGCGGGCGCCCGTATCCAGGAGGGCGTCTCCGCGCTCGCCGGGTACGGCGGCATCTTCCAGCGCAACACCAGGGCCTCCGGGGTCATCCCGCAGATCTCCGTGATGCTCGGCCCGTGCGCGGGCGGCGCCGCGTACTCCCCGGCCCTCACCGACTTCGTCTTCATGGTCCGCGAGACCTCGCAGATGTTCATCACGGGCCCCGACGTCGTGCAGGCGGTCACCGGCGCCGAGGTCACGCACAACGGCCTCGGCGGCGCCGACGTGCACGCGGGCACCTCGGGCGTCGCGCACTTCGCGTACGACGACGAGGAGACGTGCATCGAGGAGGTCCGCTACCTCCTGTCGCTCCTGCCGAGCAACAACCGCGAGAACCCCCCGGCCGTCACCGCCAAGGACCCCGCCGACCGGCGCGGCGAGGCGCTGGTCGATCTCGTCCCCGCCGACGGCAACCGCCCCTACGACATGCGGTCCGTCATCGAGGAACTCGTGGACGACGGCGAGTACCTGGAGGTCCACGAGCGCTGGGCGCAGAACATCATCTGCGCGCTGGCCCGCCTCGACGGCCAGGTCGTGGGCATCGTCGCCAACCAGCCGCAGTCGATGGCCGGTGTGCTGGACATCCACGCGTCGGAGAAGGCCGCACGCTTCGTCCAGATGTGCGACGCGTTCAACATCCCCATCCTGACGCTGCTGGACGTGCCCGGCTTCCTGCCCGGCGTGGACCAGGAGCACGGCGGTATCATCCGGCACGGCGCCAAGCTGCTGTACGCGTACTGCAACGCGACGGTGCCCCGCATCTCCCTCATCCTGCGCAAGGCGTACGGCGGCGCGTACATCGTCATGGACTCCCAGACGATCGGCGCGGACGTCACGCTCGCCTGGCCGACGAACGAGATCGCGGTGATGGGCGCCGAGGGAGCCGCCAACGTCATCTTCCGCCGCCAGATCGCCGCGGCCGAGGACCCGGAGGCGATGCGGGCGCGGATGGTCAAGGAGTACAAGGCCGAGCTGATGCACCCCTACTACGCGGCGGAGCGCGGTCTGGTCGATGACGTCATCGAACCGGCCGAGACGCGGTCCGTCCTGATCGGCACGCTGGCGATGCTGCGCACCAAGCACGCGGACCTCCCGGTCCGCAAGCACGGCAACCCGCCCCTGTGAGTTCCCGGCGGCCCGGTGGGCGGAACGCGCGACGAGGCGCGGTCCCCGCGGTGTCCGTCCGACGGTGAGCGACGAGTACGGATGAAGGAGAAGGTCTGATGAGCGTCGAGACGAGTGGCGACCCGAGACTGGTCAAGGTCGAGAAGGGCCAGGCGAGCGCCGAGGAACTGGCGGCGGTGACCGCGCTGTTGATCTCGCGCGCCGCGCAGGGCCCCGTGGCGCCGACCGTCCGGGTGCGCTCCAGCGCGGGCTGGCGGCGCCTGGAGCGCAGCACCGGTTTCCGCGCGCCCCACAGCTGGCAGGGCTGACCGCCCCCGAGGTCCACGCCCTGCGACCCCGGCCCCCCGGACGGTTCACCGTCCGGGGGGCCGTCGCGCGTCCGCACAACTGTGATCACTTATGTCTCCGGGAACATCGATAAACCATCAATCTGTCACGGAATCGTTGTGATTTTGTTCACGCCCTCCGATCAAAAGCGGTCAAAGCAGACGTGAGTTCGACGTGGACAAAGCCGACAAAGGGCGATATGGCTTTACTTCTGCCGCGTCCCCGGCCGTCGCGCCGTGTGTATCCCGTGGTGCTCGGGTGGGCGTAAGTCCGGTTTGCCCCCACGTGAGTTCCACACACCGTGAGGGTTCGTCGCCACAGCGTCATAGATGTCACGGCCTTGTTCCGGGCCCTTGTTGCCGGTCGGCCACTGTGCTGGAATTCCACGGACCGTCGCGGGTCGGCCGCCCTGTGAGGGGCGCGCATCAGGCGTCACGCACTGGCTGATCGCAAGACGCGTCGGTTGCCCGAACGACCGGAACGGGGCGTACCATCCGCCCCCGGCTCGACACCGCTTCGTCGTCACGACGACGGGCGCCAAGGTCCAGAGGTTGCGACGCTAGTGCAGGGACGTTTGAAGAGGGAAGGCAGTGCTGCGGGGGATGCGGGGCCAGGTGGTGTGACCGACCGGGATGCCGCGGCCGACCCCGGCACGGGCGACGGCCCGGCGCGCCCTGACCCCGACGGCGGACGCCCCACGTCCGAGGGCACCTCCGAGGGGGACAAGGACAAGAAGGAAGCGGGGGCGGCGCCCGCGCGGCCCAGCCAGGCCGGTTCCCGGCTCGCCCTGCGCAACTGGCGCATCAGCACCCGGCTGGTCTCCCTCATCGCCCTGCCCGTCGTCGCCGCGACGATCCTCGGCGGTCTGCGGCTCCAGAACTCGATGGCCAACATCGACCAGCTGGACGACATGCAGCTGCTCACCGAGGTCACCGAGAACGCCACCCTCCTCGCCGCCGCCCTCCAGGAGGAGCGCGACCGGGCCGTCGGCCCGCTGATCGTCGGCGAGCCGGACACCAGCGACGAGGTCATCGGCCCGCGCGAGGCGTCCGACGCGGCCCTGGGGCGGTTCAACAACGCGACGCAGCGCATCGACACCACCGACCCCGCGATGGCCGGTATCACCGCCAGCATCACGGACATCGGCACCCAGCTCTACGAGCTGAGCGGTCTGCGCAACGACGCGTTCCTCGACCCGGAGTACGTCTCCCAGACGATCTCCCGCTACAACGGCATGATCACCTCGCTGCTCAGCCTCTCGCAGGACATGGCGCAGGCCACCGGCAACGGCGTGATGATCCGCAGCACCCGCGCCCTCGCCGCGTTCTCGGCCGCCAAGGAGCACGCCTCCATCCAGCGCGCCGTCATCACCGCGGGCCTCGCCCGCGACCAGCTCCCCGGCGGCCGTGCCGAACTCTCCGAGAGCGACTGGCGCTACGGCCGCAGCAACATGATGAACGAGAGCGCCAAGCTCAACACGTTCCGCGACATCTACCAGGACTCCGACCGCGCCACCGAGCTGCTGGCGCCCCTGTACGGCGGCAGCGTCAACATCTCCGCCGCCCGCACCTTCGCCGACCAGGTCTTCGCCGCCGAGGAAGGCATCGCGGGCAGCTACCGCACGTACCAGTACTGGTTCGAGCAGGACCGCGACAAGATCCAGGCGATGAACAGCATCGAGCAGCAGCTGCTCGACGAGATGATCGCCCAGGCCCGCGCGCTCCAGGACGAGGCGGAGAACGAGGCGATCCTCAACGGCGCCGTCGTCCTGCTGGTCCTCGGGCTCTCGCTGGTCGGCGCGTTCGTCGTCGCCCGCTCGATGGTCCGCTCGCTGCGCCGCCTCCAGGCGACGGCCCAGGAGGTCGCCCACAAGCGGCTGCCCGAGGTCGTGCGCCAGATGTCCGAGGCCGAGCCGCAGGACGTCAACACGTCCGTCGAGCCGATCGGCGTCTACACGCGGGACGAGATCGGCCGTGTGGCCGAGGCGTTCGACGACGTCCACCGCGAGGCCGTCCGCCTCGCCGGTGAGCAGGCCCTGCTGCGGGGCAACGTCAACGCGATGTTCACGAACCTCTCCCGCCGCAGCCAGGGCCTGATCCAGCGTCAGCTGTCGCTCATCTCCGAGCTGGAGTCCCGCGAGGCCGACCCCGACCAGCTCTCCTCGCTGTTCAAGCTCGACCACCTCGCGACCCGCATGCGCCGCAACGGTGAGAACCTCCTCGTCCTCGCGGGTGAGGAGCCCGGCCGCCGCTGGACGCGCCCCGTCCCGCTGGTGGACGTCCTGCGCGCCGCCGCCTCCGAGGTGGAGCAGTACGAGCGCATCGAGCTGTCGGCGGTCCCCAAGACCGACGTCGCCGGACGCGTCGTCAACGACCTCGTGCACCTCCTCGCCGAGCTGCTGGAGAACGCCACGTCGTTCTCCTCCCCGCAGACCAAGGTCAAGGTCACCGGCCACGCCCTGCCGGACGGCCGGGTGCTCGTGGAGATCCACGACACCGGCATCGGCCTGTCGCCCGAGGACCTCGCCGAGATCAACGACCGGCTCGCCAACCCGCCGACGGTGGACGTCTCCGTCTCCCGGCGCATGGGCCTGTTCGTGGTCGGCCGCCTGTCCCTGCGGCACGGCATCCGCATCCAGCTGCGTCCCTCCGACTCCGGCGGCACCACCGCGCTGGTCATGCTCCCGGCCGACGTCGCCCAGGACGGCGTCAGGCCGCGCCCGGCCGACGGCTCCGCCCCGCCGACCGCCACGCTCCACCGCGAGCCGCCGCCGGTCCGCCGCCCCGCCGCCGAGGCGGGACGGCTCGGTCCCGGGCGGCTCGGGGACGGCACCGGGCCCGGCAGGCAGCGCAGCCTCGGTGGCCGCCCGGCCGAACGGCCCCGCAACCAGGTCGGCGGCCCCGCCGAGCGCCCCGCGCTGCCCTCCCGTCCCGTGGGCGAGGAGTCCGCCCCGCGCGTCTCGCCGCAGACGCCGCCCCCTCCGGTCCCCGCGCCGCAGGCCCCGCCGCCCGCGCCCGCCCCGCCGCAGACCCCGGCCGGCACGCCCGGCGGACGGCCGAGCTGGGCCACGAGTGTCGAGGAGAGCGGCCGAATACCGGTCGCACGGGCCGAGCAGGACCACCCGCGCGGTCACGACGACCGGACCGCGACCGGCCAGTTCCCGACTGTCGGGCCCGGCCCGCAGCCGTACCAGCCGCCCGCCCCGCCGCAGCAGCCGACGGGCCGTTCCGCGATGGCCGACGCCTTCGCCGCACGCCAGGCGCGGGCCGCGCAGGGGCTGCCCGACCACGCCGACGACCCCTCGACCACCGGCCAGTACGCGTACCCGCAGACCGGCAACAGGCCCCCCGCCGACGGACGCAACCCGTCCGACACCGGCGAGTTCCCCGCCCCGCAGCAGCCGTACGCGACCTCCTACCAGGAGCCGTCCTACCCGCAGCCCCCCCAGCAGCCGTCGTACCAGCAGCCCGCCCAGGCGCCGGCCTCCTACCAGGAGCCGCCCCGCCCGGAGCCCGCGTACGACGAGCCGCCCTACCGGGACCAGCGCGGCTACGACGGGCGGCAGCAGTACCAGGACGACGTGTTCGGCAACTCCGGGCAGCGTCCGCAGGGTTACCGGGGCGAGCCCGCCCCGCAGCCCCCCGCGCAGACCGGGCGGCGGCCCGACCAGGGCGACCTGCACACGCCGCTGTCCGAGCCCCGGCAGTACCCGGGCGTGTCCGAGCGGACCCCGATCTTCGAGGAGATGGAATCGACCTGGTTCGGTCTCCGTCAGGCACCGCCCCCGGCGGCGCCCCCGTCCTCGCAGGAGCCGGAAGGCCCTGTCCAGTCCCCCCAGAACCCGCCCCTCCCGGCGCGGCCCGCCCAGCCTGGGCCGCCGTCGGGCGCGCACTCCCCGGCACAGCCCCCCGCTCCCCGCAGGGAGCCGGTCGCCGACACGGGGAGCACGTGGCGTACGTCGCCCAACGACGAACGGTGGCGGCAGGCGGAGCAGCTCCGCCAGCCGTCCGCGGGTGGTGTCACCACCTCGGGCCTGCCGCGGCGCGTGCCGCGGGCCAATCTCGTGGCCGGTGCCGCGCAGCAGCACCAGCAGGCCGCCCCGACCGGTCCGTCGGTCTCCCGCCGTCCGGACGACGTCCGGGGCCGGTTGACCAATCTCCGCAGGGGAATTCAGCAGGGACGCCAGGCCGGTACCACGCCTGGTCGGCCGGACCGGGGCCTCGGCCCCACGTACCAGTAGGAGCGTTAGTGTGAGGCCGATGAGCCAGGCGGCGCAGAACCTGAACTGGTTGATCACCAGTTTTGTGGAGAACACTCCGGGGGTGTCGCACACGGTG
>NZ_JOEK01000001.1 GCF_000719135.1 Streptomyces avicenniae | reverse complement strand
AAACATTGGCATTGACTTTTGGCACGCTGTTGAGTTCTCAAGGAACGGACGCTTCCTTCAAAACCCTCTCGGGCCTCTCCGGGCGCTTCCCTTCGGTGTCCCCAACTCTAGGCCCATTCCCCGCCGTTTTCCAAATCCGCTCCCGGCGGGCTGTTTTGGGAAAACCAAAACAGACCCTCGCGGGTCGGCAGGTCTATCGGCTGGTGTGCCAAGAGATGGCCGCTTCGTCCGAGGACGAAACAAAGGCGCCCTTGACGAGCGCTCGGGCTACGTTACGCGGTGGGCAGGGGAGCGTCAACTCGGACCCGGCAGGGAGAACTCGGCCCACACGGCCTTCCCGCCCTCGGGCAGGCGCCGGGCGCCCCAGTCGGCCGCGATCGTCGCGATGACCTGCATGCCACGGCCCGCCTCGTCGGCAGGCTGCGCCACCTGGCGCCGCGGCAGGTGCTCGTCCCCGTCCGTGACCTCCACGATCAGGCGGCGGTCGGTGCGGCGCAGCCGCAGGCCCATCGGGGCGCGGCCGTGCTTCAGCGAGTTGGCGACCAGCTCGCTCGCCGCGAGGACGCCCAGGTCGCGCAGTTCCTCGGGGAACCGCCAGCTGGCCAGGACGCCGTCCGCGAAGGCACGGGCACGGGGCGCGGCCTCGATGCCGCCGAGGAGGTCGAGCGCCGCTCCCCGGAAGAGATCGGCGTCCTCGCCTCTCCGGTGGGGTGCGGTGAGGACGAGGATCGCCACGTCGTCGTCGTGCTCCTCGCTGATGCCGAGGGAGCGCAGCAGCCGGTCGCAGACGATCTGCGGGCTGTCGCCCGCGCCCGCGAGGGCGCCCTCCAGCGCGTCGATGCCCTCGTCGATGTCGGCGTCGCGCCGTTCCACGAGGCCGTCGGTGTACATGACGGCGGTGGCGCCCGACGGGAAGGGGACGGAGCCGGAGGTGTGGGTCCAGCCGCCGGTGCCCAGGGGCGGGCCGACGGGTTCTGCGGCGCGGTGCACCGTGCCGTCGCGCTCCCTGATCAGGATGGGGAGGTGACCGGCCGAGGCGTAGGTGAGCGTGCCCTCGTTCGGGTCGTGGACCGCGTACAGGCAGGTCGCGATCTGCGTCGGGTCGATGTCGGAGGCGAGGCCGTCCAGGAGTTGGACGACCTCGTGCGGCGGGAGGTCGAGGCGCGCGTAGGCGCGGACGGCGGTGCGCAGCTGGCCCATGACGGCCGCCGCGCGGACGCCCCGGCCCATGACGTCGCCGATGACGACGGCCGTGCGGCCCGCGCCGAGCGTGATGACGTCGTACCAGTCGCCGCCGACCGCCGCGTCACGGCCGCCTGGCTGGTAGGTGGCGGCGACGCGGAGATCGTCGGGCTGTTCCAGCTCCTGCGGGAGCAGGCTGCGCTGGAGGGTGACGGCGGCGGCCCGCTGCTGGCCCTCGCTCTCGCGCAGGCGGGCGGCGGAGACGACCTGGTCGGTGACGTCGGAGGCGAAGACGAGGACGCCGCGGCGTTCCGCGGGTGTGCCGGTCAGGTCCAGGCGCACCGGGGTGCACGTGAAGGTGAAGTGGCTGTCGCGGGTCTGGCCGGGGACACGGCGGGTCTTGAGGGTGCGGGGCGTTCCGCTGCGCTGCACCTGGTCCATGAGGGGGAGGAGGCCCAGCTCGCCCAGCTCCGGCAGGGTCTCGCGGGCGGGCGCGCCGGGGGCGCGGGGGCCGAAGAGCGTGGCGTACGCGCCGTTGACGTAGGCGACGCGGTGGTCGGGACCGTGGACGACGGCCACGGGCGCGGGCACCTGCCCGAGGAGTTCGTGGACGGCGTGGGCGTCCACGCCGGGGCCTGACGGGGGTCGGGTGGGCGGCGGGCCGATGTCCTTCGGCTCGGTGCGGGCCGACGGCACGCCGGTGGAGTCGGTTCCGGCGGGGGCGGCGCTCCGCCGCTGCGTTCCGGGCAGCCGGAGTCCCCAACGCGTGAAATTCACAGCTTCCGTTCCGATTCGTTCCGCGTCGTTCCTGGTCCTGGTCTGGTGCGTGCTCGCCGGGGTGCCGGCTCGTCCATGGTCACACGGCGGTACGGCGTCAGGCGTCCTCGGGGTCGCGGGGGCTGCCCGCCGCCAGCTCGAACTCGGCCCTCGGGTGTTCCAGCGAGCCGAGGGAGACGATCTCACGTCTGAACAATCCCGCAAGGGTCCATTCGGCGAGGACGCGCGCCTTGCGGTTGACGGTGGGGACGCGGGAGAGGTGGTACGCGCGGTGCACGAACCAGGCGGTGCGGCCGGTGAGGCGGCGGCCGTAGACACGTGCCACGCCCTTGTGGAGGCCGAGGGACGCGACGGAGCCCGCGTGGCGGTGGGTGTAGTCGGTGAGGGGGCGGCCGTCGAGGGCGGCGACGATGTTGTCGGCGAGGCGGCGGGCCTGCCGGACGGCGTGCTGCGCGTTGGGGGCGCAGACGGCGCCTGGCGCGTCGGAGGTGAGGTCGGGGATGGAGGCCGCGTCGCCCGCCGCCCAGACGTGGTCGGTGTCCTGGACGCGGAGGTCCGCCGTGCAGCGGACGCGGCCCCGGTCGTCGAGGGGGACGCCGAAGCGGGCGAGGACGGGGTGCGGTTTGACGCCCGCGGTCCAGACGAGGGTGCGGGTGGGGTGGCGGGTGCCGTCGGTGAGGACGGCGGTGCGGTGTTCGCAGGATTCGAGGCGGGTGCCGAGGCGTACGTCGATGTTGCGGCGGCGCAGCTCGCGGAGGGCGTAGGCGCCCATGCGGTCGCCGACCTCGGGGAGGATGCGGTCGCTGGCCTCGACGAGCATCCACTTCTGCTCCTCGGGGCGGAGCGAGGGGTAGTAGCGGCAGGCGTGGCGGGCCATGTCCTCCAGCTCGGCGAGGGCTTCGACGCCCGCGTACCCGCCGCCGACGAAGACGAAGGTGAGGGCGGCGTCGCGGACGTCGGTGTCGCGGGTGGAGGCTGCGATGTCCAGTTGTTCGAGGACGTGGTTGCGCAGGCCGATGGCTTCCTCGACGGTGCGGAAGCCGATGCCGTGGTCGGCGAGTCCGGGGACCGGGAGGGTGCGGGTGAGGGAACCGGGGGCGAGGACGAGTTCGTCGTAGGGCAGGTGGAGGAGGCCGGGGTCGTCGGTGGCGTCGGGGCCGGTGTGGTCGGGGCGCGCCGCGAGGGGGCGGACGGTGACCGTGCGTCGTGCGGGGTCCACGGCGGTGGCCTGGCCGGGGAGGATGCGGCAGCGGTCGAGGACGCGGCGCAGGGGGACGACGACGTGGCGGGGGGAGAGGGAGCCGGCCGCCGCTTCCGGCAGGAACGGCTGGTAGGTCATGTAGGGGTCGGGGCTGATGACGGTGATCCGTACGTCGTCGCGCCGGATTCCGCGCCGCAGTCGGTGCTGGAGGCGGTGGGCGGTGTAGAGCCCGACATGGCCGCCGCCGATCACAACGATGTGCGCGGGTCGCTTCGTCACCTGTCCATGAGGCACCCGGGGGCGCGTGTTTGTCCACAGGTTGTGCGGGACGGTGCTCCGTTCGGGGACGGTCGGCCGGGTGGATGGGTATGTTTTGTGGGCATTTGAGGGGGTGGTGGGCCGGGTATCCGGGTTCTCACTGTCAGTGCGCTCAACTAAGTTCGTAGGTGCGTCATCAGGGGCGGTCCGGCCGCTCGTCCATATCGGGGGAAACGGGGTCACGGGGGTCATGGGGAACACGGGTACGGGGACCGGGGTGTCCGGCGAGCGGGAGCAGGAGCGCCGCAGGAACGGGCCGTTGCGGGTGGATGCGCAGCGCAATCTGCGGCATGTGCTGAGCGCGGCGCGAGATGTTTTCGGGGAGCAGGGGTACGGGGCGCCGATGGAGGAGGTCGCGCGGCGGGCGCGTGTCGGCGTGGGGACGGTGTATCGGCGGTTCCCGAACAAGGAGGCGCTGGTGCGGTTCATCGCGACCGAGGAGACGGAGCGGCTGACGGCGCGTGCGCGGGAGGCGCTCGCGGTGGAGGGTGAGCCGTGGCGGGCGCTGGAGGGGTTCGTGCGGCGGTCGGCGGCGGCGGGGGCGGGGCGGCTTCTGCCGCCGGAGCTGCTGTCGGCGACGGCGCCGGAGTCCGATGTGGGGGCGGGGGCCAGGGTGCCCCAGCAGCGGGGTGCGGGGACGGGGGAACTGCTGTCCGCCGTGGGGCAGTTGGTGGAGCGGACGCGGGACGCGGGTGAGCTGCGTCCTGACGTGACCGTGGCGGACCTGATGCTGGTGATAGCGACGACGCCGCCGCGCCTGGAGGATGCGGGTCGGCAGTCGGCCGCCGAGATGCGGTTGTTGGCGATCCTGTTGCAGGGGCTTCGGGCCAACGGCGGTTGAGGCGGGTGGTGTTGACGGATCTGTCAGCACGGTTCGCGCCGGGAGACGAGCCGTCGCGCGTAAATGCCCTCGGAAGAGTGGTCTTGGAGTGAGACCGGCGTACGGGAGGACCGGGCTGTGGGACGCTGACGCCTGTTGCTGACAACGGTGTACATAACGAGGGCTTCACGCGATGGGCGTTGAGGGGCAGGGCGGCGGTTCCACGGTGCCACGGCAGCGGCGGGAGCAGGGGGCGTCCGGGACGTCCGACCTGGAGCTGGTCGAGCGGATGCGCGGGGGTGACACGGGCGCGTACGACGAGCTGTACCGCCGCCACGCGGCGGCCGTGCGCCGGTACGCGAGGACCTGCTGCCGTGACTCGGACACGGCGGACGACCTGACGAACGAGGTGTTCACCGCCACGCTCCAGGCCGTACGGGGCGGCGCCGGGCCGCAGGCGTCGGTGCGCGCGTACCTGCTGACGTCGGTGCGGCGTGTGGCGGCGGACTGGGCCAGGACGGCGCGGCGGGAGCAACTGGTCGAGGACTTCGCCGAGTTCGCCGTGTCGGCCGAGGCCGCGCTCGCGGGTGACGCGGTGGCGCTTGAGGTCGGCGCGGACGTGCGGGCGATGCGGGAGGCCGACGCGTCGATGGCGGTGCGCGCCTTCCGCAGCCTGCCGGAGCGGTGGCAGACCGTGCTGTGGCACACGACGGTCGAGGAGGCGTCGCCGCGCGATGTCGCGCCGCTGCTGGGGCTGACACCGAACGCGGCGGCGGTGCTGGCGCACCGGGCGCGTGAGGGGCTGCGGCAGGCGTTCCTCCAGCAGCACGTGAGCCGTTCGCTGATGGCGGGCGGGGACTGCGCACGGTATGCGCCGCGTCTGGGGGCCTACGCGCGCGGAGGATTACGGTCCCGTGCGGAGCGGGGGCTGCGGAAGCATCTCCAGGAGTGCGCGCGGTGCGCGACGGCCGCTCTCGAGGTGCGGGATCTGAACACGCGGATCGGCGCGGTGCTGCCGGTGGCGCTGATCGGCTGGTTCGCCGTGGACTCGGGTGTCCGGGGCGCCGCCGCGCTGTGGCTCGGTGTCGCCGGGGCGGGCACGGGTACGGGCGCGGCAGCCGCCGCCGGTGGGGCGGCGGGAGGAGCGGGGGGTGGCGCGGCGGCCGAGGGTCTTGGCGCGCCGCTGAAGGCCGGGATCGCCTCGGGGGTGGTGGCGACGGCGGTCGCGGCGGTGGTGGCGTTCGCGCTGATGGGGTCCGACCCGCCGGACGACCGGGCGGCGACGCCCCGTGATCCGCTGCCGTCCGCGCCGTCCGTGCCGGGGCCCGAGCCCGAGCCTGAACCGGCGCCGGCCGAGCCGGAGCCGGAGCCTCCACCGTCCGCGCCGCCGCCCGCCGAGCCCGCGCCTTCACCGTCGGCCCCGGAACCGGCGCCCACCGAGGCCGCGCCGGAGCCCGAGCCTGAACCGGAGCCGACCTCCCCCGCGCCTGAGCCCGAACCGGAGCCGGAGCCGCCGCTCCCCGAACCTCCGCCGCCGGCATGGGACTTCGAGCTGAGCAGCCTCTCCTACGACGTCACGGGGGAGGACGACGCCCCCGCCGTGCGGCTCGCCGGGAGCAGCCCGGTGTGGCAGCGGACGGGGATGGAGATCGGGGGCAAGGAGTACGCGCACGGGATCAGCGTGGGCGCCGAGTCGTCGGTCACGGTGGACCTGAACCGGGAGTGCGTGGCCTACCGGGCGGCGGTGGGGATCGACGACATGTCGCGGCGGCTGGGCGCCGCGGTGTTCACGGTCTACGGGGACGGGGCGCTGCTGTGGCGGTCGGAGGTGATCTCCGCGGGGGACGAGGCGGTCAGGCTCGACGTGCCGCTCGACGGCGTCGGGGAACTGCGGCTCGCCGTGGAGCCCTCGGGGCGGCTGGGGGCGGTGGCCATGGCGGACTGGGCGGAGTCGGAGATCGCCTGCGCCTGAGTCACGAAAACCGGTTGCCATGGCCTGAGCGCGGCGAGAATACTACACAGCGTGATCAAGCGACTGCGTGACCTCGACCGTCCTGACCGCCGTGCTCAACCGGAGGATCACCTTCGTGTCCCAGTCATCCATGTCTCTGCCCTCCACCCCGCGCGGGCCGTGGGCCGTCCGCGCATACCTGCCCGCTGACGAGCCCTCCTGGCTCCGCTGCCGGGTCCTCTCCTTCCTCGGCACTCCCTACTACGACAACGTGCTCCCGGCGAAGCCGCCGATCGCCCCGCCCGGCTTCGCGCTGGTCGCGGTGGACGCGGCCGGTACGGTCGCCGGGATCATGGACGTCACGGTCGAGGAGGCCCTCGCGACCATCGAGACCGTCGCCGTGCACCCGGACCACCAGCACCGGGGCATCGGCCGCGCGCTCCTCGCCGAGGCGCGTGGCCGGGTACGCGCCCTCGGTGTCGGGACGCTCGACGCCTGGACCCGGGACGCTCCCGACACCCTGCGCTGGTACCGGGCGATGGGCTTCGCGGAGAGCGACCACTACGTCCATGTGTACGCCGACGACCACGCGGCGCCGGGTGAGACCGGGCGCGCGATCGGCGCGGCCCGCCCGGGGCTGGCCCCCGTGACGCTCCACCTGCACGGCGCGCTCGCCGAGGAGGAGACCCTGCGGAAGGAGTTCACCCGTGTGTATGTATGCCGTCGGTTCGCGTTGACGCCCTGAGCGGCGGCGGGGTCAGGGGCTGACGCCGCTCGTGACGGCCCGGGGGTCGTGGTGACCCTCGGCCGTCCAGCACGAGCCGCGGCGCGTGAGGAGGCGGCGGAGCCAGACCTCGGTGGAGACCAGCTCGGCCAGGCCGTCGAGAGGGAGCCGCTCCCCCTCGGCGGCGGCGCGCAGGGCCTTGCGGACGACCCGGGCCTCGATCAGCCCGGCGTCGGCGAGGAGGGGCGCGTCGAAGAGGTCCACCAGCTCGCCGATGTGGGCACGCAGCCCGGTCCGTACGGACTCGCCGTGCGTCACCGCCTGCGTCCCGGCGCCCCAGCCGGGGGGCAGGCCGCGCACGCCCGCGCCCTGGAGCACGGAGCGCAGCACCTCGGCGCGGGCGCCTGGCTGGACGCGGAGCGTCTCGGGGAGCGCCTGGCAGGCGCGGACGACCTGGTTGTCGTAGAACGGCGCGTGCAGCCGCTGGTGTCTGACCTCGACGGCCTGCTCGAAGACGCGGTGGTCGGCGGCGCCCCTGGCCAGGGCGGCTCCCGCGCGGCGCACGCCGGGCCGTCCGACGCCCGCGGCGGAACGGGGGCGCGCGGCCACGGCTTCGAGCCGAATCGATACTTCCGCGAGCGCCTCGCCGGTGAGCCACTGCGCGGCCGGTCCGGGGCGTGACCAGGTGAGGGCCGCCAGGGAGGCGACGAGCGCCTGGTCCTGGGCGGTGCCGCCCAGGGCGGCGCCGAGCGGGCCGCGCAGCGCGACGGCGGTGCCGGTGAGGCCCTCGGAGTAGGTGGTCCGCGCGAGGCGGCGCGCGGCGCGGTAGATGGTGAGCGGCACCATGACGGAACGGCCGCCCCCGCCGGTCGCCCTGGCCAGGGCGGTGACGGGCCGCAGCAGATGGCGGCGACGGCGGTCGAGCAGCAGGTCGGCGAGGCGCGCGGGGTGGGCGTCGATGACCTGGCGGGCGCCGTTGCCGACGAGGTGGTCGGCGCTGCCCGCGGCGAGCCGGTGCCGGTGGCGGGCGGCGATGACGAGGGCGGGGCCCGGCTCGTCGGTGAGGGGGCCGGTGGCGAGGCCCGCGTACGGCAGGGCCTCCTCGCCGCCGGTGACGACGATGTGGTGGAGCCGGGGGTTCTCGGCGATGGCGCGGGCCCGTTCCAGCTCGGCCGCGCGGGCGAGGCCGCCCGCGGTGCTGGCGCCGCCCGGCGTGAGGTCGTTGAAGGTGACGGCGAGGAGCCGTTCGCCCGCCTGCGTCGCGCCGGTGCCGAAGACCGTGCCCGGCATGCCGGGCAGGCCCGCGGCGAGGAGGGCGAGGGTCGCGGACGCGCTGCCGCCGGAGAGGTCGGCGCCGATGCCGGGCGCGGGCTCCGCGTGCCGCGAGCCGTTGCGGTCGGCCGGGCCCATGCCGGGAACGGGGCCGCCGTCCGTGGCGGGCGCGTGGCGCGGGGCGGCGAGCCGGGTGCGGACGGCCTCGACGAGCGCGTCGCGCACTCCGGCGACGGCGACCTCGTGGTCGATCGGCGGCGCGGCGACGACGAGCGGCGCCGTGGGTTCGTAGGCGACGGTGTCGCGGCTGCCGCCCTCGCGGAGCATCAGGGCGTGGCCCGGCGGCACGCGGCGGACGCCGCGGTAGGGGGTGCCGTCGCCGGTGGCCTCCGGCGTCTCGGGGGCGGCGAGGAGCGCGGCGAGGTGGGGGACGTCGAGCTGGGCCTCGGTGAGGTCGGCCAGCGGGAGGGCGGCCGTGGCGTAGGCCGTGCCGCCCGCCCAGGAGGTGTGGAAGACGGGCCGGACGCCCACGAGGTCGGCCGGGACGACGGTGCGGCGGCCGAAGCGCGCGACGGCGGTGTAGCTGCCCGGCCAGGTGGTGAGCTGGCGGAGTGCGCCCGCGCGCGCGGAGACGAGGGAGCGGCGCAGCGTGAGGTCGTCGGCGCCGCAGTGGCCGAAGACGGCGAGGTGGGTGTCGCCGTCGGCGTGGACCAGACGGATCTCGTCGGCGCGCCAGTCGCCCACGGCCCACAGCGGGTCGGGGCCGTCCCAGAGCAGGTGCGCGCCGAGCGGCTGGATGTCACGGGCAGCGCTGGCAGCGGCTCCGCACCACCCGACCAACCACCGCATCGCCGCCTCCCCCAGTGAGTTCGGAGCCTTGGGAGCCTCCCCTGGGGACGTCCGGTGCCGGACCGTCGCGCAGGTGCCCAGGGCCATGCTGCCATGCGACGGGGGTGAACGGGGCACACCGGGGAGGTCGTTCGCGCGGCGCGGCGAACTGCCGCCCAGGGGTGGACGGTTCACGCCGGCGTGCGCGGAGCGCACGGGAGCGGCGGGTGGTTTTCGGCCAATGTGTGGCCGGTGGGCGGCGGATGACCCGTGTGCCGGGGCGGCACCGGGCCCACGGTCCTGGAGGCGCCGGCCGTCTCCTGGACCGGTCCGCCGCCCGCGGGGACGGGGGCGACGGCTCACCCCGGCCCGCCGGTTCCGTGAGCGCAGCGGGCCGACCCACGCGGTGACCATGGAAGCGCCGGACCCGCCGCGGGGCCAGAGCGCACGGCCGGGCGCACGGCCACATGGCCGGTGCACGGGCGCAGGACCGGGTAGCGCTCGCACGTGCGTACGGTCATAAACACGCCAACCGGGATTCACCCCCTTAACGGTCAGGAGGCACCGAACTACGCTGGGTTGGCGGAGGTACGGGAAGGCCCCGCGCTGGTCGTGGGGCTGCCGTTGGGGTGTCAGGGGTGCGCGCATGTCCAGGGAGCAACGCGGGCCGAACGAGAAGCTGGGTGCGGTTCTCGCCCTTGCGGGAATCAGCAACGCCGGTCTCGCCCGGCGGGTCAACGATCTCGGCGCGCAGCGCGGTCTGACGCTGCGCTACGACAAGACCTCCGTCGCCCGCTGGGTGACCAAGGGCATGGTCCCTCAGGGCTCGGCCCCGCACCTGATCGCGGCGGCGATCAGCGGGAAGCTGGGACGGCCGGTGCCGCTGCACGAGATCGGGCTGGCCGACACCGATCCGGCCCCCGAGGTGGGGCTCGCGTTCCCGCGTGACGTGGCGGGCGCGGTGGACGCGGCGACGGAGCTGTTCCGCCTCGACGTCACGCCGGGCAAGGGCATATGGCAGTCGCTCGCGGGCTCGTTCGCCGTCAGCGCGTACGCGGGCCCCGTGTCGCGCTGGCTGATAAGCCAGGCCGACGCCTCGGTCGCGCGCGGCACGGAGGGGCTGCGGCCCGGCGGGCAGCCGGGCGAGGGCGCGACGGGGCGGGTCGGCCATTCGGATGTGGCGAAGCTGCGGGAGGCCGCCGAGGAGGCCCGCCGCTGGGACTCCAAGTACGGCGGCGGCGACTGGCGTTCCTCGATGGTGCCGGAGTGCCTGCGGACGGACGCGGCGCCGCTGCTCCAGCGCGGCTACACGGACGAGGTCGGCCGCCAGCTGTTCCGCGCGACGGCCGAACTGACGCGGCTCGCGGGCTGGATGGCGTTCGACACCGGCCAGCAGGAGGCCGCGCAGCGGTACTACATCCAGGCGCTGCGGCTGGCCCGCGCGGCGGCGGACGCGCCGCTCGGCGGCTACGTGCTCGCGTCGATGTCGCTCCAGGCGACGTACCGGGGCTTCGCCGAGGAGGGTGTGGACCTCGCGCAGGCGGCGCTGGAGCGCAACAGGTCGCTGGCCACGGCGCGGACCATGAGCTTCTTCCACCTGATCGAGGCGCGCGCCCTGGCGAAGGCGCACGACGCGCCGGGCTGCGGGCGGGCGCTCGCCGCGGCGGAGAGCTTCCTGGAGCGCTCGCGCGACGGCGACGACGACCCGAGCTGGCTCGACTTCTACGCGCACGACCGGCTGGCCGCCGACGCGGCCGAGTGCTACATCGACCTCAAACTGCCAGGCCAGGTCCGGCACTTTACCGAGCGGGCGCTGTCGGAGCCGACGGAGGAGTTCGTCAGGTCGCACGGCCTGCGGCTGGTGGTCGCGGCCGTGGCGGAGCTGGAGTCGGGGAATCTCGACAAGGCGTGCGCGGTCGGGGCGCGCGCCGTGGAGGTGGCGGGCCGCATCTCGTCGGCGCGGACCACCGACTACGTGCGGGACCTGCTGCACCGCCTCGCGCCGTACGGGCACGAGCCGTCGGTGCGGGAGTTGCAGGAGCAGGCACGCGTGCTGCTCGCCGCTCCGGCATGATGGCCGCATGACGCGGGCGCGTACGGGAGTGTCGTACGACTGTGATGTGCTGGTCGTGGGCGGCGGGATCGTGGGGCTGGCGACGGCGTACGCGCTGCGTGCCGCGCGGCCCGGCGTGGCCGTGACGGTCCTGGAGAAGGAACCGGCCCTGGCGAGCCATCAGACCGGCCGCAACAGCGGGGTGATCCACAGCGGCGTGTACTACCGGCCCGGGTCGCTGAAGGCGCGTCTCGCGGCGCGCGGCGCCGCGGCGCTGGTGGACTTCTGCGCGGAGCACAGCATCCCGCACGCGGTGCCGGGCAAGCTGATCGTCGCGACGCGGCCCGCGGAACTCCCCAGGCTGCACGACCTGGCGCAGCGCGCGCGGCGCAACGGGGTGCCGGTGCGGGAGCTGGGGGCGGCGCAGATCGAGGAGTTCGAGCCCGCCGTGCGCGGGCTGGCGGCGCTGCGCGTGCTGACGACCGGGCAGTGCGACTTCGGCGCGGTGGCGCGGGCGCTGGCGCGGGCGGCAGGGCCCGACGTACGGCGGTCGGCCGAGGTCGTCGCGATCGACCGGCGCCCCGGCGTGGGCGTGGCGGTGCGGACGGGGCGCGGCGAGGTGCTGCGGGCCCGGGCGCTCGTCAACTGCGCGGGCCTGTACGCCGATCACGTGGCGCGGCTGGCGGGGGACGAGCCGGGGCTCCGGGTGGTGCCGTTCCGCGGCGAGTTCTACCGGCTGCGGGCCGAACGGACGCATCTCGTGCGGGGGTTGGTGTATCCGGTGCCCGATCCTTCGCTGCCGTTCCTCGGCGTCCACCTGACGGCGGGGCTCGACGGCGAGGTGCACGTCGGCCCGAACGCGGTCCCGGCGCTCGCGCGCGAGGGGTACGACCGGCGGACGGTCCGCTGGGGTGAGCTGGCCGGGACGCTGGCGTACGGCGGCGCGTGGCGGATGGCCGGGCGGCACTGGCGGTACGGCGCGGGCGAGCTGCGGCGCTCCTGGTCGCGCGACGCGTTCGCGCGGGCGGTGCGGCGGCTGCTGCCCGCCGTGACGGCGGACGACCTCCTGCCCGCCCCCGCGGGCGTGCGGGCGCAGGCGGTGCTGCCGGACGGGACGCCGGCGGACGACTTCCGCTTCGCCTCCGGGCCGCACACCGTGCACGTGCTCAACGCGCCGTCGCCCGCCGCGACGGCGTGCCTGCCGATCGGCGAGGAGATCGCGGGCCGTGCCCTGCGGGCGCTGGCAGGGGCGTGACGGCGGTCAGCGCTCGTAGGCGCGCAGGCGCAGCGCCGGGCCCTCGTCGGTCTCGACGGACGCCATGACGTACAGCTGGTACTCGTCGTAGGCCAGGACCAGGCCGTCGTGGAGGCGGCGCCCCGGGAGTTCGGCGACGGGGCCCGTGGTGATCTCGCCGGTGGCGGGGTCGCGGGATTCGAGCCACAGCGCGTCGCCGGTGACGCGGCCGGTGAGCAGCGCGCCCGTGTCGTCCTCGCCGAAGAGCTGGGTGCCCGGCTCGGCCTCCTCGCTCCACAGGCGGCGGCCGGTGGCCAGGTCGTACCCGGCGAGCGGGAGCAGCCCGGCGGCGGCCGGGCCGTCCTGGACGCACAGGACGGTGCCCGTGACGTGGGACGCGACCGGCTCGGGCATGCGCCACAGCTCGTCGCCCGTCTCGGCGTAGGCCACGAGCTGGCGGCCCTGGCGCAGGACGACGGGGTCACCGGCGGCGAGCCCCGAGAAGGCGAACGCGGGGTCGTCCGCCGGGTGGGTCCACTCCAGTTCGCCCGTGTCCGTGACGTAGGCGTTGAGCAGCAGGTCGTCGGTGCCGACGCAGCGGGTCAGCTCGACGATGCGGGAGCCCGCGTGGCGGATGGCCTGGGGTTCGGCGGCGTCCGGGCAGAGCGGCTCGTCCTGCGGCGGGGCGGGCGGGGGCAGGGGGTCGCCTGTGGGGGCGTCGAACCGGTGGAAGGCGGTGGGGGTGCCCGCGGCGTCGAGGTTGACGGTGACGGTCGCGTCCCCGGTCGTGACGGTCACCCCGGCCGGGTCGGCGGGCGGCGCGTCGGGGTCGGTCAGGTCGGCGGTCCACACCGTGGTGCCGGTGTCGATGTCGATGACGCTGAGGAGCGAGCAGCCGCCGCCCGTGGCCGTGTGGAGGACCGCGCCGAGCCCCGAGCCGTTCACGCCCTGGCCCGCCGCGCACAGGGGACCGGCCTCCGGCGGCGGCGGCGCGGTCCACAGCGCGGTGCCGTCGAGCGTGCCGTAGCCGGTGACGCCCGAGGGGGCGACGGTGGCGAGGGCGTTGTCGTGGACCCACAGGCGGATCGGGGGCGCGGGGTCGCCGGTGTCGGTGGACGGCCCATCGGCCCCGCCGTCGTCCTCGCCCGACGGGACGGCGGGCGTCTGCCAGATCCGGCCGAGCGCGGCGGGCGGGGCGGCCTCGGTGCTGGTGGCCTCGGCCTCCGCCTCGGCGACGAGCGCGCGGGCCTCCTCCTCGTCGGCGGTGGCGTCCTCGCGGGTGAAGAAGACGACCGCGACGGTCAGGAGACCGAACAGGAGTACGCCGACCGTGGCCACGAGCCCGATGCGGCCATCGCCGTCCGACATGCCTCGCGTCCTCTCCCGTGCGCCGTCCGTGGCGGTACGGCGTCCACTCGGGCCACCGTTCGGTGGCCGTCCCGCCGGGTGTGGCCCGGCGTGTGCCCTCTGCACGTCATATCATCCGACGAACCAGGGTGTCGTCCTGGTTCCCCGGTCCCGCACGGATTCCGCACGTGCGATGCGCCCATGACACCACGTCAGCCGCACCACCACGCGCCCGCCCCGTACCGACCGCACGCGACGCGCCCGGCGCACGCCGACGACCGTAAAATCGGACGCATTGTGACCGAGCACCCCGACGGTTCCGGCATCCCCGGAACGATGTTCCCGCCAGGCGCGGGCCCCGCCGCCGACCCGGCCGGGGACCGCTTCGACCGCCGCATCCGCAGCTTCCAGCCGCGCCGCAGCCGCGTCACCGCCGCCCAGCGCGACGCGCTCCTGCGGCTGTGGCCCCGCTGGGGCCTGGAGGTGGACGGCCGCGCCCCCCTCGACCTCGGCGCCCTCTTCGACGGCCTGCCCGTCGTCCTGGAGATCGGCTTCGGCATGGGCGAGGCGACCGCAGCCATGGCCGCCGCCGACCCCGGCACCGGCGTGCTCGCCTGCGACGTCCACACCCCCGGCCAGGGCAACCTGCTGCGCCTCGCCGACGAGCGCGGCCTGACCAACGTACGCGTGGCCAACGGCGACGCCCTCATCCTCCTGCGCGAGATGATCCCGCCGGGCGCGCTCGCCGGGGTACGGGTGTTCTTCCCCGACCCCTGGCCGAAGACCCGTCACCACAAACGCCGCATCGTGCAGGACGAGTTCGTGGAGCTGGCCGCCTCGCGCATGGCACCGGGCGCCCTGCTGCACTGCGCCACCGACTGGGAGCCGTACGCCGCCTGGATGCTCGACGTGCTGACGGCGAGTCGGTCGTTCGTCAACACCGCCCCCGACGGCGGCTGGGCGCCGGAACGCGCCGCGGGCAGACCGGCGACGCGGTTCGAACGGCAGGGGCTGGCGAAGGGTCACGTCGTCCGCGATCTGCTCTTCCGCCGCACCGCCTGACGCGCCCACCACACGGCGTCACCCCCCGGGCCCGCACTGTGCCGGGCGGCCGGGGAGCCCGTAGAGTCGGGCGGGTGCCCCACGCGCTCGCCCCACGCCCCGCGTTCTCACCGTCCCCCGTGCTCATCTGGGGCCCACTGGCCGGGTGCGCGCTGATCGTCGCCCTGGTGATCCGGCACGAAGCGGGCGCCGAGGGATTCGCGTCCGGCGTGGGGCTGGCCCTGCTGCCGCTGCCGTTCATCGCCCTGATCTTCGCGCGGCTCGACGCGGTGGCGCCCAAGCCGACGCGCGCCCTCCTCTTCGCGTTCGTCTGGGGCGCGTGCGCGGCGACGTTCCTCGCCCTCGTGATGAACGGGGTGCTGCTGCGCTGGATAACGGGCGCATCCGACACCGTCACGCCCGCGCACGACGACATGCTGCGCATCGTCCTCCTGGCGCCCGTGGTGGAGGAGGTGGGGAAGGGCGCTGTGGTGCTGCTGCTCTTCCTCTACCGTCCTGTCGTCTTCCACGGCGTGCTCGCGGGGCTCGTGACGGCCGGGCTGTCCGCGACGGGCTTCGCGTTCACCGAGAACGTCCTCTACCTCGGCAGCGCCGTCACGCAGGACCGCATGGCGGGGACGGCGGGCATGATCAACTCCACGGCAGTGGTGACGTTCGTCGTCCGCATCCTCGTCGCGCCCTTCGCGCACCCGGTGTTCACCGCGCTGACCGGCGCCGCCATCGGCCTCGCCGCCACCCTGCCGCCCGAGGCACGCCGCTGGCGCCGCGGCCTGCCGGTGCTCGGCCTCGCCGCCGCCATCGCGCTGCACTCGGTGTGGAACGCCTCCACCGCCCTGTCGTTCTTCGGCTTCGCGGCGGTCTACGTCCTCGTGATGCTGCCGGTCTTCGCGCTGCTGAGCCGCTGGGCCCTGCGCGAACGACGGCGGCAGCTGCGCAGCGTCCGCCGCACCCTGCCCGTCTACACGGAGGCGGGCTGGCTCAGCGACGGCGAGCCCGACGCGCTCGGCTCGCTCCAGGCGCGCGGCGCCTCCCGGCGGCTCGCGCGGCGGCGGCACGGCGCGGCGGGCGCGCGCGCCGTCGCCGACTACCAGGCCGCCGCCACGTCCCTCGCGCTGCTGCGCGAACGCGCCGACCAGGGCGTCGCGGGCGACGACTTCCCGGCCCACGAACGCGACCTCCTCGCCCGCATGTGGCGCCACCGCGACGTGGCCGCGGCGACCATCCTCAGCGCAGCACGATCCGCAGGCCGTCGGTCCGCCGGGCGTGCGCCTGCACCCACTGCCGCTCCTCCTCGCGCAGCTGCCCCGGCAGGCCGAACCCGACCAGATCGACGCGCTCGCTGACGTCCAGGAAGTCCAGCAGCCGCGCGACGGTGAACGCGGTGCTCGCGTCCGCCGCCCAGCGCGCCTCGCCGATGAGCGCCGGGTCGCGCAGCGGGCGGGCCAGCGTACGGTCGCCGACCCAGCGCTGCGCGCCGGGCACCAGCCGCTCGCGGACGGCGGCGCGCCACTCGGACGGCTTCTCGCCGAACACCAGGCGCGTCGTCACGCTCCGTCGCCAGCCGGGGCCGCCGCTGCGGTGCGAGACGGCGTGGACGTCGGCGCGTTCGCCGGTGCCGGGCGCGTGCGGGCGGAAGGAGTCCACGCGCACCACGACGTCGTACCCGTCGATCTCCCCGCCGAGCCCGCTCTCCGCGACGGCCTCGCCGTTCGCGACGACGCAGACTGTACGCCCCTCGACCTGGCCGCGCAGATCGCCCACGCCGAGCGGCGTGGCGCCGCCGAGCAGCGGGTCGGCCATCGCGCCGTCCACGGCGAGGCGGCTGTACGTGCCGAACGCCTCGGCGAGCACCCGGGTGCCGGGATCGGCGGCGCCGTGGGAGGCGAGGCGGCGTTCCATCTCCTCGGTGAGGACGGCGCGGACCTCCTCGCGCGGACGCTCGCGCAGGCGGGCACCGGGCGCGACGCCGTCGGCGGCGAGGAGGGCGGCGTGCTTGGCACGCAGAACGGCCACACGGCGCGCGACGTCGTCGGTGCCGCCCGCGGCGAGCGACTGGTAGCGCTCGTACGCCTCCACGGCCTCGCTCTCACGTCCGTCCGCCTCCAGCGCACCCCCACGCAGGCGCCAGGCGCCCTTGGAGCGGCTGCGCAGGGCCACGGCGGAGTCGGCGATGCGCCGGGCGAGCCGTATCTCCCCTGCGTCGAGCGCGAGTTGACCGGTCCGCAGGAGCGCGTCGAAGGCGCGCTCGGCGGAGGGCTCGTGGGCGGAGTGCTCGACGACGAGCGCGCCGACGGCCGTGACGAGCGCGGGGTCGCCGTCCCCGGCGGCCACGTACGCGGCGCACTCCCGTACACATGCGGTGAACAGATCCTCGGCGCGCGCGACGCTGCCGGGCCGCAGTCTGAACTTCATGATCCGAGAGTGCCCCGGCGCGGGGGTGGTCCACGTGACCCGTGAGCACCGGACAGGTGAACGTTCCCTGTCTAGCGCTCGGAGCGCACGGTCCGTAACGTCTCCTGCACGCCTCGCGCTTCGTCGTAGGACGGTGTCATGTTCACCGAACACCAGCAGCAGCTCCGCGAACGCTTCCTCGCGGCCCCCGTCTCCCCCGCGCCGCGGCCGTGGCGCCAGGTCCTGGCCATGGCGATCGGCGGGCTGCTCGGCGTCGGCTTCGCCACCGAGCCGGACACCGGGCGGGAGCTGCTGATGGTCGTCTCCCTGACGGGGCACGGCGTCATCGACGCGGCGACCGGCGCGCTGCTCGCGCGCGACCGCGACCCCGACCCGGACGTCAGCGAACCGGCCGGACCCCACCTCACCTGCCCCGGCCTCGGCCCGCTGACCGGCAACCCGGTCCGCATCGCGGGCGTCTACGGCGGCGGGCTGCACATGACGACGGGCGACGGCTGGACGGTGGACGTCGTCGCGCCGGACTGGCCGCACCACCGCGTCCTCCTCTCGCGCGACGGCGGCCTGTGCCACGGGCCGGCGGGCGGCGACTGGTGGCTGATCCACCGCACGGCGCACGCCGACCTGCGGGCGGCGGGCTTCTCCCCGGCCGGGACGTCGCTGGCGATAGCGACGGGCACGACCCTGACCCTCCTGACCCGCGCGGCAGGGTGATGACATCCGCTCCCCCGGCTCCGTACAGTTTCTCCCCTGCACTGGCTTGGAGGGGGCGCACGCGATGATAAGCATTCCAGTGGGTAAGCAGCTGAGCAGGCGAGAGGTACATCAGCAACTCGGCGGAAATTCCCAATCGGGCATCGCCCCCACCAAGGGAGGGCCGATTCTCCTCTTCACCGATCCTGAAGGCGGCGAAGAGAACGGGTATGAGGATGGCTGGGGACTCGACGGGCTGTTCTACTACAGCGGCGAAGGCCAAACGGGCGACCAAGTCATGAAGCGAGGAAATCGGGCTGTACTCACCCACGCGAAGAGCGGCCGGCCACTCCATCTGTTCCGCACGGTAAAGCCCACCATTGTTGAGCATGTGGGCGAGTTCGTCCTCACCGAAGTTGGCCCGTGGCGCGAAGTAGATGCACTTGACCGCAACAAGGAGCTCAGGAAGATGATCATCTTCCGACTGCGGCCCCTTGGCGAGACGGCGCCCTTCTCCAGCAAGACGTCCTTCGAAGACTCGCCCGAACTACGCGTCGAGTACGCGCCACTTGAGCAGCATAAAACGCCGTCCAGCACGATCAACCCTGCAACAAAGGAGCCTTACGTCGCCCAGCGCCGCGAAAGCGAACTCGTGCAGCGCCTGGGGGCTTATCTGGAGGCGGCAGGCCATGAAGTCCTACGCAATCGCATCATTCCCGCTGGCGAGCTCTCGGCTCTCCGAACCGACCTCTTCGATAAGACCGACAATGTCCTTGTCGAGGCAAAGGGCAGCGTGACGCGTGACGCCATAAGAATGGCGATCGGCCAGCTCCTGGACTACCGGCGTTTCCTCACACCATCCCCCGACTGTGCCATTTTGTTGCCCGAGCAGCCGCGCAAAGACCTCCTCGATCTCTGCGCGGCCATTCACATCGCCGCCATGTGGCCGGAGGGCAATGCGTTCGTCGCAAAGAGCCCGTTCCCCCTCGGCAGCGAGGGCACGTACGGCTCAGCAGGCGTGTAAGGGCCTGGCGCAAGAAGAGACCCTTCAGGCCGCCGTGTCCGAGGCTTCGGTGAGGGTCGTCAGGTCCGCGTCGGTCAGGGTCAGCGTCGCCGCGGCGAGGAGCGCGGGCAGTTGGTCGGTGGTGCGGGCGCTGGCGATCGGGGCCGTGACGGTCGGGCGGGCCGCGAGCCAGGCCAGGGCGACGCTCGCCATCGGCACGCCGTGCGCGTCCGCGACCGTCTCGACCGCGGCCAGGACGCGCCGCCCCCGCTCGGTGGCGAGGTGTCCCGCCGCGACGGGCGCGCGGGGGCTGTCGATCGTCGTGTCGGCCCGGTACTTGCCGGTGAGGAAGCCGGAGGCGAGGCCGGAGTAGGGCAGCGCCCCGAGCCCGTGATGGGCGGCGACGGCGGCGAGTTCGCCCTCGTACGTGTCGCGCGAGACGAGGTTGTACTTCGGCTGGAGGGCGACGTACGGGGTGGTGCCCTCGCGGGCGGCGAAGGCGAGGGACGCCTCCAGGCGGGCGGGCGAGAGGTTGGAGGCGCCGAGGGCGCGGACCTTCCCGGCGCGGACCAGGTCGTCCAGCGCGGTCATGATCTCGGAGACCTCGACCGTCTCGTCGTCGAAGTGCGTGTAGTACAGGTCGATGTGGTCGGTGCCGAGGCGGCGCAGGGACTCCTCGGCGGCGCGCTTGATCGTGGACGCGGCGAGGCCCCGCAGCTCCGGGTGGCCGCCGCCCTTGGTGGCGACGACGACGTCGTCCCGCCGTCCGCGGCGGGCCAGCCAGCGGCCGATGAGCGTCTCCGACTCGCCGCCCGAATTGCCGTCGTGCCAGGCCGAGTAGACGTCCGCCGTGTCGAGGAAGGTGCCGCCTGCGTCGGCGTAGCCGTCGAGGACGGCGAACGACTGCGCCTCGTCCGCGGTCCAGCCGAAGACGTTCCCGCCGAGGCAGAGCGGGGAGACCCGCAGGTCACCGAGGGCACGCGTGGGTATGGTCATGGCGGCCAAGCGTAGTCCGGCGGCCCTGATGTCGGGGGGTCGTCATCAGGGCCGCCGGGGTGCGGGGGGACGCGGTCCTTCAGACCGTGAGGCCCTTGTCACGCAGCCACGCCAGGGGGTCAACGGCGTCGCCGCCGCCGGGCCTGACCTCGACGTGCAGGTGGGCGCCCGTGGAGTTGCCGGTGGAGCCGACGAGGCCGATCTGGTCGGTGGTGACGACTTCCTGCCCGGCCGAGACGCTCATCGAGGAGAGGTGGCAGTACCAGATCTCGGTGCCGTCCTCCAGCTGGACGATCACGCGGTAGCCGTACGACCCGGCCCAGGCCGCCTCGGTGACGACGCCGGTGTGGATGTTCTTCACCGGGGTGCCGGTGGAGGCGGCGAAGTCCTGGCCGGTGTGGTTGGACTGCCACATGGCGCCGTCCTGGCCGAAGCTGGAGCTGAGGCGGTAGTCCGACAGCGGGAGGACGTAGCTGGCGGCCAGTTCGCGGCGGCGCTGCTCCTCCTCGGCGCGGCGGCGCTCGGCCTCCTCGCGCTCGCGCTGCTCCTCCAGGGCCTGACGCTCCGCCTCGGCGGCCTCGGCGGCCTCCGTGGCGGCGTCGGCCTCGGCGGCGGCGAGGGCGGCATCGACGGTCTGCGTGTCGGCGCTGGTGGTCTGGTGGTCGGCCTGCTGGAGGATGCGGGCCCGCAGGGCCTCACCGGCGTCGGTGCGCCCGGCCTCGACGTCCTCCTCGGTGACGCCCGCCTCGGTGAAGGGGGCGGCGGTCGGCGCGGCCTCCTCGGCGGACAACAGGCCGCCGACGACGGGGAGCTGGCCGGGGATGTCACGCAGCTTGTCGGCCGCGGCGTCCATGCCGGGGACGGTGCCTGAGCCCTCGTCGGCCGAGGCCATGCCGCCCGCGCCCACGGCGGCGATCACGCCGACGCCGAGGACGGCGCGGCTGCGGGCGAAGGTGCCGCCGCCCTTGCGGGCGACGCGGTGGCGACCGCGGACGGGCCGGAGGGTGTCCTCGCTCGGGTTCCACTCCGTGCGCGGCTCGTCGTCGTCGGCCTTGGGGCCGAAGTAGACGCCGGGCTGCGGGAGTTCGGTCGCGTCGGGGTGCGTGCCGTAAGCGCCGTACGGGCTGTCATGGGGGTCGTGCGAGCCGAGGAGCTGCTGCGCGCCCTGGCGCGTGTCCTCGAAAGAGGCATGCCGGTTCGACGCCACGGAGGCGCTCTCCTTTCCTTCCTTCGCCTACCGGGTTAGCTGACGGGTTCGGAGCAGGAAGGTCTCCTACGGGCGGCCGAAGGCGGTGGTGGCCTGCGGCTGTCCGATTCACCCCAGATGGTGGTTCCCCGGTTCCTCGGGTGCGGGTGTTCCCGCACACAGGATTAAGCGACAGAGCACGGTGCCGTCCTAGCGACGACAGTGACGACCGCGCTGCGTTATCGAACGTTAATAGAAGTCGGCGCGAGATTCCAAGTGTCCGCGGAAAAGACGCGGGAACGGGGCACGGAAAATCTCGCCTCAAGTTGATCAAAACGGGCATCTCGCGGAGGTGATGTGCTGCACATCGCATCTGACGGAGTGTCATTTGTTATGCGGAGCGCGCTCCCTCGTTCACGATCGGTAAGGGTCGGAAGCGGTACCGGCGGCGGCGCGCGGGAACGACAACGGTTACCACGGCAGCCTTTGACAGCGCCGCGGGAGTGCCGCCACGCTGCATGTATGAAGAGGTCTTCAGATGAGCTGGTCCCCGCCGACGGCTGTGCCGTGCGGCTCGTGGATCCGGAGCGCGTGCACGCCGTCAGGTCGCGGATGCCCGCGGAGCGCGACCTGGGGGACACCGCCGACGTCTTCGGCCTGATGTCCGACCCGGGCCGCCTGCGGCTGCTCGTCGCGCTCCTGGACGGGGAGCTGTGCGTCTGCGACCTGGCCGCCGTGACCGGCATGAGCGAGTCGGCCACGTCGCACGCCCTGCGGCTGCTGCGCGCCCACCGCGTCGTCGCGGCGCGGCGGGCGGGGCGGGTGGCGTACTACCGGCTGGACGACGCGCACGTGCGGATGCTGCTCGACCTCGCCGTGGCCCACACGGGCCACACCGACGCGATCCACCCCGAGCGGACGGGCGGGCCGCGCTGATGGGCCACGGACACGCGCACGGCCACGGTCACGGCGGCGGCACGTCGGCCACCGGCAGGCACCGCGGGCGCCTCGCCGTCTCCTTCGTGCTGATCGCGGCCTTCTTCGTCGTCGAGCTGGTCTTCGGCGTGCTGTCCGGCTCGCTGTCGCTGCTGTCCGACGCCGGGCACATGGCGGCCGACGTGGTGACGCTCGCCGCCGCCCTCGTCGCCACGCGCATCGCGGCCCGCCCCGACTCCACGGGGCGCCGTACGTACGGGTCCTACCGCGCCGAGGTCTTCGCCTCGGGGCTCGCCGTCCTGCTGATGCTGGGCGTGGCGGTCTACATCGTCGTGCAGGCCGCGCTGCGGGCGGGCGGCGACGCCGAGGTGGAGACCGGGCCGATGGTGGTCGTCGGCGCCCTCGGGCTGGCCGTGAACGTCGCCGTGCTCCTGCTGCTGCGGGCCGGGGCGGCGGAGAGCCTGAACGTGAAGGGCGCCTATCTGGAGGTCGTCGCCGACACGGCCGGGTCGGTCGGCGTGATCGCGGCGGGCTGGCTGGTGGCCGCAACGGGGAACCCGGTGTGGGACACGGTGGTCGCGCTGGCCATCGGCTGCTTCGTGGTGGTGCGGGCGCTGCTGCTGGGGCGGCAGGTGCTGGCTGTGCTGGCGCAGCACGCGCCGGAGGGCATGGACCTCGACCAGGTGACGGGCGACCTCGCGGCGATCGACGGCGTGGCGGACGTGCACGACCTGCACCTGTGGACGCTGACGTCCGGCATGCCGGTCGCGACCGCCCACCTGGTGGCGACCGAGCACGCCGACCCGCACGCCGTCCTCGACCGGGCGCGCGACGTGCTGCGGCGGCGCCACGGCGTGGCGCACGCCACGCTCCAGGTGGAGCCGTCGGGGCACGAGGGGTGTGACGAACTGGGCTGGTGAGCGGGGCGGCGGATTCCGCCCGGCGGGCGAGGACGGGGGGCGGTCGGCGGAATCGCCCGCGGAAAAGCCGCTGGCCGGAATCCGCAGGTCAAGCCATTGATGCCGCGCGGCGGAATTGCGGGCGGACGGAAATGCGGTGCGCATTCTCGGGAGAAAGCCCGCGGTTCCGAAAGGAAATCGACAGCGCCCCGCCGACGAGAGAGCACGCACCTTCGAGCGGCCGGACGGCGGCCCCCGCCCGGCCGCTCACCGCACCCGCACGGTCAGCCCCTCGGGCGCCGTCGCCTCCACCCGGCCCTCGGCCGTCACCGACAGGCCGAGCGCCCGGCCCCCGACCGTCACGCCCGACAGCCGCAGCGGCCCAACGTCCAGCGCGGCGCGCGCCGCGACCGTCACCGTCCCGCCCGGCACGTCGGCCTCCAGGCCGAGCACCGACCGCAGGACGTGCACGGACGCCGCCGCCGCCCACGCCTGCGGGAAGCAGGACGCCGGGTACGGGATCGGCGCCGGGTCGGTGTCCGTGCCGTAGCCCGCGAAGAGTTCGGGCAGCCGCGCGGCGAACGCGTCGGACGCGCGCACCAGTCCGGCCCCGAGCGACGCCGCCTCCGCCGGGAATCCGGCGCGCGCCAGCCCGTGCACGGCGATCGCCGTGTCGTGCGGCCACACCGAACCGACGTGGTAGCCCAGCGGGTTGAAGCCGCCCGACGTGCTGCTGTACGTCCGCAGCCCGAAGCCGGAGTCGAGGTCGGGTGACGACAGGCGCGCCGCGAGCAGCGCGCTCTCCTCCGCGTTCAGCAGCCCGGTGCCCAGCAGGTGCCCGAAGCCGGACGTGACGGAGTCCACCGGCCGCTTCCCGGCGTCCAGCGCGACGGCCGGGTAGGCGCCGCGCTCGTCCTCGACCCAGAAGCGGGCGCGGAACCGGTCCGCCATGCGCGCGGCCCACTCGTCCCACGCGTCGGCGCCCGGCCGTCCGAACGCCCGCAGCAGTGCCGCGCCGCCGCGCGCCGCCTCGTACGCGTACGCCTGCACCTCGCACAGCGCGATGGGCGCCTGCGCGCACCGCCCGTCGCGGAAGCGGATGCTGTCGCCCGAGTCCTTCCAGCCCTGGTTGGCCAGGCCGCGGCCCGTGGTGTCGATGTACTCCAGGAAGCCGTCGCCGTCCGCGTCGCCGTGGTCGCGCATCCAGCCGAGGGCGGCCTCGGCGTACGGCAGCAGCGCCTCGACCTGCTCGTCGGCCAGGCCCCAGCGCCAGGCGTCGTGCAGCAGGCTGACCCACAGCGGGGTGGCGTCCACGGTGCCGAAGTAGCGCGGCGGCAGGGAGAGTTTCGGCTGGTTGAGGCCCACGTGGCGTATCTCGTGCAGGATCTTGCCCGGCTGTTCCTGCGACTCGGGGTCCACGGCGGTGCCTTGGCGGCGCGCGAGCACCCGCAGTGTCCCGGCGGCGAGTTCGGTGCCGAGGGGCAGCAACATCCGTGCGGCCCACAGGGAGTCGCGGCCGAAGAGGGTCGCGAACCAGGGCGCGCCCGCCGCGAGGAACAGGTCGCCGGGGGCCTCGGGGTCGGCGAGGAGCAGCCGTTCGAGGTCGTCGTGGGATTGGCTCACCCAGCGGTCGAGGCGGCGGTCGGCGCTGCGCAGGCGCGGCGTGTGCCAGGGGGTGGCGGTGCCGGGGGCCGGGGCGGGGAAGAGCGGCGGCGCGGACTCCTCGGCGGCGCAGGTGAGACGGGCCGTCCAGCGGTCGCCCGGGGCGAGGGCGAGGGTCCAGCGGTGTGCGCCGCCGGGGCCGTACGTGTCGGGCGCGGGGGTCGCGGCGAACGTGACGGTGACACCGTCGCCCGCCCAGGTGAGGGCGCCGCCGTCGCGCCCGGCCGGTACGGGGGCGGGCGGGAGGCCCGACTTGACGTGGTCCATCGTCGCGAGGTCCGTGCCCGGCGCGACCGTCAGGACGAAACGGGCGGGCAGCGAACCGGCGTTGACGATCTCCAGCGTCTCGGTGAGCGCGCCGGGCGCGACGGCGCGGGTCCGCGTCAGCGTGACGGCGGGGTCGGCGGTCGCCTCCGCGACGCCGCGCAGCACCGACCGGAACACGGCCGTGTCCGCGCCGACCGGGCCGCCGCCCACGGTGACGAGCGGCACACCCTCCACCGTGATGTCGAGCCGCGCCAGGGCGCGCCGGTCCGCGTGGTAGAAGCCGTCCGCGCCCCCGTCGAACCGCCCGTCGGGGCGGGAGACGGCGAAGCTCGGCGCGTACAGCGTGACGCAGGCGCCGTGGAGGAACGGCTGCAGTCCGGCCAGGGGCTCGGACGTGTCCGCCGCCGGGTTTCTTCCGTCCGGGGTCTTGACAGTCATGGGCGCAGATACCAATCTTTCCAGCCATTGGAGCGTTCCAAAGACCGTAAGGGCTGTTCACAGCGCTGGCAAGCCCTCTGGATCGCTCCAAGAACGACAGGACCACGACCCGACATCGCGCCGAACCCCGGTCCGGCGCCTCTCACTTGGAGACACCTTGGCGACGACGCCCGGACGTCCGGCGGCACGGGGCAGCGGTGTGACCCTCGCGATGGTCGCGCGCCGTGCCGGGGTCTCCCCGCAGACGGTCTCCAACGCGCTGAACTCCCCCGAGCTGCTGCGGCCCGACACGCTGGCCCGGGTCCGTCAGGCCGTCGATGCCATGGGCTACCGCCCGCACCGGGCCGCGCAGGCCCTGCGGACACGGTCCAGCAGGCTGATCGGCTACGCGGTGCAGCCGGTGGACGTGGACCGCTCGACGCCGGTGATGGACCGCTTCCTGCACGCCCTGTCGCAGACCGCCCAGGAGGCGGGCCACCGGATACTCCTGTTCGTCGCCACCCCGGCGGACGACGGTCCCGGCGGGCCGCTGGCCGCGTACGAAGAACTGCTCGGCACGTACGACGTGGACGGCTTCGTCCTGAGCGACACCGACCGCGGCGACCCCCGCCAGGCGTGGCTGGAAAAGCACGGTGTGCCGTTCGCCGCGTTCGGCCGGGTCTGGTCGGGGCGGCAGATCGGCGACTGGGTGGACGTGGACGGCGCCGCCGGTATCGAGGCCGTCGTGGACCACTTGGTGGCGCTCGGGCACGAGCGCATCGGCTTCCTCGGCTGGCCACGCGGCTCAGGCGCCGGTGACGACCGAGCCACGGGCTGGAAGCGGGCGATGCAGCGCCACGGCCTGTCCGTCCGCGGGCGCCGCGCCGCCAGCGAGGACGACGCCGAGCAGGCGAGCGCCGCCGCCGGGACGCTGCTGGACACGGGCGTGACGGCCGTGGTCGCCGCGAGCGACACCCTGGCGATGGGCTGCTACCGCGCGCTGCGCGAGCGGGGCCTGTCGCCCGGCGAGGACGTGTCCGTCACCGGCTTCGACGACTCGCCCGCCGCCACCGTCGTCACCCCCGGCCTCACCAGCGTGGACCAGCCCATGGCGTCCATCGGGCGCGAGGCCGTGCGGCTGCTGATGGAACGGATCGCCGATCCGGAGCGCCCGCACGAGCAGTTGCTGCTCGCACCGGCGCTCGTCCTCCGCGACAGCACGCGCCCGCCCCGCGCCACCTGACCCCCTGCCCCCCTGACCCCCGACCCCCTGACCACCCGATCCCCTGAAGAGCCGCGCCACCCCTGGAGGAACGACATCCCATGCGTACCCGAAGAGCCCTCACCGCCGCTGCCTGCGGCATGGCCCTGTTGGCCGCCGCCGGCTGCGGGTCGAGCTACGACGACGAGGCGGACGCCCCGCAGGACGAGGGCGGCGGCAGCCAGAAGCTGACCGTCCTCATAGCCACCTCGGGCGAGGCCGAGACCGCCGCCGTGCAGGCCGCCGCCGACGCCTACGAGGCGGAGTCGGGCAACACGGTCGAGGTCCAGGTCGCCCAGGACATGAACCAGCAGCTCGGCCAGGCGTTCGCGGGCGGCGAGCCGCCGGACGTCTTCTACGTGGACTCCAGCCAGTTCGCCAACTACGCCCACGGCGGCTCGCTGTACCCGTACGGCGACGAGATAACCGACGTGGACGACTTCTCGCCGTCGCTGCGGCAGTCGTTCACGTACGAGGACCAGCTCGTCTGCGTCCCCAAGGACACCTCGTCGCTCGGCCTGGTCGTGAACACCGGGCTGTGGCAGGAGGCCGGGCTGACCGAGGCCGACTACCCGACGACCTGGGACGAGCTGAGCGCCGTCGCCGCGCAGCTGACCGGCGGCGACGTGACCGGCCTGGTGACGAGCAACGAGTACCAGCGGCTCGGCGCGTTCATGAAGCAGGCGGGCGGCTGGGTCACCGACGAGACCCAGACCGAGGTCACCGCCGCCTCGCCCGAGAACACCGAGGCGCTGGAGTTCGTCCAGGGCATGCTGGCGGACGGCTCGATGCGCTTCGCGGCCGACGTGGACGCGGGCTGGGCCGGTGAGGCGTTCGGCAAGGGCCGGGCCGCGATGACCATCGAGGGCAGCTGGCTCGCCGGTGCCATGGAGCTGGACTTCCCCGACATCGCCTACACCGTCCTCCCGCTCCCCGAGGGCCCGGCCGGGCCTGGCACCCTCGCGTTCACCAACTGCTGGGGCGTCGCGCAGGACAGCGCGCACCGCGAGAGCGCCGTCGAGCTGGTCGAGTTCCTGACGCAGGGCGAGCAGCAGATCGCGATGGGCGAGGCGTTCGGCGCGATCCCGTCGCGGCAGAGCGCGGCGGCCGAGTACCTGGCGGCGCACCCGGAGGACGAGGCGTGGGGCGCGTCCGGCGAGGGCGTGCAGGGGCCGGTGACGGCGCGCGGCTTCGACCGCGTCCTGGCCCAGTTCAACACGGACCTGGAGTCGCTGCGCACCGGTGACCCGGAAGCGATCCTCTCGGACCTCCAGCGGTACGGAGAGGCCGCGCTGGAGGAGAACCAGTGAGCCGAGCCGTCGAGACCGGCCCCCGCCGGTCCCGCCGCTCCGGCAGGCAGGGCGTGTGGGGCTGGCTGTTCGTCAGCCCCGCCACGCTCGTCCTCGGGCTGTTCCTGCTGCTGCCGATCCTCATGGCGCTGTGGGTGAGCCTGCTGCACTGGGACGGGCAGTCCGACCCGTTCACCGGCGGCGAGACCGATTTCGTGGGGCTCGACAACTACCGGGAACTGTTCACGCGGGACGGCCTGGACCGCACGCTCTTCGCGACGTCGCTGCGCAACAACGCGTACTACGTCCTGTTCTTCGTGCCCCTCGCGACCGGCCTCGCGCTGACGCTCGCGCTCGTCGTCAACCAACGGCTGCTGCGCGGGCGCGGCGCGCTGCGCACCACGTTCTACTTCCCCTCGGTCACGAGCACGGTCGCCGTCTCGACGGTGTTCCTCTTCCTCTTCCAGGGCAGCGGCGCCGTGAACGGCGTGCTGTCGTGGTTCGGGATGAAGGGGCCCAACTGGTTCGCCGACGCGCGGGGCGTGGTGTGGGTCGTGCTCGGCGGGCTGGGTCTGGTGGACCCGGACCACCCGTCGGGCCTGCTGGCCGAGCACGACTTCCTCGGGCTGTCCTGGTTCGAGTGGCTGTCGGGCCCGTCGGTGGCGATGTGCACGCTGCTGTTCCTCGCCATATGGACCAGCTCGGGCACGTTCATGCTGATCTTCCTGGCCGCGCTCCAGGACGTGCCGCGCGAGCTGGAGGAGGCCGCCGCGCTCGACGGCGTCACGCGGCGGCAGATGCTGTGGCACGTCACGCTGCCCGCGCTGCGTCCGGTGCTGTTCCTGGTGCTGACGCTCGCGCTGATCGGCAGCTGGCAGGTGTTCGACATGGTGTACGTCATGGGCCAGGGCGCGCCGGGCAACACGACGCTCACCCCGGCGTTCCTGTCCTACCAGTCGGGCTTCGGCGAGGCGGACTACGGGCAGGGCGCGGCGATCGCGTTCATCCTCTTCGCGATCATCCTGCTGTGCACGGGCGCCCAGCGCCTGCTGCTGCGGGAGCGCACCGCCCGCACGTCCAGGAAGGCCGTCCGATGAGCACGCACCCTGTCCGCACGCGCGCCTCCCGTACGGGCGCCTCCCGTACGCCGCCCGCCCTGGGGCGGGTGCCCGCTCCGTGGCGCGTCGTCGGCTACACCGTGGTCGTGGGGATGGCGCTGCTGTACCTGGCGCCGTTCGTGCTCCAGGTGGTCACCAGCTTCAAGACGGAGCCCGACGCCGCCGCGAACCCCCTGGCGCTGTGGCCGACGACGCCGACGACGGCCGCGTACGAGCGGCTGTTCGGCGTGGGCGACCACGGCACGAGCGTGCCGTTCCTGCGGTGGCTGGGGAACTCGGCGCTGGTCACGGTCGTGGTGACGGTCGGCCGCGTGCTGTTCGACTCCATGGCCGGGTACGCGCTGGCGCGGCTGGACTTCTGGGGCCGTCGCGTCCTGTTCGTCCTGCTGCTCGCGGTCATGGCCGTGCCGAACGTCGTGCTGCTGATCCCGCGTTTCCTGGTGCTCAACTCGTTCGGGATGTTCGACACCTACGCCGGGATGATCATCCCGCTGGTGGTGGACGCGGCGGGCATCTTCATCATGAAGCAGTTCTTCGACTCGGTGCCGCGCGAGGTGGAGGAGGCGGCGCGGATCGACGGCGCCGGGGTGTTCCGCACGTACTGGTCGGTCGTCCTGCCCATGGCGCGCCCGGCGTTGATCACGCTGACGATCCTGTCGTTCCAGGGGTCGTGGAACGAGTTCACGCACTTCCTGGTGTCCACGCAGTCCGGGCAGTACGAGACGCTGACGACCGGCCTGGCGCGCTTCGTCGCGGGCGGGCTCGGCGGCGGTTCGCAGTATCCGCTGAAGCTGGCAGCCGCCGCGCTCTCCACGATCCCGGTGGCCGTGCTGTTCTTCTGCTTCCAGCGGCAGTTCGTGCGCGGCGCGAACGCGGGCTCCGTCAAGGAGTGAGCGCCGCACCGGCCGGTGGCCCCGCCCTGCACGCGGGGCCACCGACCGGCCCGGCGATTCTACGGGGCAAACCGGGCCGATCAGGCGTCCATATGATGGTCGTACGGGCACGGTGCGGGGTCATCCCGACCCCGCGGGCCCGCGGACCTGGGAGGTGGCGCGCGTGCTCCTGCGGCTACGTGGCGTGAGCCGTACGCACGGAGACCGGAGGATCCTCGCCCCGCTCGACCTGGACGTGGACGCGGGCGAGTGCGTCGCGCTGCTCGGCCACAACGGCGCGGGCAAGTCCACCCTGATGCGGCTGGCCGCCGGACGCGACCGGCCGACCACCGGCAGCGTCACGTTCGACGGACGCCCCCTGAGCGAGGACGACCCCCGCACGCGCGCCCGCGTCGCCCTCGTCGGCGACAGCCTCACCTGCTACCCCGACCTCACGGTCCGCCAGCACCTCGAACTCGTCGCCGCGGGACACCGCGTCCCCGACGTCGACGCGCGCATCACCGCCGCCCTCGCCACCCACCGGCTCACCGCCCGCGCCGACGCCCTGCCCGCCGAACTGTCCTCGGGGCAGACGCAGGAACTCCTCCTCGCCGCGGCCCTCCTGCGCCCCACCGACCTGCTGCTCCTGGACGAGCCCGAGCAACGCCTCGACCCCGACGCCCGCGCGCGCCTCGCCACCGTCCTCGCCGACCACCGGCGCACCGGCACCGCGATGCTGCTCGTCACCCACCACCGCGAACTGGCCGCCGCGCTCGCCGACCGCACGTACCTCCTGGCCGACGGAACCCTGACGCCCGCCTCATGACGACCCGGCACCCGACCACCGAGGACACCGACGGCACCGACGGCACCGACGGCACCGACGGCACCGAGGCACTGACCTGGCTGCGCGCCCGCCGAGGCTCCGCGCGCCGACGCCGCTTCGGCTACGGCGCCTACGTCACGACGATCCTGCTCGGCAGCTGGTTCGGCCTCTACGGCGCGGGACTGGTCGCGCAGATCGACAGGGGCGGCCCGTTCGCCGACCACGCCGACCAGATCCGCGACGCCCTCCCGCTCGCCGTGCCCGCCCTCGCGCTCGCCGCCGTCTCCCTCGTCCTGGCCGACGCGCTGTGGCGCGGGCCCGTCACCCTGCCGCGGGCCGACGCCGACTGGCTCCTCCCCATGCCCCTGCCCCGCTGGCCGCTGCTGCGCCCGTGGTTGCTGCTGTCCACCGGGCTGCTGTCCCTCGGCGGCCTGCTCGCGGGCCTCGCCACCGCCCTGGTCGTGGCCGCCGCCCGGCTCGCGGGGCTCGGCACGCTGCTGCTCGCCTGCATACCGGCCGCCGTATGCCTCGCCCTGCTGACGGCCGCGGCTGCGGTGGCGGTGGAACGCCACACGTCCGCCGCCCGCATCGTGCGGCTGTGCACGGGCCCCGCACTGCTGGCCGTACTCCTGCTGATGACGCTCACACTGCGCGGCGAATCCCCTGCCGCGCCGCTACGCACGGCCGTGCTGTGGTCGGGTCCCTGGGGCTGGGCCGCCCAGCCGCTCCAGGCCGCCGCAGGACTGCCCGCCCCCGGCTGGCAGGTGGCGACCGCGCTGCTGGTCTGCTGCACTGTGGCCGCGCTGCTGCCCGTGCGCCGTATGGTCAGCTCCCTCCCGGCCGCGGTACTGCGCACGCACTCCCACGCGGCCGGCCGTGCCGTGGCAGGGCTGGCGTCCTTCGATCTGCGCGCAGCGCGTCAGGCCATGGGCGACGCGTCCGGCGGACGCCCGCCCCGCGCCTGGCGCGGACTGCGCGTTCCCCGCCGCCCGTTCACCGCCCTGCTGTGGCGCGACGCGCTCGGCCTCGCGAGCCGTCCCCGCCAGGCGGCGACCGCGCTCCTGCTGCTGTGCGGCGCCTTCCTGACCGCGGCCACCGTCACGGGCACGACGGGCGTCACCCCGCTCCTCCTCCTCGTCCTCACCGCCGCCCTCGGCGACGCGGCGGCGGGCGCGCTGCTGGAACCCGCCCGGCTGGACGCCGACGACCCACGCCGCAGCCTGCTGTGGTGGCCACACTCCACGCCCTCCCTGGCCCTCGCACACGCCGTGATCCCCACCCTGGCGCTGCTGCTCACCGGGCTGGCCGTCGCCGTCCCCCTCCACGTGCTCACGGACGCACCGGCCGTGACCCTGGTGGCTGCCGCCGTGCCGCCGCTGGTGGCTGGCCGACTGCTCGCCGCCCACCGCCCGCCGCCCCCCGCATGGCTGCTGTACCGCGCCCTGGCCAGCCCGTCAGGGGCGGTGCTGATCGTGCTGTGGCAGAGCGCCGGGCAGGCCCTCGCCGTGCTCGGCGTCGCCCTCGCGGCGGCCCCCGCCCTGACCGGCGACTCCCCCACACCGATCGTCGCCCTGCTGCTCTGCTGGCCCCTCGCCGCAGCCCTCCTGCACTGGACAACACTCCGAGCCCGCGCAGCGGTCGGCGGACACCCCACCTAGGCTGGGCGCGCCGGGGGCCCAGGTCACCCGTCCGGGCGTAGCGACTTCCCCTCCTGACGTCCGGCTGGCGCCACCGGACCCGGAGCTGGAATGCTGAGCCGTACGAAGGACGCAGCAGGAACGACCCGGAAGGCGGTGCCGCTCCGTGGCCTACTCGACGCGCATGGCCGCCGCCCTCTCCGGCGCGACCGTGGGCCAGCTCAGGTCCTGGCGCCACGACCGGGGGAACGGGCCGATCCTCCGCCCGGAGCTGGCAGCCAGGCCCGCGCTCTACTCGTTCCGCGACGTCCTGGCGCTCCGCGCGTTCGCGCAGCTGCGCCAGGACGTGTCGCTCCAGAAGATCCGCAAGGCCCTGGCGACCCTCAAGAGCTTCGGCGAGATCGCCCACCTGTCGAACTACTCGCTGGTGGCCGACGGCAGTTCGGTCGTGCTCGTCGGCGACGACCACGCGACGGACCTCGTGACGCGTCCCGGCCAGCGCGTCATCGCCACGATGGCCGACATCCTTGAGGAGTTCACGCCCCGGCCCGGCGTGGTGGTGCCGCGCCTGCTGCACCCCAAGCCACATGTCAGCGTCGATCCGGAGACCCAGGGCGGGCAGCCGGTCATCGCCGGGACCCGGGTGCCCTTCGACGCCGTGGCCGACCTCGTCGGGGACGGCGTCCCGCCCGAGCGGATCGGCGACTACTTCCCGGGCGTGACCGCGGAAGCGGCGCGCGACGCACTGTCGTTCGCCCGCTACGTCAACAGCTACACCCCGGTGACACGCGCCGCCTGATGCGCCTCCTCATCGACGAGAACGTCCCCGTGCAGATGGTGGAGATCCTCGGGCGGCTGCTGCCCGGGCACGAGGTGTGCCACGTCAGCGGCCTGAAGTGGGCCGGTAAGAAGGACCTGGCCCTGCTGCCCGACGCCGCGCGCAAGGGCTTCCACGCCTTCCTGACCAAGGACGACCGCCAGTTGGAGGTCCCCTCGGAGACCGCCGCGATCAAGAAGTCGGGGATGCACCACATACGGTTCAGCCACGGCCACAAGGGCATGGCGGGACTGGGCCTGGCCATGGGTGCGGTGATCGCCGCGATGCCGCTGGTCGTCCGCGCGCTGGAGGGGACGGACACGCAGCAGCTCGTGCACATCAAGGGCCTGAATCCCGTGGACAGGCACCGCTTCGAGCTGGTCGATCCGACCCGGTCGCCCCCGAACTACTGGCCCCGCTAGGCCGGGCCGGTGGTACCGGCCCGGCCTTCCCCCTCAGTCCAGCGCCTCCCAGGCCAGGACGCCGTCCGCCAGGCCGTGCACGGAGGCGAGGAGCCCCAGGCGGTTCGCCCTGACGGCCGGGTCGTCCGCCATCACGAGGACGTCGTCGAAGAACCGGTTGACCGCGCCCACCAGTTCACGGGTCGCGGCCAGGAAGTGGTGCAACGTGACGTCCCCGCGCAGCAGTTCCCGCGCCTTGACCAGGGCCGCGCTCAGGTCGTGCTCGGCCGACTCGCCGAACAGACCCGCGTCGTAACCGGGCGCGACCCCCTCGGGCACGATGCGGCGCACACGCTGCACGGCCGCCAGCAGCGCCGCGAAGTCCTCGTCACCGGCCAGCTCACCCAGCTCCGCCAACGTCCGCTCGGCCAGCGGCGGGGCGTCCGCCAGCGGCAGCACGGCACGCACGTCCGCCACCGGACGGCCCGCCTCCAACTGCTGCTGCTCGAAGCGGCGGACGACGAACCGGTACGCCGCGTCGAGCGCCTTCTCCTCGACCGCCACCTCCTGCTCGACCGCCGCGATCTCCAGTCCGGCCCGGACCGTCAGGGCGGACGTACGCGGCTGGTCCCGCAGGATGTTCACGAGCCCGAGCGCCGAGCGGCGCAGGCCGAACGGGTCCGAGCTGCCGGTCGGTTCGGACCCGATGGCGAACAGCCCGGCCAGCAGGTCGAACCGGTCGGCCAGCGCCAGCAGCGCGCCGGGCAGCCCGGCGGGCAGGGCGTCGCCCGCCGAACGGGGCAGCTCCGTCTCGAAGATCGCCTGCGCGACCTCGGCCCCCTCCCCCGCCCGCACCGCGTACTCCCTGGCCATGACACCGGCCAGGCTGGACAGTTCGGTGACCATCTGCGAGCCGAGGTCGAACTTGACCAGCCCGGCGGCGCGGTCCAGCGTGAGCCGCTCGTCACCGGCCAGGCCGATCGCGTCGGCCAGCCGCCCGGCGATCGCCGCGATCCGGCGCGCCCGGCCCCCCATCGAGCCGAGGCGCTCCTCGAACGTCAACAGGCCCAGCTTGTCCCGCATCGCGGCGAGGTCGGTCTCCAGGTCGGCGTGCCAGAAGAACGCCGCGTCCTCGTAACGCGCCCGCAGCACCGCCTCGTTGCCCGCGCGGACGACGTCGTGGTCGCAGGAGCCGTTGGCCACCGCGACGAAGTACGGCAGCAGCGCGCCCGTCTCGTCCACCACCGGCAGGTACCGCTGGTGCTTGCGCATCACCGTGACGAGGACGTCGGCCGGCAGGTCCAGGTAGCGCTCGTCGAAGCGGCCGAGCAGCGGCGTGGGCTGCTCGACCAGGTTCGTGATCTCGTCCACGAGCCCGGCGTGCAGGTCGGTGTCCACGGTGCCTCCGGCCTCGGCGGCCAGCCGCCGCGCGCCCGAGACGACCAGCTCACGGCGCCGGTCGGCGTCGGCGAGGACGCCGTGGCGCTCCAGCAGGTCCAGGTAGCCCGTCGCCGACGCCACCTCGACCTCCGGCTCGGCCGCGTCACGGTGCACCTGCGTGACGCGCCCGGCGGCCAGCGTCGAGACGGCGAACGGCACCACCGCGTCGCCCAGCAGCGCGAGCAGCCAGCGGATCGGCCGCGTGAAGGCCAGCCCGGGGGCGTTCCAGCGCATGTTCTTGTCGGCGCGCAGCCCGGTGACGACCTCGGGCAGGATCTCCGCCAGCACCTCGGTCGCCGGGCGCCCCTTCACGACCTGGGTCACGGCCACGTGCTCGTGCTCCCCGAAGGTCACGCGCCCCAGCTCCGCCACCTCGACGCCCTGCCCGCGCGCGAAGCCCTCCGCGGCCTTCGTCGGCACGCCGTCCACGAACGCGGCCGACACGCGCGGACCGCGCGCCGTCCGCTCCGCGTCCTCCTCGTACGGGGCGACCGCCTCGACGGTCGCGACCACCCGGCGCGGCGACGCCACGACCCGGATCGCCCCGTGCCCGAGGCGCGCGGCGGACAGCCGCTCGGTCAGGGCCCGCTCCACGGCCTCCCGCGTCCGCGTGACCTCGGCGGGCGGCATCTCCTCGACGCCGATCTCGAACACCAGGTCCGCCGGACCGGCGGGCGGCACGGCCGCCTGGACGGTCGGCGCGGCGCCGGGCGTGACCCGGCCGAGCGGGTGGTCGAGCTCCGCACGGCGGGCGCCCCACAGCTCGGCGACCTGGTGCGCCAGCCTCCGCATCCGGGCGAACGAACGCGCGCGCTCCGTCGTGGAGATCGCGCCCCGGGCGTCCAGCACGTTGAAGGTGTGCGAGCACTTGAGGACGTACGAGTACGCCGGTACGGGCAGCTCCGCCTCGATCAGGCGCGCCGCCTCCGCCGCGTAGCTGTCGAAGAGCGCGCGCTGCGTGTCCAGGTCGGCGTCGTCGAGGTAGTAGCGGCTCATCTCGTACTCGGCCTGGCCGAACGCCTCGCCGTACGTGATCCCGGGGGCGTAGGCCAGGTCCTTGAAGTGGCCGACGCCCTGGAGCGCCATGAGGATGCGCTCCATGCCGTACGTGATCTCGACCGAGACCGGGTCGAGCGTGATGCCGCCCGACTGCTGGAAGTACGTGAACTGGGTGATCTCCAAGCCGTCGAGCCAGACCTCCCAGCCGAGCCCCCAGGCGCCGAGCGCGGGCGAGGCCCAGTTGTCCTCCACGAAGCGGACGTCGTGCGCGGCCACGTCGATGCCCAGCGCCCGCAGGCTGCCGAGGAAGAGCTGCTGCGCGTCGCCCGGCTCGGGCTTGAGGATGACCTGGTACTGGGTGTGCGTCTGGAGCCGGTTGGGGTTCTTGCCGTAGCGCGAGTCGTCCGGGCGGACGCTGGGCTCGGTGTACGCGACCCGCCACGGCTCGGGGCCCTGGACGCGGAGGAACGTCGCGGGGTTGAGCGTGCCGGCGCCCACTTCGGTGTTCATCGGCTGCACGATCAGACAGCCCTGGCGCGTCCAGTAGTCGTTCAGCGCCAGCAGGGCACCTTGCATCGTCAACACTGAGGGTTTTCCTCCACGTGGGCGGCCCGCCTGCCGAGCCCCGGGACCGGCCCGGACGGCAACCGGTGGGTGGCCCGAGTCTAACGACCGGCGACCGCCCCCCTCGGCCACACGCACCCCACCCGAACACCAACTCGACCTGCGACAAGCGGGCGTTGCCGGTCCGAAGCACCCCGGCAGGCCCGACGCCGTCAGGCCGATCGGCCGGTCGGCCGTAGCTGCCCACCGCACCCACGGCCTGACTACGCGTAGGAGGACAGCAACTCGTCCAGCGTCCAGATGGCGGCCTGCACTCCGGAGGTGCGGGCGAGGTAACGGTCGCGCTCGACAAGAATGTTCAGGTCACCGCAACCGAGCCTGTTGCAGGCGTGCTCGACGAGGCTGCTGCCGGTACGACCGCCCTCGACGAGCAGGCGGAGATGCCCGGCGTCCCACTCCACCTCGTTGAGCACCCAGGGAGCCCTCCCGTCCGCGACCATGCGCAGCACGGCGGCGAAGCGATCCGCACAACTCCGCCGCACCCGGCCGTCGGCGAGCTGGGCTATGTGGTTGCCCGTCTCGATCACCGCGGTCATCGGCAGCAGCAGATCGCAGTCCCGCGCGGCGAGCTTCTGCCTGAGCTGTTCCTGGACCTTGTCACGGTGCTGGGACTTGCCGGGGATCTCCAGGAGGTTGCACAGGACCGACGTGTCAACGAACTCCACTCTGCGTGCCACGCCTCACCCGATCCCGAGCAGCCGGTTGAACTCGGTGTAATCACCTTCCCGGCGGTCGTTCAGCCGCCCCTGCGTCACGACGTCTCCGAGTGAGCCCGCCGCCATGGCTGCGGGGTATCCGTCGAGCTCGGTCAGACGCGTGAGCCGACTCGTGCCCGACGCGCGTTCACGTCGGCAGACCACGACACCTTCGTGGTCCTCCGCGGCCAGCGCCGACAGGAGCGCCGGGCTGTGCGTGGTGATCAGCACCTGGGTGTCGTTCTCCGCGCCCGCCTGCCGCACCAGTTCGAGGACTTCGGACGCCTGTGACGGATGCAGGCCGTTCTCCAGTTCCTCGATCACCAGCATCAGGGACTGCTCGGCCCGCTCGGCGTTCGAGGGGCCCAGGTCCAGGCCGCCACCGCCGGTGAGCAGCGAGGTGGCGATGGCGAGGAAGCGCAGCATCCCGTCGCTCATCTCGCGGGCCGGGGTGAGGCCGAGCCGGCCCTCGTCCAACGCGAGCATGACGTCGCCGAGTTCGGAACGGGTCACCGCCAGCGTCTCGATGTCGTGGTCGGCGAGCCCCCGGAGCAGGTCGATCAGACGGCGGAAGAGCGCCACGTCCGTCCGCTGGACGCTTCCCACCGCGGCCGACAGATTCTCCGCGGTGCGCCGCAGATTGCTGTCGCGGGAGGGCACGTACTGGCGCATCAGGTGAGGGACGGGATCGAGGTGGAAGACACCGCCGAGCGTCGCGATCATGGTCTCGGCACACCGGACGGCGTCCTTCCCGCTCTCGGTCTCCGGCACGACGCGGAGCGGAAGCTGGGAGGTGAGAAGACGGGAACCGCGGAACCGCACACTCGGGTCGCGGCCTCTCTTCCCGTTGTGCCAGGTCGCCCAGAGGTCACCCACCTGAGGGTTCGCCTCGCCGCTCTGCAACAGCTGCTGAGGCCCTTTCACCGTGGGCCCGGAGAGACTCTCGGCGATGATCTGCACCTCGGGCTCGACCTGGACGGTCACGTCGAGACGGATCGGCCCCCGGGGCGTCCGCACACTGCATCCCAGCGAGAAACGGTCGGAGCCGTGGGGGACGCACCCGGCCAGACCACCGCGTACGGCGCCCTCCGGTCCACGACGGCTCTCCAGGGCCTCCGTGATGTCCTCGCCGCGGGCGAGCCGCGAGAGGACCTCAAGTCCGTCGAGAGCGTTCGACTTCCCGCTGCTGTTGCGGCCGATGAGGGTGGTCAGCGAGGACAGGGGCAGGACCTGGTCCCGGAAGCTCTTGAACGCGGTCAAGCGAACCTCGGAGATTCCCTGTTCCGTCACACGCGCCAAGTTACCTCACCCCCTCTCGTACGGGCCGGGGGACGAAGCCGCCGCCCTCGTCGCAGGCACGGCCGCCCGGACACGGCCCCCGACACGACGGTGCCCCGGTCGTCGTGAGACGACCGGGGCACCCCCACAGGTCAGCGGCCCCTTTGCCAGGGACCTTTCCGCCGTAGGCCGTGTGGGACTCGAACCCACAACCAATGGATTAAAAGTCCACTGCTCTGCCAATTGAGCTAACGGCCCTCAGGGGAAGCATAGCCCGGGGGCGGGGCCGCGCTCGAAGGCATACGGTCAGCCGTTGCGCTTCCAGCGCGGCTTCTCGGCGCGACGGTCGAAACCGCCGCGGTCGTCACGGTCACGGTCGCGGTAGCCGCCGCGGTCACCGGTGCCGGTGCCGCCGGTGCCGCCGCGGTAGCCGCCGCCGTCACGGCGCTCGGCGTCACGCCGGTAGCCGCCACCGGAGTCGTCGCGACGGTAGCCGCCACCGGTGCCGGTGCCGGTGTCACGCCGCTCGCCGTCGCGGCGGGCGAACGGACGCCGGTCGTCGCCGCTTCCGCGCCGGTCGTCACGCCGGTCGTCCCTGCGGTAACCGCCACGGTCGCCCTCACGCCGACCGTGCCCGCCGCCGCCACCGTAAGGACGGCGGTCGCCACCGGCGCCACCGCGGTAGCCGCCACGGTCACCGCCGCGCTCGCCACGCTCCTCACGGGCCGCCTCGGCACGCGCGGCCTTCTCGGCACGCCGCGCCTCGCGCTGCGCCTCCAGCTCGGCCTCACGCTCCGCCTCGGCCAGGGCCTGCGCCCGCACCTCGGCAGCCGCGGCGATGGCCTCGGCCGGGTCGTCGCCGCGCTCACGCGCCGCGCGGCCGGTCAGCCGGTCGGCCTCGTCCAGCAGCTCGCCCGCGCGCTCCTTGGCCCGGTCCAGCTCACGCGCCAGCCGCGCGACCTCGCGCTCGGCGTGCTGCACCGCGCCCGTCGCCGCCTCGGCCTGGACCTCGGTCAGCGACCGCGCGCCGATGATGTCGGCGACGTCCGGGTCGAACAGGTCGCCGCGCCCGATGACGTGACGCGACGCATCGACGCCCGCGTCCTCCATCAGGCGGAAGATCGTCCGCCGCTGGTGCGGCAGCGCCAGCGACACGACGGTGCCGGAGCGCCCCGCCCGCGCCGTACGGCCCGAGCGGTGCAGGTAGTCCTTGTGGTCAGCGGCCGGGTCCACGTTCAGCACCAGGTCGATGCCGTCCACGTGGATGCCGCGCGCGGCGACGTCGGTCGCGACCAGCACGCTGACACGGCCGTCCTTGAAGTCCGCCAGCGTCCGCGTACGGGCGCCCTGCGTCATGCCGCCGTGCAGGGCGTCGGCGCGCACACCGGACTCGCGCAGCTGCCCGGCGACGCGGTCGGCGCCGAGCTGCGTACGGACGAAGACGATGGTGCGGCTGTCGCGGGCCGCGATGGCCGCGGTCAGCGGCGCCTTGTCGCGCGGCTTCACGATCAGCACGTGGTGGCTCATGGTGGTGACGGCGCCCTGGGCGGCGTCCACCTCGTGGCTGACGGGGTCCACCAGGTAGCGCTTGACCAGCGTGTCGATCTCGCGTTCGAGCGTCGCGGAGAACAGCATCCGCTGGCCGCCGGGCGGCACCTGGTCGAGCAGTTCGGTGACCTCGGGCAGGAAGCCCAGGTCGGCCATCTGGTCGGCCTCGTCCAGCACGGCCACCTGGACGTCGTCCAGCGAGCAGGCGCCGCGGCCGATCACGTCACGGAGGCGGCCGGGGGTGGCGACCAGGATGTCCACGCCGCGCTCCAGGGCGTAGATCTGGTTGCCCATGGAGGTGCCACCGCAGACCACCTTGAGCCGGAGGCCGAGCACGTGCCCGTACGGCTCCAGCGCGTCGGCGACCTGCATGGCCAGCTCGCGGGTGGGGGTCAGGATGACGGCGCGCGGGTGCTTGGCGCGGGTCCTGGCACCGGCGAGGCGGGCCAGGGTCGGGAGGCCGAAGCTCAGCGTCTTGCCGGAGCCGGTACGGCCGCGGCCGAGGATGTCGTGTCCGGCCAGCGCGTCCGGGATGGTGGCGGCCTGGATGGGGAACGGGGTGGTGACGCCGTGCTCTGCGAGCGTCCGCACGATGTCCGGGGGCAGGCCCAGATCGGCGAACGTCATGGTGGGCTCGTCCTCCAGCGGAAGAAGAACCTCAGGCGTGGTCACGGTCATGCGAAGTGAGAACCTTCCGGAGTTTGTGGGGTCGGCACGCGCCTGTGCTCCGTAGGTGCTCTTGACCGCCTGTATGCGATCAGCCACGGCGAGGTGAGGAACGCGCCACACGGCGCGCTGCTTCGGGGCGCCGGGCAAGTGGGATCAAACGATCTACAAGCATACGCACGCGGCGCGGTGATACGCAAACGGGTCAGCTCGTCCCCCCGGGTGCGGGCTCCTCGGGGACGGGCGCGGGCTCCTGCGGGGGCTCCGTCCCCGGCTCGGGGTCGGGCGCCGGGGGCGGCGGCTCCTCCGTCCCCGGCTCGGGGTCGGGGTCGGCGGGTTCCGGGCCTGGTGGCTCGGGGTGCGGCGCCTCGGGCACGGGCACCGGCGCGCCGGGACCGTGCGGCGGCGCCGGGGCGCGGGGGGTGTCGGGACGGGGCGTGGGGCGGGACGGGGCCGCCGACTCGTCGGCGGGCGCGGCGGGGTCGCCGTCGCCGCTCCGGTCGGCACGCCTGCCGTCGCCGTCGCCGCCGCGGCCGAGATCCGCCGCGTCCTCGGCGCGCCCGCCGCTGGGCTCGGGGCCGTCGGCGTCCGTGGCGCCACCGGGTCCTGGCGGCGCGCCGTCAGGACCCTGCCGGGCGTCCGCGTCCGCGGCGCCGTGCCCGCCGCCGTCGGGCTCGCTCTGCTGGGCGGTCTTCTCCGGGTCCACGGTGACGCAGCCCGTCAACGCGACGGCGGCGAGGGCGGCCACCCCCGCCAGGGCGGCGGGTCCGGGGCGACGGTGACGGCGGTGGGGCACGGGGGCGGACCTCCGGGTGACGTACGGCGGGGCGGGCTTCCCCCGTTCAACTCCCGCGCCACCGGGCAGGACACGCGTCAGCCGTACCCGAGTGCGTGCAGCCGGTCGTCGTCGATGCCGAAGTGGTGCGCGATCTCGTGCACGACGGTGATCTCGACCTCCTCGACCACCAGGTCGCGACCGCCCCCCTCCCGCTCGCACATCCGGAGCGTCGGGCCCATGAAGACGGAGATCCGGTCCGGCAGGGCGCCCGCGTACCACTCGCCGCGTTCGGTGAGCGGCACGCCCTCGTAGAGCCCGAGCAGCTCGGGGTCGTCCGCGTCGGCGGGCGGCTCGTCCTCGACGAACACCGCGACGTTGTCCATCAGCCGTGTCAGCTCCGGCGGCACCCGGTCCAGGGCCTCGCCGACCAGCTCCTCGAACTCCTCGCGTGTCATCTCCAGCACCCGGCCATTCTCGCCGCGCGACCTGCCGGACGGCCAGAACGGCGCCGGACGGAACCGTTTTGGCGATCGGTCCCGGCATCCCCTATGCTTCACACGTCCCCGACGGCATCACACGGTGCCGAGGCGGGCCGCCGGGCCCCCGTCGTCTAGTGGCCCAGGACGCCGCCCTTTCAAGGCGGTAGCGCGGGTTCGAATCCCGTCGGGGGTACGCGTCACCTCGGTGTCGCACAGCAAGGTCCTGTGGAGCAGTTTGGAGTGCTCGCCACCCTGTCAAGGTGGAGGCCGCGGGTTCAAATCCCGTCAGGACCGCTGTGGCTGGGTAGCTCAGTTGGTACGAGCGTCCGCCTGAAAAGCGGAAGGTCGCCGGTTCGACCCCGGCCCCAGCCACCTTCTCTTCGTTCGACGAAACGGCCTCAGTGAGCTGCTTACTGAGGCCGTTTCGTCGTCGATATCCCGAGATGCTCCTCTGCCGTATGCCCCATGGCACAAGAGTTCGAGCACTTCTTCTCCGCCACTGCCCGGGCAGAGCCCCAGCACACCAGAGCCCTTCCCCCTACAGGTAGAGGGCTCATCGCAACAGCGATGGGCAGTGGGGCCCGCCGTGCGCTTCCGCCAAGTCGTCCACGCAGCGTGCCCCTGAGCCACCGAGGAGGAGTCTCACCTTGGACCACCAAGGGAACCTGAGCGCCATCGTGTTGCTGATGGCAGGAGCATTCGCGGGCTATGTGGCCTACAAGGACCCGCAAGCAGGAGCGGCGATGGTCGTGAGTACCGCAGTGGTTGCCTTGCTGCACAGTGTGATGCGACCGTAAACGGCTTCATCGGTTCGTTCGCTCGGTGGCGCACCTCGACCAGTGCGCCACCACGTATCCCAGCGGGCCCGCACCGGGGCCTTCCATCGTTCCTGAACGGGAGGAAGCGGGCATGGCCGACGTCGTTCCGCCGTCGCACGTCTGGTACGCGTCGTACGGCTCCAACATGCACGCCTCCCGGCTGAGGCACTACATCGTCGGCGGCGCGCCCTCCGGTGCGCGGCGCGTGTATCCGGGGTGCCGGGACAGGGCGCTGCCCGGACGTTCGGCCGCCGTCGTGGTGCCGGGCAGCGTCTACTTCGCGACCGAGTCGCCCGTGTGGACGGGCGGCAGGGGCTTCTACGACCCGGAGGCGGAGGGCACGGCATGGTGCCTCGCCCACCTCGTGACGACGGAGCAGTTCGCCGACATCGCCGCGCAGGAGATGTACCGCACGCCGGGGGCCGACCTGGATCTGACCGCCGTGCTGACCACCGGCCGCGCGCGGCTCGGTCCTGGCAGGTACGAGACGCTGGTCCGTCTCGGGGCACTCGACGGGCTGCCCGTCCTCACGTTCACCGCCCCCTGGCGCATGACTGACGTGCGACTCCGCCCGCCGTCCGCGCCCTACCTGCGCCATCTGGCGGCCGGTCTCGCGGAGTCCGGGGCCTGGCGCGAGGACGAGATCGCCGCCTACCTCGCCAGCTGCCCCGGCGCGGCGGGACACTGGACACCGGCCGCCGTCGCCGCGCTGATGTCCGCCCCGGCGCGGACGCGCTGACGCGCCCCGGCCGGGCGGCGGGTCACGGCGCCAGGGGCAGGGTCGTCGTCAGGGTGGTGGTGAGCCAGTCCTCGTACGCCGCCGGGGGCCAGCCGCGTTCCTTCGTCAGCTGCTGGTGGAGCTGCGGGCCCGTGAGGGCCCAGCAGGCGTCCGCCGTGCGCGCCGTGTCCGTCCCGGCGCGCAGCAGCCCCTCGTCGGCGAGGTGGGTGACGAACGCGGTGACGCCCGCCAGCCGTTCGGCCTCCCCCGCGGCGAGGACGCGCGCCGCCTCGGGGCCCGCCTGGCTCATGAAGAGGAAGAGCGGGGCGAGCCGTTCGTGGACGTCGCGCACGAACGCGGCGTAGAGCCGGAGCTTGCGCCGCGGGTCGCGGGTGCGCAGGACCTCCTGGAGCGCGGGGCGGGCGGCCATGGGGACGGGTTCGTCGTCCCCGGCGAGCGTGACGTCCCACAGGGTCTTCATCAGGCCCGCCTTGCCGCCGAACGCCTTGTGGACGGTCTCGGCCGAGACGCCCGCGCGGTCGGCGACGGCGCGGACGGTCACGGCGTGGTAGCCGTCGCGCAGCAGCAGGTCACGCCAGGCCGCGAGGACGGCGGTGCGGCTGCGGCGGGCCGCCTCCTGGCGGCGGCTCGCGTCGTACGGCCTGCGGGGTGTGTCGGGCGCGGGCACGGTGGCGTCTCCCCGGGGTGTGGCAGTATTCGATACAGTCAACCGTATCGAATATTCGCCGCCCCGTCGAAGGAGGAACCGTGTCCCGTCGCGCGCCCGAGCGGGTCGCCCCCGGCGTCGATCGTCTCGGGGACGACAGCGTCAACGCGTATCTGGTCCACTCACCGGAGGGGCTGGTCCTCGTGGACGCCGGACTGCCCTCGCACACAGGGCAGTTGCGCGCACATCTGGCGGCGGCCGGCCTGTCGCCCGGGGACGTCGGGCACGTCCTCCTGACCCACGCCCACCCCGACCACACCGGCATGGCGGGCGCCCTGCGCCGCGCGGGCGCGGAGATCTGGGTACACGAACGGGACGCGCCCGTCCTCGCCGAAGGACCCCGCAGCGCCTTCCGGCACGGCGGCCCGGAGCGCTCGCCGCTGCCCTACCTGCTGCGGCGCCCGGCCGCCCTCGGCACGCTGGCGCACCTGGGACGGTCGGGGGCGTTCACGGCCAGGCCCGTGCCCGGCGCGCGCACGTTCGGCGGCGACGGCGTGCTCGCCGAGGTGCCGGGCGGGCCCCGCGTGATCACGCTCGCCGGGCACACGCCGGGAAGCGTCGCCTACCTGTGGGAGGAGCGCGGGCTGCTGTTCACGGGCGACGCGCTGGTCACGTACGACGGGCTGACCGGCCACGCGGGGCCCGGCATCGTCTGCCGCGGCTTCACGCACGACGCCCGGGCGGCCCTCGCCGCCCTGGAACGCCTCGCCGCGCTCGGCGACGGAGGCCGCGCGGAGGGCGCCCCGCTGCTGCTGCCCGGACACGGGCGCCCGTTTCCGGGCGGTCCGCGGGCCGCCGTCGAGGAGGCGCGCGCACGCGGGGCGCGCTGAGCGGCGCGCCTGGTCAGGCAGCCGCACGCGCCGCCGCGGCCTCACCGGTCGGGCGGCCCCCGGGATGGCGGCGGCGCCAGATCCAGAAGACGGCACAGGCCAGCGCCGACCAGCCGAGGAGGACGAGGTACGGCTGCCAGTGCTGGTGCCCCCGGAAGTACACGGCCGTGTGCAGCGCGTTGACGGACGCGCCGGGCGGCAGCCAGCGCCCGACCTCGCCGAGCACGGACGGCAGCAGCGGCCAGGAGACGGCGCCGCCCGACGACGGGTTGCCCAGCATCACCATCAGCACCCACGTCGGGAGGATCGCCCAGCGCCTGACGAGGACGGTGAACATGCTGAAGACCATGCCCGAGGTGAACATGGTCAGCGCCAGCGTCCCCCAGGACTGGACGAACGGCAGCGGCAGCGCGTCCAGCCACCAGTCCACCGTCGCGATGATCGCGAGCCCGCCGAGGAGCGCGTACCCGGCGGTGAACGCGACGCGCTCGCCGGGGTTGAGCGCGGGCGCGTTCACGCTGAGCTGCACCGTGCCGAGGAAGCCGATGATCACGGCGGCGATCGAGATGTAGAAGATCGCGAGACCCCGCGGGTCGCCCTGCGCGAGCGGCTTGATGTCGGTGACCGTCAGCCGGATGTCCGCGGCCTTGGCGGCGGCGGGCGCGTCCTGCTGGAGGAGCATGGCGACCGACGCCCCCGCCGCGCTCACGAGCTTCAGCTCGACGCGGTCGCCGCCCCGGTTGCGGAAGATCGCGAAGACCTGCTGCCGCTCGACGGCGTCCACAGCCTGTGGATACGTACGGAAGCGGTGGACGCGCAGCGACGCGTGGAGCCGCCGCTCCAGTTCCCCGACGAACACGTCCGTCCGGCCGCGCGACTGCGGCTCGCCGACGACGGCGACCGGCACATGGCGCGGCGCCGGGTCCGCCATGGCGTAGGTGTACGAACCGGCGAACAGCGCGGCGGCCCCCGCGGCGATCACCGCGACCACGACCGCCGGGAAGTACACCGACCGCCGCGCCCTCCGCCACCATCCACTCACAAAGGCACCCTAGAGGTACATCTCGGACGAAACACGCGCACCGCGATATCGGCTCGCCGCCCACCGCGCGCGGGTGAGACTCTTGGGTACGTATGCCTACACACCCCTCCCCCCTCTCCGAGCTGGCCGCCCGGCTGCCCGAACTGAGCCTGCGGGACCAGCAGCGGATCGGCCGCCGGCTCGACGGCGCGCGCCGTGTCCGCAAGCCTGCCGCCCAGCAGGCGGTGCTCGCCGAGATCACCGCCGCGATCGAGACCGCCGAGCGGCGCGTGGCGCGGCGCGTGGCCGCCGTGCCCGCCGTCACGTATCCCGAGCAACTGCCCGTCAGCCAGAAGAAGGACGAGATCCTGGCCGCGATACGCGACCACCAGGTCGTGATCGTCGCGGGCGAGACGGGCTCGGGGAAGACGACGCAGCTGCCCAAGATCTGTCTGGAGCTGGGGCGCGGCGTGAAGGGCCTGATCGGCCACACCCAGCCCCGGCGGCTGGCGGCCCGTACGGTGGCGCAGCGCGTGGCCGACGAGCTGCGGACGCCGCTGGGCGGGGCGGTGGGCTTCAAGGTGCGCTTCACCGACCAGGCGGGCGACGACACGCTCGTCAAGCTGATGACGGACGGCATCCTGCTCGCCGAGGTCCAGCACGACCGCGAGCTGCGGCAGTACGACACCCTGATCATCGACGAGGCGCACGAGCGCAGCCTCAACATCGACTTCCTCCTCGGCTACCTCGCCCAGCTCCTGCCCCGCCGCCCCGACCTGAAGGTCGTCATCACCTCGGCGACGATCGACCCGGAGCGCTTCGCCCGGCACTTCGCGGACGCGCAGGGACGCCCGGCGCCGGTCATCGAGGTGTCGGGGCGCACGTACCCGGTGGAGGTGCGCTACCGGCCGCTGCTCGAAGAGCCGGGCGACGAGGGCCGGGACGGGGACGAGACCGAGGGCGCGGGCGCCGACCGCGACCAGACCACGGCGATCTGCGACGCGGTGGACGAGCTGCAGGCCGAGGGTCCTGGCGACATCCTGGTCTTCCTGTCGGGCGAGCGCGAGATCCGCGACACGGCGGACGCCCTGGAGAAGCGGCGGCTGCGCCACACCGAGATCCTGCCGCTGTACGCGCGCCTGTCGCACGGGGAGCAGCAGCGCGTCTTCCAGCAGCACCCGGGGCGGCGCGTCGTGCTCGCGACGAACGTGGCGGAGACCTCGCTCACGGTCCCCGGCATCAAATACGTGATCGACCCCGGCACGGCCCGGATCTCCCGCTACAGCCACCGCACGAAGGTGCAACGGCTGCCGATCGAGCCCGTGTCGCAGGCCAGCGCGAACCAGCGCAAGGGCCGCTGCGGGCGGACGAGCGACGGCATCTGCATCCGGCTCTACTCGGAGGACGACTTCCTCTCCCGCCCCGAGTTCACCGACGCGGAGATCCTGCGGACGAACCTGGCGTCCGTCATCCTCCAGATGAACGCGGCCGGGCTCGGCGAGGTGGAGCGCTTCCCGTTCATCGATCCGCCCGACCACCGGTCGGTCAAGGCGGGCGTGCAGCTCCTGGAGGAACTGGGCGCGCTGGCGGGCGACAAGCTGACGGACATGGGGCGCAAGCTCTCCCAGCTGCCCGTCGATCCGCGGCTGGCGCGGATGGTGGTCGAGGCGGAGCGCAACGGCGTCGCGCACGAGGTGATGGTGATCGCCGCCGCCCTGTCGATCCAGGACCCGCGTGAGCGGCCGAGCGACAAGCAGCAGCAGGCGGACGCGAAGCACCAGCGGTTCAGGGAGGGCCCGGCGGAGGAGTCGGACTTCCTGGCGTTCCTCAACCTGTGGGAGTACGTGCGCGAGCGCCAGCGGGCGCTGTCGTCCTCGGCGTTCCGCCGTATGTGCCGCACCGAGTTCCTCAACTACCTGCGGATACGCGAGTGGCAGGACATCTACGCGCAACTGCGGTCGGTGGGAAGGACGCTGGGGATCGAGCCCGCGGCGCCGCGCGAGGGGGAGGCGGCGGACCCGGCGCGCGTCCACCAGTCGCTGCTGGCCGGCCTGTTGTCCCACCTGGGGCTGAAGGACACCGAGAAGAACGAGTATCTGGGCGCGCGGGGCGCGAAGTTCGCCGTCTTCCCCGGCTCGGCGCTGTTCAGGAAGCCGCCGCGCTGGGTGATGTCGGCCGAACTGGTGGAGACGTCGCGGCTGTGGGCGCGCGTGAACGCCAGGATCGACCCGGACTGGATCGAGCCGCTGGCCGGGCATCTGGTGAAGCGCGCCTACAGCGAGCCGCACTGGGAGCAGAAGCAGGCCGCGGTGATGGCGTTCGAGCGGGTGACGCTCTACGGCGTCCCGGTCGTCGCGCAGCGCAAGGTCAACTACGGGCGGATCGACCCGGAGACGTGCCGTGACCTCCTCATCAGGAACGCGCTGGTGGAGGGCGACTGGCGTACGGGGCACCAGTTCTTCGCCGAGAACCGCAGGCTGCTGGCCGAGGTGGCGGAGCTGGAGGAGCGGGCCAGGCGGCGCGACATCCTGGTGGACGACGAGACGCTCTACGACTTCTACGACCAGCGGGTGCCGGAAGACGTCGTCTCCGGTGCCCATTTCGACGCCTGGTGGAAGCAGAAGCGGCGCGAAGAGCCGGATCTGCTCAACTTCGAGAAGTCCATGCTCATCAACGAGCAGGCGGCGCGGGTCACCAAGGAGGCGTACCCGGACACCTGGCGGCAGGGGCGGCTGTCCCTGCACGTGACGTACCAGTTCGAGCCGGGGACGGACGCGGACGGCGTGACCGTGCACGTGCCGCTCCAGGTGCTCAACCAGATCACGCAGGACGGCTTCGACTGGCAGATCCCGGGCCTGCGCGAGCAGTTGGTGACCGAACTGATCCGCTCCCTGCCCAAACCGATCAGGCGGCACTGCGTCCCGGCGCCGGACGTCGCGCGGCGCTTCCTGGCCGCGACGCCCGAGCCGACCGGCGAGCCGCTGCGCGCGGCGCTGGCGCGCGGGCTGACGCGCCTGACGGGCGTACGGGTGGCCCCCGAGGACTTCGACGAGGAGCGCGTCCCGGCGCACCTGCGGATCACGTTCCGCGTGGTGGACGAGCGGCGCCGCCGCGTGCCGGGGGACGCCGAGAGCAAGGATCTGACGGCCCTGCGCGCGCGGATGCGGCCGAAGGCGCGGGAGGCGCTCGACCGGGCGTTCACGGCGGGCGCCGAGGGGCTGACGTCCTGGACGGTCGGCACGCTCGCGCGCACCTTCGAGACGCGGCGCGGCGGCCAGCCGGTGAAGGCGTACCCGGCGCTCGTGGACACCGGGACGAGCGTCGCGGTGCGGCTGTTCGACACCGAGGCGGAGCAGGCGCGGGCGATGGCCCTGGGCACGCGCCGTCTGATCCTGCTGAACCTGCCGTCGGACCCGGGGAAGTTCGCGCAGCGGCAGCTGGACAACACGGCGAAGCTCGCCCTCTCCTCGACCCCGCACGGCAGCGTGCAGGCGCTGTTCGACGACTGCGTGAGCGCGGCGGCCGACCGGCTGATCGCGGCGCACGGCGGACCGGCGTGGGACGAGGAGGGCTTCACCAAGCTGTTCGACTCGGTGCGGGCCGACATCACGGACCTGACGGTCCGCGTCGGCAGGCAGGTGCGGGAGGTCCTGTCGGCGTGGCAGGCGTGCGAACGGCGGCTGCGGTCGCTGACGAGCCAGGTCCTGCTCCCGGCGCGCGCGGACGTACGCCAGCAGCTCGACGCGCTCGTGCGGCCCGGTTTCGTGACGGCGCACGGCGCGCGGCGGCTCCAGGACCTGCTGCGCTACCTGACGGCCGTGGACCGGCGGCTCCAGCAACTGCCGCACCAGGCCGAGCGCGACGCGGCGCGGATGGCGAAGGTCCACGAGATGCGGGACGAGTACGCCTGGCTGCTCGAACAGTTCCCCGCGGGACGTCCGGTGCCCGCCGCGGCGGCGGAGATCCCGTGGATGATCGAGGAGTTGCGGGTGAGCTACTTCGCGCACGCGCTGGGCACGGCCTACCCGGTGTCCGACAAGCGGATCGTGAAGGCGATCGACGCCCTGGCGCCCGCCGGTTGAGCGGGCGGGAGGGGGCGCGGCGGCCGATTGGTGCGCGTGCCCCCATCTGGGGTAGAGTCGCGCTCGCGACGTGGTCCTGTGGAGCAGCTTGGAGTGCTCGCCACCCTGTCAAGGTGGAGGCCGCGGGTTCAAATCCCGTCAGGACCGCATAGTTTCCGCCGCAGATTCTGCGGCATCGGACTCCAGAAGCCCGGACCCCCACACAGGGGTCCGGGCTTTGTCGTGCGGGCCGTGGGCCACCACCCCGCGCGGACGGCGTCGCCGTACGACGGCGCCCGCCGAGCCCCGGGACACGCCGGGGAGCGCACCCGGGGCGCGGCGGCGCCAGCGGGTAGCGTGCCAGTGCGCCGACACCGAAGTCGGCACCCTCTACCGCAAGATCATCGGGAGAGGCAAGGGAACGGGGATGTGACGGGAGTCACGGAACTCGATAGCACCATGAGCTCATCCGACCCCGTAGAGACACCCGCCAATTTAATATGTGCAATTGCACGACCCGTTGACCGGCCGTCGTGCGTTCCCGTGAGCCCCCCGCGACACAAAGAGATCGCGCCGGACTCGGCGGAGTCCGGCGCGATCAGATACCAGGGGGACCGGGGTGGGGGCCCCGGAGCCTGGGCCGTGCCGTGCTGATGCTGCGTAGCTCAGGCCTCGCCGCGCTGCTGCGGGATGCCCGCGAGCAGCGCGCGCACCTCCGCCTCACGGTAGCGACGGTGCCCGCCGAGCGTGCGGATAGACGTGAGCTTGCCCGCCTTTGCCCAGCGTGTGACCGTTTTCGGGTCAACGCGGAACATCGTGGCAACCTCAGCCGGGGTCAGCAGCGGCTCGGCATCAGGGGTGCGAGCGGTCATGAGCGGCCTCCTCGGGAGAACCGAACCATCACGGTTCTTTCCTCTAAATTCTGCACCTTGACCCGCGTTGCCCGAAATGGCAGGCGCGAGTCGAGTCGGTTATAGGACGAACGGCATGTCCTCGGCACTACAACTACACCATCCGTCCAGCCGGGTCGGCCAAACCGATGGAATTGCCCTCTCAGGTGTTCAACCTCGGCGGAAGCCGACTGGACCATGCCATAGCGGACAGTCACTCGGCCCTCACGATCAGTCACGCAGCGATGACCGGGCACCCGCCCCGCCGAGGAACGCGATACCGATCTGTCCCCCCATCGACGTACATCGCCGAGCGGACAGAAGGACCCTTCACGGGCTCCTTGTCCTATTTTGACACGAGGGGACTGCTTGCTGGCAAGAGGTTCCTTCCGTGCCATCCATCACGCTTGCGGGCTTTAGCCCCTTGACGTGGGACTTTGGTCCCACATCAGTTGGCGAACTGCCGTTCCCGCACCGCCGTCCAGCGCTCGGTCAGCTCTTCGTAGAGCGCCCCGGCGCCGCGCAGATCGCCCGCGGCGAGCGCCGTGAGCCCGGCGGTCACGTCGGCCGCCGACCGGTCGGCGGCCAACTGGTCGCCCGGCACGGCGTGCACGAGACCGCCGTAGTCCAGCTCGACGAGTGACTTCGGATGGAACTGCTCGATCCAGCGCCCGACATCGGTCAGCGCCTCCGCGAGCGGACTGGCCGGCATGGCCCGCCGGACCGTCCGCAGCCCGCGCGCAACCCGCCGCCTGGCCTGGACCATCGGCGTACGGTAGCGCAGTTCGGCGCCCAGAGCCGCATCCGCGGGCCTGAACTCCCTTTCCTCGTCGGCGAACAGGACGAACCAGCGCACCGGCACGTGCCACAACGCCGACCTGATCCACGGCCGCGCGTCCGCGTTCCGCTCCCGCCAGTCCGCGTACTCCTCGGCCGCCCGGCGTCGCGCCTCGGGCGGCAGCGCCGCGTCGAGCACCGGCTGCGGCATCAGCCACTCGCCCACCTCGTCCAGCGCCTGCCAGGACCGCAGCCGCGTACGCCACGGGCAGACCAGCGGCTCGCCGTCCACCTCGGCCACGAACGCGTCCGGGCTCTCCCCGGCCGGGACGACCCGGGCGGGCACCGCCGCCAGCGCGGCCAGCGCCGCGCGCACCTCGTCCTGCGCGGTCGGCAGCCGCCCGCCCCGCGCGTACGCGGCCCAGTGGGCCCGCTCCCGTTCGGGAAAGGCCGCCAGCGGCTCGTAGACCCTCAGATACGCCGCGTACGGCACCTTCGTCACGGACCCTCCCGTCCTGCCGCTCCCACGGGCGCTCCCGCGCGGCCCCGAGGTCTCCTGCCACACCGCGCGGCCACGATGTCGCCTCCCCCGGTGTCTACCCCGATCGTGTCAGTGGGGCGGACCCGACCGCAGCCCGGACCCGCGCGCCGCCGTACGCTCATCTCATCAGCAGCCCTCCCGACCCGCACGAGGGCACCGCACCGTTCCGCAGGAGTCACCACCGTGACCGATGTACGTCCCGCTGTCAGCGCAGACAGCACGGTCGAGACCAGCGTTCTGGACACTCTGTTCCACTCAGGCCAGGGCGGCCACGAGCAGGTCCTGCTCGGGCAGGACCGGGCCACCGGCCTGCGCGCCGTGATCGCCGTCCACTCCACCGCCCTGGGCCCCGCCCTCGGCGGCACCCGCTTCCACGCCTACCCCGGGCAGCCGCGCCCCGAGGAGGCCGCCGTCCGCGACGCGCTGAACCTCGCGCGCGGCATGAGCTACAAGAACGCCATGGCCGGGCTGTCCCACGGCGGCGGCAAGGCCGTGATCATCGGCGACCCGGACACGCTCAAGACCGAGGAGCTGCTGCTCGCGTACGGCCGCCTCGTCGCCTCCCTCGGCGGCCGGTACGTGACGGCCTGCGACGTCGGCACGTACGTCCGCGACATGGACGTGATCGCCAGGGCCTGCCCCTGGACCACCGGCCGCTCGCCGGAGAACGGCGGGGCGGGCGACTCGTCGGTCCTCACGGCCTTCGGCGTCTTCCAGGGCATGCTGGCCTCGGCCGCGCACCGGTGGGGCACCGAGGACCTGACGGGCCGTACGGTCGGCGTCGCGGGCGTCGGGAAGGTCGGGCACCTGCTGGTCGGGCACCTGCGGGAGGCGGGCGCGCACGTCGTCGTCACGGACGTGCGCGAGGACGCCGTGCGCCGCGTGCTGGCCGACCACCCCGGCGTCACCGCCGTGCCGGACACGGAGACGCTGATCGCGCTCCCCGGCCTCGACGTCTACGCCCCCTGCGCCCTCGGGGGCGCGCTGAACGACCTGACGGTCCCCGTCCTGACGGCCTCCGTCGTCTGCGGCGCGGCCAACAACCAGCTCGACCACCCGGGCATCGAGAAGGACCTCGCCGACCGGGGCATCCTCTACGCGCCCGACTACGTGGTGAACTCGGGCGGCGTCATCCAGGTGGCCGACGAGCTGCACGGTTTCGACTTCGCACGAGCGAAGGCAAAGGCGGCCGAGATCCACGGCACCACGCGGGAGATCTTCGAACGCGCGACGGCCGAGGGCGTACCCCCCGCCGTGGCCGCCGACCGGATCGCCGAGCAGCGCATGGCAGCCGCCACGACCGCCGGAGCGGGCGCGACTGCGCCATCCGCGTAAGACATGTCACCCCCCTCGTGCGAGGTGTGTCGAGAAAGAAGGTAAAATCGCCGCTGACCAGCAAAGAGAGGGTCATCGGACGCCATGCTCGCGGCTCCGGTCCTGCGGACGGCGTACCGTAGGCCCGTGGAAGCAGGTACGGTTGAAGTCCGGTGGGCCGGGCTCTCGACCGAGAGCCCGCTCTCGATCATGAACGGATGTCAACACACCGGGGCCGTCGGGTCCCGTCGTTGAGGGGGTCGAGCCAATGGGGCGCGGCCGGGCCAAGGCCAAGCAGACGAAGGTCGCCCGCCAGCTGAAGTACAACAGCGGCGGGACGGACCTCTCTCGTCTGGCCGAAGAGCTGGGTGCATCGCAGCAGGACCGCTCACCGAACGGTGAACGGTTCGAGGACAGCGAAGAGCTGGACGAACAGCTGGACGACGACGTGTACACGCGGTACGCGGAGATGTACGGCGACGAGGACGATGACGACGACGGAGAGCCATCGTCCGATTCCCCGGCGAAACGGCGCCGCGCCTGAGGCGCCGCGCCACGGTCCTCACCGGCGGCTGCGATCGATCGCACGGACGACGGCGGACACGACGGTTGACGGCATGACCCGGTCCGGGCGCCCCGGACCGGGTTCTGTGCTGTCGCCCGCGTCCCGGCCGTCCGCAGAGGTACGGCCGGGCGGACGGTCGCGGCCACCGCTCGGGCACGGGGCACCACCGGGTCAGGCGTAGTCCCCCGTGAGGGAGGCGCCGCCGCCCGGCGTGTCGTCGGCTGCGCGCGTGATCTCCCCCGCGACCCAGGCGGGGACACCCCGGTCGGCCAGTGTGGCGAGCGTGGCGCCCACGGACTCCTGGGGCACGACGGCGATCATGCCGACGCCCATGTTGAGCGTCTTCTCCAGCTCGGCACGCGCCACGCCGCCCGCGGCGCCGACCGTGCCGAAGACCGGGGCGGGCGACCACGTGCCGCGGTCCACGCGGGCGTGCAGCCCCTCGGGGACGACGCGGGCCAGGTTGTTCGCCAGCCCACCGCCCGTGACATGGGCGAACGCGTGGACCTCCGTCGCGCGCAGCAGCGCGAGGCAGTCCAGCGAGTAGATCCGGGTCGGGGTCAGCAGCTCCTCGCCAAGGGTCCTGCCGAACTCGGGGACCTCCCGCTCCAGCGTCCAGCCCGCCACCTCGAAGAAGACATGGCGGACGAGCGAGTACCCGTTGGAGTGAAGGCCGGACGAGGCCATGGCCACGACGGCGTCCCCCGCGCGGATGCGGTCGGCGCCCAGGACGGCGTCGGCCTCGACCACGCCGGTGCCCGCGCCCGCCACGTCGTACTCGTCCGGGCCGAGCAGCCCCGGGTGCTCGGCGGTCTCGCCGCCGACCAGGGCGCAGCCCGCCAGGACACAGCCCTCGGCGATGCCCTTGACGACCGAGGCGACCCGCTCGGGGTTGACCTTGCCGACGCAGATGTAGTCGGTCATGAACAGCGGCTCGGCGCCGCAGACGACCAGGTCGTCCACGACCATGGCGACCAGGTCGTGGCCGATGGTGTCGTGGATGTCCATGCGCTGCGCGACGGCCACCTTCGTACCGACGCCGTCCGTCGCCGAGGCGAGGAGGGGGCGGCGGTAGCGCAGCAGCGCCGAGGCGTCGAACAGGCCGGCGAAGCCGCCGAGGCCCCCGACGCTCTCCGGCCGCTGCGCCTTGGCCACCCACTTCTTCATCAGCTCGACGGCGGTCTCGCCCGCCTCGATGTCCACGCCTGCCGAGGCATAGCTGACGCCGCCCGCCACGGGCGCGTTGTCGGTGCTCATCGGATCTTCCTGCTCGGGTGGGCCCCCGGTGCTCCGGGGGCGGGTCGGCGGTCCGCCCAGGTCACGGGCGCCGCAGCGCGTCGGCCGCGCCGGGGCCGGTGAGAAGGGGCAGGGACGTGCCCGGCTGCTCCAGCACGTCCTTGCCGAGGACGGACGGGTCGGGCAGCTCCATCGGGTACTCGCCGTCGAAGCAGGCGCGGCACAGGTCGGGCTTGTCGATCGTGGTGGCCTCGACCATGGCGTCCAGGGAGATGTACGCCAGCGAGTCGGCGCCGAGCGAGGCGCCGATCTCCTCGACGGTCAGGCCGTTGGCGATCAGCTCCGCGCGGGTCGCGAAGTCGATGCCGAAGAAGCAGGGCCACTTGATCGGCGGGGAGCTGATGCGGACGTGGACCTCCGCCGCGCCCGCCTCACGGAGCATGCGCACCAGGGCGCGCTGCGTGTTGCCCCGGACGATGGAGTCGTCCACGACGACGAGGCGCTTGCCCCTGATGACCTCTTTGAGGGGATTCAGCTTGAGACGGATGCCGAGCTGCCTGATGGTCTGGCTCGGCTGGATGAAGGTACGGCCGACGTAGGCGTTCTTGACGAGCCCGGAGCCGTACGGGATGCCGCTCGCCTCGGCGTAGCCGATGGCGGCCGGGGTGCCGGACTCGGGCGTCGCTATCACCAGGTCGGCGTCGGCCGGTGCCTCGGCCGCCAGCCTGCGGCCCATCTCCACCCGGGAGAGGTAGACGTTGCGCCCGGCGATGTCCGTGTCGGGACGGGCGAGGTAGACGTACTCGAACACGCAGCCCTTCGGCTTCGCTTCCGCGAAGCGTGTGGACCGCAGGCCGTGCTCGTCGATCGCGATCAGTTCGCCCGGCTCCACCTCGCGTACGACGGAGGCGCCGACGATGTCCAGGGCCGCCGTCTCGGAGGCGACCACCCAGCCGCGCTCCAGGCGGCCGAGGACCAGGGGCCTGATGCCCTGGGGGTCGCGGGCGGCGTAGAGCGTCTCCTCGTCCATGAAGACGAAGCTGAAGGCGCCCTTCACCTGGGGCAGCACGCGGGGCGCGGCCTCCTCCAGGGTGAGCGGCGCGCCGGTCTTTTCGTCGGTCTGCCCGGCGAGCAGGACGGTGACCAGCTCGGTGTCGTTGGTCGCCGCCACACGGTGCCGGGGGCCCCGGCCGCCCGGGAGGGCGGCGACGAGGTGGGCCAGTTCGGCGGTGTTGACGAGATTGCCGTTGTGGCCGAGGGCGATCGAGCCGTGCCCGGTGGCACGGAAGGTGGGCTGGGCGTTCTCCCAGGTGGGAGCACCCGTGGTCGAGTAGCGGTTGTGCCCGACGGCGATATGGCCGGGCAGGGAACCGAGAGAGGTCTCGTCGAAGACCTGGGGGACCAGCCCCATGTCCTTGAACACCAGGATCTTGGAGCCGTCGCTCACCGCGATTCCCGCGGACTCCTGCCCGCGATGCTGCAACGCGTACAGCCCGAAGAAGGCGAGCTTGGCGACCTCCTCGCCCGGGGCCCAGACACCGAAGACGCCACAGGCGTCCTTCGGGCCCTTCCCACCGGGGTCGAGGTCGTGGCTGAGTCGTCCGTCACCACGCACGACCCCGAGTCTAGGCCAGGTGACGGGGGCGGGGAGAACCCCCGGAAGGTGAGACATGCCCCATAGCGAGCCGTGCGCGGTCAGGCGAGCACGGGCAGTTCCGCCGCGAGGGCACCGGCGCGCTCCCCGCTCGCGCGCAGCCGCCCGCTCGCGGTCGCCGCGTCCCAGCCGGTGCGCCCGGCCGCCAGCCGCAGCCAGGTGAGCGGATCGGTCTCGACGACGTTCGGCGGCGTCCCCCGTGTGTGCCGGGGCCCGGCGAGGCACTGGACGGCGGCGAACGGCGGGACGCGCAGCTCGGTGGAGGAGCCGGGGGCCTTGACCGCCAGCGCGTCGGTGAGGACGCGGGTGGAGATCGCCATGGCGGCGCGGTCCAGCTGTACCTGGTGACCTGTGGCGCGGGACAGGTCGTCGCTGTGCAGGGTCAGCTCGACCACACGGGTGACGGTGAAGTCCACGGCGCGCATCGCCCCGAGGTGGTGGGGGACGAGCGCGTCCTCGCGGACGCCCGTCTCCAGGACGGCCTCCAGCTCCTCGGCGGCGGCGTCGATGGCGTCCACGGGGGCGGCGTCACGCTCCTCGTGGACGGTGGCGATCACCCAGCCGCTGATGTCGAGCTGCGGGCGGGCGGCCCGTGGCACCGGCTCGGCCAGCAGGCGGGGCAGCGCGTCGATCTGCCGGGCGAGGTGTCCGAGCAGTTCCCGGGCCTTCGCGCGCTGCTCGTCGCTCAGCTCGTGCGCCGCGAGCCGCACGAATTCCACCTGCGCGAGCACGGCGTCGCGGACCCGGTCGGGGTGATAGGCGCGGGGCTTGCGCCGGACGGGGCCAGACATAGCAGGGAGCTTACGACGAAGATCCTTCCGAAGGGGATGACCAGGAGGTTTCGGTTACGGCACCGGATGTCGGGCGGGGCGTTCCGGCCGGGCCGCCCCGTAGGGGACGAATCTCCGCGAACCCGCCGTGAACGGCTCGAATGGGCCGGGGAGGCGTCGGGTACCCCGTTCCGCATGACCGCTATGGAACTGCGAAGCACCGCATTCGAGGACCGCGAACCGGTCCCGGCGCGCTACGCCCGGGACGGCGAGAACGTGTCCCCGCCGCTGGACTGGTCGAGGCCCCCGCCCGGCACGCGCTCGATGGCGCTGCTGTGCGAGGACCCCGACGCGCCCTCCGGGACGTTCCTGCACTGGCTGGTCACGGACATCGATCCGACCAGCCCGGGCGTGGGCGCCGGGGAGCTGCCCGACGGCGGGAAGGCGCATCCGAACGGTTTCGGTGACCGGCGCTGGGACGGCCCCGAGCCGCCCCAGGGCGAACCGGCGCACCGCTACCTTTTCCGGCTCTACGCGCTGCCGGAGGGCGTGTCCCTGCCCGAGAAGGTCACGGTGGCGGACGCGCGCCGGGTCTTGGACACGGAGGGACTGGCGACCGGCACGCTGACGGGCCTGTACCAGCGGTAGAGCTGTACCGGCATCAGAGGAGGTGACCCACGTGGGCAAGAAGGTCGAGGGGAACGAGGAGCAGCGGCGGATGGCCGCCCGGCAGGCCGAGCGCTCCGGGGAGCGCCCGAGCGAGTGGAAGGCGACGACGGGCGCCTCCAAGCAGCGGGGCGCGGGTATCCACCGGGGCAAGCAGCGCGAGATGGCCGCCGAGCTGGCCGAGGACCGCGAGGCGCCGCCGCAGCCGCCGCCGGGGCGTACGTTCTCCGGGCGGCAGCACGGCGAGTACGGCGCGGACCACGCGCGGGTGTTCGGCGCGCTGGGCGAGGCCGAGCGACGGCACGGCGGTGAGGCGGTGTTCGCGACGGAAGTGGCGCGGACGGCCGGGCTGCCGGACGAGCGCACGCGACTGGCGCTGCACGACCTCGTGACGGTGCACCGGCTCGTCACCGAGTTGCAGGGCACGGACCGGCCGGACATGGGCCCGCGCTACGAGACCAAGCCGGGCCGCTGACCGGAACGGTCACGGCACACGGCGGCAGACAGCACACGGCGCGGCTCCCGGGCTACGGCCCGGGAGCCGCGCCGTGGTGGTGAGGGGCAGAGGCGAAGGCGCCGGAAAGCACGTTGGGCCTGCCCCGGTCGCGCTCCCACACAGCGGGGGTGATCACGAGGGTGTCTGATCCGCGGACGGCAGTGATGGCTCTGGGATGGGGAACCCACCGAGGGCTGATGACGACCCGCCCGGACAGCACGCCCGCTTCCCCCCTGGCGTTATGAACGCTCTCCAGAGCTGATGGCGACGCTTTTTGGGAGCGAATCCCGGGGGTCACTCCGGAGTTGCGAACCCTCTCAGGGGTGATGACGGCCCGAGGGTGAAGCCGCTGGTCGTGGGGGGTTTGTGGTGGGGTGGGGGTGGTGTGGGTGCAGTGATCCTCCGGTCGTGCAGAAGTGCTGGTCAGGGCGGTGCTGTGGTGGGTGGTCAGCGCCGGGGGTGGGGGCTGGCGGGGAGGGTTGCGGTGATCGTGAGGCCGCCTTCCGGGTGGGGGTGTGCGGTCAGGACGGCCGTGTGGGTGCGGGCCACGGAGCCGACGATCGCCAGGCCGAGGCCGGGGCCCGAGGCGGAGCCGACGCGGTCGCGGGTCAGCCTGCGGAACGGCTCGAACAGGTCGGGCACCGCGTCCACCGGTATCAGCGGGCCGCTGTTGCCCACCTCGATCTCGGCCTGACCGTCGGGCGCCGTGCCGGTGCGCACGCGGACCCAGCCGAGGCCGTCCCGGGTGTTGTGCCGGACGGCGTTGGCCACGAGGTGGGCGACGAGCGCTTCGAGCAGCGACATGTCGCCCCAGGCCGGGGCGGGACGCGCCGCCAGGTGCACGGTGACGCGGGACGCGGCGGCCTCCCGTTCCATCCGCGCGACCGCGCGGTCGGCGAGCGGGGCGAGGTCCACCGGTCCCCGCGCGGGCGCCCGCTCCCCCGTGCGGGCGAGCAGCAGGAGTCCGGCGAGGACGTGCTCCTGGCGGGCCGCGACGTCGAGCAGTTGCTCGCCGAGCCCGTGTATCCCGGCGGACGGCGGGGCGTCGCGCAGGACGGTCTCGATGCGGGAGCGGTGCTCCGCGACCGGCTCGGCCAGTTCGCGGACCGCGTGGACCGCGAAGCGGCGCGGGGTGTCGGTGGACCTGGCGAGCCGGTCGGCCAGGGTGTCCAGGGCCGCGGTCAGGTCGCGGACGCCGTCCCCGGGCGGCGCCCCTGGGGGTATGGAGGGTGGCCAGGTGGGTGGCACCGTGCCGCCGCCCCCACCACCCCGGGACGCGCGGCGCGCGGTCTCGGTCGCCCGCCGCAGCGGGCGCAGCACCCGGCCCGCGAGCAGCCAGCCCGCGAGGGCGGCGGCGAGCACCGTCAGGACGAGGGCCAGCACGCCGGGTATCAGGACGGGATGCGCGGAGGTGGCGGCGCCGGTCGTCTCGGCGGGCAGGGCGGTGACAGGACCGCTCTCACTGTCCAGCAGGGTCAGCCGCCCCCGCGCGCCCGGCTCGGCCTCGACCGGCGGCGGTTCCGGTGCCGGGCGGCGCAGCAGGGTGTGGGTGACGGCGATGAGCACCGTGCCGGTGAGCAGGAAGAGACCGGCGCCGAGCAGGGCGAGCCGGACGCGCAGGTCGCCGAGGAGCAGCCGCGCCCTGGCGCGGGCCCTGCCCCGACCGCTCATCGCTCCCCCTCCCCCGGCCGCTCACGCCGTCAGGTCGAGCGGGCCGATCACCGTGCCGAATCCGGCCACGTCCAGCATGGACAAAGGGGTGTTCGTTCCGCGTAAGGGATCGGTACGCGGGCAGCAGGGGGGTTGCCGGAACACTCCCGGCTGTAGTACTTCTTATATATGGCTGAGCAGGTGCACAACAGATTGTCCATGGTGCGCGCGGAACGGAACGTGACACGCCGAGCGCTGGCCGATGCCGTCGGCGCGCACTACCAGACGATCGGGCACATCGAGCGGGGGCAGTACAACCCCAGCCTGGACCTGGCACTCCGCATCGCCGCCTACTTCCGGCTGCCGGTGGAGGCGGTGTTCTCGCTGGAACCGTTCCGGCCGCTCACGGACGAGGTGTACGGAAGGACGACGACGTCATGACCGCAGCACAACCCACCGACTACGACCGCAGGATGTCCCGCCTGATGAACCGGGACGAGGGGCGCCGCTGGCACGCGCGCCGCGGGCAGCGCCGCGCCTGGACGGCGGCGCACGTGGCGCTGACCGCGGGCCTGCTCGCCACGTTCGCGCTCGCGGACGGCGGCGCACTGCTGCTGGCGCTCGTCGTGCCGCTGCTGCTCGCCTGGTGCGTGTGCGCGGGCGCCCTCAACTCGGCGACCCGCGGGCTCCTCGAACTGCGCTCGCGCGCCCTGGACGAGCGGCAGCTCGCCGAGCGCGCGCACGTCCACACCTCCGCGCACCGGACGCAGCTCGCCGTGCTGCTCGCCGTGGCGCTCGTGCTGCTGCTCGGGGACGGCCTGCCGGACGGGGTGACGACGGCGGGCGTCGTCGTCGCCCTCGCGGCGGTCCACTGGCTGCTGCCGCTCTGGACGGCGGCCCTGCGCGCCGGTGACGAGCCGGACGACGACCCGGTGGAGGCCGCCGCCTCCTGACACTCCCCCTCCCCCGAACTCCCCGGCTCCCCCCGGGGAACCGCCGTGGGGGCCGACCGCCAGGACAGGCGGTCGGCCCCCACGGGGCGTTCCAGGCTCAGGCGAACAGCGCGGGCAGCGTCCGCTCGTGCGCCTCGCGCAGCTCGTCCAGCGGGAGCGTGAACGCGCCCTGGACCTCGATCGCGTCCCCGTCGATCACGCCCACGCGCGCCGCGGGCAGCCCGCGCGCCGCGCACATGTCCGTGAAGCGGACCTCCTCGCCGCGCGGCACCGCCACGACGGCGCGGCCGGTGGACTCGGAGAACAGGAACGTGAACGCGTCGAGCCCGTCGGGGACCACCAGGCGCGCGCCCTGGCCGCCCTTCAGGCACGACTCCGCGACCGCCTGGACCAGGCCGCCGTCGGACAGGTCGTGCGCCGCGTCGATCATGCCGTCACGCGAGGCGGAGACCAGGATCTCGCCGAGCAGCCGCTCACGCTCCAGATCGACCTTCGGCGGCAGCCCGCCCAGGTGCCCGTGCACGACCTGCGACCAGGCGGAGCCGCCGAACTCGTCGGCCGTGTCGCCGAGCAGGTAGAGCAGCTGTCCTGCCTCGCGGAAGGCCATCGGGGTGCGCCGCGCGACGTCGTCGATCACGCCGAGCACGCCCACGACCGGCGTGGGGTGGATGGCGGCCTCGCCCGTCTGGTTGTAGAGGGAGACGTTGCCGCCGGTGACCGGCGTGCCCAGCGTCAGGCAGGCGTCGGCGAGGCCGCGCGTGGCCTCGGCGAACTGCCACATGACGGACGGGTCCTCCGGCGAGCCGAAGTTCAGGCAGTCGGTGACGGCCAGCGGCGTGGCGCCGGTGGCGGCGACGTTGCGGTACGCCTCGGCGAGCGCGAGCTGCGCGCCCGCGTACGGGTCGAGCTTGGCGTAGCGCCCGTTGCCGTCCGTGGCGATGGCGACGCCGAGGCCGCTCTCCTCGTCCACGCGGATCATGCCGCTGTCCTCGGGCTGGGCGAGCACCGTGTTGCCCAGCACGTAGCGGTCGTACTGCGCGGTGATCCACGCCTTGGACGCCTGGTTCGGCGACGACACGAGCGCGAGGACCTGCGCGCGCAGCTCGGCGTCGTCCGCCGGGCGCGGCAGGGCGGCGGGGTCGTCGGCGCGCAGCGCGTCCAGCCACGCGGGGCGGGCCTGCGGGCGGTCGTAGACGGGGCCCTCGTGCGCGACGGTGCGCGGCGGGACGTCCACGATCTGCTCGCCGTGCCAGAAGATCTCCAGGCGGTCGCCGTCGGTGACCTCACCGATGACGGTGGCGATGACGTCCCACTTGGCGCAGATCTCCAGGAAGCGGTCCACGTTCGCCGGCTCGACGACGGCGCACATCCGCTCCTGCGACTCGCTCATCAGGATCTCCTCGGGGGAGAGCGACGAGTCGCGCAGCGGCACGGTGTCCAGCTCGACGCGCATACCGCCCGAGCCGTTGGACGCCAGCTCGGAGGTGGCGCAGGAGAGCCCGGCGGCGCCGAGGTCCTGGATGCCGGTGACCAGGCCCTCGGCGAAGACCTCCAGGGTGCACTCGATGAGCAGCTTCTCCTGGAACGGGTCGCCGACCTGGACGGCGGGGCGCTTGGAGGGCTTGGTGGAGTCGAAGGACTCGGAGGCGAGGATCGAGGCGCCGCCGATGCCGTCGCCGCCGGTGCGGGCGCCGTAGAGGATGACCTTGTTGCCCGCGCCCGCGGCCTTCGCGAGGTGGATGTCCTCGTGCTTCATGACGCCCACGCACAGGGCGTTGACCAGCGGGTTCCCCTGGTAGCAGGGGTCGAAGACGACCTCGCCGCCGATGTTGGGCAGGCCGAGACAGTTGCCGTAGCCGCCGATCCCGGCGACGACGCCGGGCAGCACGCGGCGCGTGTCGGGGTGGTCGGCGGCGCCGAAGCGCAGCGGGTCCATGACGGCGACGGGGCGGGCGCCCATGGCGATGATGTCGCGGACGATGCCGCCGATGCCGGTGGCCGCGCCCTGGTAGGGCTCGACGTACGACGGGTGGTTGTGCGACTCGATCTTGAACGTGACGGCGATGCCCCGGCCGACGTCCACGACGCCCGCCTGCTCACCGATGCCGACGAGCAGCGCGTCGCTGTGCGGCGCCTTGTCGCCGAACTGGCGCAGGTGCACCTTGCTCGACTTGTACGAACAGTGCTCGGACCACATGACGGAGTACATGGCCAGCTCCGCGCCGGTCGGGCGGCGGCCCAGGATCTCGCGGACCCGGTCGTACTCGTCGCGCTTCAGGCCGAGTTCGGCCCAGGGCTGCGGGGCCTCCGGGGTGTCGGCGGCGTGCTTGACGGTGTCCAGGGACATCAGGCGACCAGCTTCCTGAGAGCCGAGGTGAAGAACCCCAGGCCGTCGATGGTGGGGCCGGTCAGGGCCTCCACCGCGTGCTCCGGGTGGGGCATGAGGCCGACGACGTTGCCCGCCTCGTTGGTGATCCCCGCGATGTCGCGGCGGGAGCCGTTGGGGTTGCCGCCCAGGTAGCGGAAGACGACGCGGCCCTCGGCCTCCAGCTCGTCGAGCGTGCGCTCGTCGGCGACGTAGCCGCCCTCGCCGTTCTTCAGCGGGACGGTGATCTCCTGGCCCGCCGTGTAGTCGGCGGTCCAGGCGGTCGCGGCGTTCTCGACGCGCAGGCGCTGGTCGCGGCAGATGAAGTGGAGATGGTCGTTGCGCGTCAGGGCGCCGGGCAGCAGGTGGGATTCGCACAGCACCTGGAAGCCGTTGCAGATGCCGAGGACCGGGAGGCCGGCGCGTGCCTGGTCGATGATCGTTTCCATGACGGGCGAGAAACGGGCGATCGCGCCGCAGCGCAGATAGTCGCCGTAACTGAATCCGCCCGGAAGGATCACGGCATCGACCTGGTGCAGATCTTTATCGCCGTGCCACAGGGCGACGGGCTCCCCGCCCGCCAGCTTTACCGCGCGCTGCGCGTCCCGGTCGTCGAGAGATCCGGGAAATGTGACGACTCCTACACGAGTGGTCACCGGGCCGCCTCGACTTCCTCGATACGGACGTGGAAGTCCTCGATCACGGTGTTGGCCAGAAAGGTGCGGGCCATCTCACGGACCCGTTCCAGAGCCGCCTCGTCCACCGGATCGGCGACTTCGAGCTCGAAACGCTTCCCCTGCCGGACGTCGGAGACGCCCTCGAACCCGAGCCGCGGCAGGGCGCGCTGGACCGCCTGTCCCTGCGGGTCGAGGATCTCCGGCTTGAGCATGACGTCAACTACGACGCGAGCCACTGGTACTCCCGGTGGTGTGGTGCGGTGCTGTGTCGGTGCGTCCGCTGAACGCACGGCAAGCCTACCGGGCGCAAAAGTCTACGCGGGTAGCGGGAAGGGGGGCGGTCACGTTAAGGTATCGAGGACACAAACCCCTCCTGTAAACGGGAAAGAAAAAGTAGGGTTCCCGGAGCGGCGTACATGCGGCGGAAATTCCCCCTTCGCATTACCGAGCCGAGCACGGTACAAATAAAAGAACCCGACTCTGCGATCAATGGGAGTAGCAGCATCGCCTCGCGTGATTCCGCGGTGACCCTCCTGGTGCCACCCCCGGTCATGGCGGGCGATCCTCCCGGAAGGACCGATATCCCGTGGCACAGCGTGTAGTGGTGACCCTCGCCGACGACATCGACGGCGGGGAGGCGTCGGAGACGGTCGCCTTCGGGCTCGACGGGAAGACGTACGAGATCGACCTCAGCCCGGGCAACGCGGCCAAACTCCGCTCGGCGCTCGCGCCGTTCGTCGAGGCGGGCCGCAAGCGGTCACGCTCGGGGCGCACCTTCACCCACACCGCCGTGGCCCCCGACCCGCGCGCGGTACGCGCCTGGGCCGACTCCAACGGCTTCGGCGTGCCCGCCAGGGGACGCATCCCGAAGCGGGTCTACGACGCGTTCAACGAGGCGCACGCCACCGTCGCCTGACCGCCTCCCGGGGCGTCGCCCCTCGATTTGCCATCCACCCCAGGTGATCGGCTAGAGTCTGGAGCACGCCGAAGGGCAAGGAACCGAAAGGTCCGAACCCCGGGTCGCGCGGGTGTAGTTCAGTAGTAGAACACCCCCTTTCCAAGGGGGAGGCGCAGTGTGCGATTCCTGTCACCCGCTCCAACCGCTGGACCGATCGAGACGATCGGGTACAGTGGGGGCACTGCGGACGTGGCTCAGTTGGTAGAGCATCACCTTGCCAAGGTGAGGGTCGCGAGTTCGAATCTCGTCGTCCGCTCGTTCGGAAGAGGTCATCTCCCCTCGGGAGGTGGCCTCTTCGTCATGTTCGCCCCGGAAAGGGCCCGGGGGCGCACGGCGGCCGTGCGCCCCGGAGTCCGTCAGTCCCAGGGCATCCCGGTGAGCAGCCGGTACGCCTCGGTGTAGGCGGCGCGCGTCGCCTCGACGATCTCGGCGGGCAGTTCGGGCGGCGGGGTGCTGCCGGTCGGGTCCCAACCGGACTCGTTCCGCAGCCAGTCGCGGAGGAACTGCTTGTCGTACGAGCGTTGCGGGCGGCCCGGCTCCCACTCGTCCTTGCGCCAGAAGCGCGAGGAGTCCTGGGTCAGCACCTCGTCGGCGAGGACGAGCGGCGCCTCCTCGCCCGCGCCCCTGGGGCGGCCGAACTCGAACTTCGTGTCGGCCAGGATGATGCCCCGGTCGCGGGCGATCTCGCGGGCGCGGCCGTAGACGGCCAGGGTCGCCTGGCGCAGCTGGGTGGCCGTGTCGGAGCCGACGAGGCGGGCGACCTCCTCGTAGGAGACGTTCTCGTCGTGGTCGCCGACGGCCGCCTTGGTGGCGGGGGTGAAGAGCGGGGCGGGCAGCTCGGAGCCGTCGCTGAGGCCGGGCGGCAGGGCGAGGCCGCAGACGGTGCGGTCGCGTTCGTACTCCGCGAGCCCCGAGCCGGTGAGGTAGCCGCGGGCGACGGCCTCGACGGGGATCATGTCGAGGTCGCGGCAGACGGTGGTGCGTCCCTCCCAGTCGGCGGGGGCGCCGGGCGGCGGCTCCGTGGACAGCACGTGGTTGTCCACGAGATCGGCGAGCTGGTCGAACCACCACAGGGACAGGCGCGTGAGGATGCGGCCCTTGTCGGGGATCCCGGTGGTCAGCACCCAGTCGTAGGTGGAGACGCGGTCGCTGGCGACCATGACGAGATCGCCGGCCTCGTTGCGGTAGAGGTCGCGGACCTTCCCGGTGTGCAGGTGCACGAGGCCCGGGACCTGCACGGGCTCGGGCTGCTCGACGAATCCAGGCACGGTGCCTCCTGGCGGCTCGGCGGTTGAGGGGCGCCGCCCATTCTCCCGCAGGCGCCGGAGCGGCCCCGACCGGCCGCGCGCCCGCCGTTCACCCGGGTGCGCGCGGCGGGCGGCGGCGCGGTGACGGGCGGCCTACCGTCGTCCTGCGGGCGGCGCGGGCCCCGGGCGGCCCGCGCGTACAGGGAGGCGAGGCGACATGGCGGGACCGATCCTCATCACCGGCGCGGGCACCGGCTTCGGCAAGGAGGTCGCGCTTCGCCTCGCGGGGGCGGGGCACCGGGTGATCGCGGGCGTGGAGATCGTCGCCCAGGTGAGCGCGGTCCGGGCCGAGGCGCGCGAGCGGGGCGTCGAACTGCGCGTGGAGAAGCTGGACGTCACGGACGCGGGCGACCGGGAGCGTGCGTGGGCGTGGGACGCCGAGGCCCTGCTCAACAACGCGGGCGTCTCCGAGGGCGGCGCCACCGCCGACATCCCGGAGGAGCGGCTGCGCCGCCAGTTCGAGGTGAACGTGTTCGGGCCGATCCTGCTCACGCAGGGCGTCGCCCGGCGGATGGCGGCGCGCCGGAGCGGCCGGATCGTGTTCATGTCCTCGGTCGCCGGGCTCACCGTCGATCCGTTCACCGGGGCGTACGCGGCCTCCAAGCACGCGGTGGAGGCGTTCGCCGACGCCCTCGACCAGGAGCTCGCCGAGTTCGGCGTCACGGTGGCCACGATCAATCCGGGTCCTTTCCTGACCGGGTTCAACGACACCATGTTCGAGACGTGGAAGGAATGGCGCGACGACCCCGCCGCCCGGCTCCACGACCACGCCGCGCTGGCCTTCCCGCACGAGCAGTACGACCCGGAGCCGGTCGTCGAGCGGACCGTGCGCGTCCTCCTCGGCGAGGAGCGCCGCTACCGGAACCTGCTGCCCGCCGGGACGGAGCCCGCGACCCGGGCGCAGCTCGACGCGCAGTGGGACCGGCAGCTCAACGACGGGCGCCGCCCGGACCTCGTGCGGGCGGCGTACGCCATGGCGCCGGGCACGCGCGCCGCTTCCTGAGTCTCCGTCAGTCGCGCTTGCAGACGCGGTCGAGGAGGTTGGCGGTCGCGCGCTGGACCCGTTCGTCCGTGTGTCCCGGGCGGCCGAGGGCCGGGGACCAGGCGAAGGTGCCCGAGGCGAACACCCAGGCGCCGCTCGGCGCGCGGTAGAGCGACGTCTCCTGGTGGCGGCGGACGCCGGAGTCGTCGTGGTAGGGCGAGTGGGCGAGGAGGACGCGTTCGTCGTGGTCGGGCAGGGCGGTGCGCGGGTAGTAGCGGTCGGCCTCTCCCGCGACGAGGCCGGGCAGTTCCTCGCCCTCGGCCAGGCCGGTGCCCTGCCACAGCCAGTGGCCGGTGTTGCGCGCGATCAGGGGCTGGGGGCGCGGGACGCGGCCGGAGTACTGGATGCCCAGCAGCGTCTGCTCGGGCTGCCCCTGGTCGCGCCACAGGACGGCGCGGCCGGGGCCCTGGCGTTTGCGGCAGGTGAGGAGCCGGTCGGGGGCCCCGGCGGGGAGGGGGGCCAGGATGACCTGCCAGTACATGGTGTTGGCGGACAGGAAGACGAGCGAGGTGCCCTCGTCGCGGGCGCGTTCCGCGGCCTGGCGCATCGGCACGGACCAGTACTCGTCGTGGCCGGGGAAGACCAGGCCGCGGTAGCGGGCCGGATCGACGCGGCCCGCGTGCAGGTCGCGCGCGGTGGCGTAGGCGAGGTCGTAACCCTCGCGTTCCGCCCAGCGGATGACGTCGTAGACGTGGCCCGCGTGCAGGGGCAGCCCGGCGCCCGCGTAGGGGCGGTCGAAGCAGACGGCGGTGGACGCGTCGGGCTCGCCCAGCAGCCTGCCGCCGGGCTCCCAGGCGTGGTAGAGGCTGGCGCCGTGGCGGCCGTCCTCGGGGAAGAGGTTGTACGCCTGCCAGGTGACGTCGGGCAGCACGAGGAGCAGGTCGGCGGGGCGGTCGTCCCGCACGGTGAACGGCACATGGGACCGGAAACGGCCGTCCGCCGTCGTGAGTACGGCAACATACGCGCCCGGCTGCCAGTCGGCGGGCACCTGCGTGCGCCAGGACAGCCACCAGTGGTGGCAGGACACGGCGCGTCCGGCGACCATCGGGGGCGGCTGGCGGATGCCCATCAGCTTGGGGCTGCGCAGGAGGAGACGGGCCCCGGCGCCGTCGAAGTGGCCGATGCGGTAGATGTCGATGGTGAATTCCTGCGGCGGGTTGACCGTCACGCGGAAGTCGAGGGGGTCGCCCGGCGCGACCGCGCCGTCCGAGACGAAGCCCTTGATCTGGCAGTTCACGTCGTCGGCGGTGTCGGGCCCCGCGGGCCTGCCGGGGACGGCGTGCGCGCTGGGGCGGTAGTGGCCGTTGCCCCGCAGCCAGGGCAACGGGCCCTGGCCGTACGGGTCGGAGACCGCGTGCGCGAGCGCGCCGGACTCCCAGCGCCGGATGCGTTCCGTGGCTTCTCTCAAGCTCCCCTCCCTGCACCTCCGCCTGTTCCGTGCCGTCCTCAGCACATCACATCCGGCAAGCGCCCGATCACCGTTCGTTCGCGTGGTTGACCGGAGGCGGTTGCCTGATAGTGGCGCTCAGCGTGAAGTGTGTCGAGCCCTCCCGAGACGGAAATCAGCCAGAAATGGCGGACGTTTCGACGTCTGTCGGGGGCCGGGTCAGACGAGCCGGACGGGCTTGTCCGAGCGGACCCCGGCGCGGGCCAGCCAGTCCCGCAGGGGGCCGGGGTCGCCGTCGTCGAGGAGCCGCTGCACGGGGGTGGCCAGGTCGGGGCCGCGGCGTCCGCCCTGGCCCGCCGTGAGCAGGACGGGGCCGTCGAGCCAGTCGAGGCCGGGGGCGGCGCCCGTGGTGTCGGCGGCGGCGCAGCAGACGGCGGCCGTGACGTGCTCGGCGAGCAGTTCGCGGTCGGCGCGGGGCAGGTGCCAGGGCGGCGGGGCCGGGAGGACGGCGGTGCCGGGCGGGGAGCCGCCGCCGGTGTGGGCGGCCTCGGCGCGCGCGGTGTCGGCGCTGAGGCGGGCGGCGAGGGCGTCGGTGCCGTCGAGGGTGGCGGCCTCGGTGAGCCGCTGGAGGGCGCAGGCGAGGGTGGGGGTCTCGATGGCGTCCAGGGCGAGGAAGAGCCGGGCGGCGCGGTCGCGCCAGATGCGGTCCACGACCTCGTCCGCGTAGCCGGACCAGTCCACGGGCGTCCAGCCGCCCGAACTGCCCTGGTCGTCGGCGGGCGGCGCCGTGTCGGCGGGGGGTGCCGGGGCGGGTATGCCGTGGAAGAGCCGCGCGGCCAGGAGGGAGACGGCCTCGTCCATCGCGCCGGGCTCCTCCAGCAGGTCGCACGCGGGGCGGCCGTCGAGGCGGGTGGCCAGGGAGTCGGCGAGCCGGTCGCGGCGGGACAGTTCGGTGAGGGCGGCGACCACCCCGGCGTCGAGTCCGCGCGGCCAGCGGCCGATGCGCCAGGCGGGCAGCGCGACGCGGGTGAGCAGCCGGTCCCAGCCCGCGTACGCGAGGCCGACCTGCTCCTGCGCGGCCTGGCGGAGCGCCTGGTCCACGTCGCGGGCGCGGGCGGCGGCGGCCTGGGCGACGCCGCGTTCCATCTCGGCGGCGTGCGCGCCGGTCAGGCGCAGCAGGACGCGGGCGACGGTCGCCGCGTAGGCGCGGGCGGGGTGGCGTACGGCCCCGGGGGCGGGGCCGGCAGCCGCGTCCCAGGCGCGGACGCAGCGGCGGGCCGCGGCGATGTCGGGGTGGGCGGCGGGGCCCGTGCCCGCGACGACCGGGGCGAGCAGGGCGCGCAGCTCGGCGACGCGCAGCCACCACAGGAACGGCGAGCCGATGACGAGGACGGGCGCGGACGGGGCCGCGCCGCGCGTGGGCTCCTCAAGCCAGCTGTCGCAGTCGGGGGTGAGCGCGATGCCGCCGGGGACCGGGACGTCGAGCCGGGCGGCCAGCTCGCGTATCAGCCGGTGCAGCGCGGGGGCGGCGCGTTCCGGGACGGCGACGGTGGGCGTCACGGCCGGGCGGGCGCGGGCGATGAGCGCGCCGGTCAGCGCGCCGAGCGCGGCCGACGCGGCGGCCAGCGCCGTGACCACGGCGCGGACGGCGGGGGCGCCGGTGCCGGTGGCGAACAGGACGACGGCGACGGCGGCCGGGAGGAGGGCGAGGGCGAGGGCGCCGTTCCGTACGCGGAGCACGGCCAGCGCGTGCTCCCGCGCGGAGCGGCCCGCCCGTGGTGTTCGTGTCCGACACCGCACCATGCCCTCGCCCTTCGCTGTCCCGACCGCACCCACTGTCCTGACCGCACCGAACCTGTGTCCCACTGTCGCACCGCCCACCGACATCGCAACGCGCGGTGATCCGAACGCCGCGAGGCCGGTTGTGAGGATTGCCGAATGACCCTGCGCCGCACCCTAGTTGGGCACAGGGGGCGCGTCAGTCGCTCAGCGGAACGTCACTCGATGGTGGTGCTTTGGGGAAGGCCAGGTGTGCGGGTGGCGGCGGGCCCGGGGTCAGCGCGCGGCGCGGGCGGCGATGTCCGTGCGGTGGTGCGAGCCGGTCAGGCGGATGCGGGCGACGGCGCGGTAGGCACGCTCCCTGGCCTGCGCGAGGTCGTCGCCCGTGGCGGTGACGGACAGGACGCGTCCGCCCGCGCTGAGCACCCGGCCCGCGTCGTCCAGGCGCGTACCGGCGTGCAGGACGTACGCGTGCGGGGCGTCCTGCGCGGCGACCTCGTCGAGTCCCTCGATCGGGTCACCGGCGCGCGGCGCGTCGGGGTAGCCCTCGGCGGCGACGACGACCGTGACGGCGGCGCCGTCGCTCCAGCGCAGTGGCGGCAGGTCGGCCAGGGTGCCGGTGGCGGCGGCGTGCAGCAGGCCGGCCAGGGGCGTGCGCAGGCGGGCGAGGACGACCTGCGTCTCCGGGTCGCCGAAGCGCGCGTTGAACTCCACGACCCGCATGCCGCGCGACGTCAGCGCGAGCCCGGCGTACAGCAGGCCGGAGAAGGGGGTGCCGCGGCGGCGCATCTCGTCCACGGTCGGCTGGAGGACGGTGTCGAGGACTTCCCGCGTGAGCTTGGGGTCGGCCCAGGGCAGCGGGGTGTAGGCGCCCATGCCGCCGGTGTTGGGGCCCTCGTCGTCGTCGTGGGCGCGCTTGAAGTCCTGCGCGGGCTGGAGGGGGAGGACGGTCTCCCCGTCGGTGACGGCGAACAGCGAGACCTCGGGGCCATCGAGGTACTCCTCGATGACGACGCGGTCGCAGCCGCGGGCGTGCGCGCGGGCCACGGCGATGTCGCCGGTCACGACGACGCCCTTGCCCGCGGCGAGGCCGTCGTCCTTGACGACGTAGGGCGGGCCGAAGGCGGTCAGTGCCGCGTCCGACTCGGCGGGGGTGACGCAGACGTACGACCGCGCGGTGGGGACCCCGGCGGCGGCCATGATCTCCTTGGCGAACGCCTTGCTGCCCTCCAGGCGGGCGGCCTCGGCCGACGGCCCGAACACCGGGATACCGGCGGCGCGTACGGCGTCGGCGACGCCCGCGACGAGCGGCGCCTCGGGGCCGACGACGACCAGCCCGGCGCCGAGGCGGCGGGCGAGGTCCGCGACGGCGGCGCCGTCGAGCGCGTCCACCGGGTGGGTGGTGGCGACGGCGGCGATCCCCGCGTTGCCGGGGGCGCAGTGGAGTTCGCCGACGGCCGGGTCGGCGGAGAGGGCGTGGCAGAGGGCGTGCTCGCGGGCGCCGCCGCCGATGACGAGGATGTTCACAGAGGGCAGCCTAACGGCGGCAGCAGCGACGTCACTCTTTCGGGTGATTCAGGGCAGGCCGGGGCGCTGACGGACGCGCCGCCCCGTGGGCGGTCAGCTGAAGACGATCATCGAGCCCTGCGCGAGGCTGCGCGTCGCCGCCGCGTGGAGGCCGAGCCAGACGTGGCGCTCGCGCGCGTACGGGCCGTCGGCGCGGGAGGGCGCGGCGGCCGGTTCGTCCAGCGTGGTCGGTCCTGCGGGCGGCGCGGGCGGGGGCGGGGGGTTCAGCGGGTCGATGCCCAACAGCGGGGCGACGGTCTCGAGTTCGCGCAGGAGGCCGTGGCTCGACCCGAGGGGGCCGCCGCCTGAGAGCAGCGTCTCGTTCACCAGCGGGTGCGGGAAGTCCACGGGGACGTAGGCGCCCGCGTGGTCGAAGTGCCAGACGAGGTGCGACTGTTGGGCCGCGCTCTCGAACATCTCCAGCAGTTGCTGGTAGTCGCCGTCGAGGTCGGTCACCGGGGTGACGGGCAGCCCGCTGAGGTGCAGGAGGTAGGCGCGGCGCAGGAGATGGAGCGCGGCGTAGTCGAACCCCGCGACGGGCGCGACCGTCCCCGACATGCCGGGCACGTAGCCGTACACCGGTACGGGCGGCGCGCCCGCCTCGGTGAGAGCCCGGTCGTACACGGCGAGTTCCTCGGCGAACGGGTTGTCGGGGCTGTGGCACAGCACATCGACGAGGGGGACCAGCCACAGGTCACAGGCCATGTAACGGCTCACTCTCGGTCGCGAGGGCGCGGGCGCGGTGGGGTGCGGGGCGGTACGGGGTGGTGCGGTGTGTCGAGCGGTTACGGCCAGGGTAGGGCCTGGCGCCCGGGTCAGGTCCGCGGGTGCGCGGCGAGGCGGGTGGCCAGCGCGAGGGTGTGGCCGCGGTAGCTCGCGAGGAGGCGTTCGGTCTCGGCGCGGTCGCCGCGCTCGACGGCGTCGGCGAGTTCGAGGTGCCCCGCCCACAGGTGCGCGGTGAGTTCGGGGGCGCGGCGCAGGAACGGGACGGTGAAGGCCCAGCAGCGCACCCGGAGGCGGTCGAGGAACTCGCCGATGTGCGGATTGCCGACGAGGGCGTCGAGTTCGCGCCAGAACCGCAGGTCGTAGCCGATGAGGATGTCGAGGTCGCCCGCCGTGGCGGCCTGCCGGGCGGCGGCGGCGCGGCGGCGTACCGAGGTGAACGCCTCGGGGTTCGCGCGGTCGGGGTCGAGGACGGCGCCCGCGGCGAGGAGGCCGTCGCTGACGATGCCCTGCGCCTCGACCATGTGCCGGAACTCGTCGGGCGAGAAGCGGCGGATGCGGAAGCCGCGGTGCTGCTCGACGTCGAGCAGGCCCTGCGCGGACAGATCGACCAGCGCCTCGCGCACCGGGGTGGCCGAGACGCCGTAGTGCTCGGCTATCTCGCGGACGGTGAACTCGCCCTCGGGGCCGAGCCGCCCGGCCAGGATCTCTTCCCTTAGGGCGTCGGCGAGTTGCTCCCGCAGCGTGCTCCGTCGAATCACGGCAGCCCAGCGTACAGGTCCCGGAAATAATTGACAGCATGCTGTCGAAATGACAGGATGCTGTCATCAGACACGAGGAGCACGCCATGCCGCAGCACGACGCCGCCCGCACCGTCCACCTGGCCGTCTACGACGGTCTCGCCGACTGGGAGACCGGGCACGCCACCGCAGAACTCGCCCGGCGCGGCTACCGCGTCGTGGCCGTCGGCCCCGGCCCCGACCTCGCCCCGGTGACGACGATCGCGGGGCTGCGGCTGCTGCCGGAGGTCACGCTGGCCGACCTGCGCGCCGAGGACAGCGCGCTGCTGATCCTGCCCGGCTCCGGGGGCTGGAGCGGCGACGCGCTGGCGCCGTTCGCGCGGGCAGCCCGTACGTTCCTGGACGCGGGAGTGCCCGTCGCCGCCATCTGCGGGGCGACCGAGGGGCTGGCCAAGGAGGGGCTGCTCGACGACCGCGCGCACACGGCCGCCGCGCCGTTCGTCCTGGCGGGGACGGGCTACGCGGGCGGGGAGCACTACCGCGACACCGACGCGGTGACCGACCGGGACGTGATCACGGCCGGGCCGACCGACCCCGAGGCGTTCGGCCGGGAGATCCTGCGGCGGCTCGGCGTGCTCGAACCCGCCGTGCTCGACGCCTGGTTCCGCCTGTACGCGCACTCGGACGCGTCGGCCTACCCGGTCGTGGCGGGGCTCGCGTGAGCGCGGGGCGCGACCAGGACACGCGGGACGCGCAGGCCGCGCTGTCGGGGACGGCGATCACGTCCTTCCGGCTCAACGCGCAGTTCCTCGCCGTCGCCGAGGAGTTGAGCCGCCCGGCCGGGCTGACGGCCGCCCGCTGGCAGGTGCTCGGCGCCGTGCTGCCGCAGCCGCTGCCCGCGGCCGGGATCGCGCGCGCGATGGGCATCACGCGGCAGAGCGTCCAGCGCATCGCCGACCTCCTGGTGGAGCAGGGCCTCGCCGCGTGGGAGCCCAACCCGGCGCACCGCCGCGCCAAGCTGCTGCGGCCCACCGCCGAGGGCCGGGCCGCCGTCGCGGCGATCGAGCCGGGCCACGCGGAGTTCGCGCGGCGGCTCGCCGCCGAGGTCGGGGGCACCGAGCGCCTCACGGCGGCGCTCGCCGCGCTGGCCGACCTGTCGGCGGCGCTGGAGCGGCTGGCCCCCTGAGCGGGCGGAACCCCGCCGGAACAGCTTGTTCCGCTTCCCCCGACCTTCCCCGCGAGAAGGTCGGTTGGCCCGTCCTCCACCGGGGGGCGCGGGACCGGACGGCGCGCGTACGGCCGGGCGCGTGCGCCCGCGCACACCCGGTGACCCCGGACACCGGCATGGGCTGTGTCGGAGCCCGCGCCTATCCTCGGGAGCGTAAACGCACACGACGGAACCGGGGGACGAAGCAGATGGACCGGCTCAGGCCGAGTGATCCGCACCGAATAGGCCCGTACCGCCTGCTCGCCCGGCTGGGCGCGGGAGGGATGGGGCAGGTCTACCTGGCCCGTTCGGAGCGCGGGCGGACCGTGGCCGTCAAGACCATCGTGCCGTCGCTGGTGCGGGAACCGGACTTCAGGACACGCTTCGAGCACGAGATCGGCGCGGCCCGCCGGGTGGGCGGGCGGTGGACGGCCCCGGTGCTCGACGCCGACACGTCGGGCGAACTGCCCTGGGTCGCGACCGGATACATCGCGGGGCCCTCGCTGCACGAGGTCGTCGCCCGGGACTTCGGGCCGCTGCCGCCGCGCAGCACCCTGCTCCTCGCCAACGGCCTGGTCCACGCGCTGCGCGACATCCACGGCGCCGGGCTCGTCCACCGCGACCTGAAGCCGTCCAACGTCCTGCTGACCATCGACGGCCCGCGCGTCATCGACTTCGGCATCGCGCGCGCCGTGGACGTCACCTCGGCCGGACTGACCAGGACCGGCGTGACGGTCGGCTCGCCCGCGTTCATGTCGCCCGAGCAGGTGCGCGGCGAGCGGCTGACGCCCGCGAGCGACATCTTCTGCCTCGGCGCGCTGCTGGCCTTCGCGACCACGGGCGGCACGCCGTTCGGCGATCCGCGCTCCGGCATGCACATCCTCATGTTCCGCATCGCGGAGGAGGCGCCCAGCCTCGACGGGCTCACCGATCCGCTGCGCGGCATCGTCGCGCGCTGTCTGGAGAAGGACCCGGCGGGCAGGCCGTCGCTGGACGAACTACTGCGCCTCACCGCGCCCGACACCTCGCCCGAGCCGTGGCTGCCCGCGCCGCTCCTCGCCGAACTCGGCCGCCGGGCGGTCGAACTGCTCGACTCCGAGGCCCCGGCCAGCGTGCCGGGCCGCCGGGCGGTCGTCGCCCCCGACCCCACGGTCGCCCCCGCCACCCCGCCCGCGGCGACGGCCTCGGGCCCGCATCCCGCGGCGTGGACGCCGCCACCGGCGGTCGGCCCCTTCACCACCGGCCCGGTGGGGCTCTCCCCCACAGGCACGTTCGGCCCGACGGGCAGCGCGCCCTACGCCGTGCCGCCGTCGGCGCCACGCAGCGGCGGCAGGCGGATCGCCGCGGTCGTCGCGGGAGTCGTCGCGGTCGCGGCGATCGGCACGACGGTGGCGGTCCTGCGCTCGGGAGGCGGCGACGGCGGCGGCGACACCGAGGGCTACGTCGGCGTCTGGCAGGGCGAGCAGGACGGTACCCGGGCGAACGACCCGACGCTCCTGCGCTTCGACATCGACAAGGACGGCGACGCCCTCACCGGGAGCGCCACCTTCCTCACGGCCCAGACCCTGTGCGCCTACGACCTGGCCATGACGGAGACCACCGACGCCGTCGAGTTCACCAGGACCGTGGAGTCGAGCGTGCCCGAGGACGCGCCCGGCTGCTCGGCCGACGACCGTACGCAGCGGCTGCGCCTGGCGGACGACGGCACGCTGGAGTGGACCTGGGGCGACCGGAGCGCGACGCTCACCGCGGCCACCGGGGTGGACCCCGACAGCATGCCGGACGCGCTGGTCGGCTCGTTCAGCAGCAACTTCAGGAACGACGACGGCGTCACCGGCACCGGCGAGATCACCGTCTCGGAGGGCGCGGTAGGCGAGGTCCTCATGACCTACCGGCAGGAGTCCACCGAGCAGACGTGCACCTGGGAGAACCGCCTCGTCCAGGTGGACGGCGGCGAGGTCGTGATGGGCCCCGACGTCCTGATCGGCGACGACGACAGCGACGACTGCTTCCTCGGCACGGCCTTCCGGATGTGGCTGAACCAGGACGGGAACCTGGCCATCCGCTGGATCGACGAACCGGCCGACGAGGAGCCGAACGAGTACCAGCCCTCATGAGCCCGCGGCCCCGGACGGCGGACCACGCACGCCCCCGGACCGCAGGTCACGAATTGACACCGGGCCCAAACACACGATCGGATCGGGAACCGACGAAGGTTCCGCCGTTGTCCTCCCCTGTGTGGACGGGCCCCCGTATTCTCATGAGGCCTTACCGGAGCGAAGAGGAGTAACACAGCATGAAACCGCTCGGGCCGACAGATCCTCAACGGGTGGGCCAGTACCGGCTCCTGGGGAAATTGGGTGCCGGCGGGATGGGCAGCGTCTACCTCGCGCGCTCGGACCGCGGGCGCACGGTGGCAGTGAAACTGGTGCAGCCTGAACTGGCGGCGCAGCCGGAGTTCCGTCAGCGCTTCCAGCACGAGGTGGACGCCGCGCGCCGGGTCGGCGGTGACTGGACGGCCCCCGTCCTCGGCTGCGACACCGAGGCGGAGACGCCCTGGGTCGCGACCGGTTACGTGGCGGGCCCCTCGCTGCACGAGGTGGTCAGCACCACCTACGGCCCCCTGCCCGAACGCACCCTCTTCATCCTGGCGAACGGCCTGGTCAGGGCGTTGCGCGACATCCACGCGGCCAGCCTGATCCACCGGGACCTCAAGCCGTCCAACGTCATGATCACCATCGACGGCCCGCGCGTCATCGACTTCGGCATCGCCCGCGCCCTGGAGGCAGGCGGCGAGGGGCTGACGCGTACCGGCGCGGCGGTCGGCTCGCCCGGCTTCATGTCGCCCGAGCAGTGCCGCGGCGAGACGCTGACGGCGGCGAGCGACGTCTTCTGCCTCGGCTCGGTCCTCACCTTCGCGGCGACGGGCCGCACCCCGTTCGGCGACGTCAACAGCGCGATGACCGCGCTGATGCTGCGCATCGTGCAGGGGCAGCAGGACCTCGACGGCGTGCCGGAGGCGGTGCGCCCGCTCATCGAGAGCTGCCTCGCGCAGGACCCCACGGCCCGGCCGTCGCTCGACCAGCTGCTCCAGTTCACCGAGATACCCGACGACGGCGACGAGCCGTGGCTCCCCGGCGCGCTGGTCGCGCGGCTCGGACGGCACGCCGTCGAGCTGCTCGACTCCGAGGACCCGCTCCAGGCACCGCCGTTGCCGCAGGCCTCGCCGCCGCCCGCCATGCCGGGCACGCCGCCGGTGACGCCGCTGCCGCAGTCCGCGCCGGTGCAGAACACGCCGCTGCCGCCCTTCGCGCCGCCGACCCCGACGCAGCAGGCCACGCCGCCCCCGAACATGGGGACGCCGCCGCCCGCGCAGGGGCACATGGACGCGATGGCCACCCAGACGTCGGCCACCCCGCCGCCCGGGTACGGCACGCCTCCCCCCGGCTACGGGACGCCGCCGCCCGCCGGTTACGGCTACCCGCAGCAGCACCAACAGCAGCCGCCCCAGGCCGCGTACGGCTACCCGCAGGGCCCGAACCCGACCAACCCCTACGGCGCCACCGCGTACCAGGGGCCGGGCGGTCCCGCCAAGGACAACAAGAACCGCAACCTCCTGATCGTCGCGATCGCGGCCGTCGTCGCGCTGGTGCTCGTGGTGGGCGCCGTGGCACTGTCCGGCGGCGACGAGGATCCCGACCCGGGGCCGCCGACGGCCGACCCGACGTCGGACCCGACCGTCACCGAGGACCCGGCCCCGCCGACGGACGACCCGCCCCCGCCGCCCGCGCCCGACCCGGGCAGCGGCTCGCTCCCGGCGTCCATGGCGGGCGCGTGGGAGGGCACGACCAGCAACGGCCTGCTCATCCGGCTGGAGCTGACGGCGGGCTCCGCCGGGGAGAACGTCGCCACGGTGTACACGCTCCAGGGGCAGGACGACGACCGGGACGGGCTCCTGTGCGTCGAGACCGCGCTGCTCCAGGAGGCCACGGGCTCCGAGGCGACGCTCACCGGCGACGACGTCGTCTCCGTCTACCCGGAGGACGCGGGCTGCCGCGCGTACGGCGAGCACACCGTCACGCAGTCGGGCGGCTCGCTCAACTGGTCCGCGAACGACGGCGACAGCGCCCAGTGGTCCGCGACGCTTGAGTCGGCCGACATGGGCATCGACTCCGACGGCATGCCGGTGGCGGTCTACCAGGGGGTGTACGCCAACGCCGACATCAGTGCGACGTTCGGCAACCGCGTCCCGGCCGGTGAGCTGGCCATCACCTGGGAGAGCGACAGCTGCCGGTGGGACGCCCAGATGGTCTCGGGAGGCATCAGCGGGACGACCATCACGGTCGGCCCCGGCGTCTCGTCCGACCCGTCGTGCGAGACGCTGCCCCCCTACCAGGTGGAGTGGAGCGCGGTGGACGGGCTGCTCGAAGACGCGCCGACGGTCGAGTTCACGCAGTACGGCGACACGTCCAACACCTTCTCGCTGAGCCGCCAGGACTGAGCGCGGCCGACACGCGAAACGGGCCGGGGCCGCGGGGTGTTCACCACCTCGCGGCCCCGGCCCTTTCGCGTCCGGCGCGGGGCGCCGCCGCGCGTCAGGACAGGAACGACCTGATCTGGATCGTCTCCTCGCGCCCCGGGCCGACGCCGATGGCGGAGATCGGCGCGCCGGACAGCTCCTCCAGCGTCGTGACGTACCGCTGGGCGGTGGCGGGGAGTTCGTCGAAGGAGCGGGCCTTGGAGATGTCCTCGCTCCAGCCGGGCAGGTACTCGTAGATCGGCTTCGCGTGGTGGAAGTCGCTCTGGCTGGCGGGCAGTTCCTCGACGCGGCGGCCGTCGATCTCGTAGGCCACGCAGACCGGGATGCGCTCCCAGCCGGTGAGGGTGTCCAGCTTGGTGAGGAAGAAGTCGGTGAGGCCGTTGACCCGCGTCGCGTAGCGGGCGATGACGGCGTCGAACCAGCCGCAGCGCCGGTCGCGGCCGGTCGTGACGCCGTACTCGTGGCCGATGCGGCGCAGCCGCTCGCCGTCCTCGTCGAACAGCTCGGTCGGGAAGGGCCCGGCGCCGACGCGCGTCGTGTACGCCTTGAGGATGCCGATGACGCGGGAGATCTTCGTCGGCCCGACGCCGGTGCCCGTACAGGCGCCGCCCGCCGTGGGGTTGGAGGAGGTGACGAACGGATACGTGCCGTGGTCCACGTCGAGCAGCGTGCCCTGGCCGCCCTCGAACAGGACGACCTTGCCCGCGTCCACCGCGTCGTTCAGGACGAGCGCGGTGTCGCAGACGTAGCCCCTGATCTGCTCGGCGTAGCCCAGCAGTTCCTCGACGACCTGCTCGGCGGCGATGGCGCGGCGGTTGTAGAGCTTGGCGAGCAGCTGGTTCTTCTGGTCGAGCGCGGCCTCGACCTTCTGGCGAAGAATCGATTCGTCGAACAGGTCCTGGACGCGGATGCCCTGCCGGTTGATCTTGTCGGCGTACGCCGGGCCGATGCCGCGCCCCGTGGTACCGATCTTGCGCTTGCCGAGGAAGCGCTCGGAGACCTTGTCGAGGGTCTGGTGGTAGGACGTGATGAGGTGCGCGTTGGAGCTGACGAGGAGCCGGGAGGTGTCCACGCCGCGCGCGTTCAGCCCGGCCAGCTCGTCCAGCAGGACCTTGGGGTCGATGACCACGCCGTTGCCGATGACAGGGGTGCACTCCGGCGTCAGGATGCCGGACGGCAGCAGGTGGAGGGCGTACTTCTGGTCGCCGACCACGACGGTGTGCCCCGCGTTGTTGCCGCCCTGGTAGCGCACCACGTAGTCCACCGAACCACCGAGCAGATCGGTCGCCTTGCCTTTGCCTTCGTCACCCCACTGGGCACCGAGCAGCACAAGTGCGGGCACAGGCGTACACCCCTTCCGAGCGGGGCATCTACGCAAGGGCTGCCCCGGATCGACGAAACCCCTGACGCAATCGCGGCAGGGGCTCTTGCAAAGAGAGCTTACGGGAGACGCAGCCGGGAGGCGAACAGTCAGGTGCTCATCGTCATCGACCCGACAGCCCGGCGGTCGGACGGGGAATCGGTGCGGATCGCCAAGGACGTGCTGTGCGCGGGGGCGAGCGGGGTGAAGGTCCGCGTGCTCGACCAGCCGGGCACCCTGCGGCGGGTGCTGGCCGGACGGGGCGCGCACCGCGTCGTGCTCGTGGGGGACGACCGTACGCTGCTGGCCGCGCTTGCGCTGCTGCTGCGGGAGGGCGACGGCCTGGGGACGGCGGCGGGCGGGCCGCTCGCGATGGTGCCGGTGGGCCCGGTGCCGCTGCTCGCGGTGGCGCGGACGCTCGGGGTGCCGACCGATCCGGTGGCGGCGTCGCGCGCCGTGCTGCGGGGCGGCGAACGGCGGGTCGATCTGCTGCTGGACGACGCCGGGGGCGTGGTGCCGGGCCCGCTCGGCATCCCGGCGCGGCGGCAGCGCCCGTGGCACTGGGGCACGCGCGCCGGGCGCCATCGGCTGCGGGTGGAGGCGGACGGCGACCTGCTCGCGGACCTCGACCGTCCGGTCGCGGGGGTGTCGGTGCGCCCGGCGGACGGGCTGGCCGAGGTGGTGGTGCGGCCGTGCGGCCAGGCGGCGGCGGACGTACGGGTGCGCGTGCGGACGGTGACGGTGTCGGGCGCGACGTTCAGCTACCGGGCCGGGGCGGTGGATCTCGGGCCGACCGAGGCGCGGACCTGGACCGTGCGGCCGAAGGCGCTGCGGCTCACGGTGCCCGCCCCCGCGGCGGGCGGGCGGCTGTCAGGCTGAGCCGTGCGAGGCCCGCCGGGCGCGCCAGCGCTCCAGCACGCCCCGCATCTCCTCGACGAGGAACTCCATGAACTCCGCCGTCTCGTTCAGCCGCTGCCCCGCCGGGCCCGTCTCGCCCGCGGTCCTGGCGCCGTCCCGCAGCGTGCTGACCCAGCGCAGCAGGTCGGCGTCACGGCTGGCGATGGCCTCGTACCAGATGTCCTGGAGCAGCCGGTAGCGCTCGCGGCGTGAGCCCGGCTCGCGCTCGCGGCTGACCATGCTGACCTGCGCGAGGTAGCGCACGGCCCCGGAGACCGCGGCGGGCGAGATCCGCAGCCGCCGTGCCAGCTCGGCGGAGCTGAGCGCGCCCTCGGACGAGACGAGGAGGCAGGCGAAGACGCGGGAGGGCATCCGCGGCATACCCGCCTCGGTGAGATCCGCGGCGAAGCGTTCGACGAACGCGGCGAGGGCCGCCGGGTACGTGTCGTCGTCGCCGGTGTGCTGCCCGGTGCCGGGCGACGTCGGATGGGGATCGATCACCCGTTCATCCTGCCATCAGTCGGGGCGCCGGGCGCGCTTGGCATTTTCTTAACTTCATAAATCTCTGAAAGATGCCTAGGCTGGACCCATGACTGAGGCACCCCCTGCCATCGCCGTCTCCGGCCTGGTCAAGACGTTCGGCCGTACCCGCGCCCTCGACGGGCTCGACCTCACCGTGCGCACGGGCGAGGTCCACGGCTTCCTCGGCCCCAACGGCGCCGGGAAGTCCACCACCATCCGCGTCCTCCTCGGCCTGCTGCGCGCCGACGCGGGCTCGGTGTCCCTCCTCGGCGGCGACCCGTGGCGCGACGCCGTCCCGCTGCACCGGCGCCTGGCGTACGTGCCGGGCGACGTCGAGCTGTGGCCGAACCTCACCGGCGGGGAGGCCATCGACCTGCTGGGCAGACTCCGCGGCGGCCTCGACCCCGCGCGCCGTGACGCGCTGGTGGAACGCTTCGGCCTCGACCCGGGCAAGAAGGGCCGCACCTACTCCAAGGGCAACCGGCAGAAGGTCGCGATCGTCGCCGCCCTGGCCTCGGAGGCCGAGCTGCTGCTGCTGGACGAGCCCACGGCCGGGCTCGACCCGCTGATGGAGGTCGTCTTCCAGGACGTCATCGACGAGGCGAAGGCGGCCGGGCGGACCGTGCTGCTGTCCAGCCACATCCTGGCGCAGGTCGAGAAGCTGTGCGACCGCGTCAGCATCGTGCGCCTCGGCCGCACCGTGCAGTCCGGCACGCTCCAGGACCTGCGCCACCTCACCCGCACCACCGTCGAGGCCGAGACGGAACGGCCCGCGGACGGGCTCGCCGAACTGCCGGGCGTGCACGACGTACGCGCCGAGCAGGGCCGCGTGCACTTCACGGTGGACGGCGCGCAGCTCGACGGCGCGGTCCGCGCCCTGTCGGGGCTCGGCATCCGCAGCCTCGTCAGCCATCCGCCCACCCTGGAGGAGCTGATGCTCCGCCACTACGGCGACGACCTGCACGAACCGGCCGCCGAGCAGCCCACGGCGGGGGCGGCCCGATGACCGCCACCGCCACCGTCACGGACGCGGGCCCCGCCCTCGCCGCCCCGCCCGGCCACCACGGCGGCGTCCTCACGGGCACCGGCGCGCTCCTGCGCTTCGCGCTGCGCCGCGAACGCGTCCGCCTGCCGGTGTGGATCATGGCCCTGTGGCTGGTGAACAGCGTCACCCTCTCCAGCCTGACCACCGAGTACCCGGGGCCGCAGGAGCGCGCGCAGCTCGGCGAGACCATGGGCGGCGCCGCCGGTCTCGCGATGACCGGCCCCGAACGCTACCTGGGCGGCGACCTCCTGTACGGCGCCATGATGGGCCAGCAGATGCTGGGCTACCTGGCCCTGGCCGTCGGGGTGCTGAGCGTCCTGACCGTCGTCCGGCACACGCGCGCCGAGGAGGAGACGGGCCGCGCCGAGCTGCTGCGCGCGAGCGCCGTCGGGCGCCACGCCCACCTCACGGCCGCGCTGACCGTCGCCGCCGTCACCTCGCTGATCGTCGGCGCGCTGCTGGCCGCCGGGATGGCGGGCTCGGGCGCGGAGGGCGTCACCACCGGCGGTTCGCTGCTGTACGGGGCGGCGTGCGCGGCCACCGGGATCGTGTTCGCCGGTGTCGCCGCACTGGCCGTGCAGATCAGCCCGTTCGCGCGCGGCGCGAGCGGCCTCGGACTCGCCGCGGTCGGCCTCGCGTTCGCCCTGCGCGCGGTCGGCGACGTCGGCGCCGACGCCTTCTCGTGGCTGTCCCCCATCGGCTGGGCGCAGCGCACCTACGTCTACGTGGACGACCGGTGGTGGCCGCTGCTCCTGTCGCTCGCGCTCGCCGCCGCCACGACGGCCGGGGGGTACGCGCTCAGCGCCCGCCGGGACGTCGGCGCGGGCCTGCGACCGCCACGCCCCGGGCGGCCGACCGCGTCCCCCGGGCTGCTGCGCCCGGTCGGCTTCGCGCTGCGCCTCCAGCGGGGCGTCCTCGTCGGCTTCGGCGCGGGCGCGCTGCTGTTCAGCCTGATGTACGGCTCGGTGCTCGGCAGCGCGGACGACCTGCTGGGGGAGAACGAGCAGCTGCGGGAGTCGGTGGCCGCGCTGGGCGGCGGCGACCTGCTGACGGCGTTCGCGTCCGTCGTGATGAGCGTGCTGGCCATCGTCGCGTCGCTGCACACGGTGCAGGCCACGCTGCGGCTGCGCGGCGAGGAGACGGCGGGGCGCGCCGAGGCGGTGCTCGCCACCGGGCTGTCGCGGACGCGCTGGGCCGCCTCGCACCTGGTCGTCGCGCTGGTGGGCGGCACGCTCGTCATGGCGCTCGCGGGCCTCGGCTTCGGCCTGTCGGGCGCCGCGTCGGCCGACGACCCGTCGCTCTTCGGCGAGCTGGCCCTCGCCTCCCTGGCGTACGCGCCCGCGCTGTGGGTGACGACCGGGGTGGCGGTGGCGCTGTACGGCTGGTTCCCGAAGGCGTCGGCCGCGGCCTGGGCGGTCCCGGCGTACGGCTTCTTCGTCGTCTACCTCGGCGAGCTGACGGGCCTCCCCGACGGCCTGCGCAACCTGTCGCCGATCGGCCATGTGCCGCAGGTGCCCGCCGCCGAGTGGCGCTGGCTGCCGCTGACGCTGCTCACGCTCGTCGCGGCGGGCCTGATCGCGGCGGGTCTTGCCGGACTGCGGCGCAGGGACCTGGAGTTGAAGTAACGGGACGCGGGCGGCCCCTGGCGGGCCGCGCGGGGCGGACCCCCGCGCGCCGGACCGTCCACTGCTCCGACAGGGGCGGTCCGGCACCCGCGAGGACGCACTCCGGATGCGCGTCGCGTGACGCACTGTTCGCATAGGTCACAGGCCGTCACGCCTCTTCGCGTGCGGCAGACGACCCGGAGGAACAGCGTCCATGAAGACGTCCATCAGGAATCCGCGCTCCCGTGGCGCCCGCAGGCTCGCCTTCGCCACGGCCACCACCCTGCTCGCCCTGGGACCGGCGGCCCCGGCCCTCGCCCACGACGACGACGGCAAGCCGTCGTGGAACAACACCTCCCCCATCTCGATCTCGCCCAGCTCGGGCGGGCCGAACACCTCGGTCACGGTGCGGGTCACCTGCCAGCCGAGCGGTTCGGCCACCTCCGACGCGTTCCAGCAGAACGTCACGCTGCGGCAGACCAGCGGCAACCAGTGGACGGGCACGGGCCGCATCAAGTCCAGCGGGCTCCAGACCGGCCGCAGCTACCCGGTGACCGTCCGCTGCAACGACGGCACGACGCTGACGACCAACTTCACCTTCACCTCGGCCACGCCCAGCGGTGGCGCCGCCGCCGGTTTCGGCGGCTCGGGCTCCGACTCGGGCACCTCGGGCAGCACGCAGGCCACGGCGCTCGCGGTCGGTGGCGCGGTGGCCATCGCGGGTTCCGCGGGCTACGTGTTCCTGGCGCGCCGCCGCCGCTCCACCGGAAACCACTACTGAGGAGCAGCGACGTGCCTGAGTTCCTGCGGCTCTTGCGGAGGCCGCGAGCGCTGCGGGTGCCGCGGAACATGCGGAGCGGTGCCCCCGGGGACACCCCGGGGCGCCGGTCCCGCCTGTCACTCGGGCCGCGCAGAGACCCGGAACCCCTCACGGGGGGACAGCTTCTGCCGGACGGCGGCCGGAAACGCCCGCGCCGCCCCCGGCGCATGACCCCGCCGCCCCCGGCGGGGACCCTGCCGGGACGGCGGACGACGGGCGCGGACACCGCCGCCCGGCCACCCGCGGGGCCGGGCGTGGCGGCGAAGGCGGCGAAGGCCGCGCCGAAGGCCGGGAAGCCCGCGCCGAAGGCCGCGAAGCCCGGTGGGCCCGTCAAGGCCGCGAAGCCCGCGAAGCCGGACGTGCCCCGGAAGAAGGTGGACCTGTCCAAGAAGAAGAGGGTGGACCTGTCCAAGAAGCCGAAGGACGCGCCCGCTCCGGTCGCCCCCGAGCCCGTCGCCGAGCCCGTCGCCGTCACGGCGGCGCCTTCCGGGCGGAAGAAGGACGAGGCGCCGCCCCGCGCGGCGCGGCCCGAGGGTGGCGTGCCGGTCCTCGCGGGCACGTCCTCGTCGCGGAGGAAGGCGGGCGGCAGGGCCTGGTACGGCAGACGGCGCAAGGCCGCCCCGACGGCCCCGACAGCCACGGCGCCCCAGGCGAAGCGCGGGCCACGGCACGCGGCCGGGCAGGCCACGAAGCAGACGGCGGCGGCGTCCGACGGGCGGAACCGGCCGGGCCGTCACCGGAAGGCGGGCGCCACCCCCGCCTCCACCCCGGCCCCCGCGACCACGCCCGCCGCTTCCGGCGCGGGGCGTCATCGCAAGGCGGGCCCCGCGGGCGGCAGGAAGACGGCGGACGCGAAGCCCGCCGAGGCCGCCCCACGGCCGAGCAGCGCGAAGCCGCCGACCGCCCAGGCGGCCAAGGCGGCCAGGACCGCCAAGACCGCCGAGCCCGCGAGCGACGGCCGGACGGCCGGGAAGCGCCGCAGGCGGAGCGCGCCCGCGGTCCTCTTCCTCGTCCTCCAGATCCTCCTGCTCGGCCTCCCAGGACTCGTCCGCGGCCTCGCCTTCCGCGTCGCGCCCCGCCTGGCGCGCCGCTTCTGGCAGGTCGCCCTCGCCCTGCGCATCGTGCGGCTGGTGCGCCGACGCTGGCCCGCCGTCCGCAAGCGGGCGAAGGCGGTGGCCAAGGCCAGGCGCGCGCGCCGCGCGCGGCGGCCGAGCGGCAAGCGCTCCACACGGCACCAGCGCCTCGCCCTGCGGACGCGCCGCTGGGAGACGGCGGCGGCCGTCGCGACCGTCACCGCCGCCCTGGCCGCCGGGCTGGTCGCGACCGGCAGGGACGACGGCGTGCGCGAGGCGCGCGCGTCGAGCGACATCGCGGACGGCGTCTCCCGGCCCGGTGCCGTGGACGCGCCGGGCGCCGCGCCGAACGCGGGCTCGACGGCGGACCTCGGCGCGGTCGGCCAGCCGTCCGCGTTCGTGGCGCCCCCGCTGATCCGCTCGTCCCCCGCGCGCATCCGCATCCCGCAACTGGGCACGGACGTGGAGGTGTTCGGCGCCGCCCTGGGCACGGACGGCGGCCCGCCCTCCCCCGCCGAGGAGGACGCGATGCGTGCCGCCTGGTACTCGGGCGGCGTCTCGCCCGGCGAGCAGGGCGCCGCCATCCTCGTCGGCCACCTGGACACGTACACGGGACCTGCCGCGTTCGCCGGGCTCGGCCAGCTCCGTCCCGGCGAGAACATCGAGATCGACCGCGAGGACGGCCAGACCGCCGTCTTCACCGTGGACTCGGTCGAGCAGTACCCGAAGAGCGACTTCCCCGACGAGCGCGTCTACGGCGCGGTGGGCACCCCGCAGCTGCGCCTGATCACCTGCGGCGGCCGATGGACGGAGGACGGCGGCTACGACTCGAACATCGTCGCCTACGCCCGGCTCACCGGCACGCTCCCGTCGCCGGGCACCGCCCCCAGCTCCGACAGCAGCCAGGAACAGGCGGGCGTGCCCGGCGTGAACGGCGCGTAGTGCCCGACGTCAGGCAGGCGCACGAGCCGCGCGCCGTGCCGGTCGGCGTAGGACTCGGACAGGGCCTGCGGGACCTGTCCGTCGGCCGTGCCGTGCACGAGCAGCACGGGCGCGGGCGGGCGCGGCAGCGCGAGCGGGTCGGCGAGCGGCAGCAGGGCGTCCGTCCGCCCGCCGAGCAGTTCGGCGACGGCGCCCGCGCTCAGCCGCAGGGCGTGGGCGCGCGCGAGGTCGGCGACGGGCGCGACGGCCACGGTGCGGCGCACCCGGCCGCCGCCGTCCTCCCTCGCCGCCGCCCACAGCGCGAGGTGGCCGCCCGCCGAGTGGCCTGCCAGGGTGATGCCGCCGGTGCCGGGCAGCGCGCGCAGGGCCGCCGTCACGTCGTCGGGCGTCGCGGGCCAGCCGCCGCCCCCGCCGACGCGGCGGTACTCCACCAGCGCGACCGTCGTGCCGCGTCCGGCGAGCGCGTGGGCGAAGGGCGCCAGGTGCGTCCGGTCGTACGCCTCCCGCCAGAAGCCGCCGTGCAGCAGCGCGACCCGGGGCTCGCCCGGGCCGTACACGTCGATGACCTGGGACGGGTGCGGGCCGTAGCGGAGCGTGCGGCCGGGCGCGCCGGTGCCGCCGGGCGGCGGGGTCAGCAGCTCGGCCAGCTCCAGGTCGTCCTGCGGCACGCCCTCGCCCGTCACGCGGACGCCGTCTCCCCCACGACGCGGCGCAGCGTGCGGGCCGCGCGCAGGGTGTCGGCGAACGAGGTGTAGAGCGGCGTGAACCCGAAGCGCAGGACGTCGGGCGGCCTGAAGTCGCCGACGACGCCCGCGGCGATCAGCCGGTCCATGACCGTGGCGGCGTCGGGGTGGCGCAGCGCGATCTGGCTGCCGCGCCGCGCGTGGTCGGCGGGCGTGACGGACTCGACCGTGCCGGGCGGCAGTTCCGCGGCGACGCAGTCGAGGAAGAAGTCGGTGAGGGCCAGGCTCTTGGTGCGGACGGCGCCGATGTCCACGCCGTCCCAGACGTCGAGCGCCGCGTCGAGGGCGAGCAGCGACAGGATGTCGGGGGTGCCGACGCGGCCCCTGGCGGCGCCGGTGGCCGGGGTGTGGTGGGCGGCCATGGCGAAGGGGTCGGCGTGCGAGTTCCAGCCGGGCAGGGGGGAGTCGAATGCGGCGAGGCGGTCGGCGCGCAGCGCGAGGAACGCGGGGGCGCCGGGCCCGCCGTTGAGGTACTTGTAGGTGCAGCCCACCGCGAAGTCCACGCCGTGCGCGTCCAGTTCCACGGGGAGCGCTCCGGCGCTGTGGCACAGGTCCCAGACGACGGGCGCGCCCGCCGCGTGGACGGCGGCGGTGATGCCGGGCAGGTCGTGCAGCGTGCCGGTGCGGTAGTCCACGTGGTTGACGAGCGCGACCGCCGTACGCGGCCCGGCCGCCGCCGCGATCCCGGCGGCCGGGACGGGGCGCAGGGTACGGCCGGTGAGGCGTGCGGCGGACGCGGCGATGTACCCGTCCGTGGGGAAGGTGGCGGCGTCCACCAGGATCTCGTCGCGGTCGTCCGGGACGGTGCGCACGGCGCCGACCAGTGCCTTGAACAGGTTGACGCTGGTGGAGTCGCCGACGACGACGCGGCCGGGGCCGCTGCCGACGAGGGGGGCGATGCGGTCGCCGACCCGTTCCGGCGCGGTCCACCAGCCGGACTCCGTCCAGGACCTGATGCGCAGCTCGCCCCACTCGCGTGCGACGACCTCGGCGAGGCGCACGGGCACGGCCCGGGGCAGGGCGCCCAGCGAGTTGCCGTCGAGGTAGACGGTGTCGTCCAGGACGAAGGCGGCGCGCCGCTCGCGCAGGGGGTCGGCGGCATCGAGGGCGGCGGCCCTGGCGTCGAGGACGCCAGGGCCTGGCCGCGCGTCAGGCGGCACGGGGGCTGTCGGGTCGGCCATGGGACCCGATGGGATCAGACATGACCGCGTGCCGTCCACAGCTCGGGGAAGACCGGCTGCCTGGCGCGCTTCTCCAGCCAGGCGACCCCGGCCGAGCCGCCGGTCCCCTGCTTGCCGCCCATCGCGCGGCGGGTGGCCGCCAGATGGTCGTTGCGCCAGCGCCAGACGAGTTCGGCCACCTCGGTGAGCGCCTCGCCGAGCGGCAGCAGCAGCGGGGTCTCCTCGGCGTAGACGCGCTGCCAGGCCGCCTCGACGGCCGGGTGCGGCGTCCAGCGGGCCGTGCGGTCGCGCTCCAGCACCTCGGGCGGGAGGGCGAAGCCGTGCCGGGCGAGCAGGGCGACCGCCTCGTCGTAGAGGCTGGGTTCGTGCAGCGCCTCGGTCAGCTCGGCGTGCACCCGGGGGCTGCCCCGGTGCGGCACCAGCATCGAGGGGGACTTCTCGCCGAGCAGGAACTCCAGGCGCCGGTACATGGCGGACTGGAAGCCGGAGCCGTCGCCCAGCGCGGGGCGGAAGGCGTTGAACTGGCGCGGTGTGAGGCGCGCCAGCGGCTCCCAGGACGCGTTGAGCGCCCGTAGTTCGTGCGCCGAGCGGTCCAGCGCCGCGAGCGCGGTGGGCAGGTCACCGGCGCGCAGCGCGCGGGCGGCGGTGCGCCACTCGTGGACGAGCAGGGTGAACCACAGCTCCATGACCTGGGTGGTGACCAGGAACGCGGGCTCGCCCGGATCGTCGGTGAGCGTCTGCTGGAGGTGAGTCAGGGTCTCGGCGTGGACGTAGTCCTCGTAGGGCGTGGCGTCCGCTCCGAAGTCGAGCGTGGGCCCGGGGTCGTCCGGGCGTGGTGCGTCGGGGTGCGACATCGTGGTGCCTCCTCCCGCGTCAGGGTAAGGGGCGGGACGCGAAGAGGCGCCCCGCGCGGCAGGCGGGGCGCCTCGTGGTCCGTCGGCCGCGAAGCGGCCGTGCGGCCTAGGACAGCGTGTCGGCCGCGGTGGGCGAGCTGTCGCGGAGGAACTGCGCGCAGCGCTTGTACTCCTCCTCCTCGCCGATCGCCTGGGCGGCGCGGGCGAGGGCGTGCAGGGCGCGGAGGAAGCCGCGGTTCGGCTCGTGCTCGAACGGGATGGGGCCGGTGCCCCGCCAGCCGCTGCGCCGCAGGGCGTCGAGGCCGCGGTGGTAGCCGGTCCTGGCGTAGGCGTACGACTCGACGGTGCGTCCGTCCGCGAAGGCGTCGTCCGCGAGCTGTGCCCAGGCCAGGGAGGACGCCGGATGGGCGGCGGCCACCTCGGCCGGGGCCGTGCCCGCGGCGAGCAGGCCGCGCGGCTCCGGGTCATCGGGCAGATGGGTCGGGGGCGGCCCCCCGAGCAGATTCTCGTGAATGGCCATGCCGTCCAGTCTGCCCCACGTCCCGGAGTACGGCGGCGGTCTCCCGCGCCCGCCCGCGGGCGTGCCCTACTTCAGGCGGGTGCCGGTGGAGCGGAGGTCGGCGCACGCCTGGGTGACGCGCGCGGCCATGCCCGCCTCGGCCAGCTTGCCCCAGCTGCGCGGGTCGTAGGTCTTCTTGTCGCCGACCTCGCCGTCCACCTTGAGGACGCCGTCGTAGTTGCGGAACGCGTGGTCCACGATCGGGCGGGTGAAGGCGTACTGGGTGTCGGTGTCGAGGTTCATCTTGACCACGCCGTTCTGCAGCGCGGTGGCGATCTCCTCCCGCGTGGAGCCGGAGCCGCCGTGGAAGACGAAGTCGAACGGCGCCTGCTTGCCGTAGCGCTCGGCCACGCCCTCCTGGAGGTCCTTCAGCAGGTCGGGGCGCAGGACGACATTGCCCGGCTTGTAGACGCCGTGGACGTTGCCGAAGGAGGCGGCCAGCAGGTAGCGGCCCTTCTCCCCCAGGCCCAGGGCCTCGGCGGTGCGGACGGCGTCCTCGACCGTGGTGTAGAGCTTGTCGTTGATCTCGTGGGTGACGCCGTCCTCCTCGCCACCGGTCGGGGTGATCTCGACCTCCAGGACGATCCGGGCGGCGGCGGCGAGGGCGAGCAGGTCCTCGGCGATCTCCAGGTTGTGCTGGAGGGTCTCGGCCGAGCCGTCCCACATGTGGGACTGGAAGAGCGGGTTCTCGCCCCGGTCCACCCGCTCCTTGGAGAGGGCGAGCAGCGGCCGGACATAGCCGTCCAGCTTGTCCTTGGGGCAGTGGTCCGTGTGCAGCGCGATGTTGACCGGGTACTTCTCGGCCACGATGTGCGCGAACTCGGCGAGCGCGGAGGACCCGGAGACCATGTCCTTGCTGTACTGGCCACCGAGGAACTCGGCGCCGCCGGTGGAGATCTGGACGATGCCGTCGCTCTCCGCCTCGGCGAAGCCGCGCAGGGCGGCGTGCAGGGTCTGCGTCGAGGTGACATTGATGGCCGGGTAGGCGAACTGGCCTGCCTTCGCCCGGTCGAGCATCTCGTTGTAGACCTCGGGGGTCGCGATGGGCATCTGTCCGCTCCTTGATGTGTGCGTCGTGACGGCTCGGAGGATCAGGGGAACGACGTCATCGTCGCGCTTATCCTCCCAGACGGCCGGTCGCGACCCGGGCGCCCCACAGGACGTTTCACGTGAAACAACTACGGTGCGTGATCGCCGCAGGTCGGGCCGGGCGGGGCACGGTCCGGACTGCGCCGGTCGGGCGAAGGGCCCGGCGGGGTCACTCCCGCCCGAGGTCGGCGAGGTCGAAGGCCCGGTGGTAGGACAGCCCGGCGCGCTCGACGGCCGGGGCCGCGCCACGCTCCACGATCACCGCGACGCCGACGACCTCGGCGCCCGCCTCGCGCAGCGCGGTGACGGCGGTGAGCACCGAGCCGCCGGTGGTGGAGGTGTCCTCCACGGCCAGCACCCGGCGGCCCGCGACGTCCGGGCCCTCGACCCGGCGCTGGAGGCCATGGGTCTTCTCCGTCTTGCGCACGACGAACGAGTCGAGCCGCCGCCCCCGGGCCGCCGCCGCGTGCAGCATGGCCGCGGCGACCGGATCGGCGCCCAGGGTCAGCCCGCCGACCGCCGAGTAGTCCAGGTCGGCGGTGAGGTCGAGCATCACCTGACCGACCAGCGGCGCGGCCTCGCCGTCCAGCGTGATCCGGCGCAGATCCACGTACCAGTCGGCCTCCCGGCCCGAGGAGAGCACGACCTTGCCCTCGACGACGGCCTTCTCCTTGATCTGCCGCAGCAGCTCGTCACGCACACTCATGGCACGAGACCCTACGTCAGCCGTTCCGCGCGGCCCGCGCCTGGTCAGGGGGCCAGGGTGCGCCAGGACCAGGACGTCGCGATCTCCAGCGGCTCCAGCTCGGTGACCAGGCGCGGCGCGCTGTTCAGCCCGTCCGGCGGTCCTGACTGCGGCTCGACGCAGACGGCCTCGGCCATCTCGTCGTAGACCACGGCCCAGGGCGCGCGGCTGGTGACCGTCAGCTCCAGCCGCTCCGGCCAGGTCAGGGTGACCGCCACGCCGTCCGGCATCCCGAAGCAGTCGTCCCACGGCCCGGGGCGCGGGGGGAGGCGGCGGCCGGTCGGCAGATGGTCCTCGCCGCGCTCCTCCTGCCAGGCGGGGGTGAACGCCAGCTCGACGTCCCGGCCGCCGTCGCCGAGGTTCCGCAGGAACCAGGGGTGCCAGCCCGCCTGTGCGGGGAACGAGTCGCCCAGCGTCTCCACGCCGAGGGTGAGCGTCAGCCCGCCGCCGTCGGGGGCCAGCTCCACGAGCTGGGTGACGCGGCCGGGCCAGGGCCAGGGGTCGGTCAGCTCGGTCACGAAGGCGGCCGAGGTGGCGTCGGCGGCGACGGTGCGCCAGGCGCGCTTGCGGACCGTGCCGTGGATGGCGTGCGGGCCCGCGTCCTGCGGCAGCTGGTGGACGGTGCCGCCGTTGCTGAACCGGCCGTCCCGCGTCCGGCCGCACCAGGGGGCCATCACGAAGGAGCCGAACCGCTCGCCCTGGCGCAGCACCTCGGTCCCGGCGATCCGCAGGGACGACAACCTGGCCCCCTGGTCGGGACGGACGGTCAGCTCGGTGTCCCCGGCGCGCAGCAGGACGCCGGGCTCCCCGGCGGCGGGGTCCCGGTCGGCGGCGCCGTGGCGCTGGGTCTCATGGGTGGTCACGCCATGACGATAACGAGCGGCAGGCGCCGTTACCCAGACCGGCCGGGGGACGGCCTGATCCCGGTCACTGTCCGGCGAGATAGCGGCGGCGCAGGACCCCGACGAGGACCGCACCCGCCACCGCGACGGCGGCGGCGGGCGCCGCCCAGCGCAGCACGGCCGAGGGTCCCGGCACACGGCCCGGCGCGGGCTCGGGGGCGTACCGGCCGCGCGGCGGCGCGTGGTCCACCTCCTCGGCGCTGCGGCCGATCATCGTGCGGCGCGCGAAGTCCGCCTCGGGCTCGGGGAGGTCGGCGCCGACCGCGGCCAGCTCGTCGTCGTCCTCCAGGGCCAGTTCCTCCGGCGTCAGCTCGTCGTCGGCCAGTTCGCCGCCCAGCTCGTCGTCCAGCGCCCCGCCCAGCAGCTCGCGCTCCAGCGCGTCGCCGCCCAGCACCGCGTCGGTCGGCACGCCGGTCTCGCCGCCGATGCCGCCCGGCGCGTGCAGGTCCTCCTCGGCGGCCTCCTGCGGGGCTGCGGCGCCCGGTTCGACGGCGGAGGGCGGTCCCGGCGCCGGATCGGGCTCCGGCTCGCTCGCGGCCGGGATGCCGGGGATCGCCCGCTCGTTGTCGCCCGGCTCGCCGATGCCCCCGGCGGGCGGGGCCGTGGCCTCGTGCACCAGCTCGTCGGTCAGCGTCTCGGCGAAACGGTCCAGCACGCGGCGGCCGACCGCCTCGACACGCTCCGGCTCCACCTCGGCCAGCCGCCCGGCGGCCTCCACGGTGGCGCCGAACGCCAGGGTCGTCCCCGAGCCGTCCGGCACCGGGCGCGGCACGACGGTCAGCACCAGATGGACGGCGCCGTCGCCCCTGGCCTCCTCGCCCTTGCCCTCGACGGCGATCCCCTCGCCACGCTCCGTGACGCTGAGGGAGCCCCGGTAGGTGATCGTGGAGGACCCGACGCGCAGCCGCAGCCTGCCGCGCAGCACGGCGGGTGTGTCGGGGCCCGGCGCGTCCGGTGGCGCCCCCTCACCCGCCGCCAACTGGAGGCCCGGGACACAGCGGGCGACCCGCACCGGGTCGGCGAACGCGCGGCGCACGACGGTGGCGGACAGGGGGACGTAGACCTCGTGCTCCATGGCCATGGCGCGGAGCCTACCCACACACGGTGATCGGATCACTTATCCGCCGCTCGCACGCCGCGCCCTCGACCACGCCGCCCGTCCCCTGCCGCTCGTCGAGCGCGCGCTCGGCGGCCCGCTCCAGCGGGGCGACGAGGGTGACACCGGCGAGCAGCGCGACGACGACGCCCGCGTTCAGCGCGAGCAGGGTGCGCCGGGCGCGGCGGGACAGGTCGTCCCGGAAGAGCCACAGCACCAGCAGCGCGCCCGCCAGCGCGTTGATCACACCGGTGAACAGGGCGGCGGTCAGGCGGCCGAGAAGAGGGAGGAGAAGAAAGGGGAAGGCCAGCCCGCCCAGCAGCGCCCCGACGTAGTCCGCCGCCGACAGGTCGGCCACCGCGCGCCCCGGGTCCTGGCGGCGGATGCGCTGGATCAGCGTCATCAGCAGCGGCATCTCCGCGCCGATGAGCACGCCCATCGCCAGGCAGAGGCAGAAGAGGACAGGACGCGCCTCGCCGAAGAGCAGGAAGCACAGATAGAGGGTGATCGCGGAGGAGCCGCCGATCAGCGCGAGCCCCACCTCGATCAGGCCGAAACCGGCCGACGCCCGCCTGCGCAGCCGCTTCGCGCCGAGGGAGCCCATCCCCATCGCGAAGACCATCAGGGAGAGCACGACCGAGGTGTGCGTCACCGTGTCGCCGACGAAGTAGTCGGCGAGCGCGATCAGCTCCAGTTCGTAGATCAGGCCGCACGCGGCGCAGACGAAGACGGCCGCCAGGACCACACAGCGCCCCGCCCCCGCCGACACGGGCAGCACGGCCGCTCGGGAGCGGTCCGCGGCGGACCGCTCGGTGTCGTACGTGTCGATCATGAACCGAACGTTACGTCACACCTCGGGTTCGCCTTGTCACCCACAGGAGTGGAATCGGGCTCATCTGTCGCGCCGGTCACGCGAGTTCGGGTCGCGACGAGGCACAGCTCCTGCGGGTACGCGTGCCAGGTCCGCCAGTGCACCTGCGCCCCGCGCCGCTGGGCGAGCAGGGCGGTGAACGCGTTGGGGTCGCCGGGGAACATCGCCGCGAGCCCGTGCGGATGCTCCGCGACGAGCGCGAGCAGCTCCTGCGCCCGCCCGGCGAACGAGCCGGGGCTCAGGCTCTCGACGCGCGCCGCGAACTCGTACTCGAAGTTCCCGAGGCGCCGGGAGACACCGAGCGGCAGCGGGGTGTTGCTGCCCGGCATGCAGGCGACGGTCTCCGAGCAGGTGCCCTCGCCGCTCTCCAGCAGCACCTGGTGGGACGCCCCCAGCACCCGCAGTTCCACGCGGGCGCCCGCGAGCCGCAGGTCGAGGGTCGCCAGCGAAGGGAGCGGCTCCCGCCCGAGCGCCCAGGCCAGGTCGTCGGCCCGTGTGTCGGTGAAGGTCGTGGTGATCGTGGTGAGCATGGGTCGGCCCCCGCATGCGCGCAGTCGAGGGTGTGCGGCGGCGAGGACCGCCCCCCGGAGACATCGACTCCACCGAACCACGGATGCGAGGGGGCCCACAGCGTTTTTGCCCAACTTCACCAGGTTTCCATCCCCTCGGGGGGAGGGTGGCTCACCTGTTCACCCGCTGCCCGCACGCATAGCGAACAGATATGCAAAGTCAACGCGCGGAGACTCTGAGGAGCGGATGCCGAATGTCCGTTTTTTTATCGATATCCGCCATTTTGCAGATAACAGGTCAGCGTGCTTCACATCTCGGCTGCACAACGGTCACCCGGGCGCACTTGTTCGCGCCCACTTCTGTGAGGAAGCTCAGCCCAACTTCACACCAGAAGTCATGACACCGTGGAAGGCCCGAAGATGACCCGATTCGGCAGAACGTCGAAGCTCGTCGCGGCTGCGCTGGGAGGAGTGCTCGTCCTCTCCGCCTGCAGCAGCAGCGACGACGACAGCGGAGACGACGGCGGCGAGAGCCCCGGCGCGTCCGGCCCCAGTGGCACCGTGACCTACGCCATGGCGCAGCCGTGGCAGAGCTGGAACGTCGCGACCGCCGGCGCGAACAGTGCCGCCAACGGCCAGGTCATGGAGCAGGTGATCTCCGGCTTCTGGACGTACGGCAACGAAGACGGTCAGCCGATCCCCAACGAGGACTTCGGCACCTTCGAGAAGGTCTCCGACGACCCGCTGACCGTGAACTACACGATCAACGACGCCGCCGTGTGGTCGGACGGCACCCCGATCGACTGTGACGACATCCTCCTGTGGTGGACCGTCCAGTCCGGCACGTTCGACAGCGTCTTCTCCGCGGTCGGCACGCAGGGCGTCGAGGACACCGCGCGTCCCGAGTGCGCGGCCGGCGACAAGGCGTTCACGCTGGCGTACGACCAGCCGTTCGCCGACTGGGTGACCGCTGGTCCCGGCCACGGCAACAACGCCATGCTGCCCGCGCACGTCGTGTCGCAGCAGGGTGGCTTCGGTTCCGAGGAGGAGTTCATCGCCGCCCTCCAGGGTGACGACCCGGCCCCCCTCGAAGCCGCCGGTGAGTTCTACAACAACGGCTGGCTGATCTCCGGCGCGCTGCCGGACCCGGCCCTCATACCGTCCTCCGGCCCGTACATCGTCTCGGAGTACGTCGCGGACCAGTCGATCACGCTGACCGCGAACCCCGAGTGGTGGGGCGAGCCGCCGGCGTCCGAGACGGTCGTGTTCCGCACGATCGCCGAGGAGGAGCAGGTCCAGGCGCTCCAGAACGGCGAGGTGGACATCATCGAGCCGCAGCCGACGGTGGACATCGCCCAGCAGATCCAGGCGGCCTCCGGCATCGCCAACGAGGTCGGTGACGAGTACACCTACGAGCACCTCGACTTCAACTTCAACCAGGGTGTCTTCGCGGACAACCTCGCGCTGCGCCAGGCGTTCTCGCTCTGCGTGCCGCGTGAGCAGCTGGTGGACAACCTGATCCGTCCGGTCGTCCCGGACAGCACGGTCAAGGAAGTCCGGAACGTCGCCCCCTGGGACTCCGGTTACGAGGAGGCCGTCGCCGCCTCCCAGCCGGTGATCGACGAGTTCGGTGTCCAGGACATCGAGCGCGCCCGCCAGATCCTTGAGGAAGAGGACGCGGTCGGCACGCCGGTCGTGCTCGGCACCCTGGAGAACCAGCGTCGCGTGGACGCCGGTCAGCTGATCCAGGCCGCCTGCAACGAGGCCGGCTTCGAGGTGGACTTCCAGCCCGCCGCCGACTTCTTCGACACCAACGGCGCGCTGGCGCAGAACCGCTTCGACGTCGCCATGTACGCCTGGGCCGGCGCCGCCGACCGCTCCGGCTGGAACTCGACCTACCGCACGGTGACCGAGTGCTCCGCCGAGGGCAAGGGCAACAACAACGGCTGCTACTCCAGCCCCGAGATGGACGAGCTGCTCGACCAGGTCCTGCGCACCTCCGTCGAGGAGGAGGCCATCGAGCTGACCTCCCAGATCGAGCTGCTGCTGTGGGAGGACATGGTCACGATCCCGCTGTACCAGCACCCGGGCATCACCGCCTGGGGCCAGGGCGTCGAGAACGTCATCCCGAACCCGTCCCAGAACGGCATCGCCTGGAACGCGGACCAGTGGAGCAAGTCCTGACCTGCGCCTAGCGCACCGTCCGGTGCGGCCGGCCCGCCGGCCCGCCGCACCGGACACCGCGTGACGCGTACGTCACCAGCACCCGGCACGTGCAGCACCATCCACACGCCGGGCGGGGCCGGGGGGCCTATGTCCTCCGGCCCCGCTCCGCGTCCGGCGGCTCCCTCCACCGCCACGTCCGCCCCCCCGCCTCCCCTGAAACACCTGGAGTCAGCGCACCATGCTCGTCTTCATTGCGCGGCGGCTCTTCGTCTCGATCTGGGTCTTCCTCGCCGCCTCGGTGTTGGTCTTCATCCTTTCGACCAACGTCAGGGACCCTCTAGCCGAAGCACGCCAGCTGCCAGAGACCGCCCGCGAGAGCGCGATCCGCGTCATCACCGAACGGATGCATCTCGAAGATCCTGTCCTCGTGCGGTACTTCCGCTGGCTCAGTGACGCGGTGACCGGGAACCTGGGCGTGAACCGCCAGGGTCTCGACGTCAACGCGAGGCTGGAGACCGCGTTCTCCGCGACGCTCCAGCTGATCACCGGCGCCACCGTCCTCGCGATCATCATCGGCATCACGATCGGTGTCATCTCCGCGCTGCGGCAGTACTCGGCGCTGGACCAGACCGTGACGTTCATCGCGTTCGTCTGCTTCTCGCTGCCCCTGTTCTGGGTCGGCACGCTGCTGAAGCAGTTCCTCGCCCTCGACTTCAACGACTGGCTGGCCGATCCCGTCATATCGCCGCTGTTCATCGGCGGTATCGCGCTGATCACCGGCCTGTTCTGCGGCGGGGTCGTCGTCGGCGACCGCCGCTCCCGCATCACCGCGTTCGTGAGCTCCACCGCCGCGATGGCGATCCTGCTGTCCGTGCTGTCGGCCACCGAGTGGTTCTCCGACCCCAGCCTCGGCCCGATCGTCGTCGCGCTGACCGCCATCGGCGGCGCCATCGGCTTCACGACGCTGGTCAGCGGTCTCGAGTGGAAGCCGCCGCTCCAGGCAGCCCTGATCGCCGCCGCCGTCGGCATCGTCGCGTACTTCGCGCTCGACCCGGTGCTGGACGACCCGCAGCTGCTCACGATCGTGCTGCTGCTCCTGGTCACGGTCGGCATCTGCTTCGCCATCGGCTGGTTCCTCGGTGGCGACCTCTACCGGCGCAACGCCATCCCGGCCGCCGTCCTGACCGGTGTGTTCACCGGCGCCGTGATCTTCGTGGACCGGATGCTCTCGTCGTTCCAGAGCTACAGCGCCTCGGTCAACAACCGGCCGATCTCGACCGTGGGCGCCGAGACGCCGAACTACGAGGGCACGTTCTGGGAGAGCGGCCTCGACTCGTTCGGCCACCTCGCGCTGCCGACCCTGGCCCTGGTCCTCATCTCGCTCGCCACCTACACGCGCTACACGCGGGCGAGCATGCTGGAGGTCATGAACCAGGACTACGTGCGCACCGGCCGGGCCAAGGGCCTGAGCGAGCGCGCCGTGGTCACCCGGCACGTGCTGCGCAACGGCCTGATCCCCATCACCACCCTGATCGCCTACGACATCGGCACGATCGTCGGCGGCGCCGTCGTCACCGAGCAGGTCTTCGGCTGGTCGGCGATGGGCAGCATGCTGTTCGACGGCATCAGGGAGGGCGACCCGATGCCGATCATGGCGTTCTACGTGGTCAGCGGTGGCGCGATCGTCCTGTTCAACATGGTCGCCGACATCGCCTACGCCTTCCTCGACCCCCGTATCCGCCTGTCGTAAAGGAGACTGGCCCATGACGCGTAACGCGCAGCCGGCCGGGGCGGAAACGGCCCCGGCGGCGCCGGGTGCGGCGAATGCCACCGCACACGGACTCACCATCGTCGCCCGATCCCAGGGTCAGCTGATCAGGCGCCGGTTCTTCCGGCACCGCGGCGCCCTGTTCGGGATGTTCCTCTTCCTCGTGGTCGTCGTGCTGTCCATCAGCTCGATCGGCCTGGGACCGATCCCCGGCTGGTGGGACAAGTCGCCCACCGAGACCGGCACCGTCACCGGCGGCGGTCCCACCCTGTCCGTCCTGCCGAGCTTCCTCGGCGGCGGCGGCGTGCACCTCGGCGAGCACCCGTTCGGCCAGGACAACATCGGCCGTGACTACTTCGCGCTCACCATGCGCGGCACGCAGGTGTCGCTGATGATCGCGATCGTCGTCGGCCTGGTCTCCACCCTGGTCGGCACGATCATCGGTGCCGCCGCGGGCTACTTCCGCGGCTGGATCGAGTCGGTCCTGATGCGGGTCACCGACGTCATGATCGCCATCCCGACGCTGCTGATCGCCGGTCTGATCGGCTCCATCGTGGCGGACCGCGGCGTGGTGCTCTTCGCGCTCTTCCTCGGCCTGTGCCTGTGGACGCAGATCGCCCGCCTGGTGCGCGGCGAGGTGCTGTCGCTGCGGGAGAAGGAGTACGTGGAGGCGGCCCGTTCGGTCGGCACCTCGGCCGGTCGGATCATCTTCAAGCACATCCTGCCCAACGCCATGGGCATCATCATCGTGTCGGCCACGCTGGCGATCGCGAGCGCCGTGCTGACCGAGTCGGCGCTGTCGTTCCTCGACCTCGGCGTCCAGCCGCCCGACACCTCGCTCGGCCGCCAGATCAACGACTACCGCACGGCGCTGACCGTCCGCCCCTGGCTGTTCTACTGGCCGGGCGTGTTCATCATCGCCATCGCGCTGTCGGTCAACTTCATCGGCGACGGCCTGCGTGACGCCTTCGATCCGCGACAGACCCGGGTGCGTGACTGATGCCTTCCCAGATCCCCCCTGTGAAAATCCCGGCCCCCGCGGTGAGCGGCGACGCCTCCGTGACCGAGGCCGCGGAAGAGGTGCACAACGCCCTCACGCTGGCGCAGGCCAAGCCGCCGTCGGACGAGGTGATCCTCTCCGTCGAGAACCTGACGGTGGAGTTCCCCACGGACGACGGCCTCGTCCGGGCCGTGCGCGGCATCGACTACACGCTGCACGCCCGTGAGGTGCTGGGCATCGTCGGCGAGTCGGGCTCGGGCAAGTCGGTGTCGTCGATGGCCGTCATGGGCCTGCTGCCGAAGAGCGCCCGCGTGCGCGGCAACATCCGCTACCGCGGCCAGGACCTCCTGGCGCTGCGCCCGAACGAGCAGCGCGCGCTGCGCGGCCGGAAGATCGCCATGATCTTCCAGGACCCGATGACGTCGCTGAACCCGGTGCGGTCCATCGGCGACCAGCTCGCCGAGGCCGTGCTCGCGCACCACCTGGTGCCGCGCAAGCAGGCGCTCGCCCGCGCCAAGGAGATGCTCGACCTCGTCGGCATCCCGCAGGCGGACAAGCGGCTGAAGGCGTACCCGCACGAGTTCTCCGGCGGTATGCGGCAGCGCGTGATGATCGCGATGGCGATCATCAACGACCCGGACGTGATCATCGCCGACGAGCCGACCACGGCCCTCGACGTGACCGTCCAGGCGCAGATCCTGGAGAAGCTCCTTGAGGTCAAGGACGAGGTCAACGCCGCGATCCTCATGATCACGCACGACCTCGGCGTGATCGCGGGCATGGCCCACCGCACGCTGGTCATGTACGCGGGCAAGCCGGTCGAGGTCGGCTCGACGGACCAGGTGTTCTACGAGCCGCGGATGCCGTACACCGCCGGTCTGCTGGGCTCCATCCCGTCGCTGGACGGCGAGCGCGACGGGCGGCTGCGGCCCATCGGCGGCACCCCGCCGTCGCTGATCAGCCTGCCGGTGGGCTGCCCGTTCTCGCCGCGCTGCCCGCTGGCGACCGACGTGTGCCGCGAGCGTGAGCCCGAGCTGACCACCACGGAGGACGGCCACCTGGCCGCCTGCCACCACAGCGACCGTCTGGCCGCCGCGGAGGACGCGACGGCGTTCTTCCGCTCACCCGAGGAGGGCCGATGACCACCATGACGAAGACGAAGGAACTGCTGAACGTCACCGATCTGGTGGTGAACTTCCCCGTGCGCGGCGGCGGCCTGATCCGCCGGGTCGTGGGGCAGGTCCAGGCGGTCAGCGGCGTGTCCTTCGCGGTGAACGAGGGCGAGACGCTGGGCGTCGTCGGCGAGTCGGGCTGCGGCAAGTCCACGACGGGCCGGGCGCTGCTCCAGCTGATCAAGCCGACGTCGGGTTCTGTCACGTTCGACGGCGAGGAGATCACCGGGCTCTCGGCGAGCCAGCTGCGTCCGGTGCAGCGCAAGGCGGGCATGGTCTTCCAGGACCCGTACGCCTCGCTGAACCCGCGGCTGCCGGTGAACGACATCATCGCCGAGCCGCTGAAGGTGCAGGGCCAGTACCGCGACGGCGGCAAGCAGCGGGTGGCCGAGCTGCTGTCGCTCGTCGGCCTGAGCCCCGAGCACGGCAACCGGTACCCGCACGAGTTCTCCGGCGGCCAGCGCCAGCGCATCGGCATCGCCCGCGCGCTCGCGCTGAACCCGAAGCTGCTGGTGCTGGACGAGCCGGTCTCCGCGCTCGACGTGTCGGTGCAGGCGGGTGTGGTGAACCTCCTGGAGGACCTCCAGGACCGCCTGGGCGTGGCGTACGTGTTCATCGCGCACGACCTGTCCGTGGTGCGCCACATCTCGGACCGCGTCGCGGTGATGTACCTCGGCCGGATCGTGGAGACGGGCACGCGGCAGGACGTGTACGAGCGCCCGTCGCACCCGTACACGCAGGCGCTGCTGTCGGCCGCGCCGCTGGCCGACCCGCGCAAGGAGCGGCAGCGCCGCCGTACGGTGCTGACCGGCGACGTGCCCAGCCCGCTCGACCCGCCGAGCGGCTGCCGTTTCCGGACGCGCTGCTGGAAGGCGCGGGACATCTGCGCGACGGAGACGCCTGAGCTGAAGGACCGGGGCCAGGGCCACCCGGTCGCGTGCCACTTCGCGGAGGAGGCGGCGCCGGTCACGGTCGCCGCCGTCTGAGCCCTTCCACGGGGACAGGGCGCCCCCGTACCGGCCACGAGCTGGTACGGGGGCGTTCTGCGTCGGGGCGCGGCGCTCAGCGGTCCGTCAGCGCCTCGGCGAGGGCGACGGCGGGCGGGGCGAGGGCGGTCTCGCCGTCCTCGACGTCCCACAGCGCGTTCTGGAGCAGGCGCCCGAGCGTCCAGCCGGTCGCGCGGTCGCGGTCCAGGCCGAGGGCCTCGGTGAGCTGGTCGAAGCGGCGGCGCACCACGCGGTGGACGCCGCCCGGCACGACGACGTCGTCCCAGCGGCTGTCGAGGGCGGGCCACAGGTCGAAGCCGGGGTCTCCGGCGAGGGGTTCCGGGTCGATGGCGAGCCAGGGCTCGCGGTCCGCGGCGAGGACGTTGCCGTGGTGCAGGTCCCAGTGCAGGAGCCGGTCGCCCGAGGTGCCGTGCAGTTCGGCGACGGCCGCGGCCCAGTCGTGCAGGAGGCGCCGTTCGGCCGGGTCGGCGAGGGCCGTGGCGGCGCGTGGTGTCGCGTCGAGCATCGCGGCGGCGATGTCGTGGAGGGTGCGCAGCCCCGGCGGCGCGGGGAGGGCGACCAGCCGGGCCTGGAGCGCGGCGAGGATGCCCGTCGCGGTGTCGTCGTCCGCGACGGAGGCGAGGGTGCGGGTGTCGTCCAGCCGTTCCAGGAGCATGGTGCTGCTCGCCGGGTCGTGGTCCAGGAGCCGCACGATGCCGTTGCCCCGCCAGGTGCGCAGGCCGAGGAGCGCGGCGGTGGTCTCCTCGCGCGGCGGCTGGGCCTTGAGGACGGCGCGGGTGCCGTCGCGGCGGAGCACGGGCAGGACGAAGGAGGCTTCGCCCGTGGCGGGCGTCCCGTCGGGGCGAAGGTCCCAGCGGTCGATGAGGTCGCCGAGGAGGGCGGGCAGCGTGGCGGCGTGGGCCGTCCCGTCGTCGCCGAGGTGCCGTGTCCAGGAGGCGGCGAGGGCGGGCGGGACCTCGATCGGCCAGGGGTGGCTCGTGCCGGTCATCGGCGTTTCCTCCGGCGGGAGTTCGGGTCGTGTGCCGCAGCCTACCGACCGGGGGGTGGGGGTCAGGCGGGGGCGCCCTCGTCGTCCAGCTCGGTGAACAGGGTCAGTTGGAGGGCGCCGGGCGCCTCCAGCCGGGAGTTGAGCGAGTTCCAGGGCGTGCGCGTCGGTGGGGCGACGACCTCGGCCCCGGCGTCGGCCAGCTTCGCCGTGGTGGCGGTGGAGTCGTCCACCTGGAGGGCGACGCGGATGTGCCCGGCGACGCGGCGTCCGACCTCGACGTCGTCGATGAACGCGGCGTGGTTCGGATCGGTCAGCTCCAGGGTGGCGCGGCCCGCGTCGAGGATGGTGACGCGTCCGTCGGCGGAGGCGAACGCGCCGCGCTCCGGCAGGCCGAGGACGTCCCGGTAGAAGTGCAGCGCCGCGTCGTAGTCGGCGGCGGTGACCACCAGGCGGAGTTCGCGGACCGGGGACTCGTCGGGCTGCTCGGGCATGTCGGCTCCTCGGGAAGGTCGGTTGCTGACGTGTCAACCGGACGGGGCCCAGGACCATTCCCGGTCCTGGGCCCCGCCTGCGCGCCCCGTCAACCCGCCCGCGTCCAGGCGAGGGTGATGCGCCATTCGCTGATCCGCCAGCCCGCCGGTGTCCTCGTGAGGGCGGAGTCGAGCCGCAGGCCGCTCGTCAGGTGGGGCGCCTGCCCGTCACGGTGGAAGAAGACGAGCGAGTTGGCGGCGGCGGAGGCGTGGTCGCCCTGGACCTCCACGAGGAGGTCGGTGGTGACGTGCTGGGTGTGCTCGCCCGCGACCTCGGCCCGCTTCATGAAGGCGACGACCTCGTCCAGGCCGCGGAGTTCGCCCCCGCGCGGCGAGTGGACGGCGATGTCGTCGGCGTAGACGGTGCCCGCGTCGTCCCACCGCTTCTCGTCGATCAGCCGGGCGAGGCGGGTGAGCAGGTCGGCGATCTCGGCGCGGTCGGCGGGCAGGGTGTCCGTGGACATGACGTCCCCCTCATTGGGCGATCCAATATTGGCCTCGCCAACTATACGCCGATTCCATTGGTCACGCCAACGATGAGGAGGGGGCTCAGTCCTGGGCGCCTCCGGTGTTGCGGATCATCCGCTGGAGGACCTTCACGGTCGTCACGTAGTCGGCGTCGTCGATGCCCTCGTGGATGGCGTCGCGGATGCCGGGGGCCTCCTTCTTCAGCCGCAGCCGCGCCTCCTCGCCCGCCTCGGTGATCCACAGCCGCCCGTCGCCGTCCCTCGTGAGCCAGCCGCGCGCCACCAGGACGGCCGACTCGGCCACGAGGTCGTCCTCGGGGCGCAGGTACGACCGCATGGCGGCGCGGAGTTCGGGGACGGTCATCCCCTCGCCGTCGGGCGAGATGTCGTGCCGCGACAGGTTGCGCAGCAGCCAGAACTGGGGCTGCGTGAAGCCGTGCAGTGCCTGCTGGGCGCGGATGAACGCGATGACGGCCTCGTAGGCCACCCCCGTCCAGTAGGCGGCCGGCTGTGCGGCCAGCGCGGCGTCGGCGGCGTCGTGCTGCGTCATCGCTCTTCCTTCCTCACGGTGTGTCGATGGGGCAACCGTAGGAGTTCAAGCGTCCTTGAGGTCAAGCGTCGGTCCTGGTCGCGGCGACGGCCACCGTCTCGTACCGCACGGTGAACACGCCGCCCCGCGCGTCGATCGCGGCCCCGACGCCGTCCAGGACCGCCGCGAGGGCGTCGGGCGGCAGGCGCGTGAACGCGCCCTGGGTCGGCATCTGGTCGAGCCACGCGTCGCGGGTGTACGTCAGCTCCCACGCGTACCGCCAGTGCCGCGGCTCGGCGAACGCGCCGCTCGCGCGTATCCCCTCGACGGCCGCGGCGGTCAGCGCGTCGTGACCGCCGAGGTCGCCCCTGGCCATGGCCGCGACGTCGAACGGCGCGCCTGGCAGGGCGCGTTCGAGGACGGCGGCCACATCGTCCGCCAGCTCGGGCGGGAAGGCGAACGCGTTCCAGAACGGCGCGAGCAGCCCGCCGGGCCGCAGGACGCCCGCCGCCTTGACCGCCCCGGCGGCCGGGGCGATCCAGTGCCACGCCTGACCCGCGACCACCGCGTCGAACACGCGCCCCTCCGGCCGCCAGTCCTCGAACGCCGCCACCTCCACGGCGTCGCCGAGGCGCCGCGCCACCTCGGCCATCCGCGCGTCCGTCTCGACGCCGAGCACCCGGCAGCCCGCCGCCCGCAGCTGCCGGGAGGCGATGCCGGTGCCGCAGCCGACGTCGAGCACGGCGCGGCCGGGCGCCGCGGCCTCCGCGATCCGCTCGATCAGGGCGCGGGGGTAGCGGGGGCGGGCGCGGTCGTAGCGGGCGGCGTCGATGCCGAACGACTCGGCGACGGCGCGCAGTTCGTGCGACCGGCGCGGCCGGTCGGGCGGTAGGGTGGGCATACGCCCACTATGAATGGGCGCTTGCCCACTCGTCAACCGGGAGGACCCGCGTGCCGACAGGAGTCGCCCTGCGCGACGCACGCCAGCAGCTCTTCGACGCGGCGGAGCGCGTCCTGCTCCGCGACGGCCCGCACGCGCTGACCAGCAGGGCCGTCACCGCCGAGGCGGGCTGCGCCAAGGGCGTCCTGCACCGGCACTTCGCCGACTTCGACGCGTTCCTCGCCGCCCTCGTCGCCGACCGCGCCGCCGCCCGCGTCGAGGCCGCGGCCACCGCCCTGCGCGACCGCGCGGGCACCGGCACCGTCGAGGACAACCTCGCCGACGCGCTCGTCGGCTTCTTCGGCCCCGTGACGGTCGCGCTGGTCGCCCTGATCACCTTCCGCGACGACCTGCGCGCCCGGCTACGCGCCGACACGCCCCGGGGCATCCCCGTCCTCACCGAGGCGACGACCGCCCTGGCCGCCTACCTGGCCGCCGAGCGCGCCGGGGGCCGCGTCGTGCCGGGCGCCGCCGTGGACGTCCTCGCCCCGACCCTGATCGGCGCCGCCCACCTCCTCTACGCCGACCGCACCGGCGCCCCGCCGACCCCGGCCGACGTCCACCGCACGGTGACCACCGTCGTGACCGGCGCGCTCCCCGCCGCGCCCTGAGATCCGGAGCCGCCCCCTCCGCTTGGTGAGCCGCGAGGGGAACGCCTCGATTCACGGGCGGGAAGGGTGAAGCATGGGGCGGAAGTGAACGCCGGGAGGATCACCGTGATCGTCGAGTACATCCGCTACCGCATACCGGAACAGGACCGCAGGACCGCGTTCGAGCAGGCGTACGCGACCGCCGCCGCTCAGCTGGACCTGGCGCCGCAGTGCCTGGCGTACGAGCTGTCCCACGGCGTCGAGGAGCCCGAGCGCTACGTCCTGCGCATCGAGTGGACCTCGGTCGCCGACCACGAGCAGGGGTTCCGGGGCGGCCCGTACTTCCCGCCGTTCCTGGCCGCCGTCCGCGGCTGGATCGGGGACATCGAGGAGATGAAGCACTACGCGCACACCGCCGTCGTCTCCCCGGCTCCGCGCCGCGCAACGCTGCACGAGGCGGTGGGCGGCACGGACGCCCTCCGCCGCCTGAGCAACACCTTCTACGACGGCGTGCTCGCCGACCCGCTCCTCGCCCCCGTCTTCGCCGACTTCACGCGCACGCACATCGAGCACGTCGCCGTCTGGCTCGCCGAAGTCTTCGGCGGCCCCGAGGACTTCACCGCCGACCACGGCGGCCACCAGGCCCTCCTGCGCGCCCACCTCGGCCGCTCGATCACCGAGGAACAGCGCGTCAGGTGGATGGAGTTGATGGCCGACGCAGTGGCCGATGAGCTGCCGGACGACGCGGAGCTGCGGCGCCGCGTCCTGGAGTACTTCGACTGGGGCACGCGCATCGCCCGCGACGTCTCGGCCGATCCGGTCGGCACGGACCTCGGCGAGCCGGGGCCCACGCCCCGGTGGGGCTGGAACGGCCTGGCCTGACCGACGTTCAGCGCCGCTCGAACAGCCCGGTGAGGCGCAGCAACAGCCGGTTCTTCCTGGTGTTCTGGAACGCGGCGCAGCGCCAACGCCCGTCCGCGCCCCGCACCATCGCGTACGTCTGCACCTTGTCCAGCCGGACGCGGCCCGGCCGCCCGACGCCGCCCTCGGTCAGGACGACGGCGGCGTCCCGGCCCACCGGCCGTACGTCCACGACGCGGTAGCCCATGCGGCTGCCCTTCTGCCACTTCGCGAAGACGGGCACGTGCGCCCGTTCGATCTCCGCCCGCCCCCGGTACGCCTGGCCGATGTAGATCACATAGCTGGCGTCCTCGGTGAACTCCCGCGCGTACGCGACCGCGTCGCCGGTGCCCCAGGCGGCGGCGATACGGTCCAGCGCGTCCTCGACCGTGTCCTCCCGAGCGACGGAACCCATGACACACCTCTTCTTTCGAGTTACCATATCCGCATTGATGCAATAGTTGCATCGGTGCAGGTATCAGTCAAGGAGCCGGTCATGCCCGCGTCCTCCGACCTGTCGGCGGACTACCGCCGCTACGTCGCGTCGATCGTCCTGTTCCACCTGTCCGCGGCCGACGCGGTGGGCGTCGGCGCCACCGACTACCAGGCGTGGAACGTCCTCGCCCTCGACGGGCCGCTCACCAGCGGCGAGCTGGCCCGGCGCCTCGGCCTGACCACCGGCGCCACCACCCGGCTCGTGGACCGACTGGAGGCCACGGGCGCCGCCCGCCGCGTCCCCGACCCGGCGGACCGGCGCCGGGTCCTGGTCGAGAGCACGGGGGCCGTCCCCGACCGCCTGGCGGAGATCCTGGCGGCGGTCAGGGAGCCGATCGGCCGGGCGCTCGGCGGCCTGGACGCGGCGCAACGCGAGGGCGCGGCGGCCTACTTCCGCGCGGCGGCCGAGACGTACCGTGACGCCTCCAGGTCGCTGCGCTGACCGGAGCGTGCGGTCCCCGCGCTCAGGCCGTCGGGTCCCAGAGCCCGTCCGCCTCGCCGCGGGCGAGGTGCTCGGCGTAGACGCCGACCTTCCAGGCGATGACGGAGCGGCACTCCTCCAGCGCCCGGATCTGCGCCTCGACGCGCCGCCGGTGGGCGTCGAGGAGCCGCAGACGCTCCGCCTCGTTGCCCGGCCCCTGCCGCACCAGCTCGGCGAACCGCTTGAGGTCGGCCAGCGGCATCCCCGACTCCCGCAGCTTGACGCAGATCAGGAGCCACTCGACGTCGGCCGCGGTGTACCGCCGACGACCGCCCGAGGTGCGGCCGACCGGCCCGACCAGCAGGCCCTCGCGCTCGTACAGGCGCAGGGCGTGCACGCTGAGGCCGGTCCGCGCGGCCACCTCGCCGATGGCCAGCGGCTCGGCGGGAGAGCCGGTCGTCGTCATGTGCCGCTCCCCGGGACTTGAGCTAGACCTTGGTCGAGATCGTAGCGTCGGCGGCATGAACAGCATCGACCAGCGCCCGCTCGGCTCGCCCTTCTCCGCCACCAGCACGGCCCGGGACGTCGTCGCAGGGCTCGACCTCTCCGGCGCCTGCGCCGTCGTGACCGGCGGCTACGCGGGGCTCGGCCTGGAGACCACCCGCGCCCTGACGGCGGCGGGGGCCCGCGTCGTCGTCCCGGCACGCCGCCCCGACGTCGCGCGCGCCGCGCTCGCGGACGTGCGGGGCGCCGAGGTCGTCCCGCTGGACCTCGCCGACCTCGGCAGCGTGCGCGCCGCCGCCGCGCGGATCAGCGGCACGCTGCCCCGGCTCGACCTGCTCCTGGCCGTCGCCGGTGTCATGGCCACCCCGGAACGGCGCGTCGGGCCCGGCTGGGAGAGCCAGCTCACCGCCAACCACTTCGGCCACTTCGCCCTCGCCTGCGAGCTGTACCCGCTCCTGGCCGCCGCCGGTGGCGCGCGCGTCGTGGTCAACAGCTCGGCGGGCCACGCGCTGACCGACATCCGCTGGCACGACCCGCACTTCCGCACCGGCTACGACAAGTGGCTCGCCTACGGCCAGGCCAAGACCGCCAACGCCCTCTTCGCCGTGCACCTCGACACCCTCGGACGGGCGGACGGCGTCCGGGCCTTCGCGCTCCACCCGGGCCGGATCATCACCGGCCTCCAGCGCGACATGGCGCTCCAGGAACAGATCGACCGCGGCTGGGTGGACGAGCACGGCACGGTCGTGGGCGAAGGCTTCAAGTCCCCGTCCCAGGGCGCCGCCACCGGCCTGTGGGCCGCGACCTCCCCCCTCCTCGCCGACCGCGGCGGCCTCTACCTGGAGGACTGCGACGTCGCGCCCGTCGCCGACCCCGACGCGCCCATGGACGACGGCGGCGTCCGCGCGTACGCGATCGACCGGGAATCGGCCGCGCGGCTGTGGGACCTGTCCCTGGCCGCCACCGGCGCCACCCCGCTCACCCGCTGACGCCCCCGGCGCCGTCGCCGTCGCCCGGCGGTCCTAGGAGTCGGCCCCGCACAGGTGCTGCTCCACGAGGTCGCGCATGGCCTGCTGCGTGTCGGGCCGCCGTCGCTGGTGGCGTACACCGTGGCGGTCCTGGTGCCGTCCAGGGTGGTGCCGACCCAGGTGCGGAAGCCGAGCAGTTCGCCGGGGTGGCCGAAGTAGCCGCCGCCGCACGGCAGGGGCAGCTCGCCGACGCCGAGGCCGTAGCGCAGGCCCAGTGCGGGCGCCTCGACGGTGGCCGTCATCTCGTCCAGCTGCGCCGGGGGCAGCAGTTCGCCGCCGAACAGCGCGGCGTAGAAGACGTTCAGGTCGTGCGGGGTGCTGATGAGCGAGCCGGCGCCGACCGCCATGCTCGGGTTCAGCACCGTGACGTCGGTGGCGGTGGCCGCGTCTCCTCCCCGGCAGCCTCGTCGCGCGGCTCGCCGCACTCGGCGACGGAGGACCGGAACTGCGCGCCGTGAGCGACCGCCTGTTCCCCGCACTGGCGCGCGCGGCCGACGACCGGGTACCGGTCACCGAACGGGCCGCCTGCCGCACCGAGGCCGATGCCGCCGTGGACGCCCTGTGGGCACTCGTCCGCCGGGCAGACCCGACCGGGCCCGGGGAATCCTCTCCGCTCATGCCGTAATGAACGACCTGTTGTCATCTCTCTACGGACAACGCGCCGTTGCATGACGGCCGAGTCGCCCGACGCACAAGGAGTTCCATGTTCCTCACCCGCCTTCTCGCGACACTGGGCTGCGCCCTGGTCATCGGCGCCCCGCTGGTCGCCGTGGCGAGTTGTGCCGTGTCCCGGTGACCGAAGCACATGGTGGCTCCCGGTACCCGGATCTACCGCTTCAATTACCGCAACCAGAGAACAGGCGTGGGCTTCATCGACCCCACGACCAATCTGATGGTCACGCTCCGCGCCGACGGCAGGTTCTGGTCCGGCTGGCGGCTGGGCGAGAATCAGTTCCGTGGCATCGTCGAGAGGATTCCTCACCTGACACCATGGCCAGTGAATCGACCACTCCCCAACACGTCGAGCAGCCCCCGCTGGAACTCCGCCCCTCCGGGGCGGTCCTGTTCTCCCCGGACTGGGTGGCGCAGTACGGCGCCGCGGTTGCCCCCTTCCTGACGACACGGACGATCCCGACCGATCTGCTCGGACGCCTGATCCGGGGTGCCGGTGCGCTTCGGGCCGACCGCCTGCTCCTCACGAGAACGGACGACCCGGCAAACTGGCCGACACCGTCCTCTGTCGCGCCAACCGGGACGGCACTCGACATCGCCGGAGACAGTGGTCCGTGGCTGTTCGCATCGACACCGGACCGTTCGGGCTGCCTCCTGGCCACGCCGTTCGGCTACGCACTGCTCGGAGGAACGCCGGAGTTCGCGGCTGCCGCCTTTCCGGAGAACGACCGGCTCAGAGCAGCGTTCTGGCACCACGCCAGTTCACGTGTGAACAATGCGGTGATCCTCGCCGACGTGAGTCGGTCCCTACCGCCGGTGCACCGTTCCTGGGCGGCAGCAGACTCGGTCCCACCGCACGCCGCCACGGCCCAGCAGCTGCGGCTGATCCGAGGACTGCTCGCTCAGCAGACAACTCCCGCCGACTTCACCCATGAGTGGCTCGCAGCCCGGCGTGCCGCCCTTGCCGCCGGTGAACGTGTGCGAGGCCCTCTGAACGCGGCACTGGATGAAGTCTTCTACGTGCTGGAGGACTTCGAACCGGACCCGGCACTGCGGGAACCCGAGGAGATCGGCGAGGAGCAGTTCGGGGAACGGGTGAGGCAGGCGGCGGCGCGCCTGTGGCCGGAAGGCGGATAGAGGACCCAGACAGCTTCCCGCACGGCACCCCTGGCACCGCGGCGAGCTGTGCCGTCGCGGTGATCGTCCGCCTCCTCCTCCCCCCCCCCGGGGGGGGCAGCGTCGTCCGAGGTCCGGAACAGGCCGGAATCATGGTCACAGGAGACAGGAACGTGCGGGTGGACGTCACCGCGACCCGAGGCGGTGCTCCGGCGGGAAGGGGTACAGGACGTGCGGCCCACCATCGTGTTGCTGAGCCCGCCGGAAAGCCATCGTGTGCTCGCGGAGCGGCTGCGGGCCGCGGGAAATCGGCAGAACGGGCCGTTCTTCGAGTACGTCGATCGTGGCGGCTGCCGCTTCGGGATCGATGTCTCGGACGATGTGCTCACCGAGTACGACGCCGAGGAGATCGAGCAGGTGAAGGGCATCGTCGGCGAGGTCAAAGCGATCACTGTGGAGTACGCGGGCGTGGCCTGTGTGCGGGCACTGCTGTTCGCCGTGCTCCCGGGGCTCGACGGCGTGCTGGACACGAACGCCGAGGAGTTCGTGCCGTTCCAGGACGTCATCGACAGGTTCTCCCTCGACCCGGAATGGAACTGGCTGGAGGCGTGAACGGCGGAACCGCCACGCCGGGCGACGGCGGGCGGAACGGGCCACGCTCATACAACTTCGGCGGTCAGCACAACAGGTCCCCGACGCAGTACCGCCTGAAGTTCACGCGGGCCGACCTCCGGAACGGCGCCCCCGGCTCGAATCGCGCATCAGACGAAAGCCGGTGAAGTCAGTTCGGACGGAAGTGCGAAGACTGGGCGGAAAACCTCTGCCCTCCGGCCGTCCGCAGAACGCCGAGGACCCCTACGATCCGACTGCGGCACGACACGCCCATCCCCCGGCTGTGCGGATTCGTCGGGCTGTGCCGCCCCGGAGGTGAACGAGTGGCTGTGGGAAGCCCGGCACTGTTGGCACTGGTCCGAGGTCTGACCTCGTCATCGCCCGCCGAACGAAACGAAGCCTGCGAAACCGTGACCGACTGGGTGACGGCCTTCGGTACAGGCGAGTTGCTGACAGTGGCGGGAGTACTGGCCGCAGCGGCGGCGACCGAAAGCGACGACGTATGCAGGGAGAGCGAGCTGCATGCCCTCGGCGAGCTCGATTCGACCGGTGGTTTGCAGGGCGTCATGTTGGAAGCGCTCGCCGCTCTGGACGAAGGGAAGCTGAACGGTTCGCAGGTCGAGTACCTGAGATATCTCAAGCAGGAATACGGGCTTGACACGGCGACATGAAGAAAAGGCCGTCCCGTACGTCTTCCCCGAGGCCCTCGACGACCTCCTGGGGAGCCTGTCCGAGAGGGAGCGGGCGGACTCGTTCGTCCCCACCTGGCCGGAGAGTCAGGCGTTCTACGGGGTGAGCCTGCGCCGGTTTCCCGCCACACGCTGGGGCGCTCTCGACTGGGACAGCTGTCCGAACATCCGACAGGACTTCACGGACGACTGGGACCAAGCCGCGCGAGGCCTCGCCGCGTTCGTCAGGACATACGTCGAGGCGGACTCGCTCGTGGTGATCACGTGGGGCAACCTCGGCGTACCGTCCCTCGCGCTCCCCGCCGAAAGCGTGGCCGCGCACGCCGAGCAGGTGCTCGCCACGAGTGACGACATCTGGCTGTTCGCGCCGGACGACAACGTCCTCATCGAGTACCAGCACGACGGCCGCCTCACCGCCGCGCGCGTCGCGGACGCGACGCCCGCACAGGGCTGACACGCTGCGGCACGCTACGAACCGGCCCGCGTCCCTGTCCGGGGCGCGGGCCGTTCTCACAGGGCGGGCGGGTGTCAGCGCAGCAGGGTCTCGACGCGCTCCACCTTGGCCGTCAGGCCGTCCGTGACGCCCGCGCGGATGTCGGCCTTCAGGACCAGGCTGACGCGCCCGGCACGTGCCTCGACGGCCTCGACGGCGCGCTTCACCACGTCCATCACCTCGTCCCAGTCGCCCTCAAGCGAGGTGAACATCGCGTCCGTACGGTTCGGCAGCCCCGAGGCGCGGACCACCCGGACGGCCTCGGCGACCGCCTCCCCCACGTCCTCGCCGGAGCCGATCGGGGTCACCGAGAAGGCGACGATCACGCCGGGTCCCCCGCGCCGTCCCCGTCACCGTCACCGGTCCCGTCGCCGCCACCGTCGCCGCCGTCCGACTCGATGTCCTTCTCCAGGCCGAGCCGCTCGACGAGCCACTTGTCGAACTCGATCCCGGCCCGGACCCAACTGGCCACGCTGGCGACGAAGTGGTCGAAGCCGACCCCCGCGCCGATGAGCATCGGCACCTCGCCGACCAGCCGGACGGTCCCGTCGTCGTTGGTGTGCGTGGAGACCTTCGGCCACAGCGTCGTGTGGTTCCACTCGTCCACGCTCTCCAGCAGCAGCGGCTTGTCGTCGATGCCGTGTCTGCGGTCGTAGAAGGTCCGCACCGACAGGATCCGCTGCGCCTTCTCGCCGCGGAACATGAAGTAGGTGCGGAAGTCCTTCCACGGCGCGACGACGTCGCCCTGCTTGTCCACGACGTACTTCAGCTTCATGCGCTCCAGGACCTGCTTGACCAGGTCAGGGTTCGGCAGGATCGGCGCGGACGGCTTCCGCTGCTGCGGCTGGTCACCCGGCTTCCGCTCCGGTGGGCCACCGAAATTCGGGATCGCGGACGGATCGACTGACACGGAGGAGGTCCCTTCGTACGGTGGCGCGGGCGTTTTCCATACTCCCTCACGCCTCCCCGGTCGCCGCAAGCAGGACCAGGCCGCCGTCCGGGCTCGCGTCCACCCGTACGGTGTCCCCGTCGCGCGCCTCACCGGCGAGGATCATGCGGGCCAGCGGGTCGCCGATGGCCGTCTGCACCAGGCGGCGCAGCGGCCGGGCGCCGTACGCCGGGTCGAGGCCCTCGTCGGCCAGCCAGCGCAGGGCCAGCTCGGTGACGTCGAGGGTGAGGCGGCGGTCGGCCAGGCGGCGCTGGAGCAGGCCCACCTGGAGGCGGGCGATGCGGCTCAGCTCCTCGCCGGACAGCGGGTCGAAGATGACCAGCTCGTCCAGCCGGTTCAGGAACTCGGGACGGAACGCCGCGCGCACCGCCGCGAGGACCTCCTCGCGCCGCTCCTGCGGCTTGGCCAGCGGGTCGATCAGGTGCTGGGAGCCGAGGTTCGACGTGAGGATCAGCAGCGTGTTGCGGAAGTCCACCGTCCGGCCCTGGCCGTCCGTGAGCCGCCCGTCGTCCAGGACCTGGAGCAGCACGTCGAACACCTCGTGGTGCGCCTTCTCCACCTCGTCCAGCAGGACGACGGAGTACGGGCGCCGCCGCACGGCCTCCGTGAGCTGGCCGCCCTCCTCGTACCCCACGTAGCCGGGGGGCGCGCCGACGAGCCGCGCGACCGAGTGCTTCTCGCCGTACTCGCTCATGTCGATGCGGACGATCGCCCGCTCGTCGTCGAAGAGGAAGTCGGCGAGCGCCTTGGCCAGCTCGGTCTTGCCGACGCCGGTCGGGCCGAGGAAGAGGAACGAGCCGGTGGGCCGGTCGGGGTCGGCGACCCCGGCGCGGCTGCGGCGCACGGCGTCCGACACGGCGCGCACGGCCTCGGGCTGGCCGATCAGGCGGCGGCCCAGCTCGTCCTCCATGCGGAGCAGCTTCTCGGTCTCCCCGGCGAGCAGCCGACCGGCGGGGATGCCGGTCCAGGAGGAGACGACGTCGGCGATGTCGTCGGGGCCGACCTCCTCCTTGACCATGCTGGCGGTGGCGGCCTCCGCCTCGGCCTCGGTGGACGCGGCGGCCAGCTCGCGTTCCAGGGCGGGGATCTCGCCGTAGAGCAGCTTGGAGGCGGCCTCGAAGTCGCCGTCGCGCTGGGCGCGTTCGGCGAGGCCACGCGTCTCGTCCAGGCGCTCCTTCAGCTCGCCGACGCGGTTCAGGCCCTCCTTCTCCTTCTCCCACCGGGCGGTGAGGCCGCGCAACTCCTCCTCGCGGTCGGCCAGTTCGCGGCGCAGCCGCTCCAGGCGCTCGCGGGAGGAGGCGTCCGACTCGCTGGTGAGGGCGAGTTCCTCCATGCGCAACCGGTCCACGGCGCGCTGGAGTTCGTCGATCTCGACGGGCGAGGAGTCGATCTCCATCCGCAGCCGGGACGCGGCCTCGTCCACCAGGTCGATGGCCTTGTCGGGCAGGAAGCGGGAGGTGATGTAGCGGTCGGAGAGGGTCGCGGCGGCGACGAGGGCGGAGTCGGCGATCTGCACCTTGTGGTGCGCCTCGTAGCGTCCCTTGAGGCCGCGGAGGATGGCGATGCTGTCCTCGACGGTCGGCTCGGCCACCAGCACCTGCTGGAAGCGGCGTTCCAGCGCGGCGTCCTTCTCGACGCGTTCGCGGTACTCGTCCAGCGTCGTGGCGCCGACGAGGCGCAGCTCGCCGCGCGCGAGCATCGGCTTCAGCATGTTGCCCGCGTCCATGGCGGAGTCGCCCCCGGCGCCCGCGCCGACGACGGTGTGCAGCTCGTCGATGAACGTGATGACGTGGCCGTCGCTGTCCCTGATCTCGTTGAGGACGGACTTCAGCCGCTCCTCGAACTCGCCCCGGTACTTCGCGCCCGCCAGCATCGCGCCGAGGTCGAGGGAGACGAGGCGCTTGTTCTTCAGCGACTCGGGGACGTCGCCCTTCACGATGCGCTGGGCCAGCCCCTCGACGACGGCGGTCTTGCCGACGCCCGGCTCGCCGATGAGGACCGGGTTGTTCTTGGTGCGCCGGGACAGGACCTGCACGACGCGCCGGATCTCGTGGTCGCGGCCGATGACCGGGTCGAGCCTGCCGTCGCGGGCGGCCTGCGTGAAGTCGGTGCCGAACTTCTCCAGCGCCTTGTACGTGCCCTCCGGGTCGGGGCTGGTGACGCGCTGCCCGCCGCGCCCGGCCTGGAAGGTGTCGAGCAGCTTCCTGCCGGTGGCGCCCTGCTCCGTCATCAGCTCGCCGGTCCTGCCGCCCTTGGCGGCGAGGCCCATGAGCAGGTGCTCGGTGGAGATGTACGCGTCGCCCAGCTCCTGGGCGCGCTGCGCGGCGTCGGCCAGGACGGCGAGCAGTTCGCGGTTCGGCTGCGGCTTGGCGACGGAGGCGCCCTGCACGCTGGGCAGGGCGCCGAGGAGCCGTTCGGCTCCGGAGCGCAGCGCGGCCTGGTCGGCCTCGACACCGGCCAGGAGGTCCTGGATGTTCTCGTTGTCGCGGCCGGTGAGCAGGGCGAGCAGCAGATGGGCCGGGGTGATGTCGGGGTGTCCCTCGGTCAGCGCGCGGTCATTGGCCGCGCTGATCGCTTCCCGGCTCCTGTTGGTCAGCTCGGCGTTCACGAGGCGGTACTCCTCCGTGGAGAGAATCCGTGGGCGGATACGGGGCGGGCCGGACGGCCGGTCCTGGCCTGCCAGATCCAACGTGCGATAAGTTGAGTCTATTCCACTCAACAAGCCGGAGGCCACTTCCCGGCACGCACGACACGCGGGACGGCCGCGCCGCCGGGCGTGACGCTCCGCAGGACGTACGGGCACGCGGGCATGCCGCCGGGCCCGTGGGCGGGTTCAGCGCACGGGAGGTCACCGGTCGGGTACGGACGCGGCGGGCCGCCGTCCCCAGGGCAGGCAGGAACGCCGGGCCGGCCGCGTGGCGGACGCCGGTGAGGCGGGGCGGGGTGGCCTAGCCGATCAGGCGGCGGCGCCAGTCCAGGGGCGTGACGGTGATGGCCTGGTCCGGGTCCCCGCTCCACTCGGCGCACAGCCCGGCCGCCGCGAGCGCGGCCACGACCTCACGGCCGACGGCGGTGGTCGTCGCCGACGAGCCGTCGAAGCCACCGTAGTAGAGCGCCAGCCCGTGCCCGGCCGCGGCCGACTCGGCGGCCTGGGAGGGGAAGTAGACGAAGCCGCGGGCGTCGGGCCTGCCCGCGTCGGCTATCTCCGACCGGCCGCAGGAACGGCAGCAGGTGAAGCTCTCACGGGCCGTGAGACCCGCCGCCTCCAGGGCGGTGAACGCGCGGGTCAGCCGCTCCGGGTCGGTCTCGCCCCGCCACGCCACCTGTTCGCCGACACGCGCAAGCCACATCCGGTCGGCCAGCGCCCACGCCTGCGCCCGCGACACCGGCCGGTGGTCCTCGATGACGAGGTACTCCTCGGCGGTCTCGGCCAGCTCGGCGCGGGTGGCGTACCCGGCGGCCAGCACCTCGCCGAGGTGTTCCTCCAGCGCCGCGCGGTCGGACGGGTCGAGGGCGAGCGGCGGCACCTCGACGGCGGGCCCCGTGTCCACGGGCGACCACGCGTGGCCCGCGTCCCACCCGTCCTCCCGGCGCGCCCAGCCGGTCATCGCCGCGAGCACGTCCTCGGGCCCGGCGGGCGCCGTGCCGAAGTGCCGACCGTGGCCGCCGTCGCGGTGCTCAAGCGTCCAGGCGCCCCCCGCCTCGTGCCAGACCTGGAGGAAGACGTCGGGCAGGTCGGGTATCAGCTGGACGATCAGGAACCGGTCACCGGCGCCGCCGATCCGCCGTATCAGCCCGGCGAGTTCACCGGCGGTCGGACGGACGTGCCGTTCCGCGTTCTCCGTCTCCACCACGATCTCCAGCATGCCCGGACTCTCGCACACGGGTCTGACAACGGCTCCGACGACGCCCGCCGGGCCGGGAATCAGGTGGCGGCGCCGCCGCGCCGCGCAGCAGGGTGGATTCCATGGACGAGCGAGGTCTGCGGCCCGACGGCACGATCGCCCGCGAAGGCTCCCTGCGACAGGTCCCGGCGGCGTTCGCCCAGGTCGTGCGGGCGGCACGCGAGCAGCTCACCAGCACGTTCGGCGCGCGCCTGCACAGCGCGTACCTCTACGGCAGCGTCCCGCGCGGCACGGCCGTCCCCGGCGTCTCCGACCTCGACCTGCTGGCCGTCCTGCGCGAACCGCCGACCGACGCCGACCGCGCCGCCGCCTCGGCGGTCGAGGCCGCCCTCGACGGCGCGCACCCCGAGATCAACGGCGCGGGCCTGCTCACGGTGGACGTGGCCACGGCCCTCAGCGAGCTGGAGCGCCACGACCTCGGCTTCTTCGTCGCCTGCCTGTGCACGCCGCTGCTCGGCCCCGACCTGGCCCGCGACCTGCCCCGCTACCGCCCCACGCCCCTGCTCGCCCGCGAGACGAACGGCGACCTCGCCCTCGCCCTGCCGCGCTGGCGCGCACGCGCCGCCGAGGCCGTGACGGACGCCGACCGGCGTGCCCTGAGCCGGGGCGTCGGGCGCCGCGTCGTCCGCACCGGCTTCACGCTGGTCATGCCCCGCTGGGGCGGCTGGACGAGCGACCTCGCGCTCTCCGCCGAACTCTTCGCCCGCCACCACCCCGACCGCGCCGCGCAGATGCGGGAGGCCGCCGCCGTCGGCCGTACGCCGTCCGCCGACCCGGCGGTCCTGCGCATGCTCATCGACGACCTCGGGCCCTGGCTGGCCGCCGAGTACACCGCCACCTACGGCGAGAAGGCGCCGCGCGAGCCTTGACCGCCGGGCGGGGGCGCCGCCCGCGCCGTGAGCCCGACGAGCTGGTTGACCAGCCCCTCGGCGAGCCCGGCCACGAACGCGTCCCACGCAGGCGGGGCGCCCATCTCGGCGGAGACCCGGGCGATCGCCTCGGTCGGCCTGGCGTAGGGCCACAGCCCCGCGACCACCACGAACACCGCGCCCGCGAAGTGCGCCGCGCCCGCGTCGTCCAGCACGGGCACCTCGCGGCGGACCAGCCGCGCCAGCCGCTCCGTGTGCGCGGCGGCCCGCTGCTTGAAGTGGCGCGCGAAGTCCACGGAGATGTTGCGCTCCAGCACCCCGGCCATGCCGCTGATCAGCTCGCACAGCTCGGGCCGCGCCACGAGCGAGGCGGCGACGCGCCCAGCCGTGCGCGTCTCGGCGGCGAAGCGCCCGTCACGCCCGGCGGCCGGGGCGGCGGCCGTCTCCAGCTCGTCCAGCCACGCGCCCCAGGAGCGGTCGAGCACTTCGAGGAACACGGCCTCGCGGCTGTCGAAGTACCGCAGCACGTTGGACTTGGCGAGCCCCACGCGGGCGCTCAGCTCGTTGAGGCTGATGTCGGCGAGCGGGCGGTCCGCGAGCATGTCGCGCGCCGTGCGGACGATCGCCTCCCGCCGCGCGCGCACCTGCTCCGGGCGCCTGGCGCGCTGGAAGCCGCTGTCCCCTGCCACGTCGCGACACGCTAGCAGACCGGTGGTCCGTTGATAAAAGACCACTGGCCCGTTACCTTGGCCGGGCCGGCTCCCCCGCCCCCGACCACCCCGAGGACCCGCCATGGCACGCACCGCGCTCGACGTCACCGTCCCCGACCTCACCGGAAAGCTCGCCGTCGTCACCGGCGCCAACAGCGGCCTGGGCTACGGCCTGACCGGCCGCCTCCTCGGCGCGGGTGCCGAGGTGATCCTCGCCGTGCGCGACGAGCGCAAGGGCGCCGACGCCATGGCCAGGCTCGCCGCCGAGCACCCGGGCGCCACGCTGTCGCAGCGCCGCCTCGACCTGTCCTCGCTCACGTCCGTCGCCGCGCTGGGCGAGCGGCTGCGCGACGAGGGGCGGCCCGTGCACGTCCTGCTCAACAACGCGGGCGTCATGACGCCGCCCGAGCACCGGACCACCGAGGACGGCTTCGAGCTCCAGTTCGGCAGCAACTACCTGGGCCACTTCGCCCTCACCGCCCACCTGCTGCCGCTGCTGCGGGCCGCGGGCGGCGCCCACGTGACGACCATGTCCAGCCTCACCAGCCGCTGGGGCAGGATCGACTTCGCCAACCTCCAGAGCGAGCGCCGCTACCGCAGCCAGCGGGCGTACGGCACGTCCAAGCTGGCCAACCTGATGTTCGCGCGGGAGCTGGACCACCGCGCCGCCGAGGGCGGCTGGGGCATCCGCAGCAACAGCGCGCACCCGGGCGGCACCGTCACGAATCTCCAGGTCAGCGGCCCGAGCATGGGCGGTGGATGGCGGGCCGGGCTGTCCACCCGGCTCTCCCGGCTGAGCTACCGCGTCCCGTTCATGTGGCAGCAGGTGCCCGCGGGCGTCCTGCCCGCGCTGTACGCCGCGACCAGCCCGGACGCCAAGGGCGGCGCCTACTACGGCCCGTCGGGCTTCGGCGAGCTGACCGGCGGCGCGGCCGAGGTCAGGGCGCCGCGCCGCGCGCTGGACGAGGAGACGCGCGCCCGCCTGTGGGCCGTCTCCGAGGAGCTGACGAACGTCCGCTTCCCGTCCGGGCGGCCCGTGGCCTGACGCGGCGGCGTCACTCCGACGCCGCCGCCAGCAGGTCCGCCGCCTCTGCCGGGAACGGGCGGCCCACCACCTGGCCCTCGCCGCTGCCCACCGACATCACCGCGACGAGCGCGCCGCCGCCCGTCTCCGCGTCGAAGTCCTGGAGCCACGGGCCGCCGCTCGACCCGGCCGTGAGGTCGCAGTCCTCCAGCAGGAGCCCGCCGACGTTGGCCTCGTCCGCCTCCGCCGCGTCGAGCACGTCGGTCGGCCCGGCGCAGTAGTGCAGCGACTCGCCGTCGTACGGCTCGATCGCCGGGTAGCCGAGGACGGCGACGTCGCGGTCCTGCGGCACCGGTTCGACCACGAGGCGGTTGGCGCCGTGCGCCTCCTGCACGGTCACGCCGTCCCGCTCCGCGAGGGTGAGGAAGGCGTAGTCGTGGTGCAGGATCTCGGTCGTGTCCCGGGAGATGTCCCAGCCCTCGGGGGTGTGGAAGCCGGTGACGCGCCAACCGTCCTCGCGGTAGCTGTCCTTCCCGTGGTCGTAGCCCGGCACGAACCACACCTCGGCGGGCGGGTCGGGGGTCTCGCGGGTGCGGACGCAGTGCGCGGCCGTCGCGACGACGCTGCCGTTCGGCGCGTCCACGACCGAGCCGGAGCACATGCCGAGCCGCCCGCCGCCCGCGTCCCAGACGAGCTTGCCGACCGTCCCGACCGGGCCGTCCGCCCAGGGCGCGGCACCGGCGAGCGCGGGCGGCGACGTCAGGCCGAGGACGGCCGAGGTCACTATCAGCAGGAGCGTGGACTTCACCGCGACACCGTGGTTCATACCGACACCCTGTGATCACCCTGCGTCCCTGTCCAGCGACGGTCCGCTGAACGAGTGGTGGGGCCGCACGCGTTGACGGCCGGTCATCCCGGTGCCGCGGGTAAAGATCGGGCAAAGCGCGGCGGGGGGCCACCGGTCCATACCTGTGCCGGGCCGCAGGCGGCGGACACGGCCGCGGGAAACCGTGACGCACCACCCGTGACGTGCAACGCCGGTGTATCACGGGTCCATTGACGTCCCGTCCGTTCACGATCAGCATGCTCATGCCGTCCCGTCGTACCGCACGTATCCGGCGAACCGACCCACGGAGGCCGCCTTGCGAGGACCCGTCCGCCCCTACCGCGTCCTGGGCGCCGCCACCGCGGCGGCCCTGGCCGTCCCCCTGCTGGCCGCGGGACCACCCGCAGGAGCCGCGTCGGACGACACCGCGCTCCAGGCCGCGTTCAGCGCCGCCGCGCACCGCTGGGACGTGCCCGAGAGCGTGCTGCTCGGCGTCTCCTACCTCCAGTCACGCTGGGACGCCCACGGCGGCGCGGCCAGCGTCTCCGGGGGCTACGGGCCCATGCACCTGACCGACGTGCCGACCGCGCTCGCCGAATCCGCCGCCCACACCGGGCACGCCGGGCACCACGCGGACGGCACCGAGGACCCGCGCGGCGACACGTCCAGGCCGCTCACCCCGGCCGCGACCGCCGACGCGGCGCCCACCACCACCGCCGCGCACACCACAGGCGACGGCACCCTGGAGCGCGCCGCCGAACTGACCGGCCTGTCCCCCGACGAGCTGCGCACCAGCGCCGCCGCCAACATCGAGGGCGGCGCCGCCCTCCTCGCCGCCGCGCAGCGCGACCTCGGCGCCGCGCCCGGCGACGACCCCGCCGCCTGGTACGGCGCGGTGGCCGCCTACGCGGGCGCCGACACGCAGGACGCCGCCGAGGTCTTCGCCGACGACGTGTACGACGTCATCGCGACGGGCGAGGAGCGCGTCACGGACAGCGGCCAGCGCGTCGTCCTCACCCCCCAGGACGTCGCCCCCGACACCGCCACCGCCGACGCCCTCGGCCTGCCGCACGCGCCCCGCGACCCGAACGTCGAGTGCCCCCGCACCGTCTCCTGCGCATGGCTGCCCGCGCCCTACGAGGACCTGGGCGGCGGCGACTACGGCAACCACGACCTCGCCGACCGCGAGACGTCCCAGGAGATCGAGTACATCGTCATCCACGACACCGAGGCCACCTGGGAGACGACGCTCGACCTCGTACAGGACCCGACGTACGTCTCCTGGCACTACAGCCTGCGCTCCTCCGACGGCCACATCGCCCAGCACCTCGCCACGAAGGACGTCGGCTGGCACGCGGGCAACTGGTTCGTGAACGCCAAGTCGATCGGCCTGGAGCACGAGGGCTTCCTCACCGACCCCGACGCCTGGTACACGGAGGCGATGTACCGCACGTCCGCCCGCCTCGTGCGGTACCTGGCCCGCACGTACGACATCCCGCTCGACCGGCAGCACATCCTCGGCCACGACAACGTGCAGGGCACCACCACGACCGGCATCCCCGGCATGCACACCGACCCCGGCCCGTACTGGGACTGGTCGCACTACTTCGCGCTGCTCGGCGCCCCCTTCCACCCGACGGCGGGCCCGCGCGGCGGCATCGTCACGATCGCGCCCGACTACGACGAGCACAGCCCCGAGTTCACCGGCTGCACGGGCACCGGCAGCACGTGCGCGCCGCACGGCTCGGCCGCCGTACGGCTGCACACCGAGCCGCGCGCGGACGCCCCGCTCGTCGCCGACCCCGGCACGCACCCGGGCGGCGGCGCGTCGTCCACCGGCGTCAACGACATCGGCGCGCGGGCGACGGCCGGGCAGCAGTTCGCCGTGGCCGAGCGCCGGGGCGACTGGACGGCGATCTGGTACCTCGGCGCCAAGGCGTGGTTCCACGACCCGGCGCGCGAGCGGACGTCGTACGACGCGCAGGGCTGGGTCGTCACCGGCAAGGACGGCGCGACGACGATCCCGGTGTACGGCCGCGCCTACCCGGAGGCCGCCGCCTACCCGCCGGGCGTGCCGGTGCAGGCGGTGAGCCCGCTGTCGTACAGCGTCCCCGCCGACCAGGCGTACGTCGTCGGGCTGCGGACGCCGGGCGAGTACTACCGGGCCGTGACGTTCGACCCGGCCGGGCACCAGGTGGTGCGTGGCGAGGACTACTACCAGATCCAGCTCGGGCACCGGGTCGCGTACGTGCGGGCGGCCGACGTGGAGCTGCGCTGGTCGTCGCGCCGCTGAGGGCGCGTGCCGTCCCCCCGGGCGTGGTGATAGGAACGCCCGGGGGGGCAACGGCACGACCGACGAGAGGCATACGTATGACAAGCGGCACCAGGCCCGGCTTCCATCTCGCGATCCCCGTGGACGACCTCGCGCGGGCGCGGGAGTTCTACGGCGGGGTGCTGGGGCTGCCCGAGGGACGCTCCACCGGCACCTGGGTGGACTGGGACCTGCGCGGCCACCAGGTCGTGACGCACGTGGTGCCGGGCCCGCCGCGCGGCCCGGCGGGGCACGGATCGGTCGGCGAACACCGCGTGCCCGTACCGCACTTCGGGCTGCTGCTCGACGTCGCCGACTTCCACGCGTTCTCGGCGCGGCTGCGCGACGCGGGCACGGCGTTCGTCATCGAGCCGGTGCTGCGCTTCGCCGGGGAACCGGCCGAGCAGTGGACGATGTTCTTCCTCGACCCGGCGGGCAACGCGCTGGAGTTCAAGGCGTTCACGGACGAGGCGCAGGTGTTCGCCCGATGAGCGGCACGGCGGACGGCGGGGGCAGGGGCGTGCTGGTCACCGGCGCCTCCCGGGGCATCGGCCGTGCGATCGCGGCGGCCTTCGCGGCGGACGGCGACCGCGTCGCCGTGCACTGCGGGACGCGCCGCGCCGACGCCGAGGAGACCGCCGCGTCGCTCCCGGGCGCGGGCCACACCGTGCTGGCCGCCGACCTGACGGACCCCGAGGCCGTACGCCGCCTCGTCGCGGACGCGGCCGGGGCGCTCGGCGGCATCGACGTGCTGGTCAACAACGCCGCCGCCATGATCGCGCACCCGCTGCCCGACACCGGCTGGGACGACTGGGTCGCGGCCTGGCGGCGGACGGTGGACGTCAACCTGCTCGGCGCCGCGCACGCCTCCTACTGCGCCGCGCGCGACATGATCGACCGCGGCGTGGGCGGGCGGATCGTGAACGTCGGCTCGCGCGGCGCCTTCCGCGGCGAGCCGGACCACCCGGCGTACGGCGCGAGCAAGGCCGCGCTGCACGCGCTGGGGCAGTCGCTCGCCGTCTCGCTGGCGCCGCACGGGATCGGCGTCGCCTCGGTGGCGCCCGGATTCGTGCGCACGGAACGGGTCGCCGGGCGGCTGAGCGGCGCGGAGGGCGAGGCGATCCGGGCGCAGAGCCCGTTCGGGCGGGTGGCGGCGGCCGAGGAGGTCGCGGCGGCGGTCCGCTACCTGGCGTCGCCGGGGGCGGTCTGGTCGTCCGGCGCGGTGCTTGACGTGAACGGTGCCTCCTACCTGCGGACCTGACCGTTCCTTTACCTTTTTCGACCGGCGTCCTTCCGGCTCTTCCCGCACCCCGATCGCTCGCCTAGGCTTGCCGAGCATGACCCGATCACACCGCGTCACCATCGCCGCCGTGGCCGCCGCGCTGCTGGCCGCCCTGATGTTCGCGGTCGCGCTGCGGGACGGGGCGCCGTTCCCCGTGGACGACACGCTGCACGACGAGGCGCTTGAGCGGCGCACCGGCGGCTGGAACGACGCCTTCCGCTTCATCACCAGCACGGGAAGCGGCGTGCCCCCGCTGGTGATCGCGGCCGTCGTGGGCGCGCTGTACGTGCCGCGCACGTGGTGGCTCGGCGCGGTGGCGGGCGTGGGGGCGCTCGCGGTGGGCCAGCTCGTACGGCTGCTGATCGTCACGACGTTCGACCGCCCGCGCCCGCCGGTCGCCGACTGGCTGATCCATGTCAACAACCCGTCGATGCCCTCGGGGCACGCGGCGACGTCCGGCATGGTCGCCATCGGCGTCGCGGTGCTGCTGGCGCGCCACCTGCCGCGCGCGGTGGCGTACGGCGTCCCGGCGGTGTGGGCGGTGGCGGTCGGCGTCAGCCGCGTCTACCTCGGTGTGCACTGGCCGAGCGACATCCTGGCGGGGTGGCTGTACGCGACGGTCGCCGCGTGCGTCCTGCTCCCGCCGCTCGGCGCGGCGTTGGCGCGGGCCGGGCGGCGGAGCGCCGTACCACCGGTGGACCACGCCGACCGTTTCTGAAGTGTGCTGTGTTCCCGTCCGCGAATCGGCGAACGCGCGACGGGGCGGAGGACGGGCGAGGGCGGCGAGAACAACCCGCCGTCGTCACGCCTGTGGACGCACCGGGCGGTCCGGCACGGGCACCGGGCATGACCGTTCCCGCACGGGAACGCCCGTGGACGCCATGTCATTCTTGTCGCGGTACCGCACCTGCGTTCGTACGATGACCACCATGGACGTGCCCCCGGCAGACGCCACTCCGCCCGACCACGCCGAACGGGAACGGCTGCTCCTCGGAGGGCCGTTGGGACGGCACCTGCTCCTCACCTTCCTGGACAGTCCCGACGAGGACTGGGCCGGTGAGGACTCCGCGGCGGAGACCCTGTTCGCCGCGCTGGGGCTGAGCAGGGCGCCGGGCACCGGGCGGCTGGCGTACGACATGCTCGACAACACGTTCCGGGAGATCATGCCCCTGGAGGGGCGGCGCGCCCGGGACGTACCGGCGGAAGAGGTGCGCGCCGTGCTCCGCGAACGTGTCGCCCGCGGCGCCTGGCACCGGCTGAGTGAACTGGACGAAGAAAACGGTCTGTTGAAACTGGCCGACGTCTCCTTCCTGTTCGGCTTCCGGAGCGGCGATCCCGAGCTGTGGAGCCTGAGCGCGCTGGCCGCCGAGGAGTTGCGGCCCCTCGCCGCCGCGCTGGCCGCGTCGCCCGCCGCCGAGACCTGGTGGTCCCCGGTGGCACGCGGCGACCAGCGGCGCCTCGTCGCCACCGGGTCGGGGCCCGGGTCCGCGCCGCGGGGCGGGATCGGGGCGGCCGTACGGCGTTCCATGGCCGAGGCCCGCGCGCAGCACCTGGCGCGCCTGCCCCACCGCCCGCCCCCCGGCCACCGCATCGGCGCCTTCTGGTGGTCGGCGCCGGATTTCGCGCACGGGACCTGGACGACCGGGGGCCGCGCGGACGTGCCGAGCATCGAGTTCGTCCGCTACGTGGACAGCGGCGTCCCGGCCGCCGGGACGAAGGTGCGGGTGGACCGCCTGGAGATCGACCCCGCCGCGCGGGTCGCCGAGATCCGGGGCCCCGCCGACTGGCAGGCGCTCGTCGCCCGCTTCCCGCGCGACGTCACCGGCACGCACGACGGCGAGTGGCGCGCCTGGACCGGCCGCGAAGGCCCCTGGTACCTGCCGGACTGGGAAGCGCTCGCCGCGCACTACGACGGCGTGCACGTCACCGTCGGCGCGTGCCTCGCCGCCTTCGGCCTGGCGCTGCCCGTCGAGGACGGCTGGACCGTCCTGGCGGGCTGGCTGCCGGACGCGACGGCCTGGGTCCGCGACACGGCCACCGCCGCCCGTACGCTCGGCCACTGGCGCGGCGACCCGGACAGTGTCGAGGACTGGGCCGACGTGCGCGCGCACTGGACGCCGGACGCCTCCGCCCGCTGACGCGCGCGGGCGGACCCGACGCGGTCAGCGGGCGTCGGCGCCGGTCAACGCCCCCTGTCGGGGCGCCAGACGACGATCGCGGCGGACTGGCGCACGTCCTGGTACGGCACGAGGTCGCGCCGGTACGAGGCGTGCACCTGGGCCTCGGCCTGCCGCATGGCGAGCGCCGCGCCCTCCACCGCCTGCTGGAGCTCCACCACCTTCGCCTGGAGCGCGGCGACCTGGTTCTCCAGCTCGATGATCCGTTTGATCCCGGCCAGGTTGATGCCCTCGTCCTGGGACAGCCGCTGCACCTGGCGCAGCAGCTGGATGTCCCGGGCCGAGTAGCGCCGCCCGCGCCCGGCCGCCCGGTCGGGCGAGACCAGGCCGAGCCGGTCGTACTGCCGCAGCGTCTGCGGGTGGAGTCCCGAGAGCTGTGCGGCGACGGAGATGACGTACACCGGGGTGTCTTCGGTCAGTTCGTAGGGATTGCCGCTCTGTCCGTGCCGGCCGTCCATCTCGTCACTCTCCCTTCGCGGCCTCGAACAGCCCTGCCCGAGGGTCCTCCCCCGCCATGGCGGTGCGGTACTCGTCCAGCGCCTTCCTGGCGTCGTCCCCCACCTCGCGCGGCACGGCCACCTCGACGGTGACCAGCAGGTCGCCCCGGGTGCCGTCCTTGCGCACGGCCCCCTTGCCGCGCGCGCGCATCGTGCGGCCCGGGGGTGTGCCGGGCGGCAGCTTCAAGGTGACCGGGGGGCCGCCGAGCGTCGGCACCTTGATCTCACCACCGAGCGCGGCCTCCGGAAAGGTCACCGGCACCGTGATGGTCAGATTGTCGCCACGGCGGCCGAAGACCGGATGCTCGTCCACGTGGACGATCACGTAGAGATCGCCGCCCGGCCCGCCGTGCTCGCCGGGAGCGCCCTTGCCGCGCAGCCGGATGCGCTGCCCGTCGTCCACACCCGGCGGGATGCGCACCTGCATGGTCCGCTGGCTGGTCGCCCGGCCACTGCCCCGGCAGACGGCGCAGGGGTCCTGCGCGATCAGGCCGCGGCCCTTGCAGTCCACGCAGGGGTCGGTGAGCGAGAACCCGCCCCCGCCGCCCCGGCTGACCTGGCCGGTGCCGACACAGGTGGGGCACACCCGTGGCGTGCCGTTGCGGTCTCCGGTGCCCTGGCACGCCTTGCAGGCCGCGCTGGACGACATCCGCAGCGGCACCGTCGCGCCGGAGACGGCCTCGGTGAAGCTGAGCGTCACCTCGGACTCGATGTCCTGACCGCGCCGGGGCGCCGTACGCGTGCCGGTGCCCCGGTTGAACAGGCCGCCGAAGACGTCCCCGATGCCGCCGCCGAAGCCGCCGGCCCCGCCCGTGGTGCCGCCCCCGGGCGGCGGCTGCGCGCCGCCGAACAGGTCGCTCAGGTCGAAGTTGAACTGCCCGCCGGGGCCGCCCCCGGCCCCGCCGGGCCGGAAGCCGCCGCTGCCGAACAGCGCCCGCGCCTCGTCGTACTCCTTGCGGCGCTTGGCGTCCCCGAGGACGTCGTACGCCTCGGAGACGTCCTTGAACCGGTCCTCGGAGGCGGTGTCCCCCCGGTTGGCGTCCGGGTGGTTCTCCCGCGCGAGCTTGCGGTACGCCTTCTTGATCTCCGCCTCGGTCGCGTCCCGGGGGACGCCGAGGACCTTGTAGTAGTCCTTCTCGATGAAGTCCTTGGTGCTCATCCCCGGCGCCCCTCCTTCCGTGCCCGTCCGGGGCCGGTGGCGTCAGCCCTCGTCCGGGGCACCGCCACCGTCCTTCTCCACCGTGCTCTCGTCCTGCGCCTCGGCGGGCTTCCCCGGCTGCGGCTCGGCCACGCCCACGCGGGCCGGCCTGATGGTGCGTTCGCCGATGCGATACCCAGGCTGGAGGACCTGCACGCAGGTCGTCTCCGTGACGTCCGGCGAGTAGCTGTGCATCAGCGCCTCGTGGATCATCGGGTCGAAGGGCTCGCCCTCCTTGCCGAACTGCGCGAGGCCCATTTTGGCCGCGACGACCTCAAGCGACTCGGCGACCTGCTTGAAGCCGCCGACCAGCTCGCCGTGGTCCCGGGCGCGGCCGATGTCGTCGAGCACCGGCAGCAGCTCCGTCAGGAGATTGGCGACCGCCACCTCCTTGACGGCGACCCGGTCCCGCTCGACCCGGCGGCGGTAGTTCTGGAACTCCGCCTGGAGCCGCTGCAGGTCCTGGGTGCGCTCGGCGAGCGCCGTCCGCGCCTGGTCGAGCTGCGCGGTCAGCGCCGCCTCCGCCAGGCCGGGCACGTCCTTCAGCTCCTGGACGCCCGGCTCGGGGGTGGTGGCCTCCGGCTCCCCGGCCGGGGCGGCGGCGTCGCCGCCCTCGGTCCCGGTGGGGTCGGCGGGCAGCCCTTCGGCGCCCGCCTCCGCCTCCTGGACCTCTTCGGGCTCCTTGTCGAAGCCCTGGGGGTCCTGCGTCACGCGCCGGCACCGCCCTTCGGCTTGTCGTCGTCCACGATCTCCGCGTCCACGACGTCGTCGTCGGCCTGGCCGGTCGCGGTGCCGCCCGGCGCGCTCTCGGTGCCGGTGCCACCGGCGGCCTGCGCCGCCTGCGCGTCGGCGTAGAGGGCCTGGCCGAGCTTCTGGCTGGTCGCCGCGACCTTCTCCGACGCCTCGCGGATGGCCGCGGTGTCCTCGCCCTTGAGCTTCTCCTTCAGCTCGCCGACGGCCGCCTCGACCTCTTCCCTGACGTCGGCCGGGACCTTCTCCGAGTTCTCCTTGATGAAGTTCTCGGTGGTGTAGACGAGCTGCTCCGCCTGGTTGCGGGTCTCGGCGGCCTCACGGCGGCGCGAGTCCTCGTCGGCGTACTGCTCGGCGTCGCGCATCATGCGCTCGATGTCGTCCTTCGGCAGCGCGGAGCCGCCGGTGACGGTCATCCGCTGCTCCTTGCCGGTGCCCAGGTCCTTCGCCGAGACGTGCATGATGCCGTTCGCGTCGATGTCGAAGGTGACCTCGATCTGCGGCACGCCGCGCGGCGCCGGGGGCAGGCCGGTCAGCTCGAACATGCCGAGCTTCTTGTTGTAGGCGGCGATCTCGCGCTCGCCCTGGTAGACCTGGATCTGGACCGACGGCTGGTTGTCCTCGGCCGTGGTGAAGATCTCGGAGCGCTTGGTCGGGATCGTGGTGTTGCGCTCGATCAGCTTCGTCATGATGCCGCCCTTGGTCTCGATGCCGAGGGACAGCGGGGTGACGTCGAGGAGCAGGACGTCCTTGACCTCACCCTTCAGGACACCGGCCTGGAGGGTGGCGCCGATGGCGACGACCTCGTCCGGGTTCACGCCCTTGTTGGCGTCCTTGCCGCCGGTCAGCTCACGCACCAGCTCGGCCACGGCGGGCATACGCGTCGAGCCGCCGACGAGGACCACGTGGTCGATCTCGGACAGCTGGATGCGCGCGTCCTTGATGACGTTGTTGAACGGGACCTTGCAGCGTTCGAGCAGGTCGGCGGTCAGCTGCTGGAACTGCGCCCTGGTGAGCTTCTCGTCCATGTGCAGCGGGCCCTCGGCCGACGCCGTGATGTAGGGCAGGTTGATCGTCGTCTCGGTGGACGAGGACAGCTCGATCTTCGCCTTCTCGGCGGACTCGCGGAGCCGCTGGAGGGCCATCTTGTCCTTGGACAGGTCCACGCCGTGGGCGTTCGCGAACTGGCGGACCAGGTGGTCCACGATGCGCTGGTCCCAGTCGTCACCACCGAGGTGGTTGTCGCCGTTGGTCGCCTTGACCTCGACCACGCCGTCGCCGATCTCCAGCAGCGACACGTCGAACGTGCCACCGCCGAGGTCGAAGACCAGGATGGTCTGGTCGTCCTTCTCCAGCCCGTAGGCGAGGGCGGCGGCCGTCGGCTCGTTGACGATGCGCAGGACGTTCAGACCGGCGATCTCACCGGCCTCCTTGGTGGCCTGGCGCTCGTGGTCGTTGAAGTACGCCGGGACGGTGATCACCGCGTCGGTGACCTTCTCGCCCAGGTAGGCCTCCGCGTCGCGCTTCAGCTTCTGGAGGATGAAGGCGCTGATCTGCTGCGGGTTGAAGTCCTTGCCGTCGAGCCCGATCTTCCAGTCGGTGCCGATGTGGCGCTTCACCGAGCGGATGGTCCGGTCCACGTTCGTGACCGCCTGGCGCTTGGCGACCTCGCCGACCAGTACCTCGCCGTTCTTCGCGAAGGCGACGACGGACGGCGTGGTCCTGGCGCCCTCGGCGTTGGTGATGACGGTGGACTCACCGCCTTCGAGCACACTGACGACAGAGTTCGTCGTGCCCAGGTCGATGCCGACCGCACGTGCCATTTCGGTTTCCTCCAGCTGTTAGCTTGAGCGGATCTGACTCAAGACTGCCTCAGCCGGCACCGTCAGTCAAATGACCTGAGCCGCGTCGGCTCAACTCTTATCCGCTTCTTATGCTCAGGTCCGGACGGGCCCCGTCTCGGCGGGCCGCCAGGGGGCCGAGAAACCCAGCGCGAGCATCGCCACGTCGTCCTGGAGCGCGTCCGCGAATCCGGTGAGATCACGCCACACGAGGTCGATCACCCCGCCGGGCGGCGAGGCCCGCCCGCCCAGCAGCCTGCGCAGCCTGTCCTCCAGCGGGTAGAACGTGCCCGCGCCGTTCCGCGCCTCGGTCACGCCGTCCGTGTAGCCGAACAGGACGTCGCCCGCCCGCAAGGATACGGACGCCACCGCGGGACCGGTGGGAACCTCGGAGCCGAGTCCCAGGGGCGGCGCCGACTCGACGTCCACCTCGCACACCTCCCCGTCCCTGACCAGCAGCGGCGGCGGATGCCCGCACTGCACGATCCGCACCTCCCCGCCCTGCGGCGCGTACTCGATCAACAGCGCCGTGGCGAACAGCTCCGTCCCCGCCTCCACCTCGCTCTCCTCGCGCCCCAGGCCGCTCTCCGCGTCCACGCGCAGCCGCCGGTCCAGCCGCGCCGCGACGCCCTGCAGCTCCGGCTCGTCGAGCACCGCCTCACGGAACGCCCCCAGGATGGCCGCCACCGTGCCCACCGCCGCGAGCCCGTGCCCCCGCACGTCCCCCACCAGCGCGCGCACCCCGTACGGCCCCTCCCGTACGTCGAACAGGTCGCCGCCCACCAGCGTCCCCACCTGCGCCGGGCGATACAGGCCACGGCACGTCACGGGCCCCACGTGCTCGGGCAGCGGCGGGAGCACCGCGCGCTGCGCCGCCTCCGCCACGTCACGCACCAGCACCAGGTCCCGTGTGTAGCGCGACCTGATCCACGACACCAGCACGCTGAACAGCACGATCGCCCCCACCGCCACCACGTCACCGTCGCTGATGTGCGGCGGCCTCGTCACGGGCAATGTGATCAGCACGAGCGCCGCCACACCCAGCGCGGCGGTCTGCCACGGGGAGTACACCAGGCCGCTCAGCGGCGGCAGCGCGGCGAAGAGGAAGACCAGCTGCACCCAGTTGGGCGCCAGCGCCTGCCCCACAGCGCCCGCCGCCAGCAGGACGATCGGCAGGTAGCGCAGCCACCGGGGCAGCGGGAGACCGGGCAGCGGGCCGGAAGGGGCGCTGCCCAGGCGGTCGCGGCCCGGGATGTTCACCGTCTCCTGGCGGACGCGACCCGGAGCCCGGCCGCCTCCTCCCGGATCCGGGGCAGCTCCGCGTACAGGGCGTCGCCCGGGCAGTGCGTCTCCACGATGTCGCGGTGTCCCGAGACCACCGCCAGATCGGCCTCCTCCCCCTCGGGCACACGGCTCGCGTCGTTGGTGGACACCATCCGCACATGCCCGCGCGGGTCGGATCCCGGGCGCAGCTTCCACGCGGCCACCTGGGCGATACCGGTGATCAGCGCGTCGGGCACCGTCCCCACGAAGTCGCCGAGCGCGGCGACGCCCACGCTGTCCCCGTTGAAGCCCGTCGTGTGCGCGCCCATCACATAGCGCTGGTAACCCCCGCCGCGCCCCTCGTAGATGGTGCCGCACTTGTCCACCACGAAGTTGTAGCCGACGTCGTCCCACCCCATCCGGGTGACGTGGTCCGCCTGCATGGACTTCAGCATCTCCGGGGCGTCGTCGCAGTCGTAGTCGTCCGGGTGGTTCGTGTGGTGCACGAAGACGGCGCGCGCTGCGCCGGTGTACGTGACCGCCTCCGTGCGCAGCTCCTCGTCCGCGCCCCAGTTGTGCCGCGTGATCACCGCGGGCGCGGGCGCCTGCTGCTGCACGGCGGGCAGCACGCGCTCGGCGGCGCGCGGACGTGACGGTTCCGTGTCGCCCACCGGACGCGGGGCGTCCCACGTCACCAGCAGGGCGAGGGGTATGACGGCTGCCCAGACGAGCGCCCGGCGCGACCACGACCACATGCGAAGCCCTCCCGACCCGGCCCGTCAGGGCAGGATCTTGACGGCGCTCGACCAGTTCAGGCCGAGGCGTTCCTGCGCCGCCATGTGCAGGAACTGGAATGCCTCCAGCTCACGTGCACGCCGCAGCGGACCGACGTCCAGCGGTCGCAGGCCACCCGTGGCGGCCAGCTCCGCGACGGACCGCTTGGCGTCCTCGTCGTCGCCCGCGATCAGCACGTCGAGCGGCTGACCGGCCACCCGGCCCGACCGCAACGTGCTCGCGAAAGTGGTGTTGAACGCCTTCACGACCGGCACGCCCGGCGCCGCCTCCGCGGCGATCTCCTCGGCGGCCGAGGTCCCCGGCGGCACGGCCAGGGCGTCGAAGGTGGCGAAGTCCACCGGATTGCAGATGTCCACCACGACCGAGCCCGCCAGGGCGGTGCCGTACTCGGCGACCACCTCGCGCCCGGCCGGCCAGGGAAGGGCAAGGACGACGATGTCCGCGTCCTCGACCGCTATGGCGTCCGACGGCTGCACCTCGCCCCCGGAGACCTCCTCGCGCAGATCCCCGGCCAGCGCGGCGGCCTTCGCGTGCGAATGGTCCACGAGCCGGACGCCGTGCCCCCCGATGAGCGCCCGGGTGGCTATGCCTCGGGCCATGGAGCCCGCACCGACAATCGTCACGATCATGTCCTCATGCCAGCACGGCCCCGCGTGACCTGCATCTCGGCCGGACGGCTCAGTCCAGCGGCGTGTCCCCGCGCAGCGCCGTGAAGAGGCCGCTCGCGGCGGGCCCGTCGAGCGCCAGCCGGTTCGGCCGGGTGGGGTGCGGCACGGTCGGCACGGTGTGGAACGTGAGCCCGCCGTCCGGCACCGCGCGCACGTCCGTCAGCAGGCCGCGCAGCTCGTTCAGCGAGTCGAGGCCGGGATCGGCGGTGATCGCCGACGTCACGGCCGACAGCACGGGGTAGAGCTTCGCCGGGTTGGTGAGTGTGCCCTGATCCGTGAGCCGGTCGTAGACCAGGCCGAGGAACTCCTGCTGCCGCGCCATCCGGTTCAGGTCGCTGCCGTCGCCCACGTAGACGCGGGCCCTGACGTACGCGAGGGCCTGCTCGCCGTCGAGCAGGTGCCGTCCGGCGGGCAGGTCGTGGCCGACGTTCGGGTCACGTTCGGCCTCCTCAAGCTCGACCTCGACGCCGCCCAGGGTGTCCACGAGGCGGGCGAAGCCGTCGAAGCCGATCACCAGGTGGTGATCGATGCGGATGTCGGTCAGCCGCTCGAACGTGCGGATCGTGCAGGCCGCGCCGCCGAACTGGTACGCCCAGTTGAACTGCGCGCGCTGCGCCCGCGTGGTGCCGCCGTCCTCGTCCTGGCAGGCCGGGATGTCCACGACGATGTCGCGCGGCACCCCGACCAGCTCGGCGCGGCGGCCGTCGCCCGACAGGTGCAGGAGCAGCACGGTGTCCGAGCGCGCGTTGCCGGTGCCCGAGCCCCAGTCGTCGCCGATGACCATGATGTTCCTGGCCTCGCCCTCGGCGGGCCTGGGCCGCTCGGCGGCGTCCTGGTCCAGCGCCTCGGCGGCGGCGTGATCGGTGCGGATGTTGCCTTCCAGGCTCTGGTAGGCCCACAGCGCCAGGCCCGCGCCCGCCGCGAGCAGCACGCCGAACGCCAGCAGGGACCACCAGAGGACTTTCTGACCCCGCGTCATATGGAACGCCATGGGCCCATCGTGCGCGTCCCGCCGGAAGCCTTGTGACATTGGGAATGATCTGTCGATACCTTCGCCCGAAAGGACGTAGACCAAAGTGAGCAGCATGGACGGCGCGCCATGGGATAAGTTACTCCCTGGTACAACCCGCCGGGCCACGCACCCGTCCCGAGGAGCCGTCTCATGCAACTCGCCGCGATCGTCGTCTCACTGGTGCTCACCGCGGTCGCCGTCGCGTTGATCAGCCGGGCCGTCGTGCAACTGGTGCGCGTGATGCGCCTGGGCGCCCCCGTCCCGGCGGGCACCCGGACGGACGCGCCGGGGCGGCGCACGCTGACCCTGGCCAAGGAGTTCCTGGGCCATACGCGGATGAACCGGTGGGGCGTCGTCGGCGTGGCGCACTGGTTCGTCGCCGTCGGCTTCCTGACGCTCGGCCTCACCATCGTCCAGGCGTTCGGCCAGCTGTTCGAGGCGGACTGGACGCTGCCGGTGCTCGGCGGCTTCGTGCCCTACGAGATGTACGTCGAGTTCATCGCGGCCGGTACGACGCTCGGCATCCTCACGCTGATCGTGATCCGCCTGCTCAGCCTCCCGTCCCGGCCCGGCCGGAAGTCCCGCTTCGCGGGCTCCACGGCCTGGCAGGCGTACTTCGTCGAGTACGTCATCCTCGTCATCGGCCTGTGCATCCTGCTGCTGCGCGGCCTGGAGGGGGCGCTGCACCACATCGGCGGGTACGAGGCGTCGTACTTCGTCAGCTACCCGCTCGTCGCCGCCTTCGACGGCCTGTCCACCGGCACGCTCCAGACGCTGGTCTACCTCGTCGCGATGATCAAGCTGGCCACCACCATGACGTGGGCGATCACCGTCGGCCTGCGGATCGACATGAGCGTCGCGTGGCACCGCTTCCTCGCCTTCCCCAACATCTGGTTCAAGCGCAACGCCTCCGGCGCCCCGGCCCTCGGCCCGCTCCAGCCCATGACGTCGGGCGGCAGGCCGATCGACTTCGAGACGGTCTTCGAGGAGGAGGGCGGCGAGGACACCCGGTTCGGGGTCTCGCAGATCGAGCACTTCTCCTGGAAGGGCCTGCTCGACTTCTCCACGTGCACCGAGTGCGGGCGCTGCCAGTCGCAGTGCCCCGCGTGGAACACCGGGAAGCCCCTGTCCCCCAAGCTCCTCGTCATGTCGCTGCGCGACCAGGCGCACGCCAGGGCCCCGTACCTGCTGGCCGCGAACTCCGGCGCCCCCGCCCCCGAGACCGCCGCCGCCACCGCCAGCGCCACGGACCTGCCGCTCGTCGGCACCGCGGAGGCGCAGGGCGTCATCGACCCCGACGTCCTGTGGTCCTGCACCACCTGCGGCGCCTGCGTCGAGCAGTGCCCCGTGGACATCGAGCACATCGACCACATCGTGGACATGCGCCGCTACCAGGTCATGATCGAGTCGGCCTTCCCCAGCGAGGCGGGCACGATGCTGAAGAACCTGGAGCGCAAGGGCAATCCCTGGGGCCTCGCCAAGAAGAAGCGCCTGGAGTGGACCGAGGAGGTCGAGTTCGAGGTCCCCGTCGTCGGCCAGGACGTCGAGTCGCTCGCCGACGTCGAGTACCTCTACTGGGTCGGCTGCGCGGGCGCGCTGGAGGACCGCGCGAAGAAGACGACCAAGGCGTTCGCCGAGCTGCTGCACATCGCGGGCGTGAAGTTCGCCATCATGGGCGGCGACGAGGCGTGCACCGGCGACTCCGCCCGCCGCCTGGGCAACGAGTTCCTGTTCCAGCAGCTCGGCCAGCAGAACGTCGCCGCCCTCGACGAGGCGGGCGCCACCCGGATCGTCACCACCTGCCCGCACTGCTTCAACACCATCGCCAACGAGTACCCGCAGCTCGGCGGCGCGTACGAGGTCATCCACCACACCCAGCTGCTCCAGCACCTGATCGACGCGGGGAAGCTCGTCCCCGTCACGCCGGTCGAGGGCCTGATCACGTACCACGACCCCTGCTACCTCGGCCGTCACAACAAGGTCTACACGCCGCCCCGCGAGATCATCGGCAAGGTCCCCGGGCTGCGGAACGAGGAGATGCACCGGCACAAGGAGCGCGGCTTCTGCTGCGGCGCGGGCGGCGCCCGCATGTGGATGGAGGAGCGCATCGGCAAGCGCATCAACGACGAACGCGTGGACGAGGCGCTGTCCCTCGACCCGGACATCATCTCCACCGCCTGCCCCTTCTGCCTGGTCATGCTCAGCGACTCGGTCAACGGGAAGAAGAGCGCCGAGACCGCCAAGGAGTCCCTGCGCGTGGTGGACGTCGCGCAGCTTCTCCTCGAATCCGTGCGCACCGAGGCACTCCCCGGCGACCAGACCACCGCGGAGGCGGTACGTTCATAGGCGTGGCCGGATACACAGGACAGCCCGACGACCAGTACTCGCCGTACGGCCAGCAGCCGTACCCGACCGCGCCGGACCATGGCTACGCCTATCCGCCGTCGGGGCCGGACCCCGCACCGCAACCGCCGCCGCAGCCGCCCCTGCCGTGGCGGCGGCTGCTGACGGGCATCGTCCTGCGTCCGCAGGAGACGTACATGCGGATGCGCGACTACCCGATGTGGGCGCCCGCGCTGATCGTCACGTTCCTCTACGGCATGCTCGCCGTCCTCGGCCTGGAGGACGCCCGCGACACCGCCCTCGACAGCACGGCCTCCACCGTCGCCCCGGCGCTGATCGGCACCGGCGTGGCCATGGTCGTCGGCGCCCTGGTCCTGAGCACGGTCACCCACAATCTGGCGCGCCAGTTCGGCGGCAACGGGATCTGGGCGCCCACCGCAGGTCTGGCGATGCTGATCATGTGCCTCACCGACATACCGCGTCTGGCCCTGGCCCTGTTCCTCGGGGGCGGCGCGGCCGTGGTCCAGATCGTCGGCTGGGCGACCTGGCTCGGCGCCGGTGTCCTGTTCACGCTGATGGTGAGCGCGTCCCACGAGATCAGCCGCCCCCGGGCGCTCGGCGCCTCGGCCGTCCAGCTGCTCGCCCTGCTGATGCTCGTCAAGCTGGGCACCATCTGACCCGAGGGCGACGCTCCGGTAACCTCGGGTCCGTGCTTCTGTCAGACAAGGACATCCGGACCGAAATCGACCTCGGCCGCGTGCGCATCGACCCCTTCGACGTGTCGATGGTCCAGCCGAGCAGTATCGACGTCCGCCTCGACCGTTACTTCCGGGTGTTCGAGAACCACCGGTATCCGCACATCGACCCCTCGGTCGAACAGCCGGACCTGACACGGAGCATCGAGCCCCCGGGCGAGGAGCCGTTCATCCTGCACCCGGGCGAGTTCGTGCTCGCCTCCACCTACGAGGTGATCACGCTGCCGGAGGACCTCGCGTCCCGCCTGGAGGGGAAGAGTTCCCTGGGGCGCCTCGGCCTGCTCACCCACTCGACGGCCGGGTTCATCGACCCGGGGTTCTCCGGGCACGTCACCCTGGAGCTGTCCAACGTGGCGACGCTGCCGATCAAGCTGTGGCCCGGCATGAAGATCGGCCAGCTCTGCCTCTTCCGGCTGACCTCCCCGGCCGAACGCCCTTACGGCACGGCCGGGGTCGGCTCCCGCTACCAGGGCCAGCGCGGCCCTACACCGTCACGTTCGTACCTGAACTTCCACCGGACACCGATCTGACGGGCACGGCACTCCGCAGCCGCGCACACCGGGGGCACCTCAACAGCCGCCCCGGACCGATCCGTTCACTCCCCAGCTGCTGCATGGGAAACCGAGTGGTACTGAACTCGTGCCCCTCGGCACAGCGCACAACGGTGACAGCGGTCTCCAACGCTTCCCTCTCCCCAGCTCGACGACGACCGCCACCCTAGGGGACCCACGGGACACACCCGCGCCGCCACTCCGCGATACCCCCGCGACCTCCCGATGAGGTAAGGTGAAGCACCGGAACGATGCAGAGCACCGTTCTACGCGGGCGTAGTTTAATGGTAGAACATGAGCTTCCCAAGCTCAGAGCGCGAGTTCGATTCTCGTCGCCCGCTCCAAAGGTAAAGGCCCAGGTCAGGGATGGTTTCCTCAACCTGGGCCGTTGTGTTGTCCAGAGCCTTTGCCGCCCACGTGCCGGAGTGGTCAGGCGACCGTGAACTCGGCGTCCCCGAAGTCCGCGACCACGCGCAGACGCCCGCCGAGGGCCTCGACGTACGACCGGAGCGTCGCCAACTCCGCGCGGTCGATGTCGCCGTGCTCGATGGCCGATACCCGCGGAGCGGAGACGCCCATGGCCTCGGCGACGGCACGCTGGGTCAGCGCCTGCTCCTGTCGGATCTCGGCGAGGCGGTGAGCACGTACCTCGGCGACAAGCCGGTCCATGGCCTCCCGCTTTTCAGCCGACGTCCGCACGGGCAGGCCGGCGGCTTCACGACGCTCCCGAGCCCTGCGCCTTGTCTCCTCCCAGCTGACTGCACTCACTGGTACTCCCTGTCCTCGAGATCTGCTACGTGTTCCCGGTAGCGCTTTTCGGCTTTCGGGACATTGGCTTCGTACCAGCCCCGCCAGTTGCCAGCCTTGTCACCCGCCACCAACAGAACCGCACGGCGCACAGGGTCGAAGGCAAACAGAATGCGGATCTCACTGTCTCCCGACGACCCCGGTCTCAGCTCCTTCAGGTGGTGGTTCTCGGCACCCTTGATCCGGTCCACCAGTGGCCGACCCAACGTCGGACCGGCCTCGGCCAGAAGATCAATGGCATCTTCTACCTGCTCGGCGCTTTTCCAGTCATCGACAGCCAGCGTCTCGAACCACGCCGCGACCTCCGCGACCAGCACCACTTCCCATTGAGCCACGGGCAGCATGTTAACGCAAGCGTTAAGCGCGCCGGGCCCGAGCCGTCACACTGACGGCAGTCACGGTGACGCACTGCAGTGGGTCACGGTCGCCGCCCACCTGTGCCGTGCCAGACGCGTGCCAGAACGGACAGGGAACCAAGGTCAACAGCGGGCCACAACAGAGGGCACCAGACCCCAACAGAGCAGCGTTCACACAGGTCAGAACCCATGCCCGGCCCGTTCCGCACAGTGATTCCCAAGCTCAGAGCGCGAGTTCGATTCTCGTCGCCCGCTCCACGACAAAGCTCCAGGTCAGCGACCTGGAGCTTGTTTGCTGTCCGGGGTCGTCGCCTGGGCCTCTCATGCTGGCGACCCCGTTGCCAGCACGTGTTCCCCCTCGGTAGGGTTTGGTCGTTTTTGAGTCGCGGCCTTGGGGGGGGATCGTGGGACGACCGAGTGACTGGTCACCCGTGGACATGGACTCCGATCCGACGCCGGGGGAGCCGGAGGAGGTCCGGAGTCTTGCGGAGGACCTGCAGGAGTTCGCCGACGATGTGGGCGAGGCGCTGGGAAAGATCCGCGGCATGGCCGGGGACCGCGCCATGCAGGACTGGTCCGGGCTCTCGGCGGACGCGTTCCGCAGCGAGTTCGACGGCGTCCCCGAGAATCTGACCAAGCTCCGGGACTCCTACGACATGGCCGCGGACGCGTTGGCCCGTTACTGGCCGGAGTTGGAACGCGCCCAGGCGCAGGCCGACCGGGCGCTGGACCGTGCCATCAGCGCGCAGGCGGATCTCCAGGCAGCGTGGGCGGAGTTGGGCAGCGCCGAGGACTGGGTCGGGCGGGCCGGGGAGGAAGCCGAGCGCCTTCAGGAGGAGGGCGAGGACCCGGAACCGCCCTCGGAGGCCGATATCCGTGCGGCGATGCGGGACCACGACGCGGCCGAGGCCGCTGCGTCTGCGGCGCAGGGCCGGGTGGATGCCGCACAGGCCAATCTGAATGCCGCGCGTGAACTCGCACAGCAGGCCGAGGAGATGCGCGAGGAGGCCGCCCGCATCTGCGCCCGCGAGATCGAGGCCGCCTCCGACGCGGGTATCCAGAACCGCAGTTGGTGGCAAGACGCCGTCGACTGGGTCGTGGACAACTGGGACACCATCGTCGACATCGCCAAACTCGTCGTCGCCGTCCTCGGCGTCGTCGTCCTGATCATCGGCGGGCCGCTGGCCTGGGTCGTCCTGGCCGCCGCGTTGATCGTCCTCGCGGACACCCTCATCAAATACGCCAGAGGCCAAGCCTCCCTCTTCGACGTCGCCATGGCAGCGTTGGACTGCATCCCCGGCATGAAGGGCCTCACCACCCTCGGTGGACTCGCCGCCGGAGTCAGGGGCCTGGCGCGAACCGGACTGCGCGGCATGGGGCGGGGCGCGTTGGGCCTCGGACGCCGCACCCGGGGCGACGCCATCCCCATGAACGGCCGCAACGCCTGCGGCGACCCCGTGGACGTCGCCACCGGGGAGTTGCTGATGTCGGCTACCGACATCGAGCTGCCTGGCGTGCTCCCCCTCGTCATCGAACGCCACCACATCTCCAGCTACCGCGACGGCCAGTCCTTCGGCCGGTCCTGGGCCTCCACCCTCGACCAGCGCCTCGTGCTGGACGAGTACGGCGCACGCCTCTTCAGCGCCGACGGCATGACCCTGCTCTATCCCCGCCCTCTGCCCGACGAGCCCGTCCTCCCCATCGAAGGCCCCCGCTGGACCCTGGTATGGGACGGTCGGCCCGGGGCGCCCCTGCGCGTTCAGCAGCGGGAGACCGGACGCACCCTCCACTTCGCCGTGACACCGGGCCGCCCCGGCAGCGAGCTCCCCCTCATCGCGATCACCGACAGTAACGACAACCACATCCACATCGCCTACGACGCCAACGGCACCCCCACCGACATCCACCACTCCGGCGGCTACCACATCGGCGTCATCACCGAGAGCGGCCGCGTCACGGAGCTGCGCCTGCTCAACGCCCCCGGCCGGCCCACCCTCCTGACCTACGGCTACGACACGGCCGGGCTGCTGTCCGAGGTCACCAACTCCTCCGGCCGTCCACTGACATTCTGCTACGACGACCACGCCCGGATGACCCGCTGGGAGGACCGCAACGGCTACTGGTACACCTACGACTACGACGAACACGGCCGCTGCGTCTTCACCACCGGCACCGACCGGGCGCTGGAGTACCGCTACGCCTACGCCCCGGAGCACCACCGCACGGTCGTCACCGACTCCCTGGGCCAGGACGCCGTCCACCAGTTCAACGACAGCTTCCAGATGATCGCCCGGACCGACCCCCTCGGTCACACCATCACGCGCACCTGGGACCGTTACGACCGGCCTCTCACCACCACCGACCCGCTGGGCCACACCACGACCCACACCTGGGACGAACACGGCGATCTGATCGAAATCACCTCCCCTGACGGCTCCCGGCAAGCGGCCGAGTACGACGCCGACGGCAGGACGGTGACACTGCGCCAGGCAGACGGCGGACTGTGGCGCCAGACGTATGACGCCAGGGGTAATCGAGAGACGCTTGTCGATCCGGCGGGCAACGTCACACGGTTCGGCGTCAACAGCCATGGCGCCGTGATCAGCATGACGGACGCGCTGGGGCGGTCGAAACGGTTCGTGTGCAACGCCGCTGGGCTTCCCATGTCGATGACGGGCCCCGCGGGGCAGCGAACAGAAGTGGTCCGGGACGGCTTCGGCCGCATCACCGAGCTCGTCGATCCGTTGGGGGCGACAACGCGCTTCACGTACACGGTGGAAGGCCGCCCTCTCGCCGAGATCAGCCCGAGCGGCACGACGCGCGGCTGGGAGTGGGATGCCGAGGGCAACTGCCTGAGCCACCGGGACGAGAACGGGGCGACCACTCGTTACACCTATGGCGTCTTCGATCAGCTCACCGAACAGGTCACCGCGGATGGGGCCCGCCACACGTTCGTCCGGGACACCGAGCTGCGGCTCGTCGCCGTGGTCGCCCCGGACGAGCGCCGTTGGGACTATGCGTGGGACCCGGCGGGCCACCTCATCCGCGAGTCGGATTTCGACGACCGTGAGATCGCCTATCGCTTCGACGCCGCGGGGCGGCTCATCGAGCGGGTCAACGCTCTGGGCCAGAGCGTCGCGTACGTGCGCGACTCGCTCGGACATGTCGTCGCCAAGCAAAGCCAGGAGGGCGTCACCACCTTCCATTACGACCTGCTCGGCCAGTTGCTCCAAGCGGTCAGCCCGGACGCCAGACTGGAGATCCAACGAGACCCACTTGGCCGTCCGCTGACGCAAACGGTCAATGGCCGAGTGCTGGCGTTCACCTACAACGACGTCGGTCAGCCGCTGGCACGAACCACTCCGGCAGGACGCACAAGTCGCTGGATCTACGACGACGACGGGCAGACCGCTCAGATGATCTCCGCGGGGCGCTCTCTTGAATTCGAGCGTGACGCCCTGGGGCGTGAGACGGAACGCCGCTTCGCGGATGTCTTCCAGCTGAGCCAGAGGTGGGACGTCCGCGGTCGGCTGGCGCGGCAGTCGCTGCGTGGACTCGGCCAGGAGCTCGGCGCTCGCGCCTACTCCTACCGTGCCGACCATGCCCTCACCGTGCTGGAGCACTCGCCCGGCGGCGCCACCCACTGGGATCTCGATGTGATCGGACGTCCGCTGACCGCGCGTGGCCCGGCCGGGATGATCCAGGAAGAGTACGCCTATGACCTTCTCGGCAATCAGACCACCGCTATCTGGCCGGGAAACTCCTCCCACCACGGCAGCCGCCAGTACAGCGGAACCAGGCTCACCTCGGCCGGACGCACCCGGTACGCGTACGACGCGGCCGGGCGCGTCGTCACGCGCCGGACGACACGGCTTTCGAAGAAGCCGGACATCTGGCACTACCGTTGGGACGCCGAGGACCGCCTGGTCGAAACGGTCACTCCGCACGGGGACCGGTGGCGATATCAGTACGACCCGATCGGCCGCCGCATGGCCAAGCTCCGGTTAAGGGGCACTGATCTCGTTGAGGAGACCACCTTCACCTGGTCCGACTACACACTCGTCGAGCAGAGCACCGCGGCGGACGGCGCCGCCGGGACAGACACGTTCGCCATCAGTTGGGATTACGACGGGCTGCATCCTCTGACCCAGGTGGACGGATACACACAACGGGAGATCGACACCCGCTTCTTCGGCATCGTCACCGATCTGGTCGGCACTCCCACGGAACTTGTCGACGAGCGCGGAGAAATCGCGTGGCGTGGGCACACCTCGCTCTGGGGTGCGCAGATGAATTCCCAGGGCGACACCCTGGTTGACACACCACTGCGTTTCCCGGGGCAGTACTCCGATCCCGAGACCGGCTGGCACTACAACGTGCACCGGCATTACGACCCCGGCACCGGGCGCTACACGTCGCCCGATCCCCTCGGCCTGCTTCCGGGACCGAACCACTACGGCTATGTGCCCGATCCGAGGATCTGGGCAGACCCGCTGGGACTTTCGGCTCACCCCGCTCGGCCCGATTTCGTGGCGGACCAGCACGGCACGGTCGTCCCGACGGACAGGGCGCGGTTGGAGCAGGGGTTGCAGGACGCGGTCAACTCCGGGGAGCCGGGGTTCAGTACGTTCCCGACGCGTTCCGCGGGACAGGGTTATACGCTGCCGAGCGGCGAGACCGTCCGTATCATGGAGCCTTCGGGCGGTGCGACCCTGCGCGCCAGTTTCGAGAGCGCCAACGGCCAGCCGGTAAGCCCGTTCACCGGGCGGCAGCCCCAGGCGCCCCGGGGCACCCGGGGCGCGGCGGCCCGCCAGTACATCCGTGAGCGCACCCATGTGGAGCTGTCGTGACGAGCATCATCGAGGAGATCACCGGTCGGCTGCCACTCGTGGTGGACAGCGCACGGCAGGAGTCGGAGATCCTCTATCTGAGCGGTCCGGGGTGGCGTCTGCGGGTATCGGGCGCCTGGCGTCTCGTGCGCGGCTCGCATATCGTCACGTCCCGCGACGCCGAGGTCTCCGACCGGACGGCGGGAGTGATCGGGTCACTCGTCGGGGCGCGTGTCATGGACTGCCGACCGCAGTCGGCCGCTCATGACATCGACATCGCCCTCGTCTTGGACGACGGGCAGGTGCTGGAGACGTTCAGCGACTACCTGTACGACACCTGGTTGCTCACCTTGGGCGACCTGGCCATCGAGGGACCCCTGCAAGGGTGACGGGGAACGCGGCGCGTGCGGGGGTCGGGGTCGGGTGGGTCAGGCCCGATTCGTAGACGGCGACCACGAGTTGGGTCCTGTCGCGGGCCGGGAGTTGGCCCATGATGCGGCTCACATGAGTTGTGGCCGTCAGGGGGTGAGAGGCCCCGGTGTGTCGGCTGTCTCGGCGTTGTTCAGGCCGCGGGCGACGAGGCCCGGCCGGACCATCGTGTCCTTCAGCGTGGCTCCGCTCCGCGTGGAAAGGGTATGTCCGGTGTGCCGCAGGTCGCAAAACCCGAATGCGTCGGGCATCCCGACCTTGCCGGATTGAGGGGGACCTGACCTCGCGGGCGGGAGCGGTGGTGGGTATCAGGTTTTTGTTGCGCCGTCGGGCAGGGTGGTGAGGATCGTGTGGCGGGGGGGCCGGGACCAAGAGTTGAGGGGGAGGGTGGCTGCCGCAGGTGATGCGGGGGTGATGGCTTCGTGGCGCAGGCGGTGGTGCCGGGGAGGCAGGGGCGCCGGTGCACGTGGTGTGCTCCGGCGCCCCATGGCGCATTTCCCCTCGGGCCGAGTTCGCCCGCGCTAATGTCTCAGCGGCGTTCGAAGGCCCACATCTGGGCGGCCAGGCCGTTGCAGCGCCACTGGCGTACGTCGGTGCCGAGGTCGGCACGGCCGTTCGCGATGTCCATGCACATCCCGCTGCGCATCTGCTGCAACTGGTAGTAGCCTGCCGCGACTTCGCTGACGCGCCACATCTGCGCGGCCGAGTCGTTGCAGGGCCACATGCGGATGTCGGCGCCCTCGTCCAGCGAGCTGTTCGCCAGATCGACGCACTGGCCGAGCCCGTGCAGCGTGTAGACGCCCTGGCCGCGCGACTGGAGGGTGAACTGCTCGGACGCCTCCTCGTGGCAGTACCAGGTCTGCACGTTGGTGCCGGGCGACGTGCCGAAGCCGTTGATGTCGAGGCACTGCGTCGTGGCGGCCCGCAGGCGGTACGTGGCGCCGTCCTCGATGCCGGGGATGTCGCCCGAGTCGTCGGCGCGCGGGGCGGATTCCTCCTCGGGCTCCTCCTCCGGCTCCGGTTCCTCCTCGGGCTCCTCCTCGGGCTCGGGCTCCTCGGCGGCCGGGGGCGGCGCGACGACGGGCGGCGGCGCGGGCGGCTCGGGCTCCGGCTCCTCCTCCGGCTCCTCGGGCTCCGGCTCCTCGGTCGGCTCCGGTTCCGGCTCGGGCTCGGGCGCCCGGGGCGGGGCGACGACCGGCGGCTCGGTCACGGCCGCCCGTACCTCCTCGGCGTCGCCGACCCCGAGCACCCGCGCGCTGACCCCGGTCGTCAGCGCGAGCAGGGCGACGACGCCCACGCCCCAGACCAGCGACGTGAACACCCGCCGCCCGGGCAGCACCCCGCGCCGTGCCACGGCGGGCCGCCGCGCGAAGGCGTCCTTGAAACGCGCGGACTCCGGGGAACGCCTCGGGTCCGTCGAGCGTTTCCTCACCATCGGTCACTCCTCGTCATGACATGCGCCGTTTCACGCGGCGGGCAGGGGAAGGTCCGTCTCGTCGAGGACCATCAGCTCCCTGGCCGCCGGTTCGGTCAGTTCGGCGATGCGCAGCGCCTGGCGCTCCGTCATCTGCTGGAAGAGCTGGCGCGCCGTGCGGCCGTTGCCGAACCGCTCGCCGCGCGGGACGGCCGCGAGGTGCGTGCCGAGCGCCTTGCGGGCCGCGTCGCTCAGCTCGTACCGGTGGCGCCGCGCGTGGTGTTCGACGATACGGACGAGTTCGTCGTCCGTGTAGTCCGCGAAGCGCAGGCTGCGGGTGAAGCGGGACGCGAGGCCGGGGTTGGAGCCGACGAACCGGTCCATCTCGCCCGGGTACCCGGCCGCGATGACGACGACCTCGTCGCGGTGGTCCTCCATCAGCTTCACGAGCGTCGCGATGGCCTCGCCGCCGAAGTCCTGGGCGACGCCCGGCGGCGTCAGCGCGTACGCCTCGTCGATGAACAGCACGCCGCCGAGGGCCCGTCCGAACGCCTCGGTGGTCTTCGGCCCGGTGTGGCCGATGTACTCGCCGACGAGCGCGCTGCGGTCCACCTCCACGAGGTGGCCGCCGGAGAGCAGCCCGAGGGCGCGCAGCAGCCGCCCGTACAGGCGGGCGACCGTCGTCTTGCCCGTGCCGGGGTTGCCCGCGAAGACGAGGTGGCGGCTGAGCGGCGGGGCGGGGAGCCCGGCCTCCTGCCGCATGCGGACGGTCTGCATGAGCTTGACCATGCCGCCGACGTCCCGCTTGACCCCGTCGAGGCCGACGAGCTGGTCCAGCTCGGCCAGCAGGTCGGGCAGCGGCTCGGGCTCGGGCGCGGGGTCGTCGCGCGACGGGACGACGGCCGGGGCGGGGGCCGCCGGGCCGCGCGACCGGTCGGCGGAGGCCGTACGCCCCGGCGCCGCCGGGCCGCGCGGCGGCTGGGGCGCGCTGCCGGTGAGGCGGGGCGTGGCGACGTTGACGGCGACGCAGTCCTCGACGACCGGCCGCCCGCCCTCGGCGACCACGAGGTCGCGGGACGAGTCGAAGACGCGGCAGCCGCGGAAGCGCGGCGCGGCGTCGCGGCCGACGTGCAGCGCGGGGAAGGCGCTGGCGACGACGTCGCAGTGGTCGAACGTGCCGCGCGCGCCCTCGCCGACGACGACGCCGTGCTTGCCTGGCCCGACGATCCGCACGCCGCGCACGCGCGGGTCGGCGCCGTCCGACAGCTCGACGCCGTTCCCCGTCTGCTTGCTGAAGTCGCAGTGCAGCAGGGTGGATTCCTCGGTGGACCGCAGCCGTGCGCCCGTCTCGCCGCCCGTCACGCGGGTGCCCCGCAGCGTGACGCGGGCCTCGTCGCGCACCTCGACGCCGCACAGCCGCGAGTCGGTGAGCGTGCTCTCGTCGATGTGGGCGCGGGCCGTGTGATCGAGGCGGACGCCGGAGCGTTCGGCGTGCTCCACGCGGCAGTCGGTGAGCAGCACCTCGGCCGCGTCCTGCGCCAGGACGCCGTTGCGCCCGGGGCCGAAGATGCCCGCGGCACGCAGCAGGACGCGGGACGTGTCGCGGGCGCGCAGCGCGGAGCCTGAACCGCCGTGCACGCGCAGCCGGTCGGCGCGCAGGACGGCGGAGCCCGAGACGGCGACGCCGATGCCCTCGACGTCCTCGATGACGGTGTCGTCGAGGCGGGCGAGGGAGTCGCCGGTCAGGTGCAGCGCGGTGTGGCGGGCGGCGTGGAGCCGGGAGCGGCGGATGCGCAGGACGCCGCCGCCTGTCGGGTCGGTGACCTCGGCCGACAGGTCGTTGTCGGGCGGGAGGGCGGTGACGGGGCGTGGCGGGCCGGGGTGGTGGCCGCGGGAGCCGAGGACTTCGGCGCGGCCCTGGCCGAGGACGCAGTCGAGGAGGGTGAGCCCGGCGGCGTCCTCGACGCGCAGGACGGCCTCGGCCGGGTCGGCGCCGCGGATGACGAGGCCCGCGATGACGCAGCCGGGCGCGGCGACGGTGAGCGCGCCGGTGGCGGCGGGGACGGTGACGACGACGGAGCCGTTGCCGTGCTCCGGCCGCAGGGTGACGCGGCGCGTCAGCCGGAACGTCTCGGCGTACGTGCCGGGCGCGACGGTGACGACGGCGCCCGCCGGGGCCGCGGCGAGGGCGTCCGTGATCGTCCGGTGGGCGCCTCGGGTCCTGGGGGCGACGCGGAGGGGTTCCTCGGTCATGGGCGCGTCCCTTCTGACGGCGGGGGCGGGGGCGGCGGGGTGGGCGCGGGCGGGGTGATGTTCAGCCAGTCGCGGACCATGGGCCCGATCCAGAAGGCGGCGGCGGACTTGTCGATCAGCTTGCCGATGCTCGGCATCAGGAGGAAGTCGATCATGCCCTGCCGGTGGTAGAAGCGCCCGGCCGCCGTGTTCTGGAGCATGCCGCGCAGCGCGCCGATGCTCGCGTTGCCGAGGGCGCCGCCCACCGCGCCCGCGAGGCCGTAGAGGGCGGCCTGCCCGCCGGTGACGTCGTGCCGGTTGCCCTCGGAGTCCTTGACGCCGAAGGCGGCGGCGGCCGTGGCCTGCCCGGCGAAGCCGCCGAGCGCGCCGACCACGCCGTCCTTGAAGAAGTCGTACGTGCCGCCGCGCCAGCGCAGGACCTTCTCGTTGCCCGCCCACTCGGAGGCCCAGGAGTCGTCGTTCTGGCGGAAGTTGTAGGCGTAGCCCATGTCGGTGTTGCTGAGGCCGACGCGGAACGCGGTGCGGTGCGCTGCCCACGCGTGGCCGAACGAGGAGACGCTCTTCACGCCGCTGGAGATCGCCGCGCCGACCGCCGCCTGCGCGACGTCTGTGGGCGTGAACGGCGTGCCGGTGGCGGCGGCGACGATGCCGTAGACGGCCATGCTGAGGAGGAAGTCGAGCGTGAACTCCTGGAGGCCCTCGACCGCGACCTGGCCGAGCGCGTTCCCGACGAACGGCGTGTAGGTGGACTCGCCGCCGACCGCGGGGCCCCAGCTCCAGCGCAGCGGTTCGCGCAACTCCCGCGTGTAGCCGCGCAGGTCGTTGCTGATGCTGCTGAAGTGCGTCTCGCGGCCGGTGAGATGGAAGTCGGGCCGGAAGCCGAGGAACGTGTTCTCCCGGCCGGTGAGCGTGAGTTGGCCGAAGGTGCCGCGCTCCCAGACGAAGCCGGGGATGCTGCGTTCGGCGATGACGGTGGGCGCGCCGTCGCCGTCGCCGTACGCGTAGCGCCGCCACTGCTGCTGCCATGTCTCGCGTTCGAGGTACGTGCCGTCGGGCAGGCGGTCCATGCCGCGCACCTTGACGCCCGCGTCGTACTCGGCCCAGGTCCTGTAGAGGTCGGCGCGCACCTGGATGTCGCCGGGCGTCGCGGCGTACTCGCGCACGCGCCACGGGTTCTCGCTCAGCAGGTCGCGCACGGGGCCGCTCTGCGGGCGCGCCGGGATCTCCTGGACGCGGACGGGCTGCGGCCCTGTGTTGTCCAGCTCGTCGGCGAAGCGGGCCCCGGCGCGCCAGTCGTTCTGCAGGGCGCCGGTGGAGGGGTCGTACCAGCGGCGTACGCGGTCGGCCTGCTGGCCGAACTCCCGTATCTCGCCGTCGCGTTCCATCTTGTTCCAGTTCCAGCGCACGCCGCCGCCGTCCGGCAGTTCGGTGCGCCAGGCGGTGACGGTCGTGCCGTCGCCGAGGAGCCGGGAGTCGCGGACGGGGATGCCGCCGGGGCCGATGTCCTGGTAGGAGTGGCGGTCCCAGCCGCGGTGGTGGAGTTCGTTGCGCTCGGCGGTCAGCCGTGTGCCGCGCAGGTCGGTGCCGGGCACGGACCACTCGTTGCCGCGGCCGAGGACGCGGGTGCCGTCCGGCCAGGTGTCCATGCGGGCGAGGACCTTGCCGTGGTAGTCGAAGAGGGTCCAGTCGGCGCCGTCGCCCGCGTGCGGGACGCGGCGGAAGTCGAGCCCGCCGTCCGGGAGCGGGCCGGGGCGGGCGCCGGGCGGCTGGCGGAACTCCAGGACGGAGCCGTCGTCGAGGCCGACGCGTGTGGTGTGCCAGGGCTTGCCCGGCTGCGGCGTGTACCAGTCGCCGTCGGCGAGGTCGGTGGTGTAGCGGTCCTGCCAGACGACGCGGTCCTGCGTGTAGCCGGTGCCGGGCGGCAGGTCGTCGAACTCGCGTGGCCTGAAGGTGCGGTGGCCCTTCAGCCCGTCGGTGCCCTCGCTGAACGGCAGGTGGCGCGGCCCGAGGTCGCGCGTGCCCGGCGGGAGGGCGACGGTGTTGCCGACGGCGAGGTCCTGGCCGCCGTGGAGCTTGCGGGTCGCGCCGACCATGGCGCCGTTGGTGGCGAAGTCGGTGGTGGCCATGGTGTGTTGACTGACGACGCGGATGCCGGACGTGCCGTTGCCCCGGTGCCACTCGAAGAGCTGCATGTCGTTGTGCCGCACCCAGGACGGCCTGGCGACGTCCGCCAGGCCGCCGAGCGCGCCGTCGCCCTGCCGTCCGCCGAACAGCCCCCGCAGACCGCCGCCTTGGCCGAGGTCGGTGTGCCGGTACTCGGCGCTGAGCGCGGAGCGCATGAAGCTGGGCGGACGCTGTTCCGCGACGCGCTCGACCGTGAGCGTGTCGCCGTCCGGCAGGGCGCGGGAGCTGCCGACCTCCTTGCCGGTGGGCGCGATGCCGGTCCACGCGTCGGTCCACGTGCCGTCGGGCGCGAGGCCGTGCGCGCGGTAGTGCCGCAGGTTGTCAAGGTCGGACAGCGTGAACGGGGGGAACTTGCGGTGCACGGTCTGCGTCTGGCCGGTGCGCGGGTCGGGCATGGTGTCGGTCCAGCTGCTGCCGGGGCCCCAGGTGCGCGTGCCGTCCGCGACGTGCCGGAAGTCGCCGTCGTAGCGGTGCCAGACGGACGCGCGGCTGTCCACCGTGCCGACGACGTAGCCGCCGTCCGGGTTCTCGCGGACGTGGCGCACCTCGTTGCTCCAGCGCAGCGGCGTGCCCTCGCGGATGTTGCGGGCCGCGTCGCCGAGGAACGTGTGGTCGCGCACGTCGAACCAGCCGCGCCCGCTGACGTTCCACTGGCGGTAACCGTGCCCGGCGGCGGCGCCGAGGGCGTCGGTCTCGGACCAGAAGTCCTTCTCGCGCAGCCCGTTGGGCATGCCGAAGGTGCGGTTCACGACGTCTCCGGCGTTGCCCGGCGCGTGGTAGTCCACGGTGTGGCCGTCGGGCAGGAGGCGGCGGTCGAGGACCTGGCCGCCGGTGTGCGTGACGAGCGAGACGCGGCCCTGGCCAGCGCCCTTGAGATCGACCGTGCCCGACTCGTGCCAGCCGCGGATGCCCGCGCCGCCCGCCGCCTCCCACGTGCCGCTGCCGTCGGGACCGTAGCGGACGACGAAGTGGCGGCCGTCCAGGGCGACGCCCTTGTACAGGACGTCGATGCGCTGCTCCACGAGGCGGCCCTCGGGCGTGTAGCGGCTGTACTCGCCCGCGCGCAGGCCCTGGCCGCCGATCTCGTGGCCGGGCAGCCCGTCGCCGCGCACGCGGATCGGGCCGTGCGACGCGACGACGTCGAGGTTGCCGTCGAGGAGGCGCAGTTGGTTCGGCGCGGTGGTGTCGAGGTAGCGGGCGCCGAGGCCGTCCGACAGTTCGACGAGCGTGAGGTGCTGACCGTTCCTGACGGCGGGCCGCGCGCCGGTGACGGGGTCGGCGGCGCCGATGCTGCCGGTCAGGGCGCCGTCCGGGCCGTGGAGCCAGACGCGGCCCTCGGGCCCCGTGACGGCGAGCCCGGTGTCGCCCGCGCCGGGCCGTGGCCGGACGACGGTGTCGGGGACGGGCCGCAGGTCGGCGTCCAGCAGGTCGTGGGCGCGGAGGGTGCGGCCGTCCTGGGTGAGGGTGTGGGTGCGCAGGAACTCGTCGCCGTCGAGGCCGCGGCCGGGGAAGCGGGGCGCGTCGAAGAGGAAGGCGCCGCCCGCGTCGTAGGCCGTGACGCTGCCGGGGGCGCGCACGACGAGCCGGTTGTCGTCCAGCCTGGCGAGCGAACCGCCGGGCAGCGGCGTGCCGTCGGCGGCGCGGGGCAGCGGGTCGGGGCGGAAGTGGCTGACGAACGCGTACCCGTCCGTGCCGCCGCCGCGTGTGAGCGGCACGACGTCGTGCCGGTACACGCCGCCCGCGTCGATGACGACGTGGGAGCCCTGGCCGTCCACGCGGAACCCGCCGCCCGCCTGCGGCGTGACGTCCGCGGTGCGCGGCGCGCCCGTGCCGCTGGTGACGTGCGGCGCGCCGCCGCCGTACGGGGTGACGACGCGGCTGCCGTCGAGGGGGCCGCCGGTGAGGGCGAGCCGGGTCTCGGCGAGGGCGCCGTCCGGGGCGTGGACGCGGGTGACGGGGCCCTGCGTGAACGTGAGGCGGGTGCCCTCCGTGCCCCATCCGGCGGCGGCGGGGGCGCCGGTGCCGGTGCGGAAGTCGGTGTGGGCGGGGTTGGCGACGGGGCGCACGGCGTACGTGTCGAGGCCCTGCGCGCCCTCGCGCAGCGGGACGGCGGTGGCCGTCCAGCGGCCCGCGTCGTCCACGAGGGCGTGCGTCGTGCCGGTCGCGACGCGGAAGCCGCCGCCGGTCTGCGGGACGACGTGGCCGTCAGGCAGCCGTGCGCCGCCGGGGGCGAGGGCGAAGGCGGCGGTGGGGTCGTCGGGGACGACGAGCCGGTGGCCGGTGAGCGGGCCCGCGCCGAACGTGAACTCTTCCCGCAGCAGCGCGCCTTGGGCGTCGTAGACGTGCGTGGTGCCGCCGCGTACGACGTGGATCTCGGCGCCCGCGCGCTGTGCCACGGCTGGGGCGCCGAGCGCGTCACGGAACTCCGGGCCTGGCATCCCCGGACGCGCGGCGAAGACGCCGGTGTCGGCGCCCGCGCGCGTGCGCAGCGGCACGACCTCGCCCAACTGCCGCCCTGCGTCGTCCAGTACGGCGTGCGCGCCGTCCACCGCGACGCGGAACGAGCCGTCCGTCTGCGCCACGACGCGGACGGCCAGCGGGTCGCCGCCCGCGCCCGCGAGGTGCGGGGCCGCGCCGTCGTTCGGCACGACGAGCCGCTGCCCGTCGAACGCGCCGCCGCGCACGAGGTGCGCCTCGCGCAGGAGCGCGCCGTCCACGCCGTAGACGTGCGTGGTGTCGCCGCGTACGACGACGATCTCGCCGCCCGCGCGCTGCGCCACCGCTGGCGCGCCGAGCGCGTCGCGGAGTTCCGGCCCCGGCATCCCTGGGCGGCCCAGGAAGACGCCCACCTCGTCGCCGCCACGCGTGCGCAGCGGCACGACCTCGCCCAACTGCCGCCCCGCGTCGTCCAGTACGACATGGGCGCCGTCCACCGCGACGCGGAACGAGCCGTCCGTCTGCGCCACGACGCGGACGCCGCCCGGCGTGTGGTCCGGGTTCAGGAGGCGCGGCTCGGCGCCTGGCACGGCGGTGGTGTTGGGGACCTCAAGGTGGTGCCCGCCCAGGGGGCCGGTGCGTATGTGGTGCGTCTGCGTGAGGAGTTCGCCGGTCGGCCGGTACGCCGAGACGGTGTCGCCGCGCGTGACGGAGAGCGTCCCCGCGTCGAACGTGAGGACGCCGGGGGCCGGTTGGCCGTCAACGCCGCGCAGCGAGACGCCAGTTGCGCCCTCGACAGGCGTGAACGCCCAGTCGCCGCCCGGCCTTCCGTCCATGCCGCGCAGGGGCACGCCGGTGTGCGTCAGCGTCCCGGCGCCGTCCGTCAGGGCGCGGGTGTCGCCGAGGGCGACGTGGAAGCCGCCGCCCGCCGGGGTGACGGCGTCCGGCACGGCGGCGCCGTCGCGCACGAGGCGCGGGCCGTCCTCGGGCAGCGTCTCGTCGAAGCGCAGGCGGGCGCCGCCCCACGCGTCGCCCGGCAGCGTCACCCAGCGCTGGGTGAAGACGAGATGCAGGTCGTTGACGGCCGCCTGGTAGGTGAAGCTGCGGGTGACGCCGCCGCCGAGGTCCTGGTCGATCCTGACCAGGTCGCCGGTGCGCTCGACGGTGAACGCGCCGTTCGCCGGCGGCGCGGCGAAGTCCACCTCGACGAGTTGTCCTGAACCGCCGTCGAACGTGCCGCGCAGCGCCGGGGCGCCGTCCGCCGGGATACCGAACTCGGCCGTGCGAGGCGGCAGTTGAGGCGCGACGGCGGGTGCCGGGGTGTTCGCGGCGGTGGACGCCGTGGGCACGGGCGGCGTCCCGGTGTACTCGACCTGCCGCACCATGAAGACGGTCAACTCCTGCGGCGGCACCGGCGGCAGACCCCCGAGGCCGTCCGTCAGCCACTTCGGCAGCGGCCCGCCGATGTCCGCGGGGCTGACCGAAGCGGACGACGGCACGTGCGGCACCTTCGGCTGCGGCACGGCCTGGGCCACCGACTCCGGCGGGACGGCGAGACCGCGCGACGCCTGGGACGCCGCGGCCGGGGTGACCGTCTGCGGCGGGACGGCCAGGGCCGCCACGTCGATGGGCTGGACGCCCTGCGACGTCACCGCCGCGCCGCCGCTGCCCGCGCCCGAACCGCCCGTCACCGGCGCCACCTCGACGCGCGCCGGGGGCACGGCGACGGCGGGCGGCGGCGCCTGGCCGAGCCCGTTCGCCTGGAGCGCGGCCCCCGGCGGCGGCACGGCGACGGGCGCGGGCGCGTCGAGACCGCCCGTCAGCGTCACGTCCGGATGCCGCGCGCCCGCCGACGGCACGGCCGCGGACGACAGCACGTCCCCCGCGCCGTTCTCGGCGAGCCCGACGCGCAGCGGCGGGATGCCGCCGACCTCGATGGTCAGCGCCTCACGGCTGAGCGTGACCGTGCCGAGGTCGCCGGGCAGCGCGGCGGTGGTCACGGCGGGCGGCGGCAGGACGGCGGCGGGGCTCTCCAGTTGCGGCAGGTCGAGGGCGCTGCCCTGCGGGGCGCCGAGGCCGCCGTTCGGCGTGACCGTGCCGGGGGCGACGCCGCCCGTGCGCGCGAAGTCCACGTGCACGGACGGCATGTCGCCGACGCGCACGTCGAGGCCGTTCGGGAACAGCGACCCGAGGCTGACGTTGCCCGGCACGGTGGCGCCCCCCGGCACGACCCCCGGCATGACGCCCGTGCCCGGTGTGAGGCGCCCGCCCGCCGGGGGCAGCGCGGCCAGGTCGGGCAGCAGCGCGCCGGGCGACGGCGCGGTGACGCCCTGGACGGCGCCGGTGAGGCCGCGCTCGCCGAAGCTGACGCCGATGGGCGGCAGCGAACCGAGCGACACCTCGAAGCCGTTCGCCCCTGCCCCCACCGGCGGCACGGAGACGACCGCGCCGAACTGCGGGATGCCGACGCCCGTCCAGTCCGCGCCCCGCGCGCCGAGGCCGACGCTCAGCGGCGGCAGGTCGGCGAGCTGGAACGCGCCCCGGCCGCCCGGCGGCACGGTCAGGATCTCCCCGCCGCCGAACGACACGGGCGGCGGCAGCGACGACAGCCCGCCGCCCGGCACGACGGGCGCGGCCAGGTTCGGCGTGCTCAGGTCGGGCCGCAGCACGCCGGAGGAGAACGTGGGGATGTCGGGCAGCCCCGACAGGCCCTGCTCGCCGAGGCGTACGCCGATCGGCGGCAGCGTGCTCATGCCGAGGCCCGTCACGGAGGCGGGCGGCAGGGACGCCAGGGCGGGCGGCGGCAGCGGGGGCACCAGCGCGTTGACCGCGCCCGTGAAGCGCGGCACGCCGATGCCGCCGTCGCCGATGCCGGAGCCGAGCCGTATCGCGTCCGCGACACCGCCGAACGTCTGCCCGGCGGCGCCGATCCCACGCCCGCCGACGTTCGCGCCGTACCGGTACAGGCCGAACACGCCGCGGTCGATCAGGCCGATGCGCAGCGCCGTGCCGATCCCGGCGCCCATCTCGGTCGCGGCGACCGGCAGGACCAGCGACAACGGCCCCCAGCCGCGCAGGTTCATGACGACGAAGCCGCCGAAGCCGCGCATCGCGTTCCCGAAGCCGCGCACGGCGCCCACCGCGCCCTGGAGCAGGACGAACGTCCGCGCGCCGATGATGTTGACGGCCCCGAGCGTCGTGACGTTGCGCAGCATGGACGGGTTGACGACGACGGGCGCCATGCGGAACAGGCCGTTGCCCGAGCGCACCCACTGGTAGCCGAAGGTCAGCAGGAAGCGGGAGTTGCCCCCGGCCCTGAAGAGGTCGTCCAGGATGGAGATGCCGCCGCTGCCGAACGTCCTGATGCCGCTGAAGGCGTTCCGCGCGCCGCCCCACAGGGAGGAGCCGAGGCGGCCGACGTTCAGGCCCTTGGTGGTCGGCATGATCACGCCGAGGACGCCGAGGACGAGTTCGGTGACGCCCGCGTCGCCGTTCGCGAAGTCGATGGCGGTCTTGATGAGCAGCGCGACGTTCAGGCCGAGCGCCAGCAGCGCCAGCGGGCCGCCGACGATGATCGCGGGCACGATGAGGATGATCGCGAGGATGGTGAGGAACTTCCAGAACTCCTCGCAGGGGTCGATGGGCGAGGCGATGGACCCGGCGGCGTCGGAGAGGGCGTCGCCCGCCGTCGAGGCGGCGGAGGCCAGCTCACCGCGCGCCGTCTCGGCGGTGCTGCGGTGGGTCTCGCGCTGCGGGTCGTCCTCCTCAAGGCCCTCGGCCGCGCTGAGCGCGCCGTCGGCGACGCGCTGCTGCTCGACCATGACGGACGCGTACGCGCGCAGCGCCGTGTGGGCCTTCTCGTGGGCGTCGCGGAAGGTGCCGATGTAGTTGCGCAGCCGCTTGTCGATCATGTCGCGCAGCGCGTCGGCGGTCTCGCCGATGAACACGCCGTCCGTGGTGCGCTGGAGGGCGGTCAGGCCCTCGTCGATCTCGCGGGCCAGCTCGACCAGGAGCCACTGGTCGTCGAGCATCCGGTCGAGTTGTTCGGGGTCCCCCGGGGTGGGGTCCGCGTCCATCCCGAGGGCGCTCCAGTCCGGCGGTCGGGGCACGGTGGTACTCCCTTCGCTCGACGCTGCCGCGGTGGCGGCTGCCGTACACACCACGCACGGGGGCGCGCGGAGGTTCAGGTGAACCTCCGCGCGCCCCCGTGCGTGGTCCGGGTGACGGCATCGTCAGGAGCGACCGGAGCCGGAGGCGCGCGTGCCCGACCTTTCCATGGACTACTCGCAGTTGTACGCCGTGCAGCAACGGCTGCACGACCTGGCGGAGCGCGCGGGCACCGGCGGCGCGACCGGCCTGTTCGCCGAGATGGGCGCCGCCGGGCAGGCCGACAACCGGGCGATCCTCGGCAACTCGACGCTGGCCGCCCGCTTCGACTACTTCTACCGGGTCTCCAAGCGCCGCACCGACCAGGCGAAGGACGGTCTGGAGTCGCTCGGCGACACGTTCGAGGGCGTGGCGAACCTCTTCTTCCAGAGCGACGCGCAGATCGCCGCGGGGTCCGGCGTGATGGGCGGCTCGATCGGGCTGAACGAGTGGCGGGAGCAACGCGCCGCGTACGACCGGTGGGTGGAGGACTCGGCGGCCTGGGACGCGTACCTGGACGAGATCGGCGCCGCCGACTACTTCGACGCCAACCCGGACGCGCAGATCGGCGAGGTGTGCAGCGCGGCGGACGCGCCCGGCTGGTGCGAGACGTGGTTCGCCGACGAGGAGGCGCCGCCGGAGCCCGGCCCCGCGCCGCCGAAGCCGTCCGACGACCCGCCCACGTCGCTGCACTACGAGGACGGCGGGGGCAGCGTCGATGTGGAGCTGACGCTCGACGAGAACAACGAGGTGCTGAAGGAGACCTCGACCATCACGACGCCGGAGGGCCAGACGTTCACGACGGTCCGCGAGTACAGCGGCCCGCCGGAGATGGTCGATCCGCCGGGCGACGCGGATCCCTACGACGTGCGCGACTGGACGGTCACCACCACGGCGCCCGACGGCAGCACGACGGTCGAGCGCGTCGTCATCGAGCAGGACGGCTCCGGCACGATGACCATCACCTCGGACGACGAGGTCACCGAGTACACCCGCCCGGGACCGGGCGCGGAGTGGGACGAGAAGAAGTGAACCGCCCCGGCGGTACCGCAGCGGAAGGAATCCCATGCCCAACGTCAGCCTGACCTACGCGGACATCGAGGCCGCCGTCACGACGATGAAGACCAGCCTGGAGACGATCATCAGGCCCCGTATCCAGGAGGCGAAGGCCGACGCCGACGACATCCTCCTCAACAGCCTGATCTTCCCCGAGTCCAGCCCGGTGATGATCGACAAGTACGCCGACTTCACGGCCAAGTTGGACGAGGCCGCGGGCGGCATCGAGGGCTTCGCCGAGCAGTTCAGGGCGATCAAGGAGGGCATGGAGGGCATGGACCACGACATCGCCCAGAAGATCCAGAGCAACGGCGAGTGACCACCGCCGCCGTCACCCCGACGACCACCGCCCGACCAGGAGGCACCGATGGCCGATCTGTCCGCTGACTACGCAGGCATCGAGGAGGGCGCCGGGCGGATGAACACCCGCCTCACGCAGCTCGCCGCCGAGCTCACCACCCTCCAGACGCAGGTCAACTCCCTGCTGGGCAACGGCCTCCAGCTCGACCAGGCCAGCCCCGTGCTGCGCGACACGTACGAGGAGTTCAACTCCAACCTGGAGCGGTCGGCGGCCAACATCCTGGAGTACGCCAAGATGTTCCTGGAGATCCGCGACGCCCTCCAGAACAACGACGCCGACATCGTCGCCGCGATCATCTCCGGGCAGGACGGCGAGGGCGGCGTCGAGGTGACGGGCGAGCACGTCGAGACGCCGGTGCCCGGCGCGCGCTGACGCCCCGCCCCCTCGCCCCGCTCACGCCGCGCGGGCACGGTACGGGCGGCCCGTACCGTGCCCGCGTGGCGGACGTCCGCCCGGCTCAGCCGTCCAGGACGGTGAACGGCACCTGCACCGCGACCGGACGGCCCGACGCCCCGGCGGCCCACGCGCGTCCGGGCGCCGCCGGTGCCCGCAGGTGCTCGCCCGACAGCCGCGCCCCGATCAGGTCGCCCTCGCCGAGGTTGCGCGGCCCGAGGAGCAGCCCGCGCCGCGCCCGGCGCGCCACGCCGATCCAGCCCAGGATGCCCAGCGCCTCGGCCGGTCCCGCCAGCAGCAGGCCCTGCCCGTGGTCGCGGCCCTCGCTGGCGATCCGCCGCAGGACGGGGTCGGCCTTGCTCGTCTGCAACAGGTCGGCGTCATCGACCACCACGACGACCGGGCGGCCCTCGACGGCGGCCAGCGCCTCGTTCAGCAGGTCGGGCGTCGGGTCGGGGTGCGCGATGACCTGCGCCAGGCCGTGCGCCGCGAGCCGCCGCAGCTGCGAGTCGCGCGGCGTGAGGACGACGAGGGCCGTGCCGCCCATCAGCAGCGACACGGACATCGACGCGAGCGCCGTCGTCCGGCCGCTGCGCGGCGGGCCCGCGACGACGAACGCGCCCGCGTCGGCGTGGAAGTCGAAGCCGTGGGGCTCCGCGTCGCCGCCGACGCCGTACAGCGCCCACAGGGGCCGCCGCAGCGCGTCGGGCATGCGCTGCGCCGCCTCCTGGAAGCCGACGGCGGTGGGCAGTTCGCCGACGCGGAACGGGCGCGCGGCGGCGGGCACGTCCGCGTCCCGCGCGGTCGTGCGGCGGCCGATGCCGCGCAGCGCGTCGGACTGGTCGCCGCGCCCCGCGCCCTCCTCTGGCAGCAGCGCGATCTGCGCCTCGACGGCGCCCGGCGTGAGGAAGCCGCGCCCGGCGGGCATGTGCGGCGGCACGAGCTTGCGGCTGACGCCCGCGATCGCGTAGTCCGCCGGGTCGGCCTGCCGCAGCATGAGGCGCCGGTCGTTGTGCGCGGCGGTGCGGCTGCCGAGCAGGGCGCGCTCCGAGGTGGCGATCAGGTGGATGCCCACGGCGGCGCCCTCGCGGAGCAGCCGCATCAGCTCCTCGTTGACGCGGGCGCCGTCGTACTTGTCGAGCGCCTCGGTCAGCGCGTCCCAGCCGTCGATCAACAGCAGGATGTGCGCCGGACGTTCCGCGGCGGGCAGCTTGGCGCGCAGCCCGGCGAGGCCGGTGGTGTCGTGCCGCGCGATGAGCTGCTGACGGTGCGTCAGCTCGGTGAGGAGCCGGGCGACGAGCCGGTCGAGCCGTTCCGTGTCGTGCCGGGAGACGATCGAGCCGGTGTGCGGCAGGGCGTCGAGGACGGACAGACCGGCCCCGGCGGCGTCGATGCCGTGGACGTGGAGCTGGTCGGTGGTGAGGTGCAGCGCGGCGGAACCGGCGAGGGTGCGCAGCACCTGCGTGCGGCCGGTGCGCGGCGCGCCGATGACGTAGAGGTGGCCGAACGTCGCGAGGTCGAGCACGCCGACGCGCTGCTCCTGGCTGTGCGGCAGGTCGAGGACGGCGTACGGCACGACCGGCAGGTGTCCCGGCTCCGGTTCGGGGCTCGGCGGCAGGTCGTCGAGCCGCAGCCCGGTGTCCAGCGCGGGCAGCCAGGGGCGGGGCTGGGGCGTGAAGTCGGGCAGCAGCGCGGCGGCCTCGCGGATCGCGTCCACGAGGACCCGCAGGTCGGTGGGGCGTTCCTCGGCCTCGGCGGCGTCCTTCTCGACGGGCGAGGACTCCTCCTCGGCCCGCTCCTGCTCGTCGGGCGCAGGCAGGGGCCTGCCGAGCCGCTGCCACGTCAGCTCGGTGCCGCGGACGACGCGCGCGGCTCCCTCGGTGTCGCGCGCGGCGCCCGGCCGTTCGGCGCCCGCCCAGGCGGACTGGAAGGGGGTGGGCGGCCCGTCGCCGCGCCTGATGAGGGCGCGGCCGGGCGTGCTGGGCGAGATGCCGGTCGCCTCCGAGGAGTTCAGGATGTCCTGGCTCTCGGTGCGGTCGGTGACGCGCAGCGCGACGCGGAGGTTGGTGTTGGCGCGGATCTCGTTGCTGACGGCACCGGCCGGGCGCTGCGTGGCCAGGATCAGGTGCAGGCCGAGTGAACGGCCGCGCTGGGCAAGGCTGATGAGCCCGGGCACGAACTCCGGCAGCTCGCGCACCAGCGTCGCGAACTCGTCGATGACGAGCAGCAGGCGCGGCAGCGGCGGCAGTTCGGGCTCGCGCGCCCGCCTGGCGCGGTACTCGCGGTGGTCCTTCACCTCGACGTCGGCCAACACCTGCTCGCGACGGCGCAGTTCGGCCGCGAGCGACGCGAGGGCGCGCTCCACGAGGTGGCCGTCCAGGTCGGTGATCATCCCGAGCGTGTGCGGGAGGTCGGCGCACTCGCGGAACGCGCTGCCGCCCTTGTAGTCCACGAGGACGAACGTCAGCTCGTCGGGCCGGTTCACGGCGGCGAGCGAGGCGATCATCGTCTGGAGCAGCTCCGACTTGCCGGAGCCCGTCGTGCCGCCGATCAGCCCGTGCGGCCCGTCGCGCACCAGGTCGAGCCGCAGCGGGCCCTCGTAACCGGCGCCCACGGTGAACGTGGTGGACGCGGGGCGGCGCGCCCAGGCCCGTACCAGCGCCTCGGGGTCGGGCGGCTCCTGCCCGAGCAGCGGCAGCAGCCGCACCTCGGCGGGCAGGCCCGACTCGGCGTCCACCGACACGTCGCGCAGCGGCGCGAGGGCGCGGGCGAGCGTGTCGCACCAGGCGGGGTCCACCTGGTCGGCGCGCACACCGGTCACGGCGGGGACGCCGGAGGAGCGGATCGTCAGCGTGTTGCCCACGGCCGTGATGACCGCCGCGCACTCCTCGGGAAGCAGCCGCTCGCGTTCGTCCAGGCAGAGGCTGAAGATCCGCACGGCGGGCCCCTCGGTGAGGACCTGCACGATGCCGGGCACGTCGCGCAGCCTGCGCGCGCCGTCGAGGACGAGGAGGACGTCCGGCTCGGTGTTCAGCGTCCTGCCGAGTGCGGAACCGGTCGCGGCGCCACGGGTGTTGATCTCGGCCAGCAGCTCGCTGACGCGGTGCGCCGTGGACTCGGGGTCGTTGCCCAGCGAGATGACGGGCGCGCCCGCCGCGGCCGAGCGGCCGGGCCGCAGGTGCGGCAGCCAGCGCGTCCAGGACCAGTCGTCGGCGTGCTCCGCGTCCGTCAGGACGACGATCCGCAGGTCACGCGGGCTGTGCAAAACGGCGGCCTGCGCGACGGCCCAGCGGGCGACGGCGCGCGGCACGGGCCCCTGCCCCGTGATGCCGACGACGCCGAGCTCCGGCAGTTCCGCGCCGATCGGCACGTCGGCGAGGCGCCAGTGGACGCTGCGGTGGTTCGCCTCGCGGGCGGCGTCGGTGATCTCCTTCAGCGAGGCGCGGGTGACGGTGCCGAGGCGCAGCGTCAGGTAGTCGGGGTGGTGGCGGCGGCGCTCCCACAGCTGGTGGCCTGGCCCCGTGGCGGTGAGGAGGGCGGCGGCCGGGTCGGGGAACGTCGCGCCGCGCAGGGTGCGTTCCTCGACGCTCGCGCGCCGCATCTCCGCTTCGAGCGCGGAGCGGCGCAGGCGGTAGAGCCTGACCAGTTCCTCCTGCCGCTTGCGGCCGGTGCGGCGGCCGGTGAGCCAGTTGCCCAGCGCCATCAGCGGCGTGAAGAAGATGAAGATCACGAAGTAGAAGGTGCGGAACAGCGACATCATGACGAAGCCCATGATCAGCGGCGCCACCATGAGCAGGAAGGGGAACGGCCGCGCGCCCGCCGGGCTGGGCGGGCCAGGCAGCTGGAGGTCCTCGGCGTCGAGGTGCGGGGTGATGCGCGGGGGCCTGTTGTACTCGATCGCCGGGCCTTCCGCGGCCGGGTTGACGGCGGCGTCCGGCTCGAACGGCGGTGTCACGCGCAGGAGATGGTCGCCGAGGGCGAGGTCGGCCCAGGGCGGCCAGGGCAGCGAGCCGTCGTCGGGCGGCGGCGTCACGCCGGGGGCGGGCAGCGGCGGGCGGGCGGGCAGCCCGTCGGGTCCTGGCGGGGGCGGGTCCGTGCTGTGGCCGCCGGGGCCGCCGTCCTGCCGCCCGGCGGGCTCCTCGTCGGTCAGCGGCGTACCCGTCTCGGGATCGACGGGCGGGGGCGGGGTGAGGGAGCGCAGGCCGCAGCGCGCGGGGTCGGCGTCCTCGGGCAGCCGGAACGTGACGGTGCCGTCCGTGCCGACCGTGACCCAGGTGCCGTGCGGGGGCGTGCCGCCTTCGCCCTCGGGCGCGAGGCGGACGACGCAGCCGCGGTCGGTCCCGACCTCGTGCCGCCCGGGGCCGAGGCGCCAGACGCTGCCCGCGCCAGGACCCGACACGTGCCGTATCTCGACCAGTTCGGGATCGGACGCCGGGGGCCGCCAGGCGCGGTCGGGCGCGGCGCGCGGCGGGGCGGGGGCGCCGAGGCCGAGGAGCGCGCCGTCGCGTACGCCGCCCGCGCCGAGGGGCGCGTCGGAGTCGAGGAGGTCGCCGTCCAGGTAGAGCCGGGGGGTGGTGAGGGCCGTGGACAGGTCGGCGACGGTCGCGTCGTGCGGCAGGTCGAGCAGGTGGTCCCGCAGCCGCCCCTGGGCGTCCGCGGTGGTGACGGTCAGCTTCATCGGCGGTCCAGCGGGGTCAGGCGGGCGTGGCCCTCGGGGGTGGGGCGTGCGGCGGGGGCGGGCTCGGGGGCGTCGTCGGTCTCGGCGACGGGCGGACGGGGGACGGCGGCGGCCGGGGCGTCGAGGCGCGCGTCGAGACCGGCGTCGGCCGTGTCGGCGGCGGCGTCCGCCTCGTCGTCCACCTCGGCGAAGACGCGCGCGGCGCCCGCGCCGGACGGCGGGGCGGGCGGCAGCACGGGCGGCAGCGCGGGGAGGACCCGGGCGACGGCGCGGCTGAGCGCGTTGCCCTCGGTGAGGAGCGGCGTGCCGCTGACGACGACGCGCCCCTGACGGTCCGTCAGCAGGGTGCGGACGTGGCCGCGCCCCGGGCCGCGTACGACGAGGCGCGGGCCGGTGGACTCGCCAGGGGGCGCCACGAGTTCGGGCGGCAGCGGGTCGGGCAGCTCGCTCGTGACGAGCACGGGCGCGATCCCCATGCGCGGCGGGAGGTCGCGGACGGCGCGGTGCGCGGCGCGTACGGGCTGGCCGGGGAACGCCGGGTGCACGCCCTCGGCGACCACGACGAGGCCGTCGGGCAGCCGCGCGTCGAGCTGTGCGGCGACGGCCTGGTGGAGCGCGAGGGCGGAGCGCCGTTCGCCCTCGACCGTGAGCATCGCGGGCCCCGTGGCGGTGTCGAGGAGGACGCACCGGCCGCCGGTCTCGCCGATGGCGACGAGCACGGGCTCCGTGCGGTCGGGGACGGGCACGACGGGCGGCAGGTCGGCGCGTGCGGCGGACCAGTGCCCCGCGGGGTCGTCCTCGTCCTGCCACCAGGGGGCGCGGTCGGGCGGCGATACGTTTCTGCCCGCGAGGAGCACGGTCACCGTCGTCGCGTCAACGAGCACGGCCCAGGGCCGCCCGCGTTCGGGCGCGGCGGCGTCGCGGGCGGCGGCGAGGGCACGTTCTGCGTCCCGCCAGGTCGCGGTGTCGCGCAGGCCGCGCGTCAGCGTGCGCAGCGAGCGGCGGTGGCGCAGCCAGGCGCGCGCGGGGGCGGCGAACGCGTGCGCGGTGACGGCGGTCTCGCGCCGCAGCCTGGCCCGGCCCGCGCGCCAGCCGCCCTGGCGCATGGCGAGGTGGCGCAGCAGGAGGAAGACGATCAGCAGGATGCCGAGGAACCCGAGCCACCGGAAGATGGTGTCCGAGTGCCGGTCGAGGAATTCGAAGGGGTCAACGTTCCTCATGCCGCGGGTATCTCCCGTCGGAGGGCGGAAAGGGCGTAGTGGGTACGGGACTTGACGGTCCCCTTGGGTATCCCGAGGGCCCGCGCGGTGTCGGCGCGCGAGCGGTCGTACAGGTGGACCCGCACCAGGACCTCGCGGTGCTCCGGCGTCAGCCGGGCGAGCGCGCCGGTCAGGACGAGGCGGTCCAGGACGGCGTCCGCCGCGTCCGCGCCACCGTCGGCGGGGCGGGTGAGCAGGGCGGCGGGGACCGCGCCCATGGGCACGGCGCGGTCGCGACGGCGGGCGTCGATCGCGAGGTTGCGGGCGACGGTGTGGAGCCAGGCGGCGAGATGGTCGTCGTCGCGCGGGCGGCGTGGGTGGCCTTCCGCGAGCCAGGCCCGCAGCATCGTCTCCTGGACGATGTCCTCGGCGCGGTGCGGATCCCCGGCGGTGAGCCTGTTCACGTACCGCAGCAAACGGTCTCGGTACCGTTCGGCGGCCGGTGAGCGGGGAGACACGTGAGCGTGCTGCATGGATTCTGCTCCAACGGCGCTCTTCTGGGGGACTGGCCAAGGCTAGAACCGTTTGCGGTGGCTGAGCGTTTCACGTTTGTTGCGCCCGAAAGTATCCCAGTCGCACAGCGGCTTAACCATGGCGGGTGACCAGCCGGTAAGGCGGTGCGGGACGGGTCCGGGGGTACGGCTCCCGGCCGCCGCGAGGAGTGGACCGCGCCCGCGCATCCGCCGTACGCGCCCTACGTCATCCGGGGGAGACGGCGCCGCCCCCGCCGCCGTCCGGACGGCATCCGCCGCACGCCGCGCGGCCCTTGACCGTCCGTGGACGGCCGGGGCGGGCGGACGGACCGACGTACCCCGCATGTTGCATATGCACGTGCACAAGCGGACCGCCGCGTCAGCGCGAAACCGGCCAACTCACTCGATCGGGTGATGTTGCGGAGGGGAAGTCCCGCGCCCGCGCATATGCGCGCCGCCCGTGCCAGGGCGGGATGATGCCGGAATTCCGCCAACAACTCTCCGATTGCTGACGGATTTCGCATGAACGGGTGTGTAAGTCCGCCCATCTGTCAGCCATTCACGCCCAGTTGGGCGCGGACCAGGCATGTTCCGGGCGCACACCGGAGAGCATGGCTGACGAAGCCCTCTTTTGCACGGAATCGATGAACGGCCTGACGCCCGGGGAACGCCCCGAGTAGCTTTTAGGCTGTACGTACATCCGGGCTGCGAGGATTCTGGTGCCGCCGCCCACGCAAAAGGCCCCGGGGGGCCGGCACACAGGCCCGGGGCCTTCGATCGAACCCAGGGGAGAGCGAGTATGTCCGACCGGCGCGGCCGATGGCGCGTTCCCCCGCGCCCGGCATGCCACGTCCTCGTGCCCGGCTCCCCTTTCCCGGGAAACCCTCCGACGCCGCCCGCCACCGCGCCCTGTCCCGGGCGCACGGCGGGCGCGCGCGTGACGGGCCGAGCCGGATGACGGTGCCGCGCACCCCCGTCCCCACGGCGCGGGCCGCTCCCACCGGCCCCCCGCCCCCGCCCTCGCGTCCGCCCGGTGCCCCCGTCCTCGCCCGCCCCGCAGTGATTCTCCCCCACACAGGAGCGATCATGGTCTTCCGACGACGCTCAGGCGGCCCGTTCCCCCAGGTCGGCCCGGCTCGTACCCGCCTGGACTACCAGGCGTTCCGGGAGTTGAGGCACGCCGCGTACCTCCGGTTCGCCCAGGCGCGCACCGGCGACCCGCACGCCGCCTCCTCCCTGGTGGACGCCGCCTTCATCGACCTGGCCGCGATATGGCCGGACGTCCTGCGCAGCGCGCGGCCCGCGGCGATCGCCTGGTCCGTCCTCGGGCGGCACCTCGCCGCGCTGGACGGGGAGAGCCAGGCGCCCGCCGCCGCCTCGTTCGGCGACCCGTTCACCGGCCCGGGGCCGCGCAGGTCGGACGCGATGCTGCTGCACCAGCAGTTGGGCATGTCGGTCAAGGAGGCGGCCGAGGTGATGGGCATCGACGAGACGTCGCTGCGCCTGCTGCTCCGCCCCTGAGCCGGGACGCCCGTGCCGCGCGTGCTCCCGGTACCCCTCCGTGCGCCCCCGCGCGGCCGACCGCGACGGCCGCCCCCTGCCGTACAGTGCGGTGGGCCCCAGGGTGGCCGTACGCGGGGCGGGGCAGGCGCCGGGGGGACACGAGGCAAGGGGGACACCCATTTCGCAGATCGACGTCAACGCGCCCAGCGTCGCCCGGATGTCGGACCACCTGCTCGGCGGCATCGAGAACTACGCCTCCGACCGCGCCGCCTGCGCCCGGCTGCTCGCCCTCGCCCCCGGCACGGCCGCCGTCGTCCGCGACGGCCGGAGCTTCCTGCACCGCGCGGTCCGTGTCCTCGCGCAGGAGCACGGCGTCGAGCAGTTCCTCGACGTCGGCTTCGGGGTGCCGACGCGCGAGAACGTGCACCAGATCGCCCGCCGCGCGCGGCCCGCGGCCCGCGTCGTCTACCTCGACACCGACCCGCTGGCGCTCACCCACGGCCGGACCATCCTGGCGGACGACGACCGCACCGCCGTCCTCGACCGCGACGTGCGGGACACCGACGCGCTGTTCGCGGACGCCGAGTTCACCCGGCTGATCCGCCCCGACCGGCCGACCGCCGCGCTGTTCGCCGCCGTCCTGCACTGCCTGCCCGACACGAGCGACCCCGGCGGCGTCGTGGCGCGCGTCGCGCGGCGGCTGGCGCCCGGCAGCTTCGTCGTCATCTCCCATCTCGTCAGCGAGGACGCCGACTTCCGGGGGCGCGTGACCGGCCTCATGCGCGAGATCACCGGGGGGAACTGGGGTCGCGTGCGCGAACCGGCCGAGATCCGCGCCTACTTCGCCGGGATGCGCCCGCTGCCGCCGGGGCTCGGCGAGATCAGGCACTGGCGTCCCGGCCCGGACGCCAGGCCGGTCGGGGGCGGCGGGCGCGGCGGCGGGTGGACGAGCTGGGGCGGCGTCGCCCGCGTCTGACGGCGGGCCCGCGTCAGCCCGCCCCGCCGCCGCGCGCCCGGTAGCCGTCGATCGCCTCGTCCACCAGCTCACGCGTCCGCCGCCGGTCCGCCGCGACCTGGTTGATCTTGTCCAGCACGACCCGGTACTGCTCCACCTCCGACGCGCGCGTCACGTAGTGCGCGCTCTCGATGTGCTCCACGTAGACGAGCTGCGACGGCCCCCCGTCGCCGAAGTGCAGCCGGGTGATCGGGTAACTGGGCGCGCAGCAGGCCCCCTTGTCGAACTCCACTATCCGGACATGGACGTTCTCCAGCAGCGCGACCTCCCGCAGGTGCTCCAGCTGCGCGCACATCACGGCGGCGCCGCCCACCGGCCGCCGCAGGATGCCCTCGTCCAGCAGCGCGACGACCCGGGGGCGTTGCGGGCTGTGGATCAGCCGCTGCCTGGTCATCCGCAGGGTGACGCGCCGCTCCACGTCCTCGTCCTGCGCGTTGGGCAGCGCCGCGCGGATGACGGCACGGGCGTACTCCGGCGTCTGGAGCAGGCCGGGGACCACATGGTTCTCGTACGTGTAGATCCCGACCGCCGCGCCTTCCAGCCCTATCAGGCGGCGCAGGTACTCGGGCGTGACATCGCTGAACTGCTTCCACCACGGGCTCTCCTGCGCCTGCCGCAGCAGCGCGCGGATCTCCCTGGCGCGCTCGTCGGAGACGCGGAAGAAGCGGATCAGGTCCTCGATGTCCCGCTCCTTGGGCGGGGAGACCCCGCGCTCAAGACGGCTCACCTTGGCGATCGAACCACGGATCGGCCCGGCGACGTCCTTCAGCGCGAAGCCCTGCTCCTTGCGGAGGAGACGCAGGTACTCGCCGAGGACGCGCGCCGCGACCTCGGGTCTGGCCTGCTGCCTGGACATGGGAACCACCGGGTCCGTGAGGGACGGGCGGCCTGGCCCGCTGGCGGACATGTGGACTCCCCCACGGCGACACGGGAACGGGGCCCCAGTATCACCCGGCGGGAAGCACCGCGTCCGCCGGAACGGGCGGCAGGACAGCGGGCGTCAGTCGGTCAGGAAATCGAATTCTCCCGACTTCGCGCCGGTGAGGAAAGCGGCCAGTTCCGCACGCGTGTAGACCAGGGCGGGACCTGCGGGAAAACGGGAGTTGCGCACGGCGATCCCGCCGTCGGGAAGCGCGGCGAGTTCCACGCAGTTCCCCTCACCGACACTCGCGGCGCTCCTGATCCACGCGGCCTCGGCAATACCGTCCGCGGGGGTTCCGTTCTCGTACATCCCGAACTCACGTCCTTTCCCACTCGTGGCGCGGCTCCTCCGGAACACCGCGCGTTTCGGCGCGCGCCGGTCCCGGCGCCGCCCCGCGACCCGAATGCAAGAACATCTGCAATTTCATGGGTCGTTCACCGGAAAACATGTCCCGCTCGGCCCGGTCCAATGTCCCCCGGACGGGTGTCATCCGAGGCACGGAGTTAACGCCGTGCACCACAGCGCGCACCCCGTGCGCCCCGCGCATGCCCTCCCGGTGGGCGCCCCGGGCCGTCAGGACCGCGGCGCAAAGCCCGGCAACTGCGCCTTGATCCGCTCAAGCTCCGCGTCGTCCGAGACGCCCTGGAAGTCGCTGCGCGGCGTGTACGGCCGCTGGAGGCGGGCGATCTCCTCGGCGGTGAGGTCGATGTCGAGCGAGGCCACGGCGTCGTCGATCTGCCCGGTGGTGCTCGCGCCGACGAGCGGGGCGACGACGACCGGGTTCGTCCGCAGCCAGGCCAGCGCGATCTGCGCGCGCGACACCCCGCGCTCCTCGGCGATCCCGCCGACCGCCTCGATGATCTCCCGGTCGCTGTCGGCCGTCGCGGCGGTGTAGAGCATGTCGGCGAAGCTGTCGCTCCCCGACCGCGCGGTGGCCGCGTCCCACGGCCTGGCGAGGCGGCCACGGGCCAGCGGGCTCCAGACGACGGTGCCCACGCCCTCGTCCGCGCACAGCGGCAGCATCTCGCGCTCCTCCTCGCGGGCGAGGAGGTTGTAGTGGTCCTGCATGGACACAAAACGCGCCCAGCCGTGCGCCTTCTGGAGGTGCAGTGCCTTGGCGAACTGCCAGGCGTGCATGGACGACGCCCCGAGGTAGCGGACCTTCCCCGCCTTCACGACGTCGTGCAGCGCCTCAAGGGTCTCCTCAAGCGGTGTCCCGGGGTCGAGGCGGTGGATCTGGTAGAGGTCGATGTGGTCGGTGCCGAGCCGCCGAAGGCTGTGCTCGACCTCGGTCATGACGGCCTTGCGCGACAGCCCGCCGCCGTTCGGTCCTGGCCGCATGGGGTGGCGCAGCTTCGTCGCGACGACGACGTCGTCGCGGTCGGCGTGGTCCCGCAGCGCGCGGCCGAGGATCTCCTCGCTGGAACCGAGCGAGTACATGTTCGCGGTGTCGAAGAAGTTGATCCCGGCCTCCAGGGCGTGCCGGATGAGCGGCCGGCTCTCCTCCTCGCCGAGCGACCACACGGGGTGACCGCGGTCCGGCTCCCCGTAGGTCATGGCGCCGATGGCGACGGGGGACACGTCCAGGCCGGTGCGGCCGAGTTTGACGTAACGCACGGTGTTCTCCCGAATCGAAGGGGTGCAGCGAAACGGAGAGGTCTCCGCATCCCTTCCGACCATACCGGAGATCTCTCCGTTTCATGGAACGGCCCCGCCGGAATCGCCGACCGCTGCCGGAGCGGGCACCGACCGGGGCCCGACCGCCCGGATCGCGGTCCGCGTCACTCGTCCTCGCCCACGGCCGCGTAGCTCAGGTCGTGCGCCGTCAGGGACGAAGGCACCAGCCGCAGCCAGACCGTGCCCCGCTCCTTCGGATCGTCGCGCAGGTAGTGGACGAAGCGCGCGTCCCACCTGGACTCGTCAGGCCCCAGATACCGGACCAGCTTGCGGCGGCCACGGGCGACGTCGAAGGGGACGAGTTCGGCTCGCCCCCGGGCGATGACCTGCCGGACCAGGCCGGTGGCGACGTCGCACACGTCCACCACCAGGGCGATCCGCGGGTCCGCGCCCACCCGGTGGAAGAGCCTGGCCCAGGGCCCGGTCAGTATCCAGAAGGCGCCCTCCTCCCACACGAACCACACGGGCCGCACGGTCGGCCCGTCGGTCGCCACGCGGGCGGTGAGCGGCTGGCCGAGGAACGCGTCGATGTCGAAGGGCGAAGAGGTCACGCCCTCATGGTCGTTCCCCTGGCGGCGGCCTGACACCCCGACCTTCGGCCTACGTCGCCCGGGCCAGGCGGCGCCCGCCCGCCCACCCACCGGAATCCGCGCGCCCCGCGCCCCCCGCGGTCACGCCCCCCACGCCCCTGGCACGCGTCCGACGCCGTGTCAGACTCGACGGGGACGGTGGACAGGGGACCGGGAGCGGGCCATGGGGTCGGTGGAATTGCTCATCGTGCTGGACCGCGACGGCGGCGCACCGCTCCAGCAGCAGGTCTGCGACCAGGTCGTGGCGCTCGTCCGCTCGGGACAGCTGCGACCGGGCGACCCCCTGCCGCCCTCCCGCGAGCTGGCGCATCAGCTCGACGTGTCACGCACCGTCGTCACCCGCGCCTACGAACTCCTGCGCGCCCGCGGCGTTTTGACCGCCAGGCGCGGCTCAGGCACCAGCGTCGCGGGACCGGCCCGGGGCGCGCTCCCCGCGCCCCGCCCCTCGCCCGCCGCCCTCGCCCCCCAGCCGCCCCGGCCCACGGACGGCGCGGGCGGCCTGTGGCAGCCCTGGGAACCCCCGCCCACCCACCGGCCGGGCCCCGGCATCGACTTCCGGCACGGCACCCCTGCCCTCGCCGACTTCCCCGTCGCCCGCTGGCGGCAGTCCCTCCACGCCGCCTACGCCCGCGCCGACGCCGCCGCCCTCGGCTACGGCCCCGCAGAGGGCTCGGCCGCGCTGCGCGCCGAGATCGCCGCCCTCGTCCGCCAGAGCCGCGCCCTCGACGCCTCCCCCGACCGCGTCATGGTGACCGGCGGCGCCACCCAGGCGCTCGACATCCTGACGCGCATCCTCGTGCGGCAGGGCGACGTCGTCGTCATCGAGGACCCCAGCCACACCGTGCTGCGGCAGGTCTTCGGCTGCTCCGAGGGCGCCGTCGTGCCGGTGCCGGTGGACGAGGAGGGGCTGCGCGTCGCCGACATCGACGCCCGCGTCCTGGCGCACGGCCACGACCCGGCCCGCGTACGGCTGGTGTACGTGACGCCCTCGCACCAGTTCCCGACCGGCCTCATCATGTCCGAGGCCAGGCGCCGCCAGCTCCTCACCTGGGCCCACGCACGCGGCGCGACGGTCCTGGAGGACGACTACCACAACGAGTTCACGTTCACCGCCGAACGGCTCCCCGCGCTGGCCGCCGAGCGGCACCACGACACCGTCGTCTACGTCGGCAGCTTCAGCAAGACGCTCTTCCCCGCCCTGCGCATCGGCTACGCGGTGATGCCCCGCCGCCTCGTGCAGCCCTTCCTCGGCATCAAGTGGATCACCGACCGGCTGACGCCGACCGTCGCCCAGGAGGCGCTGGCCGACTTCATCCGCACCGGCGCGTACGCCCGGCACATCAGCCGCATGACGCGCCTGTACCGGCAGCGCAGGAGCCGTCTTCTCGGGGCGCTCTACGAGCACTTCGGCGCCGGGGTGCGCGTCTCGGGCGAGGCGGCGGGCCTGCACGTGCTGGTCACGCTGACCGGCGCCGACGCGCGCCTGGAGGACACGATCGTCCGCCTGGCGGCCGGGCGCGGGGTGCGTGTCTACCCCGCGTCCGGCTACTTCGTCCAGGACCCGCCGGACCACCCGACGTACCTCATGGGCTACGCCGCGCTGCCCGCCCCCCGTATCACCGAGGGCGTCGCCCTGCTGGCCGACGCGGTGCGGGAGGCGACGGGACGGCCCCGCCGCCTCCCGCCCGCCCCTAAGGCGCCGTGAACCGGGGCCGGTGGAAGCGGGCGCGCTGGGCGAAGGGCACCGTGCAGTCGAAGTGCGCCTTCGCCGTGCGGCCGTCGGCCGAGACGGTGTCCGAGTAGGCCGTGGACTGCGTCGGGTCGAGCGGGAAGCCCTCCCGGTCGGGGAGGACCGCGATGTCACGGTCCGCCTGGAGCCGGGTGACGACCGCCCACCACAGGTCGGCGTCCGACTCGACGTCCACGTCCTCGTCCACCGAGACGACCAGCTTGACCATCCTGAACCGCTCCAGGACGGCCTCGCCCGCGGCGCGGACCACGGCGTCCTCCTCGGCGGACCGCTTGGCCCGCCACTGGAGCACGAGCATCAACTGCCCGCCGCCCGCCGTGTGGCAGTGCACCCCGGCCACCGGCACGTCACGCTCGCGCAGCATCCCGAGGACCGCCGCCTCCATGCCGAAGCCGAGCAGCACCGACTGCTCGTGCCCGGGGCCCGAGACGGTCTGGAACATCGCCCCCTCGCGGGCCGTCACGCCCGTGACCCGCACGGTCGGCAGCCCCGGGTGGGCCCGGCCCTGGTACCCCAGGAACTCGGGCGTCGCGGCCGGTCCGCGCGGGTTCTCCGGCACGGGCCCCGGCAGCAGCTCGCCCTCCAGGACGTACTCGGCGTGCGCGACGTACTCGGCGTCCACGGTCCGGCAGGCCGACAGCTCCACCGGCGCGCCGCCCAGCGCGCCCGCGACGGCCAGTTCGTCCACCTTCTCCGGCACGAGCGAGGTCGGGCAGCACGACGACAGCAGTATCGCCGGGGCCAGCCCGATGTGGACGGCGACCGGCAGCGGGCGGCCGAGGCGCTGCGCCGCGAGGTGCGCGGCCTCCAGGTCCCGGCCCGGCACCATCCAGATGGACAGCAGGTCGGGCCCCTGCACGCACATCCGGTGCACGGACAGGTTCCGCACGCCGGTCTCCGGGTTGGTCGCGAGGACCGCCCCGAGCGTCAGGTAAGGGCCCGCGTCCTCCTCGGTCAGCACCGGCACGGGCAGCGCCGTCAGGTCGGGCGGCAACTCCACGCGCTCCGGCAGCCGTTCGTCCCGTATCCGCACCGGCGGCACGGGCGCGGCGACCGCGTCGAGCAGACGGCCGGGCAGCTCGTCCGGCGTCATGCCCAGCAGGGCCGCGGCCCGGCGGCGGGTGCCGTACAGGCCGATGAGGACGGCCCGCGCCTCCGCGTCCGCCGGGCCGGGCGCGACCCGCTCGAACAGCACGGCGGGTCCTGGCCCGGTGGGCGGCGGCGCCGGGGTCCCGGCCCAGCGGGCGTACCGGTGCGAGACGCCGAAACGGGCCGGGACCTCGTCGCGCACCCGCACCAGCTCGCCCGGCATCGGGTCGAGCCCGGCGAGCGCCGTGCGCAGGTCGGCGAGGCGGGGCGGCGTCACGTCGCCCCGTCCCCGACGCCCGCCGCCGCGCGCCGCTCGTGCAGCCGGTCCATCTGGAGCGCGGTCAGCTCGGCGATGAGCGCCCGGTAGGTCGCCTCGGCGATGCCGGGCGGCATGCCGTGCTCCTCGGCCAGCGCCCGCACCCGGGAGACGACCTCCTCGACGCGCGCGGGCGAGCGCACCGTCTGCTCGTCCCGCTTGTGCTCGGTCAACTCCCGCACGACCGCCGTCCGTTCGGCGAGCAGTGCGACGATCCTGCGGTCCAGCGCATCGATGGAGACGCGCAGTTCCGCGATGCGTTCCGTACCGCTCACGGGGCGGGCACCTCGTCGATCACGTACACGACGGTGGGCTCGGCGTCGGAGCCCTGGGAGCGGTGCCGCTCGTCGCCCGGGATGATGAAGCCCATGCCGGGGCGGCAGGGCACCGAGCGGTCGTCGAAGTGGATCGTGAACTCGCCCTGGAGGACGTACCCCTGGTGGCCGCGCTCGCACCACTCCTCCTCGTTGAACCCGGCGGGCAGCTCCATCAGCCGGATGCGCTTGCCGCCCGTGTAGGCGAGCTTCACGCGGCCGTCGGCGCCCTTCTTCGTCCACTTCTCCCAGGGGATGGAGTCGAAGTCGATGCCGACGAGGGTCGGCGCCGGGGCGGGGGTGGTCTCGGACGTGGGGGTGGTGGTCATGGACGAACTCTCCTCGGTGAGGGGGGTGGTGCGTGCGCGCGGCCATGACCGGCCGCGCGCACGCCTGGTGCGGGAGGGGATGGGTGGTGGGTGGTGGGGTCAGGACGCCGAACGCTGGCGCTGGACGCGCTCGTTGCGGTCGTCCAGGGGCAACAGGTCGCCGCCGCCCTCCGCGGAGACGCTGCGCAGCAGCAGCGTCATGTCGATCATGCGGTTGACCATGCGGTCCAGCGCGTCGAGGCCCTCCGTGTCGTACAGGCCAGGCTTGCCCGTCGCGTTCCGCAGGAGGGCCGGGAAGCCGCTGCCCACCAGGATCATCCGGTTGAGCAGGAGGTTGTCCACGAGCTGGTGGTGCACCGAACCGTCGCTGTAGCGGCGTCCGGTGACGATGATGCCGCCGACCTTGTTGGCGAGCGGCCGGTCGAAGCGCAGGAACCCGACGCCCGCCCGCTCGATGAAGATCTGCATCAGATGCGCGAGCCCGAACCCGTGCACCGGCACGGCGTAGACGATCCCGTCCGCCTGCTTCATCTGTTCGACGATGGCGGGCATGTCGTCCTGGACGGCGCAGGGGCTGGTGCGGCTGTTGCAGTCGCCGCACGGGCTGCACGGCGAGATGCGGTGGTCACGCAGGTTGATCCGGCGGAAGACGCCGCCACGCCCCTCGACGAGCGTGGCGGTGTGGTCGAGTGCGAGGTCGGTGTTCCCGCCGGGACGTTCCGACCCCGAGATGCCGAGGATGACTGGCTGTGCTCCGTGTACGACGCGCATGAGGGTCCCCCAAGAGTCATGGGCCGAAAAGCAGCCGAGCGGCTTCGTCGTGCGCTCCCCTGGTCAGTCGGTGAGCTTCCCGGCGAAGTAGTCGATGTACGCCTGCATGTCGAAGTGGCCGTGCCCCGAGAGCGAGAAGAGGATGGTCCGCTCCTCGCCCGACTCCCGGGCGGCCAGCGCCTCGTCGATGGCGACGCGCACGGCGTGGGTGGACTCGGGCGCCGGGATGATGCCCTCGCTCCTCGCGAAGGTGACGCCCGCCTCGAAGCAGGCCGTCTGCGGCACGGCGCGGGCCTCCAGGTAGTCGAGGTCCTTGAGCGCGCTGATGATCGGCGCCATGCCGTGGTAGCGCAGGCCGCCCGCGTGGATGCTCGGCGGCACGAACTCGTGGCCGAGGGTGTGCATCTTGGTCAGCGGCGTCATGCCCGCCGTGTCGCCGAAGTCGTAGGCGTAGGTGCCCTCGGTCAGGGTGGGGCACGACGCGGGCTCGACGGCGACGGCGCGCACCTGGCGTCCGCCGCGCAGCTGCTCGCCGAGGAACGGCAGGGCGAGGCCGCCGAAGTTGGAGCCGCCGCCCGCCGCGCCGATCACGACGTCCGGGTAGTCCTCGGCCATCTCCAGCTGGAGCAGCGCCTCCTGGCCGATGATCGTCTGGTGCATCAGCACGTGGTTCAGGACCGAGCCGAGCGCGTACTTGGCGGTGCCGCCGCTGGCCAGCGCCGCCTCCACGGCCTCGGAGATGGCGAGGCCCAGGCTGCCGGGCGAGTCGGGGTCGGCGGCGAGCGCGGCCCGGCCGGCCTCCGTCAGCTCGCTCGGGCTCGCCGTGACGCTGGCGCCGAACGCCTCCATCAGCCCGCGCCGGTACGGCTTCTGCTGGTAGCTGACCTTCACCATGTAGACCTCGCAGACGAGGCCGAAGTACTGGCAGGCGAGGGACAGGGAGCTGCCCCACTGCCCGGCGCCCGTCTCGGTGGTCAGCCGCTCCACACCGGCCTGCTTGTTGTAGTACGCCTGCGGGATGGCCGTGTTGGGCTTGTGGCTGCCCGCCGGGCTGACGCCCTCGTTCTTGAAGTAGATGCGGGCCGGGGTGTCGAGTGCCTGCTCCAGACGCCGCGCGCGCACCAGCGGGCTGGGCCGCCACTGCCGGTACACGTCGAGCACGGCGCCGGGGATGTCCACCGTGGGCGCGGTGGTGAACTCCTGCTCGATCAGCGCCTCGGGGAAGAGCGGCGCCAGGTCGGCGGCTGTGATCGGCTCCCGGGTGCCCGGGTGGAGCATGGGGTCGAGGGGCTTGGGCAGATCCGCCACCACGTTGTACCAGGTGGTGGGCATACGGTCCTCGGGCAGCAGGAACTTCGTCTGGGACATGGCAACTTCCTGTGGGTCGGTGGAACCGGTGCGGTGGGCGGAGCTGTCCGGGGACGGATCAGCCGCCCGGTCCCCGCGCGTCCGCCTGCCTGGTGCGGCCGGTGGGCGGCGCGGGGGTGTCTTCTGGGGGCGGCGCGGCGGCCGGGGACGGCCTGGTGCGCAAGGCGGCGAACGCCGCCATGCCGACCAGCGGCGCCGCGAGGAGGATGAGGAAGACGGGCCGGTGGCCCTGCGCCGTCCAGACGACGCCGAGGCCGACCGGCACGACGAGCCGGGCGAGCCCGAGCACGAAGCCGTTGAGCGCCATGAAGCTGCCGACGCGGCGCTGATCGACGTGGTCGGCGATGTAGGTCGGCACGACGACGGAGACGATGATCTCGCCGAGCGTCCACACGACCGTGGACAGCAGGATCGCCCACAGGGAGAAGCCGAACGCGATCACGGCCAGGCCCATGCTCCACAGCAGGCCCGCGACCAGCAGCAACGCCTTCGTGCCGTAGCCGCGGATGTGCTTCTCCATGGCGAGGCCGAGGCTCACGACGACGACGCTGTTGATCGTGTAGACCGCGCCGACGAACCCGGCGGACTCGTCGAGCTCCGTCGTGATGGCCAGCGGCAGCGCGTACTCCAGGCCGATCAGCGGCACGACGTAGAAGAACGACACGAGGACGAGCAGCAGCACGTGGTGGTGGCCGAGCGGCCCGGTGCGCCGCCGCTCGCGCGGCCCCTCGCCCCGGGGCGGGCGGTCCCGCGGCACCCAGACGGCGATCATCGCGGCGCACACGAGACCGGCGAGGATGTTCCCCGCGAACATGACCTCGTACGAGTACGCCGCCGCCACGCCGCCCAGCAGCGGGCCGACGCCCATCCCCAGGTTGTTGCCGACGTAGCTGAGCGTGTAGGCGAACGGGCGCTGCTCGGGGGTGGTCAGGTCGGCGACCAGCGTGTTCGACGCCGGGCTGAACGCGCCCATGCCGACCAGCGCGACGAACAGCAGCGCGCCGTACGTCCAGGGCGGGCCGTCCAGCACGGCGAGGCCCAGGTAGCCGCCCGCGTTCAGCAGCAGCGCGGCCAGCAGCGCCGTCCGTCTGCCGCGCAGGTCGCACAGCGGGCCGCTGAGGAGGCTGCCGACGAGCAGGCCCGTGCTGCCGACCGAGATCAGCAGCCCCGCCTCGCCCGCGCTCAGCCCCTCGCCGCGCACCAGGTACACGGCCAGCAGCGGGAAGACGAACATGCCCGCGCGGTTGACGAAGGAGGCGAGGAAGAGCACCCGCAGGGCGAGCGGCAGCGCCTGGAACCGGCTCCACCACATGGTCACACCCGCTCGGTGCGCACGTGGAAGGCGTCGCGGACGGTCTTGAAGCGGGCGCGGACGTCCTCGAAGTCGTCGCCCTCGCAGACGTACCAGCCCAGGACGTCGTTGGAGCGCGTCGGCGGGGCGAGGACGTCGCCGACGCCCTTCCACACGTCGGCGGCCAGGACGGCCTCCAGCGCGGTGAGTTCGTCCGCGCCGGTGATGGCCGTGATGCGGCCGACGGCGGACGAGCCCAGGTACTCGGTGCCGATCTCCGGGCCGAGGCGCGCGGCGGGCCGGTGCGCCGGGTCGAGTTCGAGGCGGCACCACTCCCCGGCGAGGTTGATGCCGCGGCCCGCCTCGATGGCCGGGACGATCGAGCCGCCCCCGGCGCGCGCGCCCGCCTCGCCGAAGACGACGGCACCGTCGTCCTGGAGGAAGAACTCGGCGTGCACGACGCCGGTCCGCAGCCCGAAGCCGCGCAGCACCACGGTGTTCAGCTCCAGGATGCGCCGCTCGCCCGCGGTGAGGCCGTACTTGCGCGAGATCGTGCCGCCCGGCTCGTCGCGGTACTCCAGGACGGAGTAGGTGTACTGCGAGAGCTGTTCGAAGACGGGCCGCCCGTCCTGGAAGAGCGAGTCCACGTGGTACTCGGCGCCGCGCACGAACTCCTCGACGCGGTAGACGTGCCGGTCGTCGCCCATCAGGCCCCAGACGCGGTCGAGTTCGGCGCGGTCGTCCACCCGGTAGGTGTCGCCGCAGGCCCAGCCCGCGTACGGCTTGACGACGACCGGGTAGCCGACCGTCTCCGCGAACTCCGCGACGGCGCCCAGCGTGTCGGGGCGGCAGGAGCGGGCGACACGTACGCCCAGCTCCTCGGCCCTGCGGTGCATCACGTTCTTGTCGCGGAAGTTGAGCGCCTGGTCGGGCACGAGCCCGGGGATGCCGTGGTCGCGGCGGCTGTACGCGACGGGCAGCACGTCGCCCTCGAAGAGCGGGAAGATCCGCTCCACGGCGTGCTCGGCGACGATCCGGTCCACCACCGCGCGGACGGCCGCGGTGTCCTCCAGGTCGGCGTGGTAGCGGGACAGCCCCTCGGTCTCCGGGGCCTCCTCGCCCTCGGGCAGCAGCGCGACCGTGCGGACGCCGAGCGCGGCGGCGGCCTCGACGACGCTGCGGAACTGGGCGGCGTAGCGCCCGGCCGCGGGCCGGTAGACGACCAGGATCGAACGGTCCATGGGGTAACTCCTCGGTGGGGTCGTGGGGGACGGACGGCTGGTCAGCGGCCCGGCGTCGCCGGTACGGCGCCGAACACCTCCCCGGCGGGCACCGACCGGTCGAGCACCAGCGGCGCCCCCGTCCCCACGCCGAGCGCGGCGAGCGCGTCGGTCAGCGCGGCGAGCGCCGCGGTGACGTCGGCACGGCCGCCCTCGTGCGCCGACTCGACGGTGAGCAGCAGCCGGTGGCGCCCCACGTCGGTCCGCACCACGTCGCCCTGCCGCCAGTTCCAGCGCCGCGAGTGGGCGCGGCCCCGGTCGTCGGCGTAGACGACCTCGCCCGGTTCGGGGCTCTCCGGGGCGTCCGGCGCGCCGAGGGGCAGGAAGGTCTCCGTCCCGTCGGCGAGCCGGACGGCCAGTTCGCCGTCGATGTCCCCCACGTCGCAGGAGGCCACCGGGAGGCGGTGGTCGAGCGACGTGGCGTTGCACAGGTCCACCAGCGCGTTGATCCGCGGCAGCCGGTCCCCCTTGGCCACCCGGCGCAGCACCGACTCGGCGGCGCACGGGAAGCGGGACGGGTTGACGCCGACCGTCCGGTACGCCTCGCGCCAGGCGGCGACGGCGGGCAGCGCCGAGACGTCCGCCTTGCCGAGGTGCTCGGCGTGCAGGCGGTCCTCCGCGGCCGTGAGCAGCGCGTCCACCGCAGGGGCGTCCTTCGCGACGTCGGCGGCGGGCACGGGGATCAGCCCGAGCACGTAGCCGGGCACGCGGTCCGTCAGCCGGGCGTCGAGGGTGACGGTCAGGTGGCGGGTGCTGTCCATGGGCGCGGTGGTCCTTCGGTGAGTCGGTACGGGGGCGGGCGTTCCTGAGCGGACGGGGGAACGGGGCGGCGGTGCGGCGTTGACGGGCGCCGGGCCGCGTCACCTGACGACGGTGACGTGACCGACCGTAACGAACCGATGGCACCCGGGGTGTGGCCAATTCCCAGGAATTCCATCAGGCCACTTGTGCGACCCGGCGGAGCGCCGCGACCGCCGCGGCCGTCACACAGCGCCCGTGGCGACCGCCGGGCGGAACGCGGCGGCGTCCCCCGCGACGGGCTCCCCGCCCAGCAGCACCAGTTCGATCGCCCCCGGCCTGCCGAGCACCGCGATGTCCTGCGCCGGGTCGCCGTCCGTCACGACCAGGTCGGCGAGCCGCCCCGCCTCGACGGTCCCCGCGTCGTCGCCGCGCCCCGCGAGGCGGGCGCCGTTGGCCGTGGCCCAGGTGAGGACGGTCGGCGCCGGGATGCCCGCCATCGTCACGTACAGCTCCAGCTCCTTCGCGTACGTGCCGTGCGGCGTCCAGGCGAAGCCGAAGTCGTCGCCCGCCACGACCGGGATGCCCAGCTCGACCATCAGCGGCAGGATGCGCAGCGAGTTGGCGACCTCCGCCTCGAACTCCAGCGTCTCCAGGTACTCGGTGGTCTTGCCGTGCTCGGTGCCCGTCGTCAGCAGCATGTGCGGCTGGTAGAGGCTCGGCACGACGAAGATGCCCTGCTCGGCGATCGCGTCGAGCGCCGCGTCGTCCGCGTACGTCGCGTGGTCGATGACGTCCACCCCGGCGGCGATGGCGTTGCGTATGCCCTGGAGGCCGCGTGAGTGCGCCCTGATGCGGGCGCCGTGCTCGTGCGCCGTGCGCGCCGCGACGACCAGTTCCTCTGCGGTGAACAACAGTTCGTGCGAACGGCCGTTGGGGAATGTGTCGTCGCCCGAGGAGAACACCTTCACGATCTCCGCGCCCTGCGCGATCTCGCCCGCGACGTACTCGGCCATCTCCTCGGGCGTGTCGGCCAGGCGCATCAGGTCGGTCGGGATGCGCTTCTTCACCTCGGGGTTCCGCCGCTCGGGCGGCCCCGACACCATCAGGTCACGGCTGCACGGCGTGATCCGCGGGCCGCGCAGCCGCCCTGAGTCCACGGCGCGGCGCAGCGCCATGTCGATCCCGGAGACGGAACCCGCCCCGACGAACGCCGTGTAGCCGAGGCCGAGCAGCGCGGTCGTGTTCTCGGCGGCCCGCAGGGTCACCTCGGGGACGGAGTACTTGAACAGCATCTCCCGGCCGTCGAGGATGTTGAGGTAGGCGATGTGGGTGTGGCCCAGCGTCATGCCGGGCATGACGGTACGCCCGTCGAGGTCGAGCACGTCGATGCCCGGCGTCTCCAGCGGCGCGAGCGCGTCGGGCAGCACGGCCTCGATGCGGTCGCCGTCGAGCAGCACGCTGTGGTGCGGGAGCGAGGCGCGGCCCAGGCCCTCCTGGACGGTGGCGCGGTGGAGCAGGGTCTTGCGTGGCACGTCGGACATCTCCCCTGTTGGATCGCGGGCCGGTGGGCCCTCAACTGCTCGTCGTGGTGCGTGTGTCGTACGTGGCCGTGTGCCGGGCGCCGGACGCGGTCAGCCGTCCTCCGCTCGGCCGAACAGCGTCCAGATGATGTCGGCGCCAGGACGCCGCGCCAGCCAGCGCAGCCCGTGCGCCCGTACCCCGGGGGCGTTGGTGACGGCCAGCTCGGCGCCGCCCTCGGCGACCACCTGCGCGGCCCGCTGCGTCGAGGCGGCGTCCACCCACTCGACCGGACGGCCCCGCAGCGCCGCGGGCACCACCTCGTCGTAGATGTGGCGGACCTCCCACATCGCGGCGACCACCAGCGGCCCGTCCCCCGCCATGGGCGCGGCGTCGCCCACCGCTATCCCGTACTCGGGCGTGACCTGCGAGAAGAACGCCTGTAACCGCAGCCCGCCGTGCCAGTGGAAGCGCGTGAGGCCCCGGTAGGCGCTCGGCACGAGGGCGAACTCGACCGTGCCGTCCACCAGATGGTCGAGCACGTCGTCGAAGCTCCCGTACAGCTCGACCGCCAGGCCGTGCCCGTCGGCGAGGCGCCGCGCCACGAGGGCGCTCGACGTCCCGGCCGGGCCCAGCGTCGCCAGGGTGTGGCCGGGGCGCGCGGCCCAGCGGCCGACCAGGTCGTCCCACCGCGCGGTGTACTCGGCGGCGAGCGCGCCGGGCGGCGGCAGCTCCGCCGGATCAGTTCTCGTAGCCACGGCGCTCCGCCATCCGCCGTGCCACCCGGGTCTCGTGGTCGGGCTCGGTGCGCCGGTCCACGATGCGTGCCGCCTTCCAGCTGACGAAGGCGCCTGTGCTGACGATCGGGTCGAGCCCGTCCTCGCTCAGCTCCACGGTGACCGGCACGCCCAACGCCTCGGCGGCGCGGGCCCGTACCCCGTCGGCCAGCGCCGCCGGGTCGTCCACCAGACCTGCGAGCAGTTCGAGGCGCACGGTGAGGGCGTCGCGCCCGGCGTCGTCCCGGTCGATCACCACCTGGTATCCGGCCGAGCCGGTGACGCCCGTCATGACCGCCGTCTCGATCTGGCCCGCGGTGAACTGCCGTCCGCCGAGGTCCAGCCGGTCCAGCGTGCGCCCGACGAGGCGGACGACGTCGCCCGGCATCTCGCAGTCGCAGCCCGACTCCTCGACGACCACGACGTCCCCGGTGCGGTAGCGGACGAGCGGCTTCACGCCGTCCATCAGCATCGTCACCGTCAACTCGCCCCCGCCGCGCGGCCCCTTCGACTCCTCCGTCTCCGGATCGACCACCTCCACGAGGTAGTTGGTCTGCGACAGGTGCATCCGCTTGTTGCGGCAGGCCGTCGCGACGACGAACGCCTCCTGCGAGCCGTAGAGGATGTTGTAGACGTCGGCGCCCCAGACCGTCTCCAGGTTGTGGGCGAGCGCCGGGGTGCACATCTCGCCCGTGACGAACAGCAGCTTCACGGAGAAGTCACGCCGCAGGTCGTGGCCGAAGTGCTCGGCGGCCTTGGCCAGCGTCAGCGCCACGCCCGGCGTGCAGCAGATCACCTCAAGCTCCAGGTCCTTCATGAGCTGGAGCGCCTTCTCGAAGCCGATCACCGGCGAGTACGGCCATATCTTGGCGTTGAGCGAGCCGACGTTGCGCGCCACGTCGCCCAGCGTGTCGCCGAACGAGTGGACCTCCGTCGGGCCCATCAGCCCGATGCGCGGGGCGTGTTCGCCGAAGTGGTGCCGGAAGATCGACGCCCACGACTCGGTGACGTGCGCGTTGCTCGCGACGATCTCCCGGGCGTCACGCGGGCAGGGCGTGGCGCGGCCCGTGGTGCCGGTCGTCTCGTAGAAGAACAGGGCGTCGGCGAGCGGGCGGCTCAGCACGTCGAGCATCTGCTCGCGCAGCTGCGCCTTGGTGGTGTACGGCAGCGCCGTCAGGTCGTCCGGCGTGACCGCGTCGAGGTCGATGCCCTTCAGGTGCCGGGCGTAGAACGGCGACCCGGTGCTGACCTGGTCGAGTACGGCGCGCAGTTGGCCCGTCCGCCACGCGGCGAGCGCGTCGTCGGTCAAGCTGCGGTCGTAGAAGGCCCGATGGAGTGCGAGGTACCGCGCGGCGAAGTCGGCCGCGGGGCCGTGCGTGGGCAGCCACATGGATGAGAGGTCCTCTCGTGCACGCGTGTGGAATCCGAGTCCGTGGGGGTGATCGATGGACGGACGCGCCGTCGTCGTGGGGCCGCGCCCGGTCAGCGGGCGGCGGGCGTCCCGGCGTTCGTGAGGAAGTTGGCGAACAGCCGCGCGCCGTCCTCCGTCATGACGCTCTCCGGGTGGAACTGCACGCCCTCGACGGCGAGCGTGCGGTGCCGCAGGCCCATCACGTAGCCGTCGTCCAGGGACGTCGCGGTGACGGCCAGCTCGTCGGGCGCGTCGGTGACGATCAGCGAGTGGTAGCGCGTCACGGTCAACGGCCGCGCGGCGCCCGCGAACACGCCCCGGCCGTCGTGCTCGACCGGGCTCGTCTTGCCGTGCATCAGGTTCCTGGCCACGGCGACGCGCGCCCCGAAGGCCAGCCCGATCGCCTGGTGCCCCAGGCAGACCCCCAGCAGCGGCACGCGCCCGGCGAACGCGTGGACCAGCTCGACATGCCCCGAGTCGGCCGGATGCCCGGGCCCTGGCCCGAGCACCACGGCGTCGGGCGCCGAGTCCACCAGCTCCCGCACCGTACGGGTCCGCGAGCGGACGACCTCCGTCTCGGCGCCGAGCGTGAGCAGGTACTGGTCGATGATGTGGCTGAAGCTGTCGTACGCATCGACGAGCAGGACCCTCACGGCAGCAGCTCCTCACCCGTCAACGCCCAGTAAGTGGCGCCCAGTTTGGCCAACGTCTCCCGCCACTCCGCGGCGGGCTCTGAGTCGGCCACCATCCCTGCCGACGCCTGCGTGCTGTAGCGGACCCCGTCGTGGACGACGGTGCGGATGCAGAGGGCCAGCACGGCGTAGCCGCGCGCGTCGATCAGGCCGAGCGCCCCCGCGTAAAGACCACGTGGCTGGTCCTCGATGTCGTTGATGATCTCCATCGCGCGCAGCTTCGGCGCGCCGGTCATCGTGCCCGCGGGGAACGTCGCGCGGATCGCCGTCCAGACGTCCGTGCCCTCCCTGAGCCGCCCCGAGACCGTCGAGACCAGGTGGTGGACGTACGCGAACGGCTCCACCTCCATCATCGAGTCAACGGAGAGCGTCCCCGGCACGCAGACCCGGCCGATGTCGTTGCGGCACAGATCGACCAGCATCACGTGCTCGGCCCGCTCCTTCGCGCTCGCCCGCAACTGCGCGACGCGGCGCCCGTCCTCGGCCGGGTCGGCGGAGCGCCGCGCGGTACCGGCGATGGGGCGCATGGACAGGGTGTCGCCCTCGACGCGCACGAACAGCTCAGGGCTCGCGCCGATCACCGTCCGCCCGGCCCAGGGGACGACGTACATGTACGGGGACGGGTTGCGGTGCCGCAGCCTCCGGTACACCTCGTTCGGCGTCAGGTCGCTCTCGACGTCGATGCGGTGCCCGATCTGGATCTGGTAGCTGTCGCCGACCCCGATGTGGCCCAGGCACCGCTTGGCGCGGGCGACGAACGTCTCCTCGTCCACGGTGTCGCGGACGGAACGCGGCGCGGGGGCCGCGGGGACGGCCGGGTGGCGTACGACGGCCCCGTCGGCCGCCAGCCGTTCGAGCGTCGCGCGCAGCGTCCCGGCGCCGGGGTCGCCGTCGAACAGCGGCCCGCTCGCCCGCAGATGGAGGACGCCGCCGCGGCGCAGGTCGTACCAGACGGTGTCGCGGAAGAGCGTCAGCGTGCAGCGCGGCGTCTCGGGTCCCGGCGGCGGGGGCGGCAGCTCCTCGGTCGCCCAGGAAGCCTCGTACGACAGCGTCGTCAGGAAGCCGAACGCGAAGGAGTCGGCGGGCAGTTCCGTACGGACGTCGAACACGCCCTGGACGGCGCGGACCACGCGCCACACGTCCTCCGCGCCCGCGAGGGGCCACCGCCCGGCGTGGCCCGGCGCGTCGTCCGGCTCCCCGGTGGCGGCGGACAGGACAGCCTCCAGCGCCCTGCCCAGCGGGCCGTCGGCGCTCAGCTCGACACGGTCGGCGTAGACGCGGAGTTCGGCCAGCCGCCCGTGGCCCACGGCGGTCCAGTGCCGGTCCTGGTCGGGGCCGTCCAGGCTCTCGAAGAGGAAGGCGTCGCCGTGCTCACCCGTGGCCGTCAGGGCTTCGTACAGACACAGCGCGTCGATGTGCGGCACGGGCTCGGCGACCACATGGACGGTCACCGGGGCGGGTCGCGGGGCGGTCGGGGATCGGAGGGCGGAACCACTCGGGGGGTGCGACATCGACTGCAACGACATGACGAAGGGCCTTTCTGATCCTCCGGACCGTCAGGGCTCCGGAGAATGCGACGGCACACCGCGACGCGCGTAGAAACCGCTCGCCACGTGTCCCGCATACCGGAACTGCACCGTCCCGGCTCCCCCGTCCACCCCGACCGCCGGCGTCATCTCCCAGCGGCGTACGTGCGTGCCAGGTGATTTCATCAAATGTGACACTGTACGGGCCATACCACTTCGCTGCTTCTGGAGAAGACCACTTGACGTGGCATCTGGTGCTCACCGTGGACCGCAAGGCACCCCTCCCGCTGACCGTCCAGGTACGCAACTCCCTCCGCGCACTGATCGAGGACAGGACCCTGTGGCCCGGCACACGCCTCCCGTCCACCCGTCAACTCGCCGCGGACTTAGAGGTGTCACGCAGCGTCGTCGTGGACGCGTACGAACAGCTCTCCGCCGAGGGCTACCTGGAGACGCGCCCGGGCTCGGGCACCACCGTCTCCTCCCGCGCCCACGCGGAGGCCGGGGCGTCCACCCTCGTCGCGCGTGACCCGGAGCCCGTGCCCGAGACGATGTGGGACCTGCGCACCGGCACGTCCAACGTCGTTGACTTCCCCCGCCAGGAGTGGGTGCGCTGCGTCGCCGCCGTCATGAACAGCGCGGGCCGCCAAGAGCTGGGCTACTCCGCACCGGCCGGTGTGCCGCTGACCCGGCGCGTGCTGACCGGCTACCTCGGCCGCGTACGCGGCGTGCGCGGGCGGCCGGAAGACCTCATGATCACCGCCGGGTTCGCGCAGGGCCTCGCCCTCATCTGCGCCGTCCTCCTCGGCCGCGGCCACACCGAACTCGGCGTCGAGGACCCGGGCCACCCCGGCGAACGCGAGTTCATCACCAGCGCGGGCCTGCGCCCGGTCGGCATCCCCGTGGACGACGACGGCCTGCGCGTTGACCTCCTGGAGCGCAGCGGCGTACGGGCCGTCCTCGTCACCCCGGGAAACCAGTTCCCCACCGGCGTACGCCTCGCCCAGGCGCGCCGCGAGCGGCTGATCGCGTGGGCCCGCGAGGTCGGCGGCTACGTCATCGAGGACGACTTCGACAGCACGTTCCTGCACCGCGCCGACCGCCTCCCGTCCTTACAGAGCATGGCGCCCGACCACGTGGTGTACGCGGGGAGCGCGAGCAAGGCGCTGGCGCCCGCGCTCCGCCTCGGCTGGCTCGCCGCGCCGTCCGAGCTGATGGCGTCGATCGAAGGGGTGCGCGCGGGCTGGGACATAGGGTGCTCGGGGCTCGAACAGCTCGCCTTCACACGCTTCGTGGACACCGGCGGCTTCGACCGCCACCAGCGCGCGCTGCGCTCCGAGTTCCACCGGCGGCGCCAGGTCCTGCGCCAGCACGCCGAGACGTGCCTGCCGGGCAGCCGCCTCCTGGGGCGCGACAGCGGGCTCCAGGGCTACCTGGAGCTGCCCGCCCACACGGACGAGCACGCCCTCGTACGCGCCGCGCGCCGCCGCCATGTCCTCGTGCGCGGCGGCCACTTCTACACCCTCGGGCCCACCCCACGGCCGCCCGCCCTGGTCATCAGCTACGCGACGGCCAACGCCACCGCCCTCGCCCGCGGCCTCCTCGCGCTCGGCCACGCGTACCAGGAGACGTCGGGCTGACCTTCACGGACGCCCGGCCAGCTCCACGGCCCGCCGGAACACGGCGTCGAGCATGGGCTCGGTGAGCAGACCGGTCGCCGTGTTCTGGCGGCTGGGGTGGTAACAGCCCAGCTGCACGCGCCCGTCAGGCCGTACGGCCTCGGCACCGTGCCCGAAGGCGGGCCGGGGGCGCAGCCCGGCCTGGCGGCTCGCGGCGTCCCACGCGAACGCGCCCAGCGTCACCAGGACCGCCACGTCCGCCAGCGCGTCCAACTCCTCCGTGAGATAGGGGAGGCAGTGGTCACGCTCCTGCGGCGTCGGCCGGTTGCCCGGCGGCGGGCAGCGCACGGCCGACGCGGTCCAGGCGCCGGTCAGCCGCAGCCCGTCGTCGCGCGCGACCGAGGTGGCCTGGTTCGCGAGGCCCGCGCGGTGGAGGGCGGCGGTGAGCCAGTCGGCCGTGGAATTGCCGGTCAGCGCGCGCCCGGTCCTGTTGCCGCCGTGCGCGGCGGTCGCCAGGCCCAGCACGTACACGCGGGCCGCCGGATCGCCGAAGCCCGGCACGGGCCGTGCCCAGTAGCGCTCACCGGCGAACCGCGGCGGCGGCTCCTGCGCGACCTCACGCCGCCACGCGACCAACCGCGGACACCGCGTACACACCACGACACGCCCCCCGACCCGCCCCAACGCTTCCTCACGCGCCCCCACGGACGCACCTCCTCGCACGAATCACCGCTGCCAGCAGGCTGAACACCCGGTCCGACCAGGTCAAGCACATCAGGACCTCCAGGGTCGCCGAGCAACCGTTCGATCGCCCTCCGGTCACCCGTGGGGAGGCAGCTATAGTCACAGATCTCGACACGGGGGGTGATCACGATGTCACGATCTGCTGACTGGAGTCCGGGGGGCATGGACTCCGACCCGACCCCGGGAGATCCCGAGGCGATCAGGGAACTGGCCGACGAGCTGCAAGAGTTCGCGGACGGTGTCGGCGAGGCGCTGGGCAGGGTCCGGGGGATGGCGGGCGACCGTGCGGTGCTCGACTGGGCCGGTCTCTCGGCGGACGCGTTCCGCTCGGAGTTCGACGGAGTGCCGGACAACCTCGCCAGGCTGCGGACGTCCTACGACATGGCCGCGCAGGCACTGGCCGCCTACTGGCCGGAACTCCGCCACGCGCAGGGCATGGCCGACCGCGCCCTTGACCGCGCCACAGCTGCCCAGGCCGATCTGACCGCGGCTCACGCTCAGTTGACGCAGGCACAGGACTGGTTCTCCCGTGTCGGCGACGAGGCACGGCGTCTGGACGAGGACGGTCGGCGCGATGACGTCCTGCCCCCGGACGAGGCGGAGGTCAGAGCAGCGGCCCGCGACCGCACGGCGGCACGGAGCGCAGTCTCCTCGGCCCAGGGCCGGGTGGTCCGCCGATGTCTTCAACTCCCGGATCATCAACCATCGCCTGATCGCGGAAGGACAGGGACGCGTGGACGAGGAAGAGCTGCTGCAGGTCGATCGGGCGCGCGGGCTGCTGGCTCCCGGCTGGATCGGGCCGGACCAGGCAGCGGCGGTCGCCGCCGCCCTCCCGGAACTGCCCGAACGCGTCGTCCCCTGGCTGCGTGAACTGGCGGCGGCCGGGGACTGGTCCCGCTTCGGGCCGTTGGTACTGACGGCCCAGTGGCTGCGTCCGCCCGGTCTCGCCCCCGTCCTGCGCGGTGTCCTCGAACAGGGCGGCCCCCATGGGGGCGTTGCGACCCGTGAGGACCTGGTGTCCGCGCTCGGTGAACTCGGCGATCCCGAGGCCGTGCCGACGCTGGTGCGATTCTTCGAGGAGACCTGGCCGGGCGAACAGCCCTACCACTCGACGTCCGCGAAGGCCCTCGAAGCACTCGGGTTCATCGGCACACCGAAGGCGCTGGCGGCCCTGCGGGAGATCGCGACCGACGCGAGCCGACCGGACCCACTGCGGTGGGAGGCAGCCGTACAGGCCGGGATCGAGGAGGAACTGGGCTTCGACGAGGACGAGATGCTCGGCGTGCCCTGACTTGCCCGTGATCCCCGTTCGGTCGCCGACCGACTGGCCGTCCACCGCGCCCCGACGACAGTTGACTCAGCGCTCGCCCGTGGGCGCGTCCCTGGCGACCTTCAAGGCCCACACGACCAGCGGCACCTGGCCCGGCAGACGGCCGTACGCCACGGCCCTCGGCAGCGGACGGCGGTGCCGCCAGTCGTAGGCCATCTTGACGTTCGCCGGGAAGACCGCCACGAAGAACCCGGCGGTGAGCAGCGCCCCGGTCCGCCGGGTCGCGGGGATCACGAGGGCCGTGGCGAGGGCGAGTTCGACCGCGCCACTGGCCTTCGTCCACGTCCGGGGCCTGCCGGGAAGGCTCTTCGGGACGATCGCGTCGTACGGCTCCGGCGCGGCGAAGTGCGTGACACCGGCGCCCGCGAGCAGCCCGGCGAGCAGATGAGCGGAACGAACGGACACCGCGGGCCTCCATGTGCGACAGATCGGCTACCAGTCGGTAATACCACAGCCGGGCCCGCCGCCCGCTCGGCGGCGACGTCTGGAAACATCCCGTCCGTGGACCACCCGTTCAAGGATCCGACGCCGCCCGACTTCGACCCCGGCGCACCGGTGCGCTCCGGCGTCCCGGAACACGGACGCGTGCCCAAGTACTACGCGGTGAAGGCCCGCGTCGAGGCGCTGGTCGATGACCTGGCGGAGGGCGATCTCCTGCCGACCGAACGGGACCTCGCGCTGCGGTACGCGGTCTCGCGCGAGACCGTGCGCCAGGCGCTGCGTGAGCTGCTGCTGGAGGGACGGCTGCGCCGGAAGGGGCGCGGGACCGTCGTCTCGGGCCCGAAGCTCGAACAGCCGCTCGCGCTGGTGAGCTACACGGAGGGCGTACGCCGCCAGGACCGCAGGCCGGGCCGTAGCCTCATCGGGCTCGACCGCCTCCCCTGCCCCGCGGCACTGACCGCCGATCTGGGGCTGCGGGCCGGTGAACCGGTCTGGCACATGGAGCGTGTGCTCCTCGCCGACGACGAGCGCGTCGGGCTGGAGAGCACGTATGTCGCCGTGTCCCGAGTCCCGCGCCTGGCGGCGGACTTCGAGCCGGACTCGTCCTTCTACACCTACCTGGGCGAGGTCGTCGGCCTGCCGCTCGGCGACGCCGACGAGCGGATCGAGACGGTCCTGGCGACGCCTCGCGAGGCGCTGCTCATCGGCACTCCCCCGGCGCTGCCGATGCTGCTGATCCACCGGCTCTCGCGCGACACCGGGGGGCGCCCCCTGGAACGGGTGCGGACGCTGTACCGCGGGGACCGCTTCAGCTTCACCGCCCACCTGACCCCCGCCACGCACCCCCGCCCCACGCCGGGCGCGTAGCCGCGCAACCCCCCGCCCCCTCCGCGATCACGACAAGATAACGGGTCTGGTCCATAATTGAGTGCCCGTTCACTGCCACGTCGCCGACCCGATCCCGGGGTGCCACGCGCCGCCCGCACCGTGATCACTGTGACGGGCCACGGCCGCCGGATCGTCCGCGCGACCTCGGCCAGGTGAAACCAGCCCGGCGACCGACGCGTCGCGGCGGGTCCCCGCCCCCGCGACCGGAAGCCGAACGACGCCCACCAGCAGCCCACTTGGAGATCAGATGCCCAGCGGAATCCCCAGACGATCCGTGCTCGCCGGTACCGCCGCCCTCACCGCCACCACCGCGCCGCTGCTCACCGCACCGGCGGCACGCGCCGCAGCCCCCGTCCTGCCCGAGGGCACCAGCCTCGACAAGGTGCTCGTGATCGGCATGGACGGCCTGCGCCACGACAGGATCGCCGCCGCGCAGGCGCCGCACCTCAAGTCGCTGATGGCGAACGGCACCTTCGGCACCTCCCTGCTGTACGCCAACCCGATGGCCGCCACCTCGTCAGGCCCCGGCTGGTCCACCGTCTCCACCGGGGTCTGGCCCGACAAGCACGGCGTGAAGGACAACAGCTTCACCGGCAAGAACTACGGCGCCTACCCGGGCTTCCTGGCCCGCCTGGCCCAGGTGCGGCCCCAGCTCTCCACCTACGCCGCCGTCGATTGGAGGCCCCTGCACACCCAGGGCACGGTCACCGCCGGGGCCGACGCGACCCTCGTCCTCGACGGCGACGCCGACGGCTACACCGGCCACGACGCCACGATCGCCACCGAGACCGAGTCGATCCTGCGGCACCAGAACCCCGACGTGCTGTTCGTCTACTTCGGCAACACCGACATCGTCGGCCACAACTCCGGCGCTGCCAGCACGAGTTACCTGAACGCCATCGACGTCCAGGACGGATACGTCGGCCGCCTGCTCGCCGCCGTGCGCGCCCGTCCGACGTACGCCTCCGAGCGCTGGACCGTCCTCGTCACCACCGACCACGGCCACACCGACCCGGGCGGCCACGGCGGCAGCGCCATCGAGGAACGGCGGGCGTTCATCCTGGCCCAGGGGCCCGGCATCGCCGCGGGCGCGCGCCCGATCGACACCCGGCTGGTGGATGTCGCCGCCACCGTGTTCCGGCAGCTCGGCATCGTCCCCGATCCCTCCTGGGGACTCGACGGCAAGCCCGTCCAGGAACGGTCCACCGACCCCTTCGACGCCCTGCACTCCTCCCTCTCAGGGCGCGTGGACGAGACCGGCATCCCGGCCGGTGTCCTCGGCTTCACCCACACCGCGCCCAGCGGCTGGTCCGTCATCAACTCGGCGATGGGCACCGGCGGGATGACCGAATGGCGCGGCTGGTCCTTCGCCACTGACGAGTTCTGGAGCCGCTCCCAGCGCGACCAGTCCAGGGAACTCAACGTCCGCTCCCGCGGCGTCTTCGCCGTGGCCGACTCCGACGAGTGGGCGGACAAGGCTTCCTCCGGCACGTACGACTCCACCCTGGTCACCCCCGCGTACGCGGTCGGCGGACGTTCGTCCGTCCGGCTCGACTTCACCACGTTCTACCGGCAGGAGGGCGGCCAGACCGCACAGATCCTCGCCTCGTGGAACGGCGGTACCCCCGTCGCCGTCAGGTCGTACACGGCGGACGTCATCTCACAGCCCCAGTCCCTGACGCTCCCCGTCCCGTCCGGCGCGAGCAACGTCAGCTTCCGCTTCCGCTACACGGGCGCCAACAACTGGTACTGGGTGATCGACGCCGTACGCGTCACAGCAAGCTGACCGCCTCGGGAAACACGAAGACCCAGGTCAGAGTCTCTCTGTCCTGGGCCTTTCCTGAGCCGCCTAAGGGAATCGAACCCTTGACCTACGCATTACGAGTGCGTCGCTCTGGCCGACTGAGCTAAGGCGGCGGGCGCTGGCTCACCCTGGTGGGTGTGCAGCGCGAGTCAGTCTACACGGGCTTGGAGGGTGCACCTGAACGGCGGCGGCGGAGCAGGTCGTCGGTCGCCTGGCGCAGCGCGCGGACGCGCTTCGACCAGCGGCGGCAGTCCTCACAGGTGGCCAGGTGCAGGTCCAGCTCCTGGTCAGTGACATCGCGGGGGGAGAGGTCACCCTCGGTGCGCGCCGATATGGCGGTGCGGTAGCGGATGCACGGCATGACCCCATCATTCCAGGTCAAGAACAGGTGGTGTTCTCCTCCGGAACGGTGCCTTCCACCAGGTACGTGTTGACGGCCGCGTCCACGCAGCTGCTGTTGCCGCCGTAGGCGCCGTGGCCGTCCCCGTCGTAGGTCAGGAGCGTGGCGGAGTCGAGCTGTTCGGCCAGTCCCTCGGCCCATCCGTACGGGGTGGCGGGGTCGCGCAGGGTGCCGACGACCAGGATGTCGGCGGCTCCCGCGGCGGCGATGCTGACCGGGTGGCCGGACGGCTCCACCGGCCAGGCGGCGCACACCAGGGTCGCCCAGGCGAAGTCGCGCCCGAAGGTCGGGGACGCCTCCTCGTAGGACGTGAGGACGGCGCGCACGTCGTCCTCCGTCGCGTTCCCCGCCGGGCTGTCGAGGCAGCTGATGGCCGGGAAGGCGTAGGAGCTGGTGGCGTACGAGCCGTCAGGGCCGCGCTCGTTGTAGCTGTCGGCGAGGGCGAGGAGGCCGGAGCCGTCGCCGTCCTCCATGGCCGAGCTGAGCGCGCTGCGCAGGTCGCCCCACATGAAGACGGCGTAGAGCGCGCTCGCGACGCCGGTCGTGGCCAGCGATTCGGTGAGGGGCCGCTCGGGGTCGCCGCTGGGCAGGGGCTCGGCGTCCACCGCGGCGAAGAAGTCGAGCAGGGCCTCGGAGGCGGCGTCCGCGTTCTCGTCGCCCAGCGGGCAGTCGTCGTACGTCAGGCAGTCCTCGGCGAACGACCGGAACGCCGTCTCGAATCCGCCCGCCTGTTCGCGGTCGGTGTCCAGGGTGGACAGGCGCGGGTCCACCGCCGCGTCGAGGACGAGGTGCCCGGCGCGCTGCGGGAAGAGACCGGCGTAGACGGCGCCCAGCTTGGTGCCGTACGAGAAGCCGAGGTAGTGCAGTTGCTCGTCACCGAGCGCGCCGCGCAGCACGTCCATGTCGCGCGCCGTCTCGATGGTGGAGATGTGCTCCAGGAGGTCACCCGACCGCTCGGCGCACGCCGCCGTGAACTCCTCCATGGCCGCGACGAGTTGGTCGGCCTCCTCGTCCGAGTCGGGCGTGCGGTCCACGAGGGTGTACGCGTCCATCGCTTCGCCGGTCAGGCACTCCACGGGTTCGCTGCCACCCGTGCCACGCGGGTCGATGGCGCCGAGGTCGTAGCGGTCGAGCGTGTCGGCGGGGAAGGCCGCGTCGCCCCAGGACTGGACGAACTCGACGGCGGAGGCACCGGGGCCGCCCGGGTTCATCAGGAGGGTGCCGATCCGGCCGTCCGGCTCGGACGTCCGCAGGCGCGTCACGCGCAGCTCGATGTCCTGCGCCGGGTCGATGGCCTCGTAGTCGAGCGGGACGGTGAGCATGGCGCACTCGAAGTCGGACCCGCCGCAGGGGCTCCAGGACAGCTCCTGGTCGTAGTACGGCCGCAGGTCGTCCGGGATCGCCTCGGGGAGCGGTTCGAGGGGCGGCGCGTCCGCCGCGGCGTCCTCCCCGCCAGGCTCCTCCGACCCGCCGTCGCTCCCGGCAGGGGTGCGGTCGGGCGCACGCTCGTCCGGACGGTCGTCCGACGAACAACCGGCCGCGAGGAGCGCCGTCGCGGCACCCAGGGCGATCAGGGCCTGGCGGGTTTTGCGCATGAATCCCCCGTAAAGCTGTGTGTGTGCCTGAAGGGGAGCGTAGCCCGTACGCCCTCGCCGGGCACATACCGCCGGGCCCGCGGTGGATCAGGACGGGAGCGGCGGCGGTCGTCTAGCGCAGGGCCATGGTCATCGCCTCCACGGCCAAGAGGGGGGCGACGTTGCGGTCCAGGGCCTCGCGGCAGTCGAGGATGGCCTCCATACGGCGCAGGGTGTGTTCCGGGCTCCCGGCGGCGGCGATCCGTTCGACGGACGCCGCGCTCTCGCCGCCCGCAAGCCCGGCGGCCGAGCCGAACTGGCGCGCCAGCACGTCCCGGTAGAAGGCCGTGAGGTCGGTGAGGGCGAGGTCGAGCGCGTCGCGCTGGGCGCGGGTGGCGCGGCGCTTCTGCCGTTCCTCCAGGTCCTTCATGACTCCGGCCGTGCCGCGCGGCAGCCGCTTGCCGTCGGTGGCGCCGAGGGCGGCGCGCAGCTCCCCGGTCTCCTTCTCGTCCAGTTCCTCCGCGAGCTGCTTGGCGTCCTCGGACGCGGCGTCCACCAGTTCCTGCGCAGCGCGCAGGCAGCCGCCGACGTCGGTGAGGCGCTCGGGGAGCCGCAGGACGGCGAGCCGCCGGTCACGGGCCCGCTGGTCCGTGGCGAGCCGCCTGGCGCGGGCGAGGTGCCCCTGCGTGGCCTGGGCGGCGGCACGGGCGACGTCGGGCTCGATGCCGTCGCGCCGTATCAGCGCGTCGGCGACGGCGGCGATCGGCGGCGTGCGCAGCGACAGCTGGCGGCAGCGGGAGCGGATGGTCGGCAGCACGTCCTCGATGGACGGGGCGCACAGGAGCCAGACGGTGCGGGGCGCGGGCTCCTCGACGGCCTTCAGCAGGACGTTGCCAGCGCCCTCGGTGAGACGGTCGGCGTCCTCCAGGACGATGACCTGCCACCGGCCGCCAGCCGGGGACAGCTGGGCACGGCGGACGAGGTCACGGGTCTCCTTGACGCCGATGGTCAGGAGGTCGGTGCGGATGACCTCGACGTCGGCGTGGGTGCCGATGAGCGCGGTGTGGCAGCCGTCGCAGAAGCCGCAGCCGGGCTGTCCGCCGAGGGCGCGGTCGGGGCTGACGCACTGGAGCGCGGCGGCGAACGCCCGCGCCGCCTCGGCACGGCCCGAGCCCGGCGGGCCGGTGAACAGCCAGGCGTGCGTCATGGCGGAGCCGGACAGCTCGGGCTGCTCGCCACGCTCCGCCGCGGTGACATAGGCGTCGGCGTCCCGGGCGGCGGCGCCCAGTTGTGCCGTCGCCCGGTCCTGGCCGACCAGGTCGTCCCAGACCGTCATCGTTCGCTCCGTCCCGGTGTGCCGACGGGTGTCGGCGGGCGTTGCCCATTGTGCGCCACGGCACTGACAGCGGCGCAGGACACCCGCACGTCCCGGCCGCGGACGGCGCACGGAAGACCGTCACCGGATGCACGTTCGAAGGAGTATCGGGGGCACGCGCGAGGGACGCGGTGCGTGGCCGGACGCGAAAGACCGGCGGCCGGGACGGATGTCGCACCGTCCCGGCCGCCGGTCTCCCGTTCGCAGCGGCTCAGCGCCGCCCGGGTCCGCCCTTGCCGTTCGCCCCGTCGTCCCGGTCGGCGTCCTCCTCGCCGTCGCCGTACCCCCCGTGCGGGCCGAGGAGTTCGTCGGCCAGCGTGGGGACGTCGTCCAGCGGCGTCTCCTCGGCCCACTGCGGACGGCGGCGCGCCACGGCGGCGCCGTCCTCGTCCACCCGCGGCAGCGGCCGGGTCTCCCCCGCCCCGCCGGGCGCGGCGGCGCCGTCGGCACGCGGGAGGATCGCCGTCCCGTCGTCGTCCCGGCGGGCGGGCTCGACGGGGTGGGGGATCTTCTGCGTGTCCGAGGTCGAGCGCGGGATCTGCTGCGTCTCGGCCGACGAGCGCGGGATCTGCTGCGTCTCGGAGGTCGAACGCGGGATCTGCTGCGTCTCGGCGTCGTCCGCCGCAGCCGCTGCCGCGAGCCTGGCCTGCTCGGCACGCAGCAGCGCCTCCTCGGCCTTGCGCTGCTTCTCGCGGCGCCGTTCCTCGGCCTGGGCGCGCAGCCTGGCCTCCTCCTCGGCCTGCGCGCGCAGCCTCGCCTGCTCCTCCTGACGCAGCCGCTCCTCCGCCTCACGGCGGCGGCGCTCCTCCTCGGCCTTGCGGCGGGCCTCCTCGGCCCGCAGCCGTGCCTCCTCGGCGAGCCGCGCCTCCTCCGCGAGGCGGCGCTCCTCCGCCTCGCGGCGCAGGCGCTCCTCCTCGGCGGCGCGCAGGCGGGCCAGTTCCTCCTGGCGCTCGCGCTCCCTGCGTGCCTCCTCCTCGGCCCGCTGACGCTCCTCCTCGGCGCGGCGGCGCGCCTCCTCCTCGGCCTTGCGGCGGGCTTCCTCGCGCGCCCTGATCTCGGCCTCGGACAGCGGCAGCACCTGGTCGAGGCGGTGCCGGGCCGCGGTGGTGACGGACTCGGGGTCCTGCCCCGCGTCCACGACGAGGTAGCGGGCCGGGTCGGAGGCGGCGAGCGCCAGGAATCCGGCACGCACCCGCTGGTGGAACTCGCTGGACTCCGACTCCAGCCGGTCGGGCGCCTCCGTGAACCGCTCGCGCGCCGTCTCGGGCGAGACGTCGAGCAGCACGGTCAGGTGCGGCACCAGACCGCCGGTGGCCCAGCGGGAGATGCGGGCGACCTCGGTCGGCGACAGGTCGCGTCCTGCGCCCTGGTAGGCGACGGACGAGTCCACGTACCGGTCGCTGATGACGACGGCGCCGCGCTCCAGGGCCGGGCGGATGACGGAATCGACGTGCTCGGCGCGGTCGGCGGCGTACAGCAGTGCCTCGGCGCGGTGCGACAGGCCGCTGGAGGAGACGTCGAGCAGGATGGTCCGCAGCCGCTGGCCGATCGGCGTGGCGCCGGGCTCCCGGGTGACGACGACCTCGTGGCCCTTGGCGCGGATCCAGTCCGCCAGCGCCTCGGTCTGCGTGGACTTGCCCGCGCCGTCGCCGCCCTCGACGGCGATGAAGAAGCCGGTGGGCGTCGGGGCGCCGATCGGGTCGGTGCCGCCGGTGGGCGTGCGGACGGCCTCGGCCAGTTCGCGGCGCAGCGACCGGCCGCGCCGGTCGTCGATGCGGCCGAGCACCACGGCGGCGACGGGGAGCAGCAGGACGCCGACGATCATCAGGGTGAACGCGGCGCCGCCGTGCTGGAGCGTGAACCGGCCCTGCTCGACCCGGTGCGGGCCGATCAGCGCGGCGGCCAGCGGCGCGAGGACGGCGCACAGGGCGACGACGACGCGGACGACGGCGTGCAGGTGCTGCGTGAGGCGCGGCCTGCGGAACTCCTCGGTCTCCTGGTCGAGCAGCACGTGCCCGGTGTTCGCCGCGACCCCCGCGGCGAGGCCGGTCACGGTGGCGGTGAACAGGACGGTGGCCGGGTCGGAGATCAGGCCGACGCCGAACACGCCGAGGCCGGTGAGCGCGAGCGCGAGGGCGAACAGCCGCCGCCGCGAGAGCGCCGGGAGCGTCAGCGGCGCGAGCCGGACCCCGGCGGCCACGCCGCCGGTGAGCCCGAGGACGAGCAGGCCGAACGCGACCGGGCCGCCGCCGAGGTCGGCGATGCGCAGGACGCCCACGCCGACGGCCGCGGCGATCGCGCCCGCCACCGCCGCGCAGCCGAGGACGAGGAGGCCGATCGCGCCCGTGCGGCCCTTGTCGGGCAGCGTTCCGGCGGCGGGCCTGCGGAGCCCTTCGAGCGGGGAGACGGGGCGGCGCGGCGCCGTGCCGGGCAGCCGCAGCCCGTACAGGACGGAGATCGACGCGGCGAAGAGCCCGGCCGCGACGTACGAGGCGAGCGCGGCCTGGTGCGTGTCGAACCAGTCGAGCCCGGTGGCCAGCAGGTTGCTGACCAGCGCGGCGCCCACCAGGGCGAGCGCCGCCAGCGGCAGGGCGAGAAATCCGCCCCGCAGCCACAGGCGGCGCAGCGCGTCGTGGTGGTCGGGCAGCGGACGGACGGCGGCGCCCTCGGGCGGCGGCGGGGGCAGGAGGGCCGGGGCTGCGCTGTCGCGCGCGGCGGTCCACACCCGTTCGGCCACGCCGATCACAAAGACGGTGACCAGGAGGTAGATGTACGCGCTGGTGGGGGTCCAGTCGATCCACAGCGGGGCGACGATGAGCAGCGCGGCCCGTACGCCGTCCGCGCCGATCATGGTCCAGCGGCGGTCGAGGGGCCCGTCGGGCGCGAGCAGCTTGGCCACCGGGCCGAGCAGCAGGACGCCCGCCAGCAGCGTGGCCACCAGACGGACGGCGAGGGTGACGGTGACCGCCAGGGCGACGCCGCGGTACTCGCCGCCGAAGAGCGGGTCACCGCCGTCCTCCGGCAGGTACAGCGCGGCCTGCACGGTGAGCAGGAGCAGCACCAGCACCGACAGGGCGTCGCCGATACCGCCGGTGAACTGCGCCTCCCACAGCCGCCGCAGGGCGGGCACCTGCAGGAGGGCCCGCCGCGCGCGCTCACGGGAATCCGCGACGAGCGCCTCGTCCGTGGCGCGCCAGGTGGGGTCAACCTCTGGTTGCTCTGCTCGCGTCATTCGGCCAGCGTAACGTTCGCCACGGACAACGAGCCCACCCGCCCGAACAAGCGCACGGCCCCCGGCGTTCGCGGTGGAGCGGCGGGGCCGTGCGCCGCGCGTCAGGCGGAACCGTTCCGCGGCCCGTCCTCCCGGCTTCCCGAACCGGCCCGCGCGGCCGTCCTCTTGGCGGGCGCCTTCTTCCCCGCGGCCGACGCGTCGGCGGTACCCGCCCCGTCCTGGGCCGCCTTGTCGCCGGTGGCGGTGGTCGTGGCCTTGGCCTTGGCCGCGGTCTTCTTCGCCGCCGCCTTCTTCGCGGGTGCCTTCTTGACCGCCGTCTTCTTCGCGGCGGTCTTCTTCGCGGGTGCCTTCTTGGCCGCCGTCTTCTTCACGGGGCCCTTGGCGCGCTTCTCGGCGAGGAGTTCGTAGCCGCGTTCCGGCGTGAGCGTCTCGACCTCGTCGTCGCGGCGCAGGGTCGCGTTCGTCTCCCCATCGGTCACATACGGTCCGAACCGACCGTCCTTGACCACGACAGGTCGCCCGGTGACCGGATCGTCGCCCAGTTCCTTCAGCGGCGGCTTCGCGGCGGCGCGGCCACGCTGCTTGGGCTGCGCGTAGATCGCCCGCGCCTCCTCCAGCGTGATGGTGAAGAGCTGGTCCTCGGTCTGGAGGGACCGCGAGTCCGTGCCCTTCTTGAGGTACGGGCCGTACCGGCCGTTCTGCGCCGTGATCTCCTGCTCGGACTCGGGATCGACGCCCACCACACGCGGCAGCGACAGCAGCCGCAGCGCGTCGGCGAGGGTCACCGTGTCCAGCGCCATCGACTGGAACAGCGAGGCGGTGCGCGGCTTCACGGCGTTCTTGCCGGTCTTGGGCGTGCCCTCGGGCAGCACCTCGGTGACGTAAGGACCGTAGCGCCCGTCGCGTGCCACGATCGGGTGACCCGTGTCCGGGTCGGTGCCCAGCTCGAAGTCGCCGCTCGGCCTCGCCAGCAGCTCCTTGGCGAGATCGACGCTCAGCTCGTCGGGCGGCAGGTCCTCCGGGACGTCGGCGCGCTTGCCCGGCTCGCCACTGCCCGGCTCCTCCGGCGGCGCCTCGACGTAGGGGCCGTACCGTCCGACGCGCAGCACGATGCCGTCGCCGACCGGGAAGGACGAGATCTCCCGCGCGTCGATCGCGCCGAGGTCCTCGACCAGTTCCTTGAGGCCGCCGAGGTGGTCGCCGTCCCCGTTCCCGGCGTCGGCCGCGACGCCCACACCGGCGCCGTCGCCCTCACCGAAGTAGAAGCGGCGCAGCCACGGCACGGCCTCGGCGTCGCCGGTGGCGATGCGGTCGAGGTCGTCCTCCATCTTCGCCGTGAAGTCGTAGTCCACGAGCCGGCCGAAGTGCCGCTCCAGCAGGTTGACGACCGCGAAGGAGAGGAAGGAGGGGACGAGCGCCGTCCCCTTCTTGAAGACGTAGTGCCGGTCCAGGATGGTGCCGAGGATGGTGGCGTAGGTGGAGGGGCGGCCGATCTCCCGCTCCTCCAGTTCCTTGACCAGCGTCGCCTCGGTGTAGCGGGCCGGGGGCTTGGTGGCGTGGCCGTCGGCCGCGATGCCGTGGGTCGTGAGCGCGTCGCCCTCGGTGACCTGCGGGAGGCGGCGCTCGCGGTCGTCGGAGTCGGCGCCCGGGTCGTCCACGCTCTCGACGTACGCCTTCAGGAAGCCGTGGAAGGTGATGACCTTGCCGGTCGCGCTGAACTCGCAGTCCCGCCCGTCCGCGCTGGTCCCGGCGACGCGGACCGCGACCGACTGGCCGACCGCGTCCTTCATCTGGGAGGCCACGGTGCGCTTCCAGATCAGCTCGTAGAGCCGGTACTGATCGCCCGTCAGGCCGGTCTCGGCCGGGGTGCGGAAGCGGTCGCCCGAGGGGCGGATCGCCTCGTGGGCCTCCTGCGCGTTCTTGACCTTGCTCGCGTAGACGCGCGGCCGGTCCGGCAGGTAGTCCGCGCCGTAGAGCTGCTCGACCTGGGCGCGGGCGGCGGAGACGGCGGTGTCGGACAGCGTCGTCGAGTCCGTCCGCATATAGGTGATGAAGCCGTTCTCGTACAGCCGCTGCGCGACCTGCATGGTGGCCTTCGCCCCCATGCCCAGCTTGCGCGAGCCCTCCTGCTGGAGGGTGGTGGTACGGAACGGCGCGTACGGGGAGCGGCGGTACGGCTTGGACTCGACGGCACGGACGCGGAACGCCGTGTCGGCGAGCGCGACGGCGAGGGCGCGCGCGTTCTCCTCGCTCAGCGCCTCGACCTGGCCCGGGTTGCGCAGCTGCCCGTCGGGGCCGAAGTCACGGCCCTGCGCGACGCGCCGTCCGGCGACCGAGCTGAGACGGGCCTCGAACGTACCCTCGCCGGGGACGGTGGCGAACGTCCCGGTGAGATCCCAGTACTCCGCCGAGCGGAACGCGATCCGCTCCCGCTCCCGCTCGACCACGAGCCGGGTCGCGACGGACTGCACGCGACCGGCCGACAGCCGGGGCATGACCTTCTTCCACAGGACGGGCGAGACCTCGTAGCCGTAGAGGCGGTCGAGGATGCGCCGGGTCTCCTGGGCATCGACGAGGAGCTGGTTGAGCTCGCGCGGGTTGTTCACCGCCTGGCGGATCGCGTCCCGGGTGATCTCGTGGAAGACCATCCTGCGGACCGGCACCTTGGGCTTCAGGACCTCCTTGAGGTGCCAGGCGATCGCCTCGCCCTCGCGGTCCTCGTCCGTCGCGAGGTAGAGCTCGTCGGAGTCGGCCAGCAGCTCCTTCAGCTTCCTGACCTGGTCCCGCTTGTCGCTGTTGACGACGTAGAGGGGCTCGAAGTCGTCGTCCACGTTGACGCCGAGGCGGGCCCAGGGCTCGCCCTTGTACTTGGCCGGCACCTCGGCGGCGCCGCTCGGCAGGTCGCGGATGTGCCCGACGCTGGCCTCGACCACATAGCCGGGGCCGAGGTAGCCCTTGATCGTCTTCGCCTTGGCGGGCGACTCGACGATGACAAGTCGGCGTCCGCCGTTCGCGGTCTCGCTGGTCGGGGACAACTTCTGCTCTTCTCTCCAGCCTCGGGGGCGCTTAGGGACATGCGGAGTGTGACGGTACATCCCCGCTGCGGATCACACGGAAAAACTCCGCAACGCATCTCGAACGGTAACCCGAGATCCGCCGTTCCCGCCGCCCGGCCGCTCCCGGCACCTTGTCCGTGCACTGTCACACCGGGTGCGGGGACGGGGCGGCGGCGGGCCGGGCGCGGGGCCCGCGCTCAGCCGCGCGGCAGGAGAAAGCCCTGCTCGACGAGGGGACGCAGCCACCGCGGGGCCTGGTCGCGCAGCGTGTCGGGCTGCTCGCCGAGCAGGTGTGCGATCGCGTCCAGGATCGCGTCGGCGCGGAGTGTCCCGTCGCACCCACCGGCGAATCCGGCGCCGACGGTGTCCATGGCGGAGGCCCGCAGCATCCCGTGCCGCTGCCGCAGGACGACGTGCTCGGGGTCCTCGGCGCCGGGCTGCCCGAGCTGCTCCTGGACCACGCCGTCCGCCAGCTCGTAGCGGGTGCGCAGCAGGGCGGCGTCGTCGGCGTGCCGGAGGAAGTCCTGGCGCGCGAAGTGGGCGCGGATCGTTTCGCCGAGCGGTTGTTCGACCGTGTGCGGCCAGTCCTCGACGGTGAGGGAGGGGTGGTCGGTGCCGGTCCTGTGCAGCGTGATCCAGCCGAATCCGACGGCACGGGTGCGGCGCGCGGCGAACTCGTCCAGCCACGCCCCGTACGCCGCCTCGTAGGTGGCCGGATCCTGCTGGTGCGTCCCGGCGTCGCGGAGCCACAGCTCGGCGTACGCGGTGACGTCCTGCTCCTCGCGCTGCACGATCCACGCGTCGCAGCCCGCCGGTACCCAGGCGGCGACGCGTTCGCGCCAGTCCTCTCCCTCGACGTGCTGCCAGTTGGCGAGGAGCTGGCACCAGCCGTCGTCCGCGAGGTGGTCGGCCGACCGCTGGACGAGCGTGCGGCACAGCTCGTCGCCGCCGAGGCCGCCCTCGCGGTAGGTCAGGGCCGCGCCTGGCGCGGGGGGCGCGATGACGAACGGGGGGTTCGAGACGATCAGGTCGTACCCGTCCTCGCCGGTGACCGGCTCGAAGAGGGACCCCTCGCGCAGGTCCGCGGCGGGCGCGCCGGAGAGGGCGAGCGTGAGGGCGGCGATGCCGAGGGCGCGGGGGTTCACGTCCGTCGCCGTGACGCTCTCCGCGTGCCCCGAGGCGTGGAGGGCCTGGACGCCGCAGCCGGTGCCGAGGTCGAGGACGCGGCGGGCCGGCCGCCGTACGGTGAGCTGCGCGAGCGTGGTGGACGCCCCGCCGACGCCGAGGACCACGTCCCGCGACCTGCCTCCGGCGCCCGCCGCACGGCCCACGGCGCAGCCCGCGTCGGACACGATCCACCAGTCCTGCCCGCCGTCGCCCGCGTAGGGGCGGACGTCCACGGTCGCCAGGACCTCGCCGCCGTCACCCCCGGTCAGCCAGCCGTCGGCCAGCGCCTCCGCCAAGGGCAGCGCGGCCTTGGCGGCGGCCTCGGGGACCGGCCGCTGGAGGAGGAAGAGACGCGCGAGGGTGGCCGCCGGGTCGGCGACGCCCTCGGTGGCGCGCACGGCGGGGACGGTCTCGCCGCGCGCGAGGGCGGCGTACGCGGGCGCGCCGAGGAGGTCCAGGAGGCCGTCCGGGGTGAACCGGGCGCTCAGCAGGGCGTCGCGCAGCCGGGCGGTCGCGGGGCCGGGTACGGGGAGGCCGGGGGTGACGGGGATACTCACGCCTCCATTGTGGTGACCGCGACGGCCGCCGTGCGCGCGGCGGCCGTCGTGGCGGGCGGCGTACCGGTCACTCGTCGGCGCCGCCGCTGCCGTCCTCGGCCTCCTGCTCTCCGGCGTCCTGCTGCTCCGCGTCCTGCTGTTCTGCGCCGTCGTCCGCCGACGCGCCGTCACCCGCGTCGTCGCCGGTCGGCGTGCGGCGGCAGCCCTCCTGACGGGCCATCGCCTCGCCGAGGTCGCCCGTCTGGAGTTCCTGGAGCGCCTGGTCGCCGCTCTGGCCCAGCAGCTCAAGCTGGTCGGCGAGGTCGCGCAGCCCTTGGGAGAACTCGCCCTGGTCCTCGACGTCGAGGCCGTCCACCGTCTCCTTGAGGTCCGCGTACGAGCCGGACAGGTCGCGCAGCTCGGACACGGCGTCGTCGCGGAGCCGCGTGCCGTCGTCCACCGGCGGGTCGCCCGCGCCGTCCACCGCCTCGGCGAGCGCGGCGTAGGCGTCGGAGATGTCCTGGAAGGCGGCGGAGTCCGCCTCCTGCACCTCGGCGGGCGACCTGTCCCCCTCGGTGGCCTCGGCGATGGCCCCGCTGGCGTCCTGGATCTTCTCGACCTGGGGCCTGATCTGGCCACAGACGTCCTGGGCCCAGGCGTCCAGCTCCTCCCGGTTGTCGTCACCGCCGCAGCCTGACAGCGTGACGACCAGCGCGGCGCATGTCAGTGCTGTCGCGAGCCTCTTGTGCACGGTTCCTCGTCCCTTTCCTGCCGCCGGGGCCCATCTGGCGGAGGCCCGTCCGACGAGCGGCGGTCTGTCTCGGACCGGCCCCAGGGCGGGAACTTACACGCCGGGCATCCCTCGTCCGAGTGACGGTCGGTGCCGTCGTCGCGTGTCGCAGCCATTTGAACCAGCGTGTCCCGGCGGCGTGAACCTGCCGGACGCGCCGGTGACATGCCGTTCCCGCCGAGCCGTACGGGCCGACGCGCCGTCAGCCGTGACCGTGCGCGGGCGCGCCGAGGTGGCGTACGTCACGCCCCGTCACCCGGCGCGGCCGGTCCCGGCACACGGCGTCGGGCCGCGCCCTCCTTGAACACCTGCGCGCCGTGCCAGGCGATGTGCGTGTCCGCGGGCGGCGCGCTCCCGGGGCGCGGCACGGCCAGCGGACGGCCCGCCAGCGCGTCCACGGCACGCCCGGCCGTGCTCCCCGCGACGTAGAGCGCGGACACCCGGACGCGCCGGTCGGGCGTGAGCCCGAGTGCCCCGAGGTCGAACAGCGCGTGGTGGAGCGCGCACAGGGCCAGGGCGTTCGGCAGGTCGTCAGGACCGTCCTGGCTGTGCCAGCGGATGTGCGCGGCCTCCAGGCCCACGGGATGACGCCCGAGGCGGCCGTCGTAGCCGCACATCGCGCAGGTGTAGGCGTACGCGCGCAGGACCTCCTCGGCGAAGTCCGCCCTGCGCTGCCGCCGCCGGACGGCGCGGTCGGCCAGCTGCCGGTGGACGGTCAGCTCCAGCGTGGTCAGGTCGAGACCGGCCGCCTCGCAGAGCGGGCCTTCGAGGGCGGGCGTGAAGTGCTGGTCGAGGAGGAGCCGGGAGGCGGCGACAAGGGTGCCGCGCTCGGCCAGGAGCCGTTCCACCTGTGGGCGCAGCCGACCGTGGGCGCCGTGCTCACGCAGCCAGGCGCCGCGCTCGGGCGTGTCGGGGCCCATCTCCCTGCCGTCGGCGTCCCTGAGGTCCCACAGGTCGCGCTCCAGATGGACGAACGGCATCGCCGCCCGCTGCCGGGCCGCGCCGGGGCTGCGTACCGGCGGCCCGAAGTCGTTGATCAGGCGGCTGACCGGCTCCTCGGCGTCGTCGTAGCCGACGGCCGTGGTCGCGTACGCCTCGAACCGGCCGAGCAGCCAGAGCAGCAGCAGCGGCTTGTGCGGGGCGCGCCGCCCTCGCACCTGTGCCTGGCGCAGCGCGGCCAGCCGCGCCAGCAGTTCCTCGCGTGTCACCCGCCCAGCCTGCCGGACGGCCGTGACGGGGCCGGGACCGGCCCGTGTCAGACGACGGAGGCGGTGGCGATCGGCCAGCTCATCCTGATCCGGCCGCCGTGGGCGTCCGAGACGACCTCGACGTCATCGACCAGTCCGCTGATCACGGCGAGCCCCAGCTCGTCGGTGTCCTCGGCGGCCTCGGCCGCCGACTGGTCGCGGGGCGCGGGCACGGAGCTGGGCGCGTCGTCGCCGACCTCGATGGAGAACGACTTCTCCGCCTCGGTCAGCTCGACGCGGACGGGTGTGGTGAGCCCGTGGACGGCGTGGAGCCCCACCGCCCGGCTGCACGCCTCGCCGACGGCGAGCCGCAGCTCGTCGAGCACCGACTCGTCAACCCCGGCGCGGCGTGCGACGGCCGCGGCGACGAGCCGGGCGGTGCGCACGTGCTCCGGGGACGCGCTGAATCGGAGTTCGACGGTGGCCATGCCATCCCCCTAGATCGTGCGGACACGCCGCCCCGGCATCGGTGCCCGGGGCGGTACACGTGATGTTCCTGCGCCGAGCGCCTAGTCGGTGGCCGCGATGGCCTCGTCCACGGACTCGTGGATCGGGAACACCTTGGTCAGCCCGGTGATGCGGAAGATCTTCAGGATGCGCTCCTGATTGCAGACCAATCGCAGCGAGCCCTCCTGGGCACGGACGCGCTTGAGCCCACCGACCAGGACACCGAGTCCCGTGGAGTCCAGGAAGTCAACCCGCTCCATGTCCACCACCAGATGGTGATTGCCGTCGTTCACGAGCTCCACCAGCTGTTCGCGCAGCTTGGGCGCGGTGTATACGTCGATCTCGCCGCCTACCTCGACGACCGTTCGGTCGCCTACGGTTCGAGTCGAAAGGGACAGGTCCACGGATGATCCTCCAGCACCTTGCTAACGAGCGGTCGCCCCCCATGGATCGGCAGCCGCCAGGGCATTCAACCACTTACCCGGTGTCCGGGACGACGTCTTACGGCCATTGTCCGTCGGACCAGTGACAGACTCACAGCCGATGTCCCCTGAAGCCGACGCCCGAGAGCACCCGTCACCGCGGGTCGTGCTGGAACGCCTGGGCGCCCGGCAGGACCGGGCGGCGCGCCTCACCCACGCCGAGCACGTGCCCGCAAGAACGGGTCTGCATGCCGATTGGCCGGAGAAAATACGGCCGGAGGTGATCGCCGCCATCCGGAGCGCCGGGATCGTCCGTCCGTGGTCGCACCAGGCCCGCGCGATGGGCCACGCGGTGCACGGCGAGTCGGTGATCGTCTCCACCGGCACGGCGTCGGGCAAGTCGCTCGCCTACCAGGCGCCCGTGCTCAGCGCGCTCCTCGACGGGCACGCCGCCCGGGCGCGGCGGGGAGCGACCGCGCTGTACCTGGCGCCGACGAAGGCGCTCGCCGCCGACCAGCTGCGCGCGATACGTGACCTCGCCACGCCGCTGGGGACCGCCGTCCGGCCCGTGGCGTACGACGGCGACACCCCGCCCGAGGTCCGCGCCTGGGCCCGCGAGCACGCGAACCTGCTGCTCACCAACCCGGACATGCTCCACCGCGGGCTGCTCCCCGGTCACCGGCGGTGGGCCCCGTTCTTCCGCGCGCTGCGCTATGTGGTGATCGACGAGTGCCACGTCTACCGGGGGGTCTTCGGATCGCACGTGGCGCAGGTGCTCCGCCGTCTGCGGCGGATCTGTGCCCACTACGGCTCCGAGCCGGTGTTCCTGCTCGCCTCCGCGACCACCGCCGAGCCGGGCGTGTCGGCGACGCGCCTCACCGGGGTCCCGGTCGCCGAGGTGACGGATGACACATCGCCGCGCGGCGAGCTGGTGTTCGCGCTGTGGGAGCCGCCCCTCACCGAGGCCCGCGGCGAGCGCGGCGCGCCCGTCCGCCGTACGGCCACCGCCGAGACGGCCGAGCTGCTCACCGACCTGACCGTCCAGGGGGCGCGGACGCTGGCGTTCGTCAGGTCCCGGCGTGGCGCCGAGCTGGTAGCACTCATCGCGCAGGAACGGCTCGCGGCGATCGACCTGACGCTCGCGGGCCGGGTCGCCGCCTACCGGGGCGGCTATCTCCCCGAGGAACGGCGCGCCCTGGAGCGTGCCGTGCACAGCGGTGAGCTGCTCGGTCTCTCGGCGACCACGGCGCTGGAGCTGGGCGTGGACATCGCCGGGCTGGACGCGGTCCTGCTGGCGGGCTATCCCGGCACGCGCGCGTCCCTGTGGCAGCAGGCGGGGCGGGCGGGACGCCGCGGGCAGGGCGCCTTGGCCGTGCTGGTGGCCCGTGACGATCCGCTGGACACGTATCTGGTGCACCATCCGGAGGCCCTGTTCCGGCGGCCGGTCGAATCGACGGTGCTCGATCCCGCGAACCCGTACGTCCTCGCGCCGCACCTCTGCTCAGCAGCCGCGGAGCTGCCGCTCTCGGCGCACGACTTCGCACAGGACGCGGGCCTGTTCGGCCCGGTGGCCGCGGAGCTGCCGCCCAAGCTCGCCGAGCGCGGCCTGCTGCGCCCGCGGGGCGCCCAGTGGTTCTGGACGCGCCGTGAACGTCCCGCCGATCTCGTGGACATCCGGGGCGGTGGCGGCGAGCCCGTCCGGGTGGTCGAGGCGGACACCGGCAGGCTGCTGGGCACGGTGGACGCCTCCGCCGCGCACGGCACCGTGCACGACGGCGCGGTCCACCTGCACCAGGGCCGCAGCTATGTGGTGCGGGAACTGGATCTCGCCGACGCGGTGGCCCTGGTCGAGGAGGCCAGCCCGCCCTGGAGCACGTCGGCCCGCGAGGTGACCGACCTGTCCGTCCTCGGCACCGACACCGAGACGCCCTGGGGAGACGCCCGGCTCTGCTACGGCTCGGTGGAGGTCACCCACCAGGTCGTGTCCTATCTGCGACGCAAGCTGCTGACCGGCGAGGTCATGGGCGAGACGCGGTTGGACCTCCCGCCGCGCACGCTGCGCACCCGCGCGGTCTGGTGGACGATGACCGAGGACCAGCTCGACGCCGCGCGGATCTCCCCCGAGATCCTTCCCGGCGCGCTGCACGCCGCCGAGCACGCCGCGATCGGCATGCTGCCGCTGTTCGCCACCTGCGACCGGTGGGACATCGGCGGGGTCTCCACCGCCCTGCACCCGGACACCTTGCTGCCGACGGTCTTCGTGCACGACGGCCACCCGGGCGGCGCGGGCTTCGCCGAGCGGGCGTTCCACACGGCCCGCGAATGGCTGACCGCCACCCGTGACGCGATCGCCGCCTGCGAGTGCGAGTCCGGTTGCCCGTCGTGCATCCAGTCCCCGAAGTGCGGCAACGGGAACGATCCGCTCCACAAGGCCGGGGCGCTCCGGCTGCTGACCGAGCTGCTGCGGCACCCGAGCGACGACCACGCTTGACCCGGCCGCCGCGCCGTACCCGCCCGACGGCCCGGCCCTGGCACGCGCCTGGACGCGATAGGGGCCCGCCGTCGCCTCGGCGGTGAGGTCGGCGATCTCACCGGCGACATGGCAGCGCACCAGCCGGGTGTCCTGGGCCTCGGCGACACGCCGGGCCAGGTCGCACGCCGCCGCCCCGCCCGTCAGGGCCAGGTCGGCGGCGGCGAGCGCCGCGAGGTCGGCGGCTCCGGCCGCCCGTTGCCGGGCGGCCGTCACCTTCCCCAGGCCGAGGACGGCGGCGAACACCAGGCAGAGCACCGTGGCACAGGTGACGGCCCACACGCTCGCCGAGCCGCGGTCGGCCGTCCCGCGCCGGTCACTCCGGCTCGGCATGGGCCACCGCCTCACCTGTCAGCTCAAGGGCGAGCGCGTCGGGCCCGACCGTCGCCGCCAGCACGCGGACCCGGTACAGCTCCCCGTCCCGGTGGACCTCGACCCGGGCGCCGCCTGGGGCGGCGGCCTCGGCGACGGCGGTCACGTCCGCCACGGGCTCCCCCCGCGCGGCGGCCCGTGCCCCCGCGCGGGCGGCGTCACCGCACCGCAACTGCACCAGGACGGCACCGAGTCCCCACAGCATCGCCCCGAGCAGCAGCACCAGGGCGGGGACGACGATCGCGCTCTCCGCGGTGACGTACCCTCCGTCGCCTCCGCGGCGAGCGGCCCGGTCACAGCTGTCCGTCGAGCGCCTGCTCGACCAGCCCCAGCAAGGCATCGCTCACCGCCCCCGACGTGAGCACCTGGTAGAGCACGGTCCCGAGCGCCGCCGCGGCGATGGTCCCCACGGCGTACTCGGCTGTGCTCATCCCGTCGTCGCGGCGTGCCCTGGCACACAACCGTCCGGTCGGCGGTGACGGACGTCGCCTCCTGGGGTCCCGCCGAGGATCGCGGGCGGCGGGACCGCCCATCGCCCAGGCGGGGATGCTCCGATTCCGGCGGTTCAGGACCTGGCTCCGTACAGAACGAACGTTCACAGCAACTCCTTTGTCAGCCCGATCACCACGGGCACCACACCGATGAGCAGGAAAGCGGGCAGGAAGCACAGCCCCAGGGGACCGGTCACCGCCACGGCGGCGCGGCGTGCGCTGCCCTGGGCGGCCCTGCGGCGACGGGCCCGGCTCTCGGCGGCCTCGGCGGCCACCGCCGCCGCCACCGGGGCGCCGCTGGTCTCGGCCAGTTCCAGGCGGCGGGCGAGCCCCGCGGCCCCCGGGAAGGTCCCGAAGGCACCCCAGACGACGGCCGGATCACCGCCGAGCCGCAGTTCGGCACCGGCCCGCCGCAGCCGGTCACCGACCGGTCCGCCGAGCGCCGTGCCGACGGCGCCCGCCGCCGCCCCTGGTGCCGCCCCGGCCGCGAGGCAGGCGGCCAGCAGTCCGGCCGCCAACGGCAGCCCCGGGTCGGTCCCCGGCCGTGTCCGGCGGAGCCGCCGCAGGGCCTGGCGCCGGGACGGTCCGCGCCGCTGCCCGGTCAGCGCCGCGAGCCGGAGTCCAACCCTGCGCCGTCGCCGGTCCGAGGTGAGCAGCGCGACCGAGGCGGCGAGGGCGACCGCCGCGCCGAAGGCTGCGAGCAGCCCGTCCGCCTGATGGCCCGTCATGACGCGCTCCTCTCCGCGCGCCGCACGATCGCGGCCACCCAGGCGATTCCGGCCCACTCCAGGGCCGCGCCGAGCACAAGGCAGATCAGTCCAGGGGTGGTGTGCAGCAGGACCTCCAGCGGACGGACGCCCATGGCGGCCCCCAGCAGCACACCGAACAGCGGCAGACCGGCCAACAGGAACGTCGTCGCACGGGGCCCGGCGAGTTGCGCACGCAGTTCCTCACGCTGCGCCTGTTCGGCACGCAGTACCTCGGCCACCCGTTCCAGCCCGGTGGCGAGCGAGGCGCCGCCGTCCACGGCGACCGCCCAGCAGGCGGCCACACCACGCAGTCCCTCGGCGCCCGGCTGCCCGGCGGCCCGGTCGAGCGCGGCGGGGATGTCCCCGCCGTACCGTGCGGCGGCGCCGAGGGCCGCGCCGTGCTCGCCCAGGCCCTCCGGGGGGACGGCGGCCAGTGCCTGGACCGGGGTCCGGCCAGCCCGGACCTCGCCCGCCAGGGAGGCGCAGAACGTCACGACCTCCTTGCGCCGACGCTCGCTCGCGCGGGCCCGCCTGATGGTCCGCCAGCGGCGGACGGCGAGCGGGGCCAGCGCGGCGGCGAAGGCGAGGGGCAGTGGCGACCGGCTCCAGGCGGCGAGCACGAGCCCGAGCGCCAGGGCGCCGAGCGCGACCCGCCGGTCGTGCGCGTCCAGCGGGCCGGGCGACAGACGGCGTGGTGGGGGAGCCGGTGCGCACGTCGGCCGAAGCAGAAGCCGGTTGCGGCGCGGCGTGCCGTCGGTGAGGAACCAGGCCCCCGCCCCCGCGCAGAGGGCGGCGGCGACGTGGGGGAGTTGTCCGGTCACAGGGACTCTCCCGCCTGCGCGCAGAGCCTGGTGAGCCGCGCCCAGCCCGGCTCCTGGAGGAAGCCGTCGGCTCCCCAGCGGGCGGCGGGGACCGTCCGCACGAGCCCGTCACCGTCCTGTTCCAGCACATGGATCTCGGCGATCCTGCGCTGTCCCGAGGCCCTGTCACGGGCAAGATGCAGCACGACGGAGAGCGCGGCTGCCAGTTGGCTGTGCAGGGCGGCTCTGGCCAGCCCGGCCGCGCTGCCGAGGGCCTCCAGCCGGGCGGGCACGTCGGCGGCGGCGTTGGCGTGCAGCGTGCCGCAGCCTCCTTCGTGGCCCGTGTTGAGGGCGCTGAGGAGGTCGAGCACCTCCGGCCCCCGACATTCGCCGACGACCAGCCGGTCGGGGCGCATCCGGAGTGCCTGCCGGACGAGGTCGCGCAGCGTGACGCGGCCCGCGCCCTCCTGGTTGGCGGGGCGGGTCTCCAGCCGCACGACATGCGGGTGATCCGGGCGGAGTTCGGCGGAGTCCTCGACCAGCACGACGCGTTCGCCCGGCCCCGCGAGCCCGAGGAGGGTGGCGAGCAGGGTGCTCTTGCCCGTGCCCGTCCCACCGGTGACGAGGAATGAGAGCCGGGCCGCGAGCAGGGTCCGCAGCAGGTGGTCCCCGCCGGGAGGCACGGTGCCCGCCGTGGTCAGCTCGGCCAGAGTGAAGGCACGGGGTCTGACCACGCGGAGGGACAGGCACGGTGAGCCGAGGACGACGGGTGGCAGCACCGCGTGCAGGCGGGTGCCGTCGGCGAGCCGGATGTCGGCCCAGGGCCTGGCGTCGTCGAGCCGTCGGCCGGAGGCGGCGGCGAGCCGCTGGGCCAGCCGCCGGACGGCCGCCTCGTCCGTGAAGCGGACGGGTGCCCGTTCCAGTCCGTGCCCGCGATCGACCCAGACCTCGTCGGGGCCGTTGACCAGCACGTCGGTGACGTCGGGTTCGGCGAGGAGCGGCTGGAGCGGCCCGGCGCCGACCAGTTCTGAGCGCAGCGCCCGTACGACGGACAGCACGGCCCCGTCCCCGAACAGGCGGCCCTGGGCACGGAGCGCTGCGGCCACCCTTCCCGGCGTCGGCTCGTGTCCGCCGGTGGCGAGCCTCGTCCGGACGCCGTCCAGCAGCTCGCGCAGTTCCGAGGGGTCGAGGGAACCGACGCCGAATCCCGTGGTGGCGCTCATGCGGCCACCTCCGCGTCGATGGCGGCACGGCTCAGCAGTTCCTCGCAGAAGCGGGCCAGGACGCCCCGGGGGTACGAGCCCGGCGGCTCGCCCCGGTCGGCCGCGGCTGTCAGGCCGGGCTCGTCGGGGAGTTCGCCTGCGAGCGGCAGCCCGAGCAACTCCCCCAGCTCGTCGGCGGTCAGCCCCCGGGAGACGGGCGGCCTGGCCACCACTCGCAGGTCACGGACACGAGCGCCCGCCGTGGCCACCACGCGCCGTGCGGCGAGGAGCGCCCGCAGTTCCCCGGGGACCACGAGGAGACCGAGGTCGAGATGCGTCAGCGCCACGTGCGCGGCGTCGTCGGTCGTCCTGGGCAGGTCCAGGACCACCAACCCGCCACCGCGCCGCGCGGCGGCGAGGACGGAACGCATCGCCTCGCCCGGCAGGGGCGTGACGTCCGCCCGGTCCCAGCTCAGCAGGCGCACGCCGTGGGCGCGTGGCAGGGACTCGTCCAGCGCCCTGCCGGGCAGGCGTCCGCTCGCCGAGACGAGCGCGGGCCAGCGGGGCCCCGGCGCTCCTTCGCCGCCGAGCAGGACGTCGAGACCACCGCCCAGCGGATCGCAGTCCAGCAGGGTCGTGCGGGTGCCCTGCCGGGCCGCCGTGACGGCCAGGGCGCAGGCGAGCGTCGATGCTCCGGCGCCGCCCCTGCCCCCGAGCACCCCCACGGTGAGGGCGGGCCGGCCGGGGTCGGCGACCTCGGCCAGCCGGTCGGTGAGCCAGGGCTCGTCGCCCGGCAGGTGGACGACCTGTTCCGCCCCGAGCGTCAGGCCGCGTTCCCAGACGGTGTGGTCGTCGAGGTCACGCCCGACGAGCACCACGCCGGGCCTCCCGCCGGGCCACCCCTCGGGCTCGGGACGGGCCAGCGCCCGGTCGTCGCCGAGCAGGACCAGCGGGGCATGCTGCCAGCGATCCCGCGGCGGCATGGTGCCGCGCACCACCTCCGCCTCGGCACCCACGGCGGCGCACAGCCGCGCCAAGTGGTCCGACAACTCCTCGTCGCCGGTGAAAATCAGAATGGATTCGGCCATGCCGCTTCCCCCTTCAACCCGTTCACGCCGTTCAACACGTGTAAACCGTTCATCCGTCAGCTGCTCCGACTTCGCGCTGCGCATCCGGCCGGTCGCCGAACGCATCGGAAGTCACGGCAATACGGTGCCGTCCCGAACGGCGTTTCAGGGGGCTCGGCCGAAATCTGTGGATACCGCACGGCCTGTGGAAAACTCCGTCACCCGATTCAGTGACATCTGGCCACGAAAAGCCGCGCGCCTGTCACCATTGGCTACGGTGAGTGAGTGTTCAGGGGAAAGACGGACAGCGCCGCAGGGATTCAGGAGGCGGGAAACCGCCGTGACGCCGAAACCGTTCGCGGTCGGCAAGGAGGAGGAAAACGCCCCCGGACATGCGACGACCCCCGCCGGGGGGGAGAGCGGGGGTCGTCTTCCTCGGCCGACTCGGGGGGGGGGAGGAGTCGGACCGGGTTAACACGGTCGCGAACGATCCGTGACTTCCATGGTGTACCCGAGGGGCTTCTCAAGCAAACCCAACACCACCCGCGTACGCCGAATGGCGGCCCTTTATGCTCGGCATGTGGAAATCCTGCCCCGGCCTCGCACCGCAGCGTTCTTCGATCTCGACAAGACCGTCATCGCGAAGTCGAGCACGTTCACCTTCAGCCGACACTTCTACCAGGGCGGCCTCATCAACAGGCGTGCCGTCCTGCGCACCGCCTACGCACAGTTCGTCTACCTGCTCGGCGGCGCCGACCACGACCAGATGGAACGCATGCGGGAGTACCTTTCCGCACTCTGCCGCGGGTGGAACGTGCAGCAGGTCAAGGAGATCGTCGCCGAGACCCTGCACGCGGTCATCGACCCGATCATCTACGACGAGGCCGCCTCCCTCATCGAGCGGCACCACGCCGCGGGCCGGGATGTGGTGATCGTCAGCTCGTCGGGCGCCGAACTGGTCGAGCCCATCGGGGAGCTGCTGGGCGCCGACCGTGTGGTCGCGACCCGCATGGTGGTCGAGGACGGCCGCTACACGGGCGAGGTCGCCTACTACGCGTACGGCCCGACCAAGGCGGAGGCCATCACCGAGCTGGCCGCCTCCGAGGGCTACGACCTCGACCGCTGCTACGCCTACAGCGACTCCATCACCGACATCCCCATGCTGGAGTCCGTGGGCCATCCGCACGCCGTGAATCCCGACCGCGCGCTGCGGCGCGAGGCGCTGTCCCGCGAGTGGCCCGTGCTCACGTTCGAGCGGCCGGTGCGGCTGCGGCAGCGGGTGCCCACGCTGGGACCACGCCCGGCGATCGCGGCGGGCGCGGCCGTGGCCGCCGCCGCCTGCGCCGCGGGCATCGTCTGGTACGCGGGACGGCGCCGGTCGGCCCGCAGGGCAGTGGCCAACGCGTCCTGAGTCAGGGCCGGTCCTCCGCCGGGGACGGTGAAGTCGCGCCACCCGGCTGCCGGCGGCCTCGGCTCAGGCGCCGCGCTGGAGCGCCTCGCACACCGCCACGGTCTCCCGCGCGCCCAGTTCGGCGGCGCGCCCGCAGTGCGTGATCCAGCCCGCGACGCCCTCGGGCGTGCCGGTCGCGTAACCGGCGAGCGCGGCGAGGTACGCGACGCGGCCCGCTTCCGCGTGACCGACCTCGGCGGGCGTCACCGCCTTCGGGTCGAGCCCGGACGACACCAGGACGATCCGCTGCGCCGCGCGCGCGACCAGGCCGTTGTGCGAGGTGAACGGCCGCAGTGCCAGCAGTTCCCCGTGGACCACGGCGGCAAGGACGAGCGCCGGTGCCCGGGTGCCGGAGACCACGAGCCCGCTCAGCGCGTCGAGCCGGGCAGCGACCTCGCCGGGGTCGGGGAGGGGGACGCCGAGGGCCGCGAGCCCGTCAAGCGTCGGCTCGTCCACCGCCTCGCCCGCCAACCGCGGCCTTCCCACGGCGGGCGCCTGCCCGCCGCCGGACGCTCCGCCCGCGGCCAGCAGGTGCAGCCGGGCGAGCACCCGGGACGGCGATGCGCGCCAGACGGACAGCGCCTGCCCCGCCTCGCCCGTCAGCCGGAGGGCGGCCCCCACCGTGGCGGCCTCCGCGTCCGCGCCGAAGTCGCTCCGCCTGCGGATCTCTTCGAGGGCCCAGTCGGCGCCGTCCAGGGCGGCGGAGGCACGGGCGCCGCGCAGCGCCGCCTCGGCGGCCACCTCGGGGCTGCGGCGGCGCATCACCCGGTGACCGTGCACGCCATCGACGGCCGCGCGGACGGCAGCGACCGCGTCGGGGACGCCCGGCAGGGCGCCGAGGGGCGCGAGGGGATCGGTGGTCACGGGGTCGGCGTTCATAGCACCGAGCCTAGGCCCGGTCCAGCCGTCACCCCTCACACGTTCGAGTGCACTCGGCGACCGATGTCCGAGGGAACCGTCCGACACGACTAGGCTAATGAACATGAAGATCGCTTTCGTTGGCAAGGGCGGCAGCGGAAAGACCACGCTGTCCTCGCTGTTCATCCGCTACCTCGCGGCCCGTGGCACGCCGGTGACCGCCGTGGACGCGGACATCAACCAGCACCTCGGCGCGGCGCTCGGCCTGAGCGACGAGGAGGCCGCCTCGGTGCCGCCGCTGGGCGGGCACCTCCCGTTCATCAAGGACTACCTGCGCGGCAGCAACCCGCGCATCCTCTCCGCCGACTCCATGATCAAGACGACGCCGCCGGGCGAGGGCTCCCGCCTGCTGCGGCTGACCGGGGACAATCCCGTCTTCGCCACGTGCGCGCGGCAGGTCCCGCTGGCGGGCACGGGCGGCAGCGCGCGGCTCCTGGCGACGGGCCCGTTCACGGAGGACGACCTCGGCGTGGCCTGCTACCACTCGAAGACGGGCGCGGTGGAGCTGTGCCTGAACCACCTGATCGACGGACGCGACGAGTACGTCGTGGTGGACATGACCGCCGGGAGCGACTCGTTCGCCTCGGGGATGTTCACCCGCTTCGACATGACGTTCCTGGTCGCCGAGCCGACCCGCAAGGGCGTCTCGGTGTACCGCCAGTACCGGGAGTACGCACGGGACTTCGGCGTCGCGCTCCGCGTGGTGGGCAACAAGGTGCAGGGCCCTGACGACCTGGAGTTCCTGCGCGAGCAGGTCGGTGACGACCTGCTGGTCACCTGCGGGCACTCCGACTGGGTGCGCGCCCTGGAGCGCGGGGCGGCGCGGCCGTTCACGGACCTGGAGCCGGAGAACCTGCGGACGCTCGACGCGCTCTTCGAGGCGGCGGACGCCGCCCACGAGCGCCGCGACTGGGGCCGTTACACCCAGCAGATGGTGCACTTCCACCTCAAGAACGCGGCGGGCTGGGGCAATGAGCGCACCGGGGTCGATCTCGCCGCGCAGATCGACCCCGGCTTCGTCCTCAGCGAGTCGGCCGACGTGGGCTGGAGCCCTCAGCCGGCCTGAACGCCGTCAGCCCGCGAGGAACGTCCGCCAGCCGCCGGTCGGCCGCTCGCCGACGCCCAGGGTCCGCAGCTTCTCCAGCACGGCCGGGTCCTGGGCGTCCAGCCAGTCCACGAGCCCGCGGAACGAGACGCAGTGCACGCCCTCGCGCGGACACACGTCCTTGATGACGCTCTCGATCGCGTCCATGTAGACGCCGCCGTTCCAGTTCTCGAAGTGGTTGCCGATGATCAGCGGCGCCCGGTTGCCCTCGTAGGCCCGGTCGAACGCCGCCATCAGGCCGCCGCGCATCTCCTCGCCCCAGGCGGCGTGGCGTGACGGGTCGCCGCTCTGGGCGCCCGACTGGTTGAACATGAAGTTGTAGTCCATCGCCAGGGTCTCGAAGCTGCGCCCCGGCACGGGCACGGCCTGGAGCGGCACGTCCCACAGGCCCTCGCGCCGCTCGGGCCAGACCTGGAGGCCGTTGCCGCTGGAGTCGTAGCGGAACCCGGCGTCGGCCGCGGCCGTCAGCAGGTTCTCCTGGCCTTCGAGGCACGGGGCACGGCCGCCGATCAGCTCCTCCGTGTAGTCGAAGGGCAGCGGGTCGAGGTCGGTACGGCCGGTGGTGGTCCGCCAGTTCTGCACCATCCACTTGGCCTGCTCGATCTCGCTGCTCCAGTCGTCCGCGCTCCACGAGGCGACGCCCTCGGGGCCGCAGAAGTGCCCGTTGAAGTGCGTGCCGATCTCGTTGCCCTCGTGCCAGGCCGCGGCTACCTGCTCGACGGTGTCGGCGACGTGCTGGTCGTTCAGGTAGCCGATGTCCGAGGCCCCGGGGGACCTGCCTGGCGGCTGGTACCTGGCCCGTTCGCCCTCCGGCAGGAGATAGACGCCGGAGAGGAAGAACGTCATGTCGGCGTCGTACTTCTCCCCCAGTTCGCGGAAGCGCGCGAAGAGACCGCTGCCGTCCTCGCCCGCGCCGTCCCAGGAGAAGACGACGAACTGCGGCGGCTCCTCGCCAGGCGCGAGCGGCTCGGCCTCGGCCGCCCCGGGCTGAGGGCCGGTGTCCGCCGTCGAGCCGTCCCCGATGAGACGGGCCTGGGCCCGCGCCGTGTCCGGCTTCTTCCCCGCCCCCTGCCCGCCGGGGGCGTCCTGCCCCTGCCGGGCCGCGTCCGCCGCGTCCTTCCCGTCCTGGCCGCCTCCGCAGCCGACCGCCGCCAGTGCCAGCGCGGCGACCGCCGCGCCGGAAGCCACCAGCCTCCTGTGTGTGACCATCCCAGGTCCTCTCGCCGCCGAAACGGCGCCCGGATCCGGGTGCGCCGCACCGCCAACTTCCCTCGCGAGGCATAAGAGATGTTTGTACGACAAGCGCATTCACTGATTAATTAACTCTTTTAGGTTAATTAAGACCTGAATGGAGACCTCGCAGTAGAGACAGCCTTTACGTGGCATTACTCTTCATTTACCGGCACTTGAGCACACTCATACCATTACTCTCTGTAATGAATTTTGCCCATGACCCCTCACTCCCCCACAGCCCACCCGAGTCCGCCAAACCCCCACCGGACGGAGACGGAAAGATGTCCGCCTGCGCCCCCCGCCGAGCCGATGTGTCCGCATCCGTCTCGGTGTTTCTCATCGCCCTGCCCTTCGCCCTCGGCATCGCCCTGGCGACCGGCGCGCCCCTCCAGGCCGGTCTGGTCGCGGCGGCGGTCGGCGGCCTCGTCGCCGGAAGCCTCGGCGGCTCCCCTCTGCAGGTCAGCGGCCCGGCCGCCGGACTGACCGTCATCACCGCAGAACTAATCCAGCAGTACGGCTGGCGCACCACCTGCGCCATCACGGCCCTCGCCGGACTCACGCAACTCGCGCTGTCCGCCCTGCGCACGGCCCGCTCGGCACTCGCCGTCAGCCCGGCGATCGTCCACGGGATGCTGGCCGGTATCGGCGTCACCATCGCGCTGGCGCAGCTGCACATCGTCCTCGGCGGCAGCCCGGAGAGCTCCGCGGTCGCCAACCTGGAGGCGCTCCCTGCACAGCTCGCCTCGCCGGGAGGCGCCGACCTGATGGTCGGCGCGGTGACCGTCGGCGCGCTGCTGCTGTGGCCCCGCATGCCGGGACGCCTGGGCGGGACGCTGCGCCGCGCGGTGCCCGCCGCGCTGGCGGCCGTCGTCCTCGGCACCCTGCTCGCCAGGGTCGGCGGGCTCCGGCTCGAACAGGCGGACCTGCCGTCCTGGAGCAGCCACACGCTCCCCGAGCTGCCGGACGGGCCGGTGCTCGGACTGCTCGCCGCCGTCCTGACCGTCACGCTCGTCGCCAGCGTGGAGTCGCTGCTCTCGGCCGTGGCGATGGACAAGCTCACCGCCGTGCGGCAGCGCAGCGGCGGCCCGCGGGTCGCGCGCGCCGACCTCGACCGCGAGCTGCGCGGCCAGGGCATGGCGAACGTGGTCTCCGGCCTGCTGGGCGGCCTGCCCGTCGCGGGCGGCGCGGTCCGCAGCTCGGCGAACGTGGCGGCGGGCGCCGTGAGCCGCGCGTCCACCGTCCTGCACGGTTGCTGGATGGTGCTCGCCGCGGGACTGCTGGTCGGCGTGATCGAGCTGATCCCCCTGGCGGCCCTCGCGGCGCTGGTGATGGTGGTCGGGATCCGGATGGTGAACGTCGGTCACATCCGCAGCGTCGCCAGGCACCGGGAGGTCATCGTCTACGCGGCGACAGGCGTCGGCGTCACCCTGCTCGGCGTCCTGGAGGGCGTCGGGATCGGTGTCGCGGTGGCCGTGGGCGTCGCGCTGCACCGCCTCACGCACACGCGCATCGAACTCGAACGGTCGGCGGACGGCACGCACCAGGTCCGCGTCCGGGGCCAGCTCACGTTCCTGGCGGTGCCGCGGCTCAGCCGGGTCCTGGGGCAGATCCCGGAACGCGCGGTGGCGATCGTCGAGCTGGACGGCACGTTCATGGACCACGCCGCGTACGAGGCGCTGCACGACTGGCGCACCGCGCATGTCGCGCAGGGCGGCGAGGGGGAGATCATCGGCCGCTCGGGGCAGCGCATAGGGAAACGGGAGCGCGCGCACGACTGCCATCCCTGGCAGCCGTGGCACAACCACGCGTGCACGGCGGCGGGGCCGCCCGCCGCGTCCGTCCCCGAGGGCACGGACGGTCCCGAGCACGACCAGTTGCTGAGCGGTGTACGGAACTTCCAGCGCACCACGGCGCCCTTCATGCGCCGGGAGCTGGCCCGGCTGGCGGACGAGGGGCAGCGGCCCAGCCAGCTGTTCCTGGCCTGCGCCGACTCGCGTCTGGTCACGAGCATGATCACCTCAAGCGGGCCCGGCGACCTCTTCACGGTGCGCAACGTCGGCAACCTGGTGCCCCTGCCCGGCACCGAGTCGGCCGATCACTCGGTGGCCGCCGCCATCGAGTACGCGGTGGACGTGCTGCGCGTGCGCACCATCACCGTGTGCGGGCACTCCGGCTGCGGGGCGATGTACGCGCTGCACCGGTCGCGGGAGAAGGGGCCCGTGGAGCACCCCAGCTCCCTGGAGCGCTGGCTGAGGCACGGCCGCCCGAGCCTCGACCGGGTGGCGGCGGGCACCGACGTCCCCCGGCTCGACCAGCGGCCGACCGCCGACGTGCAGGAGGCGCTCGCGCTGGCCAACGTGATGCAGCAGCTGGAGCACCTGGCCAGGCACGACTGTGTCGCGCGTCGCGTCGCCGACGGCACGCTCGCCCTGCGCGGGATGTACTTCCACGTCGGCGAGGCCCAGGCGTACGTCCTGGAGTCGGGCGGCGGGACGGCCGAACCCCCCGCCGGTGCGCCCGTGTTCGTCGCGGTCCGTCCGGAGGCGGAGGCGGCCCCGCAGATAATCCCAGGCTGACGGCCCCGTCCCCGCCGTCCGACACGGCGGGGACGGCGATCGGCGACAGGTCTGGACCAATCGCCCGGTCGGCCTTGTCAAAGGGCGGCGTCTCCTGATGAGGTGTGGCGTGGGGACACAGCTGACGCCGCAAGGGAGATGTCGTGAGCAACGAGAGCCTGGCCAATCTCATGACCGAGGACCGTAGGTTCCCGCCCCCCGCCGAGGTGACCGCGGACGCGAACGTGACCGCCGCCGCCTACGAGTCCGCCGCCGCGGACCGGCTGGGGTTCTGGGCAGAACAGGCACGCCGCCTCAGCTGGGCGACCGAGCCGACCGAGACCCTCGACTGGTCGAACCCGCCGTTCGCGAAGTGGTTCGCCGACGGCCGCCTGAACGTCGCGTACAACTGCGTGGACCGGCACGTCGAGGCGGGCAACGGGGACCGGGTCGCCCTCCACTTCGAGGGCGAGCCCGGCGACTCGCGCGCCATCACGTACGCCGAGCTCCAGCAGGAGGTGTCCCGGGCCGCCAACGCGCTGCTCGAACTGGGCGTGGCCACCGGCGACCGGGTCGCCATCTACATGCCGATGATCCCCGAGACGGTCATCGCGATGCTGGCCTGCGCACGCATCGGCGCACCGCACTCGGTCGTCTTCGGCGCGTTCTCCGCCGACGCGCTGGCCACCCGCATCGAGGACGGCGACGCGCGCGTCGTCATCACCTCGGACGGCGGCTACCGGCGGGGCGCCCCCTCCGCGCTCAAGCCGACGGTGGACGAGGCGCTGACCCGTCCCGGCGCGGCGAACGTGCGCAGCGTCCTCGTCGTCCGCAGGACCGGGCAGGACATCGGCTGGACCGAGGGCCGCGACCACTGGTGGCACGAGCTGGTCGCCGGGCAGTCCCCCGAGCACACGCCCGAGGCGTTCGACGCCGAGCACCCGCTGTTCATCCTCTACACGTCGGGCACCACGGGGAAGCCCAAGGGCATCCTGCACACCTCGGGCGGCTACCTCACGCAGGCGGCGTACACCCACCACGCGGTGTTCGACCTGAAGCCGGGCTCGGACGTCTACTGGTGCACGGCCGACGTCGGCTGGGTCACCGGCCACTCGTACATCGTCTACGGCCCGCTGGCCAACGGCGCGACCGAGGTCCTGTACGAGGGCACCCCCAACACGCCGCACAACGGGCGCTGGTGGGAGATCGTCGAGAAGTACGGCGTCACCCTCCTCTACACGGCCCCCACCGCGATCCGCACCTGCATGAAGTGGGGCGACGACATCCCGGCCGGTTTCGACCTGTCCAGCCTGCGCGTCCTGGGCTCGGTCGGCGAACCGATCAACCCCGAGGCGTGGGTCTGGTACCGCAAGCACATCGGCGGCGACCGTACGCCGGTCGTGGACACCTGGTGGCAGACGGAGACCGGCTCGATGATGGTCAGCCCGCTGCCGGGCGTCACCGTCGCCAAGCCCGGCTCGGCCCAGGTGCCGCTGCCCGGCATCAGCGCGACCGTCGTGGACGACGACGGCAACCCCGTCGCCAACGGCTCGGGCGGCTACCTCGTGCTCACCGAGCCGTGGCCCTCCATGCTGCGCACGATCTGGGGCGACGACCAGCGGTTCATCGACACCTACTGGTCGCGCTTCCCCGGGAAGTACTTCGCGGGCGACGGCGCCAAGAAGGACGCGGACGGCGACATCTGGCTGCTGGGCCGGGTGGACGACGTGATGCTCGTGTCCGGGCACAACATCTCGACGACCGAGGTCGAGTCCGCCCTCGTCTCCCACCCGCGGATCGCCGAGGCGGCCGTGGTGGGCGCGACCGACCCGCAGACGACGCAGGCGATCTGCGCGTTCGTCATCCTGCGGGGCGGGGCGCGGCCGGACGAGGACGACGCGGCGCTCGTCGAAGAGCTGCGGGCGCATGTCGCGAAGGAGCTGGGCCCGATCGCGAAGCCCAAGCGCATCCTGCCGGTGGAGGAGCTGCCGAAGACCCGTTCGGGCAAGATCATGCGCCGGCTGCTGCGCGACGTCGCGGAGAACCGTGAGCTGGGCGACGTGACGACGCTGACCGACTCGTCGGTGATGGACCTCATCCAGTCCCAGCTGCCGGGGGCGAAGAGCGAGGACTGACCGTACGGCGGGTCAGGCGGGTCAGGCGGTGCACAGGGGCGTCCGGTATGTCATCGGGCGCCCCTATAACATTCGGATCACTCCCCAGGGCGACCGCGATGTGTCACCAACTGACGCACCCCCAGCACACCATTACTGTCGGACTGCACCGGCAACGCGACCACGACCGCCTCCGGGAGAGGAAAGAGGGAGATTGCGATGAGCGCAGCCGACGAGGGGCGCAGCCTCGGCGAACTGGTCAATTCGGCCATCGGCGAGCTGTCAGGGCTGGTGCACGACGAGATCGCGCTCGCCAAGGCGGAGCTGCGGCAGGACGTACGGAGGGCGGCGCTCGGGAGCGTCGCGGTGCTGATCGGGGCGGCGCTGCTGCTGCTGGCGATGCCGCTGTTCAGCTTCGGTCTGGCCTTCTGGCTGCGGAACTGGTGGGACCTGCCGCTCGCGCTCGCGTGCGTGATCGTGGGCGGTCTCTACCTGCTGCTCGGGGGGCTGCTGTTCGGCTTCGCCAAGGCCAAGTTCGGCCGCCTCTCGCCACCCGAGCGGTCGATCAGGTCGGCCAAGGAGTCAGCCGCCGTACTGTCGGCCGTCAAGCCCCATCCGCGTGGTGTCCCCGCGGACAAGGCAGGCTCCGCCACATGACCTCAGCCGACCAGGCCGGGACGCGCTCCGCCGTCGTCCTGCGCGACGGGCCGTGGACGCACCGCGACGTCGCGGCGAACGGGGCGCGTTTCCACATCGCCGAGATGGGTGACGGCCCGCTCGTCCTGCTGCTGCACGGCTTCCCGCAGTTCTGGTGGACGTGGCGGCATCAGCTGCCGGTGCTCGCCGAGGCGGGCTACCGTGCGGTGGCGATGGACCTGCGGGGCGTCGGCGGCAGCGACCGGACGCCGCGTGGTTACGATCCGGCCAATCTGGCGCTGGACGTGACGGGCGTGATCCGGTCCCTCGGCGAGCCGGACGCCGCCCTGGTCGGGCACGATCTCGGCGGGTACCTGGCCTGGGTCGCCGCGGTGATGCGGCCGAAACTGGTACGGCGGCTGGCCGTCTCCTCGATGCCGCATCCACGCAGCTGGCGCGCGTCGTTGCTGCGCGACCCGAAGCAGACGGCGGCGAGCGCGTACATCTGGGGTTTCCAGCGGCCCTGGCTGCCGGAGCGGCGGCTGGTCGCGGACGACGCGGCGGGCGTGGGCCGGTTGATCGAGGACTGGTCGGGGCCGCGGCACCCGGAGGCGGCCGACGTGGAGGTGTACCGGCGGGCGATGTCCATCCCGTCCACGGCGCACTGCGCGATCGAGCCCTACCGTTGGATGGTCAGGTCGATGGCCCGGCCGGACGGCATCCAGTTCAACCGGCGGATGAAGCGGCCCGTGCTGGTGCCGACGCTGCATCTGCACGGCTCGCTCGACCCCGTGCTGCGCACGCGCAGTTCGGCGGGGTCGGGCGAGTACGTGGAGGCGCCGTACCGGTGGCGCCTGTTCGACGGGCTCGGGCACTTCCCGCACGAGGAGGACCCGGCCGCGTTCAGCACCGAGCTGATCGACTGGCTGCGCGACCCCGAGCCGGACCGCTGAGCCCGCCGTCCGCGGACGTCCGTACGCGCTGACGCCGGGTGGCGGCGACGTCTCCCGCGCGGTGCCGACGGGGCCGCGGTGCACTGCTGTGCCCGGTGCGCAAGAGGCCGCCGACCGGCGCGAACGCCGTCTTCCGCGCCCCCGCGCATGTGCCGGACGCATAGGACGCGTGACTTCGCTTCCGGAAGGTTACTGACCTTGGAGGCAGGGCAGGGAGGTGAGTATGGGCTGGACGCACGACTACCGTGACGTGGCACGTGATCGCAGCGGCGCTGGAGCCGCCGCCCCCGCGCAGAACGGCGCGCGGCGCTTCGAGGGCGCCGTCCTGCACGACTCACCTATCGGATTTCCGGATCTTCTGCGCCGCCGCGCACGCTGGGTCGGCGTGCGTCTGCGGCACCCCCGCGGCTGACGCGGACCCGAAGCACACCCGTCGCGCGCACAAGGACATCGCGATGACGCATCGAAGACCCCGCGCCCTCACATGGCGCAGGCCCCGCTGCCCACCGGCTCGTCGGCGGCGCGGCCCCGTGTGACCATCTCCCGTACCTCGTCGTTGGTGAGCGCGTACCCCGTGCGGGCGTCGTCGAGCGACTTCGCGAAGACGACGCCGAACACCTGCCCGTCCGGGGTGAGCAGCGGGCCGCCGGAGTTGCCGGGCCGGACCGTCGTGTACAGCGAGTACACGTCACGGCTGACCGTGCCGCGCCGGTAGATGTCGGGCCCGGTGGCGGGGAACCGTTCCCGCACCCGGGCCGCCCGCGCGTCGAACGGGCCGCTCTCCGGGAAGCCGACGATCACCGCGCCGTCCCCCGAGACGGCGTCGCCCTCGCTGAACTCCAGCGCGGGCGCGTCGAGGTCCGGCACGTCGAGGACGGCGATGTCGCGCTCCCAGTCGTACAGGACGACGCTCGCCGTGTAGAGCCGTCCCTCGCCGCCGATCTGCACCGTGGGCTCGTCCACCCCGCCGACGACATGGGCGTTGGTCATCACCCGTTCGTGGGAGAAGACGAAGCCGCTGCCCTCCAGGACCTTGCCGCAGCTGACGGCCGTGCCGACGACCTTCACGACCGACCCGCGCGCCTCCTCGACCATCGGGTCGCGGGCCAGCTCCGGGTCGGGCGGCGGGACATGGGTGATCGTCTCGCCGCCGAACGGGGCGAAGACCTGCGGGAAGCCGTGCTGCGCGAGGACCGAGCTGAAGTCGGTGAACCAGCTGTTGGCCCGCTCGGGCACCACCCGGGAGACGCCGAGCAGCACGCGGGAGGACCGCACCTCCCGGCCCACGGTCGGGAGGGTCGTCATCGCGAGCGCGGAGCCCAGCAGCCAGGCGACGAGCAGCATCGCGAGGACGTTCACCAGCGCGCCGCCCGTGGCGTCGAGGGCGCGGGCGGGCGTCCAGGTGATGTGGCGGCGCAGCCGGTTGCCCCAGTGGGTGGTCAGCGCCTGGCCGACGGAGGCGCAGACGATGACGGCCAGCACGGCGGCGACCACGCCCGCGCCGCCCGGCTCCGCGCCGTCGCTCACCTCGCGCCAGACGACCGGCAGCGTGGAGACGGCGAGCAGGCCGCCGCCGATGAAGCCGCTGACCGAGAGCACACCGACGACGAAGCCCTGCCGGTAGCCGATCGCCGCGAACCACACGGCGGCGAGCAGGAGCAGGACGTCGAGCACGTTCATGCCCGCAACGGTCTCACGCCCCGTGGTCGAGTGACAGCTCGCGGTCGCGGTCCCAGGGCAGCTCCCAGCCCGCGTGGTGGAGGATGCGGTCGATCACCCCGGCGGTGAACCCCCAGACGAGGGTGCCCGCGACCTCGAAGCACGGCCCGCGGTAGCCGCTGGGGTGCACGGCGGTGCCGCGGTGGCGCCGGTCGGCCAGCAGGCTGACGGGGACGGTGAACACGCGCGCGGTCTCGTCCTGGTCCATCGCCGCGACCGGCGAGGGATCGCGCCACCAGGCCAGGACGGGCGTGACCACGAAGTCGCTGACCGGGATGTACAGCTTCGGCAGGGTGGCGAAGACGCGCACGCCCGACGGGTCAAGGCCGGTCTCCTCGTGGGCCTCGCGCAGCGCGGCGCGCAGGGGGCCCTCGCCCAGCGGGTCGCCGTCCTCCGGGTCGAGGCTGCCGCCGGGGAACGAGGGCTGGCCCGCGTGGGCGCGCAGGCTCGTCGCCCGTTCGAGGAGGAGCAGTTCCGGGCCGTCGGCGCCCTCGCCGAAGAGCACGAGCACCGCCGACAGCCGCCCGCCGTCCGGGGGCGGCAGCCAGCGGCTGAGCTGGCGGGGCTGGATGGTGAGCGCCGCGTCCGCGAGGGGGCGCAGCCACGGCGGCAGCGCGTCACGGTCCGCTCGGCGGACGTCTGTCCTGTGCGCGCTGGTCATGGGCTCCTCGGCGACGGTGCGGGGGCGGACTTCAGGGCGCGGGCTCGGCGGGCTTGCCCGGGTAGTCGGGCGGCGGCCTGAGGCGCTGCCCCGGCTTGCCGCCCTTCTCGTACTTGAGGAGCTTCTGCGCCTTCTCCGGGTCGGTCTCGCCCTCGCCGAAGGAGGGGCACAGCGGGGCGACGGGGCAGGCGCCGCACGCGGGCCTGCGGCTGTGGCAGATGCGGCGGCCGTGGAAGATGACCCGGTGCGAGAGCATCGTCCAGTCCTTCTTCGGGAAGATCGTGGCCACGGCGTGCTCGATCTTGACCGGATCGGTCTCCTCGGTCCAGTTCCAGCGGCGCACCAGCCGCTGGAAGTGGGTGTCCACGGTGATCCCCGGGTGGCCGAACGCGTTGCCGAGGACGACGTGCGCCGTCTTGCGGCCGACGCCCGGCAGGGAGACCAGGGCGTCGAGGTCGTCGGGCACCTCGCCGTCGAAGCGGTCGCGCAGCGCGGTGGCGATGCCGAGGAGCGCCTTCGCCTTGCTCCGGAAGAAACCGGTCGGGCGGATCAGCTCCTCCAGCTTCGCCGGGTCGGCCACCGCGAGGTCGTCGGGGGTGGGGTAGGCGGCGAAGAGGCGGGGCGTCGTCTGGTTGACCCGCAGGTCGGTGGTCTGGGCGGACAGGACCGTCGCGACGAGCAGCTCGAACGGGTTCTCGAAGTCGAGCTCCGGGTGCGCGTACGGGTAGGTCTCGGCGAGGACCCGGTTGATCTTGCGGGCGCGGCGGACCATCGCGAGCCGACTCTCCGGCCCTCCCGCGGTGCCGCGCGCACCCTGTTCGCTGACAGCGGAATCCTGGCGTGGGTTCACCCGGTCGGTCTCTCCTTCTCAGGTCGCACCTGCAACTGCCACCACACAGGGCCACACGCCCCGTTGGCCACCCGGCCAGCGTAAACGGGCGAGGGGACATTCGCCCGGCTCCCGGCCGAATCGCTGCCCGAACGGGCCCCTGGCGTAGGAGGACCGGCCGTGGTGCGTCAAACTTGTGACTGATAGCACTGCCGAGGCGTCCGGCATGATGAGGACGTCACCCGGCCGACAAGGAGAGGAACTCGTGGACGACGTTCTGCGGCGCGCCCCGCTGTTCGCGGCGCTCGACGACGAGCAGGCCGCTGAGCTGCGCGCTTCCATGACCGAGGTCACCCTGGCCCGCGGCGACACCCTCTTCCACGAGGGCGACCCGGGCGACCGCCTGTATGTCGTGACCGACGGGAAGGTCAAGCTGCACAGGACCTCGCCGGACGGCCGCGAGAACATGCTGGCCGTCCTCGGTCCTGGCGAGCTGATCGGCGAGCTGTCCCTCTTCGACCCGGGCCCGCGCACCGCGACCGCCACCGCGGTCACCGAGGTGCGGCTGCTCGGTCTCGGGCACAGCGACCTCCAGCCGTGGCTCAGCCAGCGCCCCGAGGTCGCCGCCGCCCTGCTGCGCGCCGTCGCGCGCCGTCTGCGGCGGACCAACGACCAGATGTCCGACCTCGTCTTCTCCGACGTGCCCGGCCGCGTCGCCCGCGCGCTGCTCGACCTGTCGCGCCGCTTCGGCGTGCAGTCCGACGAGGGCATCCACGTCGTGCACGACCTCACGCAGGAGGAGCTGGCCCAGCTGGTCGGCGCCTCCCGCGAGACGGTGAACAAGGCGCTCGCCGACTTCGCCGCCCGCGGCTGGCTGCGCCTGGAGGCCCGCGCCGTGATCCTGCTCGACATCGAACGGCTGGCGCGCCGGTCCCGCTGAGCGGCGGGGCGCGGCTCAGATCAGGCCGCGCTCGCGCAGGTAGTCGAGCTGGGCCCGTACGGACAGCTCGGCCGCCGGGAGGACGGCGGGATCGACGTCCGCGTACACCCGTGCCACGACCTGGGCCGGGGTACGCAGGCCGTCCTCCACCGCCGTCTCGACCTGCGCCAGCCGCGTCGCGCGGTGGACGAGGTAGTAGTCGATGACCCCCTGCGCGTCGCGCACCACCGGGCCGTGGCCCGGCAGGACGGTCCGTACGCCGTCGTCCACGGTCAGGGCGCGCAGGCGGCGCAGCGAGTCCAGGTAGTCGCCCAGCCTCCCGTCCGGATGGGACACGACGGTGGTGCCGCGCCCCAGGACCGTGTCCCCGGTGAGCACGGCCGCCTCGGCGGGGAGCAGGAACGACAGCGAGTCCGACGTGTGGCCGGGCGTGGGCACGACCACCAGGTCGAGCCCGTCCACCGTCAGCGACTGCCCCGCCGCCAGCCCCTCGTCCCCCAGGCGCAGCGCCGGGTCGAGGGCGAGGACCGGGCTGCCGGTCAGCTCGGCGAAGCGCGCGGCGCCCGCGGCGTGGTCCGCGTGCCCGTGGGTCAGCAGCGTGTACGCGACGCGCCGCCCGGCCCGTTCCACCACGTCGGCCACCCGCCGCAGATGCCCCTCGTCCAGCGGCCCGGGGTCCACGACGACGGCGCGGCGCGCGCCGGGCTCGGCGAGCACCCAGGTGTTGGTGCCGTCCAGGGTCATCGCGGACGGGTTGGGCGCCAGGACGAGGTGGGCGCGCTCGCCTTCGGGGCCCGGGGTCACGCGCGCCGCCGGACGGCCCGGCGGGATGACGGCGTCGGTCATCGGATCACTCCCTCGTCGTCGGACTGTCCGTCGGCGGGCTGTTCGGCAGCCGGATGTCGAACTCCGCGTGCCCCGGCCAGCGCACGACCAGCGCGTCCCCGTCCGTCCCGACCCGCGCCAGGACCGGCTCGGGCGGGGGCGAGGCGGCGGCGGCGTCCCGTACGTCCACGGCCCGCGCGGCGGCGTCCGCGTACGGGACGAGGCGGCGCAGCGTCGCGACGGTCGGCGGCAGCATGGCGTACGTGCCCCGCGCGTAGTGGGCGAGCGCGTCGGCGGGGCGGAGCCAGGCGGTGCGGTCGGCCTCCGTGGAGGCGTTCCGGCAGCGCTGTCCCTCGGGGAGCACGGCGAGCCAGAACCAGGTGTCGTAGCGGCGCGGCTCAAACTCGGGGGTGATCCAGCGGGCCCACGGCGCCAGCAGGTCCGTGCGCGGGACGAGGCCGCGGCGTGCGAGGAGGGCGGCGAACGGCGCGTCACCCGGCCTCTCGGGCACCGGTCCGTCGGCCGGGCCCGCGAGCAGCACGCCGGTCTCCTCGTACGTCTCGCGGACCGCCGTGTGGGCGGGCGACGCGTCACCCGGCTCGACCGCGCCGCCCGGGTACGCGTACATGCCCGCCGCGAACGCCATCGACGGGCGGCGGCGCAGCAGGAAGACCTCGATCCCGGCGGCGCCGTCCCGCAGCAGCAGGACGGTGGCGGACGGCCGGGGCGTCACCGGAGTCAGCTCGCCGCGCGCCAGCGCCCCGACGCGCCGGGGCCAGTCCGCCGGGAACCACCTGCTTCGTCCCATGCGGCGGATGCTACGCGCCGGGCCGGGCCGCCGACAGAGGGATAGAAACGGGGGGCGCCCCGCGTCTGAGTCGTGTCATCGTCCGGCCGACAACCCGAGGAGTCCCCCCGTGACCGCCACCCGTACGCTGCACCGGGCCCTGCTGGTGGGCGCCAGCGCCACCGCCGCCTTCCTGCTGACCACCACAGGGAGCGCCGTCGCCGGCGACCTCGAACCCCTGGAGGTCCAGCCCTACACGGCCGTGCCCATCGACGACGGGACGGTGATGGGGCTGCTGACGGAGGGCGCGCAGAACTACGTCGTCTCCGACCCGGCGTACTTCGACGAGGCGATCGAGACCGCGCGTGACCTGACGGGCGACAGCCTGCTGCCGGACAGCATCAGCGTCGGGACGTCCGTGGAGGACGGCGAGACCCAACTCGTCACCGGCGCGTGGCGGCTGGCGGAGATACCGGACGCGATCATCATCGTCCCCGAGGGTGCGGACTGGGGCTTCGCCGCCCAGATCGTCCACCTGCCGGGCGCCCCGGGCTGGGGGACGTACTACTTCGACGCCGACACGGAAGGCGGGCACTCGGGGCTGCCGACGGCGTACACCGTCGTCGCCTACGACGCGGACGGCGAGGTCTTCGACGAGGTCGAGGTCACGCCCTTCCCGTGACGACGGATGCGGAGCAGGCGTTCCGTGCGTACGCGGCCGGTCGCTGGCACCGGCTGCTGCGCACGGCGTTCCTGCTCACCGGCCACCACCACGACGCCGAGGACCTGGTCCAGGCGGCGCTGGCGCGGGCGTACGTGAAGTGGGAACGGGTGCGGCGCGCGGACGACTCCGACGCGTACGTGTGGCGGATCATGATCAACCTGCACCGTGACCGCGTCCGGCGGGCGGGCGTGCCCGAGTGGCTGACGACCCGTTTCCCCGAGCGGACCGGCGGTGACGGGGCGGAGCAGATCGCCGTCCGGGACGCACTGGTACGCGCGCTGCTGCGGCTTCCGGCCCGGCAGCGCGCGGCCGTCGTGCTGCGCTACGCCGAGGACCGCAGCGAGAGCGAGGTCGCGGCGCTGCTCGGCGCGCGGCTCGGGACGGTGCGCAGCCAGACGGCGCGGGGGATCGCGCGGTTGCGGGAGGACGGGGCGCTGCGGGAACTGCTCGCGGGTGTCGCGGCGGTTGACAGGAAGGAGACGGTGCCCCGTGGGGGACGAGCACGCGGAACTGCGCCTCGTCGGGCGTGAGTTGCGCCGGGCGGCGGCGGAGGGTGTCGGGGGCGCCGGTCCGGCGCCGGTGGACGCGCTGGTGCGGCGGGGGCGGCAGGCGCGGGCGCGGGGGCGGCGGCGGCTCGCGGTGGGGGCGGCGGCGCTGGCGGCGCTCGTCGTGCCGCTGGGGGTGACGGTCGCGGTGCAGCGCGACGCGCCCGCCGTCCCGGCGCCCGCGGCGGCGGAGGGGCCCCGGGTGGTGCGGCCCGACGTGCCGACGCCGATCGGGGAGAACCTCGTGATGGCGCTGCGGGACGGGGACGGGCCGCGGTACGTCGTCGCGTCGCCCGGGACGTTCGCGTCGCGGATGACGGCGGCGGACTACATCCCGGGGACGGCGCTCGCGCCGGACTCGGTGACGCTGAGCGTGTACCGCACGAAGGCGGGGATCGCCGCCGTCACGGGCACGTGGAGCGCGGCGGCCCCGCCGTCCCGCGTGACGGTGACGGCGGGGGGGCGGACGTACGAGGCGGACCTGCTGCGCCTGCCGGACGGGGGGACGTGGGGCGCGTTCTACGTGACGGACGTCCCGCCCCTGACCGTCGGCACCCTCACGGCCACGGCCTACACCACGGACGACTCCCCGCTCGCCGAGGCGACGGCGGACGCGGGCTGACGTGCGGCGCGGCGGGGGTGTGGGCTAGGGTGCTCCGGCTAGACAAGTTTGATTAGCTCGGAGGAATCATGCAGGACGAGACGCCCACGGACAGCCCCACGGGGTGGGTCGCGGCGCACATCCGCCGCTACGAGCGCAGCGGCGGCAAGGAAGGGCACACCTGGCACGGCCTCGACACCCTGCTCCTGACCACCCGCGGCCGGAAGTCGGGCCTCCTGCGCCGCACCGCCCTCATCTACGGCCGCGTCGGCGTGAACCTGATCGTGGTCGGCTCCAACGGCGGCGAACCCGTGCACCCGCTCTGGTACCTCAACCTGGCCGCCACGCCGGAGGCCCACGTACAGGTCGGCGAGGAGCACGTGGACGTGCGGGCGCGCACGGCGACGGCCGAGGAGAAGCCGGAGCTGTGGAGGCGGATGACCGAGATCTTCCCCCAGTACAAGAGCTACCAGAAGAAGACCACGCGCGAGATCCCCGTGGTGATCCTGGAGCCTCTCGCCGGGTGACCGCCGTCGCCGATCGCCTTATGATCGCTACCCTGCGTACGGGAGGGCAGGGTATGACGGCTGGCGGATCAGCGTCGCGGCGGGCGCAGGAGGCACGGCGGCAGGAGCGGCTGCTACGGGAGCAGTGGCAGAGCGCCCGGCAGGAGGCATACCGCTGGGAGGCTGCCAGCGAGGGCGAACGCCGCGTCGCGGCGCAGCTGTTGGTACTGACCAGTCGTGGGTGGCGGCTCCTGGTGGACCGCAGGTGGCCGGGGACACGGGCGGCCAACGTGGACATGCTGCTGGTCGGCCCCGGTGGGGTGTTCGTCCTGGACGTCAAGAACTGGCGGTCCGTCCCGGAGGCCGTGGGCGGGAAGCTCATGGCCGACGGCGAGAACCGTGACGCGCACGCGGCCAAGCTCCTCGCCGTCACGCGGCTCGCCGAGTCGGCGGTGGCGTCGCTGGGGATGTCGCCGGTCGCGGTCCAGCCGCTCATGGTCTTCGCGGGGCACCGCGTCAACGGGGAGTTGGGGCGGATACGGCTGCTCGGCGAGCACGAGGTCGGGCCGGCCCTGCTCTCGGAGTGCCATCGGCTGCGTGCCGAGTCCGTCCGCGCCATCGCCGACCACCTGGAGCGCGTCTTCCCGGAGTACGCGGGGTCGTCGATCACGCAGGCCCCACCGCCCGCTCGGGCGACACCGTCCGACGACCGGGCGGCGGACGGCCTGTTCGACCTCGCGGGGCTCCGCGAAGCGGCTCTCGCCGACGCGATGCGCGCACCGATCGAGCAGTGGATGACCTTCCTCCACCCCGACCAGGTCGCCCTGGTGCGCCGCAACTGGGCGGGCCCCGCCCGGATCGGCGGCCCGGCGGGCACCGGCAAGACCGTCGTCGGCCTGCACCGTGCGGTCCACATCGCCCAGCGCACCACGGGCAGGGTCCTCTACGTCACGTTCGCCAACAACCTGCCCCGGGTGCAGGCGACGTTCCTCAGAGCCATGTCCCCCGCCGTGGCCGACCGTATCGACTTCCGCAGCCTGCACTCCTGGGCCCAGGAGTTCCTGCACGACCGCGGCATCCCGGTCCGGTTGCACGGCGACAAGGCCCAGACCGCGTTCAGCCTCGCGTGGAAGCACGTCGGCCGCGACAGTTCCCTGGCCGAGATCGACGCGGCTCCCGGGTACTGGAAGGAGGAGATCGACCATGTCATCAAGGGGCGCGGCATCACCTCCTTCGACGAGTACGCCACGGTCCCCCGCCGACGCCGTCGCGCGAGCTTGCGGCGGCCTCATCGCCTCGCCGTCTGGGCGCTGTTCGAGGCGTACGAGTCCCTCCGCGTCCAGCGCGGCGTGCACGACTTCAACGACGTCCTCACCCTCGCCCTCGGGGAGGCGCGCCGTCATGAGGAACGCCGCCCCTACGCCGCGGTGATCGTGGACGAAGTGCAGGACCTGACCCTGGTGGGTGTCCAGCTCCTGCACGCTCTCGTCGGTGACACCCCCAACGGACTGCTGCTCGTCGGCGACGGCCAACAAGCCGTCTATCCCGGCGGGTTCCGCCTCTCCGACGCCGGTATCGACATCCGCGGCGATCGGGGGCAGGTCCTGCGGACCAACTACCGCAACAGCAGGGAAGTGCTCGAGACGGCGCTCGCGGTCGTCGCCGACGACTCCTTCGAGGACATCGACGGACTGCGCACGCCGGGACGCCGGGACGTCGATCTCACCTACCACGACGGCCAGGTGATCCGCGTCTCGAAGCCGACTCGGGCCGAGCACGACCAGGCGCTGCTGAACGCCCTGGCCGCGCTGCCGCCCCCTGCCCGTGCGGACGCCGCGGTGCTGTGCCCGTCCATGCGCGCCATCGGCCACTACCAACGGCTCCTGCAACGGGCGGGCGTGCCCGTGTGCCTGTTGGAGCGCTACGACGGCCATCCGGTCGAAGCGGTCAAGCTGGGGAGTTACCGCCGGGCCAAGGGGCTGGAGTTCAAGCACGTCTACCTCCCCGAGCACGACGCCGCCTTGGCGAACGGACCCCGGCCGCCCGTCACCGAGGCGTCCGAAACGGAACGCGAGCGCGACGAACTCTCCCGCAGCCAGCTCTTCGTGGCCATGACCCGAGCCCGCGACACACTCTGGCTCGGCAGCGTGCCCCGGCAGCAGGAAGGCGACGACGGCCCACGACAGCCGTGAGGGCTCCTCCGCCCACCGAGATCGTCTTCCGAACGAACCCGAGACACGGAAGGGGCCTCATCCGTGATACGGATCAGGCCTAGGCCTGTAGCTCGCCGGAGTGGTCAGGCGACGGACGAATGGCGGGTGGGTGGCCTCCCGCGCCGGTTACTTCGTGGCAGCCCCGGGGCGCGGGGTGGTCGTCAAGCGCAGCACAAGCAGCAGTTCGCGGAGCACGGCTTGCAATTGTGCCCGCGGTGGCACGTCGCCCATGCCGATCAGGCTTCGGTCGTTGTTCATCTGCCGGTGCATCGCGTCGTTGGCGGTGAATCGGTTCTCCGCCAGGAGCTTGGCTCTCGACTTGTCGGCGTCCGTGCTCCAGGAGTGGCTGCTGACCACACCACCGAACGTCTTCTGTCCGAACGCCGGCGGGACGTTGTCCAGGATCGCCCGGATCAGGGCCTGGCACGTGTAGGGGTGGCGCGCGGCCACCGCGGCGTTCAGCTCACGCGTCAGGCCCATCAACTTGTCCAGGTTCCACTGTGTCCCAGCGCCCGCCTCCTCCAGATCCTCCAGCAACCCAGGCTCGATGTACGGCTCAACCGCCAGCTCGGTGTCACGGCGGGGGAACGGCGCCGCCGGGAGGGTTTCGGCGGCCCATTCCGCTGCGAAGGCGCACTGCTTCGTGACGTACTCCTCCACGGTCCCCACGCCACGGAACCGCAGAACGGTCCGCGTCAGCCCGAACGACCAAGTCGTTCCATCCGCGGCAGTGCTGCTGCCGTCGATGTTCAGGCCCGGCTCGCTGTGCGCAAACTTGACGAACTCATCCAGTAGGGCGCCCTTCATCCGGGGGACGGCACGCAGAAGTTCCTCCGACGTCATGGTCGGCTTTGCTGCCCCGTCCGGGTCGGGTCGGGCGGATAGGTACGCGTTGATCAGGTGGGGCATCGCGGCCACGAATGGCTCGCCAACGACCATGGCGAACTCCGGCAGCACGCGCGACGCGGCAATCGTCAGGCGTATCCGGTCCAAGCCGCTCAACCCCAGCGAGAAGGGCTGGACGAACCCGTAGGTACGGTTGTTCGCCCCGACCTTGGGCAGCGCCCGCAGCGTCGTCTCCGCATCCGCATCGCGGCCGTCCAGGAACCGTTGGACGTAGTCCCAGGTGGGCCAGATCCCCCGTTCGAGGAACGGACCGGCGATCGTCCGCAGTAGCAGCAGTTGATCGCCGGTCAGGTCGTGGGGGAGGTCGGTAAGCATGTCATCGGGCACTGCGGTCCTCACAGCGGGCGCAGGCGGGCGGGGAGCGTTGGGACGAAGACCGGCCGCCCGCGGGCGGCCTGCATGACACAGGGGGTCTGTGCGGCGTTACAGGTCCGACTCTGCGGGCGCCAGCTCGGTCTCGCTACCGGTCTGCAGCCAGTTCAGCAGCCGAAAGCCGCGCTTGCTCTGCTCAGGGTTTCCCCACAGCGCGGCTGAGAATGCTGCGACGCCGAGCACCATACAGGTGACGAGCATGAGCGTCTGCGGGCCGGTGAGCTGGGGCTGGCCTGGGGTGTCCATCGTTGTCCTTCGTGTCGGTCGGTGCAGGTGATCCAGCGTAGAACTGCTCGGGGCGCGGCCGTGCAGATATCCAGGGGAATGCCCCTGACCGAGTGGGGTGGTTGCGGATGTCGCACAGTCCACGCGGCCGGGGACTCACGAACCTGCGCGCTGGAGCCGGGCACGCTTCTCGCTCGGACCTCGGCCCTGGCTGCGGCCGGGTTCCGCACGTTCTCCTCCGGTGTGTAGCTCCTGGTTGGGGACGGTGGCGGCCGGAGACGGTGCTGCTCCTGGTGGATGCGCCCGGGCTCCAAGCTCCACTGCAGCTTCCATTAGCTCCGGTTGGGATGGTGGTTGGTGAAGACGGCGAGATAGCGGAACTCGCCCCGGGGGCCGTCTTGCAGTGAGTACGGCTGCCAGTAAAGGGGGTAGGTGTCGCAGAGGGCTCGGGTGTTGTCCGGGTAGTCGCCGCCGCCCCAGAGGAGTTGGCCCGTGAGGGTGCGGCCCTCGTGGAGGCGGAAGTCGCGGTCTCGGGTGTTGCTCTGCTTCGGCGATGTCCACAGGCCGGCCTCGTTGGTGATAAGGAGGGCCAGGCCGTTCTGGTTCGGGTTGCCGAAGCGCTCCAGGCGGGCGATGTCGGAGACGAAGCCCAGGCGGGCCAGGTCGGTGGCGGCGTGGGACTTCAGCGCGTACTCCTCCGGGGAGTGCCCCGCCGTTCCGGTCCACTGCGTCGTGAAGTACTTGAACTCGATGGCCGTGCGGGTTGTGGGGCCGATGCAGAGCAGGTCGAGATACTCGGCGCCTACCGCGTCGGGCGCGTTCTGGCGGACCTCCAGCCTGGACTCGATCTCGGGGGCCAGCTCCCACAGCACGCGCGCGAAGCTGTGCTGGAGGTCGCGCTCTGAGTGGAAGACCGGGCGGTCCTGCTGAAGCCGGGCCATGAGCTTCGCCAGTGAGACTTCGCCGGCGATGAGAGGTCCGGACGTCGTCACGGCCCCGACGCCCTGTTCCGCTGATCTTTCCTGCATGTGGCATCCCCCGGGTCGGTAGTCCGTGGAGGCGACCGTAGCGCCGTCGTGAGGGCCGTCTCAGGTGTTCCGCCGAGCTGGACCGCTCCCGCCTGGGGAGCCGGATGTTGAGGTTCGCACCCAAACGGCTTCCAAGACACCCCGGGAACGACTCAGGGCCCCGTCCTCAGTGAGGATCAGGGCCCTGAACTACTGCTATACCGTCGGGGTGGCGGGATTTGAACCCACGACCTCTTCGTCCCGAACGAAGCGCGCTGCCAAGCTGCGCCACACCCCGTCTTGCGGAAGCCACTCTAGCCGACCCGGCCGTGTGGGGGAAATCAGGTATCGCGGGGGGTCAGCGTCAGCAGCGTGGCCTCCGGCGGGCAGGCGAAGCGGACCGGGGTGTAGCGGTTCGTGCCGCAGCCCGCGGAGACGTGGAGGTACGCGCGGTGGCCGCCGGACTCGTGCGTGGACAGGCCCTTGACCCGGTCGGGGTCCAGGTCGCAGTTGGTGACGAGGGCGCCGTAGAACGGTATGCACAGCTGCCCGCCGTGGGTGTGGCCGGCCAGGATCAGGGGGTAGCCGTCGGCGGCGAAGGCGTCGAGGACGCGCAGGTACGGCGCGTGGACGACGGCGAGGGAGAGGTCGGCGTCCGTCGCGGGCCCGCCGGACACCTCCTCGTAGCGGTCACGGCGGATGTGGGGGTCGTCGAGGCCGGTGAGGGCGATGTCGAGACCGGCGGCCGTGAGGCGCCCGCGGGTGTTCGTGAGGTTGAGCCAGCCCGCGGCGTCGAAGGCGTCGCGCAGTTCCCACCACGGGTTGCGGGGGACGTTGCGCGCGGGCGAGTTGCCGTTGAGGCCGTGGCGCCCCGAGGCGCGCTCGGCGAGGTAGCGGGCCGGGTTGCGCAGCGCGGGGGCGTAGTAGTCGTTGGAGCCGAAGACGTAGGCGCCGGGGAATTCCATCAGCGGCCCGAGGGCGTCGAGGGCCTCAGGGACGCCGCCGGGGTCGGAGAGGTTGTCCCCTGTGTTGATGACGAGGTCGGGGCGCAGGCCCGCGAGCGCGCGCAGCCAGCGCTGTTTCTTGCGCTGGCCGGAGACCATGTGGATGTCCGAGACCTGGAGGACCCGCAGCGGCGGGGCGCCGGGGGGCAGGACGGGGACGGTCACCCGCCGCAGGCGGAAGGAGCGGACCTCGAAGCCCGCCGCGTAGCCGACCACGGCGGCGCCGAGACCGGCCACGGCGAGGCCGGTGGTGAGGGGGATGCGGTATCGCGCGCGCATGGGGACATCGTGTCACGGCTGTCACAATGGTGGGCATGACCTCCCTCAAGTCCCGTCTCCGCAACGACCTGACCGCCGCGATCAAGGAGCGTGACGAGCTGCGCTCCGCGACCCTGCGGATGACGCTGGCCGCGATCACGAACGAGGAGGTCGCGGGTAAGCAGGCGCGGGAACTCTCGGACGACGAGGTGCAGAAGGTCATCACGCGCGAGGCGAAGAAGCGGCGCGAGGCCGCGGAGGCGTTCACGCAGGGGGACCGGCCCGAGCAGGCCGAGCGGGAGCGGGCCGAGGGCGCGGTGCTGGCCGACTACCTCCCGGCGCAGCTGGCCGACGAGGAGCTGGACGCGCTGGTCGCGGACGCCGTCGCGCAGGCGCGGGAGGGCGGGGCCGAGGGGCCGCGGGCGATGGGCGCGGTGATGAAGATCGTGAACCCGAAGGTCGCCGGCCGGGCCGACGGCGGCCGGGTGGCCGCCGCCGTGAAGCGCGCCCTGGCCGGCTGACCGGTCAGTCCCGGGCGCCGGGCGGGAACTCGAAGTCGGGCAGGTCGATGTCCGGGAAGCCCGTGTCGTCGCCGCCGTCACCGGGACGGCCGCCGCCGTTGCCGTTGTCGCCGCCACCGTTGCCACCGCCGCCCGGCCGGTTGTCCCCGTTGCCGGGCCGGTCGTCATCGTCGTCGTCGCCGCGCTCGTTGCCACGCGGAACGTTGACGTCGGTGAACTGCGAGGGCGACGTCCCTTCGAGGGCGCCGATCATGGCCTGCCGCCAGATGGGTCCCGCGACCCCGGCGCCGCTGGCGCGGTCGTAGAAGGTGCCGCCGATGGTGACGTTCTCCATCGTGAACAGCTCGTTGTCGCCGCCGACGCGGACCGCGGTGGCCAGCTCCGGGGTGTAGCCGACGAACCAGACGTTCTTGCGCTCGTCGGTCGTACCGGTCTTGCCCGCGTTGTCCCGGTCGTCGAGGCCGACCCGGGCGCCGGTGCCGTCCTCGACGACGCCCGCCAGCATCTGGGTCACCGTGTCCGCGGTGTGGGCGGACATCACCTGGCTGCACTCGCTCTCGGGGACGGGGATCTCCTCGCCGTCCGCGTTGGTCACCGAGGTGATGACGACCGGGGTGCAGTACGTGCCGTGGTTGGCGAAGGTCGCGTAGGCGTTGGCCATCGCCAGGGGGGCGACGTCCTCGCTGCCCAGGGTGAAGGCGGGGACGACGCCGAGCGGCTGGTTGTCGCCGCGCTCGATGCCCATCTCACGGGCGAGCGTGACCGTCTCGCACAGGCCGGCGTCGCGTTCGAGCTGGGCGAAGTAGGTGTTGATCGACTCGCCGAGGGCGCTGGTCATGTCCCAGGTGCCGACCTCGTCCTCGCGCTCGTTGTTGACCTCCCAGGTCCGCTCGTCGGCGGAGCCCAGGGGGTTGTTGTCGCAGTCGCGGAAGTCGGACATGTCCAGGTCGATCCGCGCCTCGGTCTCGAAGGTCGTCGAGGGGCTGATCCCGGACTCGATGGCCGCGGCGGCGGTGATCGGCTTGATCGTCGAACCGGACTGGAAGCCGTAGGTCGAGCCGCCCATGGCCTGGGAGACGTTGAGGTTCAGCTGCGTCTGGTTCTGCTCCGGGTCGAGGCCGTACGGGCGGCTCTGCGCCATGGAGAGGACGTGGCCGGTGCCCGGCTCGACCTGGACGACGGACGCGACCGCGTCGTCGTCCTCGTTCGCGCCGTCGGCGGCGGCCTGGGCGGCGGCGTCCTGGGCCTGCGGGTCGAGCGTCGTGGTGATCGTCATACCGCCGAGTGCCCACAGGGCCTGGCGGTCCTCCTCGGTCTCGCCGAAGACCGGGTCGCTGAGGAACACCTCGCGGACGTAGTCGCAGAAGAACCCCGCGTCGTTGACCGCGGTGATGCAGCCGGTGCGGGGTTCGCTGACGTTGAGTCCGAGGTCGGACGCCTGTGCCTCGTCGGCCTCGGCCCGCGTGATGTCGCCCGACTCGACCATCTTGTCGAGGACGATGTTGCGGCGGGCGATGGCGCCGTCGGGGTTGCCGATCGGGTCGTACGCGGTCGGGGACTGGACGAGACCGGCCAGCAGCGCGGACTCGCGCAGGTCCAGCTCGGACGCGTGCTTGGAGAAGTAGAGCTGCGAGGCGGCCTCGATGCCGTACGCCTGGCGGCCGAAGTACGTGATGTTGAGGTAGTTCTCCAGGATCTGGTCCTTGGACAGTTCCTGTTCCAGCTGTATCGCGTACTTCATCTCGCGGACCTTGCGGCCCAGTCCCTCGGGGCCGCTCTGCGACATCGCCTCGGCGACGGCCTCCTGGTCGTCGCCCGCGGCCTCGACGAACACGTTCTTCACGTACTGCTGCGTGAGGGTGGAGGCGCCCTCCTCGACGCTTCCCGACTCGACGTTCCGGGTGAGCGCGCGGATGATGCCGCGCAGATCGACGGCGCCGTGCTCGTAGAAGCGGGCGTCCTCGACGGCGACGAGCGCCTGCCGGACCGTCTCGGCCATCTCGTCGAGCGGGACGACCGTGCGGTTGCGGTTGAAGACGTCCGCGATCTTGTTGCCCTCGGCATCGAGAATCGTCGTCTTCTGACTGAGCGGTGGCCGCTCCATCATCTCCGGAATGTCGTCGAAGCCCTCCATGGTTCCGGCGGCGGCGAGTCCGATGACTCCCGCGGCCGGCAACGCTAGACCTGCGAGTACCGCGCCGGACACGACGCTGACCCCGAGAAACTTGGCGATGTGCTGCGTCGCGCTCAGCCCGCCACCCGGACGCTTCCTACCCATGGCGGCAAGCCTACGTTCTCAAACGCCGGACAGGGGTCCAACTGTTCGCCTAGGCTGCTCACGGTTCAGACAAAATGACGGCAGTCAAGTGAAGGATCACCCATTGGGGTGAGTTTGTCGCGACGCCGTGCGCCCCGGATGCTTCCCTTCCGCCCGCCGCGCTCCCCGTTCACCCGTATGAGGGATCTCATACACGGCATAGTCCGAATGGGCCATGGGAGATTAGGCCCCATGGGGGTGTTGTGCTCTGGCTCCCGCCCGTAACGTCCTCAACCGGCGAGGCGAATATGCCGATCGCCGCCGTGGGGGAGCCTGTGTTTCGGGGAAGGACGGCACCGGCAATGAGCTGGCTTACGGACTGGACCGCGAAGGCGGCCTGTCGCACCACCGATCCGGACGATCTGTTCGTGCAGGGAGCGGCGCAGAATCACGCGAAGGCGGTCTGCACCGGCTGCCCGGTCAGGACGGAATGCCTGGCCGACGCGCTCGACAACCGCGTGGAGTTCGGCGTCTGGGGAGGGATGACGGAACGGGAACGGCGCGCGCTGCTGCGCAGACGTCCGACCGTGACGTCGTGGCGACGGCTGCTGGAGACGGCGCGTTCCGAGTACGAGCGGGGGGCGCGGCCGGTCGGCGGCGCGGAGGGGGCCGGGTTCGAGGGCCCGGAATTCGAGGAGTGGGCGAACGTGGGGTGAGCGCGGGGGCGCCGCCGGATCCGTCCGTCAGCCGGCGAGCAGGTCACCGACCGCGCGCAGGCCGGTCAGGTCGTGCACGTCGCCCGGCAGGGCGGCCACCTCCGCCACCGGCACCTCGGGGTGCACGGCGGTGAAACGGGCGCGCATGCGCTGTTCGCGCGCCAACTGCCGCATGCCTTCCGCGTGGACGCGCAGGAGACCGGCGGCGAGGGCGTCCGGTGGGGGAATGTCCGGATCGGGGGTCCGGCGGCCGTCCTCTGGGTCAGCATCCCCGGTGCGATGATCGTCCATGCCGGGCGGCGCAACTTTTTTTGCGTCCAGCGTCTCGGCCGCCGCCAGCGCACGCTCCGCGCTCAGTTCGGGCACGGCCGCGCCGTGGACGCGGTTGAGGACGAGCCCGGCGAGCGGCATGCGGTCGGCGGCGAGCCGTTCCACGAAGTACGCGGCCTCCCGCAGCGCGTCGCGCTCGGGCGCGGCGACGACGAGGAAGGCCGTGCCCGGAGCCTGGAGCAGCCGGTAGGTGGCGTCCGCGCGCGCCCTGAAGCCGCCGAACATGGTGTCCATCGCCGCGACGAACGTCTGCACGTCCCGCAGCAACCCGGCCCCCAGGACCTTGCCGAGGGTGCCGGTGACCATCCCGAGCCCGGCGACGCCCAGGCTCATCACCTTCCGCCCGGCCCGGCCGCCCGCCTTGGCCGGTGCCATCAGCAGGCGGAGGAAGCGGCCGTCGAGGAACGAGCCCATCCGCTGCGGCGCGTCGAGGAAGTCCAGGGCCGAGCGGCTCGGCGGCGTGTCCACGACGATGAGGTCCCACGCGTCGCGCGCGGCGAGCTGCCCCAGCTTCTCCATCGCCATGTACTCCTGCGTGCCCGCGAATCCGGCGGAGAGCGACTGGTAGAAGGGGTTGGCCAGGATCGCCTCGGCGCGGGCGCGGTCGGCGTGCGCCTCGACGATCTCGTCGAACGTCCGCTTCATGTCCAGCATCATGGCGAACAGTTCGCCGCCCGCCGCCGTGGCGGTCCCCGGCACGGGGCGCGGCACGTTGTCCAGCTCCGTGAGCCCCATCGACTGCGCCAGGCGGCGGGCAGGGTCGATCGTGAGGACGACGACGCGGCGTCCGCGTTCGGCGGCGCGCAGGGCGAGGGCGGCGGCGGTGGTCGTCTTGCCGACGCCGCCCGAGCCGCAGCAGACGATGATCCGGGTCCCTGGGTCGTCCAGCAGCGGATCGACGGCGAGGGCGGGCACGGCGTCCATGGTCACCACTCCTGGTCGCGCAGCAGGCGGGCCAGCCGGTAGAGGCCCGCGATGTCGATGCCGTCCGCGAGCAGCGGCAGCTCGTGGAGGGGGATGCCGTGGCGGGCGAGTTCGGCGCGGCGCTCGGCCTCCAGGACGAGCCGGTGCGCGTACGCGCGGCCCTGGGCGAGCAGGGGCGCGGCCGTGCGGGCGGCGTCGGGCAGACCGGCGTCGGCGAGCGTGGCGGCCAGGGCGTGGAGGCGGGCGGGGTCGTCGCCGTAGGCGTCGGGGACGGCGGCGAGCACCGGGGGCCTGACCATGTTGACGACGGTGGCGCCGACCGGCAGCTCGGCGGCCCGCAGCTCGGCGATGCCGTCCGCCGTCTCCTGGACCGGCATCTCCTCCAGCAGGGTGACCAGGTGGACGGCGGTCTCGGGCGACCTGAGCACGCGCATCACGGCCTGCGCCTGGTGGTGGATGGGCCCGACCCTGGCGAGGCCCGCCACCTCGCTGTTGACGCCGAGGAAGCGGGTGACGCGGCCGGTGGGCGGCGCGTCCATGACGACCGCGTCGTAGACGAAGCGGCCGTCGGCGCCGCGCCGTCTGACGGCCTCGCACGCCTTGCCCGTCAGCAGGACGTCGCGCAGTCCCGGCGCGATGGTGGTGGCGAAGTCCACGGCGCCCAGGCGTCGCAGGGCACGGCCCGCGCTGCCGAGGCGGTAGAACATCTGGAGGTAGTCGAGCAGGGCGCGCTCGGCGTCGATGGCGAGGGCGAAGACCTCGCCGCCGCCTGGACCGATGGCGATGCGGCGTTCCTCGTACGGAAGGGCCTCGGTCTCGAAGAGCTGGGCGATGCCCTGGCGGCCCTCGACCTCGATCAGCAGCGTCCGGCGGCCCTGCTCGGCGAGGGCGAGGGCCAGCGCGGCGGCGACGGTCGTCTTGCCCGTGCCGCCCTTTCCGCTGACCACATGGAGTCTGCGCGCCACGCCATGCCTCCCGGATGCTCCCGACCGGCCCACGGGCCCCGGCCAGTCCGCCGGGACGGCCGCGTTCCGGCCCCACAGCGGCGAGCCTACGGGGCGCCGCCGGAGCGCGGACGGGGGGATCGGGCTCTGCGGGGCGGGGGGCGGCCAGGGCCTAGAGTGAGGCCCATGACCAAGTGGGAGTACGTGACCGTTCCGCTGCTGGTGCACACGACCAAGCAGATCCTGGACAACTGGGGCGAGGACGGCTGGGAGTTGGTGCAGGTCGTTCCGGGGCCGAACCCGGAGCAGCTGGTGGCGTACTTCAAGCGCCCCAAGGGCGGCCAGGGGTGAGCGCGGTCGAGGACCGGCTCGCGGAGCTGGGGCTGACGCTCCCGCCCGTCGTGCCGCCGGTGGCCGCGTACGTACCGGCCGTGCTGAGCGGCTCGTACGTGTACACGTCGGGGCAGGTGCCGCTGGTGGACGGCGCGCTGCCGTACGCCGGGAAGGTCGGCGCCGAGGTGACGCCGGAGCAGGCGCAGGAGTCGGCGCGGCTGTGCGCGCTGAACGCGCTGGCGGCCGTCAAGTCGGTCGTGGGCGACCTGGACCGGGTCGTGCGGGTCGTGAAGGTGCTGGGGTTCGTCGCGTCGGCGCCCGGCTTCACCGGGCAGCCGCTGGTGGTGAACGGCGCGAGCGAGCTGCTCGGCGCGGTCCTGGGCGAGGCGGGACGGCACGCGCGGAGCGCGGTCGGTGTGGCGGTGCTGCCGCTGGACGCGCCCGTGGAGGTGGAGATCCAGGTCGAGGTCCAGGTGGACGGCGGCGAGGGTCCGGCCGTCTCCTGACGCTTCACGCGGGGTCGTGCGAGACCCCGTGCGGCGCCCAAGCTCCGTGCCACAATGGCGCGTTGGTCCGAGGGGGCCGGTGCGGCCCGGGTGTGCGGAGGGTGGCGTGGGGAGAGACGATCCGCGGCGCGTCGGCCCGTTCCGGCCTGGAGGGGCGGACATCCGTGCCCCATTCGCAAGGGTGTTCTGGCCTGACGCGCCGGGCGGCGCGCGGTGAGCGCGCCGTTCGCGTACGAGCGGCATCTCACCGCCCGGCCCGAGCAGGCGGACGCGCTGGTCGATCTGTCCGACGTGGTGCGCGACGCCCGTCTCGGGCCGCCGGGGGCGCGGTCCCTGGACCGGCTGCGGCTGGTCATCCAGGCGCTGGGCGACCGGCTGCGGGACCGGTGGGTCCTGGTGCACGCCGTCGCCGATCAGCGGCTGCGGACGGCACGCACCGAATACCGCGACCGGCTGGACATCGACCAGCTGGAGCGGCTGGCCAAGTCCGGCCTCGTCACCGAACTGCCCGACGCGGACGGGCCGCTGCTGGACGTCGCCGGGATGACGGGTCTGCCGGTCATCAGCCACGACCGCTACGACGCCTTCCGCGCGCGTCACCCGTGGCTCCAGGGCAACACGACGCAGTTCCTCGCGCCCCGCGCGGCGCCCGGCCGTACCGTCCGGCTGGTGGAGCGTGACATGGGGGTGCGGCGGGTGGGGGCCGCCGCGCCGGGGCGGGGGCGTCCGGCGCTGCCCGAGGTGGTGGCCCGGCACTGGCGCTGTCCGGAGCGGGCGTGCTCCCTCTACGACCGCAGGCGCGGGGAGGCGGTGCTGCTGCCGCGCCTGCTCGACGGGGTGCCGTCGTGCGAATGGCACGAGGTCCCGCTGGCCGACGACGGGCCGCGGGCCGCGGTCGTCCAGCTGAAGTTGCTGTGCGGGCACGAGACGGTGCACCGGTTCACGCTCGACGCCGGGACCACGGCGGTCCTGGGCCGCGGGGGCGACGACCGGGAGGAGGACGGGGACGGGGACGGGGACGGCACGGTGCGCATGCTGGCCGTCGAGGGTCTGCTTCCGGCGGCCGAGGCGGGACGGATCGGCGGCCGTCAGCTGTGGATCCGGGTGGAGCCGGACGCGGTCCGGCTGCTCGACCTGAGCGGCGGACGTACCCGGCTGTGGCGTGCGGGGCCGGGGGGCGGCGGCTGGTCCGCGCTGAGCGGGGAGCGGCCCGTCGAGATGCGGGAGACCGATGTCGTCGAGGCGGCTCCCGGCGTCACCCTGGCGCGAGCCGGACGCCGCCTGCCCGCCGAGATCGCCGAGAGCTGGCGGCGGGCAGCCGCCGAGGCGGAACGGCGCGGTGGCGGCGATCCCGGCAGCGCTGGGTGAGCGGTCGATCACACGATGTTTCACGTGGAACATCGACACGCCGGGCATCAGGTAGAACGGACGAATGACTGACGCCAAGCCCGACGACCCTTCGCAGCGGCCCGACTGGGAGAAGCGCTTCCGCGCGCCGCGCGTGAGCCTCCCCCGCTGGGCCGAGGACGCACCCGACCGTTCACTGTTCGTCTCGAACGCCAGCGGCACGTTCGAGCTGTACGCCTGGGATCGCGCCACCGGCGACCAGCGCCGCGCCACCGACCGGCCGAACGGCACGGTGCACGGCACCCTCAGCCCGGACGGCGCCTGGATCTGGTGGTTCCGGGACACCGACGGCGACGAGTTCGGCAGCTGGGTGCGTCAGCCGTTCCACGGCGGCACGGACGAACCCGCCACGTCGGGGCTCGACCCCGCGTACTCCGCCGGGCTGGCGCTCGGCCGCGACGGCACCGTGGTGGTGGGCCGGATGACCGAGGAGGAGGGCACCACCGTCCATGTCCTGCCCGCGGGCGGCGGCGCGCCGGTGGAGATCTACCGGCACCGGCAGTCCGGCGGTGTGGGCGACCTCAGCCACGACGGCAGCCTGCTGGCGATCGAACACACCGAGCACGGCGACGCCATGCACTCCGCGATCCGCGTGGTGCGGCCGGACGGAACGCCCGTCGCCGAACTGGACGACACCGCCGGGGGCACGGTGGAACTGGGCCTGTCCGTCCTCGGGTTCGCCCCGGTGGACGGCGATCCCCGGCTGCTCGTCGGCCACCAGCGGCGTGGCCGGTGGGAGCCGATGATCTGGAATCCGCTGACCGGCGAGGAGACCGCGCTGGACCTCGGCCTGCCGGGCGACGTCGAGGCCGAGTGGTACCCGGACGGCAGCGGCCTGCTCGTGTCGCACAGCTACCGCGCCCGCGACGAGCTGTGGCGGCACGACGGCGGCACGGGCCGACCGGAGCGGATCGAGACGCCGCCCGGCACGATCCTGGGCGCGTCGCCCCGGCCGGACGGGTCGGTGGAGTTCCTGTGGTCGTCGGCCGCGGAACCGCCGGTCGTACGGTCCACGTCCGGCCGTACGGTGCTGGAGCCGCCGGGGCCGCGCGCGCCGCGGTCGGTGCCGGTGACGGACGCCTGGGTCGAGGGGCCGGGCGGCACGGTGCACGCGCTGGTGCAGCGTCCGGAGGGCGAGGGGCCGTTCCCGACCGTCTTCGACATCCACGGCGGCCCCACCGCGCACGACAGCGACGAGTTCGCCGCCGGGCCCGCCGCCTGGGTGGACCACGGCTTCGCCGTCGTCCGCGTCAACTACCGGGGCTCGACGGGCTACGGCCGCGCCTGGACCGACGCGCTGAAGCACCGCGTCGGGCTGATCGAGCTGGAGGACATCGCGGCGGTCCGCGACTGGGCGGTGGCCGAGGGGCTGGCCGATCCGGAGCGGCTGGTCCTCACCGGCGGCTCGTGGGGCGGCTATCTGACGCTGCTCGGCGTCGGCAGCAGGCCGGACGCCTGGACGGTGGGCGTGGCGGCGGTGCCCGTCGCCGACTACGTCGCGGCGTACGACGACGAGATGGAGGCGCTCAAGGCGCTGGACCGCACGCTCTTCGGCGGCACGCCGGACGAGGTACCGGACCGGTGGGAGGCGTCGTCACCGCTGACGTACGTGGACGACGTCCGCGCGCCCGTGTACATCTCGGCCGGGCTCAACGACCCGCGCTGCCCGATCCGGCAGATCGAGAACTACGTGGACCGGCTCGCGGCCCGTGGCGCGACGCACGAGGTCTACCGCTACGACGCGGGCCACGGCTCGCTCGTCGTGGAGGAGCGGATCAAGCAGGTGGCGCAGGAGATCCGCTTCGCGCAAGCGCATCTTCCCGGGACTGCTGCGGCGGGATGAGCCCCAGCTCCGCGTCACGGCGCAGCTCCACCTCGCGCCGCACGAGGCGGAACCACATGAAGACCGTGAAGGCCGCGAAGACGAACCACTCGGCCGTGTAGCCCAGGTTCTGGAACGCGTCCATGTCGAGGCCGGTGCCGGACGGCGCCGTGACGGGCACCGCCCGCATCGGCCCCTCGGCGTCCCGCACGGTCAGCCAGGCGTCGGTGACGGGGTAGGGCAGCACGTTGATCAGCGACGCGGCGCCGATCACGCCGAGCTGCCCGGACGGCAGCCCGCCGGTCGGCCCGTCCACCTCGGCGGGCGACTCGGGCGCCTGCACCGCGCCGGTGACGGTGACCTCCCCGGCGGGCGGCGGCGGGACGAGCGCGGCGTCGGCGGCGCCGGGGAGCCAGCCGCGCACGACGGGCAGCGCGGGCGTGCCGTCCGCCGGGTGCAGCATGGTGAGGACGTAGAAGCCGGACGTGTCGTCCAGCCGACGGCCAGGGACGAGCAGTTGGTGGTCCGCGTCGAAACTGCCGGTGACCTCGGCCTGCTCACCGGCGGTCTCGGTGGTCAGCGGCAGGAGGTCGGCCAGCGGGCGCGGCTCACCGGCGGACTCGGCCTGCTTCTGCTGGTGCCGGTGGACGTCCACCTGGTGTTCGAACCGCCCCAGCTGCCACATCCCGGCGATCAGACAGACCGGGATCGCGAGGATCACGAAGACATTGATCGCCCACCAGCGCGGTGTGAGCAGGAACCGGTACACGGACCCCACGGTACTGGGGCGCGCCGGGCTCAGACCGCCGGGGCCTCCAGAACGCCCGTGCGGTAGATGGTCCCGGAGCAGCTGCCCTGGAGGCGGATCTGCGCCGCCTCGGGCTCACCGGCCGCCGGGGTGTAGCGCAGGAGCACTCCTTCGGACGAGTCGCCGCCGCCGCCGGAACCGCCGGGGGTCGGGTCGCCGCCGCCACTGCCGCCGCCGTCCACCGGGGGCTCGGTGCCGCCGGTGTCCCCGGAACCGCCGCCCGCGCCGCCGCTGTCGCCCTCGCCGCCACCGCCGGTCGCCGGGTCGGTCGGCTGCGTGCTGCCGGTGTCGCCCGAGCCGCCGCCCGCCGCGGGCTCGCCCGAGCCACCACCGGCGGCCGGACCGCCCGTGTCGCCGCCGGTGTCGCCGCCGTCGGGGTCGTTCCCGGTCGGGTCGCCCGTGGGCGTGGAGCCGGGCTCGGAGCCGCCGCCCAGGTCCGTGCTGAGCCCGCCGTCGGCGGTGGGTTCCGCGGCGACCTCGCAGGAGCGGGCCGCGCCGGTGCTCGGCACCCACGCGAACCGGACCTCGTACGCCTCGCCCGGCGGGAGGACGAGCTCCTCCCGCGTCTCGTCGGGCGCGGGCAGGCCGGGGGCGCGGTCGCCCTCCGTCCGGTCGAGGACCTGGACGCGCGCGGCGGCCAGGCCGCTGTCGCCGAGCGGCAGGGCGAACAGATCGCCGCCGGTGACGCGGCAGGCGTCCGGGGAGACGTTCACCATGCGGATGGAGCCGTACACCCGGCCCTGCGCGTCGGGGGTGCCGGTGTCCGTGGTGACGCGGCCGAGCTGCCCCCGGTCGCACGTCGGCGAGGCGACGCCGAGGTCCCACGGGTCCTCGCCGTCCGCCTCCTGGCCGCCGCCGCCCTGCGGGGAGTCGGGGCCCGAGTCGTCGGGGCGGGGCTCGGACGACGAGGAGGACAGGCCGTCGGGCGGATAGGGGCCCGGCCCGTCGAGGTCGCCGCCCTGCTCGTGCGTGCCGTCCACGACGGCGCCCTCGTCGGTGCCGAGGGCCGTGCCGCGCGGGTTCGGGCCACCGGCGCCGCCGGTCGCCGACAGGACGAGGGGGGTGCCGATGCCGAGGAGCGCGACGGAGGCCGCCGCGCCGAAGAGCAGCTGCCGACGGCGGCGGCGACGCGTCACCACCGCGTGCCGCAGCTGGTCGAGCGTGCCCGCGGACGGATCGTGCGCGATGCCCTCCATCGTCTGGCGCAGCAGGCGGCGCAGGGCCTCCTCACCGGCGCCGTCCGGCGGCTCGGGGCCGTCCGGGACCCCCGCCACCGGGTCCGTCCGCCGCGGCTCGCGCGGCGGACGACCGGAGTCGCGGTCGGTCATCTGGCGTCCTCCATGGCGACGCGCAGCGCGGCGATGCCACGGGAGCCGTACGCCTTCACCGAACCGGCCGAGATGCCCAGGGTCCTGGCGACCTCGGCCTCGGTCATGTCGGCGAAGTAGCGCAGGACGAGCACCTCGCGCTGGCGGCGCTGGAGTCCGCGCATGGCCTTGATGAGGTCGGCGCGCTCCAACTGCTCGTACGCGCCCTCCTCGGCGCTGGCCATGTCGGGCAGCGGCTTGGAGAGGAGCTTGAGGCCGAGTATGCGGCGACGGAGGGTCGAACGGGACAGGTTCACCACGGTCTGGCGCAGGTAGGCGAGCGTCTTCTCCGGGTCGCGGACGCGGCTGCGCGCGGAGTGGACGCGGATGAACGCCTCCTGCACGACGTCCTCGCACGAGGCGGTGTCGTCCAGCAGCAGGGCGGCGAGACCGAGCAGCGAGCGGTAGTGCGCCCGGTAGGTCTCGGTGAGGAAGTCGATGGTGGTGCCTTCAGCCATCGTGCCGTCCGCGGCCTCGCCCCTGGCGTGTCGGCCTGCCGCCGAGGTCGCGGGGGCGGGCAGGGGCGCGATCACCGGCATGCCCCGCAGGCGTGGTGCTGCCGAACGCGGTAGGCGACGCGGGGGCGTTGTCGTGATGTCGAGTACCTCTGCCACGCCTGTTGGACACGCTCTCCCCCGCAAAGGTTGTACGGCGCGGGCGGGATGACGGCCGGCGGGTCCATCGTCGTCACTTCCACCACCTGCCCGTAGTCCTGTCCGATGGGCGTCCCGACGGCCCGCGAGAGCCCCTAAAGACGCTCCCCGCACCGCGGTTGGTTCCAGGCGGTGCGGGGAGAGGAAATCGTCCCCCGGGCCATCGGCCCGGAGCAAGGCATACGGCCCTACGACTTGGTCACGGGAGCTTCACAACCGGTACGTCCCGGTCAGCGGCCGGTGCCCCCGTACACGACGGCCTCGTCCGAGTCGCTGTCCAGACCGAACGCGCTGTGGACGGCGCGGACGGCGGAACTCACGTCGTCCGAGCGCGTGACGACCGAGATGCGGATCTCGGAGGTGGAGATCAGCTCGATGTTCACCCCGGCGTTGGACAGGGCCTCGAAGAAGGTGGCGGTGACGCCGGGGTTGGTCTTCATGCCCGCGCCGACGAGGGAGATCTTGGCGATCTGGTCGTCGTAGCGCAGGGCGTCGAAGCCGATCAGCGGGCGGCGCTTCTCCAGCGCGTCGATCGCCTTGCGGCCCTCGTCCTTCGGCAGCGTGAACGAGATGTCCGTCAGCCCGGTGGCGGCGGCCGAGACGTTCTGGACGACCATGTCGATGTTGACCTCGGCGTCCGCGATGGTGCGGAAGATGGTCGCGGCGACACCCGGCTTGTCGGAGACGCCGACGACCGTGATCTTCGCCTCGGAGGTGTCGTGGGCGACCCCCGAGATGATTGCCTGCTCCATCGGCTGACCTCCGAGCGGTTGATTGCTGACCCAGGTGCCCTTCAGGCCGGAGAACGACGACCGGACATGGATGGGAATGGAGTAGCGGCGCGCGTACTCGACGCACCGGTGCAGCAGCACCTTGGAGCCGGAGCTGGCCAGCTCCAGCATGTCCTCCGACGAGATCCACTCGATCTTCCGCGCCTTGGGCACGACGCGCGGGTCGGCCGTGAACACGCCGTCCACGTCGGTGTAGATCTCGCAGACCTCGGCGCCCAGCGCGGCGGCGAGCGCGACGGCCGTGGTGTCCGAGCCGCCGCGGCCGAGGGTGGTGATGTCCTTGCCGTTCTGCGACACGCCCTGGAAGCCCGCGACGATGGCGATGTTGCCCTGATCGACGGAGCTGCGGATACGGCCGGGCGTCACGTCGATGATGCGCGCCTTGTTGTGGACGGAATCGGTGATGACGCCCGCCTGGCTGCCGGTGAACGACTGCGCCTCGTGGCCCAGCGCGCCGATCGCCATCGCCAGCAGCGCCATGGAGATCCGCTCACCCGAGGTGAGCAGCATGTCCAGCTCGCGCCCTGAGGCGACCGGGGACACCTGTCCCGCGAGATCGATCAGCTCGTCCGTCGTGTCACCCATCGCCGACACGACGACGACGACCTGGTTGCCGTTCTTCTTGGCCTCGACGACCCGCTTGGCGACCCGCTTGATGCCCTCGGCGTCGGCAACGGAGGAGCCGCCGTACTTCTGCACGACAAGGCCCACGTGTGTCGCTCCTCGTTCTCTCACTCTCCGTGACCGCTGGGCGGCCACGGACGGATGCGGATGAAGTGTAACGAGCGGGCACCCCCGGGCCGCCCGTCCAGCGACGACCCCTGCCCGCGCGGCCCGGCGGACACACCGAAACGCGGGGGAAACGTAACCGACCTCACACACCGGCGCGCCGCCTGTCCAGCACGCGGACCGGATGTGCGGGGCCCGCCCTCGTCGTAATGTGCCGGTATGGGGCATTCATCCGGCGTCGAGTCGCTGGACCGCTTTCTGATCGACGCGGTCCGCTCGACGGGAGGGCACAGCGGCGTGATCTACCTGCTCGCCCCGGGTGAGCCGGTGCTGCGGCTGACGTCCCTGCTCGGCCTGCCCGCCGCCCAGGCCGTCTCCTGGGCGCGGATCAGCCTCGACGCGCCCATGCTGCTGACCGAGGCCGTCCGCGAGCGGCGGCTGCGCTGGGACAACAGCCAGGAGAACCAGCAGCCCGGGCTCAGCCCCTCGATGCCCTACCCGTTCGCCATAGCGCAGATGCCGCTGCTCAGCGCCGACGGCGTCTGCTGGGGATCGCTCGGCGTCGTCTGGCCGCCGTCCCATCCGGCCGAGCTGTCCGAGACCGAGCGGGAGACGCTGAAGAAGGCGGCGGACGGCATGGCCGCGCTGCTGCGCCGCGCCGCCGACTCCGGCACGCCGATCACGGCCGCCCCGCAGCCCCGCGAGGTCTGGGCCCCGCGCACCCACACGCCGGGACCCGACGAGGCGCTCGCCGCCGCCGACTTCGCCGAGCGCCTGCCGGAAGGCTGCTGCTCGCTGCGCCTGGACGGCAGCGTCGTCTACGCCAACAGCGCCGCCGCGCAGCTGCTGGGCGCCGACGGCCCCGACGACCTGCTCGGCGCACCGCTGTGGGACCGGCTGCCCTGGCTGAACGACCCGGTCCACACCGACCGCTACCGCGCGGCGTTGATAAGCCGCGAGCCGAAGACGTTCCTCGCGCTGCGCCCGCCCGACCAGCCGCTGCGCTTCCGGCTCTACCCCGGCGCCCGCGGCATCAGCGTGCGCATCACCCCCAGCGACGAGCGGGCCACCGCGCCCGTCAGAGGGGACACGCCGACGCAGGACAGCGTGCTCCAGCGCGTCACCCAGCTCGCCTCCGCCCTCACCCAGGCCGTCGGCGTGCAGGACGTGGTGCGGCTGGTCGCCGACCAGGTGCTGCCCGCGTTCGACGCGCAGGGCCTCGTCCTGTACGTGACGGAGGGCGGACGGCTGCGCGTCGCCGGGTACCGGGGCTACACCACCCAGGCCATCGAGCACTTCGACGGCACGCCGCTGGAGTCACCGCCCAACGCGGCGGCCCAGGTGGTGCACGACCGCCGCCCGCAGTTCATGGACTCGGCCGACGAGATGCTCGAACGCTACCCGGAGGTGCCCGACCTCACGGGCAAGTCCGCCTGGGCGTTCCTGCCCCTGGTCAGCACGGGCCACGCGGTCGGCTGCTTCGTGCTGTCGTACGTGGACCCGCACACGTTCACGCGCGACGAGCGCACCGTCCTCACCTCGCTCGCCGGACTGATCGCCCAGGCCCTCGACCGCGCCCGCCTCTTCGACGCCAAGCAGCAGCTCGCCCGTCAGCTCCAGTCCGGGCTGCTGCCCCACGAACTGCCCGCGCTCCCCGGCCTCGACGTCGCCGTCCGCTACCTCCCCGCCACGCGCGGCATGGACATCGGCGGCGACTTCTACGACGTGATCCCCCTCGACAGCGGGGACGTCGCGGTCGTCATCGGCGACGTGCAGGGCCACAACGTGACGGCCGCCGCCCTCATGGGCCAGGTCCGCACCGCCGTGCACGCCAGCGCGGGCGAGCCGCCGCAGGAGGTGCTCGGGCGGACCAACCGGCTGCTGACCGACCTGGACCCGGGGCTGTTCACCAGTTGCCTGTACATCCAGCTCGACGTCACGCGCTGCCGCGCCGTCGTCGCCACCGCCGGGCACCCGCCGCCCCTGCTGCGCCACCCGGACGGCCGGATCACCGTGCCCGACGTACCTCCGGGCCCGCTGCTCGGCATCGACGAGAGCGCGGCGTACCCGGCGGTCGAGCTGCCGCTGTCCCCCGGCTCGGTCCTCCTGCTGTACACGGACGGCCTCGTGGAGCGCCCCGGCCTCGACCCCGACGTCGCCACGGGGCAGCTCGCCCGTGACCTCGCCGACGCGGTGGAGCACTCGCTCGACCTCGGCGGCACGATGGACGACCTCGCCGACCACCTCCTGCGCACACGTCACACCGAGAACCGCGACGACGACATCGCGCTGCTCCTGCTCAGCCCCCAGGAGCCGGACGCCGCTCAGGAGGCCGCCGCGCGCCGGTCGTAGGCCGCACGGGCGGCGACGACCTCGTCCATGTTCGCCTCGGCCCAGCCCTTGATGGCCTGCATGATCGGCCGCAGCCCCTGCCCCAGCGGCGTCAGGGCGTACTCGACGCGCACCGGGACGGCCGGGGTGACCGTACGGACGACGAGGCCGTCACGCTCCAGTCGGCGCAGCGTCTGCGTCAGCATCTTCTGGCTGACGCTCGCCAGCCGCCTGGCCAGCTCGCTGTAGCGGCAGGGGCCGTCGGCCAGGGCGACGAGCAGCAGGCCGACCCACTTGTCGGCGATGCGGTCCAGCAGCTGACGGGTCGGGCAGGCGGCGAGGAACGCGTCGTAGGCGGCGGCCGTCTCGGCGCGCCGCTCGGCCGCCGTGCGCGTGGCCATGGCTCTCCTTCGGGTTGCTTGGGCACCTTCAGGTGCCTACTTCCCGGCGGAGAGTAGCACTCCCTACGTTGGGTGCCGAGAGCGCGGCCCGGCATCGGCGGGCCGCGCGCCACCAGGGGTGAGGAGCTGATCGTCATGCGCGCAGTCGTGTCGAAGGGGTACGGGGGCACGGAGGCCGTCGAGGTCGTGGAGGTCCCGGTGCCTGAGCCGGGGCCGGGGCAGGTCCTGATCCGCGTCGAGGCCGCGGCCGTCCACCCGGTGGACCTCGCCACCCGGGCCGGGGCCCTCGTCCAGGGCGGTCTGATGGGCGCACGCGCGGTCACCGGCCTCGGCTGGGACGTCGCCGGTGTCGTGGAGGCGGCCGGGCCGGGCGCGGGCCTCGCGCCGGGAGACCCGGTGCTCGGGCTGCACGACCTGCTGGACGTGCCGCTCGGGACGCACGCCGAGTTCGTCGTCCTGGACTCCGCCGCCGTCGCGCGCCGCCCCGACGGCCTGTCCCCCGTCGCGGCTGCGGCCCTCCCGCTCGGCGCCCTGACCGCGCTCCAGGCCCTCGACGCGCTCGGCCTCGCGACGGGCGAGACCCTGCTCGTCACGGGCGCGGCGGGGGCGGTCGGCGGGTTCGCCGTCGAACTGGCGGCGGCGCGCGGGCTGCGCGTCGTGGCCCTGGCGGGCGCGGCGGACGAGAAGCGGGCGCGCGCGTCCGGCGCCGAGTGGTTCGTGGACCGGGCGGCGGTGGAGGGCGGCGACCTCGGCGCGGCCGTGCGCGCGCTCGTGCCAGGCGGGACGGACGGCGCGCTGGACGCGGCGGTGCTCGGCGTGCCCGCGCAGGCGGCCGTACGGTCGCGGGGCGCGTTCGCCGCCGTGCTGGGCGGTCAGCCCCTGCCGCTGCGCGGCATACGGGTGCGGAACGTCTGGGTCACGGCGGACGGCACGGCGCTCGCGGGGCTGGCCGGGCTCGCGGCCCGGGGCGTGCTGACGCCCCGGGTCGCCGACACCCTGCCGCTGGCGGACGCGGCGCGCGCCCACGAACGGCTCGCCGCCGGGGGCCTGCGCGGGCGGCTCGTCCTCACCCCGTGACGGCGTGAGGCGGCGGCCGGTCGCGGGCCTGGCGGCGCCTGATCAGCGCTCGCGGCCGGCTGCCTTCAACCCGAGCGGCGTGGCGATCTCCGCCTCCATGACGCGCCCCGCCTGCCGCTCCAGGTCGCCGTCCTCGGCGTCGCTGTCGATGTCGAGGCCGTCCAGTTCGGCCAGCGGCGTGTCCAGCCGGACGTGCGCCACCAGCGACTGGAGCGCGCGCAGCGCGCCGCTGGCCGTCGGACCCCAGTTCGACAGGTACGAGAACTGCCACCACCACAGGCCCTCGCTCACGCGCCCCGCCCGGTAGTGGGCGAGGCCGTGCCGCAGGTCGGAGATGATGTCGGCCAGGTCGTCCGAGATGCGGGAGGCGACCGGCGTGCTGCGCGGCACGTACGGGTCGAAGACCTCCGAGTAGACGTCCACGGGTTCGAGCAGCGTGGCCAGCCGCTCCCGCAGCTCGTCCATGTCGGGCTCGGGACCGGTGTCCGGCTCGTACCGCTCGTCCGGGACGATGTCCTCGTGCGCCCCCAGCCGTCCACCGGCCAGGAGGAGCTGGGAGACCTGGAGGAGGAGGTACGGCACCGCGCTGTCGGGGTCGTCGCCCTTCGCGACCTCCCCGACCGCCACGATGAAGCTCTCCACCTGGTCGGCGATCTGAACGGCGAAACTGTCCGGCCCGGTGGCCGGGTCCTGCGTCTGCTGCTCCGGCGTACTCGACATCACGCGGTCGCCTCCCCTGCGGTCCCTGCGTCTGCTCCGGCTGTCCTACACATCAAGCAGCCGCCTTCCCTCGAACGCGCGTCCCAAGGTGACCTCGTCGGCATACTCCAAGTCTCCCCCGACCGGCAGCCCGCTGGCCAGCCGGGTGACACGCAGTCCGAGGGAACCGACCATCCGCGCCAGGTAGGTGGCGGTGGCCTCGCCCTCCAGGTTGGGGTCGGTCGCGAGGATCAGCTCGGTGACCGCTCCGTCCGCGAGGCGCGCGAGGAGCTCCCTGATCCGCAGGTCACCGGGGCCGACGCCGTCGATCGGGCTGATCGCGCCGCCCAGCACGTGGTACTTGCCGCGGAACTCGCGGGTGCGCTCGATCGCCACCACGTCCTTGGGCTCCTCGACCACGCAGATCACCGTCAGGTCGCGGCGCGGGTCGAGGCAGACGCGGCAGCGTTCCTCCTGCGCGACGTTGCCGCACTCGGCGCAGAACCTGACCTTCGCCTTCACCTCGGTCAGCGCGTGCGCGAGGCGCTTCACGTCGGCCGGTTCCGACTGGAGGATGTGGAAGGCGATCCGCTGGGCGCTCTTCGGGCCGACGCCCGGCAGTCGGCCCAGCTCGTCGATGAGGTCCTGGACCACGCCTTCGTACACGGCTTGCCTCGTCTCTGTGTCGGCCGGGCGTCGGCCGCGCCGCCAGGACCGGGGCCGGGGCGCGGGAGGCCGGGGAAGTCAGGAAGGGTTCGCGGATTCGCGGGGGTGTCTGAGGGGCGAGGGGCGAGGGGTCAGAAGGGGAGGCCGGGCAGGCCGCCACCGCCGCCGAGACCCTGCGCGAGCGGGCCGAGCTTCTCGGAGGCCAGTTCCTGCGCGGCGGTGTTCGCGTCCCGCACGGCGGCGACGACGAGGTCCGCGAGCGTCTCGGTGTCCTCGGGGTCCACCGCCCTGGGGTCGATCACCAGGCCCTTCAGCTCGCCCGAGCCGGTCACCGTCGCCTTGACGAGCCCGCCGCCCGCGCTGCCCTCGACGGGTGTCTCGGCCAGCTCCTGCTGGGCCGCCGCGAGGTCCTGCTGCATCTTCTGGGCCTGTTGCAGCAACTGCTGCATGTCGATCCCGCCGCCACCACCACTGGGGAACACTGCCTCACTCCTGACCCGGTCGTCGTCTCGTGTGCTTTCCCGAGCCTACGGGTTGGGGGCGGCGCGGTCTCACTCGTGGTGGAACTCCTCGATAACAGTCGCTCCCAGTTCGCGCACGAACAGCTCGTGGCCGCTGAGCGCGGTGTCGTCGAGGTCCGGGTCGTCGTCGGCGGCGACGTCGTCCTCGGCCGCGACGGGGGGCGGCGCGGACGGCCGGGGCCGTTCCGGCGCGGGGGGCGGGGGCGGGGCGGCGGCCTGGACCGGCTGCGGCGCGGGCGCGGACGGTGCCTGCGGCGGCGGGGACGGTTGCGCGGGCGCGGCGGGCCTGGTCGGCGCGAACCCGCCGCCACCTGCGCCACCGTCGCCGCCGACCACCGCGTCGATCTTGCACCGGAGGCCCAGGAGGTCGCCGAGCACCTGCCGCAGGACCTCCTCGCTGCCGCTGTTCGCGAAGCTGTCCCGGGCGCCCGCGGTGGCGAAACCGAGTTGCAGCGTCGCGCCGTCGAAGCCGGTGACCTGCGCGTTCTGGCTCAGGAGGATCCAGCTGAAGCGGCGGCGCTTCTTGACGGCCTCAAGGATCTCCGGCCACATCTGGCGGACGCGCGTGGGGTCGCCGCCGCCCCCGCCAGGCGCGGCCGTCGGGGGCGGCGGCGGGGCGGCGGCGGGGGTCACGGGGGCGGGCGTCGGGGCGGCGGGAGCCGCGGGCTGGGCGGCGCCCCGGGTGGGCCACGCGCCGGGCCGTGCGGCGGGCGCGGGCGCGGGGGAGGCAGCGGGAGCGGCGGACGGTACGGACTGGGCTGGCGGTGGCGCGGCAGGCGAGGGCTGGGGCGGCTGCGCGACCGGGGCCTCGGCCCTGACCGGCGGGGGTGCCACCGGCGGGGGCGGTTGCGGCGCCTGCTGGACGGGCGCGGACGCGGGCTGCGGCGCGGGCGGCGCGGCCACCGCCCCGGCGACCACTCCCCCGCCGCCCCGCTCCAGACGGTCGAGACGCGCCTGGAGCGACCGCTCGTCCCCGTACGCCGCGGGCAGGAGCACCCGCGCGCAGATCAGCTCAAGTTGCAGGCGCGGCGAGGTCGCGCCCCGCATCTCGGTGAGCCCGGTGTTGACCAGGTCGGCGGCACGGCTCAGCTCGGCGGGCCCGAGCGCGGCGGCCTGGGCCTGCATCCGCTCCCGTACGTCGGCCGGTACGTCGATGAGCCCCTTGTCCGCCGCGTCCGGCACGGCGGCGAGGATCAGCAGGTCACGCAGCCGCTCCAGCAGGTCGGCGGCGAAGCGCCGCGGGTCGTGCCCGCCCTCGATCACGCGGTCCACGACGTCGAAGACCGCGGCGCCGTCCCCCGTGCCGAACGCCTCGACGACGGAGTCGAGCAGCGCCGAGTCGGTGTAGCCGAGGAGGGCGGTGGCCATCCCGTAGGTGACGCCCTCCTCGGCCGCGCCCGCGAGGAGCTGGTCCATCACGGACATGGAGTCACGGACGGAGCCCGCCCCGGCCCGTACGACCAGCGGCAGCACGGCGCCATCGACCGGGATCGCCTCGTGCGTGCAGACCTCGGCCAGGTAGTCCCGCAGGGTGCCGGGCGGCACGAGGCGGAAGGGGTAGTGGTGCGTGCGCGACCTGATCGTCCCGATGACCTTCTCGGGCTCGGTGGTCGCGAAGATGAACTTCAGGTGCTCGGGCGGCTCCTCGACCACCTTCAGCAGGGCGTTGAAGCCCGCCGGGGTGACCATGTGCGCCTCGTCGATGATGTAGATCTTGTACCGGCTCGACGCTGGCCCGAAGAACGCCTTCTCGCGCAGGTCACGCGCGTCGTCCACGCCACCGTGCGAGGCGGCGTCGATCTCGATCACGTCGATCGACCCGGGCCCGTTCCTGGCCAGGTCACGGCAGGACTGGCACTCACCGCACGGGGTGGGCGTGGGGCCCTGCTCGCAGTTGAGACAGCGCGCGAGGATGCGCGCACTGGTCGTCTTGCCGCACCCGCGCGGGCCGCTGAAGAGGTAGGCGTGATTGACCCTGTTGTTGCGCAGGGCCTGCTGCAACGGGACGGTCACGTGCTCCTGCCCGATGACCTCGGCGAAGGTCTCGGGTCGGTAGCGGCGGTACAGCGCGAGGGAAGACACGTCACCGACGATATAGGGCCGCACTGACACACAAGGGCCCCTCACGCACCCGCCAGAGCCCACCTACCCTTGCTGCCTTCCGGCCCTGGGGGAGTTCAGCGAGATAGCGCCACGTGAGGGGCTGCCCCCCACACTACCGGATCACGGGCACCGGCCGCCCCCGCACGGGCGGTTCGCGAGCATGCGCCGTCGTCTTGTATCGTTTGCGGCGGAGGATTCGCCTAGTGGCCTAGGGCGCACGCTTGGAAAGCGTGTTGGGTTCACACCCTCACGAGTTCGAATCTCGTATCCTCCGCCAGCTCTCACCGGGCTGTTTCGAAGGGCCCCACCGTTCGCGGTGGGGCCCTTCGACGTGCGTGGTCTCAGTTCTGGTCTCAGTTACGCCGTCTGTCTACGGCCAGTTCTGTACCCGCGACAACCGGCCGTACCAATCACGAGGCGGCAGCGCGGGCCTGGTGGCCGCGGGAGCTCGCCGCGGCGGTGACCAGGCCGTCGGAGGTGAAGGCCGTCGCGCAGACCTTGCCCAGTGAATTGGCCGGGGCAGTGGTGATCATGTGGCCACGGCGGCGGAGTTCGGCGAGCGCCTCGGGGGTCAGACCCGGCTCGGCGATCACGGTGAGCGGATGGCTCCGGCGGGGCGTGAACGAGGACGGGACGTGGTCGGTGTGGAACGTGGGCACCTCGATCGCCTCGGCGAGCGGGACTCCGAAGTGGACGTGGTTGAGGAAGAAGTTCAGCGTCCACTGGTCCTGCTGGTCGCCTCCCGGGGTGCCGAACGCCATGTGGGGGCAGCCGTCACGGAGGACGAGGGTGGGGCTCAGGGTGGTCCTGGGACGCTTGCCGGGCGCCAGGGAGTTGGGGTGGTCCTCGACGAGCCAGGCCATCTGACCGCGAGTGCCGAGGGGGAAGCCGAGACCGGGGATGACCGGCGAGCTCTTCAGCCAGCCGCCGCTGGGTGTGGCCACCACCAGGTTGCCCACCGCGTCGGCGGCGGTGACGCAGCAGGTGTCGCCACCGGCCTGGGTCAGCCGGACCACCGCCGGGATGCCATCGTCGAGCTGGGTCAGCCAGGCCGGGTCGCGGTGCGACAACGGGGCGCCGGTGGCGTCGGGGATCCGCGGGACGCGGCCGTCCGGGGCACCCGGACGCAGGGACGGTGACGCCGTGTCGCCCAGCAACGCGCGGCGCCGGTCGGTATAGGACCCCGACAGAAGGGTGTCCAGCGGAACGTCGGCGTGCCGGGGGTCGCCGTACCAGGCTTCGCGGTCGGCGAAGGCGAGTTTGGCCGCCTCGACGATGGTGTGCACGTGCTCGGCGCTCCCCCGGCCCATCGCCGCCAAGTCGAGCGGGGCGAGCAGGCCAGTTGCTGGAGGAACACCGGGCCCTGGGACCACGGGCCGGGCTTGTGCACGAGCAGGCCGTGGTGCTCCAACGTCACCGGTTCCTCGGTCTGCGGGCGCCAGGACGCCAGGTCGTCGCCGGTGAGCAGGCCGGGGTTACGGTGGCCGGTCGCGTCGGCTACCTCGGCGGTGGCCAGGTACTTGTCGATCGCCTCCGCGACGAAGCCCGTGTGGAACGCCTCCTCCGCGCGAGCGACGCGAGTTGCGCGGGTGCCGGTGGTACCCGCTTCAGCGACTAGGCGGCGATATGTCGAAGCGAGCGCCGGGTTGTGGAACCGGGCCCCTGCGGCCGGTGGCTTGCCGCCGGGGAGGTAGGTGCGGCCGGATTCGGGCCACTCGGTTGCGAAGAGCGGCGCGAGCACCTCGATCATCTCGGCGGCCTTGGGGAGCAAGGGAAAGCCGTGCTCAGCGTAGTGGATCGCCGGGGCGAGGACGTCGGCCAGGTGAAGGGTCCCGTACTCGCGCAGGAGTTTCAGCCACGCGCTCGTCGCACCTGGCACGCAGGCGGCGAGCAGCCCGGAGCCGGGCACCTCGGCCAGGCCGAGGTCGCGGAAGCGCGCCGGAGTGGCCGCCAACGGCATCGGGCCTTGGCCGCAGATCACCCGAACCGGCTCGCCCTGGCGGTGCAGGAGGATGGGGACGTCGCCGCCCGGCCCGTTGAGGTGGGGTTCGACCACCTGCTGGACGAAGGCGGCGGCGGCGAAGGCGTTGCCGCCTTCGTCCAGCATCGCCATTCCAGCCTGGGTGGCGAGCCAGTGGGTCGACGCGACGGCGCCGCGCGGGCCGGTCGTCTCAGGTAGCATCGGCACAGGCTCTCCCGGAGATCTCTTCGAGGGTTTTGACGGTTCCCTGGAACGGGAATTCGGGGCGCGGCCAGTGCACGACGACGTCGGTGAAGCCCAGTTCGGTGAACATTCCCTCGGCGTCGAGGAAGGCTTCGGCGGAGTCGAGCACCCCGCCTACCGAGGCGCCAGTGAGCAGCAGGCGGCCGAGGCTCCGCGGATCGCGGCCAACCTCGTCGCACGCCCGTTCCAGCGCACGGACCTGTTCGCGGAGAACGGGAATCGTCTCGGGGTAGGGCGCCGGATCGAATCCGTTGGGCTTCCCGGAGGTTACCCAGGTGTCGGCGTGGAGGGCGGCGAGACGCATCCCGCGCGGGCCCGCTGCGGCAACCGCGACCGGGACGGCGGACGCGGGCACGAGCGTCAAGTCGTTCACCGTGCCGCCGCGAAGCAACGTCGTGGTGACTTCGACGAATTCGGTGAACCGCTCGGCGCGTTCGGCCGGGCTCAACGGCCGGGCGCGCAACAGGTCCGCGCCGTAACCACCAGCGCCGAGGCCGCACAGCGCGCGGCCGCCGGAGATGTCGTCGAGGGTCGTGATCTCCTTGGCGAAGGTCACCGGGCCGCGCAGTCCGGGACTGGCGACCAGGGTTCCCAGGCGGATCGACGACGTCGCCGCGGCTGCCGCGGTCAGCGTCGGAATCGCGCCGTACCAAGGTTTTTCGCGCAGCCAGCGCCACACCACGTGGTCGTAGGTCCACGCGTGGTCGAAGCCCAGTTCCTCCGCGAGCCGCCAGATGTGCCGCGCGGCCTCCCAGCGGTGTTCGGGGAGGATGACGACACCGCGGCGTACCCCGGTCATCTGAGCACGACCGGCTGGTCGCGCGCCAGGCCCGCCACTGCTTCGCGCGCAAGGCCCGCGATGGCCTCGAGAAGTTCAGTGCCACCGCCGGGCGGGTGCGCGGCCAGGTCCTGCACGAGCGCCAGCAGCCGCCGCAGCAACTGGGCGACGACGTGACCGCGGTCGATGGGCGCGCGCAACGTCATGAAGTAGTTGTCGTACAGCACCGCAGGCAGCGGCTGGGGCGGCCTGGGGTGTTGCGCCGCGACGGAATCGCGCAGCAGGGAGTGCCCGCCAGGCACCAGCCGCGCCGCGATGTGCGCGTGGTCGACCTGGTAATCGGCGACGGCGGCGAGCACGTCCGCTCGGCCCGGACCGTCCAACCAGGACGGTGGACGGCCGCGGAAGAGCCCGCGCACCAACGGGTAGTCCGGCGCCCAGCCGCCGCTGAACGCGGGGTGCTGGCGGTACATGGTCGGCCGGATCAGGTCGCGGTAAACCGACTGTGGGCAGGAACTGCTGTAACGCAGCATCGCGCTGTAGCCGCGCACGTAGCGCACCAGCGCAGCCGGCGCGTCCCGCCGGTCGGCCAGGCCCGCCTCCACGTCGTGGATCAGCCAGGCCATCAGCCGCCACACCGTGAAACTCACCTGGTGACCGGTGATCCATCGGAACCACAGCACGGTGTCGGGCTCGACGTCCTCGCCGCCCGCCCCGCCCGCGCGCTCGACCAGCTCGCGGGCGTTCTCGAACGGGACGAGGTCCGGCTTGCCACTAGGCGACGGCTCGTCCGGCGCGGGCAGGGTGAGCGGTTCGAGCCCGTACGGGAACCCGCCGTAGACCCACTTCGGACACTGTGGCAGCTCGGCCGGTACGGTCCCGGCAGCCATCACTCAGCCTCCGGCACGCAGGTGAACTCGAACTCCAGGCCGTTGACGTCGTACGCGTAGAAGCTCTGCGTGCCGTCGGGATCGGTCACCACGTCGGTGGGACCCTCCGGCACCGCGAACCGGTACCGGCCGCTGTCGTTCAGTTCCAGCCACCGGGCGCGCCAGTGGTGCAGTTCCGCCTCGGACGAGACCGCGAAACACGCATGCTGGAACCGGGGGCAGCTCTCCCCCGGCGCGGGCGCCGACTCGCCCGGCTGCTGGAACAGGTGGATGCGCAGCGCGCCGACAGCAACCTCCACCAGCTTCTCGATGCCGGGCAGGCGGCTACGGGTCAGCTCGGAGAAGGTGTCCAACGACCAGGTCACCTCGCCGTCGAGGAAGTCCCGGTACCAGGCGATACTGTTGTCCAGGTCGTTGGTCTGCACGCCGAAGTGGTGGAAGACGGGCTGTCCGGACATGGCTTACCCTTTCTCTCTTCGCGGGGACGGGCTTTGGGGATCGTTCGCTAGCAGGTGGCCAATCGGGTGGTGAGATCGCGGATCTCGCTATAGGTCTTGGCCAGCTCGCCGTCCATGCCAAAGCGGTGGAATTCGAGCAGCAGCGCAGTGACGTGCTTCGCCTCGTAGACCAGCGCGCGCCACCGGGCGCTTTCGGTCCGGCCCACCTGGCCATAGCCTTCCCAGAAGGCGTCGCGTTCGCTGCCCGGCTTGCGCAGCGCCAGGTAGATCGGCCAGTCCGCTTCCGGATCGCCCCACCAGGTCCGGTCGCAGTCGAACACACCGGTGATCAACGGCTCCGGCGCGCCTTCGGCCAGCATCGCGTTGCCGACCCAAAGATCCCCATGCAGCAAGCGGGATTCGGCGATCTCGTCGAGTACGGCGCGGTTACGATCGGCCACTTCGACCAGCTTCGTGACGTCACTCGCGTCGAGCCCGGCGTCGGTGAGGTCCGCCGCTGCGCGGTCGAACCAGGTGAACAACGCGTCGCTCCAACGCGCGTGCACCGGGCCGGCAACTCGGCCGAAACCCGATCCGCGCACGCTGTGTACGGTGCGCGTGATTTCGCCCAGCTGACGGAAGAACGCGCCGCGCACGGGCTCCGGGTACGTCGTGAGCACCTCTTCGGCGGGCACGCCGATCAAGAAGGTCTGGAACAGGTAGTCGCGGCCGATCACCTGGTGGGTGAAATCGATCGCGAGGGTGCGCGGCAGCAGGTTCGCCACCGGCGCCAGGTGCGGGACGCTGGCGTGCTCGTTGCGCATCATCTCCGGATCGGCTTTGGCCTGGCGGACCGGTTCTGGCGCGACGCGCAGCACCACCGGCCGGTCACCGCCCAGGTCAATCCTGTAGGTGTTGTTGTAGTAACCACCCGCGAGTTCGGCCGCCGAGCACACGGCCGTGCCCTCCCCGAAGGCCGCGCGGGTGACGGCCGTGATTTCGGCCGCGGTCAGCGGCTGCTGGAATTCGCCGGGTTTCCGGTCGATCGGTTCGTAGTCCATGGTTCCCCTCCCCTATCCGTCGAACGAAACCGGCAATTCGGCGATACTGCGCACGGTGGCGGTGTGCCTGCGCACCGGTTCGCCTGCGAGTCGCAACGGCGGCGCCGCAGCCAAAGCGGCGACCACCTCCTGGATGGCCAGCTGGCCGAACGCCGAACCGACGCAGGCGTGCACGCCCCAGCCGAAACCGAGGTGACGGTTGGGGTTGCGGTCGAGTAGAAGCCGATCCGGCTCGGGGAACTCGTCAGGGTCGCGGTTGGCCGCGGCGAGTGCGGTCATCACCACCTGCCCCGGTTCGACGGTCACGCCGTGCAGCTCGGTCGGCCAGACCGCGACGCGACTGGTGCCCTGCGCGGGCCCGTCGAATCGGATCAGCTCGTCGACACCGCTGATGAGCAGCCGTTCGTCGGCCAGCGTGGCGAGCGCCTCCGGGTGCCGCAGCAGGGTCAGCAGCACATTGCCCGCGGTGGCGTAGACCGTGCCGAAACTGGCGTTGAACACGTGCAGGGCCGCGATGTTCTCGACCCAGTGGGTCAGCCAGGACTCGGCCGTCCAGGTCTGACCGGCTTTGCGGACGCGGCCCGCGTCGCGCTCCTTCTCCATTTCGCGAACTGCCTTGGTGGTCTCCGCACGGGTTTTCCGCTTGACGTGGCGGCGGTCGGGTTTGCCGTTGTCCTTGACGCCGACGGTGACGTGGCCGTGCCGGTACGCCGTGCGTCTGTCGGCGCAACGGGCTCTCCACCCGCTCTTCCGTCAGGCGGGTTGCGCGGGTGCGGCTCCCAAGGCCCGGATCGCGAAATCGATCGTGGTGGTCAGGCGCTCCAGGCCGTGGCCGGCGCGCTCCCGCACCCGCAGACCGAGCACCGTCGTGAACAGCAATTCCACGGCTCCGCCGATGTCGAGATCGGTGGACAGCTCGCCTCGCTCCCGCCCCTCGGCCAGCACCGCACGGAGGGCCTGCCGGGTGACCGCGAACGCGGCCTCGGTCCGCTCCTGGACCTGGGTGTCCGTGGTGCCGAGTTCGGTGGCGGTGTTGACCACGAAGCAGCCGCGACCGGATTCGCCGTCGGCTGGGCAGGTCACCAGCCACAGCATCCACTCCCGCAGCACCTCACGAACCGGTCGGTCACTCGCATCCAGACGCCGGTAGGCCTGCGTCGACTCGGTGGCCCGATAGTGGTCGAGGGCGCGCAGGAAGAGCGTGTGCTTGTCCGTGAACGTCCGGTACAGGCTGCTGGGCGTGAGCTTCAGCTCGTCGCCCAGGTCGCGCACTGAAGTGGCGTGGTAACCGCGCCGCCAGAACAACTCGGTCGCCGAGGCGACCGCGTCGTGCTCGTCGAACTGTCGAGGGCGTGCCATGGGTCCACCCTACCCACCTTGCGGAGCGTTCGCTCCCATACTAGGGTCCCGATTCGGGAGCGATCACTCCCGAACCATTGGAGGAGGATCCGTTGACGACCGCAGAGCAGACCCCCGCCCAGACGCAGGAGGCAGGAACCCCGGACCGGAGTCGCTGGCCGGCGGTCTGCGCGGTGACACTGGGCACCTTCGCGTTGGTGACCGCCGAGCAACTGCCGATCGGTCTGCTCACCTCCGTGGGGACCGGGCTGTCGGTCTCCGAGGGGACGGCGGGACTGACGGTGACGGTGCCCAGCATCGTCGCCGGGTTCGCGGCACCGCTGGTCCCGGTGGTCGTCGGGTCACTGGACCGCCGCGTGCTGCTGCTCGGGCTGATGGCACTGATGACCGTCGCGAACCTGGGCTCCGCCCTGGCGCCGGACTTCGCCCTGCTGGTGGGCTTCCGGGTGCTGGTCGGTATAGCCGTCGGCGGCTTCTGGGCGGTCGCCGCCGGCCTGGCAGTCCGGCTCGTCACGCCCGCAGACGTGCCTCGCGCCACCACGGTCGTCTTCGGCGGCGTCGGAGCCGCGAACGTGTTCGGGGTCCCGCTCGGCACCCTGGTCGGCGACCTGGCCGGCTGGCGCATCGCCTTCTCCGCGCTCAGCGCCCTGGCGCTCGTGACCCTGATCGCCCTGCTGGCGGTACTGCCAAGGATGGTCGCTTCCCAGGCCGTCCGGCCCAGGCTGCTGACGGAGCAGTTCCGGAACCCGGGCGTGCGCGCCGGCATCATCGCGACGGTGCTCCTCGTGTTCGGTCACTTCGCCGCCTACACGTTCGTGAGCCCGGCACTGCAGAAGCTGTCGGGAATCGACGAGCACTATGTCGGTCCGCTGCTGTTCGGATTCGGTGCGGCCGGCATGATCGGCAACTTCGTCGCAGGCGCGACGCTCTCCCGCCGCGTGCACCGCAGCGTACTGACCATCGCCGTAGCCATGACGGCCGCGATGCCGCTCTTCCTGCTACTGGGCCGGACCGCGACCGGCGGCGCCATCCTGCTGATCGTCTGGGGTCTGGCCTTCGGCGGTGTGTCAGTGGGCCTCCAGACCTGGATGATCAAAGCCGCTCCGCAGGCCGTGGAAGCGGCCTCCTCGCTGTGGGTGGCGGTGTTCAACCTGTCCATCGGTTTCGGCGCGCTGGCCGGCAGCATCATCGTCGACACGCTCACGCTTCAAGGCCCGCTCTGGCTCGGCGGCGCGTGCGCCCTGCTCGCCGCGCTGGTGATCTGGACCGCCCGTACCAACGAAGCCTTGCGCTGACCGCACCCCAACGCCGAAGGCCAGGCCAACACGGCCGCCCTGGTCGAACGGGCCATCCGCATCGCACTTCTCGAAAGCTGACCCACCTGCCCGAACCACCGATGGCGCGGCCTACTTCGCCGCTCCCTTCCTCATGAGCGCCACTACGCCGCGCGTCGTCGAACTCACCGTCGGCTCCAGACCTGTCGCCCAAGCCGTCGCCAGGCAAGCCGCACGGGCACAGCCCGTGCACGCATCGAACGCCCAGTTGCAGTCGCAGTTGCATTCGCTGCCGTTCAGCGCGGTCGAGCACATCTCTGCCCGCCCCCTTCACCCCAGGTCAGGACGCTGGCGAACACAGCTGAACCCCCGGACGACCAGTTGGAAAGCGTGTTGGGGGCAACCCCTCACGAGTTCACATCTCGTATCCTCCGCACCCGCCCACCTGGGCAACGACGAGGGCCCCGACCAGATCCTGGCCGGGGCCCTCGTCGTTGCCCAGGTGCAGTTTCAGTTGCGGTTGTCGTGATCAGGAGCCTGCGGATCCTCGGGCGTCGGCCAGAGCAGGCCGCCGATCTTGTCGGCGGTGTCGGTCAGGACCCGGTTGGTGAGGTGCTGGTAGCGGCCGCGCATCCGTGCGGACTTGCCGGGCTCCCAGCCCATGACCGCGCGACGATCGCGTCCGGGACGCCGAGGATCAGCAGGACGGTCGCTGCCGCGTGGCGGGCGTCCTGGAGTCGGCTGGCGCGCAGGCCCGCGGCCTCCAGGAGGTCCTTCCACTCGTGGTGGTCGGTGTTCGGGTTCAGCGGTTCGCCGGTCGGCGAGGTGAAGACGTAGTACTTCTCCGTCCAGAGGCCCCCGGCCCGGCGGCGCTGGTGTTCCTGCTGCTCGCGGTGGTGGAGCAGGAGGGCGAGCAGCGAGTCGGGGATGCCGATGGGGCGGCGGCCGACGCAGGACTTGGTGTCCTTGGTCTCGCGGCGGATGTTGACCTTCCGCGGGCAGTGGCCGGGCTTCCGGCCGCAGGGGTCTCCGGCGCAGCCGTGCCGGTACCGGGGTCGCAGCCGGTTCCGGCGGACTGTCAGGACCCGCAGATCGAAGTCGATGTCCGTCCACTTGAGGCCGAGGGCCTCGCCTTGGCGCAGGCCGAGTGCGAGCGCGATGACCCAGCGCGCGGGGCGGAGTGTCTTGTCGGCCTGGTCGAGGAGCCGCTGCACCTCTTCGACGGTGCGGGGCTCGACCTCTTCCTCTTCGAGGCGCGGGGCCTTGGCGATCGACGCCGGGTTGACCGCGAGGTGGCCCCGGCGCACCGCTTCGTTCAGCGCGCCGCGGACCGTGCGGTGGACCTGGTGCGCGGTACCGGCGGCGCTGCCGGCCGTCAGCATCTTCCGGTAGAAACGCTCCAGGTGCTCCGGCTCCAACTTGACGAGCCGATGGCAGTCGGCTCACAGCCAAGGAGACCCCGCGGACCTGCCCATGCCGTTCGGGACATACGAGGTCATTTGCCGCAATTCCGCTGTTGTGGTGGCTGTCATCATGACCGGGTGGCAGACGGGAAACTACCGGCAGGCTGGACCCTGGAGGAGATCCGTGATGTCTCCGGCGATCGGGAGGCCAAAGCTCTCAGCGCTGATCGCGCCGTGACGTGGCTGGGCCACCCGGCCGGGAGCGAACGGATCGATGCCGAGATCATTTTGGGGTTTCATGATCTGTGTCTGGTGAAGGCAACGGACGACGACGACTGGTACATGGGCGGCCTGAACGACGATGGCAGTGTCAACTGCTGGAGTGCCTACAGCCATTTCCACGAGGCCCTTCGTGGTCTGTAACCCCTGAGTCCTCCGCTTGTGGACACCGCCCCGTCTCGGTCTCCTTCAGCTCCGTCCACGACTGTTCGGACGAGCCCCGGAGCCGGTTGCGCTCCACGGGCCGACCGCCCGCGAACGCAGGTGGACGCTCCTGGCAGAGCCGAAGACTGGAAAGCGTGTGGGGTTCACACCCTCACGAGTTCGCATCTCGTATCCTCCGCCGGCTCTCACCGGGCTGTTCCGAAGGGCCCCACCGGCGGGCGGTCGGGGCCGGGGACGTGCCTCGATCGTGTCCGCGGTGTTCCGGAGGGGCGGTCACGAGCTGCGAGGCTTCGCCGCCTGTCGGTGCCGTGCCGCCGTCGGGTCGTCCGCCACCGGGGCCGTCACGCTGCCGAGGAGCCGCAGCGCCGCCTCCGACGGCGAGCCGGGCTCGGCCGTGTAGGCGATGAGGCGCTGACCTGAAGTGCCGGGGATGACGAGGTTCTCGAAGCTGAGGTCCATCGCGCCGACCAGCGGATGACGCAGGTGTTTCACCCCTGACGTGCAGGTGCGTACCGGGTGCCGGGCCCAGCGGGAGGCGAACTCGTCGCTGTTCATGACGAGTTGGCCGATCAGCTCCGCGAGGGGCCGGTCGTTGAGGTGGCGGCCGGCGATCAGGCGCAGGGACGCCACGCCGAGTTGGGCCTCCTCGTTCCAGTTCGCGAACAACTCCCGGTACTGCTCGTCAAGGAAGAGCATCCGGGTCAGGTTCGGGCGGTTCGCCGGGGTGTCGGGGCTCTCGGGCGCCAGGTGTCCGGCGAGGAGGGCGTGGCCCATCCGGTTCCAGGCGAGGACGTCGTTGCGCCGGTCGAGGACGAGCGCGGGCACGTCGCTCATCGCGGCCAGCAGTTGCCGGGCCGATGCGCTCGCGTGCTCCACCCGTGGCGGCGCCGGACGGGACGAGGCGACCGCGGGGCGGGCGAGGGCCTTCAGGTGGGCCGTCTCGTCCGGGGAGAGGCGCAGGGCACGTGCGATCGCCTCCAGCACACCGTCGGAGGCGCCGAGGGCACGGCCCTGTTCGAGCCGGGTGTAGTGGGTGATGCTGACCCCGGCGAGCATCGCCAACTCCTCGCGGCGCAGGCCGGTGACGCGGCGGCGGTTCGGGTACGGGGTGATGCCGACGTCCTCGGGATGCAGCCCGGCGCGGCGCGACTTGAGGAAGTCCCCCAGCTCGGACAAGGCGTCCATGCGTGTCTCCAGGTCGGCGAGGTGCGACAGGCCGCGGCCACTGACCTCCCATGATGCCCGCCCGCCCCGAAGACCGCGGCCCCTGAGGGTGGTCCTTCGATGACCACCCTCCCGCTGGCTCTGCAAGGCGGGGTTCTGGCTGGCGGTTCCGGCGTCAATGAGCCTCTTCTCCGTGACCGGGCGTGCCACGACCGAGTGTGCGCGGGTGCCGGAGACACACGAGGAAGGAACTCGACAGCCATGTCCGTCATCGATCCGAAGGCAGCCGTCGGCACCGCGCCGACCGCGCTCACCCCACGGCTCCGGCTGGTGCTCCTGCTGCTGCTCGCCTCCCAGTTCATGCTGGCCGTGGACTTCTCCATCCTGAACGTGGCCCTGCCGGTGATCGGTGAGGGCCTGGGCTTCTCGCTCGGGAGCCTCCAGTGGATCGCCACCTCGTTCGCCCTGTGCGCCGCGGGCTTCACGTTGCTCTTCGGCCGGGTCGCAGACCTGTTCGGCCGTCGTCGGCTGTTCCTCGGCGGCCTCGTCCTCCTCGGCGTGGCCTCGCTCGTGGGCGGCCTGGCCCAGAGCCCCGAGGTGCTGATCGCGGCCCGCGTCGGCCAGGGTCTTGCCACCGCGGCCGTCACCCCGGCCGGGCTGTCGCTGCTGACGACGTCGTTCCCCGAGGGGCCGCTGCGGCAGAAGGCGCTCGGTCTCAACGGGGCGCTGATGTCCGCCGGGTTCACCGCCGGGGCGATCCTCGGCGGTCTGCTGACCGACCTGCTGTCGTGGCGCTGGGCGTTCTTCCTCAACGTGCCCGTCGTCCTCGCCGTGCTGATCGTCGCCCCGACGGTCATCCGGGAGTCACGGCCCGCCGCCCGGCCGAAGCTGGACCTGCCGGGCGCCGTCAGCGTCACGCTCGGCCTGCTGGCCGTCGTCCTCGGTCTCACCCGGGCCGGCGAAACGGGCTGGGGCTCGGCGGACGCGCTGCTGCCGCTGGCGGCGGGCGTGGCGCTGCTCCTCGTCTTCTCCGTTGTCGAGCGCAGGACGGCCGCGCCGCTGGTCCCGCTCGACGTGCTCGGCAGACGCTCCGTGGCCTGGGGCAACGTCGCCGGGCTGATCGCCTTTCTCACCGAGACGTCCCTGGTCTTCCTGCTGACCCTCTACCTCCAGGAAGTGCTGGGCTTCTCCCCGCTGGCCGCCGGTCTGTCCTTCGGCGTGCTGGGCATCGGCACGGTCGTGGGCGGCTCCACCGCCTCACGGGTCATCGGGCGGTTCGGCAGCAGGCGGACGCTGATCGCGGGCGGCATCCTCCAGACGCTCTCCACGGTGGCCCTGCTCGGCCTCGGTGACGACCGCGCCTGGATGGGGCTGCTGTTGGTGGCCACGTTCGCCGGTGGTGTCGGGAACATGCTCGTCATCGTGGGCTTCATGGTCACCGCCACCTCGGGGCTCGCCGACCACGAACAGGGCCTGGCCACCGGCCTCGCCACCATGACCCAGCAGGTCGGCATCACCATGGGGACGCCGATCATGAGCACCGTCGCCACCGCGGGCATGACCGGCGGCGGAGCCGCGGCCGTCCTCGGTGGTCTGAAGGTCGCGATCGCGGTGAACGCCGCCGTCGTGCTCCTCGGCACCCTCACCAGCGCCGTGTTCCTGCGCGACGAGCGGTCGCGTGCGAGCTGACGGCGGGCGGGCTCAGGCAGGCCGCTCCTCCCCCGCCCGGCCTGGGATGCTTCCGACATGACCCACGAGGCCACCGACGAGTTCGAGGCGCACCGGCCACGGCTCTTCTCGCTCGCGTACCGGATGCTCGGTTCGGCGAGCGACGCCGAGGACGTCGTGCAGGACACGTACCTGCGCTGGAGCGCGGCCGATCCCGCCGCCGTCCGCACGCCGGTCGCCTGGCTGACCAAGGTCATGACGAACCTCTGCCTCAACCGGCTCACCTCGGCCCGCGCCCGGCGCGAGCTGTACGTCGGGCCCTGGCTCCCCGAGCCGGTGTTAACGCACGCCGCAGCCGCCGACCCGCTCGGTCCGCTGGAGACCGCGGAGCAGCGCGAGTCCGTCTCGTTCGCGCTGCTCACGCTGCTGGAACGGCTCACCCCCGCCGAGCGCGCGGTGTTCGTGCTGCGGGAGGCGTTCGGGCACAGCCACCGGGAGATCGCGGAGGCCGTCGGCGTGGAGCAGGCCCACTCACGGCAGCTGCTCCGCCGCGCGCACGAACAACTCGGCCGCCCGCGACGGCGCTTCGACGTCGATGAGCGGCGGCACAGGGAGATCATCGAGCGGTTCTTCGCCGCCACGTTCGACGGCGACGTCGCCGGGCTTGAGCGGCTGCTCGCCGACGACGTGGTGGCCTGGACGGACGGCGGTGGCCGGGTGACGGCCGCACGCAGGCCGATCGCCGGGCGCGAGAAGGTGCTCCGTTACCTGCTGGGCCTGGGCGCCCGGCCGGAGGCGGCGCAGGTCCGCGTCGGGTTCACCGAGGCGAACGGCGCCCCCGCGGCGGTCATCTCCGCGGGTGGGACGCTGCTCGCCGTCGTGGTCCCGGAGATCAGCGCGGGCCGGGTCGGCGCGATCCGTACGGTGATCAACCCCGGCAAGCTCGCCTTCGCCGCCCGGCAGCTGGCGTGAGCCACGTCACACGTGGGGTCGTCACGGATCGGCGCCGTCGCCGGTTCAGGTGCCATGACACATCACATCGTCGTACTGGGAGCCGGGTACGCGGGGCTGGCCGCCGCGAAGGGCGCGGCCCGCAGACTGCGCCGCAACGACGTGCGCGTCACCCTGGTGAACGCGGCCGACCGGTTCGTGGAGCGCGTACGGCTGCACCAACTCGCGGCCGGACAGAAGCTGAAGGATCTGCCCCTGAGCAGGCTGCTCGCCGGTACGGGCGTCGAGCTGGTCGTCGGCAGGGTGGGCGCGATCGACGCCGAGGCGCGTACGGTCCTGGTCGATTCCGCGCCTGACCCGCTCCGCTACGACACCCTCGTCTACGCGCTGGGCAGCGGGGCCGACACCGCGGCCGTGCCCGGGGCCGCCGCGCACACGTCGGCGGTCGCCACGCACCGGGACGCGGTCCGTCTCCACGAGCGTGCGCGCGGCGCCCGGGGCCCGCTGGCCGTCGTCGGGGCGGGGCTGACCGGCATCGAGACGGCCGCCGAGCTGGCCGAGACCTACCCGGCGCTCGACGTGCGCCTCGTCACGGCGGGCGAGCTGGGCGCCGGGCTCTCGCCGCGCGGCCGACGCTATCTCCGGGCGGCCCTGGAGCGGCACGGCGTCGCGCTCAGGGAGCACGCCCGCGTCGCGGAGGTCGCGGAGCACGGCCTGGTCCTGGCCGACGGCGGCGAGGTCCCGGCCGAACTCGTCGTCTGGACGGCCGGGTTCCGCGTGTCGGAGCTGGCGCGCGAGGCCGGGCTCGCCGTCGATGCGCGCGGCCTGATCACGGTGGACCCGACGCTGCGCTCCGTCTCCCACCCGGAGGTCTTCGCGGCGGGCGACGCGGCAGCGGCCCACGGCCCCGGCGGCGCCGCGTCGCGCATGTCGTGCCAGACGGGGCTGCCGATGGGCGCGTACGTCGCGGGCAGCGTCGCCGCCTCGCTCACCGGCCGCACGCCCGAGCCGCTGCGGCTGCGGTATGTCTGGCAGAACATCAGCCTGGGGCGGCGCGACGGCCTCACCCAGTTCACGCGCGCCGACGACAGCCCGGTCCGCGCCGTCCTCACCGGCCGCGCGTCGGCCCGTTTCAAGGAGGCGATCACGAGGAGCACGGTGCTGGCCCTGCGCCGTTGAGCCGCACGTCGAGGCGGAACGGCGGTCCTGGCGCGGTCGGTTCCCAGCCGCGCGCGACGGCCAGCTCCACGGCCCGGGCCACGTCGGACGGCAGCACCGGCACGGCCGCGCGTCCGAGCCAGTTCCCCGCGTGCGGCAGGCCGGTGGTGACCACGAGCGTCGCCCCGGGGGTTTCCGCGTGGACGACGGCGAAGGTGCAGGGCGACCAGCACATCGCCTGGGCGTACGTCGGCCGTCGGCGGAGCAGCCAGCGGTAGGCCGTCCCGCCGACGACGATGCGCCGTGATCCCCTGCGGGCCAGTGCCACGGGTCCTCCTCGGCGGTCAGGCGTACCGGGTGATTGTCGCGCGCGCCTCGGCGACGATGTCACGCACGCCCGTGTCGTAGTTGCCGAGGACGATCGCCACCCAGTCCGTGTCGGCGTGGACGTCGAGGCACGTCGCGGTGCCAGGGCCGCTGCCCGGGTGCCCGTGCAGGGACCGTCCCCCGGACAGGAACTCGTGGAAGCCGTACGCGGCGAACTCCCGCTCGCCGGACGGGGTTCCCGGGCGGGGCGGCACGGGCACCTTGGCCGACGTGATCAGGCCGACGTACGCGGGGTCGAGCAGCGTGCCGTCGTGCAGCGCGCCCGCGAAGCGCAGCAGGTCGGGGGCCGTGGAGTAGGCGCCCGCGTCGGGTCCGCCGATGTGGCCGAGGAGGGGGGTCGTGGTGAAGTCGATGCGCTCGCCGGAGGGTTGCGTCCAGTACGGGCGGGCGACGTCGGTCCGGCCGAGGACCTGCGGCTTGGTGAGGAAGTCGGTGTGGGTCATGCCCGCGGGGGCGAAGACGTGGCGGCGTACGTAGTCGTAGTAGGACTGCCCGGAGACCTGCGTCACGAGCGCGCCGAGGAGCCAGTAGCCGTCGTTGCTGTAGCCGAAGCGGGTGCCAGGCGTGAACTGGGGCGGCGTGGCGCGGATGATGTCGAGGGTTCCCCTGACCGTCTCCTCGACGCCGTCCCAGGTCGGGGGCCTGCCGCCGCCGAGCGCCGGTCGGCCGACGCCGGAGGTGTGGGTGAGCAGGTGGTGGATGGTGACGGCGGCGATCGCGTCGGGGAGGCCGCCGACGTACGTGCCCAGCCTGTCGCGGAAGGCGAGCGCGCCGCGGGCGGCGAGTTGGGCGACGGCCAGTCCGGTGAAGCACTTGGTCACCGAGGCGAGGGAGAAGACGGTGCCGGGCCGGTTCGGCAGCCCGGCGCCCTTCTCGGCCATGCCGTACGCCCGGCTGAGCACGGGGCGGCCCCGGTGCGCGAGCAGGACGGTGCCGGAGAACGCGTCGGCGGCGGCCTGTTCGGCGACGAACCGGTCGAAGGCGCCGCCGGGCCGCAGCTCTCCGGGGACGCGTCGCGACGCCGCGGACGCGACGGACGGAGCGGCCCAGGCGAGCCCCGCGGCGGCGCTCGCCGCGCCGACGGTCCGCAGGACGGCGCGCCGGGGAAAGTGTGCTGACGTGGATCGGGTCATGGCAGGGAACTCCGGTCGTTACGCGGACTGGTGGGCGGTGAGGATGCGGCGGACCGTCGTGGTGACGGGGACGACCGCCTGGACGTCGTAGTTGGAGAGGACCACCGTCACCCAGCCGCTGCCTGGATGCAGTTCGACGTACGCCCCCTCACCGGCGGAGCCGCCGTTGTGGAGGGCCACCCACTGCCGGTCGAGCAGCAGGCCGAGGGGCCCATAGCCCTGGAACGCGGCCTCGGGCGGGGCGGTGTCCGGCGCGTCGCGCCAGGGGCCGAGGGGGAGCTTCCCGCTGAGGAACATCCGGGTGTGGGCGGCGCCGAGGAGCGTCCCGTCGAGGACGGCGTGGCAGAAGCGGCTCATGTCGGAGGCGGTGGAGAAGGCGTCACCGGCGGCCGTGCCGATGAAGGGTTTGTCGGCGAGCACGTCCACGCGTGCGCCGCCGTCGTCGCCGTCGCCGGGCGGGGCGAGGGCGTACGGGTGGGCGATGCGCCGGTCGTCGGCCCACTGCGTCCTGGTGTGCCACGCGGTGTCGCGCATGCCCGCCGGGCCGAGGACGTGCTCGTGGACGAAGGAGAGGTACGGCTGCCCTGCGGCCTTCGCGACGACCGCGCCGAGGAGTTCGTAGCCCGAGTTGCTGTAGCGGAAGCCGGTGCCTGGCGGCAGTTCGGGCGGCGAGCTGCGGATGATCGCCATGATGCCGTCGTTGACGGCCGCCGCGTCCGCCCAGGTGGGGGCCTGTTCGCGGAAGGCGGGCGTGGCGCGGTAGTCGCCCAGGCCGGAGGTGTGGGTGAGGAGCTGGTCCAGGGTGAGGGCGGCCAGTTCCGGCGGGAGGCCGGGCAGGTGCGTGGCGAGCGGGTCGAGGTAAGTGAGCGCGCCACGCCGCGCGAGGCGGTGGACGGCGGCGGCGGTGAGGAGCTTGGTGACGGACGCCAGCGCGAACCGCGTGCGGGGGCCGTTGGGCACGCGGCGCCGTTTGTCCGCGAGGCCGAAGGACCGGGCGAGCACCGTGCGCCGCCGGTGCGTCAGCAGGACGGTCCCGGAGAACGCGTCCGCCGCCGCCCGTTCGGCGAGGAACCGGTCGAACGTGCCGCCGGGGCGCAGTTCCTGGGGGACGGGGTGGGTGGTTCGGGTCATGCGGTCACTTCTACGGGCCCGCGTGTATGGCGGGCCGATCGGCGGACCATACGCCGTCCATAGGTGCGGGTGGTGATACTCGGCGGATGCGGATTCTGCTGGTGGAGGACGAGCAGCCGTTGGCCCGGTACATAGCCGTCGGGCTGCGGAAGCACGGGTACGCGGTCGATGTCGCGCCGGACGGCCGCACGGCGTTGGACAAGGTCGCGCTCGCGCCCTACGACGTGGTGATCCTCGACCGTGATCTGCCGGGGGTGCCGGGTGACGTGGTGTGCAGGCACCTGGCGCAGACGGGGACGGCGCGCGTCGTGATGCTGACGGCGTCCGATGCCGTCGAGGACCGCGTCGAGGGGCTCACCATGGGCGCGGACGACTACCTGGGCAAGCCGTTCGCGTTCTCAGAACTCGTCGCCAGGGTGGGGGCGTTGGCGCGGCGCAGTGCGCAGGCCCGCCCGCCGGTGCTGCGGTCGGGGGACGTCGTGCTCGACCCGGCGCGCCGTACGGCGGAGCGGGGCGGGCGGGCGCTCGGCCTGACGCCCAAGGAGTTCGGGCTGCTCGAACAGTTGCTGACGGCGGACGGCGCGGTGGTGAGCGCGGAGACGCTGCTCGACAAGGTGTGGGACGAGCACGCCGATCCGTTCACCAACGCGGTCAGGATCACGGTCGGGACGCTGCGCAGGAAGCTCGGGAGCCCCTCCCTGATCGAGACGGTGACCGGCGCGGGGTACCGCGTCCCGTGAGGCGGGCGGTCGCGCTGTCCGCGCGGGCGCGGCTCGCGCTGCTCCTCACCGGGCTGGTGCTCGGCGCGGGTGTGCTGCTGGGCGGGCTGACGTACGTGCTGGTGCGGCGTGGTCTGGAGAGCCGTTTCGTGGTGGGGGTCAGCCTCACCGGGGGCTCCCTGCCGCCGGACGGGCCGCCGGGCGGGCCGCCGGGCGCCGACGAACTCGCCGCGACGGGCCGCCGGTTGCGGGACGACGCGCTGGCCGAACTGCTCACCCAGACGGCGACGGCGCTCGTGGTCGTCACGGTGCTGGCGGCCGTCCTCGCCCGGTTCGCGGCCGGACGCGTGCTCCGCCCGATCCGCACGGTCGTGGCCACCACGGAGCGGCTCTCCGCCGAGAACCTGTCGGAACGCGTGCCGGTCAGCACACCGGCCGACGAACTCGCCGCCCTGGCCACGACGGTCAACCAGATGCTCGACCGCGTGCAGGCCGGAGTCGCCGAGCGCGAGCGGCTGTTGCAGGGCCAGCGGATGTTCGCCGCCAACGCGGCGCATGAACTGCGCACGCCCCTCACGACGATGCGCACCGCCATCGACGTGACCCTCGACGGCGACCCCACCAAGGACGAACTCCTCGCCATGGCGCACGACGTGGCGACCGCCGTCACGCACAGCCAGCGGACGCTGGACGGCCTGCTGGCCCTGGCGCGCGGCCAGGCCCACGCCGTCGCCAGGCACCGTCTCAACCTGGCCGACCTCACGGACGGCTGCCTCGACGCCGCCCGCCCCGAGGCGACCCGCCGCGGCATCGCCCTCCGGCACGCCCTCCTGCCCGCGCCGGTCGGCGGGGAGCCCGCTCTGCTGGAACGGATGGTGGGCAACCTGCTGGAGAACGCGGTGCGTTACAACCGTCCCGGGGGCGAGGTCGTGGTGAGCACCGGTGTCGCCGAGGGGGGCGTGCGGCTGCGCGTCTCCAACACCGGGCCGCCGGTCGCCCCCGAGGAGGTGGACGGGCTGCTGGAGCCGTTCACCCGGGGCGGCGGCGTCCGCACCCGGCAGGACGCGGGGGCGGGGGCGGGTCTCGGCCTGTCCATCGTCCGTGCCGTCGCGGTCGCCCACGGTGGGGAGTTGACCGCTGCGGCGCGGGCGGCGGGCGGGCTGGAGGTGACCGTCAGGTTCCCGACGTACGGGGCGGCTGTCTGAGGCGGCGGGTTCACGGCCGACGGTCACTGTCAGTGGCGGGATGTAGCGTCTTGTGTATGGGAAATCACTGTCAGTTCCTGGCCGATACCGACGTCCCGGTGGCGGACCCGCCCGTTCTCGCCGACCTTGTGCCCGGCGGGGGCGGGCGTCCGCCGGGACCGCGGTGGGCCGATGCCGTCACCGAGCCCGGCCCGGATCCGGGTGGAGGGCTCGCGATCCGGGCGGGCCGGAGCGTCTTCCCCGGCGGCCAGCGCCCCGCCTCGTCCGCCACCTGCCCGTGGCGGACGGCCGAAGATGCGGGGGAGCCCTTGGGCAAGGACGTCGGGAGGCGGCTCGGCACGGGTCGGACGGCCGTCACCTGTCGGCGGTGCGGCCCGGCCGGTGAGCTGGGACGACGTCCCGGACCGCTGCGCGCGGGCCCTGGCAGGTCAACGCACCGTCCTGGTCTGGGGCAAGCTGGGAGCGCCCTCGCGGGCCGCCTCGGGACGGCGTCCGGCACGGTCCGCGGCGGTCCGTCCGTACGCGCACGCCGGAAGTGGGAAGTCATATGGACCGCAGGACCGAGGCGGACGAGGGCGGGTCCGCCCGCGCGGGTCTCGATCGGGAGCTGCAACGGCTCGACGGCGCGCCGTACGGGCGCTATCGCGGGCTCACCGGCGCGTGGGCGCTGCCAGGGGGCTGCGTGCTGCGGCTCGTCAGGGCCCAGGCGGACCCGTTCGCGCCTCCGGCGCGGTTCGCCGTGCGCGTGCCAGGCGAACTGGCCGCATTCCCGCGCGAGTTGTGGGACTCACCGGTACGGCGCCGCGCGCTCGCCGGGTACCTCGTACGCCGCGCCGCGCGGGAGGCCGCCGCCGAGTCCGCGTACCACCTGGACGCGGGGGGCCAGGAGGTGCTCGACCGCAGCTCGTGCACGGTCGCCGCCGACGGCTCCGTCACGCTGCGCCTCGGCGTGGCGCTGCCGGGACCACGCCGCAGGATCGACGGCCGCGCGGCCCGGCAGCTGCTGTGGGAGGGGCTGCCCGAGCTGGTCGGACGCGCCCTGCGTCACGCCGCGTCGGACCCTGCCGAGGTCGCGGAGTTCGTCGCGACGGTGGAGGACTCGGCCGCGCTGCGCGAGCAGTTGCCGACACTCGGCCTCGTCGCGTTCGTCGCCGACGGCGCGCTGCTGCCGCGCCGTACCGGAGCGGACGACCGGCCCGCCAGGGGCACGGGCCTCGTGCCGTTCCGCACGCCGGACGCCCTGCGCGTCACGGTGCGGCTGCCGAACGCGGGCACCGTCACCGGCATGGGCGTCCCCGAGGGGGTGACGCTGATCGTCGGCGGCGGCTTCCACGGCAAGTCAACGCTGCTGCGCGCGCTGGAGACGGGGATCTGGGACCACGTGCCGGGGGACGGGCGCGAGCGCGCCGTCGCGCACGGGGACACCGTCAAGATCCGCGCGGAGGACGGCCGTCCGGTGACGCGCGTGGACGTCCACGCCTTCGTGGACCACCTGCCGAGCGGCGCGGACACGGCCGACTTCTCGACCGCCGACGCCTCCGGCTCCACCTCCCAGGCGGCGTCGCTGTGCGAGGCCGTGGAGGCGGGCGCGCGCGTGCTGCTGATCGACGAGGACACGGCCGCGAGCAACCTCATGATCCGCGACGCCAGGATGCAGGCGCTGGTCGCGAAGGAACGGGAGCCGCTGACGCCGCTCGTGGACACGGTGCGCTCGCTGCACCGCGACCACGGGGTCTCGACGGTGCTGGTCATGGGCGGTTCAGGCGACTACCTGGACGTCGCGGACCGGGTCGTGATGATGGACGGGTACCGGCCGTACGACGTCACCGCGCGCGCCCGCGAGGTCGCCGCGGTGCCGACCGGCCGCCGCGCCGAGGCGGTGTCGTTCCCCGGCGTCGTCGCCCGCCGCCCCGACCCGTCGAGCCTGGACGCCACCGCCCGGGGCCGTACGCGCGTCCGCGCCCACGGCACGGACCGGCTGGCGCTGGGCGAGCACGAGGTGGACCTGCGCGCCGTCGAGCAGTTGGCGGACGGCCCGCACGTCACCGGCGTCGGGCTGGCGGTCGAACTCGCGGTGCGGCGCGGCCACCTCGACGGCAGGCGCACCCTGGCCGAGGCCCTGGACCTCCTCGACCACGACCTCGCGGGGCCCGAGGGCGTCGCGGCGCTGGTCGGCGTGCACGACGACGACTACGCCGTGCCGCGCCGTCACGAGGTCGCCGCCGCGATCAACCGCGTCCGCGCGCTACGGGTCCGCCGCTGACCGCGCGGAACCGGCCGCCCGAGCGCACCGAACCGGCCGGAGTGCCGCGTTCCGCCGACAGGGCGCGCGGAGGCCCGTGACGATGGGGCCAGGCCCGCGCCCGTGGACGGATGGGGAGGAACGGATGGCCAGGCAGCTCAAGTGCGGCTCGACCAGGACGGAGACGGGGAAGCCGTGCGGCAACCCGAGGATGATCGGCTACTCACGCTGCCAGAAGCACCGCGGCGAATGGCGGCTCCCGCAGCGGAAGAAGACCAAGAAGCGCTGACCCGACGGCCGGGCACGGCGTAATCCGCCGCGCCCCGGAACCACCGCTCGGTACGGTCGTGGCATGAACAGGCCGACGACGACCCTCTGGCGCCCGACCGGGCCCGCGGAACTGGCGCTGGTCGAGGCGTCCGGGTGGACCGCCTGGCCGCCCCGGCTCCCGGAACAGCCGATCTTCTACCCGGTGCTGGACGAGGACTACGCGATCCGGATCGCCCGCGACTGGAACGTGCCCGCCTCCGGCGCCGGGTACGTGACGCGCTTCGCCGTCGAGACGGCGTTCGTCGCCCGCTACCCGGTGCGCCGGGCGGGCGGCCGGACCATCCTGGAGCTGTGGGTACCGGCCGCCGAACTGGCCGAGTTCAACCGGCACCTCGTCGGCCCGATCGAGGTCACGCACACGTTCACGGCCGACGCCGCGTGACCCCCGTACTCCTCACCTCCCCGCAGCGGACCAGCACGACCGCGCTCCTCGCCGAGGCCGCCGCCCGGCGGGGCATGAAGGTGCGCGCCGTCCCCGGCCCGGCCCTGCCTGAAGGGCTGGCCGGGCGGTCCGTGCACTGGTACGGCGGCCCGTACGCCGCCGACCGCGTCGCCGACCGGCTCGGGCTCGCGCTGCTCGAACCGCCGGACGACTGGCTGACGCGGCTGCCCCACGAGTTCACCGGGCGGCGGATCGAGCGGATGACGCTGGCCGGGGCGCGGACGGCGCGGGGGCCCGTCTTCGTCAAGCCGCCGAGCGACAAGTCGTTCCCGGCCGCCGTGTACGCCGACGGGTCGCGGCTGCCGCAGGGCACGGACGCCACAACGGTGCTGGTCTCCGACGTCGTCGCGTTCGCCGCCGAGTACCGCCTGTTCCTGTTGGACGGACGGATCGCCGCCGCGAGCAGGTACGCCGTCCACGGCAGGCTGGACGCCGCGCCGCTCGCCGATGATCCGTGCGAGGGCGACGTCCGCCGGTTCGCCCGCCGCCTCCTCGACGTGGCGGGGGCCGCGCTGCCCAGCGCGGTGACCGTCGATGTCGGCCTCCTCGCGGACGACACGGGTGGCACCGGCGGCGGGACACGGTGGGCGGCCGTCGAGGCGAACATGGCCTGGTTCTCGCACAGTTACGCCTGCGAGCCGGACGCGGTGCTGGACGTCGTCCTGCGGGCCACGGGGCCACGGGCGCGCGTGACTCCCCGGGACCGCCCGTTCCTGCGCGCCCCGGCCGGGCCGTCCACCGATCGGTGGACGGCAGGTTCCACCGGCTGAGGCTGTCGGGCGACCGGCCCGCCGCGGGAGGATGGCGGCCATGAACCAACTCCCCGCCGACGCCCACCGCCCGCCCCTCGGACCGGCAACCGCGCAGGTCAGGCGGCACGGCCCGGACGTAGGCTGACCGGCATGCCGCCCGCAGAACAGCCCCGCGCCCCCTGGCCCCTGCACCGCTGGTACGTGCTGTCCTGGGTGCTGCTGGGCCTCGCGCCGATGGCCGTGGCCGGGCAGGACGACCCGGGCGCCACCCGGTACTGGTCCGTGGGCGTCCCCGTGGCCGTCGGCCTCTTCTACGCGGCGGGCCGCGCGTTCCCCGACCGCGCGTTCGCGCGGCCGAGGGTCGTCACATGGGGTCTGATCGTGGGGCTGGCGGCCATGTCCTTCCTGCGGGACGGCGGCGCGACCGCGTACATCGCGACGCTGCCGCACTTCTGGTCCCTCGCGAAGGAGCCCCGGTCGGCGATATCCGCAGGGGGTGTCGCCGCGCTGGCGACCGTGCTCGGCGGCGTGGCGCCGCAGGGCTGGAGCCCGCGCCTCACGGACGGGAACGTGGCCGCGACCCTGCTGGCGTTCCTGGCGAGCGTGCTGATCGGGCTGGCCGTGCACCGCTACCTGGAGCAGCAGCGGGAGCAGGTGGCCGAGCTGGGCGCCGAGTTGGAGACCGCGCAGGCCCGGCTGGCCGCCGCCCATCAGCGGCAGGGCGCGGCCGAGGAGCGGGAACGGCTCGCGCGGGAGATCCACGACACGCTCGCGCAGGGGTTCGCGTCGATCATCGTGCTCGCCGAGGCGGCACGTTCCGGCATCGGCGCCGACCCGGCGCGCAGTGGGCGGCAGCTCCTGTCGATCGAGCAGACCGCGCGCGAGAACCTGACCGAGGCGCGCGCGCTCGTCGGCTCGGCACCGCCGGGCGGCATCGTGCCGGGGTCGGTGGCGCGGACGCTGCGGCGCACCCTCGACCGGTTCACGGAGGACACGGGGCTGGTCGTCGAGGCGGAGCTGCCCGACGTCGAGTGCGACCAGCGGACGCGAATAGCGCTGCTGCGCTGCACGCAGGAGTCGCTGGCCAACATACGCAAGCACGCGGCGGCGACGACCGTCGGCGTCGTGCTCACCCGCCATCCGGACGGCGTCGAGCTGGAGATCACGGACGACGGGCGCGGCTTCGTCGTCGGCGCGTCCCAGGGGTTCGGCCTGGACGGCATGCGCAAGCGGATGGCGGAGCTGGGCGGCGGGCTGACGGTGACCAGCTCGGTGGGTGACGGGACGCGTGTCCTGGCGACGATCCCGACGAGCGACGAAGGACAGGGGTGACATGACGGCGGACGGACTGCGCGTCGTGGTGGCCGACGACCACGCGGTGATGCGCGCCGGGGTGGTCGCGCTGATGGCGGCCGGGACGGGGATCGAGATCGTCGGCGAGGCGGGCGACGGCCGTGCGGCGGTCGAGCTGGTGGAACGGCTCGACCCCGACGTGGCGCTGCTCGACCTGCGGATGCCGGTGCTGGACGGGGTGGCGGCCACGGCGGAGATCGTGGCGCGCGGGCGGCGTACCCGGGTGCTGATCCTGACGACGTTCGACACCGACACGGAGATCGAGCGCGCGGTGGAGGCGGGAGCGATCGGCTACCTGCTGAAGGACACGACGCGCGAGCAGCTCGTCGCCGCGATCCACTCGGCGGCGCGCGGGGAGACGGTGCTGGCCCCGCGCGTCGCGGCGAGGCTGGTGTCCCGGATGCGGCGGCCCGCGCCCGTGGCGCTGACCACGCGGGAGACACAGGTGCTGGGCGCGGTGGCCGACGGGCTGTCCAACGCGGACATCGGCAGGCGGCTCGTCATCGGGGAGGCGACCGTGAAGACGCACTTGCTCCGGATCTTCGCCAAGCTGGACGTCAGCGACCGCACGCACGCAGTGGTGACCGCGATGGACCTCGGCCTCCTCCCCCGCCGCGGCGACGACACGACGGGGTGAGGGGCAGCGGCCCGCCGGGCCAGGGCACGGCGGGCGTCATCCGACACGGCCACGGGGTGCGGATGGTGCCAGCTGGGCCGAGGCCCGGACGACCGCGGCGCGGTCGGGACCGGCCGTGTCACTCACGGCCAGTTCGACGCGCCGCGTGTGCTCCTCCTCGCGCCGCACGGCTGTCCGGTGGGCGAGCCAGGCGCGCAGCGCACCGGTCGCCGCGCCGACGAAGGCCACGGCGGCCCAGAGCGCGGGGTGGGCGGTCAGCAAGGCGTCCACGAATCCTCCCGACGGGGTGTTCTCGACTCCCCCTCAGACTCTGCCCACAGCAGAATTTCCCGCTAGCGTGGGGAAATCCCCGGAAACCCCCGGGGCGGCACACGCGGGGAGCGGGGGGCAGGATGCGAGCGGGACGACCGCCGTCGGCCGAGAGCAAGCGGCTGCCGGAACTGGAGGCGATCGCCGACTGGTTCGTGAGCGCCATCGACGGGACGGGCCACGGTTCGATCCGGCGGACCGCCGAGATGACGGGCCTGAACCCGCGCGCGCTCTACGACGTCGTCAACGCCGGGCGGATGCTCCCGCTCCCTGTCGTCCGCTCCCTCGCCGAGGGGCTCGGCCGCGACGCCGACGCCGTCACCCCGTTATGGGCCCAGGCCAAGCGGGAACGCGACCGGATCGAGGAGGACGCCCGCCGCGACGCGCATCCGGGCACCGCGAACTGGTCGGAGATCCCGCTCCCTTCCCCCGCGCTGCGGGACATCCTGGAGGCACAGGACGGCATCCTCGACTGCCTGCCCTACTCGGTGCTCGGCCTGATGGAGCCGCCGCTGTCCGCGGTCTACGTACGGCAGCGCGTACGCCACTCCGTGGCGACCCCGCGGTCGGGAGGACCCGCGACGGACGACCCGCCGGACGTCCCCGGGAGCACGCAGGCCGACGAGGCAACGCCTCCCCGTGACGGTCACGCCGCGCCCGGGGCCCGGCCCGGCGCGGACGGCGAGGCGGGTTCCCCGACGGCGGAGCGGGTGATGTCGCTCCCCGACGCGCTGGCGCGGTACGAGCACCTTCTGATCACCGGCGAGGCCGGTGCGGGCAAATCGACGCTGGCCGGGCATCTGGTGCGGTCGCTGTGCGGCGTGTGGCTGCGACGTTCCTCGTTCCAGGACGCGCCGGTGACGGAACCGTTGGTGCCGCTGCGGCTGTCCGCGTCGCTGCTGGCGGGGGCCCAGGGCTCGTGGAGCGAACGGCTGCGCAGCGCGGCGCTCGCGACGCTGGGCGGCAGCCTGGTCGCCGATCCGCCCGCCGCGCTGTTCGCGGGCCGCGCGCAGGGTGCCCGCTGGCTCGTCTTCGTGGACGGTCTCGACGAGATAGCCGACCGGCGGGAGCGGGGCGAGCTGATCCGTACGCTGGCCAGGCACAGTCGCCGCGACTCGGCCTTCCGGCTGGTCGTGACGACCCGTCCGCTGCCGCCCGCCGAGCTGGCGCCGCTGCGCGAGGCGCTCCCTGGCGGGTTCGAGATCCAGCCGTTCGGTGAGCCGGAGCTGCGTGACTACGCCCGGAAGTGGTTCGACCAACAGCGCGCGCAGGTGCCGCATCCGGCCGCGGCGGCGGACCGGTTCGTCGCCGAGGTCGTCGAGGAGGGCGAGCTGACGGAGCTGGTGCGCAATCCGCTGCTCGCCACGCTCGCGCTGGTCAACGCGACGCTGGAACCGTCACTGCCGCCGGCTTCCGGCCGCCTGGCGCTCTACGAGAGCTTCCTCGACCGCTTGCGGGACCGGGCGGGCGGGGCGGGCGGGGCGGCGCCGTTCCCCGGCAGGCTCGCGGGCTCGGCCGACGCGCTGCTGCGGCACGTGGCCCGGCTGCGTACCGAAGGGGACGAGGATCTGGCCGCGGCGGCCCGGGAGTGGGTGCGCCGCCACGCGGTCGCCGACCTGCCCGCGGGCTGGGAGGCGGAGCTGCCTGCCGCGCTGGCGGGGACGGGCCTGCTGGTCGTGGCAGGCGAGCAGGTGCGCTTCCTGCACCAGAGCTTCGCCGAGTTCCTGGCCGCCGTGTCGTACGCGGAGGAGATCCCGGCGGACGGGGAGGGTCTGGAGAGGTGGATCCGGCGCGCGTGCGACGAGGCCCAGCGGTCGCTGGCGCTCTTCGTGCTGTGTCGATGGGCCACCTCGCCCGGCGGTTCGGCGGACGTGGTGATCGAGCGGGCCCTCGCCCGGCCGGACTCCGACCGGACCCTGGCCGCCGCCGCGCTGCTGTCCGAGGGGGCCGAGGCGGGAGCCGACCAGGTGACACGCGTCGTGGAACGCCTCGCCGCACACGTCAGGGGCGGCACGACGAGCGCCCGCCGTGCGGCCGTGGCCCTGGGCGCCCTCGGCGTCCGGCACGACACCGCACCGGTGCTCCGGCTGCTCGCCGCGGCCCCCGACGTGACGGCCGGGTACAGGTTCCGCGCGCTGTCCGCCCTCAGTCGCCTGATCCCGCCGACCGAGACCACGGCCCTGTTTCGCCCACTGCTCCTGCTGATCCGCGGCTTCCTGCCACTCGCCGCGCGGCTCGCCGAACAGCTGGGGGAACCCTCCGTACGGGCCGTGCGGGAGCGGATCGGCGAGTTCCTCGAAGAGCCGGGGGCGGGCGTGTGGCAGAGGCGGATCGCCGCCGAGGCGTACCGCGTGCTCGGTGCGGCCGACGAGGCCGAACGGCTCGCGCGGCGTGTCGTGGCGGATCCCTTGGCGGGCCACGACAACGTCAAGCGGGCGGCGGAGGCATGGCTCGGCAGCGATCCGGCGCCGACGGTGTGCGCGCAGCTGGCCGAGGCCGGGGCCGCCAGGCCCGCCGCGGACCACGCGGGCCGGATGGCCGTCGCGCAGGTCCTGGAGGAGGCGGGCGCGACGAGCGAGGCGGCCGAGCTGGCCCGGTCGGTGCTCGACGACCGGCGGGTGCTCACCTGGGATCAGCAGGAGGCGGCACGGCTGTGGCTCGCCGTCCGGGGGGCGGACGACGCCGGACCGGTGCGAGAGCTGGCCGCCTTCGCGGAGGAGACCGGCTGGGAGACCTGGCGCGTGGCCCGGTTGCTGCGGCTGATGACCGACGCAGGCGTGGACTGCGAGGCACTCGCGTGGACACGGCAGCGGCTCGGGGGCACGGGGGAGCTGCCGCTGGGGCGGATCGAGGTCGTCCGGCTGTGGTGCGCCGCACGCGGGCCGTCCGACGGTCCTGAGCTGACGGCGCTCGTGGGCGACGGGCGACGCCTGCACCCGCTGGATCGGGCCGACTACGCGGAGGCGCTGCTCGACGAAGGTCTGCATGAAGATGCCTGGCGGACGGCTGAACTGGCGCTGCGGTCCCCTTCCGTCCTCGACAGCGACTGTTGCATGGCGGCGGCGGTCCTTCTGCGCGTCGATCGGGGTCGCGCGGTGAAGTCGCTGGCGGAACAGGCGGACGGGTGCCACGGCACAGGGGCATGGGGCGCCGGGGTGCTTGAGGCCCTGGAGGAGGACGGCGCGGAGGATCTGGACGCGCTGCGCCTGCGGATCGCCACGTACGTCCTGGGGCTGGCCGGGGTGAAGGGCGCACACGTCGAGGCGGCGCTCGACGCGCTGCTCTCCTGCGGCGACCCGCGCAGTACCGAGGAAGCGGTCGCCCTGGTGTGCACCCATCCGGCGCTCACCCTCCGGCAACGCAGCGTAGGAGCACAGGTGTTCGCCGAGCATGGACAGGTGGCGGCGGCCCTGGAGATCTGGCGGCACGTGCTGCGACTGGTGGTGACGGAGACCACGTCCGAGGCATTCGGCATGCAGGTGCTCGAAGACATCGCCGAGCTGCTGACGTTCGTGACGGCGGAGCGGCTGGTGCGTGAGGTGTCGGAGGAGGTGGGGTCGTCGCTGTCCACGTTCCACCGGCGGCGGTTCACGGCGATGCTCGGCTGGCTGGCGGGCGGCCCGTCCCTGGCCTGACGGACGGGCGGCGCGCCGGGCGTGCCCGCGGAACGGCGAACGCCCCGGCGCCGGGGGCGCGGGGCGTTCGGGTGTGCTGGGGCGTGCGGTGCGTCAGGACGAGAAGAAGAGGCCGGAGATGCCGCCCCGGCGGTGGCCGTGGTGACCGCCGTGGCCGCCGTGGTGACCGCCGTGACCGCCGTGGTGCTGCGGCGCGCCCCAGGCCGGGCCGGGGGGCTGCTGCTGGTAGTGGGGGGCGTTCGGCGCGGCGGGCGGCGGCGGGGCCTGCGGTGCCCACTGGGATTCGAGCTTCGTCAGGTGCTCAAGCTCGCCGTAGTCGAGGAAGATCCCGCGGCAGTTGCTGCACTGCTCGATCTGGACCCCGCTCCGGTTGAACGTGTGCAACTGCGCACCGCACTTGGGACACTGCATCATCGGCTCCATGGTCGATTTGCTGACAGCCTCAGCTTAGTCGGCTTATCCGGAAAGATGCGTCGGCAAGGGCCAATTCCTCCTCGGTGAGCGGACGTTGGGCCTCCTCCGCGTGCGTCAGCGCGCGGGCGACGGTGTGGGCCGTCATCAGGCGGGCCGGGACGTCCACCGAGGGCCAGGGGTCCCAGCCGGGCCGGTAGGCGTGGAGGAAGGCGGACCAGTCCTCCGGCGGCAGCAGCCCGGCCGCGTACCAGGCGGCGGGGCGGGCGAGGTCCCACGCCGGGTCGCCCGCCCCGAGGTCGTCCACGTCGATCAGGTGCCAGGCGCCGCCGGTGCGGACCAGCTGGCCCAGGTGGAAGTCCCCGTGGCACAGCGCCCGGCCGGTCGCGGCGACGGTGGCCGTGGCGGCGAGGACGCGTTCCAGCGCGGCGGTCAGGGGCGTACGGGGCAGGGCGCGCAGCGTCCCCGGCAGTGTCGCCAGGATGCGGGCCGGTGCGCCGCTCGGCGGGAGGGGGGCGCCGGACAGCGCGGCGAGGGGCGTCGTGTGCAGCCGCGCGAGCAGCGCGCCCGCCTCGGCCCACGGCACGGCACCGGCCGCCGGGTCGATCGGCGTGCCGTACGGCCAGCGCGTCGCCGCCCTGCCGTCGTGCCACGTGGTGACCTCGGCCGGGGGCAGCGGGGGCAGCAGGACGTCGGCGAGCGCCGGGTGCGCGGCGAGGCGTATGCGCGCGGTCAGCGCGGCGGTGTCGGTGCCCGCCGCGTGGGCCTTGGTCACGGTGTCGCCGCTGCGGGTGATGGTGACGCCCGACCGCTCCGCCAGGACGCTCACCGGCGCGGGATGCGCCACGATCCTGGTCCACGGTCGGCGCCGCGCCGCTCGGCGAGGGCGCGGTTCTTGGCGGCGATCTCCTCGGGCGTCACACGGTGGATGACGACGAGACGGTCGGTCAGCTTCAGCGTGGCCACCTCCGGGTCGTCGTACGGCAGCAGCTGGTGACCCCTTATGACCGAGACGACCAGGTCGTCGCAGTCCCGGGGCGAACGGCCCGCCTCGGCCTTGGTGACCGGCCGCTCGCGCAGGCTGAGGCCCTGGCTGTGCTGGATCAGGTCCTCCATGACGGCGCCGGAGCTGGGGCTGATCATCGACAGGCCGAGGAGGCGTCCGACGGCGCTCGACGACGTGATCACGGAGTCGGCGCCCGACTGCCGCAGCAGCGGGACGTTCTCCTCCTCCCGCACGGAGACGACGATGCGCACGTTCTTGCTGAGCTGCCGCACGGTCAGCGCGACGAGGACGGCGGTGTCGTCGCGCTGGGCCGAGATGATGACCTGCCGCGCCCGGTCGGCCCGCGCGCGCATGAGGACGCTGCTGCGGGTGGCGTCGCCGACGACGCCCGCGTACCCGTCGGCCCCGGCCAGCTCCACGACCGCCGGGCTGGCATCGACCACCACGATGCGGTCCAGCGCCAGCCCCGCGCCGATCAGGGTCTCCGCGGCGGACCGGCCCTTGGTGCCGAAGCCGACGATGACGGTGTGGTCGCGCAAGGTGCTCCTCCAGTGGGCCAGGCGCCACTGATCACGGGTGCGCTCGGTCAGGACTTCCAGTGTGGTGCCGACCAGGATGATCAGGAACAGCACCCGCAGCGGTGTGATGAGAAACGTGGTGAGCAGCCGCGCCTTGTCCGTGACGGGCACGATGTCGCCGTAGCCGGTGGTCGAGAGCGACACCGTCACGTAGTAGAGGGTGTCGGCGAAGTTGACCGGGCCGCCCGCGACGTTGTCCTTGTAGCCGTCGCGGTCGAGGTAGACGATCACGACGGCGGCGGCCAGGACGGCGGTCGCCATGGCGATGCGCCGCATCACCTGGACGAGGGGGCCCGCGGCCTGGCGGGGGAGGCGGACGTCGTGCGAGCGCTGGCCGCGCAGGCTGTCGGGGATGTCCTCGTCCGCGTCGTCGGGCTCGGGACTGCCGGGAAGTCTCATGCCTGCGGGAGGTCGAGGAGGCGGACCCGGGCGTGCTCCTGGGCCCCGCCCGGAGGGATGACGGCCAGGGCTGACGCGGCGGCGATGCCGCGCAGCATGGCGGGGCCCGTGTAGTTCAGCGGCCTGGCCAGGCCTGGTTCCTGGCACACCACGGGCACGAGCCGGGTGTCGCGCGGGTGGCCCCGTACGACGCCGGTGAGGGTGGCGGTGCGGTCGGTGGGGGCGGGCCGGTCGGCGAGGCCGCACAGCAGCGGCGCGGCCAGCGTCATCAGGCCGGAGACGGCGGCCAGCGGGTTGCCCGGCAGGCCGATCAGGGGCGGCCCCGAGGGCAGTTCGGCCAGCAGCATGGGGTGTCCTGGACGGACGGCGACGCCGCTGATCAGCAGGTGGGCGCCGAGCCGGTCGAGGGTGGCGCGCAGGTGATCGACGGGGCCGTGCGCGGTGGAGCCCGTGGTGACGACGAGGTCGGCGCGGCTGGTGCTGATGGCCTCGTGGAGCGCCTCGGCGTCGTCGCCGAGGCGGCGCGTGACGAGGGTCTGGGCGCCGAGGGCGGTGAGCCAGGGGCCGGTCATGGGGCCGAGCGCGTCACGGATACGGCCGTCGTACGGCAGCCCGCGGAACAGCAGCTCGTCCCCCAGCACCAGCACCTCGACGCGCGGGCGCGGGCGGACGGCGAGCTGGTCGTAGCCCGCCGCCGCGGCGAGGCCGAGCGCGGCGGGGGTGAGGACCGTGCGGGCGGGGAGCAGTTCGGCGCCGGTGCGGCACTCCTGGCCGCGCGGCCTGATGTCGGCGCCGTGCCCCGGCACGGTGCCCGTGAGACGGCGGCCGGTGACGGCGCCGTGTTCTGCGCGCAGGACGGCCGTCGCGCCGTCGGGGAGCCGGGCGCCGGTCGCGATGACGACGGCCTGCCCGTCGGCGATGCGCGGGCCGGTGGCGCCGCCCGCGAGGAGGCCGCGGGCGTCGGGGGCTTCGGTGAGCCGCCAGGGCCCGGGACCGGCGACGGCCCAGCCGTCCATCGCGGACGTGTCGAACGCGGGGAGGTCGGTGAGGGCCGTCAGCGGGGCGGCCAGGGTGTGGCCGAGCGCGAGGTCGAGCGGCAGGCGGCGGGGCGGCAGAGGGCGGGCGGCGCGGTGGGCGGTGGCGCGGGCGGCGTCCCAGGAGGGTTCGTCGGGGTGCCGGGCGGCGGCGCGTGGCGGCGCGGGCCCGGCGGCGGGGGCACGGGGGGCGGCGACGGTCGCGGCGGCGGCCGGGCCGTTCGCGAGGGCGAGGGCGTCGTCGAAGTCGTCGCTCACGGACGTGCGCCCTCGGCAGCCCCGGCCCCCGGGGACGCCGACTCCTCGTCCCAGCGGCGCGCCAGGTCCGAGACCTTGCAGGCGGCCTCGGCGGGGGACATCCCGTGCAGGGCCGCCGCGTAGCCGATGAGGAAGGTGCTCAGCGGCGCGGCGGGCCGTGCCACCGAGTGCGCGGCGTCCCTGGCGGTGTCGAGCAGCGCCTTGGTGTCCACGTCGGGGTCGATGCCGAGTTCGGTCTTGACCGCTGCGATCCATTCGTCCAACACCTGTCCATGGTCCCTGATGCGGGCGCGGGCGGCGGCGATGTCGGCCCAGGTGTCGCAGTCGAGAGTGTCGTCGCAGTCGAGGCGGCGCAGCCGCAGGCCGGAGAGCACGATGTGGAGGGGAAGGCCGGTGAGCGTGCCGTACTCGGCGGTGGCCAGGGCCAGTTCGCGGCGGAGGGACTCGGTGCGGTAGACGGCGGTGAGGGGCTGGTCGCGTCCGGTGTGGTCGCGCAGCAGCACGCCGTCGGCTTCGGCGGCGTCGTCGGGCAGGGCGGCGCGCAGGACGCCGAGGCGCGCCGGGGTGAGGAACGGCTGGTCGGCGGCGAGCACGGCGACGAGCGGGCCCTCGGTGGCGCGCAGTCCGGCGTCGAGGGCGGGGAGGGGGCCGCCGCCCGGCGGGTGTTCGCGGGTCCAGACGACGGTACGTCCCGGTGTCGGGCGGCGGGGGCCGACGACGACGGTGCGGGCCGCGTCGGCGCACGCGGCCAGGACGCGGTCGAGGAGCGTGCGTCCGCCGACCGGGACGGCTGGTTTGTCGGCGCCACCGAGCCTGCGGGCGGCGCCTCCGGCGAGGACCAGGGCCTCGTAAGGGCTCATGCGGTCACGGTAGTCGGGTGGTACGGGTGTGTACCCACGGGTAGCCGCCGGAAGCGGTTACGGACCGGAACGGGATGTGGAGGGTTCCCGTCCGGCCGGGTCAGAGGTCGGCGAGCAGCAGCACGGGCCGCTCCACGCGTTCGGCGACATGGCGCAGGAACGCGGCGGCGATCGCGCCGTCGCACACGCGGTGGTCGAAGGTGAGGGACAGCTGCACGACGTGCCGCAGGGCGAGCGTGCCCTCGTGCGCCCACGGTTTCTCGGCGATGCGGCCGACGCCGAGCATCCCGGCCTCCGGGTGGTTGAGCAGCGGGGTGGAGCCGTCCACGCCGAGGACGCCGTAGTTGTTGAGGGTGAAGGTGGCGCCGGTGAGTTCCGCCGGGGAGAGGACGCCCGCGTGCGCCGTGCCGGTGAGGCGGGTCAGTTCGTCGGCGAGGCGGCGTGCCGGGAGGAGGTGGGCGTCGCGGACGACGGGGACGAGCAGGCCGCGTTCCGTGTCGGTGGCGATGCCGAGGTGCACGGGGCCGTGGCGGACGATCTCGCGGGCCTCGGTGTCCACGGTCGCGTTGAGCTGCGGGTGGCGGACGAGCGCGGAGACGCAGACGCGGGCGAGGAGCGCGAGGAGGGGCAGGCCGGTGTGGCGGCGGGCGGCGAGGAGTTCGGTCGCGTCCACGTCCAGCCAGCAGGTGGCGGCGGGGATTTCGGTGTGGCTGCGGGTGAGCTTCTCGGCCATGGCGGCGGCGGTGCCGCGCAGGGGTACGCGGGTGGTCGCGGTGGCGGCCTCGACGTCGGAGCGCAGGACGAGCCCGCCGGGGCCCGTGCCGCTGACGGTACGCAGGTCGATGCCGCGTTCGCGGGCGATGCGGCGGACCAGGGGGGAGACGACGGGGACGGTCCTGCCGTTCTGCGCGCCCGCGGGCGCAGGCGCGGGTGCAGGCCGGGGCGGCGCCGGGACGGGGGCGGCGACCGGCGGGCTCGTGCCGTACCCGACGAGGACGGGCCCGCTGGCGCCCGCGGGCGCGTCCGACGGCGTGACGCGCAGGAGCGGCGCGCCGACCGGGATCTCCTCGCCCGGCGCGCCGAACCGTTCGCCGACGGTGCCGGCGTACGGCACGGGCACCTCGACGACCGCCTTGGCGGTCTCCACCTCCACCACGGGCTGATCGACGGCTACGGTGTCGCCGACCTCCACCAGCCAGCGGACGATCTCGGCGCCGGTCAGGCCCTCGCCGAGGTCGGGCAGCCTGAACTCCTGTGCGCTCATACCTGGTCCTCCCATTGCAGCCGGGCGACGGCGCTCAGCACGCGGTCCACGTCGGGCAGATGGTGGCGTTCGAGCATCGGCGGCGGGTACGGGATGTCGTGCCCGGTGACGCGCAGGACGGGCGCGGCGAGGTGGTGGAAGCAGCGTTCTGTCACCCGGGCGGCGATCTCGGCGCCGGGACCGGCGAAGCCCGACGCCTCGTGGACGACGACGGCGCGGCCCGTGCGGCGTACCTCGGCGCAGACCGTGGCGTCGTCGAACGGGACGAGCGTGCGCAGGTCGAGGACGCCGAGGTCCCAGCCCGCCTCGCGGGCGGCGTCGGCGGCGGCCAGGCAGACGGGGACGGCCGGGCCGTACGTGACGAGGGTCGCGTCGGCGCCCTCGCGGCGCAGCACGGCGCGGCCGAAGGGCTCGACGGTGGCGGGCAGTTCGACGGTGTCGTCGCGTGACCAGTAGAGGCGCTTGGGTTCGAGGAAGACGACCGGGTCGTCGGTCGCGATGGCCTGGCGCAGGAGGCCGTACGCGTCGGCGACGGTCGCGGGGGTGACGACGTGCAGCCCCGGCGTGGCCATGTAGTACGCCTCGGACGAGTCGCCGTGGTGCTCGACGCCGCCGATGCCGCCGCCGTACGGGACGCGCACGGTCAGCGGCAGCGGGAGCGCGCCGCGCGTGCGGTTGCGCATCTTGGCGACGTGGCTGACCAGTTGCTCGAACGCCGGGTAGCCGAACGCGTCGAACTGCATCTCGACCACCGGCCGCAGCCCGTACATCGCCATGCCGGTCGCCGCGCCGAGGATGCCCGCCTCGGCGAGCGGCGTGTCGGCGCAGCGCTCGGGGCCGAACTCGGCGGCGAGGCCGTCGGTGACGCGGAAGACGCCGCCGAGGGTGCCGATGTCCTCGCCGAGGAGGTGGACGTCGGGGTCGGCGGCCAGGGCGTCGCGCAGGGCGCGGTTGAGTGCCTGCGCCATGGTGGCGCTCACCGGGCGTCCCGCTGTTCGCGCAGCTGGGGGGTGGGGGTGGCGTAGACGTGGGCGAAGAGGTCGAGCGGGTCGAGCGCCGGGTCGGTGTTCAGGGCGGCACGCAGGGCGGCGGCGAGGGTGTCGGCGTCGGCGCGGGCGGCGCGTTCGGTCTCGTCGGTGAGGAGGCCGTGGGCGCGCAGGTCGCGGGCGAGGAGGGTGAGCGGGTCGCGCTCGCGCCAGGCGGCGACCTCCTCGGGCGGCCGGTAGCGGGTCGCGTCGTCGGCGTTGGTGTGGGCGTCGATGCGGTACGTCAGGGCCTCGACGAGGGTGGGGCCGCCGCCGGAGCGGGCGTGCGCCACGGCCTCGCGCAGCACCGTCAGGACGGCCGGGGCGTCGTTGCCGTCCACGAGGCGTCCCGGCATTCCGTAGCCGACGGCCTTGTGCGCGAGCGAGGGGGCGGCGGTCTGGGCGGCGAGGGGGACGGAGATGGCGTACCGGTTGTTCTGCACGAGGAAGACGACGGGGGCGCGCCAGACCGCCGCGAAGTTCAGCGCCTCGTGGAAGTCGCCCTCGGAGGTGCCGCCGTCGCCGACGAGGGCGAGGGCGACGACGTCGTCGCCGCGCAGCCGGGCCGCGTGGGCGAGGCCGGTGGCGTGCGGGAGCTGGGTGGCGAGCGGCGTGCACAGGGGGGCGACGCGGTGTTCGCGCGGGTCGTAGCCGGTGTGCCAGTCGCCGCGCAGCAGGCCGAGGGCGGCGGCCGGGGGCACGCCCCGGGTGATGACGGCGAGGGTGTCGCGGTAGCTGGGGAAGAGCCAGTCGCGGGGTTCGAGGGCGAGGGCGGCGGCGATCTGGCACGCCTCCTGGCCGGTGGAGGAGGGGTAGACGGCGAGGCGGCCCTGCCGCGTGAGGGCGGTGGCCTGCTCGTTGAGGCGCCGACCGCGCACGAGCAGGCGGTACAGCTCGGGCCACAGCCGGGCGTCGGGGGCGGCGCCGGTGCCGAGGACGCGGTGGGGTTCCGGCTCGGGCAGCAGTGCGCGGGTGGCGGCGGGCTGCTCCACGATCGTCATGGCGGCACCTCCTGCTCTCCCTCCCGATTGTTGGGGCAGCGGAACGGATTGGCTACGTGGCGCGAAGTCCTGTGGACAGTCGGCAACTCCTGGCCTGTGATGGGGGCAGGATGTCCAAGGCGGGGAGGGATTACCGCATGGTGGAAGGCCAGTTGCCCAGGGCCGGTGAACGGCTGCTGGACGAGGTGGACGAGGCGATCCTGCGCCTGCTGCGGCTGGACGGGCGCGCGTCCATCCGTTCCATCGCGGAGCGGGTGCACATCTCGCGGGCGAACGCGTACGCGCGGGTGGGGCGGCTCCTGGACGAGGGGGTGATCCGGGGCTTCACGGCGCGGGTGGACCACGAGCGGGCGGGGCAGGGCGCGTCCGCGTACATCACGCTGAAGATCCGGCAGGACAGCTGGCGGACGCTGCGCGAGAAGCTGGTGCGGCTGCCGGGGGCCGTGCACATCGCGCTGGTCAGCGGCGATTTCGACGTGCTGCTGCTGGTGCACGCGCCGGACAACCGGGCGCTGCGCGAGCTGGTGCTCACGCGGTTGCAGAGCATCCCCGAGGTGCTGAGCACGCGGACGCTGCTGGTCTTCGAGGAGACGGATCTGCTGCCCGGGGGATGAGCGATGAGTTCCCCGGGGGCCGGTGGTCTGGAGGATGACCGGTCGGGTGTCGGCCGGTGCCACGGAAGCACAGGAGAGGTGCGGTCACCATGCGGCTGACGCTCACGCAGTTCACGACCCTGGACGGGGTCGTGCAGGGTCCCGGCGGGCGGGACGAGGACCCGAGCGAGGGGTTCACGCAGGGCGGCTGGTCCATGCGGTACGCGCAGGCGGACTTCGGGCGGCTGATCGGCGGCTGGTTCGAGCGGGCCGACGCGTTCCTGCTGGGGCGGCGGACGTACGACATCTTCGCCGGGTACTGGCCGAAGGTGACCGACCCGGCCGACCCGGTGGCGTCCCGGCTGAACGGGCTGCCCAAGTACGTCGTCTCGCAGACGCTGGAGCACCCCGCCTGGCAGGGGACCTCCGTGCTCGGCGGGAACGCGGCGGAGCAGGTCGCCGAGCTGAAGCGGCAGGGCGACGGCGAGCTCCAGATCCACGGCAGCGGGACGCTGGCGCGGTACCTGCTGGCGCACGGCCTGATCGACGAGCTGCGGCTGCTGGTCCATCCGGTCGTGCTGGGCAACGGGCGGCGGCTGTTCGCCGCGGGCAGCCCGCCCGCGGCGCTGCGGCTGACCGGCGTCGAGAGCACGGAGTCCGGCATCGTCGTCCAGACGTACGAGCCGGCGGGCGAGCCCGAGTACCGGACGGTGCCGCCGCCCGACGGGGTCTGAGCGGCGGGGCCTCCCAGCGGCCGGGCGGCCGGGCGGTCAGTGCTCGACGGGGCAGCCCTGGCTGCGGGCGCGGGCCGCGTCGTCGAGGAAGAAGTTGGGCAGCAGGTCCGCCTCGTCGTAGTACCGGTGGTAGACCGGGGTCAGGCCGCCCGAGACGGGGGGCACGATCCAGCTCCAGTCCGCCGGGACGACGCGGCCCTGCGCCTCCTCCCGCTCGATGTGGGTGAGGAAGCGGCGCGACTCGGTGTGGTGGTCGCTGATCTTCACCCCGGCCCGGGTGAACGAGTGGAGGACGGCGACGTTCAGCTCGACCAGGGCGCGGTCCCGCCAGAGCGTCGTCTCGTCCGAGGTGTCGAGGCCGAGGAGACCGGCCATGACGGGCAGCAGGTCGTACCGGTCGGCGTCCACCAGATTGCGGGCGCCTATCTCGGTGCCCATGTACCAGCCGTTGAACGGGGCCAGCGGGTAGTCGATGCCGCCGATGGACAGCCGCATGTTGGAGATCGCGGGGACGGCGTGCCAGCGCAGGCCCAGCTCGTCGAACGCGGGCAGCGTCGGGTGCGTCAGCGGCACTTCGAGGATCAGCTCGGGCGGCACGTCGTACAGCTGCGGCTTGTCGCCGTGCGTCTGGATCACGAGGGGCAGCACGTCGAACCAGCCGCCGGGGGCCTGCCAGCCGAGCTGCCGGACGAGGTCGGTGAACGCGGTGTGGGCGCCGTCGCCGATGGTGCCGCCCGACGCGTCGCGGTAGCCGGCGTAGCGGATGAGCTGGCTGTTCCAGACGCGGGGGGCCTCGCGGTACGGGGTGGCGGGGGCGAAGACCGAGATCACCGGGCGGATACGGCCCTCGTTGGTCGCCAGCCGCAGATGCTCGCGCATCCCGTCGAATATCTCGTCCGCCGTGACGGCGGTACGCCGGTCAAGGACGCGCAGGCTCTTCCAGTAGAGACGGCCGATGCAGCGGCTGGCGTTGCGCCAGGCGACACGGGCGCCGAACTGAAGCTCCGCGCCGGTATGGCGATAGGTACCGGTATGTTCCAGATGCTCCCGTATCTGCCGCAGACGCATCGTCAACGGCACCGGCTGATCGGGATGTTCCACGTGAAACATCCGGATGAAGTCCTCGGCCTCACCCCAGTCCGGGACCTGCCACTCCGACGGGACACGGTGCTGACTGCCGTGGGGTGTAAGGCGGTCGGTGGTCATGGATTCTCCCGGATCGGCAGGCGACGCGTGTGTCAGCCCCGAACAGACAGGCCAGTTGGCGCCCCGGCCCGGCGTGGTTGCGGCGGGACGGGGGCCGAACGTCCGGACGCTACCACTCCATATACGCGTCGCTCATCCCCGCACCACGGGCCCGCCGACTGCCGGACGGCCCGCGGCTCTTGCCCCACGGGGACGTCTCGACGCAGCATCAGGTCATGGACCCCGCACACCGTGTCACCCTGGAAGCCGCCGCCGAGACCATCCGTCACCGGACCTACTGGTCGCCCTTCCCCGAGCATCCCCGCGCCTACGGCGGGGACGGAGGCGCCGCGTTCGACGCGCTGCGCGACCGGCGGTTCGAGCTGGGCCAGCCGGGCGCGGACGGCTGGACCGGCGGCGAGATCTCGCCCTACGGCTTCCCGCTCGGCATCGAGTACGCGCACCACGACCCGGACGTCCTGCTGCCCGCCATGCGCGCCGCGCTCCCCGCCTGGCGCGCCGCGGGACCGCTGACGCGCGCGCTGACCTGCGTGGAGATCCTGGCGCGGATCAACGGACGGACCGCCCAGTTCGCGCACGCGGTGATGCACACGACCGGGCAGGCGTACCCGATGGCGCTCCAGGCGGGTGGTTCCCACGCGCAGGACCGCGCGCTCGAAGCCCTCGCGTACGCCTACGCCGAGCAGACGCGCGTACCGGGCGCCGCCACCTGGGAGAAGCCGCAGGGGCGGCGCGGAACGGCCCGGCTCGACCTGGAGTTCACCCCGGTGCCGCGCGGCATCGCGCTCCTGATCGGCTGCCACACGTTCCCCACCTGGAACGGCTACCCCGGCCTGTTCGCCTCGCTGGCCACCGGCAACCCCGTGCTGGTCAAGCCGCATCCGGGCGCCGTGCTGCCGCTCGCCCTCACCGTGCGGGTCGCCCGCGAGACGCTGGCCGAGGCCGGGTTCGACCCGAACCTCGTCTGCCTGGCGCCCGAGTACCCGGGCGAGGGCAGCGCCCGTGACCTCGCCGTACGGCCCGAGGTGCGGATCATCGACTACACCGGGTCGAGCGCGTTCGGCGACTGGCTGGAGACCACCGCGCGGCAGGCGGCCGTCTTCACCGAGAAGGCGGGCGTCAACACGGTGCTCATCGACTCGACGGCCGCCTACCGGGGCATGCTCACGAACCTCGCCTTCTCCCTCACGCTCTACAGCGGCCAGATGTGCACCACCCCGCAGAACCTGCTGATCCCGCGCGACGGCATCGCCACCGACGAGGGCCACAAGACGCACGAGCAGGTGGTGGGCGACCTCGCGGCGGCCGTCACCGCGCTGCTGTCGGACGAGAAGCGGGCGGCCGGACTGCTCGGCGCGCTCGTGGACGACCGGGTGGCCGACCGTCTCGCCGCCGCTGCGGAGGCCGGAGACGTCCTGCTCGCCTCCCGCGCGCTGACGCACCCGGAGTACCCGGCCGCGACGGTACGGACGCCGCTGATCGTGGCCGCGCGGGACCGTGCCGCCGCGCTGCGCGAATGGTTCGGCCCGATCAGCTTCGTGGTGCCGGTGGACTCCGCGGAGGACGCGCTCACGCTGCTGCGCCGGACGATCCGCGACCACGGCGCGATGACGGTCCTCGGCCACACGACGTCACCCGAGGTGGAGGCCGGGCTGGTGGCGGCCTGCCTGGACGAGTGCGCGCAGCTCTCGCTCAACCTGACGGGCCCCGTACACGTCAATCAGACGGCCGCGTTCGCCGATCTGCACGGCTCGGGCGGCAATCCGGCCGCCAACGCGGCGCTGGTGGACGGCGCGTACATCACCCCACGTTTCCGTACGGTGGAAGTCCGCCGTGGCGCCTAGGGCGCCAGAAACGCCAGGTGGCGTCCAGGACATCGGCGTTGCGCTGCTCCCACTCGGTGGCCTCGCGGACCGCGTCCACCGGGCAGTCCCAGACACGGCCGCTGCTGAGCGGGGTGAGGCGGAAGCGCTCGTCCGTCCGCGCGGTGATCCGCCCGATCCTGCCGGTCCGCGTGTCCACCACGCACGCGCCGTACGTCCAGGCCATCGCAGGCCCCCTCCGTCCGTCCGTCACCGTCAGGACCACTCTGCGCGCTCTCCGTGGCGGCGGTGCGCCGATTTCCGCCGCATTGCGCAACAGAAGACCCCATCGGGGGACGCGGCGGGGGTGAAACGGGACCGCGCGTTCGAATCGCCCGGCCTGGCGGGGGTGTCGGGGGGCGGCGCCGGGGCGCGTGCGGGCAATATGCCGGACGCGAGGGGTGCTTGTCCCGGGTTCGCGCGCAGTCCGCCCGTATCGGCGACGTGTTCCTGTGCGGCGCGGACCGCCGTCTATACGCTGCGGCCCATGATTCGTGCCGTGTTGTTCGACGCCGGTGAGTGCCTGGTGGACGAGAGCCGCGAGTGGGACGGCTGGGCCGCCTGGCTCGGCGTCCCGCGCCACACGTTCTCCACCCAGTTCGGCGCCACGATCGCGCAGGGGCGCGACCACCTCGACACGTTCCAGATCTTCCGGCCCGGCTTCGACATGGCGCGGGAGCGGGAGAAGCGGGACGCGGTGGGCCAGCCCGAGTGGTTCGGCGAGAACGACCTCTACCCGGACGTCCGGATCACGCTGCGGCTGCTGCGGGAGGCCGGGCTGCTGGTGGGCGTCGCCGCGAACCAGTCGTACACCACGACGATGATCCTGCGGCGGCTGTTCGAGAGCAGCGTGGACCTCATCGCCACCTCCTGGGACACCGGCGGCATCGCCAAGCCCGACCCGCGTTTCTTCCTGATCATGGCCGAGGCGCTGCGGCTCGCGCCGCACGAGGTGCTCTACGTCGGCGACCGGCTCGACGAGGACATCGCGCCCGCGCGGGAGGCGGGCCTGCCCACCGCGCTCGTCAGGCGCGGCCCGTGGGGGCTCGCCCGCCGTCACGACCCGGACGCCGACCGGCTGCCGACGATGCGGATCAGCGCGCTGCGTGAACTGACGGACCGCATCGCGACGTACAACGCCGAGGCGGCCGAGGCGGAGGCGGAGGCGGAGGAGGCCGAGGCGGAAGCGGCGGACGCCGCGGGGTGACGGGCCGCGCGTGGGGCCGGGCTCAGCCCGCCGGGCGCCGCGCCATCCAGTGGTAGAGCGTCATGCCGACGCTGGTGGCGAGGTTGTAGCTCGACACCCCCGGGCGCATGGGCAGCGCGAGCAGCCCCGTCGCCCGCGCGCGCATCTCCGCGGAGAGACCGGCCCGTTCCGAGCCGAACGCCAGCAGCGCGCCGTCCTCGAACGTGACGGACCGCAGGTCGTCACCGTCCGGGTCGAGCGCGTACAGCGGTCCTGGCGGGAGCGTGTCCACCGTGCGCCGTTCGACGGCCGTGGCCCAGTGCAGCCCGGCGGCGGCGCGCAGGACCGCCGGGTGCCACGGATCGACCGTGCCGGTGGTGACGACGCCGCCCGCGCCCGCCCCGGCGGCCAGGCGGACGACGGCGCCGATGTTGCCGAGGTGCCGCGGGTTGTCGAGGACGACGACCGGCGCCGTACGGGCCGGGGCACGCGGCGCGGGGACGGCGAGCGCGGCGACGCCGGTCGGATGCGGGCGCGGCACGAGCCCGGCCAGCGTCGCGGGCGGCACGGGCGTCAGCAGCGCGTCCAGGGCGGGGACCGTGTCGGGGGCCAGGTCGCGGGCGAGAGCCAGCGTCGCGGGCTTGTCGGTGGTGACGGCCAGCGGCAGCCGGGCGCCGAAGCGGACGGCGTGCTTGACGGCGTGGAAGCCGTCGAGCAGCACCGTCCCCTCGGCGGCGAGGGCGTGCCAGCGGTCGGCGGGGGCGGACGTCACCTGTGTGCGGCCGTTTCCCGCTCGGTCGCGCGCTGCCCCGGCAGGGACGCGGCGGCGGCCGGGGCGGGCGGCGGCGCGGCGAACCGGTGGCGTACGGACGCGGGCAGCAGCCGTTCCGCCCCCAGCCGCAGGCGCGAGCCGCCCCACAGCAGGAAGGCCGTCGGCAGGAACACGGCGTCCATCGCGATCATGGCGAGGGAGAAGAACGGCAGCCCCATCAGCACGGCGATGCCGAGGTGCTCGCCGACCATGACGAACAACAGGATGTTCTTGGCCCGCCGGTTGAGCAGCGCGAAGACGAACCCGACCTGGACGAACACCGTGCCGTAGCTCATCGCGAGGACCAGGTAGCCGTTGGCCGCCAGGAAGTCGGTCAGCCAGGGCCAGGGCGTGAAGTAGTCCAGGTTCATCGGGTAGTAGACGGCCGTGCCGTCCTGCCAGCGGGAGCCCTGGATCTTGTACCACCCGGCGGTGGCGTAGATCAGGCAGACCTCGCACATGATCACCAGCAGCGCGGCGTTGTGCACCAGGTTGGCGATCATGTCGGCGACGATCCGCGGCTCCCCCGGCGCGTGACGGCGCAGCAACCACCAGACGGCGTGCGCGGCCCACATGCCGCAGAAGAACATGCTCCAGATCGGGCTGTCGAGTTCGCCGGAGAGCAGGGCCGCGAGCAGCGCGGCACCGGAGAGGGCCCACAGCGCGATCCCCGCCGGGTCCGTGGCGTCGCGCGGGGTACGGGCGGCGCGGCGGGCGTCCAGCGACCAGACGCGCGCGCAGCGGGTCAGCGTCAGGTACATCGCCATGAGGTGGATGACGTTGTCGCCGCCGTCGCCCATGAAGATGCTGCGGTTCTGGAGCGACAGCACGCCGATCATGAACAGCAGGGAGCTGAGCCGGGTCCGCCAGCCGACCAGCATGGCGACGCTGGCGAGGATCGTCAGGTGGTAGACCAGTTCGAACCACAGGTGCGAGTCGTTCCACAGCAGGAGGCTGAACGCCTGGTTGTTGGCGGTGAAGCGGGCGGCGAGGTCGAACCCCCACGGGCTGTCGGGGCCGTACAGCTCGCCGCGGTGCGGCCACTCGCGCAGCAGGAACGTCAGCATCGTCACGGCGAAGCCGATGCGGACGATCGCCGTCTGGTGCGGGCCGAGGGTGCGCCGCGTCACATGGCCGATGCCGCGGGCGAGGGCGGAGTCGAAGCCCTTGCTGAGCCCCTTGAACGGGGACGGGGGCAGGGCGCCGGGGGCAGGCGCCGTGGGGGTGTCGCTCATGAGGCGTCCTCCGCCGCGTCGTCCCGCACGTCGGCGGGCAGGTCCTCCGGCTCCACCGTCCACCAGTCCATGGGGAGGTAGGTGGTGCTCGTGTCGAAGTCCTCGGACCGCCAGTCGGGGGCGGGCACGCGGGTGCGCGCCTCGCGGAACTGGACGCGCTCGACCGTCGTCACGTCCATCGTGTCGCTCAGCCGCAGCAGCGCGATGCGCCGCAGGTACGCCTCCGACAACTCGCCGCGCAGGCCGATGGGCTCGCCCTCGTCGGTGTGGGCGCCGGTCAGGAAGTCCCAGCCGCGCCGCAGGATGTTCTGGTCGGCGTGGCTGGGGAGCAGGCTGCCCTCGATGTTCTCGATGTCCATGGCGGTGAGGCTGATCCAGTCGGAGACGCGGACGCCTCCGACCGGCTCGGACGTCTCGACGCGTACCTCGACGGCCACGTTGCGCTGGAGCGGGTTGGGCGCGAACAGCTTCCAGTTCTGCTCGAACTCGGGCAGGACGTAGTCGCGCGCCCCCTCCGCCTGCTCGCGCACCGTGTTGGACGGCGCGACGTAGAGGAAGATCATCGCGAGGTGCACCGTCGCGTAGACGGCGAGGCCACCGATGGCGAGGGCGACGACGAGCCGGGACGGCCAGGACAGCGTGCGCAGCCGGACGGTCTCGGTCGCGGCGTCCCGCAGGGCGGCGTCGGACGCCTCGGGTCTCCCCCGCGCGGTCCCGTCCTCGCCCGCGGCTTCGTACCCGGACGCGCCGGGGGTACCGGACTCGGCCGGTCCCGGCTCGGATGGCAGCATCTTCGGCCCGCTCCCCCGCGACTGCTCTCTCGCTGACCCGTGCACCGTACCCGCCCGCGGGCGGCCTTGACACGCCGGTACGGCCCGCCCACCATCGGAAGGGACGCACGGTCGCCTGATGAAGGGGGGCCGGAGGCATGCCGGTCACCGATGACCCGGCCACGACGGCGGCGCTCGCCCGCTTCGAGCGCGCCGTGGCCGCCGAGACCCGTATCGAGCCGCGTGACGAGATGCCCGACGCGTACCGGGCCACGCTGGTGCGGCAGATCGCGCAGCACGCCCACTCCGAGATCATCGGCATGCAGCCGGAGGCGAACTGGATCACGCGCGCCCCCTCGCTGCGCCGCAAGGCGATCCTCATCGCCAAGGTGCAGGACGAGGCGGGCCACGGGCTGTACCTGTACGGGGCGGCCGAGACGCTGGGCGTCGGGCGCGCCGAGCTGCTCGACAAGCTGCACACCGGCCGCCAGAAGTACTCGTCGATCTTCAACTACCCGACGCTGACCTGGGCGGACGTCGGCGCCATCGGCTGGCTGGTGGACGGCGCGGCGATCACCAACCAGGTGCCGCTGTGCCGGTGTTCCTACGGGCCGTACGCGCGCGCGATGGTCCGTATCTGCAAGGAGGAGTCGTTCCACCAGCGTCAGGGCTACGAGTTGCTGCACACGCTCGCCCGGGGGACGGCGGAGCAGCGCGCGATGGCGCAGGACGCGGTGGACCGCTGGTGGTGGCCGTCGCTGATGATGTTCGGCCCGCCGGACGGGGATTCCCCGCGCACCGAGCGGTCGGTGGCCTGGCGGATCAAGCGGCACACGAACGACGAGTTGCGGCAGCGGTTCGTGGACATCTGCGTGCCGCAGGCCGCTTCGCTCGGGCTGACGCTGCCCGACCCGGCGCTGCGCTTTGACGAGGCGCGTGGGCACTGGGAGTTCGGGGCGATCGACTGGGACGAGTTCCGTGCCGTGCTGCGCGGTGAGGGGCCGTGCAACGAGGAGCGGCTCGCGCAGCGGCGGCGGGCGCACGAGGAGGGCGCCTGGGTGCGGGAGGCCGCCGCGGCGTACGCGGCGAAGCGCGGTGGGCGCGGCGGCGGGGAAGGCGAGGAGGTGGCGGCGTGAGCGGCACGACGGGTGGCGCGGTGGGCGCGGGGAGCGCGTCCGGCACGTCCGGTGCGTCCGGTGCGGACTGGCCGCTGTGGGAGGTGTTCGTCCGGCCGCGGCGCGGCCTGGCGCACACGCACGCGGGCAGTCTGCACGCGCCGGACGCCGAACTGGCCCTGCGCAACGCGCGGGATCTCTTCACGCGGCGCGGCGAGGGCGTGTCCCTGTGGGTCGTCCCGGCCGCGGCGATCGCCGCGTCGTCCCCTGACGAGCGGGACCCGTTCTTCGCCCCGGCCGCCGACAAGCCGTACCGGCACCCGACGTTCTACGAGGTGCCGGACGGGGTGCGCCACCTGTGACGGCGCCCGGCGTGGCGCTGCCGCTCGCGGACGACGCGCTGATCCTCTCGCACCGCCTCGCCGAATGGGCCGGGCACGCGCCGGTCCTTGAGGAGGAGGTCGCCCTGGCGAACCTCGCGCTCGATCTGCTCGGGCAGGCGCGGGCGTTGTACGCGATGGTGGGGGACGAGGACGCGCTCGCCTTCCTGCGAAACGAACGTTCGTTTTACAACGCGCAGCTCACCGAGCAGCCGAACGGCGACTTCGCGCACACCATCGCCCGCCAGCTCTACTTCTCCACCTACCAAGAGCTGTTGTACGGACGCCTCGCCACCGGCACGGACGACGTGGCCGCGCTCGCCGCGAAGGCCGTGTCCGAGACGGCGTACCACCGCGACCACGCCGTCACCTGGACGCTGCGCCTCGGCGACGGGACGGCCGTCAGCCACACGCGGATGCAGCGCGCCGCCGACGCGCTCTGGCGCTACACGGGCGAGCTGTTCCACCCCGTCGTGCCCGGCATCGACTACGCGGCGCTGCACGCCGACTGGACCGCCCGCGTCACCGCCGTGCTGACCGAGGCGACCCTGACCGTGCCGCCCTTCGCCCCCCGACGCGCGGGCGGCCTCGGCCGCGAGGGCGTGCACACCGAGCCGTTCGGCCGCCTCCTCGCCGAGATGCAGCACCTGCACCGCAGCCACCCGGGCGCGTCCTGGTGACGGCGGCCAAGGCCTTCCGCGCCGTCGCCGGAGCCGTGCCCGACCCGGAGCTGCCGGTGATCACGCTCGACGAGCTGGGCGTGCTGCGGGACGTACGCGTGGAGCCGCCCACCTGGCCGGACGAAGGGCCGCGCGTCACGGTCGAGCTGACGCCGACGTACACCGGCTGCCCCGCCGTCGAGGCGATGGCGGACGACATCCGCCGCGCGCTCACCGCCCACGGCGCCGCCGCCGTGACGGTCCTCACGGTCTACGCGCCGCCCTGGTCCACCGACGACATCAGCCCGCGCGGGCGCGCCAAGCTCGCCGCCGCCGGGATCGCCCCGCCCCGGCCGCGCGGCGGCGGCCCGGTCCTCGTGCCACTGACCCCGATGCGACTGGCCCCGGCGCCGCTGCCCCCGCCGCGCTGCCCGCAGTGCGGCAGCGCGGACACGGAGCTGCTGAGCCGTTTCTCCTCCACCGCCTGCACCGCGCTGCGGCGGTGCGCGACATGCCGTGAACCGTTCGACCACATGAAGGAGCACTGACCGGTGCCGTTCCATCCCCTCACGGTGGCGCGTCTCGACCGGTCGGCCGACGACGCGGTCGCCATCACACTCGCCGTCCCGCCCGCGCTGCGCGGCGTGTTCCGGCACGTCCCCGGCCAGCACCTGACGGTGCGCCACGCGGGTCTGCGCCGCACGTACTCGCTGTGCAGCCCGGCGGGGCCGGAGCGCGGCGAGGTGACGATCGGGGTGCGCCTGATCCCGGGCGGCGCGTTCTCGACGCACGCGGTGACGGCGCTGGCGGCGGGCGACCGGCTGGACGTGATGCCGCCGCGCGGACGGTTCACGCTGCGCCCGGCGCCCGGGCACTACGCAGCGGTGGCGGGCGGGAGCGGGATCACGCCGGTGCTGTCGATGGCGGCCTCGCTGCTCGCCGCGCGGACGGACGCACGCTTCACGCTGCTGCGCAGCGACCGGACGGCGGGCAGCGCGATGTTCCTCGACGAGGTGGCCGACCTGAAGGACCGCCACCCGGGCCGCTTCCAGCTCGCGCACGCGCTGACGCGCGAGGAGCGGCAGGCCGGTCCCGCCAGCGGGCGGCTGGACGCGGCACGGCTGCGCGACCTGCTGGCGGCACTCGTGCCGCCTGACGCCGTGACGGGCTGGTACCTGTGCGGGCCGCCGGGACTGATCGACGCGTCACGATCCGCGCTGCGGGCACTCGGCGTGCCGCCGGAACGGGTGCGCAGCGAACTGTTCCTGACGACGCCCGACCCGCCGGCCACCTTGGAAAACGAACGTTCGTTTTCCGACTCACCCCCGCACCCCGCCCCGCACACCACCACCCTCACCGCCCTGCTCGACGGGCGCGGGACCACCTGCGCCGCCACCCCGGGCGAACCCCTCCTCTCCGCGCTCCTGCGCGCCCGCCCCGACGCCCCGTACGCCTGCCGGGGCGGCGTCTGCGGCACCTGCCGCGCACGCCTCACCGAGGGCCGCGTGCACCTGGCGCGCAACGACGCGCTGGAGGACGACGAACTCGCCGCGGGCTACGTCCTCGCCTGCCAGGCCCAGCCGCTCACCGACCACGTCGCCCTCGACTTCGACGCCTGACAGGATGGCTCCACCGGCCCGCCGCACGGCGAGCACCACACGGACCGAGGAGCGGTGGGACATGACGGCCAGGCCCCTGCTGAACCGCAGGCTCGACGGATTCGGCACGACCGTCTTCGCGGAGATGTCGGCGCTCGCGGTCAGGACCGGCGCGATCAACCTGGGTCAGGGCTTCCCCGACACCGACGGCCCCGAGTCCGTACGGGAGGCCGCCGTCCGCGCGCTGCGTGACGGCCGCGGCAACCAGTACCCGCCGGGCCCCGGCGTGCCCGCGCTGCGCACCGCCATCGCGGGCCATCAACAGCGTTTCTACGGGATGGACTTCGACCCCGACACGGAGATCCTGGTCACGGCGGGTGCCACCGAGGCCATCGCCGCCGCGATGCTGGCCCTGCTCGAACCGGGCGACGAGGTCATCGCGTTCGAGCCGTTCTACGACTCCTACGCCGCCAGCATCGCGATGGCCGGCGGCGTGCGCGTGCCGCTGACCCTGCGCGCCCCCGACTTCCGCCCCGATCTCGACGCGCTACGCGACGCGATCACCCCCCGCACCCGCCTCCTGCTCCTGAACAGCCCGCACAACCCGACAGGCATGGTGCTCACCCACGACGAGCTGACGGCCATCGCCGCACTGGCCGTCGAGCACGACCTCCTCGTGGTCACCGACGAGGTCTACGAACACCTGGTCTTCGACGGCGAGCACGTCCCACTCATCTCCCTCCCCGGCATGCGCGACCGCACGGTCTCCATCTCCTCGGCGGGGAAAACCTTTTCCTTCACGGGGTGGAAGGTCGGCTGGGTCACCGCCTCCGCGTCGTTGGTCGCGGCCGTCAGGACCGCCAAGCAGTTCCTGACGTACGTCGCCTCGGGCCCGTTCCAGTACGCCGTCGCCGAGGCCCTCCAGCTACCCGACAGCTACTTCACCGACTTCCGCGACGACCTGCGCTCGAAGCGCGACCTGCTCGCCACCGGACTGGCGGAAGCGGGATTCGAGGTGTTCGCCCCGCAGGGCACCTACTTCATCACGACCGACATCGCGGGCCTCGGCGAGAAGGACGCCCTCGCCTTCTGCCGCACGCTCCCGGAACGCTGCGGCGTCGTCGCCGTCCCCAACTCCGTCTTCTACGACGACCTCGACGCAGGCCGCACCCAGGTCCGCTTCGCCTTCTGCAAGCGGAAGGGAGTGTTGGAAGAAGCGGTGACCCGCCTCAAGCGGTTGGCGGTCTGAGGAAGCACGTGGAATCGGTACCGCCGGGTGGCGGGGCCAGGGCCTGCACGCCGATCCCGACCCGGAAATTGCCCCACGGCTCACTCGGTGTCTTTCGGATGCCGCGGAGAGGCATACACGAGGATCACCGTGGAAGTCTCCGCACTGACCAGATAGCGCACTCGGCCACCGCTGGTGACCTCGTACTCCCACTGCTCAAGGTCCGATCCTTTCCACATCTTGGTCGCGTGCCTGCCGCGTAGCTGATGCTGGCGACCCCAATGGGACCGGGACAGGGGATCACTTCGCAGGGCGTCCAGGCAGCGATGCGCGCTCGACAAGGCGACGCGGCACAGTTCCTCCCAGCCGATCACCGCGTCAGTCGTCCCGAAGACGACGTTCCATCCGTCGAGGGGCGGAACGCTGACCCGATCCCCTTTCTTCGGGCTCACCCGAGCACCTCGACCGGGCCGAGGTCATCCCCGTCGAGCGGACGCGCCGATTCCCTGAGCTGGTCGGGATCAGCGTTGATACGAGCCGTGGCGCGCCACGAGACGATCGCGCGATGCACGGCCCCTCCCACCCCCAACTCGGCGGCGTCCGAAAGCGCTTCAAGCAACTCAACAGTGAAGTCCCGGACTTCTTCCGCGTCTAGGTGCCGCACCCAAGGGAACACCTCGGGCAGCGCAAGAAGGAGCGACTTGACGCCGTCGTCCTGCTTCATCAGCGCCAGGAAAAGCCGTGAGGCGGTGGTCAGGTTCTCCTCGGCGTTCTCCGCCCGCACAGCCGTGGTCAGCACCATGTCCGGCGCGTCCCGGTGGGTGACACGGAGACGTCCCAGGGCTGCCGCTCTGGCCGCGACGCCCTTGGGATTGCGGGAGAGGTCGGTGAAGGAGACGGATTCCGTTTCTGCTTCCAGACGCACGGTAGACATAGTCAGAGTCTACTCAGATCTTGCTCTGATTTCCATCGCAACTCGCCCCTCGGTGCGCGCACCTCTGTCTTCCGCAAGACCGACGCCGTCCAAGAGGCCGCCAGACGGGACGGAGGCCGTGACGCTGTTCCCGTGCTCACAGGTCACCTCGGCACGACGGGCCTGCGCCGACCGGTTCCGCAGCCTGTCGCGGAGGTGAACCCGGCGGGGCCTGGCCCGGGTCCGGCCGATGTCAGCCCCGGGCCGGTGCCACCTGCCGGACGTCGGCCTCCGCGAGGCCGCCCGGCGAGAAGACCGCAGCGGCGATCCGGAGCCGAGGCGGCAGGGAGGCCCACAACTCGTCCAGAAGCCCGCCGCGGTCCCCCGCGGCGACGCGGACCTCGGTGAACGGGTCGCCGGTCGCGATCGCGTGCCCGTCCGGGCGGTACGTCGTCATGAGCACCCCCTCACCCGGTTCGAGGCCGCCGACCTCCACCGTCAACCGGTTGGAGGCCGTACGCCCCCCGCCGCTGTGCCGTGCGGCGCCGAACCAGGCCCGCCCGCCGGGCCCGCCGTCGGCGACGACGGTCAGCCGGGGCGTGAAGATCGGCGGGTCAGGTTCGTAGTCCAGTCCGTCCAGGGCCACGACAGGAGGCTCTCCGGAGTTGAGCCGGTCGGCGACGGTGGCGACCTGCTCGCCGTTGCCGAAGACCAGCCACCGACCGCTCTGCCGGGCGGCGACGTAGTGACGCAGGTGGTCGTGTGCGCCTGGCTCCGACGGGGCGACGAGCAGCGTTCCCTCCGAAGTGCGATGCAGCGCACGGGCCTTGGAAGCAGGGCTTCGCCCCGTGAGGAAGTACCCGCCAAGCGTGTCGCCGTCGCCGGTCCGGCACCACAGCACCCCGCGTCCGGGGTAGCCGTTGTCCGCCAGCACGTTGTTCAACCCGTTCACCGAACGCAGCACCCCGTCCGTTCCATGGCGTCCCCGCATCGCGCAGGCCGTCAACGACATCGAAGCGAATCCCGAACCGACGGCCATCGCCGGGGGACGAGCTTCGGCGGTCGCGGCCCTCAGCCCGGGTCCCCGGCCGCCACGTCGGGCTCCTCCGCAGTGCCGGACCGTTCGATTCCGGCACTGACGGCCTGCTGGTCGCCGGTCCCGACATGGTGGATGTACGCCCACGTGTCGAGCTGGCGGCAGGCGAACGCGGGGTCGTACGCCGCCGCGGGGAGTTCCGGTATGCGCTTACGGCCGGACGCGTCCAGTCGGTACGGCACCTGGAAAGCGGCGTTCCACCGGCGGAGAGCGGGGGAGAACCGTTCTTCCGCCTCCCCGGCGCTGATCCCGAGGTGCTCGGCGACCTGTTCCCAGGAGCTACCCCGTTCGATCTCGTAGACGACCGCCGAGGCCAAGGCCCGCTCGGCCCGTTCGACGAGTTGCCTGGCCTGGCCGACTCGCCCGCCGAGGCCGGTGTCGGCGTCGTTGCGCGTCCCCACCAGGCCGGCGGCACCGGAGGCCACGTCCTTGGCCTCGTCGCAGAGCACGAGCCGGGCGAGTCCGTGGCGGGAGTACTCGGCGCGGTCGTCGTCGTAAGGAGTCGGCTGGCTCACACGGCCCCCTCGGCGACGCTCCCGGCTCCCGCGCCCACCTCCGGCGGCGGACCGAGCGGCCGTCGGAGCCGCGCCCGTTCGTCGTCCGGGATGTTCATCGACTCGGCCAGCACGGCGGCGAGCGCGGCCACCTCACCGTCGTCGGTGTCGGAGTCGAAGTGCCACCTGAGGGTGTCCTCGGACGTGATGAGGTCGATCACCGCGCGTCCGTTGCCGTCCCGCGCGGCCGGTGCCCGGACGTAGCGGACCCGGTCGATGGGGATGTCCCGAGCGATCTCCCCCTGCCCGAGGAACGTGTTCGTCCTGGCCGTGAGGATGCGGCGATCCGTGACGGCGACCAGGTTCCTCGCCGCCGCCATGTCCCTCGTCGGCGCGACCTTCTCCTTCGCCCCGTCGAGGAGCGCGCCGATCCGGGCGGGGGCGTCGATGCCGAGGACCCGCAGCGTCTCGCCATCCTCCAGGAGCCAGCGCAGGATGCGCAGATACCGGCCCGTATCCAGTGACGTGGGCGCGCAGACGACACCGGGAGCTTCGAGCGGCGGGACCGGCGGCCGGAGGGCGTCGGCAAGGGGCTGGATCGCCTCCAGGAGCTGGACGCTCGTGAGGCGGGCCTTCCTCGTGTCCTTCCGTTTCGTCATCAACGGCAGCGTCGTGCGCCCGGGAAGCTCGGCGATGATCCGCAGCTCCCTGGTCAGCGAGCTGACGAGGGTCGTCGTGTCGGCCAGGGCGGAGTCGAGTTCCTCACCGGTCTCGCGCTCGATGATCCCGACGAGCCGGGCCTCGTCGGCGTCCTCCCGCCCGGCGGCTCTCGCCCGCAGCGCGTGGAGCGACTGGTAGCCGGTCCACGCCTTGAGCGAGGACAGGAGGGCGTGCGCGTCGAAGATGATCGCCTTGGCGTTCGTCTCCAGGTACCGGCGCCGCTCGCCCGTGTCGAGCCGACCGAGCTGCCGGACGTGTTCGCCGACGTTCAGCCGGTACGTCTCGCGCTGCTTGCGCAGGACGTCCTCCTTGGCCGCGATCTTCTCCCACTCGGTCGTCGTGACCGACGCGAGTTCGCGGGCGCGGCCGACCGCGCGATCGACGGTGTCCACGAGCGCGGTCAGCTCGGCCCACTGACCGTGGCGCATCGTCGTGAGGACCTCGCCGGTCAACGCGATGCCGGTTCTCGCGAGGCGCGCGACCTGGCCCAGCATCATCTGCAGGGCGACCATGCCCAGGGCAGGTCCGAGCGCGGCGGCGACCTGCGCCGCGCTCGCCGTGGTCATGGGGATCAGACGCGCCTGATGGACGATCCGGCCGCCCGAGAACACCGCTCCGAGACGCGCGCCGTCCTTCGCGGCGAGCGCCCCACCGGCGCTCAGATACGCCCGCGTGGCGTCGCTGAGCCGGTACATCCCCTGCGCTCCGGCGAAGGCGCTCGCGAGGGTGCCGCTCGCAGCCGCCGTACTGCCGATCGACGCGAGGGCCGCCGCCATCCGCGTGCGGTCATCGGCCGACACGAGCCCCCAGGCGAGCGGATCGAGGCCGAGTTCGGCGGCCAGTTGAGGGGCCACCTCCCCGAGGGCCACGGCGACCCCGGGCCGCACCTCGACCAGGACCGTCGGTTCCGCCTCAGGCGACTCCGAGTCGTCGTGCATGCGATATCCCCCCAGAGTGCGTGCGACGGCCATACGCCGACGGCGCTCACAGCCGCACAGTACGGCAGGCCGTGGCGCGGCGGGTGACGTTTCGCCAGGGAGGGGATCGCCGAGGTGCGCCGCCCGTCCCTCGGTTCTCCAGCTCACGATCTCGCAGAAGAGGGCGCGACTGTCAGTGCCGGATGGAACACTGCGCGCAGGGAGAACCACCGTGCGGGACGGCCCGGCCCGGCCGGTCGGTGCTCCTGGCCGAGGGGCACGGGCGGGGACGTCCGTGACAGCTTCCGTCCGAGTGCCGCAAGAGAGGGATGCGCATGCGGAACCCTGTACGCGCCGCCGACCGGCGTATGGCCGCGCGGGACGCGGTCATCGCCGTCGAGCAGAAGGCGGTGGACCACGCCTACGCCTGCTACGAGGCGCGGTTGGCCGAGCTGACGGACAACTCCGTCGCCCACGCCTCCGCGAGCGGCAAGGACAGCGTCGCCAACCGCCTCGCGAACGAGGCCAGGGCGGACGCGTACGGGGGGCTCGGCGGCGAGGCCCTGGTCATCAGCCGCATCGACGTGCGCGAGGACCCCGGGCCAGGCACCGAGACGCTGTACGTGGGGCGGCGGGCCGTCTCCGACGTCCGTACGCGGGACATCGTCGTGGTGCTGTGGACCAGCCCGCTGGCGAAGAGCTGGTCCGACGCGCTGCCGGAGGCGCCGGGCGAGGTCCTGCTGCGCCGACGGCTGCGCTGCTCGGAGCGGGTGGTCGAGGACTACCACGACGACATCGACCTCCTCCCCGCGACCGCCCCGACCGCCGCGCCCGCCGCGGACGTCCCCGCGCAGCGCACGCCCGCACAGCCCCCGCGCCGCGCGCCCGCGCAGCCGGACGACTTCCTCCTGCGCGAGCTCCAGCGCTCGCGCGGCGGCCTGATGCGCGACATCGTGGAGACCATCCGCCGCGACCAGATGGCCCTGGTCACCGGCTCCCCCACCGACATCCTCGTGGTCCAGGGCGGGCCAGGCACCGGCAAGTCCGCCGTGGGGCTGCACCGGGTGACGTGGATGGTGGACAACAAGCACGTCCGTGCGCAGGACATCCTGGTCGTCGGCCCGCATCAGCACTTCCTTGAGTACGTCGGCCGCGTGCTGCCGACGCTCGGCACGCGGGACGTCAACTCCGTCCAGCTCGCCCGCATGTGAGCGGGCGAGGTCCGTGGCATCGACTCCGACGCCGCCCGGCTGGTGAAGTCGGACGAACGCATGGCCGCCGTCCTGCGCCGCCGCGTGGAGGACGAGTGCCGCCCCGGCGCCGTGGACGACCTGACGACCGCGGGCGCGTTCGAGGGCGAGGAGCCGGTCTTCACCGTCTCGGTCGGCAGCACCACGCTGCGCCTCCCGAGGTCCGGGGTCGTGGCGCTGGTCGAGGCGGCCCGCCGCGGCGACGGCTCGTACCGTGAGCGGCGCGACCGCTTCCGCAGCAGGCTCGTGGACCTGCTGCTCCAGGAACTCGTCGCCGTCGCCCCGCGCCGCAGCCGTGACGCGACGATCCGCCGGGACCTCGAACGCAACCGGCGCGTCGAGCGTCTGCTCGAACGGGTCTGGCCCTCGCCCGGCGCGCGCGAGGCGCTGCGCACGCTGTACGACTCCCCCGACCTGCTGCGGGCGTGCTCCGATGGCGTCCTGGACGATGCCGAGCGCGCCGCGCTGCACCGGCCGCGCTCGGCGGCGGCGGCCGACGAGCCGTGGACCTTGGACGACCACGTGTGCCTGGAGGAGCTGCGCCACCTCATCGACGGCGAGACGCCCCGCCGTTACGGCCACATCGTCATCGACGAGGCGCAGGACCTGACGCCGATGCAGGCGCGCGCCCTGCGTCGGCGGTGCGCAGCGGGCGGCTCGATGACGGTCCTCGGCGACCTCGCGCAGAGCACGGGCCCGCACGCCTACGCCGACTGGGACCGGCTGGGGACGCTCCTTTCCGACCACGGGGACTGGAAGGTCGAGACCCTCGGCACGAGTTACCGCGTGCCGTCCGAGGTGATGGGGTTCGTCGCGCCGCTCGCCCGGGTGGCGGGCCCCGACGTCCCCGTGCCCGCGGCGGTGCGTGCGGCGGGCGAGGGCGCGGTCACGACGGTCGCCACGGACGCGGCGCGGCTCCTGGCCGACGCCGAGGCGCAGGTGCGCCGCCTGCTCGGCTCGGACGACGGCCGCACGCTCCGCTCGGTCGCCGTGGTCGTCCCGGACACGGACTCCGCGCTGTTCGACGGGATCACCGCACGCCTCGCCGCCCTGCCGGACGTGGGCGACGACGAACGCGGCGCCGTCTCCGTCCTGACCGCCGCGCAGGTCAAGGGCATGGAGTACGACCACGTCCTCGTCGTCGAGCCGTCCGCGATCGCGGACGGCGGGCCGGTGGGGCTGCGCCGCCTGTACGTCGCGCTGACACGGAGCACGCAGAGCCTGACCGTGCTGCACACGGCCCCCCTTCCCGAGGCCCTGCTCCCGGGCGACGGCGGGGGCGACGCGCACGAGGCCGACCTCGGCCCCGCCGCCGCTACGGCGCGCCCGGAGATCGGCACGGACGTCCGCGTCCGCGTGCTCGGCCACACCGGTGGCGGGCACTACAAGGTGGAGGCGGTGCAACCACGCCTCGAACGGCCGCTGTTGCTCGCCGTGCGCCACGGATCGGCTCCCCCGCCGGTCGGTTCCCTCCTCGACACATGGGTCCTGCGGCACACCTCCGCGGTCAGCTTCGTGACGGTGGACGGCCGGGGAAGGCAGCCCATCTCCCCACGGATGAGCGTCCGTTACCTCGCGGCGCTCGACGTGCCGGCGCTGCTCGCCGCCGGTACCGTCCCGGACGACGCGCGGACGCGGCTCTCCGAGCTGAAGGGCATGGCGAACCGCTGCCTCCGCCTCGACCAGCAGGACTGGCTCGACGTGTGGCGTCTCCTCGGATCGCCCGACAGGGAGCGGCTGGCCGCGCTGCGCGACCTGGCGGGCGAGGCGGGCCGGGCCGTTTCCTCGGGGGCGTTCGACACGGCGGCCTTCCGGTCGGTGTGGGAGGCCAGCGGCTGGCCGGACGCGCTGCTGGCCGCCCGCCGTGACCTGGAGCGCCGAGCGGCCGACGCGTCAGGCGGGTCGGGCGAGTCAGGCGCCACGCCCGCGCCCCCCGCCGTCAGCACGCCCCAGGACACCGCCACCACGGTCGTCGCCGAGCCCGAGCCGAAGGACCAGCCCATGCCTGTCATCTCAGCCGACGTCACCGCACCGGCGGCGGAGCCGGACGCCACGGACCCCGTGGACGCGAGCGCGTCGCTCCGGGAACTCCTCGGTTCCGAGGCGGCGGCCGACCGGACGTGCCACCGGCACGAGTCGGTGCGGCACCGGCTCCTCTCCCGGCTCCACGACGCGGGCCTCTCTCCCGTGTCCGACCCGATCGTCGATGTCCGGGTGACCGCCGACTCCGGGCTGTGCGTGCTGTTCGAGGTCCTCGGCGAGGGCCGGACGACGTACGCCGATCTGCGTGCCGGGGCGTCGCGCCTGCGGGAGATCGACAGCGCGCGGTCGCTGACGGCCGATCGCCACTGCCTCGTCCTCAGCGGTCCTCCCGCCGAGCCCTGGTCCGTGGAGGCCGCGCGGGACAGCCACGGCATCGACGTCGTGTGGCTCACGCCCGACGGCTCGTGGGAGGGCGCCGGGGCGGACGGGGTACCGGGGCTGGGCTGACCTCCGCCGAGGGCCGTCGCCTCACGCGGCCCAGGGCAGGGGGCGCAGCCGCGGGTCGTCGGGCGTCGAGACGCGGCCCGCCACCGGCATGCAGACGAGCAGCTCGGCCCCCTGCTCCCCGGCGGTGATCCGCCGGTCCTCGCCGGGCGGCAGGACGACGGTCTGGCCCAGAACGGCCCGTTCCTCTCCCGCATCGGTCGTGACGGTGATCGATCCGGTCAGGACACACCAGATCTGCTCACGATCGACCTGGTGCACGGGCCCCTGGGCCCCGGCCGCCATCCGGGCGGTCCAGACGGCCGTCTCGCCCGCGCCGTGCGCGGGGGTGGCGCGGCGGGTCATGACGGCGTTGGGCGTGGTGATGACATCGACGGGGGCGGGAGTGACGACATGCATGGGAGGACCTCCGGGACCGGGACACGACAGGCGAGTAAAGTCGCCTTACTCATCGCACGAGTAAAGCAGCTTTACTCACATGTGTCACCATGGACCCGTGCCGCACGACCACGACCACGACCCGCTGCGCGACCTGGAGCTGCTGCTGCTCCTCGGCCTCGGCTTCCAGTCGCTCGTCACCGAGTTCACCGCGCGCCTCACCGCCGAGGGCGAGGGCGGCCTGCGCCCCGCGCACGGCCTCACGTTCCAGGCACTCGGCCCGCACGGCGCCACCGGCAGCGAGCTGGCGCAGCGGCTCGGCATCACCAAGCAGGCCGCTGGCCAGCTCGTGGACGACCTCGAACGCCGCGGCTACGTCCGGCGAGAACCGCACCCCGCGGGCGGGCGGCGCAAGCTCGTCGTCCTGACCGACGCCGCGCACCGGCACCTCGCCGTCGCAGGGGACGTGCTGCACGGTCTCGAGGACGAACTGGCGGCCCACCTCGGCGGCCCGGCCGCGATGCAGCGCCTGCGGGACGGGCTCGCCGCGCTCGTACGGGAACTGGCCGGGGAGACGCCGCCCCCGCTGCGCCCCGTCTGGTAGCCAACGGTGATACGTGACACCGCGCCTGACGTTCCCCCAGATCCTCCGCGCCGTCAGCCCAGCGCGACCGAGTAGGGCGCGAAGCGCCGGGTGATGTCGCCGGGGATGTCGGGGGCGCCGAGGATCATGAGATCGCAGACGGTGTCCCCGGTGAGCCCGTTGGCCGCGAGCCAGTCGCCCATCTCCGGGTGGCGCGCGTCCAGGTCGTAGCGCAGCGGCGGCCCGGCGGGCGCGCCCTCGGCGAGCCGGGCGACCAGCGCCTGCGCCGTCGCCACGTCGCGCGCGACGACCGGGCCGACGACCGTCGCGCCCGGCTGGGGCCACGCCGCCGCGAAGCCGGTGAGCCGCCCGTCCGCCTCGGCGACGAGGAACTGGTCGGCGAAGGACGGCAGCCGCGTCAGCAACTCCGTCCTGTCGGTGCCGAAGGCGGGCAGGTCGAAGGCGAGGATGCCCGGCAGGTCCGCCGCGGCGGCCGAGCGTACGCCCGCCGCCTCGGGCGCGGGGGCGGGCCGCGCGCCGGTGAAGTGGCCGAGGAGCGTGGTGGTCGTCCCGACGGTGCGGAAGCCGAGCCGCGCGTACACCGGCCTGCCCTGCGGCGTCGCGGTCAGGAAGACGGGCAGCCCACCGGCCTCGGCGACGGCGTGCCGCACCACCCGCCGCGCCAGTCCGCGCCGCCCGTACCGCTCCGCCGTGACGACCATGCCCAGGCAGCGGTAGGCGTCCGTGTACGGCGTCGAGACGACCGCCGCGATCAGCCCGCCCGCCGGGTCGTCCGGCGGGGCGTCGATCCCGTAGCCCTGCCCTGCGACGAGCAACAGCCGCCAGCGGTGCGCCTCGCGGGACCACCCACGGCTCTCGGCCAGGTCGAGACAGGCGTCGAGGTCGGCGAATCCGAGGCGCCGGATCGGCAGCGCGTCCGGATCGAGAGGGGTCGAGTCGGGCGGTGCGGTCGTCGTCACCCGACCAGCCTCCCCGATCCACGGGCGCGGTGGCGAGCCGTTTGTGCGAGTGCTCCGTCACACGTGGGGCGCGCGGACCGGCCGCACGGCGCGCGGCGGCGGGTGTGGCGTCCGGCGCGCGGGACCGGTAGGCATGGGGCCCATGACGGAATCCTCCACGCCCGGCGCCGACGTCCCCCTTCCCGCCACCCGCCGGGCCCTCGACCACCGGCTCGCCACCGCCCAGTCCGGCGGCCGTACGCCCTCCCTGCTCGCCGGGCTGGTGCGGGACGGACGCCTCGTCTGGTCCGGCGCGCGCGGCGAGCTGCCGGAGGACGCGGACCCCACGACCGTGCAGTACCGGATCGGGTCCCTCACGAAAACGCTGACCGCCGTCGCCGTCCTGCGGCTGCGCGACGAGGGGCTGCTCGACCTCGGTGACCGGATCGACGCCCACCTGCCCGCGCCCCACGCCCCCGGGGCCACCGTGGCGCAGCTGCTGTCCCACACGTCCGGCCTGGCCGCCGAGGCGCGCGGGCCGTGGTGGGAGCGGACGCCGGGCGAGCTGCGCCCGCGGCTGGCCGACGTCTTCGGCGCCGACCCGCACAAACATCCGGAGGGGCGCCGCTTCCACTACTCCAATCCCGGCTACGCCGTCCTCGGCGCCCTGGTGGAGGAACTGCGCGGCGCGCCCTGGGCCGAGGTGCTGCGGGAGGAGGTGCTGGAGCCGCTCGGCATGAGCCGTACGTCCCCGCAGCCGCAGGCCCCGCACGCGCAGGGCTGGGCCGTCCACCCGTACGCCGACGTCCGGCAGCCGGAGCCCGCCGTGGACACCGGCCGCATGGCGCCCGCCGGGCAGTTGTGGTCCACGGTCGGGGACCTGGCGTCGTTCGCCGCCTTCCTGACGGGGCAGCGGGCGGACACGGCGGTCCTCGCGCCGGAGACCCTGGCGGAGATGCGCGCCCCGGCCGCGCCGCCCGAAGTGGCGGACTGGGACACGTCGTACGGCCTCGGCCTCCAGCTGTTCCGGCGCGGCGGGCGGCTGCTGGCGGGGCACGGCGGCTCGATGCCCGGCTTCCTGGCGAGCGTCGTGACGTGCCCCGACGAACGGATCGCGGCCGTCACGCTGGCCAACGCCACCTCGGGGCCGCCCGTCACGGCCCTCGCCACCGACCTGCTGGCGCTCGCCGCCGACCTGGAGCCCGCGTTCCCCGAGCCTTGGCGGCCCCTGAGCGCCGCCGACGCCGATCCGGCGCTTCTCGCGCTCACCGGCACCTGGTACTGGGGCACCACGCCGTACGCGCTGCGTCTCGCGGCGGGCCGCAAGGTCACGCTCGGACCGGCGGGCGGGGCGGGCCGCCGCTCGGCGTTCCGCCCTGACGGCGCCGACGGGCGCACCTGGACGGGCCTCGACGGTTATTACGCGGGCGAGACGCTGCGCGCCGTCCACCACCCCGACGGCCGGGTCAGCCACCTCGATCTGGGCACGTTCGTCTTCACCAGGGAACCGTACGATCCGGCCGCGCCGCTGCCCGGTGGAGCGGATCCCGCCGGGTGGCGTTGATCACACGACCCGTCAGATCGGGAGATTGCGAGAAGTATCACAGCGTCAGTTTGTAACCGACATGTGTCGGGCGAAAGCCGAGCCGTTCGTAGAAACGGTGGGCGCCGGTACGCGTCCGGTCGGACGTCAGCTGCACGAGAGCGCATCCCTGACGCCGCGCCTCCTCGACGGCGAGCCGGATCAGCTCGCTCCCGATCCCGGCGCCCCGCGCGTCGGCGCGCACCCGTACGGCCTCGATCAGCGCACGTGGGGAGCCCTGCCGTGACAGGCCGTACAGGATGGCCAGTTGCAGCGTGCCGACCGTGCGGCCGTCCCGCTCGGCGACGAGGAGGTGCTGCGACGGGTCCGCGTCGATACGTGCGAACGCCGCCTCGTAAGGGGCGAGTTCCGCCGGATTCTCGCGGCCGGAACCGAGGATGTCGTCGGCGAGCATGGCGACGATGTCGGGGACGTCCGTGGCAGTGGCCGGCCGCAGGGTGATATCCATGGCGGCAGTCTAGGAATGCGACACGGCAGAAATTCAGCGGAAAGGCTGAAAAGGAACGAAAGGCACGTTACCGCCAGGGGGTTGAGTCTCAGCCGTATAACGGTAGGGTCGGACCGCATCCAGGCGGTGGGAAGCCGTTCAGTTTATGAGATGCGGGGGGCGTGAGGGCCGGGGTTTCCGGTTCACCACCCGCTCCCGGTGAGCACGCTGCCACGCTGTGCCACCAGGAGTTGATCGAGGCGAGGCAGGGTCATGACCGCGATATCGGCCGGTGACGGCGCCACCAGCACCACCACCGGAAATGGGCACGGGCCGGACAGCAGGCCGCCGTCGCACGACGCGCTGGTCATCCGCCGGACACTCGCGGAGATAGAGCCCGTGGCGGACAAGGCCACGTCGTACTTCTACGCGCTCCTCTTCGTCCAGGCCCCCGCGCTGCGCGAGTTGTTCCCCGCCGCCATGGACGCCCAGCGCGACCGCCTCTTCGGCGCGCTGCTCGTCGCGGCGGAACACATCGACGACTCGGCCGTCCTGACGGAGTACCTGGTCAACCTGGGCCGCGGCCACCGCAAGTACGGCACCCGCGCGGAGCACTACCCGCTCGTCGGCGAATGCCTGATGGCCGCGCTGGAACGGTACGCGGGCAGCGCCTGGGGCCCCGACGCCGAGGCCGCCTGGGTCCGCGCCTACACCACCATCTCCCAGGTCATGATCGACGCGGCGGCCGATGACGAACTGCGCGCCCCGCCGTTCTGGTACGCCGAGATCGTCTCCCACGAGCGCAGGACGCACGACGTCGCCGTCGTGACGCTGCGCCCCGACCAGCCGTACCCGTACCGCGCCGGGCAGTACGCGGCCATCGAGACACCGTGGTGGCCGCGCGTCTGGCGGTACTACTCCTTCGCGTCGTCACCGCGGCCCGACGGCCTGCTCTCGCTGCACGTCAAGTCGGTCCCCGCGGGCTGGGTCTCCCGCGCGGTCGTCCACCGCGCGCGGCGCGGCGACATCATCAGGATCGGCCCACCGGCCGGCTCGATGACGATCGACCACGCCTCGTCGCGCGGCCTGGTCTGCGTCGGCGGCAGCACCGGCATAGCCCCCATCAAGGCGCTGGTCGAGGACGTCGCCGCGCACGGCGGGCGGCGCCCGGTGGACGTCTTCTTCGGGGCCAACCGCGACACGGAGCTGTACGACCTCGACTCCTTCCTCGACCTGGAGCGGCGCCTGCCCTGGCTGTCGGTGCGCCCCGTGGTCGCCGAGTTCGCGACGCGCGGCATGCCCGGCCTGCTGCCGGAGGCCGTCGCGCAGTTCGGGCCGTGGCGGGAGAGCGACGGGTATCTCTCCGGTCCGCCGCAGATGATCCGCAAGAGCGTCGCGGCGATGGTCTCGGCGGGCATTCCCGCCGATCGGATACGGCACGACTTCATGGGCACCCTGGTGGGATCGTCGCAGTAGGCGACCGCAGCGGAAGAGGTGTGTGGGGGCATGGCAGGCATTTCAGGGGCCGGGTCCGGCGGGACCAGGGGGCGTCACCGAGGGGGACGGCTGCTGCCCGTGCGGCGCGGCGCCCCGCCCGCACCCTCCGTACCGTCCACGCCGCCGGTTCCTCCGGCGCCGCCGTCCGGGCCGCCCGCGCTGACGGCGTCGTCCTTCCCGGTACCGCCCGCGCTGCCTCCCGCGCCGCCGCTGCCCCGCCGGATCGCTCCCCAGGGCCGTCCGGGCAGCGACGGGGAGCACGCCGTGCAGCGGGCGATGGGCAGCGAGGACCGCGCGCAGCGGTTCTACGACGACCGGGTCCTGGACCATCTGAACGACCGGATGCGGGAGTTCGTCGCGCGCCAGGAGATGTTCTTCCTCGCGACTGCTGACCGGCACGGCGAGTGCGACAACACTTTCCGCGCGGGGCCGCCAGGATTCCTGCACGTCCTGGCGCCGGACGCCCTCGCGTTCCCCGAGTACCGGGGGAACGGGGTGCACGCCTCGCTCGGCAACATCTCGGAGAACCCGCACGCGGGCCTGCTGCTGATGGACTTCCAGCACTCCCGCATCGGCCTGCACATCAACGGCCGCGCCCGCATCGTCACGGACGCCGAGCTGCGCGCCCAGCACCCCGACCTGCCCGCCGACCCGCTGCCTGGCCGCCGCGCCGAGGTGTGGGTGCGGGTGGACGTCGAGGAGGCGTACGTCCACTGCGCCAAGCACATCCCGCATCTGGTGAAGGTGGACCGGCGCACGGCCCGCGAGTGGGGCACGGACGACGTCAAGCGCAAGGGCGGGGACTTCTTCGGCGCCGCGCGGGACGCCCAGGTGCGGCGTGCGCGTGAGTTGGGCGGCCGTCCCGCGCAGCACGCGCTGCTGCCCGCCGCGAGGCCGCCGCAGCAGCCACGACCGCCGCAGCCGACCCCGCCGTCACAGCCGGTCCCGTCCGCGGCGGCCTGGCGCGAGGAGGCCAGGCGCGCGCTGGAGCGGGCGCAGCGGGCCGCCACGGGTGCGGACGGCGGTGACTGGTTCGGCTCGGGCGGCGGCTGAGGCGGCGCTCAGCCGAGATCGGGGGCCAGCAGCGCCCGGATGCCCGCGATGTTGCGGATCAGGTAGGCGGCGAGCGAGGCGGGCACGATGTCGGCCGACACGAGGCCGCGCGGGGTGAACGGCAGCCGCACGATCTCGTACGTCCCGCGCGGCTCGTCCACCTCGGGGCCGTGCCGCAGCTCCGGGTCCATCGAGGCGAGACGGCAGACGAAGAAGTGCTGCACCTTGAGACCGCCGGGCGGCACGTCCTCGCCCGGCTCCGGCAGGTGCGGCACGGTGTCCACGAAGGCGGGCACCACGTCGGTGACCTTCGCGCCCAGTTCCTCGTCCACCTCGCGGTGCAGCGCCTCGACGACCGTGGCGTCGCACGGCTCGACGCCACCGCCCGGCGTGATCCAGTACGGGGCGCGCCCGGGCTTGGTGCGCTTGATGAGCACCAGTTGCAGCGGGCCGGTCGGGTCGGTGTCGTCGAGCAGGATGGCCCGCGCGGTGCGCTTGACAACGGGACGTGCAGAAGCCATGGAAGACTTGTCGCCCGCGCGCACCCCGGCGAAACCTCCCGTCCACCGGGGCGGTGCCGCCCGCGGCGACCGGCCACGGGGGACAGGTCAGCGGGACGCCGTGTCGAGCGCGGCGAGAAGGTCGGCGATCAGGTCGTCGGCGTCCTCGACGCCCACCGAGAGGCGGATGAAGCCCTCCGGCACCTGGTCGCCGCCCCAGCGACCCCGGCGCTCCGCGATCGAACGGACACCGCCGAAGCTCGTCGCGTCCCCGACGAGCCGCAGCGCCCCGAGGAACCGGTCGGCGAACTCCCGGTCGGGCAGGGTGAACGACACGACGCAGCCGAAGTGCCGCATCTGCCGCGCCGCCAGGGCGTGCGAGGGGTCCTCGGGCAGACCCGGGTAGCGCAGCCCGGTGACCTCGGGACGGTCGCGCAGCGCGCGGGCGACGGCGAGGGCGTTGGCGTCCTGCCGTGCGACGCGCAGGTGCAGCGTGGCGATGCCGCGGTGCGCCAGCCAGGCTTCCATCGGGCCGATGATCGCGCCGACCTCGGTCCGCCAGGCGCGGACGCGGGCGGCCAGCTCGGGATCGCGGGTCACGACGTACCCGAGGAGGACGTCGCCGTGGCCGTTGAGCGCCTTGGTGCCGCTGGCGACGCTCAGATCGGCCCCGAGGTCGAGCGGTCGCTGACCGAGCGGGGTGGCGAGGGTGTTGTCCACGGCGACGAGCGCGCCACGCGCGTGGGCGGCGTCGGCGAGGCGGCGGATGTCGCAGACGTCGAGCCCCGGGTTGGCGGGCGTCTCCAGCCACAGCAGGCGCGTGGCGTCGTCGAGGGCACCGAGCTGGGCGTCGCCGCCGGTCGGCGCGGTGCGGACGGTGACGCCGAAGCCCTCCAGGCGTGCCCGCACGCGGGGCAGCAGCTGGTAGCCGTCGTCGGGCAGGACGACGGTGTCGCCCGGCCCGGAGAGGCCGAGCAGCACGGCGGAGATGGCCGCCATGCCGGAGGAGAAGACGACGGCGTGTGCCTCCTGGCCGGGCGATTCCAGCTCGGCGACGGCCGCTTCGAGCGCGGTCCAGGTGGGGTTGCCCTGACGGCCGTAGGCGTAGGGGGCCGCGGCCGGGTCGCCGGGGAGGTGGAAGTGGGCGGCGAAGACCGGACCGGGGACGGGCGGCTCGTACGGCTCCGGCGTGGGCACGCCCGCCTGTACGGCGCGGGTTCCTTCTCCGGTCATGGGCGCTCCTGGTGCTGTCCGTCCCTGGCGCGCCCGCTCGGCCCGCCCTGTGCCCGACCAGCGTAAGAGGTCGCCTTCACGCGCGGCCGAGGAGCCGGTACCGACCCGGCGGCAGGGGGTCCGGGGTCAGGGGGAGGGGCGTCACGCGGCGGCGAGCGCCGCGCGTGCCGCCGCCCCCGACTCCCGCCCGTACGGTCCGCCGAACAGCACGGCGTGGACGAGGAGATGCTGGAGCTGGTGCAACGGCACCCGGGCGGCGCGGCCGGGCACCGGCCGGGTCTCCGCGTAGGCGGCGAGCAGCGCGTCGAGGTGCGGGCAGCCGAAGAGATCGAGCAGCGCGAGATCCGTCTCGGGGTGGCCGCCCTGTGCGGCGGGGTCGATGAGCCGCGGACGGCCGTCCGGCGACCACTGGACATTGCCCGACCAGAGGTCGCCGTGGATGACGGCGGGCGGCTGCGGCGGCCCGGCGATCTCGCCGATGCGGTTGCAGAGCCGTTCGACGGCGCGGGCGTCGGCCGGGGCGACCCGGCCGAGGTCGGCCGCCTGCCGCAGAAGGGGCAGAAGGCGATGTTCCACGTGAAACATCGCCCAATCGCCCGGTGTGTCCCCGGGGGCGGCGGAACCCGTCTGCGGAACGCGCCCCAGGAAGAGCGGGCCGTCCGTGCCGTACCGCGCGGCGGGGGTGTGGTGCAGGGCGGCCAGGTCCCGGCCCAGCCGCTCGGCCTGCGCACGGTCGGGGGCGGCGGGTTCCAGCCATTCCAGCAGGATGATCCCGGGGTCGTCCGGACCGCCGGTGGCCAGCACGTCCGGGACGGCGACCGTCCCCGTGCCGCGCAGGAGGGCGAGCCCGGCCGCCTCCGCGGCGAAGAAGCGCGGAGGCGCGTCGGCGAGCGTCTTGGCGAAGACGGTGCGGCCGTCGGCCAGGTCGATCCGGTGGGCGTCGGAGATGTCGCCGCCGGTCAGGGGCCGGACGGCGGTGACCGTGCCGTCCAGCAGCCGCCCCGCACGGGAGGCGAGGGCGGCGGTGTTCACCGGTGCCCGGCGTCGGTCTCGACGAGCCAGGCGGCCAGGCCCGGCATCGCCTCCTCGATGATCCGGAGCGAGTCGGCGAAGTCGGAGTCGTCGCCGTAGTACGGATCGGGCACGTCGAGGTCACCGGTACGCGCGGCGCCGGGGGCCGCCGCGCCGGGCCCGGTGGTGAAGGTGCGCAGCAGCTTCACCTTCGCCCGCTCCTCCGGTGTCGCGGCGAGGGCGCGCAGGGCGCGTTCATGGCCACGGTCCATGGCGACGACCACGTCGTAGCGCGCGAACCAGTCCCGCGCGAAGGCCCGCGCGACATGCGCGTCCGGCGCGGTGTCGTACCCCGCCGCGAGCAGCGCGTCCGTGGTGCGCGGGTCGGCGTGGTCGCCCGCGTGCCAGTCGCCGGTCCCCGCGCTGTCCACCACGAACCGGTCCCCCTCGCCCGCCTCGGCGAGCCGTGCGCGCAGCACGACCTCGGCCATCGGCGAGCGGCAGATGTTGCCCGAGCAGACCATGCAGACGCGGCGGGGAGCCGTCCCGTTCATGGATCAGTCCTTGTCCCGGTCGAGAACCATGTTCACGGCCCACGACACGATCGAGATGATCAGGCCGCCGAGGAACGCGGCGCCGAAGCCGCCCACCTCGAAGCGGTCGTCACCGGCGATCCAGCTCGTCAGCAGCAGCATCAGGGCGTTGATCACCAAGGTGAACAGCCCCAGCGTCACGATGAGCAGCGGAAGTGAGAAGAACTTGACGATGGGCTTGACGATCACGTTGACCACGCCGAAGATCAGCGCGACGACGAGCAGGGTGACGGTCTGACTGCCGGTGTCGGCGTCGCTCTCACCGAGGGTGATGCCGTCCACCAGCCAGACCGCCACGGCCAGGGCTACCGCGTTGGCTATGAATCGGAACAGAATGCTTGTCATACAGAGATCGTTACAGATGGCACGGTCGGCGCAAGGGGTTGGCGGAGCGATGAAGGAATTCCGGCTGGATCAGCTGGAGGCGGAGCGGACGGCGCACGACGGGGCCTATCTCCGGTTCCTCACCGAACGCACCATGTCGGCCGGACTCTACGCCCTCGACGTCGGCCAGCAGGACGGCCAGCGCCCGCAGCGCCAGGACGTCATGAACTTCGTCGTCAGCGGCCGGGGCTCCCTCACGGTCGGGGAGGAGACGACGACCGTCGCGCGCGGCAGCGTCGTGTTCGTCCCGGCCGGGGTGCAGGCCCGCTTCCACCACATCACCGAGGACCTCCGCGTCATGGTGATCTTCTCGCCGCCCGAGGGCAGCTGAGGCGGGGCCGTACCTCCCCGGGCCGCGGCGGCGCCGCGGCTCTCAGGGTCGCGTCAGGGGACGGTCAGGGGCAGACGGGGGCTTCCCGGCCTCCCACCTGCCGCCGGGCGGATCTAAGCTCGGAGACGTCGGAGCGCGCACGAACCGATACCGACGCTGTCGAACAGGAGCCCCGGACCATGAAGGAAGCGTTCAAGACCCTGCCCTGGTGGGTGCGGTGGATAGCCATCCCCGCCCTCGCCCTGGTGGTGTTCGGCAGCATCCTGCTCACGGTGATCACCTGGGTCGTCAGCGTGCTGTTCCGCGTCCTGCTGTTCGCCGCGCTGGTGGCGATCCTGATCTTCGTCGTCCGGAAGATCACCTCTTCTTCCTCCTCCTCCGGTGGCGGCTGGTAGCCGTCCCCGCGAGCGGCACGGAGGGCGCGCCGGGTTCCGTACCGGCCGCCTGGGCGGGCAACGCCGCCGGTGCGCGCGGCGGCCGGTCCGCGGTCACGACGAGCGCCGCGAGCAGCGTCGTCACCGGCACCGACGCCACCAGGCCGATCGACCCGACCAGGGTCCGCACGATCTCCTCGGACACCAGCTCGCTGAACGCGACGCTGCTGACGCTGCTGCGCGCGATCATGAACAGCAGCAGCAGCGGCAGCGCCGCTCCCGCGTAGGCCAGCACCAGCGTGTTCACCACCGACGCGATGTGGTCGCGGCCGATCCGCATCCCCGACCGGTAGAGCGTGAGCCAGCCGGCCGAAGGATCGGCCTGCTTCAGCTCCCACACGACCGACGTCTGCGTGACGGTCACGTCGTCCAGCACGCCGAGCGAGCCGATGAGGATGCCCGCCAGCAGCAGACCTTGGACCTCGATGCCGGGGTAGAGGCTGTGCACGAGCCCGGTCTGCTCGTCGGTGTTCCCTGTCAGGTGCGCCCAGCCGATGAACAGCGACCCCAGGGCGCCGATGAGCAGCAGCGACACCAGCGTGCCGAGCACGGCGACGGAGGTGCGCGCGGTCATGCCGTGGGTCAGGTACAGCGTGGTGAGCATGATCACGCTGCCGCCGATCACCGCGACGACCAGCGGGTTCGAGCCGTGGAGGATCGCGGGCAGGATGAACGTCGTCAGCACGGTGAAGCTGACGCCGAGGCCGATCAGCGCGAGCAGCCCGCGCAGCCGCCCCACCACCACGACCGCCAGCGCGAAGATGCCCGCGAGCAGCAGGATCGGCAGCTGCCGGTCCACGTCACGCACGCTGTACTGGAGTTCCTCCGGCGCGTCCGGCGCATAGGCGACGATGACCTCCTGGCCGACGTCGTACCGCTGTGTCGCGTCGGGCGGCACGACCTCGGTGAACGTACGCCCGGCGTTCTCGCCCGTGGTCACCTCGACGGTCGCCCGCTCGCACGGCCCCTCGCTGCCCCGGGGCACCTGCACGCCCAGGTCCTCGCACGGCGACTCCTCGACCTCGGTCACGCGCGCCTGCTCGGTCTGCTGGTCGAAGCCCACGCCCGTGTGCTCGTCCTGCTCCGGCGTACCCCCCGGCCACAGCAGCACGAGGCCCGCCGCCATCACGGCGGCGAAGGGGATCAGCACGGCCGCTATCACCTTGCGCAGCCGGGCCGAGACGGGCGCGGCGGGACCGTGCTGGTGCCCGTGCGCGTGGGAGTGCGGGTGCCCGGGAGGCGCGTCGTCGAGTCGGCTCACGCTCAGATCATCGCGTAAGAATCACGGCGCCCTGTTCAGCACACCCCGACGCGGGCTAGCGTGGGGCCGCTGATCAAGCACATCGCGGGAGCTCCGAGCACGGGGCTGAGAGGGCGCTGGGGCTGCGCCGACCGCCGAACCTGTTACCGGGTAATGCCGGCGTAGGGAGTGGGTCCGATGACCTCGCACGACACACGCATGTCCGACGTGTCCACCGTCGGCTCGCACAAGGGATATCTCACCGGTTCGCGCCCCGATCTGCGGGTGCCGGTGCGCCGTGTGCACCTGACCGACGGGACCGACGTCACCCTGTACGACACCTCGGGTCCTTGGACCGACCCGGAGATCGAGACTGACGTCCGCCGTGGCCTGCCGCCGCTGCGCGCCGGGTGGATCGCGGAGCGCCGCGCGGACGGGACGTCCGCCGTCACACAACTGGCGTACGCCAGGCGCGGGGAGATCACCCCGGAGATGGAATACGTCGCGCTCAGGGAGAACCGCCCGGCGGCCTTCGTCCGCGACGAGATCGCGGCGGGCCGCGCGGTCCTGCCGGTGAACGTCAACCACCCGGAGTCCGAGCCGATGATCATCGGCCGGAACTTCCTGGTGAAGGTCAACGCCAACATCGGCAACTCCGCCGTCACCTCGTCCGTGGACGAGGAGGTCGAGAAGATGACGTGGGCGACCCGCTGGGGCGCCGACACGATCATGGACCTCTCGACCGGCCGCGACATCCACCGGACACGGGAGTGGATTCTGCGTAATTCACCCGTACCGGTGGGAACCGTGCCGATCTACCAGGCGTTGGAGAAGGTGAACGGCAGGGCGGAGGAGCTGACATGGGAGATCTACCGCGACACGGTGGTCGAACAGGCCGAGCAGGGCGTGGACTACATGACGGTCCACGCGGGTGTCCTGCTCCGATACGTGCCGCTCACCGCACGGCGTAAGACGGGCATCGTCTCGCGCGGCGGCTCGATCATGGCCGCCTGGTGCCTGGCGCACCACCAGGAGAGCTTCCTCTACACGCACTTCGAGGAGCTGTGCGAGATCCTGCGCGCGTACGACGTCACGTTCTCCCTCGGTGACGGGCTGCGCCCCGGCTCCATCGCCGACGCGAACGACGAGGCGCAGTTCGCCGAACTGCGCACGCTGGGCGAGCTGAACCGCGTCGCCAAGGCCCATGACGTCCAGACGATGATCGAGGGCCCAGGGCACGTCCCGATGCACAAGATCAAGGAGAACATCGACCTCCAGCAGGAGATCTGCGACGAGGCGCCGTTCTACACGCTCGGGCCCCTGACCACGGACGTGGCACCGGCGTACGACCACATCACGTCGGGCATCGGTGCGGCGATGATCGCCTGGTGGGGCACGGCGATGCTGTGCTACGTCACGCCGAAGGAGCACCTCGGGCTCCCGAACCGGGACGACGTGAAGACCGGCGTCATCACCTACAAGATCGCCGCCCACGCCGCCGACCTCGCCAAGGGCCACCCGGGCGCCCAGGCATGGGACGACGCGCTGTCCGACGCGCGGTTCGAGTTCCGCTGGGAGGACCAGTTCAACCTGGCCCTCGATCCCGACACGGCACGGGCGTTCCACGACGAGACGCTGCCCGCCGAACCGGCCAAGACGGCGCACTTCTGCTCGATGTGCGGCCCGAAGTTCTGCTCGATGAAGATCAGCCAGGACATCAGGAACGACTACGGCGACGCGCTCGGGCTGACCGGCGAGGAGCAGGCGGCGCTGGCGGGCATGGAGAAGAAGTCGCAGGAGTTCGCGGACTCGGGCAACCGCGTCTACCTCCCGCTGACGGACTGACCCCTTCCCCTGGCCACACCCCCGGCCCGGCGTCTCCCCACCGGGCCGGGGGCTTCAGGTGCCGTGGTCGGCGCTTCTCCAGGATGCAGAGGTGCCAGGATTCGGGCGGGCCGATGTACGTCCAGAGGACGGGCGCGGCGTGGCTGCCCCATGTCCGATAGTCGGCCCACAACGTGCCGTCGGGGACTTCCAGGTGGACTTCCGTGGCCTGATCGTCGTCGGTGTCGGCGCTCTCGGACACCTCCCAGGTGCCCGGACCGCTCGCGGTGGAGAAGGCGGATCCCTCGTCACCCGGCGAGGCGGAGCGGTTGTGGAAGTACCCGCATGCGTGGGAGACGCTGAGCATGCCGTCCGCGGCGAGCACCAGCAGACCGCCCTCGTCGTCCTCCCACGTGCCCACCAACTGGCTCTCCACCAGTACGAGGGGGTCGCCTTCCGGTTCGGGAGGCGGGAGCAGGTCCCTCAGCGCGAGCAGCACCGTCAGCCCCAGGATGGCGACGAAGGGCATCGCCGCCACGATCCCGATGCAGATCAGGACGCGGCGGACGAGGGCGAACGGCCCTTTTCTCCGCCGGGATCTCGCATCGTCGTGGCGCCCGTGCGGATAGCCCACCGGCCCGTCGGTCTTCGGCATGCGCCACCCCCACAGAGCTCGCACCGGCCGATGAACATCTTCCACCCCCGGGTCTCGGCGGCGTGCGGTGGGTGGCGGTATCCCGGGTGGGGCTGCTCGATGAGGATCGGTCAGGATCGGCGAGGGTGTTCGCAACCTCCGCCCCCCTGGCCACCCGCCGGGACGGCCGATTGTCAGAGGTCCCGGTTACTGTCAGTACAGGAATCGGGGAACACACCGGTCAGGCAGGGGGTGGGGGCGTCATGACGAGCGCGGCCGAGGTGACGGCGGTGACAGCGGTGACGTACGCGGAAGGCTGGGACCTGTCCGCGTGCCGCCCGTTGACACCGCTGTCGAGGGCAGAGGCCGAGGGGCGGGACGCGGCGGGTGAGCCGTACGTGGTCGTCCACCGGGCGGCCGGGCGGTCCGTCCCCGTGGAGGTGCATCTCATCGCATGGGAAGCCCTGTACGTGGGCGTCTGGGCATACGACGCGCGGGGGCGTCGTGTTCGTGAGACGGACTGGCGTCTCATCGAGCCGGACCGCCTGTTCCTGCGCCATGCCGAGGAGTGGCGCTACGACGACGAGGACGCGGCCGAGTTCGCGCCCGACGTGTGGCACACCACGGTCGATGTCTTCCCCGGTGACAACGGATTCCGGACGGTCGAGCCGGACGGTCGGCGCGGTATACAGCTGCACGCCCCCACCGGTGTGCCCGAGGAGGACCGGTGGCGCGGGAGAGCGGCGTTCGGCGTGCACGCCCTCGCATCCCCAGGTCCTGAGCCTGCCCCGGGGACGCACGAGGACGGCGGGGACGGCGGGGACGGCGGGGACTGCACGGCCGGGGAGCCCGCCACCCGCTGGCTGCCACCCCGCCCCGCCGAAGCGGCCTTCCTGCGCGAGCTGTTCGAACCGGGCACGCGTCTCGCGACGGACATACGGCCGGAGATGACGGTCGGGGAACCACGGGAGATAGCCCGGCTCCGCCTGCCGAGCGGCAGGTTGGCGGTCGCGGACCCCTAAGGCGAGGAGCCCTGCCGCGAACTGACGCAGGAATTCCCGCCAGGCGCCCACCCGTTGCAGTCCGCTGTCCTCACCTTCGAGACGGAGTACGAGGGCAGGCGGTCCCGCCGCATGAGCGAGGTGGCTATCCGCCTCCTCCTCACGCCGGAGGCGCCGGTCTCGTGGGAACTGGCCACCGCCGCGGGCGACGACGTCCGGCTGCCGCGCGACGATGAGATCGTCGGCTTCGGCACGGACGGCGCCGCCGGGGCGTTCGCCGACGCCTCCGGCTGGGACGTTCTCGCGGACAGGTACCGGCGCTACCTCGACGAGGAGGACGACGACGCCGGGGAGACGCTGGACGAGGGGTACCTCCGGACCACGGACGAGGTGACGAGCGGCGATCTCGTCTCCTTCCTCACCGAAGGCGACGGGACCTTGCCCGTCTGGCTCGGGCGTTCCCGCACCGGTGATCCGGTCTCCGTCGTGGTGGTGACCGACTGGCTTCCCGGGCTGCGGCTGCTCGGGGCGGCCGACGTCAGCTCAGGGTGACGGTGTAACGGTTGGCCGTCCGGTCGAAGGTGACCGTGCTCGGGGGGACCGGGAAGCCGAAGTGCTCGGCCGCCCACTGGAGGACGGCCAGGGCCATCGCCTCGGGCTGGTGGTCGGTGAGGGGGTAGAGGAACCGTTCGACGGTCACCGTCACATGTCCCGCTCCGGCGGCGGCCGTCACGGCGGGCGCGACATGTCGCAGCCCCTCGTGCAAGAAGGCCAGGTCGTCCTCCACCGCGTGCGGTTCCCGGACGCGCAGCGACAGGCGGTCCGTGACGGGCACGCCGTCCGGCGGCGGCGGGCCGGTCAGCGCGCCCGCGGTCAGTCGGACGTACAGGCCCCACGGCCCTGCCAGATGACGGTAGACGGTGGTGGTCGTCTCCATGGCTGCCCCCTTCGTTCCTCACGGCGCCGGTACGGTGGGCCGCCCCGCCCCCGTCCCCGCCGGTGACCCGGCGGTCGTGGGCGTACCGGCCGTGGAGGAAGGTCTCCTGGCCGGGCGGCCCGAGATCCGGCGCGAGGCCCACCGACGCCCCGCCCGCCGAGGACGTGATCCGCGGGCCGGAGCGGCGTACCGCGCGGTCGGGCGACACCGCCGTACGGCCGCCTCCCCGCGAGGGGACGGCCGTGCGGGGGCCTGGTCAGAGCTGGCTCAGGATGGTCGGGTCGGTGATCGCGGCGTCGTCGGCGAGGAGGAACGCCTTGCTGAGGATGACGGACAGCATGCCGTCCCCCTCGAACGGCAGGTACGCCGCCGGGTGACGCCCGCCGTCCGCCTTGGGGACGACACAGAGGTAGCGGTCGTCGGGAATGATCATGATGTTGGCCGAACCGAGGTGTATGCGGTACGTGTGCAGGCTCCCCTTCACCTGGAGGAAATGGCCGTCGAGGGTGCAGCGATCGGCTATCGCGAGCCGGGGCACGAGCCGTTCGAGGAGCGCCCGGCGCGTCCGCGCCGACTCGCTCAACGTGCCGAACCCGTAGGACGCCCAGTACGCGCGGTGCCGCCCGCCGGGGCCGCCGTCCTGCCACGTCGGGTCGTTGCCGACGCTCGCCACGCCGACGAACAGATCGACGTCACGCAGCACTTCGCTGAGCACGAGCGGCGGTATCGACTCCAGGGCGAGCGGTTCGGTGTGCGGGCGCATCACGTAGGCGCCGCCCCCGCAGTGGGCCGAGTTCCGCGGCGCGTCGATCGGGTAGAAGCGCACCTGGTCGGTGACCAGCCGGGCGTAGGCGCCCGAGTCGGTGAGGTCGAGGTCGCGGTGGTCGCCCGAGTCCGCCTCGATCCAGAACTCGGCGCGCAGCCCCCAGCGCGGCAGGTCGCGGGTGGCGGGCGGGGCCTCGTCGTCCACCGCGAGCCGCAGTTTGTTGCGCCAGCCGCGGACGGCGGCGAGCGAGTGGAACTGGTGCTGACGCAGGACGTGGGCGGCGAAGCGGTTGGAGTACGTGCCGGTGGCGCGTTCGGCGTCGGTCAGCGGATACACCTCGCGGTGGGCCTGCTTGAACGGCTGGGTGATCATGCGTTCCTCAAGCCAGGCACGCCAGGCCGCCGTCTCGGCGGGCTCCCGGCCCGCCGGGTGCCACAGCGCCACCTCGGGACCGTCGGCCCCGGGACCGGCCGCCGCGGCGGGGCTCACCAGGTCTCCGGCGAGCGTGCGCGGGCCGCCGTCCGCCCAGCACACGGTCTCGCCATCGACGGTCCACAGGAGGCGGCGGGCGAGCGTGCCGACGAGCGGGTGGTCGAGATACCGCTCGCGCCAGGCCGCGTAGGACCACGTCCTGCGCGCGAGGAACAGCCGGTCGAGCCGTTCGCCCTGCGCCCGCAGGGTCCGGTCGATGTCCTTGACCGAGGACTTGAGCGCCTTCAGTTCCTCCGCGTGGTCCCGGCGGACGGCCACCGGGACGCTCCTGGTGACGCGTCCCGCAGCGGTACGCCAGGTGAGGACCGCCTTCGTGCGCTGGACCTCCAGGTGGGCGGTCGCCTCGCCGAAGGTCAGGACACGCCGCCCGCCCTCGGCCAGTCCGTGGGTGGGGACGGCCAGTTCCTCGATGTCGTCGCGGGTGATGCCGAGTTCGGCGGCGCGGGACTCCAGCGCGCCGTCGAGCATCCGCGCCGTCGCCCTGGCGGTGACGCGGGTGGTGAGCCGCGCCATCTCGGCGAGCGCGGCGTCGCCCTCGATGCGGGAGAGGGCGAGGACGGCGGCGTTGGCGACCTTCGGGTTGCGGGGGCCGGTGCCGGGGATCTTCCGGAGCGCGGCCTCCACGAGGACGCCGAGGGCGCTCGCGACGTCGGGATGCGGGGGCAGGCAGGTCGTGAGCCAGGCGAGACCGCGCAACGCGACGGCGTTGTAGGAGTCGAAGAGTTCGTTGACGCCCCGGTCGTACCGGACGCGCAGCGGCACGGTGCGGGGCCGTCCGACCAGCGCGGCGAGCGGCTTGACGGCGGCCAGCACCCTGTCCTGGCCGACCGCCTCGATCCGGGCGGCGGCCACCTTGCGCCAGGCGACGGTGGGCTTGGCGGCCGTCGCGGTCGTGAGATGGCGCAGCAGGGCGAGCCAGGGGTCGTCCGGCCCGTCCGCCAGGGACATCGCGTGTTCCGCCCACGGCTCGCCGACGTTGAGCACGGGCTCGGTGAGGCGCTTGCCGAGGGTCTGCATGCGGTCGGACGGCAGGATGGGGTGGTAGGGGTCGAGAAGGCTGCGGCGGACGGCGGCGACGACGGCCGGGTCCACGGCGCGGCCTGCGTCCAGTTCCGCGTGGGCGAGATGGCCGAGGCCGTCCCACTCCCAGATGAGGAAGTCCTCGGCGGCGTCGGCCAGTTCGCGCACGCGCTCCGCGGCGAGGCGGTCGGGCCCGGCCGCGGGCGGCAGGCGGGAGAAGAGGACGAGGACGCGCCGTCTGGTCTCCGTCCCGGTGACGGCGGTGAGCCGGTCGGCCACCTCGTCGGTGAACCGGCCGCGTACGTCGGCGGGGAGCGCGCTCAGGGTCGAGAGCTCCCAGTCCCAGACGACAGGGGCGTTTGGGACCTGCGCGGCCTCCAGGAGGAGATCGGCCGCCGTGTCCAGGGCGTCGGCGGCGACGGCGGTGCGGAAGCGGCGGACGCGGTCGATGAACTCCATCGCGTCAGCCCCCGGCCAGGGGGACGAGCCGGAGGAACGTGACCTCGGCGCCGGACGTCAGGTCCATCTCCTCGTCGAGGTCGGTGATCTGACGCTCCCCCACCAGGACCACGAACCCGTTGCCCGCGAACTCCTTCAGCGCCCGCTCCGTCCGCGCGGCGACGTCCGCTTGACGGGGTGTCCGCGGCGCGAGGCCGCCCGGCGCACGGTCGTCGGACTCCGCCACCTCGTGCTCGACACGGCGCCGTATCAGCTCGCGCAACGGGAGCCGCCCCTCGGCGACGTCGATCCCCCGGCCGGTGCTCCGGCCCCCCGATGTCGTCTCCTCGACGAACGTGACCTTTCCCATGACCAGGACCGTACGAGACGCCACTGACAATCCCGGGTTTACAAGTTTTACGTAGGTACGTAATATCCCCCCATGGAACTGGACGAACGCGTCGCCGCACTGGAGCGACGCGTGGCGGAGCTGGAGCGCCGTGGCACGGGCGAGCCCGGCGACGGCGGAGGCCGTGACGGCGCGGCGCCCGGCGGCGGGGAAGGGGGTCGGCCGTCCGCCGACCCCTTCTGGGCGCTGGAGGGCCTCAAGTCCGCGCTGGCGGACGAGGAGGCGGCCGACGGCGGCGTCCTGTTCACCGGCGCGGTCCGGCTGCCCACCGGCGAAGCCGTCGAGTGGCAGTGGAGCCGGACGACCGACGTGCTCCTGGAGAGCGACTGGACGGACGCGGCCGAGGTGTTCGCCGCGCTCGGGCACCCCGTGCGGATGCGGCTGCTCAAGGAGATCCTCGCCGGACGCCGGACCGTCGCCGAGCTGGCTGCCCTGGACGGCCTCGGCACCACCGGCCAGATCTACCACCACCTGCGGCAACTGACCGCCGCCGGATGGCTGCGCCCCGCCGCCAGGGGGCGGCACGAGGTGCCGCCGCAGCGGGTCGTCCCGCTGCTGGTCGCCCTCGCCGCCGCGCTGCCCTGACCCCCGCACCCACCGCACCCACCGCACCCACCCGAGGAGAGCAGCACGATGCGCATACCCGTACGGACACTCGGCGCCGTGGGGCAGGTGATGTGGTGGGTGTTCGCCGGCCTCGCCGTGACCAACCTCCTCTTCGACATCCGGTACACGTACCTGATCACCTGGCTCGCGGCCGTCCCGGCCGTCGTGCTGCCGTACGTGGCGCGGCGGCTGTCCCGGCCGCACGCCGAGCCAGTGGCCGTCGAGGTGGACCCGCCCGTCACCGGCCGCTGGCTCGGGCACAACAGCCCGGCGGACAAGGTCCCGAGCCACGGCACCAGGGGGCTCGGGCAGGCGTACGCGATCGACATCCTCGCCGAGCCCGAGGACCGGGCCGGGGCACGCCCGGCGTTCGGCTGGTGGCCGCTGATGCGCAGGAACGCGCACTTCCCCGCGTTCGGCGAACCGTTGTTCGCTGTGGCCGACGCGACGGTGGTACGCACCGGGGCCAAGCGGCGCGACCACCTCAGCCGCAACTCGTGGCCCGCCATGGTGTACCTGCTGTTCGAAGGCGCTCTGCGCAGCATCGGCGGCCCGTACTGGGTGGTGGGGAACCACGTCCTGCTCGACCTGGGCGACGGCACCTACGCCCTGTACGCCCACCTCAAGCGCGGCTCCGTCACCGTCAGGGCGGGCGAGCGCGTGCGCGCCGGGCAGGTGCTGGGGCGGTGCGGCAACTCGGGCAACACCACCGAGCCGCACCTGCACTTCCAGCTGATGGACTCCGACGACCTGCGCATCGCGCACGGCGTCCCGTTCCGCTGGCGCGGCGTCGGCGTCCCGGCGGCTGGCGAGTACTTCACCGTCCCCGAGACCGCCCCCCGTTGAGGAGGGCGGCCCGGAGGCAGGCGGCTCAGACGGTGAAGCCGCCGTCCGCGTGGAGCGAGGCGCCCGTGACGTACCCGGCCGCCGGGGAGGCCAGGAACGCCACCGCGCTCGCGATCTCGTCGGGCGTCCCGTAGCGGCCGAGGGCGGTGTACCCGTTGACGGTGGCCGCGTTCGGGCCGTCCGCCGGGTTCAGGTCCGTGTCGGTCGGGCCCGGGTGGACGAGGTTGACCGTGATGCCGCGCGGCCCGAGGTCGCGGGCGAGCCCCTTCGTCATACCGGTCAGCGCCGCCTTGCTCAGCGCGTACAGCGTGAAGCCGGGGAACACGGTTCGCTCGGCGACGTTGCTGCCCACGCTGATGATCCGGCCGCCCTCCGTCATGTGGCGGGCGGCGGCCCGGGACGCCAGGTAGGGGGCGCGGACGTTCACGGCGACCGTCGCGTCGAACGTGGCGCGGTCCAGTTCCTCCAGCGGGCCGACCGGGAAGGCGGCGGCGTTGTTCACCAGGACGTCCAGGCGGCCGGTCCGCGCGACCGCCGTGTCCACGGCCGCCTCGACCGCCTCCGGGTCCTCGCCGTCGGCCAGGACCGCGAACGCCCGCCGCCCGAGCCGCTCGATCTCCCCGACGACCGCCCGCGCGCTGTCCTTGTCACGCCGGTAGGTGAGCACGACGTCCGCGCCGCCGTCCGCGAGTCGGAGCGCCACCGCGGCGCCGATGCCCCGGCCGCCACCCGTCACCAGCGCCGTCCTGCCTGCGAAATCGTTTTCCTTCATGCCACCGATCGTGGCCCGGCGCGCGGCCGGGCACCGGCGGCGGCCGGACGTCGCGCTGCGGACGTGGTGTCCGGAAACCGCCACCGGCACAGGTCAGCCCCTTGCCGCGAACTCCGCGAGGGCGGCGCGGACATGGGCGCGGCTCGCCTCGTTCCCGAGGTGCCCCGCCTCCTCCGTCACATGGAGACGCGCGTCGGGCCACACCTGCGCGAGGGCCCAGGCCGTGTGCGGCGGACCGCCCATGTCGAGCCGCCCGTGCACGAGGACGCCGGGGATGCCCGCGAGCCGGTGCGCGTCCCGCAGCAGCGCGCCCTCCTCCAGCCAGGCCCCGTGCGCGAAGTAGTGCGTGCAGATGCGGACGAGCGCGACCCGTGCGGCGGGCGGCCGGTCGCCGAACGGGCGCGGGCCGCCCTTCGTCTCGCCCGAGAGGACCGCGTCCTCCCAGGCGCACCAGTCGGCCACCGCCTTGGCGCGGACCGCCGCGTCCTGGTCCTCCATCAGGCGGGCGTACGCGCCGACGACGTCGCCGTCGCGCGGGGTGCCGGGCGCCCCGGCGAGGAAACGTTCCCACTCCTCGGGGAAAAAGCGTCCGACCCCCCTGTACAGCCAGTCGATCTCCGAGCGGCGGGTCGTCGTCACGCTCGCGATGACGATCTCCGAGACGCGCTCCGGGTGTTGCTCGGCGTAGGCGAGGATCAGCGTCGAGCCCCAGGAGCCGCCGTAGAGCAGCCAGCGGTCGATGCCCAGGTGGGTGCGGAGGCGTTCCATGTCGGCGACGAGGTGGTGCGTCGTGTTGTGGCGCATGTCGGTGGCCGGGTCGCTCGCGTGCGGGGTGCTGCGGCCTGAGCCGCGCTGGTCGAGGAGGACGACGCGGTAGCGCTCCAGGTCGAAGAGGCCGGGCCTGACCGGGTTGCTCCCGGTCCCCGGGCCGCCGTGGACGATCAGCGCGGGCTTGCCCGCCGGGTCGCCGTGCGCCTCCCAGTGGACGTGGTTGCCGTCGCCCACGTCGAGCATGCCGCTGGTTCCGCTCATGTCACTCGCCCTCACGGTGTGTCGTCGGTGTTCCGGGGCGTGAATATAACAGTGCTTATATAGAAGCGCTGTTATATTCGGCGCCATGACCGCCCCGCCCCCCGACGCCGCTCTCCCCGACGCCGCTCCTCCCGGCCCGGCCTTCCTCGGCACGCGCCTCCGGCTCCTCCTCGACACGCTGGACCGCGACGTCCAGGCCGTCTACACCGACCTGGGCCTGCCCGACTTCCGCCCGCGCTTCGCGCCCGTCGTCCGCGCCGTGGCGGCCCGGGGCGCGCTGCCCATCCGGGAGGTGGCCCTCGCGATCGGTGTCACGCACTCGGCGGCCAGCCAGACCGTCGCGCAGATGGCCAAGGAGGGGCTGGTCAGCCTCACCCCCGGGGACGAGGACGCGCGCCAGCGCCTCGTGCGCCTGACCCCCGAGGCCGAGGCGCTGCTGCCGAGGATCGACGCCGAGTGGGCGGCGACGGAGCGGGCCGCCGCCGCCCTGGAGACCGAACTCCCCTACCCGCTCAGCCGCCTCGTCACCGAGACGCTCGCCGCGCTGGAACGCCGCCCGCTGCGCGAGCGGATCGGGGAGGTTCAGCGGGACGCGGGGGAGTAGGCGAACGGCGCCCACAGGGCACGGGTGTCCTCGGGCTCGGGGACGGGCGGGCCGGGTGGCCGGCCCGGCGCCTGCCAGCGGCGTACGGTGCCGGTGGCCCAGCCGGGGTCGCCCGACGCGGCGAACGCCGCCCAGGCGGCCGTGATCTCCCCGGGGCCTTCCGGGGAGTTGCCGAAGGCGTGGGGGATCTCCGCGCCGTGCCAGGCACCGTCGTAGCGCGCACGGTACGTGCGTCCACCGGCCGCCGTGTGGAGGTCCGCGAGGCGGCGGGTGTACTCCCCGAAGAGCAGGTCGCCGTGCACCGCCAGGTAGACGTCGGCGGCGGACGCGCCGGGCATCAGCGTCCGGTAGCCGTCGGTCAGCCCGGCGGGCAGCCGGGACCAGCGGGCGAACGCGGCGAGGTCGGTGTCGGTGCGGACCGGGCGGCCTTGGCCGAACGCGTCCATCAGCCAGAACTCGTGCGACGTCGTGCAGACCAGGAGATCGACGGCGGGGTCGGGGGAGGTGGCGGGATCGTCGGGCAGGACCGGGCCGTGGACGACGGGGTTGTAGGGGCGCGAACCGGCCGCGGCCACGGTGTCGGTCGCCGCGACGAGCGCGGCGGGGGACGCCTCCGCCAGCGGGCCCGTCCGCTCCGCCACGCGGCGGGCGATGCGGGTGGCGAGGCGGTGGGAGAAGACGGGGCCCACGGCGCTGTGGGTGATCGCCCGGCGGAAGAGGCCGCGGGCCGGGGCCATGAGGCACAGGACGGAGGTGGCGCCAGAGGACTGACCGGCGAGGGTGACGTTGTCCGGTGCGCCGCCGAACGCCGCCGCGTTGTCGCGGACCCAGCGCAGCGCGGCCACCTGGTCGAGGAGCCCCCTGTTGGGCGGGGCGCCGGGGACGAGGCCGTACCCCTCGAAGCCGAGGCGGTGGTTGAGGGTGACGACGACCATGCCGTTCCCGCTGGCGGCGAGGACTGCGCCGTCGAACTCGGGCTGGGCCGCGGAGCCGAAGGTGTACGCGCCGCCGTGCAGCCAGACCAGCACGGGCAGGCCGGACGTGCCGCGCGCGGCCGGTGCCCACACGTTGACGGTGAGGAAGTCCGCGCCCGCCGGGTCGTCCGGGTCCCACACCGGCGCGCCGGGGAGACGGGCCGACTGCGGCGCGACGGGGCCGAACGCGCCGCCGTCCCGGACGCCCTGCCAGGCGGCCGGGGCCTGCGGCGGGGGGAACCGGTCGCGGGCGGCTTCTCGAAAAACGAACGTTCGTTTTTTGCGGTTCGGCTCTGCGGAAAGGAACGTTCGTTTTCCACCACCCCACCCCGCGCCCGCCCCCCTGAGACGCGCGTACGGGATGCCCCGCGCCACGAGGACGGCGGAGCCGGGAGCGGCGGGCCACGCCCGCACCGTCCCCTGCCTCAACCGGATGTCCCGCGCTCCCACGCCCACCACTCCCCTCCCACGGTCCGCTCGTGGCAGCCTAGGTTGACCTCATGACAACTTCCGGCACCCCCCGCGTCCCCGGTACCGCGCTCGTCACCGGCGCCTCCCGTGGTCTCGGCGCCGCCATCGCCCGCCGGCTCGCCGCCGAAGGGCACCCGGTCGCGGTCGCCTACCGTTCCGGCACGGAGGCCGCCCACCGCGTCGTCACGGACATCCGCGCCGCGGGCGGCACCGCCGAGGCGTTCCCCACCGACGTCACCGACGAGGCCGCCGTCACCACGCTCGTCGGCGACATCACCGACCACCTCGGCCCGATCGGCGTCCTGGTCCTCAACGCCACCGGCCCCCAGCCCCTGACCGCCCCCGAGACCGTCACCTGGCAGGACCACCTCGACCAGCTCACGTTCTTCGTCAAGAGCCCCACGCTCCTCATGGAGGCCACCCTCCCCGCCATGCGCGACCTGGGTGGCGGCCGGATCATCCAGATCGGCTCCGACGTGCTCGAACGGGTCCTCCCCGACATGTCCCCTTACATCGCGGCCAAGGCCGCCCAGCACGCGCTGACCGAGATCTGGGCGCGCGCCCTCGGCCCGTACGGCGTCACCGTCAACACCGTCGCCCCCGGCTGGATCCCGGTGGAGCGGCACGCCGACGCGACGCCGGAGTCCCTCGCCGACTACGCCGCGGGGGTGCCGCTCGGCCACCTCGGGCGGCCCGAGGACGTCGCCGCCACCGTCGCCTTCCTCGCCTCACCAGCCGCCGGATTCGTCACCGGCGAACGCGTCAAGGTCAACGGCGGGCACACCCTCGGCTGACGGCGCCGGGCCCGTCCGCGCAGCGGGCCCGTCTCAGCCGTCGGCGCCCGCCATGACGCGGGCCAACAGGTCCCGCAGCGTGCCCAGTTCCTCCGGCGGCAGGTCGAAGAGCCCGCCGGTGAACGCGTGGTAGCGGCGCCCGAGCGACACGCGGCGCCGCCGCCCCTCGTCGGTGAGCGCGACCATCTTGACCCGCCGGTCCGCCGGGTCGGTGCGCCGCTCGACCAGCCCCCGGCGTTCGAGCCCGTCCACGATGCCGGTGACGTTGGACGCGTCGCAGGACAGCCACTCGGCGAGCCGCCGCATCGGGGCGGGCTCGTCCAGCCGGGCCACGACGATCGCCTGCGCGGGCGGCAGGTCGAGGCCCGCGGCGGTGTCGTTGAAGTCGAGACGGAGACGCTCCGAGATCTGCGTCACGAGCGAGGCCACCTCGTCCACGACCGGGTCGCTGTGCTGGGCGCTCATGCTCCCGATCGTACGCCGCGCCCTTCGGCCGGAGAACTGTTGAGCACCTCAAGCACATACCCTAGACTGCCCAAACAGTTGAGGTCATCAACAATGGTCGATCACAAGGAGTTCACCATGTCCACCCCTGCCCCGACACCCGACCGCCCCGGCACACGCGCCCTGCGCGGCCTCGCCGTCCTCGGCTCGGTCGCCGCGGCCCTGCTCGTCTGGCTCGTCGGCGACCCGGTCCTCGGCGCCGAGATGGTCTTCACCCAGGGCGACCAGGACCCCCAGGACGTCGGCGCCGCCGCCATCGTGCTCTTCTCGGCCGCCGCCGCCCTGCTGGGCTGGGCGCTGCTGGCGGTGCTGGAACGATTCGCCTCTGCCAGGGCCCGCACGGTGTGGACGGCCGTGGCCGTCGTCGTCCTGGCGCTCTCGTGCGTGCCGCTCCTCGACGTGGAGGCGACGGGCGGGACGAAGGCCGTGCTGGCGCTGACGCACTTCGCGGTCGCCGCCGTCCTCATACCGCTCCTGCGCCGTGCGTCGCCGCGAGTCGCCGCGCCTGCCGCGCCCGTCACGGCGGGGCCCGCCGCGTGAGCGACGGTGACGAGACCGAGAAGGTCATCGACAACGCGACGGGCTGGGTCGCGGAGCACATCCGCCGGTACGTCGCGACGGACGGCGCGGAGGGCCACGACTACCAGGGCCTGCCGACCCTGCTCCTGACCACCCGGGGACGCAGGTCCGGCGCGCTGCGCCGGACCGCGCTCATCTACGGCCAGGACGCGGGCCGTTACCTGCTCGTCGCGTCGAACGGCGGCGCCGACCGGCACCCCGCCTGGTACCTCAACCTGGACGCGGAACCGGACGTCACCCTCCAGGTCGGCGCCGAGCGCTTCACGGCCCGCGCCCGCACCGCCGACCCCACGGAGAAGGCGGCGCTGTGGCCACGCATGACCGCGCTGTTCCCCCTCTACGACACGTACCGGGGGCAGACGGACCGGGACATCCCGCTGGTCGTCCTCGAACGCCGCTGAAGCGGGGACGCCGCCGGTGCGGCGGCGTCAACCACGCCTCACCCTCCGCCCCTGGCGGTCAGTCCACGACGTGCACGCGCTGGTTCACCAGCTCGTAGCGCGCCCCGACGATCGCCAGGTCGCCGGTCGCGACCTTGGCGGCCAGATCGGGCTCGGCGGCCAACCGGGAGCGGACGAGGGCGACGTTCGCGGTGACCGTCGCGTCCACCCGCGCGTCACCCGTCACCGAGTGGTCGATCGCCGGGGTGATCTGGTCGGCGAGGTACTGGATGTGGGCGGGCAGATGCGTCCCGTGCTCCTCGGCCTCGACGGCCGCCGCGACCGCGCCGCACGACTGGTGGCCCAGGACGAGGACCAGGGGGATCCCCAGCTCCAGCACGCCGTACGCGATGCTGCCGAGCACCGCCTCGTCGAGCACCTCGCCCGCCGAGCGGACGGTCATCAGGTCGCCGAGACCCTGGTCGAAGACCAGTTCTGGCGGCACCCGGGAGTCGATGCAGCCGAGGACGAGGGCGAACGGGTCCTGGCCCCCGACGAGTTCCTGCCGCAGCACGCGGCCCTCGTGCGGGTGGCGCTCGCGGAAGGTGCGCCAGCGGCGGTTGCCCGCCGCCAGTTCGGTCAGGGCCTCGGCGGGTGTGGTCGGACGGGGCCTCCGGTCCGCGCGGCCTTCGGCGGCGGCGGTCGGGGCGGTGGCGAGGAAGGCACCGGCGGTCGCGGCACCCCCTGCGAGCGCGGTACGGAGCACGGTGCGGCGCGGGGCGCCGCCGGGTCTGTTCGCACGTACGGTCGATATCACGGCCGGAGACTAACCGTGTACCTATGGCCAACGGTTCTGTCTTGACGATCCGTTGAGCAACTCTTGACTCAACTGCGCCACTGGAAACGGCAGTTCATCTGCATGTCAGACGGCGTCCGGTCACAGGTCGCGTGGCGGCGGCATGCGGCGAGGGGCGGACGCCGTCAGCCGTCGTACCTGAGCTGGGCGTTCCCGGCGCTCCGGGCGTTCGCCTCCCGCACCTTCTCGCGTAACTGCCGCATGGTCGCGCTCTCCTGGTCGTCCCCGCGTGGTGGCGCGGGCGCGGCGGGGGCGCCGTCCTGGCTCGTCGTAGCGGTCCGCGTCATGGTTCCTCCACCCCGGGCGGTCCGGCCGTCACCGCCCTGGCACACTTCTCGTCGGTCCGTCCTCTCCGGCGGGACCCGGCGCGCCCGGCGGCCGTCCGGGCACCCTGCGCACCGGCCCCACGTCCACGGTGGTGGACGCACCCGCGCCGCACGAGGCGCACGGCCCGGCGCGTCGATGCGAACCGCTGCACGAATAACCACAGCGTGGGCGGCCCGTCACGCCCGTGAGGCCGCCCCGCGCGTACGTGCTCCCGTGTGAAGCGGCAGGCCGAGGCCGCGCATCCGCGTGCCTCGCGACAGCCGGGCGCAAGGGGCGGACGGACCGCGCGACCGTGCCACCGTCCGCCCGACCCCGCGCCCCGGCACCTCCCGGCGGCCACACGTCCCAGGGGGCGACCGCGGGTGGTCGGCGGGAAGCTCGAAAAAACGAACGTTCGTTTTCGCACACCAGCGGCCACCCTCCCGCATGTGCCGCCAACTCGCCTGGCGATCGCCCGAGTTGGCGTGAGATCATCAGGGCAATCGTTTCTTCGCTCGCCCGGGGGGGGTCCGCGTGATACGCCGGTCCGGACATGCTCGCTCGACCGCCCTCGCCCTCGGGCTGGTCCTCGTCCTCGGAGTCACCGCCTGCGGGACGGAGTCCTCGCCCGAGACCCGTACAGCACCGACCGACGGGAGCACCGCCACCACACCGGTGGCCGACCCGAGCGAAGGAACGGCGACGGACGACCACCACGAGACCGCGGCGACTGGCTGGGACACCCGCGAGAAGTCCGGCGAGGGCCGGAGGTCCGGCGCCGAGACCGCACCCGCCCGGCTCGAAAGCGTCTCCACCCAGGAGCACGAAGGCCACGACAGCGTCACCCTCACCTTCGACCAGGGCACCCCGCCGTACCTCGCCGTCTACGAAGAGCCGCTCGTCCTGCACACCGGTGAGGGGGAGGAGGCCGACCTGCCCGGCGCGCACGGCCTGAAGCTCGTCCTCGTCTTCACGACGGCCGACGCCGACGTCCCCCTCGACGGCACGACGGACACGGTCCGCGCGCTGGGACACCTGGGCTCGTTCGAGGGCGAGTCGGCCCTCGGCATCGGCGTCGGGCAGGAGGGCGCCGAGCGGCCCGGCTTCCAGGTGACGGCCGAGGGCGACACCCTCACCGTCGAGATCGCCCACACCTGACCGGCCGCCCGACCATCCGCCCGACCCGGCTCAGGCGTCCGGCGGGACCTCCCGCAGCACACGCGCCGGATTGCCCGCCGCGACCACACCGGACGGCAGGTCCCTGGTCACCACCGCCCCCGCGCCGACGACCGTGTCCTCCCCGATCGTGACGCCGGGGCAGACGATCACCCCACCCCCGAGCCAGACGTTGTCGCCGATCGTGATGGGCGCCGCGGCCTCCCACTTGGCGCGCCGCGCCCCTGGCTCGACCGGATGGGTGGGCGTCAGCAGCTGGACGTTCGGGCCGATCTGGCAGTCCGCGCCGATGGTGATGGGCGCGACGTCCAGGAACACCCCTCCGGTGTTGACGAACGTCCGGGCCCCGATCGTGATGTACCGCCCGTAGTCCACCCGGAACGGCGGACGCACGTAGGCGTCCTCCCCCAGATCACCGATCAGCTCCGCGAGGATCCCGACACGGCCCGGCTCCCCCGCCCGCGACGCGTTGAAGCGCTCGGTGAGACGCTCGGCGCGCGCCGCGTCGGCGCTCAGCTCCGGGTCGTCGGCGATGTACGGCTCACCGGCGAGCATGCGGTCCTTCTGGCTGCGCGCACCGCCTGCCCCGGCAGAGGCGTTCTCACTGGTCACGCCGCCGTTCTACCAGTGAGGGCGGCCGTACGTCAGGACGCACGGCCGCCGCCACGGGCCGGGACCGGCCTCACAGGACGTACGGTTCCCCGCCCTCGGCGCTCAGCGGACGGCCCGCGGCCTGCCAGGCGTGCATGCCCCCATCGACGTTCACGGCGTTCACACCGCGCTGGATGAGGTACTGGGCGACCTGGGCGGACCGCCCGCCCACCTTGCAGACGACGTAGACCTCGCCGTCGCCCGCGTTCCCGGCGATCTCCTCGAACCGTTCCATGACCTGGCCCATCGGGACGTGCACGGCGCCGTCCGCGTGCCCTGCGGTCCACTCGTCGTGCTCGCGGACGTCCAGCAGGGGCGCGCCCTCGGGGACGGCGGCGGCGGGCACGGAGGGGAGGGAAGCGAAGCTCATACCGCCGACCCTAACCGTTCGTCCCGGCCGCGCCCGCCCCGTCGCCGGCCTCGCCCGCCTCGTCAGGCGGCGCCGCGGGCGCCCGCGCGGCGCCCCCGTCGCGCTGACGGGCCAGCTCGGCCTCCCGTTCGGTGATCTGCCGCCGCAGTCCCTCGGCGACCTCGGCGAGCATGCCGTCCGGATCGTCACCCGCCATGCGCAGCATCGACCCCACGGCGCTGTCCTCCAGCGCGGCCACGGCGTCGGCCAGGAGGTCCTTGCGCCTGGCCAGCCACTCCAGCCGGGCGTACAGCTCCTCGTGCGGGAGACCGGCGGGCTCGGGCTCGGGGCCGCGGTCCCACTCGTCGGCCAGTTCACGCAGGGCCGGTTCGTCACCGCGCGCGTAGGCGAGGTTGACGCGCGAGATGAAGACGTCGCGGCGGTGGCGCTCGGTCTCGTCGGTGGCGAGGTCGGGGTGGCAGCGGCGCACGAGGTCGCGGTAGAGGCGGCGGACCTTCTCGCCGGGGCGCACGCGCGGCGGGCGCTGGACGGGCTGCTCGGTGAGCATGGCGTAGCCCTCGGTGCTGTAGCCGTCGCTGTCGAGCCAGCCGTGGAACAGCTCGGAGACCTGCGGCATCGGCGTCAGGGCGGCGCGGGCCTCGCGGGCGCGGCGTTCGTCCTCGGGGTCGCCGGTACGGGCGGCGACGGCCTCGGCGATGGCCGCGTCCAGTTCCTCGATGCGCCCGTAGAGCGGACCGAGGCGTTCCTCGTGGAGGCGGGAGAAGTTCTCGACCTCGATGCGGAACGTCTCGACGGCGATCTCGAACTCGATCAGCGCCGCCTCCGCGGCCCGGACGGCGCGCGCGAGGCGCTCGGCGGCCTCCTCGTAGGCGGCCCGCTCAGCGGGGTCGGGCGGGTCGGGGACGGCCTGGGGGGAGGACGTCTGGTTCTGCGCGTCGAAGGGGGCGTCGCTCGCTGCCATTGGGACAGCCTAAGGGTCAGGGGCGCAGCTGCTCGGGGCAGCGGGCGCCGCCGAGGTCGAGGTTCTCCTCCGCCCAGCGGCTCAGTTCGACGAGGGCGGGCCGCAGTTCGTACCCGGAGCGGGTCAGCTCGTACTTGACGCGCACGGGCGGACCGTCCACGACGTGCCTGGTCAGCAGCCCGAGGGCGGCCAGTTCCGAGAGGCGGTCGGAGAGCATCCGTTCGCTGATGCCGGGAACCGCGCGGCGCAGTTCGCCGAAGTGTCCTGGGCCGGACATGAGGGCCGCGACGACGAGCCCCGTCCAGCGCTTGCCGAGCAGCTCGAAGACGCGGTTGATGGCGGAGTCGGGCTCGCTACAGCCAGGTGGGCCCTGATTGTCCTGTGCGTCCGGCATCTGATCAGCCTATCCGGGGCGGCCCCGATCACCTCTACTGCAAAAAAGTAAGTGGGTGTGCTATTACTAGTTGAGTACTTCATAACAGTACCTGAGAACTTCACTTTCCCGGAGGAAGACCCATGGCCACGCTCCTGCACATCGACTCCTCGCTGAACGGCGACGCGTCCGTCTCCCGGGCGGTCACCCGCACCTTCCGCGAGGCGTGGGAGGAGCAGCACCCCGAGGGCGAGGTCGTCTACCGCGACCTCGCCGCCGCCCCTCTGCCCCACCTGACCGGCATCGCCTACCACACCCAGAACGTGCCGGTCGGCGAGCGGAGCGCCGAGCAGACCGCCGCGTTCGCCCTGCGCGAGGAGCTGACGGCCGAGCTGGAGTCGGCGGACGCCGTGCTGCTCGGCGCCCCGCTGTACAACTACTCGATACCGTCCGTGCTGAAGGCGTGGCTGGACCACGTGATCGTCATCGGCCGTACGGCGGGCGAGACCTCGACCATCGCGGGCAAGCCGGTGACCGTCGTGACCAGCCGCGGCGGCTCGTACGCCGAGGGCACGCCGATGGCGGGGAACGACTACGCGCAGCCGTACCTGGCATGGCTGCTGGAGGGCGCGCTCCAGCTCGACGCGACCTTCATCGTCCCCGAGCTGACGCTGGCCCACCTCGTCCCGGCGATGGCTCCCCTGCGGGACAAGGCGAAGGCGTCCGCGGACCGCGCCCACGACTCCGCGCGCGCCACGGCCAAGGAACTGGCGGCACGGCTGGCGGCCTGAGCGCCGCTCCCTCACGCGGCCCGGCCGCCGGACCTGAGCCGACGACCGGGCACCGCTCCGTTCCCTGCCCCGGCGAAGAAAAACGAACATTCGCTTTCCTCTCGCGCACGGGGCCGCCCGCCCGCGCGGCACGCGCGACCGGCGCCGCCGTCGGCTCCCTACGCGCGGTGCTCGGCGCCGCCGACCACGTCCTCCTCACGCGCAGCCGCAAAACGAGCGTCCGTTTTCCCCGGCTGCCACGACGGCTGCGGTACCCGCGGCGTCCGCGTACGCGTCCCGGCGTCCATCCGCCGCCGCACCCCGGCGACCAGCCGGGCCGCCGTGTACGTCGCCCCGTGGACGAACCGCATGGACGGGCCGAACACGGGCGCCGTCAGCAGCCCGGCGAAGAAGAGACCTGGCCGCGACGACTCGAACCCGGCGTCGAGGTCGGGCGCCCACGTCCCGCGCACCGTCCGCAGTTCCTCCCGCAGCCCGGCGTCGAGCAACCGCAGGCGCCGCAGGTCCGGCTCGAAGCCGGTGGCCGCCACGACGTGGTCCGCCTCGGCCGACTCCCGCACCCCCGGCCCGGACGCCGCCGCCAGATCGAGCCGCACCCCCACGTCCGACCCGACCGCCCGCACCACGCGCAGCCCGAGCCGCACCGGGACGACCTCCTCGACCCGCTCCCGCAACCACCACGCCCCCGCCGGGCCCAACGCCGTGTCCGCGATGTGCGTCCGCACCCCCGCGGGCAACAGCCGCACCCCACCCGGCAGACACGACCACGCCCAGCTGGACCAGCCGATCCCGAGACCGCTGTGCGGCGCACGCAGCTTCGCCAACGCGCTCCTCCGCAGCGGGACCGGCAGCGTGTTCCACCGCACGGCGCCCGCACGCGCCACGACCACCGGCCGCGCGCCCCCCTCCGCCAAGAGCGCCGCCGTCTCCAGCGCCGCCTGCCCCGCCCCCAGCACGACGACGTCACGCCCCCGGAAGCGCCCGAGGTCCTGGTGGTCGCTGCTGTGCGACGCCAGCCCGACGGGCAGCTCCCGCAGCGCCCCCGGCAGGTTGACGAACGGCATGACGCCGATGGCCAGGGCGACGTTGCGCGTCAGCATCGTCTCGCCGTCCGCCGTCTCGACCCGGAACCCCGCGCCGTGGGGCAGCACCGCCGTGACGACACGTTCCTCCACGGGCACCGGCAGCCGCTCGGCGAACCACAGCCCGTACCGGGTGAACGCCCCGATCGGCAGCGGCCTCCCGTGCTCCGCCCGCAGGCCGTGCGCCGCCGCGTAGGCGGCCAGGGTGTCCGCGGTGCCGGGCGAGGACAGGTTCGACGCCCACGGCTCCGACTTCAGATACATGCCGTCCGGCATGTGGTCGCGCCAGGACGCCATCGGACGCCCGATGACCCGCAGGTCGAGTCCGGCGGCGGCGGCATGGGCGGCGATGGACAGCCCGTAGGGCCCGGCACCCACCACAACGAGGTCATGCATCAGGGGTCATCTCTCTTTGTTCGTCCCGACTGGTTCCGGGCTGGTCACCGACATGTGGAAGGGCTCGCGAACGGCCCGCCGAGGGGTTCCGCGCCTCGGACGAGCCGCGCTCCCGGACGGCGGGCGCCCGCTCAGGCCACCGGACCAGGCGGCGTGCCCAGGCCCCGGTGGCGGCGAGGAAGGGCGCCGGGTCGTCCGCCGCGAACCACGCCCACTCCACCTCGCCCCGCCCCCCGCCGCGCCCGGCCGCGCGCCGCCCGGGCAGGCCGGACAGGGACGCCAGCAGCCCGTAGCTCTCCACGACGAACGTCCGCCGCCCCCCGGCGGGCCTGGCGGGCGCGGGCGGCACGGGCCGCCGTCCCGTCAGCTCCAGGTGCAGCGCCCGCACGACATCGAGTCCCGAGCGGTCCTCGAACAGCCGGAACTGCGCGCCTGGCCGTGGGTTGAAGTCCAGCAGGTGGTACGACCCGGTGTCAGGGTCACGGCGGAAGTCCAGGTCGAGCACCCCGCGGAACCCGACGCGGGCGGCCAGCCGCAGGGCGACGTCGGTCACCGCGCGGTTGGGCACCCAGCTCCCGACCGCCGTCAGTCCGGCGGCGCGCGGCCAGGAGAGCTCCTTGCGGCCCGTGCCGCCGAGCAGGCAGGTGCCGTCCGCCGCGAAGCAGCCGTGGAAGAACCAGTCCGCGCGGGGCCCGCCGCGCAGCATCCGTTGCAGGATCAGCCTGCTGCCCGCGTACGGCGACTGCTCGTACAGACGCCGCGCCTCCGCGGCCGTGCTGACGACGGTGGTGCTCCGCAGTCCTGAACCGGGCGGCAGGAGCCAGGGGCGGCTCCACTTGGCCACGACGGGAAGCCCCAGGGCGGTGACGGCGGCGACGGCGGCGGCCGGGCTCTCGGGCACGACGGTGCGCGGATGCGGGATGCCGAGGCGCCCGCAGAGCGCGGCGAGCCGCACCTTGTCCGCGGCCTGCTCGACCACGGCGGGCGGCACGTCCGGCAGCAGGAACGATTCGCGCAGCTCGGGGGCGAGGCGGGCGACGGCGAGGGCGCCGACGTCGTCCAGCGGGACGAGGACGGCGGGGCGTCCGATGCGGCGCGCGGCGGCGCGGAGGGCGGCGGCGACGTCCTCGGGGGCCGTGGGGTCACCGGCGAAGTGGTGGGAGGCGGCGAGGTAGCGGGAGCGGGCGAGGGGCGCGCCCCCCGGTTCGACGAACGCGTGCACCTCGACCCCCGCGCGGCCGAGGGACCTGACCACGCCGAGCGCCCCGTGGTGGAACGGGTTGCGGTCGAGGCGCAGGAGGAGCGCCGGAACCCGGGAGTCGAGGGGTCGCATGGGCCGAATCTTTCAACGCCGTGCGCGCCGGTAGGCCGTGTGGGCGGACGAGTCCGCGATCGGTGCGGCGGAAAGCCTTCCGGCGGCCTAGTGAAGGGATGGTGTGTCCATCGGATCAAAAGCCTGGCGGTCGGCCACGAGGAGGAGTGCGGCCATGCGTCACCGGATTGCGCTCGGCGCCGTGGCGGCAGGTCTGCTCCTCGCCCAGGCGGCGCCCGCGACCGCCGCCGCCGGGGGAGGCGGGGAGAGCCGGGGCGGGGACGGCGGAACCGTGGGAAGGACCGCTCCGTTCGGCGCGTTCCTCGGCTCGGGGCCCGAGGGCGTCCGGCACCTCGCCGCCTGGGAGAAGTGGCTCGGCGGGACCGGGGCGACGGTGGGTCACACCTATCTCCCGGGCGACCTGTGGTCGAACATCGAGGGGCGCGAGGAGTTCCTCGCACCGTGTGCCGAGTGGCGCGGCGCGCAAAAAGAACGAATGTTCGTTCTCAATGTCCCGATGCTCGACCGGAGCGAGTCCCACCTCCAGGACGCCGAGGTGGCCCGCCTCCTCACCGCCGGGGCCGACGGCCGCTTCGACCGGCACTTCCGCACCCTGGCCGAACGCCTCGTCGCCCTCGGCCTCGCCGACACCGTGCTCGTCCTCGGCTGGGAGATGAACGGCACGACGTACACGCACCGCTGCGCTCCCGACCCGGCCGCCTGGCGCGCGTACTGGCGGCGGATCGTCACCACGATGCGGGACGTGGCAGGTCAGCGGTTCCGGTTCGACTTCGCCCCGAGCCGGGGACGCGACGCGATCCCGTGGGACCGCTGCTACCCGGGCGACGACGTGGTGGACGTCATCGGCCTCGACGCGTACGACCAGCCGCCGGGCGACAGTTTCGAGGATCACGTCGAGCAGCCGTACGGGCTGCGCTTCCACGCCGCGTTCGCCGCCGAGCACGGGAAGCCGATCTCGTTCCCCGAGTGGGGGCTCTTCAGGAACGGCGACAACACCGCCTACATGCGGGGCATGCTCGCCTGGATCGCCGAGCACCGGCCGCTCTACCACACGATCAGCGACTACTGCCCGCACGGCGTCTGGCTCTGCGGCGACAACCCCGAGGCAGCCCGGCTCTTCCGCACCGCGCTGACCGGCACGCCGGTCGGCGGCGGCAAGGACGCCGGGAAGGACACGCCACGGCGCGGGGCACGCCACACGGACGGCGCCTGACCCGCCCGCACGCCGGGCCGCCCCCGCGTCCGGCCGCCCGGCCGTGTCCTCCCGGCGAAACGGAGCGTTAGCCCTGAACCGGGCCTGTTTCCGCTCCCGTTGAAGGTGACACATGCATCGAGCCACACACACCGCCGCCCGACCCGTGCAGCTGCCACGGCAGCCCACCATGTCGAACGCCGAGTACGCGGCGTCCCGGCACACCGTGTGGCTCAGCGCGACCGCCGTGATCACCGACCCGTTCGGCCGCGTCCTCGTCGTCGAGCCGACCTACCGCGACACCCTGCTGCTGCCGGGCGGCGGCATCGAGGCAGGTGAGACACCGGCCGAGGGCTGCCGCCGCGAGATCGCCGAGGAGACGGGGCTCGGTCTGGAGCCGGGGCGTGTCCTCGCGGTGGACCATGTCAGCCCGGCGATCGAGGGCATCCCGGACGACCTCCCGTTCCCCGGCGACATCCACATCGTGTTCGACGGCGGCACCGTTCCCGAGGAGACGGCGGGACGGCTGCGGCTGCCCGCCGACGAACTGGCCGGCGCGCGCTTCCTGCCCGCCGGGGAGGCGGCCACGCGCATGGCGCGGGCCGAGGGGCGCAGGCTCCTCGCCGCGCTGCGGGCCCGCTGGGGGCAGCCGGGCCCCGTCTATCTCCAGGACGGACGGCACATCGGCCCGCTCCCCGCGCTGGAACGGCACGCCGTCCTCAGCCGCCCGCGCGCGTGCGCCGCGTGGCCCTGGCGTCCGGGGGCCGAGCTGCCGACCGCGCTGCCGCATGTCGCGTCGTCCGGCTGGCTGTTCGCACCGGACGGACGCGTCCTCCTCACGGTCGATCCCGCCGAACGCCTCGTCGTCCTGCCCGGTGGCCCCCTCGACCGGTGCGACGGCGGGGACCCCGGTGCCGCGCTCGTCCGCACGGCGGCCGAGGGAGCGGCGGCCACGATCGCCGATCCCCGGGTGCTCGGCCACGTGCGCGACGTCACGGGCGCGCATCACGGGCTCGGGCCCTGCGCCCGCGTCCGCATGGCCGCGCGCGTCCTCGGCATCGGGGCGGCGGCGCCCGATCAGGCGACCGGGCACACCCGCCCCCGGCTGCTGGCGACACCGGCCCAGGCCGCCGCGCTGCTCGGCTGGGGCCCCTCGGCCACGGCGCAGGCCGAGGCGGCGTCCGCCGTCGCGGCCGAACGGTGGGGCATCCCCGCCGCACCGGCGTCGGCCGTCTCGGAGGTCCCGGCCGCGGGGCTCAGCTGGTGAGGACGCCGATGCGGCGGGCCTCGGCCAGCCACGCGGGGAACTCGGACAACAGCCGTTCGTACAGTTCCTCGTCCGGCACCTTCGCGATGTCGGCCACGGAGAAGAAGCCGACGTTGTCGATGGCCCGGTCGGGGAGCGTGTCGAAGCGTTCCAGCATGCCGAAGCCCGCCGATCCGAGGCCGACGAACTGCCAGAAGACCGGCTGTGACGCGGCGGCCCGCAGTTCCTTCTCGATCAGGTTGTCGCGGTAGACGCCGCCGTCGGAGAAGAAGAGGACGAGGGTGGGCTCCGGACGGGGCGCCCCCTTGACGTAGTTCCTGACCTCCCGGATGACGAGCTGCTCCTCGTTGCCGAAGCCGATGCGGCCCATGTCCACCTGGCCGGAGCGCAGCTCGGCCGCCTTGGCCTTCTTGCGCCCAGGTGCGGTGAAGTTCGTCCCGCGAACGTGGAGTTCGAGCCATTCGGGCAGGTCGGCGAGGCGCAGGTCGGGGAGCCTGGCCGGCTTGCTGGCGAAGGTCCACGCCTGCATGCCCCCGTCGTCGTCGAGCGTCGCGGCGACGGCGGCCATCCGTTCCACGACGTCGTGGACGACCCGGTCGGTGTAGAGGCGGGCCATCGACCCGGACGCGTCCAGGACGAGGACCACGCGCGCCCTGACCCCGGCGGCGCCGCGCTTGGCGAGGCTGACGGTGATCTGCTCCTGGCGCAGGTCGAGCCGCTTCCGCATGTCCACCGGCAGGTGTTCCACGGCCTCGGCCGTGCCGGGACGGGCGGCGGTGTCCACCGCGCCGGGCCCGGGCGCGGGCGGCACACCGTCCCCGGCTGCAGGCCCGTCGTCCACGCTGATCCCGAAATCGGTGGCGAGACCGGCGAGTCCGCTCTCGTATCCCTGGCCGACGGCCCGGAACTTCCACCGCCCGTCGCGCCGGTACAGCTCGCCGCTGACGAACGCGGTCTCCGTCGTCGCCGCCATCTCGAAGACGGCAAGCTCCTCCCCGCCGCGCGCGTCGAGCAGCCGCAGCCGCAGGTCACGGAACCCGCCGAACGTACCGCCGTCCGCCGAGGCCGCGAGCACCACCCGCTCGACCACGGGCTCCAACCGTGCGAGATCCACCTCGACGGTGTCCGCGCCGCCGTGCTTGCCCAGGTGCCTGACGGCGCCTGAGGGGTGCGCGGGCTGGTTGTAGAAGACGAAGTCGTCGTCGCCGCGCACCGTGCCGTCCGCCGTCAGGAGCAGCGCCGACGCGTCCGCGTCCGGGGCGTCCGGCGCGACGGCCCAGCTGAGGACAGCTCGCACGGAGGCCACCTCGACCGGCACATTGGCACCCTTGGCCAGAGATATCGGAGTCACCCGGCCAGTCTGCAACAGGGCTCAGGAACGGCGACCCGCCGGTGCGGAACCACCGCGACCAGCGCAAGCCCCGGCACACCCGAGACCCACACCGCCGTCACAACGGTGCGGGCCCCGGACGTCGGCGGCGTGAGCGGCGTCAGCCGCCGATGTACCAGCCGCCGGAGTTCAGCGCGGCGATGGCGATCACCGCAAGGACGATGTCCACGACACCGAGGATGATGCCCGCCCTCGCCATGCCTGTCGGCGTTCTCCGCTGCGACATCGCACCGAGGACGATCGCGAGGACACCCAGGGGGATACCGGCGAGGAAAAGGCCGACGATGCCGCACACCAGGCTGGCCACCGCCATGGCGCTGCTGTTCTGACGGGCCGGGGAGCCCGCGTAGTGCCCTGCCATGTCCGCCTCCGTCATTCGCGTGGTTTGTGACGAAAGCTCCGTTACCCCCGATTCCTTTGCCCACACGCCTTGTTGGTCCGGTGCCCGCGATCGGCTCGCTCAGGCGCCCCCGCCGCCGGACGTCGCCAGGGCGCCTACGCGCTCCCAGGGAGCGGGGCGCTCTCCGGCCGCCGGGCGGCGGCGTCGGGTATCCGCTCCTGACCCGACGCGTTGACGATCCGGCTTCCGGCGACGGGCGTCCGCCGCTCCAGCCCGGCCGCGACGAAGGCCAGGGCCAGTGCGGCGAGAGCCATCCCCGCGCCGACCAGGTTGGGCATCGTCACGCCCGCGCCCGCCGCCAGGACGAGCCCGCCGAGCCAGGCGGCCAGGGCGTTGCCCAGGTTGAACGCGCCGATGTTGAGGGCCGAGGCGAGCGTGGGCGCGTGCGCCGCGTTGTCCAGGATGCGCTTCTGCAGGGGAGGCACCGTCGCGAACCCGAAGGCGCCGATGAGCATGAGGGTGACGGCGGCGGCGACCTTGTTCTCCGCCGTGACGGTGAACAGGGCCAGCAGCGCGGCCAGACCGGCGAGCGTCACGTACAGCAGGGGCATCAGCGCCCGGTCCGCGAGGCGGCCTCCGACGAGGTTGCCCACCACGAGCCCCACCCCGAAAAGGATCAGCAGCCAGGTGACGCTGGACTCGGCGTACCCGGCGCCCTCGGTCATCATCTCCGCGATGTAGGTGATCGCCGCGAACACGCCGCCGAAGCCGAGGACCGTCATGGCCATCGCGAGGAGCACCTGCGGATGGCGCAGGGCGGCGAGTTCCCCGCGCAGCCCAGCAGCGCCACCGGCCCGGCCGCTCGCGGCGGCGTCGGTACGGCCCGCGTCACGGGGGACGAGCGTCGTGACGCCGAGCAGGGCGACGAGCCCGATGACCGCGACGGCGGCGAAGGTCAGCCGCCAGCTCACCTGCTGGCCGAGGAGCGTACCGAGCGGGACGCCCACGACGTTGGCGACCGTCAGCCCGGTGAACATCAGGGCTATCGCCCCGGCCCGCTTCTCCGGCGCGACGAGCCGGGCGGCGACCACGGAGCCGATGCCGAAGAACGCGCCGTGTGCCAGCGAGGCGATCACGCGCCCCGCGAGCAGCACCCCGAAGGAGGGGGCGACGGCCGACACCGCGTTGCCGACGGTGAAGAGAACCATCATCAGCATGAGCATCCGCCGAGGCGCCACCTTGGCCCCCGCTATTGCCATGACCGGCGCGCCGACCATGACACCGAGCGCGTATCCGGTGGCCGTGAAGCCGGCCAAGGGTGTGGAGACGTCGAACTCGGCCTCGAATTCCGGCAGCAGACCCGTCACCACGAATTCCGTGGTGCCGATGCCGAACGCTCCTACGGCGAGTGCCAGGAGTGCGATGGGCATGGCGGGAACACCTTTCTGTGCGATCACGACGAGCCGGCTCCGGACGCGAGCCCGCCCTCACGAGCAGTTTCCGACCGCTCGAACAGTAATTGCACACGCCCACTACATGCAAGCGCCGTCTATTTCGCTTGTGGGCTATCCTGGGGACACGCCGCGGGACACACGACCTGGAGGGGCCATGACGCGTCCGGAGCCGACCCTCGCCCAGGGCTGGTGCGCCCTGTCCACCCTCCACAACCGGATCGAGGCGCACATCGAACGCGCCCTCCAGCCCGCGCACGCGCTGAGTACCCGCGAGTACTCGGTGATCAACGTCCTCAGCCAGCAACACGACGGCGACGGCGGCCACTTCCGGATGAACGAACTGGCCAACGCGGTCGTGCTGAGCCAGAGCGCCACCACCCGCCTCGTGAACCGTCTGGAGGACCGCGGCCTGCTGACCCGCTATCTGTGCCCCGACGACCGGCGCGGCATCTACACCGACATCACCCCGGAGGGCCTGCGCCTCCTGGAAGCGGCCCGCCCCACCCACGACACCGCCCTGCGCGAGGCCCTGGAGGAGGCCGAGCAACAGGCCGACCTCGCCCCCCTCGTCGCGGCCGTCCGCGTCCTCCAGCCGACGGGCTGATCCCTCCCGCGTCACCTTCTCGATCCACATGCTCACCGAGAGTAGTCGAGGGGTCCGACAACGGCGCCCGGCGGTCGGACAAGGACGCCGGGCGACACGGCCGAATCCTTCAAGACCCCAGGTCAGACGGCTGCGTAGCCTGCGGGCATGACTCCTCGACTCGACCTGTTCGGCATCATCACCGACGACCTCGCCGCCTCCCTCGCCTTCTACCGCCGCCTCGGGCTCGACATCCCCGAAGGCGCCGAGAAGGACCCGCACATCGAGATCACCCTCCCCGGCGGGCACCGCCTGGCCTGGGACACGGCGGACACGGTCCGCACGTTCCTCCCCGACTGGACCCCGCCCCGGGGCGGCCACCGCATCGGCCTCGCCTTCCTCTGCGACGGCCCGGGCGAGGTGGACGCGCTCTGGAACGAACTCACCCTCGCCGGGTACGACGGCGAGAAGGCCCCCTGGGACGCCTTCTGGGGCCAGCGCTACGCCATCGTCAAGGACCCGGACGGCAACCCCGTGGACCTCTTCGCCCCGCTCCCCCAGGTCGCGAGCCCCAGCTGAGCCGTGCGCGACCGACGGGCGGATCAGCCGAACCCGGCGCGCAGCTCCGTCCAGGGCACGCCCGTCAGGTCCCTGACCTCCCGCGCCATGTGCGCCTGGTCCGCGTACCCGGCCCGCACGGCGACGACCGCCGCCGGCTCGTCGGCCAGCCGTACGGCCCGTTGCAGGCGCAGCACGCGCCCCAGCGTCTTCGGCCCGTACCCGAACGCCGCGACGCTCCGCCGCCTGAACTGCCGCTCGCTCCACCCGAGCAGACGCGCCGTGGCCGCGACGCCGTGCCGCCCGTCCAAGGCGGCGACCGCCGTCCCCAGCCACGCCCCCGGCGGGGCGGCGGAGCCGCCCAGCAGCCCGGCGGCCACCGATTCGAGCGCCGCCGCGACGTCCGCGTCGCCGACCGCCTCCGCCTCACCCACGCGCGCCGCCAGTTCACGCACCCGGCGCGACGGCAGCAGCACGTCCAGGTCCGCCCCTTGATCCGTCAGCTCATCCGCAGGCACGCCGAACGCCACGGGCCCCACCCCCGGCGCCAGCCGTACGCCCGCCACACGGGTGGCGCCCTCCCCCGAGCCCCCAGTCACGAACGCCCGGGTGTCCGGGCCCGCCACCCGCAGCCCCGCGCCGTCCCACAGCAGGTCCATACAGCCGTCGGGCAGCACGCGCTTGGCCCGGGGCAGCACGCTGACCCACACCTTCGCACCACCAAGCACCGCAAGCCGCGCCGCACGTTCCCGGTACACGCCGTCCAGCATGGCACGCTGCTGCTGTGCGCCATCTAGGACTGATCACCCTCCTCGTCCCCGACTACGACGAGGCCATCGCCTACTACACCGGGATCCTCGGCTTCGAGCTGCGGTCGGACCTGCCCGTCCACGAGCCCGGCAGGCCCAACAAGCGCTGGGTCGTCATCGCCCCGGGTCCCGACGCCCAGACCGGGCTGCTGCTCGCCCGCGCGGACGGCGAGCGCCAGACCGCGCGGGTCGGCGACCAGAGCGGCGGCCGTGTCGGCTTCTTCCTCTACACGGACGACTTCGACGCCGACCACAGCCGCCTCAAGAAGGCCGGGGTGACCTTCGAACAGCAGCCACGCAACGAGCCGTACGGCCGCGTCGCCGTCCTCACCGACCGCTACGGCAACCGCTGGGACCTCATCGAACCGGCGCCGGGGAAGAGCCCGGCGTAGTGCCGGAGGAGTTCGAGCAGCCGGTTCGCCGGCTGCGCGCTCCAGTGCGCCGTCTGCGGACGGGGCGGGTCGGCCAGCCGGGGAACGGCCCAGCTCAGGTGGTGCCACAGGACGCGTGCCCACCACACGTCCGCCTCGTCCGCCCGCACGCCGTAGCCCGCCAGGACGTCGGCCACACCGCGCGGCGGCACCTTGGCGAACTCGACGGCGGGATCGGTCACCACCGCGTCGCCCCAGTCGATCAGCGCGGTCAGGCCGCCGCCGTCCGGGCCGCCGACCAGCAGGTTCAGGGCGGACACGTCCCCGTGGATCAGCACGGGCTCGGGCGGCGCGGCCGGGATCCGCGCCGCGAGGTCGTCGAACCAGCCCGCGAGCCAGTCGGCCAGGCCCGCGCTCAGATAGCCCTCGGAAGCCAGCCGCTCGACGCCCGGCCTCGGATCGCCCCCCGCGTCGTCCACCGGCACGCCGGGAAGCGAGGGCAGCGGGCGGGCGCCGTGCAGCAGGGCGAGCTGACCGCCCAGTTCGCGGTGCACGGCGGGGGACGGCTCGCCGCCGTCGGGCACGGCGCCCGGCGCGCGGCGCAGCAGCAGGTACGGCAGCTCCGAGTCGTCGCCGAACTCGACGATCTCGGGCGTCCGTACGCCGAGCCCGGCCGCGTACGGGATGACGACGGCTTCCTTGCGCAGGTCGGCGGCGAGCGCCGGGTCGCGGTGCGCGATCTTCAGCACGAGCCCGTCCCCGAGCAGCCATACCGTGGCCGCCGCGCCCTGCACCGGGGACCGGGTCACGCGCGCGGCGGACAGGCCGTGGCGCCGCGCGGCGTCGAGGGCGATGTCCCGGAGTAACGGCACGGAACCGTCGCGGGCCCCCGTCACTGGGCGACCCCGGCGCCCGCCCCGCCGCCCGCTTCGTGGAGCAGACCGAGCAGCCGGACGAGTTCGGTCCGCTCCGGTTCCGTCAGCGGCGCGAGCAGGTCGGCCTGCGCGCGGGCCAGCACCTCGTCCGCGCGTGCCAGATGCCGGGCACCCGCCGTGGTTATGGTGATCACGTTGCGCCGCCGGTCGGCCGGGTCGGGATCGCGCACGACGTACCCGTCACCCGCCAGCTCGTTGATGGCGGCGACGACGTCGCTGCGGTCGATGCCGCACCGCCGCCCCAGCAGCGCCTGACTCGACGGGCCGAACTCCGCCAGCGCCGCCAGCAGCGCGTAGTGGTACCGCCGTGCCCCCATGCCCGCGAACGCCTCGCCGACCAGCCGCCCCGCATGCGTCGCCACATGCGTGAGAAGCCAGCTCGGCATGGCCCGAAGCCGGGCCGGGGCTCGATCCGTGGCCGCCGTCTCCATGGCCCGACCCTAACGCCTTCCTCGGACACCGCCCCCGGAATCCTCGGGCAGAGGCGGTGAACACGGCGGTCAGGTCGTGTAGTCGGCGTTGATCCGGATGTAACCGTCGGTCAGGTCGCACCCGAGGACCGTGGCCCGCCCGTCCGCGATGCCGAGGGTGACGCCGATCTCCACCTCGTCCTGGCTCATGACGCGCGTCAGCTCGGCCAGCACCTCGTCGCTCTGTTCGGCGGGGTAGACCTCGACCGCGCCGAACCGCACGGCGACCTTCTCCTGGTCGATGTCGGTGTCGTCCGCGTTCTTGCCGATGGCCATCACGACGCGGCCCCAGTTCGGGTCGGCCCCGTGGACCGCGGTCTTGACCAGCGGCGAGTTCACCACGCTCTTGGCGATCCGCTTGGCCTGCTCCCGGTCGCGCGCGCCCTCGACGGTCACGCGCAGCAGCTTCGACGCGCCCTCGCCGTCGCGCGCCAGCTGCTCCGCCAGGTCGAGGCACACGGCCCGCAGCGCCGCCGCGAAGTCGTCAGGCGCGACCGGGCCCGCCGCGCCGTTCGCGAGAATCGCGACCGTGTCCGAGGTGGACGTGTCGGTGTCGATGCTGAGCGAGTTGAACGTCTCGTCCACCGCCGCGCGCAGGGCCGCGTCCAGCTGCTCGGGCGTGACCAGGGCGTCCGTGGCGAGGTAGGCGAGCATCGTGGCCATGTCGGGCTCGATCATCCCGACGCCCTTCGCGACGCCGACGATCCGCGCGCCGCCGACCGCGCGCTCCGCCGTCTTCGGCCGCGTGTCGGTCGTCATCATGGCGCGCGCGACGGTCAGCGGCGTCGCGTCGAACGGGCCCCACTCGGCCGTCAGCCGGGCACGGACCGGGTCCATGGGCAGCGGACGGCCGATGACGCCCGTCGAGCTGATCAGGACCTCGTCCGGCGCGAGGCCGAGCGCGTCGGCCACGTGGGCGACGACCTCGGCGGCGTCCGCCGCGCCCTGGGCGCCCGTGGCCACGTTCGCGTTCTTCGCCAGGGTGACGACGGCGCGCAGCCGCCTGCCCGCGGCGTGCCGCCTGCTGAGGACGACGGACGGCCCGGCGAACCGGCTGCGCGTGAACATCGCCGCGCTGACCGAGGGCAGGTCCGAGACGATCACCGAGAGGTCGTCGCCCTGGTCCCGCAGGCCCGCGTGCGCGGTGAACGCGCGGAATCCGGCAGGCCACTCCACCGCATCACTATTCGACATGCCGCATATTCTTACATGGCCCGCGCGACTCGTCCAGAGGTGGCGGGATCGGCGAGGTCGGCGAGTGCGCGGGCGGCCGTCGCCTGCTCCTCGCCGGGCAGCGAACGTCCGGCATGGAGCATGTGGAGCGCCGTGGTCAGCCGCGCGCGGTCCTCGTCCGTGCCCAGATCGCCGACGTACGCGGGCAGGAGCACGGCCAAGGCCTTCAGGTCCGCACGGGCGCAGAGGGACGCCAGCAGGCCGGCCAGCGCCTCATCGCCCGCACGGGCCGCCGGGGCGCGGGCGGTGTCGCGCAGCCCTTGGGCGATGGCGTAGCGGGTCCAGTCGGCGTACGGCCCGGGAGGGACGTCGCCCATGTGCTCGGCGGCGCGCGAGAAGTGCTCGCGCGCCGCCGCCGTGTCCCCGAGGTCACGGTGGGCCTGCCCGAGGTTGAGGTGCAGCGACGGGTAGAAGGCGCTGACACGTTCGTCGCCGACGGCGTCGGCGCGGCGCAGGCACTCCTGGTTCCAGCGCAGTGTCTCCGCGGGCGTCGGCTGATGGCGCGCCAGGTAATGCGCGGCGACGCATGCGTCGTAGTCGTCCGTTGCGCTTTCCCACGCGCGAAGGAACAGGGCGCGGGCGTCGTCGGCGCGGCCCTGCGCCTCGGCCTGCATTCCTTCGCCGCATAGGCGAACGACGGGGTTCTGAGGGTCCATGCGTTTCTCCCGGGTTCTGGGTCAAGGGTGGGCGGGGGTCAGCTCGGCGGATCGGGTGCGCTGCGTACGGGCATCACGAGCGTGGTGAAGGTGCCCTGGTCGGCCGAGCGCACCACGACGGGGCCGTAGGACGACGACACCTCGAACAGCACGTCCGGCCCCACCCCCGCCTCCAGGGCTGCGAGCAGCACGGACGGGTCGAACGCGAGCCGCACGGGCGGCCCGGTACGGACGACGCGCGTGGGCTCCGGGCCGCCGGTGCCGTCGTCGAGCACGAACGCGGCCTCCCGTCCCGCCGCCTCCCGCACCGCCTCGGCCAGCGCCGCGCGGTCGTGGATCAACCGGGTCGTCACCGGTGGCATCCCGTCGAGGACCATCCGGTACGACGGGTACGCGCCGTCCGCCACCGGCAGCTCGCGCCCGGAGTCCACGCCCTCGCCCGACAGCCGTGCCGAGGCGTCCTCGACCGTGATCCTCACCTCGGGCAGGCGCAGCGCCCAGGCCGCCGCGGACACCAGCTCCTCCGGCGGCACGAGGACCTGCGTCGGCCCGCCCGTCACCCGTTCCGTGTGCAGCACCCGGACGGCCAGCCGGTAGCGGTCGGTCGCGACCAGCCGCACGTCCTGGCCCGTCAGCTCGACCAGCACGTGCCCCAGGACCGGGAAGCGCGCCCGCGCCTCACCCGACGCGGCGGCGGGCGCCACCTGCCGGACCGCGCTCGCCAGCTCGGCCGCACCGACCCACGCGTCGGCGCGCCGCGCGGCGACAGGCAGCTCCCGCAGCACCTCCTCGATCGCCGCCTCCGCCGCGACGGCCGTACGCCGAGTGCGTCGCGCGTGCTCCGTCAGCACCCGCCGTGCCTCGTCCGGCCCGTCGTCCAGCACCGCCCGCGCATCGACCAGCGGCAGCCCGGCGGCCCGCAGCCGCCGGACCGTGACGGCGCGGTCCACCTGCTGCGGCGCGTACCAGCGGTAGCCGGTCGCCGCGTCCACACGGGCGGGCCGCAGCACGCCGCAGTCGTCGTAGAAGCGCAGCGCGCTCGGCGTCAGGCCGACGCGCCGGGCGAAGACGCCGATGCTCAGCAGCCCGCCGCCCGTGTCCCCCGCGTCACTCACGTCCCTCGCATCCATGACACGAGAGTGCGGGTTCAGGCCGCTTGAAGGTCAAGCCGCGCCACCTGGCCGCTCTCCAGGGCGACGTACAGCGCTCCGTCCGCGCCGAACGCCAGGCCGTGCGGCTCCGCCGTGCCCGACGGCAGCGCGTACTCCCGCACCGTGCCGTCCGCTCCCACGTGGCCGACGCTGCCCGCCGCCCACTGCGTGAACCAGCAGCCGTCGCCCCCGGGGTCGGTCACCACGGCGTGCGGGCGCGCCGCGCGGTCGGGCAGCGCGTACTCCGTCACCGCCCCGTCCGCAGTGATGCGCCCGATCTGCCCTGCGCCGATCTCGACGAACCACATGGCACCGTCCCCGCCACGCGTGAGCCCGACCGGTGCGGCCCCTTGCGTGGGCAGGGGGAACACGGTGGTGCCACCACCCGGGACATGACGCCCGATGGCGTCCGCCTGGTTGAGGGTGAACCACAGCGCGCCGTCCCGCCCCGGCGCTATGGCCGAGGGGTACGCGCCCTGGACGGGCAGCGGGTGTTCCGTGACCTGTCCCTCCACGGTGATGCGCCCGATGCGGTCCGCGTTCAGCTCGGTGAACCACACGGCACCGTCCATGCCCGCCACGAGCCCGTACGGCCCGCTCTCCGGCGTCTGAACGGTGTAGGACGACGCGTGCCCCTCGACCGTGATGCGCCCGATGCGGTGGTCCCCGTACCTGCTGAACCACAGTGCACCGTCCGGCCCCGGCGCGATCATGGTGGGGCGACTGCCCGGGGCGTCGAGCCCATAGCGGTCCACCCGGCCGTCGATTCCCAGGCGCGCGATCTCACCACTGTGCACCAGGGTCAGCCACAGTGCACCGTCGGAACCCTGCGTGATTCCGTAGGGCCCCTTGCCCGGGTCGCCCAGTGGGATGAGTGTGAACATGCCGTCCTTTCGTCGCGGTCGTTCGGATTGTTCGCGTCGTTCCGGAGTTCCGGCCCCCGCGGGTCGTCACCGTGCCTCCTCGTACTGGTCCCGCCGCGTCAGCTCCAGCCGCTCGCCGCGCCAGCGCCGCCGCAACAGCCGGTCGTGGCTGACCACGACGAGCGCGCCGCCGTAGCCGTCGAGCGCCGTCTCCAGCTCCTCCACCAGCCCGAGGGACAGGTGGTTGGTCGGCTCGTCCAGCAGCAGCACGTCGGCCGGTTCGGCGAGGAGCCGCGCGAGCGCGAGGCGCTGCCGCTGACCCGCCGACAGGCCGCCGACCGGCACGGTGAGCTGCTCAGGCGCGAACAGACCGTAGGAGAGGAGCCGCGCCGCGTGCTCCTCGGGCGTGCCCGCCCGCCCGTGGGCGAACGCCGCCAGCAGCGTCTCGCCCGGCCGCCCCGGCAGGGGGTCCTGCGGCAGGTACGCGACCCGGCCGCGCCGGGCGACGTACCCCGCGTCGGGCTCGGTCACCCCGGCGAGGACGTCGAGCAGGGTGCTCTTGCCCGACCCGTTCGGCCCGGTGACCAGCAACCTGCCGCCCGGCGCGAGGGCGAGCCCGACCGGCGCCAGCCGTCCGGCAACTGCGACGCCCTCCGCGTCCAGCACGGTGCCGGGCCGCGCGTCCCCGGCCGCCGCGGCGAACGCGCCCGGGGCGAACCTGAGCGGTTCGGGCGGCGGGGGCACCGGGTCGGCGAGAAGCCTGCGGATACGTTCCTCCGCGTTGCGCACCCGGCTCGCCACCGACTGCTGGACCCGGCCGCCGTGCCGGTCGTACGCCATCTTGTTGCCGTCCTTCATGGCGCGGCCGGGGGCGACGCGGCGTGCGGTCGTGGCGGCGGTCCTGCGGTGGCCGGCCAGCTCCTCCTCCCAGTCCTCCCGCGCCTGCTCCCAGCGCCGCCTGGCCGCGGCGCGCTCGGCCAGGTAGCCGGCGTAGCCGTTCCCGTACCGGACGACGGTGCCACGGTCGGCGTCCACCTCCAGCAGGCCGTCGGCGACGCGTTCGAGGAAGACGCGGTCGTGGGAGACGGTCACGAGGGTGCCGCGCCTGGCGACCAGATGGTCCTGGAGCCAGGTGAGGGCGTTGTCGTCGAGGTGGTTGGTCGGCTCGTCGAGGAGCAGCACCTCGGGCGCCGCGGACAGCAGCGCGGCGAGTCCGAGCCGGACGCGCTGGCCGCCGGAGAGGCTGCCGACGCGGCGGTCGTGGGACAGTCCGCGCAGGCCGAGGCCGTGCAGGGCGCGCTCGACGCGGGCGTCCGCGTCGTAGCCGCCGCGCAGTTCGAAGACGGTCAGCAGCTCGCCGTACTCGGCGAGGCCGGTCTCGTCGCCGCGTCCGAGCGCCGCTTCGAGGCGGCGCATCCGGCGTTCGACGGCGCGGAGTTCGCCGAGTGCGCCGTCGATGACCTGGGCGACGGTGAGCGCAGGGGCGAGCTGTCCGTCCTGCGGCAGGTAGCCGATGCCGCCCTCCGCCTGGCGGACGACGCCGCCCGCGTCCGGTCGCTCGTCACCGGCGAGGAGGCGCAGCAGGGTCGTCTTGCCCGACCCGTTCTCGCCGATGATCCCCGTGCGTCCGCCGGTGGGGAACGCGCAGGTGACGGCGTCAAGGACGCGTCGGCCGCCGTAGGACTTCGTGAGGTCGCGTGCGCTGATCTGTGTGGGCATCCAGGTGCTCCCGTGCGTGGTGGATCGGTGTGGCCGACGGCCGCGGGGCCGGGTGAACACGCTGGACGAGCACCGGAATGACTCCTTCGAGGCGACTAGAGCGACGATTGTCGCGTTAGCATGATGGCATGGAGCCCGATTCCCCGGCAACCACGAAAGACGCCGCCACGCCCGCCCGGCGCCCCGGCGGGCGGAGTTCCCGCGTCAGGGAGCAGGTCGTCGCCGCCGTGCTCGCCGACCTGGTGGAGCGCGGGTTCGACGGCATGTCCATCGACACCGTCGCCGCCCGCTCCGGCGTGCATCGCGCCACCGTCTACCGCAGGTGGCGGGACGTCGGGGGCCTGCTGGCCGAGGCGTTGGACGCCACGAGCGCCGACGACTGGCCGCCCCCTGACACCGGCTCCCTCGCCGGTGACCTGCTGGCGCTGAACGACGAGGTGTACGCCGCGCTGACCGAGGCGCCGCCGGTGGCGCGTGCCCTGATCGCCGCCTCGTTCCGCTCCGGCGAGGCCGCGCGGGCGCTGGAACGTCTCTGGGACGACCGGTACGCGCGCTGCGAGGTCATCGTGGCCCGCGCCGTCGGCCGGGGCGAGGCCGCGCCCGACACCGACGCGCGGCGGTTGCTCGTCGCCGCCACCGCGCCGCTCTACCACGGGCTCGTCCTGCTGCGGAACCCGCCGGATCCCGACCTGCCCGCCCGCGCGGCCGAGGACGCGGCGCTGGCCGCGCGGGCGGGGGCCTACCGGTCGAAGAACGCGTAGAGCCGCCGGACGCGTCCTCCGGCGAAGACGGCCACATCGGTCCCCGACGCGACCGCCCGGCCGCCCGGCGGGCCGAAGTGCCAGGTGAAGCGCGCCTGTTCGTGGTGCGCGTCCACCGGCCCGGCCAAGGAGAACGCGAGGTCGGTCGGCCTGCCCTCGGCCAGGCGCCCGAAGAGCGCCGCGACGGCGTCGCGGCCCCGCGCGTCGTCGTCCGGGTCGGTGTAGCGGCAGTCCTCGGTGAAGACCTCGGCCACCAGCGCGCCGCGCCGCGCGCCGTCCCGTTCGTTGATCGCGTCGATCAGCCGCGCGATCACCGCGGCGTGCCGTGCGCTCACGGGACCGTCACCACGATCTTGCCGACCTGGCCGTTGCCCTCCAGGTACGTGTGCGCCGCGGCGATGTCGTCGAAGCCGAACGTCCGGTCGATCACCGGGGTGAGCGCCCCGGAGCGGAGCCCGGCGAGGACGAAGTCCTGGCCGCGTCGCAGCGCCTCGGGGTCCTCGACGACCAGATGGACGGCGTACCCGTACATCCGCAGCGGCCAGTTGCGCGGCATCGGCATGGGCCGGTCGTCCAGCCAGCCGTAGACGACGAGGACGCCGCCGCGCGCGACCGCGAGGGCGAGTGCGGTGAGCCCGGGGCCGCCGACCGCGTCGAGCACGACGTCGGCGCCGCGTCCGGCGGTCAGGTCGCGCACCCGGTCGGCCAGGTCGTCGCCCGCCGCGAGCACGTGCTCGGCACCGGCCGCGCGCAGCTGGTCGCCCTTCACGTCCGGGCTGCGCGTGACGGCGATCGGCACGGCGCCGAGGTGGCGGGCGGTCTGGACGGCGGCGAGCCCGGCGGAGCTTGAGGCGGCCGTGACGACCACCGTGCCGCCCGGCCGCACCCCGGCGACCTCGACCAGCGCGCCGTAGGCGGTCAGGTGCGAGATCCACAGTGCGGCGCCGGTGACGGGGTCCACGTCGGCCGGGCGGCGCAGCACCGAGCCGACGGGGACGGTGACCGTCTCGCCGTACACGCCCTGGGTGGACATCACGGGTCCGATCACCAGCACGCTCACCGCGTCCCCCGGCGCCACCTCCGTCACGCCGGGGCCGACCGCCTCGACGACGCCGGACGCCTCCCCGCCGAGGCGCGAGGCGGGGAGGGTCGCGTCGTACCAGTAGCCGCCGTCCCGGAAACGGGCCTCGCCGCGGTTGAGCCCGATGGCCTGCACCCGTATCCGCACCTCGCCCGCGCCGGGCTCCGGCGTGGGCAGCTCGGCGAAGCGCAGCACCTCGGGGCCGCCCAACTCGTCGAACAGCACGACTCTGCTCATGTTCCCGTCCCTCTCCCGGTCGGACAGAACGCCGCACATTTCCTGCACGGTGTTCAGTTTTCATATAGCGCACTTTAATAGAACGCCGTGCAGAGTCAAGCGGGGAGAGTGGCGCCGCTCACCCGGGAAGGGGCACGCCGACGCTGGCGTTGACGCCGACGTCAACGGTTAGCGTCGTGGGCGACCACCTCGACGGAAGGGGGCTCGATGCGTATCGGAGAACTGGCGGCCCGCGCGGGCACGACGCCGCGCGCGCTGCGCTACTACGAGACACGCGGCCTGCTTCCCGCACGGCGCGACGCCCAGGGGCATCGCACCTACGGCGAGGACGACCTGCGGCTGCTCCGGCAGATCCACGCCCTCCAGGCGTTCGGCTTCGGCCTGGAGGAGACGCGGCCGTTCGTGGAGTGCCTGCGCGCCGGGCATCCGACCGGCGACACCTGCCCGGCCTCCCTCGACGTCTACCGGAGCAAGCTCGCCGAACTGGACGCCTGCATCGCCGAGCTGAACGCGGTACGCGAGACCGTGCGCGAGCGGCTGCTGCTCGCCTCGGCGAGCGCCGCGCCGGAACCCCGCTGCGAGTTGGTCCCCCCGCAGACCGATCGAGAGGAGACCGAGCCGTGCAGCACACCGCGACCCATGTCACCGAGGTGACCGACGAGAGCTTCGCCGCCGAGGTGCTCGCCGCAGACCTGCCCGTCCTGGTGAAGTTCACCGCCGACTGGTGCCCGCCGTGCCGGATGATCGCCCCGGTGCTCGCCGAGATCGCGCGCGAACGCGTCGGCGAGCTGAAGATCGTCAGCCTGGACGTGGACCATCACCCGCGCACGGCCGCGGCCTACGGCGTGCTGTCCATGCCGACGCTGATGCTCTTCCGCGCGGGCGAGCCGGTGAAGTCGCTGGTCGGCGCCCGCTCCAAGCTCCGCCTGCTCCAGGAGCTGTCCGACGTGCTGTGACGGCCCGCCGCTCACTCGGCGGTACGGGCCCGTACGTCGGTGAAGAGGTGGTCGAGCAGCAGCGCGAGCGCCGCCCGTTCCTGCGTGGACAGCGAGGCGATGAGCGTCACCTCCCGCTCCAGCACCGCGTCCACGGAACGCTCGACGAGTGCGTGCCCGGCGCGCGTCAGGGTCACCTCGACCGAACGGTGTCCCTCCGCGCCGGGCGCCCGGGTGACGAGCCCCTGCCGCTCGGCGCGCGCCACGCGCTGCGAGACCGCCCCGGCCGTCACAAGCGTCCGCCGCGCGATCTCCCGGGTCGTCAGGACGTACGGCGCGCCGGACCGCCGCAGGACCGAGAGCAGGTCGAGCGTCGCCGCGTCGATGCCCGCCTCACGCAGCACGCGGGCCCGGTCGTCCGAGAACAGCTTCGCGAGCCACAGGATCGGCGTCACGATCTCGATCGATCCGGTCGGTGTCCCGGGCCGCTCCCGCTGCCAGGCGGCGGCGATCTCGGTGACGGGGTACGGCGCCCGCAACTCGCCCATGGCACCGTCTCCTCTGTCCTAGAATCATTTAGGTCTAAACATTAGCAGAGGAGCGCGAGATGCCCCGAATCGTCCTCATCACCGGCGGTACCAGCGGAATCGGTCGCGCCACCGCCCAACTGTTCGCCGCCGCCGGGGCCGAGGTCACGATCACCGGCCGCAGCCCCGGGACCGTCGAGGCCACGGCGAAGTCCATCGGTGCGCGGGGGATCGCCTGCGACGGCACGGACCCCGAGCAGATCGCCGCACTCGCGGAGCAGTTCACACACGTCGATGTGCTGGTCAACGCGGCGGGCGGCCTCGCCGATCCCCCGACGGACGGTCTGTCACCCATGGCGGCCCACGCGGCGCGGTGGCGCGCGGATCTGGAGCTGAACCTCCTCAGCGCGGTGCTCACCACCACCGCGTTCCAGGAGAAACTGGCCGAGGGCAGTGCCGTGATCAGCATCGGCTCCATCGGCGCGGAACGGCGTGGCGGCTCCTACGGCGCGGCCAAGGCCGCGCTCTCGGCCTGGCACACCTTTCTGTCCGCCCAGTTGGCCCCGCGCGGGGTGACCAGCAATGTCATCGCGGCGGGCTTTGTCGATGAGACCAATTTCTTCGGGGGCGCGCTCAGCGATGCCCGGCGCACGGCGCTGGTCGAGGAGACCCACAACAAGCGGCCGGGGACACCGGCGGACATCGCGGAGACGGCGTTCTTCCTCGCCTCGCCGGGCGCCCGGCACATCACGGGACAGACGCTTCATGTGAACGGTGGAGCCCATACGACACGTTGACGGCTTTTCCCGCGAGTGCGGTGTTTCACGTGAAACACCGCGCTCGTCCGGACTCGCCCGCCCGTCGCTATGCCTCCGCCGTGCCCACACCGACCTCGCCGTCGGCCGGAGACCGTGCACCGAGCTGACCGGCGACGGCGGTGCTGGTGGTGGCGCCGACCCTGCGGGCACGCCCGGCCAGCAGAACGATCAGGAGGGTCGGCACGAACAGCAATCCGAAGGCTGCTCGGTAGCCGACCAGTTCGGCCACGCCGATCCCCAGGCCCGCGGTGAGCACGCCGGAGGACAGGGCCATGACCGTGACCTGCCCCAGATTTTGGTTGGTCTGCATCGCACTGCTCGCGTAGCCCTGCCGACCGAGCGGACTGTGCGCGAGGGACAGCACCGTCAGGGAGGGCGCCAGCAGTCCCATGCCGACCGCTGCCACCGGCATCGCAGAGGCGGCGGTGAGAGCCGGTACTGCGGGGAAGGTCCCCAGCACGGCCAGCGCGACCGCCACCACCATCACGAGCGCGCCCACCGCGACCAGCCGATGCCGGGGCTGGTCCTCCAGCAGGCGCCCCTGCACCCAGGAGGCGGCGGCCCACGTCACGGCGGCCCCGGTGAACGCCAGGCCGATCCCCACCCCGGTCACCCCCCGCTCCGTGATCAGCATCAGCGGCACGAACGCCTCGATCGTGAAGTACGTTCCGGCGGCCAGGCCGTGCAGCAACACCGTGGCCGGGAGACCGCGGACCGCCCGCCATGTGCCCCGGGGCAGCAGCCGTGGCGCGAACAGCACGAGAAGACAGGCGCCCCCGGCCGCGAAGAGCAGGTGCCGCGCGTCCCAGCCGGACACGCCGTACTGCCCCAGCGCGGCCCCCAGGCTCACCAACGAGGCGAGCAGCAACGGCGGACGGGACGCGGCGCCGTCCGGCGGCTCGGCCCTCCTGTGCCAGGAATCACCCCGCAGCACACCCACCAGCACGAGCGCCGGAACCAGGGTCAGAGCGGCCAGGCCGAAGAACACCAGCCGCCAGGACCACCACTCGGACACCAGCCCGGCCACCGGAGGCCCCGCCAGCGACGGGACGATCCAGCACGCGCTCATCAAGGCCAGCACACGGGGCCGCAGCCGTTCCGGGTACGTCTGGCCGATGGCCGTGTTGATCGCCACCGCGACCATGCCCGCGGCCAGCCCGTCGAGGAAGCGCCCGCCCGCGAGCTGCCAGATGGACGTGCTGGTCGCCGAGACCACCAGGGTGACCACCGTCAGCGCCAAGCCCGCCGCCAGCGGGCCGCGCGCCCCGGAGCGGTCCGCCCAGTGACCGCTGAGGACCCCGCCCAGCAGGCTCGCCGCCACGAAGCAGCCCGCCACCAGCGGGAACAGGGAGACGCCGTCCAGGTCCCGCGCCGCCGTCGGGAGGATCGGGATGACGGCGAGGGCCGCGAAGCCGGTGAGGAACATCACCGCGGCGAAGCTGGCTGTGGCGGTCCTGTGGCGCCGAGAGAATATGCCCTCCTCGGCGGCCTCGGACCGCGCGGGCGCACCATCGACCATTGTCATCCGTCCAGTTCAGACCGTCACCGCAGGTATCCCGAGGTCGGACGCGCCACGCGCCGCCGGTCACGAGCACTTACGCTAGGGGGCGGACGCTCCCGCGGGCCAGGCTGTTTCGGCCCTGCACAGGCCACGCGCCCCCGGGTGCCGAGATGCACGGCCGAACACCTCGGCTCAGAAGCCGCCTTCCATGTTCACGAAGCGGGAGTAGTGGCCCTGGAAGGCGACGGTGATGGTGGCCGTCGGGCCGTTACGGTGCTTGGCCACGATCAGGTCGGCCTCCCCCGCGCGCGGGGACTCCTTCTCGTAGGCGTCCTCACGGTGCAGCAGGATGACCATGTCGGCGTCCTGCTCGATGGAGCCCGACTCCCGCAGGTCGGACACCATCGGCTTCTTGTCGGTGCGCTGTTCGGGACCACGGTTCAGCTGCGACAGCGCCACCACCGGGACCTCCAGCTCCTTCGCGAGGAGCTTGAGGTTCCTGGACATCTCCGAGACCTCCTGCTGACGGCTCTCCGGCCGTCTGCTGCCGCCGCTCTGCATGAGCTGGAGGTAGTCGATGACGACAAGCTGGAGGTCACTGCGCTGCTTCAGCCGACGGCACTTCGCCCGGATCTCCATCATCGAGAGGTTCGGCGAGTCGTCGATGAAGAGCGGCGCCTCGTTCACCTCGGCCATCTGGCGGGCCAGCCGGTTCCAGTCCTCGTCCGTCATGCTGCCCGAGCGCATGTGGTGCAGCGCCACCCGGGCCTCGGCCGAGAGCAGGCGCATGGCGATCTCGTTGCGCCCCATCTCCAGGGAGAAGATCACGCTGGGCAGTTTGTGCTTGATCGAGCAGGCGCGCGCGAAGTCGAGGGCCAGGGTGGACTTTCCCATCGCGGGGCGGGCGGCGATGACGATCATCTGGCCGGGATGCAGCCCGTTCGTCAGGGAGTCGAGGTCGGTGAAGCCGGTGGGCACACCGGTCATCTCGCCGCTGCGGTTGCTGATGGCCTCGATCTCGTCGAGCGCGCCCTCCATGATGTCGCCGAGCGGCAGGTAGTCCTCGGCGGTGCGCTGCTCGGTGACGGCGTAGATCTCGGCCTGGGCCGAGTTGACGATGTCATCGACGTCGCCGTCCGCCGCGTATCCCATCTGCGTGATGCGCGTCCCCGCCTGCACCAGGCGACGCAGGACGGCGCGGTCGTGGACGATCTCGGCGTAGTACTCGGCGTTCGCCGCCGTGGGGACCATGTGGACCAGCGAGTGCACGTACCCGGCGCCACCGACCTTGGCCAGTTCGCCGCGTTTCGTCAGCTCGGCCGCGATGGTGATCGGGTCGGCCGGCTCGCCCTTGGCATAGAGATCCAGGATGGCGCTGTAGATCATTTCGTGCGCCGGCTTGTAGAAGTCCTGGCCGCGCAGGACCTCGACCACCTCGGCGATCGCGTCCTTCGAGAGCAGCATGCCGCCGAGGACGGACTGTTCCGCGGCGAGGTCCTGTGGGGGCAGACGTTCGAACGCGGAGCGTTCGTCCATGCCCTCCTCGGCGCTCTGCCGAGGCCGTGCGACCTCCGCGTGCTCCTCCGACCCGAGGTCGTCCCACGAGGGTCCCGCGTGTTCGAGATCAGCCATCGATCCCGCCTCCTCCCGGCCCGGAAATCCGCCGTGCTGTCCTTCTTTGATACGGCACAGCTCTGACATCCAGCGGCCGGTGCGGGCACCTACGGTACGGGCACACGAGGGGAGGACCAACCAAGTTATCCACAGGCTATGTGGATTTCAGATCAGACCCTGTGGATGACGGCCCGATTCCTGTGGACGAAGCGGTGGACAACCGGGGCGCGCCTGTGGAGAACCTGACCAAGATCATCTAAAAAGCCCTCTGACCTGCACTTTTACCGATCCACGCCCACGGCCGGAAAAAAGTTGGGGATCGAGTACCGGAACGGACCGAACACTGCGCGCGGACATGTCACCACGTCCGCCAGGTAAGGACTCAGTACCCATTGCATCTATTACCTGTGGATGTTTGGATCACCCCATGCCCGCCCCTGTCCCCACCCGACGCCGTCAGGACCGGGAGATCCTCGCACTCGCCCTGCCCGCCTTCGGCGCCCTGGTCGCCGAACCGCTCTTCCTGATGGCCGACAGCGCCATGATCGGTCACCTCGGGACCCCGCAGCTCGCGGGTCTCGGCGTCGCCGCGGCGCTCCTCGGCACCGTCGTGAACGTCTTCGTCTTCCTCGCCTACGCGACCACCGCGGCCGTGTCCCGCAGCATCGGCGCCGACGACCCGGCCACCGCCATCCGCCGTGGGATGGACGGCATCTGGCTCGCCCTGCTCCTCGGGGCCGTCCTGCTCGCCGTCGTCCTGCCGACCGCGCCCGCCCTGGTCGATCTCTTCGGCGCCTCCCCGACCGCCGCCCCCTACGCGACGACCTACCTGCGCGTGAGCGCCGTCGGCGTGCCCGCCATGCTGATGGTCCTCGCCGCCACCGGAATCCTGCGCGGACTGCAGGACACCCGCACGCCCCTGTACGTCGCCCTCGCCGGTTTCACGGGAAACATCGCGCTCAACGCGCTCTTCGTCTACGGCCTGGACCTCGGCATCGCCGGATCGGCCTGGGGCACCGTCCTCGCGCAGTTCGGCATGGCCGCCGCGTACCTCCGCGTCGTCCTCAGGGGAGCCCGCGCGCACGGTGCCGACCTGCGGCCCAGCGCCGTGGGCATCCTCGGCAGCGCCAGGGCCGGGATCCCGCTGCTGGTGCGCACGCTCTCGCTGCGCGCCGTCCTCCTGCTGACCACCGCCGTGGCCGCCCGCCTGGGCGACGCCGACATCGCCGCCCATCAGATCGCGCTGACCGTCTGGACGCTCCTCGCCTTCGCCCTGGACGCCATAGCGATAGCGGGCCAGGCCATCATCGGGCGCTACCTCGGCGCGGGCGACGCCACGGGCGCGCGCTCCGCCTGCGCCCGCATGGTGCGCTGGGGCATCGTCTCCGGCACCGTGCTCGGCGCGCTGACGGCCGCGGCGAGCCCCGTGCTGCTGCTCCTGTTCACGGGTGACGCCGACGTACGCGACCACCTGCTGCCGGTCCTCCTGGTGGTGGCGCTCTGCCAGCCGGTCGCGGGGATCGTGTTCGTCCTGGACGGCGTCCTGACGGGAGCGGGCGACGGGCCGTACCTGGCGCGGGCCATGCTGCTGACGCTCGCGCTGTTCACCCCCGCCGTGCTCCTGGTACGCCCGCTGGGCGGCGGGGTCACGGCGCTGTGGTGGGTCTTCGGCGGCCTGATGATGGCCATCAGGCTCGTCACGCTGACCCTGCGCGCGCGGACGGGCCGCTGGGTGGTCACCGGAGCCGCACGCGCCTGAGACGGCGCGGGGACCGGCCCGCCCACGCCCCGTCGCACGACGATGGCCGCGCCCCGCCGAAGCGGGACGCGGCCATCGGACGTGTCACTTCGCGGCGTCCACCTGGAGGCCGACGTTCGCGACGACCTCGGGGTGCAGCCGGACGGAGATCCGGTGCGTGCCGAGGGCCTTGATCGGGGTGGTCAGCTCGATGCGGCGCTTGTCCACGTCGGGACCACCGGCCGTCTTCACGGCCGACGCGATGTCCGAGGGGGTCACCGAGCCGAAGAGCCGACCGCCGGTACCGGCGCGGACCTTCAGCCGGACCGTGACGCCCTCCAGCTGGCTCTTGACCTCGTTGGCCTGCTCGATCGAGGCGATCTCGCGGATCTTGCGACCGCGCCTGATCTGCTCGACGTCCTTCTGGCCACCACGGGTCCAGCGGATCGCCACGCCGCGGGGCAGCAGGTAGTTACGGGCGTACCCGTCCTTCACCTCGACGACGTCGCCGGGCGCGCCGAGGCCGGAGACCTCATGGGTCAGGATGATCTTCATGATGCGTGAACCACCCTGTCCTTATCGCGCGGTCGAGGTGTAGGGGAGCAGCGCCATCTCGCGGCTGTTCTTGACCGCCGTGGCGACATCGCGCTGGTGCTGGGTGCAGTTGCCGGTCACCCGGCGGGCACGGATCTTGCCGCGGTCGGAGATGAACTTCCGCAGCAGGTTCGTGTCCTTGTAGTCAACGTAGGAGATCTTCTCCTTGCAGAAGACGCAGACCTTCTTCTTGGGCTTGCGCGCAGGCGGCTTCGCCATGGTGTTTCTCCGGTGAGTTCAAACAGAAGTGTGGATGAGAGCCGTCAGAACGGCGGCTCGTCCGAGTAGCCACCGCCGGAGCCACCGCCCCAGCCGCCACCGCCGCCGCCCTGGCCACCGCCCTGCTGGCCGCCGGCCGGGGCACCGGTGGCCCAGGGGTCGCCCGCGGGCGCTCCCTGACCACCACGGCCGCCCTGGCCGCCACCGCCCTCAGGACCGCCCCAGCCGCCACCGCCGCCGCCCTGGCCGCCGCGCCCGGTGGCACGGGTGACCTTGGCCGTGGCGTTGCGCAGGCTGGCGCCGACCTCGTCCACCTCAAGCTCGTAGACCGTGCGCTTGACACCGTCGCGGTCCTCGTAGGTCCGCTGCTTGAGGCGGCCCTGCACGATGACGCGCGTCCCCTTGGTCAGGGACTCGGCGACGTTCTCCGCCGCCTGGCGCCAGACCGAGCAGGTGAGGAAGAGGCTCTCGCCGTCCCGCCACTCGCTGGTCTGCCGGTCCAACACGCGCGGGGTGGACGCGACACGGAACTTCGCGACCGCCGCCCCGGACGGGGTGAAGCGCAGCTCGGGGTCATCGACCAGGTTGCCGACGACCGTGATGACGGTCTCGCCTGCCATTGGGGGAACCTCTCGGCGGGGGTTAACTGCTGTTGCTGCGATGATGGCCTACGGCACTGACAGTGCTACTCGCTATGCCGGACGTTCCCGGCCGTCCCGTCGCCCGCCGAGCGATGCTCGCCGACCGGGGACTCAGCAGCCGTTCAGTGCGTGGCGGGGCGGAGGACCTTCGTCCGCATGACCGACTCGTTCAGGTTGAGCTGGCGGTCGAGCTCCTTGACGACAGCCGGCTCGGCCTGGAGGTCGATGACGGAGTAGATGCCCTCGGGCTTCTTGTTGATCTCGTAGGCGAGCCGGCGACGGCCCCAGGTGTCCACCTTCTCGACCTTGCCGTTGCCCTCGCGGACGACGGTCATGAAGCTGTCGATCAGGGGGGCGACAGCGCGCTCCTCAAGCTCGGGGTCGAGGATCACCATCAGCTCGTAGTGACGCATGCGTAAACCCACCTCCTTCGGACTCAGGCGGCCACGGTCGTTCCGTGGCAGGAGGGTCGTGATGCGTGCCCGCACCGTCCGGTGACGGAAGGGCGGACAGTACACCGTACCTGGCGTTGCCCTTCCGGTTGAAATCGGGGCGGAGCGAGGAGCACCCTGGAGAGAGCGGACAAAGGTGTCGTACCCGCACGTCCCCCCTGTCCTGGAGGTGCCCCGCATGGCTCAGGCCGCGCAGCACGGACCGCTGGCCCGTGCCGGATCCTGGATGAACACCGATGGCCGACCCCACCCGAGGGAGAACCGGCTGGCCTTCCTGACCCTGGCGCTCGGCGCCGCGGCGGCCATCACGGCGATCTTCTCCGGTCTCCACATCATCAGCGCCTGGGTCGGCGTCGCCGGTCTGCTGGCGGGCGGCTGGACCCAGATGCACTCCGCCACGACGGCGCAGCGCTTCGTGACGGTGATCGGCCTCGGCGCGGCCGGGGTGGGCCTCTACATCGGGCTGGCGAACGGCGGCTTCTGGAACGGCTGGCTGGACTGACGGCCGAGGGATGTCGGCCCTACAGGCGGCCGGACGGCGTGTGCGCCGTTAGGCTTCCGGCCAGACCCTGCGATTGACGCAGCCGGCGACCGGAGGAGCGCCCGTATGAGCCTGACCCTGAGGACCATCAGCCGCGAGGAGCATCTGGCGTACATCAACTCACTGCCGTCGGCCAGTCACATGCAGGTGCCGGCGTGGGGCGATGTGAAGTCCGCCTGGCGCTCGGAGTCGCTGGGCTGGTTCGACCGGGTGGGACGGCTGGTGGGCGCCGGTCTGGTGCTCTACCGCCAGGTGCCGCGGATGAAGCGGTACCTCGCGTACCTCCCCGAGGGACCGGTCATCGACTGGTACGCGACCAACCTTGAGGAGTGGCTGAAGCCGATGCTCGCGCACCTCAAGCAGCAGGGCGCGTTCTCGGTGAAGATGGGGCCGCCGGTCGTCATCAGGCGGTGGGACGCGGCGGCGATCAAGGCGGGCATCCAGAGCCCGGACGTCAAGCGGCTGCGGGACGTCCAGGCGACGTTCATCGAGCCGCGCGCCTTCGAGGTCTCCGACCGGCTGCGCCGTATGGGATGGCAGCAGGGCGAGGACGGCGGCGCGGGGTTCGGCGACGTGCAGCCCCGGTACGTCTTCCAGATCCCGCTGCGCGGGCGGTCGCTTGAGGAGGTCCACAAGGGCTTCAACCAGCTGTGGCGGCGCAACATCAAGAAGGCGGAGAAGGCGGGCGTCGAGGTCGTGCGGGGCGGTTACGACCAGCTCCCCGTGTGGCAGCACCTGTACGAGATCACGGCGGAACGTGATCATTTCCGGCCGAGGCCGCTGTCGTACTTCCAGCTCATGTGGCGGGCGCTCAACACCGAGGACCCGGACCGCATGCGCCTGTACATCGCCCAGCACGAGGGTGAGCCGGTCGCCGCCGCGACCATGCTGATCGTGGGCGGCCATGTGTGGTATTCGTACGGAGCCTCCGCCAACCACAAGCGCGAGGTCCGGCCGTCCAACGCCATGCAGTGGCGGATGCTCCAGGACGCCTACGGGATGGGGGCGGATGTGTACGACCTGCGCGGGATCGGTGACTCACTGGAGGACAGCGACCACCTTTTCGGCCTGATCCAGTTCAAGGTGGGGACGGGCGGCGAGGCGGCCGAGTACCTCGGCGAGTGGGACTTCCCGCTGAACAAGTTGCTGCACAAGGCATTCGACATGTACATGTCCCGCCGCTAGGACCGTCCGGCGTCAGCCCGGGAACCGGCCCGCGACACAGAGCCACCCAGAACGCTCACAGAGAACAGAGAAGAGGTCTCCTCGGCCATGGCGCTCACCCTCTACGTCGAAAACGACCGCTGGCGGGCGCACCAGCGGTCGGTGCTCGCGGACTTCCCGGACCTGATCCCCGTCTGCAAGGGGAACGGCTACGGATTCGGCCACGACCGGCTGGCCGAGGAGGTGGACCAGCTCGGCACCGGCATCATCGCGGTGGGCACGACGTACGAGGCCGCGACGATGAAGGACCGCTTCAGCGGCGACATCCTCGTCCTGACCCCCTACCGGCGCAGCGAGGAGCCCGTGCCGCTCCCCGACCGCGTGATCCGCTCCGCCTCCTCGGTGGACGGCGTGTACGGGCTGGTCGGGTCGCGCGTCGTGGTCGAGGTCATGAGTTCGATGAAGCGGCACGGCGTCACCCCGCGCGACCTGGGCAAGCTCCAGGCCGCGCTGGACGACGTACGTCTTGAGGGCTTCGCCATCCACCTGCCGCTGGACCGCACGGACGGCTCCGACGCGGTGGAGGAGGTCATCGGCTGGATGGACCAGCTGCGGGCCGCGCGGCTCCCGCTGGACACGATGTTCGTGAGCCACCTGACGGCGCCCGAGCTGGCACGGCTGCGGCAGCAGTTCCCGCAGACGCGCTTCCGGGCGCGGATCGGGACCCGGCTGTGGCTGGGCGACCACGGCGCCACGGAGTACCGCGGCGCGGTCCTGGACGTCACGCCGGTGGCCAAGGGCGACCGGTTCGGCTACCGGCAGCAGCGGGCCCCCGCGGACGGCTGGCTGGCCGTCGTGGCGGGCGGCACGTCGCACGGCGTCGGTCTCGAGGCGCCCAAGGCGCTCCAGACCATCACCTCGCGGGCGAAGGGCATGGCACGCGCGGGGCTCGCCACGGTGAACCGGAACCTGTCGCCGTTCGTCTGGGACGGCAAGCAGCGCTGGTTCGCCGAGCCGCCGCACATGCAGGTCTCGATCCTGTTCGTGCCCGCGGAGGCGTCAGGGCCGAAGGTCGGCGACGAGCTGAAGGCGATCCTGCGGCACACGACGACCCAGGTGGACCGGGTCGTCAACCGCTGACACACCCCGCCCGCTCCGCCGGGCGGCACAGACGGCGGCAGCCCCGGGTCGCGACCGGGGCTGCCGTTTTCTCATGTGTCCGTGGGACCGGCCGTGCGGCCCACGCGATCCGCCGTGCGGGTGCGGAGCGGGCTCAGCTCTCGACCTCGCCGCGGATGAACTTCTCGACGGCCTCGCGGGCGGCGTCGTCGAAGTACTGGACCGGCGGGGACTTCATGAAGTACGAGGACGCCGACAGGATCGGGCCGCCGATCCCACGGTCCTTGGCGATCTTCGCGGCGCGCAGGGCGTCGATGATGACACCGGCCGAGTTGGGGGAGTCCCACACCTCAAGCTTGTACTCAAGGTTCAGCGGGACGTCACCGAAGGCACGGCCTTCGAGGCGGACGTAGGCCCACTTGCGGTCGTCGAGCCAGGCGACGTAGTCGGACGGGCCGATGTGGACGTTCTTCTCGCCGAGGTCCCGGTCGGGGATCTGCGAGGTGACGGCCTGGGTCTTGGAGATCTTCTTGGATTCGAGCCGGTCGCGCTCCAGCATGTTCTTGAAGTCCATGTTGCCGCCGACGTTCAGCTGCATGGTGCGCTCCAGGACGACGCCCCGGTCCTCGAACAGCTTCGCCATCACGCGGTGGGTGATGGTCGCGCCGACCTGCGACTTGATGTCGTCGCCGACGATCGGCACGCCCGCCTCGGTGAACTTGTCCGCCCACTCCTTGGTACCGGCGATGAAGACCGGGAGGGCGTTGACGAACGCGACCTTGGCGTCGATGGCCGCCTGGGCGTAGAACTTCGCGGCGCTCTCGGAGCCGACCGGCATGTAGCAGACGAGCACGTCGGCGCGCGTGTCCTTGAGGACCTGCACGACGTCCACGGGGGCCTCGTCGGACTCGACGATGGTCTCGCGGTAGTACTTGCCGAGACCGTCGTGCGTCTCGCCACGCTGCACGGTCACGCCGCTCGGGGGCACGTCGCAGATCTTGATGGTGTTGTTCTCGCTGGCGCCGATGGCATCGACGAGGTCGATGCCGACCTTCTTGGCATCGACGTCGAAGGCGGCGACGAACTCGATGTCCGAGATGTGGTAGTCGCCGAACTGGACGTGCATCAGACCCGGAACCCGGCTGTCCGGGGCGGCGTCCTTGTAGTACTCGACGCCCTGTACCAGCGAGGCGGCGCAGTTGCCCACGCCGGCGATGGCTACGCGAACCGAACCCATACCGGTTTGCTCCCTGTGTGTGTGCTTGACCTGCCCCGCTACGTCGCGGGGTGTTATGTGGTGGTGTCGTCGGACGGTGGCCACTCGCGCTCGCGCGTGAGGTCCCGATCGTCGCGCTGGTCGCGCTGATCGCGTCCTTCCCGCTCGCTCTCGATCAGCTCGTTGAGCCAGCGGACTTCGCGCTCCACGGACTCCATGCCGTGTCGCTGCAGTTCGAGGGTGTAGGCGTCCAGCTTCTCCCGGGTGCGCGCCATCGAGGCGCGCATCTTCGCGAGGCGTTCCTCCAGCCGGCTGCGCCGTCCCTCCAGGACGCGCATCCGCACGTCGCGGGAGGTCTGGCCGAAGAACGCGAAGCGGACGCCGAAGTGCTCGTCCTCCCACGCGTCGGGACCGGTCTGGTCGAGCAGTTCCTCGAAGCGTTCCTTGCCCTCGGCGGTGAGCCGGTAGACGATCTTGGCCCGGCGGTTGGACAGGGGTGCGGCGGCCCGGGGGTCGGCCGGGTGATGTCCCGGCTCCTCGGCCAGCCAGCCCTGCTGCACGAGCGTCTTGAGGCACGGGTAGAGGGAGCCGTAGCTGAAGGCGCGGAAGACACCGAGCGAGGTGTTGAGCCGCTTCCGCAGCTCGTATCCATGCATCGGGGATTCACGCAGCAGGCCGAGGACGGCGAACTCCAGAATCCCTGAGCGTCGGCTCACCGGTGAGACCACCTCCGTCCTCATGCGCGTGCCTTGTCCGTCCGTGTGCTGTGCCGTGCCCTGGTGCCTTCGCCGACGTGCGCTGGCGCGCCGTCATGCGTTGTCTCGTCCCGATGTATCGGTGCGATACATCCTGACGATAGAACGGCCCGGAAGAGTCGGCAAGCCGAACGTCGGTGAACGGGGTCACATCTTCTCTTCACCTTGCGTGATTCGCACCAATTGCTCCCCATCCCTGGAAACGCCGGTGCCGGTGCTGCGTAGTCTTGGGCCGTGCAGACCACCGCGGCGGGGAACTTCAGGGCGCAGATCGGCGTCTTGGTCCGTGGTGCCGTGCGTCCGAACATCAGGTCGGGCCGCACTTCGGGGGAGTCGAACAAGCCAGTAGTACCTGCCGTCACGAGGCGATGGCGTCTGTCCGAGGAGTAGCTGTCCCATGAGCGAGCACCGTCGCAAACAGCCGCCAGGGCGCGGTCGCCGCGCCGCGGCGTCGTCCGGCCGCCGGGCCGGTCCGCCGCCACCGCCGCCACCGGCGGACGACGGGAGGGTGGGAGACACCCTCTCCGGCGCGACACGCGAACAACCGTACGGAAGCCGGGCGGAGGCCAGGCGTGCCGCGCAGCGCGGCGGCCGGCGGCGCGGAGGGCGCCCGGACGCGCGGAAGAAGCGCTTCATCGACTACCCGCGGTCCGGATACACGGGGATGCGCCGCTGGCTGCCGTCCTGGCGTCAGGTCCTCGGCTCGGCGATGGGCTTCTTCCTGATGATGGTCGGGCTCGTCGGCGTCGCCTACTCGATGACCGACATCCCGAACGCGAACGACGTGGCCAACGCCCAGAGCAACACGTATCTGTGGGCCGACGGCAGCCGCATGACGTCGTTCGGCGACGTGAACCGGCAGATCGTCCCGCTGGAGGACATCCCCCAGGAGGTGCAGGACACCGTCGTCGCGGTGGAGAACGCCTCCTTCTGGGACGACGCGGGCATCGACCCGGTCGGCATCGGCCGCGCCATGCTGAACATGGCGCGCGGCGGGGACGTCCAGTCGGGCTCCACCATCACGCAGCAGTACGTGAAGAACATGTACCTCAGCTCCGACCAGACGATCTCCCGGAAGTTCCGTGAGCTGCTGCTGTCGGTCCGGGTGGGCATCGAGCAGTCGAAGGAACAGATCCTTGAGGGATACCTCAACACCTCCTGCTTCGGCCGGAACGCGTGCGGTATCCAGGCGGCGTCCGAGACGTTCTTCAAGAAGAGCCCCGACGAACTGACGACCGGGGAGATCGCCTTCCTCGCGGGTCAGTTGAAGGGCCCCAGCCTCTACGACCCCTTCGATCCCGAGACGGGTGAGAGCAGCGAGGCCCGGCAGCAGCGGTCGGAGAACCGCTGGCTGGACGTCCTGGGACGGCGCGTCACGGTCGGGCAGCTGACCGAGGCGGAGCGGGACGCGATCGTCGCCGAGGGGTTCCCCGAGGTCCAGCCGCCGGAGCGCGCGGTGAACATGACCGGGCAGATCGGGTATCTCGTCGAGCTGGCGAACAACTACATCTTCGCCAACACGGATCTGGACTCGGACGAGTTGGCCGAGGGTGGCTACACGATCCAGACCACGTTCGACCAGACGATGATGGACCAGATGGAAGCCGCGGTGAACGAGGCCTCGGAGGCGCTCGACCCGGAGGAGCGCCCGGAGGACCGCTACGTGCAGTTCGGCGGCGCGGCCGTGGAACCGGGTGACGGCGCGATCCGTGCCATCTACGGCGGCCCGGCGTACGAGGAGCACTACGTCAACAACGCCGACAGCCCGAACGTCCAGGTGGGCTCGACGTTCAAGCCGTTCGTCCTGGCGGCGGCCTTCCGGGACGGCATCCGTGACCCCGACGGGGGGCCGGAGCAGGGGCCCGACAGCCGGACCGTCGTGTCCCCGGAGAGCATGTACCGCAGTGAGGACGGGCTCGTCATCCAGACGTACGACGGCGAGACGCTGATGGTGGACGACGAGGCGACAGGGGAGCAGGTCCCCTGGGAGCAGGACAACTTCGAGGGCAACTCCCAGGGTGACATCACGCTGCGGGAGGCGACCAACGTCTCGGCCAACAGCCCCTTCGTCCAGCTGGGCATGGACATCGGCCCGGACACGGTCGCGGAAGCCGCCATGGACGCCGGACTGCTGGAGGACAGCCTCGGCCCGCACGGTGAGGACGTCCCCACGTTCGCCCTGGGTGTCTCGCACCCAGGACCGATCCGTATGGCGACGGCCTATTCCACCTTCGCCGCGAGCGGCGAGCAGAACGAGCCGTACTCCGTGTCGGAGCTGCGGCGAGGTGACACGGTGGTCCTCGACCGCCCGGACTCGCCCACCCAGGCGTTCGAGTCGGACGTCGCGGACACCGTGACGAACATGCTCGAAGGCGTCATCCAGGACGGCAGTGGTTCCCGCGCCGCGGACATCGGCTTCCCCGCCGCAGGGAAGACCGGGACCACGGACGACAACAAGAGCGCCTGGTTCGTCGGGTACAGCAGCGAGCTCTCCACGGCGATCGGCATGTGGCGCCAGGCGGACTCGGAGGAGGACATCTACGAGGGCGACGACGTCAGCGTCGGTCAGTTCCTAGAGATGTACGAAACCGCTGGCCTGCCGAAGATCACCGGTGGCTCGCTGCCGCTCACGACGTGGATGAGCTTCATGAGCGCCGCGTCCAACGGCGAGGAGCAGGAGTTCCCCGAACCGCCGGACGACCTGGGCACCATCGTCTGGGACGAGCAGGCCGAGAGCCCGACGCCGAGTCCGACCGAGACCGAGGACCCGACGGACGAGCCCACGCAGGAGGAGGAGTCCGAGGAGCCCACGGACGAGCCCACGGACGAGCCGACCACCGAGGAGCCGCCGCCCCCCTCGCCGACCGAGACCTGTGGCGACATCTTCAACCCGTGCAGCGACGGGGGCGCCACGGGTGATCCCGGCGGTGCGGACCAAGGCACCACGGGGGAGCCAGGAGGCGCCGACCAAGGCACCACGGGCGAACCCGGCGGGACCACGGAGGGAACGCCGGGCGGGCCGGAAGGAACGGACCGCGGCGCGGACGGAGGCAACGGCGGAATCTTCTGACCGCTGTGCCCTGACCTCGTGACGGTGGGGCCGTGCGGCAGGATGTGGTCATGGACCATCCCCTGCCGCGACCGGCCGCACGGCCCACCGTCCAGGACGAGGTGGCCGCCGCAGCAAGCGAGCTGATCGGCGGCCCCGCCGGCCGACGGGCGCTGCCCGGCCGCGACCGGCGGAACCCCCTGCGGATCGTCGCTCTGGTCATGATCGGGATGTTCGCGCTCGGCATGGCACAGAAGGCGTCCTGCTACGAGGGCGGATGGTTCGAGAGCCCCACGGCCCAGTACACCCACGCGTGCTACTCCGACATCCCGCACCTCTACACCGGCCGCGGCTTCGCCGAAGGGCTCACTCCGTACTTCGACGCCATCCCCGACCGGATCTCCGGCGGCATGGAGTACCTGGAGTACCCCGTGCTGACCGGCCTCCTGATGCAGATGACCGCGTGGGTCACCCCGGACTCCGCGGCCCAGCCCGGTCAGATCTACTGGATGGCCAACTCCGGGCTGCTGATGATCTGTGCGGTGGTCATGGCCCTCTGCGTCAGTCGCACCCACGCCCACCGCCCCTGGGACGGCCTGCTGGTCGCCCTCGCCCCGGCGCTCGCGCTGACCGCGACGATCAACTGGGACCTCCTGGCGGTGGCACTCACCTCGGCGGCCCTGTTGATGTGGTCCAAGAGCCGTCCCCTGGCCACCGGCATCCTCATCGGCCTGGCGACAGCCGCCAAGCTCTATCCGGCGCTGCTCCTCGGGCCGCTGTTCATCCTCTGCCTCCGCGCGGGCCGCTGGCGGGCCTTCGGGACGACGGCCGCGGCGGCGAGCGCTGCCTGGCTCGCGGTGAACCTGCCGGTGATGATCGGCGCTCCGGACGGGTGGGCGAAGTTCTACACCTTCAGCGAGGAGCGCTCCGTCGATTTCGGCTCGTTCTGGCTGATCATCGCCCAGCGGACGGACTTCGACCTCAGCTCGGTCAACGCCTATGCCACCGGGCTGGTCCTCCTCGGCTGTGGCGCGCTCGCCCTGCTGACGCTCAAGGCGCCACGTCGCCCACGACTCGGACAGTTGGCCTTCCTGGTGGTCGCGCTGTTCATCCTGACCAACAAGGTCTACTCACCGCAGTATGTGCTGTGGCTGATCCCGCTCGCGGTGCTCGCCCGGCCGCGCTGGCGGGACATCCTGATCTGGCAGGCGTGCGAGGTGCTGTACTTCCTGGGGATCTGGATGTACCTCGCCTACCTCAACTCCGAGGACCATGACGGGCTTTCCCTCGACGGCTACCAGTGGGCCGTGATCCTGCACCTGGCCGGCACCCTCTACTTCTGCGCGATGGTGATCCGGGACATCGTCCGTCCCGAGAACGACATGATCCGGCGCGACGGCTCCGACGACCCGGGCGGCGGCGTCCTGGACGGCGCGGCCGATGTCCTCACCTTGCGTCGCCCCGCCGTCTCCAGCGTCCAACCGACGCCCTATGTGAAGTGGGGGACCCGTGGCGACAGAACCGACCCAGCGGATGTTTCACGTGAAACGTAGCGGACCGGGACAGCGGGACGGCACCTCCGGTCAGCTCCGGGTCCTGCTGCGCGTCGCCGGCTTCCGGCGGCTCCTGACCGTGCGGCTCCTGTCGCAATTCGGCGACGGCGTCTTCCAGGTCGGACTGGCCACCTATGTGGTCTTCTCGCCCGAGCAGCAGACCACCCCCGGCGACATCGCCGCCGCGATGGCCGTGCTCCTGCTGCCCTACTCGCTCCTCGGGCCCTTCGCGGGTGTTCTGCTCGACCGCTGGCGCCGCCGCCAGGTACTGCTCCATGGCAACTTGCTGCGGAGCGGCATGGCGCTCGCCACAGCCGTTCTGGTCCTGGTGGACGCGGCCGACTGGCTGTTCTATCTCGCCGCGCTCTCGGTGACCGCGGTGAACCGCTTCATCCTCGCCGGGCTCTCCGCCGGTCTCCCCCAGGTCGTGGAGCGCGATCAGCTGGTCATCGCCAACTCGCTCTCGCCCACCGCGGGAACACTGGCCGCGACGATCGGCGGCGGAGCCTCCTTCGTGGTCCAGCTGGTCGCCCGCTCACAGGGGGCCGAGGACGCCGCCGCGCTGCTGCTGGCCGCCGCCGTCTATGTCGTGGCAGGACTCTCCGCCCTGGCCCTCCAGGCCCACCAGCTCGGCCCGGAGAAGCAGCCGGCGATGCCCCGTCTCGCCACAGCGGTCGCCGACAGCGCACGCGGTCTGGTGGCAGCCCTCCGCCACCTCGGGGAACGGCCCGTCGCCGCGTGGACCCTCGCGGGAGTCGGGGTGCTCCGCTTCTGCTACGGCGCGCTGCTGGTCACCGTGCTGATGCTGGCGCGCTACTCCTGGTCGGACGGCAACGCGGGAAGCAATGAGGGGATCGCCCTGCTCGGCGTGGCGGTCGCCGTCTCCGGTGCCGGATTCTTCGCCGCCGCGCTGCTGACCCCCTGGGCCGTGACGCGGCTCGGCCGACTGGGCTGGTTCGCCGCGTGCGCGGGAGCGGCGGCCGTACTGGTGCCCCCGTTGGGCCTGACCTTCCGCCCGCTGCCGGTGCTGGTGGCAGCTTTCCTTCTGGGGCTGGTGACCCAGGGGCCCAAGATCGTCACGGACACGGTGGTGCAGTCCGCTGTGGACGATGCCTTCCGGGGCCGCGTCTTCTCCCTCTACGACATGCTCTTCAACATCGCCTTTGTCGGCGCGGCGGGGCTGGCGGCCCTGATACTGCCGTCCGACGGCAGGTCGGCCGCTCTCCTGCTGACCGTCGCCGTGCTCTACGCCCTGACCGCGTTCACCGTCCACCGGCTGCACCGGTGGACGGTTTCACGTGAAACGGTCACTTCTGGGCAGCCCACCACTCTCTGAGCGCCCGCTCGGCGGCGTCACGGTCGAGCGGCCCCTGTTCGATGCGCAGCTCCAGGAGATAGCGGTAGGCGTTGCCCACCTCGGGCCCCGGGCCGATGCCGAGAACGGTCATGATCGCGTTTCCGTCGAGGTCCGGCCGGATCGCGTCCAGCTCCTCCTGCTCCTGCAGGCGCTCGATCCGCTGTTCCAGGCCGTCGTAGGCGGCGGAGAGAGCCTGTGCCTTCCGCTTGTTCCGGGTGGTGCAGTCCGACCGGGTCAGCTTGTGCAGACGGCTGAGCAGGGGTCCGGCGTCCCGTACATAGCGACGCACGGCGGAGTCCGTCCACTCCCCGGTGCCGTAGCCATGGAAACGCAGATGCAGCTCGACCAGACGTGAGACGTCCTTGATCATCTCGTTCGAGTACTTGAGCCGGGTCATCCGCTGCTTGGTCATCTTGGCCCCGACCACCTCGTGATGGTGGAACGAGACGCGGCCGTCCGTCTCGAACCGTCGAGTCCGGGGCTTGCCGATGTCATGCAGCAGGGCCGCGAGGCGCAGCACCAGGTCGGGCCCGTCGTCCTCCAGCGCGATGGCCTGTTCCAGGACGGTGAGGCTGTGCTCGTACACGTCCTTGTGGCGGTGGTGCTCGTCCCGCTCCAGCCGCAGGGCGGGCACCTCGGGCAGTACCCGTTCCGCCAGGCCCGCGTCCACGAGAAGGGTGATGCCCTTGCGGGGGTGCTCGCTCACGAGCAGCTTGTTCAGCTCGTCCCGCACGCGCTCGGCCGACACGATGTCGATGCGGTCCGCCATGGCCTCCATGGCGGCGCGGACCGGCTCGGCGACCGTGAAGTCCAGCTGCGCGGCGAAACGGGCCGCGCGCATCATGCGCAGCGGGTCGTCCGAGAACGACGACTCGGGAGTCGCCGGAGTGCGCAGCACGCGCTGGGCGAGGTCGCTCAGCCCGTCGTGCGGGTCGATGAACTCCTTGCGCGGCAGAGCGACCGCCATGGCGTTGACGGTGAAGTCGCGCCGCAGCAGGTCCTCCTCCAGCGAGTCCCCGTATGCCACCTCCGGCTTGCGCGACGTGCGGTCGTATGCCTCCGAGCGGTAGGTCGTGATCTCCAGCTGGAAGTCACGGACCTCCCGCTCGCCGGGCCCGGCCGCCTCTCCCGGGGCGTCCGGGGCGACCTTGCGGCAGCCGACGGTGCCGAAGGCGATGCCGACGTCCCAGACCGCGTCCGCCCAGGGCCGGACGATCCGCAGCACGTCGTCGGGCCGGGCATCCGTCGCGAAGTCCAGGTCGTGGCCCAGCCTGCCGAGCAGCGCGTCCCTGACCGAGCCCCCTACCAGGGCGAGCGAGAAACCGGCCTCGGCGAAGCGGGCGGCCAGGTCGTCGGCGACGGGAGCGACCCGCAGCAGCTCACCGATGGCCCGCCGCTGCACCCGGCCCAGCTCCGGGGCGTCGGGACGGGCGTGTGTGTCTTTGGTGTCGTTCGGCACAACAGCACAGGGTACGTGGCCGGTCCCGGGCGGTACCCCCCGCCGGGGTAGGGGAGACGCGGCACTCAGCCGCGGCGATCATCGTTACCATGAGGGCCGATCGGTACGAGGGAACGGGGCTTGCGCGTGGCAGAGGTGGCAGAGACGGTGTCCTGCACCCCTCCGGACCGGCGCCCGGAGGCCGTCGGCCGTCGGCCGAGGCGGCTGCGCGTCCTGCTCGCCGGACTGGCCGCGGGAACGCCCCTCCTGACCGGCCTGGGCGCCGCACCGGCGTCCGCCGCCGTCCCCGTCGAGGTCACCCCTGACTCACAGCTCACGACCGTGTCGATCACGGACGTGTCCCCCGCCTCCCCCGGCTCGGACGACACCGTCACCGTACGGGGCACGGTCACGAACAACGGCGACACCGCCATCCTGGACGGCTCGGTGGCCGCGCGGACGGGGGTGGAGCTGACCAGCCGGAGCGCCATCGAGGACGCGCTGCGGCGTGACGGCTTCACCGACCGCACCGTCGATGGCTCGATAGTGGACGACTACGCCCAGGAGCTGGGCACCGTCGATCCCGGGCTGTCCGCCACCTTCGCCCTCGACGTCCCGGTCGAGGAGCTGGAGCTGGGCGAGGACGGCGTCTACCAGATCGGTGTCACCCTCACGGGACAGACCGAGGCGGAGCGCTGGGACCACATCTACGGCATGGGCCGGACGCTGCTCCCCTGGCAGCAGGGCGGCGCCGACTCCGGCCGGACAGGGCTCACGGTCCTGTGGCCGCTGATCTCGACCACGCATCTCACCGCCGAGACCGGGCCGGACGACGAGCAGACACCGGCGTTCCGTGACGACTCGCTGCTCCAGGAGATCTCCCCCGGCGGCAGGCTGGACCAGTTGGTCGAGCTGGGCGCGAACCTCCCGGTGACCTGGGTGATCGATCCCGATCTCCTGGCCTCGGTGGAGGCGATGACCGAGGGCTACCAGATCGACACCCCGGGCGGGGCGGTCAACGGCGAGGGCCAGGAGGAGGCCGGGGCCTTCCTCCAGCGACTGCGGGAGGTGGTCCGCGACGAGGAGGTCGTGGCCCTCCCGTTCGCCGACCCGGACATCGCGGCGCTCGCGCACCGGGGACAGGAGGTCAGGGGCGCGCTCGGGCATCTCAGGGACGCCACGGTGATGGCGGGCGACACGGTGCAGGCCATCCTGGACGTCGAGGCACGCACGGACTTCACCTGGCCCGTGGAAGGCGCGATCGACCCGGAGATCGTCTCCGTTGGCACCTCGGCCGGTGCCGACAAGATCATCGCCCGCAGCGACAGCCTCCGGGCGCCGGACTCCCTCGTCTACACGCCGTCCGCTCCCCGCCCGCTGGGTGACGACATCACGGCCGTCGTCGCGGACGCGCGGCTGTCCACGCTCTTCGAGGGCGACATGGCCAGCGGCGCGGCGGCCTCCCTCGCCACGCAGCAGCTCCTGGCCCAGACCCTCTCCATCACCCAGCAGGAGCCCGCGAACGAGCGGAACATCCTGCTGGCCCCCCAGCGGATGCCCAGCGCCCGGCAGGCGCAGGCGATGGCCGATGCCGTCACGACCCTCCAGCAGGACGGGAGCTGGGTGCGCTTCGCCCCGCTGTCGGAGACGGCGACCGCCGAGGCGGATCCCGCGCTGTCCCCCGACGTGCCCTCGGCCGCCGACTATCCGCAGTCCCTGCGTGACCAGGAACTGCCCACCAGCGCTTTCCAGGCCATGCGGCAGACGCAACGGGCGCTGGACGAGTTCGCGGTCATCCTGACGCAGCGGGACCGGGTGGAGACGCCGTACGGCAACGCCATCCGGCGCGAGATGTCCACGTCGTGGCGCGGCGAGGCACAAGCCGCGTCCGAGTACCGCGCCAGTGTGCAGAACGGCCTGGAGGAGCTGAGGAGCCAGGTCCGCATCATCCAGAAGACGCCGATCATGCTCTCCGGTCGCAGCGCCACCATCCCGATCACGATCCAGAACAATCTGGTGCAGGACATCGAGGGTCTTGAGCTGCGGCTCACCTCGACCCGCCGGTTCGGGCTTGAGGTCAGCGCGCCCCAGGAGATCTCCGTCAGCGGTGGCCACAGCCAGTCGGTCAAGTTCAGCACCATCGCGCGCGCCAACGGCAAGACGACCATCCACGCCCGGCTCTACACGGCGGACAACAAGCCGTACGGCGAGACGATGGCGTTCCAGGCGGACGTCAACTCCATCACCTCGACGGTGATGATGGTGATCGCCGGAGGTCTCCTCCTCGTGGTCCTGGCCGGTATCAGGATGTACAGCCAGCGCAAGCGCGCGTCCCGTATATCCGAAGCCGAGGAGGCCGGAGGCGAGGTGACCGGCACCGACCGCCCGGACGCCGACGGCCCTGCCGACGGTCACTCCGGGCACGGCCAGGACACGGACGCGGAGCCGACCCCGGGCGACCCGGTGCCCGAGCCCCCTGACCGCCAGGACGGCGGCGCGGGGGAGCAGGGCCGGGGAACGGCGGACGGCGAGCCTCCGGGGGCCGTCCCGCCCCGCGAGGACCCGGCGGGTGAGCCGGACAACGACACCGGCGGCGACAGCACCGGCACTCCGGCCAAGGGTGAGAGGCTGGACGACGACCAGTGAGCCGCCGGCCGGCCAGGCACCACCGGCCCGTGATTCTTGAGGTGGAGTAGCGATGGAACCGCCGTACGACCGTGAGGACGGCCAGGCGCCGGGTGGTGGCGACCCGTCCGACAGGCGGTCCGGCTACCCGGGGCAGCCGCGTCAGCCGGGCGCGCCCGGCGATGTTCCAGCCCCGCCTCCCGGCTACGGCCCGGCGGGCGGCCACGGAGGTCCCTACCACCAGGGCGCTCCGCAGCAGGGCGGCTACGCCCCTGACGGCTACGGCGCCGCGGGGCCGCCTCCGGGCGCGTACGGCCAGGACGGCTACGGCGTCGCCCCTGGGAGTGAGTTCGGCGCGCCGTACGATCCGGCCGCTTATCCCCAGGGTCCCCAGCCGCCTCACCAGCCCTTCCCTCCGCAGCACGCGCAGCAGTACGGCGGGGATTACCACGATCCCGGCTACCAGCCGTACGCGGGGAACGACAGGAGTCGGTCGCCGTACGGCGCAGGACAGGCTTCCCACGAGCCGCCGGGCGCACACCCCGGCTACCCGCAGGAGCCCTATCCCTACGGTCACCAGGGTCCGGGCGCGGGTGGGCAGGTGCCTGACGGCTACGGACAGCAGTACGGAGGTCCGCAGGGACGGCCCTACGGCGGCAGCGGTATCGATGGCCTGATGAACATGTCGGGCGAACAGCCGCCGGGGCCCGGCGGCCCCGGACACCGGCCGGATCTCGACGACGCGTTCGCGCATCTCTTCCGTGATCAGCAGAGCGGATCGCAGCCCTATCCGCCGCAGACCCGGCAAGGTCAGCATCAGGACCAGGGCCCGCCCGCACCCCAGGGGCGGCAGCACGTCCCCCCGGGTGGCCCCCCGGCCGAGCCGTACCCGCGCGACGAGTCCACGGGGCGTGAGGCGGCGGAGGCGGAGCAGCCCGACCGGACGGCCCCGGCGAAGAAGCCGGGCCGGGCCACGAGCCTGCTGCGTTCGAGCGCCGTCATGGCGGCGGGAACCCTGGTGTCCCGTCTCACCGGCTTCGTCCGGCAGCTCGTGATCGTGGCGGCCCTCGGCGCCGCCGTGCTCGGTGACACCTACACCGTCGCCTGGGCACTGCCGAACATGATCTACATCCTGACCATCGGCGGCGGGCTGAACTCGGTGTTCGTCCCGCAGCTCGTCCGCTCGATGCGGAACGACCGCGACGGCGGCGACGCCTACGCCAACCGCCTGCTGACGCTGGTCATGGTGATCCTCGGCGCGCTGGTGGTCGTCGCGGTGTTCGCCGCTCCCCTGCTGGTCCGGCTCATGTCGGCGAAGATCGCCGACGATCCGGCCGCCAACGACGTCGCCGTCACCTTCGCGCGCTACTTCCTGCCGACGATCTTCTTCATGGGCATCCACGTGGTGCTCGGCCAGATCCTCAACGCCCGCGACCACTTCGGCCCGATGATGTGGACGCCGGTCCTCAACAACATCGTGGTGATCTTCACCTGCGGGATGTTCCTGTGGGTGTACGGCACCCAGCGGACCTCGGGTGTCGGTGTCACCACGATCACGCCCGAGGGCATCCGCCTGCTCGGTGTCGGCACCCTGCTCGGGCTCGTCGTCCAGGCCCTCGCGATGCTGCCCTACCTGAGGGCCGCGGGCTTCCGGGTCAGGCCCCGCTTCGACTGGCGCGGTCACGGCATGGGCAAGGCGGCCAAGCTCGCCAAGTGGACCGTCCTGTTCGTGCTCGCCAACCAGGCGGGGCTCGTCGTCGTCACCCAGTTCGCGACCTGGGCCGGGGACGACGCGGAGCGCGCGGGATATCCGGGCACCGGCTTCATCGCCTACAACAGCGCCCTGCTGATCTGGCAGATGCCTCAGGCGATCATCACCGTGTCGGTGATGGCGGCGCTGCTGCCCCGGCTCTCCCGCTCCGCCGCGGACGGGGACGCGGGCGCGGTGCGCGACGACCTGTCCCACGGTCTGCGTACCTCGGCCGTGGCCATCGTCCCCATCGCCTTCGCCTTCGTGGCGCTGGGCGTCCCGATGTGTACGCTGCTCTTCGGAGCGGCGGGCGAGGACGGAGCCCGTTCCTTCGGCTACATCCTCATGGCGTTCGGTCTGGGGCTCATCCCCTTCTCCGCCCAGTACGTGGTGCTGCGGGCCTTCTACGCGTACGAGGACACCCGCACCCCCTTCTACAACACGGTGATCGTCTCCCTCGCCTGGATCGTCCTGTCGGCCATCTGCTTCCTGGCACTGCCCGACCGCTGGGTGGTGGCCGGGATCGCCCTGAGCTACGGCCTGGCGTACGCGATCGGCGTGCGGACCGCCTGGCGGCGCCTGCGCCGCCGGATGCGCGCCGATCTCGACGGCTCGCGCATCGTCCGCACCTACATCCGCCTGGCGGGCGCGAGCATTCCGGCCGCACTGGCGGGCGGCGCGGTCGGCTTCGTGGTCCTCGGGGCGCTCGGTGAGGGCTTCGTGGGCTCTCTCGCCGCCCTCGCGGCCGGTGGTCTGATTCTGTTGGGGATCTTTTATGTGGCCGCCCGACGGATGCGGGTCGAGGAACTGACCGCACTTGTCGGAATGATCCGGGGACGGCTCGGCCGCTGAAATCTCGCTTTCTGGGCATTCGGTCCGAGGAGGCCACGCACGACACCCGTCGGCCATCCGGCGTACGGCTTCCGAACGTATTCCTATGTCGTGCACCACTGCGGACTACCGGCACAATGAGTCTGGCAGTGTCAACAGCCTGACAGCCGAGAACGGGGAGGCGGAACGACGGTGGCCGAACGGAGCACGGCGACGAGTCCACCGCAGGGTCCGACCGGCGTCCGCGACACCGCGGACGGCTCGGACGCCCAGCGCGCCGACACGAGCACGATGCCGCTCACCCCGGGGTCCACGCCCGCGTCCCCCGGGACGCAGGAGAAGGGCGCCGACCGTCCGAAGCCCACGGAGCTGCACAGCGGGCACAGACTCGCCCAGCGCTACCGGCTGGAGGAGTGCATCACCCGACTGGACGGATTCAGCAGCTGGCGCGCGATGGACGAGAAGCTCCGCCGCGCCGTGGGCGTCCATGTGCTCCCCGCCTCGCACGAGCGCGCCGCCTCCGTCCTGTCCGCCGCCCGGTCGGCCGCCCTGCTGGGTGATCCCCGCTTCGTCCAGGTCCTCGACGCCGTCGAGGAGAACGACCAGGTGTACGTCATCCACGAGTGGCTGCCCGACGCGGTCTCGCTCAGCACCCTCCTCGCCGCCGGGCCGCTCGATCCGCACGAGGCGCTCGCCCTGGCCGAGCAGGTCGCCCAGGCCATGGCCGCCGCGCACCGCAAGGAGCTGGCACACCTCCGGCTGACACCGGCGACCGTGCTGCGCGCCGGTCCCGGCCAGTACCGCATCAGGGGCCTCGCCGTGGACGCCGCGCTGCGCGGCATCACCGCCGACAACCCGCCCCGTGCCGACACCGAGGCCATCGGCGCCCTGCTGTACGCCGCCCTGACGCAGCGCTGGCCGTACGGTGACGGCGCCTACGGACTCAGCGGTGTCGCGGGGCTGGGGAAGGGCGCCTGGGACTCGCTGGCCACTCCTGACCAGGTCCGCGCGGGCGTGCATCGCGGCCTGTCCGAGATCGCCATGCGCGCCCTGGTGAACGACGGCGCGACCGCGGCCAGCCAGAAACCGGCCTGCACGACGCCCATGGACCTGGAGAAGGCGCTCACCGCGCTGCCCCGCATCAGGCCCCCGGAGCCGACGCCGTCCGCCATCCCGAGCTTCCAGCACACCACCTACCAGCGGGGGACTCTCGGCACCGGTCCCGGCACGCCAGGCGCCGGCCTGCGCCCGCCGCCGCCCCCCGAGCCCGCCTTGCCGGGACGTACCGGGACGGCACTCAAGTGGGGAGTCTCCGCGCTCCTGATCGCGGCTCTCGGTCTGGGCAGCTGGCAGATCGCCGACACCTTGCTCTCCGGGGAGAACTCGGGTGGCGACACGACCGAGCAGGTCGCGCCTCCGTTGGAGAACAACGACGCGCCCGAACCTGGCCCGCTCACCGTCGAAGAGGTCACCGAACTCGATCCGCTCGGGAACGAGCAGAATCGGGAGGGGGTCGATCTCGTGCTCGACGGTGACGAGGAAACCTTCTGGCACACCAAGAACTACTACGGTCCCGGGTTCGCGAACCTCAAGGAGGGCACCGGGCTCGTCCTCGACCTCGGCGAGGTCCAGCCGGTCAGCTCGGTCACGGTCAACGCCCTCGGTGACACTCCTGTGCAGCTCCGCGTCGCCGACGCCGACGCCAGCACCGCACCCGGCTCGCCCGACGACTTCGAGACCGTGGCCGAGGGAAGCGGCCAGTCCGTCACGCTGAACCCCGAGAGCGCGATCGAGACACGGTTCGTCCTCGTCTGGCTCACCGATCTGCCCCAGGGCGACGACGGAAGCTACCGTGGCCGCATCACGGAGGTCTCCGTCACCGGCTGATCGATCGCACGAGGTAGGCAGCGGGCCGCGTCGGCCCGGCAGGGAAGAGGGGAGGTGTGCGCCGTGGAGGAGCGTGCCCCCCGCGCCCCGGCCTCCACCAGCGACGAGGAGCTGCTCGCCCGGCACACGCAGGGCGATCCCGATGCCTTCGGCGAGATCGTGCGCCGCCACCGGGACCGGCTGTGGGCTGTGGCGCTGAGAACCCTCAGCGACCGCGAGGAGGCCGCTGACGCTCTGCAGGACGCCTTTGTCTCCGCTTACCGCGCCGCTCACACCTTCCGCGGCCAGGCGGCCGTCACGACCTGGCTGCACCGCATCACGGTGAACGCCTGTCTGGACCGGATCCGCAAGGCGAACAGCCGACGGACCAGTCCGCTGCCCGAGCCGGAGCGCCTGGAGAACCTCCTCGAACCGCACGAGTCCGCCGAGGCTCCCGCGGAACGCGGCGACCTCCGGCACCAGTTGCACCAGGCTCTCGCGGAACTTCCGGTCGAGCAGCGGGCCGCCCTCGTCCTGGTCGATATGCAGGGGTACTCCGTGGCCGAGGCAGCCAGCATCCTGGAGACACCGATCGGGACGGTCAAGAGCCGGTGCGCCCGAGGACGAGCACGCCTGCTGCCCCTGCTACGCCATCTCCGTCCACGCCGACCCGAGAGCGACGCGGGGCGGAACCGTACACCGGGCGCATCCGTCCCACCCCCGAGAAATGCCGGGGAGACCGGTGCCATGCAGGGAGGAGGTGGCGGACACTCATGAGCGAGATGCCCCAGCACCCGGATCCGGCGGAGATCGCCGCGCTCGACGAGGAGCTGCTCCCTCCTGCCGAGGAAGCCACCCTCCGGGCCCATATCGCCGACTGCGCGGCCTGTGCCGAGACCGCGGCTGAGTTCGTCGTGCTACGCCAGCACCTCCGCGACCTTCCGCTTCCCCGCATCCCTGACGATGTCGCGACCCGAATCGACGCCGCGCTGGGCGCGCTACATGTTTCACGTGAAACAGAGCCTGCCGACGAAAGCCACGCTCCCGCTCTTCCGTCGGACGAGCAGCCCGACACGCCGGGATCGGCAGACGGGGGTGCGGAGCCCGTCGTCCGACAGCCGCGGCCTCCGGCCGTGCGGACCGAGGAAACTGATGTCGGTCGAGAGGTGAGAGGGCGGCGTGCCCGGGCACTCGACCGGGTGTCGCGGCCAGCGCCCAAACGCTGGCCCCGCTTTGCGCTGGCTGCGGCCGGCGCGGTACTGGCAGTCGCGCTCGGCAGCACCGTGCTCGATTCCCTGGGCCCGACCACCCACCAGGACGGCGGCGGGCAGAGCGAAGCGGCCGATGCCGATGCGGGCCAGGCAGCAGACCCGATGTTGGAGGACCAGGTGCGCGATCTGCTTGCGGAGAGCGAGGCGGCGGAATCACTGGCGAGCCCGGAGAACGCCACGGAGCCCGCGGCGCCGTCCGGCCCAGCGGGCGCAGGCACCGAGGGCTTCCCTGAAGCGCCCCCTGGCTCGGGCGGTGAGACGACCGGCGACGAGGAGGGAGGTCTCGAGGTCATGCTGGATGTCCCGACCTGCGTGGAGGATGCCATCGGGCGCACCGAGGTTCCGCTGGCCGCGGAGGAGGAGGACTACGCGGGTACCGACGCCTATCTGGTCGTCTTCCCGCACTCGGTGGACCCGGAGCGCGTGGACGCGTATGTGGTGGACGCGGACTGCGTCAGCGCCACCCCACCGGTCTCCGGCGAAGTACTCGTCCGGGCGAGCTATCCGCGCGACTGACCGCGCTCCCGCCGTGCCTCGGGCCGGGAATGTCTGGGACCCTAGGATCGGTTATTGACTGTGGGTCCCGGCCGGGACCCGGGCGAGAGACCCGAGACAAGGAAGACTCCCGTGAGCGACGTCCGCAACGTGATCATCATCGGCTCTGGACCCGCCGGTTATACGGCAGCGCTCTACACCGCGCGTGCATCGCTCAACCCGCTGGTCTTCGAAGGATCGGTGACCGCTGGTGGCGCGTTGATGAACACCACCGAGGTCGAGAACTTCCCGGGTTTCAAGGACGGGATCATGGGTCCTGACCTGATGGACGGCATGCGGGCCCAGGCCGAGCGTTTCGGTGCGGAGCTGATTCCGGACGATGTCGTCTCCGTGGACTTCAGCGGCGAGATCAAGAAGGTCACCGACACCACCGGCACGGTGCACCAGGCGAAGGCCATCATCGTGGCCACGGGCTCTCAGCACCGCCGGCTGGGCCTCCCGCGCGAGGACCAGCTCTCCGGCCGCGGCGTCTCCTACTGCGCCACCTGCGACGGCTTCTTCTTCAAGGAGCAGGACATCGCGGTGATCGGCGGCGGGGACACGGCCATGGAGGAGGCGACCTTCCTCAGCCGGTTCGCGCGCAGCGTCAGCATCGTGCACCGCCGCGACACGCTCCGCGCCTCGAAGGCCATGCAGGAGCGTGCCTTCGCCGACCCCAAGATCTCCTTCGTCTGGGACAGCGAGGTCGCGGAGATCCATGAGACCGACACCAAGCTGTCCGGCCTGACCCTCCGCAACACGCAGAACGGCAAGACGTCCGAACTGCCGGTCACCGGGCTGTTCGTGGCGATCGGCCACGACCCGCGCGTCGAGCTGTTCACCGGCCAGCTGGAGCTGGACCAGGACGGCTATGTCCAGGTCGAGGCTCCCACCACGCGGACCAGTGTCCCGGGCGTGTTCGCCGCCGGTGATGTCGTGGACCACACCTACCGCCAGGCGATCACCGCCGCGGGTACCGGATGCTCGGCGGCGCTGGACGCGGAGCGGTACCTGGCCGCGCTCAACGACGCCCAGACCGTCACCTCGGCCGTCTGACACAGAGACCACCGCACTTCCCTAGCAGCCCACCGAAAGTAAAAGGAGAAGCACCATGGCCGGTGCCACCGTAATCGCCACTGATGCTGACTTCGAGGAGAAGGTCCTCAAGAGCGACAAGCCGGTCCTGGTTGACTTCTGGGCCGAGTGGTGCGGCCCCTGCCGCATGATCGCTCCGGCTCTGGAGGCCATCGCGGCCGAGCACGCGGAGCGGATCACCATCGTCAAGCTCAACATCGACGAGAACCCGGAGACGGCCGCGCGGTACGGCATCATGTCCATCCCCACCATGAACGTCTACCAGGGCGGCGATGTGGTGAAGACGATCGTGGGCGCCAAGCCGAAGGCGGCGATCGAGCGCGACCTGAGTGACTTCATCGGCTGACCCTCATCAGCTCCGGCAGTGGGCCCCGGCATGTTTCACGTGAAACATGCCGGGGCCCGCTGCTGTACCACCGAAGGCCTCAGGCGGGATGGAGAACGCCACGCGGTCGTCCCGAGTGGAACAGCCGGTCCCATGCCTGCTCCATGTCCACACGCCAGGAAACCGTGCGCCGTAGTTCCAGCCGCAGCCGGGGAACGTGTGGATGCGGACGCACCTCTTCGAACCCGACCGCCTCCAGATAGCGCGCCGGTGCCAGGCAGTCGCCATACGGCTCGGAGGCGGACGCCGCGCGCGGACGAGCATCCCCGAAGGCTTCGACAGCACGCACACCACGTAGCAGCAGATCCTTCGCCATCGACTGCACAAGGACCCGGCCGATGCCCTGCCCTCGGTGGTCGAGAGCGATCCAGGCTGTCATCAGCTGGACGGCGTCGGCGGTCACCGGACCAGTCGGAAAGGAGAGCGAACGCGGTACAGCGGAGGGGGGAGCGTACAGGAGGAAGCCCACCGGGCGTCCGTCCACATAGGCCAGCCGACCACAACTGCCCCACTCACGCAGGACGGTGACGGTCCATTCCCTCTTCACCAGTTCCGCCCGGCCGGTCCGCCTCACCGCATCCGCACCGTCCGGTGCCCGCTCCCAGAAGACGCAGCTCCGACAGCGGTCCGGGAGATCGGCGAGGTTGTCCACCGTGAGCGGCACAAGATGACGCCCCATGGATTCATCGTATCCATGGGGCGTCGGGAGCGGCGGGGTCCGCGAGGGGGAAGCCGGTTCAGCGCGCTCGCGGCCGGGTACCGGTCATGCCCGGTCAGGACTCTCGGCGGGCTCCGCGGCCTCGTCGTCGTCCCGGTCCGTGCCGCGATTCTCCAGCACAGGACCCTCACCGGGGGCGAGCTGCCCCAGGATGCGGTCGAGATCCTCCATCGAGGCGAACTCGACGACGATCTTCCCCTTCTTCTGCCCCAGGTCCACCTTCACCCGCGTCTCGAAGCGGTCCGAGAGGCGGCCCGCCAGCCCGTCCAGAGCCGGTGAGATGCGCTTCCCGGCGCGTGGCCCGCGGGCCCGCGGGCCCTTGGTGGCGACGGAACCGAGCAGGGTGACGATCTCTTCGATGGCCCGGACGGACAGGCCCTCGGCGACGATGCGGTGAGCGAGCCGCTCCTGCTCCTCGGCATCGTCCACGCCGAGCAGTGCCCGCGCGTGGCCCGCGGAAAGGACTCCGGCCGCCACCCGCTTCTGCACACCGGCGGACAGCCGGAGCAGCCGGAGGGTGTTGGACACCTGCGGGCGGGAACGCCCGATCCGGTCGGCCAGCTCGTCATGGGTGCACTTGAAGTCCCGCAGCAGTTGGTCGTACGCGGCGGCTTCCTCCAGCGGGTTCAGCTGAGCCCGGTGCAGGTTCTCCAGGAGGGCGTCCAGGAGCATCTTGTCGTCGTCGGTGTGCCGGACGATCGCGGGGATGGCGTCCAGGCCCGCTTCACGGCACGCGCGCCACCGGCGCTCGCCCATGATCAGTTCGTAGCGGTCGGTACCGAGCTGCCGGACCACCACGGGCTGGAGCAGGCCGACCTCCTTGATGGAGGTGACCAGCTCGATCAGCGCGTCGTCGTCGAAGACCTCACGCGGCTGCCGCGGGTTCGGCGTGATGGAGTCAAGAGGCAGTTCGGCGAAGTAGGCGCCCGACGTCAGCTGCTCCTCCTCCGTGCCGACGGCCGCCTCGGCCGGTGGTGCGGGCTCGGGCACGCCGGGAGCGGCAGCTCCCCCGCGCTCCTCGCTCTCCACGCCGGACGGGATCGGGAAACCGCGCGCCGGATTGAGGACCGGCAGGGCTGTCGGGGACGCCGAAGCGCCGCCCTCGACATCCGTGAGGGTCTCCGGGCGCTGGGGAGCCGCCGGGATCAGTGCCCCGAGCCCCCGGCCAAGACCTCTACGTCGTTCGCTCACTGTGCCCCCTCCACCGGGCCGCGCTGCTCCTGCTGCGGCAGAACATGCTGAGACGTCGTCGCACCCCGCACGGCGATCTCCCGTGCCGCTTCCAGATAGGAGAGCGATCCGCTGGAGCCGGGGTCGTACGTCAGGACCGTCTGCCCGTAGCTGGGCGCCTCCGAGATGCGGACGGACCGCGGGATGTTGGTCCGCAGGACTTCGGTGCCGAAGTGACTGCGAACCTCCTCGGCCACCTGTGACGCCAGCCGCGTGCGGCCGTCGTACATCGTCAGCAGGATGGTCGAGACATGCAGATCCGGGTTGAGGTGACCGCGGACCAGTTCGACGTTCCGCAGCAGCTGTCCCAGGCCCTCCAGGGCGTAGTACTCGCACTGGATCGGGATCACCACCTCGGCTCCGGCGACCAGCGCGTTGACCGTGAGCAGGCCCAGCGACGGCGGGCAGTCGATGAAGACATAGTCCAAGGGCTGCTCATAGGCGCTGATCGCGCGCTGGAGCCGGGACTCCCGCGCGACCACGGAGACCAGCTCGATCTCGGCGCCCGCCAGGTCGATGGTGGCCGGGGCGCAGAACAGGCCCTCGACGTCATTGACCGGCTGCACGACCTCGGCGAGCGGTCGGCTCTCGACCAGGACGTCGTAGATCGAGGGGACATCGGCGTGGTGGTCGATGCCCAGTGCCGTGGACGCATTGCCCTGCGGATCGAGGTCGATCACCAGCACACGGGCACCGTGCAGCGCCAGCGATGCCGCCAGATTGACCGTGGTGGTGGTCTTGCCGACGCCGCCCTTCTGGTTGGCGACGATCATGATGCGGGTCTGTTGGGGCCGGGGCAGGGTGCCGCCGGATCGATACATCGCCTCGACAGCCCGCTGGGCAGCCCTGCCGACCGGGGCGTCCCCGGTAGGTGGCGGTGCACTGGGCGCGATGTCCACCGCGCCCCCCGGGGCATCCGCCGACTCTGACCGAGGGCCGGGGACCGGATCGGCCGTCGGGCCCGCGATATTGGCGTCGGACCGCAATGGTTCACTCTCCTCGACACGCGCAGCCTTCGTGGGTTCAAAGCCTGCCATGTCTTGGGGGTCGGGAACCAGCGAGGTCCGGGTACCTGTGGACAACGGGCGGTCTGTGGATACCGGCGCCCCCCGTGTGGGTGAGGAGCGGCGGGGAGAACGGTCTCGCGATTCGGAGGCCGCGCGTCCCCGGCTGATGATTCCCTGCAGCAGAGAGCGGCGTTTCACGTGAAACACGATGCCCAGCGCATCGACGGACGGCGGCTCGACACTCCGCGCCCGCTGCCACATCCGGCGCTTTTACCGTCGCATCGGCCGAACACCGAGGGAATCGGCCGGGAGAAGCAGCGGGCTGGCAGGGCAGGGCGGCTGATCGCGCGGGGAGGACCTGCGCGATCAGCGTCCGGTGCGGCCGGGACGGCCGCCCCGGCGAGCCGCCCTAGCCCGCTTCGTGGCGAACCGGACGCCGCCCGGGCTCTCGCCGACCTCGACCCGCACGACGGTCGAGGGAGGATCGACCACCTCGGCGCCCACCCGGAGCACCGAGCTGCGGACGGCTCCCAGCTTGGCCAGCGCCGCCCGTGCGCCCTTCAGCTCTTCCTCGGCGGTGTCGCCCTTGAGCGCGAGCATTTCGCCGTAGGGGCGGAGGAGCGGGACACCCCAGCCGGCCAGCCGGTCGAGCGGCGCGACCGCGCGCGCGGTCACCACATGGACGGGGGTGAAGGTGCTGAGCACCTCTTCGGCCCGGCCGCGCACCACGGTGACACGGTCCTCCAGGCCGAGCAGCTCGACGACCTCCTGGAGGAAGGTGGTGCGCCGCAGGAGCGGTTCCAGCAGGCTGATCCGCAGGTCGGACCGGACGAGCGCCAGCGGGATACCGGGCAGACCCGCGCCCGAGCCGACGTCGCAGACGGTCACTCCCTCGGGGACGACCTCGGACAGTACCGCGCAGTTGAGCAGGTGGCGCTCCCAGAGGCGGGGCACCTCACGCGGACCGATGAGCCCGCGCCGGACCCCGACCTCGGCGAGCAGGTCGGCGTAGCGGACCGCGTCGGGAAGACGGTCGCCGAAGACCCGCCCCGCCGTCTCCGGCGGTGGCGGGACCTTCAGCGGTTCGTCCTCGGGGAGCGCCTCACTCACGGGAGGACGACCACCCGGCGCTGCGGCTCCTCGCCCTCCGACTCGCTCCGCAGCCCTGCTGCGGCGACGGCGTCATGGACGACCTTGCGCTCGAACGGTGTCATCGGCTGGAGCTTGATCGGCTCCTTCGTCTCCTTAACCCGCTGCGCGGTCTCGGTGCCGAGCGCGGTGAGCTTCTCGCGCTTGCGCGCGCGGTGCTCGGCGATGTCCAGCATCAGGCGGCTGCGCTCACCGGTCTCCCGGTGGACGGCGAGCCGGGTCAGCTCCTGGAGGGCCTCCAGCACCTCGCCGTCCCGTCCCACCAGCTTCTGGAGGTCGCGCGCCGAGCCGTCGGCGATGATCGACACCGCGGCCCGGTCGCCCTCGACGTCCATGTCAATGTCGCCGTCGAGATCGGCGATGTCCAGCAGCCCTTCCAGGTAGTCGGCGGCGATCTCGCCTTCCTGTTCCAGGCGGCTCAACGCGTCGCCGGTCTCGGCCGGGGCGGGCGCGGACGAGGTGGTCTCCGTCACGGGTGGCGCTCCTTCTTACTTCTTGCTCTTCGCGGACGGCTTGTTCTTGCCCTGGGGCGGCTTCTTGCCCGGCTGCTTCTTGCTCGGCTGCCGCCCCTGCCCTGCGCCCGTGGTCCCGTTCTCCGACGCCGACGGCTCCGGGTCGCCGGCCTTCCGCAGCGTGGGCTTCTTGTCCTGCGGGGTGTCAGGCGTACGCGGGGTCCGGGCCTGGTTCCTGGGCTGCTGGGCACCACCCTGGCGCTGCGACTTCGACTGGCGCTTCGGCTGCGCGCGGGGGCCACGGTCGGCCTCGGCCGCCTTCTGCGCCTCGGCCTCGGCGGCCGGGTCCTGCAGCTTGCCCTTCTTCCGCAGACGCTCCTGGCGCTGCTGGTAGGCGAGGCTGCCGGGGGTGGGGTTGCGCTGGATCACATAGAGCTGCTGGCCCATCGACCAGACGTTGGTCGTCAGCCAGTAGATGAGGACGCCGACGGGGAAGTTGATGCCGAAGATGGCGAACATGATGGGGAAGACGTACATCAGCATCTTCTGCTGATTCATGAACGGCGTCTTCGCGGTGAGGTCCACGTTCTTCGTCATCAGCTGGCGCTGGGTGAAGAACTGCGACGCGGACATCAGGACGATCATGATGATCGTGACGGTGCGGACCTCGCCGAGCGAGGCACCCAGCTGCTGGACCTTGTCCGCGCCGTCGAGGAAGCGGCTGGCGATGGGGGCGCCGAAGATCGTGGCCTGCCGCGCGCTGGTGACCTGCGCCTCGGTGAGCACACCGACCGTCTGGTTGTTCGCGATGTGACTCAGCGTCTGGAAGAGGGCGATGAAGAACGGGGACTGCGCGAGGATCGGCAGGCAGCTCGCGAGCGGGTTGGTACCCGTCTCGCGGTACAGCTTCATCATCTCCTCGGACTGCCGCTGCCGGTCGTTCTTGTAGCGCTCCTGGATCTTCTTCATCTGCGGCTGGAGCGCCTGCATGCCCCGCGTCGCCTTGATCTGCCGCACGAAGAGCGGGATCAGGCAGATACGCACCACGACCACGAGGGAGACGATCGACAGACCCCAGGCCCAGCCGCTGTTCTCATCGAAGATCAGGCTGTACAGCGAGTGGAACCGGATGATGATCCATGAGACAGCGATATACAGAGGACTGAGGATCGAATTGATCGTGTCCACGGGTCAGGCTCCTTGGGCATTGTTGGGGGCACCCCCGGGCGAGGCATGGGAAAGTGTCCGGTGCCGCAGACGGTCGCGCAGCCGCTGATGCCAGACCGGGCGTTTCCGGGGAGGAACGTGATCGACTCCACCGGGCGACCAGGGGTTGCAGCGCAGGATGCGCCAGGCCGTCAGAGCCGTCCCCTTCAGCGCGCCATGCCGACCGATCGCGGTGTACCCGTAATGGGAACACGACGGGTAGTAACGGCAGACAGGACCGAGCAGTGGGCTGATGGTCCACTGATACAGCTTGATCAACAGCAGCAGCGGGTACTTCATGGCCGTACCCCTCCCAGCAACCGCTCCAGCGCGGCATCGAGCTCCCGGGCCAGCTGATCGCTCGCTACATCGCCCGCTCCAGGCAGGGCCCGCACGACAACCAGGCTACCGGCGGGCAGAAGCGTCAATCTGTCGCGTACCAGATGGCGCAGGCGCCGCTGCACACGGTTACGGACCACGGCATTGCCCACGGCCTTGCTCACGACGAAACCCGCACGCGGCGCAGGAAGGGATTCCTGCGCCGGGTGCGGGTCACTGACGCCGCTCAGATGGACGACGAGGTGGGGGCGTCCGGCCCTGCGCCCGCGGCGCATCGCCGTCGCGAAGTCCTCGCGCCGCCTCAGCCGGTTCTCGGAGGGCAGCACCGCATGGACCTGTGATCAGGCAGGTCAGGCGGAGAGCCGGGCGCGGCCCTTGCTGCGGCGGTTGGCGACGATGGCGCGGCCGGCCCGCGTCCGCATCCGCAGCCGGAAGCCGTGGGTCTTGGCCCGGCGCCGGTTGTTCGGCTGGAAAGTGCGCTTGCTCACTCGGGGGCTCCAGAAGATCTTCGGTGTCCGGCACAGGCTGGCCGAGACAGGATGTGGACCGCCGACAGCTGTCACCGTGCGCCCGCGAGGAACTCGCCACGCCCGAGTCGGCCGCTGTCCACCTCGGTGAAGGACAGGTCTTCGGAGGCATGCGGCAGCAGCTGTCGATGGCTCGACCGGGCAACGGTACGCGCGGCGCGACCCGCAGGTCAAACTCGGACGGCGCAGCGTTGTGCACAGGCTGTGGACAATGACTTGATGTGCGTACGCCACGCTGACTACCGTGGCTGAACCCGGGATCCTTTCCCGACCGCCCCGGAGTCACACCCTCGGGCGCCCGACGACGCCAGCGCCGCCCCCCTGCGAGTGAGAGAGTGTGCCCCGTGGCCGACCTACCAGCAGATCTTGCCGCGGTCTGGCCACGCGCCCTGACGGCCATGCTGGCCGACACCCAGCGCCTTGAGGCCAAGGACCACCGCTGGCTGGAGGACTGCCAGCCCCTCGCGCTCGTCTCAGGCACCGCGCTCCTCGGGGTCTCCAACGAATACGCCAAGAGCGTGCTCGAAGGACGCCTCGCCCCGCTGCTCGGCGACGTCCTGAGCCGTGAGTGCGGCCAGCCGATCCGGCTGGCGATCACCGTGACCGCGCCACCGCCGGAGCCGCGCCGCGCGCCGCCGGAGCCCGTGCCGCACGAGGCGCAGGTCCGGGACCGCGCGGAATCGCCGGGGCACGACCCGTACGGCGCGGGCGGCTATGCCGGGCAGCCGGTCGCACGCGCGGCGTACCCGGACCACCCGCAGGCGCCGAGGCCCGGCGCCGTGCCCGGCGGCTGGCAGCAGCCCGCGCCGCACGTCCCGCACTCGGACTACGGGTCGTACGGACGCGAGCCGTCGTCGTACGAGCAGTACGGCTCGGGCGGCACGGTCCCCGCCCAGTCCACGCTGCCGCCAGGCCCCGGCGAGCCGACGGCGCGGCTGAACCCGAAGTACCTCTTCGACACCTTCGTGATCGGCGCCTCGAACCGTTTCGCCCACGCGGCGGCCGTCGCGGTGGCGGAGGCCCCGGCGAAGGCGTACAACCCCCTCTTCATCTACGGCGAGTCGGGCCTCGGCAAGACCCACCTCCTGCACGCGATCGGGCACTACGCCCGCAGCCTCTACCCGGGGACGCGGGTGCGCTACGTGAGCTCGGAGGAGTTCACGAACGAGTTCATCAACTCGATCCGCGACGGCAAGGCGGACGCGTTCCGCAAGCGTTACCGCGACATGGACATCCTGCTCGTGGACGACGTCCAGTTCCTGGCGAGCAAGGAATCGACGCAGGAGGAGTTCTTCCACACCTTCAACACGCTCCACAACGCGAACAAGCAGATCGTGCTCTCCTCGGACCGGCCGCCCAAGCAGCTGATCACGCTGGAGGACCGGCTGCGGAACCGTTTCGAGTGGGGGCTGATCACGGACGTCCAGCCGCCCGAGCTGGAGACCCGGATCGCGATCCTCCGCAAGAAGGCCGTCCAGGAGCAGCTGAACGCGCCGCCCGAGGTGCTGGAGTTCATCGCGTCACGCATCTCGCGGAACATCCGCGAGCTGGAGGGCGCGCTCATCCGGGTGACGGCCTTCGCGAGCCTCAACCGGCAACCGGTCGATCTGGGCCTGACCGAGATCGTCCTGAAGGACCTCATCCCCGGCGGGGAGCACGCCACCCCGGAGATCACCGCCGACGCGATCTCGTCGGCGGTCGCCGACTACTTCGGCCTGACGGTGGACGACCTGGCCGGCTCGTCCCGCAGCCGCATCCTGGTGACGGCGCGCCAGATCGCGATGTACCTGTGCCGTGAGCTGACGGACCTGTCGCTGCCGAAGATCGGCCAGCACTTCGGCGGCCGTGACCACACGACGGTCATGCACGCCGACCGGAAGATCCGGGCGCTGATGGCCGAGCGGCGGTCCATCTACAACCAGGTCACCGAGCTGACCAACCGCATCAAGAACGGCTGACGGCACCGCCGCGCGCCGGGCAGGGCGGCGGCCCCGCACGCGTCCTGTCACGGGCCCCGGTACGCCGGGGCCCTTCGCGTGCGCGCCCCCGCTGACGGACGTACCGCGTGGGGGCGCCGCCGTCCTCGTCGCCCGCGAGGGCGGGTCGTCACACGCCCGCTCACGGGCTCGTCCACCGCCTGTGGAGACGCTTCCCGGCGTCGAGGGCGGGCGCGCACGCCGCGACCGGCCGGGAGAGGCGCGGGAGGACTCCTGAGGCGGCGTTCGATTACCGTGCCGGGAAGCGGAGTTGTCCACAGGGAGAGGCGGTTTCGCCCGTCCACACCCTGTGGGCGCCGGAAGTTATCCAGACCGCCGTCCACAGGTCGCGGGCTGACGGAACATCACCGCAGCTCATGGGGCTGGGGATATGTGGGAAACGATGATCCACAGGCTGTGGACGGAGGAGGGGCCACGTTCCGGCCCTGCGGAGTTGTCCACCGGCTACCCACAGGCGCAGGCCCGTTATACACAGGAAACCGCAGGTCATCCACAGCTCTGTCCACTGTTCGGCAACCCGATGCGCGCTCTCACCGGCGAGAGTGAATCAGGTCACACGGGGAGGCGCGGGAGGCTGTGGGTAACCGGGCGAAAGCTGGGGACGGACCTGTTGAGAACTCGGCGGTGTCTGTGGACGGGCTGTGGACGGCCGCCGACTGTCCACAGGAGCCCCCTGTTCGTCCACCGCCCCACCCACAGGGCCTGTGGACAAAAAACGGCGCATGACCAGGGGAAACGGGGTTATCCACGGTTTCCACAGGCCCTACTACTACGACTACGGATATAAGCCGGTCGCTTCGTTTGAAAGCAGGGGCTGTGCACAACTCGGCCCGGAGGCGGTCTACCCACCGGACGTCGATTTGACTCACCGATGCGCCTAATGTCAGTGCTGTGAGCCAGACTGGTGCTCGTCCAGAGCCAGCAGGCGAGCAGCCAGCAACAGCGGGAGGCGGCTGAAGTGAAGATCCGGGTGGAACGCGATGTGCTTGCGGAGGCGGTGGCCTGGGCCGCACGCAGCCTGCCGGCCCGGCCCCCGGTGCCGGTGCTCGCCGGGCTGCTGCTGAAGGCCGGTGAGGGGACGTTGAGCCTCTCCGGCTTCGACTACGAGGTCTCGGCCCGGGTGTCGGTCGAGGTCGAGGTCGAGGACGAGGGCACGGTCCTCGTCTCGGGGCGCCTCCTGGCCGACATCTGCCGCGCCCTGCCGAACCGTCCGGTGGAGATCTCGTCCGACGGCGTGCGCGTCACCGTCGTCTGCGGTTCCTCGCGGTTCACGCTCCACACACTCCCTGTGGAGGAGTACCCGGCGCTGCCGCAGATGCCGACCGCGACCGGCACCGTCCCGGCGGACGTCTTCGCCTCGGCCGTCGGACAGGTCGCCATCGCGGCGGGCCGCGACGACACGCTGCCGGTCCTCACCGGCGTCCGCATCGAGATCGAGGGCGACCGCGTGACGCTCGCCTCGACCGACCGCTACCGGTTCGCCGTACGCGAGTTCCTGTGGAAGCCGGAGACGGCCGACATCTCCGCCGTCGCCCTGGTCCCGGCCAAGACACTGCTGGACACGGCGAAGTCCCTCAGCGGCGGCGACACGGTCTCCCTGGCGCTGGCGGGCGCCGGGAAGGGCGAGGGCCTGATCGGCTTCGAGGGCGCGGGGCGCCGTACGACCACGCGGCTGCTGGAGGGCGACCTCCCGAAGTACCGCACGCTCTTCCCGACGGAGTTCAACTCCGTGGCCGTCGTCGAGACCGCGCCGTTCGTCGAGGCCGTCAAGCGCGTCGCCCTGGTCGCCGAGCGGAACACGCCGGTGCGCCTCAGCTTCGAGCAGGGCGTGCTGATCCTGGAGGCCGGGTCGAGCGACGACGCACAGGCTGTGGAGCGCGTGGACGTCGAGCTGGAGGGCGACGACATCTCCACCGCGTTCAACCCCGCGTTCCTGCTGGAGGGCCTGAGCGCGATCGACTCGCCGGTGGCCCAGCTGGCGTTCACCACCTCGACCAAGCCCGCCCTGCTGACGGGGAAGCCCGACGCCACGGCGGAGGCCGACGAGGCGTACAAGTACCTGATCATGCCGGTGCGGCTCAGCGGCTGAGCGGGGTTCCGGAGCCAGGGTCGCCCCCGCGCGGGGGTGAGCAGGTGAGCGGCCCGGCCGGACAGCTGTGCGCGCGGGGCCCGAAGTAGGCTCGGGACCGGTTCGCAACGCTATGAAGGAGTCCTGATGGAGCTCGGTCTCGTCGGCCTCGGCAAGATGGGCGGGAACATGCGCGAGCGCATCCGCCAGGCCGGCCACACCGTCGTGGGGTACGCCCGGGAGGCGGACGTCGCCGACGTCCACAGCCTGCGGGAACTCGTGGACTCGCTCGCCGCCCCCCGCGTGGTGTGGCTCATGATCCCGGCCGGTGCCCCCACCCAGTCCACGATCGACGAGCTGGCCGACCTGCTCGCCCCGGGCGACGTCGTGGTGGACGGCGGCAACTCCCGCTGGACCGACGACGCCCGGCACGCCGAGCAGCTCGGCGCCAAGGGCATCGGCTTCGTGGACTGCGGCGTCTCCGGCGGCGTCTGGGGCATCCAGAACGGCTACGCCCTCATGTACGGCGGCGACGCCGAGCACGTCGCCAAGGTCCAGCCGATCTTCGACGCGCTCAAGCCCGAGGGCGACTTCGGCTCGGTGCACGCCGGGAAGGTCGGCGCCGGTCACTTCGCCAAGATGGTCCACAACGGCATCGAGTACGCGATGATGCAGGCGTTCGCCGAGGGCTGGGAGCTGCTGGAGGCCGCCGACGAGGTCACCGACGTCCGCGAGGTCTTCCGCTCCTGGCAGGAGGGCACGGTGATCAGGTCCTGGCTGCTGGACCTCGCGGTGCGCGCGCTCGACGACGACGAGCACCTGGCCCAGCTCCGCGGCTACGCGGCCGACTCGGGCGAGGGCCGCTGGACCGTCGAGGCGGCGATCGACAACGCCGTGCCGCTGCCGACGATCACCGCGTCCCTGTTCGCCCGCTTCACCTCGCGCCAGGAGGACTCGCCGCAGATGAAGATGGTCGCCGCGCTGCGCAACCAGTTCGGGGGCCACGCGGTGGAGAGCTCGAAGTAGCACCGCCGTGCATGTGACGCACCTGTCGCTGGTGGACTTCAGGTCCTACCCCCGGGCCGAGGTGGAACTCGGCCCGGGAGTCTCGTCCTTCGTCGGCCCCAACGGCCAGGGCAAGACCAACCTCGTCGAGGCCATCGGCTACCTGGCGACGCTCGGCAGCCACCGTGTCGCCTCGGACGCGCCGCTGGTGCGGATGGGCGCCGAACGGGCCGTCGTCCGCGCCGCGGTGACCGAGGGGGAACGCGCGCAGCTCGTCGAGCTGGAGCTGAACCCGGGACGCGCCAACCGCGCACGGCTCAACCGCTCGACCCAGGTGCGCCCCCGCGACATCCTCGGCGTCGTGAGGACCGTCCTGTTCGCCCCGGAGGACCTGCACCTGGTGAAGGGCGACCCGGGGGAGCGGCGGCGCTTCCTCGACGAGCTGGTGATGGCGCGTACGCCCCGGCTCGCGGGCGTCAGGGCGGACTACGAGCGGGTCCTCAAACAGCGCAACACCCTGCTGAAGTCGGCCGCGACGGCCCGCCGCCACGGTGGCCGCGGCGCCGACCTGACCACCCTCGACGTCTGGGACCAGCACCTCGCCCGCTCGGGCGCCGAGCTGCTCGCCCAGCGGCTGAGCCTCGTCACCGCGCTGCGCCCGCTGACCGACAAGGCGTACGAGGAACTGGCGCCCGGCGGCGGCCCGGTCGCCCTGGAGTACCGCTCATCGGCCGGTGAGACGCCCGGGGTCGGCACGCGCGAGGAGCTGTACGAGGTGCTGCTCGCGGCCCTCGGGGAGGCCAGGCCGCAGGAGATCGAACGCGGGGTGACGCTCGTCGGCCCGCACCGGGACGACCTCCTCCTGCGCCTGGGCGACCTCCCGGCCCGCGGCTACGCGAGCCACGGGGAGTCGTGGTCGTTCGCTCTCGCCCTGCGGCTGGCGTCCTTCGCGCTGCTGAAGGACGAGGGGCCGGAGCCGGTGCTGGTGCTCGACGACGTCTTCGCCGAGCTGGACGGGCGGCGCCGGGAGCGGCTGGCCGAGCTGGTCGGGCCGGGCGAGCAGGTCCTCGTGACGGCCGCGGTGCCGCAGGACGTGCCCGCGACCCTGGCCGGGGCGCGTTTCGCGGTGGCGGACGGGCAGGTGGAGCGTGAGTGACGCCGACGGCCGCCCCCCGGGGGACGTGCCCGGCACGCCGGACGGCCGGGGCGCGGCCCCGGAGCTGTCCGGCGTCGATCTGGCGCGCGTGGCCCTGCGCGCGGCGCGCGAGCAGGCGCGGGCGCGGGGCGCGATGACCCAGCAGTGGAAGCAGGCGCGGCGGGGCGGCCTGCGCTCCGGGGCGCGCGCCGACGGCCGCGATCCCCTGCCGCTCGGCGCCGCGATGGAGCGGCTGAGCGCCGAACGCGGCTGGGAGATGCCGCTCGCGGTCGGGGGCGTCCTCGGCCGCTGGCCGGACCTGGTCGGGCCCGAGGTCGCGCAGCACTGCGCGCCCGAGGCCTACGACGAGGAGACGCGCGTCCTCACCGTCCGGTGCGACGCGACGGCGTGGGCGACGCAGCTGCGGCTGCTCACGCCCCAGCTCCTGCGCCGTCTCAGCGCGGACCTGGGCCAGGGGACCGTCAGCGCGATCAAGGTCCTGGGGCCCTCGGGACCGGCGCGCACGCCGGGGAGGCTGCGCGCGCCGGGCAGCCGGGGGCCCGGGGACACCTATGGCTGACCGGCCGCCGGGCGGTGCGGAAGTGATGCCGGTCACGTTCGCAGATCGTTGACAGGCGGAAGCGCTGAGCGCCGCCGTGAGCCGATCTGGGGCCGGTCCCACATATGGGGAGTCATCGCATGCCGGTTCAGGGCGGCACATGCGGACTGAGGGGCCCGGAAACAGCCACTACGGTTTGCGCTACCGGTAGACTGGACCAACCCGCCCCGTTGCGGACCATGTCGAACGCCACAGCCGCTCCTCTTTGCCGGAGTTGGCTCGTGCTGTGCCAGAAAGGGCGCTTCGTGGCCGATTCCGGCGATGCCAACAACACCACACCGACCCCCGCCGAGCCCGCGGACGGTTCCTCCTACGACGCCAGCGCGATCACGGTGCTGGAGGGGCTGGACGCGGTCCGGAAGCGGCCCGGCATGTACATCGGCTCGACCGGCGAGCGCGGCCTCCACCACCTGGTCTACGAGGTCGTGGACAACTCGGTGGACGAGGCCCTCGCGGGTCACGCCGACGCCATCGACGTCACGCTCCTCGCGGACGGCGGCGTACGCGTCGTGGACAACGGTCGGGGCATCCCCGTGGGCATGGTCCCCTCCGAGGGCAAGCCGGCCGTCGAGGTCGTCCTCACGGTCCTGCACGCGGGCGGCAAGTTCGGCGGCGGCGGGTACGCGGTCTCCGGCGGTCTGCACGGCGTGGGCGTCTCCGTCGTGAACGCGCTGTCGAAGCGCGTCGCCGTCGAGGTGCGCCGGGACGGCTACCGCTGGACGCAGGACTACGCGCTCGGCGTCCCGACGGCCCCCCTCCAGCGGAACGAGCCCACCACCGAGACGGGCACCACCGTCACGTTCTGGGCCGACGGCGACATCTTCGAGACGACGGTCTACTCCTTCGAGACCCTGTCCCGCCGCTTCCAGGAGATGGCGTTCCTCAACCGGGGCCTCACCCTCCGGCTCACCGACGAGCGCGAGGCCGCGAAGCAGACCGCGGGCGCCGACTCGGCGGACGGCGACGGCCACGACAAGCCGCGGACCGTCACGTACCACTACGACGGCGGCATCGCCGACTTCGTGCGCCATCTCAACTCCCGCAAGGGCGAGATGATCCACCCGTCCGTGATCGAGATCGCGGCCGAGGACACGGAGCGCAAGATCTCCGTGGAGATCGCGATGCAGTGGAACGCCCAGTACACCGAGGGCGTCTACAGCTTCGCCAACACGATCCACACGCACGAGGGCGGCACGCACGAGGAGGGCTTCCGCGCCGCGCTGACCGGCCTCGTGAACCGGTACGCGCGCGACAAGAAGCTCCTGCGCGAGAAGGACGACAACCTGACCGGTGAGGACATCCGCGAGGGCCTGACCGCGATCATCTCCGTCAAGCTCGGCGAGCCCCAGTTCGAGGGCCAGACGAAGACGAAGCTCGGCAACACCGAGGCCAAGACGTTCGTCCAGAAGATCGTCCACGAGCACTTCGGCGACTGGCTCGACCGCAACCCCTCCGAGGCCGCGGACATCATCCGCAAGAGCGTCCAGGCGGCCACCGCGCGCGTCGCCGCCCGCAAGGCCCGTGACCTCACCCGCCGCAAGGGCCTGCTGGAGACGGCGTCGCTGCCGGGCAAGCTGAGCGACTGCCAGTCGAACGACGCGGTCCGCTGCGAGATCTTCATCGTCGAGGGCGACTCGGCGGGCGGCAGCGCCAAGGCCGGTCGCGACCCCCAGTACCAGGCCATCCTGCCGATCCGCGGCAAGATCCTGAACGTGGAGAAGGCCCGCATCGACCGGGTGCTGCAGAACACCGAGGTCCAGGCCCTCATCTCCGCCTTCGGCACCGGCATCCACGAGGACTTCGACATCACGAAGCTCCGCTATCACAAGATCATCCTGATGGCGGACGCGGACGTCGATGGCCAGCACATCAACACGCTGCTGCTGACCCTGCTCTTCCGCTTCATGCGCCCGCTCGTGGAGGCCGGGCACGTGTTCCTCTCCCAGCCTCCCCTCTACAAGATCAAGTGGGGCCGGGAGGAGTGGGAGTACGCCTACTCCGACCGCGAACGCGACAGCCTCATCCAGCTCGGCCGCGAGCGCGGCAAGCGCATCCGCGAGGACTCCATCCAGCGTTTCAAGGGCCTCGGCGAGATGAACGCCGAGGAGCTGCGGGTCACCACCATGGACCAGGCCCTCCGCGTGCTGCGCCAGGTGACGCTGGACGACGCCGCCGCGGCCGACGACCTGTTCTCGATCCTCATGGGCGAGGACGTGGAGGCCAGGCGCTCGTTCATCCAGCGCAACGCCAAGGACGTCCGCTTCCTGGACATCTGAGCAGGACGACGACCGCCTCCCCACAGCAGCCGAAAGGAATCGGACCGAGATGGCCGATGACACCCCGCCCACCGTGATCCCGCCCGCCGGGGACCCGGGCTCCCTGCGCATCCAGCCGGTGACGCTGGAGACCGAGATGCAGCGCTCGTATCTCGACTACGCGATGAGCGTCATCGTCTCGCGCGCGCTGCCCGACGTCCGCGACGGTCTGAAGCCGGTCCACCGGCGCGTGCTGTACGCGATGTACGACGGCGGCTACCGTCCCGAGCGCGGCTACTACAAGTGCGCCCGCGTCGTCGGCGACGTCATGGGCACGTACCACCCGCACGGTGACACGTCCATCTACGACGCCCTCGTCCGCCTCGCCCAGCCCTGGGCCATGCGCATGCCGCTCGTGGACTCGAACGGCAACTTCGGCTCGCCGGGCAACGACCCCGCCGCCGCCATGCGGTACACCGAGTGCCGCATGGCCTCGCTGGCCATGGAGATGCTCCGGGACATCGACGAGGAGACCGTCGATTTCCAGGACAACTACGACGGCCGCAACAAGGAACCGACCGTCCTGCCCGCCCGCTTCCCGAACCTCCTGATCAACGGTTCGGCGGGCATCGCGGTCGGCATGGCGACGAACATCCCGCCGCACAACCTCCGCGAGGTCGCGTCGGGCGCCCAGTGGTACCTGGAGCACCCGGAGGCCACGCCCGAGGAGCTGCTCGACGCCCTGGTCGAACGGATCAAGGGCCCCGACTTCCCCACCGGCGCGCTGATCGTCGGCCGCAGCGGGATCGAGGAGGCGTACCGCACCGGGCGCGGCGCCATCACGATGCGCGCGGTCGTCGAGGTCGAGGAGATCCAGGGCCGCCAGTGCCTGGTCGTCACCGAGCTGCCCTACCAGGTCAACCCGGACAACCTCGCGCAGAAGATCGCCGAGCTGGTCAAGGACGGGCGGGTCAGCGGCATCGCCGACGTCCGCGACGAGACGTCCTCCCGTACGGGGCAGCGGCTCGTCATCGTCCTCAAGCGGGACGCGGTCGCCAAGGTCGTGCTCAACAACCTCTACAAGCACACCGACCTCCAGACCAACTTCGGCGCCAACATGCTGGCGCTCGTGGACGGCGTGCCGCGCACGCTCTCGCTGGACGCGTTCATCCGCAACTGGGTCGCGCACCAGGTGGACGTCATCGTCCGCCGCACCAGCTACCGGCTGCGCAAGGCCGAGGAGCGCGCCCACATCCTGCGCGGCCTCCTCGCCGCGCTGGACGCGATCGACGAGGTCATCGCGCTCATCCGGCGCAGCGACACCGTCGATGTCGCGCGCCGCGGCCTGATGGGCCTGCTGTCCATCGACGAGATCCAGGCGAACGCGATCCTGGAGATGCAGCTGCGTCGCCTGGCCGCCCTGGAGCGGCAGAAGATCGTCGCCGAGCACGACGAGCTGGAGCAGAAGATCCGCGAGTACAACGCGATCCTCGCCTCCCCCGAGCGGCAGCGGCAGATCATCTCCGAGGAGCTGGCCGCGATCGCCGAGAAGTTCGGCGACGACCGGCGCACGGCGCTGATCCCCTTCGAGGGCGACATGTCCATCGAGGACCTGATCGCCGAGGAGGACATCGTCGTCACCATCACGCGTGGCGGCTACGTGAAGCGGACGAAGACCGACGACTACCGGGCGCAGAAGCGCGGCGGCAAGGGCGTGCGCGGCACGAAGCTGCGCGAGGACGACATCGTCGATCACTTCTTCGTCTCGACCACGCACCACTGGCTGCTGTTCTTCACGAACAAGGGCCGGGTGTACCGGGCGAAGGCGTACGAGCTGCCGGACGCGGGCCGCGAGGCGCGCGGGCAGCACGTGGCGAACCTGCTGGCCTTCCAGCCGGACGAGCGGATCGCCGAGATCCTCGCGATCAGGGACTACGAGGCGGCGCCCTACCTGGTGCTGGCGACGAAGTCGGGGCTCGTGAAGAAGACGGTGCTGAAGGACTACGACTCGCCCCGCTCGGGCGGCGTCATCGCGATCAACCTCCGGGAGATGACGGACGGCGGCGACGACGAGCTGATCGGCGCAGAACTCGTCTCGCCCGACGACGATCTGCTGCTGATCAGCAAGAAGGCGCAGTCGATCCGCTTCACCGCGACCGACGACACCCTGCGGCCGATGGGCCGGGCGACGTCGGGCGTCAAGGGCATGAGCTTCCGCGAGAACGACGAGCTGCTGTCCATGAACGTCGTGCGCGAGGGCACCTACGTGTTCACCGCCACGGACGGCGGGTATGCGAAGCGCACGCCGGTGGACGAGTACCGGGTGCAGGGGCGTGGCGGCCTCGGCATCAAGGCGGCCAAGATCGTCGAGGACCGCGGTTCGCTCGTCGGCGCGCTCGTGGTCGAGGTCACCGATGAGATCCTGGCCATCACGCTCGGCGGCGGAGTGATCCGCACGCGGGTCAGCGAGGTGCGGGAAACCGGCCGTGACACCATGGGCGTCCAGCTGATCAACTTGGGGAAGCGGGACGCCGTGGTCGGCATCGCCCGCAACGCCGAGGCCGGCCGCGAGGCCGAGGAGGTCGAGGCGGAGGGTGACGACGCCGGGACCGGGATCGAGGACGGCGCGGCCCGCGACGGCTCGGTCCGCGACATCAGCGACATCGAGGACACTGAGGAGTAACGCGTGAGTGAAGCCACGGGCGCCTCCGGCGGCGGGGCGGGGAACGACGGACCCCCGCCCGCCCCACCAGGCGTCCCACCGGGCGGCGGCGCCCGTGGCGAAGTCTCCGGGGGCAGCCGCGCCCGGACCAGATCCCGTAAAGCGACCCGTGGGGGGACCACGATGACCAGCGCCAGACCCACGGACCAGTACCCGCAGGGTCAGGGACAGGGCGGCTACCACCCGCCGCAGGCGTACCCGTCGCCGCCTGGCGGCGCCCCCACGGTGGGCCCCCAGCAGGGTCAGGGCGGCCCGGCGCAGCGCGTGGCGCGTACGGGCGCCCGTACGGTCCCGCGGACGCGCAAGGCCCGTCTGCGGGTCGCGAGGGCCGATCCGTGGTCGGTGATGAAGGTCAGCTTCCTGCTGTCGATCGCCCTGGGCATCTGCACGGTCATCGCCGTGAGCCTGCTGTGGATGGTCATGGACGCGATGGGCGTCTTCACCACCATCGGCGACACCATCAGCGAGGCGACCGAGACGGACACCGAGAGCGGCTTCGACCTCGTCGGCTTCCTCTCGCTGTCCCGGGTGATGCTGTTCACGTCTGTGATCGCCGTGATCGACGTCGTGCTCGCGACGGCGCTGGCGACGCTGGGCGCGTTCATCTACAACCTGTCGGCCGGCTTCGTCGGCGGCGTCGAAGTGACCCTGGCGGAGGACGAGTAGTCGGCCGCCCGGTGCCGAGCCGGGCGGTGCTCAACCGATTTGGGGAGCGGGCCAGGCATGCGCTAGCCTTTCATCCGCGCGGGGCTATAGCTCAGATGGTTAGAGCGCATCCCTGATAAGGATGAGGCCACAGGTTCAAGTCCTGTTAGCCCCACCGCGTCGCCCGGCCCGGCGGAGACGTCCTCCGCCGGGCCGGGCTCTTCGTGTCAGGACACGATTGGGTATCATCGGGCGCCAGACGATCCGATCACGTTTGAAGAAGGACGAGGTAGCGCGGTGAAGAAGCTGCTCCTGGTCGCCCTGGCCGCTGTGGCCGGTCTGCTCGTGTACCGCCAGATCCAGGCGGACAAGGCTGAGCAGGACCTGTGGACCGAGGCGACGGACTCCGTGCCGTCCGGGTCCGCCGGGGCCTGAAGGACCCCCGACACCCACGAGACACACAACGCGCCTCCTGGCCCCTTCCGCCGCCTCCGCGGCGGGGGACCGGGAGGTGCTGTCATGTGCGACTGCGAAAGGGCGGGGCGCGCGTGGGTGCTGTCCGCGGTGCACGACGCCGTCGTCGTGCACCGCCGTCGTGTCAGCCCTGGTGGTGCTCGTAGTGCTCGACGGCCTCGCGGGTACGCGCGATGCCGTAGACCCGCAGGAACTCGGCCAGTTCCGGGTGGCTCTCCGCGAGCAGGCGGGACGCGCTCTGGATCTCGCCCGCGTCGGAGACCGACCTGAGCAGCGCCTGGATCTCGCGGACCACGCGTTTCGTCGGATTGGCCGGGACTCCCACCGAACCGGGTCTGGTGGCCGTCGAGTTGGGGCTGAGAACGTTCCCGCCCGCGGTGCGGCGGATCTCGTCCATGGCGGCCGTCGCCTCGGCCGCGCTGATGCGACCGCCTCTGACTTCCGCGGCCAGATCCTGGAGCGAGCGGACGCGCTGGACGACGGCCGGATTGCCGATCTTCGCGCGTTGCCCGCTCATGAGCTGCGACAGCATGGGCGCCGAGAGGCCCAGAACCACCGCCAGTCGTGCCTGGTTGAGGCCGAGGTCCGCGATCAGCCTGCGGAAGAGCGTCCCGAGCGGTTCGCCGTACCAGGTCGTCTGCTGCTCTCTCGCCTTCTCTGTGGACTCCTGCTGTGTTGCGTCCATCGGTGTCTCCCCTGTTCTCCCCTGATCGCTTCACGTGAGCGAAGCTGCGCGTCATCCTACGGAGGGACCCGTACCCGGGGCGATACCCGGTCGGTATCCGGCGGGCGGATTGGGTACCCTGGTCCTCGGCCGTTCCCCGGACTTCCGGAAGCGGTCGCGGGGCCTTAGCTCAGTTGGTAGAGCGCCGTCTTTGCATGGCGGATGTCAGGAGTTCGACTCTCCTAGGCTCCACAACCCACCTCCTCACCCCTTCTCGCCCCGCCTGTGGCGTGGCGCGGGGTCAGGAGGCGTCGAGCAGCTCCGCGGGCGGGGTCCGGTCGGCGTCCACCGGTTCGGTGCGCTCCAGTTCCCCCCAGACGATGTAGCGGTGCCGCGACGTGTAGACCGGCGTGCAGGTCGTCAACGTGATGTAGCGGCCCGCCTCGGTGGCGCCCGACTCCTCGGGGACCGGCGCGAGGACCTCGGTGTTGAACTTCGAGGTCTCGGGCAGGACGGCGAACGTCCGGTACACGTACCAGGTGTTCTGCGTCTCGAAGACGATCGGGTCGCCCTCCTCGATGCGGTCGATCGCGTGGAAGCGGGCGCCGTGGCCGTCGCGGTGGGCGGCGAGCGAGAAGTTGCCCTCGTCGTCCCAGGGCATCGCCGACTCGACGGGCTCGTCGTAGTAGCCCGCCACACCGCCGTTGAGCACGTCGAGCCCGGTGCCCTCCTTGACGAGGATCTCGTCGTCGCTCATCGCGGGGACATGGAGGAAGCCGATGCCGTCCTCCGGCTCGTACGCGCGCGGGACGGTGGCGTCCTCGCCGTCCGGGTCGTCGTCGGCCGCCCAGTGCTCCCTGACGGCGTCGCTGTCCTCCCTGGCCTCCTGGTTGGCGACGACATTGGTCCACCACAGGGAGTACGCGACGAAGAGGGCGAGGACGACGCCCGCCGTGATCAGCAACTCGCCCGCGACGCCCACGGCGAGCGCGACGCGGCGCCTGACCGGGCTCACGGGCCGTGGCGCGGGGGCTTCCGGGGTTTCCTCGGGGGCTTCAGGCTCCTCCGTGCTGTCGGCGCTGTCGGCGCTGTCGGCGCTGTCGGGTTCCGTGGTGGCCGTGACGGTGTCCGTCTCGGTGGGGGCGGCGGCCGGTTCCTCCGGCGGGCCGTCCGGTTCACTGGACGAGGGCATCCGGCTTCCCTTCGCTACGAGGCCGCTCTTCGGTCAGTTCGCCCCAGACGATCAGCCGGTACGTGGAGGTGAACTCCGGCGTGCACGTCGTCAGCGTGATGTAGCGCCCCGGCTCGCTGAACCCGCCCTGCTCGGGGACGGCGTTCAGGACGGCGACGTTCGACGGCGAGGTGGAGTCCAGCCGGCTGGACATCTCGTAGGTGAAGTAGGCGTCCTCGGTCTCGATGACGATCGGGTCGCCCGGGTCGAGCTGGTTGATGTAGCGGAACGGCTCGCCGTGCGTGTTGCGGTGACCGGCGAGGCCGACGTTCCCCTGCTCGTCCCAGGGCATCGCCGTCGGCAGCCCGTCGGCCTCGGTGTAGTGGCCGACCAGGCCGTTGTCGAGGACCGCCTCCTCGTCCACGCCCTGCGCGATGGCGACGCGGACGTCGAGGGTCGGGATGTAGAGGATGGCGAAGCCCTCGCCGGGCGAGAAGGCGCCAGGGGCGCGGGGGTCGGGGGCGTCCCCGGCTCCCTCGCCGTCGCCCGGGGTCTCCCACTGCTCCTGGAGGGAGTCCGCCTCGTGCCGCGCGTGCGCGCGGGCCTCGACGTTCGTCCACCACAGCTGGTAGACGACGAAGAGGAGGAGGACGGCGCCCGTGGTGATGAACAGCTCGCCGATGACGTTGCTGATCGCGGTGCCGGTCTGCCGGGCGGCCTTCGCGGCTGCCTTCGCCGCGCGGCGGCGCGCCGCGCGGCCACCGGTCACCTCGCCGTCCACCGCGCCGGTCGGCCGGGGCGGGGGCGGCGGGGGCGCGTCCCCGCCGTGCCCCGCCCGGCGGCGCGCGCCGCCACGGCCGCCCTGCGCGGCGCGGCGGCGCGCGGCCCGGCCGCCGGTGGTGTCGGGGACGGGTGTGAGCGCGGGGGCGGGCGCGGTGAGGTCCGCGGGGCGGCGCAGGCCGACCGTGGCGTGGTCGCGCTCCTGCGGGGGCGTCAGGTCGTCGGGCGGGGCGGGTACGGCGTCCCGCGTGGGGGCGTCGGGTGCCCGGTGCGCCGGGTCGGGCGGCGGGGGCGTGAGGTCGAGGACCTGGGTGGGGAAGTCGGCCGGTTCCTCCGGCGGTCCCGCGTGCCTGCCCGAGGTGGCGCGGCGCGCGGGTATGCCGGTGCCGGGGAGCGCGGCGGGGAGGTCCTGCGCGTGCGCCGGGGCGTCCCGTGGGGGTGGGGGCGGCTGTTCGCCGGAGGACGCGGGGTACGGCGCGTCCTCCGGGCGGCCGTGTGTCACGCCGCCGACTCCTGTCGGCCGACCGCTCCCACGACGGGGGCCAGGCCGTGCGAGCGCTCGACCGCGCCCTGGGCGCCGCAGACCGTGAGCCAGTTGGCCAGCATGCGGTGGCCGCCCTCGGTGAGGACGGACTCGGGGTGGAACTGGACGCCCTCGACCGGCCGTTCGCGGTGGCGCAGCCCCATGATGACCCCGCCCGCCGTGGTCGCGGTGACGTCGAGCACGGGCGGCACGGTGGCGACCTCGACCGCGAGCGAGTGGTAGCGCGTCACGGTCAGGGGGCTCGGCAGCCCGGCGAAGACGCCTTCGCCGGTGTGCGTGACGGGAGACGTCTTCCCGTGCAGCAGCTCGGGCGCGCGGCCGACGATCCCGCCGTAGGCCACGGCCATGGCCTGCATCCCCAGGCAGACGCCGAAGACCGGCGTGCCCGTGGCGTCGCAGTGGCGGATCATGTCGATGCAGACGCCCGCCTGTTCGGGCGTCCCTGGCCCTGGGGAGAGCAGGACGCCCGCGAAGCCGCCCTCGGTGACGTGCTCGGGCACGACCGCGTCGTTGCGCAGCACCTCGCACTCGGCACCGAGTTGGTGGAGGTACTGCACGAGGTTGTAGACGAAGCTGTCGTAGTTGTCCACGACGAGGATGCGGGTGCTCATGGGGGCGCTCATTCGACGGTCACGTTGTTGAAGGGGAGCAGGGGCTCGGCCCACGGGAACACGTACTCGAAGAGGAGATAGACGACTCCGAGCACCAGCACGACGGAGACGAGCAGGCGCACCAGCGTGTTGCCCGGCAGGTGCCGCCAGATCCACCCGTACATGGCTCAGCCACCCCTTCGATCACCACAGGATGCCCCAAGCGTACGACGCGCCGGTGCGGGGCCGGAGGCGATCGTCGTCATTCCGCGGGCTCGGCGTACCGGAGGCCGACGCCGCCCTCCCAGGCGGGCGCGGTGACGGACGCGTGCTCGGCCACCTCCCAGCCGAGGCCGTAGGCGGCGACGTACTGCTGGTAGGTGTCGAGGGCGGGGGACGCGTCGAGGGCGGCGCGCAGCGCGTCGGTGCCGCCGACCGCGGTGACCGTGTACGGCGGGGAGTAGAGGCGGCCCTGGAGGATCAGGGTGTTGCCGACGCAGCGGACGGCGCTGGTGGATATCAGGCGCTGGTCCATGACCTGGACCGCCTCGGCGCCCCCGGCCCACAGGGCGTTGACGACGGCCTGGAGGTCCTGCTGGTGGATCACCAGGTCGTTGGGCGAGGGGTCGGGCACCCCGGGGACGAGCGGACCGCCGTCGGCGGGCGCGTCGGTGAGGGTGACGGTGAGGCCGGGGCCGGTGACGGAGGTCAGCCCTGCGGCGGCCTCCTGCTCCGCGAGCCGGGCGAGGGCGGCGGCCTCCGCCGGGTCGTCGTCCGCCGCGGCGTCGCGCCGGGCGAGGGCCTCGACCTCGGCGCGGAGACGGGCGGTGGCGGACTCCAGCGTCTCGTTGTCCCGGGCGCGTTCCCTGATGAGATCGGACATCTGGAGCAGGGAGTCGTCGGTGCGGATGTTGTTGCCGCCCGAGACCTGGAAGCTGGACCAGAATATGAGCCCGGCGAGCGCGAAGACCCCTGTCGTGCGCAGCCGCGCCGGTCGCAACCGGATGCTGTTCACCGTACCCCTGGTCTCCTTAAACAGCGGTGGACGCACTACGCTAACGGACGTGTCCCGTGCTACGCGCTGAGAAGCGCATCGACAGGAGAGCGCTCGTGCCGAAGTCCAGGATTCGCAGGAAGAAGGACGACACCTACGCCCCGCCGGAGAAACGGCAGGTGACGACGAAGCTCGACATGGGCGGTCGTCGGTGGGTCGCCCCTCTGATGCTGGCGATGTTCGTGATCGGGCTCGCCTGGATCGTGGTGTACTACGTGACCCAGGCCGACCTGCCGGTCGAGGCGCTGGGGAACTGGAACATCGTGGTGGGCTTCGGATTCATCGCCCTGGGGTTCGTCGTCTCGACGCAGTGGAAATGACGCCCCGGCGGTGAGGCCGCCCGGCCGCGTCAAGTTATCCACCGAACATCACACGATCTGTGGATAACTGGTGGACGGGGGAACGCCCGTGCGGGCATCGGAAGATGTCCGCACCCCCGTTCGCCTGCGGATATGTGGACCGGTCGCGGTCCGGCCCGTGCTCTCCACACTGTGCACAGGGAGCCGCGCGGCCTGTGGATAAACTCCCGCCGCGACCGCCCGCCCAGGGCCCGCCCCTAGCCGCCGACCAGCTCCGACGTACGCAGCGCGAGGGTGGCGACGAGCACGGCGGTCATCAGCAGGCAGGTACCGGCCTGGACCAGGAGCCTGTTCCGGCGCGGCGCGTGGACCAGTCCGAAGGCGATGATCACACCGGCCACCAGGCCGCCGATGTGCGCCTGCCAGGAGATGTTCGGCAGCGTGAACGTGATCGCCATGTTGAGGCCGAGGAGCACGAGGATCGGCCGCATGTCGTACCGCATGCGCCGCGCGAGCACGGCGGTCGCGCCGAAGAGGCCGAAGATCGCGCCCGAGGCGCCCAGGGTCAGCGTGGTCTCGTCGGCCAGGACGTAGCACAGCGTGCTGCCCGCCAGCGCGGAGAGCACGTACAGGGCGAGAAAACGTATCCGGCCGAGTGCCGCCTCAAGCGGCGGGCCGAGGAACCACAGGCCCAGCATGTTGGACGCGATGTGCCACAGCTGCTCGTGCAGGAACGCCGAGGTCAGCAGCCGGTACCACTCGCCGTCCGCGACGCCGACCTCTTCGCCGGTCAGCGGGTTGAACGCGTGGCCCAGCATGCCGAGATCGACGACCATCGCGTCGCCCCGGGAGAGCACCGCGAAGAACATCCCCACGTTGAGGGCGATCAGCGCGACGGTGACGAGCCGCGGGTTCGCCGCGAGGGTGCCGCCCGCGAGGGTACGGGGGCGCGTGGCGCGGGTCGCACGCGTGGCCGCCGAGCCGCGGACGCACTCGGGGCACTGGTAGCCGACCGCCGCCGGGATCATGCACGACGGGCAGATGGGACGGTCGCACCGGGTGCAGCGCACGCCGGTCTCCTGGTCCTGGTGCCGGTAGCACCGCGCCAGCGCCGGCTGCTGCGGCGGCTGGCCGTAGGACTGCGCCATCGTCTCCGTCTCCCCTCGGTGACCGTCACCACCGACCGTACAGGCACGGGGAGCGTTCCGGTCCCCTGCGGCGAGGACGCACAGAGGACCGGAAAGGTTCCCGTCAGCCCTTCTGGGAGACGACGACCGACTCGATGACCACGTCCTCGACCGGCCGGTCGGTGCCGCGGTCGGTCGCGGTGGCCGCGATGGCGTCCACGACCTGCTGCGACGCCGGGTCGGTGACCTCGCCGAAGATGGTGTGCTTCCCGGTCAGCCAGGCGGTCGGCGAGACCGTGATGAAGAACTGCGACCCGTTGGTGCCGGGACCCGCGTTGGCCATCGCCAGCAGGTAGGGGCGGGTGAAGGCCAGATCCGGGTGGATCTCGTCCTGGAACTTGTACCCGGGACCACCGGTGCCGTTGCCCAGCGGGTCCCCGCCCTGGATCATGAAGCCGCTGATCACACGGTGGAACACGGTGCCGTCGTACAGCTTCTCGGTCAGGCGCTCCCCGGTGGCGGGGTGCACCCACTCGCGCGAGCCCTCCGCCAGCTCGACGAAGTTCTTGACCGTCTTCGGCGCGTGGTTCGGGAAGAGCCGGACCTCGATGTCGCCGCGGTTGGTCTTCAGGGTGGCATGAAGTTGCTCGGCCACGATCTACCTTCCGTCTACGTCAGTGACGGTCCCCGATCCTGCCACGACGGCACGACACGCGGTGACCCCGGATGGCCGTTACGCGTGCTGGATCGCATCGCAGCAGGAATGATTTCCGCACGAGTGGACAAACGCCACACGGTAAGCGCATGGAGGAGGAACAGTGAGTCACAACGGGAAGTCAGGTGTGCGCCATGCCACTGACATGGTGACCCCCTACGCCCTGGCGGCGAAGGACAACGCCGTGCACTACGCGCAGCAGGCGGGAGCCTATGTGGCACCGGCGGCCAGGAAGGCCGCCAGCCAGGCGAAGCAGCAGTACGCCTCCCAGGTGGTGCCGCGGATGGTCCGCGCGAAGGCGGCGGCGGGTCCCGCCCGTGAGGAAGCGGCGGTCCGCTCGCAGGCCGCCTTCGCCGCGCTGCGGGGCGACGTCTCGGCGCGTGACATCCGCGCGGCGGTACGCCGCAAGCGGCGCCGGGCGCGGACCGGCCGGGCGATCCGCAAGATGGGGATGATCGGCCTGGTGGCGGGCGGCGCCTACGCCGCCTGGAAGTGGTGGAGCGGGCAGAACAGCCCCGACTGGATGGACGAACCGGCCGATGCCACCGAGGTGCCGGAGAACAGCGAGCACTGAGTCGGCGTGCGCTGCCGGGCAGGGCGGTGGGGTGCGCGGGTGTACGACGGAGCGTGGGGCGCGAACCGGCTGATCGGTTCGCGCCCCACGCTCTGTGCTGTTACGGCTGGCCTGGTCGGCCGGGTCAGTCGCCCCCGCCGCCGTTGAAGAGGCCGCCGCCCTCGTCGTCGCCGCCACCGCCGCCGTTGTCCCCGCCGCCCGGGTCACCCGGGGGTGTGGGCTCCTGGAGCTGGAGGATGATGGCGGTGCCCTCCGGGACCTCCTGGCCCGGCGGGATGGACTGGCCGGCGACGACGGCCGTCGGGGTCTCCGCGCCGACCACCGTGATCTGGAGGCCCTCCAGCATCTGCCGGGCCGTCGCGATCGGCTGGTTGGTCAGGTCGGGCACCTGGATCTGCTCCGGCTGCGGGGCGGTGGCGACCGTCAGCGTGACCTGGCCGCCCGGCTGGATCGGGTCGCCCACGCCGGGATCGACGCCGATGACCGTGCCCTCCGGGTAGTCCCCGGTCTCCTGGGGCCGCTGGGCCGCCGAGAGGCCGTCCTGCTCCAGGCGGATGACCGCCTGGTCGTACTGCATGTTCATGACGTCGGGCACGGAGATGGTGTCGGGCTCCACCGCGACCGTGAGCGTCACGGTCTCGCCCGGGGCGACCATCGTGCCACCCTCGGGATCCTGCTCCAGGACGGTGCCGGGATCCGCGTCGCTGCCGTCGTCCTCCTCACGATCGACCGAGAGGCCCAGTTCCTCAAGCTCCGCCTCGGCGTCCTCGAACGAGGCGTCCGTCACGTCGGGGACCTCGATCTCGGCCGGGCCCGAGGAGAGGATCAGCGCGACCGTCGATCCCTCGTCGGCCCGGCTGCCTATCGGCGGGTCCGTGTCGCAGACGGTGCCCTCCTCGACGCCCTCCGTCTCGCAGACCTCGGTCCTGCTCGTGCCCAGCTCGAAGCCCGCGTCCGTCAGCGCCCGCCCGGCGTCCTCCTCGGACTGGCCCTGCACGTCGGGGATCGGGATGCGCTCCGTGCCCCCGGTGTTGGTCAGGACGCGGCCGATGAAGATCGCGCCGACCAGCACCAGGATGCCCGCGACGACCAGCAGGATCGTCGAGGTGTTGCGGCGGCGCTGGCGGCGGTCCGCCCGCCCCCCGTAGTCGTCGTAGTCGCCGTACCCGCCGTTGTCACCGGCGGGGGGCATCATGGACGTGCCCGGGTCGGTGGGGCGCAGGGCCGTGGTGGGCCGGTCGTCGTAGCCGTAGGGCACGGAGCCGTAGCCCGCCGCCGCGCCGACCGGGCGGCCGTCGAGGTACGCCTCGATGTCGGCGCGCATCTCGTCGGCGGACTGGTAGCGGTAGTCCGGGTCCTTGACGAGGGCCTTCAGCACGATGGCGTCGGTGTCCGGGGTGATCTCCGGGTCGAAGACGCTGGGCGGCTGCGGCTCCTCGCGTACGTGCTGGTACGCGACGGCCACCGGGGAGTCGCCGATGAACGGGGGCCTGACCGTGAGCAGCTCGTACAGCAGGCAGCCGGTCGAGTACAGGTCGGAGCGGGCGTCCACCGTCTCGCCCTTGGCCTGCTCGGGCGAGAGGTACTGCGCGGTGCCGATGACGGCGGCCGTCTGCGTCATGGTCATGCCCGCGTCGCCCATGGCGCGCGCGATGCCGAAGTCCATCACCTTCACCTGACCGGTGCGGGTGAGCATGACGTTCGCGGGCTTGATGTCGCGGTGGACGATCCCGTTGCGGTGCGAGTACTCCAGGGCCTGGAGGATGCCGATGCACATCTCCATGGTGCGTTCCGGCAGGAGCTTGCGGCCTGAGTGGAGCAGCTCGCGCAGCGTCGAGCCGTCCACGTACTCCATGACGATGTAGGGGATCGAGATCCCCTCGACGTAGTCCTCGCCCGTGTCGTAGACCGCGACGATCGCCGGGTGGTTCAGGGACGCCGCGGACTGTGCCTCGCGGCGGAAGCGGGCCTGGAACGTGGGGTCACGGGCGAGATCGACACGCAGCGTCTTGACGGCCACGGTACGGCCGAGGCGTGTGTCGTGTGCCAGGTAGACCTCGGCCATGCCCCCGCGGCCGAGCACCTGGCCCAGCTCGTACCGCCCGCCGAGGCGACGCGGCTCTTCCATGTTTCCAGCCCTCTCCGTTCGGTCCCGGTCCGCACCCCCTGGCCGGCCCGTGGGGCGAGGGGACCAAGCCCTGGCTTACGGTACCCGCCGGGCGTCGGCCCGCCGGACGGCGGTGGGCGGCCGATACGCAACCGGTATCGCCGCCCGCCGCGACCGGCCGCGAGGGCCGGTTCTCGTGTATGACGTGTGAGGGCCGACCGTGGTTGCCGGCCCTCGGAGTTCATCCGCCGTTCCCCCGGGGGCGGGCGGCGGTGCCCGGGTCAGTTGGCGCTGTCGAGGACCGCCTGCATCACGTCGTGCGCGATCGGGGCGGCCAGGCCGCTGCCGGAGATCTCGTTCCGCTCGACCTCGGCGTCCTCGACGACGACGGCCACGGCGACGGGCGACTCGTCGTCCAGCATCGCGTAGGAGATGAACCAGGCGTACGGGTTCTCCGAGTTGTTCTCGCCACGCTGCGCGGTGCCGGTCTTGCCGCCGACCCGGACGCCGTCGATCGCCGCGGCGGGACCCGACGGGCCCTCCTCCACGACGCTCTCCATCGCGGACTGGAGCTGCTGCGCCGTCTCCCGCGACATCGGGCGGCTCATCTCCTCCGGCTCGTGCTGCTCGACCACGTTGAGGTTCGGCGCGACGAGCCGATCGACCATGTACGGCTCCATGAGCGAACCGTTGTTGGCGACCGAGGCGGCGACCATGGCCATCTGGAGGGGCGTGGCCCGGTTGGACGCCTGGCCGAACCCGGCCTGGGCGTTCTGCGGGCGGTTGTCCTCGGGGTAGACGCTCTCCTCGACCCGGATCGGGACCTGGAGGTCCTGGCCCTGGTTGTAGCCGAAGGACTCGGCGGTGTCGATCATCTCCTCGTTGCCCACCTCGTCGCTGAGCGCGGCGAAGACGGTGTTGCAGGAGTCGATGAGGGCGACGCGGAGGGTGGCGTTCTCGCAGCGGCCGTCCAGCTGGTTGTCCACGCGCTCGCCGTTGGTGTCCGGCAGGTCGTACGGCGTGGGGGTGTCGGTCTCCGTGTCCACGTCGTCCACGACGCCGTTCTCCAGCGCCGCGGCGGCCGTGACGATCTTGAACGTGGAGCCGGGCGGGTAGGTCGCCCGCAGCGCCCGGTTGAGCGTCGGGTCGTCCGGGTTGTTCTCCCGCAGCAGGGCGTTCCACGCCTCGCCGTCGTTGCTGCCCGCGATGGTGGACGGGTCGTAGGACGGGGTGGACGCGAGGGCGAGGATCGCGCCGGTGCGCGGGTCGATGGCGGCCACGGCGCCCCTCGCGTCGCCGAGCCCCTCGACGGCGGCGCGCTGCGCGGCGGTGTTGAGGGTCGTCACGACGTTGCCGCCGCGCTGGTCCTCGCCGGTCAGCATGTCGATCGTGTTGTTGAAGAACAGGCGGTCGTCGTCGCCGGTGAGGAAGTCGTCCTCGACGCCCTCCAGCATCGTGCTGCCGTAGACCTGGGACGAGAAGCCGGTGACCGACGCCCACAGCTCGCCGTCGGTGTACGTGCGCTTGTAGCGGAAGTCCGTGTCGTCCGTCTCGGTGGAGCCGGTGATCGGCTCGCCGTCCACGATGATGTCGCCCCGCGGGTGGGCGAACCGCTCGATCAGGACCCGGCGGTTGTCGCTGTGGTTCTGGAGCTCGTCGGCCTGGACGAACTGGACCCAGTTGGCGCGCGCGAGCAGCGCGACGATCAGGAGGCCGCAGAAGACGGCGACCCTGCGCATCGGTTTGTTCATGCTCGGACCACCTGAGTCTCTTCCGCGTCGAGGGAGGGTGCCGGGGCGGGCGCGGGCCTGCGAGCAGTGTCGCTGATGCGCAGTAGGAGGGCGATAAGCGCCCAGTTCGCGATCACCGAGGAACCGCCCTGTGCCAGGAACGGCATGGTCATACCGGTCAGCGGGATCACGCCGAGCACGCCGCCCGCCACGACGAAGGTCTGGAGGGCGAAGACGGCGGTGAGGCCCATCGCCAGCAGCTTGCCGAACGGGTCGCGCGCCGCGAGGGCGGTGCGGAAGCCCCGCTCGATCAGCAGCGCGTACAGCAGGATGACCGCCATCAGACCGGCGAGGCCCAGCTCCTCGCCGACGGTGGCGAGGATGTAGTCGCTCTTGGGGGCGATGCCCTGGATCAGCCGGGTGTAGCCCTGGCCGAGCCCGGAACCGAGCAGACCGCCCGAGCCGAAGGAGAAGACGACCTGCGCGGTCTCGGTGACGTACCCCGGCTCGTACTCCAGGGGGTTCAGCCACTGGTCCACGCGCTCGCCGACATGGCTGTTGAAGCTCGCCACGAAGACCGCGCCGCCCGCCGACAGCAGCAGGCCGAAGACGATCCAGCTCGTCCGCTCCGTCGCCACGTACAGCATGATCACGAAGACGCCGAAGAACAGCAGCGAGGTGCCCAGGTCGGTCTCGAAGACCAGGATCATGAGGCTGATGCCCCAGATGACCAGGATCGGCCCGAGGTCACGGCCACGCGGCAGGTACAGGCCGAGCACGCGGCGGCTGGCGAGCGCGAGCGCGTCACGCTTCACCATCAGGTAGCCCGCGAAGAAGACGGCGATCACGATCTTGGCGAACTCGGCGGGCTGGAGCGAGCCGATGCCCGGCAGCGAGACCCAGATGCGGGCACCGTTCACCTGGCGGCCGATCCCCGGGATCAGCGGCATGACCAGCAGGAACAGCGCCACGACCATGGAGATGTACGTGTAGCGCTGGAGGATGCGGTGGTCCTTCAGGAACAGCAGCACCGCGAGGAACAGCGCGACGCCGACGGCTGACCACAGCAGCTGGTTCGGCGCCATCGGCCCGCCCAGCGCGGGCGTCGTGATCGTCGGCTCCTGGTCGAGGCGCCAGATGAGGACGAGCCCCAGGCCGTTCAGCAGCACCGCGATCGGCAGCATCAGCGGGTCCGCGTACGGCGCCCAGCGGCGCACCACCAGGTGCGTCACGCCCGCCAGCAGGCCGAGGCCGAGGCCGTAGCCCGCCATGCCCGCCGGGAGGCTGCCGTCCTTGGCCAGCCCGACGTTGGCGTACGCGAGGACGGGGACGAGCACGGCGAACACGAGCATCGCCAGCTCGGTGTTCCGGCGGCTCGGGAGGCCGCCGGTGGAGACTGTGGTGTTGCTCGTGCTGCTCATGGCCTGGTCTCTGAGTCGGCTCGGGGGCGGGGCGCTATGCCGAGGTGCACTGGCGGGCCAGCTCCTGCTGTCGCGGGGTGAGGGACGGCGTCGCCGGGGCGTTGTCGGTGGAGTCGTCCGGCTTGCCCGACTCGGCGGCGCGCTGGTCGGCGAGCAGCTGGCACGCCTCCGCCTGCTCGGCCAGCTCGGCGATGGTGTCCTCGGCGTCGCCGAGGCCGTTCGCCGAGATGCTGCCCTCCAGCTGGCTGCGCTGGTAGGGCGGCAGCAACTCCAACTCGATCTCCGGGTGGTCCCGCTGCACGCTGTTCAGGCTGAGCGGGCCGATGCTCTGGCTGAGCCCCTGGTAGAGCGCGACGTGGTCGCCGTTCGTCCCGACGTAGTACTGCGTCTGCGTCCAGCGGTACCCGGCGTACGCGCCGCCGCCGACGACCGCGAGGATCAGCAGGATCAGCGCGGTCCGCTTGAGCGCGCGGCGGCCCTGCGGGCGCTGGGAGACGTACTCGTCGTCGGTGAACGCGCCGAAGACGCCGGTCGCCGGGTCCTGGCCCGGCTGTGGCGGCGCGGGCTGCGGGCGTGCCAGCTCCGCGGCGCGGGAGGCGGGGGTCTGCGGCGTCTCGTGCGTGCGCTGCGCCTGGGCCTCGGCGACGGCGCCGACGATCTGCGGGGCGTCGTGCAGCTGGCGGGCGAGGGTGTCGCCGACCTGGGTGTCCATGTCGAGGACGTCCGCGACGATGCAGGTGATGTTGTCGGGCCCGCCGCCGCGCAGGGCCAGCTCGATCAGCTCGCGGACCGTGTCCTCCGGCGGGTGGAACGCGTCGAGGGTGTCCCGCATCGTCTCCGCGCTGACGACGCCGGACAGGCCGTCGGAACAGAGCAGGTAGCGGTCCCCCGCGCGCACCTCGCGGATCGACAGGTCGGCCTCGATGTGGTCGGCACTGCCCAGCGCGCGCATCAGCAGGGAGCGCTGCGGGTGGGTGGTGGCCTCCTCCTCGGTGATGCGGCCCTCGTCCACCAGCCGCTGCACCCAGGTGTGGTCCTGCGTGATCTGCGTCAGCTCGCCGCCGCGCAGGAGGTACGCGCGGGAGTCGCCGACGTGCACCAGGCCGAGGCGCTGGCCGGTCCACAGCAGCGCCGTGAGCGTGGTGCCCATGCCGTCGAGGCGCGGGTCCTCGGCGACCATCGAGCGCAGCTGGTGGTTCGCGCGCTGCACGGAGGCGTCGAGCGAGGTGAGGATGTCGGAGCCGGGGATGTCGTCGTCGAGCTGCACGAGGGTGGAGATGACCTCGCTGCTGGCGACCTCGCCGGCCGCCTGTCCCCCCATGCCGTCGGCGATGGCGAGCAGGCGGGGCCCGGCGTAGCCCGAGTCCTCGTTGTGCTCGCGGATCATCCCGGTGTGGGAGCCGGCCGCGAATCTCAGTGACAGGCTCATGCGCGCCTTTCCCACCCTCCGGTCGTCATGGGTCGGACCTACTTCCGCAGCTCGATGACCGTCTTGCCGATGCGGATCGGCGCGCCGGGCGGGATGGGGACGGGGGTGGTCAGCCGACCCCGGTCCAGGTAGGTGCCGTTGGTCGAGCCGAGGTCCTCGACGATCCACTGGCCGTCACGGTCGGGGTAGATCCTGGCGTGGCGACCCGAGGCGTAGTCGTCGTCCAGCACGATCGTCGAGTCGTGTGCCCGGCCGAGCGTAATCGTCTGCCCCTGGAGGGCGACAGTGGTTCCGGTGAGGGAGCCTTCGGTGATCACGAGTTTCGTCGGGGCGCCGCGGCGGGTCTTGCCGCGGCCACGGTCCTGGGCCGGGGGCCGTCCGCGTTCCGCCCTGCGCTGCGGCGCGGGCTGCTGGTCCGCCCGGCGGGCGACGGGCCGCTGGGTGACCCGGGTGCCGAACAGGTCGCTGCGGATGACCTGCACGGCGACGATCACGAACAGCCACAGGACGGCCAGGAACCCCAGCCTCATGACCGTCAGGGTCAGCTCTGACATTGCCCCCGCTTACCCTTCGGCTTGCCGGTAGATGACGGTGGTGCTGCCCACGACGATGCGCGAGCCGTCGCGGAGCGTAGCGCGTTTGGTGTGCTGGCCGTCCACCACGATCCCGTTCGTGGAACCGAGGTCCCGTACGGCGGGCGGGTCCGTGGCTTGGATCTCGCAGTGCCGACGGGAGACGCCGGGGTCGTCGATGCGCACGTCGGCCTCGGTGCTGCGGCCGATGACGAGGGTGGGGCGCGCGATCTGGTGCCGTGCCCCGTTGATCTCGATCCAGCGGCGTACCCGTCCACGCGCGGGCTGCTGGCCGTACGAGGGGGCGGCGGGCGGCGGGGACGACGCGGGGCGCGGCGGGTAGCCGGCGGGGTCGGGGGGCGGCGCGTACCCGGGCGTCTGGACGCCGCCCGGCCTGCTGTCGTAGCCGGGGCCAGCCGAGGCGGCCAGCGTCCGGCTGCGGATGCGGTACAGGCCGGTGTCGAGTGACTCGGCCTTCTCCAGGTGGACCTTGATGTCGCCCATGAACGTGTACCGCTGCTGCGCCGCGTAGTCGCGGACCATCCCGGCGAGTTCGTCGCCGAGGCGCCCGGCGAAGGGCGCGAGGCGCTGGTAGTCGCCGGTGCTCAGCTCGACGATGAAGTCGTTGGGGACGACCGTGCGGTCCCGGTTCCAGATCGTCGCGTTGTTGTCGCACTCACGTTGCAGGGCACCGGCGATCTCCACCGGCTGCACCTCGGACTTGAAGACCTTCGCGAAGGTGCCGTTGACGAGGCCTTCCAGACGCTGCTCGAAGCGCTTCAGTACTCCCATGTGTGCACCTCCTCCTCCGATGTCCCGGCGCGCGCCTGAAGTGGTAGTGCTTACTGATCGTATCCACGCGCGGGACGATCAGGTGGTTCCCCGGCACGCACCGCCCCACCCCCGGATCGTAGGGGGGAGCAAGCAACAGTGTCGCGCATGTGGGGAGGGAATGCGGAGGGGGCGGAGCGAACGCGGGCGGTGGGACGGGGGCCGGGCCACGAGGGTGAGACGGCTCCCCGATGCGTGTTAGCCTTCTGGATGTCGGCGGCTCGCCGGTCACTTGGACCGGAGGACGAGCAGCCGGTGGTGCACATGCGCGGGTGGCGGAATAGGCAGACGCGCTGGATTCAGGTTCCAGTGCCCGAAAGGGCGTGGGGGTTCAACTCCCCCCTCGCGCACCACAGTTGAGGGCCTTTGCTCCGGAGACGGGGCGAGGGCCCTTTTGCATGCCGTGGGTTGGGCGGCGGGGCTCGCGGCCGGTGTCCTGTCGCGCGGGCGGCGGGTGTGAGGCGTTTCACCTCGGGGCCGTGCCGCGGGGGACGGCCGCTGTGCGGCGGTGCGCGGCGGGTGTCGGCCGTCGTGGAGGGTGGCCGGGCCGTGGTGGGGGCGCCGGGGATTCCCCGAAATACTGTTCATATGAAAATCCCAGAATGACCTTGTGTGTCCGGGGCCGCGCGTTTTACGTGATTTCGCTTTTGTTCTCTGTCATGGTTTTCAACGCCTGCCGATAAAGGGTTTGGAGTGGGACCATGAAGCGCATCGTGCTGTACCTCCTTTCGGTTTTCGCGCTGGTGTTCGCGGGAGTGCCGACGGCCGCCGCTGCGGCCGGTGACGGGGATCCGCCGTTCGCCGAGCGCTACCGCGCCGTGCAGCACGGCGGCTTCGCCAGGGCCGCGAACGCCGTGATCACCTGCGGCACCACCGCCTCCGAGGGGGCGCCGGACTGCGCGCGTGCCCAGGACGGCGAGACCGCGCGTTCCGGTCAGTACGTGATGGCGTACATCGACACGGACAGCGACGCCAACACGTACAACTCCAGCAGCGCGGAACTCCGTATTCCGGCCGGGGCGCGGGTCACCTACGCCCGGCTGTACTGGAGCGCGAATCTCCGGGTCGGCGAGCTGAAGCCGTCCGCCGACAACGGCAGGGTCCTGATCGCCGAGCCCGGCGGCCGGTACAAGGAACTCCTCGCCGACTCCCCGGTCCAGGAACACGACACCGGCGCGGCGCTCGTCTTCTCCGCCTCGGCCGACGTCACCGACCTCGTCCGCTCCTCCCGCTCCGGCTCCTGGACGGTCGGCCAGATCAACACCGCGGGCGGCCACTCGCCCGAGGGCGGCTGGGGCGGGTGGACGCTCGTCGCCGCCTACGAGCACCCCGACGAGCCGCTGCGCGAGCTGGTCCTGTGGGACGGCCTGGGGGCGGTCGGCCAGGGCCGCGAGCTGAGCCTCGCCGCGGACGGGCTGGACATCCCCGCGGGGGCCGACGGCAGGCTCGGCCTCGTCGCCGGGGGCGGCGACCGGGGCGTGGACGGCGACCAGGTCACGGTCCGCGTGCCGGGCGGCCCCACCGTCGCGCTCGGCGACGCGGCGAACCCCACGGGGGACGTCCTGAACGGGACGGTCAGCGACCTCGGCGACCCGAGGACCGCCAGGACCCCCGCGTACGTCCACACCCTCGGCTACGACGCCGACGTCCTCGACCTCTCGCACGCCCTCCGCGACGGCGCCGACGGTCTCGGCATCGGGTTCGGCGGCGGCCGGGACGGCTACCACGTGGGCGCCGTCTTCCTTCAGGCCGCCGTCCGGCCCTGAACGGGAGAGGACGCGTGTCCACATCGAACGCCGCGCGCGGCATCCCGCGCGCGCTGACCGTCGCGCACCTCGTCCAGCCGGTCGAGGGCGGCGTGGCCCGGGTCGTCACGGATCTCGTGCGGGCGCAGACGGAGGCCGGGCTGCGGGCGGTCGTCCTGTGCCCGTCGGGCGGGCCGCTCACCCGGGCCGCCGAGGCGGCGGGGGCCGAGACGCGGCTGTGGCTGGCCGGGCGGAAGCCGGGGGCCGACCTGCCCTGGGAGGTCTTCTGCGCCGCCCGCCTCCTGCGGCGGCTGCGGCCCGACGTCGTGCACCTGCACAGCGCCAAGGCGGGGCTCGCGGGGCGGCTGGCGGTGCGCGGGCGGGTGCCGACCGTCCACCAGCCGCACGCCTGGTCGTTCCAGGCCGTCGGCGGGCCCACGGCGGCGTGGGCGCGGCGCTGGGAGCGTCACGCCGCCCGCTGGACGGCCCGCCTGCTGTGCGTCAGCGAGGCCGAGCGGGAGACGGGGCTGCGGGCCGGTATCGACGGCCGCTACGCCGTCGTGCCGAACGGCATCGAGACCGACCGCTATCCGCACGCGGGCGGCGTCGCCCGTCGGCAGGCGCGGGCGGCGCTGTCCGCCGTCCACGCGCTGCCGCAGCGCGTGCCGCTCGTCGTCTGCGTGGGGCGGCTGACCCGGCAGAAGGGCCAGGACCTGCTGCTGCGGGCCTGGCCCGAGGTCGCCGCGCGCGTGCCGGGCGCCAGGCTCGCGCTCATCGGCGACGGGCCGGAACGGGACGCGCTGCGCCGCGCCGCCGGGCCAGGCGTCCTGGTGGCCGGGCACTCCGACGACGTCCTGCCCTGGTACGTGGCGGCCGACGTGGTCGTCCAGCCGTCGCGCTGGGAGGGCATGGCACTGGCGCCGCTGGAGGCGATGGCCGTGGGGCGGCCCGTGGTCGTCACCGATGTGGGAGGGGCGCGCGAGTGCCTGCCGGACGGGCACCAGGCGCGCTGTCTCGTGCCGCCGGAGGACCCGGGCGCCTTGGCGGGGGCGCTGGCGGCGCTGCTCGGCGACGCGCATCTACGGCGTGTGCTCGGCGACGAGGCCGCGGCACACGTGCGGGCCGCGCATGACGTACGGCGCACGGCCGCCGCGTGCGTGCGGCTCTACCGCGAGCTGACCACGGTGGTCCCGCCGCGGGCGCCGGAGGCGAAGGAGTACACGCGGCGATGACCATCGAAGGCACGGCCCAGAGCCCGGCCGCCGTCATCAGGCCGCCGCGCGTGCCACAGGCAGCGCCCGTGGCGGTGGGCCGGGGGCGGCGTGACAGGCGCGGGAGCGCGTCGCGCGCGGGCCGCAGGCTGGCCGTCGCCGACGTGTGCGCGGTGGTGGGGACGGCGTGCTGGGCGCTGCCCGGTGGGCTGCCCGGTAGCGGCGCGCGGGCGCTGATCGCCCTGGTACTCGGGACGGCGCTGCTGCTGGCCCTGAACGCCGCCGCCGCGCTGTACCGCCCCCTGCTGGGCGTCGGGGTGCTCGACGAATGCCCCAGGCTGTTCGCGCACTGCGTCGTCTCCTGGTGCGTCGCCGACGCCGTGACGGGCGCCGCCCTTCCGCTCACCGCACTCCTCGCGCTGGTGGTGGGGCAGGGTGTGTCGATCGCCGTCTCCCGTACCGTGGCGCACGCCGCGCACCGGCGGTCCGTACGGCGTCGGCCTCGCTCCGCGCTGATCGTGGGCACGGGCCCGCTGGGGCAGCGCGTCGCCGCAGGGCTCGTGCAGCAGCCCGCGTACGGGCTGCGCCCCGTGGGGCTCGTCGGTCCTGTACCGCGCAGACTGCCCACCGCCGCCCCACTGCCCGTGCTGGCGGCGCCGGGCGACATCGTCCGCGCTGTCATCCAGAACACTGTGCGCGACGCAGTGTTCATGACTTCTCCACGCCCCGATCTGCTGCGGCTCTTCTGGGCGCGCGGCTGCGTGGTCTGGCAGGTGTGCACCGATCCCGTGACGGCGCGCGGTGCTTCGGGAAACCTCTTGGGCTTCCCCTGCCACCGCATCGACCCCCCGCGCGGGCACGCGGTGGCGCGGCCGGTGAAGCGCGCGCTGGACCTCGCCGTCGCCGCGTCCGCGCTCGCCCTGACGGCGCCGCTGATGGCCACGTGCGCGCTCGCCGTGCGGCTCACGGACGGGCCAGGCGTCCTGTTCCGGCAGGAGCGCGTGGGGCTGGACGGCCGCTCCTTCGTGATGCTGAAGTTCCGCACCCTGCGGCCCGCGGACGAGCGGGAGGCCGCGACCCGCTGGTCCATCGCCGACGACCCCCGCGTCTCGCCCGTGGGGCGGCTGCTGCGGCGCAGTTCGCTGGACGAGCTCCCGCAGTTGTGGAACGTGCTGCGCGGCGACATGAGCCTCGTCGGCCCCAGGCCGGAACGGCCCCACTTCGTCGAGCGCTTCAGCCGCGCGTACCCCGGCTACGCCGACCGGCACCGGATGCCCGCGGGCATCACCGGGCTCGCACAGGTCAGCGGCGCGCGGGGCGCCGCGTCGTCCATCGAGGACCGCACCCGTTTCGACAACTTCTACATCGAGACCTGGTCGCTGTGGCAGGACGTGCGGATCATGCTGCGCACCGCCGCCGAGTGCTGCCGGTTCGGAGGCAGCTGATGGCGACGCTCCTGCGGAGCACGGCCCCCGCCGCGGCCCGCCTCGGGGCGCACCGGCGGCTCGCGCCGCTGCTGGCGACCGTGCTGCTGCTGGCGGTGCCTGGGGGGCGCTGGGACGTCGGCGGCGGGCAGGTGGCGCTCGCCGACCTCGCGTCGCTCGTGCTGGTCGGCTCGTGTGCGGCGCTGCTGCTGCGCGGGGACGGGCCACGGCTCGGGCGGGTGGCGGGGGTGGTGCTCGGGGTGCCGACCGTGGCGTTCGCCGTGGTCACGCTCGCTTCCGGGGACCCGGGCGGGAGCGTGCCCGGTTTCCTGCGGCTGCTCCAGACGTTCGTGCTGGTGCCGCTCGCCGTGCTGGTGCTGCTGCGTGACGCGCGGGACGTACGGGCCGTGGCGTGGGCGATCGTGCTGGTCGCGCTGATGCAGGGCGGGGTGGGGACGTGGCAGTACGCCACGGGCGGTGGGGCGTCCTACATGGGGCAGAACGTGCGGGCCGTCGGGACGTTCGGCCCGCAGAACGTGATGAGCATGGCGACGGTCGTGGCGTACGGGCTCGTCGCCGCCCTGTGCCTCGCGCTGGCGCCCGCGCCCGGTGCGTCGCGCAGGTGGCGTGGCGTGGCGCTGGCCTGCGCGGGCGGGCTGGCCGTGCCGCTCATGGTGTCGTTCAGCCGAGGCGCCTGGCTGGCGACGGCCGTCGCGGTGCTCGTGGTGGTGCTGCTCGCCGCGTTCCTCGGCGGGCGGCTCGTGCGGCGCGTGCTGCTGGCCGCGCTGGGCGCGGGGCTGCTGCTCGGTGGCGGCGCGGCGCTCGGCTCCGGCATGGTCGGTGAACGGCTCAGCAGCATCGGCGAGGTGACGGACACTCCTGACCAGTCGGTGATCGACCGGTACGCGATGTGGGACGCCGCGCTGGGGATGTGGCGGGACGAGCCGTGGACCGGCGTCGGGCCGAAAGGTTTCGCCGGGCTGCGTGACACGCACGCGTCGGTCGCGCTGTCGGGCGGCAGCGACACGGCGGGCGCCGGGCAGGAGTTCGCCCGGCAGGAACTGCTGTCGCCGCACAACATGTACCTGCTGGTCCTGAGCGAGCAGGGCCTCCTCGGCGCCACCGCGCTGATCGGCTCCTGGGCGGCGCTGCTCGCGGCCGGTACCGCGCGGCTGCGGCGCCGGGGGATCGCGGCGGGCGGGCTGCTCGGGACGGGGCTGCTGGTGTGGCAGCTGGTCCACTTCCTGTACGGCGACATCGGGGGCCCGACGACGGTGCTGACCGCCGTCGCGTTCGGTCTGGCCGCGTGGTGGGCGGTCGGCCCCGCGGAGCGGGACGTCCGGGCATGACCCGCCTGCTGGACGCGCCCGCGCGGGAGACGCCGCCGGACGCGCCGACACGGGCGGAACGGTTCGTCGCCCGCGCCGCGGCCGTCACCGCGCTGCTGACGGCCGCCGGGGCGCTCTGCGGCCTGCTGCGTGACCAGATCCTCGCCCACCTCTTCGGGGCGGGGCGGGCGACCGACGCGTTCCTCGTCGCCTGGACCGTCCCCGAGTTCGCCGCGACCCTCCTGATCGAGGAGGCGATGGCCCTGGTGCTCGTGCCCGCGTTCAGCCTCGCGCTGGCGCGGGGCGGCGGCGCGGTGCGCGGAGTCGTGGCGGCGACGTTCCCCCGGCTGCTCGCGGTCCTGACCTGCGGCTGCGTCGCGCTGCTGGCCGGGGCGCCGCTGCTCGTACGGCTGCTGGCGCCGGGGCTCGACGACCCCGCGCTCGCCGTGGACTGCACACGACTGACGGCGGCGAGCGTCCTGACGTTCGGCGTCGCCGGGTACTTCAGCGCCGCGCTGCGCGCCCACCGCCGCTTCCTGCCCCCGGCCGCGATCTACGTCGCGTACAACGCCGGGATCATCACCACGGCGCTCGCGCTCCACGGCCTGTGGGGTGTGCGGGCGGCGGCGGCCGGGGTGGCCGTCGGGGGCGCGCTGATGGCCCTCACGCAACTGCCGTTCTTCCTACGGGTGGTGCCCCGCAGGCGCGCTGCGCAGCCGGTACGTGGGGACGCCGTCCCCGTCGCGCTCGCCGTGATCGCGCCGGTCGCCCTCTTCGCCGTGGGGCGCCAGGCGCAGGTCCTGGCCGAGCGCTTCCTCGCGTCCGACCTGCCCGCAGGGGCCATCTCGCACCTCAACTACGCGCAGAAGGTCGCCCAGATCCCGATGGTGCTCTCCCTCATGGTCTGCACCGTCACGCTGCCGCTGGTCGCCCGCGCGCTGGCCGACGGTGACGCCGAGGGGGCGCGGCGGCGGGTGGAGCGCGACCTCGCCCTCGCCGGGGTGGTCGTCCTGCTCGGCGCCGCGTACGTCGTCGCGTACGCCCCGCAGATCACCGGGCTGCTCTTCCAGCGCGGCGCCTTCGACGCGGAGGCGACGGCGGCCACCGCGCGCGTCATGCGGGTCTACGGGCTCGGGCTGCTGGGCCACGCGCTGACGGGGGCGCTCGTGCGGCCGTTCTTCTCCACCGCCCGCCCCGCGTGGTACCCGCTGGCCGCCATGGTCCCCGGGCTGCTGATCACCGTGGCGGGCGGGCTGCTGGTCGTCCCGTACTGGGGCGCGTCAGGCATCGCCGCAGCGAACGCCGTAGGCATCACCTTCACCGCGCTGCTCCTGCTGCGCGGTCTGGCCCGGCACGCCATCCCCATCGACGCCCGGCGCGTCCTCGGCACGCTGCTGCGCCTCTCCGTGGCCGCCGCGCTGGCCGCGGGCGCGGGGCTGGCCGCAGTGGCCGTACCCGGCGCCGCGTCCGCCCCCCTGCCCACCGCCGCCGCCGGGCTGCTCGTCGTCCCGGCCGCTTTCGCCGCCGCCGCCCACGCCCTGCGCGTGCCGGAGGCGGCACTGCTCGTCTCCGCACTCAAGCAAAGGCTTCCGCATGCACGCTGACGCAGCACGCCCCGAGCCCAGGACCGCCCAGCCCACCCCGCTGTGGGCGCTGATGTACCACTCCGTGGACTACGCCGAGTCCGATCCGTACCGCATCACCATCACCCCGGACCGCCTGCGCGAGCAGCTGGTCTGGCTCCGGCGGCGCGGGCTGCGCGGCGTCTCGATGAGCCGCCTGCTGCGAGCCCGCGCCGCCGGGCGGGCCGACCGGCTCGTCGGCCTCACCTTCGACGACGGCTACCGCGACTTCCTCGACTACGCCGTGCCGCTGCTGCGCGGCCACGGGTGCACGGCGACCGTGTTCGTCCTCCCAGGGCAGCTCGGCGGCAGCAACGCGTGGGACGCCGAAGGGCCCCGCAAGCGCCTGCTCAACGCGGACGGCATCCGCGCCGCCGCCGAGGCCGGGATGGAGATCGGCTCCCACGGCCTCGCCCACGTCTCGCTGCCCGCGCTGGCCGACGACGAGCTGACGCACGAGATCCGCCACAGCCGCGCGCTGCTGCGCGACATCACCGGCGAGGACGTCCCCGGCTTCTGCTACCCGTACGGCGACGTGGACCAGCGGGTAGCGGACGCCGTACGGGCCGCCGGGTACGCGTACGCCTGCGCCATCAGCCCCGGCGGGCTCACCGGCCGCTGGGCGCTGCCCCGCGTGCACGTCGGCGAGTCCGACACCGCGCGGCGCCTGCGGATCAAGCACTGGCTGCACCCGATCCGCCGCCGCTCCGTGCCGCTGGAACTCTCCGCCTCGGGCGGTGCGGCGCGGTGAGACGCGCCCTGCACGTCATCACCGGCCTCGGCGTCGGCGGGGCCGAGCGGCAGCTCCGCGCGCTGCTGCGGCGCCTGCCGTTCCGCTGCGACGTCGTGACGCTCACCAACCCGGGACAGGTCGCCCGCGACCTGCGCGCCGACGGCGTCCGCGTCACCCATCTCGGCATGCACGGCAACCGCGACCTCGCCGCGCTCCCCCGTCTCGCCGGGATCATCAGGGACGGCCGCTACGACCTCGTCCACACCCACCTCTACCGCGCCTGCGTCTACGGCCGCCTCGCCGCCCGCCTGGCCGGGGTCCGCGCCGTCGTCGCCACCGAGCACTCGCTCGGCGAGCGGCGCATCGAGGGCCGCCCGCTGACGCCGGGGACGCGCGCCCTCTACCTCGCCAGCGAACGGCTCGGGGCCGCCACCGTCGCCGTCTCGGCCGCCGTCGCCGGGCGGCTGCGTGCCTGGGGCGTCCCGCCAGGGCGTATCCACCTGGTGCACAACGGCATCGAGGCCGCCCGGTTCCGCTACGACCCGGCCGCGCGCCGCGCCGTCCGGGAGCGGCTCGGGGTGCCGCCGGGCGCGGTCGTGGTGGCCGGGGTGGGGCGGCTCGTGCCGGGCAAGGGCTTCGCGACGCTGCTGCGGGCGGTGGCGACGCTGCCGCCTGACGTGTGGCTCGTGCTGGCCGGGGACGGCCCCGAGCGTGAGCGGCTGCGGGCGCTGGCCGAGGGGCTCGGCGCGGCGGGGCGCGTGATCACGGCAGGGGAGTGCCCGGACGTGCCGGGGCTGCTGTCGGCGGCCGACGTGTTCGTGTCGCCGTCCACCGAGGAGACGTTCGGCCTCGCGGTGCTCGAAGCGCTGGCCGCCGGGCTGCCCGTCCTGCACGTGACCTGCCCCGCGGTGGACGAGTTGCCGCGCCAGGAGGCCCCGGGCGCCCGGCGGGTCGGTGCGGGGGCGACGGAGCTGGCGCGGGCGCTGCGGGCCGAGCTGGGGCTCGGCGTCCGGCGGCTGCCGGTGCCCCCCGCCGTACGCCGCTACGACATCGACCGCGCCGCCGACCAACTGCTGACCGTCTACGAAGGAGTGCGCCACCGATGATCGGCCTGAAGCGGTTGAACCTGCGGGGTCTGCGGACGGTGCCTGGGGCCTCGCGGGCGAAGGTGGCCGCCGGGGCGCGCGGCGCGGGGCGGTGGCTGCGCGGGGCGGGCCGGTTCGTGCCCGGCCTCGGGAGGCCCTGGGGCGTTCCGGCCCTCGGGCTGACGCTCGGCATGGCCGCCGGGGTGGGGTATGCGGCGGGGGCCGATCGTGAGTACGCGGCGAGCGGCTACGCCGTGGTCGCGGCCACCGAGGGCACCGCGCACGCCGAGGCGGTCGGGCTCGCCCAGTCCTACGGACGCCTGGCGACGAGCGACGCCGTGCTGCGTACCGCCCACACCGATGCCGGAGTGGACGCGGCGGCGCTGCGGACGCGCGTCAGCGCCGCGACCTCTCCGGACGCCCCTGTCATCGAGATCACCGGCCGCGCGCCCGACGCGGGTGACGCGGCCCGGGCCGCCAACGCGGTGGCGCGCGCGCTGGCCCTCTACGCGGACGCCGCCGAGGAGGCGACGGGCACGCAGGTGCGGCAGATCGCGGAGGCCGTCGCCCCGGCGGAGCCCGTGACGCCACGGCCGGTGGTCTCGGCCGCCGTCGGGGGCTGCGCGGGGGCGGTCGTCGGCTGCCTCGTCCCGCTGGTGCGGCGGAGCGGCGGCGGCCCGGGCGGCGGGGGCGGGACGGGTGCCGCGGGGCGGTCGCCCCTCCCGTCGCAGCCGGAGCAGCCCGCCGCCGCGCCGGACGCGTCGGAGGAGACGGCGCGTGTGACGGCCTGACGGCGGGTGCCCGGGCGGCGGCCGTGCGCGGTCAGCGCGGGACACGCCAGGTGAGCGTCGTCCCGTTCCCGTCGGGGCCTGGCCCGACCCAGGCGTCCCCGCCGAGGGACCTGGCGCGGTCCCGCAGGTTCCGCAGCCCGCTGCGCCGCGTCCGTCCGGGCGGGATGCCGACGCCGTCGTCCGTGACCGTGAGGGTCACGGCGGGCCGGTCGTCGGGCATCGGGGCGACGCCGTTGACCGTCACGTCCACCCGGGACGCGTGGGCGTGCCGGGCCGCGTTGGACAGCCCCTCGCGCAGTGCGGCGACGAGTTGTGCGGCCATCGACTCGGGCACCAGCGCGTCCACCGGGCCGGTGAAGGCGACGGACGGGGTGAAACCGAGGGTCGCCGACGCCGTTCCGGTCTCGCGCAGGACGCGGGTGCGCAGCCCGCTCGGCGCCGCGTCGGGCGACTGCTGGAGGGCGAAGATCGCGGTGCGGATCTCCTGGATGGTCGCGTCGAGTTCCTGGATCGCGGTCTCGACACGGTCGGCCGCCGCGGGCACGGCGCGGCTGGCGCTCTCCAGCACCATGCCCACCGCGAACAGGCGCTGGATCACGAGGTCGTGCAGGTCGCGGGCGATGCGGTTGCGGTCCTCCAGCACGGCCAGCTGTTCCCGGTCGCGGCGGGCGCGGGCGAGCAGCAGCGCCAGGGCGGCCTGCTGGGCGAACTGGGTGGTCATCGCGCGTTCGGGCACCGTGAAGGGTGGCGCGCCCGGTGTGCGGCACAGGGCGAGGGCGCCGAGGACCGCGCCCTCGCTGGCCAGGGGCAGCAGCAGCGTCGGGCCGATGCCGAGCGTGCGGTCGGTGTCGGTCCTCGGGTCGCTCGCCGGGTCCTCCAGATCGACGGGCTCGCCCGCCATGACCTGCCGTACGGCGAGGCTGTGGCCGGGGACGACGGCGCCGATCAGGCCGCGGGGCGCGTCGGCGCTGGCGGCGACGACCTGGAGGCCGCCGTCGTCGGCCGGTTCGAGGACGGCGCCGGTGGCCGCGGCGGAGAGTCTGCGGGCCTGTTCGGCGACGACGGTCAGGGCGTTGCCCTCGTCGTCGGACAGGAGGGAGGTGGACAGTTCGAGGCTGCTGTCCATCCAGCGGGACTGGGTGCGGATGGCCTCGTGGAGCCGCGCGTTGCCCAGCGCGATGCCCGCCTCGGTCGCGAGGATCCGCAGCATCTGCCGGTCTTCGGCGGTGAACGGGCGGCCGTCCGCGCGGTCCGCGACCTGGAGCGCGCCGAACTTGGCGCCGTGCACCAGGACCGGCACGTGGAGGATGCCGGGTGAGCGGGGCGACGTGCCGTCCAGCAGGGACCGGACGAGCCGTTCGGGGGACGGTCCGGTGCCGTGGGTGACGAGGTGGCCGATGCCGTTGCCGTCCTCGTTGAGGACCGCGAGGGCGGCGTACCGGGCGCCCGCCAGCTCGGCGGCCGTCCGTACCGTGTGGTCGAGGACGGCCGCGGGCTCGATGTCGCCGCCGATGAACTCCATGGCCCTGAGCAGCCTGGGGATCGGTATCCGCTGCCGCATGACAGCGAGCGTAATCAGTCGGACATGAGGGCGAAAGTCGGGATTTCCTCGATGTGTGTCGCATCCGGCTCGGCGGCTCGCTCCTGGAGCAGGAGACGGCGGAACGGGCCGTCGCCCTCCGCCAGGGCGGCGTACGGGCCGCGCTGGACGATCCGCCCGTGCTCCATGACCAGGATCTCGTCCACCGCGTCGAGACCGGTGAGCCGGTGGGTGATGAGGAGGGCGGCCCGCCCCTCGGTCGCGGCGAGCAGGTCGCGCGTCAGGGCGTCGGCGGTGGGGAGGTCGAGGTGTTCGGCCGGCTCGTCGAGGAGGAGGACGGGGAAGTCGGCCAGCAGGGCGCGTGCCAGGGCGAGGCGCTGCCGCTGGCCGCCGGAGAGACGCGCGCCGTGCTCGCCGACCGGGGTGTCGAGGCCGTCGGGCAACTCGTCCACCCACTCCAGCAGGCGGGCGGCGGCCAGCGCCTCGCGCAGCGTCGCGTCCTCGGCGCCTGGCGCGGCGAGCCGGAGGTTCTCGCGCAGGGAGCTGTCGAAGAGGTGGGCGTCCTGGGCGCAGAGGCCGACGAGGCGGCGTACGGCGTCGCCGTCCAGGTCGGCCGCGTCGGTCCCGGCCAGGGTGTAGCTGCCGCCGGTCCGGTCGAGGAAGCGCAGCAGACAGTGGGCGAGCGTGGTCTTGCCCGCGCCCGAGGGCCCGACCACGGCGATACGGCGGCCCGGTGTGAGGTCGAGGTCGATGCCCGCCAGGACGGGCGTGGGGCTGTCCGTGTGGCGTGCGGTCAGGGCGCGCACGGTGAGGGGGAACGGGCTGTCGGGCGCGGGTGCCGGGTGCTCCGGTTCGCGCACCGGCGCGGGGGCGTCGAGGACGGCGAGGAGCCGTTCGGCCGAACGGTGGGCGCGCTGCCGGTGGGCGATCGCGAGCGGCAGCCCGGAGACCGCCTCGAAGGCCGCGAGCGGAGTCAGCACCAGGGTGGCGAGCCAGACGCCCGGTTCCGCCGGGATCGCGGTCCAGGCGACCGCCGCGACGGTCAGGCCGCTGACCAGCGCGAGCAGGCCGCCGCCGACGGCCTGCGCGGTGGCCGAGCGGGCGGCCAGCCGCGTCAGGCGTCGGTCCGCGGTGGCGACGGCGGCCTGGCGGGCGGGCAGGGCGCCGGCCACGGTGAGTTCGTCCGTGCCGGTGAGCAGATCGACGGTCGCCGTCGCCAGGGCGCCGCGTGCGGGGGCGAGCCGGCGTTCCGTACGGCGGGCGATGAGGCCGGTGAGCAGGGGGACACCCGCGCCCGCCGCCAGGAGGCCGATGGCCAGGGCGACGCCCGCCGTGGGCAGCAGCCAGGCGGTGAACAGGACGGCCGCCGTGCTGACCGTGACGGCGCCGGTCAACGGCAGCAGCCAGCGCAGGAAGTAGTCCTGCAACTCGTCCACGTCGGCGACCAGGCGCGTCAGCAGGTCCCCGCGCCGCGTGCGGCCGAGACCGGCCGGAGCGAGCCGTTCCAGCCGCTGGTACACGGTCACCCGCAGGCCCGCGAGGATGCGCAGGACGGCATCGTGGCTGAGCAGCCGCTCGGCGTACCGGAACGCGGCCCGGCCGATGCCGAATGCGCGGGTCGCGGTGACGGCGATCATCAGGTAGAGGACGGGCGGCTGCTCCGAGGCCCGGGAGATGAGCCAGCCCGAGGTGGCCATGAGGCCGACGGCGCTGGCCAGTGCGAGCGCGCCCAGCAGGGCGGCGAGGCCGAGGCGCCCGGCGTGGGCGGTGCCCGCGACGCGTACCCAGCGGAGCGGTGAGACGTGCCGGGCGGGCCTGTCCGACGGCACCGTGTCCTCGGGCGCCCGGTCGGCCGTGGGGTGGGTGGCCGGGGCGGCGAGCGGGCCGGACGCGTCCGGCGTGCCCCGTTCGGCCGGTGGTTCGGTGGATATGGGGCCGTTCGGATGGGTTGGTTTCACGTGAAACACCCGATCGGCGGCGGCGAGCAGCGCGGGCCGGTGGGTGACCAGCACGGTCATGCGGCCCACGGCGAGCCGTTGGATGGCCGCCACGACGGCGGCCTCGGTGGCGCCGTCCAGCGCCGCGGTGGGCTCGTCCAGCAGCAGGATCGGCCGGTCGGCGAGGAATGCGCGGGCCAGTGCGACCCGGCGGCGCTGACCGGCGGAGAGGCCCGAGCCGCCCTCCCCCAGCCGCCGCGCCGGGTCGAGATCACCGGCCGCGGCCTCGCGTAGTGCCGCGGCCACGGCCGCGTCGTCGGCGTCCGGGCGGGCCAGCCGCACGTTCTCGGCGACCGTGCCCGCGAAGAGGTGCGGGTGCTGGGGCACCCAGGCGATGGTCCGGTGCCAGGCGGCGGGGTCGAGCGTCGCCAGGTCCTGGCCGTTGACCAGGACGCGGCCCGCCGTGGGCCGGACCAGACCGAGGACGGCGGCCAGCAGCGTGGACTTGCCGCCGCCCGACGGGCCGGTCAGGGCGACCGTCTCCCCGGGGGCGAGGCGGAGGCTGACGGGCGCCAGCGCGTCGGTGGCCCGGCCCGCGTGGCGGACGGTCAGCCGGTCGAGCGTGAGCGTCGGGTTGTCCGGGACCGGCGCCGTGCCGGGGGCGGGGGGTTCGGTCTCCAGCAGGGTGAAGACCTCGTCCGCCGCCGACAGCCCCTCCTGCGCGGCGTGGAACTGGGCCCCCACCTGGCGCAGCGGCAGGTACGCCTCCGGCGCCAGGATCAGCACGACGAGCCCGGTGAACAGGTCCATCTCGCCCGCCACCAGGCGCATGCCGATGCTCACCGCCACCAGGGCGACCGAGATCGTGGCCAGGAGTTCGAGGGCGAAGGAGGAGAGGAACGCGATCCGCAGCGTCCGGAGGGTGGAGCGCCGGTAGTCGTCGGTGATCGACCGGATGTTGGCGGCCTGGGCCTTGGCGCGGCCGAAGACCTTGAGCGTGCCCAGCCCGCCGACGACGTCGAGGAAGTGCCCGGCCAGCCGGGTGAGCTGCCGCCACTGCCGGTCGGTCTGCGCCTGGGTGGCCCAGCCGATCAGGGCCATGAACAGGGGGATCAGCGGCAGCGTGGCGGCGATGGTGGCCGCCGACACCCAGTCGTCGGTGACGATCCTGGCCAGGACGGCGACCGGCACCACGGCCGCCAGGCCGAGCTGCGGTAGGTAGCGGGCGAAGTAGCCGTCCAGCGCGTCGATCCCCCGGGTGGCCAGCGTCGCCAGCTCGCCGGTGGACCGGCCGCCCCGGTCGGGGAGCCGTGTCGCGTGGGCCAGCAGCCGCAGCCGCAGCTCGGACTTCACGGCGGCGGCCGAACGGTGGGCGGCCAGCTCCGTCAGGTAGGCCACCAGCGCGCGCCCGGCGGCCGTGGCGGCGAGCAGGAGCAGCGGGGTCCGCAGCTCGCCGAGGTCGAGACCCCGGGTGAACGCGTCGGTGACGACGCCGGCGATCAGCACGGCCTGGCCGATGACCAGGCCCGCGCCCGCCAGCCCGAGCAGCACCGACGCGGCCAGGAAGCCACGGGTGGCGCGGGCGTACCGCAGGAGACGGGGGTCGATGGGCTTCATGTCCGGTCAGCCTCCGGTGAGGTGAGCAGGGACTACGAGGCGAGGTGCTGGGTGCCGACGCGCTTGCGGAAGACCCAGTAGGTCCAGCCCTGGTAGACGAGGACCAGCGGCGTGGCCAGGGCGGCGCACCAGGTCATGATCCGCAGGGTGTAGGGCGCGGAGGCCGAGTTCTCCACCGTCAGGCTCCAGGCCGGGTCGGTCGAGGAGGGCATGACGTCGGGGAAGAGCGCGAGGAAGAGCATCACCACCGAGGCGACGACCAGCAGTCCCGAGAAGACGAACGCCCATCCCTCGCGGCCCGCCGCGTTCGCCGCCAGCGCGGCGGCCAGGGCCGCGAAGGCGACCGCCACCGCGACGAGGCTGCGGACGTTGCCGCTGTCGCCCTGGGTCCACAGCAGGTAGGCGCCCGCGACCACGGCGGTCGCGATGCCGAGACCGCCCGCCGCGCGCCGTGCCCGCAGCCGGATGTCGCCGGTGGTCTTGAGCGCGGCGAAGACGGCGCCGTGGAAGGTGAAGAGGATCACGGTCGCGACGCCGCCCAACAGCGCGTGCGGGCCCAGCAGGTCGGTGAGGCCGCCGGTCATCTCGTGGTCGGCGTCGATCGGCACGCCGCGCACGATGTTGGCGAAGGCCACGCCCCACAGGAACGCGACGCCGAGCGAGCACCAGAAGATGGCGCGTTCCCAGTTGCGCTGCCATGCCTCGGACGACCGCTTCACCCGGTACTCGAAGGCCACGCCGCGCACGATCAGTCCGACGAGGATGAGGAGCAGCGGCAGGTAGAAGCCGGAGAAGAGCGTCGCGTACCAGTCGGGGAAGGCGGCGAACGTGGCGCCGCCCGCCGAGATCAGCCAGACCTCGTTCCCGTCCCAGACGGGGCCGATGGTGTTGATCAGCACGCGCCGTTCGGCCCGGTCGCGGGCCAGGGTGCCGGTGAGCACGCCGATGCCGAAGTCGAAGCCCTCCAGGAAGAAGTAGCCGACCCACAGCACGGCGATGATGACGAACCAGATGTCGTGGAGTTCCATCGTGCGCTCCTAGTACGAGAACGCCATCGGGCGGTCGGCGGTGTCGTCCCCGCCGATCCGGGTGGGCGGGTTCAGGTCGGACTCGGTCAGCTCCGGTGGGCCCGCCTTGGCGTACTTGACCATCAGCCGGACCTCGATGACGGCGAGGATCGCGTACAGCGTGGTGAAGGTGACGAGCGAGATGATCACCTCGGCCTGCGACACCCCGGGCGAGACGGCGTCCTCGGTGCGGAGCAGCCCGAAGACGGCCCAGGGCTGGCGGCCGGTCTCGGTGAAGATCCAGCCCCAGGCGTTGGCGGCGAGCGGGAAGAGCATGGTCAGCAGCGCGAGCCGCCAGTAGCAGCGGGTCAGCAGGGGGCTCAGCTCGCGGTCCCGGGTGAGGGCGAGCCGGGGCCGTTCGTCCGCGCCGGTGCGCAGCCGCTCGGACAGCCACAGCTTCCGCCGGGTGAGCCAGAGCCCGGCGGCGCCGAGGGCGGCCGAGGTCATCCCGAAACCGATCATCCAGCGGAAGCTCCAGTAGGCCACCGGGATGTTGGGCCGGTAGTCGCCGGGGCCGTACAGCTCCTGCATGGCCTCGTTCGTGTCGTTGATGCCGGGCACGGCCTCGCTGAAGTTGTCATGGGCGAGGAAGGACAGCAGTCCTGGCACCTCGATGGCGACGGTGTTGTGGCCCCGGTCCACGTCCCCGACCGCGAAGAGCGAGAACGGCGCCGGTGCCTCGGTGTCCCACAGGGCCTCGGCCGCGGCCATCTTCATGGGCTGCTGCTCGTACATGATCTTGCCGAGCCGGTCGCCGGTGAACGCGGTCAGCATCCCGGCCGCGACCATGGTGACGAGTCCGAGCCGCAGCGACGTGCGCATGACGGCGACGTGCTTGCGGCGCATGAGGTGGTAGGCGGCGATGCCCACCATGAACGCGCCGCCGGTGAGGAAGGCGGCGGTGATCGTGTGGAAGAACTGGGCGACGGCGGTGTTCTGCGTGAGGACCGCGACGAAGTCGGTGAGCTGCGCGCGTCCCGTCTCCTCGTCGATGCGGTAGCCCACCGGGTGCTGCATCCAGGAGTTCGCGGCGAGGATGAAGTACGCCGACAGCACGGTGCCGACCGCGACGGTCCAGATCGTGGCCAGGTGGAGCTTGGGCGGCAGCTTGTCCCAGCCGAAGATCCACAGGCCGATGAACGTGGACTCGAAGAAGAAGGCGATCAGCGCCTCGAAGGCCAGCGGAGCCCCGAAGACGTCGCCCACGAAGCGGGAGTAGTCCGACCAGTTCATGCCGAACTGGAACTCCTGCACGATGCCGGTGACCACGCCCATGGCGATGTTGATCAGGAACAGCTTGCCCCAGAACTTGGTCGCCTTGAGGTACTTCTCGTCCTGCGTGCGCACCCAGGCGGTCTGGAGCCCCGCCGTCAGGGCGGCGAGGGAGATCGTCAGGGGGACGAAGAGGAAGTGGTAGACGGTCGTGATGCCGAACTGCCACCGCGCCAGGGTCTCCGGTGCGAGTGCGAGGTCCACGTGGGTGCTCCCTCCGCGGTCTGCGGGAAGATCTTGTGAACGTATTCACATTCACAAGCTCCATTATGGACCACGTCCCCCGCGTCCGATTCGCGGGGGGTGCACCCCTCTCGTCCCGGCCCTCCCGTCAGGCCCGCAGCCCCGGGTGGGCGGCCAGGAACGCCTCCGCCACCCGCAGCACGAGGTCGTTCGCCTCCGGCTCCCCGACCGTCACGCGGACGCCCTCGCCGAAGAACGGCCGCACCGTCACCCCCGCCGCCTCGCACGCCCCGGCGAACGCCGCCGTCTCCCCGCCCAGCCGCAGCCAGACGAAGTTCGCCTGCGACTCCGGCACCCGCCAGCCCTGCGCGCGCAGCGCGTCCGACACCCGGGTCCGCTCCGCGACCAGCGCCTCCACCCGCTCCAGCAGCGCCGCCTCGCTCCGCAGGGAGGCGATGGCGGCGTTCTGTGCGATCTGGCTCACACCGAACGGCACGGCCGTCTTCCGCAGCGCCGCGGCCACCGGCTCGTGCGCCACGGCGAAGCCGATCCGCAGCCCGGCCAGCCCGTACGCCTTGGAGAACGTCCGCAGGACGCAGACGTTGGGCCGCTCCCGGTAGACGTCGATCCCGTCGGCCACCTCCGGGTCACGGCTGAACTCGCGGTACGCCTCGTCGAGCACGACCAGGACGTCGCCCGGCACCCGGTCGAGGAAGCTGTCGAGAGCGGCCCGGCGCACGGGGGTGCCCGTGGGGTTGTTCGGCGTGCAGACGAAGATCAGGCGCGTCCGCGGCGTGATCGCGTCCGCCATGGCGGGGAGGTCGTGCTCCTCGTCCGCGGTCAGCGGCACGCGCACCGAGGTCGCTCCGGAGATCTGCGTGATGATCGGATAGGCCTCGAAGGACCGCCACGGGTAGATCACCTCGTCGCCCGGCCCGGCCGTGGACTGCACCAGCTGCTGGGCCACGCCCACCGAGCCGGTGCCGGTCGCGAGATGGCCGACCGGGACGCCGAACCGCCCGGCCAGCTCGGCCGTCAGCGCGGCGCAGGCGAGGTCCGGGTAGCGGTTGAGCGCCTCGGCCGAGGCCACCGCGCTCTCCAGCACGCCGGGCAGCGGCGGGTACGGGTTCTCGTTCGAGGACAGCTTGAACGTCACCGGGCCGCCGTCGGCGGGCTTGCCCGGCACGTAGGCCGGAATGCCGTCCAGCGCGGGGCGCAGCCGGGGGCCGCTGCCCGGCCGCGCGAGGGGCTCCTGAGAAGATGAGGTCGTCACCCGGCCCACCCTAAGAGGGCGGTGCCCCCTCCTCCGTCGGGGCGTACGCCGGTGCGACGGGGGCGCGTGGCCGGGCCGTGCGCCGGTGGTGTGTGCCGTGGCGCGCCACACCCGTGAGGGTGAGGGCGGCGACGTTGAAATCTCCCTTGCCTCCTAGACAAAGAGCGATCCAGCCTTCCGAAGCAAAGCCGTCGGGTGATCCGGGCCACGAATCCGCAGGTCGATGGGGTGGTGTGGCATGCAGAAACGTGACGCCGCCCCGCCGTCCACCTGCCGCCCCGCACCTCCCCGTCCGGGCCTACCATCAGGTCGCCATGACAGCAGCGAAGCATCAGGTGACCCGGACCGCCGGCCGCAGGATGAGCGGACAACGGGCGGGCATCCGGGACGTCGCCGCAGCCGCCGGTGTCTCGATCACCACCGTGTCCGACGCCCTCAACGGCAAGGGCCGCCTCCCCGACGCGACCCGCCGCCACGTGCGCTCCGTCGCCGACCGGCTCGGCTACCGCCCGTCGGCCGCCGCCCGCACCCTCCGCACCGGCAAATCGGGACTGATCGGGCTCACCGTCACCACCTACGGCGAAGAACCGTTCACCTTCACCGAGTTCGCCTACTTCGCGGAGATGGCGCGCGCCGCGACCTCCGCCGCGCTGGCCCGCGGGTACGCGCTGGTGATCCTCCCGGCGACCTCCCAGCACCGTGAGTTCGACGTCTGGTCCAACGTCGCCCTCGACGGCACCGTCGTCATCGACCCCTCCGACCACGACCCCGTCGTCACCGAACTGGTCCGCCAGGGCATCCCGGTCGTCTCCGACGGCCGTCCGGGCGGCAGCCTCCCCGTCACCGCCTGGGTGGACAACGACCACGAGGCGGCCGTCGCCGGGCTCCTCGACCACCTCGCCTCGGGCGGCGCCCGCCGTATCGGCCTGCTGACCGGCACGAGCACCGACACCTACACCCGCCTGTCCACCACCGCGTACCTCAACTGGTGCGAACGCAACGGCCAGGCACCCGTCTACGAGGCGTACCCCGCCCACGACCCCTGCGCCGGAGCCGTCGCCGCCGACCGGCTCCTCGCCCGCCCCGACCGGCCCGACGCGGTCTACGGCCTGTTCGACCCGAACGGCACCGACCTGCTGGCCGCCGCCCGCCGCTACGGCCTGCGCGTCCCCGAGGACCTGCTCATCGTCTGCTGCAGCGAGTCCAGCGTCTACGCGGGCACCGAACCCTCCATCACCACGCTCTCCCTCAAGCCGGGACGCATCGGCACCACTGTCATCCAACTGCTCATCGACGCCATCGAGAACGCCGACGGCCGCTCCGCCGCGCCCGTCCCCGCCCCCGAGGCGCTGCACCAGGTCATGCCGACCGAGCTGATCGTCCGCACCTCGTCGCAGCGCCCGCCGCTCACCGCGGGCGCCGGGCACGGACGCCTCGCGCACGCCCGGGTGGCGGCCCCGCGGCAGGCCCCCGCCGCCGACCAGTAGATTCCCCGGTACAGGTGTGTCACATCCGGGCACCGGCATTCCTATGATGGGCGAACGGCACCGGGATCGGCTGGTCGGCAGGTCCCCCAGGTGGAGGCGGCGCGTAGTGGTGGAGGGGTCGATGACTCAGGGGGCCGGCGAGGGACCGGACGGGCTGCAGGGCGGGGACGGACCGGCCGCGCCCGTGCCCCGGTACACGCCGACGGAGCGCGACCTGCCGGTGATCGAGGGCGCCGGACCGCTGTACGTGGTCGGCGACGTCCACGGCTACCTCGACGAACTACGGGCCGCGCTCCACGAGGCGGGCCTCACGGACGCCTCGGACAACTGGGCCGCGGGCAACGCCCGCCTCTGGTTCCTCGGCGACTTCACCGACCGCGGCCCCGACGGGGTCGGCGTGCTCGACCTCGTCATGCGGCTCTCGGCGGAGGCGGCGGCGGCCGGCGGCTACTGCAAGGCCATCCTCGGCAATCACGAGCTGCTGCTCCTCGGCGCGTCCCGCTTCGGCGACGCACCGGTCGAATCGGCGGCGGGCACCGCGTCGTTCTCCACCGTCTGGCTGCTCAACGGCGGCCAGCGCTCCGACATGGAGCGCCTCCAGGACCACCATGTGCAGTGGATGTCCCGGCTGGACTCGATGGCCGTCGCCGACGGCTACCTGCTGATGCACTCCGACACGACGGCGTACCTGGACTACGGCGGCACCGTCGAGGACGTGAACGACGCCATCTGGCAGGCGTTGCAGCGCAACGACGTCGAGGAGACCTGGGACCTCTTCCGCAAGTTCACGAAGCGCTTCGCGTTCCGGGACGACGACGGGCCGCAGGCGGCGCGTGAGCTGCTCGACACGTTCGGCGGACGCTGCGTCGTCCACGGCCACAGCCCCATCCCCTATCTGACGGGGGAGAACGGCGGCGACGCGGAGAGCGCCGACGGGGAGGAGGGCGCCGGGCCGCGCGTGACGGGCCCTTACGTGTACGCCGACTCCCTCGCCATCGCGATGGACGGCGGCGTCACCATGGCAGGAAAGCTGCTCATCACCCCGCTGCCGCTGCCGCAGTAGGCGCCCGCCTCCCCCGTCCTGGCCGGTGGACGCCCCGCGCGCGACACGCGGGGCGGCGGCGCCCACCTGCGGTTTGCCTACCGGTCCGTAAGGATTTCGGGCACGTGCCTGTCGCGGACGGCCTGTCCGCTCTACGATCGGGCACCCATCCGCTCGCCCTTACGGCAGGGGGACGCCCATGAACAGCGCGGACGGTCTGCCGCCCGAGGACGAGGCCGAGGTCGAGCGCGTCCTCGAAGAGGCGCTGCGCACGGCCCGGTTCACCGCCTGGAGCGAGCCCGCCGAGGCCGAACGGCTGCGGGCCGCGCTCCACGCCGCGCTGCCAGCCGTCACGGCGGCGGCCGACGAGGAGTATCAGCGGTACGTCGCCCTGCGCCGCGCGCACGGGCGCGCGGACGGTGCGGGCGGCGCGGGGACGGGGACGTGGGCCGTCGTCGTCACGCTGGTGCCGGTGCTCGCGGCGGTCGCGGGGGTCGTCTTCCTGCTGCTGGGCTACACGCTGGGCCTCGTCGATCCCGAGCCTGAGGTGGCGGCCGGGATGCGGGGCGTGGGCTGGGTGTTCGCGCTGGTCGCGGCGGGCGGGATGCTGATCGCCGTGTCCGGTCTCGTGGTCGCGGCGGTGCGCAACGGGTCGGCGACGGCGATCCGGGCCTCGTCCTCCGGCGGCGGGGCTGCCGAGGTGGCGCGGGCGCGCGGGGAGTGGCGGCGTGCGCTGGTCGAGCGGGGTGTGGCGCCCGTGCTGCTGGCCGCGCGGCGGGAGGACGACGGCGCCGCGGCAGTGGCGCATCCGCCGCAGGAGAGCGGGCCCAGGATGCGTTTCTCCAGCCCGGACTTCTCAAGCCCCCGCTTCTCCAGCCCGACGTTCCACGGGCCGGGCGGCGCCGCGGCGCGGGGGGACGGCGGCGGCGCGGCGCCCGAGCCGCGCTACCTGCATCCGGGCTTCTCCAGCCCCGACTTCACGAGCCCGGCCGAGGGCGGCGACGACGCCTGAGCGGCGCGCTCGCGCACGTCCCGGCCGGTCAGCGGACGGCGGGACGGTGCGTGCCGAGCAGCGCCTCGACGACCCGCGCGACGCCGTCCTCCTCGTTGGAGGCCGTGTGCCGCTCGGTGGCGGCGAGGACGGCCGGGTGCGCGTTGGCCATGGCGTAGGCGGTCCCGGCCCAGCCGAGCATGTCGAGGTCGTTGGGCATGTCGCCGAAGGCCATGACCTCCGCGGGGGAGATGCCGTGCCGCGCGCAGTGCCGGGCGAGCGTGCTGGCCTTGCTGACGCCGGGGGCGCTGATCTCCAGGAGCGCCGAGGGGCTGGACCTGGTGACCTCGCCGCGTCCGCCGGTGGCGTCGCGGGCGAGGGTGAGGAAGGTGTCGGGGGCGAGCGTGGGGTGGAAGGCGAGCAGCTTGAGGACCGGCAGGCCGGTGCGGGCGCCGTCGTGGGCCAGCAGGAGTTCCACCGGTGCCACCTCGAACGCGGGCTCGAATTCGAGGCGCGGATAGTCCGGTTCGTGGTGGAAGCCCGCGGTGCGCTCCACGGCGAAGACGGCGCCGGGCGCCGCCGCCCGTACCGCGTCGGCGACGGCCAGCGCGTTCTCGCGCGGCAGGGGGTACGTCTCCACGAGTTCTCCGCCGCGGTGGAGGTCCACGACGGCCGCGCCGTTGCCGCAGATGGCCATCCCGTGGCCGTGGACGTGGTCGCTCACCACGTTCATCCAGCGCGCGGGACGGCCCGTCACGAAGATCACCTCGACACCGGCCTCCTCGGCGGCGGCGAGGGCCGCGACGGTCCGCGCGGAGACCGTCTTGTCGTCGCGCAGCAGGGTGCCGTCGAGGTCGGTGGCGATCAGGCGGGGGAGATCCTCGGGAAGTGACACAGTTGTCGAGCATATGCGCGCACATCCGTGCGAGAGACCACGAGGATGCGGACGGACCCGGTCGTTGTCGGGAAGGGGCGCTCCGTCCCGCCGGATAGGGCATACGCTTGCTGGTCATGGCTGTCACATCCGAGCTGCCGCTCCGGCTGTCCACTGTCATCCTGCCGGTCCACCGCTGGTCGGACGGTGGCCGGCGGACCTGGCAGCATGCCGAGGAGCTGGGCTTCCACACCGCCTACACCTACGACCACCTCTCGTGGCGCACCTTCAGGGACCGCACGTGGTTCGGTGCCCTGCCGACGCTCACGGCCGCCGCCGCGGTGACCGAACGCCTGCGGCTCGGCACTCTCGTCACCTCACCCAACTTCCGCCACCCGGTGACGCTCGCCAAGGAACTCATCACGCTCGACGACATCAGCGGCGGGCGGATCACCCTCGGCGTCGGCGCTGGCGGCACCGGGTACGACGCGACGGCGCTGGGCGAGGAGGCGTGGTCGCCGCGTGAGCGCGCGCAGCGGTTCGCCGAGTTCGTGCGGCTGCTCGACCGGCTGCTGAGCGAGGGGGGCGCGGGCGGTCCGGCGCGTGGCGTCTCGTACCAGGGCGACTTCTACTCGGCGCACGAGGTCCGCACGGTCCCCGGGTGCGTGCAGCGTCCCCGGCTGCCGTTCGCGGTCGCGGCGACCGGGCCGCGGGGGATGCGGCTCGCCGCGCGGCACGGGCAGGCGTGGGTGACGGTCGGTGACCCGGCGGGGTTCGACGGCGGCCGGACGCCGGACGCGCTCGGCGCGCTGCGCCGTCAGGTGGACCGCCTGGACGCGGTGTGCGAGGAGACGGGCCGCGAGCCGGCGACCCTGGGGCGGGTGCTGCTGCACTCGGGCTCGGGGGACGGCGGGGACGCGCTGTCGTCGGTCGGCGCGTTCGTGGACTACGCCGGGGCGGTGGCGGAGCTGGGGTTCACCGAGCTGGTGCTCCACTGGCCGGTGGAGAACTCGGTCTTCGCGGGCGACCTCGCCGTCTTCGAGCGGATCGCCACCGAGGGGCTCGCCCAGCTGACGGCCTGACCTGACCGGCGGGCCGTCCCCTAGGGGGCCGACCGGCGGGGCGAGGGACGAAAGAGAGCACGTCTTGAGACCAAAGTGGGACGCGGGGCCTGCCCGCGGGGCACTAGCGTCTCGTGGGTGAGCGCAGACAGCACGTATCCAAGCGTGATTCAGACCAGGGGCCTGACGAAGCGGTATCCACGGGTGACCGCGCTCGACGGGCTGACGGTGGACATAGGCCCGGGTGTCACGGGGCTGATCGGCTCGAACGGCGCGGGCAAGTCCACGCTGATCAAGCTCCTGCTGGGGCTGGCCCCGGCCACCGAGGGCAGTGCCGCCGTGCTCGGCCTCGACGCCGCCAGGGAGGGCGACGCGATCCGCGCGCGCGTCGGCTACATGCCGGAGCACGACTGCCTGCCCGCCGACGTGTCGGCCACCGAGTTCGTCGTCCACATGGCCAGGATGTCCGGTCTGCCGGTCACGGCGGCGCGTGAGCGGACCGCCGACACCCTGCGGCACGTCGGCCTGCGCGAGGAGCGGTACCGCCCGATGGGCGGCTACTCGACCGGCATGAAGCAGCGCGTCAAGCTCGCCCAGGCCCTGGTGCACGACCCGAGCCTCGTCCTGCTCGACGAGCCGACCAACGGCCTCGACCCGGCCGGGCGCGACGAGATGCTCTCCCTGATCCGCCGGGTGCACGCCGACTTCGGGATATCGGTGCTGGTCACCTCACACCTGCTGGGCGAGCTGGAGCGCACCTGCGACCACATCGTCGTCATCGACGGCGGCCGTCTCCTGCGCTCGCAGTCCACGGCCAGCTTCACGGAGGTCACCGCAGCCCTGGCGATCGAGGTCACCGACAGCGACGCGCACCCGCGCGGTTCCGACGCGGTACGCGCCGCCCTGGCGGCGGCCGGGGTGACCGCCGCGCCCACCGTGGGGCAGCTGCTGGAGATCGAGGTCACCGGCGCCGAGGTGTACGACATCGTCCGTGACACCGTCGCCGACCTCGGCCTCGGCCTGGTCCGCATGGAACAGCGCCGCCACCGCATCGCCGAGGTCTTCGAGGAGGCGCAGTCATGACGATCCCCCGGCAGACGGCCGACGCCCGTATCCACGACATCGGGTACCGCCGGTACGAGGGCGCACGCCTCGGCGCGCGCTACGCCCGGTACTCGCTCTTCGTCCACTCCCTGCGCGGCGCCTTCGGCCTCGGCCGCCCGGCCCGCTCGAAGGTGCTGCCGTGGGGGCTGTTCGCCGTGATGGCGCTGCCCGCGGTCATCATGGTCGCGGTCGCCTCGACCACCGGCACGGACGAGCTGCTCATCGACCACACGCGGTACGCCCTGTCGATGGAGCCCATCGTCGTCCTCTTCCTGGCGATGGCCGCGCCCCAACTGGTCTCGCTCGACCTGCGGTACAAGACGATGCCGCTCTACTTCTCCCGGCCCATCACGCGCGCGGACTACGTGACGGCCAAGTTCGCCGCCCTCGTCGGCGCGCTCTTCCTGTTCACCGGGCTGCCGCTGACCATCTCGTACGTGGGCGGGCTGCTCGCCGAGCTGGGCTTCGCCGACCAGACGACCGGATACCTCCAGGGCCTGGTCGCCACGGCCGTCCTGTCGGTGCTGTACGCGGGCATCGCCCTGCTGGTCGCGTCGTTCACCCCCCGACGAGGCTTCGGCGTCGCCGCCGTCATCGCGGTGCTGACCATCCCCGGCTTCGCCGTGTACCCCCTCCAAGCGCTCATGGAGACGCAGGACTCCGAGGGCGCGATCGGCTGGTTCGGCCTCTTCTCGCCCGCCTCGCTGGTGGACGGCATCCAGGCCGCGTTCCTGGGCGGCACCACCGGGTTCCCCGCGGGCGTCCAGCCGACGACACTCCAGGGCATCGCCTCTCTGCTCGCCGTCGCGGGGCTCGTCGCCCTGTGCCTGGCGCTCCTGCTGCGCCGTTACCGGAAGGCCGGGATCTGACCCATGACCACCATCGAGATCACCCAGGTCTCCCGCTGGTTCGGCAACGTGGTCGCCGTCAACGACATCAGCATGGCCATAGGCCCGGGCGTGACCGGTCTGCTGGGCCCCAACGGCGCGGGCAAGTCCACGCTCATCCACATGATGAGCGGCTTCCTCGCCCCCTCGGCCGGGACGGTCACGCTGGACGGCGCGTCCATCTGGCGCAACGAGTCCGTCTACCGCCACATCGGGCTCGTCCCCGAACGTGAGGGGATGTACGACTACCTGACCGGCGGCGAGTTCGTGCTCGCCAACGCCGAGCTGCACCGGTTGCCCGATCCGAAGGCCGCCGCGCGGGACGCCCTCGCCACCGTGGAGATGACCGACGCGGCGGACCGCCGCATCTCCACCTACAGCAAGGGCATGCGGCAGCGGGTCAAGATGGCCTCCGCCCTCGTGCACCAGCCGTCCGTGCTGCTGCTCGACGAGCCGTTCAACGGCATGGACCCCCGGCAGCGGATGCAGCTGATGACGCTGCTCCGCAGGATGGGCGACGAGGGCCGTACCGTCCTGTTCTCCTCCCACATCCTGGAGGAGGTCGAGCAACTGGCCGGGCACATCGAGGTGATCGTCGCGGGGCGGCACGCCGCGTCCGGTGACTTCCGGCGCATCCGGCGTCTCATGACCGACCGGCCGCACCAGTACCTGATCCGCTCCAGCGACGACCGCGCGCTGGCCGCCGCGCTGATCGGCGACCCGTCCACGACGTCCATCGAGGTGGACACCGCCGAGCGTGCCCTGCGGGTGCAGGCGCACGACTTCGGCCGCTTCACCACCGAACTGCCCAGGCTCGCCAGGGACCACGGGATCAGGCTGCTCGCGGTCTCCCCGTCGGACGAGTCCCTGGAAAGCGTCTTCTCCTACCTGATCAGCGCGTAAGGAGCCCTGCCGTGTACAACGAGACCGTCGCCCGGCTCACCTACCGGGCGCTGCTGGGCCGCAGGCGCGCCATCCTCCTCAGCATCCTCCCCGGGCTGCTGATCCTGATCGCGATCGCGGTCCGGGCCATCGGCGGGGCCGACGACCGGGTGACCGAGGAGGTGCTCGGCGGCTTCGGCCTGGCCGCCATGGTGCCGCTGATCGGCGTCATCGCCGGAACGGGCGCCATCGCCCCGGAGATCGACGACGGATCGATCGTCTACCTGCTGTCGAAGCCGCTGCCCCGGCGCACCATCATCCTGACGAAGCTGTGGGTCGCGATCGCGGTCACCATGCTCTTCACCACCGTCCCGGTCCTGCTGGCCGGGATGATCATGAACGGGAACAGCCAGCAGATAGCCGGGGCCTACACGCTGGCGGCCGCCGTCGCCTCGATCGCCTACAGCGCGGTGTTCCTCCTGCTGGGCACCGTCTCGCGGAACGCGGTGGTCTTCGGCCTCATCTACTCGCTCATCTGGGAGACGCTCTTCGGCAGCATCGTGTCGGGCGCGCGGACGCTGAGCGTCCAGCAGTGGTCCCTCTCCCTGGCGGAGCGGGTCGCGGCCGACGGCACCGGGGTCACCTCGGACGTGGCCCTGCCGACGGCCGTGATCCTCTTGGCCGCCGTCACCGTCGCCGGTACCTGGTACGCGATCCGCCGCCTCACCGTCCTCACCGTGGCGGCCGACGACTGAGGCCCGTCTTCACAGGGGTCGCCCTGCTCGCGGCGCCTTGCGCTCGCACGCACCGGACGCCGCGAGCGGCCGGACGCCCCCTTCGAAGACGGACCCCAGGCCCGGTCCGGCACCTCCGGCGGGCGCGCGGGGGCGGGGCGACGCCCCCGCCGCTCACCCGTCCAGGACGGCGATGTCGAGCCGCCGGAGGCGTGCGGGGTCCGCGATCACCTCGTACGCCGCGACCCGGCCGTCCTCGACGGCGAAGGTGAGCGCGATCAGCAGCCGCCCGCCCGGCGCGACGACGGCTCCCACCGAGCCGTCGATCAGGGCCGGTTCCGCGATTCGTGACCTGTAGGCGAGGAACACGGTGCCCTCCGCCACGGCCCGCGCGCCGCGGACCTCGGCGGCGGCGCCGGGCGGGAGCAGCAGGGGGTCGCTGCGGCGCACCACGTCGGGGGCCAGCACCGCCAGGACCGCGTCGAGGTCGCCGGCCCGCGCGGCGGCGAGGAAGGCCGAGACGGCCGTGTGACGACGGGCCAGCTCGTCCGCCGACACCACCGGAGCGCCCCGCACCTTGCCCCGCGCGCGGCTGGCGAGCTTCTTGGTGGTGACGGGGGTGCGTCCGACGAGGGGCGCGATCTGGTCGAAGGGCACGGCGAACATGTCGTGCAGCACGAAGGCGACGCGTTCGGCGGGCGCGAGCCGGTCCAGGACGACGAGCAGCGCGCGGCTGACGGAGTCGGCCAGCAGGGCCTCGTCCTCAGGACGGCCGCCCGCGGCGGGTTCCGCGACCTGGTCGAGCACCTCCTGCCCGGTCAGGTCCTCCCGGCGGGAGCGGCGGGCGCGCAGGACGTCCAGGCAGATGCGGGTGATCACCGTACGCAGCCAGCCCGGCAGGTTCTCCACGGCCCCGGCGTCGGACCGGCTCAGACGCAGCCAGGTCTCCTGCACGGCGTCCTCCGCCTCGCCGACGGAACCGAGCAGCCGGTAGGCGACCGACAGGAGCGTCCCGCGCTGGGCGTCGAAGCGTTCTGCCAGGTCATCCAGCTCACGCGGCTCGTCCAGCTCACCCGGGTCGTCCGGGCCGTCCAGCTCTTCCACCGGTCACCTTTCCTCACCCCCGGGCGTCAGCCTCCTTGACGAACGCAACCACACCGAGGTGACAGGCTCCGCCATGACAACACCGATGAAGCCGGCGCAACCGACACAGCCGACACAGCCGACACAGCCGACACAGGGGACGGTACCGGCGGCCCGGACACGGCTGCTGCATCTGGATTCGAGTGCCCACCGCTCCGACGAGTCGGTCAGCAGGCGGCTCACCGCACTGTTCGCGCGGGACTGGCGGGCCCTGCACGGCGCGGACGGCTACCGGTACCACGACCTCGCCGCCGCGCCCGTGCCCCCGCTCGGCACCGCCTACTGCGCGCTGGGGCGGCGGCAGGAGCGGGAGGGCCTGACCGCCCTGTCCGGCGTCGCCGCGCGCGTCCGGGGCCCCGAGGAGGAGCGGGAGTGGGCGCTGACGCACCCGCTGATCACCGAACTGCTGGAGGCCGACACCGTCCTGATCGGCGCGCCGATGTACAACTTCTCCGTGTCCGCCCTGCTGAAGGCGTGGATCGACCGGGTCGGCTTCCCCGGCGTCTTCACCGATCCGGCCACCGGGGACAGCCTCCTGCGCCGCACGCGGCTGGTCGTGGTCTCCGCGCGCGGCGGCGCCTACGGCCCCGGGACGCCCCGGGAAGCCTGGGACTTCCAGACGCCCTGGCTGCGGGCGTACTTCGGCGGGCTCGGCGTGCCGGAGGAGAACATGAGCTTCGTCGCCGCCGAGATGACCCTCGCCGGATTCGCGCCGCACCTGGCCGCGTACCGCGGTCTGGCGGACGAGTCGCTGGCGGCGGCCGAGGCGGAGGTCGTCGCGCTCGCCGAGGCGCGCGGACAGGTGGTCTGACCCGGCGCCGCGCCCTCACCGCCCCCGCGCGAGCCCGTCGATCAGCGCGACGGCCCGGTCCAGTTCGTCCTCCGTCGTGAAGTAGTGCGGCGAGAGACGGACGAGGGGGTGGACGTCCCTGACCTCCGCGTCGAACTGCGTGTGCGACGGATCGGTCGTCGAGACGTTCACCCCCTGCCCGGCGAGCGCCGCGGCCACCGCACGCGCCGGGACGTCCCCCACCCGGGCCGTCACGATGGCGCACCGGTCGAGCCCCAGGTCGTGGGTGGTGACGCCCGGCAGCGCGTCCAGGGCGTCCCGCAGCCGCGCGCCCAGGGCGACGGCGCGCGCCCCCGTCACCGCAGGGTCCAGTTCGAGCGCCTGGCGGACGGCCGAGCCGAGGCCCAGCACCGCCGCGTAGTTCATCTCCCACGACGCGAAGCGCTCGGCCCCCGCCCGCCAGGTGAAGCCGCGCGCGCCGTCCCACTCGGCCGACTTGATCTCCGGCATGACCGGCTCGACCCGCCCCAGCATGGCCTCGGCCACCCAGAGGAAGCCGGTGCCGCGCGGCCCGCGCAGGAACTTGCGGCCCGTCGCCGTCAGCATGTCGCAGCCCAACGCGCGCACGTCCACCGGGAACTGGCCCACCGACTGCGTGGCGTCCAGCAGGAAGGGCACCCCGGCCGCACGCGTGATCCGGCCGATCTCCGCCGCCGGATTGACGAGTCCGCCGCCGGTCGGCACATGGCTGACGCCGACCAGCCGCGTCCGCTCGTCGATCAGCCCGGCGAGCGCCTCGGTGTCGAGCCGCCCGTGCGCGTCGTCCGGGACGACGACGACCTCGACCCCGAACCGCCGGGCGGCGTGCAGGTACATCAGCACGTTGCTGCCGTACTCGGCGCGCCCGGTGAGGATCCGGTCGCCCGGCCCGAAGGTGTGGGTGAGCGAGAGGAAGGCGGCCTGCCAGGCGTGCGTCGAGTTGTCGAACAGCGCGACCTCGGCGGCCCGGCCGCCGATCAGCGTCGCGATGTCCGCGTACGTACGGCCGATGCGCTCCTGTTCACGGTCGGCCGCCTCGTACCCGCCGATGGCCGCCTCCAGTTCGAGATGCCCGGTCACGGCACGCAGCGTGCGCCGGGAGAGCAACCCCGCGCCCGCGTTGTTGAGATGGACGCGCTCGGAACAGCCGGGCGTCCCGGCGCGGACGCTGTCAACGTCGAGAGTGGTGTGGTTCATGGGACCAACGGTGCAGGTCCTTCCCCGTGTTGTACAGCGTGACGGGTGCGCCGTCCCGACGTGCCGAAATGCGGTGTCCCCCACGCGCCGACCTACGGCACCCTGACCGCATGGACGACAGACGGCGCATACGCGTCTCGAAGTACCTCTCCCGCCACCTCAGACACGACCCGGCCCGCATCGGCATCACGCTCGACGCCCAGGGCTGGACCCCGGTCGCCGCCCTTCTCGACGCGGCCCGCCGCCACGGCTTCCCGATCACCCCCGACGAACTCGCCGAGGTCGTCGCGACGAACGACAAACGCCGCTACGCCCTCGACGGCACGGGCGACGACCTGCGCATCCGCGCCAGCCAGGGCCACACGGTGGAGGTGGACCTCGGGCTGCCACCGGCGGAGCCGCCCGCCCACCTCTTCCACGGCACGACCGCGCGTCACGTGTCCGCCATCCTCGACGAGGGGCTGCGCCCCATGGGCCGCCACCACGTCCACCTCTCGCCCGACCGCGAGACGGCGACCCGCGTCGGCGCCCGGCGCGGCAGACCCGTGGTCCTCACGGTGGACAGCGGGGCGATGCACCGGGACGGCGGGACGTTCCACCTCAGCGACAACGGTGTGTGGCTGACGGACGCGGTGCCGCCCGCGTATCTCCGTGTCCGTGAATGATCGGATCCTGCTGCCGACGGACCGTCAAACCGGCTTTTCCACAGGCGTGTTGCACAGCCTGTGGATAACTTCCCTCAAGGGGAGGCCGCGAGCAGCGCCTCGATGACGGTCGCGATGCCGTCCTCGTCGTTGCTGCCCGTCACCTCGTCGGCCACCGCGAGGACTTCCGGGTGCGCGTTGCCCATCGCCACGCCGTGCGCGGCCCAGCCGAGCATCGTCACGTCGTTGGGCATGTCGCCGAACGCGATGGTGTCCGAGGCCCGTACGCCCAGCCGCCGCGCGGCCAGGGACAGCCCGGTGGCCTTCGAGAGCCCGAGCGGCAGCATCTCCACCAGCCCGGGGCCCGACACGACGAAGTCCACCACCCCGCCCAGCCGTTCCCGCGCCGCCGCCGCGAACGCGTCGTCCCTCAGCGAAGGATGCTGGAGGTACAGCTTGATGACCGGCTCGGCGAACAGCCCTTCCCGGTCCGGCGCGACGTCCTGCGGCTCGCTCACCTCGTCGGTGACGTTGTCCCCGTCCACCGGCCGGAAGTGGGCGTCCATCCTGATGTCGCCGTCCACCCCGTCCGCCGCCGCGCCGACCGCCAGCGGCCCGAGGGCGTCCTCCAGCAGCTCGACCGCCCGGCGCGCGACGGCCCGGTCGAGGGTGATGGACGTCAACAGCCGGTCCTCGCCCGCGTGGTAGAGCTGCGCGCCCTGGCCGCAGACGGCGATGCCCCGGTAGCCGAGCGCGCGCAGGATGTCCCGCGTCCACGCGACGCTGCGGCCGGTGGCCACGAGATGCTCCGCGCCCGCCGCCTGCGCGGCGGCGAGCGCGTCACGCGTGCGCTGCGAGATCGTGCCGTCCCCGCGCAGCAGCGTGCCGTCCAGGTCGGTGGCGACCAGCCGGTACGGGAACCGCTGCGGCAGGCTGACGCGAGCGCTCAACGTGCGTCGGCCGGGGTGAGCAGCTCACGGCCGCCGAGGTACGGGCGCAGCACCTCGGGCACGCGCACCGACCCGTCGGCCAGCTGGTGGTTCTCCAGCAGCGCGACGATGGTGCGCGGCACGGCGCACAGCGTCCCGTTCAGCGTGGCGAGCGGCCGGATGCCCTTGTCCTTGGTGCGCATCCTGATCTGGAGGCGGCGCGCCTGGAACTCCAGGCAGTTGGACGCGGACGTCAGCTCGCGGTATCTGCCCTGCGTCGGGATCCACGCCTCGCAGTCGAACTTCCGGGACGCCGACGCGCCCAGGTCGCCGCTGGCCACGTCGATCACGCGGAACGGCAGCTCAAGCGCGGTCAGCCACTCCTTCTCCCACTCCAGCAGCCGCCGGTGCTCGGCCTCCGCCTCGTCGGGCGCGACGTAGGAGAACATCTCGACCTTGTCGAACTGGTGGACGCGGAAGATGCCCTTGGTGTCCTTGCCGTACGTCCCGGCCTCGCGCCGGAAGCACGGCGAGAAGCCCGCGTAGCGCAGCGGCAGCTGCTCGGCCGGGATGATCTCGTCCATGTGGTACGCGGCGAGCGGCACCTCGGAGGTGCCGACGAGGTAGAAGTCGTCCTTCTCCAGGTGGTAGACGTCCTGCGCCGCCTGCCCGAGGAAGCCGGTGCCCTCCATGGCGCGCGGCTTGACCAGCGCGGGCGTCAGCATGGGGACGAACCCGGCCTCGGTCGCGCGGGCGATCGCCGCGTTGACGAGGGCCAGCTCCAGCAGCGCGCCGATGCCGGTGAGGTAGTAGAAACGCGAGCCGGACACCTTGGCGCCGCGTTCGGTGTCGATGGCGCCGAGCGCCTGGCCCAGCTCCAGGTGGTCGCGGGGGGTGAAGCCCTCGGCCGCGAAGTCGCGGACCGTGCCGTGCGTCTCCAGGAGGGCGAAGTCCTCCTCGCCGCCGACCGGGACGTCCGGGTGCACGAGGTTGCCGAGCGCCAGCAGGTGGCGCTGGGCGTCGGCGGCGGCCTCGTCCCGTGCGGCGTCGGCGGCCTTGACGGCAGCGGCCAGCTCGGCGGCCTTCCGCAGCAGCGCGGCCTTCTCCTCGCCCTCGGCGCGCGGGACGCGCTTGCCGAGCTGCCTCTGCTCCGCCCGCAGCTCGTCGAAGCGGGACGCGGAGGACCGGCGCCGCTCGTCGGCGGTCAGGAGGGCATCGACGGCGGCGACGTCCTCCCCTCGGGCGCGCTGGGAGGCGCGCACGCGGTCGGGGTCCTCACGGAGCAGGCGAAGGTCAATCACGGGACAAGGCTACCGGGGTGCCCGCGGGTGGGGTGAACAGCGGTCCGAGGGGAAAACACGGCAGGGTTTTTGCCCGTTTTGCCGGGAAAGGCGTTGCGGGAAATCCACAGGTCAGGGCGGTTGTCCACGGAGTTATCCACAGGTTGGAGTGGGCGCCTGTGGATACTCGGCGGGATTCTTCCGGGGCGCACGAGGCGTGGTGGAATTCCCGATTCAAACGCCGTTCACGCTCTCTTCCGGGGGAATCCCGCACGAATTGCCTCACTCCGCAGAGTTAGGGGTACGCGACACGGTGACGAAAGTGGATTCGACCCCTCGTGCCCGCCTTCGCGGCTCACTGACCGCTATGTCGAGAATGTCCGAGTGGCCGTATCGACTTGTACACAGCCGCCGGGGCTCCCCTGTGGATAACTCGGCCGTTCATCCACAGGTCCGTCCCCAGGCCGTCCCCCACCGCACGGAAAAGGGGCGCGGGCACGCGTCACGCGCCGCCGTGCCGCCCGTCGAGACAGCGCGTCAGCCAGTCCGCCGAGGTCAGGAAATCCTCGTCCGTCGTGCCCGCCCTGATCGTCGGCTCGACGTGGTCGGCCCTCGGGTACGACCCCAGGTACCTGATGTCGGCGCACAGCCGCCGCAGGCCCATCAGCACCTCCCCGACCCGCCGGTCCTCGACATGCCCCTCGCAGTCGGCCGAGAAGCTGTACTGCCCGATGCCCTTGCCGGTCGGCCGCGACTCGATGCGCATCAGGTTCACGCCGGACGACGCGTACTCCTGGAGCACGTCGAGCAGCGCGCCGGGACGGTCGGCCCGCAGCCACAGCACCACCGACGTCTTGTCCGCCCCGGTCGGCGCCGCCGGGCGCGCCGGGCGCCCGACGAGCACGAACCGCGTCGTCGCGTTGTGCGCGTCGTGGATGTCCGTCACGAGCGGTTCGAGCCCGTAGATCGACGCCGCGAACTCACCGGCGAACGCCGCGTCGTACCGCCCGTCCCGCACCAGCCGCGCGCCGTCCGCGTTGGACGCCGCCGACTCCCACTGCGCGTCCGGCAGGAAACGGGCCAGCCAGTCCCGCACCTGCGGCTGCGCCACCGGGTGCCCGGTGACCGTCTTGATCGCGTCGATCGCCGTCCCCGGCCGCACGAGCAGGGCGAACGCGATCGGCAGCAGCACCTCGCGGTAGATCATCAGCTGCTTGCCCGACGCCAGTTCGTCCACCGTCGCCGTGACGCCGCCCTCCACCGAGTTCTCGATCGGCACGAGCGCCGCCGCCGCCTCCCCCGTCCGCACGGCGTCCAGGGCCGCGGGCACCGAGATCATCGGCACCAGCTCGCGGGTGGCCGCCTCGGGCAGCGTGCGCAGCGCCGCCTCGGTGAAGGTGCCCTCGGGACCGAGATACGCGTAGCGGCTCGAAGCTGTCATGACGCCACGTTAGCGGCGCGCCCGCCGCCCCTGCGCCCCGGTCTCAGCCTTCGAGCAGCCGTTGACCCACGTACTCACCCTGTGCAGCGCCCCCCGGCACGGCGAACAGCGCGCTCGCCTCGTGCCGGACGAACTCCGACAGCGCGTCCCCCCGGTCGAGCTTGCGCTGCACCGGCACGAACCCCCGCAGCGGGTCGGCCTGCCAGCAGATGAACAGCAGCCCGGCGTCCGGGCTCCCGTCGTCCAGGAAGCCGTCGTGGTAGGAGAACGGGCGCCGCAGCATCGCCGCTCCCCCGTTGGTGTCGGGCGAGGTCACGCGGACGTGGGCGTTCGCCGCGATGACGGGACGCCCCTCGCCGTCGGTCGCGTCCAGATCGACGGGCGACGTCTCCGAGCCGCCGGTCAGCGGCGCGCCGTCGGACGTACGGCGTCCGATCACGCGCTCGCGCGTGTCCGTCGGCAGCGCGTCCCAGGTGTCGAGCAGCATCCGGATGCGGCGCACCACGGCGTAGGAGCCGTGCGCCATCCACGCGGGGTCGCCGTCCGCCGGGACGAAGACGCGGGCGTCGAAGTCGTCGTCCGCCGGGTCGGGGTTGTTGGTGCCGTCCACCTGCCCCATGAGGTTGCGCGTCGTCATGGGGCGGGCGGTCGCCCCCGGGCTCCGGTTGAAGCCGCCCATGGTCCAGCGGACCTCGGCCGTGCCCGCAGCCGCGCGCTGGAGCGTCCGCAGGGCGCGGAACGCCACCAGCCCGTCGTCCGCGCCGATCTGGACCCACAGGTGGCCGCCGGAGCGTGCCGGGTCCAGGGCGTCCGCGGAGAAGGCGGGCAGCGGGTCGAGGGCGGCGGGGCGCGCGGACGCCAGGCCGGTCGCGTCGAAGAAGCCGTGGCCGAGGCCGAACGTGACGGTCAGCGAGGCGGGTCCGGCGTCGAGCGCGATGCCCGTGTCGTCCCGCGGCCCCTCGCCCGCCATCAGGTCGGCGGACAGGGCCGACCAGTGGCGCAGCAGCGCGGCGGCCTCCCGCCGCCCGGCGGCCGGGAGGAGGTCGAAGGCGGCGAGGTGGCCGTGCGCCTGCATCGGTGTCGTGATGCCGGGCTGGCGCGTGCCGTGGAACGGGACGGCCGTCGCGCCGACCGTGGCCAGCGCGGGCGCGGCGTCGCCCTCGGTGTCGGCGGTGGCGTGGCCGAGGGCGCCGCCACCGGCCGCGCCCAGGGCGAGGCCGGCGGCGCCCGCGGCACCTGTCGTGGTGAGGAGGCGGCGGCGTGAGATGTCGGGCATGTCGGGTCTCGCGGAGTTCTGTTGTGCGGTACGGGGGGTCAGCCGATGGGGACGGTGGTGGTCACCGTCACCTGGTCGATGTCGGAGGTGCGGATCGTGAGCGCCAGCTCCCAGTCGCCCGGGCGCGGGAACTGGACGTCGGGGACGGTCCAGTGGCCGACGTCCACGTGCAGCGCCTCGTGGCGCAGCGGGCCGATCTCCTCGGCCGGGAGCGTGAGCGCGACGCCGATCTCCTCGGCGTCCGAGACGGCGCCCGACGGGTCGGTGAGCAGGACGTGCAGCGTGTTGCCGCCGGTGCGGGCGGGGGACAGCTCGACACCGGCCGTGCCCGCGCCCCCCTCGCCGCCGGCGTCGTACGGCACGGACACCGAGACGGGGCCCGCCGGTTCCGGGGCGGCCTGCCCGTCGCCCGCGCCGCCCGTCGCGCTCGTCCCCGTCTCCTCGGCCGTGTGGGCGGGCGTGGCGGCGGTGAGCGCGGTCGTGACGGCGAGCAGCACGGCGGCTATGCCCGTCTCGACGAGGACGGAACGGCGCAGCCCGGCCCGTTCCGTGTCGGCGTCGCGCGCCTTGCGGCGGGCGGTCCTGTCGAGGGCGGCCCGCTGCCGCGCGAGCTGCCTGGCGCGCTCGGTGTCGGGGGCGTCGGCGGTGTCGGGGGTGTCGGCCGCGCCGACCGGCACCGGACGGGGCGCCTCGTCCGCCGTACGGTCGGCCAGCCGCGCCGTCCAGCGGCGCGAGAGACCGGCGACGGCCACCAGCACCGCCACCAGCGCCACCTTGACGAGCAGCAGCTGCCCGTACGTCGTCCCGGTCAGGCCGTCCCACGACAGGCCGACCTGCCGCCACGACTGGTAGAGCCCGGTCACCGCCAGGACGGCGACCGCGCCGAGCGCGATCGCGGAGAAGCGGCGTACGGCGTCGCGCGGCACGGGGACCGGCGCCCGCGCGAGCAGCACCAGCAGCGAGACCAGCCCGCCGAGCCATGCGCCGACGGCCAGCAGGTGCACGATGTCGGCCGGGACGGCGAGGCCGGTCTGCCGCCCGGTGGACGCGTGTTCCGACATGGCCCAGGTCGCGGCGATGCCGACGGCCAGGATGGCGCCGCTCAGCGCGAGGCCGAACGTCAGGTCGCGTACCCGCTGCGCGTGCGCCTCCGCCAGGTAGGCGGCCTCGTCCGCGTCGTCCTCGTCCAGTTCCTCGCCGTCACCCGGAAGAGGTACCGCGTCCGCGGTACGCAGCCGCGCGTAGCGGCCGTACAGCAGCGCGATGAACGCCCCGGCCGCGGCGGCCAGCAGCAGCCGGGTGACCAGGGCCGTGCCGGTACGCGTCTCCACCACGTCGCGCAGCCCACCGAGGTCGAGTACATCTGTGAGGTCACCCGTGCCGGTGTAGGGGGTGCGCAGCAGCAGGAGCGCCACAGTCCCGGCCGTCAGTGCGCTCCACCCCACGAGGGTCACGCGCTGGAGCGCGCGCAGTGCGGACGCGGCGGGCCAGCACGCCAGCGCGAAGACGCAGGAGCCGACCAGCAGCGTGAAGCCCCCGTAGGAGACGTACCTGCCGATGTCGTACAGCAGGCCGACGGCGCCGTCGTCACCCGTGGCGGAGACCGCCGCCAGATCGACGCTGCTCGCGGACGGGGCGCCGATGGAGAAGGTGAACGCCCCGGAGATCGGGTGGCTGTCGGCGGAGACGACGTGCCAGGTCACGGTGTACGTGCCGTCGTCCAGGCCGTCGCGCAGGGCGACGCCGTGCTCCGTGCCGCTGCCGCTCGCGTCGCCCGTGTCCGCGCGTTCGCCGTCGGGGGCGAGGACGCGGATGCCGTCGGCGGCGGCCGACACGCTCTCGGAGAAGGTGAGGCCGACCGAGGCGGGCGCCCCGGCGACCACCGCGCCGTCCTCCGGGTCCGTGCCGGTGAGCACGGCGTGCGCGCCCGCCGGTGGGGCGGCGAGCAGCAGCGCCGCGAACGCGGCGGCGGCCGTCAGCAGCAGGGCACGTACGGCGCGGCGCGCGGGGGCGCGGGGCCCGGTGGGACGGCGTGGTGTGGTCATGGCGGTGCTCTCACTCCCCGGTGTGGTTCGCGGCTTCGACCGGCACGTCGAGGGTGATCGGCGCGGAGGTCTCGAAGTGGAGTTCGATCGGTACGGTGTCGCCCTCGGCGGGGCGGTCGCGCAGTTCCATGAGCATCAGGTGGTTGCCACCCCGGTCGAGGGCGAGGCTGCCGCCCGCAGGGACGGTGAGGGACGACACCTGCCGCATGGCGTTGTCCACCGTCTCGTGGATCTCGACGGATCCGGCGGCCTCGCTGGTGACGGAGGTGAGGGTGTCGTCGGCGCCGCCCGCGTTCTCGATGACGAGGAACGCGCCCGCGACGTCGGCGGTCGGCGGCCGGGGCACGTACGCGCCGGAGACGGTCAGCTCCGGCGCGCCGCCCGAGCCGTCCCCGCCTCCGTCCCCCTCGCCGCCGCAGCCGGTCAGGCCGAGGGGCAGGGCGAGCGCGAGCAGGAGGGCGGCGGCGCCCGCGGGCCTCACGGCAGCTCCCCTTCGATGAGCTTCGGCAGGTCACGTTCGAACGTCCGGGCCGTCACGCCCTCGGAGTACAGGACGTGGCCGAGGTCGTCGGTCGGCAGGAAGCCGACCACCTGCGTGCCGTGCGTGGAGACGATGCTCCCGTCGTCGTCCTCGAAGGACGGCTCGATGTAGACGCCCACCGACTCGGCGGCCTCCTGGACGGCGGTGAAGTCGCCCGTCAGGCCGGTGAAGTCGGGGTCCTGGGCGTCGAGCCAGGTGCCGAGCGACTCGGGGGTGTCCCGCTCGGGGTCGGTCGTGACGAAGACGACGCGCAGGTCGGCGCGCTGCTCGTCGGTGAGCCCCGCGGTCGCGACGGCGATGTTGCTCATCGTCAGCGGGCAGATGTCGGGGCAGTTGGTGTAGCCGAAGTAGAGCAGCGTGGCGTGCCCTGCCGTCTCGGCCCGCAGGTCGTACGGCTGCCCGTCGGTGTCGGTGAGGACCAGGTCGGGCTTGTCGAACGGGGTGTCGAGCACGGTGCCCTCGTCGGGCGCCTGGCCGCCGGAGATCTCGGCGGCGGGTGTGCCGTCGCCGCCGTCCCCTCCGTCGTCGCTGCCGCAGGAGGCGAGGGCGAGGACGGTGGTGGCGGCGACGGCCGCGGTGGTGATTCTGCGCAGGTGCATGAGGAACGTTTCTGTGGACGGTGCGAGGAGAAGGGGGGAAGGCGCGGGACGGGCGCTCGCCCGTCCCGCGCGGGACCCGGGGGTCCTACGGTCAGGCGCCGGTACGGCGGCGGCCCGCCAGGACGCCGAACGCGACGCCCGCCAGGCCGACGACGATGCCCGCGACACCGAGCACCCGTGCCATGGTGTCCGCCGAGTCCTCGTCGGACGCGGCGGCGGCCTCCCCGTGCGTGTCGGAGGCGGCGGCCTCGGCGTCCTCGCCGTTCGCGGCGTCGTCCGCCTCGTCGTCGTGCCCGTGGCCCCCTTCACCGGGGACCAGCGTCAGGACGGGCGAGGGGCTCTCCACCTCGGCGCCGTCCGCGCCCGGCTCCTCGATCCACCGGACGATCTCGTCGTTGTCGTACGTCTGGACCGCGTCGAACACCAGCTGGTCCGCGTCCTCGGGCAGCGGCCCGACCGACAGCGGGAACTCCTGGAACTCGCCGGGCCCGATCTCCCCGCCGGTCCAGGTGATGACGCTCGGCGCCTCGGTGAGCGGGCTGCCGTGCACCTCGATCGGCTCGTCCAGGGGAGCGGTCTCCACCGTCACCTCCCAGCCAGGCACCGGCTGCGGCATGACGGACGCCAGCGGGTGCTCGGGGTCGAGGTGCAGTTCGAGCCGGATGGTCGAGGCGTCGTCCCGCTCGTTGGGGACCTTGACGCCGATGGTGCTGTAGCCGCCCTGCGAGGCTTCGGCGGGGTCGATGCTGACGTGCGCCGAGGCGGTGGGCGCGGTGGCCGCGAGGACGGTGGCCGTGGCCGCTGCCACGAGGGTGAGGGCGGCCAGACGTGTGCGCTGCATGAAGGCACTCCGTGGAGGAAGAAGGACGGACGGAAGGGGATTTCTGGGCGCGCGGCCATGGCGCACCCGTCCCGTCCGGTGTCCGGGGGAGTGCGTCAGGCCGGGAGCGCGAAGAGGCGCGCCGTCCGTACGGGAGGCCCGCGCCGCGTCACGGTGTCGGGCAGCGGCGTCCCGCGGGTCGCGGGCGTCGGGTGGTGCGCGGTACGCGCGGGGCGTACGGGGGACGGGGCGTCCGGCAGCAGCCCGGCGTACAGGGAGACGGCGAGCACCATGGCGCGCCGTAGCGGAAGGGGGCCATGCGCGGCGAGGCGCACGAGGCGCCACAGCGCCGCTTCCCCACTGCGCAGCAGCCATCCGGCTGCCAGGGCGGCGAGGAGGTGGGCGAGCAGCATGCCGCCGGTGGGCAGCAGTCCGTGGGCCCCAGCGCTGGACGCGGGGGCGACGGGGTCCAGTCCGGCGGCGCGCACGATCCGGGTCGCGGAGGCGTCGGTCAGCGTGAGCGCGTGGTCGTTGCACAGCAGCAGCCGGGCCTGGGCGACGGGGCCGCTGTCGCCGTGGTGCTGCGTGGTGGCGGACGTACCGGCGCCGAGGGTGTAGAGGCTGTGCAGGGCGAGCTGCCCGATGCCGAGGAACGCGGCGAACGCGGCGACCGAGCGGCGTTCGCGCCCGGCCAGCGGGACCGCGACGGCGAACGCGGCGGCCCATCCGGCGGCCAGCGCCCACGGACTGACGGAGGTCCCGCTCGCGGACAGGTGCCCGGCCGCGGCCAGCGTGGCGCACGCCGCGGCGAGTACCGCGGCTCGCAGCAGTCGCAGATCGGCTCCGGCACGCATGGCGCGGCCATCATCTCATCGGGATGTCGGGGGAGCACCGGTGGGGAGGCACCGGGCGGAAACCGGAACAGCCGCCCACTCCGGGACACTCCGTCACCTTTTGCCATGATTCGTGGTGATTCGTCCGCCGAACGGGGGTGTTGCGTCCCCCGCGCGCTTACGGCACGCGCCGGTAGGCAATACCTACAGACATGTCGGAGCGCGACCGGAAGGAGGCTGGAGCATGAGCATCTGGTGGTCTCTCCAACTGCGGCGGGAAGCGGCCAGCGTCCCGCTCGCGCGCCGGCTGCTGCTCGGCGCGATGGAGGCGGCGGGGGTGGACGCCGAGATCTCCCACGAACTGTCGGTCGCCCTCTCCGAGGCCTGCTCCAACGCCGTGCGGCACGCCGGTGAGCGGTCCGGTGTCTACCGGGTGACCGCGTCGATCAGCGGCGACGTCTGCCGTATCGAGGTCACCGACAGCGGGCCGGGCTTCCCGGCCGGTGGCTGGCTCCCCCCGGTGTCGGGACCGGCCCGTGAACCGGCCCTCGGCGGGCGTGGCCTGGGGCTGATCGAGGCCCTGTCCGACCGCGTACGGTTCGGCAACCAGCCGGGCAGCGGCGGCGCGGTGATCACGTTCGACAAGGTACTCAAATGGCGCGAGGGCGCGCTGCTGCGCGTCTCCTGAGCACGGGAATCCCCTGGTCCGGGAACAGATGTGCGGAGGACTCCTGTTTTCTTCCGGTCCGCCGGGTTACCGTGGCGCAAGGGTGAGGGACGCGCGGACGCGTCCCCCCGTTCCGCGGAGGTGGACTCATGGGCCAGATCGGACCCAGGGAACTGGTACTTCTGGCAATCGTCGTGCTGCTGGTCTTCGGTGCGAAGCGGCTGCCCGACATCGCCAGGTCCCTCGGCAAGTCGGCGCGCATCCTGAAGAGCGAGACCGCCGCCATGCGCGCCGAGGGGAAGACCGCGGAGCCCGCCAAGGGCGACGGACCGGCGCCGCAGCCGGTCGTGCCGCGCACCATCCAGGCCGCGCCGGGTGACGTCACCTCGGCCCAGCCGGTGACGGAGAAGCACACCGCGCAGAGCTGAGCGGCCGACCGCTCAGCGCTTCGCGTGCCGCCCGTGGGCCGGTGCGGCCTCGGCCGCGCCGGTCGCAGGGGAGCGCCGCGCGCGCAGGTACTCGACGGCGATCGGCGCGACGGACAGCAGCACGATCGCGACGAGCATCAGCTCGATGTGGTCCCGCACCGCGCCGATCTGCCCGAGCGCGGCGCCCAGCAGCGTCACGCCTGCGCCCCACAGCACGCCGCCGATGACGTTGAAGACGACGAACGAGCGGTAGTCCATGCGGCTCACGCCCGCGACGATCGGCGTGAACGTCCGCACGATCGGGACGAAGCGGGCCAGCACCAGGGACTTCGCCCCGTGCCGCGCGAAGAAGACGCTCGCCTTCTCGACGTTCTCCTGCTTGAACAGCCGCGAGTCCGGCCGCCGGAACAGCGAGGGCCCCACCTTGCGGCCGAAGAGGTAGCCGACCTGGTCGCCGAGCACGGCCGCGACCACCACCAGGACGCACACCAGCCACAGCGGATGGTGCAGGTACTGGCCGGTGGAGACGAGCATCCCCGAGGTGAACAGCAGCGAGTCGCCCGGCAGGAAGAAGCCGATGAGCAGGCCCGACTCGGCGAACACGACGATCAGGATGCCGATCAGCCCGAAGGACTGGATCAGGGATTCCGGGTCGAGCCAGCTGGGGCCGAGGGCCAGAGTGTCCATGGGAAAACCTCGGGTGCACCGCCGGAGGTGGTCCTCCGGCCTTCCGGCCAGGCTACCAACGCGGCCTCCCGCCGCCCGGCGCCTCGCCACGCGCCCGGCCGGTGCCGCCCCGGGGATATCCGCTGGCACGCGGCGCGGCCACCTGTGAGAGTCGCCGGATGCCCAGTGAGCCCGTTCCTGCGCCGGGGCCGCCGCCCGGCTCCGTCGTCCTCGTCACCGGCGTCATGGCGGCGGGGAAGTCCACCGTCGCGCAGGCCCTCGCCGCGCGGCTGCCGAAGGCGGTCCACGTACGGGGCGACACGTTCCGCCGCATGATCGTCTCCGGTCGCGCCGAGCCGCTGCCGGGCGAGGGCTCCGCGCTGTCGGGGGAGGCCGCCGCGCAGTTGCGGCTGCGCCACCGGATCACCGCCGCCGTGGCCGTGGAGTACGCGGCGGCGGGGTTCACGGCGATCGCGCAGGACGTCGTGCTGGGGGACGACCTCACCCACTGGACCCGGCTCGTGCGCGACCGGCCGCTCCACGTCGTCGTGCTCGCCCCCGATCCTGCCGTGGTCGCGGCGCGGGAGGCGGGCCGGGCGAAGACGGGGTACGGCGCGTGGACCGTGGCGGATCTGGACCGTGCGCTGCGCGCCGGGACGCCGCGCGTCGGGCTGTGGCTCGACACGTCGGCGCAGACGCCGGAGGAGACGGTGGACGCCGTGCTCGGACGGTTGGCGGAGTCCCGCGTCGGCGACGGCGCGCGCCCGGAGTGACGTTCCGGAACGCGGGCCGTTGTTCCGGTGGTCACCGGGGGGAGGCGTCCGGGAACACTGTGGTGCATGATGTGAGGTCGGATCCTCATCTCATCTGACTTTTGGAAGGCGTCTTCATGATCCGCTCCCGACGGCGGCTGGCGACCGCGCTGCCGACCGCGCTTCTCTGCTTCGGCCTGGTGACCGCCTGCGGTTCCGAATCCTCGTCGGGCGACGACGGGGGCGACGACAGCACTCCTACGGTGCCCGCGCCCGAGGAACCCACCGATCCGGTGCCCCCCGCGGACACCCCGCCCGAGTCCGCCTTCGGCGGCCCCGCGAGCGTCGATCCGTCGGACGCGACCGCCGCGACCATCCACACCAGCGAGGGCGACATCGCGGTGACGCTCTTCCCCGAGCAGTCCCCCCTCGCGGTCACCAACTTCGCCGGTCTCGCGGACGGTTCGCTGCCCTTCGAGGGCCAGGAGGACGGGGAGCCGCTCTACGACGGCACGATCTTCCACCGCGTCATCGACGGTTTCATGATCCAGGGCGGCGACCCCGAGGGCACCGGGATGGGCGGCCCCGGCTACCAGTTCCCGAACGAGTCGAGCCCCGAGCTGACGTTCGCGGAGCCCTATGTCCTGGCGATGGCCAACGCGGGCCCCGACACCAACGGTTCGCAGTTCTTCATCACCGTCGCCGAGACCGAGTACCTGAACGGCGGCTACACCGTCTTCGGCGAGGTCACCGACGCCGCGAGCCGTGAGGTGGTGGACGCCATCGCCGCCACCCCGACCGAGGGCGAGCGGCCGGTGGAGGACGTCGTCATCGAGTCGGTCGAGGTCACCGGCTGACCGTCCGACCTGGTGGTTCCTCAGCACACGCCGTTGCGGGCCTACCGTCCGGACATATGCCGATCAGCCGATATGTCCGGATGGTAGGCTCGCGGCCGTGACCGCGCACGTACCCACCGAGGAGACAACAGCCAGGCCGCTGGCTCCCGTTGATGTGCCGTCCGGTGTGTACGGCGACGAGATGTCCACCTACGCCGTCGATCTCTGGGTCGCCGACCCGGCCGTCCTCACCGACGAACCGCGCCTCCTCGGCATCCTGCGGACAGCCGCCGCCGCGGGCGGCGCCACGGTCCTCGGCGAGGCCACCCACGTCTTCCCGAACGGCGCGGTGACGGCGATCCTCCTGCTGTCCGCGTCCCACATCAGCGTCCACACCTGGCCGGAACACCGGCTCGCGCACGTGGACGTCCTCGCGTACGGCCGGGGGAGCGGCGCCCGTATGGTCGCCTCGGTCGAGGCCGCGCTCTCCCCCGTGCACGTCACGACGGCACACGTCCCACGCGCCGTCACCTCCCTGACCGTCAGCACACCCTGACGGCCCGGCGCGTCAGGCCGTGAGCCGCGCCATCCACGCCTCGACGTCGTCCGCCCGACGCGGCAGGGCCGCCGACAGGTTGCGGTTGCCGTCCTCGGTGACGAGGAGGTCGTCCTCGATCCGGACGCCGATGCCCCGGTACTCCTCCGGCACCGTCAGGTCGTCCGGCTGGAAGTAGAGCCCCGGCTCCACCGTCAGGCACATGCCGGGCTCCAGCGTGCCCTCGACGTACGTCTCGCGGCGGGCCGCCGCGCAGTCGTGCACGTCCATCCCGAGCATGTGTCCCGTGCCGTGCAGCGTCCAGCGGCGCTGGAGCCCGAGGTCGAGCACCCGCTCGACCGGCCCCTCGATCAGGCCCCACTCCACCAGCCTCTCGGCCAGCACGCGCTGCGCCGCCTGGTGGAAGTCGCGGTACTTGGCGCCCGGCCTCACCGCCGCGATGCCCGCCTCCTGGGCGTCGAACACCGCGTCGTAGATCTTCCGCTGGAGCGGCGTGAAGCGGCCGTCGATCGGGAGGGTGCGGGTCACGTCCGCCGTGTACAGCTCGGTCGTCTCCACGCCCGCGTCGAGCAGCAGCAGCTCCCCGGCGCGTACCGCACCGTCGTTGCGCACCCAGTGCAGCGTCGCCGCGTGCGGACCTGCGGCGCAGATCGAGCCGTAGCCGACGTCGTTGCCCTCCAGGCGGGCGCGCAGGAAGAAGGTTCCCTCGATGTACCGCTCGGACGTCGCCTGCGCCTTGTCCAGCACCCGGACCACGTCCTCGAAGCCGCGCGCGGTGGCCTCGCAGGCGTGGGTCAGCTGGGCGATCTCGAACGCGTCCTTGACGAGGCGCATCTCCGACAGGAAGACGGTCAGCTCCTGGTCACGCTCGCCGGTGATCTTGTCCGCCAGCGCCGCCTCGACCTCGGCGTCGTGCGAACGGACCACGCGGACCGGGCCGGTCGCCGAGCGCAGCAGCTCGGGGACGGTCCGCACGTCGCCCACCGGCAGGCCGTAGAGCAGCCCGGCCTCGGTCAGGCTGTTGCGGCGGCCGACCCACAGCTCGCCCTGGCCGCTGAGCCAGAACTCGCCGTTCTCCCGGTCGGAGCGCGGCAGCAGGTAGAGCGTCGCCTCGTGGCCGCCCGACGCGTCCGGCTCCAGGATCAGGACGCCGTTCTCGGTCTGGTCGCCGGTCAGATAGGCGTACTCGACGGCGGCGCGGAAGGGGTAGTCCGTGTCGTTGGACCGCGTCTTCAGGCGCCCGGCCGGAATCACCAGACGCTCGCCGGGGAAGCGGGCGGACAGCGCGGCGCGGCGGCGTGCCGTGTCGGCGGCCTGGGGGACGGGGGCGAGGTCGGCGCGCTCGGTGTCGGCCCAGCCGCGCTTCATGCTCTCGGCCAGCTCGTCGGAGATCTGCGCCGTGACCTTGTTCTTCCGGTCCTGGCGCTCGTCGGGCTCCTCGGCGGGCTGCTCACCGCCGTTCACGTCCGGGGTGGTGCTCTCCGGGGTCTCCCGCCGGGCCTGCTCCTCGGCCATGCCACGCCTCCTCGCCTGCCGGTGCGCCGGTCGTCGGCCGGCCCGTCCATCGTATGCGGCGGGGGGCGGCGCGCGACAGGCCGGTGAGGTGGCGGGGACGGGGGCGGGGGTGGGCTCAGCCGAAGCGCGCGGCCAGCAGGACGGTGTCGTCGGCGCTCCCGGCGGACGGGTCCGCGGCGCCGTCCTGGGCGGGACGGACGGTCCGCAGGACGTGGTCCACGAGCAGTTCCGGATCGGCGCGCGCCTCGGGCCCGGCGCTGAGCGCGGCGTCGCGCAGCCGTCCGAACGCCCGGTCGAGCGGCTCGCCCGTACGGTGCAACAGCCCGTCGCTGTACAGCAGGACCGTTTCTCCGTCCGCGATGTCCAGCTCCACGCTCGGCGCCTCCCAGCAGGCCAGCATGTTGAGCGGCGCGGACAGCGCCGTCTCGGCGAACTCGGCACGCGCCGGGCCGACGACCAGCGGCGGCGGATGACCGGCCGAGGCCACGACGAGGCGGCGTGCGGACGGCTCCGCGTAGCCGAAGAGCGCGGTCGCCGGGCGGCCCGGCTCGGTCAGGCGCAGCAGGAGTTCGAGGTCGGACAGGACGGCGACCGGGTCCTCGCCCTCCATCACCGCGTAGGCGCGCAGCCCGGCCCGTAGCCGTCCCATGGCCGCGAGGGCGGCCGGGCCGCTGCCCGACGTGCCGCCGACCGCGAGGCCGAGCGCCTGGTCGGGCAGCGCGAGCGCGTCGTAGAAGTCCCCGCCGCCGCGCGGGCCCGTGCAGTGCCTGACCGCCAGCGTCACGCCGGGGACGCGCGGCAGGCGCGGCGGCAGCAGGCCCTCGTGGACTGCCGTGAACGCCGAGCGCGCGCGGGCCAGTTCGAGCCGGTTGGCGACGTGCTGGCCCGCCTGGCGCAGGTAGAGGGCCAGCAGGTGCCGCTGGCGCCGGTCCGGCTGCCCCGGCTCGTCGTACAGCCACACCGCCGCGCCGAGCGGCCCGGGGCCGTCGGCCGTCAGCGGCACGGCGTAGCTGGCGGCGAAGCCGAGGCGCGCGGCGACCTCGCGGTGCCGTGGGTGCAGCCGCTCCTCCCGCGCGATGTCGCGGTGCACCACCTCGGCCGTCTCGCCGTCGCCGCCCGGCACGGTGTGGAAGCCGCGCGGCACGGTCTCGATGTGCCCCAGATCGGCCCGGCCGAGGCCGAGTCCCGCCAGCTGTTCCGGGCCGAGCCCGTCCGCCGGGCGCAGGCTCACCAGGCCGCGCCGCGCCCCCACGAGCCCGGCGCCCGCCCGCAAGGTCTCATGCAACGCGTCGGCGAGGGTACGCGTACGGGCGAGCCGTTCCGTCAGGCTGTGCAGCGTCGTCAGGTCGGAGATCCAGGACGCCAGCCGGTCCTGGACGTCACCGGGGCGGGCGGCGCCGTCGGGGGGCCGCGCGGACTGCGGCACGGTGGACTGCGGCACGGAATTCTGCGACACGGAGGGAAGTGAAGAGTGGATTCCGGCCACTTTCGGCGAGGGGGATGTGCTCATGTGGGAGGACTTTCGTCAGGGAGCGCAGGCCCACGGAGGTCAGTATTGTCCTGCCGTGATGGATGATGCCCAGGGAAGCGGACCGTTCAGGGGCCGACAGGCCGGGCCGTGTGGACTTTGGCGGAAAACGGACTGCGGTGTCCCCGGGGCGCGATCCACTGGGCGGCCACGGCCGAGGGGCGGATCGGACGGACCGTGCACATATCGGAACGGATGGACGAGTTCCGGCGTCCTACAGGGTGAGGCGGTCAGGTCCCCCTCCCTCCGCTGCTCCTCACTGCGCGACCCGCTGCACACGGTGATCTGAAGTTCCACGTGGTGTATCCGAACCCGCGAAGGAAAGGAACGAGCGCTGATGCGCGAGATCCTCGGAGAGCGACGCACGAACGGAAACGGAGACGGCAAGGACGGCGACCCCGCCCTGCGCCGCTCCGCCCTGCGGTACGCGCGGGACTGGCGCTGGCCCGTGCTCCCCGGTGCCCTGGGCGCCCCGGACGGTACCTGTTCCTGCGCCAGGCCCGACTGCGTGGTGCCAGGCGCGCACCCGGCCGACCCCCCGCTCCTGGCCGCCACGACGGACCCTGCGATGGTCCACTGGTGGTGGACGGAGCAGCCCGCCGCGCCGATCATCCTGGCCACCGGCGGCCAGGCGCCGTGCGCCCTCGGCCTCCCGGCGCTGGCCGGTGCCCGCGCGGTGGCCGCCTGCGAACGGCGGGGCGTCACGACGGGCCCGGTGCTGGCGACCCCCACGCGCTGGATGCTGCTCGTCGAGCCCTACGGCCTGCCGGAACTCGGCGAACTGCTCGCCGAACGGGAGCACGTGCCCAGTTCCCTGCGCTTCCACGGCGAGGGCGGCTACGTGCCGCTGCCCCCCTCGTGCACCGGCGCCGGGAACGTCTGGTGGGTCCGTGAGCCGAGGGCGGACGGCGGCCGGATCGCCCTGCCGCGCGCGGCTGACCTGCTGGACATCCTGGTGGCGGCCGGGCTGACCGCCCCCGACCAGGGCAGCAGACTCGCGTACTGACCGCGCGCGCCCGGCCCCTGACCTGGGGGCGGACGCAAGAACGCCGCCCGGGAGGCGGGCGGCGCGACATGGACGGACCCGGTCGCTGGCGACGGGGGATGCACCAGCGACCGGGCCCACCTCAGAAGGTAACAACTGATCGGGGATTCGCAAATCCCGCGTGGCCGCACATTGGCCGAAGACGCCGCTGTGGCGGGGCGTTGTGACCGGAATCACTCGCCCGCCCGGCGGCGTGGCCCGCCTCAGCTCAGGGTGATCTGACGGTTCGTGAGACCGCTGCGCGCCCGGCGCTCGTCCGCGGAGAGCGGCGACGTGGCGGCCAGCGCCTCGGCCAGGCGTTCACCGAACGCCGCGGCGGGCTTCTCGCACTCCTCGGCGCCCATCGCGCCCGGCAGGTCCCACACCGGCACGGTCAGCCCGTGCGCGCGGAACGAACCGACGAGACGCGTCCCCTCGCCGAGCGACGACGCGCCCGCCGCGTGCAGCCGGGCCAGGGCGTCCAGCAGGTCGTCCTCTGCGTGCGGCATGACCCAGCGCAGGTGGTTCTTCTCCGGCGTGCGGCACCAGTAGGCGGCGGACACGCCCGCCAGCCGCGCCGTGGGCAGCGCCGCCTCGTTCGCCCGCTCCAGGGACGCGGTCACCTCGGGCGTCGCCTGCGCGGCGTCGTCCAGCCAGAACTCGAAGCCCTCGTGCACCTGCGGCTCGAACGGCGAGGACAGGTCGAGGAGATCCTGGAGACGCGGCCCGTCCGGCGCGGTGCGGGCGGAGGGGACCGGGTTCCCCGGCTCCGTGGCGAGCGCGCGGGTGAGGACGTCGGCGAGGTCGCGGCTCAGGTCGCCGGTGGCCGTGTCGTTCTGCACCCCGAGGAGCACCGCGCCGTTGTCGCGGCGCAGCGCGGGCCAGGCCATGGGCAGGACCGTCGCCAGCGTCACGGAGGGCACGCCGTCCGGCAGCCCGTCCCGCAGCGTCAGCGGCACCGTCGCCGCGGGCACCAGCTCGCGCAGCGCGACCCAGTCGCACTCGCCCGGCAGGCCCTCGAAGGGGCGCCTGACCAGCTCGGTCGCGGCCTGCGCGGCGGCGCGCCCGTGGCATGCCTTGTAACGGCGGCCGGAGCCGCACGGACACGCCTCGCGCGCGCCGACGACGGGGACCTCACCCGTGACGGGCTTGGGCGGGGAACTGGGACGGCGCTTTTTGGCCATGGCGGACGGGTCTCCTGCGTGCGGACGGCGTACGGGTACCGTCCGGGAGCCTAGCCGTCCTCCCCGTCGAGCACCGCCCATACGGTCACGGTGCCCGTCGCCTCCGCCTCGCGTACGCCCCAGGCCCGCGCGAGGGACCCGATGATCGTCAGCCCGCGACCGCCGCGGGCCGTGAGGGACGGCGAGCCGGGTCTCGGCCGCGTCGGGCCGCCGCCGTCCGTGACGGCCACCGTCACGGCGCCGTCGGTGTCGTGCGACCAGGCCGCCCTGACCTCCTGGCTCGCCGGGAGGGGGCGGGCATGCCGCCATGAGTTGCTGAGCAGTTCGGAAAGGATCAGTGCCGCGTCGTCGATGACGGCTTCCGCGGCGCCGCTGTCGGCCAGTTCGGCGCGCAGCCGGCGGCGAGCCGTCGCCACGCCCGACGGGCCGTGGAACACCGACATGGACGAAGACGTCGGTACCTGTTGTGTCACCACCAACGCCACCCCCGAGACCTCCTTAGCCCCACGCCACCTGATTCGTGCCCTTGCGCCATGGTCGGGAAACCGTTCGCCGGTTCCGTGTTGACGCAGTCGTAACGGGGGGACGCACAGCGGATGCGCCGGGGCACACGCGGTGAGATCAGGCCGCCGCCCGGCCGAGCTGTTCGCGCACGGCGCGTGGCCGGTTCGTGATGATGGCGTCCACGCCCAGCTCGGCGCAGAGCGCGACGTCCGCCGGTTCGTCCACGGTCCAGACGTGCACCTGGTTCCCGGCGCGGTGCGCGCGCTCCACGTATCCGGGGTCGCGCCGCAGGATGCGGATGCCGGGACCGGCGATCCGCATGCCGTCCGGCAGCCGCCCCGTCCGGTGCCTGGGCAGGAGGAACTGCATCAGGTAGACCGTGGACATGTCGGGCGCGGACTCGCGTACGCGGTGCAGCGAGCGGGCGGAGAAACTCATCACCCGCACGGGCCCGGGGACGGGATGGCGCTCCAGCAGGTCGAGCAGCCGCTCCTCCACGCGGCCCGCCCAGCGCGTCGGGTGCTTCGTCTCGATGGCGAGGCCGACCGGGCGGTCCGCCTCGGCGACCAGGCGCAGCAGCCGTTCCAGGGTGAGGACGGTGGTGCGCTCGGGGTCCGCGGTGTCGGGGGTCTCGGCGCCGGTCGGCGTCTTCCAGGAGCCGAAGTCCAGCTCGGCCAGCTCGGCGAGTTCGAGCGCGGCCACCGCCCCGCGTCCGTTGGACGTACGGTTGACACGCCGGTCGTGCACGCAGACCAGGTGCCCGTCGGCCGTCAGCCGGACGTCGCACTCCAGCGCGTCCGCGCCGTCGTCGATGGCCTTGCGGTAGGCCGCCAGGCTGTGCTCGGGCGCGTCCTCGGACGAGCCCCTGTGCGCGATGACCTGGATCCGGTGGCGGTCGGCAGTCACCGCGTCATGGTGCCACGTGCCGGGGACGGGCGGGGCTTATGCCCGTCTGACAGGTCATGGGCAACACTGGTCACCTACTTTGTCGTGCACCCGAGGAGATAGCTGTGAGCACCGAGAACGAGCGCTCCGGTCAGCCGGACGGGCCGACGGCCGGTGCGCCGGAGACCGGCAGCGGTCCGGCGGCCCCCGCAGCACAGCCCCCCGCCCAGCCGCCGGCCGGTGCGCCGTCCCCCTATGCTCCGCCGCCCCAGCAGCCGACCCCGTCCTACGGGACGCCTCCGGCCCACCCGGTGCCGCCGTCGCCCTACCAGTCGGCCCCGCCGCCCCACGCCCAGCCTCCGCAGCAGGGGCCGTCCCCCTACCAGCCGCAGCCGCAGCCCCAGCCGCCGCACCAGGCACAGCCGCCGCAGTCGCCCTACCAGTCGGCGCCGCCGCCCCAGGCCCAGCCCCCGCACGCCCCGGCCGCCCCTGCCGGTCCGCCCGCCGATCAGCCGTCGGGCCCCGCGACCACCGTGCTGCGTGCGCTGCCCCCTTCGCCCCCGGTCGGCCAGGTGCCGGGCCAGGGCGGCGTGGGGCCGCTGCCCCCCGCCGAGCCGTGGACGGCGCTGCCGCCCCCTCCGCCCAAGAAGAAGCGCAACGGGCTGCTGATCGGCATCCTCGTCGCCGCGGTCGTGGCCGGTTGTGTCGGCGGCGGTGTCGGGTACCTCGTCGCGGACGACGACGCGTCCCCGGCCGCGTCGGCCCCCGGCCGCGGTGACGGCGACGACGTGGTGGCCCGCCCGCCGGACTCGGTCGCCGGGATAGCGGAATCCGCCCTGCCCAGCGTCGTCACCATCGAGGCGGGCAACGGCGCCGAGGCGGGAACGGGCACCGGCTTCGTCTACGACGAGGAGGGCCACATCATGACCAACAACCATGTGGTCGCCCCCGCTGCCGACGGAGGCACCCTCAGCGTCACGTTCTCCGACGGCGAGAGCTACGACGCGGAGGTCGTGGGCCGTGCCGAGGGGTACGACGTGGCCGTCATCCGGCTCACCGACCTCGACGGCAGGGAACTCGCCCCGCTGCCGCTCGGCGACTCCGACGGCATGGCCGTCGGCGACGCGACCATCGCCATCGGCGCGCCGTTCGGCCTCTCGGGCACGGTCACCACCGGCATCATCAGCGCCAAGGACCGGCCGGTGGCCTCCAGCGACGGCCAGGGCGCCAGCGCCTCGTACATGAACGCGCTCCAGACGGACGCGTCCATCAACCCGGGCAACTCGGGCGGCCCCCTCCTGAACGCGAACGGCGAGGTGATCGGCGTCAACTCGGCGATCAGGTCCACGTCGAACGGCATGGGGGAGGCGGGCAGCATCGGCCTCGGCTTCGCCATCCCGATCAACCAGGCCGCGCGCGTCGCCCAGGACCTGATCGAGGGCGGCGAGCCGATCTACCCGATCATCGGGGCCTCGGTGGACAACGGCGCCTCGGGCGCGCAGACCGCCGGTGCGCCGATCGTCGAGCAGACCAACGACGGCAGCGAGGCCGTCGTCGGCGGCGGCCCGGCGGACGAGGCCGGCCTCCGTCCCGGCGACGTCATCATCCGCTTCGGCGACCGCCCGATCGACAGCGGCCCGACCCTGATCAGCCAGATCTGGACCTACGAGCCGGGCGACTCCGTGGAGATCACCTACACGCGGGACGGCGAGGAGAACACGACGACCCTCACCCTCGGACAGCGCGTGGGTGACTGACGGCCCAACCGCTAGGCTGTGCGGGCACCTCAAGGAGGCGTGCCCGAGCGGCCGAAGGGAACGGTCTTGAAAACCGTCGTGGCAGCGATGTCACCGTGGGTTCAAATCCCACCGCCTCCGCAGCGGAAGGAAACAGCAGGTCAGAGCGGCCCCCGGCATCCGGGGGCCGCTCCGCCGTTCACGGACAGTACGGGCGTGTCCCGCCCTGTCTCACCCTTGACCAGCCTGTGTGGCCAACCTGCGGCCAGTCGATCAGCCGGTCTCGCTCTCCAGATGGGCGTCGATCAGGGCGTTCGCCTGATGTTGCTGGCCCCGCAGGATCTTCGCGTAGAACCGCCACAGGACGGCCGGACTGTGGCCGGCGCGACGGGCGACCTCGGCCGGATCGACACGCGACTTGATCCACAGCGAGACACCCGCGTGCCGCAGCGAGTACGGCACCTCGGCCAGCGGCGACTCAACTTCCTCCGGGCTGAGTGCCCGGACTCGTGCGCGCTTCCACACCTCGGTGTACTCCGTCGAACGCACCCTGCCGCCGTTGACCGCCCGGAACAGCCGACCGTCCGGCGCGGTCCCGTACGCCGCCAGGTGGCGCCTGAGAAGCTGCACGAGAACCGGCGGAATCGGCACCGCACGGGTCGCGTTCCGCGCCCGTCGCTTGAGCGCTCGCGCCTCGAACGACCGGCCGTCGTCCGTCCACCCCGATCCCACCTCGGGGCGACTCCCCCGCAGCAGCAGTTCGCCCCACCCAGTCTCCGGCAGGCGGCAGTTCGCCTTGGTCAGCGCCGCCACCTCGGACGGCCGCATCGCGGCGTAGTACAGGCACCCGAAGAAGGCTTCCAGGTGCTCTCCGCGCGCCCCGTCCTCGGCGATTCCCCGTAGCAGGGCTTGGACCTGCCGGGGGTTCGGCACGTACTGGAAGTCCACCTCGTCGTCTGTCTGGGGAGGGTCCCAGTCGATCCGCCCGAGGGGGTTGCCAGGCAGCAGTTCCCGTTCCACCGCGTACCGCAGCGCGTTGCTGAACACGGCCCGCTTGCGCCGGAAGGTGTTCTCGGCGGCCGGGAGTCCGTCGAGCCGCAGCGACAAGGCGGTGAGCGCCAGCCGGACTTTCGTGGACTCCGCGACCTCGGTGACCTTCATGGAGTTCTCCGCGATCCAGTCGAGCGCCGCCGCCACCTCGGCCGGCGGCGTCTCCACGGCGGCCCGGTTCCTCCACTGGTTGCCGTCGTCCCTGCGGCACTGGAACGCCCACTGCTGCAAGGCGAGCCGCAGGAGCAGAGCCGAGGGCGCCCCGCGCTTCTTCTTGGCCAGCGCGGCCGTCACGACGGACAGCGACTCGGCGATCGAGGAACGGTGCTTGGCCGCCGCCTTCGGCCACTTCATCACCGCGTAGTCGCACGCGTGGGCGTACCACGTCGGCGAGGTCAGCTCCCGCAGCTCGGCGGCCGGAAGGCCGGTCTCCGTGTCGAACTGCTGCCCCTCGCGCAGGGCGGACATCAGTTCCGAACGGCGGCCGTCCGCCTGGGTCTTCGTCTGAAACGGCTGCTGGTGTCTCTCCGTCCCGACTCGCCAACGGAGCTGGAAGGGAGCCGTCTTGCTCGGGCGGGACCGGATGCCCCAGATACGCACGTCGTAGGTAAGCAATTCCGTCCTCGGGAAACGCAGGTGGGGTGCGCCGACTCGGCGCACCCCACGGTGGTGAAGAGGGAGGGTCTGATCAGGCGGCGGCGCTGTCCTGCTCGCCCCACCAAGCGTCCAAGTCCGTCCGGCGGCAGCGGAGCTGCCCGTTCGGCAACTTGACGAGCCTCGGCGCCTGCCCACGCGCACGCATGCGGTAGAAGGCGGCACGGCTCATACGGATTTCGTCCAGGACTTCGGCCAGCGTCAGCCGGATTTCGATGCGGGGCACGTCGTGTCTCCTCAGAGGCAGGTCCGCCGATCGGTCTGAAGAGACCACCCCCGCGCCGGGGTGGCTTCTTCACCAGGGAGGCCGTTCCGGCGGTCAGATGTCTTAGGTTCGGATTTGTGCGTCCCCTTCGTCCCCTGCGTCCCCCCGGGGCGTGTGACCTGCGACGTTGAGGGGACGCAGAGGGGGACGCAGGGCCGCAGGGGGGACGCAGAGACCACGGGAGGGGGGACGCAGGGGACGCAGAGGGGACGCAGGGATTCAGCTCTGCGTCCCCCCTATTTGCGCAGGTCACGGGGTGTGGAGAGGCGGAGGGGGACGCAGGGGACGCAGAGCTTTCCTACTTAGGACAGAAGCCGGTTGAAAGCACTACTGGGGGTCACGTGTGGGCGGTGGCGGTGATCTCGATGTATCGGGACCGCCCGGGGTCCTGCTGGCCCGGGTGACGGCCCCATTCGACCGCGACGCCGCGTGCGGCGAGGGTGGGCTGAAGGCGCTTGAGCCGGTCGGAGAGCACTTTGCCGGTGGTGGGCCATCCCTTCGGCAGGGGCCGGTAGGGGGTGTCCTCGGCGCTTCCGGCGTAGAGGCGGGTGAGGTTGTCCAGCCACACGGTTGCCGACTGACGGACAGGTCCCCCGCCCGCCGTGGCGGCGTACCGAAGCACGGTCTGCGCCACGACATCGCCCTCGATCACGTCGTCCGTCAGGTCGTCCAGACTGGCCCGGTAGGCGGTCAGCGCGCCGAGGTGGTGCACCTGGTCGAACTGGGCGCACAGCCGGGCGAAGTCGGCCATGCGCAGGTCGGCGGGCACTTCGGTGTCCTGTGCGCGAACGGTGACGGCCAGATCGAGCAGGCCGCCGAGGATCACGGGAAGGACTTCGGCGAACTCCGCCCACAGGTCGGCTTCGGACCTGCGCTGTCCGGGGCGTTCGAGCTTGAGGTGGAGGAGGCGTTCGCCGAGATCGGGCCGGATCACGCCCACGTCGATCCCGGTGATCAGCAGCGGCTTGCGGTAGCGGGAGCGGTGCACGTCGCCGTCCGTGAACAGCGCGCGCTTGATGGTTTCGGCGCCGGTGACGATGCAGCACATCAGGTCGGACATGTCGGCTGAGAGGTGCGAGAGGTTGTCGAGCGGGGTGATCCATCCGGCTGCGACGGCGGTGATCAGGCCGTCCTCATCCTTCGGGGGACGGCGCAGGTCGGCGCTCATGCCCTCGATCACCCGGGTCAGCATCCGCGCCGTGGTGGACTTCCCCGCTCCCTGCGGCCCGGTGAGGAACGGCGCCGGCACGGGCACTCCCGGATCGAGGCAGCCGAGCAGCCATGCGATGGCCAGGGCGGAGGACTCGGGGTCGGAGAAGTTGCACAGGCTCCACAGCCGGTCGATGCCCGCCAGGCCGTGACCGGTCGCGGGTTCGGGGAGTTCGCCGGTGAGCTGGGTACGCCGCCACACCACTTCGTCGGCGGATGGCACGCGCACCTCCCATCCGCCGGGCGCGATGCGTACGGATCGGCCGTCGTCGCGGCCGAGGTCGAGCCAGGTGACCCCGGGCGTGGTGCCGCAGGGGGCGACGCGGATGTGCACGGGCCGCAGGGTGCCGCTGATGGTCAGGGCCTCGATCAGTTCCAGGGCTTCCTTCATGGCCGTGCCGCTGAACAGCCCCAGTCCTTCGTGGAACATGTCGAGCATGAGTTCCTGCCGGTGGCTGCCGGCGACTCCCTGGCTCTTGAGCGGGCGGGCGATGGGGCGGCCGTTCCGCTGGGCGTAGGGGGTGCCGTCCGGGGTGCGGAAGTACGCGAAGTGCTCCATCGCGTACTTCACGATCACCTCGCGCACGGCCGGCTTGTCGTCCTCCCCGCTCACGACACCAGCTCCGCCCCGGCCTCGGCGAACCCGCGCTCCACCGCGCGGACCGCATACGCCTCGGGCACCCCGACCGCGACGGCCGCCCGGACGATCTCCCACCCGATCGCCTCCAACCCGCACGGCCCCGCGCACCCCGCGTGCCGCGCCGCGAGGAACCGCGCCACCCCGAACGCCTGCGACCCCGCCCCCTGCTCGGCACGCGCACGCACCATGGCCAGACCGCGCTCGACACCGCTGGTCACGTACTTCTGCGTGTGACGGCACCCGGCCGCCGGCGTGCGGTCCCAGCGGGCCCTCGACACGACAGCCCCGCCGCCCGGCGAGCCGTCCTTGCGCGGGAGGGCCCGCACGGCGTCCGGCAGAAGCGCCACCGCGCCGCCGCCGGGCCCGCGCCAACGGGCGTAGGCCATGGACGACTTGATGTCCACACCAGGCCGCACCGCATTGTGAGACGTCATGGCGCCTCGGTAGATCCAGTGCTCACCACGCGCCGTCGGAACGGTGCGGGTGGGCGGCAGCGTCTCGCGGGCCCAGGCGACCGCCGCCGCACTGTCGAGATCCACCACTGTCACCCCGGCGCCGCCAGGGTGATAGCCCACCCCACCCGCGTGGGCCCAGGCGCGCGCCCACGCACGCGAGGTGAGGACGGCCGGATCGGTGGTCGAGGCGGCCCACGCGTGGCACGGCGCCGCACACAGGCACGGCCCGGCCACCTTCATGTTCGGCCGGCCACCGCACCGGTTCCGCTCACAGCGGGCGCAGTTGGCAACCGGCCGTTTGTCGGCGTTCAGCGGCAGCACGGGCACACCCCGCGCGGCCAGATCGAGCGCCGCGTTCAGCCACGCGGCGCGGGAGTCAGATGTCATGCTGGGTCTCCGGCTTCTCTCTTGAGGGGCTGGGACCCGGGGCGACCGCGAGTCTTTGGTCAGAGGAGCGGTCACCCCGGGGGCAAAGTCAGGTGTGCTGGATGACGACGACGGTGGCGTCGTCGCGGTATCCCTCTAGGTCCGGCTGGACAGCGGCGACAAGAGCGTCGGCGAGGGTCTGCGGGTTGTCGGCGTGTTCGGCAACCAGACGTTCGATGTCGCCCGGGGGGATCTGTGCGTGTACGCCGTCGCTGGTGAGCAGTACCAAGGGGGCGGCGGTGAGGATGGTGTGCACCGTCCACACGTCGGCCCAGCCGATGTGGCCCCTGCTCCAGTTGTCGTGCGCGGCGGCCAGCAGTTCGATTCCCTCGTCCGTGTTGTGGCGGAGCCAGTTGCCGACGCTGTGGTCGGTGGTGAGCAGGTCGAGGGTGCCGTCCGCCCAGCCGTAGGCCCGGCAGTCGCCGATCCAGGCGATCTCAGTCTTGTGCCCGGGGCTGGTCACGGCGGCGATCGAGACACCGTTGGGGGCGTCGCGCGGGTGGTCCGCCGGAACGGAGACGACGCTCCCGGCGGCGAGCAGGGCGCTGAGGGCGTGGCGTCGGGTCGCGACGCGGGCGGCGACCTGAGCGCTGATTTGGCTCATCTCGGCGACGGCGGGGCCATGGCCGATGCCGTCCGTGATGGCGGCACCGACGATCTGGGTGCCGGGCAGGGTGTGGATGGCGTAGGCGTCCCCGGACGGACCGCCGGACCCCTCGCGGGTAGCGGCGGCCGTGGTGATGCGAGCAGTGTTGCTGGTCAAAGGATCTCCTGTTCGGAAGATTTGCTGCTGAGAGAGGAATGCACTGCTGTCAGTGGTGCCCGGTAGGTTTCTGGTATGGCGTCTTTCGAATTCGCTCCTGGTGTGATCACGACTCGGCAAGATGTGGTTGATGTGTACGGGGGGTCGGTGTCCAGTGGCGGGATCGTGCCTTCCGTGTCTGCCAAGAAGGTGTTCGTGTACTCGGACCCCGAGGTGGGGAAGAAGCACGGCTACACCTTTGATGGCCAGGCCGAAGACGACGAGTTCGGCACGCTCTACCTCTACACAGGCGCAGGAACAGAGGGGCACCAGCAGTTGGCCGGGGGAAACAAGTCGCTGCTGGAGGCAGGGCAGATGGGCCGCGAGGTTCACCTTTTCGTCGCGGCTGGCAAGGTGCTGAAGAAGAAGGAGAAGTACCAGCGGTACGTCGGGCAGGTCGTCATCGACCCGGTGCTGCCCTACGAGGAGCGCATGGCGCCCGACAGGAACGGCGCCATGCGCCGCGTCTTCGTCTTCAGGTTGCGCCCGGCGCCCGGCGCCACCTTGCACCTGACGGACGCAGATGCCGTGAAGCCGGCGACGAAGAACACCGTCGTGGAGGTGCCGACCCTCCCCGAGCCTGTGAAGCTGCCGGCCCAGACGAGCGCCAAGGACAAGAAGACCGAGAACCACGCGACGGACGAGACCACTTCGAACGTTGCAGGAGGAGCACGCAAGGTCATTCGCCGTGAGGGCCAGCTCACCAAGGCGTTCCAGGCGCATCTGACCGCGGCCGGCCACACGCACAAGAGCTTCCAGATCACCGTGGCCGGTGAACGAGGCACCCTCACGCCCGACATCTACGACGTCACCGACAACGTGCTCTACGAGGCCAAGGGCCTGTCCACCCGCGCCCACGTCCGCATGGCCATCGGCCAGCTGCTCGACTACCGCCGGCACATCAACGTACCGCCCGGCCTTCGCCTCGCCGTGCTCTTGCCGAGCAAACCCACCGCGGACATCCAGGCACTCCTCGACAGAGAGAACATCGCGCTGGTCACCCAGAAGGAGGGTGGCTTCGAAGGCTTCCCCCTGCCGCCAAGCTCCAACTAACGCACTAACTTTGGTTGGTGATGGTGCCGTTGGCCTTGCCGAACAGCCCAGTGGCAGTGACCTGTTGGGCGTTGTGGGCGGCGGTGTCCCTGGTCCTTGTTGAGGGAGTGACCGCCCCGGACGGGGGCTACCAGGTGGAGCGGAAGCCGGTTCCTCGGGCGGCGTTGTTCATGGCCTGGTGGTGTCGGCGGCTGCCGAGGAACTGCGCTTCGAACTTCTCGTCGTACTCGCGGTGTTCGCGCCAGGTGCGCAAGTCGCGGATATCGGGGTGGTCGCGGCGGTCGTAGACGTGGCCGTACCGCATCCACATCTCTTCGGGGGTGGGTCCGGCCGCGCCGTTCCCGGCACACAGGCCGATGAGGGGGACCCTGGTGAAGCGGAACTCCCAGACGCGCTTGCCGGGGTCGTGGCCGCCCGCCGTCTGGACGACGTAGTAGGTGCGGCCGGTGCGGGCGCGGCGTGCGAAGTCGCGCGCTTCCCGCTTCATCTGGCGGTACTCAGCGCCGCTGAGCGTGGACATGCTTCGCCTCCAAGAATGATCACGGTGTGTGACTGGGGAGGGGTGGGGAAGGCTTGCCGGGCCGTGTTTCCGGGGGGTTTTGGCAGGTCGGAGGGGGTGCTTCCCTGCCTCCCTCACGGGCTGTTGGTGCTGATCAGTGCGGGGAGGAGCGGCGGGGGAGGCAGTGGGGGAGTTCTCCCCGGCTCCCCCGCCGCCTCCCCTTACGGAGCGTTAGTCTTCGGGGGTGTCGGTGTCCCGCTCGGCGAGTGCTTCGAGGACGCGGGCGCGGCTGACGACCATGACGCCGCCGGACTTGTAGGGGGCGGCGTCGGCCGCTTCGAGCGCGCGGGTGAGGTCCTGCGCGGTCCATCCCCGGTACTCGCCCGGGTTGAGTTCGGCGAGCCGCTGCCGTACTTCGTCGGTGCGCACCCGCTTGTCCTCCCCGAGCGCGGCGGCGATGTCGGCGAGGTGATCGGCCGGTTCGTCGGTGCCGGCGGCGGTGCGGGTGGTGATCCCGGCGCGGCGGGCTTTGGCCCGGTCGGCGATCTCGGCGGCCTGCTCGGTGTCGATGTAGTGGGTCCGGATGGTCACCGACGACTGCCCCGCCGCGACCTTCACCCCGTCACCGGCCATGATGAGGGTGCCCTTGTCGAGGCCCTGCCGCAGCAGGTGCGGGGCGGCGCCGCCGTCAACGGCCTTGTCCCCCAGCGCCATGCGCGCCTGGGACTCGGTGCCGAGAGCGAGGGAGCCGCGCAGGTGCGCGCCCTCACGGACCAGCTTGGGAAGGTTCTGGTCCGTGGGGTCCTGCGTGCCCTGCCACAGGGTGACGTTGACCGCCCGTCCCTGGTTGTGGAGCTTCCGCGCGGCCATGAAGTAGCGGGAGGTGGCCTTCGAGCCGCCGTAGGGCCGCTTGTCCGCCCCGACCGCCGGGCACATGAACGCGACCTGCGCCTCATCGACCAGCAGGACCAGCGGCGGGAAGACAGTGCCGGGCGGCGAGGTGAGACGCCGCTCCATCTCCGCCACCCCGTCTTCCAGCATCTCGGTCGCCGCGATCACATCGTCATCGGTCGGGCCCTGGATCAGCACCGTGGCAAGGCCGTCGAACATGGCCCAGTCCCCGGCGCCCTTGAGGTCGGCGATGCGGAACTCGACGGACGCGTCGAGGGACAGCCACAGGGCCAGGGCGCGCAGGGCGGCGGTCTTGCCCTGGTTGGACAGGCCGGTCATCAGCAGGTGCCGCTGGAAGACGCTGACCAGCGCCGCGTCCCCGCGCAGGTCCTGGCCCCAGGGGGCGCGGCCGGTCTTGTAGCTGGCGGTCAGCTCGGGATCGATGACCAGCGGGGACGGGCCGATCGGCTCGTCCAGCGCGCCGGAGTCGGCGATCCACAGCCGCACGGTGCGGGCCGCCTGGGGGATGGTGATGAACACCTCGTGCTCATGCCGCGCGAGGTTTTCGGCGAGCTTGCGGCGCTTGTTCTGCACCTCGTCCGTCGAAACCCCGGACGGCAGTGTCACGTCCACCTCGACACCGCACCCGGCGATCGTGATCGGCCCGAGCATGGCGGCGCCGTTGTCGCCCATCTGCTGGACGGCCTTGCGCAGCGTCGCGACGCCCAGATCCCGCAGCGCGACCACCACGGCGGACGGCGTGATCGGCGTGCTGCCGCTGTCGGCGCGCTGGGCGGCGGGCAGCGTCCAGTTCGGCGCGGCCTGTTGCTTCCTGCCGACACCCCACAGGCCGGCGAGGACGAGCCACGGGGCGACGGTCACCAGCGGGCCCCACACGACTGCGGCGGCCATGACCGTCCAGCGGATCAACTCGACCATGGCGAGCGCCGGGGCGGCGACATCGCGCGGGTCGCCGTTGGCGTAGGCGAGGGCCACGCCGAGGGCGAGCAGCAGCCCGCCGGTCAGCCCGCCGCCCCACAAGGCGGCTTTCGCGGCCCGCTGCGGGGCGGCCAGCAGCTCCATGCGGCGCTGATGACGTGCCTCCCGCGCTGTCCGGCCGCGCGCCTCCCACTCCATGGCCATCTCGTGGTTGCCGGCCGCCTCGGCGGCCCGCATCATCCGCTCGTAACGGGCGGCCGTGCGGGCGTCCCACACCCGCCGCGACACGATGCGGGTACCGCCGACGACGAACAGGCCGTGCCGCACGGCAGCCTGGGCGACGGTGCGGGTGCGCTCATGCCGGGCGGCCGTGACCACGGCGCGGGGTACCTGCCGCAGCCGAGTATGGCGCCGCTCTACCGCCACCTCGGGAGCTTCGGCGGGCGGCGGCGGGTCGGTGTCCTTGACGAGCCGCAGCGGCGGACGGGTACGCGGCCCGGGGGCGTCGGGTACGGGCGTACCCGCCGTACCCGCCGGGTCGGGTACGGCCGGAACGCGCGCATCCCGGTCGTACCCGTTGAGGACTTCGGACATGATGAGGATTCCTCCAGTAGCCCCGCACGGGGGCGGTCGAGGGCCCGGGGCCGGTCCGGTTGCTGCCAGGCGAAGAGGACCGGCCCCGGGGCGGATTCAGCGGCGCCCGTCGCCCTGGATCTCGCGCCACAGGGCGCGCAGGACGAGCAGGCAGGTGGTCAGGGCCACCGCCGAGATGGCGATGGCCACGGCGAACAGCGCCACGGCCATGACCGTGAAGACCACGACGGCGGCGGCGCCGCCGTACTTGGCGATCTGCGCGGCGCGGTCGGTCTGCGGCACCGGGTACGCGGCGTGGGGCGGGTACGGGTGGACCGTGTACGGGCCGCCGGCCTGCTGCGGGGGCAGGTACACCGGCATGCACGGGTTGCTGTCGGGCGTGGCGTGCGGCTGCTGGTAGCAGCCGCACCCGCCGTGGTGGTCGTGTGCGGGCAGGTTCATCCCACCGGCTCCTTCGTCAGTTCGTCCCGGATGCGCCGGGCGCGGTCCTGGTTGATGCGGTACTTCGTGCGCAGAACGCGGAACGGCGGGACCTGACCAGCGGCCAGGTACTCCGGGAAGTCGCCCCGCGCCTGCGCGGTCAGCGGGTCCTCACCCGCGCCTTCGAGGGGCCCGGCAGGCTCCTCGGACGGTTCGGGTACGCGCGCTTCCACGCGGGTACGCGGCGCCGCAGCGGCGAGTACGGCCGCCCGGGGCCGCTCGCCCCGGGCCGTGAAGTCGGGCTCGGGGTCGGCGGCCGGCCGGGCGACGATCGGCAGCAGCCGCACCCCGGCGGGTACGGCCTCGGGCGGTCGCGGGTACGCCTCGGGTACGCGCACCCGCTCCGCCACCGCCACGGGTACGGGCGCCGGGGCGGCCGGTTCGAGCGGCGGCGTGTCGTCTGCTTCGAGTTCGGCGACCTTCGCCAGGATCGCCCGGCGGTAGGCCGTGACCGCTTCGGCGAGCACGATCAGCAGAACGGGCGGGATCGAGTGCAGGACCAGACCGGCCGCGTCCACGTGGTGCGGCACCCCGAACGGGGTGCCGGGCGGCCAGACGGACGACCAGCAGTTCATCACCCATGTGGCCAGACCCGCGAAGTACCGCAGGGCGGTGGACCAGCCGCGGGGCTTGATGCCGTACTCGGCCAACACCCCGTCCGTGATCAGCACCGCCCCGAGAGCGAGCGCCACCATCGGGTCGAGCAGCCACGCGATCCCCGGGTGTACCCCGTGCCGCATGGCGAACAGCGTCACCGACGTCGCGGTGAACACCAGCGCGATCACCGCGATCACGACCAGCACGGCGGTCAGCCGTTTCTGCACCCCTCGCAGACGGCGGATGTCCCGGGCGCTGTGCCTCACGACACCCACCCCCGACGACGCCGACCCGCCGCACGAGCCCCGGCGACCATGCCGACAGCGAAGGCGACGAGGAACGGCTGAGCCACCGCCCACACCGTCACCGCACCGACCACAGCCAGCAGAGCGCCGACCATGGCCATGAACCAGGCGGGAACGACGACCGCCAGCAGCAGAGCCAGCAGCAAGAAGAGCTTGGTCATGGCCGTTCAGCTCCCTTCCGCCAGGTCGAACAGCCCGCCCTGATCCGCGTCAGGCTCAGCGCGCGCGGCGCGCTTGGCGGCGCGTCGGGCGCCGTCGTGGCAGTCGGGGCACCACGCGCGCAGCTCGCCGCGCGGCAGGCGTGCGGCGGCCAGACCGGTCACCGCCGGGTCGGCGGGGGCGGCGGTCAGCCGCACCGGGGCACGGTGCATGCCCGGGTGCTTGTCGTGCTCGCGCGGGCAGCGGCCCTGGCCCTGTTTGTGAGGGTTGCCGCACTCGCCCCGGCACTGGCATTGGTATCCGGCCGCGCGCATGACCGCGTGCCACAGCCGGGTGTAGACGATCGGCTCACTCACGCCGCCACCTCCGCCGCTCTCTGGGTGTGCCGGTGGCGGTAGGCGCGCTTGCGGCAGGCGACGGTGCAGTACCGGGGCGGGCGCCCGGGGCCGGGCGGGAGAGGCACAGAGCGTCCGCATGCGGCGCACTGGATTTCGTCCCGCAATTCGTCCCGCAGCACCCCGATGGGCGGCAGCGGCAGTGCCCCCGCCCGGGTCTGCTCCCACAGGGTCCGGGCGATGCCGTCCGTGCCCCGGCCGGTCCGGCGGCGGGACGGCGTGTCCCACCCCGTGCGCGGGCGCAGCTCGGCGGCGCGGCGCCATCCGGCCGCCCGCAGGGACGCGCCGGACTCGCCGTCCTGGGTGTAGGTCAGGGCCCGGCGGAAGCCCATGGCCCGGGCGGTCTGCCACACCCCGCCGTACAGCGCACTGCACGCGTTGGGGCAGCCGTCTGTCGCGACCCGGGTGACCTCCACCGTCCAGCCGGTGTCCAGCACGCGCGCAACGGGGCGGCCGACGATCGCCACCCCACGCAGACGATCCGCGCCGTCGAGGACGCCCAGGGAGAAGCGGTGCCCCTGCGGGCGCCGGTGGTGGCGGTGCCAGCGGTCCACCGCCGCCCCCGCGTCCGCCAGCGTCAGCGGCACGACCGTGAGCTTCACGCCGCCACCCCCGCCGGTTCGGCCGTCGCGGGGACGGTTACGCCGTGGCCGGTCAGCTTGACTTCGGCGCCGCCCCACGTGCCGGTGACCGTGAGCCAGTCCGCTACAAGCTCGACCCCGGCGAGGTCCAGCCCCAGGGCCGCCCGCCACTCCTCGAACGCGGCCAGGTCGTTGTGCAGCGACAGGTCCAGCCGCCCGGGGTAATGCCTGGACAGCCCCACACTGACCGGCGGCAGATCCCCGAACGCAGCCAGCATCGCGGCCAGCGCGGTCACGGCCGGGCTCTGCCCGGTGAACGTTTCCGTGCTCACAGCGCACCCCCCACAGCGATGAGGGCGGCGACCACCAGCAGAACACCGGCGGCCAGGGTGAGGGTGACCGCCCGCTGCACCTGCCCGTACTTGGCCATGGCCAGACGGGACAGGGCGACGACGGCGCCCGCGCGCCGGTCGGCCGTCAGGTCCGCGATCAGGTCCTCGGCGGTCAGGGTGGCCCAGTGCGGGAACGTCCCCGCCGCACGCGGCTTCAGCTTCGGCCGCGCCGCCCACAGCAGCACACCCGCCGCCATCACGAGCAGCGCGACGCCGGCGCCGCCGACCAGGCAAGCCGCGAGCGGCAGAGGCATCGCGCCGCCCGCCAGCGTCACCCCGGTCAGCAACAGGCCGATGAACGTCGTCTGATTCGCGGTCTTGGTGTCCGTCCGCGCGATCTGCCCCTGCACCTCGGCGAACGCCGCGTCCAGCGCCGCGCTCACGTCACGGTCCGGCAGGCTGCTCATGCGCTCACCCCCAGGTGACCGCCACGGTTGGCCAGCTCACGGCGAGCGGCCAGCACCCGCCGGGCCGCCCGCCGCAGACGCCGCACATCCAGCTCGGACAGCGGCCGGTCAAGGGTGATGATCTCCGCGTCCAGCAACTCGACCTCCGCCAGAATCAGCGGGATCTCACGCTCGATCGCGTCCAACTCCGCCTTCGACGGCTCACCGTCCAGCGGATCGGCGGCCGACGCCGCCTGTGGAACCATGTACATGGGTCGTGGTCTCCCTAGCAGGTGGAACGGCCCGAACAGCACCCCCGGAGTTCCAGCTCCGGGGGTGCACGCCGTTCGTTGTCGGGTGGGGCAGTCCTGCATCCCCCCGAACACCACCGCCGCCGAACGCCGATGAGGCGCGGGGCGGTGGTCACGGGCAGCTCAGGTGTCTGCGGTTCGTGTGGCCTGAGATGACGCGGAAGGGCTCAGCTGCCGTGCCGGTCGAGCGCTGGCAGCCGCCCGTGTACTTCGCGGCATGAAGACCTCTTTGGTCGGTTCGGATATGCGTGTCGCACTGCAAAGGGCTCTCGTAGTCCCACTCTCCGGCCGTTGCTCGCGGTCGCCGGGCCACCTCGCCAGTCGGGCACCGAAGCGCCCTGTCCCCTGGCCTTTAGCGGGATTGCAGCGTCCCCGCCCTCAGCATGAGCAGCCCGAACGGGCCCCTCTGGCTCGTAGTCCTAGGACTGCGAGCCGTTGGACAAGAGAATGCACCACAGTCCCGGGACTGTCAACAGTCCCGGGACTGTGGCCCCTGTGCTTCACTGGCAAGAGCGAGAGGAGTCCTGCGTTGGTGTCGAAGTGGCGAGAGCTGGCGGACAGGCTGCGCGCGGAGATCGAAGCCGGCCGGTACAAGCCGGGCGAGCCGCTCCCGCACATCAGGGAGTTGGTTGACCGGGGTGAGGGATCGAAGACCACCGTGCAGACCGCCTACAAGGCGCTGGAAGCGGAAGGTCTCGTCATGTCCTCCCGGGGGCACGGGACCGTGGTGCAGGAACGCCCGACGTTGAAGAGGCTGGGGACCCAGCGGTACGACAAGGTGAAGTGGCGTGACGATGATCAGGTGGCGTTCATCGCCGACCGCGTGGCGTCCGGCCGTGAGTACAAGCGAAGTGACCAGACTCAGACGATCAGCCGAGTACCGGCCTCGGCCGACGTGGCCAAGGCGCACGGGCTTCCCGAAGGGGCCGAGGTGTACGCCCGCGCGCGGTTGGTGAAGGAGAAGGGCCGGCCGACCCACACCCTTACGAGCTACTACCTCCCGGAGCACGTCGAGGGGACGCGGCTGATCGATCCCACCCCCGGGCCTGCGGGAAAGGGCGGTGGCTTCCGCGTCCTGTACGAAGCTGGCTACGAGCCGGACTCCATGACGGAAGTGCTCAGGGCGCGGAAAGCGACGCAGGACGAAGCCGAACTACTCCAGATCCGATCGGGCGAACCGGTTGTAGAACTGCACCGGACGACCCGGACGGCGGATGGAACGGTGATCGAGTACGCCATTGGCGTTCACATCGCATCCCGATTTTCCTGGGAGTATGAGTTTCGGATTCCTGACTCGGCGCGGGATGGACAGGGGAGGGGCTGATGAGTGAGATTTCGGCGGATTCTTGGAAGGACGCTCAGGTCATCTGGGACTATCACCAGATGCATCACGAACCCCGCCCCTGCTCGGTCGCCATCGGACTGGGAAGCCATGACCTGGGTGTCGCCGATGCCACGGTGGGCTACTACCGGCAGGGACTCGCCCCGGTCATCGTCTTTACCGGGGCGACAAGTCCAACCAGCAAAGAGCGAATGCCCAAGGGGGAAGCCGTTCATTACCGAGAACGTGCGCTTGAACTCGGCGTGCCTGACTCGGCCGTTCTCGCGGAGCCGAGAGCGCGAAATACCGGCGAGAACATTCGGTTCTCGCGCGCTCTGCTGGAAGAGCGCGGAATCGAAGTGCGCTCCGTGCTACTGGTGAGCAAGCCCTACGAGGAACGACGGGCCTATGCCACCGCGCGGAAGCTCTGGCCCGAGGTTGAGGTAGTGAGCGCGTCCACGTCGATGACGCTCGCCGACTACGCCAAATCCGTGGGGGACGCCCGACTGGTCATCGACATGCTGGTGGGCGCCCTGCAACGGCTCCTGATCTACCCGGCGCAGGGCTTCATGGTCAGTCAACCCGTCCCGCCGAGCGTGTACGCGGCCTTCGAGCGTCTGTGTGCGGCCGGTTTCACCAGCCGCCTCGTCCGCTCGTCCGCCGCCTCCTGATCGGGCCTCGTTCGGCCTCTGTGGCCATCCTGTGGCCAAGGGGAGGGGTTCAGAAGGGCTGAGTGGTGGATAGGCCGAGGTCAGGCGGGTGAGGGGCACGTTCGGCTGCCCGGTCTTGAAAACCGTCGTGGCAGCGATGTCACCGTGGGTTCAAATCCCACCGCCTCCGCATCGCTAGCGGAACAGCAGCTCACAGCGGCCCCCGACCGGTACGAACCGGCGGGGGCCGCCGCTGTGTCCGCGCACCGCTCCCCGCCCGACACGGCACAACGAGGGGCCCGCGGCCACCCGGGCCGTGGCACGTACGTCCGGCACCGGCTTGAGGTCCTCATCGGCACGAGCGTCCTCCCTGGGCAAGCGAGTCGGCCTCCGTCGCCGGGGCGGAAATCGTGTGCGTGTCTCGGCGTGGGACCGGTAGCGTGCGCCGGATCGTGGTGCCGTGGGGGATGGGGTGAGGGACATGGATCTGCTGGTGACGACCGCCGAGCAGCGGCCCGACCTCGTGCCGCTGCTGGGGGACTTCGACGACTGGCCCCCGTTCATGACCCAGGACCCGGTCGCCCCGCTGTACTTCGGCGACCTCGACGCGGCGTTCCCCGAGTTCGTCCTGATCGCGATCGACCGGGACCGGCCGGATCGGCTGGTGGCCAAGGGGTACTCCGTGCCGTTCACCTGGGACCGCGCCCCGGACGCGCCGCTCCCGGCCGGTGGCTGGGACGAGGTCATCCTGACCGCGACCCTCGACCGGCTCGCCGGGCGCCGGGGCACGACGGTGTCCGCGCTGGAGATCTCCGTCCGTCCCGACCTCAGAGGCACGGGCCTGTCGTCGGTCATGCTCGCCGCGATGCGCCGCAACGCCGCCGACCGGGGGTTCGCCGACCTGGTCGCGCCGGTCAGGCCGAGCGCCAAGCACGAACACCCGGACGTGTCGATCGCCGACTATGCCCGACTGCGCAGGGACGACGGCCTGCCGGTCGATCCGTGGCTGCGGGTCCACGTCCGGGCCGGGGGCCTGATCAGCGGCGTGTCGGTCCGCGCGATGACCATCGCAGGTACCCTCGCGGACTGGCGCGCGTGGACGGGGCTGCCGTTCGACGCCACCGGCCCCGTGGAGGTGCCGGGCGCCCTGGTGCCGGTGCACTGCGACACGACGCACGGCCACGCCGTCTACTGCGAGCCGTGCGTCTGGGTGCGCCATCGGCTGTCGTGACGCACCGAACGCCGTGACGTCGGTGTGGGGTCGGGCGGGCCGGGGAGCTGAGAGAGTGTGAGCCCCGTCATGTCGGCGCCGCTGAACCCGTGTTCGGGTGCGTCGGGGCGCGGGGCGTGGTGAAGGTCTCGCGCCGGGCGTTTTTGCGTTCGCCCGTCCGGCTGGGAAGCTTCTCCCGTAGGGAAGTTCGACCGGTCCCGGGTGGGACACGGAGCGGGGACGACGAGAGGACCAGGAGGTCCGTGAACGAGCAGACCGCCGGGCGCCGCGGCGCCCAGGGCGCGGTTCCGCGGATACGGGAGGCCCGGCCGTGACCGGAAGCCCCTCGCCGCGCCGCCACGGTGTCGGCCGGCTGATCCCCCTGCCCGCGGATCTCCGCGCCTTCCACCAGCTCTACCGCCCCGCCTACGTCAGATGGGCCGAACTGCACCTCGGTGACCGGCAGGCCGCCGAGGAGACGGCCGACCGCATCTTCGAGCAACTGGCCGCCGAGTGGGGCGACGTGCTCCGGCTGGACAGCCCCGCCGGGTACGCGTGGACGGTCCTGAAGCGGTGCGTGCTGGACGCCGCCCGCGACCGCGGCCGACGCCCCGTCGTCATGGACACCGCGGCGTTCGAGACCGAGGCCCTGCGTACCGCCGTGGACCCGGTCGGCGAACTGGCCGACAGCCTCTCCCTCTACCAGGCCATCCGCGAGCTGCCCGAGCGTCAGCACGACGTGATCGTGCTGCGCTACTGCATCGGTTACGGCCCGTCGGAGACGGCGGACATCCTCGGCGTCACGGTCCCCGGCGTCCGGTCCACCGCCCGCTACGCCAAGCACCGCCTGAAGGAGTCGCTCGGCCTGGCCACTCCTGAGAAGGAGGGCGGCGACGATGACCCCGAGCATTGAGGACCTGCTGACCCGGGCCCTCCTCGCCCGCCCGCTCCCCGTGTACAGCCCCGCCGAACTCGACGCCGCCGAGCGGCGGATCGCCGTCCGGTTCGCCGCCGGACGCGCGCGCTCCCCGGGGCGGTCGGAGGAACGGCCCGGCGGGGTCGGCGGTCAGCTGGCCACGCTGTGCAGGACCGTGGCCGAACGGGACGGCGCCCTCCAGCACATGGCGGCCTTCCTCGGCGGACGGGTCCCGCAGCCGGAGGGGGCGCGTGTCCTCGGGTGTGTGCTCCAGCTGGCGGGGCGCGAGGACAGCGCGAGGTTCTGGTGGCAGTTCGCGGCAGGCGCAGGTGACGCCGCCGCCGCGTACTGCCTCTACCTCCACCATCTCTCCCTCGGCGAGGAGTGGGAGGCCGAGCTGTGGCGCCGCCAGGCCGACCCCGGGCATCCGCCGCGCGCCCTCCAGGACGGTGACGCGGACGACGGCAGCGACCCCGCGCTCGTGCTGCGCGTCCTCGCCCTGCTGCACGGCGACCACGCGTACCTGACGGACACCACGGCCGCGGTCGTGCACTACGTCCCCGAGGCGGTGCAGTTCGTGGACGAGATAGAGCTTCCGCTGCCGGGACCCGACTTCGTCCGGCGCATCGAGGAACTGACGGCCTGAGCCGCCGTGCGCCCCCTGTGCCGCGTGGGGGCGTTGAAAGGGCGTTTATTCCGCACCCGTCATTCGTGCGGGGGAATCGGGCCGGTACGGGTGGTGAGCCGGTGATCCGGTGGGCAACTCTGGTGTCACGACGTCGTGGTCCGTCCGAGGCAGTTCGGCCAACTGCTGTGCCACACCAACCGTCCGATCCCACGGAGGAATTGACTCATGGCAAGCATCCGCACCGCCCGTACCCTCGCCGTCCTCGCCGCCGCACCGCTCGCCCTCGGCGTCCTCGCCGGTGTCGCCCAGGCGGACAGCGTGGACGGGCTCAGCGGCAACTCCATCATCGGCGGCGGCGTCGGGGACGACCTGGAGGGCAACTCCACGGTCACCCAGCAGTCGTCGGTGGGCTTCGGCAACTCGAACGAGAGCAACGCCGCCAGCGTCAACGGCTTCGGGGTCATCGACCAGTCCGACAACACGTACACGCTGGTCGTCGCCAACTTCCTCCTGTGACGACGGGCGCACGGTGACGTCCCGGGGTACGTCACCGAGCTGATGGCAGGGTCAGCCGCGCGGTCCGCGCCTTCGGGTGCGGGCCGCGCGGTCGCGTGTGCGGCGGGCGCGCACTGCGCCGTACGGCTGAACCCGGCCCCGGCCGTGGGGAGTGTCGCGCCCTCCCCCGGTCGGCGACACATTGACTCATTCTCATGCGATATGCCGATCACATTCAGCACACCCGTCGGGCCCGCCACGCGCGCCCCGCCCAGCGGCACGCGCCGCACCTGCGGCACGTCCTGCTCGCGTTCGTCCTCAGCGTCCTGCTCGCCACCCCGGCGACCGCCGCCGAGGACCCCCGGCCCCTTCCCGCCCCGACCCTCATGAACGGCGACCTCGCCGCCGAGGGCGCGGAGATCTACGAGGGCGCCGCGTTCGACACGTGCGAGGCACCCTCCCTGGACACGATGCGCAGCTGGCTCGCCTCCCCCTACCGGGCGGTGGGCGTCTACATCGGCGGCGACGGCCGCGCCTGTCCCGCCCAGCCGAACCTGACGCCCGAGTGGGTCACCGAGGTCTCCGCCCTCGGCTGGCACCTCCTCCCGCTGCACGTCGGCCCCCAGTCGCCCTGTGTCCTCGACGCCGCAAAGAGCGCCGCCGCGATCGACGCCGACCGTCCCTGGCAGCAGGGCGTCGCCGAGGCCGCCGACGCCATCGCCTCGGCCGAGGCCCTGGGCCTCGCCCCCGGCAGCCCGATCTACCTGGACATCGAGGCGTACGACCACCTCGACAGCTCCTGCGCCCGCACGACCCTCGCGTTCGTCCAGGGCTTCAGCCGCGAGCTGCGGACGCAGGGCTGGATTCCCGGCCTCTACTCCAGCTCCTCGTCCGGCATCACCCACATGGAGAGCGTCCGCGCGGCCGGTGCCGTCGATCTGCCCGACGTGCTCTGGTTCGCCCGCTGGGACGCCCCGCCGTCGCTGGACGACGAGCCCGCGCTCGACCCCGCCGCATGGCAGCCGCACCGCCGCGTCCACCAGTACGCGGGCGACGTCAGCGAGACGCACGGGGGCCGCCGTCTGTCCATCGACCGCAACCTCGTGCACGCCCCGGTGGCCGTCCTCCGGTGAATCCCTGATACCCCTGGGGGGTCGGCGACCCGTCCCCTACTCCTGTGGGAGGTGCACTCCACACCACCTCTACTCCTTGGGGCGGATACGTCATCAAGACCTCTGGGCGATCCGCCCGAGGGGTGCCCCGGCCTAGTTTGTAGAGCATGACCACGCCCACCGCGGCCCAGAAGGCGCCACCGCCGACCTTCAGCTCGTACGTGCGGGCCCGCGGCCCGATGCTGCTGCGTACCGCCCGTTCCCTGACCTCGAACCCCTCCGACGCCGAAGACCTCCTCCAGACCGCCCTGACCAAGACCTACCTGGCCTGGGACCGTATAGAGGACCACCGCGCCCTCGACGGCTACGTCCGCCGCGCCCTGATCAACACCCGCACCTCCCAGTGGCGCAAGCGCCGCGTTGACGAGTACGCCATGGAGGAGCTGCCCGAGCCCGACCGCCGGCCCGACACCGACCCCGCCGAGCAGCAGGCCGTCCGCGACGCCATGTGGCGCGCGATAGTGAAGCTGCCCGACCGGCAGCGCGCCATGGTCGTCCTCCGCTACTACGAGGACCTGAGCGAGGCGTCCACCGCCGAACTTCTCGGGGTCTCGGTCGGCACGGTGAAGAGCGCCGTCTCCCGCGCCCTCGCCAAACTGCGCGACGACGAGCAGCTGATAGACATCCTGCGCGGCGCGGCTCCCACGGCCGCCGCCCCGGCGCAGCACGCCATGGCCGCCTGACCCCGACGCCGCCACCCGCCCGCGTACCCGGCCCCTCCCGGGCGCGCCACCCCTGGCCAAGAGCGCTGCCGACCCCGCAGAATCACCGGCACGGACGCACCACCATCGCTCAGCGGGAGGCCCTTGGTGTACGGCACGATGCAGGACACGCCCCTCCTCGTCAGTCGCATCCTGCGACACGGCACGACGGTCCACGGAGCGTCGTCCGTCACGACCTGGACCGGAGCGCCCGACGGGCCGCGCCGCAGCACGTTCGCCGCCGTCGGCGAGCGCGCCGCCCAGCTCGCCCACGCCCTGCACGACCACCTGCGCGTCGAGCCGTCCCAGCGCGTCGCGACCCTCATGTGGAACAACACGGAGCACCTTGAGGCGTACTTCGCCGTGCCCTCGATGGGCGCCGTGCTCCACACCCTGAACCTCCGGCTGCCCGCCGACCAGCTCGCCTGGACCATCGACCACGCGGCCGACCGCGTCCTCCTCGTGGACGGCACCCTCGTCCCCCTGCTCGCGCCGCTGCTCCCCGCGCTCCCGTCGGTCGAGCACATCGTCGTGAACGGGCCGGGCGACCGCACCCCCCTCGACGGCGCCGCCGCCGCCGTCCACGACTACGACGAGCTGCTCGCCGGGCGCCCCACCACCTTCCCCTGGCCCGAGCTGGACGAGCGCACCGCCGCCGCCCTCTGCTACACCTCAGGGACCACCGGCCACCCCAAGGGCACGCTCTACACCCACCGGTCCATCTACCTGCACTCGATGCAGGTCGGCATGGCCGAGTCGATGGGCCTGAGCGCCGACGACACGTCCCTGCCGGTCGTCCCGATGTTCCACGTGCTCGGCTGGGGCCTGCCGCACGCCGCGTTCATGCTGGGCACCGGCCTCCTCCTGCCCGACCGCTTCCTCCAGCCCGCCCCGCTCGCCGCGATGATCGCCGCAGAACGGCCCACGCACGCCGCCGCCGTCCCCACCATCTGGCAGGGCCTGCTCGCCGAACTGGCCGAGCGCCCGCAGGACATCGGCTCCCTCACCCGCGTCACCATCGGCGGCTCCGCCTGCCCGCCCGCGCTCATGCGCGCGTTCGACGAACGGCACGGCGTCCGCGTCGAGCACGCGTGGGGCATGACCGAGACCTCGCCCCTCGGCTCCGTCGCCCGCCCCCCGGCCCGCCTGACGCCGGAGGAGCAGTGGCCGTACCGCGTCAGCCAGGGCCGCTTCCCCGCCGGGGTCGAGGCGCGCCTCGCCGGGCCCGACGGCGCGATCCTGCCCTGGGACGGCGCGTCGGCCGGTGAGCTGGAGGTCCGCGGACCGTGGATCGCCGCCGCCTACCACGGCGGCGCCGACGGCGAACCCGAGCGGCCCGCCGACCGGTTCAGCCCGGACGGCTGGCTGCGCACCGGCGACGTCGGCGTCATCTCCCCCGACGGCTTCCTGACGCTCACCGACCGCGCCAAGGACGTCATCAAGTCGGGCGGCGAGTGGATATCGTCCGTCGCCCTGGAGAACCACCTCATGGCGCACCCGGACGTCACGGAGGCGGCCGTCGTCGCCGTGCCCGACGACCGCTGGGGCGAACGCCCCCTGGCCACCGTCGTGCTCACCCCGGGGACGGCGCCCGACAGCGCGTTCCCCGCCCTGTGCGCCTACCTCGCCGACCGCGTGCCGCGCTGGCAGCTCCCCGACCACTGGGCGGCCCTCGACGCGGTCCCGAAGACGAGCGTCGGCAAGTTCGACAAGAAGCTGATCCGCGCCCGGCACGCCGCGGGCGAGCTGACCGTCGCCACGCTGCCCCGCCCCCGGTCCGGCGAGGACCGCTGAGCGGGGCGGCGGACGGCCGTCAGTGCGCGCCGATCTTCGTCAGCAGGTCCACGATGCGCTCCTGCACGTCCGCGCTGGTCGAGCGCTCGGCGAGGAACAGCACCGTCTCGCCCGACGCCAGCGACGCCAGCTGCGCGGGCTCGCTCTCGGCGGCCGTGTAGACGACGAACGGCGTCCGGTGCAGCAGCCCGTTGACGCGCAGCCAGTCGATGATCCCGGCACGCCGTCGCCTGACCTGGCCCAGGTCCATGACCACCAGGTTCGGCCGCAGCTGCGCGGCGACCTCCATCGCCTCCGCGTCCGACGCGGCGTGCGCGGCCTGCATGCCCCGGCGCTCCAGCGAGGCGGCGAGCGCGCTCGCGATCTCGGGCTGCTCCTCCACCAGGAGGACGCGCGGCGGGTGCTGCTCGCTGTCGCGCGGCGCGAGCGCCTTCAGCAGCACGGCCGGATCGGCGCCGTACGCCGCCTCCCGGCTCGCCTGCCCGAGCCCCGCCGTCACCAGCACCGGCACCTCGGCCGCCACCGCCGCCGCGCGCAGCGACTGGAGGGCGGTCCGCGTGATCGGCCCGGTCAGCGGATCGACGAACAGCGCCGCGGGATAGGCGGCGATCTGCGCGTCCACCTCCTCGCGCGAGTGCACGATCACCGGCCGGTAGCCCCGGTCCGTCAGCGCCTGCTGGGTGGACGGGTCGGGCTCGGGCCAGACGAGGAGCCGACGCGGGTTGTCCAGCGGCTCGGGCGGCAGTTCGTCGTCCGCGGGGGCGGGCGGTCCCGCGGACGCGGGGTTGTCGGTGACCTCGACGGCGCCGTTCGGCCCGTCGAGCGGTTCCGGGCCCTCGGCCGCGCCCGCGGCCGGGGCGCCGATCGCGAACCGGCGGCCTCTGCCGTGTGTGTCGGGCCCCTGCTGCTTCGGCACGGGCGCCGTGGCGCCCGGCGTGCCGTCGCCCTGCTCGGGCTCCTCCGCGGGCGGCGTCGCCAGCTTCCTCCGCCGCGCGGGCACTTGCTGGGGCACCACGGCCGCCTGCATCGGCGGCGCGGGCGGCGAGGGGACGCCGGGCAGCGGCCGTCGGTCCGGCAGCGCGGGGGGAGCCGGAGGCGGCACGGGCACGCCCTGGCCCAGCGTCTGCACGCTCACGCCTGGCAGGGCGCGCTCCACCCGCTCGCTGCCCGGCATGGGCAGGGGCCGCGGCTGCCGTGGCGCGTTCACGGGCGGGGGGGCGCTGCCGTCCAGGATGGGGCTCGCCGCGACCACCGAGTGCTCGACGGGCGGCGGCTCGTCCTGTTGCTGCTGTTGCGGGGCGTCCGGCTGCTGCTGGTCGGGCTGCTCCACCACCTGCTGCTGCGGCGGTTCCGGCGCCTGCGCCGGTAGGTGCGGCTGCTGCGGGGGGGCGTGCTGCTCGGCGACCGCGACCTCGACGGGCTGCGGTCCTTCGCCCTCGGACGCCTGCCTGCGCCGCCGCCCCGTGGGCTGCGCCGCGGGGGGCGTCGGCTGTGGGGCCTCCGGCTGGGCGGCGGGGACGTCGGGCTGTTCCTCCACCGGCCCGAGCGCGCGCCGACGGCGTCCGCGTCCCGACGAGTCCACAGAACCGGTGTCGTCACCGCTCGCGGCCGTCTCCTCCGGCGCCGGAGCGCCCGCCCGGCGGCGTCGCCCCGTGGGCGTGTCCTGCACCGGCTCGATCGCCACGGCGGGCTTCCCCGACCGCGCGCGTGCCATCCCCCGCGCGGGCTCGACGGGCACGGGCATCACGGTCGTGTCGCCGCTCGCGTCACGCGTCGCGGGCGCCGCCGACACGGCCCCGCCCCCGGCCAGCACCGGTACCTCCAGCACGTACGCCGACGCGCCACCCACCTCGTGCGTCTGCAACACACCGCCGTGTTGACGGACGATGCCCCGCACGATCGGCTCGTGCACCATGTCGCCGCCGGGATAAGGACCGCGCACCTCGATGCGCACCACGTCCCCGCGCTGCGCGGCGGCCACCACGATCGTCGAGTCCCCGGCCGCCGCGCCCGTCGCGGCGCGCCCGGTCGCGTCCACCCCGGCGACGTCCGCCACCAAGTGCGCCAGCGCCTGAGCCAGCCGGTCCGGATCGACCTCGGCCTCGATCGGCGGCGCGTGCACGGCGAACTGCGCCCGTCCCGGGCCGATCAGCTCCACCGCGCCCTCGACGCCCGCCGCCACGACGGCGTCGAGCGACACGCGCTTCACCGACAGCTTCTCGTGCCCCTCGTCCAGCCGCTGGTAGCTGAGGACGTTGTCCACGAGCGTGGTCATCCGCGTGTAACCGGCCGCGAGATGGTGCAGCACCTGGTTGGCCTCGGGCCACAACTGGCCGGCGGGGTCCGCCGCGAGGGCCGTCAGCTCGCCGCGCAGCTGCTCAAGCGGACCGCGCAGGCCGTCCCGCAGCACCGACAGCAGCTGCTGGTGGCGGGCGGCGAGCGCGTCGTAGGAGCGCCGGTCGGTGAAGGCGAGGACCGCCCCGACCAGTTGGTCGCCGTCACGCACCGGCGCGGTCGTGAGGTCAACGGGGACGGCCCTGCCGTCCTTCGTCCACAGGACCTGCCCGCGTACGCGGTGCTTGCGGCCCGACGACAGCGTGTCGTGCAGCGGGGTCTCCTCGAACGCCAGCGGCGTCCCGTCCACCCGCGAGTGCTGCACCAGCGGGTGCAGTTCCTGGCCGCCGAGCTGGCTGGCCCGGTGGCCCAGGATCTGCGCCGCCGCCGGGTTGACGAGCACGATGCGGCCCGCGGTATCGACGCCGACGACGCCCTCGGACGCCGCCCGCAGGATCATCTCCGTCTGCCGCTGCTGGCGGACGAGTTCCGCCTCGGTGTCGAGGGTGCCCGACAGGTCCCGGATGATGAGGACCAGCAGTTCCTCACCCGAGTGGTCGTCGGCGAACGCCGCCTCGATGGCCGACGCGTACGGCGTGTGGCCCGAGTTGAGCCCGGCGCTGGTCACCTCGACCTGCAACGCTCCGCCGTCCGTCCGCCTGGCCACCATCCGTGTGGGCCTGGTCCTGACACTGGGGTCCTCCTCGGGACGGCGCATCGAGCCGGGAATCCGGCGCGGATCGAAATCCGGGACGATGTCCAGCAGTCCACGACCGATGAGGGGGGCGCCCGGAGCCTCCAGGGTCTCCACGGCGATGGCGTTGGCATTGACGACCGTGCCGTTCCCGTTGACCAGCAACAGCGCGTCGGGCAATGCGTCGAGTATGGCGGCGAGGCGAGCAGCGCCTCTCGCTGGCCTGCTGCTCACGACGTCGGTTCCTCCCTTGACCCACGTGATTCAGGTGCACGGACCCCGTGCGTGTCTTCAGGGGAGTCTACGGCCAGCGGGGACGGGAGCGGCGGTGCGTTCCGAAGTCGCCGCCCGTAAGGGTCAGGTCACGACGCCGGGCAGCACCGGGACGAGGGCGTCCCAGCGCGCGATCTCGCAGCCGTTGGTGCGGTCGTACTCGGCGTGGACCGGCCTTCCGTCCCACACGCCTTCGACCGTCGCGGTGGCCGGGCCGCCGTACACGTAGGTGCACAGCGGCTCGGCGCCGTCCGTCCCGGTGGTCGTGGCGAACGGCTCGCGCGCGCCGCGCAACACCTCGCACGCGCCCTCCGGATCGGGGTGCGTCCCGCCCACCGGCGCGCACTCCAGCTCGTGACGGCCGTCGGCCTCCTCCCCTGCGCCGCTGACCGTGATCGTCAGCCGGTGCGCCGCGCCGCCCGCCTCCCGGGCCTCAGCGGCGACGGCCGGGGAGGGGAGGGCGAGCGAGGCGGCGAGGACGGTGGCGGCGACGAGGCTCTTGCGCAGCGACATGCGGGTGCTCCAGGGGTGCGTACGAAGGGTGAGCGGATCTCTCCCCTCTGCTAACGCTCCCGCCCCCGGACCGTTGCGCAACTCGACGCGGGGGCGCGTACCCCCGTAGGGTGGGATCCGATTGGCTGCGGCCGTTCGGGCTGTGGCATCATTTGCACGCACGCATCGTCCGCGCTGCCGTGCAAGGAGGCTTCGCCTAGTCTGGTCTATGGCGCCGCACTGCTAATGCGGTTTGGGGTAACCCCCCATCCCGGGTTCAAATCCCGGAGCCTCCGCAGTGTCCCCGCGAGCCCCGTCGTGACGGCGGGGCTTTCGCATGTGCGCAGGTCAGCGGGGTAGGCGATACGGATTTCACCCCGGCGCCCACCGTCATGTAGTGTTGTCCACGCAACGCCCCGCAGGGGGCGGAGCGCTCGTAGCTTAACGGATAGAGCATCTGACTACGGATCAGAAGGTTGCAGGTTCGAATCCTGCCGAGCGCACACCTCAAAGCCCCGTTCCGAGACCGGAACGGGGCTTCTTCGTGCCGTACAGCAGCGGAGTACCGCAACGGCTTTACCCGCCGCCGAAGCCACCCGCGAGCCGCTGCAACGCTTCCCTGACCTGTTCCTCGGTCGCCTCGGCGTACACCTCAAGGGTCATCGCGCCGAGCGACGCGGCCAGGGCGATGAGGAACCAGCACCAGCCCGCAGCCTTGGGCCCGCCGGAGCGCAGTCGTCGCCACGCGGCCACCAGCAGCAGGTCAACGGAGACCGGATAGGCCCACGCCTTCCAGCCGCCCTGTCCGGCCGCCGCCGCCAGGTCGTGGATGTGCGCGAAGGACAGCGCGGCGGCGATGACCGCCTGTACGAGCACGGCGTCCACGCGGGCGGCGAGAGCGCGCACAGCAGGTCACCTCCTTCCTGTTTTCGGCATGGGAGGGGTAGGGGCATGGCGCGAGGCAGCCATGCGAGCCGTCGAGGGGCTACGCGTCCGGGTGGGATTCCACGGTCGCTGTCGAGCTGACCGGGGCGAACGGCGCCAGCTCGACGCCCCGCTTGCAGTCGATCCCGACCGGGGCGACGCTTTGGGGAGCCAGGCCGCTGATGAGGTTGCGCAGGAACATCGACTTGCCGGACAGCGTGGCTCCGAGGGTGAGCTGATGGGGAACCGTGCGGTAGTCCCGTAGGAACGGTGTCGCGTCCTCGCGCAGCGCGACCGGCACCTTCAGGAAGCCGGACGTGAGGCGGCGCGGCATCCGGACGTCGCGGAGGACGTCGAAGCCGACGAGCCGCAGTTCGACGGTCCCCGGCTTGATCTCCGAGACGTGGACGGCGTGAACGCCCCACGCGTGCCGCAGCCGCTCCGTCGGCGCGAGCCTCGAAGATCACGGTCTCAACTTGTGCTCTACCGGGCAGGTCCACAGACTGCCCGACGCGTCGGAAGCTTAGGGGGCCGTGATCACTCGCACCGAAGCGACTCCAGCCCAAAGCTGCTCCATTAACCTGAGCGTCGCAAGCCTCAGCCGGATCTAAACCGCTGTACCACCAGAGACAGGAAGATACGGTCCTTGAGCAGAGAAACCTTGTAGACGAACCAGGCCTTGGTGTGGAGACGCAAAAAGCATGTCACCCATTGGCAGTAGCCTTTCTGCGCCTGACGCATCAAGGATAACCCTGCTATCCGTCGCGCTCCTCACCATGAGAGACAGGCGCGCGAAGTTGGCCTTCATTACCCCAGGGACAATTTCAACGCTTGGACGCTGTGTGGCAGTGATCAGATGCCCTCCAACTGCTCGAGCCCGCTGAACGAAACGCGTAACCAGAGTTTCGAAGCGTCGACGATCCGAGGAGGAAAGCGCAATTTCGGAGAACTCGTCAATCACAACGATTAGCGGCCTCAGCGGGGCATCCACTCCGTGTGCGGCTGCGTCCTCGCAGAGCGAAACCACATCAGTGATGTTCTTCGGATCTGGACGATACATCGCGGCTTCGGCATATTGATTGAAAGTTTCGATGCGCTCCGGAACGCGCCTCTCCACGATGTCACCGAGCAGATCCAAAGCTCCGTCGGCTCCGAGGTAATAGTCACTGCTCTGCCGGATCTGAGGCGCTCTGGCGAGATCCCTGAAGTCGCCCATACCCTTAGCATCTACGAGCACTAGGTCGAGAGCATCGACAGAGTACATTCGCGTCAGTTGCCACAGGATGGAGCGGAGCAAAGTGCTCTTTCCGCTCCCAGTCGTTCCAGCGATCAGGAGATGGGGAAGCTCGTGCAGCGGCACCCAGAATGGGTTGAAATCATAATCTGTGCCGAGAGCTACCGAGATGGCATGCCCAGCCGGAGCCTCCAGTTCGGAGACGTCTGCGATACTCCGATGCTGCCGCGGGATCTCTAGGACCGCATAGCGCGCCCGACCGGGAAGGTTATCCACCCGGATCCCTGAAACTCCAAGATCGCGAGCGATATCCAATTCCTGATTTGCGAGAGTTGAAAGCCTGGCTCCCGGCTCCAGCTCGAACGGTACCCGCAATACTGATGGGCCAGCAACAATATCCTTCTCATTCAGACTACGTAGGGGAACATTGCGGGCTCGCAAAGCATTGACCACTTGCTGAGCTAGTCCGGCACGCTCGGCTCCGTCATCCCACCGCTCCGCCACCTTCTCAGACTCTGACCGCGTCTGAGTATCTTGCTTTGCATCAGTGGTCGGTGTCTTAGAAGTCTGAGGATCGACTGCTGTCGCCGTCATCGCGTCCTGAGGCGATTCTCCGACGAGGCTGGAAATGAGTTCGCCGAGGTAGCTCGGGACCGCTACCTGGTCTCTTCCATGACGAAGTGCATGTCGCAACCAATCTCCCCCCAGGACCTTCAATGGCAAGCCGGCCTCTCCAATCCGGTCAGGGAGGTTGGTCTGTGGGGCATCAATGCCCACCACCACGACCTCGCCATCCAAATGGACCGGCTCCGAAGAAGGATCTAGCTCGAAAAGATTGTTTAGACTACGAAGACGTTTCCTGTACTCAGGCCAGTCCTGAACACGAGTTTCTTCCCACTGCTGCAACGCTTCGAGGAATACCTGACGCTTAAGAATCTCGCGACGACTCGCGGCGAATAGGTCTCCGCTGGACTGAGAGAAGACGCCGCGCAGGACATCCATCATCTCGAGTACCTGATCAGAGGCATCGTGCACATGCTGAGGAATGCTGCCGCCATCCAAGGCATCTCGAGTTGACTTAACTTCAATCACCTTGACGCATGGACCGCTTTCGGTCCATTTGATTTGTAGAAGATCAGCACGCCTGTTGCTGCGACGACGTTGCAGCCATTTTCGGGCAGCATCAGTGTCCAGGCTCATAACCAGACTGCCTTTGTCCTCCTGCAGTTCGGCCAGGACCGCAGCTACCCCGATCCTTCCAAGAATCGCATCATCGCTGAGAGGTCCCTTGGTTCCGAAGAAGCCTAGAAGTCCTTCAGGGAGAGCGCGGCGAACCGTGTTGGTGAGGAAGGCCATCAGGCTGTTAGGTTCGGGATCAAGCCAGCTGTTTCCTTGCATCATGCGCAAAGGCGGGTCGACCAACAGCGTCAGGTCCCGACAGTAAACGTAGGCGGTGTGAGAACCTGTTCCTACGCGCCCAAGAAGGTTGAGTCGTTCGTCATTTCCGCTCTCGGAGAGTAGTTGCTCATCAACTGACTCCGGCGACTCAATGGTCTCGGGCGCAGCAAGGGCGCTCGTTGACTCAACCAGTACTAGCCAACTGGTTGCTTGCCCGAGTTCCGAAAGGTGAGTAGTTTCCGCGGGCGAAAGCAGCGGGCTGCGATCCAGTTCGGCCGGATCAGCACTGGACAGTTCACTCTGCTGATTCAGGAGCGCCGCCAGACGACCAGAAGCGGCTGGCTTGATGACGGTCGTGCGTTTGTGCGTAACAAAGGTCCATTCCGTGACAACGCTCCCCTGCTGCTCCGACTGCAGTAGGTTCCCGAACCCAGCGGTCCCGCCATCGGAGACGTCAAACAGAAAGGTTACGTGCGGCGCTCCGCCGTCTTGAAGCTCAGTCACGTCGGGATCAGTTTCGAAGATCTGCACGTCTACTCGACCACGATCATCGTGCTCCGCCGCAGCTGCCGCTACCAAGTTCCTGATCTCGGCCGCATTCTCCGGGCTAAACACGCGCAAAACAATGCGCGTCGCAGAACAAGATCTGGGATCTTGCAACCGCTCAAAAAGGCGTCGCACTACTGGCGAGGTTGGACGGATCAACGCAACGCACAGACTAAGCTGCGCGAACGGATAGGCTACCAGGAACCGATCAATGACTTGCTGGACAGTATGCGTAGTCTCAGGGGTACCCGATGCGAGTCGCTTCTTTCCGTAGACTGGTTCTCCAGTCTCAGAGGTACCGGAGAAAGCCAGAGCCTCTGGGTCTTTCCCTATTACGATTCCCAAAGAGGGCGCAGCAGGATCGATGTTGGCTGACACGGTATCGATGAACTCGCTGTCCAGTTCACCACCCGACTGCATTTCACGGAGCATTGTAGCGGCCCGAACCCGCGGCTCGAGAACGACAGGGTGCAGCGGCAGAAGGCGGACACGAGTTCCCTGGGAGTCGCGCTCTGCCACTACGTCCACCAGCGTGAGGGCGTCAGCCAAGCGCTTCACGAAGGAGGCTTGTTCGTTGGGGATCTCCTGACGCATCTGACTTAGAGCTGACCACAGGTCCGCCCACGATGATACGAGTTCATCGCCTTGGCTACGCAGAGTCTCTGAACTCATGAAGAGCCTGATGCCTTCGGTTGCGATAGACGGCGCGAAGGGCGCTAGGGCCATTCTGCGATCGGCCAACCGGTCGAAAGCATTCAGGGCCAGACGTCCAGCAATAGGCGCATCATCAGCCAGATCCTCGAGTTCTTGGCGCAAATCTCCAAGTGACTGCCATTGTGTCGCTGTACCGAATTTGGAGGTCGTTCCGCCAGCCGTAGAGCCGTAAAATGTCGCTAGGGTATCCTCGTTGGCCGGCTGTTCTTGAGTCAGACTGTCAAACAGCGTGCGGGACTCCCCCGCTGCCTGTTCTGAAGTTCTCGGCTCAGCGGCGACCAAAGACGGGTCGTTGAGTACCTGCTCCAAGCTCGGAGCATCCCATACTACGCCGCCGCTATTGAGGTCGAGTTGATTACCGCCGTCGTGATCTCGAATGGCTTCGAGTAGATCCTCTTCTGAGACCTCGCCTGAATCGACCAAATCTAGAATGTCAACTCGGTCGTCTGGGCCGTTGGTGTCATCTCTGGATCGCGTGCGAGAGCGGATGGAGGCCACTCGCATAGCATCAATAACGTCATCTAGGTTCAACCCTGCAAGCAGTTCGCGCTTGCCAGACCGGCCGAACTTTCGGAGTTTGGCGTACTCGGCAGTGGAATTTGCGATGAATCGCTGGAGAGTTCCCGGATCCGCCATTCTGACAGAATCCACGGTTTGCTCGTTCAACTGTAGACGATTCGAATCGATTGTTTGGGCAGTTCGGTGATCGGGTAGCAAACCCAGACGCCAGAGAAATTTGCGCGAGAGATCGCCACTGCCCGGCTGCAGAGGGTTCAGGGCAGCGCAGTAGTCTGCCGCGTAGTCCAAGGGAATATTACGCTCTTGAAGGGCAGCCAAAAGTGGCGCGACGTTCTCGCTAACTCCCTGAGCAAATTCAGCCCCTAGGGTGGCAAAAACTGCGCGCCTTACTTCATCGGCAGTGACCTGAGGTACATTCATCAGCCCGTGAGCTCTGTTCCGATGAAGGTCACCAACTACGAGAATTGGACGCCTTCCCTCATTTCGCCAGCGGATGGCCACTGTAACCCGATCAGTCACGTTATCGCGCTCGATTCGGGTCGAGGCGAAGTTTGCAACGTTGAGTCCGGGTACCTCTTCGGAGAGCCGGTCGACGATTCGCTCCAGAGGCATTCCAGGTGACAGGTAGGGGAGCCGAAGGTATCCGAATCCTGTCTCGAATTTACCGCTGACGGTGACGCAAATAGCCTCGGTAATTACATCCTGAGCATCCATTGCCGACTCCTCTGTAAGGTTCATCGGATGTTCCACATCTGGAGTGGGTTTAGCACCTCTGTCGTGTTATCACTGTAGGCGCGAGCTAGGCCAAGACGTGTCAGAAGATGTGCCAATGCATCCCTGTTCGACTCTAGCTCCGATTCCGATGCTCGCGGCGCCATGGAGCGCGTCTGTGCTGTTGGTCCTACCGCGATACCGAACCGCGTTTCAAGTCTGTTCAGAAACTCATCAAAGGAGACTTCCGACTCCTGTTCTTCGAGCACAGCCAGAACGAGCGTCGTCACCAAGTTAGCTTCGATACAGAAACGCTTACTGGTGTTCCCTCTCCGCGGTGCCAGAAAACCGCAGTGTCGAGCATGATGGTCAAACCACTGTGCGTAGCTCTGTGCCATTGTTGTTTTTAGGAGGTCGAGGAGCACCAACGCGACTGGTCCGCTGAGATCTTGCGGAGCATGTGTGGGGTCATCTTTCGGGATCAAGTGTTCAAGGGCTTCGGGCGTCTTCTCAACCAATAGCCGACTGCGCTCGAGGCGCTTCTCCTTTGCTCCCGCTGAGAACGGTACTGTCTGCAGGAGGAAGGCTTCCGAAGCACTCTTGTCTTGAACCGCATCCCCAAGTCGTTCGCGTACAGTCCGCTGAAGTTTAGATGCGATCCAGTTATCCATCGCACTGTGCATCAGAGGAAGTGAGCCTCGAGCGGACGAGTCGAGCACAGTATCTGCATCGGAGGAGACTACTGCCAGGAGCGGTGTGAAATCGCCAACAACCAGCAAGCTGGGAACTTGGGCATACGAGAGAACACATGCGAACTCTATTGCATTGGCGAGTACTTTCAGCGCATCGAGGCTATCAGCGGCCACACTGCCTAGTTGCACCGCTCGACGTAGCATGTTGCCGAGGTTGTTGGCGAGCTGTTTAGTGACATCGTTCGTGGCCCACGGGACGGGACGGACTTCCGAGATGCTGAAGCTGTTGGAATCAACCGGCCCCGCAAGGGCTGACTGCAGCACCCAATAGGGGTTTGGCTGCGTCTCGCAAAGGCGCTCCACTAGGGCTAGCAGTTCATCAGTCCCAGAGGCGTAATTGAGTAGTAGCGAGGCGCAAAGAAGCCCCATAGCCCCACCCGTAGGGTCGTTTGTGATAAATGCCGGATGCGCAACTTGGTAGGACTGCATAGTCGCGAATACCGCTCTATCGCCCGCCAGTAGCGCTCTCAGTAGGTGACGAACTTTATCTAGATCAGCAGAGTTGGACGGGACCTTGAAGGACTGTGGCGCCTGCGCAAGTAGTTGGCGAAGGGGTTTTTCGGCGGTGACCCACGAATTGCTGTTCCTGGCAATCAGAGCACTCGCTAGCTTCGGCGCTCGAGGGCCTTCCAGGCACTTCGCGAGGAAGCCATTCAATACATGGACTGGCTTCGCGCTCGTAGCGGCCGTACTGAAAACGAGAGTATCCGTGACGTTCTCTCTGAACCATGGGGTTAGATCGATGCCAGCTACGAACGTCATGAATTCACCTCAATTTCTGGACGGCGTCCACCTCGCACGGTAACTGTAGTGAGCACACCAGTAGCATGGTCGACTGCAGTGATCTCTGGATCAGTTACTGGTTTGGCTGGTGCCTGGCCAATGAATAGATCAAGCGCCATGTCTAGCGCCTCTTGAGTTCTGTCTGATTGAACAGTTCGAGGCTGATGCAACTGTCGCCACGTTTCATAGTCAAGTGAGAGGACGGCGCCGCGACCTTGCTTCCATGAAAGCTCGAGCTTCGATGGTTTGAATCCCGCGGACTCGACCCCGTGGTCCTCGTGCAGGTACGGCAACCGCACTGTGAGTTCATCCGAGCTAATCGATGCGCTGGCAGCCAGCACAGATGGCCGAGTCACAGCTGTGAGTCCATGGTGGCGACTGAGATGTAGTTGCTTACCTGTTCCCACCGTTAGGCGGTAACGATTTATTTCGGCGACTACCCGCTGGACGGCGCGGTGAGGTTCTTCTCGAGCCTCTTGAAGCAGATCTACATAATCTGGGATATGTGACTGCCTATCGATGAATTGCTCAACACGCAAGTCCCTTGCAAGGAAAAACCAGGCACGCTTGGCCGCCGCGAAGGCCTTGAGTGCGCCGTTTCGGTCTCTTCTGTGGATGAGAGCAGGATGAAACAACGGCACTTCGGGTGCGACGCCGACCCGTTCGTTGTTACCTAGCCAGAGGTGACTGTCGACAAATGAATTTGCGGTGTGGATGGGGTCGAACTCTCGGTTAATCATTCGACCCATAGATGTGGCAGGATCGAAGACTCTCGACCACCACCATCCAGCCAGCTTCTGGACGTCGCGCGCACGAGGCGGGCATTGCCAGGAGAAGAAGAGCTCCGCAAGGAGAACCCACAATTCCCGGGCGGTGAGCCGAAGCCCGGACTGGCCCAGCAGTGACAGGAGCTTCGTGAGGCGGTCAGTTGCCTGGGGCGATCGAGCGAGTAGGTCTCGGCCAGCGGTACGTGGGCACGTGGTGTCATCGCCACATGTGCGGCAGGGATCGACTGCAGGCAACAGGCGGTCAAGGGCACGCGCGATGAAACCCGCGTGAACCAGTTGCCGGCCCGCAAGGTTGACCAGCAGGACACCGCTTGGATCGTCCATCTCTTCGCCCCGAGCACGAGCGTGCGTGACCTCACGCACCTGCTCGTAGAGACCTTCGCCTTGGAGCCGCGCCAGCGACGACAACGGACCTTCGTTGAGGGTGATGACGAGTTGGCAGCCGTTCGCAGTAGCCGCATCGGTCCAGGCAAGGATCGCTGCATCATCTAGCGTCGCCGCGTCCCGGATGAACAGGCGATGCCCCGGACTCAGGGCCGCGATAGAGCGATCGTCCGCCTCAAGGGATGGCTCCGGCGCACTCGCGTCGAGGGCCATCGACAGGAGGTGGCTCTTTCCGTCTCCTGCGTTGCCAGTGATCACCACGTGTCGACCGTCGTTCAGAGCCTGTGTCACAAGCCCAACTAGAGGGTCTTCGACGTTGAGTTGACGTCTGACCTCAACGGACCAGGAGTCTGCATACACTTCGCCGCGTCGGAAGAGCGTCGCTAGGTCTGTCATCGATGAGTCGCGGATGATGGCCGTCTCCCCTGTGCTATGTCCACGTTTTCCCACAGGTCACGTTACAGAAGGCGACTGAGACTCACCTGCAACTTCAAGCAAAACAAGTTAGAGAGCAAGCGTTAGTTGCTCCGGCTCGTCGGGGCGCTTCGGTTCATCAGGAGCCGGCCCGACCTCTCGCATCATCCCGGCAAGTTCGTCGATGAGGTCTGGCGTGCATCGGGCCTGTTCGGCTAGGAGGGCGCCTCGCGCGCTCACCCACCGATCCCACCACTGCTTGGCGAGATCGATTGCTGTGGCCCCTGACACGTCCCCTGGAGCCTCCCACCCCAGAAGTACACCTCCTGGGTCGTTGACCAGAGGCAGGGCATACATGGGGCGACGCGTGTCGTGTCTCCTCAGATCAGGAAGCCCCAATCCTGACAAAGCCTTCCCAATCGCTCTAAAACGTGCGCTGGCTCCCTCACCGAACGTTCTTGTGATGTGCGAGTACCCATCGGCTGCCACATTGTATTCATCGATCGCATCGATGGTCTCGGCTGCGACATGGAAAGATCCGAAACCGCGGGTTTCACCGATTCGGATCCATTTACGCTCACCGCTAGTGGCTCGATTGTACTGGGAACTGTGACCTGGATAAAGGCCGCTGGTGAATACCACGAGGGGCCCCGGGTTCGGAATTTCCTCTCGCACCTCAGGCTTATAGACGGTGGCGGCAATCTGCCCCAGGGGGCGATCCCGGCCCCACGCTTCGAGTACCGTTTCGCTACCGGCTACCGCGGCCGCCAGTTTACCCACCCTCATCGGGCCGAACGGTGGCGCAGCGCCACAAACACTCATTTCGAGAGCAACAAAACCCATGTGGTAGTGCCAGATTTTTCGCAGACCTGAATCCACCAAACGCCGCATCAGAACATTCTCACGCAAGAACTGGGCAGCATTCGGAGATTCGAGGCAGGCGCGGAGGCCAGCAAGGCCGAGGCTGAGCTCGGCAGCAGTTTCAGCGCGCTTGGTCTGCGCCAGGAGTTGACGAGACAACTCCCGCTGACCCAATTTGCGGGCATCATTGTAGGCGATACGCAATCGGGCAGCCAGTTTTTGCAAGCTTGCCGCTTGCCGTGTTCCACCGGAAAGTTCGATGGGCGGAAGCCCGTCCGGGTTCACTGCGCCAAGCAAAGATGTCAGCACCTGTACCGTGGCAGAAATTCTATCCTTGGCGTCAGGAACTCGATCCAACCGGTCGACAAAGCCTCCGGGTCCGCCCTCTGAGTTTCGCGAAGTGAGGCCAAGCCATGAATCTCTGCAGCGAATCTCAGGGACCACATTACGAAATTGCGCAACTCCCAGAGGAGTTCCCGGGAACTTTCTGTCCTCCAGTACTACTGAGACTTCGCGGCCTGGTGCGCTAGCATCCGGAGTCATGGACCACGTGGCCCTTACAGCCCTCCACACTGCCCTCCCAGCGCCCTGTCCTGCCACAGTGAGCTGCAACTCTGGTGGGCCGTCCGCAAGTGAAGCGATGCCTTCCTCCGAGCGATACTGGCTTTTAGTAAGTGTCCCCAAAAGGCGCTCAAGCGACTTACGTTGCCCCGGAATCCTCAGAGCGTTTGTCCGTGCTTGTCGATACAACTTTCGAAGCGCTTCACGGCGTTGCGCTTCGTCAGCGTTCTCTGCCTCGAGTAGGGGCGCCAGAACGAGGTCGTCACCCTGCATCAAAGGATAGTAGCCCGAGTCAATGTAGTCCCGAAGGATGAGGAGGGTTACACGGAATGACTTAGCAGATGGAGTGTCCTGTCCGCAGTTCTCAGCCTCCCGCCTCAGCGCTTCGCGGATCCGACTGGGGAGTGCTCCGTCTAGCGATTTGACGATTTCCTTGAACTTAGGCCCAAGAGCGCCAAGTTCCTGTGGCTGGAATTCAACGAGCTTATCTACAGGGATAAGCAAAGTGGTGCGGTCGTCCATAAGCACGGGGTAGCTGCTCGAGTCATCGTGGGGGAACGTTAGGGACAGAAATCCATCGGCCACGTGCCACTGGACATGCGCCGGTCGCCCGTCCGCCGGCGTTCCCCTGTCATCCGCGTTCAGTGGACTCCTCCGATCATGACGTTGCCGCTGGCTGCGCACCGTGAAGGCTACCTGCTCACGCAGGCTCTCCAGCATCAGGCGGCTATGCAGGCGACTTAGTCCCCATCGCTGGACCAAGACCTAGATCGTATGCGGTCGCCAAGTGAGCCGTGGTCGGCCAGCGGCGCCATGGGCCGCCACAACCCGGACGCAGTACGCGTGCCGCTCCGCAGCCTCTGAGACGTGGGTTGACTCGCCGGGGTAGCTGTGCGCCTCAATGGAGGGCGGGGTCTTACGCTGGCATGGCGGGCGGGTGCGTCAAGTCGCCGAGACGACGACTACCTGTCAAGAGGCTACGGTAGTGAGATGCAGACGACTCCTTCCGCTTCTCAAGACACTGAGTAAGCAGGATCGGATGCCCGGACCGCGTTGGTAGGGTTCATCGCAAACCAAAACCCTTACCGACCGCCTCGCCCCTTAGGGAATCAGGATGCCCGGCTCGCCCAACAAGGCCACCGATGTAGTCACCGCCGCAAAGTTGATCTCCGATCATGCAGTCGGAGCGACCTTGAGCTCGTTTCGAGTATTCGGAATCAATAGCCTGAAAACTTACTTGGACCTTGATGTACTAAAAGATCAAGTCCTCGAGTCTGTAGAAGCAGTCGAAAATATCCTTCATCTGGAATTTACGCGCCATTCCATCGATATCGACTTGCAGCGGACAGGCTCCGTGTCCTGGCATGCGATCGAGAGTGAATCTGCCGGCAAGAATCCGACGGGGGGATTCTTTTTCAGTAACGGATTTACCTTGACGCTTGCTGAGCCCGCAAGAACCAAGCGCATTTCGTTTTGGGTCAGGGAACGCTCCACCTGATAGAATCCGCTGAGGGAGGCAGCCCGTTGCGGACCACCCGTGGACAGGAAGGGTCAACGCAGAAGGTTGAAGTCTCCCAGCTTGCGATGATGTACTGAGCTTGATCATTAACCTCACTGCTGTTTCAGACGGACGTGTTCGGCGAGGGTTTCGATTCCTTTCAGGATTTTTCCGGGCTTGTGGCATGGGGCTGGCCTGGGGTTTGTCGAGCCGGGTGGGCGTCCGGGGCTGGGCTTGGGCACGCTGGCGGGACGGGCGGTCTTCATGCGGAGGTGACGGAACCCCCTGCGGACCCGGGCCGGGGTGAGTCGACGCGGTTGCTGGGTCGTTCCCACGGACGTCGGAGGTCCTCCGTGAGAGGGTGGGCGAGGCAGAGTTGAGTGTGGGCGCCGATGATCAGCCAGATCCACAGGTCGGCCGTGTGCGGATCGCGGACTTTCGGGACGGTCCAGCCCAGGGTCAGCTTGAACAGCCGGAGAATATGCTCAAGATGGAACCTGTGGAGGAACGCCTGCCAGCGCACATCGACGTCCCGCCCGCTCATCCCGGTGTGCGAGGACCACAGCCAGACCTGCTTGGGGGGCGGTCACCGGGCAGGTGTCCGACCTTCAGCCGAATCAACGTGCCGTGGAACAAGTCGAGTTCACCGTAGCGGTCGAGCCAGGGGCCTCGAGTTTGTAATCGGGCTGCATCCGGGACTAAGGGCTGTCCCGTAAAGGGCTGTGAGTTGGGAGGTCGGCTGGCGGTACTGTCGGCCGATGGAGGCTGAGAAGTCGAACAGGTGCCCGCTTCATGGTGGTGGGGTGGCTGCACAGACTCTCGTGGGACGCCTGCTCGCGGGGGTCGTCGGATCGCAGCATGTGTATGGCAGCGATGCTCCTGCGGGGCCGCTGGGCGTGTGGCTGATCGATGACCGGGGTGCAGTCGTTCACGTCACAACTGGATCGGACGGGTGTCTGATCGTCGAGGAGTCGGAGCCGCACACCGGCTACGACATGGGCGACTCGGGACGCGTCACCGTGGGAGCGATCGGCAACGAGACACCGTTCGCAGATCACCTCGGGGAAAGCATTCTGGCGGTGCGGGAAGAGCACGAACCGAACACCGGACGCGTAGCTCTGGAGATCTCATTCCCCAGAGGTCGCGTCCGCTGCGAGAGCTGGGCTGAGGACCTCCGTCTGACCCTGATGTGATGATCTTGCTGTGGCTGGTGTGATCACGGCGTTAGAGCCGTCCTGGATGGCCCCGTTCACCGGGCTGAGCCTGCGGCGGTTCGGTTAGCTGGTGACGGTGCTGCGACGACAGTCAGCAGGGGCCGGCCGTGGAGCCTTCCGCTGGAGGACCGTGCCCTGCTGGTCGCGGCCTACTGGCGCACGAATCTGGGCCCTGTCGAGTGATCGGCAGGGCCTTTCGCATGTCCTCAGCCGTGCCGCGCGCGATGCCCTGGGGTGTCGAGGGGCGTGTGATCAGAAGTGAGAGAAAAAGTGGCCGATGTGATCAAGTGGTCGGTTCTCTTCGCAAGATGGCCATCTGATGTTCGGATCGTCTGTACTGTGGGGCCTCCGCCGCGCACAGGGGGTGTGCGGGGGGTGGGTCGTGTGGGGAGATGTGTGTGATGAAGGCTGTTCGTCTTGCCGTCGTGGCGCTTGCCTCGGCGTGTGTCGCCGTCCTGGTCCCTGGGCAGGCGCAGGCCGCCGAGTACAGCTCGGCGCTGAAGGTGAAGGGCGTCCAGTACGACGCCCCGGGGCGGGATTCCAACAGCTGCTCGTCGGGGAACACCGACGAGGAGTTCCTGGTGATCACGAACTTCTCGCGCACCGCGACGGTCAACCTGCGCGGGTACGTGGTGAAGGACGCGGCGGGGAACCGTTTCACCTTCACGCGCAACCACACCCTTCAGCCGGGTGACTACGTGCGGCTGCGGGGCGGGCGGGGCACGGACTCCGACGGGAGCAACGTCGTCTACCGCAACAACTGCAACTTCCTGTGGAACAACGCGGGCGACACGATCTACCTGTACAAGCCCTCGGGCGACCGCGCCGACGTCCACAGCTACACCAAGGCGAAGCACGACCGCGACGGCAACGGGTACGTGACCTTCCACCGCTGAGCCGGACCGCTCAGTACTCCTCGTTGTCCCGGATCTCCTGGACGTAGGCGTTCGCGGCGGCGGTCTCGACCATCAGCTCGGGGAGCAGGTCGATGGAGGCCAGCAGGTGGGACGCGGGCCCTTCGGTCGGCTCCCACTCCGCCGCGATGATCCGCTGCTTGTCCTCCGGCTGGCTCTCCAGCCACTGCCGGTTCTCGGGGCTGAGCTGACGGAGCAGGTGCGTGAGCGGTTCGGCGGGCATGGCCGTCGTCTCCTGACCGGTCGGGGCGCGGTGCGCCGGGGCGACGGCCCCGGCGCTCGGGACCAGCCTCCGTGAGCGGCGGGTGAGGGAGGGGGCCACGGCGCCGGGGCACCGCATGTCTCACCCGGTCGGGCGCCGCGCCCGGGGGTTCGACGGGGGGTGGCGCGGCCGGTACCGGTGCCGCACCGCCTGCGGTGGCGCGAAGTGCACCGGGCGGCCGTGCCGTTCGCGGACGGCGGCGGGGGTGACGGGGACGGACACCGGGTCAGGAGAGCGCGTGGCGCTGCTGGCGCGCGCGGCGGTTCGCCTCGGCGACGCGCTGCCGCAGGGATTCGCTGGCGCTGACGGGCCGCACGTCCTCGGGCAGCGCCGTCCACTCACGGCCGCCGCCCGGGGGGCGGAGCCAGATGTGCCCCGAGAGGTGGGCCATGACGCGGCCGACCCGGTCGTGGGACGTGTCGTAGGCCATCGCGCCTATCTCCGGCTGGGCGGGCTCGTGGGTCATGGCCGGACTCCGAACGCTGAAGCGGTCGCTGGCGTGAGGCCGTGTGAGCGGCTTCACGTTCTCCACCATGCCCGAGCAGCGGGGTCCTGAACGGCCAGGACCCCGCTTCCAGAGGGAAATTTGAGGTTGTGGTGCCCTGTTTATCCGGTCGGCGGCTTTCCTGCACGGCGGCATATGCCACCGGTGTGGGACAAGTCGATCACGCCGCCTTGCCGAGGGACAGCGCCTCGGCGAGCAGTCGGTAGCCCTCGCGCGGGACGACGGTACGCGGTTCGTCGTTCACGACCTGGACCGCCACGTGGTCGGCGCCCGCCGCGAAGAACTGGTCCACCTTGTCGCGGACCGCCTCGGGGTCGCCGAGGGCGTACACCGCGTCGAGCAGCCGGTCGCTGCCGCCGTCGGCGAAGTCGTCCTCGGTGAAGCCACTGCGCAGGAGGTTGTTCGTGTAGTTCGGCAGCTGGAGGTACATGGCGAGGTACGCGCGGGCGGTGGCGCGGGCCGCGGTGAGGTCGGGGTTCAGCACGACCTTCAACTCGGGCGCGAGCGTGGGCCCGTCGCCGAGCCGTTCGCGTGCGTCGGCCACCTGCTCGGCCGTGACGAGGTACGGGTGCGCGCCGCCCGCGCGGTCCGCGCCGAGCCGCAGCATCTTCGGCCCCAGCGCGGCCAGGACGCGCCGCGCGGTGGGCACGGGCTCCTCGGCGGCGTCGAGCCCGTCGAGGAAGTCGCGCATGGACGAGTAGGGGCGGCGGTACTCCTCGTGTATGGCGCTGTGGCTGACGCCGACGCCCAGGACGAAGCGGCCTCCGTACGTGCGGTTCAGCTCTCCGAACACGCGGGCGACGGCGGCCGGTTCCTCGGACCAGATGCTCGTGATGCCCGTCGCCACGGTCAGGTGGGAGGTGGCGGCCAGGGCGGGGACCGCGCGCTCGGGGGCGGGGCTGCCGCCGAGCCACAGCGTGCCGTAGCCCAGCTCCTCCAGTTCGGCGGCGGTCTCGGTGATCTCGCCACGGCGGTCCGGGTCGGGGGAGGCCAGCAGGGCGCTCCAGATGCCGACCCGGCCGATGTCCTCGCTCAGTTGGGTACCCATGAAGAGGTCAAACCGCTGACTCTGCGCGGTTATTCCGCGACGATGCGATCACCTTCGATCTTCACCCGGACGGTCGGCAGCGGTTCCAGGGCCGGTCCTGTGACGACCTCGCCGGTCGCCGCGTCGAAGACCGATCCGTGGCACGGGCAGCGCAGTTCGACCCCGGCGGGCTGGAGGGCGCAGCCCTGATGGGTGCACGCCGTGCCGAAGGCGGTGACCGTCGTCTCGTCCGACCGGAAGAGGAAGGCCTCGCCGCCGCCGCCCGTCCTGGCGAACGTCGGCTCGCCGATCGGCACGTCCTCCAGCGCGGCCAGGTCCTCCCCGGTCGCGACGCCGGGGTCGGGCGTCTCGCCGCCCCCGCCCCCGCTCTCGGCTCCGCAGGCGGTGAGGGCCAGGGCACCGGCGGAGGCGGCCGTGACGGTGAGGAGGGTGCGGCGGCTCGCGGCGGGGGGCGCGGCCGACGGGGGTGGCGTGGGCGTGCGTGGGGCGTCCATGCGGGGAGAACGAATCACGGCCGCCCCGGGTGCCCGGCGCGCGACCTGGGGCGCGCGCCGGGGGCCGTCACGGGCGGGTGGGTCAGGGGGCGGTCCACTTCTGGTTCGCCGTGCCGGTGCAGGTCCAGATCTGGAGGCGTGTGGCGTTGGCCGACGTGTTGCCCGTCACGTCCAGGCACTTGTTCGCCTGGGGGTTGACGATGTCGTTGGCGCCGCTGATGGTCCAGCGTTGGTTGGGCCCGCCGGTGCAGTCCCACAGCTGGACCTGGGAGCCGTTGGCGGTGCCGTTGCCCACGACGTCGAGGCACTTGCCGAGGGCGCGCAGCGTGCCGTCCGTGCCGACGGTCCACTGCTGGGCGCCGGTGCCGTTGCAGTCGTAGAGCTGCACGGGCGTGCCGTTGGCCGGGCTGGCGCCCGCGACGTCGATGCACTTGCCCGCGAGGCCGCGGATCGGGCCCGTACGGCCGCCGCCGGGGGTGTCGCCCGTGCTCACGCGCACGTAGTCCACGGTGAGCTGGCCGGGGAAGGGCGTGGAACCGTTGGGGTCGCCCGGCCAGTAGCCGCCGACCGCGAGGTTCAGGATGAGGAAGAACGGCTTGTTGAAGACCCAGGGGTCGCCGCCGAGGTCGGCGGGCGTGCGGGTCTGGTAGACGTTGCCGTCCACGGACCAGGTGATGCGGTTGGGCGCCCAGTCGATGGCGAACGTGTGGAAGCCGTCGGCGAATGCCTGGCCGCCCGGCAGGGTGTAGCCCGCGCCGATGCCCTGGGCTCCCGAGTAGCCGGGGCCGTGCAGGGTGCCGTGGACGGTGCTCGGCTCGAAGCCGACGTTCTCCATGATGTCGATCTCACCGCTGGAGGGCCAGCCGATGGAGCCGATGTCGTTGCCCAGAGCCCAGAAGGCGGGCCACATGCCCTGGCCGCGGGGGACGCGCAGGCGGGTCTCGATGTGGCCGTACTGCGCGGTGAAGCGCCCGGCGGTGTTCATACGGGCCGAGGTGTACTCACATCGGCCGTACCAGCACTGGTAGTTGCCGGGGTTCTTGCGGCGGGCGGTGATGACCAGGTTGCCCTGGCCGTCGAGGGCCGCGTTGGAGTTGCCCGCGGTGTAGTACTGGCGTTCGTGGTTGTTGACGTTGTCGCCGGTCTCCAGCTGCCAGCGACCGCCGTTGACGGCGGACCCGGCCGGGCCGTCGAAGTTGTCCTCGAAGACGACGGCGAGCGGGGCTGCGTCGGCGACCGGTGCCTCGGCGGCGGTGGGGGTGGTGGGCGCGGCGTCGGCCGCGGTCTGTAGGAGGGTTGCGCTCAGGACCACGGTGGCCGCGGCGGCGAAGAAGCGCCGGAAGCGGCGGCGCGACAGTATCTTCATGGCCATGACATAAGCGGTTGGCGTAGACCAATACAAGGCGCTGGACGTGAACCGGGAGTTCCGGAACTCGGCGGGTGCGTCCCACCGTTCACGCCCGCCCCAGGAGGAGACACCGGCGGACCGGAGTGACCGTGCCCGCCAGGTATTCGCTAGGGTCGGCAGGCATGGCCCACAATCAGCAGCAGCCGTACGGTTCCCAGAACCCCGACACGGCCGGAAGTACGCAGATGTTCCAGGCGTTCGTCAATGACGGAGGCACGCCACTGAACGGCCCCGCCGCGCCCGCGGCCCCGTCGTCGGGCCCGCGCGTCGGGCTGATCGTCGGTGTCGTCGCGGCCGTCGCGGTGATCGCCGTCGTCGTCTTCCTGGCGCTCGGCTGAATCCTCCCCGGACCGGCGAGCGTCACGCTGCCGGTCCGGGCCCCGTCACTCCTCGGCCGTGAGACCTTCGCGCAACTGCGCGAGCGTGCGCGTGAGAAGCCGCGAGACGTGCATCTGCGAGATGCCGACCTCGTCGCCGATCTGGGACTGCGTCATGTTGGCGAAGAAGCGGAGCATGATGATCCGCCGTTCGCGCGCGGGCAGTCGGGCGAGCAGGGGCTTGAGGGACTCGCGGTACTCGACGCCCTCCAGGGCGCTGTCCTCGTACCCGAGACGGTCGGCCAGCGAGCCCTCGCCGCCGTCCTCCTCGGGCGCGGGGGAGTCGAGGGAGCTGGCGGTGTAGGCGTTGCCCACCGCGAGGCCGTCCACGACCTCTTCCTCGGACACCCCGAGGCAGACGGCGAGTTCGGCGACGGTCGGGGAGCGGTCGAGCCGCTGGGACAGCTCGTCGCTGGCCTTGGTGAGGGCCAGCCGCAGCTCCTGGAGCCGGCGCGGGACGCGCACGGACCAGGACGTGTCACGGAAGAAGCGCTTGATCTCGCCGACGACGGTCGGCATCGCGAACGTCGGGAACTCCACGCCGCGTTCGCAGTCGAAACGGTCGATCGCCTTGATGAGGCCGATCGTGCCGACCTGGACGATGTCCTCCATCGGCTCGTTCCGGCTGCGGAAGCGGGCCGCCGCGTAGCGGACCAGCGGCAGGTTCAGCTCGATGAGGGTGTCACGGACGTAACCACGCTCCGGGCTGTCCGCGTCGAGCCCGGCGAGGCGCTGGAACAGGGACCGGGACAGCGTGCGCGTGTCGAGGTTGTCGGTCTGCACGGGAGGGTCTGGCGGCAACGAGGGTACGTGCGGCGCGGGAACGTGCGGCGTGCCGGTCGTGGCGAGCACCTTGGAGCTGCCCAGTTCTACGGACATGCCACCCCCTTGAGGTCGTGGACGGTTCGCGACGGCGCGCTTCCGATGTGACTTCCGACGAGAGAAGTGCGCCCTCTCGTGGATACCGGTCCCGCCGCCACGGCAAACGCGGTTCCAACAGAATGTCACATGTCATCAACGCGACGTAGCTTCATGTCGATAAAACGGCACAGCTGGTGTGGAAGTTCCCGGAGTTGGGTCGCTCGTCGGAGTTACTTCTCGACAGGGTTTGCGGATCGGAGCCGGGTGACGCTCCGGGCGAGCAGCCGGGACACGTGCATCTGCGAAACACCCAGCTCCGCGCTGATCTGTGACTGCGTCAGGTTCCGGTAATAGCGCATCAGCAGGACGCGGCGCTCCCGTTCGGGGAGCTGGACGAGGAGGTGGCGTACGAGCGCGCGGTGTTCGACGCCCGCGAGCCCGGGGTCCTCGTAGCCGAGCCGGTCGATCAGCCCCGGCGCGCCCTCGTCGTGCTCCTTGTCCGCCTCAAGCGAGGACACGCGGTAGGCGCGGCCCGCGTCCACGCTGGCGAGGACCTCTTCCTCCGGCACGCGCAGCCGGTCGGCGATCTCGGCCGCGGTGGGGGTCCGTTCCAGCGCCACCGTGAGGTCCTCGGCGGCGGTCCGCACCTGGACCCACAGCTCGTGGAGCCTGCGCGGGACATGGACGGTCCGCACGCTGTCGCGGAAGTAGCGGCGGATCTCGCCGACGATCGTCGGCAGCGCGAACGTGGCGAACTGGACGCCGCGGCCGTGGTCGAAGCGGTCGATCGCGTGGATGAGGCCGATGGTGCCGACCTGGACGATGTCCTCCATCGGCTCGTTGCGGCTGCGGAAGCGGAGCGCGGCGTAGTGGACGAGCGGCAGGTTGGCCTCGATGAGCGCCCCCCGCACCCGCGCGTGCCCGGTGCTCCCGGCGTCATGGCGGTCCAACTGCTCGAACAGCGTGCGCGTCAGCGCGCGCGCCTTGGCGCCCCTGGTCTGCGTCACCGCCACTGCCGACCACCCCTTACGGTGCACTCGCCGCAAAAGCAGTCATAGCATCACAAGACATATCCACCGTGCGCAAGCACCGTGTGTCGCCGTGTTAAGGCAGGGGATCGGTGACCAGCTCGCCCACGCCCTCGGTCGCGTCGGCCACCGCGGCGAACATCAGCGCGGTGAACTCGGCGGACCTGGCGGGGTAGGTGACGGCCGCGTAGAGCACGAGGACGGCCGCCAGGAACAGCCCGAACCTGCGGGCGGCCCGTGACTGCGGGAGCTTGCTCATCGGCGCCCCTCTCGGGCGTTCGCCTCGGGAAACGGCCCGCGCGGTGCCGGGCCGGGGCACATTGAACCACGCGCCCGTGGCCTCCGGGAGTACGAACGTATCGTCCGATCGATCCGGTCGGGGGGCGGTCCGGTGCGGGCCCGTAAGTCGGGCGCCGGGTACGGCGGTTCGGCGTCGTCCGTGGGGACCTGCGCAGCGGCGGCGGAACGGCGAGAGGGCGGGCCCCGTGGGGTCCGCCCTCTCGTACGTCCTGCTCAGAAGCGGTAGCGGAGGGATTTGAACCCTCGGTGGAGTTGCCCCCACACTCGCTTTCGAGGCGAGCTCCTTCGGCCGCTCGGACACGCTACCGGGGGTAGCCTAACCCACGGCGCGGCCCGCGCAGAAATCGCCGCTCAGCCGCTCTCGGGCGCCGGGCGGAAGAAGCCGGTCAGCAGCTCGGCGCACGCGTCGGCCATGACCGAGCCGATCACCTCGGGCCGGTGGTTGAGCCGCCGGTCGCGCAGCACGTCCCACAGCGAGCCCGCCGCGCCCGTCCTCGGCTCGCGCGCCCCGTAGACGACCCGGTCCACACGCGCCAGGACGGCGGCCCCGGCGCACATCGTGCACGGTTCGAGGGTGACGACCAGCGTGCAGCCCGCCAGCCGCCAGCTCCCGAGCCGGGCCGCCGCCGCGCGCAGCGCCAGTATCTCGGCGTGCGCGGTCGGATCGCCGGTGGCCTCGCGCTCGTTGCGCGTGGCCGCCAGCTCCTCGCCCGCCGGGCCGCCGGGGCCCAGCAGGACCGCGCCCACGGGGACGTCGCCCGCGTGCCCGGCCGCGGTGGCCCGTGCCAGGGCCCGGCGCATCGCCGGGTGCCACGGGTCCCGCAGCGGGTCGCCCGTCACCGGGCGCCGGGGTCCGTCACCTGACCGCCTCCAGCACGTCCGCGCAGCCCAGGGCGTCGGCGATCTCGCTCAGCGCGTCGTCGGGCGTGAGGCCCCGCACCACCGCGGCGTCGATGCCGAGGTCGGTGAGCAGACCCGGGTCGCCGAGCGGACCGCGCGGCACGTCCTGGCCGCCCGTCCCCTCGTCGCCGTCGTCCTCGCGTCCGGCGGCGGCCGGTCCGCCGTCGTCGTCACCCTCGTCCACGCCGTCCACGCCGTCCCCGGCGTCGTCGTCGAGGCCCGTGAGGCCGTCCAGCACGTCGTCGTCCTCCGGCCGCCGGCCCAGCAGCTCGTCGGTCAGCAGGATCTCGCCGTACGCGCTGCGCATGGCCCGCGCGGCGTCGGAGACATAGACGCGCGGATCGTCCTCGCCGTCCACGCGGACGAGGCCGAACCAGGCGCCCTCCTGCTCGATGCAGACGAGAACGGTCTCGTCATCGGGAGCGGACTCGCGGGCCAGCTCGGCCAGCTCGTCCAGACTCTCCACGTCGTCGAGCTCTGTGTCACTCGCTTCCCAACCATCATCGGTCCGCGCGAGCAGTGCGGTGAAGTACACCGTGACTCTCCCCACTCGGTTAGGCAGTGCCACCAGCATCGTGGCAGATAAGGGGTGTCCTGTCGGGTAACCCGGCAGTTCACCGATGGCATGTCCGTACGTGTCGTCACCGGGGTCACCGGCGGTCCCGGGGGTGGGCGGATGTCAGGGCATATGCCCTCTCCTCCCTCCACGCACCACTCTCCATGTCGCCGTCGTCCTTTGTCCACCGGGGCGGACACCAGGAAACCAGCCGGTCAGACGCCGGTCGTCAGTGGGGTTCGGTACTGTCGGGCGCATGCGGACCCATGTCGTAGACCACCCTCTGGTGGCCCACAAACTGACCACGCTGCGCGACGCGCGTACCGATTCACCGACGTTCCGGCGACTCGCCGACGAGCTGGTCACCCTGCTCGCGTACGAGGCGACGCGTGACGTCCGCACGGAGGTGGTGGACATCACGACACCCGTGGCCGAGACCACCGGCGTACGGCTGTCCCATCCCCGTCCGCTGGTCGTGCCGATCATACGGGCAGGTCTCGGCATGCTCGACGGCATGGTGCGGCTCCTGCCCCCGGCCGAGGTGGGCTTCCTCGGCATGATCAGGGACGAGGAGACGCTGGAGGCGCGGACCTACGCCAATCGGATGCCCGACGACCTGACCGGACGTCAGGTGTACGTGCTCGACCCGATGCTGGCGACGGGCGGCACGCTGGTCGCGGCCGTGCGTGAGCTGCTGGGGCGTGGGGCCGACGAGGTGACGGTGATCTGTCTCCTGGCCGCGCCCGAGGGTGTGGCGCGGCTGGAGAAGGAGCTGGCCGGTGCGCCGGTCACCGTGGTCACCGGCGCGCTGGACGAGCGGCTGAACGAGCAGGGCTTCATCGTGCCGGGCCTCGGGGACGCCGGGGACCGGATGTACGGCACGGCGGGCTGACGCGGCGCGGTGGGTCAGCAGCCGGCGGCGGGCGTCTCCTCTGCCGACGGGGTGGGGGAGGGGCTGGCCAGCTCGGCGAGGCGGCGTTCGGCCTCGTCGGCCGCGGTCAGCTCGGTGAAGTCCTCGCCGATGACGAAGTCCAGGACCGCGGGGTCGTCCTCGCGCGCCCCGGACTCGGGGGCGCCGGTCTCGGCGCCGTCGAGCTGGGCGGCCAGGACGCGCAGGGCGCCGGACTCCTCGGCCGCGGCGGTGGCGAGCAGCAGTCCTGGCGCGTCCACCTCGCCGTCGAGGCCCTCGGGGGCGTTCTCGACCTCGCCGATGACGAAGCCGCGTTCTTCGAGCGCGTCGGCGGTCTCCTGGGCGAGGCCGGTGCGGCTGGTGGCGTTGTAGACGTTGACGGTGATGGTGTCCGGCTTCGGCACCGGCACGGGGTCGTCCGGCGCGCAGTCCTGGCGCTCGGCGGCGTTGCGCGCGCCCGCCCCGGCGGGACGGTCGCCGTCGTCGCCCGAGAAGACATCGACGATCTGGAGCGTCCCGTAGCCGAGCAGGCCGAGCACCGTGACGACGGTGAACAGGGCGAATACGGTCCGGCGGCGGCGGCGCGGACGGCGCATTCTCGGGTAGCGGTCACCCGTGACGCGGAATTTCTTGCCGCCCATGCCCGGTGGCGTCAGCATGCTCATGGCCGCAGCGTAGCCACGCGGGCGCCGGGGGCCCAAGACATGATCAGCTAAACGGCGGCGGGCGCCCCGAACAGCCCAGTCGTCGGCCGGGCGCGCCGTGGTCCCCGCGCGGGGCGCGGCGCCCGTGCGGCGGGCTCAGCCGAGTTCGAGGACCCGGGCGTGCAGGACCTGCCGCTGCTGGAGCGCGGCGCGGACCGCGCGGTGCAGGCCGTCCTCCAGGTACAGGTCGCCCTGCCACTTGACGACGTGGGCGAAGAGGTCGCCGTAGAAGGTCGAGTCCTCGGCGAGCAGTGTTTCCAGGTCGAGCTGCTGTTTCGTGGTGATCAGCTGGTCGAGCCGGACCGGGCGCGGTGCGACGTCCGCCCACTGCCGGGTGTTGTCCCGGCCGTGGTCGGGGTACGGTCGTCCGTTTCCGATGCGCTTGAAGATCACACGGGAAGCCTACCGGGCTGGGGCCCGCCGCCGCAGCCTCCGGTCGGCGGGCGGCCGATGGGAGGAATCCCGAGGGGCCCGTCGTCGGGGCCGCGGCGGTGTCGCGCCGCGGAGTGCGGGGTGTGAATCAGGGCGCGCTGTGGGGGAGTTGCCAGGCGTAGCCGCCGACGCTGTGGGCGATCAGGCGGACGGTGACGGCGAGCGCGTCCCGGCTGATGTTGGCCAGGTCGTCGCACGCCTGGTGGTAACAGGGGTCGTAGGGCGTGTCGGCGGTGCCGCCCCACAGCTCCGCCTCGGCGGCCGTCTTGGCGCCTTCCGCGCCGGTGAAGACCCCGCCGACGCGGACCCCGGCCTCGTGGAACGGCGCGTAGTCGCTGCGTCCGTCGAAGGGGACGGAGCCCGCCGTGTGGCCCTCGTCGCCGAGGAACGCGGTGAGGTCGGCGGCGATCGCGGTGTCCTCGGCCTGCACGAACAGGCCGTGGTTCGGTGAGCCGATCATGTCGAAGTTGAGGTAGAGCGCGATGTCGGACAGCTGGCCTCGGGTGAGGTCGGCCACGTAGTGCTCTGAGCCGAGCAGGCCGGACTCCTCGGCGGACCACAGGGCGAAGCGGACGCGGTGCGGGGCGCGTCCCTCGGGGTCGGCCTCGGCGAGGCGTAGCGCGGTCTCCAGGATTCCGGCGGAGCCCGAGCCGTTGTCGTTGATGCCGGGGCCGTCCGCGACGGAGTCGAGGTGGGCGCCCGCCATGACGACGTGGTCGGGGTCGCCGCCCGGGGTCTCGGCGATGACGTTGACCGTCTCGCGGTCCTCGGCGAGTTCGGCCAGTTCGAGCCGGAGCGTCACGGGGGCGCCGCCCGCGTCGCCCGCGTCCGTGAGGGCGGTGGCGAGGGCGGCGCCGTCCGCGCGGGTGATGCCGCCGACGGGGATGCTGTCGGCCTCCGGGCTGCCGAGGGTGCCGCGGAGCGGGCCTTCCGCGTTGTTGGCGACGACGGCGGCGAGGGCGCCGCCCGCGGCGGCGTTCGCCTGCTTCTCGGCGAACGTGCAGTCGCCCCGGGTGACGAGGACGATGTGCCCGGCGTACGCGTCGGGGGCGGGCGCGGGGGCGCAGGCGGTGCCCGCGTCGGTGAGGGGCGCCTCGATGCCGCCGTCGGGGGTGGCGGGCGTGTAGGTGAGGGTCCGGACGGGGATGTCGCGCTGTTCCGGGGTGAGTTGGGTGAGGCGCTCGGTGACGGCCTCGCGGTAGGAGAAGGGGAAGCGCTGGTACGTCACGTCGTAGCCCGCGGCGGCGAGGAGCGTGCCCGCGTAGCGCGCGGAGCGTTCGTGGCCCGGGGTGCCCGCGGCGCGGTTGCCGTCGGAGGCGTCGGCGATGCGCTGGAACGCGGCGAGGTGGCGCATGGCGCCCTGCGCGGTGGCGCGGTCGGCGAGGGCGTCGGCGAAGGCGTCGGGTGAGGGGTTCTGGCGCGGCGTCGCGGTGGGGGCTGCGCCGACGAGGAGGGGGACGGTGAGGAGCGTGGCGGTGGCTGCGGCCAGGAGGCTCGCGAGGCGGCGTGCTGTCACGGAACGGGACGGTATCGCACGGTTTGGCGTGTCCGTGGGGAGCGGCGGGTAGCGGACGTCACGTTGACCTGTGACCGGATTCGTTCGAGAGTGCGCGCATGGGGGGCGTGATCACCGGGTTCGCGATCATCGCCGTTGTCATCGCGACCGGATATGTCCTGGGGCTGCGCGGTTCGCTCGGTGGGAACGGGCGTGAGGTGCTGACCAGGCTGGCGTTCCACGTGGCGACGCCCGCCCTGCTGTTCACCACGCTGGCGGAGGCCGACCTCGGCGTCATCCTGTCGCGCCCGCTGCTGGTCACCGCGCTCGCGACACTGATCGCGTGCGCCGTCTTCGTCGTGGTGGGCGCGTCGGCGCGCTGGGGTGTCGGCCCTACGACCGTCGGTGCCCTGTGCGCCTCCTACGTCAACGCCGGTAACCTCGGAATTCCCATCGCGGTGTACGTACTCGGCGACGCGTCGCTCGTCGCGCCCGTGCTGCTTCTCCAGCAGCTCACCCTGTCGCCCGTCGCACTGACCGTGCTCGACCTCGTGACGCGGGACACCGACGCGGACAGTGGCTCCCGCCCTTCCGTGCTGCACAGGCTCCTCACCCCCTTCCGGAATCCCGTCGTCGTCGGCTCACTCGCCGGGGTGACCGTCGCCGCCTCCGGGTGGACCGTGCCACGCGCGGTGTTCGACCCCGCCGTGCTGATCGGCAACATGGCAGTGCCCGCCGTGCTGCTCGCGTTCGGCATCTCCCTGCGCGGCGCCGCGATGCCCGCGCGTGGCCCGGAACGCGTCCCCGTGCTCGTGTCCGTCGCGGTGAAGTCGGTGGGGCAGCCGCTGGTGGCGTGGCTGCTGGCGGTGGCCTTCTCCCTCGACGCGGACGAGCAACTGCATGTCGTCGTGCTGGCCGCGCTGCCCGCCGCGCAGAACCTCTTCACGTACGCGTCCCGGTACGGCGTCGGCGTGCGGCTCGCGCGTGAGTCGGTGCTGCTGTCCACGGCGCTGTCCGTACCCGTACTCACGGTTGTCGCGGCCCTGCTGGGCTGACGGGCTCCTCGCCCGAGCCCGCGTAACTGTGCGCGAACGCCACGGAGAACGGGCCCGGTACGGCGAGCCGCTCCAGCGTGGCCAGGCGCAGCCGCAGCGCGAAGCGTGGATCGGCCGCCGCCTCCGACCCCGCGGGCAGGTGCAGCAGGCCGAGCAGCCGGTCGGAGAACTCCTGGGTGCGCCACACGTCGGGCAGGCGCCTGGCGGTGTACCCGTCGAGCGCGGCCGGGCCGCTGATCAGGGCCTCGGCGAGGTCGGCGGCGTCGGCGACGGCCAGGTTCATGCCCTTGGCGCCCGACGGCGTGAGGACGTGCGCGGCGTCGCCCGCCAGCAGCAGCCGTCCGCGTGCCATGGGTTCCGTGACGTCGGCGCGCATGCGCAGCATGCGGGTCTCGGTGAGGGCGCCGATACGGGGGAGGTGCGCGCCGTTCAGCCTGCGGCGTAGTTCGGAAAGGACGCGGGGGGCGGGCCAGGCGGACAGGGTGTCGCCCGGCGGGCATTGGAGGTAGAAGCGCGCTATGCGGGGGGAACGCGGCATCATGCCCGCGAAGCCGTTCTGGTGCAGCCCGTACACCACGCCGGGGACCGGGCGGTCCACCTCGGCGAGGACGGCGAGCCAGTCGTACGGGTAGCGCCGCCGGTGGGCGGTGGCGGCGGGGGAGAGCGCGCCGCGCGCCAGGCCCTTCGGGCCGTCGCAGCCGACGACGTGGTCGCAGACGACGGTCGGGCCGTCCTCGCAGCGGATGGTGGCGCGGGGGCCGTGGATGTCCTCGACGGCGACCGCCGCGCACTCGAACAGCGGCGGTCGGCCCGCCGCGTCCAGGCTGGCTATCAGGTCGCGGACGAGGAGCTGTTGCGGATACACCCGGTGCCGCGCGCCCGAGAGCGCGCCGTAGTCGAGGCGTATGACGCGGCCGAGGCAGAGGAAGTCGCACCACCCGTGGGGGATGCCGTCGGCGAGGAGGCGGTCGGCGAGGCCGTGCGCGTCCAGCAGGCGCACGGTGCGCTGCTCGACGAGCCCGGCGCGGGCACGGCGTTCGACGCGGGCCCGGCTGTGCCGTTCCAGGACGACGCAGTCGATGCCCGCGGCCGTCAGCAGGTTCGCCAGGACGAGCCCGGCAGGTCCGGCGCCGATGATGCCGACCTGGGTGCGGAGTGTGCGCGCGGGCATGGGGGTCCTCTCAGCCGTCGGGGGAGCGGGATCGGTCGGGTCGGCAGGGGGGCACGAGGTCCGGGTGGAACAGCTCGTGGACCAGCGCCAGGGGCTCGTTGCCGTGCCAGATCAGGTAGGTCTTGTAGCAGGCAGGACGTGGCCCCCACGAGCGGCGGCCCACGTCCAGGACGGTCCGCCGGTGACCGGCTCCCGCCGCGCTCAGCGCGGGGCCCAGGGGGACGGTGTCGCCCGTCAGGCATGCGGCGATGTCGGCGGGCAGGTCGGGGCCCGCGCGGGCCACGACGTGGTTGGCGGAGAGCGCGGCACCTTCCGGGCGTAGCAGCGCGGAGTGCCGTACGAGGACCGTGGCGTGCCCGTCCGTGCGCAGCAGGGCGGGTACGGCGGGGCCCGCCGTGTCGGCGGAGGTGCGGCCCTGGGCGATGCGGTGCAGTCGCAGCCGTTCACCGGCGAGGGCTTCGAGGAGGGTGGTCGTCAGGCCGTCGCTCGCGAGCAGCATGCGTGTCAGGGGGGAGGCGAAACGAGCGCCGTCCGCGCGTGGGTCGCGTGTGTCGCCGAGGGGAAAGGTGGCGCATGGCGCCGGTATGGACATTCCGCTTCTCGCCCTCCCGGGTGCGCGCGCACCCTCCGAGGGAAACGGCGCGGGGCGGGCTGAGGTCACGGGCGCCTGAGGGCGGGCAGGGCCGGGGAGGGAGAATCCGGTCATGGCTTCGGAATCGGCGGCACCGCAGACCTTCGACGACCTCATGGCGCTGCTCCACGAGCGGCGGCCCGTGCTCACCCGTTCGCAACGGCTGCTCGCCGACCGGGTGCTCGCCGATCCGGAGGGGGTGGCGTTCATGACGATCTCGGAGCTGGCCGCGGCGGTGGGCGTGAACGAGGCCACGGTCGTGCGGTTCGCCACCACCCTCGGCCTTGAGGGCTACCCGGGGCTGACGCGGCTGTGCCGCATGCGGCTGCGGGAGCAGGCGCAGCTCCTGAACCGGTTCCGCACGCTCGAACAGCTGGGCAGCGACGGGGGTGACCTGCTGGAGCGCGCGGTCGCGCTCGACCGGGCCAACATCAGCCGGACGTTCGCCCGCATCGAGCCCGACGTGTGGGACGCCTCGGTGCAGGCGCTGGCCGAGGCGCCGCGCGTGCACGTGATGGGGCTGCGCAAGTGCCACGCGCCCGCGTACCTCCTGGGCTATCTGCTGCGCATGCTGCGCGAGGACGTGGTGACCGTGTCCGCGGGGGTGGGCACGCTGACCGACGAGCTGCGCCGCGTACGTCCCGGGGACTGCTTCGTCTCGCTGGCCATCCACCGCTACTCGTCCGACACGGTGCGCGCGGCGTCCTGGGCGCGGAAGCGTGGCGCGCGGTGCGTGGCGCTGACGGACAACGCCGCGTCGCCGCTGGCCGCGTCAGCTGAACACGTGTTCTACGTGGACGCTTCTGGGCCGTCCGTCCTACGGTCGCTCACCGGCTTCACCTCCCTGGTGCAGGCGCTCGCCGGTGGGGTCGCGGCGCTGCTGGGGCAGGAGGTGCGGTCCTCGCTGCTGCGTGAGGAGGAACTGCTGGAGGAGTTCGGCGTGTACGACGACCCCGACCGCAGGCCGTAGGCCGTAGGGCGCGCGGCTGCGGTTGCGGGGTCACGGGGGGCGGCCAAGCATGGGGGCATGAGCCTCGACCACCCCTTGTGCCTGGTCACGGGCGCGAGCGGCTACATCGGCGGACGCCTCGTGCCGGAACTGCTGGCGGCCGGGTATCCCGTGCGTTGCCTGGCCAGGACACCAGGCAAGCTCGCCGGGCGCCCCTGGATCGACCGGGTGGAGACGGCCCAGGCGGACGTCACCGACCCCGACGGGCTGGCCGACGCCCTGCGCGGCGTCGAGGTCGCCTACTACCTCGTCCACTCGATCGGCGGCGGCAAGGACTTCGAGGAGACCGACCGCCGCGCCGCGACCACGTTCGGGGAGCAGGCGCGCGCCGCCGGGGTCCGCCGCATCGTCTACCTCGGCGGCCTCACCCCGCAGGGCGTGCCCGCCGAGGAGCTGTCCCCCCACCTGCGCTCGCGCGCCGAGGTGGGACGGCTGCTGCTCGCCTCCGGCGTACCGACCGCCGTGCTGCGCGCCGCCGTCGTCATCGGCTCGGGCTCGGCGTCGTTCGAGATGCTGCGCCAGCTCACCGAACGGCTGCCCGCCATGGTCACGCCGCGCTGGGTCCGCACGCGCGTCCAGCCCATCGCCGTACGGGACGTGCTGCGGCTGCTCGTCGCCTGCGCCACGCTCCCGCCCGACGTCAACCGCACGTTCGACATCGGTGGACCCGATGTGGTGACGTACGAGCAGATGATGCGGTGCTACGCGGAACAGGCCGGGCTGCGGCGCCGACTGATCGTGCCGGTGCCCGTCCTCACCCCCCGGCTGTCCGGCCTGTGGGTCGGCCTGGTCACGCCGGTGCCGGGCAAACTGGCGCGCCCGCTCGCCGAGTCGCTGCGGCACGAGGTCGTCGTCCGCGAGCAGGACATCGAGCGGTACGCGCCGCAGCCGCCCGGCGGCTCCCTCGGCTTCGACGCCGCCCTCCACCTCGCACTGCGCCCCTCCCGGGAGGCCGAGGCGACCGTCCCGGGCGGCGCCGCGAGCGACCCGCAGGACGCCGACCCCCGCTGGTCGGGCGGCAGCCACTACCAGGACCGCCGCCACCGCTGCGTCAACGCGTCACAGGACGCGGTCTGGCGCGTCGTCGCCGCCATCGGCGGGGAGCACGGCATGTACTCCGCGCCCCTCGCCTGGGCCGCGCGCGGCTGGATCGACATGCTGCTCGGCGGCCCCGGCGTACGCGGCGGCCGACGCGGCGCGGGGCCGCTGCGCGTCGGCGACCGGCTGGACTTCTGGCGCGTCGAGGAGATCGCGCCGCCCCGGCTGCTGCGGCTGCGCGCCGAGATGCGGCTGCCAGGACGCGCCTGGCTGGAACTCGCCGTCGAGCCCGCCCCGGGGGACCGCGCGCTCTACCGGCAGCGCGCCGTCTTCCGGCCCAGGGGCACGGCGGGGCACCTCTACTGGTGGGCCGTCAGCCCGTTCCACGCCGTAGTGTTCCGGGGCATGGTCCGCAACATCGCCGCCACGGCGGAAGCACAGGAACGCGCCGCCCGCGCCGCCGCGGCCCGCGCCCGGGACGCCGAGCCCACCACCGACGCCGACGCGGCATGACCGCCGCCGTCGCCCTTTTCACCTCCGACCTGCGGCTGCACGACAACCCCGTGCTCCGCGCCGCCCTGCGCGAGGCGGACGAGGTCGTCCCGCTGTTCGTCCTGGACGACGGGGTACGGGACGCGGGCTTCGCCGTGCCGAACCGCGCCGCGTTCCTCGCCGACTGCCTCGCCGACCTCGACGCGGGCCTGCGCTCGCGCGGCGGACGGCTCGTCGTGCGGCGCGGCGACGTCGTCGCGCAGACCTGCCGCGCGGCGGCGGAGGCGGACGCCCGTACGGTGCACGTCGCCGCCGCCGTCACCGGCTACGCGGACAGGCGCGAGGGCGCGCTGCGGGCCGCGCTGGCGGAGGACGGGCGCGAGCTGCGCGTCCACGAGGCGTCCCGCACGATCGTCCCGCCCGGCGCGCTGACGCCGGGCGGCAAGGACCACTTCGCCGTGTTCACGCCCTACTTCCGCCGCTGGGCGGACGCGCCGCGCCGTACGGTCATGGGCGCGCCGCGCGCCGTACGGGTGCCGGACGCGGTGCGTTCGCAGGACGTGCCGTCCGCCCGCGCGCTGATCCGCGCGCTGTGCCGTCCGGGCGGCGCGGGCCCGTCACCCGGCCTGCCGCGCGGCGGCGAGACGGAGGCGCGCCGCCGCCTCGCCGCGTGGGAACGCGGCCCGCTCGCCGACTACGAGGAGCGTCACGACGACCTGGCCGCCGACGCCACCTCCCGGCTCTCCGCCGACCTGCACTTCGGCACGCTCTCCCCGACCGAGGTCCGCGAGCGCGCGGCCCGGCGCGGCGGTCCCGGCGCCGAGGCGTTCGTCAGGCAGCTCGCCTGGCGCGACTTCCACCACCAGGTCCTCGCCGCCCGCCCCGACGCCGCCCGGCAGGACTACCGCACGCGAAACGACCGCTGGCGCGACGACCCGGAGGCGGCCGAGGCGTGGCGCGCGGGCCGTACGGGCTACCCGCTCGTGGACGCCGCCATGCGGCAGCTGCTGCACGAGGGGTGGATGCACAACAGGGCGCGGCTGGTGGCCGGGAGCTTCCTCACCAAGTACCTGTACGTGGACTGGCGCGTCGGCGCCCGGCACTTCCTCGACCTGCTGGTGGACGGGGACGTGGCGAACAACCAGATGAACTGGCAGTGGGTCGCCGGGACCGGGAACGACTCCCGGTTCAACCGGATGCTCAACCCCCTCACGCAGGCCCGCCGTTTCGACCCGCGCGGCACGTACGTACGCCGCTGGGTGCCCGAGCTGGCGGAGGCGGAGGGCCTGGGCGGCGCGGCCGTGCACCGGCCGTGGCGGCTGCCGGAGCCGGAGCGGGCCGCGCTCGGCTATCCGGCGCCGATCGTGGACCTCGACGTGGCGACCGGGCGGTTCCTCGGGCACCGGAAGGGGTGACGGCCCCGTCCCGCAGGGGTCACAGGGTTCACGGGACCATCCACTCGACGAAGCTGCCCGGTTCCAGCTCCCGGAAGACGTCCCGGTAGATCCCGGACCGCCGTCGGTGGCGCGGGGTGCCGCGCACCGGGCCGAGCCCGTCGCCGTCCTTGCCCGTGGCGACGTCGGTGAACCAACTCGCCACCCACCCGCCCGGCATGCCCAGCAGGCTCGTGTGCGAGCCGAGGCGGATGCTGCCGGTCGCGTCGCCCACGCCGCAGACGGCGGCGAGGAGATGGGCGACCACGGCGTCCAGCGGCTCGGCGCCGCCCGCGTGGCGCACGGCGACCAGCGGGCGCAGCAGCGGACGGGACCCCCGGGCCGCGGACCTGCGCGGCGGGCGGGTCAGCGCGGCGACCGGGCGCCCGTCCCGCAGGACGGCGGAGGAGCGGCGATCGACGTGCCGGAGCGTCCACCGTCCGTGCGCCGAGGCGACGGTGACCTGACCGCCGCCGTCCCTGGCCCGGGCGGGGACGAGGGAGGCGAGCGCCGTTCCGAGGGACAGCGCGAGGCCCGCGGCGAGGCCCGCGCGTTCGGCCGGGCGGCCCGCGGGGCCGCGCAGGCGGGCGGCGGGGAGCCCGTCCGCCCAGACGTCGGCGCGGGCGAGTGCGCGGTCCAGGGTGACGGTGACGGGTCCTGCGGGGCTCGCCGCGACCCGGCGGGCGAGCCAGAGGGGCACGCCCTCGGCCGCCGCTCGCGCGGCCTGGGCCGCGACGCCGTGGGGGCCTCCGCTGTGGTGCACCGCGAGCTCGCCGAGCCGCTGGGCGAACTCCCGTGGGTCCTTCGGGTACAGCGGACGGGTCGCCCCCGACACGAGGGTCACGGGCACGTTGCCCGGCGGCGCGCCCGGCAGGTCGAGCGGACGGACGCCGCCGCCCCCGCCGAGCCACTGGCCGCGCAGGAACGCGTCGGCCATCGCCGCCAGGTTCAGATGACCCAGGGGGACGCGCCCGCCCGCGTACAGATATGCGTCGTCCAGTGCCACGCCACGGCGCAGCGGATTGCGGCCCGGTTCCGTGTACACGAATCGGGTCATGCGGCCCCCTCCCCAGGGTCCGCCGCGTGGTGTGCGCGGCGATCCGGCCTCAGACCGTCAAGCGTACGGGGTGCGGGGGCCAACGGCCGCTCGGCGGGCGGAAGTTGGCGTCACTCGCCGCCTCCCCCGCCACCTCCGCCTCCGTCGCCCCCGCCGCCACCTCCGCCGTCGCCGCCTCCGCCACCGCTTCCGCCATCACCGCCGTCCCCACCGCCGCCGTCCCAGCCGCCGCTGCCCCCTTCGCCACCCCCCGACGGGCGGTCGTCCCGGCCGCCGCCGACGTCGGTGAACCACGGCTCCGACCACTCGGCGAACTCCTCCAGGTGGCCGCGGAGTTCGCCACGACTGCCGAAACGTATCCGCCCGATGTTCGAGCCGAGGCCGCAGACCACGCCGAAGAACTGCGCGACCACCGCGTCCAGGGGATCGTCCGACTGGTGCAGCACCGTCGCCAGCGGACGCACGACCGACTTCGCGGGCGGCGGGTCCGGGTAGGACACCACGGCGACCTGCTTGTAGTCCCGCAGCACGCGCGACGAGCGCTTGTCCCGCCACCGCAGCTCCCAGCGGCCGTGCAGGGACTGGACGATGACCGTCCGGCGTGTGGTCCGCGTGCGCAGCGCGGCGATCAGCTCGGCGGGCTGCTCCCCGATCGTCACGGTCAGCCCGGCGGCCGGGTTCGCGCGCCGCGCGGGCAGCCCGCGGGGGCCGCGCAGCCGTACGGCCGGGACGCCGGGCGTCCAGACGTCGGCGCGCACGAGGGCGCGGTCCACGCTCACGGTGATCGGCCCCGCCGGTCCCGGCGCGACCCTGCGGGCCATCCACAGCGGCACGCCCTCCGCCGCCGCCCGCGCCGCGTGCGCCCGGACCGCCTCCTCGCCGCCGGACGCGCGGACGGCGAACTCGCCGAGCACGCGGGCGAACTCCCGCGCGCGCCGGACCCGCACGGGCCGCGTCGCGCCCGTCACGCGGGAGACGGGCACCGTCCCCGCGCCCTCGGGCAGCGACCCGAACGGCACCTCCTGGCCGCCGCCCCCGAGCCACTGCCCGCGCAGGAAGGCGTCCGCGACGGCGACGAGGTGCAGCTCGGCCGTCGGCGTGCGGCGGCGGCCGAGGGACAGGTGGGTGTCGGAGAGCCGCACACCGGCGGCGAGCGGGTTCCAGGACTTCTCGGCGTACAGCGGCTGCGGCATCAGGTGCCCCTCCCGAGAGTTCACCCCTGCAACGAGAGGCGAACGGAACGGTGTTCCGATGGTAAGGAGACGCCGCAGCCGCGCGCGGGGTTCCGGCGGACGGCGAAGTGACGTACGGGCCGCGGACGTTCGTCCACCGCCTGTCCCCCGCGCGCTCACCTCGCGTGACGGACCGGCCCGTTCCGTCGCACACGTCAGCGGGGCGCGTCGGGCGCAGATTCACCCGAGCGGGTGGTTTGGCGTCAGCACTCTGTAACGCCAATGGGCAGCCGGAATGCTGGCGGGGTGACTCAGCCCTTCCACCTCCCAGCGTTCTACACCCCCTATCCCGCGAGGCTGAACCCCCATCTCGAAGAGGCCCGCGCCCACACCAGGCGCTGGGCGCGCGACATGGGGATGCTCGAAGGATCGGGGATCTGGACCGGGCGCGACCTCGAAGCCCACGACTACGCGCTCCTGTGCTCCTACACGCACCCCGACGCGTCCGCCGCCGACCTGTGCCTGGTCACCGACTGGTACGTGTGGGTCTTCTTCTTCGACGACCACTTCCTCGAACTCTTCAAGCGCACGCAGGACCGGCCGGGAGGCAAGCGCTACCTCGACCGGCTCCCTGCGTTCATGCCCATGGACCTCGCCGCCGGGATGCCCGAGCCGACCAACCCCGTCGAGGCCGGGCTCGCCGACCTGTGGTCCCGCACCGTCCCCGCCATGTCCCCCGCCTGGCGGGGGCGGTTCGCCGAGAGCACCGAGCACCTCCTCAACGAGTCGCTGTGGGAGCTGTCCAACATCAACGCGGGCCGCATCCCCAACCCCGTCGAGTACATCGAGATGCGCCGCAAGGTCGGCGGGGCGCCGTGGTCGGCCGGGCTCGTCGAGTTCGCGGCGCACGCCGAGGTCCCCGCCGAGGTGGCCGCCGACCGGCCGCTGCGCGTGCTGCGCGACACGTTCTCGGACGGCGTCCACCTGCGCAACGACCTCTTCTCCTACCAGCGCGAGGTCGAGGAGGAGGGCGAGTTCAGCAACGGCGTCCTCGTCCTGGAGACCTTCTTCGGCTGCTCCACGCAGGACGCCGCCGAGGCGGTGAACGACCTGCTGACCGCCAGGCTCCAGCAGTTCGAGCACACGGCGCTGACCGAGCTGCCGTCCCTCTTCGCCGAGCGCGGCATCGGCCCCGACGGCGTCGCCGACGTGCTGGCGTACGTGAAGGGCCTCCAGGACTGGCAGTCGGGCGGCCACGAGTGGCACCTGCGCTCCAGCCGGTACATGAACGACGGCGGGGCGGCGGCCGAGGGGCGCGGCGGCAGCCGGGTCGGCGCCCTGCTCGGCCTCGGCGGGCTCGGCACCGGCACGGCCGACATCCGCCTCACCACGCGCCGCGCGGAAACGGCGCGGGCCCGCCGCTTCAGCCACACCCCCTACCGGCGGGTCGGGCCGTCGCGGCTGCCGGACTTCGAGATGCCCTTCACCACCCGCCTCAACCCCCACCTGCCCGCCGCGCGCCGCAACACCGTGGCCTGGGGCCGTGCGATGGGGATGCTGAACGAGGCGCCCGGCGTCTGGGACGAACGCAAGCTGGACGGCTACGACTTCCCGCTCTGCGCGGCGGGCATCCACCCGGACGCCGCCGCCGAGGACCTCGACGTGTCCTCGCAGTGGCTGACCTGGGGCACGTACGGCGACGATTACTACCCGGTCGTGTTCGGGCGCACGCGTGACCTCGCGGGCGCGCGGCTGGCGACCGAGCGCCTGAGCGCGTACATCCCGGTGGAGGACCCGTCGGCCACGCCCCCGCCCACCAACGCGCTGGAACGCGGGCTGGCGGACCTCTGGCGCCGCACGGCGGGGCCGATGACGCTGGACCACCGCCGCGTCTTCCGGACCACCATCGAGGAGATGACGGCCAGTTGGGTGTGGGAACTGGACAACATGGCGCTGCACCGCGTCCCGGAGCCGGTGGACTACCTGGAGATGCGGCGGCGGACGTTCGGCGCCGACTTCACGATGAGTCTGTGCAGGCTGCGGCGCGGGCAGACCCTGCCGCCCGAGGTGTACGCGAGCGGGCCGCTGATCTCGCTTGAGCGGGCCGCGGCGGACTACGCGGGGCTGATGAACGACGTGTTCTCCTACCAGAAGGAGATCGAGTTCGAGGGGGAGATGCACAACGGGATCCTCGTCGTGCAGAACTTCTTCGACTGCGACTATCCGACCGGGCTCGCGATCATCGACGATCTGATGAAGTCGCGGATGCGTCAGTTCCAGCACATCGTCGCGCATGAACTGCCGGTGGTGTGTGCGGATCTGGGCCTGGACGATCAGGCGCGGGCGGCGCTGGACGCGTACGTCACCGACCTGGAGAACTGGCTCGCGGGCATCCTCATCTGGCACCGGGGCTGCCGCCGCTACCGCGAGGAGGACCTCGGGCACGGGCCGCTCGGGGCGCCGTCGGGGCTCGGCACCTCGGCTGTCAGGCCCTGGGCGCGGCAGGCGGGCTGACGGGGCCGGCGGGGACGGGTCGGCCGGGGCAGGGCCGGGTGCCGGGCACGGCCGTGCCCCGGCCGCCGCTCGATCGGCGCCCGCCGGCGCGCACCGGCGCACCACCGCCCGTACCGCACTCCGGGCGGTCGGTGCGCCGGGGCTTATAACACATGCCAGAGGGCTAGGGAAAGGTTTCCTCAGTCGCCCTGTCGCGGACTGTAAGTACGCCTGTACGCTACGTAGCGTGCACATGGATGAGACCTTTTTCGCAGATCCGTACGGGCCGTACGCCCGGCTGCGGGCCGGCGGCTCCGTGCACCACGTCACGGGACCGGACGGTGCGCCGGCCTGGCTGGTGACGCATTACGCGGACGTACGCGCCGCGTTGCAGGACCCCCGGCTCTCGACCAACGCGGACCACAGCAACGGCTGCGGCTACCGCGGACTCCCCCTTCCTCCCGCCCTGCGCAACGATCTGCTGCACCTCGACGGGTCCGACCACACCCGGCTGCGCCGACTGGTCTCCCACGCCTTCACCCGCCGGTCCGCCGACTCCCTGCGCCCCGCCGTGGAGGCCCATGCCGAGGAACTGTTCGACGCCGTGGCGCCCACCGGCCGGGCCGACCTGATGGCCGACCTGGCGCTCCCGCTCCCGCTGCGCGTCATCAGCGACATGCTCGGGCTCCCGCGCGAGGAGTCGGCCGAGGTCGCGGAGTGGACCAACTCCCTCCTGATCCCCGGCTGTCCCGGGGCGGCCCGCGCGGCGATAGCACAGGCCGTCGAGCAGCTGCGGCGGGTCATCGCCGCGAAGCGGCGACGGCCGGGCGACGACCTCCTGACGGCGCTGATCGACGCGCGGGACGAGCAGGGCAGACTGACGGAGGACGAACTGATCAGCGTCGCGTTCATCGTCCTGGCCGCCGGACACGAGACGACGGCCAGCTTCATCGGCAACGGTGTCCTCGCCCTGCTCCACCCGCGCACCCACTGGGAACGCCTCAGGGCCGAGCCCCAGTTGCTGCCCGCGGCCATCGAGGAACTCCTGCGGTTCGACGGCCCCCTGCCCCTGGCCATCCGCCGCTTCGCCACCGAGGACATGCGGATCGGCGGCGTCGCGGTCGCGGCAGGGGACTCGGTGATCCTCTCCCTCGCCTCGGCCAACCGCGACGAGCGGCGCTTCCCGCAGGGCGACCGGCTCGACCTCGACCGGGGCGGCCAGGGCCACCTGTCGTTCGGGCGCGGCATCCACCTCTGTCTCGGCATCCCGCTCGCCCGTGTCCAGGCCGGGATCGCGCTGTCCACCCTGCTGCGGCGCGCGCCGGGGCTGGAGACGGCCGTGCCGCCCGACGAGCTGAGGTGGCGGCCGTCCCACCGGACGCGGCGGCTCGAATCCTTGCCCGTCAGCTTCTGACAAGTCATCACATCACGAAAGGCGAATCGATTTTGTTGATGCCCATCCGCCGTCAGCCGCTCCATCCGCGCTCGGACGAGCTGGAGGACCAGGCGTACGCCTGGGCCGCGGCGCGCGGCCTGGTGCCGGACGGGGGGGCGCGCCGGCTGGCGGCCTCGCGGGTCGTCACCCTGGCCACCAGCTACTACCGCACGGCCGGTTACGCCGAGATGGCCGTGCTGGCGCGCTGGTACGTCTGGCTGCTGACGCTCGACGACTGGTTCGACCACGCCGGGCGGCTGCCGCGCGGGGTGCCCCGTCCGTTCCACGAGGCGCTGGTCCGTGACCTGTGGCCCGTCACGGCCGAGGGTGCGCCGGGTGGCTGGCGGAATCGTTTCGCGCGCCACCTGCGGGAGTGTGTGGCGGGTTACCGGTGGCAGGCGGGGGTGCGGCTCGGGGCCGTGCCGGTGCCCGATGTGGCCGGGTATGTGGCGTGGCGGCGGCGCTCGTTCGGGGCCTACCCGGTGTTCGACCTGGTCGAGTACGTGGAGCGGCAGACGTTTCCCGTGCGGCTGGCCGAGGGGCGCGCGGCCCGTGCGGCGGTCGCGGCGGCGAGCGACGTCATGGCGTGGACGAACGACGTCCACTCCCTGCCGCGTGACATACGGGCGGGCGAGACGGCGAACCTGGCCGTTCTCGTCCGGGCGCGTGACGGGGGCGGCTGGCCGGAGGCCCTGGCGGAGGTGGACCGCATGACGACGGCCCGGGTCGTGGACCTGCTGCGCGCCCGCGACGAACTGGCCGAAGCGGGCCGCCAGGGACGGCTGCTCGGGGCGCGCGTCACGGGCGCGGTGCGGGGGGCGTGGGACTGGCACCGCGACAGCGCGCGGTACCGCGAGGAGGAGCCGGTGACCGTGCCGCCGTCCTCGACGGGGTGGACGACGGCGGGGTGGACGACGGCGGGGCGGTAGGGCGTGCGCGGCGGGCCGTGGGGGCGGAGGTTGAGGAAAACGGACGTTCGTCTTCTTGAGCTGCTGCCCGCTGGTGGCGAATAAAAAACGAACGCTCGTTTTGCAACCTCTCGCCGAACTCCGCGGCGGGTAGGGGCAGAACGAGCGTTCGTTTTGTGCTGGCGAGCCCGGGGCGGTGGGGGCGAGCGAATGTTCGTTTTGCTTACGCCCGCCCCCGCCCCCGGTCCTGCCCGCCGACCGGCCCCGGTCAGCGGTGCGTCGGCTCCGGCTCGCGGTTCCCGGCGGGCGCCGGGGCGGGCGCCACGTCCGCCGCGTCCCCGTGCTCCAGCCGGGGCAGCCACCCCAACCAGCGGGGCAGGTACCAGCTGCGCTCGCCCAGCAGCGCCAGCAGGGAGGGCAGCAGCACCATCCGCACCACCGTGGCGTCCACGAGCACGGCCACCGCGAGGCCGACGCCCATCTGCTGCATGTCCTGCATCCGCAGCAGCGCGAACACCGAGAAGACCGCCACCATGATGGCCGCCGCGCCCGTGACCGGCCCGGCCGTGGCCCGTATCCCGTCCCGGATCGCCTCCCGCGTCGAGAGCCCCCGCTCGTGCGCCTCCCGGATCCGGGAGACCACGAACACGTGGTAGTCCATGGACAGTCCGAAGAGGATGACCAGCACGAACAGCGGCATCCACGCCTCGATCGCGCCCACCTTCTCGGTCCCCAGGGCCTCCGCCCCCCAGCCGTGCTGGAAGACGGCGGTCATCGTGCCGTAGGCCGCGCCGACCGACAGCAGGTTGAGCACGATCGAGACCAGCGCGACCGGCAGCGAGCGGAAGCAGACCAGCATCAGCAGGAACGTCACCGTCGCGATGAAGAGCAGCACGGGCACGATGTCGCTGCCCAACTGGTTTGTGAAGTCGAGTGATTCGGCCAGGTTGCCCGCGATCAGGGCCTCGCCCTGCTCGCCGAGGGTGCCGGGCACGATGTCGTCGCGCAGGACGTCGAGCGCCGCCTTGGACGCGTCGTCCGTGCCGTTGCCCGCCAGCGGGACCGAGATCCGGACGACGCCCTGGTCCTCGTACGTGTCCACCGTGACGCGGTCGCCGAACCGCCCGGCGTCGGCGATCTCCTGCCGGAACGAGGCGAGCGCGTCCTCGAAGGCGGGCGCCGTCACGTCGTCCGCGCGGACCACGACCTCGGCGGGCTCGGGGCCGCCGGGGAAGGCGCCGGTGATCTCCCGGAAGGCGATGGTCAGTTCGGAGTCGGAGCCGAACTGCTTCTCCATGCCGAGCTGTTCCGTCTTCATACCGAGCGCGGGCGCGCACATCACCAGCAGCACGGCGCTCGCGGCGACCGCGAAGAGCCCTGGCCGCGCCAGCACCGGCCGCATGACCCGCCCCGACAGCCCGCCCGACCGCTCGCCGCGCCGCTCGCCGCCCCGCCCACCGGCGCGCTTCCCGCGCCTGGCCCGGCCGAGGAACGGCAACCGCCCGGCGTTCACCCGGTCCCCGAGCCAGGCCATCGTCGCGGGCAGCACCGTGACCGACCCCAGCATCGCCATCACCACGACGAGGATGGTCGCGACCGCGAATCCGTGGAACAGGCTGAGCCCGGACAGGAACATCCCGGACATCGCCAGCAGCACCGTGCACCCCGACACCAGCACCGCCCGGCCGCTCGTCGCCGCGGCGATCCGCAGCGCCGTCCCGGCGTCGCGCCCCGCCGCGCGCTCGTCCCGCTCGCGGCGCAGGTAGAAGAGGCAGTAGTCCACGCCGACGGCCAGGCCGACGAGGAACATCACCGAGTTCGTGGCCTCGTCCAGCGGCACCTGGTGGCTCACCACGGCGAGCAGACCGAACGTGCCCACGCAGGCGGTGAGCGCCAGGAAGACGGGCAGCAGCGCGGCAACCAGCGCGCCGAAGACCACCAACAGGATGCCGAGGGCCAGGGGCACCGCGGTGAACTCGGCCGTGCGCAGGTCGTTGGACAGCATCTCGCTGAGCTGTGTCCCGGCCGTCGCCTCCCCGAACCCGTAGTACTCCAGCTCCGGATGCGCCGCCCGCGCCTCGTCGATCGCGTCGAGCACGGGCTCCGCGCGGTCCACCGCCGTCTCGGGGTCGCCCGCTATCTGGTAGGTCAGCAGTCCCTCAAGGCCGTTCTCCGAGGCCACCGGCTCCTGGAGGGCGGCGGTCCCGCCGGTCGCGTCCAGGGCGTCCGCGAGTTCACCGGCCGCGGCGCGCCAGCCGTCCGGGTCCTCGCTGCGCAGCATCACCATCTCTCCGGCGGGCTCCTCGATCCCGGCGTCCTCCAGGATCTGCGCGGCGCGGCCCGAGTCGCCCGTGCCGTACTCGGCGCCGGAGAGCTGCCTGGTCCCGGTGGCCGATCCGGCGACGACGGCCACCACGACGAAGAGCAGCCAGCCGATGATCGCGGTCTTGCGGTGGCGGGTGCTCCAGCCGCCGAGGCGTACGGCGAGACCGGGCCGGGTCCGGCCGCCCGCCGGGGGAGTGTGGTGTGTAGGCGTCATGGCTCACACGCTAGGAATCGCGGCGGCCGGTCCCCAGCCGTCTGAGTGCCCGTCCGGTGGGACGCAAGGCGACTTCGGGGGTGGTGCAAAGTACACCCCCGGGAGGCGTGTCAGGGCGGCTGACCTTCCCGGGGCGTACGGGAAGAGTGGTCCACGTACTCACCGAGCGGCGGTCGCCCGGTGCGGTGGACGGAAGGACGACTGATCATGACGACGCTCCGGGACACCCTGGTCGCCCCGCTCCGCGGGTTCGCCGTCTCCCTGGTCGCGGTGGTGTGCTCCGCGCTGCTGTTCAGCGTCGCCCTGACGTCGGTCGCGCTGATCCCGGTCGGCATCGGCCTGTGGACGACGCCGCGGGTCGTCCGGCTCCTCGACCGGTACGCGGCCTGGCGCGGCGACCTCGCCGCGCGCTGGGGGAACGTCGCGATCGCCCCGCCGCCGCCCGCCAACCGGCTGCTCCCGGCCCGTCACCTGGGCTGGCTGCTCTTCGACATGACCGCGGTGTGCGCCCTGGCGGCGCTGCCCCTCGGGCTGATCGCGCAGGGGCTCTTCGGCTTCGTGCTGGCGGCCGGTGTGTGGGAGCCGATCTACGACGCCGGGGGTACGCAGTGGTACGCCTTCATCCCCGTGGACTCGCAGGACACGGCGAACCTGGCGGCGGCGCTCGGTGTGGTGTCGCTCGCCGCGGGGCTGGCCCTGGGACGTCCCGTGCTGCGGGCCGGCCTCCGGACGGCGGGCCGTACGCCGGTCGCCGCCTGAACCTCCCCGACGATGCCCGGCCGTGGCGGACCACGGCCGGGCACGCGTCCGTCTTGACCTCAAGTGACCTTGAAGGGGGACGCTCGGCATGCCGGGCAGGTCCGGCGGACAAGGAGCACTCCCATGCGGCACTTCCCCTCGACGACCGTGCGCGACTGGCTCGACGCGGTGGCGCGTCCCCTGGACGTGACGGCCGCCGACGCCCCGGCCGACGATCCGCGTCCCCTGCTCCACCTCACCCGTGACGCGGGCGTGGTGGCACTCGGTACGGCGGTCCGCGCGGCGCGTGAGCCCTCGGTCGCCGCCCACCGGGCGCTGCGGACACTGGTCGAGGAGGCGGGCTTCCGCGCGCTGCTGCTGGAGGGGGACGACCCCGTGCGGACCGGCGTCGCGGCGTACATCGCGGGGGAGGGCGACGACCCCGACACGCTGGTCGCCACGGCCCGCACCTTCTGGCGCACCGAGGACATCGTTGTACTCCTCCGCTGGCTGCGTGCCTTCAACGCGCGGCACCCCACGGACCCGGTGCGCTTCGTGCCCGTCCCCGACGGGGGCGGCGACGTCGAACGCGCCTTGGCCGACGGGGCGTCGGACTGGCACGGACGCACCGGTGACCGCGTCGTCCACTGGGGTGGCTACGCCCACACCGCCGCCGCCCCCATCGGCGAGCGGCGCACGGCGGGAAGCCTGCTGCGTGAACGGCTCGGCGCGGCGTACGTCTCGGTCGGTATCACGTTCCACCACGGCCTGATCCCGGTGCCGTTGGACCCGCCGGGGCCCGAACTGGCCGAGGCCGTGCTCGGCACGGCCGCCGCGGACGCGTACCTGCTCGACCTGACCGCGACCGAGGGGGCGCCGCAGGCGGTTCTGGACTGGCTCACAGGACCGGCGCGCGTACGGATCATCGGCCCTGACCCGATCCACCCGGGGATCGCCTCGGGCGCCTCCCTGCGCGACTGGTTCGACGCACTGGTGCACATCCGTGAGCTGACCCCGGCCCGCCCGTCGGTGACGGGGCACCGCTGACGGTTGAACGTGCCGTTCACCCCGGCCCGTTCACCCCGGCTGGTTCGCCCCGGCTGGTTCACCCCGCGCCGTTCGCCCTGGCCCGTTCAGCCTGGATCATTCAGCTCCGGCAGTTCGCCCCGGCCCGTACGCTCCGGCCCGTTCACCCCGCGCCGTTCAGCCCGGGCCGTTCACCCCGCGTCGTTCGCCTCACGGCGTTCCCGTCCGGCCGCCGAACCAGCCGTCCGAGCCGAGGAGCCCGTGCCGCCGCACCGGCCCGCCCACGGCGCCGGGCGCCGGGCCGCGCTCGCGCGGCGGCGTCGCCTTCGGCAGCCCGTCCCGCCGCGCGCCGCCGGGGCGCGGCGCGGGCCACGGATCGTCCCGCCCGGTCCGCCGCGCCAGTTCACGGACGCGCGCCCCGTACGTCCCCACGGCGGGCGTCGTGTGCTCCGCGCAGAACGCGCGCATCAACACGCCGTCCGGGTCGGCCGCGTCGTAACGGGCCCACTGCTCGGTCAGGTAGAGGAACGCCGCCCTGCTCCCGCTCCAGCACAGGCCCGCGTCCAGCGCCGCCGCCAGCGCCTCCGCGTCCCGCCCCGTCGCGGCGATCCGGCAGACCTCGTCCTGCGCACTCCCCGTTGTCAACGAGCGCAGCGCCCGGCGGCAGGCGTCGGTGAACTCTCCCGACGTGGCGAGCCGCGCCCCGCCGAGCAGCGCGCCGACCGTCCCGGCGGCGCCCCGCGCGCCGACGTAGTCGGGCACGAGGTCGAGCCGCCCCTTCAGGACGGCGAGCAGGACGCCAGAGCGCGTCGCGTGCACGCTGAACCCGCCGCCGTCCACGGGGGTCAGCGGCAGTCCGGGGTTCGCCAGGCAGGCGCGGGTCAACGGCGAAGGGCGGCCGTCCGCGTCCCACAGCGGCCCCGTGGTGCCGCGCAGCGAGACGCCGTGCAACTCCGCGTCGGCGTGCCGCACGAACTCGCCTTCGAGCACCCGCAGCAGCCCCGGATGCCCGCTGCGGCCCAGCAGGCGGACGCCCGCCTCCCGCACCTCCTCGTCGTCCGCGCCGCACGCGGCGGTGACGAACCAGGTCAGCAGCCCCCGCCCGCGCGTCCCCGCGTAGGCGGTCAGGCGTAACCCGCCGCCGGGCGACGGCCCGCCGAGGAACGCGAGCAGCCCCGCCGTCAGCACGCCGTCCCTGCTGTCGCGCCACGGGCCCTCGACGGCGTCCGCCAGCCGCTCCAGCACGTACGTGAGCACGTCGGGATCGGCGCACGCGACCTCCAGGGCCGCCCGCAGCGGCACGGTGACCCGCTTGTCGCGGGCCCGCGCCAACAGGCTTATGGCCGAGGTCAGTTGAGAATCCGACGGCGGGCGGCGCCGCCGCCGGACGCGGCGGCAGAGCCGCGCCGTGGCCCGGCGTGAGGCCGCGCCGCCTTCGCTCCGCAGGGCCCGCGCCACGAGCCGGTCCGGCTGTCCACCACGCATGCCGCTCATGGTCCTGAGCGGCGGGCGCGGCGACAAGGCCGCCCCGGCCCGCAGCGCGTCGTTTCAGCCGAGCATCGCCTCGATCAGGTCGGCCGCCCGCGCCGTGCCGCCCTCCGCCCGCGCCGCCGCCCGCAGTTCGGCCGAACGGCGTGCGACCGCCGGGTCGCCGGTGAGCGCGAGCAGCGCCGCCCGCAGCGCCTCGGCCGTCGCGTCGGCGGTGTCGATGCGGCGCCCGACCCCCAGCTCCACCAGCCGGTCGGCGTTGGTGAACTGATCGACGGCCTGCGGCACCGCGATCATCGGCACCCCGGCGTACAGGCCCTCGCTGCTGCCGCCCATCCCGGCGTGCGTGACGAACGCGTCGGCCTGCTCCAAGATCGCGAGCTGCGGCACCCAGGGGTGGACCTCGACGTTCGGCGGCACGTCTCCCAGCTCGGCCGGGTCCGTGTGCTTCCCGATCTGCAGGACCACGTGCCAGCCCGGCAGCCCGCCGAACGCCGCGACGCACTGCCGGTAGAACTCCGGCCGCCGCGTGAACGCCGAGCCGAGCGAGACCAGCAGGACCTTCACGTCCCTGGCCGGGCGCGTCCAGCCGCCCTGGTCCGTGCGCGGCGCGAAGCAGGGGCCGACGAACGTCACCCGCTTCCCGTCCACCCGGTCCGCGTTCGGCTGCATCGCGCGGGGGATCAGCGCCAACGCCCGCTCGGGGCGGCCGAGGAACGCGTCCAGGTCGGTCGTCACGGCGCCGCTCCCGGCGAGCCAGTCCGTGTACTTCGCCTGGAACGCGTCGGCCCCCGGCAGGCCCCACAGGAGCGCCCCGACCTCCTCCTCGTAGCCCTCCCAGGAGACGTAGGTCGGCGACAGCTGCACGCAGGGGCGGCCCTGCGACTCGGCGAGGGCGCGGGCCGCCATCAGACCGATGTCGTAGAGGTAGAGGTCGGCCGGATCCCGGTCGTAGAAGGCCCGGAGCTGGGGCAGGGCCTGGATGCCGTCGTCCAGGAAGAGGTCCATGGAGGCGATCGGGTCGTCGGGCCAGACGTTGTCGGCGACCGGCAGTCCGGACGTGCACGGCACCAGTTCGGCGCCGGTCGGGGCGATCAGGTCGGCGACGGCGGGGTCGTTCGCGTACGTCACCCGGTGGCCGCGCGCGACCAGTTCACGGATGACTTCGAGGCTGGGGAGGGTGTGGCTGACGGCCGGGATACCGGCCATGGCGATGTGGGCGCGGCGGGCGCGCCGGACGGGGCGTGACATGGGGAACCACTCGTCTCAGGTCGTTACGGGCATGACGGACGGCGCGCACCGGCACATGTGCACTCGGCGGGCCGAGGCGTGCGGGCGCGGGGGCGGCGGCGAGGCCGCGCCGGTCCGTTCAGCCGTAGATCTGGGCGAGGAAGAACATGGGAGCCAGGTTAGCCCGGTACGGGCGCGGTGCCCACCCCGCCCCCCGCCTCGGACGGTGGCAGGTCGCGCAGCCAGTCGGGGCGTGGCCGGTCGGCGCGTCCCGGCGCGGGCCGCCAGGTGTCGAGGGCGTGCGCGGCGACGGCGGCGAACCGTTCCGCCAGCGCCTGGACGTCCGCCGGTGCCGCGCGCCAGGTCCGCTCGCCCGCCGTCGTGGGGTCGAGGAGGGCGCGCCAGCGGCCGGTGGCGGCGCGTTCGGCCCATTCGGCCGCCGCGTTGACGCCACGTTCCGGGGCGGCGCCGAGGGTGCCGAACCAGGCTTCGGGGAACGCACGGACGTCGGGCGGCAGGGCGTCCAACTCCCCTGCGACCTCGGCCCGCACGTCCTGCGGGGTGCGTCCCGCGCAGAGGAGGCGGCAGATGCGGGCGGCCAGCAGCGCGCCGTCGAAGCGGGACAGGTCGTCGTCGGCCAGTTCGGTCAGCAGGTCGGGGGCGACGGCCCAGGGCAGGGTGCCGAGCAGCAGGTCGCGGACGACGTTCCCGGCGGGTGTGCCGGTGGTGAGGGTGACGACGGCGCGGTGGCGGTCGGGGTGTGTCAGCAGCACGTCGCGCCACATGGTCTGCCAGGCGTTCAGCGCGGCGCGGTGCCGGGAGACCCAACTGCCCAGGTCCTCGCCGTCGCGCAGGGCGGCGGGGGCGTCGGGGAGGAGGCGGACGGCGGCGGCGAACACCTCGTCGTCCAGCGGGGGGCCTGCAGAGAGTAGCGACTGCGGGGGAGTGGGCGCGTGCAGGAAGTCGGGTGTCATGCAGGGGGGTTCGCCGGTGCGGCGGGCGAGTTCGTGGGCACCGTACGGGCCCCAGTCGCGCAGTTCCGCGGGGGTGCACGCGCGCAGGACCGTGTCGCGTAGCGGGTGCGGGGGGTCGGGGGCCGTGCGCAGGGCGCGGTGGAGCGTGGTGAGCAGCGCGTCGCGTTCCGGGCCGGCGGGTGTGTGGGGGAGGGCGGCGGCAGCCTGGGCTATCGGGGAGGGGGCGGTCATGCGTCGGGGCCCTTGCGTTCGGGCCACAGCAGACCGGCCACGGACAGCGCCCCCCAGCCCACCGACACGGCGACGGCGCCCCAGCGGCGGGAGCGCCCGGGGAGGGTGCGGCCGAGCAGCACGGCGTCCCCCGCGTCGGCGGCGATGCGCAGTGCGGCGGCCGTGACCAGAGCCGGGCCGCGTGGGGCGAGCAGCAGTGCCGCGCCGCTGGCGGCGTCGCGCAGGCCCACCGGGCGGAGGGAGATGCGTACCGGCTCCTCGTTGCCCAGTCCCGACGGGAGGCCCAGGAGGCCGGGGCGGGCCGTCACCGCCGCTCCGTACGCGGCGGTGGCGGCGCCGACGGCGCGTAGCAACCGAACGTTCATGCGCGCCAGTATCCTCCCCGTCCGCCCACCGTCCCGGAGGCCAGGGGCGCGGCGGGCGCGTTTCTGTGTCATGTACCGCCCGTTCTCCGGGCCTTCCCGATCGCCTGCGACGCCTTCCGGCCGTGCCCGGTCACGGGGGTGACGCGCCGCGTCGGGCGGCCTGCTCGCGCAGTGCGGGCAGGTCGGACAGCCGGTCGAGGTTCTTCACGGTCCGCGCCATGCGGTAGTGGTGCCCGAAGTGATCGCGGTGCCGGTCGAGGAACGCCCAGTACCCGACCGTGAACGGGCAGGCCCGATCCCCCGTGTGATCGCCGGGCCGGTAGGCGCAGCCGCCGCAGAAATCGCTCATCCGGTTGATGTACGCACCGGCCGACGTGTACGGCTTCGTCGCCATCAGCCCGTCGTCCGCGTACTGGGACATGCCGACGACGTTCGGCAGCATCACCCAGTCGTAGCCGTCCACGAACGACCGGTGGAACCACTCCGTCAGCGCCGCCGGGTCCCACCCGTCCTGCAACGCCCTGCTGCCCAGCACCATCAGGCGCGGGATGTGGTGCGTCCACCCCGTGTCGCGCACCTGCGCCAGCACGGTGGACAGGCAGCGCGCGGTGACGGCGTCGGCGTCCAGCTCCTCGAACCACCTGGGGAGCGGCTCCGTGTGACCGAGCGCGTTGTGCGCCCGGTACTCCTCGCCGAAGTGCCAGTAGAGCTGCCACACGTACTCGCGCCATCCGGCGACCTGCCGCACGAAGCCCTCCACGCTGCTCAGCGGCGCATGTCCCGCGCGCCATGCCCGCTCCGCCTCGGCGACGCACTCGGCGGGGTGCAGGAGGCCGAGATTGAGCGCGGCGGACAGGCGGCTGTGGCTCATCGCCCCGTCCGCCGCCAGCATCGCGTCCTCGTAGGGGCCGAAGTCCGCGAGCCGGTGCCGTACGAAGTGGCGCAGCGCCGCGCGTGCCTCGTCGCGTGTGGCCGGAAACCGCCGTGGCCCGTCCCGGCCGGTGAACGTCACGAGGCCCTTGCGTTCCCACCGGTCGAGGTCGTGGCGCACCTCGTCGTCGATCGCGTCCTCGTCCGGTGCCCACACCTCCCCGGCCTCCAGCGTCTCCTGGCCCCTGGGCGGTGGCTGCCGGTTCTCCTGGTCGAGGTTCCACGTGCCGCCCGCGGGCTCGTCGCCGTCCATCAGCAGCCCGTGCTCACGCCTGACCCAGCGGTAGAAATCCTCAAGCCGCGCGCCGCCGACCCGATGCTCACCCGCCCACGCGCCGAACCGCTCGCGCGAGACGATCCAGCCGCGCTCCGGGAGCACGTCCACCCGGTCCAGGCGCGTCACGAACTCCAGCGCGCGCCGCGACGTGGGCCGACACACCGTCACCCGGTCGCTGCCCGCGCCCTTCCGCAGCCCCTGCCCGTACGTGTCGGCCCGCACGTACCGCGCCCGCTCCCCCAACTCGGCGGCGCGATGCCGCATGGCCGACAGGACGAGGTGCGCCTTGGCGCGGTGGAACCGCCTTCTCGCCAGAACACCCCGCGCCTCCACCATGAGCACGGGCTCGTCCTTCTCCATCCCCTCGACAAACCAATCCCCCAATTGATCCCCGAAAACCCAACGCACAGTGTCAAGACCTCCATCGATCCGCCCTGATCCGCCAAAATAACGCTCCGGGCGTGGCGCGCCGCTCCGGGAATCGCCAGGTCTCCGATCTTTATGCGGGCGCCGTGCCGCAGAAAGGACACGGGGAAAGGCTCTGTCGGTAATTTCCCGCTACTTCACCCTCTGCGGTCCCGTCGATGGCTGTGACCTGCGGATCTCGCCGGGTATCCCGGTTTCGCCGCGCCATAAGGCTCCTGGTCCCTACAGTTTTGGTCATGACTGAAGGGGCATCGCGGAAACACGGACCGACGCTGCGCGACTTCGTCGGTGACCTGATATGGAGTGAGCTGACTTCCGATGCCTACTCCCGCTCCCACCCGCCAGGAACGATTCTGCTGCGTCAGGGGGAGAAGGGCACCCATCTGCTCGCGTTGCTCGACGGCGTCGCCAAGGTGGTGCGCACCGGTCGAAGCGGCGAGTCCACGCTGCTTGCCTTCCGGGGGCCGGGTGAACTGCTCGGAGAGGTCGCCGTCCTCGACGGCGGCGAGCGGGGGGCCACCGTGGAGACGCTCACCCGCTGCACGGTCGTCGTCGTCAAGGCCGACGACTTCCTGCGGTTCGCCACTCAGCGGGACATCTTCCCCGCCCTCGTGCGCTACGCGTTCGGCCGACTCCGCGAGTCGGACCGTGCGCGAGGCACCGGAAACGCCCTGGCCCGTCTCGCCGACACCCTGGTCAGCCTCGCGCACATGTCGGGACACCCACCGCCAGGCGCCCCCGCCCCGCTCGACCTGGCCCTGACCCGCGACGAACTGGCCCAGTACCTCGGTACGTCACGCAACACGATCACCGCCAAGCTGGCCGAGCTGGAGTCCTGCCACGTCGAGACCGCCGGACGGCGGCACATCGTCATCAACGACCTGTCCGCCCTGCGCAGGACCGCCGCCCTGCTCCGCCGATGACCCGGGCACGGCATGTGGCGGGCGTCACCGCCCGAGCGCACCGCGAGTGCACAACGCCCGGCGTCTGCTTGCCACTCTCGGACTGCGAGCGGACGACCACCGCTCGTCCACCGTGCCGACGCAGGAGCGACCACATGTCCGAGAACCTTCCCCTGCCGACGGGCCTCGTGCCCAACTCACGAAGCCGCCGGCTCCCTCCCTACCGCGGCATCGTGGCCGTGGACGCGAAGGACTTCACCGGCTTCCAGGCCGTCCAGCACAAGGAGATCAGCCGGGCCATCCCCGGCATGCTGGAGCAGTCGTTCCGGCGCGCCGGTCTCGGCGACGTCTGGGAGGACCGGCGGTTCCCCGCCTCCACCGGCGACGGCTACGTCTTCGGGTTCGACCCGGCCGCCATGCCCTGCCTCATCCACCCGTGGCTCGGGGTGCTCCAGGAGACGCTCGCCGAGTTCAACATCCACTCCGCGGGCGCCGTGCGCATCAGGCTGCGCGTCAGCCTGCACATCGGCCCGCTGCCCGACGACGGCGACGAGGCGGACGGCAACGGCACGCCGCGCAACGACACCCACCGGCTCCTCGACTCCCGTCCGGTGAAGATGATGCTCTCCTCGTCGAGCGAGAACGTCACCCATGTCGCCGCCATCCTCTCCGACCGGTGCTTCGAGGACGCCGTGGCGGGCGGCTACGCCGGACGGCACCCTGACCACTTCATCGAGGTCCCGGCGACCGTCGAGGGCAAGGTGTTCGCGCAACGGGCCTGGCTGCACGTCCCGGCCCCGTCCGGGAACCTGTACGACCGACGCGTCCTCGGCGACCGGGTGATCGACGACCTGGAGCGTCCGTCCGGCGCCCCGGGGCGCGCCGCTGCCGACCGTCCCGCTCCCGACCGTCCGGCCCCGGCCACGACCGTCTACCGCGTCGATCGCGGCTTCCAGAACAACGGCCAGGTCCACGGCGGCCAGACGTGGAACGACAACTCCACAGGGCGAGGGGACGGCGGCCGATGACGGCGGACCCGGAGCCCGTGGAACCGCCGGGTGACGAGCCGCCGCCCGACCCGCGTCCTGGCGCGGAGGAGCCCGCCGACACCGGGAGCGACGAGGAGGAGCGGGACGAACTGCGGTTCCTGGCCTCCCTGCCGCCCGAGATGGCGGCCCTGCTCCCTGACGGGGCGCTCGCCGATGTCGGCCGCCCCTTCGTGCTGGCCGCCAACAGCGTGGTCAACACCGGCCCCGTGTGGGGGGACCAGCGCCTCGACAACGACGGCCGGGGCCCCGAGGACGAGCGCACGGCACGCCCCCGGGTGGACTCCAGGGAAGGCCCCGTCTCCCCCGGCGAGATCTTCGACGCCAAGGCCGGATTCGTCGAACCCGACTGCTTCCCCGACGCGCTCGCCGAGCTGGACACCGGGCTGCTGTTCCTGATCGGCGAGCCGGACACGGGCCGCCGCACCACGGCACTCAACCTGCTGGAACGGCACAGCAACAGCCTCGACCTGCGCTCGGTGGACAGCGACCGTGACCTGACGACGTGGAAGCCGTCCCACAAGGGCACGCGCGGGTACCTCGTGGACGAGCCGGTCCTCGTCGGTTCCCTGCGGCGCGGCGACATCGACCGGCTGCGACGCACACTCGGGGACGCCGACGCGCGCATGGTCGTCGTCCTGGCCGACACACCGGAGCTACGCCGCCACTGCGTGCGTACCCTGCGCATGCCGTTCGTCCACCACGTGACCCCGTCGCCACGGCTCATCTTCGAGGCGCATCTCCGCGACGCCGTCCCCGGCAGGGCGGCCCGGGACCAGCTCCTGTCCGTACTGGACGGCGGTCTCCTCGACGAACTCCTCGGGCCCGGCACGCTCCCGGCCCACGTGGTCGAGCTGGTGGCCGCCGTCGTCGAGGGCACCACGGACCCCGACACGCTCAGGGAACGGCTCAGCTTCCTCGCGCGGGAGGAGGTGCCCGCCCTCCTCGCCGAGCTGAAGCACGATCCGGACGCGCTGTCGTTCCTCCTCGCGGCCTCGGTCTTCGAAGGGCTGGACCACCGGGTCGTCATGCAGGAGTCCGAGCGGCTCCTCGCGCTCGCGGACGGCCGGCTCGACGCCGTCACGGAAGGCGAGGCCGCACGGCAAGGCACTCGCCCCAACCCCGACTTCGTCTTCCGCCGCTCCCTCACGGAGCAACTCCGCGCCATCGGGGCGAACCCCCGCCCGCCGGAGATCCGCAGCGCCGTGGGATATCGATACACCAGCGAGCCCGTCGTGTTCACACGCCACCGGCGCGGCGAGGCAGTGCTGCGGCACGTGTGGCACGAGTACGGATCGCTCTCCACCCTGCTGACCGAGTGGCTGGCGAAGATCGAGCCGAGACCGGAGCTGACCGCCCCGGTCGGCCGCATCATGGGGCTGGCGACCCGATGGGGCGGCGGCCACCAGGCGCTCAGGCATCTGAGGGACCTCGCCCTCTCCGAGCGGCGCACCACCCGCTCGATCGCCGCCTACGCCCTCGGCCTCGCCGCCCAGGACCCCGTCCTGACGGGTGAGGTCAAGCACCGGCTCGTGAGCTGGAGCGTGGCCGCCGACTGGCGGCTGCGCTCCACCGTCGCTCTCGCCTGCGCGACCGACTTCGGGCTGTCGAGGCCCGATCAGGCGCTCACCCTTCTCGCGCACCTGCCGCGCCCGCAGGACGCCGAGCAGGGCGTTCCGATCTCCTCCGGCATCCGCGAGGCGCTGCTGTCCCTCTTCGACGGCGGGCACGAGAGCATGGTCGTCCGCGAGCTGTTCACGTGGCTGGCCGGTGAGGACCTGCGGACGGCGCTCGCGCTCGACACCTTCGACCAGGTCCTCCGGCACCGGACGCACTGGTTCGCGCGGGAACTCCTCGGCCCGGACGGCAACCGGGACCGGCTCATCGGCCTCGTCCGCCGCATGCTCGACGACGACGAGCGGTTCGCGGGCACGAGCGTGGCCGTGGTCCGGCTCTGTGGCAGGGCCACATGGCAGGCCTCCCTGCGCCCGGCGGTCGAGATCCTGCTGTCCGCCCTGGCGGCGGAGATGACGCACGGTGCCCTGCGCCTCTTCGTACAGATCCGGCAGAACCAGGAACGCGACCTGTTCGGCAAGGACATCGCCGAGCGCGCCCTGGCAGCCTGGCGCACCGGCCAAGCCCGGCCGCAGGGCGCCGACCACACCACCGGGAGGACCGTATGAACGCCGCAGTTCCCCAGCCCCTCTACACCGCCGGTGCCCACGCCCCCTGGCTGGAGATCATCGGGCACCGTCTGTCCGGGCACACGGACCGCGCGCTCGTGCTGCTCGACAGGGACGGCCGCCACAGCGTCCGCTGGCCGCGGGCGCGGAGGAAGAAGGAGGCGATGGCGGTACGCACGGGGCTGGAGCGGCCCACACCCCGCAGGCCCGCCAGCGGCTACGAGGGCGCTTTCCGCGTCCTCGTCGGGGAGCATCACGCCACCCGGGCGATCCGCCTGCCCGGGCAGTACGGTCCTGCCGAGGCGGCGGACATCCGCGTGACCTGGTGGGTCCACGACCCCGCGCAACTCGTCAGGACGGGGACCGAGTACGGGTGGCCCGTGGTCGCGCGCGACCTGGACACCCGCCTGCGGAACCTGGAGAACTCGTACACCACCGCACGCCGTGTCCTCGGGCCCGACGAGGTGGCCCACCACCTCTCCCTGCCGCACGAGCTTCCGGACCGCGGGCTCAGCTACCGGGTCGCGCACGTCCACTCCCGCGAGGCGGACGGCGAGTTGCTGCTCACCCAGCCGGGCGGCGCGGGCTACCCGGCCGAGTGGTCGGCCGCCCACCGCGAGCAGTACAGCTTCTGTGCCGAGGCCATCAGGTCGGGGCCGGTGGCGCTCGCCGCCCTGTGGCTGCTGCGCAGGCCGGACGAGATCCGGGACGTCCTCGACTGGCGTGTCGGCAACGGGCATCTGGTCAAGGAGGAGACCAACTGGCAGGACGAGATGGCCGGGCTGCTCGGGATGCTGTCGGAGGAGGAGCGCGAGGAGGTGTCCAAGCTGCTCCGTGACCGGCTCCTGTCGATCGGTCGCCGTGTCGGCCATGACGCGCCGGGGGACGACTGGCCCCCGCGGTGAGGCGGGCGGTGGTCGCCCGCGGCCGTCAGGCTTCCGGGCGGGCGACCCTGCTGCGGAAGACCTGGCGGTAGGTCTGGGGGGAGACGGAGGTCGTGCGGGTGAAGTGGTGGCGGAGGTTGGCGGAGGTGCCGAAGCCGCAGCGGTGGGCGATGGTTTCCACCGGGGCGTCCGTCGTCTCCAGCAACTCCTGCGCGTGACGGACGCGTTGCTGGAGCAGCCACTGCAACGGGGTCGTGCCGAGGCGGTCGCGGAAACGGCGAGCGAACGTTCGTTCGCTGAGGTGGGCGGCGCGGGCCATGGCGCGGACGGTCAGGGGTTCGTGCAGGCGCTCCTGCGCCCAGTGCAGGACGGGCGCCAGCTCGTCGGCCCGTCCTGGGGGCGGGGCGGCCGAGCGCGCGTACTGCGCCTGGTCGCCCTCGCGGTGCGGCGGGACGACCATGCGCCGCGCCACCTCGTTCGCCACCGCCGCGCCGTGGTCCTCGCGGACCAGGTGCAGGCACAGGTCGATGGCCGCGCCCGTCCCTGCCGAGGTGAAGACCGGCCCGGAACGCGTCCAGAGCGCGGCGGCGCGGACGTCCACGGCGGGGTAACGGTCGGCGAGGTCGGGGGCGTTCATCCAGTGCGTGGTCGCGTCGCGCCCGTCGAGGAGCCCCGCCGCGGCCAGGAGATAGGCCCCGGCGCACAGCGAGACGATCCGGCGGCCCCGTTCGTGGGCCGTGCGCAGCGCCGCGAGGAGCGCCGGTGGCGGGTCGAGCTGGACCGTGCGCGAGCAGGCCGGGACGAGCACGGTGTCGGCGTCCGCGAGCGCGGCCCACGGGTACGGCGTGTCCGCCCGCAGCCCCGCCGCGACGGGCACGGAGGCGCCGTCGCCGCACATCCGCAGCTCGTACCAGGGATCGACGAGGTCGGGCCTGGCCAGGCCGAACACCTCGCACGGCACGGCGAGCTCGAAGATCGGCGCACCCTCGGTCACGGCCAGCGCGACGACATGACGGCCCATGGCGGTAATTTAGCGGAGCACGGCAATTCTGCCCATGGTGTGCGCCGGGCCCCGCCGCGACGCTGGCCTCCATGACCCCATCCGCCGCGCCCCACGGGCCTCGCGAACCCCACGCCCCCCGGGAACAGCCCGCCACCGGCCGCCTCTCCGCCGTCCAGGGCACCGCCCTGTACGTCGGCGCCGTCCTCGGCACCGGCGTCATCGCGCTCCCCTCCCTCGCCGCCGAGGTCGCGGGCCCGGCGTCGCTGCTCGCCTGGCTCGGGCTCGTCGTGCTGTCCGCGCCGCTGGCCGCGACGTTCGCCGCGCTCGGGGCGCGGCATCCCGACGCGGGCGGCGTGGCGACGTACGCACGCCACGCGTTCGGCGAACGGGCGTTCGCTGTCGTCGGCTGGTGTTTCCTGCTGGCCGTGCCGCCCGGCGCGTCCGCCGCCGCGCTGTTCGGCGGGGCGTACGTCGCGGCGGCGTTCGGCGGCGGGACGACGACCACGGCCGTCACCGCGCTCGTCCTGATGACCGGCGTGACGGCGGCCAACGCGGCCGGGCTCAAGGTCACCGGCCGCCTCCAGACGGTGCTCGCCGTCCTCCTCGTCGTCCTGCTGCTGAGCGCGGTCGCCCTGTCCCTGCCGGACGCGCGGGCCGCGCACCTCGAACCGTTCGCCCCGCACGGCTGGACGGCCGTCGCCCCGGCGGCGGCGCTGCTCGTCTGGAGCTTCGCGGGCTGGGAGGCGATCACGCACCTGGCCGGTGAGTTCCGCCGCCCGGCGCGTGACCTGCCGAGGGCCGCCGGTGCGGCCGTGGTGATCGTCGGGGCGCTGTACCTGCTCGTGGCGTTCGCCGTGATCACGGTCCTCGGCCCGGCCGCCGGGGACACCGAGGCGCCGCTCGGGGAGCTGATGGCCCGCGCGATGGGCACGGACGCCCGCTTCCCCGCCGCTGCCGCCGCCGTCCTCCTCACCACAGGCGCCATGAACGCGTACTACGCCGGGGCCGCCAACCTCGCCGCCGCCCTCGGCCGCGACGGCGCGCTCCCGCCGTGGCTGTCTCGCGGCAGCGCGGCCGGGGAGATACCGCGCCGGGGCCTCGGCCTCGTCGCGGCGCTCGGCCTCGCGTCGCTCACGGCGGTGCTGGTGACGGGCGTCGGCACCGACCGGCTCGTCCTGCTGACGACGGGCTCGTTCGTGACGGTCTACGCCGTCGGCGTCGCCGCCGCCCTGCGCCTCCTGCCCCGCCGGACGGCCGGGCACCGCGCGGCGGTCGTGGCGTCGGGGGCGGTGGTGCTGATGGTGGCGATGTCCGGGGTGTACCTGCTGTGGCCGCTCGCCGTGGCGACGGCCGCGCTGCTGTACCGCGCCCGCCGGGTGCGGCGCGCTGTTCGGGAGCCGCTGCCCGAGCCCCGGGTCGTCGCGCCGAGGCGGCCGTCCGAGTAGCCGCCTCGGCGGGGGGCGTCACGGGGCCGGGGAGGGGCGGTTGTCCAGGTGGTCCCGCAGGAGCGAGACGCCGCCGGGGACGCACTCCTCGCAGATCCGCAGGTGGTTCGCCCGGTTACGCGCCTGCGCCGCGCGCAGGCGTGCGGCGGCGGCGTGCACGGCGTCCGGCGCCGACGCGTCCTCGGGGAGACGTTTCAGCGCCCGGCGCAGCGCGCCCATCAGCCGGGCCATCTCCCGGTGTTCGCGGTTGAAGACGCCGGAGAACCCCGGGCCGACGAACGGCGGCTCCATCGTCGGCCGCACCCGGTCCCGGTAGGTGCCGGGGTCGGACGACGCGGCGTACGTCATCGCGGCGGTGGCCGCGTCGTACAGCGGGACGAGGCGGTCGATGAGGGCCACCAGCCGCGCCGAGTCGGCCGTCGCGGCGGCGGCGAGGGCGGCGTCCAACAGGGTGTTCATCAGGGTCAGTTGCAGGTGGAAGATCTGGTGCCCGAGCCGCCAGCGCACGAGCGCCGGATCGTCGTCGTGGCCGCTGTCGGCATCGGTGCCGGGGCCGCTCGGCGACGGCGGGGCCTCCCGTACGCGGGCACCCGCCGTGAGGGCGGCGTCCGCCAGGAGCGCCATGCCGGTGAGCAGGTCGGCGCGGTCCCGGTCGCCGAGCCCCGCACGCGGCAGGTCCGCCAGGAGCGCCCGCTGCGCGACGAGCAGGGTGCACGTCCAGCCGTCCAGGTCGGGCGCGGCGCGGTCGATGCGGAAGTACGCCTCGTACGCGCCGACATCGGCGGCGGCCTGGGCGGGGAAACGCAAATCGTCGGGAAGTGGCAGGCCGGTCACGGCAGTTCCCCGTCACGGCACGCGGCGGAGGCCAGCTCCTCGACGCGCCCGTGCAGCCGGTCGAGGTACGGCTCGGCCTCCGGTTTCATCAACACGCTGCGCAGCACGGCCGTTTCCTCCGCGTCCACCACGGCGTCCCCCCGGCGGGCGGCGAACGCGTCGGCGCCGATCCGGGCGGTGCTGACGTACACCGGGTCCTCCTGCCCGCCGCGCATGCCCGCCCGCAGCACGTGCTCGCTCGCCGCCGTGATCCGCTTCAGCGAGGGCGGGTTGACGCGCGGGTGGTAGGTGACGATGTCGAGTTCCGGCGGTTGGAAGAGGTCCAGGTGCGGCGAGGCGGCGATACGTTCCGCCCACCGCAGCGCCGTGCGCCTGCCCGCCGCGACGACCTCGCCGAGCCCGTCCCTGGTGAGCGGGAAGAGCCGCAGCGTCAGCCACAGCGCCGCCGCGCTCGCCCCGGCGCGCGAGCACTCCAGGCTGATCTCGCCCAGGTGCGGGCGCGACGAGGTGAAGTACGTGTACGGCGAGTCGTGCCGGTAGAAGCGCTGCACCGACGGGTCGCGGAAGAGGACGGCGCCGCAACCGTACGGCTGCATCCCGTGCTTGTGCGGATCGACCACCACCGAGTCGCAGCGGCGCAGCGCCCGCCACGGGGCGGGGTCAACGAGCGGTGTGCCGTGCGGGACTTCGTCGGCGAGGAGGGCGAAGAAGCCGCCGTACGCGGCGTCCACGTGGACGCGCACCCCGGCCGGTTCCGTGAGGTCGAGGACGCGGTGCACCGGATCGACCGCGCCGAGGCCGGTCGTGCCGGTGGTGACGACGACGGTGCCGATCCGGCCGCCGTCCAGGAGCCGTTCGAGGGCGGCGACGTCCATGCGGCCCCGGTCGTCCGTGGGGACGGCGTGCCCCTCGACGCCGAGGAGGTGGCACATGCGGGCGTGCGTGTAGTGGCTCTCCGCGCTGTACGCGATCCCCTTGCCCGGGTGGGTCTCGCGGGCGACGAACAGCGCCTCCAGGTTCGCGACCGTGCCGCCGCCGGTGAGGTGGCCCAGGTGGTCGCCGGGGAAGCCGACCATCGTGGCGAGCGCCGCGACGACCTCCTCCTCCAGCGCGGACGTCGCCGGACCGCCGTCCAGGGCATGATTGTTGGGGTTGACGAGCATCGCGGCCAGGTAGCCGGTGACGGCGACGGGGTGGGGCGGCTTGAGCATCTGCCCGGCGTAGCGCGGGTGGAAGAACGGGTAGCTGGTGCCGAGGCGTCCGGCGAGTTCGGCGAAGGCGGTGGACAGCGCCTCGTCGTCCACGGCGAGCGCCGGATGCCCGGGGCGCGGGCCGTGGCCGTCCGCCCACGCGGCGTGCGTGTCCACGGCCCGGCCGAGCCAGTGGTGGAGATCCATCCGGGGCCTTCCCTCTCGGTGCTCCGGGTGTGGTCAACCGCTGATCAGTACACCCGCTGAGCCGACGGTAGGGGCGGCGCGGGAGGGGCCTTGTCGGCTTCGCGGAACGCGCCGGGGAAACGCGCTCCATCGGGTGACGCGCGCCGAACGCGTGGGGCAGCGGGCCGCGTTCGTTCGAGTCGGCACCCGTGCGTAGCAGGTCCACCCGAACGGGTGACGCTCGCCCGCGGTGCGGCAGTGTCAGCGGCATATGACCTGTTCAAAGCCTTGACACCGGCCGGATTGCCCCGCCCTCGGACGTGTTCAGGCTCCCGGGCGCCGGAGTACGGTCGGGGGGCGCCGCTGTCGAGACGGAGGTGGGACCGGCATGCCGCACAGCGCCGACGAACACACCGGGGCCCGGATCGCCGACTACCGCAAACTGCGCGGGCTCACCCAACAGGCCCTCGCCGCACGTGCCTTCGCCAACCGGGGCACCATCGCGAAGGTGGAGGCGGGGCTGGCGGCGGCGAGCCCGGCGCTCGTCGCGGCCGTGGCCCGCGCGCTCAGCGTCGATCCCGGCGCGCTGCACGGCCAGCCGTACCTCCCCGAGTTGCAGCAGGACCGGCTGGACCGCATCATCGCCCCCCTCTCCGAGGCGCTCGACCTCTACGACCTCGGGCCCGACCCGGCGATCACGCCCCGCTCGCCCCGCGTGCTGCTCGGGCAGGTGGACCACCTGATGCGCCTCACGCGCCAGGCCGAGTACGTACGCATCGGCGCGCTTCTGCCGGGCCTGCTCGGCGAGTTGACGACCGCCCAGGTGCTCGCGTCCGGCGCCGAGGAACGGCGCCTCCTGGCAGGGGCGTTGGCAAGCACCTACCGGACGGCGCACGAGTTCGCCTACCGGCTCGGATACACGGACCTCGGTCTGGTCGCCCTCGAACGGATGGGCTGGGCCGGCCACATGGCGGACGACCCGCTGATGCTCGCCGTGCGCCTGTACCGGCGCGGGCTGATGGCGCTCGGACGCTCGGGGCCCGGCACCGCGCAGCGCGTGCTGGCGCGCGGGCAGGCGCTCGTCGGGCAGTCGGACGACCCGCGCGGCACGGCGGCCCGCGCCGTGTCGGGGGAGCTGCACATGACGGCGGCGGTCGTCGCGGCGCGTGAGGGCGACACGGCACGGGCCGACGAGCACCTTCAACAGGCCGCGGAGCACGCCACGTTGATCGGTGAGGACGTCCCCGAGGTCTACTGGCTCAGCTTCGGCCCGACGGACGTGCGGCGGCGGCAGGTCGAGACGGCACTCGAACTCGGGCGGCACGGCGCGGCGATCGTCGCGGCGCGTGACCTGCGGTTCGGGCCGGGGCACTCCCCGATGCGCGTCGGGCGGCACCACATCACGATGGCGCGGCTGTACGCGCAGATCGGCAAGGCGGAGGCGGCCGAGCGCCACCTCAGCCGGGCCCGGGAGGTCACCCCGCAGCAGGTCCGCTACAACCCGCTGGCCAGGGACGTGATCATGCTGCTGGTGCGCCGCAGGCGGCGGGCGCACGGGTCGCTGACGGCGCTGGCGGAGTGGATCGGCGTCGTCTGAACGAGTGTTCCGCGACAGGGAACACCCACGGGTTACGTGCGGGGATTCGCGCCCGGGATTCTGTGACGACCGGCACACCGACCGTCACAGGAGCCCCGCATGGACGTCCGGCCACCCCCCGCGCCTCACCGGCCACCGCAGCGACGGGAGTTACACGTACGGGTGACGGGGAGGCGCTGTGCCTGAGCCGTGCCGCCCCCGCCATCTCACCCCGGCGCCGGTGCGTGAGGAGAACCCGCGCATCACCGTCATCACCGGGCTGGAAGGCCCGGTCCTGCCCCTGCCCCAGCCCGAGCCGAGCGACCCCGTCGAGCCCGTCGGGCGGGACGAGGGGCCGGAGGGCGGTCAGGAGGTGGTCAACCTCGCGTGACCGCGAAACGTGAAGTTCTGCCCATAGTTGGTGAATCGGACAGCGATCGGGTTACGCTCGCCGCTCGATCTTGGTCCAGACATGATCGACCCCGGCGGTGCGCCAACACCCCGGGGTCCGACACCGAAGAAAGCAGCTTCGATGCACGTCCACCTTAGCGCGCGCACCCGTCACTTCACGGTCCTCGGAAACGACGTCCTCCGCGACAACCGCCTCAGTTTCACCGCGCGCGGCATCCTCTGCTACCTGCTCTCCCTCCCCGACGGCGCCCGCGAGGACGTCCGCACCCTCGCGGACAAGCACCCGAACGTGGGCCGCCGGGGCGTCGCCAAGGCCCTCGACGAGCTGGTCGCCCTCGGCTACTACGTGCGCCGCAGCGTCCGTTGCGCGCGGACCGGACACGTCCGCACCGAGACACACGTCTTCGACGTGCCGCAGACCGGCCCCCCACCCACACCCCCACCGGCCCCACCGCCTCCCCCACCACCGGGAACCGGTGAACCCCCCGGCGGCGGAGCGGGAGCGTCCCCTGAAGGGGTGAAGAACCCGGGGGAAGAACCCTCCCTCCCCGGCGCCCGCTGGCTCGTCCGCCTCACCGCCACCGAGCCCCGTCTCACCCTCGGCGCGGCCGAGGCCGCCGCCCTCGCCCCGCTCGCCGAACCGTGGCTCGCCCGGGGCGTGCCGGAACCGGAGGCGCGCAGCCTGCTGACGGCCGGGCTGCCGTCGGTCGTCCACTCGGCGCGCGCCCTCCTCGCCAACCGCCTGACGCGCAAGCTCCCCGCGCAGCGCGCCGCTTCACCGCCCCCGCCGACCGCGCCGCCTCCACCGCTGCGCGAGTGCGCCCGCTGCCGCGACCCGCTCCCGCGCGCACGGCGGCAGGCCCTCTGCGCGGGCTGCGACGGCACGGCGCCCCCGCCCCCCGAACCGGCGCTGGCCCACGAAGCCGTCACCGCACACGTCACCCGCCTCCGCGAACTGCTCCGCGGCGCCCCCGCCACCCCGTCCCTGGCCCTCTGACCTGCGGCCGGTTACCCTGCTGGCGACTGGGTGTGGGATACATCCTTCGTCGCGAGGAGGGGGAGTCGTCAGGTGGACGTCGTGACGTCGGGCGGGCAGGAGCGCGCCGGGGAACCGGTCGAACTGCGGTCGCAGGCAAGTGCGGAGGAGATCCGCGAGGCGCTCGACGCCACGCGGAAGCTGCGGACATCGCCGTGGTTCTACCGGCTGTTCGCGCTGCTCGGCGCCGCGTTGATCGCCGGCCGGGGGGCGTCGGCGGACGGCGGGGCGCGCGTGGCGATCATGGTCCTGGCCGCTGCATACCTGCTCTACGCCTCGCTCCACCTGCCCAGGCAGCTGCGCGGCCCGTCGCGCCTCCCCTCCAGGCGCACCGTCGTGGGCGCGGACGGCGTGACGCGCGTCCTGTCCGAGGACGGGAAGGACATCACCACGCCGTGGGCCCGCGTGCCGCGCTGGCGCGAGACGCCGGGCACGTTCGTCCTGCTCAACGGCTCGTGGCCGGGGATGTGCGTGCTGGTCCTGCCCAAGCGCGCCGTCGTCGGCGACGGGGGCGTGGAGCGTCTGCGGGCGCTGCTCGGCAGGCACTCGACGGAGAAGTGACCGCCCTGCGTCAGCCCGTCCTCGCCTCCGCCATGGCCGTGAGGCGGCGGGCCAGCGCGGCGATCGCGTCCCGCAGTTCCGGCGGCTCCACGACCTCGGCCTCGAAGCCGAGCCGCGCGATGTTCACGGCGAGCCAGTTCAGGTCGTCGCCGCCGAGGGCGAGCAGGCACCACCCGTCGCCCTCGTCCGTCACCCGCCCCACCTCGGGCGGCACCATCCGCCGCACGTGCTCGGGCTCGGCCCGTACCCGTACGCGTGCGGAGTACGGGTACGGGGCCTCCGTCACCGACTGCTGCACGTAGGCGACCGGGTCGGGGTGCTCGCGGGGGCGGAAGCGCCAGGTCGTCGCCTCCGCCGCGCGCATCCGGTCCAGCCGGAACGTGCGCCAGTCGTCGCGAGCGACGTCCCAGGCCATCAGGTACCAACGGCGGCGGGTGGCCACCATCCGCACCGGCTCCACCGTGCGCTCGTGCTCCGCGCCGCCCCTGGCCTCGTACCGGAACCGCACGCGTACGGCGTCGCGGCAGGCCCGAGCGAGCGTCGTCAGCAGCTCCGCGTCGATCTCGGCCCCGGGGCCGGGCAGCGTCGCGGTCGCGCTCCGCACCGCGCGGACCTCGGCGCGCAGCCGGGGCGGCATCACCTGGTCGAGCTTCGCCAGCGCGCGCAGCGCCGCCTCACCCGTTCCGGCGATCGTGCCGCCCGACGCGAGCCGCAGGGACACCGCCGTGGCGATCGCCTCGTCGTCGTCCAGGAGCAGCGGGGGGAGCCGGGTGCCCGCGCCGAGCTGGTAGCCGCCGCCGACACCGGGCGTCGCCCGTACGGGATAGCCGAGGGCGCGCAGCCGTTCCACGTCGCGCCGCACCGAACGGTCGGTGACGCGCAGCTCGGCCGCCAGTTCGGCGGCGGTCCACGACGGACGGCTCTGGAGCAGGCCGAGCAGCCGCAGGACCCGCTCGGTCGTCGCCTCGACGGTCACGGGATCGTCCTTTCGTGCTACATCGCGGAACGCAGCTGTCCGCTATCGGCGGCAGGCTTCCAGCATGACCGACCAGACCTGGAACGTGCTCCTCCGTGACCAGATGACGTGGCACTGGACCCACCAGCTGCGCCCGCGCCTCGACGGGCTCACCGACGACGAGTACCTGTGGGAGCCGACGCCCGACTGCTGGAGCGTCCACCCGGGCGGGAGCTGGGCCGGGGCGATGACCCTCGACACGGAGCGGACGGTGTCCTGGCCACCGCCCTTCACGACCGTCGCGTGGCGGCTGGGGCACGTGATCGCGGACGTGTTCGCCGCGCGCAACGCGTCGCACTTCGGCCGCGCGCCCGTGGACCGCGCGACCTTCCCGTTCGCCGCCACCGCGGCCGGGGCGCTCGCCCAACTGGACGAGGAGTACGCCACGTGGACGGCCGGGGTCGAGAGCCTGGACGAGGCCGGTCTCGCCCGCCCGTGCGGCGAGGCGGAGGGACCGTACGCGGACTATCCGCTGGCGGCGCTCGTGCTGCACATCAACCGTGAGGTGATTCACCATATGGCCGAGGTCTGCATGCTCCGCGACCTCTACCTGCACAAACAGCTGAACAGCCACCGGCAGACCCGACAGGAGGCGAGCTGACATGGCCCGCGAAGTCCAGTTCACGTTCGACTGCGCCGACCCGGCCGCGCTGGCCTCGTTCTGGGCCGAGGTGCTCGGCTACCGGGTGCAGGCGCCGCCGGGGGGATTCGCGACCTGGGACGAGGCGCTGGAGGCGATGGGCGTGCCACCCGAACGGCGCAACGACGCCTCGGCGCTGACCGACCCGGAGGGGGTGGGGCCGCGGTTGTTCTTCCAGCGGGTTCCCGAGGAGAAGCGGGTGAAGAACCGCGTGCATCTCGACGTGCGAACCGCTCCCGGGCTGACGGGCGACGCGCGGATGGAGGCCCTGGAGGCGGCGGCCGACCGGCTCATCGCCCACGGCGCCACCCGCCTCGAACGCCACGACCCCGACCCGCCGCTGGGCACGGGCCACCTCGTGATGGCCGACCCGGAGGGCAACGAGTTCTGCCTCGACTGACCCACCCCTGGCCCGGGGCCGCGCGGTGCGGCCCCGGCCAGGGGTGGTGAGCGCGGCGCTCGGCCGGGTCGAGAACCGGGTGGGGTTCGGAATCTCTCGAAGGCCGATGACGACGGACAGCCCCCTGGTCACGCTGCGCCAGCCGCTGCGGTTCCTAACCCTCCGAAGGCTGATGACGACTTTCGGACCGTCACGAAGACAACGCCTTTCGCCACGTTGTTGCGACCCTTCCGAGGACTGATGACGACCCGAGGGCGAAGCAGCTGGTCACCGTGGGGGTGCGGGGCCGTGGACGGGCCCGAGATGCGGTGATCCGACGGTAGTGCATCAGCGCTGCTCAGAACGTTAGCGGCTGTACAGCCGACCTGTGCCTCGTGGGCCGAGGGGCAACCTATCGGAGCCGCACGGAGCATGGTGAGGGTGATTGTCAGTGGTGGGCGCTAGCTTCCCATGCAGGCGAGACAGGAGGGGGCTGCTTATATCATATTCACTAGCCAAGTATTGCATTTCACCGTAAATCACCATCTGGCTCGATCAGTTGGCTAACATGCCGCCCAGTAGCTGGCCAACCGCACTCCGCGACAGGTGTGCGAACGACTGGGTGGGGGTGTTGTGCGGTGAGGGTCAAGGTAGACGTCGGTGCTGACGTGGGCAGCTTGCCGTGGGAGGACGTCCACGGACCGGCGCGTGCCGTCGTCTACGGGCTGCTGAGCAGCGAGAACCCCGTACTGGCGAAGTCGTTGCACGACGAGGGGTGGAACGGGCAGCCGCTCAAGCCGGTGGGCGGCACGAGCCCGATGTTCCGGGGGGCTCCTCGCCGCAAGGGCGTCTACACCACGTCGAAGGACGGGTCGGTCTGGTTCGGTTCACCCGTACCGGAGATCGCGGCCGTCCTGGTGACGGCCCTCGCTTCGTGCCAGACGATCACGTGGGGAAGCGCACGGCTGCGGGTGCAGGGGTTCTCGTTGGACGTCGTGCCGAACGCGTCCGACGGGCCGGTGCAGTTGGAGTCCGTCACGCCGACCGTCGTGAAGCACGAGAACCGGTACGTGCTGCCCGGTGAGCCGCACTACCTGGACCGGCTGACACACAACTTGCACCACAAGGCCGACATCCTCGGCCTGCCCCGCCCCGAGGACGTGCACGTCCTCGACGCAGGGCCACGGCGGCGGTTCACCGTGAGCGGCGCCCCGCGCATCGGCGCCCAGGTGCGGATCGGCATGGAGGCCGACGCCCGTTTCGTGGACGCGCTGCGCTCCTGGGGCCTCGGGCTCGACACGGTGCAGGGGTTCGGATGGCTGCGCTGATCACGAACGGGCCGCTCACCCCGACGCATCACCCCCTGCAGCGCGCCGGGGCATGGGCCGTGGCCGTCCTGGCCGGTCGTGCCACGCCGGACGAGGTGAGCGGCGGCGACCTCGACACCGTGGCCACGCTCCTGGTGGACGAGGTGTGTGCCGCCGCCGTCGCGCCGAAGGACTCTCCGGCGTACGACTGGTGGAAAGTACTCTTCGCGCTCTACCCCAACTCCAAGGCCACGCATGCGCGCAGGCCACGTGAGGTGGAAGCCCTCCGCCCCTCGATCGCGGCGATGTTCGCGCCCGACCTCGCCACGGACCTCGCGCGCCCCTGCACGTTCTGCGGCGCGGACACCACCGTCCTGTGGGCCAAATCGACGCTTCCTCTCTTCGACACGAATCGCGCGCTGAACACCCTGCCCCCCGGCGTCCTCGGCTGGCCGGTGTGCCGTGGCTGTCGCGTGGCCGCCTGGGCGCTGCCGTACGGCTCGCAGGTCACGGCCGGTTCGGCGACGGTGGTCACGTGCGACGCCGACGCGGCGGAACGGACGTTCGCCGAACGCAACGTCCGGCGCGCCCGCCGCATCATGCACGTCGGCTTCACGGGGCTCGGCGCCGTCGCACCGCCTGAGCTGGTCGTCGCACGCGCCCTGCGTGACCTCGACGCGGCCCTGTGCGCGACGACCCTGTGGAGCTTCAAGAACGACAACCAGGAGCCCTGGCTCCGGGCGACGCGCACCCGTCGCGCCGTCCCGCGCTTCCTGCGCCGGGTGAAGGGCAATGCCCAGCTCCGGCGCGGATGGTCGCTGTTCGAGCAGTGCTCGACACGGCGTGACCGGGGCGGGCAGGTGACGATCAGCGGTGCAGCGGCCGTCGCGCGCCTGCTCTTCGAGCCGGAGGCCGGGCGCCATGAGCCGTTCCTGTACCGACTGCACACCCTCATGGCGGACCCCGACCGGCCCTGGAGCGCCCGCGACCGCTTCGCCGTGATCCGGCTCGCGCAGACCTACGCCGAGGAGATTCTAGGAATGTCTTACGACCTGGGCCCGATCGCCGAACTCCTGACGAGGTGGATCGCGCATGGCGACGCGAGCCCGCGCGGGCGCTTCGCCGAGTACCGGCAGGTGGCCCTCAAACAGGGCGCCCTGGGGAGGCTGCTGGTGCACGCGCAGTCCCGGCTGATGTTCGACGGCCAAGAGGTGAAGGTCGATCCCAAGTACTGGGCCCGGCTCCTCGAACGGCGCCCGCAGGCATGGGAGATGCGGATGCTGCTCTTCGCCGACGTCGCCTTCCGCCTCCAGGAGGAGAAGGTGCCGATCGGGCAGAAGCCCAAGGATCTGGACGAACAACTACAGGTCGAGCAGCAGGTCAACACCCCGATCCTGCCCTCAGAGGACGTTCTGGACAACGACGGCTACGACGAGTCAGGGATCTGACCATGTATCTCGCTGGCAAGCTGGTGCTCTCCGTCGAGGCGGGGGCGCCGAACAACGGGCGCGCCGAGGACACGACCGCGCGCGTCAAGTACACCTATGTACGCGGCCGTCGCCGCCCCTACGTCTCGGCGCAGGCCGTGCGGCGGTGGATTCGTGACGGCATGGTCGAGCGCGGCTCGGTCCCCTCGCCCGTCACGCGCGTCGGCAAGGCGCAGCAGAAGGCGCAGAAGGCCACCACCGAGGCCAATCCGGCGCGCTACGCCGACGACGACCTGTTCGGCTACATGCACGCCGCCGTCAAGGGCAAGGACACGGCCACGACGCTGCGCGACAGCCCGTTCATGCTCGGGACGCTGCTGTCCGTGGAGCCGGTCCGCATCACCGAGGACTTCGGCGTCATGTCGCGCGGCATCCCCGAACCCGTCCTGCACGGGCACGAGTTCTACTCCGCCGACCTCGCCGCCCCGTTCCTCCTCGACCTGCCACGCATCGGCACCTTCACCGTGCCGAACGCGGACGGCGCCGGACGCCCCAACTACCTGTCGAAGGAGCAGGCGCTCACCGTCGCCCAGGCCGTGGCGGAGAAGGCGGAGGGCACGCTCTTCCGCGAACTTCCCGCCGTACGGCTGCCGCTGGAGGAGCGCCGCGCCCGGGCCGCGATCCTCCTCGAAGCGCTGGCCGACCTCAGCGGCGGCGCCAAGCAGGCGCTGCACTACGGAGACCGGGTGCCGTCGCTCGTCGTACTCGTCCCCTTCAAGGGCGGCATCAACCCGCTCGCGCACTGCGTGGACGGCGACGAGATGGGCGACGGCCTCCGCGTCCGGGGCGACGTCCTGCGGAAGGAACTCGACGCCTGGCGCGGCGAGTGGGAGGGCCCGGTGCGGATCGGCTGGCGGCCCGGCTTCCGGGACGACCTGCGCAAGCAGTTCGAGGAGGAGTGCGAGGCGGAGATCGCGCGGAACGAGATCGTCATCGGCCATCCGCGCACGGTGCTGCGGGACTTGGCGGCCGAGCTGCGTGACGGCCGTCTGGACCACTGGTTCGACGACCCGGCGCGGTGACTCCCGTGCCGCGTGAACCGCTGACGGCCTGGCGGGTGGAGTTCGAGGCGCCCGTCGCGTCGTTCCGCGACCCGCTGTTCCCCGGCGTGACGCGGGGCCTGCGGGTGCCGCCGCCCTCGACCGTACGGGGCCTGCTGGCGGCGGCGACCGGCGCGCCCGCCGAGACGCTGCCGCTCGGCATGGCGTCCGAGGCGGACGGCTGGGGCATGGACGCGGAGACGTTCCACCCCATCGCCGTGGACGGCTCGGACCCTGCCGTCTCTGGCCGGGTGTCGGCGGGGAAGGGCGGGATGACGCTGCGCATGCGGCCGTTCCTCACCGACGTCCGCCTCACCGTCTGGCTGCCGGGGCCCGACGGCGAACGCGTCGCCCGCGCCCTGCGCCGCCCGCGCTGGCCGCTGCGGCTCGGGCGGTCGCAGGACGTCGTGCACTTCCTGCCGCCCCGGCGCGTCGAGTTGGAGCCCACCGACGACGCGGTCGTCGGGCATGCCCTCGCGCCGCGCGACGGGCACGACGTCGGCTCGGCGTTCGAGCACCGCCTCGCCGCGTCCGTCTCCCCCGACCGGCTGCGCACCACCTGGGCCGACTACCTGTGGTGCGACGCCCCGGCCGGGCGCCACCCCGTCCGCGGGGCGTACGCCGACCGGACGAGTGGAGGGGACCAGGCCGTATGGCTGCTGACCCCGTGAGAACCCTGCCCGCACGCCCCACGCTCACCGACGTGCGCGCCAAGTCGAAGCCGAAGGAGGACCCCGAGCGGCTGACGGCGCACCTGCGCGCGGTCCACGACACGGTCGCCGCCGTCGAGGCACGGGTCGCGCGGGCGGGCGTGCTCGCCGCCGACCCCGGCTTCTGGCGGCGCGTCCGGCACGCCGCGCTGCTCCACGACACGGGCAAGATCGCCGCCGGATTCCAGCGGCAGCTGCTGCCCGGCGGTGAGGTGTGGGGGGAGCGGCACGAGGTGCTGTCGCTGGCGTACGTCGATCTGCTGGCCGGTCCTGCGCGCTGGTCCGAGGAGGACCGGCTGCTGATCGCCTCCCTCGTCGCCACCCACCATGTCGCGCTGCTCGGCGACGGCGGGAGCCGGCGTACGCCCCTGGTGCAGCGGTACAACGAGTACACCGACTGGGCCGAGGCGTTCACGCGCGACCCGCGTACGGGCGAGGTGCAGGTCACGCGCACCGTGCACCGCGAACTCCTCGCCTGGCTCGCCGGGTTCCTCGCCGTGGACCCGCCGCCCGTCACGCCGGACGACCCGCCGCTCGCCGAGCGCGCCCGCGCCGTCCACGAGCGCCTGGTCGCCGCTTGGCGCGCGCCCGTGAAGCCGGAGCGCGGCCTGCTCGCCGTCCTCGCGCAGGGTGCCCTGACCCTCGCCGACCACGCGGGCTCGGCCCACGAACCCCTCCAGACCCACCTGCCCCTCCTGCCCGACTACCTCGAACGGCAACCGCACCCGCCGTACGACCACCAGCGCGCCGCCGCCGGCACCAGCGGCCACCTCGTCCTCGTCGCCCCCACGGGCAGCGGCAAGACGGAGGCCGGACTCGCCTGGGCCGCCCGGCAGGTGCCGACGATGCCCGGCCTGCCGCGCGTCGTGTGGACGCTGCCCTACCGGGCCTCCCTCAACGCGGCGCGTGAGCGGTTCCGCGCGACCCTCACCCCGCCGCCCGGCGGGCGCAAGCCGGACATCGGCCTGCTCCACGGCGCCGCAGCCCGCCGTCTCCTCACCGAGGCGGTCGGCGACGACTGCGCCCACGCCGACGCCGAGGACGCCAAGAAGGCCAAGGCGACGGCGGGCGCCATGCGGCTGTTCGCCCAGCGCATGCGCGTCGCGACCCCGCACCAACTGCTGTTCGGCGCCATCGCGGGCGCCTCGCACTCGTCGGTGTTGCTTGAGCAGGCGAACTCGCTCTTCGTACTGGACGAGTTGCACGCCTACGAGCCGCGCGTCCTCGGCCGGATCTGCGCCGCGATGGGCCTGTGGGAACGGCTCGGCAGCCGCGTCGCCGTGCTGTCCGCGACCCTGGCGCCGCCCGTCATCCGGATGATCGACGAGAGCCTGACCGGCCAGGTGACCGTGCGCCGCGCCCCGCAGGGCACAAGTCCGGTGCGCCACCGGCTCGTTCTGGACGAGTCGCCGATCACGTCAGAAGCGAGCCTGGACCGGCTGCGCTGCGAACTGCGCGCGGGCTACAGCGTGCTCGCCGTCGTCAACCGCGTCCGCGACGCGCAGCGCCTCTTCGCCGAACTGGCCGACGACGCACGCGACTCGACACCCGGCGACCCGCACGCCGCGCTCCTCCTGCACTCCCGCTTCAAGCACCGCGACCGCGACGCGATCGAGAAAGCTCTGCTCGCCCGGCATCCCGAGCGCACCCCCGACCAGAAGGCCGCGCGCGGCGGGCTCGTCGTCGCCACGCAGACGGTGGAGGTCTCGCTCCAGCTCGACTTCGACCGGGGCGCCGTCGAGAACGCGCCGATCGAGGCCGTCGCGCAGCGCGCAGGACGCGTCAACCGGCGCGGACTTCACCCCGAGGGGCCCGTCGAGTTCCGCGTCCACGCGGCGGACGGGCACCTGCCGTACCAGCGTGCGGCGGTCGAGGCGTCCTGGACGGCGCTGCACGCCCTCACGGCGGACGGCACCGACACGCTCAGCGAGGAGGACATCGACCGCCTCCTGGAGACGGCCTACGCCACCGAGTGGGGCGAGGCGTGGATCGAGGAGGCACGGGCGGCGCGCGACGCGTTCGCGGACAACTTCCTCACGTTCACCGACCCGTTCCACGACCGCAGCGAGTTCGCGGACCGGCTGAGCAGGGAGTTCGACACCGTGGAGGTGCTCCACGAGGAGGACCGCGAGGAGTACGCGCGCCTCTCCCACCGCCGTCACGGCGACGCACTCCTCGCCTCCCGCCTGCTGATCCCGCTCGGCTACGGCCAGGCCAGGCAGTTCGGCGCGACGTACGACCGCAAGCTGAAACTCCTGGTCGTCGAGGGGGAGTACGACGCGCAGCTCGGCCTCCGCCCACCGCCGGAACTGGACACCGTCGTATGAGCCACCTGCCGCACGACCCGGCCCCTGACGCCGCCGACGCGATCGGCGGGGTCCACGTCAAGTACCTCGTCCACTGCCCACGTCAACTGTGGCTCTACGCGCGGGGCTACCGGCCGGAGGGGCGCAGCGAACTCGTCGCGCTCGGCGAGTTCGTGGACGAGACGACGTTCACCCGCCGCCGTGACATCGACCTCGGCGAGGCCCGGATCGACTGGGTGACGACCGGCGCCGTCGTGCACGAGACGAAGTCGTCGCGCTCCCCGGCGCCCGCGCACGCCGCACAAGTCAGGCACTACTGCCTGCTGTTGGAGCGGCGCGGCGTCGCCGTGCGCGGCGGCATCGTGCACTACCCGCTGATCCGCCGCACCACCGACGTCCCGTGGGACGCCGCCGCCCGCGCCGAGGCGGAGGCGACGGAGGCCGCGGCCCTCGCCGTCATCGCCGCCGACGCGGCGCCGCCGCGCCTGGCACGGAGCGCGTGCCGCGGCTGCTCGTACCGCGACTACTGCTGGGGAGACTGATGCCCGCCGCCGGACGGACGTACTGGCTGACCGAACCGTGCCGCATCCGCCGCGAGGACGACAGCGTCCGCGTGGAGCGGGCCGACGGCTCGCCGGTCCGCATCCCCATCACCGACATCCGCGACCTCGTCGCCTTCGACCACGTGGACGTCAACACGTCGGCCATGTCGCTGCTCAGCCGCAACGGCGTCGCGCTCCACGTCCTCGACCACTACGGCAACCACGCGGGGCACTTCGCCCCGGCCGAGTCGATGGCCTCGGCGCGCGTCGTGCGGCGGCAGGTCGAGCTGACGGCCGACCCGGAGCGGCGGGCGGCGCTGGGCCGTTCCCTCGTCCTCGCGGCGGCCGAGAACGTGCGCTGGGCCCTCGACACGGACCTTTTGGACGCCGCCCTCGGCCGCCTGCGCGAGGCGTTGCCCGGCTGCGAGGACAGCGAGGGGATCATGGGCCAGGAGGGCAACTTCCGCCGCACCGGCTGGGCGGCGCTCGACACGTGCCTGCCCAACTGGCTCCGGCTCGACGGCCGGACGCGCCGCCCGCCGACCAACGCGGGTAACGCGTTCGTCAGTTACCTCAACTCGATCGTCTACACGCGCGTCCTCACCGCACTGCGCAGCACGCCGCTGCACCCGGCGATCGGCTTCCTGCACGCGGACACCGACCGGCGCCGCAACACGCTGGCGCTCGACCTCGCCGAGCCGTTCAAGCCGCTGTTCGCGGAGCGGCTGCTCAAACGGTGCGCGGCGCGGCGGGAGTTGAAGCCGTCGGACTTCGAGACGGAGGTCGGCCGGGCGTCGCTCAGTTCGGCGGGGCGGAAGAAGGTGGCGACGCTGACGCGTGAGGAGCTGACGACGACGGTGTACCACCGGTCGCTGCGGCGGAAGGTGAGTTACGAGGAACTGTTCCACCTGGAGGCGCTGAAGGTCGTGCGGCTGTGCCTGGAGGACGAGCCGTACAAGCCGTTCCGGCCGTGGTGGTGAGGGGCGGGCGGCGATGTTCGTGATCCTGGTGTACGACACGGCGGCGGAGCGGAATCCGAAGGTGCTGAAGGCGTGTCGGCGGTACCTGCACTGGACGCAGCGCAGCGTGTTCCAGGGGGAGTTGTCGGGGTCGCAGTACCGGGCGCTGATGGCGGCGCTGGACGGGGTGATCGACCGGACGTACGACAGCGTGGTGACGTACACGGTGCGTTCAGCCGAGCTGGTCGAGACCGACACCCTCGGCGTCGCCCTCGGGGGGCCCGGCGACATCCTGTGAGCCGACCGGGCCGACCGGGCCGACCGGGCCGACCGGGCGGACTGAACCGACGAGGGCTTCGAGGGCGGGGCGCAGGAGGGCCGCGATCCGGTCGGCGGGCACGTCGCGCAGGGGGGCGAGGCCGAGCAGCTGGTGCCCGATGGTGACGCCGACGAGGGTGGTGACGACGAGGGCGGCGCGGGCCTGGGCGTCCTCGTCGTCTGGCGGGAGGGCGGCGGCGACGCTGTCGGTCTGGCGGCCGAGGCTCTGACGGGCGTGCTCGGCGGCGTCCGGGTCGGTGAGCATCGAGCGCAGCGCGGCGAGGGTGCCGTCGGGGAGTCCGCCGAGCTTGACGCCGAGGGTGGTGAGCAGCTGGTCCACGAGCGCGCCGGGGTCGGGGGCCGGGGTGGTGGGCGTCGGCGGCGGGGGCGGGATCTCGACGGCGCGGAGGAAGAGGTCGCGTTTCGAGCCGAAGTACTGCATGACGAGCGCCGGATCGACGTGCGCGTCGGCGGCGATGGCGCGGATCGTCGTGCGGTCGAAGCCGCGTTCCGCGAAGAGGCGGCGGGCGCGGTCGAGGACGCGGGCCTCGGTGGCGCGGCGGCGTTCTGCGCGGGACGGGGAGGTGGGCACGGGTTCACTCTACAGGCGTTGACCGAGATGGTGGCCGGGTCGTAGGGTCGTTCGCTCAACGAGTGTTGAGTGAAGAGGAGTGGTCCCGTCATGCCCGAAGCGCCGAGCGCACCGTCCGTCCGTACGCCCCGAGCCGTCCTGGCCGCCTACCACCAGGCGATCCGCGACAAGTCCGCCGACGCACTGGCCGACCTGTATGCAGAGGACGCCGTGCACGAGTTCCCGTTCACCAGCCCGGGGTTCCCGTCGCGCTTCGAGGGGCGCGAGGAACTGCGCGCCGGGTACCGCGCCGCGTGGGGCGCGAGCCCGGTGCGGGTGGAGGAGATCCGTGACGTGACCGTCCACGAGACGAGCGAGCCGGGCGTCCTGATCGAGGAGCACGTGATCGTGGGCACGTTTCCGGGCGCCGAGGCGGCGTTCACCGTTCCGGGGCTGCTGGTCCTGCACGTCCGGGACGGGCTGCTGGCGTACGTCCGCGACTACATGGACGCGCTTGCCGTCACCGACGCGCTCGGCGCCGCCCGGAGTTGAGCGGAGTTGACAGGAGTTGAGCGGGGGCGCATCCGGCCCACGGCTCACTGTCAGTGGTGGGGACTAGTCTCGTCGGTGATGGGTGAGCCGGGGTGGAACGGTGAGTGGGGATGAGCCATGGGGATCAAAGCGGCGGTGATCGGCTTCGCGCCGGAGAGCCCGCGTGCGGCGCTGCGGGCCGGGCTGGTGGCGGGCCCGGAGGCCAGGCCGCTGGCTGAACAGTTCGCCGGGGACGGGCCGTTGACGTATCTCGGCGCGGCGCCACTGCACGAGGCGCTGTGGCCGGAGGAGGGAACGGTCTGCGCGGGCCGGTTCGACGGCCTCGACATCGTCGCCTTCCGGGATCTGGCCCGCTCCCGGCCGAGCGAGATATCCGAGGCCGTGCTCGACGTCGCCGCCGGGCGGCGGGCGTACGCCGTCTTCCTGCACAGCGTCGTGGACTGGGCCGCGTTCGCCGTGTGGGACGGGGAACGGCTCGTCCGCAGCCTGAGCCTGTCGCCGGGCGAAGGGGTGGTCGAGGACATAGGCGGCCGGATGCCGTTCGAGCGACCGTACTGGGCGGGTGCGCACGCCTTGGACCACGCTCCGGACTACCCCCTGCCGTTCCATCCGCTCGAACTGGGAGATGAGGCCCTGGCCGCACACTTCGGCTTCGCGCTGGAGGGCGCCCTCGACGACGACATCCTCGATCCGGAGGACGTGAGCCTGGCCGTGTTCCGCACGGCGTAGGCCGGGGCGGGCGTCGAACTTCGGCCGTTCTCGGACACGTCGGCCACACCCTCTCGCGGGATAACCCCTATGGGGTTACTGTGGGGGTATTCCGCGAGAAGGGTGTCGGCGATGCCGAAGATCAACGTCTACCTGCCCGACGAACTGGCCGAGGCGGTCAAGGAGACGGGCGTGCCGGTCTCGGCCGTCTGCCAGCGGGCGCTCGAACAGGCCGTACGTCGGGTGACCGCCATCCGCGAGTCGGTCCTCGACGGCCTCGACACGGCCGAGCCCACGGGCCCGCTCGCGCACCTCACCGACCGGACGCGACAGGTGCTCAAGCTCGCCGTCGATGAGGCCGTCAGGTCTGGCGCGTCGAAGGTCGGGACGGAACACCTCCTGGCGGCGATGCTCGCCGAGGGCTCCAACCTTGCCCTGCGCGTCCTCCGCGCGATGGACGTCGAGCCGGAGCGCGTCGCGCGCGAGCTGGCCCGCCGGACGCCCGACGCGGGCGGTACCGCGCCGACGGACGGCGAGCGGCGACGGTTCGACGCGCACGCGGCCGGTGCGATCGAGCTGACCGCCACCGAGGCCATCGCGCTGGGCCACAACTACATCGGCTGCGAACACCTGTTGATCGGCCTGGCGTCCGAGCCGGAGGGCGTCGCCGGCCAGGTCCTGCGGGAGCTGGGCGCCGAGCCCAAGGCCGTACGCCGGGCTGTCACGGCGGCGCTGGCCGGGTACGTCCACCTGCGGGCGGCGTCGCAGGACAGCCGTCCGGCGGCGACGTCCGTGCCGGAGATGCTGGCCACCGCCGTCCGCCAGGAGATCGCGCCTCTCACGGCGCGGATCTCCCGCCTGGAGACGCATCTCGGCCTGGCGACGGCGGACACCTCACCCGCCGGAGACTGACGCCCCGGCCGGTCCACCGCGACGTCCGCGCGGGTCAGGGGATGTCGCGCAGATGGATGACGGCCTTGCCGTGGTCCAGATCTACGTTGGAGTGGGGAGGGGCGCCGTCCCCTTCCTCGTCGCGCAGCAGCGTCATGGTTTCGCGCTGCTGCAACTCGTGCTCCTTGCCGGGAAGGAGGCTTGCGTGCAGCATCTCGAAGCCGGTCGCGGAGACACCACCGTGCCCACCGCCTCGCCAGGCCACCAGCACGCGATCGACGAAGGCCATCCCGATCAGGAGTATGACCAATCCGGGCAGCGTCATGAACACCACGAGTTCCACAGGGCACCCTCCCAGTCACGCACCAGTCTCCCGCATGGACGGCGCGGGAGGCAGGTGCGGTAAGTGGCCGCTTCCGGCGAGAAGTTGAGGCAGCTCCCCGGAAGCGATGCTTCACCGCACCTGACCGGGCAGAATGGACACGCGGCCGGAGGCCGACGCGCGCCCCTCTGACCAGCACAGATGCACTACCGCCGGTCCGCTGCAAAACTCCCTCTCCACCAGCGCCTCTCCACCCCAACGACCTGCGGCTTTACCCTCGGGTCGCTCATCACCCCTGAAGGGTTCGCAACACGAACCGGTTCCTGTGGCGCGACGGTGTGATCCAACGGGTCGCTCATCACCCCTGAAGGGTTCGCAACTGGCCTACGGCTACGCGATGCAGGCCGACTGGTACACGGGTCGCTCATCACCCCTGAAGGGTTCGCAACCGCCGGTCATCCACCGCAACAGCACAGGCCAGCCACCGTCGCTCATCACCCCTGAAGGGTTCGCAACTTGTAGATATGCACGCCCGGCACGCCCTTGAGGAGTCGCTCATCACCCCTGAAGGGTTCGCAACACGGCCTCGGCCGCCTGGGCCTGCCGGTCGATGGGTCGCTCATCACCCCTGAAGGGTTCGCAACCCCGGCGTGACCAGGGTCAGCCAGGAGGAGACGCCCCGTCGCTCATCACCCCTTGAGGGTTCGCAACATGGTGGAGAGCAGGAAGTTCGCGTAGGTCTTCCAGGTCGTGTCGCTCGTCACCTCTTGAGGGTTCGCAACCTCCACGCGACATCTTCCGCGCGGACCAGCTCGGGGTCGCTCATCACCCCATGAGGGTTCGCAGCCGGGCCGGGAGATGTGACTTGCTGGGGGTGCTGGCCGCAGGGGGCTTGTCGGCGTGGGTGGGTTCGGGCTGGGGGTGATGAGGGGCGGCGTGGCGGTGGTGTGGGGCGTGGTCGGGGGTGGGTGCGGGGGTAGCTTTCCCGGCATGTATGCGATCTCGATTACCGAGCCAGGGGACGCCGACGTCCTGGTGTGGACGCAGGTGCCCGATCCCGAGGTGGGCGAGGGGGAGGTCCTGGTCGATGTGGTCTCGGCCGGGGTGAACCGTGCCGACGTGCTCCAGCGCCAGGGCCGGTACGCCCCGCCGCCCGGCACCTCGCCGTACCCGGGCCTTGAGTGCGCGGGCCGCGTGGCGGCGGTCGGGGCCGGGGTGAGCGGGTTCCACGTCGGCGACGAGGTGTGCGCGCTGCTGGGGGGCGGGGGCTACGCGGAGCTGGTCGCCGTGCCCGCCGGGCAGTTGCTGCCCGTCCCCGAGGGCATCGACCTCGTGACGGCCGGGGCGTTGCCCGAAGTGCTGTGCACGGTCTGGTCGAACGTGTTCGCGGGCGCCCGGCTCGCCGCCGGGCAGACGCTGCTCGTGCACGGCGGCGGCAGCGGCATCGGGACGGTCGCGATCCAGCTGGCCAAGGCGTTCGGCGCCCGCGTCGCCGTGACGGCCGGGAGCGCCGAGAAGCTGGCCCGCTGCGCCGAGCTGGGCGCCGACGTCCTCGTCAACTACCGCGAGCAGGACTTCGTCCAGGAGATCCAGGCGGCCACCGAGGGCCGGGGCGCCGACGTGATCCTCGACATCATCGGCGCGAAGTATCTGGCGCGTAACATCGAGGCCCTGGCCCCCAACGGCCGGATCTCCGTCATCGGGTTCCAGGGCGGCGTCACGGCGGAGCTGAACCTCCAGGCGCTCATGGCCAAGCGCGGCTCGATCACCTCGGCCTCGCTGCGGGCCCGCCCGGTGGCGGAGAAGTCGGCGATCGTCGCCGAGGTGCGCGAGCACGTGTGGCCGCTGCTGGCGGACGGGCGCGTGCGGCCGGTGGTGGACCGCACCCTGCCCATGGACGAGGCGGCGCAGGCGCATCGCGCGCTGGAGGGCGACCACACCGGGAAGATCATCCTGACGCGCTGACGCCCTCGCGCGCCCGGAGTGTTCCGGCGCCGGTACACGGCGGGCAACCCGGCTCCCCCCGTACGTCTGCCGCCGCCGTCGATCATGGCGGTCGCGCGGGTCGGGCGCGTGGCGTGCGAGGGGGTGACCGGGGGAGACGCGCCGCGCATCGATTGCCTGACATGCGGCTTTTCATCAGTTGTGTGACGCTGGTGACAGCATCGGATGGAGTGTGAAGGGGCGGGCCTGTGAGGGTGAGCGCGGGCAGCGCGACGGCCGTTTTCCTGGCCGCGCTGATGACGGTTCTGCTGGTGCCGATGGCCGCCTCGGCGGGCGCGGAGGAACGCGTGCCGGGCGAGGAACGGGAGTCCGCCGCGCCGGAGCGGCGCCACGCCGACCGGCCCGTCTCCCGCTGGGGGCAGCCGCTGTCACCCCCGGCCCTGCCGGGGCCCGTCCGTGAGGAACCGGCGGAGCCTTCCGGCGGCCAGGCCGTCGCGGCGCGCCAGGGCGGCGGCGAGATGCCGCCCGTCCTCCCGCTGGGCACGGGGCTCGCCTGTCTGGGGCTCGGGCTCGGCATCCTGGGTCTGCGGCTGCGCCAGGAGTGACGGAACGGGACGCACGCTCCGTCTGCCACTCAGAGGCGAACGCCTCTTGTGGCCAAAGCCGCTCGGTGGCGGCTACCTGTCGGTAGGCTTTTCCCATGCCCGTTTCACCGGAGAACGCGTTACCTCTGCGCGAACGCAAGAAACGCCGCACCCGCCGCGAGTTGGCCGACACGGCCCTTCGGCTCTTCCTCGACCAGGGCTTCGAGGCCACCACGCTCGACGACCTGGTGGACACGGTCGAGATCTCGAAGCGGACCTTCTTCCGCACCTACCCGTCCAAGGAGGCCGTCGCCCTGGCGGCCGAGACCGATCTGTGGGACGCCTACCTCGAACGCGTCGCCGCCCTGCGTCCGCGTGGCGAGGTCCTCGCCACGCTGCGCGAGGCGCTCACGGACACCCTCGCCGGGATGGGTCCCGAGTGGACCGGCCGGTTCCTCGCCACCCGTGGTCTCGCCGCCCGCACGCCCACCCTGCGCGACCACAGCGACCTGGCCTCCATCACCGTGCAGCGCCGTCTCGTCGAACTGCTGGAGGACCGGCTCGGGATCGACAGCCGGGGTGACGTCCGCCTGCGACTGCTCGGCGAGATGGCGCTCGCGGCCTGGCGCTGCGCCGCGAAGAACTGGGTCCGCAGCGGTCCTGGAGGGCGCGACGACGACGTCCGGCTGGCCACGCTGATCGTCGCGGTGGACGAGGCGTTCGCCGCGCTGCCCGCCGCCGTCACCCTCGGCGCCGACTGACTCCCGCCCAGGTCCGGCCGCTTCAGGCCCCCGCGCTCCCGCCCCCACTCCCGTCGCCCACCGCCAGCCACGCCCACCCCGGCCACCCGCCGCCACCGTCCACCGCCCCCCGACCCCCACAGCCGACGTGCCGCGCCGGAGCCCTTCTCCCCGCCCATGGGACGGAGGGCTCCCCACCCCCAACCGCCCGACGCGTGCTCACCTTTCCGGGCGCCCCCATCCCTTTCGAACACGCCGTGGCCTGCCGTGCGGCCGGACGTGAATTGCGGAACCCGCAACATACCCGGTATACATACGCGGTATGTCGATCCGCTACGGGCTACTCGCCCTGCTGGACCACGGCCCGCGCTACGGTTCCCAGCTCCGCACCGAGTTCGAGGCCAGAACCGGTGCCACCTGGCCCCTCAACATCGGGCAGGTCTACACGACCCTCGGCCGCCTCGAACGCGACGGCCTGATCGCCCCCGAGCCGGGCGGTGACGCCAAGCAGCAGCTCTACGCCATCACCGAGACCGGGCGCCGCGAACTCGTGGAGTGGTACGAGCGCCCCGTGGACCGCACCCAGCCCGCCCGCGACGAACTGGCCATCAAGCTCGCCATGGCCATCAGCACCCCTGGCGTGGACATCCGCACCGTCATCCAGAACCAGCGCCGCCACTCCCTGGCCGCGCTCCAGGACTACACGCGCCTCAAGAGCCGGGCCCTGTCCGGGGGCCCCGACAACAGCGACGACATCGCCTGGCTCCTCGTCCTCGAACAGCTCATCTTCGCCGCCGAGGCCGAGACCCGCTGGCTGGACCACTGCGAGGCGCGCCTCGTACGCCTCGCCCACGCGCTCGCCGAGCGCCCCCCGTCAGCCCCCGCCCCGCCCCCCGACGACGCCGACACCCCGGACCGCGCGGGCCGCGCCGCCCGCCAGGAGATCTCATGACCACCGCACCCCGCCCGCCCGTCCTGCGCCTGCGGGAGCTGACCCGCGTCCACGGCACGGGCGCCGCCACCGTCCACGCGCTGCGCGGCATCGACCTGACCGTGGACGCGGGCGAGTTCGTCGCCGTCATGGGCCCCTCCGGCTCCGGCAAGTCCACCCTGCTGACGCTCGCCGGGGGCCTGGACACCGCCAGCTCGGGCGAGGTGCTGGTCGAGGGCGTCTCCCTCGGCGAGCTGAAGCGCCCCGCCCTGGCCAAGGTCCGCCGCACGAGCATCGGGTACGTCTTCCAGGACTACAACCTCGTCCCCGCCCTCACCGCCGCCGAGAACATCGCGCTGCCCCGCGAACTCGACGGCGTCCGCAGCCGCGCCGCCCGCCGCGAGGCGCTCGCCGCGCTGGAGGAGATAGGTCTCGCCGAGGTCGCCGACCGCTTCCCCGACGAGATGTCGGGCGGCCAGCAGCAGCGCGTCGCGATCGCCCGCGCCCTCATCGGCGAACGCCGCCTGCTCCTGGCCGACGAGCCCACCGGCGCCCTCGACTCCGAGACCGGCGAGAGCGTCCTCGTCCTCCTGCGCAAGCGCTGCGACCAGGGCGCCGCGACCGTCATGGTCACGCACGAGCCCCGCTACGCCGCCTGGGCCGACCGCGTCGTCTTCCTGCGGGACGGCACGGTCGTGGACGAGACGACCGCCGGTACCGCCGATTCGCTGCTCGTCGGCGGCGGTGAGCGGTGAGCGCCCTGTCCACCTGGCGGCTCGCCCTGCGCATCGCCCGCCGTGACGCCCTCCGCGCCAAGGGCCGCAGCGCCCTGGTCGTCGCCATGATCGCCCTGCCCATCCTCGGCGTCTCCGCCGCCGACGTGGTCTTCCGCTCCGGCGAGCTGTCCCCGCGGGAGGAGCTGACCCGCTCCATGGGCGCGGCGGACGCCCGCTACCGCCTGGAGAGCGACGGCCAGGTCGAGCAGTCGTTCGACGGCGAGAGCGTGAGCTGGACGGACCCGGAGGGCGACGTCCCGCCGCCACCGGACCTCGACGGGCGCCCCCCGGTGTCCCTCACCCCCCTGCTGCCCGACGACGCCACGGTCCTGAGCGATCTCAGCACCTACCTGCGCATCGATGTCGGCGACGGGATCGTCCGCGCGGCCCTGCGCGAGATCGACATCTCCGACCCGCTGACCGAAGGGATGCTCACCCCGCTCGACGGCCGCCTCCCCGAGGGGCCGGGCGAGGTCGTCGTCACCGAGAACTTCCTCGACAGGTCGGGACTGTCCCTCGGCGACGACCTCACCCTCGCGGGCACGGACGTGTCCGCCGAGGTCGTCGGCACCTACGAGATCCCCTCCGAACTCAACACGGACGAGATCATCGCCCGCCCCGGCGCCCTCATCGCCCGCCTCGCCGGCACGGACGCGGAGGACTCGCTCACCGCCTCCTACCTGGTCGCCGTCCCCGGCGACGTGGACTGGTCCGCCGTCAAGGAGGCGAACGCGGAGGGCTACACGGTCGTCTCCCGCGCCGTCCGCCTCGACCCGCCGCCCGCCGAGGAGGGCTACGGCCTCGACTGGGGCTCCAGCGCCGACCTCACCGCGGAGGCGTTCGTCGGCGTCGGCACCGTCGTCTCCCTCGTCGTCCTGGAGATCTGCCTGCTGGCCGGGCCCGCGTTCGCCGTCGGCGTGCGCCGCTCGCGCCGTCAGCTCGGTCTGATCGGCGCCAACGGCGGCGACCGCCGCCACCTGCGGGCCATCACCCTGGCCAGCGGCATCGTGCTCGGCGCCGTGGCCGCCGTGGTCGGCGTCGTCCTCGGCATCCTCGGCACGATGGCCGCCAGGCCGTTCATCGAGGAGGCCGTCGGCCAGCGCTTCGGCGCCTGGGACCTGCGCGTCCTGGAACTGGGCGCCATCGCGGCACTCGCCGTCCTCGTCGGCACGTGCGCCGCGCTCGTCCCGGCCGTCACCGCCTCGCGCGGCGACGTGCTGGAGTCCCTCACGGGGCGCCGCGGCGTGCGGCGCGGGAGCCGTGTCCTGCCGGTCGTCGGGGGTGTCGCCCTGGTGCTCGGCGCGGTCGTCGCCCTGGCGGGCGCGGTCATGATGGACGACGCGACCTTCGTGGCCGCCGGGGCGATCGTCGCCGAACTCGGCGTCGTCGCCCTCACCCCCGCGCTGGTCGGCGCCTTCGGCCGCCTCGGCAGGAGGCTGCCGCTGTCCGGCCGGCTCGCCCTGCGGGACGCGGCGCGCAACCGGGGCCGCAGCGCCCCCGCCGTGGCCGCGATCCTCGCGGCGGTCGCCGGGCTCGTCACCGTCAGCACCGTCCTGGTCAGCGAGGACGCGCGGAACCGGGCCGACTACGCCGCGGCCGTGCCCGAGGGCACCGTCTCCATGAACCTGTGGGAGTACGACGACTCGTCCGCCTCCGCTCTCGCCAGGAGCCGCCAGGCGGCCGAACGGGAACTCCCGGTCGCCGAACGCGCGGACGTCTCCGCCGTCGTCCTCGACGAGGACGAGTGCGACTCCTCGGGGACCTGCTCCTACCAGGCGATCGCCGTGCCCGAGGCCAACCGCTGCCCGATGTCCGGCGGGGACGACGCCCAGCGGCTGACCCACGAGGAACGCCTGCGCCTCGCCGACGACCCGCGCTGCCTCAACAGCGTCAGCAACGGCAGCATGGCCATGATTTCGGTCGCCGTGGCCGGTCCTGAACTGCTGCGCGTGCTCGGCGTGGACACCCCGGAGACCCTGCGGACGCTGGACGAGGGCGGCGCGGTCGTCTTCAACGACCTCTACCGTTCGGCGGAGGGCGAGACCACCTTCGAGTACTGGGAGAGCCCGGGCGAGGACGAGTGGGACGAGAACGGCAACCTGGTCGCCGCCCCTGACAGCTCCTGGACGTTCCCCTCCGTCACCGCCCCGGGCGACGGGCCCGTGGACATGCTGATCTCCCCGGAGACCGCCGAGGCCGCCGGGCTGCGTGCCGTGGACACCGCGAGCTTCTGGTCCACCTCGGCCGCCCCCGACGACGCGGAGCGCCGGGCGTTCGACGGGGCCATGGACGGGTTCGGCGACGCGATGTCCTGGGACGTCGAGCGCGGCTACGAGAGCTCCACGTCGCTGCCGCTGCTCGTCCTCACGCTGGTCGCCCTCGTCCTCACCATCGGCGCGGCGGGCATCGCGACCGGCCTCGCCCAGGCCGACTCCGCCGCCGACCTCGCGACGCTCGCCGCCGTGGGCGCCGCACCCCGCGTGCGGCGCACCCTCTCCGGACTCCAGTGCGGCGTCATCGCCCTGATGGGTGTGGTGCTGGGCGCCGTGTCGGGCCTCGTCCCCGGCATCGCCATGGTGCTGGCCGACCACCGGACGCAGAACCGGTGGTGGGAGGAGAGCCTCGAAAGCGGCTGGGTGGACGGCGGGCGCCCCGAGCTGTTCCTCGAACTGCCCTGGGCGACGTTCGGCGAGCTGCTGATCGGCGTGCCGCTGGTCGCGTGCCTGCTCGCGGCGCTGCTCACGCGCTCGCGGATCACCCTCGCGCGGCGGGCGGGGTGAGCGCCGTTGCATGATGGACCCATGACTCAGCCGAGGAACGAACCACCGCAGGAGAACGCCCAGATCCTGGTCGTGGGTCCGGACGGGATGGCGCTGAGCGGCGCTCCCGGCCGGGGCGACGGCGACGAGGGCCGCACCGAGACCCCCGTGACCGAGATGGTGGAACAGCCGGCGAAGGTCATGCGGATCGGCAGCATGATCAAGCAGTTGCTGGAAGAGGTGAAGGCGGCGCCGCTCGACGAGGCCAGCCGCGCCCGCCTGGCGGAGATCCACGCCAGCTCCGTCAAGGAACTGGAGGAAGGGCTCGCGCCCGAGCTGGTGCAGGAGCTGAGCCGCCTGTCCCTGCCCTTCGGGGAGGACAGCGTGCCGACGGAGGCCGAGCTGCGCATCGCGCAGGCCCAGCTCGTCGGCTGGCTCGAAGGGCTCTTCCACGGCATCCAGACGGCGCTGTTCGCGCAGCAGATGGCGGCGCGGGCGCAGCTGGAGCAGATGCGGCGGGCCCTGCCGCCCGGCTCGCTCCCGGACGACCTGGGCGAGGCCGGGCACGGCACGACCGGCTCCGGGCCGTACCTCTGAGGGAACGGGGGCCGGGGCCGACCCCGGCGCGGCGACGGCCCGGGAGCGCGTGTGGCGCTCCCGGGCCGTCGGTGTTCCGCGGTCAGCCCCAGGTCAGGAGCTTGCGGGGGTGTTCGAGGACCGCCGCCACGTCGGCGAGGACGCGTGAGCCCAGCTCGCCGTCCACCAACCGGTGGTCGAACGAGAGGGCGAGCGTCGTCACGTGGCGCGGCTTGACCTTCCCCTTGTGCACCCACGGCTTCTCCCGCACCGCGCCGAGCGCGAGGATCGCGGACTCGCCCGGGTTCAGGATCGGCGTGCCGGTGTCGATGCCGAAGACGCCGATGTTGGTGATCGTCACCGTCCCGCCGCGCATGTCGGCGGGCTGGGTGCGCCCCTCCTTGGCCGTCGCGACCAGGTCGCCGAGGGCGCGGGCCAGCTCCGGCAGGGTCTTGCCGCCCGCGTCCTTGATGTTCGGCACCATCAGGCCGCGCGGGGTGGCGGCGGCGATGCCCAGGTTGACGTAGTCCTTGTGGACGATCTCCTGGTTGGCCTCGTCCCACGCGGCGTTCACCTCGGGGTGGCGGCGGATCGCGAGCAGGAGCGCACGGGCCGTGATCAACAAGAAGTTCACCCGCAGCCCGGCCAGGTCCTCGTCCCGCCGCAGCCGTTCGACCAGCCGGACCGTGCGCGTCACGTCCACCGTCACGAACTCGCTGACATGCGGCGCGGTGAACGCGCTGTTCACCATGGCCTGTGCTGTCGCCCGCCGTACGCCCTTCACCGGCACGCGGCGCTCGCGCGCGGCGTCGGACACCGTCGCCGGGAGGGTGTCGGCAGCCGTGGGCTGCGCCGGTACGGCCGGGGCCGCCGCCGCGTGCACGTCCGCGCGGGTGACGACGCCGTCGGGGCCCGTCGGCGTCACCGTCGCCAGATCGACGCCGAGGTCCTTCGCCAGCTTGCGCACCGGCGGTTTGGCCAGCGGCCTGGCCGCGAGCGGTTCGGGCGCGGGAGGCTCCGGCGCGACGGGCTCGGGCGCGGCCGGTTCCGTCGCGACAGGTTCAGGCGGCGCCTGCTCCCCGGCGCCGGCCCCCGCCGTCTTCCGCGGTCTGCGCTTCGTCGCGCCGGGCGCGACGCCGTACCCGACGAGCACGGGCTGCCGCCCACCGGCGGCGCCACCGCCCTCGTCCGTCTCCTCGCCGTCACCCGCCGACGGATCGGTGTCCACGGTGATGATCGGCGTGCCGACATCCACCGTCGCACCCTCGGCGAAGTGCACCTCGCGCACCCGCCCGTCATAGGGGATCGGCAGCTCCACCGCCGCCTTGGCGGTCTCCACCTCGACCACGACCTGGCCGTCGCTCACCGTGTCACCCGGCTGGACGAGCCACTTCAGGATCTCGGCCTCCGTCAGCCCCTCGCCCACGTCGGGCATCCGGAACTCCCGGAAGCGCTGTGCCGCAGCAGCCATCGTCACGACTCTCCTCAGCTCTTTCCTCAGTACGCCAAGGCGCGGTCAACGCCGTCCAGCACCCGGTCGAGCCCGGGGAGGTAGTCCTCCTCTATCCGGGCCGGGGGATAGGGCGAGTGGAAACCGCCCACCCGCAGCACGGGGGCCTCAAGATGGTAGAAGCAGCGTTCGGTGATGCGCGCCGCGATCTCGGCGCCCGCGCCGAAGAACACCGGCGCCTCGTGCGCGACGACCAGGCGGCCCGTCTTCTCCACCGACCGCTGGATCGTGTCGAAGTCGATCGGCGACACCGACCGCATGTCCACGACTTCGAGCGACGTGCCCTCCTCGGCCGCCGCGTCCGCCGCCTGGAGCGCCGTGCGGACCGTCGGCCCGTACGCCAGCAGCGTCAGGTCGGTGCCCTCGCGGACGACGCGCGCCGCGTGCAGCGGCCCCGGGATGCCGGACGGGTCCACGTCCGCCTTGTCCCAGTAGCGTGCCTTCGGCTCGAAGAAGATCACCGGGTCGTCGCACTCGATGGCCTGCCGCAGCATCCAGTAGGCGTCCGACGCGTTCGAGGGCGTGACGATCTTCAGGCCCGCGACGTGCGCGAACAGCGCCTCGGGCGACTCGCTGTGGTGCTCCACCGCGCCGATGCCGCCGCCGAAGGGGATGCGGATCACGACCGGCAGCTTGATCGTGCCGAGCGCGCGGGCGTGCATCTTCGCGAGCTGCGTGACGATCTGGTCGTACGCGGGGAAGACGAAGCCGTCGAACTGGATCTCCGCCACCGGCCGGTAGCCGCGCAGCGCGAGGCCGATGGCCGTGCCGATGATCCCCGACTCGGCGAGCGGCGTGTCGATGACGCGGTCCTCGCCGAAGTCCTTCTGGAGCCCGTCCGTGACGCGGAAGACGCCGCCGAGCTTGCCGACGTCCTCGCCCATCACCAGGACCTTCGGGTCGGCGTCGAGCGCGGTGCGCAGCGCGGCGTTGACCGCCTTGGCGAGGGGGAGCCGCACGGGCGACGCGGGAGACGTACCGGCGGCCATGTCAGTTCTCCTCACGGTCGGCGAAGGACGCGACGTAGGCCGCGTACTGGGCGCGCTCCTCGTCCACCAGGCTGTGCCCGTCGGCGTACACGTGCTCGAACGCGGACATCGGGTCGGGGTCGGGCATCGTCCTGATGGCCTCCCTGACGCGCCGCGCGAGCGTGTCGCTCTCCTCGTCCAGCGCGGCGAAGTACGCCTCGTCCGCCGCGTCGAGCCGCTCCAGGTGGCGCCGCAGCCGCAGCAGCGGGTCCTTCGCCTCCCAGGACACCAGCTCGTCGTCGCTGCGGTAGCGCGTCGGGTCGTCCGAGGTGGTGTGCGCGCCCATGCGGTACGTGAACGCCTCGACCAGCGTCGGGCCCTGACCCGAACGGGCCTGCTCGGCCGCCGCGCGCGTCACGGCGAGCACGGCCAGCACGTCGTTGCCGTCCACCCGTACGCCGGGGAAGCCGTAACCGGCCGCGCGCTGGTAGAGCGGCACGCGGGTCTGCCGCTCGGTGGGCTCGGAGATGGCCCACTGGTTGTTCTGGCAGAAGAAGACGACGGGCGCGTTGTAGACGGCCGCGAACGTGAACGCCTCGGCGACGTCGCCCTGGCTGGACGCGCCGTCGCCGAAGTAGGCGAGGACGGCGGCGTCGGCACCGTCCTTGGCCACCCCCATCGCGTAGCCCGTCGCGTGCAGCACCTGCGAGCCGATGACGATGGTGTACAGGTGGAAGTTGTTGGTGTTCGGGTCCCAGCCGCCGTGGTTGACGCCGCGGAACATGCCCAGCAGCTTCGTCGGATCGACGCCGCGGCACCACGCGACGCCGTGCTCACGGTAGGTGGGGAAGACGTAGTCCTGCGGGCGCAGCGCCCGGCCGGAACCGATCTGCGCGGCCTCCTGGCCGAGCAGCGAGGGCCACAGGCCCAGTTCACCCTGACGCTGGAGCGCGGTCGCCTCCGCGTCGAACCGCCGGGTCAGCGCCATGTCGCGGTACAGGCCCCGCAGCGTGTCGGCGTCGATGTCGAGCGCGTAGTCCGGGTGTTCGACCCGCTCGCCCTCGGGGGTCAGCAGCTGCACCATCCCGTCGCGCGGCTGACGGGGTTTGCGCCGGGTCGTCGTCGTGCTCCGGTTCGTGCTCCGGCGCGGCTTGCCGCGCGCGGCTGTGCTCTCCACGGTCACTCGTGCTCCTCCGTCGGTCCGGCCCCCGGGATCCGCCGGGCGGCCAGTGCGGCTCGCCCGGTCCCGCACGGCGCACGGGGGTGGGTGCGGCGTCCGGAACCGAGCGGGTTCCTGTTGTCCCGTCTCCGTCCCGTCCGACCGCCTCATAAGAGCACGGTATCCATCCGGTCCACAAGCCACGAAAACGGCCCTGACCTGCGGATTTACTGTGATGTCCAAGTACTTTCCCGCCGGTCGCGGCGGTGTGTGGACAGGCGTGCGGATCGGGTCGGGGATCGGCACTGGTCCAAGGCTCGCAGCGCCGCGGGACCCTTGCACGTTAACCCGGCCGACCGTGTCCCGGGAAGGTTCCCGGCACGGTCGCGCGACGCGTACGGCGGGCGTGCCAGGGGGCGCGTCGGGCGAATTGTGTGACACTGGCCACGTGCCGGAAGACGGAAAAATCAGGGTATTCCTCCTGGACGACCATGAGGTCGTCCGGCGCGGTGTGCGGGAGCTGCTGGCGATGGAGGAGGACATCGACGTCGTCGGCGAGGCCGGGACGGCCGCCGAGGCGCTGGCCCGCGTCCCCGCCGCGCGGCCCGACGTCGCGGTCCTCGACGTGCGGCTGCCGGACGGCACGGGCGTCGAGGTCTGCCGCGACATCCGCTCGCGCGACGAGACGATCCGCTGCCTGATGCTCACCTCGTACGCCGACGACGAGGCGCTGTTCGACGCCATCATGGCGGGCGCCTCCGGGTACGTCCTCAAGGCCATCAGGGGCAGCGAGCTGCTGTCGGCGGTCCGCGACGTCGCGGCGGGCAAGTCGCTCCTCGACCCGGACGCCACCCGCCGCGTCCTCGAACGCCTGCGCGGCGGCCAGGGTGTCCCCGGCGCGGCGGGCGGTGACGACCGGCTGGCCCGGCTGACCGAGCAGGAGCGCCGCATCCTCGACCTGATCGGCGACGGGCTCACCAACCGGGCGATCGGCCAGGAGCTACACCTCGCCGAGAAGACGATCAAGAACTACGTCTCCAGCGTCCTCGCGAAACTGGGCATGGAACGCCGCTCCCAGGCCGCCGCCTACGTCGCGCGCCTCCAGGCGGAACGCAAGGACTGACGCCGCGGCCCGCCGCCTACACTTGCCGCCTCGGTGTGCGGGAGGTCGGCGGGGTGGCCATGATGACGGGCGAGGACGTGCGGGAGATCCTGCGCGTGCTGCGGGCCGCGGGCGCGGACGTCTGGATCGGCGGCGGCTGGGGCATCGACGCGCTCGTGGGGAAACGTTCCCGCCCGCACCGCGACCTGGACCTCATGCACCGCGCCGACCAGGAGCCCGCCGTCCTCGCGGCGCTCGCCGCGGCCGGTTTCGCCGAGACGCTGGACCAGCGCCCCGTGCGCTTCGTCGTCGCCGACGGGGCGGGCCGTGAGATCGACCTGCATCCGCTGGTGTTCGCTCCGGACGGAGGCGCCACACAAGCGTCGTTCGATCCCGGGCGCCCGTTTCCGTACCCTCCGGACTGTTTCGTGACGGGCACCCTCGACGGCGACACGGTGCCCTGCCTGTCCGCCGGGCAGCAGGTCTTCTTCCACCAGGGTTACGAGCCCACCGACCGCGACCGCCACGACATGGCGCTGCTCCGCGAGACGTTCGGCATCGCCACCCACTTCTGAGCGGGGCGGCGGGTCAGGAACCGGCGGGCTCGCCGGTCGCCGTGTCGTACCACTCGGTGCCGCCGATCATGTAGGCCCACTCGGTCTGGTCGGTGACGGCGCTCGTGCGGAACGGCTGCCCGCCGTCGTCCACGCGGAGGGTGCCCGTCTCCTCGCCGCTCGACCAGTCGAGCTCCAGGTACCAGCTGACGGCCTGGTCGTCGGTGCGCGCATCGACGTAGAAGACCAGGGGCTCGGTCGCGTCCACCCACAGCGGCAGGTCGTCCTGCCCGTTCGCCGCCGTCAGCCGGGGTGCGTCGGCGTCGAGATCGACGTCGAACGCCGAGGTCCGCACGGGCCCGCCGCCGCAGGCCGCGTAGCCGCTGTAGAGGTGCCACGGCAGCGGGTCGCTGGTCTCCGTGACGCGGACGCGCAGGTCGTGCAGGACGACGGTGGCGGCCTCGTCGGCCGCCTGGACGGTGAGCTCCATCGCCTGCTCCTCCGCGGGCACGGCCCCCAGGGCGCGGGCCCAGTCGGCGGCCTCCGCCTCCATCGGCGGGGGCGGGACCTGGGTCGGCGGCAGGTCGATGAGGTAGCTGCCCGAGCAGGGTTCGAACGTGCGCGAGCTGAGGGCGACGTCGAGCAGTTCCGCGCCGGTGTCGTCGGCCGCCGTGTCCTCGCCGCCGTCCCCGTCGCCGCTGGTCAGGAGGCCGACGAGCAGGGCGGTCGCCACGACGGCGGCGAGGGCCCCCACCGCGGCGAGGGCGAACCGCGGCCGTCCCGGACGGCGGGGGGCGGGCCCGCCCGGCGGCGCGGCGACGGGCGGCGGGGGCCCGAACACGCCCGGCTCCGGGGCGACCTGTGCCTGCGCGACGGGTGCCTGCGCGGCTGGAGCCTGTGCGACGGGTGCCTGTGCGACGGGTTCGGGCGCGGCCGGTGCCGCCCTGGGGCCCTTCCGCTCACGCTCCCGGGCCGTGTCCGCGGAGATCCACCGCCTGTGCAGCTCGGCGCGCTCCTCGGGCGTGGCCTTGCACAGCCGCGCGAACCGTTCCACCGTCGCGAACTCGGGCGGCAGCGCCTCGCCCCGGCAGTACCGGTGCAGCGTGGACGCGCTCATGTGGAGCCTCTTCGCGAGGACCCCGTAGCTCAGACCGGAACGGTCCTTCAGCTCGATGAGCAGCGCGGCGAGGTCCGCCGTCTCCGCACCAGGTCCCACCGTTCCCCCGATCCCGCGTCCCGTCCCGGCATTCGACGCGGGGAACATCCTCGCAGCTCACGCTCGGTGGAACCGTCCCACCCCCCCGAACCGGCCGCCTCCGCTGGCCGGTGGGACGGCGGCGGGCACAGGCTTCGGTCGTCGGGCCACCCGGTCCGGCGGATCAGCCGATCCGATCAGAACCAGCAGAGAGCAGCCCCACGATGAACACCCACGCACCGCACCGCCGCACCCGTCTCCGCGCCGCCGTCGCCGTCCTCGGCGCGACGCTCGCCCTGACGCTCACCGCCTGCCAGGAGGACGAACTGTCCGGCGCGGCCCCGTCGGAGTCGCCCACCGTCGAGTCGCCCCAGGAGGAGGACGGCGGCGGCGACGCCGACACGGCGGGGGACGCGGGCGGTACCGGTGACACCGGGGACACCGGTCAGGACGGCGGCACCGGGCAGGGCGACGACGCCGAGGAGGACACCGGCGTGGACCCGGGCCAGGGCACGCTCGAAGGCGGTGCGGGGGAGTCCGAGGAGGACACCGTGCCGTGCACGGACACCACGACCGAGCTGGTCGCCACACCGGTCGAGCGCCCCATCAACCACATGCTGCTCACGGTGACCAACACCGGTTCCGAGACCTGCTTCGCCTGGTACAGCCCGTTCCTGCGCTTCGACGGCGCCCAAGCGCCCGTGGCCCGGATCGAGTCCAGCGCGCCGCAGTCCGTCGTCGGCCTGGCCCCCGGCGAGACCGCGTACGCCGCGATCATCACCTCGGACGCCTCCGGGGAGGCCCAGGGCGGCTACACCGCGACCGGCCTCGACGTGCAGTTCGCCGGTGCAGACGGCGACGGCGTCGGCGCCCCGGTGGCCGTCGAACTGCCCGGCGGCGAGGTCTACATCGACTCGGCGGCGCAGGTCACGTACTGGCAGACGACCCTGGACCAGGCGCTCCACGGCTGACGCGGGGCCGCCCCGGCGGGACGGCGCCGTCCGGTACGGTCGCCGCATGGCCGACCACCTCGTCGTGTACACGACGACCGACAGCAGGGAAGCCGCCGAGGCGCTGGCCCGCTCCGCCGTGGAGGCGCGGGCCGCCGCCTGCGCGCAGATCGATGGGCCGATCACCAGCGCGTACTGGTGGAACGGCGAACTGCACACCGACCCCGAGTGGCGGGTGACGTACAAGACCCCCGCCGCCAGGTTCGCCGACCTCGAAGCCGTCATCAAGGCGCTCCACGCCTACGACGTCCCCGAGATCGTCGCCACCGACATCACCCACGGCAGCGCCGCGTACCTCGCCTGGCTTGACGAGGAGACCGCGCCCCGCCAGCCGTGACGCGGTCTGGCGCCGGGGCACCGCCCGCGGGTTGAGTGGTCACGGCGTACCGGACGCGCGAGGAGGCGGGCATGGGATATCGCGGGCTGATCCTGGACTTCGTCGGGGTGATGACGCAGGAGGTGCGGGACCCGATCGGGCAGTGGTGCGTCGCGGAGGGGCTCGCGCCCCACGCGTGGCACGAGGCGCTGACCGTGGACCCGAGGGGGCGCGAGCACTATCTCGCCCTGGAGGCGGGCCGGTTGACGCAGGCCGAGTGGAACCGCCGCACGGCCCTGCAACTCGGCCTTGCCGAGTCGGAGAACCTGATGGGCCGCGCCTGGGCGCAGGTGCGGCGCGCCGAGGACATGGTCGCCCTGGCGGTCGCGGCCCGCGAGGCGGGCATGACGGTGGCGATGCTCTCCAACAGCTTCGGCCTCGACCCCTACGACCCGTACGAACACGTCGGTGTCTGGGACCTGTTCGACGTCACGGTGCTCTCGGAACGCGAGGGCGTCGCCAAGCCGGACCCGGCGATCTACCGGCTGACGCTGGACCGGATGGGGCTGCGCGGCGAGGAGTGCGTGTTCGTGGACGACCAGGAGGTCAACCTCCCGCCCGCCGCGGCGCTCGGCATCACCACCGTCCACGCGGACGGCGACCCCGGCTACGTCGGCCGCCTCGCGTCGCTGCTCGGCCTCGCCCCGGCGCCCGGCACGTCGCGCGTCGTGTAGTAGGCGCGCAGCGCGGCCTCCGTGCCCGAGCCGACCGCCGTCATGATCCGCTGGTAGCGGGCGCCGCGCAGGTCCCCGGCGACGAGGACGCGCGGGTGCTGGAGCCCCGGCGGGCAGTAGCCGTCGGGGCCGAGCACCGCCCCGACGGGCGCGGCCGGGGCGCTGCCGATGTTGGCGAACGCGGCGTCGGCGCGCAGCCCGCCGGGCTCGGCGGTGAGCGGGCCGGTCAGGGTCAGGCGCGGCGTGGGGAGCAGCGTGACGCGCGGATCGGCGGCGATCTCCTCCGTCTTGTACGCGTCGGCGGGCGGATGGGGGACCAACAGCCGTACGTCGAGCGCCGGATGGGCCCGCAGGAACGTGCCGAGCGGCCGGTCCGCGCCGACGACGAGCCACGTCCTGCCCTCGGCCCCGGCCGGGTCGGCCTCCCACAGCGGGGTCAGGTGGAGGTCGCCCGGGGCGTCGATCCAGTCGGCGTCGGCAGGGGCGACGGGCCCGACGCCGGTGGCGAGCACGGCGTACGGGGCGCGGACGCGGCTGCCGTCGTCCAGCGTGACGGTCACCGCGTCCTCGGCCGGGGCGAGCGCCGTCACGCCGACGCCCGTGCGGATCTCGCACAGGCCGGTCGCGGCGAGGTCGGCGGCGACGGCGTCGGCGAAGCCGGGGCCCGTGCGGAAGCCGAGGACGTTGTTCAACGCCGGGATGCCGCGCGGCTTCCGGCACAGCGCCGCCTCGCGTTCGACCAGGACGGAGCGCAGGCCGACGCCCGCCGCGCTCAGGGCGGCGGCGCACCCGGCCGGGCCACCCCCGACGATCACCAGGTCAGCGGACATGCGGTGTTCTCCCAACAGGCTGTGGTCGGCTCCCCATTGTCGCCACGCGCCCCGGCGGTACACTCCCCTCGTCCGGCCGCAGGGGCCGGACGACGAGCGAAGCGGACGGAGGGAACGCCGGTGACCGCGACCTCCACCGGGCGCACCTCCGCGCGCCCCCAGTGAGCAACCCCTTCGCCCCGCCTGCCGGTTGACCGGTCACGTCCGCGTGCCCGGCAGGCGCGCCCCGTTCAGGAGACCCCTGCCGTGCGTGACCCCGCCACACCCCTGCCCCCCTCCCCCGCCGACGAACGCTCGACCGTACGTTCCCTCCTGCGCCTGCGTCCTTACGTGCGGCCCGTGCGCCTGCGCCTCCTCCTCGCCACCCTCCTGGCGACCGCCGCCTCGTGCCTCGGGCTCGTCATGCCCCTGGTCCTCAAGTGGATGGCCGACGGCCCGCTCACGGGCGGCGATCCGTCCGGCGTGTGGTGGGGCGGCCTGGCCCTGCTGCTCCTCGGGGCCGCCGAGGCGGCCGTGTTCGGCCTGCGGCGGCGCCTGGTCGCGCGACCGCTGGCCGAGGTCGAGGCGACGATGCGGGAGGCGCTGCACCACCACGTGCAGCGGCTGCCGCTCGCCTTCCACGACCGATGGCCGTCCGGTCAACTCCTCTCCCGCGCCACCTCCGACGTCGGCCTGATCCACGTCTTCCTGGCGCTGCCCCTGACGTTCCTCGTGGTCAACACCGTGACGCTCTTGGTGGGTTGCGTCGTCCTGCTCTCCCAGCAGTGGACGCTCGGCCTGCTGACGCTCGCCCCGGCCGTGCCGCTGCTGGTGGTCGGCTCGCGCTTCGAGGCCCGTTACGCGCTCGCCTCGCGCCGGGCCCAGGACCGGGGCGGCGACCTGACGACGGTCGTCGAGGAGTCGGTCCTCGGCATCCGCGTCCTCAAGGGCCTCGGCCGCCACGAGGCGCGGGAGCGCGTGGTCCTTGAGGCGGCCCGCCGGGTCCGCGCCGCCGAGTTGGGCAAGGCGCGTCTGCTGGCCGGTGCGTCGGCGCTGTTCGTGGCGCTGCCGGAGTCCGCGGTCGGGCTGACGCTCGTGGCGGGGGCGTACCAGGTGGCGGACGGGTCGCTGTCGCCCGGCACGCTGCTCGCGTTCCTGGCGACGGCCCTGGTCCTGCGGCCCGTGGTGGAGTCGATGGGCTCGTCGCTCGCGCTGAGCCACGAGGCGGCGACCGCCGTGGACCGCTACCTCGACGTCATGGCGCTCCCGGTCCCGCAGGACCGCGCGCCCGTGCCCGCGCCCACCCGGCGGGCGGCGAGCGAGGCGGGGCCCGTCGAACTCGCCTTCGAGAACGTCGAGTTCCAGTACCCGGACGCCCCGCCCGACGCGCCCGCCGTCCTGCGCGGCGTCACCCTGTGCCTCGCCCCGGGGGAGACCCTGGCCCTGGTCGGCGCGACCGGCAGCGGCAAGACGACCCTCACCGCCCTCGTGCCGCGGCTCTACGAGCCGACCGCAGGACGCCTCACGATGGACGGCCGGGACATCGCCGCCATGACGCGCGCCGACCTGCGCGGCCGGGTCGCCGTCGCCTTCGAGGACCCGGCGCTCTTCTCCGCGACGGTCACCGAGAACGTGGCCATGGGCGCGCGGAACGCCACCGACGCGGACATCGCGCGGGCCCTCCGGGTGGCGCGGGCCGACGAGTTCGTCCGCCACCTCCCCGACGGGACCGCCACGACGCTCGGCGAGCGGGGGCTGACGCTCTCCGGCGGCCAGCGCCAGCGCCTCGCCCTGGCCCGCGCCGTCGTCGGACGGCCGCGCCTGCTCGTCCTGGACGACCCCCTGTCCGCCCTCGACCTCCACACCGAGGCCGCGGTCGAGGCCGCGCTGCGCGAGGTGCTCGGCACGACGACGGCGCTGCTCGTCGCCCATCGCCCCTCGACCGTGCTCCTCGCCGACCGGGTCGCGCTGCTGTCGCAGGGCCGGATCGCCGCCGTCGGCACGCACCGCGAACTGCTGCGGACGAACGCCGAGTACGCCCGGCTCATGTCCGCGCCCGCACCCCTCACCGTGCCGACGGGCGAGCGCGCGGACGGCGGGCGGACGTCATGACCCCCTCCACGACCGCCGCCGCCGGGGCGTCCGTTGCGGGCGACGCCTTCGCGCAGGACGCGCTGCCCGCGCCCCCCGGCGCCTCACGGGCCCTGCTCGCGTCCCTCCTGCGCCCGCACCGGCGCCGCCTCACCGCGACCTGCCTCGTGCTGACGCTCCAACGGGCGCTCTCGCAGGTCGGCCCGCTGCTCGTCGCGTACACGATCGACCGGGCGGTCCCGGCCCTGCGGGACGGGGACCACGGCCCGCTGCTGGGCGTCTGCCTCGTCTACGCGCTGGTCGTGGCGGGCTCGGCGGCGTCGCAGTACGGATACGTCCGCCTCTCGGCACGCGCCGGGCAGGACGTGCTCCTCGACCTCCTCACGCGCGTCTTCCGCCACTCGCAGGCGCTGGGCCTCGACTTCCACGAGCGGTACGGCTCCGGGCGGCTCACCGCCAGGGCCACCGGCGACATCGGGGCGCTCCGCGGCCTGCTCGCCAAGGGGCTTGAGGACATCGTCGGCGCCGCGCTGACCACCGTCTGCATCACCGGCCTCCTGCTCCACCTGGACCGTCAACTCGGCCTCGCCGCCGTGACCGTGGGCGCGCCGCTGTACCTGACCGTGCGGTCGTTCCGGCGCCGCGCCACGCGCGTCCACCGCGACCGGTCGAGCGCGGCGGCGGCGGTCACCGGCGCGCTCGCCGAGACCCTGCACCACATCCGTGTGGTGCAGGCTTTCCGGCTGGAGGCGGCGGGCGACGCGTCCTTCCGGGAGATCGACCGCCGTCACGCGCGCCTGAGCGGCGACGCGACCTTGGAGATGGGCCGGTACGTGACCTCGTCCCGGCTCGTCGCCAACACCGGTATCGCCGTCCTCGCCCTGTGGGGCGCCCACCGCGTCGCCTCCGGCAGCCTGGAACTCGGCGCCTTCACCGCCGCCGTCCTCTACCTGCGCCGCCTGTACGACGACCCGCTCAAGCTCGGCGGCGTCCTGGACGCCTACCAGTCGGCCGTCGCGTCCCTGGAGAAGATCGCGGCGCTCCTGGCCCAGCGTCCCTCCGTCTCCGAACCCGCCGCCCCGGCGCGGCTACCGGCCAACTCGCCTGCCGGGCGCGGCCGTCGGGCCGTGCTCGACGGCGTGACCTTCGCGTACGGCACCGGTGGCGAGGTCCTGCCGCGTCTCGACCTGTCCCTCGCCGCCGGGGAGACCGTGGCCGTCGTCGGGGCGACCGGCGCCGGGAAATCGACGCTGGCCGGGCTGCTCGCCCGGTTCCACGACCCGACGCACGGCCGCGTCCTCCTCGACGGTGTGGACCTCCGTCACCTGGCCACGGCCGAACTGCGGCGCGCCGTGGTGATGGTGACGCAGGACGCCTTCGTCTTCTCGGGGACGGTCGCCGAGAACATCGCCGTCGGCCGCCCGGGTGCCGACCGCGCGGACATCGAACGGGTGGCCAGGGCGGTCGGCGCGCACGCCTTCGTCAGCGCGCTGCCGGAGGAGTACGACACGGACGTCCGCGCCCGTGGCACCCGCATCTCCGCCGGGCAGCGGCAACTCCTCGCGCTCGCTCGGGCCTTGCTCGCCGATCCCGACGTGGTGATTCTTGACGAGGCCACGTCGTCGCTGGACATCCCGGGTGAGCGGCTCGTCCAGCGGGCCATGAGGACGGTGCTCGAAGGGCGCACGGCTCTGGTCGTCGCCCATCGCCTCTCGACGCTCCGGATCGCCGACCGAGTCGTGGTGATGGACGGCGGGCGCGTCGTCGAGGACGGCACTCCCGCCGAACTCATCGAGCGGCGAGGCAGGTTCGCCGACCTGCACACCGCGTGGCGGAACAGCCTGACGTGAATACCCGCGACGGCGCGCGGCCACCGTGGAACGCTGGGGGCCGCGCGCCGCGCGCTGTTCGCCGGGGAGGACGATCGATGGGTTTCGTGCTGGAGGGGCCTGAGTTGGCGGGCTCGCTCGTACGCCTTGAGCCGCTGGGCCACCACCACGCGGCGGACCTGGCCGTGGCGGCGGAGGCGGACCGTGCCTCCTACCGCTTCACCTGGGTGCCGACCGCCGACGAGGTCGAGAGCTACATCGACGCCCAACTCGCCCGCGCCGCGAGCGGGAAGCTCGCCCCGTACGCGCAGGTGGACCGCGCGACGGGCCGCGCGGTCGGTGCCACGGCGTACTGGGAACCGCGACTGTGGCCCGACGAGGAAAGGCTGTGCGCGATCGAGGTCGGCTTCACCTGGCTCGCGGGATCGGCGCAGGGCACCGGCGTGAACACGGAGGCCAAGTACCTCCTGTTCAGGCACGCGTTCGAGAACTGGGGCGTCGCACGCCTGGACCTGAAGACGGACGCGCGCAACGCCCGTTCGCGGGCGGCGATCGAGGGGGTGGGCGCGCGGTTCGAGGGCGTGCTGCGGAACTGGTCGCGCTCCTGGGCACCGGGCGAGGACGGCATGCTCCGCGACTCCGCCGTCTTCTCGATCACGGCCGACGAGTGGCCGGACCGCAGGACCCACCTGGAACACCGCCTGGCCCGGCGGCGACGGCGACGGCCTTCCCCTGTCCGGTGAGCACCTTCGGCACGGCGGCTCGCCGGAGGGGTACCGGAGTACCGTTTCGAGCGTCGGGATCGAGACGAAGGTGGATTCTCCATGCCGCACCGCACTGATGAGCACACCGGCGCACGCGTCCGGCGTGCGAGGAAGGCCCGCCGACTGACGCGGCGGGAACTCGCCGATCGTGCTCCGGTCAGCTACTCGACCCTCACCAAGATCGAACAAGGTGCCTTGTCCGCGTCCCCCGCAGTGATCGGCGCCCTGGCCCGCACCCTGTCGGTGCCGGTGTCCGAGCTGACCGGGCAGCCCTACGTCCATGACCTCCGCCGCGACCAACTGGACGGTCTCATCCAGCCGATCCGCGACGCGCTCGACGTGTACGACCTCGGGGACGACCCCGAGATCACCCCCCGCTCGGCGGAGGAACTGGAGGCACACGCGGAGAAGTTGTGTCACCTGGTGCAGGAGACCCGACTCCAGCAGGTGGCGGCCGAGTTGCCCGGTCTCGTCGTCGAGGTGACGACGGCTGCCCACCGGTCTCCGTCGTCGCCTCTGTGGTCCACGCTGGCCAGCACCTACCGGACCGCCTACGACGTGACGACCAAGCTCGGCTTCCACGACCTCTGCATGGTCGCGCTGGACCGCATGGACTGGGCCGCGCACCGGGCCTCGTCCCCCGAGATCAGCTCCATCCGCCAGTACATGCGTGCCCTGGTGTACCTGCGTTCGGCTCAGTACCGCACAGGTCAGCGGCTTCTCGCATCGGGCCTCTCCACGCTCGACCAGGCCGATCCCGGGCGTGAACGCGACGTCGTGCGGGGCCAGCTCCACCTGGGCGCCGCCGTGCTGCGGGCCCGTGCCCAGGACGGCGAGGAGGCCGACGACCACCTCGCCGAGGCCGACCGGCTGGCGCGCGCGACCGGCCCGGCCGAACGCGTGCACTGGCTGGCGTTCGGCCCGACGAACGTCCAGGTCCACCGCGTCGCGACGCTGGCCGAGCGGAACCTCTACGACGACGCGGCCCGGGCGGCGCAGGACCTCGTGATCCCGGACAGCTGGCCGCAGTCGCGCACAGCCCACCACCACGCCGAGGTCGCGCACGCCCACCTGTGGTGCGGTCGGCTGGACAAGGCGTTCACGAGCCTCCAGGCGGCGCGGAAAGCCGGGCCTCAGCAGACGAAGTACCACCCCCTGGTCCGCGAGACCTACGCCGGACTTGACGCGGCCAAGCGCCGTCTCCCCGAGACGTTCGCCAGTTTCGGCAGCTGGCTCGGCGTGTAGCCGACGACCGATCAGGTCACGGCCCCGACTGTCAGTCCTCACTGATAGTTGGGGCTCGATCACGGGCGTTGTATGTGACAGTCACCCCACTGTCACATGGAGCGAACCATGAGGACGTCTCTCCTTCCCGCTTGGCTTCCGTTCGACGGACGGGTGCGTATCCGGCCGTTGGGCGAGGAGTTCGACGCTGTGCGTGTGCCCTTGTCCCAGGGGCTGTACGTGCTCAACCGTCTTCGCCTGACCGGGCTTTCCGGGCCGGTGATCGAGGATCAGGCGCACGGTGTCCTGTACTGGCTGGTGCCGCCCGGGTCGGCGAACGATCGGGGGTGGCCGCCGGGGGTCGTGCCGCTGGGGCGGGGTTACTCGCTGGCCGTCCCGGCCGCCGACCGTGTGGGCGGTCCGTGGGTCGGCGACGGTGAGGTGCGGTGGCTGTCGCTCCGGCCGACCGGGCACTGCCTGACCGATCCGGTGGTCCTGCACGGCGCGCTGGCGCGGGTGTTCGGGGGGCGCTGTGGCTGAGCCGCACGGCCCCCGGTATCTGACTCCGGCGCCGGTGCGGGAGGAGAACCCGCACATCACCGTCATCACCGGCCTCGAAGGACCGCTCCCCCCACGGCCGGAACCGGCGGCCGGGACGGACACGGACGAGGCCGTGGACGGCGGTGAGGACGAGTGAGCCTCGTCCCACGCTGCGCGTACTGCGACACGACCGTCGGCGACCTGATCGCCGTCGCGCTCGTCGCGTCCGGGTCCGGGCCCGGCTGGACGTACCTCGCCTGCCGCCCCTGCCGCATCGACGAACGGCTCGTCCCCCTGGCCGCGCAACCGTCCGCCTCACTGGGCGGCGTGCACCGCTGGCCCGAGGCCGTCCCCCACGAGCTGGTGGCCCGCCTCGCCGACCTCGGCCACGCCCCGCACCTGCGGCCCGTCACCGACCGGCTCTTCCCCGCCACCGCCGCCACGACCGGGCGCCTCACCCCCGACCACCGGCGGGAGTTGGCGAGGACGGTCGTCGCGGCGGCGGTCGCCGACCTGCGGGCCGCCGCCGGGTCCGGACGGGGGGAGGTGACGTGACTCCGCACGCGTCCCGTCTCTTCCCCGGCGGCGGCGGGCGGGACGACACCGTGGCGGCGGGGGAGTGGGCCGGTCTTGAACTGGAGCGGTGGGGGCGGCAGGCCGCCCTGCCCGTCGTGCACGCCCTGATCGCGGCCGCCCGCACCCGCCGCCCGTGGTGGCTCGGCCTCACCGCCCATCCCGACGTCCTGCACGCCCAGATCCTGCGCGCGAAGGCGGCCACGACACCCCGCCTGCCCGACCCGCTGCCCGGCGCCGCGCATCTCACCTGGACCTACGGCACCGCCCCCACCCTCGACGGCGTGTGCATGTGGACCGCCATCACGCCCCGGGGCATCCCGGGCGTGTGACGGGACGCCTGGTGATCCTTGACGAGGCGACGTCGTTGCTGGACTTCCCCAGGCGAGAGGCTCGTCCAGCGGGCCATGAGGACGGCACTCCCGCCGAACTCAGCCAGAGGCGAGGGACGTTCGCCGACCTACACGCCGCGTGGCGGAACAGCCTGACTCGCGCACCGTTCGCCGTTCGCCGGGGAGATCGGGGGCTACATCGACGCCCAACTCGTCTGCGTTGAGCGGTGATCGAGGCGGTGGGCGCGCGTGCTGCGGAACTGGTCGCGCACCCCACCGCGCGGCCGACAGGGAAGCCCCACCTCCCCGGACCGCGCCGAGCCCCGGGCCCCTACTCAACCACGCGCTTGTTCGGCGCAGTTGCCGCACAGCAAGATGGCTCCACCAGACGCTGTCTACCTGCCTGGAGTGGGGATCGTATGACCGAGCTGTTGCGGGTCCCGATCGGTGACGACGACGAGGGGTCCCTCGTCGTCGAGACCACACCGGATCCGCGTGACGTCCAACAGGTCTCGCGGGTCGGGGACCGGGTCATCCAGGCGACGCAGTCCCTGGAGGAGGCCCTGCAACCGATCTCCCGAGCGGCTTCCAAGGCCCTGCAGGCTCTCCGGGCGACCGACTCGACAAGCGTGCAGGTGGAGTTCGGGGTGCGGATTCACGCCAAGACGGGTGTGGTGCTCACGGAGGCGGGAGCCGAGGGGCATCTCAAGGTGACGATCACCTGGGATCGGGCGTCCGCCGAGCCGATGTCGCATGGGTCGAGGAGCGGGAACGCCGAGTGAGCGACCTCGCATCGTGGTCGGTGCGGATCTCCGACAGGCACGGCGCCATCTACGGCGCCGGTATGCATCTCGGCGACGGACGCATCCTCACCTGCGCCCACGTGGTGAGGGATGCCGTCCACGCGACCGACGTCACGGTGCGTCCCACCGATCCCGTCCTCGTTGACTTCCCCGGCCTCTCCGCCGAAGCGTCGGCGGCCGTGGTGGAGCCGGACGGTTGGTGGCCCTACGACGACGCCCTGCGCGGGGACGCCGCCGTGCTCCGGCTGTCCGTTCCGCCCCCACCGGGCGCGGCAGCCGCGCCGCTGACGTCCGCGTGCCCCGAAGGCGCCCTCGTCCGGGCGTTCGGTTATCCCCTGGAACGGAACTTCGGGGTCCACGCGCAGGCGGAGATCATGGGGGAGACCCTTTCGCAGGGCTGGTACCAACTGGACGACAGTCGGCTCAGAGGAGAACAGATCCGGCCCGGCTTCAGCGGGGCGGCCGTCGTCCTCGCCGACACCGGCCAGGTGACCGGCATGGTCTCGCTCGCCACCGTCGATTCCGGCAGCGGGTCGCCGCGCGTCTCCTGGATGCTGCCTGTCCGGCTGCTCGCCGAGCGTCTGCCTCCGATCGCCCGCGCCCTGCGGGCCTCCGCCGCCACGCGGTTGGCGTCCGAGCCGGCGGCCGACGGCCTGGGCAGGTCCTGTCCTCTCCCGTCCGACATCCGCGACTTCACCGGACGCGACGACGAGTTGGTGGACGCCGATGCCGAGATCGAGGCCGCGGACGGCTTTCCCGTGGTCCATGCCGTCTACGGCATGGGGGGCGTCGGCAAGACCACCCTGGCGATACGCCTCGCCCACCGCCACGGGGCCCGCTACCCGGACGGCCAGTACTTCCTCGACCTCCAGGCGCACACCGTTGACGCGGAGCCGCTCACCACGGAGGAAGCGCTCCGCGCCCTGCTGCAGGCCACGCTCGGCCAGCCGCCGAAGGACGGCGTCAGCCTCCGGGAGCTCACCGCCGTGTGGCAGGACGTCGCGCGGCTGCGGCGGATGGTCGTCGTCCTGGACAACGCCGCGTCCTTCGAGCAGATCGAGCCGTTGTTGCCACGGGCAGGGGAGGCGCTCGTCCTCGTCACGAGCCGACGGTGGCTGGAGGAACTGGGAGTGGACAACAGCGCGCCGAGGCAGCTGCCGCCCTTCGCCGAGGGCGCTTCCGTCGAGCTGTTCACCCGCATGGTCGGGAATCAACGGACCGAGGCCGAGCCGGACGCGGTCAGGGAACTGGTCCGCCTGTGCGGGCACCTGCCGCTGGCGATCCGGCTGAAGGCGGCCTACAGCAGGGGGCGGCCCGCGTGGAGCCTCGCCGACATCCGCGACGAGATGGCCGAGGAACAACGCGCCGTCGCGGAGAGCGGCGTGCGGGAGGCGGCGTCCCCGGAGGACGGTCGCCTCCGCTGGCTACGGCTGGGCACCGCACGTCCTGTCTACACCGCCTTCCTCACCTCGTTCCGTCGGCTGACGGGACCGCAGCAGCGGCTGTTCCGGCTCCTCGGCCTGCACCCTCCCGAGAGCATGGACCGCCGTGTCGTGGAGGCCTTGGCCGAGGACGAGTGGTCGGGCCGGGCAGGGCTGGACGTCCTCGTCCGGGAGAGCCTGGTCAACGAGCACGGCCGCTCCCGCATCGGCATGCACGATCTGCTCAGGGAGTTCGCGCGCGAGGAACTCGCCGCCGCGGAGCCGTGGGAGGTACGGCGGCAGGCGTCCGGCCGACTGATCGACTTCTACCTGGCGACCGCGCTGGCCGCCCGCCGGGTACAGCTGCCCGCCCGCCCGGTGCCGGACGCGGCGGACACACCGCACCGCCGGTTGCCGGACGTGTCCAGCCCGGCCCTGTCGTCGGAATGGTTCGAGGCCGAGCACCGGAACCTGCTCGGTTGCATGGATCTCGCCGCCCGGTACGGGCACGCCTCCCACCTCTGGCGCCTCCCACGCGCCATGGGCCTGTACCTGTCCCTGTCGGCCCACTCGAAGGATGCCATCCCCCGCTACGAGACGGCGATCGAAGCCGCGAAGACCTCCGATCGGCGTGCCGAGGCGGATCTGCGCGGCCTGCTCGGCGACGCACTCCGCACCGAGGGGAAGCAGGAGAGAGCCCTGGCCGAGTTCCGCGCGGCCCGTTCGCTCTACATCGAGCTGGGGGACACCGTTCTCGCCGCCGACATGCTCGCCCGGGGGAGCGCCCCGCAGCGCGACGTCGAGGGTGCTGAGCAGTCCGTGGCCAGCTGCGCGCGGGCGGCCGAGGAGTACGCGGCGGCGGGGGACAGCTTCGGCTCCGCCGAGGCGGAGTACCTGCTGGCCATGGCGGCGCGCCTGAGCGGCGACCGGACGCGGGCACTCGGCCATCTGGGCCGAGCGCTCCACCTCTACGAGGAGGCCGCCTTCACCGCCGGTCAGGCGCGCTGCCTGAACCTCATGGGGGTGATCCAGCGCCTCGGCGGTGACCACGCCACCGCGATCGGCACCCTTCGGGAAGCCGTACGCCTGTACCGCACGGCGCATGACAACCGCGGCATCGCGCACGCCCTGAACAACCTGGCGTCCGCCCTGGCCCTGGCCGGGAAGGTGGAGGAGGCCGTCGGCCTCCACGGCGAGGCCTTGGAACGCTTCCGCAGATACAGCCCGCACGGCTACCCCGACGCCCTGCTGGTGGCGAGCGGTCTCCTGAGCAGGCAAGGCGACCACGTCACGGCGGAGTCACGTCTGCGCGAGGCGGTACGGCTGTACCGTCCCATGCGGGCCGGTTTCGGCGAGGCCCGTGCCCACCTTCTGCTCGCGGCGTCCCTGCGCGCGCAGGGACGCCATGCCGAGGGCGCCGACGCCGCCGAGCAGGCCCTCGGCCTCTACCTGGCCACCGGCAGCGAGAGCGGGACGGCCGCCGCCCGGACCGAACTGGACCTGTGCCGGGCAGCCTTGGCGCAGAGGGGCACCGACGGTTGAGCCGACGTTACAGCGCGGCGACGAGTTGCCGCATGGCGCGGACGGCGGAGCGCACCTCAAGCAGATACTTCGTGGCGCTGAAGCTCGACGCGGGGGCGCCCGTGACGACACCCGGTTCATTGCCCACCGTGTCCACCTCCACGCCGAACGGCAGCGCCAGCATGCGGAGTGCGGCCGTGTGCTGGGCGGGCACGTAGATCGGCGTGGTGACCATCAGCAGCCGTTGACCAGGCCGCAGTTCGGCGAGCCGCCGCGCGAAGAAGTCGTAGGAGTCGGGCGTGTTGGCCCTGCGGACACCTGGCTCAGAGGAGGGGGCGGCGACCACGTGGACCGTCACACCCTCGGCCGTGCGGTAGTGCCGCACGCCCCACGTACCACCGGGCAGATCGGACACCTCGCCCTCCACCCGTTCCGGCTCCGCGAGGCCGAACGCCCGGCGCGTGCCGAAGTCCATGGCCTCGTACTCCTCCGTCAGCTCCGGGGCGCCCGCCTCCGCCGCCAGCCGGAACTCGTCGCCGACGAAGGGCCGGTGCCCGCCGAGCGCCGTGATCGACCCGGCCCGGATCTGCCCTGTGCCGATCAGATGCGCCGCATAGGCGGGCCGGGCCAGACACGCTCGGATCAGGCCGCCGAGGATCAGCACGTGGTCGTAGTGGTGGAAGCGGAGACGTGCGCCACCGCGCAGGCCGAGCGCCGTGGCCGCGGCGAGGGCCAGTTCCTCCTGCTCGCCGGTCAGCGGCAGCTCCGTCGCCTGATTGCGCTCCAACCCCTGCCGGGTGTCCCAGCGTTCGGTGAAAGTGTCGAGCCCGGCGAGACGGTCGCCCGTCGTTCCCTTGGCCGCAGTCAGTGCTTCCAGAAGGTCCCGGTCACCAGGTGCCGCGGCGAACGCATCGACGAGGGCGTGCACGGGCGGCGAGGCCAGCCAGGCGTCCACGTCACCGACCAGGTCGGCGCCCGTCCCGACAAGGGGAACCCGCTCGAACCGCACGCTCATTGACCGCCCATCCCCACCGCGCTGGTGTCTGCCCATGGCTTGTCCAGTGTCCCACGGTCCCCGTGCGACTTCGGTGTGTCCAGGGGGCTGGCCGAGGGGGCGTGGCGTCCGTCAGGTGTCGCGGGCGGTGGGGTGTCCGGGGCGGGGTGGGCAGCGGAAGAACAGTTCAGGGTCGCCGTCGTCCAGGCCGTGGAGCAGGCCGGCCGGGGTCCAGCCCGCGCGGTGCAGCAGGCGTTGCACCGGCTGGTTGGAGACGTTGGCCGACGTGAACAACTTCGGTGTCACGCAGGCGTTCTCCGCCGCCCGCAGGAGGCTCGCACCGATGCCGCGCCGCCGCGCGCCCGGCGCGACCATCAGCATCGTGACGAAGCCCTGCTCGAAGAACGTGTACTCCAGCACGCAGTAGCCCAGCGGCTCCGACGCGTCCGTGGCGACGAAGGCCGAGCCGTCCCCGCACCAGCGGCGAATGGCCGCGCGGCGGGCCGGGTCGTCGGCCGCGACGGGGTCGAGCGCGACCAGCCCCGGCACGTCCGCCGCCGTCGCGGGCCGTACGACGGGCCCGGCCGCGCGTTCCACCTCCTCCGCGAACCGGTCCACGGCCTCCAGGTCACGGCGCCTGCCCGCGCTGCTCAGGACGACGGTCTTCGCCTCGGCGAGCGCGCCGGGCCCGGCTCCCAGCAGTTCGCACGTGACCACCACCGCGTCGATCACGCCGACCCGCCGGTCGCTCAACATCCGCTGCACGGCGGCCATCCCGCCCTCGCCTGCCAGCAGCGGACGACACTCCTCGACCAAGGGGCCGAGCCGCGCGGCCCGTTCCGGGTCCAGCCCTCGGCTCCTCGTCATCCCGGTCCCCCGCCGCTCCTCTTCGGATCGCCGCCCCCGATCGTCCCGGCCACGAGGCCGCCGGGGAAGCGTGCGCGCTCAGGCGCTGAACGCGTCGCTGACCGCCGCGTGGTGGCGCGTCCACCACACCACCAGGGCCGCGGCGGCCGGGAATTGAGGGTCGGCGCGGTGGTCGTGGCGCTCGTAGTGCCAGCGCAGCATCCAGAAGTCGTTCAGCCGCTCCCACCACACCCGGTGCGCGGCGGCGGCGAGTTCACCGGCGGACGCGCCGGTCGCGGCGCGGTAGGCACGGGCGTACGCGCGGACCTTCGGCAGGTCGAGGCCGCCGTCCGGGCGCACGAAGAAGATGGCGGCGGCCCGTACCGCCTCCTCGGCGCGCGGCTGCACGTCGAGACGGTCCCAGTCCACGATCGCCACCGGCTCGACCGGGCCTTCGGCGCGGTACAGCAGGTTCAGCGGGTGGAAGTCGCCGTGCACCCAGCCCTCGGCGGGCACCTCGGCCTCGCCCGGACGGCGGTGCGCGTGCGCGCGCAGCAGGACGCGGCGCTCCAGCAGCCGGTGTTCGGCGAGTTCGTCGAAGCCCGTACGGCGCGGCCGGGCGCGGACACGGGACAGCAGGCCGTCGATGACCTGCTCCGTGTCGGCCGGTAACGCGGCGGTGGCGCGGTGCGGGACGTTCAGGTCGGGCGGCGCGTAGGGCAGCGGCGTACGCCTTATGACCTGGTCGAGGGCGCCGTGCACCCGGCCGAGCAGCGCGCCGAGGCGGCGGCTCTGGCCCCGGTCGAGCTGGCCGCCGTCGCGGTGCCTGCCCTCGACCCACGGGTGCAGCGCGTAGCAGCGGTCGCCGTGCACGACGACGGTGTGGCCGTCGCGGTCGGCCACCGGCGGCGCGACGGGCAGGCCGAGGGCGGCCAGCGCGGCGGTCGCGCGGTGTTGCCTGACCAGCGGGGCGGTGTCCGCCGGGTCGCCGTCGAGGTGGTGCTTCAGGAAGTAGCGGCCCGTCGTCGTCGCCAGCCGGTAGCCGCGGTTCAGCAGCCCGGCGGTCAGCGGACGGCACTCCAGGGCGGTCCCGGCGCCGTAGCGGCGCAGCAGCGCGGCGAGGGTGTGCTCGGGGAGCGGCATCACCGGGTCAGGTGGTGGCGCCTGCGGCGTCGCCCGTGGTGGCGCCCTCGGACACCCCCGCGTCGCCGCCCGGGGTGGTCGTGCCGTCGCCCTCGGTGGTGCCGCCGTCGTCGGCGCCCGGCGGGGGTTCCTCGTCGGTCGGGGGGTCGGTGGGGGTCGGCGGCGGCGGTTCCTCGGTGTCCTCGGTCGGGGGCGGCGTGGTCGGGTCGTCCGACTCGTCCTCCGTGGGCGACGGCTGCTCCTCGCCGTCGTCGGTCGGGGTGTCGTCGTTCCAGCCCGGGTCGTTCCAGCCCTCGGACGGGTCGTACCCGTCGTCCGAGCCCTGGTCGCCCTCTTCCTCGCCGTCGTCCTCCGTGCGGGTCGCCTCGGTCGGCTGCTCGTCGTCGGTCTGCGTCGTGCCCGTCGGGTCCGACTCCGACGGGGTGCCGCCGCCGTCGTCGCCGCCGAAGTTGCTGGCGAACAGGACGCCGGTGCCGATGGCGACGACCGCCAGTATCGCGACGATCAGGATGCGCGCACGGCTGCCACGGGAGGCGGACCCGCGCGGGTCGCCGCCGTCAGGGCCGCCGATGAGCAGCGGGACGCCGCCCGCCGGGGTGCGCGCGGAGGTGGTGGCGCGGGTGGACGCCGGGGTGCCGAGCGGCGGGGTGGAGCCGCCGGTGACGGAGCCGGTGTTCCACAGCCCGGCCGTGTGGCTGCCGTGCTCCTCCAGCCGCCGCAGGGCGTACTGCACCATGCCGCGCATCTCTTCGGCGGTCTGGTAGCGGTCCTCCGGCTCCTTGGTGAGCGCGCGCATCACCAGCCCGTCCAGCTCGGGCGGGCAGTCCGGCGCGACCTCGGACGGCAGGCGCGGCGTGTCCTGGACGTGCTGGTAGACGACGGACAGCGGCGTCTCGCCGACGAACGGCGGCCGGTTCGTCAGCAGCTCGTACAGCAGGCAGCCGACCGCGTACAGGTCGGAGCGCGTGTCCACGGTCTTGCCGAGCGCCTGCTCGGGCGAGAGGTACTGGGGCGTGCCCATGACCATGCCGGTCTGCGTCATCGTCTGCGCGGCGCCGTGCAGCGCCCGCGCGATGCCGAAGTCCATGACCTTGACCGTGCCGGTCTCGGTGATGATCACGTTGGCGGGCTTGATGTCCCGGTGCACGATGCCGTGCTGGTGGCTGTAGGCGAGGGCCTCCAGCACGCCGGAGACGATGGTCAGCGCCTGCTCGGGGGGCGGCGGCGCCGCCGAGTCGATCAGCAGCTCGCGGATCGTCCGGCCGCTGACCAGCTCCATGACGATGTAGGACGTGACCCGGCCGCCCGACGCCTCCTCGCCCGAGTCGTAGACGGCGACGACGGCGTGGTGGTTCAGCCCGGCCACCGACTGCGCCTCACGCGTGAAGCGCGCCTTGGAGACGGGGTCCTCGGCGAGGTCGGAACGCAGCAGCTTCACCGCGACCGTCCGCCCGAGCCGCACGTCCTCCGCGGCGAAGACCTCCGCCATGCCGCCCCGGCCGAGGCGGTGGGTCAGCCGGTACCTGCCGTCGCCGACATATCCGCCCGTACCCCACAATTCCGGCGCGTCGGGACCGTCGTTGCCGAACGCTCCGGGCTCGTTGTCGCCGGAGCCCGCAGCGCCTTGGTCCTGTGCCATCAGTCCTCGCCGTGTTCACTGGGTAGCCTGGCCATCAAACCCGTTCCGGGGCCGCGCTGACAAGTTGAGACTTGACGTGACCGGGCGCTCGGGCAGACTTGGCCCGGAAAACAGCTCCGTAACACGCGCGCCGACGGGCTCAGCTGTGGCTGACCATGCGTGCCGACTGGGGGGACAGTCGCATGAGTGACCAGGCGAGCGTCGGGAACGGACGCTACCTGCTGCGTGATCTGCTGGGCCGCGGCGGGATGGCGTCGGTCCATCTCGCCTGGGACACGGTCCTGGAACGGCCGGTCGCCGTCAAGACCATGCGCTCCGAGGTCAGCGGCGAGCAGGCGTTCCGGGAGCGGTTCCGCTTCGAGGCGCAGGCCGTGGCCAAGCTCACGCACCCCAACATCGTGTCCGTCTTCGACACGGGCGAGGAGTGGGCGGCGGGCGGCGCCGTGCCGTACATCGTCATGGAGTACGTCGAGGGCCAGCCGCTGCGCGACGTGCTGGCCGCCGACGTCGCGGCGTACGGGGCGATGCCCGCCGACAAGGCGCTGCGCGTCACGGCGGGTGTGCTGGCCGCGCTCGACCTGAGCCACGAGATGGGCCTCGTCCACCGCGACATCAAGCCGGGCAACGTGATGCTCACCCGGCGCGGCGCCGTCAAGGTCATGGACTTCGGCATCGCGCGCGCCATGCAGTCGGGCGTCACGGCGATGACGCAGACCGGCATGGTCGTCGGCACCCCGCAGTACCTGTCCCCCGAGCAGGCGCTCGGGCGGGCCGTGGACGCGCGCTCCGACCTGTACTCGGTGGGCGTGCTGCTGTTCGAGCTGATCACCGGCCGGGTGCCGTTCGACGCCGACTCGGGGCTCGCCATCGCGTACGCGCACGTCACGGAGGCGCCGCCGTCCGCGTCGTCGCTGAACCGGGCGGTGACGCCCGAGCTGGACGCCCTGATCGGGCGGGCCCTGCGCAAGAACCCCGACGAGCGGTTCGGCTCGGCGGGCGAGCTGCTGGACGCGTGCCGCCGCGCCGCCGACGGGCTCACCGGTGCGCCGCCGTCCATCGACCCGGCCGCCGCGGAGCGCCCGCAGAGCGGCTCGGGCATCTCGCAGGCCGTCTTCCCCGAGTACGGCCTCGGCGACCTCGGCCGTGTCGGGCCCGGCGGCTCCGAGCCGCGGACGCCGTCGCCCGCGACGCAGCCGCAGCCGCGGCAGGGACCTGCCACGCCGTCCCCGTACGCGCCCGCCTACGGGCCGCCCGCCGGTGGTGGCGGCTACGGCTACCCGCGCGGCGGCCCCGGCGACACGGCGCCCTCCGCGTACGGCCCCGCCCCGGCCGCGCAGCCGCCCGCCACCGCGCCGGGCCCCGACCGTCCCGCCGCTCCCTGGCAGCTGGTCGTCGCGGCGGTCGTCGCGATCACGCTGGTCGCCTCCCTGGCGATCGTGGCCGTCGTGATGAGCAGGGGCGGCGACGACGACCCGCAGGCGGGCGGTACCGGGGAAGCCACGACGGAGACGGTCACGCCCGGGGACGACGGCGCGCCGGAACCGGGCGACGACGACGAGCCGCGCTTCCAGCCGGGCGACCCGGAGCGGACGATCGAGGCCTCGGCCTGCGTCGGCGCGTCCGACCACTACGACCAGGAGGCCAACTCCGGCGCGATCAGCATGCCGGACTTCTACGACCGCCACATCGACTCCGTGAAGGAGTGCATACGCGCGGCGGGTTGGACCTACGACGACAACCTGCGCTACCGCGACGAGGTGCTGAAGGGCGAGGGCATGGTCCTCGACCAGGAGCCCACCGTGGGGCAGCCCTACAACCCGGAGGAGGACGGCCCCATCGTCCTCACCGTGTCCACCGGCAGGGAGCCGACCCCGTAGGGCGGCACGGGCGCCGGACGGCCCGGGGCCCTCAGTAGGCCAGGGGGAAGCTCGTCAGGATGCGGTCCGCCAGTTCGGCGTCCCCCTCGACCTTCAGCCGGTCGGCGACGCGCTTCGCCCGCACCCGTCCGCTCGCCACGCGCGACCAGGTCTCCCAGTCCGACGTGAACGTGACGACCGGCCCGAGCGACGGGCTGCTGTCCACGCTGCCCTGCCCGTTCTCGTCCACGCGCACCGTGCGCAGGAACTCCACCGGCCCGCTCACGTCGAAGACCACCGCCGACTTCTTCGGCGCCTCCGCGTCCTCCGCGACGGTCTTCGGCAGCCGCTGCAACAGCACGTCCCGCGCCACGAGCGCGGCGGGCGACGCGAGATCGCCCGGCTGCCGCAGGGCGCGCCGCAGGTCCTGCTCGTGCGTCCACACGTTGAAGACGCGCTGCGCCATGAACGCGGTCAGCGTCAGCTTGCCGTAGAGCGGGTGCGAGACGATGTCGTCGGGGCCGCGCCGCTCGTTCCGCATCTGCCGCATGCGGCGGATGATCGTGTACTCCAGCTCGCCCGTCATCTCGGGCCCCGTGTGGTGACGCCGCACGTCCACCTGGACCTCCAGGTAGCGCGTCGTCTCGTCCACCACGTGGTACAGGTCGCGCGGGAGCGAGTGGATCGGCCGCGGGTCGCCCAGCGCCTCGCACTCGCCGCCGATCACGTGGGAGACGACGTCGCGCACGGACCAGCCGGTGCGTTCCGTCGGCCGGTTCCACTCGCCCTCCACGAGGGACGACACCAGCTCCGATATCGCCTCGATCGACTGGGTCCACGCAGCGATGTACGGCTGGAGGCTAGGGTGTTCGGTCACGGGACCCCTCGTGGCGGTTTCGGCGCTGGCTTGGGTGTTCACACGGTACGCTGCGCTGCCGCAGCCGGTGAATGGCTTTCCGGGTACGAATCCTAGGGGCCCCGCGCGGCTCGGAGCCACCGCCGGGACCCGCGGGAAACCCCCCGCACACGGTCCGCCCGGCGCCGTCACACCCATGGGCCGACACCGGTGTTACAGCCGCGTTTCCCCCGCCCGCGACAGCCCGCCGGACGCCCCGCCGACCGCCCGGCCGGGCACCCCGTTCAGGCCGCCGGACGCAGGAACGCGGCCATCGCGCTCGCCAGCAGATACGGGTCGGCGGCGGCGCACAACTCCCGCGCGGAGTGCATCGACAGGATGGCCGCGCCGACGTCCACGGTCGCGATGCCGTGCCGCGCCGACGTGATCGGGCCGATCGTCGTGCCGCACGGGATGTCGTTGCGCGAGACGAACGGCTGCCACGGCACGCCCGCCTGCTCGCAGGCCGCCGTGAACACCGCGCGGCCCACGCCGTCCGTGGCGTACCGCTGGTTCACGTTGACCTTCAGCAGCGGCCCGCCGCCCGCGACGGGACGGTGGTCGGGGTCGTGCCGCTCCGGGTAGTTGGGGTGCACCGCGTGCCCGGTGTCGGACGACAGGCAGAACGATCCTGCGACCGCGCGCGCCCGGTCCTCCGGGCCGCCGCCGCGCACGTACACGTCCCGCTCAAGCGCCACGCCCAGCAGCGGCCCGCCCGCGCCCGTGTCGGACTCGCTGCCGTTCTCCTCGTGGTCGAACGCGGCCAGCACCGGGATGTGCCGCAACTCCGCGCCCGCCCCCGCCGCGTCGAGCAGCGCCGCCGTCGCCGCGTGCACCGACAGCAGGTTGTCCAGGCGCGGCGCCGCCAGGAGTTCGCGGTCCTTGCCGAGATACGCGGGCGGCTCGACGCTGTGCGCCATCAGGTCCCAGCCGACGATCTCCCCCGCCGAGCCGAGCCCCGCCTCCTGCGCCAGGAACTCGATCAACTCGTGCTCGCGCGGCGCCCCGAGGCCCCACAGCGGCATCGTGTGCTCCTGACGGTTGAGCGCCAGGGAGTCGTTGACCGACCGGTCGAGGTGGATCGCCAGCTGCGGCACGCGCAGCAGCGGCCGGTCCACGTGCACCAGCGCCGTACCGCCGCCCCGCAGGGCCAGACGGCCCGAGAGCCCCAGGTCGCGGTCCAGCCAGCTGTTGACCAGCGGCCCGCCGTACAGCTCCACGGCCAGCTGCTTCCAGCCCGCCCGGCCCGTCTCCGGCACGGGCTTCAGGCGCAGGTTCGGCGAGTCGGTGTGCGCGCCGATGACACGGAACGGTGTCGCCGGTCCCGCGCCCTCCGGCACGAACCACGCGACCAGCGCCCCACCACGCTCCACGTACCGGCCCCCGGGCGCGCCGTCCCACGCGTCGGTCTCCGCGAGGCGCGTGAACCCGGCGTCCGCCAGGCGTGCGGCGGCGCTCGCGACGGCGTGGAAGGGGGAGGGGGACTGGGCCAGGAAGGCCATGAGGTCGTCGGTGTGGCGACGGTCGAAGGCTGCGGTCATGGCGAACAGCATACGAATCCGGCCAGCGACAGGTGACTCTTTGGGCTCTCAAGTCCCGATATGGCGCGTGGAGTCGGCAGGTGCCCGCAGCGCGAGCAGCGCCAGGTCGTCGTGGCCGTCGCTCGGCCGCAGGTCGGCCAGGGTGTGGCAGAGCACGTCCAGCGGGCCGCCGATGTGCTCCGCCGCGTGGGCCGCCAGCTCGGCGAGGCCGGAATCGATCGAACGCCTGTGGTCCTCCACGAGCCCGTCCGTGAACAGCAGCAGCGTCGCCCCGGGCGGCAGCCGCACCGTGTGCTCGGGCCGCGGCAGCCCCGCGTCCACGCCCAGCGGCACGCCCGGCTCGCCCTCCAGCCAGCGGTACGCGCCGTCGGGCGCGACCAGCAGCGGCGGCGGATGCCCGGCCGACGTCCACGTGAGCCGCCAGGCGCCGTCCGGCGCCGGATCGACGCGGGCGAGGCAGGCCGTCGTGATCGGCTGGTCGGTGATCGCCGTCAGCACGCGGTCCAGCTCGCCCAGCACGGCGCCCGGCGAGCCGTGCCCGGTGTAGAGGAGCGCGCGCAGCATGTGCCGCGCCTGCGCCATGGCGGCTGCGGCCGTCAGGTCGTGCCCGACGACGTCACCGATGACGACGCCGAGCGCCCCGTCAGGCAGCCGCAGCGCGTCGTACCAGTCGCCGCCGACCTGCCCGGCCCGCAGCGCCGGGTCCGTGGACGTCCGGTAGACCGCCGCCGCCTCGAACGGCGCCAGGTCGGGCAGCCGCGGCAGCAGCATCCGCTGGAAGTGCTCCGCGCTGTCACGCACCTGCGCGAACAGCCGTGCGTTCTCCACCGCGACGCCCGCGGCGGCTGCCAGCGCGACGACGACCGCCTCGTCCTCCGTGTCGAACGGCCGCCCGTCCCGGCGCTCGCTGAGGTAGAGGTTCCCGTACACCCGGCCGCGCACGCCGATGGCCACCCCGAGCATCGTCCGCATCGTCGGATGCCCCGGCGGGAAACCGACCGACGCCGGATGCTCCCCGATGCACGGCACGCGCACCGGCTCCGGGTGGTCGATGAGGTAACCGAGCAGCCCCCGCCCGCGCGGGAACGGCACCCCCGCCAGCCGGTCGAACTCCGCCGCGCTCAGCCCCACGGGGATGAACTCCGCCAGCCCCTCGCCCTCCTCGTCCAGCACCCCCATCGCCCCGTAGCGCGCCCCGACCAGCTCCATCGCCGTCGCGACGATGCGGCGCAGCACGGCGGGCAAGTCCAGCTCACCGCTGATGCCCGTCAGGGCCCCGAGCAGCGCGCGCATCCGGTCGTGCGCCTGCGACAGGCGGCGGATGTGTTCGGACGTCAGGTCCACGAGCCCGCCGTGCGGCTCCTGCGGCTGTTCCTCCACGGCTCCCACGTGCCCATCCTCCGTCCTCCGCCGTCCGCGCCGCGCGGCGGTACGGCGCTGCGGCGGCCAGGTGACCACACCTACCAGACGGGCACGGGCGCCCGGGCGTGCCCGCGCGGACGTTCGCGCGTTGGACCGTACGCCGCGCGTTCCCCGGAGGTGTTGCCCATGCGCACGCGAGACGCCCGACCGACGCTCGTCCTCACATCCGTCGCCCTCGCCCAGCTCACGGCCACCCTCGACATGACGGTCGTCAACGTCGCGCTCCCCGCGATGGACGCCGGGCTCGGCCTCGGCCGCTCCCTGGCGTGGGTCGTCAACGGCTACGCGCTCTCCTTCGGCGGCCTGCTGCTGCTCGGCGGGCGGGCCGCCGACCTGTTCGGCCGCAGGCGGCTGCTCCTGGCCGGGACCGTGCTGTTCGCGCTGGCCTCGCTCGGCGGCGGGCTGGCGCGGGAGCCGTGGCAGCTGATCGCCGCGCGCGTCGTCCAGGGCGCCGGGGCCGCCGCGCTCGTCCCGGCCGCGCTCGCGCTGCTCACCGTCACGTTCGCGGCAGGACCGGCGCGCAACCGCGCGCTCGGCGTCTACTCGGCGGTCTCCGCCGTGGGCGGCAGCGTGGGCGTCCTCCTCGGCGGGCTGCTCGCGGAGTACGCGGGGTGGCGGTCCGTCATGCTGGTCAACCTGCCGCTGGCGCTGGCCGTCGTCGTCACCGCGCTGCTCGGCGCGCCGGGCGACCGGGGGCACCGCGCGCGGCTCGACGTACCGGGCGCCGTCCTCGCCACGGCGGGGGCGTCGCTCCTCATCCTCGGCGTGGCGCGGACCGAGGCGACGGGCTGGACGGCGCCCGGCACGCTCGCGGCGCTCGGCGGGGCGGCCGTGCTGCTCGTGGCGTTCTGCGTGTGGGAGGCGCGGGCGGCGGAGCCGCTGGTGCGGCCCGGGCTGCTGGCGCGACGTCCGGTGGCGGGGGCGAACCTCTTCATGCTGCTGCTGAGCGCGGGGCAGTTCGGGGCGTTCTACTTCGTGTCCCTCTACCTCCAGGACGTGCTGCGGCTCGGCCCGGCGGAGGCGGGGCTCGCGTTCCTGCCGATGTGCGTGCTGGTGTTCGCCGGGATCCGGGTGTCCACGCGGCTGCTGGCGGTGGTCGGCGCGCGGGCGCTGCTCGTGCCGAGCGGGCTGCTGACGGCCGCCGGGCTCGGCTGGATGGCGTTCCTCGACGCGCCGGGCAGCTTCACGGGGGACGTGCTCGGGCCGTCGCTGGTCCTGGGCGCCGGGCTCGGCATCGGCTTCGTCCCCCTCACCGCCGCCGCGACCGGCGGCCTCCCGCCGCACGAGGCGGGCATGGCGTCCGCCGTCCTCAGCAGCTCGCGCCAGATCGGCGGCGCGCTGGGGCTGGCCGTCCTCGTCAACATCCAGGCGGCGCGGGCGAACGCGCTCCTCGCCGACGGCGAGGCACCGCTCGCGGCGGCCACCGCGGGACACGCCCTCGGCCTGACGGTCGCGGCGGCACTGCCGCTCGCGGCGGTGGCCGTGACCCTCCCCCTACTCCCACCCCGCCACCGCCCCACGTCCCCGCACCCCGCACCACGGGACAGACAGCCCACCTGACACCCGGGCCGGAAGCCCGGCACCGGTCGCCACCTACGCGACCGACACACAGCCGATCACGACGGCCACAACGTCACGGCCGAACTTCGTCACGACGTACTCAGCGCACCAGCTCGATCCGCCCGCCGTGGCCTCCGCCTCCATCGCGACCAGGAAATCGGTCAGCAGGACGGCCCCTCATCAGTCCCGTGGCTCGCCAACGGTCTGCCTCTGCGGTCGGCTGACTCCGAGCTTGAGATTTGGGGGCTTATCGGACACGCTGGCGGAAGCAGCGTCGGCAGCCCGAAGGAGCGATTCCATGACGACCGCGTCGGATTCCTCCGCTGGGGCGTCTCGGATCCCACAGCCTGGGGGCACTCCTGAGGAACTGCGGGCCGCGCTCGCGCTCGTCGCTCCTGGTGCGCTTCCCGTGTTCGACGCCGAACGTGCCGCCGCCCTGAGGCAAGCCCGCGAACAGGTGAGCGCCGCGCCCATGCGCCGTTTCGTCGGTCAGTGGGCCGTGTACGTGGCGATCGAGCGCGCCCCGGACCGCGCGGCCCGGCTGCGCGCGCTGGAGGCCCGTGCCGCCGAGACCGACGACCTGGACGAGGCCCGTGTCCTCGCCGCCGAGATCGGCGGCATCCTCGACACAGCCGTTGCCGAGGCGGGCGTTCAGCGCGGACACCACCTTCCGTGAACTACAAGGAACAGTGGCGGTGGGAGTACGACCCGGACGCCGAGCACGTCATCGCGGGACTCCCCCTCACCTCGTCACCGAGGTCGAGCGACTGGCCGACGAACTGGTAGCTCTCGCCGACGTCGGCGTCGATGTCACCGATATCGGTGACGGCCCGAGCCACGGCGGCCCTGGCGGACTACGCCGCATCCCTCTCCTCGCCGACGGCTGGTTCTTCGCGCTACCCGTGCCGCGCATCGAACTCATCGCCATCGTCCGCATCATCCCGCCCTTCGCAGACCTCCGACCGTCGGCGACGGACTGCGGGGAACGTTCCAGCGCTCCGCTGAGGCATCAGTCGTACAGGCCACGGGCTTGTCGAGGCGGTCTTACACCGTGAATCCCCAGAGCAGAGCACGAGTTTGATGCTCGTCACCCGCTCCTCAAGGGCAGGCCATTGGGCTCGCACCATTGCCTTCCTGCACGCGGCTCTGCTCCGCGTATTGAGGGCATGTCCGACGTGACGTAGCTCGTAGAACCGGGGACCCTGCGGCGTCCCTACGCTCTTCTCGGCCTCTGCTTTCACTCGGCAGGACTGGGGGACCTTCGCCGGCCAGCCCGAAGAAGTCAGTCACGCCCGTCGCTGGACCCGAGACATTCTCGGTACCCACCCGTGCGCGGACGACGCCGCTCTGATCATCACCGAGTTGGGCGCGAACGCGATCACGCACACCGCGAGCGGTGACGGCGGGTTCCTCCTGGCCGTGACGCTGGGGGAGGCGGCCGTCACCATCACCGTGACCGACGCGGGCGGCGCCCTCACCCGCCCGCACGTCGAGCACCCCGACAACCACGCCACCGGCGGCCGGGGCCTGGCGCTCGTCGTCACGTACGCGGACGAGGTGCGGGTCAGCGGCGACCAGCAGGGCCACAGCGTCACGGCCGAACTCCGCACGGCATGAGACGCAGGACCCGCGAGGGTTTCCGCTGCGAGGCCACCGCACACGACGCCCACGGCCCGCCTGGCACTGCGGGGACTCGGTGGTTCTCCACTGCCACGACGTCGTTGACCGCCACAGCCACCGCCGCCTATGGACACCCAAAGGCAGGGCTCCTCCCCGCCCGATCTGCTGGGGAAGCGCCCATGCCCGACCCCAACAGGACACCGCCCAAACCCGCTCCACCGACCGCGTGGGGGCACAAGCCCACCGTGGCCATTCCGTTCTTCCCGCTTGCCCGGTGATGGCGTGCGGTGCGTGCGAACATGGGTTGTTTCAGCATGGGTTGACGCCGTCGATGAGGGCGGGGATGCGGGGGCAGGCTGTGGTGCGGTGGCTGGTGGCGGTGGGCGGCTCGGTTGTGGCGTTCTTCGCCGTGGCGGTTCCCTGGGCAGTGCTGTCGAACGGGGGGAACGATCCGTGGGACGTGATCGGTCCGGTGTCGGGTGTGGTCGCGGCGGGAGTGCTGGCCGGGCTCGGCTGGTGGGCCCAGGCTGGCGCCTCCCGAGCGGGTAGTGCGGAGGGGCGCCGGGTACGGCAGTCGGCACGCGGGGGCGGCAACATCACGCAGACGGGTGGCGATCACGGTTCGGGGGGCGGACGTCGGGCGCGTCCGGCACGGGAGGACGTACGGCAGAAGGCGCACGGTACTGGTAACGGTGACATCGACCAGGTCGGCGGGAACCGCGCCTGAGACGAGCGGGAGGGGCAGTGGCGGAGCGTTCGGGGCAGCGCCGTATGCGGCAAAGTGCGCGTACGGGGGGCAACGTGACTCAGGTCGGCCGGGACGTGAACGTGCATATTCGACCGGTGCTGGGGCCGGAATCGGGGGCCGAGGTTGTATGGCCGGTGTGGGTGGGGACAGTGCCGCCGCTGGCAGCGGCTTTCCAGCCCCGCACCGCCGTCCGTAAGAAGATCGCGCGCGTCCGTGACAGAGGCGGTAATGCGGCCCTTTGCCAGGTGCTGGTCGGAGATGGTGGGGTCGGCAAGAGCCAGCTTGCTGCCTCTCTCGCACGAGAAACACGCGACGAGGAGCCTTCCGGTGAGGGCGGCTTGGATGTGTTGGTTTGGGCGAAGGCGACCGAGCCCGACCAGATCATCACTGCTTACGCGGAGGCGGCCGAACGGCTGCATCTTCCGGGAGGCGCGTCAGACGACAGCCCGGCCGCCGCCAAGGTGTTCCTGGCCTGGTTGGCGGCGACCGAGCGGCGGTGGCTGGTCGTGCTTGACGACATCAGCGACCCAGAAGCGGTGGACGAGTGGTGGCCCGACGGCAACGCACGCAACGGCTGGGTCCTGGCCACCACCCGTCGCGATGACGCCCGCCTCAGTGGCAAGAGCCGCACACCGGTCCGCTTGGACATCTTCAGCCCGGAAGAAGCCCGTGCCTTCCTCCGCCGCCGCCTTACGGACGCCGGTCACCCCAACCTATTCAACCCCGACGACGCCGACTCGCTCAGCCGGGAACTGGGTCACCTTCCCCTCGCCCTGGGCCATGCCGCCGCCTACATGATCAATAAACGGCGCACGACTGGTGACTACCTGAGGCTTTTCCGCGATACCGACAACCGGTTGGGCGACCTGCTTCCGCCGGACGCCGACACCGAAGGGTACGGAGGTTCCGTCACCGCCTCCCTCCTCATCTCTCTCACAGGGGTAGAGGCCGCCGACACCACTCGCCTCGCCCGTCCTCTGCTCCAGCTCATCTCCCTCGTAGACCCTCTCGGTCACCCCGCCGCCCTGTGGACCACACACCCAGCGCTTCAGTACCTGCGCACCGCGCGCCCAGGACATAGGCGCTGGTTCCGCCGACACCATCCAGCGGTCACGGAGAAGGAAATCCGCGACGCGCTGTACTGCCTGCGCACCTACGCCCTCATCACCCAGGACACGCATGAGGCGCCCATCCGTGTGCATGCGCTGACCGCCCGCGCCATACGCGAGACCATCCCATCCCGGATCCGAGCCATGATGGCCCGCATCACGGCCGACGCAATCCAGGGTCTCTGGCCGGACCGTGACCACCTCGACGGGGAGCTTGCTTCATCCCTGCGCGCCAACGCCATGCAACTCGACCAGCACACACACCCTGCCCTGTGGCAACCTGAAACTCACGGCCTCATCTACCGGGTCAGCAGCAGTCTCACCGAAGCAGTCCTCTACGACCAGGCAGTCGCATACGACCAAAGAACCGTCCAGCAAAGCATCGCGATGCACGGACCGGACCACCCTGAAACCCTCATGGTCCGCAGCAACCTCGCCAATTCCTATAGCGATGCTGGGCGTACTCGGGACGCCCTCGAACTTTGCGAGCGGGTCCTCGCCGACTGCGAACGTGTCCTTGGGGCCGATCATCCCGACACTCTCAGCGCGCGTAATAACCTCGCCAATTCCTACAGCGATGCTGGGCGTACTCGGGACGCCCTCGAACTTTGCGAGCGGGTCCTCGCCGACTACGAGCGCGTCCTTGGGGCCGATCATCCCGACACTCTCAGCGCGCGTAATAACCTCGCCAACTCGGGACGCCCTCAACCTGCGGGAGCGGGTCCTCACCGACTACGAGCGCGTCCTTGGGTCCGATCACCCCGCCACTCTCAGCGCGCGTAATAACCTCGCCGTTTCCTACAGACTCGGGACGCCCTCAACCTGCGGGAGCGGGTCCTCACCGACTACGAGCGCGTCCTTGGGTCCGATCACCCCGCCACTCTCAGCGCGCGTAATAACCTCACCGTTTCCTACAGCGATGCTGGGCGTACTCGGGACGCCCTCGAACTTTGCGAGCGGGTCCTCGCCGACTACGAGCGCATTCTTGGGTCCGATCACCCCGACACCCTCGGCGCGCGTAATAACCTCGCCGTTTCCTATCGCGATGCTGGGCGTACTCGGGACGCCCTCAACCTGTGGGAGCGGGTCCTCGCCGACTACGAGCGCATTCTTGGGTCCGATCACCCCGCCACTCTCGGCGCGCGTAATAACCTCGCCAGTTCCTACAGTAACGCTGGGCGTACTCGGGACGCCCTCGAACTTTGCGAGCGGGTCCTCGCCGACTACGAGCGCATTCTTGGGTCCGATCACCCCGACACCCTCACCGCCCGCAACAACCTGGCCGTTTCTTACAGTGCTTTGGGGCGGGTCCAAGACGCCCTCGAACTTTGCGAGCGGGTCCTCACCGACCGCGAGCGCATTCTTGGGTCCGATCACCCCGACACCCTCATGGCCCGCAGCAATCTCGCCGTTTCTTACAGTGCTTTGGGGCGGGTCCAAGACGCCCTCGACCTGCGGGAGCAGGTCCTCGCCGACTACGAGCGCATTCTTGGGTCCGATCACCCCAACACCGTCATGGGCCGCAGCAAGCTCGCCCTTTCCTACAGCGCTTTGGGGCGGGTCCAAGACGCCCTCAACCTGCGGGAACGGGTCCTCACCGACTACGAGCGCATTCTTGGACCGGATCACCCCGAAACCCTCACCGCCCGCAACAACCTTCGTCATGCCCGCGATGCCGCAGGTGCCATACAGCAACCCAGTACAGCAACGTCAGCAGCTGCTCCCGATCTCGAACCCCTCTCAGCCCCTCCCGAGCAACAGCAATGACCTTACTGACCGTTCCGTTAGAGCTACGGATCAAAAGGTGTGCCCGGCGCCCCGCGAGCGCGTGTGTGTTTGATGAGGTCGTCAGCCGGGGGATTGGCCGCCCTGCGCAATGGTCCGGCGATCGGCGTTGGGGCAGGGCGGAGGACCGTAAGGGGGCGATGGGATAGACCGGGGCTGGTGTGGTGATGGGGGGGGCGGGGGTCATGGGTGGGGTTTTTGGGCGAAGATCCAGCGGTTGCCCTCCAGTGCGTCGTTCGGTTCGGGGAGGGGGCCGCGGCCGTGGTGGTGGGTGAAGTCGAAGGGGGTGTGTACCTGCTTGGTCCAGCCCTTGGCCGTCAGGGTGCCGATGGAGTCGGGGCGGGGCTCGCGTGCGAAGAGGTGGAGCAGGTCGATGCCGAGCCGCTGTCGTGTGGCCGTGTAGATCGTGCTGTCGCGGTACTGGAGGAGGTCCTTCTCCAGCTTGGCCTCGAAGGCGAAGGCGCTGCCCGGGGTGGTCAGGTGGTCCACGGTGTCGATGAGGCGGGTCTCGGCGGGGCCTGGCAGGTAGAAGAGGAGCCCTTCGGCCAGCCAGACGCTCGGCGCGGTCGGGTCGAAGCCGGCGGTGGTCAGCGCGGTGATCCAGTCGTCGCGCAGGTCGGCCGGTACGGGGACGCGTTTCGAACGTGGGGTGGCCGAGAGGTCGGTGAGCACCTCGTGCTTGAACGCGAGCACGCCCGGCCTGTCGATCTCGAAGACCACGCAGTCGGACGGCCAGTCGAGACGGTAGGCGCGGGTGTCCAACCCGGCACCCAGCAGCACCACTTGGCGGGCGCTCGTGCGGACGGAGCGGAGGAGGAAGTCGTCGAGGACCCTGGTCCGCAGGCCGAAGTAGCGGGCGAACCGCCCCCACAGCGGGTCGCCGTCCCCGTCAGGGACCTGCTCGATGCGCACCGGCCAGTCCGCGCACGCAGGCGCGGTACGCACGAAGTGTTCCGCGTAGGGGTCCTGGGCCAGGCTGTCGTGGCGGTGGGTCTCGATCGCCCGCGCCGCGGCGACCAGGAGGGCGGTCAGGCCCACGCCTCCGTCCACGCCTCCACCGTCGGTGGGAGGGGGGATTGCGCTCATCGGCTTCCTCTGTTCGGGAGCAGGACGGGTTTGACCACGCGGCCCGCTCGGCAGTCGCGCTCGGCCTCGTTGACGTCGGCCAGCGGGTAGGTGCGGATCAGTTGGTCGAAGGGGAAGCGCCCGGCCTGCCACAGCCGGGTCAGCAGGGGGATCAACAGGGCGGGGACGGCGTCGCCTTCGCTGATGTGGCGGATGCTGCGGCCCCGGTCCAGCGTGCCCGGTTCGAGCGACAGCGCGGTGTGGAGCCGCGCCACCAGGCCGAGGCTGCCGGTGGGACGCAGCGCCAGGAGCGCGTCGTTGACGAGCGCGGGCGAGGCCGTGGTGTCGAGCGCGTATCGCGCGCCGCCGTCGGTGAGCCGCCGGATGCGTTCCGGCAGCCCTGCCGTGTCGGAGTGCAGCGGGATCGCGCCGAACCGTTCGGCCAGGGCGAGCCGCACGGGATGCCGGTCGATCGCCACGGTCGGCGCCCCGGCGGCGGTGGCCGCCATCACCGCGGCCAGCCCCACGGCCCCCGCGCCGAGGACCACGAACGTGTCGCCTGGCCCGAGGCCGAAGGTGTTCAGCACGGCCCCGGCGCCGGTGAGGAAGCCGCAGCCGAGCGGCCCGAGCAGTTCGACGGGCAGCGCCGGGTCCACCCGGACGGCGTTGCGTGCCGGGACGAGCGCGTACTCGGCGAACGACGACTGGCCGAACCACCGCGGCGCCAGCGCTCCTCCCGTCACGTCGGTGAGCCGCGGCGCGTCCTCGTGGCGTCCGCCGAAGAGGTTGAGGGCGGCGAACGAGTCGCAGTAGGCGGGCGCCGCGCCCCGGCACGTGCGGCAGTTCCCGCAGGAGTCGAAGCTCAGCACGACGTGGTCGCCGACGTCGATCGTCGTGTCGGGGCCGCCGCCCGTCCGCACCACGACCCCCGCGCCCTCGTGGCCGAGCACCGCGGGCAACGGGCTGCGGCCCGCGGAACGCCTGACCGCGAGATCGGTCCCACACATCCCGCAGCCCGCGATCTCGACCAGGATCTCGCCGACGGCGGGCTCCGCCGACAGCGTCACCTCCTCGACCGCGAACGGGCCCTCGTACGACCGCAGTACGGCCGCCCGCATCCTCATCGTCACGCCTCCCGCGGGCGGTGGACGACGAACGGCCTGAGGTTGCCGTACAGGCCCCACGGCCCGCCCGCGACGCCGACGCCGCTGTTCTTGTCGCCAGCGAAGGGCTGGGCGAGGGAGAGTTCGGCGTGGTGGTTGATCCAGGCGGTGCCGCATTCGAGCCGGTCGGCGACCGCCGCGGCGCGGTCGGTATCGGTTCCCCACACGGAGCCGCCGAGGCCGAAACCGGTGCCGTTGGCCGCGCGGACGGCCTCGTCGAGACTCCGGTAGGGCAGCACGGGCAGGACGGGCCCGAACTGTTCCTCCGTCACCACCCGGCTGTCCGGCGGGACGTCGGTGAGGATCGTGGGCGCGAAGAAGTGGCCAGGCCCGTCGAGCCGTTGGCCGCCCGCCGCCGCTCGGGCGCCGCCCGCCAGCGCCTCCCGCGTGATCCGCTCGACGCGGGCCAGCTGCGGGGCGTTGTTGACCGGGCCGAGCCGCGTCGCGGGGTCGAGCCCCGGCCCGACGGTCACGGTCCTCGCGCGCTGGGCGAGGGCTTCGACGACCTCGGCGTGGAGCCTGGCCGGGACGTAGACGCGCTTCACCGCCATGCAGACCTGCCCGCAGTTGCGGAACGCGGCCCAGAACAGCCGGTCGGCGATCCGGTCCACCTCGACGTCGTCCAGCAGGACGGCAGCGTCGTTGCCGCCCAGTTCGAGGGTGACGCGGGCGAGCGAGGCCCCCGCCGCCTCGGCGACGGCCCGCCCGGTGGCCACCGAGCCGGTGAACGTCACGTGGCGGATGCCCGGGTGGGAGGCGAGGCGCGCGCCGAGGGGTTCGCGGCCGGTGACGACGGTCAGGACGCCTTCCGGCAGGACGTCGGCGAGCAGGGAGCAGAGCTGCCGGGTGGCGAGCGGGGTGAACGGGGACGGTTTGAGGACGACGGGGTTGCCCGCCGCGAGCGCGGGCGCGAACTTCGCGGCGGCCAGCTGGAGCGGGAAGTTCCACGGCACGATCGCGGCGACGGGGCCGACGGGCCGCCACCGGATCTCGCTGTCCACGGCCCGGCCGTCGGCGATCCGGCGGGTTCTGGGGGTCAGGTCCGCGAAGTAGCGCAGACGGGCGGCCGTCCGGGCGATCTCCGCGTGCGACTCGGCCAGGGGCTTGCCCTGTTCGCGGGTGAGCAGCCGGGCGAGCGCGTCGGCCGCCGTCTCGACGGTGTCGGCCGCCCCACGCAGCGCGGCGGTACGGGCGTCGGCGTCCGCGCGCCAGCCGGGCCAGGCCAGGTGGGCCCGGTCGATGACGGCGTCCAGCTCGTCGGGCCGCTGGTCGGGGGCGTCGTCGAAGGGCTCCCCGGTGGCCGGATCGACGACGGCGAGCCGCGCGACCCCGGACGTCGGTGTGGCGAGGGCCGGTTCAGGCAAGGGCACCGGCCGCGTGCTCCCTCGCCTGCCGGTCCATCTCCGCCCGGAAGGCCGCCACCAGGTGCGGCTGAATCCTTCCTGCGTCCCGGTCGCCGCCCTCGCAGACCGCGCCGCGCACACCCACGATGTCCGTGCCGATGCGGGTCAGCGGGCCGAGGTCGGCCTGGGTGACGCTGCCCGCGAGGGCGGCGAGCAGACCGGACGCGTGGGCCAGCCGGACGAACTCGGCGCAGACGTCGGGCGGGACGTGGTCGAACAGCCGGGTCCCGTCCTTGATCGCGGTGTCGAGCATGGCCGCGTCCGCGCCGGAGCGGGCGGCGATGTCGGGCAGGGCGAGCGGGTTGACGCAGCCGATGCGGTGGGCGTCGGCGTACCCGGAGGCGACGACGAGGGCTTCGGGCCGGTGGTCCTTCACCGCCCGGACGACCGCGCGCATGACCTCGACGCCCTGGGCGGGCGTCGTGCATCCGTAGAGGCCGACCTTGATGTACGTCGCGCCGGAGACGACCGCGCCGAGCGCGGCCTGGGCCACCGTGCCGGGCTTGTACGGGACGTCCCCGACGGTGGCGGACACCGGTTTGGCCGCCGGGATCGCGTCGCGGATCTCCCGGATGACCCAGGGGAAGTTGGCGCCGAGCGAGCCCTCGTCGGGCTTCTTGACATCGACGATGTCGAGGTGGTCCGCCGCCTTCGCGCAGTCGAGGGCCTCCTCGACGCTGTCGGGGGAGATGAGAAGCAGCACCATGGGCTCCTTCCACCGCAGGTCCGCCTGCACGAGGCGCAGGTGGTGCGGATGGCCTGGTTGATGTGCGGTGTGCTCATCCTTTCCGCCGCCCGTGGGCACCGGTAGAGCGTGCGGTGTTCCTGGGGGGCGCCCGGGAGAGGGACGTGCGCCGCGCGCGCCGGCGTCCTCGGCGACGCGGACGACCACGGTCCATGCGCGGGCGGGAGCGGGGAGTGAGGAGACAACTCTCGCTTGACGCACGGGTGTTCCGCGGCGGCGCCCATCGGCTGTCTGGCGTGGTGGCCCCGGCGTAGACTCGCGGCTGCTGGACGAGCGGTATGACGAACCCAGGGGGACACGGGCCGTGCACGACTTCGAGGATCCGGCCTGGGGGCCGCTGCCCGTCCGGTCGGCCGCACTGCGCTGGCTGCTGCTGCTCCCGCTGACCGTGCTGGTGCTGCCGCTGTGGTGGGTGGTGTGGATCCTCTTCGCGCTCTGCATGTACGGCATGGCGTCGGTGGTCCAGCTGGTCGTCTACATGCTGCCGCGTACCGAGAACGGCGCGATCCGGATGCTGGACGCCACGCTGGGCCGGGTGCCGTTCATCCCGCGCTGGTGCGTGACCCCGGTGGCGCTGGTGCGGGAGGGCGACACGGCCTACTACCGGGCGCGCATCGACCGTCTCGTCAGCAGGAAGACGCGGTTGGTGGAGACGTCGCACGGCCTCCAGCGCGACCTCGAACTCGGCGTGCACCGCTACCGTGGCGCGGGCGCCGGTTACGTCATGCACGTCGCCTCCGCGCAGGGCTGGAACCTCCACCCGGTGCTGCGCTCGCATCCCCGGCGCCGACTCCGGCTGCGCCACAGCGGGCGCCCGTAGACGGCGGCACCCCCGGGCGCCGCCGTGCGGAAAGCCCGCCCGCATTCCGTACGAGCGCCGCTTTCGCTTCCGAAAGGAAGCCGCTTTTCCGCGGTGATACCTGAGGTACCTGCGGCCCCCTTTCCGGGGTGAACTATTCGGAGTGTGACGGGATTTGCGCCGCGTGCGAGGGCGCGCGTGACCGCAACTGGCCTTCTCCTCCCGTGGTAGAGTTTCGACGGACTCGCAGGACGCCAAGAAAAAGGGGAATGGCGTGAACACCGAGAAGGTCACGGCTCGACGTCTTACGGCCGAGGAAGCCTCGCAGTTGAGCCTCCGGGACGGCATCTTCGTCTCCGCGGAACTGGATGCCCTTTCTCTCGACTGCTACGCCCCGGCTTTCCTCACCAGGCCGGGTGAGAAATTCGAGGGAGGCTCCTTCACCGCCAGGACGGTCTTCGGCCAGGAGGTCACCACCCTGCCGGACGACGCCGAGGGGCGCGGGATCTGGGTCGCCGACGAGAAGGGGGAGGAGATCGAGGTCCTCAAGAGCGCCGGTGTCCTGCTGAACCTCGCCCTCTTCGTCCCCGAAGGGGACCTGGGCTCCCTGGAGTCGCTCTACTCCGCCGCACGGGACGCCTTCGGCGTGGGGATCGTGCAGCGCTGGAGCGAGGAGGTCGTCGCGGTGCCCGACGTCAAGGTGGACCTGTTCGAGGAGCCGATCCGCGGGCGGAAGAGCGCGGGCGCCCAGAACCGGGACCGGCGCGCCCTGGACATCTATCCGACCCGCGTGCGGTTCCTTGAGCCCAGCGACGGCTGGAAGTTCATCGTCGAACCGCACAAGGAAGTCGTCGATGACACGCCGACCATCTGACGCGTCGCCGCCCCGCGTATAGCGAAAACGCTCGACCGGATTCTTCCGGTCGAGCGTTTTGCGTGAAGCGGCCGAAATGATGGCGCGGTGCGGTCAGGGAATGCCGGGGGAATTACTGCCGGGTCGGCGGTCGCATTTCCCTATTCCTCGGGCGGGCCATGTCCCGCGCTCAGCAGATGGTGACGACACGCGCCCAGGACGGCGCGGGTTTCGGGACGTATGCGGGATTCTCCTCGTTCACGGGGCGGGCGGAACGGCTGAAGAGGCCGACGACCGTGCGGCAGGGCGGTGGCGCGGAGGGCCACGGGGTCTGCCCGTCCGTCAGCGCGACGATCACGTCGGGGCGCGGCCGGGAGCGGAGCGCGCGGGCGAATCCCGCGCGCAGGTCCGTTCCCCCGCCGCCGATGAGTTCGATGTTCTCGGCGCGGCAGAGCGGGACCGCGACCCCGGCCGCCGCGTCGCAGGAGAGCACGGAGACCAGGTCGCGCCGCCCGCCAACCGCCCGGGAGATCGCCGCCACCTCCAGCAGCGCGCTGCCCAGTTCCGCGTCGCTCACCGACCCCGAGGTGTCGATCACGACGCAGACGCGGGGCGGCGTACGGCGCAGGCTCGGGAGCACGACGCCGGGGACGGCGGCGGACCGCCGGGACGGGCGCCGGTAGCTGTGGTCGTCGCCACCGCCCGCCCCACCCGCCGCCGAACGGACCGCCGCCCCCAACAACTGCCGCCAGGGCTGCGGCGGATGGAACGCCTGGTCGGCCCAGCGGCGCCAGCCCTCGGGGGCGTCCCCCGGGCGGCCCCTGATCCCCTCGGCGACCCGGAAGCGGATCGCGTCGCGCTGCTGTCGGCTCAGCCCGTGGGCGCCGTCCGGGCCCAGCTCCCACGGCCGCTCGTGCCCGTCGGCGCCGCTGCCGCAGTCCAGCCAGGCGAGGTCGGCGGCGAGCCCCGACATCGGCGCCCGCCGCAGGTACTCCTCCATGAGCAGCGCGTCGGGCAGCCCCAGCAGCGACGGGACCACGGCGCCGGTGGGCAGGGGAAGGCCGTCGCCGTAGATGTCGTCGTTGATCTCGAAGTCGGCGGCGATGTTGCGCCGCAGCCGCTCGCCCGGCCCGAACTCCCCGTGCTCGCGCGCGTACCGCTCGCCTCGGCCGTGGTGGTCCCTGAGCAGGTGGGAGACCTCGTGCACCCAGACGCCCGCCAGTTCGTCCAGCGGCGTGCGGGCGACGAAGCCGGGCGAGACGTAGCACCGCCAGTGCATGTCCACCGCCATCGTCGGCACCGACCTGTCCTCCACGACGTGCAGCGCGAACAGCGCCCCCGCCAGGTAGGGGCGTACCTTCACCGCGTGCAGCCGGGCGGCCAGCAACTTCTCCGTGTCGAGGTGGAGTTCTCGCGTGCCAAGGCGTGACGGCGGGCGCCGCGTCGTCCCCGTCATCGCCGCGCCGTCTCGGCCGTGACCCGCTCGACCGACCGGTCGGCCCGCCGGGCGAGACCGATGACCCCGGCCAGCCGTTCCACCGCCTCGGGCACCTCCCAGTCGTCGCGGCGCAGGGCGGCCAGCGCCGTGGCCGGGGCGACCAGGAGGTCGGGTGCGCCGGTCTCCAGCGCGCGGACCAGCACCGCCCAGCCCGCCTCCCAGCGCGCCCGCGCCGGGCGGGCCCCGACCGCGGCGACCACCGCCTCAAGCGCCGCCTGCCGCAGGTCGCCCCGTACGGGCAGGTCGGCGGCGGCCGGGTCGGCGAGGAGGGACTCCGGGTCGGGCAGCTCCAAGCGGTCGAGGTGGGCGAGGAGTTCGAGCCCCGGGCCGTCCCCCACCGCGCCCCTGACGAGCAGCGCCAGCACCTCACGGGAGACGGAGGCCGCCGTGCCGAAGGCCAGCAGCGTCAGCGCGGCCTCCCAGCTGCGGGGCGAGGGCCAGGCGCCCCCGCGCCGCGTCTCTGTGGTCGGCAGCCGGTGGATCAGCGTGGGCCTGGCGTCCAGGAAGCCGCAGACCGCGTGGCGGGCGTAGGCCACGGCGTCCGGCAGCCGCTCGCTCACGAGCCTGGGCAGCTCGGCCCGGGGCCAGGTGCCGCCGAGGCCGCGCACCACGACGTCGCGGTCGTGCACCCAGTGGAGGTGCACGAAGCGGTTCGCCAGCGGTGGGCTCAGCTCCCAGCCGTCCGCCGCCGACGCGCGGGGGTTCGCGGCGGCCACGATCCGTACGGCCGGGGGAAGTTGCAGCGCGCCGACCCGCCGTTCCAGCACGACCCTGAGCAGCGCGGCCTGGACGGCGGGGGTGGCGGTGGACAGCTCGTCGAGGAAGAGCAACCCCCGCCCGGCGCGGACGAGTTCCACGGCCCACCGGGGCGGCGCCATCGCGACCCCGCGCTCGGCCGGGTCGTCGCCGACGAGGGGGAGGCCCGAGAAGTCGGTCGGCTCGTGGACGCTGGCGATCACGGTCGTCAGCGGGAGGTCGAGCGAGGCGGCGAGTTGGGTGAGGGCCGCCGTCTTGCCGATGCCGGGCTCGCCCCACAGGAGGACGGGCAGGTCGGCGGCGACGGCGAGGGTGAGGGCTTCGAGCTGCTCGTCGGGGCGCGGTTCGGTGGTGGTCGTCCGCAGCCGGGCCAGGAGGTCGTCGGCGAGGGCGAGTTGGGTCACGGGCGCGGGCAGGGGGGCATTGGGCGTCATGGCATCACCTGGGGGAACGGCGGAACGGGGCGGCCCGTCCCGGAAGTTGAGGAGAGAGAGGCGTCAGGCCAGGGCGGTACGGGGCCGGGCGCGGTTGGTGCGTTTGCCGCGCGTCGCGGGCGGCGTACGGCGGTCGAGCCGCTGCCGGTGGTCCTGATCCGGGCGCCGAGTGGCGGGGTCGGCGGCGGGGTGCCCGGGGACCAGCCCCGAGCGGAAGAGCCCGTGGTCGATGCGGCGGGCCACGGCCGTCTCCAGCGCGTCCCTGAGCGGTCCTTCACGCAGGACCGCGCCGGGGCCGAGCAGCCCCTCGACCACGGCCAGCGCCCCGGCGACGTCGCCGTGGGCGAGCCGTTCACGGACCGCGGGCAGCGCCTCCGGGTCGCGGTGCGCCGCGTCGATCGCCCGCAGGCACGGCAGGGCGGGCCCGCCGAGCGCCACGAGCAGTTCCTCGCGGCGCAGTTGGGCCGGGTCGTGGTCGATCGCCGTCAGCCGCCCGTCCCGCAGCGCGATCCTGTGGATCTCGCCGCGGCACTCCACCCGGTGCGGATCGCCCGGCCGGACGGCGGGGGCCGCCTCAGGTGCGGTGCCGCCCGGCGGGTGGGCCGTGGCCAGGGCCGCGGCGACGAGCGGGTGCAGCAGGTCGGTCGTGATCAACCCGGCCCGCAGCAGCCCTAGATCGGGGAGGACGCGTGCCGCGGCCTCGGGCAGCGTCGGGAGCGCCGCGACCACCTGGGGTGGCAGCGCCTCGGGCAGCGGCCGGAGCGTCGGGGCGTGGCTGTCGTCCGGGGCGACGAGTTCGAGCACGGTGCGGTCGCGCGCGCCGAGCCGTACGGCGAAGGCGCCCCGGTGAAGTCCCTCGGCGCGCAGCAGGAGTTCGGCCTCGGCGGCCCATCGTTCACGGGCCCACGCCGGGTCGTCTGCGGGGGCCGACACGCCGCATCGCGTGGCCAGTTCGCCGCTGCGCGTGGCGTCCCAGAGGTGCGGGTGCAGATCGAGCCGGAAACGCCGGTCGGGGTGCGGGTGGGGATGGTGGCGCGGGGTGCCGTCCCCCTGCCCTTCCCACAGGGCAAGGGAGATGCGCTGGCCCCCGTCCGCCCACGTCGGCGGTGTCCGCACGACCAGGTGCAGCGGGGTGGCGCCTGGGCGGTGGTAGCGCGCGAGGGAGAGGGTCAGGCCCGGCCTGAGCCGTCCGTCGGGGGCGATCCTCGGCATGTGCCAGCGGAGCAGGTCGGGTGCCAGCCGACGCAGGTCGGCCCGCAGGCGGGCGGCGAGTTCGGTGCCGTGGCGGTCGCGCACGGCGCGCGGATCGAGAGCGACATCGACGCGGGCGGCGGCGCAGGCCCCCGCCCAGTCGCCGACCGCACGCCGTGCGGTCGCGGTGTCGATCATGGACGGTGGCACGGCGTACATGCGCACGCGCTGCCACATCGAGAGGTGGGACGGAATCGGGTCCACGAGGCGGTGTGCCATCAGCACTCACCTTGCGCGGACGATTCCCCCGATCTGTACGAGGAGTTGTCGTTCATCGCGGGCATCTTAGGCACGACGGCACGGATCTGTCAGGCCCCCTCCCGTGCCCGCGTGTGACGGCGGTCGGAGCACAACGGTCACCGTCCGGTCGCATTCGCCGCGTGGAGCGGTCATGGACCGCTGTGAGCATCCTCGGCGTCGCCAGGAGACCCGGGCGTTCCCCGCAGAGAGGCTCACACCGTGTCAGCGCAGCCCGTCACGGCCGTCCGAGGCCAGGAATCACCGCTGGAACCGATCACCGCCGCCGCGTACCGCCGGTTCCTGGCGACCCGCGAGGGCGCGGCGCTGAACGCCGCGTTCCTCCAACTGCCCTCCTGGGCCGAGGTCAAGGACGGCTGGCGGGGGCAGTGCGTCGGCTGGGGGCCAGACCCGGCGTCCGGGCGGCTGTCGGGGGTGGCGCTGGTGCTGCTGCGGCAGGTGCCCGGCACGCGCAAGTACTTCGCGTACCTGCCGGAGGGGCCGGTCGCCGACTGGGCCGACCCGCACATCGACGGCTGGCTCGCCCCGCTGCTGCGGTATCTGCGCGAGGCGGGCGCGTTCGCGGTACGGATCGGTCCCTCGCCCGACTACCGCCGCTGGAGCGCCGCGCGGGTCAAGGGGGCGACCGGCCCCGGGCGGCGGCTCGCGGACGTCCTCGCGAGCGAGGTGGACCCGCTGGGCACGGCCGTCGCCGAGCGGCTGCGGGCGCGCGGCTGGCAGCGCTGCGGCGGCGAGGAGGACGGCGACGCGCAGCCGCGGCACGTCTTCCGCATACCCCTCACCGGCCGCACGCCGGACGACCTGTGGTCGGGGCTGAACCAGGAGTGGCGGCGCAACGTGCGGCGTGCGGAGAAGTCGGGCGTCGAGGTGGTGGTCGGCGGCGCGGCCGATCTGCCGGACTTCTACCGGCTGTTGAGGATCACGGAGATGCGTGACGGGTTCCGCCTCGGGCGGTCGCTTGCCTACTACGAGCGCCAGTTCGCCGCCTTCAACGCCGAGGAGCCCGGCAGGATGCGGCTCTACCTCGCGCGTCACGGCGGGGAGACGCTCGCCGCCCACACCATGATCCGGGTGGGCGGCCGGGTCTGGTACCAGACGGGCGCCTCGGCCGACCACCGCCGCGAGGTCCGCCCGTCCAACCTGTTGCAGTGGCGGATGCTGCTCGACGCCCAGGCGCTCGGCGCCGAGGTCTACGACATGCGCGGCATCCCCCCGACCCTCGACCCCGACGACCGCGCGTACGGGCTGCTGCGCTGGAAGCTCGGGACCGGCGGCGACGTCGTGGAGACCCTGGGCGAGTGGGAGAGGCCGCTGGGCGGCACGGCCAACCACGCGCTGTACCGCATGTTCCAGACGTACCTGGCGCGCCGGTGACGGCCGCGCGCGCCGAGGCGGTCGCCCCCGGCCGGGCGTCGCGGCGACGGGCGCCGTCCGTGCTGCGCAGCGGCGCCGTGATGGCCGCCGGGTCGGTCGTGTCGCGGGCGACCGGGTTCGCGCGGTCGGCCGTCGTCGCCGCCGCGATCGGCGTCGGGACGGTCGCCGACGGGTACGCCGTCGGCAACTCGCTGCCGACGATCGTCTACATGCTGCTGATCGGCGGGGCGCTGAACGCCGTCTTCGTGCCGGAGCTGGTCAGGGCGGCCAAGGAGCACGCGGACGGCGGCGCCGCGTACACGGACCGGCTGCTCACCGTCTGCGTGCTCGCCCTGCTGGCGCTGACCGCGTGCGCGGTGTGGGCGGCGCCCGCGATCGTCGATGCGTACACCGACTACCCGCCGGGCCGGACGGCGATGACGGTCGCCTTCGCCCGCTACTGCCTGCCGCAGATCCTGTTCCTCGGGCTGTTCACGCTGCTCGGCCAAGTCCTCAACGCGCGCGGGTGCTTCGGCGCGATGATGTGGACGCCCGTCCTCAACAACGTCGTCGTCATAGCCGTCTTCTGCCTCTACCTGGCGGCCTTCGGCGCGAGTGACGGGGGCACGCTCGACGCCGCAGGGACCGCGCTGCTCGGCTGGGGGACCACGGCGGGCATCGTCGTCCAGACCCTCGCCCTGCTGCCCGCGCTGCGCGCCGCGCGCTTCCGCTTCCGGCCCCGCTTCGACTGGCGCGGCAGCGGGCTCACCAGGCCGCTGCGGAACGCCGGTTGGCTGGTGCTGCTGGTGCTCACCAACCAGGCCGCGTACTGGCTGACGACGCGGCTGGCGACGACGGCGGGCCTGCGGGCCGAGGCGGCGGGGATCGAAGGCGGCGCCGGATTCAGCGCGTACAACAACGCGTACCTCCTGTGGGCCGTGCCGCACGGGATCATCACCGTGTCGCTGATGACCGCGCTGCTGCCCCGGATGAGCGCGGCGGCGGCCGACGCGGACACCGCGGCCGTGCGGCGCGACGTGTCGTACGCGCTGCGCGGGAGCGCGGCGGCCGTCGTCCCGGCGGCGTGCGGGCTGTTCGCGCTCGCGCAGCCGGTGATGGCGCTCGTCTTCGGGTACGGCGGGACGGACGAGGCGGCCGTCGCCGTCATGGCGGGCACGCTGATGGCGTTCGCGCCAGGACTGGTCGCCTACAGCGGGCAGTACGTGCTCTCCCGCACGTTCTACGCGCTGTCCGACACCAGGACGCCGTTCCTCCTCAACCTGGTGACCGTCGCCCTCAACGCGGGCCTGTCGGTGGCGGCCTACGCGACGCTGCCCGCGCGCTGGGCGGTGACCGGCATCGCGGCCGGGTACTCGGTGGCGATGTGGGCGGGCTGGGCCGTCACGGCCCTGGTCCTGCACCGCCGCCTGGCGGCGACGCGTGACGCCCGTACGGGCCCGGCGCGCGCCTTCGCGGCGCAGGCGCGGCTGCTCGTCGCCGCCGTCCCGGCCACGGCGCTCGGGTACGGCGCGGCCCGCTGGGCGGAGGCGGGCGGGGCCGCCGCGTCCGCCGGGGCCGGGGCGGCGGCGATCGGCGCCACGTTCGTCCTGCTCGCCAGGCCGCTGCGGCTCACCGAGATCGACGCCCTCGTCACCGGCGCCGTCACGCGGCTGCGCCGCCGCCACCCCTCATGACCCCGGCTGCCCTCTCGGCCGCCCCCGACCCTCTGGATACTGTGCCCATGCCTCGGTTGCTCCTCATCGAAGACGACCCCTCCGTACGCGAGGGCGTGGAACTCGGCCTGCGCCGCCGCGGCCACGAGGTGCGGACCGCCGCCACCGGCGAGGCCGGGCTCGCCCTGCTGCGCGAGTTCAGGCCCGACCTGCTGCTGCTCGACCTGATGCTGCCCGGCATGAACGGCGTGCAGGTCTGCCGCAAGGTGCGCGAGGACAGCCAGCTGCCCGTCATCATGCTCACCGCGCGCGGCGACGACTTCGACGTCGTCATCGGCCTGGAGGCCGGCGCCGACGACTACATCGTCAAACCCGCCCGCACCGAGGTCATCGAGGCCCGCATCCGGGCCGTGCTGCGCCGGTTCGAGGAGCCGGGCGGCGGGCGGCCCGCCGTCGAGTTCCACGGCGAGCTGGCCATCGACCGGTCAGGGCTCGGCGTGGCCAAGAACGGCGAACGGCTCGCCCTCGCGCCGTCCGAGATGAAGCTGCTGCTGCACCTGTCCGCCGCGCCGGAACAGGTCTTCAGCCGCCAGCAGTTGCTGGAACACGTGTGGGAGTACGGCTTCCACGGCGACACACGGCTCGTGGACGCGTGCGTGCGGCGGCTGCGCAACAAGATCGAGGACGTCCCCGGCAACCCGCGCTACATACAGACCCTGCGGGGCTTCGGCTACCGCTTCGGGCCGCTGTGAGGTTCGGGGCCTCGCGGCGGCGCACCAGGGCCACCGGCGAACGGCGCCGCTCCTTCGGCCTGCGGACCCGCCTCGTCCTCGCGTTCCTGCTGGTGGCGGCCGTCAGCGCGGGGACGACCGCCGCGCTCACCTTCCGCGAGGTGCGCAACGCCGTCCTGGCGACGGCGCAGGACACCGCGGTCTCCTCCTTCCGCGACCAGGTGCGCGAGCTGGACTTCTTCCTGCCCGTCAACACCACCGAGCTGGTCGGCACGCTGCGCACCCTCGCCCGCAACGGCAGGCCGCACCCGTGGTACGTCTACGCCGAGTACGGCTCGGTCCGCGCCTCGTCGGGCACCAACCCCACGTCCACGGTCATCACGCCCGAGCTGCGCCGCACGGCGCACGCGGACCCGCAGGGCAGCTTCCAGCGGGTCGTCAAGGACGGGGTGCCGTACCTCACCATCGGCATGCCGGTCGTGTTCGAGCTCGGCGCGAGCACCGTCGCGCCGACCGGGATCGTGCTGTACGCGGTGATGCCGATGCCCGAGGAGCAGGCGAACGTGGAGGCGCTGGCCGCCGCCGCGCGGGACGGGGCGCTGCCCGGCCTCGCCGTCGCCCTGGTGGCCGCGCTGGTCGCCGCGCGCGGAGTGCTGCGTCCGGTGCGGGAGTTGCGGCAGGCCGCCCGTTCCATGGGCAGCGGCCGTCTCGACACCCGGATCGCGGTGCGCGGGAGCGACGAACTCGCCGATCTGGCAAGGACGTTCAACGAGTCGGCGGGCGAACTGGAGCGCTCGGTCAACGAGTTGCGGGAGGCGGAGGAGCGCGCCCGCCGCTTCGCGTCCGACGTCTCGCACGAACTGCGCAACCCGCTCGCGGGCATGCTCGCCGTCACCGAGGTCCTGGACGAGGGCGCGAACCGGCTCGACTCCGACACGGCGCGCGCGGTCCGGCTGATCAGCACGGAGACCGGGAAGCTCGCCGTGCTGGTGGAGGACCTGATGGAGATCTCCCGGTTCGACGCCCGCGCCGCCGAGCTGAACACCGACGAGATCGACGTCGCCGAGACCATACGCAGGACGCTGGGGCAGCGGCGCTGGACCGACCTGGTGCGCACCGAACTGCCGGACGGGATACGCGCCGTGCTCGATCCGCGGCGCTTCGACGTCGTCGTCGCCAACCTGGTCGGCAACGCGCTGCGGCACGGCGGCGCGCCCGTCACCGTGACGCTGCGCACCACCACGGGGGCGGACGGCACGGCCTGGCTGGTCACCGAGGTCGCCGACCGGGGGCCCGGCATCCGGCCTGACGTCCTGCCCCACATCTTCCACCGCTTCTACAAGGCCGACGCCGCCCGCACCCGCTCGGTCGGCAGCGGCCTGGGGCTCGCCATCACCCTGGAGAACGTGCGGCTGCACGGCGGCACCGTCCGGGCCGCGAACGGGCCGGGGGGTACGGGCGCGGTCTTCACCGTCGAGATGCCGCTGCGTACGGGGGAGGCGCCCGCGTGAGGCCACGTCGTCCCGCTCTCGTGACCCTCGCCGCCGTCGCGGCGCCGCTGCTCGGCGGCTGCGGTGTGCCGGGTACCGGCGTGATCGGCGCCGGTGCCCCGGCCACCGCGGCGGTCTACCCGTATCCGCCGACCGGGATGGTCCTCTTCCTCCGGTCGGCGGACGGGCAGGCGATGCCGGTGGTCCGCTTCGCGGAGGACGCGCCGGACGTGCCGGGCCCTGGCGACTCGCCCGGTGTGTCCACACAGCAGACGGTCGCGGAACTGTTCGCCGGGCCGCTGGAGGAGGAGCGGGCGGCCGGCCTCACCGACGGGCTGCCCGACTTCCCGTTCGAGGGCATCCCCCTGGTGGAGCGGCACCCGTCGGGCGGCGTGGAGGTGCGGCTGCCGATCGACCTCGGCGACCTCGACGCCCTCGGACGGCGGCAGGTCGTGTGCACGATCGCGTTCACCGAGGACGCCGAGGGCAGGACCCGGGTGTGGCTGCGGGGGATCGAGACGGCGTTCGGGCCGGTCGTGTGCGACCTGGCGGCCGGGGGCGGCTAGGGCGCGTCTTCACCGGGGTCGTCCTGCTCGCGGCGTCTGGCACGCACGCTCGCTGCGTTGCCGCATCGCCCTGGTACGCCCGGTACGAGGACGATCCGGCGCCTTGCGCTCGCACGCACCGGACGCCGCGAGCGGCCGGACGCCCCCCGTGAAGACGAGCCCTAGACGGCGGCCCGGTCCGTGGCGGGGTGCTCGGGGTGTTCGGGGCGCCGCGGCGTCCCTGCCCTGTCCGACGCGGCGGGCCGCCTGTGCGCCAGGACGATCGCGGGCACCGCGGCGAGTGCGAAGAGCACGCCCGCCATGACGACGTAGGAGTGGACGCCGGTGGCGCTGCTCACCGGCGCGCCGTCGGCCGAGATCCCGGGGACGACGGTGGCCTTGAGCACCTCGTTCCCCGCGAAGCTGAAGACGACCGAGCCGAGGGCGAGCACGACCGACACCAGACCGGCCGTCGTGCCCTGCCGCTCGGGCGGTTCGAGGCCGGTCGCCAGGTTGTAGCCCGAGGCGCCGATCGCGCCCGCCGCCATGCCGACCACGGCGCCGCAGGCGACGGCCAGCGGGAGCGCCGACACGCCCGCCAGCATGGCGAACGTCCCGGCCGTGCCGAGGACGATGCCGCCGAGCAGCGGCAGCGCGGGGCCCGTCCGCCCCGCGATCCATCCGGCGCACGTGCCGCCGACGACGATGCCTAAGTTGGGCGCGGCGAGCAGCACCGCGACCGTCCCCCCGTCGCCCAGCCCGTAGCCGAGGCCGAGGCCGGGCGGCACCTGGGCGACGATGCTGGTCAGTTGCAGCATGCTCCGGAAGGAGCCCGCCGCCAGCACCAGGGCGAGCAGGGTCAGGAGGAGGGGGGCGCCGAGGGCGCGGAGGTCGATGACGGGGTCATCGACGCGCAGGGCGAGGGAGGCCCAGGCGGTCAACGCGGCGGCACCGGCCGCCAGGAGCGCGACCATGCCCGCCGACAGCCATCCGAGGTCGCTCCCGAGGCTGGTGTAGGCGAGCACCGCGCCGAGGCCGCCGCCGAGCAGGAGCGCCCCGCCGACGTCGATGCGGCCGGTGCCGCGGGGCGGCGCCTGCGGGATGGTGGCCCGTACGGCGAGGGCCGCCGCGGCGGCGAGCAGCGCGGCCACGGCGAACACGCTGCGGTGGCCGAACACGTCGATGACCGGCTGCATCACGAAGGGCTCGATGATGCCGACGACGGACGAGCCCGACGTCACGAGCCCGATCAGGGCCATCGCGACCCGGGGGGTGCAGATCCGGCGCGCGAGGGCGACGGTGATGAAGATCGCGGCGAAGGCGGCGCCTTGGAGGAAGCGTCCGGCGAGGAAGATCGGGAGGGTGGGGGCGACCAGGCAGACCAGCGCGCCCGCGCAGGCGAGGAGGAGGGTGCCGACGAGTATCCGGCGCGTGCCGAAGAGGTCGGAGCTCTTCGCGAGCAGGGGCGACCAGATGGCGCCCGCCAGCATGGCGCTCGCGCCGAGCCAGGCGGCCTGGTCGGTGTCGAAGTCGGCCAGCAGTTGGGGCAGGACCATCATGGGCGAGCCGATGGCCAGGTCGGCCAGGACGTTGGCGAGGGTGAGGACGGTCGCCCAGAGGACGAGCCGCTTGCTCCAGCGGTCCTCCTGGGCGCGGGGGGCGGGCTGTTCGAGGGTGTCCTGCACGGTGGGTTCCCTTCGGGGCGTACTGACGGCACGGCTCGTGCGGTCGGTGGTCGTGTCGCCTCGGGAGGAGGCGGACGTGGGGGCGCCCGCCCCCGGGCGCCCGTTTTCGGGCGGTGGTGTCCGGGCGATGGCGTCCGGGCGGTGGCGTCCGGGCGTCCGTTCAGGGCGCGCCGGTGGCGGTCGCCCGCAGTGCCGCGTTGCGGGCGGCGATGGCGGCCCAGGTGGTCGGCAGCATGCGTTCGCGACCGCCGTGGACACGGCTCTGGGCGCGCGTGACGTACGGCCGTTGCCTGGTCTCGTACCGCGCGAACGCGGCGGAGTGGTCCGTGCCGCACCGGTCGAGTTCCTCGGCGAGGATGCGGGCGCCGGTGAGCGCGAGCGAGGTGCCGCGGCCGGACAGGAAGGCCGGGCAGTACCCGGCGTCCCCGACGAGGACGACGCGGCCCCGGTGCCAGGTGGGCAGGTGGATCTGGCTCGCGGAGGTGAGGTAGAAGCCGGGATCGGCGCGGGCCGCGTCCAGCAGTTCGGGGATGCGCCACGAACGGTGGCCCGCGAAGGCGTCGATGAGGATCTTCTTCTGGGCGTCCGGGTCGCGGTGGTCGAGGTCGATCGGCGCGGAGCGGAACTGGAAGACCGCGACGGCCCTCCCGCCGTACCGGAAGAGGCCCGCCATCCGGCCGGGGACGTTGTGGATCGCGTTGACGCCGTCGGACCGCGCCTCGGCGGGGTGGTCGGCGAGGGCGAAGTAGACGCCGAGGAAGCGCAGATGGTCCTTCTCGGGGCCGAACACCAGTCGGCGCGTGGCGGAGTGCTGCCCGTCGGCGCCGATCACCAGGTCGTACCGCCCCGTTCCGCCGGACGCGAGACGTACGTCCACGCCGTCGCCGTCGTCGGTGAGGGCCTCGATCGCGTCGCCGAAGCGGATCGCCACGGTGGCGGGGACGGCGGCGGCGAGGATGCGGACGAGGTCTTCGCGGAGCACCTCGACGTCGTCCTCGGAGTCGTTGATCCCGGCCAGCGGCATCGGGGCCACCGGCGTGCCGTCGCCGTCAACGAACCATGTGCGCGCCGACATCAGGACCCGCCGCTCCTTGATGCGCGCGAGCAGTCCCATCCGGTCCACGGCCTCGATCGCGTCGCCGCGGATGTCGATGGGGGTGCCGGTGAGCCGGAGGTGGCGGGCGTGCTCGACCACCGTGACGTCATGGCCGCGGGTGCCCAACTCGCGGGCGGCGGCGAGCCCGGCGATCCCGGCTCCTGAGACGAGGATCTTCACGTGTGCGCTCCAGGTTCTGCCGCGGTCGGGCGCGCGGGCGGATCGGCCGCCGACGCGGCGGCCCGACGCTAAAAGAAACAGATCGTTGCTTTAAGACGGTACCCGCCACCGGCTTGCACCGCAACGGCGCACGTGACGACAATCGGCACCCGAGGAGAGAACAGGAGGTGGGCGCGGCGATGGCCGACGGGACCGCTGACCGGCCGCCCGCACGGCGGCCCGGTGGCCGCAACGCGCGAGTGAGGGAGCAGATCCTCGCCGCGACCGTCGAACTCGTGGCGCGCGACGGCATCGCGGGCTTCCGCTACGAGGAGGTCGCCGAGTCCGCCGGCGTGCACAAGACCAGCGTCTACCGCAACTGGCCCGACCGTGAGGACCTCGTGGCCGAGGCCCTGCTGCACTACGCCGAGAACCTCGCCTCGGTCGCCGACACCGGCGACCTCCACCGCGACCTGGTGGACTTCCTGGTGGCCCTCGCCGGTGGCCTGGGGACGCCGTTCGGCCAGTCGCTCGAACAGGCCATCCATCCGGCCCGCCAGAGCGCCACCGTGCAGGCGCTGTCCAAGGTCCTCGACCAGCGGGTGGCCGCCATGCGGCGGCGGGTGGACACGGCGGTCACCCGGGGTGAACTGCCGCCGATCGACAGCTCGTTCCTCGGCGAGATGATCTCAGGGCCGGTGCACCTCATCGTCAACCGTGGCATGCGGCCGTTCACGCGGGCCGACGCGGAGCGCATCGTCGGCGTGGTGCTCGCCGGGATCAGGAGCACGGCGCCGCGCGTCTGAGCGGGCGCCCGTCACACGGTGTCGTCCGGGTCGGGGTCGGGGCCGGGGCCGGGATCGACGAGGGTCGCCCGGGAGGCCAGGGCGCGGGCTGCGTCGGCGAAGAACTGCTCGTCGGCGTCGGGGGCGAGGCCGAGGACCACGCCCTGCGTGAGGCCGACGAACAGCGCCCTGAGCGCGGTGACCAGGCGTGCGGCCTGACGCGGCGTCACGGCGCCCCCGTCGTGCGATCTGCCGGTGAACAGCGCGACCAGGCGGGTCTCCTGCTCCCGGACGGTCGCGGCGAACCGCGCGCCGCGCCCGGTGTCGTGCAGGGCCATGTCCAGCAGGGTGATCTGGAGGGACAGGGCGGCTGCCGCCGTGGGGGCGTCCGCGCTCCGGCGGTAGTGGCGGGCGAAGGACTCGACCGCCGTCAGGAGGTCCGCACCCGCGGGGATCGCCCGCGCGATCTCGTCGTGGTGCGGGCGCAGACGGTCGTCGATGAGGGCGGCCAGGAGGCCGTCCTTGCTGCCGAACAGCGAGTACACGGCGCCGGTCGTCAGACCCGCCTGCGCGGCGATCACGTCGAGCTTGGCGCGGTGGCCCTCGCGGGAGACCACGTGGAAGGCGGCGTCCAGCAGGGCGCGGCGGTTGCGTTCCTTGGCCTCCGCCCGCGTCATTCTCATAATTCCATTATCGCAGTAAGCGAGTTACGGTGGCGGGACAGACCTCGGGGAGGACGCTCATGACGCGGGCCCAGGCTCCGGCGGCATCGGCGACGCACCGGTCGGCGGGGATCGTCGCCGACGGCGTCTTCAAGACGGTGCTCGGCGCCGCCTGTCTCGTCGGCGCCGTCCCGCTCGGCGAACTGCTCGGCGTACCGGGCTGGATGACGGCCCTCTCCGGCGTCGTCCTGCTGATCGCCGGCGGGATCGGGATCGCGTACATGCGCAGCCGCTCGATCGGCACCTACCTGCGGCTGATGATCGCGTACGACAGCGGCTGGGCGCTGGCGGCGCTGGTCGGCCTCGTGGTGGCCTGGCGGGGAGGCGAGGCCGGGGGCGAGGTGTGGGTCGGCTACCAGACGGTCGCCCCCCTGGTCTTCGCCGCGCTGCTGATCACCGCGGACCCGGCGCTCCCGCGTACGCGTTCCGAGTACTCGGCGCGCTGACGCCCCGGCTGGCGGCGGTCAGCGGCCCGCCAGTTCCTCGACGATCGGGGCGCACGCCTCCGCGTCGTTCAGGAGGAACGAGCTGATGCCGAGGTGTTCGCGGAGGTCGAGGAACTTGCGCGTCAGCTGGGCGACCGAGCCGATGAAGACGTGGGGTGAGTCGAGGACCTCGTCGGGGGTGAGCCGGGTGCCGGTGCGGCGGCGGAGGTCGTCGGCGCGCCTGGTGGCCTCGCCCTTGGCGTCGTTCGTGACGACGACGGGGCCGCCGGTCGGGTAGCAGTTCAGCTCAAGTCCGGGGAAGCGGTCGCCCGCCGCGTCGCGGATCCAGCCGACCTTCTCCTCGGTGGCGGGGAGGGTGATGCTCCGCGCGTCGATGACCGGCAGGCCGTCGGCGTCCTTCCCGATCCGGGGCGCGAGGCCGACGATCTGCGCCTCCTCGGCGGCCAGTGTCAGCAGGCGTTTCCCTCCGCCGCCGATGAACAGCGGCGGGTGCGGGCGCTGGACGGGCTTCGGCTGCGCGTCGTAGCCGGTGATCGTCCAGTGCGCTCCGTCGAAGGAGAACTCCTCGTCGGCGAAACAGCCCTTGAGGACCTGGATCGCCTCGGTGAGCTTGGCGACCCGTGTGCCGACGGGCTCGAACGGGAGGCCGATCGCGTCGTGTTCCGGCTTGTTCCAGCCCGCGCCGAGGCCGATCTCCAGGCGTCCGCCGGAGAGCCGGTCCAGCGTGGCGAGGTCTTGGGCGAGGACGGCGGGGTGGCGCAGGTTGACGTTGAACACGAAGGTGCCGACGCGGAGTTTGTCGGTGGCCGCGGCGGCTGCGGTGAGGAGAGGGACGGGCGCGTACTGGGCGAGGAGGTGGTCGGGACACATCAGGGCGCTGTAGCCGATCGACTCCACGCGACGCGCGAACGCGGCGAGGCGCGGGCCGTCGTGCAGTTCGCCGACCGAGGTGAGGAAGCGGAAGGGACGCATCGCGTCATCGTGCCCAAGTCACGGCGGGACCGCCAGGGGCTGACCCCGGCGACGAGCAGATCGACCGGCGCTTGCCCCCGGCCCCGACCCCGTGGAGAGGCGGAAGCTCTCTCGGACGCTGTCGGAGCGGGTGTCGATCCCCGGGGCGGCGCCATGGCTGCGGTGAATGTGCGGGCCTGCGAGAATCCGCGCCACGGGGAGATCAAGGCGGTCTGCGACTCATGTCAGCATGTGCTCGACCGGTTCGGCGTCAGCGGAGAACCCACGCAGGTGGTCGGACGGCACGGAACGGGCGCTCCGGGCCGCCGGTCGGGTCGAGGGACGGCAGGTGGACACGGCGCCTCGGGAGGAAGCGCTCGAACAGCACGGCGGTTTCCGGATCCACGAGGCGGCGCGGAGTTTTCTGCGCGAGTTCTGAGGTCTCGAAGTGGAACGCGCCCCGGCCATGAAGGCTCTCGGGCGCACCCCGTTCCGGCTCGATCCGATGGCGGCCGAGTGGGACGGCGAGATCTTCGAGGACCTCGGCGACCAGGCGGGCTTCCCTCTCTACCCCGTCGGAGCCACCGACCACGGGAACTTCCATCCGGGAATGGCGCCGCACGGCGCCGTGTACTCCGGCCTGGACCATGTCCAGCTCGTGGCGGAGACGCCGGACGCCGCGCTCGAAAGCCTGGTGGAGGTCACGCCGCACGGCGCGACGTCGTCGGCCGCGAACGTGGGTGTTCGCGTTCGCCGCGATCTCGTCCCAGGTGTCGCCCCAGCCGTTCCGCCGACCAGTACTGCCTCACGGGAGTGACCTGATGATGGATGAGGCCGGGCCCGAGCGCTGGGCGCCCAAGACCGAGCGCGTACTCAGGGAAGCGGGGTGGACCCCGGAACGGCGTGTTTCCACGGAGGAGTGGGAGAAGACGCTCAGGGAGAGCGACGCGTTCGAGATCCATGACGCGGCGCGGGACTTCCTCCGCGAGTTCGGCGGCCTGTCCTTCGACGCGTCGGGAGAGGGCGTCACGATGGCGATCGCGCCGTTCGCGATCGATCCGCTCGAAGGGCAGTGGGAGGCGGACATCTACGAGTCCATGAGCGAGGAAACGGGGACGAATCTGTACCCCATCGGCGTGATGGCCCGGCGGGACCTCTTCCTGGGCATGGCCGAGGACGGCGCGGTCTACTGCGGACGCGACAGTGTGGGACGGTTCGCGGAGAGTGGCGACCAGGCCTTGGACAAACTCATCGTCGGGTACCGGTGAGTTCGCGGCCTGACCGGCGGTCGTGACGGCCGCGTGGTGCCGGGGCCACCGGAGGACCGGGCCACGGAGGGGTGTGACCCGGCCCTGTCGTCCGTCCGTCCGTCCGGACGGACGGACGGACGCGCGTCACCAGCCGCCGTCGATGCGGAGGGCGGAGCCGGTGATGTAGTTCGCGAGGGGGCTGGCGAGGAACGTGATGAGGTCGGCGTACTCGCGCGGTTCGCCGGTGCGGCCGACGTCGTTGGCCGCGAACGGGGTGTTCTCGTTCGCCGCGATCTCGTCCCAGGTGTCGCCCCAGCCGTTCCGCCGCCCGAGGTCGGTCAGCATCTTCTTGACCGAGGGGACGAGGATGCCGCCCGCCACGATGGCGTTCGACGTGACGCCCGTGTGCCGCAGCTCGCGCGCCAGGGACTTGGCCAGGTTGGTGCGCGCGGCGTTGGCGGCGGCGTAGTGCGGCTGGGAGGTCTGCGGCAGCTCGCCGGTGACGCTGCTGACCTGGATGACGCGCCCCCAGCCGCGTTCCCGCATGCCGGGGACGAGGCGCTGGATCATGCGGACACCGGAGAGGACGTTGGTGTTGTAGAGGGCGGCCCAGTGCTCCGGGGTGGCGGTGGACCAGTCCAGGGACATGTCGTAGGTGCCGACGTTGTTGACCAGGATGTCGATCGGGCCGTCGGCGAGGGCGGCGGCGGCCACCGCGTCGGCGCCCGCGTCGGTGCCGAGGTCGCCCACGGCGGTCGCGGCCGTGCCGCCCGCCGCGCGGATCGCCTCGGCGACGGCCGCGGTCCTGGCCTCGTCGCGGCCGTGGACGACGACGGACGCGCCCTCGGCCGCCAGCACCCTGGCGGTCTCCTCGCCGAGCCCGCTGCTCGATCCCGTGACGAGCGCCCGCTTGCCGTCGAGCTGGAGTTGCATCGCACGCTTCCTTCCGTAGGCCCGGCGCTCCGCCGGGACGAGCCCCACGATGCGGCGAAAAAAGTGGACCGGCAAGTCCAGAAACCCGGCGGTACAGTGGACCGACCGGTCCAGTCCGAGGGGAGCACCGATGGAACGCGTTCTGACCCGCAAGGGCGAGGCCACGCGGGCGCGCATCGTCGCCGGGGCCGCCGAGGTCCTGCGGGAGCGCGGCCCGAGCGTCACCACGCTGGACGACGTCCGTCTGCGCACCGGCACGAGCAAGAGCCAGCTCTTCCACTACTTCCCCGGCGGCAAGGACGACCTCCTCCTCGCCGTCGCGCGCTACGAGGGCAGCCGCGTCCTGGAGGACCAGCAGCCGCACCTCGGCTGCCTCGACACCTGGGACGCCTGGTACCGCTGGCGCGACGCCGTCGTCGAGCGCTACCGCGCCCAGGGCGACACCTGCCCCCTCGGCTCGCTGTACGCCCAGATCGGCCGCTCCACGCCGGGCGCGCGGGCCGTCGTCGTCCAGCTCCTCGCCGAGTGGCAGGAGCACCTGGCCACCGGCATCCGCGCGCTGCGCGACGGCGGGCGGCTGCCCGCGTCGATCGACGTGGACCAGGCCGCCGCCGCGCTGCTGGCGGCCATCCAGGGCGGCGTGTCGATCATGCTGTCCACCGGCCGCATCACCCACCTTGAGGCGGCGCTCGACTGGCACATCGCGCAGCTCAGGTCCGCGGGAGAGGATCTACCGGGACGAATGGTCGAGTAGGTTGAGGACTCGGTGGGGGCGCACCATTCTGCTGACATGTCCCTCGCATCTCCTCTGCTCCAGACCTCACTTGAACGCGCGCACGCCCACGAGTGGGCGTTGGTGGACGTCGAGACCTCCGGCCTGATCGCGCGCCGGGACCGGGTCCTTTCCGTGGCCGTGGTCACGCTCGGGCCCGACGGCACCGTGGCCGAGGAGTTCTCGACACTGCTGGACCCGGGTTGTGACCCCGGGCCCGTGCACATCCACGGGCTGACACGGGAGAGGCTGCGGGGCTCGCCCACGTTCGACCAGGTCGCGGGGCGGATGGCGGCGATGCTGGAGGGGCGCGTGCTGGTCGCGCACAACGCCCAGTTCGACTACGACTTCCTGGCGCATGAGTTCGCGCGCGCCCGCTCCTGGTTGCCGGTGACCCGGCGGCTGTGCACCCTGGCGCTCAACCGGCGTGTCGATCCCCCGACGGACGACCTGCGGCTGGGCACGCTTGCCGCGTACTACGGCGTTCCGCAGGTCAAGGCACACGACGCGCTGGACGACACACGCGTACTGGCGGGGATCCTCCGGGCGACGTTGGACGAGGCCGCGCGTCTCGGCGTCCCGCTCCCCCTTGTCGATTGCCCGCCCCGGCAGGACGCGCGGTTCATGCCGCAACCGCCCAAGTCCCCGTGCGCGTACCGCAATCCGGGCCGCCTGCTGCCCGGCGCGCCACTGGTGCAGGGCATGAAGGTCGCGATCACCGGCTGGACCGAGACGGCCCGCGCCGAACTGGTCGGACGGTCCGTCGCCGCCGGGCTGAACGTGGTGACCTCGGTCAGCGGGCTGACCAGCGCCTTGGTCAGCAACGAGCCTGCCTCGGCGTCCGGGAAGGCACGGCGTGCGGCGGAGTGCGGAGTGCCCGTCCTCGACGAGGCGACGTTCGTACGGCTGCTGGGTGACGTGCGCCCAGGGGTGCCGCACGAGCGGTCGGGCGACTCGCCGGTCAGCGGGACGCGGGACGTACGGGACACGGTCGTCCCGGCGGAGAGGCCGCTGGCCGGGCGGCGGGTGCTGGTCCTGGGCGGCGGCCATACCGAGGCCGTGGCCGTCCGCGGGCGGGTCGTCGAGCTGGGCGGAGCCGCTGCGGTCAACGTGTCCGCGAGCGTCACCGACGTCGTCTCGCTCCCCGGCGGCGACGCCGACCGGCGTATGGGCCGGATCGCCTCTCGGGGCATCCCCGTCCACGACGCCGCCTGGCTCGACGCGCCGGGCCCGCGCGCGCACGCGCGCCGGGAGGCTCCCGGGGTGGTACCGCGCGGTGGTGTGGTGGACCTTCCGGGCGACCAGGTGCGAGAGGCGCCCTGGACGGTGACGGCCACCTGGGCGCAGGGGACGGCATGCGCGATCGATGTCGTCGCCTTCGTGGTCGATGAGGAGGAACACGTCGCGTTCGACGAGGACTTCGTCTTCTACGGCGCGCCGGAGAATCCGGGCGGGACCGTGCGGCTTTTCGGCGACGGCCCGACGGAACAGACCGTGAGCGTGAGCCTGGCGACGCTGCCTCCCTCGGCGCACAAGGTGGTGATCGCCGCCGCCATCGACGGCACGGCCACGTTCGGCGACGTCGGAGCCGTCGAGATCTCCGCCGGTCCCGGCACGAGCGCCACGCCGCTGGTGCGCTCGACGCTCGACGCGGCGACCACGGAACGCACCCTGGTCCTGGCCGAGTTGTACCGGCGTGGGCCGGTGTGGCGCCTGCGCGCCGTCGGCCAGGGTTACGACCACGGGCTGGCCGATCTCGCGCGTGGCTACGGCGTGGACATCGAGGACTGATCACGGCGGGCCTGACCCGGGATGGGCCGGGCCCGCCGTGGCGGGGGTCAGGGGAGGCGGATGAGGCGGATCGCGTCGGCGATGACGAACCCGCCCGCGTCATTGCTGAGTTGGACGGTGGTCACGAGCCCGGCGGTGAGCGTGAACGTGCCGAGCGACGCCCAGGTGCCGCCCCGGGCGTCGGGCGTCCCGGCGGCCCGCTGGTCCACGCGGACGGTCGTGCTGCCGTTCGCGTGCGTCACGGTGTACGGCGCGTCCGGGGCGCGGTTGGCGTGCGGGGCGTAGGAGTACTCGATCCGGTAGCTGCCCGTGCCGGGGACGACGGGCCGCCAGCGGACGACGCTGCCGCCCGTACCGGCGGGCGCCGTGCGGTAGTTGCCGCCCCAGAAGCCCGGGGTGCCGGTGGCGGGCGACCAGGTGCCGCTCACCACCTGGTAGCCGAGCGCGTCGTTGTCCACGACGACCTCCTCGCGCACGTCCGGCGCGTGCGGCGCGCGGACGAGGCCGAGGGCGTCGGCCGCCAGGACGAGGCCGCCGCCGCGTCCTGTGGCGGAGACCGTGAGGTCGAGGGTGTGCGCGCCGCCGGTGAGGGCGACGGTGCCGAGGTAGGCGATGTCGTACCCGTCGGCGTTCTCGCGGGTGGTGTCGATGACGGCCGTACGGGGCCGCGCGCCGTCCACGGTGACCGTGACCGACGCCCCCTGCGCGCCCCGGTGGTAGCGCAGCCACAGCTGGTGGTTCCCCGGCTCGTCGGGGGTGAAGGTGTGGCGCAGCCGGGCCCCGGTGGCCGACGCGGTGAGGACGGCGCGCGCCCCGCCGCGCGCCAGGGGGTCGGCGACGGTGGTGAACGTCCCGCCGGTCGCCTGGCCGCCGGTGGCGAGCGGTATCAACTGCTCGGTGCGGCCGGGGCCTTCTGCGAGGGAGTCCCGGCCCTGGGTGAGCCAGTCGAGGGAGAAGCGGGCGACGTTGACCTTGCGCGGGGCGCTGGCGATGTCGCCCTCGCAGCCGTAGAGCATGACGATCGTGCCGTCGGACAGGCGCGCCAGGTCGGAGTAGTAGGAGCGGTTGGCGTTGACGACGCGGCTGTACGGGTACGAGTGGCCCTCGTCGTAGCTGACGGAGACGGTCATGTTGGCGCGGACGGGCGAGTCGGGGCGGCTGAAGAGGATGCGGCTCGGCTCCGTGCTGCCGGGGCCGCCGGTGTAGCGGGCGAGGGAGGCGTCCACCGCGTTGAACGTGCCGGTCGCGCCGTCGAGCGCGGGCGGGGCCCAGGTCAGGCCGCGGTCGGCGCTGACGGCGACGATGCGCTGCCGGTTGCCGCCCGCCGCCGAGCGGCCGTTGACGACGACGGTGCCGTCCGTGCGCTGGAAGAGCCGGGCCTCGTTGATCGGGTAGTCCACGGAGACGGGGATCTCGCCCGCCGCCTGCCAGGTGGCGCCGTGGTCGTCGCTGTAGATCGTGGAGACGCCGTAGAAGCGTTCGGCGACGGTGTTGCCCACGATGACGCGGCGGTGGGCGCAGTTGAGGAGGAGGCGTCCGGTGTCGAGCTGGATGCCGTGGCCGGGCCCGGGGCCGTGGAGCGCCCAGTCGTAGGGGAAGTGCTCGAACATGCCGGACAGCGCGGTGGGTGTGCTCCAGGTGACTCCGGCGTCGTCGCTGGAGATCATCCACAGGTCGCCGATGTCGCCCGAGCAGGAGGTGTTCTCCGGCAGGCGGAGCGAGAGCATGTAGAAGCAGAAGACGGTGCCGGTGTCGCGGTCGGCGAGGAGGGCGGGGTTGCCCCAGGAGGCGCCGTCCTCGGAGGCGACGAGGGTCTGGGTGGGGCCCCAGGTGTCGCCGCCGTCCGTGCTGCGGCGCAGGAGGAGGTCGCGGGGGCCCGCGTCGCAGACCTCGTGGCGGCCTTCGGTGACGGCGAGGACGGTGTCGTCGGGGAGGACGGTCAGGGCGTGGACGTGGTAGTTCTCCAGCGGGTCCGTCGCGGAGTCCCACAGGGTCGTCTCGTGGAAGAAGGCCGCGGCCCCGGCACCGGCCGCGCGCCGGGTCGGGGTCACGGGCGCGGGTGCGGCGAATGCCTGCGGGTGCGGGCCGAGCGCGGCGGCGGCGGAGGCTCCGGCGACGCCGAGGGCGAACGTTCTGCGGCTGAGGCGGGCATGCGGGATCGGCTCTGATGTCGGCATGGTTCTCCCCTGCTGTGCGGCAAGACGGTGCGGGCGGTCGGGGGCTGGGGCGGGGTCGGGGCGGTCAGGGTCGGATCAGGTGCTCCTCGTGCGGCGCGAGGAGCGCGAGGAGGCGGTCGCGTTCGTCGGGGGTGCAGGGCGTGAACGGCGCGGCGACGTGCGGGGTGCACAGGCCGCGCGCCGTGAGGACCGTCTTCACGGCGGGTACGCCCGGCCGGACGGTGTGCAGTGCGAGGAGCGCGTCGAGGGAGTGCTGGGCCCGTTCGGCGTCTTCGGGGCGCCCGTTTTCGTGCGCTCGGAAGAGGGCGACCGCGAGGCGTGGCGCGAGGTTGGCGATGCCGGGCACGATGCCGTCCGCGCCGAGGCGCAGGGCGGCGAGCGCCTGGTGCTCGGCGCCCTGGCTGACGCCGAAGCCGGGGCGCCGCCGCGCGGCGGCGATCAGGTGGGTGAGCAGGTCGGTGTCGCCCGAGCTGTCCTTGGCGCCGACGACGTGCGGCAGCCGCGTGAGGTCGTCGAGGAGCGCCGGGGTCAGCGGGTTGCTGTAGCGCGGGGCGTTGTAGGCGACGACGGGGGCGCCGACGCCTTCGAGCGCCGCGTAGTGGGCGAGGATCTCGTCGGGCCTGTGGTGGAAGTAGATCGGCGGGCTGAGGACGAGGGCGTCGGGCCCGGCGGGCAGCACCGCGTCGGCGCGCGCGAGGACGTCGGCGGTGCCGGCGGCCGTCACGTTGACGAGGACGGGGCCGTCGCCCGTGAGGTCGCGCCAGCGGTCACGGACGCCCCGGACGAAGTCGGTCAGCTCCCGGCCGGGCGGCAGCAGCGGGCCCTCGCCGTTGCTGCCGAGCAGCATCAGCGCCCGCGCCCCGGCCGCGGCCAGCGCGCCGAGCAGCGGGTACGCGCCCTCGGCGGACGGGACGCCCGGCCGGGACATGGGCGTGACGAGGGGGACCATGACGCCCGCGAGCAGGCGGCGGCCGTCCACGGCGGGCGGCGGCGGGGTGGCGGACGGCGGGGTGGCGTGCGGGGGCATCAGTAACCTTCGATCCGGGGCCAGTCCAGCTCGACGCCGTCCTTGACCAGCTCGCCCTGGAAGTCGGCGAGCAGCGCGGGGCTCTCCTGCACCTGGCCGGGTTCGAGGCCCAGCTCCAGGCAGTGCGCGGCCAGCGCCCCCGCGGCCTCGCCGACGTTCCACTCGACGGGGTGGAGGCGGTAGCAGCCGTTGGTGATGTGGGTGGTGCCGATGTTCTTGCCAGCGGGAAGCAGGTTGCGCAGCCGTACGGGCAGCAGCGCGCCGAGCGGTATGCGGAACGGGGAGCTGGCGACGTCGATGTACGTGTCGCCGCCCGTCGAGGGGTGCAGGTCGATGCGGTACATGCCGACGCCGACGCTGTCGGGGTAGGCGACCGCGCCCGCCGCGCCGCGCACCGTCAGCGACAGGTCCTGCTCCACCACGCGCGTCCGCGCGACGATGCGGCGCGACTCGCGGATGTACGGGGCCTTGGCCAGGCCGTCCGTGGTGCCGAGCACGTCGCCGCGCAGCCGCAGCCCCGGCCAGCCGGTGCCGCCGTCGGGCCTGGGCGCCTCGGTCTGGAGCCAGTAGAGCATGCTCATGCTCAGCTCCCTCGACCCGGCGAGGTGCCGGTCGCGCTCCGCGTCGTCCACGCCGATCAGCGGCCCCGGCAGGTAGTCGATCATCGGCCAGTTGACGATCGTCACGTCGCTGCGCGCGAACCCGGGCCGCAGCACGGAGCGGGCCAACACCCGCCGGAACGCCCACAGTTCCTTGTCCCCCGGGTCCTTGCTCTGGTCGGCGACGACCGGCCCCGAGTCGGCGTTGGGGACGAAGTCGCGCTGCACGGTCTCCAGCGTGCGCGGGTCGGGGGCGGTGAGGCTGAGGAGCGGCCCCGGCCAGCCGGGCGGCTGGTAGCGGGCCCAGTCGGCGTACCCGGCGGGGCGGTCGATGGTGTGGTCCTCGCCCTCGACGTGATCGACGGCGAACACCCAGGAGAACGCCTGCATGTTGGCGGGCTGCGCCTCGTCGGGGGCGCTGGGCTCGCCGGTGTCGTGCCGGGACTCGAAGCCGGTGACGTGCTCGGTGCCGGTCAGCGGCAGGAGGTCGCCGAGCTCGGTGGCGTCCAGGACGTAGGGGGCGGTGAGGGTGAGCCGGTCGCCGCCCGGGCCCTCGACCACGACGGCCCGCACCCGGTCGCCGTCCACCTCGGCGCCGACCGGCCGGTGCCCGTACAGGACGCGCAGCCGCCCGGCGGACGTCCAGGGCGCGACCAGCGCGTGCACGACGGCGGCGGCGACGCGGGGCTCGTGGCACAGGCGGGAGACGCGGCCCTCGCCCGGGTTGAGGTCGCGGCGTGCCCTGGCCTCCTCGGTCAGCGGGTACCAGGTGCGGTAGTGGTCGCGGATGGCGTCGCGCAGCGCGCGGTAGCTGCGGGTGGCGCCGAACTGCTCGATCCAGGCGTGCTCGTCGGGCGGCACGCCCTGGCTGGTGAGCTGGCCGCCGAGCCAGTCGGTCTCCTCGGTGAGCAGCACGGTCCTGCCTCTGCGCAGCGCGGCGAGCGCGGCGGCGACACCGCCGAGACCTCCTCCGACGATCAGGATGTCGGCGGTCGGCGCCGTGTTCGTGCTCACGTACGGGTCCTCATCTCTCGTGTCCTTGCGGCGTGGGGGTTCGTGGGCGCGCGGTCAGGCGCGCGGCAGGCGGAAGGGCAGGGGCGCGCCGCGCACGGTCAGCCGCAGCGGCGGGCCGCCGTCCGGGGGCGTGACGGCGAGGTCGCCGTGGCCGTGGGCGGTGCCGGTGACGTGGTCCGCGTCGCGGACGTACCCGGTGACGACGACGCCGGGCGCGGCGCGCAGCAGCTCGCCGCCGTCGAGGGTGACGGTGAGGGCGTCGTCGTCGGCGTGGACGGACAGGCGGCCCTCGCCCAGGGGCAGGCCGGTGAGCGCGGCGGCCTCACCGGGGTGGGCGAAGCGCCAGCCGTCCTCGCGGGCGTCGGCCAGTTCGCCGAAGGCGAGGAGCGCGAGGAGGCCGCCCCAGGCCATCAGCCCGTCGGAGCGGGCGGGCAGGCCGGTCAGGTTCTCGCCGCTGTGCGCCGGGTAGTTCTCGCGGACGTGGCTGTGCTCGTGCCACTCCGTCAGGAACAGGCGCAGCAGGGCGCGGACGACGGCGCGGCTGTGGTCCGTCAGCCCGCTGCGGCGCAGGCCCTCGACGGCGAGGTAGGCCATCGGGGCCCAGATCCGGCCGCGCCAGTACGTCGCGGCGAACGCGGGGTCGTCGCGCGCGGTGCTGGGGAGGGGGCGGTCGCCGCCGAGGACGCCGGGCTCCAGCAGGGCGTCGGCCAGGGCGGCGGCGCGCCCGGGGTCGGGGAGCCCGGCGAGCAGCGGGTAGAGGAGGGTGGGCGAGACGTGCGGGTCGTGGGTGCCGTCGGCCGTGAGGTTGCGGTAGCCGCCCTGTTCGGCGGACCACAGCAGGGCGTCGGCGCGGGTGCGGGCGTCGGCGGCCTCGGCGCGCAGGCGGGCGGCGGTGTCGTGGGCGGCGAGGACGTCGGCGAGCGCGGCGAGGGCGTCGGCGTCGGCGATGTGCAGGGCGTTGAGCCCGGCGTCGGCGAGGTCCATGCAGTGGGTCGCCGGGTCGTAGGCGGCGTGGTCGTACATCGGCGAGTCGTCCAGGCCGGATTCGCGCTTGGCGCGGTCGAGGGTGGCGGACTCGGGGTCGCCCGCGATCGGGTCGGAGCCCCAGGCGAGGAGGCCGTGCGGGCCGCGCCTGGCGGTGTGCCACCAGTCGTGCCAGGCGAGGAGGGCGGGGAAGGTCTCGCGGACGAGGCGCCGGTCGCGCGTGGCGTCGGACAGGCCGCCGGCCAGGTAGGCCTTCAGCACGGTGAGGGCGCCCACCGGCGGTTGCGAGCGGTCGTCGGTGCGGCCACGGTCGTCGGAGACGCGGTTGGGGATCATCCCGCTGTCGGTGGCGTGCGGCAGGATCTGGGTGAAGACGCCCCGGGCGTAGTCGCGGTCCACGGTGGAGGCGGCGAGGCCGGTGAAGAACGTGTCCCAGGCGTGCAGGGCCCAGCTGCCGTAGAAGCCGCGCCGCTCGGTGGAGACGAAGTCGCGGGACGTCGGGGTGAGGACGCGGCCGAGGGCGGGGACGTGGATGACGTTCCAGGTCAGCGCGCGGGTGAGGGCGTCGGCCGAGTCGTCCAGCCAGCCGCCGGAGTGCGGGAGTTCGGCGTCGGCGCGGGCGCGGCGGTCGGCGAGGACGCCGGGGGTGTCGGCGGCGCCGCCAGGGGTGCCGTCGGGGGCGATGCGCAGGTCGGTGTCGCCGGGGGCGCAGCGCCAGGCCAGCGCGCCGGGGACGGCGAGGGGCCGCGCGGTGGGCGGCACGTCGATCCGCCAGCGGACGCCCCCGGCCTCGACCACCTCCGTGGGGGCGCCGTCGAAGCCGTCGAGGACGACCACGGCCTCGCCCGCGCATTCGAGCCGCGCGTGCAGCCTGTCGCCCGGCCCTCCGGCCAGCAGCAGGCCGAGCGTGTGGCCCTCGGCGCGGACGCGGGCCTCGGCGTACGCGCCGTCGAGGCTGTGCGGGCCGAGGCGCACCAGGCCGTCGCGCCAGGTGAAACCGTCCGTCACCGGCCCGTCCGGGGCCAGCACGCCGAAGCGGACGCGCAGCCCCGACGGCAGGTGGCTCATGCCGGTGTGGACGCGGACGTCCCAGGTGTTCCAGCCCACGGGGGCGGGGGCGTGGGGGAGGTCTTCGTGGCTCATGCGGGGAAGTCCCTTGTCGTGCCGGTCTGTTCGGGTGTGCCGTCGTCGAGGTCGAGTGCGGCGTCGAGGAGCGCCCGGGTGTACTCGTGCCGCGGCGCGCTCATCACGTCACCCGCCGGGCCCTCCTCCACGACCTCGCCGCGCCGCATCACGGCGACGCGGTCGGCGATCTGGTGGACGACGCCGAGGTCGTGCGAGATGAAGAGGAGGGCGAGCTTCCGCTCGCGCCGCAGGTCGTCCAGCAGCCGCAGGATCTGCGCCTGCACCGAGACGTCCAGCGCGGACACCGCCTCGTCGCAGACGAGCAGCCGCGGCGAGACCGCCAGGGCCCGCGCGATGCTGACGCGCTGGCACTGGCCGCCCGACAGGTCGCCCGCGCGCCGGGACGCGGTGGACGCGTCGAGGCCCACGTCGGCGAGCAGCCGGTGCAGCGCCTCCGCGCGGTCGCCGCCCGGGGCGGCCGAGGGATGGGTGCGCCACGCCTCGCCGATGACGGCGGCGACCGTCATGCGCGGGTTCAGCGACGACCTCGGGTCCTGGAACACCATCTGGACGGCGCGCTGGAGCGCGGCGGGCCGCCGTCCGACCGGGCCGAGCGGCTGCCCGTCGAAGTGGACGCCGCCCCCGTCCGGCCTGATCAGCCCGGCCACGCAGCGCGCCACCGTCGTCTTGCCCGAGCCCGACTCGCCGACCAGGCCGAGCGTCTCCTCGGGCGCGACGGTGAGGCTGACGCCGTCCACGGCGCGGAAGGCGCCACGGCGGCGCCCGTACGTGACGCGCAGGTCGCGCACGTCGAGCAGGGCGGTCACGATCCGAGCACCTCCTCGGCGAAGTGGCAGGCGCTGCGCCGCCCGTCCGCGACGGCGCGCGGGGCGGGCACCTCCGTGCGGCACCGTTCGCGGGCCAGCGGGCAGCGCGGGTGGAACGGGCAGCCCGACGGGCGCGCGGCCGGGGTGGCGGGCGCGCCGGGCAGCGGGTCGGCGAGCGCCGTACGGGTACGGACGGCGGGCACGCTGGCGACGAGCGCGCGGGTGTAGGGGTGCGCCGGGCGGCGCAGGACCTCGCGGGCCGGGCCCTGTTCCGCGACGCGCCCCGCGTACATGACGACGACGCGCTCGGCGACGTGCGACACCACCCGCAGGTCGTGGCTGACGAGCAGCATCGACAGGCCCTCGGCCCGCTGCACCGAGCGCAGCAGCGCGAGGATGCGCGCCTGCACGGTGACGTCGAGGGCGGTCGTCGGCTCGTCGGCCAGCAGCAGCGAGGGGTTGCCCGACAGGGCCATGGCGATGACGGCGCGCTGCCGCAGGCCGCCGGAGAACTCGTGCGGGTACGCGCGCATGCGGCGTTCCGGCTCGGGTATCCCGGCGCGGTCGAGGAGGTCGATGACGCGGCGGCGCACCTCGGCGCGCGACAGCCCGTCGCGGCGCGGGATCTCGCCGACCTGGCGGCCGATGCGCTGGGTCGGGTTGAGGGCGGCCAGCGGGTCCTGGAAGACCATGGCGATCTGCCGTCCGCGTACCCGCCGCAGGTGGGCGGCGTCGGCGGTGAGCAGGTCGGTGCCGCGCCACACGACCCCTCCCGTGGTGGTGGCGCCCTCGGGGAGCAGGCCCATGAGGGCGCCCGCCGTCATGCTCTTGCCGCTGCCGGACTCGCCGATCAGGCCGACGGTGGTGGCGGGCGGCACGTCGAACGAGACGCCGTCGAGGACGCGGACCCGGCCGCCGGGGTGCGGCAGGGTGACGGTCAGGTCGGTGACGGTCAGCGCGGACGCCTCGCGCGCCGCCGCGTCACCGGCCGTGGCCGCGCGGGCGGTCGCGGCGCGGGTCACGAGCCGCCGTCCGTGACGGTCGAGAAGTCGGGGAGGCCGCTGGGGTCGGGGGTGAAGCCCTCCAGGTCGGCGTTCCAGGCGTAGGCGATGCTGACGGTCATCGGGTACATGCCGACCGCGTCGTTCCAGATGATCTCGCTGGCCTGGCCGTACAGGTCGGTGCGCTCCGCCTCGTCGGCGCTGCCGCCCGCGCGGGCGAGGAGGTCGTCCAGCTCCGGGTTGCAGTAGCCGGTGCGGGCGGCGTCGCAGGTGTAGAGGCGGCCGAGGTTGCTCGCGGCGTCGAACGTCGGGGTGGCGAGCTGCTGGAAGTTGATGTCCCAGTTGAGGGCGAGGAGGTCCTCGGTGAAGACGGCCTGCTCCTTCTCCAGCGGCTCGACCCGGACGCCGATCTCCTCCAGGTCGGAGGCGACCGCCTGGAGGAACGGGCGGAACTCGGCGTTGGCGAACTGGAGGCGCAGCGTCTGCGAGAAGTCGAACCCGGCGTCCTCCAGGGCCGCGCGCGCCGCCTCGGGGTCGAAGGCGACGGGCTCCTGCGGGGCGTGCCCGAGGACGACGGGGGTGACGGGCGCGGTGGCCGGCTCGCCCGTCTCCGGGTACAGCTGCTCGATGATCGTCGCGAAGTCCACGGCCTGCCACAGCGCGCGGCGCACGGCGGCGTCCTCCAGGGCGGGCACCGAGGAGTTGAACCACATGGTGAACTCGGCGGTGCTCGGGACCGTCTCGACGGTGAGGCCGTCGTCGCCCTCCAGGACGCCGAGCTGGTCGTCGGGGATGCCCCAGACGACGTCCACCTCGCCGGTGCGCAGCGCGGTGAGGCGGGCGGAGAGTTCGGGGATGTTGCGGACGACGACGCGGTCGGTCGCCGGGGTGTCGCCGAAGTAGTCGGGGTTGGGGGCGAGTTCGAGGGTCTCGCCCGGGGTGAAGCCGTCCACGGTGAACGGGCCTGAGCCGACCGGGTCGTTGAAGAACGCGGTGTCGTCGGCGGCGATGCCGGAAGGGAGCACGTAGAAGAGGACGAGCTTGCCGGGGATCGACGCGTCGGGCGCGGGCGTCGTGAGGACGACCTCGGTGTCGGACGCGGCGGTCATCGTGGCCTCGGGGAAGTTGCCCGCGTTCGGCCCGTTCAGCTCCATCATGCGGTCGAAGGAGGCGACGACGTCCTCGGCGGTCAGCGGCGAGCCGTCGCTGAACGTCACGCCGTCGCGCAGGGTGAACGTCCAGGCGGTGACGTCGGCGTTCGGCTCCCAGGACTCGGCGAGGTCGCCGGTCAGCGTGCCGTCGGGGGCGGGCTTCACGAGGCGGCTGAAGAGGGCCTGGCCCGCGAACTGGGTGCCGGTGGAGGCGCCCTGGGCGCCGTGCGGGTCGAGGCTCTCGATGGGGTACGTGCCCGCGGCGGTCAGCTCGCCCGTGCCGCCGCCGCCCGCGCCCTCGGTGTCGCCGCCGCTGGTCGTGGTCGAGCAGGCGGCGAGCACGGCGACGCCCGCCAGGGCGGCGGCCAGGCCGGTGAACCGCCCGGTTCTCCGTTCGCTGCTGTCGTTCATGGGTGTTTCTCCTGTCGCGCTGGTGCGGTGGTGCGGAGGGGTGGTCAGGCGGACCGGCGTCCGTGCCGGTGCCGGGCGGTGAGTTGGTCGCCGAGGATGCCGACGCTGATGATGAGGAGGGAGAGCGCGACGCCGGGGAGCGTGGAGATCCACCAGGCGGTCTCCAGGTACTCCTTGCCGCTCGCGATCGTCTGGCCCCAGGAGGGGGTGTCGGCGGGGAGGCCGATGCCGAGGAAGCTGAGGCCCGCCTCGGCCAGGACGACGAGGGCGAATTCCAGCGTGGCCATGGCGACGACGGGCCCCACCGTGAACGGGAGGACGTGGCGGCGCAGGATCTCCCGTCCTGGCACGCCCATCACCCGCGCGGCGTCCACCCACGGGCGTTCGCGCAGGGACAGGGCCACGCCGCGCGTGACGCGGGCGAAGGCGATCCAGCCCGTCGCCGACAGCGCGACGACCACCAGCAGCAGGCTGCGGTCGAAGGCCCCGGCGATGACGATCGCCAGCAGGATGGCGGGGAAGGCGAGCAGGACGTCGAAGACGCGGGCCAGCACGGCGTCCACCCAGCCCCGCGCGTACCCGGCGATCGCGCCGAGGGTGACGCCGACCAGGCAGGACAGGCCGACGGTGGCGGCGCCGATGAGGACGGACGTGCGGGCGCCGTGGACGATCTGGCCGAGCACGTCGCGGCCGAGGCCGTCCGTGCCGAGCCAGGCGGTCGAGCCGTCGGCCGTCGTGGAACCGGGCGACAACAGCCGGTCCTCCAGCGGCGTGTGGACCGGGTCGTACGGCACGAGCAGCGGGCCGATCAGGGCCACCAGGACGTACAGGGCGACGACGGCGCAGGGGATGAGCGTCGCGGCGCGGCGCCCGGGGCGGCGGGCGGTGCTCGTGCCCGGCCCGGTCACGGCCGGGGAGACGGCCGCCGCGGCGGCCTCGTGTCCTGTCGGGGGAGCGGTCATGCCGCGGCCTCCATCCGTATGCGCGGGTCGAGCTGCGCGCACAGCAGGTCGGCCACGAGGTTGAGCACGGTGACGGCGCCCGCGATCAGCAGCGTGACGCCCTGGACGACGGCGTAGTCGCGGTTGGCCACGGCGTCCACGACGAGGGAGCCGAGCCCCGGCCAGGCGAAGACGTTCTCGACGATCACCGCGCCGCCGAGCAGCGCGCCCATCTGGAGGCCGACGATCGTGACGACCGGCACCAGGGAGTTGCGCAGGGCGTGGCCGAGGAGGATCTGGGGTTCGGTCAGGCCCTTCGAGCGGGCGGTGACGACGTACGGCTCGCGCATCGTCTCGGTGACGCTGCTGCGGGCGAGGCGGGCGACGATCGCGATGAACGGAAGCGCCATCGTCAGGGCGGGCAGCACCATGTGCTGCGGTGTGCCGACGCCCGAGCTGGGGAGGAGGCGCAGCGTGAGGGCGAAGAGGAGGACGCCCATGATGCCGACCCAGAAGGTGGGGAACGACTGGAGCGCGATGGTCACGGCCGACACGACGCGGTCGGTCCTGCCGCCGGGGCGCGCGCCCGCGAGGAGGCCGAGGAGCAGACCGGCGACGACGGCGACCGTGGTGGCGGTGAGGGTGAGTTCGAGGGTGGCGGGGAAACGTTCCAGCACCGCGTCCATCGCCGGGCGGCCGAGCCGGTGCGACTCGCCGAAGTCGAGCCGCAGGACGTCGCCGAGGTAGGTGACGTACTGCTCGTGGAGCGGGCGGTCGAGGCCCAGCGTCGCGTGGAGCTGCCGTATCTGCTCGCGGTCGGCGTCGGGGCCGAGCAGGACGGACGCCGGGTCGCCGGGCGCCGCGCGGACGATGAGGAAGATCAGGGACGCGGCGCCCCACATGACGAACACGCCGATGAGCAGCCGCTTCACGACCATGCGGATCATGACCGCTCCCCTGGCACGGGCGGGGTGACGGGCGGGCCGATCGTGTCGCCTGCGACGAACGCGCAGGGCACCGAGAGCTGCCGGGGCGCGGACGCCGGGTCGTCCAGCAGCTCGATCAGGAGGCCGACCGCCTCGCGCGCCATGCGGGCGCGGGGCAGGGAGTAGCGGGTCCAGTCGCGCAGTTCCGGCGTCCAGGACGGCGGGTCGCCGAGGAGGGCGAGCGAGAGGTCGTCGGGGAAGCGCAGGCCGCCGGACCTGGCGGCGTCCTCAAGGGCCTCGACGAGGCGCGTGTCCTCGGTGGGTTCGACGAGGAGGGCCGTCGCGCCGTGGCGGTCGGCCCAGGCCCGCAGGTGGTCGGCCGACAGGTCGGCGGGGTCGGTCAGGGTCTCGATCAGGACGTGGTCGGCGGGGAGTCCGGCCTCGGCGATCCCGCGCCGGTAGCCGCTCTCGCGGTCACGGGTGGGCTCGGAGTCGCCGGGGGCGCGCAGGTGGAGGATGCGGCGGTGGCCGAGCCGGACGAGTGCGGCGACGAGGTCGGCGGTCGCCGTCACGTAGTCGGCGGCGACGTAGGACAGTTCGCCGTCGTCCACCTCGCGGCGGCCGATGAAGACGAAGGGGAAGTCCTCGCGGATCAGCGCCGCCAGCTCGGCCCGCCGGACGCTGCGGCCGAGGAGGACGCAACCGTCCGCGATCTTCAGCCGGTTGGCGCCGCCCGCGTAGATCGACCGGTCACCTGCGGACGTCACCGAGCTGAACAGCAGCAGGTCGTAGCCCTGCGCGGCCGTCTCCTCCTCGACGCCGAGGAGGAACGGGTAGTAGAAATCGCGCTGGTCGGTCGGGAAGACCGGCTCGAACGTATACAACCCGAGCAGCCGGTTGCGTCCGCCCTTCAGGCTGCGGGCCGCGACGTTGGCCGAGTAGCCGAGCTGCCGCGCCGCCGCAAGGACGGCCAGGCGCGTCGGCTCGGGTATCTGGTCGCTCGCCGCTCCACCGCTGATGACCAGGGACACCGTCGCCTGGGACACCCCGGCGTGCCGGGCGATGTCCACCTGGGTCGGCCGCCGTCGGCGTGGGGAGTGGGCCACGTCGCCCCCTCTCTAATACGTATTAGCTGAACGCCGTTGACGCTACTCGGATGTTTCGGACAACGTCAAGGGTCCTGAACCCGTGACCTGATTCGCCATCCCCGTGCCCGGCCGAGCCATGGACCGGGGCGCGCGCGGCGCACGACGATCGGGGGTACCGGCCGGTCCTCCGCACCCGGCCACGACCCGCAGGGAGCACCCCGTGCAGCTCGCGTCCGCGACAACCGAATCCCTCACGTCCCGCTACGCCAGGGACGGCTTCGTCGTCCTCGAAGGCGTACTGGACCGCCCCGAGATCGACGGCCTGCTCGCCGAGGCCGTCGCCATCTGCCGCGGCGAACGCGGCCCGATCGAGGGCGCGCAGGCCGCCGGCGTGCGCCCGGACGACACCGACGACGAGGTGCTGCGCCGCTTCCTGTGCGTGCACTACCCGCACAAGCTGTCCCAGCTGATGCGTGACACCATCAGCCATCCGGCGATCGTCGATCCGCTGACGCAGGTCATCGGGCCCAACGTGAAGGCGATGCAGTCGATGCTGTTCATCAAGTCCGAGGGCCGCCCAGGACAGGCGTGGCACCAGGACGAGGGGTTCATCCCCACGCGCGACCGCTCGCTGACCGCCGCCTGGATCGCGCTCGACGACGCGACGACGGAGAACGGCTGCCTGTGGGTCGTCCCCGGCTCGCACCGGCCCGGCGTCCTCTACCCCGACCGCGAGCACGACGACCCGCGCTACGACTGCACCGTGGAGTCGTACGGCTTCCCCTGGAGCGAGGAGGACGCGGTGCCGGTCGAGATCGCGGCGGGCTCCGTCCTCCTCTTCAACGGCTACCTGCTGCACAAGTCGCTGCCCAACTCCGGCCGCCACGGCTGCCGTCGGGCCCTCGTCGGCCACTACATGAGCGCCGAGTCGCTGCTGCCCTGGGCTGCGCCCGAGCCGGGTGTGGGGATGGCGCGCGCGGACTTCCGCGATATCGTCCTGGTCTCCGGGCGCGACCCGTACGGCTGGAAGGGCACGGACGAGGTGCGCCGCCCGCGTGTCCGGCCCGACAGGGCCGGTGGCTGCGACAGGTGAGGCGATGAGCGGACTCCCGGGCGCGGCGGCCGATCCGTACGCCGTCGAACTGCTCCCCAGGCTGGGCCCGACGGTGGCGGACTACCCGCCCGGCTCGTCCTTCGGGCCGCGGCACGCGCGCAGCTACGAGTTCGTCTGGGTGCTGCACGGCCGCGCCACCTGGACGGCGGGCGGCGGGACCGTGCCGCTCGTGCCCGGGACGCTGCTGCTCGTACGGCCCGGCATGCGGGACGTCTTCCACTGGGACCCCGCGCGCACGACCCGGCACGCGTACGTCCACTTCCGGCCCGTCGCCGGGCCGGTGGACGACGCCGGGTGGCCGACCACGCGGCCGATGGGCGGGCGGCCCGATCCGCTGGGCGCGCTGTGCGAGTACCTGGTGTGGCTGGGCGGCGCCTGCCCGCCGGGGTGGCGGGAGCACGCACGGGAGACGCTGCGGCTGCTGCTCGCGACGTTCGTCGCGGGCCCCGGCCCGGCGGCCGGCCCCCCGGCGGCGCTGCCGGAACCGGTCGTGGCGATGGCGCGCGCCGTACGCGAGGGGTGGTCGGACGGGATCACGCGGCCCATCCCGCTGTCCGACCTGGCCGACGCGGCGGGCGTCTCGGTCAGCACGCTGTGCCGCGTGTTCAGGGAGCACATAGGGCTCGGGCCCGCCGCCGCGCTCGAACGCATCAGGCTGGCGCGCGCCGAACCGCTCCTGTGGCGCAGCAACCTGCCGCTGCGCGCGATCGCCGTACGCAGCGGCTTCGGCGACGCCTACCACTTCTCGCGGCGGTTCAGGGCGACGTACGGCATGGCGCCGCGCGACTTCCGGGCGCTGCCGCCCGAGGCGGCGCCGCGCGGGCCGACCGCGCCTGAGGGCCTGGCACTGCTCGACGCGCTGATCCCCGGCGCGTCCGGCGCCTGACCCCTCCGGGGCGACGTGGCGTGACCCGAGGCGGGGTCAGCGGCTGCTCGGCGCGGCCATCCGGTGGGCGGCCTGGACGCGGGCCACCTCAAGCGCCGCGAGCAGCACCTCCTTGCTCGACGCGCGCTGGCGCACGTCGCACAGGACGACCGGCGTCGTCGGGTCGAGGTCGAGCGCCGTGCGGACCTGTTCGCTCGTGCAGTCGCGGTGCCCGTCGAAGCAGTTGACCGCCACCGCGAACGGCACGTCCCGCGACTCGAAGAAGTCGATCGAGGCGAAGGACGTCTCCAGGCGGCGGGTGTCGGCCAGGACGACCGCCGCGAGCGCGCCGGTCGCCAGGTCGTCCCACATGAACCAGAACCGGTCCTGGCCCGGCGTGCCGAACAGGTAGAGGACCAGCTCGGGCGCGATGGTGATGCGCCCGAAGTCCATCGCGACGGTGGTGGAGGTCTTGCCCTCGATGCCCGTGAGGTCGTCCACCCCGAGGCTGCGGGCGGTCATGCTCTCCTCCGTCTGCAACGGCGGGATCTCGCTGACGCAGTTCACGAGGGTCGTCTTGCCCACACCGAAGCCCCCCGCGATGACGATCTTCAGGGCGACCGGCATGACCGGCTCAGAGCCGACTACGGAGGCCACGTATCACTCTTTCGATGAGTTCAAGGTCGGGCTGGTCCTCTGGCCCCGGCGGCGCCTGGACCAGGATGAGGGAATCGTTGAGCAGATCACCGCACAGGACCTTCACCACGCTCACCGGCAGGTCGAGCTGCGCGGCGATCTCGGCGATCGCCACGGCACGGGCGCGGCACAGTTCGAGGATCTGCTGTGCCTCGGGTTCGAGATGGCCGTCCTCCGTCCTGTGCTCGGAGCGCGCGACGATCAGCGAGATCAGGGCGAAGGTGTGACGGCTGTGACGGGTGCGCCCGCCCGTGATGGCGTACGGTCTTAAGTGACGCCCGGTCTCCATCGCGGATCAGGAACCCTGGGCCCGGCTGCCGGACGGTGCCTGCGTCCTGGGTGCGGCGCTCATGTACTGGCCCACCTGCTTGACGATCGTGGCCATCTCGAACGCCATCATCCCCACATCGACCTCCTCCGTCGCGATGGCGGCCAGCCGCGCGCCGCGCCCGGCGGCCGTGACGAACAGGTAGGCCTTCTCCATCTGGATGACCGTCTGCTGGACCTCGCCGCCCTGGAAGTGCCGGGCGGCGCCGCGGGCGAGGCTGTGCATGCCGGAGCCGACGGCCGACAGGTGCTCGGCGTCGTCCCGGCGCAGGTCACGGGACTTGCCGATGAGGAGGCCGTCCCCCGACAGCACGATGGCACAGCGGATGTCGGGGATGCGGCTCACCAGGTCGTCGAGGAGCCAGTCCAGTTGAGGACCGGAATGTACCTGCTCAGTCATTGCGTGTTCCCTCACGGTTAATTGCCACCAGGGCCCCTGGAATCCGGCGGCCGTCGGTCCGTGTCCGGCTCGTCGGCCTGGTGCGTCCTGGCACGTTGCAGACCTTGCTGGATGGCGCTGAACGCGCGGGCCGACACGGCCGGGGAGGCGAGGGCGCCGTCTCCGGCCGCCTCGCCCTCCGCCTGTCCTGCTTCCATGCGCAGTTGTCTGGCGAGGCTCGCTCCCCTGGCCCGCTGGGGCAGTTTCGAAGGGGTGGTCAGCGGGCGGTTGGCATCATCGGCGGGCACGTTCCCCCCGGCCGTCGCTCGGGCGTGCGCGGGGTGGGCGGGTTCCGCTGGCTGCGCCTGGCGTACCGGGGCGGGGGCGCCGGCGACCGGGTACTCCGCCGCCACCGGGTACTCCGCGACCGCCCGCGCCACGGGGCCGCCGTGCTCCCGGGCCGCGGCGTGCTCGGGGGACGGCGCCCACCCGGCCGGTGCCGACGGCGCGGCGGAGGCGTGGTCGGCCGCCGGGGGCAGCAGTCCCGCGCCCCCGTAGTCGGGGAAGCCGCTGTCGTCCGCGACATGCGTGTGGGTGATGGGGTGGGCCTCGGCCAGGACGGGCACCGGGGCCTCGCGGTCGCCGGTGCCGACCGCGCCGTCCGTGCCGACCGGCGGCGTGACGTCGGACGTGACGTCCGCGGTGACCGCGCCGGGCGCGGCGGCGAGGGCCGCGTCGGGGGCGACCGCGCCGCCCATGGCGGCCGACGCCCGCAGCGCGTTGAGGACGGGGGAGCCGACCTCTTCCAGCAGCTCGGTGGGCAGCAGCACGATCGCCAGCGTCCCGTAGACGGAACGCCGCAGCTCGACGGACACCTTGTGCCGCTGGGCGAGCCGCGCGACGACGAAGTGGCCGAGGCGCGGGTCCTTGCTCAGCGCCGCGACGTTCAGCTCGGGCGGGTGCGCGAACAGCTCGTTGGCGCGGTCGAGCGCCTCCTCCGGCATGCCGAGGCCGTGGTCCTCGACGTGCACGAGCAGGCCGTGGAGCGTCTTCGTCGCGCTGACGGACACGTAGGTGTCCGGCGGGGCGAAGCTCGTGGCGTTCTCGATCAGTTCGGCGAGGAGGTGGGTGATGTCGGCGACGGCGCGTCCGGCGAGGCCGAGATGCCACTCCGCCGGGACGTTCTTCACCTTGACGCGGGTGTACTTCTCCGTCTCGGCGACCGCGCTGCGCATGACGTCCACGATCGAGACGGGCGCCGTGATGCGGGGGTTGGACGGGGGACCGCTCAGGATGACCAGGTTCTCCGCGTGCCGCCGCAGGCGGGTCGCGAGGTGGTCGATCTGGAAGAGGTCCTTCAGGAGGTCCGAGTCCTCGTGCTTGCGCTCCAGTTCGTCGAGCAGCGAGATCAGCCGGCCGATCAGGGTCTGCGTGCGGCGGGTGAGCTGCGCGAAGACCTTCTCGGTGCCCTCACGCCCCTGGGACTGCTTGACCAGGGAACCGGCGGCGACGCGGCCCAGGTTGTCGATGGCCGCCGAGAGCCGCTCGACCTCGTCGGCCGGGCGGCGCCCGTTGGGCGGCGGCGGCACCGGGCCGAGCCGCTCGCCGCGCTGGATGCGGGCGAGGAGCTGCGGCAGATGGATGTCGGACATCTCGTCGGCCTGCGAGCGCAGTTCGGCGACGCGCCCGAGGGTGGCGGCCTGCCGCTCCAGTGCCGAGCGCTGCGCCTCGATCTCGGCGCGCTGCTCCTCCAGCTTCGCCTGGAGCTTCTCCAGCGCCACGCGGCGGCGGCGCACGGCGCGCAGCGTGCCGAAGGCGGCGGCGGCGAGCGCACCGGCGACGCCGAGCAGGAGGGCCTCGTCGCCGTAACCGGCGGCGTCGTCGGTCAGGGAGGCGAGGGGGTCGGCGCCGGGTGCGGCCGTGGCGGGGAAGGCGGTCGTGGTGAGGGCGGCGACGCCGAAGGACGCGCCGCCCGTGGTGGTCCCGGCGTACGCGGCGGCCGTACCGGCCGGGTCGGCGTACGGCGTCTGACCGTCGGTCCGGGGTGCGGGCAGGACATCGCGCGCCGCTGTGGCGACGGATGCCGTGCCGGGTGCCTCGGCGTGCTGCGGGGTCCGACCGGTGGCGGATTCCGTCGCCGTGTACCCCCACAGTCCGCACAGACAGAGCGCGGGGACCGCCAGGGGCAGGAGATAAGGGAATCGCTGCGATCTACGCGGTCGAGACCGATGAGGTGTCCGCCGGTCGCGGTTGCCTGGCATCTGATTCCTCGTACGGCAGGGGAGCGCTGGGTTCAGTGGGGGCAACATCTGCCCCTCTCCTCCGGTACGGCGACGTGACGCAACGCCATCGGAGTCTGGGCTAAGTGTGACTGTAGCAGGATCATAGAGGGGCGTCAGCGAACGCTTGTGCCAACTGAGCTTTGCAGCAAACGGGTTGTGCGCATGGCTCCGCCACGGGCCCGCGCACGCGCCCGACCCGCCGCCCACCTGCCGGAACGTCACAGCAGCGAGAGCAGCTTGGGCGTGTAGAGCGCGCTCGCCGTCCCGATCCCGGCGACCATGTCGAAGTAGATCGAGGTGAGTTCCGCGTCGGTCTGCACGGCCCTCAGCAGGGACAGGCGCTGCTCGTGCGGCGCCAGGCGCGCGACGGCCAGCGTGGACTCGTACCCCGGCATGAGCGCCCTGTCCCGCTCGTCAGCGAAGTCCGCGAGCGCCGCGTCCAGCCGCTCGGGTCCCGCGCCGAGACGGCCGTCGAGCAGCCGGACCAGGGCCTCCGCCTGGAGGAAGGCGTCGCTGATGCCGCGCGCCGTGATCGAGTCCTTGTGGTGCCCGGCGTCGCCGACCAGGGCCCAGCCGGGTCCCGCCGCCTTCCGGAAGTAGTTCTGCTGGTCGCCGGTGCCCCGCAGGCGTTCGGCGGGCTCCTTGCCGCGCAGGCGCTCGTACAGCGCGGGGGCGGTGGCCTCGACCTGCCGCAGGTACGCCTCGGACGCCCCCGCGCGCACCTCCTCGAAGCGGGACTGCGGGAAGTAGGTCAGGACGAGCGTCAGCCCGTCGTTGGTCGGCACCGCGGCCGTCCAGCTCCCCGGGCCCTCGTACAGTTCGAGACCGGCCGGGACGTCCGCCCAGTACGTGTAGTAGGCGCACGTCAGGCGCGGGTCGGCGACGCTGTACGCCGCCTGCGCCAGCCGGGCCACCGTGGACCGCATGCCGTCCGCGCCGATCACCAGGTGTGCCCGTTCGGTGAAGGCGCGGCGCCGGTGCGTGCCCTCCACGCCGACGACGCGCCCGTCGTCGTCCCGCAGCAGGCCGGTCACGGTGCACCGGTCGCGCAGCTCGACGCCTGACGCCACGGCCGCGTCCGCGAGGATCGCGTCCAGCACCTGACGCCGCGGCGCGATCCCGGAGCGCTGGCCCTCCACGCCGCGCCCGCAGCCTTCGAGCCTGATGTCGGCGATCTCGTACGAGACGCGCTCCAGCGGCGGGCACCCGGAGGCGCGCACCTGCTCCAGCACCCCCCAGCGGGCGAGGGCCGCGACGCCCGGCTGATGGACGAGATGGGTCGAGAGCGTGTCGGTGCCCGGCTGGGCCTTGTCGAGGAGGAGCACCCGGTATCCCGCGCGGGCGAGAAGCATGGCGGTGGGAGCTCCCGCGCACCGTGCGCCGATCACTATGGCGTCGAACATGGGCAATGGCCTCACAACGGGCGTCGGGGAAGGTGTCGGAGGGGTTGGTGCCGTGAGGAGTCGGCCCGCCTGGATCAGCGGGCCTGTCCGAGGTGCGCGAGGACTGCCGAGCGGTCGATCTTGCCGTTGCCGTTGAGCGGCAGCTGGTCGAGGACGGTGATGCGGCGCGGTCGCATGTACGGCGGCAGCCGCGCGGCCAGGGCCGCGTAGAGCACGTCGGGGTCGCAGCCCGGGCCGGTGACGGCCGCCTCGACCTCCACCTCGCCGTCCGCGGTCGCCACCGGCACGACGATCGCCTCGCGCACGCCGGGCTGTTGCCGCAACACGACCTCGATCTCGCCGAGTTCGACGCGGTGGCCGCGCAGCTTCACCTGGTGGTCGGTCCGCCCGAGGTGCACCAGGACGCCGTCGAGCACCGCGACCCGGTCGCCCGTCCTGTACCAGTGCCGGTCGGTCACCCGGCCGTCCGCCACGCGGCGTCCGTCCGGGGTGAGGAAGCGGCCCGCGTCGTTGGCGGGGTCGAGGTAGCCGGGGAAGCGCTGGGGGCCGCGGACGCAGAGCTCGCCGACGTCGCCCGGCGCGCCGTCGTCCCCCCGCAGGAGGAGGTCGAGCCCCGGATGCCCCTCGCCGATCGGCGCCGTGCCGTTGGGGGTCGTGGGCCAGGCGTCCGGGTCGTCGGGGAGCAGGTGCCCCGTGCAGGAGATGGTGAGTTCCGTCGGGCCGTAGAGGACCTCGATCCGGCTCCCCGGGGCGGCCGACCGCCACTCCCGCGCGGCGGCGAGCGTCAGCGGCTCGCCGCCGAAGACGCTCCAGCGCAGCGTCGGCATGCTGCCGGGGCGGAGCGTGCCGAGCCGGGAGGCGAACGAGATCAGCGACGGCACGGAGAACCAGTGCGTCAGCCCCAGCTTGTTCACCGTGCGTACGGGGGAGAGCAGTTGGCCGCGCGTCGGCACCACGAGGGTGCCGCCACCTGCCCAGGCGACGAACAGGTCGTGCACCGAACCGTCGAACGTCAGCTCGAAGTTCTGCGACATGCGGCTGCCGGGCCCGACGCCGTACCGGGTGGTCATCAGGCCGAGGTAGGCGGACAGGTTGCGGTGGCTGATCGGCACGCCCTTGGGGGCGCCGGTCGAGCCGGAGGTGAACAGGAGGTACGCGAGGTCGTCGGGGCCGGTCGGCGTCGGCGGCAGGTCGGGGGCCGGGTCACGGGCCAGCGCCGCGCGCTCCTCGGCGCCGACCACGAGCACCGGCGCGCCGAGATCCGCCTCGGCGTCCGCGGCTGCGTGCGCGTCGGCCAGGACGAGGTCGAGCCCGGCGGACGCGACGACGGCGGCCGAACGCGCGGGCGGGCTCTCGGGGTTCAGCGGCACGACGGCGGCGCCGGCGCGCAGCGCGGCGAGGTACCCGGCGTACGCGGTCACGGAGCGGCCCGCCAGCAGCCCCACGCGGCGCGGCGGTCTCCCGCCGTTCGCGGCGACCAGGCGGGCGGCGAGCCGCTCCGCCAGCTCGCGCAGCGCGCCGTAGGACAGCTCCTCGCCGCCGACTTCGAGCGCCGTGACCTCGTGGCCGTGCGCGGCGGCCGAGCGGGCGAACCAGTCGTACGCGGTCTGCGGCGCGTTCACAGGACCGGAGCCTCCAGCGCCTCGGTCCAGCGGCGCAGCTCGCCGACCGTGCGCACCTGCCCGAACTCCTCGGGGTCGGCGTCCACGCCGGTGGTCCTGGCGAGTTCGACGAGGATCCGCAGTCTGGCCAGCGAGTCGATCCCGATCTCGACGAGGGTCGAGGTGTCGTCGTAGCCGGTGCGCGCGTGCTCCCTCAGCATGCGGTCGGCCAACTCGCCGTCCGGGTGGTGCTGTTCGCCCGGCCAGTGGCGCTTGGTCTGCCAGGGGTAGCGGGGCAGCGGCACGAAGCGGCCCGGCGCGCCGTACTCCGTCGGCCAGTCGAGGCCCCTGCCCTCGTAGAAGCCGCGCGCGGCGGGCGGCAGCGGCAGCGCCCCGCTCTCGGCGAAGGCGGTGAGCGCGGCGGCCATCTCGGCGTGGTCGGCGCCCTCGACGGCCAGCCGGTGGGTGTGGTGCTGGCGGCGCGTCGCGGCCGAGAAGCAGATGTCGCGCAGCGGGTGGGCCGTGCCCTGTCCCTCCGGGCCGAGGTAGTCGGCGTAGGAGTGGGCGAGGGCCTTGAGCGCCGCGGGTCCACGCGCGGAGAACACCAGCACGTAACGGGTGTCGGCGGGGGCTGGTTCGAGGGCCGGGGGCGCCGGGGCGGGTGCCTCGCGCAGGACGACGTGGGCGTTGAGGGCGGAGGAGCCCTGCGCGGAGACCCCGGCGACGGCGGGTCGGCCGAGGTCGGGCAGGTCGTGGAGCTTGTCCGGTATCTCCACGGGCAGTTCGTTCCAGGGCACGCCGGGGTGGGGCGTGCCGACGTGGAGGCTGGCGGGGATCTGGCGGTGTTCCAGGCAGAGCACCGTCTTGATCAGTCCTGACAGGCCGCCCGCGGCCTCGGCGTGGCCGATGTTGGTCTTCACCGAGCCGACGAGGAGCGGCCGGTCGCTCGGGCGACCGGCGCCCAGGACCGTGCCGAGCGCCGTCAGTTCGAGGGGGTCGAGGGTGGGCGATCCCGAGCCGTGGGCCTCGACGTAGTCCACGTCGGCGGGGCTCGTGCCCGCGTCCTCGTAGGCCCACCGCAGGACGGAGAGCTGGCCCTCCAGGGAGGGGTTGAGGACGGTGTCGCTGGTGCGGCCGTCGTTGCCTATCGCGCTGCCCTGTATGACGGCGCGTATGCGGTCGCCGTCGGCGAGGGCGTCGGTGAGGCGCTTGAGCACGACGACGCCGACCGCGTCGCTCGGCGCGTGGCCGTCGGCGTCCGCGTCGCCGAACTTGCTGCGGCCGTCCGCCGCCATGCTCCCCGCCTGGCTCATGATGACGCCCTCGTCGGGGCGGAACGTGAGGTTGACGCCCGCGGCCAGCGCCAGGGGGCATTCCCCGGAGCGCAGGCTCTGCACCGCCTGGTGCACGGCCACGAGCGACGCGGAGCATGCGGTGTCCAGCAGGACGCTCGGCCCGCGGAAGTCGAAGACGTGGGAGAGCCTGGCGGGCATCAGCGAGCGGAAGTTGTTGAGTTGCGCGGCGGTGGCGTGCTCCAGGCCCTGGCGCAGGACGAGTTCGAGGTGGTCCGCGCGGGCGTTGCCGACGAAGACGCCGGTACGGGTCCCGGCGAGGCGGTCGGGGAGCTGGCCGCCGTCCTCCAGCGCCTCCCAGGTGGTCATGAGCAACAGCCGCTGCTGCGGGTCGAGTTCGGCGGCCTCGATGGACGACATCCCGAAGAACCCGGCGTCGAAGTCGGCGACGCCCCCCAGGTATCCCGCGCGGCGTCCCGCCATCTTCCCCGGCGCGCGTGCCGTGGAGTGGAGGGCCCCCGCGTCGTAGCGTTCAGGTGGTGTCTCGGTGGTGGCGTCCACGCCGTCGCGCAGCAGGCTCCACAGCTCCTCGGCGCCGGAGGCACCGGGCAGGCGGCAGGCCATACCCACCACTGCCACAGCGCGTTCGTCCACGTCCGACCTGATCACGGGATCTCCTTAGATACTTCACCACTTTGCGTGCGCAACGGCTTAGTCGGCCTTGTCGCAGGCATCGGGGGGCGAGAGGGGGGGTGGCTGTCGTCCGGGTCGGTCGCGGGCGAGGCCGGCGGCGCGACGGCCGGGTGAACGGCCTTTCGCGACACGTGGGTCGGACGCCGCGCCCGTCCGTGCCGGGCGGCGTCCGCCTCATGCGCTCGGGGGGCACGGGGCCGGGGTGCGGCGAGTGGATCTCGGCGTGAAGTCGAGCGTGCCCGCGCGGCCGGGGACGTACCGCCGGGACTCCGGCATGACCCCCGCGCCTCGGGTCTGGCTCTTGCCACCCACCCCTGCACTCCTTCTCAGCAACATCGGCACCAACACAGCGGGCGGCGGCATCCTCCCCACCGTGCGACCGCTCATGCCTGCCGCGGCGGAGGAAGTGAGGACACAGGCGCGTCGAGACCACTGACGTTCGAATCGGACGCGGTAGCGTCGAAATCCGGACCACCGCACGATTGTCTACGCACGATCGTTACCGTTCGATTCCCGATCCAGGAATGGCCGGAAGTGATCGGCAGGCGGTGAAACCCGTAGATATTCGGATGGAATCTGCTGTATGGTCCTGCGCCGTTTCACAGCCGGGCAGCAGACGGTCATGAACCCCCGGGAATCCGGCACTCTCCGTATCGGAAGTGCGTTCCGTGAGGCAAGTGATACAGACAAAAATCGAAGGGGTGTGCCACCCGCCGCGCGATTCTGATTTGATCTGATCTCATGACTGACTCGACCTCCGAGCAAGCCCGGATCGCCGGCCAGCAGCGGAAGCTCCGGCTGCAGGTTCTCGGCCTCGACTCCGCCGATGCGGAAGCCACGTTCGACCGCATCGCGCAGTTGGCTGCGCGGTTCACCCAGTCTCCCCTCGCCATGGTCAACTTCCACAACGACCAGCGGCAGATGTTCCGCGGCATGTACGTCCCGCCCGCCCCGGCGGACGAGAGCCCGGGAGGTTCCGGCGGCGCCGGCGCCGGAATCGTCTTCGACCTGAGCAACGTCGCCCGCGAGGCCTCGCTCGACTACGGCTTCTGCCCGCACGTGGTGGCCCAGGGCTCCCAGCTCGCCCTGGACGACGTCTTCGACTACCCGCGCTTCCGCGGGAATCCCCTCGTCAGCGACATGGGCGTCCGCTCCTACCTGGGCACGCCCCTGGTGGACAACCGCGGCATGATCCTCGGCACCGTCTGCGTCGCCGACACCCAGCCCCGCGTCTGGGACCGGGAGGTGAAGGAGGGCATGAAGGAACTCGCGGAAACCCTCCTCGCCGAGTTCAAGCTCCGCGACAGCCTGCTCGCCCAACAGCAGGAGCTCTTCGCGGTCTTCGACGGGGCGCCCTTCCCCATCATGCTCACCCAGGGGCCCGAGCACCTGCTGCGCTATGCCAATCGCGCGCAGGGCGACACGTTCGGCAGGGTCAGCCAGTTCAGCCCCGGCCGCCACGTGCTGCCCGCCCTGGACGCCATCGGCCTCTTCCGGGCCATGGACCAGTCGTTCCACTCGGGGCAGGCATCCCCCCTGCGCGGATCGGTCTCGACGTACGGCAACGCCTACGCCCAGGACTTCGACTTCCTGTGCACCCCCGTGCGGACGGCGCCCGGCGCGGCGATCAGCGGCGTGCTGACCGTGGCCATGACGCCCTCGGCGCAGGGCTACCAGAGCTCCGAGCAGCAGGCGTTCGCCCACAACGTCCAGCAGCGTTTCGAGCAGTTGGGCACGGGCGGCCTGCCCGACGCGGGCGCGCACTACCCGCGCTGAGCCCCGCCCGCGCGCGGCACGCGAAGGGCCCCGGCCGACGAACGGCCGGGGCCCTCACGGTGGGACGGGTGACGCGGAAACCCCTTGCCCGCCCTCGGCGTCCGGGATCTGCACGTGGTGATGTGCTGTGCTCTGTGCACCGTTACCCGTGGCGTGTGAGGGGCTGCGCTGTGATGCGGGGAGTCGAACCCCGGACGTTGCCCTCCACGTCGCCAGAGTGACCGGAGTCCGCCGGTCGCGGTCGTGCACCGCCTCCTGGACGCCTACCTGCTCCGCGTCACGTCCCGCCGGGTCAGTCCAGCAGCTCCGCCTCCCAGTTGGCCTGCTGGATACGCAGGTCCAGGTGACGGATCTCCTTGGCCAGCGCGTCGGCGTCGGCGCGCAGTCCGGCGACGGGCAGCGCGGCCAGCATGAGGAGTTCGGAACGGAGCTGGCGCCTGGGGCCGTTCCCGTCGCGGCCCGCCGCGGCGTCGGCGGCGCTGGTGAGCAGCGAGTGCCGCAGCCGCAGGACGTCACGGCGGGCGAGCGCGTCGGTGAGCGTCCCGATTCCCTCCACGCGCACCGTGGTGTTGGTGCGGTTGATACGGCGGATCAGCGATTCGAGCGCGACAAGGACGGTGTCGGCCTCCGCGAGGAGCCGCGACGCGTCCTCGGGCGGCGTGTCGCCCTCCTGGTGGCGGGCGCTGCCGACGACGCGGGCGCGCAGCTGCTCCACCTGGCGTGTGGCCGCGGACCGTTCCGCGAGTGCTTCGGCGAGCTTCATCTGGGCCTCCCCTCCTGTCCGATGATCGGCATCATGCCAGGCCCGGCTGTCACAGGCCCGGTATAAAGTGCCCGCAAGGGACAGCTTCGTGAAGTGGGGGCAGAAATGGCACTCTTCGGCAACGCGCACACGGTGGACCCGGTCGCGGCACAGGAGGAGTACGCCCGGCTGCTGGGCCAGGGCGAGCAGGTGCACGGCGCGTACGTGCTGATCAGGGACACGCTGCTGTTCACCGACCGGCGCCTCATCCTCGTGGACAAGCAGGGCGTCACGGGCCGGAAGGTCGAGTACCACTCGTACCCGTACCGCAGCATCTCCCACTTCGCCGTGGAGACGGCGGGCACGTTCGACCTGGACGCGGAGCTGAAGCTCTGGATCTCCAGCAACCCGACGCCCGTCACCAAGAAGTTCACCAAGGGCGTGGACATCTACGAGGTGCAGGCGATCCTCACCCAGTACGTCGCGCGCTGACGGCCGCCGGTGCCCGGGCGGGCGCCCGACTGCCGTGTCGGCGTGCTGGCGGACGTACGGGGTGGGCCCGTCGCCTGGCGGCGGGCCCGTGACCGGTACGCGCTGCTGGGCTGGGAGTTCGGCGAACTCGACGCCAGACGGCTGCGGGTGACCCGCCGGGCACTCGGTCGCCCGGCCAGGGCCGACTCGTGGTTCCACGAGGTGACGGTCCCGGTGTCCGGCTCGCCGTGGCGCGCCGACGTCGAGGCGTCCTGGCTGCTCGCCGACGCCGCACGCCACGGCGGCTTCGAGCTGTACGACCACTGGAGCGGTCGGGAGGACACCGATCGCGTGCTGCTGCCCACCTGGCAGGTGCACACGACGCCTTCCTGGGGCGCGTCGGGACGGCTGAGACGCCTCCTGTACCGGTGCGCCGTGCGGCTCGGCCTCTTTGACGTCGGCAGACGCGTCCGCGGCGGCCGTGCCGAGGCACTGGCGATGGCGCGGGACCTGATGCCGGGCGCCCCGCGGACGGACGTGGACGTGCGGCCCCTCGACGGCAGGGGCGGGGCAGGTGCGCCGCTGCACGGGGAGGACGCCCTCAACCGCGCCGCGGTCCTGTTCGCCGGGCCGCTGATCGCGGTGATGGCGCTGCTCGTCGTGGCACGGGAGGCGGATCCCGTGGCCCGTCCCGTCCTGTGGACGGCCGCCGCCGGGTGCGCGGGCGTGGCGTGGTGGACGGCGCTCTCCCTGCCGCTGGCGCGGACACGGGCCCGTTCGGTGCTGCCCGCCGCCGTCGCCACCGGCTCGGTCATGGTCTGGGCGCTCGGGATCCCGGGGGTGTCCGAGGGCCTGCCGCGCGGGCAGGCGCTGGCGCTCGTCGTGCTCCTGTACTACGGCGCCGGACTCGTCGCGCTGGTGCGCCGATGGCGGTGGCAAGGGCTCGTGGTCGGCGCACTACCGCTGCTCGCGACGGTGGCGGTTGCCGCGTTGCCGCTCACCGGACGGCTGCTGCACGACGCCTACGCCGACACGCTGTCGCTCGGCCAGGCGGAGACATCGGTCAGTGGTGCCTGGCAACTTGCCTCGGCGATGAGGCTGTTGTGGCCGACACTGGGTACCGCGCTGTTCTTCGCCGCCGGTTGGGGGCTGCTGCGGTACTTCCACTACGTCCGGCCGGGCAGCTACCTCAACGCTGCCCTGTTCGGGACGACCCTGGTCGTCGCCCTCGTCTTCGCCGTGGTGGACTGGACGATCAACTCGCCCGCGGACGCGGCCAGGCGCCTGGAGCAGGCTGCGGCGGCCGGGACGCCGCCGCCCCCGTACTTCGGCGTCCGTCCCGAGTGGACCTGCGTCGTGCCGACCGTGCCCGCCGGGCAGCTGAACGAGGCGGGCGGGACGCTCGCGCCTGAGCGCCCCTACGTCGCGTTCGGCGTCGCCGAGGGGCAGGCCGTGCTGTGGAACGTGGACACCGGCGGGCCGCTCCGCCTTCCCGCGGCGCAGGTGCGGCTGCTCCCGGTGGCGGGCGCGGGCGCTGCCCCTGACTCAGGGGTAGAGCTTCTCGCCCTCGGCCAGCATCGCGACGAGGGTGGCGATCCGCCGGGCGCGGGTCTCCGGCCGCTTCGCCGCCTCGACGCGGTGCAGGACGGAGTACCGGTTCTTCTTGTCGAGCGTCGCGAAGAACGCGTCGGCCGCGGGCTCGGCGGCGAGGGCGCGGGCCAGGTCCTCCGGCACGGTGACGCCCTTCATGCCCTGGTAGGCGGCGTCCCAGCGGCCGTCGGCCTTGGCCCGCTCGACCTCGGCGAGCCCCCAGGGCCGGACGCGGCCCTCGGCGAGCAGGGCGGTGACCTTGTCCCGGTTCACGCGGGACCACCTGCTCCGCGCCGCGCGGGGCGTGAACCGCTGGAGCCAGTGCGTGGCGTCGAGGGAACGTTTCCGCCCGTCGATCCAGCCGTGGCACAGCGCGACGTCGAGGGCCTGCGCGTAGTCCAGGGCCGAGATCCCCTGGGCCTTCTTCCTGAGCTTCAGCCAGACGCCGGGCGAGGAGGCGTGGTGCTCCTCAAGCCAGCGGTCGAACTCCGCGGCGGAGGGGAACTCGGCGGGGTCGTCGTCGGGGTCGGGGGCGGGTACGTCGGCGGTGGGGGCCACGGTGATCGGTCTCCTTCCGGTGCGGTCCGCGGTCCACGCTATGCCCGGTCCAGGACGGGAACGGTCCTGGTCACGGGCGACGCGCGGGCGGCGCGGACGCGGCGGCGAGACCGTCCGCGCCGAGCGCGGCGCGCAGCGCCGCCGTGACGCGGTCCACGTCCCCCCGTTCGCCCGGCGGGAGGGGTACGCCGACGGACGCCCGGATCCGTGCGCCCTCACCCAGCAGTCGCGCGGCCCGCACCGGCCGACCGGCGACGGCGTACGCGCCCGCCAGCCCTTCCTTCGCCAGGGCGACGGCCCGGGGGTCGCCGCCCCGGCGGGCCTCGGCGAGGCCCTGGCGGTGCAGCGCGAGGGCCGAGGGCGCGTCGCCGCGCTGTTCGGCGAGGAAGCCGAGTTCGGCCAGCAGGAGCGCGGGTCCTGGCCCGAACGCGACCGCGCGGTGCCAGTCGAGGGTCCTGCGCAGATGCCGCTCGGCGCCGTCCAGGTCGCCCGCGCGCCGCGCGACGAGGCCGAGGCCGATCTCGGCGTGGACCTCGCCCGCCGCGTAGCCGTGCTCGGCGGCCAGCGTCATCGCCGCGCGGTGCAGCTCGGCGGCCCGGGGGAGGTCGCCGGTCAGGAGGGCGACGCGGCCGAGGCCGGTGATCCGGTCGGCGGCCTCGGTGGGGAAGCCCAACTCCTCCGCGTGACGCAGCCCTTCCCGGTGCAGCCGCTCGGCGCGCGCGTGGTCGCCCGTGATCGCCGCCAGGGCCGCCAGCGGGTAGGCGGTCTGCAACAGGCCCCAGCCGTCACCCAGTTCGCCGAAGAGCGCGTGCCCCTCCTCCGCGCCGCGGCGGGCGGCGGCGAGATCGCCGCGCAGCAGCGCCTGCGTGGCCGCGCTGCCGAGGGCGGCGGCGACGCCCCAGCTGTCCCCGGCCGTACGGGCGGCGGCGAGCGCGCGGCCCACCAGCGTCTCGCTGCGTGCCAGGTCCTCGCCCGCGCGCAGGGCGGCGTGGCCGAGGAACCAGGTGGCGCGCGCGTCGCCGTCCGCCGCCGAGGGCGCCGGGGCCCTGACGCCGCCTTCCGCCCCGGCCAGCAGCGCGAACCCGGCGTGCCACACGGCGGCACGGGCGGCGAGCGCGGCCACGTCGCCGTCATCGCCGCCGTCACCGCTGCCGTCCGCGGTGGCGGCGACGCGCAGCGCCTCGTCCAGCGACCGCCTCGCCTCGCTCACCCGGCCGCGCAGGAACCAGTACCAGGCCGACGCGAGCACCGTCCGCAGCGCCCCCGCCGCGTCCCCGCGCCCCACGGCGTGGGCCAGGGCGGCCCGCAGATCCGCGCTCTCCCGGTCGAGCCGCGCGAGCCAGCCCCGCTGCCCCGGGCCGTGGAGCGCGGGCGCGGCCTCCTCGACCAGCGCCGCGTAATGGGCGTGGTGCGCCTGCCCGACGGCGTCGGACTCCCCTGCCTCGGCGAGACGTTCCCTCGCGTACGCCGCCACCGACTCCGGCAGCCGGTAGCGTGGCCCGTCTCCCACGGCGACCAGCGAGCGGTCCACCAGCCTGACCAGCGCGCCGACGACGTCCTCGCCCGCGCCGCCGCACACCGCCTCGGCCGCGTCCAGGGTGCAGCCGTCGGCGAAGACGGCGAGGCGGCGCAGGAGCGTCCGCTCGTCGTCGGCGAGCAGGTCCCAGCTCCAGTCGAGCACCGCCCGCAGGGTCCGCTGGCGCGGGGGGACGTCGCGCCGTCCGCCGGTCAGCAGCGCGAACCGGTCGTCGAGCCGGGCGGCGAGCGCGTGCACGCCCAGGGCGCGGACCCGGGTGGCGGCCAGTTCGATGGCCAGCGGTATGCGGTCGAGGCGGCGGCAGATCGTCGCGACGGCCGCCGCGTTCTCGCCGGTGACGGCGAACCCGGGCGCGGAGTCGGCGGCGCGCAGGGCGAACAGGCGTTCCGCGTCGTCCTGGCCCAGGGGCGGGACGGTCCAGACCGCCTCGCCGCCGAGGCCCAGGGGCTCCTGGCTGGTGGCCAGGACCGTCAGGCCGGGGGCGGCGGCCAGGAGGCGGCGCACGGTCTCGGCGGCCGGGTCGATGACGTGCTCGCAGTTGTCGAGCAGGAGGAGCAGGCGCCGGTGGCGCAGGGCGTCCTCCAGGGTCACGTGCTCCTCCTCGCGGACGCCGAGAGCGGCGCCGAGGTGCTCGGCCACGGCGGTCGTCCCGGCGAGGCCGACCGTCAGGACGCCGTCGGGGCGGTCACCGGCCGCGCCCGCGGCTGCCTCCTCCGCCAGCCGGGACTTGCCCACGCCGCCCGGCCCGGTCAGCGTGACGAGGCGGTGGGTGCTGAGCAGGCGGCGCACGGCGGCGACGGCGTCGGCGCGGCCGACGAGCGCGGTGAGGGGGGCGGCCGGGCCGCGGAAGGCGGGCGCGGGCCGGGGCCGGGGCGTGTCGCGGGCCGCGTCGTGGATGAGGATCGCCCGGTGCAGGGCGGTGAGTTGTGGCCCGGGATCGACGCCCAGCTCGTCGGCGAGCCGCCGCCGCAGTGCGTCGTAGACGGCCAGGGCCTCGGACTGGCGCCCGGCGCGGTAGAGGGCCAGGAGCTGCGCGGCGCGCAGCCGTTCGCGCAGCGGGTGGCGCTCGGACAGCTCGGCCAGTTCCGCCGTGAGGGTGCGGTGTTCGCCGAGGTCGAGGCGGGTCTCGGCCAGTGTCTCCAGGGCGGTGAGCCGCTGCTCGTCCAGGCGTTCGGCGGGGATGCGCAGGAACTCCGCGTCGCGCAGGTCGGCGTACGCGTCGCCCCTCCACAGCGCCAGGGCGCCGGTCAGCAGGTCGGCCCTGGCGCGCGGGTCGGCGGTGGCGTGGGCGGCGGCCGTCATGGCGGCGAACCGGGCGGCGTCCACGTCGTCGGGGCCGACGCGCAGCGCGTACCCGGGGGGACGCGTCCCCAGCAGCTCCCCGGCGCCGGGCTCGGCGTCCGCGAGGGCGCGGCGTAGCCGCGAGACCTTCGTCTGGAGCGCACCGGCCGGGTTGCCTGGCAGCCGCTCGCCCCACAGGTCGTCGATGAGGCGGTCGGCCGGGGCCGTGCGCCCCTCGTGGGCCAGGAGGGCGGCGAGCAGCGCGCGCACCTTGGCCTCCGGGATCGCGACGGCGTGCACGGCGGCCGTCGTGACGGTCAGCGGGCCGAGCACGGAGAAGTACATGGCTGCACGGTAACGGGCGGGGTCGATGGGACCGGCCGACAGCGTTCCGACAGGGGCCCGACAGCGCCGGTCGCCACAGTGGGGGCACGTCGGACGGGGTGTCCGGCGGCAAGTCCTTTGAAGGAGAAGTGACATGACGCACGAGAAGCACGACGGGTCCGCGGTGTCGGTCCTCGGGCTCGGGCAGATGGGCACCAGGCTGGCGCAGGCGTTCCTGGCGGCGGGGCACGCCACGACCGTCTGGAACCGTGGCGCCGTGAAGGCCGACGCGCTCGTGACCCAGGGAGCGGTGCGGGCCCGGTCCGCCGGGGACGCGGTCGTGGCGAGCCCGCTCGTCGTGGTCTGCCTGCCGGACTACGCGACCGTGGCGGAGGTATTGGGTCCTGTGGCGGCCGGTCTGCGCGGCAGGACGCTGGTGAACCTGACGTCGGGCACTCCGGAGGACGCCGTGCGGACGGCCGGGTGGGCGGCCGGGCACGGCGCGGACTACCTCGACGGCGCGGCGATGAGCGGCACGCGGCTGGTCGGGCGCGCCGAGGCGCTGTTCGTCCTCAGCGGCTCCGCCGACGCCTTCGCCAGGCACCGGGCGGTGCTGGCGGGCCTGGGCAACGCGACGTACCTCGGCGCCGATCCGGCGCTCGCCCCGGTGTACGACACGGCCCTGTTCGGCCTGGCCTGGGGCGCGCTGGCCGGTTTCCACCACGCCGCCGCCCTCGCGGGCGCCGCGGGGGTCGCCCCGGCCGACTTCGCGGCGGTGGCGACGGGTCACATGCCGTTCGTCGCCTCGCTGATGACCGACCACGCCCGGCAGATCGCGGACGGGCGGTTCCCCGACGACGACGGCACCGTGGCGGTGCACACGGCGGCGATGGAACATCTCGTTGAAACCAGTTCGGCACACGGCATCGGGACGCAGGTGCCGCGGCTGATCACGGACCTGCTGGAGCAGGCCGTCGCGCTGGGGCACGGCGCCGACGGCATCGCGGCCGTCTCCCGGGTGATCGGCGGGGGTGAGGGGGATGTCTGAGCGGGAGAGGACACCGGTCACGGTCCTCGGGCTCGGCAGGATGGGCACCGCGATCGCCGCCGCGTTCGTCGCGGCCGGGCACCCCACGACCGTCTGGAACCGCACCGCCGCGCGAGCCGACGCGCTCGTCGCCCAAGGGGCCGTACGGGCGCGGACCGTCGCGGAGGCCATGGCGGCCGGCCCGCTCGTCGTCGCCCCGCTCCTCGACGCGCGGTCCGTGCAGGAGGCCGTCGGGCCCGCCGCGTCCGCGCTGCGCGGCAGGACCCTCGTCAACCTCGCCAACTGCACGCCCGCGCAGGCCAGGGAGCTGGCTGCCTGGGCCGCCGGGCACGGCGCGGCCTACCTGGACGGCGCCATGATGGCCCTGCCCTCGACGGTCGCCACGGAGGAAGGTTTCTTCCTCTACAGCGGCTCCCGGCGCGCCTTCGACACGTACCTGCCTGAGCTGGAGGTGATGGCACCGGCGCACTACTTCGGCACGGACCCCGGCGCGGCCGAGGTCCACGACCTGGCGGTGCTCGGCACCGGGTACGCGGCCCTCACCGGCTTCCTCCACTCGGCGGCGCTGCTGGCCCGCGCCGGGACGCCGCCCGAGACCCTCGCGCCCCTGGCGGCGCGGTGGCTGACCGGCATGGCCGCGTTCCTGCCCGAGCTGGCGCGCGAGGCGGGGGCGGGGGCGTACGCGGGCGGGGTGTCCACGGTGGACCTGAACCGTGCGGCGGTCCACGCGCTCGTCGCCCTGAGCGAGGAGAACGGCGTGCCGCCCGACGTGCACGGGCCGCTGAAGGCGCTGCTCGACCGGCGGGCGGCCGAGGGGTTCGGCGAGGACAGCTTCTCCAGCGTCTTCGAACTGCTGCGGCCACGGGACGCGCGGGAGCCCTGACCGTACGGCTACCGCGGGGGCGGCCCCGGGGGCGTGCCGTCGCCGAAGGGCCTGCCGCCCAGCTCCTCGCGGTGGTGCGGGGTCAGCCAGCCGGACAGGTCGGGCCCGGCGGGCACGATGCGGCTCGGGTTGATCCCTGTGTGGACCTGGTAGTAGTGCCGCTTGATGTGATCGAAATCGACCGTGTCGCCGAAGCCCGGGGTCTGGAAGAGGTCGCGGGCGTAGGCCCACAGCACCGGGTCCTCGGTGAGTTTGTTCCGGTTGCACTTGAAGTGGCCGTGGTAGACGGCGTCGAAGCGGACCAGCGTCGTGAACAGGCGGATGTCGGCCTCGGTGAGCGTGTCGCCGACGAGGTGGCGGCGGTCGGCGAGGCGGGAGGACAGCAGGTCGAGGCGGCGGAACACGTCGGCGTACGCGGCCTCGTACTCGCCCTGGTCCGTCGCGAAGCCCGCCCGGTAGACGCCGTTGTTCAGGTCCTCGTGGACGCCCTCCATCACCTCGTCGATCTCGTCGCGCAGCGGCTCCGGGTAGAGGTCGGGGGCGCCGGGCCGGTGGAGGGCGGTCCACTCGGTGGCGAGGTCGAGGGTGAGGCGCCGGTAGTCGTTGGTGACCAGGCGGCCGGTGGGGATGTCCACGAGCGCGGGGACGCTGACGCCGCCGGGGTGGCCGCTCTCGCGGGCGTCGTACGCCTCGCTCAGGTGGCGGATGCCGAGGACGGGGTCGCGGCCGTCGGGGTCGAGGGTGAAGCGCCAGCTGCGGTCGTCCTGGATCGGGTCGGCGACGGCCACCGACAGCGCGGATTCGAGGCCGAGGAGGCGGCGCGAGACGAGGGCGCGGCTCGCCCAGGGGCAGGCACGGCTGACGACGAGCCGGTAGCGGCCCGGCTCGACGGGCCAGCCGTCGCGGCCGTCGGCGGTGACGCGGTCGGTGAAATGGCTGCGGGAGCGCCTGAACTTCTTCCGGCCGTAGGCCGCGTTGCCCGCCTCACCCGCCTCGCCCGCGTCGTCCCCAGCGGTCCCGCCCATGCCCGTGCTCCCCGCGCCGTCCTGCGTACGTCCGGGCGTCGCGGGTGCCCCGTTCCCGTCCGGTTCACACGCGGGAACGCGACACGCGGGCGAGCCGCCGCCGAGTGTGCACGCGTGGTTCACCTCGCCGTCACCCCGGATTGCCCCCGCGTGGCCCGGCGGCGTTTACCGTCACGTGGTGCCGAAGCTCTCCGTCGTCGTGACCTGCCACAACGTGCAGGAGTACCTGCCCGCCACGCTGCGGAGCCTCGCCCGCAACGCGACGGATGACATCGAGTTCATCTTCGTCGATGACCACTCCACCGACGCCACCGCCGACATCCTCGGCCGGGCGCGTGACGCCCTGCCGCACAGCCGTGTCGTCCGGCACGCGGCGAACGGGGGGATCTCCCGCGCGCGGAACACCGGGATCGACGCCGCCGAGGGCGAGCACCTGGCGTTCCTCGACGGCGACGACTGGTACGCGCCCGGGTACCTGACGCGCCTGCTGGACGCCGCAGAACGGCTGGACGTGGACTTCCTGCGCACCGACCACGTCCAGGCCACCGGCCGCGAGCGGCTCGTCGTCCGCGCCCCCGCCCCGCGCCGTGACGTACCGCTCGACCCGCTGGACGGCATCAACCCGGCGAACGCCAAGACGATGGTGGACTACCCCTTCGTCTGGGCCGGGATCTACCGGCGGCGGATCTTCGACGACGGGCTGCGCTTCGAACCCGCGCTGCGCACCGCCGAGGACCGCGTCTTCGGCTGGCAGCTGCACCTGCGGGCGCGCAGCTTCGCGGCGGTCGGGCTGTTCGGCGTCTTCTACCGGCGTGGCGTGGGGAGTTCGCTGACGCAGATCAAGGACGAGCGGCAGCTCGACTTCCTCCCGGCGCACGACCTGATCCTCGCGGAGGTGGCGGCGCGTCCCGACGCGGAACGCTTCCTGCCCAAGATCGTCCGCACGTACTGCGCGATGATCGCCTTCCACGCGGAGAACGCGTCGGGCTACGAGCCGGAGGCCGCCCGCAGGCTGCGACGGGAGGCGACGGAGGCGCTGCGCGGGATGCCGCCCGAGCTGCTGGACCCGGTGCTCACCGCGATGGGCGACGAGCGGGGCCGCGTCCTGCGGCGGCTCGCCGGACGGACGACGCGGAAGGCGGCGGTGTGACCATGCGGACGCAGGTTTTCGAGGTCTCGACCCTGTACGGCGCGGCGACCCTGGCCGCCGCCCTGGACGCGGGCCTGTTCGAGCCGGGGCGGCGCGTCCTGCTCGTGACGAACAACGCGACCGTCCCCGAGGCCGCCGCCACGCTGGACGAGATGACGGGGTGGCGGCGCATCGCGGACCGCTTCGACACCGTGGTCAGCTGGAACGACACGATCTACCCCAACCACCCGTCCCTGTGGGCGCCCGCCGAGACGGACGCGCCGGTCTGGCAGCGGCTGCTGCGGGAGGCGTGGGGGCTCGGGGACGGGCCGCTCGACCTGGTGGTCGAGTCGGTGCACGCGAAGCCGGCGGCGGCGCTGGCGGAGATCTTCGCGGACGCCGACGTGCACGTGTACGCGGACGGGCTGATGAGCTACGGCCCGACGCGTGAACGGCTCCTGTGGCCGACGGGCTGCCGCGTGCGGCGGCTCCTGCACCTGGACCTGCTGCCCGGGCTGACGCCGCTGCTGCTGTCGGAGCTGGGCGCCCCCGCCGTGATCGTGCCGGACGAGGCGTTCCGCGCGGTGCTGGACGAGATCGGCGGCGCGTACACCGAGCCGGTCGTGCCCCGCGAGGGCGGCGAGCGGACGGCCGTCCTCCTCGGGCAGTACCTGGCGGCGCTGAACATCCTCTCGGCGGCGCAGGAGGAGGCGCTGCACGAGCGGATGCTGCGCGGCGCGGCGCGCGCGGGCTGTGCGCACGTTCTGTTTAAACCGCATCCGACCGCACCGGCGCAGTACTCCAAGGTGTTGGAGAAGGCGGCGGCCGAGGCGGGCGTGCGCCTGACGGTCCTGGACACCCCGATGCTGGCCGAAACTGTGTTCGATCGTTTCCGGCCAGATCTGGTCGTGGGGTGCTTCTCCACGGCGCTGCTGACGGCGTCGGTGTACTACGGCATCCCCATCGCGCGGGTGGGCACGGACCTGGTGCTGGAGCGGCTGCGCCCGTTCCAGAACAGCAACCGCGTGCCGGTCACACTCGTGGACGCCTTCGTGCCGGACGTCGAGGCGCTGTCCGGTGGCCTCCAGGCGCTGCCCGCTCCGCCGCCGGACGCGGGCGCTGCGCTCGGGCCGCTCGTGCGCGTCCTGGGCTACACGATGCAGCCGAGGATGCACGCGGGGCTGCGCGGCGAGGCGGTGGCCTGGCTGACCGAGCATCAGGGCGGCTTGGCGGCGAAGTACGTGCGGCGCAGCAAGCTGACGGCGCTGGCGCTGCCGGGCGGCTTCGCGTCCGGGGTCACCGGCCAGATGCCGGGGCGGCGCGCGGCGCTGCGGCTCGTGCGGAAGGTCAGGAGCCGGGCGGTCCGCAAGGGCTGACGCGCCACCCCCTGTACGGGAGGGGCGCGTGGGAGCGGGGGACGGCGCGGCGCCGCGTGGCGCGGTGACGTCCCGGCCGGGCGGGGCAGGTTCGCGGCGTGAACCGGCGTGCCGTCGTGCTGCTCGTGCCCCTGCTGCTGTTCCTGCCCGCGCGCGCGGCGCTGCCGTCGGGGGACGCGGCGCTGACCAGGCTGGTCGGGGTGGTCGCGGCGCGGCTGGCCACGGCGGACGCGGTCGCGGCGGCCAAGGCGGTGACGGGCGGCCCGGTGGACGACCCGCGGCGTGAGGCCGTGGTCCTCGGCGCGGCACGGCGGGCGGCGGAGTTGGCAGGCGTCGATCCGGCGCTGGCGGCGCGCGTGCTGCGCGATCAGGTCGAGGCGGGCAAGGACGTGCAGCGCGGGCTGCTGCGCGAGCCGGGGCGGCTCACGGCCGGTCCGGTGGATCTGGCGGCCGTGCGGGAGCGGATCGACGTGCTGACCGTGCGGCTGGTCGGCGCGCTCGCCGACGCGGGGCCCGCGCGCGGGGGCGGGGCGTGCCCCGGTCTGCTCGACGCGGCCAGGCGCGCGGCGGAGCGGGCGGCCGGGTGGCACACCGAGGACGACGCGCTGCACGGCGCCGCACTGCGGCGGGCGCTGGGGTCGGTCTGCGCCGGTCGGCGCGGGGCGGGGCGGGTCCCGGCGGGCGGTCAGCCCAGGATCCGGCGGAGCCCGAACCGGCCCCACAGAAGACTGGCCGCGTAGGACAGCGCGATCGTCACGGGCAGCAGGCACAGGAAGGCGCCCAGCGTGACGGGCAGGCTGGCGTCGGTGGGTATGAGGGGCCGCACCAGTTCCTCGACGAACAGGACGTGCACCATGTACGCCCCCATCGCGGCGCCCGCGAGACGGCTGAGGCGCGGGCGCCAGCGTTCCGGCACGCGTATGCGGCAGACGAGCAGCAGCACGGCCAGGGTGAGGACGGCGACGAACAGGTGCGCGTTGGGTATCACGTAGTGGATCTGCGTGTGGTACCAGAGGATGCCCGCGGCGGCGGCCGGGGCGACGGCGAACAGCGGGCGGCGGTAGCGGGCCGGGAGCCGCTGCGGCATCGACAGGACGAGGGCGCCGCCCACCGCGTACACGACGGCGTAGGGCGAGAACCCCCAGCCTGTGGACAGCGCGTCGCGCCCGGTGACCTCGGCGAACGTCGTGAGGGCGGTGGGCAGGCAGGCGACAGCGACGAGCGCCGCGCCGGTGGCCCAGGGGCGGCTGCCCGTCTTGACCAGTGCGACGAACGCGAGCAGCACGACGACGGGGATGTACGCGTACATGAACCACAGGTGGTACGCGGGCTCGATCGACCCGAAGAGGCTGTCCACGGCGAGTTCGGTGACGGGCGCGTCGTTCGTGTCGCGCAGCCATGCCCAGGCCAGGTAGGCGACGGTCCACAGGGCGAGCGGCGTGACGTTGCGCGTGACGCGCCGCCACAGACCGCGGCTGTCGCGGGGCGGCGCGCCGACGAGGACGGCCCAGCCCGCTATGGCGAAGAAGACGGGGACGGCGTACGAACCGGCCGAGTCGCCGGTCATGCCGACCCAGTAGGCGGCGGGGCCGTTCTCCTCCTGGCCGTCCACGGCCTTGATGAAGGCGGCGGCCACATGGCTGAGGATCACCGTGCAGGACGCGACGAGCCGCAGCAGATCGACGTCGTGACGGTGCTCGCGCCCGGGCCGTGACGACGGGGCGGGCGAGGCGTCGGAGGCGGGCCGGGCCGCTGTGGTGGACATAGGCCGCCACTTGTACGCGCCGCACCGTAACTCCCACCCCCCGCACAGACGTACGGCGGGTGAACTCTGCCGGATGCGCCCGCACCCGGCGCCCCGCATCCGGCGCACCCCGCGGCCGGATCAGCGCCGGGCGTACCAGGTGACCGCGAACGGGGTGGGGGTGAACGTCGCGTCGAACAGCGGGACGCCGGACCCGGCGACCACGGGGTAGCTCTTCAGGATCAGCTCGTCGATCTCGGTCAGCAGCGCCCCGGCGAGCCGCCCGCCGCCGCAGAGCCAGACGTTCTGGCCGTCCCGCCGCTTGAGGTCGCGGACCAGGGCGAGCGCGTCGCCCCCGGCCACGGTGACGTCCGCCTCCGGCTCCGGCGGGAGCGTGCGCGACAGGACGTACTGGCGCAGGTGCGCGTGGGGGCTGGCAGGGCTCGCGTCCAGCACGGTGCGGTAGGTGCCCGCGCCCATGAGCACCGTGTCGAAGCGGCGGCTGGCCGCGTCGGCGAGGCCGTGGGCGGCGCGCAGGGCCGTGGGCACGGTCTCCGGGAAGCGCGCGTTGATCCAGGCGGCGTACGCGGCCGCCTGCCCCTCGTCCCCCGGGGGGAAGAAGTCCGCCTCCCCGGCGGGGCCCGCGACACGAATGGCGCGCAGGAACGACGGACGGCGGGCGGCCCTCATCGACGCCCCCATTGAGGTGCTGGCGGCGGTGGGCGCGCGGGGCCTGACCTTCCGCGCGGTGGACGCCAGGGCGGCCGTGCCCACCGGCACCGCCTCCAACTACGTCGCCAACCGCGACGACCTGCTCACCCAGGCGGGCGCCCGCGTCCACGAACGCCTCCAGCCCGACGAGGCGACCCTCGCCGGGCAGCGGGCGCAGGCCCCCGACCGGGAGACCTACGCCGCGCTGATGCGTGAACTCGTCGGCCGGATCAGCGCCTTCAGGACCGGATGTCTCGCGCTGCTCGAACTCCGCCTCGAAGCCACCAGGCGCCCCGGGCTGCGCGCGGTGCTCAGCGGACGCGTCCGCGCCGACGTCAAGGCCGACGTCGCCCACCACGCGGCGTCCGGGCTGCCGGGCGACGCCACCGGGGTCCGGCTGCTGCACCTGGCCCTCAACTGGCTCATCGTCGAACAGCTCACCCCGCCCGACATGTTCACCGAAGCCCAGCGCGAGCGCCTGGTCACGGCGGCGGTCGAACGGCTGGTCCGGCCGTGACGGCCGCTACGGGTTGGCGCGCAGCGCGTCCTGGAGCGCGGTCTCCGGCGGCCCGGCGACGTGCGGGTCAGGCGTGAACGCCGAGTCCCACGCGGCGGTCGTCGCGCCCGCCATCTCCCGCAGCCCGCTGATCACCCACAGGATGCTCGCGTGGTCGGAGACCCCCACGCCCCACGCGTCGATACCCGCCGCGTCGCACAGCGCGAGGGCCCTGCGTATGTGGAAGTCCTGCGAGACGAGGATGGCCTCCTCGACGCCGAAGACCTCCGCGGCGCGTGAGCACGACGCCCAGGTGTTGAGGCCCGCGTAGTCGGCCACGATGTGCTCGGCCGGTATGCCGTGCTGCTCGACCAGATAGGCGCGCATGGCCTCCGGCTCGTTGTACGTGGCGGTCCTGTTGTCACCCGAGACGAGGAGGACGCGGGCGCGGCCCGTGTCGTACAGCTCGGCCGCTGTGTCGAGGCGGTCGGCGAGCCAGCGGGTCGGCGAGCCGTCCGTGCGCAGGCCCGCGCCGAAGACGAGGGCGACCGGCGTGACGGGCGCGGTGGCCGTCGTACGCACCCGGCCGTCCGTGCTGGCGTAGACCCAGGCGCTCGGCAGCATGGCCAGCGACAGGACGGCGACCGTCACCTGGAGCGCGGTTCGTTTCCCCCGGACCGTCCGCGGTATGCGGGGCCGCAGGCGGCGCGCCAGCCCCCGTAACCTGCCGCCGGGGCCGCTCGCGCGCCCGTCGCGGTCCGCCGTCCCGCGCTCTCCCGCCCCGTCGTCTCCCGTCCCGTCCGCCGTCCGCCCGGCCACTGTGTCCGTCACGGTGCTCCGGCCCCTTCCCCTCGTCGCTCCCCGCCCCGATCCCACACGGAGCATCACGCACCTTTCACGTACCGATCGGCGGACAAGTTCCCGGGGGTAACCCGAACGGGCGTAATGTCCTTTCGGTGATCAGCGGCCTGAGCGGTGCGGACTGGACGCTGCTGACCATCGCGGCCCTCCTGGTCGGTGTCGCCAAGACGTCCATCGGCGGTGTCGGCGCCATCTCGGTCGCGCTGTTCGCCGCCGTCCTGCCCGCCCGCGAGTCGAGCGGCGCGCTCCTGCCCCTGCTGATCTTCGGCGACCTCCTGGCCGTCGCGGTCTACCGGCGGCACGTGAACTGGCCCCTGCTGCTACGGCTCTTCCCGTCCGTCGCCGTGGGCATCCTGCTCGGCACCGTCTTCGTCGCGTGGGTGGACGACACCGTGATGCGGCGGACGATCGGCGGCACGCTGCTCGCCGTCGTCCTTGTCCACCTGTGGCAGCGGCGACGCCCGCAGACGGGCACGGGACGCGTACGGGCCGCCGTGTTCGGGCTGCTCGCCGGGTTCACGACGATGGTGGCCAACGCCGGTGGCGCCGTCATGTCGGTCTACCTCCTGTCGGCGGGCTTCCGGAAGCTGGAGTTCCTCGGCACCGCGGCCTGGTTCTTCCTCGTCGTCAACGTCTTCAAGGTGCCGTTCAGCGCGGGGCTCGGCCTGATCGACGGCGACTCGCTCGGGCTGAACGCCGCGCTCGTCGGGGTGGTGGTCGTCGGCGCCGTGCTGGGGCGGGCGGCCATCAAACGCGTGGACCAGGGACGTTTCGAGAAGCTGGTGCTGCTGTTCACCGTCGTCTCCAGCCTCAACCTGCTGCGCTGACGTGCACATGGGCCGCCCACAGCGTGGGCGTGGCGCCGTACCGCTCGCGCAGCTCGCGTACGGCCTCGTGCAGGGCGCGCCCGGGATCGGCGCCCGCGTCCCACGCCAGGTAGAAGGCACGGGCCGCCTCGGGCGCGAGACGGTCGCTGACGGGCCACAGCGTGCCGACCACGTGCGGGTAGCCCGCGAGCTGGAAGGCGCCGGTGATGTGCACCGCCTCGTCCGCCAGGTCCGGCCGGGCCAGGGTCGTGGCGCAGGCCGAGAGGTACGCGAGCCGCGCGGACGGCAGGCGTAGCGCGGCGATGTCGGGGACGGTCAGCCTGCGTGTCCGGTGGTCGTGCAGCAGCACGGCGTCGGGGCTTTGCGCGTGGCATGCGAGGTGGACCCAGTCGTGCGCGGGCAGTGTGGCGAGCAGGGCGTCGCGTGTCGCGTCCTGACCGCTCAATACGCGGGCGCCGGGGCGCAGCGAGGTGAGGTGCGCCGCCTCCTCCGGCACGTACGGCAGGTCGGGCGCGCCGGGTGTCGTGGGCAGTGCGACGACCAGGGGATCGGCGCCTGCGGGAGTGACGTCGCGGGCGGCGGGGGCGCGCAGCAGGCTGCGCAGTGTGGGCGCGTAGCTGGAGATGACGCGGTCGAGTACGGCGCCGTCGGCGCGCTCCGCGGCCTCGGCGGCGTGCAGCGGCAGCGCGGTGAGCGGCCCGGTGGGCACCCAGCACAGGCGGGGCCACGCGTCCGCACCATCGGCGGGGGGCGCGGTGTGGCCCAGGGCGGAGAGGACGGGCTCGGCGAGGCCGTGCCACAGCCAGGCGAGGGTGTCGCGGATGGTCCGCTGGTGGGTGATGCGCGCGGCGCGGGACAGGCCGGAGTGGGCGGCGCCCGCCACGGCCGTGTGGAAGGCGTCGGCGCGCTCGGTGACGGTGGCCAGGTCCATGGCGGGCAGCGGCAGTGCCGTGACGCGCCCGTGGGCCAGCAGCAGGGCGTCGCTGCGCAGGCCGCTGATGTTGACGACGGCCACCACTGTGCGGTCCGGGAGCGCGGCGACCAGGTCGGCGGGCTCGGGCGGCAGGAGGAAGTCGGCGAAGCCGGGGCGTCGGCGGACGTCGGCGACCAAGGAGTCCCAGGCCTGGGCTGCGGCGTGGCGGTCGTCCGGAGTGTGCACGGAACCCGGTCCCGGCCCTGGCGCGGGGTCGAGGACGGCACGGAGCGCGGTGAGTTCCCGCGCGGCCTCGGGGTGGGCCTCACGCAGCCGCGTCAGGTCGCCCCGGGTGTCGAAGGTCTGGCCGAGCAGCACACCACGGCCCGCCTCCAGCAGCGCCAGGGCACGTGTCGGGTCGCCGCAGGCGACGGCGCACGCGGCGGCGTCCGACGCGAGACCGCCGAACGACGCGAGGTGCCGCTCCTGGTCGGCGCGCCCGATACGGCGCGGAGCCGTGCGCGCCAGCAGTTCGACGGCGAGGGCGAAGGGGCCGAGCGCCGCGTCGGGGCCGTGCCCGAGGTACGCGACGGCGGCCCACCTACGGGCGGCGGCCACGCGTTCGCGTATCGGTCCTGTCGGGTTGGTGGCGGCCTGCCGCAGCGTCTCCTCCGAGGCGGCGAGCAGGTCGTCGTCCCCGGCCTCGATGGCCTTGCGGGCGAGCGCCCAGGCGTGCAGCGAGCGGAGGTGGGTGTGGGAGATGTGGCCGCGCGGCGCGGCCTCCTCCGCCTGCCGGGCGGCGCGGATCAGGTCGTCGAGACCGGCAGGGGTGGGTGAGATCTCGTGCAGCAACGCACGGGAGGTGGCCAGGGAGCCGAGGCGGGTGACGCGGTTCGGGTGGTCGAGCGGGGTCACGGCGACGGCCTGCGCGGCGTGGCGGGCGGCCTCCTCGGCGTCGGCCGGGTCGCCGGTGAACGCGTGCCGGGAGCCGAGGCAGATGGCCAGGTTGGACAGGAACCGCGCGTGCAGGAGATGGCCGGGCGGGGTCGCCGTGACGGCGGCGCGCGCGAGCGTGACCGCCTCGTCCAGGTCGGCGTGGCTGACGCCGGGCCGCATCCGGAGACCGATCGCCAGGTTCGAGGCGACGCCGGGGCCGTGTGGCGAGGCCAGGCCCAACAGGTCGAGTGCCTGCCGTCGGTAGGTGAGCGCCTCTTCGAGCGCGGCCGTGTCGCCGTACGCCTCGTGGCGCGGTGTCAGCGCCGACGCCAGGGCGTCGAGGCGCAGCGCCCGCATGGGGTGGCCGGGCTTGGTCCGGGCGAGGGCGGCGCGCTGGTGGCGGACGGCGATGTCGAGGTCGTCGGGGTCGCCGACCTGCTCCCAGCGCAGCCGGTACAACGAACCGAGGGACGTGCGGGCGGTGCCCGCCAGCGGATCGGTGGCGGGCATCTCGGCCAGCAGTGCGGCGAAGAGGTTGAGCGCCTCGTCCAGGTCGGCGCGGGCGCCGGTGCGTTCGGCGAGGGACCACAGGGCGGTGGCGAGCTTGACGCCGATCTCGCGGCGTGCGGCGGGGTCGCGCGCGTCAGCGTGGGCGGCGCGGTAGATCCCCAGCGCGCGGTCGAGGTCGGCGGCGGCACCGGTCGTCTCGTAGCGGACGAGGAGTTGGTCGGCGGCGTCGGTGCCCGTCGTCGGCCGGGGCGGCGGCGTGTCCTGGAGGATTCCGGCGGTGCGGAGCGCGTCGAGGATCTGCTGGTCGGAGAACGGGTGCGCGAGCCCCGTTCCCGTCGCCTGGGGCGGGGACGGGGCGCTGCTGGTGGGACCGGCGGCGCGTAACGCGTCACGTGTCCGGTGGGCGAGCCGCCGGTTCGCCTCGATCCCCGCGCGTGACGGATGGCCCGCGGGAAGGGCGCGCAGCGCGCGGTCGTACGTGGCGGCGGCCTCGTCGGCGATGACCTGACTGGGACGCGCGCGCAGCAGCGTGAGCAGCCCTGCGGCGAGGTTCACCAGGTAGGAGGCGCGGCGCGGGTGGCCCTCGGGTGTGGCGCCCACCACCTCGCGGCTGGCGAGGACGGACTCGGTGAGCAGGTCCTCGTCGGGTGGTCCGTCACCGGCGGTGGCGCGTGCCAGCAGGGCGTTGGCCAGGTTGGACTGCGTGGGGACGCGCTCGCTGTGCTCGTCGGGCAGGAGGTCGAGGGCGCGCCGCTGGAGGGCGACGGCCTCGTCTATGGAGAACAGCTGCCGCGTGCGGGTGTATTCGTCGTACAGCGTGTTGCCCAGGCTGGAGAGGTGCGAGGCGAAGGCGGGGTCCGTGGGCCGGGAGTACGAGATGGCGGCGCGGCCCGCTGTGATGGCCGCCTGGAGATCGGCGGGGTGGGCGTCGCGCTCGTAGCGCGTGCGCAGCAGTACGCCGTGCAGGGTGAAGGCGTCGGCGCGTTCGGTGCGGGGCAGATCGGTGCGCAGCAGTTCGGTCACCATGCCGATGCCCATGGCGAGGAACCTGGGGTCGCCGGTGGACAGATAGCGGTCCTGGGCCTGGAGGGCGCTGGCGAGCGGTGTGGCGGGGTCCAGCGTGAGGGGGGCGGCGGGCTCGGGCGGGGGTGTACGGGCGGGCGCCCGGAGCAAGGGCGCACGAGAAGGGGGCACTCGGTTCGGGGCGTCCTTTTTCGGGCGCCCGCGCGGGGCGCCCGCGTCCTTCCGCACCGACTCGGCCATCACCCCGCCCAGCGGATGCCCGGCGCGTTCCGCCGCGCGGAACCACTTGAACGCCGCGACACGGTCGCCGTCGGCCAGGCGCAGCGTCCCCGCGTTCATCATCCCGTCCACGTGCCCGGCGGTCGCCGCCTTCTCGTACCAGGGCAGTGCCTCGTCCAAGCGGCCGCTCTGGTGCAGGAGCCGCGCGTAGGTGTGGGTCGCGTCGAGGTCGCCCTGCGCGGCGGCGGCGCGCAGCCAGCCACCCGCCTCCGCGAACAGGCCGAGCTGCTTCAGGACGACGCCGAGGTTGTTCATCGCGTCCACGTGCCCGGCCAGGGCGGCGGGCCTGTAGTAGACCTGCGCGAGGTCGAGGTCGCCGACACGTGTGTGGAACGCGTGCCCGACCAGGTAGGACGTGCGCGGGTCGGCCGTCGCGTCCCCCGCCCGGCGCAGCCAGCGCCGCGCCCGCCCCGCCTTCCCCCGCGCGAGCAGCTCCGCCGCCTTCTCCAGCGCGCGCCGCGCCGTCACCTCGTCACCGGTCGCCATACGACCACCCCCGTCCAGTGTGTCGCCACGGCTGTCGCCAGGTACAGGGCTTCACCGCATCAACGCACCACCCCCGCAGCTGACTTGACGTCGTATCGGCCGCGGTGAGCGCCCGAGCCCGTAGGAAGGGTCTCTCCGGCGTCCCGCCGAGCGGCGGCCGTCTGCCGATCGAGTTGGAAGGGGGCCGGAGCAGGCGTGTCCGAGGGGGAGAGGGGCAGGGTCTCCTGAACCATCGCCTTGCCTTCGTGACACCGCCGCGCGAAGTCCGGAACGTCTCGCCTCCCCAAGGACTCGCCATGACCGACATCGCGTACCGCACAGCCGATATCGACGGCCTGACGGTGGCCTACCGGGAGGCCGGTCCCCCCGAGGCGCCGACGCTGCTCCTGCTGCACGGGTTCCCGTCCGCGGGCCACATGTTCCGGGACCTGATCCCGCTGCTCGCCGACCGGTTCCACCTCGTCGCCCCCGACCTGCCGGGCTTCGGCCGCTCGGACATGCCCGCGCGCGGCGAGTTCGTGTACACCTTCGAGAACATCACCGACGTCATCGACCGTTTCACACAGACGCTGGGACTGGAGCGCTTCGCCCTGTACGTCTTCGACTACGGCGCCCCTGTCGGCTTCCGTATCGCCACCCGGCACCCCGAGCGGATCAGCGCGATCGTCACGCAGAACGGCAACGCCTACGAGGAAGGCCTGAGCGAGGGCTGGAACCCCGTCCGCGCCTACTGGGACGACCCGACGCAGGAGAACCGCGACGCGATCCGCACCCTGATTCAGCCGGAGACGACGGTCTGGCAGTACACCCACGGCGTGCCCGACACGACGCGGGTCGGCCCGGACGGCTACGGGCTGGACACCTTCTACCTCGCGCGCGAGGGCGCGGACGAGATCCAGCTCGACCTGTTCCTCGACTACGCGAGCAACGTCGCCCTGTACCCGACGTTCCACGAGTACTTCCGCACGAGCGGACCGCCGCTGCTCGCCGTGTGGGGGAGGAACGACCCGTTCTTCCTGCCCGCGGGCGCCGAGGCGTTCCGGCGGGACCTCCCGGACGCCGACGTCCGTTTCCTGGACACGGGCCACTTCGCCTTGGAGACCCACGCCGCCGAGATCGCGTCCGCGATCCGCGCGTTCCTCGCCGCCTGACGCGCCGAGGTGCAACGTTCTACCCGGCCGACGACGGCGCGGGGGCGAAGCTCATCGGTCGCACCGGGACTCCTCCGCACCGTCCGGTGGGACCGCCACACCCCGGCGCCGCGCCTCGCGGACCAAGAGGCCGGACTCGTGGACGACGACGTACCAGGGGACGGGATGCACCGATCCGCCCACGCGCCCTCCCGCCAAGGCGGCCACGCCTTCCGCAGGTTGCGGGGCGGCACGCGCCGGTGACCAGTGGGCGACGGTGACCATGGTCAGGCGCAGCTGGGTGCGCGCCCCGACCGGCCGGGGGAGGACGGCGGATGTCCGCGCCGCCGACCGATGTCTGCCGCGCGGGGGCACGAGTCGGCCCAGCAGCGCGAGGCACCACCCGTGGACGCGGGGCCGGGCACCGTCCGCCCGCACCCTCAGCACGGCTCACCCGCGTCCCGGCGGCCTTTCCTCCGGAGGCGGTTCGCGTCGCCCTGCTTGCGAAGGGCGACGCGCCATTCGATGAGTCGTGAGCGCAGGAAAGGCGTCGAGACATGCAATTCCTTGGCCAGTTCGGCGAGACTCGTGGTGGCGTAACGGCGCACCACCTCATCCCGATTCGCTTTCACCCACCGTCGTGCCCGCGCCCGGATCTCCCTCTCGTCCATCGGTGGGAATGACCTCCTTCTCGACAATCGACTTCGCATACAGAAGCGCGCCGCAGGACGCGCAGCAGGTTCCCCGGTCGGTCACCCGCAGATCACCCAGATGCACACAGGGCATGGCCGTTCACTTTCCGCGGACGCCGCGGCTCCCCCGGGTTCGGCCGGAGGGCTCCCGTGGCCGGGGAACCGCGCGGGTCAGAGCGGACCTCACGGATGCCCCTTCGCACGGGCGTTCTGACCTCAGTCCCGCTGCGTCCCGGTCCTCGCGCCGTGGAGCACGGCGGTAGCGTCCGAACTGAAGAACTACGAATCCTGGGACTTCTCCAGACAGAGGCACACGCGGGTGCCGTCGTACAAGGCACACTTCCGCTCGCCTCGCCGAGCGAGGTGGAGGTGCGCGTCCGCGCGCGCATAGAGCGTCAGACCGTCATCACGAGGACCGATCCGGTCCGCCTGCGCGCGGCGATGGACGAGGCGGCGCTGTGCCGTCCGGTCGGCGGTGCCGACGTCATGCGCGAACAACTCGACCACATCGCCGAGAAGGCACGCGAACCCCATATCCGCGTGCAGATGATTGCGTTCACCGCGGGAGCCCATCCAGGAATGCCCGGATCATTCGTGCTGATGAACTTCTCGCACCGCGCCGAACCGGAAATCATCTGGGTTGACAGCCACGCGGGGGATCTGTTCCTTGAGAAGCAGGTGGAGATCGCCAGGCTGCGTACGGCGTTCGACGAGCTGATCGCCCAAGCGCTGAGTCCGGCCCAGACGCTCGCCAAGATCACTACCTTGCGCAACAGGATCGGCGCCTCGGCGGATGGAGGGTGATCAAGTGGCAGCAGCCGGAGTCGGTCCGGAGTGGCGGGCGAGCAGTTACAGCAGTGGCAGCGGCCAGTGTGTGGAGTTGGCCACGAACGCGCCTGGTGTCGTGCCCGTACGTGACAGCAAGCGAAGCGACGAAGCCGTCGTCGTCATGGCGGCGGGCGCTTGGGGACGGTTCGTCGCGGCGCTCCGGAACGACCGGATCGGCTGAGCTGCCGAACCCGCCCCAAGGTCCCCGCGCGATCCCCCTCCGGGCGACGCGCGGGGGCCCCGCCGTCGCGGCGCCGTCGCGCTGTTCCGCCAAGGACGTGGCTCAAGTCACCGGTGTCAACGACGTCACACTGCGGCGGATCGAAGCGCGGCAGGCTCGGCCGCAGGGGCGCACCTTGATCGTCCTGCTGGACGCCTACTCGGTGCGCGGGGACAAACGCGAGGAGATGATCGCGCTGGCCAAAGGGGCGCAGGAACAAGGGTGGATTCGCCCGTTCGACTCGGAACTGCCGGACGAGTACAACACGTGTATCCAGTTCGAGTCCGAGGCGTCCGAACCACGCTACGTGACGTGCTCGGCAGTTCGAAGGGCGGAGGGTAAGCAGGTGGAGTCATCGGGCGTCCCTGAATGGCGGACGAGCAGCTTCAGCAGCGGCAGCGGGGAGTGCGTGGAAGTGGGGACGAATCTTTGCCACACCGTGCCTGTCCGCGACAGCAAGCGGCACGACAGCCCAGTGGTCGCCGTACCGGTCGGAAGCTGGGAACACTTCGTCAGTGCGCTCGGAAACCGCAAGATCGGCTGAACCTCGCAAGGCCCCCGCGCGATCGCCCTCCGGGCGACGCGCGGGGGCCCCGCCGTCGCGGCGCCGGGCCGCCCGGCGCGCGGAACGGGCCGGGCGCGGCCACCATGGAGGCATGCTGCTCGCCGAGATCGCGCGCACCTCGCGGGACGTCGCCGCCACGCCCGCGCGGTCGGCGAAGGTCGCGGCGCTCGCCGCGCTGTTCCGCGACACCGCGCCCGACGAGGCGCCCGTCGTCACGGCCTACCTCGCCGGGCGGCTCCCGCAGCGGCGGCTCGGCGTCGGCTGGGCCACGCTGCGCGACCGCCCGCCACCCGCCGCGTCGCCCACGCTGACCGTGCGGGACACCGACGCCGCGCTGTCCCGGATCGCCGCCGTGTCCGGCACCGGCGCGGGCGGACGGCGGCTCGCGCTCCTGACCGACCTGCTGGCCGCCGCGACCGCCGACGAGCAGGACTTCCTCGTCCCCCTGCTGGCGGGCGAACTGCGCCAGGGCGCCCTGGACGCGTTCGCCGCCGAGGGCCTGGCCGCCGCCGTGGACGCGCCGCCGGACGACGTACGCCGCGCCGTGATGCTCGGCGGATCGCTCGGCGCGGTCGCCCGCGCGGTCCTGGCGGACGGCACGGACGCGCTCGCCACGTTCCGGCTGACGGTCGGCCGCCCCGTGCTGCCGATGCTGGCGCGCCCGGCGCGCGACCTGGACGAGGCCCTGGACAAGCTGGGCCCCTGCGCCGTCGAGGAGAAGCTCGACGGCATCCGCGTCCAGGTGCACCGCGACGGCGACGACGTCAGGATCTGGACGCGCACGCTGGACGAGATCACCGACCGCCTCCCCGAGGTGCGCGCCGCCGCGCGCGAACTGGCCGCCGAGCACGCCGTGCTGGACGGCGAGGTGATCGCGCTGGACGACGAGGGGCGGCCACGCCCCTTCCAGGAGACGGCAGGACGCGTCGGTTCGCTCGCGGGCACGCTGCCGCTCTCGCCCGTCTTCTTCGACCTGCTCGCCGTGGACGGCCGCGACCTCCTGGCCCTGCCCACCGCCGAGCGGATCGCCGAACTGGCCCGCGTCGCGCCCGAGCCGCGCCGCGTACGGCGGCTGCCCGTGCCCGACCCGGCGGACGACGGGGCACGCCGCGCCGCCGCCGACTTCGCCGCCGCCGCCCTGGCGCGCGGGCACGAGGGCGTCGTCGTCAAGGCGCTCGACGCGCCGTACAGCGCGGGGCGGCGGGGCGCGTCCTGGCTGAAGGTGAAGCCGGTGCACACGCTGGACCTCGTCGTCCTCGCCGCCGAGTGGGGGCACGGGCGGCGCACCGGCAAGCTGTCCAACCTCCATCTGGGCGCGCGGCGGCCCGACGGGACGTTCGGCATGCTCGGCAAGACGTTCAAGGGGCTGACGGACGCGCTGCTCGCCTGGCAGACGCGGCGGCTCGGCGAACTGGCCGTGGAGGAGGGCCGCGGCGTGGTGCGCGTACGGCCGGAACTGGTCGTGGAGATCGCGTTCGACGGCGTACAGCGCTCGACGCGGTACCCCGAAGGGGTGACGTTGCGATTCGCACGCGTGGTGCGCTATCGGGAGGACAAACGCGCCGCCGACGCGGACACCGTCGAGGCGGTGCGGGCGCTCCTGCGGTAGGCGTGGGGCGGAAGGGGTGAATCGTGCCCGCTTCGTTATGGCCCGGGGCGCAACAATCGGGGCGGTAAGCGCATCTTTACCGGTGAGGCACCGCTTCACCACCACTGTCGATCATGCCCGGTATTCCCAGGGGGGACCACCCATGCGCTCCGCGCTCTTCCACGGCCGCTTCCGCCGCCGAACCGCCGTCCCGGCAGTCGTCGGCGCGGCCCTCGCCGCCCTTCTCCTGAGCGGCTGCGCGTCGGACGCGAACGGCAACGAGACGGACGGGCCCGCCGCCTCGTCCTCCGCCGACGCGTCCGCCGGGGGGTCGGACGACGGCGAGGGCGGCGACGGCGCTACCGACGAGCCCACGGAGGACGAGACCCCGGCCGAGCCGGTCGTCATGGCGTTCGGCGACGAGACCGACCAGGTCAGGGAGTTGCAGGCGCGGCTCGCACAGCTCGGCCACTTCGCCGCCCAGCCCACCGGCTACTACGGCGACGTGACGCTCGGCGCCGTCTCGGAGTACCAGCGCGCGGCCGACATGGAGGTCTCAGGCACCGTCTTCGAGAGCACCTGGTCCGCGCTGACCGGCGCGACGAGCGCCCCCAGCCAGGAGGAACTGTTCCCGCCGCAGCAGATCCTCGGCTACGGCGACAACTCCGAGCAGGTACGCGAACTCCAGGCCCGACTCAAGCAGCTGGGCCACTTCGAGGAGAACCCGACCGGCTACTACGGCGACGTCACGACGGAGTCCGTCCGCGCCTACCAGGAGGCCGCAGGTCTCGAGGCGACCGGCACCGTCTTCGAGGACACCTGGACGGCCCTCACCGGCGAGACGGAGACGCCCACCGAGGAGGAGATGTTCCCGCCGGTCGAGATCCCCGAGGTGGAACCCGCCGCGCTGGACGACCGCTGCCTGACCGGCCGCGTCCTGTGCATCTCCAAGACGAGCAGCACGCTGTCCTGGGTGATCGACGGCGAGGTGCAGACGACGGTGGACGTGCGCTTCGGCGCCGAGCAGACGCCCACGCGCGAGGGCGAGTTCGAGGTCTACTGGAAGTCGCGGAACCACCACTCGACGCTGTACGACTCCCCCATGCCGTACGCGATGTTCTTCGACGGCGGCCAAGCGGTGCACTACTCCCAGGACTTCGCCGCGAACGGCTACAACGGCGCGTCCCACGGCTGCGTCAACGTCCGTGACGAGGACGCCATCGCGTCGCTCTTCGACGAGGTGAACGAGGGCGACAAGGTCATCGTCTACTGGTGACCCCCACCGCCCGGCGCCGAGCGGGTGTTTGAATGGCGTGCATGCGCTACATCATCATCGGCGCCGGTGCGGTCGGCGGGGCCATCGGCGGCCGTCTGCACCAGGCCGGACACGACGTCGTCCTGGTGGCCCGCGGCGAGCACGCCACCGCCCTGCGGGAGAAGGGGCTGCGCCTGCGCACGCCCGACGAGGACGTGACGCTGCGGGCGCCCGTCGCGACCGGCCCCGACGAGGTGGAGCCGCGGCCCGACGACGTCCTGCTGCTCACCGTGAAGACGCAGGACACGGTCGCGGCCCTCGACGCCTGGGCCCCGGCCGCCGCCCATCTGCCGCTGCTGTGCGTGCAGAACGGGGTGGCGAACGAGGAGATCGCCCTGCGCCGCTTCGCCCGCGTGTACGGCGTGTGCGTGTGGCTGCCCGCCCAGTACCTGGAGCCGGGGGTCATCACGGCGTCCGCCGCCCCGCTGACCGGCATGCTGCACATCGGCCGCTACCCGCAGGACGGCACGACGGACGACACGGCGCGCGCCGTCTCGGCCGACCTGGAGTCGGCGAGGTTCCTGGCGCCGGTCGTGCCGGACGTGATGCGCTGGAAGTACGCGAAGCTGCTGTCGAACCTGGGCAACGCCGTGCAGGCGCTGTGCGGCATGGACCAGCCGGATTCGGCGGAACTCCTGCGCCGCGCGCGGGCGGAGGGCGAGGCGGTCCTGGCGGCGGCCGGCATCCCGTTCGCGGGCGAGGAGGAGCAGGCGGAGCTGCGCGGCGACCGCGTGAACATCCACACGGTGCCGGGCACGGAGCGCGGCGGCGGCTCGACCTGGCAGAGCCTGCGGCGCGGGACCGGCTCGGTCGAGGTGGACTACCTGAACGGCGAGATCGTCCTCCTCGGCCGCCACCACGGCGTCCCGGCGCCGGTGAACGAGGCGCTGCGCCACGGGACCAACGTCCTCGCCCGCGAGGGCCGTCCGCCGGGCTCCACGTCCGCCGCCGAGCTGCTGGCGTCCCTCCCGTCCTGACGCGCCCGACGGACCGGCGCCGTGCGCACCCGCGTGTATCGATACACCACGGGGGGGCGCGGCGCTGCGGGACCTCGGCGCGCTCCTGCGGCGCCCCGACCTTCGTCCGGCGGACGTGAACCGCCGGTACGGGGAAACCTGTTAGCCCGGGGACGGGCGCGACGTGATCATGGGGGCACCGTCCGACCGCCACCAGAGGAGCCGCGCCGTGCCACCGTCCGCCCCCGTCCCCGCCCCCGTCCCCGCTGATCCGACCCTGGTCCACCCGATGCCGGGCCAGCCCCGCGTGGTGCTGCTGAAACCGCTGATCACCTCGCCGTTGATCGAGGTCGGGGAGTTCACCTACTACGACGACCCGGACGACGCGACCGCGTTCGAGAGCCGCAACGTGCTCTACCACTACGGCCCCGAGCGGCTGGTCATCGGCAGGTTCTGCGCCCTGGGCACGGGGGTGCGGTTCCTGATGAACGGCGCCAACCACCGGATGGACGGCGCCTCGACGTTCCCCTTCCCCATCATGGGCGGCTCCTGGGCCGAGCACTTCGACCTGATCACCGGCCTGCCCGCCCGGGGCGACACCGTGGTCGGGAACGACGTCTGGTTCGGGAACGGGGCCACCGTGATGCCCGGGGTCCGCATCGGCCACGGGGCGATCGTCGCCTCGGGTTCCGTGGTCGTCTCGGACGTCCCCGACTACGGCGTCGTCGGCGGCAACCCCGCCACCCTGATCCGGCGCCGCCACAGCGACGAGGACATCGCCCGCCTCCTCGCCGTGGCCTGGTGGTCCTGGCCGCTCCAGCACATCACGGAGCACGTCAGGACGATCATGACCGGCGGCGTCGATGACCTGGAGGCCGTGGCCCCGCACCGCGGGTGACCGCCCGGGTTCAGGCGTCGGGGGACAGGGTGGTCGTCGCGTCGTCGTCGGGGACGCGGCCCGACAGGCGGGTGTAGCGCTGGCGGGCCGCCTGGGGGGTGCCCAGGCCGAGGCCGAAGGCGATCTCCTGCCAGGTGAGGCCGCGTCCGCGCGCCATCGTCAGCAGTCCCGCCTCCAGTTCGTCCATCTCGGCACGGGCGCGGGGGACGAGGCTGAGCGCCGCGGTGATGTCGGCGCGGTCCACCTCTGGCTCGTTGTCGTGCCGGAGCGCCGCGCCGCTCAGGAGGAACGAGACGAGGCGCACGGCCTCGTGCGGCGCGAGCACATAGGGGTGGATCTGCCGGGCGCGCTGCTCCGGGGTGACGGCGTGCCGCTCGGCGATGCGGAAGAGCGCGGCGTACGCGCGGTGTTCGCGCGCGGCGGCGGGGTCTGGCGGGCTGAACGGGTCAGCGGCGGAGTCGGTCATGTTCCCATCGTGCGCGGGGGAACAGTCCGACGTCAACAACTTATGTTGAACGAAACGTTTATTCAGTGGGGGGCGTCGGCTCCGCTGCCCTCCCGCCGGGGGCGTCCGATCAGAACTTGTGCCCGCAGGCGAGGCACTGCTTGCGCTCGTCGGGACAGGTCGCGCCGCAGTCGGGACACTGCTTGAGGGCCAGGGGGCGGCTCAGGACGGTCAGTTCGGTGGTCATAGCGGTATGTCCCCTTCTCACGTGCTCCGGGCGGCGGCGCGCCGGACCGGACGCGGACCACGGGTGACGCGCCGCCCGCGGCCCCGGCCCGGCACGCCACCGCCGATGCGTCGCCCGGACCCCGCCGACCGCTGTCACGGCGCCTCGTACCCAGCGACCGTACGGCCTCGGTCGGCCCGCGCGCCATCGCCCGGTCGCCGGGGAGGACCGGGAACGGACGTTCGCCGAGCGGCGAGCGAGTACATCAGCGGTACGCCGGGATGCCCGGCGGGGAAGGGCGTGACTCGTGCTCGTGCAGGAACTCAAGGCGCAGCCGCCTCGGCCCCCGGTCGAAGGAGTCGCCCGCCACGGCGCGCCCGTCGTCGGCCGGCGTCCCCATCGGCGGGTGGAACTCGGCGAGGTGCAGCCGCCCACCGTCCGCCAGCAGCCCGGCGACGACCTCCGCCCGGCGCGTGAGGTCGCCGGCCGGGCCAGGGCCCCGATGCCGGTGTAGACCACGTCGAAGCGCTCGCCCGCCGGCACGGCGGGGGCGTCGTAGACGTCGGCGCGGAAGCCCGGCAGGCCGTGAAAGGCGCCGACGGCGAGGACGGGGACCCGTCCGTCCCGGTTCCTCCGGTTGCGTTCCCGGCGCGGCGTGGCATCGCCCATGTGTTCGACCGTAGGGAACGTGTCACAAGGAAGCAGAAGGATTTCCGTAGGGTGGCGCGGAGGCGCAGACTGGACGTCATGTGCCGCAGCATCAAGACGCTCCGCCCGCCCGCGACGCCCGGCGTGACCGACGAGGACATTCGGGCGGCGGCCTTGCAGTACGTCCGCAAGGTGTCCGGCTTCCGGGCGCCGTCCGCGGCCAACGCGGCGGCGTTCGACGCCGCCGTCACCGCCGTCGCGGACGCGACCCGCACGCTGCTCGACGGGATCACCGTCCGTGGCGGCGGGAGCAGCGGCGGCACCACGACGCCGGACGCCTGACCGGCGACGCACGGGCGCCCGCCTCCGGGACAGGGAGGCGGGCGCCCGTGCGGTCGGCGCCGTCCGGCGCGCGCGTCAGCGCAGCCGCGCCAACTCGTCGGCCAGGTCGTCAAGGCCGAGGGAGCCGAGCGACAGCGCCGCCATGTGCCACGACTTGAGGTCGAACGACGCCCCCGCCGCCGTCCGCGCCGCCTCGCGCCCCGCGACCCACGCCCGCTCGCCCAGCTTGTAGCTGATCGCCTGCCCCGGCATGCCGAGGTAGCGGGTCAGCTCCGACGTGGTGTACCCGGCGTCGTGCCCGGTGTGCAGGGCGAAGAACCCGGCCGCCAGCTCGGGCGTCCACACCTCGCCCGGGTGGTACTCCTCCCCGGCCGGGACGCGCAGCCCGAGGTGCATGCCGATGTCGATGATGACGCGGACCGCGCGCAGCATCTGCCCCGACAGGTAGCCCATGCGGCGGGCCGGGTCGGTCAGGAACCCCAGCTCGTCCATGAGCCGCTCCGCGTACAGCGCCCACCCCTCGGTGGCCGCGCTGACGCCGCCGACGCTCACCTGGAAGCGCGACAGCCGGTCCTGGACGTGCACCCACTGCGCGAGCTGGAGGTGGTGCCCGGGGACGCCCTCGTGGTACCAGGTGGAGACCAGGTGCCAGACGGGGAAGCGCGTCGCGCCCTGCGTCGGCAGCCAGGTGCGGCCGGGGCGGGCGAAGTCGAGCGACGGGCGCGTGTAGTACGGGGCGGCGGCGCTGCCGGCCGGCGCGATCATCGCCTCGACGTGGCGGATCGGCGGGGCGAGGTCCACGTGCGTGCCGTCGAGCGCGTCGATGGCCTCGTCCATGAGGTTCTGGAGCCAGACGCGGATCGCCTCGACGCCCTCGACGGCCTCGCCGTCGCGCTCCAGGTGCTCAAGCGTCGCGGCGACGCCCGCGCCGGGGAGGATCTCCTCGGCGACCCGGCGCATCTCGGCGCGCAGGCGGTGGAACTCGTCCCAGCCGAAGGCGTACGCGTCCTCCAGGTCGAGGTCCGCGCCGGTCCACAGGCGGGCGCCGGTGAGGTAGCGCTCGCGGCCGACGGCGTCCGGCGTGCCGACGCTCTTCGGCAGGTACGTGTCGCGCAGATAGGCGCGCAGGCCCACCAGGGCCTCGGTGGCGGCGGTGGCGCCCGCGTCGAGGTCGGCGCGCAGCGCGTCGGGGCCCGCGGTGGTGAAGTCGCGGTACCAGTCGGCGGCGAGCCAGTCGTCGAGCTGGGCGGCGACGGTCTCGACCTGGCGGGGCGCGGCGGTGAGGCCGCGCGCGAGGCCCGCGTCGAGGGAGGCGGTGTAACCGGCGAGGGCGCCGGGGACGTTGCCCAGCCGACGCGCGATGACGGCCCAGTCGTCGTCGGTGGCGGTCGGCATGAGGAGGAAGACGGACCGGATCTGCTGTACGGGGGAGAAGAGGTTCGAGACGTTCCGGAGGGTCTCGCCGGTCGTGTCGAGCGCGAGGCGCGCGGTGAGGCGTTCGCGGAGCAGGCGGGCGGCGCGGCGCTCGACGTCGGGCAGGCCGTCGGTGTCCACGGCGTCGAGGCGGGAGAGCGTGGCGCGCTGCGCGTCGGCGACGGCGGCGAGGCCGTCGGGCGAGACGTCGGGCAGCGCGGCCACGCCGGGCCGGATGCCCAGCTGGGTGCCGACCAGGGGGTCGAGGTCGGCGAGGGTTTCCACGTAGGTGTCCGCGATATCACGGGGGGATGAGTCGTGCATTGTGCCATCCTCGTACAGCGGATGGCGCAAGGGAAGGAACACGTGTTCGACCAGTTGATCGGCCGGGAACACGCGGCGGGGGTGCTGGGCGCCGAGATCGGCCGCGCCGTCACGGGACGCGGCGGGCTGGTGCTCGTCACCGGCGAGCCGGGGATCGGGAAGACGTCCCTCGTGGCGAACGCCGCCGAGGAGGCCAGGTCACGCGGGGTGCTGGTGCTCGGCGGCTCCTGCTGGGACTCCGACAACGCGCCGGGCTACTGGCCCTGGGTGCAGGTGCTGCGCGCGCTGCGCAGGGCGGACGGCGGGGCGGCGCCCTGGCCGCCCGCGGCGGCGGCGCTGCTGGCGGGCGGCACCGGCAGCGGCGGCGGGGAGGCCGGGGCACGCCCGGCCGGTGAGTCGTTCGAGCTGTACGACGCGGTGACGACGACGCTGGTGGACGCCTCCCACGCACGCCCGGTGATGGTCGTGCTGGACGACCTGCACTGGGCCGACCCCGCGTCCCTGCGGCTGCTCGCGTTCGCCGTGCAGCACACCGGCTTCGAGCGGCTGCTGCTCGTCGGGACCTACCGCGACGCCGAGATGGAGACACCGGGCCACCCCGCGCGCGACCTGCTGCCGCCGCTGCTCGGCCGGGCGACGACCGTCAGCCTCGGCGGGCTCGCGCCGGACGGCGTGGCCGCGCTGATCGAACGGACGGCGGGCCGTCCGCCGGACCAGGACGCCGCCGCCGAGGTGCACAGGCGCACCGGCGGCAACCCGTTCTTCGTCGAGCAGGCCGCGCGGCTGTGGCACAGCGGCGGGCAGATCACCGCCGTGCCGCCCGGCGTGCGGGACACCGTACGGCGGCGCCTCGCGCTCCTGCCGCCCGAGGTCGCCACGCTGCTGAAGCGGGCCGCCGTGCTCGGACGCGGCTTCCACCGGCAGGTGCTCGCCGTGGCGGCCGGGCTGCCGGGCACCGAGGTGGACCTGCTGCTGGCGACGGCGGTGGCCGCGCGGCTGGTCACGACGCCCGACGAGACGGTGGAGGGCGTCTTCCTCTTCGCCCACGACCTCGTGCGCGAGACGCTCTACGCGTCGCTCGACGAGCCCGCGCGCCGCCGCGCCCACGCGTCCGTCGTCCAGGCCCTGCACGACGCGCCGAGCCTGGCCGACCGCGTCCCGCCCTCCGACCTGGCGCGCCACACCCACCTGGCCGGGGACGAGATCACCCCCGCCCGCGCCCTGGGCCTGCTCCTGGCCGCCGCCGAGGACGCGACGGGCCGCATGGCGTACGAGGAGGCCGTCGGCCACCGCCGCCGCGCGTACGCGACCGCCACCGCCGTCGGCCCGCGCGACCGGCTGCTCGCCGGGGTGAACCTGGCGGTCGAGCTGGACATGATCGGCGACGGCGCGGAGGCGTGGCGTGTGCTCGCCGAGGTCGGCGCGCTCGCCAGGGAGCTGGGCGACCCCGACCTCATGGCGCGCGTCGCCGTGGCCGTCGAATGGGGCGCGGGCCACGGCCGGCGCGACGCCGGACGCTCCGCCCTGCGCGCCGAACTGCTCGTGGCGGCGCACCGGTCCCTCGGTCACGACCAGCCGCCGGTGGCGCCCGACGACCACGCGACGCTCCGGCGCCTCGCCAGCGACCTGAGCGTCCGCACGGCGGTCCGCGCCCGGCGCGGCGGGAACGACGAGGCACTGGGCTTCAGCCTGCGCTCCCGCCACGACGCCGTGTGGGGCCCGGGCACGGCGGCCGAACGCGTCGCGCTCACCGAGGAGATGATCGCCGTCGCCCGGCGCACGGCGGACCAGGACCTCGAACACTTCAGCATGTCCCTGCGCTGGGTGGCCCTCCTGGAGAACGGCGACCCGGCCTACGTGGCGCAGCTCGCCGACTTCATCCGCGCCGCGCGGCGGGCCAAGGTCCCGCGTTTCCTGCTGGGCGCGCAGGTGGACGAGTGCGTCGTCGCCATCTTCCAGGGCCGCTTCGAGGAGGCCGAGAAGTGCCGCCGCCAGGTGGCGGACGGCGGCTCCTTCGGGACGATCAGCCCCCCGGACTCCGAGCTGCGCGGCTACCTGGAGCATCTGCGCTGGTCCCAGCTGCTGGCGCGCGGCGCGTACGAGGAACTGGAGGAGTTGCACCGCGCGGCCGGGCGTGAGTGGACGCACCCCTGCGCCGATCTGCTGGAGGGCATCACGGCCGCGCGGCGCGGCGACGTACGGACCGCCGTGCGGCTGTGCGACGCGGCCGAGGCGCGCGACGACCACGCGCGCCATGCCCAGGCGCTGCGCCTGCGGCTCCAGGCGGCGACGGCCGCCGCCACGCGCGACCCCGCCCGCTGCGCCCGCGCCAGGGCGCTGCTCGCCCCGCTGCTGGGCACGTGGGCGGTGGCGCTGTACGGCTTCGACCTGGGCGGCCCGATCACCCTGTGGTCGGCGCAGCTGGACGCCGCCGAGGAGCGGTGGGACGACGCGATCGGCGGTTTCACGGCCGCCGCCGGTTCCGCCGACACGATGGGCGCGCGGCCCTGGGCCGTCGAGGCGCGGGCCGGTCTCGCGGCGGCCCTGGCGGCGCGCGGCGCGCCGGGGGACGCGGAGGCCGCCGCCGCGCTGCGCGTCGAGGTGGCGCGGGACGCGGCCGAGCTGGGCATGCGGCACATCGCCGCCGAGGTGACGCAGGGCCGCCCGGCCGGGCCCGACGCGGAGTTCCGCTCGGACGGCCAGGTGTGGACGCTGCGGTACGCGGGCCGCACCGTCCGGCTGCCCGACGCGAAGGGGCTGCGCGACCTGCGGACGCTCCTGGCCAACCCGGGCCGCGAGATCCCGGCGCTCCAGCTCCTCGACCCGGCCGCCGGGGACCGTCCGACGCACGGCGCGGACCCGGTCCTGGACGACGAGGGCCGCGCCCGCTACCGGCGTCGGCTCGACGCGCTGGACGCCGAGCTGGACCTGGCGGCGGGCGACGCGGCCCGTACCGCCGCGCTGGACGGTGAACGGGCCGCGCTGCTTGGCGAGTTGCGCGCGGCGGCCGGGCTCGGGGGCCGCGCCAGGCTGCTGGGCGACGAGGCGGAGCGGGCGCGGAAGACCGTCACGGCGCGCATCCGTGACAGTCTCCGGCGCCTCGACGCCCACCACCCCGAGCTGGCGGCGCACCTGCGCGCCACCGTGACGACCGGCCTGCTGTGCGCGTACCGGCCGCCGGACGGCACGGCTCACTTCCGGTTGTAGAGCCGCATGGTGATCGTGCCGAAGACGGCGATCAGCAGGGCGCCCGCGACGAGGACCCAGGTGATCTGACCCAGCTCCGCGTCCCCGTCCATCAGGCCGCGCACGGCCGCCACCAGACGCGTCACCGGGCTGACGTCCACGCACGCCTCCAGCCAGCCGGGCATGGTCTCCGGCTCGACCAGGATGTTGCTGAGGAACGTCAGCGGCATCAGCACCATCATGCTCACCCCCATGACGGACTTCTCGGAGCGCAGCAGCAGGCCGAACATCGTCCAGACCCAGGAGAAGGCGAACGAGAAGCCGACCAGCAGCAGGATCGCCGCCGCGGTGCCGAGCACGCCGCCGTCCGGCCGGTAGCCGAGGACGAGGCCGACGCACAGGATGACGACGGACGCCAGGGCGTAGCGGAAGAGGTCGCCCAGCAGGTAGCCGACCATGGCGGCCGGGCGCCAGACCGGCAGGGTCCTGAAGCGGTCGAAGACGCCCTTGTCGATGTCCGTCTTGACGGCGATGCCGGTGTACATCGTCGTCATGACGACGCTCATCACCATGATCCCCGGCAGCAGGTACTGGAGGTACTCGCTGGTCGAGCCCGCCAGGGCGCCGCCGAAGAGGTAGGTGAACATCAGCGTCATCATGATCGGGAAGACCGTGACGTCGAACAGCTGCTCGGGCACGTGCTTGATCTTCAGCATGGCGCGCCAGCCGAACGCGAGCGACGCCGCGAGGGGGCTCGGGCGGGGCGGGCGCGGGCTGTCGAGCAGCGCGGCCAGGGCGACGCCGCTCGGGGTGTAGGCGTCCTCCTCCTCGGTGCCCTTGGTGACCTCGACGGTCCCGGGACCAGGCGTGCTTTCCGTGATGCTCATATGACGGCCTCCTGCCGCTGCTCGTCGTCCGTCAGGGCGAGGAAGACCTCGTCCAGGGTGGGCTGGCCCAGCGAGAAGTCGTCCACGGTGATGCCGAGCACGGCCAGTTCCGCGAGGGCGCGGGAGGCCAGCTCGGCCGGTCCCGTCCCGCCGTCCGCCATGACGCGGGCGGTGAGGGTGACCGGGTCGTTCCCCGGCTGCACCGGGACGTCCAGCACGGCGGCGAGGACGCTCCTGGCCTCCTCGCGGCGGTCCGCGTCCCGCAGCCGCACCTGCACGGAGCCCGCGCCGACCGACGACTTGAGCTGCCCTGGGGTGCCCTCGGCGATGACGCGGCCCCGGTCGATGACGGCGATACGGCCCGCGAGCCGGTCGGCCTCGTCCAGGTACTGCGTGGTGAGCAGCACGGTGGTGCCCAGCTCGACGACGGTGCGCACGATGTCCCACACCTGGTTGCGGCTGCGCGGGTCGAGCCCGGTCGTGGGCTCGTCGAGGAAGAGCAGGTCGGGGGTGTTCAGGATGCTCGCGGCGATGTCGAGCCGCCGCCGCATGCCGCCCGAGTACGCCTTGGCCTGCTTGCCCGCCGCCTCGGCGAGGCCGAACGCGTCGAGCAGCTGCCCGGCGCGCGTCCTGGCCGCCGGCTTGCCGTGGCCGAGCAGCCTGGCGAGGAGCACGAGGTTCTCCTCGCCGGTCAGGTCCTCGTCCACCGACGCGTACTGGCCGGTGAGGCTGACGCGGGCGCGGACGGCGTCCGCCTCGCGCACGACGTCGTGCCCGAACACGCGGGCCTCGCCGCCGTCGGGCCGCGTGAGGGTGGCGAGCATCCGCACCGCCGTGGTCTTGCCCGCCCCGTTCGGCCCGAGCACGCCGTAGACCATCCCCGACGGCACGGAGAGATCTATGCCGTCCACGGCGCGTTTGTCGCCGAACGTCTTGACCAGCCCGACGGTCTCGATCGCCGGCCCGCCCCTGGGTTCACTCATCGGTGTGTCCTGCCTGTTCCTTCGTCGGTTGTCCGGTCCTTCGCCATGAGGACCCGGGGGGCGGGCGGAACTCATCGGTTTCCGGCCGGTCCGCCGCTCCCCTCATGAAGAAGGCGCGACATCCGGTCAGGCGCCCGCTGGATCGGGTCCAGCGGCGGCGGCGGGAACCGCCGGGCGGTCGCGAGGCGTGCAGGGATACGGACGATCCGTGAGAACACGCGAGCGGCCCGGGGGGGCCGGTGGGGGGGCGGCCGTATGGCCGGACGGCTTGATGCGGACGCGCGGCACAGACGCAGACGCAGCGTGTGGGGACGAGCGGTCGGCGGCCTGGTGCTGCTCGTGGCCGTGGGGTGTCTCCTCGTCCCGCTGCCCCGGGAGATGGCCTCCGAGCGCGCCTACGGCTTCGCGTCCGCGTGCGATCCCGGGCTGTGGCTCGACAGCTGCGTGGGCGTCACCGAGGGGTCGGTGGCGGTCCGCGACGCGGAGCGGGACGACGGCTACTGGCTGACCCTCGTGGACCTGCGGACCAAGGCCAGGTACGACGTCGAGATGTCCGGCCGGGGGCCGGTGTGGGAGGTGGTCAGGCGGGGGGACCGCGTCACGCTGCTGTACTGGCGGAGCGAGATCCGCGCCGTGGGGTTCGACGAGGCCCGCCAGGACGTGGCGGGTGCTCCCCCGGAGTACTGGCTGCTGGCCGGGGTCCACGCGGGCGCCCTGGCCCCCGCCGCTGTGTATCTCCTGTGGGCGGCGTGGTGGGTGGGCCGCCGGTACCGGGCGGACATGCTCGCGCGTCCCTGGCAGGTCAGGGCGGCGAGGCACGCGTGCGTGGCGCTGATGTGGGTCGGTGGTTCCTGCGGGCTGGCGGCCGGATCGGTGGCCTTCGTCTTCCTGATCCCGGCGGCGGCGCTGCCGGTCGTGGCCGTCGCCGCGCTCGTGGCCCGATGGCGGCAGCGGCGGTTCGTGGGGAAGGTGGCCGCGGTCGTCCCCGAACGCCCGGCGCGGCGGGCGGTGCTGCGCGTGAGGGTGCACGGCGACGTCCCCGGTGTCGTGAACGGCTCCGGTTTCCTCGTGACGGGCGGGAGGACGTCCGCCACCCGGCAGGACCCCGCCGCCCTTCCGGGACTGCTGTCGCCGACGCTGACGGCGGTACGTGTCCGCCCGGTCCTGCGCGACGATCCGCCGGGCCTCGTAGGGCCGTTCGCGAAGAGCGGCGTCGTCATCGAGTGCCGGGACGGCGACACGCCCGTCCTCCTCGCGACACGGCTGCGCGACGCCCCTGTGGTCCTGGGCGCCCTGCCGGGGGCCGTTCCGGCCATGCGGTGACGCGGGGGCCTCTCAGCCGTGGAGCGGCCATACGTCGGGGCCGCCGCCGCGCCACTCGATGAGCGTGGGGTCGTCGAGCCGTATGTCGTCCGGGTCGAGCCCGGCGCGGCGCAGGAACTCGACCAGCTCGGCCGGGGAGCGCGCGAGCCCCAGGTCCTCGCCGCCCGCGCGGACGCGGCGGCCACCGGGGGAGGGCGGCTGGACGACGATGCGTGCGAGCGGTGCCATGCCTCCAGCGTGCGGCATCGCCCGTTCTTCGGCAGCCGGGCGGCCCCGCGGGCGGCGGCCCGCCACGGCGGCGGACACGGTGCGTGAGCGCCGGGCCGGGGTGCCGACCGCGGCCGACGGACGCCACCCGCGCGGCACTTCACCCCAACGGGTCACACCTCACCGGAACCCACTGCGGTCCGTGACCGTTGAGCGAGCGAGGACACCGGATGCGGGAGGCGCGGGACGATGGCGATGTGGGACAAGCTCAAGGGCGCGGCGGCGGGACGGACCGGCAGCGGCACGGGGCACGGCGCGCCGCACGGCGCGGGGAAGAGCGGCGGCACCAAGACCGCGATCATCGGGGCGCTGAAGTCGCAGCTCAGCGGCATGAAGACGGAGCTGAAGAGCGGCGGCTACCGTGACGCGAGCATGGCGATGTGTGCGCTCGTCGCCGCGGCGGACGGATCGGTCGATCCCGCCGAGCGGCAGAACGTGGAGCAGATGATCCTGACCAACGACGTGCTCCAGAACTTCCCGGCCGACCAGCTGCGCCAGCGGTTCAACAAGCACGTGGACCACCTGGTGCGCAGCTTCGTCACCGGGAAGGCCGAGGCGATGCAGGAGATCGCGAAGGTCGCGAAGAAGCCGACGGAGGCGCGCGCCGTGATCCAGACGGGCATGGTCGTCGCCGGTGCGGACGGGTACTTCGCGCAGGCCGAGGCCCAGGTGATCCGCGAGGCGTGCGCGGCCCTCGGACTGAACCCCACGGAGTTCGGTCTGTAGTCCGCGGTCCCCCCGCCCGGCCGTCGGCGTGGGTGCGCGCCCCTGGTTCGCCATCGCCGGGGAGCGGCGGCCGCGGTGCGGGGTGGCCGTGTGCGTCACGCCGGGCCCGGGGGCGGGCCCGGCGTGACGGTCGGCGCGGGTCAGGACTGCTTCTGCTGCGCCTTCGCGGAGGGGCGCAGGGACAGGTGCAGCTCCCGCAGCCGCGCCTCGTCCACCGCGCTGGGGGCCCCCATCAGGAGGTCCTGCGCGTTGCCGTTGAGCGGGAACGCGATGGTCTCGCGGATGTTCGGCTCGTCCGCGAGCAGCATGACGATGCGGTCCACGCCCGGCGCGATGCCGCCGTGCGGCGGGGCGCCGAAGTGGAACGCGCGGAGCATCCCGCCGAACTCGCGCTCGACCTCCTCGCGGCTGTAGCCCGCGATCTCGAACGCGCGGTACATGATCTCCGGCTCGTGGTTCCTGATCGCGCCCGAGGACAGCTCGGTGCCGTTGCAGACGATGTCGTACTGCCAGGCGAGGACGTCCAGCGGGTCCTTGCCCTCCAGCGCCTCGATGCCGCCCTGCGGCATGGAGAACGGGTTGTGCGAGAACTCGATCGCGCCGGTGTCCTCGTTCCGCTCGAACATGGGGAAGTCCACGATCCAGCAGAACCGGAAGACGTTCTCCTCGAAGTGCCCCGCCCGGCGGGCGGCCTCGACGCGCACCGCGCCCATGATCTTCGAGACCTCGTCGAACTCGCCCGCGCCGAAGAACACGGCCGTGCCTGGGCCCGCGTCCAGCGCGGTGAGCAGCGCGGCGGTGTCGTCCTCGGTGAGGAACTTGGCGATCGGCCCGGTCAGCGTCCGGTCCTCGCCGACCCGCACCCAGGCCAGGCCCTTGGCGCCCAGGCTCGTCGCGAACTCGCCGAGCTGGTCGAAGAACTTCCGCGGCTGCGCCGCCGTGTCCGGCACCGCGAGAGCCCGCACGTGCTTGTCCGCGAACGCCTTGAACCCGGAGCCCGCGAAGATCTCCGAGACGTCGGTCAGCTCCAGCCTGGCCCGCAGGTCCGGCTTGTCGGAGCCGTACCTGAGCATGGCCTCACGGAACGGGATGCGCGGGAACGGCGAGGTGACGTGCCGTCCGCCGCCGAACTCCACGAACAGCTCGGTCATCACCTTCTCGATGACGCCGAAGACGTCCTCCTGCTCGACGAAGCTCATCTCGACGTCGAGCTGGTAGAACTCGCCGGGCGACCGGTCGGCGCGCGCGTCCTCGTCCCGGAAACAGGGCGCGATCTGGAAGTAGCGGTCGAAGCCCGCGATCATCAGCAGCTGCTTGAACTGCTGCGGCGCCTGCGGCAGCGCGTAGAAGGTGCCGGGGTGCAGCCTTGAGGGCACCAGGAAGTCACGCGCGCCCTCGGGCGAGGTGGCGGACAGGATCGGCGTCGTCAGCTCGTTGAACCCCTGCGCCGTCATCTTCTGCCGGATGGCGGAGATGACGGCGGAGCGCAGCATGATGTTGCGGTGCATGCGCTCGCGGCGCAGGTCCAGGAAGCGGTACTCCAGGCGCCGCTCCTCCCCCACGCCGTCGTCCGCGTTGATGGTGAACGGGATCTGGTCCGCCGCGCCGAGCACCTCGACCTCGGTGACCTCGATCTCGATCTCGCCGGTGGCCAGCTCCGGGTTCACGTTCTCCGCGCCGCGCCCGACGACCGCGCCGTCCACCCGCACGACGCTCTCCTTGGACAGCGAGCCGAGCCGCTCGTTGACCGCCGCGTAGCCCGCCGAGCCGGGGCGGACGACGAGCTGGACGATGCCGTGGTGGTCGCGGAGGTCGATGAAGAGGATGCCGCCCAGGTTCCGGCGATTGTGCAGCCAGCCCGACAGCCTGACGTCCTGGCCGATGTCCGTCGAGCGCAGCTCGCCGCAGGTGTGGGACCGGTACCGATGCATCGTTCGTCCAAAGTCGTAGGCGGGGCGGGGGACGGCTCCTCAGACTACCGGCCCACCTTCGCTCGCCGCTTCGGCGGAAAAGTGCATAAAGTGAGGCATTATGCGCACCGAGGATGTGCTGGCGTCCGCCGAGGTCGGCACCTGGAGCTGGGACGACAACCGTCGTCTGCTGACCCTTGACGGCACGGCCGCGGGGCTCGTCGGACTCGGCGCCGAACCCATCACGCTGTCGGAGGCGGCGATCCGCTCGCGGACGCCCGTCCAGGACTACATCGGCCTCCAGCGCGTCTTCGCGATGGCGGAGGCCGAGGCGCGGATCGCCGAGGCCGAGTTCCGTCTCGTGACGGAGGACGGCGAGGTGCTGCGGACGCTGCGCCTGCGCGTGGGCATCCCGACGCGGCGGCCCGACGAGCAGGAGGGCGGCGGCGGGACGGTGGGCGGACCGGTCGGGACGGTCGTGCGTGTGGAGCGCAACGAGGGGGCCGTCCACGGGGAGGGGCAGGAGGACGGCCAGCGGATGGCCGCCGAGGACTGGGACTGGCGGCGGGCGCGCGAGGCGTTCCTGCTGGACGCCGGGCAGGCCCTGTCGGAGGCGCACAGCACGACCGAGGCGCTGCGGACCGCCGCGTCCCTGGCGATGCCGGGCTTCTCCCCCGACGGGATCGCGGTCTTCACCCGGGAGGGCGACCGGATCTGGCTGGCCGAGTACCACGGCACCCCGCTCGACACCGCCGGTTTCGGCTTCCCGCTGCCGCTGACCAGCCCGTACCCGGGCGCCGAGGCCATGCGCACCGGCCGGGCCGTCTACATCGCGACGCCGGAGGAGTACGAGGAGAAGTACCCGGACTTCTGGCCGGTGGTGAGCGCCTACGACCACGAGTCGTGGGCCTACCTGCCGCTGGTCGTCGCCGGTCGGATCATCGGCGTGTGGCTGGTGGCGTTCTCCTCGCACGTCGCGTTCACGATCGACGACCGGGCGATGCTCTCCACCCTGGCGCGGCTGCTCGCACAGGCCCTGTCGCGCACGTTCCTCCAGGACACCGAGCGCGAGCTGACCGCCGACCTCCAGCACACGATGGGCCCGGGACCCACCCCCGTCGTGCCCGGCGTGCTGGTCGCCGCGCGCTACGTGCCGACCGGCGGCGGGCTCCAGGTGGGCGGCGACTGGTACGACGTCATCCCGCTGCCCGACGGCGGCGTGGCCCTCGTCATCGGCGACGTGCAGGGCCACGACGTGCGGGCGGCGGCCGTGATGGCGCAGCTACGGATCGCCGTGCGCGCGTACGCCTCCGAGGGCCACCGGCCGGACGCCGTGCTGAGCCGCGCCGCGCGTTTCCTCTCCGGCCTGGAGAACGCGCGCGACGACCCGCGCTTCGCCACCTGCCTGTACGTCCAGGTCGATCCGCCGACCGGGACGCTGGACATCGTGCGCGCCGGGCACCCCGACCCGGCGATGATCTTCGAGGACGGCACGCTGGTGACGCGCCCCACCGCGGGCGGCCTGCCGCTCGGCGTCGCCCAGGAGGACGACTACCCGACGACGCGGCTCGTCCTCCAGCCGGGCGAGACGCTGGTGCTCGTCACGGACGGGCTGGTCGAGACGGGCCACCACGACCTCGACACCGGCTGGGCGCGGCTGGCGAAGGCCGTCCGGGGGCTGCGCGGGATACACCTGGAGGACCTGGCGGACACGCTCGTGGACACGGTGCAGGGGCCGCCGTCGCCCGGTCAGGTCGGCGTGGACAAGAACGACGACCGGGACGACATGGCGCTCCTGCTGCTGCGGCGGCGCGCGGCGGAGCGCCGCGAGGACACCGGCGAGCCCGTGCGCCGGGTGGTGCTGACGGTCGAGCAGGACGAGCCCGCGCGGATCTCGCAGGGGCGCCGCCAGGTGTCCGAGCTGCTGCGCGACTGGACCGACCCCGAGCGGGTCTTCGGGGCGGTGCTGATGCTGTCGGAGATCACGACGAACGTCCTCAAGCACACGGACGGCGACGCGCTGCTCGTCGCGGAGCTGAGCGGGCGGACCGGCGAGCGGCTGCTGCGCGTCGAGGTGAGCGACCCGAGCGACCAGCTGCCGCACCTGCGCGACCCCGGCGAGCTGGCGACGACGGGCCGTGGCCTCCAGCTGATGGAGTCGCTGGCCGACGCGTGGGGCTGCCAGCCGCGCGGCATGGGGAAGACGACGTGGTTCGAGCTGCGCGAGGGACCGGCGAGCGCGGGCTCGTGAGCCGGGCGCGGGCACCGGGCCGTCCGGTGTCCGCGCCCGTGCGCCTCGGCTCAGAGGTGGTCGGCGGGAATCCGGCCGAGCCGCCCGGCCTGGAAGTCGTCGAACGCCTGCGTCAGTTCGGCGTGGCTGTTCATGACGAACGGGCCGTAGTGCGCGAAGGGCTCCCGGATCGGCAGGCCGCCGAGGAGGATGACGTCGAGCGAGGGCGTGTGACCGTCCTGCCGCTCGTCGGCGCGCACGGTGACGGTGTCGCCCTCGCCGAAGACCACGGCCTGGCCCAGCTCGACCGGCCGCCGCCCGGCGCCCGCGCTGCCGCGCCCGGCCAGGACGTACGCGAGCGCGTTGAAGTCGCGGCGCCAGGGCAGCGTCAGCTCGGCGCCAGGCGCGACCGTCGCGTGGACCAGGGTGATCGGGGTGTGGGTGACGCCCGGCCCCGCGTGACCGTCCAGCTCGCCCGCGATGAGGCGGACGAGGGCGCCGCCGTCCGACGAGGTGAGCAGCTGCACGTGGGTGCCGCCGATGTCCTGGTAGCGGGGGGTGGTCATCTTGTCGGCGGCGGGCAGGTTCACCCACAGCTGGATGCCGTGGAACAGGCCGCCCGAGACGACGAGCGACTCCGGCGGGGCCTCGATGTGGAGCAGCCCGGAGCCCGCCGTCATCCACTGGGTGTCGCCGTCGTTGATGACGCCGCCGCCGCCCTCGGAGTCGCGGTGGACGAAGGTGCCGTCGAGCAGGTAGGTCACCGTCTCGAAGCCCCGGTGCGGGTGCCATGGCGTGCCCTTCGGCTCACCAGGCGCGTACTCGACCTCGCCCATCTGGTCCATGAGGATGAACGGGTCGAGGTGGCGCTGGTGGATCCCGGCGAAGGCCCGGCGGACCGGGAAGCCCTCGCCCTCGAAACCGGCGGGCGCCGTGGCGACGGCGCGCACGGGGCGGGCGGTGGCGTCGGCGGGGGCCGTGACGCGCGGCAGGGTGAGCGGGTTCTCCACGGTGATCGCGGGCATGGGGACCTCCTGGGTGACTGCCCACAGAATAGTTGAACGGTGAACATCCGTCGAGGGTCCGCGCATTCCCGTGCCCGGATCGGCCGGGCGACGGCGCGCGCCTCAGCCGTACATGCGGCGCATCGTGTAGTCCACCATCTCCTCGACCGACTCCGCGTCCAGCACGAGCCGGTGCTCGCCCTCCATGTCGAGCGCGAAGCCGTACCCGGTCGGCAGCAGGTCCAGGACCTCGCCGCCCGTGACCGTGAAGTAGCGCGACTCCTTGCCCGCGTAGCGCCGCAGCTCCTTGAGCGACGAGAACAGGGGGATGACCGGCTGCTGCGTCGTGTGCAGCGCGAGGAAGCCGGGGTTCTCGCCGCGCGGGCAGTAGATCTTGGCGCCGAGGAAGAGGTCGTGGAACTCCTCGCTCGACATGGCGCCCGAGGTGTACGCGCGCAGGGCGTCGGCGAGCGACGGCGGGGCGGGCGGAGCGGCGGGACCTGCGGGCTGCTGCTGCTCCGGATAGAGCTGCTGACCCCCGTACCCGGCGAGCGGCTGCTGCTCCCCGTAGGGCTGCTGCTGGCCCTGATAGGCCGACTGGTTGTCGTAGCCGTACATGCCGGTAAGAGTACTGACCCACACTTGACTCGTTTCCGCTTGCTTCTTATTACCGGCGGGTAGCACTATGGGTGTTACCTGCCGGTACGAAAGCCCGGCCGCCGCACGCGCACCGCACCGACATCTACGGAGTCGCCGCCATGGGTCACTACAAGTCGAATCTCCGCGACATCGAGTTCAACCTGTTCGAGGTCCTGGGCCGCGAGACGGTGTACGGCACCGGGCCGTTCCAGGAGACCGACCCCGACACCGCCCGGAGCATGCTGGCGGAGATCGCCCGCCTCGCCGAGAACGAGCTGGCCGCCTCGTACGTCGAGGGCGACCGCACACCCCCCGTCTTCGACCCGGAGACGCACACGGCGCCGCTGCCCGAGTCGTTCAGGAAGAGCTACCGCGCCTACATGGACGCGGAGTGGTGGCGGCTCAGCATCGGCGAGGAACTGGGCGGGCTGACGGCGCCGCGTTCCCTCGTCTGGGCGGCGGGCGAGAACATCCTCGGCTCCAACCCGGCGATCTGGATGTACGGCTCAGGCCCGACCTTCGGCCGCGTCCTGTACGACGAGGGCACCGAGGAGCAGGGCAAGATCGCGCAGCTCATGGTGGACAAGGGCTGGGCCTCCACCATGGTGCTCACCGAGCCGGACGCGGGCTCCGACGTCGGCGCGGGCCGCGCGAAGGCCCTGCCGCAGCCGGACGGCTCCTGGCACATCGAGGGCGTGAAGCGCTTCATCACCTCGGGCGAGCACGACCTCTCCGACAACATCATCCACTTCGTGCTGGCACGCCCCGAGGGCCACGGCAGCGGCACCAAGGGCCTGTCGCTGTTCATCGTCCCGAAGTACGACTTCGACTGGGACAGCGGCGAGCTGGGCGGGCGCAACGGCGTCTACGCCACCAACGTCGAGCACAAGATGGGCCTCAAGATCTCCAACACCTGCGAGCTGACGTTCGGCGCCCACGGCACCCCGGCGCGCGGCTGGCTGCTCGGCGAGAAACACGACGGCATCCGGCAGATGTTCAAGATCATCGAGTTCGCCCGCATGATGGTCGGCACCAAGGCCATCGCCACGCTGTCCACCGGCTACCTCAACGCGCTGGAGTACGCCAAGGAGCGCGTGCAGGGCCCCGACCTGACGCAGTTCGCCGACAAGAGCGCGCCGCGCGTCACCATCACGCACCACCCGGACGTCCGCCGCTCCCTCATGACGCAGAAGGCGTACGCCGAGGGCATGCGCGCGCTCGTCCTCTACACCGCGTGCGTGCAGGACGCGATCCTCGTCAAGGAGTCGGCAGGTGAGGACGCCTCGGCCGACGAGGCGCTGAACGACCTGCTGCTGCCCGTGCTCAAGGGCTACGGCTCGGAGCGCTCCTACCAGCAGCTCGCCGAGTCGCTCCAGACGCTGGGCGGCTCCGGGTACCTCCAGGAGTACCCGATCGAGCAGTACATCAGGGACGCCAAGATCGACACGCTGTACGAGGGCACGACGGCGATCCAGGGCCAGGACTTCTTCTTCCGCAAGATCGTCCGCAACCAGGGCGTGGCGCTGACGTCGCTGGCCGAGGAGATCAAGAAGTTCCTGGCCGAGGCGCAGGGCGGCGCCGAGCTGGCGGGCGCGCGGGAGCAGCTGACGCGTGCGGTCGGCGAGCTGGAGCGCCTGGTGGGCGTGCTGCTGACGGACCTGGCAGGCACGGAGAAGGACGTCCGCTCCCTCTACAAGGTGGGGCTGAACACGACGCCGTTCCTCATGGCGGCGGGCGACGTCGTCGTCAGCTACCTGCTGCTGCGCGGCGCGGCGGTGGCGGCGGCGAAGCTGCCGGGCGCGAGCACGAAGGACCAGCCGTTCTACGCGGGCAAGATCGCCGCCGCGCGGCACTTCGCGGCGACCGTCCTGCCGAACGTCGCGCTGGCCCGCGAGGCGGCGGAGCGCACCGACCTGTCGCTGATGGACCTGGACGAAGCGGCCTTCTGATGGCGGCGGGCGGGCGGGGTCCACCGGCCGGTGGACCCCAAGTTCAACCGGCCGGGGCTGTCGGCCGCCCCGCCCCGGCCGACAGCATGGGGACATGACGATATCCCCAGGTCAGACCCCCTCGGCCCCCTCGGAACCGCCCCGCGACGCGGACGTGGACGCGGACGTTGACGTGGTCGTCCGCCTCGACGACGTGCGGAAGGTGTACGGCGACGCGCGGCGGCCGGTGGCCGCGCTCGACGGCGTGAGCGTCGCGCTGCGGCGCGGCAGCTTCACCGCCGTGATGGGCCCGTCGGGCTCGGGGAAGAGCACGTTCCTGCACTGCGCCGCCGGGCTCGACCGGCCGACGTCGGGCGCCGTCCACCTCGACGGCGTGGCGCTCGGCCCGCTGCGGGAGCGGGCGCTCACCGAGCTGCGGCGCGAGCGGATCGGCTTCGTCTTCCAGGCGTTCAACCTGCTGCCCGCGCTGAGCGTGACGGACAACGTCACCCTGCCGCTACGGCTGGCGGGCCGCCGCCCCGACCGGCGTGCCGTGCGCGAGGTGCTGGAGCGCGTCGGCCTCGGCCACCGGCGGCACAGCCGGCCCGGCGAGCTGTCGGGCGGCCAGCAGCAGCGCGTCGCCGTGGCGCGCGCCCTCGTCACCCGGCCCGCCGTCCTGTTCGGCGACGAGCCGACGGGCGCGCTCGACAGCACGACCGCCCGTGAGGTCCTCGGGCTGCTGCGCGAGGCCGTCGAGGAGGCCGGGCAGACCGTCGTCATGGTCACGCACGACCCGGTGGCCGCCGCCCGCGCGGACCGCGTGCTCTTCCTCGCCGACGGGCGGCTCGCGGGCTCGCTCGACGCGCCCACGGCCGACCGCGTCGCCGCGCGGATGACGCGCCTGGGCGCGTGGCGCGACGCCGCCGCCGGGAGCGCTGTCACGGCCGGGGCGGAGGCCGCACGGTGATCGGGATCGCGCTGCGCACCCTGCGCTTCCACAAGGGCGGCTTCGCCGCGTCGTTCGTCGCGCTGTTCCTCGGGGCCGCGCTCGTCATCGGTTCAGGCGGCCTGCTGGAGACGGGCGTGCGGCTCGCCGCGCCGCCGGAGCGCCTGGCCGCCGCCCCGCTGGTCGTGACCGACGACCAGCGGTACGCGGGCACCGCGGCGGACGTCGTCTTCCCCGGGCGCGTGCGGACGGACGCCGCGCTGGTGGACGAGGTGGCGGCCGTGCCGGGCGTCGCCGCCGCGCTGCCTGACGTGTCCTTCCCCGTCCTGCTCCCGGCGGAGGACCGCACGGCGGCCACCGAGGGTACGGACGGCACGGACGGTCTTGAGGCGACCGGGCACGGCTGGTCGGTGGCGCGGCTCGCGCCCCTGCGGCTCGCCGAGGGCGCGCGGCCCACCGGGGACGGCGCGGTCGTCGTCGGCGACGCGCTCGCGGCCCGTGCGGGCCTGCGCCCCGGCGACCGGCTCGGCCTGGTGGCGGGCGGCGTCCGGCACACGTACACCGTCTCGGGGCTGGCCTCGGGGCCCGGCGCGGCGGCGGGCGTCCTGTTCACCGACGCGGAGGCCGCGCGCCTCGCGGGCCACCCGGGCACCGTGGACGCCATCGGCGTGCTCACCGCGCCGGGCGCGGACGTCGGCGCGGTCGCCGACGCGCTGCGGGACCGGCTCGCCGGGCGCGGGGTCACCGTGCTGGACGGCGACGCGCGCGGGCGCGCCGAGGACCCGGCCGTCCTCGCCGAGGGCGAGGACCTGGTGCCGCTCGCGGCGGCGTTCGGCGGGCTGGCCGCCCTGGTCACCGTCTTCGCGGTCGCGGGCGCCGTCTCCCTGTCGCTGCGGCGGCGGCGCCAGGACATGGCGCTGCTGCGGGCGATCGGCGCGACGCCGCGTCAGGTGCGGCGGATGATCCTTGTCGAGACGTCGGTCCTGGCCGTGTTCGCCACGGCGCTGGCCTGCGTCCCCGGCCCGAGGGTGGGTGAGTGGCTGCTCGCCACCTTCGCCGACAACGGCGTGGTGCCCGCGTCGATCGCGTACCGCTCCGGCGCCGTGCCGCTGATCGCCGGGGCGGGGACTGCGCTGCTCACCGCCCTGTGCGCCGCCTTCCTCGCGGCGCGCGCGGCGGGGCGTACGCGTCCGGTCGAGGCGCTGGCCGACGTCACGGCGGACCGCGCGCGGTTCGGCGTCGTCCGGCTGATCGCGGCGCTGGCCTGCCTGGGCGGCGGGACGGCGCTGGCCGTCGTCACGGCACGGACGCCAGGGCCCGACGCGGACAGCGTGGCGACTCCGGCGGCGCTGCTGTGGACGTCCGGGTTCGGGCTGCTGGGGCCCGTCCTGTCCCGGGCCTTCACCGCCGTGCTGCGGCGGCCGATGCGGGCGGCGGGCGGCCTGGCGGGCGACCTCGCGACGCTCAACGCGCGCGCCGGGGCCGCCAGGACGGCGAACGCGGTCATGCCGGTCATGCTCGCGACCGGCCTGGCGCTGTCGCTGGTGTACCTCCACACGACGCAGGCGGCGGGTGCGCGGGAGGCGTTCGACGCCAGCCTGCGCGCCGACCTGGTCGTGACGGCCGGGGCGGGCGGGCTGCCGCTCGACACGGTGGGGGCGGTCGCGGCGCTGCCGGGCGTCGGCGCGGCGTCGGCACAGATATCGGGGCTCGGCTGGATCGAGCCGGACGAGCCGCTGGCCGCGTCGCGGGGCGGGGAGAGCGGGGAGGAAGGGGAGGACGCCGGGCCGCAGCCGACCGAGGTGGCGCTGCGCGGCGTGACGGCCGGTGCGGTCGAGGCGACGACCGCGTTCCGCGCGGTGGACGGCGACCTCGGCGCGCTGCGCGGCGACACCGTCGCCCTTCCCCGGGCGCTGGCGGAGGGGCGTCGCCTGGGGGACGCCGTCCCGATGCGCCTGGGCGACGGGAGCCGCGTGACGCCCGTCCTGGTCGCGACGGTGGACGGCCGCCGGGGCTACGAGACGGCGCTCCTGCCCGCCGACCTGCTCGCCGCCCACACGGACACCGGGCTCGTCCCGCAGATCCTCGTCACGGCGGCGCCCGGCGCCGACACGGGCGCACTGGCCGCCTCGCTCGCGGCCCTCGCCACGGACCACCCAGGTCTGCAGGTCGCCGACCGCGACGCCCTCGGCGCGGCGCGGGCCGAGCAGGACAGGACGCAGGCGTCGATGGCCTACCTGGTCGTCGTCATGGTCGTCGGCTACGCGGCGATAGCCCTGGTCAACGCGCAGATCCTGGCGACCGGCGAACGGCGGCGCGAACTGGCCCTCCACCGCCTCGTGGGCGCCACGCGGCGCCAGGTGACGCGGATGATGACGTGCGAGGCGATCCTCACGGCCGTCTCCGGCACGGCCCTCGGCGCCCTGACGGCCGCGTGCGTCCTCGTCCCCGCGAGCCTCGGCATCGCCGACAGCCCCCTGCCGACCGGCTCCCCGCTGATCCTGCTGACGGTGACCGCGACCGCCGTCACCCTGACCGTCGCCACGACACTCCTCACGACCCGCGCGGCCCTGCGCACGCCCCCGGGCAGGGTGGTGGCGGGGCTGTCCCGGGCCGGGTGACCACGACGGCGGCCTTCCGCCCGGTGAGGAGGAGTCGCGGGCTGCGGACGACATGACGTGGCGAGCGTCCGTCCACCCGTGCGGGAAGAAGTACGGGGATGCGCCCTGTCTCAGCCTCTCGGCCCCTCACCCGGTGGTCGTCCGCACGGCCGGCCGCATCGCCGGACCGCTCTCGCCGGTGACCGTCGCGCACGGGCGGTGAACGCCCGCCCGTGCGAGCGGCTCGGTCTCCTCGCCCCGGCCGAACTCCGCGGCGTGATCGGCACGAACGTCCTCATCGCCGATGATCACGCGCTTTTCGGACAGATGTCTTGAACTCGCCCTGTTCACCCCACGTATCGACAGGCACCCTCGAAACAATCCCTCCGGCGAGGGCGTGCGTGCGTGGCTCCTTGGGGCGGCGATGGCGTATGTACCGATCCTGAAAGGAAAACGAGGCGAACTCACGGCGCTCGGGCGGATGACGCCCGACGTGCGGGCCGGGATCCTTCCGATCCTGGAGGTGGCGCACGGTGAGCGCCCGCAGAAGGGCGTGGAGACCTTCCTGACGAACGCCCGCAGTCGGCTGCCGACCGAGCTGGACGTCGCGGTGGACTGCGCCGACCTCTGGCGCCACGGCGCGGTCGGCGAGGTCCTGGCCGGACGGCCGATGACCTGGATCGGCGAGGAGTTCGGGGCCTGGCCGGTCGCGCTGCTCCCCGTCTTCCGCGCGGACGATCCGCCGGAAGCGCTGGCCGAGGTGCGTGACGTCCAGCGGGCGCACGGGCGCGGGGCGGTCCTCCGCGTCGATGCGCTCGCCGCTCCGGCGGCGGCGCTCCATGTACCCGACGCCCTGCGCGCCGTGGACCTGGCGCCCGAGCAGGTTGACCTCGTCCTGGACGCGGGTCACGTGTCCGGGGACGCGGCGGTGGCGGAAGCGCTCCCGCCGATGCTGGACGCGCTGCACCGGGCGCGGCGGGCCCCGTGGCGCGCCGTGGTGGTGGCGTCGGGCGCGTTCCCGCAGACCCTTGGGAACCTGGCGCGCGGCGACGTCCCCAACAGGCTCCACCGGTGGGACGCCGCGCTGTGGCGCAAGGTGGCGAGCGCGACGGACGGCGGACCGCCGCCGTACTTCGGCGACTACGGCGTCAGCCACACGGCCATGCCCCCGCCCGACCGCCGCGGCGGCATCCCCAACATCCGGTACACGGTCGGCGAGGACTGGCAGGTCCGGGTGGCCCGCCGCAGGCTGCCGGGCAACGACGACTTCTTCACCATCGCCCGTGATCTGCTCCGCTCGGAGCACTGGCCTCCGCGCGGCGAGGACACGTCGTGGGGGGACGGCGAGTTGGCGAGGTGCGCGCGCCGCGAGCGGCCGAAGGCGGGCAACGGAACGGACTGGCGCGCCTGGACCACCTCCCACCACCTCGCGGTCGTCACCGACTCCCTGCGCACCATGGACCAGCCATGACCCGCCACATCACGCCCGGCACGACGGCCCGCCGAGCTACCGGTCCCCCCCCGCAAGGGCGACACCGGACTCCGTGAGCGGCCAGGTCAGCTCCTCCTCGACGCCGATGACCTCGATGAGGCAACGCGGCTTCTGGACGCCGCGCTTGATTCGTGCGTCCGTGGTGAGGAAGGGGACACCGAGGGTCTCGGCGAGGGCGACGTAGGTGGACAGGTCGGCGGGTGCCGCCTCGTGGCGCAGGGCGGTGTACGTCTTGATGTGCTCGTCCAGCGTGGCCTTGTCGAGCCTGGGGATGGCCGCTTCGCGTGCCGCGTGCCATGCCGAGGAGCGCGGACGCGACCTCCGTGTCCGGGAGGTGGGGAGCGTGCAGGTGTCCTCCTGGACGACGCGGGCGCGGATCCGCCGGCCGATGGTCCCGCTGTCGGTGAGGAACGTGACGAGGGCCGAGGCGTCGATGACGGTCAGCGGGCTGCTCGTCCTTCGTCGAGCAGTGCGAGCACGTCGTCGTTGTCGATCTCACCGGTCGCGTACTGCTCGGCCCGCCGCGCGATCTAGGCGAGCGTGGGCCGGGTGGCTTCCCGGGTGACGAGGGTGAGTAGGGAGGTCTGGAGGGACTGACCGGCTTCCGCGGCGCGAGCCTTCACCCGCGTGGCGACGTCGTCGGGCACTTCTCTGATGGTGAGGGCAGTCATGCCTGCCTCATAGCGTCAGTGCAGTCATAGTGCAGTCCACGCATGACCGCCTTCGTCTCCGGCCGCCCTGCCCGACCCGGCTCGCGGGACTCCGCCTCTGATGCAGCCGTCGTGGGGCCGGTCCACGACCGCATGACCTGCACCCGCCGCCGACACACCTCAACCTGCCAGGTCACGCCGCACCACGCATGAGGGAAGATCCGCCGCCACCAGTGTCCTTCTGCCCGGCGAGATGGCGAGGCAGTGGTCAGGACATGGCCTTTGCCAGGCGGCGTAGGCCTTCGGTGATGTCGGGGGGTGTGTGGCCCGTGAAGCTCATGCGGAGTGTTGCCGTGTCGGGGGTGCCTGCGAAGAAGGGGGTGCCGGGGACGAAGGCGACGTCGTGTTCGATGGCGCGGGGGAGCAGGGCCGACGCGTCGGTGCCCTGGGGCAGGTGTGCCCAGACGAACATGCCGCCCGCCGGGCGGTTCCAGGTGCTGCCGTCCGGGAGGGCGTCGGGCAGACCGGCCAGCAGGGCGTCCCGGCGCGTGCGGTAGTCGGCGCGGACGCGTGCGAGGTGCGCGTCCAGGTCGTTGTCCCGGAGGTAACGTGCCGCCGCGGCCTGGTCGATGGTCGAGCTGTGCAGGTCGGCGGCCTGCTTGGCCACCGCGCAGTGGCGCCGCAGCGGTTCAGGCGCGCGCAGCCAGCCCAGGCGCAGCCCCGGGGCCATGATCTTCGAGAAGCTGCCGAGCAGCACCGTGCGGTCCGCCGCCTCGGGGAAGGAGGCGATCCACGGCTCGGGCTCGCCCTCGAAGCGCAGCTCGCCGTACGGGTCGTCCTCCACGATCCACACGCCGTGGCTCTCCGCGACGGCGGCGACGGCGCGGCGGCGGTCGGCGGTGAGTGTGTTGCCCGTCGGGTTCTGGAAGTTGGGGACGACGTAGAGCAGCTTCGGGCGTTCGCGCTCGATCAGCCGGGCCAGCGCCTCCGGGTCGATGCCCCCGTCGTCGGAGGGCACGGGCACGGGGCGTGCCCCGGCGAGCGCGAAGCACTGGAGCGCGGCGAGGTACGTCGGGTCCTCGACGAGCACGGTGTCGCCCGGCTCCAGCAGCGTGGTCGCGAGCAGGGTCAGGGCCTGCTGCGAACCCGCCGTGATCAGCAGGCTGTCCGCCTCCGTCGGCAGGCCGCGCGCGGTGAGGCGGTCCGCGACGGCGCCGCGCAGGGCCGGGTCACCCTCGGTGGTGGAGTACTGGAGGACGCGTTCCGGCGTCTCCGCGAGCACCCGGTCGTAGGCCGCGCGCAGGCCCGTCGCGTCGAACAGCTCGGGGGCGGGGAGGCCGCCCGCGAAGGAGATGACCTCGGGGCGGGCGGTGAGGGCGAGCAGCCCGCGGATCGGCGATGCGGGCGCCCCGGTGGCGCGGCTCGCGAGCGCGGGGACGTCGGCGCGGTTCGGCATGCGCACAGCCTACGGAACAGATGGTTGTATGCACCAGGTACTGTCTCAGTCTTCAGTGAAACCTGTCCGCCATGTGGGACGGCCCGGGTGCCAGCCACGGGAGCGCGCGAGGGTGTTGCGCGCGCCACGGGCCCAGCCGGGGCGTTCGTCCGACGCCACCGGTTCGGGGGCGGGCGCGCCGACGGCGGCGGCGAGGGCCGGTACCCAGTCACGGGCGGCGGCGGGTTCGTCGTCCACCACGTTGACCGGCCCGGCGGGCCAGTCCAGCGCGGCGACGGCGGCCGACGCCGCGTCGTCCACGTGCACGAAGGAACTCACCGCCGCGTCGGGCGTCACGCTGCCGAGGAACCGCGCGCCCGGCTCGCCCCGCAGCGTCGCCGACGCCGCGCCGTCCGGGGCGTACCAGGTGCCGGGACCGTAGAGGAGGCCGAGGCGCAGGACGACGGCCTGCGGCAGTTCGGCCGAGATCCGCTCCAGCGCGGCCACCGCGGCGACGGTCGCGCCGCGCGTCGCGGGGGCGTCGAGGTCGAGCGGGTCGGACTCCCCGGCCGGGTCGGGGCCGGGGGCGTAGGCCCAGGAGATGGACTGCGCGACGAGACGGCCGACGCCCGCCGCGCCCGCGGCGTCCACCAGGTTGCGCGTGCCCTCGTGGCGGAGCCTGCTGTTGGCGGGCCCGTCCGCGGCGGACAGGTCGGTCAGCATGTGGAACACGGCGTCGGGCGCGGCCGTGACGACCGCCTCGCGCAGGGCGGCGGCGTCGAGGGCGTCCACACGGACCGCCTCCGCGCCCGCGGCGCGCACCCGCTCGGCGCCCGCGTCGCTGCGCGAGGTGCCGGTGACGCGGTGGCCCGCGGCGAGGAGCCGGGGGAGGAGGGCGCGGCCGACGGCGCCGCCCGCGCCCGCGACGAAGAGGTGCATGGGACCAGCCTTTGAGGGGGGCGGGATGCTCGGGACGACGAGCAGCGTACGCCCTGCCCCGTGCCGCTCAGCTCCGTTCCGGCCCGGCCGCTCGGGTGTAGCGGGCGGCCTGCGCGCGGACGGCCTCGGCCAGTTCCGGGGTCCCCGACACGTCGAAGTCGGCGTCGATGACCGCGAGCCACCGGGCCATCGTCCCGGGGGAGTCGGCGCCGAACGTCACGGCGCACGACGTGTCGTCCAGCGGCTCGACCTGGTCGGGCTGGCCCCAGTAGCCGAGCCGTTCGAGGACGGTCGCGGCCGGGGCGTGGACCGTCACCCGGGCGCTGAACCGCGCCTGGGCCCGCCGCACGCCCCGGCCGACGTAGGCGGCGAGGTCTTCCTCGGGCAGCGGCCTCGGGGTGAAGCGCGGGCCTGTCGGGACGCGCGGCGTCAGCCGGTCCACGCGGAACGTGCGCCAGTCGTCCCGGCCGGTGTCCCAGGCGATGAGGTACCAGCGCCGTCCCCGGTTGACCAGCCGGTACGGCTCGACGTCGCGCAGGCTGGCCTCGTCGCCGTGCGTCCGGTAGTCGAAACGCAGCCGCTCCCGGTCACGGCAGACGCCCGCGAGCAGCGTCAGCAGATCGGCGGGGACGCGTGGCCCCGGGGCGGGGGCCGTCGTGACGGTGTACGCGCCGAGCGCGGCGACGCGCCGCCGCAGCCGTGGGGGGAGCACCTGCTCCAGCTTGGCCAGCGCCGACAGTGACGACTCCTCGACCCCGGCCAGGGAGCCACCGGCCGCCGTCCGCAGGCCGACCGCGACGGCGACGGCCTCCTCGTCGTCCAGCAGCAGCGGGGGCAGGGAGGAACCGGCGCCGAGGCGGTAGCCGCCCGCCGGGCCGCGGGTGGCGTGGACGGGGTAGCCGAGGCGACGGAGGCGTTCGACGTCGTTGCGGATGGTCCGTGGGGTCACGTCGAGGCGGGCGGCGAGGTCGTCGCCGGTCCACTCGCGGGGTGTCTGGAGGAGGGACAGCAGACGCAGCAGGCGTGCGGAGGTTTCCAGCATGCCGCCATTGTCGGCCGGTATAGCGGAAAGAACCGTTCCTGAATGGCTGGGAACGTGGTGCCCATGAACGAGAACTCGCCCCGTGAGGGGGCTCAGGACCGCCGCTGGCTCGGCCTGTTCGCGGTGCTCGCCGCGATGATCATGAACCTGCTGGACAGCACGGTCGTCACCGTCGCGGGCCCGGCGATCCAGGAGGACCTGGACGGCTCGACGGCCGACCTCCAGTGGATCGCCGCCGCGTACACCCTGGCGCTCGCCGTGGGGCTGCTGACCGGCGGGCGGCTCGGGGACATGTTCGGGCGGCGGCGCGTGATGATGCTGGGCATCGGCGCCTTCCTGGCGGCCTCGGTCGTGTGCGCGCTCGCCTGGTCGCCCGAGTCGCTGATCGTCGCGCGGGTCGTGCAGGGGCTGGCCGGGGCGGTGATGATCCCCCAGTCGTTCGGGCTGATCCGGGACCTCTTCCCGCCCCAGCAGCTGGGGAAGGCGTTCGGCGCGCTCGGCCCGGTCATCGGGCTGTCCACGATCCTCGGGCCCGTGGTCGCGGGCGTCCTGGTGGACGCCGACGTGTTCGGCACGGGGTGGCGGATGGTGTTCCTCATCAACCTGCCGATCGGCGTGTTCTCCCTGGTCGCGGGGGCGCGGTCGCTGCCGCGCGGCGCCGGGCGGCCCGGGCTGCGGCTGGACGGCGTGGGGGCGCTGCTGGCCGGGGCCGGCATGTCCCTGATGGTGTTCCCGCTGGTGCAGGGGCGTGAGCTGGGCTGGCCCGGGTGGCTGTGGGCGGTCGCCGCGGGCGCGGTGGTGTCGCTGGCCGGGTTCGTGGCGCAGCAGCTGCGGCGGGCGCGGACGGGGCGTACGCCGCTGGTCGAGCTGAGCGTGCTGCGGCTGCGGTCGTACACCTCGGGTGTCGTCTTCACCGTCGTGTTCTTCGGTGCGGTCGTCGGGTTCTCGCTGACGCTGGGGCTCTTCCTCCAGCTGGGGCTCGGCTACGGGCCGCTGCGGGCGAGCGTGACGATGGCGCCGCTGGCGGTCGGCGCGTTCTTCGGGTCGGGGTTCGCGGCGGCGTTGATGGGGCGGCTGGGGCGGCGGATGCTGCACCTCGGGCTCGCGCTGATGGCGGTCGGCCAGGTGGCCGTGTGGGTGGTGCTCGGGGAGGCAGGGACCGACGTGGGGCAGGGGGACCTGGCGCTGCCGCTGCTCGTCTACGGCTTCGGGATGGGGCAGATCTTCGTGCCGCTGTTCGACATCGTGCTGGGGGACGTGCGGGATCACGAGGTCGGGTCGGCCTCGGGGCTGCTGGAGTCGTTCCAGCAGACGGGGGCGAGCCTGGGGGTCGCGGTGCTCGGCACGGTGTTCTTCGCCGGGGTCGCGGCCGAGGCCGGGACGGGGGCGGCTCCCGTGGTCACGGTCGCGGAGTTCGTCTCGGCGCAGCGGGACGTCACGCTGCTCGCCACCGGGCTGGTCGTCCTCGCGTTCGTCCTCGGCTTCTTCCTCCCGCGCCGGGCGCGGCAGGAGGGCGGCGCGGCCGACGCCCCGCCGGAGACGGCAGGGGCCGGAGGACGGGGGCCGGTGGGGGACTCGGGTGACCTCGCCGAGGCGGAGCCGGTGGCCACGCCGGTCTGAGGGGCGGTGGGCGAGTGCGTGCGGTGGGCGGGACCGGGGATGCCTCCTCGGGCCCGCCCACGCCGTTCAGGCGGTGACGTTCAGGCGGTGACGTTGAGCCGCTCGCGGAGCACGGGGTGGGCGAAGTCGAGACCGGCGGCGTACCGGCCCGCCTCGTCGGCGGCGAGCTGTCCGAGGCGGTGGACCTCGTTGCCCACGGAACCGGCGAAGTGCGGGCTGATCAGCACGTTCTCGCAGTCCCACAGGGGATGGCCTGGCGCCAGCACCTCGGGTTCGGTCACGTCGAGGATCGCGTTGATCCGTCCGGCGGCGGCCAGCTCGGCCAGCGCGTCCTGGTCCAGGACGGCGCCGCGCGCGGTGTTGATCAGCGTCGCGCCGGGGCGCATGGCCGACAGCAGCTCGCGGTTGACCATGCCGGTCGTCGCGGGCAGCAGCGGCACGTGGAGGCTGACGACGTCGCTCTCCCGGAACAGTTCCTCCAGGCCCACCGGCCGCGCGCCCAGGGCCCGCGCCTCCGCGTCGCCGACGTACGGGTCGTGCAGCAGCGGCGTCAGGTCGAACGGGCGCAGCAGTTCCAGGACGCGGCGGCCGATCAGGGACGCGCCGAGGATGCCGACGGTCCTGCCGTAGTTCCCGAGCCCCGGCGTCTCCTCGTCCCAGGCGCGCCGCGCGCGGGTGCGCTTGTACTCGGCGGAGATCTCCAGCAGGTGCTTGTTGGCGAGCAGGATCATGGCGAGCGTGTACTCGGCCACCGGCAGGGCGTTGGCCGCGGCGGCGGACGACACGCGGATGCCCCGTTCCCAGCACGCCTCGGTGACGTGGTGGCGGATCGTGCCCGCCGCGTGGACGATCGCGCGCAGCTTGGGGGCGTGGGACAGCGCCTCGGCGTCGATGGGCGGGCAGCCCCAGCCCGTCACCAGGATCTCGGTGTCGGCCAGGACGGCGCGGGCCTCGGGCGTGCCGAAGTCGTCCAGCAGCGGCGGGTAGACCAGATCGGTCGCCGACCGCAGCGCGGCGAGGGTCGAGTCGGTCAGCAGCCGGTCGGTGCCGGACCCGCTCATCGCGAGCGCCGCGGTGGGGCGTGCGGAGGGCTTCGCGGCTCCGGAGGTGTGCGCTGAGTGGGGGGCGGGGCTCGGGGCGCGTTCCGGTATGTCGTGCATGAACCCCATCCAACACTGTCCGAACCTGGGGAAGAAGTGCGCCCATGCCGCTCGGCGACCGGATCGTTCCCGGACGTCCGGGGCGGTGCCCGGCACGAAGGGGAACCGTGCCCGTGCCGCCGGGAGAGGGAGGGGGGGTTAACCCCACCCCCGACCGGGGGGCGGGCCAGCTGTGCACAGATCTCTGTGCACAGGATCATGTGTACATGCCGTTCATCCCTTCCCTCGCCGCCCTGAAAGCGCTCGCCCAGCCGCGTCGTCTCCAGATGCTGGAGCACCTCACGCTGCACGGCCCGGCGAACTCCAGCACCCTCGCACGAGCCCTCGGCCTGAACACCGGGGCCACCAGCTACCACCTGCGCGAGCTGGCCAGGTACGGCTTTGTCGAGCCCGCCGACCCGCCGCCAGGTGATCCCGGCGGCGGTCGGCGCCGCTGGTGGCGGGCCGTCGCCCAGGACCTGCGTTTACCGCGGCGCAGCCGCCAGGACGCGGAGACCAGGGCGGTGGTGGACGAGATGAACCACCTCGCCTACGCCTCCGACATCCGGCTCCTCGACACCGTCCAGCGCGAGTCGCACCTCCTCGGCGACGAGTGGGAGGACGCCGTCCCCTACTCGCGCGGCACCATCCGCCTCACCCCGGGCGAGATGCGGGAGCTGTTCGAGGACTACATCGCCCTCCTGAACCGCTTCAAGCGCCCCGACGACGAGACGCCGCCCGGTGCCCGCACCGTCCTCACCCGCTTCTTCGCCTTCCCGGCCCCCGAATCCCCGCAGCCCCCCGAAGGCCCCGAGCCCTCCGAGTCCCCCGAGTCCCCCGAGAACCCCGTCTCCACCGACCACACGGAGCCCTCCGCATGATCACCCAGAACGTCACCCGGACCAGCGCCGTCCGGCTCGACTCCGTCACCAAGGTGTACGGACGCGGTGCCTCCGCCGTCCGCGCCCTCGACGGCGTCTCGGTCGCGATACCCACCGGCTCGTTCACCGCCGTCATGGGGCCCTCCGGCTCCGGCAAGAGCACGTTCCTCCACTGCGCGGCCGGGCTCGACCGGGTCACCTCGGGGACCGCCTCCATCGGCGACACCGACCTCAGCGACATGAACGAGACCCAGCTCACCCGCCTGCGGCGGCAGCGGGTCGGCTTCGTCTTCCAGTCGTTCAACCTCGTCCCCGCCCTGTCCGTCCGGCACAACATCGGCCTCCCGCTGCGGCTGGCCGGTCGCCGCCCCGACCGGCACGCGATCGCGGCGATCCTCGACAGGGTGGGTCTCGCCGGGAAGGCCGACGCCCACCCCGCCGAACTCTCCGGTGGCCAGCAGCAGCGCGTCGCCATCGCCCGCGCGCTGATCACCGCCCCCGACGTCGTCTTCGGCGACGAGCCCACCGGCGCGCTCGACACCGTGACCGCCAAGGAGATCCTGGGCCTGCTGCGCACCTGCGTGGACGAGTCGGGACAGACCGTCGTCATGGTCACGCACGACCCGGTCGCCGCGTCGCACGCCGACACCGTGCTGTTCCTCGCCGACGGCACCATCGTGGACGAGATGGCGGCCCCCACCGCCGACCGCGTCGCCGACCGTATGACGCACCTGGGTGCGTGGGCCTGATGCTTCGCTACGCACTCGCCACCCTGCGCGCCCGCAAGTCCGGATTCGCCGGTGCGTTCCTCGCCCTCTTCTGCGCGGCTGCCCTCGTCACCGCCTGCGGCTCCCTGCTGGAGACCGGCCTGCGCGGTGACATCCGCACCGAGCGCTACGCCGCCGCCCCCGTCGTCGTGACGGCCGACCAGAACGTGCACCACACGACGCAGAAGGGCGACAAGACCAAGCACAAGGCGAAGCCCGTCTACGAGCGGGTCTGGCTGCCCGCCGACACGGCCGACAGGATCGCCGCCGTGCCGGGCGCCGCGTCCGTCGTGCCGGAACTGACCTTCCCCGCCGAGCCGCTCGACGCCGCCGGTCAGCCCTGGGACGGCCCGGAGGCGCAGGGGCACGCCTGGTCCTCCGCGTCCCTCACCCCCTTCACCATCGGCGAGGGGCGCGCCCCCGAGACCGACGCCGAGATCGTCCTCGACCGGGGTCTCGCCGACCGCGCGGGGCTCGCTGTCGGGGACGAGGTCACCGTCCAGTCCACCGACGCCCCCGCCACCTACACGGTCGCGGGTGTCGCCGAAGGGGACGTCACCGAGCAGGCGGCCGTCTTCTTCACCGACACCGAGGCCCGCCGCCTCGCCGGTCACCCCGGCCAGGACGCGATGATCGGCGTCGTCCCGGCACCCGGCACGAGCACCGCCGAACTGGCCGACCGGATCGAGGACGCGCTCGACGGGACGATCGCGCGGGTCCACACCGGCGGGGACCGGGGACCGGCCGAGTTCCCCGACGCCGCCCAGGCGCGGATCCAACTGGTCAGCATGGGCGGTGCGATCGGCGGCACCGGTCTCCTCGTGGCCGTCTTGGTCGTCGTCGGCACCTTCGGGCTCACCGCCCGCGCCCGGCACCGCGAACTCGCGCTCCTGCGCGCCATCGCCGCCACACCGCGCCAGACCCGGCGGCTGATCGGCCGCGAGGCGCTGCTCGTCGGCGTGGTCGCCGGACCGCTCGGCGCGATCGCCGGGCTCCCGCTGGCCGGATGGATCTTCGACCGCTTCATCGGCCTCGGCACCGTCCCCGAGACGCTCGGCCAGGTCCGCAGCCCCTTCCCGATGGCCGCCGCCGTCCTCACGACCCTGCTGGCCGCCTGGCTCGCCGCCCGGGTCTCCGCGCGCCGCACCGCCCGCATCCGCCCCGCCGAGGCCCTGACCGAGGCGGCGGTGGAGCCGCGCCGCACCCCGGTCGCGCGGCTGATCGCCGGATTCCTCACCCTGGCCGGCGGCCTGGTGCTGCTCTACGTCCTCTCCCTGCTGCACGTCGAGCCCGCCTCCACCCCGGTCACCTATCTGACGGTGCTCCTCCTGTCGGTCGCGGTCGCGCTGCTCGGCCCGGTCCTGGCACGGGTCGCGTTCACGGTGATCGGCGCGCCGCTGCGGCTCTCCGCGGTCCCCGGTCACCTGGCCGCGCACAACGCCAGGGCCGGCGCGCGGCGCCTCGCCGCCGTGATCACCCCGCTGACGCTGCTCGTCGCCATGGCCTGCACGATCGTGTTCACCCAGACGACGCTGGGCGACGCCGCCGAACGGCAGGCCAGGGACGGCGTGCTCGCCGACCGCGTGATCGCGGCGGCCGGGCCGGGCGTCCCGCACGCGGCGGCCGAGGCGCTGCGCGGCACCGAAGGCGTCACCACCGTCACCGAGATCGTGCACTCGACGGTCCGCACGCCCGGCCTCGACAAGTACTCCGTGCAGGGCGTCACGGCGGGCCCGGGACTGGACAGCACACTCGACCTGGACATGACCGAGGGCTCGCTCGACGGGCTGGCCGACGACGGCGTCGCCGTCAGCACCGTCATCGCCGACAGCAAGGACCTGCACCCCGGCGACACCCTGGACCTGGTCCTCGGCGACGGCACGCCGGTCACCACCACCGTCACCGGGGTCTACGACCGGGAGCTGGGCTTCGGCGAACTGACCCTCTCGCACGACCTGCTGGCCGCCCACATCGACAACCCGCTGGCCGACGCCCTCCTGCTCGACACCGACCTGCCGGACGACCGGCTCGGCGCCGCCCTGGCGGACTTCCCCGGCCTCGCGGTCCGGGACGGCGGTCACATCGCCGACGTGATGGCGCAGCAGCGCGAGACCAGCGCCGAGGTGGCGTTCCTCGGAATGGGGTTGGTACTGGCCTTCACGACCATCGCGGCCGTCAACACCCTGGCGATGGCCACGGCCGACCGCCGCCGCGAGTTCGGGCTGCTGCGCAAGGTCGGCACCACGCGACGCCAGGTCCTGCGCATGCTGAACCTGGAGGCGCTGACGGTGGCGGTCACGGCGGTGCTGCTCGGGACGGCCATCTCGTTCGCCGTGCTGACCTCCTTCAGCGCGGGGATGATCGGCGAGGCCGCACCCGCGATGGCGCTCACCCCCTATCTGCTGATCGTCGGCACGGTGACGGCACTCACGCTCGTCTCGACCGGAATCCCGGCCCGTCTCTCCCTGCCGCGCCGCGGCCCCGCCTGACCCGGGGCGCCACCTGCCGGGCCCGTCCTCACTCCCCTGGGGCGGGCCCTCCGGCATTGCGGGGGCAGGCGCGCCGCGCCGGAAGTCCCGTGCCCCCGGCCACCGATTCGCTGACTCAGAGTAACCATTCATGGGTCTACCGTAAGCGGTGCGTAGCCGCTTCGGTATCGCTCGTGAGGGTGAATCAGCCTGCCTGCCCCCGTCCGCCCCCGCTCGTGTCCCGCCGTCAGCCGAGGCGGTGGGCGGTCCGCAGCTCGAACAGGTAGCGCTTCGTGATTCTTCCCCCGTGCCGCCCGTCGATGAGACCGGCGAGCGACGCCAGCAGGTCCGCGCGCACCTCGGGCACCAGGTCCAGGTGGTTCGAGTACGTGTTCAGGACGTCGAGGTACTGGGCCGTCGTGTACGAGATGTCGCACGGGTAGCGCCGGAAGGCGGCCGGACCGAACAGCCCGGACGCGTCGATCTCCGCGCTGTCCCGGGGCACGGAGTCGGCCGGGGTGAGCCGTAGATCCTTGGGCGTGGACGGGATGAACCGCTCGTAGAACTCCTGCGAGGCGCGGAAGAACTCGTCGTCCCCGCCCGCCACATGGTGCGTCGCCACCGTCGCGAGCACCCCTCCGGGCCGCAGCGCCGCCGCGGCTTTGCGCACCCGGACCGTGGGATCGACCCAGGCGAAGGCCGTCGCCGACACCACCGCGTCGAACGGCTCGGCGGGGAGCGTCCAGTCCTCGAACGCCGAGACCGTCACCTCCGCGTCCGGCCACCGCGCGAGGTTCCGCCGTGCCACGGCCGCCATACCGGCGCCGAGTTCGACGGCCGTCACCGCGTATCCCCGCCGGGCCAGCGGCACCGTGGCCTGTCCTGTGCCGCAGCCGATCTCCAGCACCCTGCTGCCCGGCGTGAGCCCGGCCGACTCCGCCAGGTCCGTGAACAACTGCTCCGGATACCGGGGCCGCGCCCGGTCGTACAGGTCGGCGACGCCGTCGAACGTCGCGCGCGGCCGCTCGCGGGCGGCGTCCGGCGCGGTGCTCACAGCGGTACCGGGCCGTGGCCGAAGGGGGCTGGCCCCGGGGGAAGTTGACTCATGAGGATGGCTCCTGTCCGTGCCGGTCCGAAGGGCGGATCCTGCCATGGTGGAGCGCGAGGGCGTGCAGGGTTTTCGGGGGCGGTCCGGCCCAGGCGATACGCGGCCGTCCCGCGTGCCGAGCGCGGGATTATCGTCCTTCGCATGGACCAAGTGCTCACGGCGGCCGTGGTGGTGGCCCCGGCGGTGGTCGCGGTACTCGCGCTCGCGGTCGCCGCCCTGCCCCGGCTGCGGCATCGCGCCGTCCCTGCCGTGGGCGCCGTGCTGGTCGTGTCCGGTGTGAGTCTGCCGTTCGGGCCCCACTCCGACGCGGACGCGTACGCGGGCGCGTTCATGCTGGTGGAGGCCGCCGCCACGCTCGGTCTGACGTTCCTCGTCGCCCGGCACGTGCCCGCGCGCACGGCCGTCACGACGTGTCTGCTCCTCGGCGCGCTCGCCGCCGCCGTCACCCTGCGCGTGCGGACACCCGCGACCGCCGCCGAGGCCGTGGAGCAGTGCTCGTTCTTCGCGCTCGGCGCCGCCCTCGCGACCGGCGCGGGCTGGTACCTGCGCGTCATGGAGGAACGCGAGGTCCGCGCCGTGGACCGCACACGGCAGGAGGAACGGCTCCGGCTCGCCCGTGACCTCCACGACTTCGTGGCGCACGACCTCTCCGGCATCGTCGCCCTGGCCCAGGCCGCGCGGGTCGTCGGCGCAGAACGGCCTGGCGAGACACTGCCGCTGCTCGGCACCATCGAGTCGCTGGGTCTCCAGGCGCTCGCCACGACGGACCGCACCGTCCACCTGCTCGGCGCCACCGACCCGGCGCACGGGCTCGACGACATCGCCGACGCGGTCGTGAGCTTCCGGGCCACCGTCCCTGCCCAGGTCGTCCACGACGCCGCGCTGTCCGGGGACCAACGCGCCGCCGTTCCCCGGGAGATCGCGGCCACGGCGCACCGGATCGTGGTCGAGGCGCTGACGAACATCCGACGCCACGCGCCCGCCACACCCCGCGTCACCGTCGCGCTCACCCCTGACACGACGACGGGACGGTCACCCGCGCTCGCCGTCACGGTGGCCAACGCCGCGGTTCCCAGCCCTCGTTCGGGTGCCGGTCCCGGCCACGAGCCCGCGCCGGGCGGGCGCGTCGGCACGTCCCGGCGCGGCGGCACCGGCCTCGTCGCGCTCGCCGAACGGGCCCGCGCCCTCGGCGGCGACCTCACGGCAGGTCCCGACGGGACGGGCGGCTGGCAGGTCACCGCCCGGCTCCCGTACGCCTGAGCGCTCAGCCACGCCCGCAGCGTCTGCACGCCCCGCGCCGCCGCAGGTAGTACGCCAGCGTCGCGAGCCCGAGGGCCACCCCCCACACCGGCCAGATCGTCTCCGGCACGCTGGCCCCCCAGTCCCCGCGCGGATTGTCGAACGCACCCGTCAGGTGCAGGCGTATGTACATCACCCCGGCGATCGTGGTGAGCACGGCGACCACGGACGCCGGGATCGTCGCCAGCGTGACCGGCACCCGCCTGCCCCGCAGGCCCACCATCCAGCGGGGGAACGTCTCCCCCCAGCGCTGGACCAGGCCCAGCGTCAGGAGCGAACCGAGCGCCCCCATCGTGGCCAGCAGCCCGCCGTAGAACCAGAGATTGTCCTCCTGGCCCTCCTCCCACAGCTCGTCCGATATGCCGAGCGGCCATCCGAACAGCCAGGCCCACCGCGTCGCCGCGTAGAACAGGGGCACGACGATCGCCGTGTACGCGGCCCTGCGCCCCCAGCGTGCCGCCGCCTCCGGTGTCGCCCAGCCCGCGCCGCCACTGCGCCGCCCGCACCGGCCGCACGCGTCCGTCCTCCGCCGGTGGTGCGCGACGGCGGCGCCCACCAGCAGGGCCACGCCGACGACGGCGAACAGCTGGTTCAGCACGGACCAGTTGATCGCCCCGAAGCGGAACATCAGCGCGTACGCGAGGTTGCCCAGGAGCCGGAAGTCGGTGAGCGTGCACACGACTGCCGTCGCGTACAGGGCCGTCGCCCCGTACAGCGCGCGTGCCGCGACGCGGGACAGGCCACGGCCGGTCGGCGCCAGCAGCGCCGCGACCACGCTGGCGGACAGGAATCCGGCCGCCAGCCAGGGCGCGAGCCGGTCACGCCCCACATGTTCGAACGCGGAGTACTCGGGGTTCGCGTCGTCGGCGCCGAACGGGAAGCCGGCCCCGCCCAGGGACCAGTACGTCTGCGCCGCCCCGTACAGGAACAGCGCGGCACACGCCGCGTAGGCGAGCGGCACGCGGGTCTTCGATGTCACGGTGGTGACCTCCAATCGGTCTCCACCCTGGTCACCGCCGCGCCCGCGCACATCTGCCGAACGGGAGACGCCCGCGCGGCCGTGGGGCGTTACCGTCCCCGGTATGACCGTCCGCATCCTGCTGGCCGACGACCAGGCGGCCGTCCGCACCGGCTTCCGTATCGTGCTCGACGCGCAACCCGACCTGGAGGTCGTCGGCGAGGCGGCCGACGGACGGGAGGCGCTGGCCCGCGCGGCGGAGCTGGAGCCGGACGTCGTGCTGGCCGACATCCGTATGCCGGGCCCGGACGGTCTTGAGGTGACCCGGCTCCTCGCCCCCGCGACGCGCGTCATCGTGGTGACGACGTACGACCTGGACGCGTACGTGCACACGGCGCTGCGCAACGGCGCCTGCGGGTTCCTGCTGAAACGTTCGGGCCCCGCCCTGCTCGCCGAGGCGGTACGGGCGGCCGTCTCCGGTGAGGCCCTGATCAGCCCGTCCGTGACGGTGCGTCTCCTGCGCCATCTGCGGCCCCCCGTCGGCGAACGGGCCCCCGCCCCGTACGAACGCCTCACGGAACGGGAGAACGCGGTCGCCCGCCTCGTCGCCCAGGGCATGACCAACACCGAGATCGCCGCAGAACTCTTCATCACCCCAGGCACGGCGAAGACCCACGTCGCCCATATCCAGCGCAAGCTCGGCACCCGCAACCGCGTCGGTATCGCGGCCCATGTCTGGGACAGCGGGCTGGCCCCCTGACCCCTGCTCCTCGTCTCATCGCTCACAGAGAGTGACGATAGGTGATGCCACTGACAACGGGCGCGGGACGCCAGGGGAGGGCGGGGCGGTCAGGCGGCAGCGGCCCCATGGGCGCCCGCGATGCGGGTGACCTCGCGGGCGAGCGCCGTGTCGTGGGTGGTGAGGGCGCCGTTCGCGGCGTGGGTGTTCACGGCGACGGTCAGCGTCGTGTGGAGGACGGTGATCCGGGCGTGGTGGTCCGCCGCGTCCTCGGCGCGGTTGATCTCCCGGTAGAGGGAGGGCAGTTCCGCCCGGGAGACGGTGAACCGCGCCGTCAGCTCACCCGACGTGACGCGCCAGCCGGGCAGTTCCCGGAGCGCGTCGGCGAGTTCGGCCTCGGTGAGCCGGGTGTACGCACGGGGCACGGCGGTTCCCTCCACGTGGGGTCGGCGCAGGCGGCGGGCGCGCCACGCAACGTCACCGGCCGCCCGCCCCGGCGCGGACGAGCCGGCTGGTGAACCCCGCGGCGCACAGCCGGTCGAACGCCGCCGAGACGTCCCCCGGCACCGTCTGCTCGATCATATGACCGGCGGCCGGGTAGAGCACGAGCCGCTGGAGCGCCCCCACCAGCATGTCGATGACCAGTCGCTCGTCACCGATGGACTCCGCGTACGCGCCGAAGGCCAGGGGCGTGGACGCGCTGACCACCTCGACGTCCGGCCACAGCTTGCGCGCGGTCGCGTACGTGCGCCGCTCCTCGTACGGCTTGGTGACCAGCAGGACCGAGGAGACGGTGACCCCGGCCGTCGCCAGCAACTCACGGGTGAACGTGATGTTCTGGCCGGTGTTCCGCGCACGGGGCTCGACGAGGACGGCGGACGCGGGCACGCCGAGCGCGAGCGCGCGCTCCCGGTAGTGGACCGCCTCGCCGCGCGGCATGCGCTCCCGGGTCGTCGGGCTGTTGGCCCCGGTGAAGACGAGGAGCGGCGCGTGACCGGCCTGGTAGAGGTCCACCGCCGTGTCGGCGACGCCGAGGTCGTGGCTGCCCAGGCCGACCAGCACCGAACACGCGCGCGGCGGGTGGTGCATCCGGTGGTAGGACCACAGCAGTCGCGCGTCGTCCCGTGCCTGGTCGGAGATCACGTCAGCCTCCCGTCGTCCCGTCGTCCCGCGCCGAGTCCGGCAGCTCGAAGGAATGGTCCCAGGAGAAACCCGCGTGCGGTGACCGCCGGGGCCCGGCGGTCACCGCACGCGTCGCAGGCGTGGCGTCCGGTTCAGGCGACGGCCACCACCGCCGGGACGCGCAGCGCGCGGCGCGCCGTCAGCAGCGTGGTCAGCATGGTCGCCGCCGCGCCCACCACCACGATGCCCGCCCAGATCAGCGGCCCGCTCCCCGGCATCTCCGCCCCGGTCCTGACCGACACGAAGGCCAGCAGCCCGGCGTACCCGGCGAGCGTGCCGAACAGGACGCCGGTCACCGTCAGCAGCGCCGCCTCCACGCCCACCCCGCCGACGACCTGACGCGGCGTCGCCCCCGCCAGCCGCTGCCCGCCGAACTCCTTCACCCGGTACGACGTCGCCGCGTACAGGCTGTTGATCAGCATCACGCAGCAGAAGGCGACGATGATGCCGACGACGATCGTGTTGAGCGTCTCGACGTTCTTGTCCTCGACCGACTTGACCAGCCCGGACGCGTCGATCGCCGCCGACTCGACCGCCTGGATGCACAGGGTCGCGAAGCCGATGCCCGTGAAGAGGATCAGCGGCATCAGGATGCCCGCCTGGTGCTCCGCCCGGCGCCGCAGCGCGTTCACCGCCAGGTAGCCGCTGCCCCCGGTGAGCAGGCCCAGGGGCCGCGCCACCAGCACGAGCAGCGCGCGCAGCAGGCCCGTCGAGAACGCGGCGAAGCCGACCGACAGGAGGATCGCCCCGTACGCGGGCCCCATCATCAGCACCGGCTCGTCGCCCTCCATGGCGAACGTCGAGGAGATGCCGCCGATCCCCGCCAGCAGCGCCAGGGTGCCGCCGATCGTCCGCATCCTGGCCCGCGGCGCGCGCTCACCCGCCGCCGCCCTGGTCGCCCTGCGCACCGCGAGGTAGGCCGCGCCCGCCGACGCCAGCAGCGTGATGCCGAATCCGGCGCCGAGCGCGATGGGCCCGAACACGTAGTCCACGCCCGCCGCGACCTGGTCGGTGTCCTTGAACATCTCCAGCAGCGCGTTCCCCGCCAGCATGGCGGGCACGATCGCCAGGATCGCCGCGACCAGCGCGATGACGGCGGCCTCGCCCGTCACCATGCGCTTGATCTGCGCGGGCGTGGCGCCGGTGCTGCGCAGCAGGGAGATCTCGTCCGTGCGCTGGCGGACGTTCACCGTGAGGGTGGAGGCGACGGCGAAGAAGACCAGCAGCGTGCTGTAGCCGCCGACCACGCCGCCCGACAGGCCCAGCGTCTCCGCGCTGCTGTCATCGACGCCCGCGCCCCCCGCCGTGTCGTGCATCGAGTTGAACGCCATGGTGATCACCGCGCCGAGGAAGGCGGACAGCAGTGTCCCCGCGAACCGTCCGGGGCGCCTGCGCACCGAACGCATGGCCAGCATGAACATCGCTCAGACCTCCGCATCCACGGTGTCGCCCAGGTGCGCCAGCCGCTCGGCGACCGCGTCGGCCGTCGGCGCGTGCATCCATCCGGCCAGCCGCCCGTCCGCGAGGAACACCACGGCGTCCGCGTACGAGGCCGCCACCGGGTCGTGCGTCACCATGACGACGGTCCTGCCGTGCGTGCGCACCGCGTCCCGCAGCAGGGCCAGCACCTCGCGGGCGCTGCGCAGGTCGAGGGCGCCGGTCGGCTCGTCGGCGAAGATGACGCTCGGCCGCGTGACCAGCGCGCGGGCGATGGCGGCGCGCTGCCGCTGGCCGCCCGACAGCTCGTCGGGGTAGTGCCCGAGCCGGTCGCCGAGGCCGACGCGCCCCAGGATCTCGCGGGCCCCGGCCCGGTCGGGGCGGCGCCTGGCGAGCTTGAACGGGAGCAGGGTGTTCTGGAGCACGGTCAGCGTCGGCAGCAGGTTGTACTGCTGGAAGACGAAGCCGATCCGCGACCGGCGGAACTTGGTCAGCTCCGCCTCGCCCCCGGCCGTCATCTCCGCGCCGTCCACGACGACGATCCCCTGGTCGGGCCGGTCGAGTCCCGCGGCGCACTGGAGCAGCGTGGACTTGCCGGAGCCCGACGGTCCCATCACGGCGGTGAAGCTCCCGGCGGGCAGGCTGAGCGTGACGTCGTCGAGCGCCGTCACCGCGTTCTCCGCCGTCCCGTAGGTCTTGCTCACCTTGACCAGCCGCAGGGCCTCGGGGCCGGGCGCCGACCCCGGGGCCCGCTCGTGTCGGAACATCGTCCTCCGCCTCCTTCGGCACCCCCGTGGCGCCTCACCTACGAACGTAGGGTTCGCGGCGGCGCCGCACACGGGGTCCACGGCCCGGACGGGTGGGGTGTTCCGTACCGCCGGGGGTGGTGCTGGATACACCGTCGGGGCAGGGGAGTTCGCGGTTCTCAGGGGGCCGGGCGGCGGGCGAGCAGCAGCAGGTCGAGGAGGCGGTCGAGGTCCCGCTCGGTGGCGGCGGCGCCCGCGAGCCCGGCCAGGGCGCGCAGGGCGGACGTGAGCCCGGCCGTCACCTCGGCGGCGGACGTACGGCCGTCCGCCGCGAGCAGCGCGGCGACGTCGCGGGCGCGCGGCGAGGCGGCGAGCCGCGCGGCCGGGTCACCCGGGGCGTCGGCGGGCTCGGTGACGTCAGCGGCCGGGGCCAGCTCGACGGTCAGCCGGGTGCCGAGGGCCGTGGCCAGGCGGTCGAGGGCGGCGAGTGTGGGATTGCCCCGGCCGTTCTCCAGGTTGGCGATGTAGGGCACAGAGAGTCCGGCGTCCACGGCGACGGCCGCGATGGTGCGGCCCGTCTCCTTGCGGCGCGCCCGCAGCGCGCGGCCGAGGTCCGCCCCGTTCACCTTCAGCTTGATCATCTCCACACGACCGGCCGTCGAGAACGCTCTTGCCGCGCACCGTCCCCAGGAAACGGTCCCGCCGGGTGAAGCGCTCCGTGCCGTCCCGCCTCCTCCGGGCCGCCGACGCGGCGGCGGTCCGCGCGCTCCTCGGCGCCGCGTGGGGAGGGAGCCTCCGGCGCGGTGGAACGGGGACGCGGCGGGGTATCTGTCTCCTCAGCCGCCGGGTGGTCCCGCCCGGCGGCCCAGGTCGGCCGGAGGAGGCAGCTTCGGTGTTTGCGGAAGGCTCAGGGACGCGTGACGTCCCGGACATGACCCGGTTATCCCCGACCCAGCAGATGGGCATCGCCTGCATCCGCTGCGGACGCCGCCTCGGCGCCTCGGGGCGGCGCGCGGGCACGGTACGCGACCGGTGGGGGCACCGCTTCGTCCTGTGGATCTGCTCGCACGGCTGCTTCGTCGGCGGCCGTACCCGCTGACCGCCCGCGCTGCGTGATCCGCCGCGCGCCTCTAGCGTGGAAGCGAGGAGGGGGCGCACGACGAGGAGGCACGAGGCATGGCTGACATCCGCGAGGGCGCGCCCTGCTGGGCCGACGTGACGCTGCCGGACGTCGAGGAGGGCAAGCGCTTCTACGGGCAGCTCTTCGGCTGGACGTTCGACCGCGCCGCCGACGAGTTCGGCGGCTACGCGCAGGCGTACGCCGACGGCGCCGCCGTGGCCGCGCTCGCGCCGCAGATGCCGGGCCAGGGCGCCATCGCCCCCGCGGCCTGGAACCTCTACCTCGCCTCGGAGGACGTCCCCGCCGCCGCCGACCGGGTCCGCGCGGCGGGCGGCGACGTCCTCGTCGAGCCGATGCTCGTCGGCGACTTCGGCAGCATGCTCGTCGCCCGCGACCCCGGCGGCGTCGTCTTCGGCGTCTGGGAGCCCGGCACGCACGAGGGCTTCGCCCGGCGGTTCGAGCCGGGCGCGTACGCCTGGGCCGAGGTGTACACGCGGGACGGCGCGGCGGCCGACGCGTTCTTCTCCGAGGTCTTCCCGTTCGAGCCCATCGCCGTCGAGGGCCCGCCCTCGGTGGACTACGCGCTGTGGCAGCTCGACGGCGGCCCTGCCCTCGGCCGCTACCGCTTCCCGCCCGACGCGCCCGCCGACATCGCCGCGCACATCGAGGTCTTCTTCGGCGTCGGCGACTGCGACGCGGCCGTCGCCACCGCGCGGGGGCTCGGCGGGCGGCTGATCGACGGGCCGATGGACAGCCCGTACGGACGCTACGCCGCCGTCGCCGACTCGCAGGGCGCCAACTTCATGGTCATCGACCTGGAGACGACGACCGCCGAGCCGCCCGGCGACAGCTGACCGGCCCCCCGGCCTTTGCCGCTACGGCGCGATCACCTCGCCGAGACCTGGACCGTCCGCCGTGAAGCCGCTCAGCGCGCTCGCGCACACCCCGAACGAGCCCGCCGTGCTCACGCCCGCCGCGCCGGACGCCGCGTGCCACGAGCAGCCCTCCGCGTTCTCGCCCGGCACGCCGACGGTCAGGTCGGCCCGCCCGTCGCGGTTGACGTCGGCGAGCCTGACGCGCTGCCCGAACAGGTCCCAGTACTCCGCCGCGCCGTCCACGCCCGCCGAGTTCTGGTGCACGGCGGTCGCGCCCGCGCCCGTCAGCCCGGACGCCGTGCCGCGCAGCAGCACGACGCCGCCCGCCTCCTCGGCCGCGCCGATGTCCTCGCCCGGCACGCCCACGACGACGTCGTCCCTGCCGTCGCCGTCCGTGTCGCCGACGCCGAGTGACGCGCCGAACGCGTCGCCCAGCTCGCCCGAGCCCGGGATGCCGTTCGAGCCCTGCCGCAGCCGCGTCGGGGCGCGGGCCGGGTCGATGCCGCCGCGCGCGCCGTACCAGACGGTGACCTCGCCGCCGATCTGCCCGGTGGTCTTGCCGTCGAGCGGATCGGCCGGGTCGCCGAGGACGAGGTCGCCGAAGCCGTCGCCGTTCACGTCGCCGATGACGCCGGTCACGCCGTCGGCCGCCGTCAGCGTGGTGCGGACGGCCGCGTTCTGCCGCCAGTCGTCCACCAGGACCCGGCCGCCGGGGTCGGCGGCCGTGGGGCCGGGGAGGAGGACACGCTCGTCCGCCCCGTCGCCGTCGAGGTCGCCGCTGACGACGGTCACGCCCGAGCCGGTCGCGCCCAGCGCCGTGTCCACGGCGTGCGTCGCCGCGCCACCCGCGCGGGTGAACGGGCCGCGGTAGTGGTGCGTCGAGCAGTGCGAGCCGACCGAGACGTCCGCCGCGCCGTCGCCGTTCACGTCGCCCGTCGCGACCGTCTCGCCGAACGCGCAGCTCCCGGCCGGGACCGTGCTCTCCGCCAGCACCACGCCGCCCGACAGCCCGCCCCGCCCGCCCCACACGACGGTCACGCCGCCGCGCGCCGTGACGCCGCCGACCGCCTCGGTCGGCGAGCCGACGACCAGATCGGCGTAGCCGTCACGGTCCAGGTCCGCGCTCGCCGTCGCCGCGCCGAACCGGTCGGCCGCCTCCGCCGCGCCCGGTATCCCGGCGCTGGCCTGCGTGATCACGGTGGAACGCGCCGCGCCCAGCCCGTTCGCCGAGCCGTACAGCACGACGACGGCGCCCGCCCCCGCCTGCCCGCCGACCGTCGCCAGCGGATGGGAGACCACCACGTCGGCGAAGCCGTCGCCGTTGAAGTCGTCGTGCGCCGCCGGGGTCGCGGCGGAGGCGGCGGGCGCCAGGGGCACGGCGAGGCACGCCGCCGTCACCACCGCGAGCGGCAGCACCCGGAACCGGTGCAGTAACGGGGAACGGGCCGTTCGTCTCCGGCCACGCGACGGGCCGCCAACTCTCCGCACAGTGCGCTCCGTTCAGTCGTCGATAACGAACGATCGTACGGACGTACGCCCCCGCGCGCGGGCGGACGGGCGAGACGGTACCGCGCGCCGCGCCGTAACTCGTCCGGGTGACGGCACGCCCCGCGGGCCCGCCGCACGGCGCGGCAGGCGGCTCGGGAGCGCCGCCCGGCGCGTCGGCCCGCCGGTAGGTTGGCGCCCATGGCGACGCCCCCTGTGATCCGCGTCCGTTTCGAGGGCGGCCCCCGCGACGGCCGGACCATCGACCTGGTCATCACCGACCGGGCGCCGCTCATACTGGCCGCCAGGACCGAGGACGGCGCCCGGCCCGCGCCCGGCCTGTACGAGCTGCGCGCCACCCGCGGCGGCGGCACGCGCTACACGTGGATCGACGAACTGCCCGTCCGCGCCCCCACGGTGCGCGCGCCGCAGCCCCCGGCCCACGAGACCGTCACGACGACGGGCCGGGGCCGGGCCGCCGCGCCGCCCGCGGCAGCTCGACCGTGACGGTCGTGCCGGTCGGCCCGGTCGCGCCGCTCCCGGCCACCGAGGTGACGCCCACCCGCCCGCCGTGGGCCGTGACGATGGCGCGCACGATGGCCAGGCCGAGCCCTGAGCCGCCCGTGGCCCGGCTGTGGCTCGGGTCGCCGCGCCAGAACCGTTCGAAGACGTGCTCCAGATGCGCGGCCGGGATGCCGGGACCGTCGTCCGACACGGCGATCCGCACGCCGTCGGGCCGTTCCGACAGCGCGACCCGCACGGCGGTGCCGTCCGGCGTGTGCTGCGCCGCGTTGCCGACGAGGTTGCGCAACACCTGTGCCAGCCGGGCCGCGTCGCCCTTGATCCACACGCCCGCCGGGCCCTCGTAGCCGAACCCGCGGTGCGGGTCGATCACCCGCGCGTCGGCGAGGACGTCCTGTACGAGCGCGGCGACGTCGAGGGCGTCCCGGCCGATCGGGCGCCCGGCGTCGAACCGTGCCAGCAGGGCCAGTTCGTCCACCAGCAGCCGCATCCGGCCCGCCGCGTCGTCGATGTGCGCGACGGCCGCCTCCAACTGCTCTGCCGAGAGCGCGCCTTGGCGGTAGAGGTCGAGCCAGCCCGAGATCGTGGCGAGCGGGGTGCGCAACTCGTGCGACGCGTCGGCGGCGAACGACCGCACCCGCTCCTCGGCACGCGCCTGCGCGTCCAGCGCGTCGTTGACCGCGCGCGCCAGGTCGTCGATCTCGCTGTGCCGCCCGGCCAGCGGCATCCGCTCGGAGCGCCGCCCGGCCGCGATGGCGTCCGCGCTGCGCACCATGCGGGCCAGCGGGCGCAGGCCCACGTTCAGCACGACGACCGCGAGGCCGAGCAGGCAGACCAGCGCCAGCGTGACGATCCCCGCCTGGCGCAGGATGAGGGAGCGGATGGTCGCGTCGTCCACCGACGCGTCGATCACCAGCACCAGCGTCGTGGGGTGCGCGTCCGGCTCGTCGGACGAGCGGACGGTCAGGCCGGGGCTCGGCAGGCCACGCGCCAGCAACTCGTGCCCCTCCACCCGCAGTCGTACCGTCTCGCCCGGCGGCGCGGCGCGCACCCCGGCGCCGATCAGCGCCGCGGCGCTCGCCGTCGTCCCCGCGTGGTCGAGGGCCGTGCCGTCCGCGTCGAGCGCGACGATGCCGAGCGGCGGGCCGATGACGGCGGCGAGCTGGTCGCCGTTGACGGTCTGCGGGCCCGTCGCGACAAGGGCGCGCACCCGCTCGGAGTTGGCGGCCAGCGTCCGCTCCGCGCGGCTGCGCAGGTACTCGTCGAAGACGAAGGCCCCGGCCGCCGCCGTCGTGCCGAGGCCGAGCACGAGCAGGGCGGCGAGCCCGGACAGCACGCGCAGCCGCAGGCTGGACGGCCGCCGCGGGCGGGGGAGGCGCGCGGCCATGTCGGCTCAGTCCTCCGGGAGTTCGCGCACCGTGTAGCCGGTTCCCCGCACGGTCTGGATCAGCGGCGCGCGGCCGTCGTCGATCTTCCGGCGCAGGTTCGAGATGAACCGCTCGACCACCACCGAGCCGCCGCCGAAGTCGTACTGCCAGACGGCCTCCAGGATCTGGCTCTTGGACAGCACCTGCCCGCTGTGCCGCAGCAGGTACGCCAGCAGCCGGAACTCGGTGGGGGACAGGGCGATCAACCGGCCGCCGCGGCGCACCTCGTGGCGCCGCAGGTCCATGACGAGGTCGGCGCAGCGCGGCCGTTCCTCGTCGGCCGCCGCCCCGGCCGCCCCCGCCCCCGCCGCGCCTTCGCGGGAACGCCGCAGCAACGCGTGCAGCCTCGCGCCGAGTTCGACGACGCTGAACGGCTTGGTGACGTAGTCGTCGCCGCCGAGCCGCAGGCCCCGCACCCGGTCCTCGACCGCGTCGCGGGCGCTGAGGAAGAGGACCGGGGTGCGCACGTCCTGTCCCCGCAGGAGTTGGAGGACGTCGAACCCGTCGCTGCCCGGCAGCATCACGTCGAGGACGATGACGTCGGGTGGGCGGCGCGTGATCTCGCGTAACGCGCCGCCGACGTCCTGCGCGAGCGTGACGGCGAACCCGGCGAACGTCAGCGCGGAGTCCAGCAGGGTCCTGATGCCCTGGTCGTCGTCCACGACGAGGACCCGGTCGCGCGCCGCGCCGTCCCCACCGCCGCCGTTTCGCATGTCCACACGTCCCCCTCCGTGTTCGGTCCCCGCCGCGCCGGTCAACCGACCGGCGTCAGGGGCGCGGGTCCAGCATGCTCGCTCGCCGCGCCGGGGCGCGAGTGCCCGCCGCCCTCGACGTCGAGCCGCGGCAGGACCCGGTCCAGCCACCGCGGCAGCCACCACGCGCGGTGCCCGAGCAGCGCCAGCACGGCCGGGACGAGCGTCAGCCGCACGAGGAACGCGTCGGCCAGCACGCCCACGCCCAGGGCGAACGCGATCGCCTTGATCGTCGCGTCGTGCGAGAAGAAGAAGCCGACGAAGACGGCCACCATGATCAGCGCCGCCGCCACCACGACCCGTCCCGCCTGCCGCGCGCCCCGCTCGACGGCGTCCGCTGCGCCGGCCCCCACCAGGTACTCCTCGCGCATCGCGGACACGAGGAACACCTCGTAGTCCATGGCGAGTCCGAAGAGCACGGCCATCACGATGATCGGCGTGAAACTCGCCACCGGCCCGACCTCGGCCAGCCCGAGCGGCCCGGCGAGCCAGCCCCACTGGAAGACGGCCACGGTCGCGCCGAACGCCGCCGCGACCGACAGCAGGAAGCCCACCGTCGCCTTCACCGGGACGGCCACCGACCGGAACGCGACCAGGAGCAGCAGCATCGACAGACCGGCCACCACGATCGTGAAGGGGAGCACGGCGCCGCTCAGCCGGTCGGAGACGTCGATGCTGACCGCGGTGAGGCCGGTGACGGCCGCCGTCACGCCGGGGCGCCCGTCGAACCGTTCGAGGACCGTGCGGATGTCGCCGACCAGCTCCCCGGTCTCCGCGCTGCGCGGGCCGGTCTCCGGCGTCACGACGATCCGGGCCGCCAGGCCGTCCTGCGTCGCCTGCGTCCCGCTGACCCCGGCGACGCCTTCCGAGCCGTCGAGGGCCCGCGTCACCTCCTCGGCGGCCCGCGCCGCGTCGCCGGGGGCGTCGCTCTCGACCAGCACCACGAGCGGGCCGTTCGCGCCGGGGCCGAAGGCGTCCGCGATCAGGTCGTACGCCACCCGGCTCGGCGCCGACGACGGCTCGGAGCCGGCGTCGGTGAGGGCGAGCCGCAGCTCGGCGGCGGGCAGCGCGACGGCGCCGAGCACGGCGAGCACGGCGCAGACGGTGCGCACCGGGTGCCGCGTCACCGTCCGTACCCAGCGCACGCTGAGCGGCGGCTTGGCCGTGCCGCCGGTGGCGCGCCCGGCGGCCCGTGACCCGGGCCTGGGCGTCAGCCTGTCACCGGCCAGCGCCAGCAGCGCGGGCAGCAGCGTGAGCGCGGCGAGCACCGCGACGGCGACCGCCGCCGCCGTGGCGACGCCCATCGACGTCAGCATCGGCACACCCGCCACGGACAGGCCGAGCAGCGCCACCACGACCGTCGCCCCGGCGAAGAACACCGCCCCGCCCGCCGTCGCGTTGGCGAGCGCGATCGACTCGCGCGGCGCCACCCCGGCGGCGAGCTGCGCCCGGTGCCGCGAGACGACGAACAGCGCGTAGTCGATCCCGACGGCGAGCCCGAGCATCGCGGCGAGCGTGGGCGCGTTCTCCGAGATGCCGAAGAGCGATGCGAGGCCGACGAGCCCGGTGACGCTGATCAGCAGCCCGGCGACCGCCGTCAGCAGCGGCAGCCCGGCGGCGAGCAGCCCGCCGAACGTGATCACCAGGATCACGGCCGCCACCGCGACGCCCGCGATCTCGGCCGGGCCGAGCGCGGACGCCTCCTCCTCGAAGACCTCTCCGCCGAGCACGACGTCCACGCCGACCGCCTCCCCGGCGCCGGTCGCGTCGCCCAGCGCGTCGAGGGTCGCGCCCGGGACGGTCGCCGAGGCGGGCGTGGCGAGGGCGACCTCGGCGACGGCCACCGTCGCGTCGGCCGACAGCCGTCCCCCCTCGGCGAGGGGGTCGCTCACGGCCGCCACCCCGTCCACCGCCGCCACGGCGGCCAGGTCACGGACCACCGCGTCCCGCGCGCCCGGCTCCGTCAGCGCCCGGCCGGGCGCGGCGCGGAACACGAGCTGGGCCGTGTGCCCGCCGGGCGGCGGGAAGTGCGCCTCCATCCGCTCCTGCGCGAGCTGCGCGGGGGAGCCGGGCAGCGAACCGCTCGACTCGAAGGCCCCGGCCCCGGTCACGCCCGCCGTCACGACGGCGCCGATCGCGGCCAGCCAGACGACGAGGAAGAGCCGGTGCCGTCTGGCGGCCAGCGCCCCCAGCCGGTGGAGAAGGGTGCCCATGGCGAAGTCCTCCCGAGGAGATCCGTGGTCGTGCCCGTGGTCGTTACGCCGCCCACGATGCGGACCCCGGCTGAGGACTTCCCCCCGTTCCCCTTGACGGTTTCCTGACGATCAGTCGTGCTGCCGCAGGAAGGCGGCGAGGCCCGGGAGGTCGTCGGTGTTGAGGTGGTCCACGTCGGCCGCCAGCAGCTCGCGCCACACCGCGTCGCGCGCGGGGCCCGGCAGGTCGGGCGTCGCCCAGAAGCGGACGCGCTGCCCCGCCGCGTGCGCCGCGCCGACGTACCGGCGCAGCGCCGCGCGCTCTGCCTCGGGGAACGGGCCGCTCCCCAGCCAGGTGAACAGGCTCGTCCAGTTCGCGCTGATCAGCGGGATGAACGACGCGGGCACGCCGCTGCCCAGGTCCTCGGGCCGCCCGTCGTAGAACGCGTACCGCACCCGCTCCGCCTCCATCGGCGCGCGCGCCGCCCGGTCGCCCGAGATCACGGCGGTGACGGCGCCGGTGCGCACCCGGCCACGGCTGGCCGAGCTGAACAGCGCGCGGTACGGGCGCAGCCGCCGCGACAGCTCGCGGTAGGTCGCGTCGCCCGGCGTCTTGATGTCGATGAGCAGCTGGAAGTCGGGCCCGTACCCCCGGTGGACGGCGCCCCGGCCCGCGCGGACGCGGGCGGCCAGCGGGTCGAGGTAGAGGGCTTCGAGCGTGCGCGCCGGGTCGAGGTCCACGGCGTCGTGGGCGACGAGCAGTTGCCCGTCCACCAGCCAGATGTCCGCCTCGACGCTGCCGAAGCCGTGGTCGAGGGCGTCGAGGAGGGGGCGCGGGTGCTCGTAGTCGTTGTGCGCGTGGGCGCGGGGGAACGGCGCGGGTGGGCGGGCGCGGCCGTGCGCAGCGGCGGGCAGCGTGGTACCGGCGGTGAGCAGCCCGGCCGCCGCGGCTGCGGCGCCGAGGGTCCGGCGGCGGATCGGCCGGAGCGGGAGCGGGAGCGGGAGCGGGGACGGGGGGACGTGCGCCACGGTGCCTCCAGGGACGGCATGGACGGTGCGGCCATCCGTGAGTATCCGGGCGGGTCCGTGCCGTGACGAGGGGGCGGCGCGAACGTTCCCCGCGCCGTCACCGGGGATTCGCCGCCGCGCCGGGTCCGCGCGCCTCAGGCGTCGGCGAAGGCGGCGATCCGCTCGCCCCAGGTGCGGATGTCGGCGGCGTCGGGGGAGACGTGCAGCCGTGCGTCGGGCAGCAGTTCGGCGAGCTGTTCGGCGGTGGACACGGGGTGCACCGGGTCGTCGGCCCAGGCGAGGACGAGCGTGGGCACCCGGACGGCGGCGAGCGCCTCGTGCGGCGGCAGGTCGGAGCGGGCGGCGCCGCGCAGCAGGGCGGGCAGGACGTCCGGGTGGACGCCGAGCGACCGGGGCGGGTAGCCGGGCGCCCCGGCCAGCGACGCCGGTACGGGCGCGGCGGCGAACGCCGTGTCGAACGCGGCGGGGCCCCGCTCGTCCACCAGCTGCGCGGCCGTCCTGAACGCGTCGGCCCGCGCCGGACGCGTGCCCCACGCGGTGGGCGGGACGAGCAGCACCAGCCGCGCGAACCGCTCCGGCGCCTTGACGGCCGCCGTCAGCGCGGCGGCGCAGCCGAGCGACGCGCCGACGGCCGTGACGGGACGCTCCGGGCTGAGGTGGGCCAGCAGTTCCAGGAGGTCCTGGGCGACCGTCTGGTACGTGTAGTCCGACGATTCCGGCCGCCCGGCCGAGTCGCCGTGGCCGCGCGCGTCGTACCGGAAGAAACGGCGGCCGGGCAGGGCGCGGACGGGGTCCCAGCTGAAGAGATCCATGGCGTCCTCGACGGCGCGGCTCATCAGCATGCCGTGCGCCTGGATGATCAGCGGGCCGTCGCCGACCGAGGAGCAGGCCAGCTCGATACCGTCCGAAAGAGTGAATCTCGTCGTCATGGCGTGACATTACATGCGGGCAGATGAACGGGAGATGGCCGTCCGTGCCCGGCGGGGTGAGGGCTCGCGTGACGCTTCGGACCGACCGCGCGGGGTACCCGGCGCGGCGTGCTGTTCGTCAAACCCCCCGGGGTCTACCGCCCGCAGGACGACACGTCCCTGCTGCTCGAAGCGCTGGTCAGGGAGCCCCTGACGGCAGGCGCGCGCGTCCTCGACGTCGGCACCGGGTCGGGCGCCCTCGCGCTGGCCGCGGCCCGGCTCGGCTCCGCGCGGGTCACCGCCGTGGACGCGTCACGCCGCGCGGTCATGACGGCCAGGCTCAACGCGCTGCTGGCCCGCCGCCGGGTGCGCGTGCACCGCGGCGACCTGTTCGCGCCGGTCACCGGCCGCACCTTCGACCTCGTGCTCGCGAACCCGCCGTACGTCCCCTCGCCGCACCCCCGCCTGCCCCGGCGCGGCCCGGCGCTGGCCTGGGACGCGGGCCGGGACGGGCGCGCGATCCTCGACCGGCTCTGCCACTCGGTGCCGCCGCTGCTGCGGCCAGGCGGCGTCGTCCTGATCGTGCACTCCGGCCTGTCGGACCCGGAGCGGACGGCCGGGGTGCTTGAGTCGTCCGGCCTGCGGGCCGCGATCACGGAGCGGCGGCGCATCCCGTTCGGGCCGGTCATGCGGGAGCGCGCCGCGTGGCTGCGCGCCCAGGGGCTGCTGCTGCCGGGCGAGGACGGGGAGGAACTGGCCGTTGTCCGCGCCGAACGCGTCGCCTGACCTGCCGCTTCCCGAGCCCGAGCCCGAGGGCGCCGGACGCCCCGCGTGCCGCGTGTCCATCGAGCCGGGCGGGCCGGTCCTCGTGGAGGGCCCGGTCGAGTACGTCGCCGAGGACGGCTCGGTGACCCGCTCGGACCGCCCCGTGGTCGCGCTGTGCACCTGCCGCCGCAGCAAGACGTTCCCCTTCTGCGACACGAGCCACCGCCGCCGCAGCAGGAACGGCACGTCCCGCGCGCCGGGGAGACCGGGGAGACCGGGGAGACCGGGGGGAGAAGCCTCCCGTGACGGCTGAGACGGTCCTCGTCACCGGCGGCTCCGGCTTCCTCGCCACCCGCTGCGTCGCCCAGGCACTCCGGCGCGGGTACGCCGTGCGCGCCACGGTCCGCGCCCCGGGCAAGGAGCGGCGGGCGCGCCTGGCCGTGGCCGCCGCCGGGGTGCCCGAGGACGCCCCGCTCTCCTTCTCCGTCGCCGACCTCACCCGCGACGACGGCTGGGCCGAGGCCGCCGAGGGCTGTGCGTACCTGCTGCACGTCGCCTCCCCCCTGCCCGCCACGCCGCCCGCGCACGAGGACGACCTCGTCCGCCCGGCACGCGAGGGCACCCTGCGCGTCCTGCGGGCCGCACGCGACGCCGGTGTCCGGCGCGCCGTCGTCACGTCCTCGTTCGCCGCCATCGGCTACGGCCACCCCCCGACCGACCGGCCCTTCACCGAGGACGACTGGACGGACACGGGCGCCGACGTCGGCGCCTACGTCAGGTCCAAGACGCTCGCCGAGCGGGCGGCGTGGGACCTCATGGACCGCGAGGGCGGGGACATGACGCTCACGGTCATCAACCCCACGGGCATCTTCGGGCCCGTCCTCGGCCCCGACCTCGCCCGCTCCATCGGCCTCGTCAAAGCACTCCTGGACGGCACGATGCGCCGCACGCCGAAGGTCCGCTTCGCCGTCGTGGACAGCCGCGACGCGGCCGAGCTGCACCTGCTGGCCATGACCGACCCGCGCGCGGCGGGCCAGCGCTTCATCGCCGCCTCGGGCGACACGCAGCCGCTGCACGCGCTCGCGCTGACGCTGCGCCAGGGCCTCGGACCTGCGGCGCGGCGGGTCCCGACCCGCGACCTGCCGACCTGGGCGCTGCGGCTCCTGGCGCGCTTCACGCCGCGCCTGCGGGACGCCGCGGCGAACGCGGGCGTCGTCCGGCACCTCGACGACAGCAAGGCGCGTGACGTCCTCGGCTGGCGGCCCAGGCCCGCCGCCGACACGCTCCTCGACACCGCGCGCAGCCTCATCGACCAGGGCCTCGTCACACCACCGCCCGGCACCGCGCCCCGGTGACGCCCGCGGCGGCGGTGACGAACGGGACGGGTCAGGGCGTGCGCAGCGCGGAGCGCCCGGCCCGCCACGGTGTGATCAGGGAGGCCGCGAACCGCTCCTCAAGCAGGGTCGTCGCCTCCACGCCGAACAGCACGTCGTCGGCCAGCTCCGGCTCGTCCGCCAGTAGCCCGCCGACGACCTCGCGCCGCATCACCTGCTCGTGCACCGCGTCCGCCTCGACGTGCTCGGCGTAGAAGTGGACGGCCGCAGGACCGGCGCCCAGCCGCTCCATGGCCTGCGTCATGCGGCGTGACGCCGGCGACGAGGTGATCTCGACGGTCGCGTAGTGGCCCACCAGGGCGCCGCGCAGCGCGCGGTGCAGCCCGAACAGGGACATGAGGTTGACCGTCGCGAGCAGTTCCGCGGTGCCCTCCTCCATGTAGTGCCCGTAGGTGGGGTCCAGGCCGAGCCCGGCCATCAGGTCGGCGTAGAGCCGCTGGTGCATCCGGTCGGCACGCCCGGCCCCGTACTCGTCGTACTCGACGGCCACCAGCCCGGCCTTGGCACGGCCGCCGAGGTGCGGGATGCCGTACGCGTGCGGGTCGCCCTCCTTCAGGTGGTAGAGCGACCGCAGCGCGGCGTACTCGTGCAGCTGCCAGGGCTCGCCCTCGTCCTTCAGGAAGCCGCTGATGCCGCCGCCCTCCACGGGCTCGACCAGCAGCTCGTCCAGCGCGGCCCGCACATCGGTGTGCCCCGGCACCTCCGTGCGCAGGCACGTCAGGAAGCGCCGCTCCAGCGCGCCGCGCAGCCGCAGCACCTCCGGATGCCACTCCCAGCCGTCGGCCACGCCGTCGAAGCCCCGGTAGTGCAGCTCGTAGGCGAGGTACAGGGCGAGTTGGAGGTCCTCGCCGAACGGGTCGGCGCCGTCCACCGCGCCGTCCCCCGTGCCCGGCAGCGCGACGTCGTCGCGGCCCGGGTCCTGGCCGAGCGTCCCGATCAGCGTCGCCGACAGGTCCCCGCGTGCCGCTGGCAGTTCCATCCGGCGCTCCTCTCCCACCCGCGGCGCGCCACACGTCCGCGCGCCGCGCGCCGGTGGCCGTACGGCCTGGGCGAGTACCCCACGGGTACCGGGCGAACCCGGCGGCTCACATGTAGCCGCGTATCTGGTCCGCCGTGAGGACGTAGCCGGTGTTGCCGTCCGTCACCGAGCGGGCGAACACCATCCCGTACACCTCGCCCCCGGTGGTGAGCAGCGGCCCGCCCGAGTTCCCCGGGCGGACGAGGGAGCGGATCGTGTAGATGTCCCGGGTGACCATGCTGTCGCCGTGGATGCCCTGGCCACGGGCGTTGGTACGGCCCGCGACGGTGGCCGCGCGCAGGTCGAGCCCGCCGTTCTCCGGATACCCGGCGACCACGGCGGGGGCGCCCCGGTCGGCGTCCCCTGCCAGCGCGACGGTGGGCGCGGTCAGCCCCGGCACGTCGAGCACGGCGACGTCCACCTGGTCGTCGGCCAGCACCACGGTCGCGTCCAGCCGCTCCCCTGCGCCGCCGACCTGGACCATGATCGCGTCCGCGCCGTCGATCACGTGGGCGTTGGTCATCACCCGGCCGTCCGCGAAGACGAAGCCGCTGCCCTCCTGCCCCGAGCCGAGGCCGGACGCCGCCGTGATCTTCACGGTCGAGTCCCGCGCGGCGGCGACGGCCTCCGGCGTCACGTTGTCGCCCGAGGGGTCGGGCACCTCGGCCGTGGGGGCATTGGCGAACGGGTCGAAGACCTGCGGGAAGCCGGCGTCGGTCAGCGCGCCGGTGGCACGGCTGAACCAGGTCGGCGCCTGGTCCGGCATACGGCCCTGCACGGCGCCCAGCACCCGCGACTGCTGCACCTCACGGTTCAGCCCCGCCGAGGGCGTCGGGAGCAGCGCGCTGGCGGCGATCCAGGCGACGAGCAGCAGCGCCACCCCGTTGAAGACCGCGCCGCCCGCGCCGTCCAGCCACCGGGCCGGGGCCCGGCGCACGCCCTGCCGCAGCCGCAGCGCCAGCGGCCACGTGATCGCCTGGCCGACGGCCGCCGGTATGAGCACGACGAGCAGCGCCACCGTCGTCGCCGTCACCGACCCGGGCGTCAGCGGATCGATCACGAACGGCAGCAGCCACACCCCGATCACCGCACCGCCGACGAAACCCGCCAGCGAGATCACCCCCGCGACCAGCCCGCGCTGGTAACCGGACACCCCGGCCAGCACCGCGGCCACGAGCAGCACCACGTCGAGCACGTTCACCGCGCTCACCCCCCTTCGCCCACCGGGACGCGCCGGTCACCCGGCGTCCTCGCCACTCGTGTCCCTCTACCCGCTGACGCCCCCGCCTCCCCGCCGCGGGCGATCCCGTCCTCGGCCGTTCCCTCCGTCCCTTGGGAACAGCCCTCGCCCTGGCAAACGGGGGGCCGTCGGCCGTGGTTCCCCGCCCCCTGTCACTCGTTCGAATGAACGAGTGACGAACGCCCGTCGCGGGCACGGCTCAGCCGAAGAGCGGCCCGGTCCAGGTCAGGCCCACCTCGTCGCCCGCGAGGGCGAACAGTCCGGCCAGCGCCAGCGCCGCGCCCGCCAGCGCCAGGTCCTTCTGGAAATGCAGCATGTCGTTCATCCGCGCCGCCGGGTCGGGGACCGTCCAGAAGTTGTGCATGACGAGCGCCGTGGGCACCAGGAAGACCACCAGCAGCAGGGCGCCCAGGTCGGCCCAGACGCCCAGCAGCACGCTCAGCCCGCCCACCAGCAGCAGCACGCCGGAGCCGAGCACCGCGAGCCGCGGCGAGGGCAGCCCCTTCCCGGCCGCGTAGGCGGCCAGCGGGCCGCTGCGCGTCAGGTGGTTGACGGCGGAGAGCAGGAAGAAGAGGGCGAAGACGATCCGCCCGATCAGTACCAGCACGTCCATGGCGATGCCTCCAGGCGGTGACAGGGGCGCGGAACGCGCGCGGGACCTGCCCTGCGCCGCCTCCGCACCGGTACGGCCCTTCACCGAGTGTGCTGCCGCCCCCAGGACCCGGCAACCGGGAGGGACCGGCGCGCGTTTCACCTCCCGCGCGCCGGGCACGCGGGGGGAGTGGCAGGACAAGGTGCGTCAAAGCCGACAATCCGTCGTGACCGCCGGGCAGGACCCGGCGGTCACGGACAGCCCACGAGCACCTGTCAGAGAGCACGTCCCGAGCAGCAGGACCAGCGGAGAGAAGTCATGGGAACCACGGCAGTCACGCCGACCCGCCCCAGGCGCCATCCGCACGATGACGCCCCCGACACGACCGGCCGGTTCGAACGGATCGCGACCCTCCCGGAAGGCGCCGAACGCCGCAGACTCCGCCAGGAGGTCGTCTGCGCCTGGATGCCGATGGCCGACCGCCTCGCCCGCCGGTTCAGGGACCGGGGCGAGAGCCTGGAGGACCTGGAGCAGGTCGCCGCCCTCGGACTGGTCAAGGCCGTCGAGCGGTACGACCCGCACCGGGGCAAGGCGTTCGAGAGCTACGCCGTCCCGACCATCGTCGGCGAGGTCAAGCGGCACTTCCGCGACCACCTGTGGGGCGTCCACGTGCCCCGGCGCACCCAGGAGCTGCGCAACCAGGTGCGCGCCGCCCGCCAGGAGCTGGACTGCCGCGTGGACGGCCAGGCCCCCGCCGTCCGCGAGCTGGCCGAGCACTGCGGCCTCACCGAGGACGAGGTGCGGGACGGCCTCGCCGCCCTCGGCGGCTTCAGCCCGCTCTCGCTCGACGCGGACATCACCCGCGACGGCGAGGGCTACGCGCTCGGCGACACCCTCGGCGACGCCGACCCGGGCTACGACCAGGTCCTCTACCGGGAGATGGTCCGCCCCCGCCTCAGCGGCCTGTCGGAACGCGACCGGCGCATCCTCTACCTGCGCTTCTTCGAGGAGCTGACGCAGAGCGAGATCGCCGGGCGCCTCGGCATCTCCCAGATGCACGTCTCGCGGCTCCTCAGCCGCATCTGCGAGCGGCTGCACGACGAGATCGAGGCGGACACCGCCGACGTGACGGACGCGGCCGACGCCCCTGACGCCCCCGAGGGCGAGGGCACCCCCGGCACCGCTCCCTGACCGCCCACCCCTGACCGGACGCGCCCCCGGCCGCCGCTGCCGTCGTGATCATGGACGACAGGCAGACCGCGCCGGTCACGGCGCCCTCACACACGCGCGCGCCCGGCAGTCCTGAGACGTACCGCTGAACCGCCCCCGACCGACCCGCCCGGCTCAGTCGAGCTGGTAGTCGAACCGGATACGGTGCGTGCCGTCCGCCTCGACCACCAGGTCGCCCGTACCGGATATCCCGGTCAGCCCCCCGGTGCCGCTTCCCGGGACGACGGTGAAGAACCCCGTGGTGCGCTCGCCGCCCGCCATCGACAGCGAGTGCACGAAGTTGAAGGCGCCCTCGCGGTCGTGGAGCGCGCCCTCGAAGGACTCAAGGGCCAGATAGGTCCCCGCCCCTGCCGTCTCGTCGAAGGCCGAGGTGAACAGGGTGGCCGAACGCCCGGCGACCTCCCCCGTGAACGTCTTCTCCAACGTGGCGAGACCCACCGGCAGGCCCGTGGACGGAGCCGGCTCCGCCCCGCCGCCCTCCAGCGGCACGAGCTCCCTCGCGTCGAAGGCCGTGACCGTGAATGTTCCGGTTGCTTCCATGGACCCACCGTATCCAGGGGGTCTGACAACGAGCACGGCGGCAGACGCCGCCACCGCCCGCCCGCGGCTCAGGAACCCGCCTCCACCAGCGAGGACCGCCGTCCCGACGGGCCCGCCAGGCTCGCGCCCAACCGGGCGAGCGCCGCCGCGTCCTCGCCGTCCTCCACGGCGCTGTAGACGTGGATCTCCAACGCCGTGTCCCCCGTGACGGCGGGCACCCGCAGCGTCTCGTAGTCCAGCCGCATCAGCCCGGCCACCGGATGCCGCAGCTCCTTGCGCCCCGCCCCGCAGCTCAGCACCTCGCCCTCGTCCCACAGCCGCCTGAAGTCCTCGCTGCGCCCGGAAAGCTCCGTGATCAGCCCGGTCAGCTCCGCGTCGTACGGATAGCGCCCCGCGTGGAACCGCAGCTGGGCCACGGCCTCGCTCGCCGCCACCTCCCACTGCGGGAAGAGCGCCCGGGACGCGGGGTCGAGCAGGAGGAACCTGGCGTTGTTCCGGTCGCGCCGCGCCGGGTCGTCCAGGCCGCCCATCAGCGCGGCGCCCAGGCGGTTCCAGGCCACGACGTCGAGGCGGTGGTTCGTCGCGAAGGCGGGGAAGTCGGTCATGCCGTCGAGGAGACGTTGCAGCAACGGGCTGACCCGCGCGTCGGGCGCCGTGCCGCGCCGGGTCGTGGCCAGCGTGGCGAGGTGCCCGCGCTCCGCCGGGTCGAGGCCGAGCGCGCGGGCCAGCGCGTCGATCACCTCGGGCGACGGCTGGGTGGCACGGCCCTGTTCGAGCCGCACGTAGTAGTCCACGCTGATCCCGGCGAGCTGGGCCAGCTCCTCCCGGCGCAGCCCGCGCACCCGGCGGCGCCCGCCCGCGGCGATCCCGACGTTCTCGGGCGCCACACGGCCCCGCCGCACGCGCAGGAACGCCCCGAGCGCCCGGCGCGGATCGGCGACGCCGTCGTGCCCGTCATCCCGCCGGTCACCGTCACCGTCGCCGCGTCCGTCCAAGCCGTCCATGGATTCCAGTATGCGTGGGACTCCCGGTACCAGGAACGCCGTTCCGCCGGTCGAAGCGGGCCCTGGCTACCCCGCCACGCCCGAGCCACCGTGGTCCCATGACCACCCACCCCGCGCCGCGGCGCCCGAAGAAGATCCTCCTCGTCAGCGCCCACCCCGAGCCCCGCTCGCTCAACGCCTCCCTGAGCGCCTTCGCGGCCGGTCACCTGCGCGCGGCGGGCCACGAGGTCAGCGTCTCCGACCTCTACGCGATGAAGTGGAAGGCGGTCGTGGACGCCGACGACTTCCCCGGCCGCGACCCCGCCCGCCGCCTGAACGTCCTGGACGACTCCCAGCGCGCCACCCTGGACGGCACGCTCTCGCCCGACGTCGCCGCCGAGCAGGAGAAGGTGCGCCGCGCCGACGCCGTGATCCTCCAGTTCCCCCTGTGGTGGTTCTCGGTGCCCGCGATCCTGAAGGGCTGGATCGACCGCGTCTTCACCGCCGGATTCGCCTACGGCCCGGCCGTCCCGCCGCCCTACGGCGACGGCCCGCTCGCCGGACGGCGGGCGCTGCTGTCGGTGACCTACGGCGCGCGCGAGTCGGCGTTCTCGGAGCGCGGCATCCACGGGCGGCTGGCGGACGTCCTCCACCCCGTGCAGCACGGCCTGTTCTGGTTCACGGGGATGACGCCGCTCGACCCCTTCGCCGTCCACGGCTCCCTCGACGTCCCGCCGGAGCGGTACGCGCGGATCACCGAGGCGTACGCGCGGCGGCTCGACGGCCTGTTCACCGACGCGCCCGTCCCGTTCCGCTCCCTCACCGGCGGCGACTACGACCACGCCATGCGCCTCGTGCCCGGCACCGAGCCACCCGGCACGACCGGCCTCGACCTGCACACCCACCCGCGCACCTGACCCGGCCGCGCCCCGTCCCGAGACCGCGCCCAGGCGGTCTCGGGACGGGGCAGGACGGCTGTCTCACATGTTGATCATGTGCCCCGACAGGCCGTGGATCGCTTCCTTCACGGCCTCGCCCAGCGTCGGGTGCGCGTGGACGTTGCGCGCGATCTCGTGCACCGTCAGGTCCCACTGCTGCGCCAGCGTCAGCTCGGGCAGCAGCTCGGTGACCTCCGGGCCGATCAGGTGCGCGCCGAGCAGCTCGCCGTACGTCTCGTCGCTGATCACCTTCACGAAGCCGGTCGCCTGCCCGAGCCCGTGCGCCTTGCCGTTCGCCGTGAACGGGAACTTGACCGTCTTCACGGCGTAGCCGCGCTCCCGCGCCTGCTCCTCCGTGAAGCCGAAGCTGGCGATCTGCGGCTGGCAGTAGGTGGCGCGCGGGATCATCGGGTAGTTGAGCGGCATGGTCTCCGCGCCCGCGATCGTCTCGGCCGCGACGATCGCCATCGACTCGGCCGCGTGCGCCAGCATCAGCTTCGCCGTGACGTCGCCGATGGCGAAGATGTGCGGCACGTTGGTCCGCAGGTACTCGTCCACCGCGATGGCGCCACGCTCGGTCAGGGCGACACCGGTCGTCTCCAGCCCATAACCGGTCACGCGCGGCGCAAAACCGATCGCCTGGAGCACCTTGTCGGCCTCAAGGACCCGCTGCTCGCCCTTGGCGTCCGTGACGGTGACACGCACCGGCGCGTTCGGGTCGGAGTCGTCGATGCCGTCCACCCGCGTCGAGGTCAGCACCTCCACGCCGAGCTTGCGGTACTGGCGCGCCAGCTCCTTCGAGACCTCGGCGTCCTCCAGGGGCACCATCCGGTCCAGGAACTCGACGATCGTCACCTTCACGCCGTAGTTGTGCAGGACGTACGCGAACTCGACGCCGATCGCGCCCGCGCCCGCGATGATGATGCTGCCCGGCAGGTCGTCGGTGAGGATCTGCTCCTCGTACGTCACCACGCGGTCGCTCAGGGACGTCCCCGGCAGCAGCCGCGTCGAGGCCCCGGCCGCGACGATGCAGTGGTCGAACGTGACGGTCTCGCTGCCGCCGTCGCTCAGCGCCACCTGGAGCGTGTGCGGGTCGGTGAACGTGCCGCGCCCGTCGTACTCCGTGATGCCGTTCTTCTTCATCAGGTAGTGGACGCCCGCGACCCGGCCGTCGGCCACCTTGCGGCTGCGCTTGAACGCCTCGCCGTAGTCGAAGCTGACGCGGCCCTCGACCTGGATGCCGAACGTCTTCGCCTCGTGCTGGAAGATGTGCGCCAGTTCCGCGTTGCGCAGCAGGGCCTTCGAGGGGATGCACCCGACGTTCAGGCACACACCGCCCCAGTACTTCTCCTCGATGACGGCGGTCCGCAGCCCCAGCTGGGTGGCACGGACAGCCGCGGTGTAGCCGCCGGGGCCGGCGCCCAGGACGACGACGTCGTAGTGCGTGGCCATGAAACTCTCACGCCTTCTCTCACGCTCTTGCGGTGGACTGGGCCGGGAGGTCGGTCGCGCCGATTTCCCGCCCGCCTCCATGACACCACGCGCGGCAAGTTCCCGGCGGCGCGGCCCTGGGGGCGTGGGCGTCAGGCGCGCGTGGCGGGGCCGCCGCCGTGCGGGGTGATGCCCTTGAACGTGCGGACCAGCGGCAGCGTCTCCACCCGCTCCACGCCCTTCAGCGCCGCCACCCGCGTCGTCAGGTAGCGGTAGACGGCGGCGCTGTCCGAGCAGAGCAGGGAGACGAAGAGGTTCGTCGGCCCGGTCGTCGCCACCGCGTACGCGACCTCCGGGTGCCCGGCCAGCGCCCGGCCGGTCTCCTCCAGGCGCGACGGCGGCACGGCGAGCAGCATCAGCATGTGCGCGCGCAGGCCGAACATCCGGCGGTCGTACTCGACGTCGAGGTAGACGGAGCCGTCCGCCCGCAGCTCCCCGAGGCGGCGGCGCACCGTGCTCTGCGACCAGCCGGTGGCCGCGGCCAGGTCGGCGAGCGGCGCCCGGCCGTCCTCCGCCAGCGTGGCGACGAGGCGCAGGTCCCCCTCGTCGGCCGGTACGGGCCCGTCACCGCAGCGCGCCGTCGGCGCCGGTCGGTCGCGCAGCGCGGCGGCCTGCGCGGCGCTGAGCGCGCCCGACTTGTTCACCAGGCTCATCGGGCCGCCGAAGAACGTGTGCAGCGTGCTGAGCACGGTGACGCCCGTGACCTGGCGCGTCCTCGGGAGCTGTTCGAGCAGCGTCGGCGCGTGCCTGCCGTCCGGCGCCTCCGCCGGGATACGCGCGCCGAAGTTGACCTCCGTCCCGCCCGACAGGGCGTGCACCCAGATCGTGTCGGGACGGCGCGCCAGCATGCGCCCCAGCTCCTCGGCCGCCCCCGGGACGCAGCGCAGCCGCACGACCCAGCCGGTGTCGCCCCGCGCGCCCACCCGCCACAGGCCGACGACGTGCACGAGACCCGCCGTCCGCAGCCGCGTGTACCGCCGGGCCACGGTCTGGTCCGACACCCCCAGCACCCGCGCGATCCGCGAGAACGGCGCCCGCCCGTCGATCTGGAGGGCATGCACCACCTGGCGGTCGATGTCGTCGTATTCCACCGTGCCGAGGGTACGACGTGTCGGAGTCCGCCGAATCCGCCCGCCCGGCTGGAACGCCACGGGGGTCCGGTCGCAACCTTGCCGCATGTCTGCACCGTCCGCACCGTTCCCACCGGCCGCGCCGCCCGGCGCGCGCCCCGGCAAGTGGTGGCCGCTGGTCGCCATCTGCCTGGGCAACTTCATGCTCCTCATCGACGTCACCATCGTCGTCACCGCCCTGCCGTCGATGGCCCAGGACCTCGACGCGGGGTTCACCGACCTCCAGTGGGTCATGGACCTGTACGCCCTCGCGCTCGCCGCCCTCGTCATGGTCGCGGGCACGGCGGGCGACCTGCTGGGCCGCCGCCGCGTGTACGCCCTGGGGCTCGCCGCCTTCGCGGTGGCCTCCCTGGTCAGCGGCCTCGCGCCGAACGTCGGCGTCCTGATCGCCGCGCGCGCCCTCCAGGGCGTGGCCGCCGCCGCCATGCTGGCCACCAACACGCCGCTGCTCGCCGCCGCCTACACGGGCCGCGACCGCGCGTTCGCCTTCGGCATCTGGGGCGCGGTCAGCGGCGCGGCCAGCGCGCTGGGCGTCCTGCTCGGCGGCGTCCTGACCGACTACCTGGACTGGCGCTGGATCTTCTACGTCAACCTGCCGGTCTGCGCGCTCGCCCTGCTGATCACCTGGCGCACGGTCGCGGAGTCGCGCGGTGCCGCGTCCCGCATCGACTGGCCGGGCACCGCGACGTTCACGGTCAGCGCCGCCGCGCTCACCTACGGCCTGATCCGGGGCGGCGAGGACGGCTGGGGCGACGCCGTGGCCGTGGCCGCGTTCGCCGTGGCGGCCGTCGCGCTCCTGCTGTTCCTGCTGGTGGAGCGCCGTACGGCCGAGCCGCTGCTCGACCTGCGGATGCTGCGGCGGCCGTCGTTCGCCGCGCTGATGGCCGCCGCGTTGATACTGACGGGCGCCGCGTTCGCGCACTACACGTACACGATGCTGTGGCTCCAGTCCGTCCAGCAGCTGACGCCGATAAGGGCCGGGCTCGCGGTGGTGCCGATGGCGGTGACGGCGTTCGTCGTCTCGGGCGCGGGGGGCAGGTTCCTGCACCGGCTGCCCGCCTGGGTAGCGGTGAGCGGCGGCCTGGCGCTGATCGGCGTCGGCCTGCTGACGCAGACGGCGATCGGCCCGGGCTCCGACTGGACGGTCCTGCTGCCAGGGCTGATCATCTCGGGCGCGGGCGTCGGCACGGCGATCCCCGTCCTGGTCGCCGCCGCGCTCGCCGCCGCGCCCCCGGAGCGGGCGGGGATGGCGAGCGGCGCCGTCAACACGTTCCGCCAGCTCGGCTTCGCGCTCGGCGTCGCCGTGCTCGGCACGCTCTTCAGCGGGCGCATCCGCGAGGTCCTCACGGGGGCCGGCCTGACGGAGGCGGCGGCCCGCGCGGTCAGCGGGGGCGCCCCGCTGGGCAGTGACCAGGGGCTCGTGCGCGAGGCGTACGCGGCGGCGCTTGAGCGCGTCTACCTGACGGCGGGGCTGGCGGCCGTCGTCACGGCGCTGCTGGTGGCGGCGGTCGCGCGTCCGTCGCGGACGGCGGCGGCGCGGGCCGAGGCCCCGGCGCGCGAGCCGCTGCCGACGGCGCGCTGACCACGCCGACCGGAACGTACCGGCCGGGGCACGCGGCAGGCCCCGGCCGGTACGTGCGAACGGCTCAGACCGTCGCGGACGCCTCCTGCTCACGGCCCGCCTGCTCGTCACCGGTCTCCGCGCCCGCGTCCGGCGCGGGCAGCTGCCCGGTCCGCGACGCGGCGGGCACCCGCCCGGAGTGCCGCCCGCGCCGACGCGGCCCCGGGGTGGGCTCGGGCAGCGGCACGAGGCGTGGCCGTACGCGGCCTTCGAGCAGCGCGCCGAGGCCCTGCACGGCGCACAGCCCCGGCTCGTCGGCGACCTGGACGGGCATGCCGGTGTTGTCGCGGATGATCTGGTCGAGGCCGGGGAGCCCGGCCGCGCCGCCCGTGAGCATGACGCCGCGCTCGGCGAGGTCGGCCACCAGGTCGGGCGGGCAGCGGTGCAGCACGGCGCGGATGGTGTCCAGCAACGCCGTCAGCGGCGGCATGACGGCGGCCCGCAGGCTGCGCGGATCGACCCGCACCGTCCTGGCGAGGCCGGTGGCGACGTCGCGTCCCGCGACCTCGGCGAGTCCCTGCTCCGGGTCGCCCAGCGCCTCGTGCAGCGGGCGCACGGCCAGCGAGGGGAGCATCAGCTCGTGCTCGTTGCGCAGGTGCTGGAGGAGGGCGCGGTCGATCGTCTCGCCGCCCATCGGCACCTTGTCGGCCGCGACGATCGAGCCGAGCGACAGCACGGCGATCTCGGTCGTGGCCGCCCCGACCTGCACGATCATCGTGGCTTCCGGCTCCTCCACCGGCAGGCCGCAGCCGATGCCCGCCGTGATCAGGCTGTCCACCAGCTCGACGCGCCGCGCCCCGACCCCGACCAGCGTCTCCAGCGCGGCGCGGCGCGCCAGCGGGTCGGCGTCGTGCGGGATGCAGACGGCGGCGCGCAGCAGCGGGTTGCGCCGCCAGGCGCGGCGGAGCTTGGTGCCGACCATGGCGCGCAGCATGCGCTGGGCCATGTCGATGTCCACGACGGTGCCGCCGATGATCGGCTTGACGACGCGGATCGTGGCCGGGGTACGGCCCGCCATCCGTTCGGCGGGGGTGCCGACGGCGATCAGGGCGCCGGTCTTCGTGTTGACCGCGACGATGGAGGGTTCGTCCACGACCAGACCGGAGTTCTTCAGGTAGATGCGGGTACGGGCGGCACCGAGATCCGCGGCCACCGAGCAGCGCCGCAGATGATCATGGCTGAGGGTCATACCGTCATGCTGTGTGACCGCACCCCGGCCCGCCCGCTGTGCTGAGCCGACCGGAGGAGACGGCGCGTCAGCTACCCGACCGGTGACAACGCCGCGCCAAGGCCGGGCCATTGCTCGCCGCCCGAGGTGACGCTCCGTCGCCTCCGCGCCGCCACCGGGCGGTCCGGCGCTGTTCCCCGACTGTTGAATTGACAAGGACACGCCGAACGCGCTCCTCGTCCGGGCGCCGATCTGCTCATACGATCGGAAGCGAGGTCGTGTCCGGCGCGGAGCACCGTCGAGCGGGGACGGGCGGCGCCTCGGAGCGGGACGCGGCCTCGAACGAGGCGGCGAGGGGGAACTGCTGCTCATGCGGGGGACGTCTGGTGACGGCCGGGCCGGCTGGCGCAGGTCGAGCTACAGCAACGCGGACGGGGGCAACTGCGTCGAGGTCGCCGAGCCCCGGTGCGTCGGCTGCCTCGCCGACGTGCCCGTGCGGGACAGCAAACGCCCGTACGGCCCCGCCCTCGCGTTCGCGCCCGCGACCTGGTGCGCGTTCGTCCTGCACGTCGGCCGCCGCCACGGACGCCAGGTGTCCCGCATGCACTGACAGCCCGTCAACTCACGTCACACGGGCACCACTTCGGGTGTGCCGCGGCCCGATGTGCGGGAACCGGTGGCCGGGCCGTGCAGTCCCTGATAAGGGTGGAGCGGTCGGCGGGGCGGCGCCGCCGTACGGGTGGTGGGAGGCGGGTGCGGATGTCACGAGCGGGGCGGTGGCTCGTCATGGTCTGCGGCACGGTCGGGGTGTTCTGCGGGTGCCTGCTCGCCGGGTGGACCGACCCGTTCGGCGTCCTGCCCGAGGACGGCGCGAACCGGCTCGCGGTCTCCACCGCCACCGCCGGGGCGGCCTCGGCAGCGGTCGCCGTGCCCCTCGGCTGGTGGGCCGGTCGCGAGGCGGGGACCGGCGGCGGACGGCGCGTGCGGCAGCGCGCCACGGCCAAGGGCCGCGCGAAACTCACCCAGACTGCCGGGGGCGCCGACGACATCGACCAGCGCGCGACCGCCCGTGGCCGCGCGGAACTCCACCAGTCGGCCGCCGACCAGGAACCGGACACCCCGGGGAGCGGCACATGAGCCCCGACGGCGCACGCCCCCCGCGCGCGGGCGACCACGCCGACCAGCGCGGCAGCGCGTCCGGCGCCGCGAGCCTCAACCAGGCGGCGGGCGACCAGCCCATCACCTACGTCTACGGCCCCCAGTACGTCGGCGCGCCGCCCGCCGAGCCGGACGCGGGCCGCCTGGAATGGCCGGTGCGCATCGGCGCCGTCCCCCCGGCGGCCACCGCGTTCCAGGACAGGCAGGACCTCCGCGAACGGATCGGCCTCGCGCACCGCGGCAACGGCACCGTCGTCCTCACCCAGGTCCTCTCCGGCGGCGGAGGCGTCGGCAAGACGCAGCTCGCCGCCCGGCACGCCCACCACGCCGAGGAGTCGGCGACCGACCTCGTCATGTGGATCGACGCCTCGGAGACCGCCCAGGTCGTCGGCGCCTACGCCCGCGCCGCCCGCCGCCTCAGCCTCCCGGGGGACGAAGGCCAGGACGCGGAGACGCGGGCCCGCGACTTCCTCGACTGGCTGGCGGGCACGCGGCAGTCCTGGCTCATCGTCCTCGACGACATCACCGAGCCCGACGGCATGGGCGGCTGGTGGCCGCCCACGCCCTCCGGCGGGAACGGCCGGGTCGTGGCCACCACCAGGCGCCGCGACGCGATCCTGTCCGGCGGCGGGCGCGTCCTCATCGACATCGACGCGTTCACCGCCGCCGAGGCCGTCGCCTACCTGACGGACCGTCTCGTCCAGGCCGCCGCACGGCACCTTCTGGACGAGGAGGCCGAGGCGCTCGCCGAGGACCTCGGCCGCCTTCCCCTGGCGCTCGCGCACGCCGCCGCCTACATGGCCAACCAGGGCACCACCAGCCGCCGCTACCGCGCGCTGCTCGCCGACAGCAGGCAGCGTCTCGACGGCCTCATGGCCCCAGGAGGCGACGGCTACCAGCGCCAGATCACCTCCGGCCTCCTCCTGTCCCTCGACGCGGCGGCGCGCGAGGAGCCCGTGGGACTGGCCGGGCCCGCGCTGCGGCTGGCCGCCCACCTCGACCCGGCCGGGCACCCCAGGCACCTGTGGAGCAGCGAAGCCGTCACCGGCTACCTCGCCCGCCACCGCGCCACGCCGGACGCCGGGGAGGTGACCGCCGAGGATGCGCTGGCCGCGGTGCGGGTCCTGCACCGCTACGGCATGCTCACCGACCAGCCCGCCGACGGCCCCCGCGCCATCCGCGTCCACGCCCTGACGGCGCGGGCCGCCCGCGAGACGACCCCTGACGGCGCGTCGGCCGCCGCGTCCCTCGCCCTCGCCGCCGCCCTCATGGACTGCTGGCCCGCCGAGTACCACCACGACCCGGCGCTCGCCACGGTGCTGCGCTCCAACACCGACGTCCTCGCGCAGCACGCGGGCGACGCCCTGTGGGACCAGGAGACCGGCGGCCACGTCGTCCTCTTCCAGTCGGGCAACAGCCTCCACGACGCCGGGCTGCACCGCGCCGCCCGCGCGTACTGGACGGAGATGGCGCGGACCGCCCACGACCTCGTCGGCCCCGACCACGCCGACACCGTCACCGTCCGCCACAACCTGGGGATCTCCCTCCGCGACGCCGGGCGCGTCGAGGAGGCGATCGCGCTCCAGCGGCAGGTGGTCGAGGACCGGAGCCGCGTCCTCGGCCCCGACCACCGCAGCACCCTCGCGACGCGCGGCAGCCTCGCGATCTCCTACCGCAGGGCCGGGCGGTACGACGACGCGATCGCGCTCCAGCGGCAGCTCGTCGCGGACAGCGAGGCGGCGCTCGGCCCCGACCACCCCGACACCCTGGGCGCGCTGGGCAACCTCGCCTTCACCTTCTGGAACGCGGGCCGGATGGACGAGGCCATCCGCATCGAGGAGGAGGTCGCCGCCGACCGCGAGCGCGTCCTCGGCCCCCGGGACGTCAACACGCTGATCACCCGGAGCAATCTGGCGATCTCCTACCGCGACGCAGGGCGGATCGACGACGCGATCGCGCTCCAGCGCGAGGTGGCGGCCGACAGCGAGGAGGCGCTCGGGCCCGAGCACCCGGACACGCTGGACGTGCTCGGGTCGCTGGCCGTCACCTACCGCAGGGCCAGGCGGTTCGACGAGGCCGTCGCGCTCCAGCTGCGCCTGGGCGAGACCAGCGAGCGCGTCCTCGGCACGGATCACCCCGACACGCTGGGGATGCGGGGGAGCCTGGCGTACACGTACTGGAACGCGGGCCGGGTGGACGAGGCGATCGGCATCGAGGAGGAGGTCGCCGCCGACCGCGAGCGCGTCCTCGGGCCCGACCACCCCAGCACCCTCGTCGCCCTCAACAACCTGGCGATCTCCTACCGCGACGCAGGGCGCGTCGCGGAGGCCGTCGTGCTGCAGAGCCGTGTGGTCGCCGACTACGAGCGGGTCCTCGGCCCCGAGCACCCGAGCACGCTCGGCGCCCGCGGCAGCCTGGCCCTCTCGCACCGCAAGGCCGGGCAGCTTGAGGAGGCCGTCGCGCTCCAGCTCGACCTGGCCGCCGACCACGAGCGGATCCTCGGGCCCGACCACCCGGAGACCCTCGCGGCCCGTGGCGGCCTCGCGCACTCGTACTGGACGGCGGGCCGGGTCGAGGAGGCGATCGTGCTGGAGGAACGGCTCGTGGACGACCGGCGGCGCGTCCTCGGGCCGGACCACCCGGAGACGTTCACGGCGCGCGACAACCTGGCGATCTCCTACCGCGACGCGGGGCGCACCGGGGACGCCATCGCCCTGGAGCGTGCGGTGGTCGCCGACTACGAGCGCGTCTTCGGGCCTGACCACCACGGCACGAGGACGGCGCGCGGCTTCGTCGCGGCCTGGGAGCGGGAGCGCGTGCGGGCACGGAGGCGGCGCTGGTGGCGCCCGTGGGGCAGGCGGTGAGGCCGGCGCTCAGGCCCGGTCGAGCACGATCCAGACCGGGCCGCGCGCGAAGCGCAGGGGATCGCCGCCCGGCGTGGTGAACTCCGTCCCCGCCTCGGCGTCCGGCCGTTCCCACCGGCCGTCGTACGCCCTGCCGTCGCGCAGCACCACCGCGCCCCCCGAGCCGACGGTCTCGGTGTACGGCGTCGGGTTGCCGTTCGCGTCGCGCAGCGCGGACTCGCGCACGGTGACCCGCTGCACGACGACCGTCGCGGGCCGCGCGTCCACTGCGTCGCCGTCGAGGAGGACGCGCCACCGCCCCTCGTCCGCCGACCAGCGGAAGGTGAAGCGGGCCTGCGGGAAGGCGGCGTCGTACGTCCGCGCGGGCTCCCCGCCGCTCCCCGGCGCGGCGCCGAAGCGCAGCCCGGCACCGGCGGCGTCCGGCGCGTCCCCTGCGCCCTCGGCGGTGTCGAGCAACTCCTCCGGCCTGACGTACAGGTTGTGCGGCGAGGCGCGGCGCCCGTCCCGCTCGTACGCGCGTGGCGCCGCGTCGGGCGAGGCGGCGACGACGTCGGCCCGCCGGATGGCCGCCGCCACCGTCTCCTGCGCCCCCGAGTAGGCGAAGACCGGCCTGCCGAACTGCGCGAGCAGTTCGAGATCCGACTCCCGCGCGCTGCGCACCGGCCCGATCCGGCCGGGCAGCGTGCCGGACCAGACGCCCACGAGGCGGCTCAGCCCGCCCTCGACCTCCTCGGCGTAGACGAGGTCGGCGCTGTCGAGGCCGGTCTGCGGCCTGGCGCCCGGCGCGTTGTCGATCTTGACGGCGACGACCGGCCCCGGGTCGCCGCGCTCCCCGGTGAACGGGGACGTCCGCCCGCCGTCGCCGCCGCAGCCGGTGGCCGCGAGCAGGGCCAACGCCGCCGCGCCCGTCAGGGTCCGGATCTGTGTACGCATGGTCACCTCTCGCGCCGGAACGGCCCTCAGTGCATCACATACCGGGATGTACCGGACGCCATCCACGGACCGCCAGATGAAGACGATTACCGTTTCCGTATACTGGGCCGCATGAACCGCCACGACACGCGACCGGTCGTCCGGATGGGAAGCACCGCCGGGACCGGGTACTCGTACGCGACCCGCAAGAACAGAAGAAACGACCCCGACCGCCTTGAGCTGCGGAAATACGATCCGGTGGCCCGTCGGCACGTCCTCTTCCGCGAGGAGCGCTGACCGCGCGCACCGCCACGTCCCACCCCTGACGAGGAGCACGACCATGAAGTCCGGAATCCACCCCGCCTACCGCCCCGTCGTCTTCCGCGACCGCGCGGCCGGATACGCGTTCCTCACCCGCTCCACGGCGACGAGCGCGCACACCATCGAGTGGGAGGACGGCAACACCTACCCGGTGATCGACGTCGAGACCTCCTCGGCCAGCCACCCGTTCTACACGGGCACGGCCCGCGTCCTCGACACGGCCGGGCGCGTCGAGCGCTTCGAGCGCCGGTACGGCAAGCGCGAGGAACGCTGATGCTGCCCGTCGTCCTGGTCGGCGGACTGCACGCGGACGCCCGCAGGGGCGCCGTGCGGCAGCTGCTGCACCAGGTGCCGGGGAGCGTCGCCCTGCACCACGACCTGACGGGTGCCGCGCGCGGCCGGGTGGTCCGCACCGCCCGGCACGCGGGCGGCGTCATCGGCGGCGCCGAGACGGCGCTGGTCAACGACTGCGCCTGCTGCGCGCTGCGGGCCGACCTCGTCCCGGAGCTGCGCGGCCTGGCCGCCGACCGGACGACGCGGCTGGCCGTCGTCGAGCTGTGGGACTCCGTCGAGCCGCGCTCGATGGCCGAGGTGATCACGGCGCACGCCTCGGCGGGGCTGCGGCTGGCCGCCGTCGTCACCGCCGTGGACCCGGCGCAGGTCATGCCCTACCTGGCCTGCGGCGACGAGCTGGCCGAGACCGGGCTCGCCGCCGCGGCGAACGACGCGCGCACGGTCGCGGACACCTGGGCACGCCAGCTGGAGTACGCCCCGGTGCTCGCCCTCGCCGCCGGCCCCGACCAGGCCGACGACGCCGACCGCGCGCTGCTGGCCCAGCTGCACCCCACGGCGGTGCGCGTCGGCGTGGCCGACCCGCACTTCGCCGCCACGGTGCTCGGCGACCACTTCGACACGGAGGCCGCCGCCGCCCGCCAGCACCCCGCCACGGCGCTGCTGCCGCAGGAGGCGGCGCAGGACGGCGTGCTCACGGCCGTGTGGCGCCACCGCCGCCCGTTCCACCCCGAGCGGCTGTACACGGCGCTCGAAGAGCTGACCTGCGCGGCACCCCGCAGCAGGGGCCGCTTCTGGCTCGCCGACCGCCCCGACACCCTGCTGTCCTGGGACGCCGCGGGCGGCGCGCTGAGCGTCCACGCGGCGGGGCCCTGGCTCGCGGCACTGCCCGACGCCGCCTGGGACCTCGTCCCGCCAGGCCGCCGGGTGGCCGCGGCGCTCGACTGGGACGACGAACTGGGCGACAGGACCCAGCACCTGGTGTTCACCGGCCCGGGGCTCGACGTCGTCGGGCTGCGCGCGCTGCTGGCCACCTGCCTGCTGACCGACGAGGAGTACGCGGCCGGTCGTCCGGCCTGGCGACGGCTCGCCTCCGCCTTCGACGATCTCCTGGACCGCGTCTGAGACGGCGAGGGGGCGTACCCACTCCTCGCCACTCTCAACGTATAGCGCACGGGGGGGCTTGCGGCAAGACCCCGTCCCTGCCGCACAATCGTCGGCCGAGGCCAGGACCTGCGTGGACGCGCGGCCGGGCCTCGATCCGACTGCCTGGTGAGTGGGGGGTTCCATGTTCGACGTGATCATCGCCGGTGGCGGGCCGACCGGCCTGATGCTGGCCGCCGAACTGCGGCTGCACGGCGTACGCGTGCTCGTGCTGGAGCGCGAGACGGCGCCGACGCCGTACGTCCGCGCGCTGGGCCTGCACGTGCGCAGCATCGAGGTGATGGACCAACGCGGCCTGCTGGAACGCTTCCTCGCGCACGGCAGCCAGTTCCCGGTCGGCGGCTTCTTCGCCGCCATCGAGGCGCCCGCGCCCCCGGAGCTGGACACCACGCACCCGTACGTCCTCGGCATCCACCAGCCCGTCACCGACCGCCTGCTCGCCGAGCACGCCGCCGAGCTGGGCGCCGAGATCAGGCGTGGCCACGCGCTGGCCGGGCTGAGCCAGGACGACGAGGGCGTGGACGTCGAGCTGTCCGACGGCACACGGCTGCGCGCCCGCTGGCTCGTCGGCTGCGACGGCGGACGCAGCACGGTGCGCGGGCTGCTGGGCGTCGGGTTCCCCGGCGAGCCGACCAGGGCCGAGACGCTGCTGGGCGAGATGGAGGTGACCGCGCCGCCCGAGGAACTGGCCGCCGTGGTCGCCGCGGTGCGCGAGACCAACAAGCGGTTCGGCGTCGGGCCCTTCGCGGGCAAGGTGCACCGTGTCGTCGTCCCGGCGGACGGGGTGGCGGAGGACCGCTCGGTCCCGCCGACCCTCGACGACTTCAAGCGGCAGCTGCGGGCGTTCGCCGGCACCGACTTCGGCGTGCACTCGCCGCGCTGGCTCTCGCGCTTCGGGGATGCCACGCGCCAGGCGGACCGCTACCGCGTCGGCCGTGTGCTGCTCGCCGGCGACGCGGCGCACGTCCACCCGCCGGTCGGCGGGCAGGGCCTCAACCTCGGCATCCAGGACGCGTTCAACCTCGGCTGGAAGCTGGCCGCCGCCGTCAACGGCTGGGCGCCGGAAGGGCTGTTGGACACCTACCAGGCGGAACGCCACCCGGTGGCCGCCGCCGTGCTCGACAACACCCGCGCGCAGATGGAGCTGTTGTCCCCCGAGCCGGGGACGCAGGCGGTGCGCCGCCTGCTGGCCGAGCTGATGGCGCTCGACGGCGTCACCCGCCACCTGATCGAGAAGATCACCGCGCTCGACGTCCGCTACGACCTCGGCGAGGGGCACGAGCTGCTGGGGCGGCGGATGCGGGACGTGCCGCTCAAGGAGGGCCGCCTGTACGCGCGGATGCACGGGGGCCGCGGGCTGCTGCTCGACCGGACGGGGCGGCTGTCGGTGGCCGGGTGGGAGGACCGGATCGACCACGTCCCCGACACCGGCGGGGAACCGGGCGCGCCCGCCGTGCTGCTGCGGCCCGACGGCCATGTGGCGTGGGCGGGCGACGAGCAGGCCGACCTCCTCGCCCGGCTGCCGCGGTGGTTCGGCGCGCCCGCCGCCTGACCGCGCGGCCGGGGGAACCGAATCGCGCCGACGCGCGTCTCACGGACGGGCGACGCGTCGGCGCGGGGCCGGTGACGCCCCGTGCACGTGCATAAGCACGTGCAGATGCACGTGAACAACGTTATGATCCAGGGTAGTTGGGTGCGCGGCACATCCGTGCGGCGCACGATCGCACCACTCGCACGACCCTGGAGACACCGGTGGCCTACGCGTACAACGGCATAGCCGCTCACGAACTCCGGGACGTGCAGTGGCTGAAGAGCAGTCACAGCAACTCGCAGGGCACCTGCGCCGAGTTCGCGCGGCTGCCGAGCGGCGACGTGGCCATGCGCAACTCGCGCTTCCCCGACGGGCCCGCCCTCGTCTACACACCGGCGGAGGTCGAGGCGCTCCTGCGCGGCGTGAAGGACGGGGAGTTCGACCACCTCATCGCCTGACGTCATCGCCTGCGTGGCGAGGCGAGGGGCCGTTCCGTCACGCGGTCCCGAAGACCGCCCACACGATCTTGCCCTGCTGCCCGCCCGTCAGCGGGCGCCAGCCCCAGCCGTCGCTGAAACATTCCACGAGACGCAGCCCGCGCCCCGACTCGGTCGCCCCGTCCAGCTCCCCGACGCGCGGCGCATGACCGCTCGGGTCCTGCACGGCGCAGACCAACCGGCCCGCGCAGCGCATCAGTTCCAGCCCGACGGTCCGCGTCCTCGTCTCGGGCGGCATCGGCACGGGGACGGCCCGCGGCACGGGGGGCAGCGCGCGCAGCCCGTGGCGCAGCGCGTTGGTGACCAGCTCGGAGACCACGAGCCCGACCGGCTCGCACTGCTGCGGCAGCCGCCAGGCGCGGAGCGTCTCCCGGGTGAAGTCCCTGGCGCGGCGCACCGATTCCGGGCGCCCGCTCAGCGCGAGGGAGGCGGTGCTCGACACGGTCCGCGGATCGACGGGCGGCAGCGGGTGCCCCGATGGCATGAGCACGGGCGTTCCGTCTGTCCCCATGGCGCGGCACTCCTGGCGTAGCGGCGGCATCGCTGATGACGGAGGTCGCCCCGCCGCCCGGCGGGCCCCCGCGACCACCCCGGCCGCGTCGGGCGTGCGCGGGCAGGACGGTGCTGACGCACCGGGTCGCGGCGCGCGGTTCTCATGCTTCCCAAGGCTCACGGCAAATGCAAGGGCAGATGCACGTGCACGAAAATTTTTGATGGACCGTAATCACGCGCGCACCGAATGACACGTGGAGATGGCAGACTTCGCACGGTGCGAAGTGGAGGGCAGTGAGCGCATGAGTACTCAGGGGATAGTGGGGGATACCAACATCACCGGGGTCACGGGTGCCGCCGTGGTCCCGGAAGCGACCGGCGGCTCCATGGTCCGCCGTATCCTGCTCGGCTCGCAGCTGCGGCGGCTGCGCGAGGCGTGCAACGTCTCCCGTGAGGAGGCCGGTTACGCGATCCGGGCGTCCGAGTCCAAGATCAGCAGGATGGAGCTGGGGCGGGTCAGCGTGAAGCCGCGCGACGTCGCCGACCTGCTGACGCTGTACGGCGTCACCGAGGACGCCGACCGCGAGCCGCTCCTCGGCCTGGCCAGGTCGTCGGGCCAGGCGGGCTGGTGGCACAGCTACAGCGACGTGCTCCCCAGCTGGTTCCAGACCTACATCGGCCTCGAAGCCGCGGCCGAGCACATCTCGACCTACGAGCTCCAGTTCGTCCACGGCCTGCTCCAGACCGAGGCGTACGCGCACGCGGTCATGGTCAGCGGCCACAAGGGGCGGCTGCCCGCGGGCGAGGTGGACCGGCGGATCGCGCTGCGGCTCGCCCGGCAGAAGCTCCTCGTCTCCGAGAACGCCCCGCACCTGCACTGCGTGCTGGACGAGGCGGCGCTGCGCCGTCCGTACGGCGGGCACAAGGTGATGGACGAGCAGCTGCGGACCCTCATCGAGTTCTCCGAGTACCCGAACGTCACGCTCCAGGTCGTGGCGTTCGCGCAGGGCGGTCATGTCGCCGAGTCCGGCGCGTTCACGCTGCTGCGCTTCGCGGAGACCGAACTCTCCGACCTCGTCTACCTGGAGCAGCTCACCGGTGCCCTCTACCTCGACAAGCGCGAGGAGGTCACCGCCTACCAGGGCGTGCTCGGCAGGCTGCGGAACTCCGCGCTGAGCGAGCACGCGACGCGCGAGCACCTGGAGTGGCTGCGCGGGCGCCTGTGACGGGTGGCGCGGGCCGGGGCGGCGTCTCCGCTCCGGCCACGGGCCCGGTCAGCCGTACGGGTTCTCGACGCCCTCGGGGAGCACCTCGACGGTCCGCTCGCCCTCGCCCGCCATCACGTACGCCCCGCCCTCCAGCCGTTCGACGAGCCCGAGGGTCCATGCCGCGTCGCTCTCGGCGTTGTGCGTCCACAGCCGCATGACCTCGCCGATGTGCCCCCACTCCTCGGGCGACGACAGGGGTGTCCAGTACCGCTCCACCTCCGTGACCTTCAGCTTGAGCGCGGCGACGCGCTCGCGCAGCAGGTCGATCGCCTCGGCGCGCGGCAGGTCCACGATGAAGCCGACGGCGCCGGTGAGCACGTCGATGCGTTCGTCGTACGCGCGCAGCGAGGCGCGCAGCAGGGTCAGGTAGCTCTGCTCGCCCGCGGGCGTCAGCTCGTACTCGGTGCGGGGCGGGCCTCCGGCGGGGCTCGGCGCGGTGTCGTGCGCGTGGAGCAGGCCCTCCTTGGCCATCTGCTTGAGCGCGTGGTAGATCGACCCGGGTTTGGCGTTCGACCACTCGTGGGCGCCCCAGAACTCCAGGTCGCTGCGCACCTGGTAGCCGTGGGCACGGCCGTGCTGACGGACGGCGCCGAGGACGAGGAGCCGGATGACCGACATGCGCGGCCGTCTCCTTTCGCTGGTGTGACTGCCGTGCCCAGTGTCTCACCCGTCCCTCCCTAATCAAACTTGACTAGGCACCCGGGGTCCCGTACGGTCGCGCTCCGGTTTGGTAATCAAATTTGATCAGTAAGGGGTGACATGACCGACGCGATCGCCGTCACGGCCCTGAGCAAGACCTTCGGCGACAGACCCGCCCTCGACGGCCTCGACCTCACCGTCGCCCAGGGCACCGTCCACGGCGTCCTCGGCCCCAACGGCGCGGGCAAGACCACCGCCGTCCGCATCCTGACGACCCTGCTGCGGCCCACGGGCGGCAGCGCGTCCGTCGCCGGGCACGACGTCCTGCGCGACCCGGCCGCCGTCCGCCGCCGCATCGGGCTCGTCGGCCAGCACGCCGCGCTGGACGAGGGGTTGGACGGACGGCAGAACCTCGACCTCTTCGGCCGCCTCCACCACCTCGGCGCCCGCGCCGCCGCCCACCGCGCGCAGGAACTCCTCGAACGCTTCTCGCTCGCCGACACCGGCCGCATGCCCGTGGGCCGCTACAGCGGCGGCATGCGCCGCCGCCTCGACCTGGCCGCGGGGCTGATCACCAGGCCGGACGTCCTCTTCCTCGACGAGCCCACCACCGGGCTCGACCCGCGCGGACGCGGCGAGGTGTGGGAGGCCGTCAGGTCCCTCGCGGGCGAGGGCACCACCGTCCTGCTCACCACCCAGTACCTGGAGGAGGCCGACCACCTCGCCGGGCGCGTCTCCGTCCTCGACGGCGGACGGCGCGTCGCCGAGGGCACGCCCGACGAGCTGAAGGCCCGCACGGGCGCCGACCGCATCGACGTCGTCGTCCGCGACGCCGCGCAGCTCACGGCGGCTGCGGCCGTCGTCGGCGCCGCCGTCCGCGCGGCGCACCCCGTCACCGACCCCGATCGCCGCCTGGTCAGCGCCCCGGTCTCCGACCGGATGGCCGCGCTCACCGCGACCCTGCGCGCGCTGGAGGCCGCCGGGATCGCCGCCGAGGACATCGCCCTGCGCCGCCCCACCCTGGACGAGGTCTTCCTCCACCTCACCGGCACGGCCCCCAGGAAGGACCCCGCATGACGGCCCCCGCGTCCCCAGGACTCGTCACCGACACACTGATCATGACCCGCCGCGGCTTCGCCCACTGGGCCCGCAGGCCAGGCGCGGTCGCCACCGAGCTGATCTTCCCCGTGATGATGCTCGTGATGTTCGTCTACTTCCTCGGCGGCGGCCTCGCCGTCGAGGGCGGCGACTACGAGGACTTCCTCGTCCCCGGCATCCTCGCGCTCACCATGGCGTTCGGCCTGGAGGGCACCATGGTCGCGCTCACCCAGGACGTCGAACGCGGCCTGCTCGACCGCTTCCGCTCGCTGCCCATCGTCCCCTCGTCCTTCCTCGTCGCCCGCAGTGTCATCGACATGATCAGCTCGGCCGCGTCCCTGCTGGTCATGCTCGTCGCCGGACTCCTCGTCGGCTGGCGCTGGCACGAGGGCCCCGTCTCCGCCCTGGCCGCCGTCGGCCTGCTCCTGCTGCTGCGCCTGGCCATGCTCTGGGCCGGGATATGGCTGGGGCTGCTCGCCGGACGCCCGGAACTCGTGCAGACCATCCAGATCCTCGTGTGGCCCGTCGCGTTCCTGTCCAGCGTCTTCACCTCCCCCTCGACCATGCCGGGCTGGCTCGGCGCGATCGCCGAATGGAATCCGATGTCCGCCACCGCAGCCGCCGTCCGCGACCTCTTCGGCAACCCCTCCTGGGCCTCCGACGCCTGGGCCGCCGACCACGCGCTGCTGCTCGCCGTCGCGTGGCCCGTCCTGCTGCTGGCCGTCTTCGTCCCCCTCGCCCTGCACCGCTGGGCCCGCCTCTCCGACCACTGACCCACCCCCCCGGCTGACCCCAGGAGCACGGCCCATGCCCGAGACCACCACGCCCATGCTGCCCTGCCACGCGCTCGCGCCCGTCCTCGACTTCTACACCGCCCTCGGCTTCGACGTCACCTACCGGCAGGCCAGCCCCAACCCCTACGCCGTCGTCGAACGCGGCGACGTCGCGCTCCACCTCTACGGCATCAAGAACTACGACCCTGCCGCCTCGTACAGCACCTGCCTCATCGGCACCGACGACGTGGACGGCCTGCACGCCGCCTTCCGCGCGGGCCTCAAGGCCGCCCTCGGCCGCATCCCCACGACCGGCCTGCCCCGCATCGGGCCGCTGCGGGACACCAGCTACGGCGTCCGCCAGTTCCTCGTCACCGACCCCGCCGGGAACTGCCTGCGCATCGGGCAGCCCACCAGCGACGACCCGAGCCACCGCCCCGCACCCCGCGAACCGTACGCCCGCGCCCTGCACCAGGCCGCGCTGTTCGCCCACGGCAAGGAGGACCAGACGGCCGCCGCCCGGGTCATCGACCGCGCGCTCGCCCGCACCGCCGACCGTCCCACCCCCGTCCAGCTGCTGCGCCTCCTCGTGCTGCGCGCGGACGTCGCCGCACGCCTCGGGGACGACGCGGGCGCCACGGCCGCCCTCGACCGCGCCACCTCCGTCACCCTCGACCTCACCCCCGAGGAACAGGCGTCCGTGACGGACGACCTCGCCCGCCTCGCCGAGCTGCGCGACCAGCCCTGACCGGCCCGTACGCCTCGCACTCCCCGCGCCGCCCCGCCCGCATTGACCCTATGCTGCCCGGGTAGACGACGGGGACTCACGAGACGGCAGGGAGCGGGAGCGGACGTGGCCGGGGACAGCGCGCGGCCGGGCGGCGACGAGTCGTGGGACCCGGAGACCACCTCGGGATTCACGGTCCCCGAAGGGCTCGAACCGGCACCCCCCGCCGAGGACGAGCACCCGACGTCGTCCGGCTTCGCGCTCCCCGAGGGGCTGACCGTCCCGTCACGCCCGCAGCCGCACAGCGAGTTCACGCCCGCCGAGGGCATACCGGCCGTCGTCCACCTCACCCGCGGCGGGCCCTGGCAGGACCGGATGCGCAGCATGGTCCGGCTGCCCCTGACGGAACGCCCTGCCCCCGAGTACGTGCCGCGCGGCGACGACGAGACGCCCCCGCCCGTGCCGCGCGTCCTCGACCTGACGCTGCGCATCGGCGAGTTGCTGCTCGCCGGGGGCGAGGGCGCCGAGGACGTGGAGACGGCCATGTTCGCCGTCACCCACGCGTACGGCCTCGCTCGCTGCGAGGTGACCGTCACGTTCACGCTGCTGTCCGTCTCGCACCAGCCGTCCCTCGTGGACGCCCCCGTCTCCCTCGACCGCACCGTCCGGCGGCGCGGCACGGACTACACGCGGCTCGCCGCCGTGTTCCGGCTCGTGGACGACATCTCCTCCGGCGCCGTCACGCTTGAGGAGGCGTACGGGCGGCTGGCCGCCATGCGGCGCAACCGGCACCCGTTCACCAAGTGGCAGCTCACCGTCGCCAGCGGCCTGCTCGCCGGGGCGGCCAGCACCCTCGTCGGCGGCGGCTGGGCCGTCTTCGCGCTGGCCGCGCTCGGCGCGATGCTCGGCGACCGGCTCGCCTGGCTCGCCGCCGGGCGCGGGCTGCCGGAGTTCTACCAGTTCGTCGCGGCTGCCGTGGCCCCCGCCGTGGTCGGCATCTGCTGGGCGGCAGGGCACGACACGGGCGGCGGCGAACGGCAGGCCGCCGCCATGATCACCGGCGGCCTGTTCGCCCTGATCCCGGGACGCGCCCTGGTCGCGGGCGTCCAGGACGGCCTGACCGGCTACTACCTGACGGCCTCCGCGCGCCTGCTCGAAGTCATCTACCTCAGCGTCGGCATCGTCTGCGGCGTCCTCGCCGTCCTCTACCTGGGCGAGGTGTCGGGCGTCAGCCTCGACCCGGACGTCCTCGACCGCGTCACGCGCCCCGGCATCCAGCTCCCGGCGGCGCTCCTGCTGTCGCTGACGTTCTGCGTGCTGCTCCAGCAGGCGCCCAGCACCGTCGTCCCCGCCACGCTCAACGGCGGCGTCGCCTGGCTGGTCTACGGCGCGATGCACGACACCGGCGGCCTCTCGCCGTTCGCCGCGACGGCGGTCGCCGCCGGGATGGTCGGCCTGTTCGGACAGCTCGCGTCCCGCTACCGGTTCACGTCGTCGCTGCCGTACGTCACGGCCGCCATCGGCCCGCTCCTGCCGGGCAGCGCGGTGTACCTCGGGCTGCTCGCCTTCGCGCAGGGGGACGTCACCTCAGGCGTCCACAACCTGTTGACGGCCGTGACGCTCGCGCTGGCCATCGCCATCGGCGTGAACCTCGGCGGCGAGATGGCCCGCCTGTTCATGCGCACCCCCGGGGGCCGCCCCGCCACCCCGGCGGGCCGCCGCGGCGCGAAACGCACGCGCGGCTTCTGACCGCTCCGGCCCCGCGCCGCGCCCGTTCAGTGCGCCAGCTTCAGCCCCACGACGCAGCCCACGATCCCGGCCAGCAGCAGCACCTTCAGCGCGCTCGCCGACTCGTCACCGCTCAGCATCGCGTACGCGGTCGTGCACACCGCCCCGATCCCCACCCACACGGCATAGCCCGTCCCCACGGGCAGGGTGCGCAGCGCGTAGGCCAGACCGGCCATGCTGAGCACGAGGGCGACGACGAACACGGCCGTCGGCGCCGGTCGGCTGAAACCCGCCGACCTCCCCAGCGCCGTCGCCCACACGGCCTCCATCAGACCGGAAAGAACCAGCACGAACCAGGCCATCACGGACTCCCACGCGCCGTCTTGTCATGTCTGGGTACGGCGCACCTCGTCCAGGAGCCGGTCGGGGCTCTGCGGCCCAGGCTCTCACACAGGACGCGCGCCCGCCCCGGGCGCGCGTCCCCCCGCCGGGCCGTGCGGTCAGTGGGCCGCGCCGGACTCCGCCGCGCGCTTGATCGAACGCTCGATCTCCGCCTCGGCCGCCGCACGGCCGACCCAGTCCGAGCCCACGACGTGCTTGCCGGGCTCCAGGTCCTTGTAGCGCTCGAAGAAGTGCTTGATCTCGCCGCGGACGAACGCGCTGACGTCCTCGATGTCCTGGAGCTGCTCGAACCGCGGGTCGCCCGCCGGGACGCACAGCAGCTTGTCGTCGCCGCCCGCCTCGTCGGTCATCTTGAACATCCCGATCGTGCGGCACTCGATCAGACAGCCGGGGAACGTCGGGGCGTCCAGCAGCACCAGCGCGTCCAGCGGGTCCCCGTCCTCGCCCAGCGTGCCCTCGACGAAGCCGTAGTCCGCGGGGTAGGCCATCGACGTGAACAGGTGCCTGTCCAGGCGCACCCGGCCGGTCTCGTGATCGACCTCGTACTTGTTCCGCGAGCCCTTCGGGATCTCGATGGTGACGTCGAACTCCACGGAGGTTCTCCTTAAACGATCAATGCGCGCGAGTGGTGGTTAAGTGTCCCTCACGGAGGTGTCTGCTCGCGAAAGGGGCTGGTCCGTACCGTGCGAAGAGCAGCAGAAGTGCTGGAGAGCCTGCGCCGTCACCGTGCGACCTGGCGCATCGTCATCGGTTCGGCCACCGCGGGGCTGGTGCTCGCCGCCGTCGCCGTCGCGCTCACCGGCCCCTGGGACTCGGGACGCCGCGCCGCCGAGCGCGCGCACGCCGCCGAGGCCGACACCCGGCGCGACCCGTCGGGCGCGGACGCCGGAGTCACCGTCCCCGGCGCCGTCTCCGTCCTCGACCCCCTCGACGGCACCGCCCCCGAGTACACCGCGGAGGCCGTCCGCCGCGTCCTCGGCCCCGCGCTCACCGACGGCGCACTCGGCGACGGCACGACCGCCGCCGTCGTGGACCTCACCACGGGCGAGACGCTGTACGCCGACCACGCCACGACCGGCCGCGCGCCCGCCTCCACGGTCAAGATCATCACGGCCGTCACCGCGCTCAACGCCCTCGGCCCCGATCACCGCCTCGCCACCACCGTCCGCTGGGACGAGGACGGCGGACGCGTCTTCCTGGTCGGCGGCGGCGACCCGACCCTCACCGCCGACGACCTCACCGACCTGGCCGAACGCACCGCCGCCGCCCTCGCCGACCGCGGCGCGGGCCGCGTCCGCGTCGCCTACGACACCTCCCTCTACCGGGGCGGCGGCGAGCGGCACCCGATCGGGGTGAACGACAACATCGCCGCCATCACGCCCCTCATGGTCAACGAGGGCCGCACCGACGGCAGCAGCCACGGCCCCGCCCCCCGCGCCGACGACCCGGCCGCCGAGGCCGCCGACGCCTTCGCCGACGCCCTCGCCACGGCGGGCGCCCGCGTCGGCGGCGACCCCGCCGACCGCAAGGCGCCCGACGACGCCGAGGAACTGGCCGTCGTCCGCTCCGCCCCGCTGTCCTCGCTGGTCGAGCGCATGCTCACCGACAGCGACAACGACCTCGCCGAGGCCCTCGGGCGCCACACCGCCCTCGCCGGCGGCGAGCGCGCCGACTTCGAAGGTCTCGGCCGCGCCATGTCCGCCCAGCTCGACGACCTCGGCCTCGCGCACGACGGCGCCCGCCTCGTGGACGCCAGCGGCCTCGACCGCGACGGCCGCCTCACGGCCGAACTCCTCACCCGCGCGCTCGCCACCGCCGCCGACCCCGGCAGGCCGGAACTGCGCAGCGCCCTCACCGGCCTGCCCGTCGCGGGCTTCACCGGCACCCTCGCCAGCCGCTACGGCGACGAAGGGGCCGACGGCTCGGGCGTCGTCCGCGCCAAGACCGGCACGCTGACCGGCGTGAACACCCTGGCAGGGACGGCGGGCACACCGGACGGCCGAGTCCTCGCCTTCGCGTTCCTCGCCGCCGACACCACCGACCCCGACGCGGCCGAGGCGGCGCTCGACCGCGCGGCCGGAGCGCTCGCGGGCTGTGGCTGCGGCTGAACGCCCCGCCGCGCGGCTATCCGCTTTCCGCACCGGCACCGTACCGTTGACGGTATGACGAGTCCCGGCGGTAACGACCTGGTTGACTGGAATCTCGCCGTCGCCACGGCGGCCCGCGTCGCACGGCCCGGCCCCGAGGTCAGCCGGGCCGAGGCCCGCGCCGTCGTCGCCGAGCTGCGCCGCCACGCCGCCGCCTCCGAGCGGCACGTCCGCGCCTTCACCGGGCTCGACTCCGGCGCGGGCGACACGCCCGTCCTGGTCGTGGACCGTCCCGGCTGGTCGCGCGCCAACGTCGCGGGCTTCCGCGCGGTGCTCGCCCCCCTGACCGACCGCATGCGGGAACGCCGCGCCTCCGTCCCCGGCGGCGGCGCCCTCACCGCCGTGGGCAGCAAGGTCACCGGCGTCGAGGTCGGCATGCTGCTCGCGTTCCTCTCCTCGCGGGTCCTCGGCCAGTACGAGACGTTCGCCCCGCCGAGCCCCGACCTCCCGGCGGGCGACGACGCGGCGGGACGGCCCGGCCGCCTGCTCCTCGTCGCCCCGAACATCGTGCAGGTCGAGCGTGAACTCGACGTCTCCCCGCACGACTTCCGGCTCTGGGTCTGCCTCCACGAGGAGACGCACCGGACGCAGTTCACGGCCGTGCCCTGGCTGCGCGACCACCTCCAGGCCGAGATCCAGTCCTTCGTCGCCGAGGCCGACATGGACCCGGCCACCCTCGTCGAGCGCGTCAGGCAGGCCGCCCAGTCCCTCTCCGGCCGCCCGGGCGACGAGGAGGGCAACGGGATCATCGACCTCGTCCAGTCCCCGCGCCAGCGCGAGATCCTGGACCGCGTCACCGCCGTCATGTCGCTGCTCGAAGGGCACGCCGACTTCGTGATGGACGGCGTCGGGCCCGACGTGGTGCCGTCCGTCGGCGAGATCAGGGAGAAGTTCACCCGCCGCCGCAGGAACGGCGCCGGGCGCCTCGACCGCGTCCTGCGCCGCGCCCTCGGCATGGACGCGAAGCTGCGCCAGTACCGCGACGGCGAACGCTTCGTCCGCACCGCCGTGGAGCGCACCGGGATGGACGGCTTCAACCGCGTCTGGACGTCACCCAACACCCTGCCCACGAGCGAGGAGATCACCCACCCGGAGCGCTGGGTCGCGCGCATGAACCCCGGCGACGCGTAACGCAGCTCGCCAAGGTGGCGAAACACCCCCAAAATCACTCGTACGAGGGACCTTCGCCGCATGCCTGGCGTGCGATGCTCAGGTAACAGGGCTTCTCTGTCACCATTTACGCACCCAGCGTGACATCGCTCCCGCAGAAAGAAGTGATTCGGATATGGGTCCCCACCCCGCGGTCGCTGCGATACGCCTGGCGGTCCGCCGCGTTCTGCACGACATTCTCGACCGGGCCGACCGGGCTGTGTCCCCCGCACTCCCCGTCCTCACCGCTCCCCAGGTCCCCGGCGCCCGTGACACTGCCGGGCCCGCCGGTTCCTGCCCGGCCTCCAGAACCCCCCAGGCGCCCCCCGCCCTCCTCCCGCACCTCGCCTCCCAGGCCCCCCTGGGCCCGCTGGTGCTCGTCGCCTGCTCGGGCGGCGCCGACTCCATGGCCCTCGCCTCCGCCCTCGCCTTCGAGGCACCACGCTGCGGCGTACGTGCCGGTGCCGTGACCGTCGATCACGGCCTCCAGGACGGCTCGGCGGAGCGCGCGCGTGAGGTCGCCGACCGGCTCGCCGCCCTCGGGCTCGCCCCGGTGGAGACCGCCACCGTGGACGTCGGCCGTGACGGCGGCCCCGAGGCCGCGGCCCGCAGCGCCCGCTACGCGGCCCTCGACGCGGCGGCCGACCGCCACGGCGCCGCCGCCGTCCTCCTCGGCCACACCCGCGACGACCAGGCCGAGACCGTGCTCCTCGGCCTCGCCCGCGGCTCGGGCACCCGCTCCCTGTCCGGCATGGCGGCCGTCTCGGGCGGCCTGTCGGGCGACCAGGCCGCCGCCGGACGCTACCGGCGGCCGTTCCTCGCCATCGACCGCCAGACCACGCGCAAGGCGTGCCTCGTCCAGTCCATCCCCGTCTGGGACGACCCGCACAACACCGACCCGTCCTTCACCCGCTCCCGCGTGCGCCACGAGGCACTGCCCGTGCTGGAGAAGGCGCTCGGCCGGGGCGTCGTCGAGGCCCTGGCCCGCACCGCCCAGCTCTCCCGCGACGACGCGGACGCCCTCGACGCCTGGGCACGTCAGGCCGAGGCCGCCGCGACACGCCCCGACGGCACCCTCGACATCGCCGCCCTGCACGCCCTGCCGCCCGCCGTGAGGCGCCGTGTCCTGCGCCGCGCGGCCATCGCGGCCGGCGCCCCCGCCGGGTCGCTGTTCGCCCGCCACATCGAGGAGACCGACCGCCTCATCACGGCCTGGCGGGGCCAGCGGCCCCTCAATCTGCCGGGCCGCGTCGAGGCGAGCAGGCAGGGTGGCAGACTGGTGCTCCAGCAGGCCGACCACTAGGCCCGCGTCAAGCCAGCAGCAGGCCAGTAGAGAGCAGTGTCACGGGTGCACGAGACGGACCTGGGAGCCGACCTGGAGTCGGTGCTCATCACCAAGGAAGAGATCGACGCCAGGCTCGGCGAGCTGGCCTCCGTGATCGACGCGGAGTACGCGGGGAAGGACCTCCTGCTGGTGGGGGTCCTCAAGGGCGCGGTGATGGTCATGGCCGACCTCGCCCGCGCCCTGTCCACCCCCGTCACGATGGACTGGATGGCGGTGTCCTCCTACGGGGCGGGCACCCAGTCGTCCGGCGTCGTGCGCATCCTGAAGGACCTCGACACCGACATCAAGGGACGGCACGTCCTCATCGTCGAGGACATCATCGACTCGGGACTGACCCTGTCCTGGCTGCTCTCCAACCTCGGCTCCCGTGAGCCGGCGTCGCTGCGCATCTGCACGCTGCTGCGCAAGCCCGACGCGGCCAAGGTCGCTCTCGACGTGGAATGGGTCGGATTCGACATCCCGAACGAGTTCGTCGTCGGGTACGGACTCGACTACGCGGAGAAGTACCGGAATCTGCCCTTTGTCGGTACGCTCGCGCAGCATGTCTACAGCGGATAGCCGGGAACCCCGGCCGATCCCCTACCGTTGGAGATGACAAGGACACCGCGCGCACAGTAGATCCCGACCGGGGGCTGTGCCTAGATGTGGCAGGAGGGACGGGGCCCCGTCGCCCCGTATGGATAGACGTGAAGCGCTATTTCCGCGGGCCAGTGATGTGGATTGTGCTGGCCGTCCTCGCCGTGATTCTGCTGATGCAGGTGTTCAGCTCTTCCGAGGGCTACAAGAAGGTGGACACCGGCAAGGTGGTCGCCGCCATCAGTCAGAACCATGTCCGGTCAGCAGAGCTGACGACGGGTGACGAGCAGACCATCAGGGTCGAGCTCAAGGACGGCCGCCAGATCGAGGGCAGCAGCCGGGTCCAGGCCAATTACATCGACGGCCAGGGCGAGGACATCGCCCACTCGCTGCAGCAGAAGTTCCAGGACGACCAGATTCCGGACGGGTACACCGTCTCCCCGAAGTCGCAGAACCCCTTCGTCGGGATGCTGCTGTCGATCCTTCCGTTCCTGCTGATCATCATCGTGTTCCTGTTCCTGATGAACCAGATGCAGGGCGGCGGCTCCCGGGTGATGAACTTCGGGAAGTCGAAGGCGAAGCTGATCACGAAGGACACGCCGAAGACCACCTTCGCCGACGTGGCGGGCTCGGACGAGGCCGTGGAGGAGCTCCAGGAGATCAAGGAGTTCCTCCAGGAGCCCGCGAAGTTCCAGGCCGTGGGCGCCAAGATCCCGAAGGGTGTGCTGCTCTACGGCCCGCCCGGTACGGGCAAGACGCTGCTCGCCCGCGCCGTCGCGGGTGAGGCCGGGGTGCCGTTCTACTCCATCTCGGGCTCGGACTTCGTCGAGATGTTCGTCGGTGTCGGCGCCTCCCGTGTCCGTGACCTGTTCGAGCAGGCCAAGGCCAACGCGCCCGCCATCGTCTTCGTGGACGAGATCGACGCGGTCGGCCGTCACCGTGGCGCGGGCATGGGCGGTGGGCACGACGAGCGCGAGCAGACGCTGAACCAGCTCCTCGTGGAGATGGACGGCTTCGACGTCAAGGGCGGCGTGATCCTCATCGCCGCCACCAACCGCCCCGACATCCTCGACCCGGCCCTCCTGCGGCCCGGCCGGTTCGACCGGCAGATCGCGGTGGACCGGCCCGACATGCTGGGCCGTCTTGCGATCCTCAAGGTCCACCAGAAGGGCAAGCCCGTCGCCCCCGACGTGGACCTCGCCGCGGTCGCCCGGCGTACGCCCGGCTTCACCGGCGCGGATCTGAACAACGTGCTCAACGAGGCGGCGCTCCTCGCCGCGCGCGGCGACGCCAAGCTCATCGACAACTCGTTCCTCGACGAGGCCATCGACCGTGTGGTCGCGGGCCCGCAGAAGCGCACCCGGATCATGAGCCAGAAGGAGAAGATGATCACCGCGTACCACGAGGGCGGACACGCCCTGGTCGCGGCGGCCTCTCCCAACAGCGACCCGGTGCACAAGGTGACGATCCTCTCCCGCGGCCGTGCCCTCGGTTACACGATGGTGCTGCCCGACGAGGACAAGTACTCCACCACGCGCAACGAGATGCTCGACCGGCTGGCGTACATGATGGGCGGCCGGGCGGCCGAGGAACTGGTCTTCCACGACCCGACCACGGGCGCGGGTGACGACATCGAGAAGGCCACCTCCACGGCCCGCGCGATGGTCACCCAGTACGGCATGACCGAACGCCTGGGCGCGATCAAGTTCGGCCAGGACAACTCCGAGCCGTTCCTCGGCAAGGAGATGGCCCACCAGCGCGACTACTCCGAGGAGGTCGCCGGGCTGGTGGACGAGGAGGTCAAGAAGCTCATCGAGGGCGCGCACAACGAGGCGTGGGAGATCCTGGTCGAGAACCGGGACGTCCTGGACAACCTCGTGCTCGCCCTGCTGGAGAAGGAGACGCTGAACAAGGAGGATCTGGCCGAGGTCTTCGCGCCGATCGTCCGGCGTCCCCCGCGTCCGGCGTGGACGGGTTCCGCCCGCCGCACGCCGTCCACCCGCCCGCCGGTGACCTTCCCCACGAAGGAGATCAACCTGGCGAACGGCTCTCTGGAGAAGGGCACCGCCCCGGCCTCGGCCGGGGACGACCGCCACGAGGACTGACCTGTACGCAGGGTCACGTCCCGCGGAATGTCTCCCGCGCCCCCCACGTTCTACCGTGGGGGGCGCGGCCATGTCCGGAACCGTGCCGCACACGATGCGCCACCGCGCCACACAAGGAACGAGGAACGTCATGACCGACCCGGTGACCGTCACGGACCCCGGGGGTCCCGCCGGCGAGTTCGACGAGAAGCGTGCCGCCAGCGCCGTGCGTGAGCTGCTCATCGCGGTGGGCGAGGACCCGGACCGTGAGGGCCTGCGCGACACCCCTGCGCGGGTGGCGCGTGCCTACCGGGAGATATTCGCCGGTCTGTGGCAGCGGCCCGAGGACGTGCTCACGACGACGTTCGACCTGGGCCACGACGAGATGGTGCTGGTGAAGGACATCGAGGTGCTGTCCTCGTGCGAGCACCACCTCGTGCCGTTCGTCGGGCAGGCGCACGTCGGGTACATCCCGTCGGCCAACGGCAAGATCACGGGGCTGTCGAAGCTGGCCCGGCTGGTCGATGTCTTCGCGCGCAGGCCGCAGGTGCAGGAGCGGCTGACGACGCAGATCGCGGACTCGCTGATGCGCATCCTGGAGCCGCGCGGCGTGATCGTCGTGGTGGAGTGCGAGCACATGTGCATGACGATGCGGGGCGTGCGCAAGCCGGGCGCGAAGACGACGACGTCGGCCGTGCGCGGGCAGCTGCGCGACCCGGCGACGCGGGCCGAGGCGATGAGCCTCATCCTGGCGCGCTGACGTCGGCCCACAGGCACAGGCTGTCGGGGGTGCGGGCGGTGCCGTAGGTCCAGCTGAGGCGTTCGGCGCCGGGGACGCGGGCGGGCAGCTCGGGGGTTCTGGCGGCTCGCGCGCGGAGCACCTGGGCGTGGACGGCGTCGCCGTGGTGGCGGAGGGCGAGCCACCAGGGGCGTCGGCCGCGTGCGGCGGTGATCAGTGCGTCCACGACGGGCGCGGTGTCGGCCCGTCCCCAGGTTCTGAGCACGTTCCGCGCCCACCGCCGGGCGGCGTCCGTGTCGTCCTGCCCGCCGCCGCCGGGGAAGAGCCGGGCGGCGTGCGGGCGGTCGGGGGCGTCGGTCACCGCTCGTCGTGCGGCACGGCCGCCGTGGCGTCCCACAGGGCGGCGACGGCGGCTTCGGCCGCCTGCCCGGCGGCGCCCCGCGCGCGGTCGTCCGCCGTCCTGGACGCCGCCACCGCGACGGCCGGGAACAGCCGGTCGGCGACGGCGCGCAGCTGCGGTGCCTCGCCCAGGTCGGCGAGGCGGACGACCAGCTCGCGCGGCACGACGTCCGGCCAGTAGCGCATGCCGCCCCAGGAGTCCGAGGGGTGCGCGACCAGCGGCACCAGCCGCTCGGAGACCCGGCAGGCGCGGCAGGCGTGGTACGACCAACCCGGCCCCGACCCCGACGCGACGGCCGCCACCGCGACCAGGTGCGCGATGGCCGTCCCGCAGTAGTCGCAGTGTCGCGGCAGGTTCACGACGCTTCCTCGTCATCCGCCGCCGGCTCGTTCGTCCCGGCCTCGGGGCGCGGTGGAATCGGCCCTTCGAGCCCGGTGATGACGGTGATGTGGGGGTTCTCCTCCCGTACGGGCGCGGGGGTGAGGTGTCGAGGGCTTTCGACCTCAGCCACAACGCCCCCCGAATACCTTTGCCAGTGTGCTGTGGAGGACCTCCGGGTCGGTCAGGCACTGCCCGACCGGCGGCAGGGTGAGCCAGCGGACCTCCCCGTCCCCGACCCACGGTCCGCCGACGCGGTCGGCGGCCGGGACGGCGAGGCAGTAGCCGCGTCCCAGCGCCGTCACTCCCGGAGGCCACCCCCGGTCGTTCGCCGACCCCGGCGGGACCAGCCAATGGAGGACACTGTGTGCCGGGTCCTCGATGACCGGTCCTGACAGGCCGGTCAGGTGGAGGCGGTGCAGTGCGTACAGCCCTTGGAAGGACGGGACGCGCACCGCGTCGAACTCCTCGCCCAACGGCCGGACGCGTACGCGGCCGTCGCGCTGCAATCGGAAGGGTGGGCTGGTGAACGCCATGGTCTGCTCCTCGGGCGAAGGTGAGACCGGTGACGCTACTTATGGTGATCGGAACGTGACAGTCATGGAAGATGATCGCTCCGGGGCGAGGTGAGGCGCTGTGGGGCACGTTCCGTGGCTCTAGAGAACGCCGAGGAGCACGGCGAGTTCGCGGTGGTCCCGGGACATGGCCCGGGAACGCTTGTCGCGTACCTCGCGGAAGACGTCGGCCGCGAGGCGTTGATGCCGCAGCCACTCGGGGGAGGTCCGCGACAGGTCGAGAAGGATCGCCAGCGCCTTGTCGCCCGACCTCCGTGCCGCGTGTGCCTGGGCAACGGTCAGCAGGTGGCGTCGCCCGAACGTCGCGTTCCTCGGCGGTGGCGGCATCTTGGCCGCGAGGGCCAGGGCCCTGCCGGGGTTGTCGGCGGTCATGTGGTTCTCGATCGCCTGGTAGGCGACCGTGCGCCAGTCGAACCGGCCCCACGTCGCCTGACTGACCGCCTGCTGGCCGCCGAGCGCGATACCCGCCGCACGCGCCAGCCGCAGCATCTCCCTGGCCTCGTGCGGCCGGTTGTTGCGCGCCGCCGCCGACGAGCCATGGACCAGCAGCTTGCCCCACGCGCCCAGCGACGCACGCGAGGCCCGCGAAAGTCGGGGCTCGGTCACGTCGGCGGTCGCGACCGACACCGCCTCCGCCTCGTCCAGCCGCCCCTGCCGGATCAGCGACCACCCTTGCTGGTAGACCGCTGCCGCCACACCACCCTGGTCGTCGGCCCTGACGGCGTCCTGCACGGCGTCCCGTAGCGCCATCTGGGCCAGGTCGTAGGCACGGACCTGCACGAGGTAGCGCCCCACCATCTGAAGTACGCAGGCCCGCAGCCGCAGCGCCTCGGTCTGCTCCGCACCGGTGTCGAAGTGGCGGACGGCGAGATGGGCGGACCGTACGAGCGCCGGGAGCTGCTGGGCGACCGTGCCGTAGTCGTCCCGGTAGTACGTGTCCGCGAGCAGGTCCGCCGCCTGCCACATCGCGCGCAGATCGGGTTCGGCCTCCGGATCGTCCGTCAGGCCGAGTGATCCTGTCGCCGTCATCGGCGGGGCGATGACTTGGCGCAGGGCGAGAAGGGCGTGGTTGTCGCTGTCGTCGTCCCGTTGGTCGCGGTGGGGGGCGGAGGTGTCGAGGAGCTGGGAGGTCCGGACGCCGAGGGTTCGTGCCAGGGTGTGATAGGTCTCCAGCCGTGCCGTGCCACCGCGTTCGATCTTCTTCACGACGCCGAGGCTGAGTTCCGCCCGCTCGGCCAACTGCTGCTGGGTGAGGCCGAGACCGAGCCGGAGGGCACGCAGCCGGTTCCCCGGTGGGCTGTCGTCGTTGCTCCGCATGACGGTCACCGTCCCTGCTGGTGGGCAAGCCACTTTCCAGCATAGGGCGGTGACTTCGCTGGCCGGGCGGTGCTCGACACCCCTGTCCGCTCCACGACGCACCGCCGCTCCCGATGGACTTCGCGGCGAGGTGGCGGGTTGAATGGTGGCGGTACGGAGGGTGCGGCGCGATCCGGGAAACCTGGGCGAGCACACCCGTGTGCGTGCGTTGCGCGCCTGCTTCGGTTGCCTGGGCCGACCGAGCCGAACCAGCCCGAGGCAGCCGACCGCCTGACAGAATGGACCGTGCTCCAGCACGCCTCTGACCAGCACCGATGCACTACCGGCGGATCGCTGCACTTTCCGCCTCGCACGAGCCCGCAAAGCACCGGCTCACCTGCGGCTTTACCCTCGGGTCCTCATCACCCCAAGGTGGGTTCGCAACACGGCCTCATGAACGCGCACTGACCTGATGACCACCACGTCCTCATCACCCCAAGGTGGGTTCGCAACGGACGTCCATGGCCAGGGCCAGGTCTCCGATGCTGGTCCTCATCACCCCAAGGTGGGTTCGCAACTTCAGCCGTCCCCACAGGGCGGGCTCGGAGTCGTCGTCCTCATCACCCCAAGGTGGGATCGCAACAGGACGCCCTGACTCAGACGCAACGGGTACAGCGGGCAGGTTCTCATCATCCCGAGGTGGGTTGGCAATGACAGTGCCGGGCGGATCTGTGCTCGTCCCGTCAGGTCCTCGTCATCCCGATGAGCGTGGTCGGGGGTGTTGCTGGGTCAGCTGGCCGGGGTGCGGCCCAGGTAGGCGGCTAGTTTGTCGAGTGGTGTGGCGGTGTCGTGTGCTGGGTGTGGTGCGGCGAAGGATGCGCCGGGAGGGCGGGGTTGGTTGCCGTAGATCTCGTGGACGACGGGGAGTGCCGCCTCGGCGATGTGCTGCGGGACGTCGAAGGGGTGGCCGATGGCCTGGGCCAGGTCCCAGCCGTGCACCAGCATCTCGATCACCAGTTGTTCGACGATCCGCCGCCCCGGGGCCGGGCCGTAGCGTCGTTCCAGCATGCCGGGGCGGGCGAAGGCCCGCCGTGCGGCCCGGGAGGCGGCATCGAAGGCCGCGACGTGGTCGTCGCCCAGGTGGTCGGCGGTGAAGTCGGAGCGTGGGGTTCCCTCGGCGAGACCGGCCCACAGCAGGTTCTCCCAGACCAGATGGTCGAGGAGCGCCCGGACGTCCCAGTCGGCGCAGGGCGTCGGGCGGCCGAACTGGGCCGGGGCCACGGCGAGGACGAGCCCCGCGACCGCGTCCAGGACCTCCCCGCAGACGGGGAGCACACCGGCCGGGCCCCAGGCGTCCCCGCCCTCGTCGTAGATCTCCGCCAGCCGCGCGGCCCGCGCCCCCGGCTCCGGGTGCGCCCGCAGCGCCGCCCGCAGCCACCGTCCCTGCGCCGCCATGCCGGGCCGTACCGGTCGGCCGTTGATGAGGCACAGCAACTGCCAGTACCGCTCGACGTGCGGGTCTGCGGCCACGTCGAGCTGCTGGAGGAGCAGGCGCCTGGCCGCCGCGCCATCGACGCGCGGCACCCCCGGCCGGGCCGGTTGCGTGGGGAGCCAGGCCGCGACGATCGCGGTGACGACGGGGTCCGCCGCCGGTGAGTCCGGTACGACGCCCCGCGCCGTCGCGGCCTCCACGCGGCGCAGCCAGTCGTCCGTCACGCGCTCCGCGTCGCGTACCGCGCCGTCGTCGTGTTCGCCGGGATGGTGCGCGGCGGCGTAGTCGGCCATCCGGCGCAGGCCGTCACGCAGGGCGGGGGTCCGCACCAGCTCGCCCAGTTCGAGCCAGGCGTCCACCTGCTCGTCGGTGGGGTCGGCGGGCAGGTCGGGCGTGGCCGCGAGGAGGCCGCGCCGGTAGGTGGGCACGTCGAGGTCGCCCAGGGCGTCGGTGACGAACTCCTGGATGACGTCCCGGCGTTCTGCGGCGGACATGCGGGCGAGATCGGTCACGGTGGTGAGCCCCTCGGCGGTGGTGTCGCGGCGGATGACGGAGCGCAGGACCGCCTGCTGCGTGCGCAGCGTGCCGATCTGTCGCTCCAGCGCGTCGATGTGCGTCGCGGCCACGTCGGCGAGGCTGTTGCCGCGTTCGAGCACGTCACGGATCGCCGCCAGCCCCAGGCCCAGCCCGCGCAGGGTCCTGGCCAGTCGCAGGCGGGCCAGTGCGTCGGTGCCGTACAGCCGGTAACCGGCGGGGGTCCGGTGTTCCGGGTGGACGAGCCCGAGGTCGGACCAGTGCCTGATCAGCTTGACCGACAGGCCGGTCTTCCGGGCGACCTCCCCGATGCTCCAGAACGTGCCGCCATCGACGTGCATGCGCGTCAGTCTCGGGTCTCCCCCGAAGGGAGAGTCAACGGTTCACCGGCACGCCGACGGGGACCGGTGTTCGGTGGGTGGCCGGGGGTCAGGGCTTGCCCGGGGTGCCGGTCCCGAAGAAGTCGAAGCCGCCGCCCGTGCGCTGGATCGGGGCGGGCTTGCGGGGGGCAGGGGGGAGCTGGCGGCGTTCGCTCTGGTCGGACGCGGGCACGGGCGCGGGCTCGGCCGCGTTCACGGGCTCGGGCTCGGGCTCGGGCGCGGCCTCCGGTTCGGGGCGCGGCTCCTCGCGGGGCGCGGTGCGGGCGAGGCGGATCAGCGCGTCGTGCGCGAGGCGGTACGTGAGCGGGGTGGGCGCGCCGTCCTGCGTACGGTGGTCGGCGGGGGCCGCCGACAGGGCGCGCGCGGGCTGCGACGCCTCAAGGGCCAGCCTGCGGCGGCCTTCCAGCGCGCGGGCGCGCTCGCTCTCGGCGGTGGCGTAGCGGCGCAGCAGGTCGGCGTGCTCGGAGCGCAGCCTGCCCAGCTCGCCGCGCTTGCCGCGGATCTTCTCCTCCAGCGCGGTGACCAGTTCCTGCGACTCCTCCACCTCGGCCTGGCGCTCCTCGGCGCGCCAGCTGAGCCGTGCCTTCTCGGCGCGCTCGCGGGCGAGCCGCCTGGCCCCGTCCGCGTCCCAGCGGCGCAGCAGTGCGGCGCCCGCCACGGCGGCGAACGCGGCGACGGCCACCAGGACGCGCAGCACGAGGGCGTCCCGGTCGGCGGGCGGCCCGCCGACCAGCCATGCGACGGCCGCGCACAGCAGCGCGACGCTGCCGAGCGCGGCCGGGATCAGCACACGGTGCAGCGCCGAGCTGCGGTGACGTCCACGGGCCATGAGGCGAAACTTACCGTGGTCGCGCGAGCCCGGGGGAGTGGCCCCGGAGGGTTGTGCCCTGCTGGTTATCAACGGTCGCGCGGGGCGTTCCCTCCGGGGGTTCAGGGGCTCCGTCAGGCGCCGACGAGACCCTTCTCCTCCAGGTACTCGCGGGCGACCTCCTCGGCCTGGCGGCGCTCGGAGTCCACCTGGCGGTTCAGCTCGATCAGGTCCTCGGTGGTGAGGGTGGCGGTCAGCTCGTCGAGCGCCGCGGCGATCTCCGGGTCGCCCGCGCTCTCGGTGTTGAGGACAGGCAGCAGGTTGTCTGCGAGCTGGAGGTTCTGGTCGTCCTCCAGGAGGACGAGGCCGAAGTCCTCCAGCGTCGCGTCGGTGGTGGTGACGAGCGCGAGCTGGTCCTCGCCGTCCGCCACGGCCTGCTTGGACTGCACGGTGCCGACGCCGCGCGGGTCGATCTCGGTGATGTCGATGCCGTAGACCTCCTCAAGGCCCGGCTCGCAGAAGTAGCGCTCGGGGCACTCGTCGCCCGCCGCCAGCCGGATCGGCAGGCCGGACTCGCCGAGGTCGGTGAGCGTCTGGAGGTCGTTCTCCTCGGCGAACTCCTGGCTGACGGCGAACGCGTTCTGGTCCACCGCCTCGCCCGCGTCCAGCACGGTCAGGCCGCGCGGCTCGGCCAGCTCGCGCAGGGCGGCGACGGTCTCGTCGGCGTCCGAGGTGGCGACCGGCTCGGCGTCGGGGCCGTTGACCTGCGCGTTCAGGAACTCGGCCAGCGTCGCCGCGTACTCGGGGACGATGTCGATGCCGCCGCTCTCCAGCTCGGGCTCGTACAGCTCCCGGCCTTCGACGGTGGCGATGTCCGTGTCGTACCCGGCGTCCGCGAGGACCTGGGCGTACAGCTCGGCCATGATGGTGGCCTCGGTGAAGTTCGCGCCGCCGATGGTCAGCGAGCCGCCGCTCTCACCGCCGCCCTCGCCGGGCTCGGTGCTGCCGCCGCTTCCGCCGCTGCCTTCCTCCTCCAGGCTGTCGCCGCCTCCGCAGGCGCCGAGCGTCAGGGACAGCGCGGCGATGCCGCCGACGGTGAGCAGCGCGGTGCGATGACGGCGCTTGGATGTCGAGGTCACGAAATTCTCCGTCCAACAGGTTCTGACTGGGTGGTTCTTGACGCGCGGCGCCGGGGCGTCGCGCGGCGGGGGGTCGGGTCGAGGAGGCGCTGTGCGAGGACGAGCAGCCCCTCGATGGCGAGGGCGAGCAGGGCGACGAGCAGGGCGCCCGCCACGACCTGGCCCGTGCGGTAGGTGGCGAAGCCCGCGGTGATGATGCGGCCGAGGCCGCCGCCGCCCGGCAGCGCGGCGAGCGTCGCCGTGGCCACGATCTGCACGGCGGCGGTGCGCACGCCGGTCATGATCAGCGGGAACGCCAGCGGTACCTCGACGCGGCCGAGCAGCTGCGTCCTGGACATGCCCATGCCGCGCGCGGCCTGGACGACGTCGCGGTCGGCCGTGGAGATGCCGACGTACGCGTTGGTCAGCAGGGGCGGCACGGCGAAGAGGACGAGCGCGATGATCGTGGGCAGTTCGCCGTGGCGGCCGAGGGGGCCGAGGGTGAGGAGGACGAGCACGGCGAAGGTGGGGACGGCGCGGCCCGCGTTCGAGATGTTGATGGCCAGGGCGCCGCCGAAGCGCCGTCCGCCGTTGTGGCCGAGCCACAGGGCGAGGGGCAGGGCTATGGCGCAGGAGATCAGCAGGCACAGGCCGGTGAGCTGGAGATGTTCGTTCAGCCGGTGCCAGATACCGGCGGGTCCTGACCAGTTGGACCCGTCGCCGAGCCAGTCCCAGGCTTCTTCGACACTTCCCATGTCACACCGTCCCGGAGATCTTCGTCAGCGTGTCCTGCTGCGGTACGGCGGCCCGCCGTCGCCACCGCCGTCGTCCGCCCGCGCGGGCCCAGGGGGTCAGCAGGCGCTGGGCGAGGAGCAGCAGCAGGTCGGAGGCCACGGCGAGCACGACGCACAGGACGGACGCGGTGAGGACCTGGGCCTTGAAGTAGCTGTCCATGCCGGAGTAGATGAGGTTGCCCAGCCCGCCGTAGCCGACGATGGCGCCGACCGTGGTGAGCGAGACGGCCGAGACCGTGGCGATCCTGACGCCCGCCATGAGGGCGGGCAGGGCGAGCGGCAACTCGACGGTGAGCAGGAGCCGCAACCGCCCGTAGCCGAGCCCGCGGGCCGCCTCGCGGGCCTCGTCGGGTACCGCGCGCAAACCTTCCAAGGTGTTGCGAACGAGAACCGTGAGGGAGTAGAGGACCAGTCCGCAGACCACCACCGACATGGAGATGCCGAACACCGGCAGCAGCAGCGCGTACATCGCCAGGGTCGGCACGGTGTAGAGGACGGTCGTCGCGCCCAGGATGCCCCCGGCGGCCAGCCGCCAGCGCCGCGCGAGCAGCGCCAGGGGCAGGGCGACGACGAGGGCGATGCCGATCGCGGTCGCCGTGATGACGATGTGCTCCACCGTGGCATCGGTGAGCTCGTCGGCGCGGTCGCGGACGTACTCCCCGCAGATCCACTCGTTCGCCTGTAGGCAGCTCACGCTGCTCACCGCACTCATGTACAGCGACCCTAGTCGTTAAACCTGACAGAATGATGAACATGTTGCGGTTCGAGAATGTCACCAAGCGTTATCAGGACGGCACGGTTGCCGTCGATGACCTGAACCTGGAGGTGGCCGAGGGTGAGATCGTGACCCTCGTCGGACCCTCCGGTTGTGGGAAGACCACCACGATGCGGATGGTCAACCGGCTGGAGGAACCCACCTCGGGCCGCATCCTGTTCGACGGCCAGGACGTCGCGGAACAGGACCCCGTCAAGCTGCGCCGCCGCATCGGCTACGTCATCCAGCAGGTCGGCCTCTTCCCCCATCGCACGATCCTCGACAACACGGCCACCGTCCCCGTGCTGCTCGGCGAGCGCCGCGCGACCGCTCGCCGCCGCGCCGCCGAACTGCTCGAACTGGTGGGTCTCGACCCCGCCGTCCACGGCGACCGGTACCCGGACCAGCTCTCCGGCGGCCAGCGACAGCGCGTCGGCGTCGCCCGCGCCTTGGCCGCCGACCCGCCCGTCCTGCTGATGGACGAGCCCTTCGGCGCCGTTGACCCGGTGGTGCGCGAACGGTTGCAGAACGAATTCCTCCGGCTCCAGGCCGAGGTGCGCAAGACGGTCCTGTTCGTCACGCACGACATCGAGGAGGCCGTCAGGCTCGGCGACCGGATGGCCGTCTACGGGCAGGGCCGCATCGAGCAGTTCGACTCACCGGCCGCCGTGCTCGGCGCCCCCGCCAACGACTACGTCGCCTCGTTCGTCGGCAGCGACCGCGGCCTGAAGCGGCTGTCGGTCACCCCGGTCGAGCGCGGCGACCTCGAACAGCCGCCGGTCGTCCACCTCGCCGACCCGATGAGCGCCGCCGCGGCCGGGATGCGCGACTCCGGCGCGCGCTGGGCCGTCGTGCTCGACGGCGACGACACGCTGCACGGCTGGGTGCCGATACCCGACGCCGGTACGGCCGCCGAGGGGCCGGTCTCCGCGCACGCCCGCCGGATGGAGGCGTGGCTGCCGCTGGGCGCGTCGCTGAAGAAGGCGTTCAGCACGATGCTCCAGTACGACGCGGGTTGGATCGCCGTCCTCGACCCGGCGGACAACGACCGCTTCCTCGGCGTCCTCACCCCCGCCGGACTGCACGAGGCGCTGCGCCGCTCCATCGACGCGGACGCCAACGCGATCGAGCGCGCCGACGTCGAGCTGGAGACCGTCACGGCCGTCGGCTGACGGCGGCTCCCCCCTGCCCGCGTCAGCGCGGGCAGGGGGAGTCGTCCTCCCGCTCCGTGGCATGCGGCATGCCGCCATCGCGGGGGGCGGGCCCGCGCTGCGCGTCGCAGATCGTCTCCACGGCCTCGGCCGGGTCGGGGAGGCTGACGTCCCACAGGAGTGTCCTGCCCCTTTCCGTCCCCGCGGCCACCGTGCCGCCGTCAGGGCTGAACGCGACGGCCCGCACCGCGTCGATTCCGGCCGTGAGGGTCTGGCGTGCCTGACCGGTCCAGACGTCCCACAGCCGCACCGTCCCGTCCAAACCGCCCGTCGCGAGCGTGTCGCCCCTGGGGCTGAAGGACATCGACCGGATGTCGTCCGCGTGGCCGGTCGCCCGGAGGTCGGGCTCCTGGGTCGCGACGTCCCACAACCGCACGGTACGGTCCGCGCCCCCTGTGGCGAGCATGCGCCCGTCCGGTGCGAACGCGAGAGCATCCACCGTGCCGGTGTGGTCGGTGAGCGTTCCGATGATCTCGCCGGTCCCCGTGTCCCACAGCCGGACGATGCCCGCCTCGTCGCCGGTCGCGAGCGTGCTCCCGTCCTCGCTGAAGACGAGCGCGGTCACGGGGTCGGTGCCGCCGTCCAGCACCGCGGAGACCTCGCCGGTGGCCGTCTCCCACAGGTGCACCGATCCGTCGTGCCCGCCTGCGGCGAGCACACGGGCGCCGTCGCCGAAGGCGGCCGATCGGTACGGGTCGGACCGGGACTCTTCCTCCGGGCCACGCGGCGGGGTGTCCTCGTGCGAGAGGACGGGGCCGCGGTCGCCGGTCGTGACGTCATGCAGCTGGATCCCCCTCCAGCCGTTGACGGCGAGGAACCGGGGGCCGTCCGCGCCGAAGCCCACCGTCGCCACATACGTTCTGTCCTCGGTCGTGACGGTCTCGGCCCGTCCGGAAGACAGCTCCCACAGCCGCGCCGTCTCGTCGTGACCGGCCGTGACCAGGGACCGTCCGTCCGGGGAGTACGCGACGGTGGAGACAGGCCCGGCGTGCTCGTCGAGCGTCCGGCCGACCTGCCCCACCGTCGTGTCCCACAGCCGTGTCGTCCCGTCCAGGCTCCCGGTCGCCAGGGTGGCGCTGTCGGGGCTGAACGCGACGGACAGGATCTCCTCCGTGTGCCCGCTCAACGTCTGGCCGAGCCGGCCCGCCGCCATGTCCCACAGCCGGACGGTGCCGTCGGCGCTCCCCATGGCGAGTGTGCCGCCGTCCGGGCTGAAAGCCATCGATGTCACGGGTTCCGAGCCCACGAGCGGTGTGCCCACGGGGCGCCCGGTCGCCGTGTCGAGCAGCACGACGCTGCCTTCCGAACTGCTCGTGGCCACGGTGGCCGCGCCGGGGCCGACCGCGAGCGCCAACGCGTCGCCTGACTCCCCGAAGGGCGTCCCGAGGCGGCTCCCGGTCGCCGTGTCCCACAGCGTTATGGATCCCTCGCTGTCGGCGGTCGCCACGGTGCGGTCGTCGGGGGCGAACGCCATGCTTCTCACCGATGACGCCACGGTGAGGGTGACACGTACCTCTCCCGTGCGCGCGTCGCGCAGGAAGACCTCGAACCTGGCGCTGCCTCCGGAGGCCAGAAGGGTGCCGCCCGGACTGAACTGGAGCCGCTCATGGTCGAGGAGGTCCTCCTCGGCGAGCAGGACGGCGTCCCCTGTCGTCGTGTCCCAGACCCTGACCCCCGGGTCCGGCAGCGAGGTGGCGACCGACGCGCCGTCGGGACTCACGGCGACGGTCCGGGCCGAGTTCACGGCGGGAACGACGACGGAGCTGTGCAGCTCCCCCGTCACCGTGCTCCACCGACCGACCGTGCCCTCGTTGCCGACGGAGACGAGGCTCTCGCCGTCGGGGGAGAAGGCCACCTGCGTCACGGCCCTGTCCTCCCCGTCGAGGACGTGTCGCAGCGGCAGCGCGGCGGCCAGGTAGAGGCTGGTCACCGCCTCGGCGGTGGGGCTCGTCCGGTACGCCCTGATGGCGAGGAGGGACGCCAGGTCCGGGTCGGTGGCCAGCAGCGCCTTCGACTGCGCGGCGTACTGGCGGGAGGTCGCCGCCTTCTGCGCGGTGTCGGCCTGCCGTTGCTGCCAGACGGCGGCGCCGGTGGCGACGAGGGCGAGCGCGAGGAGCCCGGCCAGGGTGGCGGTGAGGGCACGCAGGCGGCGCGTGGTCCGCGCGGCGCGCCGCCGCTCGTCGTCGCGCAGCGCCAGGCCCGCGGTGAGGAACTCCCGCTCGGTGGCGGTGAGGCCGTCGTGGAGCTCCGGCGGGAGGCATTCCTCGGCGGTGGCGAGGCGCGTGCCGCGGTAGAGGGCTCCCGGGTCGCGGTCGAGGGCGTCCCACGCCTGCGCGTCCTCGGTGAGGCGGCGGTGCACGCGCAGGCGTTCCCGGTCGGTCTCGACCCACGAGTGCAGGCGGGGCCAGGCGGTGAGGAGCGCCTCGTGGGCCAGCTCGACCACGCCGTCGTCCAGGGTGATCAGCCGTGCCCGCGCGAGGTGTTCGACGACCGCTCCCGCCTCGCCGCCCGCCCCGGATTCGAGCTCGTCACGATGCGCGGGGCGCCGCGTGTCGGGGGTGCCGTCGCCCGGGGCGATCAGCCGCAGCAGGATCCGCCGGGCGAGCGCCGCCTGCCCGTCGCCGAGCGCGCTCCAGGTGGCCTCGGCCGTACGGGAGAGGGCGCCGCGCACGCCACCGGCCGCCTCGTACCCGGCCAGGGTGAGCGTCCGGCCCTTGCGGCGCCGCCAGGTCTCCAGCAGCGCGTGGGACATCAGCGGCAACCCGCCGGGCTGCTCCCGCACGTCCTCCAGCACGCGCGCGGTGAGCGGGCGCTCCACGACGAGCCCCGCGACCCGCGCGGGGCCGACGACGGCCTGGCGTAACTGGTCGCCGGTCATGGGGCCGACCAGGAGGCTGGCGGCGTTCAGCGCGTCCGCCAGGCCGGGGTGCTCGGCGCAGCGGGGGTAGAAGTCGGCGCGGACGGCGACGACGACGCGCAGCCCGCCGTCCTCCTCACGGACGGCCAGGAGCCGGTCGATGAACGCGGCGCGCTCGGCGGGGTCGCGGCAGAGGGTGAAGAGTTCCTCGAACTGGTCCACCACGACGACGGTGTCCCCCCGGCCCGGCGCTGGGGTCAGGACCTTGGCGGCGGTCCGCGCGGGGTGCGGGCCCGGCGTGCAGATACGGAGGGCCGCGGGCCGCTCGTACGGTGCGGGCGGGCTCTGGAGCGCGGGGAGGAGACCGGCCCGCAGCAGGGAGGACTTCCCGCTGCCCGACGGGCCGAACACGGCCGTGAACCGGTGCGCCCGCACCAGGCCCACCAGATCGGCGGCCAGTTCCTCCCGGCCGAAGAACCGCCCGCTGTCGCCCGGTTCGAACCGCGACAGCCCCTGGTACGGCGCCACGTCCTCGTCGTCGCCGACCGGCTCCGCGGTGACCTCCTCGGCCGCGCGGCGCCAGCGTTCCTCCCACGCCGCCGTGTCCCCGCCGCACGCCTCCACGTACGCCAGAGCCACGGGCAGCGAGGGCAGTTGCTCGCCCCCGGCCGCGCGCGACAGCGTGGGCACGGTGTAGGGCGTGCCCCGCGCCATCGCCCGGTACGTGATCCCCCCGGCCTCCCGGCGCAGCGCGCGTAACTGGGCGGCGAACCGCGGAACCGGCCCGTCCCCCGTCGGCAGCGGGTTCTCCTGACGTCCCACGCTCAGCTCCCCTCCCCCTCGGCCCTGCCCCCCGGGCCGGACTCTCCGTGACGGTATCGGGGCGCTTCCCGGCCCCGCAACGGTGTGGAGGTTCCGGGACGACGCCGTCGCGAAGAGCTGTGACCTGCGGCTTCGTGTTTTGTTGCGGAGGGCGGAAGAGGGCTGCGCAACAAGAAGGCGGCCTTGCAGAATCGATCACGTCCCTTGCCGGACCGGCACGCTGTCGCACAGGGCGGCGAGGTCGGCCGGAAGGAGGGAGGGACGACCGCCTCGGTGAGCGCGGGACGGCGTGGGGCACACCTGTGGGTGTCCCCGCCCGACCGCGGTCACCGAGGCACGCGGCGACAGCCGCGGGACGGAGTTCACCGAAGGACCACTCGGCTTCCGGCGGGGCTTCCGGCCCGGTGCGCCCGCATGCACCTGCGTGCGCACCGGGACGGAGGTCCGGGTCCGCCGGAAGTGCCCGAGGGGGGGAAGCGATGGTCGGCCACCGGCGCCGGTGGCCGACCACCGCGAGGACGTCGCGGCGCCCGCTCACCACACCGGGAGCGGGGTCGGCCGGAGGCTAGACGGGATGACGCAGCGGGCCGCCGCGTCCGCCGTCCTCGTCGTCGTCCCCGTCCGGCAGGCGGCAGACGCGCTCCAGCAGCAGCGCCGCCGCGATGACGGCGACCGCCGCGACCACGGCCAACCCCGCGTAAAGGGCCTGGTCGCGGCGGTTCGCCACGTCCAGCCGGTACAGGACGAGGTACAGCCCGAGCCCCCCGTACGCGCCGCCCATCAGGGCGGACACCAGCGCGCTCGCCTGCCCGAAGACGACGGCGCGCGCCGCCATCATGCGGTCCACGGGCCGCGCGTCCGGCCGCCGTTCGCGCTGCGCGCGCAGCCTGCCGCGCAGCGAGAGGGCGGTCGCGAGCAGCACGGCCGCGATGAGCGCGAGGATGACCGGGGCGAGCAGGGGGACGGCGGGGAGCGTGTTGTCCAGCGACTCCCACAGCCCTGAGGCCGCCCAGCACAGCGCGAGGGCACCGGCGAACAGCGCGGCCAGCGTCCTGATCCGCAGTTGGTTCACAGCGATGGAGTCCGTCGTGGTCGGGGGCGGGGGTCGAGGGGAGAGACGAGCGGCGGGGGCGTTCCGTTCCGCCGGGCGCCTCCCCGCCGGGGTCAGTCCGGGAGGACGAGCGTCAGGTCGGGCCGGGGCGTCACGCCCCGCTCCGTGATCCCGTCGAGGAGCGACGCGACCTCGCCGTGGCCCGGCACCTCGGCGTCGGGATCGACGTCGTGCCAGGGTACGAGGACGAACGCCCGCTCGTGCACCCGGGGATGGGGCAGCGTGAGGGCGGGATCGGCCGAGGTGACGCCCTGGTAGCTGATGATGTCCACGTCCAGGGTGCGTGGCCCCCAGCGGGTGTCGCGCACGCGCCGGTACGCCTCCTCGATCGCCTGCGCGCGCTCCAGCAGGGAGGCGGGCGGCAGCGTGGTCTTCAGGAGCACCACGGCGTTGAAGTACGTCGGCTGGCTGCCGGGATCGACGCCCCACGGCTCCGTCTCGTAGACGGGCGACACGGCTTTCACCCGCACCCCTGGAGTGTCCTCCAGCGCGTCGATGGCGCCCTGGAGGGTGTCGAGGCGATTGCCCAGGTTGCTGCCGAGCGAGAGCACGGCGCGGTGCGGGTTGTGGAGCGTGGAGTCCGCGGCGTCCACCTGACGGACGACGGACGCGGGCACCGGCTGGACGGTCGGGTCGGGGGAGGAGGCGTGCGAGGGTGTCATGTTCGGCTCCGCTTGATGGTGATGGTCACGTCGTCGAAGGGAACGGTGATCGGCGCCTGGGGCTTGTGCACCGTGACCTCTGCCTCCTGTACGGCCTCCGGCGCGAGGCACCGGTCGGCGATGCGCTGGGCCAGCGTCTCGATCAGGTCGCACGGCTCACCGGTGACGACCGCGACGACCTGTTCCGCGACCTCCCCGTAGTCCACCGTGCGCGCGAGATCGTCGGCGTCGGCGGCGGGCCGGGTGTCGAGGCCGAGGACGACATCGACGACGAACGTCTGTCCTTCCTCACGTTCCCTCGGGAGCACCCCGTGGAATCCTCTGCCGCTCAGTCCGCGCAGGGCTATACGGTCCACGGCGCTCACTCCCTCTCCGCAGTCGTGCGCTGATGTCGTGCCGTCCTCCAGGTCAGGCGCGGGCGGCGTGGTAATCGAATCTACCTGCGAAGGGCCGACACCTTCGGTCAGCGCCGCACGGCCGCCGGATGTTCCCGTCGGCGCGGCGGCGGGGCCGCCGTACCTGCCCCTACCCTGGTGCCATGAGCATCGCGCACGGCCAGGTGACAGGACTCCCCGGGTGGGACCGCTGCGCGGTGATGGGGGTGGTCAACGTCACCCCCGACTCCTTCTCGGACGGCGGGCGCTGGTTCGACACCGGGCAGGCCGTCAAGCGCGGGCTCGACCTGATCGCGCAGGGCGCCGACCTCATCGACGTCGGCGGGGAATCGACCCGTCCGGGTGCCAGCCGGGTGGACGAGGCCGAGGAACTGCGCCGCGTCCTGCCGGTGGTGGAGGCCCTGGCCGCCGAGGGGGTGCCGGTGAGCGTGGACACGATGCGCGCCTCGGTGGCCGGACGCGCCGTCGCCGCCGGGGCGGCGCTCGTCAACGACGTCAGCGGCGGCAGGGCCGATCCCGCGATGATCCCGGTGGTGGCCGAGGCGGGCGTGCCGTTCGTCGTCATGCACTGGCGCGGCCAGAGCATCGACATGAACGACCGCGCACGGTACGGCGACGTCGTCGCCGAGGTGCTGGACGAGCTGCGCCGCGCGCTGGACGCCGCCGAGGCGGGCGGCATCGCCGCCGACCGGCTGATCGCCGACCCCGGTCTCGGCTTCGCCAAGACGGCGGAGCACGACCTCGCGCTGCTGGCCGCGACGCCGCGCCTGCGCGCCGCGCTCGGCCGCCCGCTGCTGGTCGCCGCCTCCCGCAAACGGTTCCTCGGCCGTGTGCTGGCCGGGCCTGGCGGCACGCCGCCGCGTGCCAGGGAACGGGACGCCGCCACCGCAGCCGTCAGCGCGCTCGCCGCGGCGGCGGGCGCCTGGGCGGTGCGGGTGCACGAGGTGCGGGCCAGCGCCGACGCCGTGCGCGTCGCCGGTGCGGTCGCGGCGGCGGGGGAGCGGGCAGGGGAACCCACGGGGGAGGCCGGATGAGCGGCGGCGGCGCGGACACCGACGTCGAGGCGGTCACGGCCGCCAACACGGCCCTGTACGAGGCGCTGGAGAGCGCCGACCTCGACGCGATGGGCGCCCGCTGGCTCGACCACGAGGGCATCAGCGTCGTCCACCCGGGCTGGCCGGTGATCAGCGGGCGCGGCGAGGTGCTGCGCAGCTACGCCCTCATCATGGCCAACACCGAGTACATCCAGTTCTTCCTGACGGACGTCGAGGTGTCCGTCATCGCCGACACGGCGCTCGTCACCTGTACCGAGAACATCCTCAGCGGCGGCCCCGCGGAGGAGGACGGTTCGGCCGGGCCGCTGGTCGGCGGCCTGGTCGTGGCGACCAACGTCTTCCGCCGCGCCCCCGACGGCGGCTGGCGCCTGTGGAGCCACCACGGCTCGCCGGTGCTGATCGACGGCGACGGCGAGGACGGGGACGAGGGTCCTGGCGGCACGAGGCAGGGCGGCGGCGCGGACGACGACGAGGACGACGGCCTCGGCCCGACCCGGTTCGCCTGACGGCCGCACGGGCGGGCCGCGCGCCTCACCCGGGTATGCGGCGCCTGCGCCAGACGAAGAGGGGTATCCCGATCCGGCCCACCTCGGGGCCGTCCCCCCGCGTGCGGACCGCGTGCGCGCCGGTCGGCCCGCGCCGCCGCGCGACGTCGGCCGCCGGCTCCTCGCGGACGGGCCCGTCCTCCTCGTGAAGCTCTTCGTCACCCATGGCAGAAAGCCTAGGGAGGACCACTGACAACGCCCGGGGCCCGCGGGCTCAGGGGCTCAGGGGCCGGTCAGCCAGCGGTCGGGCGCGGCAGAACGGCGGCCGAGCCGTGAGCGGTTCGCCTGCGCGGCGACCTCGTCCGCCGCGTACCCGGCGTCCAGGAGGCGCGCGGTCGCCGTGCCGTCCGCCCCGTGGTCCACGTGCACGTCCGCCAGCCGCAGCAGGCGGGCGCGCGGCCCCTGGGTGAGCCGCACGCTCTGCACCTTCGCGTGCGGCACCAGCTCGTGCACGCGCCGCAGCCGCCCGCGCCTGGCCACGAACAGCGTCGGCGTCGCCGCGTGCCCGTAGCCCGTGCGCCAGACCGGCATCGCCCAGCGCGCCCGTTCCGGCGCCGGGCGGATCGCGGCCAGGGCGGCGGCGATGTCCACGTCGGGCAGGACGCGCCCGAGCAGCGCGGCGGCCTCGGCGCGCGAGGCGACGGGCAGCAGCAGCCCCTCGCGGTTGCCCGACCGGGTGCCCGCGACGTCCAGCTCGACCCTGACCCAGCCGCGCGGGCGCCACAGCAGCGGCTCCACCAGCCGGACGCACTGCACGCGCCCCGGCGGGACGGTCGCGTGGTCCCGCTGCAACAGCCCGTGGTCCAGCCGCAGTCCGTCGGGCGACTCGCTGACCGTCCAGCCGTACAACGTCAGGTAGCTGCCGACGCTCGCCCGCCAGTTCGCGGCGATCAGCGGCAGCAGCACCAGAAGCGCGGCGACGAGGTTGTTCGTCGTGAGCCACACGACGGGGATCAGCGCGGCGCCCGGCACGAGGAACGCCCACGTACGGCCGCGCAGCACGAGCGACCACGCGAGCGTCTTCGGGTCCACCTCGTGCAGCGCCAGTGCCGGGGCCTCGCCCGCGTTGGGCGCGGCCTCGGGCGCGATGCCCGCGGCGCGCGCCAGCAGTTCCGCCCGGAGATCGCGCGCCTCGTTCTCGCCCAGGAACGCCAGCTCGTCGGCGGACCGGGAGCCGACCACCTCCATGCGCAGTTTCGCGACCCCCAGCAGACGCGCCAGCAGCGGACGGCTCACGTCGATCGACTGGATGCGGTCGAGACGCAGGTGCGCGGAACGCCGGAACAGCAGGCCGGTGCGGATGCGCAGCTCGGTGTCGGTCACGAGGAAACGCGTCACGCGCCACGACAGGAAGCCGTACAGCCCCGCGCACGCCAGGAACAGCGCCAGCGACAGCAGCAGCCAGCCCAGCGCCACCGAGGACGTCCAGCGGCGCAGCTCCTCCACGTTCTGCACCATCACGGCGAACAGCCCGGCCAGCGGCGCCCAGGCGCGGCGCCACGGCGTCAGCGGGTGCAGGCGCCTTCCCTGCCCCGCCGGGATCTCCCGCTCGGGGATCCCGCCCGGCACGGCTGCCGCGCCGAGCGCCGGCTCGCCGCTCACAGCCCCGCCGAACGGGCCTCGCCCAGCTCGGTGAGTCTGTCGCGCAAACGTTCCGCCTCGGCCGGGGCGAGGCCGGGCACGGACGCGTCGGTGGCCGCCGCGGCGGTGTGCAGCTGGAGGCGGGCGAGGCCGAAGCGGCGCTCCAGCGGCCCCGAGGTCACCTCGACGAGCTGCATGCGCCCGTACGGCACCACCGTCAGCTGCTGCCACAGCACGCCACGCCTGATGAGGAGGTCGTCGTCCCGCTCCTGGTAGCACCACGAGCGCCAGTTCCGCCCCAGCGCCCACCAGCCCCAGACGCCCGCCGTGAGCGGGACCAGCGCCAGCAGCGACCAGGCAGGGGCGCCCAGCAGGAGGGGCAGCACGGCGGCCAGCAGCGCGGGTGGCGTCAGGCAGGAGACCAGCACGAGGCGCCGCATCGTCAGCAACCCGGGCATCACCGGCCGCCAGGTGTCGCCGGACGTCCCCGGCGGGGGCTGTGCTGCCACCTCGTCCATGTGCACGAGCTTAGGTCCTGGCCCGCGCATCCGGCCTGGGAGGCGTCCCACGGCCGGTGGGGTGACAGACTGACGCGCATGACGGAGACCGTGGTCGGCATCGGCGGGACCGGCGCGGGGTTCGACGGCGCCACCGACATGGTGCTCAACATCGGCCCCCAGCACCCGTCCACCCATGGCGTCCTGCGCCTGCGGCTCGTGCTCGACGGCGAGCGGATCGCGCGGGCCGAGCCCGTGGTCGGCTACATGCACCGGGGCGCGGAGAAGCTGTTCGAGGCGCGGGACTACCGGCAGATCATCGTCCTGGCGAACCGGCACGACTGGCTGTCGGCGTTCTCCAACGAGCTGGGCGTCGTCCTGGCCGTCGAGCGCATGCTCGGCATGGAGGTGCCCGAGCGCGCCGTGTGGCTGCGCACGCTGCTCGCCGAGCTGAACCGGGCCCTGAACCACCTGATGTTCCTCGGCTCCTACCCGCTGGAACTGGGCGGGATCACGCCGATCTTCCACGCCTTCACCGAGCGCGAGACGCTCCAGCACGTCATGGAGGAGGTCTCGGGCGGCCGGATGCACTACATGTTCAACCGCGTCGGGGGCCTGAAGGAGGACCTCCCGGCCGGATGGACCGGCCGCGCCCGGCAGGCCGTCGCCGCCGTGCGGGGCGGGCTGCCGCGCCTGGACGGCCTGGTGCTGGGCAACGAGGTGTTCCGCGCCAGGACGCGCGGCGTCGGCGTCCTCGACGCGGCGGCGGTCCACGCGTACGGCGTCTCGGGGCCGATCGCACGCGCCAGCGGCGTGGACTTCGACCTGCGCCGCGACGAGCCCTACCTCGCGTACGGCGAGCTGGGCGGCGTCCTGAAGGTCGCGACGCGCACGGCGGGCGACTGCCTTGCACGCTTCGAGGTGCTGCTCGACCAGACGCGGAACGCGCTCGACCTCGCCGACGCCTGCCTCGACCGGCTCGCCGAGCTGCCGCCGGGGCCCGTCAACCAGCGGCTGCCCAAGGTCCTGAAGGCCCCCGAGGGCGCGACGTACGCGTGGACGGAGAACCCGCTCGGGCTCAACGGCTACTACCTCGTCTCGCGCGGCGAGAAGACGCCGTACCGGCTGAAGCTGCGCTCCGCTTCGTTCAACAACATCCAGGCCCTCGGCGCGCTGCTGCCGGGGACGCTGGTCGCGGACATGGTGGCGATCCTCGGGTCGTTCTTCTTCGTCGTCGGCGACATCGACAAGTAGCCGTCGCCGCCGGTCACAGCGGCGAGGCGATGCCCACAGGCCGCGCGAGCCAGGTGAAGCCGCCGAGGCCCGCCGGGTCCGTCAGCTCGGCCGCCGCGCCCGCCTCGGCGAGCGCCCGCACGTACGCGGCCGGGTCGGTCGTCGCCAGCGCGAGCGGCGGCCTGCCGCCGTCAACGCCGAGGGACCGCAGCGCCGCCCGCTGCCGCAGCAGGACGGCGCCCGGCCCCGCGCAGGCGTCGAACGCGACGTGGGCCGTGAGGTCGCAGCTGCCGTCGGGGACGGGGCGCACCTGCCGCCCCGCCCGGTAGCCCGTCAGGGTGCCGAGTGGCGGGCGTTCCTCCCGCGTGTGGCCGTAGTCCACGGCGACGGCGAGGCCGCGCGCCAGCGACGCCACGGCCCCCGCCCAGGCGCGGTCGCGCGGCAGGCCGATCTCGGCGCGCCCGCCGGGGGCCAGCGGCCACCAGCGGCGCAGCCAGGCCGCGTCGTCCCCGTCCACGCGCCCGCCCAGCCGCTCACGGCCCTCCGGGGTGACGAGGACGTGCCGCACGACGCCCTCGCCGTCCGCCTCCGCCACGTCCACCGGCACGTTGTCCAGCCACTCGTTGGCGAACAGCAGGCCCACCGCCCCGGCGGGGGGACGGGCGCACCAGGTGATCCGCGGGTCGAGCCCGGCCGGGCGCCCGGCGCGCTCCACGGCGTAAGGACGCACGCGCGCCGACACGTCGCCCGGCAGCGCCGCCAGTGCCTCCAGCACCCCGCGCACCAGCTCGCCGCGCCCCGCGCCCACGTCGGTGAACGCCAGTGCGGCCGGGCGGCCCAGCGCCTCGTCCACCGCGACCAGCAGCCGCGCGACGGCGCGCGCGAAGAGCGGCGAGACGTGCGCCGACGTCCTGAAGTGCGCGGCCGGGGCCTCGCGGAGGAAGAAGCCGCCCGGGCCGTAGAGGGCCCGCTCGGTGGCCTCGCGCCAGCCCGTCTCCCGCATGTGTGACGCCTCCCCGGCCCGGCCGCCGGTCAGGCGGGGGGCGTCCGCTCGTCGTCGAACACGACGGTGAGCGAGGACGCGAAGCCTCCCGAGAGGTCGTCGTCCTCGTCCTCGTCGGCGTCGGCGTCGGCGCCGTCCCGCGCGCTGCGGACCGTGACGGCGCGGTAGGAGAAACCGTCCTGCGCCGCCTGCTCCCAGGTGAACGTGACCGGCTCGCCGACGTCGAGGGAGCGGAAGGACGACGGCGCCGACGCGATCGAGGAGAAGTGCGCGAACACGTCGCCCGGCACGGCCTCCGAGCGGATGACCCCCCACCCGTCCTCGTCGTCCCACCTGTGGACGATCCCTGCGGAGAACGTCTCGTCCGCGCTCACCGGCTACCCCCAGAATGCGATCGTGGGCCCGCCATCGTAGCCGTCCGGCGCCCGGCCGTGGCCGTCCCGCCGGGAACGCCCGGCCCTCCCCGCGCGGTGGCACGGGCTCTCCACCCCAAGGAGTAGTTGACGGCCGCACGTATCGGCCGTCCGGTTGATTCCCGAGCCGCACGGAATGCCTACTCTGGGTGACGTGAACCGGCTCTACGAATTCCTGCGCCGTCACCCCACCGCGGTGGACGGCACCTGGGCGTTCGGCCTGCTGGGGATCATGCTCCTGATCGCGCCGTCCGCCCAGGAGAACGCCTGGCCCGACTCCGCCTTTCCGATCGCCTTCGCCCTGGGCGTCGTCGGCACGCTGCGCCGCCGGTGGCCCGAGGCGATGCTCGTGGCGTCCTTCGGCGTCGGCTGCGCGCAGCTCGTGATCGGCGTGCAGCCGCTGCCCAGCGACGTCGTGTTCCTCGTCGTCGCGTTCACCATCGCCTCCCGGCCGCACCGCGGCTGGTCACGGCTCGCGCTGGCCGGCTGCCTGCTGGCGCCGACCCTCGCCCGCGTCCGCTGGCCCGACCAGGGTGACGAGCGGGCCAGCGTCGCCGCCCAGGTGTTCGGGACCGGCCTGCTCACCATCACCTTCTGCCTCGCCTGGGTGCTGGGCGACTCGCTGCGCACCCGCCGCGCCTACTACTCGGAGCTGGAACGCCGCGCCGAGCGGCTGGAGCGCGAGCGGGAGACGCAGGCGCGGATGGCCGTCACCGCCGAGCGCGCCCGAATAGCCAGGGAGCTGCACGACGTCGTCGCGCACAACGTGTCGGTCATGGTCGTCCAGGCGGACGGCGCCGCGTACGTGCTGGACAGCTCGCCCGAGCTCACCCGCAGCGCGCTGCACACCATCTCGGGCACAGGACGCCAGGCCCTCACCGAGATGCGCAGGCTGCTCGGCGTGCTGCGCAGCGAGGACGGCGGCCCCGGCGGGGCGACGGCGGGCGACTACGTTCCGCAGCCGGGCGTGGAGCAGCTCGCGGATCTCGTGGACCAGGTGCGGGACGCGGGCCTGCCCGTCGATTTCCGCGTGGAGGGCACGCCGCGCACGCTGCCGAGCGGCGTCGGGCTGACGGCGTACCGCGTCGTGCAGGAGGCGCTGACCAACTCGCGCAAGCACGGCGGCCCGCACGTCGGCGCGACGGTACGGCTGCGGTACGACGGCGACGCGCTCACCGTCCTGGCCGACGACGACGGGCGCGGCGCGCAGGCCGCGCTGTACGAGGAGCGCGGCGAGGACGGGCTGGGGCACGGGCTGATAGGCATGCGCGAGCGTGTCGGTATGGTCGGTGGCGTCCTGGTGGCGGGACCGCGCCCCGGGGGCGGCTTCCGTATCAGCGCGACCCTTCCGCTCGCGGGCGCGGAACCCGCCGGACCCGCCGGGGGGCGGGCCGGTGCGTGCGGCGCCGACGACTCCCGCCGCGACGTGCCCTGATCCGATCTGTTCCGACCCGACGTGACCCCGCCCCGCACCGACCGCGCACAGACGACCGAACTCGACCGCCCGACGACCGACCGGTTTCCACCGGTGAGAGGAAGAGACCGATGGCGATCAGAGTGATGCTGGTGGACGACCAGGCGCTCCTGCGGACGGGCTTCAAGATGGTGCTCTCCGCCCAGCCCGACATGGAGGTCACGGCCGAGGCGGGCGACGGCGCCGAGGCCCTGGACGTCCTGCGCTCCACGGCCGTGGACGTCGTCCTCATGGACGTCCGCATGCCACGTCTCGACGGCGTCGAGGCCACCCGCCGGATCTGCCAGGAGGGCGGCGGAGGCCCGGGCGACCCCAAGGTCCTCATCCTCACGACCTTCGACCTCGACGAGTACGCCTTCTCGGGGCTGAAGGCGGGCGCCGCCGGATTCATGCTGAAGGACGTCCCGCCCGACGAACTCCTCGGCGCCATCCGCGCCGTCCACAGCGGCGACGCCGTCGTCGCGCCGTCCACCACCCGCCGCCTCCTCGACCGCTTCGTGGACCTCCTCCCGGCCGGGCCCGGCACGCCCCACCCCGAGATCGACCTGCTCACCGACCGCGAGCGCGAGGTCCTGATGCTCATCGCGCAGGGCCTGTCCAACGGGGAGATCGCCGCACAGCTGTTCGTCTCGGAGGCGACGGTCAAGACCCACGTCGGCCGCATCCTCGGCAAGCTCGGCCTGCGCGACCGCGTCCAGGCCGTCGTCCTCGCGTACGAGACGGGGCTGGTGCGCGCGGGCGGGCACTGAACGGCCGCCGCCGCGCGGGCGCCCCGGACGGCCACCGCGCGCGGCCGGGAGCCGCCCGCCCGCCGTAGCATGGCAGGGACCGTCCGGTACCGACACACGGACCGGAACGCGAACGAAAGAGGCAGCCCCGCCGTGAACGCCGACGGATACGCACCCCGGGTCACCGAGGCGCGCGACCGCCCCGCGCGGCTCACGGTCGGCGTCGTCGGCGCCGGGCGCGTGGGCCCCGCCCTGGCCGCCGCCCTCGCCCTGGCGGGACACCGGCCGGTCGCCGCGTCAGGCGTCTCCGACGCGTCACGCCGCCGGGCCGAGACGCTGCTGCCCGGCGTCCCCCTCGTCGCCCCCGACGACGTCCTCGCGCTCGCCGACCTGGTGCTGCTCAGCGTCCCCGACGACGCCCTGCCAGGACTGGTCACGGGCCTCGCCGAGACCGGCGCCGTCCGGCCGGGCCAGCTCCTCGTGCACTGCTCGGGACGCTTCGGCACCGGCGTCCTCGACCCCGCCCTGCGCGCCGGAGCCCTGCCGCTCGCGCTGCACCCCGTGATGACCTTCACCGGCACACCCGTGGACGTGCAGCGGCTCGCGGGCTGCTCCTTCGGCGTCACCGCCCCCGCCGAACTGCGCATGGCCGCCGAGGCGTTGGTCATCGAGATGGGCGGCGAGCCCGAGTGGATCGAGGAGCGCGACCGGCCGCTCTACCACGCCGCCCTCGCCCTCGGCGCGAACCACCTCGTCACCCTCGTCGCCCAGTCGCTCGAACTGCTGCGGCAGGCCGGTGTCGCCGCCCCCGACCGCATGCTCGGCCCCCTGCTCGGCGCCGCGCTCGACAACGCCCTGCGCTCCGGCGACGCCGCCCTCACCGGCCCCGTCGCACGCGGCGACGCAGGTACGGTCGCCGCCCACGTCGCCGAGCTGCGCGCGCACTCCCCCGGCGCCCTCGCCGGCTACCTCGCCATGGCCCGCGTCACGGCGGACCGTGCACTCGACCACGGCCTGCTCAGACCCGAGCTGGCCGAGGCGCTTCTCGACGTACTCGCCGACAGCGCCGAGGAAGGAGAGCGATGACGATATCCGTGGCCCGCGACGCGGACGCACTGCGGGCGCTGTACACCCCGGGCGCCGACCGCGCCGTGGTCATGACGATGGGCGCGCTGCACGAGGGACACCTCGCCAACATGCGCGCCGCCAGGCAACGCCTGTCACCCGCGGGGCAGCTCGTCGTCACCGTCTACGTCAACCCGCTCCAGTTCGGCCCAGGCGAGGACTTCGACCGCTACCCGCGCCAGCTCGACGCGGACGTGAAGCTCGCAGAGGAGGGCGGCGCCGACCTCGTCTTCGCCCCCGACGACGCCACGATGTACCCGGACGGCCACCCGCGCGTCACGCTCACCGCGGGCCCCATGGGCGCGGGCTTCGAAGGCGCCGAGCGGCCAGGCCACTTCGACGGCATGCTGACCGTCGTCGCCAAGCTGCTCCACCTCACCGCGCCCGACTACGCCACCTTCGGCGAGAAGGACGCGCAGCAGCTCGCCCTCGTCCGCCGCATGGTCCGTGACCTCGACTTCCCCGTCGAGATCCTGCCGGTGCCGACCCTGCGCGACGACGACGGCCTCGCCCGCTCCAGCCGCAACCGCTACCTGACGCCCGCCGGACGCACCACCGCCCTCGCCCTCTCCCGCGCCCTGTTCACCGCCCGCGACACCACGGGACCACCCGCCGCGCGCCTCGCCGCCGCCCGCGCCGTCCTGGATGCCGCCGCCGGGGCCGAACCGCCGCTCGCCCTCGGCTACCTCGCGCTGATCGACCCCGCCGACTTCACCGAGATCGACGGCGGCGACACCGCGTTCACCGGCGAGGCCGTCCTCGCCGTCGCCGCCCGCGTCGGCACCACCCGCCTGATCGACAACGTCCGCCTGACCCTGGGCGCCGCCGCGTGAACACCGCACCCGTCACCACGCCCGTACCGCACCCCGCCGCGCTGGCCGCCCCCGCGCCCGGCTGGTCCCTCGACGCCGAGGTCGCCGTCGTCGGCTCGGGCGTCGCCGGGCTCACCGTCGCCCTGCGCTGCGCCGCCGCCGGGCTGCGCACCGTCATCGTCACCAAGGCCCGGCTCGACGACGGCTCCACGCGCTGGGCGCAGGGCGGCATCGCCGCCGCACTCGGCGAGGGCGACACCCCCGACCAGCACCTCGCCGACACCCTCGTCGCGGGCGTCCAGCTGTGCGACGAGGCCGCCGTCGCCGCCCTCGTCACCGAGGGCCCCGGCGCCGTCCGCCGCCTCATCGGCCTCGGCGCCCGCTTCGACACGGCGGAGGACGGCGGCCTCTCCCTCACCCGCGAGGGTGGCCACCACCGCCGCCGCATCGCCCACGCGGGCGGCGACGCGACGGGCGCCGAGATCTCCCGCGCCCTCGTCGCCGCCGTGCGGGCCGCCGGGATCGCCACCGTCGAGAACGCCCTCGCGCTCGACCTCCTGAAGGACGCCGAAGGCCGCACCGCCGGGGTGACGCTGCACGTCATGGGCGAGGGGCGCCACGACGGCGTCGGCGCCGTCCACGCCCCCGCCGTGGTGCTCGCCACCGGCGGCATGGGCCAGATCTTCTCCGCCACCACCAACCCGGCCGTCTCCACGGGCGACGGCGTCGCCCTCGCCCTGCGCGCGGGCGCCGAGGTCTCCGACCTGGAGTTCGTCCAGTTCCACCCCACCGTGCTGTGGCTCGGCCCCGACGCCGAGGGGCAGCAGCCGCTCATCTCCGAGGCCGTGCGCGGCGAGGGCGCGTACCTCGTGGACGGCGACGGCGTCCGCTTCCTGCACGGGCAGCACGAACTCGCCGAGCTGGCCCCGCGCGACATCGTCGCCAAGGCCATCACCCGCCGCATGCAGGAGAAGGGCGCCGAGCACATGTACCTCGACGGCCGCCACTTCGGCGCCGACATGTGGGCCCGCCGCTTCCCCACGATCCTCGCCGCCTGCCGCGCCCACGGCATCGACCCGGTGACCGGCCTCATCCCCGTCGCGCCCGCCGCGCACTACGCGTCGGGCGGCGTCCGCACCGACCTCGCGGGCCGCACCACCGTGCCCGGCCTGTACGCGTGCGGCGAGACGGCCTGCACCGGCGTGCACGGCGCCAACCGCCTGGCGTCCAACTCCCTTCTCGAAGGGCTGGTCTTCGCCGAGCGCATCGCCACCGCCCTCACGTCGAGCCCCCTCCCGCGCGCCGCCGCGCCCGTCACCGCGCCCCCCGCCCCGGGCCCCGGCCTGCTGCCGCCCGAGGCGCGGACCGTCATCCAGCGCGTCATGACCAGGGGCGCCGGCGTCCTGCGCTCCGCCGACAGCCTCGCCGAGGCGGCCCGCGCCCTCGACGCCCTCGCCCTGGACGACGACCGCAAGCCGGCCGAACCGGGCGCGGACACCTGGGAGACGGCTAATCTGCATCTCGTCGCCAGGGTCCTCGTGACCGCCGCCCTGCACCGCACGGAGACCCGCGGCTGCCACTGGCGCGAGGACCACCCCGAGCGGGACGACGCACGGTGGCGACGCCACCTGGTCGGCACACTCGCCCCGGCCCCCGGGGGCACCGCCCTGACCGTCTCGACCACCCGCACGACCGCCTTCCCGCCCACGGCACCACCCGCCCCCGGCACCGACCGGTGAGCGTCCCGCGTACGGCCCGTCCGCACCGGAGCAGCGACCAAGGAGACCCGACCCCGTGACCACCCCCCAGACCCCGGCGCCGCAGCGCGTGGAGCTGACCCTGCTGCCCCTCGGCGCCCGGCCGACCGACGACGGCCCCGCGGGCGGCTGCGGGGCGGGCTGCGCCTGCTGCGACGGGCACGACGCGGAGTACGACCCGATGGAGTGCGGCCTCGACCCCGACCTGGCCGCGCTGCTCGCCGACGCGGGGCTCGACCCCGTGCTCGTCGAGGACGTCGCCCACCTCGCCATCGAGGAGGACCTCGACAACGGCGTGGACGTCACGACGGTCGCGACCGTCCCCGAGGAGGCCGTCGCCGTCGGCGACTTCACGGCCCGCCAGGCCGGGACCGTCGCCGGGCTGCACATCGCCGAGGCCGTCCTGTCCGTCGTGTGCACGGCCGAGTTCGAGGTCGAGCGGCACGTGGCGGACGGCGACCGCGTCGAGGCCGGGCAGGTGCTGCTCACCGTCACCAGCCGCACCCGCGACCTGCTGACCGGCGAGCGCAGCGCCCTCAACCTCCTGTGCCACCTCTCCGGCGTCGCGACCGCCACCCGCGCCTGGGCCGACGCCCTCGACGGCACGGGCACCCGCGTCCGCGACACCCGCAAGACCACGCCGGGCCTGCGCGCCCTGGAGAAGTACGCGGTCCGCTGCGGCGGCGGCGTCAACCACCGCATGTCGCTCTCCGACGCGGCGCTCGTCAAGGACAACCACGTGATCGCGGCGGGCGGCGTCGCCGAGGCGTTCCGCCGGGTCCGCGCGGAGTTCCCCGGCGTGCCCGTCGAGGTCGAGGTGGACCGCCTCGACCAGATCGAGCCCGTCCTCGCCGAGGGCGCCGACCTCATCCTGCTCGACAACTTCACGCCGGAGGAGACGCGCGCCGCCGTCGAGCTGGTCGCGGGCCGCGCTGAGCTGGAGTCGTCGGGCGGCCTCACCCTGGACGGCGCCCGCGCGTACGCCGAGGCGGGCGTGGACTACGTCGCCGTCGGCGGCCTCACCCATTCGGCCCCCATCCTCGACATCGGTCTCGACCTGCGTCCCGAGAGGCACGCCTGACCATGCTGCTCACCATCGACGTCGGCAACACGCACACGGTCCTCGGCCTCTTCGACGGCGAGGAGATCGTCGAGCACTGGCGCATCTCCACGGACGCCCGCCGCACCGCGGACGAGCTGGCCGTGCTCCTCCAGGGCCTCATGGGCATGCACCCCCTGCTCGGCGACGAGCTGGGCGACGGCATCGACGGCATCGCCATCTGCTCGACCGTGCCGTCCGTCCTCCACGAGCTGCGCGAGGTCACCCGGCGGTACTACGGCGACATCCCGGCCGTCCTCGTGGAGCCCGGCGTCAAGACGGGCGTGCCGATCCTCACCGACAACCCGAAGGAGGTCGGCGCCGACCGCATCATCAACGCGGTGGCGGCCGTCGAGCTGTACGGCGGGCCGTGCATCGTCGTGGACTTCGGCACGGCGACGACGTACGACGCCGTCTCGGCGCGCGGGGAGTACGCGGGCGGGGCCATCGCGCCCGGCATCGAGATCTCCGTCGAGGCCCTGGGGATGCGCGGCGCGCAGCTGCGGAAGGTCGAGCTGGCCAGGCCGCGCCATGTGATCGGCAAGAACACCGTGGAGTCGATGCAGTCCGGCATCCTGTACGGCTTCGCGGGCCAGGTGGACGGCGTGGTCGAGCGGATGTCGCGCGAGCTGGCGGACGACCCGGACGACGTCACGGTGATCGCCACCGGCGGCCTCGCCCCGATGGTGCTGCGGGAGTCCACGGTGATCGACGAGCACGAGCCGTGGCTGACCCTCGTCGGGCTGCGCCTGGTCTACGAGCGGAACATCTCCCGGTCCTGACCCCCCGCCCGGGAACACGCCCGCCGACGCCCCAATCGCTGCGAATTGTCTGCTAAGCACTTAATGTCAGTTCATGGCTACGTCCCAGGGTTCCCCCGCCCCCCGAGGTGACGGGGACGAGAACGGTGAGCAGCAGCAGCGTCGGCCGCAGGCGCCACGCCCGGTGCCGACCCCGGCGGACGTCTTCCCGCCGCGCGGCGGACGCCGCCCGGCGGCCCGTCCTGTGCCCCAGGAACCCGCCGACCGCGACGGGGGGAACAAGGACGGCGGCGGCGACGGCCGTGATGGGGGCGACGGGAGGAGTGGGGAGAACTCACCCCAAGGCGGTCGATAGGCAGCCGCTCGGTAGGCTGGGGGCGGCCCGTCCGGCAGGACCCGGCGGGCACGTCCTAGGAGGCCGATCGTTGTGGACTACGTCGCCGCACTCTTCCCACCCGTGGTGATGGCCGTGGGCTTCACCTGGCTGATCGTGACGATCATCCGGTCCCAGGGTGGCAGCAACAAGTTCAAGGAGGACGCCGCCGTGGACGCGGCCCTCGCGCGCCGCGCCGCCGCCGAGAACGGCGACCGGCCGACCGGCTGAGCGGCACCTCCTCCGGCTTCCGCGGCCCCTCCGGCGCCGCCCGTGGCGCGGCCGCGGGCGGCGCCGCGCCGCGTGCCCGCCGCGGCTCCCGCGCGCCCCACGGGCCCGGCCGCCCCTCCCCGCCGCACCGCGGCGGCGACTCCCGTCTTGCGGCAAGTGTCCGCTATGTCGCGGCTTGGTTATTCTTCCCCTGTGCCTCGACCACTGGGAGAGCTGGAAGACGCGGTGATGACCCGCGTATGGGAGTGGAACCGTCCCGTCACGGTGCGAGAAGTTCTCGAAGATCTGCGGGAGGAGCGTTCGATCGCCTATACGACGGTGATGACCGTCCTCGACAACCTGCATCAGAAGGGCTGGGTCCGCCGCGAGCAGGAGGGCCGTGCCTATCGCTATGAGGCGATCTCCACACGCGCCGCGTACTCGGCCGCTTTGATGAATGACGCATGGGCCGAGAGTGACAACGCGGCTGCGGCCCTCGTGGCTTTCTTCGGGATGATGTCCGCCGACCAGACCGAGGCATTGCGTGACGCCTTGCGTGTGGTCGATGTCGTCGATGTCGTCGGAGAGCGCCGTGATGGACCCGAAGCACCCCGTGAAGAGAGCGCGGGTTAGCCTCGGGATGTGTCGGAAACCTCAACAGAAGTCACTGTGCGCCGCGCCAGGACTACAGATGTCTCCTCGATCCGGCGGCTGATCGACGGCTACTCCCGTGACGGCATCCTGCTCGACAAGGCGACGGTGACGCTTTACGAGGACATTCAGGAGTTCTGGGTGGCCGAGCGCGACCACGACGCCGAGGTGGTCGGCTGCGGCGCCTTGCACGTCATGTGGGACGACCTCGCCGAAGTGCGCACACTCGCGGTCGATCCCCGGCTGCGCGGGCACGCGGTGGGCCACCGTGTGCTGGAGAAGCTGCTGGGCACGGCCCGCTGGCTGGGGGTCCAGCGTATTTTCTGCCTCACCTTCGAAGTGGAGTTCTTCGCGCGCCACGGCTTCAAGGAGATCGCCGATGCACCGGTCCCCGGTGATGTCTACAGCGAGCTGCTCCGTTCCTATGACGAAGGCGTCGCCGAGTTCCTGGGACTGGAACGCGTGAAGCCCAACACATTGGGTAACACTCGGATGCTGCTGCATCTCTGAGAGTGCATCTCCACGAGAACACGGGCGGCGGCTTATGTCCGGATCGTCCCGGCGTGTCTTATGGGGGTCCCGCTAATCCACACTCCGGGGTTTGTGTTTTCCCGGCCATGGCTGTTTGATTACACTGCGGTACTCGATTACACCTCGGTACGCAACGACGTTATTCATCGGCGACAAAATGGAAGAGGAGCAGCCCGGTGGCACAGAAGGTTCAGGTCCTTCTCCTCGACGACCTCAGCGGCGGCGAGGCGGAGGAGACCGTCACGTTCGCGCTCGACGGCAAGACGTACGAGATCGATCTCAATGCGGAAAACGCCGATCGCCTCCGCGACGCGCTCGACCCCTATGTGAAGGCGGGGCGCCGCGCCGGTGGAAGCCGTGCCGCCCGCAGCCGTGGCCGCGCCGCCACGGGAGGCGCGTCGGGCGAGGACACGGCGAAGATCCGCGCCTGGGCCAAGGAGAACGGCTACGAGGTCAACGACCGCGGTCGTGTTCCCGCCAGCATCCGCGAGGCGTACCAGAAGGCCGGCGTCTGAGCGTCCGGTCCGTCGCGCCGACCCGTCACGGGTCTGCGGCCCACGTCCCTGTCCGGGGGGCCGCCCACCCCGGGCGGCCCCCCGGGGCCGTTCACGGCGCGTCCCGGGCGTGTGTCCTGACGGGCCCACGGGCCCGCGTGCGGGAGAGTTACACCCTGTCCGCCTCCGGTCGCACACGGTTTTCCCGTTCGCCTGTAGCGGATGTCCATGGCTCTCACCGCATGGAGTGTCAGCCTTGAAGGGTAGGCAGTTCCATGAGGACGATGCAGGACGATGGACACCGACGGGTGAGGGGGCGGTGAGAACCGGTCCGGTGCGGGCCCGGGGACACGTTCGCCGACGGCGTAGCTGTTCCGAGGCCCAATACCTGGCCTGCGGGAACATCGTCTCGCACCATCGGGTTGGAACTGATGTCGCCTGTTCGGGGCAAGGCGCCGGGGACAGGAGCAGACAGTTGGAATGAGCGGTCCCCCGTTGCGGGACTAAGCTGCGGAAGGACAGGGAGGGGACCGACCCCTTTACTGCCTGACCGCTCTGAGGAGCGATTAACGATGTTCGAGAGGTTCACCGACCGCGCGCGGCGGGTTGTCGTCCTGGCTCAGGAAGAAGCCCGGATGCTCAACCACAACTACATCGGCACCGAGCACATCCTCCTGGGCCTGATCCACGAGGGTGAGGGTGTCGCCGCTAAGGCCCTGGAGAGCCTCGGGATCTCGCTTGAGGCGGTCCGCCAGCAGGTGGAGGAGATCATCGGGCAGGGCCAGCAGGCGCCGTCCGGCCACATCCCCTTCACTCCCCGGGCCAAGAAGGTCCTGGAGCTCTCGCTCCGCGAGGCCCTCCAGCTCGGCCACAACTACATCGGCACGGAGCACATCCTGCTCGGCCTGATCCGCGAGGGCGAGGGCGTCGCCGCCCAGGTCCTGGTCAAGCTGGGTGCCGATCTGAACAGGGTGCGCCAGCAGGTCATCCAGCTGCTGTCCGGGTACTCCGGCGGCAAGGAGGCCGCGACCGCGGGCGCGCCGTCCGAGGGGACGCCGTCCACCTCGCTGGTGCTCGACCAGTTCGGCCGCAACCTGACGCAGGCGGCGCGCGAGTCCAAGCTCGACCCGGTCATCGGGCGCGAGAAGGAGATCGAGCGCGTCATGCAGGTGCTCTCCCGGCGCACCAAGAACAACCCGGTGCTGATCGGTGAGCCCGGCGTCGGCAAGACCGCCGTGGTCGAGGGCCTGGCGCAGGCCATCGTCAAGGGGGAGGTGCCCGAGACCCTCAAGGACAAGCACCTCTACACCCTGGACCTGGGCGCCCTGGTCGCCGGTTCCCGCTACCGCGGTGACTTCGAGGAGCGCCTGAAGAAGGTGCTCAAGGAGATCCGCACCCGCGGCGACATCATCCTGTTCATCGACGAGCTGCACACCCTGGTGGGCGCGGGCGCGGCCGAGGGCGCGATCGACGCCGCCAGCATCCTCAAGCCGATGCTGGCCCGCGGCGAACTCCAGACCATCGGTGCGACGACGCTCGACGAGTACCGCAAGTACCTGGAGAAGGACGCGGCCCTCGAACGCCGCTTCCAGCCGATCCAGGTCGCGGAGCCGTCGCTGCCGCACACCATCGAGATCCTGAAGGGCCTGCGCGACCGGTACGAGGCGCACCACCGCGTCTCCATCACCGACGCCGCGCTGGTGGCCGCCGCCCAGCTGGCCGACCGGTACATCTCGGACCGTTTCCTCCCCGACAAGGCCATCGACCTCATCGACGAGGCCGGATCACGGATGCGCATCCGCCGGATGACCGCGCCGCCGGACCTGCGCGAGTTCGACGAGAAGATCGCCGGTGTCCGCCGGGAGAAGGAGTCCGCGATCGACTCGCAGGACTTCGAGAAGGCCGCCTCGCTGCGCGACAACGAGAAGCAACTGCTCTCGGCGAAGGCCCAGCGGGAGAAGGAGTGGAAGTCCGGCGACATGGACGTCGTCGCGGAGGTGGACGAGGAACTGATCGCCGAGGTCCTCGCCGCGTCCACGGGCATCCCGGTCTTCAAGCTGACCGAGGAGGAGTCCTCGCGTCTGCTCCGCATGGAGGACGAGCTGCACAAGCGCGTCATCGGCCAGCAGGACGCCATCAAGGCGCTCTCGCAGGCCATCCGACGCACGCGTGCCGGTCTGAAGGACCCGAAGCGTCCCGGTGGCTCGTTCATCTTCGCCGGGCCCTCCGGTGTCGGTAAGACCGAGCTGTCCAAGACGCTGGCGGAGTTCCTCTTCGGCGACGAGGACGCGCTGATCTCCCTGGACATGTCGGAGTTCGGCGAGAAGCACACCGTCTCCCGCCTGTTCGGCTCCCCGCCCGGCTACGTCGGGTACGAGGAGGGCGGCCAGCTCACGGAGAAGGTGCGCCGCAAGCCGTTCTCGGTCGTGCTGTTCGACGAGGTCGAGAAGGCCCACCCGGACATCTTCAACTCGCTGCTCCAGATCCTGGAGGACGGTCGCCTGACCGACTCCCAGGGCCGTGTCGTGGACTTCAAGAACACCGTCATCATCATGACGACGAACCTGGGCACCCGCGACATCTCCAAGGGCTTCAACATGGGCTTCGCGGTGGCAGGGGACGTCGCCACCGGGTACGACCGGATGAAGGCCAAGGTCAACGACGAGCTGAAGCAGCACTTCCGCCCCGAGTTCCTGAACCGTGTCGATGACACGGTGGTCTTCCACCAGCTCACGCAGGACGACATCATCCAGATCGTGGACCTGATGATCGCCCAGGTGGACGACCGGCTGAAGGACCGTGACATGGCCATCGAGCTGAGCACGGACGCCAAGCAGCTCCTCGCGACGCGCGGCTACGACCCGGTGCTCGGCGCCAGGCCGCTGCGCCGGACGATCCAGCGGGAGATCGAGGACATCCTGTCCGAGAAGATCCTGTTCGGCGAGCTGCGCCCCGGCTACATCGTGGTCGTGGACACCGAGGGCGAGGGGAAGGACAAGTCCTTCACCTTCCGCGGCGAGGAGAAGTCCGCGCTGCCGGACGCCCCGCCGGTGGAGCAGGCGGCCGGTGGCGGCCCGAACCTGGCCAAGGAGTGACCGTCGCGTCCCGACGCTGACGGCGCCCCGCCGTGAACGACGCGTGTGCCCCCCGCGGCTCCTGCCGCGGGGGGCACACGCGTGTGTCGGCTCAGCGGTACAGGTCCTCGGGGATCGTCGCCAGCGCGGACGGTCCACGGCGCGGTCCCAGGCCGTAGAAGTGCTGGAAGCTCATGATCAGCGGACGCCAGGCGTCCGGATCGACCCGGTCGGCGGTGCCCGGCAGGCGGAGCGCGTCGGTGACGTGCACCCGGGTCACCAGGACCTCGAACGCGAGCACGCCGCCGCGCGCCGCCGCGTCGTCCTCCGCCACCGGGTGCACCGCCCTGACCTCGCCCTCCATGTGCACGGGGCACTCGGTCACCCGGGGCGGGGCCACCGTCGCGGACGGCGTCCTGCCGAGCCCGGCGCGCGCGAACTTGTCCCGGACGTGCCGGTACCCCCGGCGTGCCTTCCCCGGCGGCACCGGATCGGTCCCCGTGGTCAGCGCGAGGCGGTCCACGGCGGGCGCGAGGTCGTCGGACGGCAGGTTCAGCACGCACTCACGGGTGCGCAGCAGGTTCCGCGCGGTCGTGGAGCGCGCCCCGATGCCCAGGACGGCCCGGCGGCCGAGCCAGAAGACGGACGAGAAGGGCGCCAGGTTGGCCGTGCCGTCCTCGTTGAGCGTGGACAGCAGCACCACGGGCGTGCCGAAGTAGAGGATGCCCGGGTCGATGGGGCGGTGTGCGGCGGCCTCCGTCGGCGCGGGGCGAGTCGTGTCGTGCATACGCCTCACCCTCCGGCGGGCGCGGGCCCGCCGCTGGCGGATTACGGACGTCCCGCCCGGCTGCCCGCCCGCCGTCGCCGGAACGCCCCGCCCGGATCGCCGTGCGGCGTGATCGGGACGACGATGGGTGGGGAGCGGCAGACGGAAGCGGAGGTGCGGTGATGCGGCACACGATGCGCGCCGAGTACGTCGAGGAGACGCGCGGCGAGGGCCGCGAGCCCGACGTGAAGACGTGGCACATGGTGAGGGGGGAAGGCGACGCGACCACCGCGCTGTGCGGCCGGGAGCTGACGCCCGACGCGAAGAACCTGCCCGAGCAGGAGTGGGGGCACACCACCGAGCAGGACTGCCACACCTGCGGCGCGCTGTACCTGCGCGAGTCGCCCTCGTCGCCGCCGGACCGTCCGTCCTGAATTGTCAGTCCTCTCGGGCAGACTGCACGCATGGACGAAACACTGGCGGTGGCGGGCGCCGACGGGCTGCTGCGCTGCCCGTGGGGGATCGCGCCGGACGACTACCGCGCCTACCACGACACCGAGTGGGGGGTGCCCGTCCGGGGCGACCGGGCGCTGTTCGAGCGGATGTCGCTCGAAGCGTTCCAGTCGGGACTGTCCTGGCTGACGATCCTGCGCCGCCGCGAGGGCTTCCGCGCGGCGTTCGCCGACTTCGACGCCGCGCGCGTCGCCGCCTTCGCCGAGGAGGACGTCACCCGGCTGCTCCAGGACCCGGGCATCATCCGCAACCGGCTCAAGATCGAGGCCACCGTCGGCAACGCCGCGATCCTGGCCGGGTGGCGCGCGGGGGAGCTGACCGAGCTGATCTGGTCGTACGCGCCCGACCCGGCCGAGCGCCCCGTGCCGCGCGGCAACGGCGACATCGCGGCCACGACCCCCGAGTCCACCGCGCTGTCCAAGGAATTGCGCCGCCGGGGCCTGCGCTTCGTCGGCCCGACCACCGCGCACGCGCTGATGCAGTCCTGCGGCCTGGTCAACGATCACCTGGCCGACTGCCACTTCCGGGGTATCGGCCGGTGACACTCCGTCGGAGAGCTGCGAGGATGCTGCGATGATCACGACCGACGATGACTGGGAGCGGCGTGTCGCCCGGTTGTGGGCCGAGTTCGACACCTGGGACGAGGCCGCCTTCCGCGCGGCGATGAAGGACCTGGTCGCCACGCGCCCCCCCGAGGACCCCGCCGGACTGTTCGAGCTGGCCTCCGCGCTGGACGCGACCGACCAGGAGTCGGAGGCGGCCCACCTCTACCGGCGCGCGCTGGCCGCCGGGCTCGACGGCCCCCGGCGGCGGCAGGCCGTCATCCAGCTCGCGAGCACCCTGCGCAACCTCGGCCGGTCCGAGGAGAGCGTCAGCCTGCTGCGGGCGGAACGCGCGGTCGCCTCGGACGACCTGGACGACGCGCTGGCCGCGTTCCTCGCCCTGTCGCTGACCGACGCGGGCCGCGAGCGCGAGGCGGTCTCCCTCCTGCTGCGCACGCTCTCCCCGCACCTGACCCGCTACCGCCGCTCCGTGGACGGCTACGCCGACGACCTGCTCCGCTGACGCCCGGGCGTCAGGTGCCGGACGAACCATTCGGTCATCGCCGCGTCCACCACACGGGCCGTCGGCAGTTGCGGCGCCGGGGCGTCCCCCGGCGGTTCGGCCAGCGGATGGTCCAGACCGGGCACGGTCAGCAGCTGGACGTGGTCCTCGTCGGCGTACCGGCCGCGCAGCGCGGCCACGAGGTCGGCGGCGTCCGTGCGCAGGTCCGGGTAGTCCTGCGCGCCGCTGACCACGAGCAGCGGCGGCTGCGTCTCCCCCCGCGCGAGGTCACCGGCGCGTGCCACGAAGTCGAGCCGCCCGGCCACCGCTCGTGAGGCGTCGGTCCACGGATAGGGCCGCCCGGTCACCCCTTCGAGCAGGCCGACGATCGAACGGGCCCGCACCGCCGCGTTCACCACCGCGCCCACGCCGACCCGTACCCGCCCCTCCGCCATGACGCGCAGCGCCACCGCGCCGCCCAGGGAGCCGCCGACCACACCGATCGGCCCGCCCGCCGCGACGGGGAACCGTTCCCGCAGCTCCGCCAGCGCGCCGGGGAACTCGTCCACCGCCTGGTCCACCACCGGCTCCAGGTAGCCGTGCACGGCGTCGCGCCGCACCCGCTCCACCACCTCCGCGTCCCCGCCCGGCAACTGCCGCGCGCCGCACCACGGCATGCCGAGGTGCACCCGCCAGGCGGGCACGCCGCGCAGCGGCAGCGCCGCGGCGAACGCGGCCTCGGTCCGCGGTGGATCCATCAGGTGCCAGGTGACGAGCAGCGGCGGGCGTTCCTCCGCGGTCGGGACGGACGGCGGCAGGGCGGCGAAGGGGACGCCCGCGGCAGTGACACCGGTGTGGATCTCGATGGCGGCGCTCATGCGGCGACGGTAGGCCCCGCGGCGCCTGCCCGGAAGTCCCGTCTGCCGCAGGCAGATCGCGCGGGCGCGCGCCCCCGTGAACGTACGTTCCTCCCGAACTGCGTGGCTTCCGTGTGAAATTCACGTTTGGCCGATCCTCCCCGAATGATCGGCCGTGGAAAAGGAACCCGTAAGACATCGGACACCGAGCACGAGAGGAGCACGGCCATGTGCCTCGTCCCCGAACGCTCCGGGAACGCCGATTTCGCTCTGCGCTTCCCGGCCCACCCCGCCTGGGTACGCAACGTACGCCAGGCCATGCGGACGGCGCTGTGCACCACCGTCCCCCGGAACGGCGATCTCATCGACACCGCCGTCCTGCTGACCTCCGAGGTGGTCAGCAACGCCGTCAACGCCTCCCTGCACTGCCCCACCCCGCCCCCGGTGGACGTGCAGGCGTGCTGGTCGCCGGAGGGCAGCCTCCAGGTCGTCGTCTACGACCGCGCCCCCGGCACCCCCGATCCGAAGGACCGGGAGCCGGAGGACGAATCCGAGCACGGGCGCGGCCTGTTGCTGCTGACCCGCTGCGCACGCCGCTGGGAGGTGTGCCGCCACGCGCCCGGCCAGGGGAAGACGGTCTCGTTCCAGCTCTGAGCCGGGACGGCCCCGCCCGGTGTCACCCGGGCGTCACCCCGGGCCGCCGTCCGCCCCTTCCCGCGCCGCCGCCACCGCGTCGCCGTGCTCCGCCGCCCAGTCCCCGACCGCCTTGAGCGGCGCGAGGAGCGTCCGTCCCAGCGGCGTCAGCTCGTACTCCACGCGGGGCGGCGCCTCGCGGTAGCGGCGGCGCGCCACCAGCCCGTGCGCCTCCAGGCGGCGCAGCGTCTCGGTGAGCACCTTGGGGCTGATGCCGCCGACGCGGCGCCGCAGCGTGTACGGGCGGCAGGGCCCGTCGCGCAGCGCCCACAGCAGCACGCCGTTCCACGTGGGGGCCAGCAGGTCGAGGCCCTGCCGCGCGCGGCAGTCGGCCAGGAACTCCGGCATGGGCCGCCTCCGTCCGTCGGACACCGAGCGGTGTCCTTCGGATTATCTACGTTTGCCGTGCACCTGGATGTGAGGAGAGGAACACCGCATGCGCATCGGCATACTCGGCTCCGGCGGCCTCGGCACGGCCCTGGCCGCCCGCTGGACGGCGGCCGGGCACGACGTCCTGACCAGTGGCCGCGACCCCCGCCGTACGGGCCACGGCTTCGCCGACGCGGCGGCGCACGGCACGGACGCCCTGCTGCTCGCCGTCCCCGACCACGCGGCCCTCGCCGTGCTCGACGCAGTCGGCGCGGGCGGCGGCGCGCTGGCCGGGCGGACCGTCATCGACTGCACGGTCCCGCTCGTCCCCGGCACGCTCACGCTCTCCACGGCCGGCGGCCCGCCGATGGCCGCGCGGATCGCCGCCGCGGCGCCCGGCGCGCACGTCGTGAAGGCGTTCACCTTCGCGCCCGCCGCCGTGTGGACCGGCGGGCCGCCCGTCTTCGACGGCGACCCGCTCGGCGTCCCGCTGTGCGGCGACGACCCCGGCGCCCTGGCCACGGTCGGCCGCCTGGTGGCCGACCTGGGCGCGGCCCCGGTGCCGGGCGGCGGCCTGGAGCGCGCGGCGCTCGCCGAGGCCGCCTCGGCGTTCATGATCGGCCTGTGGGCGGCGGGCGCCGACGCGAGGACCGTCCTGCCGCGCGCCGACGCCGAAGCGGCCCGGCCCACGCTCGGCCGCCGCTGACGGCCGCCGCCCGCCTGCTCAATCGGCGCCCGGCAGCCGGTACCTGCCGTCGGGCAGACGCTCCGCGAGGCCGTCCGTCACCAGGCCGCCCAGCGCGCGGGCGCGCTGCTCCGGGTCGTGCCACACGCGGTCGAGCAGCGGCCTCGGCACGGGCCCGACCGCCTCTCGCAGCACGGCCAGCAGCTTCCCGCGCACCTGCCGGTCCGTGCCCGCGTACGCCTGGGTACGCCGCGGCGGGCCCTCGTGCACGGGCGAACCGGCGCTGCGCCACGCGCACAGCTCGGCGATCGGGCACCGTCCGCACTCGGGAGTGCGGGCGGTGCACAGCAGCGCACCCAACTCCATCGTGGCCGCGGCCCAGCGGGCCGCCGTGGCGGTCTCCTCGGGCAGCAGCGTGCGGGCGAGCTTGCGTTCGGCGGCCGTCGTGGCGTTCGGCGGGTACTGCGTCCCGGTGACGGCCCGCGCGAAGACGCGGCGCACGTTCGTGTCGAGGACGGCGTGCCGCTGCCCGTAGGCGAACGAGGCCACGGCCGCGGCCGTGTACTCGCCCACTCCCGGGAGCGCGAGGAGCTGGTGATGGTCCGTGGGCACCTCGCCGCCGTGGCGTTCCGCTATGGCCGCGGCGGCGCTGTGCAGCCGCAGTGCGCGGCGCGGGTATCCCAGGCGGCCCCAGGCCCTGACCGCCTCGCCGGGGGCCTCGGTCGCCAGGTCGGCCGGGCGTGGCCAGCGTTTCAGCCATTCCTCATAGACCGGCAGCACGCGGCTGACCGGCGTCTGCTGGAGCATGAACTCGCTGACCATGACCCCCCAGGCGCCCGCCTCGGGGCGGCGCCAGGGCAGGTCACGGGCGTGGTGGTCGAACCAGTCGATGACCGGGGCGTGCAGGGCCGTGTGGTCGGCGTCGGTCGTCGTCGCTGTCGTCGCTGTCGTCGCAGTCATGGCAAAGGCGATCCTGGCATGCCGGGGGCACGGCACAAAGCGGCCCGCGCCGCGCGTCTCGGAGCGGGCCGAAGCCATGGGTGGGGCGCTCGCGCGTGACCGATGTCTCGTAAGGTTTCCGCGTGGGATCTCTGCGCACTCCGGTCGGGCCTCTGCCGTCCTCCATTTACTGGCGGCGCAGGGCAGTTGTGATGTTGCTCGTCGCGGTCGTCGCGCTCCTGGTGCTGTGGGCGCTGCGTCCATGGGCCGGAGGCGGCGAGCCCGCGGCGGCCGGGGGCGGTGAAGGACCGGCCGAGTCGATCACGCCGGGGCCCACCCCGTCGGAGTCGCTGATCGACGAGCGACCAGGCGGACGTGACGAGGCGTCGGACGACGAGGACGGCCGGGACGACGGCTCCGACGGCTCCGACGACGGCTCGGGCGGGGGCGGCAGTGCCGGTTCCGACGGCGCGAACGGCGAGGACGCCTCAGGCGGCGGCTCGGACGGCGGCGGCTCCGACGGCGGCGCCGGTTCCCAGGGCGGCGGGGGTGACATCGCCCCGGCCGGGCTGCCCGACTGCCTCCCGCAGGACATCTCGCTCTCCCTGCGCAGCAGCGCCAACGACTACGCCCAGGGACAGCTGCCCGAGCTGCGCCTCGGCGTCCACAACAGCTCGGACGCCGCCTGCCGCCTGGACTTCGGCGTCGAGGCCCTGACCGTCACGCTGGCCGACGTGGACGACGAGCGGATCTGGTCCTCCGCCGACTGCCCGGACAACACCGGGTCCATCCCGGTCGCGGTCGAGGGCGGCGCCACCGAGGAGCACCGCATCGTCTGGGACCGGCGGCGGTCGAGCGCCGACTGCGAGGCGGGCCCCGGCACGGCCGCCGCGCCGGGCACGTACCTCGCCGAGGCGGAACTGGCGGGCTTCCCCGTCGCGCAGACATCGTTCCGGCTCGACGAGGACTGAACCCGCCCGAAGTGGGGAAGCGGTGGGGACGTGCTGCGCTACACCGACGACATGACCGAGATCGCCGAGGACATGCTGACCGGCTTCTTCGACGGCTGGCCGCGCGCCGCCTCGTCGGCCCAGCATCTGGCGGTCCTGCGCGGGAGCTACCGGGCGGTGGTGGCGATCGACCGCGCGGCGGGCCGTGCCGTCGGCTTCGTGCACATGATCAGCGACGGGGTGCTGACGGCGTCCGTCCCCTGGCTCGAAGTGCTCCCGGCCTGGCGGGGCCGGGGCATCGGCACCGAGCTGATGCGGCGTGTCCTCCAGGGGACCGAGGGCTTCTACTCCGTTGACCTGCTGTGCGACGCGTCCGGCCAGGCGTTCTACGGCCGGTTCGGCATGGCGCCCGTGCCGGGGATGACGCTGCGCCGCCAGGGCGTGCTCGACGGCGACCGGAAGGAACTCCCGCCGGAGACCGCTCAGACGTAGCGCTCCAGGATGGACGACTCCGCCAGCCGGGACAGGCCCTCGCGCACGGAACGGGCACGCGCCTCGCCGACGCCGTCCACCGCCTGGAGGTCGTCCACGCTGGCGGCCAGCAGCTTCTGCAACGTCCCGAAGTGGTCCACCAGCCGGTCGATGACGAGCCCGGGCAGGCGTGGCACCTTGGCCAGCAGCCGGAAGCCGCGCGGTGACACCGTCGCGTCCAGCGCCTCGGGGGCCGTACCGGCGCCGAGGGCGCGGCCCACGGCCGTCAGCTCCAGCAGCTCCGCGCGGTCGAGCGCGTCCAGCTCGGCGAGGGCCGTGCCGACCTTCCTCGACCGCTTGCCGCCCGGCTCCGGCAGGTAGTCGCGGACGATCAGGTGGCGTTCCGGCTCGACGCCCGCGATCAGCTCGTCCAGCTGGAGCGACAGGAGCCTGCCGTCCGTGCCCAGCTCGACGACGTACTCGGCGATCTCGGCCGCGATCCGCCGCACCATCTCCAGCCGCTGCGCGACCGCGGCGACGTCCCTGACCGTCACCAGGTCCTCGATCTCCAGGGCGGAGAGCGTGCCCGCGACCTCGTCCAGGCGCAGCTTGTACCGCTCCAGCGTGGCCAGCGCCTGGTTGGCGCGGGAGAGGATCGCCCCCGAGTCCTCCAGCACCCGCCGCTGCCCGTCCAGGTACAGCGCCACCAGCCGCATCGACTGGCTCACGGAGACGACGGGGAAGCCCGCCTGGATGGAGACCCGCTGGGCCGTGCGGTGGCGCGTGCCCGTCTCCTCGGTGGGGATGCTGGGGTCCGGCACGAGCTGGACACCGGCCCGCACGATGCGGGAGATGTCCCGGTCCACGACGACCGCGCCGTCCAGCTTGCACAGCTCGCGCAGCCGCGTGGCGGTGAACTCCACGTCGAGCACGAAGCCGCCGGTGCACAGCGACTCGACCGTGCGGTCGAAGCCGAGCACGATGAGCCCGCCGGTGTTGCCCCGCAGGATGCGCTCCAGGCCGTCCCGCAGGGGAGTGCCCGGGGCCACCGCGCTGAGCACCGCGCGCAGCGGGGTCTCGCCCCCGGGGGCACCCCCCGGCCTGCCGGTGCCCGCCGGCCGGTCGCTGGCTGCCATGCGTTCCTCCGGGGGACGAATCTGCGCTTAGTGCGCACGAGTCTACCGGCGCGCCTCCTCACGCCCGCCGGGCTCCGCGTTCCGCGCCGGTCGGCGGCCGGGCAGCACCCGCAGGGCCTCGCCGATGTCCGCCACCTCCTGGACCCGCATGCCGGGGGGCCGCTCGCCCGAGTCGGCGGGGACCAGCGCGTGGGTGAAGCCCAGCCGTGACGCCTCGGCCAGCCGCCGCTGCACCCCGGTCACGCGCCGCACCTCACCCGCGAGGCCGACCTCGCCGATCGCCACCAGGTTCTTCGGCAGCGGGGTGTCGCTCGCCGCGCTGGCCAGGGCGAGGGCGACGGCCAGGTCGGCGGCGGGCTCGGACAGCCGCACGCCGCCCACGGTCGCGGTGTAGATGTCGTTCTTCCCCAGCGAGGAGATCTGGCCGCGCTGCTCCAGCACGGCGAGCATCATCGAGACGCGGGACGTCTCCAGGCCCGAGGTCGTCCGCCGGGGCGACGGGATCTGGCTGGCCACCGTCAGCGACTGCACCTCGGCGACCAGCGGGCGGCGCCCCTCAAGCGTGACGGTGAGGCAGGTGCCAGGCACGGGCTCGTCACGCCGGGTCAGGAAGAGTCCCGACGGGTCGGCGAGCGAGATGATGCCCGTGTCGTGCAGTTCGAAGCAGCCGACCTCGTCGGTGGCGCCGTACCGGTTCTTCACGCCGCGCACCAGCCGCAGCCGCGCGTGCCGGTCGCCCTCGAAGTGCAGGACGACGTCCACCAGGTGTTCGAGCAGCCGGGGCCCGGCGATGGCGCCGTCCTTCGTGACGTGGCCGACGAGCAGGGTGGACATGCCGCGTTCCTTGGACGCCCGGATCAGCGCGCCCGCGACCTCGCGGACCTGCGCCATGCCGCCCGGCGCGCCGTCCACCTCGGCCGAGGCGACGGTCTGCACGGAGTCGAGGATCAGCAGCCCCGGCTTGACCGCGTCGAGCTGCCCGAGGACCGAGCCGAGGTCCGTCTCGGCCGCGAGGTACAGGTGGTCGTGCACGGCCCCGATGCGGTCGGCGCGCAGCCGCACCTGGCCCGCGGACTCCTCGCCCGTCACGTACAGCGTCCTGTGGTCGGAGGACGCCGCCTTGGCCGCGACGTCCAGCAGCAGCGTGGACTTGCCGACGCCGGGCTCGCCCGCGAGCAGCACCACCGCCCCCGGTACCAGGCCGCCGCCGAGCACCCGGTCCAGCTCCGGCACGCCCGTGCCGCGCGCCTCCATCCGCAGGCCGCTCACCTGGCCGATGGGCACCGCGGGCGTGGCCACACGGGTCGCGGCCGACGTCCGCACGGCGGGCGCCGCGCCGACCTCCTCGACCGTGCCCCATGCCTGGCACTCCGGGCAGCGGCCGAGCCATTTGGCGGTGGTCCAGCCGCACTCCGTGCACCGGTAGCCGGGACGATCAGCTTTACGAGCCATGCCCGGAACGCTACCGCCGTCCACTGACACCGCCGACCGTCGTACCCGGTCCCGGCGATCACCCGTTTGAGGGAACCTCCCCGTTCCCGGCCCGTCCGGCCGCCGCCGGGCGCCTACGGTCACCGGGTGAGGACCAGCAGCCGCGACCGAGCGCCGCACGCCGCCCCCCGCGCCGTCCCCCCGGAGGCCGGCTCCGAGACGACCGGGCAGGCGTACGACGACGCGTACCTCGACGGGCTGTTCACCTACTGCCTGTCCATCATGGGGGAGCACGACGCCGCGACGGCCGCCCTCGGCGAGGCACTCGCCCTCGCCGAGCGGCAGGACGAGCGCGGGCGCCGCCCCACCACGCCCGCTCTCCTGCGGCCCTGGCTCTACGCGCTCGCCCGCTGGTCGTGCCTGCGGCGCCTCGCCGCCCAGCGCCGTACCCCCGGCGACACCTCGCCCGACACCCCGCGGGCCCTCGGCGAGGGCGCCGAGGCGAGGCGACGCCGCCGCGAACTCGCCGCGCTCTCCTGGCCGGAGGCCGCGGGGACGACCCAGCCCCAGCGCGAGGCGCTGGAACTGACCATCCGCCACCAACTCCCCGTCGCCGAGCTGGCCCGCGTCCTGCGGCTGTCCGAGAGCGCGGCGCACACGCTGGTGACCTCAGGCGCGCGCGAGGTGGAACGCACCCGCGCCGCTCTCGCCGCGCTGGAGTCGGCGGGCTGCCCGGCCACCGCCGCGCTGGCGGGCGACGACCGCCGTCTCCTCCTCGGCTCCGGCATGCGTCGCGAGCTGATCCGGCACGTGGACGAGTGCCCGTCATGCCGTCTGGTGGCCCGGCGCGCGATGGCCGCCACCTCCTGGCCGGGCGGCGCGCCCGCCGAGGAGACGAGGCTCACGGTCCTGCCCGCGCCGCGCCCCGCCGTGGAGGCCGCGCGCCTGGCGATCCGCAGGGCCCGCGCGCAGCACACGCCGCGCTACGACCGCGCGGGCTTCCCGCTGGACGAGCGGGACCGCGCCGCGCGCCGCGAGAAGCTGCGCAGCCGCGCCTTCGCGACGACGGTCGTCGCCGCCGTGGTCGCCGCGCCCGTGCTGGCGCTGTGGGCGGCGTACCGGGGTGCGCCGCCCGCCACCGAGACCGCCCGCAGCGAGGACACCGCCGCGACGGCGCAGGACAACGCGCTCACCGGCCCGGGGCCCGGCGGCGGCGAGCTGCGGTTCGGCGGCGTCAGCGGCGCGGGCGCGCAGGAGCGCGACACGGCGGGCGCCGAGGAGCGTACGGGCGACGGGGACGCGGCCGACGCGCAGGACGGCGCCGACCCCTCGGCGTCCCCCGGCACCGGCGACGACCGGGCCACGGCGGGCGGCGACGGCGCGTCGGAGGGCGGCGACGCGGGCCCTGGACGGATCACCGCCGAGGCCGTCCCGACGGGCGAGGGCACGCGCGTCACCCTCACCGCCTCGGGCGGCGAGCCGGTCACCTGGACCCTCACCTCGGACGCGGACTGGCTGGTGCCGAGCGCCACCTCGGGCACGCTGGAGCCGGGGGAGAGCCAGGTCGTCGAGGTCACGGTGGACCCGGGGCGTGAACCGGCCGGGCCGTGGCAGGGGCGGATCACCGTCGAGCCCGCGGCGGCCGTGATCACCGTGGAGGGCGGCGGAGCCCCCGAGCCGGGGCCGTCGCCGAGCGAGCCGCCGCCCGCCGAGCCGGAGGAACCGGCGGAGCCGACGCCGACCGGCGAGCCGTCGCAGGACTCCGGGGCCGTCTGAGCCGAGGCGCGGTCCCGGGGGCGGGTGGTTCAGGCGGGCGCGGTGCCGGGCGCGGCGGTGAGATGGTGCTGCACGACGGGCGCGAGCCGCCCGATCAGCTCCTCGGCGTCGGCGCTCGCCAGCGGCTCGATCCGCAGCGCGTACCGCATCAGGACGACCCCGATGAGCTGTCCGGCCGCCAGCTCGGCACGCAGCTCGGCGTCCGGCGCGTCCAGCCCTCCGGCGACGCGTGACAGCAGCTCCTCGCGGACGAAGCGCTGGAAGATGCGGGCGGCGGCCTCGTTGTCCAGCGCGGAGCGGACCACGGCGAGCAGCGGCGTGCGCGTCGCCTCGTCCTCCCAGATACCGAAGAAGAAGCGCGTGAAGCGCACGCCGAACTCGGACACGGGGAAGCGGCCCGCGTCCGGCAGCCCGCGCGCCGCGGGCGCCGCCGCCGCGGCCACGGCCGCCGCGAAGACGCCTTCCTTCGTGCCGAAGTAGTGGTGGACGAGGGCCGGGTTCACGTCGGCGCCGCGCGCGATGGCCCGGATCGACGCCCGGTCGTAGCCCCGCTCGCCGAACTCGGCGCGCGCCGAGACGAGGATGCGCTGCCGCGTGCCCGGCGCGTCGTCCCCCGGCCTGGCGCGCGGCGGCCTGCCGGGGCCGCGCCGCGGTGCGCCGCCCGGCGTGACGCTCACGGGCGCTCGTCCCGGCGCAGGGCGTCCGCGGGGGCGCTCAGATGCAGCCGGGTGAAGGCCAGGGCCTCCGCCAGGTCGGCCTCGCGCTGCGCGGCGGAGGCGGCGCGCCTGGTGTTGATCTCGGCGACGACCTGCCCGCTGTAACCGGCCGTGGCGAGCCCTTCGAGGAGTTCGGCGCACGGCTGGGAGCCGCGCCCGGGGACCAGGTGCTCGTCCTTCGCCGAGCCGCTGCCGTCGGCGATGTGGACGTGCCCGAGGCGGTCGCCCATGCGGCCCGCCATGGCCAGCGCGTCGGCGCGGGAGGTGGCGGTGTGCGAGAGGTCGAGCGTGTAGGACGGGAAGTCGTCGTCGGTCGGGTCCCAGCCGGGGGCGTACGCGAGGAGTTCGCGGTCGCGGTAGCGCCAGGGATACATGTTCTCGACGGCGAACGTGATGCCCGTCTCCTCCGTGAGCCGGTGGATGCCGGTGACGAAGTCGCGCACGTAGGAGCGCTGCCAGCGGAACGGCGGGTGCACCACCACGGTCGAGGCGCCGAGCCGCTGCGCCGCCGCCCGGGCCGTCGTCAGCTTGCGCCAGGGGTCGGTGCCCCACACCCGCTGCGTGACGAGCAGGCAGGGCGCGTGCACGGCCAGGACGGGCACGCCGTGCGTGTCGGAGAGGCGCCGCAGCGCGTCGATGTCCTGGCTCACGGGGTCGGTCCAGACCATGACCTCGACGCCGTCGTAGCCGAGGCGCCCGGCTATCTCGAACGCCGCCTCGGTGTTCTCCGGATACACCGAGGCGGTGGACAGCGCGACCTTCGCGGTGGGGACGCGTACCTGGGGTGCCACGCCGCCAAGCGTACGGCCCGTCTCCGGGAAGCGGCCGGGGCGCCGCCGCGCGGCTTGACGGGCGAGGCGCCCGGCTGATTAATTAAACGCATGATTAATAAATCGTCGGACGGGCCCGCCGTACGGGCCAGGGGCCTCGCGGTGCGCCGCGGCCCCACGCGGGTGCTCGACGGCCTCGACTTCGCCGTCGCGGGCGGGAGCGTCACCGGCCTCCTCGGCCCCTCCGGATGCGGCAAGACGACCCTGATGCGCGCGGTCGTCGGCGCCCAGGCCAAGGTCACGGGCACGCTCGACGTCCTCGGCCGCCCCGCGGGCAGCCGGGAGCTGCGACACCGGATCGGCTACGTCACGCAGGCGCCGTCCGTCTACCTCGACCTCACCGTCCAGCAGAACCTCGACTACTACGCCGCCGTCCTCGGCATGCCCCGCCCCGAGCGGCGCGAGCGCGTCGAGCGGACCCTCGCCGACGTGGACCTCACCCGGCACGCCGGGGCCCTCACCGGCGTCCTCTCCGGCGGGCAGCGCTCCCGCGTCTCCCTCGCCGTCGCGCTCCTCGGCACGCCCGACCTGCTGGTCCTGGACGAGCCCACCGTCGGCCTCGACCCCGTCCTGCGCCGCAGCCTGTGGGACCTCTTCCACCGCCTCGCCGCCGAACGCGGCACCACGCTGCTGATCTCCTCGCACGTCATGGACGAGGCCGACCGCTGCGACCGGCTCCTGCTCCTGCGCGAGGGCCACCTCCTCGCCGAGGGCACCCCGGCCGAACTGCGCGGGCGCACCGGCGCGCAGAGCATCGAGGACGCGTTCCTGCGGCTGGTCGCCGGGGAAGGCGGCGCACGGTGAACGCCGCCCGTACGCTCGCCACCGCCCGGCGCGTCCTGCGTCAACTGCGCCACGACCCGCGCACCATCGCGCTGCTCCTCCTCGTGCCGGTGCTGCTGCTGGTGCTCCTGCGCTACGTCTTCGACGCCGACCGCGCCGCCTTCGACCGCATCGGCAGCTCGCTGCTCGGGATCTTCCCGATGGTCACGATGTTCCTCGTCACGTCCATCGCCACCCTCCGCGAACGCACCTCGGGCACGCTGGAGCGGCTGCTGACCATGCCGCTGGGCAAGGGCGACCTCATCGCGGGCTACGCGCTCGCCTTCGGCGTGCTCGCCGTCGCGCAGGCCGGGGTCGCCACGGGCGTCGCGCTGTGGTTCCTCGACCTGGACGTCGCGGGCTCACCCTGGCTGCTGCTGCTCGTCGCGCTGCTGAACGCCCTGCTGGGCACGGCGCTCGGGCTGTTCGTCTCGGCGTTCGCCGCATCCGAGTTCCAGGCCGTGCAGTTCATGCCCGCCGTGATCTTCCCGCAGATCCTGCTGTGCGGCCTGTTCACCCCACGCGACCGCATGCAGCCGGTGCTTGAGTACGTCTCCGACGTGCTGCCGATGTCCTACTCGGTGGACGGCATGGAGCAGGTGCTACGCCACGCCGAACCCACCGGCGACTACTGGCGCGACATCCTGGTCGTCGCCGCCTTCGCCCTCGGGCTGCTCGCCCTGGGCGCCGCGACCCTGCGCCGCCGCACCGCGTGACGCACCCCGCCGCGCATCCGGCCTGACGCGCCGCCGCCCGCCCCGCGTCAGGCCGACCGCATGCCGTCCAGCTGCCGCAGGATCACGCCCTCCCGCAGCGCCCAGGGGCAGACCTCCAGGACCTCCACGCCGAACAGATCCATCGCCGCCTCCGCCACCAGCGCCCCCGCCAGCAACTGCTGCGCACGCCCCTCGGACACCCCGGGCAGCAGCATCCGCTCCCGCACCGGCATGACGGCCAGCTTCTGGCCCCACGTCCGCAGGTCCTCGCGGCTCAGCTCCCGCCGCACGTACAGGCCGTCCGCCGAGCGCGCCGCGCCCGCCATCCGCGCGAGCTGCTTGAACGTCTTGGACGTCCCGACCACCCGGTCGGGGCGCCCGAGACGCGTGAAGTCCCGCACGACATCCGCCACCTGCGACCGCACGTCCCGCCGCAGCGCCCGCACGTCGGCCGGGTCCGGCGGATCGCCCGGCAGCCGCCCCGACGTCAGCCGCCCGGCGCCCAGCGGCAGCGACACCGCCGCGTCCGGCTCCTCGTCCACCCCGAAGGCGATCTCCAGCGAGCCGCCGCCGATGTCGAACATCAGCAGCCGCCCCGACGACCAGCCGAGCCACCGGCGCGCCGCCAGGAACGTCAGCCGCGCCTCGTCGGGCCCTGACACCACGCGCAGCTCGACCCCCGTCTCCAGGGCCACCCGCCGCAGCACCTCGTCCGCGTTGGCCGCCTCGCGCACGGCCGAGGTGGCGAACGGCAGCAGGTCGGCGACCCCTTGGTCCTCCGCCACGACCATCGCCTCGCGCACGGTCGCCACGAGACGGTCCACACCGTCGGGCCCGATGGCCCCCTGCCCGTCCAGCAGTTCGGCGAGCCGCAGCTCCGTCTTGTGCGAATACGCGGGCAGTGGACGCGCACCGGGATGCGCGTCCACCACCAGCAGGTGAACTGTGTTCGAACCCACGTCGAGAACACCGAGTCTCATGACGGTCAACGCTACCGTCCCACTACTCTGACTGTGTGGCGAAGACGAAGCGGGCGAAGCAGGGCAAGGCGCACAAGCAGCTCGACGGAGCGCAGCGGCGCGCCGCGGGCGAGGAGGTCTCCCTCGACCACGCCCGCGCCTGGGTCGAGTTCCCCGACCCCGCCGACCCCGAGCAGCTGTTCCGCTGCGACCTCACCTGGCTCACGTCCCGCTGGAACTGCGTCTTCGGCCGCGGCTGCCAGGGCATCCAGGCGGGCCGCGCGAGCGACGGCTGCTGCTCCCTCGGCGCCCACTTCTCCGACGAGGACGACGAACGCCGCGTCGCCGGGCACGCCGCGCGCCTCACGCCCGAGACCTGGCAGTTCCACGGCGAGGGCACGGGCGAGCGCGGCTGGACCGAGCCCGACGAGGACGGCGAGCTGCGCACCCGCCGCCACCAGGGCGCGTGCATCTTCCTGAACCGTCCCGGCTTCCCCGGCGGCGAGGGCTGCGCCCTGCACACCCTCGCCCTCGCCGAGGACCGCCAGCCGCTGGAGACCAAGCCCGACGTCTGCTGGCAGCTCCCCGTGCGCCGCACCTACGACTGGGTGGAGCGGCCCGACGGCGAGCAGATCCTCGTCGTCTCCATCGGCGAGTACGACCGCCGGGGCTGGGGCGGCGGCGGGCACGACCTGCACTGGTGGTGCACCGGCGCCCCGGCCGCCCACACCGCGAGCGAGGCGCTGTTCGTCACCTACCGGCCCGAGCTGGTCGAGATGATGGGCAAGGAGGGCTACGACGTCCTCGCGCAGATGTGCGAGGCACGTCTCGCCGCGCGCGCCGCCACCCCGCCAGGCGTCCGGTTCCTGCCGCTGCTCGCCCCGCACCCGGCCGACCCCGTGCCCGACGACGCGGCGCCCGCCCCCGCGTGAGCGCGCGCGCCCGTCGCGTACGTCTCGTATCGCGGTATCGCGGTCCCGAAGCGCGGGCGCAAGGCGTAGCCTCGACGGGGTAGCCGCACAGCCTCGTGAGGAGAGCAGATCACCATGGCGACACTGAGGTCCCGTACCGTCACCCACGGCCGTAACGCGGCGGGCGCCCGCGCCCTCCTCCAGGCCGCCGGCGTAGCGCGCGAGGACTTCGGGAAGCCGATCATCGCCGTCGCCAACAGCTTCACCGAGTTCGTGCCGGGCCACACGCACCTCCAGCCGGTCGGCCGGATCGTCTCCGACGCGATCAGCGCGGCGGGCGGCATCCCCCGTGAGTTCAACACCATCGCCGTGGACGACGGCATCGCGATGGGCCACGGCGGCATGCTCTACTCGCTGCCCTCCCGCGACCTGATCGCCGACTCCGTCGAGTACATGGTCGAGGCGCACTGCGCCGACGCGCTGATCTGCATCTCCAACTGCGACAAGATCACCCCCGGCATGCTGAACGCCGCCCTGCGGCTCAACATCCCGACGGTCTTCGTCTCCGGCGGCCCGATGGAGTCCGGCACGGCGACCCTCGTGGACGGCACCGTCCGCAAGCTCGACCTGATCAACGCCATCGCCGACGCGGCCAACGACGCGGTGTCCGACGAGGACCTCCTGCGCATCGAGAACAACGCCTGCCCCACCTGCGGCTCCTGTTCCGGCATGTTCACCGCCAACTCGATGAACTGCCTGACCGAGGCCATGGGCCTGTCCCTGCCGGGCAACGGCTCCGTCCTCGCCACCCACACCGCCCGCCGCGCCCTGTACGAGGACGCCGGACGCACCGTGGTCGCGCTGGCCCGCCGCTTCTACGACGAGGACGACGCGACCGTCCTGCCCCGCGCCATCGCCTCCCGCGCCGCGTTCGAGAACGCCATGGCCCTCGACATCGCCATGGGCGGCTCCACCAACACGATCCTCCACCTCCTCGCCGCCGCGCAGGAGGCCGGGCTCGGCTTCGGCCTGAAGGACATCGACGCCCTCTCGCGCCGCGTGCCCTGCCTCTCCAAGGTCGCGCCGAACGGCTCGTACTACATGGAGGACGTCCACCGCGCGGGCGGCATCCCCGCCATCCTCGGCGAGCTGTACCGGGGCGGGCTGCTCAACGAGGACGTGCACTCCGTCCACAGCGACTCCCTCGCCGACTGGCTGAAGAGCTGGGACATCCGCGGCGGCTCCCCGTCGCCCGAGTCCGTCGAGCTGTTCCACGCGGCGCCGGGCTGCGTCCGTTCGGCCACCGCCTTCTCCCAGTCGGAGCGCTGGGAGACCCTCGACACCGACGCCGCGAACGGCTGCATCCGCGACCTGGCGCACGCCTACTCCGTCGAGGGCGGCCTCGCCGTCCTGTACGGCAACCTCGCCGAGGACGGCTCCGTCGTGAAGACCGCGGGTGTCGATGAGTCGATCTGGGTCTTCGAGGGCCCGGCCGTCGTCCTGGACTCGCAGGAGGATGCGGTCAACGCGATCCTCACCAAGCGCGTCAAGGAGGGCGACGTCGTCGTCATCCGCTACGAGGGCCCCCGCGGCGGCCCCGGCATGCAGGAGATGCTGCACCCGACGTCGTTCCTCAAGGGACGCGGCCTCGGCAAGAAGTGCGCGCTGGTCACGGACGGCCGCTTCTCCGGCGGCACCTCCGGCCTGTCCATCGGCCACGCCTCGCCCGAGGCGGCCGCCGGGGGCACCATGGCGCTCGTGCGCGACGGGGACACCATCCGCATCGACATCCCGAACCGGCGCATGGACCTCCAGGTGCCGGACGACGAGCTGGCCGCGCGCCGCGAGGCGCTGGGCGGCCGGTACGCCCCGGCGTCCCGTGACCGCAAGGTGTCGCTCGCGCTGCGCGCCTACGCGGCGATGGTCACCAGCGCAGACAAGGGCGCCGTGCGCGACGTGAGCCTGCTGGAGGGCTGAGGCCCCGCCGCGGCCCCGCGCGCGGGCGCCGTCAGTCGTCGATGGAGGTGGCGTACAGCGTGTTCCCGAGGGTCACGACGTACGCCACGCCCTCGTCCGTCACCACGGGCGCCGGGGCCCAGCCGTCGCTGCCCAGGCCGGGCGAGCCCGGATGCGGCTCGCCTCGCCAGGTGACGGACCCGTCCCGCGCGCTCACCGCGTACAGCCGCCCCTCCGCGTCCGACAGGTAGAGCGAGCCGTTCGTCACGGTGGGTGCGGACGCCGTACGCACGCCGGTGTCCTCGTCCCACATCACCTCGCCCTCCAGCGCGTCCACCGCCGTGACCTGGCCGCCGACGGACGACATGAACACCGCCCCGTCGCCCAGCACGCCGCGCGGGTCGGACGGCTGCGGCAGCTCCGTCCGCGTCCACTCGCCGGTCGCCCCGAGGCCGAGCGCCAGGACGGCGGTGATCGCGGGGACCTCGGGGTCGAACTCCTGGAAGTACGCCGCCTCGCCGTCCATCCCGATCAGGTCCAGCATCCCGGCCGCCTCGGGCGGCGGCGTCACGGGCAGGGACCACAGGGGGCGCGCCGCCGCGTCCAGCAGCATCAGCTGCGGGTCGCCGCCCGACGCGTCGTCCCGCGTCTCCACGAGCAGCCGGTCGCCGTGCGCGGCGGTGGCGGTGACGTAGCGGCCCGGCGCCTCCCACGTCCCTGCCTGCTCGCGGTCGTCCGTCCGGTAGAAGCGCAGCGTGCTGTCGCCGTTCTGGAGGACGAGCGTGTCGTCCAGGGTCCGCAGGGTGCCCATCAGTTCGGGGGCGTCGATCTCCCACAGCTCCTCGCCGTCCGCGTCGAGCGCGACCAGCCCCTTGTCCGAGCGGGTGTAGACCGTGCCGTCCTCGCCGGGGATGCCCGCCGGGCCGAGCACCGCGTCGCGCGGCCCGCGGTGGCGGAAACGTTCCTCGCCGTCCGGGTGCAGCAGGACGGACAGCTCCCCGCCGCTCGTGCACAGCAGCCCCGACCCGGCGTCGTCGCAGGAGAACCCGCCCGTCGCGGCGTCGAGGACGCCGAAGTCCCGCAGATCCTTCTCCCAGGGGCTGAACGGCGCCGCCCGCCCGTCACCCTCACCGGTGGCGACCTGCCCGCCGCCCCCGCCGTCACCCCAGGGCGCCGCCAGCCACACGCCGACCCCCGCGACCGCCAGCACCGCCGCCGCCACCCCGGCCGCCGTCCAGCGCCTGCGGCGCCGCGCGGGCACCCCTGGCGCCGTGTCCGGCAGCGGCACCGACCGCTGCTCGCGCACCGGCTCCGGCCAGTACGCGGGACCGCCGGGCCCGGCGCGCTCCCTGCTGTCCGCCTCCACCGCCATCCGCAGCAGCTCCGCCACGTCCGGCCGTTGCTCCGGGTCCTTGGCCAGACAGCGCGTCACCAGCTCCCGCAGCCCGTCCGGCACGTCGTCCAGGTCCGGCTCCTCGTGCACCACGCGGTACGCCACCGCCAGCGGATCCCCGCCGGACTCGAACGGACTGCGGCCCGTCACCGCGTACGCCACCACCGCGCCCAGCGCGAACACGTCCGCCGCCACCGTCACCTCGGCGCCGCCGGTCAGCTGCTCGGGCGCCATGAACGGCGGCGAGCCCAGCACGGCGCCGTCCTCCGTCAGCCGGTGACTGTCGCTCAGCGCGCGGGAGATGCCGAAGTCGATCAGCCGGACGCCGTCCTCGGCGAGCAGCACGTTCCCCGGCTTGAGGTCGCGGTGCACCAGCCCGCAGCGGTGGATGTCCCGCAGCGCCTCGGCCAGTTGCGCGCCGACGCGCGTCGCCTCGCCAGGCGCCAGCGGCCCGTCCCGGTCCACCCGGTCCGTCAGCGATCCGCCCGGCACGTACAGCGTGGCCAGCCACGGCGGGTCGCCCTCCGGGTCCGCGTCCACGACCGGCGCCGTGAACGCGCCGCTGACGCGCCGCGCCGCCGCCACCTCCCGGCGGAAGCGCGCCCGGAATCCCGGGTCCCGCGCGTACTCGGGCCGTACGACCTTCACCGCGAGCGCCCGCCCGCCGACCGTCCGCGCCAGGTAGACGACGCCCATCCCGCCGCTGCCGAGCCGCCGTTCCACCACGTACTCGCCCAGGCGCTCCGGCTCCGTGCCCCGGTCGTTCGTCATGGCATCTCCCCCCGGGTATGCCCCATCGCCGGGGGACAGCGTACTGGGGTGGGGGCGCCGCCGCCCGACGGAGATAATCGACCGCATGTCCAAGTCTGCACGGCAGCCCGCATCCGACGCCGACCGGGAACCGGCCCCCGATCCCCTCCGGTTCTACGGCACGACCTGGGTGGACCACTCCGGCGGCTACGCCCTGCGCCGCGTCCTGCTGACGCTCGGCGCCGCGGTGCTCACCCTACTGGGAATCCTCCTGCTGTGGCTGAGCGTCATAGCCCTGACGGGCACGGACACGGCGTCGTGGCTGCGGTCCCTGGTCATCCTCGCGCTGGTGCTGTGCACCGCCATCGCGTTCACGCGCGCGTGGAGCGGCTACACCCGCCCCCGGCCCGCGGGCGCCACCGACGAGTCGGCGTTCCGCAGCATCAAGATCGTCGGATTCGTCGGCCTCCTGCTGGCGTACGCGATGCGCAGCGTGGTCGAGGCGCCGGGCGAGAAGCTGCTGCGCCTCGACCACGAGGCCGCGCTCGAACGCCACCGCCGTCGCGCGAGCCGCAGGTCAGGCAGCCCGAAGCGCCGCAGGCGCCGCTGACCGCGCGCGAGGCCGCCGCGTCTCAGGGTTGACCCTGAGTCGTCCCGGAACCGACCCCGACACCTGTCAGGAATTGTTGACGGGTGACGCGGTCGCCTGCCACGCTGCCTGTGTGCCGCCGCGGGACGCGACGGGACGCCACAGGACGACCGGGACGGTCGGGCGGAGGGAGGGACGGCATGGGCGCCGGAGGCGACGGGCAGGTCCGCCCCCCGCACGAGCCCGACGCCGCTCCCACCGGGAACCAGCTGCTCACCGTCCTGGCCGCCCTCAGCAACCCGCACCGCATCCGCATCCTCGCCGCCCTGACGGAACGGCGGAACTACGTCAGCCGCCTCGCCCGCGAGATCGGCATCGGCCGCCCGCTGCTCCACATGCACCTCGCGCGCCTGGAGGCGGCGGGGCTCGTCACCGGCTCGACCGAGACCGGCGCCGACGGCAAGGCGATGAAGTACTTCGACGTCACGCCGTTCGTCTACGAGCTGACCCCCGCCACCGTCGCCGAGGCGGCACGCACCCTCACCCTCCCCACCCCGGAACCGGCACCCGAGCCGGACGGCGGACCGGCGCAGGACCCGCCGCGCACGTCCGCCAGGAAAGCGAGAAGACCGTGAACGACTCGATGGTGACCCTTGCCGACGACCCCGCGGGCACCTGGGCCGCAGCCGCCGGTTCCATAGGCGTGTTCGTCCTGCTCATCGTCATCGTGTGGCAGGTCTCCGCCGCCTGGCGCGCCCGGCTCGGAGGCCGCCGCGAGGACGACTACCGCCGCCTCGCCGCCAAGTACGCCGACCTCCTGGAGGACAACACCGAGATCCTCCGCCGCTACACCGACGAACTGACCGAGACCCGCAAGTCCGTCTCCTCGATGGAACGCATGATGCGCGAACTGGACTGATGCCCCCCGCCCCCGGAGAATGGCCCACCATGACCCGGCCGGAAGCCAGCACCCGCAGCGGCCTGCCCGCGAGCCCGCGGCCCTACGCCACGTCCTTCGACGCCATCGCCGCCGACTACGCCGCCGCCCGCCCCACCTACCCGCCCGCCCTGTACGACACCGTCGAACAGCTCACGGGCCGCCCCCTCGCCGAATCCGACGTCCTCGACGTCGGCGCGGGCACCGGCCTCGGCACCCGCCCCCTCCACGAGCGGGGCGCCCGCGTCACCGCCGCCGAGCCGGGGCCCGGCATGGCGGCCCAGTTCCGCGCCACGCTCCCCACCACCCCGCTCGTCCGCGCCGACGGCGACCACCTGCCGTTCGCCCCCGCCACGTTCGACCTCGTCACCTACGCCCAGGCGTGGCACTGGACGGACCCCGCACGCTCCGTCCCCGAGGCGTTCCGCGTCCTGCGCCCCACCGGCGCCCTCGCCCTGTGGTGGAACACCCCCGACCCCGACGACCCCTGGGCCACCGCCCAGCGGCAGCGCCTGCGCGAAGGGCTCCCGCGCTACCACGGCCACGACATGAGCCGCCGCGCCCCGTCCGTCATCCGCGGCCTCGGCCTCCCGCTCACCGTCCTCACGTGCGAGGTCCCCTGGCAGCGCACCGTCCCCGTCGAGGCCCACCTCGCCAACCTCGCCTCCCACTCCTACCTCACCGTCGCGGGCCCCGCGACCACCGCACCCCTCCTCGCCGCGGAACGCGCCGCCGCCACCGCCGCGTTCCCCGACGGCCAGGTCACCGAGCGCTACGTCGTACGCCTCACGCTCGCCGCCCGTACTCCGGACGCCGCCGGGGCGTGACCCCCCGTGGTGCGAGGATGACCGCATGAGCGGTTCAACGACCCCCCAGATCGCGGTCCTCGGCACCGGCAAGATCGGCGAGGCCCTGCTCGGCGGCCTGCTCAGGTCAGGCCGCGCTCCCGACGCGCTCCTCGCCACCGCGCGCCGCCCCGAGCGCGCCGCCGCCCTCCGCGAGCGCTACGGCATCGAGACCACGGACACCGCGGGGGCCGCCAAGAGCGCGGGCATCCTCATCCTCACCGTGAAGCCGCAGGACATGGCCGCCCTCCTCACCGAGCTGGCGCCCGACCTGCCGCCCGACCGCCTCGTCGTCTCGGCCGCCGCCGGGGTCACCACCGCGTTCATCGAGGAACACCTGCCCGCGGGCACCCCCGTCGTCCGCGTGATGCCCAACACACCCGCGCTCGTGGACGAGGCCATGTCCGTCATCTCGGGCGGCCGTCACGCCACGGCGGAACACCTCGACTGGGCCGACGCCATCTTCGGCAGCGTCGGCCGGACGATGCGCCTGCCCGAGCACCAGCAGGACGCCGCCACCGCCCTGTCCGGCTCGGGGCCCGCGTACTTCTACTTCCTCGTCGAGGCCATGATCGACGCGGGCATCCTCCTCGGCCTGCCCCGCGACAAGGCCCACGACCTGATCGTCCAGTCCGCCGTCGGCGCCTCCGTCATGCTCCGCGACAGCGGCGAACACCCCGTCAGGCTCCGCGAGGCCGTCACCTCCCCAGGCGGTACGACGATCAGCGCCATCCGCGAGCTGGAGAACCACGGCGTACGGGCCGCGCTCATCGCCGCGCTCGAAGCCGCGCACGACCGCAGCCGCGTACTCGGCGGCGGACAGCGCTGAACGAACGGGCGCCGCGGGACCGGCGGTGTGCCGGTCCCACGGCGCCCCGCCGCGTCAGTCCGTCGCGATCGCCCGCAGCACGTTCATCCGCCCCGCGCGGAACGCGGGCAGCAGCGCCGCCGCGAGCCCCACGACCGCCGCGCCCGCGAAGACAGCGCCGATCGTCCCCCACGGGACCTCCAGCACCCCCAGCCCCCGCGACGCCAGCACCCGCTGCCCCACCACGCCCCACGTCAGCCCGATCCCGAGCCCCAGCAGCGCGCCGAACAGCGCGATCACCAGCGATTCGAGCCGCACCATCCGCCGCAACTGGCGCCGCGACAGCCCGACCGCCCGCATCAGCCCGATCTCGCGCGTCCGCTCCACCACCGACAGCGTCAGCGTGTTCACCACACCGAGCACGGCCACGACGATCGCGAGCCCCAGCAGGCCGTAGACCAGGTTCAGCATCTGCCCGATCCCCTCCTCAAGCAGCTCCTTGTACTCCCCCTGGCCGCGCACGCTGTACTGCGGGTATCCGGCGAGCGCCTCGCGCAGCCCCTCGTGCGCCGCCGCCTTCTGCCCGTCCACCGCCGTCACGAACAACACCGAGCTGAGCGGCACCAGATCCGCCGGGAGATGCGCCCGCGCCGTCTCCAGCGACACGTACTTCGCGCCCTGGTCGAGCAGCGAGTCGTCCGACGTGACGGCGGCCACCCGCAGCGACGCCGTCTCACCGCCGACGAACCGCACCGACAGCGCGTCGCCGACCGCGAGGCCGTGCTCCCGCGCGAACACCTCGTTCACCGACATCGCGCCCGGCGCGTACGCGTCCGCCAGCTCGCCCGCCACCGTCTCCGCCCGCATGTCCAGGGCGTACGACGGATCGGCTGCCACCAGCTCCTCGGCCGTCTCCGCGCCGTCCGGCGTGGTGATCTCCGCCGACACCGCCGACACGTGCGTCACGCCCGCCACCTCGGGCACGCTCCGCACCGCGGCCTCCACCTCCGCCGTGAACCGCTGCTCCGTCGCCGTGTCCAGGATGAAGTCGGCGCCCACCGCACGGTCCAGTTGGTCGGACGCCGACGCCACGACCGACGAGCCGACCACCGACAGCGCCCCGACCACCGCCAGACCGACCATCAGCGCGGCGGCCGTCGCGCCCGTACGCCGTGGGTTGCGCACCGCGTTCCGCCCGGCCATCCGCCCCACGGGGCCGAAGAGCCGCAGCACCACCGCGCCCACCCCGCGCACCACGACGCCCGCCAGCAGCGGCCCGACCACCACCGCGCCCACCAGCGTCAGCAGCACGCCCACGCCCAGGTACGCCCCGCCGTCACCGACGTCCTCCGCCCCCGCGGCGGCGACCAGCGCCACCCCGCCGAGGCCGCACAGCAGCAGCCCCAGCGCGGCCCGTACCCGTCCGGCGCGCTCGGGACCTGCCGACGCCGCCTCCCGCAGCGCGGCCATCGGGCTCGTCCGCGCCGCCCGCCGCGCCGGGAGCCACGCCGCCACCACGGTCGTCAGCACGCCGACCACCAGCCCGACGACCGGCGTGGACGCCGAGACCGTCAGCTCCGACAGCTCGACCTCCAGGCCCACCGGTTGATCTGGCGTCGGCTGGAGCCGAGGGCGCGCAGGAGGCCGATCTCGCGGGTGCGTTGGGCGACGAGCATGGAGAAGGTGTTGACGATCAGGAAGACCCCGACCAGCAGCGAGAGCGCGGCGAACCCGAGCATCCCGTAGCGCACGTACTCCAGGAAGCCGACCTCGTCCGTCAGGTCGGACTCCACCTCGGCCGCCGTCCGCACGTCGAACGCGTCCGCGCCCAGCGCCTCCTGGACGCGCCGCTTCAGCTCGCCGTCCGACACGCCGTCCGCCGCCGTGACCTGGACCTCGCTCACCGCGTCCGCCGCGCCGAGCAGCAGCTCGCGGGCCGGGCCGGGGGCGAGCAGCACCATCGACATGCCCGGGTTGGGCGTGGTGAAGGTGGCGATCCCGCTGACCGTCACGTCGAACGAGCCCGGCGCCGCGACGACGCGCAGCGCGTCCCCGACCGCGAGGCCGCCGCGTTCCGCCGTGTCCGCGTCGAGCAGCGCCTCGCGCGGCCCCTCGGGGGCGCGGCCGTCCGTCAGCTCCATCGACCGCAGGGCGGCCGGGCCCCAGTCACCGGCCTGGGTGGGGCCCGCGCTGTCCTCCGCCACGTCCTCGCCGTCCGCGTCCACGACGGTGACCTCCGTGGTGGAGACGACGCCTTCGGCCGCGGCGACCCCGTCGATCCCGCCCACCTGCTCGGCGAGCGCGGCGGGCACCGTACGGGCGTGGCCGGTGTCCTGCGCGTGCTCCTCCTCGGCGGGGCCCACCGTGACGTCGGCGGTCGTGGACGCGAAGAACCGGTCGAAGGTCGCGCCGAGCGTGTCGCTGAAGACGAGGGTGCCGCAGACGAAGGCGACGGAGAGGACGACCGCCGTGCCGGAGAGGGCCATGCGGCCCTTGTGGGCGAGGAAGTTGCGCAGGGAGGTCTTGAGGACGGTCATGAGGTGCGTCCCTTGGCGTCGAAGTCGCGCATGCGGTCGAGGACGCGGTCGGCGGTGGGGTGGTGCATCTCGTCCACGATGCGGCCGTCGGCGAGGAAGACGATGCGGTCGGCGTGCGCGGCGGCTGCGGGGTCGTGGGTGACCATGACGATGGTCTGGCCCAGGTCGTCAACCGAGCGGCGCAGGAACGCCAGGACCTCGGCCCCGGCGCGGGAGTCGAGGTTGCCGGTGGGCTCGTCGCCGAAGATGATGTCCGGCCGTGCGGCGAGGGCGCGGGCGACGGCGACGCGTTGCTGCTGCCCGCCGGACAGCTGCGCCGGGCGGTGCTTGAGGCGGTCGGCGAGGCCGACGGTCTGGATGACGCGGGCGAGCCATTCCTTGTCGGGTTTGCGCCCGGCTATGTCCATGGGGAGGGTGATGTTCTCGGCGGCGTTGAGGGTGGGGAGGAGGTTGAACGCCTGGAAGATGAACCCGATCCGGTCCCTCCGCAGCCGGGTGAGGTGCTTGTCCTTCAGCCCGGTGATCTCCGTGTCGCCCAGCCAGATGCGGCCGGAGGAGACGGTGTCCAGCCCGGCCAGGCAGTGCATCAACGTGGACTTGCCGGAGCCGGACGGCCCCATGATCGCCGTGAACCGTCCCCGTTCCATGTCGATGTCCACGTGGTCGAGCGCCGTCACACGGGTCTCACCGGTGCCGTACGCCTTCACGACCCCCCTGGCCCGCGTGCTCACCACCCCGGTCGCCACAGCCGTCGTCACGTTCTTCTCCTCCACCGGTGGGTCCTGTCCTGACGGAGGAAACGGTGCCGCTCACGGGGGGTCGGGCACGATGGTGCGGGTGGCCGTATCGGGGGTGGGGTTCACACCACCTCCGGCGCTCCGGCGGCCCCCCTGACGTACATCCGCGCGATCACGTCCTCGATGTCGGGCTCACGCAGCGACAGGTCGGCCACCGGGTGACCGGCCGCCACCGCCGCCACGAGCGGGGCCGCGCTCGCCGACGCCGGGAACGCCAGCCACTGCCGCGGCCCCTCCACCCGCACCGTCCGCGCGCCGGGCACCTCGATGGGCGGCAGCTCGCGCTCCAGATCGACCACGAGCGTCCGCTCGCCGTCCCCGATCTCCCGCAGCCCGGCGAGGCCGCCGTCGTACATCAGCCGACCGTGGTCGATCACCATCACGCGTGAACACAACTGCTCGATGTCCGACAGATCGTGCGTCGTCAGCAGCACGGTCGTGCCCAGTTCCTTGTTCAGGTCACGCAGGAACGTGCGCACCTTTGCCTTGCTGATGACATCGAGCCCGATCGTCGGCTCGTCCAGGTACAGCACCTCGGGATCGTGCAGCAGCGCCGCCGCGATGTCCCCGCGCATCCGCTGCCCCAACGACAGCTGCCGCACCGGCACCGGCAACAGCTCGGCCAGGTCGAGCAGTTCGACGCAGCGCTCCATGTTCGCCCGGAACCGCGCCTCCTCCACCCGGTACAGCCGCCGCACCAGCGCGTACGAGTCGCGCAGCGGCAGGTCCCACCACAGCGTGGTGCGCTGCCCGAAGACGACGCCGATGCGCCGCGCCAGCCGCGTCCGCTCCCGCGCCGGGTCGATCCCCGCGACGCGCAGCCGCCCGCCGCTCGGCGTCAGGATGCCGGTCAGCATCTTGATCGTCGTGGACTTCCCGGCGCCGTTCGGCCCGATGTAGCCCACCATCGAGCCCCGGTCCACGGTGAACGAGATCCCGTCCACCGCCCTGACCTCCTCGCGCGTGCGGCGCCACCGCCCGGCCCTCCGCCGTACGTGGAAGACCTTCTCCAAATCCCGCACCTCGATCAGTGCCTCGCCCATCGCCTTCTCCTCAGCTTCCCGTGCTCCGATAGGTACCGAGCGCCGCGCGCCACGCCAGTCCTGCCACCAGCAGCAGCGCCGCCGCCACGGCGGGGGAGAGGAAGTCCACGAACCCCGGCAGCCCCAGCGGGTCGTCCCGCCCCAGCAGCCGCATCGTCGGGATCCAGTTCACGAAGGCCAGCGGCACCACGAACGTCACCCCCTGGACCAGCTCGCGCCCGAAGATCGTCGGCGGGTACTGGAGCAGCGTGCTGCCGCCGTAGGTGAAGGAGTTCTGCACCTCGGCGGCGTCCTGGGCGTAGAACTGGAAGACGGCGCCCAGGACGTAGATCGCCATGAAGATGGCCGCGCCGCTGAGCAGCATCGTCACCAGCAGCGCGACGCGCCACGGCGTCCAGTCCACGTCGAGCTGCGGGAGCGACCACCCCAGGACGGCGAGCCCCTGCGCCGCGCGGCCCAGGCGCCGCAGGGCGAAGCGGTCGGCGGCCAGCTGCACCAGCACGGGCACCGGCCGCACGAACATGACGTCGAGCGACCCGTCCCTGATCCGTGAACCCACCTCGTGCAGCTCGCCCGTCAGCACATGGGCGACCGACAGCGAGAAACTCGTGGTGCCGTACAACAGCCCCACCTCGGCGACGGAGAAGCCACCGAGCGCCTCCACATGCGCGAACATGATCAGAATCGCGACGAAATCCAGGCTCGTCAGCACGATATTGCCAAAGAAAGTGAGCGCGAACGAAAGCCGATAGGTCATCGTCGAACGCATCCACATCCCGGCGGTCAGCATGTAGGCCCGCACCGCCTCACCCACCCTGGACCACCACCCGCCGCGTCGCCGCCGACTGCGCCAGGCGTCCCAGGAACAGGAACAGCACCGCCCAGGCCGCCGACAGCGCGAGTACCGCCAGGAGCCCGCTCCCCGTGTGGCGGCCGAGCAGGACGTCGGCCGGCACCTGGAGCGTCGCCGCCCAGGGGAGCAACTGCGCGAGGTCCCCGGTGTTCCCGGGAAAGACCGTGAGGGGCATCAGCATTCCCGAGAAGAACATCGACAGGATCACGTACATCGTCGAGACGCCCCCGCCGTCCATCAGCCAAAAAGCCGAGAGCCCCACCAGGAATCGGATTCCGAAACTCACCAGGATCGCGATGCTCACGGCGAGGAGGAACGCCAGCCAGCGCAGCGGGTCGAGCGGCAGCGCCAGGTCGAACGCGAGGGCGCCCAGCACCATCGGGACGACGCCCCGGCCGAGCAGGTGGAAGAGTGCCCGGCCCAGATCCGAGGCGAGCCACCACAGGTGCAGGTCGGCCGGGCGGTACAGGTCGATGACGATGTCGCCGTGGCGTACGCGCTCCTGCAACTCCGACTCCAGCCCGCCGCCCAGGAGCGACATGCAGGCCAGCAGCCCCTGCCCGACCCAGACGAAGGTCAGCGCCTGCGCCTGGTCGTAGCCGCCGAGCTGCGGTCGCAGGTCCCACAGCGCGATGAACGTGTAGCTCAGGATGAAGCCGAAGACGGTGTTGGCGACCACACCCGCGAACGTCGCCGCCCGGTAGGTCGCGTAGCGCCGGAAGCTGTTCCTCGCGACCGACGGATAGATGCCCGATCCCTGCATGTCCCCACCACTCCCGCCTCCCCTGCCCCGGGTGCCCAGGCACCCCCGTGGACACCCCAACTCCGTTGTGGGTCAAGGCGCCAAAGCAACCCAGCCTAGGAGCCGGAAGTTGCCGCCTGCCAGGGGTTATCGCCCCTGCGCAGGTCTCGACTTGACACTGCCTGAGCCGGTCCGTAAGGTCCTTCGAGCTTGCCCGGGAACGCCGATAGCGCCCGGAGAGGCCCGAGAGGGTTTTGAAGGAAGCGTCCGTTCCTTGAGAACTCAACAGCGTGCCAAAAGTCAATGCCAATGTTTTGATTGATTGAATATGGCACCCCTTGATTCCGGGGTGCCGCGAGTATCGGCTCGCGTGAGACATTCACGGAGAGTTTGATCCTGGCTCAGGACGAACGCTGGCGGCGTGCTTAACACATGCAAGTCGAACGATGATCCGGTTTCGGCC